>NZ_CP007153.1:0-5429369 GCF_001598115.1 Streptomyces sp. AgN23
GATCGGCAGCGCCCGCCAGGCGCTGGAACGGATCCTCGCCCTGGCCGACTGGCCGTCGATCAGCAAGACCGACGATCTGCACCAACGCAGCCAGGCACAGCGATGGCGAGCCATCTACAAGACAGCGTTCGACCAGGCGTCAGGTGCCGAACACGCCGACGAGATGACCAAGGACTTCTCCTACAGCCGCGGGGAAGCCGAAGCCCTGATCGGAATCGCCGCAAGCCTCCTACGAGCAGCCCCAGCACCCGGCATCTGACGCTCGGCGCCCCGCCCGACGAGCCGGAGTCGCCGCCGTCGTCGCCAATTGGCGACAGCCGAGCGCGCCCTCTCGGCTGTGGACGGACCGCCACCGAGCCACCCACCCCACTCGACGAGGACCAGCTCCAGACGCGGCCGCCGGGACGCCGTCGACTGGAGCCGGGCCAGCTGTGAGCCCTCACAGGGCCCCAGAGTCCTAGCTCAGTCACCAGCCGCAAGGGCGCCTGCTGTCGAAACCGCCGATGTCCTGCGGTTCCGGCGTGCTTTGGTTGCCCTCCCTCATGGCACGATCGCCAGATGCTCGCCTTATTCAAGGAACCGGAAGTCCTCGCTGTCCTGGTTGGCGCCCCCCTGGTGCTGATAACAGCCTGGGCCTCCTACGCGGCTGGTAAGCACTCCGCCCGTGCGGCCATCGACGCCGTCCGCCGTCAAGAGCTGGAGACCGCACTGCGCGACGTCGCTGACGCCGCTCTGGAGTTCCAAAGTTACTGCTCCGAGGCCCTGCGCCCTGTAATTGACGGAGGGCCCCGTCCGGACAGGCCGCACCCGTGGGAAGTGACAGAGCGGTTCATTACCACGCTCGGCCGTATCCAGAACGGCACCCTGGCCGCAGGAAATCTGGTCCACGACGCTGGCGGCGACCTCCAGGAGGCCGCCGCCGCCCTGCAGGCAACCGTCCGCGAGGCGGTTACCGACAACCCTCCGCAAGCGGCGCGGTATGCCTTCGATGAGGCTCAGGCCGTCTTCGCTGACGCCCGCGGCGCCTTCCTCCTCGCCTGCCGCATGGAGCTGTCCGTCTTCCCTAAGTACTCCTTGGGAACCGGCCACAGACTGACTGCCAGCTGGTCAGCCAGCGGTCCCAACGGCAGTCACCACCGCACCGGCACCATCGGCCCCCACAACGACGAACCTGTCACCTGATCGGGCCCACGGTCCTGCGGTCGCCGACACCACGGCAAGCGCGGGCAGGCATACCGGACGGGGCAGGAGGACCAGCTCCGCGCGCTCGGCCTGGTGCTGAACGCCGCAGTGCCGTGGACCACCCGCTACCAGGACGCCGCCGTCACCACCCTACGGGCGCTGCCCGCCGACCAGCGGGAGCACGACGTTCTCAACGAGGACGTCGCCCGACTCTCCCCACTCCGCCACGCCAACCTCAACATGCTGGGCCGCTACAGTTCCCGCGCCACCGTTCCGGCTGGCGGGACCCTGCGGCCCCTACGCGATCCAGACGCCACCGGGCCCGACGAGGACGGTGTAGAGGGCTGACAGGGGAGCGCACCGAAGGGCCCGATCCTTGATCGGGCTCTGTTCGTCCGGGCCGGGCCAGGGCGGCGCGGCGCGGCGAGCGTAGCGGTGTCCCGCCCTGAGTAGCCGCCTCCGCCTTTCTCCCCATCAGCAAGGCGGCGTAGGAGGGAAGTCCGGCTGTTGACTACGGTCGTGACCTGCGTAAACGGCCCTGCTTACGGGGTCGGGGTGTACCAGATAGTGCGCGGGACGGTGTGCACCGTGGTGTGCAGGATGGTGTCCGCCATGCCGCGCCGGGCCGGCGGGCCGAGATTGCCTTCCGGGTTGCCCGGCAGAGAGCCCCAGGGGTTGCCCTGCGAGACGTCTCTCGGGTTGCTCCTCACGTCGCCCCCAGGCCCGGACGCGAGGGGACGACGCCGCAGCTCAGGCCCCGTGGTCAAGGGGTGCCGCCCGCGCCGACTACTTCTCATAGACACCCCCTGTCTCCTCGAACAC
This sequence comes from Streptomyces sp. AgN23, assembly GCF_001598115.1. Classification (NCBI taxonomy): domain Bacteria; kingdom Bacillati; phylum Actinomycetota; class Actinomycetes; order Kitasatosporales; family Streptomycetaceae; genus Streptomyces; species Streptomyces sp. AgN23. Next base: position 2,005 of record NZ_CP007153.1, read on the forward strand.
ACCTCCGACGCCCACCAGGTCCGCGATTGATGAAGAACTTCTCAATCGCCCAGCGCCGCAGACCAGGTCACGCTCCCGGGGCCCCGCCGGGCCCCGGGAGCGCCAGCGTGAGGGCTCGCCTCGGACAAGGCACCCGAAGTCCCGCGGCGCAGCAGCTGCTTCCCGCAGCGGGGGGTCAGCTCGTGCGGGGGCGGCGCTTTCCGGGCGTCCCGTCCCCGCACGAGCGTCCCGGGTCACCGGGCGCCGGCGGTCACCGCGAGGGTGACCAGAGCGGCCAGCAGCATCGCCCCGGAGAGGGCGACGACCACCGGCTGGGTCAGCACCGGACGGCGGTACACGGCGTAGGCGAGACCGCCCACGGCCATCAGGCCGACCAGCACCAGGACCAGGACGAGCAGCAGGGCAATCGTTGACATAGCGGTGGATTCCTCCAGGGTTCGGGCATACGTGTCTCGCATGCGGGACATGGCGGTGGAGCGTGTGAACTCCCATGCCTTGAGGCGGCATAGGGAGACCCCGGACAGGGCGACGCCAGGATCGAACGCGGAGGGGTTAGCGGGGCAACCACGGCCTGAGCAGGGCATTCACCGGCGACTGTGACCCTGGTCACGTGGTAGTCGGGGCTTGCGGCCCCGGGAGCCTCCGGAGGGGTTGTTCCGAAGGTTGGCCGGGTCGTGTGCTGCGGGGTGGGACCGGACGTTGCACCGAAGGTCACACCGAAGGTGTGAGCCCCCCAAATCGGACACCGCTCGTTTTTGCAGATCAGACCCCGTGGGCAAGTGGGTCCGCGACGGCGACACCTCTTCCCGCAGCCAGCCGGGAGAGGTCTGGACAGTTCCGGGCGGGGCGGCGGGCGCCTCCTGGAGCCCGGCGTCCCCGGCCGGGACCGCGGCTGTGACCGGAACGGTGACCACGGCTGTGACACGGCGCTGTGACGGCCGAAAGCAGGCCGACCCGTACGGGCACGCGCACGTACGCGTGGATCGCGCGCACGTGAAAGCGCGGGCGAGCGGCACGGGCAGCACGCCACACACGCGGCACGCGTTGGCCCCTGCCCGCGCCCCGTCCCCGGCGCTCCGTCCGGCCGCCAGAGCGAGCGGGACCGCCGCGCCGAGCAGCCACGGCTCCTGCCACCCACCCGCGCCTCGACCGCCCAGCGCTGCTACCTCTCGTGTGCACACGCGTGCACGAGCACCCGTGCATGCCAAACGCGCGCAAGGCCCCGCCGGGCCCAAACCGACCCCGAAGACCCCTTCCGGCTATCCGGCCGCAACCAGCCCACCGCGCCGCCCCGGACGGGCCTCTCACGGACGCGGACGCGCCCAGACGCCCAGACGCCCAGACGCCCACCCGAGCCCGCAGACGCCCCCACAGCGGCGCGCAGCCGCGTGGCCCCGGGCGCGGGTGAATGAAGACGTCGGCCCCGGTGATTCACGAACTCCGGCGCGGTGATGAGAAACTGGCCACCGAATCGGGACCCGGGCAAAGTGACCGCGGTGGCTCCTGCCCCAAGCGCAACAACCGCCCCAGAATCCCGGCGACGGCGGCGGCCTGGTCAACGACCCGTCCCGGGATGCGTCCGAGATGCGGTCCGCACCCGCCACAACCTGTCCCCGAACCGCCCGGATGCGTCCGCGGCCCGGACGCGGCTGTCCGCCAGGACGCAACTCGGACGCAACGCGAACCTGCCGCGACGTGCGCTGACACAGCGGACGCATCAGATCGACACCCCCCACCCCCAGCCCCCCAATCCCCCAGAAGTGCCTATTCACCTGGGGAAAGAGGCCTCCAGTCCCCCAGTTCCCCCAGTTCCCTCAGCCGCTCCAGGCCGGTCCCTGACCACTGCACTCCAAGGGAACGCCGCGTTGACGGCCTCGAGCTGCGCGCGCCTTCGCGGTCCCTCGAACGGGTGCTTGGAGAGACGTCACGTTCCCGTCTTCTACTCCGGTTTTGCTGCGGAGCGCAGCGAGCGTTCGTCGGCAGGGCGACATCGTGCTCGAAACGCGGCGAGCCCGGCCGGGCTCGCCGCGCGCCAGTTCGTGGCCGGCCAGTCGGCGGCCCCGGCCGAGGGCGGCCGGTGCGGGCGCACCCCGCCTACGCCCCGGGATCGGTGCTCCAAGGCGCTGGGGAGCCGCTCGCTACGTCCCTTCGCAGTGGGAGTGCCCGGCAGGTTGTTCCGCTGGGTTTGCAAGCTGGGGGCGGGATGATGAGCGCCATGACCGAGGCAGGGACCATCACCGTCACCGCCCGCGTGGCGTTCGGCACCAAGGAAACCCTCAGGGGCCTCAAGCCCCTGTTCAAGGCCGAGCGGGAGCGGGCCAAGAGATTCGCGCGCGAGCCGGAATGGAGCACCGAGGGGCTGTCCGGCCGGGAGGCCGCGGCGAAGCGGGCGCAGTGGGAGATGTTCAAGGAGCACCTGCGCGAGACCGGTGAGCTGGTGGACACCCTGGACGTGCTGGTGGCGTGTGGGGTGCGGGCCGAACTGGCGGAGCGGGGCTGGGATCGGGAGTGGCCGCCGGTGCCGGCGCAGGCGTTGCTGCCGGGGCGCTGGCCCGGTTCCCGGGATGGGGCGTGGCCTGAGGGGGTGACGGTGCGTCTGCCGTCTGGTCTGGTGAACACGGTGTGGTCGGCGTGCTGGCACACCTCGGAGGAGGCGATCGGGCAGTTGCGCGACTGGCGCGACAGGTACCCCGATGCGCTGCCCAATCGGCGGTTCCGCTCCGAGGGTGAGGACGAGGCTCTGGCCGAGTACGAGCGGCTGGCGGCCCAGGTGACGACGGCCGGCGCGATCTGGCGGGCGGGCGTCCGCCGCGGCATCGACTCCGAACCTACCATCAGCGCACGAATTGCAAGCTAAGAACACCCATGTCAAAGGGCATTTTGATGGTTGTGCAAGGAGGAATGGAGGGCTACCGTCACACCCCATGGGCGGTGACGGATTGTCGCCGCGCGATCACAAGGGACGGGTGTGCAGTGGACCGGGTGGACGAGCTCGAGCACGGCCAGGAGCAGCGGCAGGACGACAGCACGACGGTCGGGAACAGCGCGGCGCCGCGGCCGCGGGATTCCGCGAAGTCGCCGGTGTCGTATCGGTGGTGGGGTGAGGTGCCGTGGACGCTGGCGTCGAAGTCGCAGCTGGGACGGGCGGATCTGCCGCGTGAGCCGGGCGGGCCGGTGCGCGGCTGGGTGACCGGGCGGGATTTCCGCGGCCGTGAGATGGACATCGAGCTGTACGCGGTGGCCGAGGCGGTGCCGACGAAGGCCAGTGGTGGGCAGCTGGCGGCCGCCGACCGGCGCCGTACCGCCACGGTGCGCGTGTGCTCGGACTGCGGGGCCAACTGCCAGCAGCCGCTCGCCGAGCGGCGCGGCCGGTACCTGTGTGCGATGTGCGCGAAGCTGGCGCGCATCGTGGACTTCCAGATCGAGCTGCGCGAACGGCGCGCCGAACTGGCCGAGTGGGCGCAGAGGGTGCTGGCCGATCCGGCGCTGGCGGTGGTGTGGGTCGAGGTGCTGGAGGCCGAGCCAACACCGTCCGGCCGGCGGCGGCCGCCGCTGGCCGCCCGCATCCACGCGGTCGACGGCCACGGCCGCCTCCTGGTCGACGTCCTGGTGCGGCTCGCCGGGCCGCGTACCAAAGGCGCCCCCGCCGGTGCTGTCCCGCCGGAGGAGGGCGCCAAGGCCCTCCAGGCGGCCTTGGAGGGCCGCAGGCGCATCACCTGGACGGCCGATGTGCTCAAGGGCGTGACGGAGCGTCTGGCGGCTCTGGGGTGCCCTGTGCAGCTCGGTCCGGCCATGCCGCACGGTCAGGTCGAGACGGGGGTCTGGAGCCCGCACCGCAGGGTGTGGCCGGGCCAGGTTCGCGACCGCCTCGCGCAGTGGCGCGGCGAGCTGGACCCGGCGACCGGGGAGCTGCGCGCCCCGTGGCCGCCCGGCACCGCCGACCGGCTCCTGCTGTGCCTGCAGCGCATCGCCGACGGCACCGGTGCGGGACGGCCCGGGCGCAGCCGGGCAGCACGCCGTGAGGACGAAGGCGCCGGGCCCGAGGGCGCGTACGAGATGCGGATCGCGGTCACCGGCCCGGCCGGCGCCGCCGAACGCCTCGCAGGAGTCCTGGCCGCCATGGGCGCCGCCGAGCACGGCTCCCTGGCCGGACCGGTGCCCTCCCGCGAAGTGCCCGGCGCCCAGGTGACGTACTTCGCGGGGAACCCCGAGGTGCTGCTGCCCGGGGATGATCCCGCCGATGCCGCGCAGTGATCACAGTGCTCCGCCGAAGCTGTCACGCTGTCACGGAACGGCGGGAAGGGGCCCCGTCCGGCAAGCAGGACGGGGTTTCCCCAGTTCGGAAGTGTCACGCTGGAGAGCGTGACACCTCCGCCGTGACAGTTACCCCGCCCCTCACGAACGCCGTGAGGAGTGGCTGAGCGCCTTCTTCAGGCGGTTGCTCGTCGCGGATGTCGCAGGTGTCTGATGCTCTGGGCGGCCGTCACCTCGCGAGCGGAGAGATGCTGTTCCCACAGCTGCTGCTGCCCGGATACGTACCGCTCCATCTGCTGCTGCACGGTGCTGAGCCGCCAGGTCTCCTGACCGTCGGAGTTGCGTGAGCGGTCCACATAGACCTCCACTTCTCCGCCCGGGTGGCGGATGACCTCGAACGCGGGGCGCCGTCGCTGTATGACCGCTTTAGGGCCGCCGAGCCGCTGCTCCTCGGCCCGGTCCCACGCCTGGCCCCACCCGTTGAGGGCCAACCCCTTTATGCCGCATGCCTGGGCGAAGGCCAGGACGAACAGGCGAGTGGGGCGCCCGGTCACGCCGCCGATGACGCGCGCGACCGTGGAATGGGCCAGCACACCGTCGCTGGCCCTCTCCAGTTCCTCGTACGGCCGGGAGCCGTCCTTTTCGTAGAGGTCCACGAGCGCGGCGCGCAACTCGGCGAAGTTGCGCACGTAGTTGATGTGCTGGGGAGGGACTGTGTCCCGCCGCTTGGCCAGACTCTGGCGGTACCGGGCGCGTTTCCACAGGCGCTCGGCTTCTGTCTGGTCCGCGCCGCAGGCGTCGGCGTAGGCGGTGACGGTCTTCAGCCGCGGTACAGCGGCACCGGATGCGGCTCTGGCCAGGGTGTCGGCACTGCAGCGGGCAAAGGTGCCGTCGGCCGCGGTCAGATGATGGATGCGCTCGGCGAGCTGGACGTAGCTCAATCCCGCCTCGATCCGCCGTTCACGGAGCCACCGTGCCAGGGCCTCCAGGTCCTTGTCGCACGGGGCGATGGGCTTCTCCGGCCGTCCCATGGTCACCCCTGCTCCGTCATGAGCGGCTTGGCGGCGCTCAGTCGGCGTGCCAGGCGCAGGCCCGTGTCGGTGGCCTCGGCCAGCAGCACGAGCACGGAGAGGGACGGCATCCCCGCGAGAGCGAGGATCACGGAAAGGATCAAGACGACCACGACGATCGTCACATGCGGCCAGGTCAGCGGGAGTGCACCGGACTCCACGCAAGCGGCGCCAAGGGGTTGTCGGGACATGCGTCCTCCATCGGTTGTGGCTCCACACGTGTCTGCACTCGGGGGCGGTTGCCGTCGCCCGTTCGAGTGGCATGCACCGATGTTGTCGCACGTTCGCACCCGGCCTGACACCGAAGGGATGTTCGTGCGGGTTTAGCCGCATGCTCATCCCGTACTGGGCACGCCGAATCGAGACCGCCGCACCGACCGTTTCCGCAGGGCAACGCCCGGATCCGTCAGGGGTTTCCGCATCCCTATCCCAATTGGGATTGCCTGCCACCTGCACTGCAGTAACCATTCTCAGAAGCACCCAGGCGGTACACACCTCTGGGACACCTCTCCCGTCGGCTTGTGGCTCCACACAACCCCGGGACGATGCGGGCGGCCGCGTTGCCGCGAGGGCCCCCGCACCCGTGTCGGCTTCGGCACCGGCACTTGGCGAGGCCCAGCGAGTTTTGTCGCTGGGCCCCGCCAAGGCTCACATGGTGGCCGACAGCCCAGGACGGCTCTCTCGGTCGCCAGCAGCACCGCCGCGTCCCGGTGCTGCGGTACGAAACCAGCTGCGGAGCAGCGTGATGCCCCATCGGCTCTTCTCCACCGGATCGCGGCGGGGCCGGGGGCGTCCCAGGGCGGCGCCGGGCTCGGTGGTTGTGGAGGTCTAGGGGGCGGGGGCCTCAGGTGGACTGGACCTTCTGGGGCTGGGGGACTGGGGCGGAGCGTTTATCCAGCCCAAGGAAGCAGGAGACGGATGCCAAGTGCAGGCGCGGGTTGCCGGTCACGGGACGTTCCTCGGGGTGGGCACGGCAGGCGATGGGGGCGTGCAGGTGCCGCATTCGCTCCGGTTGCCGTCGGCAGGGAAGGGGCGAGCACAGCGCGTGCAAAGGGCTGTCTCTGTGGTGAAGTGGCAACAGAAGCAGAAGTACCGCGGCCGGTCCGGGGCATCGGCGAATAGGACGTCGCCCCGGAATGTCTCCTCTCCGCAGGTGGGGCACGCGGTCGGCACGGTCGATGATCCGGTAATGAACTGGTTACCCGCTTGCGCCAGGTACCAGATCGCGGCCTCGAGGGGGTGATCGCGCTCGGTGTTACAAAACAGGCAGCGCACTCCGCCCACGTCCATCACGAGGGCTGCCCACTTCCCGCAGTCCGCGCATTGGAGCGTGTACTCAGGGCAGCTGGCCAGAACATCCTTGATGTTGTTCATTCGGGCGTCGACGAACCTCTCGATTAGTGGCAGGTCGCTACGGATCGGGCCAAGTTCGCGCTCGGCGTGATCCCGCTGCTCCTGATCGAGGCGCCATAGCAGTTGCAGATGGATGAAGTCCATCAGAAAGTGCAGCACCACGGCGGCGCGGGCCTCTACCGCGTAGGCGTTATGGGTAAGTCCGTAGTGCTGGAGCTTGTTGCGGTCCAGGGTCAGGGCCTTGATCGCCTGATGATGCTTGTGCTCGATGCGAATGCTGGCGAATCGCTCTAGGCGGTCGATGGTTTCCTCGACGCCGCAGCTGGTGAAGGCACCGCTCCCGAGCTTCTCGCGGGTGGCGGTGAGTGGTTCGAGGAAGACCAGGCTCCAGTGCTCAATCTGGAGGCGGGCCTTGAGCAGTACCTCGGTGGCGGCGTGAAGGTGCAGGACTGCGTACTTCAGGTCCCGCGGATCGGGGCGGGTGTGGGAAAGGTGCTCGACCACACTGGTGAGGTAGTCGATGCCGTTGTGTACCGGCGGGAAGTCCACCTGGGGTGGGGGCGTGCCTTGACAGGTGGGGACGGTCTGCTGGCCGTCCTCCGGGAGTTGTTCGCTCATCGGTGCGGCATGTCCTCGCGTGGTCGGGGCACTGGATACTCCAGGGAGAATCATCGCCTTTCGCCGGTCATTCGACAGAGCCGTTTTCAACGAGCCTCATCAGGGGCGAAGTGGGGTGACGCGGCCGCCGTCGGCGGCGAGTTCCTGGCGGAGCTGGGTGTTGTCGTCGTGAAGGACTGCGATGGCGATTGCGGCAGCCTCCAGGCGCCGACTTATGGCGGTGCACTCGCGAGTCTTCTCGGCGAGCTTTCGGCGGAGCCGGGTGATCTCGTTATCGCGCCGGGCTTCGCCCGGCGTGGTGGTGCCGTGTTCGGCGATGTGGCTGTCCCACTCGGTGAGGATGGCGGTGGCTCGGTTCATGATGGCCCGGCTGACCTGGGCTTCTCGCCAAAGTTTCTCCTTGGTGAGGCCTCCGTCAATGTGCTGTGGTTTGCCGTCGAAGAGCCGTTGCATCGCGGCCCGTAGGGCTGCGGCAGTCTTCGCGGAGACACCGTCTTCGGTGAGAGAGTGGCTGTGCGGTGTGGTCACGGCGCCTCCTCGCGGACCTTGGCCAGGACGGCTTCGGTCCGCCCCAGTTCTCGGCTGATCAGTACCTTGCGGGTGGCGAGCAGGTCAGGGCTGTCCAGGAGCTTGAGCTGGGTGCGTCGGGTGTTGCGCAGCCACGGCCCGCTGGCCTGCCGTGGTCAACCTCGTGGTCACCGTTGACCGGTGGGTTGACCGCGGCGTACGCCCGGACTTCTCGGCACAGCGACCGGAGATCCGCGCATGGCATCGAACTAATATTCGTATCGTGAGTGGTAGGGCAGACACCCCGGTCGCGGGCAGCGGACCGTGGGTGCGCGTGCGGCTGCCGGACGACCAGGTCGTCCGGGCCGCCTTACGTGCTCGCATCCAGGAGCGGGACGGCTCCTGGTGGTACGCCCTGGAGCTGACGTTGTGGGGACGCCTGGAGACCCGGGACGGGCGTCTGGCGGGCGAGCCGGTCCCGGTCGACTTCCTGGCCCCGGCAACGGATGTGCGCCCCATCGAAGACCAGCGCAAGGCGTATGCGGCGGTGCCCACCCGGAGGCATCCGGTGGCGGTCCGGCGAGCCGCGCAGCGCCGCACGCCTCTCAGCCGCAGCGGGCCGATGCCGTGGGACGTCGGCGGCGCGTAGGAGTTGCGCACCCCTGCCGCGTGCGCGGTGCGCGCCCTGCCGCAGGGAGTGCGCATCGTCGCTGGCTGCCGTATTGCGCAGCCCGGCCGGAAACCGCCGCGTCATCCGATGGGGCCATGGGGAGAGATGGGCTGCTGTGGCGCTTGACGGCGAGGGGGCTGTATGACGCGGAGACAGGACATCGAGAAGATCCTCAACGAGCTGGGCGAGGTACGGCGGGTGCTGGACGACCCCGCCGTCGGCCTGGCGGCGTTCCACCAGGATCAAGAAGAACTGCGGCGCAAGGTGCTGGAGAACATCCAGCTCGGCACGACCGGGTTGCGTGAGGAGAACCGGGAGCTGCGGCGCCGCCAGGAGAAGATGCTCGGCGATCTGTCGGACACGCGCGCCGCGGTCGAGGCGCTGCGGCGGGAGATCGCGCAGGCCTGGGCGCACACGATCAGCGCCTCGAATCCGGCGGTCGCGCCGAGTTCGACGGCAGCGGAGCTGACACATCATGAGCAGCGGGCTCTGGAGGCCGGCGCCGACGGCAACGGCGGCGGCGGCGAGGGGGAGGAAACGGTGCACGAGGGTATGCAGTCGGCCGACGCGGGTGGCGGCACGAAGGACGTGCCGCTCGAACAGCAGCGCGCGGGCGAGGTCCCTTCCGCCCCGCCGGAGGAAGAGGTGCCGGCGCTTTCCTCCTCCGGGACCGCTCCGGAACCCGCCGTACCGTCTGTCGAGGCCTCGGTCGTGCCGCCGGGGCAGGAGACCGTGGAGGAGCGGAAGGCGCGGAAGGAGGCCGACTACGACCAGCACCTGCAGAGCGTGCTGACGGCGGCCGCTATCGCTTCCGCCCGGCTGGTGTGCCACCGGGACACCTGGGCGTTCGTGCTCGAGCAGACCGCCCAGCACCCGCATTTCCGTCTTCCCGACCGCACCAGCGACATCGCCGACGGACAGATCGAGGCGTTCCTGTCCGGCCGGTCCCTGCTGGCGGTCCTGGTCACCATGCGCAAGATCCTCGACGACCGTGTTGCGGGCGATCCGGAGATGGCGACCTGGGCACTGGCCAGCGCGGTCTACCGACGCACTGTGCTGGCCGTCACCGACACCACGCATACGCGGCCCGATGGCAGCGAGGTCACCACCATCGTCCTGGATGACCGGCCCGTGCCTGCCAGCACATCCTGACCGTCAGCAGCATGCCGAGGCCCGGAGACCGCCGGCGGTCTCCGGGGCTCCGTCGCTGAACGTGCCGGTTCTGCGAACGGCTTCTGACACACTTGTGGCCCGGCCAGACTGGCCGGGCCACCTGCTGTCCTCAGCTTTGCTCACCTCATAGGGTGCATGCCGAGAAGTTGGTGGGGGTTCCGCTGCAACGGAAGCTCCCCGTTTGTCCCTGGGTGCGTCCACAGCAATACGGATCGTCGCCCGGAGAGACCGCGCTGAAGTGCGCGTTCCTACGAGATAAGAGTCTCGCCCGCCAAAGTGATCAACAGCAACCTCTGGGCGCCGGAAGTTACACCGCACAAAAAACTCCCTGCTGTGACCTGCGGAAACGTGAGTCCGGCATGCGCGATCACAGCGGATTATTCGCGACACATCCGCGACACTCCGCGAAAAACTTCAAAGAAGCGGAGCGCGGACAGTTATTTACTCCCTGTCGGAGAATTACAAGCTTCTCTTCCTCCGAAGTAACTGCGGCCGTGACCTGCGGAAACGGTGCCGCACATTCTTGGAAATCCTATCTTCCGGGCGAATCCATGCAATCCGGCCAACTGTGCAGCGTGCCACGCGTGTCGCGGATCCAGGGCGTGTTGACCACGTGTGCGAGTACCGCAACTTACGTCGTACACAGGCGCGTTGGTCTCAGTAGCGTGAGGAATAGCCCTGGTCCACCGGCTGCAACCGGTCCAGGGCGCGTCCGCAGCAATCCCGTCCGGACCTGGAGTTCGCTTGTCCCTGATTCTTCCTGAAGACCCCGGCACCTCCCAGTCTCCTTCCCAGCCCGAGCCCTCGGCCCCGCGCCCCCGCCTGTCCTGGATCGACGTGGTCCTCCTGGTCGTGGTGCTGGGCGCGCTGGTCGCCCTCCTCGCACTGGGGATCGATCTGCCCGAAGCTGTGACCGTGGTAGGCGTTGCCGGGCTCGTCAGCGTCGAAATGCGCCGCCGTTTCACCCAGTCCTGACCATTCCTCCGGCCCGGGGCCCAGCACCCCGGGCCGCGGGCTCACGGAAAGGAGACACGGTGGCCCGCCCCATGAACGCCCTGCCCACCACCAACGAGGGCGAGAACAGCTCCTTGGTGGACTTCGCCTCCGCTCTGCGCGCGCTGCGTGCCCGGGCGGGGGAACCGACGCTGGCCGAGATGGCGCAGCGCTCCGGCGTCTGCACCGCCTCGCTCTCGGACGCGCACAACGGTCGCGCGTTGCCCACCTGGCGCACCGTGCGCGGGTACGTCCGTGCCTGTGGTGGCGATCCGGCGCTCTGGCGCTCGCGGTGGGAAGGCGTCCGGCTTGCCCAGCGCACCGGTCATGCCGAGGACCATCACGCTGCGCTGATGAGCCGATGGGCCCGCACGCGGCAGCTCACTCCGCCTCAGTGGGTGAAGAGCCAGGCGGAGCTGGCGCAGCTCCTGGACCACATGCGGCGCTTCTGCGGCCTGAGCCTGAGGGACATGGCGCGCCGAAGCGGCGGCTTCTCCCACCACACCTTCGCGGCCGTTCTGCGCGGTGAGCGGCCCGTGACGACCGACATCCTCATGGCCATCATCCGCGCCTGCGGAGTGGATCCGGGAGCTGCCCAGCGCTGGCTTTCGGCACTGGCCCGAGTACGGCCTGCGGAGGCACTGCGCGTGCAGACGTACAACGCGAGCATCGAAAACTACCGGCGTACGCAGCACGCAGGGGGGCGGCCCCGGGCCGCGCGCCAGGACCGGCAGCGGAACGGTCTCCCGCTGATGGGTCCCAAGCCGGCGGCGCCCTCACGTGCCGAGCTGAGGGCGGGTGTGCTGTAGTGCCGGATCGCCCGTAGGCCAACTGCGCGGTTGCCGACCCTGCCGATGAAATGGGGAGGCTGCCGGTGCGTCCAGGCGGTACCGGCAGCCTCTCCGATGAGACGTCAGGTGGGTGTCCAGCCGCGGACTTCGAGGTGGGTGAGCTGCGCGTCGGGGGCGAGGCGGCCGGTGTCCACCATCCAGGCGCGTACCGCGGCGGCGACGTCGCCGCCGTGCGCGTCGACCCGGTCCTTCCACTCCCGTGCGTCGAATCCGGCTTCGCCCAGGCCGGGGCCGGCGCTGTTGCCGTACGCGCGCTCTTCGGTGCTGTCCCTGCGCTGGACGACGTTGCGTCGCACGCCCGGTGAGTCCCGCATGCGGCCGGAGTCGATCAGGAAGTCCTTCTTCTTGGCCCGGACGGTGAACGCGATCCGGCCCTCGGCCGCCGCGCTGTTCTCCACCACCGGGCGCAGCCGGGCGGCGCCGGAGGCGATGTGCTGCTTGGCGGCCCGGGCCATGGTGGAGCGGCCCGGGGTGGCGATCACGTCCTTGGTGCGCACCCGCGCGGTCTTCCCGGCCTTGGTGGTGCGGCGGTGGACGTAGGGCTGCGCCACTGCCTTGAGCTCGGGGACGGTGGTGGCGGCGCCGACCTGGAGCTCCTGGACGGCGTAGTGCAGCGCCTCCACGTAGGAGGCGCCTTTGCCCTTGGTGAAGAACTGGCTCACCAGGGAGGGGTTGCGTCCGATGATCTCGCCGACGTCGCGTTTGGTGAAGCCGGCGTTCAGCAGTTCCTGGGTCAGCCGGGCCGCCTCGTTCGCCTGCGGCCGTCCGGCACGGCCGCGTCGGCCGCCGCCTGTCCTGCGCCTGCGCGGTGTCACGCCGCCTCCTGAAGGTCGTTGCCGCAGTCGTGGTCGGAGTAGGTGACGGTGTCGTCGTCGAACAGGTCATCGCCCGTCGCACCGCACTCATCGCAGTGCCACTCCGCGTGCCAGGTCACCTCACCGTCGCGGCCGCAGGCGTGCTGGGAGAACACGGTGTCTTCGTCCGCCCACGCCTGCTCACCGGTGGCGCCGCACGCCGGGTGTTCCCACTGGCCGCCCCACTGCACGCTGCTGCTCACTGCCCGGCCTCCTGTTCCTCGGCGAGGTGGGCGCGGCCGAGGGTCTGCAGGGTCAGCAGTTCCTCCTCGGTGCGCGGGCCGGTGATCGGTCCGGGCAGGTGGCCTTTCATGAGGTAGTCGCCGGGCTGGCCGTGGTAGGGCCAGGGGGCGTCGTGGGTGGTGTAGATGGCGTCGGTGCGGAAGGCCACGATCGAGTCGGGCGGCAGGTGCAGCGCGCCGACGAACGTGTTGTCCTCGCGCATCTTGGTGGACAGCAGCGCGGCCCGGGCGCCGGACCACACCCCGGCCGCCCACTCGGGGTGCGCGTAGGGGTCGCGGGAGAATCCGGCGCTGCGCTGCCAGGTGATCGTCTCGCCGTCGGAACCGATGATCTGCGCGCCGGCCGGGATCTCGTGCTCGTGGCCGACGGGGACGGAGCGGGTGGTGATGCGGGGACGCTGGGCGAAACCGCCGATGCCGTACAGCAGGATGCTGCGGACCGCTCGGGAGGCGAGGTGGGCGGCGGTGCGCTGCCGCTCGTCGCCGTGGTTGGCCGCGAGCGCCTGCAGGGATGCCCAGGCGTCCTTGAGGTGGGTGGACCAGTCGCGCAGCGGGGTGCCGGATTCCCACAGCAGGCCGTCGAGGATCTCGATCCGCCAGGGGGTGATCGGGTTGCGCAGGGCGAGGTTGACCTCCGCTCCCCCGGCCCAGGTGGTGAAGGTCTGGCCGGGCTCGGCCGGGTAGTACCAGGCCCGGTCCCCCGCGGCCGGCGCCGGGAGGATCCCGACGTGGTTCCAGCCGTCGGGCACCGTGACGCGGATCTGCCAGTGGCTGGGGGCGAACAGCGCGTTCGTCTGCTCCTTCTCCGACATGGCGGCGAACGCGGCCGCGGTGATGCGGCGGGGGGCACCGACGCCGGAGGCCCAGGTGTGCTTGGCGTAGGCGAAGGTGCGGTCGCACTCCACCAGCCGCGGCAACTTCTCCGGTACCCGCGGGGGGAGGATGAGCTCGGTGCGGCCCTGCCCGGCGGTGGCGTGCAGCAGACCGCGGATCTCCTCCGACATCACCGGATACCCCTCGGCCCACCGCGACCCGGCCTTGGCGGGGATGGTGCGCGACCAAAGGTCGCGGCCGGTCTGCGAGGGCGAGCCCATCAGCGTCACATCCGGCCAGTGGTGGCGCAGCTGCTTCCACAGCAGCACGAACGCGTCCCGCACGGTGGCCGGGTCGGCGCCGTCGGGGTCGAACCACTCCCCCACCGACCGGATCTCGGTGTGCTGGTCGCCGCGCTGCCAGCGGCCCACCGGGTTGCGCGGGTGGACCAGGTGCCCGGCCAGGCGGTCCTTGCCCCGGGAGGACTCCACCTGCCAGCCGGGCACCGGCGCGTTGAGCCAGGCGGCCACGGCGTCGCGGAGGAACGGGTACCGGTCGGCATCCCAGTGCCACGGGTCGCCGGCGGTGATGTAGATCCGCTCCACCGACTCGGGGACGGTGGAGTACACGGCGGTCAGGATCTCCGAGACGCTGGCGGCGCCCAGGTCCAGGCGCACGATCTGGTCGCGGTGGACCAGGACACCGGTGTTCGTGTCGAGGAACGCCATCTGGCGCGGCTGCTGGGTGAAGTTGGGCCGCTTCGAGGCCAGGTTCGGTGTCGGGGCGCACCAGGCGTCGCCGCTCTCCCCGGCCGGGATCGACGGCAGCTCCCGGCCCTGCTCCACAGCAGACACGACGACCGGAGCGGGTGCGGGCTGCTGCTCCTGGTCGTGCTGCTCGGCCGGCTCCTCGAGGGCGGGCGCGGCACCGTCGGCGACGGCCGCGGTCTCCGGTACGTGTTCGCCGGTCGCGTCGTGCAGCTGCTCGCCGGGCGCGGTGTCGTTGTCGGCGGCCGCGGGCCGGGGCTCGGGACGGCGCAGGTGAGGGGCGAGCGCACCGACCGGTCCGGGCGCCGGCGCGGCAGCTGCGGCCTGGCCGTCGTCGCCGGTCGGCTCCGGCTGCGCGGGGACCGACGGCGGGGCCGCCTGCTGACGGGGGCCCAGATGCGGGACCAGGGCGACGACGTCAACAACGGCCAGGCCGGCCGCGGGGGCGATTCGGTCGGCCTTGGCCTTCTCGTACGCTCCCAGCGCCACGATCCGCTTGTCCCGGTCCGCTTCCAGCCGCTGCAGCTCCTTGCGGACGGACTTGATGTCGTCGCGGACTTGACGCAGCTGCCCGAGGGCGGCGGTAAATTCCTTGCTGTCCATCACGGTCTCTTCCGGGCGTCGCATCGGGTTGGGAAATGGCTGATGGGAGCTATGCGGGTGGCGTTTGTGTGGTGACGTAGGCGATGGTGCCGCCAGCGTGGGAGGTCAGGCGCGTGCCCAGCAGGAGATCAGCCAGTTCACGGTCGGCTGCCTTCGGTGCGGTCAGCTCTTTCACCGGGCGCGCAAGGTCGGTGATGTAGCCGGTCAGGGCCGCTTCAGGGAAGCCGTGGCGGCCGCGGCCGTCTTTTTCCCAGTGTTTTAGGCCGGTCAGGACGGCGACGACGTAGCCGGACAGTGTTACGGGCAGCACTCCGCCGGCTGCGATACTGGCCGCGTCGCATCGCCACCAGCCCCGCAGTGCCTTCAGCAGGTCCTCCGGCGGCAGTGAGGCCGAGAAGCCAAGCCACTGACGATCATGTTCCTTCACCGGCTTGGCCACATCGGCCCGCAGCACTCCGACCTCCCGGGCCTTGAGGTGTTCAAGCGGCGCGGCCACACGGTCCCGGAGCGTTTGCACGACCTCCAGCGGCACCATGACACGCACTCCCCGACGCGACAGGCCCGGCAGCACTCCGGCGTGGACGAGGCGACGGAAGGTGGTGACCGCGCAGCCCAGCTCTTCCGCAGCTTGCCCTGTTGTCAGCAGCACCTCATCCACCCGTTCAAACCGACTGCGATATCTGATGAGGCATCGAAATTATCGAATGCGGGACACCAAGTCAACGCAGGCCCGGGTACTCGACCTGGTGGAGCACCTTGGACGCGCCTACCGGCTCGCGGGGCAGAGTGAGCACCCAGGCACACGACGAGCTCCCCGGAGATGGCTGACTGAGGGCTCTGGGAGGTCGGTGATGCACGCGCATGAGGTCTTCGGCGTAGGACACGGCCTGGAAGAGCCGAGGGTGACGTCGGAGTCGTATGCCTGGCGCACCCTGGCGATGGCGTTCCGGGTGACCTGCTGAATTGTGGGATCACGCTAGGCACGCGGGGCCAGGGGCCGACTGGCTGCAGCGGGCCCGCCCTCATCAGCTACTCCGCCCGGGCCCTCTATGGTCAAGGGTTGGGCCAGCAAATTCCCTGAACACGGCCACGAATGGCGTGCCCTCCGGCACCGGGATGCGGCCTTCTGCCGACATGATCCAACCCCTCACAGAAGGCACGGTGGACCAGGCGCTGAACGCGATGGACGTCTGACAGACGTGCGGGCGACGGCAAGGTCATGCCCCTGCGTCCGCGGCATCAACCTTTTCCGGACCGCAAGCCGAGCAGACGTTCTCGTCGTTGTCCTCGGGGTGCATTTCAGACGGAATGAGATGATTTGTTCGGCAGACGGTGCAGAGATCTCCACCGCATGTACGGCAACCGACGTACCGTCCGCCCGCGTACTCGTAACGCCGCTTTTCAATACACGGGTCGTCGCACGCCATGAACAGTCCTCATCGTCCGAAATTTCCATCCGCAGCAGGTACAACGACCACTTCTCTTCCAGGTTCTCGAGTCGATCATAAGGTCGCTTGTCGACGCGGTAGGTGCCTTCGGCGGGCGGCCCGGCACACAGATCCAATGCGCTCCGCCTCTCGCCCACGGGAAGAGCCGGACGTTGCCCGATGTGGACACCGCCCAGCGTCAGTCGACCCAGTCGGTCGGGATCAAGGCTTTGCGATGCCCGTCGACCGGTCGCCAGTCCTCCACGATGGCCTCCTGGAACCAGGGTTGCTCGGTGAGGTTGGCGTGGTCGCACACGATGATCTGTAGGGCGCCTTCGTTGAGGTCGGCCACATCCCGCAGGAGTTCGAAGTAGGCCGTGACTGTGGCCCAGTCGGCATCCTGGACGGTGGTGGCGTCCTTGATCTTCGCGGGGAAGAAGGCCTGGGTCGGCTGGTCCAGCATGAGGAAGTTCGGGACCGGCCGGTTGTGGAGCCGGAAGTAGGTGTGCAGGGCGAGGTGGGCGACGAGGTGGTAGCCGATCCAGTTTTTCGCGCTGCCGATGCGGTTCAGCGGGAGACGTCCCAGGGGACGTCGGACCACGACGTTGAGCTGGCTGAGGCTGATGGCGACTTCGTCGGCTGAGGCGGCCTGTCCAAGGTTCAAACGCTTGGCCCAGGTGGTCATGTTGGCGGCGATGTCGGTGAGCCGTCGTTCCGTCTCGGCGGTGACGTCGTCCTCGTCGATCAGGGCCTGGAGTGTAGCAACGTTTTCCTGAGCCAGGACCAGATCGTTGCTCAACCGGCCAATGTCGCCGACGGATGATCCTGTACCGGCGGTGAGCGCTTGGTCGATCCGTCCCTGGACCCTGGCGATGCGCACATGCTGTTCCTGAAGGTTGCGCATGCGTTCGTCGCTGGCGGCGAGTTCCCGTAGCTGTGCCCCGTTGACTCTCAGGCGTTCGACGACGGCTTCCCGCTCGGTCTGAAGGGAGCGGCGGTGTTCGTCGCGGATGGGCTGGATGGTCTGGGCCTGATCGAGTTCCGCGGAGAGCTGCTCGGTGAGCCTGTTGATCTCGGCGGCTGACGCATCCGGTTCGTCCAGGGGACGCGTGCACATCGGGCAGACGGTGCTGTCGTGGTCGCGTTCGGGCCCGAGGAGGTCGAGGGACTTCAGACGGCCGAGCTGAAGGTTCAGCTCACCGGTGAAGGCTTGTCCCTGCTTTTGCCAGCGTTCCACCAGTGCAAGCCCCTCATCGAGCTGTTGCAGTTGTTCGCGCAGATCCCGCCGCTCGTCGTTCAGCGCTTGGCGCCGGTCCCTGAGGTCGACCGGGCCTATGGTCGACACCGTGACGGTGAGTGCCTGCTCGAGCAGAGCTCGGGTCTCCGAGGGGGCGGGAGCTGCCGGGACCTCTTCCAGGATTCCTTCGCTTTGAGCGAGGCGAAGCAGGGCAAGGCCGCTGGCGTCCACGGCTGCGGCGTGGCGGTGGGCATCGTCGAGCTTGCGCTGGGCGGCCCGCTGGGCTCGCTGGGCCTCGTTCAAGTGGTATCGGTGCAGGGCCTGTTCAGGCCCTGCGGCTCCGAGGAAATAGGGAAGGGTGTCTTTGAGTGCCTGGGCGATGCCGTTCTCGGTCTGGCGGTGGAAGAGGGCCTTCTTGTCGGCGATCTCATTCTGGTTCTGGAAGCACAGGAGAGCTGCCTGGCCGATGGAGACGTCGAAGGCCGCGCGTGCGGCGCCGGGGGGCGGCTGGAAGCGGAAGTCTTCGATTCCCAGACGGGCGCTGAGCTGGCTGCGCAGCGCAGCGACGTTCGAATTTGGCGTCAGCTCGTCGGCGCGGGGGAGGTCGAGGGTCTCGTCACCGGTGCGAATCATGGCCTGGGTGGTCGAGGCGCCTGCGGGCCGGGGTCGCGCGAGAACCATACGGCTGTCGCGGAAAGCCACCAGGAGCGCATACCACCCCACGGTCCGGTCGATGGGTTCGTCGGGCAGGTTGGGGGTGCTGCGTCCCAGGCAGTAGTCGACGATGTCGAGGATCTCGGATTTCCCGGTCTCGGACTCGCCGGTGAGGATGTTGAGCGCCCCGGGGCGGAAACGCAGGACCCTGGGGGCGGGTCTGCCGTCTCGGTGGTAGAGGGCCAGGGCGAGTAGCTGCATGGTGGTTCGCGAGCTCCTTGTGGGGGTGGTTAGGGACGGACGCCGAGGAGGTTGAAGGCGAGGGAGGGGTCGACGACTGCAAGCCAGCGTCCGACGAGGCCTGCGCGGCGGGCGCAGTCAGCGACTTCCTCACTGGCAGCGGCCGAGGCGGGTTTCGGCGCGCGAGGGCAGCGCAGTCCTGAAGCGGTGACGTCGATGGCGTGGTGGCGGGCGGCGGTGCGCAGGCTGGCGCGGGTGTATTCGGTCAGTGCGGCGGCGCGTTGCGCGAAGGCGGCTTGGTGTTGGGGATGTTCGTTGAGCCACGCGGACATGGAGTGGACGGATTGTGTGGGCAGGTCCTTGCGTGTGTCTGCGGGAAGTACGAAGGGCAGCACGAGGAAGGCGCTGGGCCAGGGCAGGAGGCGGCCGGCCTTCTGGGTGGCGGCGTGGACACTGGTGGCCAGGAGGTAGCCGCCGAAGGCCGTGTTGAGCAGCGTCTGTGCTTCGGGGACGCGGTGGTTGGTCATGGTCACTGGTCCCATGGCTCGTCGCGGGTCCGGCACAGGTCGGGGTAGTCGGGGTGCCAGCCGACGGAGTCGTCGTCATCAGCGGTCTGTGCCCGGCCGGCGAGGCTGTGTATGGTGCCGCGGCCGATCCATCCTTCGGTGGTGCTGCCGGGGCGGGCGGGTTTGTCGGCGACCTTGTCCATGGTGTCGTCCAGGACGCGCTTGCCAGCGGCCCTACGTTCTCCGGCGGGAGTGTCGTCCTCGATCGCGTCGGTGTGGCGGGTGAAGACGTGGTCCCACTCGTCCCACAGGAGCCGCTCGTAGTCCTCGAGCCCCTCTTCGGTGATCTTGAAGGTGCGAAGCCATTCAGAGCGCTGAGCGCGGGCGTAGTGGTAGTCCCGCAGGTGGGTGGCGATGGTGCGGTCTTTGAGTCCGATCCACTGCATCTGGGCCACGACCAGGTCGTCCTTGTAGACGTCGATCTCGGCGACGGTGAGGCGGCGCAGGGTCTCGGTGATGGGCAGGTTCTTCCCTGCGTACCGGTCGGTGATCTCCTCGAGGCGGCACTGCAGTTCCTGGGCGGTGACCGAGGCCCGAGTCCGGTTCTTGCGGTCCAGCAATTCGACGGCCATGCCGTACCACCAACCCTTGATGTCGTCGAGGATGGCGCGGGCGTGCTGGCCCCTGATCCCCAGTGTCCGGGCCAGACTAGAGTTGAGGTCTGACATCAGGGGCGACGCATCGTTGACCTCGATGGCGGCAACAAGCCGGTAGCGCTGCGCGGGCGTGAGGTCGGTGAACTTCTTGCGGTCCTTTGCTGTGTTCTCGGGCTCAGATGCCTGAGCGATCTGCTCCATGCCGACCAGGGCATCGGCCACAGAGCGCCCGGGGCCGGGGCGGAGCTGGTGGAGGAAGGTGCCTTCCGGCCGCCACCTGGGTAGTGACCAGCCGCAGCAGGGGCATCGCCCCGGCGGACAGGCTCCCCAGTACGATCAGCGCGTCGATCCACGAGGCGACAGAGCGCCAGAAGTCCTTGCCGGTCTCGCTCAACCGCCCGGCGTTCTCACGGTGTTTGGACTGCAGCAGCTCGAACGGGTCGCCCGTGTCCTCGTACAGGAACTCGATGTCGTCGAGGACCTCCATACGGACTTCGACCGTGATGTCGTCCCAGCTGCGCTGGGCAAGTTCCAGCAAGGCCAGTTCGCACTGGTAGAGGTATCCGGTCATCTGGCCTGCCGCCGAATGCGACCCTGCTTGCGCCACGTTCCCCACTTGTGGTCGAGCCTGTACCAACGACAGTTCCCTCGCCGGGTCATGACAGCCACGACGAGACACGGCGCCGACGGCTGCAAGCGAATCCCCCACGAACCAGCCCACCGCTCCCCTGTTTGGCGTAATCTAGCACCTCCCGGACAAGCAATATCCAAACGATCAGCGGGGCCACGGGAGGCAGCTTCTTAGGCGGTCGGGGCAGAACAGCACGCAGCAGTCCTCGTCGGTGACCACCATGACCTTGACCGCGTTTTGCTTGCCCTTGCCGGAGATGAACGCGTCCCGGTCCTTGCGTCCGGCGGCCGAGCACCGGACCCCAATCCCATTGCCGTTGACAATGCCGGTCTTCCTGCTGGCGCCAAGATGGTCGACGACCTCAGCGAGAGTCCGCAGCCACATGCCCGGGCGGACGGTACACCCTCACTCAGCGAACAGGGGCCGCACCTCGCCCGATGGCCCGGGTGATGGTGGAGCGGTCCACGCCGAACCAGCAGGCCAGCACGTCGTGCGTGGTCCCCCTGACGGAGATGGACGAGCGCGACCAGACTGCTCGACGATCAGCGATCACTTCGGCCGACGGGCCCGTGATCCTTCGGTCACTGGTGATCGTTCACGATCCGCGTTCCCTACCACACAACCATGATCGACGATCAGGAGCCCGACATCTCACCGCCAACCGTGCATGCAAAGGGCGCCGCAGCATCGCCGAAGCTGCTGGCCCTGGGCACCTCCCGCGCAGGGAGCGACCGAATGAGTCGGAGAGCCTGAGGCAGGACAGCGTCAACTGACGGCGGCCTGTATGCAGGTGGGAACAGTCTCTTCGCGACACGGTGACAGGCCCTGTGGACCTGCATCACTACGCTTCGCGGTGTGTGCTGCGCGGGCTCGTTGTATCCATCCAGTGTACTGGTACGAGCTTTTCATTCTCCCGCCAGTTCTGTACCACGGTTTCCTGAAACCACGGTGCCGGGAGGTTCACATGGTCACACACAATGACCTGCAGTTCGGGTGCCAGTTCCTGAACCACTTCCTGGATTAGCCTGAACAGCCGTTCTGCCGCCAGATTATCTTCGTGACCCTGCTCGTCGCCATCGTGAGTCATGGAGGCATACCAGGCTTGTGAGGGCTGGTCCAGGAAGAGGATGCGCGGAACCGGTCGCCGCTGGCGCACGAAATAGCGGTGCAGGGCCAAATGGGACAGAACATGATAGCCAACCCAGTTCTGTCCGCTGCCCACACGCGAAAGGGGGTGCCTGCCCTCCTGGGTGTCGAACTCAACGGTCAGCCTGCTTAAGTTGAGATGCACACCGCCGTCACCGTGCTCGAGCTGCAGCTCGTGGGCCCATAGTGTGATGTCCCGGCTGATGGGAACGAGTCGGGCGAGGAGCTGGTCGCGCTCCGCTTCGGGGTCGAGTTCGGATTTAAGGGCCTCTACTGCGGCCCTGGCCGTGTCCCGTGCCCGCCTGAGTCGTGTTAGGTCAGCCCCTGAGGTGCGCTGTAGTGCGGTGAGCATGCCGTGGATGCAGCCACGGACAAAGTCGCTGCGATCCGTGTACGGGAGGCGCCTGCTTGCTGCCTCTCCTTCCGCGAGAGCCTGCAAGGCGTGCTCGGCCGCGTTGAGCTGGCTGCGCAGTCGAGCGGTCCGCTGCTCGATGGCCTCGAGAGCCGCTCGCCTTGCCGGGCGTATCGAGTCGATCCCGTCCAGTTGTCTGTCGAGCCGGTGGAGGCTGTGCCTGAGCGTCGCCACTGTCAGATCCGGTTCAGGCAGAGTCGAACCGCACAAAACGCATGTGGTCGCGTCGTCGTCCTTGGGCGACGGGATGAGACCGAGGCTCGCCAGCCTGTCTCGTGGGATACGTGCGGCGGCTGAGTAGTCGTCCGCAGCGACAGTCTCGGCCAGGAGCAGTCGACGATCTGCCGCGAGAGCTCTGAGCTGGTCGCGCAGGTCGGCGCATGTCTGCTCGAGCTCAAGGGTGCGCTGACTCTCGTATTCCGCACTGGGCATCTCAGCACGTGATTGGACGGCGTCGTGAAGGGTTTCCAATGCCTGAACATGATCGTCGGGAGGAGTCGGTGATGAGACCAGGCTCAGGGCATGGGCTTCATGCCACAGCGCAGCAAGTGTCTCTTGGGCTGTGTCGTTTGCGCGCTGGGCCTGGCTGAGGTTGTTCTCTGCCTGCTTGAGGCGTCTGCGTGCGGCGGTGAACTGCGCGTGTTTACGCGCCTGGTCGTGAGGGGCTGCTCCGAGGAAGTACGGCAGAGTCTGCTTCAGGGCAAATGCGACGTGGTGGTCGCTTTGACGGTGGAAGAGTCGGTTACTGTCGGCGATCTCGCTCTGGCCTTGAAGACACAGCAACGTTGCGTGGCCGAGGTGGGCCTCGGTCCCGATGCCGTCCTGGCCGTGGGTATCGTGGTTGTGGTTCTCCGCGATCCCGATGATTTGGCTGAGCTGTTGGCGCAGCGTGTGACGGTCGGTGTTCGCTGCGAGGTCCTCGTAGGGCAGGGCTTCGAGATCTGCCCCAAGTTTCAACATGACTGGGTTGGTTGTCTTCCTGCCTGGTCCGGGTGCTGGCCGGGCCACGAATGCGCGCGTCTTGCTCATCTGAAACAGGGCTGCGTACCAGGAGACTGCGTCAGTCATGGGGCCGAGAGGGAACATGACTGTTTTGCGCCCCGTGCAGTACTCGAAGATATCGAGCAGCGTGCTCTTTCCTGTTGCTGAGTGCCCCGTGATCACGTTGAGTGCGCCTGGCTTGAAGTCCACGACGCGGCGGGCCCCGTCGGTGCTGTATAGGATGATGGCGAGCAGCTGCACGTGCTCAGGGTCTCACGCCGAGACTGGCGAAGACTGCGGCTGTCTCGTTCTTGGCCATCCAGCTGCCGATCAGGCGGGCGCTGTGAAGGATGTCTTCCAGTTCTGTACGTTCGGGCGCCCCTGCTCGCAGCCGTGTCCGCGGTTTGAGGCAATCGCTGCGCAGTTCCAGCACGTCATGCAGGAGTGCGAATCTCAGGCCGGCTTGGACCGGCATGACTAAGGCCTTGGCCTGGCGGGGAAAGCCGGCCCGCAGCATGGGATTACGTGTTACCCAGGTGGAAAGGTGCGTTCGTGTGTTGGCAGGCAACGCCTGCCGCGTGCCTCGGTGCAGCGTCATGGGGGCGACGATGAAGGATAGGTGCCACGGCATGCCCGACACTCTCTGCCGCTCGTAGGAGCCCGCGGCAACAGACAAGAGGCTGGCGATCAGTGCCGGGTTGAGCATGGCGGCGACGAGAGCCGACGGTTCGCTCCAGGCGGTGTCTGCGGCTGGGGCGTGGATCTGCCCAGTCGGTGGCGTGGTCACGATTCCGCCCGCAGAGTCTGCATGCGGTGCTGGAAGTCGGGGTGCCATCCCACTCGCCCCGTGTCCGCGAGCTCATGACGTTGGCCGCGGACGAAGAACGCCTCGTGATACCTGCCGTGCAGGCAGGGGCCGTTACGCTGCGAGAGGTCTTTGAGGAGGCTGGCTCCTGCTCGCTGTTTGGTCGCTTCATCGGCCGCATCTGCGAGCTCTAGTCCCATCCATTCGAACTCGCTCTCCCATTCATCGACGATGTCGCGGCTGAGGCTGCTGAGCTCGTCTGCTGCAACGAGGTCTTCAGCGATCCAGCGGATGGCCTGGGCCTGGGCACGGTGGTAGTCGATGACCGAATGCCGCAGGTTCACCGGCGGATAAGCCACCCACCTCATCTGGTGCACGAAGGGACTGTTGCCGTAAGTCGCGGTGAGTACGTCGTCGGCTGTCCCCTCATGACCGACGATCGTGGGAAGCCTCTGCCGAGAGAACTGATCACGCA
This sequence comes from Streptomyces sp. AgN23, assembly GCF_001598115.1. Taxonomy (NCBI): domain Bacteria; kingdom Bacillati; phylum Actinomycetota; class Actinomycetes; order Kitasatosporales; family Streptomycetaceae; genus Streptomyces; species Streptomyces sp. AgN23. Next base: position 25,943 of record NZ_CP007153.1, read on the forward strand.
GATCGGCGATGGCCGCACGCGCCATACCGACGTCAACGGCCCTCCTGCGGCGCTGCAGCAGTTCCAGAGCCCGTTCGTCCCACCAGCGCCACACCATAGCCAGGAAGAGATCCTCGTGCCCGACTGGCAGGCTCCACCGGAGTTCCGCACGAACGAGAGCCGGAACGTCATCGATATGCGGCGAGGCGTCCATCACGGTGATGCGTGAGAGAAACGCGGCCCGGTCCGCCGGCCCCAGCTCGAGGAACTGCTCGCGCGCCTCCCGGGTACGTCCGGAAGCTCGCCGCAGGGCAGCACGCTCGAGCGCGCTCAAGGCCATTTCGTCATCGCGTGAGTCCGGGCGGAGCGCGGCCATCGCACTGCCGGGGTTCGCTTCTTGAGTGGAGACAAGCACCAGCGTCGGCCCCTCGACATCTGACGGGACCGCCGTGTCCATCCAGGTCTTCAGCGTCGACCACACGTCCGGAGAGGCGTCCGTGAGCCGGCGTTCACCTCTTTGATGATGCTTGATCTGCAAGAGCTCCGTCGCTGATTCGGCCTGCTCCCACGCGACGTCGTCATGAAGTTCCAGGGAGATCGCCGCGTCGGGGCGTGCATGATCCGCCCGCAACAATTCCAGCAGCGCCCACCAGGTCTGATGCTGGTAGCCCAGCGCGCTGGCTGCGGCGCTGTGCACGGACTCCCCCATGCCGCCACTCCTCCCCTGGCCGCCAGGCACAACGACGAGACCTTTGTACCCCATCACAGCCGACTCCCTGGCCTGTTTGGATTTGCAGCTTCGACAGGTCTGTTCCGGCAAGTCCGAAAGCAGTAGGAGCCCCGTTCTGTCCGTGCCCCTATTCAGAGCGCGTGTCTCCATGGGGAGGGTGCAGTTCGAGAGACGCATCGTGCGAAACGGCAAGGGGTTGTTGTCCGGGGCTCCCCCGCCAGCCGCCCTTGACGTACCAGAACGCGGTGCATGTATGCGAGCCGAGCTTGGTAGTCCTGGACATCACGGCCGGAGATGGAGACCGCGGTGGCGGTGATGTCCCGGCTGGATGAGCTGTGGGTGACATCTGGCGTCGGCCCAGCGCGGCGGGTCGCGGGTGAGCCCGGAGTGCAAGCTCGCCCATATGCGGACATCTGACGTCCTGGCTTCCCCAACCCGTGTGACGGTGCCCGCCGGGCGACCACCGCTGCGGTTTACCGGTGATGTCTACGGACAGGGCGCCATCGCGTAGCGAACCAATCCGGGGAGGCGGGGTGCTAAACACGCGCTCCGTCCACAGGAGCGCCTGGACAGTCCAGGCTTGATGAGACCGTGGTCTGGACGTCGACCAGCAGCAACAGGACTTGAGCTGGCCCGTAGTTGGGTTCATTTCTTGGGGCGAAAATGCTTGACAATAGTACCGAGTTGGTTGATCCACTCGTCGAGTTCATCTTCATCACCTGTGGTAACTCGGCAGCTGTGTGTAGTGCCATTGACCAGCGCGACGGTGATCGTCAGCCCGTATCCGCGGCCGTTCTCGGCGTGGGTGACACCCCTGACGGCGTCCCAGGAGAAATCACGACAGCGACCATTGCGACCAAGGGAGATGCCCTGGGCATCGGCGACCCCCGTTGACGGGGTGTCCCTCTGCTTGCTCCGGAGCCAAGAATCCCGGAGTGCCCACTGTGGTGCCGGTCGTGGTCAGGCGGGAGCCTTCCAGAGCCCGTGCGATCCCGAAGTCCAGCACCCTGGGGCCATCCTGGGCCATGATGATGTTGCCTGGTTTCAAGTCGCGGTGAACGAGTCCGCAGGCGTGAATGGCCTGCAATGCCTCGGCGAGGGCAGCTCCGAGTCGGCGGAGCGTCTGCTCGCCCATTGGCTCACGTGGGGCGAGCAGCTGGGACAGTGTCGGGCCCGGTATGTAGGCGGTGGCAAGCCACGGCGGTTCCGCGTCCGTGTCGGCATCCACTACCGGCGCCGTGTGGAATCCGCCCACCTGCCGGGCTGCGGCCACTAAGTGCAATGGCCTGGCTTCAGACGACCAGTCAAGCACAGACTGAGCAGCCGCCAGGCGCTGCACTCGATGTGGCCCAGCTCGAAAGGGCGAAGGCGAGGAGACTGGTCATGGCCAGCACGGTGGTCGCAGCGACGGCCCAACGGCACATCGTCATCGTCATGCCCGCACCGTGGCAGGGCGAGCGCGGCCAGGCGGGTCCTGAGCTCGGGAGAACATCGCTGTCAAGAGGCAATTCCATGTCTTCAGGACCTGGCGGGCGAGGCCACCCCGCACCTCCAACCGGATACGCGGCCTGCTTACTCAGTTCCACACCAGCCTGGGGCGCGTCCTCGGCCCGTGACTGGACCATCAGGCCGTGAACTGGCTGCTGAAACGCTACGGGTCCCCGACCACCCTGCGCAGAGCCGGACGCGGCAGGCTGGTCGGGGTGGCCCAAGGCCCCGCACATGGCGCCCGGCTACTCGACGACGCCTACGGTTCCGCTGCGCAAGCCGGACGCCGGGGAGCGCACGGAGGCCGCCCGGCGGCTCGACGAGGTCGGCGACGCGCTGAGCGCGGACCAGCGGCTGCTCCGCGTACTCCTCGACGACGACCAGCACGCCTTCGAGGACGCCCTCGTCGCCCGGCTGGTCGCGTACCGGGAGAGCGTCGAGGCCGATGCCGGTGATCCCGCGCCCCGGTCCCTCCTCCCCCTCGGCACCCTCGCCCTGGCCTGCCTCGCCGTCCAGGTCCATGGGTGGGAACTCGGTGTCCGGTCCGGGTACCTGCCGTACGGTCTGCTGGGATCGCCGGACGCGCCGCGCCGGGCGGCGGAGGGAAGCGGAACAACTTGGGCTGCTGGGCCGCCAAGTAGGCCACACGGGGTGCGGAAGTGGGTGTGGCCCGACATCCAGGACATCGTCGTGGAGACGGACTCGTCCCCACCGAGGCAGCGCGTACGTCTGTGCGATAGCCAAGGACGGAAGACCACCCTGCCCCACGTCGGCGAACGCCATCTGCCGGATCTCCACGCCCTGCGACACCGGTAGCCCCGATGGCGCCGAGCCTCAACACGTGTCTTTCGCGACGATCCGAAAGACACGGCCTAGCCCAACGGGTGGATCGACAAGTGCTCGGTGGCATTGGTGCGGGGCAGTACGATCACTGCGGATTTCCGGCGGGGTGATCGTTGATCCATGACAGGCCGCCCAGGTCCAGTTGCCGGCGGGCTCGGGTGACGGCGACGTAGGCCAGGCGGGCTTCGCCGTCGTCGATCGGGCCGGGCACCGGAGCGCCGGTCTCGTCGTGGTCATCGCTGTCTTCGGGCGGGGTGAAGTCGTCGGCGATGCGGACGCGGAGCCATTCGCGGCCCTTGGCCTTGTGGGCGGTGGAGACGGTCACCTGGGCCTGCTCTTCGGGGAGGATGCGGCTGATGGCGGTGAGCAGGGCGTCGGTGCCGTGGGTGTCGACGAGGTCGACCAGGGGCTGGAGGTCGCGGCCGGCCGGGTCGTGGGCGGCGTAGTCCTGGACCTCGCCCCAGCAGGTGAACAGCACCAGTTCCGGGTGGCCGGTGCGGCGGCCTTCCTTCAGGTCTCGGGCGGCCAGTGCCAGGGCCTGGAGGCTGCCCCCTCCCCCGACCAGGCCGACCTGGTGGCCGGTGGCCAGGAGGTCCATGACGGTGGCCATGGCTCCGACGTTGGTGCGGCAAAGCACCGCCTCCGGCTGCTCTACCGGCCCCATTTCGGTGAGCACTGTCTCGCTGCCGGTCAGGCGGATCGGGGCGTCGGTGAGGGCGAGCCAGCGGTTGGCCTCGGCCGCCAGGCGGGGACCGAAGCGGAAGGACTGGGACAGGGACAGGGCGGTGCCGTCGAAACCGGTCATGACGTCGCGGGCGCCGCGCCAGTGGTAGATGGCCTGGGCGGAGTCGCCGACCATGACCAGCTGGGCGTGATCCCGCTGGGCGGTGAAGATCTGCTCGACCACGGGGTTGGTGTCCTGGGCCTCATCCAGGAGCAGGTACTCGGCGGTGGTCTGCGGGCGGGTGAGGGCCCAGATCTTCAGGTAGTGGTCGTGGTCGAAGCGGACTACGCCGTCCTCGGGGTGCTGCAGGTCCGCCCAGACCTTGCGGGCGAAGGGCACGATCGTCTCGGCGAACTGGGCGTAGTGGTCGTCACCTTCCAGACCGCGCAGGCGGGGGACGTGGTGGGGGCGCAGGTGGTCGTCCGCGGAGTGGCAGAAGCGGGTGACGGTGCGCAGGGTGGTGTTGGACAGGGTGCGGGGGCTGATGTCGCGGCCGCCGATACGGATGGGTTTGGTGATGCCCAGGGCCTGGCCGGTGCGCCAGCTGGGCTGGCGGGGGCCGCCCAGGCGGCGGGCGTAGCGGTGGCCGATGGCGGCGTAGGCCATGGCGTGCGCGGTCTTGCAGATCACGGTGTTGGGGAAGCGGGTGGCGGCCTCTTGGGCGATGGCGCGGTTGTAGGCGAGGTAGCGGCCGCGGCGGGTAGTGGCTTTGGCCAGGAGAGCCAGGGTGGTGGTTTTGCCGGTGCCGGCGCCAGCTTGGAGGACCAGGTGGTCCCCGGTGCGGAAAACGTCGGCTGCGGCGGCCTGTTCATCGGTGGGGTTCAGCACGAAGGCGGTCCAGGATGGCGGGGCGGCGCCGGCGATGTGCACTGGGGGTGCGGCGCCTGGGGCGGACGGGTGGTCAAGTCTTGGCGGACGGCGATGGCCGGGGGTGGTTGGCGGGTGGTGCGGCCGTCAGCGGGGGTGGTGTTGCCGGGCGGCGTTGGGCAGTCGGCTGTGGATGTGTCGGTGGTGCAGGAGCGGGTCAAAGACTTCCCAGCCGGGGAGGGTGACGTCGGCGGCGCCGGGGCGGCAGTGTGGGCGGGGCAGCGCTGGGTGCGCCAGCGCATCTGCTCGGCGTAGGGCAGGTGGCTGAGGTTGTATACGGCCATCAGCTGCTGGGGCAGGGCGAGTTGGCCGTGGGTTGGTCCGGTGGGCAGCAGGGTCCAGGTGCCGGGCGTAGTGGCGAGGATGGGGCTGGGGCAGCGGTGGCGGTGACGGGTCTGGGCCACGCAGCGCAGTTCCTCGATGGGGTGAGCGGCGAGGTAGCGGGTGTAGAGGATCTGTACGACCGGGCGGGCCGGGCGGCAGGGCTGCGGACGCGGCTTGGTAGCAGGGGGCGAGGGCGGCGGGGTGAAGGTGTGGGCCTGGAGGCGGCGGGTGCGGACGGCGAGCTGACGGCGGGCCGCTTGCAGGGGTGCGCTGAGCGGGGCGGGGGCGGTGTGGTGGGTGCAGAGCAGGGTGTGCGGGATGCGGCACCATGCGCTGCCGTCACCGCTGGGGTAGGCGGTGCCGCAGCTGAGATGCCAGCGGCAGGATTCCGGAACTGTCGTGGCTGGGATCTCGGCGGGGTGCAGGGCGATCGGCTGGCCGTTGCTGGTGTGGAACCACTCCAGGCGGTGGCCGCAGTGCCGGCAGCGGGCTCCTTGTCCGGCGCGCAGCAGGCGGCTGGGGCTGTAGGGGGCGACGCGCAGGGAGCGGTGGCGGGGGCTGCCGTCCCGGTGACGGCCCTCGGTGGCGGGGGTGGGCTGCATGGCGGTGACCGTGCCAGAGGCCGCGCCGGAAGGGCGGGGTGGCGCCGTGCGGTTCGCGCGGACAGCCCAATTACGCAGGGACGTGCGTACGAGGGCCGATTGGGCGTTCGGTGGTGGTTCGTCGGTTCGGGTGATGTGTGCGCGGCGCGGGCGGGTCGGCGCGGCAGGGTCAGGCTGGGGGTTCGGCGGGTGGGGTGTGGCCGTCGCAGAGGGTGCCCAGCAGGGGCCGAGGGGGACGCCGAAGGTGTGGGCGAGAGCGTGCCAGGTGGTGACGGACCCGGTGGTGCGGCCGTGTTCGAGGTCGATGACGGTGCGACGGGACAGGCCGCTGCGCTCGGCGAGTTCATCGAAGGTCCAGCCGCGCTCATCCCTCAGCCGGGCGAGCTGCACGCGCAGCGCGGTGAGGTTGGGATCGGGCGGGAAGATCGTCACTGCCCTATCCGACGGTGCAGAACCTCGCCCTGTCAGTGCAGACTTCTGCACTATCTGAACCGGTACAGGACGGTCTCGACCGGCTCTGCAAGAGTGCGGGGGTCTGCACCACGGGTGCGGCCGACCGCCGCCCCGACCAGCCCCGGGAACGGGGCGTTATGAACCACTGCGGACCGAACAGGAGGACGCCGGGCCCGATGAGGCTCTCCCCCACCGACATCGCGGTGCGGCGCACCTGGACCGTGGAACTGCGCCCCCAGCCGGGCGGACCGATGCTGGCCTGCTCCCAGTGCCCGCCCCAACCGCACCCTGTCGCGGCGGTCTCGGCACGATCAGTCGCGCTGGCCCATCTGTCCCAGCATGCCCATGAGAACGCCGTACCGGATCATCTGCGCACCTGTCAGTGCCAGGCCCGCGGCTGCCACTGGCACCCACGCCACCGCGGCTGCGCCGGCTCCGTCCTCCTGGTCCTGACGGGCGACCGAAGCGGGCGACGATGGCGCCTGACCGATGCCTGCGCTGCCTGCGCCGCCGCCACCGAACAGGCGTCCGTGGTCCCGAATATCCTTGTCACCGCTCCCCCGGCGGCATGCTGTGCCCGGATCAACGGTCCGCGGAGGCCTTACACTCCCGGGCCACAGGAGCAGGTGCGGGTGCGGGAGATGCTCACCTACCTCGGTGCCGCGCTCCCCCGGTTCTCCTCGCCCACCGCCCGGCTTCTGGCCGTGCAATGCGCACTGCGTGCCGATGCCGGCGGCCGGGTCCGCCTGCCGGCCGGCCTGTTGCGCAGCATGCGGCTGGCCGGATACGCCGCGCCCTGGCACGAACTCACCCACGCCGGGTGGCTGAGCTGCCTCTCCCCCACCGCACGGCGGACATACGGCGGCGTTGTGGCACAGCTGCTGGATGCCGCCGTCCTTGACCAGGCCCCTCCCCGCCGCGCTCGCGTCCGAGCCGCCCACTGGGCCCTGCACCCGATCCCACTCGCGGCCACGCGCGAGGCACCGCCCGCGGTGCAGCTCACCACGCTGACGCTGGCCGTGCATACCTCAGGCCGGTCGGGCAGCGTGGAGGTGGACCTGCTCACCCGCCTGTGCGGGCTCTCCCTGGGGCAGGTGGAAGAGCTACTCGACCGTCTCGTCCGCGCACGCCTCCTGGACGGCTGGCAACGCTTTGCGGAGGCCGGTGAACTGCGTTGGCATCTGCCCCCAGAGCCACCCCCTGACGCATGACCGGCCCCCACCTGCCGAGCCGGCGGCCACAAGCACCGAGGTTGTCAAAGGACATGCCCCTAGTACTCCAGTCGCAGTTCTCCATTTTCGCTGGTCACAGCGCCTTCTCGAGCGTAGTGGGTTGGCGGTGGTCATGGCGGCGGTGGTTCGTGACTCACCCGATCGGGGTGCGTGCGGCATTGATAGTGGAAGTGGCAGGCGACGGCTTGGTGGTGTCGTCTCCAGTACGACCAGCAGAGCCTGTGTTCGGTCCGAAGTAGGTGGGCTGCTGGGAGATGGGCAAGATCCATGAGCCGTCGCACTTCTGCCAGAGTGAGGGAAACGAGGCTGCTTGGACCGTTTCTCCGGCCCCCCTTTCAACGGCGTGGGCGACCATCGCGGCGAGGAAACAGTGGTCGAGCATGGCCAGGACTGTGGTCTTCTGTTGCAAGAAGCGGAAGCTGGTCAGCAGTCGGTTGAGCCGAGACCAGTCGCCCGCCTCACGCAGGTGCGTCGGCAGCGCGAGGAGGGTGTACTGACGCTTCTCGGCATCCATGGCATCCCCGCCGGCCAGTAGATGGGGGATACGACATCACAGCTCGATGGTCGGAAGGATCCCTGCTCCGAATGCAGGTTTCCTTCTCACAGTATCCACGATTCCGTGAACTCGCACTCTTCCGACCGAGCGGCGCAGAAGGTACACCGCCAGAGCAGGGACACGAGTATGTCGAGTCCATGCTGGTCCGCCTGGGGGCTCCCGTGGCGAGGATCTGAAGCTTCGGCTCACATCGGGCGGATCCTGGGCGTGAGGGAGGGCCGGGCTCAGTAGGAGAACTCGATGTAGTCGATGTCCTTGAGCTCCACCATGCGCAGCCCGCGTGTAGGTGAGACGCGGAAGTACGCCTCGCCGACCGCGTCCGCAACGATGCCGCGGAGCGTTTCCTCATCCGCCTCACGCTCTCGCGCCCGGAACAGTCGACCGATGTAGAGGGTCGGCAGTTGTTCGGTGAGGAGGCGGTAGCGGCCGTCGTCGGAGGAGCCAGCGGCTCCGGTGAATCCGAACCATCCGCGAAAGTGCACCATCAAGCCGCCTCGTACGACGAGCGATTGGTGGGCCCAGCGGCGAATGAGCGGCTGCCACAGCCTGGCCACTTCCCGCGTGATGGCGTGGTGCAGTTGCTCGCTGGGGGCTCCCTGTCGTCCAGGGAGTACCGCCTGTAGTTCGGCGGGTGAGATGCGCAGGCGGGCGGCCAGGGTGTGGTGGTCGGCGTACTGGGAGAGGAGAAAGCGCAGGCGGGCGCTGTCTGATCGGGGCGGTTGGCGGGTCCACAGATCCATGTCGGCGCGGTCGAGGGCATCGGTGATGGATTCCGGGTCGAAGGCAGGATGCATGCTGGCTCCTGGTCGGGATGAATGGCTTCAAGGTCGGTCGGGGTGGGGTGGTGGGGCGTCCTGCGGTGGCCGTGGTCAGGACCGTCTGGCCGGTCGTCTGCGGGCGGCAGCGGGCGTGCGGGCTGGCGCAGGCAGGAGGAGGCGGCAGCCTTCGATGGCCTGACTGACTTCGTGCTCTTCCCATTTAGGGATGAACAAGGGGGTGTTGGCGTGGACGTAGCCGCGCAGCTCGGTGAGGGCGAGTGCGGCCTGGGCCAGAGGTCGGGCCCATGGGGGCAAGCCTTCGGTGGGGTGTTGGCCGTGGTCGGGGCTGGCGGAGGAGGTTAGGTCGTCGTGAGGGAGGTGGTTGAGCTGGTCGGGGGGCGCGCCGGTCAGGAGATGCAGGGCGACGCGTGCGGCGTGCACGGGATGGGCGATGCGGTTGTGGATGCGGGCGATGGCCGGAGCGAGGTGGGGGTGGGTATGGTCCCAGCGGGTCGGTGGCAGGGAAAGGAGGCGTGCGTCGGGGGGTGGTTGGGCGGCGATCATGGCGTAGTGCCGGTCTTCCCAGCGGTGGCGGCCGCTTGGCGGGGGTGGCAGGCGGAACCAGGTCTCCTCCGGTCGGGCGGGAAAAGAGGGGCGTACCTGCCACCACGGGAAGTTCCCGTCCGTGAGAGGCGGTGGGGAATGCTGGAGGTGCCGCAGGGCGGCGTCAGGAGTGTTGAGGTCGTCGTGGCGGACCGTGGAGAGCAGTTGCTGGACGTTGTCGGTGAAGGAGCCGTGGCAGAGCAGTGTCAGCTTCAGGCGGGCGTGTTCGCGCAGGGCCAGCAGGTGTTGGATGTAGCCGGAGCGGAGGCGGTGGGCCCGGCAAACGATCAGGTGGGTGATGCCGAGTGCGGTGGTCCATGCGGCGGTGTTGCGCCAGCTGTCGTCGGTGTGGCGGACCCATGCGGGTTCGGGGTGGAGGTCCTCCGGGACAGGCAGGTGTTTTCCGTAGGCGCGCATCAGGTCGTGGGCCAAAGTGGCGCCGGTGGGGGTCAGGGGGGTTGGGTGCACGGTGATGCGTCCGGCGCTGGGCCGGTGGGCGGCCAGGGCAGTGGTGGTGAGGGCCGGGTGATCGTGCGGGTCGAGGATGAGGGTGAGGGGCGGCAGGGCAGGGTCGGTTTCACCGGGTGACCACACCGGCTCCCAGGCCTTGGGATCGACGAGGGGTGTGGAGGGGGTGAGGTGTGCGGTCGGGGTCATGGCCTTGTCGTGGGTCGGGGCTGGAGTTGCTTCAGCAGCGGGTGGGCGTCGTGTAGGGGGCGGCGGCCGGTGCGGTGGGCGAGGCTGGCCAGGCGGTGGGTCAGGGCCGCCCAGCGGCGGAAGTTGCCGTGTGCCCAGGCGGTGTTGAGCGTGGTGATCAGCTGGGGGTCGGTGTCGTGCCACTGGGGGTGGAAGGCGGGGAGTGTGGTGAGGAGTTCGGGCTCGGTCAGCGACTGGAAGTGGTGCCAGGTGTGGACGCGGCTGGTCAGTACCGGTTGAGCGCGCAGGGCTTTGATCCGGTGGTCGCTGGCTAGCAGGAGCACGGCGAGGCGGGTGTGGGTGTCCTCGTGCAGGAAGCGGAGGTATTCCAGGCAGGAGGCGGAGAGTTGGTGGGCTTCGTCGATGGCCAGCAGCCGCGGCGGATGATGCAGGGCGTGGCGGATGAGGTCATCGCAGATGCCGGGGTTTTTCGGGGCGGTGCCGGGCAGTTGCAGGGCCCGGTAGAGGCGGGCGCGCAGGTCTTCGGGGCGGGCCTGGGGGCGCACAAGCAGGGAAAGGGTCTGCCAGTGGGGGTGCTGGGCGATCAGGGTGTGGAGGGTGAAGGTTTTGCCGGTGCCGGGCGGACCGCTTAGGCACATCATGGCCTGCTGCTCGACGGTGGTGTGGAGGGCGTTGGCGGCGGCCCGCACCTGTGAGGTGGTCACGGTGCGGGCCTGGGGGAGGTTGAGGTAGTGCCGGGCAGCGCTGTGCGGAGTGGGGGCGCTGGGGGTCATCGGCTCTCGTCTCGGCGGTGGCGCTGCCTGGGGGGCCGGACGCGGCGGATGGCCCAGCGGGCGATGGTTTCGTCGACTTCGTCCAGGCCGCGGCGCTTCATGCCCTCGAGGATGTGGTGGGTGATCTTGGACCACATGCGGAAGGTGCCAGCGCCGGCCTCCTGGTCGATGTAGTTGATCAGTTCGGGTGAGGTGTTGGCCCACAGGGGGTGGAAGTGCGGGATGTTCTTGAGGACCTCGTCCGGTTCCATCGGGGTGAATTCCTGCCAAATGTAGATCCGGGAGGCGAGGGCGGGATCGTTGTAGAGGGTCTTGTAGCACTCCTCGCCGCCGATGAAGAGGACGGCGGGGCGATTCTTTCCCTGGCCGGTGTCCCACAGGTGGCGGACGAATTCGAAGCACTCGCGGCTGAACTGCTGGGCCTCGTCGAAGGCCAGGACGTAGGGGCGGCGGGCGAGGGATCGCTTGAGTAGCTGGTCGAACTCGCTGGGGTGGGTGGGTGCCTTGCCCTCGAGATTGAGGAGGGTGAACAGTTCGTGGCGGATGTCGCGCGGCGTGGGCCGGGAGCGGAACTGCAGGAACAGCACCAGGTCGGCGGCCACTTCCTTCAGAGCGGCCAGGACGGAGAAGGTCTTGCCCAGACCGGCGTCGCCGTAGATGCAGGACATGGCGCGGGCGTCGATGGTATCGGCGATGTTCTCCCGGCCTCCAGGAGGGCCTCGGTGGCGACGATGCGGGCATCGGCCAGGTTGAGATAGAAATCGGGTTCGGCTCCGCTTGCGTCGGCGGCCGCGGTCTCGGTGCCGGTGGTGTCGGTCATAGGTGTTCCTTCGGTTGAGGCAAGGGTGATGGGCAAGGCGGTGCCCAGGCGGCGGCCGCTGGGGTGGTAGACGTCGATGCCATCCCCTGGGGAGGCGTGGGGGCGCACTACGACCTGGGCGGTGACTTGGCCGGTGATCCAGCTCGCGTGGTAGAGCCGACCGCGCCAGTGGATGCCCTCCGGGCGCAGGAGGCGGGGGTGGGTGCCGGGCGGGAGCTCAGCTCTCATGAGAGTCCTCTTCGGAGGTGGTTTTACAGGGGGTGGTGGGGATGACCCATCCGGCGCCAGGGGCGAGCCGGCGCGGCATGTAGTTCTCGGGCAGCTCGTCGGGGTGGGCCGGGGCACGCAGTGTGCGCAGTTCCTCGGTGGCCGCCTTGCGGGTCATGGCGCCTTCGGCCTGGGCGGGTGCGGGGGCGGTGGCGGCCTTGAAGCGGCGGCGGCGCTTGCGCTCGGCGGCCCGCAGGTCCTGCCGCAGGCGCTGGGCGCGTTCGTTGCGTGCCTGGTAGACGGCGTTGATCTGGTCGGGGTCTGCCTGGTCGGACAGGTGGGCGGTGCCCAGGTGGCGGTGGGTGTGCAGGTCGAAGACTTCGATGGTGTCCTCGTGGTGGGGCTGATAGCGGATGCGGACTTCGGTTCCGGTGCGGCCGGTCATCCAGGGGCCGATGTAGTCGCGGCCGCGCCAGCGGATGCCGTGGCCTTGGATCTTGCGGGTGGAGCGGTCGGCCTCGAGCAGGAAGGCGTGCAGGTCCTCGGGGGCGGCCTCCCGCAGGGGGGTGTCGTCCTCGTTCCACAGCTCCAGGGGGGTGAGGTTGCCGCGGGCGGTCATGCGGTGTTCGGCGTTGCGACGGCGCACCCACTGCCCGAACAGCTCGACGAAGGCTTCGAAGGTGAGTGGCGGGTCGTTCTCGCCCGAGCGGTGGCGGGAGTCCAGGCGCTGGGCTTCGGTGTAGCGGGGCAGGGTGGAGAAGAACATGCTGGTGGCTGCGCGGTTGAGGTTTTCGATGCTGCCTTTGAGGTGTGGGGTGTAGGGGGGCAGGATGTAGACGTCAACGGTGAAGGCGCCGAGGGCTTCTTGGACGGCGCGGGCGAGGAAGTCGCGGCCGCGATCGATGCGCAGCCGCTGGGGCAGACCGCCGGCCGGTCCGTGGGTGTCATCGCGCAGGATGGCCGAGCGCAGGGCGGCGAGGATGGATCCGCGGTGGGGGTAGTGGGGGGTGAGGGCCCAGCCCATGGTCATGGCGGTGGAGCAGTCGATGAACCAGGTCACCCAGGGTTTGAGGAGGCGGTCGCCGGCCAGCACCAGGACGGGGACCTGCTTGTGGTCGCCCTCCCACTCCTCGTTGCGGCAGACGGGCGGGCGGCGCAGGTGCGGGTCGTGGCCCCGGGAGGCCGGCAGGCCTTGGCGCAGGCCGGCGAGGTCGCCCGGGGAGAGGTCGCGGCGAATGGCGCGGTAGAGGGTGGCCAGGCTGGGTGCGGTGGTGTTGTTCTCTTCGGCTTCGGTGCGCAGTTCCTCGTGCAGGCGCTTGATGTTGCCGCGATGGTAGGCGAGTTGGACGCGGAGGTCTTCGGTGATCTCGAAGCGGGCGCGGCTGAGGCGTTCGGCGGTGCCGTTGGCTTTGGCGTCGGCCAGGCGCTTCCAAACGGTGCGGATGTGCAGGTCCAGGGTCTGGGCCACCAGTCGGACGTGGGCGGTGGTGAGCTCACCGCGGGCGTCCAGCGTCATCAGGTGGCGAATCGCCGGGGTGGTCAGCATCTGCCGCTCCCGGCGATGTGTGGCGGCCTGGGGGTGCGCGGCCGACGCGCTGTCGGGTGGTTGCTCATCCATGAGGGGGCTGCTCCTGAGAACAAGAAGGGCTGTGAGCGTGCGGCCGGCCGGGTCAGATGGGCATGCCGATATAGGAGACGTACTCGTACTTGCGCCAGTCCGAGTCCAGGTCGCAGATGGTGTGCTCCCACGCCGCGGCCAAGCGCATCTGGTCCCCCACCGACCACGCGGCCACGATGGTGTTCCAGCGGTAGATGTTCTTGCAGCGCCACGGCACGACGCGCCGGTGGCACATCTGGACCTCGGTCTCATCGACGGGGTAGATCTCGATGCGGGTGCCGCCATCTGCGTTCAGCGACCGGGTCAGGGCCGGCGCGATGTTGCGTCGGCGCAGGGTCTGGTAGGCGGTCTCCAGGCGGGCCTGTCGGTCCCGGTTGGGGTTGCGCATCTGGGACAGCCACGCGCTGAGGGTGCGGGCATCGGCGGTGATGCCTGCGTCCTCCATGGCCCGGTAGCCGGCTCCTGAGCGCGTGAGGTAGATCAGTGCGCGCCGGAGTTTCTCCTCCGGCGTCTTCCAGCGATCGTCTTCGAAGACCCTTTCGTCCAGTGCGATCGCCAGTGCCGTGGCGCCGTGCGTGCCCTGAGCACCGAATTTTCCGAAGCCCATGTTCCTCCTTGGTTCGTCCGACAGCCCGTGTGGCGTCATGGCAGGCCGGGCACATGTGCCGACAGGGCCGGCGGGCTGGTTGGGGTCCCGTTCTTGGTGGCGCTGCCCGGTAGGCGAAGCGCAGCGCAGTGGGGTGTGCCGCCCTCGGGCTGCCCCGGTGGGGACGGCGGAGGGGGGAATGGTCGACGCCTGGGCGATGTTGGAGGCGTTGTCCGGCCAGATATGCGGGACGCGAGTGGTTCGTCGAACGGCTCGAACTTAGGGCGGGACTAGATGATCTATTCCAAGGGGTTAGTGATCGTAGGCGGTCAGGGAACGTAGGACGGTGTGTCCGGTGGCGTCGTTGTGCCAGACCGCTGCGGTCAGGGCGAGGATTCGCTGCATGACGCGGGCGACCACGCCGCCGGGTGTGCGGCCCCGGTGCTGTTCGAGGTCAAGCTGTCCCTTGAACGTCTCGTTGATCGACTCGATGACCTGCCGCAAGGGCTTGAACAGATGCGCGCCCGGCCGCTGCCGTTCGCCCTTGCGGGCGGGCCGCAGTAGTTGGATTCCGTGCTCTGCGAGTTCATGTTCGAAGGCGCGACCGTAGTAGTTCTTGTCGCCGATCAGCGTCTGCCCGGTTCGACCTTGGAGAAGGCCGGGTTCGGCGGCGAGGAGGTCGAGGAGGGTCTCGCGCTCGTCGGCTTTTGCTCCGGTAAGGGCGAAGGCGACTGGCAGGCCCTGGAGGGTGCATATCAGGTGCAGGCGCAGGCCCCAGAAGAATCGGCTGTGGCTGGCGCAGTAGCCGTACTGGGCCCATCCGGCCAGGTCCGAGCGTTTGACGGTTTCGCGGGATCGGCCACATTCCACCGGGGTGGAGTCCACGACCCACACGTCGTCGCTCCACACCGAGGATGTGGTGGCCAGGATCCGGGTGACCCGTCGCAGCAGGCCGGCGGCCTTGCGCAGCCGCTTGTTGTAGCCGGGCTGCTGCGGCAGGTACGGGAAGAGGTGCCGCAGATGGGTACGGGCGTGACGGATCCACCTGGCCTCGGAAGTGAAGCCGAGCAGGGCCTGCATCACGGCGAGGGTGACCAGTTCGGCATCACTCAGGCGGGGTGCGATGCCGACCGGCGGGCGCCATGATGCCAGGTCCGGACGCTCCTTCAGCAGGTCGTCGGTGGTCGCGTAAAGTGCGGTCGCGAGGGTGTCCTGGTTGTTCGTCACACAACGATCTTGGACACCCTCGTTCTCATGCCCGCACACACCCCTTGGAATTGATCATCTAGACATCCAGACGGTGGCCACGCCCGAACAACTTGCCGACTACGCCTCCGCTCCCGGATCCTGCACGTCGCCGCCCGGATCACCCGGGGCGGCCGCCGCCTCCGCCTTCGGATATCTGCGACCTGGCCCTGGCGACATGAACTCACCGCCGCATTCCACCGCCTGACAGCACTACCCCGCCCCGCCAGCTGACTCGCCATCCCCGCCCACCCTCGACTGAAGGACCTCGGAGAACCCGACCCCGCGTCGGGCCCTAATCATGTCCACCGGCCGACACCGCCCCAAACGAACTCGCTCAGCCGCCCACCAGCACCAACTGAAACGGCGAGGTTAAGCTGGCCGGGCGCCAGAAGGAGGACACGATGACGACCGCATGGGACGCGCTCCCACCCTGGATGCTGCCGCCTCGGCAGAGTGGTTGGGAAGCCGATGACCTCGACAACGCACCCGACCTCCCACGACACACCGAGCTGATCGATGGAGCGCTGATCTTCATGATGTCCCCACAGCGGTCCTGGCACGCCCGCGTCGTCACACGGCTTACGACCGCACTGGACGATCAAGCTCCCGAGGGATTCGTGATCGACCGGGAGATGACAGTCAAGCTGAATGAGAAGAACCGGCCCGAGCCTGACGTCCTCGCTGTCACGACCCCATACGACCCAGACCGTACGTACTACCTTCCCGACCAGGTCGCCCTCGCCATCGAAGTCGTCTCAGACGAATCCGCCGACCGCGACCGGTCGCTGAAGCCGTTCAAATACGCGCAGGCGGATATTCGGCACTACTGGCGTGTCGAGGAGGAAAACGGCCTCCCCGTCATCCACACGTACGAGCTGGACGACACCACCCGCGCCTACGTAGCCACCCATATTTACCGCGAGCGCCTGAAGACCACGGTCCCTTTCGGCATCGACATCGACTTGCTCCGTCTCGTCCGCTGACCACAATGCCATTTGAACCACTGCGGACCACGCCCCACCTCCACGGCGGGCCACGAGGACGAAGACCGTCACCGTCACCGGCGCGTACGCGCCCCTGCAAGGGCCTCGTCACAGGACGTTGCCTTGCCGAACATGGGACTGTCAAACGGGCGGCTCTGGCCGTCCCTATTAACCTGCGCGTTTCACCTGCGGTGGTGTCCGGATCTTGAGCGGGAAAGCGAAAGTGCCATCTGACCTGGGACGATAGGGCTTGTGTAAGGCTTCTGTCGTTCCAGCAGGAAGGCACTTTCTGCGTGAAGGTTACCGGGTCGCGTCCCTCACTTGTCATCTCAGCTGACGGCCGGCCGTGGGATCGTCAGCCATGCTGGATCCTGTCTGCTGACCGATCTCGCCGATGTCACTGGCCTGACCGGCGCCCGGAGGTCTTCGGCCCGGTCGCCTCCACTCCAACCGCCTGGCGCCTGCTGGCCGGCATCGACCCAGCCGCTCTCGCCCGCCTGCGCTCGGCGAGAGCTGCTGCCCGGGAGGGCGTCTGGCTGCAGGCCGCCGAGACCAGGAACGGCATCCCCGCGGCCCGCGCCGGTGGACACGGCCTACCGGGCCTGATCCTGGACATCGAGGTTCCCCCGCAGTGCGGGAGTGGCTGACTAGCTGGTCACGCGCGGCGAGGGTCCAGCCGACCACGTACCGGCTGTAGATATCGATCAGGACATACAAGTGATACCAGTCGCTCTTGCCCGGTCCGCGGAGCTTGGTGATGTCCCACGACCAGACCTGCGAAGGCCCGTCGGCGACCAGTTCCGGCTTGACCTTGGCCGGGTGGGTGGCCTGGCGGCGCCGTTCGCCGTTCTGCCCGGCGGCCCGCAGGATCCGGTACATCGTCGAGGGCGAGCACCAGTAGTTCCCGGCATCCAGCTCCCGCGCCCAGACCTGGGCGGGCGGCAGCTCGGCGTACTCCGGCCGGTTCAGCAACGCCAGGATCGCAGCCCGTTCGGCAGCCGACAGGGCCGACGGCGGAGCTGGGCGCGGCGTGCGCCCGGCGGGCGGGCGGGGCTTGAGGCGCCGGTAGTGCGTGGCGCGGGAGCGGCCGGTCAGCCGGCAGGCCGCCACGATGCCCAGCTGGGTTTCCAGGCCGGTGAACGCTTCGTCCACGACCGGATCGAGGGCGTCTGTCAGTCCGCGCTCTCGGCAAGCAGTTCCAAGAGCGCGGAAGCTTTTCCCATGACCTGCAGTGCGGCATCCCGCTTGGCCAGGTCCATCTCCAGCCGGGCGACCTTCTTCCGCAGCCGTTCCAGCTCCGCGGCTTCCGCGGCCTTCTTCGGCCGTGCCGGACTGGTGCGCTGGTCGGTCAGCGTGGTCATCGCCCCGGCATCCCGGGCGGCCCGCCACTCGATGATGTGGGAGTGGTACAGGCGCTCACGCCGCAGGATCGCACCCTTCTCCCCGGTCGGAGCGGCGTCGTACTCGGCGACCATGCGCAGCTTGTACTCCGGGGAGAAGCGGCGGCGGGTCAGTCACGGCGCCGGGTCCTCGGACTCGGCTATCGGGCCGTTTGTGCTGGTCATCTGGGGTGGGGCTCCTGTCTCGCCCAGGAAGGATAACCCGGCATACCGGGTGTCTCACCAGAGACTGACAGGGAGGGCCCGGATCAGGATCGCGTCGGCACAGACCGCAGGTTTACCCCTATCCCAGGCGCGGTCCCGATCGAGTGACAGGTGAGAGACCGATTGAAGATCGCTTGAGAAGGAGAGCCCAGCGGTGACAGGACGCGGGTCCTCAGAACTTGTCCCGGGCAATGGTCGACGACATCACACACGGCCCTGCGGTCGGCCATCGCGCCTATCTGCGTGCCGATGGGCCCTCCAGAGCGAGGACAGGTCCGTGACAGACCGGGCGGGAGCCGAAACACCCAGCGGAGAGCCTCGTGGTCTGTCACGTTCTCACTGGTCATCGATGCATCTTCCATGATCGGGACACCGAACGTCTTACAGTCCCCGGCAAGGCAATCGCGAGTTTCGCGAGGCTGTCGGGTTCTTTCGTGGTCAGCGAAGTTCAAGTGGTCGGAACGTGTCGAGAGCGACGATGCCCTGCCGCGTACGACTGTCGGCAAGATCGACAAAACGCGATGCGCGGCCTCCGGGGGCGTCCCCAGCCGGCGCAGAGCGATTCGGGCACCTGGCGATCGTCCGAAGGTCCTCGTTCCGGGGCCAGCGGCAGCGGTGTCACCATCGGACCCAGTAGTGGACTGGCCCGGACCGCCATGCGTCGCGATCAGTCCGGGAACGTCTCACGGATGCCGCTGCGGGTAAGTCGGATGCAATCTAAGTAAAATTGGATACTATCTAGGGTATGGAATCTCCGCCCCGCCCGCTGGCTCCTACTCCCAGCGCCTTCACCACCCGGCCGACCCTGACGGGCTCCTTCGGCATGAGTGCCTCGACGCACTGGCTCGCCACAGCCACCTCCCAGTCCGTTCTGGAACAGGGAGGCAACGCCTTCGACGCGGCAGTGGCCGCTGCCTTCGTGCTGCATGTGGTCGAGCCACATCTGAATGGGCCGGGAGGCGACCTGGTCGCGATCCTCGCCACGGCCGATGACCCCACCCCACGAGTGCTGGCAGGCCAAGGTGCTGCACCGCAGGGGGCGAGCATCGAGCATTTCACCGCGCTGGGACTCGACCATGTGCCGGGGGCCGGCGCGCTCGCGGCAGCCGTGCCCGGCGCCGTCGACTCCTGGCTGTGGTTGCTGGCCAGGCACGGCACGTGGGAGTTGGAGCCTGTACTCGCCTATGCGATCTTCTACGCCGAACAAGGCCACGCGATCACCGGCCAACTGGCTTCGGTCATCGCCGCCGTGGAGGAGCTCTTCCATGCCCACTGGCCGACCTCGGCCCGCCTTTGGATGCCGCAGGGCAGGCCCCCCGCCCCCCACGACATCATCGTCAACCGGCAGTACGCGACGACATTGCGTCGTCTGATAGCGGCCGGTTCCACGAGCGGCTCCCGGCAGAAGCGGATCGAGGCCGCGCGTCAGGAGTGGAAGAGCGGTTTCGTGGCCACGGCCATCGAAAAGTTCGTCGCCCGGCCGCACCGCCATTCCACGGGGCGCGACCACGCCGGTGTCCTCCGCGCCGCCGACATCGCGGGCTTTGAACCTGAGCTGGAACCGGCGGTGACTTTTACTTTCCGGGGGACGACCGTGGCCAAGAGCGGGATTTGGGGCCAAGGACCCGTGCTGCTGCAAGCACTGGCCATCCTCGACCACTTCGAAAGACGGCTCATCGACCCGGACACGGCTGAGGGCGTGCACACCATCGTGGAAGCGCTGAAGCTCGCCATGGCCGACCGGGAGTCCTATTACGGGCACCTGGAGGCGGAGGAAGCGCGCGGTGTGGTGGCCCAACTGCTGTCACGGGAATACGCCAAGGAACGGGCGCGGCTGATCGGGCCCACTGCCTCGACGGAGCTGCGTCCTGGCGTGACTGGACGGACACCGTATGTGCCGCCTTTGGCGACAGCCGAGAGTGTCGAGGCGGGCGCGGGCCTGGGTGAGCCCACGGTGTCCAGGTCCGGGCAGACCCGGGGGGACACCTGCCATCTCGATGTGGTGGACCGGCACGGGAACATCATTTCCGCCACGCCCTCCGGAGGCTGGCTGCAGTCCTCCCCGGCCGTACCCGACCTCGGCTTCTGTCTGGGCACCCGCTTGCAGATGACCTGGCTGGACCCGGCGGCCCCGTCTCGTCTGGAGCCCGGTCGCAGGCCGCGGACGACGCTATCCCCCACGCTGCTGCTGCGCGACGGGGAACCGCTCGCCGCCCTGGGCACACCCGGCGGCGACCAACAGGACCAGTGGCAGTTGTCGTATCTCCTGCGCACCCTGGTGGGGGGCCAGTCCCCCCAGCAGGCTATCGACGCTCCGATGTTCCACACCACGGCCGTTCCCAGCTCTTTCTGGCCGCGCACCTGGACCCCGACCGGTCTCGTCGTCGAAGACCGGGTGGGCCCCACGGTCGTCGACGAACTACGACGGCGAGGCCACGAGGTCACCGTCTCCGCCGCGTGGAGCCTGGGACGCCTTTCCTGCGCGGGGCGCGACCCCGGGAGCGGTCAGTTGTACGCGGCCGCCAACCCGCGCGGCGCACAGGGTTACGCGGCGGGCCGCTGATGACGGACACCCGGACGAGCCATGAGTCATCCACCGCTCGCCGCACCCCCGCCCACCGGCTCCCCGAGACACTGCTGCTGGTGCTCACCTTCGCCACGGGGATCGTCGACGCCGTCAGCTTCCTCAGCCCGGAGCGCGTCTTCGCCGGCAATATGACGGGGAACGTGGTGATCATCGGCGTCGTCCTCAGCGGGACACCAAGTGCCTCCGTCACCGCTCCCGGCTTGGCGCTGGTCTGTTTCGCCCTGGGCGCCGCGGTGGCCGGAAGGGCACTGCGGAAGGCGCCACCGGGATGGAACTCTCTGTGCACGGCGATGATCACAGGCGTCGGAGTCATTCTCGTCGCCGTGTCCGGCACGCTGCTCATCGCCGGCGGCTTTCCCGGACGCCTGTGGGGCCTGGTCGTCGCGGGCGCCCTCGCCCTGGCGCTGGGCGCGCAGGCCGCGACCGCCCGGCAACTGGCCGTCAAAGACATCCCCACTGTCGTGGTCACCTCGACCATGACCGGTCTGGCCGCCGACTCCCGGCTGGGAGCGCACCGTCCGCAGCCCGCCGTGCGGCGTGCCGCGGCGATCCTGCTGCTGGCGGCCGGCGCGGGGCTGGGCGCGGGGCTGGTCCACTGGCAGCCGGGCTGGGCCGTGGCCGCGGCGGCCGCGCCGACCCTGGCGGTCGCGGTCGTGGGCAAGGTCGCCACGACACGTATGTCGGGACGATAGCCGTCACCTGATGCCATCGCCGATGCCACCGCGCCGTGGGGCGGTGGCATCAGCGATGGCTCGTAACCGCCTCTCTTCGGTCCTCACCCGCCCCGCTAGGATTGGATGCAATTCAAGGCGGCATTGATCCGCAGGGGCGGAGCAGCGGAGGCGGCAACGTGGCACAGGCGCGAGCCCAGGAGCAGGACCAGCTGGTCAGCAGCATCGTCGATGACCTGCAGGACCGCATCGGGGACGGGGATATCAAGATCGGTTCATGGATCCGCCAGGAGCGGATCGCCCGCGAGTACGGGGTCAGTCGTACGCCCGTACGGGAGGCGCTGCGCCAGCTCGAGGCTCTGGGGGTCGTTGAGATCGTCGCCAACAGGGGCGCACGTGTCACCTTGCCGTCCTCGCGGGACATCGCCCAGGCATTCGAGGTGCGCGGGGTCCTGGAAGGACACGCGGCGCTGCTGGCCGCGAGGAACATCGGTCAGAAGCAACTCGACGTCCTGCACGGCACAGACGCTCTGTTCCAGGAAGCAGCCGAAATGGCCGGGGCGCAGACCGAGGAGGCACTCGCACAGGCCCGCCGCATCTGGTTTCAGGCCAACGGCACCTTCCACACCACCATCATCGCGGCCTCGGGCAACCGCCAACTGGAGATGTCCATCGAGGCATTGCACCACCGCATTCCCCGCGGACTCACCTGGACCGCTCTGGGCGGGGATGTGCGCCTGCTGAAGGACAACGCCGAGGAACACGCGCGGATCAGCGCGGCGATCGAGGCCCGTGACGAGGAGACGGCTCGTGACCTGACTATCGAGCACAGCCGTCGTGCCCAGGAGCTCATCGCGATGAGGACGCGGGATCAGACCTCATCGACGTGACCGCGGACCATCCGCACAGGGATGGTCCGCGCGGGGGGCGCCTCGAACCATGCCCTGGGGCGGGCAGCGCCCCTCACCGCCGCCGTCAGGCCAGTTGCCGGAATGAGCTGCGGTGGAAGATCAAGGGGGCGGTCGCCGGGTCGTACGTCAGGCAGTGGATTTCCAAGAGGGCTATCGAGTGGTCGCCGGCTTCGGCTTCACGGTAGAGCGAGCAGTCGAACGCCGCCACGGCGTCAGCGAGGAACATCGCGCCCAGGTCACTGGTGCGCCAGGTGGTACCGGTGAATCGGTCTCCTTCCTTCAGGGACAGCTGACGGCATTGCTCGCTGTGCTCCTCGGTGAAGATGCTGACGCCGACACGCGGCGCCTGGCGCAGCTTGCGCCAGGTCCGTGAGGTGTCCTGGATGCACGCCGAGATCAGAGGCGGGGCGAGTGAGACCGCGTTGAACGAGCTCACCGCCATGCCGATGGGCTCATCGTCGATCATGGCGCAGACAGCCGCCACTCCGCTGGGGTAGCACGCGAATGCCTTACGGAGGACGGCCGGATCTATCGGGGCGTCAAACGACATCAGAGTCTCCAAGGTTCCAGGAAGGATGCGGCGGAGCGGTCAGGTAGAGGCAGCACATGGTGGTGAGTGCGCGGGCATAGGTCTCCCAGTCCGGTGGGGAGGCGTACGTGGTCTCGCCGGGATCGACACTGCCCGCGGTGACCGAACGGGAGATGAGGCTGTGGATGATCGTCTCGTACAGGATGTCCACGGCTTTCCGCGCCGAGGAGTGGGGGCCGGGGGTGAGCGGGAGGAGAGCCTCCATGAAAGCGCTCTTCATACGGTCGTGGAACTGGAACCCGCGGCGGCGCATCTGCGGGTCGTCGCCGCTGTGGAGGAAGACGAAGGCGAACAGGCGGCTTTGCTGGTGCAGGGACCGGGCGATGACGGTGACCAGCGCGGTCATGGCCTGGCGCAGGTCGCCGCCGTGGGTGGTCTCCACGGTTTCGGCCACGGCGGCTTCGAGGGTGCTGAGCACGTGGTCCTTGACCTCGCGCAGCAATGCTTCCTTGGTGGGGTAGCGGCCGTAGACGCCGCCGATCGACAAGCCGGCTCCCCGCGAGACGTCCGTCATGGTGAAGTCGCCGATGCCGTTGTCGGTCAGGAGCGTGATCGCGGAGGTGAGGATCTGCCGGGCGGATCGGCGGCTGCGGTCCTGCTGCGGCGCGCTGGGCAGAGGTCCTGAGGAGGCTGCGGACGTCATCAGGTCCTCGGGGTGGGCGGGTACCAGGTGCGGAAGAGGAACGCGGCAGCCTCCTTGACGCGCTCCGGGGTGGTGAACTCCGGGCCCGCGTGATCGGCCCCGGGCACGACGACCAGTCTGGAGACGATGCCCGCCTCGGTCAGGCCCTGGTGCAGCCGCTGACTCTGGCGCAGGCCGACACGGTGATCGCCATCGCCGTGCAGGATCAGGAACGGCGGTCCTTCTCCGCGGCCGACGGCGAGAGCGACCGGATCGGTATCGCCCGCACGTTGGGGGTCTTCCCGGGGGGCGAAGCCGAGGAACTGGCGGGCCACGTTCTCGATCTCCCGGATCTGCTCGTCGGTGTTGTCGAACGCGTCCTGTCCCAGCCGGGCCGGGTCCGCGACGCCGTAGTGGCTGATGACCGCGGACAGGGCGCTCGAGACGTGCGTGTGGTCGCCGACCGGTCTGCCGAGCGGGCTGTCGCCGGTCAGTGCGGCCATGGTGACCAGGTAGGCCCCGGCGGAGCTGCCCCAGCCGGAGATGCGGCCGCCGTCGAGGTTGTAGTGGTGGGCGTTGGCCCGCGTCCAGCGGACGGCCGCGAGGATGTCCTCGACCGGTTCGGGGAAGTGCGCCTCGCCCGAGAGACGGTAGCTGACCGAGACCACGGCGATGCCGTGGGACGGCAGGTCGTGCCAGGGCCCCATCGCCTTGATGCCGCCGAGGAAACTGCCTCCGTGGGCGTACACGACGACCGGGTGGGGCCCACGGCCGGTGGTCGGCACGTGCAGGTCGAGCAGCAGGGGACGCCAGCCCAGGGCCGTGGCATAGGCGATGTTGAGGTAGCTGCGCGTTGCGGGCAGGAGAGTGGCCGCCGTTGGTTCCGTCAAGGCTTTGGGCGCCAGCGCCGTGTAGTCCATCGGGGCCACGATGTCCGATGGATGGGGGGCTGCGGTCATGGTCCCTCCTCCGGGAAGGGGTCTGGACGCGGAGCGTCAGATGCGGATGTAGTCGGGGACGGAGGGCAGGGTTCCATCGAGTTCGAAGGCGCCGATGAACGCGTTCTTGGCATCGACCGAGTCGTGGCTGCCGAAGGTGCGGGCGTTGCGCCAGAAGCGGTCCAGGCGGTACGTGTTCGAGGTGCTGCGGGCGCCGGTCAGGTCGTGGATGCGGGAGGTGACGTCCAGGCCGGCCCGGGTGCTGGCGACCTTGGACCGGAAGCCCCGGATGGCCATCTCCTCCGGCTTGGCGGACAGACCGGGGGCCTCCAACTGGTCGGCAACCGCGATCATCAGGGCCCGGGAGGCGGCGAGTTCGGTGGAGAGCTCACCGAGCTGGCGATGCATGAGCGGATCGTTCGAGGCGGTGCCGAACTTCGGCATGCTCGGCCGGTTGAGCTGCCGGACGAAGGCCACGGCCGCCTCGAGGGCGCCTTCGCCGATGCCCTGGAGAAGTCCGGCGTGGAGCAGCATCGCGGCACAGAAGAAGTAGGGGTCGGCCAGGTGAGCGGGGAAGTGCCAGCCGTCGGGCACGAAGACGTCCCGGTAGGTGATGGTCTGGCTGTAGGTGCCGCGCTGGCCCATGTTGTCCCAGTTGTGGTGGGCTTCGAGGGCCGGGTCGTCGAGCCGGATGAGGGCGTGGTGGCGGGTGGCGGTCTCCAGCTGCTCGTCGTCCCCGAGCAGGGCGAAGCTGACACAGCTGATGTCCCGGCCACCCCCACCGCTGTTGGTGTTGAACGTCTTGACGCCGCTGACGATGAGGCCGCCGGGGACCCGGCGTCCCACCACGCGCCCCGTACCACCGGTCTCCGCGTTGGAGGCGACGAACCGGCGGCTTTCCTGCAGCAGTTCGTCCGCCAGCTGTTCCTTGGTGTCGCGGGCGAGTCCTTCGGAGGTGAAGATCTCCCGGGAGACCAGGGCGGTGCTCACCCAGCACTGCCCGGTGGAGCCATCGGCGGCGGAGAGCTCCGCCAGGGTCTCGATGACCTGGCGCCAGGCGCCGAAGGAGGGGCCGTCCCACAGGCCGCCGAACTCGACGGGAACGTTGATGCGGTGCAGGCCGGCCTCTCCGATGAGGCGCATGTTGCGGGTCGGGTCCTGTCCTTCGGCGTCGATGGCGATCGCGTCTTCGGCGAGCACGAGGCGCAGGGCCCGTGCCCGGTCCACGACCTCCTGGCGGCTGGTCGGCAGTGCGAGGTGGGCGGGCGTGTGGGCGTTCATGCAGTCTCCTGTGTGTGATGAATCCGAGTACGGATTCGCTTTTTCGGGCAGGCGTGTGGTGCGGCCGAGGGGGGAGGAAGACGCGGGGCGCGGTGCGCCCCGCGGGAGGTGGTGGTCGGTCTTACGTGGAGAGGTCGGCGTCGAGGGTCATGGCCTGGTTCCTGGACGAAGCGAAGGCGCCGTAGAGGGCCGCGGCGATGGGGATGAGCGGCATGAGAGCGATGATCAGGGCGTCGCTTCCGGTGACCGCCTTGTAGTTGTCCACGACGATCCACATCGTGGCGAGCAGTCCGGCACCCGCCAGACCGGGTGCGACCAGCGTCTCCCAGCGGCTCTCGGTCAGCTTGCCCCGTAGCGCCGCCGCCATCACGCTCACGCAGCAGCCTGCCATGAGGGCCAGCAAGGAGAGGGAGGTGATGCCCGAGACGGCTGGGAAGAGATTGATGAGGGGGTCGGCGTGGGTGAGGACGAAGGGGACCAGCAGGGTGACGGAGAGGACGATCTGTACGTAGGACCCGAGGTAGGGGGTGCCGTGGCGGGCGTGGACGCGCGCCAGGGAACTGGGCAGCAGTCGGGAACGTCCGAGGGCGAACAGATAGCGGGTGGACATGTTGTGGAAGGACACGGCCGAGGCCAGAAAGCTACAGGCGACCAGGGCGCTGAGCAATGACCCCGACCAGCTGCCGAGGTAGCGGTCCGCGGCCGTGAAGATGAGGGCCCCCGGATCGCCGGCGGCCGTTGCCTCCACGTCGGCGAAGGCGGCGGTGATGGACCAGGTGGAGAAGGTGAAGATGGCGACCAGGATGGCCAGAGCGCTGTAGGTCGCCACCTTGATGCTGCGGCGGGCGGCCCGAGCCTCTTCACCGTAGATGGCCGCTGCCTCGAAGCCGGTGAAGGAGAGGATACAGAACACCAGTGTGAGGGCCACGTTGCCGTGGATGGCCTCCTGAGGGGAAAGGACCTCCATGGACCAGCCCTGCGGACGCTCGAACAAGATCACCACACCGAGCACCAGGATGACGGCGAACTGGGCCAGGGACACCACGGTCGTGACGCGCTGGGCGATTTCCACGCCGCGTATGCCGAGGACGAAGGTGATCACCAGCGCGACCGCGCCGTAGACGTACCAGGCGGCCTTGAAACCGCTGTAGGACTCGACGGCCAGTCCCGCGAAGTAGCCGGTCGCCGCGATCATGCCGCCGGTCGCCAGGTTGTAGACGAGAGCGGCGACGAAGGCCGACGCGGCACCGGCCGTCTTGCCGAGCCCGTAGCCGATGAAGGCGAAGTACGCGCCGGCGTTCGTGACGTGCCGGGTCAGGACCACGTACCCCACGGCGAAGAGGGCCATGAGGGCCCCGACGACGAGCAGAAGTGCGACCGTGCCACGGCCTACGCCGAGGCCCAGGCTCAGGGAGAGGTTGGAGGCCATCGCGGTCAACGGCGCCGTTGCGGCGATCACCATGAAGACCATGCCGAAGGCGCCGATGGAGCCACGGCGGAGTGATGTCTGTTCCGGGGGTCTCTCAGTCGTGGATTGACGCTGCACGGTCATGGTTCCTCCTGGGGGAATGCACCGGTCTTGTGGTGCGCTGGAGACAGCGTGTGCAGCCGCGTGACGAGGGAACCGGGCAGGGGTGAGCGGCGTCCTCAGCCCGGTTTCTGGTGGATGATGCCCTGCATCGGAAGGTACTCACGGGCCGGCTCGGGGGAGGGGGAACGACCACCGGCCCGTGAGGCTTAGAGGGGAGCGCGGAGTGCTCAGGCGGTGTCGCCGTCAGCGGTGAATTCGCCGCGGTCGTTGGAGACCCACGGCTCCGGCTCCGCGCTCGGTGACTTCTCGAGCAGCTCGATGATGTAGTGGGTGTTGCCCTCTTCACCGACATTGCGGATCCGGTGGGGGTTGATCGGTCCGCTCTGGCCGACGGTCCGGTAGAGAACGAAGCCGGGCTCGGCGTTCTGTACGATGCCCCACTCGTCATGGCCGAGTTCCTGCCCCTGAGATCGACCGGAGACGGGCCAGATGATGACGTGGTCGTGGTGATGCTGGTGGAAGGGGGGCTCGGCGGACTGACCTGGGGTGAGCGTCATCGACCACACCCGCACACGGTCGTTCTCGAACAGAAGTGTGTCGCCCGGCGCGTCGGTGTACCGGGTGTTGGCCTCCGTCATGAGGCGCCTCCGTTTTCGCTTGCTCGCAGATGCCTCTCGGCTGGAAGCGACGAGGCCGAGGGAGCCACGCCGAGACCAAGTTGGATCCGCAAGTGCACAGATTGGATACCATTCGGGAGACTGGCAGCCGGTGCGCGGCGACGTCAAGGTTTCTTCGCGGGAAAGATATGAACTTGTTTTCACGTCTGCCCGGTGGCCGGGCAGTACGGACGTCCGTGCGTACGGAGGAGATGGGTGTGGGCGCGGTTCATGCCGTGGTGGCGAACGGCGTTTCACAGGCCGTCGTAGATGACGGCGAGGCGCCGCAGTACCTCGGTGGCCGCGTGCAAGGCGTGGTCATCGAGGTGCTGTAGCGCTTCGCCGAGGGCGCGCCCGAGAACCTGCTCGCGTTCGCGGTGGCGCTGCAGCCCGGCCGGGGTAAGGGCTACGAAAACGGATCGGCGGTCGTTGTCGGGGCGTTCGCGCGTGACATGGCCGGCCCGCTCCAAACCGTTGACCAGTTGTGTGGCCGCCGCTCCGGTGGTTTCGGCGTGTTCGGCGAGTCTCGTGACCGGAAGCGGGCCTTCCTCGGCCAGAACCCGCAGCACCCTGGCGTGGGTGAGTGAGAGGGCCCCGGGGGTCCTCGTCGCCCTCCCCCGCAGCCGGGCGTCGGCGGCGCTGAGGCTGTAGGCGGCCCGCGTGAGGGCCTCCAGGGGTGCGCGGCGTTCGTGGGCGGGGGTGCGGGCTTCGGGCACCGGCGACACGGCCTCTCTGGGGCGGGAGTGGTGGGTTGACCTGGCAAGAGGCTAGCATTAGTACTTATTAGATAAGTACTTAGCAACACGGTGCTGAGTCGTGAACGAAAGGACTTGCCATGACTGTGCGTTCCGCGGGCCAAAGCTGGGCTCTGGACATCGCCCTCGCTCAAGGTGGCTTTGACGCCCTGCACCCTGCCGCTAGGGGCACCATGGAGCAGTTGGGGCACGACCACACCGACTTCGACAAGGTCTTCGCCCAGGTCAAGAGCGGCGCGATGCTGCCCAAGGCGTGGGCCACCGTCGCCGCGCAGGCCGAGGAGCGGGCCGCGCACCACGAGGCCGGCGGCTATGTGCGGACGGCCGCGGACCTCTACGCGCGGGCGGCGGTGATGTGGGGACGTGCCCAGTACTCGATCTTCGATGCGGACGACCCCCGCAAGATGGCCTTCCGCGAGCGCTGCAACCACTGCGTGGCCCGGCTCGGGGCGCTCCGTGACAACCGGGTGCGCCGGGTGGTTCTGGACTTCGAGGGCAAGAACATCTACGCCCTGTTGCACCTGCCGGTGGGGGAGGTCCGCGACGCCCCGGCCGTCCTCCTCGGTCCCGGTATGGACATGATCAAGGAGGACTACATCTACGCCGCCGAGCGCTACTACACCTCCCACGGCATCGTCGCCCTCTCGATCGAGGGGCCGGGCCAGGGCGAGTCACGCGCCAACGGTCTGACCGTGGACCTGACCAACTACGAGCGTGCGATCAGCCGCTATCTCGACTTCCTGTCCGACCTGCCGGAGGTCGATGCCCAGCGCATCGGCATGTTCGGGATCAGCATGGGCGGTTACTGGGGCTTGCGGGCGGCGGCCACCGACTCCCGGCTGGCGGCCATGGCCGGGTTCGAGGGTGTGACGGGCGACTTCGAGACGATCTTCAGCAGGGCTCAGCCGACCTTCAAGAGCAATTACATGTACATGGCTGATTACACCGACGAGGATCTCTTCGAGACCGAGCTGGCGCAGCGCATGCCGCTGGGCAACCTCGTCGCCGACATCGCCTGTCCCGTGTTCATGGGGATCGGCGAATTCGACGAGCTCACCCAGCTCGAGCAGGCGCTTGCCACCTACGAGCGCGTCCGCGCGCCCAAGGAGATGCGGGTCTATGAGAACGAGTTCCACCCGCTGGGAGGCACCGCCGCGGAGGTCTTCCGGTTCGGCGCCGAATGGCTGGAGAGGGCACTCGCGGGCGAGCTGAGCACGCCGGGCCGGGATGTGCGGCACTACGTCCACGACGACGGCCGTACTACGGATGGCACCGCGTGTCCCCGTTGGTGGCTGGGCACCACTCCTCGGCAGCTCGCCGAAGCGGCCGGTTCCGCCGCCTCGGCGAGCTGAGGGAGGGGCGGCTGGTGTGAGCGCCGATCGACGCCCACACCTCAGTCACCCCGTTACGTTCCGCCATGCCGAAGGCGTCGCTCGTGCCCGTCGCTCTCACCGGTGCGGCCGGCGTGCGTCCCGGCCGCTCAGACGCAAGGGCGCAGCCAGCCATGGAGATCGGCATCCAGGCCGGTCTGGCGGCGCAGCAGGGCTTCGCGCAGCCGCAGGGAAACGGGGCCGGGCCGGCCATCGCCGACCGTCCAGCCGGCCCCCGCGGTCTTGGCCTGTCCGACCGGAGTGATGACGGCCGCCGTGCCGCATGCGAAGACCTCGCTGATGGAACCGTTCGCGCAGCCGCTTCGCCAGTCCTGAAGGCTGATGCGGGTTTCACATGTCCGATAGCCGAGTTCGTCGGCGATCGTGAGGAGTGAGTCGCGGGTGACGCCGGCCAGGAGGGTGTCGGCGAGCTGCGGTGTGACGATGGTGGCGTCGTCTCCGCTGCCGTAGACGAAGCACAGATTCATCACTCCGACTTCCTCGATCCAGCGGCGCTCCCGCGCATCGAGCCATACGACCTGGTCGCAGCCGTGGTCGGCCGCCTCGGCCTGGGCAATCAGGGAAGCGGCGTAGTTCCCGGCGCACTTGGCGGCGCCGGTTCCGCCCGGGGCAGCGCGTACGTACTGCTCGGATACCCACACGGACACCGGCTTGGCCCCGCCGGGGAAGTAGGCGCCCGCTGGGGTGGCGATGACCATGAAACGGTAGGCGGCGGCCGGTCTCACGCCCAGCGTGTTCTCGGCGGCGAACATGAAAGGGCGCAGGTACAGGGCTTGCTCGGCGCCCTGGGGCACCCATGCCTGGTCATGCCGCACCAACAGCTCACAGGCTTCGATGAAGGTATCGACCGGCAGTTCCGGCATGGCCAGTCGGCGGGCGCTGCGCTGGAAGCGCCGGGCGTTGGCCTCCGGGCGGAAGAGGGCGGCCGTGCTGTCCGGCTGGGCGTAGGCCTTGAGCCCCTCGAAGATCGCCTGCCCGTAGTGGAGCGTCATGTTGGCCGGGTCCATGGCGAACGGTGCATAGGGCTCGAGGCGGGCGTTGTGCCAGCCGTGCTCGGTGCTCCAGTCGATGGTGACCATGTGGTCGGTGAAGTGACGGCCGAATCCGGGGGCCGCCAGGACCGCGTCGCGGTCGGCCAAGGGCCGTGGTGAGGGGTGGGGATGCTGCTCGAAGGTGATGCGGGATGTCACGAGACCGTCCTTGGAGTCGCACGGCCGGCCATAAGCCGTAGCCGTTGTCGGGGCTGGATCCTGCCCGGCCGCCCGAGCCCCGGTGCGCGGGATGCGCGACGCCGGCCCGGCGCGGATGGGGCGCGGCGGTCAGCGAGGGGCCATGCGCAGGGCCCCGTCCATCCGGACGGTTTCGCCGTTGAGGTAATCGTGCTCGGCGAGAACGGCCACCAGGCGGGCGTACTCGGCGGGGTCCGCCAGGCGTTTCGGAAAGGGCACACCGTTGGCGAGGCTGGTTCGGACCTCGTCGGAGAAGCCGGCCATCATGGGGGTGTCGACGATGCCGGGGGCGATGGTCATCACCCGGATGCCGTGATCGGCCAGGTCGCGGGCGGCGACGAGGGTGAGGCCGACGACACCGGCCTTGGACGCGGTGTACGCGGCCTGCCCCACCTGCCCCTCGAAGGCGGCGATGGAGGCGGTACTGACGATCAGGCCGCGCTGGCCGTTCTCGTCCGGTTCGGCTTCGGCGATGGCTGCCGCCGCCAGCCGCAGGACGTTGAATGTGCCGACGAGATTGATGTTGACCACGGTCTGGAACAGCTTGAGGCTGTGCGGGCCGCGGCGTCCGAGGACGCGGGCGGAAGGGGCGGTGCCCGCGCAGTTGACGGCCAGGCGGAGCGGGACGCCGTCGGCGCGGATGCGGTCCAGGGCCGCTTGCACGGGCTCTTCACGGGTGACGTCGGTGGGCAGGAGCGTCACGTTGAACGGCGGCGTACCCATGTTCTGGAGGGCGGCTTCGAGGTCCAGCCCGTAGACATGAGCGCCCCGTTGGGCGAGGAGGGCTGCCGTGGCGGCGCCCAGGCCGGAGGCGGCACCGGTCACCAGGGCGGCGCTACCGTTGATCTGCATGAGGGTCTCCCGGGTGGCGGTCAGCGGGCGAGTTGGCGGCTGATGATGAGCCGCTGGATCTGGTTGGTTCCTTCGAAGATCTGCATGATCTTGGCTTCGCGCATATAGCGCTCGACGGGGTAGTCGCGGGTGTAGCCGTGACCTGGACGGCGTCCGTGGTGACCTTCATGGCGGCGTCGGTCGCGATCAGCTTGGCGACGCTGGCCTGGCGACTGTGCGGGCGCCCTTGGTCCCGGCGGTGGGCGGCGTCCAGGTAGGTGGCGCGTGCGGAGTCGACCGCCGCGGCCATGTCGGCCAGCAGGAAGCCGAGTCCCTGGTGATCGATGATTTTGCGGCCGAAGGCGGTGCGTTCGTGGGCATAGGCGACAGCGGCGTCCAGGGCGGCCTGGGCCAGCCCGGTGGCGCAGGCGGCTATGCCCAGTCTGCCCGAGTCCAGGGCACTGAAGGCGATCTTGAGTCCCTGGCCTTCGCGGCCGATGAGCCGGTCTGGGGCGAGGATGGCGTCGTCCCAGAAGGCCGCCGTGGTGGGGATGGCGTGCAGCCCCATCTTCTCCTCGGGGCGGCCGAAGGTGAGGCCGTCGGTCTGTCCGGGTGCGAAGAAGCAGGAGATCCCCTCGCTGCCCGGACCGGTGCGGGCGAAGAGGGCGTAGAAATCCGCCCTGCCGCCATGGGTGATCCACGCCTTGGCGCCGGTGATCCGGTAGCCGTCCGGGCCCTTGTCGGCGCGGCAGGTCAGGGCCGCGGCATCGGATCCGGCCTGTGGTTCGGAGAGGCTGTAGCCGCCGATGAGGGAGCCGCTGAGGATGTCCTCCGCCCAGCGCCGACACTGGGCGGAGGTGCCGGCGCTCAGGAGAGGGAAGGCGGCGAGGCTATGAACGCTGGCGGCTACGGCGACGGCGGCCCAGTGTGCCGCCAGCTCCTCGAGGACTTGGAGGTAGACCTCGTAAGGCTGGTTACCGCCGCCGAACTCCTCCGGGTAGGGCAGGCCGAGCAGCCCGGCCTGACCCAGAAGCCCGAACAGGCCATCGGGGTAGGTCTCGGCGCGCTCGTGTTCATCGACACGGGGTGCGAGTTCCTTGTCGGCGATATCGCGGACGAGGTCGAGTAGGTCCTCGGCCTCCTGCGTGGGCAGCAGACGGTCGACAGGCATGACGGAAAGCTCCTGGCTGTGGGCGGTGAAAGGGAGCGAAGGGCTCAGGCGGACACCGCGGTCGGTTCGTCCAGCCCGGCAAGGGCCTCGCGTGCCTTCTCGCGAAAGTCGGCGATGGCCGCCAGCTTGATGCCCTCGTAGCCGCGGATGGCGTCGGTGAGCCGCACCAGGTCCTCGACCTTGGTGGCGTTGTCCGATGTCAGGTGCGTGAGAGCGTCTCGGACCAGGCGCGAGTACTCCGCGATCAGCGTGCGCTCCAGGCGGCGGGCCTTCGCGTATCCGAAGAGGTCCATCCGGGTTCCGCGCAGTCCTCGCAGGGCGTAGAGCGTCCGGAAGGCGGCGGGCGCGGTGCGCCGGAGGCGGATCTTGCGCTTCATGCCCAGGGCGCGGAGCATCGGTGGGTGCAGCATGACGGAGACGGCGGCGTCGGCACCGAACTCGTCTTCGATCTTGGCCTGCTCCACGACGTCCAGGTGCAGCCGGGCCACCTCGTACTCGTCCTTGTACGCCATGAGTTTGTGGAGTCCCTGGGCGTAGGCGATCGCGATGCGCTCGCCGGCCTCGTCGCCGGCCCGCTGTCCGGCCACGGCGGCCACCTGCCGTACCTCGTCGGCATATTGCCGCGCGTATGCCTCGTTCTGGTAGGCGATCAAGTCCGCGCTGCGCAGCGCTATGACGTCTCGCAGGCTCCCGGATCGCGCGGCGGCGTCCGCGATGGTCCGCGCCTCGGGCGTGATGTCGGGAACCTCCCGGGCGGGCGCGGCGATGGCACGCCGCACAGCCTCGGAGTCGAGGACCGCTGCCCGCCCCCAGCGGAAGGCGGCGAGGTTCTTGTCCACGGCAGCGCCGTTGAGGCGGATCGCGGCTTCGATGGACTGGTCCGTCAGGGGAACGCAGCCGTGCTGATAGGCGGCGCCGATGAGCAGCATGTTGGTCGGCATGTGGTCGCCGAACAGCGATTCGGCCAGGCCCTGGGCATCGAGGTACAGGTTCTCCTTGGAGCGGGTGACCGATTCGATCCGCTCCAGTGCGTCGTCCGGGGAGCCGGGCATGACGACCCGGTTGGTGACCATCGCGGCGGTGGGCACGATGGCGGTGTTGATGACGGCGACGGTATGACCGGGGCGGGCCACCCGCATGGTGGAGTCGGCGGCCGCCCCGAGCAGGTCGAAGCCGATGACCACGTCCGCGGTCGCGTGGGAGGCCCGCAGGGCTCCGGTCACAGGGTCTGAGGAGATCCGCACGTCGCTGACGACGGGGCCGCCCTTCTGCGCGAGTCCGGTCTGCTCCAGTCCGGCGGCGTAGCGGCCGTCGAGATGGGCCGCCATCTGCAGGATCTGTGACACGGTCACGACGCCGGTGCCGCCGATGCCGGGCATGCGCAGCAGGGTGCTGTTCCCGGACAGGGCGGGGCCGGGCGCGGTCAGTTCCACGGGCAGTCCCGGAAGGGGGCGGGAGGGCCGCTTGTCCTTCGGCTCCACGAGGAGGAAGGAGGGACAGTCGCCCTTCAGACAGCTGAAGTCCGAGTTGCAGGAGGCCCGGTGGATCTGGGTCTTGCGGCCGAACTCGGTGGCGACGGGCTGCACCGACAGACATGTGGACACGTCGCCGCAGTCACCGCAGCCCTCACAGACCCGCTGGTTGATGACCACCTTCTCGGCGGGGGTGGGGAGTTTGCCGCGCTTGCGCAGCCTGCGTTCCTCCGCGGCGCACCGGTCGTCATGGATGAGCACGGTCACGCCCTCGACGGCGGCCAGTTCCTTTTCGGCTTCGGGCAGGTCGTCGCGGTGTCGCACGGTGGCGATCGGGTCAAGGCGTATACCACGGTAGTCGGCCGGCTCGGCGGTGGTCACGATGACCTTCCGTACGCCCTCGAGGGCGAGCCAGCGGGTCAGGGCCGGCACGTCCAGGCGCCCTTCGGGGCGCTGGCCCCCGGTCATGGCGACGGCGTCGTTGTAGAGCAGCTTGTAGGTCATCGTGACGCCCGCGGCTACCGCCGCGCGAATGGCGAGCGACCCGGAGTGGTGGAAGGTGCCGTCACCGAGGTTCTGCACGAAGTGCCGGTCCTCGGTGAAGGGAGCGAGGCCGATCCACTGGGCACCCTCCCCTCCCATCTGGGTCAGCCCGATCTGGTTGCCGCGCCCCGCGCCATCCAACGCGATCATGATGTGGCAGCCGATGCCCACCCCGACGAGGGTGTCGTCGTCGGCACGGGTGGAGGCGCTGTGCGGACATCCCGAGCAGAAGTACGGCGTGCGCGCTGAAACGGTCGGCACCGCGATACGGGCCGGGGCCGGCGGCTTCATGGCGGTCAGGTGAACGGAAGCGGTGTGCGGCAGGCGGTCGGGCCCGATCCGCGTGGCCAGCGCCTTAGCCACGTCTTCGGCGCCCAGTGTGCCGCGGGCGGTCAGCAGCGGGCGGCCGTTCTCACCGCGACGGCCCACCACGGTGGGCGCGCCGGTCGTGCCGTAGAGGGCTTCCTTGAGGTGGCCTTCGAGGAAGGGCACCTTGTCCTCGACGACGAGAACCTGGTCGAGGTCGGCGGTCATGGCCACCAGTTCCTCTGCCGACAGGGGGAACGGCATCGCCAGGCGGATCAGACGGATGCCCAGGTCCTCCAGGGCGGACTCGTTGATACCGAGGTCGGCGAGGGCACGTTGCACCACGGCGTAGGAGGTCCCGGAGGCCACCAGGCCCAAGGTTGCTTGCCGGGCGCTGAAGACGATGTGGTTCAGTTTCGTCTGACGGGCGTAGTCACGTGCCAGATCCAGGCGGCGGGTGAGCATGTCGTGCTCGGCGTCCAGCGAGGCGGGACCGACGAGGGTGGGGGGCGCCCCGCGAGGGCCATCGGGGGGCGCGGGGACGTCCAGCCGCAACGCGGCGAAGTCGACGACCGCGGTGGCGTCCGCGATGTCCGCGACGATCTTCAAGCCGGTCCACAGGCCGGTGGCGCGAGACAAGGCCACAGCGTGCAGCCCGAGCTCGATGATCTCCGCCACGTTGCCGGGTGCGAGCAGGGGCATGGCCAGGCTCTAGCACATCGGCTCGCACGAACTGGGCACCGTCGAGGACTTGGCTCCGGGGTCGTCGCCGATCCAGGCCACCGCTCCGCCCAGCGCCGCGGTGCCGGCCACAGTGGAATGCCGGATCGCATCGGCTGCCCGGTCCAGCCCGGGGTTTTTGCCGTACCAGAACCCGGTCACGCCGTCGTGAAGGCGTCCGGGGACCTGCCCGAGTACCTGTGTCCCGGCCACCGCCGTCGCGGCCAGCTCTTCGTTCAGACCTGCCCGGAACACCACGCCGCCGGGATCGAGGAAGCGGCGTGCCCTGCCCATCTCCATATCGACCCCGCCCAGCGGCGAGCCCTGGTAGCCGGTCACGAACGCACGGGTGTTCAGGCCGCGTGCCTCGTCGAGGCGGCGCTGTTCGAGGGTCAGTCGCACCAGGGCCTGGATGCCTGAAATCAGTACCCGGCCGCTGCGGGCCGTGTACTTGTCGTCAAGCGATACCGCGGCAGGATCGGTGCTCATGCGCGCCTCCTCGAGGTCATGGGTCCGGGTGCCAAGGACAGCAACACCCCTCTGCGGGGCACAAGTAACTTGCGAGGAATCGCCGCTTAGAAGCAAAGTAGTTGACTAAATGGTGCTGCTGAGTAAATTTTATTGTTAACCGCTGGACGTGATGGAGATACTGATGGCAGAGATCGACGACGTCGACCGCCAGCTGCTGCGCATGCTCCACGAAGACGGGCGGCGCACCTTCTCGGACATGGCTACCGACGTGGGACTGTCGGTGGCCGCGGTCAAACGTCGTGTGGACCGGCTTCGCGAGAGTGGCGTGATCACCGGCTTCACCGTGCAGGTCGACCACACCAAGCTCGGCTGGGGCATCGAGGCATTCGTGGAGCTGTCCTACACCGGAACCACGCCGGTTGGAGAGATCGTCCGCACCGCCTACAAGGTCCCCGAGGTCCAAGCCGTCTTCACCATCGCCGGGGATCCGGACGCCCTGGTACACGTCCGCGTCCGCGACATCGAGCATCTCCAGCAGGTCATCGACAGCCTGCGTCGTGCCGGTCAGGTAACCGGGACCAAAACACTCATGGCTCTCGGTTCCTGGACGCGGAGCGCCTGATCGGCCGGTGTCCGCCAGAGGACAGGTGCCGTACGCAGAGGTGTTGCGCTTCAGTCATCAGGTCAGCCGGTCGTGCGCCCGTATGGCCCGAGTCCGGCGACAGCGCGTCGTCGTGGCTGGGTGAGCGAGCGGCGACCGCCACCGGCGGTCTCACAGCGCCGGAGGAATCTTGAGTTCGAACCAAGTGGTCTTTCCGCGACCGGTCGGCGAGCTTCCCCAGGCGGAGGCCAGGGCGTCGACGATGAGTAGCCCGCGCCCGGACTCGGCCTCCTGGTTGCCCGGTTCGTCAGGGCCGACGAAGACGACGGGGATGGGCGGATGAGGGTCGCTGTCCCGCACCTCCACGCGCAGGCGGTCCGGGTACTCCCGGAACCTGACATCCACCTCACTGTGGGCGTGGATCAAGGCGTTGGTAACAACCTCAGAAGTGAGAAGCTCCAGGTCGTCGGCGACTGTGTCGAGATCCCAGGCACGTAGCAGGTTACGCAGGGTGTCGCGTATGTATCCCACCCGTTGCAGGTCGTGGCGCTGCGCGAAGGCGCGGGCCACGCGTCGGTGAGGGCGCTCCTGCGTTCCTTCGTAGCGCAGGAGCAGCAGCGCAGCATCATCTTCGCGCAGCGCCTGCGGACGGGAGACGCCGATGAGCTGGTCGGCCACCACCTCCAGGTTCTGCGAGCTGCCTTCGGCCAGGCGGTGGGAAAGTTGCTCGACCGCGGCGTCGGCGCCCACGTGCCGGGCGTCGAGCAGACCATCGGTGTACAGCGCGATCATTTCGCCTGGTGACAGTTCGATCTCCGTCTGAGGGTAGACCGCTTCAGGATCAACCCCTAGCGGCGGGCCGGCAAGCGGGTCGGGGACCGCTGCCAGGCCGCCCCGACCACCCATGACGGGAGGGTAGTGACCTGCGCTGGCCACCATGGCGCCGCCCGTGTCCAAGTCCAGCCACAGGCAGCAGCAGGTGGCGAACAGGTCGATGTCCAGATCGGCGATCAGACGGTTGCTGCGGCTCAGCACGATGGACGGATCGTGCCCCTCGGCCGCGTAGGAGCGCACCGCGGTACGGATCTGGCCCATGATTCCAGCCGCCCGAAGGCTGTGGCCCTCGACATCCCCGATAACGAATCCGACGCCCCGGCCTGGCAGCGGGAGGACGTCGTACCAGTCGCCTCCCACGTCGGGCCCCGCGGTCGTCGGCAGATAGCGTGCGGTGATGTCGACCTCGGCCAGATGCGGCAGGCTCCGCGGCAGCAGCCCCTGCTGGAGACTTTGCGCCAGGGCGTGCTCGAGCTCGAACGCCCGGGTCTTTTCCAGGGACTGGCCCATCTGCCCCAGCATGATCATGAGGAGTGCGCGTTCCTCGAATCGCAGCCTGCGGGGCTGGTCGAAAACCAGGACGCAGCATCCAACGGCCCGTCCATCCGCGATCAGCGGCAGAAAGGCCCAAGACTGCCCCTCCTCGATCCGATCGAGGCCAGGGTACGAGGCGCGAAGATCCTCAGCCGTTTCGAAGAACATCGGGGCGATCTTCACCACTGCATCGGCTTCCGGTGTGTGCCGGGACAGCGGAAGTCCGTTCACGTGGCGCACGGCCTCTTTGGGAAAGCCGGCCGACCCAACAACGTGCAGCCGCGCGCTTTCCACCAGGCACAGCATCACCGCCCGGCCGCCCAAGGGCTGCGCCACTTGGGTCCATGCGGTCGAAACGACATCACGCGGGCGCACCGCGGCGGTCAGCTCGGAGGCGAGTTCGAGCAACTGGTAGATGAACGTACTGGCTGTGGCCGAGGAGCCGACCGCCGCCTGCCAGTCGTTCCGTGCGTCCGCCGCGGGCGCTGTCACCTTCTGGGGAGGCGGTTCGTTCACGGAGACGAACAGCGGCACGAAGGGCACCTCCATCGTGACGCCCTGTTCGCTGAGCGTCTGCAGGTCGAGCGCCAGAGAGTCCGAGACCGTTGTCAGATACTGCAACGCTTCCGCGTCGATCAGGCGCGGAGGAACCCAGCGCAGGGTTATGGAGCCGAATCTGTGCTCCGGTGTACGGAGCGGGGCGGAGGCCACGAACATGGGGAATGGTACGTACAGGACCAGCGCCGGATCATCACTGATCATCTTCTGTATGTCCGCCTCGCGCATGAGTACCCGCTCGCCCGTGCGGTGTGCCCTCGCTGAGGACCGCCAACGGTCATCCACGGGCATTCTTGGTGACACGGTGAACCCCAAGGGGCTGTCGATTGTCACAGCGGCGGCCAATTCCCGACCGTCGCCCGTCAAGAGGTAGACCGTGCTCGTACTCGCTCGCAGGCGCGAGTGAAGCCGCCGCAGCGCCGCGGCCATGACCTCGTTACGGTGCGCCGTCATCGGTCCACCCCCGGAACTACTCGCCCCAGGTGCCTTCTGTCCCATACGTACCTTCTCGGAGTGATACGCGACTCATCTATCCTCCCATATCGCCTGCTAGTGTCTGAAATGATGGAAGCTTCACTCTCGCATCGAGCCGCTTACCGGTCAGCCTCCGCCGGCGGGCTGACGGCGTGCGGCCGTCTCGACAATGGCTGAGCACCACGCGAGGTCCGCAGCGTCGCCGGGCGCCTTGGTCACGGCGTCGAGCCAGCGCTGCCAGAGGTCCGCCTTGCTCCATGCCGTGAAGCGCCGGTGCGCGGTGGAGTGCGAGACCCCGAACTGTGCGGGGAGTTGCTGCCAGCCACAGCCGGAGGTAAGGACATACACGACGGCGGTGAAGGCCGCCCGTTCGTTCGCGGAACCGGAGGGCAGCAGCGGCTCGGCCACGGCCCACAGTGCGTCCGAGACGAGATGCCGTGCCAGCACCGGGCTCAGT
The DNA here is from genome assembly GCF_001598115.1 of Streptomyces sp. AgN23. Taxonomy (NCBI): domain Bacteria; kingdom Bacillati; phylum Actinomycetota; class Actinomycetes; order Kitasatosporales; family Streptomycetaceae; genus Streptomyces; species Streptomyces sp. AgN23. The sequence continues at coordinate 65,731 of NZ_CP007153.1, forward strand.
GTGGCGGAGCGGCGGTTGCGCATCTCCTCGTCGTCCGGCGCCGCCGGCTCCCCGGCTGCCGGGCCGTCCCCTTCCGCAGGCTCTGCCGCGTGGTCCGTCGACCGGCCGACGTTCTGGGACCGGTACTTCCGCCACCGCGCCAGCAGGTCGTGGTGGTTGCTTCTGACCCAGCGCATGTAGTCGCGCATATTGCTCAAGCGGCGGCGGGGCGCTTCCTCCTCGGGGCCGAGCAGGGTGATGGCCTGCGCCGCGAGCTGTTCCTGGCGGTCCAGATAGCGGCGTTCACCGGCGAGGAAGCTGCCCCACACATCATCGTCGACGCGGAAGTAGTGGCTGCGCCGCCCCGGCACGGCATGCCGCCTGATGAAGCCCGATTCGACCAGGCGGCGGGTCGCCAGTGAGACGGAGCCGGCGCTGACCTGGAGGGCGCTGGCCAGTTCCGCCGAAGAGACGTACGGGACATCCGTGATCATCAGGTAGGCGATGATACGGCCGTCCATCCGGCTGCTTCCGGCCGCTTCCCATACCAGCCCGATCTCCTCCACGAACGACTCCCGGCTCCAACCGCTCCCACTCTCGCGAGATCCGGTGGTGCCGTGTGTGTCGTGCGGGGTGCTGGCCGGAGCGTCACCGGGCATTGATTCCTCCGTGTAAACATTCATCTCATGCTAAAAGTTTCGCATCTTTGCATTGACATGGCATCTCAACGGCGACCAGTATCCCGGTTACGCACCCGGTGAGCATCGGGCCGTCCAACGCCCTTCCCGGGCGGGCCGAGGCGCGCCCCCCTCTCTCATGGAGTCGTCTTGCCTAGATCACCCATGTCCACAGCCTCGGCGAGCCTATCGCTGGCTCTTGTTCTCTCCCTCGTCGGTTGCTCCGGCAGCACGCAAGGCAGCAGCGGGTCGGCGAAGAACGGCCGATTCTCGATCGCCGTCGGTGAGCCCGACCATCTCACTCCGGGCCGCAGCACCGTCGGCTGGGATGAACTCCGGGTGCTCTTCGCCCCCCTGGTCAAGGTCGATCAGCAGGGCAAGGTCAGCTATGTCCAGGCGCAGTCGGTGACCTCCACCGACGCCCGGCACTGGACCATCAAGCTCCGTTCGGGCTGGACGTTCCACAACGGGGAGCCGGTGACCGCCCAGAGCTACGCCGATGCCTGGAACGCGACCGCCTACGGCCCCAATGGCTGGGCCGCCAACGGCCAGCTGGCGGGGATCGAGGGCTACGCGGCGCTGAACCCGGCCAAGGGCAAACCGAAGACCACCACCCTGTCCGGTGTGAAGGTCGTCGACGCCACCACGCTGAAGGTCACCCTCTCCAGTCCGGACAGCCAGTTTCCGCTTCAGCTCACCCCCAACCAGACCGGCTTCTACCCGATGCCGAAGGCGGCTTTCAAGGACCCCAAGGCGTACGACAAGAAGCCGATCGGCGACGGCCCCTTCAAAATGACCTCCGCCTGGACGGCCGACAAGGGCACCACGGTCACCGGCTACGCGGCGTACAAGGGCACCAAGCCGAAGTCCTCCGCCATCACCTTCAAGAGCTATACCGACCTCAACACCGCCTACACCGACGCGCTGGCGGGCAACACCGACATCATCAGCGTGCCGGTCAGCAAGTACGGCCAGGCCAAAGCCGACTTCGGGGACCGGCTGTACACCTACGAGGCGCCATCGCTGGAGTTCATGGGACTGCCCCTGTACGACAAGCGGTTCGAGGACGTGCGGTTGCGCAAGGCGCTGTCCATGGCGATCAACCGGTCCGCCGTCAACAAGGCCATCTACGGTGGCCTGTTCACCCCGGCCACCTCGCTCACCCCGCCCTCGGAGGTCGGCGCGGAGACCGGCCTCTGCGATGCCTGCGCCTACGACCCGGCCGCGGCCAAGAAGCTGCTCGCCGAAGCGGGCGGCTGGTCCGGTGAGCTCACGATCACCTACCCGGGAGGACTCGGCCTCGACGAGCTCTACAAGGCGGTCGCCAACCAGATCAGGCAGAACCTGGACCTCAGCGACGTCAAGGCCGAGCCCACCGCCGACTGGGCCGAGTTCAGCGAGAAGGTGATCGGCAAGAAGATCAGCGGGATGACGCACGCTCACTGGGGCGCCCTGTACCCGAGCATGCAGAGCACCCTGCGCGGCATCTTCACCAAGGGGGGCGGCTGCGCGTGCAGCAACTACAGCGCCACCGGTGTCGACACGCTCCTCCGGCAGGGCGACCGCGCGACGGACGCCGCCTCGGCCCGACGGCTCTACAACGACGCGCAGAAGCGGATTCTCCAGGACTTCCCCGTGATCCCGCTCTTCTACGGCAGCTACGTCTACGCCGGCACCGACCGTGTGACCGGGGTGACCGTGGGCCCGGCCGATGTCGAGCTCAGCAAGGTCTCCGTCGTCGGCTGAGCGTCCAGCACCCGCACTGCGCCCCCGCATGGCCGCATCCTTCTTTCCCCCCATACTCCGGAGATCCACACCCGTATGACAGCCACGACGTCTGAGCAGTCCGCCGCCTCCGCCCACGCGGCCTCCGCACCAGCCGATCCCGCCAGCTGGGTACGGCACGCCAGGACCGTCCCTGAGACCCACACCTACCCGGCCGTGGACGAACTGCTGGCCTCCTTCAGGGAGTTGACCGATGCCCACCCCGCCCTGGTGACCGAACGCCGGATCGGCACCTCCGCCCTCGGCGAACCGCTGTACTGCTTCACCGTATGCGACCGCCCCGCCGCCGCGGACGGCGGGGATTACGTCGTCGTCGGCGGGGTGCACCCCAACGAGCCGGTCGGTGCGGTGACCACTCTGCACCTGGCCACCGCGCTGTGCGAGGATCCGGAGCTGCGGGCACACTTCGGCGGGGCCTGGCACATCGTGCCCTGTATCGATCCGGACGGGGCCCGGCTCAACGAGGGCTGGTTCGCCACCCCCACCGACAAACAGAACTACGGACGCCACTTCTATCGGCCCGCCGGCGACCAGCAGGTCGAGTGGACCTTCCCGTTCGCGTACAAGGAGGCATGGTTCGACCGTGTCCTGCCCGAGACGCTCGCGCTGATGCGGCTGCTGGACGCCACCCAGCCGCGCTTCCTGACCACACTGCACAACTGCGAGGCGGGCGGCGTCTATTACTACATGAACCGCCCGGCCCCCGAGTTGTACGGGGTCCTGGCCGACATCCCCGCCTCGCTCGGAGTCCCGCTGGCGACCGGCGAGCCCGAAGCGGCCCACGTCCCGCTCTACGCCCCGGCCGTCTACGGCTGCATCGATATGAAGGACGCCTACGACTATCTCGAAGAACTCGGGGCTGACGCCGCCGCCAAGATCGCGGGCTCGTCCAGCGCCGCGTATTCCGAGCGCTACGGCACGTTCTACTTCGTCACCGAGGTCCCGCACTGGAGCCACCCGCACGCGGACGACAACACGCCCACCAAGGAGCGCTACGCCGACGCGGTCCGGCGCCGGGCGCGGGCCCTGGCCGAGACCGGGAAGTTTCTGGGGAGCATCCTCGACTCCGCGAGCCCGCACCTGACCATCCCGTCCCCTTTCCTGCGGGCGGTCCGCGACTTCGTACCGTCGCTCACCGAACTGGCCAGGACCGAGACGGCCCGCGCCGACAAGCTGCCCGACCGGGCCGCCACGGTCTCCGAAAGCTACGGTTGCGATGCCGGTGTGCACAGCTCCCGCCTCCGCTTCGGCGGCATGCTGCTGCGTGCCCTGCACGCCGAAGTGGTCGCCGGTATCGCCAGTCCCGAAGTGCGAAGGTGCCACCGGGAGTTGCTGGAGACCTACGAGACGTGGGAGCGCGCGGCCGCCCCGGCCACCGGCGACCCCATCCCGATCTCCACCCTGGCCGGGATCCAGTATGCCGCGCTGCTGGCTGCCGCCGACCACGCCCGCGGCTCGGCCCCCGCGCAGGGCGCGGACCGGACACGCACCGGGGACTCGGGATGACGTACCTGATACGGCGGCTGCTGGAGGCGCTGGTCGTCTTCTTCGGCATCAGCCTGGTCATCTACGCGATGACGTATGTGCTGCCCGGCGATCCCATCGCCGCGCTCGCGGGCGACCGGCCGCTGGCGCCCAGTGTGGCGCGGGCGCTGCGCGAACAGCACCACCTTGACGAGCCGTTGCTGTCCCAGTACGGCCACTACCTCGCCGGGCTGTTCCACGGCGACCTCGGCACCGACTTGGGCGGGCGTTCCGTGGCCGGGCAGATGGCCGACCGCTGGGCGGTCACCCTGAAGCTGGCCCTCACCGCCTGGGGGATCGAGGCGGTCGTCGGTATCGGACTCGGAGTGCTCGCCGGGCTGCGCCGGGGCACCTGGACGGACCGCACGGTGCTCGCGTTCACCATCGGGGCCACCTCGGTACCCGTGTTCGTCCTCGCGTACACCGCCCAGGTGGTCCTCGGTGTGAAACTGGGGCTGTTCCCGGTCGCCGGGGACACTGACGGCTGGCCGACGAGCTATCTGCTGCCGGCGCTGTGCGTCGCGGCCTTCGGGCTGGCGTCGGTGTCCCGGCTGGTCAGGGCCGAGGTGATCGAGAATCTGCGGGCCGACTACACACGCACCGCCGTCGCCAAGGGACTCAGCCAACGCCGGGTGGTCGGGATCCACGTCCTGCGCAACTCCCTGGTCCCGGCCGTCACCTACCTCGCCATCGACCTCGGCTACCTGCTTGGCGGCACCGTGATCATCGAGGGCGTCTTCAACCTCCCCGGCATCGGTCAACTGCTTTTCCAGGCCATCCGCGCCCACGCCGGGCCGACCGTGGTGGGGGTGTCGACCACCCTGATCCTGATCTTCCTTGTCGCAAGCGTCCTGGTCGACCTCCTCAACAGCCTCCTGGACCCGAGGATCCGCCATGACTGACACCGTGATCGCGCCGCCGGATGGCACCGCGCCGGCCCCCGCCTCCGGACCGGCCTCCGGAGCCGCTTCCGGCGCGGGACGCGAGCTGTTCCGCAGGCCGGTCTTCCTCCTCACCGGCGGCTGCATTTTCCTGCTGCTCCTGGTCGCCGCGGCGCCGGGGCTCTTCGCGGGCTGGTTCGGCCACGGGGATCCGACCGTCTGCGACCTCGGCCACAGCGCCGGGGGGCCGACCGCGGGCCACCCCTTCGGATACGACGTCCAGGGGTGCGACCTGTACGCCAACGTCATCCACGGAGCCGGTGCCTCGCTCGGTGTCGGCCTGCTCGCCACCGGCTGCGGCCTGGCCGTCGCGCTGGTCCTTGGCTGCCTGGCCGGGATGGCCGGGCGAATCGTGGACAGCGTGATCGCCCGGGTCACCGATGTCTTCCTCGGCTTCCCGTTCCTGCTCGGTGCGATCGTCGTACTCAACAGCGTCACCACGCGCGACGTACCGACAGTGGCCGGGGTACTGGCGCTGTTCGGCTGGCCGACCATGACCCGGGTGGTCCGGGCGTCGGTCCGCTCGGTGCGCGAAGCCGACTACGTGATGATGGCCCGTAGCCTCGGCGCGAGCCAGTGGCACATCACCGTCAGGCATATCCTGCCCAACGCCCTCACGCCGGTCCTCGTCCTCGCCACCATCACCGTCGGCGGCGTGATCGTCGCCGAGTCCGCACTGACCTTCCTCGGGGTCGGACTGCAACCCCCCTCCATTTCCTGGGGACTACAGCTTGCCGGGGCCCAGAACTCCTTCCAGACCCACCCGCACCTGCTGATCTTCCCCGGGCTGTTCCTGTCCTTCACCGTCTTCGTACTCATCACCTTCGGCGACACCGTCCGCGACGCCCTGGATCCGAGAGGCCGGTGACCCGTGCCCACGAACACCCCCGACCCGGCACCCCAGCCGGACGGCGTACCGCTCCTGGAAGTCGAGGACCTGACCGTCGATCTGCTGTCCCCGGGCGGCACCGGGCCGGCCGTCCAACGAGTCGTCCACGGAGTCTCGTTCACCCTCCGCAAAGAGGAGACCGTCGCGCTCATCGGCGAGTCCGGGTCCGGCAAGAGTATCTCCGCGATGGCCCTCATGGGGCTGCTCCCGGCCGCCACCGCCCACGTCGGCGGCAGCGCCCGCCACCGGGGCACAGACCTGCTGGCGCTGCCCCCTGACCAGCTCCGCACCCGGCGCGGCAAGCACCTCGCGTTGGTCTTCCAGGACGCCCTGTCCGCGCTCAACCCCACACTCACCGTGGGCTACCAGATCGCCGAGACCATCCGGGCCCATGAGAGCGTCGGCCGCCGCGAGGCCCGTACCCGGGCCGTCGAGCTGATGGCCCGGGTACGCATCCCCGACCCGGCCCGCCGCTACCGCGACTATCCGCACCAGTTCTCCGGCGGTATGCGCCAGCGGATCATGATCGCGATGGCGGTGGCGCTCAGCCCCGACGTCCTCATAGCCGACGAACCCACGACCGCCCTGGACGTCACGGTGCAGGCACAGATCATGGAACTGCTCGCCGAACTCCGCGAGGAGACCGGCTCCGCGCTGCTGCTGATCACCCACGACCTGGGACTCGCCGCCGGCACCGCCGACCGGGTCGCCATCATGTACGCCGGGCGCATCCTGGAGCAGGCACCGGTCCAGGAGCTCTACGACCGGCCCGCCCACCCCTATACCCGAGGACTGCTCGCCGCCGTACCCCGCCTCGACGGGGACGCCGATAACCTCACCCCCATCCCGGGAAGCCCGCCCGGCCCCGGACTGCTGAGCTCCGGCTGCCCCTTCCATCCCCGCTGCCCCGACGTCCCTGAGCGCTGCGCGACGCAGCCGCCCATGCTGCTCCCGGTCGACACCGCCCCGGCCGCACGGCTCGTCGCCTGTCACTATCCGCTGGAGGTCTCCGATGTCCGATGACGTTCCGGCCGGCGTCCCCCTGATGGAGGCCCGCGGCCTGGTCAAGCATTTCAAGGCCAATGCCCTGCCGCTCGGCGCTCGGCGCCGCGCCACGGTCAAGGCCGTCGACGGCGCCGACCTGGCCCTGAGACGGGGCTCGACCCTCGGCCTCGTGGGTGAGTCCGGATGCGGAAAGTCGACCCTCACCCGCCTCCTGATGGCCCTGGAGCGCCCGACCTCCGGCACCGTGCTCGTCGAGGGCCGGAACCTGCTCGCGCTGCCGCAGGGCGAGCTGCGCCGCCGCAGGCGCGACATCCAGCTGGTCATGCAGGACCCGTACACCTCGCTCAACCCCCGGATGACCGCGCTGGAGATCGTCCGTGAACCGCTGGACATCCACCGCGATCTGGTGCCGGGACAGGACCGCGCATCCCGGGCCCGGGAGCTGCTGGAGATGGTCGGGCTGGACCCGGGGCACGCGCACCGCCACCCCCATCAGTTCTCCGGTGGGCAGCGCCAGCGCCTCGGCATCGCCCGAGCGCTCGCCCTCCGCCCGAAGATCCTGGTCTGCGACGAGCCGGTGTCGGCGCTCGACGTGTCGGTGCAGGCGCAGATCATCAACCTCCTCAAGGAGCTGCAAAGGGAGTTCGGGCTCAGTTACCTCTTCATCGCGCACGACCTGGCCATGGTCCGGCACGTCGCCGACGAGGTCGCCGTCATGTATCTGGGGCGGATCGTCGAGCACGGCGACCGCGACACCGTCTACTCCCGCCCCGCGCATCCGTACACCCGGGCGCTGCTCTCGGCCGTCCCCGATCCGGATCCGCGACGTCGGGGCGCCACCGGCCGCATCGTCCTGCAGGGCGACCCGCCCAGCCCGACTCGGCAGCCCTCCGGGTGCGCCTTCCACACGCGCTGCTGGAAGAGCCGGGAAATCTGCGCCACGCAACCTCCGGCGCCCACCACACCGATGACCGACGGACGACGGCAGGTCTCCTGCCACTTCCCCGAAAGCTGACCGGACGGGAAAGAGCACATGCTGCAGCAGGAGATCTTCCAGGTGGACGACCCCGGGTGGATCCGTGGTCTGGCACGGGCCCACCCCTGGGCAACCCTGATCAGTCACACCGCCGGCCGTGGGCTGGTCGTCTCCCACCTGCCGGTGCTGGTGGCCGACGAGGGTGAGGACACCGAGGACGCCGTCCTCACCCTCGTCGGCCACCTCGCCAGGACCGACGCCGGGAAGCACGAACTCGGCTCCCACGAAGTCGTCGTCGTGCTACAGGGGCCGCACGGCTACATCTCACCGGTCTGGTACAAGGAGACACCTCATGTTCCGACCTGGAACTTCACGGTCCTGCACGTCCACGGTCGCCCCGAAGTCCTCGGCCCGACGGACACCTACGACGTGCTGTCCGCCACCGTCGACCACCTCGAGGACCGCTTTCCCGAGCCATGGCGGCTGGCCCAGGTAGACGCCTACGCTCACCGGATCGCTGCCGCCGTCACCGGATTCCGGTTGACCGCCACAAGGGTGACGGCCAAGGCGAAGCTCAGTCAGGACGAGCGCGAGGAGGTCGTCCTCCGCCTTGTCAGGGCCCTCGAATCCGGCCAGCCGTACGCCAGTCCCGAACTCGCCCGCACCATGCGCGACATCCGGAGGAAGCCGTGACCACCACGTCCACGTCCACCGTGGCGTCCGGCACCCAGCCGGCCACCGCCGAGCCGCTCACCCTGCGCCGTGTCCACCTCGGCGCGGGCGGACCGCTGAGCGACGTCCGTATCGAGACCGGACGCATCAAGGCCGTCTTTCCGGCAGGCGCATCACCGGACGCCGACGGACAGAGCCTCGACCTCGACGGCCGTACCCTGCTGCCAGGGCTCTGGGACTCGCATGTACACATGGTCCAGTGGGCGGGCCTACGCCGGCGGCTCGATGTCTCCCACGCCGGTTCGGCGCGGGAGGCCGCGGACGCGGCTGGCAGGCGAGCCGCCGCCCTGTCTCCCGGTGAGACGGTGATCGGCCACGGCTTCCGCGACGGACTGTGGCCCGACGCGCCCCACAAGGACCTGCTGGACGCCCTGGTCCCCGACCGCCCCGTCCTGCTGGTCAGCATGGATCTCCACTCCGCCTGGCTCAACTCGGCCGGACTCGCCCTGGTGGACCGTGGCGGCCACCCCACCGGACTGCTGCGCGAAGATGAGTGCATGCGGGCCGTGCAGCAACTCAGCGCCGCTGGACCAGAGGTGACGGACCAGTGGGTGCAGGAAGCCTGCGTCGCCGCCGCCGCGCGGGGGATCACCGGCATCGTCGACTTCGAGTACGCGGACAACATCGCGGACTGGACCCGCCGAATGAACGGCGCCACAGTGCCGCTCCGAGTGGCGGCCTCCATCTGGCCGCCGCACCTGGAAGCGGCCATCAGCCGCGGGCTCCGCACCGGTCAATCACTGGACACCCCCGGCGGACTGCTGGAGGTCGGGCCGCTCAAGCTGTTCACCGACGGTTCGCTCAACACCCGGACCGCACTGTGCCACGAGGCGTACCCGGGCACGAACCCCGGCGAGCCCGGCTCTCACGGACTGGAGATGCTGTCCCCGCAGGAGCTGGTGTCCCTGCTGCGCCGCGCCTCCTCCCACGGGATCGAACCCGCCGTACACGCGATCGGGGACCGCGCCAACGAGATGGCCCTCAACGCCTTTGAGACGGTGCGCTGCCACGGCCGGATCGAGCACGGTCAGTTGCTCGCCCCCAAGGACATCCCGCGCTTCGCCGAACTGGGCGTCACAGTGGGCATCCAGCCCACGCATGCGGTGGACGACCGGGACATCGCCGACCGGCACTGGGCGGGCCGGACCCACCGGGCCTACGCCTTCGCCGACCTGCTCGCCGCCAGGGCCGTCCTGGAACTGGGGTCCGACGCACCCGTGGCACCGCTCGACCCCTGGCTGACCGTGGCATCCGCCGTGACCCGGACCGGCGACGAGCGCCCGCCATGGCACCCGGAGCAGCGGATACCGGCGGCGGACGCCCTCGCCGGTTCGTCCCGGGGGCGGCGGCTGATTCGGGTCGGCGACCGGGCGGACCTGGTGGTGACCGACGACGATCCGCTCACCGCGGACGCCCGGACACTGCGCCAGATGCCGGTGTTCGCCACCATGCTCGCCGGGGGCTGGACCCACGGCCCGTCGCTCTGACATACGGCGCGGTGTGGTGACCTACGGCCGCATCGCGCTGTTCCGGGCAACCAGCCAACCGTTTGATCGTCCAGCACCGCCGCAGTGACCGGTGGAGGGTGTCAAAATTCGCGATTAGGCGTGTCTGAGCTGGGTCTTCCCTGTCGATGGTGAGGCGGTCAGGGTCACACGCGGCGTGGTACTCGTCGAGCAGTCCAGCAAGCACCTGGCGGCGCCTGGCCGTGCCAGCAGGCATGGGCAATGTGCGGGTCGTCGTCCGGGGCACGTAGGTTCAGACTGCGGTGAACCCGCCCGGCGTTGTAGTGCTCGGTGTCAACGGTGAGGCCCCCCTGCACGTCCCCATCGTCTCGATCCGCTCAAGCCAGCCGGAACCCGCGCCGGAGACGAGCAGCCGTTCACCCCCGCCTGAGCCGTGAACGCGGGCATCGCCACGAAAATCCATGCGTTGCAGTTTTGTATCCAATCTTGACACTGTTGTATCCGAAACATACGTTCCCTGCATTCGGAGCGGAGGGGTCGTCCTCGGCGGCCCGCCGACGGGCGGCGTCTCCCGTCGGCCGGCTTCTCACACTGCCCCCATTCCTGAGCGAAGGGCCTCCCGTATGCCACTCAAGAGACTCACCACGTGCGCGGCCACCCTGGCCCTGGCCGCCATGGCCGCCAGCGGCTGTACCGTCTCCCAGTCCTCCGGCCCGGGAACGGCCGCCGGCAATGCGTCGAAGGCCCCCGAGAACGGCATCCCCAAGGGGCCGATCACCATCGGCATGCCGATCGCACTGACCGGGGCGATCAACCTCTACGACGGTGACACCCTGATCGGTGCCCGGACCGCGGTGAAGGAGATCAACGACGCCGGTGGTGTCGACGGCCACCCGCTGAAGCTGGTCACCGCCGACACCAAGTCGGACATCGCACAGGGCGGTGCCGCCGCGCTCAAGGTCATCGCGCGCGACGCGCAGTTCATCATCCCCACCCTGGACTACAACTACGGCGGCGGTGCCGCGCGGGTCGCGATGCAGCACGACATGATCGCGGTTTCCTCCGCCGGTGACCTGCGCTTCGGCCTGAGCATCGGCAAGTACATGTTCAACCTGTACGGCGGTGCGCCAAACGAGGGCTCGGTGCTGGCCCAATTCGCCAAGCAGAAGAACTACAAGTCGGTCTACGTGCTGACCGACACCTCCATCGGGCACGAGACCTCGGTGTGCGGCGCGTTCAAGGAGGTCGCCAGGAAGCTCGGCATCGACGTCAAGCAGGGCGACACCTTCCAGCAGAGCGACACCTCGATCGCCACCCAGGTGACGTCGGTGCGCTCGGCGCAGGCCAAGGTCGACGCGGTGATGATGTGCTCGTACCCGCCTGGCGGCTCAAGCGCGCTGCGGCAGCTGCGGTCCGGCGGCATCACCAAGCCGATCCTGCTGGACCAGCCGTTCGACGGGAACATGTGGGAGAAGGCCGTGCCCAAACCCGGTGAGACCTACGTCGTCAGCCTCGGCGTGATCACCCCGGGCCAGGACAAGAACCCGGTCACCTCCAAGGTGTACAAGGCCGCCGCCGCCTACACCGGCAAGCCGCTGACGTTCGCGCAGGGCATCCTGACCGGCTACGGCGCGGTGCAGGCCATCGCCGACGGGGTGAAGGCCACCAACAGCGTCAACGGCGACAAGATCGCGCACTACTTCGAGACGTGGGACAAGCACAAGATCGGCTACGGCCCGACCACGTGGACGCCACAGTGCCACGTGGCGGCGCCGCGCCCGATGCAGATCGCCTCGATCGCGCACAACGAACTGCGGTACGTCACCGCCATCACGCCCACCACGCTGCCCTCGAAGGTCTGCTGACCGTGACCGACGAAGCGGCGACGCCGCTCCTTCAGGCACGCGAGGTCAGCGTCCGCTTCGGCGGGGTGAACGCGCTGGCCGGTGTCACGGTCGCGGTGGACGCGGGTGAGGTGGTGGGCCTCATCGGGCCGAACGGCGCCGGCAAGACCACGCTGGTCAACGTCCTTTCGGGGTTCCAACGGCCCACCTCCGGGTCGGTGCGCTTCGACGGCCGGGACGTCACCCGGTGGGCCGGACACCAGCGGGCCCGCGCGGGTCTGGTGCGCACCTTCCAGGCGGTGCGGCTGTTCCCGGCCATGACCGTCACCGAGAACCTGCAGGCCGCCGGTATCGCAGGCGGACGACCGGTGGCGGCGGCCGAGGCGCACGCCCGTGAACTGGTCAGGTCCTTCGGCCTGTCCGCCTATTCCGACGCCCCGGCCGCCGGGCTCCCGCACGGCGTGGAACGCCGGGTGGGCATCCTTCGGGTGTTGGCCACCCGTCCCCGGGTGATCCTGCTGGACGAACCCGCCGCCGGGCTCAACGAACGCGAGAGCGACATGCTGGGCCAGTCACTGCACGACATCCGCGCCGAGTACGGCGTGGGCATCTGCGTCATCGAGCACGACATGCGGCTGATCATGAGCCGGTGCGACCGCGTCCACGTGCTGGCCTCGGGCAGCACGCTGGCGGCAGGCACCCCGCAGGAGATCCGCGCTCACGAGGCCGTCATCGACGCTTACCTGGGGGCCGGGTGATGCTGACCATCTCCGGACTGCGCGTCGAATACGGCAAGGTCCCCGCCGTCCACGACCTGGATCTGCGCGTGGCGGCCGGCGAGATCGTGGCGCTGGTCGGGCCGAACGGCGCGGGCAAGACCAGCACGCTCAACGCGGTCTTCGGCCTGGCGTCGGTCACGGCCGGGACGATCGAGTTCGAGGGGCGCTCCCTGCGGGGGCGCGCGCCGGAGCAGATCGTCCGGGCGGGGATCTCCCTGGTGCCGGAGGGCCGGCACATCTTCCAGCGGCTGACTGTCGCGGAAAACCTCCAGCTGGGCCTGTCGAACCGGCGGGGCCGGGAGGCGGCGCTGCTCGACGAGGTGCTGGACCGCTTCCCGGTGCTGCGGCGCTACTACAGTGCGGGAGCGGCCGGGCTGTCCGGCGGTGAGCAGCAGCAACTGGCGATCGCTCGGGCGCTGATCGCCCGGCCGCGGCTGCTGCTGCTGGACGAGCCCTCGCTGGGGCTCGCGCCACTGGTGGTGGCGGATGTCTTCAGCGTCCTGGACGACCTGCGGGCCCAGGGCATGACCGTCCTGCTGATCGAACAGAACGCGACCCGGGCCATCGCCCTGGCGGACCGCGGCTACGTGCTGAGCGGCGGTCGGATCGCCGTCGAGGGCACCCGGGAGGAACTGATGGCACGGAGCGACTTGCACGACCTGTACCTCGGCACGGCGTGAGGTGACCTGACATGACCACTCTCATCCAGCACCTGATCGACGCCGTGACGCTGGGCAGCATCTACGCGCTGCTCGGGCTCGGCATCACCCTGGTCTTCGGCATCATGCGCCTGGTCAACTTCGCCCACGGCGAACTCGTGATGGTCGGCGCCTACGCGGCCGTCGTCATCGGGCACGGTTCGCTGCCGGTGCTGATCGCCGCGGTGATCATCCTGCCGATGCTCTTCGCCCTGTTGATGGAACGGTTCGCCTTCCGTCCGGTGCGCCGGGCGGCGGAGACGACGCTGCTCGTGACGTCGTTCGCGGTGAGTTACCTGCTGCAGAACCTGGCGATGCTGATCTTCGGGGCGACGCCCCGGAGCATCAATCTGCTGACGGCGTTCAGCGAGTCGTTCACCGCCGGGGGCCTGAGCATCCCGAAACTGGACATCGCGACGGTCACGACGGCGGCGGTGCTGTGCGCCGGGCTGACACTGTTCCTCAAGCGCACCCGGCTGGGCGTGCAGGTGCGAGCCGCCTCGGAGGACTTCAGGATGGCCCGGGTCCTGGGCGTGCGCGCCAACCGCGTGATCGCCAGTGCGTTCTGCGTCAGCGGCCTGCTGGCCGGGGTGGCGTCGTTCCTGCTCGTCTCGCAGAGCGGCACGGTGTACCCGACGATGGGCCAGACCGCGGTGCTGGCGGCGTTCATCGCCACCGTTCTCGGCGGCATGGACAGCCTGCTCGGCTCGGTGGCCGGCGCGATGATCCTCGGCCTGCTGACCGTGCTGCTGGAGTCGTACCTGCCGACCGATCTGCAGCAGTACCAGCAGGCGTTCGCCTACGTCATCGTGATCGCCGTCCTCCTGGGCCGCCCCGACGGCCTGTTCGTCCCGAAGACCTCCAGGACCAGGATATGAACCGAATCACGCGGTTGCGGCACCCGCTCGCGACGCTCGTCCCGCTGCTGGTGCTGGTGGCGCTGGCGTCCGCCTTCAGCCAGGTCTCCTCGGCGCTCGAGCAGATCGTGGTCCAGGACCTGATCCTCCTGACCGCGGTCGTGGGGTATTACATATTCGTCGGCAATTCCGGTGTGCTGTCCTTCGGTCATGTCGGTTTCATGGCGATTGGCGGATACAGCGCGGGAATCCTCACCCTCAGTCCGGAAACCCGGCAGACCGTGTTGCCGGGATTCCCGGCGACGCTCGGCGGGCTGCAGTTCACCCCGTACAGCGCAGCGCTGATCGGCGGCCTGGTCGCCGCGGTGGCGGCGGCGCTGCTGGCGGGACCGCTGATGCGGCTCACGGGCATCGCGGCGGCGCTGACCTCGTTCGCGGTACTCCAGGTGATCTACGTGGTGATCAGCCACGCCCAGGGCCTCACCGGCGGCACCGGTGGCCTGAGCAACATCGCGGAGGGCGGCGGGGTGCTGCCCGCGCTGCTGACCGCACTGGCCGCGATCGCGCTGGCCTTCGGCTACCAGCGCACCCGGTGGGGCATCTGCCTGCGGGCCTCGCGCGAGGATCCGGTCGCCGCGAACGCGATCGGCGTCCACGTGCACCGACAGCGCGGCTTCGCGTTCGTGCTGTCCGCGTTCGTCATCGGCGTGGCCGGTGGTCTGTACGGCGAGTTCCTCGGCGGCCTGACTCCGGACACGCTCTACCTCACGACCACGTTCATGCTGGTGGTCATGCTGGTGACGGGCGGTGAGAAGAGCCTGTCCGGCGCGGTGGTCGGGGCGCTGTTCGTCTCGGTGGTCACCCAGGTGCTCGACCAGGTCCAGCAGGGCTTCACCGTGGGCGGCCTGACGGTCAAGGGGCCGCTGGGGATCGCGCAGATCGGTCTCTCGGTGATCCTGCTGCTGGTGCTGATCCTGCGGCCGTCCGGGCTGACCCGCGGCCGTGAGCTGAACCTGCTGTGGCGCGGGCGGACCCGGGCGGCGGACCCCGGTGACCCGATCGGCGGCGCCGACACCGAAGCGGGCGGCGCGGGGGCGGAGACGGTGTCCAGCCTGCCCTGACCCCCGGTGGCGAAACGTCACGCTGCTGCGGGAACGGGGTCATCGCCTCGGGCCGGTCCGGCGGTTCCGTCCGGAGGCTCACCGGTGATGTCCCGAGGCCCTGACCGCCTCGGCGGCCAGGGCCTCGTCGCTGTGGTCCGCGCGGTCAGCCGATCGCGCGGACCACGCCGCCGTCGACGCGCATGGCGGAGCCGGTGGTGGCGGAGGCCGCCCGGGAGCACAGGTAGGTCACCGCGGCGGCGACCTCCTCCGGTTCGATGAACCGGCCCAGCAGAGAGGTGGGGCGGTCCTCCTGGATGAAGCGCCGCCGGGCCTCCTCGGGGGTGGTGCCGCGCTGGGCGGCGAGGTCGGCGATGAAGGTCTCCTCGGCGCCGGTGCTGGTCGGGCCGGGCAGCACGGCGTTGACGGTCACGCCGCTCGCCGGGTAGGTCTCGGCGATGCCCCGGGACAGTGCCAGCAGGGCGGTCTTGGACGCGCCGTAGTGGATCATCTCGGCCGGGACGTGCAGGGCGGACTCGCTGCTGATGAACACCACCCGCCCCCAGCCACGGTCCACCATGCCGGGCACGAGCAGCCGGGCGAGCCGGGCCGGGGCGATGACGTTGACGGCGAACATGGTGGCCCAGTCGTCGTCCGTGAGGTCGGCGAAGGCCCTGGCCTGGTAGGTGGCGGCGTTGCTGACGAGGATGTCGGCCTCGCCGACCGCCTCCGTCAGCGCGCGGGCGCCGGCCGGGTCGGCCACGTCGGCCACGACCGGTTCCAGCCGGGCGTCCGGCTGGGCGGCGGCCAGGGTCCGCACGGCGGTGCGCACCCGGTCGGCGTCCCGACCGTTGACCAGGACGGTCGCGCCGCACCGGGCGAGGGAGGCGACGACGGCCAGGCCGATGCCGGCGCTGGAGCCGGTGACGAGGGCGCGGCGGCCGGTGAGATCGATGTGCATGAGCTTCCTGTCGGTCGGGTCTGCGGCGGGCGGCCGGGGCTACGTCAGGCAGAGGAGTTCGACGCCGGGCCCCTCGGGGTGCCGGACGAAGACCCACTGGAGGTCGCCGTGCACCCGGGGAGTGGAGACCGTGCCGAAGCCCGCCTCGTCGAGGGCGGCCACGGCGGCGGTCATGTCCGTGACCCGGCAGCACAGGTGGGTGCGGCCCGCGTCGTTCGGCCCAGGCGGTACGGGCGGCTCGGGCACCCGGCGCAGGGCGAGGTCGAGTCCGTGGCCGGTCAGCCCGGTGGTGTCGGCGGCACCCCCCCGACCTGCCCCCTCGAAGCCGAGGAGTCGCAGGAGGCGTGCGGTGCCGACCGGGTCGGCCGTGGTGAGGGTGACCTGGACCGCGCCGGGGCCCGCCGCGGTGACCGGGCGGCCGTCCGGGTCGGTGCCGGCGGAATCCGCGCTCCACAGCGGGACGGTGCCGAACGCCGGGTCGACGGCGGTGACCCGGCGCTCCCCCGGCGGGTCGAAGCGGACCAATTCGAGAATGAGGCCGGGGCTGCCCGTACCGGGGCCGCCCGCTGTGGGGCCGTCGGCGAAGACGATGTCGAGGGCGGCGCGCGGCAGCCCGTTGCCGAGCGCCGCGTCGGGGCCGTCGGCGCGCAGCCGGTCGGTGACGGTGTAGCCGCCGGCCTCGTAGAACGTGCGGGAGGCGTCGAGGTCGGCGACAGTGAGGCCGAGGTGGTGGACGCCGAGAACGTTGATCATGCCGTTTGTTTCCTCCGCGGCGGGACGGCGGGCCCTGAGCGCGGAGCCCAGGGGGACGGAAAATTTCCGAACCTAATTTATCCAATGAATCTAGAATAGGATCCAATATCTGGCTAGCCTGTGAACCCCGTCGGAATTCCCGGGGCGGTGACCGACCCCGGAGGCGGAAGTCATGAACGACACCGGAGAACGTCCATGAACGAGTCCACCGCGGAACCCACCGGAACATCCCTCGGCGACGAGGAGGTACGCACATTGCTCGCCCTCGTCGACCGGCTGATCCCCGCCGACGGTCTGGGGCCCGGCGCGATCGGCGCACGGGTGGACCGCTACATCCTGCGCGCCCTGGCGGGACCGCTGACCGCGCTGGCACCGGTCTACGAGACCGGTCTGCGGGCCGTGGCGGCGCACGCGCGGGACCGGTTCGGCGCCGGACCGGACACGCTGCCCCCAGCGGACCGGGACCGGCTGGTGGCCGACCTGGAGTCGGGCTCGGTCCCCGGCGCGGACGACTTCTTCGACGTGCTGCTGGGCCACACGCTGGAGGGGTTCCTCGGGGACCCCGCGCACGGCGGCAACCACGACTTCGCCGGCTGGCGGGCCGTGGGCTACCCCGGGCCCCGGCTGGTGGTGGGCGAGCCGGAGCAGCGCCCCGGCTTCCGGCCGCCGCCCGCCGGACACTCGACGTTCGACCTGGAACCCTTCCGCGGAGGCCGGCCGTGACCGTACGACTCGAACCCGTCGACGTGGTGGTGATCGGCCTCGGCGCGGCCGGTGGTCTCGCCGCGTCCCGGCTGGCCCTCGCGGGGCTGCGGGTGGTGGGGCTGGAGGCCGGACCGCGACACGCCACCAGCGACTTCGCGCACGACGAGATAGCCCACTTCAGCCGGAACGCGCTGGGCGCGGCCAAGGTCAACCAAGAGGTCCCGACGGTCCGTTCCACAGGCCACGAGACCGCCGCGCCGGCCACCGGCACCGCCGGGCTGATGATGATCAACGGCGTGGGCGGTTCCAAGACTTACGCGACGAACATCAGCTGGCGGATGTACCCATGGAACTTCCGCAACCGCAGCGCGACCGTGCAACGGTACGGCGCCACCGCCCTGCCGGAGGGCTCGACGGTGGCCGACTGGCCGCTGGACTACGCGGAACTGGCGCCCTTCTACGACAAGGTCGAGGCGCTGTACGGCTGTTCGGGCACGGCGGGGGTGATCGACGGGCGGCGGCAGCCGGAGGGCAACCCGTTCGAGGGTTCGCGTTCCGGGCCGTACCCGCTGCCGGCGCTGCGGCGTTCGGGGTACGACGACATGATGGCCAGAGCGGCCGCCTCGCTCGGCTGGAGCCCGTTCCCCACCCCGGCGTCGGTGCGGTCCCGGGAGTACCGGGGCATGTCGGGGTGCACCTACTGCGGCATGTGCACCTGGACCGGCTGCTGGACCGGCGCCAAGGGCACCCCGGCGGTCACCGGCATCCCCGAGGCGGAGGCGTCGGGGAACCTGGAGGTGCGCACCGGCGTGCGGGTGCTGCGGATCGACACCGCCGGCAGCCGGGCGACCGGGGTGACCTGCCGCGACGCGGACGGCCGGGAGTGCGTCCAGCCGGCGTCCGTGGTGCTGCTGGCCGGCTACACCTACGAGAACACCCGTCTGCTGCTGCTCTCGGCCCACCCGAACCACCCCGCGGGCCTCGGCAACTCCCGGGGCCAGGTCGGCGCGCACTTCATGACCCACTCGTTCGCGATGACGTTCGGGCGGTTCGGCGACCCGCTGAACCTGTGGAGCGGCACCAACGCCCAGGGCACCGCGATCGGCGACTTCGACGCCGACAACTTCGACCACGGCGGTCTGGGGTTCATCGGCGGCGGCCCGCTGATGGCCGGGCACGAACTGCCCAAGCTGCTGATGGCGCGGATGCTGCCGCCGGACGTGCCGCGCTGGGGAGCGGCCTGGAAGGAGTGGGTGGCCGGGGCGATGGGCGCCACCGCCTGGTCCTACACGCTGCCGGACACCCTGCCCTACCGGCACAACCGGCTCGACCTCGACCCGGTGCACGTCGACGCCGACGGCATCCCCCGGGTGCGGATCACCTACGCCTACGGCGACAACGAGTGGCGGCAGACCCGGTACCTCCAGGAGCGAATGGCCGAGTGGATGACCGCGGCCGGCGCCGGGCGGGTCTGGCAGCAGCCCATCACCGCCTCCCCGGTGAGCACCCACGCCTACGGCGGCACCCGCATGGGCGACGACCCGGACGGCTCGGTCACCGACCGCTGGGGCTTCACCCACGACCTGCCCAACCTCGGTGTCCTGGGCGCCTCCTGCTTCCCCAGCGCCGGCGGGGTCAACCCGACCGAGACGGTGGAGGCGCTCAGCTGGCGCACCGCGGACCGGCTGCTCGCCCAGTGGCACCGGTACGCGTGAGCGCCGAACGGTCCGGCCCGCCCGGTACAGGCCCTCCGGGCGGGCCGGACCAGACCCGCCGCCGGGCGGGGGCCGACCGGGGTACGGGTCAGCGGGCCGGCGGGGTGTGGTGGGTGCGGGCGCGCCAGGCGCGCAGCTGGAGTTCGGCGACGAGCCGCCGCGCGGGATCGGCGGGATCCAGGCCGCTGCGTTTGAGGGCGACGCCGAGCCGGTAGCGCACGGTGTTGACGGGCAGTGCGAGGTCGCGGGCGGCGGTGGCGACGTTGCCCCGCGCGCGCAGGAATGCCTCCAGCGCCTCGACGTTGACGTCGTCGGCGGCGGCCCCGGCGAGCAGGGCGGCGAGCGGGCCGGCGGTCAGGTGCGGATGGGCGTTGAGGTGGTCGGCCACCTCGCCGAGGATCGCCTCGTCCCGCACGTCATCGATGAGCACCACGTCGGCCGCGTCCGCCGGGCCGCGCACGGCGAGCGCCCTGGTGGCCTCCTGGCGCAGCCGGGCCGTGTCCTGGACCGGACCGCGGGAGGACATCCCCGCCCGCATCCGGACCCCGTCCCTGTCCCGCACGTGGTCCAGCAGGGAGCGGGTGAAACGGGCCAATAGGGTCAGCGGGGTGCCGGCGGTGGGCGGTTCGGCGACGACGACGAACAGTTCGTGCGCGAGCCGCGCCGGGTAGGTGTGGTGGCGCTGGGCGAAGTGCAGCCGGACCAGCGGCAGGATCTCCCGGTGCAGGGCCGCGGCGTGGCCGGGCGGGTCACCGGTGCCGCTCAGCGCGATGACCACCGCCTGCCAGTCCTGGCCGATGCCGAGTTCGCGCAGGCCCCGGCCGCCGCCGCACAGCAGCGCCCTGCCGTGTTCGGCGCGGGACCAGTCGTCCATCTCGTCGGCGACCTCGCGCCGCATGATGTGGATGGCGGCGATCCGCGCGGTCTCCAGCAGGGCTTCCTCGGCGGCCGGGGTCAGCGGGTGGACCTCGGCGACCCAGATGTAGCCCAGCACCTCACGGCCGACCCGGACCGCGACGCCGGCCCTGCCGTGCAGCGCGGCCGGGCTCAGTCCCGGCCAGGGCGGGAACCGGACAATGCCCTCGGAGCGGTGCAGGGTGCGCAGCACGCCCTCGGCGTTGAGGCGTTCCAGCCAGGATGGGGGGATGCTGCGGGACAGGATGGACTCTCGGCGCAGGTCGTCCGCGGCGACCTCGGAGGAGTAGGCGAGGGTGCGCAGCTCCCGGTCGTCGACGACCACCGGGCAGCGCACCACCGCGGCCAGCGCGCTCATCAGGCTGAACAGATCGCCCTCGGCCTGCTCGGCGTGCTGCCGGCCGCCCCGGGTGACGGCGGCGGCCGAGTCGACAAGGGTGCGCAGCAGCGGGTAGAGCCGGTCCCAGCTGTGGCCGCGCGGGACGCGCATGAGCGGGACGCCCAACTCCTCGGCGAGCGCGGTGGTGGCCTCGGCGTCGCCGTCGGCGCCGGAGGCGTGCAGGCACAGCCCGGCGCCGTCGGCCGCGGCTATCTCGCGGAGGATGCGCCGGGCGGTCTCGGAGTGGTCGGCGACGCCGACGGCGAGGACCAGGTCACCGGCCCGCACGGTGGTGCTCGCGCCGACGTCGTACAGGGTGACGTCCCGCACCGGTGGGCCGCCGGGCCCGGTGGTGACCGTGCGCAGCACGTCGCGACCCACGTGGGTGACGATCTCCTCGACGGTGATCACGAGCGGCTCCTCGTACGCCGCGGGAACGCGGCGAGCGCCCGGCGGACCCCGGCCCGGGTCAGCTCGGCCTCCCGCCCACCCGTTATACCTCCGGGCCGGCGCAGCAGCACCACCAGCAGCAGCAGCGACAGGCCGATCTGCGCGACGCCGTCGACGGCGGGGACGGTCAGGCCGCCCAGGGGGAAGCCCGCCTCGGCGCTCTGCAGCAGTTGGTAGACGGCGGTGACCACCAGGGTGCCGGCCACCGCGCCGGTCACCCCGCGCACGCCGCCGACGACGAGCATGGCGATGGTGAGGGTGGTGGTGGCCAGATAGAGGGAGTCGGGGGTGAACGAGCCGACGAACTGAGCATACAGCGCGCCTCCCGCGCCGGCGAGGGCGGCAGACAGCGTCCAGGCGCCGAGCCGGGCACGCCGCACATCGATGCCGACCGAGCCGGCGGCGGGCAGGTGGTCCTGCGAGGCGCGCAGCCGCAGGCCGGTGCGGCTGTGCCGCAGTGCGGCGGTGGCGGCGAGCGCGACCAGCGCCCACAGGAGCGGAGTGACCGGGCCGCCGGTCGCGGGGACGCCGCTGACGCCGGCGGCGCCGTTGGTGGCGCGCAGGTTGGCGGCCACCTCGTGGGCGATGACCATGAGGGAGAACGTGCCGATGGAGCCGACGATGCCGTTGAGCCGGGTCATCAGCGGCGCGGTGAACAGGGCGGCGAGTGCGGCGAGCGCCGCGGCGGCCACCGGCAGCAGCGGCTGCGGGACGGTGATGTGCGCGAGGGCGGACGGCAGCGCGGGCAGCAGCACGGCCCGGGTGGCGGGCGGCATGGCGAGGATGCCGCCGGCGTAGGCGCCCAGCAGGACGAAGCCGATCTGGCCGAAGGACAGCACGCCGCTGGTGCCGCTGTAGGCGTACAGGCTCAGCACCAGGATGAGGTTGATCAGGCCGCCGGTGGCCACCCGGGTGGTGAGGTCCCCGCCCGCGTCGCCGAGCAGGGCGGCGGCGGTGACGACCACGGCCAGCGGTACGAACAGGCCGGCGATGCGGCTGACGGTGGCGGGCCGGGCCGGTGCGGTGGCGGGCGGGCGGGCGGGAGTGGTCATATGAGCCTCACCTTGCCGGGCAGGATGCCTTGCGGACGGATGACGAGGAACGCCAGCACCACGGCGTAGGCGAACGCGGTCTGGAACGAGCGCAGGCCGGGCGGGAGGTATGCCTGGAGGGCGACGGTGACCAGGCCGAGGAGATAGCCGCCGAGGACGGCGCCGCGGATCTCGCCGATGCCGCCGACGACCACGGCGATGAACGCGGCCAGCACGGGCGCGGTGCCGAGGGTGGGGGTGGCGTACCCGGTCTGGGAGACCAGCAGCAGGGCGCCGGCGCCGGCGCACAGGCCGCTGAGCGCGAACGCGAGGGCGATGACCCGGTTGGCCTTGACGCCGAGCATACGGGCGGTGGGGAAGTCCTCGGCGGCGGCCCGCATGCGGATGCCGGTGGAGGTGCGGGCGAAGAACAGGGCGAGTCCCGCCATCATGACCACGCCGGTGCCCACGGTCACCAGGTCCAGTACGGGAATCCGCAGCGCGCCGAGGCGTACCGAGTGCGACAGGGCGGGCAGTACGTCGGCGTTGCGCTGGAGCGAGCCGAACAGTGAGGTGGCGGCGGACTGCAGGCCGGAGCTGAGGGCGAAGGAGGTCACCAGCATCGTGGTGGGGGCGGCGTCGCGCACCGGGCGGAAGGCGACGCGTTCCATCAGCAGGGCGGCGGCCATGACCAGCACGGGCACGGCGAGGACCACCCAGATGACCGGCCGGACGACGAGGACGGCGGCGTAGGCGCCGATCATGATCAGCTCGCCGTGTGCGAAGTTGATCAGGCCCATGACGCCGAAGACGAGGGCTACGCCGAGGGCGAAGACGGCGTAGAGACTGCCGAGGCTGAGGCCGTCGACGAGGGTCTGGAGGAGGTACATCAGTTTCCTTCCGCAGCGGCGGCGGGACCGGGGATGTCGGGGCCAGGGGTGCCGGGGCCGCGGAGGAAGACGGCGGCGAGGCCATGTCCCGTGGTGTCGTCGGCGCCGCGTTGCCGGACGACGCCCTTGTGCAGCACGTGGACGTGGTCGGCCAGCGCGATCGCCCGGCGGGCGTTCTGCTCGACCAGCAGGACGGACACGCCGTCGCGATGCAGCCGGGACAGGGCGTCCAGCACGGTGTCCACCACGAGCGGCGCGAGGCCCAGGGAAGGTTCGTCCAGCAGCAGCATCCGGGGTTCGGCGAGCATCGCGCGGGCGATGGCGACCATCTGCTGTTCCCCACCGGACAGGGTGGACGCCCGGCGATCCATCAGCTTCTCCAGCGCCGGGAAGTAGCCGGTGACCCGGTCGCGGTCGCGCCGGGTGAGGGTGCGGCGGCCGGTGCCGAGCAGTCCGAGGCGCAGGTTGTCGGCGACAGTGAGGGTGGTGAAGATGTGCCGGCCCTCGGGCACCAGGCTCAATCCCTCGCGCACGACGTGTTCCGGCGGCATCCGGGTGATGTCCCGGCCCGCCAGCCGGACGGTGCCGGAGGCGGGCCTCAGCAGTCCGGCGGCGGTGCGCATCAGGGTGGACTTGCCGGCGCCGTTGGCCCCGACAACGGTGACGAACTCGCCGTCCCCGACGGTCAGGGAGACTTCGCGCAGCGCGGCGACGGCTCCGTAACGGACGGTCAGTCCGGTGATCTCAAGCACGGGCACCGTCCCGGTCGGGCCCGGCGGTGCCGAGGTAGGCGTCGCGCACGGCCGCGTCGGCGGCGATATCCGCGGGGGTGCCGGTGCGCAGGGTGCGGCCGGTGACCAGGACGTGCACCCGGTCGCAGATCCGCAGGACCAGCGGCACGTCGTGCTCGATGAGCAGCAGGCCGCACGCGAAGTCGTCGCGTACCGACAGCAGCAGATCGCCGAGGTCCCGGGTCTCGTTGTCGTCGAGGCCGGCGGCGGGTTCGTCGAGCAGCAGCAGCCGGGGCCGGGGGGCCAGCGCCCGCGCGAGCGCCAGTCGGCGCAGCATGCCATAGCTGAGGGTGCCGGCCGGGCGCCCGGCGAGCGGGCCGAGGCCGAAGCGGTCCAGCAGGCTGTGGACGGTGCGGTGGGCCTCGCGGGCGCGGGGGTGCGCGGCGAGGGCGGCGGCCTCGACGTTCTCGGCGACCGTCAGCGTGGTGAAGGGACACCCGCTCTGGAAGGTGCGGACCAGCCCTGCGCGGGCGCGCCGGTGCGGGGGCCAGCCGGTGACGTCGGTGCCGCCGATCCGGACCCGGCCACCGGTGGGGCGCTGGTAGCCGGAGAGGACGTTGACGAGGGTGGTCTTGCCGGCGCCGTTGGGCCCGATGAGGCCGAGGATCTCCCCGGCCCGCAGGTCGAGGTCCACGTCGGTGAGGGCGGCCACGCCCTCGAAGCGCACGCCCACGCCGCGGGCGGTCAGGTCGCCGTTCGGCGGGGCGGTGTGGCGGGCCATGCGGTTACTCCCGGGACAGGGGCGAGCCGGGGCTCGCCGAGGGTCAGTGTGGCCTTGCGTCAGCAGATGGACTTCGGGACGCGGGCTGGGTCGACCGTGGTCACGTAGGTCTCCTGTCCCCGAGCCATCCGGATGACGACGCTGGGGCGGCCGATCGCGACGTGGCAGGAGTTGGTCCAGGTGGTCGGGCCGAGGGCGAGCGGTTCGTCGTGGAAGCCGGCGAGCCGCGCGGCGACCGCCTTGGCGTCGGTGCTCTTCGCGCCGGTGACGGCCTTGGCGATGGCCTGGACGGCGCTGTAGCCGGCGAGCGGGAAGATGCCGCTGGTGGGTGCCTTACCGGTGGACTTGGTGACCGCGGCGAAGACCTTGGCTCGGTCGGGGTCGGGGTCGGTGCCGGTGATGACGCCGCCGCCGATGGCGTAGAAGTTCTTCTCGTTGGGCAGGCCGGTCAGCCAGAACGTGCCGTCGAAGGCGTTGCCGCCGATGACGGGGGTGGTGATGCCCGCGGCGCGCAGTTGCTTGAGCGCGGTGGTCCCGCCGGGCGGGTAGGAGGCGAGCACGATGACGTCGGGGGCGGGCGACGCGGCCTTGATCCGACTGATCTGGGTGGCCAGCGAGGTGTCGGAGTTCTGGAACGTATCGGTGGTCGGCTTCGCGCCGCCGATGAGCGACCAGGCACGCGTGAAGTACTTCTGGAACGCGACGGAGTAGCCGAGGCTGGTGTCGCCGAGAACGTAGGGGTGGCTCCAGCCCTTGTCGTGGGCGAACCGCGCGGCGGAGGCTCCCTCGGTGGGCGAGCCGGCGTTGAGGTTGAACGCGAGATCGCCGATGCCGGTGGCGCCCCAGCGCGGGTCGCCGGCCAGGCCGATGGAGACCAGGCCGTGTGCCTGGGCGAGCCGGGCCGCGGGGCTGCCGAGGTCGTAGTCGGCGGTGGGCAGGATGAACCGGGCGCCCTTGTCGATCAGGCTCTGCGCGGCGTTCCCGGCGAGCGATGCCTGCGACTTGCTGTCGGCAGTGATGATCTTCAGCTTCCGGCCGAGGACGCCGCCGTCGGCGTTGATGTCGTCGACGGCGATCCGCGCGCCGGTCTCCCACTGGCTGTCGATGCCGCTGGCCAGACCGGACAGGGCGATGGGCATGCCGATGAGGATCGGGCCCTTGCCGTCCTTGGCGTCGTCCTTCGTGCCGCCGCAGGCGGCCGTGCCGGCTCCGACGATGACGACGGCCGCGAGGGCGGCCACAAGACGGGACTTCATTGGTTCGCTCCTGCGATGGCGGTGGGCTGTTTCGGTGGTGCGTTCCCAGGTGGGGCGTCCGGAGGACGTTCCGGGATGGATTGGACGATAGGCAGGGCCGTGTCCCGTCACTACGCCTGTGTCGGCGAATCCGGCCCCCCCTCTTCGTACGCCGCTACGAAGAGGGGATGCACAGCGCTGCCGCCCGGCGGAACCGCTGGTCAGGGCGGTGCAGGCCGGGCATGGGGATCAGGCGGCGCGGTCGGCCCCGCGGCTGACCGGGCGGGACCGTGGGTGCGGGACAGTCAGCGCGGCGGTGACGGGTCGGTGTTCAGCCGGCATCGGGGACCTCCGATGGCGGGGCGGACGGGTGGCGGGGGCCGGAAGCGGCGTCGGCGCCGGGCAGGGTGGTGTCCCGGGCGGCGTCGGTGCGAGGGGTCGGGACACCGGGCGCGGCCGGTGTGCGGGCGTAGGCAGCGGCGGGCAGGACGGCGAATTCACGCCAGAGCTGGGCCATCAGAGCCGTGCCGTGCAGCAGTCGGTCGACGGAGAGGTGTTCGTCCACCGCGTGGAAGTTGTCGCTGTCCTTGCCGACGCCGACGAGCAGACCGGGCATGCCGTCCGCCACCAGGGAGGCCAGCGGCGGGATGCTGCCGCCCATCCGTACCGGGACGGGCGCGGTGCCCAGCACGGTGGCGACCGCGCGGGAGGCGGCGCCGACGAGGGGGTGGTCGCTGCCGATGGCGACCGGGTCACCCGCGGTGCGCACCCGCACATCGGCGGTCAGGCCCGGCGGTACGACGGCTTCCAGGGCGGACCGCAGGGACCGGGCGATCTCCACCGCCGACTGGTCGGGGACCAGGCGGCAGGAGACCCGGGCTCGGGCGGCGACCGGGACGACGGTCTTTACCTCGGCCACGGCGTCCCCCGAGGCGATCGCGTTGACCTCCAGGGTGGGCCGCCACCAGACGCGTTCCAGGGTGGTCCAGCCGGACTCGCCGTGCACCGCGCGGGCGCCGACCCCGGCGAGCCAGGCGTCCTCGTCGAACGGCAGTGCGGCGAGGGCGGCTCGTTCCTGTTGCGTCGGTTCGGTGACCCGGTCGTAGAAGCCGTCGAGCAGCACCCGGCCGGTGGCGGGGTCCTTCAGCCCGGCGAGCAGTGCGGCGAGCGCCTCGGCCGGGTTGCGCACCGCGCCACCGAACAGGCCGGAGTGCGGTTCGGCGTCGGAGGCGGTGAGGGTGATGTCGGCCAGCACCAAGCCGCGCACGCCGGTGCAGACCGTGGGGTGGTCGCCGATGAAGCCGGGGGTGTCGGAGACGATCCAGGCATCCGCGTCGAGGACCTCCGGGTGGTCGCGGAGGAACGCGTCGAAGTGCGGGGAGCCGATCTCCTCTTCCCCCTCGACCACCAGCCGGACGTTGACCGGCACCGAGCCGGTCAGGTCGAGCAGCGCCCGGACCGCCGTGAGGTGCATGATGACGTGACCCTTGTCGTCGGTGGCCCCCCGTGCCCACACCGCGCCGTCCCGGACGGTGGGTTCGAACGGCGGCGACGTCCAGCGCTCCGGGTCGTTCGCCGGCTGCACGTCGTAGTGCGCGTACACCAGCACCGTGGGCCGGTCGTCGCCCGCCCGGTATTCGGCGACGACGACCGGATTGCCGTCGGTCTCCACGGCACGCGCCGAGTGGAATCCGGCGTCCAGGGCCTGCGCGGTGATCCATGCGGCGGTTTTCCGGATGTCGGCCCGGCGCCCCGGATCGGCGGAGACGCCGGGTATCGCGCAGAGCTGACGGAACGACGCGACGATCGTCTCCTTGCGTTCGGCGCAATAGGTTGCGATGTCATTTCGGAATTCATCGGTCACGGGAAACAGTTTCACGGAGGCCCGTGGAACGCCGATACGGAGCGGCATGCGGATGATTCCGGGGATTTCCGTCCGCCGCTCCGGTGACGGCCTCGTCGTGACCGCGCCGCCGCCTCGGTGCCGCCGCTCGGGGTCACGCCGCCGCGCGCCAGGTCTTCGTCCCGTGCTCGATCCGGGCGACGAGCACGCCGTCGCGGACGAGCCGGCGCAGGTGCAGTTCGGTGGTGATGTAGAGCTGCGCGGTGCGGTTGGCCCGCGGGTAGTGCCGGGCACCGGTCTCCTCGGCGGCCTCCCTCAGGGTGCGCGGGGCGTCGTCGTCGGCGAACAGGTCGGCCAGCTGCTCACTGAAGCGTTCGGGGAACTCCCTGCAGTGCCGAAGCAGTTCACGACCGCGTTCCTCGTCGAGGACGCCGCGGTGGGCGTCGACGAGCCAGCGGAAGCCGACCGCCTCGAACTCGGCCAGCATCGCCCGGTAGGCGTCGATGTCCTCGTAGATCGGGAATGCCTCGGAGCCGTCGACCAGCGATGTCCCGGACAGCTGGAGCGAGTCGCCGGTGGCGAGCACGCCGTGGTCGGGCTGGAAATAGCCGACGCTGCCGGCGGAGTGCGCGCCGTGGGCGTTGATCACGTACAGCGGCGGGCAGCCCCACGTGTCGAGCAGGTCCCCGGGGGCCAGCGGCCGGTCGACGGCCACCGGGTGGCCGGCCTGTTCCAGTACGACGGACCGTTCGCCGGGTCCGGGGTCGATCTCCGGCAGGTGACGTTCGAACAGCTCCCGCCAGTACCGGCCGAAGTCCTCGACCCAGCGGGCGTCGGCGTGGTGCGCCGCCACCTGGGCGTCGGGGGCGAACTCCTTGATCTGCGCCAGGCCGCCGAAGTGGTCGTGGTGCCCGTGGGTGAGCGCCACCGCCCTGATCTGCTCCAGGCCGCGCCCGATCCCTTTCAGCGCGGGCCCGATCGCCTGCCGCGGGGTGTCGCTGATCCCGGAGTCGATCAGCACGACCCCCTCCGGCCCGGTCAGCACCGGGATGTACAGCGGGACGACGGCGGCGAACCGGGTGCAGAGTACCTGGTAACCCGGGACGAGTTCCCGGAGCGCGCCCTTGTCCGTACCCGCCCCTGACGGAAGTCCACCGCTCATGACAACGCCCTCATTTCTCCGGTCGGCCGGCTCGGCCGGGTGCATGGACCCTTCCAGCCTATGAACCCCCGGCCCGGCCGCGTACGGTCTCGGTCGACGAATTCGCCGCCCGGTTTTCGCCGCCCGCGGCGGATCCGTCCGGGGGCGGGGTGGAATTCGGGAGGCGGGGAGAATGCCCGGACGGGACACGGCCCGAATTGCGGGGTCCGGTGGAACGGCGGGGTCCGGCGGAATGGCGGGGCCAAAGGAGAATGGCCGGGGTGCGATGGATCGACCGCTCCCGGCGGGATACTCCGGGGCCCGGGAACGATTCCCGAGCACGGCATCGTCCCGCTCCCCTGGCTCCGGGCCCGAAGGGCACCCGCCCCCGGCTCCTGACCTCCACCCCCGGACCCCGCTTCACGAGCCCCGGTGCCCCGGCTCCCGCCCCCGTGGGGTCACAGCAGGGCGAGGCCCGGTTCGCGCAGCAGGTCCGCGGTGTCAGCGAGCAGGCGGGAGCCCTGCTGGCCGTCGGCGAGGCGGTGGTCGAAGGAGAGGGCGAGCTGGGTGGTCCAGCGCGGTTCGATCCGCTCCCCCGCCGCGTCCTGCACGACCCAGGGGGTGCGCCGCACGGCGCCCATGGCGAGGATGGCGGCCTCCCCCGGGTTGAGGATCGGTGTCCCGGTGTCCACGCCGAAAACGCCGACGTTGGTCAGGGTGACGGTGCCGCCGGCCAGGTCGGCGGGGCTGGTGCGGCCCTCCCTGGCGATGTCGGCCAGACTTGCTATCGCGGTGGCCAGATCGGCCAGGCCGAGCAGGTCGGCGTCCTTGATGTTGGGGACGACGAGCCCCCGGTCGGTGGCGGCGGCGATCCCGAGGTTGATGTAGTGCTTGAGGACGATCTCCTGGCGCTCCTCGTCCCAGGACGAGTTCAGCTCCGGGGTGCGGCGCAGCGCCAGCAGGAAGGCGCGGGCCACGAAGAGCATCGGGGAGACCTTGGTCCCCTTGAACTCCCGTCGTGCGCGGACCAGTTCGCGCAACCGCATGGTTTCGGAGATATCGACGGTGACGAACTCCGTGACGTGCGGGGCGCTGAAGGCCGAGGCGACCATGGCGGCGGCGGTGTGCTTGCGCACCCCGCGCACCGGCAGCCGGGTCTCGCCGCGGGCGTTGACCGCGCCGGGGGCGGGCGTCGCGGGCTGGGTGGCAGCGGCGGCGGCGCGGTGCACGTCCTCCCGGCTGACGGTGCCGTTCGGTCCGGTGGGCACCACGGTCTCCAGCCGGACGCCGAGGTCCTTGGCGAGTTTGCGGACCGGCGGTTTGGCCGCGGGCCGGGTCCCTGGCGGGACGGCCACCGGGGCCGGGTGGGCCGGCGCGGTGACCGCCGGGGCGGGGGTGGGCCGGGGAGTGCGGCGGCGGACCGCCCCGGCCGCTCGCGGGCCGTACCCCACCAGCAGCGCGGTACGTTCCTCCGCACCGGAGTCCGCCGGCTCGGAGGGGGCGGCAGGCGCGGGGGCCGCGGGTGCGGGGGGCTCCTCGCCGGGGACGTCGATGGTGATCAGCGGGGCGCCGACCGGTACCGTCTCACCCTCTGCGGCGTGCAGCCTGCGGACGGTGCCGGCATGCGGGGACGGGAGTTCGACCACCGCCTTGGCGGTCTCGATCTCGACAATGATCTGGTTGACCTCCACGGTGTCCCCAGGGGCCACGGTCCAGCGGACCAGGTCGGCCTCGGTCAGGCCCTCACCCACGTCGGGCAGGCGGAAATCCTTGGCGATCGGCATGCGTCTCTTCCTTCTCGGCGCTCAGTGGCTCAGGCAGCGGTCGATCGCCGCGAGGATCCGGTCGACCCCGGGCAGCCAGTCCTCCTCGAGGCGGCTGGGCGGGTAGGGGGTGTCGTAGCCGGTGACGCGCTGCACCGGTGCTTCCAGCTGGTAGAACGCCTCGTCCTGCACCCGGGCGGCGATCTCCGCGCCGGGTCCGTGGCTGAGCGATGCCTCGTGCGTGACGATCAGGCGCCCGGTGCGGCGTACGGAGGCGACGACGGTGCCGGTGTCCAGCGGGGAGAGGCTGCGCAGGTCGATGACCTCGACGCTGGTGCCCTCCTCGGCGGCGATCGCGGCCGCCTCCAGCGCGGGAGCCACCATGGGCCCGTAGGCGGCGAGGGTGACGTCGGTACCCGGCTGCGCGATCCGGGCCTCGTGCGGGCCGGTGGCGGCGGTCCGGGTGACCGCTCCCTTGGTCCAGTAACGGCGTTTGGGCTCCAGGAAGATCACCGGGTCGTCGCTGGAGATGGCCTGGCCGATCATGCTGTAGGCGTCGTCCGGGGTCGCACAGGTGACGACCTTGAGGCCGGGGGTGTGCGCGAAGTAGGTCTCCGGTGATTCGGAGTGGTGCTCGATCGAGCCGATGCCACCGCCGTACGGGATGCGGATGACGACGGGCATCGCGATCCGGCCGGCCGAACGGTGCCGGTACTTGGCCAGCTGGCTGATGATCTGGTTGACGGCCGGGTAGACGAAACCGTCGAACTGGATCTCGCAGACCGGCCGGTAGCCGCGCATGGCGAGTCCCACGGCGGTGCCGACGATGCCCGCCTCGCCCAGCGGGCTGTCCACGACCCGGTCCGGGCCGAACTCGGCCTGGAGCCCGTCGGTCACCCGGAAGACGCCGCCGAGCCGGCCGATGTCCTCCCCGATGAGCAGGACGGTGGGGTCGGCGGAGAGGGCGTCGCGCAGCCCCTCGTTGATCGCTTTCGCCAGGGTCATGGTGGCGGCCGGGGCGGTCATGCGCGGTCTCCGCTCGTCTCGGCTCCCTGCGCCAGGGCGGCGAGGTGGGCGCGGTGGTCCGCCATCTGGCGGCGCAGCTCGGGGGTGGTCTCGCCGTAGGTGTGCTCGAACGGCGAGTCGGGCTCGGGGTCGGGCAGGGCGCGGCAGCCGGACCGCAGCCGTTCTGCGAGGGCCTGGGCCTCGGCCTCGACGCCGTCGAAGAAGCCGGGGACGGCGGCGCCGGTGGCGGTCAGGTGGGCGTGCAGCCGGGTGATCGGGTCCTTGGCGGCCCACTCCTGCTCCTCGGCGGCCTCCCGGTAGCGGCCGGCGTCGTCGGCGGTGGTGTGGGCGTTGCGCCGGTAGGTGAACGCCTCGATGAGGGTGGGCCCTTCGCCGGCTCGGGCCGCGGCCAGGGCCCGGCGGGTGGCGGCCAGGCAGGCCAGCACGTCGTTGCCGTCGACGCGGACGCCGGGAAAGCCGAAGCCGTCGGCCCGGCGTGCGACCGGGACGATGCTCTGCACGCGGTAGGGCGCGGAGATGGCCCACTGGTTGTTCTGGCAGAAGAAGACCACAGGCAGTTTCTGGGTGGCGGCCCAGATGAACGCCTCGTTGGTCTCGCCCTCGCTGAGGGCGCCGTCGCCGAGGAAGACCAGCACGGCTGGCGCGTCGCCGGGCGGCTGCGGGGTGCCTGCGGCGGCCTGCCGGGCGGCGTCGCGCACCAGGCCCATGGCGTAGCCGACGGCGTGCAGGGTCTGGGCGCCGATGACCAGAGTGTAGAGGTTGAAGCTGGTCTCGCGCGGGTCCCAGCCGCCCAGGGTGGTGCCGCGGAACAGGCCGAGGAGGGCGACCGGGTCGAGGCCGCGGCACAAGGCGACGCCGTGCTCACGGTAGGTGGGGAAGACCATGTCGGAAGCGCGCAGCGCGTGGGCGGCGCCGACCTGGGCGGCCTCCTGGCCGAACAGCGAGGGCCACAGGCCGAGTTCACCCTGGCGTTGCAGGGCGATGGCCTCGGTGTCCAGGCGGCGGGCCAGCACCATGTCGCGGTACAGCGCGGGCAGGTCGGCGTCGGCCGGGTCGAAGGGCAGCCGGTCGTCGGGGGCGGCGCCGCCCTGCGGGGTGAGCAGTTGGACGGGGCCGGACGGCTGGGCGGCCGGGGTCTTGCGGGGCATAGGGACTCCAGGGCGTGGTGTCGTCGGGGAGGGTCAGCGCGGGGCCATGCGCAGCGCTCCATCGAGGCGGATCACCTCGCCGTTGAGCATGCGGTTGTCCAGAACGTGTTCGACCAGGGCGGCGAACTCCTCCGGCGCGCCGAGCCGGGAGGGGTGCGGGACGGCGGCGCCCAGGGAGGCGCGGGCGGCCTCGGGCAGTCCGGCGAGCAGCGGCGTGTCGAACAGGCCGGGTGCGACGGTGACCACCCGGATCGCCCGTTCGGCCAGGTCGCGGGCGGCGGACAGGGTCAGCGAGGCGACCCCGCCCTTGCTCGCGGCATAGGCGGCCTGGCCGATCTGACCGTCGAACGCGGCGATGGAGGAGGTGCAGACGATGGCACCACGGTCACCGCCCTCGTCTGGCTCGTTGGCCGCCATGGCGGCCGCGGCCAGCCGCAGGACGTTGAAGGTGCCGACGAGGTTGATCTCGACGACCCGGCGGAACTGCTCCAGCGGCAGGACGCCGCGGCTGCCGAGGATCCGTCCGGGGGTGGCGACGCCCGCGCAGTTGACGGCGGTGCGCAGCAGGCCCCGGCCCGCTGCGGCGTCCACGGCGGCCTGCACCTGGTGGGGGTCGGTGACGTCGGCGGGCGCGAAGTGGACCCGGGGGCCGAGTTCCGCGGCGGTCTCCCGGGCGGGTGAGCCCGGCAGGTCGAGCAGGACGACGGTGTGGCCGCGCCGGGCGAGCCGGGTGGCGACGGCGCGGCCGAGCCCGGAGGCACCGCCGGCGACGAGCGCGACGGGGTCGGGAGGGGTCACGGGATCTCCTGGGGGATGTTAGCCGGCGCAACGGTGTGGCCGGGGGCCGGGCGGGTCGCGCGGCGGGGTGGCGGACGGGGGCGCGGGGTGGCGGCGGGCGGCGGGGCCGCCCGGGTTCAGCGGGGGCGGGCGAGGTCGCGGCTGATGACCAGGCGTTGAATCTGGTTGGTGCCCTCGAAGATCTGGGTGATCTTCGCCTCGCGCATGTACCGCTCGACGGGATGGTCACGGACGTAACCCGCGCCGCCGAGGACCTGGACGGCGTTGGTGGTGACCGCCATCGCGTTGTCGGTGGCGACGAGTTTGGCGATGCTTGCCTGCCGGCCGAAGGGCAGTCCGGCGTCCTTGCGGCGGGCGGCCGACAGGTAGGTGGCGCGGGCGGACTCGATGGCGGCGGCCATGTCGGCCAGCAGGAAGCCGACGCCCTGGTGGTCGATGATCGGGCGGTCGAACGTCTCGCGTTCCCGGGCATAGCCCACCGCGTGGTTGAGGGCGGCCTGCGCGATGCCGGTGGCGACGGCGGCGATGCCGAGGCGCCCGGCGTCCAGTGCGGACAGCGCGATGGACAGGCCCTGCCCAGGCTGTCCGATGAGCCGGTCGGCCGGGATCGGCGCGTCGTCGAAGTTGATAGTGGCCGTGGTCGAACTGCGCAGGCCCATCTTGCGTTCCGGGCTGCCGGCGGTGACGCCGGGGGTGCCGGCCGCGACGTGGAAGCAGGAGATGCCGGCGCGCCGGTCGGGTGAGGTGCGCAGGAACGTGGTGTAGAAGTCGGCCTGTCCTCCGTGGGTGATCCACGCCTTGCCGCCCCGGGCCAGCCAGCCGTCCTCGGTCCCGGTGGCGGAGGCCCGCATCGCGGAGGGGTCGGAGCCCGCGTGGGCCTCGGACAGCGCGTACGCGCCGAGGGTGTCGCCACCGAGCAGGCCGGGCAGCAGTTCCGCCCGCTGCCGCTCGCTTCCATGGGTGATCAGCGGCAGACAGGAGAGGGTGTGCACGCTGACGCCGACCGCGACGGCGGCCCAGCGGATGGCGATCTCCTCCAGTACCTGGAGGTAGACGGAGTAGGGCTGGCCGCCGCCCCCGACCTCCTCGGGAAAGGGCAGGGAGAGCAGTCCGGCGGAGCCGAGCAGCGCGAAGACCTCGCGGGGGAAGCGGTTGGTCTCCTCGAACTCGTCGGCGTGCGGGGCGAGTTCCTTGTCGGCGATCTCAGCGGTGAGCTTGATCAGTTCACGGGCCTCGTCGGACGGGAGTTCTCGTTCGACGTTCACGGGCATGCCTCTCGGGGTGGGGTTACGGGGCTGCAAGCGGTCTGTGGAAGCGGTTTTGTGGTGTGGATCGCATGGGGCGAATGGTGGTAGATCTCGCGGGCGACGAACTGTTTCAGGCGCCGCGTGATGTTCTTCCGGGTCGTGCCTTCGGCGGTGCGTCGGGGACGTGTTCCTGGGTGCGTCGGCCGTACTTCATGCGGACCAGGACATGGTTCGCCGCGCGGTCACGCCAGGGGGCCAGGGGGGCGGGCCGCGGAGCGGAGGATCCTGCGGGCCTGGTCACGGGCGGCGGTCACCGGATCGCCGGTGCGGTGGCCCTCGTCGAGGACGCGGGTGACCCGGTCGCCGATACCGGCGATGGCGGCGGCGGTGCGGGCGGTGTCCCAGCCCTGTTCGGCGGCGTGGATCCGGATGACCCCGCCCGCGCTTGCGAGGAAGTCCGGCACATACGTGATGTGCCGGGCGGTGAGGATCCGTACCACGGTGTCGTCGGCGAGCTGGTCGTTGGCGGCGCCGGCCACGATCCGAGCGGTGAGGGTCCGGGCGGTGGCCTCGTCCAGCACCCGGGCTCTCGCGCAGGGGACGAAGATGTCGCAGGCCGAGGCGAGCGCGCGGTCGGCCGGTACGCACAGGGCACCGGTCTCCCGGGCGAGCGTGACGGCCCGGTCGGCGTCGGTGTCGGCGACGATGACCCGGGCGCCGGCCGCCGCCAGCGAACGCACCAGCCGGGACCCGACGTGCCCTGCGCCCTGGACGAGCACGCGGCGGTCCGCGAGGCCGCCGTGGCCCCATACGTGCCGGGCGGCGGCCTGCACGGCGGCCAGCACGCCCATGGCGGTCCACGGTGAGGGGTCCTCGGTGGCGCAGGAGACGGTGGCCCCCGTCCGGGCCATGACGGCCAGGTCGGCGGTGCTGGTGCCCAGGTCGACGCCCGGGACGTAAGCGCCGCCGAGGGTAGCGGTGAACCGGCCGAAGGCGGCCATGAGCGCCGCGCGGTCGGTGATCCCGCCGGTGTCGGTGATGACCGCCTTGGCGCCGCCGTAGGGCAGGCCGGCCAAGGTGTTCTTCCAGGTCATGGCCTCGGCGAGGCGTTGTGCCTCGCGGGCGGCGGCCCGCGCCGTGGGGTAGGCGGCGAAGCGCACGCCGCCCAGGCCGGGGCCGAGGGTGGTGTCGTGGATGGCCACGACCGCACGCAGCCCGGTCTGCTCGTCCTCGTGGTGGAGAGTCCGTTCGCCCTCCCAGTCCACGGCGTCGTTCTTCGACACGCCGTACACCTCCTCACCCCGCTCAGGACCCGCCATCGGCGGATCATCGGATGAACTGACTCGGCCGAGCTCCGGTATGCGGTGGGTCCGGCCCGAGCGCCGGACCCGGCGCAGCGGCAGCTGCCGGTCAGTGAATGTGAACATCAGTGGATGTAGCTCAACATTCAGGGGTGCGCAGCGGCACCGCGCAATATCCCAGCTCGAATGCTGCTGACTGCGCAGGAATCCGCCCCCGTCGACCCGCTTCCGTACCGGAAAATCGCGCATCGCGAGAGCAAGCCGTCGTAACATGCGGACATGGCCGACTCCCAGACCATCGACAGCATCGACCGCATGATCCTGGACCTACTCATTCAGAACGGCCGGCGTACGGTCAGCGACATCGCGGAACGCGTCAACATGTCGCCGTCCCCGGTCAAGCGCCGGATCGACCGGCTGGAGCGGATGGGCGTCATCGTCGGGTACACCGCCCTGGTGGACCACTCACGGCTCGGCGCGGGCTTCGAGGCGTTCACCGAGGTGCGGTTCGCCGGTGACGTCGACGTCGACGCGATCACGGACGCGGTGACCGCGACACCGGAGGTGGTGGAGCTCTTCACGACCGCGGGCGACCCTGACGCCCTGGTCCGGGTCCGGGTGAACGACGTGCAGCACCTGCGCCGCGTCATCGACGCCATCCGACGCAGCGGCGCGGTGATCGGCACGAAGACGCTGATGGTATTGGGCACCTGGCGCCGATAGGGGCTCTGCGGCGGCGGGGCCCGGGGAACGTCCGCCGCAGCCCCGACCCCTGGTGTGCCTCGGCCCGCGCGAGGACGGCGCGCCTGCCGGTGCGGTTTCACCCCGGTGGGGTGAGGGCACGGCGCGTCAGCACACCGGTGGTCGTCCTGCGCGGTGTCGTCCCCTGGCCATGGCGCCGTCCTGGGCGACGGTGCCCCTGGCGGCGGCGCCGTCCGTGCCGCCGCCGCGCCATCCGCCGCGGACCGTACCCACCGACCGCCCCGGCACTCCGGGCGATCCGTGCCCGGTCGCGCCGGAGCGCCTGCTGCACTGCGCCACCGCTACGGCCGCCGCCCGTCACGACCTCCCCGATCGCTAGCCTTGCGCGCTCTCCAACACTTCGGCCTGGCGCTGGATCTCGCCCAGTACGCTCGCCGGGTCGCCGCCCTTGACCACCGTCGAACCGATCCTCGTCTTCAGGCCCTTGCTGATATTCGCCCAGGAGGTCTTGTCCACCGGGTAGAACTGGGCGATCTCCAGCGCGTCGAGGAACTTCCACAACCGCTTGTACTTGCGGTCCCGGCGCATCGCGCCGAAAGCCTTGGTGGTCACCGGGAGCAGGTCGTACTGGGTGCTGAAGTCGAGCACGTTCTTCTCCTCGTACAGGAAGTCGAGGAAGAGACCGGCCTGCCGACGGTTGCCGTTCTGCTTGAAGGCCATGACCCAGGTAGCGACGCCCATGGTCGCCTGGGACTTTCCGTGGCGGCCGGGCAGCGGCACGGAGTCGTACTTGATGCCCTGGCCCGCCAGCTGACGTAGCAGGGTCGGGTGGCCGTTGAGCATGCCGACCTCGCCGCGCACGAAGGCGTCGAAGACGTCTTGGCGGTTGGTGCGGGCCGGGGAGCGGGGGCCGGTGAGGCCGTCCCCTACGAGTTCGTCCCGCAGCCACTCGAAGGTCTCGATGTTCTCGGTCGAGTCGATGGTGTAGCTGCCGCCTGCGTCGGTGTAGCCGCCACCGCCGCCGAGCATCCACATCATGGCCTCGGCCGGTGCCTCCTCGGGGCCGAGCGGCAGCCCGTAGGGGATCTTCACGCCCATCGCCTTGAGCTTGACGGCGGCCTGTTTCAGCTCGGACCAGCTCTCCGGGGCCGAGGCGATGCCCGCCTCCTCGAAAAGCGCCTTGTTGTAGAAGAGCAGCCGGGTGCTGGAGACGAAGGGCAGCCCGTATGGCACCCGCTTGACCTCACCCGCCTTGGCGATCGGGCCGATGAACCCCGCCTGGGTGGAGACGGCGAGCATCCGTTCGGCGGGGTAGAGCTCGCCCGCGGCGGCGTAGTCGGCGTACGCGCCGATCTGCGCGATGTCCGGGGCATGGCCGTCCTTGACCATGTCGGCGACGCGCTTGTCGATCTCGAGCCAGCTGTGGACCGTGACGTCGACCTTGATGTTCTCGTGCCGGGTCTCGAAAACCCGGGCCAGAGCGTCCCAGTACTTCCGGGAGCTGTTGGCGGCGCCGTCGCCGTACTCGCCCGCCACCACCCTCAGGGTGACGGGACCTCCGTTTCCGCATGCCGTCAATGCGGGTGATATACCCGCCGTCGCGGCACTCGCTGCCGCCACACCCAAGAACCGCCGCCGTCGCACTGCTGCTCCCCACCCTCATGGGCTTGATTCGCCTCCCCGGACGCGTCCGCAGAAGGCCGAGCGAGCATGACGCACATGCCTCCACAGGGTCTATCCATACGGATATCGCTTTGATATCAGTCTTCGCCTCCACACGGACGGTGGAAGCCATTCCACCCCCGGAACGGCGCGTGGACCCGGCAGTGTCCCGTACAGCGACGTCATGAAGAAGAAGGGAAGATCCCACACGACCACGAGGAGCGAGGCGATGGCCAGTACGCACTCCCACCAGCTCTTCCCGTCGTCGGCGTCGACGGTCAGGGCCGTCGTGACGAGGATTGCGCCCATCACGACCAACGTCAGCACATACCAGCCGACCGCCTTGAGCGGAGCGCGCAGCCGGGAGCGCAGCTGCGGCCGCAGGTGCGGGGGCGCGTAGAAGATGAATCCGACGATGACCAGGGGCGCGGCGATGATCAGCACGAACGGGGCGGCGATGAGTTGGGCGGCACCGCCCCACGCCGCGTCCTCCCAGCGGTTCGGATCCACGGTGCAGGCGAGGATCAGGGCGATGGTGGCGGCGGCACCGAGCACCGTGCGGCCAGCTGGACGCGGCCCCCGAAAGCCGAACGGCAGGCAGCCACGGCGGCGGCGCCGGACAGCGGGCCTCGCGGGCTGGGGGCCGCTCACGAGCGGGAGGGGCGGGGCGCGAATCCCGCCGCACACGGAGCGGCCGGCGATCGCCGGGGTCTTCCCGGACGTCGCCTCACCCACGGCAGGGTGTCAGTCTGTACCGGGCCGGGTGAGCGAGTTGTCACTCGGGCGACCGGCGAAGTAGTCGTCGATGTTGGCCACGGTGGTCCGGGCGATCTGGCCGACGGCGTCCCTGGTGAAGTACGCCTGGTGCGAGGTGACCAGGACGTTGCTGTAGGTCATCAGCCTTGCCAGGCGTTCGTCGGTCATCACTTCCAGAGACTTGTCCAGGAAGAACACGCCGGCCTCCTCCTCGTACACGTCGAGACCGACACCGCTCAGCCGTCCCGCGCGAAGCGTCTCCAGCAGGGCATCGGTGTCCACCAGGCCGCCGCGGCTGGAGTTGACCAGGATCGCGTCGTCCTTCATCAACGACAGAGCCGTGGCGTCGACGAGGTGATGGGTCTCCGCCAGCAACGGCACGTGCAGGCTGACCAGGTCCGCCTCGGCGAACAGCCGCTCGCGCGGGACGTATTCCATGCCGAGGGCGAGGCAGTCGGGATTCTCGGCGACGTCCCAGCCCAGCAGCCGCATACCGAACCCGTGGGCGATTCTGGCGAAGGCGGCCCCGAGCTGCCCACCACGCCGGCCGTGCGACCCCACAGGTCGCGGCCCATCAGCCCGTCGAGCCGGAAGTCGAACTCCCGGGTTCGGTGCGCGGCCCGGACGATCCGGCGGTTGACCGCCAGGGCCAAGGTCCAGGCGAACTCTGCGACCGAGTACGGAGAGTAGGAGGAGACGCGGGCCACTGCCAGGCCGAGCTCCTCAGCAGCGCTCAGATCGATGTTGTTGTAACCGGTGGACCGCTGGGCGACCATCCGGGTGCCGCCCTCGGCCAGCGCACGCAGCACCTCGGCGTCCAGGGTGTCGTTGACACCGCTGAGCACGACCTCGTGGCCGAGTGCGGTCGGCACGGTGTCGCGGTCCAGGAAAAGCTCCAGGCAGCGCAGCCCGTGACGGCCTGCGAACGCTTGGTCGAACGCCTCCCGGAGCAGCGGCTCCTCGTCCACGAGGACACCGTACGCAACGATCTCCACTTGCTCTTCTCTCATCACTTCAGGTGATCTTTTTCCACCGCA
Organism: Streptomyces sp. AgN23; assembly: GCF_001598115.1. Lineage (NCBI taxonomy): Bacteria > Bacillati > Actinomycetota > Actinomycetes > Kitasatosporales > Streptomycetaceae > Streptomyces > Streptomyces sp. AgN23. The sequence continues at coordinate 105,953 of NZ_CP007153.1, forward strand.
GGCCGTCATCCAACGGAGCACCTGCTGTCGGTGGTCGCGGTGCCGGCAAAAGCCGTTCGCCCGGCCTCCAGGTGCGCGGCCGGGACCTGGACGGGAGAGCAGGAGACGTAGTCGGGGCCGACCAGGCGGAGGGGGCTCCGGATCGTCCTGGAACTGCGCCGTGCTCTCTGGTCAGGGGTGTCCGTGCTGGTCAGTCGTCGGCGACCAGCGCGGTGAGGTCCAGAAGCCGGTTGGTGTAGCCCCACTCGTTGTCGTACCAGCCGAACACCTTGGCCAAGGTGCCGTTGGTCTGGGTCAGGGCGGCGTCGAAGACGCACGACGCGGGGTCGCCTACGACATCGCGGGAGACGATCGGTGCCGTCGATACGCGCAGGATGCCGTTGAGCGGGCCGTCGGCGGCTTCGGTGAAAGCCGCGTTGATCTCGTCGGCGGTGGTCTCACGTTTCAGGACCACCGTCACATCGGTGAGTGAGCCGTCCTCCACAGGGACCCGGACGGCGATCCCGTCGAGGGCACCGGCCATTTCGGGTACCACCAGGCCCACGGCCCGGGCCGCACCGGTGCTGGTCGGGATGATGCTCAGCGCCGCGGAGCGGGCGCGCCGCAGATCCTTGTGCGGGCCGTCGAGCAGCGACTGGTCGTTGGTGTACCCGTGGACCGTGGTCAGCAGACCGCGGTCCACGCCGAAGGCGTCGTCGAGCACCTTGACCATCGGAGCGAGGCAGTTGGTGGTGCAGGACGCGGCCGAGACGATCCGGTCGCGGTGCCGGTCGTAGGTGTCGTCGTTGACGCCCATCACGATCGTGGCGTCGACGCCTTTGCCCGGCGCCGACAGCAGCACGGTGTGCGCGCCCGCCTTCAGGTGCAGGGCAGCCCGGTCGCGGTCGCGGAAGCGGCCGGTGGCCTCGATGACGATGTCGGCTCCGTAGTCGGACCAGCGCAAGGCCGCCGGGTCTCGCTCGGCGGTGACGGCGATGCGTCGACCGTCGACAGCGAGGGAGTTGTCGTCGTGTGTGACCTCGCGTCCGATGTGCCCGAACGTCGAGTCGTACTCCAGGAGATGGGCGAGGGTGGCAGGCGGCGCGACGTCGTTGATCGCGACGACGTGGACGTCCTGGGTGCCCGCCTCCGCGCGGTCGAGGGCCGCCCGGAGGCAGGTGCGGCCGATGCGACCGAAACCGTTGATGCCGACGCGTACGGTCAAGGTGGTGAACTCCTTCACGATCAGGTTTTTGCTTCGGTGGTCCGGAGGCCGCTCGGCAGCCGTCCGGAGTCGTTCGTTCGCACTCACTGGGTACGCGACGGGCAGCCGGCGTGGTGCGGCACCGCGTGGGCGACGCGGCCGAGTCGCAGGCCGTAGCAGCCGCTCGGCGCCGCCGGGCAGCGAGCACGAGCAGGTCCGCGTCGGCCGACGCGTCGAGCAGGGCCGGGTGGGCGCGGCCCTCGCCGGTGCGCCGTGGAGTTCGAGGCCGGACGGGATGTCCCGCAGGGCGGCTGCCAGCTCATCAGCCGCCTGTTCCTCGTGCGAGGGGGCCGGTCAGTCGTGTGCGACGACCGCGACGGGGGCGGTGGCGTGGTGCAGGACGGCGTGGGTGACGGTCCCGATGTGGGCGCCGACGGACGAGCGGCGGATGCGCCGGCCGACGACGACCAGGGAGGCTTCGCGGGAGGCGTCGATCAGGGCGAGCGACGGGCTGCCGCAGCGGGACTCCGTGACCACCACGACGTCGGCGTACTTGTGCCGCCAGGGCTGCAGCGTCTCTTCCAAGGCGGCGGCGTCGGCCTGTGCCACCGTCTCGGTGATCGCCGGGTCGAGGGCCGTACCGTAGGCGTAGTAGTACGGCGGGTTCCAGCCGTGCAGCACCCGCAGTGGCACGTCGCGGCGGGCGGCGGCCGCGAAGGCGAACTCGATCAGGGCCGCGTCCGGGCTGCCGGTGTCCAGTCCGAGCAGGACGGGCCGCAGCGGTGCGGCACTGGCAGCAATCGCCGTCGGATCCGCCTCCTGCTCCTCAGGGGCCTGCGCGTTGGCACGGACCAGGATGACGGGCCGCTCGCTGTGCGCCACGACCGCGAGGCCGACGGAGCCGACCAGGAAGCCGCCGACGCCACTCAGACCCCGCGAGCCGAGGACGAGGACGTGGGCCTCCTCCGCGGCGGCGATCAGGACCTCGGCGGGCCGTCCGGTGAGCTGTTCGGTGGTCACCTCGATGCCGGGGTGGCGCAGTCGCAGGGCCTCGGCGGCCTCGTGGAGGATCTGCTCGGTCCGGTGCTGGCGCGTCTCGGCTCCCAGGAGCGGGGCCCCGGCCATGGGGGCCGGTACCGGCCCCCATACCTGGACGAGCTTCACCGGCAGTCCGCGCGGTTCGGCCTCGTTGGCCGCCCATTCGGCGGCGGCGTGGCTCTCGGGCGAGCCGTCGAGTCCCACGGTGATGGTGCGGGGCATGGTCTCCACCTCCTGAATCGGACCCGTAGGGACCGATTCCGGTGTCGTGTTCGGGGGTTTGGCCGGATGAGGCTGCGGCGCCTCATGCGGGAGGGAGTAGCGAGGGTCGTGGCGGTCAGCGCAGCCAGGTGTGGTCGCGGACGATCGGCAGGCGTGCCCAGTGCCTGCCCAGCCCCCAGGTGGCCCCGGCGCCCGCTGCCGCCACGGCGACAAGCGCGGCGGCGTAGATCAGGTGGTAGTCCGCGAACGGGTTGGTGGACATGCTCGGTGAGCCGTTGGACAGGTGTTTGGCCGGCGGCCACTCGGCGAGCCACATCAGCGCCAGCATCGCCGTGCCGGCCACCGCCGCCGGCCGCAGCGCCACACCGGTCATGACGGCGACCCCGATGCCGAGCAGACCGAGCATGAACAGCCAGTCCGCCCACGGTTCGCCGGCCCAGGCATGGAATGTGGACTGCATGGGCCCGGCGGCGACGGAACTGAGGAAGCCCTTGGTCGGAGAGCCGCCGTCGGCCCAGCCCTTGCCGGACGCCGTGGCGTATCCGAGCCCGAAGGTCTTGTCCAGGAACGACCACAGGAAGACGAACCCGGTCAGGATGCGGAGGGAGGCGAGGACGTGGGCCCGCGCGGTGCGCGTGTCGAGTTCTTCCGACACGGCGATCGCGGACGCGGTCCGGTGCCGACGCGACGACGGGTGGAAGCCCGCGGCTCGGTGGGATTGCTCGTGCACGGCCATGTTGGTGGTCCTTTCTGCATGTTCGGGTCGCCGTTCGCTTGGCTTCCCTCACTCTCGCGGTATGCGCCGCGATGCGCCGGATGCCGAAGGGCACCGACGACAGGGCTGAAGGTCCCTGCTCGGCGGACCGGTTGACGGCATGTGCGGCGGGCCGCCGTTCAGCCGACCGTGAGATCCGGGCGGACCAGGGTGCCGGAACCCCGGTGGACGATCTCGTACGCGGCCTCCAGCGCCCCGATCGCGGCCAGTCCTCCGGTGCGTTCCACGAAGCGGGCGGCGGCCTCGGTCTTGGGGCCCATGGAGCCGTCCGGGAAACCGCCCTGGCGCAGGTCGGTGGGTGTGACGTCGGAGAGAGGGCGCTGATCCGGTGTGCCGTACCTCTCGTACACGCAGGGCACGTCGGTGAGGATGAGGAGGAAGTCCGCCTTCAGGTCCTCGGCGAGCAGGGCGGCGGTGAGAAGGGCGTTGCCGCCGAGCGCGACGACGATGCGCATGGATGTCAGTCCTCCAGGGTGGCGACGAGGACGGCCTTGATGGTGTGCAGGCGGTTCTCGGCCTGGTCGAAGACGCCGGCGAACTCACCGAACGCCTCACGGGCGTAGACGTACGGCCCGCCGCTCGCCGGAATGCGCTTGGACAGCGCGCCGAAGGTCAGCGCCAGCGCGAGCGCGAGCGCGAGCGCGAGCGCGCCGAGGGTGACGACAACGAACGCGACGAGGGAGATCGGCGGCTGACCGGCTGCGGTGCCGAACACCTCGTACTGGACCACTACCTGGAAGCTCTGCTGACCAAGCCAGGCGCCCTGGAACGCTCCGAGGCCCTCCACCAAGCCCGCGCCGAGGGCACCTTCACGGCCGTCCACGAAGCGTTCTGGGCCGCGGCCAAGAAGGCCCTCGGCGACACCGAGGGAACGAAGTCCCTGGTCAAGGTGCTGTTGCTGCACCGACACCAGCAGCACGCCGACGTGGTGACCGGGATCCGAGCGGCCCTCGCGGCAGGCACCTTCAACGAGGACGTCATCGCGCTGGAGGCCCGCAAGGCGGCCCAGGCGGCCGGGCCGGCGCCGACCGTCACCGCCGCCAGTGCGCCCGCCCCGGAGCTGTTGGATCCCGGCCCGGCCCAGGTCACGCCCTTGACGTCGCGCCGTCTGGCCCGTGCTCTGCCCTCCGACCAGCGTCCCCTGCCCCGCCTGGAGCAGTGGGACGAGCTGTTGCAGCTCCGCCGAAAGGACTCATCATCATGACCACCGCACATCACGCACTGACCGCACAGGCATCCGACGCGGCGATCGACACCGCCTGCCGGCTGCTGCGGCTGCTGCGGCTGCCCACCATGCGGGCGCAGGCCGCCGACACGATCGCACGGGCCGAACGCGAGGGCCTGTCCTATGCCGGGTTCCTCGCCGAACTGTTGATGGCCGAGTGCGAGGACCGAGACCGGCGCCGGGCCGAACGCCGCATCCGGGCGGCTCACTTCCCCCGCGAAAAGTCGCTGCGGGAGTTCGACTACCGCGTCAACCCCAACGTCGACCCGGCGGTCATCCACAATCTCGCCACCTGCGAATGGATCGCCAAAGGCTACCCACTGTGTCTGATCGGGGACTCGGGTACCGGCAAATCGCACCTGCTGATCGCGCTCGGCACCGCCGCCGCCATGGCCGGCTACCGCGTCCGCTACACCACCGCGGCTGCACTGGTGAACGAGCTGGTCGAGGCGGCAGACGACAAACAGCTGGGCAAGACCATCGCCCGCTACGGACGCGTCGATCTTCTCGAAATCGACGAACTCGGCTACCTCGAACTGGACCGCCGCGGCGCGGAAATGCTCTTCCAGGTTCTCACGGAGCGTGAGGAGAAGAACAGCATCGCGATCGCTTCCAACGAGGCGTTCACCGGCTGGAGCCGCACCTTCACCGACCCCCGGCTCTGCGCGGCGATCGTGGACCGGCTCACCTTCAACGCCACCCTCATCGAAACCGGAACCGAGTCCTATCGCCTGGCCAGGACCAAGGCCCGCGGCCGGGCCGCCACACGCGACACTACTGGCTGAGCCGCTCACCCACAGACTCGAAGGGTCCGCGGCGGACGGACAAAGACGCTGGACCCGGTCCATTGTCAGTGGCTGCCCCTACGCTTCCTCGCGATCATCGACGAGCGACGGAGAGGCTGCCGTGACCACCGAGGACGACAAGACCATGAAGCAGATCGAGGAAGCCATGGCGCTGCAGCACGCAGGCGACCTCGACGGTGCTCGGCGGCGGTTCACCGAGATCTGGGAGCAGATCGCCGTGGACGGCGACCCGTTCCACCGCTGCGTCCTCGCCCACTACATGGCCGATCTCCAGCCGGACCCGCAGGACGAACTGGCCTGGGATCTGCGCGCCTTGGACGCCGCCGCCTCGGTCACCGACGACCGGGCCAAACAGCACGACTCCTCCCTGGCCATCCGCGGGTTCTACCCCTCCCTGCACCTCAACCTCGCCGCGGACCTCCACAAAATCGGAGACACCAAACAGGCCCGCACCCACCTCGCCCAGGCCCAAGAGCACCTCGACGCGCTCGACGACGACGCCTACGGCCACGGCATCCGATCGGCAATACAGCGGCTCGCCGGCCAGCTCACCGAGGAAGACGCCACGGCGCCGATGGGCGACGAAACGAAGTAGTCGATCACGGCACACTGCCTCAAGTGGTCCCATCGCAAACCAATCCCCGGGGCCACTTGAAGACGTCCAAGGTGCCCAGAATCTTCACCAACTGGGGCCGCTGGAGGCCAACATGCCGGCGCCTCTGAACAAGTCAGAGCCAGTCTGAACCGTCTGTCCTGGCTGGACCGGCCCACCGGACGGGTCATCCGCCGCTACGAAGGCTTCCGCCCCGGCGAGCTGGTCCACATCGATGTCAAGAAACTGGGGCGGATCTCCGACGGCTTGGGCCGCGCTCGCCCAAACGGATGCCGACGCCGATCGATGGGTCATCGCCAGGAACGCCCAGGATCTCGCGCCCCAGGCCGCCGAAATGGCCTGGCGCCCCTGGCGGACGCGGGAAATCCGTACGCCGCGAACGACCTCGCGCTTCTGCTGGGTGCGCTCGGCCGCGTCCAGGAAGCCGAATCCCTGTACCGTCAGGCGCTCGGTAAAGGCCATCTCGACGCCGCGAACAACCTCGCCATTCTCTTGGAGAGGGAGGGCCGCGTCGACGAGGCCGAGGCTCTGTATCGCAGTGCGCTCAGAGGTGGTGGCCCCTACGCCGCGCTGAATCTCGGCGATCTGCTGGAAAGGGCGGATCGTCTGGCGGAGGCCGCCGCACTGTACCGTCGGGCGTTGAAACAACGACTCGAAGCACGCGGCGCACGCGTTGGCCACGCTCGCGCAGAAGATGGGCAGCCTGGACGAAGCCGTGTCCCTCTCCCGCGTCGCCATCGAACTGGGCGACCCCCACGCGGCGGAAGACCTCGCCGAACTGCTCATTTTCCTCGGTCGGCCGCGCGAAGCCGAAGAATGCCGCGCGCGAGCGGCTGAAGGTTCGTGATTGCCTATTGCCTGATGACGATCTCCCGTTTGAGGATCTTGCCGGTCGCTCCCTTGGGGAGCCCGTCGGTGACCGTGACGATCCGCGGGTACTTGTAGGCGGCAACCCGCTGTTTGACGTAGTCGCGTATCTGACCGGCTGTGGTGTGTGCACCGTCCCGGAGCGCTACCACGGCGGCCACCTCCTCCCCGTGGATCTCGTGCGGCACGCCGACGACGGCGGCCTCGGCGATGGCGGGGTGTTCGTAGAGCACCTCCTCGATCTCGCGCGGATAGACGTTGTATCCACCGCGGATGATGAGGTCCTTCTTCCGGTCGACGATGAAGTAGTAGCCATCCTCGTCAACACGGGCGAGATCGCCACTGTGGAACCACCCGTCCCGAATGGCCTCCGCGGTCGCGTCCGGACGGTTCCAGTACCCGCTCATCACGTTTTCGCCGCGGATCGCGATCTCACCGACTTCGCCCGGCCCGACCGTGGCGCCATCGTCCGCCACGAGCATGAACTCGACCCCGCGGATGGGGAGGCCGATCGAACCGGCCTTGCGTGGCCGGTCCGGAGGGTTGAACGAGGCGACCGGCGATGTCTCCGAGAGGCCATAGCCCTCTAGCACGGTGGCGCCGAATTCCCGTTCGAAGCCGTGCAGCACTTCGACCGGCAACGCGGCTCCCCCGGAAACGGCCAAGCGCATCCGCGAGAGGTCGTAGCCCTCCGGGATCGCTGTGTGCAGCAGGGCCGTGTACATCGTGGGGACGCCCAGGAAGACGGTGACCCCGTCCCGGTCCATGATCTCCAGCGCCTTGGCCGGCTCGAACCGCGGCAGCAGGGTCAGTGTGGCGCCGGCGGCGACGGCGGTGTTGAGGGCGCAGGTCTGTCCGAAGGCGTGGAACATGGGCAGGCCGCCGAACAGGACGTCGTCCGGCCCGATATGGAGCACCGTCTCGACCGTGGTGGCCGTGTTGGTCATCAGGTTGCGGTGGGTCAGTTCGGCGCCCTTCGGGGTTCCTGTCGTGCCCGAGGTGTACAGGATCACGGCAGTGTCGTCCTCGGCCCGGTCGACGATCCCGGGTATCGGTGCGGTGGCCCGCACGAGATCGTCGAATGCCGCGGGGTCGCTGACCAGACACTCGGCGCCGACCTCTGCCGCGGCCGTCCTGACCTCGTCCGCGGACAGTGGGGACGTCACCACGATGCGGGCCCCGGAATCCCGCAGGAGGAACGCGATTTCGCGGGCCTTCAGCAGCGGGTTCATCGGCACCACCACGCCGCCCGCGCGGAGGATGCCGTAGTACCCGACGGGGAAATGGGTGACGTTGGGCATGACCAGCGCGACGCGGTCGCCCGGTCGGATGCCCCTGGTGTGCAACAGCGTGGCGAACCGGGCGCTGGCGTCGTCCAGTTGGGCGTAGGTGACGTCGATCTCGCCCTGGCGGAGGGCGACTCGTCGACCGTCGGCCCGAGCGGATTCCGCCAGGAGTACGGCGAGGTTGTTCATACGGTTCCCCTCCCCGCCGCCACTGCCGGGGCGCGCGGTGATGTGAACGCCGGGTGGCGAGCTCTCACGGTGGTGCAACGTTAGGTCGAGCTGCGCCGCCCTGCTTGACCTGGCGTGACCGATGACTTACCAATTGGGGACAACCCCTGGAGTACGCCCATGAAGCCCCTGGTCCGCAACGCGGCGCTGAACAGCTACGTCGAGCTCAGCCGGTCGCTCGGCATCGACCCGCGGGAGCTGATGAAGCGGGTGGGTCTGGACCCCGTCGGCCTCGCGGTCCAGGACCGATGGATCTCCGGAGTGGCCGTGACCCAGCTGTTCGAGCTCTCGGCGGTGGCCTCGCGCCGCGAGGACTTCGGCCTGCTCCTGGCCGAGCGTCGCCGCCTCTCCAACCTCGGCCCCATCAGCCTGGTCATACGCGAGGAGCCGGATGTCCGGAGCGCGCTCGAGCTTCTCGTCCGCCACGAGTACATGTACAACGAGATGCTCCACAGTCGGCTCTCCGAGACGAATGGCCTGGCCACTCTCAAAGTGGCCCTGGAGCCGGGTGAGGCCATGCCCGCCCGCCAGGCCATGGAGCTGGCCGTGGGCGTGTTCCACCAGGTCCTCCGCGGTTTCCTCGGTGCTCGGTGGCAGCCGGTGTCCGTGTGTTTCACCCACGGCGCACCGGCGGACACCGGAACACATCGGCGCGCCTTCGGCCCCGTGGTGGAATTCGACCGGGAATTCAACGGGATCGTCTTCTACGCAAGTGATCTCAGCGTTCCCAACCCCATGTCGGATCCGCTGCTCCACGCCTACGCGCGGCAGTATTTCGACTCCATCGCGGTCTCGAGGGACACGACCGTACCGGACCGGGTGCGCGAGCTGATCGAAGTTCTGCTGCCGACCGGGCGCTGTTCGATCGAGCAGGTCGCCACCAGCCTCGGCGTCGACCGAAGGACCGTCCACCGGCATCTGTCGGCCTCGGGCGAGTCGTTCTCCTCCCTCCTGAACGCGACGCGCGCTCAGCTCGCGGAGCAGCTTGTGGCGAACCAGCGCCGCTCGTTGACCGAGATCTCCGGGCTGCTGGGGTTCGCCGCACCGAGTGCCTTCTCACGGTGGTTCGGCCAGCGGTTCGGTTGCAGCCCCAGGGAGTGGCGTAACCGGCGGACGAGGCAGCGGCACTCGGGCGAGGAGTGACCACCAGGCGACGGCGATCCGTCGCCTCGGCTCGGGCCGGTCCCCAAGTGATAAGTCGGATGTCACCGACGGTAAAGCGGGTGGCGTAACCGGCCCTTAACGTTGCCGTACCGCAAGGGACACCGCCTTGCCTCACCAGGGCGAGCGGAACCCCCGCCCGGCGCCCGCGGCAGCATGCTCCCCGCCGGGACCCCGCCGATCGTATCCGGGTCCCTGGCGAGCCCGGGAATCCCGTCCGCAATCCCGCTTCGATCCTCGCCGTCCTCCTCAGCTCTCGCATCGCGGGCAGTGACGTATGGCGCGGCGGGTGAAGACCATCCGACAAAGGAGATGGACCGTGCACTTTTTCGATGACTCCCTGTACCCGGAAAACCAGGAGAAGCTGGTCATCCAGGCCGCACCCTACGGGCCGGAGTGGCTGCCCGGCGATGCCGACGACCTCCCGCTCACGATGGACGAGCACGTCCAGGCGGCGGTCGACTGCTACAACGCCGGCGCCACGGTCCTGCACATCCACGTGCGCGAGCTGGACGGCCACGGCTCCAAGCGCATGTCCATGTTCAACGAGCTGATGGCCCGGCTGCGCGAGGCCGTGCCGGACATGGTCCTGCAGATCGGCGGGTCGATCTCGTTCGCCCCCGAGGACGAGGGTGGCGACGCCAAGTGGCTCAGCTACGACACCCGCCACATGCTGGCCGACATCACCCCCCATCCGGACCAGGTCACGATCGCAATCAACACCAACCAGATGAACATCGTCGAACTCTTCGACAACGAGGACATCGAGGGCACCTCGATCTCCAAGCCCGCGTACTACAAGGCCTACCGGGACATGGTGGTCGAAGCCGGGCCGGACTTCTACCTCGAGCACCTCGAGCGACTCCGCGCCAACAACATCCAGCCGCACTTCCAGCTCGCCAACATGGCACAGCTGGAGACCGTGGAGCGGCTGATCCGCAAGGGCGACTACAACGGCCCGCTGGTGCTCAACTACGTCGCCATCGGCGGCGGGTTCGCCGGCCGGCACCCGGCCGACCTGATCGAGTTCATCCGCCGCGTCCCGGACGGCGCCGTGCTCACCATCGAGGCATCCATGCGGGCGGTGGCGCCGATGACCGCGGTCGGCATCGCACTTGGCACGCATGTGCGGGTGGGCAACGAGGACAACCTGTGGCGGCGCAAGGGCGAGCGGATGTCGTCCGTGGCGCAGGTCGAGCAGATGGTCCAGATCGCGAACGCGATCGGCCGGGAGGTCGCCACCGGACAGGAGGCGAAGAAGATCTACAAGCTCGGCGAGTGGTACTCGAACACCGACGAGACCCTGGCCCAGCTCGGCATGGTGCCCAACCGCCGTCCCGGCCGGCGCGGCTCCATGCTGCGCGACATCAAAAACTGACCCAACCCGTTAGCGGCGGTCGCGGAACCCGCACGGCATCCGCCCCGGCCGATTCCGCCCTCGGCCCGTGACCGCCACCCCGTACATGAGTAAACGGAGCAACTTGTGGCACATGCCATTCGCTTCCACGAGGCCGGTGGCCCAGACGTCCTGAAGTGGGAAGAGGTCACCGTCGGCGACCCAGGCCCGGACGAGGTACGGATCCGGCATGTCGCCGTCGGACTCAACTTCGCCGACACCTACTTCCGTACCGGCCTGTACCCGGCTCCGCTGCCCGCGGGGCTCGGTGTGGAGGCTTCCGGTGTGATCGAGGCAGTGGGCGAGAACGTCACGCATGTCGCCGAGGGTGACCGCGTGACCTACACCGGCAGCCCGCTGGGTGCGTACAGCACGGAGCGGGTCATGCCCGCGGACTCGCTGATCAAGCTGCCGGATGGGATCGACTGCGAGACCGCCGCGGCGATGACCATGCGCGGCCTCACCTCGTCCTACCTGCTGCGCCGGATCCATCCCCTGAAGGCCGGTGACACCGTACTGCTCCACGCGGCGGCCGGCGGCGTCGGCCTGATCTTCTCCCAGTGGGCCAAGCTGCTCGGCATCACCGTGATCGGCACCGTCTCCAGCGAGGAGAAGGCCGAGATCGCCCGCGCCCACGGTTGCGACCACATCATCTACTACCGCCGCGAGAACGTGGCCGAGCGGGTGCGTGAGCTGACCGACGGCAAGGGTGTCCCGGTCGTCTTCGACAGCATCGGCAAGGACACCGTCGCCGGATCCATGGCCTCGCTGCAGCGCCGCGGCCTGCTGGTGTGCTTCGGCACGGCCTCCGGTGTCCCGCCGCTCGACGCCATGAAACTGGCCATTCACGGCTCGCTGTTCGTGACCCGGCCCGCCCTGGCCGACTACATCGCCGAACCGGCCGAACGGGCCGCCCTGGCGGGTGAGCTGTTCGGACATGTCGCGGCCGGCCGCATCAAGATCGAGATCAACCAGCGTTACACCCTCCAGGACGCGGTGCACGCACACCGCGAGATGGAGGCGGGACGAACGACGGGATCTTCCATCTTCGTCCTCTGAGCACACCGTGCCCCCCTCAGTCACCCCAGGAGTGAGCACCATGCCCCAGACCATCCCCACGGCGAAAGACGACGCGCCGGCCCTGGTGCGCCCGAGCGTCCTCCGCACCTCCCTCACCATTGAGCCGCTGACCTGCACCATCGGCGCCGAACTCTTCGGTGTCAACCTCGGCGACGCCGCACGCGACGACGACCTGTTCGCCGAGATCAAGAATCTGCTGCTGCAGTACAAGGTCCTGTTCGTGCGCGACCAGGACATCACCCGCGCCGAGCACGTCGCCTTCGCCTCGCGCTTCGGCCCGCTGGAGGACCACCCGGTGCTCGGCAGCGACCCGGACAACCCTGGGCTGGTCCGCATCTACAAGGACCTGGACAGCAAGCCCGAGCACTACGAGAACGCGCTCCACTGCGACGCGACCTGGCGGGAGGCCCCGCCCATGGGAGCCGTGCTGCGCTGCGTCGAGGGGCCCGAGGTGGGCGGCGACACGATCTGGGTCAACATGGCCGAGGCATATCGCGGGCTGCCCGAGCAGATCAAGACGCAGATCGCCGACCTGCGCGCACGACACAGCATCGAAGCGACCTTCGGCGCCTGCATGCCGATGGAGCGACGCCACCAGCTGAAGGCCCAGTATCCCGACCCGGAGCACCCGGTGGTGCGTACCCACCCCGAGACCGGCGAGAAGATTCTCTTCGTCAACGCCTTCACCACGCACCTCGTGAACTACCACACGCCCGAGAACGTGCGCTTCGGCCAGGACTACGCGCCCGGGGCGAGCCATCTCCTGAACTACCTGATCAGCCAGGCGGCCGTCCCCGAGTACCAGGTGCGCTGGCGCTGGCAGAACAACAGCTTCGCCATCTGGGACAACCGCTCCACACAGCACTACGCAGTCCAGGACTACTGGCCCGCCGTCCGCAAGATGGAGCGCGCCGGAATCGTCGGTGACCCAACCTTCTGAGCCCCGGCCGACGACGGAAAGGTGACGCGCATGGGACTACAAACGACCGCGACGACGGTGCCGGAGACGTCTCCCGTCACACCGGCCGTATCCCGCGGCTATGCCTGGCTGGTGTTCGCCCTGAGTTTCGGGCTTCTGCTGTCCGACTACATGTCGCGGCAGGTCCTCAACGCCGTCTTTCCTCAGCTGAAGGCCGAATGGCTGCTCTCCGACTCCCAGTTGGGATCGCTCAGCGGCATCGTGGCCCTGATGGTGGGTGTGCTCACCTTCCCGTTGTCGCTCCTGGCGGACCGGTGGGGCAGGGTCAAGAGCCTGGTGATCGCCGCAGTGGTGTGGAGTCTGGCGACTTTGGGCTGCGCCGTTTCCGCCAGCTACGGGCAGATGTTCATGGGCCGGTTCGCCGTGGGCGTCGGAGAGGCGGCCTACGGAAGTGTCGGTATCGCGGTGGTCCTCAGCGTCTTCCCCATCCGTCTGCGGGCCACGCTCTCCGGCGCGTTCATAGCGGGAGGGTCGTTCGGATCCGTGCTGGGCGTGTCGGTCGGCGGCGTCATAGGCCAGGCGTACGGCTGGCGCTGGGCGTTCGGTGTCATGGGGGCCATCGGGCTGGTGCTGGCCGCGGTCTACGGTCTCGTGGTCACCGAGAAGAAGCTCGGGTCGGCCGCGAGGAAGCAGAGCGGCCGGTCCGGTGAACGTGCTCCCCTCGGGCCCCAGCTGCGGCGGCTGTTCTCCTCGGTCTCCGTCATCTGCGCCTACATCGGCAGCGGAGCCCAGATGTTCATCGCGGGGGCCCTACTGGCCTGGATGCCCAGCTTCCTCAACCGCTACTACGACATGGCTACCGCGAAGGCCGGACTGGCTGCCGGGGGCTTTGCGGTGCTCAGCGGCACGGGAATGATCCTCTGCGGGGTCGCCGCGGACCGCCTCAGCAAGAGGGCCGGGATCCGGAAGTGGACCGTTGCGATCACCTGCAGCCTCGGGTCGCTCGTTCTGCTGATGACCGCATTCCAGCTGCCGACCGGGCCGCCGCAGCTCATACTGATCGCTGTCGGGACCCTGGTGGCCGGCGGCACTGCCGGCCCGGCGGCTGCCATGGTGGCGAGGCTGACCCCGGCCACCATCGCGGCGACGGCCATGGCCACACTCACCTTGGCCAACAGTCTGCTTGGGCTTGCCCCGGGGCCCGCGGTGACAGGCATGCTCGCGGACCGCTGGGGTCTGCTAGGCGCGCTGCGGGTGGTCCCGCTGGTCGCGCTCGCAGGCAGCGTGGCCTTCGCCATCGGCAGGTTCTCCTACGAAAAAGATCTGCGCCGCATGGGGCTGCTCCCCGACCCGGCGTTCCCGACCCCCGAGTATTCGTCATGAGCATCACCCCATCGCCGACGGTCGTCATCGTCCCCGGTCTGCGTGATCATGTGCCGGACCACTGGCAGACCATCCTCGCCGACAAGCTCGGCGACGCCCGCACCGTTCCGCCGCTGGAATCCGGCAGACTGAGCCGTGACACTCAGGTCGCCGCCCTGGAGGGGGCGCTGTCGGACATCGGTGGCCCGGTCGTTCTGATCGCCCACAGCGCCGGCGTGCTGACCACCGTGCACTGGGCGCAGCGGCACCATCGTCCGATCCTGGGCGCGCTGCTGGCGGCGCCGCCGGACTTCGACACGCCACTGCCGGAGGGCTACCCCACCCTGGAAGCCCTGCGTGAGAACGGCTGGACGCAGACCCCGCGGACACCCTTGCCGTTCCCCAGCATCGTCGCAGCGAGCACGAACGATCCCCTGGCCACTTTCGAGAGCGTCACCGACCTCGCACGGGCATGGGGCAGCCGCTTGGTGGACGTCGGACCGGTCGGACACCTCAACCCTGCCGCCGGCTACGGCGAATGGCCGCGGGCCGAGGAGTTCGTCCGCGAGCTCGGCCGAGTCCCGCCCGACAAGACCGTATGGCGTATGACGGCGCCGCCCTCCGGCTCCCTCCTGCCCCCGCGCGGGAGGGAGCCGTCCGTACGACCCCGCCCATGGAGGCACTCATGAGCACCGACACCGAACTGCTGTGGTCCCCGAGCCGCTCGACGGCGGAAAGCTCTAACGTCGCCGGTTTTATGCGTTGGCTGAGCGAGTCACGAGGACTGTCCTTCTCCGACTACACGGGGCTGTGGCGATGGAGCACCACCGACCTGCCCGCGTTCTGGTCGGCGGTGTGGGAGTTCTACGGCCTCGACGCAGTCAGCGGCTACGACGCGGTGCTGGCCGACCCGTCGATGCCCGGGGCGTGCTGGTTCCCGGGCGCCCGGCTGAACTTCGCCGAGCAATGCTTCGGCCGTGCCACGGACGCACGCCCGGCGCTGATCAGCGTCTCTGAAGACGGCGTTCCGGCAAAGACGTCGTGGGCGCGGCTCAGGCGCGACGTCGCGGCCGTCGCCGCATCTCTGCGAGAGATGGGCGTGAGGCCCGGTGACTGCGTTGCCGGCTACCTGCCGAACACGTCACACGCCGTCGTCGCGTTGCTGGCCAGTGCCGCTGTGGGCGCGGTGTGGACGGTGTGCTCGCCGGACTTCGGTACGCCCAGTGTGCTCGCGCGGCTGCGGCAGGCGCAGCCGACGGTTCTGGTGGCCGCCGACGGCTACCGCTATGGGGGCAAGGAGTTCGACCGACGTTCGGCGATCGCCGAAATCGTGGAGGGGCTGCCCACGGTCCGGCATCTGATCGCGGTCGACCACATCTACCCGTCCTCCACCGCAGTGCCATGGCCGCACGGACCTGATGTGGTGCCGCACACCTGGTCCGCGCTGCTCGGGAACCCGGCGGAACTCGACTTCGCGGACGTCCCCTTCGACCACCCACTGTGGGTCCTGTGGTCATCGGGCACCACCGGTGTGCCGAAGGGCATCGTGCAGGGCCACGGTGGCATTGTGGTCGAGCTGCTCAAGGCGCTCGGCCTCGGCGTTGACCTGCGGAGCGACGATCGCTACCTCTTCCACACGTCCACCAGCTGGATGGTGTGGAACTTGATGGTCGCGGGCCTGCTGCACGGGGCCACCATCGTCCTGTACGACGGCAGCCCCACCTATCCCGACGTCAATGGAGTCTGGCGGGTCGCCGAGAGGACAGGCGCGACGATGGTCGGAGTGGGGGCGGCTTACCTGGTCGCGGCGGAGAAAGCGGACGCACACCCGGCAGCGGACATGGACCTGAGCGCTCTGCGCTCCATCCTGCAGACGGGCTCGTCGCTTCCCGCACGCGCTTGGCACTGGGTTTACGACCGTCTCGCTCCGGACGCTTGGCTGCAGTCGATCTGTGGCGGGACCGATATCTGTTCGGTCCTCGCCGGAGGCTCTCCGCTGCTGCCGGTGCGGGTCGGCCGGATCCAGTGTCCCGCACTCGGTGTCGCTCTGGACGCATGGGATTCCTCCGGACAGCCGTTGGCCGGGGAGCAGGGGGAACTGGTGGTGACCGCGCCGCTTCCCTCGATGCCTTTGCGTTTCGTCGGCGACCCCGAGAACCGGCGCTATCTGGCGAGTTACTTCGACACCTATCCCGGAGTCTGGCGTCATGGTGACTGGGTCACGGTCGACCCGGACTTGTCGGTCGTGGTGGCGGGACGTTCGGACTCAACCCTCAACCGCACGGGCGTGCGGATGGGGTCGGCCGACATTTACGCGGTTGTCGAGCGGCTCCCGCAGATCGCGGACAGTCTCGTCGTCGGTGCCGAACTGCCGGACGGCCGGTACTTCATGCCCCTTTTCGTCGTCCTCGCCGAAGGGGAGAGCCTCGATGACGTACTCCGGAACGCCATCACGACGTCGATCAGAGCCCAGCTCTCGCCGCGTCACGTTCCGGACACCGTCGTTGAGATAGCCGCCGTGCCGCGTACCTTGACCGGGAAGAAGCTGGAGGTCCCGGTCAAACGCATCATTCAGGGTGCCCGCGCCGCCGATGTGAGCGCCGAGGGTGCCATCACCCACCCCGAGATGCTCGCTTGGTTCGCGGACTTCACGACCAGGCTCCCCGCCGGAGGCTGACGTCGCGGCCGAGACCAGTATCGCCTCGGCGGATACGCGGAGTTCGGCCGCTACGACACGGCCGAACTCCCGCAGGACTCCCGCTCACAGGGAACCGGTCAGGAATTGGAGAACGAGGCTGGTGACCGAGACCACCACCCATAGACAGGCACCGAGGATGAGCGGTCGGGGGCCGGTGCGCCGCAGCGCGGCGAGGTCGGTGGACAGTCCTGTCGCGGTGAGCGCGACGGTGATGAGGAAGACCGACAGCTCGCTGAGTCCGTGGTGGGCGGCGGCCGGGATGAACTCCAGGCTGTTCGCCGTGGTCATCAGCAGGAAGCCGATCAGGAACCCGGGTACCAGCTTGAGCACCTGAAGCCGGGGACGGGCCGTGGTCTCCGCCGCGTCACGGTTGCGGCGTCGCACCAGCCAGGCCAGTCCCAGGCAGATGGGGATGATCATGAGGCTGCGGGTGAGTTTGACGACGACCGCGTAGTCCGCCGCGGTCCGGCCGTAGCTGGTGGCGGCGGCGACCACTGAGGACGTGTCGTTGACCGCCGTCCCCGCGAAGAGGCCGAAGCTGTGCTGGCTCATCCCCAGGAGGTGGCCGAGCAGCGGGAAGGTGAGCACGGCGGCCACGTTGAACAGGAAGATGGTGGAGACCGCGTAGGCCACCTCGACTCCGGCGGCACCGATGACGGGGGCGGTCGCCGCGATCGCCGACGCCCCGCAGATGCCCGTGCCCACGCCGATCAGCGTGCGCAGGTCCCCGACGATGCCGAACCACCGGCCGATGCCGTATGCGGCGGCCAGACAGACCACCAACGAGCCGATCATCACTGGAAGCGAGCCGGCGCCCACATGGACGATCTGGGTCAGCGACAGTTGGGAGCCCAGGAGGACGACCGAAGCCTGCAGGATCCGCTTGCTCGCGAAACCGATGCCGGGGCGCAGCCGTGCTCCTGGTCTCTTCAGGACGGCCAGCAGCACGCCGAGGACGATCCCGGTCACCGGGCCGCCGACGAGCGGGAACGCCTTCCCCACCGCCGTGCCCGCCGCCGCGAGGGCCAGGACAAGGGCCAGACCGGGTACGAGAGAGGCCACGGCGGGCCGGGACGACCCCCGCGCCGGTTCGGCCTCCGGCCGTGCGGGGACCGGACAGTCCAGATCTTCGCTCATGGCCTCGACTCTGCTGCGCTCCGGACCACGGTTGTAGCCCCGAGATCGTGAGGAGGTCATAGCCAAGAGGAATGACCGCCGACCGGGTCCGGCCCATACCCTGGAGCTATGAGCCAATTGCCGGATCCGGAATCACTGCGGCTGCTCGTCCTGGTCGGAGACGTGGGGAGCCTGAGCGGTGCGGCGGCGCGGCTCGGTCTTACGCAGCCGTCGGCGAGCAAGCGGCTGTCCATGCTGGAGCGCAGGCTGGGCCTGGTGCTGGTGGACCGGACGCGGCGGGGATCGCAGCTCACCGACGCGGGCCGGGCCGTGGCGGGCTGGGCGCAGCGGGTCCTGCAGGAGATGGAGGGGCTGCTGACCGGCACGGAGGCGCTGCGTACGAAGCGGGACGCCGAGCTGAGGGTGGCGGCCAGCATGACGGTGGCCGAGTGTCTGGTACCGGGCTGGATCGGCGAGCTGCGCCGCACTCGGCCGGAGTTGTACGTCGGTCTCCAGGTGACCAACAGCGAACAGGTTCCGGATCTGCTCCGCAGCGGAGCGGTGGACCTGGGGTTCGTCGAGTCGCCGCGGGCCCCGGCGGGGCTGTCCGCCCGGCAGGTCGCCCGCGACCGGCTGCTCGTGGTGGTCGCCCCGGGGCACCCCTGGACGCGCCGCCGTCGCCCGCTGGGCGTCGCCGAGCTCGTGGCCGCGCCGCTGGTGCTGCGCGAACGCGGATCGGGCACCCGCGAGACCCTGGACCAGGCGCTGCGCAAGGCCGGTGTGGGCGAACCGCTGCCTCTCCTGGAGCTGGGGTCGGCGACCGCCGTGCGCAATGCCGTGATCGCCGGAACCGGCCCGGCAGTGATCAGCGAGCTCGCGGTAGCGGCCGACCTCGCCGATGGCCGCCTTGTGTCGGTGGAGGTCGAGGGCATCGATCTACGCCGTGACTTGCGAGCCGTCTGGACTTCGGGACGCGTCCCCGTCGGCCCCGCGGCGGAACTTCTGGCTGTGACGAGACGCCGCGGAAAGAAGGCATGAACGTTGCGAAACCGACACGACATCGGCACCGGCCCCGCATGCCCCAACGGCCGCGAACGGGATGCTGAACACTTCGGGGCCGCATCGCGAAGAAGACCGTTACCGATGAGTAAGCGTGAGTGGATCAGTAACCTTGTCTTTTAACTGATCCGCCGTGGCTTGGTGCCGACCTTGTGGTGGGTGGGTCGTTGGTAGGGCTGGCCGGTGGCGAGACCTCTGCCCACGTCATGGCGGGTTGCTCGGTGCCGGTTCCGGGTGCCTGGTGGTCGGCCGGGGCCTGGTCGTGAGGGTTTCGGTGCTCCCGCTGGGAATGCGGCTGTCGGACGGATGTTCCTGAACCCCCGCCGGACTCGGGCTGGGGTGAGCCGGTCCGGCGGGGCCGGCTTCTCCCAGGGGTGTCGTAAGTCCTGGACCAGCGGGCGGGCGAGTCGGAGCTGTGTGTGGGCGGCGATGACGAGCCAGGTCCACCGGTCAGCAGCCTCGGGGCTGCGGAGCCTGGGGGCAGTCCAGCCCAGTGTCTGCTTCATCATCCGGAAGGTGCTCGACGTCGAACCGTCGTAGGAACGCCTGCCAACAACGGTCGACGTCGGCCGCGGTCGCACCGGTCTTGGACCACCACAGCCAGACCGGCTTCGGCTTGGTGCCGGACGGCAGGTGGGACACTTCCAGCTGGATCACGGTGCCCTCGATAATGGGCAGCTCAGCGGAGTGCTCGATCCACGCGGCCCGGCGAGTCAGCCGGGGGTGGAGCCGGTCCCATGCCTGCGCGGTCGCCTTCCCATAGAGGCGGGTGTCCGTGACTGTCACCACGTGCTCGGCACCCCAGGTGCTGGGCTGGCCGAAGACGAACTCGCCGCCGTGCTTGGGCGGCCGGCCCCCCTTGGGGTCATAGACCCGCGGCGGCGTCGGCCGACGCATCACCCTGTCCGACCGCGTCCGGCCCAGGATCTCAACGGGCAGGTCGGCCAGCAGGTGGGTCAGCCGCGGGGCGTCGTAACCGGCGTCGACCACCACCAGCACGTCTGGGTCGCCGTCCGTCCATTGGCCGGAGGCCACCAGCCGCTCGATGACCTCCCGGATCTGCGCGGTGGTCACCGCCGCGACGTCGGCGCCGGGCGAACGGCGTCCAAGATCGCTGTCCACGACGTTCTCCCGGTCTCCAGTGCGGCAACTACCGAGTACGGCCAGCCCGGAATCATCAGGTGCTTGTTCTCGCCGTACCCGTATGTGTGGCAAAAGCACCGGTCGGGGGCGGTGTCAGCGTCCGGACGCAGCCACGGTGAGATGTCCACCGCCAGGACCAGATGCCCGTCAGATGCCCTCGGCAACGGCACCGAGACCAGCGCCCGGCGCAGTCGGCCCACATCCACCCGGCCCTGATTCAGGCCTGCATAGAGAGCACCGTGCCCACGGCGGTGTTCTGAGGCCAGAGCCAGCCCTACCAGGGACCTCACCGGCCCGTCGGCACACAGGATCGCGTCGGTCAGCTCGAACAGCGCATCCCCGCGGGCGGGTAAGCAACCGTAGAAGTCGGTCCGGAACCGGGACAACATCATCAGGGACTCGATGCGGGCAGAGTTGTTCAGCAGACTCACTCTCACGACCTTGGTTGATCACCAGCGTCTCGACGGCGCACATGATCACACCAGGGCCGCATTACTGTCTCCTTGGAGGAAACTGTTCTGCCCGGGCCCTCCAGCGAAGCTAGCCTCTTGCCATGAGTTGGGACGAAGGACACCTGCTGGCCCTGGAGGTCGACGCGAACTACGGCCTCGCACCGGACCCGGACACCCCGCAAGCAGCCCTCAGAGATCCTTCCGTGCTCGCGGTGTGGGCATGGTCCCCTCACGCACGTCTCCTGGCGCTCTCGCCCGGTCTCGCGGTCCCCAGCTCCATCGACGGCATGGAGCAGGAGTACAGCCCCAGCCGTCTACCCGACGCACTTCACTGTCTGGTCGCATCCCTTGACGACCGGACGGTGTCCGTCGAGGGCGGCCCATGTTTCGTCTTCCCGGACCGTCTCGCCGTCCCAGACCCAGCCCCGCTGCCGATCATCGTCTCCACCGCCGACGGCCAGCGCACCGCCCAACACCTGATCCGGCCGGACAACTGGCAGCCCGACGAGTGGAACGAACTGATCAACGGGCGCATGGGCGAGTGGGCCATGGCCGTCCACGAACGGAAGCCGGTGTCGATCTGCTTCACACCCGCGTCGAACGCCACCGCCGCAGAGGCAGGCATCTGGACCCGCCCCGACTTCCGCGGCAAGCGCCTCGCACCGACCGTCGTAGCCGCCTGGTCCCAGCGTGAGCACCGCAACAAGGCCGTGCTCTTCTACAGCACCACCGCAGACAACCATGCCTCCCAATCCGTCGCCCGCGCGCTCGGCCTCACCCCACTGGGCTGGATCTGGACCGCACGTTAAAAGACAAGCTAACGCTTCATTGATCGACATGGATGGACCGGGCGCGTCGGGCGTAGGCGTCAGCCTCATAGAGGAGAGACGCGTACGCGTCCCGCTTGTGCTCCTGCCGTGCAGCGTCCTCAGGCCCCAGATGGGCGCCCCTGCCTCCAGCGCGGGCCCCGGCATAGGCCAGAGGCACCGCTATCAGCGCGATGGCGGCCGCTGCCGCCTCGGGGCTGACGAGAGCATTGATGACTTCAGATGCCATGGCCAGCATCCTGCCTGGCCGCTGCGATAGGCGTAGACCGGAGACCTTCTACCTGCGGTCCAGACCCATCATCCGGTTCACCGCCTGCTTGGTGGTGAGGCTGCCCGCATCCCGCTGCTGCGGTACGACCGGGACCGCCGTGGTCAGGTCGACCTCGATGACCTCAATGCGTTGGCCGGGGCGGGCCTGCGTGGCGATGCGCTGACGTTCGCGTTCCGTGGTGGCGAACAGGATCAGTGGTGCAAGGCGGTCGCGGAGTGCGGAGACGCGGCTGGCGACGGGACAGATAACGGCGTACAGGGCGCCGTTGACGTAGACGGGGACGCCCATGGCGAAGTCAGGGGTGCCGTGCTTGGCGACCTGCGGATAGGTTCCGGCCTCGTGGTAGACGAACTCGACCACCGGCTTGGTCAGCGCCTGCTGGCGCTGGAGCAGGGCGTTGATCGCCGCCTGGTGGTCCTGCTCCGCCGTGCGCTGGGCCTCCCGGCGCCGCCGCTCGGGCTGGACCTTCCGGGCGATGACCTGCTGGCGCCTGGCTTCAGCCTGGACCTGTTCTTCCTCCAGGTCGAAGTAGGCACGGGTGATCCATCGCCACTTGCCGTCATCACCCCAGCCCTTTGCGCGCAGCCGGTGCGGGCGGGTGGTGTTCGCACAGATTGCGGCGACGAACCGCTCCAGGGGAAAGGGTTTCGCCATCGGCCACTTGCCGTGGCCGCCGCACGGCAGCGGCCCGTCGACGCCCGCGCCGCAGTCCTCGCATTCACACAGGCCACAGTTCCCGCGGTCTTCGCACCACTCGGGGACGAACCGAGCGGGACCGGCGGTGACCTGAACGGGGCCGCCGTCGTCAGGCCGGGCGATCTGGACCGAGGGCACGTTGTCCAGCCAGGGCACGGTCTTGCGGTCGGTGAACCAGCACACCTCGACGCCGTCCGACTGGTACCGGTCGGTGCGCGCTTCGATGTCGGTGACCGGGATGGTCGCCATCTGCGCCTCCAGCGCGACGCAGCGGCTGCCGTCCGGAGAGGTGGCCATCACGTCCGCGCGCCAGGAGCCGTCCGGGGCAGCGACTTCGTACTCGGCACTCCAGCCGGCCGCCCGGGCGTGGTGGGCGAGGTCGAGCTTGAGCAGGTGGTGGGCCATGCCCTCGCCGACAGCCTTGGCCTGACAGTGGGGCGCGTTGTTGGCGTGCCGCAGGAACCACAGGTCGTACGCGTTGTGAGTCTTGTGGACCAAGTGGAGCTGCCAGCCGCATTCGTAGCAGGTCAGCGGCGCGGCGGGCTTGGTCTTGTAGATGCTCTCCCTGTCCTGCCCGCAGCCGAGGTCGGCCTGGGTGACGTCGATGCGTCCCCACTCTCCATGGACCCCGACGAACACCATCGCTATCTCCTTCGTTCCGCAGCGAGCAACCTGTCCGCCACGGACGGTAGGGGCCCGGTCTGACAAGACGTCCCCCGAAAGTGGTGGGGTTACGTGCCGGCCCGTACGCCCTTCCCAGCCGGGCCCGAGTTGGACGCACGAGCTGCTTGGCGGCCGCTGACAGCGATGGGCGTGCTCGCTGCCGTCGTCACCATCGTGGTCACCGTCGACACCCCGTGAAACAGACGCCCGGGGGTGGGAGACAACAGGGTCGTACACCATGCGGGCCCACCGCTCCGGATCGTCGTCCCGGCGGAACGGCCGGTAGACGCCGCGAGGGGTGTGTTGTCGGTGGCTGAGGCCAGCGGTGCCGTTTGCCGTGGGAAGTGAAGTGGCGGCGTCCCGGACGGTCACGTTCTCCGGGTCTTCCGTGCAGTTGACGGCCGGGCGTCACCGTGGATCCGCTCGCGGTGACGCGCCACGGCGTCGTTGTTGGCGCAGCGCACGGAGCAGTAGGCGCGTCGGCCGTTGCGGGAGGTGTCGACGAATGCCAGACCGCAGGCGTGGCGCGCGCAGCGCCCCAGCCGTTCGGCGCCGGCGGAGCACACGACGTAGGCGAGTCCGGCTGCGGTGACGGCTCGGATGTGCGCGGCTGCGTCGGCGTCAGTGGTGCTGTAGTGCAGGTGGGGCTGGCCGTCGTGCAGGGAGATCCGGGGGCTGCTGGAGGCGTCGGCGAGAAGTGTATTGACGGCCTGGCACCGCTCTTCGAGGTCCTGCCGCCCGAAGCACGCGGCCAAGCGTCGGCTCCATGTCCAGATCGTCTCGGTCTGCGCGGCGGTGAGTGTGCGGTGCACCACGCCGTGTGTGGCGAGTAGTGGTTCCAGGTGCTCGGGGGGTGGTGGCGCGGTCAGGTTGACCAGGTCCGCAGCCAGCCGGGCGGCCTCCCCACCGTAATGGTTGAAATGCATAGAGTAATTACACCATCGTGTGGCGTCCGAGCTGTAGCGGCGCGCGGCGGCAGGCCGGGGGCCAGCACGGCGGTGACCACGGAGAGGACGCGCAGGAGCATGACGGTGAAGATTTCCCGCGCACCGTGGCAGGGCGCCGCGACGGCTCCGGCGTTGATGCTGGCTCAGATCGTGAGCCTGCAAGCGGGTTCGGCCGTGGCGAAGGATGCCTATGGGACAGTTGGCCCCACGGCGCTGGCCGGTATGCGGCTGTTTTTCTCGGCCGCGATCCTGTGGGTACTGGTCCGGCCGCGACTGCGGGAGGTCACGGTTGTGCAGTGGCGGGCGGCGATCTCGCTTGGTCTGGTCTTCGCGGCCATGAACCTGGCGTACTTCCAGACCATCAGCCGCCTGCCGATCGGGGTGGCCGCGACCTTGGAACTGCTCGGGCCGCTCACCTTGTCGATCGTTCTATCCCGTCGGCTCGAGCACCTCGCGGTGGCGGTGCTTGCGCTTGTGGGTGTACTCATGCTGGCCACCCCGGGAGCCTCGCTCTCCGCCGTCGGACTGCTGCTGGGGGGCGCCGCCGCGCTGTGCCGGGCCGGCTATGTGGTCATAAGCCGGCGGGTCGGGCACCTGTTCCCCGACTGGACGGGCCTGACCCTGGGGCTGGCCAGCGGCGCCTGCGTGCTGACTCCGGTCACCGCCGTCACGGAGGGTGGCGCGGTGGCAGCCCACCCTGCCGTCCTCGGCACCGGGCTCATGGTGGCCCTCCTGTCCTCCCTGATCCCGTACTCGCTGGATATGACGGTACTGCGGCGCATCGATGTGCGCGCCTTCGGAGTGCTGCTCGCACTGAGCCCCGCCGTGGCGGCGGCGGTCGGTTTCGGTTTGCTGCACGAGCAGCTCACAGCACGTCAACTGTGCGCCATGGCACTGGTAGTCCTGGCCGGCGCGTGGTCTGTGCGCCGCGCCGCTCGGCGTGCCGGACCTGCGGATCACCCCGGCGCTCGTCCGAGTGAGCCCCGCCCGATGTAATGGTTGAAGTGTCTTAGACGGTGACGCCATGTTGGTGGCATGACTCCCGCATGCGCGGTCACGTCCTCGGACGACCGCTGCCCCGTTTGCCACGAGCCGACTCCGGCGGAAACGCAGTTGTGGACGCTAAGGTCCCACCACCGCACGTCTGAAGGTGAGGTCGAATACTGCGTCGGTGGCTGCGGCTGTCTCGTCATCCTGGTCAACGGCGAGATGATCAAGAGCCTCCCCGCCGACCGTCGGTAGTCCATAACTGGGACTCCACCAGTAGGGCAGAGCATACGGGTCAGCCTGCCGTAGTGCCCTGAGCGACGGCCCTGGCTTGGGCGAGGGCGAGGCGGTAGGAGTCGGTGCCGGGCTGAGGGCCGTTGGTTACCCGTTTCCCGGGGGCGCGGGGAAGGCGGTGGGGAAGAAGCCGGGCCTGCCCTCTTCTGATCCGGTGAAGCGGTAGGAGGTGGCGCAGGAGAGCACGTCGGTCGGCGGGTCGCCGTTTTCAATGATGATGGCCTGGCCGGGGAAGGCAGCCATGTGGCGGTAGAAGTGGTCGACGACATGTCCGGTGATGTCGACGTCCTCGCCCACGGGCTCCCGGTAGGTGACGACCGGTGAGTCGAGCACGATGAACCCCAGATGAGGCAGGTCGTGTTCGATGCAGTACCGGGCAAGTGCGGTGGTGAAGGCGGAGTGCAGGACCGACCGTACGCCTTTGCCCCGTCCCGCACGGGGGCGGCTCCCCGCGCGGATGTCGGCCGCGTACTGGTCGTACTCGGCGAAGTCGACGGCCGGTACCTTCCACTCCTCCAGGGTCTGCCGGAGCACGGTGTCAAAGGCGTTCCCGCGAGCGGCCGCCGGACTCGACGATGCGCCGGGTGGCCTCGATGCCGTTGACACCGGGCATCCGGACGTCCATCAGGACGACGTCCCGAGCGGGATCTGGCCAGAGCGGCGGCTCCGTCGGCGAGGCCGATGATGACGACGAGGGTGTGGCCGAGGATGTCGTGCATCTCGTGGGAGATGTGGGTGCGTTCCCAGGCTGCGGCCAGGCGGGTCTGCTGGTCTCTTGGTCTCCAGAGCCACGATGTAGGCCTTCGCCAGAGGTCCGGTGAGGGCCAGTCCGGCGCAGGCGGTCACGGCGAGCATGGCCAGCAGCGTGACGATTTCCGGGCGCTTGGCGTGTTGCAGCTGGCCGCTTCCCCAGAACGCCACGATCCAGAGAACGAGCTGGGCAGCGGTGACCGTGCAGGCGAGGACCAGCTGGCGGTGGCTACCGTAGCGGCCGACGTTGTAGAGCGCGACGATCCGGGCCGCGTCGGCGCCGTTGAGGACGTTCAGCGGCAGCGCGAGGACGGAGACGGCCGTGGTGATCGCGAACACCAGGCCGGGACGGTGTTCCCGCCACAGCAGAGGGACGGTGTAGGCGAGGGTGAGGACGATCTCGCTGGGCAGGTGCGTGCGGTTGGCCGGGTTGAGCAGGGAGGGCAGTCCGAGGACGGCGCAGAAGACGGGCACGGCCCACAGCCGCAGCCGGGGGTGGTCGCGGTCGAGCATCCGCCAGGCGGCCACCCCGCTGATGATCGACACGGTGACGCGGTGGTCGGGGTCGTTGGTCAGTGACTGCGGAAGCCGGGAAGCATGGGGCGAGGTGCCGCGTACAGGTTCTCGGGGGGTCGGCTCGCTCATGGCAGGTGGGGGCCTTTCCGCTGTCCGGGCAGGCCGCCCGCCGCTCCTCGGCGAGCATGAACCGGCAGGCGGGGGCAAAGGGGCCCGGACAGCCGATGTGCGGTGCACGGTGTGCTGTCCGGGCCCCGGGGACCGCCTGCCGCCCCTCGGGGGGCCGGCAGGCGGGGTCGGGGTGTGCCGGGGCTGTGCCTACCCGAGGGGCGCGGGCGCCGTCGGCTCCTGGTCGTTCTGGGCGGGGATACGGGTCTGGCGTTCGCGTTCGGCCAGTACCCGGCGGAGCTTCTCACCTTCCACGTCGACGTTGGGCAGGAGGCGGTCGAGCCAGCGGGGAAGTGCCCAGGCCCGTGCGCCAAGCAGGGTCATCACCGCGGGGACGAGGGTCATGCGGATGACGAAGGCGTCGAAGAGGACCGCGGTGGCAAGGCCCATGCCGATGGATTTCACCAGGGCGATGTCGTCGAGGAGGAAACCGGCGAACACCGAGATCAAGATGATGGCGGCGGCGGTGACCACGCGGGCGCCGTGGCGGAACCCGGTGACGATCGCTTCGGTGGGGCCGGCGCCGTGGACGTACGCCTCGCGCATCCCGGAGACAAGGAACACCTCGTAGTCCATGGCCAGGCCGAAGACCACGCCGATCAGCAGGATGGGCAGCAGGCTGACGATGGGGGCGGTCTCGTCGACACCGAAGACGTCCTTGAGCCAGCCCCACTGGAACACGGCGACCAGCACGCCGAGGGTGGCGACGACGCTGAGCAGGAAGCCGGCCGCGGCCTTGATCGGGATCAGGACCGAGCGGAACACGAGGAGCAGCAGGACCAGCGCGAGGCCGACGACGATGGCAAGGTAGGGCACCATGGCCCCGCCGAGCTTGGCGGAGACATCGATGTTGAGCGCGGTCGTGCCGGTCACCATCACCTGCGTGCCGCTGTCCTTCTCCACCGCGTCGCTGCCCTCGCGGATGTCGCCGACCAGGTCGACGGTCTCCTGGCTGGTGGGCGGGCTGCTCGGCACCGCAGTGATCAGGGCGACGTCACCGGCCTCGTTGAAGACCGGGGGCCGTACGGTGGCGACGTCGTCGAGGCCCTCCAGCATGGCGGAGGTGTCCGCGGCCGCAATCTTCGCGTCGTCGCTGTCCCGAGCGTCGACGACGATGGTCAGCGGGCCGCTGAAGCCCGGCCCGAAGCCCTTGCTGAGCGTGTCGTAGGCCACGCGCTGGGTGCTGCCGGGAGCGGCCATGCTGTCGTCGGGCAGGGTCAGCCGCAGCGACAGTGCCGGGATGGCCAGCACGCCCAGGCCGATAACCGACGCCAGCAGCATCTTCCAGGGGTGGCGGGTGACGAAGCGACCCCAGCGAACGCCCATCGTGACGCGCCGGCCGTGCTTGCTCGGCACGTACCCGGCGTGTGGTGAGGCGGCCGTGAGCCACGCGGGTACCGATGAAGCCCAGCGTGGCCGGCAGGAGAGTGAGCGCGACCAGCACGGCGACGGTGATGGCGAAGGCCGCGGCCAGGCCCATGGTGGTGAGCATCGCGATGCCGATGACGCTCAGACCGGCGAGCGCGATGACGACGGTCAGACCAGCGAAGACCACCGCCGAGCCCGCGGTCCCTAGGGCACGCCCGGCAGCTTCCTCGGGCGTGTGCCCCTCACGCAGCTCTGTGCGGTAGCGGGAGACGATGAATAGGGCGTAGTCGATGGCCACCGCCAGACCCAGCATGAGCGCCAGGGTCTGCGCGTTGGAGGCCATGTCCACGAACGACGAGGCGACGGTGATGGCGCACAGGGCGATGCCGACGCCGACTATCGCGGACACCAGAGGCAATCCGGCCGCGACCAGTGAACCGAAGGTGCTGACCAGGACGAAGGCGGCGACCAGCAGGCCGATCAGTTCGGCCGCGTTGCTCTGCTCCTCCTCCAGCACCGCGTTGCCGCCGAGGCTGATCTTCAGACTTGCCTTCTCGCCCTTGTCCGCCACCTGGTGCAGGGCGTCCGACGCGGCGGGAGTGATGTCGGCCTGCGGGACGGCGTAGATCACCTGAGCGTAAGCGATGCTGCCCGAGGAGCTGACCAGGCCGGCGGTGAAAGGGTCGGTGACGTTCGCCACCTGCGGTGCCTTGCGCAGGTCGGCGACCAGCGACTCCACCTCCTGCTTGTGTGCGGCGGACGTCAGCTTCTGCCCATCCGGAGCCTCGATGACCACCCGGGCCGTGGCGCCGCCGGCCGAAGCCTGCGGGAACTCCTTCTCCAGCAGGTCGATGGCCTGCTGGGACTGGGTTCCGGGAAGCGTGAAGTCGTCCGTCGTACTGCCCGACACGCTGCTGACACCGATGACCGCGGCGACGAGCACCGCAATCCACGCCAGCAGCACCAGCCGACGCCGCCGGAAGGCGAGCCGGCCGAGCCGGTAGAGAAAGGTGGCCACGAAAATTACTCCCACCAGGAGGGAAAACGGATGTGTGAGGGCGAGCCCGACAGGCTCCGCCCATGAACGTAGAAGTCGCCTGCGGCCGAAAAGAGCTACTGGAGGACGAATCCGCGCCCGGGGCGGTACCCCGGTACCGGGCGGTGTCCTCCTTGAGGCGGACGTCCCGGGTCTCAGCCGGCCGGGTGGGCGGTGAGAAGCGCCGCGGTCGCGTCCCACAGCTCCCGCTGCACGCGGAGGTCCCGGCCGGGTTCGGGGCACTGCAGGGGGCGGGCGTCGCGGGCGGAGAAGTAGCCGCCGGTGGTGCCCGCGAACGCCGGGTCGGTGGCGAGCCGCACGATGATGCCGGCGCCCTTGCGGGGATCACCGATCCTCAGGATATTCAGCACCCGCTGCAGGACTGCGGAGCCGGGCAGGTCCCGGCCCAGGCCGGTGGCGTTGAAGCCGGGGTCGCAGCAGTTCACGGTCACCTTGTCCGCATCCAGGCGGCGGGCCAGCTCCTGCGTCCACATGATGGTCATCAGCTTCGTGCGCCCGTACAGGGACATCGACTCCCGCCGGGTGTAGGGATCGGTGCGCCGCAGATCCTCGGCCGGGGCGATCGTTTTCGCCTGCTGGGCCGCTTCGGAGGCGACGTTGACGATCCGGGCCGGCGCCGAGGCGCCGAGCTTCGACGTGAGCGCCTCGGTCAGGACGAACGGGCCGAGGTAATTCACCGCCGTCATCTCCGCGAGGCCCTCGGTGGTGACGCGTTGCGCGAAGGCGTGCAGGCCGGCGTTGTTAACCAGGACGTCCATGTGCGGGTAGCACGCGGCGATCTCCTCGCCTACGCGGCGGGCGTCGGAGAGCAGGCCGAGGTCGGCGTGGAAGACGTCGACGGGCTCGTCGGTCACCGCCTTCAGGTCGGTGACGAGGGCTTGCGCCTTGCTGCGGGAGCGGGCCACGGCGCCGATGCGGTAGCCCCGGCGGGCCAGCTCGAAGGCGGCGATGCGGCCCAGTCCGGAGGTGGCTCCGGTGATCACGGCGACGGGACGATTCATCCCACAACCCCTTTCGTGAGGTACCTCATGATTATGTTGTGCGAGGATACCCGAACCATGGAGCAGCACGAATCAACAACGGCGGGCAGCGCCCCGGAGCAGGTGGGACTGTCCTTCCTGACCCTCGCGTACAGCCTGCGCGAACAGGTCGACCAGCACATGCTGACGACCGCCGGCCTGTCCCTGTCCCGCACCAAGGTCCTTCAGGCACTGGCCGACTGCGGCGCGCTCCACCAAGCGCAGCTGGCCGCCTCCCTCGGCCAAGCACCGCGCTCCGTCACCCAGATCGTGGAGGGCCTGGAGCGCCTCGGCATGGTCGCCCGAACCGGCGACCCCGAGGACCGCCGCCGCAAGACCGTCTCCATCACCGACATCGGCCGCACGGCACTAAGGGCCGCGGAAGAAGCGGGCACGCACGTACTTCGCCAGCGCTTCGGCCGTCTCGAACCACAACAGCTGGCCACATTCGACACACTGCTCGCGCACCTGGACATCGCCCTCACTGGCGGCAAGACCGGCTGACAGGCACGAAAGAGGCCCGCCCCAGTGGGTCAACCCATAGACCTGTAGGAAAACTGGGCCTTGTGCTGTGCTGATGGCTGTTTCCGGTGCGCAGAAGGAACCGTACACCGAGTCACTGGTGTGCGCGCGATTCGTCCTGCTGGACGTATGCCCCGGAAACTCCGAGTCGTGGTTCCTCGCCCGCCGCTTCGAGCACCTTCTCGCCCGCGGCGTACGGGGGGTCGTCTCGTTCGCTGATCCTGTCCCGCGCCGGACCGCCTCAGGGGTCCTGGTGATGCCCGGGCACGTCGGAACGATCTACGCCGCGTCGAACGCCGTGTACGCCGGCCGTGCTACCGCGCGGACGGTGAAGCTCCTGCCGGACGGCACCGTCTTCCATAGTGGAGTACGCGCGGGTTGAAGCTTCCCCCAGGATCACGGGGAAACTTCACAAGAACATCTCCACCACGATGGGCTACAAGGCGGTCTATCCCACCGAGGCCATCGAGGCCCACCACGCGTTCATCGCCCGCCGCCGGGCCCTGCGGCCCAGCGAGGAATACCGGGTCCCGACCTCAGAGGAGTGGGACTCCTTCCTCGGCCACTTCGAGCGCCGCAAGCTCTCGGTGGGTACCTGCGGCAGGGCGTTCGGCACCGACTGCATCCACGAACACGCTTGTGTCAGATGCTCCCTTCTGCGACCTGACCCGTCCCAACGGGCACGGCTTGCCGAGATTCGCGACAACTTGATCGCCCGAATCGCCGAAGCCGAGACGGAAGGCTGGCTCGGCGAGGTCGAAGGTCTCCAGGTCAGCCTGACTGGCGTCGAGGAGAAGCTCCACCAGCTCGATCGGGGCCATGGGCAGTATACGGCCGTGGACCTTGGCATCCCCACTACGCGTGGTGATCGATGAGTCCACGAAGGTGGGATGCCGCATGGCCCTCAATCAAGATCGAGAACAAGTTCAAAGAAGCGTGCGTCAAACGCCCTTCAGAACACGATCAAGTGCCGCGCGGCCTGCAGGTCCCCAGCTCGGTTTGCCGCCGGGAAGGCCCCGATCCCCGTTCTGCCCCATGAGCATCAGGAAGAGGCTCTTCATCGCGGCCAGCCCGCGGGCGCGCCGGATCGCCGCCTCGTCTGCGTGCGCGTACGTGTCGAAGAACTGTGAGGCCGTGCCTGTGGGTAGCAGCACCCATGCGGCGGCGAGGTCCCACGCGGGATCGCCGGCGAACATGTCACCGAAATCGACGATGCCCGAGAGCGTTCCGTCCGAGACCACGAGGTTCGCGGGATGGAGGTCGCCATGCACCCACACCGGCGGGCCCTCCCACGCGTGGGCCGCAACGGCGTCCTCCCAGACGGCCCGGACGTCGGTAGCGGTGTCGTCGGGGGCAACGGCCTGGAAGAAGTTCTCGAAGCCGTCCGTGCAGTTCCTGGGATGGGCACCGCGGTCCGTAGCGATCGGCGCCTCGGCGGGCGCCTCCACATGGAGCGCCTGGAGGAAACCCGCCAGCGTGTCGGCAGCGTGGTCGCCGCGGCTGATCGAGCCGTGGTCCAGCGGCTCGCCGGGAACCCACGTCATCACGGTCCAGTGCTTGGGGAAACGCTCGGACGGTTCGCCGAACCGCACCGGAGTCGGCACCGGGAGCGGCAGGCGCGGAGCCAGCACGGGCAGCCACCGCCGCTCCTTGAGCTGGAGCTCCGGGGTGGGGTCCATGCGCTGCATGCGCACGGCCAGCTCATCCCCGAGGCGCCACATTTGGTTGCCCCAGCCGCCCGCCACCTCGCGGATGGCCAGCCCTGCAAGATCTGGATGTTGCTCCTGCAACAGGTCGCGGACCAGGTCTGCGGTGATCTCGATCTCGGTGTCGGTCATGCGAAGTCACAGTACTGAGGCGGCAGGCGGAGTGGCTCTCGCTCCGGAACATTTCGCCGTGATTCCTCGGCATCACCGATTTGGTTTCAGAGAGCCGCAGATCAGAGGATTTGGGACGAACCGGCCCCCAAGTTCAGAGAAGCCACTCTCGACTGGATCGAGACCGCGGTCGACACCGGCAAGGTCGACATGGACGACGAGCTCGCCCGTATGCTGAAGGGCGAATAGCCATGCCCCGCGCCTCACGGCGCCGGGGCGACGCCGCCAGGCGGCACGCGGACACCGTCCGCTTCGTGCTGTTCGAGGCCAGACCAGCCGGCCTGCTGTTCCACCAGCTCGTCAGAGCGAGCGGCCTGTCTCCCAGCCAGGTGCGGTCCGGCCTCGCGGCCCTCAAGGACGAGGCCGCCTCCAAGGGCTGGCCCCCGCTGATCTGGACGAGGACGGACGGCTACCAGCTCGGAGCCGAACGGGCCGCCCTGGAGGCATACGAACGGGCAGTCGTCGCAGAGAAGTTGACCGAGTTCCGCCGGTTCATTACCGGCACCGTCGCCCACCCAGGCGACAAATGGGTACGGCACATCGTCGCCCAGCTCAACTCCATCGAATCCACCCTCGACCTCATCGCCAGTGCCTGACCAGCCGTGGTGGCCGCCCGCGGGGCGGCCACCACGGCCCTGTCCAAGGATCGCCATGCGTCATCGCCGCTATCCCTCGGACACCACCAACGCGGAATGGGCCCTGATCGAACCGCTGTTGCCGACCCCGGCCTGCGAGACCTCCGCCGGCGGGCGGCCGGAGAAGCATCCCGCCGAGAGATTGTCGACGCCATCCGCTACGTCGTGGATACTGGCTGCAAATGGCGGGCCCTGCCTGCGGATTTTCCGCCCTGGCGCACAGTTTGGGGCTTCAGTGCGCCGTGAGGCGCTTCGTTGTATCCCCGACTCACTCGGGAGCAACTTGGAGGATTGTTTCTGGGTCACCTGACTTACCTGGCGGTGAAAGCCAAAGGGGACAACAGCATGTCAGGAAAGCGGTAGCTGTCCGAAGTTGCCTAGGGCGGAGAACTGCAAGACCCGCGCGATATGGCCAAGGCTGGATTGCCTGAAGTCCAATCTCCAGCGGCACAACCGGAAACTCATCGGAACGGCATCTGAAACCGATGCCCTCTCCTTGCCCGGTCCTCATGAATCGGCCTGGGCAACCTCCGAGGAGGGGGGCGCCGCCCAGTGAGGGCGGTCAAGGAGATGAGTGGGCGGCCTACGTCGTGCTCGATACGTACAGCGAAGACGTACCACGGGATCGCCTAAGGGGCGCGAGCCCTATGGCGACGGAGTGCCCGTAGTAGTCGCAGGAGTAACGACCTGCCAGGGAGGCCGGGAAAACCGGACCGCAGGGCGAAGGGGCACAGGTGATCACGATGTCCGCTACTGGGAGGTATGCGTAATGCAGAACGCCGAAACAGTCCTGGGCATCATCCAGGAAAGAGGCAGGCGTCGTCTGCCTCTGGAGAGGGTCTACCGACAGCTGTTCAACCCGCAGCTTTTCCTGATGGCCTATGGCCGAATCTACCGCAACGCTGGGGCGATGACTCCAGGGTCGTCAGGAGAAACCGTGGACGGCATGTCACTGGAGAAAATCGACGCGATCATCGGCGCATTGCGCTCGGAGTCGTATCGATGGATGCCTGTCAAGCGGGTCTACATCGACAAGAAAGGAGGCACCCGCAAGAGACGCCCGCTTGGTTTGCCGACCTGGTCGGACAAACTGGTCGCTGAAGTCGTGCGTCTACTTCTTGAGGCGTACTACGACGTCCAGTTCTCCGATCACTCCCACGGTTTCCGTCCCGGACGGGGTTGCCACACGGCCCTTCAGGCCGTGGCGAAGCACTGGACCGGGACGCGCTGGTTCATCGAGGGAGACATCTCGGACTGCTTCGGCAGTCTCGACCACGAGGTCCTGCTCAGGACCCTCGGGGAGAAGGTCGACGATGGCCGCTTCCTGCGGCTGATCGATCACATGCTCAAGGCTGGATACCTGGAGGACTGGAAGTGGAATGCCACTCTCAGTGGGGCACCCCAAGGTGGAGTTGCCTCGCCGATCCTCTCTAACATCTACCTTG
The DNA here is from genome assembly GCF_001598115.1 of Streptomyces sp. AgN23. Classification (NCBI taxonomy): domain Bacteria; kingdom Bacillati; phylum Actinomycetota; class Actinomycetes; order Kitasatosporales; family Streptomycetaceae; genus Streptomyces; species Streptomyces sp. AgN23. The sequence continues at coordinate 140,624 of NZ_CP007153.1, forward strand.
ACCGACTCGATCAGTTCGTTGAGCAACAGTTGTTGCCGGAATACAACCGAGGAAAACAGCGTCGAAACCATCCTGAGTACCATCGGCTCGACGGCCGGATGTACTGGGCCAAGCGACGCGGCGATCGTGCCGCGGTCCGGCAGTTGCGGCTCATGAAGCGCAGTCTGCCAAGCCGCGACCCTTACGATCCTGGTTATCGACGCCTGCGGTATATCAGGTACGCCGATGACTGGCTTCTCGGTTTCGCGGGGCCAAAGCACGAAGCAGAGGAGATAAAGGGACGGGTCAAGGGGTTCCTGCGAGGTGAACTCAAGCTCGAACTCTCGGACTCCAAGACCTTGATCACGCACGCCACCAACCAGGCGGCGCGCTTCCTCGGCTACGAAGTGAAGGCCCAGCGATGTGACACCAAGCTCACGGGGCCGCGCAGATCTGCGAGCGGCATCATCGGGCTCTACGTGCCACGTGACGTAATTCGGCAACGCTGTGCGCCGTACATGAGTGGCGGAAAGCCGGTCCAGCGCGGTGTGCTGCATCACGACAGTGACTTTTCTATCGTGGCGGCATATCAAGCGGAGTACCGGGGTCTCGTCCAGTACTACTTGCTGGCCCAGAATGTTGGCCATCTCAACCGCTTGCGGTGGGCGATGGAGACATCGATGCTCAAGACGCTGGCAGGCAAGCACAAGTCCACGGTCAACCGTATGGCCCGGAAGTATCGGGCATCAGTCAAGACGGATTACGGGCCGCGACCGTGCTTCGAAGTCAGGGTCGAGCGTGGAGAAGGCAAGGAGCCACTGGTAGCCCGCTTTGGCGGGATTCCGCTCAGACGCCAACGCACAGCGGTTGTGCACGACAGGCAGCCGTTGACACCGAATCAGATCAACAGATCTGAGCTTGTGAAACGGCTTCTGGCTGACACCTGCGAGATCTGTGGTTCCGGACAGCGGGTGGAGGTCCACCACGTCCGGAAACTGGCAGATGTCAACCGGCCGGGACAGCCAAAGCGCCCCGTCTGGGTGAAGCTGATGGCGATGCGGCGACGCAAGACCCTCGTGGTCTGCCGAGCCTGCCACGAAGCCATCCACACGGGACGCGCAACCTCGCCCAACCGGAAAAGGTCACCGGAGAGCGGTGTGCTGGGAAACTGTGCGCCGTTTCACTCGGCGCTGGATCGCCCCCGCAGGGGGCCGAGGTTCGGAAGGAGGTGACCTTGGGGCCACCCGCCTTACCTGGACGCGAAAGCGCGAGGGGACAACAGCATGGCGGGAAAGCGTGGAGCATCGAGAAGGCGTCGAAGGCGCTGCCGCGCAAGGCCCGCGTGATACGGCGAAGGCCACACTGCTTGAAGCCCAGTCACCAGCGGTGGAAGACGCACACCCTGCGACACGACGCCTGAGGTCGCAGCCGTCGGCATCGGACGGTCCTGACTTTTGCCGTCTCAACCCTTCCGGCCGGCGGGCGGCGGACAGTGAGTTCGCTCAAGGGGACGGACCGGGCCGCCTACGTCACGCTCGATACGTCCAGCGCAAGAGGAATACGGGATGGCCTACGGGGCGCGAGCCCTATGGCTACGGAGGGGTCGTAGTAGTCGTCGGAGTAACGCCCGACCAGGGAGGACGGGAAAGCCGTCTACACGGGCGAAGGACCCCAGGTGTCAACAGATCTTCACGATGGCGAGGTATGCGAAATGCAGAGCGCCGAAGCCCTTCTGGGGATCATCCGTGAACGCGGCAGGCGAGGTCTGCCGCTGGAACGTCTCTACCGATGCTTGTTCAACCGGGAGTTGTACCTGCTCGCCTACGGGCGGATCTACCGCAACGACGGTGCGATGACGCCCGGCGTCACGGCCGAGACCGTGGACGGCATGCGCCTGGAGAAGATCCAGGCGATCATCGATGCGCTCCGCAGTGAGCGTTATCGCTGGTCACCGACGCGCCGCGTCTACATCGAGAAGAAGGGAAGGACGAAGAGTCGGCGCGGTTTGGGTCTGCCGACGTGGTCGGACAAGCTGCTGCAAGAGGTGATGCGCCTGTTGCTTGAGGCGTATTACGAGCCGCAGTTCTCCGATCACTCCCACGGATTTCGGCCCGGCCGGGGCTGTCACACCGCCCTGCAATCGATCTATCCCGGCTGGCGGGGCAGTACATGGTTCGTCGAGGGGGACATCAAAGCCTGTTTCGACAGTCTGGACCATGAGGTCCTGCTGTCGATCCTGGCGGAGAAGATCCACGACAACCGTTTCTTACGGTTGACCGGCGGACTGCTCCGGGCCGGGTATCTGGAACAGTGGCGCTATCACGCGACGTTGAGCGGTTCGCCGCAAGGCGGCGTGATCTCGCCGATCCTGTCCAACATCTACCTGGACCGGCTGGACAAGTACATCGAGACGAACCTGCTGCCCGCTTACAACCGGGGAGCCCGGCGCACGCCGTATCGTCCATACATGCGGCTGTGGCAGCGCGCCTTCCGTCTGGAACAGCAAGGGGAGTTGGAGGCGGGTCGGGCTCTGCGCAGGCAGATGAAGACCATGCCCTCCCGCGATCCTGATGATCCGGGCTACCGTCGGCTGAACTACTGCCGTTACGCGGACGACTGGCTGCTCGGGTTCACCGGACCGAAGCGGGAAGCCGAGGAGATCAAGGCCGACATCGGCCGGTTCCTGCACGACGAGCTCAAGCTGGAGCTGTCCGAGGAGAAGACCCTGATCACGCACGGGCGGACGAGTGCCGCCCGGTTCCTCGGCTACGAGATCGTGGTCTTGGACAACGACACCAAGCACGACCAGCGCGGTCACCGCAGCATCAACGCGCAGATCGGGCTGAAAGTGCCTGCTGACGTTATCCGCGCCAAGTGCCGTCTCTACATGCACCATGGCCGACCGATCCGGCGGACCGAACGCACGGTCAACAGCGACTTCTCCATCGTCGCCCAGTACCAGGCCGAGTTCCGTGGGATCGCCGGTTACTACCAGCTCGCCTTCAACCTCCACCGCTTAGGGCGGCTGAAGTACGTGATGCAGCGCTCCCTGGTCAAGACGCTCGCGCGGAAGTACCGCGTCCGTGTCTCCAGGATCTACCGGCGCTACAGTACCGTGCTGAAGACCGACCAGGGTCCCCGCCGGGGACTCCAGGTCACCGTCGAACGCGGCGAAGGACGACAGCCGTTGGTGGCGCAGTGGGGCGGAGTCTCGCTGAAGCGCAAGATCAGGATCGGCAGCCTCGACGATCACCCGACGCAGGTGTGGAACAGCGCGCGCAACGAAGTGGTCAAGCGCCTGCTCGCCGACACCTGCGAGATGTGCGGGTCCCATGACGGTGTCGAAGTGCACCACATCCGGCACCTCAAAGACCTGAATGTCCGGGGGCGGGCCGCCAAGCCCGCCTGGGCCCAGATGATGGCCGCGCGCCGTCGGAAGACCCTGGTCGTCTGCCGCGTCTGCCACGAGGACATCCACTACGGTGCGAGTCGCTCGCGGCAGAACTCATGAGAAGAAAAGGCACTGGAGAGCCCACTGCTGGGAAATCTAGCACGGTGGGTTCGGTGGGGGGCCGTCGGAAAAGGACCTGGTCACAGGCACCTCGCTGGCGGCCTACCCAACGTCATGTCCGGTTCGGCGGGAGGCCGCGCGGAACAGAACTCGCCCTCACGGCGAGCACCTCGCCGCGCGGCCGACCCAACCGGCTGGCTCATGCTCCACTGTCGGCTGGCCCGCGACTGCGAAACCCTGTCGATCCGCTTTGCTGTGGCAGACCTCATGGCCCGCCGCCTCACCAGCGAGACCCCTCTCCTGGCGCGACCTGACACCACAGACTAAACGGCCAATTCCGGGACAAGGCAGCGCGATCAAACGACCTCCGAGCCAAGCGCGCAGTGCGGATACATGAAGACGACAGCATCAACTTTCCAAAGTTGCATTGACATGCAAAAGTCGTTCGGGGCACACTTTGGACGCCAAAGGGCGCCACTTCGAGAAGGAGTGACATGTGAACAGCGGTGACAGTCGCCTCATGAACTCGACGATCGAGACCCTGTGCGACGACACAGTCTGGGGAGAGGCCCCGCGCCGCCAGGGCGATGCGCTGTGGAGTTCGGACACCCAAGCTGCTCAGCTCCTGACGGTCTCCGAAGCCGGCGTGGCGCGAACGGCGCTCGCCGAACCCTCCAACGGGATCTGGTTCCTACCGGACGGACGCCTCGCGATCGCCCGCTGGCATGCCAAGCGAATCGACGTGCTGGAGGACGGCGAGTCGGTTCTCCACGCCGACCTCAGCGATCTGGCCCGCGCCGCGCTCGGCGACATGGCCGGTGCTCCCGATGGGCGGCTGTACGTCGACGACATGGGCGAGGCCCCCCACAGCGGCGCGCCGATCGGACGCGTCCTTGTGGTCGATCCCGACGGGTCCGCCCGGGTCGCGGCCGAAGGCCTCCGCTTCCCCAACGGCATCGCCGTGCTCGAGGACACCCTGATCGTGGCGGAGACACACGCCATGCGCCTGACGGCGTTCGACATCGAGTCCGATGGAACCTTGAAACGCCCCCGCACATGGGCCGATCTTGCCAAGCTGCTCAGCGAGCGGCATCGACCAGATGGAATCTGGCCCGCCCCCGACGGGTCGATCTGGGTCGCCACAACGACCGGCGAAGAGTTCGTCCGGGTAGACGGCTCCCGGGTCATCGACCGAGTGCCTACGCCGGGCGAGTTCGCCATCGCCTGCTGCCTCGACGGCTCCTCGCTATACCTGTCGGCGTCCCGGAGCACCGACCCCGACCTGGACCTGCTGTCCGAAGCACTGCCCCAGAAGAAGGTCCGCGGACGGATTGCCCGCGTCGAGGTCGCCACCTGATCCGTGCTCAGTACAGGAAGGAGGACAGCGATGTCCCGGTTCCGCGGTGTGCCCGGCGAGTGGAGTCCCGAAGGGCACAAGGGGGTCAGCCTGCGAGACCCCCACCTCACCCTGGAGGGCTTCAGAGACCTGGGGCTGCCCGCGGCCAAGAGGCACGGGAGCACCAGATCGGCGCAATCAGAGGGGCGGTAGTTGTGAGCGAAGGAGTGGATGAGATGACGCCATCGGCGAACGAAGAGCGCCGCAACCGCGTGGACGTCGCGGTGATCGGCTGCGGACCGACCGGCCTGACCTTGGCCCGGCTGCTCGAGCAGGAGAACCTCACGGTCGCGGTGATCGACCGCAGTTGGCTGCCCATGGAACGTTCGCGTGCGACGCACCTGGACGACGAGACGATGCGTACGTTCCATCAGGTCGGGGCAGGGCACCTCGAACCGACCTTCTCGCCGGTCGGCACCTACCGTCACTACGACGCCGACCGGCGAATCATCATGGAGATGGAGCTGAACCGCGGGCTCACCGATCAGGGCTGGCAGTCAGACTACATGTTCCACCAGCCCGACTTCGAGACCGTCCTCCGCGGACGGGCGTACTCCGCCGCAACGACCTCGACCTTCTTCGGCTGGGAGGTGACCAGCATGCGCGAGGCAGAAGAAGGGGTGGTGGTCGATCTCCACGAAGTCGCGACGCACACAACACAGCAGGTCACGGCATCATTCGTCGTCGGCTGCGACGGTGCGCACTCTTACGTCCGGGCCTTCATGGGTTGCGGCCAGATCGACTACGACGCAACACACCGGTCGCTCATCATCGACATCCTCCCCTTCGTGCCGAATGAAGCCCTCGCGACCCGCGACATGTTCATCCAGGGAAGCATTCGCAATCCCTTGACCTTCGTGCCCATCCAGGAGCCTCGACTTCGCTTCGAGCTCATGCTCCGGCCCGACGACGTAGCCGCCGACTTCGCGCGTGTAGAGCAGGTATATGAGCGCCTCGGACCATGGTTCCAGCCTGGCGACTACCGGATCCTCCGCTGTGACGTCTACGAGTGGCGATCGGTGACGGCGACCCCGTGGCGAGCAGGTCGGGTGCTGCTCGCCGGCGACGCCGCGCACACCATGCCTCCCCATCTCGGCCAGGGGATGTGTAGCGGGATCCGCGACGCCGCCAATCTGGCCTGGAAGCTCGGCCGAGTGGTCCGTGAGGAGTCGCCGTTCGAACTGCTCGACAGCTACGAAGCCGAGCGCGCACCACATGTGGCGGCCTACACAACGATCTCGGCCCAGATGGCGAACGCGATCGAGACGATGCGGGCCTCGGACGGCGAAGTGCCGGTAGTGAAGGCCGAGCCACTCCGGCCGCAGATCGGGCCCGGAATCTGGGACGGCTCGAGCGCGGTGGGCGGCCGCCTGTCCGCCCAACCGAGAGTGGACAGTGAGACGCTGCTCGACGATGTGGTCGGCTACCGGTTCGCGCTCGTCGGTGACCCGGCAGTCGTGGCACAGACGACGCCGCAGACCAAGAAGCTATGGGAAGGCTTGAACGTGAAGATCGTCGATGGCTTCTCGGAAGAGATCCGCGGCTGGGTCGAGGGGCTGGACGCTGCGGCCGCGGTCATCAGACCGGACCGCTACCTCTACGGTACGGCGCGTACCGCGGCGGAACTCGACGCATTGGCCGGCAGCCTTGAGGCGGCCCTGCGATGACCGCGGCGCAACGGGTGATCGAGGCGTTCAACACCCTCAATCCGGACACGAGCATCTTCGCTCCCGAGTCGGTGACCTGGCACTCCTTCGACGAGTCCGAGGTGCCCACGATTCCCGACACCTTCGCGGCTCTTCGCGCCTTCAGGTCGGTCTCGCCGGACTTCCGCTTCAACGACGCGCGGTGCGAGGAGACAGACGGTGACCTGTCCTGGGCTCGGTATGTACTGTCCGGGACTTTGCCCGACGGCTCCACCTTCCGGGCTCCGGCCGCGCTTGCGGTGATCACCGGCAGCGACGGCAGGGTCGTGCGGCTCGAGGAGTTCGTGGACCAGCACCAAGTGGCGCCGCTCGTCATAGCACTTGGCGTCGCGGGCCACAACGTCGGTGATACGGGGCAATGACGCGTCACCTCGATCTCGAGCTTCGACCCGATCGTGGACGCCATCGACGACACAGCGCAGGAGGCGTGGGCCGTCGCTGACCTGGCCGAGAACTTCGGCCGCTTCCTCAAAAGCCACCGGGCCGGATTCGGCGAGCTGCCCTCGTGTAATTGCTGGCGGATCACTGATCGCTGATATCGAGCCATTGGTTACATAACCGGCCTACCGGCGGGCCTGGATACATTTGTCTAGGCTGTTGTGCCGCGGAGTTCGATCAATTGGACCGGGCATATGGACTACTCGAACCACGGTGCCGGCCAAAAGAGTATCGGAGCGCCAGTGCTGACGTTTACCGGTGGCAAGCCCCTGGTTGCGGATCGCTGGCGGATCTACCGACTGTTCATCGCGGGAGAGGCTGCCTATGAGATGCCGCCGCACCTCGGGAAATGCGCTCGGCGTGCGGCACGCCATGAACCTAGGCGCCAGCCCACATGGAGCCGCCACCGGCCGAAGAACGCGGGCCCCTGCGTCTCTTCGCGGGACCAGGAATCTTCAGCGCCGACGATGGTGGGCTTCCGGTTCGCCGTCATCGCATCCGGCTCCTTCCTAAATGATCTGATGGTTGCGATCGGCCCGAGTCTGCAGCGGCTCGGGATTCAAAACTATTACAGCCTCCTCCCTGGCCTCAAGGCGTGACTCTCACTGCTGGGAGCCGGCGCAATCCTCGTCCGGCCTGATCGCTATGCGGTCGCTGCCGATGTGGAGCTGGCCGAATAGTCAAGCTCCAGTGATCAGCGAAGGCTGCCGTAGCACCGTACATGCGGTCAACTGGTATATATCCTAGGTTATATGGCCGATCTGCAAAGAGTCGATCGGTCGCGTATCTGATTCCTGATTTTCAGAGAGGTGTGGGTGTCATGAGGCTCACCAGGGTGAAGTTCGAGGGCCGTGTCCGGTCGGCACTTGTCGAAGACGACCAACTCCGCTTGCTTGAGACGGAGAATCTCGTCTCCGCTTTGTCACTCATCGCGTCAGGACATGATCTGCCCGTCGGCTCACGGATCCCGCGCGGGTCGGCAGAGCTGCTGGCCCCGATCGAGAGCGAGTCCAAGTTCTTCGGCATCGGGCTCAACTACTACTCCCATATGGCAGAGGCGAACCTGCCAAAGCCGCAGCGTCCGATCGTGTTCACGAAATACCCGTCGGTGTTGATTGGACCCGCAGACGACGTCCTCCTCCCGAATACTTCAGACATGGTCGACTGGGAGGCCGAGCTGGGCGTTGTCATCGGACGACGTTTGCGAGAGGCCAACGTGGAGCAGGCAGCCGAGGCCATCGGCGGATTCACCGTTGTCAACGACGTCTCCGCTCGCGACTACCAACTTCACGAGTCGCAGTGGAACCCGGGCAAGAACGTCGAATCCTCGACGCCGGTTGGCCCGTGGATCGTCACCGCCGATGAGCTTGGCCCGAACCCGGACCTCGCGTTGTCAACCCGAGTCGACGGCGAGGTTCGCCAGCACGGCCGCACTGCGGATCAGATCTTCACACCGGCTCAGATCGTCTCCTACATCAGCGAGTGGATCACTCTCGAACCGGGAGACATCATTGCCACCGGTACCTGCGCTGGAGTCGGACATTGCATGAGTCCCGCCGTGTACCTCGGAGCCGGCCAGGTCCTCGAGACGACAATTGAGCGCATTGGCACTCTGACTAACCGCTGCGTCAGTGGGCGAGTTATCCCCATCGCGCCCGCACTGACGTGACGGACGTGGTCGTGGACAGCGCCCGAGGGCGCGATAGCTGGCACCGTAGCCCCGGCAAGATCAGAACCTCGGTGGTCGAAGAGCTCGCCGAAGGGCGCTGTCACGTTGTTGGGGGTGTGAGTGCCTGATGGGGTGTCGGGTGTGGTGGGGCCAGGTTCCGGCTCTATCCTCAGGCCGCGGCAGGCAGGCTGGCGATGCCGGTGACCTGATCCCAGGTGCCGAAGCGGATGGTCATCTCGGCGCGGTATCCGGTGGCTGTCATCAGGTGGCGGCGTGGCCGGAAGTGGGGTGAGACACCGCTGAACGCGGCCAGGAACTGCTGGGCTCCGCCGACGGAGCGGGAGCCTTTCATGGCACGTTCGCGTTGCCGGGTGGGCTGGTGGCTGTTCTCGGCCCGGTTGTTCAGCCCCTTGTGGGAACGGTGCTCGACGGAGGGCATGACCTCGCGGTGGGCCGCGCTGTAGGAGCGCAGCTTGTCGGTGACCACCGTCCGCGGCACCGAGCAGGTCTTCTTGAGCAGTTTGCGGGAGAACCGCCTGGCCGCAGTGGTGTCCCGCCGGTTTTGCGCGAGGATGTCCAGGACGGCGCCGTCGGCGTCCACAGCCCGCCACAGGTACTTCAGCTCGCCGTTGATCTTGATGAAGACCTCGTCCAGGTGCCACTTGTCACCGGGCCGGGGCCGACGGCGGCGCAGTCCGTCGGCATAGGCCTGTCCGAACTTCGGACACCAGCGGCGCACCGTCTCGTAGGAAACGATCACGCCGCGCTCGAGCATCAGCTCCTCGACCTCACGGAATGACAACGGGAAGCGGAAGTACAGCCATACCGCGTGTGCGATCACCTCCACCGGGTACCGGTGCCCCTTGTACGAAGGCGACGCGGACGACACGAGCGAACCCCTCCCCGACACGATCAACTCCAAGATCATCCCAGGCCGGTCAGTTAACGTGACAACGCCTCGGCGAAGGCACCGACGGCTATCGCGACCTGGTCGACCTGCAGTTCCCCTACACACTCGGCAACGAGTTCGCGGGCACCGTCACCGAAGCCGGGCCGGACGTCACCCGCTTCCGTGTGGGGGACGAGATCTTCGGCCTGGCTCTGCCCCGTCAGCTGCGCCCCGCCGCCGATCCTGTACGACCGTCACTGAGCACCGGCGCCCTCGCCGACTACGCGGTCTTCGAGGCGGACACGCCTGCACTGGGCCACCGCCCGGCCGCCCTCGGCGCAGAGCAGGCCGCGTCCCTGCCGATCGCCGGCGGCACCACACTGGCCATCATGGACACCGCGGACATGGCCCCGGCGAGTCCGTCCTCGTCATCGGGGCCACCGGCGCGGTCGGTCTGACACTGATCCCGAACCTCGCCACGGCCGGCGCCGAGATTACGGCCACCGCTCGCACGACCGAGGCCGCTGACCTGCTACGCAGCCTGGGCGCCCACCACACGGTCGGCTACGACGATTACCCCACCGGCGTCGACGTCGTCCTCAACCTTGCGCTCTTCGCCGACGACCTGCCTGCGGCGGCGCGCAGCCTGCGCCCGGGCGGCCGGCTGATCTCGATCGTCTTCCCCCGCCGGAGCCTCGGCAACTGGAACGCGACGACGTGAAACTGGCCTTCGTGATGCACATGGGCGATGAGACCAACGGCGCACGGGCCGTGGCCGAGGCCGCAACCGCGGGCCGACTCTCCACCCCGATCGCCCGCCGATACTCACTCGACGACGGCGTCGAAGCGGCAATCGACCATGCCCGCAGGCACCCGCTCGGCAAGATCGTCGTAACTGTCTGAGCGGCGTTGTCACGTTAACTGACCGGCCTGGGATGATCTTGGAGTTGATCGTGTCGGGGAGGGGTTCGCTCGTGTCGTCCGCGTCGCCTTCGTACAAGGGGCACCGGTACCCGGTGGAGGTGATCGCGCACGCGGTATGGCTGCAACACCGTTGATTTAGCGCTTTGACCTGGTCTTCAAGCCGTCTTCCATCACCGTGACCTCGGTTTCGAGGGTGTAGTGCTGAGCGGTGGCGGGGTGTTGGAGGGAGTTCTTGCTGTACTTGCTGGTCGGGTTCTTTCGGGTTCGGGCCTTGGCTCGCTGCCGGCGGCGGGCGGGCAGAAGGTTGTCCAGGATGGCGTGGCCGATCGTGCTCACCAGCGTGACCTCGCGCGGGATGATCCCGGCGGCGGTGGTGACCTGGTCGCGGGCTGTTTCCAGTGCGATGGTGAAGCTGATCCGGTCGGGGTCCAGACCCGGTCGGCCGGCGGTGGCGTCGGTGGTGATCCGTATGAGGGCCTGGTAGACGGTCAGCAGGGCGTAGACCTCCTGTTCGACCTCCTGCGGGCGGTGCGAGCGCAGGATGCGGCCGTCCAGCATCGTGGCCTTGATCGAGAAGTAGGTGGTCTCGGCCTGCCACCTCTCGTGGTAGAGGGTGACCAGTTCGTGGGCGGGGTAGCGGGTGTGGTCGGTGAGGCTGGTGGCCAGGCGCCACTGCTCGCGGCGGACCGTGCCGTCGGCGTAGGTCACGGTGATCCAGGCTTCGACGATCCGCACCGGCAGCTTTCCCATGCCGAAGGTCGACAGGTAGGAGCCGTCAGGCAGCCGCTTGGTGATCAGCGGGATGCGACGGGCGCCGGACCGGCACAGGAACTCCGCCCCGGTGGAGCGGAGTTGGAGCAAGAGGGGGTAACCGTCGAAGCCGGTGTCCAGCAGCACGAGCATTCCGCGGGTCAACCGGTCGAGCATCTGCTCGACGTAGGTGGTCTCGCCTGTGGTCTCCGGGCCGAAGGCCGCGGCGAGCACCGCCCGGGTGCCGCACTCGATGAGCGTGAGCAGTCGCAGCAGCGGGTAGTCGAACTCCACGTCCTCGCCCTTGCGCTTGCGTTTGCTGTGCCGGGCGGCGATCGGGTCGCTGTCGGGAAGGTGCAGGCTGGTGCCGTCGATAGCCACCGTCCGCAGGCCCCGCCAGAACGCGCCGGGAGTGTGTGGCCCGGCCACCGGCCCGGCCAGTGTCTCGAACAATGGCTGGAACGGTGCGGATCCCACCCGGCGACGGGCCCGGCACAGCGCCGAGGTACACGGCCGCACCAGGGCCAGGGCATCCAGGCTCGCGACGAGCTTGCCCCACACCGCCCGATAGCTGCACCGCTCGAACAGGGCCAGCGCCAGGACGAAGTACACCACCACCCGCGAGGGCAGCAGCCTGACCCGCTTCTGGACCGTCCCGGTCTCCTCCAGAACCGCATCGACCAGCGCAAAGTCCACCACCTGCGTCAACTCCCCGAGATGTCCCGGCGCGAACACGCCCGCGGCTACCGCGATCTCACGGGTGATGACAGACTGCTCCTGCAACGGAACTCCTTGATCAACTCTCTTGGTCGAAAGTTGATCTACCGGGTTCCGTTGCGTCGCTCAACCCCCTTGACACGTCACCACCAGGTCAAACTCAACGGTGTTGGGTATGGCTGTACTTCCGCTTCCCGTTGTCATTCCGTGAGGTCGAGGAGCTGATGCTCGAGCGCGGCGTGATCGTTTCCTACGAGACGGTGCGCCGCTGGTGTCCGAGTTCGGACAGGCCTATGCCGACGGACTGCGCCGCCGTCGGCCCCGGCCCGGTGACAAGTGGCACCTGGACGAGGTCTTCATCAAGATCAACGGCGAGCTGAAGTACCTGTGGCGGGCTGTGGACGCCGACGGCGCCGTCCTGGACATCCTCGCGCAAAACCGGCGGGACACCACTGCGGCCAGGCGGTTCTCCCGCAAACTGCTCAAGAAGACCTGCTCGGTGCCGCGGACGGTGGTCACCGACAAGCTGCGCTCCTACAGCGCGGCCCACCGCGAGGTCATGCCCTCCGTCGAGCACCGTTCCCACAAGGGGCTGAACAACCGGGCCGAGAACAGCCACCAGCCCACCCGGCAACGCGAACGTGCCATGAAAGGCTCCCGCTCCGTCGGCGGAGCCCAGCAGTTCCTGGCCGCGTTCAGCGGTGTCTCACCCCACTTCCGGCCACGCCGCCACCTGATGACAGCCACCGGATACCGCGCCGAGATGACCATCCGCTTCGGCACCTGGGATCAGGTCACCGGCATCGCCAGCCTGCCTGCCGCGGCCTGAGGATAGAGCCGGAACCTGGCCCCACCACACCCGACACCCCATCAGGCACTCACACCCCCAACAACGTGACAGCGCCGTCGACAGGGATTCGGAATCGTCGCACGGTCTCAGTCCATGAACAACTTCACGACAACTCTGTTGTCGGCGTCATTTCGCAGAGGCGTCGAGCTCCATCATGCTACTGAGCAGCATTTGTGTGGTGAAGGCGATGTGGTCGCGCAGCAGTTCTACGCCGCGTTCGAGGTCGCGGTCGATTGCGGCGTCGGCGAGGGCTTGGTGTTCGGCAGCGGGGTTGCGGCCGTTTTCCACCAGCAGGGGTGCTGCCAAGTGCCGGTACAGTTCGGCTTCGGCCCGCAGGCCTTGAGCCATTTCGACGAGCCGTCGGTTGCCGCATCCGGCGAGCAGTGCGGCGTGGAAGGCTTCATGCGCGAGGTACCAGGTGTCGTCACGGGTCTGGCCGGGGCCGTGGGGTTCGCGGCGGGCCAGTAGGTGGTGGGTGGCCACGACTTCGGATTCCCAATGATCGTCTCCGGACTGCATGGCTTGCCGGAACGTGAGTCCCTCGAGTTCGACGCGGGCGGCGGTGAGATCGGTCAATTCTTCCGCGGACAGCGACGTGACGGCGTAGCCCTGGTGCGCCTGGAGGGTGACCAGTCGTTCGCCGGTGAGCTTGGTGAGGGCTTCGCGGGCGGGGCCTACGCTGGTACCGTATTCCGCGCATATCGCGGGGAATTTGAGCCGTTGCCCGGGCTTCAGCCGTGCCGCGAAGATGTCGGCCTTGAGTCGTTCGTAGAGCTCGTCTGCCCGAGTGTCAAACCCCACTTGCTTAGCCATAGTAAAAATCCTAGCATCCTGAACCGCACTGGGGCAGCTTTTCAAAGTTTTCTTGACACTAGAAAATTGGTGGCGCAGGCTAGGCATGGATCCGCCGACGCGGTTTTCGAAATGATCTCCAAGGGTTTCCGGGGTGGATCCTTGGGCTGTCAGCTGTGTGCGGGCAGGGCATGCCGGCTGGTCTGCCCAGCACTTCCACGATGCGGCTCCGGCCGAGCCCTGGGCGGGCGGGGTGGTCAGCGACAAAGTGGACTGTGATCCAAATTAGGAGCCGCAATGCGACTGGTCACCTTCCGGCATCCTCTGGGTGCCACCCGCTTCGGTGTACTGCACAACAACCTCGTCATCGATCCCGACACGGTGCTGCGCACAGACCGTGCCCTTCGCCAGGGTCCGCATGCAGCGGACCGCGGCCTCCGGATCGCGCGCGAGATGGTCGCCTTCTTCGAGAGCGGCGCCACAGGACGCGGCCTGGCGGAGCGCGCTATCGAGCTCGTCGACGAATACCGGCGTCGCGGCGACACCCTCTCCGGACACTACGGACTCGACGGTGTACTGCCGCTGGACGAGGTCCGCCTGCTCGCCCCCGTGCCACGGCCCCGGCGCATCCGCGACTACCTCACCTACAACGAGCACGCCGCCGGGTCCGGTATGGAGGTGCCGGCCGCCTTCTCAGCCATGCCCATCTGCTACAAGTGCAACGTCGAGACGGTCATCGGACCCGACGAGCCGCTGCTGTGGCCGTCCTACACGGACCAACTCGACTTCGAACTGGAACTCGGCTTCTTTACCTCCGGCGGCGGCCGAAACCTCACGTCGGCCGACGCGGCTCGGCGCATCGCAGGCGTGACGATCTTCAACGACGTCAGCGCGCGGGATATCCAGATGTTCGAGATGGGCATGTCCATCGGCCCGTCCAAAGGCAAGGACTTCTGTACTGCCATGGGACCGTGCGTGCTGACCATGGATGAGGTCGACGAGTGGTCTGTACGGATGAGCGCCCGGGTGAACGGTGAGGTCTGGGCCACCGGGACGACCGCGAACCGGTCCTTCTCCTTCTCCGAGGTGCTGGCCTGGGCCTCGCTGGACGAGGACGTCTACCCGGGTGAGTTCTTCGGGGTGGGGACCGTCGGCGGCGGATGCGGGCTCGAACTCGACCGTTGGATCCAGCCCGGCGACATACTCGAACTCGATGCAGCAGGCATCGGCACCCTGCGCAATCCGGTGGGCCACAAACAGGTCGTACCCGAGGGTGCCGGCCTGGCTACCTACCATGGCTCACCCGCAGTCCACGTCCAGCACGCCGAGTGAGCGAGGCCCCCGATGAACTGCGCCCCCGACTCCGCCACACCGACGACAGCCACGCTGGTCAGCCGGTGGGCCGTTGATCCCAGGGCGATATTCGCCGTCGTCCTGGACGAACAGGGCTGCGCCCGGACGATCAGCTACGCCGAGCAACTGGACCGGCTCCGGCGGACCGCCGCCGCCCTGAGGGCGGCCGGAGTCCGCCGCGGCGACCGAGTGCACCTGCAGATCGCCAACCGGCCGGAGTTCTACGACGTCTGGTTCGCCAGTGCTCTGCTCGGAGCCACGCTCGTTCCGACAGGCCCGCAGTCCACCGTCGACGAACTGCGTCACGTCCTGGCCGACGCCGCTCCAGTCGTGAGCATCGTGCCGTCCGACCAGGTCTCGGTCGTCCACGAGGCCGCAGCCGGCCTGTCCGCGCTCAGCGTGCTGGCGGTTGATGGCGACGCGCCCGCCTCACTGAAGCTCCTCACCGCAGGCATCGACCCGGGTGCCGCTCCGGACGAGTCGCCCCCTGGGCCCACGGACGTCGCAGCGATCCTGTACACCTCGGGCACCACCAGCCGCCCCAAGGGAGTGCTGATCACCCACGCCAACTATCTGGCCGTGGGCCGCACGGTGACCGAACACCTGTCGATCACCACGGCCGACCGATGGCTGATCACTCTTCCCCTGTTCCACGCCAACGCCCAGTACTACTGCACCATGTCCGCGCTGGTGAGCGGGGCGTCCATCGTGCTGGCTCCCCGCTTCTCTGCCTCCGCATGGGGACGGCAGGCGGCTGAACACGGCGCGACCCTTGGCAGCCTGTTCGCGGCACCGATCCGGATGATCCTGGCCCGGTCCGAGGATAGAACCGACCCGCGTCACCGGCTGCGCGCCGTGCTGTTCGCCCAGAACCTCACCGACGACCAGGCCGCCAGATTCGAGCGACAGTTCAACACCCGGCTCCTCCAGCTGTACGGGATGACGGAGACCGTCCTGCCACCCACGCTCAACCCTGACTCGCCGCAGCGCCGCTGGCACAGCATCGGGCAGGCGCTACACGGGGTGGAGATGCGCCTGGCCGACGAGGCCGGACGCCCTGTGCCGCCCGGCACTCCCGGAGAACTGCTGATCGGCGGTGTGCCGGGGCAGACCCTCGCCGCCGGCTACCTCAACCAGCCTGAGGCCACCGAAGCCACGTTCGGCGGCGGGTGGCTGCGCACCGGTGACGTGGTCCGCCTGGACGACGACGGCTTCTACCACTTCGTCGACCGGACGAAGGACATGATCAAACGGTCCGGCGAGAACATCGCGGCCGGAGAGATCGAGCGGGTAGTGAACGATCATCAGTCGGTGCTGGAGTGCGCAGCGATCGGCGTCCCGGACCCGGTACGTGACGAGGCCGTCGTCGTCTACGCGGTGGCCCGGCCGGGGCACCGGCTCGACGAGCATCTCCTTCTCGACTGGTGCCGGGCCCGCCTCACCGACTTCAAGGTGCCCAGCACGATCGTGCTGGTGGACGCCCTGCCGCAGACGAGCGTAGGCAAGATCAGGAAGGACATGCTGCGCCGAGCCGGCACATTGTGGCACCCCAGCCGATAGAAACCGGCCAGGAAACGGCATCGTCCCACGCTGGCCGAACCGCGCGCGCCGTCACGACGGCGTTCTGACGCACACACGGATCCGTGAAAGAGCAGCCGACACCAGCCGGTCCCACCGATGACGGCTCCCGCCATCCCACCGACCCGTCGTCCGTGAACGACGCAACCAGCTTCCGCAGCTCGGGCGGCGCCTACGGCTCGCCGAAGGTGTTAATCAAGCTGGTGCGCCGGGGCTGGCGGGTGTCGGTGAACACGGTCGCGAAGCTGATGGCCGGGCGTTGTCACGTTAACTGACCGGCCTGGGATGATCTTGGAGTTGATCGTGTCGGGGAGGGGTTCGCTCGTGTCGTCCGCATCGCCTTCGTACAAGGGGCACCGGTACCCGGTGGAGGTGATCGCACACGCGGTATGGCTGTACTTCCGCTTCCCGTTGTCATTCCGTGAGGTCGAGGAGCTGATGCTCGAGCGCGGCGTGATCGTTTCCTACGAGACGGTGCGCCGCTGGTGTCCGAAGTTCGGACAGGCCTATGCCGACGGACTGCGCCGCCGTCGGCCCCGGCCCGGTGACAAGTGGCACCTGGACGAGGTCTTCATCAAGATCAACGGCGAGCTGAAGTACCTGTGGCGGGCTGTGGACGCCGACGGCGCCGTCCTGGACATCCTCGCGCAAAACCGGCGGGACACCACTGCGGCCAGGCGGTTCTCCCGCAAACTGCTCAAGAAGACCTGCTCGGTGCCGCGGACGGTGGTCACCGACAAGCTGCGCTCCTACAGCGCGGCCCACCGCGAGGTCATGCCCTCCGTCGAGCACCGTTCCCACAAGGGGCTGAACAACCGGGCCGAGAACAGCCACCAGCCCACCCGGCAACGCGAACGTGCCATGAAAGGCTCCCGCTCCGTCGGCGGAGCCCAGCAGTTCCTGGCCGCGTTCAGCGGTGTCTCACCCCACTTCCGGCCACGCCGCCACCTGATGACAGCCACCGGATACCGCGCCGAGATGACCATCCGCTTCGGCACCTGGGATCAGGTCACCGGCATCGCCAGCCTGCCTGCCGCGGCCTGAGGATAGAGCCGGAACCTGGCCCCACCACACCCGACACCCCATCAGGCACTCACACCCCCAACAACGTGACAGCGCCGCTGCCCGCTCCCCTGCGGATACCGGTATGCCGGTGCTCATTGGACGCTATGTGCGCCTACCATCAGCGCCGCGAGATCTTCCGGCTTCAGGAGCGAAGGTGGGACAGGTGGCCCCCAGCTCATCAAGGTCTTTTCGAGCCCGCCGTCCCAAACTCTAGGCGTCCACAGAGCGTCGTCGACAATGCAGTCCAAGTCGGAGTAGTACTCGCAGAAGTTACCGGCTGGATCTTTGAGGTACCAGAAAAAGTTGGACCCAACGGTATGCCGTCCCATACCCCAGACGTGCCGTTCGGGATTGCCTTCCAGCATCTGCATGGCGCCACGCCCGACCTCGTCGACATCGTCGACCTCCCATGAGGTGTGGTGGACGAAGTTCACCGGCGCGCTCTGGACCAAGACGTTGTGGTGA
Organism: Streptomyces sp. AgN23; assembly: GCF_001598115.1. Classification (NCBI taxonomy): domain Bacteria; kingdom Bacillati; phylum Actinomycetota; class Actinomycetes; order Kitasatosporales; family Streptomycetaceae; genus Streptomyces; species Streptomyces sp. AgN23. The sequence goes on from NZ_CP007153.1 coordinate 158,706, forward strand.
TCCGTGGAGCACCGCAAGAAGGCAGCGGTACCGACTATTTCGTCGCTGATCTTGAGCCCGATGCCCTCGGTGAAGAACCGCTGGGTCGCTACTTGGTCGGTGGAGCCGATCACCACATGGCCTAGCTTGCGAGGACGAACAAGGCCCTCGCGCAGTACGCCTGGCGCCCGGGTCGTGCCACGCTCCTCTCGGCCGGGCCCGTTGTACAGAGGGGCAGGCGTCACCGGCTGGGTCGCACGTGCAGTCACCGCGACCTCGACCCGGACGCTGGTCGCCGGCTCGACCGCTATCAGCCGGTGCTCATCAACGTTCGACTCGACTCCCAGGCGGGTCAACCTGGATGCGATACTCTGAAGATCGTCGGGACTATCCGCGCCGATCGACAGTTCCAGCAGACGCCGTGTGGGCGCGTGTACCAACTTCAGCTGTCGGCCACCGACGCTGGTGGCAAACCAGCCGTCGTCTTCCCTGACCAGTCCGAACTCCTCGTAGTAGGCGCTGGTCTGCGTGAGTGCAGGTACACCGATCGTGATGGAGTTGAGCCGATGCAAGCTCATGACACGCCCTTCTTTTCCGGGTCGGCAGTAACGAAGCCCTGCCGGATGTTTCCGATTTATTCAGTGTGGGAGACGAGCCTCGTTCCCAGCTAGCAAGAACCGCACTGATGTGCGCATGACTCCTGCGCCGATATCGCCATCGCGTCCGGACAGATTCTGACCGTCTGGCCGACCACATGCCCTGAGACATTACGGACTGCTACAACGCCTGATGCAGCCGCGGAGACGAGGGCTCCCTAGACCCGTAGGCAGGCGCAGCATGCCGGCCCGCATGCGCGCACACAAACCAGATAAATCGGGGCATGTCAATTCTCTCGCCCCATGGAAGCCACCCACGTCCCGACTCAGCGATCAGCCGAGGGCAGCCCCGAATCGTTCATGCACGCACGCTGCCTCCTTGCAGGCGACGCCAAAGTCCGTTGCAGTCCAGTGTCCGCCAGCAAGATTCAACGGTCAAGACAACTTTCGAATATCACTCTGTCATCCAGGCGCCTTTCATGGTCAAACGGGGAGGATCAGGTACACGCACGGCGCTGTCACGTTGTTGGGGGTGTGAGTGCCTGATGGGGTGTCGGGTGTGGTGGGCCAGGTTCCGGCTCTATCCTCAGGCCGCGGCAGGCAGGCTGGCGATGCCGGTGACCTGATCCCAGGTGCCGAAGCGGATGGTCATCTCGGCGCGGTATCCGGTGGCTGTCATCAGGTGGCGGCGTGGCCGGAAGTGGGGTGAGACACCGCTGAACGCGGCCAGGAACTGCTGGGCTCCGCCGACGGAGCGGGAGCCTTTCATGGCACGTTCGCGTTGCCGGGTGGGCTGGTGGCTGTTCTCGGCCCGGTTGTTCAGCCCCTTGTGGGAACGGTGCTCGACGGAGGGCATGACCTCGCGGTGGGCCGCGCTGTAGGAGCGCAGCTTGTCGGTGACCACCGTCCGCGGCACCGAGCAGGTCTTCTTGAGCAGTTTGCGGGAGAACCGCCTGGCCGCAGTGGTGTCCCGCCGGTTTTGCGCGAGGATGTCCAGGACGGCGCCGTCGGCGTCCACAGCCCGCCACAGGTACTTCAGCTCGCCGTTGATCTTGATGAAGACCTCGTCCAGGTGCCACTTGTCACCGGGCCGGGGCCGACGGCGGCGCAGTCCGTCGGCATAGGCCTGTCCGAACTTCGGACACCAGCGGCGCACCGTCTCGTAGGAAACGATCACGCCGCGCTCGAGCACAGTCGCCGATGGCTCGCCAGCGGTGGCCTGTGCCGCCGGGGTCGCCTCACTTCGCCAAGCTCTCCAAGCTGGCCGCCGGTCATCTGGACCTGCACTCCGCACGCTCCCAGGTCGACAAGGGCTTCCTCGCCGAACTCGCCCACCGTGGCGGCGCCGACGAAACCCTCGCTGCCGAGGTCGCGAACGCCAACACCGGTCTGGCCGCACTGCAGTTGTGCACGGCGGCCGGGATCCCGCTCGGCGACCTGGTCGCGATGACAGCCCGCGACGAGGCCCTCACCGTCCTGCGCGGGGTCCCCGCCCGGTCGACGTGATCTGCATCGACCGGGCGGGCACGATCGTGGGCCGCAGCGCGATCCGCTGACGGTCCTTACCGCTGCTGGGCCGCCGCCCGCAGATACCCCCCGAGCCGGACGATGGCGGACGGGTTGCGGGGGCTTTCCACCAGGTCGACGTAGTCGAGGACGAAGATCCGCTTGTGCTTGACCGCGGAGACGTTCCGCAGCGGGGCGTACGACAGCAGGAACTTCCGCTTCTGCTCGGCGCTCACGTCGCTGTAGTTGCAGACGACGATGACGTCCGGGTTCCGCTCGACGACGCTCTCCCAGCCGACGGTGGTCCAGGAGTCGTCGACGTCGTGCATGACGTTGTCCCCGCCGGCCTTGCTGATGATCTCGTCGGGGGCGCCGTAACGGCCCGACGACAAAGGCTGGTCCTGGCCGCTGTCGTAGAGGAAGACCTTCGGACGGTGGGCGGGCGCCTTCGCCACGGTGGTGGCGACCTGCCTCTTGAAGTCGGCGATCAGCGCGGCGGCACGCTTCTCGACGCCGAAGAGCTTGCCGAGGTTGGTGAGGTCGGCGTACAGGGCGTCCAGGGGCGGCATGATGCCGCGCGAGGTCTTGGTGCGGCCGTTGCGGCAGGACTCGGTGAGGATGTACGTCGGGATGCCGAGCTTCTTCAGAGCCTCCGGGGTGAAGCCGCTGTCTTCGCGGAAGCCGTAACTCCAGCCGGCGAAGACGAGGTCGGCGCGGGCGTCCAGGACGTTCTCCTTGGTGAGCCGGTCCTTGGAGAGCCACTTGACCTTGTCGTAGGCGTCCTTCCAGGGCACGTCGGTCAGGTCGCCCTTGTCGTCGGGCATGGCGAACCCGGCCATGCGGTTCTCCAGGCCGAGGGCGAACATCAGCTCGGTGATGCCGACGTCGTTGGTGACGACCCGCTGGGGGACCTTGTCGTACGTCACCTTCTTGCCGCAGTTGGTGAGCGTGACGGCGTGGGACTTCGCCTCCTTGGACGACTCGACACTCGCGCCGCAGCCGGTTGCGGTGACGGTGGCTGCGAGGCAGAGGGCGGCGGCGAGCAACTTACGCATGGGAGTCCTTACTTGGCGGGCTGAAGCAGGTCGAACAGGAGCTGGACCGCGCCGGTCTCCGGGTGCCGCACCGGATGCGCGCGCACTCCGAACACCTCGGCGAGCAGGGCGGGTCGGAGTACGTCGTGCGGTGGTCCGGAGGCGGCGATCCGGCCGCCGGCGATGACGTAGAGGACATCGCAGTGCGCGGCGGCCAGGTTGAGGTCGTGCAGGGCGGCGAGCACGGTCAGCCCGCTGTCGCGGACGAGGGAAAGCATGTCCAGCTGGTGGGCGATGTCGAGGTGGTTGGTGGGTTCGTCGAGGACGAGGACGCGGGGTTGCTGGGCGAGGGCGCGGGCGATGAGGACGCGCTGTTTCTCGCCGCCGGACAGGGCGAGGAACCCGCGGTCGGCGAGGTGCGTGACGCCGGTGCGGTCCATGGCCTGCGCGCAGACGGCGCGGTCCTCGGCGGCCGTGCGGCCCTGGTGCGGCAGGCGTCCCATCGCCACCGCTTCGGCGACGGTGAAGTCGAACTCGGCGGACGTCTCCTGCGGCAGCGCGGCCAACTGCCGGGCGGCGGCCCGCGGTTCCATGGCGTGCAGGTCGTCCCCGTCGAGGCGTACGACTCCCCCGGCCGGGCGCAGTGCCCGGTACACGCAGCGCAGCAACGTCGACTTGCCGCTGCCGTTCGGACCGACGAGCCCGACGAACGCCCCGCTGTCCGCAGCGAGCCGCACGTCCTCCACCAGCCGGGTCCCGGCGGCCTCGACCGTCACGTCCTCGATGTCGAGCCTCATCTGTCACCGGCCTCCGAACGCGTAGCCGCCGCGCCGCATCAGCAGCAGGAAGGCGGGGACGCCGACCACCGCGGTGATCACTCCGACCGGCAACTCCGCGGGCGCGAGCAGGAGTCGGGACAGGATGTCCGCCCACACCAGCAGGACGGCTCCGGCGAGGGGTGCCACCGCGAGCACCTTCCGGTGGTCGGCACCGACCAGAATCCGTACGACGTGCGGCACCATCAGTCCGACGAAACCGATGGCTCCACTGACCGCGACCACCGTGCCGGTCACCGCTGCCGTCACCAGGAACAGCTCCCTGCGCAGCCGGGCGGGTTGGACGCCGAGCGCGGCGGCCGTCTCGTCGCCCATGGCGAGTGCATTGAGCGGTTCGGCCCGCCACCGCAGCCACGCCCACCCGGCGGCCACGGTCACCGCGGCGAGCGGCACCTGCGCCCAGGTCGCCCCGCCCAGGCTGCCCAGCAGCCACATCATCGCCGAACGGGCCGCCTCGCCCCGGGCCGCGCCGAACACCATGACAGTGGTGACCGCCTCGAAGCCGTACGCCAGCGCCGTCCCGGTCAGGATCAGCCGCAGCGGTGTCAGGCCGTGCGGCGAGCGGGCCACCGCGTACACGAGGACCATGGCCGCGAGCGCCGAGGCGAACGCCGACACCGACAGCGCCCACACACCCAGCCCGGCGAACGCCCCGAGCAGGATGACCGCGTTCGCGCCCACCGCCGCGCCCGAGGAGATGCCCAGCACGAACGGATCGGCGAGCGCGTTGCGCACCATGGCCTGCACGGCGACCCCGACGGCCGCGAGCCCCGCGCCCACGACGGCCCCGAGCACGACGCGCGGCAGCCGGATCTCCCAGACGATGGTGTACGCGGCGGCGTCATCGGCATGCACGGTGCCGCCGGTGGTCCCTGCCCACAGGAAGCGGAACACATCCGCCCAGCCGATCCCTGCGGCCCCGAGGCCGACACCGCACACGAGCGACACGAGGAGAAGCAGTCCGAGGCCGAGTGCCAAGGGGGGTACGGGTATTCGGCCGGGGATGGGGCTGCGTCGCACGGTCGGGGCGGTCCTTCGCCTAGGGCCGCCGGTCGGACCTCACGCAAGGAGACAGCCCGTACGACACGAAGGCCGCGCGGTCCCCTCTCGCAGTCCACGGCGAGCAGTCAACGGGTCGCGCCACCCACAGGCGATCGGGCTCACGCGAACAACCAGGGGTCGCCGCACACACCGTTGCGGGTCAGCGCCGGACTCTCACCGGACTTCCCCCGCGGGAGGCGTTGGGAGCCTAACAGAGGCAGATCAACGGCAGACGTGCCGCTCCCACTCCGGCGAATACAGGTGGCTGTCGCCGAACTGCTCCGCCCCCAGCGTCCGCGGCGCTCAGGGATGGCTGTCGGGGCGACGGGGGCGCACTTTACCCGGCGAGGGCCAGGAGCTGCGCGTTCGAGGAGCGAACGGGACCAAGCCCTCATCCATTCACCTGCGGTCAGAGCCCGAGGAAGCCGAGGGCGCCTCGTACCTGGTCGCTGCCGGTGTACGGGCGGCGGGTTCGGAGGCTCCCGGAGTTCCCGGCGGTACGGGTCAGCGAGCCGCCTGCCGCCGCCTTCGCGATGGGCGAGGCAGCAGAGACTTCGGGAAGCGGGATGTCCAGATGCCACTGGCTGGGCATCGCTCGCGAGCCCGAACTCGGCTTAACATCCCACCCGACTTATTGCACACTATTCGCAACAGCATGTGGCTCGCAGGAAGGCGCAGCATGGCCCCTCCGATCGTGCTCGGGATCGAGTCGTCGTGCGACGAGACCGGCGCGGGACTCGTCCGGGACGGGGTCCTGCTCGGCCATGCGGTGGCGTCGAGCATGGACGAGCACGCCCGCTACGGCGGAGTGGTCCCGGAGATCGCCTCCCGCGCTCATCTGCATGCCCTGCGCCCGGTCGTGGGCCAGGCACTCGACGAGGCGGGGCTGCGGCTGTCGGACATCGACGCCGTCGCCGTCACCACGGGGCCGGGCCTGTCCGGCGCGTTGCAGGTGGGCCTGGCGGGTGCGAAGGGCATCGCCTACGCGCTGGGCGTGCCGCTCCACGGGGTTCATCACCTGGCCGGTCATGTCGCCGCCGACACCCTGGAACACGGCCCGCTGCCCAACCCCTGCATGGTCCTGATCGTCTCCGGCGGCCGCACCTCGCTCCTCCGCGTCCGCAGCCTGGCCCGCGACCCGATCGCCCACCTCGGCGACACCCTCGACGACGCCGGGGAGTGCTTCGACAAGGTCGCCCGGGCCTTCGGGCTGCCGTACCCCGGCGGTCCGGCCATCGACCAGGCGGCGCGCACAGGCGATCCGCGCGCTGTCGACTTCCCGCGCCCGCTGCCCGGCTCGTACGACTTCTCTTTCTCGGGGCTGAAGACAGCCGCCGCCCGCTGGGCCGAGGGTCACCCGGGCCGAGAGCTACCGGTGGCGAACGGGGCGGCCTCGCTCCAGGAGGCGATCGCGGACGTACTGACCCGCAAGGCGGTGGCCGCCTGCGTCGAGCACGGGGTCGGCACGCTGGTGGTGGTCGGCGGGGTCGCCGCGAACTCCCGTGTCCGGTCCCTCGCCGAGGAGCGCTGCCAGGCCGCCGGAATCAACCTACGTGTACCGCCGCTCAAGCTGTGCACAGACAACGGCGCGATGATCGCCGCCGTCGGCGACCTCCTCGTACGCGCCGGAGCCGAACCCGCACCGCTCAACGTGTCCATTGACCCGTCAGCGCCGTTGGAATACGCGGCCCTGCACCCGGTGTCGACCACCACGAAATCGGTGGCGGCCTGATGAACACCCGCATCAAGGTCTTCAGGGACGCGGGCCTGCTCGCCCATTCCGGCGCCTTGCACTCCCTCTACGTCTCGGCGTTCTGCGTCCCGCCCTGGAACGAGGACGAGGCGAGAGCGGCCGAGTTCGTGGGGCGGCTGGTGAGCAACGTCCGACGGCTCGGCTTCACCGCCGCGCTCGCCTTCGCCGGGGAAGAGTCCCTCGGTTTCGCGACCGCCGGGACCACCCTGGCCCCGTTCCCCACCGGCCGCTGCTACCCACAGGCAGCCGCCGGCCTTGGCCCCGAGCGCACCGTCGACTGGCTGTGCGGCGCCCGCGCGATAGATGAACTCGCCGTCCGCCCCGCAGCTCAGGGCACCGGCCTCCCCGCCGACCTCCTCGAAGCGGTGACCGAAGACGCTCCAGGTGGCCGCTCCTGGCTGCTCACCTCCGTGCAGTCGTCCCGGGCCATGTCCTTCTACCGTTCCCAGGGCTGGACCCAGGCCACGCACCCTTCCCCCGACGGCAACGGCAGCGCCGTCTTCCTCAGCCCTCGCCACCCCGCCCGGCACCTGGCCGCCCAGCCCCTGTAAGCATCCGGAGTCCACCCACTGCGACCTTGAAGGTGCCAGAAACCTCGTCCGTGCTGGTCACGACGCCGGAGTGCTGCAGCGGCCCGCCGCTCAACCATGGCAGAAGTGGAACCACCGCGCCCATTGCCGACTCGCCCTCCCCCACACCAGCATTGGCGGAGTGCTGCTGCGCCTGCTCTACCTGGCCTTGACAAGCATGTTCACCCTGTTACGACTCATGCCGATAAGTGACCGCGACAAGGACGCCGAGATCCTGGCGTTACGCCACCAACTGGCCGTACTACAGCGGCAGACCGACAAACGGAAGCTCACCTGGCCAGACCGTGCACTGCTGGCCGCCCTCCTACATCGCCTCCCCCGGGCACGTCTTCGTCAACTACCGCTGATCGTCTCGCCTGACACGGTGCTGCGGTGGCACCGGGAGCTGCTGCGGCGCCGCCACGCAAAGGCTTCCCGCCCCAAACGGCCGGGACGGCCCCGCACCGTACGATCCGTCCGTGCTCTTGCACTACGGCTCGCGCGAGCGAATCCCAGCTGGGGCTATCGGCGAATCCATAGCGAACTCGCCACCCTCGGGATCAAGGTGGCCGCCGCCACCGTGTGGAACATCCTCAAGGAGCACGGCATAGGCCCAGCACCCGAGCGCGACCACACCACCTGGGCCGCCTTCCTGCGCTCCCAGGCCCAGGCAATCCTCGCCGCAGACTTCTTCGAGACCAAGACCCTGAGCGGAGCGACGCTGCACGTCCTCGCGGTGATCGAGCACGCCACCCGCCGCGTGCGGATCCTCGGCGCGACGGCACACCCCACCGCCGTCTGGGTCACCCAGCTCGCCCGCAACATGGTCATGGACCTCCAAGACGCAGGCATCAATGCGAAGTTCCTGATCCGGGACCGAGACGGACGGTACCCGGCATCCTTCGACACCGTCCTGCAAGCCGAGAGCGTCAAAGTCGTCCAGACCGGCGTCCGCATACCGCGCATGAACGCGATCACGGAACGCTGGGTGCGCTCATGCCGAACCGAACTCCTCGACCGCACCCTCATCTGGAACCAGACCCATCTACTCCACGCGCTACGCGAATACGAGACGTTCTACAACGAGCACAGACCCCACCGCACTCTCGCAAGCGCCGCACCACTCCACCCGCTACCCGAACCGATCACGGAACCCGACCAGCCCACCCATCTCCACGTCCATCGACGCGATCACCTCGGCGGACTCCTGCACGAGTACCGGCACACCGCGTGACCAGCACGGACGCAGTTCTTGGCACCTACAGCCCCTGGGAGGCCAGTTGGTTCGAGAACGTATGGAGAAGGCGGGCGAATTCCAGCCCGTAGGTGCTGATGTTCTGCCGTGCCGCATTCCGCATCCGCCGGACGTCCTCGGCGACGAGTTCCACCGACGTCCGGTCGGGCGCCGGGCCTCCGGATGCGTGAGCGAACGCCCCGACCAGGAAAGCGGCGGACGGTCTGCGGGCAGGGTCGTTCTCCAGACAACGCCAAAGAGTCCGCAGGAGCACCGGGGCGATCCCGGGGTTGGTCAATGGGCCTTGTTCCGAGTTGTCAGCCCTCGGGTCGCTCCACTGTCCCGAGAGGAAGGCCAGCAGCAGCGCCCCGACGGCGTACATATCGCTCTGAGGGGTGAGCGACCGCCCGCTGTCGCTCGCCTCCAGGTAAGTGTCGCTGAGGGGGAGCACGTCGCGGTGAGCGCTGTCCACTCGGTCGACCGTCGCCGTCGCCCAGCCGATCAGCCGGACGTCGCGGTCGGTCACGAGAACGGCCCGTGGTGCGAGTGAGCCGTGCACGAGCCCCCGGGCGTGGGCGAGGGCGACGGCCTCCGTCAGGCCGAGGCCGATCCGCAAGAAGAGCTCCTCGGGGACCTTCCCCTCGTGTTCATCGAGGATGGTGCGCAGGTTCGGCGCGGGTGGTGAGGACGGATCGTCTCCGCGGCGGTGGACGCAGCGCGCCGCGACCCACGGCAGCTCCCCGGTGGTGGGACAGCGGATCGGGGACCTGATGGGTCAGCTCAGGGACTTCGAGCAGATGGTTCCCGACGAATCCGTCCAGCAGCTCACCGCCGAGAACACCACCCTCAAGCGGTGGGTCCAGCAGCTGTCCCAGGAGCACCGCGCCCTGCAGGGACGGCTCGAAGGCTCCCGCTCCAACCTTCGCTTCGCCGACAAGCGCATCGCAGACCTCGAAGCACAGGTCCTGGAGCTGCAGCAGTCATGCTGAGTTGGTGGCAAGCCGGGCGCGCCGCAGGTGGCTGTCGTTCGGCGCGCTGCGCGACGAACCAGTGGATGGGGCTCCTGAACTCCGTCTCTATCGGTCTTGAGGTCGGAGCAGGTTTGAGGGACTGTAGGCGCTGCGCGGCGGGCAGGTGATGAAGTGCGCTTTCATATCCGAGTGTTGCTTGGGTGTGCGGGAGCTTCACGGTGGCTGGACAGGGGGATCCGTGGCGGGCGACAAGGGCTTGTCCATCGGTCGTGCGGGATTGCTGGGGCTGGGGGTCGGCGCTCCCCTGGTCGTGGGAACACAGCTCTGGCCGAAGGTGGAGAGCCATCCCGTGCTGGCCATGGGACTCCTCTGCGCCTACGAAGTGGCTCTGGCTGTCCTCGCGTTCTTCGCGTCCATCTCAAAAGAGCTGGAGAATCGCCTGGCGAAGCGGGTGGCTGACGGGGTCGAGCGGCTGCTGTTGGCTCGCCTCACACGGTACGAACGGAGGTATCGTCGATATCTGGTCGTGCGGCATTCAGCCGGGGGCGTCAAGGGCCTGACCATCCAGGGGCCGCGGAACCCCCGCCTCGATGACGTATTCGTCGACGTAAGCCTGAGGCCAAGCCCACTGCACCACGCGCAGAACGTCACCCTCGCGGACGTTGAGCAGGAGTTTCCGGACGGCGAGCGCAGATCTCTCCAGGACCTCCTGGACGATCCAGGTCCGCGGTCCCTTGTCGTCATCGGCGCCCCCGGCACGGGGAAGACAACGCTCTTGGAACACACCACGGTGGTGCACGCCCGCCGCAAAGCGCGGCGGCGGGCGAAGCGCTGGCTTCCGGTCTTCATCACCCTACGCGACCACGTCGAGCAGATGGCCGGAGACGGCGTCGCGGGTGCGGGGTTAACGATCGCCGATGTCGCGCGACTGACGCTCTCGGCCGCCGCTCTGGGGGAAGCGCCCGCCGGGTGGTTCGAGGACCACCTGGAGCACGGCCGCTGTGTGGTGCTGCTCGATGGCCTGGACGAGGTCGCCGACCCGTACATGCGCCAGCGCTTGGTGCAGTGGGCGGAGTCCCAGGTCGCCCGCTACCCGGACAATCACTGGGTGCTCACCACTCGGCCACAGGGCTACGACGCCGCGCCGCTGGACGGTGCCGAGGTGCTCGTGGTCCGCCGCTTCACACCGGACCAGATCCGCCGCTTTGTACACGGCTGGTACGGCGCCGTTGAGCGCCTCTCGGGCAGCAGGGACACGGGAGCGGTGGCGTACGCCTCGGCCGAGGACCTCATCGACCGGCTGCGCGCCCAGCCCAGTCTCTACGGGTTGTCCTCCAACCCCTTGCTGCTCACCATGCTCTGCAACGTGCACCGCTACCTCGGAGCGCTGCCCGGCACCCGGGCGGAGCTGTACGGCCAGATCTGCCAGGTGCTGCTGTGGCGCAGGCACCAGGCCAAGGGGCTCTGGAAGGACGCCGACGCGGGACCGGCCCGTGAAGCCGTGCTGCGGGAACTCGCGTACGGGATGATGGTCCATCAGACCCGCTCGTTGCCCGTTGGCGGGGCGCTCGCCACGGATCTGCTGGTTCCGGCGCTCGTCCGCGAACTCCCCGGGGTGTCCACGGATGCCTTCCTCACGTCCGTCGCCCGCACTGGACTGCTCGTCGAACGTGAACCCGGACAGTTCAGCTTCGCGCATCAGACCTTCCAGGAGTACCTGGCAGCGTCCCATATCCATCACAACGGCATGGGCCACCTCCTGGAAGGGAGGATCAGCGACGCCTGGTGGCGCGAAAGCATTCTGCTGTGGTCGACGGTCAACCCGCCCGACCACGTCATCGAGGCCTGCCTTGAGTTGGATACTGCCGAGGCACTGGCGCTCGCGTTCGACTGCTACGACGAGGCCCGGGAGAAGCCGCATGAGCTCGGTCAGCGCCTCGAGCAACTGCGCCTGGAAGCGCTGCAGTCGCCAGCGGACTCGCCGCGTCGACAGATAATGGAAGGAGCCACGGTCGCCCGCCATCTGCGCCAGGTCGTCTGGCTAGCGGATGGAGTACTGGTCAGCGCGCTGCCGGTCAGCCACGACGTCTACCGTCTGTTCACCGACGCCCACCCGGAATTCCGGCTTGAAGGGTCAGGGGGAGAGAGGGGGGCTCGACGGTCACGGGCCGCCACCACCAATTACAGCCCCGCATTCCTCGGTATTCCGCCGGGCGCGCCGGAGGCCCTGGTCAGGTGGGTGAATGATGTGCTCGACGGCTCTGCCGCCTTCCGGCTGCCCACCTGGAACGAGGCCTCCGATCCCGCCATGCAACCGCTGCTGCCTCCGGAGTGCTCCCTATGGTGCCAGCCTCCGCGTGACTGGAGCGACCGGGAACCGGTCTGCTGGGCGCCGGAGGGCATGTCTCATCCCTGGTCAGTGCCCCTGGAACGGGTGTACGAGCGGGCTGTCCGAAGCGGGATCGGCGCCATTCATAGCTCCGACGCAAGCATCGTGTTCCCGGATCAGCACACTGATCCAAGCTTTTACAGCCTATTCACCGACACGGCCTTTGCTGTCACGGACACGGGGCACGTCTTCAGCCCTCTCATGACCTTCGACTCAATCAACATCAGCTCGAGTCAGGCGCTGGTCCGCCCCTCGTCCCCTCAACTTCTTGTGGAGCTCCTCACGTCCCTTCCCGACGTGGTGGAACGGGCGCCACGACTCATAAGCCCAATACATGGAGACCGCTCGATCACAGAAGTTCGCCGCCTGGCAACCAGCATCGCCGCCCTGGGAACGGAGACGGTCGCCCGCGGTGTGGAGTCAGAGCCGGAAGCCGCCGACTTACTGAGGGCGGCGGCTATGTTCCTCGCAGACCGCAGTGACGGGATTGAGATCGAGACGATGTGCCGTGACATCGCTCTCGGCATCACCACCCTTCAGGACGTGGAGTCGCCTTGCCACAGCGCCGTAAGGGGGCTTCGGGTCCGTGTTGCGTGGCCCTCAGGTGCGCACCAGGAGGACCACCTCGCGTGCTGGGATGATGCCGTCCGCGCGGGCCGGGCCGGTAGCCGGGCCGCACACTCCCGGCGCGTTCTGGCGGGCCTGCGGACGGTGGCCATCGACGGCACCAGCCTGCACCTACCCGACAGCGAACCGATCGCCTCCCGGCACACCAAACGCAAGCGCAAGGGCGAGGACGTGGAGTTCGGCTACCCGCTGTTGCGACTGCTCACGCTCATCGAGTGCGGCACCCGAGCGGTGCTCGCCGCCGCCTTCGGCCCGGAGACCACAGGCGAGACCAACTACGCCGAGCCCATGCTCGACCGGCTGACCCGCGGAATGCTCGTGCTGCTGGACACCGGCTTCGACGGTTACCCCTCCTGCTCCAGCTCCGCTCCACCGGAGCGGAGTTCCTGTGCCGGTCCGGCTCCCGTCGCATCCCGCTGATCACCAAGCGGCTGCCGGACGGCTCCTACCTGTCGACCTTCGGCATGGGCAAGCTGCCGGTGCGGATCGTCGAGGCGTGGATCACCGTGACCTACCAGGACGGCACGGTCCGTCGTGAGCAGTGGCGCCTGGCCACCAGCCTGACCGACCACACCCGCTACCCCGCCCGTGAGCTGGTCACCCTGTACCACGAGACGTGGCAGGCCGAGACCACCTACTTCTCGATCAAGGCCACGATGCTGGACGGCCGCATCCTGCGCTCGCACCGCCCGGAGGAGGTCGACCAGGAGGTGTATGCCCTGCTGACCGTCTACCAGGCCCTCATACGGATCACTGCCGATGCCACCACCAGCCGACCGAGTCTGGACCCCGACCGGATCAGCTTCACCATCGCGCCGGAGACCGCCCGCGACCAGGTCACCACCGCCGCCGGGATCATCCCCCGTGAGGTCACGCTGGTGGGCACGATCGGCTACGCCATCCTGGACAATCTCCTGCCCGCCCGCCGCAGGCAGCGAACGAAGGCCCGAACCCGAAAGAACCCGACCAGCAAGTACAGCAAGAACTCCCTCCAACACCCCGCCATTGCCCAGTACTACGCCCTCGAAGCCGAGGTCACGGTGATGGAGGAAGGCTTGAAGGCCAGGTCAAAGCACTAAGAACTCCTAACAAAATGATCTTTAAGGTGGTTGGATCACTCCGGGACCGTGATCCGGGGGTGCTGGGTGGCTCGGCCGAAGCAGTGGGAAGTCGACGACGAGCTGTGGGCGGTGATCGAGCCGCTGCTGCCCAAGGTCGAACGTCGGATGCGGCACCCCGGCCGCAAACGGCATCCAGACCGCTTGGTGTTCCAGGGCATCCTGTTCGTCCTGCACACCGGGATCGCCTGGGAACACCTGCCGCAAGAACTCGGCTTCGGCTCGGGCATGACTTGCTGGCGCCGCCTGGCCGAGTGGACCGAAGCCGATGTCTGGCCCCGGCTGCACGAGGTCCTCCTCGCCAAGCTCCGCACTGCGAACGCCCTGGACTTCTCCCGCGCTGCCGTCGACGGCTCCCACATCCGCGCGTTAAAGGGGGTTCCAAGACTGGACGAAGCCCCGTCGACCGGGGCAGGACGGGCAGTAAACACCACCTGATCACCGACGCCACCGGCATCCCCCTCGCCGTCACCCTGACCGGGGGCAACCGCAACGACGTCACTCAGCTCATCCCGCTCCTCCAAGCCGTGCCGTCCGTGCGCGGCAAGCGCGGTCGGCCCAGGCGCCGCCCAGACGTGGTGCTGGCCGACCGCGGATACGACCACGACAAGTACCGCCGGCTGGTCCGGGACCTCGGCGTGAAACCGCTGATAGCCCGCCGCGGCATCGATCACGGTTCCGGACTCGGCACCCAACGCTGGGTCGTGGAGCGCGCGTTCGCTCACCTGCACTGGTTCCGTCGCCTGCGGATCCGCTGGGAGATCCGCGACGACATCCATGAAGCCTTCCTCACCCTCGCATGCGCGCTCATCTGCTGGAGGCGCTTGAAATCAGCGCGATAGGAGTCCCTAGAACTTCAACAAAGTGACAGGCTGATCAGTCGGCTGACCCGAACGAGGCCAGGAATCAGGTTCCAGCGATCGTTCGGCCTGGCATCGGCTCTGCGAGCGCGGCTCGCCAGGGCGGCGCTCCGAAGGGGTCGGCGAAGTACTGTGTTTCGTGCACCACGTGCTGGTCAGCGAATTCCATGATGCTCACCGAGTACGAAGGCACACCGTCGTAGGTGATCACGCATTCGCTCACCCACAGATTGGCGTGGCCGGTGATCCGCTGGACGGTGAAGTGTCGGTCGGCCGGGTGTCCGCCGCGTTGCGCCGAAATCGTCGCGCGGCCCCGGAACCGCTCACCTGACTGCGGGTAGTCCAGGATCGCGTCCGTGGCGTAGATGGCGTGCTCGACATCGGTGTTCCCGCGTTCCGAGGCCCGCCAATGCTCCTCGATCGCGGCCCTGGTCCGGGAGTCCTCATCCATGGCACCGCCCTTCCGTAGCGGTGACAGCCTAGATGATCTATTCCAAGGGGTTAGTGATCGTAGGCGGTCAGGGAACGTAGGACGGTGTGTCCGGTGGCGTCGTTGTGCCAGACCGCTGCGGTCAGGGCGAGGATTCGCTGCATGACGCGGGCGACCACGCCGCCGGGTGTGCGGCCCCGGTGCTGTTCGAGGTCAAGCTGTCCCTTGAACGTCTCGTTGATCGACTCGATGACCTGCCGCAAGGGCTTGAACAGATGCGCGCCCGGCCGCTGCCGTTCGCCCTTGCGGGCGGGCCGCAGTAGTTGGATTCCGTGCTCTGCGAGTTCATGTTCGAAGGCGCGACCGTAGTAGTTCTTGTCGCCGATCAGCGTCTGCCCGGTTCGACCTTGGAGAAGGCCGGGTTCGGCGGCGAGGAGGTCGAGGAGGGTCTCGCGCTCGTCGGCTTTTGCTCCGGTAAGGGCGAAGGCGACTGGCAGGCCCTGGAGGGTGCATATCAGGTGCAGGCGCAGGCCCCAGAAGAATCGGCTGTGGCTGGCGCAGTAGCCGTACTGGGCCCATCCGGCCAGGTCCGAGCGTTTGACGGTTTCGCGGGATCGGCCACATTCCACCGGGGTGGAGTCCACGACCCACACGTCGTCGCTCCACACCGAGGATGTGGTGGCCAGGATCCGGGTGACCCGTCGCAGCAGGCCGGCGGCCTTGCGCAGCCGCTTGTTGTAGCCGGGCTGCTGCGGCAGGTACGGGAAGAGGTGCCGCAGATGGGTACGGGCGTGACGGATCCACCTGGCCTCGGAAGTGAAGCCGAGCAGGGCCTGCATCACGGCGAGGGTGACCAGTTCGGCATCACTCAGGCGGGGTGCGATGCCGACCGGCGGGCGCCATGATGCCAGGTCCGGACGCTCCTTCAGCAGGTCGTCGGTGGTCGCGTAAAGTGCGGTCGCGAGGGTGTCCTGGTTGTTCGTCACACAACGATCTTGGACACCCTCGTTCTCATGCCCGCACACACCCCTTGGAATTGATCATCTAGGCGCCCCGGGCCACAGCCGGCCCCCGGTCGGGCAGACATGGGCTGCCAAGTCCTCCCTTTGGGCGGATCCCAGGCGACAGCCGTCCACCGTGGCAACGGCTTCGAGAGATCGTCACCCGGCTCACCCCACCTTCGATCCATTCTGTTAGGAGTTTTAAGTCAACGGTGTTGACTCCAGCCCGGTTTCGCAATCTTGTCGCGGGCCCGGCTGGGAACGGGTACGGCCACCGCGTGATCATCGGGGGGCGTGTGGACTCCTGAAGATCGCGCGGTGGCCGCAGGCCATAGCGTAGACCCTGCCCGCTGGCGGGCGATGTTCGGCCAGGCCACGGTCCGGATCGCGGGCCGCGTTCCTCCTCAGCCATGTCGTTGCTGCCGAAGGAAACAATCAGCCGATTGCCGGTAGCCGAGAGCCAGATCAGATTCAGCGGGCCATGGGTGGCGGGCGGGACGCCCGGCCAGGCTGTCCTCGTCCTGGCCCACTTCATCACCGCACCGCGGGCCAGCCAACGCCTCGCCCATCGACCGGCACCCGAGCCCGTCGACAGGCCCAAGCCCTCATCAGATAATCGGCCTTATGTTGCTCTTTTCCCCCTCTGTCCGGCTGTGGTTACTCCCCAATGTCCTCCTGCTGGTCGCGCTGTCGACTTGGGGTGCGCTCCGCTACCCACACCTACCGGGGCGGATACCGAAACACATCGGGGCCGATGGAATCGACGCCTGGACGGACAAGACGATCGGCAGCGCGTTCGTGCTGGTCTTCGTGTATGCGGGAGTGACAGTGCTGATGGCCGGCAGTGCGGAGCTGACGCTGCGGCTGACACCGCGCGATGAGTTGTCGAACGTCACCGCCACACCGTTCGCTACGGCACGGGCGACATCATCCCTGCTCAACAGGCCCGGCAGCCGGATCTCGGCACGCCGGATCGCACGTGCCCTATTGCTGCTCAACACCTGCATCGGTACTTCCTTCCTCGCGGGCTGCGGAATGCTCTGGCGTTCCACTCCGAACCCGAGCGTGCCCGCATGGCTCCTCCCGGCGATGACCCTGCCGCTCCTCGCCGGCACTGCGGTGACGGTCACCGCTGCCGTGATCGACCGGAAGCGGTGAGCAGCCACCCGAGCGAACCGTCTTGCGGACGAGCTCAAGGGGACTGCCGCCGCGAACGCCGAACCACCGGGAAAGTCAAACCGAGGATTCCGCCTACGCCACTGCCGAGCACCAGACCGATCACCATGCTGCCGAAGACGGACAGCCCGAGCACGGCCCCAAGCGGAACGCCTACCAGCACGCCCAAAACAAACCCTGCCGCAGGAAACGGCGTCCCGTCCTCGTCATCGTCTGTCACACGCTCATTGTGCCGAACGCCATGAGAAGCGGGTCTGTCACCGTCCCGATACGGCCACCGTCCCGATACGGCCGCCGAAGACGCGTACACAGATGTGTTCGGTGCGTGCTTGTCGACCCAGGCCAGGAATGTGGGACCCGCGGAGACGACAGCGCCTCCGAGGTGGCTCTCCAAACGCTGCGGATCGCCGGCCCGGCGGGCGCGGTTCCAGTCAGGGGTCTGGCCGGGACGATCGCGAAGTCCGCTTTGGGGGTCGCGAAGGACTCGGCCGCCTCGTCGTGCAGTCGGCCGGCCTTCAACGCGGCGCGTAGCCGGGTGTGCTGGAAGCCGATCGCCTCCCGTGCACGCGCCGCGACGCTCGCGCTCAGCACTGGGATCGCCATGACAGTTTGGGCCACCAGGCATCCGTCAGGCAGACCGGGGTCCGCGATGCGCTCCAGGGTGATGTCGAAGAACGCCCGCGCGGCTGCCAGGGGCCGGTCGGCGGCGCGGGCGCGGCCGAGGACGGGGAAGCCGATGCCCATCTGCGCCTCGGACTCCGGGGTGCAGGTCACCGCGGCGCCCGCCGCGGCGGGCAGGGCCAGTTCCTCGTCGGAACTGGTGTTGGCGTGGGAGTACACCTGCCGGGGCCCCAGCAGCCCCCCGCGGTGGAGCAGAACGGCCTCGGGGACGCGCTGGAGTGTGGGTACGGAGTTGAGGTGACCCGTGACCAGGAGGTCCAGTTCCTTGGCGAGGGCGTACGGCGCGGTCGGCTCGCCCGTCAACCCGATCGCCGTGAAGTAAGACGCGGACAGGGAGTCGCCCCCTGGACAAAGCGGCGTTGTCCCGCCGGCGGCACACCCCTGACCAGCGGCGGGCGGCGGGGCGGGCCGAGCCGCGCCGCCGCCCGGACAGCGCCCATGCGGGTCGGCGGCCGGTTCGGCTCAGCCGGTGGCCGGATCCGCGTGGCGGGCCGTACCGCCCGGGGCGAGGTCCGTCCAGGTGCGCTCGATGTGGTCCAGGCACACGTCCCGGGGTGCGGCCGGGTGCGCCTCGTGCCATCCGTCGGGCACCGGGGCGAAGGTGGGCCACAGGGCGTGCTGGTTCTGGTCGTTGACCACGACGAGGAAGGTGCCGTCCGGGTCGTCGAAGGGGTTCACGTCTTCCTGCCGATCTCTGCGGGGTCGGGGCGGAGAATCTCTGCGCGGTCGGGGCGGAGAAGCCGGTCCGGCGGCCGTGGGGCGGCCTGTATGGCTCAGCGTGGCGGGTTCGTCTCCGGTGTGCCGGTGTCGGCGCAGGTGGCGGCGGGGCTCCTGTCCTTGGCGAGGAAGATGGTCTGCGCCATCATCCGGTAGCCCGACATCCCCTCCCGCAGGGTCTCGATGGACTCCTCCGGGTGCACCGAGTCGATGACCGCGTGCGGACCCACCGCGTTGAACTGGTGCGAGACTCCGCGGGGTATCTGCATGTCCACCCAGGAGTTGGGTGGCACGATCACGTTGTGCCGTTCGCGGCGCGCCCCGTCGGGCGTGCCGGGCAGGTCGTCGGCGAAGGACGCCAGCGGTGCGAAGGGTCCCGTCGCAGGGCGGATGGTGATCGGCGACAGGCTGGAGACGCGGATGGTGGTGTCCGGGCCGGTCATCATCCGCACGAACCGCAGCCCGGTGTGCAGGTGCATGCGCGAACAGATGTCTCGCGCGGCGGTGTCGTAGAAGTCCATGAGGTAGCGGTCGGCGAAGAAGCCCGGGAAGGGCGGCTCCAGCATGAAGACGTCGCCCTCCTCGAAGACCTGCGCCCGCTTCGGCTCACCGGGCGGTGCGGGACGCTCCCCCTCCTGCCGGTGCGCGGCCCGGACCAGGCCGGCCAGAGCGTCGATGACGGTCAGAGCGGTCTTGGGGGGCAGTTGCACCACCGGGGTGAGCCGGTTGCGGTCGGGGTCCCGGTGGCCCCGGACGTCGAGGACCTCGTCCTCGTGGTCGGGCGACCGCTTCATCCGGCCGGTGGTCTCGGTGGGCTGCGTCATCCTGTGGCTCCCATGTGCTCGTTCGGACCGGAACCGGGGTGGCGCGCCCAGAGCACACCGCCCGCGTCGTGTCGCCCGGCGCGGAGCACCGAGCAGCCGGTCAGGGCCGTTCCGCCGTTCCGCTGCCGGGACAGCCACTCCCAGCGGTCCGTCCCCCCGCCGCCGGGGACGCCGAGGAAGGACAGCAGCGGGCCCAGTGGCCCCGGCGCCGGCCCGTGCGGGAGGAGGACCAGTGCGCCGCCGTCGAGGCGGGTCTCGACGCCCCACGGCACCGGCCCCTCCTCGGCACCGTGCCGGGCGGCCAGCTCCGCGGCCAGTTCCCCGTGCACCGAGAGCGGCCACGCGGTGAACAGTTGCCCGCGCCACCACGCCTTGGCGCGGGCGAGTCCCGCGTCGTCGGGGGCGTGCCAGTGCTCGCGCAGGAAGTCGTAGGCGGCCAGGACGGTATCGTCCCCGGTCCCGGTGTGCCGGGCAGCGGTGTGTTCGGCGAGGGAGCGCAGGGCCGGGTCGTCGGTCCCGGAGTCCAGGAGGCGGCGTGCGGTGGCCGCGGCGTGGCGCAGCAGCCGGTCGTAGCGTGCGGGCGCCAGGCGGCGGGCGGCCAGCGGCCGGCTCATCGCCCGGCGCCGCGGTTTTCCGGTGACGGTCGCCCGGTACCCGCCGAACTGGATGGCCGCGGGCCGCAGCGGCGATCGCTCGTACAGGGCGCGGACCTCGGCCACCGGCTGTTCCGTCGCGACGAGGGCGATGTCGTCGCCGAGCGCGGGCTCCTCCACCGCGACCGCCGCGAACCGGCCGGTGAGGCCCGCGCCGCGCCAGCGGTGCTCGATGTCGAGGGGGTGGTGCTTCTCCCCGCCCCGGTTGATGCGCTCGCCCGCACGGCCGCGCAGGACGAGGAGCCCGTCCCGGAGTTCGCCCAAGTCGCCGGTGCGCAGCCAGCCGTCGTCGGTGAGGGTGGCGGCGGTGGCGCGCGGGTCCTGCCAGTAGCCGGTCATCAGGTCGGGTGTTCTGATCCAGACCTCGCCGGATTCCAGGTGGAGTTCGGTACCGGGCAGGGGGACGCCCACCGGGGGTGTGCGTTCCAGGTAGTGGGTGCGGAAGTCGGCGTCGTCGAGCAGCGGCATGGTGAAGCTGAAGTTGACCGCCTCCGTCAGGCCGTAGCCCTGGCGCAGTCTGGGGCCGTAGCGGGAGTGGAAGCGGCGGGCCAGGTCGGCGGTGAGCGGGGCCGCGGCGGTGATCAGGTATTCCAGCCCGTCGGGCCAGGGGGGAGCGGCCTCGATCAGATCAGTGAGGAGGGCCGGGACGATGGAGGCCGTCCTGGCGCCGGAGGCGTCCAGCGCGGCGAAGTAGCCGGCCGGGTCGAAGGCGGGGTGCAGCGTGAGCGGCGTGCCGGTGAGGTGAGTGCCCAGCAGTGACATGACCAGGGCGTTGCAGTGGTGCAGCGGCAGGCAGGTGCCGTGCGGGCGGTCCGGGGTGAGGCCGTGCAGGACCGCTGTGCGGCGTGCGTTGCCGAGAACCGCACGGCGGCTGAGCACGACCCCTTTGGGCGCACCGGTGGAGCCGGAAGTGAACATGATGAGCGCGAGGGCTTCGGGTGCCGGGTGAGTATCGGGCAGTGAGGTGCGGCGGACCCCGTGGACGTCCACGACGGCCGCGGCGGCGACCCGGGCGGCGCCGGCAGCGAGGTCCGCGTCCCCGGCCCGCGGGTGCAGCGGGACGGCGACGAGCTCCCGGTCGAAGCAGCCGAGCAGGGTGTCCGCGAGGCGGCGGCCGCCCGGCAGCCTGATCACCACCCGTGCTCCTGCGGGCAGTTCGTCGAGTGCGGCGCTGTCCGCCTCGTACGTCGCGTCCTCGGTGGCGGTCAACGGGTCCTCCCGAGGGCTTCGGTGAGCTGGACGCCGACGGCGTTCACATGCTGGGGCCGCATCATGTGGTGGTGCGGTGCGTCGACGTGTCCGACGGTCAGCTCGCCGCCGGCGTACGGCCGCCACAGCTCGTGCGCGGGCACCGTGCGCCCCGGCTCGCCGGCGGCCTCGATGTAGGTGGTGGCGCCCGCGTAGCGCGGGGGGCGGTAGGCGCGCAGCAGGGCGTCGTTGTGCCGGGAGACGGCGACGACGCGGGCGATGTCGTCCTCGGTGAGGCGGGCGAAGAGGCTGCCCTCGCGGCGCAGCAGTGCCGATACGGTGGCGAAGTCGAGGGTCTGCGGGGTGAGGGAGCCGCCGTCGCACCCGGCGGCCGTCAGCAGCATCCGGTGCACGTGGCCCTCGTCGATGGGCTCGGCGGGCCCGGCCCCGGTGGCGGCGACGGCGTCGACCAGGAACAGCGTTCCTTCCGGCTCGCCGAGTTCCCGCAGCCGGACGGCCATGGCGTGGGCCACCAGTCCGCCGAAGGACCAGCCGACCAGGTGGTACGGGCCGGACGGGCGGACCGTGCGCAGCAGCCGCAGGTAGCGCTCGGCCATCTCCTCGACCGTGCCGGGCAGGTCCGCCACTCCCCCGGCGCCCTCGGCCTGGATGCCGTGGACCGGGTGGCGGCGGCCGACGTGCCGCAGCAGACCGGCGTAACTCCAGCTCATGCCGGTCAGCGGGTGGACGCAGAACACCGGAGCGGCCGCTCCGGTGGCCCGGAAGGGTACGAGGTGGGCGGGGGTGGAGGCGGTCGGCGGCCCCTCGATCAATCGGCTCAGGGCGGCCGGGGTGGGGGCCTCGAAGACGTTCCGGAGGGTGGGGGCGAGGCCGAGGACGGCGTGTACCCGCTCGGTCAGCCGGGCGGCCAGCAGCGAGTGGCCGCCCAGTTCGAAGAAGTTGTCCTCGGGGCCGACCCTCGGTACGCCGAGGACCTCGGCGAACTGGCGGCACATCAGGTCCTCACGGAGGTCGCGCGGCGGCTCGGCGCCGGTGGCGGCCGCCCAGTCGGGCTCGGGCAGCCGGTCGCGCAGCAGCTTTCCGTTGACGCCGAGGGGCAGCCGGTCCAGGGCGAGCAGCCGGGCGGGCACCATGGAATCCGGAAGGTGCCGGGTCAGGTGCGCCCCGACGGCGTCCAGATCCGCGTCATGGGGGGTGACGTAGCCGACGAGCCGGCGGTCGTCGGCGCCGCGGTCGTGCACGGCCACCGCGGCGGCCGTGACCTCCGGGTGCCCGCCGAGCACGGCTTCGACCTCGCCGAGTTCGACCCGGTGCCCGCGGATCTTCACCTGGTCGTCGGTCCGGCCGTGGAAGCGGAGCACCCCGTCGCGGCTCCACGACGCGAGGTCGCCGGTGCGGTACATCCGATGGCCGGCCGGTCCGAAGGGGTCCGGCAGGAAGCGGGCGGCCGTCAGTGCGGGGCGGCCGAGGTAGCCGGTCGCCAGGCCCGCGCCGGCCAGGTACAGCTCGCCTGTCGTGCCCGGGGGGACGGGGCGCAGCCGGTCGTCGAGGACGTAGGCGCGGGTGTTGCGCAGCGGCCGGCCGAGCGGCATGGTGCCGTCGGTCCGCGCGCCGGCCGGGTGGGCGGTGGACCAGACGGTGGTCTCGGTCGGGCCGTAGCAGGCGAGCAGCGACGCGGTGGCGGCGGCCAGTTCCCCGGCGAGTTCCGCGGGGACCGCCTCGCCGCCGACGACGGCGCGTACCTGGCGCAGTTGCCGTGGTCGTCGGGGAAGGAGCGTCCGCCAGAGCGAGGGGGTCGCCTGCATCACGGTGACGCGGTGCCGGTCGAGCAGCGCGCCCAGGCGTTCGGGGTCGCGCAGCGCGTCCTGGTCGGCGAGGACCATGGCGCCGCCGGTGATCAGCGGCAGGTACAGCTCGGGTTTGCACATGTCGAAGCCGACGGGTGCGCAGGCCAGCATCCGGTCGTCGGGGCCGGCCGCGAGCCGCTCGCGCAGGGCGAGCAGCAGGTTCACCAGCGCGGCCTGTGGCACGACGACGCCCTTGGGCCGGCCGGTGGAGCCCGAGGTATAGGTGACGTACGCGGTGTCCGGCGGCACCGGCAGCGGGTCGGCCGCCCCGGTGGTGACAACGGGTCCGGTGGCGGGTCCGGCGGCGTCGCGCACCACGAGGAGGGGCCGGGCGTCGGCCAGGAGCGCCGTGACGCGCTCGGCCGGCAGGGTGGGGTCGACGGGCAGGTAGGCGGCGCCGGTCGCCTGGACGGCGAGGAGGGTGGCGGGCAGGTCGGGGCCTCGGCGCAGTACCACGGCGACCAGGGCGCCGGGGCCCGCGCCGTGCGTGCGGAGTTCCCCGGCGAGGTGTTCCGTCCGCCGGGAGAGGTCCCGGTGGCTGAGCACGGTGTCGCCGTACAGGACGGCGGGTGCCTCGGGGGTGCGGTGCGCCTGGGCCGCGGCGAGCGCCGCCACGGTGGTGTCGGGGGTCTCACGGCCGGTGCCGCTCCCCTGCCGGATCAGCCGTTCGTGTTCGCCTTCGACGAGCACGGGCAGGTCGGCGACGGGGAGCTGGGGATCGGCCAGGGCCGCGCGGAGCAGCCTCTCCAGGCGGGCGAGGATCAGGCGCGCGGACGCGGGGGTGAACAGTTCGGTGTCGTATTCCAGCAGCCCCTCGATCCCGGCCTCACCGCCGCGGTCCGTGGCGGTCTGCCGCATGCTCCACAGCAGGTCCATCCGGGAGGCGCCGCCGTGCACGGCGACCGGTTCCGTCCGCAGGCCCGGCAGGTCGAACTCGGCCGCCGGGGTGTCCTGGAAGGCCAGCATCACCTGGAAGAGGGGGTGGGCGGCGAGGGAGCGCGGCGGGTTGACGGCCTCGACCACCCGCTCGAAGGGGACCTCCTGGTGCGCGAAGGCGTCGAGGTCGGTGGCGCGTACCCGCTGGAGGAGTTCGGCGAACGTCGGCGCGCCGCTCACGTCGGTGCGCAGCACCACGGTGTTGACGAAGCAGCCCACGGTGTCGTGCAGCGCGGCATCATGCCGTCCTGCGACGGGTGTGCCGATGGGGATGTCATCGCCCGCCCCGAGCCGGTGCAGCAGTGCGGCGACCGCGGTGTGCACCACCATGAACAGGCTGGTCCGGGTGGTCGCGGCGAGCCGGTTCAGGCCGGCGTGCAGCGCGGCGTCAAGGGTGAAGGGGACGGTCTCCCCGCGGTGTGCGGAGACCGGCGGGCGCGGGTGGTCCAGCGGCAGCCGCAGCACTTCCGGGGCGCCGTGCAGGATCCGCGTCCAGTGGTCGACGCCGGTGTCCGGGTCACGGTCGAGCAGGCGGAGGGTGTGGTCCGCGTAACTCACGGGTGTACTCGTCCACCGCGGGGCGTGGCCCGCGGCGCGGGCCCGGTAGGCGATGGACAGGTCACGGGCCAGCGGACCGAGCGACCAGCCGTCGGCGGCGATGTGGTGCAGCAGGAGCAGGAGTACGTGGCGCTCGGGGGCCGTCTCGTGGAGCACGGCGCGGACCGGGAGTTCGGTCTCCAGGTCGAACACGTGCGCGGACGCGGCGGCGAGCAGTCCGGGCAGTTCCGCCTCCGAGGTGGCCACCGTCCGAAACGGCGGGCCGTCGGCGTCGCGGATCCGCTGGTACGGCTCGCCGTGGTGGTCCACCACGGTGGTGCGCAGGCTCTCGTGCCGGTCCAGCAGGTCGCCGAGGGCCGCCCGCAGGGCTTCCACCCGCAGCGGCCCGGTGAACCGGACGGCGAAGGACATGTTGTACACGGAGGTGGGACCGGCGAACCGGTCGAAGAACCACAGCCGCCGCTGCGCGGGCGAGAGCGGTACGCGCTCCGGTCGCGGGGCGGCGGACGCCCGGGCGGACGCCACGGCGGCGCCCTGCGGGAGGTGGCGTGCCAGGTCGGCGACGACCGGGGCGTCGAACAGGGTGCGGATGCTCAGCTCGCGGCCGGTCTCCGCGCGCAGCCGGTTGATCAGCCGGGTGGCGAGCAGGGAGTGCCCGCCGAGGTCGAAGAAGTTGTCCTCGGCGCCGACCCCGTCCAGCCCCAGGGTCTCGGCGAACAGGTCGCACAGCAGCCGTTCACGCGGGTTCCGCGGCCCGCGGCTCACCGGCAGCGCGGTCTGCGGGCGCGGCAGGGCGGCGCGGTCCAGCTTGCCGTTCCCGGTCAGCGGGATCTCGTCGACGGGGACGACGAAGGCGGGCACCATGTGCGCGGGCAGCACCGTGCGGGCGTGGGCACGCAGTTCGGCGGCCCACAGCGCCCCGGCCGGTCGGCTGGCCGGGACGGCGTAGCACAGCAGGCGGCCGCCGTCGGTGCCGGTCTCGGCGATCACCACGGCCCGGTCCACGTCCGGGCGCTGTTCGAGGACGCGCTCGATCTCGCCGGGCTCGATCCGGTAACCGCGGATCTTCACCTGCTGGTCGATCCGTCCGAGGTACTCCATCGTGCCGTCCGGCCGCTGCCGTGCGAGGTCCCCGGAGCGGTACATCCGGGTGCCGGGCGCGCCGAACGGGTCGGGCACGAACCGGCTCGCGGTGAGCGCCGGCCGGTCCAGATAGCCGCGGGTCACACCGGGGCCGGACACGTGGATCTCCCCGGGGCAGCCCGGCGGCACCGGTCGCAGCGCGTGGTCCAGCAGCCGCAGGCGCAGGTCGGGCAGCGCGGTGCCGATGACGCTCGCGGTCTCGTCGGGGTCGGTCAGTTCGGTGTACGTCGCGTGGACGGTGGTCTCGGTGATCCCGTACATGTTGACCAGCACGGGCCGGCCCGGACCATGCCAGGAGCGGACGCGGGACGGTTCCAGCGCCTCCCCGGCGCATACGATCATCCGCAGGTCGGGCAGGGCCTCCGCACCGGCCTCCGCCTCGGCCCGCAGGAACTGGTAGAAGGCCGAGGGGGTCTGGTTCAAGACGGTGACCCGCTCCCGGCGCAGCAGCGCCAGGAGGTCCCCGGGCGAGCGGGCCACGTCGTCCGGCACCACCACCAGCCGGCCGCCGCGGCCGAGAGCCGTCCACATCTCCCAGACGGAGACGTCGAAGGCGTAGGAGTGGAACAGGGCGTGGACGTCGGCGCCGAACCGGAACCGCTCGTCGGTCACGGCCAGCAGCCGTACGACATTGCGGTGGCTGACCAGGACGCCCTTGGGCCGGCCGGTGGAACCGGAGGTGTAGATGACGTAGGCGACCGCCTCGGGGTCCACGGGCACGGAGGGTGGGTGCGCCGGGTGGGTGGCGGCCGCGTCGGGGCCGTCGAGGAGGATCTGCGGATGCGGGACCGGCAGCGGGACGCCTGTCACGACGAGCACGGGGCCGGCCTCCGCGAGCACTCCGCGGATGCGCTCCTCGGGGTGGGCCGGATCCAGGGGCAGATAGCCCGCGCCCGACTTCAGCACCGCCAGGATCGCGACGACGAGGTCCGCCGAACGCTCCAGCACCAGGCCGACCAGGCGCTCCGGTCCCGCACCGCGCTCGATCAGGAGGTGGGCGAGGCGGTTGGCGCGCGCGTCGAGTTCCGCGTAGGACAGGGTCGTGCCGCCGTGGGTGAGGGCCGGGGCCGCGGGCCGGTGGCGCACCTGCGCGGCGAACAGGGCGGTCAGGGTGGCCGGCCCGGTGTCCCGGCCGGGGGCGGGGGTTTCGGGGTCGGCGCGCTCGTCGGGCAGCAGCAGGCCGACGCGCCCCAGCGGTGCCGCCGGGTCCTCGGCCATCCGGGCGAGGACGGCGCACAGGCGGTCGAGCAGCCGGGCGGCCGTGTCGCCGTCGAAGAGGTCGGTGTCGTGGTCGAGTCGGAGCCGCAGCCGGTCGCCGGGCACGGCGATTAGGGTCAGCGGGTAGTGGGTACCGTCGCGGCCCTGGACCTCCCGCAGCTTCAGACCGGGTACCAGGGTGGACAGTTCCTCGCCGTGGTCCGGATAGTTCTCGAAGACGACGACGGTGTCGAAGAGTTCGGCGTGGCCGGTGACCGTTTGCAGGGTCGTCAGGTCGGCGTGCTGGTGGTCGAGCATGGACAGGTGCTGGGCCCGCAGGTCTGCCAGGCAGTCGGCGACCGTCCGGTGGGGGTCGAGGTGGACGCGGACCGGCACGGTGTTGATCAGCAGGCCGACGATCCGCGCCGCGCCGGGCAGTTCGGCCGGCCGGCCGGAGACCGTGGCGCCGAACACCACGTCGTCCCGTCCGGTCAGGGCGCCGAGCAGGACCGCCCAGGCCAGTCGCACCACGGTGCTGGTCGTCAGGCCGCCTTCCCGCGCCAGGGCCTCGACGCGGGCGGTGGACTCGGGGTCCAGCTCGGCGGTCGCGCGGCCCCGCGCCCCGGTGGCGCCGCGCCGGCCGGGGCCGGCGACCAGGGTCGGGCCGTCCACGGACGCCAGCAGCGCGCGCCAGGCCGTTTCGTCCGTGCGGGCGTCCCTGGTGGCCAGCCAGTCGAGGAAGTCGCGGTACGGCGGGGCGGGTGGCAGTGGGCGGCCGGCGTAGAGCGAGAACAGTTCGTGGACGAGGATCGGCATGGACCAGCCGTCGACCAGGAGGTGGTGGGTGGTCAGGACGAAGGTGTGCCGGTCGGCGGATCCGCGCAGCAGCGCGGCGCGCATCAGTGGGGGGTCGGCGAGGTCGAAGCGGCGCCGGCGGTCGGCGGCGAGGAAGTCCTCCAGGTCCTCCGGCGCGGGCCCGTCGTGCCATTCCACGGCGGAATCCGGTACCACCATCTGGACGGGCCTGCCCGACGCGCCGGACCGGACACCGGCGGAGAGCTGGGGGTGGCGGAGCAGCAGGCGGTGCAGCGCGTCCCGCAACGCGTCGGCGTCCAGTGTGCCCTCGAGGTCGAAGACGAACTGGACGAGGTAGGGGTCCGTCCCGTCGTGGTCGTAGAGCGAGTGGAAGAGCAGGCCCTGGGCCAGCGGCGGCAGCGGCAGTTCACCGGTGGCGCGGGACCGGGCCCGGTCGGCCAGCGCGCCCAGGACCTCGAACCACCGCTCGGCCAGGTCGGCGACGCGCGCCGTGTCGAGCAGGCCGCCGGGCCAGGACCAGTGGGCGACCAGTTCGGGGCCGTCCGGGCGGTCGGTGATCACCGTGTCCAGCTCGACGGTGTGGCTCATGGCCGGCCCGGGGCCGGTGGTCAGGCCGTCGTCCGCCAGGGTCGGGACGGCGGTCATGTCGGCCGACACCGACCAGGGGCCTTCGCCGCCGACGCCGAAGCGGCCCAGGTAGTTGAAGGCGAACTGCGGCGTGGGGCGGGCGGCGAGGGCGGGAGCGCTCTGCGGGTTGAGATAGCGCAGCAGACCGTGGGTCAGTCCCGCGCGGCCGGAGTCACGGGTGCGGGAGCGCACCTGGGCGACCGCGCCGTCCAGGGCGATCGGATCGGCCCGCGCCGCCGCCCAGGAACAGCCGGGGTCGAGAACCACGGGATGCAAGGTGGTGAACCAGCCGACGGTACGGGACAGGTCGAGGTTGTCCGCGAACTCCTCACGTCCGTGGCCCTCCAGGTCCACGGCGACGGTGTCCGGGCCACCCCGCCAGTCGGCGGCGGCCAGGGCGAACGCGGTGAGCAGCAGGTCCTGCACCGAGCAGTCGTAGGCCGCGGTCGCGTCGCTCAGCAGGCGCGCGGTGAGGGCTCCGGGCAGGGTGGCGGTGTGGCGGCGCCGGGTGTCCTCGGTGTCCGATGCGGGATCCAGGGGGCGCGCGGCGACCGGTGGTTCCACGGGCCGCGGCCGCTGGTGGGGGAACGCGTGCAGCACGGCCGGGTGATGCGCGTACCCCACCAGCGCCTTGGCCCACCGCGCGAAGGACGTCCCGGTCGGTTGCAGCGTCGGGGTCCGGCCGCGGCGCACCGCGTCCCAGGCGGTGGCGAGGTCGTCCCGGAGGATGCGCCAGGAGACGCCGTCGACCCCGAGGTGGTGCACGGTGAGGGTCAGCTCGCCCGCCGCCCCGGGCCCGGGGGCGGACCAGCGCGCGTGCGCCATCCGGCCGCGCTCCGGGTCGGTCGGCGGGCCCGGCCGGTTCAGCTCGACCGGCACCGCGGGCAGCACCTCCAGCGACCAGATCGGGCCCGTGACGGTCAGGGAGAGCCGCAGCATGGGGTGGTGATCGACGAGCGCCTGCACCACCGCGCGGACCTGCTCCTCGGTGATGCCCACCGGGGTGCGCACGGTCAGGGACTGGACGAACCCGTGGAGTGTGCCGCCGCGTTCGCGCAGCCAGTACATGACGGGCGTCAGCGGCACCGCGGAGTCGTCCGCGTCGTCCAGCGCGATCCGGTGCGCGGGGGGCTTGGGCTTGTCGTCCGCGAGGGCGCCGGCGAGTCCGGCGACGGTGGGGGTGCGGAAGACGTCCGGGGTGGTGATCGCCAGACCGGCGCGCTGTGCCGCCGCCGCGAGTTGGATCGCCTGGATGCTGTCCCCGCCGAGCCGGAAGAAGTCCTGGTCGAGGGGGACGTCCGGTACGCCGAGCAGCTCGCTGACCAGCCCGGCGAGCAGCTTCTGGGCGGGCGTGCGCGGGGCGGCGGCCCGTCCGGCGCCGCGGGCGGCGGCCGCGGGCGCGGGCAGCGCGGCCCGGTCCAGCTTGCCGTTGCGGGTCAGGGGCAGCCGGTCCACGGCCACCACCGTGGCCGGCAGCATATAGGCGGGCAGCCGGTCCCGCGCCCGGTCGAGCAGCGCCGCCGTGTCGAGGCCGTCCGCCCCGCCGCCGGACGGCCTCACGTAGGAGATGAGCCGCCGCCCTCCGGGGAGGTCCTGGGCGACGGTCACCGCCTGCCGGACCCGCGGGTCGGCGCACAGGGCGGCGTCGATCTCGCCCGTCTCGATCCGGTGGCCGCGCAGCTTGACCTGTCCGTCGGCACGGCCGGCGAACTCCAGCCGGCCGTCCGCGCTCCACCGGGCCAGGTCACCCGTGCGGTAGACGCGCGCCCCCGGCGGACCCGACGGGTCGGGGACGAAGCGCTCCGCGGTCGCGCCCGCGCGCCCGACGTAGCCGCGCGCCACCCCCGCTCCCCCGAGGTACACCTCCCCCACGACCCCCGGCGGCACGGGCCGCAACGCGTCGTCGAGAAGCAGCACCCGCTTGCCGTCCAGCGGGCCGCCGACGGGAACGGACACGGCGTCCGCGGGCAGTCGCCGGACCGCGTACCGGGTGGCGAAGACGGTGGTCTCGGTGGGCCCGTAGCCGTTGACGACGGTGAGGTGCGGCAGCGCCCGGCGCACCGCGCGGACGGCGTCCGGGGACACCGCGTCTCCTCCGGTCCACACCTGGCGGAGACCGGCCAGGCAGGCCGGGTCCTCGGCGGCGATGGCGTGAAAGAGCCCGGCGGTCAGCCACAGCCCGGTCACCCCGGTCTCCGCCACGGTCCGGGCCAGTTCGGCCGGGCCGAGGTGTCCCGGCGCGGCGACGACCACCTCCCCGCCGGTCAGGAGCGGCACCCACAGCTCCAGGTTGAACGCGTCGAAGGCGTGCGGCGAGTGCAGCAGGACCTTTTCCGCACCGCCCTCGGACCACCAGCGGTCGGCGGCGAGCGAGGCCAGGGCGCCCTGGCTGATGCCGACCCCTTTGGGCCGGCCGGTGGAACCGGAGGTGAACATCACGCAGGCGAGGGAGTCCGGTGACACCCCGGCCCCGGGCGGCGCGTCACCGGCGGCCGCGTCGGAGCCGGCTCGCACGTCCAGCAGGCGCAGACCGCGGTCGCGGGCGTACCTCACGACGGCGTCGTCCCGGGTGTGCCGGTCAGTGACCAGCAGCCGCGTGCCCGCGTCGGACAGGATGGTCTGCTGCCGGGGCGAGGCGTCGTCCCGGTGCAGGGGCAGGTACGCCGCGCCCGCCCGCACCACGGCCACAGCGGCGACGACCAGATCCACCGAACGCTCCAGAAGCAGGGCGACCGTGTGCTCCGGTCCCGCGCCGGCGGCGGCCAGCGCACCGGCCAACACGGCGGTACGCCGGTCCAGTTCGCGGTAGGTCAGCCGCTCACCCGTTCCGGCGCAGCGCACCGCGAAGGCGTCCGGGGCACGGCGTACCCGCTCCGCGAACCGGTCGACGGCGGTGTCGGCGGGTGCGGCCGGGGTGGGCGCGCCCGTGCCCAGGGCGGCGAGCCGGCGGCGCTCCCCCGTGGTGGTGGTTTCCACACGCGCCAGGGGCGTGTCGCGTTCGGCCCGCGCCAGCTGCCTCAGCACGTGCGGGAGGCGGCCGGCGACCCCTCGCAGGAGGTCCTCGTCGTGGTTGGCGGGGTTGGCGTCGAAGTCGAGGCGCAGGTGACCGTCACCGCGGTCGTGCGCGAAGAAGGAGAGGTCCTCGGACGGCGGCGCCTGGAGGTTGCGGACGGTCGCGGTGAGCGAACCGAAGCGCAGCGGCCGGTCGAACCGCTGGATGTTGAGGACCGGTCCGAAGAACCTGCGGCCGTCGTCGGGGCAGTCCATCTCCCGCCGCAGGCGCTCGCCCCGGTAGCGCTGGTGCCGGCGTACCGCCCGCAGTTCCTCGGCCACCTCGTCGAGCAGGCGGCCGACGGACGCGGCCGGGTCGACGTGGAGCCGCAGCGGCAGGACGTTGGCCGTCATCGCCGGGACGCGGCGCACGAGGTCGGCGGGCCGGCCGGCGACCGGCAGGCTCAGCACGACGTCCCGGTCACCGGTCATCGCGTGCGACAGGATCGCGGTGGCCGCGGTGAACAGCCGCGTCCAGCGGTGTCCTAGCCGCCGCGCGCCGTCCCTCAGCTCGGTGAACTCCGCCGCCGGCACGCCCCTGCTGGTGCGCAGTGACCGGTCCGACACCGCCGCCGGCCCCGCTCCGAGGGTCGGGAAGTGCGACCGGCCCGCCAACCGCTTTCTCCACCGGTCGCCGTCCGCGTCGTGCTCGGCGGAACCGCGGTATTCCTTCTCGGCGTCGACCAGCGTCCGAAGCCCGCTCCAGCCGCTTGGCGGCACCTGGCTGCCCTCGGACAGGTGGCCGTAGACCTCGGCGACCCGTTCGGCGAACAGGGCCATGCCCGCGCCGTCGAGGGCGATGTGATGGACTCGGTGGAACAGCAGAGTGCGGTCGTCGCTCACGCGCAGCACCGCGCCGAGGAACAGCGGCCCCGCGTCGCAGCCTCCCGCCCCGGCCATGGCCGCCCGCATCCACGTCAGCGCCGCGGCATCGGGGTCGGGCGCCGTGCGCAGGTCGACCGTTTCGACGACGTGCCCGGCGTCGGTGACCAGCCGCTGCACGGGGGCCTCCGAACCAGCCGCGGTGATCCGGACGTTCACCGCCTCGCAGTCGGCGGCCGTCCTGGCGACCGCCCTCGCCAGCAGGTCGACTGCGACCGGGCCGTCCAGCTCGAGGTACTCCGCCCACTGGTACGCGCCCGGCTCGCCGAATCCTCCGCGTTCGGCGAGCCATACCCCCAGCTGTGCGTCGGTGAGCGGCAGGTCAGCACGGTTGTCGGGCATAGAAGTGAGCGTCCCCATTCATCCTGTCGGTGGTATGCCGACGACCGCCGTCCGATGTGTCCGTGTCGATCAGGAAACGATGCGCACCATCGAAACACGGAAGGCAATAAACAAGTAAAGCGATGGCAATGTGAGAGATCTCACGATTAATCAGAGAACCACAGAGGCGCAGGTGAGAGAGTTGCAGGAGACGTAAGGAGGAATTTCAGCCACGCCTGCGGCTGCTTTACCTTCCCCGACGGCAACTCGGCCAAAAAGTCACTCATCCGGCCGGTCCGCCCCTCTCGCGACGAGGGACACCAGGCTTGACTCTGAAGCTCCTATAGATCGTCAAGTGGCTGGATTTGCCGATGGTTCACTCCTGAAGGCGCTGGTGAGGTGGCGGTAGACCTCGCGCGCAACGAAGTGCTTGAGGCATCTGAAGATGTCCTTCGTCTTGAGCCCTTCGAGGGTGCGTCGTGCGACGTAGTCGCGGGTACGCGGGTCGTGGCGCATGCGGACCAACACGATGGTGTGCAGTGCGCGGTTGGCTTGGCGGTCGCCGCCGCGGTTGAGTCGGTGGCGGTCGGTGCGGCCGGAGGAGGCTGGCACGGGTGCGGCGGCGCACAGGTGAGCGAAGGATGCCTCCGAAGCGAGCCTGTCAGGGTTGTCCCCGGCTGTGACCAGCAGCTGCCCGGCGGTCTCAGTCCCGACGCCTGGTAGCACGAGCAAGCCGGGCGCGGTGTGGGTGATGAGGGCGCGCAGCTCGACGTCCGCGGCCGCGATCTCCTCGCTCAGGTGCTGGTGGCGCTTGGCCAGGCGCTTGAGTGCGGGTTTGACAGCGGCGGCCGGGGCGGTCAGATCGGTGCCGGGACGGTTGGCGGCCAGGCGCCGTATCAACTCGGCGGTGGTCAGCGAGCGCAGTGCTTCGCGTACCGCGGCGGGCGCGGTGATGATCAGTGATTTGATCTGGTTGGTGGTCTGAGTGCGCGCCTTTACGGCGCTGGCGCGGACCACGCGCAGCGCGCCCCGTCGACCTCCTGCCCGATCGAGAAGCATCGAGCCTGTCCGCGTGGCTGTCCCAGCGGCCCGGCGTCGAGGTCGTATGCCGAGATCGGGCACCGTTCTTCGCCGAAGGGGCCGCCTGGGGCGCCGCAGGCCGTCCAGGTCGCCGACAGGTGGCAGTTGTGGCACAACTTCAGCGAAGCCCCTGAGCGGAGCGTTGCTCAGCACCGCCGCTGCCTGCGCGTCCTGGTCCCCGAGGCACCCGAGATTGAGCCCGAATCCGTCCCGGTGGAGGAGACGTCCGGCTCACCATGGCCGACCGGCCACCGGTTCGCCGACCGCACCCGGGCCCGGCACGCCACCGTCCACGCGCTGCTGGAGGCCCGCCACAGCCGGCGCTCGATCCAACGACAGCTCGGCATGACCTACCGCACCGTCAAACGCCTCGCTGACGCCGCAACCCCGCAAGCGCTGTTCATCGGCCAGTGGCAGAACCGGCCCTCTGTCCTCGATGAGTACAAGACCTACCTCGATGACCGCTGGAGCTAGGGCTGCACCAACGCATGGAAGCTGTGGGAGAAGATCGTGCCGCTCGGCTACCGAGGCAGCTACCAGCGCGTTCGTGCCTACCTGCGGGCGCGCGGGCTGCGGCGGGTAGGGACCCACGCCGGGACCGCCGGGGTACGGGGGGTGTCCGGCCCCGGGGTAGGGCTGATGGCCGGGACCTGGGCCCGGCTGTCCACCGGGACCGGGTCCGGGTCCGGGTCCGCCCGTCGGACCCCAGTAACCATTGCCGTTCGTACTCATGCCGTGCTCCCCCGATGTTTCGCTCTGTGCCGTGCGCGGCGCGGCTCGAACCGCCCGCTCAGCGTGCGGCGTGACCCTACCCATCGCGGAGGCCGAGAAGTGCACGTTCCGGGACCGGGCCGGGCACCGGAGGGTAACAACCTGGGGTGCGATAGAGAGCGGCAGCGTTCTTCTGGCAGACCTGATCGCCCTACCCTGTTCGCCATGAATCGGGTAACGCTCTTTGTGCTCCTCTCGGTCGCGGCGTTCTTCAGTTCGGGAGCCCTCATCCAGGTCCAGGGTCGGGGCCAGTAGTGGCGAGTCATGGCAGTTCGCTCCGGCCAGGACCCGGCCCAGCGGGATTCCGTAACCGTCCGTCATTCCAGAGCGTTTGAGATCCGGCCGCTGATCCGCGGTCGGTGGCAGCCCAGTGGGTGGGCCGGATCGTAGACCGGCCGCTGGGGCAGCAGCGCCGCGAATTGGTCCCAGAGGAGTTCGGTCAGCCATGATGGCAGTGCAGGCACAGGTCTCCCGGTGATCACAGAGCGTCGCAACTCCATGATCACTAAGCCCTGTACCTCCTCCACTCCCGAGTGCCCCCCCGCGCCTATCTGCGCAAGCTCTAAGGGGGCGGTTTGTGAGTCTTTGCCTGTTTTTGAGTTGCCAGTGAACCCACGCCAGTCCCACGTCGGAACGCTCCCTCATGAGTGGGGTGGTGGCGCGGGGCGGGTGGCGAGGTGCTCTTGGAGTTCACGATGGCGGAACTGCCATGCCGTCCCAGACACGCGCAGGATGCCGAGTTCGTAGCAGACGTCGAGGAAGCGTCCCAGCCGCCACGGCAGCTTCCTGCGCGTGTGCAGGAGGAGCGCGAAATACCGCAGGGCTGCCGAGCCACCCGCGACCGGGATACTAAATATGAAGCCCCCGACCATTAACCCGCCGAAGAACGCCCCTAAATAGTCCACATCCCAGGTGGTACCGGGTGCAGAAATGGCGTTGAGCCCGAGCAGCCCTACGAGCCCGGTCAAGAGCGCGGCCCCGACCACTACCCCGGGTCCGAACACGACTGCAGCGGTGAGGTCCATGCGGATGAGGTGACGCGGAGCGACTCCCACCTGCTCCTGCTTGATCATGAGTCCGCGTGTGAGACCGATCGCGAGCCCAATCGCAAGCCCAAAAGTTAGGCCGTATACGAGGCTTTCTTGGAGCAGGTCTTCGGCAGGGAGCGCCGTCGCATAGGACAAGCCGAAGAAGATTAGGAAACCGACCGTGAAACCGACCGTGAAACCCAGGGTGAGAGCGCGTCGGCCAGTACGGGTGCGAAGGCGGCCAGGGTCGATCCGCCGTGGCTTCGGCCATGCTGGGCGGTAGAACACCGCGAAACAGAGGAGGAACGCCCACGGCCTTATCGCACCAAAGTCGTCACCAAGCGGCCCGACAAGACTGACCAGAGTGAGTGACGCCGCCACGGCCAGAACGCCTTCGGTCCACCGTGTCCGATGCTTCCCGCCCAGGGGCCACAGTTCGTGGAGGACCAGGTCGGTGCTGCTCAGCGCACGCCCTGCGACGCGGCGGGGTGAGCCGTCTCCAGGGCCGCTGCTGTCGTTTAGGTAGCGGGCGAGGAATGCCAGGCGGCGCCAGGTGGTGTCGGCGTCGAGTCGTGGACGGACGTGGGTGCCCGACGGCAGGGAGATGTCGTCCGCTCCCCGGTGGCGTGCGGCCACCGCGGCACCGATGTACTGGTCCAAAAGGTACTCGTAAAGATGCCCGCCTGCGGCCAGCGCGAGGAGATCGGCGGGATCGCGCAGGTATCGCCCGTCTGCGGTGCGCTCCTCGAGGACGGTCGCGGCCAAGGTTAGTCGCCAGGGCGTGTCCAGCGCCTCGGCCAGCAGGGCGTGTTCCGGCCGAACGGTGTCGGCCGGACCCACCGCCACCGCGTCCAGGGCGGAGAGGACCGGCTGCCAGCGGGCCCGGCCCCGCTCCGTACCGGCGACGCGTTGCGACAGGTAGCTGTGAGCGCGGGCCGCGTCGACGCGGGCCACGGCAATGCGTGCCACGATCCGGGGTTCCGTCCCGGCTTCCACCAGGGCCTGGTAGTAGGCGTGCCGACAGGTCACGACGACCGGGCAGTGTTCTCCACCGTGCTCGAACCGTTCGATGCAGCGGAGGAGGGCGGCGGCGCGTGAGGTGTAGCCAGGGGTCGTGCCCGGGTCCATTTCGTCCATACCGTCGATGACGGGCAGAACGAGATTGGCCTCCACCAGGCGGGCGGCTTCGCGGCGGGGAAGACGGTAGACGTCGGTCAGGTGTGTCCGTAGCCAGTCACGTATGTCGCTGCCGGGCCAGGATGCCGCGGTCAGTCGTACCGGCACCGGCTCATGGGGGGAACGTTCCTTGGCCAGGCCCAGGATCAGGGACAGGGCGAGCACGGTTTTGCCTGTTCCCGCGTCACCGCCAATCTGCCCGTCCCGGCCGGCGGACGGTGTGCCGGTGATGACCATCCGCCCCGGCCGCAGGCCCCGGTAGTAGTCGGCGATCCCCTCCAGCGTTCCGTCGGCGCGCGAACCGCTCATCCCGGTGGCCGTGACCGTGAACGTGAGGTCGATCCGCCCGTCCGGCGCCGCCAGTCCACTGCCCAGCAACTGCCGGTACTGCGCGCCCTCCGCCCGCGCCACCAGTCTGGCGAGTTCCTCCGCAATCATCGGGGCCGTGCGCTGGTCCTGCAGGGCCCGGTTTCCCGCCCACGCTCCCCATCCCCCGAGGACCACACCCACCAGGCTGGGCAGGAGGGCCAGCACCCCGGCCGGGTCGGACTCCCCCTTCGCCCTCGACAGCGCAACCACCGTCCACCACAAGCCGGCCAAGCACACCGCAACGCTGAACACCACTGCCGAGACTTTCCCGGCACGCCCCCGACGCATCATGAGCACATCCTGCCTCAGGGAACAGGCACGAGCCTCTGGATGAAGCGGTTCTTGCGGGTGATCGTGAGGTGCTCCAGGTGCATCTCGGCCTCCCGCAACCGGGTCTGCAGGTTGT
This sequence comes from Streptomyces sp. AgN23, assembly GCF_001598115.1. Taxonomy (NCBI): domain Bacteria; kingdom Bacillati; phylum Actinomycetota; class Actinomycetes; order Kitasatosporales; family Streptomycetaceae; genus Streptomyces; species Streptomyces sp. AgN23. Next base: position 196,118 of record NZ_CP007153.1, read on the forward strand.
CGATCTGTGCGCGGAGGTCTTCGGCCAGGGCCCGGGCGGCGTCTTCCTGGAGGTCCAGGGCATCGAGCAGGGGCCGGATGTTCACGCTGCCCCCGCCTGCGCCGCGCGCCAGGTGGGGGCGTTCGTGCCGGTGAGGCGTCGGGCCATGACGTGGGTCATCGCCCAGTAGACGCGGGAGGCGGAGGAGGAGGAGGGGCGGTGCTCGTAGTCGCGGACCAGGCGCCGGTGCAGTATCAGGATCCCGTAGGTCTGCTCGACCCTCCACCGCTTCGGCTGCGGCACGAACCCCTTGTCCTGCGGGTTGCGTTGGACGATCTCGACGTCGATGCCCAGGCCGGCGCCGTGTGCGACGACCTGGTTCTTGAAGCCCTGGTCGACCAGGGCTTTGCGGACGGTGCCGCCGGTGTGTTCGGCGACCTGGTCCAGCAGGATGATGCCCGCGGCGTTGTCGTGGGTGTTCGCGGCGAGGACGACGACTGCGATGACCAGGCCGAGGACGTCCACGGCCAGGCCGCGTTTGCGGCCGGGCACCCGCTTGGCAGGATCGTGGCCGGTCATGGTGGTGGGAACCCCGGCGGCCGCGTGGACACTCTGGGTGTCCAGGACCACCAGGGTCGGGTCCTCTAATCGGCGGGCGCGTTCACGGACCTGGCAGCGCAGGAGTTCATGGATGACCTGGTCTGTTCCGTCGTCCCGCCAGGCGGCGAAGTAGTAGTACGTCGCGCTCTTCTGCGGCAGGTCGTGCGGGAGGTAGGCCCACTGGCAGCCGGTCCGCCCCTGGTAGAGGATCGCGTTCACGATCTCCCGCATGTCGTAGGCGCCCTGGTGGCCGCTGACCGAGCGGTGCCGGTCCTTCCACGCGGTGATCACCGGCTCGATCAACGACCACTGCTCGTCCGATAAGTCACTCGGATACGGCTTGCGTTCACTCACCCGAACACATCACCAGATCAACAACCGCGGACCGGCAGATTCCGCCCCGCCGCCACACCATCAGGCGACAACAGATCAGCTCAAAGACTCACGAACCGCCCACTCAGAACCTGTCGGCGGCGGGGTGCCGGGCCGCCACGGTCGGCTACGGAAAGAAGGCGGAGCGCCGCCAGAACGCTGTACGACGGCCAGGGTCTCCCCGTCTGCGATGCCGGTGCTGCGAAGTGCGAACTCCGGTACCGGAAGAAGCGCGCTGCAAGGGTCGTAGCGCTCGGTCATGTCCGATCCTTCAGCCTCGTTGACACCTGATTGATCGTGCGACGCGGACGCGATGCGGCCACCCCTTGGACGGTGTAGCTCTTGTGGAACCTGCGCCTGATGAGCGTCTTGATCCGTGACAAGGTCCAGGTCTGTCCGCCCAGCCGTCGCCACCGGGCCCTTTGATGGCTCTTCCCAGACGAGGGGGTAGTTGCGCTCCCAGGCCGGCGGTCTCCAGCAGGGATCGGGCGAGATGGTTGGTCAGTTGCGCAACCCGAGGGCGCTGCCGGACGGCATCGCCGCCACCGGCTTCGGTGCCGCCGACGCCTCCCGGTTAGGCTGCTGCGATGAGCACCGCCGACATGGACGCCGACATCGACTTGGACTTCGTCCGTTCGCTGCCGAAGGCCGAGCTCCACGTACACCTTGAGGGCACCCTCGAGCCCGCCACCGCGTTGGCTTGTGCTCGTCGCAACGGGGTGAGCCTGCCGTGGGGGAGCGAGGAGGAGCTGCGGGCGGCCTACAACTTCGCCGACCTGCCGGCCTTCCTCGAGGTGCTCTTCCGGGTGGCCGGCACGCTGCGGCAGCGGCAGGACTTCTTCGACCTCGCGATGGACTACCTGCGCCATGCGCACGCCGACGGCGTCACCCGGGCGGAGGTCTTCGTGGGATCGCAGACCTTCCTCGACGCCGGCGTGCCGATCGAGGTCATCCTCGACGGCATGCTCGCCGCTGTCCGCGAAGCCGGCGAGGAATGGGGCATCGACGCCCGGCTGATCTGCACCGCGCAGCGCCACCGGGAGGAGTCCACCGCCCTGGAGCTGCTCGACCTGATCGAGCCGTGGCGCGAGCAGGTCATCGGCATCGGGATGGGCTCAGCAGAGCGAGGCAACCCGCCCTCGAAGTTCGCCCGCTTCTTCGCCGAGGCCCAGCGCCGCGGCTACCGGACCACGATCCACGCCGGCGAGGACGCGCCCGCTTCGTACGTCGTCGAAGCGTTGGAGCTCGGGGTGGACCGGATCGATCACGGTGTGGCGGTGGCCGATGACCCGGCGCTCATCCGCCGGGTGGCCGACCTCGGCGTACCGCTGACCATGTGCCCGCTGTCCAACGTGGCGCTCAAGGTGGTGCCGACACTCGCCGCCCACCCGCTCAAGCGCCTGTTCGACGCCGGTGTGGTGGTCACCCTCAACTCCGACGACCCGCCGTTCTTCGGTGGCTACGTCGCCGACAACTACGTGGCGAGCGCCGCCGGCCTGGGCCTGACCCGGGCGGAGCTGACCCGGCTTGCCGAGAACTCACTGGCCTCCTGCTGGGCCCCGTCCTGACCGGATGACTCCTCAGGCCGCCGGTGGCTGCCGTGAGACGGCCGACATCCCGTCGCTTTCGTTGTCGACATCTACTCACCCGTTGAACTCCTGCGCGCGAGGTGACGGCTGCGAACTCACGGACGTGGCAGCATGCGGGCCGTGGCGCTGCGATGATTCGGAGCTTTGTTCGCTGGAGGCGCATTCTCGATGGGCATGGCTCGGTTGAACGCCCGTCATCCGTGGAGCCACAACGACCACTTCCACATTCGGATCGTGGCGAGCCTGCCTCAGCGCGGCCGCGCTGCTCTGGATGTCAACGGCGGTCGATGGAACTGCTGGCGACGCTTTCCCTCGCCTCCAGTCCGCGCACGGCAACGATGCCGACGTCAACCTGTATCCGCATGGCCACGAGGCGGCTCTGCCAAACATGCCACAGCGTCAACGTGCGGCAGCCAGGAGGCGGATGCGTCCAGCGGCATGCCGCGCTCACGCTGCCGCTTCTCGAAAGCTTCTGCGTCTTGAGCAACTCCGCGTCGTACTCCACCCGCGCGATCTTCCGGTATCGCCACAGACCTGTGGCGCGCGATGGGCCTGTGGCGTTGCGCGTCAACTGAGGCTGTCAGAACCACGCGTCGGTCCCGGGATAGGCGTCGAGGTCTTCCGAAGATGGAAGTTCTGACGGCTCACCATCTGGAAGACCTCGACGTGCCCGACGCTACCCCGCCGGCCGGCTTCGGCCGTCCCGACCTGACCACCTTCGCTCGACTCGACCGGGCTCGGTCTTGTCGTGATCGCCCAGCGCCTGGAGCCCGACCGCGCCGTCCTCGCATGCCGGGTCGTCGAGTCCGACCAGTGGTGCAGGCGCTGCGGCGGCGAGGGTCTCGCGCGTGACACCGTGATCCGACGCCTCGCCCACGAGCCGCTGGGCCGGCGGCCCACCACGCTGGAAGTCGCGGTCCGGCGCTACCGGTGCCGCGAGTGCGGTCACGTGTGGCGCCAAGACACCACCGCGGCGGCCGAGCCGCGAGCCAAGCTCTCGCGGACTGGGCTGCGGTGGTCGCTGGAAGGCATCGTGGTCCAACACCTCACCGTCGCCCGGATCGCCAAGGGACTCGGCGTCGCCTGGGACACCGCCAACAACGCCGTCCTGGCCGAAGGCAGACGCGTGCTCATCGAGGATCCCGCCCGGTTCGACGGGGTCGCGGTGATCGGAGTCGACGAGCACGTGTGGCGCCACACCCGCCCCGGCGACAAGTACGTCACCGTCATCATCGACCTCACCCCGGTCCGTGATGGCATCGGCCCAGCACGGCTGCTCGGCATGGTCGAAGGCCGTTCCAAGTCTGCGTTCAAGACCTGGCTCGCCGACCGGTCCGACGCCTGGCGCGACGGTGTCCAGGTGGTCGTGATGGACGGCTTCACCGGCTTCAAGACCGCCGCCGCGGAGGAGGTGCCCGACGCGGTCGCGGTCATGGATCCCTTCCATGTCGTCCGGCTGGCCGGGGATGCACTCGACCGCTGCCGACGCAGGGTCCAGCTCGCGATCCACGGCCACCGCGGGTTCAAGGACGACCCGCTCTACAAGTGCCGTCGCACCCTGGCCACCGGCGCGGACCTGCTCATCGATCGCCAGGCCGACAGACTCCGAGCGCTCTTCGCCGAGGACCACCACGTCGAGGTCGAGGCGGCCTGGGGCATCTACCAGCGGATGATCGCCGCCTACCGGCACCAGGACCGACGCCGTGGCCGCGAGCTGATGTCCAAGCTCATCACTGACCTGGGCACTGGCGTGCCGAAGGCGCTCACCGAGCTGATCACGCTGGGCCGGACCCTGAAGAAGCGAGCCGCCGACGTACTGGCCTACTTCGACCGACCCGGCACCAGCAACGGACCCACCGAGGCCCTCAACGGCCGTCTCGAACACCTCCGCGGCAGCGCACTCGGCTTCCGCAACCTCACCAACTACATCGCCAGAGCCCTGCTGGAGACCGGCGGCTTCAGGCCCCAACTACACCCTCGATTGGGATGAGCCCCTTTGATGGTCGGGTCGCCCGAGGGAATCGCACCCTCGGGCTCCCACAGAGTGAAGTAGGCCACCGACGTGTCCGCGGCTCGGGTCCTTTTCCGACGGCCCCTTCCCCAACGGTACGGGCCAGTTTCCCGGCATACCGCCCTCCAGTGATCATTTCCGAGTAGTGGCTGTTCCCCGTCCCGCGTGGATTTCCTGATGACAGTGTTCGCAGAGCGTGCATGGGTCGTTCGGCAGGGAGGCAACCTTGGGTTCTCCCGCCGGTGTTGTGGCCCGTTCTAGTGTGTCGCGGTGAATAACAACGCTCTCGTCGGTAGTGAGGTTCGCCTCGTCCCGTTATCCACCGACCATGCCGAAGCCCTCTTCCCTGCTGCATCCGATCCCGAGGTATGGCGATGGATGCCGCGGCCACGTCCTGAGTCCGTAACGCAGACGCGCACGATGCTGAGCCAGATGATCGCGGACCCTGCCAGGCGATGCTTCGCGGTGCAGTGTTGTGACGACGGCGCCGTGATCGGTTCGACCAGTCTGTATGACCTCGATCTGGACGAGAGCCGCGCTGAAGTCGGCGCGACCTGGTTCGATCGGTCTTGCTGGGGAGGCCCGTATAACGCTGAGTCCAAGCTGTTGCTGTTCGGTCATGCCTTTGATGACCTGCGACTGGCCAGGCTCGCGCTGCGCACTGACAACCTCAATGTGCGTTCCCAGCATGCCCTGTCCCGTCTGGGCCTGGTCTATGAAGGGACCCTGCGCAGCCATATGCGGCGCCAGGACGGCACCCGCCGTGACTCGCTGTACTACAGCCTGCTCGCAGATGAGTGGCCCACCGTCCGCAACATGCTGCGGGCCAGGATCGCCGCCAAGAGGACAGCGTGATCGGGGATGCCGGGTTCGTTCGTTGATGGCGAAGCCACGAGGCCGCCGACCTGACGGTCGGCGAGCCTCTTGATCAGCCGGTCAGTGGATGGTCATGGAGTCCTTCGCAGTGGAACGATGTCGGGGATGGCTGTGGGGACAGAGGGGCGGGCGGCTTCCGGGGTTGCCAGAAGCGCGACGACGGTGACCGGCTGCTGGCAGTGCGGACAGTTCCCGGTCGCCGTCGGTTCCAACGGGTCGCGTTCCAGGGTTGGTTGGCGTGATGACGCTCGGCTGAACGGTTTGGCGCAAGGCGGACGGACCTGATAACGGCGAAGCGCCCGCGTGAACGTCGAGTACGCACCCTGATAGCCCAGCGCGGTCACCTCATCGAACAACGTCGAAGCCCACAAGTGGGGATCGTCCGCGAGCCGCTGCCTGCAATACGGCAGAAACAGCACGAACGCATCCGGCGCCTGACGCCACTACAGGCCCGCAGTACACGGCGACCCATAACTCCACGGCCTGACTCTGTTGGTGATGTTGTCGGGGTCATGCGGTAGTTGTCGGTGGGCTGGCACAGTGGCAGGGAGGCTGTTCCAGGGGGTGGGCTGCGATGTCGTTGCGACCGAAGAGCTATCAGCGGATCCCGGCGAAGACAGTGCGGACGGCGCGGGCCGCGTGTCCGAAGGGCACACCGGCGATGCTGATCCGGGATCGGTTGGACGTGCTGTTCGAGGACGAGGAGTTCGCTTCTCTGTATCCGGCCGACGGCCGTCCGGGTCTGTCACCGGGGCAGTTGGCGCTGGCGTCGGTGCTGCAGTTCGCCGAGAACCTCTCCGACCGGCAGGCTGCCGACGCGGTCCGCACCCGCATTGACTGGAAATATGCCCTCGGGATGGAGCTGGACGATGCCGGGTTCGACTACTCAGTGCTGTGCGAGTTCCGGGCCCGGCTGGCCGAGGGTGATGCCGCCGACCGGCTGCTGACGGTGATGCTGGAGCGGCTGGTGGAGGCCGGGTTGCTGAAATCCGGAGGTCGTCAGCGCACCGACGCCACTCACGTGATGGCGGCAGTCCGCACGCTCAGCCGGCTGGAACTGGCCGGCGAGACGCTGCGGGCCGCGCTGGAAGAGCTGGCCGAGGCCGACGGGGACTGGCTGCTGCCCTTGATCGAGCCGGAATGGGACAAGCGCTACGGGCGCAAGATCGAGATCGGGAAGGTCCCCGGTGGGAAAGCCGGGGTCACCGCCCTGGCGGAGACCTTCGGCCGGGACGGCCAGAAGATCCTGACCGCCGTGTGGGCACCCGACGCCCCACCCCGACTGCGGGTGTTACCGCAGGTGGAGATCCTGCGGCAGGTCTGGGTCCATCATTACTACTGGGACACCCACGGGCGTCTGCGCTGGCGCGACGGCCACGCACTGCCCCCGGCACACCTGCGGTTCGACTCCCCTTACGACACCGACGCCCACTACTGCGTCAAGCGGGACACCGCCTGGAGCGGCTACCGGGTCCATCTGACCGAGACCTGTGACACCGACCGGCCCGAAGTGGTCATCCACGTGGCCACCACGATCGCCCCGGTCCAGGACGGCGAACTCACCGAACAGATCCACGACGACCTCGCCGACGCCCGCCTGGCCCCGGCCGAACATGTTGTCGATGCCGCCTACATCACCCCGGCCCGGATCGAACGGGCCCGCCGGGTCCATGGCATCACCCTGCTGGGCCCGGTGGTGCCCGACCACAGCCACCAGGCCAAGAGCGGCAGCGGCTTCGACAAGTCCGCCTTCGCCGCGGACTGGGACAACAAGCAGGTCACCTGCCCCCGCGGGCACATCAGCCGGCACTGGGGACCACTGCGCATCAACGGCCACGACTACATCCAGGTCCGTTTCGACAAGGCCACCTGCCTTGCCTGCCCCGACCGCCCTCAGTGCACCACCTCCGCCACCCGTCCGCGTGCACTCGCGCTCCTGCCCACCCGTAAACTCCACGAGATCCAGACCCGCAACCGGCTGGACCAGCAGACCAAGGACTGGCAGCAGCGCTACGCGATCCGTGCCGGCATCGAGGCCACCCTCTCCCAGAACATTCGCACCTGCGGCCTGCGCCGATCCCGCTACCGCGGCCTGGCAAGAACCCACGTCCAGCACGTACTGACCGCACTGGCCTGCAACCTCACCCGCGTCGCCGACTGGATCGCCGAGCCGACCCCCACCCGCCACCGATCAACACGCTTCCACTCTCTCTGCACCACCGCCGCATGACCCCAGAAGATCACCAACAGAGTCACGGCCTTGCACAAAAGGCCCGCACCGGCTGCGCCAAGAAGCTGCGCTGAGGCAATGCGATGCCACTGATCGATCCTCGATCGACGCCCAGCCCGGGATCGGGCTTATTACTGTGCGTCCTGATCGGGTGCCGCCACTCGGTTCTCCTCGAGCGGACCGTCATCGAACCGTGCCAGATCATCGGCGCTCACGGGCCGACGCTCGACAAGCCGGGCCAAGTACCCTTCGAGGGCATCGAGCCGGAGGACCCCGATCTGCGCCGCCCAGCGGTTGCGCACCTCGTCAAAGAGCGCCCCACCGATCGTCATATCATTTCGTGGCCACGGGGTGTCACCTGCACCCGCTTACGGCGTGCGTCATCCGGGTCGACTTCCCGGATCACATATCCGAGCTGCTGTAGCGCGGCGATCGTCTTCGCGGCCGCCTGCTTGGAAACCGACAACCGGCGGCCGAGCTCCGAGGCGGTGCCCGCTCATGAACGTCAGTCCCAGCGGAGCCACCATCCCCGGCGTCGACCACCACCGCGTCAGCGTGAACGGCACCGAGCTGCAGTACGTGGCCGCGGGAGGGGCCGGATCCCCGGTGCTGCTGGTGCACGGCTTCCCGGAGACCTAATGGGTGTTCCACAAGCTGATCCCTCTGCTGAGCGGGCAGCACCGCGTCTTCGCCGTCGACCTTCGCGGTTTTGGTGACTCCGCCACTGCCAAGCCGGAGCACGACAGCGCAACCTCGGCGCAGGACTTGAGCGACCTCATCGTGCGGCTGGGCCTCGGCCCCGTCCATCTGACGGGCCAGGACATCAGCGGCCCCACCACGTTCCGCGTCGCAGCCACACATCCCGAACTCGTCCGAAGCTACGGAGCGATCGAGACCGGCCTCCCCGGATTCGGTCTCGAAACGCTCGCCGACGTCACCCATGGCGGGGCCTGGCACATAGGCGTCCTCGCCGCCCCCGAGATCCCGGAGATGCTTCTCGCCGGACGGGAGCGCGCCTTCATCGCCGAGTACGCGTTCCCCTCCCTGAGCGCTACCTCTGACGCCATCTCCAAGAACGACATCGACGAGTTCACCCGCTCCTGCACGCGGCCGGACGCCTTCACAGGCGCCTCCGGGCTCTACCGCTCGATGCTCACCGAGGGCAACGAGATCCGCGAGCCGGCAACCCACAAACTCAGCATGCCCGTGCTCGCGGTCGGGGGCGGCTCAGGAGCTTTCACGTCCGCGACATTTCGACAGGCCGCCACGGACGTGAGTGCCGTGTGTCACTCGACGGTATCGGGCACTACGCGGCCATCGAGGCACCCGACCGCCTCGCGGACGCCCTCCTCACCTTCTGCAAGAAGATCGACACCCCGGAATAACATCACGGTGCCCCTCCAGCCGGGGTCGCTCGCGGGCATCGTCCCTGCCGCCGCACCGAACCATCCCGGCCGCCTGCGCCACAGAGCCCGTCCCTGAGCCACCGAGAGGGTCCCGCAGGGGGCAAGGTCGCGGACGGCTGGCTGCGCGCCTGCCCGGAACCGTCGCCGAGGTGATGGCCTCCCGCCCCAAGGCCCCACCGAGGTCACCGTCCCCACCCTGCTGCCTGAGCAGCCCCGCGCGTTCACTTTCGGCAAGACCACCGGCGCCAGGGTCTCCGGCTGGGCCCAGAAAGTCGTCGGTGACCGGAAGCTCCGCAAGAAGAAACTGGGCGCCGCCACCCGGCGCCCGGCCCTGCGCACCGCCGCCCATGCCCGCCCCGCCGGGCGCCTCGGACGCCTACTTTGCCGAGCGAAGATGGAATCGGGCGGACGTCATGCGCGTTCTGGCCGAGCTGCTCAAGCACAAACTGATCGATGTGGAGGTTTGGCGGTTCGGCAGCTACAGCGTGACACACGAGGGCTGGACCGAGTACGAGGCAAGTTCATCTGGAATGGCTGCCCGGATCCTTCAGCCTGCGCAGGAGCCGGGGGCACAGCCGGTCGCCCAGCGCGAGGAGACGGCCACCCCCAGTGCCGTGGCGGCGCTGCCTGTGGTCACCGGCGGCACTCGGGCTCCGCCCACTGCCAGGGCGTCGGTACGGGAGCGGCGGCGTCGCCTCCCGTCCCTTCCGCGAGCCCCGCGGCACGTGCGCTTCCGCAAGCCCCGCGGCACGCGCGATGGTGCGAGCCCCGCGGCACGTGCGGTGGTGCGCGCCTGTTCGCCGCGCGGCGAACAGGGAGCCGCCGGCCGCGATCGACACCGCCTGGAAGGGCCCGAGACCTTTCACAGTGCGGAGCAGGTCGGCATACGGGACCATTGGCCCCGGCAGCGACCGCACACAGAAGGAGCACAGTGGAGAGGTGAGGGTGAGCCGCCCGTCCGACGCGCGCCGCGCGGGCAGGAAGGAGCCGTGACGATGACCGCTCAGCACAGCACCGTCGGTGGGGTGATGACACGCGATGTCGTCACCGTCCGACCGGACACGCCGTTCAAGGAGATCACGTCCGTTCTGTCCAGCCACGGCATCAGTGCCGTGCCCGTGGCCGACGAGGGCGGTGCGCCGATGGGGCTGGTATCCGAAGCCGATCTGCTCCGCAAGCAGACCGAACAGCCCGACGCGTACGGTGGGCAGGCGGCGCCGCCCGGGTGGCCACGAGAGAGGGCCAAGGCACGCGCCGAGAACGCCGCCGGGCTGATGACCAGCCCCGTGGCCACCGCTCACGCCGACTGGCCGGTCGCCCAGGCGGCCCGCGAGATGGATCGCCACCACGTCAAGCGACTGGTGGTCGTGGACGAGAGCGACCACATCGTCGGCATCGTCAGCCGGCCGGACCTGCTGCGCGTCTTCCTGCGCCCCGACGAGGAGATCCGCCAGGAGATACGCGACGAAGTCCTGACAGCGATACTGCGGCTGAGCGGACAGGAGGTGAACGCCCAGGTTCACGACGGCGTCGTCACCCTGCGCGGCGAGGTCGACAAGCGCAGCACCGCCCAGATCGCCGAACAGCTCGCCAAGGGTGTGGACGGCGTGGTCACGGTCAGGCCGATGATCGACTACGCCATCGACGACCGGGCTGCCGAGGGCCGGCCGTAGTCGCGTATCGAGTCCGTTCACCCGACGACGCTCGTCGCGGTGACACGGGGGCCCGTGCGCAGGTGGGCGAGGCGCCGCGGGCGGCGCGTGCAGTCCATGGAACTCGCCCATGCACCGGCGGCCCGGGGGTGTGTGCGGTGTGCACCGGCGGGGTGTGTTGGTCCAGCAGCCGCACCCGGGCGGCCCTGAGCCGGTCCGCTATCACCCCGGCCACATAGGAACACAGGACGTGATCAAGCGCCGGGTCCTCCTGGCACAGCTCACGGACCGCCTCCGCATCGAATTCGTAGGCACGGACCGGGCTGCTCGCCTCGGCTCCCAGGTGCCAGCGCCGGGGAGGGACGAACCAGGACCAGCCCAGCATTTTCCGGTACCGAGGGTCTCGACGACCGCCGCACGCCGACCCGGCACGTGAAGATCGAGGGCGACCGTCCCCGTGTGGATGTCCAGAAGCGGTCGGCCTTGCCGCCCTCGTCGAAGACGCGCTCGCCCGCCTCGAAGGACACCTCACGGGCGAGTGACATGAGCTGGTCGCGGTGGTCCTTGGTCAGGGCGCCGAAACGCCCGCCCTTGCACCGGCCATGGCCTTCACCCTTCCCTGGTCTCGAAGGTCGAGGACGGACCTCCTGTCCCGTCGCGGACGCCCCGGCACACGGGACGCGCCGGACTTCGCCGGCGAGACCGAGCAGCCGCTGTTTCCGCTGGACAGCGGGCGGCCGGCGCGTATTAAGCCGAGCCCTCGCCGTAGGGCGTGGTGATGAACTCGGCCAGGACCGTTCCGCCGGGGTCGAGGGTGTAGAGCCCACGACCGCCGTCATTGTGGTTGATCTTGCCCTCACGGGATTTGCCCGGGTCCGGCCAGAAAGGGACGTCGTTCTTCTTCAGGCAGGCCAGGACCGTGTCGAACTCTTCGTCGGTCACGAGGAAGGCGATGTGGCTTTCGTTGATTCGATCGTGGGGGACCAGGTCGTCGGCGAAGTCGATGCCGACGTTGTTCGCCGTGGTGACCTGGGTGAATCGACCCCAGTTCAGGGGGGTGGGGGCGTGCATCAGGTCGGCGAGAAACGCGGCGGACTCTCGCCGGTCGCGGCAATGGACAATGATGTGGTTCAACGCAGGTGCCATTTCGGCTCCTTGAGAGTGTGAGTGGGCCCGCACCGACGGGAGAGAGCGCGCCGTGCCGCCGAGGGCTGTCGGCCCGCCGTGGCTGCGAGGCCGAGTGTGCCGGTCTCCTGTCATTGGCCGAGGGCCTCTGGGGTGCCGGGTCAGCCCGTGCGCACTGGGGGTATCTGGGATGTGAGTTCGTCGCCGAGGAGGTCGGCGAGCAGGTCGATCTGCCGGGGGTTGACGTCGTTGCCCACGAAGACGAGTTCGTCGAGTCCGGCTGCGTCGTAGGCGGCGATGGCTGCGCGGATCTGGTCGGGGGTGGTGGCCGCCGTGTCGATGACGTGCCGGACGTAGTCGGGGCCGGCGAAGGCGTAGTAGTCGCTGACGGCGCGAGCGAGCGACGTGTGGGCGTGGTCGCCGAGGGCGAACATCACCGTGGCTCTGGTACGCGGGCGGCCTTGTCTGCCTGCCTGCGCCCACTGGCCGCGGACGCGGGCGGCGAAGGCGGTGAATTCGTCGATGTCGCCGGTTCCGGCGATCCATCCGGTTCCGTGGGAGGCGATGCGTCGCAGCGTCGCCTGGGAGGTACCCCCGAACCACCATGCCGGCCCCCCGGGGGTGACCGGGGCCGGCCCCACCTCCTGCTCGCCCCGCCAGATGGCGGCGACGCGTTCCACCAGCAGGTCCAAGGCGCGTCCTCGGGCCGTGAAGTCCAGGCCGCTTGCCTGGTAGTCGTCCTCCCTGGCTCCGGGAGCAACGCCCAGATGCAGCCGCCCGGGGCCAGCGATCCGGTCCAAGGTCGCCGCCGCCTTGGCGAACAGCGCGGGGTTGGTGTGCAGCGGGGCGATCAGCACGCTGGTGACCAACCGGATGCGTCCGGTGGCCCCGGCTACCGCGGCCAACGTGATCAGAGGCTCCGGGGTGGTCCAGGCCAGACGGTCACTGGCGATCAGTGAGGCAAATCCCCGTTCCTCGGCCCGCCGCGCCCACGCCACCAAGGTGTGTCCCTCGACCCCTGTGACGTGACCCGGCAGCCCTATCCCGATCTCCACCGTTTCCTCCTTCGAATCGACCTGCATGTGATGCCGCCCACACCTGCTGACAGGCGCGCTTCGTCAGCAGCAGGCGAGGCGGACGATCTGCCCTGGCCGCGGGCGCGGCTCACCGCGCCTCTGGCGTGCACTGCGGGCGCTTTCGGCTCGCGACGGGTCAGCCCTTGACCGTGCCGCCGAACTCCTCCGGAACCAAGTCGGCCTGCTCGTCGCCGCTCCTGATCAGGTCGAGGATCGCGTCGGCAACACCCTCGGGCGACTGCGGTACCAGTCCACTGGAGGCTTCCATCTGCAGCGCGTCCTCGACGCTGCCGCGGACCGTCCCGACGAACTCGCTCTTGGTGATCGACGGGAACATCAACGACACGGCGATGCCGGCGTCGGCGACCTCGGCGCGGGCGATGGCCGAGAGCTTCTGCAGAGCCGCCTTGGACGCGGCATACGCACCGGACCCGGGCAGTGTCGACCAGGTGATGCCAGAGCTCACATTGACGATGGCTCCGCTTTCCCGCTCGCGCATCTGCGGAAGGACCGCCTGCATCAGCACCAGGGGCGCGATGAGGTTGAGCTCAAGGAGAGCCCGGAAGTCGTCGGGGTCGATGGCGTCAACAGTGGCCTGCAGCCCCTGGCCGGCATTGTTCACCAGCACATCGATCCGCCCGAACTTCCCGGTCGCTGCACGTACGGCCGCCTCGACCTGAGTTCGGTCCGTCACATCGCACGGCACGGCCAGGGCCACGTCCTCGCCCAGTTCCTCAGCGAGCTGCCGGATGCGCTCCTCGCGGCGTGCGATGAGCACCACTCGCGCCCCGGCCAGGGAGGCGGCTCGGGCAGTGGCCGCTCCGATGCCCGACGACGCTCCGGTCACCAGCACGACGGCTCCGTTGATGTCCATGAATGGTTCCTCCTCTGTGGACCGGGGAGTTCCCCGGAAGAAGCGATGGCTATGGCGCCAGATCGTTCGGTACACTCACCATTGACGCTATCACGCGATAGCTATCACGCAATAGGAAGGGCGACGTCACGGTATGAGCGATGTCGAAGCCGCCGGCCTCCACGAGCTGGCCGACCTGATCTTCGCCGTGGGGCGACAGCTGCGCCCCCCGACCGATCCCTCGTTCGAGCCGTGCACGCCGATCGAGATCAGCGTCATGCGGTACATCCACCACCACCCCGGCACCTCGGCGCGTGCCGCGGCGGAGGCGGCCCTGCTCCCGTCGAGCAACTTCAGCCGCGTACTGCGCGGCTTGGAGAAAAGGGGCCTGGTGGACCGCGTGGTGGACAGCGGCAACGCGCGAGGCGTGTGCCTGTACCCCACCGAAAAGGCCCACCAGAATCTGCAATACCTCCGCGACAACTGGGAACAGACCCTGGGGGGCATCGTCGACGACCCCGCCACCATCGAGACCGTCAACGCCACACTCCGGCGCATCGAGCACGAACTCATCGCCCGGCGCCGCGGCACAGACCCTCAGGACTCCCGAGCCAGCCAGTAGGACTTCGTTAGGTCTGTCTTGATCTTGGTGTGGTTCTGCTGGGCAGGGGTTGGTGGCAGGTGGTGCAGATGCCGGTCCAGCAGTTCAGCAGGTCCTGGAGGGCGTCGAGGGTCTGGTGGAGGGCGAGTCCGGTGTGTCGGCTTTTGGGGCCAGCCGCTGTTCGGTGAGGAAGGCGTGTGCGGCGGTGACCAGGGTGGCGTGGTGGTGCCAGCCGGTCCAGGAGCGGCCTTCGAAGATTTTTCGCCCTGACGTGGGCGGTGTCGAGGACGACGCGGGTGACGTCGATCAGGCCGGCGTCGTCGAGCCGGTGTAGAACGGCACCGGGCTGCACGTGGCAGCAACTGCCGTCTGCCTCGTTCGGACCGTCGGGAGCCACGGCCCACCGGCGGTTCACGGAGTGGTCGAAGGCCAGCGTGTGGGCAAAGTTCCACCGCCTGGTGGCCTTTTCCAGCATCGCATGCACCCTCATCTGCTACCGCAGACTGACCAATTCGGACGACGGGCCCGCACGGTTCTGAGGGGGGACCTCCGCAGCAATGCGGCGGTCCTACCCGACCAGAGTCCGCAAGGTTGCCGTGTCGGGAACGGGCGCCGTCCTACTTCTTGATCTTGGCCACCACCTGGCGTGCCAACTGGACCCCCACGTTGCACTTCTTGCCGGTGAGCGCCTTGTTCTCCCCGCTGGGGTCGGCGATGTCGACCCGGAACTGGTCGAGGCCGACGTTGACGTCGACGAAGCACTCGGATGTGATCTCGTTGTACTGCGACGCGCCCTCGAAGCCCGAGAAGTCCTGCTTCTCTCCCTTGTCCAGGTCGTTGACCTGAGCGCCCACGCTGACGGTGAGGTTGACGATGGTCTTGTCCTGCATCCACCAGCAGCCGAGGACGTTCGGGTAGTCGGCCGGGAGCTGCCCCTTCGAATCATGGATTCCGGCCGCGGTCAGGGCTGCCGGACCCAACAGGCTGCAGTAGTCGAGTCCCTTCAACGTTGCCGTGGTCGAATCGCTTTCGTCCGCGGAACCCGTCGCCGATGTGGTGGATCCCGAAGACTTGGGCGAGGAGCCCGAACTCCCGCCACACGCTGCAGCCCCCGCCAACACGATCGCCATCGCCGCGGTCGCGGCCACTTGTCGTTTGTGTGTCTGCACGGGCCAAGAGTGTCACAAGTTCCTGTCGTTTCACGCCCTCATGTGGGAACCGATTGTGCAGCGTAGCCCCATTGCGAGCCGAAGAGGGCCGCTCTGGGTTGGCCCATGCTCGAGCTCTGATACGGCCTGGTGAGGGGGCTGACGTAGAACGAACACGGTTCCTGTGGATCATGGAGTTCTCTACACTTCAAGATCCACAAGGTTCCCGTGCTCGTTACTCCATCAACTACCATGCCCTCGGCGCTGTCCGCCGCGCCCCGTCTGGCCGGGGGTCCCATCGCCGGAGTGTGTCCGGTGCCCGAAGGGCTGCTGGACCGTCTGACAGAGGTGTCCGACCCCCGTGATCCACGTGGGGTGCGTTACCGGCTGGCGTCTCTCCTCGCGATAGGCGTGTGCGCGATGACCGCGGCCGGCCACAACTCCCTTTCCGCGATACCGGAGTGGGCCCGCCGGTCCAGCCCCGAGACACTGCGCCGGCTCGGACTGCCTTCCACCCGCTGACCGGCCGCTACCGCTGCCCCAGCGAGCGCACGCTGCGCGACGCCTTCGGGCAAGTGGACGCCTCGGCTCTGGCCCGAGCGGGCTTCGCCCGCCTGGCTGCCCTGGCCGCTGCGGCGCCCAGCCCACGCACTCCCGACGGAGTGAGCGAGCGCGAACAGTGTCGCCGCCACCGGGTGGGCCGCGGTCAGCCGGTCGGTGGCTTTCTTACCGCGGTGGGAGGAGCCGTTGTCCACGACCCAAGCGTTTCGCGCTGGCGTAGGGCTCCTGACTCATGACTTGGGCGACCAGTTTCATGAACTGGTCGATACCGGTGGTGGGCTCGCAGCGGCCGAAGACCTTCGCACGGTGGACGTCATAGGCGGCCAGGTAGGCCAGGGCTCCGCCGCGCCCGTAGGTGTGGTTGACCCGCATCACGCGGGCTTGTCCGGGGGCCAGGGTGGGATGGCAGCGGCAGCGGGCCTGGACCGAGGTCTTCTCATCCGCGCTGATGACGTACTCGTCCACGCCGAGCGGCAGGCCGCCCCAGGTGCGGGCGTACAGATCCAGCACGCGTTCGGCCTTGGGTCGGAAGGCGGGGTCGGTGATGAAGATCCAGGACTGCTGCTGCCAGGGCTTGACCGCCTCCTGCTTCAGCCAGCGGCGCACGGTGGAGGCGGAGATCGTGGGGGCGATGTGGCGGGCGACGACTTCGCGGGCCAGTTCCGGGGCCGACCAGCGTGCCGGCGGCGTGCCGCTCTCGGGGGGCAGTTGGCAGGCCAGGGCCTTGACCTGGGCGGTCTGCAGTGGCGTGAAGCGGGGCGGGCGCCCGGAGCGCTTGCGGTCGGACAGGGCGGGCAGCCGGTGTGCGGCGAAGCGGCCGCGCCAGGTGCGCACGGTGTCCGGTGCAGCCCCATCTCGCGGGCGACACGGGCGTTGGAACGGCCCCGGGCGGCGTGCAGGACGACCTGGGCGCGCTGGCGGATCCGGTGCTCGGTCTTGTGACCGTAGGCCATCTTCTTCAGCCGCTCGCGCTCGTAGGCGGTCAGGGCTATCGGGCAGGCAGGGGCAACGGGCAAGGCGGCGGGCCGATCACGAGAAGTGGATCACGGCAGGCCGCATCCTGTCGCGGTCCGGTGCCCGGCGGCCGGCCGGCTTGCCGCACGGCCCGTCGGCTCGCCAGGGCCGCAGCCTGAGCATCGGACCCGGTGGGCTTTCCAGGACAGCGCCAGCTCACTCGTCAGGCGCGGGCGTGAACACCGATGCCCCCGGAGACGACGAGGTTGTCACCGGTGATGTAGCCGGCTGCGTCCGAGGCGAGGAAGGCCACGGCTTCGGCGATGTCTGCGGGAGCACCGGCGCGGCCGAGCGGGGTGTCCCGAGCCCAGGTGTCGATCATTTCCTGGGAGACGCCCATCTTGCTGTAGGCAGGGGTGTTGATCAGCCCTGGGCTGACGGCGTTGACGCGGATGCGGCGGGGGGCGAGTTCGAGCGCGAGGGACCGCATGAGGGGCAGCAGAGCACCCTTGGCGGCTGTCATGGCGGGTCCGATCCCTTCGCCGGCGCCCACGGTGAACACGACCGAGGCGCCCTCATTGAGGAGCGGGAGCGCCTTTTGCAGGGTGAAGAAGTTGCCTTTGACGGTGACGTCGAACAGGGCGTCGAAGTCGGCTTCGTCGGTTGACTCGATCGGGCCGGGCCGGAAGATGCCCGCGTTGAGGAAGAGCAGGTCGAGGGAGCCGAATTGCCGGCGCGCCTGCTCCATGGCGTGGTCGATGTCCGGCAGGGAGCGTGCGTCGGCCCGGACGACCGTGACCTCTTCGGGAAGTCCGGCGTCAGCGACACTGCCGAGGCCGGTGACCATGACGCGATAGCCGCGGGAGTGCAGTAGTTCGGCGGTGGCCTTGCCGATGCCGCTGGTTCCGCCGGTGATCAAAGCTGTGTGTGCAGGCATGATGCGCTCCTTCGCGTGCTTCTGAGCGGGGGCTGAGTAGCGCCGCCCGTGACTAGCGGGTGGTACCGCGTCCCCACTCCTGGCAGCGTACGACAATTTGGCAGTGACTGCCAAGCTTCATGTGACTGTCGTCCTGACCAGCGCTGGGCTAGCCTGGCCGCATGAAGCAGCAAGCCGACTCAGCGACGGGCGCACCAACCACGCTGTGGGACCGGACGCGGCAGCTGGCTTCCCAGGAGATCCTCGCGACGGCGCTGCGCCTGTTCACCGAGCAGGGCTACGACGAGACGACCATCGCCCAGGTCGCCCGGGAGGCCGGCGTCTCCCAGCGCACCCTCTTCCGCTACTTCGGCACCAAGGAGGACCTGCTCGGCGGCAGTCGGGACCGGTTCGGGCAGATCCTGGCGGACACGATCAGCGAACAGCCCGCCGATGCCGGTGCCTGGGAGGCCCTGCGCGCAGGACTTGCTGCCGTACTGGCCCTGCACGACAGCCGAGAACAGGCCCTGGAGCGGTTCCGCCTCCTGCACAACACCGCCTCGCTGCGCGCCGGTTGGCTCGAAAAGCAACTGCGGTTCCAGGAGAACCTGCTGCCGCTCATCGAGCCCCGAATGGACACAGCCACCGGCAACGAGGGCGCGAAGGCCCGCGCGGTGATCGCGACGGCGCTCGCGTGCCTGGACGCGGCATTGACGACGTGGGTCGCCAACGACGGCAAGGGTGAAATCATGGACCTGTACGACGAGTGCCTGGCTGCGGTGCGCGGCTGACCCGCAGCGGCCAACCAGCCTGTAGTGCCCTGTGAGGTTGGGGACGCGGCTTGCACCAGTTCGCCCGGCCGGTCACGTTCGTAGCGGCGTATGAGGCGGCCGGTGGCGCGGTCCAGGTGGGTCAGGCGGGCCCACACCGTAGCGGATGAGTACGCGGTGGACGGTCGAGGGCACCAGCCCGAGCAGGTAGGCGATACGGGCCGGTCCCCAACGGCGTAGGACACGGACCTTGATGATGCGGCGTTCTGTGCGAGTCGGTGTCCGCGCGGGGCCGAGGTGCGGGCGGCTGGAGCGGTCGCTCATGCCGGCCTCGCCCAGGGCCCGGTATCGGCCTGCCCACCGCTGGGCCGTCGTCGGGGAGACCTGGAAACGCTCCGCGGCCCGGCGCAGGGGCCAGCCGTCCTCAACAACGCAACGGGCAACCCGCAGGCGGCCGGTCTGGGTCAGGGGTGCGGTGAACCACGAGGGCCTTTCTGGTCGGTGTAGACGTCGCAATCCACACCGAACCCGGAAGGCCCTCACCCGTTCAAGATCCCTCAGCCGAGATCTCGCTCACTCGTCCACAACCTTCCAGGACAGAACAGCTAGGCGCGTATCGAGTTGTGATCAATAGGCGGCCGGGGCGCAATCTTTGATCTATGGCATCGAGCCGAGCCGGTGGCGGCCGCCGAGGAGCGGCACGTCGCCCATTCCGCCCGGGGTTCTTCGCTCCCCTCCGTGGGGGAGCGCTGAGCCGGGGCCGAAGGTTCCCTCTTGTCGTGTGTGCGGTGCCCGTAGCGAGCGGTGTGGTGGTGAGCGCTGTGGTTCAGAGCCGGGCGAGCAGGGACAGCAGGGCGACGGTGTCCGACTCGTGGGAAGCGAAGGCGCCGTGGTCGCTGTGCCAGGTGACCGTGTGGGTGGCGCGCTGCGTGAAGCGGCGTTGCAGTTCCGGGTGGATGACCCGGTCGTCGGTGCAGCGGACGTAGGTGCTGGGCCGTGAGCGCCAGGCCGCGGTCACGGCCGCCTGGTGGCCGGCCGCCATGACCTGTGGGACCAACTCGGTGACGTGACGCAATTGCCGGTCCGTATCGAGCCGGCCGTGGAACAGCTCACCGGCCCGGGTCGGGTCGATCGTGGTGGTGCCGGCGATGTCACCGATCATGCATGCGCCCAAGTCGCTCGGCGGTGCCTGGGCGAGCAGCCCGAAGCTGGTCTCGCCGACGTCGGGCATCATCGCGGCCAGGTACACGAGATGCGCCACCTTCCGCGGGGGCAGCCCGCTGATGACGGCGCCGCCGTAGGAGTGGCCGCAGGCGACGACGGGACCGGACTCGGCGATGTCGTCCAGTGCGGCTTCGGCGGCGGCAACGTCCCCCGCCAGTGAGCCTCGGTGCAACTCGGCGACGGCCACGGGAACGCCCTGTGTACGCAGCCCGGCGGCGACGCCGTGCCACGCTCTGCCGCTGTGCCAGGCGCCGTGTACGAGGAGCACTCCTCGGGGCCCGGCCGGGGAGGTGTTCGCGCTCACTCCGACTCACCCAGCCCCTCACGCACGGCGCGGCGGGCGCGGTGCAGCCGGGACTTCATCGCCGGTGTACTCAGCCTGAGCGCCGAGGCGACGGTCTTCCCCGGCAGTCCCTGGATGTCCCGCATGATCAGGACGCGGCGCTGATCGTCCGGCAGGGATGCAATCACGGCGACCAGCCGCTCGATCTGTAGCCGGCCCAGCACGTCGTCCTCGGCCGAGGACACGGTCGGGTCGACGGCCGTTTCCGGGCGATGCGCAAGGCTCCGCGTGCGCCGCAAGCACTCGTTGCGCACGATCCGGAACATCCATGAGGCGAGCGCGGCGGTGGCCCTCAGGGTCCCGATCCTGCGGAACAGGACGATCATCGCCTCCTGCGCCGCGTCTTCGGCGTCCTGACTGCTGGCACACAGCGAGAACGCAAACCGCCGGACATGCGGGTACACGCCGGAGATCAGCACTCCGATCGACGACTCGTCGCCGCGCTGTGCGGCGCTGACGAGTTGGTCACCCGGCCATGAGCTCCTGGTGAACTGGGCCACGGTCCTCCCACCTTCCTCGACTCTTCGGCCGTATGGCCGCTCAACCCCTTACGTTCATAAGAGCCGGTGGCCGGGGCAAAGGATTCAGACGAGTTGGATCGCGGCAAGCGGAACCGTGAAAACGGTCCGCTCACAAGTCCAGCATGGTCGCAACCAGTTCGCGGCGGCTGCGGACACCGGTCTTCGCGAAGACGCTCTTCAGGTGATCCTGCACGGTGGCTGCGGTGATATGCAGTTCCATGGCGATGGCCCGCGAGGGCAGGCCGGCGACGACCCTCGCCAGAACGTCCCGCTCGCGCGGCGTGAGCCCGTACGCGAGCAGCAGCACCTCGGCCACGTCGGCGGCCGGCGCCGGATGCATCGTCACGGCGAGGGGCGCCGGGCACTGGCCACCGCTCAGCGGCGAGGCATGGACCGAGAGCCACCGGCCCGACCGGCCACGGATCCGCCCGTAGGCCGGCAGCGCCGTGCCTCTCCCCCGTGCGGCGACCTCCAGGACCGCGATGGGCAGCTCCGCCCCGGACCAGGCCAGTTCGTCCCGCCAGAGTTAAGACGGCCCGGCGGTCCGCCGGAGGGCCCAGGACTTGTACACCGAGAGCTGGCTCAACGTCCTCGCCCTGGTCCTCGCCTTCGCCATCGCGCTCGCCGTACCCGTCCTGCAGTACTACAGCCTGCTGCTGCTCGCCGTCCTACCGAAGCTGGCGCGTTCCCGACGGCAACGCACCGCCCGCTGACCACGGGAGCGGCCGCCGCCCGGACACTCGCCTGAGCTCTGGGGACAGCCGTTCCGCAGCTCGACATGATCGCTGCTATGGCTCAAGACATCCTGCGTGGGGAGATGCACGAGGACGCGCCGACCGCGACGGGCGGGGTCTGGCCGTGACCGTCCGTGCCGTCTTTCTGCCGATCCGCCGTGAGCCGTTCCCCTCGATGTCGAGGTCGGGCAGCAGCCGGTCCAGCCACTTCGGAAGCCACCAGCCCGCTCGGCCGACGAGCGCGAGGACGGCGGGGACAAGCGTCATCCGGACGAGGAAGGCGTCGATGCAGACCACGGCGAGGGCGAAGGCGATCGGCTTCAGCATCGTGTTGCCGCCGGGGATGAAGCTCTCGAACACCGCGAACAGGATGAGGGCGGCGGCGGTGACCACGTGGGAGGCATGGCGCGAACCGGCCAGGACGGCTTCCAGTGGCGCGGCGCCGTGGACGTGCGCCTCGCGGATGCGGCTGACCATGAACACCTCGTAGTCCATGGCGAGTCCGAACAGCACTGCCATCACCAGGATTGGCAGGATGCTGACCGCCGGACCGGTCTCGGCGACGCCGAGCGCGCTCGCGAGCCAGTCTCACTGGAACACGGCCACGACCGCGCCGAGGGTGGCGGCCACCGACAGCAGGAAGCCCAGACTGGCCTTCAACGGGACGATCACCGAGCGGAAAACCAGGAGCAACAGCAGCAGCGACAGGCCGACGACAACGAGCGCGAAGGGGATCAGAGAGCTCGCCAACCGGTCGGAGACCTGCGGAAACACGTCCTCGTACCGGAACTCTGCGACCGTCCGGAACGACCACTACGGAGGGGGCGGTCCACCAAGCGGGCCCGGTACCAACGCCCCGGCGCACACACAGAAGGGCGCATCCATGCACCGCAGAGAATTCATCCGCCACACGTCAGCAGCCGCGGGCGTCATATCCGCAGGGGCACTGGCTACCATCGCCCTGGACGATGGCGCAGCAGTCGCCTCGACGCGGCGCACAGACGCGCTGCGCGTCCACATCGTGATTTTCGACGGTGTTGAGGAGATGGACTGCATCGGCCCGTACGAGGTCTTCTCCGCCGCAGCCATGCACAGTCCGAACGGCATCGAGGTCCGGTATGTCACGACGGGACAGCCTGGGCTGGTCCGTTGCGGATACGGCACGGGCATAGAGGTGAAGTATCGGTGGTCGCCGGAAGCGGCGGACGTGGTCATCGTGCCCGGCGGCGGCTACGCCCACCGTGAAGGTCCCGGCGTATGGGCCGAAATCGATGGCGCCACTCTCCCCCGTGCCCTCGCTGCCGCTCCCCGTGAAGGGCTGACGATCAGTTCGCTGTGTACGGGAGCGGTGATTCTGTCTGCGGCCGGCCTGACGAAGGGACGCCCGTGCACAACACACCACGGCGCGAAAAACTATCTGAGGGAACAGGGCGGTCTCGTCAAGGACGCTCGCGTGGTCGATGACGGGGATCTTGTGACGGCCGGGGGTATCACCTCGGGTCTCGACCTGGGCTTATGGCTGGTCAACCGCGAACTCGGGCCGGATGTGGCGACGGGCGTGGAGACGATGCTGGAGTACGAGGCGCGCGGAACCGTCTGGCGGAAGAACTGACCGAGGGCGGTCCCGCCGGGGACAGATGAAAGGACTCGGTCGAGGAAGGGTAGCGGACACCGAAGCAGGTTGGCCGCTGGCGGGACCGTCAGAGGTGATAGACGCGATCGTCGCAGCAGAAGTTGCCGACCACGCGCAACCTTGGGCGTCGTTCCACTTGGTGAGTCGGCGGTAGTTGATCAGACTGGCGCCTACGGCGGTGAAGGTGAGGAAGTGCTCGGGTTTGCGCGCGTAGCGTCGGTGCGGGCGACGGCAGCCGGAAAGCCAGGACGTGGTGCGCTCGACCACCCGGCGGTGGCTGGCCAGCGGCTGGGAGGACTCGGTCTCGCGGCGGGCGATGCGGAGTGTAATGCCAGGTGCTCGTAGCCATCGACGCTGGGTCGTAGTCGTAGCCCTTGTCGCCGTGCAGCATCTCGGACGCCGTCGGCGCGGTCGGGTTCGGTCTCGTTACTGAGGTTGAACTCGTGATGTCGTGCTGTGTCAGGTCGCTCTGATCAGCAGGCCGGTCTCGGCGAGGCAGCCGTCTATGAGGTGGCTACGGTACGCCGAGCGATGAGCAACCGTGGAGGACTGCGCTGCTCGGGCCCAGCTTCGTAACTGCCGCGTGGGACAGAGCGCAGATGGCGCTCTGAGCGTCAGCGCCTACATTGCATGGAAGCTGTCGGCGCACTACCAGCTGTCGACTGTACTCCGCGCCGTGTTGGTAGCGGCAACAGCACTCGTCGTCGGTGGGGGCGCCGCGCTGATCTCCGGCCTGGTGGCGCGGCGCGGAACGGAGGACAAGCGGGTCGCACAGCGCTGTGTGTCCGTAGGTGCTGCCCGTCCTCGGTGACAACCCGGAAGCCCGCGCCGTCCCGGGAGATCCGCGTGACCTGCCCCGAAACGACACGACCGCCGTACGAAGCGACCTCCTCGCGCCCGAGCCGCAGTAGCTCCAGAGGAGAGATGCCCTCGCGGCCGAGCACACCATGGGCGCCGGCAGCCGGAGCATTGCGGGGCTCACCCTTGTCGATCACCAGAACCGACCGGCGCACCCGGGCCAGATTCAAAGCCCCGGAAAGGCCGGCGGTCCCACCCCCGACCACCACGACGTCCCAGGTCTGTTCACCATCTCGTATCCACTCGAACTCGCTCATGCCATCAGCGTGCGACGGCGCCACGGATGCCGCAAAGGTTCATGCTGTCCTGGCAAGACGCGCTGGCTCTGGCCGCCGGGGATGGCTCGCCGATCGGCCGACGGCCCCGGACCACGCCGAGCATCTTGCCAGTCCAGCAAGAGGATTCGTCGCCTGCGGATACGTGTGTGCAAGCTGCGTCCAGATGGTTCCGGCCCCCAACTGAAAGCCGCTATCTCCAGGACTCGGTCGTGTTCCCGCATTCGTTGGGAATTCCTCCGGATCGAGCGGCATGCCTACTTGAGGACGCAGCAGATGGAAAATCGCCACGTCGTGATCATTCCGATCGAGATCGATGAGGAGAAGGAAGCCTCTTATCTCGCCGCATGGCAAGATGCTGCGGAGGTGATGGCGGCGCAGCCCGGCTTCATTCGGACGTACATGTTCCGCACGATCGTTCCGGGGAGCAAATTCTCTCTCGTCAACGTGGCGGAATGGGAGTCCACCCGTCACTGGGAAGAGGCAATGAATGTCTGCCCGATGTTGGGACAGCAGATAGCCGTCGTCCATGCCTCGAACTACGAGGCGATCCGGACGGTCCTGCCCACGCAGAGCCTGAGTTCCGGCGACGGTCACATGCCCGCTGACCTGTCTCCTGCTGAGGCGCGTCGCCGCGCCGAGGACGGGCAACTCACACTGGTCGATGTCCGTGAAGACGATGAATGGGCAGCGCGTCACCCGGCCGGCGCCGTCCACGCCGCGCTCAGCACATTGCCAGCGTCGCTGTCGGATCTGCCTGACGGCCCACTGGCCTTCGTCTGCCGCACAGGCAACCGCAGCGCGCAGGGCGGCGTGCAGGCGATCCGCGCGGGCCGGTCTTCCGTCTACAGCGTGGCGGGCGGCCTTGAGGCGTGGGAAGCAGCGGGGCTGCCGGTCGTCCTTCCCGAAAGCGAAAGCGCCGAGAACAACGGCGATCGCGTCGCAGATGCGGTGCGCGAGGGCTGACGAAAGCAAAACCGGCAGATAACCGTCGCATACGTCCGCCGGCATGAGGCCGGCCGGATACGCCGTCCGCCCGCAGTCTCCGGAAAGTTCGCTACCGCCATTCCAGACGGTGACCGTTTGCGCAATGGCCCAGGAAATGAGAACCGCGGATATCGCGAGCGGTTCGGAGTGGCGCAACGGTTCCGGAGCTGCGGCGGCGGCTTCCCGAAACGGAATTACCCGGGTACGCCAGCCCGGAGAGGAGTCACGCCATGTTTTTTGTCGACACCCTGGAGTTCGAGGGACTGGGCAACCGTAGCTATCTGGCAGGGGGTCGGAGAGCTGCGGTCGTGGTCGATCCGCCGCGGGACGTCGATCAGGTGATCGCCCTCGCTGCGCGGCGAGGGGTGCGCATCGCCTACGTGGCGGAGACGCACTTGCACAACGACTACGTCACCGGCGGTCTGGAACTGGCCCGCCTCACCGGCGCCCGCTACCTCGTCCCGGTCGGGGCCCGCGTCTCCTTCCCTCGCACTCCTGTCGCGGACGGGGACGTGTCCGAGGTGGACGAGTACCTGGTGCTGCGCGCGATAGCCACCCCGGGCCACACCCCGCACCACACCTCGTACGTCCTGGAGGAGGAGGGAAGCCCGGTGGCTGCTTTCACGGGCGGCTCGCTGCTGATCGGCTCCGTGGGACGACCGGACCTGGTGGACCCGCGGCTGACCGAGCAACTGGCCCGTGCCCAGCACGCCTCCGTCCACCGGTTGGCGGCGACACTCGACGACGAGGTGCCGGTGCTGCCCACGCACGGTTTCGGCAGCTTCTGCTCCTCCTCCCAAGCCGAGGGCGACGCAAGCACGATCGGCCAGGAACGCGCCGGCAACGACGCATTCACCCTGGATGTCGACGACTTCGTGAAGCGGGTCCTGGCCGGGCTGGAGAACGTGCCCGCCTACTACACGCACATGGGCCCGGCCAACGCCGCCGGACCCGGGCCCGTCGACCTGACCCCGCCCGAGCCCGCCGACGCCGCACAGATCGCCGAACGGCTGGCGGCGGGTGAGTGGGTGGTGGACCTGCGCAGCCGGGTCGCCTTCGCCGACGGCCATGTGGCCGGATCGTTCAACTTCGAGGGCACCGGCAAGCTGGCCACCTATCTGGCCTGGCTGATCCCGTGGGGCAAGCCGGTCACCCTGCTCGGCGACACCCCGGCGCAGATTGCCGAGGCGCAGCGGGAGCTGACCCGGGTCGGTATCGACCGCCCGGCCGCCGCCGCCACCGGTGATCCAGCCGCCTGGGTCCGTCAGGGCGAACGGCTCGCCTTCTTCCCCCGCGCCGGCTTCTCCGATCTCGCCGCTGCACACATGCGCGGCGAGGACGTGGTGGTGCTGGATGTGCGCCGGGATTCCGAACGTGCGAACGGCTTCATCGAGGGCTCCGTGCACATTCCGCTCCACGAACTGCACGGCCGGGTCGGCGACGTGCCGGACGGCACGGTGTGGGTGCACTGCGCCGGCGGGATGCGCGCGGCGATCGCCGCTTCTCTCCTGGACGCGGCCGGACGACAGGTCGTCGCCGTCGATGACAGCTTCGAGGCGGCCGCCGACGCGGGCCTGAGCCTCACCCGGTCATGAATCCCTTGCTCCACCTGCACAGAAGGCACGTGATGTTCCTCTACCGCCAGGCTCTTGGCTGCCTCGGCCCCGTACAGGCCCGCCCCCGCGTCACCGGTACCGCAATGCCGTCGGCCGGCGACAGCAGACACAGTGGGCGAATAGCGTGACCGCCCTGATCCTGGCCCTGATTGCAGGAGCCGTTGTCGGCCTGATGCTCGGCGCCCTCGGCGGCGGCGGCAGCGTCCTGGCGGTGCCCGCCCTGATCTACCTGCTCGGCTTCACCCCCGCCTCAGCCACCACCGCCAGCCTGATCATCGTCACCGCCACGTCTCTGACCGCCCTGTACGCGCACGCCCGGGCCGGGCGGGTGCGGTGGAAGGCCGGAGCGGCATTCGCAGCCGCCGGGATTCTTCCGGCGGCTGTCGCCGGGGCCGCCTCCGCCCACCTGCCTCAAGCCGTCCTCACCCTCGCCTTCGCCGCCATAGCCGCCCTCTCCGCCATCAAAATGCTCCGGCCCGCTGACACCGCCCGCCCCAAAGACGGCGGTGTACGGCCGGGCAAGGCAGCCGGGGCCGGTGCCGCACTCGGCACGCTGACCGGACTGCTCGGTGTGGGCGGCGGCTTTCTCGCCGTCCCCGCCCTGGTCACCGTCCTGGCCTTCGAGATGGATGCCGCAGTCGGCACCAGCCTGCTGATCATCACGGCCAACTCACTGGCCTCCCTGGCCACTCGCTCCGGCACCGCTGCCTCGGTCGACTGGGCGCTGATCGGCCCGTTCATCGGAACCGCGATCCTGGGCGCCTGGGACGGAAAGCGCATAGCCGCGAAGTTCTCCGCGCCCCACTTGCAGCGCATCTTCGCCGTGGTCCTGCTGGCCGTGGCCGCCTTCATGCTCGCCGACGCCGTGACGTGACAGCAGCCCAGACCGGCGACAACTTGTCCAGGCGGGCCCGCATCCGCCCGGTATCCCCGGCCGCCAACCCGCCCTCCTCTCCGGTTGGCCTGGTTTGCCGAGGTATCGCCCGCGCTCTGTACCGTCATGCCGGGCCGCGCGATGGCCAGCCTGATTACAGCCAGGCGATCGAGCGGGAGATCGAGTACGCGGCCATAGCGAGGGGTGTGCACCTGCAGCGGCACACCCATCCAGAAGATCTCCCGGACCAGCAGCCAGCTGCCTGACACCGGGCAGTGTTCGTTCCGTCTTTTCGATGGCACTGTCACAGCTGACGGGCGTCGGTGTGGCGGCTGCTGACCGGGCGGCTGGGGTGGACTCTGCAGCGTCCCCAGCGCCGGGCGGTCGAGCGGGACGAGTCCGAGATCGCCCGATGGGTCACCCATGAGTGGCCACGCATCAAAAGGGGGCGGTGAAGAAACGTGCCTGGATCGTGTTCTCCGACGAGTCGGGCGTGTCGCTGCTCCCACAAGTGCGTCGGGCCTACGCGCCCCGCGGCCGTACCCCCACGCTCCGGCACCGGCTGAACCGGAAACGCGCCTCGATGGCCGCCGCGCTGGGATACCACGCCGCCGACGCTGAGCGCGGTCCGCGATTGTGCTTCCACCTCAAGCCGGGCAGCTACGACACCGCCACGCTGATCGAGGTTCTGGAGCAGGTCAGAGGGTTCTACGCCGGCGAGCCGGTGGTACTGGTGTGGGACGGACTGGCCGCGCACTGGAGCGCCCTGCTCCAACGCGGCCCGCACCTTTTCGACCTGGGCGTCATCAAGCTTGGGCGGCCGCCCCGTGGCCGGAGATCGCCGCAGGGCTGGGGCCCCACCCTGTTCCCACTGGCGCTTCCATCGCCGCACACTCTCGGGACGGACCCCAGCATTCCCGCGATCTGCCCATCGGGGCGTCCCTGCTACCGGAGAACTCCGGAGCCCTGCCCCCGGCTGGCACCGTCACATGACCCTTGCCATGGCCTCCCACGCCTGCCTGACCGTCCTACGAGCCCGAGAGCTGGATAACTGGCAAAGCAGAAACGGATCCTCCCAGCTCATCCACCTCAGCCTCGCCGAAGTCCGACGGCTGATCACCCACCTCACCGACCGCCGACCCAGGCCTGTCGAGCACATCCTGCACTGGTCGACCTGGCGCCGACGACGACAACACCAGTCCCGCACCAGCCACTACAAACGACGCGGACACATCCCCTGACCTGGCTATCCGTCACGGCAAGCACCGTTGTAGTGCTATGGGGTGTCTCTTCGATCACGTGAGATCCATTCGGCGGCTGACGGCAGTGGCCCATCACGGGAGTCGACGGGCCAGGAAAATGCGTCGAACGCGGCGTCGACCTTTGAGAAGGTCGTGAATGACCCGGAACTGCTGCGAAAGGAAGCCCGTGCCGCGTGCCGTCACATTGATTCGCTCTGCCTCCCTGTCCGATGTTGCCGAGTACGCCTACGCGGCCACGGCCCCGGCCGAGTCGCGGCTGATCTTCCTGGCCGGAGCATGCCCACTGAATGAGGACGGCTCCACTGCGGCGATCGGGGACATCGCGGGGCAGGCGGCCAAGGCTGTGGAGAACATGCGGACGGCTCTGACGGACTCCGGCGCGTCACTGCACGATGTCATCAGCACGCGCGTTCTCGTCGCCTCCCACCGGCGGGAGGACCTGGTGACCGCGTGGGAGGTTGTCCGGACCGCGTTCGGCGACCACGACGTGCCCAGCACATTGATGGGTGTCACCGTGCTCGGCTATGACGGCCAGCTCGTAGAGATCGAAGCCATCGCCGCCGTGCTCGATTCCTGAGCCGACGGGCCATCCCTGCCGAGGGACCAACCGCCCCGCCCGGGTTTTGGCTCCGGTCACGATCGGAGCCAAATGAGGAGGGCGGCAGCGGTGACGGTGCCGAGATAGACGTACCCGCGCTTGTCGTAGCGAGTGGCAACGGCTCTGAACTGTTTGAGCTTTCCGATGGCCCGCTCCACCGTGTTGCGATCTTTGTACCGGTCCTTGTTGAAGCCAGGGGGCCGTCCGCCGCATGAACCCCGGCGCAGGCGGGCGGCCTTGTGGTCCTTCTTCTCGGGGATCACGTGCCGGATACCGCGCTTGCGGAGGTAGCCGCGGATCTTGCCATTGCTGTACGCCTTGTCGGCGCTCACGCTGTCCGGGGTGCGGCGGGGGCACCCGAGCCCCGCACGGGGAACGCGGATCTTGTCCATGACCGGCTCGAACTCGGCAGCGACCTGCCTGATCGTCGCCTCGGGCCGTGACTGGTGCAGCACGACCGCGTCCGCCCTGAACTGCGGCGGATGGTTCTGCATGACCACGAGATGTCCGTTCTCAGATCCTGAGGATCGCCCGTCGCCTGCCCGGTGCTATGAGGTCCATCTGATGGCGGGGTTCAGTCGCCCGGTCCAGTTGAAGACGGCCATGTTGTCCCAGCCGTCCCCGCTGTTGTTGATGTCGGCCGGGTCCCAGCCGTTGCCCGGGACCGCGTACCAGGTGGGCTCCCAGTAGAAGACACCGATCGCACCGGCGTTGCGGGCGGTGTTCTGTACGTCGGTGAAGTTGGCGGCCTGGCCCGTCCAGGTGAGTGGATAGCCCGAGCAGCCGGAGGTGACCGAGTTGCCGGTGCTGTCGGCGTTCGCCGTGGTGAAGGGGTACGCGGTCTCGGCGATGACCACGTCCTTGCCGTACCGGGACCTCATGTCGGCGACGACGTCGTACAGGGTGGACAGCGTGCCGTGCCACATGCAGTAGTACGACAGCCCGGTGATGTCCCAGTTGACGCCCTTCGCCTTGATCCCGTCGTAGAACCAGCGCGCATGGGCGTCGCTGTCCGCGTTCGCGGTGTGGATGATCACCTTGGTGCCGCCGTTGCACGCCTTGGTGGCGTCCGCGCCCGCCCTGAGCAGGAGGCTGAGGTTGGTGAAGTCGTTGTTGACCATCTTGCCGTCGTTCCACAGCATGCCGACGTTGATCTCATTGCCGAGCTGCACGCTGTCCGGGGCGGTGCCCTGGGCCTTGAGGCTGGTGCAGACGTCGTAGGTGTAGTTGTAGACGTCGGTCTGCAACGCGCCGATGCCGTGGCTCGCCCAGGCCGCGGGCTTGCGCTGATTTCCCGGGTCGGCCCAGGTGTCCGAGTAGTGGAAGTCGACCAGCAGCTTCAGGCCCTTGGCCTTGACCGCCCGTGCGTAGGCCAGCACCTTGGCCTTGTTGTTGTAGCCGCTGGCGGGGTTGTTCCAAAGCCGCAGGCGCACGTAGTTCACCCCGGCGCCCTTGAGGATGTCGAGCGGGTCCGCGGCATTGCCGTTCGCGTCGTAGTACGTGGCGCCGAGGTCGAGGGCCCGCTGCGCGGTCGACACATCGGCGCCGCGCATGCTGAGCGCGTTCGCGGCGGACGCTTTGGCCGGCACCGTGAGCAGGGCCGCCGCCAGGGCGATCACGGCGAGCAGGGCGACCTCGAGCGTGCGCATGCGCCCGGGTCCGGGTCGGCGCACGGTCATCGCCTCCTCATCCGATACGGCACCGCGGCCGCTCCCGGCGCGTGGCCGACCGGGGCCGCGATATGGGCGGCGGCCACGGTGCCGGGGGCGGTGCAGGGCTTGCCGTTCAGGGTGAAGTCACGTGGCGCCCGGTTGCCGCCGGTGTAGGCGCCGTTGAAGCCGACGGTGGTGGAGGCGCCGGTGGCCAGGGTGGCGTTCCAGCCCGCGTCGTCGACGGTGACCGCGGTGGCGTTCTGGCGCCAGGTGCCGTTCCAGCCGCTTGCCACCTTCTGGTCACCGGTGAAGGAGAAGCCAAGACGCCAGCCGTTGAGGGCGGGGCCCTTGTTGGTGAGCGTGATGGTGGCCGTGAAGCCGGTGCCCCAGTCGTTGCCCACCGCGTAGCCGACCGTGCAGGTGGCCGCCGGGGCCGCGGCGGTGGTCACCTCGACCGGCGTCGATGGCGGGGAGCTGCGGCCCGCGGTGTCCTTGGCCACGACGCGGAAGGTGTAGGCGGTGGCCGGGGACAGTCCCGTGACGGTGGCACTCGTGGCGGGGGCGTCGACCGTGGCGACCGGGGCTCCCGCGGTGTCGCCGGAGTACACCTGGTAGCTCGCCACCGGGGACGATCCGGCGGTGGACGCGCCCCAGGTGAGGGTGGCCCGGTCGGAACCGACGGCGGTGGCGGCCGGGGCGCCGGGCGCGGTGGGCGGCTTCGCCTCGGAGGATCCGGCGGGCAGGACGTACTCCGTGATGGAGTAGGCCGGGAACGTGGTGGTGAAACCGCCGTCGGTCAGCGGCTGATCGGCCAGGTGCTTGATCGCGGTGACGTCGTCCTGACCGTACCGGTAGACCTGCGCCGCGCCGCCCGGCGCGGTACCGCCGGTGACGGACACCGGGGCGGTCAGATCACCGGTGGTCTTGTTGACGACGATCACGGTCAGCGCCTTGTCGCCGCTGCGCTGGGCCGCGTAGACCGCGAGCTTGTCCTGGTCGGAGCTGGCGGCGTGGACCGCGGTGTCACCGAAGGAACCGCCTTCCCCGTCGTAGTTGCGGAACATGCGGAAGGCGAAGGCGCCAGGCTCGGTGGACGCCGGCGGATCCCACAGGGTGGCGAGGTCCAGCCCCTCCCGTCCGAAGATGCCGAGCACATCGGCCTGGGCGAGGGCCCCGTTGATGTGGTCCAGCGCGCCCCAGTTGTACTCGGTGATGGCGAGCTTGGTGCCCGGATAGTTCTCCTCGACCAGGGAGCGCATGCGCGGGATGAACTGGACGGGCTGGTTGATCCAGCTCTCGTCCACGTACGTGGGGTCCCACAGCTGGCGTGTGGAGCGCAGCCTCAGGGCCTGGGTCTGCGGGTCGACGTCGCCGCTGAACACACCCGTCTGCTGTGGGTAGATGTGCTCGTCGAAGTAGTCCAGGATGCGGCGGTCGTGCGTCTGCTCATACGCCTTCATCTGCTGGAGGTACCAGGGGGCGAACAGCTGTCCGCCGTGGGCCGCCCGGTCGGGCGGGTTGGACCAGCAGTCGCCGCCCTTCTCGTTGCAGGTCTTCTGGTCGAGACCGGAGTAGACCAGGGAGTTGAAGCCCCAGCCGACCGGGCCGAGGGTCTTCGCCCCGGGGTCGGCGTCCTTGATGGCGGCGGCGGTGGCGTAGGTGCTGTCGCGCATCTCGTCGTAGCCCGTGCCCTCCGGGTGGACGTCCCGGTGGGTGCTCGACCACAGGTCGGGCTCGTTGTCAAGGTTGTAGAAACGCACGCCGCCGTCATCCGCGGTGCCGTAGGTGCGGTTCAGATACTCCACCCAGCCCTTGGTGAACTCCGGACCGGCGGGGACGCTGGTCTCGGCCGGGTCGTTGCCGGTGACGTTCGTACCGTCGGTCTTCACGCCGTTGCCGCAGTCCGGGCGCCACTGGGCGTCGTTCGCCTTCTGCGGGCCGTATGTGGCGATGCTGAAGCCGCAGGCGGCGTTGCGCGCCGCGGTCGTCCAGCCGCTCATCGGCACGGTCAGCACGGTGTCCGTGCCGGTGCGGCGGTTCTGCTCGACGAACTTGTCGGCCTCCGAGCCGTTCGGCAGGTCCGCGGTGCCGTTCTCGTAGTACAGGTTCTCGAAGTACCAGTCGGCGCCCGCGTTGTACGCGTCGAGCTTGTAGTTGTAGCGGGTGGTGGCGTTGCCGCCCCATCGGCGGACCGGCAGGCGCAGCTCCTTGGCCAGTGCCTCGTCGGCGAAGTTGATCCCGTAGATGTGCGGGTCGATCGCCTTACGGCCGGTGGTGGTGTCGACGCTGAGGGCGGGGCCTTCCGGTGCGGCGGAGGAGGCGGCGGGCCGCGCTCCTCCCCCCGGTAAGGCGCTCGCCTGGTGGGGACCGGCCAGACCGGCGGCGGCCACCAGCAGTACCACGGCCACCGGCGCGGCTCTCGAAGTCATGCGCCACGGTCTCGACGTCATACGCACGAACCTCCTTCTCAACGACCGTGCCGACAGCAGGACAGGACAACCAAGTATGGGAGCGCTCCCATCTAACGCATAGTCAGTGAACCCCCCCGGAAGTGTCAACCACCTCGACCGAACCCGGCCACACCCAACCTCCACCCCCACACCCCGTGCCTCATACATCAGCCGCGGGTGGACCCGGCCCCATGCCTGCCTGGCGGCCTTCCCCTTCCACCGGCCCATACGCTCCAGCCCGTGCGTGAGCAGCCGCGCGACCTCCTCGTATCCCCGCCCCACGAACAAGCACATGACCAGCACGAAATAGACGACCACCCGAGCCTGCGGCAACCACTGCCACCGCTCAGCCCGGCCGCACTCCGCGATCACCTCGTCCGCTGACTCTGGCGGAAACCCCTGAGTCAGCACCCCAGCGCGAACCGATCCCACACCTGCCGGCGACTCCACCTGTCCCGGCCCTGGCACACCCCGCTCAACAACCGCCGATAATCGCGACATCCACGCTCATGCCGGCGGTGTGCGGGAACGCGATGGGGCCGATCGTGACGTTCGGGGCGAGCCGGCTGGCGCCGCCGATCAGACAGGTCCTCTCCGCGGGCGTGGGCCACGAGGACTTCAGGACCCAGGTCGAGATCGCGGGCAAGGCGGATGCCTCCGGATACCTGGCGGGACGGTCGATCTGGCGGGACGCGGTGTCGTACCACGTCCCGGCCGAGCGCGCCGCCGCGATCGAACTCGCGGGCGGGCGACTCGACGAACTCAACAAGGTGACGCGGGCCTACGGGCGCCCAATCCACCCGGCCGCCTCACTTCCCGAGGCGATCGAGGCCATGCCCGACGGCTGGTTCTCCTCCTGGCACCCGGCCACCTGACCCCACAGATCGCGGTGCCCGACGGGGACACCCGGGCCCCTCGGGCACCGCGCCCCGCCGCCCCGCACCCGGCTGCCGGCTCGGCCGCCGCTCCGCGGGCCGGGGGCAGGGCCGGGCCGGGGCCTGCTCGGAGATCCGCGGCTCGCGCGCGTACGCGGAACATCTCCACTTCCCCTCCGCCCCCAACCCCCTTACTTCCACTGGTGGTTGGCTGACTCTCGCGCATATGACCGCGGGAAGGGCCTATCCTGACCGTGCGACTTGGCGATCATGAAAGCGCACCCCCACCTCGGAGCCCGCATGTCTCGCGAACTGCCCAACGCCTTGAACCTGCGCACGGACAAGGCACACTCCGCCCGGATGTACGACTTCTATCTGGGCGGTAAGGACAACTACGAGGCGGACCGGGAGGCCGCCTTCAAGGTCGCGGCCGCGTACCCCGGCATCTTCGTCTGCGCCCGAGAGAACCGCGAGTTCATGCACCGCGCCACGCGCGTGCTCGCCCGGGACTATGGCATCCGGCAGTGGCTCGACATCGGCACCGGCATTCCGACCAAGCCCAACCTGCACGAGGTGGCACAATCGGTGGCACCCGAGGCCCGCATCGTCTACGTGGACAACGACCCGATCGTCCTCGTGCACGCGCAGACCCTGCTCAGCAGCTCCGCGGAGGGCCGCACCGCCTACATCAGGGCAGATGTCAACGAGCCCGACGCCATCCTCCGGTCCCCCGAGCTCATCGAGACACTGGACCTGACCAAGCCCGTGGCCCTCAGCCTCAACGCGCTCATGCACTTCGTCACGGACGCCCAGGACGCGCACGGGATCGTCCGCCGCCTGATGGACGCGCTGCCCTCGGGAAGCGCCCTCGCGCTCAGCCACTGCACACCGGACTTCGATCCCCAGACCTGGCAGAAGGTCACCGACATCTACGACCGGGCCGGAACCCCGGTGCAGTTCCGTGGCAAGGCCGCCGTGGCGGATTTCTTCACCGATCTCGACCTGATCGAGCCCGGTATCGTCGTCGGCCACCGCTGGCGGCCGTCCGCCGGGAGCGGTGGAGATGCCTCCGGAGACGGCCCGGCACCGAGCGATGCCGACGTCAGTCTGTGGGTCGGTGTCGGCCTCAAGTCATAATCCCCTCCCCCCCATCGCCGTTGCCGTGGCCCCGTACCCCGGGTGGTGCCCTGCCGCCGACGGATCCGAGGAGGAGATCGGCAAAGCTGCCCGTTGTGTGGTGATCGTGTCCACGTGGGCGACGGCGGTAGCCCGAATGAGCGGTGAGCGAGGTGTCCGACCGGCCGGGGTGCGCTCCCGTCGGCCGGCCCGGGCAGCCGCGGTGGCCGAGCACGACCGGTGGGACGGCGTCCTGCCCCAGGTGCGGCTGCTGGCCCAATGGCCCGACGGCGAGGGTGCCCCGACCCCGGTTCCGGCTGTCGGACCTGCCCGACGACACCCCGATCCCGGAGCCGCTCCGCCTGGCGGAGACCCGGTGACGCGTCGAGCACGGCTACCGGGAACTCGAGCACGGCCTGGGCCTGGACCGCTTCGGGCGGGAACGGTCAGATCCCCACGGGGTGCCACACGGTCTTCGTCTCCAGGAACGGGGTGATCCTGGACAGTCCCGGTGCGGCCGCCCAGTCGGGGGACGGCCGCGGTCTCAGGACGCGTGTGAGGGTGGCGGCCGCCGCTTCCTCCAGTTCGGCTGCCCGCTCACCGGCTCCCGTCAGGTCCAGCGCGTTGACATCCGCGTGGGACGCCAGAGGCGGGGCCAGTTCCGCGAGGCGGCCGGTGA
This sequence comes from Streptomyces sp. AgN23, assembly GCF_001598115.1. Classification (NCBI taxonomy): domain Bacteria; kingdom Bacillati; phylum Actinomycetota; class Actinomycetes; order Kitasatosporales; family Streptomycetaceae; genus Streptomyces; species Streptomyces sp. AgN23. The sequence continues at coordinate 232,534 of NZ_CP007153.1, forward strand.
GGATGTTGACCACACCGCCGGGCAGGTCCGAGGTGGCCAGGGCCTCTGCCAGGGTGACCGCGGGCAGGGGATGCGGCTCGCTCGCCACCACCACCGCCGTATTGCCCGTCGCGATCACCGGCGCGATCACCGAGACCAGGCCCAGCAGCGGGGACTTCTGCGGCGCGAGGACCGCCACCACCCCCGTGGGCTCGGGTACGGAGCGGTTGTCGTACGGCCCAGAGACGGGGTTGGTGCCGCCCAGCACCTGGGCGACCTTGTCGGTCCAGCCCGCGTAGTACACCCAGCGGTCGACGGCCGCCGAGACCGTCTCCTCGGCCCGCGCCGTGTCCAGGCCCTCGGCATCGATGGTCTCCTGGACGAACTGGGCGCGCCGCCCCTCCATCATCTCCGCCACGCGGTAGAGGATCTGTCCGCGGTTGTAGGCGGTACGGGCGGCCCACGGGCCGAACGCGCGGCGGGCCGCGACCACCGCGTCCCGGGCGTCCTTGCGCGAGGCCAGCGCGGCGTGGGCCAGCGGCTCACCCTCGGCTGAGGTCACCGGATAGCTCCTCCCCGACTCGGATCGCGGGAATCCCCCGCCCAGGTACAGTTTGTAGGTCTTGCGCACCGGCACTCGGGCCGCGGCTGACAAGGGGAGCTCAGACATCGAGGTACGCCTCCAGTCCGTGTCGTCCGCCCTCGCGCCCGTACCCCGATTCCCGATAGCCCCCGAACGGGCTGGTGGGGTCGAACTTGTTGAAGGTGTTCGACCACACCACACCGGCGCGCAGCCGGCCGGCGGTCCACAGCATGCGGCTTCCCTTCTCTGTCCACACTCCGGCCGACAGGCCGTAGGGGGTGTTGTTGGCCTTTTCGACCGCCTCGTCCGGGGTGCGGAAGGTGAGGACGGACAGCACCGGTCCGAAGATCTCCTCCCGGGCGATGCGGTGGGCCTGGGTGACCCCGGTGAAGACGGTCGGCGCGAACCAATAGCCGCGTGGGGGCAGTTCGCAGTCGGGGGCCCAGTCCTGGCTGCCCTCGTCCCGGCCGGTCTGGGCGAGGGCGCGGATACGGGCGAGCTGTTCGGCGGAGTTGATGGCGCCGATGTCGGTGTTCTTGTCGAGCGGGTCGCCGAGCCTGAGCCGCGAAACGCGCTCCTTGAGCCGGTGCAGCACCTCCTCGGCGATGGACTCCTGGACCAGCAGCCGGGATCCGGCGCAGCACACATGGCCCTGGTTGAAGAAGATGCCGTTCACGATGCCCTCGACGGCCTGGTCCAGGGGCGCGTCGTCGTAGACGATGTTGGCGCCCTTGCCGCCGAGTTCCAGGGTGAGCTTCTTGGCGGTGCCCGCCACCGTGCGGGCGATCTCCCGGCCGACCTCGGTGGAACCGGTGAAGGCCACCTTGTCGGTGCCGGGGTGGGCGATCAGGGCGCGTCCGGTGTCGGCGGCGCCGGTGACGATGTTGACCACGCCCGGGGGCAGTTCTGCCTGCTGGCAGATCTCGGCGAACAGCAGGGCGGTGAGCGGAGTGGTCTCGGCCGGTTTGAGCACCACCGTATTGCCCGTGGCGAGGGCCGGGGCGATCTTCCAGGCGAGCATCAGCAGGGGGAAGTTCCAGGGGATGACCTGGGCCGCGACGCCCAGTGGCCGGGGTGCGGCGCCGAAGCCCGCGTGGGTGAGCTTGTCGGCCCAGCCGGCGTAGTAGAAGAAGTGCGCGGCAGCCAGCGGGATGTCCACGTCCCGCGACTCCTTGATGGGCTTGCCGTTGTCCAGGGACTCCAGGACCGCCAATTCGCGGGCGCGTTCCTGGATGATGCGGCTGATCCGGAAGAGGTACTTGCCGCGCTCGGCGGGGGGCATCGGCGACCATACGTGCTCGAAGGCCCGCCGGGCGGCGGTCACGGCGCGGTCCACATCGCCCTCGTCGGCGACGGACACCTCCGCCAGCGGTTCCTCGTCGGCCGGGTTGACCGTGGTGATCAGTCGCTCGGTGGGCGGGGTGAATGCGCCGTCGATGAACAGTCCGTAGGCGGGCCGCAGCGAGACGACGGCCCGGGACTCGGGTGCGGGGGCGTACGCGAAGGTGGTGTCGGCCATGCGTCAGTCCAGGGTGTAGTGGTCGGGGCCCGGGTAGGTGCCGGTGGCCAGTCTGGTCCGCTGCATCAGCAGGTCGTTGAGCAGGCTGGAGGCACCGAGCCGGAACCAGGACGGGTCGAGCCAGTCGGGGCCGGTGGTCTCGTTGACCAGTACCAGGTGGCGCAGGGCGTCCTTGGTAGTGCGGATGCCACCGGCGGGTTTGACGCCGACCTGACGGCCGGTGACGGCGCGGAAGTCGCGGACCGCCTCCAGCATGACGAGGGTGACCGGCAGGGTGGCGGCCGGGTTCACCTTGCCCGTGGAGGTCTTGATGAAGTCGGCGCCGGCGAGCATGGCGAGCCAGGAGGCGCGCCGCACGTTGTCGTAGGCGGCCAGTTCGCCGGTCTCCAGGATGACCTTCAGATGGGCCGGTTCGCCGCCGGGCCGGGCGCACGCCTCGCGGACCGCGACGATCTCCTCGTGGACCTTGCGGTAGTCACCGGCGAGGAAGGCGCCCCGGTCGATCACCATGTCGATCTCGTCGGCGCCGTCGGCGACGGCCTGGCGGGTGTCGGCGAGCTTGGCTTCCAGGGGTGCCCGCCCGGCGGGGAAGGCGGTGGCCACCGACGCCACGGCCACCGGGCTGCCGCGCAGGGCGTCCACGGCCACGGGCACGAGATCGGGGTAGACGCAGACGGCGGCCACCTGCGGGACGTCACGGTCCTCCGGGTCGGGCCGACGGGCCTTCGCGGACAGGGCGCGTACCTTCCCGGGGGTGTCGGCACCCTCCAGCGTGGTCAGGTCGACCATCCGGATGGCCAGGTCGATGGCGTATGCCTTGGCGGTGGTCTTGATCGAGCGGGTGGCCAGAGCGGCGGCGCGGGCACGGGCGCCCACCTCGTCGACGCCCGGGAGGCCGTGCAGGAAGGCGCGCAGCGAGGCGTTGTCGGTGGAGCGGGGCAGCCCGGGAGCGGTGTCAGGCACGGACGCCTCGCTTCTCCATCAGCATGTTGAGGATCAGGGCGACGATCAGGATCAGACCGGTGACGACCATCTGGAAGAAGGAGCCCAGGCCCATCAGGTTGCACAGGTTGCGCAGCACCGACAGCAGCAGGACCGCGACGAACGTTCCCATCACTCCGCCGCGGCCGCCGAAGAGATGGGTGCCGCCGAGCACCACCGCGGCGATGGCGTCCAGTTCGAGGCCGTTGAAGGCGGTGGGCTGGCCGATGGTGAGCCGTGAGGTCAGCAGCACGCCGGCCAGTGCGGAGAGGGCTCCGGAGATGGCGAAGACGGCGGTGATGACGCCCCGGACCGGCAGTCCGGACAGCCGCGCGGCCTCCTTGTTGCTGCCGACGGCGTAGATGTATTCGCCGAAGGTGGTGCCGCGCAGGACGAGGCCGGCGGCGATGGTGACGGCCACGAAGATCAGGCCGACGATCGGTATGTAGCCGATGAAGCCCCCGCCGAGCAGCTGGAAGGAGTGGGGCAGGTTGGCGCTGGTCGGCTCGCCGTCGGTGAGCAGGTAGGTCAGTCCGCGGATGGCGGTGAGCCCGGCCAGGGTGGTCATGAACGCGGGCAGGGACAGATAGGCGGAGAGCCCGCCCATGACGGTCCCGAACAGGGCGCCTGCGGCGACGCTGGCGACGATGGCCAGGACGACGTTGACATCGTCGCCGATCAGCAGCGCGACCGTCATCCCGCCGAAGGCGGCGACACTGCCCACCGACAGGTCGATGCCGGCGGTGAGGATGACCAGGGTCATACCGGTGGCGACGATGCCGGTCAGCGCCGACTGCTGGAGGAGGTTGGACAGATTACGGGTGGTGAGGAAGTCGGGTGTCAGCAGGCTCGCCGCGACGCACAGGGCGAGGAAAACCAGCACCAGGTTGAATTTGACGATGAGTTCGGCGCCACGGGGCCGGGCCCGTCGGGTGCCGGTGGCTGCCGCTGTCGGCTCGGCCACTGCGGAGGATGTGGTCATGATGCGGCCTTCGTTGCGGGGGTTTCTCCGGTGATGACGGTGTGGGCGATGGTGGCCTCGTCGGTGGTCCTGGGGTCGTAGCAGGCCACGTTGCGGCCCTCGTGCAGCACCCAGACGCGGTCGGCGTTGGCGGTGAGTTCGTTCAGCTCACTGCTGGCGAGCAGCACCGCGACACCCTGGTCAGCCAGGTGGCGCACCTGGCGGTACAGATCGGCCTTGGCTCCCACGTCCAGGCCCCGGGTGGGCTCGTCGAGCAGCAGCACCCGAAGGCCCCCCTTGGCGATCCACTTGGCGAGTACGACCTTCTGCTGGTTGCCGCCCGACAGCTTCCCCACCGGCTGGTCGGGTGAGGAGTACCGGACGCCAAGACCGGTCAGCGCGGGCGCGGCCCTGCGGCGTCCGGTGGTGTGCGGGGCGAGCCAGGGCGGCCGGCCCAGCGCGGTGACGGCGGCGTTGCGCGCCACCGACAGACCGGGCATCAGCCCCTGTTCCTTACGGTTCTCCGGCACCAGCGCGAATCCGGCGCGCACGGCGGCGGCGGGGCTCGACAGCCGTGGCTCGGCGCCGTCGAGCCGTACCGAGACCGACGCCCCGGTGTCGCCGAACAGCGCCGACAGCAAGGTGGTGCGGCCCGCGCCGCCGAGCCCCGCCAGGCCCGCGACCTCGCCGGGCCGGACCTCGATGTCGCGGACGTCGATCAGTCCGGGGCGGTGCACCCGGCGGATCTCCAGCAGTGCGGGGCCCTCGGGCCGGGGCCGGTCGGTGGGGCGCACCAGCTCACGGGACTCGCCGATCATCGCGGCGACCAGTTCGTCGGGGGTGGTGCGGGCGAGGTCGTGGACGGAGACCGAGCGGCCGTCGCGCATCACGGTGGCGCGGTCGCCGATCTCCATCACCTCGTCCATGCGGTGTGAGATGTAGATGACCGAGCGACCCTCCGCGGTGAGGGAACGGATCACGTCGAACACCTTGCGCAGATCGTTCTCGCCGAGGGTGGCGGAGGGTTCGTCCATGACGATGACCCGCGCCCGCGTGGTGAGCGCCCTGGCGATCGCGGTGAGTTGCTGGGCGGCGATGGGCAGTTCGCGGACGACCGCGTTGACCGGGAAGTCGCCGCCGACCCGGTCGATGGCCTCCCGCGCCAGTTCGGCCCGCCGTCCGCGGCGGATGACCGGGCCCCAGGCCGGGGCGCGGCCGAGCAGCAGGTTCTGGGCGACGGTCAGATCGGGCACCAGATCGAGTTCCTGGTAGATCACCGAGATGCCCGCGGCCATGCCGGCCTGGGGGCTGGTGAGCCGTACGGGCTCACCGTCGAGGCGGATCTCGCCCTCGTCCGGCTGTACGGAGCCGGCCAGGATCTTCATCAGGGTGCTCTTGCCCGCGCCGTTCTCGCCGAGCAGGCAGTGGGCCTCACCGGGCAGGACGGTCAGCTCGGCGTGGTCGTTGGCGAGGGTGCCGGGGAAGCGTTTGACGATTCCGCGCATGCTCAGGCGCGGGCTCAGCTCCGGCGGCCCGCCGGTGCCGGGCGCGTTCATGGCCTCTCCTTCCGGGACAGCCGTTCGCGGGAAGCGGGGTTGAGCAGATGGGAGGCGGTGTGGTCGTCGGTGATCAGGGTGTTGCACAGCCCGCTGGTGACCACGGCCGCGCACACGGTGTGCTTGGCGGTTCCGGAGGCCACCGCAACCGACACCGGGCTGCGGCGCAGGGCCTCCAGGGGCAGACCGAGGGTGCGGTCGTCCAGCGCCTGGTCGATGACCTCTCCCCGGGATCCGATGAAGCGTCCCGCCACATCGCCCACCGCGCCGGCCCTGGCCAGCCGTTCCACGTCTTCGGCGGTGAGGTAGCCCGAGCCGACCAGCACCGAGTCCGCGCCGATCGCACCGGGGCTGAAGAGCACCGTGTCGGCCTCGGCGGCCTGGGTGAGGACGTCGGCGACCGCGCTGTCCCGTTCCAGCACCCGGCGGGTGGTCTCCTGCTCCACGATGGCCGGGGCCGGCAGCACCGTGAGGGTGCCCTCGCCGAGGTGGGCGATCCGGCTGGCCATGTCCTGGGCGGAGCTGGGCCGCCGGGAGCGGCTGAGCCCGCCGTTGATCTGCACCACGTGGACGCCGTGGGTCCAGCCCGGGTTGAGACCGCGGGCCAGCAGATCCATGGTGCGGCCCCAGGAGACGCCGAGCAGCCGGGGGGACGGGCGCAGCCTGGCGAGATAGTCGGCCCCGGCCTCGGCGACCCGTGCCCGCAGCGCCTCCTCGTCGTCGGTCTGGCCGCGGGCGACCACCACGGCGTCCCGCAGCCCGAAGGCGTCCCGCAGCCGCTCCTCCAGGCCCCGCATCCGCGATTTGGGGTGGACCACCTGGATCCGTACGATCCCCGCCTGCCGTGCCTCGGCCAGCAGCCGGCCGACCTTCCAGCGGGTGAAGTGCAGGTCCTCGCCGATCTGCTCCTGGGTGAGGTCCCGCTCGTAGTACATGGAGGCGACCTGGTACAGCAGTGCCTCGTCCTCGGTGCCGCTCATACGGGCACCTCCGATCCCCATGGGGTGGTCAGCCGGTGGGAGATCGCGCGGGTGGCGGCGGTCGCCGCGCGGTAGTCGGCATAGCCTCGCTGGTAGACCTCGCGGTGGGTGCCGTCGGGCTCCACGGTCCGGGTGGGGAGGGCGAAACCGGCCGCGGCCTCGGCGAGCGAACCGGTCTGCCCGGTGCCGGCCGCCGCGATGACCGCGCACGCGCGCAGCGTGAGGTTGTCGCCCTCGACCAGCCGCAGCGGACGGCCGAGCACATCGGCCGTGGTGCGCAGCCACAGCGGGTTGTGACGGATGCCGCCGGAGACGTACACCTCGTCCACCGGCACCCCGCCCTCGACGAAGGACTCCAGGACCTGGCGGGTGCCGTACGCCACGCCCTCCACGGCCGCCCGGTAGATCTCCACCGGGCGGCTGGCGAGGGTCAGGCCGAGCACGGCGCCGCGCAGCCTCGGGTCGCGCAGCGGGGTGCGGTTGCCCATGAAGTAGTCGAGGACCAGCAGGCCGTGCTCGCCGGGCGGCAGGGCCGCGGCGTCGGCGATCAGCCGGGGCAGTTCGGCGCGGGGGCGTCCCAGCAGGGCCTCCCCCGCCCAGGTGAGGACGGAGCCGGAGCTGACCTGGCCGCCTTCGATCAGCCAGCGTCCGGCGTTCAGGGCGTCGGGGTAGGGGCCCCAGATCGTCGGTGGGAAGACCGGGGCGTCGATCTCGGTGATGAAGGCGGTGGAGGTGCCCGAGACCATGGAGACCCGTCCGGTGCGCGGCCCGCCGATGGCGAGCAGCGACAGATGGGCGTCGATGCCGCCCGCGCAGACCAACGCTTCCCCGCGGATGCCGAGCTCCTCGCGGGCGGCGGCGCCGACCGGGGCCACCGGGTCGCCCACCGGGACGATCCGCTCGGGCAGCTTGTCGCGCAGATCGGGGACGCCGAACGTCGCGTACAGGTCGTCGGGGAGCCCGGTGCCGAGTGGGTCGTGGTTCCACTTGCAGACGGCGTTCATCCGCGACCCGGCCCACTCCCCGGTCAGCCGCCAGACGAGATAGTCGACCGCTTCGGTGACGCGGTGCGCCGCGCGATAGGTCTCCGGTTCGTTCCTGGCGAGCCACATGGCCTTCGGTACCAGCCATTCGACGGCGTCCGCGCCGCCCGTGTAGGCCAGTACGGGATGGTCCGCGGCCGCTGTCAGCTCGGACTCCGCGCTGGCCCTGGCGTCCATCCACAGCAGGGCCGGGCGCAGCGGGCGGCCCGCGGCGTCGAGGACGGCGACGGTGGAGGCGGTGGTGGCCACGGCGAGCCCGGCCACGGCGGGCGAACCCGCCTCGGCGAGTGCCGCCCTGACCGCGGAGACCACGGCGCGCCACCAGTCCTCGGGATCCTGCTCGGCCCAGCCGGGGTGCGGGAAGACGGTGGGATAGCCGCTCTCGCCGCGGCCCAGCGTGGCGCCGTCCGCCGCGTAGACGCAGACGCGGGCGCTCTCCGTGCCGAGGTCGATGGCCAGCAGCGCGGTCATGGACGGTCTCCGTTCGGCAGGAAGAGCACCTTGGAGCTGAACATGGACCGCTCCCCCAGCTTGCGTATGGTGTCGCCCAGATCGTCCAGGTCCAGCTCATGGGTGATCATGAACTTCCAGCGCAGCCGGCCGTCCGCCATGGCCTGCGCGGCGAGCCGCCACTCGTCTCCCGGGAAGGGTGCGGAGAAGGAGTTCCACGCGCCGTGCAAGGTGATCTCGCGGCGCAGGAAGGCGCTGAAGGTGGACTTGGGCAGCACCACCGGATCGTGCGGGATGCCGATGAAGACGGCCTGGCCGTGCCGGGCGGCCAGCGACACGGCCTGGTCGGCGGTGGCGGGAACGCCGGCGGACTCGACGATGACGTCGAAGCCGGGCCCGGCCAGCTCCCGGGCCTGCTCGGGTGTGGTGGCGGTCCGGGTGGCACCGGCCTCCAGCGCCATGGCCGCCTTCTCCTCGCTCACATCGATCGAGAGCACCTCGCTGGCGCCCTGGAGCAGCGCCCACTGGATGGCGAACAGCCCGATGGGGCCGGCGCCGACCACGGCCACCCGGTGGCCCGCGCGCAGCTTGGTGCGCCAGATGGCGTGCAGGGCGATGGCGGCGGGGTCGAGCATCGCGGCGGCCCGCGGGTCGAGATCGGCGGGCAGCACCAGCAGATTGTCCTCGGGCACGGCCACGTACTCGGCGTAGGCCCCGGGCCGGCGGCTGCCGAAATAGTCGTAGTCCTCGCAGAGGCTGTACCGCCCCTGGGTGCAGGGGCCGCACCGGCGGCAGGGGATCAGCGGCGGCACGGCCACCAGGTCGCCGGCCCGGACCGTGCCGGAGGCGGCGAGTTCGGAGCCGAGCGCCACCACATGGCCGGAGAACTCGTGGCCGCAGACCAGCGGCAGGTTGTAGGCCACCTCGGGGCGGAGCATCCGGGAGATGTCCGAACCGCAGACGCCACAGGCGGCGACGCGCACCAGCGCCTCGCGGGGGCCGGGCTCCGGTACGGGCAGGCGCTCCACCCGGATGTCGCCCGGGGCGTGCAGCACGGCGGCTCGCATGGTCTCCGGCATGATGGTGTCGTTTCCTTCCACAGGGTGGGTGTCCGGGGAGTGGGTGTCCGGGGAGTGGGTGTCGGGGCCGGATGCGCGGGTCACCGCGCACCCTCGGAGGCGAAGGTCGTCCCGCCGACGTACTTGTGGGCGTTGTCGCGGTCGACCAGCGCGGTGCCGGCGTCGATGGACGCGGCGACCTTCTTGCCGTCGGCGACGTCCTCGGCGGTCTTGACCGCGGTCCGGCCCAGGGAGATCGGGTCGTTGAGGGCGGTGGCGGTGTAGGGGCCGTGCTGGTCGATGGCCTTGACCGCCTCCATCAGACCGTCGACCCCGGCGACCTTCACATCGGAGCGGCCGTTCTCCTTGAGCACCTGGAGGGCACCGAGTGCCATGTCGTCGTTGTGCGCGTAGACGGCCTTGACGTCGGGGTTGGTCTGGAGCAGGTCCTGCATGGCGGTGACGGCCTTGGAGCGAATGTAGTCGCAGTACGGGCCACTGACGATGCGGATCTTCTTGTTGGCGGCGACGGCCTTGTGGAACCCGGCGCTGCGGTCGCGCGCCACGGCACCGCCCGCGTCACCCTTGATCTCGATGATCTTGCCGCCCTTGGGGCCCAGCTCCTTGGCGATCCGCTCGCCGACGAGCTGCCCCATCGCGGTGTTGTCCCGGCCCACATGCGCGGTGGCCCCGGAGGGCACCGGACGGTCGACGGTGACGACGGACACTCCGGCGGACTTCGCGGCGGCCAGTCCCGCCTTGACCCCCTTGGGGTCGACGGGGTTGACCATCAGCACGTCGACACCGCGGGTGATGAGGTCCTGGATGTCGTTGTTCTGCTTGGTCACGTCGCCGCCCGCGTCGGCGAAGTAGAGCTTCGCTCCGGCCTTCTCGGCGGCCTTCCGCGCGCCCTGGCGGAGCTGGACGTAGAACGGCGACTGCTGGGTGGCCTGGCTGAAGCCGATGGTCAGCGCTCCGGATCTCTTGTGTTTACCTGAGTCGCCGGAGCCACCGGGACTGGTCGACACCGAGCAGGCGGCGAGCGCCAGGAGAGAAAATGTTCCGAAAAAGATCCCGAGAATGCGATTGATGCGCATATGGGCCTCCAGATGTGGTCCTGGCGAGGGACAGTAGATCTGGAATTAACCTCACAGCAACGGGCGCGCATTTTTTTGCTCGTATGAGCACGGGGCGGAACGGAGTGCCTCACTTCGGTCACTCAGTGCGATGAAGTCGCGGCCAGGTCGCCGCGGAGTCGACAGAGTGCGACCAGGCGCCGTGACGACCGGGCGCTACGGTCAATGCCCGACGCAGTGATCAAGGAAGGTTCCACCGGCGACTCCTCACCGTCCGTACCCCGGAAACGGGCCGAAGGGTTCGGAGCGCACAGCGCCGCCGCGCACCTGCAGCACGATCGTCGAGGACGGCTCGCCGTAGCTGTCCCGCCAGGAGGGCACCTCGCCGTCCGGCGCCGTGAGGAGTGGCCCATCGCGGAGGCCGACGCACGGAATCAACCAGCACACCTGGCACCTTCGGCAGACAGTCGACACACCTCACCCCAGGGGAGGAGTCACCCCAGGGGAGGAGAATCATGAATGGCCCCGCAAGCGCCCCCCGCGTCTCCGGCAACCCGGTCCGCGACCTGCCGCTGCCCGACCCGGCCGGTTTCACCCACCGTTGGGTCGACGCGGGCCGCGTCCGGCTTCACGCGGTTGAGGGCGGCCAGCCGGAGGTCCGGCTGTCGTGTTGCTCACCGGGTTCCCACAGACCTGGTAGGCATGGCGCAAGGTGATGCCGAACCAGGCCGACCGATTCCACGTCATCGCGATCGACGTGCCGGGCCAGGGCCACTCCGAACGCCCGGACATCAGCTACGACACGCACGCGGTCGCTGCGCACGTCGACGCCGCGGTCAAGGCGCCCGGAGTCTCGACATACTGGCTGGTCGCCCACGACATCGGCGCTTGGGTCGCCTTTCCCTCGCCTTGGCAGGGCACTTCATCCCCGATGAACAGCCCGATGCCGTCGCTGCCGCGCTGACCGGCTTCATCACCGAATCGGATTGGCCGTGGCCGACGTCGACAGGCGTTCGATGACCATCGGCGGTGGCACCGCCAGACGAACGGCAGTGGGCCGGTTCGAAGTCACGCACCACTCTTCGGCCAGGGAGAGCCCAGCGGCGCATGCCCGTCAACGGAGCTGCCACGCCGTTGTTGTCCGGCCGTCAGGGGAACGTGGGCGCGAGCGCGGCAGCCTGTTCCGGAGTCAGGGGGCGCGTGGTGTGGCCTCTGAGCAAGAGGTACAGCTTGGCGGTCTCCTCCAGTTCCTCGATCGCGTCCGCGGCCCGTTCCAGGGTGGCGGCGGCGATCACGGGACCGTGATTGGCGAGGAGGAGTGCGTGATGCGTACGAGCCGTCTGCTCGGCGAGGGCGAGCCGTCTGCTCGGCGAGGGCGAGCCGTCTGCTCGGCGAGGGGTTCCAGAGCACTGTCACCGGGGGCGTGGCAGGGCAGCAGCGGTGGTGACGGCACCGGAGGTCTCGCCGCCCGCGACGATGAGCCGGCGCACCCCGCCCCCGACCAGGCGAAGGGCCAGCACGCCCAGCATTTCCTCGACCTGGGCGGCGGCCTCGTCCACACCCAACTGGGCCAGGGCAGCCCGGCGGCATGGAAGCGGGCGATCTGTTCCAGGGTGCGGGCCGAGCAGCTGCCGGCCAGGACGGCCGCCCGCCCTTCCTGGGGCAACCGCTCGGTGGTGGCCTGACCGGCACCGGGGTAGGCGTGCCCGATGCCTTCGGCCAGGCCCGCGGCTCCGGCGACGAGGGGGAGTTCGAGAGCCGCGGCACCGAGCACGGCGAGATCGTCGCCGGTCAGCGCGTCGGCGATGACGTGCCGGACGCCGGCCTGCTGATGCGCGATGAGGGCGTCGCGGACGGCCGTGGCTCCGCGGCGCATCGTGGCCCAGTCGATCAGGACCAGTGTCCCTGGTAGACGGTACGGCCGTTGGGCGGTGAGGCGGCGCAGTGAAGGGTGACGGCACCGCCGTCGGCGTCCATGAGGGCATCGGCGACCGGGCCGACGTTGCCCTTGGCGGTGGAGTCGAACGTGGAGCAGTACTTGAAGTAGATCGGCGTCGCGCCCCTGTTCCACAACCAGCGCTGGGCCGCCAGGGAATCAGCGACGGCCTCTTCGACGGGCACGGAACGGGACTTCAGCGCGACCACGGCGGCATCGCGGTCGGCGGGCGGCTCGGTGGTGTCGTCCGGGGGCCGAAGACCAGGGCGGTGCGAAGGCCCGCACGCCGGAAGGCCGCGGCGACATCGGTTCCGCCGGTGAAGTCGTCGGCATACAGTCGATACGCAGGGGCATGGTCAGGCTCTCTTCCAGCGGGTGTCCGGTACGGGCGGGTCGGCGCCGACGAGCGAAGATGGCATCGATACTCACGGCGGTGAAGCCGGTGGTCGCGGCGAAGCCACCGAGGGCGCGATCGGGGATGCCGAGAGCCTGGAGCATGCTGGTGCCGGTCACGAGGCTCCCATCCGCGCCATGCCCTGGCCGCATGCCAAAGGCACGCACTACAACGCACATCACCCTCACCGAACCCGGAACCAGCTGCCACCCGGCTCCCACCAACAACCGACTCCGATCCACTCCCCCGTCACCCATCCTGCGCACCCCGTCCTCGGTGGCCTGATCAACAAATACACTCCCACCGCTTGACCGGCATCGATGATGGTTCGAGTCCCACAGGCTCCCCGCCCGGCGGCAATGAGGCACGGCTGCCCGCATCCCGTCAGGGCCCGGGGCTTGGCCGAACGGGTCCCGCAGCACCCTCGTCGGCGCCATCGACGCATCGACCATCCCGCCCCCGATCCTCGGCCCTCGCCCCGCCGGGCGGCTGCCCGCCGCCCCCTAGGGGCCGAAGCCACCCGCGCCCTCCCGGCGTCGCGACTGTTGACGTACCCAGGCCACAGCCGGTAACTGTTTACGAGTCACTTTCAAACCGGTTTAGCAATCGGTGTGCACCAAGCCGAAGCCGTGACCGAATCAGCACCCGGAAGACCTCGTCAACCGACGCACGCCCCCCCACGGCAACGTTGTCAGGATCTGGGTGCGCCCAAAGGAGTCCGCATGACGGAAAATGGAGTGGTTCCCCTGCCCGATCGACGTCGCGTCCTACTCGGGGGCCTCGGGCTCGCCGCCGGTGTCGCCGGACTGACGCTGTCAGTACCGACTCTCGCGCGGGCTGCCGAAGCCAGTGGAAGTCAAGCGGCGACGGATGACATCCAACTCATCATCGAACGCCTGCAACAGCGGTTTCTTGCCCAAGGCGACCAGGTGAGAATCGCCAATGGCATCTTCCTCGCCCGTACGTCCGAGGCCCTGGCCTATGTCGAGTCCCTGCGCGCCGACGGCTCGTGGCCCAATGTGGACTACGGCGACACCACCAGTTCCGCCAACGGCCGGGTCTGGTCGCCTTATCACGCGCTGTACCGCATGATCGCGATGGCTCATGCCTACCGTGACCCGGGTGCCGCGGGCTACGGCAAACCGGAGCTGATCGAGGCCCTGAACCGCGCGCTTCTCTACTGGGACAGTGTCAAACCGACCAGCACGAACTGGTGGGAAGTCGAGATCGGCAAGTCGATGGCCATGGGCCGGGTGTCGATCTTCGTCGGCGACAAACTCAGCACCGAGGCGCGGGAGGTGACGTACGTCCACAACACCGGCCGCCTGGACCCGGCCGGGGCGAACGGCTCCTGGAGGACCGAGAACTACCTCTATGAGGCCGTCGCGAAGCACGCGACCGCCGACATCGAGCAGGGTTACGCCACCATGTCGCAGACGGTCGCCGTCGACGGCAGCGGTAAGGTCACCGAGGCCGTGCAGGTGGACTCGTCCTTCTGGGCGCATGGGGCGCAGCTCTACAGCGAGGGCTACGGCATGGCCCTGTTCACCATCGTCGCGGCCTGGGCCGATGTCGCGCGCGGCACCAGCTTCGCCTTCTCGCCCGAGAACATCGACGCCATCGCCTTCTACATCCTCGACGGGACCCGCTGGCTGATCCGCGGGGAGATCGGGATGATGTACCTCGGGTACCGTCCCCCCAACACCATTGATGGTATTACGAGTTACGCGGCCGACTTCCTCGAGCCGCTCGACCGGATGGTCCGGGCCGATGAGAGTAACTCGGCGGCATATCAGTGGCTTGCCGACAATATCCGCGGGAAGACCCGGGAGAACGGCGTCGTCGGGCATAAGTATTTCTGGCGCTCGGAGTTCTCCTCGCATCTGCGGGACGCGTATGGAATATTCACCAGGGTCAATTCCCCTCGTATGAAGGGCAGTGAGTACCGCTCCACCTTCCGGCCCGAAGTCGGCAACGAGATCGACTGGAACGCGGCGGGAGCCACCTCGATCCAGGTCACGAACCGGGAATACGACGACCTCGTACCCGCATTCGACTGGTTCCACTACCCGGGTGTCACCGCGCCTTACACCAAGGTGACGACGCAGTCGAGTCCCGCCAACCGCGGCAGTTTCACCGGCGGCGTCTCCGACGGGCGTTACGGGGCAAGCGTCTTCACCCTCGACCGGTTCTCGACCACCGGGCGCAAGAGCTACTTCTACTTCGACGATGAGATGGTCGCGCTCGGCGCCGGGATCAGTTCCACCTCGCAGTATGCCGTCCATACGACCGTCAATCAGGGAGCGGCCCGGTCCAATGCCTCCGTCGGCGGCAAGGCCGTACGCCCGGGGACCGATTCAGCTGCCACCGGCGCCTCATGGGCGTACAACGACGAGATCGGCTACGTCTTCCCGGAGGGCGGGCCGCTGAAGGTCTCGAACAAGGAGCAGACCGGGAGCTGGCTCGACCGTGATCCAGTGAAGCGGAATGCCTTCACCCTCTTCTTTGACCACGGAACCAGCCCGGACGGAGCCAAGTACGCCTACGTCCTCCTGCCCGGCGCGACACCCGAAAAGGTCCGCTCCTATGCGGCCAAGCCGGTCGTCAGGATCCTGCGCAACGACGAGCAGGTCCAAGCAGTCCGCCACCCGCGGCTGCGGCTGACGATGGCGACCTTCCATGCCGCGGGCTCCCTCGACCTGGGATCAGGCCGCACGCTGCGAGTCGATCAGCCGGCCATCATCATGCTCAACGAGGACGGTGACTCCGTCGTGGCGAGCGTCGCCAACCCCGACCAGCCCGGCCTGACGGTCTCCGTCACCCTTGCCGCACCCGGCCGCACCCGTCGCGCCAGCTTCCCGCTGGGCGCCGGCCCGAACCTCGGCAAGACGGTGACACAGCCCCTCAGGTGACGCGAAGCACAGACGTAAACCGGCTTGCGGCCGAACGGCGAGAAGCCGTCGGCCGCAAGCCGGTTCAGGTCAGAGGCGTCAGTCCGCGGTCCGCTCCAGGGCGGCTACGCCGATCGCGCTGTCCGCCATCCCGTAGAACACATAGACGGTCCCCGCGATGCGCTCGACCGCCGTCGGGAAGACAACGTTGCCAAGCGTTCCTACCGTCTCCTCGCGGGTCTCCGGAGACAGCCACGGCTCCTGCGAGCGCGCCAGCACCCGCGCCGGATTGTCCGGGTCCAGCAGCATGCCCCCGGCCCGGTAGACGGCGCCATGGCTGAGCTCAAAGCCCCTCGCGACCGGGCCGGTCACCCCGTGGTGGATGAGCAGCCAGCCCTCGGGCACCCGCAGCGGCGGCGGACCCGCACCGATCTTCGCCACCTCGAACGGCATCTCCGGAGCGGCCACCGGAGCGGAGTGCCGCAGCGAGGTCAGCGCCGAAAGATCGCGGCGGGCCGCCTCGGCGTCTACGTACGCGATCCAGATCGACGGGCGGCCGTCGGCCACCCCGGCCGGGGCCGGGGCGCCCTCGCCCGGGCGCAGCCAGTCCAGGTCCCACATCGGCCGGTGCAGCATCGCGAAGCTCGCACGGCCGTCGGGGCCGGGCACGATCTCGGGGAAGAAGACAAGGTCTTTATTGGGGAAGAAGTTCAAGTCGGTGGACAGGTGCGACTGATACGTGAAATGCAGTGGGCCCAGACGGCGCCAGGTGATCGTGTCCGTAGAGACGGCCAACGCGGGCCGCGGGCCGAGCGGCCCGTAGGCGACGTACGTCATGACGTGCACGCCCAGGTCGGGGACGAAGGTGATGCGGGGGTCCTCCACGCCGGCATTGTGTGCGCCCCGCTCGAAGCCTTCGTCCGGGGACAGCACCACGCCCTGGCGCTCGACGCCGACCGGTACGCCGTCTTCGATCACGACACGGGCGCGGCCGATCCGGGAGACATTGCCTGTCGCGACCATGCGGGGGAAAAGATAGAGCTCGCCGTCGGGCCCCCAGGCGGTGGCCGGATTGAGGACGCCCTCGGCCTCCAGGGGGTCGGTGGGGTCGGCGTTCATGAGCACGCCGACCCGCTTGAGTGCGTACGGGAGCGCGGTTTCGGTATTGCGCTGGGTCATACCTAGCCTTTGATCGCGGATCCGAGGTTGGCAGAGGTGAAGTGGCGCTGGAAGAGCAGGAAGAGGACGACGGCCGGCACCGCCAGCACGCAGGCACCGGCGAGCACAGCACCCATGGGGTTGGCCTGGAAGGTGGAATTGGCCTGCGAGAAGTTCGCCAGGCTGACCGCGAGGGGCTGCATCCCCTGGTCCTTGGTCACCAGGAACGGCCAGAGGAACTCGTTCCACGGGCCGATGAAGGTCACCAGCATGGCTGTGAGAATCGCCGGGCGCACCAGTGGCACCGCCACAGAGCGCAGGATGCGCAGCTCACTCGCTCCGTCCATGCGCGCCGCGTCGAAGATCTCGCGCGGGATCTGGAGGAAGTACTGGCGGAAGATGAGCACGGCGACGGAGTTGATGGCGAACGGCAGGATCATTCCGGCGTAGCTGTCGGCGAGGCCGAAGTAACGCACCACCATCACGTACAGCGGGATCATCAGCAACTGGAACGGGATCGCCTGGACCAGCAGGACGAGCGCGAACACCAGGCCGCGGCCGCGGAAGCGCAGGATCGCCAGGGCGTAGCCGGCCAGCAGGCCGAAGACCAGCGTGCAGACCACCACCCCGAGCGTCATGATCAGGGAGTTGGCCAGGGCACCCAACAGGCTGAACGAGTCGTCGATACCTGCGAGGTTGTCCAGGGTCAGGTTGCTCGGCTTCGGCAGCAGGCCGCCGAGGCCGGTGTCGCGCTTCTTCTGCAGCGCCCCGATGAGCATGTAGTAGAACGGCAGCAGCGCGGCGATGGCGCCCAGGCCGAGCGTGGCATAGCGCAGGATGCGGGCGATGCGCGCGATGTAGGCCATATCAGTCCCTCTCCATGACGCGCCGGGCGACGGTCGCGATGATGAGCACGCCGGTGACGAGAATCAGTCCGATGGCTGCCGCGGCATCCGGCTCGCCCTGCTCGATACCCCGCTGGTACACCAGCAGCGCGGGGGTGAGCGAGGCGCCGCTCGGGCCGCCGCCGGTGAGCAGGAACGGCTCGGTGAAGAGCTGCCCGGCAGTGATGATCGACAGCAGGATGACGAGCGAGGTGACGGGCCGGACGGCCGGCAGGGTGACGGCCCGGAACGCCTGCCAGCGCCCGGCTCCGTCGGTCAGTGCCGCCTCGTGCAGCTCCTTGGGCACGTTCTGTAGCGCGGCGAGGTAGAGCAGGATGTAGAACCCGAGCTGCTTCCAGGTGACGTAGACGGCGATGAGCGGCATCACCAGGTGCCTGTTCGCCAGCCAGGACGGGTCCGGGGCCCAGGGACCGAGGACGTTGTTGACGGCACCGGAGCCATTGAACAGAAACAGCCAGACCGCCAGCGTGGCGACCGAGGCCGTCACGTACGGCACGTAGTACGCCACCCGGAAGAATCCGCGCCAGCGAGTCGCGGCATTCAGTGCCGACGCCAGCGCGAGCGCCAGCACCACGGTCAGCGGAATGTTGATCGCCATGAACAACCCGAGGTTGGCGAAGGCGCGCTGGGTCTTCTCCTCGCCGAGGACCTCGGTGAAGTTGTCGAACCCGACGAACGGGTGCGGCACGGAGACGCCGGGCGCGGTGAAGAAGTAGTCGTGGAAGGCCATCCATACGCCGACCCCGAACGGGATGATGAACACGACCAGGACGTAGGCGGTGTACGGCGCGGTCAGGACGAGCCCGAGCGGGCTGTTGCCCAGCCAACGCTGGAGCCGCGAGGCGCCGGGCCGGCGACCCGGGATACGGCGTTCGGTTGCGGCTGCCGGCGGTGCGTGGCGGGGGTGCCGGCCGCGGGGCGAATCACCTGCGGCCTGGGTCCCATCGCGGCTGTCGCGGAGTGATTTCATGGTGTGCCTCGTCAGCCGGCGATCTGGTCGTCGATCTGCTGCGCGGCCTTGTCAAAGGTCGACTTCACATCGCCCTTCCCGGGCAGCACCGCGTCTTCCCAGGCTGTGCGGAACGTCTTCCACACCTCGGTCGAGCCGGCGATGTTCGGCACGTCCACCGCCCGCGGCACCGCGTCGGCGAAGGGCCGGTAGAAGGGATTGTCCTTGAGATAGCCCCCCGTGACGGCGGCCACGTCACTGCGGGTGGGGAACTGCCCCGTCTCTTCCAGCAGTGCCGCGTCGTTCTTCGCGCTCATCGAGAACTTGGTGAATTCCCAGGCGGTCCGCTTGTGCTTGCACGAGGTGAACAGACCGACGTTCTTGGAGTCCGCGAACGTCGATGTCTTGTCTGCCGGTATTCCCTCGGCCGTGGGCAGCGGCACCACGCCGTACTTCACCTTGCCGTCGAACTGTCCCTTGCCCCACGGCCCGGCGATGCCCATGGCGGCCACCCCGTCGGCGAACGGGCCCGCCCACATGTCGCCGCTGTACGCCTCCGGGGACGAGTAGCCGTTGGCGTACATCTGCTGCCAGAAGCCGAGGGTCTGCCGTCCGGCGTCGGAGGTGAAGGTGGCCTTCTTGTCCTTCACCAGTTGCGTGCCGCCGGAGTTGGCCAGGTACAGCGGATAGAAGTCGAACAGCGCATTGGTGTAGTCACTGGTCGCCGGCGGATACAAGGTGAACTTCGCCGCCTTACTGCTCTTGATCTTCTTCGCCGCGGCCAGCACATCGTCGTACGTGCTCAGCTTCGGATTCTCGGCGTCCAGGCCGGCCTTCTTGAAGACGTCCTTGTTGTAATAGAGCATGAACGGGTTGGTTTTCCACGGCACTTGATACAACTTGCCGTCCGGGGAACGGAAGCCGTCCGCGGCACCGCCGGAGCGCTTCTTGATGAAGGACTCGGCATCGCCGAAGGTGTCCGAGAGATTCACCAGGCCGCCCTGCTTCTGGAATGCGGCGACCGCCGCCGGAGCGGTGTTGTAGACGAGGCACGGGGTGTTGCCCGCGGTGATCGCGGCCCCGATGACGTCTTCGGTGGACTTGCCCGACGGAACCGCCTTGGCGGTGACCTTCTCCTTGGTGTGCTCAGCGTTCCAGGCATCCACTGTGGCCTTGGCCCAGACCTGTTCCTGCTTGTTCGTCGAGTACCAGATGTCGATCGGTCCCGAGGTCGGCTTGCCGCCGTCGGCGTCGCCCGAACCGCAGGCGGACAATGGCAGGACAAGCGCTGCGGCGGCGGTCAGCACCGTTACACGCGGAAAACGCCTCATTGTGCCCAACTCCTCTCCATGCGGGTTGTTGAGGGTCCGAAGCGACTCCCCTCTCGTCGCCGCCGGCCCGCCCCGTCAGAATGATCACCGCGGGGTTACGAGCGTCATCAAACCGGTTTAATATCTAAGCGTCAAGGACGGGTGCGAAACGTTTCGGTGACCCGGGTGGCACAGTTCTGCCACCCAGGAGCCGTACGTCCCGAATCACTGGAAGGCGAGGCGGTATGGTGCGGGGCCAGGACAGACCGGGTGGATCGGCGGACGGTTCCCGCCAGGCGACGCCTCCCCGGCCACGCCGGGGAGGGGGCAGTCGGCCCACGATCGGTGATGTCGCCGCGCTGGCCCAGGTCTCCAAGGCGACGGTCTCCTTCGTCATCAACGACCGCCCCGGGGTCAGCCCGCAGGCGCGCCAGCGGGTCCTGGAGGCGATCGACCAGCTGGGCTGGCAGCCCAACGCCGGCGCCAGAGCGCTCTCCACCAAGCGGTCCCAGACCCTCGGCCTGGTGATGCGCCGACCGCCGGAACTGCTGAGTACCGACCCGTTCTTCCCACAGTTCGTCGCCGGCATCGAGACCGGCCTCGCGCCGCTCGGCTACGCGCTCGTGCTGCAGGTCGTCCCCGATGAGGAAACCGAACGGCAAGCGTATGAGCGGCTGGCCCGTGACGGTCGGGTCGACGGCGTGTTCCTCACCGATCTGCGCACCGACGACCCGCGGCCCGCACTCATGACGGAGCTGGGCATCAGCGCACTGATCGTCGGACCAACGCAGCACGGCGGCCGGGTGCCGGCCCTCGGGGTCGACGACGGCAGCGGGGTGCGGCGTGCGGTCAGCCATCTGCGCTCGCTCGGCCACCGGTGGATCGGACACGTCTGCGGCGCCGCGGGGTATGTGCACACCGAGGCCCGGTGCGACGCCTGGCGCGGTGCGCTGGCGGATGCCGGCCTGCCCGAGATCCCACCCGTGGCGGCGGACTTCACCGGTGCGGCCGGCGCCCAGGCCACGCATCAGCTGCTGGACCTGGACCGGCCACCGACCGCCATCGTGTACGCCAACGACCTGATGGCCGTCGCCGGGATCACCGCCGCGACCAGCCGCGGGCTGCGGGTCCCCGAGGACTTGTCGGTGGTGGGCTTCGACGACATCCCGCTGGCCGACTGCATCGCGCCGCCGCTGACGACGGTGCGCCAGGATGTGCTGACCTGGGGACGCACCGCCGCGCAGGCACTGGTTTCGCTCACCGAGGGAGGAGAGTTCCAGGCTGCCGAGCTCCCGCCGGTGGAATTCGTGGTGCGGGCGAGCACCGCGCCGCCGCGGACTTGAGCGTGGAGCCGTGAGCGGGGGCGGGGCGGGCTCTCAGCTTCGGCCGGCCGGTCCCGTCGACGTACGCACTACGAGCCAGGCGGCAAGAACGGTCGCATCGACCGCCACGTTTCGTCCAGCTCCTGCAACGCGTCG
The DNA here is from genome assembly GCF_001598115.1 of Streptomyces sp. AgN23. NCBI lineage: Bacteria > Bacillati > Actinomycetota > Actinomycetes > Kitasatosporales > Streptomycetaceae > Streptomyces > Streptomyces sp. AgN23. Next base: position 253,741 of record NZ_CP007153.1, read on the forward strand.
GCGGCGGCCCGCCCGCCCTCGTAAGGGAAGCCGGCCGGGTGCACCAGCCCTGGCGGGGTGCCGTACTCCCCGGTCACCAAGGCGGATTCCGGCATCCGCGGCGTCAAGGACCCGCGGGAGAAGACCGTCGCCGTCACCTCCGTGGGCAGCCTGCCGGACATCGAGCTGTGCAAAGCCGCCGCCGACGCGGACATCCCGTACAAGGACCTGAAGGTCATCAACGGCGGGGGCGGCGCGAGCATCGTCGCGGCCATCGGCAAGGGCGCGGCGGCGGGCATGGTCAGCGATCCCCAGCTGACCCAGCTGGTCCGCTCCGGCACGTACCGCATCGTAGGGACCCGGACTTCCACCACGTGTCCCTGGTGGCGCTCGCCAACACACCATGGGTCCGATACGTGCCAGCCGCCGACAACACCGCACGCCCTGGCCGCCTGGTGTGGAGCGTGGCGGCATAAGCGAAGCAGCGGAGGCGGCGGTCTGAGCCACCCCGGCACGCCGTGTGCGGCCTTGCCGGTGCCAGGCCCGCGCGGAGCGTGACGCCGGGTTGATGCCCAGTCAGTATGAATGTTGCCGCACGGTGGGGCCAAATCGGGTAAATCTGGATCAGGTTGTTCCTCGGTACGGGGCCTTCGGGGTCAATCCGATGTGAAGAACTGGCTGCCCACACGTGCACCCAACGTGGATCTCTCCGCCAGTTCGAAACCGATCTCGGACAACGTGAGCAAGCGGTCGAGGCGTTGCACCTCCCAGTTTTCAAGTTCGGTGGCGGGAAGCGGATGCGGCGGTGCCCACCCTCGCAGGGCTGTTGCCAGGCCTGCGGCGTCGCCGAACGCCTTGGATGTCCCCGAAGCTGTGTGGGGCCGGACCGTGCCCGCCGCGTCGCCGATCAAGGCCGCGTGGTCGGCCATCATGCGTCGAGGGGGGAGGTCGAGCACCGGTTGCATGAAGACGTCCGACAGCCGCACCAGTTCAGCGAGGTCCGGTGGGAGCGAGGCGTCTGCCTGGTGGGCGACCTGCTCTGCGGTTTCGGACAGCAACTCGCCTGGCGGCAGGAAGTTCGCGAAGCGCTTTCCGGAGCGGCCGGTGAGGAGTTTCGGCAGATTCGGCTCGGGGACGTTGAGGTACCAGACCCAGTTGACACGCCGCGAGCCCTCTTCCCGCTCGCCGTTGGCCCCGGGAACCAGGTAGCACAGCATTTGCATTCCGCTCGACGTGAAGGACGTGAAGCGGCCCGAGAGAAGGTCCAGGAGATTCCCTGGCATCGCTGATTCGGGTTCCAGACCACGCCAGGCCACATAGCCGGCGTACGCCGGTCGGGAGGCGGGGTCTAGCAGTTGGCGGGTGGCCGACCCGATTCCGTCGGCGCCCACCAGGAAATTGCCGCGCGCGGTGTACCCGTCAGAGAACTCCGCGGTGACGTCGTGGCCGTCCACTTGTACGCGAGTGAGTGTGCTGTCCAGGCGGTAGCACATTCCGGCGAGGGGTTCCCGAAGTGCGCGGTAGAGGGCGTCCCATGCGGTCATGAGTTGCGGAGCCTCGTAGCGCGTGGCTTTGCCGTGCATGTGCAGTTGCTGGCGCTCGTGCAGTTCGACGCTCACCGACTGCGCTGGTACGCCCAGGCGGCTCAGCAGCGCCTCGACCTCTGGCTGCATGACGATACCGGCGCCGCGAGCCGACGTTTTACCCACTGATCTCTCGTAGACAGCTACCTCCGCGCCAACGGCTCGCAGTTCATGTGCCGCCGCCAGGCCGCCGACGGATCCGCCGATGACCAGTGCTGTGAAGGCATTCATCTCTGGAATCACACACCTCGGATGCCTCGCTACTGCGGGCACCTCGGAATCGGTCTCTCCGCGAGCAACCGGGTGCCGAGGAAAGGGAGCGGGGAGCCCTCAGGCAGGCCCTTGGATGCCGAGGAACGCGCGACCGTTCGCTTCGAGCGTCCTGGCGTCGAGGCCATGGTCCAGAAGGAAGCGCACAGGGTCCGGCTGCGCCATGTCGAAGGGATAATCGCTCCCGCACAGGATTCGATCCGCTGTGGCATGGTCCGTCAGAAGCCTGAGCACCTGGGGGTCGTGGGTGATCGTGTCGAAGTACAGCTTGGCGAACGAATCGGTCGGCGGGTCGCTGCTCCCCTGGCGTACGTCTTCTCGTGACCGCCATCCGTGTTCCCACCGGCCGAGCAGTGCCGGTGCGCAGCCTCCGCCGTGGACGAAGCAGATGCGCAGGTCCGGTAGTTCCTCCATGACTCCGCTCAGGATTACCGATGCCACGGCTGTCGTGGTTTCCACCGGGTTGCCGATGAGGTTGACCAGGTAGTAGTTCTTCCACTCCGGCCGTGGCAACTGCATCGGGTGGACGAGGACGGCCAGGTCCGCTTCGGCGGCGGCAGCCAGTACCTCGCGCATGACACCGTCGCCGTAGGACTGCCCCTGGACCAGGGGCGGGACGGCGACACCCGCGATGCCCTCCATGGCTGTGAGGCGCGTGATCTCGCGACGAGCGGCGTCCACGTTGTCCACACGGGTCAGGCCGAGTCCGACGAGGGTGCCGTCAGAGGAGGAGACAGCTTCCGCGAGTCGGTCGTTGTAAGCCGAGACATAGTCGTCCGCCTCCGATGGCGCGTGGACGGGGAAGGCGAAGGGTGGCGCTGAGACGGCGCGGGCGCCCAGGCCGACCTTCAGCGTGTCGGTGACGACCGCGTCGATGTCGGTCATTGCCGTGGTGGGGAAGAACAGCGGGTGGTCGCCCAGGTACAGCTCTCCGTCACGGTCGTTCATGCCGCCCAGAGGGGAGCCCGGCGGGAGGGAGAGCAGTTCCCGGGGCAGCCAGTGCGCGTGGACGTCGATGATTCCGGCGCGGACGCTTCCCGTTACAGCCATGTCTACTCCTCAACGCCGCCGGGCGGCGGGGTTGTCACGAGACGGGTCAGGTCACGGGCTGCTGTTGTTCTTGCGCTGCCCGCATGATCGCGCGTCGGATGGGTTCGTAGCCGGTGCATCGGCAGACGTTGGATCCGACGATGTGCTCCACACGCTCGGGGTGGTCGGCGAGGGTGGGGTCGGCTTCCAATGCCCCGGCGGCCGCCATGAGGAAGCCAGGCGTGCAGAAGCCGCACTGCAGCGCGTGTTCGGCGGAAAACGCGCGCTGCAGGACGCTGGGTTCGCCGTCCGGACCGGCAAGTCCCTCGACGGTGCGGACCGAGCTGCCGTCGCACTGTACGGCGAGCATCAGGCAGGACCGCACCGCCTCACCTTCCACGAGCACGGTGCAGGCCCCGCACACACCGTGCTCGCAGCCCAGGTGGGTGCCGGTGAGCCGGCAGTCCTCCCGCAGCACGTCGGCCAGGATGCGCCGGGGCTCCACGTCGAGCGGGAACTCCTCGCCGTTCACCATGAGGGTGATCTTCATTGGCTGCCTCCCTTGGTCCCGCCGATGCGAGACCGGTGGTCGTTCGCCGCCTGACACAGTGTCCTGGCGGCCACGACTGCGATGGCGTGCCGCCGGTATTCGAGGTCGGCGTACGGCTCCGCCACGGGTGCGGCGTCCTGCTCCGCGGCGATCCGACCCGCGCGGGTGAACGGATGGTCCTCGGGCAGTCGGTACCCGTCCATCGGTGGTCCGATCTCGACGCCGGTCAGAGCCCGCTCCGCGGCGTGCGCTCGCAGCGGCCGGTCGGCGCAGTTGACCAGTCCGATGCGTGCTTCGCTGATCACTCCGTCGTGCACGGTGAGGACGGCCGCGACAGCTACCTGGGCAAAGCAGAAGTGCGTGCGCCGGTGCTCGATGAAGCCGACACCGGTGTGCTCGGCGAGCAGCGGGTACCGCACGGAGGTGATCAGCTCTCCGGGTCGGCGGGCGGTCTTGAGGGGTCCGTGAAAGTAGTCTCGTGCCTCGACGGTACGGGCGCCTTGGGGTCCTTGCAGCTGGATGTCGGCGTCCAGGGCCATGGCGATGGCGCACCACTCGGACGCGGGGTGTCCCCAGCCGAAGCTGCCCACCATGGTTCCCCGGGCCCGGATGGGCGGGTGGGCGATGTTGACGACAGCGAGGGAGAGCAACGAGCCGAGTGGGCCTGGCACGGCCTGTGTGGACTCGAAGACGTGGTGCCTGATCAGGGCGCCGACCTGCAGGGTGTTGTCGATGATCTGCATGTCGTCGAGTTCCGGGATGCGGTTGATGTCGACGACCAGGTCGGGACGGATACGCTCCAGGTGCATCTCCAGGAGCAGGCTCTGGCCGCCGGCCAGGACCTGGGCCTTGCGGCCCCCGTTTCCCAGAGCGTCGACGGCCTCGGACACTGCGCGAGGTACGACATAGTCGAAGGCAGCGGGCTTCACCGGGCCTCCTCCCGCTTCGGGGCTTGGGCCGCTCGCCAGACCACGTCCGGGGTGAGCGGCATCTGCAGCAGGTCGCAGTCGGCCGGCTGGAGTGCGTCGACCACGGCGTTGACGACCGCGGCCGGCAGGCCGATGCAGCCCGACTCGCCGGCGCCCTTGGCGCCCAACGGGGAGCTCGGGCTCGGCGTGCAGGTGTCCTTGACCTCGATGGGTGGCAGCTCGGTGTAGGTCGGCAGCAGGTAGTCCAGCAGGCCGTTGGCCAGCATGGGAACTCCGTCGTCGTCGTAGGGGATGGCCTCGTACAGCGCCTGGCCGATCCCCTGCAGAGCGGACCCGAGGGCCTGTGCACGGACGATGTCGGGGTTGAGCACCACACCGCAGTCGTCGACCGCCACCACCTTCAGCAGCTGCACGGTGCCGAGTTCCGGGTCGACCTCAGCCACCGCCACGTGGGTACCGAAGGGAAACGCCATCCCCGTCTCGAATCGGTCCTCCACGCGCAGGGGCCCGGTCGCCTTGACCAGCTCGCCGATGTCCATGGCGGCCGAGCCGTCGTGGACGGCGTGTACCGTGCCGTCGGACCACTCCACCTGCTCCAGGGGCAGCTCCCACAGGTTCGCGGCCCTCTGCTTGGCCTCCTCGATGACTAGGTAGGAGGCGTGCTGCAGCATCGCACCCGCGACTTGCGCGGTTCGGCTGGCGAAGGAGCCCAAGCCCTGGGGCTGTTCGTCGGTGTCGCCCTCGATCAGCCGGACGCGTTGCTCGTCCACGCCCAAGGTCTTGGCAACCAGGGCGGGGAACACCGTCTCGTGACTCTGGCCGCTGGAAGCGGCGCCGCATCGCGCGGTGATCGTGCCGTCCTGGCTGACCTCGACACTGCCGAACTCGTGCAGGCCGCCCGGCTCTCCGCCGGAGCGCTCGACATAGCAGGACAGGCCAATGCCCAGCGGCTTAGCGGTCGGGTCCGTTCTGCGCCGGGTCTGCTCGGCCCGCCATGTGTCGTACTCGACCGTCTCCAGTGCCAGGTCGAGCGCGCGGGCGTATTCGCCGCCGTCGTAGGTCCGGCCGGTGGGGGTCTGGTACGGGAAGCTCTCGGGCGGGATGAAGTTGCGGCGCCGCAGATCCGCCGGGTCAATATCCAGCCGGCGGGCCATCAGGTCCATGCATCGCTCAAGGGCAATCACCGCCTCCGGCCGCCCGGCACCACGATAGGGGTAGGTGAGTATGGTGTTGGTGAGGATCGAGCGGACGGTCGCATGAACCTGCGGAGTACGGTAGGCACCGGTCGCCATCCACGCGGTCTGCATCGGCAGCCCGACCCCAAGGTGCGGGTAGGCGCCGACATCGGCGTCGATGTGCAGCTCGTAAGCGAGCAGCCGACCCTCGGCGTCAGCGGCCAGCCGCGCATGCTGGTCCTGGCCTCGGCCTCGCGTGGCGACCAACATGGATTCCAGGCGGTCCTCGATCCACCGGACCGGCCGCTGCAGCTTGACCGCCAGGAAGGCGACCACGACGAACTCCGGGAAGGACGCGCTCTTCGAGCCGAACGCGCCGCCGGTGTCCGGGACCACCACACGCACCTGCTCCTGCGACCAGCCCAGCAGCGCCGCCAGCTCGCGCCGCAGCCGGTGGGGCATCTGGTGCCCCGACCAGACCGTCAGCCGGTCGCCCTCCGGGACGGCGAGGATCGTCCTGCACTCCATCGGCGTGGGCATCAGGAGGTTCTGGCGGTACCGGCCCTCCACCACCGCCGCCGCGTCCTGCCACACCTTCTCCTCGATGGGCTTGCCGGTCTCTCCCTGCAAGACGATGTTGCTCAATCCCTCGAAGAGCAGGGTCGAATCTGCGGCAGCCGCGGACGGCGTCACCATTGCGGGCAGCGGGTCCACCTGGAAGGTGACCTCGGCCGCCCCGTCCTCCGCGCGGTACCGATCCTCCCCCACAACGACCGCCACCGCCTCGCCCGCGTACCGCACACGCTCCTTCACCAGCGCCGGCCACTCGCGGCCGACGACCGCCTCATCCGAGGACAGTTTGGCGAGCACAGTGTGCGGAACCGGAGGCAAGTCCTGCAGGTTGGCTGCCGCATGAGCACACGGGGGCACGCCCATGAGGTCTGCGGCGGACCAGGCCCCCACCACACCGGGCACTTCACGGGCCGCACTGCAATCGACCGCGCGCAGCACACCGTGGCCAACCTTACTTCTCACGAACACAGCGTCGAGACAGTCCGGCACTTCGATATCAGCGACATAGCGACCCTTCCCCGTGAGCAGTCTTTCGTCCTCGCGCCGCGTCCATTGATACACAGCTGCACCTCTAGCTGGCTCGAGATACTGCGGGGACCAAACGACGGTCACCCCTGAGAGTGTGGGCGTTCTTTTGCGGCGTCTGCCGCACGCCGCAAGCAGCGACGGCAACAAGGCCCCATATCGCCCAGCTTAGGCACGGCTTAAGACAAAGTGCATGTATGACGCGCAGCGCGCCCGCCATGACGACGAGACGGTCGATCATGGCGGCGGCCACGGTCTCGTCGCCGAAGACCTCTCCCCAGCGTCCGAAGGGCTTGTTGCTGGTGACGATCACGGACGCGCGTTCGTAGCGGTTTGAGATCAGCTGGAAGAACAGGTTCGCGGTCTCCGATCCGAAGGGGATGTAGCCCACCTCGTCGACCACGATCAGGGGGTAGCGGCCCAGGCGGGTGAGCTCGGCAGCGAGGTTCCCGGCCTGGTGGGCGGCGGCGAGCCGGTCGACCCACTCGGCGGCGGTGGCGAAGGCGACGCGGTGGCCGGCCTGGCAGGCCCGCATTCCCAAGCGATAGCCGTTCGCCCTCTCCACCAGCCCTTTCCCCCCGGATCCCGGGGGCGGCACAAATACATCCTGGTGGCGAGCAGGCCCGCGATGGCGGCGAACTCGCTCGTGGGCCGTCCCCGACCGACGCCGGCCTCGTTGTCCCAGACCGGCATCCGGGGAACAGCCCCCACTGCGACAGCAGCCGCCAGCGGCCATCGATCAGGTCCCCGGTACTCCTGGAGGGCAGCATCCGCGTGGCGATCAACCGGGAGTAGCCCGAGACCATCACCAGCACCGGCGGGCGGCCGGTCTGCCCGTAGCCGAGAGGGATGTGGGCCTGGGGAAACCACAGGTCGCACTGGACCAGCTCGCCGGGCCGGTAGGTGGCCGTTACCCGACGGCGTCACCGTGCACCTGGACGCCGGCCACGACTCGGCCAAAACCTGCGCTCTGCTCAGCGGACGTGGCCTTCACGGCCGCATCGCACACAAAGGTGAGAAAGCACCGATCCAGGCCATCCGACGTTGGCACGTCGAGCGCACGCACGCCTGGCAGAACGCCTTCCACCGACTCGCCCGCTGCTACGAACGCAGCGCCACCGTCATCGACGCCTTCTCCGGCCTCGCGGACACGATCATCACCGTCCGCAGCCTGATCCGACGATCATGGACAACCCACCGCTGGGACGGACGCCCGATCCGCCGTGGACTTTCCGCAGGTAGGCGGCAAGCTTGCGCAATGACCAGCGGGTGAAGGGCTGGCCGAGTTTGGTCGGGCGGGTGGTGGCCGTCTGGATGACGAAGTCTTCGTCGTCAGGGCTGAGATCGCGGGGACGGCCTCCCGCCCAGCGAGACATCTCACGATGCCAACGTGTCAAGCGGCTGCGGCCAGTTCGGAGGGGAACGCGATGTGTTCGTCGAACAGTTCGCCGGTCTGGAGGCAGTGGTGGAGCTGGCCGATCATTCGGAGCTGGGTGCGGGTAAGCCGGGCTGCCAGCGTCGGGGTGGGGGCGAGCTTGAGCAGTTCGCGGGCTTCTGGGCGGCACAGGCCGTTGGCCCAGCCGGAGAAAGCGTCCAGGGCGGCAGGGTAGTACTCGCGCAGGAGCGAACGAAGCTGGTTGGCGATCTGCTGCCGGTTCCAGGTCGCGTCCTGCTGGGCCCTGGCGAGGACGGCGATGGCGCGGGAGAGGTCGCTGTTGTTGGGCAGGGACCGGTGGGCGTGCATGTCGGTGCGGAGGATGTTCGCCAGGACGAGGGCGTCGCCGGGGTCGGACTTCTTCCGGCTGACGCTGTGCCGGTCGCGGTAGCGTGAGGCGGCCATCGGGTTGACGGCGAAGATCTGCCTCTTGCCCTGCCGCAGAGCGGCAACCAGCAGGCCGCGGCTCGTCTCGATGGCGACTGGGATCGGCCTGTCCTCGGTGTCGCCGTACTCCGCCAGCAGGTCCAGCAGGAGGCGGTAGCCGGCCACATCGTCACTGATGCGGCGCTTGGCCAGGAGCTGGCCGGTGTCGTCGACGAGGGCGACGTCATGATGGTGCTCGGCCCAGTCGATCCCGCAGTAGATCAAGTTCATTCCTCCCCTTGACACTGTCGTCTGCGCTGGTCACGAGCGCATGCGGGCCACGCGGCTCCCTAATTCCAGGACTCTCGGTCCGACATCTCACAAGCCGTTCGCGGCACCAGCGCACCGCACGGGCCTCGGTCTTGACCGGGGTTCGATGACTCGGGTCGTATGAGAGGTCACCGTGAGGCGGGCTCGTACCACGAGCTCCAACGAGTGATCGCGGCGAGCGGTGTTGATGGCTGCGGAGGTGCCGAAGGGCTCCCCTGTGGGCTGAGGTCTCGGCGGACCCTGTCTGCTTGAGGAATGCCTTCGGCACCCACGCGGCCACCAACACCGGCGTTCCGCGGCTAAGCGAAGTGGAGCCGCCCGCCACTCTCAGTGAAGGCCTCATGGGCCCGGGTCCAGGAAGGCGTGACGGTCCCGCTGTCGAACAGCCCGATCGACTTCGAAAGCCAACCAGCGCTGCTATCAACGAATTAGGGTCCAGCCAGGCCAGGCCGATCTCGTTGAACCGGTGGATCACGTCGCGCACTGTGTCCTCGTCGGCCGCCACGAGTTGGGCGATGACCGGGACCCGGTTCCCGCCGGCCGAGGCCAGGAGCATCATCGCGCGCCGGTAGCGCACCGAGCTTGTACTGCCCCGGCGTACGATCTGCTGCAGCCCGTTGCCCCTCCTGGTCGGTCAGTCCGCGCACACGGACAGGCCCGGCCACCGCGCCCCCAACGGTCGGATCGGACGTCACCCCACATCCAGTCGATCGGCATGCCCGCGGGGCAGCCGAAGGCGGTCGGTCAGCAGTCGTGGAAGGGCAGGCGACCGAGGTCGTCCCCGTGTGCGCTGCGGTCGGGGAACTCGGACTGGGCCGCCTGGCGGAGGTGTTCGGCGAGTGTCGCGGTTGCCGTCGAGGCGGCGCGGTCTGTGACGCCCCAGGCCAGCAGGTGGTGGCGGCGGGCCCAGCGCTCCTGGAGTTCACATACTTCCAGCCTCTGGCGGGGGTCGATGGCCCGGCGCGGGACGACGGCGAGTCCGGCGCCGGCGGCGGCCAGGGCGATGAGGACGCCGAGGTTGGTGACGGTGGTGCGGTGGCGCACCGCGGGGGCGTGGGGTCCCAGGTGCTTTTCGATCCAGCGGCGCAGCGAGGAGTCGGCGTCGAGGCCGACGAGCGGGTGTTCGGCGGCCTCGCGGTAGGTGAGCGCGGTCCGCCCGGCGAGGATTCCTCCGGCCTGCCCGATGACGACGAGGGAGTCGTCGCCGAGGGGCTCCGTGCGCAGTCCGCGGCCGCCGGCCCCGTCGTCCAGGACGACACCCAGGTCTGCCTCGCCGTCGGCGAGTTTCCGCTCGGTCTGCGGGGTGCGACTCTCGGACGCGGTGACGTCGGTGTCTGGGTGGGCGCGGAGGAATGAGATCAGGGCCTGCGGCACGAGCCGGTGCATCGCGGAGCCGCCGCCGAGCAGGATCAGCGGCGCGGACGGGGGCCGGGTGTAGCTCGCGACGGCGCTTTCGAGTCGGGCGGTCCGGTCGAGGACGTCGCGCGCGTGACGGGCCAGGGTCGCCCCCGCCGGGGTGGGCCGTACGCCCCGGCGGCCGCGGATCAGCAGGGCCACGCCGGCGTGGTGTTCCAGCGCGCGCACGCGGGCGCTGGCCGAGGGCAGGCTCAGGTGCATGCGTTGGGCGCCCGCGGTGATCGATCCCTCCGTGACGATGTGGAGGAACAGCCGTAGGTCGTTCAGGTCGTAGCGCATCGGCTCAGGCTAAGGCTCAGCCTGAGCCAGGGTGCAATGATTCCGCATTGTGAAAACATCTTCCCGCGAGTGACGCTCGGTGTGTGATCGAGATGTCCCTTGTCCTGCTGATCGGTGTCGCCGCCGGAGTCCTCGGCCGCCGCCTGTCCCGCGTGGTGAGCCAGGTGCCGGGCCGCTCCGTCGGCATGAGTCCGCGGGCCGTCCTGACCGGTCAGTTCCTCATCGCCGCGTACGGCGGATACTTCGGCGGAGCCATAGGCATTCTGATGATGGCCCTGTGGAGCATCGGCCTCGACACCGCCGTCGGCAACCCGATGCGGATCACCCAACTCGCGGCTGTCTTCCTCATCTCGGGAGTGCTCTTCCTGTTCACCTCGGACGCACTGCGCGCTCCCCTGCTCCTGGCCGCCCTGCTGGTCGGCGCGACCGCTGGGGCTTCCCCGGCGCCCACCTGGCCCGCCGCCTTCCCGCCCGGCTGCTGCGGGGCGTCCTCCTGGCGACCGCCACGGTGACGACCGTCCTGTACTTCCTGCGCGGCTGACCACGCAGGGAAGTCGCGTTTGACCAGCTCCATCGTCGAGAACCAACGGCATTGCCCGGTTGCACGACCTGGCCCTCACCGGATAACTCACACCCCATACGGGACAACCTCTAGACGCATGGACATCACGCAGTTCGACGCCGCGCTCAGCAAATTCCCCCGACGCCGGATCGGGTTCTACCCCACTCCGTTCGACGCCTTGTCCAACCTGTCGGCGGCGTACGGGATCAACTTCTTCATGACGCGTGAGGACCTGGCAGGGCCCAGCGCGATCAGCGGGAGCAAGATGCGCCTGGCCGGGTTCACCCTGGGACGGTCTCTCGAAAAAACGGAGTGACGCACGTCATCACCCAAGGCGCATATCTGACCACCGCGGGGCTACAGTTCGCCGCCGCCCGCCTGAACACAGGAATCACGCCAACCCTGGTTCTGACGCGCAACGTGCCCCGGCACGGCGGGCTCGGCGAGTTCCGCGGCAACTACCTGCTCAACAAGACGATGGGCGTCGAACCCACCTCGTCAACGCCAACGGCAACGAATGGCATTCTCCGAACGAGGCGGCGCGGATCACCGACACCATCGCGGTGCGCACGACCGAACTTGAAGCGCAGCGGCACAAGGTCCTCATTGTCAGGACCGGTGGTGCGCACCCCGACGGTTTCATCGCGCACGCCCTGACGTTCCCGGAGGTGCTCGAACAATACATGGACCAGCGCTTCATCGGCGATGAGTACACCGTCGCGTCCGACGAAAGCACAGCAGCCATCCGCGAGCCGGCCCGAGCAGAGGGCGTCTTCGTCGGCCCCGTCTACACCGGCAAGGAACTCGCGGGATTGCTCGACCACGCCCGCGGCGGTGATCAGCTCAGGCGGGTCGGTCTCGAGACGCCGTTACGAGGTGGCGCCGCGGGTGCGCAGTTCCTCGTTGATGCGCTGGGCTTCCTCGAGTTGGTCTTCGAGGATGATGATGCGGCAGGCGGCTTCGATGGGGGTGCCGGCGTCGACGAGTTCGCGGGCGCGGGCGGCGATGCGCAGCTGGTAACGGGAGTAGCGGCGGTGGCCGCCTTCGGAGCGCAGTGGGGTGATCAGGCGGTGCTCGCCCAGGGCGCGGAGGAAGGCGGGGGTGGTGCCGAGCATCTCGGCGGCCCGGCCCATGGTGTAGGCGGCGTAGTCATCGTCGTCGAACTTGTCGACGGGGCGGGTACTGCGAGGGGGCATAGACCTCTTCTTCCCTAGGGACGCGTCGAGGGGCCCGAGTGCCGTACTGGCACCCGGGCCCCGAGCTTTCAACACCATCTACCGGCTGACTGCGCCGGCCTTCTTGTTCCGCTGGTCCGCCTGGGAGGGCGGAAGTGCGGGGATCGCGGATGCGTGACCGGGGACCACCTTCCAATCCGGGGCCTGCGGTACCCGAGCGGCGTGCTGCCTCGCCCGGGCGATCCTGATGGCGTCTGCTCCTTACCTCATTCGGTTACTCGGTTGTACTGCTGGATATCGCGGGTACTGCATGCGGCCCCTGGGGCCGCTCGGCCCGGCAATCAGTGACGGGACCCACTCTCTTCCGGCCCCGCCACTCCACTGCCGTTCCGCATCCTGCTCAACCTGCTCGCACGGCAGTTCATCTCTGCCGTGCCCTCTTCGACTTCTTGGGTACGAGGAAACACTAACCCCCGCACACGTCCATGTCTACTCTCACCGCGACAGATTTTCTCAACAGCCAGTGATGGGACTTCTACTTCGTACGCGCCCGGAAGAGTGCCATCCGGGGTTGAAGAACCGCCCAGCGGGCACAAGCTCAGCCCGGCGGCACAACCGACTCAGGCGGGGTGTGATCGTGGGTGATGGCGTCCAGCCGGTACGTGGGGCCCTTGTTGATGGCCGCGTAGCGGGCTTTGCGGCTTCTCTTCGCTGCCTTCTGCCGGTTGCGCAGTTCGTCGGCTTCGCAGTTCCGGGCGCGGTCGAGTTCGCGGCGCAGAGCGGGGGTGCCTAGTTGGCCATGACGGCTTGGCCGAGGTCCTGGCCGGTCATCGGTTCGTACAGCTCCACGTAGTGGTCGTGGTGGGGCATGTAGCGCGGGTTGGCCTTCTCGCCGCCCTTGCCGACCATCCAGGGAGCGAGGTGGTCGCGCTTTCTCCATCGCACTCCTTTGCTGGTGATGGGCAGCGGTTTTCCGGCGCGTTCCAGGGTGAAGGCATGGATGTCGCCGGGGGTGACGGTCCTGATGGGGTGGGGTCGGCGGCCAGTGTTCGCGTTTGCCGAAGACGTCGTGGCTGCGGCGGGCGGCTTCTCCTCCGCGCAGGCCTGCCAGCCGTCCGGGGCTGAGCCGGCGTTTCACGGCGCGGTGGAAGGTGGCCCGGGAGGGCACTTTGCGCTTACCCGGTGTTGTCTTCGCTTCCGCGGTCAGCTCCAGGTGGGTGCGGGTGATGTTGCCGTGCCGGCGTGCCAGGACGGTGAGCAGGTGTTCGGTGAACTCGAAGTGCGGTTGTCCGGCGGGGGCGTGGGTGCCGCCGTTGGCGCGGGCGTTTTCGATCCGGCGGTGCACGGTGCGGCCGGCGACGTCGTGGGCTCGGGCGAGGGCGGTGACGCGTCCGGGGGCGATGGAGTTGTGGGCGGCGTCCTCCAGCAGCAGGCGTACGGCCAATGCGCGCAGTTGGGCGGGGTCACAAGCGGGCGTGTGGCCCGCGGTGCGGACCGACCCGGTGACCGCCGGCGCCCTGCGGGCCCTGCACTCGGACCCCGCCGCACCCTGGACCAACGACCGGCCGGCTGCCGAGGTGGGGGTCTCCCGGCCCACCCTTGCCCGCCACTTCACCGCTCTGGTGGGCCGCCCGCCGACGGCGTACCTCACCTGGTGGCGCCTGACCCTCGCGGCCACCCTCCTCCGTGACACGGACGAACCCCTGGCGGTCATCGCCCGTCAGGTCGGCTACGGCACCCCCTACGCCCTCTCGCACGCCTTCGAGCGCGAGTTCGGCTCGGCCCCCGGACGCTTCCGCGTGGACGTCGCGGCCTGGGCGCCACAAGGCCGGTGCCCGCCCGCGTTCGGCACGCGGACGGGCACCGGCGTCGCCGGGTGAGTCACCCGACGGGCCTCACCTCGGAGCGCTGATCCGCAGCCGGAGCGTGCGGGACTCGGGGCGCAGGGCGAAGTCCGGCCGGACGTCCGGCCCGCAGGCACGCGAGCCCAGGCCGTGCTGGGCCGCGTCGATGTGCAGATGGGTCGTGCCGGAGGCGGGGAGCTCGTAGGGGTGGCCGGCTCCGGCGATCTCCTGCGGGGTGTGCCGGCTCAGGACGAAGCCGGGCCGGCGCCCACGGGTGTCGGGGAGTGCCACGACGCGCAGCACCTCGGTGCCGCCGCTCGTCAGGGACAACTCGCGCAGCTCGGAGCGGTGTCCCGTCTCCTGGGGGCGGGCGTAGTCGACCGCGAGGTCGCGGACGGAGGACGAGAAGCGGCCCGTGTACACGGCACGGAGGCTGTCGGGGTAGGACTCCAGCGGGCCGAGGCCGAACCACTCGGCGCCGTCGACGGGCGCCGTGCCGTCGGGCAGGGAGAGCCGGATTCCGACGCGCGGCCACACCGTCCGCCAGCCGCTGGACGGCTCGATCTCCACCCGCAGCTCCAGCTCGCCCCCGTCGAGTGTCCAGACCGACTCCACCATCACGAACAGGGCGGAGTCCGCCGCGGACACCTTGTCGAGGGTCCGCAGCGCGTCCCCGGCCCGCTCGACGCCCACGCGCCGCGACGTCAGCCGGTGCAGTCCGTCGCGCCGCCACAGGTCGGCGTTCGAGACACCCGGCACGGCGGCGTCGCCGTCGTCGACCTCGTCGGAGGCGCCCTCGTCGTTGTCGGTCGGGGCGCGGAACAGTTCCAGCCGAGGGCCCGACACGGCACGTCCGGCCAGCCGGACCAGGGACCCGTCGGCGAACTCGGCCACACCCAGGGTCAGCGTCCCGGTGTCCGCCTGCCAGTCCGGCCGGATCCGCACGGCGGGGACGGGACGGTGAACCGAGCGGTCCAGCTGGGCAGTTGCCACCACGTGCCCCTCAGGCGCCCAGGCGGTCCCCGCGGCCAGCACCGCCTCGACGGTGAGCCACGTCTCGGCGTCCGGGGCGACCGCGACCGGCGGCAACGGAACCCACTCCGACGCACCCGCCGCGACGACGGGTGTCTCCAGTTCGCCGGATTCCACGAGCGTTCCGTCGTGCTCGACTCGCCAGCGGAACCGCAGGTCCGAGGTGTCGGCCGAGTGCCGCAGGTTGGTCACGGCGACCTTGTCGCCCTCGAAGGAGAACGTGACGGGCTGCACGACCGCCTTGAACTCGTGCAGGCTCGGGGTCGGCGTGTCGTCGCTGAGCACCATGCCGTCCATCACGAAGTTGCCGTCGTGCACGACCTCGCCGAAGTCACCGCCGTACGCGTAGTACAGAGTGCCGTCCGGGGCCTTGGCCAGGATGCCGTGGTCGCGCCACTCCCACACGAACCCGCCGTGCAGCCGCGGGTGTTCACGCACCAGCGCCTCGTACTGGTCGAACGCGCCCGGCCCGTTGCCCATCGCGTGGGCGTACTCGCACAGCAGGAACGGCTTGGTGCGCTGCCGCGCGCCCTGCGCGGGAGTGCAGTTGAGCAGCGGCACACGCGAACCGTCAGTGCCGATCGCCTCGGTCTCCGGCACGGACGCGTACATGCGCGAGTAGACGTCGGTGTACTCGCCGGCGTGGTCGCCCTCGTAGTGCACGGGCCGGCCGGTGTCACGGACGTGGACCCAGGAGGACATCGCGGCGAGGTTGCTGCCGGTGCCCGCCTCGTTGCCGAGCGACCAGATCACGATGCTCGGGTGGTTCTTGTCCCGCTCCACGGTGCGCCGGACGCGGTCGAGATATGCCTCGCGCCAGGCCGGGTCGTCGCTGGGGTTGCCCGCCCAGTCGACCTTGTGGAAGCCGTGCGTCTCCAGGTCGCATTCGAGGACCACCCAGAAGCCGAGCTCGTCGGCGAGGTCGAGCAGCCGCGGGTGCGGCGGATAGTGGCTGGTGCGGATGGCGTTGACGTTGAACCGCTTCATGAGGGCGAGGTCCTCGCGCGCGTGCTCCTCGTCGAAGACACGGCCGCGCTCGGGGTGCGTCTCGTGGCGGTTCACGCCGTGGAAGACGACCCGGCGGCCGTTGACCAGGAACTGGTCGCCACGGATCTCCACCGTGCGGAAGCCCACGCGCTGGGTGATGGTCTCCGCCGCGTTGGAGACCGTGGCCTCGTACAGGCGGGGACGCTCGGCCGACCAGGGCGCGACCTCGGCGACGTCCAGGGGAGCCACGTCGGCGGCGGTCGCCCACACCTGCTCGATGCCGAGCTCGGGGATGCGCAGGGTGAGGGGGAACGCCGCCGCGTCGGCGACGACCTCCGGGTCGATGTGCCCGCGGCCGGAGTCGAACCCGGTCCGCAGCCAGAGGTCCTCGATGCCGGCGACCGGGCGGGCGAGCAGGGTGACGTCGCGGAAGATGCCCGGCAGCCACCACTGGTCCTGGTCCTCGACGTAACTGGCGGCCGACCACTGGTGTGCCCGGACGGCGACGACGTTGCCACCCGGGCGCACCATCGGCGTCACGTCGAACTCGTGGGCGAGCCGGCTGCCACTGGCGCTGCCCGCCTCGACCCCGTTCACCCATACCCGGAACAGCGACTCGACGCCGTCGAACCGCAGCACGACCCGCTCCGCGTCCGTCCAGCCGGCGGGCAGCTCGAACCGGCGGCGGTAGTCGCCGGTCGGGTTCTCGCCGGGGACGTACGGCGGGTCTATCGGGAACGGGAACTGGACGTTCGTGTAGATCGGTTGGCCGTAGGCACCGTCACCCTCCAGCACCCAGTGCGAGGGCACCGCCATGTCGTCCCAGCCGCGGTCGTCGAAGTCCTCGGCGGCGAAGTCCTCCGCCGCCGACGCCGTGGGGGACAGCCGGAACCGCCAGGAGCCGTTCAGGGAGAGGGAGGGGGCGTCGGAGTGGAGCCAAGAGCGGGCCGGGCGGAGTGCGCCACGCCCCGGGGTGATGTCCGAAACGAGGTCGGAGAGCTCGGAAGGCAAGAGTCACAACTTTCTGCTGGCAACAGGCGCTCTGGGTGGGGACGTGGCGGTCACCTGAGCACGACGGTCCGGATCTCCCAGGGGCCGAGGGCGAGTTCGAGCCCGTCGCGCACCGGCACCGGCGCGAGGGTCCGGCCGAGCAGGTCGACGGTGGTGGCCTCGGTGAACGGCCCGGTCAGCCGGACGGTGGACGCGGTGTCGCGCAGGGCGGTCAGCCGGATCTCGATACCCGCCCCGAGCTCGTCGTCGAAGACGCGGCGGACGCACGAGACCTCGACGTCCCGGCCGTCGACCTGGATCCCGGTCACGGCGGGCGGCAGCTGTCCTCCGCCGGGCGCGGTCCCGCGGGTGACGAGCACCTCGTTGCGGAACTCCTCGGCGAGGGCGACCAGCCGGGCGTCCTGCCGGCCGGCGGCCGAGGGAACGACGGCGAAGCGGTGCTCGATCCGCATGCCGAGCTCCTGCGCGCCGGGCGCCGGGATCTCGCTCGCCGCGGGTTCGTCACGGAGCGGGTGGATGTTGACGCTGATCGAGCCGATGGCGCGCAGCAGGGTGATGGCGAGGGCGGACCCCTCGTCCACCAGCTCGTACTCGCTGGAGTGATCGAGCAGGACCGTGGCCGCTCCCGCCGTCACGAAGGAGCTCGTGGGAAAGGTCGGCAGGGGGTACTCGCCCCAACCGCCCTCCGCGGTCAGGCCCCGCTCGGTGACCGCGAACTGCCCCGCGGACGCGGAGGTGCCCACGGGCTCGGGCAGCGGCACGTGGAAGCGCGGCCGGTGGTCGGCGGACCGGTTGAGGAACGAGGTGGAGACCCGGATGAACGGCTCGCCCGTGCGCACCTCCACGAGCATCTCCACCGGCGTCGGCACGGTCTGCTCGCCGCGCACGTCGCGGTCGGAGGAGAGCGCGGCGGGCCACTCGTAGACACGCGTGACACGCAGCCGCGCGCGCAGCGGGCCGCTCTCGACGAGGTCGACGGCGACGTGCGCCGGCTCGGACACGAGGACGTCGGCGGCCGGGGGCGCGTAGTTGTAACTGTCGCCCCGGTCGCCGCCGTCGACGAGCCGGCCGACGCCGTACAGGACCGTCCCGTCGGGGCCGGTCACGTCCAGCGTGCCGTCCGTGGCGACCTCGACCTCGACGAGTCCGTTGGACAGGGTGCGCGAGGTGGCAGTGGCGGGGACGGCCGCGGTGTTCGGTGCGGCGGGCGCCTCGCCCGCCTCGACGCGGAAGCTCGTCAGGCCGGAGGCCGGCACGTGCACCGGCACCAGCGCGCTCGCGCGGGCCTCCGTCAGCGTCCGCACCTGCCACTCGCCCGGGTGGGCGGCAGCCGCGGCGGCGACCTCCTGGCGCAGCACCATCAGGTCGAAGGGACCGCTGGTGGGAACCTCGGCGAGGTGGAAGACGAGCGAGTGCGGGGTGAGCTCGTAGTGGTCGATGAGCCGGCCGAACAGCTCGCGGCGGTGGATGCGGCGCAGCACCCGCTCCAGATGGGAGGCGTCCATGCGCTCGTCGCTCAGAACGGTCGGGGCCTCGGAGACCAGCTGCACGGGCTGCACCGACCCGTCGGCGGACCTCGCGACCAGGACGGATCCCTCGGCGGGCGCCACGACGTCCACCTCGACCAGTGCGGTACGGGCGGAGGTCAGCGGGTTGGCGACCAGGTGGCCGTCGCCGGGCACCAGGGCGGCGGGCACGGCGAGCGCCGCGTCCCGCACCGCGCGGGCGGTCTGCGCGGCCTCGGCGAGGCGGGCCGCCACCTGGTCGCAGGTCTCGTCGGTCCCGGAGCCCACCACCGAGTCGTGCGCGGTCGACTCGATGATCTTGTGCCAGGCGAGGGTGAGGAAGGGGGAATCGTCCCGCGTGGAGCACAGGGCGTTCATGCGCTCGGCGTGGTCGACGGTCCGCTCGGCGAGCGCCATCCGCTGCTTCAGGCCGAGCCGCACCGACAGCACGCCGGGCAGGATGTTTCCCCGTACGTGGCTGCGGAGTTCGCCGGTGACGACGGCACTCACCTCGTCACGCACGTGCTCGCGGAGGTACTCGTCGAGCGTCGCGATGGTGATGGCACGGTTTTCGCCGCCGGCCTGCCGCAGCCAGGACGCCAGGCGCGGGTCGGGGGCGTTGTGGTCGGTGCCGGCCATGGCCAGCACCGGGTCGGTGCCCCACCGGTCGGCCGTCATCCCGGCGTACTCGCCCAGCGCGCTGCCGATGCGCTCGGGCACCAGGAGCACGTCGAGGCCGTTGTCGTAGCCGTCGAAGAGGAACTCGGTGCGGACCTCCGATCCGTCGGGGGCCCGCCAGCGGAAGGCGTGACCGTCGACGGTGCCGGGGACACCGCGCCACAGCGCCGCGTGCTCGATGCCGGCCCGCGCCAGGATCTGCGGCATCTGCGCGACGTGGCCGAACATGTCGGGCAGATAGCCGATGGGCATCGCGCCGCCGAGGCGCTCCGCGGCCGCCCAGCCCATCTGCAGGTTGCGCACGATGGTCTCGCCGGAGCAGAGGAACTCGTCGAGCAGGATGAGCCAGGGTCCCACGGCGAGCCGGCCCTCGCGGACCAGCGCCGCGAGCCGGTCGCGGTTCTCGGGACGCATCTCCAGGTAGTCCTCGACGGCGGCCATCTGCCCGTCGACGGTGAACCGGAAGTCGGGGTCGGCCTCGGCCGTCTCCAGGACGGTGTCGAGGGCCTGGACGAGCCGGTGCCGGAAGACCTGGAACGGTTCGTACCACTCCCGGTCCCAGTGGAAGTGGGGCACGAACACGGCGGAGTCAGGCATCGTTCGGGGAACCTTCTTCTGTGCGGATCGGGCGGTGGGGCGTGGCGTCACTTGAGCGATCCGGCGGCGAGTCCCGAACGCCAGAACCGCTGGAGCAGGATGAAGACGATGATCACGGGCACGATCGACACCAGTGAGCCGGTGATCACGGACTCCTGCAGTAGGGGGGCGCGTGCCGTCTGGCCGTTCCACTCGTACAGGCCGAGCGTGATGGGGAAGAGCGACTCCTTCTGCAGCATCACCATCGGCAGGAAGAAGTTGTTCCAGATGGCCACGAACTGGAACAGGAAGATGGTCACCAGCGCCGGCGTCATCAGCTTGAACGCGACGGAGAAGAACGTGCGGAACTCGCCCGCGCCGTCCAGCCGCGCCGACTCGATCAGCTCCTGCGGGACCGCGGCGTTGGTGAAGATGCGCGCGAGGTAGACACCGAACGGGCTGACGATGCTGGGCAGGAAGACCGCGAAGTAGGTGTTGACGAGGCCGGTCGTCGAGAACAGCAGGAACAACGGCAGGGCGAGCGCGGTGGTGGGTACGAGGACACCGCCGAGGATCACCGAGAACAGGAACTCCCGGCCGCGGAAGGCGAACTTGGCGAGGGCGTACCCGCACAGCGCGGAGATCAGCGTCCCCACCGCGGCACCCAGCACCGCGTAGATGACCGTGTTGAGCGCCCAGCGGCCGAAGATGCCGTCGCTGCGGGTGAACAGGATGTGCAGGTTCTCGAACAGGTTGAAGTGCGAGAAGGCGAGCCCGTTGGTGGAGGCGAGGTCGCCCTGCGGCTTGGTCGCCGCGACGACCAGGAAGTAGACCGGCAACAGGAAGTAGACGGTCAGCAGGAGCATCAGCGCCATCACGGCCGTACGGCTGACGCGGCTTTCGCGGATCGTGGATTGCGTGCTCACAGCCCCGCCCTCTTCGAGGTCAGTCGCATGAAGCCGAAGCTCAGGACGAACGTGATGACCGCGATGACCACCGAAATGGCCGCGGCCTGCTGGTAGTTGTTCCCCGACGCCACCGCGTAGGCGAGCATGTTCGGCGTGAACGTGCTGGAGATGTGCGAGGAGATCTGACGCAGCACGGCCGGCTCGGCGTACAGCTGCAGGGTGCCGATGATCGAGAAGACCGTGGTCAGGACGATCGACGGGAAGATGATGGGCACCTTGATCCGCCAGGCGATCGTCCAGTTGGTCGCGCCGTCGATGCGGGCCGCCTCGTACAGCTCCTGCGGGATGGACTGCAGGGCCGAGTACATGATCAGCATGTTGTAGCCGGTCCACAGCCAGGTGGAGACGTTGGCCGTCGACCACAGCACCGCGTCCGGACCGAGGAAGTCGGGCTTGAGGCCGATTTCCTCGAGCAGGTCGACGACCGGGCTCAGCTGCGGCGAGTACAGGTACGACCACATGATCGCGGCGATCACACCGGGCACCGCGTACGGCATGAAGGCGGTGATGCGGAAGAACGCCTTGAGCCGCAGCAGGGGCGTGTCCAGCAGCAGCGCGATGATCAGCGCGGTGAACAGCATGACCGGCACCTGCACGATGCCGAACAGCCCGATGCGGCCGATGCTGGACCAGAACTCGGTGTTCTGGAAGACCTGTCCGTACTGCTCGAAGCCGCCGAAGGTCGTGTACGAGGTGCCGTACTGACCCCCGGTGCGCCGTACGACGCGGAAGCTCTGCCAGAGCGCGTAGCCGACGGGCACCAGGTAGAAGAGCACGAACGGCAGGAAGAACGGCGTGATGAAGGCGAGGACGGTACCGGCCCGGGGGCCGCCGCCGCTGAGACGGCGACGGCCCTTGGGCGACTGCGCCGCGCGGGTCGTGTGGGAGGCGCGGGTGGCGATGTCGGTCATGCTGGGGTCACTTGCCCGCCGTGGCGGGGATGGCCTGGTCCTTCATGGACTTCAGCGCGGTCGCCTGCGCCTTGGCGAGGGCGTCGCCGAGCGTGCCGTCACCGGCGGCCGCCTTGGCCATCGCGTCCTGCAGCGCCAGGTTCACCGTCTTCTGTGTGGGGCCCCAGGCGAAGCTGGTGTCGATCTTCTTGGAGGAGTCGGCGAAGACGTCGAAGATCTTCTCGTTGTTGTAGTACGGAACGCCCTTGGACAGCGCGGGCAGTTGAAGCCCGGCGTTCGCGGCCGGGTAGAGGCCGCCGAGCTCGTTCTCCATGGCGAGCGCCTCGGGGTCGCTGTTGAGCCAGGTGTTGAACTTGACCGACTCGTAGAGGTGCTTGCCGCCCTTCATGAACGCCACGGTTGAGCCGCCCCAGTCGCCCGAGGAGCCGTTCGCGCTCCACGTCGGCATGGGCACGATCGACCACTTGCCCGCCTGCTTGGGGAGGTTGTCGCGGAACATGCTGTAGCCCCAGGCGGCGCCGACGTAGCTGGCTATCTGGTCCTTCTGGTACGCGGCGTACATCTGCGTCGAGCCGTTGGCGAGGTCGGTGCGCACGAGCTTGGCGGAGATCAGCTTCTGCCAGTAGTCGGCGACCTGCTTGCTCTGGTCGGACTCGACGGTGACGTGCCACTTGTCGCCGGAGTAGCTGTACATCTCGGCGCTGTTCTGCCACAGCAGGCCGTTGAACCACTCGGCGTTGTTCGGGTCGAAGAACGTGATGTCCAGCTTGGGGTCCGCCTTGTGCAGCTTCTGCGCGGCGTCCGCGTACTCGTCCCAGGTCTTGGGGATCGTGATGCCGTGCTTCTTGAAGATGTCACTGCGTACGAAGAGGGCCATCGGACCGGTGTCCTGCGGCAACGCGAACACGCCCGTCCCGCCGAAGCTCGTCTGCGACCAGCTCCAGGGCACGAACTTCGACTTGGCGGCGGTGGCGGCCTTGCAGGCGGAGGCGTCCACGAAGGCGCTCTGCGAGCGCAGGTTGGGCAGTTCGTCATAGCCGACCTGCGCCAGGTCGGGCGCCTTGCCCGCCTTGAGGGCGTTGCCGAGGATCCCGTACTGGTCGTTGGAGATGTTCTTCGTCTCGACCTGGATGTCCGGGTTCTTCTTGTTCCACAGCGCGACGACCTTGTCCATACCGGGAACGGTGTTCCAGTACTGGAGGGTGACCTTCGCCTTGGCGGGCGCACACGAGGGCGCGGAGGCCTTGTCCGAGGCGTCGGGCGACGAGGAGCAGCCGGCGATGAGTACGGCGATACCGGTGGCCGCGGCGAGGGCGGCGAGGCGCGTGCGCGTGACTGTGTTGCTCATGTTTTCCGTTCCCAGAGAACGACTGGCGGCGGGTGCCTGGGTGGGTTGGAACAAAGGGCCGTGAGCGGTAACGTGAGCGCTCACGGGAGCAGAACGGTTCGGAGTCTGCGCTTGTGTGCGGACGAGTGTCAAGGCTCTGGATGACACCGAACAGACAGAGGTGAGTGATGGCGTCGTCGGCGAACGGTCCACGCAGGGTGACCATCGACGATGTGGCACGGGCCGCTGGAGTGTCGCGGCAGACCGTGTCACGGGCGCTGAACGACAAGGGCGAGATCGACGCCTCCACCAAGCAGCGCGTCCTCGACACCGCGCACGAGCTGGGCTACCGGCCCAGCCGCTTCGCCCGGGGACTCGTGCGGCAGGACTCCATAAGCGTCGGCCTCATGATCCCCGACCTGCTCAACCCGTTCTTCACCGAGGTCGCCGCCGCGGCCCTGGAGGCCGCCCGCAAGCGTGGCTGGCACGTCGTCGTCTACGACACCGGCGACCGCGTCGAGGAGGAGCGCGGCACGCTGGAGGTCATCGCCTCGCAGGTGGACGCCGTCGTGGGCTACCTGAGCCTGCCCGAGGACGAGATCGACAAGCTGATCCGCGGGCTCCCCGCCGTGCTCATCGACCGCGAGCACCGAGCCGAGCGGTACAACGCGATCAGGATCGACGGCGAGGCGGGCGTCCACGCCGCGATCAGGCACCTGGCCGACGCCGGGCACCACCGCATCGCCATGCTCGACCACGCCGCCCGCTCGGAGCCGAGCATCCGCCACCACTGGTTCGCCACCGCCATGGCCGCCTGCGGCCTCGAACCCGTCGCGGTCAGCCGCGCCGACCAGAGCCTCGAAGGCGGGGAGCACGCCCTGCGCGAACTCCTCGCCGAACACCCCGACGTGACGGCCGTGTTCACGTTCAACGACATCATCGCGATTGGAGCGCTGCGCGCCGCGCGGCGGCTCGGCCGCCGGGTCCCCCGGGACCTGGCGGTGATCGGCTTCGACGGCCTCCAGCTCGGCACCCTCGTCGAGCCCGCGCTCACCACCGTCGCGCTGGACACCCGCGAGCTCGGCGCGCTCACCATCGAACAGGCCGGACGCCTGCTGGCGCGCAGCGGACCGCTCAGCCACGACGAGGCGGCGGTCAAGGCCGAACTACGGCTGCGCGAGTCCGCGTAGTCCGGCCCTTCCGTTCCTCCCGGCTCTCCCGGTCACCGCGGTCAGTCGACCCGGCGCGGTTCAAGCAGCAGTGCCTGTTCCGGGTTGAGGTGGGGCATCGGCGGCCCCGCGACCGTGAGCACCGGATCGGGCAGCACCAGCCCCTCACCGAGCGCCGCCGTCGGCCATGCCGGCCCCCGACGTCTGGTGGAAGGACGGCAGCCCCAGCGCGTCGCGCACCCGCACCCGGTACCGCGCCCCGGGGGCGAGACCCGGCAGCCGCACCCGCCTGGACTGACCTTCGGGCGAGGTGGCCAGCCAAACCCAGCAATACAGCGCGGCCGACCCGTCGTGCGCCACGACGCCGTGCGGGCAGCGTCGCGTCGTCCGCGAGGTCGGCACGGACCGTGCGGCCGCCGTGACAGCAGCGGCCGCAGCTCACGGTGGAGCGCCGTCCAGGCGGTGAGCCGGGCCAGCTCCTCGGGCGAGCAGCAGGTGAGGTTGCTCGATGCCGGCGTGCCCGAACGGGGCGGTGGTCAGCCGCGGCGTGCCGGAGCTGACACGGGCGGCGGTGTGACTGGAGCCGGGGCCGGCATGGGTGCCGACCAGCTCGGGCGGCAGTCCCCGCGCGTAGTCATCACCCCGGGTTGCCTCACGCGCCGACGCCGGGACAGGTGAACCGGCGTCCGCAAACCCATGGCATGGGGTCATGACGGAGCGTCGCACGAGTTGTCGCCGGACCGGACGATCCCATCGGCGCCGTGCGGCCCCGGCGTGTTGAGCCCGTCGTGGCCGCCGGTCATCCGCAGTGTCAAGCACGCCACGGCCGCCCCCGTGAAACACGTGACGGCCGCCCCCACCCCAGCACGGCCGGCACACCGCGGACACCGGTGCGTCCGCAGGCCCGGACTGGGGACGCTGTTATTCGGGCCGGGCCGCACCGCCGACCGTGTGCATGTGCCGCAGCCCCTGCCGGTAGGAGTCGAGCAGCCCGGTCTCGGCGTACGGGAGCTTGAGGTCGCGGCAGTGTTCGCGGACCAGAGGCTGTACGAGCCTGAGGTGGGGCCTGGGCATGTTCGGGAAGAGGTGGTGCTCGATCTGGTAGTTCAGCCCGCCGAGGAGCCAGTCGGTGACCGGCCCGCCCCGGACGTTCCGCGAGGTCAGGACCTGGCGGCGCAGATGGCCCCAGCGCTCCCCCGCCGGGTCGGGCATGTCCATGCCCTTGTGGTTGGGCGCGAACGCCATTCCCAGGTGGAGCCCGAAGAGCGCCTGATGGAGCAGTGCGAACACGACAGCCTTCCCCACCGGCAGGCAGGCCAGCAGCAGCACGCCGTAACCGGCCGCGTGCAGCGCCAGCAGCACGCCCTCCACATCCCGCTCGCGCACCGGCTGCCGCCGCAGGTCCCGGACACTGCTCACCTTCAATGCGATGCCTTCCAGCAGCAGCATCGGGAAGAACAGCCACGCCTGGTGACGAGTGACCCAGCGGGCGAAACCGCGGCGCACAGCCGCCTGCTCCGCAGTCCACACCAGCGCGCCAGCACCGACGTCCGGGTCCTTCTCGACGTGGTTGGGGTTGGCGTGGTGCCGGTTGTGCTTGTCGTTCCACCACGCGTAGCTCATGCCCAGGAGCAGATTGCCGTGCAGGAGCCCGAGGGCACGGTTCGCCCGGCGGCCGACGGCGATCTGGGCATGCCCGGCATCATGGCCGACGTAGGCGGTGCGGGCGGACAGGACAGCCAGCGGCACGGCGAGCAGCAGCGTCCACCACGTGTCCCCGGCCAGGACGAACCCCGTCACCACCGCGGCCAGGGCGAGGAGGTTCACGCTGATCATCCGTGCGTACCAGCCCCTGCGCCGCTCCAGCAGCCCCTGTCCTTTGACTCTCCGCAGCAGGGGGGTGAACTCACTCCCCTGCTGCCCGGTGGCGCCAACGGATGCGGTGGACGGCGGCGCGGTGGTCTGAGACATGGAGGACTCCGGTCGGCGAATCGGCCAGCAACGCTCTGACCTGCTTAAACGTACGGACCGGGGACCATGCCGCGCCATGGCGTCAGCACCCCGGCCACACCGGGGGCCAGCCCCAGCACCCCCAAGGGGGCTGGCGACACCCCTGCCCCGGCTCCAGACGACCACCACACCGGAGAACCCGCGCCACGCCGGCGTCCTGGAAGAACCGCTCCTGCGGCCCGCGCGATGACCGGCCGCCGTGGCAGATCACCGCGGCGGATCACCGTGCGCGACACCCAGGAGAAGGGAAGGTGTTCATGTGCCGAAACGCTCGTATCGGCCGTGCTGAAGTCCCCGCAGCGGGTCCCCGCGTCATTTGCGCCAGAACAGGTGATGCGTCACGCCGCTTGGGCTGGGCACGGTCTCGAGGTGGAACCGGTCGAGCAGTTCATCGGGCGACTCCCACAGGCGGAGGCCGGACCCGAGCTTCACCGGCGAGACCGCCACGTGCATGGTGTCGACGAGACCGGCATCAAGGAACTGCCGGATGGTGGTGACCCCGCCGCCGAGCCGGACGTCCCTGCCCTGCGCTGCCACCCGCGCCCGCTCCAGGACCGTGACCGGGTCACCGTCCACGAAATGGAACGTAGTGTCGCAGAGCGTGATCGAGGGACGCTCGTGGTGGGTCATGACGAACACCGGGGTGTGGAACGGGGGCTCCTCGCCCCACCAGCCGCGCCAGTCATGGTCGCGCCAGGGCCCGCGCTGGGGCCCGAACTTGTTGCGGCCCATGATCTCGGCGCCGACATTGCGTGCGAAGTCCCGCGTGAAGTAGTCATCCAGACCGCGGCTCCCTCCAGGGGCGGTGCGCATGGGCCAGCTCGCCGTGGCACCGGCCCAGGCAAACAGCTTCTCGGGATTGACGTGACCGAACGGGCTCTCCAGGCTCTGGTGCTCACCAGCACCGATTCCCTCACTCGAGACACTGAAGTTCATGACTCTCAGCAGCTGATCCATGTATTCCCTCATCAGTCCTGTCGCGTCCTCGTGCGGCGAGTGCCCCACACCAGAGCGTCGAACAGAAGGTGGCCGGATCGACAGCAACCCCCTAGAAGGCTCGTGAAGATCTTGGGTTCTGGCCCTGCCGTGTCAGCGGCAGGGCCAGACTTGTCTTGTGGCGATGGGTGAGTGGGTCGGCGAGATGGTCGGGCCGGATGTGTGGGAGACCTGCCGGGACCTGATTCCGGCCGGGAGTGTGTTCGCGTTCCTGGCCGAGCATCGTGGCGAGCTGTTCCCGGCTGAGATGTTCGTGGACATGTATCCGTCGGCGAATGGACGGCCGAGCATGCCGCCGCAGATCCTGGCCGCCGCGATCGCGCTACAGGCCCTGCACGGGCTGTCGGACTTCGAGACAGTCCAGGAATTGCGGTGCGACCTGCGGTGGAAGGCCGCATGCGGCCTGGGCCTCAACGACATGGCGTTCGATCCATCGCTGCTGGCCTACTTCCGCCGCCGGCTGGCCCGTTCCGCCCGCCCGAACCGCATCTTCGAGACCGTACGCGAGGTCGTGAAGGCCACCGGTGTCCTCAAGGGCAAGCACCGCCGGGCTCTGGACTCCACTGTGCTGGACGACGCGGTCGCCACCCAGGACACCGTCACCCAGATCATCGCCGCCGTCCGCGCGGTGATCCGCGAAGTCCCCGGCGCCGACACGGCCGCCGCTGCCCAGTGCACCGCCCACGACTACACCGACCCGGGCAAACCGAAGATCGCCTGGAACGACGAGCAGGCCCGCGCCGAGCTGGTCGACGCACTCGTCACGGACGCGCTGCGGCTGCTGGGTCACCTGCCCGAACAGCAACTCGGCGAGAAGGCCGCGAACGCGGTGGGCATCCTGGCCCTGGTCGCCGGTCAGGACGTCGAGCCCGCCGAGGACTCCGACGGCCGCGACGGACGCTGGCGCATCACCCGGGGCACCGTCCCTGGCCGGATGGTCTCCACCATCGATCCGGAAGCCCGGCACATCCACAAGACCCGCAGCCACCAGCAGGACGGTTTCAAGGCCCATCTGGCCATCGAGCCCGAGACCGGCTTATACACCGCCGTCGCCCTGCGGCCCGGCTCCGGGCCCGAGCACCATGAGGCTGCCGTGGGTCTTGAGCTGCTCGCCGACGAGGACACCCCGGTGGACGCCTTCGGTGACACCGCCTACTCCACCGGCGACGCCCGCCAGGCCCTGGACCGGGCCGGGCACCGGCTGTTCCTCAAACCCGCCCCGCTGCGGCCCGCCGTCCCCGGCGGCTTCACCCTCGACGACTTCGCCATCGACACCACCACCGCCATCGTGACCTGCCCGGCCGGACACGCCGTGGGCCTGTCCGACCCCGGCGGGCAGCACCACCAGCGCAAAGCCTCTTTCGGGAACTTATGCACCGGATGCCCCCTGCGCGAGCAGTGCACCAAGGCCAAGGCCGGACGCATCCTGACCATCCGCCCGCACCACGACCTCCAAGCGGCCGCCCGCCACCAGGCCGCCACCGATCCTGACTGGCAGGCCGACTACCGCCGCTGGAGACCACCGGTCGAACGCGCCGTCGCATGGCTCGTCCACCACGGCAACCGCCGACTCCGCTACCGCGGCACCCTCAAGAACGACACCTGGCTCCACACCCGAGCCGCCGCCCTCAACCTCCGCCGACTGATCAACCTCGGACTCACCCGCATCGACGGCGCCTGGCACCTCGCCCCAGCCACCACATAACGAAGAGGGGCCATCCGGCCTCCGGCCGGACAGCCCCTCACCAAGATCTTCATCGGCCTTCTAGAAGTTGTCCCGAGGCATGCCCGGCAGGAGAGGACACATGGCGCCGTTCAGCAGCATCCCGCTGCTGCCCGGCGACACGGCATCCAAGGGAGTCGTCGCCGCAGACTCCTGACCTGCCATGGTCAGGCCCCGTGGTCGACCCAGCCGACGCCGTGGTCGGGCTCACGATCGGCCCGGCGGGGTTCATGGTCAGGGACTGTCGCGTCCCCACTGCTCCCGGGCGGGCGCGAGAGCGGTACGGCACCCGGAGAGCGCCACAACCGGGGCGATCAGTAGAAGTGGCGGACGAAGACGTCCGACTTGCCGTTGGTGTCGCCGGGCACGATGTCGTCGGCCGTGGACTGGAAGACCACGTCGCGCCCACCGGCGCCGACCGCGTCGGTCCCGGCCGAAGCGAGCTGGTTCGAGACGACCTCGTCGGTGCCCGTCTCCAGATCGCGCAGCGTGAGCGACGGTCCGCTCGTGTCGTGTGGGGCGTACAGCAGATAGCGGCCGGTGGGATCGATGGCCACGCCCCGCACGTTCGGCACCAGCTGCTCGGTCCCCGAGCTCTCGTCGTGGACGTAGGTGTCGGAGCCCGAGAGGTAGACGACCTTGCTGCCGTCCTTGCTGAGCTGGACGAGTGTCGCCGCCCTGGACGCGCCCTCGATCGGGCCGGAGGAGGTGCCATCGGTCCGGTCCCACACGAAGACGTCCTCCGCCTGGCCGTCCTGGTAGGCGACAAAACGGCCGTCGCCGCTGATGGACGGCCGGGCCGAGACGGTGTGGCCGAACTCGGCGACGGTCTCCGTGGTGTCGGCGCGCCAGTCCCGTACCTCGATGCGCTGCCGGGACGGCGGTCGATTGAAGGTGGCGGCCTGGGCGATGAAGCGGCCGTCCCCGCTCAGCGACGGCCGGCTGCAGCTGAGGCCCGGGCAGTTGATGCCGATGGTGCTTCCCGAGCTCACCTGGGACAGGAAGGACTTCGTGTCCCTTTGCAACAGCCCCCAAAAAGCAACGTACTGCCCGTCACCGCTGATCACCGGGCCCTGATTCGTTGGGGTGATGCTGCTCATCAGCGTGGTCTGGTTCGTCCGCCGGTCGCGGACGAACACCCGCTCCCATGTCACCGGGTCGGCGGGGGTGAGGTTCTTCGCCAACGACGAGAAGGCGATACGCCGGCCGTCGGTCGTGATCGTGGCGCCGGCGGAGTCGCCGTCGCCCTGGGTGCCGTCGATAGCGACACTGATCCGCTCGACCCCGGCTCCGCTGTCGCCCGCCACGCCCGGCACGGTCATGGGCTCGGCCGAAGCGGCTCCGGGCAGCACCACTGTGACCGCGCAGACCACCACCGCCGCGCTCAGGACCGCCCGCACACGTCTGGTGACACTCCGATTCGCGCTTCCCCTCATTTTCCCCCCAGTCAGGGCACGGTCCGCCCTCCACCTCCCCACTGGAGGCCCGCAAGCATGGAACCGCGATGGCACTGTGGGGGCAATGCGTCACCTGACGTATTGAGAGGCCCGGCTTTCGGTCACCTGAGAGCCCCCTCGGCGCGGCACCGGGTGCCCGAGCGCCAGACGTGGCGTTGGTGCCTCGGGATAGGCGATTGCCTGCAGCCGGCGGCCCGCCGCGGACCGGCTCAACAGGCTGATGCTTCCGTTCCTGTGCCGCCCCGGCCTGTGCCGGGTTTTCGCCCCTGGAGCTTCGGTGAACGCCCTTCGCGGCGGCGGCCTCCGGCCGCTACGAGGAGAAGGACGCCACCTTCAAGCGGCTTGGCCTGGCCGCCGAGGCCGGTGCCCGCACGTCAGGTGCCGCGTACCTCCTCAGACAGCGGGCAGTGAATTCCCCGATTCGGCAGCGCGCCGGTATGCGGCGTTGATGCGCTGGGCTTCTTCGAGTTGGTCTTCGAGGATGATGATGCGGCATGCGGCCTCGATGGGAGTGCCCTGGTCGACGAGTTCTCGGGCACGGGCGGCGATGCGCAGCTGGTAGCGGGAGTAGCGGCGGTGTCCGCCCTCGGACCGGAGCGGGGTGATCAGACGGGCTTCGCCGATGGCGCGGAGGAAGCCCTGGCTGGTGCCGAGCATCTCGGCAGCCCGGCCCATGGTGTAGGCGGGATAGTCGTCGTCGTCGAGACGGCCGAACGAGTCGTCTGCTGTCATAACACCTCTCTGTGGAACGCGTAGAGGGGCCCTGGTGCTGTACCGGCACCAGGGCCCCGAAGGAACTGCTACACCATCAGCCGACCTGGTACTGCGCCGGCCTTCTGTTTCCGCATACCCGACCGAGATGCCGTCGGGGGTGCGGGGATCGCGGTTGCTTGACCGGAGACCACCTCACTATCGATGTCCTGCGGTACCCGGGCTCAAGACTTCCGCCCGGGCGATCCTGATGGCGCCTGGCTCCTCCGTTCTTCCCTCGGTGATCAACTGCTGGGTACTGCGAACTGCACTTTCAGGTACTGCTGCCCGGCAGTTCGTCTCTGCCAGGGCCTGTCTGTCTCTCTGGGCTACGAGAGAAACCATAACCACGCTGCCGCCCAATGTCTACTCCGGCCGACATAGATTTCCGCGCGCTCGACGGTGAGGTAATCGACCTCGATCAGCGATGGGGACAACGCATGGACCGTGGAAGAGGCCGCAACCGGCCCAGCCCGCCAGGGCAAGCAGCCCTCCAACACCGAGAAGGGGGCCTGACATCCGGGTCTCCCAGCGGCCCCAGCACGGGACACGGACGGTGCCCCCGGCGCCCCGGTAGCCCTTGTCCGCCCAGCAGGTGATGCCGGCTTCGGCGAGGGCGCCAATGACGCCGCGCTCGCGGGCGGCCCGGGCGTCGTGGACGGCGCCAGGCAGAGCCGGTGAGGCCCACAGCAGTCGGCCGGACGGATCGGCGAGGAGCTGGACGTTCATCCCGTGCCTCTTGTGTTTGCCGGAGTAGAAGGGGCGGTCGGCAGCGATCCGGTCGATCGGCAGGAGAGTCCCGTCCAGCAGCACGAACGCCTTCGTCGATGCCGTGCGGACCGCCTCGGCGAGGGTAGGGGCGAAGGGGGCCAGGACCTCGACCGCTTCGGTGATGTAGCGGTATCCGGTGGTGGTTCCGATGCCGTACGCGGCGGCGAGTTGAGCGTACGGGTGAGCGTTGCGGAGATGGGCGAGCGCGAGCAGGGCCCGTCGGCCGGCGCTCAGGCGCCGCCAGCGGGTGCTGAGTTCCCGGCGGTGTCGGCGCAGCTTGGCGGACAGGAAGCGAAGGGCAGAGCTGGACACGTCGACGGCGGACGGGTAGACAAGCACACGAAGCCGCTGACGGAGACGGATTTCTTGGAGGGAGACCTCCTGATCGGACATGAGCGATCGGCGATCGGCACGCTGGTCGAGCGCACGACCCGGTAGACGGTGCTTGTCCACCTGCCCCGCCAGGCATGCCTTTCGTTTGGCCCGGGCACGAGGCGCCCGCAGGGCTCTGCCGGTGCGCAGGCAGGACCGAACCAGGTGCTGAGCCGGATACTCGCGAGACTCCGATGTCTCCTACCCGCTGTGCATCGCCCCCGGCGCCCGCCGACGTCGACGCTGCTCTGATCGTCGCCCAGCAGCTCCGCCGCCCGCGCCCAAGACGACTCCCTCCTTCCCGACGCCCGAGACACACCGCTGCGGGCCCGGCCACCGCCGGGCCCGCAGCGCCCAGGTATGAAAGCGGGACGGACGCGCACGCCCCCACCCGACCCCGCTCAGCCCGATCCGGCGGCACAAGATGCGCCGTGGAGAACTGGAGCATCGAGCGGTGGCCCGTCATGCGCTGTGGGTAGAAGAATTGCTCGGCTTCCGCTTCCTGCTGATGCGGCTGAACGAGAGGCTTTGAACACCTCGTGGCCCATGAGCCCAGGGCGATCCAGCCCCCGATATCGAGACGGCTGGTGGCCGGGCAGAGCAGCGGGTGCGATCGTTCACCGGCTGCGCCCCCTGCTCGCGACTGGCGCCCGACTGGCTCTACTACGCCGCCGAGGAGTGGCCCTGTCAGGCTGCCCGGTCCCTGGCACTGTCCTTCGCCGGTGACCCGGAATACCGCGTGGCACAGACCGGGCGGTGGTCACTGTTCTGGAGGAGACTCGCGGCCCCTATCGGGCTTTCCCAGTCCCGTTCGACGAGCCCACGACGGCCAGTCCACACGTACAGCGCAGCCTGCAGCGACGGCTCTACCAGTAGTGTCGACGCCCGCCGATCGCGTGGCCGAGGGCGCCCAAGGCCCACAGGATCGCTCCGATGACGAGGAGGATGATCCCAATGGTCCAGAGAACGCTGATGCCGGTCACAAATCCGACGACGAGGAGAATGATCCCCAAGATGATCATGGAATCCTCCACTCCTTCAGGGATGCCTCACTTCCACTATTGCCCCCGAGCAGCCTCACGGCCAACGGGCCGGGCCCCCACTCCCTCGCCAGCAGGTCATCCCCGAGCCGAAGCCCAGCTCCTGGGGCAGAAACTCCCAGCGGATACCGGTGTACAGCACGAACAGGATCCCGCACAGCCTTGCGGCTATCCAGACGCTTACGACCCGGACGCCACGGATTACTCGGGGCGCCCGGCAACAGCGGCCCGATGCGCACCCACAACTCGTCGTCGATCTACCACGGCCTGGCAGCGGTCTTCCTCGCCTCGACTGGCTCACCAGGGACACGCGTCCCCTGGGGTGGAGGCGCCGGCCTAGCCGGAGCGAGGTCGTCGGCCTCATGTCCGCCCTCCAGGACAGCGTGGGGGCCGCGAACCAGGTCCGCGGCGAGGAAGGCGACGAAGGCGAGGGGCGGGAGATGCTGCCCAAGAAGAAAGCCCCACCAAGAAGGCTTCCTCGAAGAAGCGGCCCACGTCCTGAGCCCGTCCTGTGTCACCCGCCGAAATATGGGCACACGAGGGCGGACCTGAGGGGGGACCCTCTCTAAGGAGCACCGCCGTGATCAAGAAGCTTCACGACATCGGCCTGCGTTCGGAGTACGCCTACACCGCCGCCGTCGCCTCCATCGGCCTGTCGGTCTTCACATGGGCCACGTCCCTCCGCGCCGAACCCGGTAAGGGCCTCGACCGGGCGGACCGGTGGGGCATCTTCGTCGGCGAGTGGGCACCCACCCTCTTCTGCCTCGGCCTCGCCCTGTCCCACTACGAGCAGGAAGAAGGCTCGCTGATGGGCAAGGCGCACACCGACGGCGAGCGGCAGCGGCAGCGGGTGGGCGCCCCGTAGCGCTCCCGGTGGACCGCGGAGGAGGCGAGCGAGGCGAGTCGCGCGGACCGGCCGACAGGTCGTCCCCCAGCCCCTACGTCGTTCCATGCCGCCGCGGCGGCGTTGGAGACGGCGGATCTCGCCGTGCTGACGCACCAGGAGCGCCACCACATCGGGATGCCCCGCTGCTTCAACGGGTTGAACGACATAACGGCTCCTACGGCGACAGCAGACTCACTCCTTGCCGCGCGGATATTCCCGATATGTTCCTTACAGGGATATTCGACCCTATCGCCGTTTCATCGTTTCCGTCGCGCCCGCGGGGTGACCCATGGGGCAAGGAACAAGGAGCGAGGGAAGGACGACGCGATGAGCCAGGCAGACGAGGAACGCCGGGAGGCCGCGCGACTGCCGGAAGGCGACGTGGTGGCGATCCTGCTGGAGCAGCACGCACGCATACGCGACCTCTTCACGGAGGTGAAGAGCACCGAGGGCACACACAAACAGCAGGCGTTCGACGAGTTGCGTGCCCTGCTGGCGGTGCACGAGACGGCGGAGGAGATGATCGTCCGCCCGGTCGCCGAGGACACCATCGGCAAGGACGAGGCCGAGGCCCGTAACCGCGAGGAAGCAGAGGCCAACAAGGTGCTGGCCCGGCTGGAGAAGATGGACCTCACCAGTTCCGACTTCGACGCGCAGCTCGCGGCGTTCGAACAGGCTGTGATCGCCCATGCCGAACACGAAGAGCGCGAGGAGTTCCCCGGTGTGCACGCCGGGCGCAGCGAAGAGCAGCTCAGAAACATGGGCACGCGCCTGCGGGCCGCCGAGAAGGTCGCACCCACTCATCCGCACCCCTCGGCGGCAGGGTCGCCGACGGCTCAGTGGACGGTGGGCCCCTTCGCGTCCCTGGTGGACCGGACGCGCGACGCCATCAACGAGGCCACGCGCCGCTGACCGCGAGCTTCCCTTCGCATGGCGGCGCCCCCTATACGGCGCTGTCAGCGTCACCGCGGACATCACGTTGGTACTGGCCCGGCCAACGACGCGTCTGGACGTCGCGGGACGGGACCAGGGTCGCTGGGAAAACCGGGGCGTGTGCGGGGCCCAGCGGTGGCGTGGACCGCCACCTGCCTCCAGCCGAACGGGCGACGGCGTGGCGCGGCACGCCGCCCAACCCGGACCGAACGCCGAGAAGCCGGTCTCCGGCCTCATCAACGAGCGCTGAACGAACGAACCCGGCGGCAGCCGCGGCATGGCGCCGTCACGAGGGCGGCGCGGGTGTAACGGGCGGCGCGGGCGCGTCGACGAGTCGGTTGGAGGACGACCGACGGTACGGATTCGGCCTGGCGGCAGCCTGCATATGCTGGGCGATCGTCCGTCCGCAACGGTTCGCCTTGCTCGACACCCGCTCGCCTGGCGACGACAGCCGCCCCCAACTCGTTGAGACGCCGGAGGCCACAGCACGCACCGCCCAGACTCATCGCGCCTTGCCCACCTCACCAGTTGGGCCCGCCGCACAGCCGACCTGCCGCGCCCGACGCCGGCCCGACGCGGACCTGGATTTCACCGGCCAGGCCGCTTCCCCGCCCTATACGGCGCGCGGCTGAACTTCGCCCGGCTGTAGCCGGGGACATCGTCCGCGGCTACGACGGTCAGCCCGTCCGGTTCCGCCCGGCCTCCTCAGCAGTCAGGGGCCGGTTTGTTTCTGACGGGCCGGAACCCGCAGAAGAACAGACCCTCTTTGCCTCCGCGGGCCGACGCGGTCCGGTCGAGTGGGAACCGCCGACCGACCGGCAGCGGACGGGATTGGCCTTATGACCGGCCCGTTCGGGAGGCGGCCGTCCTCGGTGACGGCCCCTGCCTTGACACTGCGGCAGCCGCCTGCGTCCTGGCCGGACGCGCGCTTCTCCGGCACGCTTCAGGAGGCTTGGTCGTGGCGTCGGCGGGCGGCCCGGATCTCTTCGCGGTGGGTGTTGGCCCAGGTGTCCAGCGCACTGAGGGGGCCCAGCAGGGTCCGGCCGAGATCGGTCAGCTCGTAGTCGACCCGGGGCGGGACGGTCGCGTGCGGGGTGCGGGTGATGAGGCCGTCGCGGGCCAGCGCGCGCAGGGTCAGGGTGAGCATGCGCTGGCTGATCCCTTCGATGGCGCGGTGCAGCTCGGAGAAGCGGTGTGTGCGTCGGCCGAGGAGGACGACGATCAGCACGCTCCATTTGTCGCCGACCAGGTCGAGCACCTCACGGACGGCGCAGTCGTCGGTCGGCTTGATGGCCTCGGGCACATTCATGTTCGTGACTGACATCAAAGTGCCTCCTTCCAGTTCCTCCCATGCTGCCGCAGACTGGGGTTACGCACAATAAGTAACCCAAGGAGGATCCCGTGAGCACCTCACTGGATGAAGCCCCCGGGCCCGGGGCGCAGTCGGGTCCCGCGCCGTCCGGCGAGGAACCGGCCCCCGCCCCTGCCCTGGTCGTCGTCGGGGCCGACGACGCTCCCCTCTGCTCGGACGGGGTGTGCCCGCTGTGAGCGGGCAGCAGCGGTTGCGGATCGAGGTGTGGTCGGACGTCGTATGCCCGTGGTGCTACATCGGAAAGCACCGGCTGGACAAGGCACTCGACCAGTTCGGGCACGCAGACGAAGTCGAGGTGGTGTGGCGCAGCTTCCAGCTCGACCCCACTCACCGTGAAGGCGTGCGGGAGCCCGTGTACGACGCCCTTGCCAGGAAGACGGGCGGCTCATCGGCGCAGGTCCGTGCGATGACCGGGCAGCTTGTGGAGCTGGGGGCGGCAGAAGGGCTCGCCTACGACTTCGACCGGGCCGTCCTCGTCAACACCTTCGATGCCCACCGCCTGAATCAGCTGGGCCGTGCCCACGGCCTCGGCTCCCAGATGCACGAGCGGCTGATGCGCGCCCACCTGATCGAGGGCGAGGTCGTCGACGACGTCGATACCCTCGTCCGGCTGGGGAAGGAGGTCGGGATCCCGCCCGACGAGGCACGCAAGGTTCTCGCCGGTGACGCCTACGCGGCCGACGTCCTGGAGGACACCCGCGAGGCTCAGGCGCTCGGCGCGAGCGGAGTGCCGTTCTTCGTCCTGAACCGCGCATACGGCCTCTCCGGCGCGCAGCCGGTCGACACGTTCCTGTCCGCGCTGCGGGAGGCCGCTGCCGCGCCCGGCACGGCAACTCGCTGAGCGTCCGCCTGCCCCGGCGGACAGGAGGCGACCGCCCCGCCTCCGCCGGGGCAGCCCCCGGACGCCGCTCATCACCATCGGCACCCGTGGCTCATCACCTCCGGCACCCCGTCACCGGCCGCTTCCCGGCCGGGAAGCCGGCACCACCCTCGTTTTCCTGAGGCAGTCCCTCGCGGCCCGCACCGTCCGCGGGCTCGAGAGCCGTGCGGTCCGCATGCGCACCGCACCGGGCGCCGACGCGCCTGCCCGTCCGTCCTGACACCCACCGAAACCGAAAGAGACCACACGGATATGTCGCATCTTCTCCACATCGATTCCTCGGCCACTCCCGGCGACGGATCCGTCTCCCGCAGGGTCGCCCGGTCCTTCCGCGCCTCCTTCACCGGCCCCGTCATCCACCGCGACCTCGGCCTGGCACCGGTCCCGCACCTCACCGCCGAGAGCATCACCGCCCGCAGCACCGACCCCGCCCAGCACACCCCGGAGCAGGCCAAGGCGCAGGCCCTCCAGGACGAACTCATCGAGGAGTTCCTCGGCGCGAGCGCCTACCTGTTCACCATCCCGCTGTACAACCTGACGATGCCCTCGGTGTTCAAGGCATGGCTGGACCAGATCATGATCTTCGGCCGAACCCTGGCCATCGGAGCCACTCCGCCCACCGCCGGCCGCCCCGCCACCGTGATCACCGCCCGGGGCGGCAGCTTCGGACCCGGCACCCCCAACCACGGCATGGACCACCTCGTACCGTCCCTCGAAGCCATCCTCAACCGGATGCTCGGCCTCGACCTGCGCATCATCCTGCCCGAGCTCACCCACGCCCCCCTCGTCCCCGCGATGGCCGACCTCATCCCCCTCCACGAGAGGGTCCTGGCCACCGCACACGAACAGGCCGCCCAGGAAGGCGAACTCCTCGCCAAGCGCTTCGCCGCCTGAGGTACGCCCGCCCAGTGTGAGGACGTGGGCAGACCATCACCCCGCCCGACGGTGACCCACGCCGGCGCCTCCGTGTCGGCCACCGCGATCAGCTTCGGCACGCTCCACCGCGGCTCGGTGCCGTAGGCCGGGGCGTCGGGGACAACGTCCAAGCGGCCGGTGTCCACTTCGCCGCTCCCGAGCGGCGACCAGGGCCTGCCGTACGAGATCGACGCCGCTCCGCTCCGAGCCGTGTCCTGGTGCTGCCCGAGCCCGTTGGCATGGCGGAGTTTCCGGTCATGTGGCCAGGTCCAGCCATTCCCCGACGGCCAGCACGTGGGCGCGCGGTCCGGCGTGCGTGCGGAACTCGTTCTCCGGGTCGGAGACCTCGACGTAGCCCGCGATCTTGTCCGGCTGCTCCGCCTCGTAGTGCATCGGCACCGCGTACCGGGCGTCGAGGATCTCCGCTGCCGCGGCGGCCTGCCTCGGGTCCATCGCGGCGGGCAGCGGGCTCGGCGGCTGCAGGTGCGGCGCGTCGACCACCGCGCCGTTGGCGGGCAGGAACACCGCGTCGAGGGGGCTGAACCGGCGCGAGATGAGCCACCAGTAGCCGTGGAACATCGTGTCGCCGCCGTGGAAGACCCGCTGCCCGTCGGCCTGCACCACCCAGTTCAGCTGCGGGTCTCCCAGCCCGTCGACGGAGGGGACCGCGGTGACGCGGAACGGCCCGATGTCGCGGGTGGACCAGGCATCCACGGCCTCGGCGGCCAGCCGGTGCAGGACCAGTTCACGCTCGGCCAGCAGCGTCGTCACGTTGTCCACGTCGTCGCCGTGACCGGGCGCCGGTCGCAGCACCGGCGCCCCCGGCGTCAGCGCGTCCGCGAGCGCGGACGCGTCGGTGTGGTCCCGGTGCAGGTGGGTGACCAGTGCGGCGGCGACCTTCCCGCTCGGCACCGCCAGCCCCTCGCCGGGCTTCCACCCCGTGAACAGCGGTGAGAGGTCCCGCACGTAGTCGACCACCAGTCGCTCGCCGCCCGCCTCGATCTCCACTCCGGCCCAGCCCAGTCGTCGCACCCGCATCTCGCACTCCCCTTCGCCCCTGTGGTTGTTGCCCGGAATTTAGCGTACGGCCGTTCACCAAATCAATAGCGAACGCCCGTACGCTATCCTCGTCACATGTCACCACGACGCTCAGCGGCAGAAGCGCAGGCCACCAGGGGCCGGATCCTCGGCCGTGCCGCCGAGATCGCCTCCGAGGAAGGGCTGGACGGCATCACCATCGGCCGGCTCGCCGAGGAGCTGGAGATGAGCAAGTCCGGGGTGCACAAGCACTTCGGCACCAAGGAGACGCTGCAGATCTCCACGCTGGACAAGGCGTTCGTGGACTTCTGGCACCGGGTGGTCGAGCCCGCACTGGCCGAGCCGGCGGGTCTGCGGCGGCTGCGCGCGGTGTGCGCCAACTCCGTGGACTACCTGGAAGCGCCGCTGCTGCCCGGCGGCTGCTTGATGACCGCGGCGCTCAGCGAGTACGACGGCCGCCCCGGCCGGGTCCGCGACGCGGTGGCCGAGGTGTGGTCGCGCTGGCGGGAACAGCTGCGGATGGACCTGACCTCGGCGGTGGAGAACGGCGAGCTACCCGCCGGGTTCGACATCGACCAGGCGCTGTTCGAGATCCTCGCCGCCGGACTGGCGCTGAACGCCGCCATGCAGCTCCACCACGATCGGGCGGCCGCGGGCCGGGCCCGCCGCGCGATCGAACGGGCCCTGGAACAGTCCTGACCCCACGCCACACCGGAGACCGGACACCGGGCACCGGGCACCGGGCACCGGGCACCGGCCGAGCGCGCCAGGCGAGAGGCATACCCAGGAGCCATTGAGCAGGCCCCCGCCGACGTCGCCACCCCGGATACGACCACCTGACCGCATTCCTGCCGGCCGGCCAGCCCGTATCCACCTCAAAGTTCCCGACTACTACGGGGGCTTGGCCCAGTCAGCGTGAAACTTCAAACGTGGTGCCCGTTCAAGATCCTCGACAGCGCCGGCGTGTCAGCGGACCGGCGCCAGGGCCAGGATCGCCATGTCGTCACGCCGCCGGCCCCCGGTCCAGTCGGTGACATCGGCAACGAGCGTGTCCACCACCTCCGACGGTGTGCGCAAATCCCGGCCGGCCAGCCTCGTACAGGGTTCGTAATAGACCCCATGCCGGTCGCGCGCCTCGGTGACACCGTCGGTCACCAGCAGCAAGCAGTCCCCCTGCTGGAAGGGGAAGGTGTCACAGCCGGACACATCCACGCCCTCCGGCATTCCCAGCCCCAGGGGAAGCCCCGGAACCGAGGGCTCCAGCGA
Organism: Streptomyces sp. AgN23; assembly: GCF_001598115.1. Taxonomy (NCBI): domain Bacteria; kingdom Bacillati; phylum Actinomycetota; class Actinomycetes; order Kitasatosporales; family Streptomycetaceae; genus Streptomyces; species Streptomyces sp. AgN23. The sequence continues at coordinate 294,334 of NZ_CP007153.1, forward strand.
CATCACCCGGCCCCCGCGGATCAGATACGGCGGCGGATGACCGCGGTGGTGCAACCGCACCCGCCCCTCCTCCTCGCTGACCTCGACCAGTACGGCGGTGGCGAACCGCTCCAGTGCGTCCGGCTGATCACCGACGTCCGCCGCGAACCGGAGCAGGGCCCGCTCCATGTACTCCGCGAGCTCCCACAACGTCACCGCCTGCTCCGCCGCCTCCCGGAAAGCACTGGTCGCCACAGCCATGGTGGACACGGCCGGCAACCCCTTGCCCCGTACGTCCCCGATCAGCGCCCGCACCCCGAACGGCGTACTGCGCACCGCATAGAAATCCCCACCCACCGACGCCTCCGCGTCCGCACACTCATACCGCGTGGCCACCGACACTGCCCCCACTCGCGCAGGCGGCAGCGGCAGAACCGCCCGCTGCGCCACCTCGGCCACAGCTCGCACCGCCGCGAAACGCTGCCCCTGACGCTGGACCACCCACTTCAGCCACAACGCGATCACACTGATCAACGCCACGTCCAGCAGATCCACCACCAGCGCCGTCAGCGGGCGGTTCACCAGCACGTCCACGCACACCGCCAGCACACAGGCAACGGCCGCGGTGATCACCGCGCCCCGGAACTCCAGCACCATGCAGGCCGCGAGCGGGCTCGCGGACAGCAGAGGCAACCCCGCATACGGCACCGGCCCGAAGACGTCCAGCACCACGCCCCCGACCAGCAGCAGCACCGGGACCATGGCGAGCAGCCCGGCCCAACCGCCCCGCACCTCCACCGTCCCGCCCACCACATCCCGGCGCGCACCGGCCCCCCGGCCACCGGCCCTCGCCTCATCCGCCATCCGCCCTCTCCCGGTCCATGTCGGGCCTACGGCGGCGAGAGAATCCTCCACCGCCCATACCGCCATACCCGATGGCACGGACGGAGCGCGGCCTCACGCCATATCACCCCCGATCGATGGCGCGCAGAGGTGTCCGACCCCCGAAAGATCGCGTAAGTCCGTGAGCGGGCCCTGGACGCGGAGATGACCGATCGCGTCGGCTACTCCTGGCCGTCGGGGTGGACGCGGCCGGCCGCAAGGACGTGCTCGGCCTGTGGGCCGGCAACGAGGGCGAAGGCGGCTCGCCTTCGACAACCAGCTGATCGTCCTGGACAGCGCCCAGGCCGCCGAGGCCGCCACGATCCTCGGCGCCCGCCGCGTGGTCCCCGTCCACTACGGAAGCTGGGCCCACTTCACCGAGGGCCGCGACGACCTGACGGCCGCCTTCACCGCCGCCGGGCTGGCCGACCGCCCGGACTGGGGCCGCCAGAACTGACCCGGGACACCTGGAACGCCGACGAAAGCGGCGAGCTCTCCCCCGCGCGGGTCGCCTCACCGGGGGCCCGGCGGGCGGCCGGGCCCCGGCCCGGAGACCGCGTGGAGGTCGGTACGGCCGGGGCCGGGGCCGGTGGCCACGGCGGTTCCGGCCAACCGGCTGCCGACGTACTCCACCGTCGAGCAATTCAGCCTGCCGGCCCTGCGACCGCGCGGGACAGGGCTCAGATGACTACGACCCGGCGCCCGCGCGTGTGACCGGCCTGGCTGTCGATGTGCGCCGCAGCGGCCTCGGCGAGTGTGTACGACTTCTCGACCGGGATGTGGAGCTTCCCCCGCGAGATGAGACCGGCCGCCTCGGCCAGCGCCTCCGGCACACTCCCGGCCACGCCGGAGAACCGGACACCAAACTCCGGTGCACCGAGATCCGCGATGGAGATCACCCTCTGCGGATCCCCGGTCAGCTCGACGAGCTCACGGATCACGCCCGAGCCGGCCAGATCGAGCGCCGCGTCGACATGGCCGAGCCGGCGCACCCGCTCGACCCAGCCCTCGCCGTACGTCGTGGCAACGGCACCCAGGCTCCGCAGATAGTCCTGGTTCGCCGCCCCGGCCGTACCGATCACCGCGATGCCGCGCTCGCGCGCGATCTGCAGCACCGCCGACCCGACTCCCCCGGACGCACCGCTGACCAGCAGCGTCTGTCCGGGCTGCACACCGACCTCGCGGATGATGCGCAGCGCGGTCTCCACCACGGAGGGATACCCGGCCGCCTCCTCGAATGTCAGCCCCCCGGGCATCCGCGCCCAGGCCGACAGCACGGCGAACTCGGCATAGGTGCTCAACCCTTCGCCGAACACGTGGTCACCGACCTCGACCCCTTCGACCCCCTCACCGACCTCGTCCACCACCCCGGAGGCATCCAGGCCGACCCCCGAGGGCAACTCGACCGGATGGGCCCCCAGGATCTGGCCTTCCCGGATCCTCCAGTCGACGGGATTCACACCCGCCGCCCGTACAGCGATGCGTACCTGGCCGGGGCCCGCATGGGGCTCCTCGGCATCCACGAGTTGCAGAACGTCCGGACCGCCGAACTCGGCGAAGCTCACTCTCTTCATGCCACCGACCGTAGCACTAACGGTTAGCTTTAAAAAACGGTTACGGATTCATATCTGATAGTGTCAGGGCATGACCGCGCCGACCGGACGTCGTGAGCGCAAGAAGGCCGCGACCCGACAGAAGATCGCCGACACCGCCCTGCGGCTCTTCCTGGAACACGGATACGACGCGGTGGGCATCCGCGACGTGGCCGCCGAAGCGGACGTCGCCGTCACCACGCTCTTCTCCCACTTCGCCTCGAAAGAGGCGCTGGTATTCGAGCAGGACGAAAACTTCGAGCAACGCCTCACACAGGCGGTCACCGGCCGGGCGCCGCATGAGCCCCTCATCCCCGCACTGCGCCGCGAGATCCAGGCCCTGGTACGACATTGCATGGCGGACAGCGCCGCCCCCACCTGGCACCTGATCGACGCATCACCCGCCTTGCGGGAGTACGAGGGATCGATGAGGCTGCGCCACGCGGAGGCACTGGCAACGGCCATCGCCGCCGATCCCGACCTGTCACGGACCACGACGGCCTGCCGCGCGATCGCGAGGTTCGCGATCGACGCCTTCTCACTGGCCCGCGAAGCCGCCGACCCGCAGGCCGCCGTCGACGAAATCTTCCGCATGATCGAAGCCGCCTGGAATGCCACCAGCCCTACCCCGGGTGCGCCAGGAACTGTTTCCTCCAAGTAGGACAAAGGCCCGGCGACGATAAGGAGTTCCAGCTCGCCGTCGGGACGGCCTTGACGACGGCTCGACCACCAGCAGCAACCCATCACACTCAGCCGGCCTCGCGGCGACCGCACTCCCAGGGCTCACCGGAGACTGGGCGACACGATTCGGGCGCCGCTGACTTCCGGCTCAGTGGACGGTGTATCCGCGCCGCGTGCCCGATGGGGGCGAACCCGGCGGCTGGAACCCGACCGGATCGGATGCGGGCCGGCGGCTTCCGCTCATCGAAACCCCCGACCTCCCACAACCGTCATCTCACATCAGCCCTCTCAGCCCCAACCCACAATCGCTGTGACTCTTCTGCTGGGCGGGGATCAGGCATAGATCCGGTTGTAGAGGTCCTGGATTTCCTCGGTGGTGGGTACGACGGGGTTGTTGGCAGGTGAACCGGAAGCGACGGCCTGCTCGGCCATGAGGGGCGTCAGCCGGCTCCACGCGTCGTGGTCGATGCCGTAGTCATGGGGTGTGGGTACGGCCAGGTCGTGGCACAGGCCGCCGAGCGCGTCGACCAGCTTGTCGGCGGCCACGGTGTCGCTGTCCGCGGTGGTCGCGGCTCCCAGGGCGCGGGCGCAGTCGGCGTACCGGCTCGGCGCCGCGTGTGCGGAGAAGGCGGTCACCGCGGGGAAGAGCATGGCGTTCGACAAGCCGTGGGCGATGTGGAAGTGGGCGCCGATCGGGCGGCTCATGCCGTGCACGAGGGCCACGCTGGAGTTCGAGAACGCGATGCCGGCCTGGGTCGCGGCGAGCATCATGGCCTCGCGGGCCTCGGTGTCGCCGCCGTCGGCGTAGGCGCGGTGGAGATGGCGGCCTATCGTCTGGATCGCGGTGAGTGCGAGGGGGTCGGAAAAGGGATTGGCCTTGCGGCTCACGTACGCCTCAACGGCGTGGGTGAGTGCGTCGATGCCGGTGTCGGCGGTCAGCCGGGGCGGCATCGATATGGTCAGTTCGGCGTCGACGACGGCGGCGAGCGGCAGGAACGCCGGGCCCATGCAGAGCATCTTCTCGTCCGTGGCACTGTCGGTGATGACGGTGATCTGGGTTGCCTCCGAACCGCTGCCGGCGGTGGTGGGGACCGCGATCACCGGGAGTGCAGGGCCGAGGTTCATCCGCGGGGCCTTGTACTGGCGCATATGACCGCCTTGGAGGGCGAGTAGGGCGAGCGCCTTGGCCGTGTCCATCGGGCTGCCGCCGCCGAACCCGATCACCGCGTCCGCCTGGTGGTCGTGCAGCGCTTCCAGCCCCGAGGCCAGGGAGTCGGTCGTGGGGTCGGGCACGGTGCCCGAGAACAGCCGCGGGTGCGGGCCGGCCTTCCGTAGTGTCGCGGTCAGGCGTTCCGCCGCACCCGTCCCGACCAGGAATGCGTCCGTCACGAGGAGGGGGCGGCTCAGTCCCAGGCCCGTGATGACGTCGGCCAACTCGTCGGCGGCACCTCGGCCGACGCGCATGATCCGCGGCAGGGACAGATTGGCAACCATGGAGAACCTCTCGACGGTGGGAGGAGCGCTGGTGGGAGGAAGGCTGTGGAGGGAAGCGGGATGCTCTGCGGTTGTTCGACTGTGACGCCCGCCCTGGTGTGCGTTCAAGCGCCAATGACGCAGACCGGTTCTGCGGAAATGCAGATACGGTGTTCTGATGCATCCCCCTTCCCGGCCGGCCGGCGAGAACCCGGCACCGCGTCCGGAGACCGGCCGCGGCACGGTCGATCCGCGCAGGCTCCGCGCGGACGATCTGCGCTACCTGCTCGCGGTCGCCCGTACAGGGCGTCTGGTGGCCGCCGCCGACGCGCTCGGGGTGGACCACACCACCGTGTCCCGCCGTATCGCCGCGCTGGAGAAAAGCCTCGGCCTCCGGCTGATGGAGCGGGGCACGGAAGGATGGGCCCTGACGGACACCGGGAAGCAGGTCTCGGAGAGCGCACGCGCGATCGAGGACGCGCTTGCCCGGGTCGCCGACGCGGTGTCCGGCCAGGGCGTACGCTCACTCCGCGGCACCGTGCGCGTCAGCGCGCCGGACGGCTTCGGCACCGTCTTCGCCGCTTCCGCCCTGGTCCGGGTGCGACGGCATCATCCCGGGCTTCAGGTTGAACTCATCACGGCTACACGGCAGTTGACTTTGCATCCGTCCGGCTTCGATCTCGCCTTGGCGATCGGCGGATCGCCGGGCGGCCGCCTGGTGACCGAGCACCTCACCGACTACGCGCTGGGGCTGTACGCCAGCGATGAGTACCTCGCCCGGTGCGGGTGCCCCGAGACACTCGCCGACCTTCGGGATCACGCGCTCATCTTCTACATCGAGTCGATGCTCCAGGTCGGCGATCTCGACATCGAACGCCATCTGCCGGGCGCCACCCCGGCGTTTTCCTCCACGAACGTCTTCGCCCAGCTCGAAGCCACCCGACTGGGAGCGGGCATCGGTGTGCTGCCGGCCTTCCTCGCCCGCAGGGAACCGCTGCGGCGGCTGCTGGCCGACGAGGTCGACATCCGGCTCCCGATCACCCTGGCCATGCGGCGGGAAGCGGTCACCCACCCGGCGGTGGGAGCCGTGCGCGACGCCCTGCGGCGGGAGGTCGCCGACCGCACCGCCGAACTGCTCGCGGAGTGAACCCGCCCGGATTCCGGCAGCCGGGGCCCGGCGATCACGCGGCCGCCGCGGCGCATTGATTCCCCGCACACCTGTTGACGTTGCCCCCAGGGCAAGGCTGAGCGTCCAGCCATCGCGCCGATCCACCACCACCCGCGTCCCCCACGGCACGACCGACGACGGCCTGTCCATCGACGTCCAGCCGCACCGGGGCGCAGGGGTGCACCCTTGCGTCGGCCGGGACGCGGCAGCCGGGTCGGGTCAGCGTCCCCGGCCCTGGGGGAACTGCCCGAGGTGAACCGCACGATGGACGACCGCCGCCAGGTCCCGGAGGTCCTCGGTGAAGGCATCGACGCGGATCCGGCGTCCGCTGTGCAGCCGGATCTCGCACGTAGAGCCCATGCCCCGGGCGTCGGCCAGCGGACGGCCGTCACCACCGCTGGTACTCACCTGCGCGACGTCCTGCCAGGGGATCACGGTGGCGGTGCCCGCCACCCGGTGGGTGAATCCCCGCTCGTGAATGTCGAAGCACTGCTCCCGGGTACGGAACGCCTGCACCAGGCGCCAGATCCCCAGCCCCCACCCCACCAGACCGACCCCGAGCAGCAACCCCGCCAGCCCCGGGGCCCCGTCGGTGGTGCCCACCGACGCGATCGCCACCGGCATCCCGAAGGCGGTGCCCACAGCTCCGACCATCAGCCAGATACCAGCCTGCCGCAGGCGCCGCGCGCCGTCGGTGCGATGCTCCCGCACAAATCTCCCCAACTGCTCGGCCGCTTCCGTACGCCTCATCGCGCCCCCTCCCGGGTCGTGGACACCCCAAACTATGCCCCCACCGCCGAGCGATGCACTCTTACCGCGGACCTTGGGGCAGCACAGAGGACGTCACGCGGGCGCGAGGAGTGCTCTCCATGCCCGTCAACTCGCCGAACCTCTCCTTGCCCCTCGTGAGAATCGCGCATGGCCTCGCCGAACCGCCGCATCCCCGAGTCGGCACAGTCCAGCATCTCCAGATCGCTGACCTTCAGGACCTCACAACTCGCCTCGAGTTCTTGACGGCGCATCAAGGCGGCCGCCGGATCGTGCCCGCGGACCGGCTGTTCTCGACGCGGCCGCCTGGCCTTCCCATGCCTCGGCGTGAGAACGCGAACGCGGTACAGGCACGACCCCCATGTCTCAGCGCCACGTCGGACCCGCCCCGCAGGGACGACTCCGCCACCGTGATCACACCAGCCACACCATGATCATTCCACTGCGGCTGATCCCTTCGAGCGGGCGAAGGCGAGTATGTCGGGGACTCCTTCGCGCAGGCTCCCGAAGTGACGGTGCACGCCGCTCACCGCGACCGCGGCGTTGGTTCCCCACACCGTCATGCCGGCCCTCAGCCCTGCCTCGACTCCGGAGGGGGCGTCCTCGATGACCAGGCAGTCCTCGGGTTCGGCACCGAGCTGCTCAGCGGCCAACAGGGAGGGCACGGGCGACGGTTCGCCCGCTCCACCGCGGCGGCAGGGCGATATCGCTCCGCCCACATTTCCCGGACCCGGCGTTGGTTGTCCACGGCGTCGATCAACGTACCGTCGACATCGAACAGGACGTGCTTCGTGGGGCTGGGCCGCACAGGCTCACTGGTCACGTCGCGATCGGGCCAGGCTTTCCGCGACCGAAGCCGCGGGAAGCCCCGAACGGTGGGACAAGCTCAGATGCAGACCACGATCTTCCCTCGCGTGTGTCCGCGCTCGACGTATGCGTGCGCTTCCGCGATCCGTTCGAGCGGGTAGGTCCGCTCGATGCGCGGTGTGTAGCGACCTTGCCGACCGAGTTCGCCTGCTTCGGCGAGGAGCGTGGAGTCGTTCTCCGCGTTGCCCAAATGCACACCCAGTCGATGCGCGTTGGTGTAGTCGGCGATCGTCGACACACGAGCAGGGTCGCCCACGATCGCGATGAGGTCGGCCAGGGACCCGGAGGCCGCAGTGTCGAGCGCGATGTCGACGCCGTCCGGAGCCAGCGTGGCGAGGCGCTCCGCGAGGCCGGTGCCGTAAGTGGTCGGAACGGCTCCGAGGGAGGTGAGGAACTCGTGGTTGCGTTCGCTGGCCGTCCCGATCACGGTGGCGCCCCGAGCCACCGCGATCTCGACCGCGGCACTGCCCACGCCTCCGGCGGCCCCCTCGACGAGAAGGGTGCGCCCCCGCAACGGACCGAGCGCCTTCAGCCCGCCCATCGCGGTCACGGATGCCAGACCGGCGCCGGCGGCCTCCTCGTCGGTCCATGTGGCGGGCGCGGGAGCCCAGGCCGAGAGCACGGCCAGCTCCGCTGTCGCGCCGGTGACGCCACCCAGCCCGAAGACACGGTCGCCGATGCTCACCCCCTGCACGCCCGCACCGATCTCGTCGACCACGCCGACGGCATCACGCCCAGGAATCGCGGGCAGGTCCACGAGGAGCACCTCGCGCACCGCACCGGAACGCACCTTCCAGTCGACGGGATTGACGCCGGCCGCCGCGACACGGACGCGGATCTCGCCGGGCCCGGGATGCGGGTCCGGCACCTGCTCGACCACAAGGGTCTCCACACCGCCGTACTCGTGATAACGGACTGCGCGCATGACGTTCTGCCTTCCCACACGGCCTGAACCGGCCGTTCGTGACATCAATGGGTGATGGGTGAATGTTCGGCGAGCGCCGACGCTCACTACGCTAAAACCTCACGTTGACGTCAGGTGCAAGTCGGACGGCCGCCCGAACAGCGTGGTCCGCCAGGTGCTGCCGTGCGTGGACTCGGGTGAAGCGCCCCCGGCACTCCTGGACCAGCTGGTGGCCGAGCGTGTCCGCATCGACCACCGGATCACCGACCGGCTCGACGACGTGATCGCCATCACGCGGGACCCTGATTCCGACTGCCCCCACGTGGAGTGAAGACTACGACGACCCAGCGGGTGTGACCGGTTGGCCCGGGCTCTCGGCTTCCAGCCGGCAGGGAGCGGCGTGTGCGTGGCGGCCTCCGCGCAGCACGCCGCGGCGCTGCGGCGGGCGGCGGGCGGCGGGCGGCGGCGGAGTTGCGCGCGGCCGGGGTCCCGGTCCAGCAGCAGGCCCTCGGCTCCCAGGCCGTGCTGACCGCGCGACTCGGCCCGCGGGCGTCGGCCGAGAGTGAGCGTCCACCTCGCAGGCAACGCGCGACAGCAGACACGGCAGCCGCCGTCTAGTGCCACCGCAACCCCGTGCAGCATCGCTTCAACCGCTTCCTCGAACTCACCGGCAACGACGTACGCCACCCCGAGACCGCGGCCTTGGTCGCACTGGTCCTGCGGGCCCGCAGCCGCAGAGCCGGGGCTCAGGCCCCGCCCCAGCCGCAGGGCCGTGGCTCAGGTCCCGCCCCGACAGCCGTTGCCTCCCGTGGTGGCGTGCGTGGCAGCCGGGGCCGGGCGCGGGCCGGGCACGCCCGGCCTCCCTGCCCGGACCCACGCTTGGACGGTAGGACCAGCTCAGGCGAAGCTATTCCGGAGCGCTACGGGCGGGGACGGGAAGGCGGCCGCCGAGGAGGCCGCCGGTGCCCGGCACATGCGGGGGCAGGCCGAGTTCGACGAGGATGCGGTACGCCGTGGCGGTGGCCGCGGACAGGACGGGCAGGCCGACCGCGTCCTCGGCCGGTTGGATCGCCGGCAGGGACGGCATCTGGACGCACGCCGACAGTACGAGGGCGTCGGCACGTGACAGGTCCAGGCGCCGCCAGTGGTCGAGCAGATCCGCCGGGTCCAGCCGGGCGACGGCGAGATTGTCCGGTACCTCCAGGCTCAGCGCGTCCACGACCTCGATGCCCGCGTCCTCGATGTAGTTCGCGACCAGCCCCGTGAGCGGCTTCATATAGGGCGTGATGATCGCGACCCGCTTGGCCCCGAGTGCCTTGATGCCGTCGAGAAGGGCACCCGCGCTGGACACCACGGGTGCCTGGGCGCCTTGCGCTCGCAGCACAGTGGCGATCTCGTCCTCCGCCGTGCAGTGGTACCCCGCTCCCTGTGCCATGATCGCGACGAGACAGGCTGTGGCGACGACGTCCGGCCGCGCGTCGGCGAGTTCCAGCGCGGCACGCTCGGTCTGCGCGTTCATGGCGCGCAGCTGCTCGGGGGTCACCTGCTGCATGCGCATCCGGCTGCTGTGGAACACGAACCGGTCCTCGGGGACTGCCGACTCGCGCAGCCGCAGGATCCGGGGCAACTCCTTTTCCATGGTGAGGTTCGAGCTGGGCACGATCAGGCCGACGTGATGATCGGTCACGGAATCCTCCGGTTGTCCGGTGTACGGGACTCGCCGACGACCCGCGGGCCCGTTCCCGTGGCCTGCCGTGCCACGGCGGTTCACCCGTCCTGAGTCAGTTGCTCCCAGTGGTCGGCGAGGGATGCGAGCAGTTGCGTGATGTCGTCGCGCTGCTGTGGTCCGTACGGCTCCAGGAGCTGTTCGTCGAGCAGGCGGGCGCGGCGGTTCGCGTCGTCGAGGGTGTGTTTGCCTTCCTCGGTCAGATAGAGCAGTTTGCGCCGACCGTCGTCGGCGGCCGTTCTGCGGACGATCAGGCCGCGCTTCTCCAGTCGGCGGGCGACGTCCGTCATGGTCGACGTGTCGAGGGCGACCGCTGACGCCAGCGATCGCTGGTCGTGCCCCGGACTCGCGTCCACGACCTGGAGCACCGCGAACTGCGGCCCGGTCAGGAGCGGGTCGACCGCCCTGATCCAGACGGCGAGGTATGCCTGGTACAGGCGCCGGACCTGGTACCCGGGCGCGGTCGTCAGCGCGGCGGGTGGCCGGGGCCGCGCGGACGTCGAAGGTGCGGTTTCGTCAGCCATGGCGCCTACTTAAGCACGCCACGTCATCGCCCCCGCGCGGGGATGGAGGGGCTGGGAATCGAGGAGCCACCGGTCAGGCGAGCATCGGGCGCAGTGCTTCCCGCAGGCTCGCGAGAGCGGCGGGAGGATTGTCCCAGAACAGCATGTGGCCGGCGTCCGGTATCCGGCTCAGCGAGGCCGTGGGGTTCGTCCGCGCCGCCTCTGCCGCGCCCACCTCGGTGACCACGGGGCTGTCCGCGCCGTACAGCAGCACCGTGGGGCCGGGGACCGAGGACCACCAGTCGAAGAAGTCCTCGCTCTCGAAACCGCGGTGGGTGGCCTTGATGGCCTCCTCGCCGCAACTGGCCAGCCACCGGGCCCTCAACTCCAGCTCCCGGTGCGGCCACCGAGGCCACGCCCTGGCCACTTCCGCGGCGGTGGTGCCGCGTACGGCCTGCGCCAGCTGGTCCAGGAAGGCGTCCAGGGGTGTCGGGTAGGGTCCGCGCCCCGGGCCGCTCATGGGCGGGTCGCCCAGAACCGTGCCCCGGAGCGGGACCTTGTTCCGCGCCGCGGTGACCGCGGCGATGCGCGCGCCCATGGAATGCCCGAACAGCACCGGCCGGTCGAGCCCGAGCCGCATGACGACGGCCTCCGTGTCCTCGGCGTACTCCTCCAGCCCATAGCCGCCGCCATCGTCGGACAGCCCGCGCCCACGGACGTCGACGACCACCGGACGTACGAGGTCGGTCAGCTCACGCACGACGAAGTCCATGGTGATCGCGGGACTGGTGATGCCGGGCATGACGAGGAGCGGGACACCAGGGCCGCCGTAGTCGAGGACGTGCAGTCGGGTGGCGCCCGAACACACCCAGCGGCTCGTGGCGGGCACATCGGCGAGATCGGCGAGCGCGCTCTGCGGCAGGCTACGGGCAGCCGGGGACGGGTGCGGGGTCATGCGGCCTCCAACGGCGGGTGGTGCGGGCAGGGCAAGGTCATGGCGCCACGACCGGGAGCGCCGAGAGGTAGGCGATGGCCTCCTCGAGGTCGATCACGTCGCCGTACTTGGCCTGGATGTCGAACAAGTTGGCCTCATGAGGACCCGCCGCGCGGTCGCCGACGCATTCACGCGGCACCAGCACCGAGAGCCCGGACTGCACGGCGTCGACCGCGGTGGCCCGCACGCAGCCGCTGGTCGTCGCGCCGCAGACGAGCACGGTGTCGCGGCCGAGCCCGGTCAGCAAGGAGGCCAGCGCCGTGCCGAAGAACGCGGAAGCGCCCTTCTTGACGATCATGTGGTCCCGTGATCCACGCGGCAGCCGTGGATCGACGGTGACTTCCTCACTGTCCTCGACCAGGGCTCGCATGCCCCGCGCCTTGTGCAGCCAGGTCACCGCGTCTCCGGCCGCCTCGGCCGAGGTGTAGGCAATGGTCGTGAACACGACCGGCACTCCGGCGGGACGGCCTGCCTCGATCAGCGCGGACGTCGCACCGACCACCTCGGTCAGATCGGCCCCCGACGGGAACCGGTCCTCGGTGAACCCGCGCGTCAGATCGACCACGACGATCGCCGGCCGGTCGCCGCGCCGGACAGGCGCGCCGAAGCCCGCCCGGTCGTAGGTGCGTTCCGTGTCCAGTCCGTACGGCGCCTCGCTCACAACGACCTCCGCAGGACGCGCAGTTCGCGTGACTGGGCGCGCATCCGGCCGACGAGCCAGCCCTGGACGAGACCGAGCGCGAACGCCCCGCCGAGCATCCCGTACTTGGCGGCGGCGGGGCCGAACACCATGGACAGGCCGTCGAGTTCGGGCTGCCGAGCGGGAGCGGCCGGCGTGCGGGCGGGGTGTGCGGCGGCGGGAGCGGTGGCTGAAGGGGCAGCGGGCACCGCGGACAGCGGTCCGGGTTGCCCGGCGGCATGGTCCTGATCGAGCAGACCTGCCAGGTTCTGCGCGAACTGCCGCAGGATTCGCTCCGACACGGCGCCGATCGCCCCCTTGCCGAACTGAGCGATCTTGCCCCGGATCACCAGATCCGTGGCGAGCTGGAGCAGCGCGCCCTCGGGTGCGCCCAGCACATCGAGGACGACTTCGGCCTCCGCGTCGCCGCTTCCGTGTGTGTCGGCGCCGCGGGCGTGGACGCGCAGCCGGCGGTGCTCGGAGTCGACTTCCAGGAAGCGGACCGTGCCGGCGTACGAGGCCGTGATCGGCCCCACTTTGACCTTTACGCTGCCCTTCCAGGTGTCCCCGTCCTGCCCTTCGAGCGCGGCGCCCGGCATGCACGAGGCGACCCGTTCGACGTCGTTCATCAAGGTGAAGACGTCATCGGGTGAGGCTTTGACCGGAATGGAGTTGGTCAGCTGCACAGGTCAGTCCTCCTTGCTGGGGCACGCCTGTGCGCAGGCCCGGCGGCGGGCCGTCGCACAGGCGTCGATTGCCTCGACGATGGTCTGGTAGCCGGTGCACCGGCACATGTTGGCGGCGACGACCTCCCGGATCTCCTCCTTGGTCGCCCCGGGCCGCTCGGCGAGGAAGCCCTCGGCGAGCATGAGGAACCCCGGTGTGCAGAAACCGCACTGCAAGGCGTGGTGCTCGCTGAACGCCCGCTGGAGATCGCTCAGCCGGTTGCCGTCGGCCAGGGATTCCACCGTACGGATGCGGGCGCCTTCGGCCTGTGCCGCGAACATCAGGCAGGCACGTACGGGCCGGTCGTCGACGAGTACGGTGCAGGCGCCGCAGATGCCGTGCTCGCACCCGACGTGGGTTCCGGTCAGGCGCAGCTCGTGGCGGAGCACATCGACGAGGGTGCGGCGGGCTTCGGTGATCACCTCGTGCTGCTCGCCGTTGACATGCAACGCGATGAGCTGTGGCTCCCGCGGCGTCATGAGGGGGTCATCGGTCATGGGGCGGGCTCCGGGTTCAGGGCGCGGTGCACGGTCTGTGGCGTGATGGGAGTGTGGTCGAGTTCGGTGCCGGTGGGGCGCAGGGCGTCGTTGACGGCGTTGAGGACGGCGGCAGGCGCCCCGATGGTGCCGCCCTCGCCGGCGCCCTTCGCTCCCGTGGCGGTGAACGCGCAAGGGGTTTCAAGGTGGTGGATCGACACTTCGGGGATCTCTTGGGCCGTGGGCACCTTGTAGTCCATGAAGCTCGTCGCCGACGGCTCGCCGACCGCGTCATAGGTCACCTCCTCGTACAGGGCACCGGCGATGCCCTGCGCGATCCCGCCCCGGCACTGTCCCTCCACGACCTGTGGGTGGATCGCGACGCCGCAGTCCTCGACGCACACGTATCGCAGGATCTCCACCTGCCCGGTGCCCTGGTGAAGCTCGACGACCACACCGTGGGTGGCGTTGGAGAACGTGCCGTCGTTGAAGACGTCGAAGGTGGCGGTCGCGGTCAGCCCCGGTTCGATGTCCTTGGGCAGCAGATCCGCCCGGAGGTAGGCGACGTCGGCGATCTCCTGGTGGGTGAGCACGTCATGGGCACCGTCGCCGCCTCGGCGGCGCACCTGGCCGCCCGCCAGCTCCACCTGCTCCGGCTCGGTGTCCCACAGGGCGGCGGCGATGGCGCGCAGCTTGTCGCCGAGTCGCTCGGCGGCCAGGCGCACCGCACTGCCTCCGACGGTGATGGACCGGCTCGCGAAGGTGCCCCAGCCGTAGGTGACACGGTCGGTGTCGCCCTGGTGGAGCCTGACCCGGGCGATGTCGAGGCCGAGCGCGTCGGCGACGATCTGCGCCATTGTCGTCTCGTGGCTCTGCCCATGGCTCATCGTGCCGGTGGTGACCGTCACCGCGCCGCTGGTGTCCATCCGTACTTCGGAGATGTCGAAGCCCGGCACCACCTGCATCTTGCGCTGTGCGAAGGCCGAGGAGCCGTATCCGGTGCGCTCGCTGAAGCAGGCGTAGCCGATGCCGATGTGCCGTCCTTCGGCCGCCGCCGCGGTCCGCGTGTCGTACCATCCCTCGTCCCTGACGACCCGCTCGCACAGGTTCAGGGACTCCAGGTACGAGCCGGGGTCGTAGGTGATGTCGTTGACGCCCGTGTAGGGGAAGTCGGTGATGACATTGCGGCGGCGGATCTCCACCGGGTCCAGGCCGAGTTCGCGGGCGGCGCGCTCGAAGAGCCGCTCGACGACCATCACGTACTGCGGGCGGCTCACACCCCGGTACGGTGCGGTCGGCGCCTTGTTGGTGGTGATGGCCCGGCCGCGGACCCGGTAGGCGGGCACCTTGTACACCCCGGGCATCTCGGCGGACGCCATCAGCGGCTCGATGCCCGCGGTGAACGGATAGCAGGAGTAGGCGCCCATGTCGCACACCACGTCCGCGTCGAGAGCGAGGATCCGGCCGTCGGTGTCGAAGGCGGCGCGCGCCCGGTAGTGCTGCTCGCGGGCGAGAAAGGACGCGGACAGGGCGTCCTTGCGGTCCTCGATCCATTTCACCGGCCGTCCGAGTCGCAGCGCGGCCGCGGCGGCCGCGATCTCCTCGCGTCCGACCACGCACTTCTGGCCGAAGCCGCCGCCCATGTCGGGGACCACGACCCGCACGGCTCGCTCGTCGAGACGCAGGCAGCGTGAGGCGACCGTTCTCACCTGGTGCGGGACCTGGGTGCAGGTCTGGAGGAGAAGTTGCTCCTCGCGGTCGTCCCAGTGCGCCACGGCGCCGCGGGTCTCCAGCGGCAGCGCGTTCTGACGGCCGGTCGTGACGTCCACCTCGACGACGCGGTGCGCCGCGTCGAAGATGTCGTCGATCCCGTCGGTCGCGAAGAGCGAGACGTCCACGAGGGTGTTGCGGGCGGCCTCGTCGTGGACGAGCACCGCGTCGTCGGCGAGCGCCGTCTCCTCGCCGAGGACAGGTGGCAGCGGGGCGTACTCCACATGCGCCGCCTCCAGGCCGTCCTCCGCGGCGTAGGCGTCGAGGCCCACGACGATCGCGAGGGGCTCCCCGACGTAGCGGACCTTGTCGCGGGCGAGGACCGGCATGGCGGTCGGCACGAACTGCGACCGGGGACGTCCCAACTGAGCCGTGATGTCTGCGATGGCCAGGTCGTCCGCGGCGAACGCCGCCACGACGCCGGGGACGCGGCGTACCGCCGACAGGTCCATGGACATGATCTCGCCGTGCGCGACCGTGCTGCGCACGAACTGCGCGTGCAGCATGCCGGGCAGGGCGATGTCGTCCACGAACCGGCCGCGCCCGGACACCAGCCGCCGGTCCTCCCGGCGCGGGACCGACCGCCCCACCAGCGGCCGCCCTCTTTCCTGACGTGTCATCGGGACATCGCCTCCTCACAGGCGCGCCGGACCAGGGTCCGGACCAGTTCCTTGCGGTAGTGCGAACCGCAGGCCGCGTCGCCCGCGGGGTCGGCGGCCGCCGCCGCGGCGGACGCGCAGGCGTCGAAGGAACCGCCGCCGGTCAGCACCGCCTCCGCCTCCGGAACGCGGATGGCCGCCGCCGCCACACCACCGAGCGCCACCCGGCCACCGCGTACGGCGCCGTCCACGACATCGAGGTCCACGGCCGCCGCCACGATCGCGAAGTCGCCACGTCGCTCGGCGAACTCGGTGAGCGCCGCGTGCGGCGCCGTCCGTGGGAAGACAATCTCCACCAGGAGTTCGTCCGGGGCGAGGGCGGTCGTGTAGTAGCCGAGGAAGAAGTCCCCGGCCGCGATCGAGCGTTCGCCCAGGGGACCGTGGACGACGAACTCGGCGTCCAGGAGCACCGCGAGCAGACACCATTCGGCGGTGGCGTCCGCGTGTGCCATGCTGCCCCCGACCGTGCCGCGGGTACGGATCGGCAGATGCCCGATCCAGGCCATGGCCCGGCGCATCACCTCGAAGCCCTGCGCGAGTGTGCCCGCCGGGTCTCTCTCCACGGTGTGGTGGGTGGTGAGCGCCCCGATCCGCAGCGCCCCGGCGGCATCGCGGTGCATGCGGTCGAGTTCCCGGAGGCCGCCGATGTCGACGAGGTGGTGCGGACGGGCCAACCGGAAGTTCATCATCCCGACCAGGCTCTGTCCGCCCGCGATGGCCTTGGCGTCGTCACCCAGCTCGGCCAGCAGCCGGACGGCGCCGGCTACGTCACGGGCCCGGTGATACTGAAAGGGCGCGGGCTTCATGGGTTTCCTGTCCTCTCTTGCGTGGGGTCGCCTCATGTGCGGTTCCGTGCGTGTTCCGGCGGCCTAGACCACCGTCTGTTCGCGGACCGCGCGAGGTTCCTGAGCCCGGACGTCCGCGGTGTCCCCGTCCAGGGCCCGGCCCTTCGTCTCCGGCGCCGCGATGGCCATCCACACAACGGCGGCCAGCACCGCGACTCCGAGCACGGCGAACGTCACGGCGAGCCCGAGGGCCGGCCACATCACCGACCCGAACAGCAGCGGCGCGAACCCGGTGAGTGCCCGGCTGACCGAGGAGGCCCAGCCGAAGCCGCTGGCCCGCAGAGGCGTGGGGTACAGCTCGGAGACGTAGGCGTACATGGCGGGGATGGCGAGCTGCATCACGAAGCCGAACACGGCGATCGCCACGACGGACCCGGCCGGCGCCCTCATCACCAGCGCGAACACCACCAGCGCGAGGGCAGCGACCGGAGCCGAGACCCCGATGAGCCACTTGCGGCCGACCACGTCCACCAGGGCGGTGGAGACGAGGACACCGAGGATGCCGACGCCGCTCATCACGGTGGTGTTCATGAAGCTGGCGGTGTCCCCCAGGCCCTCCTCCTTGAGGATGGAGGGCATCCAGCTGAGAGCCGCGTAGTACACGAGCATCACGGTGGCGAACAGCGACCAGGCCACGGAGGTGATGCGCGGGCTGTGCGCCCATATGTCGCGCAGCTGCTCCACGGCGGCGGTCACACCGCGTCGGCCGGTACCGGCGACGGGCTCCGGGATGACGTACGGCTCGACTGGAGCGCCGGTACGGGCGACGAGGTCGTCGATGACGGCCCTGGCCTCGGCCTCGCGTCCCTTCTTCGTCAGGTAGACCGGTGACTCGGGGATGCCCCGGCGCACCCAGAACAACAGGAGCGCGGGCAGCACCATGGTCGCCAGCATCCAGCGCCAGTTGCCGTCGAGGGGGACCATCACCGTCGAGACGAGACCGCACAGCGTCACACCCACCGGCCACCACAGGTCGAGCGCGGTGAGCACCCGGCCGCGGTACGCCCGCGGCGAGAACTCACCGACCAGGGCGTAGTCGACGGGGATGCAGCCGCCGAGTCCCACACCCGCGAGGAAACGCAGGGCCAGGAAGAGGGGGTACGTGGGCGATAGGGCGCCCAGCACCGAGAACAGGGCGAAGATCAGCAGTGTGACGCTGAACGCCTTCGTGCGTCCGATGCGGTCCGCGACCGCGCCCCAGGCGATGGCCCCCACGGCCATGCCGACGAGGTTGGCGGTCACCACGAGCCCGCGCCCGCCGAGCGAGAGGTCGAAGTGCGAACCCAGGAGCGGCATGAGGAAACCGTTCAGGGCGATGTCGTAGGCGTCGAAGAGGTAGCCGAGACCTCCGATGATGAAAATGCGTCCCTGGACGCCCCATCTCCAGGGAAGTTCCTGAACGATCTGATCACCGGTTTTCATGTTCGCTCCACGGTGGTCGCGTATCGGGTGCATGCCGCGCCATTGCCGGTGTGGTACGCACGGCTCGGGCGTGCGGGTCGTCAGTGCGCGAGGGCTCTCGCCACTGACAGTGGGCTCAGCGGGCGAACTGGTAGGAGAACGCCCCCAGATCCGGGTCGTTGAGCGGGGTTCCGCTCCACAGCCAGTCGTACGACACGTCCGACTCGCCGTCGAAGTTCGTGAGCTTCTCGTCCCTGGCCCGCTGCTCCGGGCCGTCGGCCAGGTGGTAGAAGGTCTTGTTCGCGAGCGACGCGTCCTGGACCATCCCCGCGTGCTTGGCACGCCGGTCGACGTAGCGGCGCAGCGCCCCTTCTATGCCGGAGGCGGTGACAGCACCCAGTTCCTCGGCGAGTACGGCCGCGTCCTCCATGGCCTGCGAGGCGCCCTGCGCCTGATACGGGAGCATCGCGTGGCAGGCGTCGCCCAGGAGGGCGACGCGGCCGTCCAGCCATACGGGGTCGCGGCGCCGGTAGTAGAGGGCGAAGGCCAGGACGTCCTCCTTCGCCTTGGACAGCATCGCCGGGACACGGTCGTCCCAGCCGGGGAACGCCTCGACGAGGTCCTGCGCGGTGGCGGGAAGCGTCCAGTTCTCGCGGACCGCGTCCGTGCAGGGGACGCACGCCACGACGTTCAGGTAGTCGCCGCCGCGGATCATGTAGTGGACGAGGTGCCGGTCGGGCCCGTACCAGATGGTGCTCTGATAGCGGTCCACGAGCCAGCGGGTGGCCGGGTCGGCCGCGATGAGGTCACCGGGGATCAGGGCCCGGTAGGCCATCTCGCCGGAGAACAGCAGCGTGTCGGGGGCGCCCATGAGGTCGCGCACCCGGGATCGGACGCCGTCGGCGCCGATGATCACATCGGCGCCGTGGCGCCGTCCGTCCTCGGTGACCGCCACGGGCCGCACGGGATCGGTGCGGTCCATTTCGACGACCTTGCTGGAGGTGTGGACCACCACGACGGGCCCGGGGCCCGCGGGGTCCGCACAGGCCTCCAGCAGCATCCGGTGCAGATCGGCCCGGTGGTAGTGCCAGTACGGGGCGTTGAACTCGTCCTTGCAGCGCTGCCCGAGCGAGGTCAGGCCGACGATCCGGCCGTCCGTCCACCGGCGTCGCACCTGATCGAGCGGTTCCGTGCGGATGGCCTCCATCTGCCGGCGCAGTCCGAGACCCATCAGGACGCGGCTGGCGTTGGGCGCGGTCTGGATGCCCGCGCCGACCTCGCCGAGTTCGGCGGCCTGTTCCAGGACGGTGACCCGCAGGCCGCGGTGGCGCAGCGCCAGAGCGGCGGTCAGACCGCCGAGTCCTCCCCCGACGACGGTGACTTCGAATGACTGACTGGACGCCACTCTTCCTCCAATGTGCGGGCGCGTCATGGTCTTGTGTGCGGCGCGGCGGTACGGCGGCCCGCCCGCTCAGCGGTCGGTGAGCGTCCCGGCGGTGACGACCTCGGTGCCGTCCACGGAGACGGTGCAGCCCCGCATGGCGATGTCGAGGTGGGCGTACGACTCGCGGCCCAGGACCGGGTGGGGACCGGTCGACCACAGGAAGTTCCCCGCGAACGCGCGGGCGTCCATGCCCATCAGCTCGTCCTTGCCGTACATCGCCGTGGCGAACCAGTCGGCCGTACGCATCAGGCCCCAGCCCATGTGGGACAGGCTGCGTGCCCAACGGTCCTGTGCGTCGTCGAAGAACGTCGACAGCATCCGGGCCTGGGCTCCGCCGGAGACCTTCTCGATATGGCCGTCGGATACCTGAAGCGTGACGGGGCGGCTGACGTACTCCTTGAAGGGCAGCAGGATGTCGCCCTCATCCAGCACGATCTGCCCGTTGGAGATCTCCGGCCAGCACAGCACCATGGTGCTCGGCCAGTGGTCCCAGCGGCCCGGATCGTCGGCGAAGCCGCACTGGAACTCCGGCTTGGCGCCCGCGAGCTGCACGGTCAGGTCGGTGCCGGCGGCCGAGGTGACCCGCATGACGGACGACCTCTCCAGCAGGTCGACGCCCTCCTGCACCTGCGCCTTGTCGTTTTCCTTGGGCAGATTGCGAATGAGCACGTCGGGCGCGTCGCAGATGAAGATGATGCGGGTGCCGGCCCGGCGGATCTCCTGCTGGACCGGCGCGTGGATGAAGCCCTCGCGGGTCAGGTCGACGACCAGGTCCGCGGATTTCAGCAGGTCCTGGGCGGCGCTGTCGTTGAGGACGGACAGCAGCCCGGGGCCCGCGCCGGTGTGTGTGCTCGGCATCGGCGCGGGGCTGCCCCCGGGAACGGTTGCCGCGATGACGTGTGCACCACATGCTTTGGCCGCGCCGAAGGCCGCCGCCACGTAGTCGCCCCGGCTGCCGGGCTCCGACAGTACGACCACGTGCTCGCCCTCGCGGACCTTGCACAGTCGCAACTCGCGGGTGAAGGCGTCGAGCAGATCGGCGGAAGAGAGATCGAACACGTTTTCCTCCCAGGTCGCTTGCGGTACCGACCGCGGCCTTGTGGTGGCGGCGGGCATGCCGCGGCCAGCCTCTGAGGGCGGCGGTCGAGGGGAATGGCGAAGAGCGGACAGGGCACAGGGCCCCTCGCCGCCCGTGGCGAACAGCGGACTCGGACCGGTTGCGTTGTCCGGCCGATGGAGATAATCCGAACACGTACTATCTCCGCTTGGCAAGGGGTGGTCCCGGAGTTAACACGGATCTTCTCCGGCGACGCCGGGGAGGGCCGTCACCGTCACGGCCCTGACCTGCGATGGAACGTCCGCATCCGATACCACGCCGCCTCGGCCCCCGTGGTAAACGTGGATTCCGCGTCAGCCGGGCAGGCGAATGGACTCTCTCGTATACGGCGCGTGGCCCCGGCGACGCTCTTCCTCAACGGCGGAGTGGACGCGCCACGTCGATCGCCGGGCCGGCGACACCGGGTTCGCGGTCAGCCGCTGGAACCGCGGACCACGAGCTCGGGTTTCAGGACGACATCGCCGCTGCCGCCATCGAGGCAGGCGAGGGACGCCTCGACCATGCGCTCGGCGGTCGAGCCCAGGGTGGTGAGCCCCGGCGCGGCGGTGTCGGAGATGTAGGTACCGTCGAAACTCGTGATCGCGTACTCGGCGGGCACCCGCTTACCGGCGTGCTGAAGCGCCGTCAGCAGGCCGAGCGCGACAGTGTCGGCGGTGCAGATGATCGCGTCTGTGGCGCCGGGGTTCGCGAGCAGGAGCCTGGCCGCCTCGATGCCGCTCGCCACGGTGAAGTTCGGCATTTCCAGAACCCGGTCGTCCGGCCCGGCGAGCGCGCGGAACGCGGTTGTGCGCTCGATGCTCGACGAGGAGTCTTCCTGGGCGTCGACCATCAGGATGCCGCGGCGGCCCCGCGCCCGCAGATGATCCGCGAGCAGGCGGACCCCCGCCGCGTTGTCGAGCCGTACCGACGGCGCTTCGACGCCTCGCGCACGGCGGTCGACCTGCACGACCCGGTTGGACCGCGCGAGTTCCGTGATCGCCGCGCCGCTCCGCTCGAATGCCGCGGGCACCACGAGTACCGCGTCCACCAGCACACGATCCATGGCGCCGAGCTGGCGCTGCTCGGTCTCCGGGCTCTCGCCCGTGTCGATCGTCACCAGCCGCTTGCCCTGAAGATCCAGGCGGCGCGAATACGCCGACACCAGCTCCGCGAAGTACGCGTTCGCGATCGCGGGAACGACAAGCGCCAACGAATCCGTCGACTGGATCCGCAGCGCCCGCGCCGCCGCGTTCACCCTGTAGCCCAGTTCCTCGCATGCGTTCCGTACCCGCAGCGCCAGCTCCGGATCGACATTGCGCTCAACACCGGACAGCACACGACTCGCCGTCGGCACCGACACCCCCGCGCGCGACGCCACGTCCTTCAAGCCGATGCGCGCGCCCATCCTGATCTCCCCTGGCTCCTGCCCGTCGATGCTATCAGGGCGGTTTCGGCGACCCGTTGACGCGGCAGGGGCCAGCGTGCTTAGGTTCGGAAATGGTTTTCCCGACGGGGAGAGTACGGCATGACGGCCCGCCGCGGGCCCTGGGGGCAGCGGGCGAGTGCTTGTCGCCGGACCGGTGAACCTCTGCCTCGGCCGCACACTGCCGCGCCTGCCGCACGGTGCTGAGCGGATGCGCACCACCGGGCGCCCGGAAGCGGGCGGAGGCGAGGGCGCGCACCAGTCCCTCGCCGGTCTTCTGCTCACCCTCGCCCCGGCCGCCCCCGGCGCCGACGACGCGTTCACCGACGCGCCCGCCGCCCCTCTCACCGGCGGATTAGCGGTCCACCCCACCGCTTAGCGGTCCGCCTCACCACCGTTTACGGGTCCGCCGCGGCCGCGGTGGCCGTCACCGCGCACGCCGCACACGGAACCGCGTCGGTCCCGGACGCGGTCGACGCGCTCCTCGAACGCGAACTCACGACTTCCCCGAACTCAACCACCCGCTCCTCCCCCATCGCCATACGTCGAAAGGCGCCCTTCCATGAGCAACGAGGCTCAGCAAGGTCGTAGAGGCACGACCGTCGAATCGAACGGCGTCAATCCCGTTCCGGACGCCGAACGGCGCGGGAAGCCGCGCGGACTGTTCGCCGTGTGGTTCGCCTGGAACATCTCGATCCTCGGCATCAGTTACGGCATCTTCGTCTTCGGCCTCGGCCTGAACGTCTGGCAGACGATCGTCGCCGGGACCGTCGGCTACCTCACCTCGGCCACCCTCGTCGGCATCCTCGCGGTCGGCGGGCCTCGCACGGGACTGCCGACCCTCGCCCAGACGCGCTTCGCGTTCGGCATGAAGGGGAACAGAATCCCCGCGTTCTTCGCCTATCTATCCAATATGGGATGGAAGGTGACGATCATCACCCTTGCCTCGACCACCGGTGCGAACCTGTTCGCGAAACTGTGGCCCTCGATGTTCGCCGACACGGACGGGTCGAGCGCCACGTCCACGATCGTGCTGTGGTTCGTGCTCGTGCTCGCCGTGACGATGGCGGTCTCCGTCCTCGGCCACGAGCTCATCATGAAGGTCGAGGTCTGGATCTCGTGGGTGACCGGGATCATGACGGTCGCGTTCCTCGGATTCATGGTGCCCGAGATCGAGTGGGCACACCTCGGTGACACCCCTGCGGGCGGACCGCTGGTGTTCACCGGCGGCATCATCATGGCGATGACCCTCGTCGGCCTCGGCTTCCTCAACTACGGCGGCGACTTCGCCCGTTACCTCCCGCGTGATACCCCGGCACGCGGCGTGATCAGCTGGACGGTCGCCGGGCTCAGTCTGCCGGTCGTCATCCTCCTCGCCGTCGGCGCGCTTCTCGTCGGCGGGGATTCGAAGCTCGGTGCCGCCGCGGCGTCCGACCCGATCGGGGCGCTCACCACGCTCCTGCCGATGTGGTTCTTCGTCCCGTTCTCCATCGTGATCGTCATCTCGCTCGTTTCGGCCGCCATCACCGGCATGTACAGCTCCGGCCTCGCGCTCATGGCGGTCGGCGTACCGCTGCGCCGCTCCGTGACGACCTCGATCAACGCGATCATCATCGCGGCGGGCGCCTTCTATCTGCTGTTCATCTCCACCTCGTTCCTCGCCACGTTCCAGTCGTTCCTGTCGCTCATCGCCGTGATGATGGGCACCATGGGCGGCATCCAGCTCGTCGACTTCATCCGGCAGCGCCGCATGGGCTGGAACACCGATATGGCGAACCCGCGTGGCTACGGCGGCCGCGACGGGCGCTGGACGGCGATCGTGAGTCTGATCACCGGAACCGTCGTCGGTCTCGGCCTCGTGACCAGCTCCGACCCGAACTTCGGGAAGATCACGGGATTCTTCCTCACCGAGAAGGGCCGCACCGGCGTGTTCGGGTCGAGCGGGCTCGGCATCGTCATCGCCTTGGCGCTCGGCGCCACGCTCTACGCGATCCTCACGTTCGGACTCCGGCTGGATCCGCGGCCCGACTACTCGCTCGTGACCGCGGAAGACACCGCTCGCGGGGAGGGCGGGCTCCAGGTACCGACTCCCGACACGGACGGCAGGCACGCCGCCGACCGCACGGAACACTGACCGACCCGTGGCGGCGAGCCCCGCGCGGGCCTCGCCGCCGATCGAGGAGCTGACACCCTTGTCCGCACATGAGACCGCGCTGCGGCGATTCCGGAACCCGGACCCGTGGCATGCGCCCGCCGCCTACTGGTTCTGGCATCGACTCCCCGACAAGGACACCATCCGTGCCCAGGTGCGGCAGATGTACGACGCCGGGATCCGGAGCTTCCAGGTGCAGGCACGGTTGTCGTACCCGATCGAGGATTACCTGGACGACGACTACCTCGCCGCGTGCCGTGCGGCGGTCGGGACGGCCGCCGAGCTCGGCATGGTCGTCGGCATCTATGACGACTACAACTGGCAGACCGGTCACGCTGCGGGCCGGGCCGTGACCGGGCACGACGGACTGCGCGAACGGCACCTGTTCTGGGTACGGATCCCCGCGGGCGCGGGCGACGGCTCGCTCAGCGGGATCCGCTCGGCGACGGAGAACCTCGGCCCGGCAGCGATGGACTGGCACTACGAGGGCGGCGTCGTCGCCTGGGCCGACTGGCGGCTCGAGTACGCGCTCGTCGTGGCTGGGGAGCAGGGCGCGGCCGCCGAGCGGCCCGAACTCGTCGACCGGGTGGACGGTGCCGCCGACAGGTGCCGTGTCCGCCTCGTCGAGCCCGTGCCCGACGGCGCGGAGGCGATCGTGTTCGTCTCCGCCCGCTGCGCGACCTCCCGGCTGGTGAACCCCGTCGACCCGGTCGCCGTCGATCGCTTCATCGAGGCCGGCTACCAGCCCTTCGCCGACGCCCTGGGCGACTTCTTCGGCTCCACCGTCGCCTACATGTTCTTCGACCAGCCGCACGCCGTGTATTACGACTGGGCGGAGCGCACAGGAGACCTGCGTTCGGCGATGCCGTTCCACGAGAGCCTGGCCGTCTCGATCCGGGAGCGCTGGGGCGGGCGGACCCCCCAGGTGCTCGCCGCCGTGCTCGACGGGGTCGACCCGGAGCGGCTGAGCCTCCGCGCCCAGTTCTACGAGCACTTCAGCGGCTACGCGATGGAAACCTTCCTCGGCAAGCTGCGCGCCTGGAGCCACGCCCACGGCCTGCGTCAGTCCGGCCATGAAGTCCTCGGGCACGTCGGCGGCTGGGCTCTGGACACCGCGTTCGCGAACTGGGACCTGCGCGTGAACTTCGGACTCGACCACTTCGGTGTGGACGGCTACCGCGACCTGACCGCGGTGGACGCGCAGGATGCCCTGGTGCAGCTCAGCCCCGTGCTCGGCGACTCGGTCGCCCGGCACCACGGCCGCGGCGGGACGATGGTCGAGCAGTACTTCGTCACCCCGCCCGAAGGCGGGACCCCGTGGTCCGGCCACTGGGGGCTGACCCTGCAGGAGCTGCGCACCACGGCGATCAACCACCATCTGCAGGGCATGCGACAGATGATCTTCCATGGCTTCTACCAGACACACGGCCATGGAGACGATCACGAATCGCTGCGGAATCCGCGCTTCGACTTCCCCCCGGGCATCAATTTCGAACCGTGGTTCACCGATCATCACCCGCGGTTCGCGCTCGAGAGCGCGCGGCTGAGCGAATTCCTCGAACCGGTGTCACCACAGCACGACGTGGCGGTCCTGTACCCGTTGCGCACGGTGTGGACCGCGGGTCAGCTCGGCGAGCAGGCGTCGGCGATGGGCGAGTGGGCCCGCGCGCTCACCGAAGCCCGGGTGGGCTTCCACCTCGTGGACGAACGCGATCTCGACACGGCCGCTGTGGAGGAGGGCGCGGTGTGCTTCGGGGACCGCCGGTACCGGGTGCTGGTGCTGCCCGCCGTGACAACGCTGCGCTCGGCCGCGTCGCTGCGCCGACTTCGCCGCCTGGCCGAATCGGGGGTACGGGTGCTGGCCGGCGGTGCGACGCCCACCGTCTACCAGGAGGGCCCGCAGACCGCCGCCGAGGACTGGGCGGACCTCGCCCCCGCCGCGGAGGTGTTCGCGGTGGTCCCCGAGGAGGAGGTCCTGCGCGGGCTCGTCGCGCAGCGTGGGCGGGCCGAACCGACTCTGCGCGTCCCCGCCGGCTCGGCGGTGCGCTGGCGCGGCGGCCCGGACGCGGGCGACGGCTTCCGTTTCGCGTGCTTCACCGAGACCGAGGGCACAGTGGAGCTCCTGCTGCCCGACGGGCCCTGGCATATCGAGGAGTGGGAGGCCGCCGACGGTACCGTGCGCGCCCTCGGAGCAGCCGAGAACCCCGTCACGCTGCGGCTGGAGCAGAACGCGTTGCGCCTGTTGCGTGTGTACCGGGGCGCGGAGCCCGCTTCGGGCTGGGCGGATGTCACGGAAGACTCCGAGGCGGCGGCCGGTCACGGCACACCGGAATGGTCGGCGCCGGAGGCGCTTGAGTCCGGCTGGCTGCTCGAGGTCGCCGAGGACGCGTACGAGGAGGCGGGCACCCGCCGTGACATCGCGGTGACGTGCGGCTGGGAGCGCCAGGGCCTTCCGGCGTTCGCGGGTACCGCCGACTATGTGCGGCAGATCGAGCTCGACGCGCCGGTCCCCCTGGAGCTGACGCTCCCGGCTGTCGCCGGCGCTGTGATCGTGTCCGTGAACGGCGTACGTGCGGGGGCGCGCGCCTGGGCGCCGTACCGCGTCACGATCCCCGCCGACGCCCTGCGGCCCGGGGTGAACGAACTCCGCGTCCGGGTCGCGCCGTCGGCGGCCAACCGCTACTACGCCGGGACCGGGCTCCGTGCCGGGCCCGAGCCGTGCGGGCTGCTCGCGCCGCCGCTGCTGCGCCACGCGCTCGCGGCCGCGAACCTCGGTGCGCCCCCGGACGGTTTCGGCTCCGGCCCGCGCTCAACCTCGATCCCGGAAGGCTGATCCGCCTTGCTCAAGGGCTCGGCCCGCTCCTGACCCCGGACCTGCTGTACGCGCTCGCGCGGAGGGGACACGGAGACCCGATCGCCATCGTCGATGCTGCGACAGCGCTCCGCGCGAAGGCTTGGGTGGGGACCCTGGAGACCGCGATGCGGTCGAGCATGTGCCCTGTCCCGCTCGGACCTGCGATTTTGTCTCTGGCCCGCAGCTTCTCCGCGCAGGGCGGCGGCCTGCACAGCGCCCGGGATGATCTGTCCGCTACGAGCCGGCCGGCCGAATCTGGCTCGCCGTCCTTTCCGGCTGGTCCTGCGGGAACGCCGGCGCCACGTATTCGCCGTCACCCCCACCACACTGCTGGCCCGGCACCGGCGACTCATTGCGCGGAAGTGGACTTTCCACCAGTACGGCGCGGGCCGTCTCCACCGCGCCCACCGTCAGACAGCTCATCCCGCGCCCGGCCGAGGTGACACCCGTCGCGTTCATCTCGCCGGCGTCACCGAACGCCCCCCGCCCAAAGCGGACCGTCCACCAGACCAGAAGCCTCATCATGACGCTGCGGTGCCGGATGGGCTCCCTGCGCTTCCTCCTCGCGATGATCGAGCACGCCACCCGCCGCGTGCCGACCGCACTCTCATCTGGCCCCCTACCCGGACCGATCGTCGCCCCCGACCAGCCCGCCGATCGTGGGCAGTCCGCCGGCGGTGACGCGGGCAGACACCAGAATCGCCACTTATGTGAGGTACACCCCGATTGCGGGTAAAACAAGCTCGTGACCACCAAACCGTGGCGCCCGGTCACACTCGCACCGGCCGTGCTCGTCCCTCTGGCAGCGGCACTCCGCACGGCCGGGAGTACCGCTCACGCTGAAACCAGCGTGAACAAGATCGCCCACGCGCTGCGGAGCAGCCTCGTCTACGTGGATCGCGCGTCCGGCGCACTGAGCGCCGGGCACACGCGCGAGCCGGCAGGCACATCCGCGCACGGGCGTGCCGCCCGGACGCCCGCCCCGTCGGCGGCGAACGGCGCTCCTATTGGGACGCCGGTCCGGGCCTACGGGCCTTGGGCGGGTGGGTACTTCGGCGAGTACGGGTCGATGCTGCTGCCCGGGTGGCACACCGCGGACGACGGCGAGACGGGCGTGGACCGCAACTGTTCATTTGACACATGGGTTCTCAAGGCAAGGAGAGCGACATGCTGCTCATAGGCCTCATCATCCTGGCCGCTGCGGCTGTCATCGGCGTGGTAGGCGTGCTGGGCAACCTCGACGGTGGGCACGCGCTCACCAGTGGCTTCTCTGTGTTCGGCTTCAACGGCGCCGGCTACACCGGAACGCTGTTTCTCTCCGGGATCGTGATCGGGGCCGCCGCCCTGCTCGGGCTGAGCCTGATGATGGCCGCCGTGCGCCGCAGGCACGCCGCGCGCCACGGGGTCACACGGCACCGCCGGGAGGCCGCGCCGGTCGACCGGGATCGCGATGAGGTGGCTGCCAGGCACGAGCCCGCGGACGACGAGTCCGCCCGCGGCACTCGGCGCCATGGCCGACCGCACCTCTTCGGGCACCGCACCGCCCATCGATAGGAAGGCAGTGACTGACTCATGAATGTCGGGAAGAAGATGGCCCACACGGCCGAAGCAGTCCGAGGCAGCGCCAAAAAGGCGCTCGGCCGGGTCACCGGTAACCGCCGCATGCAGGCGGAAGGGCACGGCGACAAGGTGAAGGGCAACGCCAAGCAGTCCGGTTCGAAGATCAAGGACGCGTTCCGGCACTGATCCCTGCAGACTGAGCTGGACGTCCATCACTGGTCGCGCCCGGCCTGGTCACGCACCCCGATCGCGCGCCGGGTGAAGGAACAGTCCGGATCCTGGCTAGGCAGGCCGGGCACCTGACCGTCACCGGGAGCGGCTGAGCGCTGGTGCGCCGACAGGCCGTCCTCGGCCGGCGTTCCCTCGGCCCGGATCAGCGAAAGGCCGGTTCGGAGCAGGGGGAGGTCGGTTCGGGGCAGGGGGAGGTCGGTTCGGGGCAGGGGAAAAGATGTTGGCGCCCGCCGTTCGTGGATTCCCGGGCGTGCAGCCAGTGCGGAGCCGTATGCACCTCGAACGGCAGCGGCACGTCCGAGCGGATGCGGGCCGCCAGGCACTTCACGGCCAGTGAGGCGATGGCGGCCTTGTCGGGGGCTACGGATGTGAGGGACGGCGTGCTGTAGAGCGCCTCGTCGGAGCCGTCGACGCTTGCCACGGCGACGTCGTCGGGGATGCGCAACCCCGCTTCGAACAGGGCGCGTTGGGCGCCGACGGCCAGCAGATCACTGAAGCAGAAGACCGCGTCGGGGCGTACGCCGGCCGGCCGGGCGGCCAGGGCGCGCATCGCCAGCAGGCCGTTGCGCCGGTCGAACTCCTTGATGGCGGGCGCGAGCCGGGGGTCGTAGGTCACCCCGGCCTCGTGCAGGGCGAGCTGGAAGCCCTCCAGGCGCTGCCGACTGGTCGCCGACGCCTGCTGGTCCACGCCGATGGCGGCGATCCGGGTACGGCCGAGGCCGACCAGGTGCGCGGTGGCGTCGCGCGCCGCCGCGACGTTGTCGATCAGGACGTGGTCGGCCCCCACCTGGCCGCGCTCGTAGCTGCGCTCGCCGAGCAGAACCAGCGGGAACTCGTTGGCCACGGCGGCGAGTTCGTCGGGCGAGACACGCAGGGGCGACAGGATCACGCCGTCCAGCAGTGACGCTCCGACGCCGGTGGCCAGGCGCAGTTCCTCCGTCGCGTCGCCCAGCGTCTCCTCGATCAGGACGGTCAGGCCCAGCTGTGCGGCCTCGGCCCGAACGTGCTGGGCGAGTTCGGCGAAGTACGGCGTGGCCAGATCCGGGACGGCGAGGCCGATCAGGCCGCTGTGCCCGGTGCGCAGCCGGCGGGCCGACGGGTTCGGCCGGTAGCCGAGCTCGTGCACCGCCTTCAGTACGCGCTTCCGTGTGGCCTCGGATACCCGGGGAGCGTCGCGTACAACGTTGGACACGGTTTTGATCGAGACCCCTGCCCGCTCGGCCACGTCCTTGAGTGTCACCGCGGCCACCGACCGACCTCCTCACCTGTGTTTCTCTACATTATGCAGGGACTTCGGCGGGTTGTCAGCGCCGGTCGGCTCGGAATCCCGTTCCGGACGAGGGGTTGACCGTGGCGAGATTTCGCGGTTACAACGTTGGAACCGATCGATAGCAAGCGGTTGCTACCGGGGGCGTCACGGGGGCAGCCGAGGGCTGTCCGTCGGACGGTCCGGGCTGCCCGCCCGCGCCCACGGCGTCGCGCTCACCGCACATCTCATGAGAGGGTCCGCATGTCTTCGCACCGCTCCACCACCCCACTGCGCACCGCCGTGGTCGGCACCGGGGGCATCGCGCGCTCCAGCCATCTGCCCGCGCTGCGCACGCTCGCCGAAGCGGGCGAGGTGGAGCTCGTCGCCGCCGTCGACGTCGACATGGACGCGGTGCGCGCGTTCGCGGCCGGCGCCGGGATTCCGTACGCCTCGACGGACCTCGACGCGACCCTGGCCGAACGGCACCCCGATCTCGTGGTGTTGTGCACACCGCCCGCCGTGCACCGCGACCAGGCGGTGACCGCGCTGAAGGCGGGGGCCTGGGTGTGGTGCGAGAAGCCGCCCTGCCCGTCCCTCGCCGACTTCGATGCCATCGAGACCGCCGAGGAGCCCGGGGACGCGGGACCGTACGCCTCCATCGTCTTCCAGCACCGGTTCGGCTCCGGCGCGCGCCAGGTACGGCGACTGCTGCGGGAGGGGGCGTTCGGCCGCCCGCTCGTCGCCCACTGCCAGACCACCTGGTACCGGGACGCCGGGTACTACTCCGTTCCGTGGCGCGGGCGGTGGGCGACCGAGGGCGGCGGGCCCGCCATGGGGCATGGCATCCACCAGACGGATCTGCTCCTGGACCTGATGGGGCCCTGGAGCGAGGTGCGGGGGATGGCGGCGCGGCTCGTGCACGACGTCGAGACCGAGGACGTGTCCACGGCGCAGGTGCGGTTCGCGAGCGGCGCCGTGGCCACCGTGGTCAACAGCGTGCTGAGCCCCGACGAGGTGAGCCGGATCCGCATCGACTGCGAGCGCGCCACGATCGAACTGACCCACCTCTACGGCTACCGAAACGCGGACTGGCGCATCACCCCGGCCCCCGGTGTCCCCGAGGAGACCGTGGCCGCCTGGCGCGACTTCGGCACGGACGAGCCGAGCTCGCACCTGGCCCAGCTCCATGCCCTGGTGGCCGACATCAGGGCGGGACGACGCCACGCGACCAGCGGCGCGGGCGGCCGGCAGACGCTCGAGTTCATCACCGCCCTGTACAAGTCCGCGTTCACCGACACCCCGGTCCGCGCCGGGGAGATCGGCCCCGGCGACCCCTACTACACCGAGCTGCACGGCGGCGCCCAGGGATGGGCGCCGGACACCACCCGCACGGAAGAGGCCTCCGCATGACGCTCGCTCTGACCCATGCCCACGGTGACCGCATCACCGTGGCCCACGAGGCGACCGGCACCGAGCTGTTCGCCTACGTGTACCGCCCCGAAGCCCCGTGGGAGGCCCCCAAGCCGTATCTGCACCCGCTCCGGACCCTCTCCGGCGGACTCGTCACCGACTACCGCCCCAACGACCATCGCTGGCACAAGGGGCTCCAGCTGACGGCCTCCCACCTGTCGGGCCAGAACCTGTGGGGCGGGAACACCTACATCCACGGCGAGGGGTATGTCGCGCTGCCCGAGCGGGTCGGCTCGATGGCGCATGTCGCATTCGAGGAGGTCGCCGCCGCGGACGACCGGGCCGTGATCGCGGAGCGTCTGACCTGGCATCCGTACGACGGTGAACTGTGGGCCCAGGAGGAGCGCCGCATCGAGGTGCGCGACGTCGATCCGCGGGCCGGCAGCTGGTCGCTCACATGGACCTCGGCGATCACCAACCGCCGGTCCGAACCGCTGCGCTTCGGCAGCCCCACCACCCACGGCCGCCCGGCCGCCGGATACACCGGCCTGTTCTGGCGGGGTCCGCGCGCCTTCCGCGACGGCCACGTCTTCACCGCCGAGGCGGACAGCGGCGACCTGATGGGCAGCCAGGCGCCCTGGCTGGCGTACGTCGGTGAGCACGACGGGCGCGACGGCCACGCCACGGTCGTCTTCGAACACGCCCCGGCCAACGACCACGCGGGTGACAAGGGGACGCACCCGGCGCACTGGTTCGTGCGCAGCGACCCGTTCGCCGCGGTCGCGCCGTCCTGGGCGTTCCACGAGGAGCTCGTCCTCGCCCCCGGCGACACCCTCTCCCGCGGCTACCGGGTGACCGTCGCCGACGGCGCCTGGGACCGCGAGCAGGTCACCGCCCAGCTGGGCAGGCACACATGGTGAGCGCGCGGTACGACGGCTTCCCCGTGGCGGTCGGCGTGGCCCGGTCGCGCGACAAGGACGGCCGGCTCCCACGTCCGGGCCGCCGGGCTGTCCTGGCCGTCGCCGCCATCGGCCTCAGCACCGCCCTGACCGGCACGCTCTCCGCGTGCTCCGCCGCGAGCGGCGACTCGTCCGGCATCACCCTCCGGTTCTCCTGGTGGGGCAACGACGACCGTGCCGCGCGCACCGAGAAGGCGATCCGCCTCTTCGAGAAGGAACACCCCGGCGTCACCGTGCGCACGTCGAACGGCGACTTCGGCTCGTATCTCCAGAAGCTGGCCACGCAGGCCGCCGGCGGCGGTGTGCCCGACGTGGTCCAGCTCGACTACCGGCAGATCTCCCAGTACGCGGGCGGCAAGGCGATCATGTCGCTGGACGGTGTCATCAAGGACCGGACGATCCGCACGTCCGACATGGACCAGGACTTCCTGCGCACCGGCACCTACCAGGGCAGGCAGTTCGCCCTGCCCATGGGGCGTGGCATCACCGGGTACGCCTACGACTCCGCCGTCTACAAGAAGGCCGGTATCGCCACACCCCAGCCGAGCTGGACCTGGCAGGACTGGGCGAAGGCCAACAAGAAGATCGCCGCCCTGGGCATGAAGTCCCCCGACGGACGCCCCTTCACCGGCGCCAACGACGGCGGTGGCAACGAGGACGTCTTCGAGACCTGGCTGCGCAGCCGCGGCAAGAACCTCTACGCGGACCAGACGAAACTCGGCTTCACCGAGGACGACCTGACCGCCTTCTGGTCGTTCCTCAACACGCTCCGCGAAGAAGGCGCCGTCGCCCAGGCCCGGGACACCGTTCAGGCCAAGAGCACCGAGACCAGCCCGATCGGCCGCCGCCTCGGGGCCGCCGACTTCACCTGGGACGCACCGTTCCCCGGGTACACGGCCCTGCTCGGCGAGAACATCCACTTCGCGCCCGTGCCCACGACCGGCGGCCACCAGGGCGCGTACTTCAAGCCGAGCATGCTCCTCGGCATCGGCTCGCAGAGCAAGCACCCCAAGGAGTCGGCCCAGTTGATCGACTTCCTCCTGAACGACCCACGGGCCGGCGACATCCTCGGCTTCTCCCGGTCCACCCCGCCGAACCGCAAGATCGCCGCCCGGGTCGCCAAGACGCTCGAGGGATCGGAGCGGGAGATCTACGACTACGCGCAGACGATGGAGAAGTACGGTCTGGACATCCCGCCGGCCGCACCGCCGCCCGGCGATCTCGCGATCAACACGGCGTTCAAGCGCATCCACCAGCGCATGATCTACGGGATGGCCACCCCGCGGCAGGCGGCACGTGAACTCATCGACGAGGCGAACCGGGAGCTGGAGTCATGAGCACGGTGTCCACGACAAGGGCGCCCGCGCGTGCCGTCGGCACCACGGATCCGCGCCCGCGCAAGAGCAAGCGGCGCCAGGTGCGTGAGCGGCAGTGGCCCGCCTACGTGTTCCTCACCCCGTGGATGATCGGCGCGGTCGTGCTGACCCTCGTGCCGATGGCCGTATCCCTGTACCTGTCGTTCACGGACTACAACCTGTTCGACCCGCCGCACTGGGTGGGCCTGCGCAACTACCAGGAGATGCTGACCGAGGACCCCCGCTACTGGCGGTCGGTCGGCACCACGATGCTGTACGTCGTCGTGGCCGTCCCGCTGAAGCTGGGCCTGGCCCTCGGCGTGGCGATGCTGCTGAAGAACCTCAGCCGGGGCCGGGGCTTCTACCGCTCCGCGTTCTACGCGCCGTCCCTGCTCGGCGCGAGCATGTCCATCGCACTGGTGTGGAAGGCGCTGTTCAACGACGGCGGCACCGTCGCCAATGTCCTGGACACCGTCGGCATCCACACCGGCGGCTGGGTCGGCAACCCGCATCTCGCGGTGTACGGCGTCGTCCTGCTGACGGTGTGGCAGTTCGGCGCGCCCATGGTGATCTTCCTGGCGGGCCTCCAGCAGATCTCGCCCGACCTCTACGAGGCCGCGGCACTCGACGGCGCGGGCCGCTGGCGGCAGTTCATGTCCATCACCGTGCCGATGCTGTCCCCGGTCGTCTTCTTCAACCTGGTCCTGGAGGTCATCAACTCCTTCCAGGTCTTCACCCCGGCCTTCGCCATCAGCGGCGGCGACGGCGGACCCGCCGACTCCACGATGTTCTACACGCTGTACCTGTACGAGCGCGGCTTCACGGCCTCGCATATGGGATACGCGGCGGCGATGGCCTGGCTGCTGCTGATCGCCATCGGCGCGATCACCCTGATCCTGTTCCGGACCTCCCGGTCCTGGGTGTTCTACGCGGACGAGGAGGGCCGATGAACATCGCCACCAAGCGGTGGCTGCCGCACACGATCTCGGCCGCCGCGCTGCTCGTCCTGCTGTATCCGCTGGCCTGGCTGCTCGCCACTTCGCTCAAGCCGGCGAACGAGGTGATGACGAGCCTCGACCTGTGGCCCAGCCATCTGGAGTGGTCGAACTACACGACCGCCCTGGACGGGGTCTCGGGTGTCACCGTCACCCACCTGCTCGGCAACACGCTGCTGATCGCGGGGGGTGCCGTCCTCGGCAATGTCCTGTCCTGCTCGCTGGCCGCCTACGCCTTCGCCCGGCTGCGCTTCCGGATGAGCAAGGTGATGTTCGCCTTCATGGTGGCGACGCTGATGCTGCCGCACCACGTCGTACTGATCCCGCAGTACATCATCTTCAACCGGCTCGGCCTGGTGGACAGTTACTGGCCGCTGATCCTGCCGAAGTTCCTGGCCACCGAGGCGTTCTTCGTCTTCCTCATCGTCCAGTTCATGCGCGGCCTGCCACGCGAGCTGGAGGAGTCCGCGCGGATCGACGGCTGTGGTCCCTTCCGTACGTACTGGTCGATCACGCTGCCGCTGGCCCGGCCCGCGCTGATCACCACGGCCATCTTCACCTTCATCTGGACGTGGAACGACTTCTTCACGCAGATGATCTATCTCTTCGCGCCGGAGAAGTACACCATCACGCTCGCCCTGAGCAGCTTCGTCGACCAGTCCAGCACCTCCGCGTACGGGCCCATGTTCGCCATGTCGGTGATCTCGGTGCTGCCGATCGTGCTGTTCTTCTTCGTCTTCCAGCGCTACCTGGTGCAGGGCATGGCCACGTCCGGACTGAAGGGGTGAGGCACACCATGTCCCACGCACCGATCGCGCCCCGGCGCGAGCGCCGGGAACCCGGAGAGGTCTTCGGCTCCGGTTTCACCCTCTTCGCGGACATGCTGCTGATCGGCCTGCTCACCAGTCTCGCCTGCCTGCCGGTCGTCACGGCCCCGGCCGCGTTCGCCGCCGCGTCCGCGACGCTCCGGCAGGCCGCGGGCAGCGGCGTCCAGGTCAGGGCGGGTACCTACGGCGCTCAGCTGCGTGCCCAGCTGTCCACGCGGTCCGCGGCCCTCGGTCTGGTGCCGCCGCTGCTCGTGGTGGTCGTCCTGATCGATGCCGCGCTGTTGCGCGCCGCGCTGCCCGGAGCGGCCGTCATGGCGCCCGCTCTCGCGCTGCTCGTCCTGGGCGCCGCGGTCGTGGCGCTGCGGGCGACCGCGCTGGAGACACCGCACGTGCTGTCCGCACGCGAGGCGCTGGTCCGCTCGGCCGCGGACCCGCGCGGCAGTCTTCTGCTGGCCGGTGCCGTGATCCTCAGCGGGCTCCTGGCCTGGTCGATTCCGCTGCTGGTCCCGCTGCTGCCGGGCCCGCTGGCGTTCGCCGCCACGGTCGTGGACCTCCGCTCCCCCGCGGATGCCCAGGAGAACTGAACCGCGGCGCGCCACCTTGCCATCCCCCACCCACGCACCACACACCGGAGTTCACGCATGCCCCACCCGCACCTGGACGCCGCAGGCCATCCGAGGCCGCAGCTGATCCGCGATCCCGACTGGCGCGACCTCGGCGGTCCCTGGCAGTTCGCCCACGACGACGAGGACCGCGGCCGCGCCGACCGCTGGATGGACCCGGCGACCTCCGCACCGTTCACCGGCACCGTCACCGTGCCCTATCCGCCCGAGTCCGCGGCCTCCGGGGTGGCGGACACCGCCTTCCACCCCGTGCTCTGGTACCGACGCACGATCGACGTGGCCCGGCCGGCCGCCGGGCGGCGGCTCCTGCTGCACTTCGGTGCGGTCGACCACCGGGCCGAGGTCTGGCTCAACGGCCGCCCGGTGGGGCGGCACGAGGGCGGACACACCGGCTTCACCTGCGATCTGACCGGCGCCTTCGACCGGGACGGTGAGCAGACCCTGGTCGTCCGCGCCGAGGACCAGCCGCTCGACGCCGCGCAGCCCCGCGGCAAGCAGGACTGGCGCCGGGATCCACACGTCATCTGGTACCACCGCACCTCCGGAATCTGGCAGCCGGTGTGGCTGGAAGAGGTCCCGGCCGAGCACATCACGCTCCTGCACTGGACCCCCGAGGTCGCCCACGCCCGCGTCCGCTGCCGGCTGCGTCTGGGCCACTGGCCGCGGCGCACGCTCACCGTGACGGTCCGCCTCACGCGGGGTGAGCGGGTGCTCGCCGAGCAGCGCACGCTGATCGAGGGCCAGGAGGCGGAGTTCGATGTCGCGGTGCCCGCCCTGCGCCACGGGCAGGACCTCGACGACCTGCTGTGGAGTCCGGAGCGGCCTCACCTCGTCGACGCGGTGGTGGAGTTGCGCGACGCGGGCGAGGACACACCGGTCGACCGTGTGACGTCCTACCTGGGCCTGCGCGACATCGGCTGGGACGACGGAGTCTTCCTCCTCAACCACAAGCCGTACTTCCTCCGGTTCGCGCTCCAGCAGGGCTACTGGCCCGCATCGCATCTGTCGGCCTCGGCCGGCGCATTGCGTCGCGACGTCGAACTGGCGAAGGAGATCGGCCTCAACGGGCTGCGCGTCCACCAGAAGATCGAGGACCCGCGGTTCCTGTACTGGGCCGACCGGCTCGGGCTGCTGCTGTGGGAGGAGATGCCGTCGGCGTACACCTTCGGCGCGCAGACCGTCGAGCGCGTGGTCGCCGAGTGGACCGAAGCGATCTCCCGCGACCTCAGCCACCCCTCGATCGTCGCCTGGGTCCCGGTCAACGAGTCCTGGTCCGTGCCGAACCCGGCGCTCGTCCCCGCGCAGCGCCACTTCATGGACGCCCTGTACCACCTGACCAAGGCCCTGGACCCCTCCCGCCCCGCCGTCTCCAACGACGGCTGGGAGATCTCCGCCGCCGACATCTGGGGCGTTCACGACTACACCCAGCACGGGGACGTACTGCGCGAGCGCTACGGCCACGCCTCGCTGCGGCAGGGCGAGCTCGCCGAGCAGTGGCCCGGCGCCAAACGGCTGACCCTGGACGGCGTCCGCCACCAAGGGCAGCCCGTCGTCCTCAGCGAGTTCGGCGGTGCGACCTTCGAACCGGCCGAGGGTGCCCAGTGGTTCGGCTACGACACCGTGGCCACGAAGGAGGACTTCGCCGAACGCCTCGCCGCCCTGGTGGCCGCCGCGGTGGACTCCGGGCTCGCGGGCTTCTGCTACACCCAGTTCACCGACACGGAACAAGAGACCAACGGCCTGCTCACACCGGACCGTCAACCGAAGATCCCGCCGGCCGAACTGCGCGCGATTCTCACCCGAACCCGCGCATAGCGCGTCTCACCGCCATCTGAGGGCTCGGCGCGATTCCCTTCGTTCTTACGTAGAGGAGAAACCGCAATGGCGCGATCCGAGTACGAGTACAGCCGTCGCCGCGTGCTCCAGGCATCCGCTCTCGCCTTCGCCACCGTGCTGAGCCCGTGGGGCACGGCGGACGGCTTCGCCGCATCGGCGGGCATCCCCGACGAGGACGGCTACGACCTCTGGCTGCGCTACCGCCCCACTGCCGATCCCCGGCGGCTCGCCGAGTACCGGAAGGCCCTGTCCGCTCTGGTGCGTCAGGGCGAGGGCCGGGTCATGGAGAACGCCGAGCGGGAACTGCGGCGGGCCGCCCAGGGCCTCACCGGTACCGCACCGGTCCGGCTTCCCGCCGATCGAGCCTCGGTGGTCATCGGCACGGTGGACGAGTCACCGGTCGTGCGATCCCAGGTGAGTCCCGATCGGCTGGCCCGGATCGGCCGGCAAGGGTTCGTGATCGAGATGACCGGCCCGCCGGGCAGGCGGCGGCTGGTCATCGGGGCCCGCAGTGATCGGGGCGTACTGGCCGGGGTCTTCCATCTCATCCGTCTGCTCCAGCTCGAGCGGCCGCTGCACAAGCTGTCCGTCCTGGAGAAGCCGCGCACCGCGCTGCGCATGATGAATCACTGGGACAACGTCGACGGGTCTATCGAGCGTGGCTACGCGGGCACTTCGCTCTTCGAGTGGGACAAGCTGCCGGACATCTCCGACCGGGTGGTCGACTATGCGCGGTCCATGGCATCGATCGGCATCAACGCTTCGGTGCTCAACAATGTGAACGCCGGCGCCGACTTCATCACCGGCGAGATGCTGACCCGACTCAGACCCCTGGCAGCACTTCTCCACTCGTGGGGCATCTCTGTCTGGCTGTCCGTCAACTACGCCAGCCCGATGATCCTGACCGCGGACGACACCGATCCGATCACGACGGCCGACCCCGCCGATCGACGGGTCCAGCAGTGGTGGCGCGACAAGAGCGCCGAAATCTTCACGAGCCTGCCCGGATTCGGCGGGTTCCTGGTGAAGGCGAACTCGGAGGGGCAGCCCGGCCCACTCGACTACGGACGCACCCATGCCGAGGGCGCGAACATGCTGGCCCGCACGGTGGCACCGCACGGCGGGCAGATCGTCTGGCGCAGCTTCGTGCACGAGGATTTCAGCGACTGGGCGGAGTATCAGTACCGGGTGTTCGCCCCGCTGGACGGCACGTTCGACGACAACGTCATCCTCCAGACCAAGTACGGGCCGATCGACTTCCAGATCCGCGAGCCCGTACATCCCCTGTTCGGCGCGATGCGCCACACCAACCAGCTGCTGGAGCTCCAGCTCACCCAGGAGTACACGGGCCACACGCTCCACACCACCTATCTGGCTCCGCTGTGGCGGGAGGTGCTGACCTTCCCGACGCGGGGGCCCGGCACCGGACCGACCGTCGCCGACATCCTCGCGGACGGCGATGACCGTGTGCCGCGGGCGGGCATCGCCGGGGTCAGCAACTTCGGCAACGCCCGCAACTGGACCGGCTATCCGCTGGGGGCGGCGAACACCTACGCCTTCGGCAGGATGTGCTGGGACCCGGACGCCGATCCCCGGGACCTGGCCGCGGAGTGGGCCGGGCTGACCTTCGGCACCGATGAGGCGGTCACCGAGGTCGTGGCCGATATCCTGACGCGCTCGCGCCGGACGTACGAGGACTACACGTCGCCGCTGGGGATGGGCTATCTCACCGACCCCGGCGGCGACCATCTCGACCCGAGCCCGCTGGGCACCCTCTTCCAGTCACACCACTCCACGACCGAGGGCACCGGCTTCGACCGCACCGAGGCGACCGGCAGCGGCTTCACCGGGCTCTACCCGCGGCCGTGGCAGAAGCACTACGAATCCGTGGCGACCTGTCCCGACGACCTGTTGCTGTTCATGCACTGGGTGCCGTACGACCATCGACTGCGCTCGGGCAAGACGGTCATCCAGCACATCTACGATACGCATTTCACCGGGGTCGACCGCGTCGACCGGTTCCTCGCCGAGTGGCGCGAAGTGTCCGGGGACGTCGACCGGCAGCGCCATGCCGCCATCGAGGCGGGCTTCGAGGCCCAGCGGGAGCACGCGAGGTTCTGGCGCGACACGGTGGTCGGATTCTTCTTCGACAAGAGCCGCATCGTCGATGCGAAGCGGGAATGGCTGCAAGCGGCGCTGAACGGGCCGCGGGTACTGCTCGGCGGACGGCCGAACCTGCTGCCGGTCACCCTCACCAACGCCTCGGCGCGCGGCCGCGACCTGACGGTCGCGCTGCGGACACCGTCGGCGGAGTGGCGCACCGAGCCCGCCGCACAGTCCGCGGCCGGGGCCGCGACCGCGGAGCTGGAGCTGCCGGTCACACCCCCCTTGCTGGGCACCGTCGCCGCCCTGGACCTGGAGGTGGCGCCGAAGCTCACCCGGCTCGACGGCCGGCCGCCGTCCCTGGTCGTCGCCCCCGAGGGCAGGCGCTGCCTCCTCGCCCTCAACGCCGGTCCACGGGATGGCACTTCGATGCCCGGCTACGACGCGCTGACCCCCGAGTCGGCCTGGTCCGCGCCGGCCGGCCACGGCTGGGTCGGCGCCGCCCCGTCGGCCAGGGACCGCGGTGGCGAGCCCCTGCTGCGCGACCACCTGTGGCACAACTCGTCCCGGGTGCTGCGCCTCGCCCTGCCGGCCGGCCGGCACACCGGGTACGTGCTGGTCGGTGACACCGGTGCCACGGCCTCGCCGACCCGGGTCGCGGTGGACGGCGCCACCGTCGCCACCAGTCCGAAGCAGCCGAGCGGAACCTTCACCTGGCTGGAACTCCCCCTCGACGGAGGTGCCACCGGCCGCACCACGGACATCACGTTCACGGGAGTGGGCGGCCCCTGGCGGCTGTCCGCGTTCGCCGTCAGCGACCCCGGCGCCCCGGTGCCATCGCTCGTCGTCATGCGGGCGGCGGCGGATCCGGTGTGGTGGGCGGGCCGGGCCAACCCGGTCACGGTGTTGGTGCGCAACACCGGCACGGCGGACCGCGATGTCACCGTCCGCCTCGTCACCCCCGACGGCTGGTCCAGCACTGAGCGGACCATGACGGTCCCCGCCGGAGCCGAGCGAGAGCTGACCGTCACCGGGACCCCGGTGTCCACTCCGGGATTCGCCACTGTCGAGATCCGACTCACCAGCGGCGACGAGGAGATCGAGCGCGGCCGGTCGGTGGCCGTGGTCACCACGCCCCACCCCGATGACGCGGCCACGGCATTCGACGCCGGCCCGCCGTCCAGCCCGCTGCTGACCGGGTACACCAGGCTGTCGCCCGAGGACGACTACACCGACGACCGCGGCTTCGGCTGGATCGGCGCCCGGCCGAACACCCGTGACCGGGGCAACGCCGATGACCTGCGCCGCGACATCGTCATGCAGAAGGGCGAGCCCAGCGTCCTGCGCGTCCCGGTGCCGGCCGGCCGGCACACGGCGTGGGTGCTGACCGGCGACTCCCTCACCGATTCGGGTGTCACCACCCTCTCCGAGGACGGCACGGTCCTCGGACGCTCCGGCGACGACAGCCTGCCGAGCCGCGCCTTCGTCTGGTTCTCCTTCGAACTCGACGGTGGAGCGGACGGGCGCACCGCCGACCTGGAGATTTCCGGTTCGAAGCTGAACGGCCTGTGGCGCATCGCGGCCCTGGTCATCGTCTGAACCCGCCCCGCGCCCTACATCTGTTCCGCCGGACACGGCCCGCGACCCGGCATCTGCGATATCTCCCGTACATCCAGTATGTCCGGTATCCACAAAGGAGAGCTCCCGACATGGCATCGACGTCAGCACGATACCGCGCGGTCCGGGGCAGACCCGGCACCCTCCTCCTCGCCCTGCTCATGGTCCTGGGCCTCGACAGCGCGCATCCCGGACCGGCCGCGGCCGATCCCGCCGATCCGCCCGGGACGTAC
Organism: Streptomyces sp. AgN23; assembly: GCF_001598115.1. Taxonomy (NCBI): domain Bacteria; kingdom Bacillati; phylum Actinomycetota; class Actinomycetes; order Kitasatosporales; family Streptomycetaceae; genus Streptomyces; species Streptomyces sp. AgN23. The sequence goes on from NZ_CP007153.1 coordinate 336,394, forward strand.
CAGAACCCCGTGATGGACAACGTCGCGGACGCCTTCTCCGACCCGTCGATCATCCGGGGCAAGGACGGCTACTGGTACGCCTATGCGACCCAGACCAGCATGCGCCGGGAGAACCAGGGAGGCCCGTGGGAGTCGCAGCACTTCATGCCGATCACGCGCTCGGCCGACCTCGTCAACTGGACCTACGTCGGTGACGTCTTCGGGCCCGACAACCACCCGGAGTGGCGCGACTTCGCGACCACCTACTACTGGGCACCCGACATCCGCTACATCAACGGGAAGTACTACCTCTACTACTCGGTCGCCGGCGGCGACAAGAACACCATCGCGCTGGCCACGTCGGACCGTCCGGCAGGCCCGTGGAAGGACATCGGCCACCCCGTGCTGCCGTACGGGACGACCGTCAATCAGATCGATCCGGCGGTGTTCGTCGACTCCGACGGCCAGAAGTACCTCTACTACGGCTCGTTCCGCGACGGCGGAATCCAGGCGGTGCGCCTGAACGAGGAGGGCACCGCGCCGGTCGGCGATCCGGTGCAGGTGGTCGGTGCCCGGCGCGGCGAAGCCGCATACGTGGTGAAGCGCGACGGCTGGTACTACCTGTTCTACTCCGGCCTGGGCTGCTGCGCCCGGGACAAGGGCGCCTATCCCGTGTTCGTCGGGCGGGCCAAGGACCCGATGGGCCCGTTCAAGGACGCCGAGGGTGTCGGCCTGGCCGACCTGCACGTCGGCGGCACGATCGTCAACGCGCCGAACGGCAACACATGGGTCGCGACCGGCCACTCGGCGAACGTGGTGGACAAGTCCGGCCAGGACTGGATCCTCACCAACGGTTTCGACCGCCACGAGAGCGATCCCCACTGGGGTGGACGTCCGACCATGATGGACCGGCTCGACTGGATCGGCGGCTGGCCGACGGTGCGCGCGGGCGCCTGGACGAGCGAGGAACGGCAGACCGCGCCCACGAGCACCTGGGACGCGGGCAGCACCTTCGACGACGGCCTCGACGGCTTCGACACCTCCGGGCACCGGTCCTGGACCACGGGTTCGGATCCGGACTCGGGGCGGTACGCCCGCAATCGGTCCCGGGCCGCGGTCCCGCGGCTGCTGCTGCCGCGACGGGCCCCGGACGGCGATGTGAGGATCGAGGCCGACGTTCGGCTGCGCGACGGCAAAGGCCGGGTCGGCCTTGTCCTGGCATCCGCAGGCCGGTTCAACCACGCCGTGGCCTGGCTGGACTCCACCGGCACACTCTCCGTCGAGGTCACCCGGGACCGGAAGGTGGTGCGGAAGCGCACCGCGCGCCTGCACGCCAACGCCGACCTGCGGACCTGGCACTCGCTCACGGCCGAGATCCGCGACGGGGAGGCGCGGGTGCACGTCAGCTCGGCCATGCTCGACATGCCGCTGGCCGAACTGACAGTGGAGGTACCCAAGGACTGGCGCCGTGGCGGTGTCGCCTCGACGCGCGGCGCCGGCGAGGTGGACAACGTCGGCGTGACCCGGCTCTACACCCCGGTGACCGTCAAACAGCCGGACCCCGTGATGGGAGCCCGACTGCCGGAGTACGACGAGGACTTCGACGACGACCAACTGGACGGGTGGACGTGGTTCGGCCCCGTCGGCGGAAAGGTCGCCGACGGCCAGTACGTGTGGCCGACGCAGGACGCCGACTTCTCGGGCAAGGGGACCATGGCTTCGGCGCTGCTTCGTGACGCTCCGACCGGCACCTACACGGTCGAGACCAAGCTGCACTTCCCGATCACCGACGCCCCCGACGGGCGCAGCCAGGCCGGGCTGATCGCCTTCCGGAGCCCGGAGGACTCGATCCATCTGGCTCCGACCCGGACCGGCCCATCACGGCAGGCTTTCCTGTGGATCGGCCGGGACCGTGACAGCTGGCCGGAGATGCAACTGGGCCCGTCGGCCGACACCATGTGGCTGCGGCTGCGCCACACCGTCGATCCGACGACCGGCGAGCACAGGTTCCAGTCGGCCACGAGCCGGGACGGGAAGCACTACATCTGGGGTGGGGTCTGGCATCTGCCCGCCGGCCCGGACCCGCGCATCGGCCTCGTCTCCCTGGCCGGTGAGGGAGTGACCGCACGCTTCGACTATGTGCGCTTCTCCTCCTGACACCGCTCCACTCGCCTGCACGGGCTTGTGCTCCACATCGATTGTCAGTGGTGGGTGAGAAGGTAGGAGCATCGAGAAGGAAAAAGGGGGAGCGTCCATGTCCGGAAACCAGAACTACATCAATCACGTTGCTCTTGTGCTGGATGCGAGTTCGTCCATGTCGCACTTGAGCGGCAAGGTCGTCGAAGTCGCCGACCAGCAGATTGCGTATCTGGCCCGACGCTCGAAGGAACTCGACCAGGAAACCCGCGTCACGGTCTACGTCTTCGCGGACAAGGTGGAGTGCGTCATCTACGACAAGGACGTGCTGCGTATGCCGTCCCTGAAGCAGCTTTACCGGGTCGGTGGAATGACGGCTCTGCTGGCGGCCACGCTGAAGTCGCAGCGGGAGCTTGCGCAGACTGCGCAACTGTACGGCGACCACAGCTTCCTGACGTTCGTCCTGACGGACGGCCAGGAGAACGCAAGTCATCGCTGCCCGGATGCCCCTACCAAGAATCCACGCGAGCTCGTGCAGGCCGTGGCCAAGCTGATGCAGACGCAGGAGGACAACTGGACACTGGCCGTCCTTGTGCCGGACCAGATGGGCAAGCGCGAGGCCATGCAGTGCGGTTTCCCGAAGGACAACATCGCCATCTGGGACGCCACAAGCACACAGGGCCTGGAAGAGGCCGGGCAGGTTATCCAGCAGGCCACTGAGAATTTTATGATGGGCCGGGCCCAGGGCATCCGCGGATCGCGGGCGGTGTTCTCCACAGGGGCGGAGGCGGTCAACAAGGACACCATCAAGGCAGCCGGCCTCACCCCGGTGAATCCGTCGGAATACCAGTTGATTCCGGTGGCTCGCGAAGCGGCGATCCGGGAATGGGTCATCGAATGCGGGCACACCTACCGTACCGGTGGCGCCTTCTATCAGCTGAGCAAATCGGAGAAGATCCAGGCACGGAAGCAGATCGCGGTGCTGGAGAAGAAGACGGACCGGGTGTACACCGGGCCGGAGGCCCGATCCCTGCTCGGCCTGCCGGACACGGAAGTTCGCGTCAAGCCGGACCACAACGACGACTTCACCATATTCGTGCAGAGCACCAGCGTGAACCGGAAGCTGGTACCGCACACGCGGCTGCTGCTCATGATCTGAGGCGACGCGAACCGAGGGGCCGCGACCTGGCTGTCCGGGGTCGCGGTCCCTCCGAGTGACTACCGCTGTGCGGCAGCCTGGTGCGCATGGCGGCTCATATCGCCGATCAGGTTGATGCGGACCCGTCGCTCCACGAAGCGCCACTGCCCCTCACGGCGCTCGAAACGGTCGTGGTACCGACCGGCGGCGATCGTTTGCAACGGAAAGTCGGGCAGCGCCTGCAACACGGTGACGTACGAACGCGAGACCGCCGTGCCCTTCTGTTCGTCCACCTCGATGGCAACGTTGGTGGTGACATGCTGGGTGCGCGGCGTGCCGTCGGCGTAGACGATCAGAGTGTCCTGGAACATCTTCTCGATCGCGTCGCGCCCGCTGACCGGCTCGCCCACACCCGTGAAGGTGGCGTCGGCGAGAAGTCTTCCGAGTCCCGCGAAATCACCGTCGTCCACGAGTTCGGCGTAACGTGCGATCAAGTTCTCGATATCCCGGTGGCTCATCGTCGGATCGGCGGGCATGCCGATGGATGTGGACATGGTCCCCTCCAAGCGAACAGCGGATGGCAGACAGCAGTTGATACGCATCAACCCCAGGTAGCCTGATCACACGAGATCGACTTCGCCCCTCCCGACGGGACTGGCCCGTTGTCGTCAACGTATGAAGGTGGCACTGATGTTGGACTACGGCCTTGACATGTCCAGCGTAGAGCACGACCTCGCTCTGCCCGATGTGGCGGCTGAGGGAGATGAACTCGAAGCCCTGGTATCAGCGCACGCTGACTGGACCACCCCCACACCGGCAGCAGGGTGGACGATCGCCCACCAGATCGCTCATCTTGCCTCAGCCGATGCGAACGTTCTCATCGCCATACGGACCCCGGACGCATTCGAGGCCGTACTGAAGCAGGCAGAGGCCGCTGGGAGCCGATACGCCGATCTCGACGCTGCCGCGGGAGCGGCCAAACCGCGATCAGCGCTGCTGGAACAATGGCGCGCCGGCCGAACCGAGGTGGCGGCGGCGCTGCGCGACATTCCACTGGACCATGGGTTTCCGTGGTACGGCTCGCAGCTGACCGCGGCGCTCATGGTGCCGCTGCGGCTCATGGAAACGTGGGCTCATGGGCAGGACATTTTCGATGCGCTGGGTGTCTCACACCGTCCCACGGGTCGGCTCCGGCATGTGGCCGCATTGGGAGTGACAGGGCGAGAGCTGTCGTTCCTTGCTGCCCAGTTGCCTGTTCCGGCAGAGCCGTTCCGTGTCGAGCTGACTGGTCCCGATGGCCAAACCTGGGCATGGGGCCCGGAGGATGCCATGCAGCGGGTTCAGGGCAGTGCCCTCGACTTCTGCCTTCGAGTCACCCAGCGCAGATCCCGAGCCGAGACCGACCTCACGGCAGTCGGCGAGGATGCGCAGAAGTGGCTTGATATTGCTCGCGTTTTCCTCTGAGTTTTCCTCCGCAGGGGCAAGAGCACGTTCCCGGCTGCGCGATCAAGCGCAGGCGGAAGACGCCAGTGCCTCCTTGGCGGATGCCGTGGGACGGGCACCGGCGCGGGTGGCACCGACGCCGGCCACGACCACGAGAACCAGGCCCAGTGTCGCGGCTGCCCCGGGGCGCTGGCCGAGAACGAGCAGACCGACCATGAGGGCGATGGCGGGTTCAAGGCTCATCAGAGTGCCGAACGCGGACGCGGTCAGACGGCGCAGGGCGAGAAACTCGAGAGCGAAGGGGATGACGGGGCTGAGCACCGCCAGGACCAGCATGGTCCACAGCGGCGACCACGTGAGGCGTTCGGTGAGGTCCGGGGCGGCGAGGGTCAGCCCCAGCAGCGCCGCGACCGGCATGGAGACAGCCAGTCCTTTCAGCCCGGTGACGCGATCACCGACCCGTTGGGTCAGCAGAATGTAGGCGGCCCAGCACCCCGCGGCGAGCAACGCGCTCCCCACCCCCACCAGGTCGGCGCCGCCATGCCAGGGTTCGGTCAGCAGCACGACACCCGTCGCCGCCGCGGCCGCCCAGAGGAAGCGTCCCTTCCTCGAGCCGAAGAGGGAGACGGTGAGCGGTCCCAGGAATTCCAGTGCGCTCGCGGTCCCCAGCGGGAGATGGGCGATCGCCAGCATGAAGAAGACCATCATTCCAGCGGTCACGAGACCGAGCACCGTGCAGGCGAGAAGATCCCGGGAGCTGAAGTCACGGGGCCGGGGACGGATGGCGACCAGCAGAATCAGCCCCGCCCAGCCCAGGCGCAGCCCCGCGGTTCCCAGCGGCCCGAGCTGTCCGAACAGCGGAACTGTCAGAGCCGATCCGAGCTGCACGGTAGACATCGAGGTGGCAGCCATGAGCAGACCGGCCGCGGCGCCGGCATGGCGCGAGCGAGGGGAAGGAAGAGCCTCGGGTGGTTCGGGAGCGTACATGGGCTCCAGTACAGGTCCTCGACACCGTTCACGTCCACGTGTCGATCCCGAACGATTCGTTCGGGTTTCATGGACAATGGAGGGATGGAGACACGCCGCCTGCAGATGCTGGCCGAGCTGGCCCGGCGAGGCTCGATGCGCGCCGTGGCCGAGGCCACCGGCACCACCACCTCGACGGTTTCTCAGCAGGTCGCCGCTTTGGCTCAGGACATGGGCACGGCACTGATCGAACCGCATGGACGCAAGGTCAGGCTCACCCCGGCGGGCCGCCGCCTGGCGGAACACGCCGTGACGATCCTCGCGGCAGTCGAGGCCGCACAGCGGGACTTGAGTCCCGACGCCCCGCCGACCGGCACCGTGCGCGTGGCAGGCTTCGCCACGGCCATCCGCGCCCAACTGCTGCCCATCATCAGCGGTTTGTCCACCAGTCATCCTGAGCTCAGCATCCTGGTCCGTGAGCACGAACCCGCCGAAGCCCTCCATCTGCTGGCCAACGACGATGCCGACCTCGCGCTCACCTACGACTACAACCTGGCACCGGCCGAGCCGGACCCCGCGGTCACGATCACCCCACTGTGGACCGCTCCCTGGGGTCTGGGCATTCCTGACCGCGTCGCCCGTCCCTCGGCACCGGGCGCCCCGGAGGTCTTCCGCTGGTTCCGCACGGCGGATTGGATCGGCAACTCGCGCAACACCGGTGACGAGTCCGTCATCCGGACACTCGCCTCCATGGCCGGCTTCACCCCCCGCCTCACCCACCAGGCGGACAACCTCAACCTCGTACAGGGCATGATCGCGGCAGGAATGGGCGTGGGGCTGCTGCCGATGGGCACCACCACGTTGCCCGGTGTCCACCTGATGCCGCTCACCGCACCGGACGTTGTCCTGCGTGCCTTCGCCGTCGCCCGCCGGGGTCGCGACAGCTGGCCTCCGCTGGCCCTGCTGACCGACCTGATCATTCGGCAGTCAGCGCAGGGCGTATAGCCTCGACGTGGTTCTACGGCGACGGTGGCGGCGACGCCTCGGCCCGGACCTTGACTCCCAGCACCAGCGCAGGACGCACTGGACACGACTTCCCAGGAAATGCCATGCAGGTGAGGCTGGCCGCTTGGGAAGGCCGAACGGCCGCGCCGGGAACAGCCGGTCCGGCCGACGATGTTGCATCGTTCAAGGGACCGGCGTCGCACGGGTAGGAACAAGGTCATCCGCCCCGATGGGACCCGGGCCCCGGGATCGCGGAACACCCGCCGCGCACTCGGACCATGGCATATTTCTTCAGGAGGACTTTTTCATGACTGACCGGCCTTTGACGCTTATGGCAGTACACGCCCACCCCGACGACGAAGCCACCGGAACCGGAGGGGTCCTCGCCCGGTACGCGGCGGAAGGCATTCGTACGGTTCTCGTGACGTGTACCGACGGCGGTTGCGGTGACGGAGCGGGAGGCGTCAAGCCGGGCGATCCCGGGCACGATCCGGCGGCCGTCGCCTTGATGCGCCGTCGAGAACTCGAGGCGAGTTGTGAGGTCCTGAAGGTCAGCGATCTGGAGATGCTGGACTATGCCGACTCCGGAATGATCGGCTGGGCGAGCAACGACGCCCCTGGATCCTTCTGGCAGACCCCCGTGGAGGAAGGCGCCGCCCGACTCGCGGAACTCATGCGGCACTACCGCCCCGATGTGGTCGTCACCTATGACGAGAACGGCTTCTACGGCCACCCCGACCACATCCAGGCCCATCGCATCACGATGGCGGCGCTGGAGATGACCGAGCTGACGCCGAAGGTGTACTGGACGACGATGCCCCACTCGGGGATGAAGCGGTTCGGCGAGGCCATGCGCGAGTTCCATGAGGACATGCCGGAGCCGGATCCCGCCGAGGCCGCCGCGATGGCCGAGATCGGCCTCCCCGACGATGAGATCACCACGTGGGTGGACACCACCGCGTTCAGCGGTCAGAAGTTCGACGCGCTGGCCGCGCACGCCAGTCAGGGCGAGAACATCTTCTTTCTCAAGATGGGCAAGGAGAGGTTCGGCGAGTTGATGGGCATGGAGACCTTCCTCCGCGTCCAGGACGCCACCGGCGCGGCCGTACCCGAGAACGATCTCTTCGCCGGACTGCGCTGATCCGACCGGCCGCCCGCGACCACCTGTACGGCTGCCAGGTGGTCGCGGGCTGCCGACTCGGCAGGTACGCGACAGCCCGGGTCACCAGCCCTGCGCCGCGCCGCTCCCCGCAGGGGCTGTGACCGCCGTCACATACATTCTTGTGTCGAGCATGTCGAGAACATCGCGCGGGCTCCGCCCCAGGGGCACGAGCGGACACGGCGGGCCGCAAACCTGCTCGCCGCCCGTCCCCAGGCCGGACGCGACCAGGACACCCGGAACGTGCGCATCATCCAGGCTCTGTTCGCCCGAGGCATCCTCGTCGGGACAGCCCGCACCGCGCAACTTCCGGCCCGCCATGCCGCCACCTCCCCCGACGCCGTGCGTGGCGGGTTCTGTGGGCCGCGCGGACCCGGGCACCCCGGCGGCCGCCCTCCCGGAGAGCAGAAGCTCTACTCGCGTCTTCGCAGCGCCGAGGAGGCCCGGCGCGTCCGGCAGGTCTCCGAAGAACTCACGCGGGTTCCCTTCCTCAGCAGCTGAGCGTTGAGGGCCGCGACGGCCAGGCCCGGCAGCCGGGGACCCGCGCGGTAGCCGCCGCCCTCGGGGCCCTTCACGCGTTCCTGGCCGACCGATCGGGTGTTGACCACCTCCGCCATGTCGCTTAGCTTAACCCAACCGCATTCCATCTGACGGAACGGAGGTGTTGTTCAATGGAACGAATTCATCAGGGGCGCACGGTGGACCGCGGCCGTCCCACCCGGCGCGGCGTCCTGCGGACCGGTGGTCTGCTGCTCGGAGCCCTCAGCGCTCCGGCGCTCCTGAGCGCGTGCGGCACGAACGCCGCCGCGGACGGGGCCGGCAACGTCCTGCGGGTTTCCCAGCCCGGCGACCCCAAGACGCTGGACCCGCAGAAGCAGGGCGACATGGTGTCCATGAACGTCTTGATCAACATGTTCGACACGCTCACCACCCGGGGCCGCGACAACCAGCTGCACCCCAGGCTCGCCCTCTCCTGGAAGGCCACCGACGCGCGGACCTGGCGATTCGCCCTCCGCCCCGGGGTGACCTTCCACAACGGTGAGGCGTGCGACGCGCGGGCCGTCGCATTCAGCATCGAGCGGCTGCTCGACCCCGCCACCAAGTCACCGATCGTCGAACTGCGCTACGTCAAGGGCGTCACCGTGGTCGACCGGCTCACCGTGGACGTGCACACCACCGTGCACGACCCGATCCTGCCCGCCAAGCTCTCCCTGTTCGGCGGAGTGATCCTGCCGCCCCGTCACCTCTCGGAGGCAGGCGACGCCGCGTTCGCCGAACACCCCGTCGGCACCGGCCCCTTCACCTTCGTCAGTTGGCGGCGCGACCACGAACTGCGCATGCGAGCCTACGCCGACCACTGGAACGGACGGCCGAGCGTCGACGGCCTCGTCTTCAGCCCCGCGCCCAACGCCTCGTCCTCCCTCGCCGCCCTCCAGAGCGGAGGCGTCGACCTCGTCGCCGGACTCACCCCGGACGCCGCTCAGCAGCTCGACGGCTACTCCGGTGTCACGCTGGACGGCTATACGGGGATCCGCACGTCGTATCTGTCCCTGAACACCCTGGAGCGGGGCCCGCTCCAGGACCGTCGCGTGCGCCAGGCGCTCAACCACGCGATCGACGTCCCCCTGCTGATCAAGGCCGTGCTCGGCGGCAAGGCCACCGAGACACCCGCCCTGGTGCCGCGCGGCGCCTTCGGCTTCGACCCCACGGTGAAGCCCTTCACCCGCTCCCTGGAGACCGCGCGCACCCTCCTCGCCGAGGCCGGCCACCCGCACGGCTTCTCCACGACCCTCACCGCGTCCAACGTCGACTCCAACGTCGCCGAGGCCCTGTCGGGGCTGCTGGCCAGAGCAGGGGTGCGGGCCCGGGTCAACCTGCTCGACCCCGGTACGTACGCCGCCCGGCTCACCTCCGACAACCGGGGAGCGCTCGGCCCGATCTACCTGGCGGCCAGCACCGTCTGGACGATGGACGGCCAGAGCATCGTCCAGTCCAACGTACGCAGCGACCGGCGCCAGAGCCGCTGGCACTCCAAGGAGGCCGACCGCCTCATCGACATCGAAGAGCTCTCCGAAAGCCCCACGAAGCGCAAACAGGCCTTCTCGGACCTGCAACGGCTGATGCGCCAGGAAGCGCCCTTCGTCTTCCTCTACCAGCTCGACAACATCTTCGCTCGCAACGACCGCCCCCGCTGGACGCCGGGATCCGCAGGCGTCCTCGCCATGGAGAGCGCGGAGGTCTCCTGATGAGCGCCCTCACCCTCGACAAGCCACCCACCCCGGCGGACACCCCGTCGCGCCACCGGGACACGGCACGGCTGCTGCGCACCGTACTCAGGCGCCTGGGCACCGCGCTGTTCGTTCTGCTGTGCACGGCGACCGTCTCGTTCTTCCTGGTACGGCTCTCCGGCGACCCCGTGAAGATCCTGCTGCCGCCCGACGCCACGGCCCACCAGGAGAGCGTGCTCCGCGCGTCCCTCGGGCTCGACCGGCCCCTGTTCACGCAATACCTCGACTACCTCTGGGGACTGCCCCGCCTCGACCTCGGCGACTCCCTGGTCTACGGCCAGCCCGTCAGCGAAATCCTCGCCGACCGGCTGCCCGCCACGATCGAACTGGCCGCCGCCGCCCTGGCGGTGACCCTCGTCATCGCCATCCCGGCGGGCATCTTCGCCGCGATGCGCCGCGGCCGCCGCTCCGACCACACCGTAATGACCGGTGTCCTGCTCGGCCAGTCCACCCCGCCGTTCTGGGTCGGCATCCTCCTCATCCTGGTCTTCGCGGTCTGGCTGCAGGCCCTGCCCGCCTCCGGCTACGGCACCTTCGCCAACCTGGTCCTGCCGGCCGTCACCCTCGCTGTCTACTCCGTGGCCGTCGTCGCGCGGCTGCTGCGCTCCTCGCTGATCGACGTGCTGTCCTCCGACCACATCCGCAGTTCCCGCGCCAAGGGCTTCGGGCCGCTGAAGGTGGTGCTCCGGCACGGGCTGCGCAACGCCTCACTGCCGGTGGTGACCGTCATCGGTCTGGAAGTCGGCAATCTCCTCGGCGGGGCGATCCTCACCGAACGGGTCTTCTCCTGGCCCGGAGTCGGACAGCTGACCGTCGAGGCGATCTCCAATCGCGACTTCCCGCTCGTCCAGGCCACCGTCCTGTTCTTCGCCGCCACCTTCGTCGTGGTGAACCTGCTCGTCGACCTCTCCTACAGCTTCCTCGACCCGAGGGTGAGGACGTCCCGATGACCCTCATGTCACCTGCCGCGACCGGCCATGCCCCGGCGGCGGCACCGGCCGGCGGCTCCCGGTCCGTCGTCCTGCGCGCGCTGCTGCGCAACAAGCTCGCCGTCCTGGCGCTCGCCGTACTCGCCGTACTGCTGATCGCCGCCCTGTTCGCACCGCTCGTCGCCCCCTACGACCCCAACGCGCAGAACCTCCTCCTGCGGCTGCGACCCCCCGCCTGGCAGGACGGCGGCAGCGGCGCCCACCTCCTCGGCACCGACCAGCTGGGCCGCGACATGCTCTCGCGCGTCATCTACGGCGCCCGGGTCTCCCTGCTCGTCGGCGCGGGGGCCGCTCTGCTCGCCGGTGTCATCGGCACCGTCGTGGGACTGGCCTCCGGCTATTTCGGCGGCTGGGCGGACCGGGTGCTCATGCGGCTCGCCGATGTCCAGCTCGCCTTCCCCTCGCTGCTCCTGGCCCTCGCCATCGTCGGCTTCCTCGGCTCGGGTCTGTGGTACGTGATCCTGGTGCTCGGCTTCACCGGCTGGGTCTCCTACGCCCGCGTCGTGCGGTCCGAGGTGATGTCGCTGCGCACGCGCGACTTCATCACCGAGGCCCGGGCGATCGGCGTCACCGACGTCACCATCATGCGCCGCCATCTGCTGCCCAATGTGATGGCACCGCTGGCCACCATCGGAACCCTGCACGTCGCCGCCGCGATCGTGGCCGAGGCGTCCCTGAGCTATCTGGGCCTGGGCGTGCCCAAGGAGACGGTCACCTGGGGTGCCATGCTCTCCGACGGCCAGCTCTATCTGGGCACCTCCTGGTGGGTCGCCGTGTTCCCCGGCATCGCGCTGATGCTGACTTCTCTCGCCATCAACATCACCGGCGACGCCCTGCGGGACGTCGCGGACCCGAAGGCCTACCGCCGATGACCATCGACCGACCGACAACCGACCCGTCCCAGCGGCCGGCGGACGAGCAGCCGCTGCTGGAAATCAACGGCCTCAGCGTCGACTTCAGGCTCGAGACCTCCGTCGTGCACGCGGTCCAGGACGTCTCCCTCCATGTCCGGGCCGGTGAGACGCTCGCCATCGTGGGCGAGTCGGGCAGCGGGAAGACCGCCACCGCACTGTCTGTTCCGCGGCTGAACCCGAGCCCTCCGTGCGTCTACGCGAGCGGCGAGATCCTCTTCGACGGACGTGACCTGCTGACGCTCTCCGAGAAGGAACTCGGCCGGATCCGGGGCCGCGACATCGCCATGGTGTTCCAGGACCCGATGACCTGCCTCGATCCGCTGCAGCGCGTCGGGGCGCAGGTGGCCGAGGTGCTCAGGCACCACACCGGCATCTCCCGCGCCGGGGCCAGGGAAGCGGCGCTGGACGCCCTGGAGGAGGTCGGCATACCCGACCCGGCCCTGCGCTACCGGCAGTACCCGCACGAACTCTCCGGGGGCCTGCGCCAGCGCGTGATGATCGCGACCGCGCTGGTGGGACGGCCCCGCCTGCTCATCGCCGACGAGCCGACCACCGCCCTGGACGTCACCGTGCAGAGCCAGATCCTCGACCTGCTCGTCTCCCTCCAGCACAAGCACGGCATGGCGGTCGTGCTGATCACCCACGACCTCGCGGTCGTGGCGGAGACCGCCGACCGCGTCGTGGTCATGAACCAGGGGAAGGTCGTCGAGACCGGCGATGTGCTCGACGTCTTCGACCGTCCGGCCGACGACTACACCCGCAAACTGCTCGCCGCCACCCCGCGATTGGAGGCGGCATGACCACCGAAGCCGCTGCGCCCGCGCCCCCGGGCGGAAAAGTCCTCCTGGAACTCGTCGGCCTGCGCAAGGAGTTCGGCACCAGGACGGTGAACGTGGCCGTCGACGACGTCTCGCTCGAAGTCCACGAAGGTGAGACGCTCGCCCTGGTCGGCGAGTCCGGCTGTGGCAAGACCACCCTCACCCGGCTGCTGCTCAAGCTCGTCGAACCCACCGCCGGAAACGTGCGCTTCGACGGGCAGGACCTCGCCGCCCTCTCCCCCGCCGGACTGCGTGCCGTACGCCGCCAGATGCAGGTCGTCCTCCAGGACCCGTACTCCAGCATGAACCCGCGGATGCGCATCGCCGACATCGTCGCGGAACCGCTGGTCACCCACGATCCGGAGGCCCGCGGGCGGCGCGCCCGGGCCCGCACCAGGGAACGGGTCGGGGAACTCCTGGAGGCCGTGGGCCTGGACGCCTCCATCCAGGACCGCTACCCGCACGAGTTCTCCGGCGGCCAGCGCCAACGCGTCTCGATCGCGCGGGCCCTGGCGCTCCGGCCCCGCCTGCTCGTGCTCGACGAGCCCACCAGCGCACTGGATGTCTCCGTGCAGGCCACCGTCCTCGACCTGCTGGCGGATCTCCAGAGCCGGCTGGGGCTCACCTATGTCTTCGTCTCGCACAACCTCGCCGTCGTACGGCAGGTGGCCGACCGGGTCGCGGTGATGCGCCGGGGGCGCCTGGTCGAGGTGGGCGAGACGGCCGCCGTACTGCGCACCCCCCAACATCCCTACACGCGGCAACTGCTCGACGCGGTGCCGGTCCTCGACCCGCGCAGGGGCCGCCGTGCCGCGGACCGCCTGTCCCTGACGGGCGAAGAGAGCCGATGACCGCCCGCGCGCTACAGATGCGAGACGACGAGACCGGCGCCGCCGAGCAGCGCGACATCGTCGACGGCGGCCGTGCCGACGAGCACCCGCGGCTGCTCGGCGCCCGAGAAGGCGACGGCGTCCCGCAGCCGCTCCTCCACCACGGTGCGAAAGCGCTCACCGCCCTCGCGCGCCTCACCGTGCAGGATGAAGAGGCCGGGTGCGAAGAGCTGCTGCACGTTCACCAGCCCCAGAGCGAGGTTGTGCGCGTACTCCTCCACCACCTGCCCGGCGAGCGCGTCCCCGCGGTTCACCAGTGCCTCCAGGGACGTCTGGCCCCCGAGTCCCACGGCGCGGGCCCGGGCCCGCAGCCAGCCGGTGGTGGCCACGGTCTTCCAGCAGCCGCGGTTCCCGCAGGTGCACCGCTCGCCGCTGGCCGACACGGTCATGTGGGCGCCGCTGCGCCCGCCGGGCGGGGCCATCACCTCGCCGTCGTAGAGGAGCCCCACGCCGAGCACCTCACCCGTGGAGACCGAGGCGAAGGTGCGCCGTCCACGACCGGCGCCGAACCAGCGGTCGCCGAGCACCTGCAGTCGCGCCCGGTGCTCCACCCGCACGCTCGCCCCGGTGAGCGCGCCGAGCCGCTCCGTGACGGGGTAGCCGTGCAGTCCGGGCGCGTCGTTCACTTCCATGATCAGGCCCGTGACGGGGTCCACGAGCCCGGCGGCGGCCACCCCGATCCCCTGGAGTTCATAGCCGGCGAAGACCCCGGCCGCCGCGGCCAGCGCCATGTCGATGTCCGCGGGGGTGGCGGTGGCCGCGTCGTACGACGACTCGGTGCGGTCCAGGATCCGGCCCGCCATGGACAGTACGGCCGCCCCGACCCGACCGGGGACCAGTTCGACGGCCCCCAGCCGCCGAGGCGCCTGGGGAGCGGCCGGTTGCGGCGCGGCCTCGGGGACCAGTCGCAACGGAGAACGTTTGTGGGCCATGCGCCGACTCTGCCATGGCCCCGTTTCGGAGAGGTAGCACCGTGAGCCAATCGAGACTGACCGAACTCACCTGGCGAGAGGTGCGCGGGGCCGGCGAGGAGGGCATCGCTCTGCTGCCCATCGGTTCGCAGGAGCAGCACGCCGCGCACCTTCCGATGGGCACCGACACCCTCCTGGTCGAGGAGGTGGTGGACCGCGCGCTGGACATGCTCGCCCGGGAGGCCGGGCCGGGCGTGGTGCGGTTGCCGGCGCTGCCCTTCGGGCACAGCCCGCACCACTTGTTCGCGGCCGCCGTCTCGCTCTCCGCGGCGACCCTGGGCGCGGTCCTGGACGACATCCTCGACTCGCTCGTGACCAGCGGATACCGCCGCATCATGGTCGTGAACGGCCATGGCGGCAACGACGAGATCATGCGGCTCGCCGTGAAGCGGTTCGCGCTGCGTTCCCCGGTGACGGTCGCCGCCTGCTCGTACTGGACCCTCACCGCGGGTGAGGACGGAGCGGGTCGGCCGGATGTCACCCCGGGGCATGCCGGATGGTTCGAGACGTCACTCATGCTGGCGGCCCACCCGGACCTGGTGCGGACGCCCGTGCCGGCCCGCGCTCCGGTCGAACCGCCGCCCCTGTTCGACACCCCGCCCTACCCGGGCCTGACCGTGGAACGCCACGGGGAATGGGAGCGGGTCGGCGGTTCCACGGACGACGCCGCCGACGCCGACGCCGCCCGGGGCGACCGGCTGCTGGAGGACCGGGCGCGAGGACTGGCCCGGGCCATCCAGGCCTTCGACGCGGCGAGCCGGTCACCCCGATGATGCGAGGAGCAGCAATGAAGATCACTGACGTCGACGTATGGGTGGTCAACCTCCCCCTCGTCAACCCCTTCACCAGCTCGTTCGAGACCAAGACGGGCGAGACGCGCACGGTGGTGCGCATTCGCACCGACGAGGGTGTCGAGGGCTGGGGCGAGACGATGTGGGGCGCGCCGGTCGCCGCGATCGTCCGGTCGATGGCCCCCGATCTGATCGGGACCAGCCCGTTCGCGCTGGAGAGCTTCCATCGCAAGCAGCACATGGTGCCGTTCTTCTACGGTTACCTCGGCTACGCGGCCATCGCCGCCCTCGATGTCGCCTGCTGGGACGCGATGGGCAAGGCCACCGATCAGTCCGTCACCGACCTGCTGGGGGGCGCCGTCCGCGACGAGGTCCCGATCACCGCGCTCATCACCCGCGCCGACGCTCCGGGTGCGCGGGGCCCGGGCCTGCCCGAGGCGATGGCGGAGCACGCGGTACGCGTCGTGGCGGAGGGCGGCTTCGAGGCCGTCAAGCTCAAGGGCACGAAGGACTGTGCGGGCGATGTCGCCATCCTGCGCGCCGTGCGCGAGGCGCTGCCCGAGGTGAACCTGCGTGTCGACCCGAACGCGGCCTGGTCGGTGCCCGACTCGATACGCGCCGGCATAGCCCTGGAGGAGCTCGACCTGGAGTATCTGGAGGACCCCTGTGTCGGCATCGAGGGCATGAGCCAGGTGAAGGCGAAGGTGCGCATCCCGCTGTGCACCAACATGTGCGTCGTCCGCTTCGAGGAGTTCGCCCCCGCCATGCGGCTGAACGCCGTCGACGTCATCCACGGTGACGTCTACAAGTGGGGCGGGATCGCGGCGACCAAGGCGCTCGCCGCGCACTGCGAGACCTTCGGTCTGGGCATGAACCTGCACAGCGGAGGCGAGCTCGGCATCGCCACGGCGGCGCATCTGGCCGTCGTCTCCAGCACCCCCGTGCTCTCACGCGCCATCGACAGCATGTACTACCTGCACGCCGACGACATCATCGAGCCGCTGCACCTGGAGAACGGCCGGCTGAGGGTGCCGACGGGACCGGGGCTCGGCGTGAGCGTGGACGAGGAAAAGCTCCGGCACTACGCCGCGGCCAACGAGCGGGACGGGGACCTGACGGGATGAGCGAGCGAATGAGCAAGCGGGCCGTGCACACGCCGGGGGCCCCTCGCCCCGCGGGTGCCTACTCCCAGGGCGTGGTGGCGGGCGGGTTCCTGTACACGGCGGGCTTCGGACCGCAGGACCCGGTGACGGGCGGGATTCCGGAAGGCGTCGGGGCACAGACCGCACAGGTACTGCGCAATGTCGCCGCCGTGCTCGCCGAACAGGGGCTGACCCTGCGGGACGTGGTGAAGGTGACGACACATCTGCAGCACCTGAAGCGGGACTTCGCCGCGTACGACGCCGCCTACCGCGAGTTCTTCAGCGAGCCGTGCCCGGTGCGCACCACCGTCGGCTCTGGTCTGATGGACATCCTGGTGGAGATCGACGTGGTGGCCGTCGTACCGGACACGGAGGGTGCGTTCCGATGAATCGTCCATCCGTTCCGGATGATGGAACGGCGATGGGTTAGGCTGAGTGACATGCCGAACCCGGTCAATACCCGCGCGAGCCACCGCGAAGGGCCGCGTGCCACCGCGAAGGGCCCTGTGGACAAGGCACTCGAGGTGCTGGACGCACTGGTCCAGCCCGATGCCCCGCACCGCCTGGCCGACCTCGCCGCCCGCACGGGGCTGCCGAAGCCGACGGTCCACCGTCTGCTGCAGACCTTCGCCGACGCCGGATACGCGGTACCGGGCCCCGGCGGCAACTACCAGGCCGGGCCGCGTCTGCTCGGGCTCGCCGCCACGACGATGGCGTCCAGCCGCGAGCTGCGGCTGGCCCGCCCGGTCCTGGACGATCTGCGGCAGCGCACCGGCCACCTGGCCCACTTCTCGGTACGGGACGGCGCCGTGGCGGTGCATGTGACGCACTCGGAGCCGTCGTCCGCGTACCACATGGCACCGGCCGCGGGCGGCGAAGTCCCGCTGTACTGCTCGGCGGTGGGATGGGCGATGCTGTCGGCCCTTCCCGCGCCGATGGCGGCGGAGCTGCTGGGCAGCGCGCCCCTCCCGGCCCGTACGCCGCGGACGGCGACGGACCCGGAGGCCGTGCTCGCGGCTCTGCCCGCCGTGCGCGAACAGGGCTACGCGGTGGACGACGAATACGCGGAGCAGGACGTCCGCGCCATCGCGGCCCCGGTGCTGGGGCCCGGCGGCCAGGTCGCCGGCGCGGTCGGCATCGTCGGACTGACGTTCACGCTGGACGAGGGGAGCGTGGCGATGCTGGGGCCGATGGTGCGCGCCGCCGCCGGCACGGTATCGGCGGCGCTGCGCGGCGGTGCCGGGACGCTGGGGATCGTGCGAGGGCAGGAGTGAGCGGGGCCGCGGGCGGCCGGACCGCCCTGGGGGCGGAACGGACGGGAACAGCCAGGCCGCACGAGGCAGACGAACCGACGCCGCTCGAAGGACTCCTGGCAGCCGGCCGCCGGACCGGGATCTACTCCGCGGCCGCCTGGTCGCTCGGCACCGCGACCGGGCGGACGGTCCACGGGCACCTGGGCACCCGCAGTCGGGGCGGGGCGGAGCTGAACGGCACCGAACTGTGGGACCTGGCCTCGGTGACGAAGCCGATCGTGGGCCTGGCCGCACTGCGGCTGGCGGAGGCAGGAGCGCTGCGCCTCGACGACACGGTCGGCACGTATCTGCCGGAGTACCGCGGCGTGCCCGGCAAGGCGGACATCACCCTCACCCAGCTGCTCGCCCACACCTCAGGGCTGCCCGGCGGCACCCCACTGTGGCGCGCGCACTCCGACCGGGCCGGGCTGCTGGCCGCCCTCCGCGAGCTGCCGCTGCGCGGGGCGCCGGGCACGGTGGTGGAGTACTCCTCCGCGGGATTCATCCTGCTCGGCCTGATCCTCGAACGGGCCACCGCCACCGGCCTGGACGAGCTGGTCGCACAGCAGGTGTGCGCGCCGCTCGGCATGCTCGAGACGGTGTTCGCGCCCGGCACCGCGGCCCGCGAGCGCGCGGTCTCCACGGAGCTGTGCACCTGGCGCGGCCGTCTGGTGACCGGCCAGGTGCACGACGAGAACGCGGTGGTGCTCGGCGGAGTCTGCGGCCACGCCGGTCTGTTCGCGACGCTGGCCGACGTGGACCGGCTGGGCCGGGCGCTCGCGGCGGGCGGCGACGGTCTGCTGAGCGCGCCCGGCTTCGCCCGGATGACCGCCTGCCATACGGAGGGCCTCCCGCTGCGCCGCTGCCTCGGCTGGCAGGGGCAGGACGCGGTGGGATCCCCGGTCGGTACGGCGATGGGTCCGTCCTCGTACGGCCACACGGGCTTCACGGGGACGAGCCTGTGGGTGGAGCCGGGGGTGAACGGGGCGGATGGCCGCTACTACGTCCTGCTCACCAACCGCGTCCACCCCAGCCGCGAGCCCCGCCGCTTCCCGGCGGTCCGCCGTGCCTTCCACCACCACGCGGCAGCGCTCGCCTGCGCATCGGACACACGCTGACACAGGCTCAGCTTTGTTGGATTTTGATAGGTGACAAGGGCGCCATGTTCCCTTGTGGTTCGTTGTGTTGACACTTGTCGTGATGAGTGTGACGGTTGCGGAGCTTGGTCCTGGCCTGGATGCGCACTGTTCGTTCTTCGACGGAAGTGGGACTCATGAGCTCAGGAATACGGCGCCACAGCCTTCTGTCCGCGGCCGCTCTGGGAAGCACGGCCGCTTCGCTCGGTCTCTCCGTCCCGGCGTCGGCACAGCCGGTCCCCGGCTCGGAACCAGCCGCGGCCACGTTACCCACCGAGGACGGGTACGACCTGTGGCTGCGCTACCGGCGGGTGGAGGAGCCCGGTCAACTGGGGCGGTACCGGGCCGCGTTGGGGACCCTGGTCTGGCAGGGAGGCGGCCCGCTCCAGCAGTCGGCGGTGGAGGAGCTGGTCCGCGGGCTCACCGGGCTGCTCGGTACCCGGGTGGCGCCACGCACCAGCGCCCCCTCACACCCGGCACTTGTGGTGGGCACCGCGAAGAGTTCCGTCCTGATCCGAGAGCTTGTGCCCGCGGCCGACCTGGCCGAGCTCGGCGACGAGGGCTACGTCGTCCGCCGGGTCACCCGGCGCGGCGAACACTTCACCGTGGTGGCGGCCCACGCCGACCGCGGTGTGCTCTACGGTGCGTTCCACCTGCTGCGGCTCGTACAGACCCGACGGCCGCTGGAACACGTCGACCTCACGGAGCGCCCGGCCACCCCGCTGCGCATGGCCAACCACTGGGACAACGACGACGGTTCGATCGAGCGCGGCTATGCGGGCCGGTCCTTCTTCGACTGGAAGAAGCTGCCGCAACTCGACACCCGGTACACGGACTACGCGCGGGTCCTGGCCTCGCTCGGCATCAACGGCGCCGTGATCAATAATGTCAACACGCCGGCGGACTACCTCGCCGAGCCGTTCCTGACCAAGCTGGCCGCCCTGGCCGGGGTACTGCGCCGCTACGGCGTGGCGCTGTACGTCACGGCGAACTTCGCCGCCCCCATCGACCTGGGCGGGCTGGACACCGCCGACCCCTTCGACCCGGGGGTGCGCGGCTGGTGGGCGAAGAAGGCCGAGGAGATCTACGGCAAGATCGAGGACTTCGGCGGCTTCCTGGTGAAGGCCAACTCCGAGGGCCGCCCCGGGCCGCTGGACTACGGTCGCACCCACGCCGACGGGGCCAATCTGCTGGCGGGCGCGCTGAGACCGTACGGCGGGATCGTGATGTGGCGGGCGTTCGTACATGACAGTGACGAGAAGTGGGACCGCCAGGCCTACCTCGACTTCACACCGCTGGACGGGAAGTTCGCGGCCAACGCCGTGGTGCAGATCAAGAACGGGCCGATCGACTTCCAGGTCCGCGAGCCCGCCCACCCGCTCTTCGGTTCGCTGCCGCGTACCAACTCGATGATCGAACTCCAGGTGACACAGGAGTACACGGGGCACGCCGCCCATCTGTGCTATCTGGTTCCGCAGTGGAAGGAGGTCCTGGACTTCGACACGCTCAAGGCCGGCGAGGGCAGCACCGTGGCCCGTGTCGTGACCGGCCGGGTGCACTCCTACACACACTTCGGATTCGCCGGCGTGATGAACTTCGGCGATGCCAGGAACTGGACCGGCTCACATCTGGCCGCCGCCAACACCCACGGCTACGGACGGCTGGCCTGGAACCCGGACCTGGCCGCGCAGGACCTGGCCGCCGAGTGGACCCGGATGACCTTCGGCAACGACCCGCACGTCGTCAAAACGGTCTCCACCCTGCTCCTGGACTCCTGGCACACCTACGAGGACTACACCTCGCCGCTGGGCACGGGATACCTCACCCACCCGCCGGACGCCTCGGTGGCCGGGCACTTCGACCCCAGCCCGACGACGACCACCCAGTTCCACAAGTCGGACCGCGCGGGCATCGGCTACGACCGCACCGCCGCCACCGGCGACGGCTACACCGAGCTGTACGCGCCGGCGACACGGGACGCCTACGAGTCGCTGGAGAACTGCCCCGAGGAGCTGCTCCTCTTCCTCCACCATGTCCCCTATACCCACCGGCTGGACAGCGGCACGACCGTGATCCAGCACATCTACGACACCCACTTCTCTGGCGCGGCGCGGGTGGCGGACATGCGGACGGAGTGGGAGGCGCTGCGCCGTCGTGTCGACCACCGGCGGTTCACCGATGTGCACCGCCGGTTCGGGGAGCAGATCACCGAGGCCGCCAAGTGGCGGGACACCCTGGTCGCCTACTGGTTCGACCTGAGCCGGATCCGCGACGAGCGCCGCGCCTGGCTCCAGGCGATCGTCGCCCCGGCCGACACCGTGCTGCTGGGCGGGGAGCGCAACGAGCTTCCGGTGCAGGTCCTCAACGCGACGGGCTCCGGGCTGCGCACGGTGACCACGCTGGATGTACCCGAGGGCTGGCGGTCCGAGGAGGCGGCCGCCTACGTGGCCTCGCGGGAGGGCCAGACGGTGAAGATGCCCGTCGTGCCGCCGCCGACGCCCGCGCTCGCCACCGTGCACGCGCGCCCGAGGTCGGGCGCGGTGCCGGTGCTCGACGCCTCGCTGCGCAGCCTGGCCAAGGCCGTCGTCGTGCCACCCGCCGCGCGCTGCGTACACGCGCTGGACGCCGGGCCCGACTCGGCGCCGGTGCTCAAGGACTACACCCGGCTCTCGCCGTCGAGCGGCTGGCAGGAGGGCGCCGGTTTCGGCTGGGTCGGCAACACGCCCGACGCCACGGACACCGGACTGTTCGATGTCGTCCGCCGGGACTATGTACGCGACAGCGCCCCGACCGTACTGCGGCTGAAGCTGCCCGCCGGACGCAGCACCGCGCATCTGCTCACCGGCGATCCCAACACCCTCAACAGGTCGCTGATCGTCCGGGTGGACGGGATCGAGAAGGCCCGGAGCGAGCAGCTCGACGGCCGGGAGTTCACCTGGCTCCGGATCCCGCTGGACGGCGGATCCTCCGGATGCGAGGTGGACCTGGAGCTGTCCGCGAAGGAGGACGAGACCTGGCATCTCAGCGCCTGCGTGGTCGTGGCGGAAGGGACGTCCTAGCCCGTGGTGGCGGCCACCGCGACCGGCCGTCGCCAGAGAATTCCTTGGCGGACGGCAGCGTCACTGAAGCAGTCGGCAGACGCGCCTGGCAAGGCCCGTCCGGATCATGACCCAGAACCGGCCGGTAATTTATTGATCGGGACACCGGAACGACGGATGTCCGACCCTCACGTCCATGGGCGGAGTCCGGCGTTGACGATGGGAAGCGGTACGGCGGAATGAGGGTGAATCGGACGTCCCCCCGGTGGTCTCGCTCCCTCATCACTTGCCGTTGGCGAGGTCACCGGACCACGAATGCGCCCGCGCGCGACTGCTTCGCACCGGCGCGGACGGTGCATTGGGGGCGCACGGGTGCGCCATGCAATGACCCGTTCGGACTCCGCGCGCCCTGCCGGTGGCCACGGGCCGCGGCGATGATGAGCCGACCGCGCGTGATCCACGACTCCGCACACCTGCCCTGTGGCGGGTGGACATGCGGTGGAAGGAATGTACGTTGCTGCTTCTCATCTCCCCGGACAGCGTCGATGAAGCCCTCGACTGCGCGAAGGCGGCGGAGCACCTCGACATCGTCGATGTCAAAAAGCCCGACGAGGGCTCGCTCGGCGCGAACTTCCCCTGGATCATCAGGGAGATCCGCGACGCGGTCCCGGCGGACAAGCCGGTGTCCGCCACCGTGGGAGACGTACCGTACAAGCCCGGCACGGTGGCCCAGGCGGCGCTCGGTGCGGCTGTCTCCGGAGCCACGTACATCAAGGTCGGCCTCTATGGATGCACAACCCCCGACCAGGCCATCGATGTCATGCGCGGGGTCGTCCGGGCGGTGAAGGACTACCGGCCGGACGCGTTCGTCGTCGCCTCGGGCTACGCCGACGCCCACCGGATCGGCTGCGTCAACCCACTCGCGCTGCCCGACATCGCCCGCCGCTCCGGTTCCGACGCGGCCATGCTCGACACCGCGATCAAGGACGGGACTCGGCTGTTCGACCATGTTCCGCCCGATGTCTGCGCGGAGTTCGTCCGGCTGGCCCACGAAGCGGATCTGCTCGCCGCCCTCGCGGGCAGCGTCAAGGCAGGAGACCTCGGCGAGTTGACCCGCATCGGCACGGACATCGTGGGGGTGCGCGGGGCGGTCTGCGAGGGAGGCGACCGCAATGCCGGAAGGATTCAGCCGGAGCTGGTGGCCGCCTTCCGGGCGGAGATGGACCGGCATGCCCAGGAGTACGCGGCCACCGTCGCCACCGCGAGCTGACCGCGGGCATGCCGACACATCAGCCCCGTCGCACCCCGGGGCCCCGCGGCGAGCGCTTCGCCGTCCTCGATCCGGCGACGGGCGAGGCCATCGACGAGGCCCCCGACCAGCGGCCGGACGAGTTGGACGCCATCGTCGAACGGGCCCGCGATGCCTGGCGCGACTGGCGGGCCGACCCCGCCGCCCGCACCACCGCGCTGTTCGCGGCGGCCGACGCCGTGGAGGCGGCCGGGGCCGACCTCGCTCCGCTGCTCACCCGTGAACAGGGCAAGCCGCTGGCCGAGTCGTACGCGGAGATCGCCCGTGCGGCGGCCCGCCTGCGCTACTTCGCCGAAATGGACCCGGCGCCCGAGCCGATCGCGGACGGCCGGCCGGTACACACCGAGATCCGCTGGCGACCGCTCGGGCCCGTCGCCGCGATCGTCCCGTGGAACTTTCCCCTCCAGCTCGCGTCGGCGAAGTTCGCGCCCGCGCTCGCCGCGGGGAACACGATGGTGCTCAAGCCCTCCCCGTTCACGCCCCTCGCCACCCGGCTGCTGGGGTCCGTCCTCTCCGCCGCCCTCCCCCAGGACGTACTGACGATCGTCACCGGCCGCGAGCCCCTCGGTGCCCGCCTCGCGTCCCATCCGGGGATCCGCCATGTGACCTTCACCGGTTCGATCGCCACCGGACGGTCCGTCGCCGAGGGCGCGGCGGCCTCGCTCGCCCGGGTCACCCTGGAGCTGGGCGGTAACGACGCCGCCATCCTGCTGGAGGACGTGGAGGTGGAGCGGATCGCGGACCGGTTGTTCTGGGCGGCGTTCCGCAACTGCGGGCAGGTCTGCATGGCGGTCAAACGCGTCTACGCCCCGGCCCGGCTCTACTCCCAGGTGGTCGAGGCCCTCGCGGAGCGCGCGAAGACCGTCGTGGTCGGACCCGGCCTCGACCCGGGCTCACAGCTGGGGCCGGTCAGCAACGCCCCCCAGCTGGCCCGGGTCGAGCGCTGTACGGCCCAGGCCCTGGCGGACGGTGCCAGAGCCGCGGCCGGTGGTCACCGGCTCGAGGGGACGGGCTACTTCTTCGCCCCGACGATCCTGGCCGATGTCCCGTCCGGCAGCCCGGTGGTGACGGAGGAGCAGTTCGGACCGGTCCTGCCGGTACTGCCGTACGGGCGTCTGGACGAAGCCGTCGAGGCGGCCAACGACACCGGCTTCGGACTGGGCGGCTCGGTATGGGGAACCGACCTCGACCGGGCCGAGGCGGTGGCCGGCCGGCTGGAGTGCGGGACGGCGTGGATCAACCACCATGCCGAGCTGTCCCTCGCCCAGCCCTTCGCCGGCATCAAGGACAGCGGCGTCGGCGTCGCGGGCGGGCCGTGGGGGCTCTACGGAAATCTCAGGCCGTTCGTCGTGCACCGTCCGGAGGAAGCGTGACAAAGAGGTTCGCCGCGGCGGTACTGCGCTCGTACGAGAGCCGGTTCACCGTTGAGGAGGTGACCCTGGGCGCGAGGCCGGCCGACGGTGAGATCCTGGTCAGGATCGCGGGCTGCGGGATGTGCCGGACCGATCTCGCGGTCCGGCGTTCGGCGGGCCGCTCACCGCTGCCGGCGGTGCTCGGCCACGAGGGGGCCGGGGTCGTGGTGGAGACGGGCGGCCCGGACACCGGCCTCGGCGTCGGCGACCATGTCGTGCTGAGCTTCGACTCCTGCGGACACTGCCGCAGCTGTCTGGGCGCGGCCCCCGCCTACTGTGACTCCTTCGCCTCGCTCAACCTCTTCGGGGGGCGTAAGGAGAATGCGGCACGGTTCACCGACGCGGCCGGGATCGCTTTGGCTCCCCGGTGGTTCGGCCAGTCCTCGTTCGCCGAGTACGCGATGGTCCCGGCCCGTAACGCCGTCCGGGTCGATCCCTCGCTGCCCATCGAACTGCTCGGACCGCTCGGCTGCGGCTTCCTCACCGGCGCCGGGGCGGTCTTCACCTCCTTCGGTGCCGGCCCCGGCGACTCCATCGCGGTCTTCGGCGCGGGAGCCGTGGGCCTGGCCGCGGTGATGGCGGCCACCGCCGCGGGGGCGCTGACCGTGGCCGTCGACCGGCACCCCGAACGGCTGGCGCTCGCCGAGCGGCTCGGCGCGAGCCCGCTGCACGCCGCATCGGCCGGCCTGCCCGAGCGCATTCGGCGACTGACCGACGGTGGCGCGCAGTACGCGCTGGACACCACGGGCTCCGCCCAGCTGATCAACGACGCGCTCCGGGCGCTGCGCCCGACGGGCCACCTCGGCCTGGTGGCACGGCTCCACACCGCGCTGCCACTCGAACCGGGGACGCTGGACCGGGGCCGGAGGATCTCCCATATCTGCGAGGGGGACGCGGTGCCGGGGCTGCTGATTCCGCGGCTGACCGGGCTGTGGCAGGCCGGGCGGTTTCCCTTCGACCAGCTGATCCGTACCTACCCGCTCGCCGACATCAACGAGGCCGAACGCGACTGCGACGCGGGCCGCGTGGTCAAACCCGTCCTGATTCCGGCGGGGACGGGCCGCTGAGCGTGGCGTTCAACGGCACTGTCCATCCGATCGACCGCCACATCATTCGTACCTCGTATTCCTCGCCGTTCGTAGTCTCTACTCGTCCCAAGGGAGGACACATGGTCGGCACAGCGCATCGGAGCGCCGGTGTGGAAGGCGTGGAAGGGGGTGTGGGCCTGACCGCTCTCATGGTGGCCGCGGCACGGGCGATCGAGACCCACCGCCACGACAGCCTGGCACGGGACGTCTTCGCGGAGCACTTCGTGCTCGCCGCACCGGCCTCCGCGGGCTGGCCGGTCCGCATGCAACAGGTTCCGGCCGGAGACGCGGATCCACTGTGGGGGCGATTCGCGCGCTACTTCGGTCTGCGGACGAGGGTCCTCGACGACTTTCTCCTCCGGTCGGTGCGGGCGGAGACCGGGGGCGCCCGCCAAGTGGTCCTGCTCGGGGCGGGGTTGGATACGCGGGCGTTCCGGCTCGATTGGCCTTCCGGCTGTGTCATCTTCGAGATCGACAGGGAAGGCGTGCTGGCCTTCAAACACCAGGTGCTCGACGGACTGTCGGCCACCCCGAAGGCGGCGCGCGTACCGATCCCGATCGATCTGCGCGCCGACTGGGTCGGAGCGCTGACCGACGCCGGCTTCGACAGGGCCGCACCGAGCGTCTGGCTGGCCGAGGGGCTGCTGTTCTACCTGCCAGGCGCCTCAGAGAGGTACCTCATCGACACGGTGGACCTGCTGAGCACGGGTGGCAGCGCCCTGGCGTTCGAGGTCAAGCTCGAGAAGGACTTGCTGGCATACCGCGACAGCCCGCTCTACACCTCCACAAGAGACCAGATCGGCATCGACCTGCTCAACCTGTTCGATGGCGAACCGCGGCCCGACTCCGCCGGTGATCTGGCGGACAAGGGCTGGTCCGCCTCGGTCCACACCCCCTTCGACTTCACCCGCCGGCACGGGCGCGGCCCGCTGCCCGAGCAGAATGACGCGCTGGAGGGCAACCGGTGGGTGTTCGCGAACAAGCCCCGGCCGTAACACCGCCGTCAGACGGCCTCGCCACGCCCGCGGTCACTCGACCAGGCGCAGCCAGGCCGCCGCGAGCGCGGCGTGACCGGCCGGCGTCGGGTGTACGCCGTCCGCGGCCCAGTACTCCGGCCCGGTCGTCGCGGCGAGCTCGGCGAACATACCGTCGGCGTCGAGCAGCTGCGCGCCGTACTTGAGGGCGAGCTTGCGCACCACCTGGATCTTCGGGTCCAGGTCGGTGCGCCATTCCTTGCGCTCTTCCTCCCCGATGCGCACGACACCGGCACCGGCCTCGACAACGCCGTGGATCGGCAGGAGGAACGGCACGATGAGGATCAGCTTCGTGCCCGCCTCGGCGAGGGGCGCGAGCAGGCGGTCATAACCCGCTTCGAACTCCGCCGCGGTGATCACGTACTCCTTCGGGTCCAGCGTGTGCCGGCTCATGTCGTTGACCCCGACGAGGATCGACACCACGTCCGGGCGCGCGTCGAGTACGTCTGTCTGCCAGCGGGCTTCGAGGTCCATCACCTTGTTGCCCCCGATCCCGGTGTTCAGCCAGGTCACGGGCCGGTCCGGGTGCCGCAGTCCCCACTCGCCCGCGATGCGCAGCGGGTAACCGAACCCGAGACCGTCTTCGCTCTCCAGCCGTTGGCAGTCGGTGATCGAATCGCCGGTGAACATCACGGTGCATCCCGGTCGGACAGTGATCGTCATGTGCGCTCCTTGAACTCGGGCGAGGAGAGGAAACCGCATGGGAACGGCGATATCCCGGCGAAACGATCATCCGGCAGGACCTCTCGAAAGATGTCGGACCTCACCGACATCGGACCGAGAGTCCCCGATAGGCCACCGGCACCACGGCTCCGCCGCCCGGTCCCGAGCCGGGTGAACTCGAAGCAGCGCTTGACAACTACACCACCAGCGGCGTGGCGCTGGGCGCCCGTCAGGCGCCGAAGCGACGACGCGCGTCCTCGATGTGACCGAGGTACTGGTGGGTCCAGCCGCACATTCCGTCGACCGTCGCACGCAGGGCCTGGCCCGGCTCCGTGAGGGTGTACTCGACTCGCGGCGGCACGGTGGGGTGCACCTTCCGCTCGACCAGGCCGTTGCGCTCCAGCATGCGCAGGTTCTGGGTGAGCATCTTATGGCTGACGCCCTCGACGTCATTCCGCAACTCGCTGAAGCGCAGGGTGCGCTCACCGAGCGCCTCGATGATCAGGAACGCCCATTTGTTGGCCACGTCCGAGAAGATCTCCCGCGCCAGAGAGTCCGCGCGCCTCAGATCCGCGTCCTCGGGCAGGCCCTTGAGCAGCTGCTTGGTCACCATCAGGTTCCCCAGTCACCGAAAAGTGCGTTCTTCCAGGTCAGCTATCACTCTCCTACAGTTTCCCAGTAACCACAAGAGAGCAAGACAGAAGGGGCGAACACCATTGGCCACGATCGATGTCTTCAACCACAACGTGCCGGCCGAGAGCGACTTCGGCTACTCGCAGGCGATCAAGTCCGGCCATCTCATCCACGTCTCCGGACAGCTCTCGCTCGACGAGGCGGGCGAGTTCCGCTATGCGGACGACTTCGCCGCCCAGCTCGGGCAGACCTACGTCAACATGGACAAGGTCCTGGGCCACTACGGCGTCACCCGGAACCAGGTCGTCTCGCAGGCCCTGTACGTGGTGAACCTGCGGCAGCACGCCACGGCGACAGCGGAGGGCAACCTGGCGTACTTCGGCGACCACCGCCCAGCCAGCACGGTCCTCGGCGTCACCGAGCTGACCTTCCCCGGCCAGGTCATCGAGATCAGCTTCGTCGTCGACACGAGCCTGCCCGCCTGAGCCCGTCCCTCACGGCCGTCTCAGCCAAAGGCGGTCGACGCCG
This sequence comes from Streptomyces sp. AgN23, assembly GCF_001598115.1. NCBI lineage: Bacteria > Bacillati > Actinomycetota > Actinomycetes > Kitasatosporales > Streptomycetaceae > Streptomyces > Streptomyces sp. AgN23. The sequence continues at coordinate 365,156 of NZ_CP007153.1, forward strand.
CCCCGCTCCCGCCTGCTTCAGGCGGGAGCGGATGCCGCTCGGCCCCCGCCACCGCGACGGCCTGTACGACACCCTGGCCACAAGTGGCCCAGGGCCACTTACCGGGGCATGAGCTGGTCCAGCTCCCGCACCTTCGCCCTCAACCGCTGTCCCCAGGTTGTCGCGCAGCCAGTCGACCTTCTCGTCGGTGCCCGCGCTGGCCACTACCCGGTTGCCCGTGAGCCGTGCGATCCGCACGGCCAAGCTGCCCACCGCCCCCGCGGCAGCCGAGACCCAGACGGTTTCCCCACCTCGTAGTGCGTCAACGACGCGCAGACCGGCGTAGGCCGTCAGACATACCGCCCAGCGGGCCGAGATATCACTGCGGCTCACATTCGTCGAGGTCCAAGCATGTCAGGGTGCCGAGTCCGCTGAGCCGCTCGGCACCCGCGTCCACGACGGCGTACTCACGCCAACGAAGGGTGTCAGGGGGCGAGTCCCGAGGCAGCGGCGGCGGCAACCCGACAGCGCGACGAAATGGCCATCCCACCGTCCGCCATCGCGTCCGCGATCGAGCAGCCCGCCGGCGTCGACAGCAGCGAGGTCGTCGTCCGGCCCACCGCGCAGGCCTGACGACCCGTTGCGGGCGGTCGGCGCACGCGCAGCCTCACGCAGCAAGCGTCTGTGCCGCCGCCACCGCGGGCAACGGTGCCACCGGGATGCGCACCGGCGCGACCGGGTCATTGGCGGGCCAGACACGGTATGTGGTCTTACCCGGGTCCACGAGGGGATCACCGAGGGTGATCCGCCCCTGGGAGTACAGCCTGTCGCATACGGGGGTGGGCAGAGCTACGTAGCAGCCTCCCCTGTCGGCGATGTGGTCGTACGGCTGCCAGTAGCCGTACCGGCGCCGTCCACGTGCATGCACGGTGAGAAACACCGGTGTACGGGAGTCGGACATGACACGGAGAACGCCGGCGTCGGCAGCAGCCTCGAACGGGTCATCGGAACGGGAGCGGGACTGGTAGAGGACGGGGGACACCATGGCTGCCTTCCGAGGGCCGGGACTCACGATCAGCTCCCCCAATTAAAGCAGCTATTCGATCTTGATTACAGAACTTCCGCTGGAACAACGGGACTTGACATGAGAGAGGGAGAGGGGGCCGAGAGGGAACGTGAGCACCCCCGCGATGCTCGCTCCCGCCCTGCCCCCGGATCGCCGCCGCCTCACCGACCGACTGGTGTCAGCTTCCCGTGGACCGCACGGTGCTCATGACCTTCTCGATCTCGGCGGCCGTCAGCGCGTTCGGAACCCCTTGGTCCGCGTAGATCACCCAGCCGTGCATGGTGCCGTCGGGGAGCTTCTGCGCGATGCTGCGCACGATCGCCTTCGCCGGGACGCATGAGCTCGGCCGGTTGGTGACGGTGACCTGGGCGGTCGCGGTGTAGCCGTCGATACCCCCCTGCTTCCACGGCTTGGCCTCGCTGACCTTGATCTTGGGCTTGTGGTCCGCACCCCCGTACGCGGCGAAGCCCCAGTTGCCCGCCCAGTTACGAGCGTTTTCCTGGAGGGTGCCGTCCTTGCCGCCGCCTGTGGTGCCGACGGTGGCGAGCTGCCCCTTGCCCGCCTCACCGATGGCCTTGGGATTGGGACTCGAAGCGCAGCCGCCCTCACGGTAGTTGGCGGTCGAGGTCATGACGACGATCGGCTGGCCGTTCTCGTCCGTGTAGGAGAGGGCCGTGTTCTCGTCGAAGACCCTCCACTTCTTGGCCTTGGCCGGCACGTCATAGCGGAAGTGGTGCTTCTGCGCGGTCTGTGTCTGCCACCCCGCGACCGACGGCTGATCGCCCGCAGGGCTCGACGGGGCAGAGGGCTGGGAAGACCCCGCCGAGGGCGCCTTCGACTCCGCGGCGCTGGTGTCCTTGTCCGTGGCCTCGCCGGTGTCGTCATTGCACCCACTCAAAGCGACGGCCATGCCGATACCGATGGCCGCGATCAGGGTCTTCTTCGTTCGCCGGGACGATATACGGGTGGACTGCGGGTGCTGCGCGATGGGCTCGATGATCTTTGAGTGAGACATGATCGGCACTCTAAGCCAGTCGCGTTGCCGCCCGTTCCCTCCGTGGGCGTCCCACTGCGAGATGGATACCGGCTCGTGACACATCACATGAAGCTGATACGCGCGGCTCGGCCGGGCTCGGCTCGGCTCGGCTCGGCTCGGGAAGTACCGCTCAGGTCATCGCTCGGCGGGCGCACTCGCTCGAGATGGCGGCCGCGCTGGCCACGGCGTTCACCGGGGGCCGGATGCTGTGGCCGGACCACCGGGCCTGGGTGGCACTCACGGCGTTCCTCGTCTGCAGCGGTGCGCGAAGCCGCGCGGCTGTGCTGGTGAAGGGGGTGTGGCGAACGATCGGCGCGTCGGCCGGCACGGCGGTGGCGGGGGTGGTCGCCGGATCGTTCGGACCCCGGTCGGACGCCGTGGCGGTGCTGATCTTCGCCGCACTGCCCCTCCCCCCGCACGCTGTCCGTACGACGACGACGACGGCGGCGGCACACCGGGGCGCCGCGTGTCATGGCGGCCTTGCGGCGCTGTGCGGCTGGGCGCGGCACTCGAGGCGGTCAGTCCCGTCCGCCACCGCTCCCCCGACCTCGCCCGCCGCTGATCCCTCGCCCGCGCGCGGCATCGGCCCCGTCAGGCCGCGCCGTCGCGTCTGCACGATCGTCGCCGCCGACCATCCCCTCCCGGTGGGGACAGCGTTTTCGTGGCGGGCAGGGCGGTCACCAGCCGCTGATGCGCTGCCAGACCGCTTGGACGGCGGGTGCGTCCGTCGCCGTCCGGCCGCTGTCGATGACGTGGTAGCCGCGGTGTTGTGCGGCTGTGGCGCAGGCGTGGTTGGGCAGGACGCGCAGACGGGTGCCGACGGGCAGGTCGGGCAGGGTGGCGCCGTCGCGGGCGGTGATGGTGCCGTGTTCCTGGCTCGCGGCGCTCATGACCAGGCCGGGGATCAGATGCCCCGCCAGGTCGGTGACCAGGCCGTATCCCTGGTCCTGCGGCTGAGCCGCCGTGCCGCGGTCGCGGGACATCGCCATCCAGCCGCCGTCGGTGACGATCCAGCCGTACTCGGGACGATGTCCGATGACGGTGACGACGACCGACAGCGCGAGGTCGTCGACTTGACACACTCCGAGACCGGCCATGACCAGGTCGAAGAAGACGTAGTTGCCGGCGCGCAGTTCGGTGACACCGGTGAGGTCTTCGGCGGCGTGCGCGGTGGGCGTCGAGCCGACGCTGACGGTGGTCACGGGCAGGCCGGCGGCGCGCAGATTCTCGGCGGCGGCGACGGCGGTGTCGCGTTCGTTCTTCGCCGCCAGCCGCTGCTCCTCCGCGGAGTAGGCGAAGTAGGACTCGCCCGCGTGGGTGAGCACACCGTCCAGGCATCCGGCGGCGTGCAGGGTGCGAGCGATGTCGACGAGGGTGGGGGTGTCGGCCTTGAGGCCGCCGCGGTGGCCGTCGCAGTCGATCTCGATCTGCGTGGGAATGCTGATGCCCTCCCGACGGGAGGCTTCCGCGACGAAGTCGGCCTGCTCGGTGCTGTCCAGCAGGACGCGGAGGGTGGCACCACGGCGCAACAGGGCAATCACACGGGGGAGTTTGTGGCGGGCGATGCCGACGGCGTAGGTGATGTCGGTGTAGCCACCGTCGGCGAACGCCTCGGCTTCGGCGAGCGTGGAGACGGTGACGGGGTGCGGCGCGCCGCCGTGCATGAGGGCGGCGACGTCAAGGCTCTTGGCCGTCTTGACGTGCGGCCGCAAAGCGACGCCCAAGTGGTCAGCCTTGGCCGCGAGGCGGTCGATGTTGCGCAGCGCCTTGTGTACGTCGACGACCGCGAAGGGGGTGTCGGGGTCGGCGAGCGTCCCGGTAGCGGTGGAGGGGGTGGTGGTCATGGGGTGAAGTCCGTTTTCTCGAAGGTTGATCCAGGTCTCCCGGATCCCTCGCACGCCGTTGCCCTGAGGCATGGCCAGCGTCCCGCGCTCACATCATCAACGAAAATTCCACTTCTAGACAATAGCGCTAGCCAGCACCAGCAAGGAGATCGTCGCCAAACCGACCGCCTCCGCCGACAGCGGCATCGACGTGCCGTTCGCATCGGGCCAGCACGCGCAGGTGCTCGCGGCGCAGGGGCTGCTCGAACCCATCCACCACGATCCGGTCCCGCACCTCAAGAACCTGGACCCGCGCACGCCCGGGCCGGTCGGCCATCCGACGTGGTACGGCCGACCGGCCCAGGGTGCGTTCGCCAGTGGCGGGCTCAGGCGGTGGCGAGGCCGGCCTTGAGGGCGGTGGTGAGGCGCACGATGCGCTCGGCCTGGACCCGGGCGGCCTCACGGGTGGTCTGGTCGACGGGGTTGCCGCCCTGGCCGTCGACGTGGGAGGTGCCGTACGGGTTGCCGTCGGCGAACTTGGCGGGGTCGGTGTAGCCGGGGGCGACGATGATGCCGCCGAAGTGATGGAAGGAGTTGTACAGGGCGAGTAGCGTGGACTCCTGGCCGCCATGGGTGGTGGCGGAGGAGGTGAAGCCGCTGTAGACCTTGTCGGCGAGCTTGCCCTCGCCCCACAGGCCGCCGAGCGTGTCGATGAACTGCTTCAGCTGCGAGGCGACGTTGCCGAAGCGGGTGGGGGAACCGAAGACCACGGCGTCGGCCCATTCGATGTCGTCCGGCGTGGCGTCGGGGATGTCGGCGGTGGCGGCGGCGTTGGCGGCCCAGGCGGGGTTGGAGTCGATCGCGGACTGCGGGGCCAGTTCGGCCGCCTTGAGCAGGCGGACCTCGGCACCGGCCTTCTCCGCTTGCCGGGCTATCTGCTTGCCGATCTCGGCGATCGTGCCAGTGGAGGAGTAGTAGACGACGGCTACCTTGATCGGGGCGCTCACGGTTGCGGTCTCCGTTCCGTTGGAGTCGTTCGTGCGATTGCGGCTGAAGATACCCATGGCGGATTTCATCCTTGTTGGTCCGTGCCCGCCGACTGGGGCACTAGTTGAACCGTAAACCATATGGAGGGCGATCAGCACCCCGGCGGCGACGGAAATGATCCGGCTCGCGATGTTGTATAACGTTCAACTACGTCCCCGGGCCGACACCCCGGCCGCACGGACAGAAAGGACACCACCGTGGCCTCCCTGCTCGACATCCGGCGCGCCAACGAACGTTTCCACACCCGCGCCGGCTGGCTCGACTCCCACCACTCCTTCTCCTTCTCGCGCCACTGGGACCCCAAGAACACCCATTTCGGGCTCCTGCTGGTCTCCAACGACGACGTCGTCGCCCCCGGCACCGGCTTCGAGACCCACCCCCACCGGGACATGGAGATCATCACGTGGGTGCTCGACGGCGGCCTCGTCCACCAGGACTCCGAGGGCCACAACGGGGTGATCTACCCCGGCCTCGCCCAGCGGATGAGCGCCGGCACCGGCATCCTCCACAGCGAGAAGAACGACTCCTGGACCCTTACCGGCCAGCCCCAGCACGACGACCCCGTCCACTTCATCCAGATGTGGACCATCCCCGACGAGTCCGGTATCCGGCCCGGCTACGAGCAGCTCGACATCAACGACGAGCTCGCTCTGGGCGGCTGGGCCACTCTCGCCTCCGGCATGCCCGGGCACAGCAACCAGCGGGCGATCGGCATCCGGCAGAAGCATGCCGCCCTGCACGTCGCCCGCATCCGCCCCGCCGAGACCCTGGAGATCGTCACCGCTCCCTTCGTCCACCTCTTCGTCGCGCGCGGCAGCGCCGAGCTGGAGGGCGCGGGGGCACTGGCCACCGGCGACGCGGTCCGCGTCACCGGCGCGGAGGGCCAGCGCGTCACTGGCGGCCCCGACGGTGCCGAGGTGCTGATGTGGGAGATGAACGCCGCCATCTCCACGGCCTGAGCCCAGCTCCTCGGGCCTCCGTCACCCCGCGAGCCCGCCGCCAGGAGCTGTCCGGGCGATCATGCGACCACCTCATCTGCGGCTGGCGCCCGCGTCGAGCCACCGTCATCCGGCGCCTGGCTCACGCCCACCATGCACCGCGCGGTCCGCGAGGCGCTCCGCGGCGACACCGCGCAGGATCCCCGGGTCCGCGAGGCGCTGGCGGAGGCCCTCGCCGAGGGCCCGCTGCTGCCCGACCGGCTGCTGGCCGAGCCGCTGGTGGAGTCGGCCGACACGCTGGACATGTCGTTCGGGGACGTGGCCGCGCTGCGCCGTGAGGAGGACGGCGGGTTCCGCCTGGCCTTCCAGGACAGGGAGCGCTTCGAGCTTCTCCTCACCCCCGTCAAGGGGGCGGTCCCGCAGTTCGACGCCCAGGGGCGCTATCCGGGGCGGCTTCCGACCGACGCGGACGCGATGACGTCGTACTTCGTGCCCCGGTTGCACGTCCATGGAACCCTGCGTCGTGCGGAAGGCACCCCACAGCGGGTGGAGGGGTACGCCTGGTTCGAGCAGGATTGGGGCAGCACCTACTACGACGTCGAGCGGATCCCGGGAACGCCGGACCACACCTGGGAGTGGGCCGGTATCCAGCTCGGCAGCGGCTGGGAGATCGGCTGCATTCACGCGCGCAACACCGATCCCGCCACGGGTGCCACCACGCCGGCATTCACCCGGGCCACGGTGGTTGCCCCGGACGGCGGTGTCAGCTACCACGACGTGGACTGGCAGCCCGTGCGCCACTGGACCTCACTGGCCACCCTCAACACCTACCCCACCGCGGTACGGGTGCGCGTCCCCGGCCTCGGGCTGGATGTCGAGGTGATCGCTCCGGCGACGGAGGGCGAGGTCCGTACCCTGATCGTCGGACGCGCGTTCTGGGAGAGCCCCGCCACCGTGCGCGGCGCCATGGGAACCACGCCCGTGGTCGGCACGGCATTCCTGCAGACCCTCCCGACCAACACCATCGGCGATATCGAGCACTACATGCGCCGCACCCACGACATCGCCCGTGCGGAAGCCGCCGTGCTCTATTCCACCGATGCCACCGACCAGGCCGCGCTGGGACTGCTCACCGGCACCAGCGGCGGAACGGACCTGGACACCGCCCGGATCCGCCTCCATCAGGCGGTCGCCGCTCCCGTTCTGCACCTGCTGGACAACCCCGGACGCTCCTGGCGCCCCTACGTGGCCGCGGCCGTCCTCTGCCTTCTCGGCGCCGACCCCGAGCGCTACCGGCCGCTGACCGCGGTCACCGAGCTGCTGCATGTCTCGGCGCTGGTCATCGATGACATCCAGGACAACTCGCCCACCCGGCGCGGCCGTCCGAGCGTCCACGAGATCTTCGGCACCGCTCCGGCGATCACCGCCGGCACCCTCGGCTACTACACCTTCGACGCCCTCATCCAGCGCGTCCCGCAGGCCGACGCCGCCACCATGCTGCGCATCTACCGGCTCTATCTGCGGGACCTGCGCGCCGCCCACGCCGGTCAGGCCCTCGACCTCGCCGGGCACCACACCGCGTTCGACCAAGCCGTGGCCACCGGTGACGCCCGCCCCCTCCTCGACCAGATCCGCACCGCCCACCGGCTCAAGACGGGCATGCTCGTCCGCAGCACCGCCGAGGTCTCCGCGATCCTCGGCGGCGCCGACGAGACCCAACTCGACGCGATCTGCGCGTACTTCGAGGCCGTCGGAATCGCCTACCAGATCACCGACGACGTCTTCGACCTGTACGGGCAGTGCACCCCCGACGAACACCAGCAGGGCATCACCACCCGCTCCCCCGCCGAAGACCTGCGCAACGGCGAGGTCACCTACCCCGTGGCCCACGCCACCCGCCTCCTCGACACCACCGACCGCCAGCGCCTGCGCGACGCCCTCCGGCAACGCTCCGGCACCGGTGCGCTCCAGGCGTCGGACCTGCTGATGCGCTGCGGAGCCGTGGACGCGTGCACGGCCGAGGCCCGCGAACTCGTCGACACGACCTGGGACGCCCTCGCCCCCCTGCTCCCGCCGACCCCGCACAAGGCCATGGTGCGCGCACTGGGCTGGTACGCCGCCCAACGCGAAACCGACCACATCCCCCGGACAGCCGCCCTTGGATGAGCGCGGAGCAGACCGCGCACAGGCGGTGCGCTACTCCTCGAGGAGTGCCTGAAGCATGGGTTTGCTCTCCTCGGTCACATACGAGGCGTAGTACTCATAGAGGTCGCAGCACGCGAGCCGGTCGGCCCGGATGAGGTCCGCGTGGCGCACCGCCTCGACAACCTCGGCGTGGTGGGCGACGGACTGGCGCATCAGCGCGACGCTGTCGGGTGCCCGCTGCAGCTTGTCCTCGATGAGCGCGAGGACCGCGCCGCGCACCACCTCACCACAGACCTGGATCAGACTGTTCCCGCCGGCCTGCGCCACCACGTCGTGGAAGGTGACATCCGCGGCGCCGAAGGCCGCGTATCCCTCGTCGATCGCCTCCCGCATCCGCTCCAGCGCGGCCTCGATGGCCGCCACCTGCTCGTCGGTGCGCAGCCGGGCCGCGAGCCGGTTGGCCGAGCCCTCCAGGATCATGCGGAACTGGATCAGTTCGCTGAGCGAAAATACCGTCCCTTCCGGCGAGCCGTTCAAGGGGCTTGCGCAGGTTCTTCGTGGAGTACGGCAGCACTTCGGCGCCGCGCGGATCGCCCGGTCGTGAGCGGATCAGGCCCGCGCTCTCCAGCACCCGCAGCGCCTGGCGCACGGTGGAACGGCTCACCGAGAACTGGCTCATCAGGTCCCGTTCGCTCGGCAGCCGGTCGCCGGGTCGCAGGGCGCCGCGCGCGAGCGTCTCTTCCACCTGCTCGACGACCGCCTCGTAGGCACGGGTCGGACGCACCGGTCGGAAGTACGGCTCTTCTGACACGATCCACCTTTCCGGCGGGTTCGTTCGCTACGGGTAGCCGAAGGTATCGCCACGTGCCGTCCCCGCGGCTCGATGACTCCCTTGACAGCGGTATTCGGACCGAAACACACTCTTCAACTAGCCAGAATATGATGCTGGCCAGACCAGTGACCTCAGGAGACCTTGAGACGGGCGAGCAACGGCGGCCGCGGTTGGAGGAGCGATGTCAGGAGCCTGTTGCGCCCCCACATCAGGGGGCGACCGGGAGATCCCCGAGCCGTCCGCCGTGCGGCTTCAGGTCTCGGATCGGGACCGGGCGCAGGGGCTGCGCGCCATGCTGCGCATCCCCGCCGGGACGTATCTGATGGGAGGCGATGACGCCGACGCGTTTCCCGAGGACGGTGAAGGCCCGGTCCGGGCGGTACGGCTGTCGCCGTTCCTCATCGACGCGACCGCTGTCACCAACAGGCAGTTCGCGACGTTCGTGCGCAGCAGCGGCTACCGGACCGATGCCGAGCGCTACGGCTGGTCCTTCGTGTTCTACGCACTCGTCCACCCCGACGCCCGGCACCTGGTGCGCGACGGCACGGTGGCGCAGGCACCCTGGTGGCTCGCGGTGGACGGGGCGTGCTGGCGGGCGCCCTACGGGCCGGGGTCGTCCTGGACCGATCTGTCGAACCACCCTGTCGTCCATGTCTCCTGGCGTGACGCGTCCGCCTACGCGGCATGGGCGGGCAAGCGCCTGCCCACGGAGGCGGAGTGGGAGATGGCGGCGCGTGGCGGTCTGGAGCGCGCCCGCTACCCGTGGGGGGATGAGCTGCTGCCCCGGGGGCAGCACCGCTGCAATATCTGGCAGGGGAAGTTCCCACAGGTCAACACAGGTGAGGACGGGCATCTGGGAACCGCGCCGGTCAAGTCCTACCGGCCCAACAACCTCGGCGTGTACAACACCTCGGGCAATGTGTGGGAATGGTGCTCCGACTGGTGGAGCACCACCTGGCACGCGGCCGACCGCCCGGAGACCCGCCAGGACCCGGCCGGGCCTCCCACCGGTGAGGCGAAGGTGATCCGCGGCGGGTCCTACCTGTGCCACGCGTCGTACTGCAACCGCTACCGCGTCGCCGCGCGCACCTCCAACACACCCGACAGCAGCACCGGGCACATGGGGTTCCGCTGCGCGGCGGACCTGCCCCCGCCACGCTGACGGACCGCCGGCACAGTGCATCCTGTCCATGCGAAGGAGCGTCCTGGATGACCAACGCCTCTCCGCATCCGCCGTCCGCGAACGGCACTTTCCACGGCCAGATCGGCCCGACCTACGAGGATGGCACCACCACGCTGTGTTCGCCGACCCGAACCTCCCTGCTGACCGGCCGGAACCACCACTCGGTGGGCATGCGGATGCTGTCCAACTTCGACACCGGCTTCAACAGCGGCCGCGGGCGGGTTACCAAGACCTCCGCGATGCTTCCCGAGGTGTTGCGCGACAACGGCTTCAACACCATGGCCGTGAGCAAGTGGCACCTGGCGCCCATGGAGCAGACCACCGCGTCCGGGCCGTACACCCAGTGGCCGCTCTCCCGTGGGTTCGAGCGCTACTACGGATTCCTGGAAGCCGAGACGGACAGCTTCTATCCGTGAGACGGACATGCCGCACGTCCTGCCGCACTTCTTCGGATGGCAGGGCCTCGACGTCGGCCGGCACACCCTGTCGCCCTCCTCGCCCAGCTACGACGGTGAGTTCGCGTTCACCGGCAAGCTCGAGAGGGTCGTCTTCGACGTCGCGCCGGGCGAAGAGGGCACGGGGCCCTTCGAGCGCGTCGACTGACGCGCTCACGCGCGAGGGCCCGCCACCGGAGGGAACGGTGGCGGACCCTCGTAACTTTGCCCGGTCAGCTGGGCGGCGTATAACGTCCGTCGATCGCCGTCCAGCCTCCGTCCACGAAGAGCTGGCTGCCCGTCACGAAGGACGACGCCTCCGACGCCAAATAGACCACGGCGCCCGCCAGTTCGTCGGGCCGGGACCAGCGGCCCAGGGCACTCTTGGACGCGTAGGCCGCCGACCATTCCGGCACGGACCGGATCTGCGCGGTCAGCGGTGTGTCGACGACGCCCGGAGCGACGGCGTTGACCCGCACGCCCGACGGGCCCAGCTCGGCCGCCGCGGTGCGCAGCAACTGGACGAGGCCGGCCTTCGTGGCCGCGTACACGCCCTGGCCCGGCTCGACGGCCACCGAACGGATCGAGCTGAAGCCGATGATGCTCCCGCGGCCGCGTGCGGCCATGCCGCGGCCGAAGGCCCGCACCAGGTCGAAGGAGGCGCGCAGATTGAGCCCCACGACCCGGTCGAACTCGTCCGCGGTGTAGTCGAGCAGATGCTTGCGCACGTTCGTCGCGGCGGTGAAGACGAGGACGTCGACCGCGCCGAGCTCCTCGGCGGCATGCGCGACCGCCTCGCCGTCGAGCACGTCGAGGGCGTACGCCGACATCTCCTCGCCCATCGACGCCGTCTCCTCGGCGGCCTTCAGGTCACGGTCGGCGCACACCACAGTGGCGCCGTGCGCGGCGAGCGCCAGGGCGCTCTCGCGGCCGATACCGCTGCCGGCGCCCACCACGACGGCCTTGCGGCCGTCGAGCCGGAACAGACGGGAGTAGCTGTTCACCGCATCGGCGCGGTCGTTCTCTCGCATGGTCCTCACGGCTTCTTCATCGTCGGGCGGATCACTGCCATACGGGTCACGGTGAGCTCTTCGATGGCGAACCTCGGGCCCTCCCGTCCGGCCCCGGAGTCCTTCACACCGCCGTACGGCATGACATCGGAACGGAACCCGGGAACCTCGTTGACGACCACTCCGCCCACCTCCAGGCGGTCCAGAGCGGCGAACGCGGTGTCCAGGGCACTGGTGTAGACGCTCGCGTGCAGTCCGTAGCGCGAGTCGTTGACCAGGTCGAAGGCGGTCTCCAGATCGGGGACGGACCGTACGGCGACCACGGGGCCGAACACTTCCTCGTCCCAGACGGCGAGGGCGCGGTCCACATCGAGCAGCAGGGCGGGCTCGATCACGCCATCGGTGACCGAGCCTCCGGCCACCAGCGACGCCCCCGCCTCCACCGCCTCGGCCAGCCATGCGCGCACCCGCTCGGTCGACCGCTTGTCGATGAGTGCCGAGACGCGCGTCTGCGGATCGCGGGGGTCGCCCACGGCCACCTGGGCCACTCGCTCCGTCAGGCGGGCCACGAACTCCTTCCGCACGGAGTCCACCACGATGACCCGCTGCACGCTGATGCACGCCTGACCCGACGCGTAGTACCCGCCGCGCACCACCGCATCGGCGGCGGCGTCGAGGTCGGCGTCGGCGGCCACCACCAGGGCGGCGTTGGAGCCGAGTTCGAGCAGCACCTTGGTGGGTGCCGCGTCCCGGGCGATCTGGTGGCCGACGGCGGCGGAACCGGTGAAGGACACCGCTCCGATCCGGCGGTCGGTGGTCAGCGCGATGCCCACCTCGGGGCCCCCGGTCACCAGCTGCACCGCGGCCTGGGGCGCGCCGCCGGCGCGCAGGGCCTCACGGAGGAGGTGCACCAGCCACAGGGTGGCCAGCGGGGTCTGCGGGGCGGGCTTGACGATGATCGGGCAGCCGGCGGCCAGCGAAGGGGCGATCTTGTGCGCGGCGAGCAGCAGCGGATAGTTGAAGCCCGCGATGCCCACCACCACGCCAATCGGCTTGCGGGTCCAGAAGCCGAGCAGCCCCTCCCCCGACGGCAGCAGGTCCAGCGGCACCGTCTCCCCGTGCAGCCGGGCCACTTCCTCGGCCGCCGTGAGCAGGGTCAGCAGGGTGCGGTCCACCTCCACCCGGCAGTCGACCAGCGGCTTGCCGGTCTCCAGGACGAGGAGACGCTCGAAGTCCGCGCGCCGGGAGGCGAGCGCCTGGTGCGTCGCGAGGAGCGCGCCCCTGCGTACGTGCGAGGGGAGCCGGCCGACGCGCTCGCGGACCGCGAGGGCCGCGTCGACCGCGTGGCGAGCGAGGGCGGTGTCCCCGATCGGCGCCCCTGCGACGAGCGTCCCGTCGTAGGGGAAACGGACGTCCTCGGTGGCGGGTGCCTCCACCCAGGTGTCGCCGACGGGAAGACCCTCGGGAAACTCCTTCGCCACGGGGCTTTCGCCGAGGGGTTCGGCATGGGTCGTCACGGTTGGTACTCCCGGTTGAGGTCGGCCGCCGACACCCCGGACAGTGCCTTGCCCAGAGTCGGAACGGCGGAGATCAGCGCGCGTGTGTAGGAATGTTGCGGATCCTCGTACACCTGCTCCGTGACCCCGGTCTCCACGATCTGCCCGTTGTGCATGACCGCGACCCGGTCGCACACATGGCGGACCACGGACAGGTCGTGGGAGACGAAGACCAGCGTGAGGTTCAACTCGTCGACGAGGTCGGCGATGAGGTTGAGCACCTGGGCCCGTACGGACACGTCCAGGGCGCTCACCGGCTCATCGGCCACGATGATCTTCGGGTGGGGGGCCAGAGCGCGTGCGATCGAGATGCGCTGCCGCTGGCCGCCGGAGAACTGGTGCGGATACCGGTCCGCCGCGTCGGCGCGCAGGCCGACGGCCTCGAGCAATTCGGCCACCCGCTCCCGCCGGTTCCCGTGCCCCTGCGCGACGAGTGGCTCGGCCACGATGTCGCCGACCCGCATGCGCGGGTCCAGTGAACTCATCGGGTCCTGGAACACGAGTTGGAGCCGCTCGCGGACGAACCGGAGCTGTCTCTCCCGGAGCCCGGTGATGTCCCGGCCGTCGATCGCGACGCTGCCGCTGGTGGGGCGGTCGAGCCCGGCCAGAATCCGCAGCAGGGTCGACTTGCCGCACCCCGACTCGCCCACGATGCCGAACCGTTGCCCCGCGGGGACGGCGAAGCTGACGCCGCGCAGCGCGTGCACCGGCGGGCTGGGGTGGCGCAGCGAGGTACGAGGCCGCCGGTAGTCGCGGGTGACGTCGCGGACGCTGATGGCATCCGCCGGGCCGGTCCGCCGCCCGGGGGCTTGGGGGTCGCTGGTCGGCTGCTCAGCCATGGCCGGCCTCCTGGTTGGTGGGGGTGCCGGTTCCGGGGGTGCCGCTCTCGGACACCGGGTGGAAGCAGGCGTAGCCGGAGTCCGGCCCGGTCGCGACCCATTCCGGCCGGGTGGCGCACACCTCGGTCGCCTGGGCGCATCTGTTCCTGAAGACGCATCCGGCGGGGAACTGTCCCGCGGGCGGAACCGACCCGCCGATGGTGACCAGCCGGCCGCGGTCGTCGACCACGGTCAGGTCGGAGGCGCCGATCAGGCCCTGGGTGTAGCGGTGCCGGGGGCGGGTGAACACCTCCCGGACCGGGCCGGACTCGACCACCCGCCCGCCGTACATGACCATGACCCGCTCGCAGGCGGTGGCCACCACGGCCAGGTCGTGGGTGATGAAGAGCATGGCCGACCTGCGGTCCTTTACGCCCCGCACGATCAGGTCGAGCACCCGCGCCTGCACCGTGACATCGAGTGCGGTGGTGGGTTCGTCGCAGACCAGGAGTGCGGGATCGTTCGCGAGGGCGATGGCCAGCACCACGCGCTGTCGCTGGCCTCCGGAGAACTGGTGCGGGTAGGCTTCGGCGGCGACCGCGGGATCGGGAAGTCCCACCTGGTCGAGGAGTTCGACGGCGGCGGCGCGAGCGGACGCCCGGTCGGGCCTGGTCCGGTGGATCAGCAGTACCTCGGCGATCTGCCGCCCGATCTTCATCGTGGGGTTCAGAGCGGTCATGGGCTCCTGGAAGACCATGGCGATCTCCTTGCCCCGCACCCGGGACATCCGCGCCTCGTCGGCCCCCACCAGGTCGTGGCCGACTCCGGCGAGCCGCACCGAACCCGTGGCCCGGAGCTCCTCGGGAAGCAGGCCCATCACGCTCAGCGCGGTCAGCGACTTGCCCGACCCCGACTCGCCGATCAGGCCGACCCGTTCGCCCGCCCGGATGGTGAAGTCGACGTCTTCGACGAGCTTGCGGCCGCCCACCACGACGTCCAGATTCCGCACGGTCAGCACATCGTCGGGAGAGCCGGGAGAGTCGGGAGAGCCGGCGGAGCCCGCTGCGGAGGCCGGTGCCGTGTCAGGTGCCGGGGTCATCGGCGATCCTCCATCTTGGGGTCGAAGCGGTCGCGCAAGCCGTCACCGAGCAGATTGAATCCGAGTACCGCCACCGCGATCGCGATGCCCGGGAACACGGCGAGCCGGGGGGCGATCGACAGCATCTCCTGGCTCTCCTGCAGCATCCGGCCCCAGGACGGTGTGGGGGGCGGGGTTCCGAAGCCCAGGAAGGACAGCGCGGCTTCGGCGAGTACGGCGATGGCGAAGCCCACCGACGCCTGCACGATGACCAGACCGCTGACGTTGGGCAGGACATGCCGCACGGCGATCGCGAACGGCCCGCGGCCCGCCGCGCGCGCGGCGACGACGTATTCGGTCCGCATGACCTGCAGCGTGCCGCCGCGGATCAGCCTGGCGAAATGGGGGATGGACGCGATGCCGATGGCGACCATCGCTACCAGCGTGCCGGCGCCGTACACGGCGGAGAACATGATGGTCAGCAGGAGCGCCGGGAAGGCGAGAATCAGATCGTTGCCGCGCATGAGCAGCTCGCCGAACCAGCCGGGCGCCATTCCGGCGACGATGCCGAGGGGCACTCCGACCAGGGCGGCGACTCCCACCGCCACGAAGCCGACGAAGAGTGTGGTGCGCGAGCCCATCATGATCTGGCTGAACACGTCGCGGCCGAATTTGTCCGTGCCGAACCAGTATTCCGACGACGGCGTCTCCAGCCGCGCCGCGGGGTTCACCAGGGTCGGATCGTGCGGGGTCCACACGAAGGACAGCAGCGCCATGCCGAGTACGGCCACGACGATGAGAGCGCCCACCAGGAGGCTGCCCGGCACCGGGCGGCGCCGCCGACGGCCCTCGGGCGCCACGGACACGACCGCGGCTTCGGTGTTCGGAGCACTCATGACGCACCCACCCTCAGCCGCGGGTCGATCAGCAGATAGATGATGTCCACCAGGAAGTTCACGAGCAGCACCGCCGTTGCGATGATCATGACCACGTCCTGCACCAGGATGAGGTCGCGGTTGGAGACGCTGTCCAGCAGCAGACTCCCGAGCCCGGGGATGACGAAGACCCGTTCGATGACGACGGCACCCACCAGCAGCGTGGCGAGTTGCAGCGCCAGGACGGTGACCACCGGCACCGCCGCGTTCCGCAGGCCGTGCCGCAGCAGCGCCTGCGTCGGACGGAGTCCCTTGGCACGAGCGGTGCGCAGATAGTCCTCCCTGAGGACATCGAGCACGGCGCTGCGGACATAGCGGGTGAGCACTGCCCCCTGCACCACGCCGAGGGACAGCGCGGGCAGCACCAGCTGTTTGAGGAACAGGACCGGATCCTCCACCGGAGGTGTCCAGCCGTTCGCCGGCAGCCACCCGAGCCCCACCGCGAACACGGTGATCAGGAGGATGCCCGCGAGGAAGGCCGGGACGGCCACGCCGATCTGGGACAGGGCCGAGAGGATGAGCCCGGACGGCCTGCGGTGCCGCACGGCCATGACCATGCCCATGGGGATCGCCACGATGCAGGCGATCACCATCCCGGTGCCGACGAGCCACAGGGTGACCTGGAGGCGGTCGGAGATCTGCGGGCCGATCGGCGCGTGTGAGATGTAGGAGTTGCCCGGGTCGAAGGTCACCAGTCCGTGGATCCAGCTCAGGTACTGCTCCACGAGCGGCCGGTCGAGCCCGAACTGCTCGCGCAGTTGCGCCACCGCGGTGTCCGAGGCGCTGGTGCCCAGTGCGACGCGGGCCGGGTCCCCCGGCAGAACCGCCATGAACGCGAACACCAGCACGGAGCTCACGGCAAGGCTGGCCAGGAGGATCGCGATCCGCTGCGTCAGACGGACGATCATGGGTTGAGGCCGCCTTTCATGACCGGCCCAGGCCGGTGAGATCCAGTGACTCGGAGACGGTGTTCACCGGCAGGCCGGTGATGTCCTCGTTCGCCACCATCAGGTTCGGGAGCAGGAACAGCCAGTCGGCCGCGGCGTCCTTGGACAGCAGCCGGGCAGCCGCCCGCATGGAGGTGATCTGCTCCTGCTGGGTGCCCTGGTCCGCCTTCTTCAGCAGCGCGCGGAATTCAGGGCTGTCGTAGCGGGTGTAGGAGGTCTTGCTCCCGAACACCGCCTGCATGTCGCGGGGTTCCACATGGCTGATGATGGACATGTCGTAGTCGGCGTTCTTGAACACGGTGGTCAGCCAGGCGGCGGGGAACTCCAGTTGGTCGAGCTTGACCTTGAACCCGGCCTGTTCGAGCTGGCTCTTGACCACGGTGCCGCACGCGGTGGCATAGGGCAGCGTAGGAAGCCGCAGCCGCAGCGTACGGCCGGCCTGGCCGGACTCCTCGAGGAGCTTCTTGGCCTTGCCGCGGTTGTACGGATACGCGTTCGTGAGGTTCTGGTACCACGGGTCGGTCGGCGGGACCATGCTGCCGATGAGCTTGCCGCGGCCCGCCCAGCAGGTGTCCATCAGGGCTTTGTGGTCGATGGCGTAGCGGACTGCCTGGCGTACCTTCGGATTCTTCAGCGGGCCCGAGCCGTTGTTGAGGGAGAGGACCACCTCGCCGTTGGTCGTGCCCTCGATGACCTTGTACTTCGGGTTGTTCGCGAACCGGTACAGGGAATCCGGGGACTGCATCGTGCCGATCACATTGATGGTGCCCGTGAGCAGCGCGTTGTTCATGGCCGTCGGGTCCTTGAAGTACTTGAGGGTGACCGACGCGAAGTGCGGCTTGCGCCCCCGGTAGCCATCACGACGGGCCAGCGTGATGGAGTCGCCGCGGTTCCACTTCTTCACCACATACGGGCCGGTGCCCACCGGCTCGGTGGCCAGCTTGTCCACACCGGTCCTGCTGAACATCGCGCCGACGCGGGTGGTCATCCGGTACAGCCAGTCGTTGCTCGGCCGCTTCAGGGTGACCTTCAGTTCGGTGGGCGACACCGCCCGCGCCGTATCGACGACGTCCATCTGGGCCTTCTGCGCGATCGTCCAGTCGGACTTGACGCGTCCGATGGAGAACGCCGCGTCCTTGGCCGTGAAGGGTGCGCCATTGCTGAACCTGGCGTTCTTCACCAGGTGGAACGTGTACGTCTCGCGGTCCTTGGACAGGGTCCACGACGTGGCCAGTTGCGGCCGTATCTTCCCGGATTGGTCCAGCTTCACCAGGTTCTCGTAGACGTTGTTGAGCAATGCCTGCGAAATGGCGGCACCTTCGGTCTTGGTGAAGTCGAAGTTGGCCGGCTCGGCGGTGAGGCCGATGTTCAGGGCGTTCTTCCCGGTGCCGCCGGATGCCGTGGACCCGGCCGAGCAGCCTGCCAGCAGCAGGCATGCGAGCGTGGCCGCGAGGGTCCCGGTCCCCCGCACCGGCCGCCTGGTATCTCTCATATGCTCTACCCCTGGCTTTCCATGGTGTGCAGGACGGCGGATGGCACCTCCGCCGTGGTGGCGTTGCCGCCGAGGTCGGCCGTGTGGTGCCGGGCGTCGTGCAAGGTGGCCGCCACCGCATCGCGGACGCGGCGAGCCGCACCGACGTCGCCCTCGGTGTTCTCGCGCACGATCACCAGGTCCACGCCATCGGTGTCGCGCACCTTGCTGGGAACGCCGGGGAACGCGCGCACCGGGCGGAGGTTCACGGCGAGGTCGAGCTGCTGCCGCAGGCCGATGATCAGGCCCCGGACCAGTTCGTGCTCCGGCACATCGGGACGTCCGCCGGCGCCGAACAGCACGGCGTCCGCCCTCTTGACGAGGTCGGCCGCATCGGCCGGCATCGCCGCGCCCTCCCGGAGGTACCGCTCGCCTCCCCAGTCGTACGAGGTCACATCCAGCCGGTGGCCTTCGGCCTCCAGCGCGGTCCGGAGCGTGGGCACGGTCGCCGCGACCACCTCGGGGCCGATCCCGTCACCCGGTATGACGGCGAGCCGCACGACCTCGGAGTCCCGCGTCATGGACGACACCTTTCGCTGTGACTGGCCTGACCAGTAAGCTCATTTGCCAGGTACCGTGACGACTGAAACTGCTCTTGTCAAGGGTTCGAATTTCCCAGGTATCGCCAGGGAGGCGCCTCCCAGCGGTAGCTGGGGGAGAAGGAGACTGCGGGTGCTCACGGAACAAGACCTGGCCACCATGCCGGCCGTCGAGATGGTGGCCCGATTCGCTGACCGCACGTTGTCGCCGGTCCAGGTCCACGACGCCGTCCAGTCGGTCATCGAGGCGCGCGAGAGTGTGCTCAACGCGTTCTGGGTGCGGGATCCGGACGAGTCCCGCAAGGCGGCCCAGGCCAGTGAGGCCCGATGGACGGCGGGGGAACCGCTCGGGCCCATCGACGGTGTGCCCGTGACGCTGAAGGAGAACATCGCCCGCAGGGGCGTCCCCATGCCCTCGGGCAACGCGGGGACCGATCCGGTCGTCCCCGAAGCGGACGCGCCCATCACCGCGCGGGTCCTCGAATCCGGCGGGGTGATCCTCGGGTCGACCGTGATGCCTGACTGGGGCATGCTCTCCTCGGGGGTCTCCAGCCGGCACGGCATTTCGCGCAGCCCCTGGAACGCCGCCTGGACCACGGGCGGTTCCAGTTCCGGTGCGGGGGCCGCGGCCGCCGGGGGGTACGGTCCGCTCCACGTGGGCACCGACATCGGGGGATCGATCCGGCTGCCGGGCACCTGGCTGGGGCTCGCCACGCTCAAGCCCAGCTACGGGAGGATCCCGCTGGACGCCCCGTATCTGGGGCGCGCCGCCGGGCCCATGACGCGCACCGTGGCGGACGCGGCCCTGTTCATGGGTGTCCTGAGCAAACCGGATCCCCGGGACTGGACAAGCCTGCCGCCACAGGACATCGACTGGTCGGCACCGACCGGCGAGGTACGCGGACTGCGGGTGGGGGTGCACCTGGACGCCGGCTGCGGAGAGCCGTGCGACGCCGAGATCCTCGCCGCGGTGAACCGCGCGGCCGCGGTCTTCGAGGCGGCGGGAGCCGTCGTGGAGCCCGTCGAGCCGTTTATGCGCCAGGACCTCCTGGACGACCTGGATCTGTTCTGGCGGGTGCGGTCCTGGAACGACTTCCGCGCGCTGGCGCCCGAGGCCGGGCTGCGCGTGCACCCCCACATCATCAGGTGGTGCCAGGGGGGCGCGGACGTACCGGGCACGCGGGTGCTCGAGTGCTACCAGCAGATCATGCGCCTCCAGGCGCGGACCGTGGCGGCGACGGACCCGTACGATCTGGTGCTCTCGCCGGTGGCTCCGGTGGCGGCGTTTCCCGCCGAGCAGCCGATGCCGTTCACGGGGGACGCGAAGACCATGGCCCACATCGGCTTCACCGCGCCGTACAACATGTCGGGGCAGCCCGCGGCGACCGTCAACTGCGGCTTTACGGCGGACCATCGGCCCGTCGGGGTGCAGATCGCAGGCCGCCGCTTCGACGATCTCGGCGTCTTGAGGGCGGCGGCGTGGTACGAACGGAACCGGCCCGCCGACGCGGTCCCGGACTGGCCGGACAGCGCCCCCGGTACGTCCGCCGGGGAGAAGACGACATGTACCACGCTCGAAGGGAAGCGGCCGTGAGTGACGGTGCACAGTTTCGGCAGGTCTCACCGGTACGGCTCTACCAGCGCATCGTCGAGCAGATCGAGCAGGCGATCACGCGAGGGGACCTGAAGCCCGGTCAGCGGCTGCCGAGCGAACGAGAGTTGGTGACGCAGTTCGGGGCGAGCCGGCCCACGGTGCGGGAGGCCCTGCGGGTGCTGGAGAGCAACGGCCTCGTCCGCTCGCGCCCGGGTGATCCGAACGGCCCGGAGATCCTGCCGTTCTCGCCGGCCGGCCTGACCAAGGAGATGACCCGGCTCGTCCAGTTCGACAACGTGTCCATGGCCGAGTTGATCTCGTTCCGCATGATCCTCGACGGGTCGGCGAGCCTGCTGGCGGCTCGGCTGCGGTCCGAGGAGGAGCTGTCCGCCATGGAACGGACGCTCGCCGTCATGTCGGACGCGATCGAGGCGGGCTACGAGGAGTTCAGCAAGGCGGACGTCGCATTCCACGAGGCGGTGGCCGTGGCCAGCCGCAACTCCCTGATCGAGGTCTGCAATCAGGTGGTCCGGGGCGCTGTCCTCTCGCTGATCTCGGGCAAGGTCGCCCACGCGCGCAACAGCACCGCGCTCATGCGGAAGTCGCTCCACCACCACCAGGAAGTGCTCGAGGCGATCCGGGTACGGGACGGCCAGGCGGCAGCACGCATCTCGCGGCGCACACTCTACGACTACTACGCCGGCTACGTCCCCGAGGACGAACAGGGGCCACTGCTCGCGCTCGTGGACGACGAGGAGACGTCAACCACTCTGCCGTAGACGATCGAGAGGGGATCGGTGTGCTCGCCGGTGGCGAGCACCCGTGACCCGTGACCCGTGACCCGTGTGCGGCATGCGGCATGCGGCGGCGAACACCGTGGGAACACAAGGGACGCGTACGGCTGCGCGACGCCGCGACCCTCGCCTTGTCGTTCGACCACCGCCTCGTCGACGGCGAGCTCGGTTCACTCGTCCTGCGCGACATCGCCCGGTTCCTCGAGCGGCCCGAGCTGATGGTTCTCCACCAGTGGCCTTTCAGTTGTCGGGGATGGCTCCGAGGAGTCCGCTTCCGCGCTCGCGCAGGTACGCCTCCAGCTCCGCGGCCCCGGTCAGCATCGCCCGCCCGCGGGCGGACAGCCGACCGTGCCAGTCGCACAGGGTGGCCTGCAGCGGCTCCAGCCCGCCGGCCGCCCGCACCTGGGCGATCAGCGGAGCGATCTGCTCCAACAGGTAGCCGCCGCGCCGGAGTTGGTGGGCCAGCCGGGCGTCCCGTACGGCGGCCTCGTCGTAGACACGGTAGCCGGTCAGCGGGTCGCGGCGCGGGCGCACCAGCCCGGAGCGCTCCCATTTGCGCAGCGTCGCGGGCCCGATGCCGAGCTTTTCCGCCAGCGGCCCGATGAACGTGCCGCCGGGCCCGGACACCACCGCCGCCGACCCGGATCTCACATCGGGTCCGGGAGCCGGGGTGTGCTCCAGGTCGCGGAGAGCGGTCTCCACGGCCTGGAGGGTCCGGCGGTCGTCGAGGAGCTGGGCGTGGCTCTCGTCGATGAGGCGGCACGCCTCCTCGATCGAGCCCTGGTTCACGGCCCGCATGATCGACGTTGCCGTCTGGTGGCCGTGTCCTGGCACCAGGGCGAGGAACGCACGCAGGGCCGCCGCGTGCAGCGAGGTATAGGTGCGGTATCCGTGCGGTGTGCGACCGGCAGCCGGAAGGATGCCAGTCTCCTCGTAGTTCCTGACCGCCTGCGTGGACAGACCGTGTGCGCGCGCCAGATCAACCGGCCTGAGCCGTTCGCCGTTTTGAAGGTTTCGTCCCATGGCCCTGCCGATATCGCGAAGAAGTTTCAACCGAAGGTTCAACGATACCGTTGAAGGCATGGCTACCGACATCAAGAACACCGCCCATGCCGTCGAGGCCACCGCCGTCATGAGGCTGCTTCCGGCCCGGCCGCGACTGCTCGCCCTGGGCGAGCCCACCCACGGCGAGGACACTCTGCTCGACCTGCGCAACGAGCTCTTCCGGCAGCTCGTCGAGCAGGAGGGCTACCGGACGATCGCGATCGAGAGCGACTGCATGATGGGCCTGGTCGTGGACGACTACGTCACCTCGGGCACCGGCACGCTCGACGAGGTCATGGAGCGCGGATTCAGCCACGGCTGGGGCACCTCCGCGGCCAACCGCGAACTCGTGCGCTGGATGCGCGCCTACAACGACGGCAGGCCCGCGTCCGAGCGGCTCCGCTTCGCCGGTTTCGACGGCCCGCTGGAGATCACCGGCGCCGCGAGCCCCCGGCAGGCCCTCACCGCACTCCATGGCTACCTCGCGGGCCGAGTGGACACGGAGGTGCTCCCCTGCACCGGGGAAACGCTCGACCGCCTGCTCGGCGCCGACGACCGGTGGACCAACCCCGCGGCGATGATGGACCCGTCCCAGTCCGTGGGGCGGTCGGCCGGGGCCCGGGAGTTGCGACTGCTCGCCGACGATCTGGTGGCCCTGCTCGACACACAGACACCGCACCTGCTCGTGGCGGGCTCGCGGGACGACTGGGACCGGGCGCGCCGGTACGGGCGCACCGCCACCGGTCTGCTGCGCTACCACCACTGGATGGCCGACACCTCACCGGCCCGCATGACCTGGCTGGTGAGCCTGCGGGACCAGATGATGGCCCACAACCTCCTCGCGCTCGCGGAACGGGGCCCGGCCTTGGTCCACGCCCACAACGGCCATCTCCAGCGGGCGAAGAGCACGATGCGGATGGGCGGGATGCCGCTGGAGTGGTGGAGCGCCGGTGCGCTGGTGAGTGCCCAACTCGGCGCGGAGTACGCCTTCGTGGCCACGTCCCTGGGCACGATCCGGCACCAGGGAGTGGACACTCCGCCGCCCGACACCGTCGAAGGGCTCCTGTACGCGCTCCCGGGGGACCGCTGCGTCATCGATGCCCCGCGGCTGGCCACCGCCCTCGGCGAGAGGCTGCCCGCGCACCGCGTATCCCCCTGGTTCGGCTACTCCCCCCTTGACCCGGCCCAGCTGGCCGACATTGACGGCATCGTGTTCGTCAAGGACGTCGCGCAGAGCTGACCGCTCTACTTCTCCGGGCTGAATGTGGCCCAGGGGCCGAGAGCGAAACCATCGCTCTCGCGTCGGACTTCCAGGGCACCCGCACCGCCGAAGTGTGCCGGGACGAGCAACTCTCGTTCATCGGCTGCCCTCCCGAGAATCCGGCGGCGACTGGCCACCGCTTGTTCCGGAGCCAGGCAGGCGTCGCTGTTGCAGCAGGGCTGGAGAATCTGCACCGGGCTGTGCAGCAGATCTCCGACGAAAACCGCCCGGTCGCTCCCGGAGGCGAGGCGCAGCACGGACGAACCGGGAGTGTGGCCAGGCGCGGACTCCAGGGTGAGGTGTTCGTCAATGCGGTGCAAACCATCCCAGAGCACGGCCTGTCCGGCCCGGTGGATGGGAGCGATGCTGTCTTCGTAGGTCAGGCGGTCGACCTCCTGCCGACAGTTCCCCTGCGCGCGCCGGGGAGGATGTTCGGTCCCATCGACGTCGCCGCGCCGGCCCGGGGTGAGTACCGCCAGGTCTACGACGGCCGCGCCACGACCGCGCATGCCGCATTCATCGACGAGATTTTCAAGTGCTCCACAGCGGCGCTGAACGAGACGCTCGGCTACTCAACGAGCGGATCTACCACCCCGAGAGCGGCGGCGAGCCGATCCGCTGCCCGTTGATCGGGGCCATCACGGCGAGCAATGAACTGCCCAGCGGCGAGGATTCGGCCGCGATCTACGGCCGACGGCTGGTGCGCATCGAGGTCGGGTATCTGGAAGACCCCCTCGAACTTCGCCGCGCTGGTCCGCTCCGCCGTCAGCCGCCCGGCGGCACCGGCCCGGACCACGGTCGAGCTGGCCGCGTTGCGGCACGCCGTGACCGAAGCCGTCCCGGCCGTGGATGTGCCGAGCGTGACGCCGGCCAGCTCCCCGGTGGCGTTCTCCACCTTGCGGGCGCGCTCACCGGCGTCCATGCGGCCGCCGACCTTTTCCGCGTGATCTGACCCGGTCTTGGAATTCACTGCTGACCGAGGTGCTCGCTGAAGAAGCCGGCGAGCTTCTCGATGGCGGGGTCCACATGCTGCTTCTTGTCGTAGAGGTCGACATGGCTCGCGCCGTTGATCCAGTGGACCTCCTTGGGTCCTATCGCCCGCTGGAACGCTTCGACGCTCATCCAGGAGGTGACGGCGCGGGTGCCGACGATCATGAGCAGAGGCCGTTGCCCGATCAGCGGGATCGGGCTGAAGGCATCGAAGGTTGCCATCTTGTCGATGCTGGTCCAGGTGAAGAAGCGCGCCGAGCGGGCATGCCCGGCTCGCGGAGTGCGGTAGTAGTCGAAGCCCTCGGCGCCGTGTTCTCCGCCGAGCGCGCGGGCCTGCTCGGCGGTGTCGGGGAAGAGGGTCAGCACCGGCGGCACCTGACCACGAGCCTCGGTGGTGCGTGCCTGAGCCGCGGCAGCCAGCATGCCCTGGAACACGGACGGGTCCTGGGTTCCGTCCGCTCCCAGGCGGAACTGGCGGGCGATGTCGACGGCGCTGACCGTGGCGACGGCCTTGATGCGGTGATCGCTCGCGGTGGCGGGCAGTACGTAGCCACCAAAGGCGCAGATGCCGAGTGCGCCGATGCGCTCCGCGTCGATGTCGCCGCGGGTGGTGAGGTAGGAGACGGCCGCCTTGAGGTCCTCGACGCGGTGGAGGGGATCCTCCAGCCCGCGCGGTTCACCGCCGCTCTCGCCCTGGTGGGCCGCGTCGAAGGCGAGCGTGGCAAAGCCCCTCTCGGCCAGGCGTCGCGCGTACAGTCCCGCGGCCTGCTCCTTCACACCGCTGCCGGGGTGGCCGACGACGATCGCCGGGCGCGGGCCCGGTGCCGGGGTGTCGGGAAGGTAGAGGTGGCCGGCGAGCGGGATGCGGACACTGTCGAAGGTGACGTTGGTCTTCGCCACGGGATGCTCCCTGAGTGTTGTCTCGACGGGGCCGCACCCCTGCGGTGGGCTCCGCGCCCGGCACGCCGCCGGGCACGTGTCCACCCTCGGCCCGGTTCCGAGCACGCGAAAGGGGCACGTTCTTGGCTGGGCAGAATCCTGCCCCCTCACCACCTGCGTCGCTCACGCGAGAATGGGGAGCATGACTCCGGCCCCCGCCCCCCGCGATCTCGGAGCCTTCCTCAAGGCTCGCCGAGCACAGCTGGCGCCGCAGGACCTGGGCCTGCCCGAGACGGACTCGCATCGCAAGGTCGCAGGACTGCGCCGCCAAGAGGTCGCCCAGCTCGCGGCCATCAGCGTCGACTACTACACACGGCTGGAACAAGGCCGCGTCCGGGCATCCGCATCGGTGCTCGCCACCCTCGCCCGTGCGCTGCGCCTCGACGACGACCAGCAGAAATATCTCTACGAACTGGCCGGCAGGTCTGACGCGCGGCCGCGCCGTCGGCGGGGGCCCGCGCAGCGCGTACGGCCCGCCATGCGGCGCCTGCTCGACCAGCTCACGGGGTCCCCCGCCGTCGTTCTCGGCAGGCGCATGGACATCCTGGCCTGGAATGTTGCTGCCGCGGCCCTGTTCACCGACTTCTCGGTGACGCCACCGGGACGGCGCAACTACGTGCGCCTGCTGTTCACGGACCCGGTCGTCCGCGCCATGCATCGGGAGTGGGAGCACGATGCCCGCGACGCCGTCGCCGCGCTGCGCATGGAGGCCGCGACGGACCCCGATGACCCCGAGCTGGCCCAGCTCGTCGGCGAGCTGTCCGTCCAGGACGCCGACTTCCGCACCTGGTGGGCCGAGCACCGCGTCAACAACCTCAGCTACGGCACCAAGCACTACCGGCATCGGCTGGTCGGTGACCTGACGCTGGACTGCGACGTCTGGAGCAGCCCCGACGGCTCAGGGCAGCGGCTCATGGTCCTCACCGCCGAGCCCGGCAGTCCGTCGCACGATGCCCTGCGCATCCTCACCGCCTGGACGGCCGCGTAACCGGAGAACGCCCCACTCCCCCACCGGGCAACCTCATTCTTTCGGGGTGAGGTAGATGCCGTCCTTTGGGCACTCCAAGCGTGTTCGGTGCCGTCGTCGCGGTAGCGCCATGCGAAGGGCAGGCCGTGGGCGGTTTCGTAGCCGGGTCCGCTCATGAGCTGGAAGCGCAGATGTGGCTCGGAGGAGTTGCCGGAGTTGCCGCACTGGGCCAACCGCCGGCCGAACCTGGCCCGGTCGCCCACGGCTACACGGAGAGATCCGCGCCTGAGGTGCCCGAAGCCCGCGTACACGCCCTGGTCCAGCTTGAGCACGGGGTTGTTGCCCCAATGATGGCGGGGCCACCCAGACTGCGTCTGGAGCCGTCCAGGCAGAGGTGGGCGATGCCGGGCAGCGAGGTGCGGGAGAGGTGATCGCGCCGGCGGTCGGTGGTTGCCACGACCACGCCGTCGCCGGGGGCCAGGACGGGGCTGCCGAAGGCGAGGGTAATGGCGCGGGCGGCGGCCCAGCGGCCAGAGCGGGCGGAATGGTGGCGTGGCTGCTGCCGAGGGGTGATGTGTCAGGTCGATGGCGTAGGTCCGCGCATGGCTGTGCGTGTGGCTGGGCACCTTCGTGCCCGGACCGTTGAGGGCCTGCCGGCGTCCGGTGACGGGCACCTCGACCGGGACCGGTGTCTGTCCCTGCGGCGGGCGCTGTGTACGCCACACGTGCCGGTGCATCAGCCCGCCGAGCACCAGATCGGCGACGACGGCCTGGTGGAGCACCGGATCCTGCACCGGCTGGACATCCGCTGCCCGGAGGGTCTGGCCGGGCTGCGGCAGCGGCTGGCGGAGATCGGTGGCGCCGCCCGCGGGCCGGTCCTGGTGTCGCACGAGGACCACACCCCGGGCCAGGGGCAGTACGCGGACCGCGGCTTCGGCTCGGTCGCGGAGTTCCCCACCACGACGGCGGCCGCGAAGGCCGCACGCGAGCACGGCACGCCGGTCGTGATGGGCGCGCCGAACGTGCTGCGCGGCCACTCGCACAACGGCGACGCGTCCGGCCGTGAGCTGATCGGCCGCGGCCTGGTCACCGCGCTCGCCTCGGACTGCCTGCCGTCGGGGCTGCTCTCGGCGGCACTGCTGCTCGCCGAGGACGGACTGGCCTCGCTGCCCGAGGCGGTCGGCCTGGTCACCGGCGGCGCCGCGGACGTGGGTCTCCCGGACCGCGGCCGGCTCGCGCCGGGTCTGCGGGCCGACCTGGTGCTGGCCGACCGGGGCCGCCCCTGGCCCGTCGTCGCCGCCGTCCTGCGCGCGGCCCCGGGAGGTGACGCGGCATGAGCGGCCGGATCCCCTGGCCGGTGCCCGAACCGCACCTGCCCTCCGGTGCCCACCCGGCGCCGGCCGTGGCGACCCGGGCCGCCACGGACGCGTTCCGCGCCGCGCGCGAGGCGTACGACCGGGCCCAGCTGGCCAAGAAGGTGCGGGTCGGCGCGGACGGTACGCCCACGATGCGGCTGGACATCCTGGTGGACACCGCGATGGCCGAGGTCGTCAACGCCCACCGGATCAATCTGCTCAGCGAGGAGCTGGGCCGTATCGACAACGGCTCCGCCGTCACCCTGGTCACCGACCCGGTGGACGGCACGGCGAACGCCGCCTCCGGTGTCCTGTCCGCGTTCGCGGGCGTCATCGCGGTGGATGGGGTGCCGACGGATGCGCTGGCCAGCTGGCTGGACACCGGGCGCTGCTGGCACACGGTGGCGGGCCGGCCGTCGGCGTACCGCACGAAGGCCGTACGGAGCTGGACGGCGCGGTGGTGAGTCTGCTGCGGCCGCAGGCGCATATCGCCGACGCGTGGTGGCGGGTGGCCACACGGGCGGCCAGGATCCGCATCCTGTCGACGAGTTGTCTGGAAGCGGTGCTGGTGGCCCAGGGGCCTACGGACGCGTTCGGGCAAGCCGTTCGTGAGCACCTCCGGCACGCTGGTCATGCCCCTCGGCCGGGAGACCACCGAGAGGGACGAACCCGACCCGGCCGGGATCGCCGGATTCCGGATCCCGGGCGAGCGAGCGTGCCTGGGCTTCGCCGCCCAGGGAGTACGCACGAGCGTGGTCCGGCTCGCCCCCACCGTCCACGGCCCCGGGGATCACGGCTTCATCGGCATGCTCGTCGCCACCGCGCGAAAGACCGGCATGTCGGCCTACGTCGGCGACGGCGGCGACCGGTGGCCCGCGGTGCATCGGCTCGACGCGGCGAGCCTGTTCCGCCTGGCCTTGGAGAAGGCCCCCGCGGGCAGCGTGCTGCACGGGGTGGCCGAAAACGGCGTCTCTTTCCAGAGCATCGCGGAGACGATCGCCCGAGCCCTCGATCTGCCCGCGGTCTCGCTGACCCCGGACGAGGCCGCCGCGCATGTCGTCAGCCCGTTCATGGCCACCGTCTACGGCGTCGACGCGCCCGTCTCCAGCTCTCGCACCCAGGAACTGCTCGGCTGGTCCGCCCACCCACCCGACACTGCTCGACGACCTGGCGCACGGCGACTACCTCGTCACGCCAGCCTCCTGACCGCCTCCCGCCGGGGCGGACAGGACGTCAGCGGAACCAGACCAGCACGGGGACGCGGATCTCGCGGAGCCCGGGGAGAACGACGTATTCGAAAACGATCGGCTCCCCGCCGATCTGCAGGCTGTAGCGGGCGCCGAGATCGTCCATCGGGTCGCCGGGCGGCGGCCGGTCGCGGTCGATCGCGCCACCGACTTCGAGGGCCAGCGCGCTCAGGAAGTTCACCACCTTCTTGGAAAGGTCCGGTGGCATGTCGAGCAGCGTCTGTGCGGGGATCTCCTCGGTCCACACCGCCCAGCCGCGGCGCGGCTGGGCGGTCATCGGCTGATTCCCTCGAGCTGGTCGGCGAGGTCCTCCACGGAGACCAGGCGGGTGCCGGCGGCGGCGTGGGAACGGCTCTCCGCCGCTCCGGGGGCGCTGTCGAGCATCGCCGCCTTCCACCACTTGCGCATGATGCCGGGAACGGTCTCCTCTTCGGCGGCCAGGACCTCGGCGTAGAAGTGGGCCCGGTTCGCTCCGGTCAGCGCGTCGCCGATGCCGTTGATCGTGTTCGGGATCGCCGGGATCCTGCGGTCGGTGGGGTGTTCGGGCTGTGCGCTCATCTCCGAGTTCCCTTCCCCGCATCGGGTGTCACGTTCTGCGGCCCCAGTCGAGACGCCTTCGCTCGGGCTCGGGGCATTCTCTCGCAGGACGCGTGCCCCATGGGGCGCAGTGGGAGATCAGGGTAGTCGGTGGGGGCGTTCGGGAGCACGGCACCGCTCCCGAACACCGGCGCCACGCGCTGTCAGCGAGCGCTGCCCATGTTCCGGTCGGCCTCGGCGCCCTGCAGCATGAGGGTGGTCTCCTCGATGCGGCGGAAGCGCCCGTCCGGGGCGAACTCGGCGAAGAGGTAGACCTCCGTGCGCACGGTGGAGCCGTCGGTCTTCGCGACGTCGATGACGTGACGGTCCGCGTAGCGGTCGCCCTGCACGACTTCGTCGAGGACCTGGACCGACCCGCCGGCGACGATCGTGCGCAGGTGGGCGATGTGGGCCAGGAACTCACCGCGGTCGTCCCAGCGGCCGTCGGTGCGCTGGCGGTAGTCGGGGGCGAAGTGCCGGTCGGCGGCCTCGGCCAGGTCAAGGCCGGGCGTGAAGAGCAGGTCGGTGAGGGCTGCGGTGATGTTGGTACGAGAGGTGGCGGTGGCCATGACGGTGCCTTTCGGTAGCTGGAAGCATCGAAAACCGCGTGCGCCGAGCACGCATCTGCACCGTACCGCATATTGCGTGCGCAGCGCACGCTAATCTGGGAGTCATGCCGAACGATGTGGGACACGAGATCGCCGACGCGCTGGGCACGCTGCTCAGGCGCAGCACCCGTGAGCAGATCTACCGACGCCTGACCGAGGGCCTGGGCGAGGCCGTGGACGAGGTCACCTACCCCGTGCTCAGCGGGCTCGCCCGCACGGGCCCGCGCAGCGCCGCGGGCCTCGCCGACGAGATCGGCCTGGACCGCTCCGGCGTCACCCGCCGCGCGACCCGCCTGGAGGAAGCCGGGCTGCTACGCCGCGAACCCGACCCCGGCGACCGGCGCGCCACTCTGCTCGCCCTGACCGAAACGGGGCGACAGGCCATCGAGACCACCCGGCGGCGCCTCGCCGCGCATATCGAGGATTCTCTCGCCTCCTGGCCACCCGGCGAGGCGCGGACCTTCGCCCGCCAACTCCACCGCTTCGTCCACTACGGGCCGTTCGCCGAAGAGCGATGAAGCGGATGAAGCCCCCGCTGCCGGAGGTTCAGACCACCCCGGCTCCAGCTCCGCGGAGGAGATGGACGGTGAGCTGTGTTCCGGTGTCACAGGTGTTGACGGCGTGGATGAAGCCGGGGGCTGTGCGGTAGCTCCCCGTGCCTCCGGTGATGGCCAGGGTGATGCCACCGGGACCGGCACCGGTGATGGCGAACACTCCCTGCACGGTGATCTGGCCCTCGGACAGCGAAAGGGTGATCTGACACTGCAGGTCACTCGCGTCCATGGGGTTGGTACGGGTCACCGTGCAGACCTCGTCGAATCGACCCACCGTGACGCTGGCACGCAAGTGGTGTCCACTGACGATGAGTTGGCCCCCGTGGCTGTTCCCGAGAGGGGCCACGTCGACGAAGTTGGCCTGCGTGGGCCTCGCCGCCAGAAGGAAGACTTCCGCACCATGGCGATGGGGCTGCCAGTGACCTCATGCCGCCGGAGGTGCCGATTCCCAGGTCAGCATCTGGTGGGTGGCGCGTCACAGCTACCTCAGCTGGGCATCCAGGTGATCACTGGCCGGCGGTCGCAGGAAACGGCGGGCAGAAAGACCCGGGCCGCCGTTTCGCGAGGCGCAACGGAGGAGGTCAGGGCGGCCGGGATCGCCGCACGGGGGCGGGCCGGCGAGTTCCGGTTGTAGATATATGCGATTGCGTCGCGCGGAACGCGTGCTTCCGCGCTGCCGCCGTGCCACACTGAGGTTGGCCCTCACCGCATCCCCCGTCGGTGAGGGCCACTTTCGTTTCCCGGCCCCTGGGAGACGGTGATGAAGCTTCAATTCCGCTCTGTCCGCAGTGCCGTGAACCCCTTCAGGCCCGGACACAGGTAGGGGCAGCCCCACCTCGCTCCGGGGGCTTGCCGGAGTGAGGGAGGCCGACGCCGCATGATCCCCTGTATGCACGATCATCGTGCGAGAGAAGGCGGATAGGTGAGGGCTCGAATCGGATATTCCGCGTGGGTGGCGGGTGTGGTGCAGTTCTTCGCGGTCCATTGGTTCGTCGAGTCGGCCTGGGCGCGACCGTACAGTTGGGCACGGAACAACATCAGCGACTTGGGAAACACTCACTGCGCTCTTCAGTCCGATCCCGAGCCACGCTATGTCTGCTCACCTGAACACGCCGCGATGAACGCCTCGTTCATCGCACTGGGAACGCTGCTCGTCGTCGGCATCGCCCTGACCGGCGCTCTATGGCGCCGAGGCTCCGCCTCGACCGTGACCCGTTTTCTGTTGGCCGGTGCAGGCGTCGGTTTTGTGCTGGCCGGGCTGGCGCCCGCGGACGTCCACGAGAACCAGCACGTGCTGGGCGCCCTGCTCATCATGGGAACGGGCAACATCGGCCTACTTCTGGCGGGAGCCAGGCTGGCGGAAAATGTTTCCGGTCCCCTGCGCCGGCTGACCACCTTGCTGGGAATCACCGCGCTCACGGCCTTCGGGCTCTTTCTCTCCGGCCACTATCTCGGGCTCGGCATGGGAGGCATGGAGCGAGTCGCGGCCTTTCCTCTCCTGGCGTGGGCACTGGTGGTCGGCAGCCGTGGCCTGCTCCCCCAGAAGACCCGTACGCCGGGCACCACGCCGGAAATGCCTATCGCGCGGACGCCCCAAGGACAATGAGACATCAGGTGTGGCCTGTTCCAACGGCTATTCGGGCAGGGTGCGTTGATATGGTCGTCCTGCCGGAGCGGGAAGAGCGGTCCTTCTGATGCGAAGCCGGCGTCACGGTTCTGGCAGGCACTGACAGCTTCCCCTGCGGCAGGGTCACTTCAGAGATCGAATGGCTGGCACGCGCCGGGCTGTCGGCAGAAGCTGCTCTCGGGGCGGCATCGCGGGGGCTAGAGCTTGGCTGGGGCTGCCCGGACTGGTCGAGGGAGGCCCCGCCGACCTCGTTGCCTATGACACCGATCCGACTCTCGACGCTCGGTTCTGGCCCATCCCAGCCGCATCATTCCGCGCGGCCGGGTCATCGCCTGAGGGGCGAGCTGTCGGAGGTGGGTACGGTGGGCACGACCGGAGCGGCGCCTACCGAAGCGCCGGGACCGTTCGTGACACCCGTAGCTCCGTGAGATACCGCTTGGTGACCCGGCCTCCGTACCGCCTGTCGATCAGCCCGGCGATGCACTCCAGCAGCCCCTCCCTGGCCTGCGGCGGCAGCGCCCGGTGGCCGGAGTAGGTCCGCAGCACTGCCAGGTACTCCGCCGTGGTGTACGTCAGGTCCCACTCGTAGCGCCGGAAGTCGACGGGTCCGAAGCGGCCGCTGCGTGCGACCTCATCCGCGTGGTCCGAGGTGTCGACGTCCGCTGCGGCCGGAAGCCGCAGCCCCGGCGGGGTGGCCGGATCGAAACGCTCGTAACAGTCCTGGGCCTCGACGAAGAATTCCTCGCTACCGCCCGCCACATGCTGCGTGGCGACGACGGCGAGGGCGCCACCGGGTCGCAGCGCGTCGGCGGCTTTTGCCATCCGCACCGCCGGATCGATCCAGTGGAAGGCCGTCGCCGAGACGACCGCGTCGAACGGCTCCTCCGGCAGTGGCCACGTCTCGAAGTCCGCCGTCACAATCTCCACCGCTTCGAACCCGGCCAGGTTGCGCCGGGCGACGGCGGCCATGTCCGCGCCCAGCTCGACGGCCATGATCCGGCAACCGCGCTCGGCGAGCGGCAGGGTCGCCTGGCCGGTGCCTGCCCCTACATCGAGGACACGACAGCCGGGGCCGGTGCCGGCCACCTCGGCGAGGTCGTCGAACAGCTCGGGCGGATACCCGGGCCTGGCCCGGTCGTACAGCTCCGCGTCCTCGTCGAAGATCCGGCTCAGATGGACACGGCGCGTTTCGTCGGGCGTGTCGTCGCGCATGGCAGCACACTAGGCCCTGACCGGCGCGCATCAGGCACGGATTACCTCCACACGAGCGGCTGCTAAGCGTTGTCCCGTAAATGATCTACGGTGTGCTGGTTGACCAGCGTTCTTTCCGGTCACCCGGTCAGGGTGAGGTTGTTTAGGCGGGCGATGCCGAGGATGGCGTGGTGGACGCCGTCGCCTTTGAGGCGGCAGTCGCGGAGGATCTTCCAGGTCTTCATGCGGGCGAAGGCGTGCTCGACGCGGGCGCGGACTTTGCGGTGCGAGCGGTTGTGGTCCTCTTTCCAGTCCGGGAGCGCGGCCTGGCCGGGTTCGCGGCGGTGCGGGATGATCAGGCCGGTGCCGCGGTAGCCGCCGTCCGCGATCACCGTGGTCCGGCCGACGGCGTCCTTCGCGCCTGACAGCTCCCATGCTTTGCAGTCGTTGCGGTTGCCGGGCAGTGGCCGGCCAACGGCGACGACGAGCCGGGTGTCGGCGTCGATGACGACCTGGTGGTTGGTGGAGTACCGGTAGTTCTTCGACTGCTCGGCCACCTGGTGGTCGCGGGTGGGGACGAGCGTGCCGTCGACGATGAGCACGGTGTCCTTGCGGTACCGCTTGCGCTGCTGGAGCGCGAGCACCGGGCCCAGGTGGTCGATGATGCGGTCCGCGGCCGACTTCGACACCCCGAACAGCAGGGCCAGTTGGCGCAGAGTGAGGTTCGTGCGCCAGTACGCGGCGACCAGCAGGACCCGGTCCTCCAGCGGCAGGCTCCAGGGACGGCCCTTGCGTACCGGGTCCGCCCCTTCCCGGCGCAGTGCTGTGATCAGCTTGCCGAACTGCCGCGGGCTCAACCCGGTGAACGGGGCTATCCAGGAGGGCTCCGAGGCCGTGATCACACCAGACACAGCAAGATCATCTCACCCGTGACCAGCAGTTACGGGACACCCCTTAGTGTCCTGCGCCAGTAGTTGATCGTTAGTTACTGCATGACTTCTTCTGCTGCTGGTGCTTCGGTCCCTCGTCGGGGCCCGAAGCTTGAACCGTTGCTGTTCTCCGACGAGGAGAGGGCGGTGTTGCAACGGTGGTCGCGTCGGGCAACGTCGGCTCAGGCGCTGGCCCTGCGGGCGCGGATCGTGCTGGCGTGTGCGGGCCCGGAGGTGCCGCCGATCGTGGTGGTCGCCCGCGAGTTGCGGGTGGCCGCCGACACGGTCCGCAAGTGGCGGCGGCGGTTCCTGGCCGAGCGACTGGACGGCCTGACCGACGAGCCCCGGCCGGGGCGACCGCCCACCATCGGTGTCGAGCAGGTGGAGGCGGTCGTGGTCGCCACGCTGGAGGAGATCCCGAAGAACGCTACGCACTGGTCGCGGAAGTCGATGGCCGAGCACAGCGGTCTGTCCAAGTCCACCGTCGGCCGGATCTGGCGGAAGTTCCAGCTCAAGCCACACCTGACGGACACCTTCAAGCTGTCCACGGACCCGTTCTTCGTGGAGAAGGTCTACGACGTGGTCGGGCTGTACTTCAACCCGCCCGAGGGCGCGGTTGTCCTCTCGGTGGACGAGAAGTCCCAGATCCAGGCACTGGACCGGTCCCAGCCGGTACTGCCGATAATGCCCGGCATGCCCGAGCGGCGCACCCACGACTACGTCCGTAACGGCCTGACCACGCTGTTCGCCGCCTTCGATGTCGCCACCGGCGAGGTCATCAGCTCCCTGCACCGGAGGCACCGGGCGACGGAGTTCAAGAAGTTCCTGGTCAAGATCGACAAGGAGGTGCCCGCGCACCTCCAGATCCACCTCATCTGCGACAACTACGGCACCCACAAGACACCCGCGATCAGGACGTGGCTGTCCAAGCACCCACGCTTCCACATGCACTTCACCCCGACCGGATCCTCCTGGATCAACCAGGTCGAGCGGTGGTTCGGCTTCCTGGCAGACCAGAAGATCCGCCGCGGCGCACACAAGAGCGTCCAGACCCTCGAAGCCGACATCCGCGCCTGGGTCAAGGACTGGAACGCAGACCCCAAGCCGTTCATCTGGACCAAGACCGCCGAGGAGATCCTCGAATCCCTCGCCCAATTCTGCCGACGGATCTCCGGCGCAGGACACTAGCGTCCTGCCGTGTGAACGACAGTGTGTATGTGGGCAATGCGGGCAAGGATGCGGCGCTGGACCGGGGGTGGCTCCTCGGGCACTTCAAGGACGTTGGCGATCCGCGCCACAGCGAGGCCGTAGAGATCAAATGGGGTGTCCACCCGCGTGGCGACGAGCGATCGCAGTGGGTGAAGGGCGAGGAACGCACAGCGCTCCTGGTTCTCATCAGCGGCCGTTTCCGCGTTGAACTCCCCGGCCGCAGCGTTCTTCTGGAGGAGCAGGGTGATTACGTCGTCTGGGGGCGCGGAGTCGACCACTCATGGTTCGCGGAGGAAGAGTCGGTGGTGCTGACTGTTCGATGGCCATCCGTGCCCGGCTACGCGGTGGCGGAGGAGAGCGGGGCGCGGCTGCGAAGCTGAGCACGGGAGAGCGTTGCGGCGGTTGATTCCCGGACCAGGTGTGCGCCCAGCGCCTGTGCGGCCGAGTGTGGGTGCGTGGCCAAGTAGAGGGCGCTCGGCTGCCAGGGCGCGCCGGTGTCCGGGTAGAGCCGGTCCAGCCCTGCGGCCTCGACTGCGAGCGTGGTCACCCTGTGGGTGTGGAGGTGGTCCGGATGGCCGGTCAGCCCACCATAGGCGTCATGGGTGACGACGATGTCCGGGCGGAACGCACGGATGTGCATGACCAGCCGACACACCGACTCATCGAGCGGCGCGTCGCAGAACCGGACGCTGCCCGGGGCCGACTGTGGTGCCCGGGCATCGGCGTAGCCGAGCATCCGTGGCGCACCGGCGCCGAGGATGCGGAGCGCATCGGCGAGCTCCGCCGCGCGTTGGGTGTCCTCTGCCCAGGTTGCCGTGACGACGGCGGTTCGCGCTCCCGCGGCCGCGTGCTGGGCGAGCACGCCACCCGCCGACAGGGACTCGTCGTCAGGGTGCGCGAAAACCGCGAGGAGGCTCGGAACGGGCATCGTCGGGTCACCTTCCAGTGGGAGAGCTGGGATCAGTGGGCTCGGCAACTTCATGCGCCGCTTGCGTCCCGGCGGGGTGGGCCTGCGCTTGGGCGATGGCCTGGGCGATGACCTCCTGCGGGGACAGGCCCGTGTGCTCGACCAGCGAGCCGAGCAGTACGGCTCCGAGCAGGGCGGAGCTCTGCCCCAGATGGGTGGCGAGCGCGGTGCACTCCTCCCAGCCCACGATCATCTGCTCGACATCCCCCGCCTCGGTCGCCCGCGCGAAGGTCGCTTCGGCCGCCTCCAGCACGTCGCGGTAGACCTCGGCCGGCGGCTCCTCGCTGGGCACTCCGCCTCCTGTCGTTCCCCGGTACACGTTGATCATGGCCGTGCCGACTCGGTGATGGAATTCGAGTCGGCGGGCGTCCATGTCACTCAGCGCCTCGCGCTCGTACAACCGCGCCGTGCCGTCGCCACTCGCGGTGGCGAGGAGGGCGCCGTCAGGAGAGAACGCCACCGACCGCACCCAGCCAGTGTGGCCGGTGAGGGGGTCGCCGACCGGCGTGCGGGTACGTGGGTCCCACAACCGCACCGTGTGATCGCCTCCTCCGGTGGCAAGAAGCGTCCCGTCTGGAGAGAACGCCACCGCGTGGACCGCGCCGGTATGGCCCGAGAGTGGCTCACCGACCGGGGTACGGGTGCGCGGGTTCCAGAACCGCACAGTGCGGTCACCGCTTGCGGTGGCGAGGAGGGATCCGTCGTCGCCGAGTCCTTCATAGACGCCTCGGAAGGCTATATAGACGGCATCTGGAAGAACGGCGACCTTCAATGGTCGTCCATGAGCCGCAACCACATGTCACCGCTGAGCGCCGTACAGGGCGGCGTTCTGGCCGCCCACATATTGGGCAGAAAGCGGCATTCATCGCTGTTCCAGCAGGCGGAGACGCTCGCCAGGCAGGCACTCACAAGCCTCGACGCATCGGATTGCGTGTTTCATCCGGAAGCGTTCACGGAGGACTCGGGACTGACCTTCGGTGAGTGCGCCTCCGTCTCCCGGGGGCGCTCTCCCCTCAGGTCAATAAGCTGACATTCGGCGTCGATCTCTTCGACGTCGAAATCAGCCTCGCGCTCGGGGAAGAGGTGATCCGGCCACTGGACAGCGGTGACCCGGATCGCTTCTACGGCTACATCCTTCTCCGTCGCCCGAAGAGGGGCAATCTGACGCAGAGAGATTTCGAACGCCACTTCTCTTTCGATGAGATCCGGTATTCTTCGTCACCTGATACCCCGGCCGGGCCGTATGGCCGCGTGGGACAGGCGATCGTATCCGACGAGGATGAGCTGAAGCTGCAGCGGACGATCGAGGACATCGTGCGATCCAACGAGACCGCCGGCGGATAAGAGGGAAGACCATGGCAGACGAGCAGGCCAAGGCGCCGGACAGCACCGCCGTGCGCGTCGCCCTCTGGCGGGCGATGCATGTCCAGGTCGACCCGCCGCCGCACGTGCTCGACGATGAGATCGGCCTGCGGCTGGCGGCCCCCGACGACGGCTGGCGCCGCCGCCCCGATATGGATCCGCACACCACCAGTGGGTTCCGGGCGGCCATCGTGGCCCGCGCCCGTTTCATCGAGGACCTGGTCGCCGAGCAGGCCGACCGCGGCGTCACCCAGTACGTCGCCCTGGGCGCCGGTCTGGACACCTTCGCCCAGCGCAAGCCGGAGATCGCCTCCCGCCTGCAGCTCTTCGAGGTCGACCAGCCCGGCCCCCAGGAGTGGAAACGCCACCGCCTGGTCGAGCTCGGCTACGGCATCCCCGACTGGCTGCACCTGGTGCCGGTCGACTTCGAGGCGAGCGAGTCCTGGCTGGAGCGGCTGACCGCCGCGGGCTTCGACTCCGGCCGGCCGGCGGTCATCGTCTCCACCGGCGTCACCATGTACCTCACCGAAGAAGCCACCGCCGCCACCCTGCGTCAGATCGCCGGACTCGCACCCGGCTCGACGCTCGCCATGACCTTCCTGCTGCCGACCGAACTCCTCGACGACGCCGACCGCCCTGGCCTCACAGCGAGCAAGGAAGGCGCGCAAGCGGCCGGAACGCCGTTCATCAGCTTCTACACCCCGCAGGACATGCTGACGCTGGCCCGCGAGTCCGGTTTCGAGGACGCCCGGCACGTGCCGGGAGCCTCACTGGCCGAGCGCTATTTCGCCGGTCGCACCGACGGCCTTCGTCCGTCCAGCGGAGAGGACCTGTTGCTGGCCACCACCTGACCACTCGTCAACGCCACCTGCTGCTGCAG
Source organism: Streptomyces sp. AgN23 (assembly GCF_001598115.1). Classification (NCBI taxonomy): domain Bacteria; kingdom Bacillati; phylum Actinomycetota; class Actinomycetes; order Kitasatosporales; family Streptomycetaceae; genus Streptomyces; species Streptomyces sp. AgN23. The sequence goes on from NZ_CP007153.1 coordinate 404,147, forward strand.
GACGACCGTGGGTGGAATCAGCGCGCCGCAACGAGCGTGCGGCGATAGCGCATACCTGCGCGCCCGGCCACGGTGACATCCCCCACGACAGTGAATCCATTACGTTCGAGCACGGTCTTCGAGGCCACGTTGTCGAGGGTGGTGACCGCGGTGAGGGTGGAGAGGCGGTACTCCGTGGCGGCCAGGCGGCACACCTCTTGCACCGCGGCGGTGGCCACCCCACGGCCCGCGGCACGCTCGCCGATCCGGTAGCCGAGTTCGGCGTCGCCTTCCTCGACGTCCACGAGATTGACGCGGCCGACCAACTCCCCCCGGTCGTCCATGACGACATGGAAGTGACACACGCCGTCGTCCTGCTCGGCGAGCCGGGAACGGAGAAGGGAAGCGAACTCCGCGAAGTAGGCATCCCCGCGATCGGAGATCGACCGAGCGAAATACTCGCGGTTCTCGCGCTCGAAGGCCAGTAGGGCAGGTGCGTGGTCCGCCCGGAGCCGTTCCAACGTCAGCATGCCCAAAAGCATACGTTCCGGTGGCCGCACCCAGTGCCGCGGGCCCGGGGCGCGGGGGGGGGTCACGCCACGCGGAAACCGGGCCAGTTCCACCTCTCGGATCCAAGAGCGCGCTGTGCGGATATCGAGCCTCAGGATATTCCGTGGGGAATTCTCCCCGGGTGTCGTGCCCACGGAAAGAAAACCACCATCTGCCTGTGCATCATACCTACCCCTCAAGTATGGAGGCCCAGTAGCCTGTTGTTCCTGACACGACTGTCGTGCTTGAGAGGCTGAGAGCCAGTGATCGTACTCGGTTACAACGGATTCAGCAGAGGTGCGGAACTTTTCGGGCGTCTCTACGGGGCAACTGGTGTCGGCCGTAATCTCTTGGTGGGTCACGACGCCGCGGCGGCTCTGGTGATCGACGGCGAGTTGGTGGCGGCAGTCGAGGAGGAGCGGCTGAGCCGGGTCAAGAAGACCTCCGATTTCCCGGCCGCCGCAATCACCTGGTGTCTGAACTCCGCCGGCGTCGACATCGACCAGGTGGACGTTTTCGCTTTCTCCTGGCGGTTTTCGCCGACCGTGGCCGAGCAGATGATTTCGGAGATATGCGACTCCGACATGCCGGTCACGGCCAAGTTCGACGCTCTGCGCAGCACGGGCGAGCTCTACACGGACATGCTCGGCCGGGACGCGGTGTACAACGACTTCGTCCAGCGCACCGGGCATGAGCTGGATCCCAACAAGCTCACCTTGGTGCCTCATCATCTGGCCCATCTCATGTGCGGCGCCTACCTGGCCGGCGGGGGCGACGCCGCCTTCCTGGTGAGCGACGGCCGGGCGGAGACCCTGTCCGCCGTCATGGGCGAGCTGCGGAACGGTGTGGTCCGCCTGTTCGACGGGAGCGCGGTCCCCATGACCAGCTCACTCGGCGTGGCGTTCGGGAGGATCACCCGCTACCTGGGGTTCGTACCGAACAACGACGAGTACAAGGTGATGGGCTTGGCCGCGTACGGCCCGCCGCCGCCGGGCTGCGCCGCGAGGAGGTCGCGGTGCTCGCCGGCATCAACGCCGACTACTGCACCCGCGTGGAACAGGGCCGGGAGCGCCGCCCCTCCGCGCAGGTGCTCGACGCGCTCAGCCGTGCGCTGCGCCTCGACGACGCCCGGGGCCATCTGCACCGGCCCGCCGGCACGCTGCCCGACGACCCCGCCGACCGCGTGCCCGACCAGGTCAGCCCCGGTCGCGGCAGCTGATGGACGGCTATCCGCACACGTCTGCCCTCGTGCTCAACCGGACCCTGGACATCCTCGCCACCAATGCGCTGGCCGACGCCCTCTACTCACCGTTCCATCCGGCGGACAACCTGGCCCGTATGACCTTCGCGGACCCCGCGGGCCGCACCTTCTGCCAGGACTGGGACCGGGCGGCCCAGGCCACCGTGGCGAATCTGCGCCAGGCGGCGGGCTGCCAGCGGGACGACCCGCGCCCGCACGGGCTCGTGGACACGCTCACCGAGAACAGCGCGGACTTCGCTCGCCTGTGGGGCAGCCACACCGTGCGCGGCAAGACCCAGGAGGCCAAGCGGCTGCACCCCGACGTCGGCCCTCTCACCCTCAGCTACCAGGCGTTCGACGTGAGAGAGGCCCCGGGCCGGCAACTCGTCATCTGCCACGCGGAGCCCGCCAGCAGCAGTGCGGAAGCCCTGCATCTGCTCGGCTCCATCCACGCGACCCGCACCCGGCCCTCCCCGCGCGGCGCGGACCGTACCTGAACACGAGGCCGGGCACCCGCCGCAAGGGTGAGGGGCCGGTCGATGCCGGCCCCTCACGGTCAGTCAGTCCGCTTGGTCAGTCGCGCGCGAGCAGTTCGAGCGTGTCGATGACGCGGTTCGAGAAGCCCCACTCGTTGTCGTACCAGGCCACCACCTTGATGTGCTTGCCCTCGACACGGGTGAGGGCGGCGTCGAAGATCGACGAAGCCGGGCGGCGTGTGATGTCACTGGAGACGAGCGGCTCGTCGGAGTACTCCAGGATGCCCTTGAGCTTGCCGTCGGCGGCGGCACGGTAGGCCGCGAGCACCTCGTCGCGGCTGACCTCCCGTGAGACCGCGGTGTTCAGCTCCACGATCGAGCCCACCGGGACCGGCACCCGGATCGAGTCGCCCGACAGCTTGCCGTCGAGGTTCGGCAGCACCAGACCGATGGCCTTGGCGGCCCCGGTGGTGGTGGGCACGATGTTCACCCCGGCGGCACGGGCGCGGCGCAGGTCGCGGTGCGGGCCGTCCTGGAGGTTCTGCTCCTGGGTGTAGGCGTGCACCGTGGTCATGAAGCCGTGCTCGATACCGGCCAGGTCGTCCAGTACGGACGCCAGCGGAGCCAGTGCGTTCGTGGTGCACGAGGCGTTCGAGACAATCACATGCTCGGCGGGGTCGTAGGCATCGGTGTTCACGCCATAGGCGAGCGTGACATCGGCGCCCGCGGACGGGGCGCTCACCAGCACACGTTGGGCACCGGCCCGCAGGTGTGCACGGGCGGCATCCGCCGCGGTGAAGCGGCCGGTGGATTCGAGGACGATGCCCACGCCGAGCTCGGCCCACGGCAAGTTGGCGGGCTCGCGCTCGGCGAGCACCTTGATGCGGCGGCCGTCGACCACGAGGTCGGTTCCATCGACCTCGACGGAGCGGCCGAGGGGGCCGAGCGCGCTGTCGTACTTGAGCAGATGCGCGAGGGACTCGGGGGCGGTGAGGTCGTTGACGGCGACCACCTCGAGAGCGCTGTCGCGCTCCAGCAGGGCGCGGAGGGTGTTGCGTCCGATGCGGCCGAATCCATTGACGGCGATGCGGGTCATGGAGGTTCCTTTCGTTCCACCCCCATCGTCGGCATCCGGATCCGGGACCGACAGCGGCCTGAACGCCACCGTACGCAAGGATCCCGCCAGCACTCGGGTGCGGGGACGCCATTCGGGAAACTCAGGCCGAAAAGGTGTGGCGGTACTCCGTCGGGGAGGTGCCGAGAATGCGGTGGAAGTGCAGACGCAGATTCGCGCCGGTGCCGAGGCCGACTCGGTCGGCGATCTGCTCCACGCCCAGATCGGTGCGTTCGAGCAGCTCGCGTGCCAGGTCCACCCGCGCCCTGAGCACCCACTGCATCGGTGTGTAGCCGGTGTCCTCCACGAACCGCCGCGAGAAGGTGCGCGCCGACACCCGTGCGTTGCGCGCGAGCGCTTCGAGGGTCAGCGGTTCGGCGAGGTGTGCCAGGGCCCACTCCCGTGTGCTCGCGAACAGGTCGCCCAGCGGCTCGGGCACACTCCGGGGAACGTACTGCGCCTGGCCACCACTGCGGTACGGCGCCGCCACCAGCCGTCTGGCCACGTGGTTGGAGAGCCCGACGCCCTGGTCGCGCCGCACCAGGTGCAGGCACAGGTCGATGCCGGATGCCGCACCCGCCGAGGTGAGCACATCGCCCTCGTCCACGAACAGCACGTTCTCGTCCACCCGCACGAGCGGATGCCTCTCGGCGAGCGCCTTGGTGTAGTGCCAGTGGGTCGTCGCCCGCTTGCCGTCGAGCAGGCCCGTCGCGGCCAGCGCGAACGCTCCCGTCGAGATGGCCGCGAGCCGGGTTCCGCGCTCGTGGGCGGCCATGAGCGCGCTGACGACCGCTGCCGGCGGTTCCGTGGTCGCAGGCTCCCGATAGCCGGGGATGAAGACGGTGTCGGCGTACTCGAACGCCTCGAGCCCCTCGGCCACGTGATACGAGAGGCCGTCGCCGCCGGTCACCAGTCCGGGCGCGGCGCCGCACACCCGCAGCTCGTACGGCATGCTCGGCCGGTTGGAGAACACCTGCGCGGGGATGCCGACGTCGAGTGGTTTGGCTCCTTCGAGCACGAGCACGGCGACATGGTGGTTCTTCCGGCTCATCGGGCTCCTTCGGCTCTCCCGCGATCGAACGGGCCTCCGCTCACACCCGTGACCTCGATGACGACTACCGCAATCATCCTGCCACTGACCGCCCGGGCGTCTCGCCGTCCAGCACCCAGCTCAGGTCGTGCTCCGTGCGTTCCCGCGACCGGGCGCTGAGCTGATCGCTGATCCACATCTTGGTGGGGCGTGGCACCCTCGGATGGGCGACAAGTGCTTCCAGATCGTGGCGGGTTGCCGCGTACGACCGGCGGATCGCGCAGCTCACCAGCCCCAGCGCGTACCGCTCCGGAAGGACCACGTGGTCGGCGTCGTCCTCCGGACCAGGCTCCTTGAGGTGCTCCCACAGTCTCCGGTACACGGCCGGAGAACCGTGGTCGAAGACGCTGTCCATCGCGCCACGGAGCGCCTTCGCGAGGTGGTTCTCCGCGGCGCGGCCCTGCTGGGAGGCCACGGCGGCGCCGATGACCCGGATCAGCAGCTCGGCGGCGGGTGCCGCGCCGTGTGCGGTGCTGAGCCGGCGTACCAGCTGGCCGAGCCCGCTGATCAGCCCGGCGTCGGTCGGTGGCGCGAAAGCCAGGTCGAGGGCCATGGTGAGGGCCGAGGGGGTGAGCGGGCCGGACTCGCAGGCGGCGTGGAACAGGGCCTTGCGGGCGGCGTTCCGGGTACTGGCCGACGCGTCGTCGAGGCGGGGGACGTCTCCCGCGGCGTCGAACACCAGCTCCGAGAGGAAGGTGTGTGCCGTGGCGTACTGGGCGGGTTCGCGCGCGGCGACGGTTCCCACCAGCCCGAGGAAGGCCGCCCGGGTCTTCTGGTCGGAGAAGGTGCCGTACCGCGGCTGGAGTTGGGCCAGGCCGGGCACGGGGAGAGTGCCGACCGACACGGAGCACTCCCAGAGCGTGAGTGCCTGGCGCTGCCGCTTTCCGCTGTTGCCCTCGGCGATTTCATCCGCGATCAGCCCGGTGAGGGCCGGAGCCGAGGCCCGTAGCGCCCCCAGCACCCGCTCGTGGGCGAGGGGCGGCAGCGGGCCGATGCCCTTCTTGGCCCGGCCGGTGGTGAGGGCCTCCAGGAGCACGGTGTCGGCGTCCATGAGCGACAGGTTCACCAGCAGGCCGATGTGGCGCTCGGTGTGCAGACCGGAGTCCGTGACGGCCCGGTGCAGGGAGCGGCGGACGAGGTTCCGGGCGGCCGCGGGGGCGGTCGTCGCCTTCTCGATCCTGCTCACCGCGGTGGGGTGGCCGCCGAGCGCGGCCGGCAGGAGGAGCGTCGCCAGGCCGTCCTGGGACAGCCACAGGTCGGAGTCGGCGTCCCAGCCGGAGTGTTCCAGGACCTGCCGGACACGGTGCGGGGGAACGTCGCGGTGGGCGAGGATCCGGCGGGCGACCAGCGCTCGTCGCTGCGGGGGCGTGACCGGCTGGTTCTCGGGGCAGGGCAGGGCCTTCAGCATGCCCGCGAGCCGGTGTACGAGGCTCTCCGCGGCGGCGCAGTCGGCGCTGAGCAACTGGGGGAAGACCATCCGGTGCTGCAGTGCGTGGAGCGCTCCTTGCCCGGTCATCTCCAGACAGCGGTCGAGGGTGGCCTCGATGGCCCAGTGGCCGTGCGGCAGCGTGGCCAGGACCGCCGCGGCGGCGATGAGTCCGGCGTTGCCCGCGGTGTCGTGGTCGTCCGCTTCGAGCAGCGCCACGGCATGGTCGAGGCGGTGCGTCCAGCGGTGGGTCCCGGGAGCCGGCCCGCCGTCGGGGCCGTGAGCGCCGTCGGCGGCAAGCCCGTGGTCACCGGGAAGTCCGTGGTCGTGGGTCCATGAGGCGGCCAGCACCCTGGCCAGGGCCGATTGGAAGAGCTCGACGTCGTACGACTTCGGGGCGACGCGCACACGCTTCAGACGCTCCTGGACGGCGGCTGCCCACTCCGGCGAGCCCAGTGTCTCCCAGTGCCGGGCCCACAGGGTCATGACGCCTGATGCCAGCTCCGCCAGCCCCCGGGACAGGGCGAAGTCGAGCATCTCCATGAGGCCCTTCCGGGCGGACGCCACATCGACGTGTGACGTCAGCACGAGCAGCCGAGGCAGGACCTCGATACCCGCGCCGCCCGTACGGCGCCCGGTCAGTTCCCGTACGCAGCCCCAGTCGGCCAGGGCGGCATGGACCGTGACCGCGTTCTGGGCGGCCAGCCGTTCCAGCGCTTCGAGCACGGCCTCCCGCAGGCTGGGCTCCCTCCTCTCCCACAGCCCGCGGAGCTGCGGCAGGAGGGCGTCGACGTCCGTGTCGCGTACGGTCGGGGCCAGGACCGCGTACCGCCGGACGACACCGTGCGGCGCCGTCGCGAGCAGCGGCTCGACGGACACGCCCACGGCCGGGTTCCGCGCCGCGACGGCCACGGCGACGGTGTGCAGGATGACGGCGTCCGTGTGCGCCGCCATCCGCGTCAGCGTGTCCCGTACCGGGCCGCGATACCTCTCGGACCCGGCGGCGAGCATGAGGAGCTGTTCGAGGATCGCCCCGACGAAGAAGTCACGGGGATGGCACCCGACCCACTCGCACAGCGACAGCAGCGCTCGTGCCCCACTGAGGTGCAGCAGGCCACGCGCGGCCGCGTACTCGAACATGGTCTGGTGGAAGAAGTGGATATCGTCCGAGGCTCCCCTGGCCAGGACGCCCCGGTCGGTCAGCAGCTCCAGGGACGACCGGACGCGGGCCGGTTCGTACGGCCACGAGGGGCGTGGGCCGCCGTGCGCCGAGGTGAGTCGCTCGACCAGCTCCTCGCGTGACAGCTCGGTCCGGCCGGCCGACATCAGCACGACGGCGATCGCGCCGGTGAGCGAGGAGAGGTCCTCCGGCGCCGTGGCGCTCTGGTTGCCGTGATGGCGGCGGTCGGTGACGACCCGGTGGTCCCAGTAGCGGCGGTAGAGACCGGTGGCGTCGATCTCGGCGCTGGGGAACGCCCCGTCGTCCCGGGCGAGTTCGAACAGCAGCCGCAACTGGAGCGGGCTTCTGCACACCTCGCGCACCGGCAGTCCGCGGGCCACGGGCTCCATCAGCCTCCGTACCCGTGCCTCGTCGTCCCGGGGGACGGCGTCGGGGCAGTAGAGCGCGGCGTGTCCACGGATGGCGTGAGGGATCTCGCTGTCGTCGTACGGACCCAGCGACATCCGGACGAAGCCGGTGCGCAGCCGGTTCGCCTCCTCCGGCCGGGAGGTCAGCACCAGGCGGACACCGGCGGCGGCGAGGTCCTCGCACAGATCGAGCAGCGTCATCTCGTGGTAGTCGTCGTGCAGCAGCAGATCGGCGGTGTCGAGGAGCACGACCGGTGTACGCCCCCGCGTCCGGGCGTGCGTCGCCCCGGACACCACGGTCGCGGGGGTCAGCATGGGGGTTCCGGGGGTGCCGCTCAGGGGGCGCAGCAGCCAGGCGGCGTTCACCAGGAAGACCTCGGCGTCCTCCAGGGCGGTCAGATCCCGGGCGAGGCCCCACAACAAGCTGCTCTTGCCGTTCCCGGCGTCCCCGGTGACCAGGACCGCCTTCGGATCATCGTCGTAGAGGGCCTCCATCACCCGGTCCTGGACGGCGCGCCGCACGTAGAGTCCGCCGCTGAGCTGCGGCGGGGAGCCGGTGCCGCGGTCCGGGCGGGGGGAGTCCACGAGGTCCAGGTCATCCGACAATCTCCGCGCCCAGCGGAGGAGTCGGCGGTGTGCGGCCGGGCCGGCGTCGTCCGGTGTGGTGCCCGCATCCGGATGCGGCGGCGGGGCCGGAGCCGGAGCGGACGGCTCGTCCGGGAACCGTCCGGGTACCGGGCCCATGGGAGCCCCCGGCCCAGGTGGGGCCGGGTCGCCGCCGGGCGGCAGTTCACGGAGGACGGAGAAGGCGAAGGCGGCGGCGTTGCGCGCCGCGCGGGACTGCCAGCCCTCGGCATCGGCGTCGTACTTCTCCCCGTCGGCCCGGTCGCTGATACCGCGGACGATCAGTGCGGGCAGCGCGGCGTTGAGGTGGGCGGCCTGCGCGACGCCCGCGCCCTCCATCTCGATGGCGGCGGCGTCCTGGTAGTTGCGGCGGAGTTGCCGCCTCAGCGGCGAGTCCGCGGAGTTCAGGACGACCTCCCCGGCGGCCACGGGCTTGAGGTGGACGGCCGGACGGGAGGCGCCGGGCGGGCGTTCCGGCAGCAGCCCGGTCCAGGAACCGGACCTGCGGGCGAAGCGAGCGAGCTGGTCGAGTTCCTGACGCACCGGCCAGACCCTCGGGCGGGAGTGGAATGCGCCGTCCTCGTCCTTGCCACCGTGGTACGCGTACACATGGGTGGCCACGACGACGTCCCCGAGCTCGATATCGCCCTTGAGCGCCCCGGCCACCCCCACGAATGCCACCGCGCGCGGACGGAACATGGCGATGGCCCGCTCGGTCAGCACGGCCGCGCCCTGGTTGCCGTCGCCGAGTTCGGCGAGCGCCACTCGCCACGGCGTACCGTCGAGCCGTCCCACCTCGAACAGGGTGCCGCTCTGGTGGAGTTGCGGCCGCGGATCGACCAGGTGTGCCCGAACCGCCTCGTACTCCACGTCCAGTGCGGTCAGCACGACAAGCGAGTCGCTGTGCTGCCCGGTGCTCTCCACGTTTCCCCCCGGCCGCGGTCGACCCTGGTGCGGCCCGCGGGCGAAATGCTACCGTCCGCCGGACTCCGGGGGCCGCGACCAGCGGGAGAGGTGAACCCCGACGGGAGGACGAGTCGCCGGACGCGCCGGTACCGCCGGGCGGCCGCGGATGCTTGGATGCGCGGTATGAATCTGTCCCGTACGGGCGCTTCTGCCCCGAGGCCGACGGCTGTGCCTCCCTTCGACCCTGAACTGAGTGCCGCGCTGGAGTCCTTGGGCAAGGGGCCCAGAGAGCCGGTCACTCCCGCGAATCTCGCGGCCCGGCAAGAGCGGGACGCCGCGACCCGGCCCAGGCCGACGGCCGAGGATCTCCGGGCCGATGGCCGTTTCGAGGTGGCGGAGCTGACCGTTCCGGGGCTGGGGGACGGCCCCGATGTCACGCTGGTGAGTGTGCGGCCCGCCGGGCGGGAAGGGCCGCTGCCGCTGCTGTACTACATGCACGGCGGCGCGATGATCATGGGCAACGCATGGTCGGTGCTGCCGCGGATCCTTCGCGAGTGGGTCCTTCCCCTGGACCTGGCCGTCATCTCGGTCGAGTACCGGCTGGCACCGCGCACGCGGTACCCCGGACCGCTGGAGGACTGCTACGCGGGACTTCTCTGGGCCACCGGGCACGCGGCCGAACTGGGCATCGACGCGGACCGCGTCATCATCGGCGGGAAGAGCGCCGGCGGCGGCCTCGCCGCGGCGCTCGCCCTGCTGGTCCGTGACCGCGGCGGTCCCGGCATACTCGGGCAGTTGCTGCTGTGCCCGATGCTCGACGACCGCGGGCGCACGTTCTCCAGCCACCAGATGTCGGGCCTCGGAATGTGGGATCTCCTCTCCCATGAGACCGCCTGGAAAGCACTGCTGGGTGACCGCTACGGTGCGGCGGACCTGCCGCCCTACGCGGCCCCTGCCCGCGCCACGGACCTTTCGGATCTTCCCCCGGCGTTCATCGACGTCGGCTCGGCGGAGATGTTCCGCGATGAGGACGTGTCGTACGCGAACGCGCTCTGGCGGGCCGGTGGCCAGGCCGAACTGCATGTATGGCCCGGCGCCTACCACGGTTTCGACGGCTTGGCACCGCGGGCGGCCATCAGCAAAGACGCACGCGACGCCCGTACCCGCTGGCTGAGGCGCCTCCTCGATCACTCCAGGAGCACAGAGCCGCTGGTCGGGGGATCCCCGGCCCCCGGGGCAAAAACAGTGGACATCGCGTCCCCCTGCGGTGAATGGTGACGGTATGGACCAAGAGGAGATCTGGGACGTCGACGCCGCCCAGCGCTACGACACGCCCGGCACAGGCATGTTCGCGCCCGAGATCCTGCAGCCGGCCGTGGACCGGCTGGCTCAGCTCGCGGGCGGCGGAGCGGCGCTCGAATTCGCCATCGGCACCGGCCGGGTGGCCGTCCCGCTCGCCGAACGGGGGGTCTCTGTCACCGGGATCGAGCTGTCGCTTCCGATGATCCGTCAACTGCGTACCAGGGCGGACGAAGCGACGATCCCCGTGATCGTGGGCGACATGGCGACTTCCGTGGCTCCCGGCCAGTACACCCTCGTCTATCTCGTCTACAACACCATCTCCAACCTGCTCACCCAAGCCGAGCAGGTGGAGTGCTTCCGCAACGCCGCCCGCCATCTCGGGCCCGGTGGCAGGTTCGTGATCGAACTCTGGGTGCCCGAGCTGCGCAAGCTCCCGCCGGGCCAGACCGGCGCCGTCTGGCTGACCGAGCCCGGCTATATCGGGCTGGACACCTACGACGTTCTGCGCCAGCACGTCGTCTCGCACCACTTCCGGTTCGACGACAGCAAGCAGGCTCGGCTGACCCGCAGTCCGCACCGGTACATCTGGCCGGCCGAACTCGACCTCATGGCTCAGCTGGCCGGATTCGAGCTGGAGTCCAGGCACGCGGACTGGATCGGCGCCGAATTCACCGCCGAGTCGCGCTCTCATGTCTCCGTCTACCGCATCCCGCCGAACTGAGCGTGCGGAGCGGGTGCGGTCGATCGCTTCGCCGGTACGGGAGTTGCGCCCCGAGTCGGCCCGGAGCAGTTACGCCTTCGTGGGCGTGTTCTTCATGGCCGCCGCGCTCGTGCAAGCGGTCAGGGGGGTGGCCCAGCACCAACCGGCCATGGTCATCGGCATTCTCCGGGCGGCCGGTGTGCTCAGCGGTGCGATGGCAGAGCCGAGCCGTCGCGGGGGCGTTGACCTGGTCCAGCACGGCGATCTGGTCTCCGAACATGTCGGAGGTTCCGTCGGTCTTCACCGGGCCGGGTGAGACGGCGTTGACTCGTACCCCGCTGCCACCGAACTCCGTGGCCCAGTAGCGGGTGAGGATCTCGACGCCGGCCTCGGAGGCCCCGTAGGCGGCACCGATCGGCGCGGGTGTCCTGGCAGCACTGGATCCGATCGTGATGACCGCGCCATGTTCCCGCCCGGCCATGGCCGGGGCGAGCGCGCCGACCAGAAGGAACGGGCTCGGGTATTGACCGCGATATGCCGGTCGAAGCCGGCGGCGTCGGTCTGTGCGGTCGGCGCGAAGGCGTAGCGGCCCGCGTTGTTCACCAAGACGTCCACCTCATCCGCGTCCGAGGTGAGCCGCAATGTGTCCTCGGCGCTGGTCAGGTCTGCCTGGTGCGCGATGAGCTGTACGGCAAGGTCCGCGGCCGTCCCGGGGCCCGGTAGGCACGTGACGGTGGCCCGTCAGCGGGCCGGACGAGTTCGGGCCAGGCATGTGCGAGGGCGTGCGCGGTCACCCGCACACCGTCTCGCCGCTCCCCGCCGTCCGTCCGCCGTACCCACTTTTTTGTGGGTACTTGGCAGCGACGGACGACCGGGCGAATCTTGTTGCGGGCGGTCGGAGGGCCGCCGGATCGGATGAGACGGAGGTGGCGTTGCGTCAGGGGCCCGACTGCGCCTCGGCCAACTTCTCCAGGCGGCGGTGGCCCCAATCGGACAGGGGAGCCAGCGCCTCGGAGAGGTCGCGGCCGAACGCGGTCAGGGAGTACACGGTCTTCAGGGGCAGCACATCGTGTACGTCCCGGTGCACCAGCCCGTCCGTCTCCATCTCACGGAGCGCCTGAGTCAGGACCTTCTCGCTGAGGCCCGGCAGCCGTCGGCGCAGCTCGCCGGGGCGATGCGGTCCGGACTCCAGTGCCCAGAGCAGGGCGGTCTTCCACTTGCCGTCGATCACGACGATCGCGGCGGTCACTCCGCAGACATTCGTGTCCTGAGCACGACTGCGTGTCATCTTCGCTCTATTTCCTTTGAGTTATCAGTTCCGCGTATATCCGTATGGGAGTTGAAGTTTCATGTCTACGCACTCCGAACATTCTGCCGTCACCGTGCTCGGTCTCGGGCCGATGGGCCGCGCCCTGGCCGGTGCGTTCCTGGACGCCGGGCTGCGGACCACGGTCTGGAACCGGACGCCGGGCAGGGATGGGGAGCTGATCGAGCGGGGGGCGGTCAGTGCGCGATCGGTGGAAGAGGCCGTCGCCGCAGGTGAGTTGACCGTGGTCTGCGTGGTGAACTACGACGCGTCGGACGCGATCCTGCGGCGCGACGGGGTCACCGACGCGCTCAGGGGACGCACCGTGGTGAACCTGTCCGCGGACACTCCTGACCGGGCCCGGGACACCTCGGACTGGGCGGCCGGGCACGGCATCCGGTACCTCGACGGTGCGATCATGACGCCGATCAACACCATCGGAGCGCCTTCCGCGGTGTTCATCTACAGCGGCCCGGCGGAGCTCTACGAGGAGCACCGGCCCGTGCTGGACACGCTGGGCGGTACCCACACCCATCTCAGTGAGCAGATCGGCCGGGCGGCGGCCTACGACATCGCGCTGCTCGACATCTTCTGGACGGCGATGGCGGGCTATGCGCACGCCCTGGCGGTGGCGCGGGCGGAGGGAATCAGCGCTCGGGAGTTGGCGCCCTTCGCCCAGGGCATCGGCGCGATCCTCCCGCCGCTCTTCCAGGAGACCGCGGAGGAAGTGGACCGCGGCACCTTCTCCGGTGAAGACAACCCGCTCACCTCGGGGGCGTCGACCATGTCCCATATCGTCCACACCTCCGAGAGCCATGGCATCGACGCGGGCGTGATGCGCGCGGCCGAAGGCATGGCCCGCCGCGCCATCGGGCTGGGCCATGGCACGGACGGGTTCATCCGCGTCGCCGAAATGCTGGGCCGCAGCGGTAAGTGAAGGGGGCTGGTGCAGCCACCGCGGGTGCGAGATCCTCGTCAATTCGAGAGGGACTTCACCCAACGGAGGCTACGAACATGGCGGTCTCCAGGGCCGCGGAGCTGTCCTCACCAGCAGCGGGCAGCTACGAAATCGATCCGGCCCGGGCACCCGGGCGCGTCATCCCGCTCCTTACGGGTCGACCTCGATGGAGTCGATGTCGGTGAACTCCACCAGCAGGCCCTGGGCGCGGCGGCCGCGGTCCTTGAAAGTAGATCTCCTGCAGGCCCTCGGCCGCGATGTCGAGCAGTCGCTGTTCGGGGGCGCCCTGTTCCTGGGCGTCGAAGAGACGGGCGGCGCACTGCGGCGGGCGCCTGGGTGAGGTGGCGCAGCCGCTCCTCGTCGGTCAGCCGGGCCGGAGGGCCGAAGGGCACCGCGGCCGCGTCCGTGAGCACCAGAACGGGGGTCGGCGTCCCTGACGTTGCGGTTCAGCCGCGGTGCGCCCAGCCGCGCCTCGGCCAGAGTCCACTCCACCAGGGACGGGAGGAACTTGGCCGGGATGTCCAGGATCAGGCCGCCGGCGCAGTACGCCCAGACCTGGCCGTCCACGACATCCACGACCGCCAGCGGGCCGTGGGCGAAGCGCGGGTCCACGGCATGGTGGGCGTCGGGGTGGCGGCGGTGGTCCCGGCCGCCCCCGCCACCCGTGCCATCGCGTCCGGGCGCCGCGATGCGGATGGTCGGTGCGGACGGGCCCGCCGAGCCGGGGCCGTGGCGAGTCGCTGGGTCGTGTCCTGTGCGGCGGTCGCCCCGGGCCGCTGCGGACTCCGCTCGGGGGAATGGCCCTGGCCCGGGGCGGAGTCCGCGTCGGGGTGGGCTGGGCAGGCGGTGACGGCTCAGGAGCGGTGGGTGCCGAGCCCGCCGCTGGGGCGGGGAAGCGGGCGGCCAGTCCCTTCAGAAGCAGGGCGTACGCGGCACGCTTCGGCTGCCGTGGCTCGGTCTTGCCGGATTCCCAGTCGCCCACCGCTGCCCATCGGATGTCACAGCGCCTTGGCGATCCCGGCCTGGCTCAGCCCCGCGGCCTCGCGCAGCCTCTTGCGCTCCGCGGGTGCCGGCAGTTCGTCCTGGGCGACCTGCTCCAGCAGCGCGTCGACAGCGCTGAACAACTCGTCCTCAGCGGGCACAGGGCTCACCTCCGGGCAAACCCTCTCCCCATCGCTCTCCGCAACGCACACGTCATCGCACGCTCAATCACTCCTGTCGCGAACGCGGTGGGAGTGCGGAGGCTGGGGCCCTTCCGGGCCGGGGAGTTCCAGGCCAGAGGTTTCGGCCCGAAGAGATGGCGGGTCGACCGAAAGGCACGGCCGACCCTGCGATCGAGGCGAAGACGAGCTGATTAATCGTCAACGCACTTGGGGTACTTCGAACCCCGGTTGCAGTCGTGATAGTCGTACTTGCTGACGCGGAACTTCTTCTCGTCGCCGCCCTTGGCCGGATCCACGACCAAGTAGAACTTCTTTCCGTCCTTGACCTTGTCGGAGACCGTCCCATCAGGGCCCCGGTCGAAATCCTGCGCGCAGCCGGCGAGCGAGGCAAAAGCGGTCATTACCAAAAGGGCGGCGGCAAGGCGACGCATAGGGGTGCTCCGATCAACTTGGGGACCGGCACAGTCTAAGAGAGACGCACCATCGCCAGAACCGCCGGGGACACCCTCACCCAGCAACGACAGCCCGTCCAGCAAAAGCACCGAAGAAGCACCCGAAAACACCCTCATCCCCTCCACCAAAACACCACACCACATGCCCGATCTACTCGCGTCAGCAACAGGAGGGGCTGCGGGGAGGTGAACGGACAGCACGCCCGGAACGCCGCTTCAGTGGACACATGTTCCACAGAGTTCGCTATCCCTTCCACTGGTCGCCCGGCGACCGTCAGCCCCTTTTCGGCTGACGTTCCTCGCGCGAGCAGTCCACTCCCGCCCCCGGATTGGCACGGCGCGTAGCCCGTGCCGCCGTTACGCGTGGGTGACAGTGCGGACAGACCCGTAACGGTGCGGGGGGACAACTCACCGGCCGGATGGCGGGTCGTAGTGACCGGGAAATCAACCCGCGGCACTTTACCGACAGCACGGAACACCCTACGAACGGGGAACCAGTGACTCACCCCAAGCGCGCCCTGGCCATCGCGGCAGTGACCGGCGCCGGCGCTGCCGCCCTCATGGCGGCCGCGCCCGGGGCCTCCGCGACCGCCTCCCGCGTTGCGTACAACGGCGCCTGCGGCTCCGGCTATACGGTCGTCAACTCCACCGAGGTCGGGGACAAGGGCACGGCGTATCTCACCTACAGCTCCGCCACGGGCAAGAACTGCCTGGTCGCGATCCGGAACGTGGCCGGCGAGCCGGTGCCGATGACCATCTACCTCTCACGGAGCGACACGGAGATCCACGACATCTACGACAGCGGCGACTACCGCTCCTACGCGGGACCGATCTACGTGAGCGCACGAGGCACCTGCGTGGACTGGTGGGGCTGGATCGACGGTGTGCGTTTCGAGAAGGCCGAGACCAACTGCGGCTGACACGCTGCGGTTGACACCCGACCAACCGGCCCGGTGCCCCGCACGCGACGGCGTGCGGGGCACCGCTCTGCGACCGGGCGGTATGGGCTATGCGGTCACCTTGGCGAGGAACGCGGCCACATTCGCCACGGTCCGCTGGATCTTCTCCTCCAGGGTGAGCGACTCCTGAGGCCGTGAGCCCGCGCCCGCGTCCTTCTTGCCCCGCACATAGAGCGAGCAGGCGAGGTCGCTGCATATGTAGTCGCCGACCGAGTTGCCCTGCTGCCTGGCCTTCCCCGCCTTCGGCGCGACCATCAGGGAGACGCCGCCCGTGTGGGCCGTCAGGCACATCGAGCACATGCTGCGCCGTACCTGCCAGGAGGCAGGGCCGGGGCAGCGCAGCGCGACGGCGATCGGGCGGGCGTCCAGTTCGGTGACCAGGTAGGCACGGTCGGGTGCCTGAGGATCTCGCCAGCCGAGGAAGTCCAGGTCATCCCAGGGCCGGTCGGCCAGGTCGCGCGGGACGGACAGGCGCTTCGCCTCGCCCTTGCTGCAGTTCACGAACGCGGCACGGATCTCTTGCTCAGTCAGCGGCTTCATAGAACGCAGGCTAATTTGCCTAAAGGTGTTAGGCAAATGCATAATCAGTTCTGCCGAAGGAGAGGAAGGGCATGGGACGGGTAGGACTGACCACGGAACGGCTGACCCAGGCGGGAGCGGAGCTGGCCGACGAGCTCGGCTTCGACCAGGTGACCGTCTCTGCGCTGGCCAGACGGTTCGACGTCAAGGTCGCGAGTCTCTACTCGCACCTGAAGAACGGCCACGACCTCAAGACCAGGATCGCCCTGCTCGCCCTGGAGGAGCTTGCCGACCGGGCCGCCGAGGCCCTGGCCGGGCGGGCCGGAAAGGACGCCCTGACCGCCTTCGCCAACGTCTACCGCGACTACGCCCGCGAGCATCCCGGCCGCTACGCCGCGGCCCAGCTCAGGCTCGACCCGGAAGCGGCGGCCGCCAGCGCCGGCGTCCGGCACTCACAGATGACGCGGGCGATCCTGCGCGGCTACGACCTGACCGAGCCGGACCAGACGCACGCGGTCCGGCTGCTGGGCAGCGTCTTCCACGGCTACGTCAGCCTCGAGTTGGCAGGCGGGTTCAGCCACAGCGCCCCCGACAGCGAGGAAAGCTGGTCGCGGACCCTGGACGCCCTCGACGCCCTGCTGCGGAACTGGCCCGCGCCCTGACACGGTGCCACGGCAGCACTCAGGAGCGCGGCAGCGTGCCGGAGGCGGTCAGCCTCGCGGCGCATCGGCACAGCCGATCCATCCGTCCGCCGCCCGTCCGCCCCCACATCCATCCACACATCCGTGATCAACAGGCTGGGACCATGCACACCACCGAACACGACTGGATCACCACGCCCATCACCGCGGACATCCTGCGGGGCGCCCTCGACCTGGAGCACACCGCACACGGGGTGCTGCCGCACCGGCTGCCCGGCTGGGCCCGCGCCCAGTACGCCGACGGACAACTCGCCATGGCGGAGGCCCAGCCCTCCGGCGTACGGCTGGTCTTCCGGACCCGGGCCACCGCCGTCGAACTGGACACGCTGCCCACCAAGCGGGTCTACGCGGGCGCCCCGCCCCGCCCGGACGGCGTGTACGACCTGCTCGTCGACGGTCGCCTGGCCGGGCAGTCCACGGTGACCGGCGGCAACACGCTGGCCATCGACCTGGCCACCGGGACGGCCGAGAGCCGCCCGGGCCCGGTCGGCACCCTCCGCTTCACCGACCTGCCCGGCGGCGTCAAGACCGTCGAGCTCTGGCTGCCGCACAACGAGACCACCGAACTCGTCGCCCTGCGCACGGACGCCCCCATCGAGCCCGTACCGGACCAGGGCCGCAAGGTGTGGCTGCACCACGGCAGTTCGATCAGCCACGGTTCCGACGCCACGAGCCCCACCGCCATCTGGCCCGCGCTCGCCGCCTCCCTCGGCGGTGTGGAACTGGTCAACCTGGGCCTGGGCGGCAGCGCGCTGCTCGACCCGTTCACCGCCCGCACGATGCGGGACACCCCCGCCGACCTGATCAGCATCAAGATCGGCATCAACCTGGTCAACGCCGACCTGATGCGGCTGCGCGCCTTCACCCCGGCGGTGCACGGCTTCCTCGACACGATCCGCGAGGGGCATCCCACCACGCCACTGCTGGTCGTCTCCGCCATCCTGTGCCCCATCCACGAGGACACGCCCGGCCCCGCGGCCTTCGACGTGAGCGCGCTCAGCGCCGGAAAGCTGCGGTTCCGGGCCACCGGCGACCCCGCCGAGCGCGCCGCGGGGAAGCTGACACTGCGCGTCATCCGGGAGGAGCTGTCCCGGATCGTGAAGCAGCGGGCGGCCGACGACCCCCACCTCCACTACCTCGATGGCCTCGACCTCTACGGCGAGGCCGACGCCGACGAGCTGCCGCTGCCCGACGAGCTCCACCCGGACGCCGCCACCCACCGCCGTATCGGGGAACGCTTCGCCGCGCTGGCCTTCGCCGACGGTGGTCCGTTCGCGGACCACAGCGCCTGACGCCGGGCTCCGGCCGGCGTGACGCAGGGCTCCGTCAGGTACGACGCCGGGCTCCGGTCCGTAACGCCGGGCTCCGGCCGGTACAACCGGCGGGTCCGGCCGCTCTGGACGGCCGCCCCGCCCCCTGCGCCACCGGAGCGCCAGGCCCTACCCTGGTGGCCGTGCACATCTGCTTCGTCTGCAGCGGGAACATCTGCCGGTCGCCGTCCGCCGCGCTGGTCTTCGCCGAGCATCTGCGCCGGGCCGGACTCGACGGCGCGGTACGGGTCAGCAGCGCCGGTATCGGCCCCTGGCACGCCGGTGAGCCCATCGATGAACGGGCCGGCGCACTGCTGGCACGGCACGGCTATCCGGTCGGGCATGTCGCGGCCCAGATCGGCGCCGAGCACAGGGACGCCGAGCTGTTCCTGGCGATGGACCGCGGTCACGAGAAGGCGTTGCGCCGGCTGGTCGACGATCCGTCCCGGGTCAGGATGCTGCGGTCCTTCGATCCGGACGCGACCGGTGACCTGGATGTGCCCGACCCGTACTACGGCGGCCCGGAAGGGTTCGACGAGGTGCTGGCCATGATCGAAGCCGCGATGCCCGGCCTGCTGGCCTGGGTGCGCGAGCGCCTCGGCTCATGAGTGCCCGTCCAGCGGCCGAGGCGGGCGAGGACCCCGGTGCCGCGGCGGCCCGCCTCACCGGCCGCCCGGTGACCGGTCGGCGGCCGCTGTCCGCAACGCTCACCGTAGTCACCCTCGACGGCGGGCAGACGGTGATGGTCAAACGGGGCGACGGTCCCGGCGCGGCACCGGCCGAAGCGGCGGGGCTGCGCTGGCTGGCCGACGCGGGCACGGTCCGCGTCCCGGTGGTGCACGGCCACGACCGGGACTGGCTGGTCACCGACCAGGTGCCGGTCGGCAGGCCGGGGACCAGGGCAGCGGCCCGGTTCGGCCGCGACCTGGCCGCCTTGCACGCCGTCGGCGCGCCCGCCTTCGGCGCCCCGCCGCCCGACGGCCCCACGGACGCGTACATCGGGCCGGCCCCGATGCGCAACGTCCCGGGCTCCGACTGGCCGCACTGGTACGCCGAACACCGGGTGCTGCCCTATCTGCGCCGCGCCGTCGACGACGGCACGGTGCGCCACGGCGAGGCCGAGGTGATCGAGCGCGCATGCGAGCGGCTGCCCGAGCTGGCCGGACCCGCCGAGCCACCCGCCCGGCTGCACGGCGACCTGTGGAACGGCAATGTCCTGTGGGGTGCCGACGGACAGGCGTGGCTGATCGATCCGGCCGCGCACGGTGGCCACCGGGAAACCGATCTGGCGATGCTCCACCTGTTCGGCTGCCCGCATCTCGACCAGGTGATGGACGGCTACCAGGATGTGGCACCGCTCGCCGAGGGCTGGGCCGACCGCATCGGGCTGCACCAGCTCTTCCCCCTGCTGGTACACACCGTGCTGTTCGGCCGCGGCTACGCCGGGCGGGCACTCACGGTGTCCCGGGCAGCCCTGGCTCGCTGACCTGCCGCAATTCCTCGTGCAGCCCTTCCAGAGCGGTGTGGTCGTCGTCCGTGCCGGTGTGCGGGGCGGCGAACCAACGCGCGTACTCGGCGATTTCGGAAAGGCGCCAGTCGAGCGCGAACAGCTCGACCATCGCCGGGTCGGGGCGCAGCCGGTCACCCGCTCCGGCCGCGAGCAGATCGGCGTAGTCCCGCTCGCGTGGCGCGAGGGCCAGCGACTCCCAGTCCACGAGCTTCAGCCCGCACGCGCCCATCACCTGGTTGTCGTTGTGCGGCTCGCCGTGGGTTGTCACCCATTGGTCCCGGCGGGAGTGGGCGAGGTCCGCGAGGTGGAGGTAGCGGTCCGTCCAGCGGATGATCGCGGCATCGTGTGCGGCGATCGCGGCCCGCGCCTCCTCCGCCAGCGGGCCGGATGTCCAGGGCCGGGCGGTCCGGGCCCGCAGCTCGCCCGCGAACCCGGGGCCGACCTGGGGAGTCCAGTGCCGCAGACCGGGTGGCGGTGTGGCGCGGTGCAGCGCGGCCAGCGCGGCCTCGACCTCGCGGACGTGCGGGGATCGGCTCGCCTCCTCCTCGGTGGGGCTCCGTCCGTCCAGCCAGGGCGTCACGCTGAGCGCGCCCGCCTCGACGCCGACGGTGAACCGGCCGGACGACCGGGCGGGCAACGGCGCGCACACCACGTCCACACCGGCTGCGGCCAGCGCCGCCGCCCCCGCATAGGCGGCCTCCAGCGTCGCCTCGGTATGCCGCGGCTCCAGCTGGTCCAACGTCACGAACAGGGTCCTGCCGCCACCGGTCACCCGCCAGTGGTGTGCGCCGAAACCCCAGGGCAGATACGCCACCTCGGCGGCTTCCGGCAGCCAATGGGCGGCGATGGCATGCGCGATCGCTTCGTCACTGATGAAGGATGGACGGGAGAGCACAGTGTCCGATCCTAGAGAGCGGGTGGGCCACCGTCACCGGAATATCCGGCGGCCCGTGCCGCCACCCCGTGAGCGGAAACCGATCCGCCTGGTGGCCCGTCTTGGGGGGCGGGATCACGCGGATGGGAAGCCATGGTGGAGCGGGTGGACAGCGGTACGACGGCGCCGGCGCGGGGCGGGGGCGGTCCGGCGGGCCGGGCGCCGGGGGCGCGGTGGGCCCGGTGGGGTGACGCGACGGGGGACGCGCGGGGCCGGTCGCCCTGGACGCGGGGCCGGTCGCCCTGGACGCGGGGCGGGTGCTCGCCGCGCCGGCGGTGCTGACGGCCGAGCTGCCGGCGTTCCACCGGGACGGATGTCAGAACATCCGGAAAGTACGGGTTGGACAGGTCGGGCACGAGCACGCCGATGGCGCCGGCCTCGCCGCGCACCGGGCCCTGGGCAGCGGCATTGGGGCGATAGCCCAGTTGGCGACCGCACTGTGCACCCGGCGCGCCCGTTCGGGGTTCGGCCCCGGGCCGTGCCGTTGAGAACACGGGACACGGTGGAGGTGGGCACCCCTGCCGCCGTGCCGACATCGGTGATCGGCACGCGCCGCCGGCGCGCCCCCTCTTCGCCGCGCGCCGGTGTCGCACAGGCGGTGCGCCGTACCCTCGACGCGGAGCTGCGCGACGGTGTGCGCGCTCCGAGCGCGTTCGCCGAGTCGCCGGGTGAGCAGGCGGCACAAGCTCTGCCGCGTCACCGCCAGTCCGTCATCGAGGAGTTGACGCTACGCATCGTGGCGGCGCCCAGCCGGGAGGTCCTTCTGATGGCGGACGGCGACCCGCAGGCGATGGGCCCCGACAGCGGTCTCGACCTGGGCCACTTCGACGACCGGGCCACCGCCTTCGTCCTCACATGCTGGGATGACGAAGCCCGGGCGGTGGCCCGAATCGAGGAGGCGGTGCGCAGCAGCGCACCGCCGGTCATCGCCAATGTGTCCGTGCTGGAGGAGCACCCCGCCCAGCTCGCCTAACGGGTGGCGCGGCTGCGAGCCGCCGGTGCTCAGCGGATTCTCTCCTACCACGCGGGCCTGGCCTCGCCTGCCCGGCTCCAGGCGCTGCGCGCGGCCAACGCGCGGGGAGAGGTGATAGCCATGACGGGAACCACGGCACAGACAGCAGAGGGAGCAGCATGACCACAGCCACCTTCACCCTCGTCATGGTCCTCCCGCTGCCGGACGGGACACGGTCCTGGCCCGGCAAGCTCATGGAGGCCGTTCCCGGAATCGAGGTCCTCTGCCCCGAAGGCCCCGAGGACGTCGGTGCCGCGCTGGGCCGCGCCGACGCCGCGTACGGCACACGCCTGTTCGCGGCCGTTCGCCGCCGTTGACCGCACCGGCACTCGCCGTCGGCGCCCTGGCCTCGGCGATGGCCGGGCAGATCCACGACGAGACGAGCGAAGTCGCCTCGTTCCGCCTCGAAGGGACCAGCCTCTACGTCGCCTCCTACGAAGTGCGACCTCCAGCTGCCGGCTGGGCGACCGCGTCGAGGGCAAGTTCGTGGCCCACGACGGAAAGGTCGACATCGCCCTGTACGGGGTCACGGCGAAGCACAGCTGAGCACCATGCCGTGCGGCCGCGGTCAGCAGGAGGATGCCGGATTCCTCCTGGCCGTGGCCGCCGTTCCGGCCGTGCACCTGACGCGGGACCCGTCTCACAGGCGGGTCCCGTACGTATGCCTGCCACGCCTCATGCGCCTTCCGGCACCCCTTGCCGCGAGGGCCCGCCGTGCCCTGCCTCGCCACGTCCCATCCGACTCCACCCCATGCCATGTGACGGACGTCACGGTATGCGGGAGCCTTGTCTTCAGGTCATCATATGACCCGATCGCTGCCGAGGCCGGAGGCCGATTGCGCCTTCGGCCGGCACAGCAGGGCGGCGCTCCCCCATAGGCACGGCAAGGACGAGGAGGGGCATGAGCGACCAGGACAGGCCGGCACAGCCACGCGTGGGCGTGGTGGGGCTCGGGGCCATGGGACTCGGTATGGCTCGCAGCCTGCGGAAAGCGGGCTACGAGGTCGGGGTCCACGATCTGCGACCGGAGGTGGCCGAGGGCTTCGCCCGCGACGGCGGGACGGCGTTCGCCTCCCCCGGCGACCTGGCGGCCGCGGTGGACGTCGTGGTCGGTGTCGTGGTCAACGCGGCCCAGGTCGAGTCGGTGCTGTTCGGCGCCGACGGGGCCGCCGCCCGGCTCCGCCCGGGGGCCGTCTTCGTGATGTGCTCCACGGTCGACCCGGGCTGGTCCGCTGAGCTCGGGGGACGGCTGGCCGAGCGGGGTGTGCTCTACCTGGACGCCCCCATCTCCGGTGGTGCCGCGCGCGCCGCGGCCGGAGAGCTGACCATGATGACGTCGGGCTCCGCCGCGGCGTACGCGGTCGCCGACCCGGTGCTCGAGGCCATGAGCGCCACGGTCTACCGCCTGGGTGAGCAGGCCGGCCTCGGTTCCAAGGTCAAGATCGTGAATCAGTTGCTCGCGGGTGTGCACATCGCCGCCGCGGCCGAGGCGATGGCGCTGGGTCTGAAGGCCGGTGTGCCGGCCGAGGCGCTCTACGAGGTCATCACGCACAGCGCCGGCGATTCGTGGATGTTCGAGAACCGGATGGCCCATGTGCTCGCCGGTGACTACACGGCCCTCTCCGCGGTCGACATCTTCGTCAAGGACCTGGGGCTCGTCCTCGATTCCGCACGGACGGAGCGGTTCCCGCTCCCCCTGGCCGCCACGGCTCATCAGATGTTCCTCCAGGCGTCGGCGTCGGGTCTGGGTGCCGAGGACGACAGCGCGGTCATCAAGATCTTCCCCGGGGTCGACCTGCCGCAGCCGGCGGAGGCCTGAGATGGGAATCCGACTCGGCTGCATCGCCGACGACTTCACCGGCGCCACGGACCTGGCCAACAACCTGGTGCGCGCGGGCATGCGCGTGGTCCAGCTGATCGATGTGCCGCCCGGCGGCGCCGAGGAACCGCTGGACGCGGACGCCGTGGTCATCGCGCTCAAGTCGCGGACGGTTCCGGCCGCCGACGCCGTCGAGGCATCGCTGCGGGCCCTCGCCTGGCTGCGGTCCGCGGGCGCCGAGCAGATCTACTTCAAGTACTGCTCCACCTTCGACTCGACACCGGCCGGGAACATCGGGCCGGTCACCGAGGCCCTGATGGACGCGCTCGGCACCGACTTCACGATCGCCACGCCCGCGTTCCCCGACAACGGGCGCACGGTCTTCAAGGGCCATCTCTTCGTCGGCGACGTGCTGCTCAGCGAGAGCGGTATGCGCCATCACCCGCTCACCCCCATGACCGACCCCAATCTCGTCTCGGTCCTGGGTGCGCAGACCACACGGGCGGTCGGCCTGATCGACCACACGGTCGTCGGCCGTGGTGCCGAGGCGGTCCGGGCCCGGACCGACGAGCTGCGCGAGCAGGGCACCGGGATCGCCATTGCCGACGCCGTCTCCAACGAGGACCTGGTGCGTCTCGGCGCGGCGGTCCGGGGGCTGCCCCTGGTGACCGCCGGTTCGGGCCTGGCCATCGGGCTGCCCGCGAACTGGGGCTTCACACCGACCCCCGCCGCCGCACAGCTGCCACCACCCGGCGGCCACCGGGCCGTCATCTCCGGATCGGTCTCCACCGCCACCAACCGCCAGGTCCTGGAGTTCCTGCGCGCCGGCCGGCCCGCGTTCAGCGTGGATCCGCTGCGTATCGCGGCCGGTGAGGACGTGTCCGGTCAGGCCCTCGCCTTCGCCGAGTCCCACCTGTCCGACGGTCCTGTCCTCTTCTACTCCACCGAGACGCCCGAGGCGGTCCGCACTGTCCAGAGCAAGCTCGGCGCCACCGAGGCCGGCGAACTGGTGGAGCGGACCCTGGCCCGCGTGGCCCAGGGCCTCGTGGAGCGCGGTGTCCGACAACTCGTCGTGGCGGGCGGCGAGACCTCGGGAGCGGTCGTCCGGGCGCTCGGCATCACCGGACTGCGGATCGGACCGCAGATCGACCCCGGTGTGCCCTGGTGCGCGACGCCGCTTCCCGGCGGGGACACGCTCCACATCACCCTGAAGTCCGGCAACTTCGGTGGCCCCGCGTTCTTCACCGACTCGTTCGCCCTGCTCGACCGGGAGGTCTCATGACCGAGTTCCTCGACGCCGCCGTGGACGAGGCGTGCGACGAGATCGTCCGGGTGGGCACGAGCCTGTTCAACAGGGGCTATGTGCACGCCAGCGCCGGGAACATCAGCGCCAGGGTGGGCGACCGCCATCTGATCACACCCACCGACGCCGCCCTGGGTTTCCTCGAGCGCGACCGCCTCGCGCTGGTCGACGCCCAGGGTGAGCAGATCGCGGGCGACCGCGCGAGCAAGACCCTGACGCTCCATCGACGCATCTACGCGGCCGACCCCACGGCCCGCTTCGTCATCCACACCCACTCCACCCACCTGGTCGCGCTCACCTTGGCCGGTGTGTGGAGCCAGGACGACGTGCTCCCGCCCATCACGCCCTACTTCGTGATGAAGGTCGGGCACGTTCCGCTCATCCCCTACCACCGCCCCGGCGACCCGCGCGTGGCCGACCTGGTGACCGCCCGGATCGCCGACCACCAGGCGAGCCGCACGCCGATCAGGGCCGTCCTGCTCGACCGGCTCGGCCCCGTGGTCTGGGGCCCGGAGGCGGCCGCCGCCCTCGCCGTCCACTTCTGCTTCGTGATGGGCCAGTACGCCCTGACCTTCGTTCCTGGCCGCGCTCGCTGCGGACGAACGCCGCGAGCGCCACTGGCACCTGGTCATCCCGAGCCTCATGGGCGCCGTCGGATTCTCGCTGTCCGCCGTCTGGAACGGCTCGACCGCGCTGTCCCCGACCGCACTGTCCATCGCCGCGGCCGGGGTGCTGACCTGCGCTCCGCTGTTCTGGTCGCTCCCCACCGCGTTTCTGAGCGGCACCGCCACCGCGGCGGGCCTCGCCATGATCAACTCGGTGGGCAACCTCGTCGGCTTCGTCAGCTCCTACATGACCGGCGCGCTCAAGGACGCCACCGGCTCGGCGTCGATCCCGATGCACGTCCTGGCGTTCAGCCTGGTCGTCGGCGCCGCCGCGGTGCTCACCGCCAAGAAGCACATCGTCAACCGCTGACCGGGACGGTCCCGGCCCGAACGCAGGAGCCAGCATGCCGAGGTTCGCCGCGAACCTGTCCACGATGTACACCGAACACGACTTCCTCGACCGCTTCGCCGCGGCGTCGGCGGACGGCTTCGAGGCCGTCGAGTACCTCTTCCCCTACCCGTACGACGCCACCGAGCTGCGCCGCCGGCTCGACGACCACGGTCTGAGGCAGGTGCTCTTCAACGCGCCTCCCGGCGCGTGGGAGTCCGGCGAGCGCGGGCTCGCGGCGCTGCCCGGCCGCGAGGCGGAGCTGCGCTCCGGGGTCGAGCGGGCACTGGAGTACGCGGCGGAGCTCGGCAGCCCACGGGTGCACATGATGGCCGGGCTGGTGGGGCCCGCACAGGACCCGGCCGAGCACCGCGACACCTACCTGGCCAACCTCGCCCGGGCCGCGGAGCGAGCCGCCGCGGCGGGCGTGGACATCCTGATCGAGCCGATCAACGGCCGCGATATGCCCGGGTACTTCCTGAGCCGGCAGGCCGAAGCGCACACCGTGGTACGGGAGGTGGGGGCCTCGAACCTCAAGGTGCAGCTCGACCTCTACCACTGCCAGATCGTCGAGGGCGACCTCACCACGACCCTGCGCCGCGACCTGCCCACCGGCCGGGTCGGCCATCTGCAGATCGCGGGCGTGCCCGATCGCCATGAGCCCGACCGGGGCGAGCTCGACATCCGCCATCTGTTCGGCGTCATCGACGAGCTGGGCTTCGACGGGTGGATCGGCTGCGAGTACATCCCCCGCGCCGGCACGAGCGAGGGGCTCGGCTGGCGAGACGACTACCGAGGAGAGAACGCATGAGGATCGTCATCACGGGTGGCTTCGGCTTCCTGGGACAGCGGGTCGCCGCCGCACTGCTCAGGACACGGACGTTCCGCGGTGTGCCGATCGACCGGCTGGTGCTCGCCGACCGTGTCGTGCCGTCCGGTTCGGCAGCGGCCGACCCCCTCGTGGACGTCGTACGGGGCGACCTGGTCGACCGGCTCGACGAGGTGTTCGCGGAGCGGGTGGACGTGCTGATCCACCTCGCCTCCGCGGTCTCGGCCGAGTGCGAGGCCGACTTCGACCTCGGTATGAGCGCCAATGTGGACACGACGCGTGCGCTGCTCGAGGCCGCGCGGGCGCAGTCGGCGGCCGGGGGGCCGACGCCGCGGGTGGTGTTCTCCAGCAGCGTCGCCGTCTACGGATCCGACCCCGCGCTGCCGCTGCCACCGGTCGTCAGCGAGTCGACCCTGCCCACACCGCGGTCGAGCTACGGGATCCAGAAACTCGTCTGCGAGCAGCTGATCGCGGACTACACCCGCCGCGGTTTCCTCGACGGGCGCGTCGCCCGCCTGATGACCGTGTCGGTACGGCCGGGCAAGCCGAACGCGGCCGCCTCCGGCTTCCTGTCCGGCATCATCCGCGAGCCGCTCGCGGGCCTCCCGGCGATCTGCCCGGTCCACCCCGAGCTGAAGGTGGCCCTGGCCTCGCCACGGCGCACCGTCGAGGGCATCCTGCGTGTCGCGGAAGCCGAGCGCGGCGCCGGGCCGGGCCGGATCGACGGCGGGGTTCCGGTCAACCTTCCGGCGCTCACGGTCTCGGTCGCCGACATGTTGAGCACGCTGCGGCAGGTGGCCGGGGACGCCGTCGCCGACCTGGTGACGACCGCGCCCGATCCCGGCGTCGAGGCCCTCGTGGGCTCGTGGCCCGCCGCGTTCGACAACGCGCGCGCCGCCGCCCTCGGGCTGGCACCCGACCCGGACTTCGCCTCGGTGGTGCGCGACTACCTCGAAGACCACGCCGAGGCGGTCGTGGACGGTGCGCACTCTTAGCGGCCGGGGCGACCAGGACGGTGCCGATAAACTGAAGACCATGTTCTCCAAGGTGAGCGGTCCCGTGCGGCTCGCGGATCGGGTCGCGGCGATACTCTCGGAAGAGATCGAGTCCGGGCGGCTGGCCGAGGGCGACAAGCTCCCGACCGAGGTGGCGCTGGTCAAGCAGCTGGGCGTCAGCCGCACCGTCGTACGCGAGGCCGTGTCCCGGCTCCGTAACGCGGGCCTGGTCGAACCCCGGCAGGGGCTCGGTGTGTTCGTGATGCCGCGGCGCACCCGGCCGCTCGACCTGGAGGCCGAAACCGCCGAGGACACCGAGTCCAAGGTGCGGCAGATCGTGGAGGTGCGCCGCCCCATCGAGGGCGAGGCGGCGTACCTCGCGGCCACCCGGGCCACTCCGGCCGGCCTCGCCCGGATGCGTCAGGCCCTGGAGGCCATCGACGCGGCGGTGGCGGCCGGAGGCGATGGCGTGGACGAGGATCTCGCCTTCCACCGCTCCATCGCCGAATCGACCGGAAATCCGGTGATGCTCTCGACGCTGCGCTACCTCGGCGAGGTGCTGCGCAGCGGAATCCGCGTCACGCGCGCGAACGAGGCGCGGCGCGGTGACTTCCTCGAAGCGGTCCGGGACGAGCACCATGACATCCTGGCCGCCATCGAGGCCCGCGACGCCGAGGCGGCGCGCGACGCGGCGCTGCTCCACCTGAGGCATGCGGCGTCCCGGCTGCAGGACGCGGACGAGGGGTTCTGGACCGAGGCCGAGAAGCTCGAGGTGGATCTCGACGCCGCTCCCTGAGACGCGCTCCTGAGGCGTCTCCCTGAGGCGACTCGCCGAGACCCAATGTGCGGCGCGGGCCGCTCATCGGCCCGGCGGTGGCGTGGTGGGCTCGGTGGGTCCGCCGGCCGCGGCCTTCGCGTAGCGGCGGGCCAGGTGGGCGAAGGCGTCCTTGAGCTCAGCCGGCCCGATGACCTCGATGTCGGCGTCGAACCTGCCGATACTGGCGGCCAGTCCGGGCCATGACCACGCGCCCAGGACCAGCCGGCAGCGGTCCGGGCCGAGTTCTTCCACGACTCCGTCCCGGGTGTAGGTGGACACGACGGAGGCGGGGAGGTCGAGGACGACCTCCCCGAGGCAGGGCCGGCCGCCGGTGCCGTCGGACCCCTGGAATCTGCCGGCGACGAAGGCGGCCACGTCCCCTCCGGGCAGTTCGCGCGGGGTGAAGCGGGGCCCTGTGGGGGTACGCGGGGTGATCCGGTCGACGCGGAAGGTGCGCCAGTCGTCGCGGTCGAGGTCCCAGGCGAGGAGATACCAGCGCCCGCCCCTGGTGACGAGGTGGTGCGGCTGCACCCGGCGCGGCGCGGTCGCGGCGGGATCGGCGCGGGCGGCGGTTTCCGGTGGGGAGACGGGGTCGTAGTCGAAGCGCAGTACTTCGCGGGCGCGGACGGCCGCGCTGAGGGTCAT
This sequence comes from Streptomyces sp. AgN23, assembly GCF_001598115.1. Taxonomy (NCBI): domain Bacteria; kingdom Bacillati; phylum Actinomycetota; class Actinomycetes; order Kitasatosporales; family Streptomycetaceae; genus Streptomyces; species Streptomyces sp. AgN23. Next base: position 433,365 of record NZ_CP007153.1, read on the forward strand.
GAGAACGCCCGGGGCGACCTGCGGATTCGGCCGGGTCCCCGGACCGTCGACGGCGGTGACCTGGAGGGCGTCGACGCGATGGCGCAGCCGTGCGGGCATGACCTGCCGGACGGTTACCAGCGCACGCACCGCCGCCTCCTCGATTCCCGCTCCGGTGACGGCGGCGGTCTGCAGCGCCACGGCGAGGGCCACGGCCTGGTCGTCGTCGAACAGCAGCGGCGGCAGTTCCATGCCGGCGCCGAGCCGGTAGCCCCCGTCGGGGCCCTTGATGGCCGCGATGGGATAGCCGAGCTCGCGCAGGCGGTCGACATCGCGGCGCACGGTGCGCGGGCTGACCTCCAGCCGCTCGGCGAGCAGCTGCCCCGGCCAGTCCCGGCGTGTCTGCAGCAGGGAGAGCAGTGACAGCAGTCGCGCTGATGTCTTCGGCATGACATCCATTCTGCCCCGAGAAGCGGCCACACCCTGTCCTCTACCCCTGCGACCGTTGTCCCTGTCAGACAACGGGAACGACAGAAGGACCCCCTCACTGTGACCACCACCACGCCCCCCACCACGCTCGACGGCGAGCGGGCCGATCTGCTCGCCGAGCTAGCCGCCGCACGATCCGCCCTGACCGCCACGGTGCGCGGGCTCGGCGACGAGCAGGCCGGCCAGCGCCCGACGGCCAGCGCACTGTGCCTGGGCGGGCTGATCAAGCACGTCGCGGCCATCGAGGAAGGATGGCTGCGCTTCGTCCTCGAAGGCCCTTCGGCGCTGCGCTACGACCTGCCCGACGGTGTCACCTGGGCCGACCTCGCGGCCGGTACGGCACGTGAGATCCCGCAGTGGGCGATCGACAACCAGAACAACTTCCAGATGCTGCCCGGTGAGACGCTGGCCGGAATCCTCCAGCGCTATGAGCAGGTCGCCGCCCGGAGCGCGGAGATCATCACCGCCGTCCCCGACCTGTCGGCGGCACACCCGCTGCCGGAGGCGCCCTGGAACGAGCCGGGAGCGGCACACAGCGTGCGCCGGGTGCTGATGCACGTCATCGCCGAGACCGCCCAGCACGCCGGGCACGCGGACATCATCCGCGAGTCGCTCGACGGGCAGAAGTCCAGCTGACCGCTGCCTGATCTCCCCCGGAACCGGGCCGGTGACGGCCGTCACCGGCCCGGTTCCGGAACCCAAGAGCCAAGGAACCGAAGGGAACGGCGCGACCGTGAAGACGCGTGAGCTGGGGCGGACCGGTATTCAGGTCAGCCCCTACTGCCTGGGCACGATGATGTTCGGCCAGGTGGGCAACCCCGATCCCGACGACTGTGTCCGGATCATCCATCGGGCGCTGGACTCGGGCATCAACTTCGTTGACACCGCCGATGTGTACGGACCCCACGGGATGTCCGAGGAGATCGTGGGCAAGGCCCTGAAGGGCCGGCGCGACGACATCGTGCTGGCCACCAAGGTCAACGGCGCGATGGGTGAGGACCCCAACCGTGGCGGCAGTTCCCGGCGTTGGATCACCGCCGAGGTCGAGCACTCGCTGCGCCGCCTGCGGACCGATCACATCGACCTCTACCAGATGCACCATCCCGACCCGCGCACCGACATCGAGGAGACGCTCTCCGCCCTGACCGACCTGGTGCGCAGCGGCAAGGTGCGCGCGATCGGCGCCTCCAACCTCCCTGCCTCGGAGATCGTCGAAGCGCAGTGGGTCGCCGAGCGGCGCGGATTGCAGCGCTTCCGCACCGAGCAGCCCACGTACTCCCTCCTCAACCGCGGCATCGAGCGCGAGATCCTGCCCGTCTGCCAGCGGTACGGCATGGGCACGCTCGTGTGGAGCCCGCTGGCGATGGGCCTGCTCACCGGCCGCTACCGCAAGGGCGGGCCCCCGGCGCGGAACGCGCGGATGAACTGGGTGCCCCGGCATCTGACCGACGAGCGCAAACTCGACGCCGTCGAGCGGCTCATCCCGCTGGCCGAGGAGGCCGGTCTGTCGCTGACCCATCTGGCGATGGCCTTCGCCATCACCCACCCCGCCGTCACTTCGGCCATCATCGGGCCGCGCACCATGGAGCAACTGGAGGATCTCCTGGCCGGGGCCGCGGTCACCCTCGACGACGACGTCCTCGACCGGATCGACCAGATCGTGGCACCCGGAACCGACATCGGCCCGCTCGATGTGTCCTACACCCCGCCGGCCGTCGAACGCGGGGCACTGCGGCGGCGATCGGCCGACGAGCGTGCCGCGGTGACACGATGACCGTTCTCGGCAACCGGGCGCTGGGCCGCGCCACGCTCGCCCGCCAGCTGCTGCTCGATCGCGCCGACGTACCGGTCCTCGACGCCGTCGCGCACCTGTGCGGCATGCAGGCACAGGAGCCGCAGGAGCCGTTCATCGGGCTCTGGTCGCGGCTGCGCGCCTTCGACCCGGCCGTCCTCTCGGACCTGCTGAGCGCGCGCGGCCTGGTACGGACCCACCTCATGCGCCGTACCGTCCACTTGCTCACGGCCGAGGACATCCTGGCCTGGCGGGCCCGCCACGAGACCATGCTGCGCCAGCGGGTGCTCGGGACCTACCGCCGCGAGCTCGAGGGGATAGACCTCGACGAACTGGCCGCCGCGGGCCGGGCGGTGATGGCCGACGGTGAGCCCCGCTCGATGGCCGAGCTGGTGGGGGCGCTCGCCGCGCGCTGGCCCGCCCCGCCACCGCGGGCACTGGGCGAACTGCTGATCGCCGCCCTTGTCCCGGTGGCGCAGACGCCGCCCCGCGGGCTGTGGCGCGCCAAAGCGGGAGTGCGCAACGTCCTGCTCTCCTCCTGGCTGGGGCGACAGCCGGACCCGCCCTCCCCCGATGGTGCCGACCTCGTCGGCCAGGCGCTGGTACGGCGCTATCTGGCCGCCTTCGGCCCCGCGGCCTCAGCCGATCTGCGCGCCTGGTGCGGCCTCGCCGGACTCCCGGCCGCGGTGTCCGGGATACGGGAGGAACTGGTCAGCTTCCGCGATGAACGCGGCCGCGAGCTGTTGGACCTCCCCGGCGCGCCACGTCCGGACCCCGACACACCCGCGCCGGTGCGCTTCTTGCCCGCGTTCGACAACGCGATCCTCGGCTACCACGACCGCGGCCGGATCATCGACGACGCCCATCGGGGTCTTTCGGTCGCCGGGGAGCGCGTGGTGCTGGTGGACGGCCGAGTGACCGCGACCTGGAGCGTCGACACGGGCACCGTGGTCGTCACCCCGCTGGGCCTCCTGTCCCAAGCCGACCGCACCGCCGTCGCCGAGGAGGGGCGGGAAGTGGCGTCGTTCCTCTCCGACGGCGAAAGCGACCGCGTGCGCGTCCCTCCAGGTTGAGCGGTTCCCCGCGTCTCCAGGTTGAGCGGTTCCGTGCACCCGCCGCGTGCGAGTACGCCCCGCGCCCCCGGTCAGGGAGTGGGGTCCTCCTGGGGCATGGATGCGGTCCGGCCGTCGGGCGCGGGGTCCGCGGCCGGCGCGGAACGGGCACGGGGGCGGGCGAAATGGCGCATCATCGGCATCTCGACACCGCGCCACAGCAGCAGCGACACCGCCACACACAGCGCCGACACCACGAGGGACAGCGCCGTGGCGGTCACCGTGTCGAAGGTCCGCTGGTCCAGTCGCACCCGGATCGCGTACAGCACCGGGAAGTGGACCATGTACAGCGCGAACGACGCCTCACCCAGCACCACCAGGCCCCGGCGCCCCAGCCAGTTCCCGCGCCCCTGAACATCACGGGTGGCGATGACCGGGATCAGGGCGGCCACCGGCAGACAGGTGGCCGCTCCCCATACGTACTCCTCCGGCAACTGCGGCCGCGCCGCGAAGACTCCCGCCAGGGCGAGCAGCGGCCAGCGCAGCCGCAGCGTCGGCCAGCGGTCCAGCTGGACCGCCCGGGCGAGCACCACCCCGAGGGTGAACTCCAGCAGCCGTACCGGCGGGAAGAAGTAGATCAGCCACCACCGCTCCGTCGAGAGCGGCGACCAGCTCCCCGGCGCCGCCTCGTCGGTGACGGCCATCGCCACCAGCGGCATCGTCACCACCAGCCCCGCCACCAGGGCGATCACCGGCCAGAGCAGCCGCGCCGGTAGCGCATGCACCGGCCGGATCAACAGGGGGAAGAGGAGGTAGAAGAACGCCTCGCACGAGATGGACCAGGTGACCGGATTGACACTGCTGAAATCGGCCATGTCCGGGACCCAGGCGTGCACCAGCAGCAGATTCCGGACCGCCTCCCCCAACCCCGGATCCGGTACCGGAAGCAAGGCGGCGGTGCCCGTCACCATGAGCAGGCCCAGCATCAGGGTCCAGGTCACCACATGGTTGGGGAAGATCTTCACCAGTCGGCGGCGCCAGAACCGGAGGGCGGTGTCGGTCGGAGACGCGTTCCACGCCAGTACGAAACCACTGAGGAGGAAGAAGGAGGAGACCGCCGCCGCGCTCGCCATGGACGAGGCATCGGCGGCCTCATAGACCCCCTGGTCCTCGAAGAATCTGCCCAGCGTCAGCACATGGCCCGCCAGCACCACCCCGGCCAGCAGAAAGCGAAGACCCGTCAACGACGGCAGCCGATCGCCACGAGGTAACACACCGCCCACAGGAGACCCCTCCCCAAACGACGCAGGCACAGCACCCACGAGCCTGCCCGTCGCACCGCCCCGGCCCCAATACCGCCCCCACGGGAACATCCAGGCGAACACCACCACCCGCAGCAGGACCTTGCCGGTCCTTCACGGTGGACCGGGCTACCCGAGTGATCCGCTGTTCGAGGGATTCGAGCCGCTTGCCCGGGCACATGAGGTCATCTGGTGCACGCATCGAAGCGCGCTCATAGCCACGATCCGTCGACCGGCCTCTGATCGCCGGGTGACTCAGCCGCGTGGGCCCGGCGTGCGCAGGAAGTCCGCGAGCGCCTCCAGCAAGCGGTCCACGTCCTCGGCGCTGTTGTAGGGGGCCAGGCCGATGCGCAGGCCGCCGGTGTCGCCCAGGCCCAGCCTGCGGGATGCCTCTACCGCGTAGAAGGAGCCGGAGGGGGCGTCGACGCCGCGGCTCGCGAGGTGGCGGTAGGCGTCGGTGGTGTCGCGGCCGTCGATGGTCAGCAGCACGGTCGGGGTGCGGTCCGCCGCGCGGGAGTGGATGGTGATCGGGTCGAGGGCGGCCAGGCCCTCGTCGATGCGCCGGCGAAGGGTGGCCTCGTACTGTTCGAGGGCCGTGAACGACGAGGCCAGCCGCTGCCTTCGGCTGCCTTCGGCGCCGGGGGCCAGGGTGGCGAGGAAGTCGACGGCGGCGCGGGTGCCGGCGAGGAACTCATAGGGCAGGGTGCCGAATTCGAAGCGCTCGGGGACGGCGTTCGTCGAGGGGAGCAGCTTGTCCGGGGTCAGGGTCTCCAGGAGTTCGGGCCGGCCGGCCAGGACGCCGAGGTGGGGGCCGAAGAACTTATAGGGGGAGCAGCAGAAGAAGTCCGCTCCGAGCTGCTGGATGTCGACATGGGCGTGGGCGGTGTAGTGCACGCCGTCGACGTAGAGCAGCGCCCCGGCCGCGTGCACCCGCCGGGAGATCTCCGGGATGGCCGGGCGGGTGCCGATCAGGTTGGAGGCGGCGGTGACCGCGACCAGCCGGGTGCGGTCGCCGAGCTGGGCGCTGATGTCGTCGGGGGTCAGTTCGCCGGTCGCGGGGTCGAAGTCGGCCCAGCGGACGGTGGCGCCGACGGCTTCGGCGGCTTGGATCCAGGGGCGGATGTTGGAGTCGTGGTCCAGCCGGGACACCACGACCTCGTCCCCCGGTGACCAGGTCTTGGCGAGGGTGCGGGAGAAGTCGTAGGTGAGCGCGGTGGCGCTGCGCCCGAACACGACCCCGGCCGGGTCGGCGCCGAGCAGATCGGCCATGGCCTGCCGGGCCGACTGGACGAGGGCCTCGGAGTTGCGCTCCCCCGCGGTGAGCCGGCCTCGGTTGGCCAGCGGGTTGGCCAGCGCGTCGGTGATGGCCTCGATGACGGGGAAGGGGGTCTGGGTGCCCCCGGGGCCGTCGAAGTGGGCCGATCCGGCCTTCAGTGCGGGGAACTGTGCGCGGATGGCGCTGATGTCGTATGCCACGAGCGACTCCTTGCCGAGGGGTGACCAGGGCGATCTTATGCAGGCACCGGTGCGGAACGGCAGGGGGCGGGGTGGGGCCGCCGCGCCGGGGAGAGGTGTTCCGGCGCCCGGACAGCCACCCTGATTGAATCTGTACGTATGGGGATGAATCACCCTCCTCTTCCGCCGTGCGGGACCGGGACGCGGAAGGCGGTGGCGCCGACGTGAGCAGCGAGGCTCCTCCCCCGCCCGAGCGACCGAAAGGGCGGGGCAGACGCGCTCGGCGTGGTGTGACCGGCGGCTCTGCGGGGCGTGCCTCGCGGGCGGTGGCGCGCGCCCGCCGCTCCGGCTCCGCGACCCTGGCGGCGGCTGTGCGCCGGGCGGGGGACGAGGGCGGGCGGGTCCATCCCGGGCTGCGTCTGGCCACCGCCTACACATGGCGTCTGATGGTCATCGGGGTGGCCGTCTATCTGGCGTTCTCAGTGCTGGGGCAGTTCGAGTTCGTCGCGGTCGCGGTGTTTCTCGCGCTGGTGGCCACCGCCTTGCTGCGGCCGCTGGCCGATCTGCTGGCGCGGGTGCTTCCGAGACCGCTGGCGGTGGCGCTGGCGGTGTTCGGCACGCTGTTCGTGGTGATGGGGCTGCTGGCGCTGGTGGGGAACGCGGCGGCCGCGGAGGCGGGCCGGCTCGTGGGTGAGCTGCGCGGCGGGATCGGCCGGATCGAGCGGTGGCTGGAGGGGCCACCGTTCCATGTCCGGCGCGGCGTGCTGTCGGGGACCCACGACAAGGTCACCGCATTTGCCTCGCGGCATCGCGCGACGCTGATCAGCAGGGCGCTCAGCAGCGCGGGGCGGGTCGTGGAGGCGGGCACGGCACTGTTCCTGGCCCTGTTCTGTTCGGTCTTCTTCATCCATTCCGGGGACCGGATGTGGCGGTGGTTCCGGGGCCAGCTCCCCGAGCGCGCCCGGTCTCCGTGGGACCGGGCGGCGCGGGCGGCGTGGACCACCTTCGCCGGATACACCCGGGGCATCATCGTCGTGGCGGCCTCCAACGCGGCCCTGGTCGGTATCGTCCTGTCCCTGCTACGGGTGCCACTGGCCCTGCCGCTGACCCTGCTGGTGTTCTTCGCGACGTTCGTTCCGCTGATCGGCTCGCCGATCGCGCTGGCGGTGGCGACGGTGGTGGCTCTGGCCGGGCGGGGTCCGGCCATCGCGGCCGCGGTGCTGCTGCTGATCGTGGCCGTCGGTCAGTTCGAGGGCCATGTACTGCATCCGCTGGTGATGAGCTGGGCGGTACGGCTCCATCCGGTGGTGGTGGCGATTTCGGTCATCGCCGGAAGCATCGTCGCGGGGGTGATCGGGGCGGTCGTGGCGGTGCCCATGGTGTCCGTCGCCTGGTCGGTGACGCGGGCGCTGCGCCGCCGACCGCCCGACGAGGTCTGACCTGCGCGGGGCCGAAACACCCCACGCGCAGGCGACCGTGAACGCACCCACCTAAATGGCATCTGAGATTCGCATTCAGCTAATATGGCGCCATGCGGCTGACGAAGTCAACGGACCTGGCACTCCGCACGATCATGCGGCTGGCGGTCACCGGAGCCGAGCCCTGCACTGCCCGGCAGGTCGCCGGGGAGATGCAGGTGCCCTACAGCCACCTGGCCAAGGTGGCGGCCCGGCTGCAGCACCTGGGCCTGATCGAGACACGGCGCGGTCGGGGCGGTGGGCTGGCGCTCACCGCGACCGGGCGCACCGCCTCGGTCGGCCAGCTGGTCCGGGAGTTCGAAGGGGTCGGCGATGTCGTCGACTGCGAGGGGGATGTGCCGTGTCCACTGCGGCAGGGGTGCCGGCTGCGCATGGCGCTGCGCCGGGCACAGGAGGCGTTCCTCACCTCGCTCGATCCCCTGACGGTGGACGATCTGGTGGCGTCCCCGACCGGCCCGGTGCTGCTGGGGCTGGTCGGGCGCGCACCGGGTGGGTCCCCGTGAGGCCGCCCCGTCCAGGGTGCGCACCCCGGGCCCCGTCCCCCTGAGCCGTGATGCCACGGAGGTCGCCATGCCTGCTTCACTCACGCCACAGAATACGAATCTGAGATACCAGTTAGGCCCGCTCATGCTCTCCCAGAAGTCCGCCGAGACCGTCCGCGCCACGCTTCCCGCCGTCGGTCAGGCCATCGGCACCATCGCCGACCTGTTCTACCGGAGGCTCTTCGCGGCCCACCCCGAACTGCTGCGGAATCTGTTCAACCGGGCCCACCAGGCCGCGGGCACGCAACGGCAGGCTCTCGCGGGCGCGATCGCCGCGTTCGCCACCGCCCTCGTGGAGCGGCCCGGCGTCCGCCCCGACGCCCTGCTGAGCCGGATCGCCCACAAGCACGCCTCGCTCGGGGTGAGCGCCGCACAGTATCCGGTGGTCCACCGTCATCTGTCCGCCGCCATCGCGGAGGTGCTCGGCGACGCGGCCACCGAGGAGGTGGTCGCCGCCTGGGACGAGGTCTACTGGCTGATGGCCAACTCCCTCATCGAGACCGAGCGGCGGCTGTACGCGGAGCAGGGAGTGCTGGCCGGGGGGACCTGGCGGCAGTGGGAGGTGATCGAGCGGACCCGGGAGACGGCGGATGTGGTCACCTTCCGGATACGACCGGCGGACGGCCGCCCCGCCCCGGCGTTCCGAGCGGGCCAGTACGTCTCGGTGCAGGTGGAACTGGCCGACGGTGCGCGGCAGATCCGCCAGTACAGCCTGACCAACGCCCCCGACGCCACGGTGCGCACCTTCTCCGTCAAGCGCGTGGACGCCGGCGAGGACCCGGCCGGTGAGGTCTCCGGCCATCTGCACGACCACGTCCACGAGGGCGATGCGCTCACCGTCTCCGCACCCTACGGCGACATCGTGCTCGACGCCACGGACACGCCACTGCTGCTCGCCTCCGCGGGAATCGGCTGCACCCCGATCGTGGCCATGCTGGAGGAGCTGGCGGCCGGAGGCCATCAGGCCCCGGTCATCGCCGTCCACGCCGACCGCTCCCCCGCCGACCACGCCCTGCGCGCCGACCAGGAGCGGCTGGTCACCAAGCTGGCACAGGGCACCGCCCACGTCTGGTACGAGCGGCCCGAGGGCGACTGGCCGGCCGAGCGCACCGGCCATGTCGACCTGTCCGGGATCGGGATCCCGGACGGCGTCCAGGCGTATCTGTGCGGGCCGCTGCCCTTCATGCGAACGGTGCGGACCCAGCTGCTGGAGCGCGGTGTACACCCCTCCGCGATCCACTACGAGGTCTTTGGACCCGATCTGTGGCTGCCACGGGGCGACGGCGAGGGGCACTGACGCCCGCCCCGCATGATGTTGGCCGGATGAACTCGAATGGCCCAGGGGACGGTCGCTTTCACCCCGGGGAACGTGGGACCGTACGGACACGGGTTCTGTCCGTTCCGTACGCAACCATGCGGAATGTTCCGTCCGGTACCCCCACATCGACGAGGAACCATGGATCGCGAAAAGATCACTCTCAGCGGCGCTCAGGAGACCTTGCTCGCCACGCTGTACGGCAGGGCGGTCGACAGCCGTTCACCGGACTCCATCCTGCACGACCACGCGGCCCGCGAGGCGGTGGAGCGTGTGGCCTACGACTTCGGCAAAACGGGGATGACGGACACGACGGCCGTCGGCATCGCCCTGCGGGCCAAACAGCTCGACGACTGGGCCATGGAGTTCCTGGCCGAGCATCAGAAGGCGACCGTGCTCCATCTCGCCTGCGGTCTCGACACCCGGGTGCAGCGCCTCGACCCGCCCTCGTCGGTGCGCTGGCTCGACATCGACTACCCCGAGGTGATCGATCTGCGCCGGAGGCTGCTTCCCGAGCCGTCGGGGAACTACGAGATGGTCGGCACCTCGGTGACCGATGAGGCGTGGCTGCGCGAGGTCCCCGACGACCGGCCCACCGTGGTCGTCGCCGAGGGGCTGACGATGTATCTGCGCAAGGAGGACGGCAAGCGGCTGATCCAGCGGATCACCGAGCGGTTCCCCAGCGGCCAGCTGCTCTTCGACGTCTACGGGCCGCTGGGCATCCGGCTCCAGAAGATGGTCCCCGCGGTGCGCAACGCGGGCGCCACACTCCACTGGGGTCTGGACGACCCCCATGAGGTCGAGGCCTGGCACCCGGGGCTGACCTGTCTGGACGCGGTGCGCAGCGTGGACATGCCGGGGGTGGAGAAGATGCCCACCTCCGGCCGGATGAGCATGCGGGTGATGGCCCATCTGCCCGGCTTCCGGGATGTGGGCCGGATCCTGCGCTACCGCTTCTAGCGGACCGCTGCGAGAGCCCTTGCCCGGCACCCGGCACCGGGCAAGGGGCTTTCTGGCCGCTCGCACTCCGGTCCGGTTTTGCGATCTTGTCGCGCCACCCGGCTGGAGCAGCCCTGGGCTTCCGCCACCCGCGTGCACAGCAGGGTGGCGATGAACGGCGCCGTGCCGGAAAAGAGGACGGCGGTGGTTTCGCGGGCCAGGTCCAGGCCGGTGCAGCGGACTTCGGCGGGCAGCAGCTCGGAGAAGAACGAGCCCGCCGGGCCGAAGATCATCGAATTGAGCATGCCGGCGAACCCGAGGATCACGGCCATCACGATCAGTGGCGTCGCCTTCGTGCCCGCCAAGAGCCAGAACGGTCCGGCGAACACGGCGATGGCCAGACCGCCGGCGGTGATCAGCGGGCGCCGGCCGAGCCGGTCGCACAGCCGGCCACAGGACGGCACGCCGAAGATGGAGACGGCGGAGGCGACGGTGATGGCGATGACGGCCACGTTGTCCGGCGGCCCGAGTTCCTGGTGGGGGTAGGCGGGCGCGCGTGCTCCTTCGCACGGCAGGTGCCCTGCCAAGGTGTTTCGGCTCAGCCGACCTCCTGGTGAGCGGACCGCACACCAGGTGTGCATATGTTGCACAGCAGTGGGCACGAGGAGGGCCATCCCGGTGACGGACGCAAGGAAGGTCTGATCACCCGATGAGGGCCGGACGGCCATGTGATCGCTATTTGATGCCCACCAGCATGGAGTAGCCGTCCGTCAGCGGTTCGATCCGGCTACTGCGGAATCCCGCCTCCGTCATCCAGGCGCGGCCGTCGGCGGCCGTGTACTCGAAGCCGGACCGGGTCTCGATGAGCATGTTCAGGCTCGCCAGCAGACCGAAGGTGTTCTCCTTGCGGCCGTCGTCGATGATGGCGTCGTAGACGAGGACCGCTCCCCCGTCCGGCAGTGCGTCGTACGCCTTCTTCAGCAGCAGCCGCTTCTCCTCCAGGCCCCACCCGTGCAGGATCTGGCCCAGCACGATGACATCGGCCCCGGGCAGGTCGTCGGTGAAGAAGTCGCCCGCGTGGAAGGTGAGCCGGTCCTCCAGTCCGAAGGACGCCACGTACTTCGCGAAGACGGGCCGCACCCGGGGCAGCTCGAAGACGCCGCCGGTCATGTGCGGGTGACGCTGGGCCACCGCCACCGGAAGGCAGCCCACCGCTCCCCCGACGTCCAGCACCGTCCGGTAGCCGGCCCAGGGGAACCGCTCGGCTATCACCAGCGCCTTGCCCATGCTGAGCCCGGTCATTCCGTGCAGGAATCCCTCGAGGCCCTCCTGGTCCCGGTAGATGGCGTCGAACACGTCGCCGCCGTGCTTGTGCTCGTTCTGCGGTTCGCCGGTTCTCAGGGCCTCGGTGAGCGACCCCCAGAAGGGATACAGCCGGCTGTTGGCCATCTCCAGGATGCCGCCGACATAGGTGGCCTTCTTACGGTCGAGAAAGGTGTCGGCGGACGGGCTGTTGCGGTACACGCCCCCGGAACGCTCCAGGAATCCGAGGGCGACCAGCGCGTCGAGGAAGTCGGCGGCGCCACGCGGATGCAGCCCGAGGGCCCCGGCCAGGTCACCCCCCGTGCGGGGGCCCTCCGCGAGCTGGGAGAAGAGATCCAGTTCCACCGCGGTGAGCAGTGCCTTCGACGCCATGAAACCGAGCCCGACCTGAAGTATGGGCTCGGGGCTGATCTCGTGCCGCATTGGGCTACCTCACTGTTTCCCCGGATGTGCGGTCTCACCGCACCTGACCGTATTTCGACCTCCTTACGCTACCGTGCCGTTGCCCCCTACACGGGTCGCCGCCGGATCGCCGGACGAGAGCCGCGGCCCACCCCATCCCACCGCGCGAGCCCGCCCATGGGACGCCATCCAAGATGGCGAACTCCCCCTTGTCCTGCGTGATTGTCGGGCATGCGCATCCAGACTCTTGACACTGGCCGCGACAGCCCTCCATCCGACGAATGACACCTGGACGACGATCCGTCAGACTCGGCCGGCGGCCGCTCGGCCTTCTCGCGGCCGCCGCCCTCGACGCGGCCACGCCGGTCGCGCGGCTCACCGCTGGTCGGCAACGGCACCGTCGCCCCGGACAACGGCGGCCGTGACTACCGGGGCGCCCCGCTCTACCGCGGCCGCCCCGATATCGGCGCCGTCGAGGGCCCGCCGGGCGGAGCCCGGGCCGGCCACGGCCGCGCTTGACCTTGTCGTAGCGGCAGGGTTTCTACTGGCACCATGCGCATCGGAGAGATCGCCGCGCTGGTCGGAGTCACCTCCCGGACCGTGCGGCATTACCACCACATCGGCCTGCTGCCCGAGCCCCAGCGGCGGGCCAATGGTTACCGTGTCTACGGCCTCAGGGACGCCATCCTGCTGGCCCGGATCCGGCGGCTGACCGAGCTCGGGCTCGCCCTGGACGAGGTGCGGGACGTCCTCGCGGACGACGCCGGGCGCGAACTGACCGAAGTGCTGGGCGAGTTGGATGCCGACCTCGCGCGCCAGGAACACGAGATCCAGCAGCGCCGCAGGGTCCTCAAAACCCTTCTGGAGGACCCGCTCACGCCGGACGCACCGCTCTCCCCCGCGCTCATGGAGCTCCTGAAGGTCGCGCCCGCCACCTCCTCGCCGGCCGCCGCCAAGGACCGCGAGCACCTGATCCTGATGGACGGGATCGTCGGCGGGGACGCGGTGTACGCGGCGCTCCGGCCGCTGGCCGAGGACCCCGCCATACTTCCCCTGTACGAGAGGCTGGACGAGCTGGACGGGGCCGAGGAGGACGATCCGCGGATCGCGGCGCTGGCCGACGACCTCGTCGCCGCCGTACCGGACGAGCTGCTGGAGGCCATCCCGGAGGGCGGCCCCACGGCGACCGGCTTCGAGCAGGCGCTTCTCGCCGACTACTCACCCGCCCAGGCCGCGGTGGTGCGCCGGGTGATGGAGAAGCTGACCGCCCAGCTGCGCGACAGGAGGGCGTCATGAGTTCTCCGATCGCACGGGCGGCGGCGTGGCTGAGGGGCGCGCTGCGCAGCCTGCTCCCGGTGGCCGTGTACCGGCTCCTCGCACACGAGATCCGGTCCCTGCACAGCCTCGCCCTGTGGGTGCTGCGGCGCCGCCACCAGATCCCCGATGGGGCGCTGGCCGTCGCCTACACCGGGCCCCAGACGGCCATGATGTACGGGATGCTGTTCGTCTCGGTCGTCGAGACGGTCGCGCTGGCGATGGTGATCCCATGGCCGGCCGTGCACGCGGTCCTGCTCGTCATCGATGTGTACGGGGTGGTGCTGATCCTCGCCCTGCACGCGGCCTGCGTGGTGCGGCCGCATGTCGTGGGGTCCGACGGCTCGGTGCGCGTACGGTACGGCGCGCTGTTCGACCTGCGGGTCCCGGCCGCCGCCATCGCCACCGCCCGGGTCGACCGGCGCTATCCCGACGGGCGGCTGGTGCGGGTGAGCGCGGACGGGGTGCTCGACCTCGCGGTGGGCAGCCAGACCACGGTGACGGTGGAGCTGACGGAACCGGTGAAGTTCGTGCGACCGCTGGGCGCGGAGGGCTTCGCCCGCACGCTGCGGTTTCACGCGGACGATCCGCGGGAGGCGGTCGCCGCGCTCACCCGGGTTCGGACGGATGCCGACTGAGAGCCGTCAGGCCGATGCGCTGATGAGCTCGTCGGTGACCCACCGTGCGACATCGGCGGGGTAAGGCGCCGCCAGGCCGAGGATGATGTGCTGGAAGCCCGCGTCGATCGCCTCCGTGATCGCGGCCCGGGTGACACCGGGCTGATCGTAGGAGACGGGCAGGACGATCGAGCGGGTGATCGCTGCGGGGTCGCGGCCGATCTCGGCGCAGTAGCGGTCCAGCAGTGCGCTGCGGTTGACGGCGTCGCCGATCTCGCCGCCGGGCATGTTCCACACGTCCGCGTGCTCGGCGACCACGCGCAGCGTGGCGGACGAGCGTCCGCCGATGACGATCGGAGGGTGGGGGCGCTGGACGGGCTTGGGGTTGCCGAACGCACCGGTGAGCTGGTGATAGGTGCCGTGGAAGTCGAACGGCTTCTCCTCGGTCCATAGCCGCCGGATCAGCGTGCAGGCTTCGGCGAGGCTGCCCACGGCGTGCGCGGAGTCGTGGAAGGGCAGGCCGTGTGCCGCGTACTCACGCCGGGCCAGGGGGTGGCCGGGTCGTGAGCCGACGCCGATGCCGAACTCCAGCCGACCGTCGGAGACGACGTCGACGGTCGTGGCGATCTTGGCCAGCATCGCGGGCGGCCGGAACCTGTTGCTGGTCACCAGCAAGCCGAGCCGGAGCCGGCGGGTGTGGGCGGCGAGGGCCGTCAGCAGCGTCCAGCCTTCGTAGGCCGGTCCGTCCGGGTCGCCGCCGATCGGCATGAGGTGGTCGAAGAGCCATGCGTGCTCGATCTCCGGGATCGCGTCCGCCTCGCGCCAGACCCGAAGGACGTCGTGGTAGTCGACCTGCATGGGGGCGGTCATGATCCCGAAACGGGGCGGGGGTGTGTGTGACATGGAGCCGTCGGTCCTTTCGGCACCGGCAGCGGCACCTGGAGCGCGCTGCCGAGGTTCAAGCGGAACAGCTTCTGGCCGGCCAACTTCCGGAAGGATACGGAGGCGTGGTGGCCATGTGCGGCGTGGTCGCCGGGTCCCTGCTCTGACAACACAAGGAAACGGAACGTCGCTCCGGAAACGATACGGAACGCCGTTCCGGTTGGCAAGTCCGGAGGCGGACCGAGCGGCGCGGCGAACGACGGCGACAAGGGCGCGGGGCTCACAACCCGGCCCAGGCGGGCGGACGACCGCGCCCGATTTCTGAGTACCTTCTGAGTATCCGGACGGATGCGCGGACCGCCGCATCCGCCGATCCTTGTCCGCATGAGTGAGACACCGGTCAAGCAGCAGAGCACGGCCGCGTTCTACGGTCAGGCGGTCGCCTCCTTCGCCGTCGCCATGGCCGCCACCGCCATCGGTATCTTCCAGCTGAGCGCCGACGCCTGGGTGCGCGGCTTCCTGGCCATCTCCGTGCTCTACCTGGTGACGTCCGCCTTCACCCTGGCCAAGGTGATCCGGGACCGGCAGGAGGCCGGGCAGATCGTCAGCCGGGTCGACCAGGCACGGGTGGACAAGCTGCTCGCCGCACACGACCCCTTCGAAAAGCTGTGAACGCCTTCGGGCCGCCCGCCACTACGCGTCGACGACAAGCCCTTTGGCCTCCAGCACCTCGGCCGGCCGGCTGGCCTCGATCACGCTCTCACCGACGCGGTAGTCGGCGATATACGCGTCTTCCGCCTCGACACGCGCCCGAGACGTGCGGATGACGTCCGGCACGTCTTCGCGGCGCACGACGACGACACCATCGGCATCCGCGCGCACCACGCCTCCCGGGCGGAGGAGTCGGGCGGCCAGGTCATCACTGTCGCCATGAGGCCCCGGCCCGTCCTCTGGACAGCCGGATCGCCACCCGCCTGGTCCTACGGGACGTCTACGGCCATCGGGGGATGCTCGACCTCCGCGTCCTGGTCGCGGATCCCCTGCTGTGGCATGAGCTGGATCCCGGTGCGCGGCGCTCCCTCGAACGCGGTACGTCGCGGCACGGCACGGAGATCCTGCGGCTGCTGGGCCGGCGCCTCGACAACACGGCCACCCGGGGGATCCTCGGGGCGTCCGGCTTGGAGTAGGCGGGGCGCGCGCGGACCGTACATGACCGGGCCACCGATCGCGCCTATGGCGGCGGCAGATCACCACGCAATGCCCGCAGATGGGCACTGCGGACGTCGGCGGTCTGCCCCTGCACCACCAGAAACAGACCCTCCCGGGCCAGCCGTTGCGCGGGGCTGCCGAGACCGAACGCCCGGCCGCCGCCCGCGACGATCGCCGCCGTGGTGGCGGCGCGCAGCACGTCGTAGGCCCGGGTCTTCACCGCGAGCCGGTCCGCCAGGCACTCCCCCGCCGGAACCTCGTCCACCAGCGCGTACGCCTCCCGGCGCACCTCACGCAGCCGCTCGCCCAGCACCTGCGCCGTCTCCTTCGCCTCCGCGTCCCCGGCGGCCTCCAGCAGGTCCAGGGCCGCGCCGGCCACGCCGAACACGGCCGGGTTGGGGTTGGTGTTCTTCGGCCGGTCCGCGACCGCCCACTCCTCGTAGGGACGGCTCCAGACCACGGCCTCCTCGGGCACCACCAGGCCGTCCAGCTCCAGGCCGACTGTGCGGGTGCCGGTCAGCGCGGCGAGCTGGAGCTGCGGTGTGGGGCGCAGACCGGGCTGCTCACGGGCGTCCGCGAAGGCGAACAACGCCTCGCCGTCGTCGGTGACCCCGGCGAGGAGCATCACGTCGTTCAGGCCCCAGCCGGTGTACCACGGCACCCGGCCGTCGAAGCGCCTGCCGCCCGGGACCCGGGTGACCCGCACCGGCTTGCGTGGGTAGGCCCGCAGATGGGAGAAGGCGATACCGGACAGCAGCGTGCCGTCGCACAGCGGCCGCAGCAGCCGCTCGCGCGCCGGGGAGTCGGCGGCGGAGAGCATCCTGACCGGGCTGTGGTGCTGAGCCTGCACAAAGTAGGTGGAACAGCAGGCCCCGGCGAGGATTTCGGCGATCTCACGGGCGACCGTGTCCGGCGCCTGCACCCCGCCGTACGCCGCCGGCCCGCCCACCCCGAGCACCCCGGATCTCTTGACCTCGGCGATCGTGGCCGGGGAGACGCCCGTGCGGTCGGCGGACTCGGCACCGGGCGCCAGCACCTCGTCGGCGAGGCGCCGGGCCGCCTCGATCAGCGTCGGGGCCGGGGCGGTCATGACCGCTCCTTTCGTTGGCTCGTCGGCGTGTGCGATGTCCTGCGGCGTCGAGCAGCTTACGCGTGAGCGTCGGAGTGGCGGCCGGCCTGGTCGGCGCGGCCGTGGCGCTGTTCGCGCTGCCTGGCCGCGCTACCGGGGCGACGGCGCCCGAGCCGGAGTCCGAGGAAGCGGGACAGCCGGGATCACAGCGGGGCGCGGAGTGAGGACCGGCCCTCCCGCCAGGCGCCCAGAAGCTCCCCGGCGAGGCGGTCTTCCAGGAACACGGTGGCATCGACGCCGAACGCCACGTCCGCGGCCAGTCCCGGTTCGCGCTCCAGGAGCTCGTCGATCACCCCATGGCGTACGACCTGCTCGTGGACGGCGTCGGCCTCCACATGTTCGGTGTAGAAGAACACCGCCGCCTCGCCCGCACCGAACCGTCGCAGTGCCTGGGCCAGCCGGTCGGACGCGGGTGAGGAGGTGATCTCGACCGTCGCGAAGTGTCCCACCAGAGCGCCGCGCAGCGCCCTGTGCAGCCCCAGCAGCGACATCATGTTGACCACTGCCAGCATCCGCGCCGAGGTGGCGTCCAGATAGCGGTTGTACGTGGGATCCAGAGCCAGGTCGGTCATCAGATCGGCGAACAGCTCCGCATGCACCCGGTCGCCGCGCCCGGCCCCGAACTCGTCGTACTCCACCGCCGCCATCGCCGCCTTGGCCTGGCCGCGCAGTCGCGGAATGACCCACACATGCGGGTCGGCCTCCTTGAGCTGGTACAGCGACCGATGCGCGATGTACTCACGCAGCTGCCACAGCTCGCCCTCGTCCCGGAGGTAGTGCGACACTCCCGTTCCGTCGGCCGGCTCCACCAGCAGCTCGGCCACGGCGGTGTCCGGGTCGTCGTGGGTGGTGGCATCGGAGCGCAGCGCAGCCAGAAAGCGGTGCTCCAGTGCCTGCCGTACCCGGAGCAGATCCGGGTCCCACTCCCACGCGTCATCCGCACCGGAAAAGCTCTGGTAGTGGAGTTCGTAGCACACGTACAGCGCGAGCTGCAGATCATCGCCGTAGGGATCGGCCTCTTGGAGCGACGGGCCGATGGGCAGTGTCGCGCCGCCGGGCTCCCGTACCAGGGCGTCGACGAGCGCGCCGGACACCTCTCCCCGCGCCGTGGGCAGGGGCATCAGCCGGGTCGGATTCTCCGGACGGGTTTCGCTCACTGTTCCCTCTGCGTCTGTCGTGGTGACCGTCTCTGTTGTGGTGGGCTGTCTCTGTCGTGGTGGCCATCTCTGTTGTGTGGCCATCTCTGTTGTGGTCGGCCCCGCCTCGAGCCGACCTGCGCCGGTGCCTCAGTCGGCTCCCGTCCCTTCGACCAGGACGCGGATGGTGTTCAGCGTGGGGTCGGCCGCGTCGGGAAGGTTCATCCCAGCCTTCACTCCGGTGCGCAGATAGTCCAGGACCGGCTGCTTCAGCACCTCGCCGGGCAGCACGGCCGGTATACCCGGTGGGTAAGGGGTGACCATCTCGGCCGCCACCCGGCCTGCCGCGCGGGCCACGGGCAGGTCCTCCGCTGAGCCGAAGTAGGCGTCCCGCGGCAGGCAGGACTGCTCCATCCGCAACTCGCCCGGTGCGGGTACGGCCACCTCCGGAGCGGGCCGCAGATCGTCCCCGTGGCCGACCAGGTCGCGCAGCGCGGTGAGCAGCGGGCCGGTCGTCGAGGGGTCGTCGGCGTGGGTGAGCTGGGTGCTGATCCGCCGGTGGTCGGCCAGGTGGGCGTTGATGTCGTGGTGTTCCCGGAGCCAGTCGGCCGCCCGGTAGCCATTGACCGCGAACTCGGTGAGATCGATGACGACCGGGAACGGGTCGAAGTCAACGGCGAGACCCGGGCCCACGTAGTCCGCGCGCCCGTCCACGTGCAGTCCGTCGATGGCCGCGATCTCCTCGCGCACCGCATGCGCCCGGCGCAGCGCGGCGCCGAGCAGTTCTTCGCCGTTCAGCGCCATCTGCCGACGCCACCCGTCCATTCCCGCGTAGAGGAGCACGGACGGACTCGTGGTGCCGAGCAGATCGGCGCGGGACTTCAGGACGGCCGGGTCGATCAGGTCGCCGCGCAGATGGAACACCGAGCCCTGCTCCAGGCCGCTGCCCATCTTGTGGATGCTGGTCACGCAGACGTCGGCACCCGCGTCCATGGCCCAGCTCGGCAGCTCGGAACAGAACGGCAGATGCGCTCCCCACGCCTCGTCGACGATCAGCGGGCGTCCGCGCCGATGGCAGATCTCGGCGATCCCCGCCAGATCGGCGCAGGATCCGTACGGAGTGGGGCTGGTCACCAGGGCGCCCCTGGCCTCCGGATGCGCATCGAACACCCGCTCGAATGACGCGGCGGACGGGGGATGGGCGATGTGGCGGGCACCGTCCCATTCGGGTTCCACCCAGACCGGCCGGACACCGGACATGATCAGACCGGAGATCACCGATTTATGGGCGTCCCGGCCCACCAGCAACGTCTCGTGGGGGCCGGCGACCGCCAGCATCGCCGCCTTGACGGAGAGCGAGCTGCCGCAGGTCGAGAAGAACGTGTGCTCGGCGCGCACCGCGTCCGCCATCAGCTCCTCGGCACGCTCCAGCACGCGGCCCGACCCCAGCCGGTCGTCCAGGCCGCCGAAGGCGAGGAGGTCGGCGCGGAACACCTCCTCACCCAGGACCTTGACGACCTCCGGGTCGGCGCCCCTGCCCTGTTTGTGCCCGGGCGGGGTGAAGGGGAGGGCCCCACGCTCGTGGTAGCGGGCCAGGGCCTCCAGGACGGGAGCCTGCGTATGATCCATGGGCCACGGGTGCCCCGCCACCTGGACGGGAAACCGTGCGCCCGGCCGGGCGTCGCAGCCCACAGCGGACTTCAGGGGCCCGTCAGCGGACCTTCAGTGGCCCGTGTCAGCGGCCCTTCAGCGACCCTCAGCTCTCCCTGCGCGAGCGATGGAAAAGCCAGGCCGCGGGGACGAACCAGCAGAGCACAAACCAGATCAAGGCCGCGGCCGCCAGCCACAACGCGGTGGCGTCGGCCACGACGACACGCAGGATCAGCAGCAGCGCCGATGCCACCGTGCACAGCAGCAGCACCAGCCCGGCCACGGTGAAGCGGGAGGCCCAGGCCACCGTTTCCGGTTTCAGCCGGCGTCCGGTGACGATCCGGTGCAAGGAAACCGGCGCGATCAACGCTCCGGTGGCCGCCGCCCCCAGAAGGACGGTCACCACATAGATGGACCGGTCCACCTGGCCAAGGCTCTGGAAGTGCGGGGTGAAGGCGACCGTGAGCAGGAAGGCGAAGAGAATCTGCACGCCCGTCTGCGTCACCCTCACCTCCTGCAGCAACTCGGCCCACTTGCGGTCGGCCCGCTCCTCCCGGGTCTCCACCCGGCCGGACCGCACTCCACCGTCCTCGTTCCTCGGCGCCTCGTGGTCGTCATGCATCAACGGGCCTCCTCCGCGTCCACCCCCGTGTTCCCAGCCACTCCAAAAGGTGAACATGACCGTGCGAGACCACGAGTCGGTGGAGAGGAAGGAGAGCGACACCTGGCACAAGGCGCTTCGACAGCTCCCGAGTGCCAGGCACGCGGGAGCCGGGCCTCCCTGGTCACCTACAGCACGGCGATCGCGAACGCGACGCAGAAGGCCGCGAACAGCACCACAAACGCCCAAATGATGATCGTGGGGCCCTTCGACCAGCCCTTCGTGGGGTTGTACGTCTCCTGGGGGCCCGCTTCCGAGAGGCCGCCCTCGGCCGGTGGGGTCTCCCCCGGGGGCACGCCCACGCTGGGCCGTAGTCCGGAGTTGCGCTCGGGGTCCGGGACTGGGTTCGTCTGATCCATCTCCGATGCGCTCCTTTCCACCTTCGGGGCGCCGCCTGCCCGGGGCCCGCCACCCCGCACGACCCGTACGAGGCGGTGGCCCCGGTGGAACTCTTTCCACGATACGGCGGAAAGCGCGCCGGGCACGGCGTGGCGTTCGCGGCCCACCGTGAGCGTCACGGTTGCTTCGCGTCTCGTCATGGCCGACGTAGCCGGGTGGGGCGCCGACCAGCCGGCTGACGGTCTGCCGCTCCTGGTACTCGCTCATGTCCAGCCGGACCATCAGGTCCTCGCTGCCGAACAGTGCCTCCGCCAGCGCCCGCGCCCGCGCGAGCTCGGTCTTGCCGACGCCGGTCGGGCCGAGGAAGAGGAAACTGCCGATGGGACGGCCGGGGTCGGCCAGCCCGGCCCGGGAGCGCAGCACCGCCTCGGCGACCGCGCCGACGGCCTCGCCCTGCCCGATGACACGCTCGCGAAGGTGTTCCTCCAGTCCGAGCAGGCGGGCCTTCTCCTCCTGGGTGGGGTTGCTGACCGGTATCCCGGTCTGGCGGGAGACCACCTCGGCGATGTCCTCGGCGGTGACCTCCAGGCTCTGCCCGTCATCGGGCTCCGTGCCGTGGTCGGCCTCCCTTCGGCGGTTCAACTCGCCGATACGGTCGCGCAGTTCGGTGGCCCGCTCGTGCTCTTCCGCGGCCACCGCCTGGTCCTTGTCCCGGGTCAGCCGCTCGACTTCGCGTTCCAGGGTGCGCGTGTCGGCGGGGCCGATGCAGGAGTCGCCGTGGGCACGGGCCAGTTCATGCGCGTCCAGCAGGGCGCGCTTGACCGCGGGGGTGATGGACAGCTGGGTCCGCGGCGGTCCCTCGCCACTCGTCCGGTCGATCTCCGCGGCCAGCGCGTCGGTGTCGGCGCCCGCCCCCGCCAGCAGAGCCCGGGTCGGCTCGGTGGCCAGCGCCGCACGCAGCAGATGCTTGGTGTCCAGAGCGGTGCTGCCGTGTTCGGCGGCGTAGGAGCGTCGGCGACGAGTTGCCGGGCGGGATCGCTCATCAGGCGGCCGATGTCGATGTGGCGGCGGCCGGGGCGCGGCCCGCCGCCGAGGAATCGCGCCATGAATTCCTCGAACGGGCCTGGGCCGGAGTCCCCCGGACCCATGAAACCGCTGCTCATGGCCTTCCGTTCCACGGTCCCGGCCAGGCGTGCGGACCGGGCCCGCTGCCTTGCCAGGCGTGATCCGTTCCGGGCGCGGGTGCCCGGGAGGCGCCCGGCTTGCACCTGCGCTCCCCCGGCCCGTACGGCCGTCACGGACCACGTCGCGGCCGGGCGTCAGCGTGCGCTCGTCACCTGGCTAGGGTGATCCGGCATACCGAGGACATCGCGTGACCAGCAGGAGGTGGCGAGTGGGGCCAGCCGATCCCCTGGCGATTCGGGTCCCGGTCGGGGAAGGCTCCGATCGCTGGGCCAGCCGGGCCACCCCTCGCCGCGTCCTGCTGGTGGTGCACAACGTCACCTCCGCCGGACGCCTGCTGGACGTGCTGCCGCTGTTCCACGACGACTTTCGGGTGCAACTGCTGGCCACGTCGACGGAGTCGTCCGCCTTCCAAGGGGGAATCCGCGAGCTGTTCGCCGAGCTGGGGCTGCCCGTGCTGCCCTGGGAACAGGCGCTGGCAACACCGGTGGACCTGGCGGTTTCCGCGAGCTTCGGTGGTCGACTCGACCGCCTTCACGGCAGGTTAGCCGTACTGTCCCATGGCGTCGGATACACCAAGAAGCTGCTGGTGACGGAAGCCGGAGGCCGCGAGCCGACGTTCGGGCTGTCACCGGAGTGGCTGCTCGCGAACGGCGAACCCTTCGTGGACGGCCTCGTGCTGTCCCACCCGGAGCAGCTGGAGCGGTTGCGGCGCGTATGCCCCGAAGCCGAAGAGGCGGCCGTCCTCGCGGGCGACCCGTGCTTCGACCGCCTGCTGGCCGGCCGCGCCTACCGTGAGCGGTTCCGGCGGGCTCTGGGCGTGCGGCGCGGTCAGCGGCTCGTCGTGCTCAACTCCACCTGGAATCCGGAGGGTCTCTTCGGAAACGGCGGTGGCCATGACATCCTGCCGAGTCTGCTGCCACGGCTCGCCGCCGAGTTGCCGGCCGACGACTACCGGCTGGTGGCCGTGCTGCATCCGAACATCTGGTACGGGCACGGCCCGGGGCAGATCCGGGTGTGGCTGGACCGGGCCCGCCGCAGCGGTCTCACCTTGATCGACCCCGTGCACGCCTGGCGGCAGGCGCTGCTGGCGGCGGATGTCGTGGTGGGGGACTTCGGGGCGGTCTCCTACTACGCCGCGGCGCTGGGCATCCCCGTACTGCTGGCGTCCGCCACACAGGACAGGCTGGATCCCGCGGCGCCACTCGCCACGTTCGTCCGGGAGGCCCCGCGGCTCGATCCGCATGGCCCGCCACGGGATCAGCTGGAGGAACTGCTGGCGTGGCACCGCCCGCTCGCCGGTCCGGCGGAGTTCACCAGCTCGGCCCCGGGTGCCTCGGCGGCGCTGCTGCGGCGGCTCTTCTACGGCCTGATGGATCTCCCCGAGCCCGCGGCCCCCGCGCTGCTGGAGCCGCTGCCCCTGCCGCCGTACGATCCCCCACGGCGCACGGCTCCTCTGAACGTCCGTACCCATGTGCACGGAACCGAGGTCCGGATCGAGCGCACCACGGGGCACCCGTACGACGCGGTCGGCGAAACCCACCTCGCCGTACACGAGGACACCCGCGACCCCGGCGACCTGGCCCTGGCCGACGTGATCGTACGCGAGGGGCAGCCGGACGACCCCCGCCTCGGTGGCCCGGAGGAGTGGAGCGCGGAGGTGCTGGACCGGCATCCGCACTGTGCGCTCGCCGTGTATGTGAGCGGGCCGGACCGGTGCACGGTGCGCGGCCGGGATCACGGCGTGTTCCACCTGAGGGCGGGCCCGGGCGCGGACGCCGACCCGGCCGCGTACGCCTCCTCGCTGCACGCCTGGCTTGCGGGCGGCCGGACCGTGCCGCCCGGTGGGACGACCCTCCGGGTGCACACGGCCGGCGGCGTGCACCCGGTGGCGGTGGTGCCCGCTAGCGCGGGGTTTGGCAGCTCAGCCGCAGACGGGCGAGATGGTTCAGGTGCGGAGTCGCCTTCTCCGGGTTGAGCAGGCGCTCGGCCTCGGCGATCTTCGTCAGCGCCCCGGCGTGGTCGCCGGCGTCGTGCAGCGTCTCGGCGAGGTCGGTGAGGGCGCGGGCCTGGTTGTACGCCTCTCCCCGTTCCGCGAAGAAGTCGCGCGCGGTCTCCAGGAGGACGCGGGATTCCTCCAGCCGGCCCAGACCGCGCAGGGCTCGCCCCTGGTGGCGTTCGGCCAGGGCGAGGGCACGTGGCAGGTCCTCCGCGCCTTCCTGGCCGGGAGCGATCCGCCGGTAGATGCGCTCCGCCTCGACGAACCGCTCGTATGCCGCGTCGTACCGCCAGTCGTTCAGCTTCAGCAGGCCCAGCATCTCGACGGACGACGCCTCGCCCCGTAGGTGTCCCGCGGCGCGTTCACACGCGGCGGCGGTGTGCACCGCGCGGTCGGCCTCGTTCCACAGCCTCAATTCGCCCAGGCAGTGGCCCAGTTGGAAGTGGAGCGCGCCCGCCATGCGGGAATCCGCGTGATGCCGGTCGGCACACCGGGCCGCGATCCGCAGGGCGGGCAGCACCTCGTCCCAGAACCCGGCCTTCAGCTGCACCGGCCACAATGCGCGGGCCATGCGCATCGCCGTGTCGATGTGTTGGTACTCCTCCGCCACGGACACCGCCCGGACCACGTTTCCGGTCTCGGCCAGCAGCGCCGCCATGCCCTCGGCCTCGTCACGGTACGCAGTGCCCTGCGCCGGTGCCGGCTCGGTCCGCCAGCTCTGCGGCAGCGCCGCGTGCGCGGCGTGCAGGGCTCGGTTCAGCAGCCCGTCGAGGGCCCGGGACATCGCCGCGGAGCACTCCGGGATCCCGTGTTCCAGGGCTGCGGTGTCCGCCAGAACGCGACGTACCTCGGGCCGGAAGCGGTAGCGGCCGTCGCCCAGGGCCTCCACCAGTTGGGCGTCGGCCGCTTCGGCGAGCATCCCGGCGGCTTCCTCCTGGCCGACCGCGGCGGTGTCCCCCGCCAGCCGGGCGTCGATCGCGGGCCAGCCGCCCAAAGCGGTCAGCCGGCAGAGCCGTGCCGTCTCCGGCCGAAGGCGGCGGCAGGCGCTGCGCACCATGCCGTGGACCGGATGGCGCGCCGTGGACTCCGCCACGTCCTCCGGCAGTGGCGGCTCCTCGGCCAGCAGACTCATCGCCGCGGCCTTCAGAGCGAAGGCGTTGCCCGCGCAGTGGCCGAGCAGGGACGGCATCCGGGGCTTGGCCAGCGCCACCTTCTCCGGGCCTGCCACCTTGCGCAGCATCTTCACCGCGTCCCGGTCGCTCAGCGGCGGCACCTCGATGCGCTCCGCCTCCAGCGCCAAGGCCGGACCGGAGGCGACCACCAGCAGGAAGACGTCCGGCGTGGCCGGGACAAGGGCGCGGACCTGCGCGGCCGAGGACGCGTGATCGATCACCACGAGCGCCCTGCGGCCGGCCAGCAACCGGCGATAGAGGCCCACGCGCGCCGACTCCGCGGGCGGAATCCCCTCGGGCTCGACACCCATCTGCCCCAGCAGGCGCAGCACGACGGCAGACGGCTCCAGTCCGCTCTCCCCCGCGGCGTCCCGAAGGTCGACGTAGAACTGCCCGTCGGGGTACTGAGCGATCTGCTGGGCACCCCAGTGGAGAGCCACCGCGCTGGTTCCGATCCCGGGTGGCCCGTATAACAGCGCGACGCGTGGCCGCCCCGCCGCGGCGCGGGTCGCCTCGCGCTTCAGCCGCCGCAAGACGGACTGACGGTCAGTGAAATCCCGTGTGGCAGGCGGGAGTCCGGCTCCTGGGACGAGCGCCACGTCGTCGTCTTGCAAGGTCCGCAGCAGAATGGCCCACTCGCCACCGCGCCGCGGATCCCCGCTGAGGCGCGCGTGCATCTCCCGCGCCAGCACCTCCCACCCCTCCGGGGTGGCCGGCAGCGGCGTCTCCCGCCCCAGGGTCCGTCTCACCAGTGCGCCCGTCGACAGCAGCATCTGCTTGCCCATCTCCCCGGCGGCGCCGTTCCCCACCGCGGTGAGGAATGCGGTGAGCGCACTCACCGTCACGACCTCGAACACACCAGCCCCTCCCCTGGTACCCATCCGGACCTTGGCCGGACTGTATCCCCGCAGCCACCACAGGAGACAGCCGAGTCTCGCCAACTCCGCTCGACGGCCGCCCACGCGACCACGATAGGCGACAGACGCGCAACACACCGTCACTTCCCTCGGGATGCGGAAGGGGTGGCAGCCGCGCCGCCGGTGACGGAACCCTCGCGGTGCGACGGTCACATTCTTGCGAGACGCTGGGAAGAGGGGAGCGTGCCCGGGTAGTGGCGACGGGCCGCGGGGTCGCGCCCGGCAGTGGCGCCGCACATCCGGGGTGGCCTCTGCACCGAGTGAGGAAGGCGGGCCGTGATGAGCGCTTCGGATACGGACGCCATGAGGCGGAGCCGGGGCGAGCCGGCCCCCCTCTCGGCGATCACGTTGAACGTCAACGATCAGGTGCGGCGTCTCGAGGTGGATCCGCGGACCTCGCTGCTCGACGCGCTGCGCGAGCAGCTGCGCATGAGCGGGACCAAGAAGGGGTGTGATCACGGGCAGTGCGGTGCGTGCACGGTGCTGATCAACGGCCGGCGCGTCAACTCCTGTCTGACGCTCGCGGTCATGCATGAGGACGACGAGATCGTGACGATCGAGGGCCTGGGCGATCCCGACCACCTGGGCCCCGTCCAACGGGCCTTCGTCGAGCGTGACGGCTTCCAATGCGGCTACTGCACTCCCGGCCAGATCTGTTCGGCCGTCGGCATGCTCGCCGAGGTGGCCGCGGGCTGGCCCAGCCACGCCACCGCCGACGTGTCCGCGCCGCGGATCACCTTGACCGATGACGAGATCCGGGAGCGGATGAGCGGCAACATCTGCCGGTGCGCCGCCTATCCGAACATCGTCGCGGCCATCCGCGACAGCGCGGAGGGAGGCCCGCGATGAGGTCCTTCACCTACGAGCGGGCGACGGACACACAGGACGCCGTCACCGCCGTGGCGCGAGCCGGCGCGAAGTTCATCAGCGGCGGCACCAATCTGCTCGACCTGATGAAGCTCGACATCGAGGATCCCAGCCATCTGGTGGACATCAGCCGGCTTCCGCTGCGGGACATCGAGGAGCTGCCGGACGGCGGGCTGCGCATCGGCGCCCAGACGCGGAATTCCGACGTGGCCGCCGATGCCCGGGTGCGCACGCGCTATCCGGTGCTGTCGGAGGCGCTGGTATCGGGGGCCTCGGGCCAGTTGCGCAACAAGGCGTCCACCGGCGGAAATCTGCTGCAGCGCACGCGCTGTCCCTACTTCTACGACACGGCCGCGGGCTGCAACAAGCGGACCCCCGGATCCGGCTGCGCGGCGATCGGCGGGTTCAACCGGATACACGCGATCCTCGGCGCCAGCGACTCCTGCATCGCCACCCATCCCTCGGACATGGCCGTCGCGATGGCCGCGCTCGACGCGGAGATCGAGCTGCTCCGGGCCGACGGCTCGGTGCGCCGCGTCGCCATCACGGACTTCTACCGGCTGCCGGGCGACACCCCGAACATCGAGACCGTGCTGGCTCCCGATGAGATGATCACGGCCGTGGCGCTGCCCTCGCCCCCGCCGGGCCGGCAGATCTACCGCAAGGTGCGCGACCGGGCGTCGTACGAGTTCGCGCTGGTCTCGGTGGCGGCCATCGTCCCGGCCGATCAGGGAACGATCGGCGAGGCACGCGTGGCATTGGGCGGAGTGGCGCACAAGCCGTGGCGGTCCGTCGAGGCGGAGGACGCGCTGACGGGCCGTCCGGCCACGATGGCCACCTGTCGCGCCGCGGCCGAGGCGGCGATGCGCGACGCGGTCGGGCGGGGTGACAACGACTTCAAGATCGAGCTGGCCAAGCGCACGCTGTGCCGCACGCTGGCGCAAGCGGCCCAGCCGAGCTGAGGAGGCGAGATGATCGGGCAAGCCATGCAGCGTGTCGACGGCCCGCTGAAGGTCACCGGCCGGGCCGCCTACGCCTACGAGCACTGGGAGGCCGGCCAACCGCTCTACGGGTTCATCGTCGGCGCGACGATCGGCAAGGGGCGCATCATCGAGATCGACTCCAAGGACGCCGAAGGCGCACCCGGAGTGCGCATGGTGATGACGCATCGCAACGCCCCCGAGCAGGGCATCCGCGATGAGTCCATTCCGTTCGAATACTGGCGCGCCCAGCCGGTGCTGACCGGCCCGGACATCCACTACTACGGCGAGCCGGTGGCACTGGTCGTCGCCGAGACCTTCGAGCAGGCCCGGGCGGCGGCCGGGCTCATCGAGGTGGAGTACGCCGGCGGACGGGGGCGCTTCGCCTTCGCCGAGCACGAAGGTGAGGCGTACGTCCCGAAAACGGTCAACGCCGGACTGCCCACGGACACGTCGGTGGGCGATTTCGATGCCGGATTCGCCGGCGCGGCGGTCAAGGTCGACCAGCACTACACGACGCCGTACGGGCTCTCCCTGCCCATCGAACCGAACGCGTGCCTGGTGGCGCCGCGTGATGAGGACCTGATCGTCTATGTCAGCTCCCAGATCGTCGACGCGGCGCAGGCATCGATCGCCAACACGCTGCGGATCGACCCGGCGCGGGTTCACGTCTTCACCCCCTTCGTCGGCGGCGGTTTCGGATCCAAGCTGGGCATCCACTCCGAGACGATCCTGGCGGCGCTCGCCGCCCGCGAACTGGACCAGCCGGTCAAGGTCGCGCTGACCCGGCAGCAGGTCTTCCAGCTCGTCGGCATGCGCCCCACATCGAACCAGCGGGTCCGACTGGGCGCGGAGCGCGACGGACGGCTGGCCGCCATCGCCCATGACGTCACGATGCACACCAACCCGGACGTGGAGTACGCCGAGCAGACCGCCGCCACCGGCCGCAGCCTCTATGCCGCGCCCCACCGGCTCACCAGTCACCGGCTCACGCCGCTCGACCTGCCGCGTGGGACGGACGTCCGCGCGCCGGGCGAGGAGCCGGGCCTGCTGGCGGTCGAGTCGGCGATGGACGAGCTGGCCGATACGCTCGGGATGGACCCGGTCGAGCTGCGGATCCGCAATGAGCCCACCCTCGACCCCGAGCGAGGCGTGCCGTACAGCGACCGGCACCTGGTCGAATGTCTGCGCGAAGGCGCGAGCCAGTTCGGCTGGGAGCACCGCCCCGCCACTCCTGCGAGCAGGCGCGAGGGACGGTGGCTGGTCGGCTGCGGGATGGCCGTCGCCATCCGGGTGCATCTCCAAGGGCCGGCCGCGGCACGGGTGCGGTTGGAGGCGGATGGCACCGCCGTCGTCCAGACGGACATGACCGACATCGGCACCGGCACGTACACCATCCTCACTCAGGTCGCGGCCGACGGGCTCGGCCTGCCGCCCGAACGGGTGCGCATCGAACTCGGACGTTCCGACAACCCCACCAGCTGGGGATCCGGTGGCTCGTGGGGCGCCGCGAACTCCAGCACCGCGGTGCACCGGGCGTGCGCGACGCTGCGCGGGAAACTGCTGGCCGAGGCGCACGACGACACCCGCTCCGCGCTGCGGGGCCTGGACCCGGCGGACGCCGTGTTCTCCGAGGGCGACGTCCGTATCGGTGGCGCGTCGGAGCCGCTGAGCGAGCTGGTCGCACGCAACCACCCCGGCGGTGTGGAGGCAGAGGGCGAGACCCGCTTCATGGGCGATGAGCCCAACTACACCAACTACTCGATCCACACCTACGGAGCCCATTTCGCCGAAGTGGGCGTCGACGCGGACACCGCCGAGATCCGGCTGCGGCGGATGCTCGGCGTGTTCTCCGTGGGCCGCCTGCTCAACCCGAAGACGGCCCGCTCGCAGCTGATCGGCGGCATGATCTGGGGCGCCGGCGCCGCCCTCGAGGAAGAGGCCGTCGTCGACCCACGCTCCGGCGCCTTCGTCAACCGGGACCTCGCGCAATACCTGGTGCCCGTCAACGCCGACATCCCCGACGTCGAGGCCGTCGTCCTGGACGGATACGACGACAAGGCCAATGTCCTCGGTGCGAAGGGCATCGGCGAGGTGGGCATCTGCGGGGCCGGTGCGGCGGTGGCGAACGCGGTGTTCAACGCCACCGGTGTGCGTGTGCGCGACTTCCCCGTCACGCTGGAGAAGCTGTTGCCCGGGCTACCACCCATGGAGGACGCCTGAACGCGCGCGACGGCCATGCCGATGTGCCGGCCGGCAGGACGTGCTTCGAGGGGCTGGGCAGCCTGGGTTCTGTCCGGCGGATCATGTGAACGCTGGGCTGCGGCGATGGACCGAGTGAGC
Organism: Streptomyces sp. AgN23; assembly: GCF_001598115.1. Lineage (NCBI taxonomy): Bacteria > Bacillati > Actinomycetota > Actinomycetes > Kitasatosporales > Streptomycetaceae > Streptomyces > Streptomyces sp. AgN23. The sequence goes on from NZ_CP007153.1 coordinate 463,829, forward strand.
GACATGCCCGAGATTCTCGCCCAGCCCACGGATCCGGCCCGAGTGAATGACTACGACAGCTTCGCCGAGGCGTACTCGGCGGAAACCGAGAACAGCCTCGTGAACGCGTACTACGCGCGGCCCGCGGTATTAGCCCTCGCCGGAGACGTGGCCGGTCGCCGGGTGCTGGACGCCGGCTGCGGCTCGGGGCCGCTGTCCGCCGCGCTGCGCGAGCGTGGTGCCGTCTGTTCTTCGTCGTCGAGGTACCGCCGTCGGCTGCCGGCTCGGACGAGTAGACGGCCGGGGCCGCCGCGGCGGCGGCGTCACGCGCCGGAGCCGCCCACGGCCGGCCGCCGGAGGCGGCCGACCAGCGCGGCCATGCTCCGCGCGGTCCTGAAGTTGTCCATCTGGAGATCCGCGCCGCGCACGGCGATGCCGTACGTCCGCTCCAGGTGCACCACCAGTTCCATGGCGAAGAGCGAGGACAGCCCGCCGGAGCCGAAGACGTCCGCGTCGGCGGACCAGGTTTTCCCGGTCCGCAGTTCGAGGTGCCGCAGCAGTTCCGTCTCGATGTCGCCGGGGTCGCCCAGGGGCTCCGGAACCGCCCGGTCTGATGACATGGCCATGCCCTTTTCTCCCTCGTGCTCGTAGAAGCGCCTTCGATCCGCCCCGGGGCCTCGTCGTCCGGCCGTCGCCGGCCGAGGTCGACCGGTGACTCCGCCATCCCGTGCCCGGTCGCCTGCGCTCACTCCTCCGAGCGGCTCACCTCGGAGCGCTCGGGCCGCGAGGGGACCAGATCGCCCGAGGGTTCCGTGTAGAACTGCTGCGCCCACTGCCGGTACCGGCCGATCGGACCGTCGCCCTTGGCGAGCCGGGGGCGCGCGACATGCTCCTGGTGGTGCCACATCAGCAGGTCCGCGCCGGTGTCGACACTGCCCACCCGTTGCAGGACTTCGCTGAGCAGCCGGGCCACGGGCATCACCGCCGGGCGCCCCAGCCAGTCCGGCACCCCCGGGAGTCCGTTCAGCTCCAGCTTCGTGCCGAAGCGGACCTGCATCCGCCCCGGGGCGGTCGGGGTCGCGTGGAGCATCACATAGAGGCTTCCCGCACCCGCGGGCAGGACCGTCCGTGCCGCGATGGTGGCCAGTCCGATCACCGTGAGCGTGTAGGACTGGTGGAACCCCCGCATCATCGTGTTGCGCGCGGTCGCGGTGACCGTGCTGACCGGTTCCCCCGTCACCGGCAGGCCCTCGATGTCGACCTCCTCCAGACCGTGCAGGGCCGGCAGATGGCCCCAGTCGAAAGCGTTCTCGATGACGTCCTGCGGGTGACCGGCGATGTCGAACGTGGCGTGGCTGAACGGCTGCCGGTCGTCCATCGGGAAGAGCGGGACGTCCCACTGCGGGGGCATGCCGAGGGCGTGCCACCACACGTAGACCGCGCCGTTGGCCTCGCATACCGGGTACTGCGTGAGCGACGCCTTCGGCGGCGGCTGGTCATAGCCCGTGCGCACACAGGCACCGGACGGATCGAAGGCGAACCGGTGGAAGGGGCAGACGATGTCCTCGCCCTCGACCGATCCGCCGACACCGAGATGGGCTCCGAGGTGCGGGCACTGGGGCCGGACCGCCCGCAGCACGCCCTTGGCCGTCCGGTAGAGGACGACCTCGGCGCCCGCGAGCCGCCGGGTGGTGAGGGACCCGGCCCGCAGCTCGTCGCTGAAGGCCAGGCAGAACCACCCGTTCGGGTAGGGCCGTGAGGCAGCGTGCAGGGTGTCGGCCGGCTCCGCCGTGTGCAGGCTGATCTCCCGGGAGCCGAGCAACTGCTTCACCAGGGGCTTGAGGTGAGGCCTCATGAGATCACTTCCCGTGCTTCACCGGGCAGGCGGCGGCGCCCGGCTGGGTGGACGGCTGGACGGAGGCGGACAGCGGTGCGGCGGCGCTCCGTTCCGCGTCGCCGGCGCCGGAGGACCGCCGCTCGGTGAGCCGCAGGCGCAGTCCCCGTGAACTCAGGCTGGTCTCCACCTTGGGCTGGAACGGCTGGTCGCCGACCGGGGTCAGCGCCCAGCGGTCGACGATGGCGGTCAGCGCCAGGATGGCCTCGGTGAGGGCGAACTGGTCCCCGATGCATTTGCGGGCACCGGCGCCGAACGGGATGTAGGTGGCCCGGTCGGGCTGGGCGTCGAGCCAGCGGTCCGGGTCGAACCGGTCGGGCTCGTCGTAGAGGTCGGCCCGGCGGTGCAGAAGGTAGGGGCTGAGCACGATGGTGCTGCCGCCCTTGAACCGCACGCCGCCCAGTTCGGCGTCCTCCCGGACGACACGGGTCATCATCCAGGCCGGCGGATACAGCCGCAGGGTCTCGGTCACCACCCGGGAGGCCAGGCCGAGCGAGGGCAGATGCGCGGGGTCGAGCTTCTTGCCCGCCAGGACCCGGTCGGTCTCGGCCTTCAGACGGTGCTGGACGTCCGGGTTCGTCGCGAGCAGGTGCAGCGCCCAGGCCAGGGTGATGGCCGTGGTCTCCATGCCGCCGAGGAAGAACGTGAGTGCCTCGTCGGCGAGTTCGGCGTCGTTCAACTGCCGTCGGCCGTCCTCGCTCTCCTCGTCGACCGCGGCGACCAGCGTGGAGAGCAGATCGGCGTGGTCGGTCGGATCGGCCCGCCGCTCGGCGATGATCTCCGCGATGGTGGCGGCCAGCCGGGTGCGGGCGTCGTCGTAGCGCCGCTTCTGCCGGGTCGGCAGGCGCCGCAGCAGGGCCGGCGTCATCATCCGGCGGAAGAACGCGCTCACGATCACCGCGGTGTCGGCCAGGCACCGTTGCATAGTCTCCGCCGGCAGCGCGCCGCTGAACATCGTCTCCATGGTGGCCCGCGTCGTGAGCGTCATCATCTCCTGGGTGACATCGAGGACGTCGCCGTCCCGCCAGGAGCCCGCCTTGGCCGCGGCCGCCCGCGCGAACACCGCGCCGTAACCGGCGAGGCGGGTCGGGTGGAACGAGGGCTGGCACAGCCGGCGCTGCCGCCGGTGCAGGGGGTAGGCGCAGGTGGACAGGCCGTCGCCGATCACCTCGCGGATCCGGTCGTAGATCGGGCCGCCCTTGTCGAAGGTCCGGTCGTTGAGGAACACCTGCCGGGTCAGGTCGGGGTCGCAGATCATCACGGCGGAGCTCGGGCCGAGCCGGACGCGGACCATCTCCCGGTATCCGGACAGCGACATGATGAACGCCAACGGATCACGGAGCAGCGGCAGCGCGTGGCCCAGCAGCGGCCACGCCCGCGGGGCGAGCGGCACCGACCCGGCCGAGGCGGTACTCGTGTCTGTCATGGGGAACCTCACTTCTTCGTTGAGTGGCCGGCCGGCACCGCGGTGACGGGATCGCGGGTGATCTCCAGCAGCGCGGTGGTCCAGCGGAAGCCGAGCCCGAAACTCACGACGAGGACCCGTTCTCCGGCCCGCAGCGTGCCGGAGCGGAACTCCCGGTCGAGCGCGAGCAGGACGTCGCACGGTCCGCAGTGGCCGAGGTGCCGGCCGAAGGTCCAGCTGGTGTCGGCGGCCCGCAGGCCCAGCGGCGCACCGCCGAGCAGCAGGTCGAGCACCTCCGACCCGATCGCGATGGGCAGCACACGCGCGATGCCCTCCGGGCGGACGCCGGTCTCCTCGAGGACGGTCTCGACACAGCGGCGCGTGGACTGCCGCAGCGCGTCGATGTACGGCATGAATCCGGTCTCCTCGACGAGGAGCGGCAGGCCGCTGCCGTCGGGCGCCGTCCGGGCCCGGGTCAGCACCTCCAGCTGCGGCTGCGCGGCCTGATCGGTCGCCAGCAGCCGTGCGAAGCCCGTCCCCCGGGTGAGGACGGCGGCGGCGCCGGAGTCACCGGCCAGATGCCCCATCTCCGAGACGTGGCCCCACCGCTCGGGCCGGAACCGGACACCGGCGGTCACCAGCGCGGCCCTCGCTACCGGTTTGGCGGTGAGGTGTTCGGCCGCGGTGACCAGCGCGGCTCCCCCGCCGTCGCTGGCGGCGCCCAGCTCGATCGCGTTGGTGTCCGGCCCGCCGAGCACCCGCAGCAGATAGGCGGAGGGCGCGTAGTGGTCCTCGTCCTGGAAGTTGGCGTGCACCAGCAGGCTCAGGTCGGCGCCCCTGACGTCCGCGTGGCGCAGTGCCTTCAGGCCGGCGCGGGCGGCCATCTGTGACGGCGTGCTGTCCGTGGAGACGGCGGCCGAGGTGAATCCGTTGAGCGCGACCAGGGAGGGCGGCCCGTTGTCCACCGGCTTGTCCCACGGCTCGTGTTTCTGCCGGATCGGCGGTATCCAGGAACCGGTCCCGGCGATCGTGATGTCCTGCCACAACACTGCTGTCTCCTCGGCTGTCACGAATCGGCTGTCAGGACCCGGCTGTCAGGAACGGACCGGTCGTGGCGCGTCGCCGCGGGGCCGGACGAGTTCTCCGCTGTGGTCCAGGGCATGTGCGCTGACCCCGGATATCCGGGCCAGCACCTGCCCGTCACCGGTCAGCGCGGTCAGCTCCCCGGTGGCGAAGTCGCAGTGCAGCCGGATGACCGGATGCAGCGCGCTGAGCCGGCAGTCGTCGCCCGGCCCACCCAGGTCGACCTCGTCGAGGCCGGCCATCGGCCCGACCAGCGGTGGAAGGTCACCGCGCGGCGGCAGCAGCAACAGGTGCACCATCGCGTCCAGCAGGATCGCCGGTACGGTCATCCCGGCCAGGACCGGCGCCCAGGCGGCGTGGTCCAGACGGAACCTGGCGCTGTTGCCGTCCGGCCCGCGGGCGTAGTCACCGGTGCCCGCGAATGGTCCGGTGAGCGAGATCGGCGGATCCGGGGAGTACACCGGCATCGCGAAGTCGGGCTCGGGTTCGTGGCCCGAGAAGTCGGGTGGTCCGGCGAGCACCGGGAAACGGTCCGCGAGCAGCACCCGCGTCTCGCACAGCGGGTCGTTGAAGCGCAGTACTTTGCCGTTCTTGCCGATCCGGTGTGCCGTGATCCTCACGGCCACCTCGGCGCGGTCGCCCGCACGGCTCACCACCCGGGCCTCCACCGCGACGCTGCGCATCGGCCCGGCGAGCCGGACCGTGATCGACGACCGGCAGACGAGACCGCGGAACCCGGTGACCCGCAGTCCGGGACAGAGGGTGGCCGCCGCCGCGGCCGCCGCCTCCAGCGTGAACGTGCCCGCGAGCGTGTACTCACCGTTGACCTGGTGATGACGCATCCACCGCCCGTCCCGCTCGGCGAGGGTGCCCGGATCCCAGGTCTTGGTGAAGACGGCCCAGTCGTCGCCCCGGTACAGCACGCCGTCGAGCAGCGGCGTGGTCAACTCCGGGTCCGGCGGGGCCGGATCCGGCGCGTCCGGGGCCTCGATCCGCGGTTCGACGCGGGAGCCGTGGGTGCTGATGCCGCGCCGGGCCAGCAGGACGCGTTCCTCCTCCCGGATGAAGAACGCCACTCCGTTCGCCGGCGGCCGGGTCACCGCGGACAGGAACTGCGCACGTCCCTGCGCGGTGCTGATGTAGGCGTCCATCTTGTTGCGTTTGAGGGTCTCCCGCATGGTGACGCTGCTGGCGACGCCGACCTCGCGCCAGCCGCTCCACAGGACCGCGATCTCGTGGGCGCCGGCCGGCCCGTGCCGCTGTGCCCTGGCGCTCGCGTACGCGAGGTACTCGTTGACGGCGCAGTAGTCGATGTCGCCGGGCGCGGGGGCGAGCGTCGCCAGGGTGCTGAAGTTGCACCAGATCCGGGGCGTGTGTCCGGCCAGGGCCCGCTTCAGGTTGCGGTAGCCGGTCGCCTTGGTGGCCCGCACGGCCCGGAAGTCCGTGAGGGTCTTGGCGTGCAGGGCGCGCGAGCGCAGGTCGAGGACGGTGTTGATGAGCAGGTCGATTCGTCCGTGCCGGTCGAGGATCTCGCCGAGGACGGCGGTGGTGCGTTCGGCGTCGAGGACGTCGCACACGCGGTGGTGGACCCGGTCCGGGCCGCACAGCTCCGCCAGCCGTCGCACCGTACGGCGCACCTCCAGGCGCGCCTCGGCCTTCTCGTAGGCGACGCGCAGCTCGCGCACGGAGGCGTCGGGACGCCGTCGGCGCTCGGCGGCCATGAACTCGGCCTGCGATGGCAGCGAGTCGTCGGCATCCGGCAGCGGGGTGCGGCCGATGACGTACACATAGGGCCGGTCGGTGCTGTTCGCCACCTCGTGCAGCAGCTCGGGAGTGATTCCCCGGGCGCCGCCGAAGGCGACCACGACCGCCCCGGAGGGCAGCGGGACGCCGTCGGACGGGGACACGGGATCGTCGGCCACGGCCAGGGCCAACCAGCCGTCACCGCGGCAGGCCAGCGTGTGGGTCGGCACCTGGGCTGCGCCCGCCCGCGCCAACTGGTCCAGCGCGGCCGCCGCGTCCACCGCGTCGCTGATCAGGGTCAGTCCGCCGCACTGCGGCACCTCGGCCCGCACGGAGCGGACGAGACCGGTGAACAGCCCGCTCAGCGGGGGCGGCAGATCGTCCGGCACCTCTCCGAGCAGCAGCGCGGCGAGCGAGCCCCCGGAGCGCAGCGCGGGCAGCGCCGCCTGGAGCGTGGTGAAGGCGAGGTCCTGGAGGTCCTCCACCCGGGCGGCCCCGGCCTCCTCGCACCCGTCGTCGTCGACGGGCAGCCGGGACAGCACCCGGATGTGGCGCGGGACGAACGGCAGGCCGGTCAGCGCGCCGGGCGCGCCCTCGGGCGGGACATGGGCGGTGCCCGCGATGCCCGGCCGCGGTGACCAGACGGCGGTGTCCGGGCCGGTGACCACGGCGGCGAGGTCCGGGGCGTCGGTGATGACGACGGTGCCCGGCGGGATCGACGGCGTGGCGGGCTCGGCCGGCGGCGGGTCGGTCGGCACGAGGCGGAAGGTCTGACGGCGTCCGGTGAACTCCTCGGTGTGCTCGGCCCCGTCCTGCTCCGACCCGGTGTGCTCCGACCCGGCGTGCTGCGACTGGACGGGGGCCGGGTCGGCGTGCCCGGATCCGGTGTGCGCGGACCCGGTGTGCGCGGACCCGGCGCGTTCTGGGTCGGCGCGTTCGGGTTCGGCCTGTTGCGAGCCGGTGAGCGCCTCCCGCGGGCCCGCGGGCGGGGTGAAACGGATCAGCGGCGAGCCGGTGGCGGCGGGCCGGACCACGGTGTCCGTCTCCGTGACGACGGCCTTGAGAACCGTCAGCAGGGCGTCCAGGGAGAGATAGGTGTGTCCGGTGCCGGCCAGTACGGGAAGGGCGTGCGAGGGCGTGACCGGGTGCCGGGGGTCGTCGAGGGCGACCTCGGTGGAGAGCGTGCCCAGGACGGGAAGTCCGTGCTCCAGCGCGGTCGAGCGCCGGGTGACCGCCAGGACCGCGGCGCCCTCCGCGATGGACCGGCCCTCCGGCACCAGGTGGGCGAGGTGCCGGTCCCAGCCGCTGATCGGCCGCAGACACACGGCGCCGATCAGGGCGAGGTCGCAGGCCCGGTGCCGGAGTTGCCGCAGGGCCAGGTCGACGGCCGTGTGCGCGGAGTCCCGCTGGGAGTAGACGCTGGTCCCCAGGCCCTGGAAGTCGTAGTAGTTGGCGGCCCGGCCCGACAGGATGCAGGAGACCGCGCCGGTGAAGTCGTCCTCGTTCAGATCGCCGGGGATCACTCCCTTGGCCTCCGCCATGCCCTTCGCAAGGTACTCCTTGAGCACCTCGGCCTGCGCCGGGTCGGGCAGCAAGTCGAACGCGGTGGCGCACTCGGCGGCGTGCACCCGCAGCGCCGCCTGGGTGTTGTGCGTGGTCGGCAGGGTCGAGCCCATCACGATCGCCGTGGTGGGCCGTAGGCTCGTGCCCGGCTCGCCGAGCCGCTCCAGCAGCGGGCCCAGCGCCTGGAGCACCATCAGGTGGGCGGCGTCCATATGCCGCATCGTCAGCGGCGGTATGCGCACATCACGCGGCGAGGGCAGGGGGTACGGCGTGCCGAAACCGGGCTCCGGGAGCGGCCCGTCGCCGCGGAGCCAGGCAGGCACCTGATCGGGATCCATGCCGGGAAGATGGGTGTTCCAGCCGACGACGACCAGGTCCTCCCTGTCGTCGCGCACATCGACGCCCCGCCTCCGCGCGGGAACGGACCGTGGTGCGTGGTCGGACAGGACCACATGCGCGTCCGCCCCGCCGAGGCCGAACGACGACACCCCGACGACGCGCGGTCGCGCCCCGTCGGCCGGCCAGGGGGCGTCCTTGACCGGCACGGTCAGCCGCTCGCCGTCGCCCAGCAACGGATGCGGATCGGTGACCACGGGCTGGCCGGGCACCGCTCCGCGTTCGAGGGCGACCAGCGCATGTGCGACCGAGACCAGGCCCGCCAGTACCCCGGTGTGCCCGAAGACCTGCTTGTTCGACGTCAGCAGACACGTCCGCTCGCCCGGCCCGAGCCGGGACAGCAACGAGCGGAGTTCGATCTCGTCGCCGACCGGCGTCCCGGTGCCGTGCGCCACGACCCAGTCCACGTCGTCGGCCTCGACGCCCGCGTCGGCCCAGGCACGGGCGATCGCCAGCTCCTGCCCGCGCGTGGCCGGGGCGTGGATGCCCTTGCCCCGTCCGTCGGCGGCGAGTCCGGTGCCCCGGATGACGCCGAGCACCCGGTCGCCGTCCGCGACGGCCCGCGCGTACGGTTTCAGAACGAGCGCGACGGCGCCCTCGCCGATCAGGGTCCCGTCGGCCGCCCGGTCGAAGGGCCGTACCCGGCCGCTCATCGAGATGCCCTGGGCCCGGCAGAAGAGCGTGAACCCGATCGGCTCGATCACCGAGGTGCCACCGGCCAGCGCCACGTCGCAGGAACCCTCGCGCAGCGCCTTGACCGCCGCGTCCAGGGCGAACAGTCCGCTGGCGCAGGCCGCGTCGAGGGTCAGGTGCTGTGTGTCACCGGGGATCAGCCCGCGTAACGCGTTGCGGACGACGGACGCGGGCAGGTAGGACTGCGGGTCGCCGCCGTCACCGCCGTACCGCACGCTGATCGCGTGGTCGGCGAGTTCCGCCAGCCAGTCACCGTCCCGGTCGGCGGGGATCGCCTCGCGCACCATGCGCCGGTACTCGTCGCCGAGGACGATGCCCTGGGGACCGAGCCCGGTCTGGTCGTGGATGCCGGTGGTCGCGGTGAGCCAGCGGTCCGTCGGACGCCGGCGCACCCCCGCCAGCGCCTGGACGGCACAGTGCCGCAGCCAGCGGGTGGTCCGCGGCCAGCCGGGGTGTCCGATGTTCCCGTCCGGTTCGGCGATCGAGGCAGGGTCCGGCACGAAGTCGTGGAGGTATCCGGCCTCGCGGACGTAGAAGGCGTCGGTCTCCTCGCGGGTGGGAGCCCAGAAGTGCTTCAGGTCGAAGGCTGACGGCTCGCTGGAGAGCAGGACGCCCTCCCGCAGCCGGTCCCAGAACTCTGCCGTGTTGTTGGCCCCGGGCAGTGCCAGGCCGAGTCCGACGACCGCGACGGCGCCGGGATCCGCCTCGGCCGACACCGCGTCCGGCACGGCGTCCGGCACGGCGTCCGGCACCTCGGCCGACACCGGGGGCACCGCTGGTCGAGGTGGTGGGGGCGGTGCGGGTACCGGTGCGGCCGCGGATGGCGCGGGGGCTGACGGCGCGGTGGCCGCCGGTACGGCCGCGGCCGGCGCGGACGGTGACGGCGCCGGCGCCGACACAACCGGGCGGCGCACGGGCTTGCTCACCTGGTCGGCCAGCCTGCTGTGCAATCGCAGGCCCTGCATTCCGCCGATGCTGATACCCCCGTCGGCGACGAGGGTCTGCCCGGTGATGAAACCGGCGTCCTCGTGGAGGAGGTGCACGATCAACCGGGCCGCCTCCGGCGTCGAGAGGGTGCGGTTCATCAGTTCGTCGGCCACGGCCGTGCCGCCGAACGTCGCCGGACCGTCGAGGTTCACAACGATCTCGCTGGCGACGGAGCCCAGCAGCACGGTGTTGACCCGGATGCCCTGGCCGACCAGTTCCAGCGCGAGATAGCGGACCAGCGACTCCAGGGCCGCTTTGGTGACACCACCGGGGCCATAGCCCGGAACCGGCTGGTGCGCCCCGACGCTCGACAGGCAGAGGATGCTCGCGCCCTCGCGTCCCGCCATCAGCTCGGCCGCCCGGCGTGAACAGTGGTAAGCCGCCATCACGTTGGTGGACCACGCCCGCTGCCAGTAGGTGTCGTCGATGTCGAACAGGGGCAGGAACGCGCCGCCCGCGGCGTTGTTGATCAGGATGTCCAGGCCACCGTGGCGCTCCTGGACCAGGTCGAACATCCGGTCGATCTCGCTGGTCTTGGCCACGGAGGCACGGATGAACTCGCAGCTGTGGCCGTCCTGTTCCAGTTCCTCCTGGAGCAGCTTCGCCTGGTCGACCGAGTGGAAGTAGTTCACGATCACATGGGCGCCGCCCCGCGCCAGGCGGCGCACGATGTCCGCGCCGAGACTCTTCGCGGCGCCCGTCACGAGGGCGACCTTGCCCCGCAGGCTGTCGTCCGTCACCCGGCGGCCTCCGCCCGGCCCTGTACGACGCCCTCCGCGATCCGGCGCAGCGTACCGGCGGTCAGCAGCGAGGAGTTCGACCTCAGATCGGGCAGGCCGTACCGCTCGGAGACCCGGCCGAGCAGGGTGACCTGCTTGAGCGACTCCACACCCAGCTCGGACTCCAGACCGTCGTCCTCGCCGAGCAGGTCCGGCGGGTAGCCCAGGAAGTCACCGTAGAGCGTGCGCAGCTCGGCCAGCACCGTTTCGTAGTCCAGCCCGGCGGACGGCGGGGCCACCGCGTCCACCGGAGCGGCCGGTGTGACAGGAGCCGCCGGAGCCTGGGCGGTTGCCGGTGCGGGCGGAGCATAGGAGATGACTGGACCGGCCGGGACGGGCGGAGCCGCGGCGATGACCGGAGTGGGCGCAGGGGTGGGCTCCGTGTAGGCGGCCGGGGCGGCGGGCACGGGCACGGAGACCCGGGCCGGCGCCTCGACGGCGACGGCCGAAGGCGGGCCGGCCGGCTCGGGCGCGCTCACCCACGCGGAGGGCAGGATCCTGTCGCCCGGCGGTGCCGACGGGCGCGAGGAGAACGCGCCGATCGCCGTGGTGTCCTCGGCCAACGCCCGGACGGCACCGACCGGATCGCTCTCGCTGAGCGGTACGACGCACCGCACACCCGGGACCGACGACTCGACGAACTTGGTGACGACGGGCCACTCCCCGCACTCGACGAAGACGTCGGCACCCGCCGCGTGCAGTTCGCGGACCGTCTGCAGCATCCGGACCCGGGCGGTGAGCGCGCCGGCGACCAGGTCGACCGGGTCGTCGTCGCCGACGTCGCGCCCCAGCCAGGGTGAGCGCACGCGCCAGCGCCCGGAACCGTAGGCGACCCTCGGCGCGGTCGTCCGGAGATCCCGCGCGGCCTGCGCCATCGCCGGAGTGTGCGTCGGGTGCGGGACGTCCAGGGGAAGGCTCGGCCAGCCGAGCGCGTCGGCCACCCGCTCCACATGCCGGATCAGTTCCTCGGGCCCGCTGATGACGCTCTGTCGAGGGGCGTTCTCGCAGGCCAGCACCAGGTGGGGATGGTCGATCAGCCCGGCGAGCGACTCCGCCCGGCGACCGTCCACACCGACCGCGAGCATCTTGCCCCGCCAGCTCTGCCGGGTCAGCGCCTGGGACCGGGCCACGGCCAGGCGGGCGGCGTCCTCCACCGGCAGGTGGCCCGCGGCGGCGAGGGCCCATAATTCCCCGATGCTCTGTCCGACGATCGCGATGGGCTCGACGCCTTCGGCGACCAGCATGTGGTGCGTCGCGAGGCTGACGGCGAAGATCTCCAGATACTGGACCTCGGGACCGCGCCGGTCGCTCGCGCCGTCGTCCTCGATCAGCCTGGTGCTGATGTCGGGCAGTCCCAGGCCCCCGGCTGCCTTGTCGATGCGGGACAGCGCGTCACGGACGGTCTCGTAACGGTCGTAGAGGTCGCGAAGGACGCCCCCGCGCGGAGCGGCCACAGTTCCGGGCATGACGAAGACAGCTTCCACCTGTGCATCACCCTCATTTCGGTCCCGGCCTCCGGCGAGGCCTCATCCGCCGACCGGGCTCCGAAACGCCATGACGGCGCGATAAAGCCCTCGGCAATACGTTCACTTACTGCGCTATACCGGAGTGGTGGGTCCAACGAAATGGGCCCCGGGCAGAAATTCGCTTCCCTGCGCATTTCGCGTCGTTCGGGGCCCGCATTTACGGTATCTGGGCCTCTTCCGGAGCGGCAATGATGTTCAGGCAGCTAGTTTCAGCCTAAATCGATCATGCATTTCAATTTGGCCAATCACCCGCAGGCACCCTTGCCGCCACGCGAGGTCGCATGCTAGTCCCAGCCGCCCCGCCGTAAGTACCGCCACCTTATGTCCGCTTGCTCACGATTTACTTTCGGACATTCGTACATGATTCAACCGCACAGCCGGCGTGCTGTGCCGATCCGGCATGACCGGGGCCGGTCGCACGGCCGACGTCGGTCGCGTACTGTGGCCCGCCCGGTCCAGCCCGTCCGATACGTCCACCATTTCGACATTCGGCCAATCAGCCGGCGCATGAGGCGGATCATGTTTACCGGCGACACCGCCGAACCACCACCGGAACGGCGCCTTTTCGGCGGCGGCCCGCAGGCCATGACCGTGGCGCCGCGATGACCTGATTCCGGCGGCAGAGACAAGCCGATGCCCGGCAGGCCGAGGGAAGCGTCGTCGAGGCCGGCGATTCGCCCTGGCGTTCGGGCAGGTGAGCACGCCGACCACGGAACGGAGCGACCACACCCGCCTCGGTCACCGCACCCTCCTCGGCCACGGACGGGTGCGCGGGGCGGCCTCGCCATCGACGCGTACGCGGACGCGCGCGTCCTGCGTACGACAGAGGCAGAAGCCGCTGGGGCAGCGAAACAACGGTTTCGCTCGGCTGAATGGCAGGTCGAGACAGTGGGTCCCGACACGGTCCGAAACGCCGGCCACGAATTGTCACTTACCTTTATCAGAGGGCAACGGATCCGCGACGCCGGGCAGCCGCACGCGCGACGTTCCGCAAGAGGACCGGCCACCGCTCAGCGGGATGTGCGAGCCTCCCCGTCAGGCGTCTCGCCCTTGGGCTTGGGCGGTACGCACAACCATGCGAGACCCGCGGCGGCCAGGTAGGCGAGCGTGCCGATGGCCATGCTGGTGCGCAGCCCCTCGCCGTAGTCGGCAGCCGCGGCCAGCAGGGTGCCACCGAGTGCCACGCCGATGGCGCTGCCGAGTGCGCTGTAGTCGCGCCGGCGCTGGAAGTCCAGGCTGGCGGTGCCAGCCCACGGTGGAGACCAGCAGCCCGCCCAGCAGCGGCCCCGCCGAGGCCGCGACGCCCGCGATGGAGCCCCAGGAGGACATGGTGAACACCGCCACGCCGGTGCGGAAGATCCGGCGGTTTCCCATCCTGTCCCCCAGCGCACCGCCGCTCAACAGGAACCCGGCGAAGACCAGCGTGTACCCGCCGGTGATCCACTGGATGCCGGTGAGCGAAGCCGACAGCTCCCGGCCGATCAACGGCACGGCCACGTCGATGACCGTCACGTCCAGGATCACCATGAAGTACCCGGCACACACGGCCGGCAGCGGGGCCCAGGACCCGCATGCCGGACACCGGGCCGGACTCAGGAGAGGAGGCGGGCTCGCCGCCACCGGCCGACTCCGCGAACGCCACGTCCCCGGCTCCGTCCCGCCCGCGAAGGCTCTACGGCAAAAGGCACGATAAGGGATGAGTGGGGTGCGCAGAGGAGGTCAGCGGCCCGGATCACGCGGTGGATACTGGACACATGGCCCACCCTCTCGAAGATCCGCAGTCTCTCCCCACCGAGCTGCGTCCCTACCTGGAGGAACTCGTCCGGCGCACCCGCACGGTGTGCGGGCCTCATCTGGTGAGTGTCTTCGCGGTCGGTTCCCTGGCGCTGCGGGACTATCGGCACGGGCGCAGCGACGTCGATGTGACGGTCGTCGTGGAGCCGTCACTGCCCGGACCGGCCCTGCACGACCTGGCCGGGGCCCTCGCCCACCCCCACCTGCCCTGCCCGGCGGCGGGCCTGGAACTGGTGGTCTACGGAACGGATTTCCTCAGCCGCCCCTCCGCTGCGGCCGGGTATCTACTGAACCTCAACACCGGCCCGCTGCTGCCGAACCGCGCCGACTTCGACGCGGCACGGTCCCCGGCGTTCTGGTATGCCATCGACCGCTCCGTCGCCCATCGGACCGGGCTCTCGCTGTCCGGCCGCCCCGCACGGGAGGTGATCGCCGCGCCGGAGCACCGGGACCTGCTCGCCGCGATCCGCGCTTCCGTCCGTGAGCACAGCGACGGCGAAGGTCACCTCGCGGACAACCGTGTGCTCAACGGCTGCCGCTCGGTGGTGTTCTGCCGTACGGGTCGCTGGATGGCCAAGCGCGGGGCGGCGCGGGAAGTCGCCCTGGCCGAGGAGGACTTCCGGCCACTCGTCGAGGCCGCGGTACGCAGCTTCGAGCGCCCCCGCTCATCCGCGGTCCCCCTGCCCGCCGCCGCGGTGCGAACCTTCCTGACCTGGGTACAGGAATGCGTCGATCAGACCGCCCGGGAGAGCGGGGCCTGAGCGGGACCTCCAGCGTGAGGGGGCAGGGCGGATACCCCTCTACAGCTCCAGAAACGTCGAAACCGCCTCCGTGAACGCCTTGGGGTCCGCGCTGTGGATCAGGTGCCCGACCGGGATGGTGACCATGCGTCCGCCGGGGATGCGGTGGGCCAGCTCGGCGACGCCGTCCTGGGGCACATGGCTACCCGGGCCACCGGCCACCACCAGAGTGTCGGCGGTGATCCTGGCAAGCCGCTCCCACCACACCGGGTCCGGTGTGTCGATCTGCTTCCTGATGGCCGGCACCATCTCCCAGTCGAAGGCCAGCTCGCCCTCCGGCTTGGCCGGGGTGGTCGGCCGCCGGGGACGCGGAACTCCGACATCCTCCAGGACGAGCCGCGCCACCCGCTGCGGATGGTCCGACGCGATCAGGTAGGCCACGATCCCACCCATCGAGTGGCCTACCAGCTCCACCTGGCCAAGTGCCAGCTCGTCCAGCACGGCGAGCACGTCGGCCCGCATGAGTTCGAGGGAGTAATCCCTCGGCCAGTCACTTTGGCCATGGCCACGAAGGTCGAGGGCGTAGACCCGCCGGCTCCGGGCGAGGACGGGCGCCACCACATCCCAGTCGGTGGCGTCCTCCCCCAGAGCGTGCAACAGCACCAGCGGCGGAGCATCCGGCGGGCCCGACACCTGATAGGCCAGCCGGATCCCTCCCAGCTCCACCGAACAATGATCAGCCATACCCGGAGGCTAGGCGAAAACCCCCACCGGCAGAACGGCCTTCGCCGACAGCAGACCCGGCTCAAGGCCGCAGCAGAATCCGGATCGGGTTGCCCTCCCGGTCGCGCAGCCGGCGGATGGCCTCGTTCACTTCCTCCAGTGGCAGGATCGCGCTGACCGACCCGGAGATGTCCAGACGGCCGCGGGCGGTCAGCTCGACCAGGTCCTCCAGATGCTCCATGCGATACCCGGTGTGTCCGATCACGGTGTGGCGGTTGCGCACGAAGTGGAGTTCCGGGCCCACGGACAGCGGGTCGGGAGAGATGCCGACGAGCACCAGGCGGCCCCGATGGCCGAGGGCGCGCTCTGCCTGGGTGAAGGAGGGCGTGCGCCCGACGCAGTCGAAGGCGACGTCCAGGCCCTTGCCCGCCGTGATCTCCTTCAGCCTGGCCCGGGTGTCATCGTCCGTCGGGTCGAGCGCGAAGTCGGCGCCCAGGGCGAGGGCGCGCTCGCGCGCGGCGGGCAGGGGGTCGAGGGCGACGATCGGGGAGGCACCGCAGATGCGGGTCAACTGCACGAGGTGGGTACCGAGGCCCCCCAGCCCCCAGATGCCCACGGATTCGGCGGACCGCAACCGGGCGGTGTCGATCGCGCCGTACGGGGTGGACACGGCGTCGGCGAGCACCGCAGCGTGCTCCAGGGGTACGGAGTCGGGCACGGCGATGAGCGTGGTGGCGTCGGTCAGTACGTACTCGGCCCAGGCCCCGTCGTAGTGGAAGGCCATGACCTGGAGGTCCTCACAGGTGTTCGTGCCACCGCCGAACCGGCAGGCGGGACACGTACCGCACGCCTTCCCCGCGCCCAGGACCACCCGGTCGCCCGCGTTCCAGTGCCCGGCGCCGGCGCCGACCGCCGCCACCACGCCCGACGCCTCGTGCCCCGGGGTGACCACCGGCAGCCGGGGTGCGATATGGCCGTCGAGCTGGCTCAGGTCCGACTGGCAGATGCCGCACGCGGCCACCTTGACCACGACCTCGCCCGCTTCCGGCCGGGGCACGGGCACATCCTCGACCGTGAGCGTGCCCGCAGCCGCGTCGAACCGCGCCGCGCGCATCGTGGCCGGGAGGACGTCCGCCACCGCGTCTGCCGCCCAGTGCGCGTCGGAGCGTATCGGTCCTGCGTCCAAGGTCATCGGTGGTTCCTTTCAGGTGCTTCGCCGGGCTGAGCGGCCGGTCACCGCGCCGGTACGGGGACGGTGAGTGATCATGATGCCGCACGCAGTCTGCCGCATGCGGCGCATCCGATGGCAAGCCCTGAGACCCCGTCACCGATGTGCGTCGCGCAGCAGAGTGTCGACGGTGCGGTCGACGAAGGTGGTGAGTTCCTGTGCGTCGTGGCGCCCGAAGGTGGAGGTCCACAGGGCGAAGCGGCCGAAGAGGGCGGACCACAGCAGGATCGCGGTCTGCTCGGCACCCTCGGGCCAGCGCAGCCCTTCCTCTTCACATGCGTGGATGGCGTCCAGCCACTGCTGCCACAGCAGGCGGGCCGGGTGGGTCTGGCCGGGCTCGCCGAAGCTGGACGCGTTATGACCGAACATCAGGCGGATGACACCGCGCTCGGTGCGGGCGAAGGTGCAGAAGGCGTTCGCCTGGGCGCGGAGGCGTTCACCGGCGTCGGCACCGTGGCCGGCCGCCTGGGCATCGGCTTCACGCATGGCCGCCACGGCACGTTGGTAGCCGTCCTCGGCGACGGCGCGGGCGAGCTGGTCCTTGTCGGCGAAGTGCAGATACATGCTCTGGGCGGCGATGCCGACTTCGCGTGCGACCTCCCGGAGGGACACCGGCAGTGGGTTTTCCGTGAGTTTCCGGTCAAGGAGCCGTGCCACGGCAGCCAGAATCTCCGCGCGGAGCCGGTCCCCCTGGCCGCGGGGATTGCGCCTGCGTGTGGTGTCGGTGGCGGTGTCCTCGTTCATGCACCTCATTCTGCGATACCCCGTTGGCCTGTCCTTCTGCCGTCAGAGGTCCGCTCGGCTCACCAGGTGACCGGAAGGGAGTTGAGGCCGTAGACGATGGAGTTCTTCTTGAACGGCAGCTCGTCCTCGGCGATGGCGAGCCGCAGCCCGGGGATGCGTTCGAAGAGCCGCGGCCAGGCGACCTGCATCTCCACCCGCGCCAGGTTCTGGCCCAGGCACTGGTGGGAGCCGAATCCGAACGCCACGTGGCGACGGGCGTTGCGTGCGATGTCGAGCGTGTCCGCGGGACACTCGCCCTCGTTGGCGCCGAAGGCGCGGGGGTCCCGGTTTCCGGCGATCAGCGAGACGATGACTCCCTCGCCTCTGCGGACAAGCTGCCCGCCCACCTCGACGTCTTCAAGGGCCACGCGCCGCGGATCGGTGGAGACGATGCTCCAGTAGCGCAGCATCTCCTCCGCGGCGCTCGGGGCCAGCTCGGGGTGGGCCCGCAGCCGGTCGCGCTGGTCAGGGTTGACCAGGAGCGCCACCGTGCCCAGGCTCAGCATGTTGGCGGTGGTCTCGTGCCCGGCGCCGACCAGGATCCCGACCAGAACGGGCATCATCTCGGCCGCGAACCCGTCCGGGCCGGTGTGGTGGGCCAGCAGCCGGCTGATCATGTCGTCCGAGGGCTCACGGCGTTTGCGCTCGACAAGGGCCTCGTAGTAGGCGAACGCCTCCCGCTGTGTACGGGCGCGCTCCTCGTGGCTGACGTCCAGGTCCGTCCCGGCGTTGGCGTGCCGCTCGAAGAGGCCGTGGTCCTCGTAAGGGACGCCGAGGATGAGGCAGATGGCCCGGGAGGGCAGGGGAAGCGCGAAGTCCCGGATGAAGTCGGCCGGGCCGCCCTTGGCGAGCATGGCGTCGATCAACTCGTCCGTGATCCGCAGCAGGTTCTCGCGCATCGCCTGCGTGCGCTTGACGCTGAACTCCTTGGTGAGCATCTGCCGGAGCCGGGCGTGTTCGGGGTCGTCCAGCCGCAGGAACAGGCCGCCCTCGTGTTCGGGCTGGTTGGAGTGGACCAGCGGGAAGTCGGGGTTGCGCACATCGGCGCTGAAGGACGGGCTGGAGAGAACGGCCCGGATGTCCGCGTGCCGGGTGGCCAGCCAATGCGTGGAGCCGTCCCAGATGGTGACCTTGTGGAGACCGCCTGCTTCCCGGAACGCGGTGTGCTGCGGAGGCGCGCTGAACGGACACGTGCGCGGGGCGGGAAAGAACGGTGCTTCCTCGGTGGACGCGGCCTCGGATGCGGTGGTCGTCATCTCGCCTTCCTTGCTGCGGAGTTGATGTCAACCTGACATGCGTCACCTTACGAGTGTCCGGCTAAGCGAGGCAAGGACTGTCCGGCCGTCAGAACATGGCCACGCCGAGAGGCCGACCGCAGATGCACCCCCTGTGGGCCAGTCGCCGCGGCCGCCGCGCCAGCTCGACGGCGGGATCGGCCTCCACGTGGCAATCACACGGATGTACCATCCAGCACCAACGTGGTGTGCGCCCAGATGAGGGAGCTTGTAGTGGATACTCCTGCCGATAACGCCAGCCTGAAATCCCAGTACGCGGCTCAGGTTGCCGCCGATCTGGAACGCAACTCCGCCGAACACGAGCGTCTCAGCTCCGAAATCGCCTCATTGCGACAGCAGTTGGCGGTGCTGGAGGAGAACCGGGCGCTCCTGCTCAGCATGCGAGAGACCCTTGGTGACGACGCCGTTGGTGGCGCACCGGAGAACGGCGGCGTCAGCGACTCCGACGATGGCTCGTCCGCGACACGGGAGTCCGCGGCGCTGCCTGCCACGCGCAAGCCCAGGAAGAAGGCCGACGCGACCGGCGGAAAGCGGAAGGGTACGGAGTCACCCGGCAGCCGCCCGAGCCGCAGGCCGGTGCGCGAAGCGGGCGCGCCCACGCTCCGGGAGCTCGTGCGTGATGACCTCACCCAGCACGGCGAGCCCCGCTCCGCGGCCGAGATCACCGCCACTCTCACCCAGGCTCTTCCGGGACGCGACATCAAGCCCACGGTGGTGCGCAGCACCCTCGAATCACTCGTCGCCAAGGGCCAAGCGCACCGCACCAAGCAGCAGAAGTCCGTCTTCTATTCGACCGCCACCCCGGACGCGGACACCGCTCCGCACTGACGCGCGAGTGTGCCACGTTCAGCGCCGATGACGGGCGTGGCGGCGCTCCCGGAGCAGCACCCGAGCGGTGGCCGGCAGCGGAGGACGGGCGGGCGCACGGAGGACGCCGGGGCCCTTGTCGGCGGCCGCCGTGGCCGTGAGCTGCTCGATCTGGATCATGGCGCGGAACAGCGGGCGGCCCTCGGGCGGCACGAGGCCGACCAGGCTCCGGCTGGTGGACAGGGACTGGCGGGCCTGGCCGAGCAGGTGGGCCAGCAGGCTCCGGGTTCCGGTGGTGTCCCGGGCGTTCTCCAGGTCGACGCGGGCGACACCATGCGCGTCGAGGGTCTCCCGCACCAGGTTCAGGCGCCCGTCGGCGAGGTCTTCGGACAGGTCGTTGACGAAGTCCAGGCGCTGACTGCCGTCGATGTACACGCGGCATGCCTCGCGGTAGCCCACCGGGGTGTCCTCCCCGGCGATCAGGCCCGCGATCAGCATGAACGCCGGCAGCGCATACGTGTCGACGTAACGCTGGTAGTCCGCCTCGGTGGCGAATCCGGTGAACTCCAGCTCCAGTGGGGCCGCGTCGAGGAAGCCCTCGACCCGCTCGCGCAGCCCGGGGTGCGCGGAGACGGTGTGCAGCAGCGGTCGTACGGCAGCATGCTCGCTTTCGCCACCGGCCAGGCCGTCACGCACCCCCTTCGCCCACTCCGCGAAGGCCCCGGCGCGCTCCTCGACGGGGCCACTGTCGAGGAGGGTGTCGGTGCGATGCATGAAGGCGGTCGCCGCGATCAGATGGGGCAGCAACGGCGGGGGCAGCAGCAGGCGCGCGGCGAGGTAGGAGCTGCGCCGGTAGGCCGCCACCAGTTTCCGCTGGTGCGTATAGTCCTCCCGCAGCCGGGGATCGCTGATCCCTGCGGCATCCAGCGCCGTGCCCCACAGACCCATGCCCCACCCTCCCGATGTCTTCATGCGTCCCGGCGGCCGTCCGTGGACTCCGGCGAGCCCCGGCCCCGGCCACCAGAACGCTCCCCCGTACGGCCAACCGGTGGCAATCCGCACCGGCGTGTGAAAGCGCCGTCCCTGCGTGCCGCCGTCCTCGGTAGAGGCTACCGTCGCCGTCCCGCACCACCTGGCAGAAACGGGGCACGCCTCGGTCTCCCCTGCCACGCCGCTGCGACGCACGCCCGAGCGGCGGCTGCGTACGAGCAGTTGGAGAAGGTACGGCGTGCCGATCACGGCGGTCATCAGACCGGCACCGAGCTGAGCCGGGGCGATCACCGTGCGGCCCAGCATGTCCGCGGAGCACACGAGCGTGGTGCCGAGAAGGACCGCGACGGGAACCACCCGGGCGTGCTGACGGCCCACCAGGGCCCGGGCCGCGTGCGGTGCCACGAGGCCCACGAAACCGATCGGTCCGGCGAGGGTGACGGCCGCCGCGGAGAGCAGCGTCGCGAGCACGACGACCGTGACCCGGGTGGCGCGGACCGGATGGCCAGTACCTTCTTGCGTTCCACCAGTGTGAGCCACTGGCGGTGCTCGTCCAACGAAGACTCTGCGGTCGCTCAACGCCGGCATGACGTCCCCCCGTTGATCTCTCATGCGGATTTCGGACGTGGACCCTCGTGGGTCTCGCGTCCGTCCTCTGCCCGGCCCGGCGGACAGAAGGCTTGCCGATCCCTTGCGGAAAACATGCGGGGCCCGCGCGGCGACGGGCGCGGGAGGCGTGGGGGTCGGGCAAGAAAGAAGCCCCAGGCGGTCGGCCTGGGGCTCTGTGGTGGTGACAGGGGTGGGACGCGACGGACGGGGTGAGCGAATGGTTCATCCGCTCACGGTGAGATTCGAGTTCCCACTGCTCTGATATCCCTCGGTCGCGAGGATCATGTAGTACTTGAAGGTGCCCAGGCCCATTCCCGAACGGCCCCATGCGTCGAAGTGATTGCCCGTGGTGATGGTTCCGCCCGTTTTCTTCGACTGCCGGACGCTCCAGTACTGGTTGAACGTTCGGACGCCTTCGACCGAGGGAGCGTTGTACCGCGTCGTCTGATAGATGTCGTACGTGCCGCCGTCGCTGGTGACCGCGCCTTTATAGGTCCCCGTGGGCCGGTAGTTGCCCCAGTTGTCGACGATGTAGTACTCGACGAGCGGGTTCGAGGTCCACCCGTAGAGGGCGAGATATCCATTGCCGGACGGATTGAAGCTGCCCGAGTACTGCACGTTCCTGCGGCCGCCGTTGCTCCAGCCCTTACCGCATACGAAATTCCCACAGTTGGTCCATGACGTCCGGTAACTGCCGCCTGAGGCCAGGGTCATGGAGACCGAGC
Organism: Streptomyces sp. AgN23; assembly: GCF_001598115.1. Lineage (NCBI taxonomy): Bacteria > Bacillati > Actinomycetota > Actinomycetes > Kitasatosporales > Streptomycetaceae > Streptomyces > Streptomyces sp. AgN23. The sequence continues at coordinate 485,571 of NZ_CP007153.1, forward strand.
CACCGCCGTCGGTCCAGAACGAATAGTAGAAGCCGTTATCGGTGCCGGTTTGATTCGTGGTGATGGTCGTGTCGGCGCTTGCGGTTCCGATGCCGGGCAGTGTCAGCCCGGATGTGACCAGTGTCAGGGCGCCGGCACGGCCGAGTAAGTTCCTGCGGCTGATCGGGCGTGCGGGGGTTTCGTCCCGATGCATGCTTCCTCCTTGGCCGGCTGCGGTTCTGTCGGTGCGGACAGTGTTGGACTGGTCCCGTCGGGTGTCAACGGTTTCCGCAAGGATTACGGAAACTTCGCTGTGGTCGGAGATCTCGCGGGGATACATAGCAGCTGTTCATAGGCTCTTCTCGCCGAGTGAATCCGAAATTGATCAATGGGTCCCTGGGGTTGGAGATCCTTTTCGAAGTCGACGTCTTCGAAAATTTTCGGATACCTTCCGGATCGGTGCGAGCCGCAGTCGGCCTCCGACGACTCCGGCTCCCCCGGGATCGCGCATTCGATTCGTGGCGCACCGGTGTGCGCCCCCGCCGGTGACGGCCACCCTGGATGGCGGGGGCGGCGAACGTGCCCCGGACGGGAAGGCGGACGTCACGATGAAGACACCTCCGATCGTTTCGCCGCAGGAGTGGGAGGCCGCGCGCCAGCAGACTGCTCGAGGAGGAGAAGCGGCTGACCCCCACCCGTGACGCCCTGGCCGCCAAGCGCAGGCGGATGCCGTGGCTCGCGGTGGAGAAGGAGCCACGTGGGCGACCTCGCGCATCTCCACGTCCGCGACACCACCACGACGCGGCATACCGCCCCTACGTCGCCCGGATCGGCATCCGCCCGGCGCCCATGGACGCGGACCGCACGACCGGCATCGCGGCGGGCCGCGTCTTCGTCACCGGTGACCCGGTCATGGGCGTGCTGGTCCTGGTGCCCGAGCCCGACCACCTCGTCCTGGAGAGCATCGCCGTACACCCGGACGCCCACCGCCAGGGCATGGGCAAACGCCTGCTCGCTTTCGCCGACGCCCACGCACGCGCCCTCGGCCTACCGGAGATCCGGCTCTACGCCAACGCCCTGATGTGGGAGAACCAGGAGATCTACCCGAGGTACGGCTACGAGGTGACCGAGCGCCGCCGGGACGGCCAGTACGACCGCGTCCACTACCGGAAGCGCATTCCCGAGGCGACGCCCGATGAGCGGTGAGGGCCCCGCACCCGTGCCTCGATCTGCGGCGCGGAGGATCGCCTTGACCTTACCCTCAAGGGCAAGGTTTAGCGTTCTCCGAGGTGAGAGACATGCGGATCGGTGAGCTGGCCCGCCGGGCGGGCGTGACGACCAAAGCGGTGCGCTACTACGAATCGCTGGGGCTGCTGACGCCCGAGCGGCTGGCCAATAGTTACCGGGACTACGACGAGCACGACGTACGGCTCGTACGGGAGATCCGGGCGCTGAGCAGGCTCGGGCTTCCCGTGGAACGCACCCGGCCGTTCCTCGACTGCCTCGCGGTCGGTCATGAGCACGCCGATGACTGCCCGGCCTCACTGGCCGAGTACCGGGCGGCGATCGACGAGCTCTCCCAGCGCATCGCGGGACTCACCGCGCGCCGGGCGGCACTGATCACGCACCTGCGGCAGGCCGCCCACCGCGGCAGCCGTGTCCCAGCGACCGACGAAGGAGATGCTCCGATGACCGATTTCGTGAACCTTCCGGCCGATCTGCCCGTGCCCGAGGACGACGGTGCGGCCGCCCATCTGCCAGGGACGCCGGTGCCGCCCCTGGAACTGCACAGCACCGGCGCTACGACGGTCCGCCTCGACGGCCCAGACGCCCCCGACGCACTCGGCTCGGGCCGGACGGTGATCTACATCTATCCGCTCACCGGCCGCCCGGGCACCGACCTGCCCGAAGGCTGGGACGCGATCCCCGGGGCGCGCGGCTGTACCCCCGAGGCGTGCGGCTTCCGTGACCACTATCAGGAACTGCTCGCGGCCGGCGCGGTCCGGGTGTTCGGCCTGTCCAGCCAGCAAACCGACTATCAGCGCGAAGTCGTCGAGCGGCTCCGCCTGCCGTTCGAGATGCTCTCCGACCCCGCGCGGAGCCTGGCGCGGGCGCTCGGTCTGCCCACGTTCGAGGCGGGCGGGGCGGCCCTCTACAAGCGGCTCACGTTGATCATCCGCGATGGCGTGATCGAGCACGTCTTCTATCCGATCTTCCCGCCGAGCGAACACGCGGAACAGGTTCTGACCTGGCTGCGGGAGAACCCTCTCTAGAGACCCTGTATCGCCATCCGGGAGATGCCCATGTTCACCGGCCTGAGCGCCTTTCCGCTCACCCCGCTCACCGAAACCGGCATCGACGAGACGGCTTTCGCCGCTCTGGTCGGCCGGCTCGCCGCCGCCGGAGTCGACTCGATCGGGGCGCTGGGCTCCACGGGGTCGTACGCCTACCTGACCCGCGAGGAGCGCGCCCGTGCAGCCCGTATCGCCGTGGAACACGGCGAGCGGACCCCGGTCATCGTGGGCATCGGAGCGCTGCGCACCCGGCATGTGCTGGAGGTGGCCGAAGACGCGCAGAACGCGGGGGCATCCGGAGTGCTGCTGGCCCCGATGTCGTACCAGCCGCTGACCGAGGACGACGTGTTCGGGCTCTTCGAGGACGTCACGGCGCACCTCTCGGTGCCGCTGGTGGTCTACGACAACCCTCGTACCACCCACTTCACCTTCACCGATGAGCTGTACGCGCGGGTGGCCGAGCTGCCGCGGGTGTCGTCCGTCAAGATCCCGGGCGTGCCCGCCGACCCGGCGGCCGCGCGGGCCCGCGTCCAACGGCTGCGGCAGATTCTGCCCGAGGCCGTGACGGTGGGCGTCAGCGGGGACGGCTTGGCGGCGACGGGGCTGAACGCCGGGTGTGACGCATGGTTTTCGGTGATTGCCGGTACCTTTCCCGAACCGGCGCTGACGATCACCCGGGCCGCGCAGTCCGGCGATGCCGAGCGGGCGCGGGCGGAGTCGCGGCGGCTCCAGCCGCTGTGGGACCTCTTCGCCCAGTACGGTTCGCTGCGCGTGGTCGCCGAGGCCGCCGCGCACATCGGCCTCACCTCGCCTCACAGCCTCCCGCTCCCGTTGCGCGGGCTCGAAGCCGAGGAGCGCGCACGGGTCGTCGAGGTGCTCGAAGACCTGCGACCACGGGCGTGAATCCGGCGTCGAGCGCGATGCCACCCATTCGTGGGGGGCGTTGAGGACCGCACGCCTTCCGGGCGTATCGGCCTCCGATCCGGGGCCTACGGGGACGCCCTCGGCGCAAGCCCACGCCCGGCCAGACCGTGCCGGCCCGGTATCCGGCCAGCAGCCTCTCGATCCGCTCCGCCTGGCCCTCCGGGGTGAAGAAGTCGGCCGGCTGGTCCGGGCCAGGTCGACCGGTGAGGGACCGACGTGGTCCCCCCCTTTGAGGGCCCGAACGTGCGAGCCGTCCACGGCACAGTGGAAGTGGGGGGAGCGGTTTGCCCCGCTGTACGGTTCGCAGGCCGGATGGTGACCTCACGGACTGCGCCACGGGTGGCGTCACGGACACCCTCGGCTGATCCATCCGCCCCGGTCCAGGTTTCGCTGTGGCTGCGCCGACCGGCTCCCTGACGAGAACTTTACGTGGCGCTTCGGTTACGTTGAGCCAGTGCTGATCGCTGCGGTACCTCGACGACGGGCGTCGGCCTGGCCCTGGTCGATGGTGCTTGCGGTCTTGGTGCACCTGGTGGGCTGCGCCCACGGCCCGTTGCCGTCCAGTGCCGGACGGGTGGATGTCCTGCCGGTGCAAGCGGTGCAGGAGGTCCAGGGGGTCCGAGGGGTCCATCTGGCGCAGGCGATGCAGACGATGCGGGCGGTCCTGCCGGTCCAGGCAGTGCGCGCAGCCCAGGCAGTGCGGGCAGCCCAGGCAGTGCGGCCGGTCAGCGGCTCGCGTACGTCGCCGGGTGCCCCTCAACTGGCCGCCGGCCACGGGGCCTGCGAGCGGCACCACGGTGGGGCGCGGGCGTGTGTGGGGGTGGATGAGCCGGCGGTAAGTCAGATGACGTCGGCCCAGGTCCCGCTGGCGCAGTCCGCCGCGTTGGTGAGTGTGGTGGGTGAGCGGGTGGCGCCGGTGCGCGGTCCGCCGTACGGGGTTACCGCGGGATCCGGTGCGGGTCGGGCGCGGGCGGTGTTGCAGGTGTGGCGGACCTGACGGGGCCTGCCGCCCGGTTCCTTGGCGGAGAGCGCTGCGCGAGGGTTTCTCGTGGAGTGCGCCGCGCGGGGGCCGGTGCGGTCTTCGGCCATGTTCCGTCCGTCACCCGACCCGTACACCGCTCCGGGGCATCGGCTGCTGCCGTGTCCTAGGGCGGTGGGAGAGCCGCCATGATGAACCATCAGGCTTCTGTCATCGATTCCGTTGATTCTGTTCCTTCCTCCCCGGCCCAGTTGCTGGCCGCCGGTGCGCGATCGGCGCCCACCCCCGCGGGGCTGGTGGGCGATACCCCGGTGCTGTGGGTGGGACAGCCGTTCACCGTTGCCGACCGGGGTTTCTGGGCCAAACTGGAGGGCCACAACCCCGGCGGGATCAAGGACCGTACCGCGCTGTACATGGTGCGCGCGGCCCGTGCGCGCGGTCAGTTGCTGCCCGGGGCGCGGATCGTGGAGTCCACCTCCGGCACCCTGGGCCTGGGCCTTGCGCTGGCGGGCGTGGCCTTCGGGCATCCGGTGTCGGTGGTCACCGACCCGGGGATGGAGCCCCAGGTCGCCGGGCTGCTGCGGGCCTACGGCGCCGAGGTGCACACCGTGACCGCGCCGCATCCGGTGGGCGGCTGGCAGCAGGCCCGGCGCGAGCGCGTGGCGGAGCTGCTGGCCACGCATCCGGACGCCTGGTGCCCGGACCAGTACCACAACCCCGACAACGTGGCCGCCTACCGGCCGCTGGCCTACGAACTGGTCGCCCAGTTGGGCCGCGTCGACACCCTGGTCGTCTCGGTGGGCACCGGCGGGCACTCCGCGGGCATCGGCCGGGTGCTGCGCTCCTTCTTCCCGGCCCTGCGGGTGGTGGGGGTGGACACCTGCGCATCGACGATCTTCGGCCAGCCGGCCGGCACCCGCCTGATGCGGGGGCTGGGGTCGAGCATCTACCCGGGCAATGTCGCCTATGAACTGTTCGACGAGGTCCACTGGGTTGCCGCCCCCGAGGCGGTGTGGGCCGCGCGCGCCCTGGCGCGCACCCGCTACGCCACCGGTGGGTGGAGCGTGGGCGCGGTCGCCCTCGTCGCCCGGTGGGTCGCGCGGACGTCCCCGGCCGAGCAGCGGATCGTGGCGGTCTTCCCCGACGGCCCCCACCGCTATGTCGGGACCGTGTTCGACGACGACTGGTGCCGAAGGCACCGGCTGCTGGGACATGTACCGGCGGAGGACCCGCAGGAGATCACCCGTTGCACCGAAACGGTTGTCACGCGCTGGACGCGCTGCGAAAGGGTGGAGCGTCCCGCGCCGGGGGCGGGGGACGGTGGCGGTGGCATGGCGGCGGAGGACGATGGCCGCGGCTCGGCGGCGGGGGACGGCAGCTGTGGCTCGGCGGCGGGAGACGGCAACCGCGGCATGGCGGCAGGAGACGGCAACCGCGGCACAGCGTCGGCGGACGGCAGCCGTGCCACAGCGGCAGGAGACAGCAACCGCGGCATGGCGAGGGTGGCCCGGTGAAGACCCTGCTCGCACAGACCCGGTCGTTTCCCGCGCCCGTACGGCTGCTGATGGTCAACCAGTTCGCCATCAACCTGGCCTTCTACATGCTCATGCCCTACCTGGCCGCCCACCTTTCGGGTGAGCTGGGCCTGGCCGCTTGGACGGTCGGGTTGGTGCTGGGCGTGCGCAACCTCTCCCAGCAGGGCATGTTCCTCATCGGCGGCACGATCGCCGACCGGCTGGGCTACAAGGCCCCGATCATGGCCGGGTGTGTACTGCGCACCCTTGGGTTCGCCCTGCTGGGCTGGGTCGACTCGCTGCCCGCGCTGCTCGTGGCGTCCGCGGCGACCGGGTTCGCCGGTGCTCTGTTCAACCCGGCCGTACGCGCCTACCTCGCCGTCGAGACCGGTGAGCGCCGGGTGGACGCGTTCGCGACGTTCAACGTGTACTACCAGGCCGGGATGCTGCTCGGCCCGCTGGTGGGGCTGGCGCTGCTGGCGGCCGACTTCCGGCTGGTGTGCACGGTATCGGCGGCGATCTTCGCCGCCCTGAGCGTGATGCAGGCCCGCGCCCTGCCCCGGCGGTACGGCGCGGCCGCCGAAGACCGTGCGGAAACCGCCGAAGACGGTGCGGGGACCGAGGAAGGCCATAAGGAGGGGCGTGCCGTGGCCGGGGTGTGGGCGCAGTGGCGCCAGGTGGCGGCGAACCGGCCGTTCCTGCTGTTCTCGGCGGCGATGATCGGCTCATACGTGCTGACCTTCCAGGTCTACCTCGCCCTGCCCCTCGCCGCCGACGCGGCGCTGGGCGCGGACGGTACGAAGGCCACCAGCGGCCTGTTCGTCATCTCCGCCGGTGTCGCGGTGGCCGGGCAACTGCGGCTGACCGGCTGGGCCAAGCGCCGCTTCACCTCCCAGCAGGCTCTCGTCGTCGGGCTCTGCGCGATGGGCGCCGCCTTCCTTCCGCTCGCCCTGGCCCCTTCGTCGTCCGCCCCCGCGGTGCTGGGAGCGCTGGTCGCCGCGGTCGGGCTGCTGGCCGCCGCAGGCGCAGTGGTCTACCCCTTCGAGATGGACACCGTCGTCGCCCTGTCCGGACAGAAGCTGATCGCGACCCACTACGGCCTCTACAACACCGTCTCCGGCCTGGGCATCACGCTGGGGAACCTGGCGTGCGGGGCGCTGTGGGACTACGCCCACGCCCACGGCGCGGCCTGGCTGGTGTGGCTCACCCTGGCGGCGACCGGCGTCGGCTGCGCCGCTGCCGTCGCCGTACTGGCCCGCGCCGGACGGCTCACCGCACCTGGGCAGACGCCCCAGCCGTCCGCGGCCTGAGCCTGTGGCGCCTGCCTCTGTGGCTTGTTGCTCCCGGGCCGGGCTCCCGGCCCGGGAGCAACGTACACGATAATTCAGGGCTTCTTGAATTCAGGTATCCATGTACTCTCAGAGCGTGCTGACTGTTGCATCCGACATCGAGGTGCTGGCCCGATTCGGCCGCGCGCTCGCCGACCCGATCCGCTGCCGCATCCTGCTCGCCCTGCGCGACGCCCCCGCCTACCCCGCCGACCTCGCCGACGCGCTCGGTATCTCCCGCACCCGGTTGTCGAACCACCTGGCGTGCCTGCGCGACTGCGGCCTCGTCGTCGCGATCCCCGACGGCCGCCGCACCCGCTACGAACTGGCCGACGAACGCCTCGGCCACGCGCTGGACGACCTGCGTACCGCCGTGGTGGCCGTCGAGACCGACCGCACCTGCCCGGACGCCGAGGAGAAGGGGTGCTGCTGATGGCCGCCGAGACACCGATGGCCGACGGAACTCGCGGGGGCCACGCAACCCGCGGAGACCACGCACCCCATGGAGGCCACAGAGGCCACGCAGCCCACGGAGTCTTCGGGCTCTCCCCGGCCCGGCGGGACGCGCTCACCCGCCGGGTACGGCTCCTGGTCGCCGCGACCATCACGTACAACGTCATCGAGGCGGTCGCCGCCCTCACCGCCGGCACTCTCGCCTCCTCCACCGCCCTGATCGGCTTCGGCCTGGACTCGGTCATCGAGGTCTCCTCGGCCGCCGCGGTCGCCTGGCAGTTCTCGGCGGCCGACCACGCCGTACGCGAGGCCCGGGAGAAGACCACCCTGCGGATCATCGCGCTGTCCTTCTTCGCCCTCGCCGCGTACGTCACCATCGACGCCGTCCGCGCGCTGACCGGCACCGGCGAGCCCGAACGCTCCATCCCGGGCATCGTCCTCGCCGCCCTCTCCCTCGCGGTGATGCCGTTCCTGTCCGCCGCTCAGCGCCGTGCCGGACGCGAACTCGGCTCCGCCTCCGCGGTCGCCGACTCCAAGCAGACGCTCCTGTGCACCTACCTGTCCGCCGTGCTCCTGGCCGGGTTGCTCCTCAACGCCACCCTCGGCTGGTCCTGGGCCGACCCCATGGCCGCTCTGGTCATCGCCGCGATCGCCGTGAAAGAGGGCCGCGACGCCTGGCAGGGCAAGGGCTGCTGCGCGGCCCCCGCCGCCGCGATTCCCGCCGACCGGCAGGAGAAGGACGCTTGCGGCTGCTGCCCCGGCCGCGACTGCCGCGACTGAGGCCGTCGAACGGCGGCTCGGGCCGGCCGGTCGTCTTCAGTCACGGCTGGCCACTCACGGCCGACGCCTGGAACCCACAACTCCAGCTTGTCGCGGACAACGGATACCGCGCGATTGCCCAGGACCGTCGCGGCGGCGGACGCTCGAGCCAGCCGTGAGGCATCCGCGACGCATTCTGGATGTGGTCGATGCAGGTGGGAATCAAGGGCGCGTACGACTGCGTCAAGGCATTCTCGGAAACCGACCTCACGGAAGATCTGCGAGGTTTCGACGTACCCACTCTGATCGTGCACGGCGACGACGACCAGATCGTCCCGATCGTGGCAGCGGGCAACAAGTCATCGGCCATCGTCAAGGACGCCGACTACAAGGTCTACCCGGGCGCCCCCACGGCCTCGCGATGGTCGCCCCATTCGCCGACACGTTCAACACCGACCTGCTGGCATTCGTCCGAGCCTGACCACACGGCCCACACCCCACGGATGTCCCGCCCCGCGTCCCGCGACCGTCCCACCCGAACCTCCCCGCGAGAGGCGGCTGGCGCGTCCGGTGCGCTACACTCGATCTTGTCGAAAGCGCCCCAACTCCGGGCAGTCGGCCGCGCGTTGGTGGTCCAAGGAAAGACGCCCCGCTTCCTGCGGGGAGATGCAGGTGCAAGGCTTGCCCAGCGCTCAAGAGACGAGCCCCCTCCGCATGCGGAGGGGGCTCGCCGAGTTTTCAGGGCCTTGGCGTCGAGGCCGTCAAACCAGGCCCAGAAGGCGTGGCTTTGGCCGTACCCGGCGTCGGCGACCACCACCGGCGGCGTCAGGCCCCACCGGCCAGCTCGTCCAGGACGTCCAGTGCCAGCCGCCACCTCTCCCGGTGCCGCACGTCCTCCGGCATCGCACGCCTGTCGCCGCTGGGAGTCGGTGTCCCACTCCTTTGGCAAGAACAGCCGCCACTGCGACGGAACGGAGGCGGTGTCGCTGACCGCGTGGACGCTCGCCGCTACCTGGCAGTTCGCCTAGAGCAGGAGCAGCCCTTCGGTGACGGCGGTGACGGCGGTGACGGCGGTGAGGCCGAGGGCCAGGTAGGAGCCCGCGTTCACCGCGAGGGTGTCGGGCGATGGAAGGGCCGTTGCGGCTGACCGCCTGGAGGGCGGAGCCCGCCGTCCCGAGCACGGCCCCGACGAGCAGCACCGCGGCCATTCTGGGGAGCCGGGAGGCGATGACGACGGACGTGTCCGCCGGGTCGGCCCGGCCGGTGAACGCCTTCCAGACCTGGGGCGCCGACTTCGGCCGTGCCCTGGGTGATGTCGATGATCGCGAGGCCGGCGACGAGCAGGAGCAGGGCGGCCGTCACCGCGGCCGCGCCCGTCCGGTACGTGGCCGCGGTGACGGACGGGTGGCGGGAATTGTCGCGGTGACGGCCATGTGTTACTTCGCCAGCGCCTTCACGATCGCGTCGACGTAGGCCCCCATCGACTGCGGACCGCCGAACATCCAGATGCCGTCGGGCAACCGGTGGACCTCGCCCTTCTTGACGAACGGCAGCGACTTCCACACGGAGTCCTCGACCGGGCGCCGTGGAACGGGGTGCTGTTCTCGTCCCCGTCGCTGCCGACGTAGGCGAACCGCACATCACCGAGCTTGGTGAGCCCTTCGACGTCGGTGGTGGCGAGGCCGTAGTCCTAGTCGCCCTTGACCGTCCAGGCGTCCTTCAGGCCGAGCTTCTCGTTGACCGCCCCTCGTGAGTTCTCGCGCCGCGTCGCCCTGCTGACCCAGGGGCGCCCCACGCTCAGCATCGACGCCTTCGTAAGGCACGGTGACACCGGTGGCCGACAGTTCAGGACCCCGTGGGCTCTCGGCCTCGGAGATCTCTTCAGCAGCCCCCACAATTCAAGGTTAGCCTCACCTAATTTCGACTCCCCCAGAGACTCGGGGATCTCACTTGGGGCTCGCACTGGGGAGGGGGTCGCGAGGCCGGTCCGCACGACGGTCGTCGCCCGGACACGTCCCCGGTGGCGTCTTCACATGATCTTGCCTGGTGCCGCGGGGGCCAGTCGTGCTACCGGCGGCAGCGGCGAGTGCTGCGGAGAGGCACGGAATGCCTGGATGACGAGCCCGGCGAAGCGCCGGGAGGCCGCGACCCGGGTGGCCTTCGACGTGGTGTGAATCCCCCTGTTGGCCATGAGCATGAGGATCAGGTCGTCCAGGACGAAGTCGGGGCGCAGATGGCCGGCGTCCTTGGCGCGGTGGGCCAGTTCGGCGATCGACTTCAACGCGTACGCACGCTCCGCGGCGAAGTCCATCGCGTCGGGGAAGGTCGACATGAAGGCTTCGGTGAAGCCTCGACTGCGTGCGTGCAGCTCACAGGTCTTCTCGATCACGAGGCAGAAGCCGCGCCACGGGTCCGGCTCGGCGAGCCCCTCGTCGACGAGGACGTGGCATGCGCGCATCTCGTCCGCGAAGGCTTCGGTGGCCAGCATCTGCTTGGTCGGGAAACGGCGGTACAGGGTGGCGGGGCCGACCCCGGCGTGCCGGGCGATCTCCCGCATCGGCACATTCAGACCTTCGGTGGCGAACAGCGCGCGGGCCGCGTCGAGGATGCGTCCGCGGTTGTCCAGGGCGTCGGAGCGCAGAGGGTGAGGCAAACGGTCGGTCACCACTCTCACTTTAGCCAAACGGACAGGGGCGTCCGTTAGCGTCCGAAGGCATGGAAGTCCGGGGCTTCACCGAGTGCGGCCCCCCGGCGCTGGGACCGGGGTCGGGCGGCCCCGACCGGTCCCGGCCGGTCCCCATCGATTCCAGCCGGTCCCCATCGATTCCAGCCGGTCCCCATCGATCCCGGCCGGTCCCCATCGATCCCGGCCGGTCCCCATCGATCCCGGCCGGTCCCAGAACAAGGAGACGACATTGAAGGCAGTCGCGATCCAGGCGTTCGGACGCCCCGAAGGTCTGGCGGTCATCGACCTCCCCACCCCCGCCCCCGCCGCGGGACAGGTGCTCATCGCCAATGAGGCGATCGGCGTCGGCGGCGTCGACGTCCTGATCCGAAGCGGTGTTCTCGCCTCCTACGGCTTCAAGGAAGGCCATATCCCCGGCAGCGAGGTAGCGGGCATCGTGACCGCGGTCGGCGACGGCGTCGACACGTCATGGGTCGGTCAGCGCGTATGGGCGTTCACCGGCGTGGGTGGCGGCTACGTCGAACAGGCGATCGCCTCGGTCGAGGAGATCCTGCCCCTCCCCGCGAAGCTGTCGCCGGTCGACGCGGTGACGCTCGGGAGCTCCGGAGTGGTGGCCCACTTCGGCCTCGCCCATGCCCACTTCGCTCCTGGCGAGTCCGTGCTGGTGCGCGGCGCGGCCGGCAGCATCGGGATCATGACTGTCCAGCTCGCGGCTCGTGGCGGTGCCGGCGCGGTGGCGGTCACGACGTCGTCGGCCGAGCGTGGTGAACGCCTGCGCAAGCTCGGCGCGACCCATGTGCTCGACCGCTCCGGCGAGGGCGGCGAGGACGCTCCCAAGGGCTACGACGTCATCATTGACATCGTCGCCGGTGCGGACATGCCCTCCTTCTTCGCCAAGCTCAACCCGAACGGTCGCATGGTGGCCGTCGGCATGGTCGGAGGCCAGCCGCCGGCGGACTTCGGCATGACGATGACGGCGGCGTTCCAGAAGTCGATGTCCTTCGCCACCTTCAGCGCCGACACCGTGACCGAAGCCGATCGACGTGCGGTGCGGACCGAGCAGTTCGCCGCCGCAAGCCGTGGCGAGCTGTGGATGGTGGTGCATGAGCTGCTGCCGTTGGAGGACGCCGTGCCGGCACACCGGAAGATGGACGCCGGTGAGGTGTTCGGCAGGATCGTGCTGACACCGTGATCGTGGCGGCCGCGGGGGCGTGACAGGGTACGTACCCCGGGGAAGTTCCCCGGCTCGGTGCAGGGGGACGCGTGGTATCCGTGAGCGGGCAGGGCGACGGCGGCACGTGGCCCTCGGGGCTGGATGAGGCGATACGCGCCACCGCGGCCGACATCGCCACAACGCTGCGCGGCGCACCGGACACCGGGGCTCCGGTGCCCGGGTCACAGTGGACGGTCGGGGAGGCGGCGGCGCATCTGGCGCAGGCCAACGAGCTGATGGCGCACCTCGCGGACGGGAAGACACGCAGCTACGGGGACGGCACGCCGCACGGGCTGGCCGAGGCCAACCAGCTCGCGCTCGCCGCGTTCGCCGAGCGCCGGGCCGAGCCGCTGGCCGCCATGATCGTGGAGCAGGCCGATGCCTTCCTCCGGTCGGCGACCCGGCCCGCGTCACCCGGAGAGCTGGTCACACCGATGGGCCCGATGAGCCTGGACGTACTGGGGTCGTATCTGCTGACCCATATGCTCGGCCACGGCTACGACCTCGCCCGTGCGCTGGGCCGCCCGCACATGATCAACCGAAACCGGGTCGAGCTGACCCTGCCCTTCCTGATCACGGCCATGCCATGGGTGGTCGACACCACGGCCACCGCCGGGCTCACCGCCCGCTTCACCGTCCGCCTCAGGGGTGGCGCCCGCTTCGGCACCGCCTTCACCGACGGGGCGGTGACCGTCACCCCGCACCCGCCGAGCCGCCCGGACTGCACCATCCTCGCCGAGCCCGTCGCCTTCCTTCTGATGGCACTGGGCCGCCTCGGCCCGTGGGGCGCCGCCGCCAGGGGCCACGTCCTCGCCTGGGGCCGGAAGCCCTGGCTCGCCCCACGGTTTCCCACGCTCTTCACCGCGCCCTGATCCGGCCGGGGACCGGATCGGTCCGGTCCGGTCCGGATGGCCTGCCACGGACGCCCCGTGGCTCAGGCGGCGCAGGCCGGATGGCCCCAGCCGTCGGAGTTCTTACTGATCGTCTCGCCCTTGGCGTAGGGCGTGCCGCAGCGGCACCGGCCGGGGAACTTCGCCTTGATGGACGCCTTGGAGCGGGTGCCTGTCCCTCGCTGTGCCGCCGTCGTGCGCGGGCGCGCCGTGCCACCGCGGCCCGCTGAGCGCGTCGCCGTCTGGGCCTCGGGGGGTGGCAGGGCGGAGCCGAGCGAGGTACCCGCGGGCTGCTGGGTACGGGCGGTGTGGCTGGCCGCCCCGTCGGCGGCCGCGTTGAACGGGTCCCCGTCGGCCTGGTGCGCCGGAACGTAGACGAATTCCACCTTGCGGCCGTCCAGGAGCTCGTCGATACGCATCACGAGCTCACGGTTGGCCACCGGCGATCCCGAGGCGGTCTTCCACCCTTTCTTCCGCCACCCGGGCAGCCATGTGGTGACCGCCTTCATCGCGTACTGCGAGTCCATGCGTACCTGCAGCGGCACGGCCGCGTCGGTGGACTCCAACAGCCTTTGCAGTGCGGTGAGCTCGGCCACGTTGTTGGTCGCGGTGCCAAGCGGCCCGGCCTCCCAGCGCTCCACCGCACCGTCGGTGCCCGCGATGACCCATGCCCAGGCCGCTGGCCCGGGGTTGCCCTTCGACGCCCCGTCACACGCGGCGATGATCTGTTCTGCCATACGTCGATACTGCCAGCACTCCTCATGCGAGACGGCGGAGACCTGGTCATCGGCGGTCTGGGGTCTGGGGTCTGGGGTCTGGGGTCTGGGGTCTGGGGTCTGGGGTCTGGGGTCTGGGGTCTGCGCCGATGATGGGCCGAGCCGCCCACTCCCGCTCATCACGCGAGCCGCGGTCGAGGCCGACCGATCCTTCCTCTGGCCACTGGGCGTTCATCGGATCCGCACCGAACGGGCACACTATGTACACGCGTTCGGGCTTCGCGCATGGGAATCTCCCAGAGCTTGTGCCTTGAACATCCGTACTCGCGGCGCCGGTTGGCGGTCCGGGTACTCATCTAGGAGAGGACACCCCCCACATCATGTCCACTCATCGCCCGAGCCGATCACGGCGCCTTCCCCTGCTGGCCGTAGTGGCCGTGGCCGGTATCGCCGCCCCTTCGGTCGCCGCCGCCAACACACCGGCCGCGACCGACACCAACCGGCCCACGGCCGTGCAGGCGCTGGACGACACCTACTACCAGGACGCGATGGGCAAGAGCGGCCCGGAGCTGAAGGCTGCGCTGCACACGATCATCAGCGACCAGACCAAGGTGTCCTACGACGAGGTATGGGACGCGCTGAAGTCCACGGACGAGGACCCGGACAACTCGTCGAACGTCATCCTCCTCTACTCCGGCCGCTCCCAGTCCAAGGACGCGAGCGGCGGCAACTCCGACGACTGGAACCGCGAGCACGTGTGGGCGAAGTCGCACGGCGACTTCGGCACGGCCACCGGACCCGGCACCGACCTGCACCACCTGCGCCCCACCAACGTCACGGTGAACAGCATCCGCGGCAACAAGGACTTCGACAACGGCGGCCAGGACGTGCCCGACGCCCCCGGCAACCGCACCGACGACGACTCCTTCGAACCCCGTGACCAGGTCAAGGGCGATGTCGCGCGGATGATCCTCTACATGGCCGTCCGCTACGACGGAGACGACGGGTTCGCCGACCTCGAGCCCAACGACAACGTCGACAACGGCTCCGCGCCGAATATCGGCCGCCTGTCCGTACTGAAGGAGTGGAGCGCCGAGGACCCGCCCGACGCCTTCGAGAAGAACCGCAACCAGGTCATCTACGACAGCTTCCAGCACAATCGGAACCCGTTCATCGACCACCCCGAATGGGTCGACTCCATCTGGAAGTAACCCGCGGCTCCGCCGATGCCTTTGCCCCGGCGCATGCGCCGGGGCAAAGGCATCGGCCGCGGTGGCCACCACGGCCCCGGCTCCGTCATGCCACCTGGCTCCGGACGGCCGTTCCCCCTGTGGTAGGCAGTCCCCGTGCGTATTCTCTTGCCGCTGCCCGACCGGGACTTCGACGTCACCGAGGTGGCCGTGCCCTGGAAGCTCCTGACCGACCTCGGTCATGAGGTGGTGATCGCCACCGAGCACGGCGACGGCCCGCCGGCCGCCGATCCGCTGCTGATCACCGGAGTGCTCTTCGGGCAACTCGGCGCGGAGTCCGAGCCCAAGGAGTTCTACCGGCAGCTCACCGATGCGTCCGCCTTCCGCCACCCCCTCGCATGGGCGGACCTCGAGCCCGAGGCGTACGACGGGCTGATCCTGCCCGGCGGCCACGCCCCGGGGATGCGCCAGTACCTCGGCTCGGACGTCCTGCGCGAGAAGATCGCGGAATTCTGGCGACTGGACCGCCCGGTCGGCGCCATATGCCACGGCGTCCTCACCCTGGCCCGCACCAACGACCCGGCCACCGGCCGCGGCCTCCTCGCCGACCGGCGCACCACCTGCCTGCCCGCGTACATGGAGCGGACCGCCTACTACCTCACGGCCTGGCGCCGCGGCCGCTATTACCGCACCTATCCGGCCTACGTCCAGGACGAGGTCGTCGCCGCCCTGAACGACCCCGCCCAGTTCGAACGCGGTCCCCTCGAACTGCGGCGCCGCGGCACAGCCACCGACGACGCCCCCGCCTTCGTCGTCCAGGACGGCCGATACCTGTCCGCCCGCTGGCCCGGTGACGCCTACCTCTTCGCGCGGCGCTTCGCCGAGATGCTCACCTGAAGGACCCGACCCCCGCGGCGAACGCAGGAACCGGCACTGCCCCGCCCCTCCCGGGCAGGGCAGAACAGCGCCGGCAAGGGAAATCGGCCCCGACACATGGCCGGAGTGTCAGGGCCGACGGTGAATACGCTCAGGCTCAACAGCCCTTAGTCATCAACGCACTTGGGGTACTTCGAGCCCCGGTTGCAGTCGTGGTAGTCGTACTTGCTGACCCGGAACTTCTTCTCGTCGCCACCCTTGGCCGGATCGACGACCAAGTAGAACTTCTTCCCGTCCTTGACCTTGTCGCTGACTGTCCCATCAGGGCCCCGGTCAAAGTCCTGCGCACACCCGGCGAGTGTGAGGGCTGAACATGCCAGGAGGGCAAGGGCAAGGCGACGCATGTCGTGCTCCGATCAACGTGAGAATTGCGAGACAGTCTAGGGGCCTCCGGAACATGCGCAGGCCAGGGGTGGCATTCACCCGCACTCATGGAAACGCCAGGTGTGCGGCGGCGAGGGAAACGGAAGAAAAGCACACCAAAGACCGTCCGGGCCGCCAGGTGGCGAGGGGGAGGATCACCGGGATCCTTTCGCCGGGGGCGCGGCGTTCGAGGCGGTCAAGTGCGAGACGGACCATGGGCACGGACTTCCCGGTACCGGCCGGGCCGAGTACGACGAGCCGGCCCGACGGCACCCGGTCGAGCACATCGGCGATCTCCTCGAACCGCCCGCCGAGATCGACCGGGCCGCCGCCGGCGACGTTCTCCCAGTGGTCGATCAGATCCTGGGCGGCGCTGGCCCAACGGACCGGGATCGGCGCCGGATCCCGCAGGCGGCGCAGCCGCTCCCCTACGCATCCCCCCGCACATGGCGACGCAGGCGCCGCGCGGATGTACACCCCGGCGGGGCGCCCTTTCGGGCGCGCCACCGGTGGCCGACTCCCCCCTGTGGCTAGGGGCGGATATAGGGCCGGGTGATGATCTCCATGTTGTGACCGCCGGGATCGTCGAAGTACGCGCCGCGGCCACCGAAGAGACGGTTGATCCGTCCGGGGTCGGTGTGGCCAGGGTCGGCGTAGTAGGTGACACCGACCGCTTCCAGGCGGGCAATCATGGCATCGAACCGCTCATCGGGCACAAGGAACGCGTAGTGCTGAGGCTGTATCGGCTCGTCGCGCTTCTCGTAGTAGTCGAGCGTCACGCCGTTGCCGAGATCGATGGGCAGAAACGGGCCGAACGGGGCGCCGACCTCCACCCCCAGAATCGCGGCGATGAACTCGGCGGACAGTTGCCGATCGTGGGCGTAGACGGCGGTGTGATTCAGCTGAACGACGGTGGCCTGGGGCTCGGAGTCGTGTGGGGCCTGCGTTTGACGGGGCATCTGTGCTGTGTCTCCGCATCGTGGAATCCGCTGGAACCGGCGCCAGATACGGGCGCCAGGAGGAATGACACGGAGGAAGGGGCGGGCCTCTGGCCCGCCTCGGACTCACGCCGAGGCCGGGCGCCTCACTCGTGCGTGGCCCATGGCCGACCCGGCAGTCACGTTGCCGACTCTAGCAGCGCGCACGCATCGGGGCTCGGCCCGGGGCCGCCGGGCAACGGCTTGCCGCATATCGATGTAACAGCTACTGTTACGATGAATGCCAAGGAGGTGAGGTCCGACGTGAGCGCCAACAGCAGGCTGACCATCGCAGCGCACGCCCTGACGTGGATAGGGCTGTACCAGCGCCGTGGCCACGACGTCGCCACCTCCGAGCAGATCGCGACGAGCGTCAACACCAATCCGGTGGTGATCCGCCGCCTGCTGTCCGAGCTTCGCCGGGCGGGGCTTGTCGACTCGCGGCGAGGCGCCGGCGCCGGCTGGACGCTTTCACGGGACCTGGCGGCGATCACCCTGCTCGATGTCTACGAGGCGGTCGAGCCGGGGCCGGTCTTCGCTCTGCACCGCTCGACACCCGACCCCGCGTGCGTGGTGGGCCACGGCATCGGACCGGCGCTGAGCGCCGTCTACGGCGAGATCGAGGCCGCCCTTCGCAGCGAGTTGGCGAGAACCACACTGGAGGACGTCCTGCGGGACGTACTCAAGGCCGCCTAGCCCGTCCCCCAGCCGCAGAGGCGGCGCCCTTCAGCGCCCCGTCAATGTAACAAAAATGATTACCTCAAGGATTCGGAGAACCCCATGGGACAGCTGGACAACAAGACCGCCCTGGTGACCGGCGCCTCCACCGGCATCGGTCTGGCCATCGCGCACCGGTTCGCCGCGGAGGGAGCGACGGTCTACCTGACCGGCCGCCGCAAGGCCGAACTGGACGCCGCTGTCGCCCACGTCGGCAGCCGCGGGATCGGTATCCAGGGCGATGTGTCGCAGCTCGACGACCTCGACCGGCTCTTCGCCGAGATCAAGGAGCGCAGCGGCCGCCTCGACATCGTCGTCGCCAATGCCGGCCTCGGGGACTACGGCCCTCTCGGCAAGATCACCGAGGAGGAGTACGAACTCACCACCTCCGTCAACCTCAAGGGCACGATCTTCACCGTCCAAAAGGCCCTGCCCCTGCTGCCGGCCGGCGCCTCGGTGACTCTGCTCTCCTCCAGCGCGGCCCTTCGCGCCGCCCCGGGCCTTGGTGTGTACGCCGCCACCAAGGCCGCGATCCGCAGCCTCGCCCGCACATGGGCCGCCGAACTGGCCGACCGCGGGATCCGGGTCAACGCCCTCACTCCCGGCCCCGTCGAGACTCCCGGCGGTGACGAACTGCGGGCCGCGTTCCCGCAGGGCGATCAGTCCAAGGCGGCCGAGCCCGCCGCACCGACCCCGCTCGGCCGCGCCGGCCGTCCCGACGAGGTCGCTGACACCGCCCTCTACCTGGCCGGCGACCAGAGCTCCTTCACCACCGGTGCGGAGCTGTACGTCGACGGCGGCGCCACCCAGCTCTAGCGGCTTGGGTGAAGTTCGGTGTTGATCGCCGGATCCGCTCGCGTGGCCGGACCATCCCGGTCGACGGCCGCGCCGATGGGCATCGACGCTGGTCCTGCTGCGCGTCGGGGAGTTCTGGTACTTCGCCCGGCGCCGGACCAGCTCGATGTCATTCAACTCCGGGCCGCGCGGCGGCAGGTAGAACAGCTCTCCACCCCGATCCTGGCCACCTGCCCGCGCCGGCCCTTGAACACCCGGGACACGTACGCGGAAGCGTTGTCCTGCACCACCGCGCACGGCCGGGACCGGCACCAGATCTGCGGCCGACTGGGGCCCAGGCCATCGGCGGCCGGGTCCAGGGCGCCGGCCCGCCGGGCAGGCCCGCCAGACGGGCGCGGACGAACTCCAGCAGCACCTGCGCGTCGATCTTCCCGGCGGTGCGCTGCCACAGGGCGGCGGGACCATGTGCAGCCGGTGGAGTTCGCCGACCCCGACGGTCCGGCACTGTCCCGCGCCCTGGACGGACGGAGGGTGCTGATCGAACGACACTGGCGCGACCTCGCCCACGACGACGGGGACGCGGACCACATGGCCGCCCTGCGCAACGGACCGGTCGGCGCCTACCAGGCGCTGGGCCGATCCTCCCTCGCGGGGACCGCCCAGGCACATCACGACCACCGCGACCTGCCCGACGCCATCGTCCTCGGCCCTCTCCGGCACCGGCCCGCGCAGCCCCTCCCCCACACCCACGGGACCGGGAGCGTCATGTCCGATTTCCGCCAGCGCGCTCCCCCTGCCAGGGCGCACAGTGGAGGTGTGATGAGCGACGACAGCAGGTACGAGGCGGTGTGCAGCCGCGACGCGCGATTCGACGGCGAGTTCTTCTTCGGTGTCGCCACGACCGGGATCTACTGCCGGCCGAGCTGCCCGGCGACCACGCCCCGGCGCAAGAACGTCCGGTTCTTCCCGACCTCGGCCGCCGCACAGGGCGCGGGGTTCCGGGCCTGCCGCCGCTGTCGGCCGGACGCCGTGCCCGGCTCCGCCGACTGGAACGCGCGGGCGGACGCCGTCGGCCGTGCCATGCGGATGATCGGGGACGGGGTGGTGGACCGGGAGGGGGTGGCCGGGCTCGCGGCGCGGCTCGGTTACAGCGCCCGGCAGGTGCAGCGGCAGCTGACCGCCGAACTCGGCGCCGGGCCGGTCGCGCTCGCCCGCGCGCAGCGCGCCCACACCGCACGGATCCTGCTGCAGACCACCCCCCTGCGGGCCTCGGAGATCGCCTTCGCGGCCGGGTTCTCCAGCGTCCGGCAGTTCAACGACACGCTGCGCGAGATCTACGCCGCCACCCCCACCGAACTGCGTGCCGCCCGGCCCGCGAAGTCCTCCCTGTCCGGGCCCGCGGTGGCCACCGGCGGGGTGCTGGGGACGAACGGCGGGACGGCCGGGGTGCCGCTGCGGCTCGCCTACCGCGGTCCGTATGACACCGCGCAGGTCTTCGACTATCTCGCCCGGCGTGCCCTCACCGGTCTGGAGGAGATGGTGGGCGCCCCCGGCGCCCGGACCTACCGCCGCACCCTGCGGCTGCCGCACGCCTGCGCCATCGTCGAGATCGACGAACGGCCCGGTGACGGCTGGCTGGAGTGCCGGCTGCGCCTGACCGAGCTGCGCGATCTGACCACCGCCATCCAGCGGATTCGGCGCCTGTTCGACCTGGACGCCGATCCGTACGCGGTCGCCGAGCGCCTCGGCGCCAATGCCGCGCTCGCGCCCCTGGTGGGCGCGCGGCCTGGGCTGCGTTCCCCGGGCACCGCCGACCCCCATGAACTCGCCGTGCGCGCCGTGCTCGGCCAGCAGGTCTCGGTGGCCGCCGGGCGCGTGCTGGGCGATGCGCTGGTGGCCGCGTACGGGAAGCCCCTGGCGCGGCCCGACGGCGGGCTCACGCATCTCTTCCCGCGCGCGGAGGACCTGGCCGAGGCTCCGCTCACCGAGCTCGGCATGCCGGAGAGCCGACGCGCCACGCTGCGCACGCTCGCCACCGCGCTCGCGGACGGCACGGTGCGGCTGGACGCCGGGGCCGACCGCGACCGGGCCGAGAAGGAGCTGCTGGGACTGCGCGGCATCGGCCCCTGGACGGCCGGTTACGTCCGGATGCGGGCGCTGAGCGACCCCGATGTGCTGCTGGAGTCGGATGTCGCCGTACTGGCCGGAGCTCGCGACGCCGGGGCGCGTCTGGAGGACTCCGAGGGCTGGCGGCCCTGGCGCTCGTACGCCATGCATCACCTCTGGAACGTCCCGCGGGCCCGGCCCGAGTGAACGCCCCCCCCGAGCGGACCCGCGCCCACGAAGTGGTCGGTGCGTCGGTGTGGGTGGTGGCGGCGGTGACGTGTGTTCTCAAGGTGCGCGGGCCAGGACGGCGTACCGCATGCGCGCCGTGCCATCAGCCGCCGCCCCCGTCAGCGGGATCAGCCCGCCGCCAGCTCGCGGACCCTGCGCAGCCCGGAGGTGACATCGGCGAGGGTCGCGCAGTCTCCCACCGCCGCCCCCGCGGGCAGGACGAGCTCCGTCGGGGGGCGGCGGGCGGCGACCGCGTCGGCCAGGTCGGACAGCGCGGCCCGCAGCCGGGCCGCGAGGGCGGGCTCGGGCAGTGGGGCGCCCTGATCGAGCCGTACGCCGCAGGCCGTGGCCGCGTCCATGATCTCCTCCAGGGCGAAGACCACCGGTGCCCATGCCGCCAGGTCCCGGCCGAAGGGCGGGTGTTCGGCGCCCGCCACCGCCACCGCGCTGCGCGCGTCGGCGAGGGCGCGGTATGCCTCGCGGCGCAGCCGCAGCCGGGTGGCGTACGGCGCGTCGGCGGTCAGCACCTGGTCCAGGTGGTCGCGGGTGGCGCGGACGGCGAGCGACAGCCGCACCGACACCTGGGCGCGCGGGCCGCCGAGCCCGGGCAGCGCTCCGGCGGCCAGCACCACACCGCAGGCCAGCAGCGTGTCGGTGAGCCGGGTGAACCCGGGGTCGGTGTCGCCGCCGAGGTAGACGAGGGAGAGCAGCAGCGGTGTGAGCACGGCGGTCTGCAGGGCGAAGTGGCGTACCGAGACGGGGATCAGCGCGGAGCAGACCGCCGCGACGACGACCGGCCAGATGGCGGGGGCGCCCGCATCGGGGGTGACGCCCGCGCCGGGACCGAACAGCGTGGCGAGCCCGCCGAAGACGGCCACGCCCACGGCGGTGCCGAGCGCGCGGGAGACGGCCCGGGAGACCAGCGGGCCCATGTCGGGCTTGACCAGGAAGGCGGCGGTGGCGGGGAGCCAGAACCAGTGCTCGCCCGGCAGTTGCTGGGCGAGCACGGTGCTGACGCCCACGCACAGGGCGACCCGGGCGGCGTACTCCCGGCCCGCCGGGCCGAGCGTACGGCGCAGCCGCTGCCGGTGACCGGGGACGACCGCGCCGACGGGGGGCGCCGGTTCGCCGTCGAAGACCCGGGCGGCGAGCAGCACGGCCCGGTGCATGGCCACATTCCCCGCGGTGTCGGGTACGGGGGCGGGCAGCCGGCCCGGTGGCAGTCCGGTCCGTACCGAGCGGGCCAGTTGGGCAGGGGTGCGCGCGATGCGGTCGGGCACCGGCTCGTTCTCCCACAGAAGGGTCAGGACGCCCTCGCTGAGCGCTCCGGCCACCGCCAGCCGGTCGCGCAGCCGCCGCTCCTCCTCGTCGAGGCGGTGGAGGGGGAGCCGGTGGGCGTAGAGGGCTTCGTACGCGGCGTCGTAGGCGGCGGTCAGCCGGCGCCGGGCGGCCTGGCCGCCGTCGGTGCCGACCGCCGTCATCAGGTCGGCCAGGGCGTCGTATACGGCGGCCACCGTCTCCCGTTCATCAAAGGGCGCGGTCTGGCGTGAGGGGGTGACGCGTGGCAGCAGCGCGGCCATCGCGATCACCCATACGGCGCCGATGAGCAGCAGGCCCGCCGTGACCGGCGGGGGCACCGGGACGGGCATGCCCGCGCCGACCACGGCGAGCACCATCAGCTGCACCCCGGCGGCGGAGCTGACCGGCCCGATGGCGCTGATCGCGCCGGAGACCAGGCCGACGGCGGCGAGGGCGAGCGCGATCCATGTCCCGAGGCCCAGCGTGCCCAGCCAGGCCCCGGTCAGCAGGCCGACGGTCCCGGCGAGGGCGGGCAGGCCGATGCGCACGATCCGGGTGGCGCGGGTGGCGGGGCGGTCGTTGACATGGGCGAACATCGCCCCCAGCCCGGCGAGCATCCCGAAGGGCAAATGTCCCGACACCACGCCGACGGCCACCACCGGTCCCACGCCGAGGGCTCCGCGGGCCACCGCCGCCCAGGGGACGGGGGCCCGCAGCGCCCGCTCCCCGCGCAGGGGGTGCGTCAGCCAGTCGGGCGGTGTGGGCAGCGTGCGCAAGGATCCTCCGTGAGGTGGAAATCGTGGGCCTCTTCGAACCGTACGTGAGCAATGCGGATCTTTCGTAACCTGCGTATTTCCGCCATGTGAGGCGCTGATGCCCCACCTCGCGCCACGGCGGTCCGCGACCCGGATACCCGGGTGTGACCTGGTGGTTTGGACAGCCTCCCCGGGTCGGCCGGTCGGCCTGCCCGGGGTGCACATGCCAGGCTCATATGTCTCGCTGCGTGGCCAGCTTCTTGCGGAGCGTGTTGTGCTGGGTACGCAGGAGAACTAGCCTCCCTTCCGCCCGTTACCGAACATTCGTCTGGTAACCGCCTTCCGTTGATCCCCCAGTGCCGGAGAACGCCATGCAGGTGACCTTGCATCAGGACAAATGCGTCGCCTCGGGGCAGTGCGTACTCGCCGCCCAGGACGTGTTCGACCAGCGGGACCTGGACGGTGTCGCCGTCCTCCTCGACGATCGCCCGCCGGCGGAACTGCACGACGACGTGCGTCAAGCGGCCGCCGTCTGCCCCGCCCTGGCCATCGCCCTGGCCGACGCGTGAACACACCGGGGAACGTCGTGGTCGTGGGCGCCTCGGTCGCGGGGCTCACCGCGGCCGTCACGCTGCGCACCCTGGGATACGACGGAAGGCTCACCCTCGTCGGCGACGAGCCCCACACCCCCTACAACCGGCCGCCGTTGTCCAAGCAGATCCTGGCGGGCACCTGGGAGCCGGACCGGATCAAGCTGCGCACCGACGAGGAGCTGTCCGACCTCGACGCACGGCTGCTGTTCGGCAGGTCCGCCACCGGTCTGGACACCGCCGCCCGCCGGGTGGTGCTGGAGGGCGGCGACAGCGTCTCCTACGACGCCCTGGTCATCGCCACCGGCGTCACCCCCAACAGCCTCCCCGGCGCCCACCATCTGGCCGGGGTGCATCTGCTGCGCACCCTCGACGACGCCCTCGCGCTGCGCGCCGATCTGCGCCACAAGCCCGGTGTGAAGGTGGCGGTGGTCGGCGCGGGTTTCCTCGGCTCGGAGGCCGCGGCGGCGGCCCGCAGGATGCAGCTGGACGTCACCATGATCGACCCCCGGCCGGTGCCGATGCGACGGCAGTTCGGCGACCGGATCGCCGGTCTCGTCGGGCGGCTGCACACGAAGAACGGCGTGTCCATGCGCTGCGGCACCGGCGTGCGGCGGTTCTTCGAGTCCGGCGGCCGGGTGACCGGTCTGGAGCTGACCGACGGCACGCTGCTCGACGCCGATGTCGTGGTGGTCGCCATCGGTGCCGCCCCGGCGATCGGCTGGCTGGCCGGATCCGGACTGGAGCTGGGCAACGGTGTCGAATGCGATCCCACCTGCCGCGCCGCGCCCGGTGTCTACGCGGCCGGTGATGTCGCCTCGTGGCACAACGACCACTTCGGCTGCCGGATGCGGCTGGAACACCGGCTGAACGCGACGGAACAGGCCCAGGCCGTCGCCCGCAATGTGCTCGGCGAGGGCCGACCGTTCGCCCCCGTGCCGTACTTCTGGACCGACCAGTACGACGCCCATATCCAGGCGTACGGCATATTCCCCGCCGATGCCGAGCTCGCCGTGCTCCACGGCGAGCTCGAAGGCGGCCACTTCGTCGTGGCCTACGGACACCGGGGCCGGGTGGTCGGGGTGCTCGGCTGGAACAGCCCGTGCGAGCTGCGCAAACTGCGTCAACTCGTGGTCGACCGGGCACCATGGACATCGATCGTGCCCACCCCGCTGGCGGTGTGGCCCGGCCGACACCTCTCGGCCAGTCTCCGGTGACCGCGACGTCAATTTCCGGCCATGCGCTCTCGCGACCCTGGCGGGGTGCTGCGTCGTGTTCTCGTCCAAGGTGTCGCCGTCGCTCCGGGTCACTGCCGGCTTCTCGGCCTCGCTGGGTCAGTGGCCCTGGCGGCGGGCGGGGCGACGGCCGGAGCGCTGCCGGTGGGGGACGCCCTCACCCCTGACTCCGCGAGAGAGGCGCTCGGGCTGATCAGCACCTATTTCGGACTGGTACTGCTGATCGCGGCATGGTGGCTGCTGGGGCGCGAGGTGCGCGGACCGCGGCCGCCCGGCCCCCGCTCCCTGCTGCTCACGCTCGCCACCTGGGCGGCTCCCCTGCTGCCCGGGCCGCCGCTGTTCAGCCGGGATGTGTACAGCTATCTCGCCCAGGGCGCCATGGTGCACGCCCGGATCGACGTCTACACCCACGGCCCCATACGGCTCGGCGGGCCGCTGGCGGAACAGGTGGCGCCGGTGTGGCAGCACACCCCGACGCCGTACGGCCCGGTCTCGCTGGCCTTCGAATCCGCCGTCGCCCACGCCGCGCGCGCCGAGCCGTCCCTCGGGGTGATCGGGCTGCGGCTGATCGCGCTGCTCGGGGTGGCGGTGATGGTTCTGGCGCTGCCCGTTCTGGCCCGCCGCTGCGGCACCGACCCGAGCGCCGCCCTGTGGCTGGGGGCGCTCAACCCTCTCCTGCTGCTGCATCTGGTGGGCGGGGCGCACAATGATGCCGTGATGCTCGGACTGCTCGGGGCCGGGCTGGTGGCCGCGACAGGCCGATGGCCGGCCTGCGGCGCGGTGCTGGTCACGCTCGCCGCCCTGGTCAAGGCTCCGGCCGCGCTGGGGCTGCTGGCGGTGGCCACGCTATGGGTGCGCCGGCTGGAGGGCCGCAGGCGCCGCGTCGGCGCCGTGGCGGCCACCGGGGCGCTGGCCCTGGCCACCACCGGAGTGGCGACGGCCGTCACCGGCACCGGCTACGGCTGGATATCGGCGCTCACCACCCCGGCCTCCCCGGACAACTGGGCGCTCACCAGCACGCTTGGCCGCGCCACCGGCGCCCTGCTGGAGGCCGTCGGCAGCGGTCTGGCTCCGCTGGCCGCGCCCGCGTGGCACGGTCTGGGGCTGCTGGCCACCGCCGTGGCCATTGGGATCGCCTGGCTGCGTCCACCCCGCCCGCGGCCCGTGTACGCGCTGGGGCTGAGCCTGATAGCGGTGGCCGTGCTGGGCCCGGCGATCCGGCCCTGGTACGTGCTGTGGGGGCTGTTCGTGATCGCGGCGGCGGGGCCGGGCGGAACGGTGCGCAAGGCGGTGGTGGCCGGGAGCGGAGTACTCACGCTGACCGTGCTGCCCAACGGGTTCGCGCCGGATTCGCGGCAGCTGACGTTCGCCGTGTGCGGGGGCGTGCTCGCGGTGTGCGCGCTGTGGTGCGCACGGCACGCACCGGGGTTCGCCACCGGCACCCCGCTCTCCACCGTCCACGGCGGCCACCGATCGGAGCGTTCGGCATGACGGGGCCCACCACATCTCGCGGACGGCTGGTACTGGCACTCGCCCTCACCGTGGCGGTGGGGCTCTTCCTGGCCTTCGTCCCGCTGCACCGGGACTGGTTCGACCTGAACGTCTACTACGGCGCCGTGGGCCACTGGCTGCGGGACGGCCGGATCTACGACTTCACCATCCCCGGCGCGGACGGGGCCGACTACGGCTTCACCTATCCGCCCTTCGCCGCGCTGTGCATGCTGCCGATGGCCCTGTTCGACTGGCCTGCCGCGATCACCCTGAGCATGGTGCTCAACGTGGCGGCCTCGGCCACCCTGCTGACCTGGCTGATCGGCCCGATCGTCCGTCGGCACGGCTGGAACAAGTGGTTCGCCTTCGTGGTGGCGGCCTGTCTGTTCGCCCTGCTGGAGCCGGTGCGGGACACCTTCAGCTTCGGGCAGGTCAATCTGCTGCTGCTGGTGCTGGTGTTCTCCGACGCCTGGCTGCTGTCCACGGGGCGTGGCCGGTTCGCCGGCTGCGGTATCGGGCTCGCCGCCGCCATCAAGCTCACCCCGGCGATCTTCATCGGCTACCTGCTGATCACCCGGCGGTGGCGCGCCGCCACCACGGCCACGGCCACCGCCGCGGCCGCCACCCTGCTCGCCCTGGCGGTGGCGCCGGGGGCCTCACGGGTCTACTGGACCGAGGCGCTGTGGGACACCGACCGGATCGGTGTGCTCAGTTACGTCTCCAATCAGTCGTGGGAAGGAGTGCTGGCCCGGCTGGTCGACCCGGTTCCGCCGAGCGGGGTGGTGTGGGGGCTCGGGGTGCTCGCCGTGCTGGCCGTCTGGGCGCGCCGGGTGCGCTGGGCGGCGGCCGTCGGGGACGAGCGGGCCGGATTCGCGCTGACCGGGGTCGCCGCCTGTCTGATCAGCCCGATCACCTGGGTGCACCATCTGGTGTGGCTGATTCCGGCCCTGGCGGTGCTCGTCGACAGCGGGCTGCGCCCGGACGCGCCACCGGCCCGGCGCAGGCTGCTGCTCCGGGTCTGTGCGGTGGTGTACGTGCTCCTCTGCAGCAGCGTGGTGTGGCTGTGGCGGTCCGACTCCACCGGGGTGGACGGCTTCCTCGGCAGCAACGCCTATGTATGGATCTGCCTCGGCCTGCTGATCGCGCTCCCGCTGCGCGGCACGCGTTCCGCGAACATGCTGAACCAAGAGCCCTATCCGGCACGTATCCCATGAACGACAGGAGTGTCCGGACCGATGCCTGACGTGATGCCGTGCCCCGCGGGGCAGCCGCTGGAGCAGCCCCTGGACCAGCCCGTGAAGCGGGCGGGGCGCTGGGCCCTGCTCCGGCGGCTTCCGCTGCGCCGGATCCTGTGCCTGCTGCCGCTGCTCGTCGTCGGCTACTGGGTGGTCCAGCACCGGTCGCTGATCGGCTCCGGCGCCCGTCAGATGTTCACCGCCAATCCGTACTGGCTGCTGACGGCGGTGGCCACGACCGGGCTCGGCTGGGTGGCCGTGTCGTTCGCCCGGCAGGGCACGGTGCTGGAGCGGCTGCCGGCCAGGCGGCTGTTCGCCACTCAGTTCGCCGCGGGGGCGGCCAATCATCTGCTGCCCTCGGGGATCGGCGCGAGCGCGGTGAACATCCGGTTCATGACCGGCTGCGGGCTGCCGCCCGCCCGTTCCTCGGCGGCACTCGCCCTGTACTTCCTGGCGGAGGCCACGACCCGGGTGGGGCTGCTGGTGGTGCTGCTCCTGCTGTTTCCCCAGGCGCTGCGGCTGGGCCCGCTGCTCCCGGAGTCGGTGAGCGGGATGGTGGTGGCCGGCGCGGTGGTGGCGGCCGGGGCACTGGTGGCCGGGGTGGCGCTGATCCGTCCGGTGCGCCGGATCGTGGTGAGGTTTCTCCGCACTGCGATGGCCGACGCCCGGTCGCTGCACCTGCGGCCGTCCAGGGCGCTGGCGCTGTGGGGTGGTTCGCTGGCGTTTCCCCTGCTGCAGGCGGCGGGGCTGGTGGCGGTCGCCCTGGCACTGGAGCTCGAGGTACGGCCGGCGCATGTGATGCTCGCGTATCTGGCCGCCACGGCGGTGGCCGCGGTCGTCCCCTCCCCCGGTGGTATCGGCTCGGTCGACGCGGCGCTGGTCATCGCGCTGGTCGCGGCGGGGGCGCCGGTCGAGGCGGCCACGTCCACGGTGCTGGCGTACCGCTTCATCACGGTGTGGCTGCCGTTGATCCCCGGGGCGCTGGTGCTGGGCGGGCTGGTGCGCTCGAAGATCGTCTGACCCGGCGGGGTCAGGGCGGGCGCAGGGTGAGGACGTCGTCGGGCCGGACGTCGATATGCGAGCCGAGGCCCGACCCGGCCTGGTCGAGGGTCGTGCCCAGCCATACGGCGTCCTCGTGGCCGGTGTGCTCCAGCCGCATCCGCCGTGACCGCAGGGGCACCATGCGCAGGTTGATCAGGCGGCCGGTGTCCGGGTCCACCTCGGGGAAGTAGAGCAGCCGCAGATCGTCGCGGTACCGCTCGTAGCCGCCGATGCCCTCGTAGTCGTCGACCACGTCGCCGCAGCCGTAGAGGATCAGCTTGCCGCGGTACACCTCGAGCGGGCGGGGGTGGTGGGAGGAGTGGCCGTGGACGAGGTCCACACCGCCGTCGATCAGGGCATGGGCGAAGTGGATCTGGTCCGGTGCGACGCCGTATCCCCAGTTGCCGCCCCAGTGGACCGAGGCCACGGCGATGTCGCCGGGGTGGCTGAGCTGCCGTACGCGGTCGGTGATCGCGGCGGCGCGGGCGTCGGACAGATCGGGCAGGAAGTCGACCCCGGGCCGGTCCTCGGCCGCCGCCCACCGGCCCGGAATGCCACTGGAGGCCGCGCCGAACGAGAACACCAGCACCCGGCGGTGGTCACCGGCCGGGACGACGGCGGGGCGCCGCGCGGCTGCCGTGTCACGGCCCGCTCCGGCCACCCGCAGTCCGGCGGCGGCGAGGGTGTCGAGTGTCTCCTCCAGCCCGCGCCGGCCGCCGTCGAGCACATGGTTGTTGGCCAGGACGCAGACGTCGGGCCGGACGGCGGTCAGGCAGGGGAGGTTGTCCGGGCTCATCCGGTAGTGGACATCCTTCCCCGGGGCGAACTCCTCGCTGCGGGTGACGCTCGTCTCCAGGTTGAGCACCCGTACATCGGGCGCCTCCTCGTCCAGTACCGCCAGGGCGTCGCCCCAGGGCCACGAGAAGTCGACCGGGCGCGGGATCGGGCCGTTCGCCTCCTCGGCCAGCTCGACATAGGCCCGGGAGTCGCGGATGAAGGGCTCGTGGAGCTCCGGGTCGCCGGGGTGCGGCAGGATCTGGTCGACACCGCGGGCGAGCATCACATCGCCGCAGAGGAACAGCGTCACCGCTGTGCCGTGCATACCTCAACGATCGCATAGCCCGCCATGAGTGACCGTTGCCCACGGCGGGGACCCGGGGTGTGGACGCACAGGGAGGTGCGGCGGATGAACAGAGCGGAAACGAATGAGAGCCCGCTGCGGCCCCGGGACCTGGAGGAGGCCGCGGCCCGGCTGTCGGAGCGGGCGGGCCGGCTGCGGTCGCAGCTCGCCCGGACGGAGGAGGCCGCGTCCGCGTTGCGCGCGGACTGCGATCTCGACGCGGGGGACTCGGGTGCGAAGGCCATGACGCTCCGGGAGTTGCGCACGCGCGCGGAGGCGGATGAGGCCCTGCTGGAGCGGACCGCCGCGGCGCTCGACCGGCTGCGCGCCGGATCCTTCGGGATCTGCACGCGATGCGGCCGGCCTCAGGGCCGGGAGCGGTCGCTGGCCCTGCCCCACACGGAGCTGTGTGTCGTATGCGCCGAGGAGCGGGAGGCGGGACCGGGCGGATGAGGCGCGCCCCGCACACGGCGTTCCCACTCACAGCGTCCTCGCACACGGCGTTCCCGCTCACAGCGTCCTCGCTCATGGCTTCTGGGCTCGGGGCGGTGGCCGCCGGGGCAGTGGTCACCAGGGGCGCGGTCGCCGGGGACGGGGGCGCTACGCGGCACGCGCGCCGACCTCCTCGCCCAGGCGGGCGCAGGTGCGGCTGAGGAGCCGGGAGACATGCATCTGGGAGATGCCGAGCCGGTCGGCGATCCGGCTCTGGGTCTCGTCGCAGAAGAACCGCAGGTAGAGGATCTCCCGCTCGCGCTCGGGGAGCCTGCGCAGACAGGGCTTGAGGGATTCGCGCTGGACGACCCGCTCGTAGGAGGACTCGGTGGAGCCGAGGGTGTCCACCAGCGCGTAGCCGTCGTCCGCGCCCCGCAGTGCGGCGTCCAGCGACAGCGTACGGAAGCTCTCGAGCGCCTCCATGCCGACGAGGACATCCTCCTCGGCCATGCCGGTGTGCCGTGCGATGTCCTTGACGCTGGGCGAACGGTCGTCCGGTGAGCGGGTCAGCTCCTGGACGGCGGTGCGGACCCGGTTGCGCAGCTCCTGGACCCGGCGCGGCACGTGCAGGCCCCACATATGGTCGCGGAAGTGTCGCTTGACCTCTCCGACGACGGTCGGGACGGCGTAGCTCTCGAAGGCCGAACCCCGGTCCGGCTCGTAGCGCTTGACCGCCTTGACCAGACCGACCATGGCCACCTGCCGCAGATCCTCGGGCGTTTCACCGCGGTTGCGGTACTGCGAGGCGATGCGCTCGGCCATCGGCATCCAGGCCCGGACGACTTCCTCCCGCAGGGCCTCCTTCTGCGAGCCGTCCGGCAGTTCGGCGATCCGGCGGAACGCGCCGGAGGTGTCGGGGGCGTCGTCGTGCGCGTGCTTGGGGTGCGCTCGGGGATGTGCTTGTTCGGCCGTCATGAGCCGGTGCCTCCCTTGGCTGGTGTCGCTGTCACCACAGGAGAACATTCCAGACAACTCGGGCGACCGTGAACACGCCTCGCACAGCCGGGCTGCTCCCGTGGCGTGCCTCCGGTCCGAAGCACACTGGTCGCGTGCCCGTCCTCGGTCCCGCGAAACGGAGTTCGCCCCGGCGGATACCGGCTCATCCGGTGCGTCATGCGTCACAACGGCCCGGGAAGCGCCGGTTGGAGGCGGCGGAGCCATGCGCGCAGGCCGCGGGAGAGTTTCGGCCCGCGATCAAGATTTACGGAGGTTTTCCCGCCGTTTCGCCCATTCGCCGTTGTCCGTACCGCCCCGGCGGAACAGACTGCACCGATTCCGCTGCTTCCCCTCGAACGCCATAGAAAACCGGAGCGCCATGACCTCCTTCGATCGTCGACGATTCATGCAACTGGCCGGGGCCGGTGCGGCTACCTCCCTGCTCTCCGCAAGCATCGCGCGCGCCGCGGAGATACCCGCCAACCGCCGGACCGGAAGCCTGCGGGACATCGAGCACATCGTGGTGCTGATGCAGGAAAACCGTTCCTTCGACCACTACTTCGGCTCCCTGCGCGGGGTGCGGGGATTCGGCGATCCGCGGCCGGTGCGGCTGCCCAACGGCAAGCCGGTATGGCACCAGTCGGACGGCTCCAAGGAGGTCCTGCCGTTCCGGCCCGAGGTGAACGACCTCGGACTGCAGTTCCTGCAGGACCTGCCGCACGGCTGGGGCGACGGCCATGTCGCGTTCAACGGCGGCGCGTACGACAAGTGGATCCCCTCGAAGTCGGCCACCACCATGGCGTATCTGACGCGTGAGGACATCCCCTTCCACTACGCGCTGGCCGACGCCTTCACCATCTGCGACGCCTACCACTGCTCGTTCATCGGCTCCACGGACCCCAACCGCTACTACCTGTGGTCCGGTTACACGGGCAACGACGGCAAGGGCGGCGGCCCGGTGCTGGACAACGCGGAGGCCGGCTACAGCTGGACCACCTACCCCGAGCGCCTGGAGAAGGCCGGGATCTCCTGGAAGATCTACCAGGACATCGGCGACGGACTGGACGCGGACGGCGGCTGGGGCTGGATCGACGACGCCTACCGCGGCAACTACGGCGACAACTCCCTGCTCTACTTCAACCAGTACCGCAACGCCAAGCCCGGCGACCCGCTGTACGACAAGGCCCGCACCGGCACCAACGCCAAGAACGGCGACGGTTTCTTCGACATCCTGCGAGCCGATGTGAAGGCCGGGAAGCTGCCCCAGGTCTCCTGGATCGCGGCGCCCGAAGCCTTCACCGAGCACCCCAACTGGCCCGCCAACTACGGCGCCTGGTACATCGCGCAGGTGCTGGACGCGCTCACCTCCAACCCCGAGGTGTGGAGCAAGACCGCGCTGCTCATCACCTACGACGAGAACGACGGCTTCTTCGACCACGTGATGCCGCCGTACGCGCCCGGCGACAAGCGGGGCGGTTCGACCGTGGACACCACCGGGGAGCTGTTCCCCGGCTCCGCCTCGCAGCCCGCGGGCCCGTACGGGCTGGGGCAGCGGGTGCCGATGCTCGTGGTGTCGCCATGGAGCAAGGGCGGCTGGGTGTGCTCGCAGACGCTGGACCACACCTCGGTCATCCGGCTCATGGAGCGGCGCTTCGGCGTCGAGGAGCCGAACATCTCGCCGTGGCGGCGGGCGGTGTCCGGCGACCTGACCGCGGCCTTCGACTTCTCGCGGACCGACGTGAAGGTCCCGGCCATGCCGGACACCAGCGGCTACCGGCCCAAGGACAACGAGCGGCACCCCGACTACGTACCGGCGCCGCCGGAGCACCCCTCGCTGCCCCGTCAGGAGCCCGGGCTGCGCCCTGCCAGACCGCTGCCGTACGAGCTGTCGGCCGATGCCACCACCGCCGCCGACGGCGGCCTGCGGGTTGACTTCGTCAAC
Organism: Streptomyces sp. AgN23; assembly: GCF_001598115.1. Classification (NCBI taxonomy): domain Bacteria; kingdom Bacillati; phylum Actinomycetota; class Actinomycetes; order Kitasatosporales; family Streptomycetaceae; genus Streptomyces; species Streptomyces sp. AgN23. The sequence goes on from NZ_CP007153.1 coordinate 518,754, forward strand.
CATGGCCGGGGCGCCGGGGCGCACTTCCATGTGACCTCCGCGAGCCATGCGGGCGGGCCGTGGGGCTACACCGTCGAGGCGGGCAAGCGGCTGTCCGGCAGCTGGCAGCGCTCCTCGGCGGACCAGGGCGCCTATGACTTCCAGGTGCACGGTCCGGCCGGTTTCCTGCGCCACTTCACCGGCCACGCCACCGGCACCGGCCCCGAGGTGAGCGCCCGTCACGACCGGACGACCGGGGAGGTCAGGCTGACCCTCGTCAACCAGGGCGACGCGACGGTGCGGCTCACCGTCACGGACGGCTACGAGAAGGAGAAGCCGGGGCACTACCGGCTCCGGCCGGGGGCACGGGTGGTGCACACCGTGCGCACCGGACGCAGCCACCAGTGGTACGACCTGTCGGTGGTCTCCGACCACGACAGCGGGTATCTGCGCCGGCTGGCCGGGCATGTGGAGACCGGCCGTGCGGGGATGAGCGACCCCGCGCTCTCGGCGGACTGAACCACCGCCACCGGTCCCTCGTCGCGCGCCCGTCCGGCGGCTCCCCGCCGGGCGGGCGCGCGGTGCGTCTTCCCGCCGCGTACGGCCGTCGTACACGCCACCCACGGCCGTCCGCACCTCGTACGGACCTCATGCGCCGCGTACGGCCCCCGTGCGGGCGCCGGGCCGTCAGTGCCGGGTGCCCGAGGCACGGACGCGGAAGCCGGCCGGGGTCTCGCCCGCCCGGCGGCGGAAGAACTTGGTGAAGACGGTGGCGTCCGGGAAGCCGAGCCGCTCGCCGATGGCCGTGGCGGACAGATCCGTGTGCACCAGCAGCCGCTTCGCCTCGAGCAGCACCCGGTCGTCGATGAACCGCTTGGCGCCGCATCCGGCGGCGGCACGGGTGGCCCGGGTCAGGGTGCGGACGCTGTAGCCCAGCCGGGCCGCGTAGTCCTCGACCCGGTGGCTGCGGGTGTAGTCGCGCTCCACGGCCTGCTGGAAGCGGCGGAACGCCTCGCTGGCCGCCGTGTCCCCGCTCTGGGCGCCGGGCAGATGGGCGAGCCGCAGTACGAGGACGGCCACGAGGTGGCGCACCACCTCGACATGCGCCTCCAGCGGCCCGGACACCGTCCGGTACTCGCTCTCCAGCAGGTCCAGGACGCCGCGGACGGCCTCGGCGTCGGCGCCTTCGGGAACCACCAGCGGAGACCGCGACGCGGGCCGGTCCAGCCGGGCGACCGCGGCGGTGGCGGTGCCGAGATAGCCGGGCGGGAAGAGCACGGCGGCCCCCTCCGCGGCGCCGAGCGGGGAGCGGAACTGGTGGATCTGCCCGGGGCGCGCCCACATCCAGCCGCCCTCGGTCAGCTCGTGCTCGGTGAAGTCCACCGAGCAGCGCAGCACCCCGGAGCGCACGGTGATCAGCTGGTGGAACGCGAGCCGCATCGGGGCGTGCACATCGAGGCCATGGCTCCGGGCGCGGGCGGCGAGCCCGGGGAAATCCAGGACGGCCGCTCCCGGCGGGGCTCCCACGGAGGGCCGGAACGGAACCTCGGTGACATCACGGTGTCCGTTTCTGTCCATAGCGCGTCCTCAGTGTACGGCTGGTGTGCCCTGGTCCGCATCTAGCGTGGAGTGCGTTGCGATGAACGGGTGACCGAAAGAGTCCCCGGATCACCGCTTTCCCTTCCACCGACCGCAGCCGAGGGAGCACACCACCGTGCGATTGATCGTGGGCATGACAGGAGCAACGGGGGCCGTGTTCGGCGTCCGCCTGCTGGAGACGCTGGCCGAGCTGCCCGGGGTGGAGACCCATCTGGTGCTCAGCCGCTGGGCGCGCACCACGATCGAGCTGGAGACCGGCCGGTCCGCCCGCGAGGTGGCCGAGCTCGCCGAGGTGACGCACTCGCCCGAGGACCAGGGCGCCACCATCTCCTCCGGCTCCTTCCGCACCGACGGCATGATCATCGCACCGTGCTCGATGAAGACCCTCGCCGGAATCCGCGCCGGATACGCCGACGGTCTGGTGGGCCGCGCCGCGGATGTGGTCCTCAAGGAGCGGCGCAGGCTCGTCCTCGTCCCCAGGGAGACCCCGCTCAGCGAGATCCACCTCGAGAACATGCTGGCGCTCTCCCGGATGGGTGTGCGGATGGTCCCGCCCATGCCCGCCTTCTACAACCACCCCCGGTCGGTGGACGACATCGTCGACCACCTCACGGCCCGCCTCCTCGACCAGTTCGACCTGCCCGCACCCGCGGCCAGGCGGTGGGAGGGCATGCGCGCCGCCCGCGGCCCGAAGCCCACCGCCGCCCATTCCCCCGCCGCCTGATGTCCCCCGCCCCCGCCCCACCCCCACTTGGAGTTCCCATGGCCTACGACGACTTCCGTGGCTTTCTCGACACCCTCCGGAAGGAGGGGCAGCTGCTGCACATCGCCGACGAGGTGATGCCGGAGCCGGATATCGCCGCCGCCGCGAACGCCGCCCCGCGCCTGGGCGGCCACGCCCCCGCGCTGTACTTCGACCACGTCAAGGGCTTCACCGACGCGCGGATCGCGCTCAATGTGCACGGCTCCTGGGCCAATCACGCGCTCGCGCTCGACCTGCCCAAGGAGACCGGCACCAAGGAACAGGTCGAGGAGTTCATCCGCCGCTGGGACACCTTCCCGGTCGCCCCCGAGTGGCGCGAGAACCCGCCGTGGGCCGAGAACACCCTGGAGGGCGAGGACGCCGACATCTTCCGGGTGCTTCCGCTGATCCGGCTCAACGACGGCGACGGCGGCTTCTACATCGACAAGGCGGCCGTGGTCTCCAAGGACCCCGCCGACCCCGAGCACAGCGGCAAGCAGAACGTCGGCGTCTACCGCATCGAGGTCAAGGGCAGGCGCGCGCTCGCCATCCAGCCGGTGCCGATGCACGACATCGCCCAGCATCTGCACACCGCCGAGGAGCGCGGCGAGGACCTGCCCGTGGCCATCACGCTCGGCAACGAGCCGGTGATCTCCATCGTGGCGTCCACCCCGATGGAGTACGAGCAGAACGAGTACGAGCTGGCCGGCGCCCTGCGTGGCGCTCCCGCCCCGGTCTCCCGGGCGCCGCTCACCGGGCTGCCCGTGCCGTGGGGCAGCGAGGTGGTCATCGAGGGCGTCATCGAGGGCCGCAAGCGGGAGATCGAGGGGCCGTTCGGCGAGTTCACCGGCCACTACTCCGGCGGCCGGAACATGCCCGTGATCCGCGTCGACCGGATCTCGTACCGCACCGACCCGATCTTCGAACACCTCTACCTCGGCATGCCGTGGACCGAGGTGGACTACCTCATCGCCGCCAACACCTGTGTACCGCTGTACAAGCAGCTGCGCCGCGACTTCCCCGAGGTCCAGGCGGTCAACGCGATGTACACCCACGGGCTGGTGGTCATCGTGTCCACCAAGAAGCGCTACGGCGGGTTCGCCAAGGCCGTCGGCATGCGGGTGCTGACCACTCCGCACGGCCTCGGCTACGCGGCCACCGTGATCGTGGTGGACGAGGACGTCGACCCGTTCAACCTCCCCCAGGTGATGTGGGCGCTGTCCACGAAGATGAACCCGGCCGGCGATCTGGTCCAGATCCCCAATCTGTCGGTGCTGGAGCTGGCCCCGCAGGCCGTCACGCCCGGTATCACCGACAAGCTCATCATCGACGCCACCACCCCCGTCGCCCCCGACCGCCGCGGCACCTACGGCACCCAGGTGCGCGATCTGCCCGAGACGGCCGAGTGGCTGGCCCGGCTGCAGAAGCTCACCGCCGCCCGCTGACCACACCGCCCACCACCCCACATCACGGAAGGACTTCGGATGTCCGACACCATGCCCCTGTGCCCGCGCTGTGCCCACGAGACGATCGAGCACATCACCGGCTCCCCCGTCCCCGGTGTCTGGGAGGTGCTCCAGTGCGGGCGGTGCCTGTACATGTGGCGCACCACCGAGCCCGCGCGGCGCACCCGGCGCGACGCCTACCCCGAAGAGTTCATGCTGACGCCCGAGGACATCGGCACCGCGCCGGAGGTCCCGGCCGTTCCGCCGCTGCGTCTGCCCGGCGCCGGGGCGGCCACCAGGTGACGGGGAGTTCCTGGACCCCGAGATCACCGCGTCGTACGTGAGGGGGATGTCCGCCAGGTCCGTCGCCATCCGCAGGGTGGGGACGCGGCGGAGCAGGGTGGGGTAGACCACCTGGAGTTCCAGCCAGGCCAGGCGATCTCGATGTCCTCCAGTGCCGTCCGGCTCTCCGAGGCGATGCGCACCTCACGTGACGGCAGCCCGTTCTATGTGTGCCGCAACCTGGACGCCAAGGGCACCAGCGTCGACCACAACACCGTCCATGACGCGGACGGCCAGGTCGGCTACTACATCGACAACTCGTCCGGCCACGAGCTGTGGCCGCGCGCGGGCTCTCCCGCCATCGACGCGGGTGAGACCGTGGACGGGGTGACCGGTGAGGTCCGGGGCGACGGGGCGGGCCAGGGCGCGTATGAATACGGGCGCCCATCTGGTCGTCCGGCTGCCGGCTGGCGCGCTGCGCGACCCGGGTCCGCAACGACGGCTGGAAGGCGACCGCCTCGGGTGGCGGCGATGCCTCGGCCGCCGTCGAGGGGGTCCGGACCACCCAGTGGAAGGGAAGTGCCCCCAGTCCCCCGGTCAGTCGCTCACCGTCGATCTGGGCACCGTGAAGACCTTCGGCCGGATGGCGATCGACGCGGGGATGGACGCCACCGGGCACCCCTATGGCTTCACCGTCCCGGTCAGCCGCGACGGTGACCACTGGGGCAGGCCGGTGGCCCGGGTCAGTGGCCGCTCCTTCACCCAGGACGCGGTCTTCCCGCAGCACACCGCCCGCTATCCGCGGATCGAGCTGACAGCGCCGGGCGAGAACCCCTGGGCGGTGAACGAGATCCGGCTCCACGCCGACGGCCCCGACGCGGCCGCCACCTTGCAGGCGGAGCGCGCCGCGGTGCTCCGCGGCGCCGAGCGCGGCGAGGCCGCCACCTCGGTCCTCGGACAGGGGGACGCGATCGGTTTCCGGCGGGTGCGGTTCGGTGCGGGCGCGGACACGCTGACGGTGCGGCTGGCGGCCGGCGGCCGCGGGAACTGCGCCCCGCGGCTGCGCCTGGACTCCCCGGACGGACCGGTGGCGGCCACGCTTCCGGTGCGCGGGACCGGCGGCACGGACAGCTGGCGGAAGCTTTCGGTACGCCTTCCCGTACGGTGACCGGCTCCCATGACGTCTCTCTCGTCGCCACGGGCGGCCGCCGGGTGGCCGCCGTCGACTGGCTGACGCTACGCCAGGCGAGCTGGCGCGCCAGACGTATTAGAGGGGACGAGGTGGGGGCGCGTCCGCTCCCTGCCGCACCGCGCGCCCCACCTCCGTCCGTAGCGCGATGAACTCCGGCAGCCCCCTGGTGGCGATCTGGTCGCGGTCGGCGGGCAGCGCCACCGGCAGATCCGCCCGCACCCGGCCCGGCCCCGAAGCCAGCACCACCACCCGGTCCGCCACATAGACACTTTCGTCGATGTCATGGGTGACCAGCACAGTCGTCATCCCCTGGGCCCGGTGCAACCGCAGCAGCAGATCCTCCAGATCCTCCCGCGTCTGGGCGTCCAGCGCGCCGAACGGCTCGTCCATCAGCAGCAGCGCGGGCCGGGAGGCCAGGGCACGGGCGAGGGCGACGCGCTGTTGCATTCCGCCCGAAAGCTGCCAGGGGTGGCGGCGGGCGGCGTCGGCCAGGCCCACCTGTTCCAGCATGGCCACCGCCGCCGTACGGCGTTCCGCGCGGGACAGTCCGCGCCGCCGCAGCGGAAGGGCCACGTTCTCCCGTACCGAGAGCCAGGGGAAGAGGGAGCGGCTGTAGTCCTGGAAGACGACACCGAGCCGGTCCGGGACGCCGTCCACCACCTCCCCGTCCAGGGTGATCCGCCCGGCGGAGGGGCGGACGAGGCCCGCGACACAGCGCAGCAGGGTGGACTTGCCGCAGCCGGAGGGTCCGACGAGGGTGAGCAACTGTCCTTCGGGGACGGTGAGTTCGACGTCCTGGAGCACATCGGGGCCGTCGCCGTAGCGGTGGCTGAGCTGGTCGATCCGCAGCATCTCCGCCTCACCGGGCCCAGGGCTCGTACGCCGGGGAGTCGTCGGCGGGGACCCGGATCTGGAGCAGCGCCGGGCCGTCGTCACGGCCGAGGGCGAGGGCCCGGTCGAGGGCCTTGGGAAGGTCGTCGGGCCGCTCCACCCGGTCGGCCGGGCAGCCGAAGGACCCGGCGAGGGCGGCGAAGTCGATGCCGCCGATCTCGGTGCCCGGCACGGGGGTGACGCCGATGCGGCGGCCCAGCGCCTTGACCGCGCCGTAGCCGCCGTTGTCGAGCAGGAGGTAGGTCACCGGGGCGCGGTGCCGGGCCGCGGTCCACAGGGCCTGCACCGAGTAGAGCGCCGAGCCGTCGCCGACCACGCACACCACCCGTTCGCCGTCCGCGAGGGCGCGTCCGACCGCGAGCGGCAGCCCCCAGCCCAGCGCGCCGCTGCCGGTGGTGAGGAAGCGGCCCGCGCCGCTGATGGGGAGGCGGGCGTGAAGGGCGTCGCGGTGGCTGGGGGTCTCCTCCACCAGCACGGTGTCCCGGGGCAGCCGCTCGCGGAGCAGGTCCATCACCAACTCGGGGGAGATCTCCTCGGCCGAGGCGGGCAGTGGCTCGGGGGCGGGCCGCATCTCTGGCGCGGGCCGATCGGAGGGCTGGACGAGATCGGTGAGGGTGCGCAGGGCGGGGCGGAGGGTGGTGACGATGCTGGTGCCGACGCGGAGCCACGCGGCCTGCGCGGGGTCGCAGTCGAGGTGGTAGAGCTCGGTGCCGTCGGCGAGCGGCGGGCTTTCGGTGTGCACGTGGTAGGTGAACAGCGGGGCGCCGAGCGCGACCACCACATCGTAAGGGGCCAGCCGCTGCGCCAGCTGGTCGGCGACGGGCGGCAGAAAGCCCTGGAAGAGCGGGTGGCGTTCGTCGAAGCCGGAGCGTCCGGAGAGCGGGCTGATCCATACGGCGGCCCGCAGCCGTTCGGCCAGTTCGGCCACTTCGCGTACGGCGTGCTCGTCGTCCACGCCGGGCCCGGCGACCAGCGCGGGGCGGGCCGCCGCGTCGAGCGCGCGGGCGAGCCCGGCCAGCGCGCCGGGGTCGGCGGTGTAGCCGCCGTGGACGGTGCGCGGGGCGACCGGCTCGGCGGGGCGGTCCCAGTCGTCCTCCGGTACGGAGAGGAAGACCGGGCCCCGGGGGTGGCTCATGGCGATCCGGTGGGCCTCGGCGAGCGCGGCGGGCACATCGGCCGCCCGCTCCGGCTGCCTGCTGAACTTCACGTACGGGCGCGGGAACCGGGCCGGTTCGTCGGCGCCGAGGAAGGGCCGCAGCGGGAGCAGCGCACGGGACTGCTGGCCCGCGATGATCACCACCGGCACCCGGTCCCGGTAGGCGTTGAACACCGCGCCCAGGGAGTGGCCGACTCCCCCGGCTGAGTGCAGGCTGACCAGCGCCGCCCGCCCGGTGCCCAGGGCGTGGCCCGCGGCCATGGCGACGGCGGTCGACTCCTGCAGTCCGAGCACATAGTGGAAGTCCTCGGGCCAGTCGCGGAACATCCGCAGTTCGGTGGAGCCGGGGTTGCCGAAGACGGTCGTCATGCCGGTGGCGCGGCACAGTGCCAGCACCGCGTCGCGGACCGTGCTGGTCGGTGGGTGGGCGGGGGGCGCGGCCATGGGGCCACCTCCTCGGCTGGGTGCGGGGGCGGGTCCTGCCTACGGGTCCTCAGGAGCGGTGCGCGGCACGGTGTCTGCCGAGAGCCATGCGCTCGACGGTGAGCAGCACGCTGTTGAACAGATGGCCGAGCGCACCGAGCAGCACCATCACCGCCCACACCGTCAGCAGATCGGAGCGGGTCTGGGCGTCGGTGAGCTGGAAGCCTATGCCGTCGGCGGTGCCGGGCAGCAGCTCCGAGAACACCATCAGGATCAGCGAGAGCGACAGGCTCAGCCGCAGCCCGGCGAAGATGCGCGGAAGCGCGGCGGGCAGATACAGCAGCACGATCTGCTCGGCGGGCCGCATCCGTACGGTGGCGGCGACGTCCAGCCGCAGCGGGTCGATGCCGCGGACCCCCTCGGCCGTATTGATCAGTACGGGCCAGATGGCGCCGAAGACGATCGAGGCAAGCTGCATCGGCGTGCCGAGGTCGAAGACGACGACGAAGACGGGCACCAGCGCGGGCGGGGGCACGGCGCGGGCGAACTGCAGCACCGGGTCGCACAGCGCGTACACGGTGCGCGAGCGGCCCAGGGCGAGCCCCAGCACGATGCCGAGGACCGCGGCGAGGGCGAATCCGGCGAGCACCCGGCCGAGGCTGGGCAGCAGATCGCGGACCGCCGCGTCGGTGAGGAACGCCCGTCCGGCGGGGCCGGAGAACCACAGGTGATAGCCGTGCTCGACGATCCGGGCGGGGGTCGGGAAGAACACACTGCCGTGGGACCGCGCGGCGAGCTGCCACAGCACCACCGCCGCCACCGGCACGCCGAGGCGCAGCGCGAGCGTCCGGGGCAGCCTCCGGACGGTGCCGAGCGAGGTGGCCTGCGCGGTCATACGCGGCTCCCCCGGTGCTCGGGCGCCCAGGGGAACAACCGCCGTTCGACCGCGGTGAGCGCCAGGTTGACGACGAGGCCGAGCGCTCCCGCCCACACCACACCGGCCAGCACATCGCGGGTGCCGTCGGTGGCCATGCCCGCCTGGGCGATGAAGGTGCCCAGCCCCTCGCCGAACCCGGCGAGGATCTCGCTGGCCACGGCGAGGATCAGGGCGGTGGCCGCCGCGATGCGCACCCCGGCGGCGATGAATGGGGCGGCCGAGGGCAGACCGGCCCTCAGCAGGACGGCGAGCCGCCCGAAGCCGAAGGCGCGCAGCGTGTCCTTGGCCAGCGGATCGGTCTCGCCGAGCCCGTAGACGGTGTTGAACAGCACGGGCCAGACACAGGCGTAGGCGACCAGGGCGATCGTCGTCTCACTGCCGGCGCCGAGCAGCAGTGACACCAGCGGGATCAGGGCCACCGACGGCACCGGGCGCAGGAACTCGATCAGCACCCGCGCGGCCTGCCCGGCCGCCGGCACACTGCCCAGCAGCAGCCCGAGGGGGATCGCGAGGGCGCAGGCCAGGGCGAGCCCGGAGGCCCATGCCTCGAGGGTGGCGCCGACGCCGTTCAGGAAGGCGGTGTCGCCGCCGAGTTCGACGGCCCGTACCAGCACCTCGGAGGCGGGCGGCAGGAACGCGCGCCGCACCATTCCGGAACGGCTGAGGGCCTCGCAGGCGGCGAAGGCCGCGAGCACGCCGACGGCGCCGAGCAGCGCGTCCCTGGCCCGCCCGGTGCGCTTCCGCCTGGCCGTCGCGGGGCTCACCTGGCGGGCTGGTAGAGGACGGCGGCGGGGTCCAGGTCCTTGGTGAGCAGCTTCTGCGCCCGCATCAGGGAGATGAGCCGCTTGAGCTGGGCGGCGCTGGAAGTGGCCGGGTAGTCGGGCAGGCCGATGGCGGCGGCCTCGGCCGGCTTGATCTTCGTATAGCCGGGCAGCGCCTTCTCCACGGCGCCACGGTCCTTGGCGGCGACGACCTGGGCGGCGGTGATGGCGCGCTGGAACGCCGCGGCGGATTTCGGGTACTTCTCGATGAACGTGTCGGTGGTGACATAGCCGCTGAGCGGCAGTCCGGCGGTGGGCGCCGCATTGCCGTCGACCACCGTGCGCGCCTTCAGCTCCCGTTTGAGCGCGGTGAGGAACGGCTCGGCGGCGTGCACCGCGTCCACCTGGCCCCGCTCCAGCACCGAGCCCATCTGCGGGAACGGGACCTGCCGGTACGCGGGCAGCCCGGCCCCGGCCTTGCCGAGGACGGCGTTGAGGGTGAGCGACTGGATGTTGTTGAGGATGTTGACCGCGACCTTCTTGCCCCCGAGGTCCCGCGGCCCCTTGATCTTGGAGTCGGCGGGCACCAGCACATCCATCATGTGCGGGGCGTTGCGCGCGCCCTCGGCCAGCACCCGGGTGGCCAGGGTGCCCTTCTCGCGGGCCTGGAGGAACGTCACGAAGTTGGCGCCGCCGATGACGTCCACCTGTCCGTGGGCGAGCGCGGGCAGTGCCTGGACGCTCTGCTGGACCGGCTGGACGCGGACGTTCAGCCCCTCCTTCTCGAAGAGCCCCCGATCGATGGCGATGTGCAGCGCGGCCACATCGGCGAGCGGCAGTCCGGCGACCGTGATCGTCTTCTTCTCCGGCCCGCCCCGAGCCCCGGACGCCTCCTCGGAGCCGCCGCATCCGGCGAGAAGCACGGCGGTGACCGTGGTGGTCGCGGCCAACTTTGCTGAGCGGAAGCGCAGTTGGACTCTCATGGCATTTCACGATAAGGGTCGTCAGCTGTTCACACCATGGTCGGGAACACCTCGTCGAACAGGTCGAGCATGGCCCGCCAGGCCCGTTCGGCGGAGGCCCGGTGGTAGCCGATGCCCGGGCGGGTCGTGGGATCGGGGTCGAGGTCCGGGTGGGTGAAGCTGTGCAGCGCGCCGCCGTGGATGGTCATGCGCCAGTCCACCCCGGCGGCCCGCATCTCCTCCTCGAAGGCCAGCCGCTGCTCGACCGGGATGATCGGATCCTCCGACCCCACGCAGACCAGGACCTTGCCGGTGATGTCGGCGGCGTCCTCGGGGCGGGTGGTCGTCAGACTGGGGTGGAAGCCGACCACGGCCTTGAGATCCGCGCCCCCGCGGGCGAGTTCGAGGGCCATGGTGCCGCCCAGGCAGTAGCCGATGGCGGCGAGCCGCGAGGTATCGGCCGTGGGCTCGGCGGTCAGCACGGCGAGCCCGGCTCCGGCGAGGGCTCGCATGCGGTCGGGGTCGGCGAGCAGCTCGTCGACCCGGGCGAACATCTCCTCGCGGTCCTCGATGAACCGTCCGCCGCCGTGGTAGTCGAGGGCGAAGGCGACATAACCGAGTTCGGCGAGCCGGTCGGCGCGCTCACGCTGGTGATCGGTGAGGCCGGGGCCCTCGTGGGCGATCAGCACGGCGGGCCGCCGGTCCGTTCCCCCGGGCAGCGCCAGATGGCCCACCATGGCCGTGCCGTCCACGGAGTATTCGATTCGCCTGGTCGTCACCATCGCCGCGCTCCCTTGTCCTCGACCGTGTTCTTGGGGGTTCCTGGGCCCTTGGGGGTTCTTGGGCTCTTGGGCCTTCTTGGGCGCCGAGCCGGATGGGGGAAGCTAACAGCGGCGGCGCGCCGGGCCCGTGTTGCTTCGCCCGTGGCCGATTCGGTCTGCCGACAGCGAAGGCGAACGCGGCGACCAGGCGGTGCGCGACCGCTACTTCCCCCTCGTCCCGCCCGGGTGCATCGCATCCCGGCGAGTCGGCACCCCACCGCCCGCGCCGCGGGGTGAAACCATGGCCGGAAGGTAACCACGAGCGAGGGAGCCGTGAATGAACAGCGCCGATCTGCTGGCCGACGCCTTTGAGCGGGTGCGCGAGGAGGTGCAGGCGGCCGTGGACGGGCTTTCCGAGGACGAGCTGGCCGTACGGCTCGACAGCGGGGCCAATTCGATCGCCTGGCTGGTGTGGCATCTGACCCGGGTCCAGGACGACCACATCGCCGACGCGGCGGGCACCGAGCAGCTGTGGACGTCCGAGGGCTGGGTCGAGCGGTTCGGACTGCCGTTCCCGCCGGACGCCACCGGTTACGGCCACCGGAGCAAGGACGTGGCGGCGGTGCGGGCGGACGCCGAACTGCTCGCCGGGTACTACGACGCCGTCCACGAGAACACGCTGGCCTTCGTGCGCGGCCTCCGCGACTCCGATCTCGACCGGATCGTGGACGAGCGGTGGACCCCGGCGGTGACCCTCGGCGTCCGGCTGGTCAGCGTGATCGGGGACGATCTGGAGCACGCCGGGCAGGCGGCGTTCATCCGCGGCGCGATCCGCAGGCGCTAGCCGCGGAATCACGGAAGACGGGGCCGTCACACCGCCCGCATTGACATGCAGGCAATCGCCTGCATAACGTGCGGTGTGAGTTCAGAGATGGACAAGGTCTTCAAGGCGCTGGCCGACCAGACCCGGCGGTATCTGCTGGACCTGCTGCATGAGCACAACGGCCAGACGCTGGGCGAGCTGTGCCGGCGGCTGGAGATGACCCGCCAGTCCGCGACCCAGCATCTGGCCGTCCTGGAGGCCGCCAATCTGGTCAGCACGGTGCGGCGGGGGCGCGAAAAACTCCATTACCTCAACCCCGTCCCCCTCAATGAGATCCAGGAACGCTGGATCGACAAGTTCGAGCGCCCGCGGCTGCGCGCGCTGAGCCGGGTGAAACAACAAGCCGAGAAAGCCGAGGAAGCGATGGCCGACAAGCCGGCGTTCGTGTACGTCATCTATATCGAGAGCACACCGGAGAAGGTCTGGCACGCGCTGACCGACGCCGACCTCACGGCCGAGTACTGGGGCCACAGCAATGTGTCCGACTGGCAGGTCGGCTCCCCGTGGGAGCATCGGCGGACGGACGGCTCCGGCACCGCCGACGTGGTCGGCACGGTCGTGGAGAGCTCACCGCCCACCCGGCTGGTGACCACCTGGGCCGCGCCCGACGCGGATGCCGCCGCCGAGCCCTCCCGGGTCACCTTCGACATCCAGCCGCACGGCGACATCGTCCGGCTCACCGTGACCCATGAGAATCTGGCCGACGAGGCCGAGCGGACCGCGGCGGCCGGTGGCTGGGCCGCGGTGCTGTCCAACCTGAAGTCGCTGATCGAGACCGGGAGCCCGCTGCCGCAGCAGCCGTGGCTGGTCCCCCGGTGACCGATGTCCTCGGCCACCTCCGGTCGCGACCCGGCGGCCCTGCCGCCCACCTTCCCTGACCGGTGCGGCCGGTGGGGCCAGTGGGAGCGTGGGCCAGTGGGACGCGTGGAGCCAGAGGAACCCGTGGGACCGGTGCGTGGACGTGGGCGCTCAGCGCGCGGCGCCACCGTCCCGCACCGTGATCCCCAAGGCGTCGGCGAGCATCGGCGCAAGCTCCATCAACTGCCCGCTGCCGATGGTGGCGCCGCCCAGCGCGTCAAGACCATCGGCGATCTCCAGCCGAGTGGCCCCCCGCAGATCGACCTTGGCCATCCGCGCCTTGCCGAACCGCACGCTCTCCAGCGCCGACCCCGGAAACGCCACATCCGTCAGCCCCGCGCCGCCGAGGTCGACATCGCGCAGCAGACAGTCCACGAAGGTGACGTTCCGCAGCGTGGCCGTGCGCAGGTTCACCGATTCCAGCTTGCATCGGTGGAAGGTCACCCGGTGCAGCCGCGCGGAGAACATCTCGAGGCCGGCCAGCACACAGCCGCCCAGTTCGCCGTCCAGCCAGTCGGTGTCCGCCAGGTCGGTGCCCACCCATCGCACCCCGTCCAGCCACACCTCATTGAACCGGGCCCCGCGGCCACGGCCCCCGGTGAAGGTCACCGAGGAGAACGCGGACTCGAGGAACCTGGCGTGGTCATATACGGCTCCGTCGAAGGCGTCGCCGCCGTCCAGATGAACGGTGTCGTAGTCGCCTCCTTCCACCAAGTTCCCGTCGAACGGCCGCAGATGGTCCGCGAAGGGCAGATCGGCGAGTTCACGGGGGGACGGCACCATGCGGGGCTCACTTTCCTGGGGGCGGACGGCGTGCGGGGGCGATCCTGCCATCCGGGTCGGACACCACCGCGGGGACCAACTGACACCGGAAGGGATGGCGTACGCCGTGCGGGTCACTCCACGGTGCGCTTACCCAACTATCTCCGGCATTTCTCCGTTAAATCTGATCGTCAGATATCTCGCTCCGCGACCCGACACGGAGGAACCATGCAGATCGTGAAGAAGGCCGCCCTGCTGGCCGCGACCGCCGGCGCCCTTGTGCTGCTGGGCACCGGCACCGCGGCCGCCTACGGCAACGGCGGCAGCTACGACAGGGGCGTCGACACCCCCACCAGCATCGACATCTCCAGCTTCATCTTCCAGAGCAACGAGTGCGACACCGCCAACGGCACTGCCCTCTCCACCGCTGTCGCTGGTCCGACCGGTGAGACGAAGATCGGCAGCACCTGCGTCAACAATATCCGCGGGTAACCTCCGGCGGACCCCGGCGGCCACGATCGCTGAACCAACGCTCCCCTCACCGCTCCGGCGGTGAGGGGAGCGTTCCGCTTTCGAGACCGAATAGTGGGCCAGTCGGGTCACTGTGCGGTGCGCTTACGCGACGTCGTGCCGCTTTTCTCCGTTAAATCTGATCGTCAGATATCTCGCTCCGCGACCCGACACGGAGGAACCATGCAGATCGCGAAGAAGGCCGCCCTGCTGGCCGCGACCGCCGGCACCCTTGTGCTCCTCGGCACCGGCACCGCGGCCGCCGAAGGCTACGGCGGCGGCTCCGACAGAAACACCGGCACCCCCACCAGCATCGACATCTCCAGCTTCATCTTCCAGAAGAACGACTGTGACACCCTCAACGGGGGCGCCTACTCCATCGGCGGGGCCGCCCCGAGCGGTGACGTCACCATCGGCAGCACCTGCCTCAACAACATCGGCGGCTAACCTCCGGCGAAACCCCGACGACCACGATCGCCGAACCAGCGCGTTCCCCTCATCCTCGCAGCGGTGAGGGGAACGCGCTGCTCACCGCCGTACCTGGATCAGCGCATGGGCGCCGCTCGTACGCCAGTGGTCCTCCCGCTCGTCCAACGCGGCCACGGTCCGCTCGTCGAGGCCGACGATGACATCCGACTTCAGGGTGCGCAGCGCGGCCACCGGGCCGGGGAAGTACCCGGTGCGGTCGGCGAAGGAGGTGGTCGGGGGCCACAGCCGGTCGCCGACCAGGCGGCGGTAGTTCAGATCGCCCTTCATGACGGTGAGCGTGGCCTCGGCGAACTCGCTCCGCAGATCGCCGGGCATCTCCTCGTACGGCAGCGGGGCCCGGAAGAAGTCATGCGCCCGCACCGTGAGCCGCCCGTCGCCCATGGCGGCCCACAGCCGTCTGCCGGTCCCGGCCGCGGCGCCCTCCGCCCGCACCAGACGGCGCAGACAGTCCACGACGTCCTCGGTGGTGGCGTCGGAGACGTAGTACGGATAGGGCTTGACCTGCAGCACCACCCGCTCGGCGCGCCCGTGGTGGAGCACATGATCGATGAGGACGAGGTCGGGGAGCAGTTCCCGCCCGGCGTTGTCCGCCACCACGCACAGCGTGGCCGGGGAGCCGGCGGGCAGCTGGGACCACAGCGCCTCGGAGTCGTCCGCGACCAGCGGCGGAGTGTCGGCGCCGCTCGCGTCCGCGGCCGATGCGGAGATGCGGAAGCCCAGGTCCGCGCGGTTGCCCCACAGTGAGCCGTGCACCAGCGCGTCGGCCTGTTCCCCGGCGGGTTCGAGGGTGGCCAGTTCGGCCTCGGCCTCAGGGGTGTGCAGCTCGGCCTGTTTGAAGGGACGGAACGGGTCGATGCCCCGCCAGGGGCCGTCGGCGAAAAAGCCCACAGCCTCCAGGAGCCGGCGGTAGAAGTAGCTCTCCGCCCACAGGAACGGCACATCGAACCAGGACCGGCCAAAGTGCTCCCGGCCCCACTCCGCCCACCGGTCGTGGTCGTACGCGGTGGGCGGGAGCGGGGTGATGGTGCCCTCGGCGGCATTGTCACGCAGCGCGTCGAGGGCACGGTGCTGCTCGGGACCGTACGGAAAGGCGTCGCGCACCTTCTCGATCAGTGCGGGATGGCGTTCGGCAAGCACACTCCGGGCGAACGATCCGGGTTCATCGCTACGGATCACGGGCGCGTCGACGGTGTCGGACATGGCAGTCAGGGTCGCACACCGCACGGTGGCGAGGAGGGGATCACCAGTGCGCGGGGCGGGTGAGGGACGGCGGCAGCCGGGTGGCGGCGTCGCCCTTGGCCGCGGCCAACTGGGCCTGGGTGAGGAAGATCGCGCCCCGGAAGTCGGCCGCGCTCAGGTCGGCGTCGCGGAAGTCGGCCCCGATCAGATCGGCCGCCGTCAGATCGGCGCGGGTGAGATCCGCCGCGATGAGGCAGGCCCCGCGGAGGTTGGCGCCCCGCAGATCGGCTCCGCTCAGGTCGGCGCCGATGAGATCGGCTCCCCTGCGGTTCTTCTTCTTGCCCGGAATCCGGGCCCGTATCAGCTCGCTCGTCCGCAGCAGCAGCTGATTGACGCTGTCGCGGTGGGCCGCCACATCGAGCTCCATCAGCTCGGTGGCGCTCCCGTGGGTGAGGCGCTCCGTCTCCCGCAGCGCCCGGCGCACCGCGCCGTGGACGGGCCGGGCGGCCGGCAGGGTCAGGGCCTCGGTGAGGTACCAGAGCAGCTCATGGAGGTGGCGCATGGTGGGGAGGACGGCGAACATCTCGGAGGCCGTCCCGGGGTGCCGCCGCCAGTCGCGGCCCTCGAAGGTGAGCTGGGAGACCTTCTGCCCGGCGCCGAAGCAGTCGTAGACCGTACAGCCCTTGAAACCCTCTTCCCGCAGCCGGGTGTGGATACCGCAGCGGAAGTCGGACCGGAGGTTACGGCAAGGCTCCCCCGCACCCTTGCCGATGGCGAAGTCCGCGGAGGCGGCGAAGGGCAGGGCGACACAGCACAGCCCGAAGCAGCTGCCGCAGTCGGCACGCAGGGCGGTGCGGTCCGCGGCGGCCGGGCCGGAGGAGGGGGTTTCGGTCGGATGTGACACCGTGCGTGGTCTCCCGCGTGGACAAGAGCACCGCGATGCGGGCGGTGCTCGCTTGCGTTCCATTGTCGCAAGCGGGCTCAGCCGGGAATGATCAGGTCGATTCCATAGGCGGCGATCGCCAGGCAGGCGGCGAAACACACCACCGCCGCGGCCGCCGCCACCGTGTCCGAACGACCGCGGCGCGGTACGCCACCGGCGCGGGTCCAGGCGGCGACGCCGAGGGAGAACATCACGACCACCAGGACGGTGACCCCGAGGCTGACCCCGAAGACCCCGCCGATCGTGCCCCAGGTGGTGCCCATCCGGATCAGCTCCTCAACGAGGGTCGTATCCGGGTCAGACGGTCCGGCCCAGGGTGCGCTCGGCGGGCTCGGTGACGCCGGGCTCGTTCACGTTGTCCGGGTTCACCGGGCGACGGCGCGAGAGGGCGTAGAAGCCCACCGCCGCGGCCACGGCGATGCCCGCCACCAGGGCCACCCCCGCGTTGCCCCGGTCCGCCACCCAGGCCGCGACACCTCCCACGGCCGCCGCCGCGGGCAGGGTCAGCAGCCAGGACACGGCGATCCGCCCCGCGATCCCCCAGCGCACATGGGCCAGCCTGCGGCCGAGCCCGGCCCCCAGGATGCTGCCCGTGCACACCTGGGTGGTGGACAGGGGGAAGCCCAGATGTGACGAGGCCAGGATCACCGCGGTGGCGCTGGTCTCGGCGGCGAACCCCTGCGGGGGCTGGATGTCGGTCAGCCCCTTCCCCATGGTCCGGATGATCCGCCACCCGCCGACATAGGTGCCGAGCGAGATCGCCAGGCCCGCGGCGAGCACCACCCACCACGGGGGCCCGGAGCCGTGGCCGAGCACACCGCCGGCGATGAGGGTGAGCGTGATGACCCCCATCGTCTTCTGCGCGTCGTTGGTGCCGTGGGCGAGGGCCACCAGGGAGGCGGATCCCACCTGGCCCGCGCGGAACCCCTTCCGCGTCGCGGGGGCGGCCGCCCGGTGAGTGATCACATAGGCGAGATAGGTCGCCAGCATGGCCACCGCACAGGCCACTATCGGTGAGGCGACCGCCGGAACCAGGATCTTCTCGATGATCGCGGCGAAGCGCACCGCGGATTCCCCGGCGCCCACCCACACCGCACCGATCAGCCCGCCGAAGAGGGCGTGGGAGGAACTCGACGGCAGCCCGGCGAGCCAAGTGATCAGATTCCACAGGATCGCCCCGATCAGCCCCGCGAAAATCATGACCGGGGAGACCTTGGCGTCGTCGACGATGCCATTGGAGATCGTCTTTGCCACTTCCGTGGAGAGAAACGCCCCGGCCAGATTGAGCACCGCGGCGACGACGACAGCGATCCGGGGCGACAGCGCCCCCGTCGCGATGGACGTGGCCATCGAATTGGCGGTGTCGTGGAAACCGTTGGTGAAGTCGAAGGCCAGTGCCGTGAGGATGACGGCCACCAGGAGGAAGGAGACGGAGTCCATTCCCGACCTCCCGCACCAGGAGTGGTCCGGCACGTCGCCGCGTCGGACCGTCTCGTGAGGACCGCTGTCTGCTGTCCACGCTAAGCGCGGCGTCAGGAGGGCGCCAACGCTGGCGTCCGGCCCAACGACCGGGCCGGGTCGGCGCCATGGACACGCGGTCACCCGGCCGCGCTGCGGCAGCGACCGGCGCGGTGCGCTCCGCCCGCCCCTCCGACCCCCGGCCGGACGGCTCACCGGCAGCTCAGGGAGGCGCGGGCGTTGAGCGTGCGGACGTCGCCTCCCGTGGTGTCGCGGTAGGTGTCGGTGACGCGGGCGAGCTCCTCGGGGGTCCGCGCACCGGCCCGGTTCATGGCCCGGTTCGCCCGGACGACGGCCGCCGTCGCCTCGCGGCGCTCGGTCTCGTAGCGGGCCAGCGCGGTCGGCACATCGCCGGTTCGCGCGAGTTCGCGGGCGAGGACGCGGGCGTCCACGACGGCCTGGGACGCGCCGTTGGCCCCCACCGGATACATCGGATGCGCGGCGTCGCCGAGCAGGGTCACCCGGCCGCTCCCCCACCACGGCAGTGGCTCGCGGTCGACCATCGGGTATTCGAGAATCTCGCCGCAGTTCACCAGCAGACCGGGCACATCGAGCCAGCCGAGCCGCCAGTGGTCGAAGTACGGCAGCACATCGGCGAGCCGGCCCACCCGGTTCCAGGCCGCGTCCCCGGTGAGCGGCCCGGGCTCGGACACCCGCACCTGGCCGACCCAATTCACCCGGCCGCCGCCGATCGGATACGCGACCAGCTCGGCGTCCCCGTCGCGCACGATCACCATTGAGCGTCCGGTGAGGAACGGCTCGGCTCGCGTCGTGCCCCGCCACATCCGGATGCCCGACCACAGCAGCGGACCGTCCTGCGGGTGGAGCGCCGCGCGGACCGCGGAGTGCAGCCCGTCGGCGCCGATCAGCGCCCGCGCCGCACTCTCCTCGACCGTCCCCGTCGCCCGGTCGAGGATGCGTACGCGCACGCCGCCCCGCTTCCCCGGCCCCGTTCTTTCCGCGGAGTCGTCGAATCCCACGACCCGCGCCCCGGTGCGGACCGCCTCCGCGCCCAGGCGCTCGCGGACCGCCGCGAGGAGCAGCCGCTGCAGCTCCCCGCGGTGGACCGAGTACTGCGGCCAGCGGTAGCCCTGGGCCACGCCCCGCGGTTCGGTGAAGACCCGGCGGCCCGAACGGTCGGCGTACACGTTCTCGGCGGTGGCCACGCCGATGGCGGCGAGTTCGTCGCCGAGGCCGAGTTCGATGAGCTCGCGCACGGCGTGCGGCAGCAGATTGATCCCGACGCCGAGTGGCCGGATCTCCCGGGCGCTCTCGACGACCGCCGTCCCGACACCGGCCGCGTGGAGGCTCAGGGCGGCGGCCAGCCCGCCGATCCCGGCCCCGGCGATGAGCACACTCATCACTCGGCTCCGGCCTCGGCGCGGATCTCGGGGCGGTCCATGATGCGCAGCCAGGTGCCGTCCGGCTGACGGCGGGCCACCTGCACCCGGCCGCCGGTGCGGTCGGCGGGGCGGGTCGAGGTGAGGGCCAGATCGCCGTAGCGGACGGTCGGCAGCGCCTCCTCCACCCGGAAGGGGCGCGGGGCGTGCGCCAGCATCCGCTCGCAGACGGCGCGGATCGCCTCCCGGCCGACGGTCGTGGCACCCGGCGGGTAGGCGAGCACCGCGTCGGGCTCGTAGAGCTCGGCCAGCCCCTCGGCGTCACCGGCGTTGGCGCGCTCCACGAACAGCCGGGCCAGATCCTCGGGTGTGGTGGCGCGGGCACGGGTCTCGGTCATGATCGACTCCCTTCGACTGCCTCTCGACCGCCTTGTGGCTGTCTTTCGGCTGTCTCCAACCCTCCGGCGGGCGCGATCAGAAGTCCAAGAGATGGTGAGTCTGGTTGCTAGAATCATAGGTTATGGAGCTACGGCAGCTTGAATACTTCGTGGCGGTGGCCGAGGAGCGGAACTTCACCCGGGCCGCCGAGAAGGTGCATGTGGCCCAGCCCGGGGTCAGCGCACAGATCCGCCGGCTGGAGCGCGAGCTGGGCGAGCAGCTGCTGGACCGCTCGGGCCGCTCGGTGCGGCTGACCGAGGCGGGCGCGGCGGTGCTCCCCTACGCACGGGCCGCGCTCGCGGCGGTGGAGGGCGCCCGGCTCGCGGTCGACGAGCTGACCGGACTGCTGCGCGGCCATGTCGCGGTCGGGACGGTCACCTCGCACGGCGTGGATCTGCCGGGGCTGCTGGCGGAGTTCCACGACGCCCACCCGGCGGTGGAGATCACCCTCACCGAGGCCACCTCGGATGAGCTGCTGGAGGGCCTGCGCACGGGACGGCTCGACGCGGCGATCGTCAGCGTGGGCGCCACGACCCCCGCCGGTGTCGAACTGGAAGTGATCACGGACCAGCCGATCGTGGCCGCGGTCAGCCCCGGCCATGAACTCGCCGTGCACTCGGCCATCTCGCTGGACACCCTGCGGGGCCGTGCGCTGATCAGCCTGCCGCGCGGCACCGGGCTGCGCACCCGGATCGACGAGGCGTGCGCGGCCGCCGGTTTCACTCCGCATATCGCCTTCGAGGCCAGCGATCCGGAGGTGCTGGCGCAGCTCGCCGAGCGGGGGCTGGGCGCGGCGATCCTGCCCGGCGCGTTCGCCGAGGCGCGGTCGGACCGGCTGCGGCCGATCCGCATCGACCGGCCGGCCCTGCGCGGGCGGCTGGCCTTCGCCTGGCGGGCGGACGGTCCGAACGGCCCGGCAGGCCGGGCGCTGGTCGAGCGCGCCCGCACCGCCCTGGCGGGCCGAGCGTCCACCGCGTCGGCCACCTCGGCCCCGTCCGCCACCTCGGCCCCTGACCGCGCCGCCGGGTAAGGAGCCGTCTCCCCGCACACGCATGGCAGGCCCCATTGACAGCCCACCAGGGCAGATTCCAGAATTGCCGCATGATCAGGCACCGGTTCGACTCGACGGGACACCTTCGCGCCCCGGACCGGACCGGGTGTGAGCGCTCGGGCCTCTAATCGGGACTCTCCGCATCCCGCGGCCAACGCCCCCGCGCCCCCGAGGCCACGCCGGTCATTCCTCTGACGATCGCCGGTCATTCCCCTGCCGATCCGGACATCGTGACGACTGACGATCCGGACATCGCGACGATCCGGACGACGTTCCCCCGGTCCCCCTCGGCACGGGGGCATCTCCCCCGCCTGCCCCTGACCGTCGTCACGTATGAGGAGACGCCATGACCGTCGTCGACACCACACCAGCGACCCTGCGCGAGGCTCCCATCCCGCCGGACGGGATGTACGAGGGCCCGCGCATCCTGCGGCGCGTGCCCGAGGAGTGGGAGGAGCGTCCGTACGAGCGGTTCGAGCTCGCGCCCCTCGGACGCGTCATCGGGGCCGAGATCCGCGGTCTGGACCTGTCCCGGCCGTTGGACCCCGCACTGCGCGAGGAGCTGAACCGGGCCCTGCTGGAGTGGAAGGTGCTCTTCTTCCGCGGCCAGCACCTCACTCCGGCGCGGCAGCGCGGATTCGCCCGCCACTGGGGCGAGTTGGAGACCAATCCCCTGCTGGCCGCCGGTACCAGCGAGGATGTCGTCCGCTTCGACAAGGGTTCCGGCGCCACGCCGACCTTCGAGAACATCTGGCACACCGACGTCACCTTCCGCACCCGGCCCGCGCTCGGCGCCGTGCTGCAGTTGCGCGAGGTGCCGCCGGTGGGCGGGGACACCCTGTGGGCGGACATGGCGGCGGCGTACGACAACCTCCCGGCGGAGGTGAAGGACCGCATCGACGGCGCCACCGCCGTCCACGACTTCATCCCCGGCTTCTCCCGCTTCTACGGGCCCGAGCGGCTGGCCCCGTTCCAGGAGATGTTCCCGCCGGTGGAGCACCCGGTCGTGCGCACCCATCCCGAGACCGGCCGGCGGATGCTGTTCGTCAACACCTCCTTCACCACCCGGATCACCGGGATGGAGCGAGCGGAGAGCGACCGGCTGCTGAGCTTCCTGTGCCGGCAGGCGCATGTCCCGGAGTACCAGGTGCGTTTCCACTGGCAGCCGGGCGACATCGCATTCTGGGACAACCGCGCCACGCAGCACTACGCGGTCAACGACTACGCCCCGCATCGCAGGGTCGCCGAACGCGTCGCCATCGAGGGCGACCAGCCGTTCTGACCCTGGCCGACGCGACCGGCCGTGCTGAGCACGGCCGGTCCACGATGGCCCCCGGGGCGGCGATTTTCGGTCATCCGCGCAATCCGTACCCGGCGCGGACTCGCTCCGGCGGATGAAACGATGCGCGGCAGGGGCCACATCGGAGGTATAACCGTTGCGGAATGGTCAGTTGGCGAGCCGAGGGAAGGCGACGGGTGCGATACCGGGTCCTGGGGGCGCTTGAGCTGCGCGACGGCGACGGGTGGACTTCCCTGGGGCCGGCCAAGTGGCGGACACTGCTCGCGGTGCTGCTGTGCCACGCCAACCAGACCGTCTCCACCGAGCGGCTCCTGGACGAGCTCTGGGGCGAGGACCGGGCGCCCCAGAGCGCCACCAAGCTGCTGCAGACCTATGTCTCCCGGCTCCGCCAGACCCTGGGCGACGAGGCCGGGCAGACCCTGATCACCGAGAAGCAGGGCTACAAGGCTCAGGGCTACCGACTGGCCGTGGAGGCCGCCGAGTTCGACGCCCACCGGTTCGAGCAGCTGGTCGAGGAGGGGCGGCGGAGCCTCGACCGGGAGGCGCCCGGGACCGCGGCGGAGCGGCTGCGCGAGGCGCTGGCGATGTGGCGCGGCGCCCCGTTCGCCGATGTGCCCCCGACCCCCGCTGTGGCGACGGAGGCCACTCGGCTCGAGGAGTGCCGGCTGCAGGCCGTGGACGCCCGGATCGACGCGGACCTGCGATGCGGGCGGCATACGGCCGTCCTGGGCGAGCTGGAGGCGCTGACCGCCGGGCATCCGTTCCGTGAGGAGCTGCGCGGCCGGCTCATGCTGGCCCTGTACCGGTCCGGCCGGCAGGCCGACGCCCTGGCCGCCTACCGCGATCTGCACCGGCTGCTGGGCGAGGAACTCGGGGTCGAGCCGACCCCGCCGCTGCGCGGCCTCCACGAGCGGATCCTCAACGCCGACGCCTCCCTGATGGCGCCGCCCGCCCCGGAGGCGGACCGCCCCGCGCCCGCCGCTCCCCGTAAGGCCCCCCGTGGCCCCCGCCAACTGCCGCCCGCCAGTCCCACGTTCACCGGGCGCCATGGCGAGGTCGCGGTGCTCCAGGCGCTGATGGACGCGGCCAAGGACCCCGAGCCGGGCGAGAGCGGGCGGTCCGTGATGCTCGCGGCCATCGACGGCACCGGCGGGGTCGGCAAGTCGACCTTGGCCATTCACGCCGCGCACCAGCTCGCCGACCGCTTCCCCGACGGCCAGCTCTATGTGGATCTGTACGGGGCGACCGCCGGGCAGTCGGCGCTGGATCCCGGCGAGGTGCTCGGCCGGTTCCTGCGCGCCCTCGGCGTGGACGGCTCGAGCGTGCCGGGCGACACCGACGAGGCGTCCGCGCAGTTCCGTTCGCTGGCGGCGGGCCGGCGGCTGCTGGTGATCCTCGACAACGCCGCGAGTGTGGACCAGGTGCGGCCGCTGATCCCCGCTGGGCCGGGCTGCGCCGCGCTGGTCACCAGCCGCGAGATGCTGACCACCCTGGAGGGCGCCACCCATCTGCATCTGGATGTGCTCCCCCAGGACCAGGCGGTGGCACTGCTGGAGCGGGTCGTCGGCGCGGAGCGGGTGCGGGCCGAGCCCGCGGAGGCGGCGGAGATCACCCGGTTGTGCGGCGGGCTGCCGCTGGCACTGCGGATCGCCGGTGCCCGGCTGGCCGCCCGCCCCGCGTGGCCGCTGCGCACCCTCGTGGCCAAGCTGACCGACGCCCGCGGCCGGCTGGACGAGCTGCGGTTCGGCGATCTGGCCGTCCGTATCAGCTTCCAGGTGAGCTACGAGGCGTTCCGGCTCGGCCGGCGCTCCGACGACCTGGACGCGGTCCGCGCCTTCCGACTGCTCAGCGTGGTGCACGGGCACGATGTGAGCCTGCCGGTGGCCGCCGCGCTGCTGGGCCTGCCCGCCGACCGTACCGAGAACGCGCTGGAGCGGCTGGTCGACGCCCAGCTCCTGGAGAGCCGGGACTCCGTCCGCTACCACATGCACGATCTGCTGCGGCTGTTCGCGTCGGAGCAGGCGGAGCAGGAGGAGCCCGAGGCGGAGCGCTCGGCGGCGCTGGAGCGGGCGCTGTCCTGCTATGCGGCCACCGCCCAGCAGGCGGTCACCCTGCTCGACCCGCTCCGCCCCTGGCCCCGGCATCCCGGCGAGGGGCCGGCGGTCCCGCTGACCGGCCAGGACGAGGCCGAGAGCTGGCTGAAGACCGAGCTCCCCAATCTGCTGGCCGCCGTCGCCCACGCGGCCGAGCCCACCCAGCCGGAGGCGATCGCCCGTCTCGGGCTGCGGCTGGCGCGGGCGCTCCAGTGGTTCCTCTTCCCCCGGGCCCACGCCCAGGATCTGCAGACGGTCAACGAGCTGGCCATCGGGACCGCCCGCCGCCTGGGCGACCCGGAGAGCGAGGCATGGGCGCTGGACGGCCTCTCCGCCGCGTACTGGCTGCAGCACAGCTATGACGAGGTGCGGGTCGCGCTGGAGTCGGCGCTGGAGATCTGGCGCGAACTGGGTCACCGGGAGGGCGAGTTGCGCTCCGCCTGTAATCTCGCGGACGCGCTGTGCGAACTGGGCCTGTTCGAGGAGGCCATCACGGTGCAGGAGCGACAGCTGACCGTCGCCCGGGAGGCCGGGGATCTGCCGGCCGAGGTGATCGGCCTGGGCAATCTCGGCCGCGCCCACCGGGGCATGGGCCGTCCCGAGGACGCCCTGACCTGCTTCAAGGAGAGCCTGGAGTACGCCCGCCGCACGGGCAACATCCACCATGAGGGCTTCGCCCTCTACGAGATCGGGATCACGTATATGGAACAGGGCAGGTTCGTCGAGGGCCGGTCCCATATGGACCAGGCCCTGCCCGTGTGGCAGCGCCCCGGTACCTACGAGAGCTGGCGCGGGCACACCTGGAGCGGGCTCTTCCCCGCCTGTATGACCCTGCAGATCGGCCCCGGTCCGCGCTGAACCCGGATCGCGCCGAAAAGATCGGCCCCGGCCCGCGCTGAGGCGGGGTCCGGGGCGGGCGCCGGCACCGGGGGTACGGCGACGTACACTGCGGGTGCGGGGTTACGGCTTGCGGGCCACCCCGCCGTAGGCCCACACCCGGCTCGGGTCGGACTCGGCGCCGATGCCCGGGCGCCAGGAGGGCAGTTGCACCAGGCCGGGGGCGAGCAGGTCGAGGCCGGTGAAGAATTCCATGATCCCGGCACGGTCGCGGGCGACCAGGCTGACGGGGTTGCCGAAGCTGATGATCTCCCATTCCCGGTCGGTGTCGAGGGTGAAGTCACCGGTGGCGTGGGAGAGGACCAGACAGCTGCCCGGCGCGGCCCAGTCCATGAGCCGGCGGACGATGCCGACGGGGTCCTCCAGGTCCTCGATGTAGTCGAGGACGAGCGTCAGCAGGATGGCGACCGGCTGCGCGGGGTCGAGCAGCCGCCGCAGCTCCTCATGGCCCAGAAGGTCGTCGGGCGAGCGGACATCGGCCCTGACCATGGTGGTGCCGGAGACGGACAGACGGGCCTGGCCGTGGCTGGCCACGATGGGGTCGTGGTCGGCGTAGACCACACGGGCCCGGGGATTCACGCCCTGGGCGATCTCGTGCACATTCGGGTTCGCCGGCAATCCCGCGCCGATATCGAGGAATTGGCTGATTCCACTGGCGGCGAGATGACGGACGGCGCGGTGCAGGAATCTCCGATTGGAGAGCGCGGTATCGCGGACTTCGGGTGCGACTCCGAGAAATCGCTGAGCCTGCTCGTAATCGGCGAGGTAATTGTCCTTGCCGCCGACCAGATAGTTGTAGACCCTGGCCGGATTCGCCTCGCTGACCGCGAGACGGCCGTGGTCGGCCGGCCGCCACGCCTTTGTCCTGAGGAGCCCTATCCCGGGTCCGCTGCTCTTCATCGTGATTCCTTACCCATAGCACTGCCTCGCCTCACCGCGGACGGTCCCGGATCACTGCGGATGCGGAGCCGCACCCGGACGCCAGGTGACCGTCTTGCTGGGCCCCGGTTCGGCCCAGGCGACCGGATCCCGCGCCCATAGGTGGAAGGGCAGCCCGACATCGGCGGACACCCGGCTGAGCTGCCCCCAGGAGTACGCCCCGGAATGGGTCGCGGTGGCCTGGAGTGCCGCTTCCAGACAGGTGCGAGCGGTGTGCTCGGCGTGGCAGGTGCCGCTCGGGCCGGACCCCTCCACCCCGCCGCAGAGCTGGAAGGTGCTCCAGGCGTAGAGGGGTTCGTCCTCGGTGCGAGGCTGATGCTGCTGGTCGACGTTCACAGGCCCTCTCCAGACACGTCCCTACCGGGCGGCTGTAGCGATGCGCCCAGCATGCGAGAGGGCGGACCAGCGGCGGTATACCGGCGGTAAAGTGACGGCCGCGGCGGCTCGACCGGGTCCGCCCCGGTCGAGATCCCCGCCGCGGCCGTACCGCGTTCCGGCATGGGAAAGGCCCTGGTCACACGCGATGTGGCAGCAAGGCGTCAGCCCAGGGCCGCCCGGTCACCCGGCGAGCCAGGCCAGGACCTCCCGGTTGATCCGCTCGGGCGCCTCCAGGTGGAGGAAGTGCCCGGTGTCCTCGACCAGTTCCATGCGCGAGCCCGCCGGGAGGTGGTCCTCGGCCCCCTTGACGACATCGGCACCGATGCAGCCGTCGTCGGTGCCGTGCAGATAGAGGATGGGGGTCTCCCCGGTGGCCGTGACGGCCTCCTGCTCGGCCGCGTACGCCGCCACATGGCGCGACGGGTCGAACAGGGCCCGGTAGTAGCCGATCGCGGCGGCGAGATGGGCCGGGTCCCGCAGGCTCTCCTTGACGTGCGCGATGTCCTCGGCGGCGTCCTGGTAGCCGGGCGACCAGTCGCGCCACAGGCCGTCGATCAGGGCCATGTCGTGCGCCGCCGCACCGGCCTCGGCCAGCGGCGTCTGGAAGAGGAAGATGTAGAAGGAGCGCTTGAACTGGCCGTAGTCATAGTTGAAGAAGTCGGCCAGCACCCCGCCCAGCGGGGGCACCGACATCGTGACCGCGCGCCGCCAGCGCTCGGGGGCGCTGCCGGTGGCGCCGTACGTCGCGATGGCGCCCCAGTCGTGGCCGATGAGCACGGCGTCACCGTCCCCGCCGAACGCCTCGTGGAGCGCGTTGGCGTCGGCGGCGATCGCACCCGCCTGGTAGGCGCCGTCGGCCGGTATGCCGGAGGGTGCGTAGCCCCTCAGAAAGGGCGCGACGGCGTGGTAGCCCGCGCCCGCGAGCGCGGGAAGCAGATGACGCCAGGAGTGCGCGGTGTCCGGGAAGCCGTGCAAGCAGAGCGCCAATGGGGCGTCGGCCGGGCCCGCTTCGAAATACCCGAAATCAAGTCCATTTGCGTTGATGTTCTTCAGCTCTGTCACGCCCGAGGATGCTAATGCACCGTCAGGATGTCGTCCATGTATGGCCGGAACGGGCTGCGCGCCGGGCCGGAGAAGTGGCAGACTGCGCTACACCGTCCGGAAATTCGATGACGCACCTGAAGTGTTTTCGCCGGCCGAGCCCCAGGGAGGCCCGATGACCAGCCCGAGCAGCCCCGTCGCGGACCACCGCGATGCCATGATGCATCGCGGATTCCTCTATCGCGACGAGGACGAAGTCGTCGACGTCTGCGTCCCCTTCCTCCGCGAGGGCCTGGAGGCGGACGACGCCGTGGCCGTCGTCGCCGCCTCCTCCAACATCGACACGCTGCGGGACGCGCTCGGGCAGGACGCCAAGGCGGTGCAGTTCGAGGAGGCGCTCAGCTGGTACCAGCACCCGGTCAAGACCATCGCCGCCTACGATTCCTTCGTGAAGGCCGAGAAGCCGCGCCGGGTCCGGGTGATCGCCGAACCGGTGTGGCAGGGCCGCACCCCGCTCGAGGTGGTGGAGTGGGCGCGCTACGAGTCGATCGTCAACGCGGCCTTCGCCCACTCCGGCGCCCGCGCGATCTGCTGTTACGACCGGCGCCTGCTGCACCCCGAGATCCTCGCGTACGCGCGCCAGACCCACCCCGAGATCATCGACGGCCATGGGCCGGAGCGCAGCGATGCCTACAGCGGCCCCGGCCCGTTCAGCGCCACCTGCGACCGGCGTCCCCTGCCGCCCGCCCCGCGCATAGCCGAGTCGGTGTCGATCGTCTCGACCGATCTGGACGCCGTGCGCACCTTCGTCGCCGAGCGGGCGAGCCGGCACGGCATGGGCCATGACGCGCTGCGCAACATGGTCGCGGCCGTGAGCGAGGTGTCCACGACCGCGATCCGGCACGGCGAGGCCCCGGCGCGGCTGAGCACCTGGGTCCATGACGGCGATCTGGTCTGCGAGATCTCCGGGCCCGGCCACTGGTACCCGGACGCGCTGTGGGGCTTCACCCCGCCGGCCGACGCCGAGCCCGGATTCGGGCTGTGGGGCGTGCGCATGCTGTGCGATGTCGTACAGATGCAGGCCGACGCGGACGGCACTCTCATCCGGCTGCGCACCCGCATCTGACGTCGCGTCGCCCGCGGAGGCGCGCGGACGGCCCGCGGGACGGATGGGAAGCCCGCCTTCCCGGCTCCCCACCCGCCGCCCGCTACCACCTCCGCGCCCGTCCCCGTCCCCCGTCCCCCGCGCGACGGCGCCTGACCTGGCAGGCGCCTGCGGCCCCTCCGGTGCCGGATGCGCGCGGGGCGGTGCGGAGCGACACTGGCGGGGAGTGCAACAGCGGTGATGCGGAGTGTGCGTATGGATGGGCTGCCATCCGTCTGGGAGAGCACGCGATGAACACGCCCCACAGGCGTCGGGGCGCCCGAGGCACCCCCAGGGTGCGGGACCTCCCCACCCGCATCGACGCCACGGGCAGCCGGCGTGAGACGGACGCGCTGGGCACCGTGGAGGTCCCCGCCGACCGCTACTGGGGCGCCCGGACCCAGCGTGCCCTGGTCCACTTCGCGATCGGCGACGACCGAATGCCCAAGGCGGTCTACCACGCCTATGGCTACGTCAAGAAGGCCGCCGCGCTGGTCAACGGCCGGGAGGGGCGGCTGGCGGGGTGGCAGGCCGACCTGATCGCGCATGTGGCCGACGAGGTGATCTCCGGTGCGCTGGACGACCACTTCCCGCTGTATGTGTGGCAGGCCGGCTCCGGCGCCCAGACCAACATGAACGTCAACGAGGTCATCAGCAATCGCGCGATCCAGCTGGTCGGCGGCGTCCTCGGCAGCAAGGACCCGGTGCACCCCGACGACCACGTCAACCTGGGCCAGTCCTCCAACGACACCTTCCCCACGGCCATGCACATCGCCGCCGTGCGCATCCTGCACGACCCCCTGCTGCCGCAGGTCAGCCTGCTCCAGGAGGCCATCGCCGCCAAGTCCCGCGCCTGGTACGACGTCGTCAAGACCGGCCGCACCCATCTTCAGGACGCGGTCCCCCTCTCGGTGGGACAGGAGTGGTCCGGCTACGCCGCCCAGCTCTCCGACGCGCTGGAGCGGTTGCGCGCCACCCTGCCGGATCTGTATCAGGTCGCCATCGGCGGCACCGCGGTCGGCACCGGGCTGGGCGCCCCCGAGGGGTTCGGACCGGCCGTGGCCCGGGAGATCGCCGGGGCCACCGGCCATCCGTTCAAGGTGGCGTCCAACTCCTTCGCGGCCCAGAGCGGTGTGGACACCATGGTGGCCGCCTCCGCCGGGCTGCGGGGCCTCGCCGTCCCCCTGATGAAGATCGCCGACGATCTCCGCTGGCTCGCCTCCGGCCCTCGCGGCGGGATCGGGGAGCTCACCCTGCCCGCCAACGAGCCCGGCAGCTCCCTCATGCCCGGCAAGGTCAACCCGACCCAGTGCGAGGCCATGATGATGGTGTGCACCCAGGTGCTCTCCGACGACAGCGCCGTCGCACACGCCGGCACCCGGGGCAACTTCCAGCTCAACGCGGCGCGGCCGCTGGTCATCAGCGGCTTCCTGCACTCCGCCCGCATCCTCGCCGACGCCTGCGAGAAGCTGCGCGAGTACTGCGTCGAGGGCATCGAGCTGAACCGCGAGCGGATCGACGAGCATCTCGCCCGCTCGCTGACGCTGGTCACCGCGCTGTCCCCGGAGATCGGCCACGACAAGGCCGGCGAGATCGCCCACAAGGCCGCCGCCGAGGGGACGACCCTGCGCGAGGCGGCCATCGCCAGCGGCCACATCAGCGCCGAGGACTTCGACCGCATCGTGGACCCCCGGAAGATGGCCCGCCTGCGCGACGGCTGACCTCATCGGCGTATCCCGTGCTCGGCCAGCGGCCCCACCTCCAGACCCGCGGCCCGGCACTCCGCCACCACCACGGGCAGCGCGGCCAGCGTGGCGCGCCAGCAGCCCGTGGCCGCGGCGCGGTCGGTGTCGTGCAGCAGGACGGTGGCACCGCCGCACAGATCGCGCCGTACGGCGGCGAACACCGACCGCGCGGTGGCATCCGCGGACCAGTCCCGCCCCCAGGCCGACCAGAGGACGGGGGTCAGCCCGGCCCGTGCCGCCGCCAGCCAGCGGCCGCCGGTGAGGATGCCGTACGGCGGCCGGTACCACAGCGGTACCTCACCGGTGGCCAGCCGTACCGCGCGGGCGGCACGGTCGACCTCCGTGACGTCCCGGGACACCGTGGGCAGCCAGGGGCGGCTGTGGGTCCAGCCGTGGACGGCCAGCTCATGGCCCCGGCGGACGATCTCCAGCGTGGTGTGCGGGAAACGCGTCACCCCGTCCCCCAGGACGAAGAAGGTGGCCCGGACGCCCAGCTCGTCCAGCACCCGGAGAAAGCGCGGTGTGGTGCGCGGATCGGGTCCGTCGTCGAAGGTGAGGGCCACATGGTCGGACCGTCCGCGGCCCGCCAGGGCGGGGAAGAGGGCGCGGCGGGGTCCGGGCAGCCAGGTGCCGGCCGGGGCGATATGCGCGGCCGCCGCCAGCAGCGCCGCGTTGCGCACCAGGACACCGGAGCGGTGGCGTGCGCTCATGGTGCGCCCTCACCGCCGTCCGGGTTCCTCGGCTGTCCGGAGAGCGGTGTCCCGGGCTGCCGTGGCGGTTCGGGGACGGCCTGGTCCCAGCCGCCGCACATGGCGGGCGAGCGGGTCAGCCCCACGATGCCGGCCGCCATCAGCAGGATGCCGGCCACCTCGGGCACGATGCGCAGCCCCAGCTCGACGCGCTCGCCGAACAGCACCCAGCCCAGCGCGATGCTGACCAGGGCATCGCCGAGGGTGAGCGCGGGCTGCGAGGCGGCCAGGGTGCCCGCGCGCAGGGTGCTCTGCAGCAGCAGGAAGCTCAGCAGCCCGACGGCGCACACCGCGTACAGCGGCCAGTCGGTGAACACCGCCACCACTCCACCGGAGAACCGCCCGGTCAACTCCTTGATCAGCGCCGCCGTGCAGGCGAAACAGGCGGCGGTGGCGCTTCCGAGGGCGACGGCGCGCGCGGGCCCGCGCAGCGCACCGGCCCCGCGATCAGGGCGCCCACGGCGACGGCCACCACCACGCCCACGGGCAGCCACTCGCCGTTCTGCGCCGTGGTCTCGCCATGGGAGGGATCGGCCGCCACCAGGAAGAGCGCGAGCCCGGCGGCGAGCATCACGAACGACAGCCACGTCCGGCCGTCCGGGCGGTGGTGGAAGACCAGACTGCCGACCACCAGGGTGAACAGCAGCTCGCTGACCAGCAGCGGCTGGACCACGGAGAGCCGGCCGACCGCCAGCGCGCCCACCTGCGCCGCCGCCGACACCATCATCGCGGCCAGCCCGGCCAGCCAGTACCGGCGGCGCAGCAGACGCGCCAGTCGCACCAGGTTCCGCTTCGGCCCCGGGGCGCCCCGCTCCTCCCGGGCCTGGTCCATCGCGGCCCGCCGCTGCAGTACCGAGGCCATGCCGTTGCCCAGGGCGGACAGCAGGGCCAGCAACACCGCCAGGACGCTCACCGGGGTCACCCGAAGCGTGCGGCCAACCGGTGATACAGGCCGGGAGCCACCGCGCGGGCCACCGAGGGCAGCCGCAGCCAGGCCGGTACGTACACCTCGTCCCGCCCACGCTCGACAGCGTCCCAGACCGCGTCGGCGACCCGCTCGGGCGGCAGCGGACGGGGCAGCCGGCGGGCGTACGGGGCGCCGCGCCGGGCGAAGAACGGGGTGTCCACCACGCCGGGGACCACATGGGTGACACGCACCCCGGCCCGGCTCAGCTCGTAGCGCAGGGCATCGGCGAACACGCCGAGCGCCGCCTTGGCCGCGGAGTACACCGCCTCGCCGCGCACCCCGACGGTTCCGGCCACCGAGCCGATCAGCACGATGTGTCCCCGCCGCTCGGCCTCCATCCGGGGGACGACCATGCGCACCAGGCGCATCGCGGCGAGCAGATCGACGCGGACCACCTGGTCGATGGTGGCGGGCGGCATGGTGGCGAACGGGCCGGCCCAGCCCACGCCCGCCCCCGCGACCAGCAGATCCACCCGTCCGGCGGCCCGGAGGGCGTCCTGGACGAGCGCCTCCGGGCCCTCCGGCGCGGCCAGGTCGACGGGGAAGGCGAGGGCCGACGTCCGGGCGGCCACGCGGTCGAGCCGTTCCCGGTGGCGGCCGCTGACCAGCAGCCGCCAGCCGCCCTCGGCCGCGATCCGGTCGGCGACGGCGGCGCCGATGCCCGAGGAGGCACCGGTCACCAGCGCGACCCTGGTCCCGGTGGGGTCGGCGTACCCGGTGTCCCGCACGTGGCCGCGATCGAGGGGTGCGTCCGGGAGGGGGCGGATCATGGCATCTCCCTGTCTCGCCGCCGACCGGCCGCTGGCCCTGGGTCACCGGCCGTCGAGCGCTTCGGTTTGACGGCGTGCGGAGCGGATACCTCCAGTGAGCCATGAGGAGCCGCGCCTCGCACCATCGGAGGTGGTCATGCACCAGCCGTCGGCACGTTTTCTGGTGGTGAGCGCCGGGATGGGGGCCGGACACGACGCGGTCGCCGCCGAGCTGGTACGCAGGCTGGAGGACTTGGGCCAGGGGGCCGGCCGGGTGGATGTGCTGGAGTTGCTGCCGCATGGGATCGGGGCGGGGCTGCGTTCGTTCTATCGGACGACCATCCGGCGTGCGCCGGTGGTGTACGAGGGCATCTACCGGGCGTTCTTCCGCCCCGGCAGGGGCCCCCGGCCGGGGAGCGCCCCACTGGCGGCGCTCGCCGAGGACCGGCTGCTGGACCTGGTGGAGCGGGAACGGCCGGACGTCGTCGTCCCGGTGTTCCATCTGGCCGCCCAGCTGACCGGCAGACTCCGGGCGCGCGGGGCCCTGGAGGTGCCCAGCGCGGTCGTGGTGACCGATTTCGCGGTACACCGCCAGTGGCTGCATCCGGGCAACGATCTGCATCTGTGTGTCACCCCGGAGGCCGCGGACACAGTGCGCCGGGCGCTCGGCCGTCCTGCGGTGGCCACCGGGCCCGTCGTGGCACCGCGCTTCTTCGCCCCGGCGCCGGGGGCGGCCCGGTGGCGGCGGCAGGTGAGTGCGCTCGCGCCCGGGAGGCCGCCGGTGCTGCTGTCCGTGGGGGCGTGGGGCGCCGGGACGCGGGTGGTGGACACGGCGCGGCTGGTGTCCGGGGCGGGGTATCTGCCGGTGGTGCTGTGCGGCCGGGACGAACGGCTGCGCGCCGAGCTGTCGCGCCGGCCGGATGTGGCGGCCTTCGGCTGGGAGCGGGACATGCCCGGTCTGCTGGCCGCCGTACGGGCCGTGGTGGACAACGCGGCCGGTCAGACCGCGCTGGAGGCGCTGGCCACCGGGGTGCCCGTGATCGGCTACCGCCCCATCCCGGGCCACGGCCGCGAGGGCGTCCGGCGGATGGCCGCGCTGGGGCTCTCGGACCATGCGCGGGACTCGTGGGAGCTGGTGCGGCTGCTCGATGTGCTCACCGAACCCTCCCCGTGGCGGGAGCGCCGTATCGCGGCGGGCCGTCGGCTGTTCGCCGACGACGCCGCCGTCCGGCTGACCGGGGCGGTCGCGCGGACGGCGGCGTCGGGCTGAACCCGTCGAAGGCTGGGCCACGCGAAGGACCCCACCGGGTTTCGGCCCTCGGGACCCTAACCCGCCTTTTTGACGAACTCGGTGGTGTAGGTCTTCTTCAGGTCCACCGTGGCGTTCTTCAGGTTGGGGTTGAACGCCTTGAGGACGCGCTCGACCGTCGCCGGGCCGTCCGCCGGCATCACCCCGTCCTTGGTGAACATCGGCAGGGTGCTCTTGATGGCCTCCACGTAGAGCTTCGCACCGCCCTGCGCGTAGTCGCTCGGCATCTTGGCGGCGATGTCCTCGGCCGAGTGGGTGGACATCCACTTCAGGGTCTTCACGAAGGCGTTGGCCAGCTTCTGCACCGTGTCCTTGTGGCCGTTCACCCAGTCGGCGTTCATGTACAGCGAGGAGGAGGGGTACAGACCGCCGAGCGCCTGCTTGGATCCCTCGGGTGTACGCATGTCGATCAGGACCTTGCCGATTTTCTGGTCCACGATCTGGGCGACCGTGGGATCGGTCGTCATACCGCCCTGGATGGAGCCCTGCTTGAGGGCCGAGATGAAGGTCTGGCCCGCGCCGACCGCCACCGGGGTGAACTCGCTGGTCTTCACGCCGCTGTCGACCGCGAGGTACTTGGTCAGGAAGTCCGTGGAGGAGCCCAGGCCGGTGACACCGAGCTTCTTGCCCTTGAAGTCCTTGGGGGATGCCATCTCCCCCGCCGCCTTGTTGGACACCACCTCGACCTCACCGGGGGCCTGGGCGAGCTGGACGACGGACTCCACCTGCTTGCCCTTGACCTGCAGATCGAGGGTGTGGTCGTAGAAGCCGACGACACCCTGGACATCGCCGGCGACCAGCGAGGTGGTGGCCTGCACTCCGGCCGGCTCGGTGAGCAGCTGGACCTTGAGGCCCTCCGCCTTGAAGTAGCCGAGCCGCTGGGTGAGCATCGCGGGCATGTAGATGACCTTGTCCAGGCCACCCACCATGATCTTGACGTTGCCGTTCTCGCCGCCGGAGGCGCTGGAGTCACTGCCGCAGGCGGTGAGGGTGGTCAGAGCGAGTGCCGCGGCGACGGCGGCCGCGGAGAACTTGGCACAGCTGGGCATGGGTCACGTCCTTGTGAGCGGTGATGAGCTGGGAGGAAGAAGGCGGGGGCTCAGCGGTCTTCGCCGGGCTGGGCGGGCTTCCAGCGGAAGAGCCGCTTCTCCAGGAAGGTCAGCAGCCCCTCGGCGAGCAGGGCCACCACGGCGAGGATCACCATGGCGGCGTACACACCGGCGGCGTTGAAGGTGCCCTGTGAGGAGGACACCAGCAGGCCGAGCCCCTTGGTGGCGCCGATGTACTCGCCGACGATGGCGCCGATGAGGGCGAAGCCGAAGCTGACATGGAGGCTGGTGAAGATCCACGAGGTGGCGGAGGGAATCACCACCTGGAGGGTGACCTGGCGGTTGCTCGCGCCGAGGATCCGGGAGTTGGCCACCAGGTTGCGGTCGACTTCCCGAGCGCCCTGGAAGGCGTTGAAGAAGACGGGGAAGAAGACCAGGACGACGGCCGAGGCGACCTTCGAGGCCGGGCCGAGGCCGAACCAGATCAGGAAGATGGGCGCGAGGACGATGCGCGGCAGCGCGTTGAGCACCTTGATGTACGGGCCGAGCACATCGGCGAGGAAGGCGACCCGGCCGAACGCGATCCCCAGGACCACACCGGCCACCACGCCGATGCCCCAGCCCAGGAGCGCCTCGTAGAGCGTGTACCAGATCTGCTCCCACAGCGAGCCCTGCGCGGTGCCGTGCAGCGCCCACTGCTCGAGCTGATCCCAGATCTTGGAGGGCATCGAGAAGTTGAACGGGTCGATGACGGCGGCACGGGCCAGCCATTCCCACAGCCCGATGACGCCGAGGAGCACCAGGGCGCGGCTGGTCTGGACGAGGATCGCGCGGTTGCGGGCGGCGCGTGCCCGGGCCTTGGTGCGCGTACCCGGCGTCTCGTCGAGGGCGGGGGCCGCGGTGGCGGAGATGGTCTCAGGCATCGACGGCACCCCTCTCACGGGTGATGCGGACCTCTTCGCCGAGCGAGGACCAGATCTCCCGGTAGATCTCCACGAACCGCGGCTCCAGCCGCACCGACTCGACCTTGCGGGGCCGGGGCAGATCGATCTCGAAGACCTCCTTGACGGTGGCCGGTCCGGCCGTCATCACGACGACCTTGTCGGCCAGGGCGATGGACTCCTCCAGGTCGTGGGTGACGAAGACGACACACGCGCCGGTCCCCGCCCACAGCTCCAGCAGTTCGTCCGACATCAGCGCCCGGGTCTGCACATCGAGCGCCGAGAACGGCTCGTCCATGAGCAGGATCTCGGGGTCGTTGACGAAGGTCGACGCGAGCGCCACGCGCTTGCGCTGGCCGCCCGACAGCTGATGCGGATAGCGGTCCTCGAAGGACGAGAGGCCGACCCGGGCCAGCCACTCACGGGCCCGCTCCTTCGCCTCCGGCTTGGGCACACCGCGAAACCGCGGGCCGGCCATCACATTCGACAGCACGCTGCGCCAGGGGAACACCGCGTCCTGCTGGAAGACGAAGCCGACGTTGGAGGCGATGCCGCGGACCGGCTCACCGGCCACCAGCACCTCGCCCTCGGTGGGCTCCTCCAACCCGCTGACCAGCGTCAGTGTCGTGGACTTTCCGCAACCGGTGGGCCCGACGACGGCGACGAACTCACCGTGCCCAACGGTCAGGTCGAGATCCCTGACCGCGGTGTGGAGGGCCCCGGACGGTGTCCGGAACGCCTTGCTCGTTCCCCGCAGCTCGATGGCGGGGCTGGTGTGGCTGCTCATGGCCGGGAGGTTAAAAGTGACCCCGGCCACAGCGGCAGTCTTCTGGTCACAACCCGTCGTTGCGCTCACAAACCGCGTTCTGCTCGTTTTGCTCGCACCCTGGCAACGAAAACGCCACGGAGACTGGGCATACGCCCCGGGCACCCTTACGGTGCGTTCACAGCACCATAAACGGACGAAGTACTACCGCTCGCACATGGCACCGCACGGGATGAGCGAGACGGGAGACAGGGGGCCCATCATGCGCATCCGAGGGCCTCGGCGTGTCTCCGGCCAGGTGCTAGCGGCGCAGCTGTCCATCACCGCCGGGGTGATGGTGCTGGCGACCGCGCTGTTCCTGGCCCCGCTCAGCTCCGAGATCGACAACCAGGCGATGCATCAGGCGCTCGCCATCGCCCAGACCACCGCGGCCGATCCGGACATCGCGCGGGACCTCGCCGCCACCGAGCCCAGCCCCTCGGGTCCGGTGCAGCGGGCGGCCGAACGGATCCGCCGGGCCACCGGGGCGCTGTACATCGTGGTGATGGACTCCCGGGGGGTGCGCTGGTCGCACACCACCACCGCCCGGATCGGCGAACACGTCTCCACCGATCCGGGCGAGGCGCTCGCGGGCCGGGAGGTGCTGCAGATCGACGTGGGCACGCTCGGCCGCTCGGCCCGCGCCAAGGTGCCGCTGCGCTCGAGGGACGGACGGATCATCGGGGCGGTGTCGGTGGGCATCGGCTACGGCAGTGTGCGCGATCAGCTGCTGGCCGCGGTGCCCCGGCTGCTGCTGTACGCGGGGGCGGCGCTCGGGGCGGGTGTCCTGGCGGCGATCGCCGTCTCGCGCCGACTGCGCCGCCGTACGCACGGTGTCGCGTTCGCCGACATCTCGGCGCTGCTGGACGAGCGGGAGGCGATGCTGCACGGCATCCGCGAAGGCGTGGTGGCCTTCGACCGGCACGGCCGGATCCGCCTGATCAACGACGAGGCCGGGCGGTTGCTCGGGATCCGCCCGGACGCCACCGGTCGCACCCTGGAGGAGTCACTGCCACCGGGCCGTACCACCGATGTGCTGGCGGGACGGGTGGACGGGGCGGATCTGCTGACGGTCAGCGGCGCCCGGGTGCTGGTGGCCAACCGTATGCCGACCGAGGACGGCGGGGCGGTGGCGACCCTGCGCGACCGCACCGAGCTGGAGTTGCTGGGCCGCGAGCTGGACAGCACCCGCGGGCTGCTGGACGCGCTGCGGGCCCAGGACCACGAACACGCCAACCGGCTGCACACCCTGCTGGGGCTCCTGGAGCTGGGACTGCACGAGCGAGCGGCACAGTTCGTGGCCGAGCTCACCAACGCCCGGCGCGCCTCGGCCGAGCAGATCTCCGAACGGGTGCACGATCCGCTGCTGTCGGCGCTGCTGGTCGGCAAGTCGGCCATCGTGGCCGAGCGCGGAGTGGCCCTGCGCATCTCGCCCGCGACCCTGCTGGCCGGGCGGGTGGTCGATCCGCGCGATCTGGTGACCGTGCTCGGCAACCTCATCGACAACGCGCTGGACGCGGTGGCCGCACACCCCTCCCCCACCCCGTTCATCGAGGTCGAGTTGAGGGCCGAGGGCACCACCGCGGTACTGCGGGTGAGCGACACCGGTCCGGGGGTGCCACCGGGGATGCGCGAGCAGATCTTCACCGAGGGCTGGTCCACCAAACGGCCCGCCCGCACCGGCTCCCCGGATGCCGGACCCGATGCACACGAGGGGCCCGCCACGGTGTCGCCGCGCGGCCGGGGCATCGGACTGGCCCTGGTACGGCGGCTGGCCGAGCGGTACGGAGGCATGGCCCGGGTCACCGCCCGGGCGGGCGGCGGGGCGGTGTTCACCGTCGTCCTGCCCGAGGCCCTCACCGGGGACGACACGCCCACTCATGAGTTCACCGCAGCAGGAGAGTCACGATGATTGACGTTCTCGTCGTGGACGACGACTTCCACGTCGCCGAGATCAACGCCGCGTATGTGGCCCAGGTGCCCGGCTACCGGGTCACCGCCCGCGCTCATACCGCCGCCCAGGCCCTCGCGGCCCTCGAACGCACCCCGGTCGACCTCGTCCTGCTCGACCACTATCTGCCGGACGAGACCGGGCTGACCCTGGTGCGGCGGATGCGCCAGCTCGGCCATCACGCCGACGTCATCATGGTGACGGCCGCCTGCGATGTGGCCACCGTCCAGGCCGCCATGCGCCATGGCGCACTGCAGTACCTGGTCAAGCCGTTCAGCTTCGCCGGGCTACGGGCCAAGCTGGACGGCTACGCGGGGTTGCGCCGCACCCTGGAGGGCGTCGGCGGGCGCGGCGAGACCGGCCAGGAGAGGGTGGACCGGATCTTCGGCGCCTTCGCAGCCGCCGACACTTCCGGCCCCGCCCTCCCCAAAGGCCACTCCGCGCCCACCGTCGACCTCATACGGCGGGTCCTGGACCAGGCCGACCAGCCGCTCTCCGCCCACGAAGTGGCGGAGCGCACCGGTATCAGCCGCTCCACGGCCCAGCGCTATCTGAAGTACCTCGAACATGCGGGCCGCATCAGCCTCACCCTCAAGTACGGGGACACCGGCCGTCCCGAACACCGCTACACATGGGTGGCGGTGAACTGACGGCACCCTCAGCTGGTGGCCGAGGCCTCGTACAGGCCACGGCCGGAACGCTGGGCCCGGTCCGAGGAGCGCAGCCGCTCGAGGGTGTTGCGCACCGAGTTCACATTGGTGCGGGTCTCGTCGCGGCCCAGGGCATCGTTGACCTCGGAGGCCCGCATGGGACGGCCGGCCTTGCGCAGCGCGGCCAGCACGCTGTCGGCGAGCCCCGTGGAGCGCTCGGAGGTGGTGGCCGTCTCCTTGGTGGCCTTCTCCGCGGGCTTCTCGGCGGCCTTGGTGGCCCTGGCGGGCTTCGCGGTGGCCTTGGTGGTGGCCTTCACCGTGGCCTTGGTGGCCTTGGGAGCCTTCGCCGCGGCCTTCGCGGCGGTCTTCTTGGCGGCGGCGGTCTTCTTGCCCGCCGTCTTGGTGGCCCGCCCGGTGGCCGGCGCCTTGGCCGCCTTGCCCCTGCTGCGCTGACGGCCGATGGCCGCCTTGCGCGTGGCGGCGGAGGTACGGCCGGTGGAGCCCGTGTCCTCGGCGGTCTCCGGCTCGGTCTCGGCCGTGGCCTCGATGGCCGGCTCCGCGGCCGGCTCGGCCGGGGTGGCCTCGGCCACGGGCTTCGCCACCGCCACCGGGGCGCCGTCCACGACCTGCTCCGACACCGTGGCGATGGAGAGCGTCTGCAGGCTGCTCAGAGCGGTGCTGACC
This sequence comes from Streptomyces sp. AgN23, assembly GCF_001598115.1. NCBI lineage: Bacteria > Bacillati > Actinomycetota > Actinomycetes > Kitasatosporales > Streptomycetaceae > Streptomyces > Streptomyces sp. AgN23. The sequence goes on from NZ_CP007153.1 coordinate 559,246, forward strand.
GCCTCCAGCCGCTTGGTGACGGCCTCCAAATCACCCTTGAGTGCCTCCTGTTGCTTCTGCAGTTGGGGGAGTTCGGCCTCCAGTACCTCAATGGTCGAACCCACACTGCTGTCCGCGCTCAACGCGTTCACTTCACTTCGTCCCCTTTCTGGGCGTCTGCGCCCATCGCAGCTGTGATTATGCCTGCTGTTCAGACGGTGCGGTGCCCTGTGTGCCACCACGCAAAACAACCACACGTGTCTCAGCACCCCTTGAGAAGCCAACTTTCGGTGAAAACACACGCCTGTCACACCGCGATCCCACGGCCGATGTCATCCGGAAGGGTGGCGCCGCAAACGCGGTGACGACGTGTCAGGCCCCGGTTTTCCGGGTGGCTTCACACGGGTGGTAGAAACACCGTACCCGTCCGAGGAAACAGAGGTAGTCCCATGAAGCTGCGCTGTGCCGTGCTCGACGACTATCAGGACGTGGCGCTGTCGGCGGCCGATTGGTCCGGTGTGCTCGACGCGGTGGAGGTGGTGCCGTTCCATGAGCACATCGCCGGTGAGGAGGCGGTGGCCGAGGCGATCGGGGACTGCGAGATCGTGGTCATCATGCGGGAGCGCACACCCTTCCCCGCATCGCTGTTCGCCCGGCTGCCACGGCTGAAGCTGCTGGTGACCACGGGGATGCGCAACGCGTCGGTCGACCTGGAGGCCGCCGCCCACCACGGCGTCACCGTGTGCGGCACGGGCGGTGCCCCGGAACCGACCACCGAGCTCACCTGGGCGCTGATCCTGGGGCTCGCCCGCCATGTGGTGCCGGAGAACACGGCGCTGCGGGACGGCGGGCCATGGCAGAGCACCGTCGGCACCGATCTGCACGGTCGCCGTCTGGGGTTGCTGGGGCTGGGGCGGATCGGCACCCAGGTGGCGCGGGTCGGCCGGGCCTTCGGCATGGAGGTGGCCGCCTGGAGCGAGAATCTCACGGCCGAGCGCGCGGAGGCGGAGGGGGTGCGACCGGCCGGCTCCAAGGAGGAGTTGCTGGAGACCAGCGACATCGTCTCGGTGCATCTGGTGCTCAGCGGCCGCACCCGGGGGCTGCTGGGCGCGGCGGAGCTGAGGCGGATGCGTCCCACGGCGCTTCTGGTGAACACCTCCCGCGCGGCGATCGTGGACCAGGCGGCGCTCGCGGAGGCGCTGCGGGACGGCTGGATCGCGGGTGCGGGGGTCGATGTGTTCGAACGGGAGCCGCTGCCGCCGGGCGATCCGTTCCGCACCCTGCCGAATCTGCTGGCCACCCCGCACCTCGGTTATGTCACCCGGGGCAACTACGAGCGGTTCTACGGCGATGTGGTGGAGGACATCCGCGCCTATCTGAACGGGGCGCCCATCCGCCGACTGAGCCCGCCGGCCTGACCGCCGGGATCGGCGTCCTGCGTCAAGGGCACTCATTCCAGGGCGTGTTGGGACCATCGAGGGCCCGGCCGCCCTCGTTCGCCCCTTCCACGCTCAGCCACCGGTCGTCTTCCCGGGCTGAAAGCGACGCATGCCCTCCGCCCGGTGGACACTATTCCGTTTCGCCTTCGTCATACCGGACAGGCTGCCTGGCACGGACAACCCATCGGCCCGCACAACAGACCGGTGCCCGGTCCACCGACCCGGCACCGCGGACGGAGGGAACGTGGCTCACAGCACACCCGGAATGCCGGCAACCGACAGGGCATCGGCCGGACAGGACGCCCTGCGGCACGACGACGGCGGCGGCGGATCGGGGACACCACCACCGACCCGGCGCGGCATGCTCTCGGTGGCCGCGGCGGCCGGGATCGGCCTGCTCGCCGGCTGCGGCGAGGAGTCGGCCGGTTCGCCCTCCGGAGCGGGCCCGCAAGGCTCCGGCAAGGCGGAGCGCTCCCCGTCCGCCACCCCCTCCAAAAGTTCCCCCTCCCCCACCCCGAAGCCGCGGCCCGAGCTGCCCCGGGGCGGCCGGGAGCTGTCCCGCTACCGCCTGGTGGGCTATTGCGGACTGCCCGGGGCCGCCGCGCTCGGTCGGCTCGGCATCGGGGACCTCGACGACCAGGTGCGCCAGATCGAGAAGACCGCCCGCGCCTACGCCGCGGACCGCGAACCGCAGCCGGTACTCGAACTCCTCGCGACCGTCGCCAACAGCAGCGCGGGCCCCGACGGCACCTACCGCTCGCGCACCTCCCCCGACACGATCCGCCGCTTCCACGACGCGGCCAAGCGCCATCGCGCCCTGCTGCTGCTGAACATCCAGCCGGGCCGGGCTTCGGTCCTCGGCGAGGTCAAGGCGTTGCGCGAATGGCTGGTCCACCCCGACGTCGGCATAGCCCTGGACCCGGAATGGGAGATGGGGCCGGGCGAGGTGCCGGGGAACACCTACGGCCACACCAGCGGCAAGGAGCTCACCGATGTGGCCCGCTATCTCTCCGGGATCATCGACGAACACGATCTGCCGCAGAAGCCGCTCGTCTTCCACCAGGTGGCCGTGTCCGTCGTCAGCGACCAGTCCGCGCTGCGCCCACAGCCCGGTGTGGTGGTCATCAAGAGCGCGGACGGCATCGGATCGCCGGGCATGAAGCGGGACACCTGGCGGCAGTTGGTCAGGAACCAGCCCGAGGGCGTGCGCACCGGCTTCAAGCTCTTCTACGAGGAGGACACCGAGGGGAGCCGGCTGATGACCCCGGAAGAGGTGCTGGCCCTGCGGCCACGCCCGGATTACGTCATGTTCGAGTGAGAGCGGCGGCGCGCGCCACCAACACGGCCGCCCCCGGCCGGAAGGCGGCCGGGGGCGGCGGGGAGAGGGGCGCTCAGGGGCGTGGCGCCGTTTGCACGGTGAGTGGCTCATGGCTGGTGACATCGCCGGAGCCGCGGCGGGTGAAGCGCATGGCGACACAGGCACCCGCGTACAGCACCGCCACGACCAGCAGCAGCGCCTGATAGCCCGTGAGCAGGGCCAGATACTCCAGGGTGCCGCCGAACAGGGAGCCCAGCAGGTTGGCGCCGAAGGCCGCCGTGGGGTCGGAGGTCGCCGCCAGCCGGTCGGAGAAGATGAGGTTGGCGCAGAAGATGGGGGCGAAGGCCAGCGCGATCGCGGCGGCCAGCCGGGGGGCGAAGGGCAGCCCCAGCACCAGATGGGACGGGATAAGCCAGGCGATCGCGAGGCTGGCGAAGAGCATCAGCTGCAGCACGAGCTGATTGACCCGGCGCAGCCTGCGCCGCACCTCCACCGCGCACAGCACGGCGACCAGCACCCCCGCGAAGACCATGGCGTTGACCAGCCAGGTGGTGCCGAAGTAGAGGGCGAAGCCGATCACGTTCTTGGTCTCCAGCAGCATGAACGCCGCGCCGAGCAGGAACATGTCCACATAGCGGGCGGTACGCCGCAGCCGGACCCCGGTCAGCCGTACCGACACCAGGGTCACCAGCAGGATCGCTCCCAGGACCCCGATGTAGAGGGTGGGGATGGTGCGGTGCAGCAGATACGGGAACGGATGGTCGTCGCTGGCGGCCGAGGGCACCGGGCCGGAGGGGCGCCAGGCGGAGGCGGTGCAGGACTGGTCGCTGGAGGTGACACCGGCCACCAGGATGGCCGCCTTCTTGCCTCCGTAGTGGGTGATGCAGGGGGCGTGTCCGAAGACGGAGGTGAGCGTGGAGCCGAACCGGTCGATGAGCCAGTTCTGCCGGTAGTAGTTGTACATGGCGAACGCGCCGCCGGGGGCGAGGTGGCGGTGTGCCGCCTCGAATGCCTGCCGGGTGAACAGATAGCTCTCCAGGCGCAGGTTGCTGGCGCCCGACACCAGGGTCAGGGAGTCCGGCAGGGCGAGGACGACCAGGTCGTAGCGGGTCTTGGTACGTTCGAGGAAGGCCCGGCCGTCGTTGATGTGCACGTGCACCCGGGGGTTGGCGTAGGGCCGGGCCGGATGCAGTGACTCACCGATCTCCTGCAGTCGGGGGTCGATCTCCACCGCGTCCACCCGCTGGGCGCCATTGGCCAGCGCCATCGCCACGTCGTTGCCGTTGCCGGCGCCGATGACCAGCACCCGGCGGTGGGAGTTCCCCGGGGTTTCGCGGTAGGGCTGCTCGTACGGGGAGCCGGGGCGCCCGAGCACCTTCAGCGGGGCGATGGACTGATGCGGTACGCCATTGGCGGAGATCTTGTAGTCCCGGCTGCCGGTGGTCGGCCTGGTCACCTCGATCTTGTAGTACGGGGACCAGGAGATGCCGCTGGCCGCCGTCTCCAGCGCCAGGACGGCCACCATCAAGGCGAGCGGGACCGCGTACCGGATGCTGTTGCGGCGGCCGCCGAGGGTCAGCAAGGCCACCGCGGCGAGCACGCCCCACACCACCGACGGTGCGCGCAGCCAGGAGAGCAGCGCGAAGGACACCGAACCGGTGAGCGAGCCCAGCAGGTCGTAGCGGTACGCCTCCAGCGAGGGCAGCCGACGGAACTGATCCGCCGTCATCTTCCCGATCGCCATCATGATCAGCGCGGTCAGTCCGAAGAGCACCGGCAGGGTCACCCACTGGGGCAGACCGGTGGTCTTCACGGCGGTGAAGTAGATGACCTCGCCGCTGGTCTGCCGCACCTGCACGGGGAACTCGCGCACCAGGACGACGAGAACGGCGAGCGGGATGGGCGCCCAGCGGGTGAGCCACTGCCCGCGGCCGGCGGGCATGAGGAATCCCAGGCCGATCCCGAGGAACGAGCCCAAGAGGATGAAGTTCGAGAAATAGCTCAGATGGACGATATTGGCGCCGGTCCACCGGATCAGCGCGAGCTCGACGAAGAGCATGGTGGCGCTGGCCAGCAGCAGCCTCGCGCGCACGTTTTGCGGTCCTGGGCTGTGCTCCATGGCGGCCACGCTGTCATCCGGGACGGGGCAGGTCGAGCACCCACACGGCCCGTGCCGTCGGCCGGATGGCGGGCGTCCAAGGCATCGGGAAGCGGCCCCGGCCACCTGTCTTCCGTCCGCGCGACGCCTCGCCACCTCGCCACCGCCGAGCCCGTTCGTGCAGGTCAGCCGCGCGGCTTGGGGTGCGGTGCACCGGCCGTGCGGCGTGTGGTGGCCGCGCCGCGGCACGCGGCACGGGCCTGCTGCCCGGGTCACCGCCGTACGGCATTCGGGTCACGGCCCGGCCGGTGTCCGTCACCTGCCCGGGCCAACGCCGGACGCCCACGCGGAGGAGGCGGAGCCCGAGTGGGTGGTCGTGTCGTTCGCGGGCCGAGCACACCGCTGCCCGGCGAACGGCTCGGCACACGGACCTGCGCCGAGGCCGGTGCCCTGGCGGGTACGGTCGTCCGCACCACGCCGGGCACCGGCCCCGAACGGCCGGACGGGGATCCGGGGCAGGGAGAACACCGCTCCGGTCAGCGGACGCTCCCCCGGCCGGCTCTCCCGGTGGCGAAGTAGGGCTTGCACACGGTGCCCACGTAGTCCGTGGCGATCTCCAGCAGACGGCTGCCGTCCGCCGAGGGCAGCAGCGCCGAGCTGTAGTTGGGACACCAGTCGACCACCTTGGAGTCCACCCGCACCGGTGCGGGGATCGAACGCCACGCCCCGGTGCCACCGTTGCTGTTGGTCCACACGGTGGCACCGCTTCCGGCGGCGGTGCTGCCGTCGGCGTTGTTCAGCACCTGACCGATGAGGAACAGCTTGCCCCGGGGATTGCCCGCCTCGGGGGCCCAGGCGAGGTTCGGTGTGTGGGTGAAGTACTTGCCGTCGGCGGTTTCTGGACGGTAGCCGAGGTGAGCGGGGTCCCCCCAGTTCCAGCCGTCCTGCGAGGTCCGGTAGTGGACCACACATGAGTACTGCCCCTGGGCGGCACAGATCTCGTACGCCATGAAGTACTGGCCGCCGGGCAGCTTGCGCACGATGGGCATACCGGGCCGGTCGGAGGCGAGGTTGCTGGCGACGGTGGCGTGGTGGCCCTCCCAGGTGATCCCGTCCGCGCTGCGGGCGGCGATCAGCTTCTGGCTGTGGGCGGGGTCGGTCTCGTCCGAGTAGTGGGCCACCAGGCGCCCACTGGAGTCGATGGAGAACTCCGGCTCCCACAGCCCCTTGGTGCTGGGGGCGGTGGCCACGGTGGACAGATAGGACCAGGTGCGGCCCTGGTCATTGCTGCGGAAGACCCGGATGGCCATCCGGCGGTCCGGCTCGTCCTGGCCGATGGAGGCGGACCACAGCAGGGTCCCGGCGGGCATGCCGCCGACGGCCTGCGGCAGTTCGTACAGGGTGGCGCAGCATTCGCCCTGTCCGCCCGACGCCTCGGGGTCGGCCACCTCGCCCACCTGGCGGAAGGTGGCGCCGTCGTCGGTGCTCTCGTAGATGGCGCCGATCCCGTCCGAGCCGCGGAAGGTGACCACCGAAGCGAGGACGCGGCCGTTGGCGGCGCCGTTGTGCGCGAGTCGCAGGGCGCGGGGGTAAAGGCCGGTGCCGTCGCGCAGCAGGGTGCCGGAGGCGGCCGCGGCCGGGGGCGCCTGGACGGTCAGGAGCGAGCCCAGGACGGTCAAGAGGGTCAGCAGAGCGGGCAGGAAGTGTCTTCGGTACGGCGTGGTCATGCACGCTCCCTCGGGAGGAGTGGTGGTAGGGGGAAGAGCGGCCCGGGCCGCGCGTGGCGCAACGTTAAAGAGAATTTCCAACGTTGTAAATCCCTCGCGCACGCTTCCGCGTGAGCCGAGCGGGGACGCACGAGAGCCAAGCCGGGCCGAGGCCGGCACGCGCCCCCGCCCCGTTACGCCGTGGCGAAACGGGGCGGGCGGGGTGGCTGGGGCAGGCGGGTCAGTGCTCCTGGGCGGTGGGGCGCACCATGATCTCGTTGACGGCGGCATGCGCGGGCTGGACGACCATGAAGGCGATCGCGCGGGCGATATCCTCGGGGCGCAGCCAGGACTCGCGCGCCATGCCACGTGCGACGGTGGCCGTCCTGTCGCCGGCCGTCATCTCGGTGACGGTCATGCCCGGCTCGACCAGCCCCACCCGGACACCGCGGGCGGTCACCTCCTGGCGCATCGCCTCACTGAAGGCGCCCACCGCGTGTTTGGTGGCCGAGTAGACGCTGTTGCCGGGCCGCGCCACCCGGCCGCCCACCGAGCTGACGTTCACCAGGTCCGCCACCCCGCGCGGACCCTCGGACGCCGTCCGCAGCAGATGCGGCAGCGCCTGCCGGGAGGTGTGCAGGACGGCCTCGATATTGAGGGCGATCATCCGCTCCCATGCCTCGGGGTCGCTTTCCTCGACCGTGCCGACGGCCACATAACCGGCGTTGTTCACCAGCACATCGAGCCGTCCGCACTGCTCCGCCGCGTCCTCGACGCACTGACGGGCCTGCGCCGCACTCCGCAGATCGGCGGTGAGGACGGCGCAGGAGCGGCCCTCCTTGCGGAGGGTGGCGGCCAGGTCCTCCAGCCGATCGGTGCGGCGGGCCACCAGTGCGAGATCGGCTCCCTCCCGGGCCAGCGCCAGGGCGGTGGCCGCTCCGATGCCGCTGGACGCGCCGGTCACCAGCGCCGCGCAGCCCGACAGCGGGCCATCGGAGGGCGCGGTGCTCCCGGCCTGCCGGTCGTTCCCGGCGTTCATGTCCGTCACCCTGGCTCCCTGGTCTCGCGGGGGTGGGGAGGCCACGGGGCCGCGTGGCCCGGGCCGCGCTTCGGGTACCCGGTGGAGGCCCGCCCATCACCTCGCGTTCCTCCTTTCACGCCTCCTCTCGGACCAGTCAGCGAAAGGCGCCGCTGTAGGCGTTGAGCGCGGGCTGGCCGCCGAGGTGGGCGTAGAGCACGTTGGAGTCCTTGGGTATCTCCCCGTCGCGGACCAGGTCGATGAGCCCGGCCATGGACTTGCCCTCGTAGACCGGGTCGAGGATCACCCCTTCGAGGCTTCCGGTGAGCCGGATCGCGTCGAGGGTGGAGTCGACCGGGACACCGTAGAGGTCCCCGGCCCAGCCCTCCAGCACGGTGATCTCCTCATCGCGCAGTTCCCGGCCGAGGCCGATCAGAGCGGCGGTCTCGCGTGCGATCTTCGCCACCTGGGCATGGGTCTCGGCCACCTTGGCGGAGGCGTCGATGCCCAGGACACGGCGGGGGCGGTCCTGGCCCGCGAAGCCCGCGATCATGCCCGCCTGGGTGGAGCCGGTGACGCTGCACACCACGATGGTGTCGAAGAAGACGCCCAGCTCCCGCTCCTGCGCCTGGACCTCGCGGGCCCAGTTGGCGAAGCCCAGCCCGCCCAGCGGATGGTCGGAGGCCCCGGCGGGGATCGGATACGGCGTGCCGCCCGCGGCGCGGACGTCCTCCAGGGCGCGGGCCCAGCTGTCCTTGAAGCCGATGCCGAACCCGGCGTCGACCAGGTGCACCCGCGCGCCCATGATCCGGGAGAGCAGGATGTTGCCGACCTTGTCGTTGACGGAGTCGGGCCACTCCACCCAGCTCTCCTGCACCAGGACGGCCTTCAGCCCCAGCTTCGCCGCCACCGCGGCGACCTGGCGGGTGTGGTTGGACTGCACACCGCCGATGCTCACCAGGGTGTCCGCGCCCTTCCGGAGCGCGTCGGGGACGAGGTACTCCAGTTTGCGGGTCTTGTTGCCGCCGAAGGCCAGCCCGCTGTTGCAGTCCTCGCGCTTGGCCCAGATACGCGCCCCGCCGAGACGCTCGCTCAGCCGGTCCAGGGGATGGATGGGGCTGGGACCGAACAGCAAGGGGTGGCGCTCGAAGTCATCGAGGGACATGGGTGACTCCTTATGGGTGGTGCCGGATGCCCGCATGAGTGGTGCCGGATGTCCGCCGATCCCTACCCCGCCGCTCCCCGCCGGCACACGGGCCGGAACCTCCCCGGTGCCTCCCCTTCGGCACACGACCGGCGTATGCCTGTAGGCCGTTGGGGTCCCGCTGCTGTCCAGCCTGAGCACCCTGCCGCCGGGTCGCGGAGACGATCTGTTCCTGAGCCCTCATACCGCTGCCGCCGAGACGGCGCTCGACCGCCGAGTCCGCCCCGTCCGCCCCACTCGCCCAGGGAGCCGAGTTCATGCCCCAGTACTTCCGCGACTCGCCCGAGTCCCTCGTTCCCGACGCGCTCGCGGGCTTCGCCGCCGCCCATGCCGATCTCGTCGCCTACCACCCCGACCACGGATACTTCCGCACCCGCCACTGCGCACCCACCCGCCGCGTCGGGCTGGTCTCGGGAGGCGGTTCCGGCCATGAACCCCTGCACTCCGGCTTCCTCGGTACCGGGATGCTGGACGCCTCCTGTCCCGGGCGGGTCTTCGCCTCGCCCCACAACCGGCAGATCTTCGAGGCCAGCCGGGCCGTCGCCCGGCCCGATGGTGTGCTGCACATCGTCAAGAACTACACCGGTGACCGCATCAACTTCAGCATCGCCGCCGAGCGCCTCGCCCATGAGGGCATCCGCTGCGCACGTGTCCTCATCGACGACGACATCGCCAGCGACTCCGATGACATCGCGGTCGGCCGGCGCGGCACCGGCGCCACCCTGATCATCGAGAAGATCCTCGGCGCCGCCGCCGACGAGGGGCGCGGCCTGGAGGACCTGGTCGCCCTCGGCACCGATGTGACCCGGCGGGCCCGCAGCCTCGCCGTCGCCTCGGCAGCCCACAACACACCCGCCTCAGGGACACCGGCCTTCGCCCTTCCCGACAACATCCTGGAGTTCGGGGTCGGCATCCATGGCGAGCGGGCCGAGGGGACCACCCCGCACGCACCGCTCGGCAAGCTGGTCGAGACCATGACGGACCAACTGCTCGCCGCGCTGCCCGACACCGCGGGGACACGAGTGCTCGCCCTGGTCAACGGGCTGGGCTCGATCACCTCGCTGGAGCTGTACGGCATCCGCCACGCCGTCGCCAAGGCCCTCGACGACCGCGGGGTCGGCCTCGACCGGTCCCTGACCGGCACCTTCGTGAGCGCCCTGGACATGCGGGGCTTCTCGCTGACCCTGTTCGCCACCGACGCGGAGGCGCTGCGGCTGTGGGACGCCCCCGCCCGCACCCCCGCCTGGCCGCTGTGACCCCGCCTCTTTGACCCCGCCTTTTTGACCCCGGCCGGCCCCGTTGGCCCCGCCACCGCCCCGAGGAGTTGCCCCGCTCATGTCCGATCAGCCCGGCCCGAAGGGCCTTACGCACGCAGCCGTCATGGACTGGCTCACACGGTTCGCCGCCACCGTACGCTCCGTGGAACCCGAGCTCACCGCGCTCGATCAGAAGGCGGGCGACGGTGACTTCGGCGGCAATCTGGTCACCGGGATGGACGGCGTCCGCCGTGCGCTGGACGCCCTGGCGGCGGGCGCGGGGAACGGCGAGCGAAACCGGAGGGGGCCGGACGTGCCGCTGGACGCCGCCGCACGCGTCTTCCTCGACGATGTCGGCGGCACCAGCGGCCCCCTGTTCGGGCTGCTCTTCCAGGAGCTGGCCGACGCGCTGGGGATGGCCGCCGCCCCGCCCGGGACCGCCGCGCTGGCCCTGGGCACCGCCGCGGGGGCGGCCGCGATCCAGCGGGTCGGCGAGGCCGAGGTGGGCGACAAGACGATGGTGGACGCCCTCGTGCCCGCCGCGCGGGCCCTCGCTTCGTGCGAACCCACCGCCGACCCCGCGTATGCGCTCCATCTGGCCGCGGTGGCGGCCCATCGGGGCGCCCGCTCCACGACCGATCTGCGCGCCCGGCGCGGGCGTGCCAGCTATACCGGCGACCACGCCCGCGGCGTCCCGGATCCGGGCGCCCTGGCCGTCGCCCTGCTGTTCGCGTCCGCACACGCCGAGCTGACCTCGCTGAGCCGGCTCCCCGTGTCCTGAGGAGGAGGCCGAGGTCATGAGCGGCCCCCGGACGTGCCGCCCGCCGGTGAACGCCGCGAGCGGGCGGCACGTACTGGGATCCGAGTCCTGGGCCCGCATGGGACGGGCAGAGCGGGGCAGACGACCAGGATTCGACTGTCGGCTCGATCGAAAGGGTCCGGGAGAAGCTGTGCAGCAGGAGACCTCCACCCGTGTGGCCACAACACCCCCGGCCGTGCCACGACCGCGCGAAGGCGGCGGGTCGGGCGGCCGGACGCGCGACCCGTACTTCGACAATGCGAAGTACCTCACCATCGTGCTGGTGGCGTGTGGCCACGCATGGGAGCCGCTCACCTACGGCAGCCGGGCGGCCACCGCGATCTACCTGCTGGTCTACGCGTTCCACATGCCCGCGTTCGCCCTCATATCGGGCTACTTCTCGCGGAGTTTCGATATGGCGCCGGGCCGGGTGAAACGGCTGCTCACGGGTGTCGTCGTGCCGTATGTGGTCTTCGAGGTCGCGTACACGCTCTTCTACCGCTGGGCACAGGACGATCCGGGCTATCCGATCAGCCTGCTCGACCCCTGGTATGTGATGTGGTTCCTGGCCGCGCTGTTCATCTGGCGGATCACCACCCCATTGTGGCTCGCGCTGCGCCATCCGGTGCCGGTCGCGCTGGCGGTGGCGGCACTGGCTTCCATCTCACCCGAGGCCGGTGGGGATCTGGGCCTGCAGCGGGTGCTGGCGTTCCTCCCGTTCTTCGTGGTCGGACTCACCCTGCGACCGGACCACTTCACCCGGCTGCGGACCCGGCGGACCCGGCTGATCGCCCTTCCGGTGGCGGCCTTCGCTCTGTGCACGGCGTACGCGGTGGCGCCCTGGACGGACGCGGAGTGGTTCTACCACCGCAAGAGCGTGGCGGCGCTGGACGGCGTACCGTCCTGGGCCGGGCTGCTCACCACGCCCGCCCTCTTCGGCCTGGCGCTGGTGCTGACGGCCTGCTTCCTGGCCTGGGTGCCGGGGCGCCGGACCTGGTTCACCGCGCTCGGTTCGGGGACGCTGTACGGCTATCTGCTGCACGGCTTCATCATCAAGTCGTCCCGTTTCTGGGACTGGTACGACCATCCGTGGCTGCACACCCCGCTCGGGGAGTTGGCCGTCACCGCGGCCGCGGTGCTCATGATCACCGTACTGTGCACGGGACCGGTGCGACGGGTCCTGCGCACGCTGCTGGAGCCACGCATGGACTGGGCGTTCCGCCGCACCGGTTCCTGAGGGCGGACCCGAGGACGGACCGGTTCCCCGCGTGGGCTGCAGGGCCGCCGTCAGCGGCGGCGGACCTTGAGGGTGTTGTCGGTGCGAGTGGCCGGCTGTCCGTCGGGAGCGGTCATGTTCTCCACATGCACCTCGCTGACGAGGACGTCCCACTCCCCGTCCGCGAGGTCGAGCCCGGCGAGCACCTCCTCGGGCGTGGGGAAGTGGAACTCCGGACCAGGGTCCGGCGCCCAGGACGGGAATGCGGCGTGTCCGGTGATCAGCAGCACTCCGCCCGGCGCGACGGCCCCCGCCGCGGTGCGCAGGATCTGGTCCCGGGGCAGTTCCAGCCGGGAGTGGAAGAAGTAGGCGGAGACGAGGTCGAACGTGCCGTCCGGGAAGGACTCGGACAGGTCGTGCCGCTGCCACTCGATATGGTCGCCGACACCTTCCGACGCCGCGTGCCCGGCGGCGCGGTCCAACGCCACCTGTGAGATGTCGACGGCGGTGACCCGCCAGCCCTGCCGGGCGAGCCAGATCGCGTCGCCGCCCTCACCGCAGCCGAGGTCCAGCGCACTGCCAGGGGTCAGCCCGGTGGTCTCGCGCACCAGAGCGGCATTGGGCTTGCCGCTCCAGACGCGGTCCTCGGCGCTGTAGAAGGTGTCCCAGAACTCCTCGGGCGAGGTGTCGGACGAGATGGTGTGCGGGTCGGTGGTCATGACAGATGCGCTCCCTTCGTTCCTGGCAGGAGAGTGCACACGGCCGCACCCGCTTGACAAACTTCTTTGCCGGGGTAGCAAATAAAGACTATGGCTGACGAAGACCTCACCGAGGTACTGACCGCCGTAGGACCCCGGCTGCGGGCGTTGCGGCGCACCCGTGGCACCACACTGGCCCAGCTCAGCGAGACGACCGGGATCTCGCTGAGCACCCTGTCGCGGCTGGAGGCGGGGCAGCGCAAGCCGACCCTGGAGCTGCTGCTGCCGCTGGCCAAGGCGTACGGAGTGCAGTTGGACGAGCTGGTGGGGGCACCGGCCACCGGGGATCCCCGGGTCCATCCGCGGCCGTTCACCCGGCAAGGCCAGACGTTCGTGCCGCTGACCCGCTATCTGGGCGGGCTGCACGCCTACAAGCAGATCATGCCGCCCCGGCCGCCGGGCGGGCGCGACGAACCGCTGGAGCAGCGGGTGCACGAGGGCTATGAGTGGCTCTATGTGCTCTCGGGGCGGCTACGGCTGGCGCTGGGCGAGCACGATCTGGTGCTCATGTCCGGTGAGGCAGCCGAATTCGACACCCGTACGCCCCATGGCTTCGCCAACGCCGGGGACCAGCCGGTGGAGTTCCTCTCCCTGTTCGGGGCGCAGGGCGAGCGCGTCCATGTCCGCGCCCGCCCTGCCGGTACCTGACCCGCCCCCGTCCCACGCCGGGGGCGCTCACCCCGAGGGCTCGTCCGGGACGGGCCGCTCGGGATGCACGCTTCCGGTCTGCGGCTTCCCCTGCCGCCCCGTGCCGGACTCATCCGTCTCGGGGACGTCGTCCCCGAGATCCGGCTCCTGGCCGGCGCCCGCCACGTCCAGGTGGTCGGGTCCGTCCTGCGCCTGCTGATCGGGGAGGTCCCTGGGGATCCCGCCCCGGTCCTCGCGCTCCTCGCGTTCCTCCGGTCGCCGGTCGTCGCTCACGATGCCGCTCCTTTCGTCGATTCGTCGTTGGAGGGGGCACAGCAGGGGCGATTACCCGTGAGCGTCGGCGGAATGCATGGTCAGCTCCGATTGGACGCGGTCACCTGTACGCCACGTGTCCGTGCGGGCGGCTATTGCCCCGGCTCCAGCACATACAGCTCCGGCAGGTTGACCACGATGGCCTCCTGGGTGCTGCGGGCGATGACCACCACCGCCTCGTCGTCGGGGTCCGGGTTCTCCTCCCGGTGCGGCACAAACGGCGGAACGAAGATGTAGTCACCCGGGCGGGTGCGCAGCCGGACCTCCTCGACACGTCCGTCCCGCTCCTCGGCGAAGACGAACTCGGGGTGGCCCCGCAGCACGAAGATGGCCGTCTCGGACTCGCCATGGTGGTGGTTTGCGGAGGCGGTGTCCGGCGCCACATGCGTCTGGCCCATCCAGAGCCGCTCGGACCCCACCGACTGACCGCTGATCGCGGCGAACCGCCGCATGCCTTCGGTCTGGGCGGTGCCGGGGTCGACGTCCTCGGTGCGGATGTGGTGCAGCCGCATCCGCAACGGACCGTCGGGGGCGGTGGTCTTCAGATCCTTCAGATGCGGATGGAACGCGTCGTGCTGCTGCGCGGGGTCGCCGCCGGGCGTCGTCATGACACCGACCGTAGAAAGCCCGGGTAATGGATGTCAACAGGTGTCCTTTCTCCCACCAGGCACAACACCGTGAAATCCACGTTGCATAATGGCCGTATGCAGATCTCGGCGAAGGCGGACTACGCGGTCCGGGCGCTGGCGGAGCTGGCCGCGGACGCGGGCAGGCCACTCACCTGTGAGGCGATAGCCACCTCCCAGGACATCCCCTTCCGGTTCCTCAAGGGGGTGTTCCAGGATCTGCGCCAGGCCGGTCTGGTGCGCAGTCAGCGCGGCTGCGAGGGTGGCTACTGGCTGGCTCGCGACCCCGCCGAGGTGACCCTCGCGGACATCGTGCTCGCCGTGGACGGGGCGTTCCTGACGCTGCGCGGCGAGCGGCTGGACGACCTCGGCTACCACGGCCCGGCGGCCGGACTGCCCGGGGTGTGGCGCGGGATGGAGGACCATGTGCGCCAGGTGCTGACCTCCACCGCCCTGAGCGATCTGGTCCGCGAGCGGCTGGCGGCATGACGCCCGCGAGCCCGGATCGGCCCCGGAGCACCGGGGCGGACGGCGGCGGGGCCGTCGAGATCGTGGAGTACACCGATCCGGCCTGCCCGTGGGCCTGGGGTTCCGAGCCCGCGTTCCGCCACCTGCGGGCCCTCACCGCGGGGCGGGCCCGCTGGCGCCGAGTGTTCGGCATCCTCTTCGACGACGGCGACGACCCGGCACCGGATCCCGCGGCCGAGACCGCCTGGTACAGCCGCTATATCGCCGATATCGCCCGCCATACGCGGGCACCCTACGCCCACCGGCTGCGCTGGGTGGCGGCCACCAGCCGGCCGGCCTCGCTCGCCGCGAAGGCGGCCGAGCGGCAGGGCGCGATCGCCGCGGAGCGGGTGCTGCGACGGCTGCGCGAGACCACGTTCGTACTGGGCACTCCCGCCGATACGGCGGAGCGGGTGCTCGATGCCCTGGCGGGGCTCGACGGTGTCGATGTGGGGCGGCTGGGCACGGAGATGGGCGAGCCGTCGGTGGTGGCGGCCGTCCGGCAGGACCACGCCGAGGCCCGCGACCCGATC
Source organism: Streptomyces sp. AgN23 (assembly GCF_001598115.1). Taxonomy (NCBI): domain Bacteria; kingdom Bacillati; phylum Actinomycetota; class Actinomycetes; order Kitasatosporales; family Streptomycetaceae; genus Streptomyces; species Streptomyces sp. AgN23. Next base: position 574,663 of record NZ_CP007153.1, read on the forward strand.
CCGGAGGCGTATGCCTTCCGCGCCCCGGGGCCGCATGGCACGGGCGTCAAGGAGACCGACGACGGGGTGCGCTACGCGCTGCCCACGCTGGTGTTCTCCGGCCCCGGCGGGCGCGTGGCCGCCCCGGGGTGGCGGAGCATGGCCGAGTACACGGCCGCGCTGCGCACGGTGGCTCCCGGCCATCTCTGGCAGGCGGCCCTCACCGGCCCCGAGGAGGCCCTGGCGGAGCACCGCAGCCTGACCGGGCCCGACCTGTCGCTGCTGACGGGCCGGACCACTCCCCCACCTGCGGCCGTACAGGTGGAGACGGCGGGCGGGCCGCTGTGGCTGCATCCGGACGAGGCCGCCACCCATCCGGTGCTCGCCGCCCGTCAGGGCTGAAATCCCCAGGTCGTAGCCGTCTTACCCGATGAGACACCTAAAGGTGTCCATTGACTTCGCCGACCCTCGCCCCGCACCATGGGCACATGCTGACGACGCACCCCGGTGTGGTGTGCCGATACGTGGACTTCCGGCGCACCGCCAGCGCCATCTGTCGCTGATCGCCCCCTTTGTCGCTGATCGCCCCCTTTCGCCGACGCGATCCGCCGACGCGATCTGCCACGTCCCGAGCGCCTTGTGCCGCTCGTTTCCCTCGCTCTCCTCCCCGGGCCGCACCGCCTCCGGCCTTCATGACCGCTGCCCGTCCGCGTGTCCTCGCTGTCGTGTGCGGACGTGTACGGCCGTGCGCTCATCGCCGTCCGGGGGCAGTTGACACCACGAAAGGCGACGTCCCGTCATGACTTCCGCCGCCCCGCCCTTCCCCGTCCGCCGTCCGCCCGATCCGCCACCGCGCCGCGCCCCGGACCGGCGCTCCGTGCTCGGGCTCGCACTGGGGGCGGGTGGCTCCCTGCTGCTGTCCGCCTGTGGCGGGGTGGCGACGACCGGGGCGGGCGGCGGGGGCGAGACCCTGCGCTGGGGCTGGGATCTGCCCTCCAGCTGGGACCCGGTGTTCTCCTCCAAGGGCTGGGACGTCCATCTGCTGTCGCTCGTCTACTCCGGGCTGACCCAACTCGACGCCGAGGGCGGCGCCAAGCCCGCGCTCGCCTCCTCCTGGCGCTACTCCCACGACGGGCGGCGCCTCACCTTCACCCTCCGCCGTGGCCTGCGGTTCGCCGACGGCACCCCGGTGAACGCCGAGGCCGTCAAGAAGAGCCTCGAGCGCGGCAAGAACCACCCCAAGTCCCTGATCGCCTCCCAACTGACCAGCATCGACACGGTACGGGCCCCCGACGCGCACACCGTGGTCCTGAAACTCACCGAGGCCGACTACCAGTTGCCCGCACTCCTGGCCGGGAAGACCGGCATGGTGGTCAGCCCCACCGCGTTCGGGAAGGACGAAGCGCGGCTGGCCACCGAACCGGTCGGCCACGGCCCGTTCCGGCTGGTGTCCTACACCCAGAACTCGATGGCGAGCCTGCGCCGCGACCCCGGCTACTGGAACGCCGAACACATCGCCGTCGAGCGCTTCGAGGCGTATCCGAAGCCCGATGAGACCACGGCGCTCGCCGCGCTGCGGTCCGGGCGGCTCAATGTGGCCCAGATCCCGTTCAGCCAGGTCGAGGCGGCACGCGAGGCCGGTTTCACGGTGCAGCTCATCCCGTCGATGGTGGTGCGTGTCCTGGATGTGAACACCGCCATGAAGCCCTTCGACGACCCCGCCGTCCTCAGGGCCCTGAAGTACGCCGTGGACCGCCAAGCCCTGCTGGACAGCGAGCAGTTCGGCCATGGCGAGGTGGACCACCAGCCCTTCCCGCCCGGCTATACGGGTTTCGACCCGTCGCTCGGCGCGGTCTACCGGCACGACCCGGAGCGGGCGCGCGCACTGCTGCGGGCGGCCGGGTACCACGACGGCGTCGAGGTGACCATCACCACCGCCCAGCCACAGGGCGCGCCCGAGCAGTTGCAGGCGCAGCTCAACCGGGCCGGGTTCCGGGCCAGGATCGAGGTCATCCCGCAGGCGCGGGCGTCCCAGGTGGTGTACGTCCAGCACTCCCGCGCCCTGTACCTCGACCAGTTCGCCGGACGGGAGTCGCCGGTCCAGGCGATGCAGGTGCTCTTCGGCGCGGAGGGGCTGATGAACCCGTCCCGCCGTACGACGCCCGAACTGGACGCGGCGGTGGCCGCGGTGCGCCGCACCCCGCTGGAGTCGCCGCGCTATCCGCAGGTGCTGCGGGCGGCCACCGCGGTGGCGGTGCGCACGATGCCGAATGTGTTCCTCTACACGGTGCCGCGCGCCCTCGCCCGTACGTCCTCCGTCTCCGCCATCCCCTCGCTCCCGGTAGTGCAGCGGTTCGAGGGGGTGAGGGCCGGATGACCGCGCTCGCTCCGCACGTCGCGGGCACGCGGCGGAAGCCCGTACGGGCGGGCCGTGTCCCGCGCTCGCTCGGCCGTGTCCTCGCCACGGCGGGCACGGTCTTCCTGCTGTCCTCCGCGCTCACCTTCGGTCTCGGCGCACTCTCCGGGGCGAATCCGGCGGCGGCGGTGCTCGGCGAGACGGCGACGCCCGCCGACATCGCCCGGATGGACCACCAGTTCGGCCTCGACCGGCCGCTGTGGGAGCAGTACGTGTCCTGGCTGGGGCATGCCTTCACCGGGGACCTGGGCCGCTCGTGGTTCACCACGGTCCCAGTGGCCGACAGCATCCGGCAGGCGATGCCGGTGGACCTGTCCATCGCGGGGCTCGCGCTGCTGATGGCCGTGGTGCTGGGCGGAGCCGCCGGTGTGGCCGCCGCGCTCCGGGCCGGCGGCCGGCTGGACCGCGCCGTCACCGCGCTGTGCGCCCTGCTGGGCACCTTGCCCGGTTTCGTCGTGGCCATCGCGCTGGTCACGGTGCTCTCGCTGAAGCTGGGGTGGCTGCCGTCCGGCGGCTATGTGCCACTGGACATGGACCCCGCGCAGTGGCTGCGGTACACCGTGATGCCCGCGCTCGCACTGAGCCTGGAGGCCGCTGCCGCCATCGCCCGTCAGCTGCGCACCTCGCTGGTGGGGACGTTGCGGGAGAACTATGTGACGGGCGCGGTGATGCGCGGACTGCCCGCCCGGCGGGTGGTGTTCGGCCATGCCCTGCGCAACGCCGCCGGACCGGCGCTGACGGCGCTCGGGATGAGCGTGCCGATGCTGCTCGGCGGTGCGGTGGTCACCCAGCAGATCTTCGCGCTGCCCGGTCTCGCCCAGCTCACCCTGCAGTCGGCGGAGCAGCACGACATCCCGGTCATCCAGGGGACGCTGCTGGTGACCATCGCGGTGGTCCTGGTCGTCAACGTGGCCGTCAACGCGGCGCTGCTCGCGCTGAATCCGGCCGCCCGGCGCCGGGAGGTGACGCGCCCATGAGGACGTTGCGACGGGCATGGGGACATCCCTCCGCCAAGGTGGCGCTGCTGGTGCTGCTGGCCATCGCGCTGCTGGCGGCGTTCGGCGACCGGCTGGCGCCGCATGACCCGCTGGCCCAGCACCCCCGGAACATGCTGCGCGGCCCCGGTCCCGGCCATCTTCTGGGCACCGACTATCTGGGCCGCGATGTGCTCAGCCGGCTGCTGGAGGGCAGTGGCCGCTCGGTGGCGGGCGCCGTGGAGGCGGTGGCCGCCGCGATGGCGGTGGGGGTGCCGACCGGACTGGCCTCGCTGTGGATGGGGCGGGTGGGCGAGTGGATCGCACAGCGTGCCGTCGACGCGCTGATGACGCTGCCGTTCACCGTGTTCGCCATCGCGGTCGTGGGCGCGCTGGGCAACGGGATGCACCAGGCCATGCTGGCGCTCGGGGTGCTCTACGCCCCGCTGTTCTTCCGGATGACCCGCGCCGCCGCGCTGAGCCTGCGGCATGCCCAGTACGTGGAGTCGGCCGAGCTGTTCGGCGCCTCGGTCGGGCGGGTGCTGCGCACCCACATCTGGAGCAAGGTCCTGCCGACGGTCATCGTCACCGCCGCCCACGCGCTGGCCACCTGTCTGCTGGTGGTCTCCTCGCTGACCTTCCTCGGCGTCGGTGTGCAGCCCCCCGCCGCCACCTGGGGCGGCATGCTCGCCACCGATCTGGGCTTCCTCATCCAGCAGATCTGGGCACCGGTGTTCCCGGCCGCGCTGATCGTCATCACCGCCGGTGCGCTCAACCTGCTGGCCGATGCCGTACGGGACGCCGGGGCGGACGAGTTGCTGCCCGGCGGCGCACCGGATCCGGCCACCGGCTCCCCGGGCGCCACCCCCGACACCCCCGACGCCCCCGACACCACCAAGGAGCAGGCCGATGCCGCACTCCCCGCAGCCTGACCGCGCCACGCCCGGCGGCCCCGGCGCCCTGGGCCAACGGCCCGCCGCGCTGGCGGTCGAGGGGCTCGGCGTCACCGTCGCGTCCGGACGGCTGACGGCCGTACGCGATGTGTCGTTCACCGTGGGCCGCGGTGAGGCCGTCGGCCTGGTCGGCGAGTCCGGCAGCGGCAAAACCCTCATCTGCCGGTCGGTGCTCGGACTGCTGCCGCCGGGCTGCGCGGTGTCCGAGGGCGAGATCGCCCTGTCCGGTGAGGCGCTGACCGGGCTGTCGCGCCGGGAGTGGGACCGCGTACGGGGCACCCGGGTGGGCGCCGTCTTCCAGGACCCCGCCTCGTATCTCAACCCCGCGCTGACCGTGGGGCGTCAGCTGACCGAGGTGCTGAGGGTGAAGCTGGGTCTGGACCGCGCGCGGGCCGCTGAGCGGGCCGTCGAGCTGTTCGCCGCCGTCGGGTTGCACGACCCCGCCGAGGTCGCCCGGCGCCGTCCGCACGAGCTGTCCGGCGGGATGCTGCAGCGTGTGCTGATCGCCGTGGCGGTGGCCTGCGCCCCGGATCTGCTGGTGGCCGACGAGGCGACCACCGCACTGGATGTGGTGGTCCAGGCCGAGGTCCTGGAATTGCTGGCCCGGATGCGCGCCGAGCAGGATCTGGCGCTGCTGCTGGTCAGCCACGATCTGGCGGTGATCGCCGAGGTGTGCGACCGGATCCTGGTGGCGTACGCCGGGGAGCTGGTCGAGGACGGCCCGGCCGAGCGGGTGCTCAACGACCCCCTGCATCCGTACACCGAGGCGCTGTTGCGCGTGGCCACGGTCGGCGACTGGGAGCGGCGGGAACTGGAGGTGATCCCCGGCGCGCCGCCCGAGGTGGGCGCGCGGCTGCCGGGCTGCCGGTTCGCCGACCGCTGCGCGTTCGCCGCGCCCGAGTGCCTCAGCGGCCCGGTGCCGCTGCGGGAGACGGCCGACGGGCGGCGGGTGCGGTGTGTCCGCGGCGAGGAGACCGAACGGTCGCGGGCCGGGGCGCTCGGCACCCGGGAGGTGGCGGTATGAGCGGGCTGCTGGAGCTCTCCGGCCTGACCGTGGCCTTCGGCCGGCGGGACGCGCGGCCGGTGCTGGACGGGGTGGAGCTGTCCGTGGCCGAGGGGGAGATCGTCGGGGTCATCGGGGAGACCGGCTCCGGCAAGACCACGCTGGCCCGTACGGCCGTGGGCCTGGTCCCTCCCCGCTCGGGGCGGGTGGTCTTCGACGGGCGCGAGATCTCCGGGCTGCGGGGGCGCGCGCTGCGGGCGTTCCGCCGTTCGGGGCGGCTGAGTTACGCGTTCCAGGATCCGCTGCGGGCCCTGGACCCGGAGCTGACGGTCCGGCGGGCCGTGGCCGAGCCGCTCGCCGTCGCGGGGGATCTCGGCGATACGGAGATCGCCGCACGGGTGGACGAGGCGCTGGAGACCGTGGGTCTGGACGCGGCGCGCCTCGGCGACCGGCTGCCGGGCGCGATCTCCGGCGGTCAGCGCCAGCGGGTGCTGCTCGCGCGGGCGATCGTCACCCGGCCCCGGCTGCTGATCGCCGATGAGCCGGTGAGCGCCCTGGACGCCTCCAACCGCAACCGGGTGCTGCGGCTGCTGGACCGGCTGCGCACCGAGCGCGGGATGGCCGTCGTCGTCATCTCGCACGACCTCAGCTCGCTGGCGGGCATCGCCGACCGGGTGGCGGTGCTCTATCGCGGCCGGGTGGTGGAACAGGGGCCCGTACGGGAGGTGTTCGGCCGGCCGCTGCATCCGTACACCGCGCTGCTCATCGCCTCCGCGCCGAGCGTACGGGCCGGGGACGGACCGGGCGCGGCGGCGCTGCGCCCGTCGGCCGAACCGCCCGCCTGGACGGCGCGGGAGGGCTGTGTCTTCGGCCACCGCTGCCCGTTCGTCATCGGCTCCTGCCGCACCGCGCCCGCGCCGGCCCCGGTGGGCCAGGGGCGCACCGTCGCCTGCCACCGGGTGCCCCAGTGGCGTGAGCTGGTGGCCGGGGCGACTCCCCCGGTCACCGCGAAAGGGCCGCCGGAGCTGGTGGCGGCCGCCGGAGAAACAGACAAGGAAGCCGGGCGGTGACCATCCCCCCCGGCCACTTCCCGCCCCTCGGAGAAAGGCTGACGATGTCCGTCGAGTTCATCGGAATGATCGGCACCCATGAGGTGTCCGAGATCCACCCCGCCCGTGGCCCCGTCGTGGACGCCGAGTACACCCTGCGGTTCGCCCGCGCCCATGAGGACGCGGGCTTCGACCGGGTGCTGATCGGCTATGGCTCCGCCACCCCGGACGGCGCCCAGGTGGCCGCGTATGTCGCCGCGCGCACCGAGCGGCTCGGGCTGCTGGTGGCCCATCGGCCCGGCTTCGTGGCCCCCACCCTGGCCGCCCGTACGTTCGCCACCCTCGACCAGTTCTCCGGCGGACGGGTGGCCGTGCACATCATCAGCGGCGGGCGCGACGCCGAGCAGCGGCGGGACGGCGACTATCTGGGCAAGGACGACCGTTACGCCCGCACGGATGAGTATCTGGAGATCCTGAAGCGGGCGTGGACGGATGAGGAGCCGTTCGGACACGACGGCCGCTTCTACCGCTTCGAGGACTTCCACGCCGAGGTCCGCCCCCATCAGCGGCCGCGCATCCCCCTGTACTTCGGGGGCTCCTCCGAGGCGGCGTACGCCGTGGGCGGCAGGCACGCGGACACCTTCGCGCTGTGGGGTGAGCCGCTGGCGGAGACGGCGGAGCAGATCGCCTCCGTGCACCGGGCCGCCAAAGCCGCGGGCCGGACCGAGCCGCCCGGTATCAGCGTGTCCTTCCGGCCCATCCTCGGCGCGACCGAGGAGCAGGCGTGGGAGCGGGCGCACCGGATCCTCGACACCATCAGGGCCCATGGCCCGGCGGGCTCCTTCACCTCCTCCCGGTGGGGCCGCGAGGCGCTCGGCTCACCCACGACCGGGGGCACAGACCCGCAGAACGTCGGCTCCCAGCGGCTGCTGGCCGCCGCCGCCCGAGGGGAGCTCCACGACCGGGCGCTGTGGACGGCGACCGCGGCCGCCACCGGGGCCGCCGGGAATTCCACGGCGCTGGTCGGCACCCCGGAGACGGTCGCGAAGGCGCTGCTGGACTATGTGGACATCGGCGTTACGACCCTGCTGATCCGTGGTTACGACCCGCTGGACGACGCCGTCGGCTACGGCCGTGAGCTGCTGCCGCTGGTCCGCCAGGAGCTGGCCCACCGGGCCGGTGGGGGCGCCGCGTAAAGATCTCCTCAATCTCTCTGAACGCAACTCGTGCGCCGCCCGTATCCACTGCCGGGTCGTGCTCGTCGTGGATGAGCGGATCCCGTAACCCCCCAACTGGAGGTCATGAGTTGAGCCATAAACGCGTACCCAAGCGAAAGATCGTGTTCGCGGGGGCCGGGGCCGCCGCCATCGCGGCGGCCGCGATACTGCTGCCCAACGCCAACGCCTCACAGGACGACAAGACCGAGGCCGCCCAGCCCAAGAAGGTGGACGCCGCCTCGGCGGCGGACATCGCGGCGCAGCTCGCGTCACAGCTGGGCGAGGCGTTCGGCGGGGCCTACTACGACAAGGACAAGCAGCAGGTCATCGTCAATGTCGTCGGCGACAACAACCATGTGAACGTCGAGGTCAAGAGCGCCGGCGCGGTGGCCAGAAGCGTCGAGAACAGCGCCAAGGCGCTGCAGACCGCCGCGAAGACGCTCAGGACCGAGGCCACCATCCCGGGCACCGCCTGGTCGGTGGACCCCAAGACCAATGAGCTGCGGGTCACCGCGGACTCCACCGTCACCGGGGCGAAGTGGGACACCCTCGAGTCCACCGTGAAGTCGCTGGGCGACGGCATGGCCACCCTCAAGAAGTCCACGGGCGAGTTCAAGCCCTTCGTCGCGGGCGGCGACGCCATCTTCGGCGGCGGCGCGCGCTGCTCGCTCGGCTTCAACGTCACCACGGACAGCGGCGCCCCGGCGTTCCTCACCGCCGGTCACTGCGGCGTCGCCGCCGAGCAGTGGTCGGACTCCCAGAACGGCGCGCCGATCGGCACCGTGCAGGACGCCACCTTCCCCGGTGACGGCGACTTCGCGCTGGTCACCTACGACGACGCCAGCTCCGAGGCCCCGTCCACGGTGAACACCGGCGACCAGAACGTGGACATCGTCGGGGCCGCCGAGGCCGCGGTGGGCCAGCAGGTGCAGCGCATGGGCAGCACCACCGGGCTCAACGACGGCTCGGTCACCGGCCTGGACGCGACGGTCAACTACCCCGAGGGCACGGTCAGCGGGCTCATCCAGACCGATGTCTGCGCGGAGCCCGGCGACAGTGGCGGCCCGCTGTTCAGCGCGGACGGCAACGCCATCGGCCTGACCTCCGGTGGCAGCGGTGACTGCACCTCCGGCGGTGAGACCTTCTTCCAGCCGGTGACGACCGCGCTGGAGGCGGTCGGTGCGCAGATCGGGGACGGCGGCGCGGCCGGAGACGGCGGCGCGGCGGACGGCGGCGCGGCGGACGGCGGCGCCGATGACGGCGGCGCCGATGACGGCGGGGCGGCCGGAGGCGGCACGGGCGCGGACGGCGCCGGTGGGGCGGCCGAGAACGGCTGACCCCACGCGACCCGGGTGTCCCGCGCCGTCACCGCGGGACACCCGGGAGCCGCGACGGGCCGGGCGCCCGCTCAGTGGGCGGACATCCCCGCGCGCACCCGCTCCAGCGTGATCGGCAGATCGCGCACCCGCACCCCCGTGGCGTGGTACACCGCGTTGGCGACAGCCGCCGCCGTGCCGACGATGCCCAGCTCCCCGACGCCCTTGCTGCCCATCGGGTTGAGCTCGTCGTCGTCCTCGTCGAGCCAGTGCGCCTGGACATCGGGCACATCGGCGTGGGACGCGATGTGATACGTGGCGAGGTCGTGGTTGGCGAAATCACCGAACCGCGGGTCCGTCTCCAGGTTTTCGTACAGCGCCATCGACAGTCCCATGGACATGCCGCCGCGCAGCTGCGAGCCCGCCGTCCGAGGGTTGATGATGCGTCCGGCGGCGAACATCCCCAGCAGCCGGTCGACCCGCACCTGACCGGTGACCGCGTCCACCCGCACCTTTGCGAACTGGGCGCCGTATGCGTGGCGCGAGAACTCCCGGCGTGCCTCGACGTCCTCGGCGGTGTCCGCCCGTTCCTCCAGCCCACCGGGCGGGATCGCGCCGGAGACCTCTTCGAGTCGCTTGGCCAGCGCCCGGCACGCCTTGGACACCGCCCACCCCCAGGAGCTCAGGCCCATCGAGCCGCCCGCCCACGGTGCCTGGCCGTAGGCGCTGCGGCCGATGTCGAGGGTGACCCGGTCGATCTCCACACCGAGTTCGTCCGCCGCCACCTGGGTCAGCGCGGTACGGGCCCCGGTGCCGATGTCGGCCGCGGCGATCCGTACGGTGAAACCTCCGCCGGGCTCGGCGCGGGCGGTCGCGGTGGACGGCGAGGTGAGGGCGGGGTAGTTGCCCGCCGCCACTCCGGTGCCGACCAGCCAGCGCCCCTCCCGGCGGCGCCCCGGTGCGGGGTCGCGGCCCGCCCAGCCGAAGCGCGCCGCGCCTTCCCGCAGACACGCCACCAGGTTGCGGCTGCTGAAGGGGCGACCGGTCTCCGGTTCCACGGACGGCTCGTTGGCCACCCGCAGGTCGATGGGGTCGATGCCCAGTTCCACGGCCAGTTCGTCCATCGCGCTCTCCAGCGCGAACATCCCGGGCGCCTCACCGGGGGCCCGCATCCACGAAGGCGTCGGCACATCCAGCTGCGCCAGCCGATGGGTGGTCCGGCGGTGGCGCGCGGCGTACATGACGCGGGTGGGGGTGACCGTCTGCTCGCAGTACGGGCTGAGTGTGGAACTCTGCTGCAGCGCGTCGTGCCAGATGGCGGTGAGCCGGCCGTCCCGTTCGGCGCCGAGCCGGATGCGCTGCAGGGTGGGTGTGCGGTACGAGACCATGGTGAACATCTGCTGCCGGGTGGCCGCCACTTTGACCGGGCGGCCCACGGCGCGGGCGGCCAGCGCGGCGAGCACCGTGGGCGGGCGGGGAATCGCCTTGGAGCCGAAGCCGCCGCCGGTGTGGTCGGCGACGATCCGGACGGCGCCCTCGGGCAGGCCGAACAGCTCGGCCACCCGGGTGGCCGTCATCCAGGGGCCCTGGTCGCCGTTGTAGAGGGTGAGCGAGTCCCCGTCCCAGACCGCGATGGTGGCATGCGGTTCCATCGGGGCGGTGTGCTCCGGGGGCGTGGTGTACGTGACGTCGAGGACGACCGGCGCCGCGGCGAGGGCGGCCTCCACGTCGCCGGTCTCGGTCCGGCCCGGGTAGCCGCCGTTGACCGTGTCGGGGACGAAGATGCGCGGGTCGCCGTCCTTCAGCTCGGCGTCGTGGTCGTCCACCTCGTACTCGATCCGCACCTCCGCCGCGGCCTGACGGGCCGTCTCGAAGGTGTCCGCCACCACGGCGGCCACGATCTGCCCCCGGTAGGCGATCTCGGGGGACTGCAGCACGGCGAGTTCGGGGGCGTCGGTCGGGCGCAGCCGGAAGACATGGTGGCTGTCGAGCACGGCGATCACCCCGGGCAGGGCCAGCGCCGCGGCGGCGTCGACGGCGCGCACCCTGCCGCGCGGGACGGTGGACTGCACCGCCCACGCGTACAGGGCGTCCGGCACCGGGTACTCATAGGCGTAGAGCGCGGTACCGGTGACCTTCTCACGTCCTTCGACGCGGGTCACCTCCGCGCCCACGGTCCGCTGGAGCGTGGTCATCGATGCTGCCCTCCCACGAGGTCACGCACGGCCGAGGTGATGACATCCACGGCGAGGTCGATCTTGAACGCGTTCTGTGGCAGCGGGCGCGCCGAGGCGAACTCGGCCCGTGCCGCCTCCCGCAGGGTCTCCTCGGTCGGCTGCCGGCCGAGGAGCAGCCGCTCGGTCTCCCGGGCCCGCCAGGGGCGGGTGCCCACGCCGCCGAGCCCCAGCCGGATCTCCCGCAGTGTGCCGTCGGCGTCCGTGGCGGCCACGACGGCCACCGACACCACCGCGAACGCGTAGGACCAGCGGTCGCGGACCTTGCGGTAGGACATGGCGGCGCCCTCGGGGGGCGGTGGCAGCTCGACACCGGTGATCAGATCACCCGGTTGCAGCACCGTCTCGCGGTCCGGTGTGTCACCGGGCAGCAGGTAGAAGTCGTTCAGCGGCACCGCACGGGGACTGCCGTTCACCCGCCGCAGATGGACGACCGCGTCGAGCGCGGCCATCGCCACCGCCATGTCCGAGGGGTGGCTCGCCACGCAGAAGTCGGAGGTGCCGAGCACGGCCAGGTCGCGGTGGAGGCCCTGGATGGCCGAACAGCCGGTTTCCGGCCGCCGCTTGTTGCAGGGTTTGGTGACGTCCTGGAAGTACACACAGCGGGTGCGCTGCAACAGATTGCCGCCGGTGGTGGCCACCGTCCGCAGCTGCCCGGAGGCCCCGGACAGCAGCGATTCCGCCAGCGCCGGGAAGCGCTCGCGGACGCCCGGGTCTCCGGCGAGCCGGCTGCCCCCGACCAGCGCGCCGATGAGCACACCGCCGTCGGGACGGTGCTCGATGGTGTCGTACGGCAGCTGGGTGATGTCGACGAGCATGGCGGGCTCGGTCACCCCGAGCTTCATCAGGTCCACCAGGTTGGTGCCCCCGGCCAGGTACACCGTCTCGGTGGAGTCGGCCACGAGCGTGGCGGCGGCCTGGGGGTCGGTGGCGCGCTCGTAGGCGAACGGCTTCATCGCGCCCCTCCCGCCGCGCCGGCGCGGGCCGGGGCCCCGCCGTCGGCCCCGGCGACCTCGCGGATGGCGGCCACGATGCCGGGGTAGGCCCCGCAACGGCACAGGTTGCCGCTCATCCGCTCCCGGATCTCGTCGGCGTCCAGGTCGCCCGGCGCGCCGACTCCGGCCGCCATGTCCTCGGTGACATGGCTGGGCCAGCCGCGCGCGGCCTCGGTGAGAGCGCCGATGGCGGAACAGATCTGGCCCGGTGTGCAGTAGCCGCACTGGAAGCCGTCGTGTTCCAGGAACGCCCGCTGCAGCGGATGGAGTTCCTCCGGGGCGGCGAGCCCCGCCACGCCCTCGATGGTGGTGATGTCGCGGCCCTGGGCGGCCACGGCGAACACCAGGCAGCTGTTGACCCGCTCCCCGTCGATCAGGACGGTGCAGGCCCCGCACTGTCCGTGGTCGCACCCCTTCTTGACCCCGGTCAGCGCCAGGTGTTCGCGCAGGGCGTCCAGCAGGGTCACCCGGTGGTCGAGGGTGAGGGGGCGATCGGCACCGTTGACACGCAGCGTGAGATCGCTGTGAAACGCGTGAGCTGTCACAATCACTCAGCCTGGCATCGGGGCGGGCACCCCGCATCTTCGGCGTCACTCTCCGTGTTCCGCCTCCGGAGGCAGGGGCTCCGTAGGCAGGGGATCGAAGGCCAGCCGCAGATGCGCCAGGTCCGGGGGGACCGGGGAGCGGGGGTGGTAGAACGGCGGCGCCGCGTCGACGGCGGGCGAGTCGGCCAGCCGGAAGCGGTCCCGCAGCCGGTGGTAGAACCGCGTCGGCGCGAGCCGGACCAGCCGCAGCCGGTTCGGGGCCCGGTAGGCGGCCACCCAGTCACCCGGATCCAGCACCCCGCGCAACTGCCCGTCGAGGCTGACCGCCACCTGCCCCGAGGTGGGCAGGACCCGCACGGCGACGGCCTCGTCCACCGCGGCCACCACGGTGCGGTCGAAGGCGATGTGCGGGGCGACCGGGGTGAAGACCACCGCGTCCATATGCGGGGAGACCACCGGCCCGCCGGCGGCGAAGCTGTAGGCGGTGGAGCCGGTCGGGGTGGCCACGATGATCGCGTCGGCCGCGTACGAGGCGAGCAACTGCCCGGACACATACACGCCGAGCCCCGCCTGGCGGTCACGGGCGAGCTTCTCGAAGACCACGTCGTTGACGGCGATGACATCCAGCGGAATGCCCCAGCCGACCTCCTCAGGGCCCTGGCCGGGGCGGACCTTGGGCGGGGGCGGCGAGGGGCCCCGCCCGTACCGCAGCAGCGCCTCCATGCCCTCGGGCATCTCCAGCGGCCGGGACGCCCGCAGGGTGAGCAACATCCGCTCCTCGATCGTGGCACGGCCGTCGTGGACGGCGTCCAGCGCGTCCTCCACCTGATCGACGGTGATCTCGGTGAGGAAGCCGACCCGCCCCACGTTCACCCCCAGCGCCGCGGCCCCGTTCACGGCGGCGAGCCGGGCGCCGCGCAGAAAGGTGCCGTCGCCGCCGAAGGTGACGATCAGGTCAGGGTGGCCCGCGGCCGCGGCCTCCTCCTTGGCGCTGCGCCGGGGCTGGCCGCCGCGCCAGACGTCCAGTTCGTAGCAGGAGATGTCATGGGCAGCGGCCCATGCGCGGGCGGTGTGCGCCGCCGCGACAGCGGTGGGGCGGGCCTGGTGGACGACCATGCCGAGCCGATTGACAGCCATGGCCCTTCCACCGTAGACCGGCCGGCCCCGAGGCGCCCGCCAGGCCGGCACGCGGTCTTGGCGACCGGCCGGGCGTGGCGAGGGCAGGCACTCTGGAGCTGAACGTCCACGCTGATCTATGGTGTTGATCGGCAGATGGCCTGCGGGGGAACCACCCGGCGTCCATACGGAGCCAGGGATGGGGCGGCAGATGGCGAGCCAGAGACGAACCGAGCTGGTCGAGGGCCTGATGGCGAGCTTCCCCCAGGTGCCCGGGGAAGCCGTGATCAAGGAGGACCTGCTGCGCGGCGGCATGGCCTTCGACGAGTCCGCGCTCAGCGGCAACGAGGACGGCGACGTCAAGCCGAAGTCGTATTTCATCTTCTCGTTCGACCACCGCACCCTTCCGGAACTGGGCGCCGCGGCCCTCAACCGGCCGCCCGAGGAGGTCGTGCTCACCGGCGGGCCGTACGAGCTGCGCCGCACCGTGGTGTCCGTCCGCGTCAACCCCGCGTCGCCGTATGTGGTCCGGGCCGGGGAGGACGGTGCGCTGGGCCTGTATCTGGACGGTGCGCGCATCGCCGATGTGGGGCTGCCCCCGATGCCGGACTACTACCGTCACACCCTGTCGAACGGCAAGTCGGTGATGGAGGTCGCGCCCACCATCCAGTGGGGCTATCTGGTCTATCTGACGGTCTTCCGGGTGTGCCAGTACTTCGGCGCCAAGGAGGAGTGCCAGTACTGCGACATCAACCACAACTGGCGTCAGCACAAGGCGGCGGGCCGTCCGTACACCGGGGTGAAGCCGGTCGAGGAGGTGCTGGAGGCGCTGGAGATCATCGACCGCCATGACACCGCCCGCGCCTCCCAGGCGTACACCCTCACCGGCGGCGCGATCACCTCGCATATCGGCGGCCGGGACGAGGCCGACTTCTACGGCCAGTACGCGAAGGCCATCGAGGAGCGCTTTCCGGGCCGGTGGATCGGCAAGGTGGTGGCGCAGGCGCTGCCCAAGGACGACGTCCAGCGGTTCCACGACTACGGGGTGCGGATCTACCACCCCAATTTCGAGGTGTGGGACCGGCGGCTGTTCGAGCTGTACTGCCCGGGCAAGGAGCGCTACATCGGCCGCGACGAGTGGCACCGCCGGATCCTGGACTCGACCGAGGTGTTCGGCGCCCGGAATGTGATTCCCAACTTCGTCGCGGGCGTGGAGATGGCCGAGCCGTTCGGCTTCTCCTCCGTGGGTGAGGCGATCGACTCCACCGCCGAGGGACTGCGGTTCTTCATGTCGCACGGTGTCGTGCCCCGGTTCACCACATGGTGTCCCGAGCCGACGACACCGCTGGGCAAGGCCAATCCGCAGGGCGCCCCGCTGGAGTACCACATCCGGCTGCTGGAGACCTACCGGGCGACGCTCGAGGACTTCGGGCTGGCCTCGCCGCCCGGATACGGCCCGCCGGGGCCGGGGCGGGCGGTGTTCTCGGTGAGTTCGTTCATGGACAGCCTGCCCGCCGCGGAGCCGGAGCAGGAGCCGGTGGCGCCCTGACGCCGACGGCCGGCTCCGGCTCGGGGGACCTCGTCAGCCGACGTGGACGTGGGGGCGGCGGCCGCGGTCGGGTTCGGCCTCGCGGAGGACCTCACGGGTGACGGGGGCGACCTCTCCCTGGCCGAAGAGGAAGAAGCGCAGGAAGTGGGCCAGCGGATGGCCCTCCGTCCACTCGAAGTAGATGTGCGGGCGCTGCCCGGTGGCGTCCCGCACCCACAGCAGCAGTGCGGCGAGGGCGTTGGGGATGGTGGCGCTCTGCAGGGTCAGCACCCGGTAGCGGCCGTGCACCACCTCCCCGCACACCTGCAGCTCGCTTTCGAACTCGGACGGGTCGGCGACGGTGACCTCGACGAAGATGATGTCGTCCTCGGGCGGGATGTCGTTGTCCGCGCGGATCTGGTGTTGCTTCTCCCGGTATTCGGCCAGGTCGCGGCGTTCCGGCTTATTGGCGATGAAGCGGATCCTGCGGTGGGCGGTGTCGCGCATGAACCGCTCGGCCAGGGGGTCGAACGTCACGCTGGTGACCCGTAGCTCGAAGGCCCTGGCGACCCGGGACAGCAGCGATACGGCCAGGATGCCCGCGATGAAGCAGGCGCCGATCTTGACGCCGTCGGGCCGTTCGATGACGTTGACCGCGGTGGTGTACAGGAAGATCACCGCGATGACACCGAAGCCGATGGTCCAGCCGCGCTGCCGGGCGCGCCGGGCGGCGATGGTGACGGCGATGGCGGCGGAGGTGATGAGCACGAGCACACCGGTGGCATAGGCGCCGCCCTGGGCGTCCACATCCGCTTTGAAGAGCCAGGTCACCAGGAACGCCACGGCGATGAACACCAGCACCATCGGGCGGACCGCGCGCGCCCAGTGGGGTGCCATGCCGTAGCGCGGCAGATAGCGGGGCATCAGGTTGAGGAGTCCGGCCATGGCCGAGGCGCCGGCGAACCAGAGGATGGCGATGGTGGAGGCGTCATAGACGCTGCCGAAGGCCGAGCCCAGGTACTCATGGGCGAGATAGGCCAGGGCGCGCCCATTGGCCTGGCCGCCCGGTGCGAACTCCCGCTGCGGGATCAGCAGGGTCGTGATGAAGCTGGAGGTGATGAGGAAGATGCTCATGATCACAGCGGCGGTGGTCAGCAGCTTCCTGGCGCCCTGGATACGTCCGGCGGGGCGCTCCGGGGTGTCGCCCGGCTTGCCCTCGATATGCGGCATGACGGCCACGCCCGTCTCGAACCCGGACAGGCCCAGGGCCAGCTTCGGGAAGATCACCAGCGCCACGCCGATCATCACCAGGGGACTGCCGCGCTCGGCGACCAGCGCCTGGGACCAGTCGGGGATCACATGCGGCGCGGTGCCGATATGCCAGAGCCCGACCGCCACCACGACCGCGTTGAGCAGCAGATAGGCCGCGACAAGCACCACCGCGATGCCGATGGCCTCGGTGAACCCCTTGAGGAACACCGCGCCGAGCAGTCCCACCAGAATCAGGGTGACGGCCACCTCATGACCGTGCAGGGTCGAGGTGAGATGCGGATTCTGCACCAGGTGGGCGGTGGCATCGGCGGCGGAGAGGGTGATGGTGATGAGGAAGTCGGTGGCCGCGAACCCCAGCAGAGTGAGGACGAACAGCTTGCCCTTCCAGAAGGTCAGCAGCCGCTCCAGCATCGCGATCGAGCCCTGGCCGTGCGGACTCTCCTCGGCCACCCTGCGGTACACCGGCAGCGCGCCCACCAGGGTCACCACCACCAGCACCACGGTGGCCAGCGGGGAGAGCAGCCCGGCCGCCAGGGCGGCGATACCGGGCTGGTAACCGAGGGTGGAGAAGTAGTCCAGACCGGTCAGGCACATGACCCGCCACCACGGCCGGCCGTGGTGTGCGCTTTCCGGCTCGGCGTACGGACCGGGCTGGCGCTTGGCGATGTCGGTCAGGCCCGCCAGCAGCCATCCGCGCAACCGGTGCCGTGCCCCGCCGTCGGAGGCGCCGTCGCCAGAGGTGGAGGAGACCACGGGGCACTCCCGTCGTACGGCGAAAGGGTCCCCGGCCATCGGGTGAGACCCTTCGGTCAGCGTATGCGGGCCGGCCGGCCACCACCCGGCCGGTGCCGCCGGCCGAAGGACATCGCTTTCTCAGTGGGTTTTCATCTTCGGTCCGTACGGTTGCGGCACATGGACACCACCAAGACCGATCAATCGACCGACACCGCAGTACAGCCCGCGGAAGGCGAGGAAGCCACGGCTGAGGGCGCCCCGAACGCTGTTGCGGACCCGCGGGAAGCACCGGACCTCGAGGAAGCGTCCGACGACCTCGGACCCCCTCCCCCGGCCACCACGCCGAGCGTCGTCCCCGGCGCCGCCGCGGTCGTGGGCGCCGGCCTCGGGCTCGCCTCGCTCTCCGGCACCTGGCTCGGCACCATGCTGCAGGAGCGCAAGCAGCTGACCGGCCAGATCAAGGCCCAGTCCGGGGCGGCCGCCGATCAGATCGCCACGGTGTACGGCACTCCGTGGCACACCACGGCCCTCGTCAACGGGCTCTTCGCGCTGGCCGCCGTGGTGATCGCCGGTGTGGTGCTGCTGCGGCGGCAGCGGCCCGTCACGACCGGGGCCCCCTGGGTGGCCGCGGTGGCCTGGGGAGCGGTGGCGCTCGGCGTGATCGGTCTGCTGATCGCGGCCGCCATGGGACTCGACATCTTCAGCGAGCTGCCGAAGGTGCCCGCCTCCCCGAACGCTCCGGCCGGCTGACCCGACCGGCTGACCCGATCAGAGCGCGCCCCGTGGTCCGGATGGCTCCCGCGGGGCGCGCTCCGTCGTCGGGGCGTGTCACGATGTGCACGTCACGATTGAGGTCCCGGCATCGGGACACCCGCGAGAGGGACAGGCCGTCCGGCCGCCCCAGGCGAAGAGCGCCACCAGGACGGCACGGACTTCCGCCTACGGAGTTTCCCGCCGATGAGCCGTTCCTCAACACCTCCCTCCGACCGGCACGAGGCACCGCGCCCGCCGCAGACGCCGGACCGACCGGAGCCCTCGCGCACACCGGACAGCCGGCCTGAGCGGGACGGGCCCCAGGCACAGGGGGGCCAGGACGCCCGGACCGCCGTCACCGTCTTCGTCGCGCTCGGCGCCAATTTGGTCATCGCGTTGGCCAAGGCCGTCGGCGGCGTCTTCGCCGGTTCCCCCGCGCTGCTGTCCGAGGCGGCCCACTCGGTCGCGGACAGCCTCAACGAGGTGTTTCTGCTCGCCTCCCTCAAACGCAGCAAGCGGGCGCCCGACGAACAGCACCCCTTCGGCTACGGCAAGGAGCGCTACTTCTGGGCGCTGCTGGCCGCCGTCGGCATCTTCGTCATGGGCGGCTGCTTCTCCGTCTTCCAGGGCGCCGAGGCGCTGAGCACGGGCAGTTCCGAGGATCACACCGGCTATCTGGTGGGCCTCGGGGTCCTGGGCCTGGCGCTCATCGCCGAGGGCTCCTCGCTGGTCCGGGCGCTGTTCCAGGTCCGCGGGCACGCCCGGGAGGCGGGCCGTGGCATGGCGGCCGAACTGCGCAGGGGTGACGACCCCACGCTGCGCACCGTCCTGGCCGAGGACTCCACGGCCTGTCTCGGTGTGGTGTTCGCCCTGCTCGGCATGTGGCTGCACATGGTCACCGGCGAGGTGGCCTACGAGGCCACGGCCTCCTTCCTGATCGGGGCGCTGCTGGTCTATGTGGCCTACCGGCTGGCCCGGGAGTCGCGCGGGCAGCTCATCGGCGAGGCGATCGACCCGGTCCAGCGCCGGGAGCTCCGCCGGTTCCTCGAGGGACAGCCGGAGATCGACACCGTGACCAGTCTGCTGACGATGCGTCTGGGCAACGATTCGACACTGGTGGCGGCCCGGGTCGACCTCTTCCCCGGTCTCGACAGCGAGGAGGTCGAGGAGGTCCTGGTCCGCGTCAAGACGGCGATGGCGGAGATCTGGCCGCACGCCGACCAGATCTTTCTCGATGTCACCGACGCCTCGGCCAGGGACCGGGCGAAGGCACGCGAGGACCGCCAGGCACTCGACGAGACGGTGGCGGCCGTGGAACGAGAGGACCGCGGGGCATGAGATTGGCACCAGCGGGCCTGGGTACCCGGTGAAGACCAGCCCACAACAGCGAACTCATGTACGGAGGCAGAACTGATGGGCCTCGGCGGTTGCATATTGATGATCGCGGTGGGAGGGATTCTCACCTTCGCCACCGACTGGAACGCCAGCGGCTTCAACGTCCAATTGGTCGGCCTGATCCTGATGGCCGTCGGCATCATCGGTACATCGGCGTATGTGAGTGTGTACAAGCGCCGGCGTGTCGTCGAGCCGACCGCAGTGGCGCCCCCCGTGGTCGAGGAGTCCGACCACCACCGGCACCACCACTACTGATTGCCGGTCAGCCCCTTTCCGACGAGGTGGCCCCCGCCGCGGGCGGGGGCCACCTCGTCGTCGTACGACTCCCCGGGAGCGGACCGGCGTTGAGCCCCCTGCGGGACCCCTTTTCGCCCCCGACCCCGGCCCCGGCGCCCCGGACGATCCACACGCCGACGCGAGCTATTCGGGCGCGCCGACGACCCTGCCGGCGGCCCATGTTGGACGGCGATCCGGCCACCGGCCGGTCCAACGCCTTCCACAAGCCCGCAACCGCGCTGCTGCCCGCCTTCGACGGCGCCCGGAAGGCCGACTGGGTCTCGCTGGCCTGGAGCGGGAGGCGGCGGCTGCGCCGCGTCGAGGTGTCCTTCACCGTCGACGCCACCCACACCCTGCCCGCCTCGATCGAGGTCTCCGCCTGGAACGGCCACGCCTACGTCCCGGTGCGCGGGGCGTCCGTCGAGTGGGCCACCGCCTCCGGCACCCCGACGGTCATCACCTTCGACCCGGTCCGCACCTCCCGGCTCCGGCTGGACCTCACCAGCGGTCATCCGGGCGCGGCCGACGGCGCCCAGCGCATCGTCGCCTTCGAGGCCCGGTGATGGCCGGGTGAGCGGCTGAGTGAGTGGCTGAGTCCAACGGCGCCACGCCGGACGGGTGGAAGCCTCGCGCGGTCGTTTGTCCGCGGTACGAAGAGGGCACCCGACCTCTCCGACGTCGTGCTGGAGGCGAGATGACTCTTTCCCGTATGCCGGTGACCCGTGCATGGCGGCGCTGGCGGCGGCCACGCGATCTGGAGGTGCCGCGCAACGCCGTGGACGTCGAGGACGCCAATCGGCGGTTCCTGATGTACGGGGTGATGCCACTGTGGTTCGTCCCGGCGGTGGCGGACTGGATCATGCACCGGCGGACCAGGATCGAGGAGACCTCGGGCACCAAGGAGTCGGCGATCCACGCCCTGATGATGACGGAGGCGGGCATCCCCGTCGCGATGGGGCTGCTGGCCCGGGTCAATCCGCTGGTGCTGTCGGTGATGGGAGGAGCGGCTCTCGCCCACGGCGCCACCGCGCTGTGGGATGTCAGCCTGGCCACCGGGGAGCGCGAGGTGCACCCGGTGGAGCAGCACATCCACAGCTTCCTGGAGGTCCTGCCGCTGTCGGCGATGGCGTTCACCTCCTGTCTGCACTGGGACCAGGTCCGTGCCGCGCTGCGCGGCGGGGACCGGCCCGAGGACTGGAAGCTGCTGCCCAAGGACAACCCGCTGCCCGCCCGCTATCTGGCGGCCATCGGCCTCGGCATCGGCGCCTTCGTGGCACTGCCCTACGCCGAGGAGATGACGCGGTGCCTCAGGGCCGCCCGGGCCCGTAAGGCGGTGTGAGCCCATGCCGCGGATACGACCCCGGGCCCGGACGGGCGTGGCGGCCGAACCGCTGCCGTATCCGCGGGTGCTGGCGCCGGAGGCGCACGGGCCCGAACATGTCGCCATCGACGCGGACGGCCGGATCCTGACCGGGACCGCGGACGGGGCCATCCGGCGGCTGACGTTGTCCCCGGACCATGCGCTCATCCGCTCCGAGGTGCTCGCGCACACCGGCGGCCGGCCACTGGGCCTCGTCCCCTGCCCCGACGGCGACCTGCTGGTGTGCGACGCGCGGCGCGGACTGCTGCGGGTCGGGCCGGACGACGGGTCCGTACGGGTGGTCGCCGACACGGTGGCCGGGAAGCCGCTGCGGTTCTGCAGCAATGTCGCCACCGCGGCGGACGGCACGGTCTACTTCACCGTGTCCAGCCGCCGCCACGGCTTGGAGAACTGGCTCGGCGACATCGTCGAGAACACCGCCACCGGGCAGCTGCTCCGGCTGCGGCCGGGCGGCCGGGCGGAGGTGGTGCTGGACGGGCTGCGGTTCGCCAACGGGGTCGCGCTCGCCGCCGACGAATCGTACGTCGCCGTGGCCGAGAGCGGCGCCTACCGGATCAGCCGGCTGTGGCTGACCGGCCGCCGGGCGGGGACACGGGACCTTCTCGTCCGCGATCTGCCGGGGTTCCCGGACAATCTCACGCGTGGCCCCGACGGCGTCCTCTGGGTGGCCCTCGCCGCCCCGCGGCAGCCCGCCGTGGATCTGCTGCACCGCGCACCCGCCCCGCTCAGAAGGGCGGCGGTGCCCGTCGTCACCAGGTTCCGGCCCAGCCCGCGGCCCACGGTGCGAGCCCTGGCGATCGGGCCCGACGGCCGGGTCGTCCGCCATCTGGTGCGGCACCGGGCCCCGTACCGGATGGTCACGAGCGCGTGTGTGCTCGGTGGCCTCCTCATCCTGGGCAGCCTCCTGGAACGGGGCATCGCGGTGTGCGCGCTGCCGCCCCGGGACGCCACCGCACCGGCTCATCCCCAGCCGGCGGGATAGCGGCGGTAGCGGCGGCTCCGGGGCCGGATGGCCAGCGTGGACAGCAGACCGGCGAACCCCACCACGATGACCACCAGGCCGGGGCCCAGGCTCTGGGCGTACGCCACGACGTCGTCGAGCGTCGAGACGCCGTCATCGATCCCTGAGGTGCCGGGCGCGGCGCCCGTCTGGCCGCCGGACGCGATGGACGGGTTGGCGCTCTGGGCCTTGGCGCCCGGGATGCTCACCCCGAGCGCGCTCAGCGCCTTGGTCACGGGCTGGAAGAACGTCACTCCGCCCTTGGTGCAGTCGCCGCTGCCGCCGGAGGTGACGCCGAGCGCCACGCCCTGGGCGAAGAGCGGGCCGCCGCTGTCGCCGGGCTCGGCGCACACGGTGGCCTGGACCAGCCCGGTGACCGTGCCCTCGGGGTAGTTGACCGTCGCGTTGAGCCCGGTCACCTTGCCCGAGCGCAGCCCGGTGGTGCTGCCGCTGCGGAACACCTCCTGGCCCACGACGGGGTCGGCCACGCCGGTGACCCGTACCTCCTGGCCGCCACCGACATTGAGCACACTGCTCTGGTCCAGCGAGGTGTTGTCGTACCGCACCAGCGAGAAGTCATTGCCGGGGAAGCTGGTCCGGACCGTGGCGCCGATTCGGGTGCGGCCGGTGCCGTCGGTGAACCAGGGGGTGCCGGGGGGACCGCAGTGCCCCGCCGTCAGGATGAAACCGGTCTGGCCGTTGGTGACGTTGAAACCGGCCGAGCAGCGGCTGCCGTTGGTGAACATCGGGGAGGCGCCGGCGGTTCGGGTGGTGAAGGACTCCGTCGTCCGCCGCGTGCGCACCTCGTCGCCCACCTGCGCGGCGAGGTCCTTCATCCTCGACCAGCGGGCGGTGGAGACGGTGCTGTCGCCGACCAGCACGACCTGGTTGGACTTGGGGTCCACCATCCACGCGGTGCCCGCAACCCGGGGTGCCGAGCGCAGCTTCTCGGTCGCGGAGTCCAGCTCTGCCATGCTGTACCGCACCCGTTTGGCGGTGGCCCCGGCCCGGCTGACCTCGCCCGCCGCCGTGTCGTCCGTCACCGCGACCACCGGACGGCCGTCGGCGCCGATCCAGTTGCCCGCCGTACGGGAGGTGCCGAGCGCGGACACCAGCCGCCCGCCCACATCGTCGGTCTGGCGCGCGGTCAGGGCTCTCGAACCGTCGCTTCCGGTCGTCCCGTGGGCCGCTCCGCCCGGCACGGCCTGCGAGACCATCACCCCGCCACAGACCAGTGCCCCGACAGCCGCGAACCGCACGACCCGGCGCACTCCTCGCCGCATGTGCTTCACCACCCTGTCTCCTTACGTCGATCCAGCCGGGGCCTCGGACGGCGAAGGCCCTGCCCCTCATACGTAAGGAAGCGGCGTCCTGCTCACTCCCCGGACGAAGCGGCGGCCACGGTTCCGCGGCCCGCGGGGGACGGGGATCAGCGCCGGTCGCCGTAGCGCTTGCCGAGAAACCCCCCGACCAGGGCGGCCGTGCCACCGCCGAGGATGGCAGCGCCCTGAGTGGCGGCGTCATGGGCGAGGAAGTACGTGGCCACCCAGATGTACGCCACGACCGTGCCCGCGCCGAGCAGCGAGCCGAATGCCTGCAGCCCCGTGTGGACCCAGTCCATGCGGCGGCGGTGCTCGCGCTCCCGCTGGAGCTCGGTGAGCATCCACTCCACCGTGCCGGGCCGGACCGCCTCCCACTCCTTGGCCTGTTCCACCGGCAGCCGGTCGCCCCAGGGCACCGCCGCCTCCGGGGGGCTGCCCGGGGCGGGGTTCTCACTCGCGTTCTCGGTCACGGCGCCTCCCCCGGACGGTCCGGACGGGATGGGGGATCCGCGGCCGCGGACCGTGGCGGAGGCGGAGGCGGACCGAGGGCGGTGAGGAATTCGGCCATGTCCCGCTCCATCTCTCGCTCCACCGGACGTCGCGCCCGCCGCACCGGGGGCTGAGGGATCGCCAGGGACGCCAGATATCCCTCGCACAGCGCCTGCCAGGGCCCGGCGGGCCGGGCGGCCGCCTCCGCGGCATCCGGGCGCAGGGCGTCGAGCCACCGGGCCCGGCGGTCCCGCTGTCTGGCCGACGCGAAGCCGCGCGCCGCGAGCGCCAGCCACAGCAGGCCGAGACACCCGAGCCCCACCCATCCGGGAACGTCGTCCAGGGAGTCGGAACGCAGCGAGGGCAGGGCCACCGCCCCCGACAGGGCGAGGAGGATCCCCAGCACGACGCCGATCGAGACGAGGGCTCCGACGCTCACAGCACTCACCCGGGGGGCCATCCCCCTCACGGAGGCCGGAGCGGCCCTTGCCCGGGCCGGCGGGTCGGGCAAGGGCCGCTCTCCCCGGGCCACGGTACGCAGCAGCGCCTCGGCCTGCTCGGCCGTCAGCCGCCGTTCCGGGTCCTTGACCAGCAGACCCTCGATCAGCGGCCGCAGCGGACCCGTGTATCTCATGGGCCGCGGCGGATCGTTGAGCACCGCGCTCATCAACTCGCCCACGCTCTCCCCCTGGAACGGCGCGACGCCTTCGACGGCCTCGTACAGGGTCACGCCCAGTGACCACAGATCGGCCTTGAGCATCGCTTCCGCGGCCGCCGGATAGGGCGAGGGCGTGAAGCGCTCGGGCGCCATGTAGGCGGGCGTTCCGACCACCGTGTCCTCGTCCACGAAGGTCAGGCCGAGATGGTCCACGAGCACCGCGGGGCCGTCCGGGCGGAAGAGGATATTGCGCGGTTTGACGTCCCGATGGGCGACCCCCGCCGCGTACAGCGCCCGTAACCCCCGCAGCACCTCCAGGCCGATCCGGGCGATCTCGGGCGCGTACGGCCGTCCGTCCCACTCGCGCATCCGGTCCGCCAGCGAACGCGGGTCGAGTCGCTCCATGACGATCCAGACCCGGCCGTCCCGCTCGCCCAGGTCATAGATGGTGGCCAGATGCTGATTCACCGTCGCGGCGAGGACGCGGACCTCACTGCGCAGCCGTTCGCGCCACCGCCGGTACGCCTCCGGGTCCGGATCGCCGCCCGGGCGCAGCTCCTTGACGACGACGGGGCGACCACGCGCCACGTCGTAGGCGTCCCAGACCAGGCTCATACCGCCCGCGCCCAGGCGCCCGCGCAGCTCGTACCGGCCGCCGAGCACGCTCCCGTGCGGCGAGCCCCGCTCGGAGCCGTGCTCGTCCCGATCGTCGCCGGAGGTTCCCCCGGTCGTCCCCATCCGCCACCCCCTCACCAGCCGACTGACGCCCACAGTAAGGCGTCGGCCGGGCCCGGCGAAGAGGGTCGCGCGCACACGGACACGAGTGCGGTGGCGCACCGCGGCTTCAGGAGGCGCCCTTCTCGTACGGCGCGCTCGTGAACACCACCTTGTCACGGGTACCGTCGGTCACCCAGAACCGTTGCGGCTTCTCCCCGTAGAGCGCGAAGAGCGGGTCCGGCCCCCAGGCCAGCACGGCCTCGTCCTTGCCGTCGTGGTCGAAGTCCCCGGCGCCGAAGAGCTTGACGGCGCGCTGCTTCTTCGGCACCTTGCGGCCGTCCACGCGGGCCGGGACGGTGCGGTCGAGGGTGCGGCGGTGGGCGATCTCGCCGGGGGCGTCCGGGCGGATCGTCAGCAGTTCGGTGCCGCCGGTGCGCAGCGAGACGGCCAGTTCGTCGGTGCCGTCTCCGTCGGTGTCGGCCGCGGCGAGGACATCACCGCCCAGGGCGGGGATTTTGATCGGCGAAGGCGTCGATCCGGCCGCGCGCTTGGTGTACACGCTCACCGACTGGCTGACGTCCGCGGGTTCGGTCTCATAGCCCGGCTCGTCGTTGCGGCTGCCGGTGTCGGCGACCGCGACATCCCGCTTCTCGTCGCCGTCGAAGTCGCCGAAGGCGATCGCGTTGCCCTTGCGGAGAGTGCGGCCGGTGGTGGCGAGGCCGTCCGGGCCCGCCGTGAGGAGCGCGGACTCCATCTGGTCGTCGTCGCCCTGTGCGTGCACCACCAGGTCGGTGGGCCGATCGCCGTCGATGGCGTCGGCGTACAGCTCCGCGATCTGGCCGCCGGGCCCGAGCGGATTGGCGTACGTCTTTGTGCGGGCGGCCCTGCCGTCGCGGCCGAACGGGCCGTACATCACGTGGAAGTCCTTGCCGGCCTGGCGCACGGCGGCCAGATCGTGGTGTCCGTCCCCATTGAAGTCACCCGCCGTCAGGGGCCGTGGGATCTCCAGGCCGTCGTCGGCGTCGGCCAGCCGCACGGGAGTGGCGGGGGCTCCCCGGCGCGGCCCTTCGGGGCCGCCCCAGGTGATGTAGGGGAGGGTCTGGGTGGTGATGTGTACGCGCTCGGTGCCGGCCGGGTCGCGCTGCTTGGTGGCGGTGGCGATGACATCGGCGAAGCCGTCGCCATCGAGGTCCGCGGTGGTGGCGGAGTGCATCTCGCCCGCGTCGCGCTCCTGCCATCCGGCGCCGGTGGGCAGGCCGAGGTCCGCACGGCCGAGCACGGTGCGGACGGCGGGGTCGACGCCCTTCGCCGCACCGTACACATAGGCGATACGGCGCAGGCTGCCGAGTTCCTGGCCGGAGGCGAGCGGGATTCTGAGCTCGGGGCGGCCGTCGCCGTTGAGGTCGTCCGGCAGCGCGCTGCCCTTGCCCCGGGTGACGGGAGCGGTCGCGGTGGGCGTGACGACGGGTGAGGCCGTGCTCTTCCCGGCCCCGTCGCCGCCCTTCTTCGCATCGTCTCCGCCGCCACCGCCGCACGCGGTGAGCAGCGCCAGCGCGGCGGCGCAGAGGGTGGCGGTGACGGGGCGGAGCCTGGTACTGGGGGACGCCATCAGGCCACGACAGCGCATCCGGTGGAGCAGCGCCATCGGAGAGATCATTTCGTTACGGCACAGCCCCATTACGGATCGGGTCCCACTACGGCGCGCCACCCGTCAGCGCAGGCGCCCGCGTTACGGCAGGCACCCCGCCAGAGCGCGTTACGGCACGCTCGCCGCCAGCGGGTGTCCGCAGCGCAGATTCCACCGGCCCGCACGGCCGCTGAGCTCCGTCGCGGTCAGCGGGGCGACGTCCAGCCGCCAGAACGCGGGCGCGGGAAGGCCGAGGGCGTGGACGAGCGCCGCCCGGACCACGGCCGGTTCCACGACGGCGAGCAGCCGCCCCGCGGGGGCGGGCGGTACGCCCGGTGACGGGCTCTCCAGGTGCGTCTCCAGCCAGGCCCCGATCCGCTCCACCAGCTCCAGCAGCGACTCGCCGCCGTGCGGCGCCGCAGCCGGATCGGACAGCCACGCGGCGACCTCCTCCGGCGCCTCCTGCCCCACCTCGTCCAGCGAACGGCCCCGCCAGCGGCCCACGTCGAGATCGCCCAGCTCAGGCACCACGGCGGCGTCGAGCCCCAGGGCCTGGGCGGTACCGCGGCAGCGTGCGGAGGGCGCGGTGAACGCCATGTCGTGGTGGGGCAGCGCCGGGGCCGCCGCCTCGGCCCGGCGCACCCCGGCCGGGTCCGGCGGCGCGTCGTCGAACCGCACCTGCCGCAGCGCCGCGTTGACGGCGGGCGCGACCAACGTGAACCGCATCACCCAACCCCCT
Organism: Streptomyces sp. AgN23; assembly: GCF_001598115.1. Taxonomy (NCBI): domain Bacteria; kingdom Bacillati; phylum Actinomycetota; class Actinomycetes; order Kitasatosporales; family Streptomycetaceae; genus Streptomyces; species Streptomyces sp. AgN23. Next base: position 602,352 of record NZ_CP007153.1, read on the forward strand.
CATCCGCACCATTCGCCCGCCTAGAGACGCACATTCCGGGATCCGCGCCGTAGCGGCGGACGACCATCGCGCGCTACGGTCTCATGACAAGACGACGGCGTGACGGAAGCCCGGTGAGATTCCGGCACGGTCGCGCCACTGTGTGTCCGGCGGAGCACCCGTACGCGGGCCGCCCGCCGGGCGAGTCAGACCCAGCGCCGTCGCATGAGTACCAACGACCGGGACGCGTGTTCCCCTGGAGGTTCCGCCATGGCACAGTCCGCCATTCCCGCACCCAGCGCTCAGCCGGTGCCGGAGATCACCCCCATCTCGCTGAAGGCCATCGCCCCGTGGGCGCTCTTCTTCGGCCTCCTCATGCTGATCCTCCTGTATTTCATCGGCGCCGAGCAGGGCGCCACCGCCGTCGTCTCCGGCGAGGGTGTGCACGAATGGGTCCACGACGGACGCCATCTGCTCGGCTTCCCCTGCCACTGACCTTCGACCTCCGCTTTCCGACGCAGGTCTCGTCCCCAGGGGAATCGAAACATTCATGAACTCCATATCCGTCCGGGCGTTGCTCGTCCGGGGCATGCTCGCGGGCCTCGCCGCCGCGCTGCCGGCGCTTGCCGTGGCCTATCTGCTCGGCGAGCCACGCGTGGACTCGGCCATCGCGTTCGAGGAAGCGCACAGCCATGAGCACGGCGGCGCCGAACTCGTCAGCCGCACCATGCAGTCCACCGCGGGGCTGAGCACCGGCGTCCTGGTCTACGGTGTCGCCTTCGGCGGCATCGCGGCCCTCGCGGTCTGTGTGGCCCTCGGCCGCATCGGCCGGTTCGGGCCGCGCGCCACCGCCGCGCTGGTGTCGCTCGGCGCACTGGTGGCCGGCTATCTGGTGCCGTTCTTCAAATACCCCGCCAATCCGCCGGCCGTCGGCGATCCGAGCACTCTCGACCAGCGCACCACGCTGTACTTCCTGATGGTGGTGCTCAGTGTCCTGCTGTCCGTGGGCTCGGTCATCCTCGGCAAGCGGCTCGCGCCGAGGCTGGGCAACTGGAACGCCACGGTGGCCGCTTCGGTCGCCTTCATCGTGGCGGTGGGTCTGGCGTACGCCTTCCTTCCGTCGTTCAACGAGGTGCCCGAGGGGTTCCCGGCGACGGTGCTGTGGCAGTTCCGGCTGGCCGCCCTGACGGTCCAGTGCACTCTGTGGGCGTCGTTCGGCCTGGTCTTCGGGCATCTGGCCGAGCGGCTGCTCGCGCCGCGCCCCACGGCGGCGGATCAGGTGGCGGCCACGGGCGCCACCGGTCTGGCCACGGCGGAACGGCCTTGATCACACCAGCGTGACCCGGGTGGCGGATCCCGCCACCCGGCAAGCGCAGCCGCGGATGCGCATCAGCACGAACCCCCACACGGTGGAGATATCAGACATCACCGACCGGGTTGAGGTGCTGTGGTATGCGCGTGACCGGACTTGGGCATGCTGGGCTGTTCATCGAAACCGCGGCGGGGTCGGTGCTCTGCGATCCATGGGTGAATCCCGCCTTCTTCGGCTCGTGGTTTCCGTTCCCGGACAACACCGATCTGGACTGGGCACACTATGGGCGCGCGGCTGACTATCTGTATGTCTCCCATCTGCACCGCGACCATTTCGACGCGGAGAACCTGCGCCGGAACGTGCGCAAGGACATCACCGTGCTGCTTCCGGCCTTCGCCACCGATGAGCTGGAACGCGAGCTGAGAGCGCTCGGCTTCACGAACTTCCTCCACACCCGCACGGGCACACCGGTCGAGCGCGACGGCCTGCGCATCATGATCACCGCGCTGACCGGCCCCGGGGACGGCCCCATCGGCGACTCGGCACTCTCGCTGGACGACGGCGATACGGTGCTGCTCAACCAGAACGACGCCCATCCGCTGGACATCGCGGCGATCCGGGAGTTCGGCGAGGTGGACGCGTACTTCGTCCAGTTCTCCGGGGCGATCTGGTATCCGATGGTGTACCAGCTGCCGGACTCCGCCAAGAAGGAGTTCGCCGCGCGTAAGCGGCAGGGGCAGTTCGACCGGGCGCTGCGCTATATCGACGCGGTGGACGCCAAGCATGTGTTCCCCAACGCGGGCCCGCCCTGCTTCCTCGACGACGAGCTCTTCGAGCACAACGGCACCGGCCGGGACGGGACGAGCATCTTCGTGGACCAGCTGGAGTTCCTGCGCCAGCTGGGCCGGGCGCGCCCGGGGGTGAGGGCGCGTCTGCTGCTGCCGGGGACGGTGGCGGAGCCGGAGGACACGGCGTGCAAGCTCACCCACCGCTACACCGAGTCGGAGATCGAGCACATCTTCGGCGAGAAGCGCGCGTATCTGCGGGACTTCGCCCGGCGACAGCAGCCCGTGCTCGCCGCCGAGCGCGCCTCGCGGGCCCCGGCGCTGCCGCGCGAGCGGCTGCTGGCAGAGCTGAAGCAGTGGTGGGAACCGCTGTTGACCCGGGCCGACCGGATCTGCGCGGGCGTCGGCGGCCCGGCGCGGCTGGACGTGGGCGAGGTGCCGATCGTGATCGACTTCCCGGCGCGGGAGGTCCGCCTCTGGGACGGTGAGCGCTGCCGCTACACGCTGTCCACCTCGGCCGACCTGGTGGCCACCAACATCGAGCGGCGCGAGGTGGACTGGTCCAACAGCCTGCTGCTGTCGATGCGGTTCACCGCCAGCCGGATCGGGCCCTACAACGAGTTCCTGTATGTGTTCCTCAAGTGCCTGTCCATGGAGCGCATCGAGTACGTGGAGAACTACTACGACTCATGCCAGGACGACGGCCAGGACATCGAGCTGGACGGCTGGCGGGTGCAGCGGCGCTGCCCCCATCTGCGCGCCGACCTCGGCCGGTTCGGGCAGATCGAGGGCGAGGTGCTCACCTGCACCCTGCACGGCTGGCGCTACGACCTGTCCACGGGCCGCTGTCTGACCTCGGACGGACACGACATCCGCGCATCGGCCACGTCCTCCCCCGCCGCCGGATCCTGACCCACGGCCGGAGCGACCGGTCGCGCACCCGCGCTGTCCCGGACAGGACACAGATGCCCAGGCCACGGCCGTGAGGCTGTCCGGGACAGCGCTCAGCACCACCATCGGCCCCCGGGCGCTGGCACATTCGTCTCCGTCGACCTCGCTCACTCGCAACGGAGGCAATGTGATGACAGGCAAACTGCGCCGGCTCTCCCTCGCCGCGGCCGGGGGCATGCTGTCCCTGGGGGCGGTGCTCACCACCGCGGGCCACGTGAACGCCGCGCCCACCGCGACGTACTACGGCACGTACGAGCATCGCGACGGCTGCGTGTATCTGGTGACCTCGAGCGGCACCCCGTACTACCTCCCCGGCTACACCATGGGCGGCAACGGCGGCCTGTACAAGCAGGGTGGCGGCTTCATCGCCTACCCCGGCTGGAACATCAAGGCCAACGGAACCGCCTACACCAGCTCCGGTGGGACCACCCTCTGCACGACATGGGGCACCGACCACCGGATCAAGGCGACGTCGATCTACTCCTACTGAGACCGACCGCCCGAGGGGGGACGGCCGTGGCGGCCACCGCCGCCACGGCCAGGCGTACTGCCTCGTCAGAGCGCTCGGTGTCGGCGCGAGCCGCGCCTTGGTGGCCCGGGCCGTCCCTACGATGGGTGGGGCCAGCGACGATCGGTACGACAGGAGCGATATCCCCATGCCCGAGGCCCCGAAGCCAACCGGCTCCCCCGCCCGTCAAAACGTCACCTTCCCCAGCGCGGACACCACCGCCCACGGCTATCTGGCGCTGCCGCCCTCCGGGCAGGGGGCCGGGGTGATCGTCATTCAGGAGTGGTGGGGCCTGGACCACCACATCGCCGATGTCACCGACCGGCTGGCCCGCGAGGGCTTCGTCGCGCTGGCGCCCGATCTGTACGGGGGCAGCGTCGCCCATGACGCCGAAGAGGCGCACCGGATGATGGCGGATCTGCCGGTGGAGCGCGGCGTCGAGCTGCTCTCCGGGGCGGTCGGCCATCTCCTCGGCCGGCCCGAGGTCACCTCCGCCACCGTGGGGGCGGTCGGGTTCTGCATGGGCGGCGGCTTCGTGCTGTATCTGGCCGCCACCGATGCCCGGGTCGGCGCGGCGGTGCCCTTCTACGGTGTCATTCAGGGCGACCTGCCGGACTTCTCGGGGCTGCGGGCCGACATCCTGGGCCATTTCGGGGAGAACGACAACGCTGTGCCGCTGGACGATCTGGAGCGGATGCGCCTGGCCATCCGGGAGCAGTCGGGGGTGGACCCGGATTTCCGGGTCTATCCCGCCGGTCACGCCTTCTTCAATGACGAGCGGCCGTCCTATCACGCCCAATCCGCCGCGTCGGCCTGGCGGAGCACGGTGGACTTCCTGCACCAGCGGCTGGGCTGAGGAAATCGGCTTACGCCCGAAAGGGCCTTAAGGCTTCATGAAGCCTTAAGGCCCTTTTAAGGTGAGGCCCGGAAGACCTCAGCACCGTTTAACCCTCAATCACATCCGTCAAAAAAAATTCCGCCGGTCATGAGACGACTCCGGCACCCGCCCGTATGGGATGACGGGCAGCTCGAAAAGGAGTCGAAATGACACGCAAAAGGACACTCAGCGGCAAGAAGAAGCTCGGCCTGATGGTCGGTGCGCTGGCGCTGGCGGGCACCGGCGCCGGGGTTCTGGCGGCCACCAGCAACGCCAGCACCGACAACGCGGCGCAGTCCTCCACGGCCTGCACCGGGCTGGACCAGGCGCTTTCCAACAACCAGAAGTTCATCGCGGACCAGCAGGCCAACCCGGACGCACAATCGGAGGCGCGGATAGCCAATCGCCAGGCCGTCATCGAGGAGATCAAGCGAAAGCAGCAGGCGTCGGGGTGCGCCGTCGACGAGGCGGCCGGGCAGGGGGAGGCGGCGGCCCCGTCCGACGGCGGCGCCTCGGCCTCGGCTCCCGCCTCGGCTGCCCCCTCGGACTCCGGCGCCGGTGATTCCGGCGCCTCCGGCGAGGTCGTCTGCGCGGGGTCGACCGTCACCTTGTCCGGTGAGGGTGGCGCCCCGGCCGCCTCCAGCAATCAATTCCCGGTCGGCACCAAACTCAAGGTGACCAATCTGGACAACGACAAGTCGACAACGGTCTCCGTCGCCTCGACCTCGGGCAGCTGCGCCCTGCTCAACAACGCCGCCTTCGAACAGGTTCGCGAGCCGGGCAAATTCCTGATCCGTAACGCGCGCATCGAACGCGTGGGCTGAACCGACGGCACCGAGGGCAGGCCGTGGACGCGTCGCGGATCGCCGACGTCTCCACGGCCTGCCCTCACGCGGGCGTGAACCGCACTCGGGCATGAACCGCCGATCTGACCGCCATGTCCGACTGTGACCGGTATCGCAGGGTGAGTGTGCCGCACCTGGGTACCCGCTGCCCATGAACAGAAATGAGCAGCCACTGCTCACTCCCGATCTGCCGCCGGTCGTCGATGTACCGGACCTGACCTTCCCTGCTCGTGGACGTCAGTCCGATGAGTCGAAGCGCACGGCGGAGCGGAACGGTGACAAGCCAACCCCCAGCTCTGCCTCCACCCCCACTCCCTCCCCAGACCAGCGCCGCATGGCGGCGTAACGGACGTCTTCCCCGTCGCCGCCCCGACGGCCCGAGCCCGTCGGGATGATCTCGCGCACTCCCCGTGTTGCCGGGGTGATCTCGCGCACTCCCCGTGTTGAGGATGAGCACGGGGAGACGTCAGGCGAGTCTTCGCACCAGGGACAACGCAGCAAGGGGACGGACATCATGCCGTTGCAGGGTGAGTACGAGCCGAGCCCGGAGAAGTTCGTACGGGATCAGGTCGAGCTCTACGAGAACTCCGGTGGCACCGAGGGAACGACCATGCTGGGCATGCCCGTGGTCCTCCTGACCACGCGGGGTGCGAAGAGCGGAAAGATCCGCAAGACCCCGCTGATGCGGGTGGAGCACAACGGCACCTACGCCGTCGTCGCCTCACTGGGCGGCTCTGCCAAACATCCGGTCTGGTACTTCAACGTCCTGGGCGACCCGCGGGTCGAGCTGCAGGACGGCCCGGTTCGGCAGGACATGACCGCGCGCGAGGTCACGGGCGAGGAGAAGGCCCTGTGGTGGGAGCGCGCGGTCGAGGCGTTCCCGGACTATGCGGATTACCAGAAGAAGACCGACCGCCAGATCCCGGTCTTCGTCCTGGAGCCGGCGCCCGCCGGGCACTGACCTGCGACGGGGCCCGGCGCCTCGCACCGCGCCGGGCCTCTGTGGATCACCGGGAACCCCTGTGTGATCTACGCCAAAGCATGACTGTTCGATAGACCGGGTATCCGGGGGCTGACCCGGAATCCGTAGCCAAGGAAGTGCGCCACATGACCGCGACCGACAAGCCCGACTTCGTGCCGATCTACGACAGCCTCGTGGCGGAGCACGGCGACGTCCCTGCCGAGGCCCGGGAGGCTGCCGAGGTCATCCAGCGGGAGGCCGCCGAGGCCCTGGACTGGAGCAGGGTGCACGGCGGCGGCTGACGCACTCCGGCCCCACGCCCGGGCACCTATCCGTGTCCCGTGAGCGGCCGTCCGTCATCTGCCCGGAAGGCCGCTCGACACCCCTCATCTTCGATAAACTGCCGATGACGCACGGTGCTTGATGCCGTCGACACTTATCTCATGAGGGGAAACAGTTGACTACAGGGGTCGAGACTTTCGAGTTTCAGGTCGAGGCGCGGCAGCTTCTGCAGTTGATGATCCATTCGATCTACTCGAACAAGGACGTCTTCCTGCGCGAGCTCATCTCCAACGCTTCCGACGCGCTGGACAGACTGCGGCTCGAATCGCTCCGCGACGGAAACCTTCAGGCGGACACCTCTGATCTCCATATCGCCATTGAGGTCGACAAGGAGTCCCGCACGCTGACCGTTCGCGACAATGGCATCGGCATGTCGCATGACGGGGTCGTGGAGCTCATCGGCACGATCGCGAACTCCGGCACCGCCACATTCCTCAAGGAGCTGCGGGAGTCGAAGGACGCGGCCGCTTCGGCGGACCTCATCGGGCAGTTCGGGGTGGGTTTCTACTCCAGCTTCATGGTGGCCGACGAGGTGACCCTGCTGACTCGTCACGCCGGGGAGAGCCAGGGCACCCGCTGGGTTTCCAGCGGTGAGGGCACCTACACCCTCGAACCGGCCGACGACGCGCCCCAGGGCACCTCCGTCACGCTGAAGCTCAAGCCGGAGGACACCGAGGACCATCTCTACGACTACGCCTCGCCCTGGAAGATCCGGGAAATCATCAAGCAGCACTCGGATTTCATCACCTGGCCCATCCGGATGGCCCCCACCCAGGCCCCGGTCACGACGGACGAGGCGGACGAGGCCGAGCAGGGCGAGGAGAAGGCGCCCGAGCTCGAGACCGTCAACTCGATGAAGGCGCTGTGGGCCCGTCCCAAGGACGAGGTCACCGACGAGGAGTACCACGAGTTCTACAAGCACATCAGCCACGACTGGGTCGATCCGCTCGAGACCCTCCGCCTGCAGGCGGAGGGCACCTTCGAATACCAGTCGCTGCTCTTCATTCCGGCCCGCGCACCGCAGGACCTGTATATGCAGGACCGCAAGCGGGGTGTGCAGCTTTATGTCAAGCGCGTCTTCATCATGGACGACTGCGAAGCGCTGATGCCGGAATATCTCCGCTTCGTCAAGGGCGTGGTGGACGCCGCGGATCTCTCGCTGAACGTCTCGCGGGAAACCCTTCAGCAGGACCGCCAGATTCAGCTGATGCGGCGTCGCCTGGTGAAGAAGGTGCTCTCGACGGTGAAGGACATCATGTCCTCCGACGCGGAGCGCTACGCGACCTTCTGGACGGAATTCGGCCGCGTTCTCAAGGAAGGTCTCCTCAGCGACCTGGAGAACCGCGAGGCGATCCTCGAGGTGTGTTCGTTCGCCTCGACTCATGACGCCGAGCAGCCGACCACGCTGCGCGGTTACACCGAGCGCATGAAGGACGGGCAGGAGCACATCTACTACATGACGGGCGAGTCCCGCTCGATCGTGGAGAGCTCGCCCCATATGGAGGCGTTCCGGGACAAGGGCTTCGAGGTGCTCCTCCTCACCGACCCCATCGACGAGCTGTGGGTCGACGCCGTGCCGGAGTTCGAGGGCAAGCAGCTGCGTTCCATCGCCAAGGGGCAGGTCGACCTCGACTCCCAGGACGAGAAGGACGAGGAGGCGGAGGCCGAGCGGGAGCAGCGGCAGAAGGACTTCGCCGAGCTGCTCTCCTGGATGACGACGGCGCTGAGCGAGCAGGTCAAGGAGGTGCGGCTGTCCACGCGGCTGACCACCTCGCCGGCCTGCATCGTGGGTGACACCTTCGATGTCACCCCGGCCCTGGAGAACATCTATCGCTCCATGGGTCAGAACCTGCCCCAGATCAAGCGCATTCTGGAGCTGAACCCCACCCATCCGCTGGTCAGCGGGTTGCGCAAGGCCCATGGTGAGCGCAAGGACGACAGCGGTCTCGCGGAGACGGCCGAGCTGCTCTACAGCATGGCGCTGCTCGCCGAGGGCGGTGAGCTGAGCGACCCGTCGCGATTCATCAAGCTGGTGGCGGAGCGGGTGCAGCAGACGCTGTAACCACACCGCGGCGCGAAGCGGGGCGGGCCCAGTCGGGGCCGCCCCGCGGGCGCTGGTCACCGTCCGGGGCAGGCCGCCGCGGAGGCGTCGATCAGCTGCCGCAGCGCGCCGCGGTAGACCTCGTGGTCGGTCAGCGCGGGCACGACGACGCCGAGGTTACCGGTGAGGGCCGGGAATTCCTCGGGATCCAGGGCGGCGAGCGCCGTGCGCGCGGCGGTGCGCACCCTCTTCGCGTCGCGGTGGTCGACGAAGGCGACGGCGCCGAGGGTGAGCAGATACAGCCGCCGGTAGACCCGGATCGCCGCCTCGGGCGCCATTCCGGCGGCGATGCTGTGCGCCAGCTGCGGCTCCACGAGACGGCTCAGCAGATGCGGGCCCCACCAGGCGCGGCCCGACCGCAGCGCCACCAGCCCGGGATGCTCGATCAGCACCTCGTAGAACGCGCAGAAGCGGGCCTCGGTGGCGGTGGCCCAGTCGAGGTCCTGTCCCACCAGTGGCATCCGCGCGGCCAGCCGGTCCGCGCACGCGTTCACCAGACCGTCGAAGTCGCCGCAGCGGCGGAAGACCGTGGCATGGGAGACGCCCAGCAGCTGCGCCACCCTGCGGAAGCTCAGCGCCTCGGGTCCCTCGTCGTCGACGACGGACAGAGCGGCCTCGGCGATGACCTCCAGGGTGGGCTGATCGGCTCGGTCCCGGCTGCTTCGCATGACACGAGCGTACCAGTGGTTGTTACAGTGTTTCAGTGACTCTTTCCATCGAGGACGTACGAGCCGCGGCCCAACGGGTCGCGGGACATATCCGGCCGGTGGCGCTCGCTCCGGTGGAGCAGGGGGCATGGGGTGCGGCCGAGGGATGGCTGGCCCTGGAGTTCCTGCAGCACACGGGCACCTTCAAGGCGCGCGGCGCGTTCAATTTCATCAGGGGCCACCAGGAGGCGGGCACCCTGCCGGACACGGGTGTCACCATCGCCTCCGGCGGAAACGCCGGGCTCGCGTGCGCGTGGGCGGCGGCGCGGCACTCCGTGCCTGCCACGGTGTTCGTGCCCGAGACCGCGCCCCCGGTGAAGGTGGACCGGCTGCGCCGGCTCGGCGCCGAGGTCCATCAGACCGGCACCGAGTACGACAACGCGCGGGAGGCCGCGCAGAAGCACGCCGCCGAAACCGGTGCGCTGCTGTCGCACGCGTACGACCACCCGCTGATCGCCGCCGGGGCGGGCACCGTGCTGGAGGAGATCCTCCAGACCCGGCCCGACCTGGACACCGTGGTGGTGGCGGTCGGGGGCGGCGGGCTGTTCACCGGTGTCGCGGTATCCGCCCTGGAGCACGGGGTGGGGGTCGTCGCCGTGGAGCCGTACGGGTGCCGGGCCCTGAACGCCGCGCTGGAGGCCGATGCGGTGGTCGATGTCCCGGTGGACTCGGTCGCGGCGGACTCGCTGGGGGCGCGCCATGTGTCCTCGGACGCGCTGGAGTGGGCCCGCAAGGACGGGGTACGGTCCGTCCTGGTGCCCGACGAGGCGATCGTCGCCGCGCGGCGAGCCCTGTGGGACGACCGCAGGATCGCGGTCGAGCACGCGGCGGCGACGGCGCTTTCGGCCCTCACGTCCGGCGGGTACCGGCCGCGGCCCGGGGAGAAGGTCGCCGTGCTCCTCTGCGGCGCCAACACCGACCCCGCGGACCTCACCCACGGCCACCAGTAGGACTGCGCCAAGTCGCTCTGGCTCTGGGGTGTGGGCTGGTGGTGGATGTTCTGGGCAGGGGGCGGTGGCAGGGGGTGCAGGGGCTCACGGACACAGCCCCTGACCTGGCCATCAGTCACGGCAAGCGCCGTTGCAGTACTAAGCGTCCACGGCTGCCAGGAGTTGAAGCTTTTCGTAGCTCGGTGAGCCGGGTACGGCGGAGAAGACCAGCAGTTCCTGGGCCTGGTCGGGGTCCACCAGTCGCTGGCAGTACAGCTCCAGCTCGCCCAGCTCACGATGCCGGTAACGCTTGAGGTCCTCATGGTGGGTGACGTCCACCTCGTGCGACCGCCAGAGCTCGGCGAACTCGGGGCTGGCCTTTAGCAGCGCTGCGACGATCTCCTCGGCCCTGCCCGTGGTGTCCGCCGTGTACGCCATCCGGAGGTCCACGGTGAAGACCCTGCCCCGCAGGGCGTGGTCCTCGACGGGATAGAGGTCACGTTGCGCCGGGTCGGTGAACCAGCGGTACACCAGGTAGCGGGACAGTCCGCTGAACCGGGTGTAATCACCCAGCAGAGCGACCGCCGGGCGGGTCTGCAGCAGCGTCTCACTGAACCGGGACATCACCAACGCGGGCGTATCCGAGAGCCGTTCCACGATGCGCATCATGGTCGGGCTGACGTGATCCTCACGGAGCATCCGTCGTGGCGCGGGATGCCCGCCGAGGTCGAAGAGGTAGTCCCGCTCGCTGAGGCTGAGATGCAGCCCCCGGGCGAGTGCGGCGAGCACCTGCTCGGACGGCACCGGACCACGCTGCTGCTCGATCCGACTGTAGTAATCGACCGACACACCGGCCAGCGCGGCTACCTCCTCGCGCCGCAGCCCACCGGTACGACGCCGGGAGCCACGCGGAAGCCCGACATCCTCCGGCTGCAACGCCTCCCGGCGTGCCCGGAGAAAGTCGGCCAGCAGTACCCGGTCCATCTCAGCCTCCGCGAACAAGACGCATGCCGAAGAACGTCCGGTCGGCGAGATCCACCCTCCGGACGTCTTCGAGGAAGGGCTGGGCGGCGCTGGAGGCGGCGAGGATCGGCTCCCAGAGGACTCTACGGCCTTCGACGTCGTCGCGCGACGGCTGGAATGCGTCGATCCCGCCCAGCTGGGCCAGGACGTCGGCTACTTCGGGTTCGAAGCTGAGCGTCATGATCTCGATCTTTCAGTGAGGGGGCGGCTCAGATCAACTCGAGCACCCGGATGCGGTCGGCGATGGCGCGCCGGGCGACGTCGGAGGTAAAGGCTATCGAGTCGAATTCGTGCGGGCCGCCGGGGTGCAGGTGGAATTCGACCGGCACGCCGGCGCGGCTGAGTTTGGTGACGTAGTCGGTGTCTTCGTCGCGGAACACGTCCAGTTGGCCGACCTCGATGTAGGCCGGCGGAACGGTATACCGCGGCAACCGCGGTGTCACCGGGGTGGGCCGAGCACGGCGTTGCCGGACGGCTCGGCGGCCTCGGCCAGGAGCTGCGGCGGGATCTCGAAGCCTTCCGGGCGTGGCTTACGCGGGTCGCGGCCCGCGTGGCGGAACATCTTCTCCAGCCCGCCGACGTGAAACGGCGGCGCTTCGCCCGCACTGACGTCGAAGCGCCCGACGGTCAGCTGCCCGCCGGTCGCCTCGGCGTCGAGCAGGACGCCGAAGACGCTCCCGCCGATCCACTCGACGCCCGGTTTCTGGACGCGGATCCGCGGCGCCTGGAGGAGGCCGCCGCACCCGCCTGCGCCGAGCCGGGCGCGGCTCCTGATCGATACCTTCGAGCAGTGCCAGCGACTCGAGGCATGGCTGCGCGAGACCTTCCTGCTCCGGCTCCCCGAGGACGCGCTCGTCGTGCTCGCGAGCCGGGTCGCCCCCGATCCCGAGTGGTCGCTGGATCCCGGCTGGGCGCCGCTGTTCGCCGCTGTTCGCCGAGGTGGCGGTGCGGCCGCTCGATGCGACCCAGTCCGACGCCCTGCTGGCCGCCCGCGGCGCGCCCGCCGAACAGCGCGGCCCGTTCATCGCCTTCGCCGGGGGCAGCCCGCTCGCCCTGTCCCTCGCCGCGTCTGTGCCCGCCGCGGCGCCGGGGGCGCCGTGGGAGCCGACCGGCGACCTGCCCAGCGCCGTCCACCGACACGCCCTCGAAGTCGTCGCGCAGGTCTACGTCACCCGCGAACCGCTGTTGCGCGCGGTGTTGGGCGAGACCGACACCGCCACGGTGTTCTCCTGGCTGCGCCAGCAGCCCTGACATCGGGACCACTCCCGAAGGGCTGCACCCGCACGACGCGGTGCGGGCGACGCTCGAGGCCGACCTGCGCTGGGGACCCCGAGCGCTACGACGACATCCGCGTCCGCGTTTCGGTCGCGGACCTGCAGGCGGTGCGCGCCGCCACCGAGGGCGACGCGCTGGTGCGGGTCGGGGAGTGGATGTTCCTCTTCCGCAACCAAAGCGGCCCGGACGACCCGTACGCCTGGCGAGCGCACCCCCACGTCGAGGACAGCCCGCTGCGGCCCGCGGACGTGCCCGACGTCCTGCGCATGGCCGAGGAGGCGGAGGGGCCGGCCTCGGCAGCCGCGGCCGCGCACCGCGTGCGCCGTCAGCCATCTGCCTTCCGCGTCTACGGCTACACCGGCTCTGCCACCCCCACGGGGTTCATGGCGATGGTGCGGTTGGAGACCCCACTGCCCGAGGACCGGGCCGGCGCCCCCGTGGTCGCGGCATTCTGGGACTGCGTCGAGACGGCTGCGCCCCTGGGACCGGGAGAGCACCTGGGCATCCGCCGCTTCGCGGTGCGGCCAGGCCGGCACCAGGGCCCTCTCCCTTGCTGGACCTCATCAGCCGACGCACCACCGCCGAGGAGATGCGGACCACCGGACGCGCGGTGACCGCCACCGTCTTCGAGGACGGCGAGCGGTGGCGGCGCTACATGGCCGGGGCCGGGCTGCAGGAGTCGCGACCGTCGATGTCGGCGGGCGGAAGCAGCACGTCTTCGGCCGGGACTGGCGGCGGCATACCGTGGAACAGCGGGTGCGAACCCATGCGATGCCAGGCCGCCGACCGGATGTCCTGGTTCGCCACGACGTAACTCCAACCGCTCCCGCCCGTCCCGCTACCACCTGGCCGGGCGCGGTCCCGCACCGCACGGTCTGCCAGGGACAACTTGTCCGTGGATAAGTACGGCCTTCATCCGGGTCCTGGTTCACGCGACGCTTGCTCAGTCGAACACGGGAGGCTGAGATGGACCGGGTACTGCTGGCCGACTTTCTCCGGGCACGCCGGGAGGCGTTGCAGCCGGAGGATGTCGGGCTTCCCCGTGGCTCCCGGGGTCGTACCGGTGGGCTGCGGCGCGAGGAGGTAGCCGCGCTGGCCGGTGTGTCGGTCGTCGCAGCGCTGCTGGAGGCCAGCCCCGAGTTCGCCGAGCTCTGGCGGTCGCACGAGGTGGACGTCACCCACCATGAGGACCTCAAGCGTTACCGGCATCGTGAGCTGGGCGAGCTGGAGCTGTACTGCCAGCGACTGGATGACGCTCTGGACCCCGACTGCTGCCGGCGTCGCGGCCGGCATCCGGGCCGGACCGCGCATAGGGCCCGGCGGCTTCCACGTTCTCGGCGGCCCAGTTCCCGAGGCTGCCCTGCCCAGGGCCGCCCTCGCTACCCATCATGCGTGGGTGCACCGCACCCACGCACGCTACGGCGGTGTCATCCTCGGCCCGCCGCGCTGAACCCGAGGGCGGCGCGGGTCCTCGGCCGGCCGGCTCACGTACGGAACCAGCGTGGTCATCCGCCCCGAAAGGCAAGCAGGACCAGCGGATCCGCAATCGCGCCACCGAAGTCGTCCTCGTTGCCGGAGTGGCCCTCTCGGGCAGGCGGCCCGAGGCTCCGCAGACCCAGCCCTTGCACGCACCCATGCAAATACCTGGCCAGCCACGTAACCGATGCCGCGTTTCATGTGGCCAGCCACATGACCAGTGCCACCAGATCAACCCATCCAAGGAGACAGCAGTCATGAAGGCCATCGTTTTCGACACGTTCGGCGGCACCGAGGTCCTGCACGAGGTGGAGACCGAGATCCCCCAGCCCGGCCCCGGCCAGGTTCGTATCCGCGTCCGGGCGGTCGGCGTCAACCCGGTGGACGGCAAGATCCGCTCCGGGAACATGGAGGCCATCTTCCCGACCACGCTGCCCGCCGTTCCCGGCGGAGAGATCGCCGGGGTCGTCGACGCTCTGGGCGAGGGCGTCGACCGGCTGAAGGTGGGCGACGAGGTACTGGGCTGGTCCGACACCGGCTCCTACGCCCAGTACGCGCTGGCCACCGAGGCCGTCCTCGCCCTCAAGCCGGCGGGTCTGGACTGGACGCACGCGGCCGCGCTGCCGGTGGCGAGCGACGGCGCCGAGCGGGTGTTGGACCTGCTCGGCGTCAAGGCCGGCGAGACTTTGCTGATCCACGGGGCGTCCGGCGCGCTCGGCACCGTCGCCGTCCAGCTCGCCGTCGCCCGCGGCGCCCGCGTGATCGGCACCGCCGGCCCGGCCAACCAGGAGTATGTGACCTCGCTCGGCGCCACCGCGCTGATCTACGGCGAGAACCTGGTCGAGCGGGTCCGCGCGGTCGCCCCGCAGGGCGTGGACGCCGTGTTCGACGCCGCGGGCAAGGGCGCGCTGGAGGACTCCATCACCCTGCGCGGCGGCACCGACCGGATCGTCACCACCGCCGACTTCCGGGCCCGCGAACTCGGCGTCGTCTTCGCCGAGGGTCCGCAGCGACGCTCGGCCGCCCGACTGGCGGAACTCGCCGAACAGGCCGCCGCCGGCGCGCTGGTGACCACGGTCGGCGCGACCTATCCGCTCGCCGACGCGGCCAAGGCGCAGCAGGCCAGCGACGCCGGCCACAGCCGCGGAAAGCTCGTCCTCACCGTCGGCTGACTCCCTCTCGCGCGAGCCGGCCCTTGCGTCTGCGGGGGTCGGCCCCGCAGGCCGTCCGCGACCAGCCGGCCGGCCCGTGTCCGCACGCCCCCCGTCGTGCGTCCAGACCGCACCCTCCCGTATCCCTCCCGCACCGGAGGTCCCGCATGACTCCTGAGATGCCTCCCGTTTGTGGTCCTGCGACGTCCAGGCCGAACTCCACGTCTGGGCCGGTGGTTTCCCACCTCTTCGACGCCGCCGCCCCCGCTGCCGCCCTCTCGACAGCGCCCTTACCACCCACTTTGCCTGGGTGCGCCGCACCCAGGGCAGCTGATTCTCCAGGCACCCCCCGGTCCCGGTGTCCGTGACACGCCTACGAGCGGGGGCCGGAGCATTCTTCCGACCGAACTCTGAGAACGGACTTCTCATGACCATGGCCTATCTGGCGCAGCCCGAGCAGCAGCAGAGACTCGAATGGCTCGACGGGGGAACGTTCTCCGTGCTGCTCGGCAAGGAAGCCACCGAGGGCAAACTGACCGTGGGCCGCTTCGACGTCGCCAAGGGCGAAGCGCCCCCGTTCCACCTGCACACCCGCGAGGACGAGGTGTTCATGCTGATCAAGGGCACGGCCCTGGTGTGGTCCGGGGAGGAGGAACACGAACTGCGCGAAGGCGGGATCGTGTACCTGCCCCGCAACGTCCCCCACGCCTACCGCATCACCTCCGACCGCGCCGACCTGCTGATGATCACCACCCCCGGCGGCATCGAGGGCATGTTCCGCCACGCCGGACGCGACCTCACCACCCCGCGTCCCGATGGCTTCGAGATCCCCAAGTCCCTCCTGGCGGAAGCATCCGAACTCTACGGCGGCGTCATCCTCGGCCCGCCGCGCTGAACAGCTCACGGACCCGAGTGCCCGTGCCGGAACCGCCGTCACCCTGGCTACCGACCGGTCTCGAAGGCACTGCCTCCGAGGCGACGGCGGGCCCGTTCCCCTTCCCGCTCCCGGCCACCGCGGCCGGCGCCGCGCGGACGCGACAGGTCACCCTCGTCCCGGCGGTCAGCTCTCCGCCGCCGCGTCCGCCGGCGGTGCCGGCCAAGGCTGTGGCGACCTTGGACCGACTGGCCGGCTCCCGGGTCCAGCTCGGCCTGGGTGCCGGCGCCTTCTGGGAAGCCGTCGAGGCCATGGGCGGCTCCCGTCGCACACCAAAGGAGGCCGTCGACGCACGTGAAGAGGCGACCACCGTCATCCGGGCCATGTGGAGTGTGGCGAGCGCAGTGTGCGGACGCACGGCGCGCACTACTCGCTCGCCGGCGTCCACCCCGGCCCGCGCCGGCCCCCGTCCTGCGGCTGTGGCTGGGCTCGTACGGGTCCCGCATGCCGGCGCTGACCGGCGCAAAGGCGGACGGCTCATGCGCCGCCGGAGTCGTACCCGCGGTCCGCGAAGCCCTCGCACAGAAGACGTGAAAACCACCTCCACGCGACGAAACGCCGCTCCCCGACGGATTCGAGAGCATCACCGTCACAGCGAACGGCACCCGGCTGCATGCCGTGGTCGGCGGGTCCGGCGGGAGAGCGACTTCCTTACCTGGTGGTTCGACTGGTTGTCCGCCGTACCCGGGACTTTCCCGCAGGAAGAGGTCGCCACCGTCGCCTCCTCCTACCGCGGATACGAGGCACTGCGTGCCGGCTTCGCGCACTACCGCACCCTCCTCGAGGACGGCCGCGTCAACCGGGCCTGGCACGAAACCGGAGGAACCCTTCCCATGCCCGTACTCGCCGTCGGCGGCGAGCACAGCACACGCGCCCGACTCGCCGACAGTCTGAACACGGTCGCGCCGCGGCTGACCGGTGCCGTGATTGCGGGCAGTGGCCACTTCGTGCCCGAGGAATGTCCCAATGCCTTCGCCGGCGAGCTTCTCCCCTTCCTATCCGCCCCGCCCCGGCCCGCCGGGCGCGTCTGAGGAGACACATGGCCAGGCCGCCGACCGGTTCGAGGGAAAGGCCGACAGCGGAGGAGCGACGTAACGGAGTCCTACCAGTGGCGCGCTCGCGAGCCGGGTCCGTACGACCGCGGGACGGGCCCGTACGGCAGCCTGACCGCATGCCGTACGGGCCCGCCCCCAGGGCCGCTACGCGCCGTCGTACGCCGCCTGCAGCGCGGCGATGTCGAGCTTGCCCATCTTCATCATCGCGTCGGTGGCCCGCTTGGCCTTCTGCGGGTCCGAGCCGGTCACCATGTCGAGGAACGCGCTGGGGACGACCTGCCAGGACACCCCGAACTTGTCCTTCACCCAGCCGCAGGGGCCCTCCTCGCCGCCCTCGGAGAGCCTGCTCCAGTAGTAGTCCACCTCGTCCTGGTCCGCGCAGTGCACCTGGAAGGAGATGGCCTCGCTGAAGGTGAACTGCGGCCCGCCGTTGAGCCCCACGAACTTCTGTCCGTTGACCTCGAACTCGACGGTCAACACGGATCCCTCAGCGCCGCCGGGCTCGGCCCCGGTGTAGTGCGCGATCCGTCCGAGCCTGGAGTTCTTGAAGATCGAGATGTAGTGCTGCGCCGCCTCTTCGGCGTTGCCGTCGAACCACAGGCATGTGGTGAATCCGTCGGTGGCCATCGATTCCTCCTGTGCTGGGGAGCGTTTACCCCTATCGACCGCTACCGCGCCGAGAACTCATCGGTCCTCGGCCGACCGATTTTCCGTGAGGTAGTGGTGGAGCCGGTAGCCGGCGGGGGTGCGGGCGGCCGGGGGCAGGACGCCCGGGTCGACGTAGTTGCGGATCTGCTGGGTGGAGAGACACCCGCGATCCGGGCCGGATCGACGGGGCGCAGCGCGGCGTCCGCAGGGCTCACGGTTCGTCACCTTCCCGGCAAGGGTTCGCGGGCGAGTTGAAGGTCAGCGCGACGCTGTCCCACCATATCCAGCGGATGTGGGGTGGAAATCCGCGAAAAGTCTCAACCGCTGTTTCAATGAAACACTTGAAGGCATGGATGTCAGCGAAATCAAGGTCCGTGGCGCCAGGGAGAACAATCTCCAGGGCGTGAGTGTGGACATTCCCAAGCGAAGCCTTACGGTCTTCACCGGCGTCTCCGGCTCCGGTAAGTCCTCGCTCGTCTTCGACACGATCGCCGCGGAGTCGAGGCGGCTGATCAATGAGACCTATACGGCGTTCGTCCAGAACTTCATGCCGACGCTCGGCCGTCCGGACGTCGACTCGCTGCGGAATCTGAGCGCGGCGATCATCGTGGACCAGGAGCCGATGGGCTCCAACTCCCGTTCCACGGTGGGCACCGCCACCGACGCCCACACTCTGCTGCGGATCCTGTTCAGCCGGATCGGCAGTCCTTATGTCGGTCCTCCCCTCGCCTTCAGCTTCAACACGGCCGAGGGCATGTGTCCGCGGTGCGAGGGGCTCGGCAGGGTCACCGACATCGATATCGCCCAACTCATCGACAGGGAGAAGTCGTTGAAGGAGGGGGCGATCACCGTCCCCGGATTCGAGGTGGACAGCTGGCACTGGCAGGTTATGGCGGCCTCCGGCCTTTTCGACCCCGATATCAGGCTCCGGGACTACTCCCCCGCCCAGTGGGAGGACTTCCTCCACAAACCGGCCACCAAGATCAAGGCGGGGAAGAACAACCTCACCTACGAGGGGCTGGTGACCAAGGTCCGCCGGCTGTACCTCGCGAAGGACCGGGAGACGATGCAGCCGCGGATGCGCGCGTTCGCCGACCGGGCCATGGCCCTGACCGAGTGCGCAGAGTGTGAGGGCGCCCGGCTGTGCGAGGCCGTCCGGTCCTGCCGGATCGACGGCCGCTCCATCACGGAGTGCTCGGCCCTGCAGATCAGCGATCTGGCGGAGTTCGTGCGCGGGATCCGGCACGATTCCGTCGGACCGGTGCTGGAGAGCCTGCGGGCGCTTCTCGACTCACTGGTCGAGATCGGCCTGGGCTATCTGAGCCTGGACCGGGAGTCCTCCACCCTGTCCGGTGGCGAGGCCCAGCGGGTGCGGATGGTCCGGCATCTGGGCTCCAGTCTGACCGATGTCACCTATGTCTTCGACGAGCCCACGGTGGGCCTGCATCCGCATGACATCGAGCGCATGAACCGTCTGCTGCTCCAGCTGCGGGACAAGGGCAACACGGTGCTGGTCGTGGAACACAAACCGGAGACCATCCGGATCGCGGACCATGTGGTGGATCTGGGGCCCGGCGCGGGGGCGGCGGGCGGGCGGATCTGCTACCAGGGCGATCTGGCCGGGCTGCGCGCCTCCGGCACCCTGACCGGGCGCCATCTGGACCACCGGGTGCGGCTGCGGGAGACGGTGCGGCAGCCCAGTGGGCAGCTGCCGGTCCGGGGCGCGCGGCTGCACAATCTGCGGGATGTGAGCGTCGACATCCCCCTCGGTGTGCTCACCGTCGTCACCGGTGTCGCCGGATCGGGCAAGAGTTCCCTGATCCATGGGTCGCTGTCCGGACGGGAGGAGGTGATCGTCGCCGACCAGTCGGCCATCCGTGGCTCCCGCCGCAGCAACCCGGCCACCTATACGGGGCTCCTCGATCCGATCCGGGCGGCGTTCGCCAAGGCCAACCACGTCAAACCGGGTCTGTTCAGCGCCAATTCCGAGGGTGCCTGCCCCCGGTGCAAGGGCATCGGGCTGATCTACACCGATCTCGCGATGATGGCCGAGGTGGCCTCGGTGTGCGAGGACTGCGAGGGCAAGCGGTTCCGGCCCGAGGTGCTGACGTACCGGCTGCGCGGGCGGAACATCGGCGATGTCCTGGGCATGTCGGTGGCCGAGGCGCGGGAGTTCTTCACTGACGGTCAGGCCCGGCTGATCCTGGACCGGCTGGGCGCGGTGGGGCTGGGCTATCTGGGGCTCGGCCAGCCGCTCACCACGCTCTCCGGGGGTGAGCGCCAGCGGCTGAAGCTGGCCATCCATATGGCGCGGAGCGGCACGACGTACGTCCTGGACGAGCCGACCACCGGACTGCATCTCGCCGATGTGGACCAGCTGCTCGCGCTGCTCGACCGCCTTGTCGACGCGGGCAACACGGTCGTCGTCATCGAGCACCACCAGGCCGTGATGGCCCATGCGGACTGGATCATCGACATGGGTCCGGGGGCGGGCCATGACGGCGGTCAGGTGGTGTTCACCGGCACCCCCGCCGACCTCGTGGACACCGGCGGCTCCCTCACCGCCGTCCACTTGCGCGACTACGTCAAGCGGGCGTGAACCCCCTCGCCCCGGTGGTCCTGTCCCGTCCCGGGCCGAGGGCTCGGGACGGGACCACCGGGGCGCCCTCGCCGCCTCAGGCGGCGGGCGGGGGTGCGGGAGCGCCCGCGGGCGGCGGGATCTTGGCGTACGCGGCCGTGGTGGTACCCGCCTCGGCGGGCGCCGTCACGCTCTCGCGCGGCATCAGGGCGTCGCGCGCCGCGCCCGGGTCCCAGCCGGTGTCGACCACCCGCTTCTGCACCAGGATCGCGCCTCCGAGAACGGCGAGGCCGAGCAGCACGATGATGACGAGTCCGGCGGCGCCACCGGCCTTGCCCGCGTTGCCGATGAGCGCACCGAACCAGCCGAAGTCGGCGTCGCCGAAGGTGGTGTTCTGATCGCCGAACGCGCCGAGCACCTTGAGCAGCAGGGCGGGGAGGAAGGTGATGAGCAGCCCGTTGAGGAACGCCCCCACCGCCGCGCCGCGCCGGCCGCCGGTCGCGTTGCCGTAGACCCCGGCCGCGCCGCCGGTGAAGAAGTGCGGCACCAGACCGGGCAGCACCAGGGCGAGGCCGAAGGCCGGATTGAAGATCCAGGTGAGCAGGGCCAGGCCGATCAGGCCGCCGGTGAAGCTGGAGATGAAGCCGATCAGCACCGCGTTCTGCGCGTACGGGAAGACGATGGGCGCGTCCAGTGCGGGCAGGGCGCCGGGGACGACCTTCTGCCCGATCCCCTGGAAGGCGGGGACGAGCTCGCCGAGGATCGTACGGACACCGAAGAGGATCACCGCGACCGCGATGCCGAACTGCAGCCCCTGCATCACGGACTGCATCAGGTAGTTCCCGGTGCCGGTGGCCACCGTGCCGGTGCCCGTGGCGAAGGCCTTGAAGGCGGTCTTCTGCCCCTCCTTGACGAGCAGGAGGACGGCCATGACCAGGTAGATCAGCAGCATCGACAGGGCGGTGGCCACCATCGAGTCGCGCAGGAACCGCAGCCCCTCGGGGAGCTTCATCTCCTCGGTGGAGCGGCTGCGCTTGCCGACCACCCGTCCGGTCGCGCCCGCCACGATGTATCCGGCCGTGCCGAAGTGGCCGATGGCGACGGTGTCGCTGCCGGTGACGCGCTTGGTCCAGGGGTGGGCGAAGGCTGGCATCGCGACCAGCATGATGCCCAGCAGCACACCGCCGACGGCCACCACGGCGACGGTCGAGCGGCCGCCGCCCGC
This sequence comes from Streptomyces sp. AgN23, assembly GCF_001598115.1. Classification (NCBI taxonomy): domain Bacteria; kingdom Bacillati; phylum Actinomycetota; class Actinomycetes; order Kitasatosporales; family Streptomycetaceae; genus Streptomyces; species Streptomyces sp. AgN23. The sequence goes on from NZ_CP007153.1 coordinate 624,014, forward strand.
CAGGACCACGGTGAGCAGCGTGGCCATGAAGAGCATGTGGTGCCCGGTCAGGAAGACATAGCGGAGCGGGGTGAACCGGGCCAGCAGCAGGCTGACCACGAAGCCCAGGATCATCAGCCAGGCGACCCGTGAGCCGAACTGGTCCTGAGCGATGCCGACGATGGCCTCGTTGGTGGGGATGACGCCGTGGGCGCCGGTGACGCCCTGGATCATGGTCCCCAGCGGGTCGAGGGAGGCGGTGACCAGCCCCGCTCCCGCGCCGATCAGCAGAAAGCCGAGGGTCGCCTTGATGGCGCCGCCGATGATCTGCCCGGTGCTCTTCTTCATCGCGATGAGTCCGACGGCGGTGATGATCCCGATCAGATACGCGGGCTCGCTCAGAATCTCATTGACGAGAAACGTGGCAAGGGTGACGAACCAGCCCATGGTGCTTCCTCTGTCCCCGTCGTTCAGACGTCGTACGTGTCCCGGAGCACCGCGTCCACCTCGGCGGTGCTGGTGAAGTCCTGGACGACCTTCACGGGCCGTCCCACATCCCCGAGGGTCCTGGCGATCTCACGTGAGGTGAGCAGGGCCACGGCCTCGGACGCCTTGCCCTTCGCGGAGATGGTGTCCGTGGCCTCCACGGTGACGAACCTGGACCACCCCCAGCGGTCCAGCACCTGCTCCAGGGTGTTCTTGAGGAACAGGCTGGTGCCCACGCCGTTGCCACAGACCGTGAGGATCTTGTGCAGCGAGACCGCACGGGGCTCGGAGGCGGAGGGCGGCTCGGGGGTGGTGGAGGCTTCGGGAGCGGTGGACGCCTCGGGGGCGCCGGTCGGCCCGGACTTCTCGGAGCCGTCCTTCGGCCGCTCTCCCGCCAGCACGGCGTGCAGCGCCTTCGGGGTGGGCGCCTCCGCCAGGGCGGCGGCGGTGGCGGGGTCTCCCAGAAGCCGCGCCAGGCTCCCCATCGCCGAGGTGTGCGCGGCGGAGTCCTTGGCGGCCAGGGCGACGACAAGGGTGACGGGGTCGTTGGACTCATGCCCGAATTCCACGGGCTCGGCGAGCCGGACCCAGGACATCCCGGTCCTGAGCACCGCCGGGGACGGCCGGGAGTGGGCGAACGCCACCCCCGGGGCGATGACGATGTACGGCCCGTTCTCCTCGACGTTGGCGACCATCTCGTCGGTGTACTCGTCGGTGGCGGCGCCGGTTTCCACCATGAGCCGGCCGGCCGCGCCTATCGCCTCACGCCAGTCGGCCGCCCGCACGTCGAGCCGGACGGCTTCGACGGGCAGCAGGTCTTTCAGGTCTTCCATGCAGGTCATCATGCCTGACATGCCTCTGTCACACAGCCCCGGGGGCAGATCCGGAACAACAGCCTCCGTATCGTCCGGCAAGCATACGAACACCAGAGCCGCGAGTGCCTCGCACCCCCCTGCGGCCACCAGGGCGCCCGGCAGCGACCAGGTGGCGAGCGGACCGGCGAAGGCCGCGCCCGCCGCGAAGCCGGTGATCTTGAGGCTGGCGCCGGTGGTGAAGACCTGGCCGCGCAGCCGCTCGGGCGCCTCCCGGTGGCGCACCGCGAACAGGGCCGTGAGCTGGGGGCCCTCGGCGGCCCCGGCGAGCAGCATGGCGGCGATCAGCGCGACCGGGTGGCCGGTGGCCGCGAGCAGGGGCGCGAGGGCGAGGAGCAGGGCTCCGCCGAGGAGTACGGTGTCCGGACGCGGCGGGCGGGGGCGGCGGGCGAGGACCGCGTTGGCCACAAGGGCCGAGGCAGCGGTGGCGGACAGCAGCAGGGCGCCGCGGTCGGCGCCGCCGAGCACGGCCGCGCCGAGGAGCGGACAGCAGATGAGCAGCGCGCCCTGGCCGACACAGGAGACGACAGAGGTGGCGGTGGCCCGGGCCAGGGGCCGGTTGCGGCCGATGGCGCGCACCCCGGCGGTGAGGTCGGCGACGACCGACGTGGCCGGTGGCGGGGCCGGGCCGGGCCGCGGCGGCGCGGGGAGCGCCCAGGCGGCGGGCAGCGCGAGGCCGATCAGGGCGATGGACACCGCCACGGCGGCGGGTGCCCCGGCCGTTCCCGCGACGGTCCCGGCGAGTGCGGGCCCCACCAGCGCGGCGAGGCTGAAGGTCATCGCGTCGAGCGCGTTGGCCCGGGGCAGGGCCCGCGGCGGTGCCACCCGCGGCAGCTGGGAGGTCCATCCGCCGGACAGGGCCGGTCCCAGCAGCCCCGCGCCCACCGCGAGAAGAACCGTGAGGGCGAACGGCAGCCGCCCCAGGCCCAGGAGGATCGCGGCCAGCGCCCCCGCGTAGAGGGCGAGTGCCGCGGCCAGCAGCCGGCCCGGCCGGGCGGAGCGGTCGAGCAGCACCCCGAAGAGCGGTCCGCCGACCGCCGCCGCGACCATGACGCCCGCCAGCAGCGACGAGCCCGAGGAGGCCGAACCGGTGAGCGCCGGTCCGGCCAGCAGTAGCGCGGGCCCGGACATCTCGTCCCCCGCGCGGGCGGCGGCCGCCCCGCCCAGATAGCACTCCATCGCGTAACGCCCTGGCATGCGGATCACGTTACGGAGGTAACGTAAATGTTCGCCAGGTGCGTTACATTGGCGTGGTGTCGCCCCTCTCGAACGACGACCGGTCCACCCGGCTTTCGGTGCGGGACACCGCCCGGCGCACCGCCGCCCTCGTCAACGCCCTGACGGCGGAGCCGAGCCCTGCCCCCCACACGATCGCCGGGATCCTGCTCGACCACGGTGAACCCGGCCCGGTCGAGCTCACCGCCGGCGATGTCGCGGGCATGCGCACCGCCGCGCTGCGGCTGCGCGAGGTGTTCGCCGCCGAGCATGTCGACGAAGCCGCCGAAGTGCTGAACCGGCTGCTGCGGGAGGGCACGGGTCCGCTCCGGCTCAGCTCGCACGACGGCCGTTCGCCCTGGCATCCGCATCTGGACAGCGATGACGAGGCGCCCTGGGGCGAGTGGTTCCTCGCCTCCTCGTGCATGGCGCTGACCGTGCTGATCTGGGACGGTCAGCGCCCGCCCGGCGGCCTGTGCTCCTCCTCCAGCTGCGGCGATGTCTTCCTCACCGTGGGCAGCGGACCGGAGCGCCGCTACTGCTCACGCCGGTGCGCGACCCGTGAGCGGGTGGCCGCCCACCGGCGCGCCAAGGCCGGGCCCCGATCCCCGTAAAAGACCCGGGGCGGCACCGGGCGGGTCAGCCGGTGTGCATCGCGTACGGCAGGTCCCCCCGCGTCGGGTCCTGGGCATGCCGGGCCCGCCGTCCGGTACGGGAGCCGAGCCAGCCGAGCAGAAACCCGGCGGGAATGGTGATCAGGCCCGGGTTGCGGAGCGGGAACCAGTGGAAGTCGCGCTCGGGGAAGACCGCGAGCGGGTTGCCGGAGATCGCCGGGAGAAGGCCATCGTCACGGCGGTGAGGAGGAGTCCGCCGTACAGCGCCCAGCGCAGTCCGTTCACCGTGAAGCCGCGCCACAGGGTGCCGTAGAGCACGATCGGCAGCAGGGCCGAGGCGGCGGCCGCGAAGGTGAAGGAGATCAGGACCTGCCGGTTCCAGCGCTGGGTCACGATGGCGAGGACGACGGCCACGACGCCGACGACCACGATGGCCGTCCGGGCGTCGGCCAGCTCCCGGTTCGCCGAGAGCCTGCCCTTGAAGACGACCTTGGCCAGGACGTCATGGGCGAGGGAGGCCGCGGCGGCCAGGGTGAGTCCGGCGACCGCCGCCAGGGTGGTGGCGACGACCGCGCAGGCCACCACGGAGAAGAGCCGTACTGGCGGCCGGACTGCCAGAAGCCGTCGCCGTAGCCGCTGGCGTCGGCCGCGGCGTCGAAGAGGGTGAACGGGTTCCAGGAGAAGCGCTTCAGCACCAGGGCGGCCAGCAGGACGAACGCGGCGAGCAGCAGCACCGTCTTGAGGATCTGGATGAATCCGGTGCCCTTCATCCCGCCGAGGGCGGCGTAGCAGACCATGAGCGAGCCGATGAAGACGGTGCAGCCGGTGACCGCGCCGCTTCCCGGGATGCCGAGCAGCACGATGGCGTGGGCGGTGCCCTCCGCCGTATGCCAGACCGTACGAAGTCCCGCGCACACCGCGGCGGGATGCGGCGCCCGGGACGAGGCGTCGGTGTCCTCCAGCGCCACGACCGCGTAACGCCCCCGCTCGGGCAGGCCGAGGACCTCCTCCGCCTCGGGGAAGTCGCTCACCCGGGCGGTGCCGTCGAGCAGGGCCGCGACGATGATCCGGTAGCGGTTCTCCCGGTGCCAGGAGAGCTGCCGCTCGACCTCCTGATACGCCGTGGCGACGAGGGTGCAGTGCTCATCGACGAAGTTCCATACGTCGGCGGCGACATGGACCAGCGACTGGTCGCCCAGCGGGTCCTCCTTCGAGGCGGTCTCCAGGAGCTGCTCCCATACGACGGTGCAGCCGATGCGATACGCGTGCAGCAGCGCGTCCAGCGGAAATCCCTGGGCAGCCCGGTCGGTGCCGATCCGCCACGCGCACGACCTGAGCGCCACGGTCTCGGCATCCGCCCGCGACCGGATCGGCGGACGGGCGGCGGGCATCCTGGGCGGCGTCCGCACCCGGTCGGCGGACAGGCGGGGGCCGGGCGGCCCTTGGCGGAGACGGAAGCGCGGGAGCCGGTGACTGGATGCATGAACGTTCCGCCACCTGTGCCGGGCAATGCGCAGCTCGACGCGGCGGCGTGAGGCCACGGCCAGGTTTGATACCAGAGCCTGCCCCGCTATTGCACCATCGGCATACCGGCGGGTCGGTGGCTTCCGCGAATTCTCCTGTGCGCCCGGCCGGCAGTGGCCCGTCGTCGACGAGGGACGGTTCGACATGTCGGTCGCCGGTCCGGGGGTGTGCTCACATCCGTTCGGGCGCCGAGACCCCTAGCAGCCGCAGCCCGTTGCGCAGCACCAGCCTGCTGGCCTCGGTGAGCCACAGCCGGGCCCGGGTGCGGTCGTCCGGCTCCTCACCTGCCCGCGGCAGGACGCGGCAGGCGTCGTAGAAGCGGTGGTACGTGCCGGACAGCGCCTCCAGGTAGTGCGCCACCCGGTGCGGCTCGCGCAGTGTGGCGGCGGTGGCCACAACCTGCGGGAACTCGGCCAGCATGCCCAGCAGACCGGTCTCCCGCTCGTGGGTGAGCTGGGAGGGGGCGAAGTCCTCCGGTGTGCCCTTCCCGATCCCGGCTTCCTCCGCCCTGCGCTGCACGGCGCACAGCCGGGTGTGCGCGTACTGGACGTAGTAGACGGGGTTGTCGTTCGACTGCCGGGTGAGCAGGTCGATATCGAGGTCGATCATCGCGTCCACGCTGGCCCGCGCGAGCGCGTACCGAGCGGCGTCCACGCCGACCGCCTCGACCAGATCGTCCAGGGTGAGGACCGTGCCCGCCCGCTTGCTCATCCGGACCGGCGCCCCGTCCTTGACCAGATTGACCAGCTGACCGATCAGGATCTCCAGATGCGTGTCCGGATCGTCACCGAAGCAGGCCGCCATGGCCCGCATCCGGCCCACATAGCCCGCGTGGTCGGCGCCGAGCATGATGACGACCCGTTCGAAGCCCCGGGACCGCTTGTTCAGGTAGTACGCGCAGTCCGCGGTGAAGTACGTCCAGGAACCGTCGCTCTTCACCAGCACCCGGTCCTTGTCGTCACCGAAGTCCGTGGTGCGCAGCCACATCGCGCCCTCGTGCTCGAAGACATGACCGCCCTCCCGCAGGCGGGCGACGGCGGCGTCCAGGTCGCCCTGGTCGTGCAGGTCCTTCTCGTTGAAGTAGACGTCGAAGCGGGTACCGAACGCGGCGAGCGACGCCTTGATCTCGTCGAACATCAGTGCCGTGCCCACCGCCCGGAATGCGGCGAGGGCCTGGGACTCCGGCAGCGTCAGGACGTCGGGGCGCCGGCGCAGCACCGCGGCGGCGATCTCCGCGATGTACGTGCCGCTGTAGCCGTCCTCGGGTACCGGTGAGCCCTGTGCCGAGGCGAACAGCGAGCGGGCGAACCGGTCGATCTGCACACCGGCGTCGTTGAAGTAGTACTCCCGCGAGACGTCCGCACCCGCTGTCTCGAGCAGCCGGGCAAGCACATCGCCCACGACCGCCCACCGGGCCCCGCCGATGTGCACCGGTCCGGTGGGGTTCGCCGAGACGAACTCCAGATTGAGCCGAAGGCCCCCGAGCCGGTCCGTACGGCCATAGGTGTCACCGGCCAGGACGATGTCGCGTGCCAGGGAGCCGATCGCCGCGCTCTCCAACGTGATGTTCAGGAATCCGGGGCCCGCGACCTCTGCCTTCGCCACTCCGTCGGCCGCGCCCACCAACGGGGCCAGCACCTCGGCGACGGCGCGTGCGGGCAGGCCCGCGGAGGCGGCGAGTTGCATGGCGACATTGGTCGAGTAATCGCCATGGCTTCGGTGGCGCGGGCGCTCCACGTGGATCTCCCGTGGTGCCTCTCCCGGGATACGTCCGGACTGGATGGCCTGGTGCACGCCATCGGAAATGACGGCCGCGAGATCTACTGGAGTCACGCAGGTGACGGTACCGGGACGAACGCCGCGGAAGACAGCGAATATGCGGGCGGTCTGCTGCTCCCTGCGCCGGCCGAAGCCCGCGGATAGCGCCAACAGGTCCATACGACGATCGCGGCGGCCACCTTACGAGAAGGTCGCCGCCGCTCCCCCGTTTGTCCCCCGTCGGCCGTGCCGACGCGCGGCTTTCGGTCCTTACCAGCCCTTGGTCACGCGGTAGGCCTTCAGGGATCCACAGTTCGATCCGTACGTCCAGGTCGACTGGTTCTCGATGCCCCCGGCCCAGTCCACGCACTTACCGCGCCCGTCGCCGTACACCGGGCCCGCGTACGAGGTGTACGCGCCGCCGTCCTCGGCCGACTCGTCGGCGCCCTGAACGTACAGGTAGGCGAACATCGGAACCGCCTTGCCCGTGGTGTTCCGTACGGTGACCACGCAGTTCTTGCCCTTGGCGGAGTTGTAGGTGAGGAAGACGGTGCCCTTGGAACCGATGGGTGCCGAGTTCACCACCTTGTACCCGCTGCCGCACACCCCGTTGTACGCGGCCGTGGCGGCGGCCGATGCCTGCGGCGTCAGGGCCACGGTGCCCGCGATGGCGGTGGCGAGCACCGCGGTGGCGGCCATACGGCGAGAAAGATTCATTTGTCCCCCTTAATGATTCTTCATGGGCGTAGGCGCTGTTTGCGTCTGCCTAGGGAGACATGTTGGGGTCGCGGATGGTTGTACTGCATTGCGCGACTGCTTCCGGCGGCCGTTGAACGCCCGGTCCGGGCTTCCCGTATGCGACGGGACGGGCGGCGCGCCCGTCCCGTCGCACCGAGTCGGAGGGCCGTACCGGATGACCTCGTATCGCACCGCCGCCGTGGGCGCTCTTCTCGGGGCCCTCCCCTGTCTGTTCACGGCGCTGGCCGCGCAGCCCGCCCAGGCGCACGGGGCGCCGACGGACCCGGTGAGCCGGACGTTCGCCTGCTCCCCCGACGGCGGGGGCGCGGCGCGGTCGGCGGCGTGCCGGGCGGCTCGGGCCGCCAATGGCCCGGAGGCGGCGGACTGGGACAACCTGCGTATCGCGGGGGTGGCGGGCGAGGACCGGGAGCGGGTCCCGGACGGGAAGCTGTGCAGCGGGGGTCTGGAGGCGTACCGGGGGCTGGATCTGGCACGCGCCGACTGGCCGTCGACGCGGCTGCCGGCCGGGGCCGAACTCACGCTCACCTACCGGTCGACGATCCCGCACACGGGGACCTTCGAGCTGTATCTCACCAAGGAGGGCTACGCTCCCGCGCGGCCGCTGAAGTGGTCGGACCTGGAGGCGAAGCCGTTCGCCACCGCCAAGGACCCCGCGCTGGTCGACGACGCGTACCGCATCAAGGCCACACTGCCCGCCGACCGGACCGGCCGTCAGCTGCTCTATACGATCTGGCGGAACACCAGCACCCCGGACACCTACTACTCCTGTTCTGATGTGGTGCTGGGCGCTGCGGCCCCCTCGTCGGATGCCCCCTCGTCGGAAGCCGCCAACCCGCCGTCTCGCGCCGCCGCTCCGCCGTCCCGGGACCCCGCGGCGGCCTCCCGCGCCACCTCTGCCAACCCCGCCACGTCCGGCACGTCCGCCACCTCCGAGGAGGACGACGGCGACAGCACTCCGGTACTGCTCGCCGGTGGTGCGTCCGTGCTGGTGCTCGGCGTGGGTGTCGCCGCCACCCTACGGCGGCGACGCCCGAGCCGCTGACGGGCCACTGTCACCGGTAGCCGTGGCGGGCCGTGACGTGGCGCGGGTAGTAACGCTCGTCGGGCGCGGGCCGGTACTCCTTCCAGCGCGGGGTGTCGCCGGTGGGCTGGTCGCCGAGGACGGTCACCCGCTGGCCCCTGCGGGGTTCGGTGTAGTCGTTGACGGCCAGGTGCTGGGTGGCGCGGTTGTCCCACATCGCGACGGCGCCGGGCTGCCAGCGGTAGCGGCAATTGAACCGGGGCGACTCGGAGTGCTCGAAGAGGTACTGCAGCAGGGCGTCGCTCTCCGGGCGGCTGAGCTGCGGGATGTGCGAGGTCCACATGCGGGTGACGTACAGGGAGCGCCTGCCGGTCTCGGGGTGGATCCGCACCACCGGGTGTTCCGCGGAGTGCTCGCCGGTCTGCGGTGTGTTGAGGACATGGACGGCGGTGAGGCCGTCGAGGAGTTCGCGCATCGGCTCGGAGAGCGTCTCGTAGACCAGGTACTGGTTGCTCCACATGGTGTCGCCGCCGGAGACGGGACACACCTGCAGATGGAGGATGGAGGCGACCGGCGGATTGGGCTGGAAGGTCACGTCGATATGCCACTCATCGGCCTTGGCGCCCTGATCCGCGTCCAGGACGACGATCTCGGGATGGCCCTCGACCTTGGGCAGGAACGGATGCACCTCCAGCTCCCCCAGCCGCCGTCCCAGGGCGATATGCGCCTGTGGGGTGAGGTGTTCCTGGTCCGGGAAGAAGACCACGAGGTGCTTGAGCAGCAACTCGTGGATGCGCTCGAAGAGTTCATCGGTGAGCTCGGTCAGATCGACACCGCGGATCTCCGCGCCGAGTGCTCCGGAGACGGGGGTCACCATCAATTCGGAAGTGGACATGCGGTACACCGTCCTCACATGGGTTGCGGTCGGCCGGCCGGGGCGGTCGGCACTCGGTGGGCGCGCGGATCGGGGAGGAGACCGAGTTGCTGCAGCCGGTCCAGCGGGGTCAGCGGGCGCGGGCCGAGGCCCGACATGTTGTGGGTGACGGTGTGCAGCAGCCGGGGGTTGGCGCCGGTGTGACGGACGGCCCGGCGCCCGAGCATCCGGCCGCGCCACGACAGATCGGTGACCATCCGCGCCGCGTTGCCGCTGGTCCTGGCCGCCTGGGTGAGCAGGGGCAGCTGCCGCTCGTGGTAGTCGCGCAGCGCGGCGTCCACCGCCGCGGCCGACATCCCGCCCGTACGCTCCAGATGTCCCGACAGCCGCTCGGCGAGGGCACCGGCGCTGGTGATGGCGGTGTTCATGCCCTGCGCCGCCATCGGATGAACGGCGTACGCGGCCTCGCCGACGAGCGCCAGTCCGCGGCCGGACAGCCGGGGCGACAGCAGCCGTCCGACGGGCAGCGTCTGGCGGCTGTCGAGATGGGCGAGCAGGGACGCGGTCAGCGGCTCCAGGGCGGGCACCTGGGACAGCGCCCGGGCGGCCCAGTCGGCAAGTCCCCCATGTGCCGTGACGCCGCGCAGCTCATCGGGCCCGGCCTGGAGGTAGAGCCGCAACCGGCCGCCCGGCAGCGGATAGAGCAGGCGCAGCCCCCGGTCGGTGACATACGCGGAGAAGTCGTCGGCCCGCGCGGCCGCCTCGGCGTCGCCGATGTCGAAGGAGACCAGCCGGTGCGGATAGTCGGCCCGCTTGGCCTCGATGCCCGCCCAGGACCGCAGCCGTGAGGAGATGCCGTCGGCGGCGACCACGAGTGGCGCCCGCTGCTCGTAGACCCTGCCGCCTTCGGCCAGCCGCAGTCCGGTGATCCGGCCGGAGTCGTCGCGCAGTGGCGCCTCCGCGCGGACACCCCGGCGCAGTTCGACACCCGGCCCGAGGCTCTCGGCCAGAGCGGCGAGGATGGCGGTGTGGTCATGGGCCAGCAACCACTGGTCGGGGGCGGGCAGTTGGCCGTAGTCGAGGGACATCAGCGCGGTGCCCCGCGGATCGCGGACGACCAGCCGTCCGAGCCGGACCGCACCCTGCGCGTCGAGCCGCTTCTCCACGCCCCAGGAGCGCAGCAGGCGCAGCGCACCCGGCTGAAGCACCTCTCCCTTGGCGATCGGACGGACCTTCGGCTGCTTGTCGACCACCAGGACGTCCAGTCCGAGGTCGCCGAGCGCGCGGGCCGCGGCGAGACCGCCGACGCCCGCTCCGCACACGAGCACATCGGGGCTCATTTCCGGCCTCCTTCGCCGGTACCGGGGGCGCCGGTGCCGGGGGCGCCGGTGCCGGGGGCGCCGGTGGTCGGGCCGGTCGTGCCGATGGCTTCCGCCGCTTCCGCGGAGCGGTAGTGGGCGAGGGCCCGCAGCGCCAGGCCCGCCGCGATGCCGTCGTCGGCGTAGCGGGCACAGCCGCGGACGTACTCGTTGACCGGGCCCGGCGTCCAGCCGCCGTCCGCCCGCTGGGCGTCCACGAGCCATCGGGCCGCCGCCGCGGGGGCCGGGTCGGCGGGGCTCAGCCCGGCGGCGAGCAGCCCGCGCAGCGCCCAGGCGGTCTCCTCGACGGTGCCCGGCCGGGTGCCCTCGCCCGTGCTCCACGAGCCGTCGGGGTGCCGGGTGCGCAGCAGCCAGTCCCTGGCCCGGGCCGCCGCGCGGTGGTGTTCCCCGGTGCGGCCCGCCCGGCTGAGCGCCTCCAGCGCAGCGGCGGTGCCGGGGGTGCCGCCGCGGTACCACATGGCCTCGAACGATCCGTCGGGGCGCTGCCGGCCGAGCAGCCAGCGCACGGCCTTGGCGACGCGCGGGTCGTCGGCCCCGGCCCCGGAGTCGAGCAGGGCGCCCACGACCTTGGCGGTCATCTGGGGGCAGGGCCCGAAGCCGCCGGGTTTGCTGTTCCGTACGGCCAGGCTCCAGGACCCGGCCGCGTCCTGGGTGGCGGTCAGCCACGCCAGCCCGGCGCGGACGTGGCGGTCGTCCGCGCCGCCGGGCAGCTTCAGCAGGATGGCACTGGACTCGGCGGTCTCCAGGGCCATCGGCCAGCTACGGGGGCTGGAGAACCCCCAGTAGCCGGCCGGGCAGCCGAGGGCGTCGAACGGCTCGGGCTGCTGGTGGCGGTGGAGCATCTCGCGGGTGCCGATCAGCTGCGGGTCCTCGGCGTGACCGGCCTCGATCAGCGCGGCGGTGGCGAAGTTCGTCCAGGTCACATCGAGCGGCATCAGATCCCAGGAGCCGTCGGGGTTCGCCGCCGAGCGGAGCCAGCGGGCGGCGGCGCGCACCAGGTCGGGCGCCTGGCCGGAGCGGGCGAGGCCCAGGCAGATGAGTCCGGTGAGCCAGGGGTCGGTGCTGAACCCGCCGGTGGCGCCCTCGCGTTCGTACGCGTCATGGATGATCGCCAGGGCCCTCGGCCGGGCCAGCCGGTCCAGAACGCGGCCGGCCGGGCCGCGGCGGCGGTGTGCGGACTGGGCGAGCGCCTGACTCGCGTAGATGGGCAGCCGCAGGCTCAGCAGGCGGCGGCTGAGGCCGGGGAAGAGCAGCAGTTCCAGGGGGAGCCGTCGCTGGGCGCCCTCGTGGGGCAGTCCGGCGAAGGTGTGGAACTGGCGGATGAGGGCGGTCATCGCGGGTTCCGGGACGGCCCCGGAGCCGCCGAGCTCGTCGAACCGGGCCCGTGCGGCGTGTACGGCCGACGCCGCCCGGCGGGGGGCGAGCAGGTGGAGTGCCGCGGCGGCGAGCGCGGTGGTGAGGGGTTCGGTGGGCACCCCGCGCATGGCCCAGCCGCCGTCGTCCCGCTGGGTCTCGCACAGCCAGGTGACACCGCGCTCAATGGCCTCGGCCGAACCCTCCGGATCGGCGAAGTGGAGTGCGGTGAGGGCCCCGGCGGTGTTCAGCGGGGAGGCGTGGTGCGCGCCGAAGACGAAGGCGCCGTCGTCGCGCCGGTGGGCGAGGAGCGCCTCGGTACCGGCGGTGACGGCCGTGCCGACGCTCTCGGTCAAGGCGGAAGCGGGCATGGGAGCGGACCCTTCTGCTGGTGGCGCGCGGTGTTTCAGGGGCGTGGATCGGGGAGGGTGGGCCCGCCGTCGGCCAGGGGGGCGGGAAACTCATGCCGGGACCGCATCCGGCTCTGGGTGATGACGCTGACCGTGAGGAGCGGCGTCAGCAGCGCCAGGGCGAGTGCCGCACCGGCGCCCGCGGCCACCACCGCCGCGGCCAGCACCAGGCGTTCGGCGACCAGGACGGCGTGGGCGCGCAGCGCCAGCGCGGGGGCGAGGTGCCCCGGTGACCGCAGCAGCAGCCCGAAGGCGCCCGCGCCGCACAGCGCCGCGGCGGACAGCAGCACGAGATAGCCGGCCGTGTCCTTGGGCACCAGCCCGGTGGCGGCGCAGGCCACGGCCACGGCGGCCAGATACAGCGCGGCCGCGGTGTGGGTGGCGCGCCGGACGCCCTGGCGGACCGGCACGGTGGCGTAGCCGCCCTCGCGGTCGCCGTCGACGTCGCGGAGCGTGCCGACGAGGTTGGACGCGGTGTCATGGGCCAGGAAGACCAGGGCGAAGGGCAGCGCGCGCCACGGTGGCCACGGCTGGACGGCCATCGCGCCGAAGAGCACGGTGAGCGCGGTCAGCACGCCCCGTATGAGATTGCCCGACAGGCCACGTCCCTTGAGCACCCGGCTGTAGGCCACGATGCCCGCCATGGCGGCGACGGCCACGGCCACGGCGCGCCAGTTGGCCCACACGGCCAGGGCGGCCACGGCGATGGCGCAGCCGATGCCCGTGGCCACGGCGGCTCGTGGGCTCAACCGGCCGGAGGGGATGGGGCGTTGGGGCTTGCTGAGCGCGTCGAGGTCACGGTCGAAGTAGTCGCCGAGATAGTGGCCGGCGAGCCAGCCGAGGGTCGGCGCGGCCCAGGCCACCAGCAACTGCCCCGTGGTGGCGTGCGATCCGGCGAGGGTGGCTCCGGCGAGGCCGACCAGCCCCGGATACCACAGGGTGTACGGGCGCCAGGTCTGCAAATGGGCCAGGAGTGCCGTGCGCGGGGCCGCCACGGCGTCACCGGTCCCGGCTGACCGACAGATCGGCCACCGCCGCGAGCACGGCGGTGGCCCGGGAGCGGGGCAGCTCCGCCAGACAGGACGTGGCCCGGCCGGCCTGGGCGGTGGCCTGGTCCCGCGCGGCGTCGAGCGCGCCGGTCGTCTCCAGCAGTTCGTGCACCGTCCGCAGCGCGTCGGCGGCGGGCAGGGCGCCGCCGAGCGCCGCCTCCAGCCGGGCGCGGCCCCGGGCGCCGGCCATGGCGTGGCAGAGCAGAACGGGGAAGGTGGGCCGGGCGGCCGCGATGTCGCTGAGGGCGGACTTGCCGGTGGTGCGGGGGTCGCTGGTGTACGGCAGCAGGTCGTCGTGCATCTGGAAGGCCAGCCCCAGATGTTCGGCGTACGCGGTGAGCGCGTGCTGCTGGGCGGGCGTTCCGCCGCCCAGGATCGCCCCGCCCCGGCAGGCGGCCCTGAACAGCGCCCCGGTCTTCAGGAAGCTCATGGTGAGATACCGGTCGAGTCCGCAACCGAGGTCGCCGCGGAGTTCACCCTCCATCGCCTGGCCGCGGCACAGGTCGACGCCCGCCCGGGCGAAGACCCGGACGGCGGCGAGGACCCGGCCCGGCGGCAGTCCGCCGGCCTCTTCGGCGCCGTCGGTGAGCACACCGAACATGCCCAGCATCAGGGCGTCCCCGGTGACGATGGCGTCAGCGGTGCCGTAGCGCGCCACGACGGACGGACGGCCGCGCCGCATCGCGTCGCCGTCGATGACGTCGTCGTGGACGAGGGATCCCACATGGAGGTACTCCACGCTCAGCGCGGCCGGGACGACGGCGGGTCCGCCACCGCCCACCGCCTCGGCCGACTCCATGAGCAGCAGTGGGCGCAGCAGCTTCCCGGCCGGGAGCAGGGCGTACCGGGAGATCCGGTGGAGGCGTTCGGCCTCCGGCGGCCAGCGCCGGTCGAGTTCGCGCAGCAGGAGCTCCATGGTCGGCGCGGCCTCCGCCAGCGGGTCGGCCACATCGGTGACCGCGACGTCGGGCGGGGTCATACGGCCGCCTCCCGGTACTTCCCGGCGAGTTCCGCGAACGCCTGGTTGGCGGCGGGCTCGGCGACGGTCACCCGTACCCCTTCGCCCGGTTTGCCGCAGACCACCACGCCGTGGTCCGCGCAGAACTGGGTGAAGCGCTCCACCCCGGAGGTCATCGGCAGCCACAGGAAGTTGCCCTGGCTCGCGGGCGCCTCCCAGCCCTGGTCGAGCAGGGTCCGGTGGAGCCGGTCGCGCTCCTCGGCGGTCTCGGCGCACTGCCGGAGCACCTGCTCCTGGGCACCGAGCGCGGCGATGGCGGCCTCCTGCGCCACGGCGCTCACCCGGTAGTAGGGCAGCACCGAGCGGAGCGGGGCGAGCACGGGCTCATGCGCCACGAGATAGCCGACCCGCAGGCTGAGCAGCCCGTACGACTTGGAGAACGTCCGCACCACACAGACCCGTTCATCGGCGCGGTGCAGGGCGATGCCGTCGGCGACGGCGCCGAGGTCGGGGTCGGCGAAGTCCCGGTACGCCTCGTCGATGACGACGGTGACATGCGCGGGGAGCCGGTCGAGGAAGCGCAGGATCCGCTCCTGGTCCAGCGCGGTGCCGGTGGGGTTGTTGGGGGTGCACAGCAGGACCATGCGGGTGCGGTCGGTGACGGCGTCGGCCATCGCCTTCAGATCGTGGTCGTATCCGGTGAGCGGCACCCGGACGGTGGTGGATCCGGCGTTGGCCGCCATCATCGGGTACGCCTCCCACGAGGGCCAGGCGTGCACCGTGTCCGTATCCGGTCCGGTGAGGGTGGAGAACAGCTGCTGGAGCAGCGCACCGGAACCCGGCCCGGCCAGCACATGTTCCGGGAGCACTCCCAGATGTGCGGCGAGGGCCTGACAGAGCCCGGCGCCGAGGGCATCCAGGGTACGGTGGGCGGTCCGCGCGGTGCGCAGGACGGCGTCCACCACTTCGGGGAGCGGGGGGTGAACGGTTTCGTTGAGCGACATCTGGTGGAAGGGATTGTTCTCCGCGACCACCGGAGTCATGCGATTCCAGCCATCATGCATCGGGCACCATCCATCCATTCCAGCGGGGGATTCGGGCGGAGGGAGGCAAGTCACCGCGCCCGGGCCCCTTTGCCGGTCCGGCCGGATCGGTGGGGAGGAAACCGTCGTGGGCGGGCTGTGACCGTACGGGCAGCCAGTGCGGGTGGGGCCATGTCCGATCGGTCAGTTCAATGAGCGAGTGCGGGCGAAATCCGTCACCATGATTTTGACGGTCTATCGATCACGCGTCCAATTAAAGTCTTACGGGAATTGATAAACGATTTTTATCGTCCTGTAGTGATCGATCTTCGCCAGCTCACCGTACTCGCAGAGGTCTGTCGCGCCGGCTCGTACAGCGCCGCGGCGGACCGCCTCGGTTACACCCAACCGGCCATCAGCTATCACATGCGCGCGCTGGAACGTGCCGTGGGCGTGCCGCTCACGGTCAAGGCGGGACGGGGGGTACGGCTCACGCCCGCGGGCCACAGACTCGCCGAGCGCGCCCAGGACGTGCTGGCCGGGCTGCGGGATGTGGAGAACGAGTTCGAGGCGCTCGCCGCGCGCACCCGTGGCCGGGTGCGGCTGTCCTCGGTGCAGAGCGTCTGTGTCGCCGTGCTGCCGGCGGCGCTGGCCAGACTGGGCGCCTCACGTATCGAGGTGGAGGTGGAGCTGGGCCAGACCGACTCCCATGACGCGCACCGGCTGCTGGACGCGGGCGAGACCGATCTGGCGATCGTCGCCGACGATGAGACGGGAGACGCCTCCGGGACCGCGAACACCCCGCTGTGCCGGGTCCCGCTGCTGGTCGACCGCCGCCATGTGCTGCTGCCGCGGGGCCATGAGCTCGCGGGGCGGCGCAGCGTCCGCCTCGCCGATCTGTCGCGGGAGCGGTGGATTCTGGAGCGGGACCGCGAGCGGCTGCTGCGGCGGTGCGCGGAGGCGGGGTTCGAGCCCCGGGTGGTGACCACGACCGATGACCAGGCCACGACCCTCGGCCTGGTGGGGGACGGGGTGGGCATCGCCCTGATGGACGGCCTCGGTCTGCTCCCTCGCCCGGATCCGCGGGTCGAGCCGCGCCCGCTGGACGACTGGCCCCGGCGCCATGTCTGCGCGCTGCTGCGGCCGGAGGCGGCGCGGGTGCCGGCGGTGGCCGCCTTGCTGGAGGCGCTGCGGGCGGTGGCCGTCGAGCAGTCGGGGGAGGTCGCCGAAGCGGCGACGGCCTGACGCCGGAGCTATCTCATCCGCAGCCGGAGCCGGCCCGCCCGTACACCGGAGCTACCTCATCCGCACGCCGGGGCAGCTAGCTCATCCGGCGCCGGCCAGGCTCAGGGCCAGGGCGCCGGGGGCGCAGCTCTCGCGGAGGGCGGCCAGTTCGGCGGGTGGCAGGGTCGCGGCAGCCGTGCCCCGGCGGTCGCCGTCGAGCAGAGCGCTTCCGGCCGCCAGCCACTCGGGGAGGGGTTCCACGCCGAGGTGGTGGGCCAGCCGGGTGAGCTCGCGCTCGGGCGCGTCGAGCAGGCTCTCGTACGACAGGGACATCCGGATCGCGGCGGGGAGCCGGGACAGATGCGCCAGCCCCTCCACGATCGTGTGCGACCACAACCGGCCGAACTCGGCGACGGGTACGGACCGTTCGTACAGCGGACGCAGATCGGCGTCGTCGTCGCCGAGCAGCGCCTCGAGACCGGCCGGAAGGCTCTGGGTGGTCTCGGCGCGCTCCGCCATGAGCTGGATCAGCCGGAATCCGGGGTGGCGGCTCATGGAGAGGGCGCAGTCGGCGCCGTCCCGGTGCAGGTGGACGAACCGGGCCTCGGGAAAGACCTCACGCAGCCGGGGCACCGACCGCAGCGAGTAGCCGGAACGCTCCACCACGGCCCGCCCGCCGAACCGCTCCCCCAGCAGGCCGAACAGCGCCCGGTAGTGATCGGCCACCGGCGCGGCGGGCCGCCGGGACAGCTCCGGCTCCAGCGCGTCGAACAGCGTGTCGGGGTCGTCGGTGAGATGAGGCAGCGTCATCATGCACAGGGCCGGAATGCCACCGCCCGCCACCGAGAACCGCCCCTTGACATGCGGATACCGGTACTCCGGCAACGGGATGCCATCGCGGATGACACGGTTGGCGAACGACCGCGGGGTGGCGAGAATCCGCCAGAACTCCGCCCCGGTCAGCGGCGCCTCGGGAAACGCGTCCGGCTCCAGCGCGGCGATCAGCTCGCTCACGCTCAGCAGATCCGGGTACAGCCGGAGAACACGCGACAGGGCGGTCGAACCGCAGCGTCCGGTCCCCACGACGAAGGTCAGCGGCCGTAACGTCACCCCAGGTGCCCCTTCCGTCTCGACAGCTACCGCCGTTGTCTACCCATCGCCGCCGCCGCGCATCCGCGGCCACTTCCGTCACGGATGGGGTCCGCCGCCACGGATGGGGGCCGCACACGCTCCTGGGGTCGGCTCTGCGTGACCGTACGTTCCACCGGACGGCCACCGCAGGACACACCCCCCACACCGCCGGGCCCGACACTGGGTCCGTCACCGCACCTTCAAGACCTTGGAGGAGCCATGCCCGCACCTGTGTTCAGCCGCCGTCACGGTATGCGCGTCGCGGCCGCGGCGGCCGCCGCGCTTCCGCTCGCCTCCCAGCCGCAGTACGTGGCCACGGCGGTCACCGCCGCCCCGGTCGCCCCCGCCGACGGTCCGCGGCTGGCGGCCATGACCTTCAATCTGCGCTACGCCGGCGACAGCGAGCCCAACTCCTGGAGCCGGCGCCGCCCGGTCATGCGGGAGCTGCTGCGCCGGGCCCGGCCCCATCTGCTGGGCACTCAGGAGGGGCTGTACGGCCAACTGCGCGATATCGCCCATGACCTCGGACAGCGCTACGCGTGGATCGGCACCGGGCGGATGGGTGGCAGCCGCGACGAATTCATGGCCGTCTTCTACGACACCGGGCGGCTCGAGCCCGTGGAGTACGACCACTTCTGGCTCTCCGACACCCCGAATGTGATCGGCTCCAACACCTGGGGCGGGGCCGTGGTCCGGATGGTCACCTGGGTGCGCTTCCACGACCGGCGGACCGGCAAGGAGTTCTACGCCCTCAACACCCATCTGGACCACCGCAGCCAGAACGCCCGTGAGCGCGCCGCCGCTCTGATCACCGAGCGGCTCGGCGGGCTGGACTCCGCGCTCCCCCGCATCGTGACCGGCGACTTCAATGTGGCGGCCCATGGCAACCCGGTCCACGACGCCATGCTGAACGGCGGCACGCTGGTGGACTCGTGGGACACCGCCGAGCGGCGCGGCCCGCTGTACGGGACGTTCCACGGCTTTGGCCCGCTGGTCCCGGACGGCGACCGGATCGACTGGATCCTGACCTCACCCGGTGTGCGCACCCACCAGGCCGTCATCGACACCTACTCCGGAGACGGCCAGTACCCCAGCGACCATCTGCCGGTACGGACCGTCCTGGAACTGTGACGCGGGGCGGCCTCGCCGGATGCCGTGATGCCGTGATGGCGTCGATCCGCTCCCCGCCGGGGGGGGCGGATCCACGGTCGCCGCGCTGTGCGCCCTCCCCGCCGCGTTCGCAGGGCGTGTTCAGCGGCTGGATGCCGCGGCGGAGATCCCCCGCGGCCACAGCAGGGCTGCCGCGGCCAGCAGGGCCACACAGCCCGTGAAGATGAGCCCGGCGGAGCGCAGCCCGACCGCGAGCGACAGCGCCCCCACGCCGATCACCGGAATCGAGATCGCCAGATACATCAGCACGAACAGGGCGGAGGTGACCTCGGCACGCCGGTCGGCCGGGCTGCGCTCCGTCACCACCCGTACGGCGGCGAGGAACGACAGCCCCTGCCCCGTCCCCGCGATCACTGCGCCCAGCACCAGCAGCGCCAGCGACGCGGTCGCCAGCGAGACCGCGATGGCCGCCATACCGGCCACCAGCACCGCGCACCCACCGGGCAGCGACCGCCCCGGGCCCAGCCGCCGCCCCAGCGCCTGCCCGGCGACGGAGGCGGCGAACACGGAGAACACCACGGCGCCGGCCACCGCGAGATTGCTCTCCCCCTCCACCTCGCTCAGGAACGTGGGCGACACCGAGGTGAACAGGCCCAGCGTGGAGAAGCCCGCGAACCCCGCCATGGCCGCGGCCGCGAATGTCGCGCGCATCTCCTTGGGCACCCGCAGCCGCTGCGGCCTCAGCGGCGGGCGCCCCCGGGGCCGTACGGTCTCCGGGAGAGCGAGCACCACGGCGGCGGCCACCGCCACCAGCACCAGGTCCACCACGAACACCAGCTTCAGCGGCGCCGGGGCGTACTGCGCCAGCACGCCCGCCAGCAACGGGCCGACGCCGAGACCGCCCAGGTTGGCCCCGGTCGCGAGGAGGGTGGCGGCACGGCGCCGGCGCTCGGGGGCCAGCTCGATCACCATCACGGTGGCGGTGCCGGTGGCCAGACCGGCGGACAGCCCTGACAGGGTGCGGCCCGTGAACAGCTCCGGCAGTCCGCCGGCGAGGAGAAAGCACACTGCGCTCAGGCCCGACAGCGCCAGCGCGGCCAGCAGGACGGGCCGTCGCCCGATGAAGTCGGACACGCGTCCGAGCAGCAGCAGCGCGACAATGACCCCCGCCGCGTACACCGCGAAGATCACCGTGACCATGAACGAGGAGAAGCCGAACTCCCGCTGGTAGAGCGAGTAGAGCGGGGTGGGCAGCGTCGTACCGCACATCGTGACCACGAAGGCGTAGGCGGCCGCGAGGAACGGCCATCCCCTGTCCACGTCCTCGCGGCTGTCCATACGACCCGATTCCACCACAGATCACCTGTCCGTCAAACGCGGTGGCGCGCCGCCGCCTTCCTGGCGGGTTACGTGCGGTAGAGGGGCAGTACGTCATTCGACCCTGATCGCATGCGGCAGGATGGCACCTCACGCCGGAGCCGTACACATGTACGCCCGGCGCAGCCCGTACAACCCAGGCACGAACAGGTGACGACGTGATCCCACAGAACTCCAGACCGGGGGCCGCACCGACGACCGCGGGCCGCACGGCCGGTTCTGACGCGCTTTCCGGCATAGCGGACGGTGGCCGATGAACCGGGACCTGACGTTGCACGATGTCATCATCGTCGGGGCGGCGCTGGTCTGCGGCGCGGCCGGTGGTGTGCTGTTGCGCGTGGCGCTGCGCTGGCTGGGTGAGCGGGCCCGCTCCACCCGGTGGAGCGGCGACGACATCATCGTCGACACCCTGCGCACACTGGCACCGTGGGCGTCGATGGCCGCCGGTGTCGCCGCCGCGGCCGCCGCGCTGCCGCTGACCCCCACGGTCGGCCATGACGTCAATCAGACGCTGAAGGCCGTGCTGATCCTGGTCAGCACGGTCACGGCGGCGCGGGTGGTGGCCGGTATGGTGCGCTCGCTCGCGCTGTCCCGCTCCGG
Source organism: Streptomyces sp. AgN23 (assembly GCF_001598115.1). NCBI lineage: Bacteria > Bacillati > Actinomycetota > Actinomycetes > Kitasatosporales > Streptomycetaceae > Streptomyces > Streptomyces sp. AgN23. The sequence goes on from NZ_CP007153.1 coordinate 644,729, forward strand.
GGTGGCGGGAACGGCCACCATCTTCGTCAACATCACGCGGATCGCGGTGCTGGCGATGGGCGTGCTGATCCTGCTGGAGACACTGGGTGTCTCGATCGCGCCGCTGCTCACCGCCCTGGGCGTGGGCGGTCTGGCGGTCGCCCTGGCCCTGCAGGACACCCTGGCCAATCTCTTCGCGGGGGTGCACATCCTGGCCTCCAAGACGGTGCAGCCCGGCCACTACATCCGGCTCAGCAGCGGGGAGGAGGGGTATGTGGTCGACATCAACTGGCGCAACACGGCGGTGCGGCAACTGTCGGACAACCTCGTCATCATCCCGAACGCCAAGCTGGGCAACACCATCATGACCAACTTTCACCAGCCCGAGCAGCAGATGTCGGTCATGGTCCAGGCGAGGGTCGGCTACGGAAGCGATCTGGACCATGTCGAGCGGGTGACCATCGAGGTCGCCGGGAAGGTGATGTCCGGCGTCGAGGGCGGGGTCGTCGACCACGAGACGAGCGTGCGCTTCCACACCTTCGGAGAGTCCGGCATCGACTTCTCGGTGTTTCTGCGGGCCCTGGAGTTCAGCGACCAGTACCTCATCAAGCATGAGTTCATGAAGGAGCTGCACCGCCGGTTCCGCGCCGAGGGCATCGAGATCCCGCTGCCCACGCGTACGCTCGTCCTGCCCGACCAGGACCGGCTGACGCTGCCGGACCGTTCGGCGATCTGACGCCGTCAGGGCAGCAGCCGCCGCTCAGTGGCCACCGCCACCGCGCCGGCCCGGGTCTCGACCCCCAATTTCCCGTAGATCCGACCCAGATGGGTCTTGACCGTGGCCTCGCTGATGAACAGGGCCCGGGCGATCTCCCGGTTGCCCAGGCCGCGGGCCAGTTGCCGGAGGATGTCACGCTCCCGCTCGGACAGCGTGGGGCGCGGGCTGCGCATCCGGGCCAGCACCCGGTCCGCGACCGGGGCGGACAGCGCGGTACGGCCGGAGGCGGCGTTCCGGATCGCCGCGAACAACTCCTCCGGCCGCTCGGCCTTGAGCAGATAGCCGGTGGCCCCGGCCTCGATGGCACGGGTGATGTCGGCATCGGTGTCGAACATGGTGAGCACCAGGACACGGGGCGCGGGCGGGTCACCGGAGACCAGTCGCCGGGTGGCGGTCACCCCGTCCATGCCCTCCCCGAGCTGCAGATCCATCAGCACCACATCGGGCCGGAGCCGGGCGGCCATGGCGAGGGCCTCCTCGCCACTGCCCGCCTCGCCGACCACCTCGATGCCGTCGGTGCTGGCCAGCAGCGCCCGCAGACCGGCCCGCACCACGGCGTGGTCGTCGCAGAGCAGCAACCGGATGACGGGGACGGGCGGGAGCGGGCTCGCGGCCGCATCCGCGCTCGCGGCAGGGCCCGAGGACGGGGACGGGATCGGGCTCATGCCGTGGCCTCCACGGGACGGTCGGGGACGAGGGCGGGAAGGGGCTCGAGGGGGATCGCGGCCGAGACGACGGTCCCCTCGCCCGGTGCGGACTCGACGGTGAGTGTGCCGCCCAGCTGCCGTACGCGGACCCGCATGGCCGGCAGCCCGTGTCCACGCGACCGGTCCGCTCCGGGGGCGGGGACGGCGTCGGTGTCGAAGCCACGGCCGTCATCGGCGATGTCCAGACAGATCTGGTCGCCCATGCAGGTCAGGGTGAGCGCGGCCCGGCTCGCCCCGGCGTGCTCCCGCACGTTGGCCAGCGCGCCCTGGGCGATGCGCAGCAGCGCCGCCTCCACTCGCTCGGGCAGCGGCCCGAGGGGTCCGTCGAGGTGGAAGTCCACCGTCTGCCGCGCGCCGCTCTCCCGCTGGGCGAGCGCGCCGAGCGCCTGGGCTAGGGAGCGCTCGACGAGGTCGGCCGGGGCCAGGTCCTGGACGAACCGGCGGGCCTCGGCGAGGCTGCGGGAAGCGATCTCCGCCGCCTCGCGCATATGGCCTCGGGCCGCCTCCGGGTCCGTCTCCCAGGTGCGGTCGGCGGCCTGGAGCAGCATCCGCTGGCTGGACAGGCCCTGGGCGAGGGTGTCATGGATCTCCGAGGAGAGCCGCTGGCGCTCGGCCAGGATTCCCGCCCGCCGCTCGGTCGCGGCCAGATCGCGGCGGGTGCGGACCAGATCGTCGATCAGCACCCGCTGCCGCGCCGACTGGCGCCGCAGATGGATGAGGACGGCGGCGGCCACGGCGGCGATGGCGGGCGGTGCGATCAGCGCGTTGGGGTCGAAGCCGTCGTGCATGAACCGCAGCTTCGAGGCGACGACGAGCGCGGTGAGCACGGCGGCCAAGGGCACCGCGAACCGGGTGGGCAGCGTGTGCAGACCGGTGAAGAACAGCGGCATGGCGCACCATGCGGCGCTCGGCGCGAGGACCAGCAGCGCGACCCAGGCGGCCAGCACCGTTGTCAGCCAGGCCAGATAGCGGCCGGAGGGCCGGCCGTCGGGGCTCGGCGCGGGCGCCGGCCACCGGCCGGGCAGATAGAGCGCGCCGAAGGCCACGAAGAGGGCGACGACCCAGCCGTTCGGCGGGGTGCCGGTGTCCCGGATCAGATAGCGGACCAGCGAGGCGCCCAGCAGCAGGAAGAACGCGATGTGCAGGACCGCCGTCAGCCACCGCTCATCCGGATCGTCCACCCCGTCGGTCCCGGACCGCCCGGACCATGCCGACCACATGCCCGACCACCGCGCCCACCCTGACCGCCCGACCGCTCTGACCGCCGACCGCACCCCGGCCCCTCCCCGCTCTCCCGGTTTCACTCCGAGCCTCTCCGGTTCGCTCCGGATCTCCGTATGCGTTCCGGACCCTCTCCGGCTCTTCCGGGTTCACTCCCTCAGACAGTCCTAACCCGCGGCACCGGACGCCGCATCATCCGATCGGTTGACACGGCGATCACCCGGACCGCCTCCGGACCGGGACCGCTCCGCTGATCCCCGCCGCCGCCACGGCGCCGAGGCTGGTACCGACAACAGCGACGCGGGAAGGCATGGTGCGCCGCGTCCGTACGACGATCACGAGAGAGTCCACATGTCCACGAAGAAACTCAGCGTCAACCGCTCCGCCCTCGGCCACCGGGTCTCCTACGCGCTGCGCCACCCGCAGCGGGTGCCGCGCCATCTGGTCCGCGCCACCCGGGACGCCTGGCTGCGCTACCGCTACCCGGACCACGTCGCGTACTACCGCGCGGTGATGCGGTCCGACACCCGCACCAGCCCGGAAGCGGCGGTCGGCAGCCGCAGCCATGAGCGGTGGCTGGCGCTGGGCGCGATGCAGTTCGACTATCTGCTCGACCACGGTCTGCGACCGGAACACCGGATGCTGGAGATCGGCTGCGGCAATCTGCGGGCGGGCTGGCGCTTCATCAGCCATCTGGAGCCGGGCCACTACTACGGCGTCGACATCTCGCCCGAGATCCTCGCGGCCGCGCAGGACACGCTGGTGCGCCAGGGGCTGCAGGACCGCCGTCCCACCCTCACCCCGGTGCGCGATCTGACGCTGCGTTTCCTGCCCGACGCCCACTTCGACGTGGTGCACGCGCACAGTGTCTTCTCGCATTCGCCACTGCCCGTCATCGAGGAGTGCCTGGCCCATGTCGGCCGCGTCATGGCACCCGGCGGCTGGTTCGACTTCACCTTCGACCGCACCGAGGGTGTCGAACACCAGGTACTGCGGGAGGACTTCTACTACCGCACCGAGACGCTCATCGCGCTGGCGGAGAAACACGGTCTGGCGGCCCGGTTCATGGCGGACTGGGAGGAGTTGCCGCACGGCCAGTCGAAGATCCGCGTCACCCACCGCGAGGGCGCGCGGACGTCCTGACCCGCCGTTCCTCAGCTGGTGCTCCCGCCGCGGTGGCCGACTATTCGGTGACGCAATACCTCAGGCATATGAGGACGTTCAATCGGGCGTTGAGGTTCCACTGGGATCCTGTGACACACTTCATATCGCGGCACAGAGGACAAAGTCGTTGCCAGGGAGTGCCGTAGACTTTTAGTACGTACTGTTGCGTGGTGGATAGACGAATACATGGAGCACCAAGAGGTCACTCATGCAGCCCTTCGTACTGAAGCACGCAATCCCTGCCGAGCGGTCGTCGGACGGTGTTCCCTACGCCTATAACGCCGCCCTGCAGTTGAATGTCCTCTCCGACGGCCGTCCGGCCATCGCCGACCGGGCGGTGCTGTTGGCCACCGGCACGACCACGTCCACAGCTGGTTCGAAGACGCACTTCGACGACTGACCTGCGCATACGTCGATGACAGTACTCATCCTGACGTGTCGCCAGGATGTCACCGCCGACTTGGTGGTGGCAGAGCTGCGCGAACAAGGCGTCCCTCTGGTGCGTTTCGATCCGGCCGACCTTCCGGATCAGGCCGGGCTGTCGGTCGAATTCGATCGCGGTGACTTCACGGGATATCTGTCGACCGAGGGACGCCTCGTCAGCATCCACGGTGTGCGGTCCATCTGGGTGCGCAGGCCGGGGCGGCCCGCGGCCCACGCGACGAATCCATCGGAGTGGCTGACGGCCGAGTGCGGACAGGCGCTCTACGGGATGCTCTACGCGACAACGGCCCGCTGGATGAACCATCCGGCGGCCGCCGAACCGGCCCGGCACAAACCGTTCCAGTTGCGGGTCGCCCAGCACAGCGGTTTCGCCGTGCCCTCGACTCTGGTCACCACCTATCCGCGCGCGGCGCGTGATTTCGCCGTCCAGTGCACGGACATCGTGGTGAAATCCGCGTCCGGTCCGCCGACCACCGATCCGCCGGTCGCACTGCCTACTACCCGTATCCGACCGGACACGGATTTCTCCGATGTCGCGGCCGGGGCGACCCTTCTTCAGCGGTACATTCCCAAAGCGGCCGACATCCGGCTGTTCTGCGTCGGCAGCGAGTTATTCGCCGCGCGCAAGACCGCCGCCTCGGGGCAGGTGGACGGGCGCTATGGGTGTCATGGACACCACTGGGAAGCCGTGGATGTGCCCGCCAGAGTCGTGCGCGCCGTTCATGAGTACATGGCTCTCACCGGTCTCGCCTACGGGGCCTTCGACTTCGCCGAGGACGCCGATGGTCTTTGGTGGTTCCTGGAGTGCAACCAGGGCGGCCAATTCGGCTTTGTCGAGTTGGAGACCGGTCAGCCCATCGCGGCGGCGGTCGCGTCCTGGCTGGCGGCGCCCGGTGCCGCCCACCGGTGACGACCGGGCCCGGAGCACCGTGCCTCCGGGGGCGGCGCGGGTGATCATCGGGACGGGCGTGCGAGGGCGGTCCCGTCCCCGTTCGCGCCGGCCCGGGACGCCCGCGAGCGCCCCCGCGCACAGACCGTGACGGCCGGCTACGCGAAGGGTCGGCGCTGCGCCGGACCGGCCCGTCGGTCGTATGCTGAAGCGAGAGTCCGCGTTACCCAGGGTTTCCCGCCCCTCCCTCAGCGCGGGAGGTTCCGATGACCGTCGCCGACAGCGTCCGCCGCCCGACGGACGCGTGCCGCTATGCGCAGATCGCCGAACACGGTCTGATCGGCGATCTGCGCACCGCCGCGCTCGTCGATACCAGCGGCACCATCGACTGGTACTGCCCGGTCCGGTTCGACGCGCCCAGTGTGTTCGCGTCGATCCTGGACGCCGACCGCGGTGGTTCGTTCCGGCTCACACCGGAGGTGCCCGCCCGGACGAAGCAGTTCTACTTCCCCGACACCAACATCCTCATCACCCGCTTCTTCGCGGACGACGGGGTCGCCGAGGTCCAGGACTTCATGCCGATCGTGGACAACTCGCGCGAGGCGGAACGGCACCGGCTGATCCGCCGGGTGCTGTGCGTGCGCGGATCGCTGCCCTTCACCGCACGGGTGGCGCCCCGCTTCGACTACGCCCGGCAGTCGCATACGGTGCGCGCCGAGGAGGGGCTCACGATCTTCGAGTCCCCGGAGCTGTCGCTGGCACTGACGTCCAGCGTCACCGTGGAGACCGACGGGGCCGATGTGGTCTCCACGTTCAAGCTGGTCGAGGGCGAGGCCGCGGTCTTCGCGCTCGACCGGATCGGCGGCACGGTGCAGCCGCGGCACTGCCCGCAGGCGGAGGCGGAGGAGCTGTTCGACGCCACCGTGTGCTACTGGCGCCGCTGGCTCTCGCAGTCCCGCTACCGGGGGCGGTGGCGGGAGATGGTGCACCGCTCGGCGCTCACCCTCAAGCTGCTCACCTATGCGCCGACCGGCGCCATCGTGGCGGCCCCGACGACCAGCCTGCCCGAGCAGATCGGCGGCGAGCGCAATTGGGACTACCGCTATGTGTGGGTCCGCGATGCCGCGTTCTGCATCTACGCGCTGCTGAGGCTGGGCTTCACCCAGGAGGCCGAGGCGTTCGTGCGGTTCCTGTCCGAGGACATCAACTTCGATGACGGCCCCGGCGGACCGTTGCAGATCATGTACGGCATCGACGGCCGCAGCGAGATCCCCGAGCAGATGCTCCCCCATCTGGAGGGCCATCAGGGCTCCTCCCCGGTCCGGGTCGGCAACGCGGCGGTCCACCAGCTCCAGCTGGACATCTACGGAGCGCTGGTGGACTCCCTCTATCTCTACGACAAGTGGGGGCAGCCGCTGGCCAGCGACCACTGGGACACCGTCAGCGACGCGGTCTGCTGGGTCTGTGACAACTGGGACCAGCCCGATATGAGCGTCTGGGAGACCCGCTCCGGCCCGCAGTACTTCCTGTACTCGCAGCTGATGTGCTGGGTCGCGATCGAGCGGGGGATGCGCATCGCCCGCCACCGCGGCCTGCCCGCGGACATGGCCCGCTGGTCGAAGGCGCGCGATGACATCTACCGCCGGATCATGCGCTCTGGCTGGTCGCCGCGGCGGCGCGCCTTCGTGCAGCGTGAGGGCGAGGAGGTGCTCGACGCCTCGGTGCTGATGATGCCGCTGTCCAAGTTCATCTCCCCCACCGACCCCAAATGGCTGTCCACGCTGGACGCGCTGGGCGAGGAACTGGTGTCCGATTCGCTGGTCTACCGCTACGACCCCAGGGTCAGCCCGGACGGGCTGCGCGGTGAGGAGGGCACCTTCTCGATCTGCTCGTTCTGGTACGTCGAGGCGCTGTCCCGGGCCGGACGGGTGGACGATGCGCGGCTGGCCTTCGAGAAGATGCTCACCTACGCCAATCATGTCGGGCTGTACGCGGAGGAGATCGGCCGCACCGGTGAGCAGATCGGCAACTTCCCGCAGGCGTTCACCCATCTCGCGCTCATCAGCGCCGCGTTCAACCTGGACCGGGCCCTGGGCTGACCCCTCGCCCACGGCGGACCGCTGGATAGAGTGGTCGGCCATGGGAAACGGGGAGGCCGCCGTGCCGGAACACGGCGTCCAGGGCAGCACACAGACCGCATGGCAGGCGCCGAGCGCGATCGAGCGGGAGCTGTACGAGGCGAAGGCCCGCGGCGACTGGTCGGCGTACTTCGATGTGCTGGCGCGCACCGAACTCTTCGTCGCCGATGCGTACTCCCGTCTCCAGGCGCGCCCCGGGACGGTGCTGTTCACCCCGTACTGGTATCCCCAGGTGCAGGCCAACTGCCTGCCCCTCTTCACCGAGGGTATGCTCCCCGCCCCCCATCCGGAGACCGTCTATCTCTCCTACTCCCTGGGGTGGCTCGCCACGGAGTGGGAGCCCGACGATCCGCCGTGGATCGTGGTCAACCCCGGCAGTCCGTGTGAGACGTTCTTCCCGACCTCCCCGGCGCACCGCGCGCTGTGGAGCGGCCACGCCGAGCACGCCGCCGACGGCGAAGGCCGCGCACACGCCCCCATGAAGCTGCGCGGGCTGTGGGTGGGCGGGCCGACACAGGGCCCGGTGGCCCACGGACTGGCCTGCGGGGCGCTGCTGTTCGTCAAGAACGGCGAGCTGTGGAACGCCATGGCCTACCACGGCGGCGGATACACCCGTGAGCGGAGCCGGCTCAAGGAGTGGTGGGGCATCACCGGCCGGGAGGAGTGGCAGCGCATCCAGGAGCTGCTGCTGGGCGCCGAACTGATCAGCGGCGTCTGGGAGTTCGCGCTCGGGGTGCGCCGAACCCTGGCCCTGGACTTCGCCGGCCCGGTCGGGGTGGACCACTGGCGGACGGTGGCCGAGCGGGTGCTGCGGCGCACCGCGGCCGAGGCCGGCGAGGTCCGGATCACCCCCGACGGGGTCACCAAGGCGGAGCCCCGGGACAGCGCGGAGGTGGAGGCGCAGGTGGCGGGCGTGCAGCGGCTCATCGGCCGGATCGCCCGCTATGAGGCCCGGTTCCGTGCGGACGGCCTGCTCGCCGAGGGGAAGTTCGTCCGCACGGTGGAGGCCTGGGACTACGGACGGGCCTCGGGGATGGCCCGCTGGGGGCTCGCCGCACGTTTCTGCTCGCTCGACGAAGCCGAGCGCGCGGTGCTGCGCGCGGGACGGTCGGCGCAGGCCAACTATCGCTCCTGGGAAGAGTTCTCCGCCGCGTACATCCTCGGGCGGTGCCTCCACTTCGACGACGAGGAGTTCGGTGAGTGGTACGAGGACATGCTCACCGCGCATCGCATCCTCACCACCGATCCGGAGAGCCCCTGGCTCACCCTTCCCTGGAAGTGATCCCGGCGGAACCGGGCGTCAGACCACGCGTCACCGGCCGCCGACGCGGTCCTCGGCCAGCACCCGGGCCATGGTGCGCTCGGCCAGGGCGGTGATGGTGACGAACGGGTTGACGCCGATGGAGCCCGGAATGAGGGATCCGTCGGTCACATAGAGCCCGTCGTAGCCGGTCACCCGGCCGTACGCGTCGGTGGCGCGGCCCAGGACACAGCCGCCCAACGGGTGGTAGCAGAAATCGTCGGCGAAGGCCCGGGTGTCGCCGAAGAGGTCATAGCGGTAGATGGTGGCGTTGGCGGAGTTGACGCGGTCGAACAGCGCCTTGGCCGCGGCGACCGAGGGCGCGCTCTGGGCGCGGGTCCAGTTGAGCACGGTGGTGTCCTTGGCCGCGTCATAGGTGAAGGTGGCGCGCTCGGGGTTCCGGGTGATGGCGAGGTAGAGGCTGACCCAGGTCTCGAGGCCGGCGGGCAGCGGGGCGATCTCGGCGAAGACCGGGTTGGCGGTGTTGGACCAGTCGTCGATCGCCAGCACCGGGATGGTGGACTGGTGGGCGCCGGTCGGGTGCCACACATGGTTGGCGCGGCCGAGCATGACATTGCCGTTGCCGCCCCAGCCCCGGCCGACCTCCGCGCTCAGCTCGGGCAGGGCGCCGGTCTCGCGGGCGCGCAGCAGGAGTTCGGTGGTGCCGAGGCTGCCCGCGCCGAGGAAGAGCGAACCGCAGGTGATCTCGTCGGTGGAGACGACGGTGCCGGTGGTGTCGATGCGCTCCACGGTGAGGACATAGCTGCCGTCGGGTGCCCGGCGCAGGGACCTGACGCGGCTGAGGGTGTGCAGGGTGACCTGGCCGGTGCCGAGCGCGGCCGCGAGATAGGTCTTGTCGAGGCTGCGCTTGCCGAAGTTGTTGCCGTAGATGACCTCCTGGGCGAGCGCGGACTTGGTCGCCGTTCCGTCGGCCTCGCGCCGCATGTAGTCGAAGTCGTAGACGTTGGGCATGAGGACGGTCTTCAGGCCCGCCCTGGCGGCCTGGGCGCGGGCGACGCGGGCGTAGGTGTACCACTCCGTGGCCTCGAACCACGCGGAGGGAACGGTGGTGGCGCCGAGCATGCGGTTGGCCAGCGGGAAGTACGTGTCGTACATCGGGTCCGCTGCCACCTGCGGCAGCATCTGCTGGAAGTACGCGCGCGGCGGGGTGACCGCGATACCGCCGTTGACCAGCGAACCGCCGCCGACCCCGCGCCCCACGTAGACGGATATGCCGGGGAAGCGGACGCGGTCCAGGACGCCGGGGTAGGGGGTGATGTCCTTGTTGATGACATCCAGCCACAGAAAGGTGGACAGGGGCGCCTCGGTTCTGCTCTTGAACCACATGGAGCGCTGATCGGGAGCGGTCATCGAGCAGTGGACCCGGCCGTCGGAGCCCGGGGTGTCCCATAACCGCCCCATCTCCACGACGAGGGTTCTGATACCCGCCTCGCCGAGCCGGAGCGCGGCCACGGCCGCGCCGTAGCCCGAGCCGACGACGACGGCGGGGAAGTGTTCGGCGCTCTCGGCGGCGGTCGCCGGGGCGAGGCCGATGCGGGTGAGTCCGAGGGCCGCCGCGCTCTGCAGGGCGGCCAGACCGAGAAGGTGACGGCGTGTCAGATTGACTGTCATGGCGGCATGATGGGTGGAATCGCCGGAGGTCGCCATGGTGTGGCGCAAGGTCCTTTTCGTCGCCCTTTTCGGCATCGGAGGGCTTGTGCGAGTTATGGTTATTTATGAATTACTGTCACCTTCGCGCTCCTCCAGGGAAGGACACCGCTCGTGAAGATCACTCGTTGGACCACTGACAGATGATGGCCAAGGGGGCTTCTACCGAGGCGGGCCGGCCCTCTCCGGCGCCGTGGCAGGGCTCGACCCGGAGCGGTCGCAGGGCCACTCTCCGTATCCCCGGCGACCATGGATGACGAGGACCGGGCGCCATCCCGTACGCCATCCACGAGAACTCGATCACACCCCGGGCGTCCTGCGTGGCACGCGGCAGTAGTGTTCGCCGACAAGCGTGTGTTGTAGGTACCGGGCAGGTAGAAGGGATCGGGCATGTTCCGCAAGGTGCTGGTCGCCAATCGTGGAGAGATCGCCATTCGCGCCTTCCGCGCCGGCTATGAGCTGGGCGCGAGAACCGTAGCCGTGTTCCCGCATGAGGACCGCAACTCGCTGCATCGGCTCAAGGCCGATGAGGCGTATGAGATCGGTGCGCCGGGCCATCCGGTGCGGGCCTATCTCTCCGTCGAGGAGATCGTCCGCGCGGCGCGCAGTGCGGGCGCGGACGCCGTGTATCCCGGATATGGCTTTCTGTCCGAGAACCCCGATCTCGCACGTGCGTGCGAGGAGGCGGGGATCACGTTCGTGGGGCCCAGCGCGCAGATCCTGGAGCTCACCGGGAACAAGGCGCGCGCGGTGGCCGCCGCCCGCGCGGCCGGGGTGCCGGTGCTCGGCTCCTCCGAACCGTCGACCGATGTGGACGAGCTGGTCCGGGCCGCGGACGAGCTCGGCTTCCCGGTGTTCGTCAAGGCCGTCGCCGGTGGCGGCGGGCGCGGTATGCGCAGGGTCGAGAACCGGGAGACGCTGCGTGAGTCCATCGAGGCGGCGGCGCGAGAGGCCGAGTCCGCCTTCGGCGATGCCACGGTCTTCCTGGAGAAGGCGGTGGTGGAGCCCCGCCATATCGAGGTGCAGATCCTCGCCGACGGGCAGGGCGATGTCATCCATCTGTTCGAGCGCGACTGCTCGGTGCAGCGGCGCCACCAGAAGGTGATCGAACTGGCGCCGGCGCCCAACCTCGATCCGGAGCTGCGGGAGCGGATCTGCGAGGACGCGGTGAAGTTCGCCCGGCAGATCGGCTATCGCAACGCCGGCACGGTGGAGTTCCTGCTCGACCGCGAGGGCCGCCATGTGTTCATCGAGATGAATCCGCGGATCCAGGTCGAGCACACGGTGACCGAGGAGATCACCGATGTCGATCTGGTCCAGTCGCAGCTGCGGATCGCCGCCGGCCAGACGCTGGCCGACCTCGGCCTCGCCCAGGACACCGTGTATGTGCGAGGTGCGGCGCTGCAGTGCCGGATCACCACCGAGGACCCGGCCAACGGCTTCCGCCCGGACACCGGAATGATCAGCGCGTATCGCTCACCGGGCGGCTCGGGCATCCGGCTGGACGGTGGCACCACCCACTCCGGTGCGGAGATCAGCGCCCACTTCGACTCGATGCTGGTCAAGCTGACGTGCCGGGGGCGGGACTTCGCGACCGCGGTCGGCCGCGCCCGGCGTGCGGTGGCCGAGTTCCGCATCCGCGGCGTATCCACGAACATCCCCTTCCTCCAGGCGGTGCTGGACGATCCGGACTTCCGCGCCGGGCAGGTCACCACGTCGTTCATCGAGCAGCGGCCGCATCTGCTGACCGCGCGTCACTCCGCCGACCGCGGTACCAAGCTGCTCACCTATCTGGCCGATGTCACGGTGAACAAGCCGCACGGCGAGCGGCCCCATCTGATCAACGCCACCACCAAACTGCCCCCGGTGCCGGACGCCGAGCCGCCCGCCGGCTCCAAGCAGCGGCTCACCGAGCTGGGTCCGGAGGGTTTCGCGCGGTGGCTGCGCGAGTCGCCCACCATCGGTGTCACCGACACCACCTTCCGGGACGCGCATCAGTCGCTGCTGGCCACCCGGGTCCGCACCAGGGACCTGCTGGCCGTGGCCCCGGTGGTGGCGCGGAGCGTGCCGCAGCTGCTCTCGCTGGAGTGCTGGGGCGGGGCCACCTACGACGTGGCGCTGCGCTTCCTCGCCGAGGACCCGTGGGAGCGGCTGGCCAAGCTGCACGAGGCGGTGCCCAACATCTGTCTGCAGATGCTGCTGCGCGGCCGTAACACCGTGGGCTACACGCCGTATCCGACCGAGGTGACCACCGCCTTCGTGCAGGAGGCCACGGCCACCGGGATCGACATCTTCCGGATCTTCGACGCGCTGAACGACATCGGGCAGATGCGGCCCGCGATCGAGGCGGTACGGGAGACGGGGTCGGCAATCGCCGAGGTGGCGCTCTGCTACACCTCCGATCTGTCCGATCCCTCGGAGCGGCTCTACACCCTCGACTACTATCTGCGGCTCGCCGAGCAGATCGTGGACGCGGGCGCGCATGTGCTGGCCATCAAGGACATGGCGGGGCTGCTGCGCGCCCCGGCCGCGGCCACGCTGGTCTCCGCGCTGCGCAGGGAGTTCGACCTGCCGGTGCACATCCACACCCATGACACCGCCGGCGGTCAGCTCGCCACCTATCTCGCGGCGATCCAGGCCGGTGCGGACGCGGTGGACGGCGCGGTGGCCTCCATGGCGGGCACCACCTCCCAGCCGTCGCTGTCGGCGATCGTGGCCGCCACCGACCACTCCGACCGGCCGACCGGGCTCGACCTCGAGGCGATCGGCGCCTTGGAGCCGTACTGGGAGGCCGTGCGCAAGATCTACGCACCGTTCGAGGCCGGCCTCGCCTCGCCGACCGGGCGGGTGTACCACCATGAGATCCCCGGTGGCCAGCTGTCCAATCTGCGCACCCAGGCCATCGCGCTCGGCCTCGGTGACCGCTTCGAGGACATCGAGGCGATGTACACCGCCGCGGACCGGATGCTGGGCCATCTGGTGAAGGTCACCCCGTCGTCGAAGGTGGTCGGCGATCTCGCGCTGCACCTGGTGGGGGCGGGGGTGTCGCCGGAGGACTTCGAGGCGGATCCGGGCCGATACGACATCCCGGACTCGGTCATCGGGTTCCTCCGCGGCGAGCTGGGCAATCCGCCGGGCGGCTGGCCCGAGCCGTTCCGCAGCAAGGCGCTGGAGGGCCGCGCCGCCGCCAAGCCGACGGCCGCGGAGCTGTCCACGGAGGACCGGGAGCAGCTGGAGAAGGATCCGCGGGCGACGCTGAACCGGCTGCTGTTCCCCGGCCCGACCAAGGAGTTCGAGGCGCATCGGCAGGCCCACGGCGACACCAGCGTGCTGGACAGCAAGGACTTCTTCTACGGGCTGCGCCCGCGGCATGAGTACACGGTGGACCTCGAGCCCGGGGTCCGGCTGCTGATCGAGCTGGAGGCCATCGGCGACGCCGACGAGCGCGGTATGCGCACGGTGATGGCCTCGCTGAACGGGCAGTTGCGCCCGGTCCAGGTGCGGGACAATTCGGCGGCCTCCGACGTACCGGCCACCGAGAAGGCCGACCGGAGCAACCCCGGCCATGTGGCGGCGCCCTTCGCGGGTGTGGTGACGCTGGCGGTGGCCGAGGGCGACCAGGTGGAGGCCGGTGCCACCGTGGCGACGATCGAGGCGATGAAGATGGAGGCCACCATCGCGGCCCCGAAGAGCGGGACCGTGTCGCGCATCGCCATCAGCGCGATCCAGCAGGTGGAAGGCGGCGATCTGCTGGTCGCCCTCAGCTGAGCCGGCAGCGCCGACGAGCCGCCGCCACCGGTCCCCCGGCCCTCGGGTCAGGGGGCTCGGTGGCGGCGGCTTCGTATGCCCGCAGAAAGGTGTCCACCGCGGACCGGGCGACCGTGCGCGTCTCGGCGGCGGAGACCTTGCGGGTGCCCAGCCGGGACCGCACCTCCATGGGGCCGGTGAGCAGCGCGAGCAACTGCTCCGCGGCCCGCGCCGGATCGCCCGGCCGGTCCGCCGGCGCCTCACCGGGCCGGATGGCGGTACGTCCCTGCACGATCTCGATCAGATCGGGGAAGTCGGCCGCCTGGGCGTAGGTGAGCCGCCGCAGGGCCCGGGACCGCTCACCGCAGCACACCTGGAGCATCCGGTACGCCATGTCCTCCAGGGCGGCGCGCAGATCGTCCCCGGGCTCGCGCAACCGCTCGACGACCGCGAGGTTCTCCGCCATCACGGCGTCGGCCGCGGCCTCCATGGCGTGGCGGAACAGGGTTTCCTTGTCGGTGAGGTGGTTGTACACCGTGGGCTTGGCGACACCTGCCCCATTGGCGATGTCCTGGACACACGCCTGTCCGCCCCCAAGCCGCTCAACGTGTTGCGGTTCACCTTCAGGGACGGCACGACCGAGGAGGACAAGGCCAGGGTGCCGGCGGCGATGCGCCGCACGGGCGCACTGGAGTCGGTCGCGTTCTCCACAGCCGGTCAGGCGCTCGACGCGATCTCCGACCTCGGGGGCCCGTCCGGGGCCTCTTCCACCGGCTGACCCCCGGGTGGCCGCGCCGCCGCACGGCCCGGCAGCCTGGTGGCCGGCAGCGCACCGGCCGCGGCCACGGCCGCGAGAACCGTCAGCGCCGGCCCCATCGCCGAGAGGAAGACGTCGGCCGCCCGGCCCGGCCCGTCACCGGGCGGCCGTCCGGTGGCGGCGCCCGGCCCGGCCACGCTCATCAGCGTGGTCGCGGCCGCGACCCCCAGTGCGGGGCCGATGTTCATGGCGGTCTGCTGGAGCCCGCCCGCCACCCCGGCGGTATCCACGGACGCGTCGCGCACCACGACGGTGGTCGCGGTGACCATCACGGTGGCGAAACCCGCGCCCAGCACAAGAAAGCATCCGCCGATCGCCTCGGCGCCCGAGTCCCGGCCGAGACGGGACATCAGCAACACACCGGCCGCCACCAGAACCATCCCCGCGACCGTCGTCCGGCGGGGCCCCTGACGGCGCATCAGCAGCGCCGCCACCGGTGCGCCCAGCACCATCATCACCGCCAGCGGGAGCGCCCTCAGTCCGCTGGCGAGCGGATCCAGCGCGAGCACGTCCTGCAGATAGTAGGTGCCGAGGAAAAGCGCCCCGGACAGCGCGGCCGACGCGGACACCAGCACGCCGAGCGCCGGGCCGGCGGTGGCCGACCGCAGCAGACCCGGCGGCACCAGCGGATGTTCCGTACGGCGCTCATGCCATACGAAGACGCCTCCGGCCGCCACGGCGGCCGTCGGCCCGAGCGCGGTCGCCGCCGTCCAGCCGGTTCCGGGGACGCCGACGAGCGTGTGCACCAGCCCGGCCAGCGCCATCGCGAGCAGAGCGGCACCGGGCAGATCGAGCCGCGGCCGGGCGGTCCCACGGGGCGCCATCGGGGCCCGGACGGCGAGTGCCGTCAGGCCCATGGCCAGGGCGGGCGCGACATTGAGGAAGAACACCGCCCGCCACCCCAGATGGGTGGTCAGCGCCCCGCCGACCAGCGGACCTGCCGCGGCCGCCAGCCCGATGGCGCCGGTGCGCACCGCGAGGGGCCTGCCGAGCCGGTCGGGTGGATACGCGGCGCGCAGCATCCCGAGGGTGGCGGGTTGCAGCAGCGCCCCGAAGACCCCCTGGGCGACCCGCAGCCCGATCACCCAGCCGATGCCGCCCGCGAGCCCGATGCCCGCCGAGGCGGCGCCGAAGCCCAGCATGCCGATGGCGAAGACACGCCGATGGCCGTAGCGGTCACCGAGGCGGCCCGCGAACACCAGCAGACTCGCCACGGCGATCAGATATCCGGTACTGGTCCACTGGACCTGGGCGAACGTGGCATGCAGATCCCGCTGCAGATGGGGCTGGGCGACGGTCAGCACGGTGCCGTCGAGGGCGACGATCACGGCCCCGGTGACGCTGCCGGCCAGGGTGAGGCGTCGTACGCGCGGGGTACTCATCGGGCCTCCGGGCCGAGGTGCGCGTCGAGCGCGGCACGCAGCAGTGGCTCGACGTCATCCACTCCCACCGCGAGCTGAAGGCTGCCCCAGCCCCACAGTTGGGCGATGCCGTGCAGATTCGCCCACAGCGCGGCCGCGACGATCCGTGGCTCCGCACCGGATTCCGGCCGCACTCCGGCCACCAGGTCGACGAGGGTGGCGAAGAGCGGCAGGCTCGTCTCCCGCAGGCCGAGCTGGTTGCTCTCCAGGAGATCGTGGCGGAACATCAGCTCGAACATGCCGCGGTTGGTCAGCGCGAAGTCGAGACAGCTCCGCGCCAGAGCCGTCAACTGCCCCCGTGGGTCGCCCTCATGAGCGGCGATCGCCGCACCGGCCTGGTTGGCCAGGCTCTCGAAGCCGCGTCGCGCGATGGCGGACAGCAGGGCCAGATGCGTCGGGAAGTAGCGCCGGGGCGCCCCGTGGGACACCCCGGCCCGACGGGCGATCTCCCGCAGCGAAAGGGCCTGCGCCCCCTCCGCCTCCACCAGCCCCACTCCGACGTCCACCAATCGGGACCGGAGACCCGAGTCCTGCTCACGCTCAGCCATAGACACTGTCTACCAGAGGGGAGTAGACAGTGTCTACGCGTCAGAATCCCGTGGACACCTTCACGCTCCGGCGGACCCGCGGCGACGGTGGGCGGCGCCGATGAGGGCATGAGGTGATCCGGATCGGGAACCCGGGAGGGCATGCAGACGCTGAACCGATGGGAACGGGCGATAGAGCGCTGGGAGGAATCGCTGCTGGCCAAGGTGGTCCGCAGCGAGCCCGTCGAACTCCTCGGCGCGCTCAAACGTGAATGCGACAGCCACGCCGTGGTGTGCGGACCGACCCGGGTGGTGGTGCCCAACGTCTATGACGTCGAGCTGGCCGACGAGGTCCATGAGGAGCTCACCCGGCGTGGCTGTCAGGTGGGACAGGAGCTGACGGACCAGCTGGTGCGTCATGCGGAGGACAAGGGCTATGAGTGGGCCGGCCCGCTCACCGTGCATGTGTCCCGGTCCGGCCGGGTGCCCAATGGCAGGTACCGGGTGGCGGGCCGGCCCATGGCCCATATCCGCGCGGACACGTTCGCCGACGCGCCGGCCTAGGGCGTCAGCGGGGCAGTCCGCCCGGGTCGGTGGCCCAGGTGGTGTCGGGCCGGTCGGCCAGGTCGAAGGAGAGCGAACCGCCCTGGCGCAGGAACGAGCCGTCGAGCCATGAGGTGGCGTGCGGCCTGCCGTTCACCCGGACCGCGTGCACATAGAGGTGGCTGTCGGAGGCGTCCGGGGCGCCGATGGTCAGGGCGCGCCGCTGCCCTGCCGGGGCGATCACCGCGCGGGGGAAGAGCGGTCCGGTGAGCAGGGCCTCGGCACGCCCCGGGGCCTGGGGATAGATGCCGAGCGCCGCGAACACGTACCACGCGGACATGGTGCCCAGGTCGTCGTTGCCGGGCAGCCCCTTCGGCCCGGTTCCGTACACGGTGGCGACGATTTGGCGCACGGTCTCCTGGGTCTTCCAGGGCTGCCCGAGCGCGTTGTAGAGCCAGGGGGCGTGGATACCCGGTTCGTTGGTGGGGTCGTAACGGAGCGGATCGCCGCCGCGGACCGACCAGGAGCCGTCGGGCTTATGGAAGAAGCCGTCCAGCCGGGCCGCCGCGCGCTCGCGTCCGCCCATGGCCTCGGCGAGGCCCTGGACGTCCTGCGGCACCATCCAGGTGTAGGTGGCCGCGCTGCCCTGGGCGAACCCCCGGTCGGACGCCGGGTCGAAGGGGGTCACCCAGGAGCCGTCCCGGTTTCTGGCCTGGATGTAGCCCGCCGTGCCAGTGGCCTCGGGGTTGAACACATGGCGCCAGTAGCCGCCGCGCGCGCCGAGTGCATCGGCCTCCTTGTCGCGGCCGAGCAGCCGGGCCCAGCGGGCGAGCGCGTCGTCGGCGACGGAGTCCTCCAGGGTCTCCGCGGCGCCGCCCCAGCAGTGGCAGGCGTCCTGCGCCGCGTACCCCGAGTCCAGGTACTGGGCGAGGTTCGGGCGCTGGCCCTCGCACTGGCCCGGGCAGCCCTTGTCGGAGAGCCCGTCGGGGTGCGGGACGGTGGCCTGGCGGTAGAGGGAGTCGAAGGCGCCCTCGGCGTCGAAGTTCCGTACCCCCATGGCGTAGAAGGTGGCGAGCGTGGCGGCGGAGGGGTCGCCCGTCATCACATGGGTGGCGCCGCTGATGTGCACCCAGCGGTCCCACACCCCGCCGTTCTGCCGGGCGAAGTTGAACAGCGACTGGGCGAAGTCCCCGGCGACCCGGGGCTGGAGCAGGGCGAGCAGCTGCACCTGGGCGCGGTACTGGTCCCAGCCGGAGAAGTTGCTGTACTGCGCCGTCTGCCCGCGCTCGACGCGGTGCGGGGTGCCGTCCATGCCCGGGTAGCGGCCGTCGGTGTCGCTGATCAGGTTGGGCTGCTGCAGCGCGTGGTAGAGGGCGGTGTAGAAGGCGGTGCGGCGCGGCTCGCTGCCGCCGCTGATCCGGATGGCGCGCAGCCGGCGGTCCCAGGCGGCCCGTCCGGCCGCCGCCACATCGGCGACGCTCGCCCGGGGCGCTATCTCGGCGCGGAGGTTGGCCTCTGCACCCGCGAGGGAGACGTACGAGATGCCGAGCCGCATCCGGACATCGTTGTCCCGCGTGGTGTCGAAGCCGACGTATCCGCCGGAGCCACGCCCGGCCCGGTCGGCGCCGGTGAGATAGCCCTCGCCGCCGTCGGCGGTGGTGGCGCCGGGTGAGAGCCGGTCGTTCTCCCAGGTGCCCACGGTGGAGAAGGCGCGGTCGAACGAGGCGCTGAAGTAGAGGCGGTAGTACGTCGTGCGGTTGTTCTCACCGCCGTTGGCACGCCGCCCGCAGAACGCACCGGTCAGCACCCAGCCGGTGACCTTGCGCCGCTGGGCGTCGATCTCGATATGGGCGTTCTCGCTGCCGTTGAGGGAGTTGGAGGTGCGGAACAGCAGACGGGCCGGGGCGTCCTGGGGGAAGGAGAAGTCGGCGACACCGGCCCGCTCGCTCACCGCGAGATCGGCGGCGGCGCCCGAGTCGAGCCCCACCCGGTAGCGACCGGGCTCGGCCTTCTCCTGGTCGTGCGAGAAGCCGGCGGCGTACTTCTGGTCCTTGGTGTCGGCGGTGGGCGAGCTGTCGACCTCGCCCACGAACGGCATGATCGGCACATCGCCCGCGGCTCCGGGGTGGCAGCCAGCGCCGTTGACATGGGTGAGGCTGAAGCCCCGGACCCGGGTGGTGTCGTAGGAATAGCCGTTGGCCGCCGCGGTGTTGGTCTGGTCGCCCGTGGTGCTGGTCGGGGACCAGGCGATCATGCCGAACGGCAGATTGGCGCCGGGGTAGGTGTTGCCACCGCCCGCCGAGCCGATCAGCGGGTCCACGTAGTCGACGGGGTGACGTACCTCGTCGGCCCGTGGCGCCGCGCTCGCCGCGGGGGCCTCGACGAGCGGGGCGAGCAGTGCGCCGATCGCCACCGCCACTCCCCCGCCCGCCAGCGCCGATCGGCGCCCGAGTCTCTTTCGCCGTGCTGTGTGCGTCTCCATCGGGGATCACGCCCTTCCGTGTGTGGGTGTGAATCTAGGGGCGTACGGTGACGGTGGGGTGAACCGGAGGGCGGCGAGGGGCGGGTGGCATCGGGACCGGTCCCCGGGATCCGGGTCCACGGTTCCCGCCATGCGGATCACCTGGAGACTCGTCCTCGACTTCCTCGCCGTCTCGGTCCTCGCCCTCCTGGCCGCCCTGGCGCGCCCGTCGTGGCCCCTGGAGCGAGGTACGGACGGCGGATCCGGCGCCGCCGCGCCGAGGATGTCGCCCGCCACCGAGAAGGGGGCCGCGCCCTGCACCCGGCGCGCCGCCACCCCGCGGGAGGCGGCGCGCCGGGCGAGGCCGGGTGACACCGTCTGCTTCGACGGCGATCTGTCCCGCCGGCGGCTGGTCGTCACCAAGGGCGGAAGCCGGAAGCACCCGATCACCTACGCCGGGGGCGGGGACGCCGTGGACGGCATCACCATCGAGGCCGACGATGTGATCGTCGAAGGGTTCCGGTCCGTCCGCCCGGAGGCGCCCGGGATCGAGCTGACCGGCCACCGCGTCACCGTGCGGAACAACACCGTGACCGGCCCGAGCGGCGGGGACGGCGACGGTATCCGGTTCTTCGGCGACGACCTGACGATCGCGCACAACACCGTCCGCGGCACCGACAACAGCCACGGCCGGCCCGCCGACTGCATGCAGACCTTCGCCAGCGACACCCCGCCCAGCCATCGGGTCCGCGTCGAGAACAACCGCTGCGAGAAGGCGGACAACATATGCCTGATGGCCGAGGGCCCGAACGACGGCGAGGGCGACGGCCGGGGCACCAGCGCCGACTTCGGCCCTCCAGCGGCTGGTGACGTCCTCGCCCGGGAGCGCCTGGGGAGCGGCGCCGTGACGCATGAGTCCGGAGGTGGCTGTGAGATAGGCCATACGCGGCCGAAGTAACGGCTCGAAGACGTATAAACAACTGCTGCGCCATTGAGCACAGACCCTTCGCGGTCCGTATTCGCCGATGCAAGCACGGGCAGCCACTGCTCCGCACAACGACCGGCGTCCCCGCCAGGAGGCTCTATGCGATCCCGGTACTTCGTGACAGGTACCTCCCTCCTCATAGGTTCCGTGGTGGTCACGCTCGGCGTGATCATGTCGCCTGCCCTGACGGGTGTGCAGCAGGAGAACCAGACGAACCTGGCGAAGACGAACTCGACGCAGTACGGACCGCTCACCGGGGCCGACAAGGAGTTCGTGGTCAAGGTCCGGCTCGCCGGACTGTGGGAGTACCCCGTCGGTGAGCTGGCCCTCAAGAAGGGCACCACGGCGGCGGTGAAGACAGCCGGTGAACATCTCATCGTGGGGCATGCGCAACTGGACGACGCCTCACGGGACATCGCGCCCAAACTCGGCATCACCCTGCCCAACAAGCCCACGCCGCAGCAGCAGGGCTTCCTGGACACCCTCACGGCCGCCACGGGCAAGGACTTCGACAGCCAGATGGCCCAGATCCTGCGCATCACCCACGGCCAGATCTTCAGCTCCATCGCCAAGATCCGGGCGACCAGCAAGAACACCCTGGTGCGTCAGCTCGCCACCCAGGCCAACAACACGGTGCTGGACCACATCACGCAGATGGAGAACACCGGGATGGTCGACTACGAGCGGCTTCCGGCCCAGATCACCGAAACTCCGACCCAGGGCCCGGACTTCACCAAGCCGGTGATGCCCAAGCCCGGGGAGCCGATGGTGGTCCTGAAGAAGCCGGCCTCGCTCGAGGGCAAGGGCGAACCGCCCACACCCTCCCCGCCCGCCCCGGTCGACGACGCCCCGGGCTCCTCGGCCTCCCCGACCACTCCGGGCGCCGCCGTCTCCCCCTCCGCACCCGCCGTTCGGTAACACACCGTCAGGACACCGCAGACAAGCCGGGCGAAACGCGGGCGGTTTCCGCCACATCGGTACCGTCAAATCTCGCCACTCTGTGCGGCACAGGGGTGCGAAACGACTCGGGGAGAGCCTCGTGGGCACCCCTGTCGGGCACCGCGCCGCGTTCCGGCTCCCCGCGTATGCGTACTCGACCATCGCACCACCGTCTACTGACCCATCCACCACGCCTGCAATGTGACGGTGGAATATGCGCCCGCCCACCTGTGGCCCGGTGGGCCCCGAAGCGCTATGAATCCATACAGAGGATCGGCGACCTTGCCCGACATGGCACCGACAGGGGCTGCCGAGGCGTACGGGGCCCATGGGACGGCGGACCCTACTACACACCCCCCACCATTTCCGAGCATTACCGGATTTAGCCCCCAACTGCTGAACCCTGCGTAACCTCTCCGTCACTGGTGAAGCGCCCCAGTGGGCGCCCGCCACGGGCGACGCAGGGAAGGGGAGGCCGCATGCCCGGAATCGACGAGTGCCTGCTGGAAGCGATGACCGTGAACGGCGCGCGCGGAGCCGCCGTGATCGAGTGGACCAGCGGACTCGCACTCGGCATGGTCGGCGAGGTCCGCGACGAGGACCCCGAGGCCACGGCTGCGGAGACGGCGGAGCTGGCCCGGATGGCCGCCGAGCAGCGGGCGTTCGCCGCGCTGGGCCCCGGCCGCACGAAAAGCGACGCCGAGAGCGGCGCGGACGGGGACGATACGGGCGGGGAGCCCGCCGTCGAGGACATCATCGTCACCACCCGCACCTGCTACCACCTGCTGCGCTTCGTCGACACGGCCTTCGACAACGGCGTCTTCTTCTACCTCTGGCTCGACCGCCGGGAGGGGAATCTGGCGCTCGCCCGGATGCGGCTGCGCGATATGTGCGGGCGTCTGGCGCTGATATGAGCATGCCCCGCAGGGCCGGTGGGCGAGCCGGCCACACGCCCAGCCTCACCGGGCTCGCCGCCGAGCGGGCCAGCGGCGCCCTGCTGTGCGACGCGGGCACCGTCTATCTCCGGGACGGCCAGGTGGTGCACGCCGAAAGCCCCGTGGCCCCCGGGATCGAGGTGCTGCTCACCATCGGTGGGCGGCTGACCGCCGACAGCTGGCGGGAGGCGGTGGGCCGGACGGGCCCGGACGGCGGGGTCGGGCGGTTCCTCGTCGACAGCGGCCGGCTGTCGGACGCGGAGCTGGAGATCTGCCATCTGGGCGCGCTGTTCGACGCGGCGTACTTCGCCCTCGGGCACGGCAGCGGCCCCCGCGGCTTCCAGCGGGGCGCGGCCCACTGGCTCGGACCGGTGCGCGCGGTGGGCGCGGCCGCCGTCGAGCGCGAGACCCGGCGCCGCGGCGAACTGCTGGACTCCCTGTGGCCGTATCCGCAAGTGGACACCGAGCCGGTGGTGCTCCGCCGCCCCGATGGCCGCGCCCCGGCCGTGACCTCCCGTCAGCGCGCGGTGCTGGCGCTGGCCGACGGGGTGCGCACCCCCGCCCGTATCGCGCGGGAGCTGGGCCGTCCCGCCTTCCACACGCTGATCGACATACGGCGGCTGGCGGCGGCGGGGCATGTCGCCACACCACGGACCGCCCGTCCCGGACCTCCGGGCCGCCCCGATCTGTCCGCCCGGTCCGGCGCCTGCGCGCCGCCCGCCCCGGACCGCGGTCCCGCCGCGGCCGCCTTCACCGACCCCGATATCGACCTGCTGCGCCGGCTCCGCGACGCCTTGGAGGCAACACTGTGATTCCCCCGACCGACCCGCCCGCCCCGTGCGCGGCGTCATGAGACGCAGCCTGCGGCAGCGCACGGAGCGGAAGTGGCTGCTGGCCGCCGAGCCCGACGTACTGGAGGAGCTGCACCGGCTGCGGGCCCGGGTGACCCATGTGACCGGCGCCCTCGCCGCCACCAGCGACGGCGTGGTGCTGGCGCATGACACGGCCGTCGAGGCCGAAGGCGTGGCGGCGCTGACCGCCGCGGCTCTCGGGGTGGCGCAGTCGCTGGCGGGCGCCACCGGGCGGGGCACCTTCCGTGAGCTGCTGGTCCGCGGCGAGAACGGCTATGTGGCCACCTATGCCGCGGGTTCCACGGCCGTACTGACCGTGCTGGCCGGTGACCGCACCAACGTCGGCCGTCTCCATATGGAGGCCCGCCGCTCGGGCGCCCGGCTCGCCGATCTGGTGGGCCTCGCCCTCAGCAGGGCCGAGCAGCCGCAGCCCTGACCACCACGACCTTCCCCCGCACGGCGCGTAACCCGCGCCGGCACCCGACCGGACATCAATGACATCGAAAGGAACAGCCACGATCATGGCGAACACTCAGACCGCGCTCAAAGAGGCGATGACGTCCATCGAGGGCGCCCTCGGCGCCGCGCTGGTCGACTACTCCAGCGGGATGGCCCTCGGCACCGTGGGCGGCGGAAAAGAACTCGACCTGACGCTGGCGGCCGCGGGCAACACCGATGTGGTGCGCGCCAAGGTGCGGACCATGGAACAGCTCGGTCTGCAGGACTCCATCGAGGACATCCTCATCACCCTCGGCAGCCAGTACCACCTGATCCGGCTGCTGAAGGGCCGGGACAGCCAGGGCCTCTTCCTCTATCTGGCGCTGGACAAGAACCGGGCCAATCTGGCGATGGCACGGCACCAGCTGCGCAGGATCGAGGCGGAGCTGGAGATCTGAGGTCCGGGCCGTACGGCCCCCGGTACGGGCGCGGCGGGGCCGCTCGACGAGCGGCCCCGCCGTCTGACCGCCCCGGTCGGCGTGCGCGGGGCCACCGAACTCAACGCACCAGGCAGGGACGCTTGTTGTCGAAGGTCCAGCCCGGAATGAGAGAGCGCATGCCGACCGCGTCGTCCCGCGCCCCCAGCGCCTTCTCCTGGTAGAGGGCGTGGGCGGCGAGGAGCCGGTCGCGGTCGAGCCGGATCCCGAGCCCGGGGGCATCCGGGATGGCGATCTCACCACCGGTGATCCGTGGCGGCTCGACGGTGAGCCGCTCCAGTCCCTCCTGCCAGATCCAGTGGGTGTCCAGGGCGTTGTACTCGCCCGGGGCGGCGGCTCCGCAGTGGGCCACCATCGCCAGGGAGATGTCGAAGTGGTTGTTGGAGTGGCATCCCCAGGTCAGGCCCATCTCATGGCAGAGCTGGGCCACCCGTACCGACCCCTGCATGGTCCAGAAGTGGGGGTCGGCCAGCGGAATGGAGACGGACTGCAGCGCCAGTGCGTGGGTCATCTGCCGCCAGTCCGTGGCGATCATGTTGGTGGCGGTGGGCAGTCCGGTGGCGCGCCGGAACTCCGCCAGGATCTCCCGGCCCGAGTAGCCGTCCTCGGCCCCGCAGGGGTCCTCGGCGTAGGCGAGCGTGCCGAGCAGCGGCCGGCACAGCTCGATCGCCTCGCGCAGCGACCAGGCGCCGTTGGGGTCGAGGGTGATGCGGGCGTCGGGGAACCGCTCCTTGAGCGCCCGTACCGCCTTGACCTCCTCGTTTCCCTCCAGGACGCCGCCCTTGAGCTTGAAGTCCTTGAAGCCGTAGAGGTCGTAGGTGGCCTCGGCCTGGCGGACGATCGCCTCGGGGGTCAGCGCCTCCTCGTGGCGGATGCGGTACCACTCCGCCTCGGCGCCGGGTTCGCGGACGTACTCCAGGTCGGTCCGGTCGGGGTCGCCGACGTAGAACAGATAACCCAGGACTCGTACCGCGTCCCGCTGCTGTCCGTCGCCCAGGAGCGCGGCCACGGGCACCTCCAGATGCTGGCCCAACAGGTCCAGCAGGGCCGACTCGACGGCAGTGACGGCGTGCACGGTGGTGCGCAGATCGAAGGTCTGGGTGCCCCGGCCCCCCGCGTCGCGGTCGCCGAACCGCCGTCCGATCTCGCCCAGCACCCGCTTGTAGTCGCCCACCCGCGCCCCGACGACGAGGGATTCGGCGTCGCGCAGCGTCTGGGTGATCTTCTCACCGCCGGGGACCTCGCCCAACCCGGTACGGCCCTCGGAGTCCTCGAGAACGACCACGTTGCGGGTGAAGTAGGGGCCGTGGGCGCCGGAGAGGTTCAACTCCATGCTGTCCCGGCCGGCGACCGGATAGACGGCGAACGAGGTGACGGTCGGCTGGCTCATCGTGGCGTCCTTGGGTCGGTGTCGGAGGGATCGCACAGGGAGGGTTCAGATGTCGCACAGGGAGGGTTCAGACAATGGCCTCGATGGCCAGCACGCCGCCGAGACCGAGGACCGCGAGCACGGTGGTGTAGGTGGTGCGCGCCTTGATGGCGTCGATGACGGAGAGGTTGAAGTACTCCTTGAACATCCAGAAGCCGGGGTCGTTCACATGGCTGAAGGCGATCGATCCGCAGGAGACGGCGAGGACCATCAACTCGGGGTGGACTCCGCTGTTCTCCAGGAGCGGCTGCACCACACCGGCGGCGGTGACCACGGCGACCGTAGCCGATCCGAGCGCCACCCGCAGGACGACGGCGATGAGCCAGGCGAGGATGATCGGCGAGATGGACCAGTCGTCCGTGAGGTCCTTGATGTAGTCGGAGATCCCGCCCTCGACCAGGACCTCCTTGAAGGCGCCGCCGGCCCCGATGACCAGCAGGATCATCGCCATCGCCTGGGCCGCCGAGTTGCAGGAGGCGCTGACCTCGGCCAGGCTCCGGCCGATCCGGGGGCCAAACGCCCACACCGCCAGCAGCAGGGTCAGCAGCAGGGCGATCGGCGCGGAGCCGATGAAGGTGATGATGTGCAGGGCGGCGCTGTCGCCGGACACGGCCATGTCGGTCACCGCGGCACCGGCGATCAGCACCACCGGGACCAGGGCCACCGACAGCGACCAGCCGAGACCCGGCATCTCCTCCTCGGTGAAGGTGCGCTCGCTGACCAGCCCCTTGGGGATCTCGGGGTCCATCCGCCGGACGAACGGAAGCCTCGGCCACACCAGGGCGATCAGCGCACCGGCCGGAACGGCGATGAACAGCCCGTAGAACAGGGTCAGGCCGACGGAGGCGTGGAAGGTCGAGGCCACCGCTGTGGGCCCGGGGTGCGGCGGCAGAAAGCTGTGCATGGTCGACAGGGAGATCGACATCGGAAGCCCGACCCACAGCAGGTTCTTCCGGGTGACCCGGACGATGGTGAACGCCACCGGCACGATGATGACGAAGGCGACCTCGTAGAACATGGTCACGCCGATGAGCATGGCGGTGACCACCATCGCCACCTGGACCCAGCGCAGTCCGAAGGTGTCGATGAGGGTGTTGGCTATCCGCTGGGCCGCGCCGCAGTCGCCCATGACCCGGCCGACCATGGCGCCGAGACCGACGACGAGCATGGTGTCGCCGATCTGGCCCCCGACGCCCTCTCCGAGGACATCGGGGATCTTCTCCACCTCGACCCCCTGCACCAGCGCGACGCCGACGGCCACGAGGAGGAGGGCGATGAAGCCGTTCAGCTTCAGCTTGGTCATGAGGAACAGCAGGATCACCACGCTGATTCCGACGACGACGAGAGGCATGTCTTCAGTTCCCCTTTGAACTGCGGCCGGTGAGCTGGAGGCTCGAGCGGATCGCCACACGGGCCAAGGAGTCCACGTACATGCACTCCGTCTATATATGAAGATGGAGGCTAGAGGGGTGAACACCGCTGGTCAATGGGCGTGCCCGTGGATTCGCGATCGGCGCCGGTGCGAACCGGACTCACTGGGCGCCGAATTCGGCCTTGGCACCCGTCCAGGCGCGGGCCTGCTCGCTGAGGGTGATGCCGAGGCCGGGCCGTGCGGACACCCGCATCCGGCCGTCGCTGATCTGCAGCCGCTCGTTGAACAGCGGCTCCAGCCAGTCGAAATGCTCCACCCATGGCTCATGCGGGTAGGCGGCCGCGAGATGGAGGTGGATCTCCATCGCGAAGTGCGGGGCGAGTTGCAGATGGTGCTGCTCGGCGAGAGTGGCCAGCTTGAGGAACTGGGTGATGCCACCGATGCGCGGTGCGTCGGGCTGAATGATGTCCGCCGCGTTGTGGCGTATCAGTTCCCAGTGTTCGGCGACACTGGCCAGCATCTCCCCGGTGGCCACGGGGGTGTCCAGCGAGGCGGCGAGGGCCGCGTGGCCCGGTGCGTCGTAGGCGTCCAGCGGCTCCTCGATCCAGACCAGGCCGAACTCCTCGAAGGCGCGCCCCATGCGCTGTGCGGTGGGCCGGTCCCACTGCTGATTGGCGTCGACCATCAAGGGCACGTCGTCGCCCAGGTGCTCCCGTACGGCGGTCAGCCGGCGCAGGTCCTCCTTGCCGTCCGGCTGCCCCACCTTGATCTTGATACCGCCGATTCCGCTGGCCAGGGAGGCCGTCGCATTCTCCAGAACCTGCTCGGTCGGCGTGTGCAGAAAGCCGCCCGAGGTGTTGTAGCAGCGGACGGTGTCGCGGTGTGCGCCCAGCAGCTTGGCCAGCGGCAGCCCGGCCCGCTTGGCCTTGAGGTCCCACAGGGCGATGTCGAAGGCCGCCACCGCCTGGGTGGACAGCCCGCTGCGGCCCACGGAGGCACCCGCCCACACCAGCTTGGTCCAGATCTTGCCGATGTCGCTGGGGTCCTCGCCGAGGAGGGTGGGCGCGATCTCCTGGGCGTGGGCGAACTGGCCGGGCCCTCCCGCGCGCTTGGAGTAGCTGAAGCCGATGCCCTGGTGTCCCTCCTCGGTGGCGAGTTCGACGAAGAGGAAGGCCACCTCCGTCATCGGCCTCTGGCGCCCGGTGAGCACCTTGGCGTCGCTGATGGGCGTGGCGAGGGGAAGGACGACCGAGGACACTCGGATCCAGGAGACCCGGTCGAGGGTTGCCTCACCTGCCTGCTGCGCGGTGTGCGTTGCCGTATGCGATGTGGTCACCACGTGTTGTCCCTGTGTGTGGGCCCGTATGCGGGCGGTGGATATCGCCGGATCCGCCCCGGGGCGGCCGGCGAACTCCTTTGCAAGCTAAGGTCGCCAGACGATCTACGTCTAACTTAAAATTGGCATGCGTTGATACCGGGAGAGCATCGTTGTTCACGCTCATGCAACTCATCAGCTTTGTGACGGTCGCCGAGGAGCTGCATTTCACCCGGGCCGCGGAGCGGCTGAAGATGACTCAGCCGCCGCTGAGCCGCCAGATCCAGCTGCTGGAGACCGAGTTACGGGTCCAGCTGCTGGAGCGCACCAACCGCTCGGTGCGGCTCACCCCCGCGGGACGTGCCTTCCTCACCGAGGCCCGCCGTATTCTTCGCCACTCCGAGCACGCCGTCCTCGCCGCGCGGCAGGTGGCGACTGGTGAGGCGGAGTCCATCGCCATCGGCTTCACGGCGGCAGCGCCCACTCCGTACTCGGCACCCTGCTGGAGATCGCCCACGCGGTCATGCCGGGTGCGGAGATCACCCTGCGCGAGATGGTCACCCGGGACCAGCTGGAGGCCGTCACCGAGCAGAGCCTGGACCTGGGCCTGGGCCTGGTACGGCCCTCGGTCACCGGACCGGATCTGCGCTCCCGGCCCGCGGCCCGGGAGCGGCTGCTCGCCGCCCTGCCGACCGGACATCCGCTGGCGGCGGGCGAAGGGCCGCTGAGGGTGGCCGACTTCGACGGGCAGGACCTGCTGATGTACTCGCCCATCGAGGCGCGCTGCTTCAACGAGCTGCTCATCAGCATCTTCCGCGCCGCCCACGCCACCCCGGTCTTCTCCCAGTATCTGAGCCAGGTCCACACCATCCCGGCCCTGGTGAACGGCGGCTGGGGCGTGGCCCTGGTCCCGGAGACCGCCGCCCGGCCGCGCTACCCGAACATCGTCTTCAGAGCGGTGGAGCTGACCACTCCGGAGCCGGTAGAACTCAACCTCGTGTGGCGTAAGAACAACGACAACCCGGCCCTGCACGCACTGCTCCGCCACGCGGCCGCCCTTCTCCCCGACCGAGGAGCCTGACCGCCGTGACCCTCAGAACCTCCGGTGGCCTGCTGCGGCGCCACCGTGACTTCCGGCTGCTGTGGTGCGGTGAGACCGCCGGAAAGTACGGTGCGGCCGTCACCGGAGTGGCGATGCCACTGATCGCGGTCACCACCTTGCACGCGGACACCTTCGAGGTCGGTCTGCTGACCGCCGCGAGCTGGGCCCCTTGGCTGGTCATCGGCCTTCCGGTGGGGGCCTGGGTGGACCGGTGGCGCCGAAGGCCGGTCATGCTGGCCGCGGCCGCGGTTTCGCTGGTGCTGTTCGCGGCTGTCCCGGTGGCCGCCTGGTGCGGCCTGCTGAGCATCGGACTGCTGCTGACCGTCGCCCTGTTGACGGGTACGGCCGCGGTGTTCTTCCAGACCGCCTACAGCGCGTATCTCGCCCGTCTCCTGGTCCCCGAGGACCAGCCCGAGGGCAACGCCAAACTGCACGGCAGCGCGTCCGCGGCGCAGATCGCCGGCCAGGGCTCCGCCGGTCTGATCGCCCAGGTGGCGGGCGCGGTCAACGGGATGTTCGTCAACGCCGCGACCTTTCTGGTCTCCCTTGCCTGCCTGACCGGCATCGGCTTCCGCGAACCGCGCGTCCCGCGGGCCGAGCGTCCGCCCCGGGCGCTGGGCCGCGAGGTGGCCGAGGGGCTGCGGCTGATCGCCCGCGACCGGTGGCTGCGCACCCTGACGCTCTTCGCGGCCGCGTCCAACCTGGCGCTGATGGGATACCAGTCGATCCGGGTGGTCTTCCTGGTCCGGACCGTCGGTCTGTCCCCCGGGCTGGTCGGTGGGCTCATCGCGGCCGCCGGCCTCGGCGGCGTCGCCGGGGCGTTCTGCGCACGCCGTGTGGCCGCCCGGGTCGGCGACGCGCGGGCGACGCTCCTGTTCGAGCTGGGGCTGGCCGTGGGCGCGCTGCTCATGCCGATGACCGCGCAGGGACCGCGGGTCGTGCTGTTCGTGGCCGGCGGTTTCTGCGTCACCGCCGGGGTGGTGGCCGGCAATGTGATCAAGGCGGGCTTCCAGCAGCGCTATTGCCCGCCGGAGCTGCTCGGCCGGCTCACCGCGTCATCGGCGTTCATCAGCTACGGAATGCTGCCCCTCGGAGCGCTGCTCGGCGGTGCGCTCGGCACCGCGCTGGGGCTCCGGGCCGCCATGTGGATCACCTCGGCGGGCATGCCGCTCGCCGGGCTGGTCCTGCTCTTCTCCCCCATCCGGCGCTCCCGGGACCTTCCGGCGTCCGCGCCGGCCCAGCCACGTGCACCGGCCACGTCATGAAGCCCGGCCACCCATGAAAAGGAGCTCTTCCCATGACCACTGCCCCGGCCTCTCCTCGCGCACGACGCGTCGCCCGGGGCCTCGGCGGCCCGTGACGACCTCGCGGACGCCCACGACGCCTCGGCGTTCGCCTCACCGGTCCCGCGGGCCGGGGCCCTGACCGCCGAGCAGTGGGCGCGGGCCGTCTTCGAGGGCGCTCCGGCTCCCCTGCGGCGGTTTCTGGTGCTGGGCCGGACGCTGGGGCTCGGTCTCCGGCCGGGCCCCAGGACCTCGCCGCGCCATGTCCTGGGATGGGCCGTCTCGGACGCGGCGGACCACTCGCTGACCCTGACCGCGGGCTCCCCGCCGGTGGCCGCGCACAACGTCGTGACCGTCGAGGACGCGAGGTTCCGGTGGGCGACCTTCGTACGGTTCGACCGGCCCGTCGGTCACCCGCTGTGGGCCCGGCCGCGCCGGTCCACCACCGGACGGTTCCCCGGCTCCTCCGGCGCGCGGCGCGCGATGCCGCGTCGGCCGGGGAAACCACCCGCGGTGACGGCCGGTTGTCGTAGCCCCCGGTCGCGTCGCCCGGCCCGGCGGCCCGAGCTACGCTCAAAAGGGAGGGACTCGGTTCGCCTTCGAAGGGAACGTTTCCGTGTCCGTCACATCACGCGCGTCGACTCCGGCGCCGCTGCCCAGACATCGCGACTGCCCCTTCGACCCGCCCGGTGCCTACGAGGCGCTGCGCGAGGAGGGCGGCGCCGGCCGACTGGCCTTTCCGGACGGCAAGGTGGGCTGGCTGCTCACCCGGCACAAGGACGTGGCGCAGTTGCTGGAGGACGACCGGTTCAGTTCGGACCGCCGCCGGACCTCCTCGCCGGTGCACGCGTTTGCGGTCCGCCCGGACGATCGCCGCATGCTGGGGTCGTTCATCAGCATGGACCCACCCGAGCACACCCGCTACCGGCGGCTGCTGAGCAAGTGGTTCACCGCCCGGGGGATGCGGCGGCTGCAGCCCCGGATCGAGGAGATCGTCGACGGCCAGCTGGCCGCGATGGAGCGCGCCGGCCCACCGGCCGACCTCGTGACGGCCTTCGCCCAGCCGATCCCGTCGCTGGTGATCTGCGAGCTGCTGGGGGTGCCGTACGAGGACCGGGCCGACTTCCAGCGGTGGGCCACCGTTCTGCTCCGGATCGGCCAGGGCGAGGACGAGGTCTACGCGGCCCGGGACGCGCTGTGGGAGTACATGCGGGAGCTGATCGGCACCAAGCGGCGCCGGCCGGACGAAGCGCTGCTCTCCCGTCTGGTCAACGGCGAGCACGGCGCGCCCGGCGGCTCCGGCACCGCCACGACGGCCGGGCTGACCGACGAGGAGCTGACCGGTGTGGGGCTGCTGCTGCTCATCGCGGGCCATGAGACGACGGCGAACATGCTGGCCCTGGGCACCTACGCCCTGCTGCGCCACCCCGAGCAGTCGCGGCTGGTGCGGGAGCGGCCCGAGGTGATCGACCACGCGGTCGAGGAGCTGCTGCGGTATCTGACCATCGTCCAGTTCGGGACGGTACGGGTGGCCCGGGAGGATCTCGAGATCGCCGGGGCGCGGGTGCGGGCCGGTGAGACGGTCGTCGGGGCGCTCGCCTCGGCCAACCGGGACCCCTCGCGGTTCTCCGACCCCGACACCCTGGACGTCACCCGCGAGGCGGCCGGTCAGATCGCCTTCGGCCACGGCATTCACCAGTGCCTGGGGCAGCATCTGGCGCGGATGGAGATGCGGACGGGCTTTCCCGCCCTGCTGCGGCGCTTTCCCACGCTGCGCCTGGCGGTGCCGCCGGACGAGGTGCCCCTGCGCCACGACATGCTGATCTACGGCGTCCATCGGCTCCCGGTCACCTGGGACCGAGCCGTCGGTTAGGCGACCGGCAGGTCCGCCCACCAGGTGATGCCCTCATGGCAGGAGTGGCTGCCGTGGCGCGTGGACAGCGCGGTGACGATCCCGAGCCCGCGGCCGTGCTCATCGGGCTCGATGTCCTCGTCCGCCCGCTGACCGGCGGGCACCGGGCCGCCGTCGGTGACCTCGATGCGCAGGCCGGCGGAGCCCTCGCACTCGGTCCAGCTCAGCCGCAGCACGGCCGGGGGCAGGGCGTGCAGGATCGCGTTGGTGACCAGTTCCGAGATCACCATGAGCGCCTCGTCGAGGCAGTCGGCCGACAGCTCCCATTCGGTCAGCAGCGTGTGCGCCCGCCGCCGCACGGTGGCGACGGCCTCGTAGATGTGCGGGACCGGGAGGACATGGCCGTCCCCCTCGTCCGCCGGGGGCCGTTCCGGGACCTCGCCGCGTGTCGCCACCGGCGCCAGCAGGGAGTCCGGATCCGGCGTCTGGGAGCCGATGAGACGGGCGCCGGTGAAATCGACGGTCTCCGCGGCCTGCCCGGTGGCGCCGGGCTTCGGGTAGCTCAGTTGTTCCGCCACGTCTCCTCCTCTCCGAGCCGGGTGGGTTGTCTGTGCCGGGCACCCTTCGGGTCACCTTTTGGCATCCTGGTCTTCTTGTCCCGATACGGACGCTATGGCCCCTACCGGCCGGGGTCAACGAATCCGAGTCGGCATTACCGAACGTTTGGCGTTTTCGCCGACAGGCCGTGCCACTGGCCGAAGAGCTACGATCGCGTCATGGCCGGCCCGGTGCAGTCCATCGAGCGGGCGGCGGCGATTCTGCGGCTGCTCGCCCAGGGCTCCGGTCGGCTCAGTCTGGGCGAGGTGGCCGCCTCGCTCGGCCTCGCGAAAGGCACCGCGCACGGCATTCTGCGCACTCTGCAGAGCGTCGACTTCGTCGAGCAGGACAAGGCGACGGGGAAGTACCAGCTCGGCGCGGCGCTGCTGCACCTGGGGACCAGCTATCTCGACATCAACGAGCTGCGGTCCCGCTCCATCAACTGGGCCGACGCCCTGGCCGCCCGCAGCGGTGAGGCGGTCCGTCTCGGAGTGCCCCTGGAGGGCAAGGTCCTCATCGTCCACCACGTCTTCCGGCCCGATGACACCTTCCAGACCCTGGACGTGGGCTCGCTGCTCCCCCTGCACGCCAGCGCGCTGGGCAAGATCCTGCTGGCGTACGGGGCGACCCCTCTGGAGCCGCTCATGGAAACCGAACCGGAGAACTACACCCGTCATACGCTCGTCTCTCCCCAGCAGCTCAGCCGGGCGTTGGGCGAGATCCGCGAGAACGGGTGGGCGGTCGCGACCGAGGAGATGATGGTGGGCGAGGCCGATATCGCCGCGCCGATCCGCGGGCAGGGCGGCCTGGTGGTGGGCGCCGTCGGCGTCTCCGGCGCCGTGGACCGCCTCTGCGACAGCAAGGGCCGCCCTCATCCCTCACTCGTCGGGCTGACGCGCGACGCCGCCCGGGCGATCTCCCGCGATCTCGGCGCGGCCCGCTGGTGACGCCCCATGCCCTGCTCGAACCCGCCCGAAGGCAGGCCAGGCCATGGTTGAACGCTATGTGATGTCCATCGACCAGGGCACCATGTCCACCCGGTGCATCCTCTTCGACCACCAGGGACGGCTGGTCTCGGTCGGCCAGCGAGAGCATGAGCAGTACTTCTCCAAGCCCGGCTGGGCCGAGCACGACCCCGCCGAGATCTGGTCCCATCTGCGCCGTGTGGTCGTGCCCCGGGCGCTGGAGGGCGCCGGGATCCGGCCCGAGCAGATCGTGGCCATCGGCATCGCCAATCAGCGCGAGACCACGGTGGTCTGGGACCGGCGCACCGGCGTTCCCGTATGCCACGCCATCACCTGGCAGGACACCCGTACCAGCGGCTATGTCGAGGAGCTGCGGCGGACCACCGGTGACGACTTCTTCCTCGAACGCTGCGGGCTGTCGCCCACGACCTACTTCTCCGCCCCACGGCTGCGCTGGCTGTTCGACCATATCGACGGCTTGCGCGAGCGCGCGGGGCGTGGGGACGTGCTGTTCGGCACGATGGAGAGCTGGCTGATCTGGAACCTCACCGGCGGGCCCGACGGCGGACTGCACCTCACCGACGCCACCAACGCCAGCCGCACCATGCTGATGAACATCCGCAGCCTGACCTGGGACGATGAGCTGCTGGCCTATTTCGATGTGCCCCGGGCGATGCTGCCGGAGATCCGCCCTTCCGCCGAGTGCTACGGCATGGCCCGCACCCTGCTGCCGCAGGTCCCGATCTGCGCCGCACTCGGCGATCAGCAGGCGGCGCTGTTCGGGCAGACGTGTTTCGCCAGCGGCGAGGCGAAGTGCACCTACGGCACCGGAAGCTTCCTCCTGCTCAACACCGGCACCGAACTCGTACGGTCCCGGCACGGGCTGCTGACCACGGTGGGCTACAAAGTGGGCGACGAGCCGACGGTTTACGCGCTGGAGGGCCCGATCGCCGTCACCGGCTCGCTGGTGCAGTGGTTCCGCGACCGGCTAGGCATGATCCACAGCGCCCCCGAGATCGAGACCCTGGCCCGCAGCGTCGAGGACAACGGCGGCTGCTACATCGTCCCCGCCTTCTCCGGGCTTTTCGCCCCGCACTGGCGCAGCGACGCGCGGGGGGTGATCGTCGGGCTCACCTCGTACATCACCAAGGGACATCTGGCCCGGGCCGTGCTGGAGGCCACCGGGTGGCAGACCCGGGAGGTGGTCGACGCCATGAACGCCGACTCGCCCCAGCCGCTGCGGCAGCTGAAGGTCGACGGCGGGATGACGTCGAACAATCTGCTGATGCAGTTCCTGGCCGATGTCCTGGACCTGCCCGTGGTGCGCCCCATGGTCTCTGAAACGGTCTCCCTCGGGGCCGCCTACGCCGCCGGGCTCGCCTCCGGCTACTGGCCCGATCTGGAGGGGCTGCGCCGCAACTGGCACCGCGCGGCCCAATGGATGCCCACGATGGACACCGCGCGGCGGGAGACGGAGTACGAGAACTGGCAGCGGGCGGTCGAGCGGTCGCTGGGCTGGGCCAGGACGTAGCCCGGGGGCCCTTCCCGGGCGGGCCGGGCCGGGCCCCGTCGGGCCCCCGGGGAAGAATCGAGCGCGAGGGGGACGTGTGAGTTCCATGAGGCGGGGTATTCGAGCCAGCCGCGGCTGTTGAAACCAGTCGCTCTGGGACCCAGAAACCCATGAAGACCCAAAACCCGATCCATGGACGGAATCATGACCAGCCCTTCCGATGAAAACGTCTCCGCCACCCAGCAGGCCCTCGGCGAGCTGGCGGCCGACCGGGCGGACGAGTCGGCGCTGAACACCCTTGCCAACAGTGAGGTCCTCCTCCCCTCCGCCGAGAGCGCAGAGGAGACCGACCCCCAGGCCGTGACCCTGCCCGTGTTCCAGCAGGAGGACGGCGCTCAGCTGGTACCGGTCTTCACCACTCCGGCCCGGATGCACCAGGCCCTGCCCCAGATCGAGCGGTACCACCTGGTGCCGCTGGGCGCACTGGCCCAGGGATGGCCCTCCGAGGAGCTCTCCCTGACCATCGACGCGGGTGCCCCGGAGGCCGTCACCCTCTCGGCCACCGGCGTACGGAGCCTGCTCAGCGGCTCCGGTCCGGCCGCCTGACCTTTTTGGCCGCGGCGGCCCGTGCCCCTCTCTCGGCGAATTCCATGGGCACGGGCCGCGGCGATGCCGGAAACCGCGGCCGCCCCTCCCCCGCGATGGCGACGGAGCGCCGTGGGCCGCCCGTCGATTGGTCACCCTCCCGATCCATCGTCTACCGTCCCGTAGACATTCACTCGTTACGGCAAGACACCGGCGGGACGGATCACGTGAGCGCGATCAACATCGGACAGGCCGTGGTTCTCGGCATCGTCGAGGGGGTCACGGAGTTCCTCCCGGTCTCCTCCACCGGTCACCTCAAGATCACTGAGGGGCTGATGGACATCCCGGTGGACGACAAGTCCGTCGTCGCCTTCACCGCGGTGATCCAGGTCGGTGCCATCGCCGCCGTCCTGCTGTACTTCTTCCGCGACATCCGGCGCTTCGCCACCGCATGGGGACGGGGGCTGGTCAACCGCGAGGAGCGGTACCACCACGACTACAAGTTCGCCTGGTGGGTCATCTACGCCACCATCCCCATCGTGGTCGTGGGCCTGGCGGCCAAACCGCTGATCGAAGGCCCGCTCGCCTCCCTGTGGGTGGTGGCCACCTCACTGATCGTGGGCAGCGGGCTGATGTGGCTGGCCGACCGGATGGGCCGCCACAAGCGCGGGGAGGACGACACCAGCGTCAAGGACGCGATGCTGGTCGGCTCCTCGCAGATCCTCGCACTGCTCTTCCCCGGCTTCTCCCGCTCGGGCGCCACGATGGCCACCGGCCTCATGCTCGGCCTGGACCGCCTGGCCGCCACCCGGCTCTCCTTCTTCCTGGGCATTCCGTCGCTGACCGGCGCCGGTCTCTACGAGCTCAAGGACGCCATGGGCGGTGGCGTGGGCACGGTGCCCCTCGCCGTGGGCACGGTGGTGTCCTTCGCCGTGGCCTATGCCTCCATCGCCTGGCTGCTGAAGTTCGTCGCCAAGCATTCGTTCAACGCCTTCGTGATCTACCGGATCGTCATCGGCCTGGTGCTGTTCGGACTGCTCGGCTCGGGCGCCCTCAACGCCTGACGCCGCCGACGGGCGCTCTCACCCGCCGGACGCCGCCCCCCGGACACTCGCCGGATAGTCGGCATAGCCACCCGCCCCTCCGGTGTAGTACGTGCCCGGGTCGCCCGCCGCCAGCTCGTGGTCCAGGGCGAACCGGGCCACGAGATCGGGATTGGCCACGAAGTGCGTGGCGTAGGAGACGGCGTCCGCGAGCCCCGCCTCGATCACGGCGTTCCCGGTCTCCCGGCCGAAGCCGTGGTTGGCGATCAGCGGGCCGTCGAAGAGGCCCCGGTAGCGGGCGAAGGCGTCGTGGCCGGGTGCGGCACCCGGCGCGGCGGGGGCCGGTCCGCGCAGATGCAGATAGGCCACGGGGCGGTCGCTCAGCTCCGCCACGAGCGCGTCGTAGTCGGCCAGCGTCCGCTCATCGGCGGTGAACCGCTCGGCGGTCCAGTACGGCGACAGGCGGACGCCCACCCGGCGGCCGTCCCAGGCCGCGGCCACCGCGTCGA
This sequence comes from Streptomyces sp. AgN23, assembly GCF_001598115.1. Classification (NCBI taxonomy): domain Bacteria; kingdom Bacillati; phylum Actinomycetota; class Actinomycetes; order Kitasatosporales; family Streptomycetaceae; genus Streptomyces; species Streptomyces sp. AgN23. Next base: position 682,740 of record NZ_CP007153.1, read on the forward strand.
CGATCTCCATCAGCAGTCGCCGCCGTCCGGCCGGGTCGTGGCCGTAGGCGTCGTGGCGGCGGTTCAGCCGCGGATTGAGGAACTGCGGGATCAGGAACGAGCCGAGGGCGTGGATCTCGACTCCGTCGAAACCGGCGCGGCGGGCGTTCGCCGCGGCGGCGCCGTACTCCGCGACCGTGTCCCGGATGTCGGTGATCGTCATCTCCCGCGGGGTGACCGTCTCCTTGGGCCCGCCGGGCGTGTAGGAGCGCTCCCGGGGATCGACCGCCGAGGGTCCGGCCGGAAGGGCTCCCCCGAGGTGGTCGGGGTGCGAGGCGGCGCCGGTGTGCCACAGCTGCAGCACGATTCGGCCACCGTGGGCATGGACGGTGTCGGTGACCCGCCGCCACCCGTCGACCTGCTCCTCGCTGTAGACACCGGGGACGTTCGGGAATCCGATGGCCCGCTCGCTGACCCAGGTCCCCTCGGTGATGATCAGCCCGGCCCCGGCCCGCTGGCCGTAGTAGGCCGCGTGCATACCGTTCGGGACCAGCCCCTCGCCCGTGGCCCGGGCCCGGGTCATAGGGGCCATGACCACCCGGTTGGGCAGCCGGAGGTCCCCCAGCTCCGCGGGGCGCAGCAGCGGCTGGTCCAGGGCGGTCGGACAGGTGGTGCTCATGGTGTCTCTCCTCGTCACCTCGGCCTGGTCACCCCGGCCGCGTGGGATACGTCTGAAGAGGTGACGGAGTGCGGCGAGGAAAGGTGACCGATGGACGGGCGGACGCCGGGGGACGGACAGCACCCGCAGGACGGGCTGGCGGAGCGGTTCGAGACGCACCGCGGTCAGCTGAGGGCGGTCGCCTACCGGATGCTCGGCTCGCTCAGCGAGGCGGACGACGCCGTCCAGGAGACCTGGCTGCGGCTCAGCCGCGCCGATGCCGAGGCGGTCGGGAACCTGTCCGGCTGGCTGCGCACGGTCGTCTCCCGGATCTGCCTGGACATGCTGCGCTCCCGTGCCGCGCGCCGGGAGGAACCGGTCGGGCAGGAGCTGCCCGACCTGCCCCGGGAGAGCGGGGACGGCGGCGATCCCGAGGAGGAGGCGGTGCTGGCCGACTCGGTCGGCCGGGCGCTGCTCGTGGTGCTGGACACGCTGGGCCCCGCCGAGCGGATCGCCTTTGTACTGCACGATGTGTTCGCGGTGCCGTTCGACCGGATCGCGCCCATCGTGGAGCGCTCACCGGTCGCGGCGAAGAAGCTCGCCAGCCGCGCCCGCCAGAAGGTGCGGGGCATCGCGGCGGTGCCCCGCACCGAGCTGGACCGGCAGCGGCGCACGGTCGACGCGTTTCTCGCCGCCGCACGAGGCGGCGACATGGAGGCGCTGCTCGCGGTACTGGACCCGGAGGTCGTACGGCGTGCCGACCGCGCCGCCCTGCCCGAGGGGGTGCCGACAGTGGCCCGCGGTGCGCGGGTGGTGGCGGAGGAGACCGCCGGGTTCGCGCCGAGGTCGCGGTTGGCGGAGCCGGCGCTGGTGAACGGGGCGGTGGGGATCGTCGTGGCCCCGCGCGGCCGGCTGCTCCTCGCCCTGACCCTCACCGTCGAGGACGAGCGGATCACCGCGTACGAGGTGATCGCCGACCCCGGGCGGCTGAGCCGTCTCGCATTGGGTCTCCTCGACGACGTACGGCCTCACGTAACCTCGGCCCATGGGTGATGTGCTGCCGTATCTGATCGTCGCCGGGGCGCTCGCCGCGCTCATGTGCTTCCTCGGCTGGGTGGCGGCCCTCGCCCGTCGTCGCGGCGCGACCGGCGCGGCCCTGCGGGCGGCCCTGGCCTCTCATGACGAAGCGTTCCGGGTGACCGCCCATGACTCCCACCACGAGATCCTGGCGCAGGCGGAGCGCAAGGCGCCGATCCTCTCCCCCGACGGGCAGTGGACGCCGAGCCACGCCCTGGCCGGTCCGGGTGGCCGTCGGCCCTCCGGACCACGGGCTTTCCGGACCCGGCGGGGATCGCCGCGCCGGTGGGGCCGCCGGGTGCGGGGGCGCTGAGGGCCCCGGTGAGTCGGCGGGCCCGGCGCGCGGCCACGGGGTAATCGGCGGGGCTGGGGTCTGTCGTCGAAGGGGCGCCCGGCCGCGAGCAGGGGGCACCTCCCAGCGGTGGCCGGGGGAGTCCGGTGCGGTCGATCGCAAGGCGGAGCGTCGCCCTCGTACTGGGCGTACTCGGGTGACGCGACAACGCAGCGAGCTGCCGTGCCAGGCGTCGGGAGCAGGGCGCTCCCTTTGATGACAGACCCTGGGACGCGGCCACGGGGTAGTCGGCTCCGAGGGTGACATCGCGCCAGGCGGCGAAGCCGGTCCTGAGGGAGTCCAGCCTAGCCTGACGATGTCGTAGGCGGCCTTGCCCAGCAACAGCCGCAGCGGGGGCTCCTCCGCCTCCACCGCGCCGATGATGGCCTCGCTCGCCCGGGCCGGGTCCCCTGGCTGGTGACCGTGGGTGGCGAGGGTGCTGTTGCGCCGTGTGCCCGCGCTCTCGGTGTAGTCATCGAGGGTGACGGCGGACTGCCGCGTGGAGGGGCCGGACCAGTTGGTGCGGAAGGCGGGGGGCCCGACGATCGTCACCTTGATGCCCAGCGGGGCCACCTCGGCGGCGAGCGATTCCGAGAGGCCCTCCACGGCGAACTTGGTGGCGTGGTGATAGCCGGTGGCGCCGAAGGCGGCCAGGCCGCCGAGGGAGGAGATGTTCACGACGTGGCCGGCGCGGCGAGCGCGCATGCCCGGCAGCACCGCCCGGGTGACGTCCACCACGCCGAAGACATTGGTGTCGAACAGGGCCCGGACCTCCTCGTCCTCGCCCTCCTCGAGAGCGACGAGGTAGCCGTAGCCCGCGTGGTTGACCAGGACGTCGATGAGGCCGAAGGCGCTTTCCGCCTTCTTGACGGCCTCCGCCACCCGGTCCTTGTCGGTGACGTCGAGGGCCAGGGCCGGCGCGCGGTCCCCGTGCCCGGCGACGACGTCGGTCGCCGGCCGGGGTCGCGGGCGGTGACACCGCGCGGTGGCCGTGGTCGAGGACGGCGGTGGCGAGTGCCCGGCCCAGACCGGTGGAACAGCCGGTGATGAATCAGACGGGCGAGTCGATCACAGTCATGCGGAAGAGTCCTTCGTCGTGGTGCTCGTGGTGCTCGTGGTGCTCGTGGTGTCGTGAGGTGTCTCCACCGCGTCGGCGGCGAGACTGCCCAGCAGGGACAGCGCCTGTTCGGACGGGCTGCCCGGTTCGGCCTGGTAGACGACGAGCTGCTGGCCGGGGGCGCTGTTCACGGTCAGTGCCTCGTACTCCAGCGTCAGCTCCCCGACCAGCCGGTGCCTGAAGCGCTTGGTCTCATGGGTCTTCTGACGGATGTCATGGCGGGCCCACAGCCGCCGGAACGCCTCGCTCTTGAGCGACAGTTCACCGACGACGGCGATCAGTTCGGGGTCCTCCTCGTCGATTCCGGCCGCCGCGCGGAGCCCGGCGACGGTGTTGACCGCCACCCGCTCCCAGTCGGGATAGAACTCCCGCGCGTCCGGGTCGAGGAAGACCAGCCGCATCAGGTCCCGGCTGTGGGTGTGCCCGTCGAACAGGGCCCTGCCCAGGGTGTTGTGGGCCAGTACGGTCAGACAGCGCCCCAGGACGACGGCCGGTGTCCGCGGCCAGCCCTCCATCATCCGCAGCAGGGCCGGGCTCACCCGTTCCCGCCGCGCGGCCGGGCGGCGCCGGCCGGGGGCCGGACGGGCCAGCCGGTGCAGATGGGCGACCGCGTCCACCTCCAGCACCAGGGCCCGGGCCAGCGCCTCGACCACCTGCGCCGAGGGATGCCGCTCCCGGCCCTGCTCCAGCCGGATGTAGTAGTCGGTGCTGACGCCCGTCAGCAGGGCGACCTCCTCCCGGCGCAGACCCGCCACCCGGCGCCGGCCGGCGGGCAGGATGTCCACGTCCTCGGGCCGCACCAGTTCACGGCGGGCGCGCAGAAAGCGCCCCAGAGGGTTCTCGCTGTCCATGAAATCGAGCCTAGACCTGGGAAAGCGGCATCCGGAGCCCGTAAGGTGGCCGCGCTACTCCTAGTCTGGGCCGGGAGGTGCCCGCCCATGGGCGGCGGATCGCACGACCACGGATCGCACGACGACGGATCACGAGACCATGGACCACCGGGCCATGGACCACCGGGCCACGGAGCGCGGGCATTCGGGGCGCGCAGGGTCGACCGGGGGCCGTACGGAGGCGACTGCCCGGTGCGGCAGGGGCCCGACGGGATCTGGCAGGTGTCCGGCTACGAGGAGGCCCGCGCCGTCCTGCGCAGCACGGCCACCGTGCAGGCCGGGCTCGGCATCGAGACGGTGGAGAAGCTGCCGTCCCGGTTCCGGCGGCCGGTGCTCTACCGGGACGGTCCCGAACACCGTGAGGACCGGCGGCAGACCGCCCGGTTCTTCACCCCGCGCCGGGTCGACGAGCACTATCGCGAGGTCATGGTCCGGGTGGCGGAGGCACAGATCGACACCATCCGGGACACCGGCCGGGGCCTGCTCGCCGATGCGGCCTTCCATCTGGCGATCGAGGTGGCCGGCGCCGTGATCGGCCTGACGGAGAGCCGGCCCGGGATCCGGCGGCGGCTGGAGCGCTTCTTCCCCGAGAAGTTCGGCACCCCCGGGCTGACCAGCCCGCACGGGATCCGCTGGCTGCTGCGGCAGAACGCCAACTGGCTGCGGATCTACTGGGGCGATGTCCGCCCGGCCGTACGCGCCCGGCGGCGACGGCGGCGCGACGATCTGATCTCCCATCTGCTGGACGAGGGGTGTTCGGCCGGCGAGGTCCTGGGCGAGTGCATCACCTTCGCCGCCGCGGGCATGGTCACCACCCGGGAGTTCGTCAACGTGGCCGCGTGGCATCTGTTCGGTGATGCCGCCCTGCTGGCTCGGTACCGGGCCGCCGACGAGCCCGGCCGGATCGCGATCCTGCAGGAGATCCTCCGGCTCGAACCGGTCATCGGCCGGCTCCGCCGTCGTACCACCGCACCGCTCCGGCTGCCCGGCGACGGCCAGGATCCGGGCGCGGAGGTGACGGTGCCGGCCGGGGAGCTGGTCGATGTCCTGCTCCACCAGGCCAATCTCGACGGCCGTACGGTGGGCGAGCGGCCGGAGCTGCTCCGCCCGGGGCGCCCGATGGCCGCGGGCGCCGGTGCGCCGGGGCTGTCCTTCGGGGACGGTGCGCACAAATGCCCCGGAGCCGCCATCGCGCTCCTGGAGACGGACGTCCTCCTCTGCCGGCTGTTCGCCCTGCCCGGCATCCGTATGGCGTCCCCGCCCAGGGTCGGCTTCAAAAACGAGATCGCGAGCTATGAGCTGCGCGGTTGCGAGGTCGTGCTCACGGAGCGGACTTGACCGCCACCGGCCCCGCCGACCCCCCGAGCGTCAGGAGGAACCATATGACCGAGTCCCCGGCACCGATCCAGGGCCACTGCGACCCCCGGTTCACCGGAGTGCGGGCCGCCTTCGAGGCGAACTTCCGCGAACGCGACGAGCTGGGCGCCGCGGTGGCCGTGCGGATCGGCTCGGAGACCGTGGTGGATCTGTGGGGCGGCTGGGCCGACGGCGGGCGCACCCGCCCCTGGGAGCGGGACACCCTGGTCAATGTGTGGTCGACCACCAAGGGGCCGACGGCGCTGTGTGCCCATGTACTGGCGGACCGCGGGCTGTTGGACCTGGACGCGCCGGTGGCCGCGTACTGGCCCGAGTTCGCCGCGGCCGGCAAGGGCTCGCTGCCGGTGCGGTATCTCCTCTCGCACCGGGCGGGGCTGGCCGGGTTGCGGGAGTCGCACAGCGTGGCGGAACTGTACGACTGGGAACTGACCACCGCCCGGCTGGCCGCGGCCGAGCCGTGGTGGGAGCCCGGCAGCCGGAGCGGCTATCACGCGCTCACCTACGGCTTCCTGATCGGTGAGGTGGTCCGGCGAGTCAGCGGGCTGCTGCCCGGCGAGTTCCTGCGGCAGGAGGTCACCGGGCCGCTGGGCATCGACTTCACCATCGGCCTTCCGGAGAAGGAGGCCGGCCGGGCCGCCGAGCTGATCGGTCCGCGGGCCGGGCGGCCGGGCGGTGAACAGGCCGCGGTGGGCCCGCGGTTCACGCCCGTCGCCCTGGCGGCGCTGGGCAATCCGGTGGTCGGCGCGGCCGAGGCCAACAGCCGGGAGTGGCGCGAGGCCGAGCTGCCGGCCCTCAACGGCCATGGCACGGCCCGCGCCATCGCCGAGCTGTACGGCATCCTGGCCCGCCGCGGTGTGGCCGACGACCGCCGGATGCTGTCCGCGGAGGCCGCCGAGCGCGCCCGCGAGGGCCAGGGTGCTTGCCGGGACCTGGTCCTGGGCGAGGCTCTCGGCCGGGACACGGAGGTGGCGCTCGGGGTGTGGCTGAGCGGTGCGCACGGCTCGTACGGCCCCAACCCGCGCGCCGTCGGCCATGACGGCTTCGGCGGCTCCTGCGGGCTCGCGGACCCGGAGGCGGAGGTCTCCCTGGGCTATGTGATGAACCGCATGGGCCCGCATATCGTCGACGACCCCCGGAAGATGGCCCTGGTGGAGGCGGTGTACGCGGCACTGTGACCGGCGGGGCGGCCCGGCCGCGGCTGGGCCGCCCCGCCCCACGGGCCACTCGGCCGTGGCTACGCCTCTCGCGAGCGTTTCAGCAGCGCCAGGGAGCAGATGCGGGACACCGCCACCAGCGCCATCTGGTAGATCACGACCGGCACGATCGAGCCGCCGGTCGAGCGCAGCAGCCACTCGCCGACCAGAGGTGCCGTACCGCCGATGAGCGCCGAACACAGCTGGTAGGAGAGGGAGATACCGGTGTAGCGGAAAACTCAGAAATCTTTACTGGCGCGGTCCGGCGCTCAGTCCGTCCAGGGTGAGGTCGAGGAGGCGGTCGGCCTGCTCCCGCTGCTCAGGCTTCCCCGAGGCGAGGGCGATGCCGGTGAGAGCGGCGAACATGTCGGTCGCACTGATGTCGGACCGGATCACACTGGCCGTGACGGCGGCGCCCATCAGCCGCGAGAGAGCGTCCTGGATCAGCTCGTGACTCTGGGCGTACGGATTGACGCCCGACGCGACGACGCCCCGCAACGCGTCCGCCATGCCCAGCTTGGCATTGGCGTAGTCCATGAAGCGGCCCAGCCACGCGCGCATGGCCTCGCGCGGGGGCAGGGCCGCCAGCAGCTCGGGGGCGGCGTCGCAGAGCCGGGCCAGCTCATTGCGGTAGGCGGCCTCGATCAGCAGCTCGCGGGTCGGAAAGTTCCGGTAGAGGGTGCCGGTGCCCACGCCCGCCTCCTTGGCGATGCGCTCGAGGTGGGCGTCCAGCCCTTCCTCGGCGAACACCCGCACCGCGGCGGAGAGGATCTTCTCCCGGTTGCGCTGTGCGTCGGCCCGCAGTGGGCGCCCTGGATCCCTGGTCATCGGCGACTCTCCTCATTCCCATGTTGCTAAGTGGAGGCGCACCCACTTAGTGTGTGTCGAGCGAACTGGAGGCGACTCCGTTTCCCACCGTAGACCATCGCCGCCTCCCCCTCTTACCTGCAATCTCCCTGGAAGGACTCCCCATGATGTCCGGTATCGAAGGCAAGGTCATCGCCATTACGGGCGCGAGCAGCGGCATCGGCGAGGCCACCGCGCTGTTGCTGGCCGAGCGCGGCGCCAAGGTCGTCCTCGCCGCCCGGCGGTCGGACCGCATCGAGGCACTGGCGGCCCGGATCACCGAGGCGGGCGGCGAGGCCGTCGCCGTCGTCACGGATGTGAAGCGGCGCGCGGATCTGTCCCGCCTGGTCGCGACGGCGCGCGAGCGGTACGGAAGGCTGGACGTCCTGGTCAGCAACGCCGGTATCAGCCCCATCTCCGCCCTCGACGACCTGCGCGTCGAGGACTGGGAGGCGATGGTCGACGTCAACATCAAGGGGGTGCTGTACGGCATCGCCGAGGCCCTGCCCGTCTTCCGTGAGCAGGGCTCCGGGCATTTCGTGCACACCCTCTCCACCGCCGGGCTGAGCATCGTCCCGACGATGTCGGTCTACGCCGGCACCAAGAACGCCGTGCGCGCCATCTCCGAAGGGCTGCGCCAGGAGGCCGGCGAGACGCTGCGGGTGACCACCGTCTCGCCGGGGTTCATCCGGACGGAGCTCGCGGGTTCCATCACCGACCCTGACGCGAGGAACGGGATCCAGGCCAGTATGGACAAGATCGCGATCTCCCCGGACGCCATCGCACGCGCCATCGCGTTCGCCATCGAGCAGCCGGCCGGTGTCGACGTCGGCGAGATCGTGGTCCGTCCCACCGCACAGAGCTGAGCCCCACCGGACAGAACTGAGCCCCACCGCACAGAGCTGAGCCCCGTGCCCGACGGTCAACCGCCGGGCGTACGGCCGGTGTCGAGCAGCGCCGCCTGAACGGCCGCGGTGAGCACCACGGCCGCGAGTGTCCATGAGATCCAGTTACCCGGGTCGGGCAGCCACTGCCGTCCGAGCGCGATCGGATAGACGGCCACCGCGTATCCGGCGGGTACGGTACGCGGCACGATCCCCTTACGGGCGGCGCCGAGGAACAACAGCGGCGCCAGCAGCCCGGCGGAGAACACCACGCCCACCACCCACAGCACCCGGTGCCGCTGACCGCCGTACAGAGCGGGCCGCGCGGATGTTCCAGTGGAATATTCGGTCACGATCGCCTTTCTTTCGGTGCGGAGTGCAGACGATTGAGTGCGTGACGTGCGCTCACGGCGCCGATACCGTCCAGATCACGAAGCTGACGCGCGGAGAAACCGGAGAGTAGTTCGAGATTATCGATACCAGCTCTGAGTAATGCATTGGCCAAACGATGTCCGATTCTGTCGTGTCCAAGGGCATCGAAGAGTTCGCCTCCCTCGCAGGAACCGCAGCGTCGTCCGGACTCGCTCGGCGCCTTTTCCCGGACGCCGCACCCACCGCACATATCGATCACCCGGTCATCCCATCGAGCCCTGGACCAGCTCATTTCGACGATGGCCTCGCGAAGCGCGGCGATGCTGTCGGCCGCGGAGGAGGAATGAGTGGCGCCACAGATGTCACATCGAATGGTGATCGAATGGCTCATGTGAGCATGATGGCAGAGCGGCTTCCAACGGGCCTTCCGCGTCATCGCTTTGCGGCCGTTCGGCCACCCATCGAGACATGCGTTTCTCACAGCCGCTTGATGACAAATGCGACTGTTACGCCGCCCGGAGTGGTGAAAGCGTGAGCCATCAGTGGACAGCGAAGTGTCCGGGGGGTCCGCGCGAGCCGTCGTCAGCGGCTTGAATCCCGTCGGTGCGGACGGGGAACACACCAGCGACAATCCGGGATCCGGCCGAGTGCTGTCACCGCGAGCCCCACCGGGCTCTCCTGACCGACAACGGAAACGGCTGGGTGATGAGAGACAACGCCACTGACAGGGGCGCGGACGATACGAGGGGACGCCGTCACCGGCGATGGCGCGTGTCCGCGGCGCTGGGTGTGACGGCGGTGCTGGCAGGCGGCGGGATCGCCGCCCTCCAGGCGGCCGGATCGCCCGCGTCCGATGCCCCGGAGCCCGCGGCCGTCGTCGCCGCGCACTCCGGCCGGCTGACGCCCGGGGAATCGCGCGAGGCGTCCCGCATCGCCGTCGACGCCGCCACCCGGCCCGGGACCGCGCCCACGCGGGGCGGCAAGGAGGCGAAGAAGGGCACCGCTGGCGGGGAGCGGAACGCCGCGGGCGGTTCCGGCGCCGAGCCGCTGGACACCCACCGTGCGCCCCGGGCCAAGTCGGCCTCCTCCGCCCCGGACAGCCGGGCCGAGGTCCAGCTGTACGACTACGCCTCGGACACCCTCATCACCCGGCTGGTCGATCTGCGCTCCAAGAAGGTCCTCGACTCCGCGCGTCAGCACGGCGTCCAGCCGCCTCCCACCCTGGCCGAGGCCCGTGAGGCGGTGAAGGTCGTCCTGGCCGACCCCCGGCTCGGCCCGGGGATGCGCGACTCCTACACCTCGCAGACCGGGAAGCGGCTGACCTCGCCCTCCCAACTGCGCCTCCAGAGCATGTCGTTCCTCGGCTCCCGTGCCAAGGGGGTGGACGGCGCGCGGAAGGTGTCCCGGTGCGGTGAGCACCGGTGTGTGCAGCTCTTCGTGCGCCTTCCGGGTGGCAAGTGGATCGACACCAGCCGGATCGTCATCGATCTGTCGGCCAGGCGCGCCGCCGTCATCGGCCTGTGAGGGGAGCTTTTTCCGTGTCCAGTCTGTTTCGGCGTGCCCGTGTGCTGGTCGCCGTGGTGGGATTGCTGGCCCTGTGGGTGCCGGGCCCGGCGTCCGCCGTACCCGCGAGGGCCTCGGCGGCCCCGTCCTGCCCCGCCGCGGATCGCATCGACACCACCCTGAAGAACGGTGCCCGGTGGCAGATGTGCTGGGACATCGACCGCAACACCGGTGCGGTGCTCAGTGATGTGATCTACACCCCGAACCGCGGCGCCCCCACCCGTGTGCTCAAGAGCGCCTCGCTCGCCGAGGTGCATGTGCCCTACGACAGCGGTCAGCCGCGCTTCTACGACGTCTCCGCGATCGGCTTCGGCGATCTGGAGCAGGGCACACTCACCCGGCTCAGCGCCGTGGACTGCCCCGACGGGCGGCTGCACGACTTCCAGGACACCCCCGTGCTGTGCGCCGAGGAGCAGCCCCGGCCGTTCGCCTACAAGAGCGCGGTGGAGAAGGGCGTTCTGCACGGCACCGATCTGGTCGTCTTCTCGGTCTCCGAGATCGGCTGGTACGACTACATCACCGAATGGCGCTTCTCGGACGACGGTTCCATCACTCCCCGCTCGGGCGCCACCGGGAGCCTCTCGCCGTTCCAGTTCTCCGACGCGAGCAGCGGCTGGCCGACCGGGGTGGGCTCCACCCGGTTCAGCGAGAACCACTCGCACAACATCTTCTGGCGGCTGGACTTCGACGTCGACGGCCAGTCGGCGAACACCGTGGAGCAGTACGACTACCTGGGCAGCGGTACGGCCGAGCGCACCACCAAGCGCACCGTGCTCTCCCATGAGACCGCGGCGGACCTCGCACCCGCCCGATTCTGGCGGGTGGTGAACCCCACGGCCGAGAACTCCGACGGCCACGCCAAGTCCTGGGAGATCGACAACCACCACAGCGATCAGTACCGCGGCCCGCACGAGACCGAGGAATTCACCCACCACGACATGTACTTCACGCAGTACCGGGAGTGCGAGCGGCTGGCTTACGGCAACACCGCCCCGGATTGCGCCACCTCGGTCGACAAGTACACCGGCGACGAGAAGCTCACCGACCCGGTCGCCTGGGTCAGCGTCGACTTCCACCATGTGCCCAGGGACGAGGACCAGGATCCGATGCCCACCCACTGGCAGGGCTTCACCGTCGTGCCCCGGGATGTCACGGCCACGAGCCAGCTGCCATGACCCGGCCCCTGTCGCCCATCCCGTTCCGTCCCCCGGCAAGGAGTGCACCGTGTTACGTCCGACCCCGGCACCGTCCGTCGAGCGGTCGAAGATACGCCGCGTCCTCGAGGACCGCCTGACCGCCCTGGCCCGCGCCCATCAGGTGCCCGGAGTCCAACTCGCCGTGCACAGCGGCGGGATGACGCTCGCCGTGGAGACCGGCGTCCTGGACGTGGAGACCGGCGAGCCGTTCACCGCCGAGGCGGCCGTGCCCATCGGCTCCGTCACCAAGGCGTACACCGCGACCCTGGTGGCGCTCCTGGTGGCGGACGGCGATGTGGAGCTGGACGACCCGCTCGGCGAGCATGTGCCGGAGCTGCGGCGGGCCGGCCCGCCGTGCACGGTGCGCCAGGTGCTCAGCCACACCGCGGGGCTGCCGTCCGGCCCCGACTCGGACCAGGTGGCCTCGGTGACCTCCGCACGCTATCTGCTGGACCACTGCACCGACCGCAGCCTGGTGATGCCCCCGGGCACGGACTTCTCCTACTCCAACGCGGGCTATGTCGCGGCGGGCCGGCTGATCGAGACGGTCACCGGGATGAGCTGGCAGGAGGCCATGCGGTCGGTGCTGCTCGATCCGCTGGGCACCGTGCCGTCCTTCATCGGCACCGCCGCCGCCCCGCACCGGCCCACCGCGCGCGGCCACTCGGCCAACACGGCCACGGGCAGGACGATACCGGTGCGGCAGAACCTCGCCCCCGCCGAGGCCGCGGCCGGTGCGCTGCGGGCCAGTGCGCTCGATCTGGTGGCGCTGGGCCGGGCCCATCTCGGCGACGGCCCACGGGGGGTGCCGCCCCATGAGTTCGCGGAGGAGATGCGCCGCCCCGTGCCCGGCGCCGACCCCGGTGTGCTGGCCGACGGCTGGGGCCTGGGATGGGCGCTCTTCCGGCACGGCGAGACGCTGTGGTTCGGGCACGACGGCAATGCCCAGGGCACCGCCTGCTCGCTGCGGGCCGATCCCGCCACGGGCGTGGTGGTCGGCTTCACCGCCAACGCGGGCAGCGGCACCGAGCTGTGGAACGAGCTGACCGACGTCCTCGGCGAGGTCATCGGCGTCCGGGTGCCCGCCGGTCCCACCCCACGGCACCTGGCCACCCCCATGGCCGTGACCTCGCAGTGCACCGGGATCTATCTCAACGGCGACATCGAGTACCAGGTGACCATAGGCGACGGCGGTGGCCTCGCCCTGTCCGTGGACGGCGACCTCCCCGCGCCGCTGGTCTGCCATGAGGACCTCACCTGCGATCTGGTGGACCCCTCGTCCGGACGCCGGATCCCCGGCGGGCGCTTCGTCCGCGATCCGCGGACCGGCGCCGTCGACCGGATCCAGCTCTCGGGCCGGATGGCCCGTAAGAGCGCCCTGGTCTGAGGCCCCACCGCCCACCCGCACGGCCGTCTCCCCACAGCTCCCCCGGCCGGGCGCGGGCGCCACGGCTCGGCGCCGGCACGGCCCGAACCGTCACCCATCCGCCCGTTCAACCGCTCTGAAGGGCCACACCCCGCCATGACGGACCACTACGCGACCTCATCGGTGTCCGCACCCCAGGATGTCCCGGACCTCCCTCCCGCGGCGTGGAACGCCACGGACCGTGCCGTCTCCCGTGCGCCGCTCGGCGAGCTCTTCGCCGTATGGGCGAGGCGGACCCCCACGGCGCCGGCCCTGGTGGCGGACGACCACGAGTGGTCCTTCGGCGAGGTGGAGCGCTGGGCGAACCGGCTGGCCCACCACCTCATCGGGCAGGGTGTGGGGCCGGAGCGGGTGGTGGCCCTGGTCCTGCCCCGCTCGGCCGAACTGGTGGTGGCCGAGCTGGCGGTGGCGAAGGCCGGCGGCGCGTACCTCCCGATCGATCCGGCGCATCCCGAGGAGCGCCGGGCCATGATGCTGGCCGACGCCCGGCCGGTGGCCGTGCTCGACGACCCGGCGCGGATCCGGGAGGTGGCGGCCGGGCCGGGCCCCGATCACGCGCCCGGCCGGGCGGACCTGCTCGGCCCGCTGTTCCCCGAGCATCCCGCGTATGTCATCTACACCTCCGGCTCCACGGGGGTGCCCAAGGGCGTGCTGGTGCCGCACGCCGGTCTGGGGAACTTCTCGGCCGCGACGACGGCCCACTACCGGGTCCGGCCGGGCGACCGGGTGCTGCAGTTCTCCTCGCCGAGCTTCGACGCCTCCGTCCTGGAGCTGTGCTCCTCCCTGCTCGCCGGGGCGGCGCTGGTGGTGCCCCCGGAGGGGCCCCTGCTGGGTGCCGAGCTGGCCACCGTGCTGCGGGAGAAGCGGGTGACCCACGCCCTGATCCCCCCGGCGGCGCTCGCGACCGTGCCCCCGGAGGAACTCCACGACGGGCTGCCCGGCTTCCGCACCCTGATCGTGGGCGCGGAGGTCTGCCCCGCCGGTCTGGTGGACCTGTGGGCGCCCGGGCGGCGGCTGGTCAATTCCTACGGCCCGACGGAGGCCACGGTCGTGGCCACCTGGACGGACGCCCTGGTGGCGGGCTCCGGCGCCCCGCCGATCGGCCGTCCGCTTCCCAACACCCGGGTGTTCGTACTGGACGAGATGGCGCGGCAGGTGCCGGTCGGCGCCACGGGAGAGCTCTGCGTCAGCGGCGCGGGCCTGGCCCGCGGCTATCTCGACCGGCCGGGGCTGACCGCCGAGCGCTTCACCGCCTGCCCCTTCGGACCGCCCGGCTCCCGGATGTACCGCACCGGCGATCTGGTCCGCTGGAACGCCGACGGGAACCTGGAATTCCTCGGCCGGGCCGACCACCAGGTCAAGATACGCGGCTTCCGCATCGAACTGGGCGAGGTGGAGGCCGCGTTGGCCCGCCACCCCCAGGTGGGCACGGCCGTGGTCACCGTACGGGAGGACGAGCCCGGGCAGAAGCGGCTGGTCGCCTATGTGGTGCCGCCCAGCGGCGGGACCCCGCCGAAGGCCGCGGAGGTGCGCGCCGCGGCGGCCCGGGTGCTGCCGGCGCATATGGTGCCGTCCGCCTATGTGGTGCTGGACGCGTTTCCCCTCACCCCGCACCGCAAGATCGACCGGCAGGCGCTGCCCGCCCCGCGCTCCGCGCCGGACGGCCACTCCCGCCAGGTCGCCCCGCGCACCCCCGCCGAGGAGGCCCTGGCCCGCATCTGGTCCGAGGTGCTGCCGGTGGACACGGTGGGTGTGGAGGACGACTTCCTCGGCCTGGGCGGCGACTCCATCCTCGGAGTGCGGCTGCTGACCCGCGTCCGGGCCGAACTGGGCGTGGAGCTCTCGCTGCGCGACCTGCTCGACGCCAGGACGGTGGCGCGGCTGGCCGGCCGGCTGCCCGCCGGGCCCGCCTGCGGGCCCGGCGGGCCGGAGGAGCCGATCCCGCCCGCGCCGCGCGACCGTCCGCTGCCGCTGTCCTCCGCCCAGCGGCGGCTGTGGTTCCTGGACGATCTGACCTCCGGCGGCACCGAGTACAACACCGGGGCCGGGCTGCGGCTCGACGGCCCGCTGGACGCGGCCGCGCTGCGCCGGGCGCTGGACCGGCTCGCCGCCCGCCATGACGCCCTGCGCACCACCTTCGCCACCGTGGACGGGCACGGGGTGCAGCAGGTGGCCGCGCACGGGACCGTACCGCTGGACCGGGCCGACCTCGGCGGGCATCCGCCGCGAGAGCGCGCCGAGGCGCTCGACCGCACCCTGACCGGCGAGCTGAACCGCCCCTACGACCTGCGACAGGGGCCGCTGACCAGGGCGCTGCTGATCCGGCTCGCCGACCAGGAGCACATCCTGCTGCTGGCGCAGCATCACATCGTCACCGACGGCTGGTCGGTCGGGGTGCTGGTACGCGAGCTGGCCGCGCTCTACGCCGCCGAGGTGTCCGGAACCGCCGCCGCGCTCCCCGAACCCGCCCTGCAGTACCCGGACTTCGCCGTGTGGGAGCGCGGCCGTCCCGCCTCCCCCCGGGAGGACGCCGATCTGGAGTACTGGCGGGGCCGGCTGGCCGGGATGCAGACGCTGGAGCTGCCCACCGACCGCCCGCGCCCGCCGGTGCGCACCACGGCGGGCGAGGTGCACCGCCGTGAGCTGCCCGCCGAGCTGGTGGCGGGGCTGACCCGGCTCGGCAGAGAGCGGGACACCACGCTGTTCACGCTGCTCGCGTCCGCCGTGGCGGTGCTGTTCTCCCGCTACTCGGGCCAGCGGGACATCGCCTTCGGCACCGTCACCGCCGGACGCCACCGCAAGGAGCTGGAGTCGGTCGCCGGATTCTTCGTCAACACCCTGGTGCTGCGCGCCGATGTCGACGGGGACAGCACGGTCGAGCGGTTCCTGGACGCGATGCGCGAGACGGTGCTGGACGCCTTCGGCCATGACCGGCTGCCGTTCGAGCGGGTCGTCGAGGAGCTGGCCCCGCGCCGCGACCCCAGCCGCAATCCGCTGGTGCAGGCGCTGGTGGTGCAGCAGAGCGCCATGGTGCCCGCCCAGGAGGCGGGGGGTGTGCGGATCAGCGAGCACTCCCTGCCGCGCCCGGCCGCGCGGTTCGATCTGGTGCTGGAGTTCCTGCCCCGCGACGACGGTTCGCTGGGGCTGACCGTCGAGTTCAACTCCGATCTGTTCGACGCGGCCACGATCGAGCGGATGGCCGGGCATCTGCACCGGCTGCTGACCGCCATGGTGGCCGATCCGGGCGCCACCCTGGTCTGCTTGGGGATGCTGGCCGACGCCGAGTGGCATGCGATGCTCGACGCCTGGAACGGGCCGGAGCAGACCGCGATCGAGGCCACGCTGCCCGATCTCTTCGCCGCCCAGGTGGTGCGGCGACCGGCCGCCACCGCCGTGACCTGCCAGGACACCAGCCTCTCCTACGACGAGGTGAACCGGCGCGCCAACCGGCTGGCGCGACTGCTCATCGCCCGGGGCGCCGGTCCCGAACGGCTGGTGGCCCTCGCCCTGCCGCGCTCGGCCGAGCTCGTCGTCGTCCTGCTGGCGGTGCTCAAGGCGGGCGCCGGATATCTGCCGGTGGACCCCGGTTATCCGGCCGAGCGCATCGCGTTCATGCTGGAGGACGCCGCCCCCTCGACCGTCCTCACCACCACCGGGGCGGCCGGCTGCCTGCCCGCGGACGCCGAACCGCTGATGCTGGACGACCCGGCGGTCCGCGCCGAGTGGGACGGGCTCACCGACGGCGACATCACCGACGGGGAGCGGATCCGTCCGCTGGACCCGGCCCATCCCGCGTATGTCATCTACACCTCCGGATCGACCGGCCGGCCCAAGGGCGTGGTGGCCACCCACCGCGGCGTGGCGGAGCTCGCGGCCTGGGCCGAGGCGGAGCTGGGTCGTGAGCGGCTGACCGACGTGGTGGCCTCGACCTCGCTCAACTTCGATGTGTCGGTCTTCGAACTCCTCTGCCCGCTGCTGGCCGGCGGCAGCGTGGAGGTGGTGCGGGATCTGCTCGCACTCACCGATCCGGGCGGGCGGCCGCGTGCGCGGGGGCTGCTCAGCGGGGTGCCCTCGGTGTTCTCCCGGCTTCTGGGCGAGGACTCCCCAGCGGTCCGGGCCCGGACCGTCGTCCTGGCGGGCGAGGCACTGCCCGCCCAGACCGTACGGGACATCCGGGAGGCCATGCCGTCCTGCCGGATCGCCAATCTGTACGGCCCTACCGAGGCCACGGTGTACGCCACCGCCTGGTTCTGCGACGGCCAGGCGCCGTCGCAGGCCCCACCGATCGGCCGCCCGGTCGCGGGCGCCCGCGCGTATGTCCTGGACCCGACGCTCCGGCTGGTGCCGCCCGGGGTGACCGGTGAGCTGTATCTGGGCGGGCAGGGCCTGGCCCGGGGCTATCTGAGGCGGCCCGGGCTGACCGCCCACCGCTTTCTCGCGGACCCCTTCGGGCGACCCGGCAGCCGGATGTACCGCACCGGTGACCTGGTCCGCTGGAACGGCGAGGGCCGGCTGGAGTACCTGGGCCGGGCCGATGACCAGGTGAAGATCCGCGGCTTCCGGATCGAACTGGGCGAGGTGGAGACGGCGCTGCTGCGCCACCCTGACATCGCCGAGGCGGCCGCGGTCGCCCGGGAGGCGGACGGTCATACCCGGCTGATCGCCTATGTGGTGGCCGCGGCGGGCGCCGCACCGGATCCGGCGGGGCTGCGGCGGTTCCTGCGGCGTTCACTGCCCGACTACATGGTGCCCGCCTCGGTCGTCGTCCTGGAGCGGATGCCGCTGAGCCCCAACGGCAAGCTGGACCGCGGCCGGCTCCCCGAGCCGGACTGGGCCGAGGCCGCGGCACCGGGCTATGTGGCGCCCCGCACCGCCACCGAGCGGACCCTGGCGGCGGTCTGGGCCCGCGTCCTGCGGGTGGAGCGCGTGGGGGTGGAGGACAACTTCTTCTCCCTCGGCGGCGATTCGATCCTCAGCATCCAGCTGGTCTCCCAGGCACGGCAGGCCGGGCTCGCCGTCACCTCCCGCGATGTCTACCGCCACCAGACGGTCGCCGCGCTGGCCCTGCATCTGGACACCACCACGGCCCCGGCCGGGCCGCCCGGCTGCGACGGGGACGAGACGGCCACCGGGGAACTCCCGCTGACCCCCATTCAGCACTGGCTGTTCACCACCGACCCCGAGCGGGCCGGCCACTTCAACCAGACCATCTCCCTGGTGCTGCCCGAGGACGTGGACGAGGACGCGCTGCGGCACGCCGTGGACGCGCTGGTGGCACACCATGACGCCCTGCGCTCCCGGTTCCACCGCCGAGACGACGGCTGGCACCAGCGGATCGAGGACGCGGCGGCGGTCCGCGTACCGCTGACGACCGGCGGCGGCGCGCATCTGGGCCGCTTCGACCTGGCCGGGGAGCCGCTGCTGCGCGCGGTGCTCGACCGGGACGCCGGGCCGCGCCCGGTGCTCCATCTCACCGTCCACCACGCCGTCGTGGACGGGGTGTCCTGGCGCGTCCTCCTGGAGGACCTCGACAGCGCCTACCGGCGGGCGGCCCGGGACGAGGGACCCGGACTTCCCGCGAAGTCCTCCCCGCTGCGCCGTTGGGCGCTGCGGCTCACCGCCCATGGGGCCGAGGGCGGGTTCGCCGACGAGGAGGCGTACTGGACCGGCCTGGCAGCGGCCTGCGACCCCTCGCTGCCGATGGACCTTCAGGGGCCGAACACCTACGCCTCGGCCCGGTCGGTCACCTTCCGGCTCGGCCCGGAGGAGACCACCGCACTGCTCCAGACGCTGCCCGAGGTCTACCGGACGCAGGTCAACGATGTGCTGCTGAGCGCGCTGAGCCGGGTGCTGCACCGCTGGACCGGGCGCGCCCGGGTGCCGGTGGACGTGGAGGGCCATGGCCGCGAGGAGCTCTTCGCCGACCTGGATCTGTCCCGTACGGTCGGCTGGTTCACCACCCGCTTCCCGGTGGCGCTCGACCTCCCGGACGGCGGCTGGGGCGCGGTCCTCAAGTCGGTCAAGGAGCAGATGCGGGCCGTGCCACGGCGTGGTCTGGGCTACGGCGTGCGGCGCCATCTGCTCGATGGCGGGGGCCTTCCCGACGGCCCCACCGCCGGGATCAGCTTCAACTACCTCGGCCGGTTCGAGGCGCCGGGCGGTGGCGACGGGCTCTTCCGCGGTCTCCACCGGGAGCTGGCCCTGGACGCCGACCCGGCCTCGCCGCGCCCGCATCCGCTGGAGGTGGTGGGCCGGGCCTGGGGGGACGACCTGGAGTTCACCTGGTTCTACTCCGCGCATCTGCACCGGGAGGAGACGGTCGCCCGGCTCGCCGGGGAGTTCCGCGAGGCGCTGTGCGAGATCGCCCGGCACGGCAGCGCGCCAGGGGCGGGCGGCCGCACCCCGTCCGACTTCCCGCTCGCCGCCCTCGACCAGCCGGCCGTGGACCGGCTGGCGGGGAACGGCGGCACGGTGGAGGACATCTACCCGCTCACCCCCACCCAGGCGGGCATGCTGTTCCACGGCCTGGCCCAGGACGACCGGCGCGCCTACTTCCAGCAGCTCAGCTTCGTCCTCGACGGGGTGCCCGATCCGGCGGCGCTGGCCGTGGCCTGGCAGCAGGTCGCCGACCGTACGCAGGTGTTGCGCGCCCGCGTGGTGTGGGAGGGGGTACCGGAGCCGGTCCAGGTGGTGGAGCGCGGGGTGCGGATTCCGGTGAGCCTGCTCGACTGGCGCCGGCTGCCCGGGCCGGACGAGCGCCGGGAGGAGCTGCGCAGGTTCCTCGCCGAGGACCGGGAGCGCGGTCTCGACCTGGCCGCCGCCCCGCTGACACGGCTGGCGCTGGCCCGGCTGTCGGCCACCGAGGTCCAGGTGGTGTGGACGTTCCACCATCTGATCCTGGACGGCTGGAGCCTCTTCCAGGTGCTCTCCGATGTCTTCCACTGCCATGCGCGGGCGCGTGACGGGGCGTCCGGC
Organism: Streptomyces sp. AgN23; assembly: GCF_001598115.1. NCBI lineage: Bacteria > Bacillati > Actinomycetota > Actinomycetes > Kitasatosporales > Streptomycetaceae > Streptomyces > Streptomyces sp. AgN23. Next base: position 702,624 of record NZ_CP007153.1, read on the forward strand.
ACGGCCCTGACCACCGGTCTGCCCGGCCGCCGCCCGTTCAGCGACTATGTGGCGTGGCTGCGGGAGCGCGACGGGGCCCTGGCCGAGGAGCACTGGCGGGCCCGGCTCGGCGACCTCACGGAGTCGACCCCGCTGCCGTACGACAGGGAGCCCACCGAGACCCATCACGCCGAGTCCACCGAGGACATCCGGCTCACCCTGCCCGCCGCCACCACCGGCCGCCTTCAGGAGCTGGCCCGGGGCGAGGGGCTCACCCTGAACACCGTGGTGCAGGGCGCCTGGGCGCTGCTGCTGGCCCGTCAGTCCGGGCGCGAGGACATCGTCTTCGGGACCACGGTGTCCGGACGGCCGCCGGAGCTGCCGGGGGTGGAGACGATGAACGGGCTGTTCATCACCACCGTGCCGACCCGCCTCACGGTGCCGGCCGGCTCCACCCTGCTGTCCTGGCTGAGCGCGGTGCAGGCCGGGCAGACCGAGGACCGGCGGTTCGACTTCGTACCGCTCACCCGGCTGCGGTCCTGGACCGGTCTGCCCGAGCGGGTGAACCTCTTCGACTCCATCGTGGTCTTCGAGAACTATCCGCTCGGCGACGACCTCGCCGCCGCGCACGGACTCGCCCTGCGCGAGCTGAACGGTGTGGAGACCACCAACTACCCGCTGTCCCTGGTGGTCTACCCCGGCGCTGAGCTGGCGCTGCGCCTCGGCTACGACCCGGCGCTGTTCGATACGGCCACCGCCCGGCGGCTGGCGGAGTATCTGACGGTGCTGCTGACGGCCATGGCCGACGGCCCGGACCGGGCGCCCGCGCGCCTTCCGATGCTCACCTCCGTGCGGCGCCACCAGGTGCTCAAGGAGTGGAACGACACCGCGGTCCCGCTGCCCGAGACCACGGTGGCCGGGCTCTTCGCCGACCGGGTGCGCAGTGCGCCGGACGCGACGGCCCTGGACGGCGAGGCGGGCCCGGTGAGCTACCGGGAGCTGGACGCCCGCGCCAACCGGCTGGCCCACCGGCTCACCGGCCACGGCGTCGGGCCGGAGCGTCCGGTGGCCGTCCTCATGGACCGGTCGGTGGAGCTGGTGGTGGCGCTGCTGGCGGTCGTCAAGGCGGGCGGGGTGTACGTACCGCTGGACACCCGCGCCCCCGAGGACCGGCTGCGGAGCGTGCTGGCGGAGGCGGGCGCCGAGCTGCTGCTGACCGACCGCGCCTGGGAGCGCACGGCGGCGGACATCTCGGACACCGGGCGGACCCTGGTCGTGGAGTCCGGCGACGGCGACGACGGCCCGTCCGAGCCGCCGAGCGTGGCACTCTCCCCCGACAACGCCCTGTATCTGATGTTCACTTCGGGCTCCACCGGGCGGCCCAAGGGGGTCGCGGTGCGCCACCGCGATGTGACCGCCCTCGTCGCGGACCGTGCCTTCGCGGGCCACGACCGGGTGCTGGTGCACTCGCCCCAGGCGTTCGACGCCTCGACGTACGAGCTGTGGGTGCCGCTGCTGCGCGGCGGCCGGGCCGTGCTGGCGCCCGCCGGGGACGTGGACGCGGACACGGTGCGCCGGGCCATCGCGGAGCACGGGGTGAGCTGCCTGTGGCTGACCGCCGGGCTGTTCCGGCTGGTGGCGCAGGAGGCGCCGGAGGCGCTGCGCGGCGCCCGGGAGGTGTGGACCGGCGGTGAGGCGGTGCCCCCCGGGGCGGTGCGCCGGGTGCTCGCGGCCTGCCCGGAGCTGACGGTGGTGGACGGCTACGGGCCCACCGAGACCACGACCTTCGCCACCCGGCGTCCCTTTGGCGCCGGGGAGGAGCTGCCGCGCTCGCTGCCCATCGGGCGGCCGCTGGACAACACCCGGACGTACGTTCTCGACAGCGCCCTCCAGCCCCAGCCGCCCGGCATTCCGGGGGAGTTGTACATCGCGGGCGCCGGGGTGGCCCGCGGCTACCACGGCCGTCCCGGCGCCACCGCCGAGCGGTATGTGGCCGATCCGTTCGGGCCGCCCGGCTCCCGGATGTACCGCACCGGGGACGTCGTGGCCTGGACCGACGACGGTGAACTGCGCTTCCAGGGCCGCGCCGACGACCAGCTGAAGGTCCGGGGCTTCCGCATCGAGCCGGGCGAGATCGAGGCCGCGCTGGCCCGCCACGAGGCCGTGGCGCAGGCGGTCGTCGCGCTCGCCGGCGTGGGCGACCGCACGCTGCTGACCGGCTATGCGGTGCCGGTCCACGGGGGCGAGGTGCCCGGCGCCGGGGAGCTGCGGTCCTTCCTGGGCGGCCTGCTGCCCGACTACATGGTGCCGTCGGCTTTCGTCACCCTCGACGCGCTGCCGCTGACCCGCAACGGCAAGGTGGACCGCCGCAGGCTGCCCGCGCCCGACCCGGACGCGGCCGGGACGGCGGGATATGTGGCGCCCCGTACCGACACCGAGCGGACCCTCGCGCAGATCTGGGGCACGCTGCTGGGCCGGGAGCGGGTCGGCGCCGAGGACAACTTCTTCCATCTGGGCGGGGATTCGATCCTCAGCATCCAGGTGGCCTCCCGCGCCCGGCAGGCGGGGCTGGCCCTCACCCCCCGGGAGCTGTTCCGGCACCCCACGATCGCCTCGCTCGCCACCGTCACCACCCCGGCCCTGGCCCCCGCCGCCGACACCGGGCCGGTGACCGGTGAGGTGCCGCTCACCCCGATCCAGTACTGGTTCTTCGGTATGCGGACCGCCCGGCCCGGCCACTTCAACCAGTCCGTGGTCGTCGAACTCCAACGGGATCCGGACCTCCGCGCACTGCGCGCGGCGCTCGACGCGCTACTGGTCCACCATGACGCGCTGCGGACGCGGTTCGAGCCCGGGGCCACTGGAGGGCCCCGGCAGTACTGCCCGCCCCCGGAGCTGACGGGCCCCGCGCTCTTACGGGAGGACGACCTGTCGGGGCTCGGCGCGCCGGAGCGGCGGGCCGCCGAGGACGAGGCGATGGCGGAGGCGCAGGCCGGATTCGACCTGGCCCGGGGTCCACTGCTGGCCGCGCGGCTGTTCCACCACGGAGACGGGCAGCGGCCTACGCTCTTCCTGACCGCCCACCACCTCGTGGTCGACGGCGTCTCCTGGCGGGTGCTGCTGGAGGATCTGAACACCGCGTACCAGCAGCTGCTCACGGGCCGGCGGGCCGACCTCGGCCCGCGCACCACCTCCGTGCGGGACTGGTCCCACAAGCTGACCGAGCACACCGCCACCGGCGGCTTCGACGCCGAACTCCCCCACTGGCGGGCGGTGTCCGCGGAGTGCGCCATCGGGCTGCCCGTGGACGGCGAGGGCGACAACACGGTGGCGTCCATGGCCGAGGTCACCGTCCGGCTGGACCGGGAACGCACCGACGCGCTGCTGCGGCAGGTTCCCGAGGTCTACCGCACCCGCGTGGACGATGTGCTGCTCGCGGCGCTGGGCCGGGTGCTCGGCGACTGGACCGGACGGCGCCGGGTCGCTGTGGACCTGGAGGGCCACGGCCGGGAGGAGCATCTGCTGGACGGGGTGGACCTGTCCCGCACCGTCGGCTGGTTCACCAGCCTGTATCCGGTCGCCCTGGACCTTGCCGAGGGCGGCTGGGGCGAGACGCTCAAGTCCGTCAAGGAGCAGCTGCGGGCCGTCCCGGCACGCGGTATCGGCTATGGCGCGCTGCGCCATCTCGGCCCCGCATCGGGGCTCCGGGGCGCGGCGGAGCCCGGCATCAGCTTCAACTACCTCGGCCAGTTCGACTGGTCGACCACGGCCGAGGACACCGAGGACTCCGGTCTCGTCCGCACCGTACGGGACGGTCTGGGCGGTGACGCCGCGCCCGACACCGTCCGGGCCCATCTGCTGGACGTCGTGGGCCGGGTGGAGCGGCGGTGCCTGGAGATCACCTGGTACTACGGTTCCGGGACGCACACCGAGGAGACGGTGGCCGGGCTGGCGCGGGGGATGCTCCGCGCGCTGGAGGAGATCATCGGCCACTGCGCCGACCCCGCGGCGGGCGGCCGCACCCCGTCCGACTTCCCGCTGGCCCGGCTGGACCAGGCCGCGGTGGACCGCATCGCCGGCGACGGCCGGGCGGTCGAGGACATCTATCCGCTGACGCCGACGCAGGCCGGGATGCTCTTCCACGGACTGATGGATCCGGCGGCGGACACCTATGTCAACCAGGTCCAGCTGACCCTGACCGGGGCGCGCGATCCGCAGGCGCTGGCCACCGCGTGGCGGCACACGGTGGACGCCAATCCGATCCTGCGCACCCATCTGGTGTGGGCGGAAACCCCGGAGCCGCTGCAGGTCGTGACGCGCGGGGCGACGCTCCGGATCGTCCACCACGACTGGACGGAGCGGCCCGGGGAGTGGCGCGAGACCGAGCTGCTCCGCATGCTCGCCGAGGACCGGGCCGAGGGGATCGACCTGGCCACGGCGCCGCTGATGCGGCTGGCGCTGATCCGGCTGTCCGCCGACGAGGTCCGGATCGTCTGGACCTTCCACCATGTGCTGCTCGACGGCTGGAGCGCGGCACAGGTCTTCGACGAGGTCTGCGAGCGGTACGCGGCGCTCACCGCGGGCCGGGCGCCGATGGTGCCCGCCCGCCGGCCGTTCCGCGAGTACCTGGGCTGGCTCGGCGAGCAGGACACGGCGGAGGCCGAGCGGTACTGGCGTACGGCGCTGGCGGGGTTCGCCTCGCCCACCGAACTGCCCCGCGACCGGCCCGCGTCGGAGGCGCACCGCTCCGCCTCGTCGGGCTCGCACCGGGTCGCCCTCGGCGCCGAGGAGTCCGCTCTGCTCCGTAGGACGGCACAGCGGGGCGGGCTGACCATGAACACGGTGGTGCAGGGTGCCTGGGCGCTGCTGCTGTCCCGGTACAGCGGGGCCGACGACCTGTGCTTCGGCACCACCGTCTCGGGGCGGCCGGCCGCGCTGCCGGGGGTCGAGTCCATGGTCGGGGTGTTCATCAACACCATCCCCACCCGGGTCCGGGTGGCGGGGCGGAGCAGGCTGCTGGACTGGCTGCGGGAGCTGCAGTCGGCGCAGTCGGAGGCCCGGCTCTTCGAGTCCGTGTCCCTGGCCCAGCTGGGGAGCTGGAGCGAGGTGCCCGGCGGGGTGAGCCTCTTCGACTCCATCGTGGTCTTCGAGAACTACCCGTTCGACAGCGAGGCCATCGCGGCTCACGGCCTGGGCATCCGGCAGGAGCGGGATGTGGAGCCCACCAACTTCGCGCTCAGCGTCGTGGTGGCGCCCGAGGAGCGCCTGTCGATTTCGCTCGACTACGACCCCGCGGCCTTCGACGCGCCGACGATCGAGCGGCTGGGCAGGTATCTGCGCACACTGCTGGAGGAGATGGCGGCCGATCCGGAGCGCCGGCTGGACGAGCTGCCGCTGATCGGCGAGGGCGAGACCCGCGGAATTCTCGACCGCTTCAGCGGCACCGTCACAGCCGCGCCGCACACGGTGCTGCCCGCGCTCTTCGAGGCACAGGCAGCCCGTACCCCGGACGCGGTGGCGGTGCTGGGCGACGGCGGACGGCTGACCTACCGGGAGCTGAACGAGCGCGCCAACCGGCTCGCCCGGCTGCTGATCGGCTCGGGCGCCGGGCCGGAGCGGTTCGTGGCCCTCGCGCTGCCGCGCACCCCGGAGCTGGTGGTGGCCGTGCTGGCGGTGCTCAAGAGCGGGGCGGCCTATCTCCCGGTCGACCCGGCGTATCCGGCGGAGCGGATCGCCTTCATGCTCGGCGACATCGCCCCGGACACGGTGGTGACCGCCGGGGATGTGGCGGACCGCGTCCCCGCCGGGGCGGGCGGCCGGATCCTGCTGGACGACGCGGAGTTCGGCCGACGGCTGGCCGAGCTGTCCGCACGGGACATCCACGACGCCGAGCGGCGCTGCCCGCTGGACCCCGGCCATCCGGCGTACGCCATCCACACCTCGGGGTCGACCGGTACGCCCAAGGGCGTGGTGGTCACCCATGCGAGCGTGGCCGCACTGGCCGCGTGGGCGCGGGAGGAGTTCGGCGCCCAGGGGCTCTCCCATGTGGTGGCCTCGACCTCCCTCAACTTCGATGTGTCGGTCTTCGAGATCCTCTGCCCGCTGCTGGCCGGCGGCGCCGTCGAGATCGTCCGCGACCTGCTCACCCTGGCCGAGGGGACGGAAGCCTGGACGGCGAGCCTGATCAGCGCCGTGCCCTCGGCGCTCGGGCAAGTGCTCGGCAAGGGGTCGGTCTCGGTGACGGCCGGCACGGTGGTGCTGGCGGGCGAGGGGCTCGCCGCCCGCACCGTCCAGGAGGTCCGCGCGGCCATCCCCGGCTGCCGGGTGGCGAACATCTACGGGCCCACCGAGGCGACCGTCTACGCCACCGCCTGGACCTGCGACCCCGCCGATCCCGACCGCACCCCGCCCATCGGCGCCCCGGTCGCCGCCACCCGGGCCTACGCCCTGGACGCGCGGCTGCGGCCGGTGCCGGTCGGTGTGCCGGGCGAGCTGTATCTGGCGGGGCCGGGCCTGGCCCGGGGGTACTTCGGCCGGCCGGGGCTGACCGCGCAGCGGTTCACGGCCGATCCGTTCGGCCCCGCGGGTGGCCGGATGTACCGCACCGGCGACCTGGTCCGCTGGGACGAGCGGGGGCAGCTGGAGTACCTCGGCAGAACCGACGACCAGGTCAAGGTGCGCGGCTTCCGGATCGAACTGGGCGAGGTCGAGGCCGCGCTGGCGCGCCACCCCGATATCGCCGAGGCGGCCGCGGCCGTCGTCGACACCGGCGGTCACAAGCGCCTGGCCGGCTATGTGGTCCAGGTCCCCGGCGCCCCGCCGATGGACACCGCCGCGATCCGCGCCTTCCTCGTCACGAGCCTGCCGGACCATATGGTCCCCTCGGCCCTGGTCGTCCTGGACCGGCTGCCGCTGGGGTCCAGCGGCAAGCTGGACCGGCGTGCGCTGCCCGCGCCCGTCTGGGCGGCCCGTGCCACCGGCCACGTCGAGCCGCGCACGGAGACCGAGAAGGCCCTCGCCGCCATCTGGGCGGAGGTCCTCGGGGTGGAGCGGATCGGCGTGGAGGACAACTACTTCACCCTCGGCGGCGATTCCATCCTCAGCATCCAGATCGTCTCCGCCGCCCGGCGGGCCGGTATCGAGCTGACCCCGCGCCATCTCTTCGTCCACCAGAGCGTGGCGGAGCTGGCCACGGCCGCGCGGAAGGCCCCGGCCACGACGACCGCCCACGAGCAGGACCCGGTCGTCGGGGAGGTGCCGCTGACCCCGATCCAGCACTGGCTCTTCGAGGAACTGGCCCATACGGCAGGGCACTTCACCCAGTCGGTCTCGGCCGAGCTGACCGCGCCGGTGGACGAGCACGCGCTGCGGACCGCACTGTCCACGGTGGTGACCCACCATGACGCCCTGCGGCTGCGCTTCGAGCGGACCGAGGACGGCGCCGTACGCCAGCACAACGCCCCGCCGGAGGACCAGCCGGTGCTGGACCTCCACGAGCTGTCCTCCGTGGCGCCGGGGCGGCGGGACGCGGTGATGCGGGAGACGGCAGCGCGGATACGGGCCGGGTTCGACCTGGCCCGGGGGCCGCTGCTGCACGCGGCGCTCTTCACCCGGGGCGAGGGGGAACGCCCGGTACTGCTGCTGACGGCCCACCATCTGGTGGTCGACGCCGTCTCCTGGCGCATCGTGCTGGAGGACCTGGACACCGCCTACCGGCGGATCGCCGCGGGCCGGACGGTGGAACCGGGCGCCAAGACCACGTCGTTCCGCACCTGGGCACGGCGCCTGAGCGAGTACACCGCCGCCGGGGGCTTCGACGCCGAGCGCGACCACTGGGCGGCCACCCACGGCTGCACCGACCTGCCCACGGACGGCGACGGCCCCAACACCGCGGCCTCCGAGGAGGAGGTGACCGTCCGGCTCGGCGTCGAGGAGACCCGTCTGCTGCTGCAGGAGGTGCCGGGCGCGTACCGGACCCGGGTCAATGACGTCCTGCTCTGCGCCCTGGGACGGGTGCTGGCCCGCTGGACCGGCCGGGACCGGGTGGCGGTGACCCTGGAGGGGCACGGCCGGGAGGAGATCTTCGAGGACGTCGATCTGTCCCGTACGGTCGGCTGGTTCACCAGCATGTACCCCGTCGCGCTGGAGACACCCGCCGGCTGGGGGCTGGAGCGGACGCTGAAGGCGGTCAAGGAGCGGCTGCGCGCGATCCCCGGAAACGGCCTGGGCTACGGCGCGCTGCGCCATCTGTCCGGCGGGGCCGCCGCCGGCCTCCCCGCCGCCCCGAAGATCAGCTTCAACTACCTCGGGCAGCAGGACTGGGAGCCGCCCGCGGCGGATGGTCTGCTGCACGCCCTGACCGGTGGGCTGGAGGGCGATATGAGCCCCGAGGCGGACCGGCCACATCTCCTTGATGTGATCGGCCGGGTGACGGACCGCCGGCTCGAACTCAGCTGGTCCTACTCCCGGTCGCGGCACCGGCGCGCCACCGTGCGCCGGCTCGCCGAGGAGATGGTGGAGGAGCTGCGGGCCATCGTGCGGCTGTGCACCCGCCCCGATACGGGTGGGCGGACGCCCTCGGACTTCCCGCTGGCCGCGCTGGACCAGGCGACCGTCGACCGGCTGGCGGGCGACGGCCGGGACGTGGCCGATATCCATCCGCTGACCCCGACCCAGTCCGGGCTGCTCTTCCACGCACTGGCCCAGCGGGACCAAGGGCTCTATGTGGAGCAGGCGACGTTCGTCCTGGACGGGGTCGCCGACTCCCGGGTGCTGGCGGCCGCTTGGCAGCATGTCGTGGACCGCACCCCGGTGCTGCGCGGCGAGGTGGTGGTGCACGATGTGGCCGAGCCGCTGATGGTCGTGCGCCGCAGCGCGGTCGTACCGGTCGAGGAGCTGGACTGGACCGGCCTCACGGAGGACGAGCGCACGGCCGCGCTGGAGCGGCTGCTGGATCAGGACCGCGCCCGTGGGGTCCATCTCGCCGCGACCCCGCTGCTCCGCGTCACCCTGGCCCGGCTCTCGCCCGGTGAGGTGCGGGTGCTGTGGACCTTCCACCATGTGCTGCTGGATGGATGGAGCGTCTTCCAGGTGCTCGGCGACGTCTTCGCCGCCCATGCCGCCCTGGCCGCCGGTGAGCAGCCGAGGCTGCAAGCCCGCAGGCCGTTCGCGGACTATGTCGCCTGGCTCGGCCGTCAGGACCACACGCGCGCCGAGGCGCACTGGCGGCGGGCCCTGGAGGGGTTCACCGCTCCCACTCCCCTCCCCTATGACCGCAGGCCGACGCCGGAGATCGCGACCCGGTCCTCGCGCTGGCTGTCGCAGCGACTCGGTGAGCAGGACACCGCGGCCCTCCAGGACTTCGCCCGGCGGCACCGGCTCACCATGAATACGATCGTCCAGGGCGCTTGGGCGTTGCTCGTATCCCGCTTGAGCGGCGAATCGGACGTCTGCTTCGGGACGACGGTCTCCGGGCGGCCGGCGGAGCTGCCCGGTGCGGACGACATCACCGGCATCTTCATCAACACCCTCCCGGTGCGGTGCGCGGTGCCGGGCGCCGCCGGGACCGCGGCCTGGCTGCGGGAGCTCCAGGCCGGGCAGGCGGACGCGCGCGGCTTCGGCCATGTGCCGCTGTCCGAGCTGCGGGGCTGGAGCGAACTCCCGGCCGGGGTGGACCTCTTCGAGAGCCTGGTGGTGTTCGAGAACTACCCCATCAACAGCGCCGCCGCGGCCGAGCACGGACTGCGGGTGCGCGATCTGAACGCCCTGGAATCCACCAACTACGCGCTGACCGTGGTGGTCTCGCCCGGATCCGAACTGTCCGTGGAACTCGGCTACGATCCGCGGCTGTTCGAGGAGGCCACCGCCGAGGCGCTGGCGGACCGGCTCACCCATCTCCTCGGCGCGCTGGCCGCGGCCCCCGACGAGCTGCCGCTGGACCACGTCGATGTCCTCCCGGCCGCCGAGCGCCACCGGCTGCTGGTGGACTGGAACGACACCGCCCGGCACGTGCCCGAGGCGACCTGGGCCGAGCTGTTCGAGGCGGCGGCGGACCGCGGCCCGGACGCGGTGGCGGTGGACTCCCTGCGCCTGCGGCTGACCTACGCGGAGCTGGACGGCCGGGCCAACCGCCTCGCCCACCACCTCATCGGGCAGGGCGTGGGCCCCGGGCGGATCGTCGCGCTGGTGCTGCCCCGGTCGGTGGAGTCCGTCGTCGCCCGGCTCGCGGTGGCCAAGGCCGGGGGCGCCTATCTGCCCATCGATCCCGACTACCCGGCCGAGCGCATCGAGTTGATGCTCAAGGACTCCGCCCCGCATCTCGTGATCGAGCGGGCCGCCGAGGTCCGGGCCCCGGACGGCCCGGCACACCGCCCCACGGACGAGGACCGCCTCGGCGCCGTCCACCCGGACGACCCCGCCTATGTGATCTACACCTCCGGGTCCACCGGAACCCCCAAGGGAGTGATCGTCACCCACCGCGGGATCGCCGGGTTCGCCGCCGCCGAGGCCGAGCACTTCCAGGTGCGGCCGGACGACCGCGTGCTGCAGTTCTCCTCGCCGGGCTTCGACGCCTCCGTGCTGGAGCTGTGCATGGCGCTGCCCTCCGGGGCCGCCCTGGTGGTGCCCGAGCCCGGCCCGCTGCTGGGCGGCCATCTCGCGGAGATCCTGCGGCGGCAGCGGATCACGCACACCCTCGTCCCGCCCGCCGCGCTCGCGACACTGCCCGCCGGCACCGAGCGGGAACTGCCCGACCTGCGGACGCTGATCGTGGGAGGGGACGCCTGCGGGGCGGAACTGGCCGCCCGATGGGCGCCGTATCACCGCATGGTCAACGCGTACGGGCCGACCGAGACCACCGTGGTGGCCACCTGGTCCGAGCCGCTCGACTCCAACGGGGCCCCGCCGCCGATCGGGCGGCCCATCCCCAACACCCGGGTCCGGCTGCTCGACGCGCGGCTGCGCCCGGTGCCGGTGGGTGTACCCGGCGAGCTGTGGATCAGCGGTCCGTCGCTCGCCCGCGGCTATCTGGGCCGCGCCGGGCTGACCGCCTCCCGCTTCCTCGCCGACCCCTTCGGGCCGCCCGGCTCCCGGATGTACCGCACCGGCGACCTCGCCCGCTACGACGCCCAGGGCCGCCTCCACCATCTGGGGCGCGTCGACCACCAGATCAAGCTGCACGGCCATCGCATCGAGGCCGGTGAGGTGGAGACCGCCCTGTGCGGCCACCCCGCCGTCGCGGAGGCCGTGGTGACGGTGCGGGAGGACGAGCCCGGTGTGCGCCGGCTGGTGGCCCATCTGGTCCTCGCGCCCGGGGCCGCCGCCCCGGCCGACACCGAGCTGCGCACCCATTTGGGCCGGACGCTTCCCGGCCCGATGGTCCCGTCGGCGTTCGCCGTGCTGGACCGGCTGCCGCTCACCGAGAACGGCAAGACCGACCGCGCGGCGCTGCCCGCGCCCGGCCCGGCCACCCCCGCCGCACCGGCCGGCCACATCGCCCCGCGCACCCCCACCGAGGAGGTCGTCGCGGAGATCTGGTCGGAGGTGCTGGGGGTGGCGCCGGTCGGCGCGGAGGACGAGTTCTTCGCCCTGGGCGGTGACTCGGTCCGCAGCCTGCTGATCGCCTCCCGGGCCAAGGAGGCGTTCGCCGTCGACCTGACCCCGCGGGACATTCTGACCGCGCGCACCGTCTCCGCCCTCGCCGACTTGGTCGAGGAGCACATTCTGCGCGAACTCGAAGACGCCGCGTCCGGCGGCAGCGACCACGACGACCGGTGAGGAAGGACGACATGACGTCTTCGAGGAACGATCGCGCTTCCGCGCTGCCCGAGGAGCTGCGGGAGGCCCTTCGGCGCCGCCTCGCGGGCAAGGCCGGGCGCGCCGACGCCATCCCCCGCGCGGACCGCGCGCGGCCGCTGCCGCTGTCCTTCGCCCAGGAACGGCTGTGGTTTCTGCACACCCTCCAGCCGGAGGAGGCGGGGTACAACAGCGCGCTGGCGCTGCGGCTGACCGGCGCCCTGGACGTGGCGGCGCTCTCCGGGGCGCTGGATGCCCTGGTGGAGCGCCATGAGGCGCTGCGGACCACGTTCGACGACATCGACGGCCGACCCGCTCAGGTGGTGCGCCCGGCCGCGCCCGTCCCCCTGCCGGTGGCCGACCTCACCGGCGCGAACCGGGAGCCGGGAGCGCTGGACCGGCTGCTGCTGACCGAGTACGCCCGGCCGTTCGATCTGCGGACCGGCCCGCCGCTGCGGGCGCTGCTGATCCGGTTGGCCGAGGACGAGCAGGTGCTGCTGCTCACGGCCCATCACATCGTCACCGACGGCTGGTCGATGGGGGTGCTCCAGGACGAGCTGTGCGCGCTGTACGCCGCGGAGCCGCTGCCCTCGGTGCCGGTGCAGTATCCCGACTTCGCCGTGTGGCAGCGGGAGCGGCTCTCGGGGGCCGCGCTGGACGGGCAGCTCGACTACTGGAAGGGGCGGCTGGAGGGCGTCGTCCCGCTGGAGCTGCCCACCGACCGGCCCCGGCCCCCGGCGCCCACCTCGGCGGGGGCGATCCATGAGTTCACCGTGGACCGCGCCACCGCGGACCGGCTGCGCGCGCTTGCCGCACGGGAGCGGACCACACTGTTCACGGCGCTGGTCGCCGTCTGCCAGGGGCTGTTCGCCCGCTGGTCGGGGCAGGACGACATCGCCATCGGCACCGTCACCTCCGGCCGTGGCCGCACCGAACTGGAGCGCGCCGTCGGCTTCTTCGTCAATACGGTGGTGCTGCGCTCCGCGGTGGACACGGCCCGTTCCTACCGTGAGCTGCTGGCCGATGCCGGGGCCACGGTGCTGGACGCCTTCGCCCATGACGAGACGCCGTACCAGCGGCTGGTGGAGGCCGTGGGGGCGCGCCGGGAGGCGGGCCGCAATCCGCTGTTCGATGTGATGGTGCTGCTGCACAGCGCCCCGCGGAGCGCGCCCCGGCTGTCCGGGCCGGCCGCGGCGAGCGTGGAGGTGCCCCGGCAATCGGCCACCTTCGACCTCAGCGTCGAGTTCGTCGAGGACGGCGAGGAGCTGCGGGGGCTGCTGGAGTACAGCACCGAGCTGTTCGACACGGCGACCGCCGAGCGGATGGCGGGCCATCTGCTGGTGCTGCTCGACGGGGTGAGCGCCGATCCGGACCGGCCGGTGCGGGAGCTGCCGCTGCTCACGGACGCCGAGCGGCGGCGGGGGACCGCCGCCGGGCACGGCCCCGCGCTCCCGGTCCGACCGGCCACGTTCCCGGCGATGTTCGAGGCGCAGGCGGCCCGTACGCCGGAGGCGACGGCGCTGGTGGCCTCCGACGCCACCTATGACTTCGCGGGGCTGAACGCGGCCGCCAACCGGCTGGCGCACCATCTGATCGCCCAGGGCGTGGGACCCGAGCGCGTGGTCGGGGTGAAGCTGCCCCGGACCGCCGACATGGTCGTGGCGATCCTGGGGGTCCTCAAGGCGGGCGGGGTCTATCTGCCCCTCGACCCGGAACTCCCCGCCGAGCGCCTCGCGTTCCTTCTGGAGGACGCCGAGCCCGCGCTGGTGCTCGACCAGGCCGCCCTGCGCGCCGTCCCCGCCACGCTGCCGACGGCCGATCCCACGGACGCGGACCGGACCGCCGCACTCCACCCCGACAGCGCCGCCTACGTCCTCTACACCTCCGGCTCCACCGGCCGCCCCAAGGGGGTGGCCGTGGAGCACCGGTCGATGGTCAATCTGCTGGTGAGCCACCGGCAGGGCTTTGTGGCGGAGGCGGGCGGCGGGCCACTGCGCGCGGCGCTGACCGCGTCGTTCTCCTTCGACACCTCACTGGAGGGGCTGCTCCTGCTGGCGGACGGCCATGAGCTGCACCTCATCGACGAGGCCACCCGGCTCGACCCGGCCGCGCTGGTGGCGCGCATCGCCGAGCACCGTATCGACTTCCTCGACCTCACCCCCTCCTACTTGCGGCAGCTTCTCCCGGCGGGGCTACTGGACCACCCCCGGCACCGCCCGCGGGTGCTGATGCTGGGTGGCGAGGCCCTCGGCCCGTCGCTGTGGCGGCGGCTGGCGGACGCCCCGGCCACGACGGCGTACAACTTCTACGGTCCGACCGAGTGCACCATCGACGCGCTCGCCGCCCGAATCGGCGGCGCCGGGCGTCCGGTGGTGGGCCGGCCACTGGGCAATCTGCGCGCCTATGTGCTCGACTCGCGGCTCCAGCCGGTGCCGGTGGGGGTGGCGGGTGAGCTGTATCTGGCCGGCGCGCAGGTGGCCCGGGGGTACCGGGGCCGTCCGGGGCTGACCGCGTCCCGCTTCGTGGCCGATCCGTACGGGCCCGCCGGGAGCCGGATGTACCGCACCGGAGACCTGGCCCGTTGGACCGCGGACGGGGAACTCGACTGCCTCGGCCGTGCGGACGACCAGGTGAAGATCCGGGGCCACCGGATCGAACCGGGAGAGATCGAGGCGGCGTTGCTCGATCTGCCGGCCGTCGCCGAGGCGGCGGTCGTCGCGGTGACCGACGACCGCGGCCACACCCGGCTGGCCGCCTACTACGTGCCCGCTCCGGGCGGTGAGCCGCCCGCCTCCGCTGAGCTGCGGGCGGCCCTCGGGCGCACCCTGCCCGGCCATATGGTCCCCGGCGCGTTCGTCGCCCTCGACGCCATGCCGCTCAACTCCAGTGGCAAGCTGGACCGCCGGGCGCTGCCCGCACCGCGGCTCGACGCGGACCGGCCGGAGGGGACCGCCACGGCGCCGCGCACCGAAACCGAGCGGGAGCTAGCCCGGATCTGGACCGAGGTGCTGGGTGCCCGGACGGTGGGGGTGAGCGACAACTTCTTCGAGCTGGGCGGCGATTCGATCCTCAGCATCCAGATCGTCTCCCGCGCCCGCCGGGCCGGACTCGCGCTCACCTCGCGGGACGTCTTCCTGCACCAGACCATCGCCGAGCTGGCCACTGCCGTGACGCCGCGCAGCGCGCCCGGAGCCGCCGAGGAGGAGCGGGCGGAGGCGGCGGGTCCGGCGCCGCTCACGCCGATCCAGCACTGGTTCTTCGCCACCCATGGCCCGCTGCGCCACTTCACCATGTCGATGGTCCTCGATCTGCCGCACGATCTGGACGAGGGAGCGCTGGAGGCCGCGCTGGACGCCGTGGTCGCGCATCACCCGGCCCTGCGCACCCGGTTCGTCCAGGGCGACGACGGCGGGTGGCGGCAGCTCGCGGACGGTGCGACGGGCGGGCCGCTGCTGCGCCACCACGATCTGGCAGGGCTCGACGGCGCCGAGGAGACGGCCGCCGCCGAGGCGGCCGCGGAGGCCGCCCGCGCCGAACTCGACCTGACCACGGGGGCGTTGTTGCGGGGCGCCCTGCTCCGGCGCGGGGCGGGGGCCCGGCCGCGGCTGTTCCTCACCGCACACCATCTGGCCGTGGACAGCGTCTCGTGGCGCATTCTGCTGGGCGATCTGGAGAGCGCCTACGGGCAGGCCGCCGCCGGGGAGCCGGTGCGCCCGGAGCCCGTCTCCACCGCCTTCACCACCTGGGCCCACCGGCTGGGCGAGCAGGTGCGGGAGGGGCTGCTGGACGGCGATCTGGCGTACTGGGAGGGTGTACGGGAGGCGGGCGGCGCGGACCTTCCGGTGGACCGCCCGGGCACGGCCACGGCCGGGTCCACCCACACCGTGCGCGTGACGCTCGACCGCGAGGTCACCGACGGGCTGTTGCGCCGGGTGCCCGGGGTGTACCGGACGCAGATCAACGATGTGCTCCTCAGCGCGCTGGGGCGGGTGCTCGCCGGCTGGACGGGCGAGGACCGGGTGCTGGTGGCCATGGAGGGCCATGGCCGGGAGGAGTTGGACGCGGCCGTCGAGCTGTCCCGGACCGTGGGCTGGTTCACCACGCAGTACCCGGTGGCGCTGACGCTGCCCGCAGGCGGCTGGGGCGCGGTGCTGAGGTCGGTGAAGGAACAGCTGCGCGCGCTGCCGCACCGGGGGCTGGGCTATGAGGCGCTGGCGTATCTGAGCGCCCCGGACTCCCCCGCGCGGGCACTCGCCGACGCGCCGCTGCCCGGCATCTGCTTCAACTACCACGGCCAGTGGGGCTCGGGCGGGGGCGGTGGCGCGTTCACGCTCACCGGGGAGAGCCTGGGGCCGGATCTGGCCGCCGACGAGCCCTCGGTGTATCCGCTCGATGTGTCCGCGGTGGTGGCGGACGGTGAGCTGGAGCTGACCTGGCTGTTCTCCGACCGGGTCCATGACGTGGCCACGGTGCGGCGGCTCGCGGACGGCATGCTCACGGCGCTGCGGGAGATCGTGGCGCACTGCGACGGACCGGGCGCGGGCGGCCGGACGCCCTCCGACTTCCCCCTGGCCCGGCTGGACCAGGCCGCCGTCGACCGGCTGGTGGGCGACGGACGGGGGATCGAGGACGTCTATCCGCTGACGCCGCTTCAGGAGGGGATGCTCTTCCACCGGCTGGTCGGTGGCGCGCAGGACGTCTACCTCGACCAGGCCGTGCTGACCCTGGAGGGGGTGCGCGACCCGGAGGCGTTCGCCCGGGCCTGGCAGGAGACGGTGGACCGCACCCCGGTGCTCCGAAGTGGCGTCGTCTGGGAGGGTGTGGAGCGGCCGCTGCAGATCGTCCGCCACCGGGCCGAGGTGCCCGTGACCCATCTGGACTGGCGCGGGCTGTCCGATGAGCGGCGCGATGCCGAGCTGGAGCGGTTCCGCGCCGCGGACCTGGCCCGGGGCATCGATCTGGCCGCGCCGCCGCTGATGCGGCTGGCCCTCGCCCGGCTGACCGACGCCCGGGTGGCGCTGATCTGGACCTCGCACCATCTGGTCCTGGACGGCTGGAGTCTGGCGCAGGTGTTCACCGAGGTGTGCGAGCGGTACACCGCGGCCGCCCGGGGCCATGCCCCGGCGCTCCCCGCCCGCCGGCCGTTCCGCGACTATCTGCAGTGGCTGGACGGGCAGGACGGGCAGGAGGCCGAGCGCCACTGGCGGGACCTTCTCGCGGGCTTCACCGCGCCGACCCCGCTCCCCCGCGACCGCGTGGCCGTGGAGTCCCACCGGGCCCGCTCCTCGGCGACCGTGGCGGTGGCGCTCACCCCCGAGGTGTCGGAGCAGCTGCGCCGTACGGCCCGCGGCGGCGGCCTGACCGTCAACACGATCGTGCAGGGCGCCTGGGCGCTGCTGCTGTCCCGGTACGGCGGTGTGGAGGACGTGGTCTTCGGCACCACCGTCTCGGGCCGTCCGGCGGAACTGGCCGGGGTCGAGTCGATGGTGGGGATGTTCATCAACACCCTGCCGACCCGGGTCCGGGTGGACGCCGCCCGGAACACCGGTGACTGGCTGCGGGAGCTCCAGATGGCGCAGTCCGCGTCCCGGCGCCATGAATCCGTCTCGCTGGCGCAGGTGTCGGGCTGGAGCGAACTGCCGCCCGGGACACCGCTCTTCGACTCCATGGTGGCCTTCGAGAACTACCCCTTCGACGACTCCTCGGCGCGCGAGGCGGGGCTGCGGATCGTCGAGGTGCAGTCCGTCGACGCGACCAACTTCGGTCTGAGTCTGCGGGCGCATCTCTCCGACCGGCTGGGCTTCGACCTCGGCTATGACCCGGGGCTGTTCGACGCCCGGACCGCGGCAGCGCTGGCCGACCGCCTGTGCCTGCTGCTCACGGCGATCGCGGCGGACACCGACCGTCCGCTGCGGGCGCTGCCGTGGACCACCGGCGAGGAGCGCCGGCGGATCCTGGTGGAGTGGGGCGGCGGCGCTGCCCCGGCGACACCGGAGCGGACCGTGGTGGAGCTGTTCGAGGAGCAGGCCGCCCGCACCCCCGGGGCCATCGCCGTCTCCTGCGCCGGGGAATCGCTGTCGTACGCCGAACTCGACGCGCGGGCGGGCCGGTTGGCGCATCGGCTGATCGCCGAGGGTGCCGGGCGGGAGCGGTATGTGGCGCTGGCGCTGCCCCGTTCGCCGGAGATGATCGTGGCGATCGTGGCGGTGCTGAAGACGGGGGCGGCCTATCTGCCGCTCGACCCGGACCAGCCGTCCGGCCGGATCGCCCGGATGCTCGCCGATGCCGAACCGGTCGTCCTGCTGACCACCACGGCCCAACGGGCACTGCTCGGCGAGGGCGACGACGCCGTCACCGGTGTGGCCCGGCTGTGCCTGGACGACCCCGCCCTGATCGCCGATCTGGAGCGCCGGCCCGCCGCCGTCCCGGCCGGTTCGGGGCCGCTGCCGGACAGCCCCGCTTACGCCATCTACACCTCCGGGTCCACGGGCGTGCCCAAGGGGGTGGTGATCCCGCACGCCAATGTGGTCCGGCTGTTCTCCCGTACCCATGCGTGGTTCTCGTTCCATGCGAGCGATGTGTGGACGCTGTTCCACAGTTACGCCTTCGACTTCTCCGTGTGGGAGATCTGGGGGCCGCTGCTGCACGGCGGTCGGCTCGTGGTCGTCCCGTACGCCGTCTCCCGCTCCCCGGAGGAATTCCTGCGGCTGCTGGTGGACGAGCGGGTGACGGTGCTCAGCCAGACGCCGTCGGCCTTCCAGGGGCTGATGCGCGCGGACGAGGAGAACCCCGGGGCCCGGCTCGCCCTGCGCCGGGTGGTGTTCGGCGGTGAGGCGCTCGACGCGCGGCGGCTGGCGGGCTGGTACGCGCGGCATCCGGACACCGCGCCGGTGCTGGTCAACATGTACGGGATCACCGAGACCACCGTGCATGTCACCTATGCCCCGCTCGACCGCGCTGCCGCGTCCGTCGCGGCGGCCACCGGAAGCGCCATCGGCACCGGCATCCCCGATCTGCGGGTGTATGTGCTGGACGAGGGTCTTCGGCCGGTGCCGCCGGGGGCCGTCGGCGAACTGTTTGTGGCGGGGGCCGGGCTCGCCCGGGGCTATCTGCGCCGCCCGGGGCTGACCGCGTCCCGTTTCGTGGCCGATCCGCACGGGCCCGCCGGGAGCCGGATGTACCGCACCGGCGACCGGGCCCGGTGGAGCGCGGACGGGGAGCTGGAGTATCTGGGCCGCGCCGACGACCAGGTGAAGATCCGTGGTTTCCGGATCGAGCCCGGGGAGATCGAGTCCTGCCTGGTCGCCCATCCGCGGATCGGCGACGCGGTGGTGACCGCGCGGGAGGACCAGCCGGGGGTGCGGCGGCTGGTGGCCTATGTGGTGGCCGCCGGCGCGGCCGCGCCACCGGACGCCGCCGAACTGCGGGAGTTCCTCCGGCGGTCGCTGCCCGCACAGATGATTCCGGCGGCGTTCATGTCGCTGGGCGCGCTGCCGCTGACCGTCAACGGCAAGCTGGACCGGGGCGCGCTTCCCGCGCCCGGCCCGGACGGCTTCGCGGCGAGCGCCGAGCGGATCGTCCCGCGCACCGAGGCCGAGCGTACGGTGGCGCGGGTGTGGGCCGAGGTCCTCCCGGTCGAGGAGGCCGGGGCGACCGACGACTTCTTCGCCCTGGGCGGCGATTCGATCCTGGCCATCCGGGTGGCTTCCCGGCTGCGGACGGCCTTCGGCACGGACGTCACCCCGCGCGCGCTGTTCACCCACACCACCGTGGCCGAACTCGCCGCCGCGCTGAGCGCGCCCGCGGAGGGCGGGAGTGCGGACACCATCCCGGCCGTGCCACGGGACGGGGAGCTGCCGCTGTCCTTCGCGCAGGCGCGCCTGTGGTTCCTGGACTCCTTCGACGACGGCGGTACCGAGTATGTGACACCGTTCGCACTGCGGCTGCGCGGCTGTCTGGACACCGTCGCCCTGCACACCGCCCTGGACGGTCTGGTGGCCCGGCACGAGCCGCTGCGCACCACCTTCGCCGAGGTGGACGGCCGTGGGGTGCAGCGGGTGCACGCCCCGTACCCGGTGGCGCTGCCCTCGCACGACCTCACGGACCGTCCCGCGGCCGAGCGCGAGCGGGAGCTGGCGCGGCTGCTGGAGCGGGAGGGCGTCACCCCCTTCGATCTGCGCACCGGGCCGCTGCTGCGGGCGTCCCTGATCCGGCTGGACGACGAGGACCACGTGCTCACCCTGACGATGCACCACATCGTCACGGACGGCTGGTCCACGGCCGTCATCGGCGCCGATCTGAGCGAGCTGTACGGCGCGGCGGCCATGGCACGGCCGCCGGCGCTCGCCCCGCTGCCGCTGGGTTACGCCGACTACGCGGCGTGGCAGCGCGATCCGCTCGGCGGCGCGGCGGCGGTGGAGCCGCAACTGGAGTACTGGCGGGCGCGGCTGGCCGAGGCGGCGCCGCTGGAGCTGCCGACCGACCGCCCGCGGCCGGCCGTGCAGACCAGATGCGGGGCGCTGCTGGAGTTCCACCTGCCCGCCGACCTGGTGGAGCGGCTGCGCGTGTCCGGGCGGCGCGGCGATGCCACCCTCTTCATGACGCTCCTCGCCACCTGCCAGGTGCTGCTCGCCCGCTGGTCGGGCCAGGAGGACATCGCGGTGGGCACCGTGACCTCGGGACGGGAGCGCCCCGAACTGGAGCATCTGGTCGGGATGTTCGTGAACACGCTGGTGCTGCGCACCCGGGTGGACACCGACCAGCCGTTCGAGGAGCTGCTCAGCCAGGTGCGGGGCACCGTGCTGGACGCCTTCGCCCACCAAGACGTGCCGTTCGAGCGGATCGTGGACGCGCTCCAGCCGGAGCGGGACACCAGCCGCACCCCGCTCTTCCAGGTCATGGTGGCGCTGCACAATCTGGGCGCGGAGGTGCCGGATCTGCCGGGTCTCAGCGTGGAGGCCGTCCGGGTCCCGGGCCGGACCGCCGGTTTCGATCTGGGCTTCGACTTCGTGGAGCACCTCGGCGCCCTGACCGGTTTCGTGGAGTACAACACCGATCTGTTCGACGCGGCCACCGTGGAGCGGATGACCCGCCATCTGCGGCTGCTGCTGGAGGCGGTGGCCGCGGATCCGGGGCTGCGGGTGGGCGAACTGCCGCTGCTGACCACCGAGGAGCGGCGGACGGTGCTGGAGGAGTGGAACGACACCGCGCTCGCGGTGGCGGACACCACCTTCCCCCGTCTCTTCGAGGAGCAGGCCGCCCGCACCCCGGGCGCCACCGCGCTGGTGGCCTCCGACACCACCTACGACTTCGCGGGGCTGGGTGCCCGCGCCAACCGGCTGGCCCACCATCTGATCGCCCTCGGCGTGGGCCCGGAGAAGGTGGTCGCGGTCAGGCTCCCGCGCACCGCCGATCTGATGGTGGCCCTGCTCGCCGTCCTCAAGTCGGGCGGTACGCATCTGTACGTGGACCCCGAGCTGCCCGCCGAACGCGCGCGATTCCTGCTGCGGGACGCCGCGCCCGAGGTCGTCCTCACCCCCGAGGTCCTGCGGGACGCGCCCCTGGACGCGCTGCCGGACACCGATCCCACCGATGCGGACCGGCTGTCCCCGCTGCTCCCCGGGCACACCGCGTACATCACCTACACCTCGGGGTCCACCGGCCGCCCCAAGGGTGTCGCGGTCGAGCACCGCCAGTTGGTCAACCTCTGCCTCGACCACGCGACCGAGCTCATCGCACCGCATCAGGCCGAGGCGGGCCGTCCGCTGCGCGCGGCGCTGACCGCCGCGTTCTCCTTCGACACCTCCTGGGAGGGCGCGGTGTTCCTGGCCGCGGGCCAGGAGGTGCATCTGGTCGACGACGCGGTACGGCTCGACCCGGCCGCCCTCGTGGCGCTGATCGACTCCCGTGGCGTGGACTTCGTCGACCTCACCCCGTCGTACCTCCATGAGCTGATGGCGGCCGGGCTGTTCGCCCAGGGGCGCCACCACCCCCGGATCGTCATGGTGGGAGGCGAGGCCCTCGGGACGGCGCTGTGGCGGGAGCTGCGCGCGGTGCCGGGCGTGGCGGTGTACAACTTCTACGGGCCGACCGAATGCACCGTGGACGCGGTCTACGGCGACCTGGCCGGTCTCGGTGGGCGCCCGCTCATCGGACGGCCCGGCCACAATCTGCGGGCGTACGTCCTGGACGGCGCGCTGCGGCCGGTGCCGCCGGGTGTCCCCGGTGAGCTCCATCTGGCGGGGGCCCAGGTCGCCCGCGGCTATCTGCGCCGCCCCGGGCTCACCGCGAGGCATTTCGTCGCCGATCCGTACGGCCCTCCCGGCAGCCGGATGTACCGCACCGGCGACCGGGCGCGCTGGACGGCGGACGGGGCGCTGGAGTTCCTGGGCCGCGCCGACGAGCAGCTCAAGATCCGTGGCTTGCGGATCGAGCCCGGGGAGATCGAGGCCGCGCTGCTGGACCATCCGGCGATCCAGGAGGCGGTGGTCGTGGCCCGCGAGGACACCGGCCACCGGCGGCTGGTGGCCTATCTGGTGGCCGCACATCCCGCCGACTCCCGGGGCCCGGCCGCCGATTCGCCCGCTCCGGCCGCCGGTTTCCCCGATCCGGTGGAGTTGCGCGCCCGGCTCAAGCGCACTCTGCCCGACTACATGATCCCGGCCGTCTTCGTGACGCTGGAGCGGATGCCCCGCACCGACAGCGGCAAGGCCGACCGGCGCGCACTGCCCGCTCCCCCCGACCGGCCGGAGCAGGATGCGCCGTATGTGGCGCCCCGCACTCCTGCCGAGACGGTGCTGGCGGGCGTCTGGGCCGAGGTGCTGGGCGTCCCCCGGGTGGGTGTGGAGGACAACTTCTTCGCCCTGGGCGGCGATTCGATCCTCAGCATCCAGATCGTCTCCCGTGCCCGCCAGGCCGGGCTGACCCTCACCTCCAAGGACGTCTTCCGCCACCAGACCGTCGCCGAGCTCGGGTTGAGCGTCGAGACAGCCCGGCGGCAGCCACTTCCGGAGCCCGCCGGGGCGGTGGCCGGACCGGCGCCGCTGACCCCGATCCAGCACTGGTATCTGGACGGTCGGCGACCCGGCGAGCGGCACCACTTCACCATGAGCCACCGGCTGCAACTCACCGGCGACCTCGACGAGGCCGCCCTGCGGCAGGCGGTGGACGCCCTGGTGGCGCAGCACGCGGCGCTGCGCACCCGCTTCCTGGCCGTCGACGGACAGTGGCGGCAGGAGGTCCTTCCCACCGCCCCCGACGGTGTCCTGGAGCGGCACGACCTGTCCGGCCTGGACGACGCGGCACGCGCCGCCGCCGTACGGGAGGCCACGGTCACGGCCCAGAGGGGGCTGGACATCGCCGAGGGGGCCGTACTGCGGGTGCTGCTGTTCACCTTCGGCCCAGGGCGGCCGCCCGAGCTGCTGCTCACCGCCCACCATCTGGTGGTGGACGGCGTCTCCTGGCGGGTGCTGCTCGGCGACCTGGAGACCGCGTACCGCCGCGCCGCCGCCGGTGGCGCGGCCACGCTGCCCCCGGCGAGCAGTGCCTTCACACGATGGGCCGCCCGGCTGGCGGAACACGTGCGCTCCGGCGGGCTCGACGGCGATCTGGCGTACTGGACGGGCGTGGCCCGCTCCGCGCCCGCCCCGCTCCCCGTCGACCGCGAGGGCCCCAACACCCATGAGACGGCGGCCACGGTGACCACGGTCCTCGGCCGGGCCGAGACCGGGGCGCTGCTGCGCCAGGTCCCGGGTGTCTACCGGACGCGGATCAACGATGTGCTGCTGGGCGCGCTCGGCCGGGCGCTGGCGCGCTGGACCGGTGGGGACACGGTGCTGATCGGCGTGGAGGGACACGGCCGCGAGGATCTCTTCGAGGACCTGGATCTCTCCCGTACGGTCGGCTGGTTCACCTCCGAATACCCGCTCGCGCTGGCCGTCGACGCCGAGGCGGGGTGGCGCGACACCCTCCGGTCCGTCAAGGAGCAGCTGCGCGCCGTCCCGCACCACGGGCTCGGCTACGGAGCGCTGCGCCATCTGGCCCCCGAGGGCTCCCCGGCCGGGGAGCTGCGGGGCGGCCCGTCGCCGCAGATCGTGTTCAACTACCACGGCCGGTGGGAGGTGGCGGCGGACGACGACGGCGCGGCCCCCGGTCTCTATCGCGCCGCCCTCCCCGCGACCGGCCAGGACGCCCCGCCCGGGGAGACCCGCCCATATCTGCTGGAGGTCACCGGCGCGGTCCAGGACGGCCGTCTGGAGCTGGGCTGGAGCTATCCGGCCCGGATGTACGACGAGGCGACCGTGCGGCGGCTCGCGGACGACTGTCTGGCCGCCCTGAAGGAGATCGTGGCGCACTGCGCGGAGCCCGGCGCGGGCGGGCGCACACCGTCCGACTTCCCGCTCGCCCGGCTCGACCAGCGCCAGGTGGACCTGGTCGCCGGTGACGGCGGGGCGGTGGAGGACGTCTATCCGCTGACCCCGCTCCAGGCCGGCATGCTCTTCCATGGCCTCGTGGACAGCGGCGCCACCGGTGGCGCCTACTTCGACCAGATCGCCATCCGGATCGGCGGGATCGCCGACCCGGACGCCTTCGCCGCCGCCTGGCAGCGGGTGGTGGACCGTACGCCGGGCTTACGCAGCTCCGTCCGCTGGGAGGGGCTCGCCGAGCCCGTCCAGCTCGTCCACCGCCGGGCCGAATTGCCCACCACCCGGCTGGACTGGCGGGGGCTGACACCGTCCGCGCGGGAGGAGGCGCTGGGCCGGCTGCTGGCCGAGGACCGCGCCGCCGGGATGGAGCTCACCTCGGCGCCGCTCAGCCGGATCGCGGTTGCCGGGCTTCCCGATGACGAGGTCATGCTGGTGTGGACCTCGCACCATCTGATGCTGGACGGCTGGAGCACCGGGCAGATCTTCGCCGAAGTGTGCGAGACCTACGCCGCCCTCGTCGCCGGGCGCACACCGCGGCCGACCGCGCGCCGGCCCTTCCGGGACTTCCTGCGCTGGCTGCGCGGGCAGGACCAGGAGCGGGCGGAGCGCCACTGGCGCGGGGTGCTCGCGGGGCTGGGCGCCCGCACGCCGCTGCCGTACGACCGGCCGCCCCGGGAGGCGCATCGCACCACCTCGACCGCGCTGACCCGGCTGGAGCTGACCGAGGAGGTGTCCGCCCGGCTGCGGGAGACGGCGCGCGGCGGCGGGCTGACGGTCAACACGGTGGTGCAGGGGGCGTGGGCGCTGCTGCTGTCGCGGTACGGCGGTGAGCGCG
Source organism: Streptomyces sp. AgN23 (assembly GCF_001598115.1). Lineage (NCBI taxonomy): Bacteria > Bacillati > Actinomycetota > Actinomycetes > Kitasatosporales > Streptomycetaceae > Streptomyces > Streptomyces sp. AgN23. The sequence continues at coordinate 727,656 of NZ_CP007153.1, forward strand.
ACGTGGTGTTCGGCACCACCGTCTCGGGCCGCCCGGAGGGGCTGCCGGGCGTGGAGACGATGGTCGGCATGTTCATCAACACGGTCCCCACCCGGGCCGTGGCCGAGGGTGGCCGTGAGGTGGTGGAGTGGCTGCGGGAGCTTCAGGAGCAGCAGAGCGAGTCCCGCCGCTTCGACTTCGTCGCCCTCCCCCGGATCCAGGCCCTCAGCGCGCTTCCGGCCGGTGAGGCGCTCTTCGACAGCATGGTGGTGTTCGAGAACTACCCCTTCGACGAGGCGTCGGCGGCCGGTGCCGGGATCCGTGTCCGGGAGGTGCGGGCCGAGGACTCCACCAGTTTCCCACTGTGTCTGCGCGCCTATCTCGGCGACCGGCTGGGCTTCGACATCGCCTACGATCCTGCGCTGTTCGACGCGGCCACGGTGGAGCGGGCGGCGGCCCATCTTCGGACGCTGCTGACCGGCATCGCGGACGGCGCCGGACGGTCGCTGGACGAGCTGCCGCTGCTGACGGCGACGGAGCGCCTCCGGGCGATGGGCGAGTGGAACGCCACCGCCCGGCCGCTGCCGGAGGGCTCGCTGGGCGAGCTGTTCGCCGAGCGGGTCCGCCGCGCCCCGGACGCCGTCGCCGTCACCGACGGCGCCACTTCGCTCAGCTATGCCGAACTCGACGACTGGGCGGGCCGGTTGGCGGGTCACCTGGTGCGGTCCGGGGTGCGGCCGGAGGACCGGGTGGCGCTGCTCATGGACCGGTCGGTGGAGCTGGTCGTGGCCCAGCTCGCGGTGGTCAGGGCGGGTGGGGTGTATGTCCCGGTGGACGTCCGCGCCCCGGGCGATCGGCGGCGGACGCTGCTGGGTCAGGCGGGCGCCGCGGTCGTGCTGACGCCGGAGGAGGTGGCCGCCGCGCGGGAGGGCGAGCCGATGGCGCGGGTGGTGCCGGTGCACCGGGACCAGTTGGCGTATGTGATGTTCACCTCCGGGTCGACCGGTGTGCCGAAGGCCGTGGGGGTGCGCCATCGCGATGTGGCGGCGCTCGCCTACGACCGCGCCTTCGCCGGTGGCGGGCATGAGCGGGTGCCGCTGCATTCGCCGGTGGCGTTCGACGCCGCCACCTACGAGATGTGGGTGCCGCTGCTGGGGGGTGGCCGGGTGGTGGTGACACCGGGCGAGCTGGACGCCGCAGCCCTGCGTGGGCTGGTGGCAGCACAGGGGATTACCGGACTCTGGCTGACCGCCGGGCTGTTCCGGCTGCTGGCGCAGGATGCGCCGGACTGCTTCGCGGGGCTGCGCGAGGTGTGGACGGGTGGCGATGTGGTGCCCGCGGCCTCGGTGCGCCGGGTGCTGGAGCGCTGCCCCGGGCTGACCGTGGTGGACGGGTACGGGCCGACCGAGACGACGACCTTCACCACGTTCTTCCCGATGTCCCGCGCCGACGAGGTGCCCGAGGTGGTGCCGATCGGCCGGCCGCTGGACAACATGCGGGTCCATGTCCTGGATTCGCGGCTGCGGATCGTGCCGCCGGGGGTGGTCGGGGAGCTTTTCATCGCCGGGGAAGGGGTGGCGCGTGGCTACCTCGGCCGTCCCGGTCCGACCGCCGCGGCGTTCCTCGCCGATCCGTACGGGCCCGCCGGGGAGCGGATGTACCGCACCGGCGATCTGGCGCGCCGGCGGCCGGACGGCACGGTGGAGTTCCTCGGCCGCGCCGATGACCAGGTCAAGGTCCGTGGCTTCCGGATCGAGCCGGGCGAGGTGGAGGGGGTACTGGCCGGGCATCCGGAGGTGGCGGATGTCGCCGTGGTCGCCCGCAGCGGCGGGCCCGGCGGGAAGCGGCTGGTGGCCTATGTGGTGGCCGTTGTTGGTGTCGGGGCGGTGGACGGTGAGCGGCTGCGGGCGTACGCGGCGCAGCGGCTCCCGGACTACATGGTGCCGTCCGCCGTCGTCCCGCTGGACGCGCTGCCGCTCGGCGCCACCGGGAAGCTGGACCGCGCGGCGCTGCCCGCCCCGGGCCCGGACATCCGCCGCACGCCCTACCGCGCGCCGCGCGAGGGGGCCGAACAGGCCGTGGCGGCGGTGTGGGCCGAGGTGCTGGAGGTGGAACGGGTCGGCGCCGGGGACAACTTCTTCGAGCTGGGCGGCGACTCGATCCTCTCCATCCGGCTCACCTCACGGCTGCGGGAGGTGCTCGGAGTGGAGCCCTCGCCCCGCCTGGTCTTCACCCATCCGACCGTCGCCGCCCTGGCCGAGGCGCTCGGTGGCGCGGACGGCCGCGCCGGGGACCGGCCCGCCCCGATCACCCCGGTGGCCCGGGACGGCGAGCTGCCGCTGTCGTATCCGCAGCAACGTCTGTGGTTCCTGGACTCCTTCGCACCGGACAGCGCCGAGTACATCACCCCGCTGGCGCTGCGGATGCGCGGCGCCCTCGATGTGGACGCGCTCGGCGCGGCGCTGACCGCGCTGGTGGCCCGGCATGAGTCGCTGCGGACCACCTTCGACGCGGTGGACGGCCGCGGCGTGCAGATCGTGCACGACCCCTGGGAGATCCGGCTCGAGCCGTACGATCTGTCCCACCTCCCCGCCGACGGGCGGGAGGCGGAGCTGGCGGAGCTGCTGGCGTACGAACGGGCGCGCCCGTTCGATCTGCGGCGCGGACCGCTGCTGCGGGCCGGGCTGATCCGGCTCGGAGCCCAGGAGCATGTGCTGAGCCTGACGCTGCATCACATCATCACCGACGGCTGGTCCACCGGAGTGCTCACCGGCGATCTCCGGGAGCTGTACCGGGCGGCGCTGAGCGGTGAGCCCGCGGCGCTGCCCCCGCTGCCGGTGCACTACGCGGACTTCGCCGCCTGGCAGCGGGCCGAACTCACCGCGCCCCGCGCGGATGAGGAACTGGCTTACTGGACACGTCAGTTGGCCGGGGTGCCGCCGCTGGAGCTGCCCACCGACCGGCCCCGGCCCGCGGTGCGGACGAAGCACGGCGCGACCGTGGAGTTCACCGTGCCCGCCGAGGTGAGCCTGCGCCTCAAGGAGTTCGGGCACAGGCGGGGAACCACCCTGTTCATGACGCTGGTGGCGGCGTCCCAGATCCTGCTGGCCCGGCTGTCGGGCGGCCGGGACATCGCCGTGGGCACCGTCACCTCGGGTCGGGAGCGCCCCGAGGTGGAGCGGCTGATCGGCTTCTTCGTCAACACGCTGGTGCTGCGCTCCACGGTCGATCCGCAGGCCCGGTTCGGGGACTTCCTGGCCGAGGTGCGCGGCACCGTCCTGGACGCGTTCGCCCATCAGGCGGTGCCGTTCGAGCGAGTGGTGGACGAGGTCCGGCCGGTCCGGGACACCAGCCGGACCCCGCTGTTCCAGGCGATGGTGGTGCTGCAGAACGCCCCGGGCCGGGCGCTGGAGCTGCCCGGTCTGAAGCTGGCGGACGTGGAGCTGGAGACCGACACCGCCGCCTTCGACCTCACCTTCGAGTTCGCCGAGGCCGAGGGAGGCGCGCTGCACGGGCTGATCGGCTACAGCACCGATCTGTTCGACGCCTCGACCGTGGAGCGGATGGGCACGGCCCTGCGGGCGCTGCTCGCCGGAATCGCCGAGGATCCGCGGCGGCCGGTGGGCGCGCTGCCGCTGACCACCCCGGCCGAGCTGCGGCGCACCCTGGTGGAGTGGAACGACACCCGGCGCGAGGTGGACCCGGCCACGCTGCGCGAGCTGTTCGAGCGGCAGGCGGCCGTCTCCCCGGATGCCACGGCCGTACGGTACGGGAAGGGCGATCTCACCTTCGCCGAGCTGGAGACGGCCGCGAACCGGCTGGCGCACCGGCTGATCGGCCAGGGCGTGGGGCCGGAGCGCCTGGTGGCGCTGGTGCTGCCGCGCTCGGTGGAGATGCTGGTGGCACAGCTGGCGGTGGCGAAGGCGGGCGGTGCGTTCCTGCCGGTCGACCCCGGCTATCCCGAGGAGCGGGTGGCGTTCATGCTGCGGGACGCCGCGCCCTCGGTGGTGCTCGACGACGCGGCCTCGGTGTGGGCCGAGGAGGGTCCCGCCGGACCACCGCCCGGCCGTGGCCTGACGCCGGACCATCCGGCGTATGTCATCTACACCTCCGGCTCCACCGGTGTGCCCAAGGCGGTCGTGGTCACCCATGCGGGGCTGGCCAGTTTCTCGGCGGCCGCGGCCGCGCACTACGACGTGCGGGCCGGGGACCGTGTGCTGCAGTTCTCCTCCCCCAGCTTCGACGCCTCCGTCCTGGAGCTGTGCGTCTCGCTGCCCCGTGGCGCGGCGCTGGTGATCGGTGACGAGGGCCCGCTGCTGGGCGAGCGGCTGGCCGAGGTGCTCGGCGGGCAGCGGATCACCCATGCGCTGATCCCCCCGGCGGCGCTGGCCACCGTGCCGGAGGCGGCGTGGCGGGCGGGGCTGCCGGATCTACGGACCCTGATTGTCGGCGGTGACACCTGCTCCGCCGAGCTGGTGGACCGCTGGGCGCCGGGCCGGCGCCTGGTCAACTCCTACGGCCCGACGGAGGCCACGGTGGTGAGCACCTGGTCCGGGCCGCTCGCGGCGGGGTCGGGCGCGCCGCCGATCGGCCGGCCGATCCCGAACGCCCGGGTCTATGTGCTGGACGAGGCGCTGCGCCCGGTGCCGGTGGGCGTGGCCGGGGAGCTGTATGTGGCGGGCGGGGGTCTGGCGCGCGGCTATCTGGGCCGTCCGGGGCTGACCGCCGCACGGTTCGTGGCCGATCCGTTCGGCCCGGCAGGTGGCCGGATGTACCGCACCGGCGATGTGGTGCGGTGGACCGGCGACGGCGAACTGAGGTTCCTGGGCCGGGCCGATGACCAGGTCAAGGTGCGGGGCTTCCGGATCGAACTCGGCGAGGTGGAGAGCGCGCTGCGGCGCGGTCCTCAGGTGCGGGAAGCGGTGGTCGCCGTACGCGAGACCGCCCCGACGCCGGAGCAGCCCTTCGGCGGCAAGCGCCTGGTGGGCTATGTCGTCCCGGCGCCGGGCGCCTCGCCGACCGCCGCCTCGCTGCGCGACGCCCTGGGGCGGACCCTTCCCTCCCATATGGTGCCGTCCGCGTTCGCCACCCTGGACGCGCTTCCGCTCACGGCCCACGGCAAGGTCGACCGCCGGGCCCTGCCCGATCCGGATCCGGTGCCCGTCACCTCCGGTGCGGGCCATGTCGCTCCGCGGACCCCGATGGAGCGCCGGATCGCGGACATCTGGGCGGATGTGCTCGGTCTGGAACGGGTGGGCGTGGAGGACAACTTCTTCGACCTCGGCGGGGACTCCATCCTCAGCATCCAGGTGGTCTCCCGCGCCCGCCAGGCCGGGCTCCGGCTGACCACCAAGGACCTGTTCGCCCATCAGTCGGTGGCCGCGCTCGCCACCGTGGCCACGGCCGAGCGGGACGAGGGCCCCGCGACGCCGGTGACCGGGTCGCTTCCGCTCACCCCGATCCAGCGCTGGTTCTTCGCCACCCACACCGTGAATCCACGCCACTTCAACCAGTCCACCCTGCTGGAGCTGCACCAGGAGCCGGACGAGAAGGCGCTGGAGGGGGCGCTGGCCGCGCTCCTGGTCCACCATGACGCGCTGCGCACCCGGTTCACCGAGGACGGCGGCGAGTGGCGGAGCCACGTCCCCGAACCGGAGGCCGGGGTCGACATCCTGGACCACCACGACCTGTCCGGTCTGCCGGCGCGGGAGGCGGACGCGGCGATGGAGAAGGCGGCCGACGCGCTCCACGCCGGCTTCGACCTCGGCCGGGGGCCGCTGCTGAAGGCCGCGCTGTTCCGCTTCGGCGCGGGCCGGCGGCCGTTCCTCTTCCTGACCGCGCACCATCTGGTCATCGACGGGGTGTCCTGGCGGATCCTGCTGGACGATCTGGACATCGCCTATCAGCAGGGCGCGCGCGGCGAACCGGTGGACCTCGGCTCCAGGACCACCGCCTTCCGCGACTGGGCGAGGGGGCTGGCCGAGCATGTCACGGGCGGCGCCCTGGACCATGAGGCCGACCACTGGTGCGGGACGCTCGACGCCCGGCCACTGCCGGTCGACCACCAGGTGGCCTCGCCGGGGGCCGAGATCCGTACGGTGCCGGTCGAGCTCGGTGAGCGGGACACCGAGGCGCTGCTGCGCTCGGCGCCCACCGCCTATCGCACCCGGATCAACGATGTGCTGCTCGCCGCCCTCGCGCTGGCGCTGTCGCGCTGGACGGGCCAGGAGCGGGTCTCCGTGGAGCTGGAGGGCCATGGGCGCGAGGACATCCTGGACGGGGTCGATCTCTCCCGTACGGTGGGCTGGTTCACCACCATGTACCCGGTCTCCTTCGAGCTGCCGGACATCCCCGCGGGCGGACCGGCCGACTGGCGCGGTCTGGTCAAATCGGTCAGGCGGCGGCTGCGGACCGTCCCCGGCAACGGCTTCGGCTTCGGGGCGCTGCGGGCCTTCGGTCCGCCGGAGCTGCGCGAGCGGCTGTCCCGTCAGGGCGCCGGGCCGCAGATCGTGTTCAACTACCTGGGCCAGTGGGACGCCCGGTCGGCGCGGTCCCAGGGCGGGCTGGTGCACGCCGAGCACGGGTCGTTCGGCCAGGACCACGACCCGCGCGAGGGCGGTTCCCATCTGCTGGAGGTGGTGGGCGCGGTGCAGGACGGCCGGCTCGGCTTCACCTGGCGCTACCGCCCCGATGTGCACGAGAGGGCGACCGTGGAGGCGGTGGCCGGGGACTTCGCGGAGGCGCTGCGCCGGATCGCCGAGGACTGCCGGGGCACCGTATGACCGCGGCCCCGCCGGTGTCCCCGCCGGTACCCCTCTCGCGCAACCGGGACTACCGGCTGCTGTGGGGCAGTCAGGCGCTCTCGGAGTTCGGCTTCCACGCGGCGGTGATCGCGTTTCCGCTGCTGGTCCTCGCGCTCACCGGCTCCGGCGCCGCCTCCGGTCTGGTCATGGGCACCATCGCCGCCGCGCAGATGGTGGTGGGGCTCCCGGCGGGTGTCCTGGTGGACCGCTACGACCGCAAGGCCATCATGCTGGGCTGTGAGGCGGCCCAGGCGGTCTCCGCGATCAGCCTGGTGGTCGCCGTGTGGGCCGGTGCGGCCACCGTCTGGCACATGGTGGCGGTGGCGGCGGTCTTCGGAGCGAGCGCGGCGCTCTTCGAACCGGCGGAGAACGCCTCGCTGCCGGCCCTGGTGGCGGACGACCATCTGCCCACGGCGGTGGCGATGAACACGGCACGTGCCTCGATGGGCCAGCTGGCGGGCACCGCGACCGGCGGATTCCTGTTCGCCGTGGGGCGGTTCGTCCCCTTCCTGGTGGACGCCGTGACGCATACGCTCTCCTTCGTCGCACTGCTCTTCGTCAGGCTGCCCCGGCGCGAGCGGCCCCCCGGCGGGGCGGGCCCGCTGGGCCGTGAGGCGCTGGCCGGGCTGCGGTGGGTGTGGCGGGAGCGCGGGATCCGGGTCACCGTGGCGTGCGCGGTGGTGCTCAACCTGTTCTTCAGCGCCTTCTATCTCGTCGTCATCGTGCTCGCCGAGTCCCGGGGGGTGCCCTCCGGGGAGGTCGGTGTGATGGCGGCCATGCTCGGGGTGGGCGGGGTGGCCGGTGCGCTGGTGGCGCCCGTACTGCACCGGCGACTGGGTTCGTACGGCGCCATCATCGCGGTGTTCTGGGCCCTGGCCGTGTTCGCCCCGGTCACCGTGCTGACGGACAGCGGCTATCTCATCGGGGTGCTGTTCGCCCTGATGGCGCTGTTCCCGCCGACGGCCAACACCGCGATCATGACCGATCAGCTGCTGCGCACCCCGGACGAGCTGCGCGGCAGGCTCACCAGCACGCTCGTGCTGGCCTGCGGTGCCGCGGGCGCGGCCGGTCCCGCGCTGGGCGGATCGCTGGCCCAGATGGTCCCGGGCGACGGGGCGATCCTGCTCTGCGCGGCGGGGATGGCCACCGCGGCCGTCCTGGCCACCGCCAGCCCGACCCTGCGCACCCTGTCCCGGCGCCATGAGGAGGGACAGCCGACCCGAGCCGACTGACCGTCATCCGTCACCTCACCGACCATCCCCCACCTGACCGATCACCGACAGGAGAACGACCATGGACGACAACGCCCGCTACCAGGTGCTGCGCAACGATGAGGACCAGTACTCGCTGTGGCCCGCCGACCTCGAGGTGCCCGAGGGCTGGCGCCCCGTCGGCAAGGAGGGCACCAAGGACGAGTGCTCCGCGTACGTCGACGAGGTGTGGACCGATATGCGGCCGCGCAGCCTGCGCGAACGCATGGCCGACGTGGCCTCCTGACCGGGGCCCCATCGGGCGGTGCGGCCGGCGCGTCATGGCGCCGGCCGCGGCCGGGACCCTCAACTTCCCCGTACCGGCACGCGGTTTACCATCCTGGGAACAGTCGGCCGCGGCGCGAGCGAATCGCGCCCGGATACAGAGGAGAACCACGTGACCGCGCAAGGGGTAGCATCCCAGACCGGAAGCGGGCCGGAGCCCCCCAACACCCCTCTCAACCAGGGGCGACCGCACAGCGCCCGGATGTACGACTACTTCCTGGGCGGCAAGGACAACTACGTCGCCGACCGTGAGGCCGCGGCCAAGGTGCTCACCCTCTGGCCGGGTGTCATGATCGCCGCCCGGACCAACCGGGCCTGGATGCACCGCGCGATCCGCTTCCTCGCCGCCGAGCGGGGCATCCGCCAGTTCCTCGACATCGGCACCGGCATTCCCACCCGCCCCAATCTCCACGAGGTCGCCCAGGGAATCGCCCCGGACGCCCGGGTCGTCTACGTGGACAACGACCCCATCGTCCTCGCCCACGCCCAGGCCCTGCTCAAGAGCAGCCCCGAGGGCCGCACCGCCTATGTGCACGGGGACATCACCGAGCCCGGGAACATCCTCGCCTCGCCCGATCTCACCGAGGTGCTGGACCTGTCCCGGCCCGTCGCGCTGAGCCTGGTCTCGCTGCTGCACTTCGTCCCCGACGAGTGGGGCCCGTACGAGATCGTCCAGCAGCTGGTCGACGCGCTCGCCCCCGGCTCCTTTCTGGTGCTGAGCCACATCACCCCGGACTTCGACCCCGAGGCCACCCAGAAGACCGTGCAGGTCTACCGCAGCGGTGGCATCCCGGGGAAAATCCGCACCAGGGACGAGGTGGAACGCTTCTTCACCGGGCTGGAGCTGGCCGAACCGGGCCTGGAGGTGCCGCACCGGTGGCGCACCGACCTGGCCGAAAGGGACTCCCCGGTGGAAACCGGCGATGTGACCGACGAAGAGGTGTCCTTCTGGGCGGGTGTCGCCCAGAAGCCCTGAAGCGAGGTTCGCGGAGCGGGTTCAAGGACGCGGTCCGACGGTCGTGGCGCCGTCGCGGATGGTGATCGCCAGTGCGGGACAGGAGTCCGCCGCGTCCAGCACCCGCTCCTCCTCCGGGACCTCCTCGTGTCGCGGCCTGGCGTGCTCCTCGTCGAGGACGAACAGGTCGGGGGCGATTCCGGCGCACATACCGGACGCCATGCACCGGCCGGGGTCGATCTCCGCCTTCCAGGTCATCCCGCTCACCACGCGATCGGCATGACACGGGGCCCGCGGACCAGCATCTGGCCCTTCCACTCCACGTCCCCGGCCGCCCGCAGCTCCGGGAAGCGGGTGATCAGCGCGCCGAGCGCCTCCTGGAGCTCCAGACGGGCCAGCGGCGCGCCCAGGCAGTGGTGCACACCGTGGCCGAAGCCGAGGTGCTGGGTGGCGGGGCGGGCGACGTTCAGAACGCCCGGCTCGTCGAAGCGCAGCGCGTCGCGGTTGGCCGAGCCGACGGCGACCAGCACGGGCTCCCCGGCGCGCACCAGGGTGCCGCCCACCTCGACGTCCTCGGTGGCGTAGCGGGCCTGGGAGGCCGCCATGCCCAGCGGGACGAAGCGCAGCAGCTCCTCGACGGCGCCCTTCAGCAGATCGGGGTTCTCGCGCAGCCGCCGCAGCTCCTGCGGGTGCTCCAGCAGCGTCAGTACGAAGTTGGGGATCTGGGTGGCCGTGGTCTCGTGTCCGGCCACCAGGATGGCCACGCACAGATCGACGAGTTCGAGCTCGGACAGCCGGTCGCCCGCGTCCCTCGCCTCGATCAGCGAGGTCATGATGTCGTCCTGGGGGCTGGCGCGATGGGCCTCGATCAGCCCGGCCATATAGGCGCGCAGCTCATCGGTGTTGCGGGCGGACTCCTCGGCGGTCAGCGAGCTGGTGGACAGCGCGGCGTCGCTCCAGATCCGGAACTTCGGCCGGTCCTCCTCCGGGACGCCGAGCATGGCGCAGATGACCCCGACCGGGATGGGCAGGGCATAGCGGTCCACGAGATCGGCCGGTGGCCCCGCCGCCTCCAGGTCGTCGAGCAGGTCATGGGTCAACTGCCGGACCCAGGGGCGGAGTTTCTCCACCTGGTGGACGGTGAACGCCTTGGCGACGAGGGTGCGCAGCCGGGTGTGGTCGGGCGGGTCCATGGTCAGGATGCCGCTGTCGCGCCGGCCCTCGGACTGCCGTGGCTCGTCGTGGTGGAGCGCCTCCGCGCGGCTGAACCGCCGGTCGCCGAGCACCAGCCGGGCGTCGGCGTACCGCGTGGCCAGCCAGGCGGGCTCGCCGTAAGGCAAGCGCACCCGGAGTAATCCTGTGCGGTTCCTGGCCTCTTCGTACGCCTCGCTGAGCGCCAGCCCGTCGGAGGAGTTGAAGGGATACGTGAGGGGTGTCGTCTCCGCTGTGGTCACCGTGGCCTCCTTGCGTAAGCACGTGCTTACAAACGTAGGAGCCGTCGGCTGGTACGGTCAACGGCCCCTTTGCGCCGTTGATCTGACGGTGCGACGGGTACATCGCCGCAAGCTGACGAGAGGGGTGTGTCGTGATGGGGACGACCGTGTCCGAGGGACAGCGGCGGGACGCGCGGAACACACGTCGGCGGCTGATGGAGGCCGCGGCGGCGCTGTTCGCCGAGCGGGGCTATGAACGGGCGACGGTGCGGGACATCGCCGATCGCGCGGGGGTCAACCAGGCGCTGCTGTTCCGCTATTTCGGCTCGAAGAGAGCGCTGTTCGGCGAGGTGATCGCGCACAACGGGGAGGAGCAGCTGCGCACCACCCCACCCCATGAGCTGCCGGAGACCGCCCTGCGCGGGCTGCTGGGCCACGGCGCGAAGGAACCGGGCACCCGCGCGCTGGCGACGCTGCTGCGCTCGGTGGACAGCGGTGACGAGATCGGTACGGCCGTGCGCGCCATCAGCGACGACTACGCGCGGGTGCTGGCCTCCCTGTCCAGCGCCGACAACCACGAGCTGCGGGCGGACCTGGCGCTGTCCTGGTTGCTCGGCATAGGGATGATGCGGGTGCTCGTAGGCAAGGAGCCGCTGGCCGACGCGGACCCGGACGAGGTGTGTGCGCTGGTGACGGGCGCGCTCGGCACCCTGCTGGACGGCCTTCCGGCGGCGGACGGCAGGCCATAGGAGAGCGTGCCACAGGAGGGCGGGGGCCTACTCGCGGAACTCTCCCCGGGGCGTGGTGACGACGCGACGGGCCCGGGCCGGGGTGATCACCTCGCGGAATGCCGGATCGGTGAGGAGGACGACTGGGGCGATGCGGTGCGGGGAGTCGGAGTGCCAGTGGGGCAGGGCGGCCTCGATCACGGCCCAGGACTGATCGATGGCGCCGCGGTCGGCCAGCGCCCTGGCCAGGTCCAGGGCCTGCTGGAAGGTGCGGGATTCGGGCAGGACCGGCGGGACGAAGGCGGCGGCCCTGGCCCCCCAGGCGGCGATGTCGTCGCCCTCAGTGGCGGCGCTGCCCGCGGACACACCGCCCGCGCCCACGACACCGTCCACGCCGTCGGGGAGCCGGGGCAGGATGTCGCCGAGGGCCGAGACATAGCCACCGGGGGTGCCGGTCCATTCCTCGGCCGCACAGCGCAGATAGAGCGGGGCGGCCTCGGCCCGTATCTGTTCCATGCCGATCACTTCGATGACGTGCGGGTCCCCGAGGACGCGGTTGCGGATCCAGTGGTGGGCGACGCTGATGTCGAGGAACGCCCCCAGGATGGTCCCCAGATACGCGCCGGCGCCCGAGCCCTTGACCGCGGCCTGCTCGAAGGTGGCCATCGCCTTGCGCACCTCGCCCCGCAGGGCCTGTGCCCGGCCCTCGGCCACCAGCTCCCCGGCGCTGCCGGGGCGCGCCATGCGGATCTCCAGGGCCGCCTGCTCCTCGAAACCGGTGCGCTCCTCGGCGACCAGCTCGGCGAACGAGGCGTGCCGGTCGCCCAGGGCCGGATACCAGCTCGCCCAGATGTACGCGGCCCACTCCCCGTCCTCGGACACATCGGCGGGGTCCAACAGCCAGTGCTGGGCGTCGCCCTCCTCGGATACCAGCAGCGCCCGGTCCATGAACGCGGTGTCGTCCCAGTCCTCGCCCTCGCCGCCGCGGATGACGGCCCAGGTCTCGGGGTCGGCCTCGCGCAGCCAGCCGACGGTCTTGGCCGCCCGCATCCGCCACATGAACGGGCTGATGTTCAGCCAGCCGTCGGAGGCGCCCAGGAAGGCCCGGTAGCTCGGCGGGAGCCGGGTGCCGAGCCGCTCCTCCAGGGCGAGGACGCTCTCCTCGTCCGCGCCCTCGAACCCGAGCCAGCCGGCCGCCCGCTGATCGTCGCCGACCTCGCTCAGGTCCTCGTCGTCGGCCACCCGCAGAATGGCCGCGCTGTACTCCGCCAGATAGGACCGCCACTGCTCGACGGTCCGCGGCAGCGCCTTCGCCGACTCCGGCTCCGGGGTGGCCGACAGCGAGGTGCCGTGGTATCCCGTCGGTGCCTCGCCGGCCCGCTGGTAGTGGCCGATGAAGCCCCTCGGATGGGGGGCGGAGGTGAAGAACCGGACCTGGGAGAGCTGGACATGGTCCTCCCCCGCGTTCCGGGTGATCTCCAGGCGGTAGTGGCCGTAGGCCGTGTGGGCGGGGAAGGTGAACCCGCGGGGCTGATGGCGATGGGCGAAGCTCTCCTCGACGCGGGTGTCGAGGTCCACCCAGTGCTCGCCGTCGTTCGAACCCTTGAGGGTCCAGTCCCTGGGGTCGCGGCCGGGGACGTCGTTCGCCGAGGTCAGGACGTAGTGGCCGACGGCGATGGGCCGCCGCAGGGTGAACTCCAGCCAAGCGCGGCCGCCATGGCCCAGCCACTTGTGCCATGAGTCGTGCAGCAGGTTCTCGGCGACCTCGCCCGCATCGGTGAACTCGCTGTGCGCCCGGACCCTGGTGACCAGGTCGGTCACCTCGGCCTCCGGACCGGGCTCGGCGGCCAGCAGCGACACCGTGCCCGAGTGTCCGGACGGGTCGCCCCAGATCACCCGCTCGACGGGCGGCCCCCCGTCCTCGATCAGCAGGCGCAGCTCCTGGCTCAGGCGGCGGCCGTCCCCGGCCGCACCGCCCTCCTCCGTACGGAAGCGGTGCATCACCTCTTCCAACGCGCTGTCCCGGAGGGCCGAGCGGCCCTCCAGCGCTCCCCGGTATTCGGTGAGCGTGCCGTCGGCGGCCCGGCGGTGTCCGTAGAACTCCGTCATCGTCGGCTGGAAGCCGATCGAGGCCTCCGCGCCGTCCTGCCCGCGCCAGGCGAGCCGGGCGGGGAGCGAGCCCTCGCCCCGGTCGAGATGGACCAGCAGCCGCGGGGCGGGCCGCCATTCGGCGGAGCCCGGGGCACGCCACTCGGTGCGGTAGACGCACACCGCGGCCTCGGCGGGCTGCTCCTGAGTCATGAGGTGGATGCGGGCGCAGATACGGGAGGGCTCGACGGTGACGCGGTACAGCCAGAGCAGACCGCGCGCCTCGGCGCAGCCGCGGACGCACAGCGTGTTCGTGCCCGCCACCAGCGCCTCACCGGGAACCGCGAAGGCCACCTCCCGGGGGCGCGCGCCGCCGGGCACGGTGAACTGCCCGATCACGGCATGCCCGTTGACGGTGATGTCGATCGGCGCGCATCCTAATGATTCGCCCAGCGGTGAGACCCGTGCGATCAGGGTCAGCGTGAGCTGTTCCGGCAATTCGCCGTCGTCCAGCGCGAAGTCGAGTTCGACCCGTCCGCCCGCGCCGATCGCGAGGCGGTCACGGTCGGGATGGCATCGCTCGTACCGGGCCGTGCCATTGCCGAATCGAGGCGGATCGATGGTGAAATCCGCGAAAGTCGCTCGCACGCTGTGCTCCTGATGGGGCAGTCTGGACGTCCGTTGACGTGTCGTCGGGGCAGGGGTGCGGGTGGCCTCAACACCCGGATGCTGTCGATGCTAGGGCGGTCCACCGGCACCGTCCGGCTGCTACGACGATCACTAGGGGGATGCGGGTCGGCCGTTCCCTCCCCCACGCAGCACGGCTCCCAGGACGGCGGGTCGCATCAGCGCGGTGGGGGCGGCGACCAGCGACATCACCTCGTGCAGGGCCTTGCAGACCCGCGGGTCGACGGTGGCACCCCGGATGACCCGGTCCAGATAGCGGTGCTGAGCCCGCACCGACACTCCGGCCGGGCCGCCCGTGGTGGCGGGGAAGCGCACATCCTCGCTGGAGGACAGCATCCAGGCGGTGTTGGTGGCGGCCGCGATGCCCTTACGGGCGGTGTGCGCCGTACGGTGACCGATGCCGCCCTGGCGCTCGGCGGCGACCCGCAGGGCGCGGGCGCCGAGCGCGGCCACGGTGATGCCCTGGCCATAGACCGGGTTGAAGGTGCACACGGCGTCGCCGATGACGACCAGCCCCCGCGGCGCCCGGCGCTCGTAGTGCCGCCGCACACTGGGGCCGGGCCAGAAGCCGCGGACCGCACCGGCGGGCTCGGCCCCGGCCAGCAGCTCGCGCAGGCTCGGGTCCCGCAGCAGCCGCAGCTGCCGGTCGAAACCGGCCGCACCGGGCTCGGCCTGCGCCCCGCGCATACTGCCGACGCTGGCGATCCATCGCCCGTCCTCCACGGGCAGCACCACGCCGAGCCTCGGCGCGTCAGGGGCCTTGGTCTGCAGATAGAGCGCGGGGAAGCCCGGATCCGGCCCGGCGGGGCGGTGGTAGAGCCGGCTGACGTAGGACACGCCCGCGTCGACGCGCTCCTCGGCGGCGGGCGGGCAGCCCAGCCGGGTCAGCCAGGACGGGAGCGAGGAGGTGCGCCCGGAGGCGTCGACCACCAGCTCCGCGCGCACCTCGCGCACCTGGGCGCGGGCGTCGCCACGCGCCCTGACCTGAACGCCCGTCACCTCGCCCGGTGCACCGAGGAGCCCGACGACGTCCGTGTTCTCCAGCCATCGCACCGTGGGCTCACCGCGCACCCGGCGCAGCACCGTATGGTCGAGCAGCGGTCTGGTGCACGAAAGGAACGCGACCTCGCTCTCGTACGTGGCGAGCCATCCGGCCGCGCTCAGCCAGCGCACGCCCGAGATGGGGACGCGCACCGCGCCGGCGGCCGTCAACTCCTCGCGCACACCGGGCATCAGGGCCTCCAGCGCCCGATGCCCGGCTTCCAGCAGCAGATGTGCGTGGCGCGCCTGCGGAACACCTGAGCGGAACGCGGGCCGCTCAGGATAGCGGTCGCGCTCGACTATGACCATGCGCTCGGCATATCCACGCAACGCCCATGCGGCCAGCATCCCGGCGAGACCTCCGCCGATCACCACCGCGGTCCCTCGCCCCGTACTTTCCCCCTGCACCCCCATACTACGGAGCGTAGTGCACAATCATCCGAGCGTCACCACCTTCGTCGAAATACAACTCATCGGAGGCACAGGCGGTTGGGAGGGCTAGGCTGCTTCGGCCGCCTCGGCGATGAAGGTGTCAAGCACCCCGTCGGCGATGCGCACCGGCCCCTCGGGGCGGGTCTCGCCCGGGATGGTGCGGATCCCCCCGGCGAGCTTCGCGTCCGCCGCCGCTTCGGCGAACCACCGTGCGGCCTCGGCGTCGTGGCCGTCGAGACGGGCGCCCAGCGCGTCCAGGGTGCGCTCGAAGGCACTCCCCCACAGCGACAGCGCGTCCAGCCAGGGTGCGGAGTCCGCCACGAATCCCGGGTCCGCGACACCGGCCCGGATGCGCTCGGGGGCGGTGGCGAGCAGCCGGGCGTACGGCCGCAGACTCCGCAGCGCCGTTCGTTCGTGCCCCGCCTCCCAGGCGGTGCGGAACCGGTCCAGCCGGGCGGCGAGTTCGGGGGCCTGCGACTGCCACGGTTCGGCGCCGAAGGTGGGCGCGAGATGCTGGGTGTCGAAGAAGGCCAGCAATGAGCGAACGGTGGCGGCCGTACGGTCCGCATGCGCGCCTGGGCCGTCCCCGGCGAGGTAGCGGGCGGCGGCCTCCCAGGTGCGGGTGGCGTCGTAGCCGGTGTCGTTCCAGGCGAAGTCCGCCCCGCCGAACAGGGCGACCTTGCTGGCGGCGGCCTGGTTCATCGGGTTGAGGACCAGGCCGGAGAGCTGCCGGTGCAGACCGGGCTCGCGGGCGTCGTAAGGAGCGAGCAGCAGCCGGCCCTCGGCCTGGCCGTAGTCGTTGACCGGGTAGTTGTCCCAGACGAAGACCTTGCGCCCCCATACGGCCGCGACCCGCTCCGCGTCGGCGACGGTGATGTGTGGCGGCACCACATCGGTTCCGGTCCACATCACCTCGACCCGCGCGTCCAGCCGCTCGCGCAGCACGCGCTTGTACGCGGTGTCGGTGACATCCCCGTACTCGGTCGGCACCATCTGGAGCGGCCTGGTGTCCGCCCGCTCGTCCAGGAACTCCTTCTGCACCGCGTTGAGCAGGTCGGACTGCGCCTCGGCCGCCGCCTGCGACGAGGGGTCTCCGTAAGTGGCGCGGTCGGCCTCGCAGTTCCAGCGGGTGTAGCTGATGTCGTCCAGCGGCATGGAGAAGCTGCGCACCCCGAGGTCGTAGACCGCGTCCAGCTTGGCCTCCAGCGCGGCGATGTCGGCGGGGTCGCTGTAGCAGATGGAGTTCCCCGGCGAGACGGCGAAGGTGAACCGCACATGGTGGTCGGTGGCCTGCCGGACGAGCTCGCCCAGCTCGGCGAGTTTGGCGGCCGGATACGGCTCGCGCCACTTCTCCCGGTGGTAGGGGTCGTCCTTCGGCGCGTAGATGTAGGTGTTCATCTTGACGTCCCCGTAGAACGCCAGCTGGTCCATGCGCTCGGCATGGGTCCAGGGGCTTCCGTAGAAGCCCTCGATCACCCCGCGCAGCGGCATCAGCGGGTGGTCCGCGACGGAGACGGACGCGATGGTCCGGTGGCCGGACACCAGCTGACGCAGCGTCTGCGCCGCGTAGTACGTCCCGTCCGAGTCGGCGCCCGCGAGCGCCACCGAGCCGTGTCCCGCGGCCAGTGCGTAGCCCTCGGCGGGAAGCTCTCCGGGCACCCGGCCCCCGGCGGCCCGGAGCGCCCGCACCACCCGGGTGTCGGTGATCCGGCCGACGGTCACGGTCAGCTTCGGCCCCGGGCCGTCCTGGATCCGCGAGGCCCCCGCGTGGCGCAGCACGGAGGTGACGAGTTCACGTGTCGGACGGTCCACACCGTCCGCGACGACGAGGCGGACACGGGCGGGGACATGGACGTCCGCTCCGATGCGGGACATCTCCCGCGGGTGCGGGGTGAGGACCGGCGGCGGCCCGGGGGCGGCGGCAGTGGCCGCGGTGGCGGACGCGGTGGCGGGCAGCAGTAGGGCGAGGAGGGTGAACAACACCGTGACGCCGGCCAGGGTGCTGGAGCGACTGCGCATGGGACATCTTCTCCGTGGCGTTCGGCGGCCTTCGGGGGCGGTGCGGTGCCGTGCGGTGATGCCGGGCGTGTGCGGTGTGCCGTGCGGTACGGGCCCGGTGGGGCCCGGCGTATCCCTACCCAGCGGTGAGCGCGAATGATCGGATCTGTCGCCGGTCGTCGGTTGCCGTGCGGGGCGGGCGGTTTGAGAGCCGGGCACTCGGCGGGAGCGGCGCGCCCCTCAGTCCTTGAGCAGCGCGTCGACCACACGGCCGAAGAGGAGCCGGCCGGACCAGGCCGTGGGCGGGTCGAACAGCCGGGGCAGC
The DNA here is from genome assembly GCF_001598115.1 of Streptomyces sp. AgN23. Classification (NCBI taxonomy): domain Bacteria; kingdom Bacillati; phylum Actinomycetota; class Actinomycetes; order Kitasatosporales; family Streptomycetaceae; genus Streptomyces; species Streptomyces sp. AgN23. Next base: position 745,660 of record NZ_CP007153.1, read on the forward strand.
CCCCGTAGCCGCGCCTCCTCGCGCCACACCACCTCGGACCCGCCGTCCCGGGGGCGCACCTCGATCTCGGCCCATCCGAGGACCACCGAGCCGCGCTTCTCCAGCCTGCAGACGCCGGGATTGCCACCGGCAGAAGTGTCGTCGGCGGGCGGGTCCCAGCGCACGACCTCCATGGGGTCGTCGAATCCGGCGCGGCCGACGCCGGTGCGCACCACGACCACGGTGCCCACCCGGGTCGGCCCCGCCGGACGGACGGTGACGCCGCTCAGTGGTACCTGGGCGCCATGACGCGGCCAGTCGGTGAGCCGTCGCCAGGTCTCGCCGGCGGGCAGCGGGGTGCGCCGCTCAATACGGAAGTGGGCCACAGCGGGATCGTAGGCGATCGACGGCCGGAGGCCATCGACAGTTCGTACCGGTCCGTTACTTTCCACAGAGGGGAGAGAACCTACCTTTCCTGGCCCGCATCGAGGATGGCGGCCCCAGCAAGGGGATCATTGCAGGTCAAATAGGCCCAGACCTAACAACACGTCGGATCTCCACGGCTCCGCAGGAGAAGGAGAAAGAGAGGTGAAGAGACTCGCCGCAGGCGCGGCGCTCGCACTCGCCGTCGTCTTCGGGTTAGCGCAGGTGCCCCAGGCGACCGCCGCCCCCGCACCCGAGGAGGCCGCCGCCGCGGCCCCGGTGTTCAGCGTGATGGACTACGGCGCGAAGGCCGACGGTTCGAGCAATGACTCCGCCGCCGTCGAGAAGGCCATCACGGCGGCTGCGCACACCCGAGCCCAATCCATGGGAAGTGGCGTGGCCGGTGTGGGCGTACACCGACCCGGAGCGTTTCTCCTCTGTGGCGCTCAAGCCCAACGGCTGGGAGCTGGGCAAACGGGACCCGGCCTATCGGGGCGGGCAGCGGTTCCTGGCCACCGGCACCCGCCCCTTCCGGGTCGGTGACTGGTCGGACGTACGGGTCGAGCAGCGGGGTCCGCGGATGACGGTGTCGGTGGACGACCGTCAGGTGGTGGCTTCACCGACCCGGAACGCCCGTACGCGGCGGGGAGTGTGGGCGCCTACACCGAGGACGCCCGGGCGGAGTTCCGCGACACCACCGTCCCCGCTGAGGCGTCGGCCCCCTCGTGATCGGCCAGCCCGGCCAGGTCGGAGGGGGCCGTCCGCTCGGACGGACCGATCAGCTCGGACAGGTCGGTCAGGTCGCGCAGCCCCTCCGGGAGCGGCCCGGTGTGCACCACGCCGAGCCGCTGGGTGGCCCGGGTGAGCGCCACATAGAGGTCGCTGGTGCCGAACTCCGCGGGTTCGGCCACGATCACCGTGTCGAACTCCAGCCCCTTGGCCTGCCGGGGGTCGAGCAGCACCACCGCGCTGGTCAGGTCCGGGGACCGGCCGGTGGACGCCTCCGGGAGGGCGGCTGACAGCGCGTCAAGGCGATCCCCCGGGGCGATCACCGCGAGACGGCCCTCGGTGCGGGTCTCCCGCGCCACGGCCGCGGCCACCGCACCGGGCAGATCGCCGGTGTGCTCCGCCCAGGGCCGTACCCCCGTGGCGCGGACCGAGCGCGGCGGCTGGAAGGCCGGGACGACGGTGCGGGCCACCCGCGCCGCGATCTCCATGATCTCGGTGGGGGTGCGGTAGTTGACGCCGAGCCGGGTGTGCTCCCAGCGGTCGCCCACGTACGGCTCCAGGATCGAGGACCAGGAGCCGCAGCCGCCCGGTTCCGCGGTCTGCGCGGGGTCGCCGACCAGTGTCATCGAACGGGTCGGGCTGCGCCGCATCAGCAGCCGCCACGCCATCATGGACAGCTCCTGGGCCTCGTCCACGATGATGTGGCCGAAGGCCCAGGTGCGGTCGGCGGCGGCGCGTTCGGCGGCGCTGCGGTGGTCGCGCTCCTCGGAGCGGTCGGCCAGCCGTTCGGCGTCGATGAGGTCATGGGCGGCCAGCACCTCCGACTCCTCGTCGTCGCGGTCCTCGAACTCCAGGGTGCGGGAGCCGTAGGAGAGGTCGAGCACGCCCTGTGCGTAGTCGATGCGCTCCTGGCGCTCGGCCTCCGCGGCGGCGCGGGCCGCCGAGTCGTCATGGCCGAGGAGTTCGGCGGCCTCGTCCAGCAGCGGGACATCGGCGGGGGTCCACTCACCGTCGGTGCGGCGGATCGCCGCGGCGTCGGCGTCGGAGAGGTGGACGGGGTCGCTGAGGAAGTCGGCCACGAGCCGCTGTGGGGTGAGGGCCGGCCACAGCTGCTCGATGGCGGCGTGCACCTCGGGGTTGACCGCGATCGCCTTGCCGAGCTGGGCGACGTCGTCCGCGCCGAGGAGGTTGGGCCCGCCGTAGGGGTCGGCGCCGATCCGGTCGACGAGCTGATCGGTGAGGTCGTCGATGATACGGAAGGCGAAGTGCGGACGGGCGAGGTTGTGCGGCAGCCCGGTCTCCCGGGCCTTGTGGCCGGCCTCGGACGCGATGTCCCGGTCCAGCACCAGTTCGCCGTCGTCGTGCTCGATCACGATCGCGGGGTCGGGCAGCGTCTGCCGGTCCCGTACGAAGCGGGCCAGGACATCCGCCATCTCCGCGCGGCCCTTGACCTCGGCGGCCTCGGGGGTGTCGGTGCCGGTGGCCGTCACCCCGGGGAAGAGCTCACCGAGCGTGGCGAGGAGCACACCCGTCTCGCCGAGCGAGGGCAGCACCTCCCCGATATAGCCGAGGAACGCCGGGTTGGGCCCGACGATCAGCACCGCGCGCCGGGCCAGCGACTCCCGCTGCGCGTAGAGCAGATACGCGGCGCGGTGCAGCGCGACGACGGTCTTCCCGGTGCCGGGGCCGCCCTCGACCACGTGGACGCCGTGGTGCGGGGCGCGGATGATCTGGTCCTGTTCGGCCTGGATGGTCTGCACGATGTCGTGCATCCGGCCGGTGCGCGCGGCATCGAGCGCGGCGAGCAGTACGGCATCCGCGTCGGACCCCTCATGCCCGGTCCGTATGGTGTCCGCGAGATCCAGGATCTCGTCGTGCAACCCGGTGACCTTGGGGCCCTCGGTGGTGATGTGGCGCCTGCGGCGCAGCCCCATGGGGGTGTGTCCAGTGGCGAGATAGAACGGACGTGCCACATCGGCGCGCCAGTCGATGACCAGCGGGGTGCGGTCCTCGTCATCGCGCCGGATGCCGATGCGGCCGATGTGGTGGTCGCGGCCGTCGCGGAACATCAGCCGGCCGAAGCACAGCCCCCGCTCCCCCGACTCGAACGCGGCGAGCAGACCGGACCGCTCGGCCACCAGCACATCGCGCTCCAGCCGGGCCTGGAAGGTGGTGCCCTCCAGGGACAGCGCTTCGGTCACCGACTCCTCGGCTCGTGCCCTGAGCTCGGCGAGGCGCCCGTTGAGCAGATCAAGGAATTCTTGCTCACGGTCCCATTCCTCGTTTGACAATTCGACTCCCGCCGGGATACGATGACTTCATCAGGTTTCCGTATGCCATAAATTCATGAGCACATGGAAATCCCCAATATACGCTGAGAAACGCCCCGGCCGTCAAGGCAGCCGGGGCGTTTCTCTGTTTTATGGCCTCACACCACCTGGATGACGTGTTTGCCGCGCACACCGCCGGCTTCCATCGCGCGGTGGGCCTCTGCCACGCCGGAGAGCGGATGGACGGTGTCGATGACCGGCCGGATGGCCCCCTTCTCCACATACGCGGCAAGGTCCGCGTGAGCTCATGCATGGGATTGCCGGAGAAGGCCCGCACCCGCCGTGAGCCGTGCACGGTGGAGAGGAGGATGAAGCCCAGCCAGGACAGCGGACGGTCTGCGTCGAAGGCGATGGACACCATGCGACCGCCGGGCGACAGCAGCTCTCGGTACGCGCCGAGCCCGGTGCCCACTGTGTCCAGTACGGCGTCGAAGGGGCCAAGGGCGGTAGGCCCGGTGGTCCGGTAGTCATGCGCTTCATCGGCGCCGAGCTCCCGGACGAGGTCGAGCGCCTTCGCTCCGGCGAGCCCGGTGACATGGGCGCCGAACGCGTGTCCGAGCTGCACGGCGACGCTGCCGACGCCGCCGGCCGCCCCGCGCACCAGCAGCCGCTCGCCGCTCCTCAGGCCGATCTTGTCGCGCAGCGCCGTGATGGCCGTGGTGCCGACTCCGGGCAGGGCAGCGGCCCGGATCAGATCGACACCCTCGGGCGCGAGGGAGAGCTGACGTGGCCGGACGGCCACGTACTCGGCGGCCGCCCCGAACGTCCCGCGCGGTGTCGCCCCCCACACCCGGTCGCCCACCGCGAGATGGCTCACGGAGGAACCCACCTCGGCGATCTCCCCGGTGATGTCGATGCCGGTGCCCTGGGGGAACTTCCGCCCGGTCACCAGCTTCAGCTTGCCCGCCCGGCCCAAGAGCTCGCCACCGTTCACGCTCGTGGCGTGCACCCGCACCAGCACCTCCCGCGGACCGGCCACCGGCTTGGGCCGGGTGCCCTCGTACAGCACCTCGGGAGGTCCGTACCGGTCGTACCGCGCCGCGCGCATCTCACTCATCGCCCTCATCGTCCCTTTCGCACATCGGGGTTGTCGCCACGCTAATGCGCGCAAAGGGGGAAACCGCCCGGTCGGCGTAAGGTGAGAAACATGCCTGCTCACGTCTCTCATATAGCGCCCGACACCGGTGTTCGGGACACCGGAAGTCCGGGGTTGCGGTCCGACGCGGCGTCCAATCGCCGGCGCGTCCTCGAGGCGGCCCGGGCGCTGTTCGTCTCGCGTGGGCTCGATGTGCCGATGGCCACCATCGCCCGTCATGCCGGCGTCGGGGTGGCCACGCTCTACCGGCGCTTCCCCACCCGCGAGGCACTGGTCACGGCGGTGTTCTCCGATGAGTTCGCCGCCTGTTCGGCGATCGTCGACGACGCCCTGGCCGACGAGGACGCGTGGCGTGGCTTCCGCCGGACCATCGAGTCGGTGTGTGCCTCGCAGGCACACGACCGGGGGTTCAACGACGCGTTCCTCTCGTCGTTCCCCCACGCGGTCGGCTTCGAGCGGGAGCGGCTGCGTATCGAGGACGGCTTCGCCGAGGTGGTCCGGCGCGCCAAGGCCGCGGGCCGGCTGCGCCTGGACTTCGACGTGTCCGATCTGACCCTCGTCTTCATGGCCAACCGAGGTGTCATCGGCGACGCGGCGACCGCACCGGCCGCGTCCCGGCGGCTGGTGGCCCACCTCCTGCGATCCTTCGAGGCGGGGCGGGGCGAGCCGGCCCATCCCCTGCCGCCACCGGCGGCGCTGGGACTGGGCCGGCCGTACCCGGCTCGGGAGGGATGAACTACCGGGCGGCGCCGAAGTCCTGCGTCCAGTAGTGACCGGGCTGCGCCACGCCGACGCCGATCTCCTTGAAGTCGCAGTTCAGGATGTTGGCCTTGTGGCCGGGGCTGGACATCCAGCCCTCCATGACGCTCTTGGGCGACTCGTAGCCGTAGGCCACGTTCTCGCCGTAGGTGCTCCAGGAGTAGCCCGCGCGCTCGATCCGGTCGCCCGGGGAGGATCCGTCGGAGCCGGTGTGCGACATATCGCCGTGGGCCGCCATGTCCTCGCTGTGTTCCTGGGCGGCCTTGGTCAGCTTCTCGTTCACGGTCAGCGGCTCACAACCGGCCTTGCTGCGCTCGCTGTTGACGAGATCCACCACTTCCTGCTGGTCTGTGGCGGCCGCGGAGGTGCCGGAGGAGGAACCCGCGGTGGCGGACTGTGCCATCGCGGCCGAGGGAATGCCCACGGCGGCCACAGCGAGGGTGGCGATGGCTATCTTGCGGTGCGTTGTGCTGTTGCGGTGCTTGCTCATACGTGACCTCACACTCGGTTGAGGCCCGTCATTCTGGGAGCCGTCACCACGCGGGGCAACACACGTGTTCGTACGACAAGAGTTCGTAGCGAGGGTGGCGCTTGCGATCAGCGGCGAGACATGCTGAGCCGGTTCCGGGAGCGCCCTGGCGGCCCGACTCCCCATCAGAAATCCCGGCCACCAGGCGAGTGGAGGACGCGCCCGGAACACCGAGGATCGGGAGGGCGCGGGACCGTCCATTTCCGACAGAGAAGATAAAACCACTATGTCGGCTAGTCGCTATGCGGCACTACGCCCCCTTTGCGACGGCGCCCGGTGTGAGAGATGTCATGACATGGCGGGGGTGGTCAGCGGCGGTAGAGGGTGATCGAGTGGCCGACCTCGTCGATCGGCTCGCTGCCGTCGATCAGCGCCGCCAGCCGGCCGGTGGCCCGGGCGATCGAGGAGTCCGAGACCACCAGCAGCCCGCGCACCTCCTCCGAGCGGGCCCGGCGCGGGTCGGACGCGTGGATGCCGTAGGCGGACGGCACCCCGCTGCCCTTGTAGACGAGCCAGATCCGCTCGCCCCGGTATCGCTCCCGGAGGCGGTCGGCCAGCCGCCCCAGGTCCTGCCCCCAGTCGACGTTCGAGTCGTGCAGCCGCAGATGGGTCCGGGACGGGCCGCCGAATGCCTCGTTGGAGTACGGCAGATAGTACGGATACGTCCGCAGCGAGCTGACCGCGACGAACAGGACCAGCGCCGGCGTGGCACCGTACGCCCAGCGCCGCCGCACGGCCATCAGCCCGGCCGCCGCCACGGCCAGGAACATCGGCAGGAAGATGGCGTACCGCACCCCGAGGTTGCGGGCCCCGATCAGGGCGGCGAGCAGCAGCACGGCCGCCGGGATCAGCACATACGGCGCGGCGGGCCGCAGCCGGGGCACCACCAGCATCACGGCGGTCCCGGCCGCCCAGAGCGCGAGCATGCCCAGAGGCGTCTTCACCAGCAACGCGACGGGCAGGTAGTACCAGAGCGACCCGAGGTAGCGGTGGCCGAGCAGAAAGCCATGCCAGGTGTCGTGCTCGAAGCCGAACTGGACACGCATCCCGTCGCGGTACGCCTCCGGGAGCGGCAGCAGGTCGACGGCGAGCCCGCGCAGCCCGTGGACGACCGGCACGGGCCCGGTGGGCGTCCAGCGCAGCCGGGGGTCGACCAGGAAGTAGACGGCCCACACCACGGTCACCGCGATCAGCGCCACGGCCACCGCCGCAGCCACCCCGATCCCGAGGGACCGCGCATGGCCGCGCGGTGTGCGGCCATGCGTACCGCGGGCGTACCAGACCGAGAGCACGGCCAGGAGCAGCAGCACCGGAACCGCCGCCAGCATGCTCATCTTCGTGGCCAGGGCCGCGCCGAGCGCCACCCCCGCGAGCGGAAGATACCGCCGTGGCCACCGCCGCGCCCGCCACAGCAGCCAGACCGACGTCAGGAGAGAACCGGCCGCCGGTACGTCGAGGGTGGCGAGGGAACCGTGCGCGACGATGTCCGGCGAGAAGGTGTACAGGGCGAGCGCCACCGCTCCGCCCACGGGGCCGGTCAGCTCACGGGCGAACGCGAACACCACCAGCCCGAACAGCAGCGTCAGCGCGATCATCGGCAGCCGTGCGCACAGCATCAGCCGCCAGGGGTCGTTGCCCGATGCGTAGAGCACCTGCCGTCCGAGTGCCGTCTGGTCACCGGTGAAGGCGGCGTCCAGGTGCGGCCGCGCGAGGGCCGCACCCGCCGCGATGATGAGCTTGCCCAGCGGTGGGTGCTCGGGGTTGTAGCGCACTCGGTGATGGTGCAGGGAGTCCACCGCCGTGCCGACGTACACGGGCTCGTCGATGGTCGGCGTCTGCTCCACCGCCGTGGTGACCATCGCGACCGCCATCTGGACCAGGAGTGCCACGACGACGGCCACCACCAGCCACCGCCGATACCGCCCCGGCCGCGCCGCCCACCGGCCCTTCGGCCCGCCGACGGTCCTGGTCACGCTGTCGATCACGCCCGCCCACCGCATAGCGACAGACGCTAGTGCCGAGGTGCCACCGCGCAGGGCATCCACCGGGAAACCTGAGCGAACTCCGCGATCCGAACCGTGGCATCCGGGGGTCGTGCTCGCCGTCGGAGTGCATCCGCAGCGTGTGCTCGCGCAGGGCTTCGGGGATTTTTGTCCGGTGTGCTCTTCTGATCGGGGCCCGCCTGAGCACCACCGCGCCGAGCGCGTTGAGAAGGAAGTGATCAGCCATGTCCGTATCCGACGCACCGCCGTCCGGCAGTCCCGCCCCGCCGGAGAGCACCCCGAAAGACGTCCGTCTGGCCCTGCTCGGTGTGCTGCTCGCGATGCTGCTGTCGATGCTCGACTCCACGATCGTCGGCACCGCGATGCCGACGGTCGTCGGCGATCTCGGCGGCCTGGAGCACATCTCCTGGGTGGTGACCGCCTACACCCTGGCGACGGCCGCCTCCACACCCGTCTGGGGCAAGTTCGGCGATCTGTACGGCCGCAAGCACATGTATCTGATCGCCGTCGTGGTCTTCGTGCTCGGCTCGGCGCTGACCGGCGCGGCCCATTCGATGACCCAGCTGATCGCCTTCCGGGCGCTGCAGGGCCTGGGCGCGGGCGGGATCGGTGCCGGTGCCTTCGCGCTGATCGCCTCGCTGGCCCCGCCCCGGGAGCGGGGCCGCTACCAGGGCATGACCGCCTCCATCATGGCCATCGGCACCATCGGAGGCCCGCTGCTCGGGGGCTTCGTCACCGGCCATCTCGGCTGGCGCTGGGCCTTCTTCATCAATCTGCCGCTCGGGATCCTCACCCTGGTCTGGTGTCAGCTGATGCTGCGGCTGCCCGCCACCCGCTCCAAGGCCCGTATCGACTGGCCGGGCATCACCATGATGACGGCCACCGTCTGCGCCCTCGCTCTGGCCGCCACCTGGGCCGGTTCCACCTATCCGTGGGCCTCATGGCAGATCCTGGGGCTGTTCGCCCTGGCCGCGGTGGGCGTGGCCGCCTTCGTGGCACGGCAGCGGCGCGCGGCCGAACCGCTCATGCCGCTGCGCATCTTCACCGGACATCGCAACTTCGCCCTGGCCTCCTCGCTGATCCTGGTGGGCGGGGTGGTCATGTTCGGCTGCTCGCTCTATCTGCCGCTGTACCAGCAGACCGTCCAGGGTGTCTCCGCCTCCCGCTCCGGTCTGCTGCTGCTTCCCCTGATGATCCCGGTGGTGATCATGTCGCAGGTCGGCGGCAAGGTCATGTCCGCCACCGGCCGGTACAAGATCTTTCCCATCGTCGGCACCGTCTGTATGGCCGTCGGTCTGTTCCTGCTGGCCACCATGGACACCACGACCTCCCGCACGGCCACCGGGTGCTTCATGGCCCTGGTGGGCACGGGCATGGGCTGTCAGATGCAGATGGTCACCACGATCGCGCAGAACAGTGTGGAGATGCGTGACATGGGGGCCGCCTCCGCGTCGGTGACCCTGTTCCGCACCATCGGCGGCTCACTGGGTGTCGCGGTCTTCGGTTCGCTCTTCACCAGCGCCGTCCAGGGCCACGCGCCCGCCGGGGCCAAGACGGGCGAGGCCCGGCCCGATCCTGCGGCGCTGGCCCGGCTGCCGCAGTCCGCCAGGGACGGCTATCTCCACGCGGTCGCCACCGGCACCCAGCAGATCTTCCTGACCGCGGCCGTCGTCTGCACCGTGGCCTTCGTCGCCGCCCTGTGCGTCCAGGAAGTCCCGCTGCGGGGCCGGTCCGGGCCGGTGGCCCAGCCGCACAAGGCCGAGGAGGAGGTCGCCAGCCCGGCCGCCCCGTAGCATCGCCGGGCCTGACTAGGTCATCTGGCGCCGCACCAGCTCGTGCAGCTTTCCGCCCGGGATGGCCATCAGCTCGGCCGGGGCGCCCTGCTCCACGATCCGGCCGTCCTCCATGACCAGTACGCGGTCGGCGTCCATGACGGTCGACAGCCGGTGCGCGATCACCAGCCGGCTGGCGTGGAGACGGCGGGTGCTGTCGATGACGATGCGCTGGGTCTCGTTGTCCAGGGCGCTGGTGGCCTCGTCGAAGAAGAGGATGCGCGGACGGCGGATCAGGGCCTGGGCGATCATCAGCCGTTGCCGCTGGCCGCCGGAGATGGCGCCGCTTCCGGAGATCATGGTCTGGAGCCCCATGGGCATCTGGCGGATGTCCTCGGCCAGACCCGACAGTTCGGCGGCCTCCATGGCCTCCTCGGGGGTGAACGGCTCGGCGCCGCGGATGCAGTCGAGCACCGTGCCGCCCAGCGGGTGGGCGTTCTGGAGGACCACCCCGCACTGGCGGCGCACGGCCGCCTGGTCGAGGGCGGCGAGGTCCTGGCCGTCGTAGAGCACACTGCCGGACACCGGCCGTTCGAAGCCGATGAGCAACCGCAGCAGGGTCGACTTGCCGCAGCCGCTCGGGCCGACGACGGCCACGAACTCGCCCGGCCGGATCTCCAGTGAGACATCGTCGAGCACCAGCGGCCCGTCGTCGCCATAGCGGAAGGTGAGGTTTCTGGCGCGGAGGTCACCGGAGAGCGTCCCCGGCTGTGCGCTGCCGCCGCGGACCTCGGGCGGCTCGTCCAGGATCGGCTTGACCTGCTCGAACATGGGCAGCACCGCGACCACCGAGACCAGGGCGTTGGTGAGCTGCGTGAGGGAGGTGAGCAGCATGGTCACGGAGGTGTTGAAGGTCAGAAAGGCCCCCGCGGACATGCTGCCCCGCGCCGGACCGGCCAGCAGCATGAACACGGCGAGGGAGACCAGCGGAAGGTAGACGGCGTCCAGCACCTGGGTGAGGTTCTTGATGCGCCCGGTGCGCTGGTGCAGATCGCGGGAGTGGGCGAAGCCGCGGGCCCAGGCCGCGTAGGCGAAGTTCTCGGCCGCGGCGACCCGCAGCTTGGGCAGCCCGCGCAGGGTCTGGAACGCCTGGTTGTTGAGCTTGTTCTCGTTCTCCACCAGCCGTCGCTGCCAGCGCACCTGCCACAGCCCCATCCCGAGGAAGACCCCGGAGACCACCAGCAGTACGGCGATCACCGCGAGCCCCAGGGAGGCGCTGTAGTACAGCAGCAGGGCCAGGTTCATGGCGCCCACGGTGCCGGCCTGGAGGACCGTCGGGGCGACCCCGGACAGCACTCTGCGCATGGTGCTGATGCCCATGGCCGCGCTGGCCAGCTCTCCGGTGGAGCGCTGGGCGAAGAAGGTGGTGGGCAGCCGCAGCAGCCGGTCCCACACCGCGGGCTGGAGGGTGGACTCCAGCCGCCCCTCGAGACGCAGCAGGGTCAGGTTCTGCAGCAGCATGAAGGCGGCCGCGACGACGCTGGAGACGATCAGAGCCAGGGAGATCTGGACGATGGGGCTCTTCTCGGCTCGGGGCACGAAGCCGCCCAGCACCTGGCCGGTGGCGAGCGGCACCAGCGCGCCGAGCGCCACCGTCACCAGCCCGGCGATCAGGAGGTTGCGGACGTCCCCGGCGGCGCCGCGCACGCTGAAGCGCATCAGCCGCCACATCGTCATCGGCCGGTCGGGCAGCGGACGGTAGAACATCACGGCCCGCGGCTCGAACTCCTCCGCGTTGCCCCCGCCGACACGGATCCGCAGGCCGGAGGCGGGGTTGATCGCCTCGTACCGGCCGCGCCGCCACAGCAGCGCCACCGGGGCCCCCGACTTGGCGCGGTAGCCCACCAGCGGTCCGGCGTCCTCCCGCCACCAGCCGCCCTCCAGCCGGACGGCGCGGGTGCGGATCCGGGCGTGGGCGGCGATGCGCTCCACCGGGTCCGTACGGTCGTCGGTGGCGCGGCCTCGCGGCGGCTCGGGCAGGGTGATCCCGGCGGCCTCGGCCACCCGGCGGCACACCGCGTGCACGGCGTCGTCGGTGCTCTCCTCCGACGGCCGCCGCTCCCGCCGCTGCCCTCCGATGGAGGCGATCAGCGCCTGGTCGGCGCGGGTGCGCACGGCCTCACCGGCCCGGATGCCGGCCGCGGTGCGGTCCGCGTGGGCCCGCTCCATGGTCTCGATCCAGCGGTCCACGGCGGTGCCGAGGCGGTACTGCTGATTGACCATCCGCTGCCACAGCGCGCCGTCGATCAGCAGGTCACCGGCGGCCTGGGCGCTGTACTCGGCGCCGTAGCGGACACTTCCGGGCGGCACCGGCAGCCAGAGCAGGTCCTCGTCGGCCGCCTCCGCCTCGGGCGCGGCCCCGCCGTCCAGCGGGGCCTGGAAGAGGACTCCGAGGCTGCGGCTCACCCCGAGCGCCACGGCGTGCTCCAGCGGGGTGGGCGGGGTGTCCTGGAATCCGCCGTCGTAGGTGCCGTATGGGTCGTGGGCCTGACCCGCGCCGTACGTGTCGTACGCCTCCGGGCGGTACAGCTCGCGCAGCGGGATGCGGCGCACCAGGCAGTCCTGCGAGGGCCGGCCCAGCAGGGTGTGGCGTGGTCCCTCGACCGGGCCCGGGAGCGCGGCGCCCGTCTCCAGCCGGCCGAGGAAGTGCCACTGCCCCTCCTCGGCGGCGTCGACCGCGAACAGGTCCAGGGCCCCGCCGACGACGAGCCAGAGCACCTGCGGGCCCTCCAGCGGGAGGCTGCGCAGCCCGGCGCAGTCGACGGGCGTGCCGAGGGCGCCCAGCGCCTGGACCACCGCGTCGCCGCCGTCCGCGGCCACCGCCGCGGCCGGGTGAACGGACGCCATGTCAGTGCTCCTTCATCAGCTCGGCGTACGGGCCTCCGGCGGCGGCGAGGTCCTCGTGGCGTCCGCGTTCGACGACCGTGCCGCGGTTCAGGACGAGGATCTCGTCGCTGTCCCGCACGGTGCTGAGCCGGTGGGCGATCACCACACACGCACAGCCGCGGCGGCGCAGGTTGTCCATCACGATCTGCTCGGTGCGCGCGTCCAGGGCGCTGGTGACCTCGTCCAGGACCAGCACGCTGGGGCGGCGCACCAGGGCGCGGGCGATCTCCAGCCGCTGTCGCTGGCCGCCGGAGAAGTTGCGGCCGTCCTGCTCCACCCGGCAGTGGATCCCCTCGGGGCGCCGGGTGATCACATCGTCGTAGAGCGCGGCGTCCCGCAGGGCCTCGACCACCGCCTCGTCCGGGATCGACGGATCCCACAGCGCCACGTTGTCCCGCACCGTGCCCTCGAACAGGAAGACGTCCTGGTCGACGAAGGATACGGAGGCGGCCAGCGCACCGCGGGGGATGTCCTCCAGGCGCTGTCCGTCGATGCGGATCACCCCCTCCCAGGGGGCATAGAGGCCGGAGACGAGCCGGGAGACGGTGGACTTGCCGCTGCCGGAGGCGCCGACCAGCGCCACCTGGCGGCCGGGGCCGACGGACAGCGAGAAATCGCGCAGCAGCGGTTCGTCCAGCGGGCTGTAGCCGAAGGTGATGTTCTCCAGTGTCACCTGCCCGGTCAGCCGGCGGGTGTCCTCGCGCGGCTCGTCGCGGGTGTAGAGGGAGTCCACCGGGAAGTTCTCCACGTCCTTGAGCCGGGTCACATCGGCGGAGAAGTCCTGGATGCGTCCGGCCACTGAGTTGAGCCGGGTGATGGGCGCGGTGAAGCGGGTCACCAGTGCCTGGAAGGCCACCAGCAGACCGATGGAGATATGGCCCTCGACGGCCCGCAGCCCGCCGATCCAGAGGATGAGGGCGCTGTTGAGCGTGGCGAGGGTGGGCGCGACCACGGCCAGTACGGCGCTCGGGACGCCGAGGCGCTGCTGCTCCTCCAGGGTGATGGCGTGCTGTCCGGCCCAGCGGCGGAAGTAACCGGTCTCCCCGCCGGTGGCCTTCACCGTCTCGATGAGCTGGAGACCGGTGTACGAGGTGGTGGTCAGCCGCGCGGTGTCGGCCCGCAGCTTCTGGGTCCTGGTGGCCCGCAGCCGCACCACCACCCGTATCGCCACCACGTTGAGCAGCGCCAACCCGACGCCGACACCGGTGAGTTGGGGGTCGTAGGTCCACAGCAAAAAGGCGTAGAGCACCACGACGATCCCGTCGACGGCCGCGGCGGCCAGATCGCGGGCGAGGGTTTCGGCGACGGTGTCGTTGGAGCGCAGCCGCTGGACCAGGTCGGCCGGGCTGCGCTGGGCGAAGAAGGTGACGGGCAGCCGCAGCAGATGCCGCAGGAACCGCGCGCTGCTGAGGGTGGAGGAGATGATGCGTCCGCGCAGCAGGTTCGCCTGCTGGACGCCGGTCAGCACGGCGGTGAGCACCACCGCCACGGCCATGGACGCGAACAGCGGCTCCAGCGTCGAGTCCTGGTCGCCGATCAGGAAGGTGTCGATGAAGGTGCGGCTGAGCGCCGGGACCGCGGCCCCCACCGCCACCAGCAGCAGGCTGGCCAGCAGCGAGGCCAGCAGGGTGCCGGTGGTGCCGCGCATGCGCGGCGGCAGGGCGCCCAGCACCCCGGGACGGCGCCCGCCCCGGCGGAAGGACTCCTCGGGTTCGAGGACCAGGACCACACCGGTGAAGCTGGTGTCGAACTCCTCGACGGGGACGAAACGGCGCCCCTTGTCGGGGTCGTTGATGTGGACGCCGCGCTTGCCGAACCGCCGTCCCATGCCGTCGTAGACGACGTAGTGGTTGAACTCCCAGAACAGGATCGCCGGGGCCCGGACCTCCGCGAGGGCCTCGGGCTCCATCTGCATGCCCTTGGCGCGCAGACCATAGCTCCGGGCGGCCTTGAGCAGATTGCTGGCGCGCGATCCGTCCCTGGAGACACCGCAGGCGATCCGCAGCTCTTCCAGCGGCACATGGCGCCCGTAGTGGGCGAGCACCATGGCGAGCGACGCCGCACCGCACTCCAGGGCCTCCATCTGGAGCACGGTGGGGGTGCGCACGGTCCGACGCCGGGTCTTCCTCGGCCCGGCCCCGCCGCGTGGCGCGCGGCGCCGTCCGCGGGTCGGCTGGGGGCGGCGCGCTCCGCTGCTTCCGGCGGGGGCGGGCCGGGGCGGGCCGCCCTGGTTCGTCGCGGTCACGGGAGCAGCCAATCGCTGGGATGTTGGTCGGCCAGGTGGACGGTGCCGCTGGTCAGGGTCATGGAGCCGAGGGCGAACGGCGGGCCCTCGGGGGACGACCAGCGGTAGCCGGAGCGGGTGCCGGAGCTGCGCTCAAGGCGCACCTGGACGGCGACCGGCGGGCCGTGTTTCGAGAACTCCTCGCCGAGTTGCTCGCTGCCGAGGTACGAGCCGATCTGCTGGCTCGACTGGGCGGTCCGGCCGACGGCACGCACTTCACCGCGGAGCACACCGTAGGTCTGCGTCGGCGCGGACTGCACACTGAGGTCGACCGACGCGCCCGGCCGCACCGAGGCCGCCCGGTCCGCGGGGATGTACAGGGTCGCGACCAGGGGATCGTCGGAGTGGCCGACCCGCTCCACGGAGGCGACGTTGGCGCCGGTGTTCAGCACGGAGCCGATCGAGGCGGTGAGAGTGGTGAGCCGGCCGCCCGCGATGGTGCGCACGACCTTGGTGCCACCGGTGGTGCGGACCTTCAGCAGCGGTGCGCCCGCCGGGAGGGTGCTGCCCTCCTGGGCGAGGACGGAGGTCACCTGACCGGCGATCGGGCTCTGCAGCACATAGCTGCCCTGGCCGTGGGTGAGGATCCCGGTGGCATCAAGGGTGTTGGACACGGTGCCGGTGACGGCCCATACGGCGGCACCGGCCATGACCGCCACCGTGACCGCCAGCGCCAGCCATCCCTGGGGTCGGGCGTAGCGCACCGGCAGGTCGATGTCCTCTGCCGACTGCAGCTTGGAGAGAGCCTGCTGGCGGAACTGCACGAAAGTCTTTCCTCAGCCGCGAAGGGAGTGATCAAAGGGGGCCGCGGACCGCCGAGTGCCCCGGACCAGGCAGGCCCGGGGCACAGGGGAGCGGTGAATCAGCCTCAGAGGGTGCCGACGACCCCACCGACGATGCCGGTGGTGTTCAGGCCGGTGAGGCCGTCAACCGTGCCGGTCACGGTGCCGAGGGCGCCGGTCACCGGGCCGGTGACGGAGTCGACGGTGCCGAGGACGTCGCCCACGGGGCTGGCGATCCCGCCCGCCACGTTGTCCAGCTCGGCGTCGGAGATCTCCTGGGTCGCGACCTTGGGCGCGTTGTTCATTGTTGCGTCTCCCTTGGGTGAACGTCTCGTTGAGCTTGCAACGGCGCACGGGAACCGAGGGGAATCAGTTCCCGCGGCATGGACACGGGATGCCCGGAGAACACCGGGCTCCGTGAAATGCCTGAACGCGGAAGGGATGTAACCACGGGGCCCGCCACGCGGCGAATCACCCACGGTCCGGAACCGGGCATTCCGCCACTTTCAGATCACACGGCGGACACACCCGCGCACGTCATCGGCGCCGTTCCCTCACAGAATGGCCACCGACCTCACGTGGCATGGCATTGCTCGGGCGATGCGACGCGCGTCATTTCGGGTCGGACCGCCAGCGCCGGGGCCGAGGTGGCGCATGAAGCGGGTGGCACACATGGCGTCTGTGTAACACGTGTGCCGATCACTTGAAGACCGGGCGAACAAGGCCGCATGCGAGGGCGGGATGGCACGGGAATACGACATGTGCGATTTCAGGCCGCCCGGCCCTCCTCCGGCACCACCTCGCCGTCCGGCACCGGCCCGGGTGCGGTGCCGTCGCCGAACGGGCGCCCGCCCAGCTCCTCACGGTGATGCGGGGTCAGCCAGCCGGAGAGATCGGGACCGAGCGGAACGATGCCGGTGGGGTTGATGTCGGTGTGCACCCGGTAGTAGTGGCGCTTGATGTGGTCGAAGTCGACGGTGTCCCCGAAGCCCGGTGTCTGGAAGAGGTCACGGACGTAGGCCCACAGCACCGGATCCTCGCTGAGCTTGTTGCGGTTGCACTTGAAGTGGCCGTGGTAGACGGCGTCGAAGCGGACCAGCGTGGTGAACAGCCGGATGTCGGCCTCGGTGATGGTGTCGCCGACCAGATAGCGGCGCGTGGACAGCCGCTCGGACAGCTCGTCGAGGCGGACGAAGAGACGTCGGTGCGCATCCTCGTAGGTGTTCTGGTGCTCGGCGAAGCCCGCCCGGTACACACCGTTGTTCACATCGCGGTAGATCCCCTCCGCCACGTCGTCGATCTCGTCGCGGTGCTCCTCGGGGTACAGCTCCGGGGCGCCCTCGCGCTGGAGGGCGGTCCATTCGGTGGCGAGGTCCACGGTGATCCGGTGGAAGTCGTTGGTGACCAGCACTCCACTGGGGACGTCCACGACCGCGGGCACGCTCACCCCGCCCGGATATCCGGTCTCGCGAGCGTCGTACGCCTCACTGAGGAAGGCGATGCCCAGCACCGGGTCCCGGCCCCCCGGGTCCAGGGTGAAGCGCCAGCTGCGCTCGTCCTGGATGGGATCGGTGATGGCCAGCGAGAGGGCCGACTCCAGGCCGAGCAGCCGCCGTGAGATCAGCGCCCGGCTCGCCCACGGGCAGGCCCGGCTGGCCACCAGCCGATAGCGCCCGGCCTCCACCGGCCAGCCGTCCCGGCCGTCGGCGGTGATCCGGTCGGCGAAGTGCGGCCCGGATCGGCGGAATTCCTTGCGCTCGCTGGGTGTCTCCTGGTCAGCGGTGTTCAACGGGACCACCTACCACCTTCCGAAGCGGGAACCGTCGTGAACGGTCCGTGTCACGGTTGCCCTCCGAGGCGTGTGCGCCACGGGTGACACCTACTCGGTTCCACGCCCCGGGAAGGGGTATTCCTCACCGATCGGACAGGGCGGCGCTACGGGGGCGCCGGCGCACCAGCGTTCAAGACCGGAGGCCGGGCCGGGGGCCAGGGTCGGGGCATGCCTGAGAACAAGGGCTGGAAGAGCCCGTATCTCCTGCTCACCATCACCATGCTGCTGTGGGGCAGCGCCTTCTCCAGCTCCAAGTCGGTGGTCGCCCAGATGCCGCACACCGTGGCGGCGCTGCTGCGCTTCGGCGGCGGGGCGGTCGCCCTGCTGACGGCCGTGGCACTCTTCGGCAGACCGGCCGCCCCGGCTTCCGCGCGCGACGGCGGGCGAGCCGCGCTCGCGGGCCTGCTGGGGGTGTTCGCCTACAACGGCTTCTTCTTCTGGGGGCTGTCGCTGGCGCCCTCGCTCGACGCGGGAATCCTCATCCCCGTCCTGAGCCCGGTGCTCACCAGCGCCTTTCTCCTGGTCACCGGCCGTGACCGGCCCTCCGGAGCACGGCTGGCGGGGCTCGTGCTCGGGCTCGCCGGGGCGGTGGTGTTCTTCTTCGGCGCGGGCGGCAGCGCGCACGGCGGCGCCACCCGGCTGTCGGGCGATCTGCTCTATCTGCTCAGCGCGGTGTGCTGGGCCGCGTACACGCTCATCGGGCCCCGGGTGCTGGCCGGTGTCGATCCGCTGCGCGCCACGACCTACGCGACATGTGCGGGGGCGGTGCTGCTGGCGGCGGTCGCCGCACCCGATCTCGGTGAGACGCACTGGAGCGGGCTACCGGCCGGCCTCTGGCTGAACGTGGTGTTCCTCGCCATCGGCCCGGCCGCCGTCGCCAATCTCCTCTACTACCGGGGAGTGGGCGCGGTGGGTCCCGCGTCCGCGTCCTTGATGATGTTCATGGTCCCGGTGATCAACACCGGGTGCGCCATGCTCTTCCTGGGCGAGTCCTTCGGCGGCCTGCAGGCGCTGGGCGCCCTGGTGCTGCTCTCGGGTGCGGTGCTCGCCGTCGCCCGGGGACGTGGACCGGCACGCCCCCGAGTCGGCACCGCGCCCACCGCGGGAAAGAAGCCCTCGGAGCTGTGAGCACCGTACGGCGCCGGCCTGCATCACTCCCCTCGTGGTGATACAGACCGGCGCCACGCTGGGAGGCGGAGCTTCGTTCCCGCGCTGCGCGGCAGGAGTGACGGTAAAGCGGATCACCGGGGCGGGCAACGGTGCACGGTGCGCATCGCGCGCCTGTGATATGTGCACGGTGCGCAGTCAGTCCACCGGTTGGAGCCCGATGATGTGCAGGGCGTGCACCAGGTCGTGGATCCCGGAGCCGGTGGTGAGCAGGTCACGGCTGAGCAGGTGCTCGGCGGCCCGCAGATGGGCCCGGACGGTGTTCCGGCTGCGACCGAGATGGCGGGCGGTCCGCTGGGCGTCGGTGTTCGCGTCGATCCAGGCGCACAGGGTGGCGTACAGATCGCGGCCACGGGTGTCCTGGAGCGGGCGGAGGAATTCCCGCGCCCAGGCGTGTGCGGGCTCGGTGCGGAAGAGCTCGTCCAAAGTGGGCTCCGGCCGCCCGCGCTCGGCGCCGAAACCGCCGTCCGGCTGCCCTCCGGCCAGGCAGAAGGCCAGGTCGAGGGCGGCCCTGGTGCGCACATCGCCCAAGTCCAGGCCGAGGGTAGCCTCCACCCGGCTGAGGTGGTGGGAGACGGTGTTGCGGCTGATGTCCAGCAGCCGGGCCACGGCGGACCGGGGGAAGGTGACGGCGAGCCGGGTGATGTCGAGGGTGGCCCTCGGGGTGGATCCCAGTGGCCGCAGCAGGGCGCGGGCCCAGGTGCCTGCCTCCGTATGGGGCAGCAGCGGCACCAGGGGTGTCCGGCCCAGATAGGCGGCCATCCGCTCGGGCGTATGGCGCGCGGCGGCCAGGGCGTGCAGGGCCTGCCCGTACGCCTCGGCCGTCGCGCCGAGCGGATACGGGCTGCTGATGCCCAGTGCGTACTGCGGGTTGTCCCGCACCAGGCGGCGCAGCACCGTGCCCTGGCCTTGGGTCACTTCGGGGCCGTCGGCAAAGACGCGGCCCGAAACGTCGGCGGCCTCACGGTCCACCTCAGCGGTGGCCTGGTCGGCGGACTCGTCAGCGGACTCGTTGTCGGACCCGTCGGCGGACTCGTCGGCAGACCCGTCGGCTACGAGACAGATGAGGTGTTCCTCGAAGGCCGGGCAGTGCACCATCAGACCCGTGCCGTGGTAGCCCGATCCGTCCTGGTAGGTCTGCGCCAGCCGGTCCCGGTCCTCCGAGGGGCAGTGCAGCAGATAGACACGCAGCCGCTCGGCGTCCAGCAACGCGGGGACCGCGCCGGTGGTCATCCGGCGGGCCAGGGTGAGGTCTCCCGCCAGCAGAGCGCTGAACACGGCGAACCGCAGTTGCCGCGCCTTGTGCTGATAGCCGAGGAAGGTGGTGTCCGCGTCCTGCGCCCGGTCCAGGAGCGCGATGAGGCTCCCGGCGTGCGAGACCAGCGACGCCGCTTCGCGGGTGGGCGCCGAGGTACCGGCCACCACCAGGACGGGGCGTGGCGCGCGGGGGCCGAGCGCCTCCAGACGCACCTGAAAGGCGCCGCTCTCGGTGACCGCCGCGGCCATCTGACCACCGGCCAGCCGGGACAGCGTCGGCTTGAGCGAGGGCAGGATCTGGCGCGGAAAGCGCGCCGTGGCGGTCTCGACCGCACCCGCGCTCCCGACCAGCGCGACATCGGCGTCGATCTGCGGTCCCAGCCAGTCGAGAACCGCCCGCGGATCCGCCCCGGCCCCCCGGCTCATCTGCCGCCGCACCTCGTGCAGCAATTCGTCCAGCCGCCCGGTGTGCGCCCGTGCCTCCACAGCAGTGCTCCTCCCCACCCCCGCGGTGCGCCATACCGCGCGGACCGATCGGCGGTCCGCGCACCCGCCGTACTTTATGACCGGTTCACGGGACCTCGTGAAGTGCTGGGGACATCGGGCCGGTTCCGCGAGGCGGGCGTGGCGGATGGGGAGGTGTCCGCGCAGGCCAGGGCGGTGCGTAGGGGGCGCGGCGGGGCTGTTAGGTTGACGTGCCCAATTGAACGGGGAAAAGGAGATCACGTGCGCAAGGCAGTGCACATGGCGATCACTTCGGTCATCGTCGGTCTTGTCGTCAGCGGCTGCGGAGACAGTGACGACGGGAAGAAGGAATCGAAGCCGAGCGGCGAAGCCACCCAGACCGCCCAGCAGTCGCCGAGCTCGAGCCCGGCGGCCCAGGGCACGATCATCGAGCGTTCGGCCGGGTCCTGGAAGTCCATCGTGGCGGCGAAGTCCGACGACGCCCTGGCGACCCTCACCATCGCGGACGGCAAAGTCACGGCGAAGGGGCCGAAGCTCGACTGCACCGGCACGCTGAAGTCCGGCCAGAAGGGCGCCGAGGACGAGCCTTCCCTGACCCTGTCGTGCAAGGGCGGCAGCGACGGCGGCCGGGGCGAGGGCACCGTGGGGATGAAGGGCGACGACGCCCTGGCGATCAACTGGAAGGGCCCCGAGGGCGGCTTCGGCGGTCCCGTCGACAGCTTCCGCCGGGCGGGCTGACCTTCAGGCACGCACAGGCCACCGCGAGGCGGGCAACGGCCGCCGTGGCCTCCCCATGGCCGCGGTGGCCGAGCGGAGGACGACGCGCGTGACGTGGCCACGGACTCAGTCCACCGAGCGGAACAGGCCCTCCAGCGCGCTCGCCACCTGGTCGGCCGAGAGCGGGTCGTCGACACCGCCCATCGCGTAGATGCCCCGGTCCAGTTTGATGCCGCGTGTCATCGCGCCGAGCAGCGTGGCCAGTTCGGTGCCGCGCAGGGCGGGCCGGTGCCCGGCCCGATCGAACAGCCCGTCCAGCATGGTGCCGATGCGGCGGCTGAACCTCTTCTCGTGTTCCACCAGCGCGGCGGCGGCATCGCCGTCCCGGAGCGCCATCAGCCGGAATTCGAGGTGGATGAAGACCCACCGGGCGTCCAGGTGCTCGCCATTGAAGATCTCGGCGAAGGTCCGGGCGAGCTGGGGGGCCAGATCCCGTCCGGTGTCCATCTCGGCGATCCGCTCCTGGATGTAGTCGGCCGTGCGGTCGCTGTGCCGCCGGAAGACATCGAGGAAGAGCTTCAGCTTGCTGTCGTAATTGGAGTAGAAGGCCCCGGTGGTCCTGCCCGCGCACTGGCAGATGTATCCGATCGAGGCCCCGTGGAAGCCGCGTTCGGAGAACGCCCGCTCCGCCCCGACGATCAGCGCTTCCACGGTCTTTGACCGCTGCGGCGGCATCGGTGTGCCCCTCTCCTCCAGTTGTTCGGAAACCTGGCCAGATCCGTACGGTAGCCGATCCGTCCCCCTGTTCAGTAGGGAACCCTATCGGTAGCGTTCCCTACTGAAAGCCGCGGCCGACGGCTCCGGGACGTTCGCCCCCGGAAAGTTCGAGGAATCACGAAGGAGAGCCATCGTGAACGCTCCGATGCCCACGACCCATGACGACCTCCGAGACCTCCACGACCTCCCTTCGTATCCGAACGAGCGGGACGATTACGTCAACCCGGCGCGTGCGCTGCTCACCGGGCCACCGATCAGCCCGCTGAGGTTCGCCGGCGGCAGCGCAGGCTGGCTGGTGACCGGATATCACGAGGCGCGGGAGGTGCTGCGGGATTCCCGGTTCAGCGCCGAGCGCTGGCGTGGCGACGACACGATGCGGAAGGTCCCCGAGTCGATCCGCCGGGACCGCAGCAGCGGGGCGGGGTCATTCCTGGCCATGGACGCGCCGGAGCACGGCCACTACCGGGGGCAGCTCACGCGCTACTTCACGGTGCGGCGGATGCGCGAGCTGGAAGCGCGCGTCGAAGACATCGTTGCCAACCAGCTGGACGCGCTGGAGGCGGCCGGTAAACCGGCCGATCTGGTGCGGCACTTCGCCCTGCCCATCCCCTCGCTGGTGATCTGCGAGATGCTCGGTGTGCCGTACGAGGAGCGGGAGTTCTTCCAGACCGTCGCCGCGCGGCTGCTCCGCCAGGACCGCACCGATGAGGAGTTCGTCGCCGGGAAGACCGCACTCGACGACTTCCTGCGCACACTGGTCGAGGCCAAGCGCAAGGAGCCGCAGGACGATCTGATCTCCCTGCTGACCGCCGTCGACGAGCTCAATGACATGGAGATCGGCGGTATCGCGGGGCTGCTGCTGATCGCCGGCCACGAGACCACCACCAACATGCTCAGCCTCGGCACCTTCGCCCTGCTGCGCCGGCCCGAGCAGTTCGAGCGGCTGCGGGCCGACGAGTCGCTCCTTCCGACGGCCGTCGAGGAGCTGCTGCGCTACCTCAGCATCGTCAACGCCTTCCCGGTCCGCATCGCGCTGGAGGACGTGGTCGTCGGCGGTGTCACCATCAAGGCGGGCCAGTCCGTGGCCGTCTCGGTCCCGGCGGCCAACCGGGACCCGGCGCTGGTGGACGACCCGGACACGCTCGACGTCGGGCGTCCCCGCAGCAGCCATCTGGCCTTCGGATACGGCATCCATCAGTGTCTCGGGCAGCATCTGGCCAGGATCGAGCTGGTGTCGGGCTACCGCGGACTGATCCGCCGGTTCCCGGGGCTGCGGCTCGCCGTGCCCCCGGAGGAGGTCCGGATGCGCAGCGACATGATCATTTACGGAGCCCATGAGCTGCCCGTCACCTGGTGACAACGCCGGGCGGGATCCGGCCTTCGCACACGGCGCCGGACGGGCCCGGTCTCCGCACAGCCGAAATCATCACATGACCTCCACGCACACGGGGTTCATGTGATGATTCGGTGACTCCGGCTCGTCCGGGCCGGGGGTGTGGAGGGGAAATACACGTGAAGTCAACGACCTTCAGATCCGCCGTGGGGGCCGTGCTGACGGCGGCCCTGTCCGCCGTGGTCCTGCCCGCCTCCGCCGCGAGCGCGGCGGAGAGCCCGGCGGCGGCCGGCACCGTGGACACCGCGACCGCACGGTCCTTCGGGCGCCTGGCCGACGCGGTGCTGACCCAGCGCACGGCGGCGCTGCTGGACACCAAGGAGTCGGTGCGGCGCGCCGCCCCGCTCGCCGAGAAGAACGTCCGCCTGTCGGCCGGCCAGACCCGGACCGAGGACACCGCGCTGTCCGCGCTGCGCACCCGCAAGGCGCGGCTCGCGTCCTTGGGCGAGGCGTACACATCCGCCGACACCCGGGTGGCGGTGGACCGGGTGCGGGTCGAGGCCGGGCGCGCCACCGTCCAGGCCACCGAGACCACGACGCTGGCCTACAAGAAGATACGCGGCGACGAGCCCGCGACGACCGGCTTCCAGGCACACCACCGGCTGAGCTTCGCCGCCACCGCGGACGGGAAGTGGCAGCTGACCGGCCTCACCTCGACCGACCACGGCCCGCTGGCGGTCAACGAGCCCGCCACGGCGCCGGTGGCGGCGGCCAGGACGACGGCCCTGCCCGATGCGACGCCCGCCGCCATCTCGGTGCCGTCCCGGCAGCAGACGAAGCCCGCGGGAAGCTACAACTACGCGGCGATGGCCTCGTACGCCGAGAAGTACTGGCAGAACTACAACCCCGCCTACCGGAAGTTCAACGAGGCCGGTGGCGACTGCACCAACTTCGTCAGCCAGGCTCTGAAGGCGGGCGGCTGGGCCAACACGTCCGGCGACGCCGAGGACTACCGCAGCTGGTGGTACGACACCTCGTACCAGTCGACGTCCTGGGTGGGCGCCAACGAGTGGTCGTGGTTCACGCTGGACGCCAAGCGCGCCACCAACCTGGCGAACGTCTACTACATGGGCGTCGGCGACGTCATGCAGATGGACTTCGACAAGGACGGGTCCAAGGACCACACCATGGTCGTCACCTACCGGAGCTCCAGCGGGGTCCCGTATCTGACCTACCACTCGGTCAACACCTACCGGAAGTCCGTGGCCAGCATCATCGCCTCGTATCCGACCTCGGCGTACTACGCCTACCGCACCTGATCGGGCCTCCCCGTGACCGTGGACCCCGCCCCTCCTGGGCAGGGTCCATCGCATTTGCCCCCGGCCAGGGGCGGTATGTCACAGTGGGCCGTCCCTCCCCTTCTCCTCACCCTTCCGAAAGTGATGCAGTCCACGACGTTCCCTCCCCGCACCGCGGATCTGTTCACCCAGGGCCTGGAGGACCGCCCGGGCTCCGCCCTGCTGCGTTTCGGCGCGGCGCGCCGACGCCCGGCCGACCGGCTCAGCTGGTCCGGTCCCGGGGCCGTGGCCTGGCTCGATGGCTCCCGGGGCCATGTGTGGAGTGTCGGGAAGCCGGTGGCCGCCGCCGGGCTGGTGCTGGGCGCGGCACAGCGCCTTCCCGACGATGTGAAGGAGTTCACGGGTCCCCGCGGCACCGGCGCCCTGGTCGCCCGCCATCTGCCGATCGCCGATGTGGTCGACTGGGTCTTCCGCTGGACACCGGACGAGCCGCCCGTCCATCCGGGTGAGGAGCGGGTGGTCGAGCTCGGCGAACGCCACCATGAGGAGCTGCTGGCCTTCCTCCGGGAGCACAGCCCGGCGCATTCGACCGGCCCCGGCTCCTCCGGTATCAGCCTGTGGGCCGGGATCCGGGGCGAGGACGGGAGGCTGGTGGCCTGCGGCGCCCTGAGCAGCCTGCGGGACAGCGGCGCCCCGCTGATGGCGTCCGTGGCGACCGACGCCCGGCAGCGCGGCCAGGGCCTCGGCGCGGCGCTGACCTCGTGGCTCACCCGGTACGCCGTACGCCGGCACGGCTTCTGCACATTGTGGCAGCTCGCCGACAACGCCCCCGCCGAACGGCTCTACACCCGCCTCGGCTACCGCAACGAGGACCTCTGCGTGGCCGCGCGGATCGCCACGCGCTGAGCCCGACACCTCCGCCACGCGCTGAGCCCGACACCTCGATCCCGAAACCCGGCGCACACCGGCCAGCGGCCGACCCCGTGATGTGATGTCCGCACGGTGTTCACCCGACGGACGCCGAAGCGACGTCAGCACGCCTGCGTACACACACGTCTTCGAGCCGCGAGAGATGGAGTGACGCCATGCCGGGCGCCCTGTCACGACGTTCCGCCCTGTCCTTCCTGGGAGGGGCGATGGCCGTCGCCGCCACCGGTGGGGGCGGCTGGCCGGCGGCCGCGGCCGAGCGCGTTTCCGGCCCCGGAGCCGCGCCCGGTCCCGCGAGTGGTCCCGCCTCCCGGGTGGACACGCTCATCGGCCGGATGACGCTCGAGGAGAAGGTCTCGCTGCTGCACGGCGCGAAGGACCCCCACAGCCTCGGGCAGGCGGGCTACACCCCCGGTGTCCCCCGGCTCGGCATTCCCCCACTGCGGCTCGCCGACGGGCCCGCGGGCGTACGGGTCGCCCGGCGGGCCACCGCGCTGCCCGCGCCGGTGCTGCTCGCCTCCGCCTTCGACCCGGCCCTGGCGCGGGAGTACGGGCGCGCCATCGGGCGCGAGGGCCGCGCACTGGGCCAGGATGTGCTGCTCTCCCCCATGGTCAACCTCATCCGCGCCCCGTACGCCGGGCGCAACTTCGAGACCTTCGGCGAGGACCCCCTGCTCGCCTCCGAGCTGGTGGCCGAGGAAGTGCGTGGCATCCAGGGCGAGGGCCTGATCGCCACCGTCAAACACTTCGCCCTGAACAACCAGGAGCACGAGCGCGAATCGATCGATGTCGTCGTCGACGAGCGGACGATGCGGGAGACGGAGCTGCCCGGCTTCGAGGCGGCCGTACGGGCGGGCGCCGGGGCGGTCATGGGCGCCTACAACAAGGTCAACGGGGCCTTCGCCGGTGAGAGCGAGCCACTGCTGACGGGCGTGCTGCGCGAGGACTGGGGCTTCGACGGCTGGGTGATGACCGACTGGCACGCCGCCCACAGCACCGCGGCGGCCCTCGGCGCCGGGCTCGACATGGAGATGCCCGACAGCAAGTACTTCGGCGCCGCCCTGCTCAGGGCGGTGGCCGACGGGGCCGTACCGGAGGCCGAGGTGGACCGCGCGGCCGGCCGCGTCCTGACCGTCATGGACCGCTTCGGCCTGCTGGACGGCGGCGCCCCGCCGCGGCCCGGCCGGGACCCCGGGGCCGGGGCCCGCACCGCGCTGAAGGTCGCGACGGCGGGCGGCATCCTGCTGCGCAATGAGCACGGAACACTGCCGCTGACCGGGCCCGCCGCCCGGTCGATCGCCGTCGTCGGGCCCGCCGGCTCCATCCCCTTCGTCAGTGGCGGTGGCAGCGCCCATGTGGTCCCCGACCACGCCGCGAGCCCGCTGGAGGCGATGCGCGAGCGCGCCGGGAAGGGGGCCCGGGTGGAGTACGCCCTGGGCGAGGATGTGTTCGGCAAGAAGCTGCCCGCCGCCGCGCTCTCCCCGGCCACCGGGCTGGAGGAGCGGAAAGTGGCGGCGGGGAAGAGCTGGAGCCACGACGGCACCCTCACCGTCGCCGAGGCCGACGAGTGGACGTTCGTCCTGCATTTCAGCGGCCCGCCCGCCGGCCGCCCGAAGGTCCTGCTGGACGGCGAGGAGCTGTTCCCGTTCCGGCCCGGCTTGGGCGAGTACTTCACCGGTGGCTTTCTCAGCGCCGCCCCGGACGGGCTCGCCGTGCGCCGGGCGGCCGTCGCGCTGACGGCGGGGAAGCACCGGCTGAAGGTCACCGCCAAGGGCGGCGGGGAAGGGCTGACCTTCCGGCTGCGCCGCACCACCTCCGCCACTCGCGCCGCCGATGTCGACAAGGCCGTGCGCGCCGCCCGCGCAGCGCACAGTGTGGTGCTCTTCGCCCACGAGGACGCCACCGAGGGCAGGGACCGCACCACCATCGCGCTGCCCGGCCATCAGAACGCGCTGATCGCTGCTGTCACCACGGCAAACCCGCGCACCACCGTGGTCCTGAACACCTCCTCGTGCACGTCGATGCCCTGGCTGGACCGCACCGGCGCGGTCCTCCAGATGTACTACCCGGGGCAGGAGGGCGCCGCCGCCACCACCGCACTGCTCTTCGGCGACGCCAACCCCAGTGGGCGGCTCACCCAGTCCTTCCCCGTTTCCGACGACCGCCATCCGATGGCCAAGGACCCCCGGCGCTACCCCGGGGTGAACGGCCGTGAGGAGTACTCCGAGGGCATCCGGGTCGGCTATCGCTGGTACGACGCCGAGGACGTACGGCCGCTCTTCCCCTTCGGCCACGGCCTGTCGTACACCACCTTCGCCTATGCGGGGCTGCGGCTGCGAAGACGCGGAAGCGGGCTGGAGGCGGTCTTCACCGTGCGCAACACCGGGCGGCGGGCCGGGGCGGAGGTGGCCCAGGTGTATGTGGGGCCCTCCCCCGAGCTGCCGCTCGACCAGGCCGAACGGGCCCTGGCCGGATTCCGGCGGGTCCATCTGCGGCCCGGTGAGGCGCGGCAGGTGACCGTGCGGGTGGCCGCCCGGACGCTGTCCTCCTGGGACACCGAACGCCAGGGCTGGGTGCTGGGCACCGGGCGCCGGACCGTGGAAGTGGGCTCCTCCTCCCGCGATCCGCGGCTGCGAGGACGGATCGAGGTCCGCCACGGGGGCCTAGGCCGGTCGTGGCCGGAAGCCCCGTCAGCCGTGGCCGAAGTCTCGTCCGCCGTGGCCGCCTTCGCAGAGGACGGCTACGCTAGTATGGCGCGCGTGCAACTAATGGCGCACGCAAGCATTGAGGCATCGACGAAGGAGCGCCGTGCAGATCGACCTTTCCGGTAGGACCGCCCTGGTCACCGGCTCCACGCAGGGCATTGGATTCGCCATCGCCGCCGGCCTGGCGCGGGCGGGCGCCCGAGTCGCCGTCAACGGGCGCCGGCAGGAGTCCGTCGAGGCCGCCATCCAGAAGCTGGAGGAGCACACGGAGGGCGGCTCGTTCATTCCCGCCCCCGGCGACATCACGTCCGAGGACGGCGCCCGCGAGGTCACCGGGGCCGTGCCGGACGTCGATGTCCTGGTCAACAACCTCGGCATCTTCGGGACCACTCCGGCGCTGGAGATCAGCGACGACGAGTGGCGGCGCTATTTCGAGGTGAACGTCCTGGCCTCCGTCCGGATGATCCGGAGCCTGCTGCCCGGAATGAAGGACCGCGCATGGGGCCGGATCCTGAACGTGGCCAGTGACTCCGCCGTCGTCATCCCGGCCGAGATGATCCACTACGGGATGTCGAAGACCGCGCTGCTCGCGGTCACCCGCGGCTTCGCCAAGGAGGCCGCCGGTACGGGCGTCACCGTCAACTCGCTGATCGCCGGGCCGACCCACACCGGCGGCGTCGAGGACTTCGTGTACGAGCTGGTGGACCCGGAGTTGCCCTGGGAGGAGGCCCAGCGGGAGTTCATGGCCAAGTACCGGCCGCAGTCGCTGATCCAGCGGCTGATCGAGCCCGAGGAGATCGCCAACATGGCGGTCTACCTCAGCTCGCCGCTCGCCTCGGCCACCACCGGCGGAGCCGTGCGTGCCGACGGCGGCTACGTCGACTCGATCCTCCCCTGACACCCGCCCCAGCGCCTTCCTGACGCCTGCTTCGGAGCCCCCGATCCCTGCTTCCGCGCGCCCTTCCGGTGGGAACCGTTCCGCGTGGACCGGGGGTCCCTAGGGAGCGAAGAAGCAGACAACCTGGGGGGTTCTGTTGAGCAATGACGCACTTGCGCATCCTGACCGCATCAGAGCGAGCCACTGGATCACCGTTCTGAGACGGCAATTCCCCGAGCTGCAATCGGAGTTGGCGCCCTCCCCGCACCGTTCCGGCCTCGGCCGACCGCGGGGAGGCGCCGACCGCCGCGGGCCTTCGGAGCCGTTACGCCTGCGGGTCTCCGACACCGTACGCGACATCACGGACGGCGTCGTGGAACTGGAGGAGGCCGTGCACGACCGGCTCGGGCTGCCGCCCACGGGCAGGGGAACGGTCGAGGTCAGACTGGCCCGTCTCGCGGAGCTGCTGGAACGGGTCGAGGCCGACCCGTCGCTGATGCGCCATCTGCTGGACGAGGTCAGCGGAATGGCGCGGCGCTGCTCGGGCACCCTCGGGGACGCCGAGCCCGTGGTCCGGCTGCGCGGCCGGTGCCCGCTGTGTGCCTCGGTCTCGCTGCGGGCCTTTCCGCGGCGGCGGGCGGTGCTGTGCATCAACCCCGGCTGCCGCTGCCCGCACACCGCGTGCGGCTGCCATGCGGACCGGGCACATCGGCACTCCTGGCCGGAGGGCGAGTGGGCGGAGCTGGCGGTCGGCGGCGCGGTCGTCCTGGAGGAGATCACCGCCGCCCTGAACGGAGGTTCCACCGTCGTGGCGGTGAGCCGATGAGGACCACACAGGCGCCCGAGTATCCGTTGCTGACCGCAGCAGTGGCCGCCGTGGAGGTGGGCGTCACCCCGGCCACCATCCGCAAGTGGGTACAGCTGAAGCATCTGCGGCCCGCGGGGCGTCAGGGCAAGGCGTTTCTCTATCGGCTGGAGGATGTGTTCGCGGCCGAGCGGGCCACACGACGACGTACGTGACCTGCGGGCCCCATGGTCATCTCGGCATAAGTGACGACAAGTGGTTGTCAATGGGCATCCGGTGCATCACACTTGGTGCCAGCGGCGGAGCTGTGCCCCTGGAGGGCCACGGCCCCGCCGCTTTTCGCTGTGCGCAGCCCTGACCACAGCAAGGAGTGCGCGCATGACCGAGCCCTTGGTGATCTTTTCTGACGTCGAACGCCTCGTCGTCGAGCATCTGAAGAACCGCCCCGAACTGGCCGGGGTACTCGTGGACAACCGGACCCCGCCGGATTTCGACGGAACCCAGAAGGCCGTGCTGATCTCGCGGGCCGGTGGCGTCTGGGTCGAGGACATCCATCTGGACCAGCCGCTGGTCGACCTCGAGGTGTACGGCCCGGACAAGCCCACCGCCCACACCGTCGCCACGGCCGCCCGTACGGCGCTGTTCACCGTGCGTGGCACCACGTTCGGCACCGCCTGTGTCACCGATGTCTCCGAGGTGGACGGCCCCCGGTGGCTGCCCGACTACCTGCACGCCGCAGCCAGCCGCTATGTGTCCACGGCCCGGCTCTCCATCCGCCCGGCGTAGGCCACGTCACCGCCGACCGTTCGCCCTCATCATCACGCCACAAGGAGCAATCGCATGCCCGGAATGAACCCCAATGAGATCCGCGTCGCGGGCACCGGCCGCATCCTCACCGCCCCGCTCGGCACCACCGTCCCGGCCGATGTCTCCACGGCGTGGGCGGCGGGCTGGAAGGACCTCGGCTACACCACCACCGACGGCATCAAGTTCAACAAGAAGGACAAGATCGACCCGGTGGACACCTGGCAGTCGGTCAGCCCGGCCCGCTTCGTCTACTCCGACCGCGACCTGACCGTGAAGTTCCAGCTGCTCCAGCTCAACGAGGACACCTTGCCGTTCTTCTTCGGCGGCGCCGTGGTGACGGAGACGGAGGCCGAGTCCAAGGTGTACCGCTACGAACTCGCCGCCGAGCCGAAGAAGGACGAGCGGATGCTGGGCGTGGAGTTCGCCGACGGCGATGTCATCACGTACCGGTTCGTCCTCCGCCGCGGCCAGGTCACCGAGACCGAGGAGCTCCAGCTCACCCGCACCGCCGCGGTCCGGCTCGGGGTCACCTTCACGGCACTGGCCGTGGACAACGACACCCCGCTGGCCACCTGGCTGATGAACGACCCGGCGTTCGCCGGATCCTGACCCCCACCCCGCCACGTCGATCGCGAAGGAGCCGCCGCCATGGCTGCGTTCAACGTCAACGCCGCCCGCGCCCAGCGACTGGAAGCGCTGGGCCTGACCTGGGACTTCGAGGTGGACGGGGAGACGTTCTCCTTGCCCACCGAGATCCCCCGCCGCTCGGCGCACACGCTGGCCGAACTCAAGGACAACGACCTGGACGGGCTGCTCGCCCTCCTCATGGGCGAGGAGGGCTACCAGCGGCTGTGCCAACACGAGGTGAGCGTGCAGGACATCGCCGCGATCCTCGAGGCGTACGGGCAGGACACCGGGCTCGGCGTGGGGGAAGGCTGAGCCTCGGCGCGCTCGTGGAGGAGCACGCCGAGGCGCTGGAGGCCGATCTGCTGCGGTACTACGGCGTCGACCTGCTCGACTGGCACCGCGAGGCGCTGTCCTCGCGACGCCTCGCGGTCCTGGTGCGCCACCTTCCGCCGGACTCGGCATTCGTACGGACGCGGGAGGGCGAGGCCGCGGAATGGGGACTGACGGACCATCTGCTGGCCGCGGTCGTGGACCACTTGGCAATCGCCAACTGGATGTTCGCGTCGGCCAACCGCGACGAGTACGCGGACCCGCCGGAGGCGCCGGTACCGGTCCCGAGGCCGGGGGCCGAGACCGCCGATACGTCCGACGGCCCGGGCGACGGCCACGCGCCGACGGGGGCGGAGTTGGCGCGGTTCTTCGGGTGAAACGGTCCGTTCGAGCCCCTGGGAGGGTGCGTGGGAATCAGTGACGAGGCGACGAAGGTCGCCGAGGCGGTCGTGGCGAGTTGGCTCAACCGCTACTGGACGGGGTTCCAGAAGCAGTTGCACCAGGAGGCGATGACGCTCATCAACTCCGAGGCCAACGCGCTCAAACTCGAGGCCACGGCGTTCAAGGGCGAAGCCAACCTCGCCACCTACTCCTTCAAGCTGGCGGGGACGGATTTCAACCTGCAGGAATTCCTCAAGGACAGACGCGCCGAGCGGGAGGCACGGCAGACCATCGACGGCATCAAGTCGTCCGTCACCGCCGTGAAGCAGCGGGTGGCGGCGACGCGGACCTCACTGGCCCGGACGATCCTCCGCGTCCGCACGGAGATCACCTCCGTCCGCACGATCGCCGAGAAGGCCGAGCGGGACAGCCAGCAAGCCCTGCGAAGGGGCAAGGACGCGCTGCAGAAGGCGGAGGCCGCCCTCCGGCGGCAGCGCACGGCCGCGAGCAACGCCCGCGGCCCCACACCGGCCGGGCGGGTGTCGAACGTGCGGGACATCAATGAGGCGAGCCGGGCCATCAACGAGCTGGAGCGACGCCTGAACGGTCTCGTCAGGGCTCTCGGCTGAGGAGGAGGCCGCCCATGTCACTGGCACAAGCGCTCAACCGGTCCGTCTCCGGCTTCCGCGGTCTGCGGAGCACCGTGGGCCAGACCGATACCAGTGTCTCCCGATTCGCCCGTACCGCGACGCAGGCGGGCTCCGCCGTCGGCCGGATCAAGGGCGATTTCGACAAGTCGGCCAACTCGATGCGCACGCTGCAGCGAGAGGCCAACGCCGCCGAGCGCAGCGTCGCCAAGAGCGGCCGCTCCATGACCGCCGCCGGCCGCGGCGCGGCCACCGGGGGTGGGCTGATGGGGCGGATGAAGACGGGGCTCCAGGGGGTGACAACGGCCCAGAAGGGCCTCAACACCGCCATGAAGTCGAACGTGTTCGGGGCCATCATGGCGCTGCTGATGCCACTGATCATGAAGCTCGTCGACATGGCGATGCAGTCCAAGACGGTCCAGCGCATCGTCCAGGCGGCCTTCAGGATCATCGGCCAGGTCATCGGCTCCACCATGCGCGCGGCGAAACAAGTGGTCCAGACGACCTGGAACGGCATCAAGGCGGCGTTCACGGTCGTGCTGAAGGTCATCTGGACCGTCGTGAAGACGTACTTCACCATCTACAAGACCATCATCACCACGGTCATCCACGCCATCATGGCCGTGGTCCGGCCCCTGCTGTCCTTCTTCTCGGAGCGGATCCCGGGCGCCTTCCGCTCCGCCCGTAACGGTATCCAGCGCGCCTTCAGCGGGCTGGCGGGCATCGTCCGTGGTGCGTTCAGCGCTGTGCTCGGGGCCGTGCGCGGGCCGCTCAACGGGGTGATCGGGCTGGTCAACCGGGCGATCGGCGCGCTGAACCAGGTCAAGGTCTCGGTGCCCTCATGGGTGCCGGGGATCGGCGGCCGGTCGTTCGGGGTGAACATCCCCACCATCCCCACGCTCGCCCAGGGCGGCATCGT
This sequence comes from Streptomyces sp. AgN23, assembly GCF_001598115.1. Taxonomy (NCBI): domain Bacteria; kingdom Bacillati; phylum Actinomycetota; class Actinomycetes; order Kitasatosporales; family Streptomycetaceae; genus Streptomyces; species Streptomyces sp. AgN23. The sequence goes on from NZ_CP007153.1 coordinate 779,162, forward strand.
GCTGCCGCGCCCGGGTGGCACGCTCGCGCTGCTCGCCGAGGGCGGGCAGGCCGAGGCCGTACTGCCGCTGAACCGGCTGAGCACCCTGCTCACCCGCACCGGGCCCGCGCCCGCCCTGGCGGGATCCGGCGGGCCGGGCGGCGGATTCGTCATCGAGCACTACCACGAAGCCCCGGGCGGCAGCGCCCGGCAGACCGCCGAGGATCTGATGTTCCTGATGAAGGCGAGGGGGTGACATGGCGGACGAGACCAGCGCCACCGAACCAGGGCCGCTCATCACCACCGACGGGCAGGTGCAGTGGGCCGGGCTTCTCATGGGCCCCGGCACCGACTACTGGATAGCCGCCGAAGGACTCACCGGCTGGGAGGAGTTGCCCGCGCTGGACACCTCCGACGCGGACCGCCCGGTGGGTCACGGCGGCTGGCCCGGCTCACAGTGGGCGCAGGCCCGTACCGTCACCGCGCAGGTGTGGTTCGCACCCGATCCGGCCGCCGGGCCGGAGGCCGTGCGGGACGCGCTGCGCACCCTGCGCGCCGCCACCGCCGTACGCGACGAGGAGGAGTGGCTGGCCGTACGCCTGCACGGCGAGACGCTGGCCGTACGGGCCCGGGTCACCCAGCGCGTGGTCCCCACCGACCGGCAGTTCGCCGCGAGCCGGCTCGCCAAGATGACACTCCAGTGGAAGGCGTCCGACCCTCGCCGTTACGAGGCGGTGGGGCGGCGGGACACCGCCGGACTCCCCCAGCCCGAGGCGGGGCTGACCTGGCCGCTCAGCTGGCCGCTGGCCTGGGGCGCCCCCAGCTCCACCGGCGATCTCGCGGTGCGGAACGACGGCAGCGCACCCGCCCATCCGGTGATCGCCTTCACCGGGCCGTGCACCCGGCCACGGCTGGCCAACCGGACCAGCGGCGACTGGCTGGAGTACGCGATCACCCTCGCCCCGGACGACGAACTCGTCGTCGACACCGCCGAGGGGACCGTGATGTTCAACGTCACCGCGTCGCGCCGCCACACCGCCACGCCCGGCAGCGCCCCGGAGGAGTCGTTCACCTTGCCGTCAGGGACCTCTCAGCTGTCCTTCCGCGCGGCGTCGGGAGGGGAGGGCGCCACCGCCACGATCACCTGGCGCCGCGCCGAGTGGTGAGGCGCCGCGCCGCCCCATCGTCCGCTCCGATCCTTGAACCGCGTACGACCACAAGGAGTTCTCCGATGACCGTGGGAGCCGTCTTATGACCGTCCGTTCCGCCTGGCATCTGCCCACCGGCCAGACCCGCGAGGACACCCGGCTGGCTGTCAGCCTCGGCATGGCGTCCGCCGGACCGCTGCTGACCCGAGCGGGATGCGTATTCGGCGGGCTGCAGCTCACCGGCACCGCCGCCACCGGTATGCAGGCCAAGCTCTCCCCGGGCCAGGTGTGGATCCCGGGAACCTCCACCGGATCACAGGGCGGCTATCCGGTCACCGTCGACTCCGACACCCTGCTGACCGTCGCCGATGGGCACTCCAGCCTGGCCCGTGTGGACGCGCTCGTGGTACGGGTCTACGACACCGACTACGACGGCTCCGGCACGTACGAGGCCGCCCTGGAACTCCTTCAGGGCACCCCGGCCGGCTCCCCCACCGCACCCGCCGTGCCCAAGAACGCGGAGCTTCTCTACGAGATCGCCGTCCCCGCCGGGGCGTCCGCGGCCAAGGGCATCACCTGGGCCTCCGCCATCACGGACCGCCGCCGCTACACCGCGGCGCTCGGCGGCATCGTCCCCGCGGCGGGCGGCGCGCCGCACAACGGCGCGTACATCGGCCAGTACCGCGACGCGGGCGGGCGGCTGGAGCGCTGGGACGGCACCCAGTGGGCGAAGTACATTCCGGACAGCGTGCTCCGGCACACGGCGGACTGGGGAGCCACCACCTCCGCCACCTATCAGGAGATGCTCACCGACACCGTCGCCACGCTCACCGCCACCTTCACCGCCCCGGCGTCCCGGTGGGTGTCCCTCACCCTCGGCGCCTTCACGGCTGCCGACGGGGACGCCACCGCGTACATCTCGTTCCGGCTCAGGACGCAGGGCGGCACCGAGGTGCTCGCCCCGTCCGACGACCGGGCGGCGGCCCTCTTCGGTGCCGGGCGGGCCTCGATCTCCACCTGTTTCCCGGTGGGGAACCTCACCCCGGGCGCCGTCTACACCGCGACCGCCGCCTACCGCTCCTCCATCACGGGGACACGGGTGCACTTCGACGATCGCTTCATCCGCGTCGATCCGGTGGCGTGAGGCGCCGTGGACGCCCGCTATCGCGCCGTCTTCACCGATCTGCGCACCGACCAGGCCATCGATGTACTGCCCCTGCGAGAGGTGGAGTACGACGACTACCTCGGCAAGCCGGGCTCCCTGACCGCGACCATTCCGGTGCCCGACACCCGGATGGCCCGGCGGGTCCGGGAGCTGGTGGAGGGGCGTACCGCCGTCTATCTGGAGCGGGGTGACGAGGTCTGCTGGGGTGGCATCGTCTGGACGCTGACCCCGGCCACGGACGACCGGGGCCTCACCACCGTCGGGCTTCAGGCGGCCACCTTCGACTCCTACGCGGGCCGTCGCTACATCCGCGCGAATCTGAGCTTCACCGCGCTCGACCATCTGGAGATCGTCCGCCGGCTGTGGGACTACATGCAGGGGTCCGAGGGCGGCCACATCGGCGTGGAATACGAGCCGACCGCCCCCACAGCGGCCCGTACGGTGGCCTACAGCGACGGTGACGAGACCCTGGTGGAGGAGGCGATCGGGCAACTCGCGGCGATGGAACCGGGTTTCGAGCACCGGATCACGGTGTACCGGGATCCCGTGACCGGGCGGCGGGTGAGACTGCTCCAGCTGGGCTCTCCGACGATCCGGGTGGGCAGCCAGCCGGTGATGCTGGATCTGCCGGGCGATGTGCTGTCGTACTCCTTCCCCCGCGATGCCACGCGCGGCGGGACGACCGCGCGGGCCAGGGGTGGTACCCCGGACGGCGGGGCGGGCGGCCCGGTGATGTCCGGGGAACAGGTGGCCGAGGATCTCCTCGCCGCCGGGTTCCCCCGCCTGGACACCTCGTCCGACCACAGCAATGTCACCGACAAGGCGACGCTCGACGCGTTCGCCCGGTCCGAACTCGCCGCCCTGCGCGGCACGGTGGTCATCCCCTCGGTGCGGATCCGCCTCGGCTCGGGCACCACCCCCGCGCTGCTCGGCACCACCGTGCGGCTGCGCATCAAGGACGTGTGGTTCTCGGAGGGGCTGGACGCCCGCTACCGCGTCGTCGGCATCAAGGTCACCGCCCCGGAGCGGGGACGTCCGGAGACCGCCGATCTGTATCTGGAGGAGGCAGACTGATGGCGAACCTGCCCGAGGACATCGTGGACCGGATCAGGGCCCTGGAACGTCAGGTGCACCGGCTCACCACCTACGTCAACAGCAAACCCGGCGGGACGCCGACGGCCCTGGCCGCCACCGAGCCGTCGTCACCGCCGCAGGCCCAGGATGCCTCCGGGGAGGAGCCGCCCGCGCCCGACGGCACGGCTACGGGCCCCTGACGTCCGACCCCGACGGGGTGGCTCAACCACCGCCCGGGCCGGTCACCATGTCGTGATAGGGGTCCTCGGGCGCGGGGACACGCCGTGCCCCGTCCGCGTGGCCGTGGCCGTCACCATTGCTCTGGTCGAAGTCGTGGCTCTGGTCGCCGCCGTGGCTCTGGTCGCCATCCGTACGGGGGCGGTTGAACGCACGATCGGGTTGATGGCCGGGGCCGACAGCAGGACGGCCGGCGCCGCCGCCGGGGTCACCCCGCGCCGCGGTTGCGCAGAAGCACCCGGGTGACGACCCACGCTGTTACGAACGCGCTGATGGTGGCCGGTATCACCGTGCCCCAGCAGCAGAAACGGCACGCGCTGGATGACAGCCGCGCGCAGCCTCTGGCCCCCTCGGCCTCCTGTCCTGTCGCAGCGCATCTGGCAGATAGCAGCTCGCTGACCTGCGGAGGCGGCAGGTGGTTTGAGAACGTCGACGGTTGGCGTTCTCAAACCACCTGGCTTTCACAGAAATCACGTTCGTGGCCGAAGGAGGGGGCGATCAATGGTGATTCCATACGAGCGTGTAGCGCCAGAACAGCCGACGGCGTAGTCGTGCGCCGGGCAGGATCGAGCGGGCCTCGCGGACGATGTCGGGGAAGCTCATATCCGCTGGCCGGGTCGAGGCTGTCATTGAGACGGGACGAGGTGCCGCGCGGCCTCGGTTCTTGAGCCATCCTGTGGCGGCGTTGAGGGGGCTGGCTGCGGTGCCGAGCAGGTAGTCGCCTGGGGTCGTCGGACGCGACAGCCCCAGAATCACGAGGGTTCCTCCGGGCGCCAGGTGTCGGCGGAAGACGGTGAGAGCATCGCTGAACGGCAGATGGTGGATCGCGGCGACGCACGTGATGACGTCGTAGGAGTCTGCCGGGATCCCGGTTAGCGCGTCTGCGGTCGTGAAGGTGACAGGAGATGTCGGTGGGGTCAGCGCGCGTGCCTGGGCGGTGATCCTCGGGTCGGAGTCGATGCCGTGCACCGTGCTTGCGCGCTTGGCCAAGAGCCTGGCCAGGTCGCCGCTGCCGGAGCCGACGTCCAGGGCGCTGTCGAAGCGTCGGGGGAGGTGCCGCAGAATCCAGGGGTGGTAGTGGGCGTTGTGGTCCCAGGGGTGGGCGGCATTGAACTGTTCAAGAGCCCCGAGGACGCGGTGCGGCAGTGTCGTCATACCGTCACCCCACCAAGATCTTGGTGCCCCCGTCATCTCAATGACCGAACGACAGGGTTCACCGAGTGGATGTCCTGTCGCGGTAGAGACGGAATCGCCGGTAGAGGGGGTCATGGGTTCCGAGGGAGGTGTGGATCCGCGCAAATCGTCGGGCCCGCTACGCGGCGGTCGTGTACGCGGATGTCTGACGGGCAGGTGGAGTCCCCGCGGTGTGCGGCCCGGCGTCGGCTCCCCGGTCAGCCGGCTGCTGTCAATGCCGCACGTGCAGCGGTGAGGATTTCCTCCGAGAGCGGGGAGCCCTTGGTGGCCCGGGCCAGGACCAGTGCGCCCAGCATGGTGCACAGCCGGGTGATGCCGTCCTGGTCCTCGGTGGCGAGCCAGTCGGCGAAGTCGCCCACTCCCTGGGTGTAGGTGCGGCGTGCCTCGTGATCCGCGGACTCGCGCGCCATGTCGGTGGCGAGTGCGGCGACGGGGCACCCGTCCGCCGGGCTGTCGCGGTGTTCGACGGAGAGATAGGTGCCGATCAGCGCCTGCTGGGCGGCGTCGTGCTGTCCGGCGTGCTGGTCCAGTCCGGCGGTGTACAGCCGGGCCAGTTCGCCGAACGCGTGGGCGGTGGCCTCGTCGATGAGTGCTTCCTTCGAGGCGAACTGCTTGTAGAAGCCGCCGTGGGTAAGCCCGGCGGCCTTCATGAGGTCGGCGACGCTGACGTGGGTGCCCTGCTCCCGGAACAGCCGGGACGCGGTCTGAACGACCCGCCGCCGGTTCTCCTCCGCCTGTGCCTGTGATACGCGGCCCATCGCCACCTCCCGATTGGATGCTGACCGACATCTATCCTATACTCGAATTTAGATTTCACCCACAATCTATTTTCGCGGGCTGAGCCCCCTGATATCAGGAGCGCAGATGGAACTGAAGAACGCGGTCGCCGTGGTCACCGGCGCCAACCGGGGGCTCGGGCGGCATCTGGCCGCACAGCTCGTGGAGCGCGGAGCGAAGGTGTACGCGGCAGTCCGCCGCCCCGAGACGGTGGACCTGCCGGGTGTCGTCCCACTGCGACTGGACGTGACCGACGAGGAATCGGTCCGCGCCGCCGCCGGTGTGGCGTCCGACGCGACGCTGCTGGTGAACAACGCGGGTATCTCCACCGCCACCCCGCTCATCGCGGGCTCTTCGGGCGCCGTGCGCCTGGAGATGGAGACGAACTTCTTCGGGCCGCTCGCCGTCACCCGGGCCTTCGCGCCGGTCATCGAGGGCAATGGCGGTGGCGCCGTACTCAATGTCCTGTCCGTGCTGTCCTGGCTGCACCCGGCCGGCATGGGGGCCTACGCGGCGGCGAAGGCTGCGGCATGGGCGCTGACGGACGCGGTCCGGGAGGAACTGGCGCCGCGCGGAATCGCCGTCTCGGCGCTGCACGTCGGCTACATGGACACCGACATGGCCACCGGAGTCCCCGCCGACCAGAAGGTCCACCCCGCCGATGTCGCCGCCCAGGCGCTGCACGGCATCGAGGCGGCCCTGCCCGAGATCCTTGCCGACGAGACCACCCGCTACGTCAAGCAGCTCCTGTCCACGCCGCCGAACGCGGCGTGAGGCACGCCCTGCCGTACCACCTGCCCCATCCCTTCCTTCTTCCTACAGATTTCTGAGTTGAGGACACCTGATGCGTTACACGACCTTTGGACACCGGACGGGACTGCGCGTGTCCGAGTACGCGCTCGGCACGGCGAACTTCGGTACCGGCTGGGGAGCCGGCGCCGAGCCGGACGAGGCGCGCCGGATCTTCGACCGGTTCGCCGAAGCGGGCGGGACCTTCCTGGACACCGCGGACGCCTACCAGTTCGGCCAGTCGGAGGAGCTGACAGGGCAGTTCGTCGCCGCCGACCGGGACCACTTCGTCCTGGCCACCAAGGTCACCCTTGGCGCGTCGCCGCAGCCGGACATCTCCCGGACCGGCAACAGCCGCAAGAACATGGTCGCGTCGGTGGAGGCCAGCCTGAAGCGCCTGGGTACCGACTACATCGACCTGCTCTGGGTGCACTTCCCCGACGAGCTGACCCCGATGGAGGAGATCCTGCGCGGGCTCGACGACCTGGTGAGCGCCGGCAAGATCCATCACGCCGCCCTGTCCAACTTCCCCGCCTGGCGTGTCTCTCGCGCCGTGACACTCGCGGACCTGAGGAACTGGGCGCCCATCGTGGGTGTTCAGTACGAGTACAGCCTCGTCGAGCGGAGCGCCGACCGCGAGCTTCTGCCGATGGCCGAGAGCCTCGGACTCGGCGGCGCCCTGTGGTCACCGCTGGGAGGCGGGCTCCTCACCGGCAAGTACCGCCGCAGTACCGAGGGGCGCCTGAGCGACCTTGGGGCGGTCATCCACACGGAGAGCACCGACCAGAAGACCACCGTCGTCGACGCCGTCCTGGCCGTCGCCGAGGAAACCGGCGTGACGCCGGCCCAGGTGTCGGTGGCCTGGGTACGGGAGCGTGCCGCCCGATCCGTGACCTCGCTCGTCCCGATCATCGGGCCGCGTAACCTCGCCCAGCTCGACAGTTACCTCGACGCTCTCGACGTCCAGCTGGCTCCTGAGCACTTCGACCGCCTGTCGAAGGTCAGCGCGGTGCCTCTCGGCGTTCCTCATGAGGCGATCGCCGGCTCCCTGGGCGGCATCCAGGGAGGCGACTCCAGCCGCGTCCTCGCCCCGGCCGCGCCGGTGGCCTGACCCCTTTCACCGGTGCGGCTGCATTCCGGCAGCGGCGCTCTCCCAGGCCGCGATGCAGCCGCACCGGTGATGACCGCCTGCCACATCGGCCAGGCACCCCGAGGTGCCCGGGCAAACCGAACAACTGTCTCGTACTGGGAGGAGCCCAGGGCGAGCAGAGACCCCGTCCCTGACGGGGAGGGGTAACGGAGACGACGATGAAGACCTTCATGATCGAGCGTTACGGCGACAAGGCCGGCGTGCACGCCGCGGAGATGCCTGACCCGCAGGTGGGCGCCGACGACGTGCTGGTCCAGATCCACGCGGCGGGAATCAACCCGCTGGACCTCAAGATCCGCGACGGGGAGTTCAAGACGTTCCTCCCGTACCGGCTCCCGCTCGTCCTGGGCAACGACTTCGCCGGGGTCGTCGTCCGGGTGGGATCGGCCGTCACCCGGTTCGCGGTGGGCGACGAGGTCTACGCGCGGCCCGGCAAGGACCGCATCGGCACGTTCGCCGAGCTCATCGCCGTCCACCAGGACGACGTGGCGGTCAAACCGGCCAACCTCACCATGGCCGAGGCCGCCTCCCTTCCTCTGGTCGCCCTCACCGCCTGGCAGGCACTGGTCGAGCGGGCACACGTGCAACCAGGCCAGAAGGTCCTGATCCACGCCGGCTCCGGCGGCCTGGGCACCATCGCCATCCAGCTGGCCAAACAGCTCGGCGCGCACGTGGCCACCACCGCGAGCACAGCCAAGACCGACCTGGTGAAGGAACTCGGCGCGGACGTCGTGGTCGACTACAGGAAGCAGGCTTTCGAATCGCTCCTGCGCGACTACGACGTCGTCCTGGACAGCCTCGGCGGCGAGACGCTCGAGAAGTCTTTGCAGGTGCTCAAGCCCGGGGGGATGGCCATCGGCGTCGCAGGCCCCCCCGACCCGGCATTCGCCCGCGACCTGGGAGCGAACGCGATCCTGCGGCTGGTGATGAGCGCGCTGAGCTTCACAACCCGGCGCCTCGCCAAGCGCCGCGGCGTAACGTACTCGTTCCTGTTCATGAAAGCCAGCGGCGACCAACTGCGCCACCTCACACCGCTGATCGAGGCCGGGAAGATCCGTCCCGTCGTCGACCGCGTCTTCCCATTCGATCAGACCCGCCACGCCCTGGAGTACCTCGAGCAGGGCCGCGCGAAGGCCGGCAAGGTCGTCGTCGCCATGACGTGAGCGGCAGACCCCCGATACCTCCTGCGACAACGAGAAGACCTCGCACCATCCCTGACTAGGACACGGCCATCAGTGCGCAGCGGAGCCCCTCCACCCCCACACCGTCGTCATACAAGAACACGCCGACCCGATCGGTGTCCGTGCGCGGCGTCGACTTCGCCCACCGGCAGCTCGGCCCGGAAGGAGACGGCGTACCGCTGATCCTGCTCCACCACCTGACCGCGGTCCTGGACAACTGGGACCCCCGCGTCATCGACGGACTCGCCCCCGGCGCCGGGTGATCGCCTTCGACAACCGCGGAGTCGGCGCGTCCGGCGGATACACCCCCGACACCATCGAGGCGATGGCCCGCGACGCGGTGCTGTTCATCCGCGCCCTGGGCTTCGAACAGGTCGACCTGCCCGGCCTGTCGATGGGCGGCTTCATCGCCCAGGTCATCGCGGCCGAGGAACCGCAGCTGGTGCGCAGAGTCGTCCTCGCGGGCACCGGCCCCGCCGGAAGGCCCCGGCATCGACAAGGTCACCGCACCCACCCTCCAGGACATCGTGAAGGGCCTCCTGCCCCGCAAGGACCCCAAGCGGTTCCTCTTCTTCACCGATACCGAGCACGGCCGACGCGAAGCACCCGCCTTCCTGGAACGGCTGAAGGAGCGCACCGAGCGAGAACACCCTCGACCTCGCCGCACGGCTGCCCCGGGCCGAACTCTTCCCCCTCTACCCGGACGCCGGACACGGAGGCATCTTCCAGTACCACGACGAATTCGTGGCAAAAGCACTCGACTTCCTCGAATCTTGGTCATACCGGAGCTGGACACCGATCCGCACGGCCCCGTGGCGCTCCCCGACGCACGGAAGGCATTGGCGGAGGATCCGAGAACGCAACTCCTCGCATCCCGCCACATCTCGACTTCTCGCGAACGGTCCTTTGCGCGAGCAAGATCAATCACGAGCCGCCTGCCCCCGCCGAGCCCGGATTCGTTCTCAGAACCCGTTCATCGGGAGAACAGGGCCACTTCGCCGTGTATCACCCCTCCCCCGGGCCCCGAGTCGGGTGGACCCGGGGTGCACGTCAGCGGGGGCGCCTCAGCGGGGGCCGGGACGGGCCGGGGCATCGCACCGGGCCACCACCCGATAGGCGTTGGATATTTTCCCCCGGCCCGCCAGCGGCTTGAGCAGCAGCCGGTCCAAGGTGGTCGCGAGGATCAGCACGGGGACGGCCGCGAGCAGCAGCGCACAGCGCAGCAGCCAGCGCGCCCGGCCGGGCGGTCGCGGCAGCGAAGGGGCGTCATCGGGCGGAATGACCGCGTTCACGGACAGCCATACGGCGCCCAGCAGATCGACCGTGTCGGACGGTTCGCGGTGCTCCTCGGCGATGACGGTGAAGCCGAGCGCGTCCAGTTCCTTCCGGAGGTTCGCCACCGGCAGGAAGTGCAGATGCTGGGGCTGGAGCCAGGGCAGCCAGAAGCGGCCGAGGAGCCGGGCGAACCAGCACTCCGGATCGGGTACCTCGATCAGCAGATGGCCACCGGGGCGCAGCGCCCGCCGGGCCGCGCGGAGTTCGTCGCGGGGATCGGTGCTGTGCTCCAGATAGTGGAACATGCTCACCACGTCGTAGCCCCCGGCCAGGCGCTCTTCCGCCAGCTCGGGGAAGCTGCCACGGATGCCCCGGTCTATGCGCCCCGTCCGCTCGGCCAGGTCGACGCCGTCGGTGAAGTCGAGTCCGTCGAAGCGGGTGCCGGGGAAGACGGTACGGGCCACCGCGGGGAAGTGGCCGTGTCCGGTGCCGACATCGAGCCAGGTCTTCGGGGGCTCGGCGGAGGGGTCCTGGAACATCGCGCGCCGCCGGTAGACCTTGTCCCGCCCGGCGAAGAGGTTGCCGAGTTCGATCTCCCCCATCCCGTCGTAGAAGTCGCGGTAGTAGAACTCCAGGCCGTCGCCGTTCAGCCTGGGATTCTGGAACACGTGGCGGCAGTCGGCACACGCGTCGAGCGCGAAGCGGCCCGGCTTGCTCTGGTAGCGGTCCCTGGTGCGCAGCCGCCGCTTCAGCCGCGTCGAACCGCACCACGGACAGTCGGTACGGCGCGGCTCGAAGAACCGCCCGGTGCCCCGCGCCAGATCGGCCTGGTAGCGGGGGCGCAGCGCGGCGACGGTCTCGGCGCGCGACGGCTTCGCGGGCGTACGTGGTGCGTCGGACGTGCGGCTCATCAGTCCCCCTCGGGAGTCGGCGTGGCATGACCACCGGGCTTCGCGGCCAGTGCTTCCAGGTGTCCGGCTGCCGCCACGGCGCCGCCCGCCGCGCGGAAGGAGGCCCGGACGCGCTCGGCGGCGATGCGATACCCCGGCTCGTACAGGACGGTGTCCAGCGCCTCGCCGAGCCCGGCCGCCCTCGCCCGGCCGAATCTGACGCGGACGCCCGCGCCCGCGTCGACCACCTGCGCGGCCACCACCGGCTGGTCGTCCCGGATGGGGGCCACGACGAGCGGAACACCGTGCCACAGGGTTTCGCAGACCGTGTTGTGGCCCGCGTGGCACACCACCGCGCTCACCCGTTCCAGAAGGGGGAGTTGAGGGACGTAGCGGCACACCAGGACGTCCTTGTCGTTTGGGGTGGTGGAGGTCTCCCGGATGCCCTGAGTGTTCGAGGAGTCCGGGGTGTCCGGGGTTTCCGAGAAGTCCGGGGTGAGGACGCCCTCCGGGTCGACGATGACCGTCTGTAAACGACCGGCCCGGGCCCGTACGGCCTCCCGGCACTCGGTGAGGAAGCGCGCCCCGGCATCGGTGTTCGCGGTGCCGAGCGTGACCAGGACGGCGGGGCGCGCGGGGTCCAGCCACTCCCAGGGGAAGTCCGTCGTGGCCGGCCGCCCGGCGATGGACGGGCCCACGTAACGGATGCGATCGCCCGCCCGGGCCGGCCGTCCGGCCAGCTCCTCGGTGGTGAAGGCCAGGACCAGATCAGGTGAGAACCGGGGATCGGCCGCGCTCTCCGGATCGCCGATCCGGCCCCGCACCTCGTTCATCTGCCCGTCCAGCCAGGCATCGATCTTGGGCAGACCGTCCAGCGCGCCCGTGAACTCCGCCGAGGTGGTCGCGGATGTGGCCCAGCACACCCCCAGCCGTTCGGCCACCAGTCCGCCCGCCACGGTCTGCTGGTCGGCGATCACCACATCGGGGCGGAACTCCTCGATGGCCTTGGCGACGCCTGGGGCCATGGCCTCGGCGAGCGGCACCAGGAATCGCTCCCACAGGAACCTCAGCGCGGCCGGGCCGCGTACGTCCGGTGGCCGGCCCGCCCCGCCCTCGCCCAGCACCGGCCCGGCGCAGCGGTAGACCGTCGCCCCCTGCCCGGTCAGCCGCCCGACGACCTCGGGCATCCCGGCCCAGGCCACCTGGTGTCCCCGGGCGGTGAGTTCGGCCGCGACGCCGAGGGTGGGGTTGACGTGGCCGACCAGCGGCGGCACGACGAAGAGAAAGCGGCGGGGTCTGTGAGGTGGGGCTGCCTGCGATCTGCTGGGTTCGCTCATGAGGCATCGGCCTCCCGGGCATCCAGGGCCGCATCCGCCGCCGTGGCGCCGGTGCCCGGTTCGCACCCGTGGATCCAGGACAGCAGCAGTTCGCGGATGCGCGTGGGCGCCTCGGCGAGGACCGAATGCCCCTGTCCCGGCAGGACGACGGTCCGGGTGCCGGGCAGTACCGACTCCAACCACCGGTCCTGGCCGGCGAGTTCGGAATCCGCGCCGTAGACGGCCAGCACCGGGCAGCGCACCGCGCCGACCTGCTCCTCGCTCACCACTCGGCTCTCCGGCACGTCCTCGGCGATGGTGGTCGTACGGACCAGGCGGGCGGCCGACTTGGCCAGCCGTGCGGTGTGGGCGCCCCGGTGGGCGCTGACCCAGGCCAGCGACTCGGCCTCGTGGATGACCAGTTCGGCGACGACGCGCCGGAGGATCCCGCTGATCTCGGTCAGCCAGCTCTCGGTGGCCGGCTTCGCCTCGATCACCGCGATCCCCGCCACCCGCTCCGGATGGCGCATGGCGTAGGCGAACGCCACCGTTCCGCCGAAGCAGTTGCCCACCAGATGGACCGGCCCGGTGATGTCCAGCCGGTCGAGCAGCCGCTCCAGATCGGTGACGAACGTGTCCAGCCGGTAGCCGGAGCCGGGACGCTCGCTGCGGCCGTGTCCCCGCTGGTCGTACATCACCACCTCCAGCCCGGCGGCGGCGAGGTCCGGGGCCACCGTGAAGTACCAGCTGGCGAGGGAGTCGGTGAGCAGACCGTGGATGAGCACGGCGGTGGCGGTGGGCGGACGGCCATCGGGCGGGGACAGCCGCTGGACATGCAGTCGGACGCCGTCCGGCCCGGTATCCGGACCGTCGTGGTCCGTAACGGGGTCCGCGTCGTCGCACGTACCGCTGCCGGTGCCGCCGCCCGCGCCGTCGCAGGTGTCGCGGCTGGTGTCGATCATCGCCATGGGTCAGCTCTCCCCGGCCGCCCTGAGGCACCGCACGACATACTCGACGAGCTGCCCCACCGTGAGGTCGATGATCTCGTCGAGCTCCAGGCCCGCCACGAACTCGGCGAAGTTGACCTGTCTGCCGTATCGGGCCTCCAGGCTGCCGGCCAGCGCCACCAGGTCGATGCTCTCCAGCTCCAGATCCTCGGTGAAGCGGGTCTCCATGGTGACCTCGATATCGTCGAGGCCGTACTCGTCGAGCATCGTCCGGAGCATCCCGGATATCTCCGCGAGCACGGCCGGTGCGTCGGCGGGGGGTGCCGAGACGGTCTGATTGACGGTGGTCACTGGTCGCTCTCCTTGTCCTGTTCCTGGTGGTCCGGGCCGGTCGTCCAGGCCACGGCGTAGTCCCTGTCCGGCAGTCCGGGCGGGTTGGCGATGGTGCTGCAGTGGACCTGGTAGCGGCGCGGGCGCTGCCCGGGGGCGGTGGCCGCCACCTCGACGACGAGCCGGGCCGGTGCCGCGTCGGGGTGATCGGCTCCCGGCAGTGCCTCGGCGATGATGAGGGCATGCGGCCGGTCGTGCAGGGCAGTGCCCTCCGCCGTGGCGACCGCCTCCTTCGCGGCCCGGAAGGTGGTGGCCCAGCGGGCACGCGAATCACCGCCCCCGGCCGTCGCGGTCGCGAGGAGTTCCCGCTCGGCCCGGCCGAAGGCGGCCGCGAGGGCGTGGTCGTCGCGGTGGGCGACCTCTTCGAGGGCGATACCGGGGCCCGGGGCCCCGTGTGCGCGCGGCACCACGAGGGCGACCCCGGCCTCGGCCCGGTGTGCCAGCGAGAGGGCCAGTTCGGGCAGGGTCCGGCCGTGGACGCCGATGGCATACGGACGCCCCTGGGCGTCGTCGCGTATCCCGATCTCGGCGGGGAAGACCGGGCCTTCGCCGTGGTCCCAGAGCCAGCGCCGTACGGCGTCCTTGGCCGCGATCCTGCCCAGCAGCCACTGCCTGCGGCCGCGTGGCGGCTGGTGTTCATATTCCGTGCGCTCGGCGCGGCCCAGGTGGTTACGCATGATCAGATCGCGGGAGGCCAGATCGGGCCAGCGCTCATGGAGCAGGACCCAGCCGCCCGGCTGGGGCCGGGACAGCGTGTTGCGCTGTGGGAAGCGCTCCACGGGGCGGGTGTCGGGGTGGTTGTCGAACCGGCGATCCTGCCAGCCCGACAACTCCGCCCACACCTCGCCGCCGATCAGCAACTGTGCGTCGGCCTCCAGGGCGGTATCGGTCAGCGAGGTGATCCTGATCAGGCACTCCACCGGTGTGCCGGGACTTGGATGCGGGCCGAAGAAGCGCATCAGACGCATGCCGACCGGGAAGACCACGGTCCGTTCGGCGCGGGTCGCCATGATCCAGTAGCCGAGGAGCTGTCCGACGTTGTCCAGCAGCGCTCCCGGCGCGGGGGGTGTGGTGAGCGTGCCGCGTATATGCGACTCGCCGATCGCGGTGAGCGCGGTGAGCCCCTGGAAGGCCAGGCCGTGGAACATCCAGCGCTCGGCGTAGACGAGCTGTGCGGTGTGGTCGGGGGTGCGCTCGGTGGCGGGGTCGGTGGGCCAGGGGGTGGGACGGGTCGTGGGGTGGTGAGGAGCGACTTCCACGGTGGCGCGGGCGCTGCGGCCGAAGGTGACGGTGTAGTGGCCCGCCGAGGTGGGGGTCGCGGTGACGGGTACGGTGCTGGGGGGTGCCGCGGTCACCCACTGGTCGAAGCGGGCACCGTGGACGGCGACGGCCACGGGGCGTCCGGCCGTGTGCTCAGCCGCTGTGTGTTCCGCCGCGTCCATGAGGTGCTGGACGATCGTGGTGGCCGGGACCACGGGCCAGCGGTCCGACTCATCGGGCCAGCCCAGGCGTTGGGGGAAGAAGCAGTGGTCTTGGAGGTAGGGCATGGCCTCGGTCGACACCTGCAGATCGTGGGTGCGCGGGGTCGGTGGGCGGCTTGCCGCGATGACCGCTGTCGCGGTGGTGGCGGTCTCGTCGAGCAGGGCGAGGAGTTCGGCGGTCCACGGGGCGGACGGCGGGTGCGGGGTCGCACCGTGGGCCGCGTTCGCCGTTGCCGGGTGCGGGTGGGGTGGTGCCCACCCGTTCCGCCCAGGGGGCACCTCCCGGCGGTAGCCGGGGGAGGAACGATTGCCCACCACTTTGCGCAGCTCGCTCAGGCGTGGCTCGTTGAGCGAGATCAGCGAGCCGTCCAGGTCCAGCCGTACCGGAGGAAGCGTGGGTGTGGGGCGCGAGGCTTCATGCGACAGCGTGGGGTCCACCTCCGCCCCCTCCGTCCACAGGGCCGTGGCCACGCGGCGGAGCTGGGATACGCCGTCGCGGTGGGGGGAGTTGGCGGCCACCACCAGGTGGTCGCGGCCGTGCAGCGTATCGCCGATGAGCGACCCCAGTTGGCCCGTCCCGACCTGGACGAACGCGCGGAATCCCGCCTCGTACAGGGCCTCGGTCAGCAGCCGGAAGCGCACCGGCTCCAGCAGGTGGCGGATGAACAGCTCGCGCACCTGAGCCTCGGTCGCCGGATACGGTGCGGCGGTCGTTCCGGACCAGACGGGGATTCTCGGCGGCAGGAGCAGCTCGAAGCGTTCCGTCACGGCCCGGATGGGGTCGAGGTAGGGCGCCAGCATCGGGGTGTGGAAACCGGACTGGAAGGGCAGGAGCTGCGCGATCACGCCTTCGGCGCGCATGGCCCGGACGAACTCCTCGACATCGTCGCGCGGCCCGCACACCATCGACTGGCTGGGCGCGTTGTCGTGCGAGAGCACGATCCGGCCGTCCGCCCGCGCCTCCAACTCGGCGAGCACCCGTGGCGCACCGGCGCCGAGGACGGCGAAGGCCAGCCCGGGCACCCGCAGCGCGTCGGGGTCGAAGGAATCGAGGAAGGCGTCGACCTCCTCGCCCGCGTAGAGGCCGCCCACGGCCAGCGCGGTCCACTCCCCCACGCTGTGTCCGGCCACCGCGTCCGGTACGACCCCCATCCGCCGCAGCGCCGCGTCCAGCAGCCGGCCGACGCCGAAGACACCGACGCCATGGCGACCGATGTCGCCCACGCGGGCCGCCTCGCCGAAGTCGTCCCCGGCGGGGCGGGAGAGCCCGAAGTACTCGGCGACGCCGTCCACGCGGGGCACGAACTCGGCTTCGAGGCCGGGGAAGACGAAGGCGAGCTTTCCCGTGGCCGCCTTCCCCGTGACCGCCTTCCCCTTGGCCGCCGGGCCCGCGCCGAGCAGTGGCGCGGGGGTGAACCAGATGTCGTTGCGGCCACGCCAGGGGCGGCCCTTGGCCACCATGCGCCGCGCGAGCGCGAGCCGTTTGCCGGTGGGTTCGACGATGCCCAGCCGGGTACGGGCGTCCCGCCCCGTCACCGTCGTCCGTACGGTCGCGTCGTCCGCCGCCAGCAGCTCGGCCAGTCGCTCCGGGGTGTCCGCGGCCAGCGCCAGCACCCGCTCCGGCTCGATGACGACGGTCGTGGCGCGCGGCGCCACCGGCACCGGCGGCTGCTCCAGCACCACATGGGCGTTGATCCCGCCGAACCCGAAGGCGTTCACGGCGGCGCGCCGTACGGGCGCCTCCCAGGGCTCGGCCGCGCCGAGCACCGAGAAGCGGGTGGCCGCCAGCGATGGATGGGGGTCGTCGCAGTGCAGCGTGGGCAGCAGCCGACCGTGGTGGACCGCGAGGGCGGCCTTCACCAGACCGGCGACACCGGCGGCGGGCATGGTGTGGCCGATCATTGACTTGACCGAGCCGATGACGGCCGTCGCACCCGGCGTGCCACCGGGGCCGAACACCTCGGCCAGCGTGGCCAGTTCGGCCGCGTCCCCGGCGGGCGTCGCGGTGCCGTGTGCCTCCAGCAGCCCGATGGCGCCCGGCTCGCGCGGATCGAGGCCCGCGGCCCGCCACGCCTGTCGTACGGCCCGGGTCTGTCCGCCCGGGTCCGGGTTGACCAGACCGGTGGCGCGGCCGTCGGAGGCCACACCGGTGCCGCGGATCACCGCGTAGACGCGGTCGCCGTCGCGGAGTGCGTCGGCGAGCCGCTTGAGGACGACCACACCGGTGCCCTCGCCGATCAATAGGCCGTCGGCCGCGCGGTGGAAGGGCCGGATCCGCTGGCTCGGCGAGAGCGCACGCAGCTGCGAGAACACGCTCCACAGGGTGATGTCGTGGCAGTGGTGCACCCCGCCCGCGAGCATCACATCGCACCGGCCCGAGGCCAGCTCCCCCACCGCCTGGTCGACGGCGACGAGCGAGGAGGCGCAGGCGGCGTCCACGGTGTACGCGGGGCCGCGCAGATCGAGCCGGTTGGCGATGCGCGAGGCGGCGAGGTTGGGCACCAGGCCGATGGCCGCCTCGGGCCGGTCCGGGCCGAGCCGCTCGGTGAACGCGGCCCGTACGAGGTCGAGTTGGCCGGGTTCGAGGTCGGGCAGCAGCTCGCCGAGGGTCCGTACGAGCTGGTGGGCGGTGCGCACCCGCTGGTCGAGCCGGACCAGCCCGGGGGTGAGATAGCCGCCCCGGCCCAGCACCACGCCCACCCGCTGCCGGTCGGGAAGCCGGTCCTCACCGCCCGCGTCGGCGATGGCCGCCGCCGCGACGCCCAGGGCGATCAACTGGTCGGGTTCGGTGCCGGACACCGAGTTCGGCATGATCCCGAACCGCGCGGCCTCGATCCGGGCGAACTCGTCCACGAACCCGCCCCGCCGGCAGTACACCCGGTCGGGCGCCGCGGGCGTGTCGCCACCGCCGTCCGGGGCATAGAAACCGGCGTCCCACCGCCCGGCCGGGACGTCGCTGATGGCGTCCACGCCGCCGACCAGGTTGCGCCAGTAGGTGTCCAGGTCCGGGGAGCCGGGCAGCAGCACGGACATGCCGACGATGGCCACCGGCGGCTGCTGGTGCGCCTGCTCGTCCGTCACGCTCACCAGCCCGAGGCGGTGTAGACGACGGATCCCGTGGACTCCTCGCCCCAGGCCAGCTCGCGCAGCAGCGCGAGCGTGCCCTCCTCGGGGTCGATGAGCGAGATGCCGCGCCGGGCGTACTCGCGGCCCAGCTCCGGTGTGACCATCCCGCCATGGGCTCCGGTCGGTGCCCATGGCCCCCAGTGCACGGTCAGCGCCCGGCGGCCGGTGCGGTCCCGCCAGCGCGCGCCCAGGGTCTCCAGCGTGTCGTTGGCCGCCGCGTAATCCACCTGGCCGCGGTTGCCGAGGGCGGCGGCGACGCTGCCGAACAACACGGCGAACGCCGGGGGTTCGGGCAGCTCCGCCAGCGCGTCCAGCAGCGTCCGGGCCCCTTCCACCTTGGTCCGGTACACCCGCTGGAAGGACTCGGCGGACTTCTCGGCGATCAGCCGGTCCTCGATCACACCGGCCCCGTAGACGACACCGTCCAGCCGCCCGTGGTCGGCGTGGATCTGCTTCACCGCCTGGAGCACCGCTTCGGCGTCGCGGAAGTCGACCGAGCGATAGCGGACCCGGCCGCCCAGGGCGGTCAGCTCCTCGACCGTCGCGGCGACCTCCCGGCGCGCCAGGATCCGGTCGGCCTCCCGCTGGATGTCGGCGGGCCCCAGCCCGCCCCGGGCCGCGAGCGCCGCGCGCAGGGCCGTCTCGTCGCGGGCCCCGGCGGTGGCCGGGTCCTCGGGGCCGCCGGGCTCCGTCGTACGGCCGAGCAGTTCGATCCGGCAGCGGGCGGCGGACGCGAAGGTGGCGGCACACCGCGCGGTGATCCCCCGCGCCCCGCCGACCAGGACCACCACCGCGTCCCGGTCCAGGCCGAGCGCGGCCACCTCCGCCGCGCCGTCCCCGGCGGGCCCGGCCCCCGAACCGGCGAGCGCGCCCAGCGGGGTCTCCACGAGGTCCAGCCGGTGGCGCCGCCCATCCGCGGTGCGCAGTACGACGGGCGTACGGTCCGGGGCGAGCAACTCGTCGAGCAACCCGTCGGCCACGGCGTCGGCGAACCTGGGCGCTTCGGGAGAGCCGGGCGCTTCGGGAGAGCCAGGCGCGTTTGCGGGCCCGGCTACGGGTTCGGGCCCGGCCACGTCGGCGGACCCGGCCACCTCGGCGGGGAACTCCACCAGCCTGGTGACGATGTCCGGGTACTCCCTGGCCACCGTACGGAAAACCCCGCGCAGCCCGGCCGTGCGCGCGGCGAGCGGGTCAACGTGGCGGAGCGCCAGCAGCCAGTGCGGGGCGCGCCGCAGGGCCGACTGGAGGGCCGTGAACGCCTCCGGCAGCACCGGTGCGCCGGAGGTGGCCAGCGGGTCGAGCAGCAGCACACCGTCCACCCGGCCGTCCTCCTCGGTGAGCTGATGCCCGGCGGCGAGGCGGACGGCCTCGGCACCGCGCTCGCCCAGGCGGGCGGCCACCGCCTCGGCCATCCCGTCGCCTTCCCCGCCGAGCAGGGCGAAGCGCCGACCGATCAGCTCGGGCGGCGCGGTGGCACCGTCCTCGGGTGCGCCGAGGGGCACGGGCACCAGCCGCAGCCGTTTGGGCGCCACACCGGACACGGCCACGGGTTCGGGCGCGACCACGGCCACGGGCTCGGCCACCGGCTCCGGTGCGTCGGGCGGTGTTGCGGAGGCCGCCGGGGCGGGCGGCGCGAGGCGGGCGGTGAGCCAGTCGGTGACGGCGGCGGTGGTACGGGCCTTGGCCAGCTCCTCCAGCTCCTCGTCGCCCAGAGCACCGGTGTCCGCGCCCGCGACACCGAGGCGCCGCGCCAACTCGCCCGCGATTTCGGCCCGTTTGATGGAGTCGATGCTGAGATCGGCTTCGAGATCGAGGTCGGGTTCGATCATGTCGACCGGATAGCCGGTGCGTTCGCTGATGATCTCGGAGACCGCGCGCAGCACATCGCGCCCGGTGGCGGGTGCGGGCGGGGCGGATGCGGGAGACTCTTCGGCAACCGGCGCCGAGGCGCCGGACGTGGCAGCCACCGGCGCGGCGGCCACCGAGCCGAGCTCAGCGGGCAACGGCGCGGCCGCGACGACCGGAGCCGGTGGCGAGGCATGCCGTTCGCCCGGCGCCCCGCCGAAGTAGGTGAGGAGCACATCGCGCTGGGCGGCGATCATCTCCCGGCTGGTCCTCAGGAACTCCGAGATCAGGGCGTCCCTGCCCCCGTACTCGCCGCCACCCGTCCGATCGGTCTGGCTCACGGTCGCCTCCATGACACGTCGGGCCGGTGCCAGCGCACCGGGAAGGAGCTCACCGTCCGCGGTGCGGACCAGGTGCCCGTCGACCGTCCAGCCGGGCCGTTTCGGTGGCGGGGCGGAGCCCGCCGCCACCGCGTCCCGGCCGTGGAACAGCCAGGCCGTACGCACCGGAATACCGGCGACGGCCAGCCGGGCCAGGGTGTCGAGAAACCCCCGCGGTCCGACGGAGCCGGTACGCCGTCCTTCGCAAGCCAGGGCGAGGTGCGGACGGCCGTCGAGGATTTCCCCCACCAGCCGGGTGAGCACCGTCCCCGGACCGGCCTCCACGAAGATTCGCGCGCCCGCCTCGTACATGGCCTCGATCTGCGCCACGAAGCGGACGGGCGCGCCGATCTGGGCGGCGAGCTCGGCGCGGATGGCGTCCGGCTCCGCGCCGTGCGGGGCGGCGGTGCGATTCGCCCAGACGGGGAACTCGGCTACCCGCACCGGATGGCGGGCCAGCGCCTCGGCGAACCGCGCACCGGCCCCGGCCACCAGCGGGCTGTGAAAGGCGCAGGCGACCGGGATCCGTTTGGCCGAGTGCCCGGCCGCCCGCAGCAGCCGCACCGCCTCCTGGATGTCCCGCTCGGGCCCGGAGATCACGGTCTGCCGTGGCGCGTTGTGGTTGGCGGTCACCACACGCTCGGCGAGCTCGGCCGCCCGCAGCACCGACTCGACCTCGCCGGGGGCCGCGGTCACGGCCGCCATGGTGCCGGGCTCCTCCCCGGCGGCCTCGGCGGCACCGAGGATGGCGGCCGCTCGCTCGGCGCTCAACCGCGGCAGCGTACGGAGGTCGAGGGCGCCCGCGGCGCACAGTGCGACCAGTTCGCCGTAGCTGTGTCCGGCCGCCATGTCGGGCCGGACCCCGGCCGAGGTCAGCAAGGTATACGCGGCGAGCCCGACCATGCCCAGTGCGGGCTGGGCCACTCGGGTGTCGGTGATGGCGGTGCGCTGCGCCGCCTGCCCGGCCTCGTCGAAGGCGGCCGGGGGGTACAGCGCGTCGGTGTAGGCGCGTCCGTGGCGCAACTGGTGCTGGAGTTCGGGGAAGGTGACGAAGGCGTCGGCGAACATCCCGGGCCGCTGGCTGCCCTGCCCGGGGAAGAGGAAGGCGACCCTGCCGCGCTCCGGCTCGTCCCCGGCCTCTTGGGCCGTCTCCGGGGCGATGTGCAGCCCGTCCGTTCCGCATGGCCCCGGGCCCGGCGGATCGCCCGCGAGCACCTGGCGTAATCGTGCGGCCAGGTCGTCCAGGTCCGTGGCCACCACGGCCACCCGGACCGGTTCGTGGCCGGCGTCGGCGCGCCGGGAGGCGGTCAGCGCGAGGTCGCGCAGCCGCCATGGCCGTCCGGCCGTGTCATTGGCCATGAGCTGGTCGAGTGTCTCCCGGACCACCCGCAGCGCCGCCGCCCGGTCGGCCCCGCGGAAGAGGAACAGCTCGGCGGGCCAGGCGTCCAGCCCCTGTGCGGGTGGCGCTCCCCGGCCGTGTGCCGCCAGCACCACATGGAAGTTGGTCCCGCCGAAGCCGAACGCGCTCACCCCCGCCACCCGTTCGGCGGGCGCGGCGGCCCATGGGCGGGCCCGGGTGTGGAAGGAGAAGGGGCTGCGGTCCGCGTCCCATGCCGGGTTGGGCCGGGTCAGATGCAGGGTCGGCGGTGTGATGCCGGTGTACAGCGCCATCGCGGCCTTCACCAGCCCGGCGAGCCCCGCGGCGCATTTGGTGTGCCCGATCTGGGACTTCACCGAGCCCAGCGCACACGCCCCCGGTGCGGCCCCGGCGTCGGTGAACATCTCGCTCAGGACGGTGAGTTCGGTGCGGTCGCCGACGACCGTGCCGGTGCCGTGCGCCTCGATCAGGCCGACGTCGGCGGGCGAGAGGTGGGCATTGGCGTACGCGCGCTCCAGCGCGGCCCGCTGTCCCTCGGGACGCGGGGCGGTCAGCCCGAGCGAGCGGCCGTCGCTGGAGGAGCCGACGCCCTTGATGACGCCGTAGACGCGGTCACCGTCCCGTTCGGCGTCGGCCAGCCGTTTCAGGACGACGCAGGCGATGCCCTCGCCGAGCGCGATTCCATCGGCCGAGCTGTCGAAGGTGCGGGAGCGGCCCGTCGGGGAGAGGGCGTGCACCGAGGAGAAGAGCACATAGTCGTTGATGCCGTTGTGCAGATCGGCGCCGCCGCACAGTACGAGGTCGCTGGTGCCGGCGGTCAGCTCCTTGCATGCCACGTCCACGGCGGCCAGCGATGACGCGCATGCCGCGTCCACGGTGTAGTTGGCGCCGCCGAGGTCGAGCCGGTTGGCGATCCGTCCGGAGATGACGTTGGCGAGCATGCCGGGGAAGGAGTCCTCGGTGAGCCGCGGCAGCTGGTCCGCCAGGTCCCGCGGCACCTCGCGGACGTAAGCCGGCAGGACGGCGCGCAGCGTCTGGGCATGGGACAGATCGCTGCCCGCCTCGGCGCCGAACACCACGGAGGTGCGGGAGCGGTCGAAGGTGCGGCCGCCGTCACCGGGGTCGCCGTATCCGGCGTCGTCCAGGGCCCGGCGGGCGGCCTCCAGGGCCAGGAGCTGGACGGGTTCGATGCTGCCGAGCGAGGCCGGGGGGATGCCGTAGCGCAGCGGGTCGAAGGGGATGGGTGGCAGGAAGCCGCCCCATTGGGAGGCGGAGGCGCCGTCCTTGTCGCCCGTGTAGTGGACGGCCGGGTCCCAGCGCTCGGCGGGCACTTCGGTGACGGCGTCCACACCGCCCACCACATTGGCCCAGAACGAGGCGAGGTCGGGCGCCTGCGGAAACATGCACGCCATGCCGACCACGGCCACGTCCAGCGGCGCGGGCGCTTCGGCCGCCGTCGGGGCCGAGGCCACGCCCAGGCGTTCGCACACGGCCTCGGCGCGTGCGGTGAGGAAGTCGGCGGCGCCGGGGCCCACCGCATGGTGCAGGGCGGCGATCGTGGTGGTGGCCGAGCGCATCACGGCGACCTGTCCGGCCATGAACATCCCGCCGCTGAGCTGGTGTTCCTCGTCCACCGAAGTCAACGCGCCATCGGGCCCGCGGTCCATGCCCTTGCTGGCGATCCTCAGTCGTCCCACGTTCAGCCGCTCCAGCCGCTCCCAGACATCCCGGTCCGGCAGGCCCTCGTTCCGCAGCCGCTCCTTGACGGTGTCGAAGCTCTCGGTGAAGGGGCTGGGCACGCAGCGTGTGGCGTGGCCGGGGGCGGTCTCCAGCAGCACGGTGTGCTCGGCGGCCACCACCTGGCGCTGGAAGAGTGGCTGTACGGCGCCGTGTGCCACGGCTTCCTCGGTGAACAGGTACGCGGTGCCCATCAGCGAGCCGACGGCGACGCCGCGCCGGGTGAGCGGGGCGGCGAGCGCGGCCACCATCGCGGCGGAGCGTTCGTCGTGCACTCCCCCGGCGAAGAAGACCTCAATACCCGCGCCGTCGGTGTCGTCGGCCGCTTCGGTGCCGTCGGCGCCTTGGGGGTTCGCCGTGTGACGCGGGTCGTGCGCGGTGTCGTCGAGGAAGTCCTCGACGACGGCGATCTGGGCCTCCCATAACGGAAAGCTGTTGCGCGGCCCCACGTGGCCGCCGCATTCGGAGCCCTCGAAGACAAACCGCCGGGCCCCGGCCTGGAGGAACTGGCGCAGCAGCCCCGGCGAGGGCACATGCAGATAGGTGGCGATGCCGTCCCGCTCCAGCGCCTTCGCCTGGGACGGCCGTCCGCCCGCGATGATGGCATGGCTGGGGCGGATCGCCCGTACGGCCTCGAGCTGGGCGTTCCTGATCTCCTCGGGTGCGAAGCCGAGGACACCGACACCCCAGGGCCGTCCGTCCAGCACGGCCGCGGCCTCCTCCAGCATGGTGCGCGCCTGGTCACGTCCGGCCAGGGCGAGCGCGATGAACGGCAGCGCTCCCCCGGCGGCGACGGCGGAGGCGAACGCGCCCTGGTCGCTGACCCTGGTCATCGGGCCCTGCGCGAGGGGCAGCCGGGTGCCGAGGCGGGTGCTCAATGGGGCGCCGGGGCGCAGCGCCGAGACGGCGGAGCCGTTCCGCACGGCCTCGTGCGCGGCCTCCCGGATGGCGTCGGTGATGCCCCGGACGGTGCGCCCCGCATCCCGCCACCGCTCGGCGAACCGGACCGCCAGAAAACCGTCCTGACCCACCGTCAGATTTGGCTCGATGTACTGCGTGGCGCGCCCCCGGCGCCGCAGGACGCGGTGCCCGTCGAGGACGGTGGTCTCGGAGCCGTCCATGGAGCGGATGGCGGCGGCCCGGTCCTCCGGGAGCCCCGATTCGGCGAGCAGGGCCAGCTGGGTGTCGAGCACGACCCCGGCCGCGCCGCCGAGTACGGACGCCGCGGCGGTGTGTGGGCCGATGCCGCCGCAGGCCCACACCGGTAAGGACACCCGGGGGTCGGCGAGGAGCCGCTGCAGCAGGATGAAGGTGCCCAACGCCCCGATCCGACCGCCGCTCTCGCTGCCCCGGGCGATCAGTCCGTGCGCTCCGGCGCGGACGGCCCCGAGCGCCGCGTCCAGGTCGGTGACCTCGGCCAGCACTCGGCATCGGTCGGATACGGCCTCCACCGGCCAGGGCGAGTCCACCCCGAGCACCACCGTGTGGGGACCGGGCGCGCCACCCTCTGGACCGCTGGCGGCCGGGGTATCCCGCAGGTCCGCGGGGGTGAGGCGGCAGCCCGCCGCGACCCGCACGCCGTACCGCCCGTCGGCCACCCACTCGCCGATGTCCTCCCACGCCTGGAGGGCCTCGCGGCCCGTTGTTCCCAGGTCGAGAACGCCAAGACCGCCCGCGCGGCTGACCGCTGCGGCGAGTCTGGCGTCCGGCTCCCCTAAGGGAGTGATGCCGATGACAAGATCGCCGGCGTCCACGACGGATGACATGTTTTCTCCGAAAATCGCTAGCGCAGCAGGAAAGGGAGATAATTCGGGCAACGCATGTCGAACGTATGGCACGGGAATCTCGCGAAACGGCGCGGGGCTGAAATTAGCCACTTCATTACTGAAGAGTCAACAAGCAGTCGCAAGCCCGTGCCACGACGGGCTGATTCTCGCCAGACGGGACGACATCGGTGGCGTTGCCACCCCCTCAGTTAAATGTTCATATACCTCCGGTGAAAGAGATCGCTGCCGAAGGTATGCCGGGGCGCATGAGTGAACCTTGATTGCGCCTTAACCTGCGCGGACACCGGATCCTGATTTCGCTGTCGCGAATTTCGTGTACAGGCAGGAGAGGCGGAGCGACCCGGGCAGGTGGCCACGCCTCCCTGGTGGCCCGGGCGGCCACCTGGGCCGCCCGCCCGGGCCGGTCTCAGCCGGTCCCCTCCGTCACGGATGACTCCTCGAGCAGATCGCGGACCTCGTCGGCGCCGGTCTCCCGCAACTCCTCGCCGACCAGCAGCCACCGGGTGATGCCGATCGATTCCAGGAACGGCAGATCGTGGCTGGAGACCACGAGCGCGCCCTCGTAGGAGTCCAGCGCGCTCGTCAGCTGCCGCGCACTGGCCATGTCGAGGTTGTTGGTGGGCTCGTCGAGCAGCAGCAGCTGCGGGGCCGGTGCGGCGAGCATGGTGGCCGCGAGGGCGGCCCGGAAACGTTCGCCACCCGAGAGGGTGCCGGCCGGCTGTTCCGCCCGCGCCCCCTTGAACAGGAAGCGCGCGAGCTGGGAGCGGATCTGGTTGTCGGTGATCCCGGGCGCCCGGCGCGCCACGTTCGCCGCCACACTCAGCTCGTCGTCCAGCACATCCAGCCGCTGGGGGAGGAACCGCAGCGGCACAAACGTCCTGGCCTCCCCGGACAGCGGGGCGAGCTGGCCGGTGAGGGTGCGCAGCAGTGTGGTCTTGCCCGCCCCGTTCCGCCCCACCAGCGCGATGCGTTCGGGCCCCTGCACATGGAGGGTGGCGTCGCGCAGGGCGCCATACCGGAGGCCCAGTTCACTCAGGCTGAACACGGTGCGGCCCGCGGGCACGGCGGTGTGCGGCAGGCTCACCCGGATCTCGGCGTCGTCACGAACCGCCTCGGCGGCCTCCTCGCGCCGCTCACGCGCCTCGTGGAGGCGGTCTTCCTGCAGGTCGCGGAGCTTGCCGGCCGACTCCTGGGCGGAGCGCTTGCGGGCACCGGCGACGATTCTCGGGGCCCGCCGCTCGACGTCCATCTTCTTGCTGTTCCGCTGACGGCGAGCCAGTTTGATGTGGGTCTCCTCCAGTTCGCGTTTTTGCCGACGCACATCCGCCTCGGCGACCCGCAGCATTCGCGCGGCCGCCTCCTGCTGAGTGGCCAGCGCCTCGCGGTAGGCGGA
Source organism: Streptomyces sp. AgN23 (assembly GCF_001598115.1). Classification (NCBI taxonomy): domain Bacteria; kingdom Bacillati; phylum Actinomycetota; class Actinomycetes; order Kitasatosporales; family Streptomycetaceae; genus Streptomyces; species Streptomyces sp. AgN23. The sequence goes on from NZ_CP007153.1 coordinate 805,801, forward strand.
CCAGCCGCCGCCGTACCAGGTCACCGAACCGGACCGCAGTTCGGCGATCCGGTCCACCCGCTCCAGCAGCTCACGGTCGTGGCTGACCACGACCAGCACACCGGAGCGCCAGGAGTCGACGGCGTCGTAGAGCCGCCGCCGTGCGAACAGGTCGAGGTTGTTGGTGGGTTCGTCGAGCAGCAGGACGTCGGGACGCTCCAGGAGCAGGGCGGCCAGGCGCAGCAGTACGGTCTCCCCGCCGGAGAGATGGCCGACGGTGCGGTCCAGTTCGACATCGCCGAGGCCGAGTGAGCCCAGTGTCGCCAGGGCCCGCTCCTCGACGTCCCAGTCGTCGCCGATGGTCTCGAAGTGAGCCTCGTCGACGTCTCCGGCCTCGATGGCGCTCAGGGCGGCGCGCCGCTCGGCGATGCCCAGGGCCTGGTCGACGCGGAGGGTGGTGTCGAGGGTGATGTTCTGCGGAAGGTAGGCGAGGCTGCCGCCGACGGTCACCGACCCCTGGGCGGGACGCAGCCGGCCCGCGATCAGCCGCAGCAGGGTGGACTTGCCACTGCCGTTGGTGCCGACGAGGCCGGTGCGGCCCCGTCCGATGCCGAGCGAGAGCCCGTCGAAGACGGTGGTGCCGTCCGGCCACTGGAAGGACACGGCCGAGCAGGTCACGGAGGCACTGGGGGTGGGGGATGATGCCATGGTGTTCTCGCATTCGCAAGCACTGTGAAAAGGGGCTACGTATGCGAGCACCACGCGGCGACCAAGCCGGGAAATCGGGTGCGGCCCTCCGAAGGGTGAGGGACGGCTGATGCACCGAGGTCGCATTCACGCGGGTCACGGGCGGCGAGAAGGCCGGCTACGACGTGACGGGCTACGGCTTGTGCCGTACCGCGCGATGATCGCGAACCTCAGATACGCAACGTCCACCTCTATCGGAGACAACAGGACCTCGGAAGTGTAGCGCAGCCGCGGTGTGTGATGTCGTGTGCGCGATCGGGCAGGGCCGCGGTGCCACCTTCCTGCCAACCTCCGCGGAGCCCCCGCTTCCGCGGACGACCGCCGTTACGATCACCGCGTGACCTGGCGGCGCACCGGTATCGAGGTGCGCTGCCCCTTTCGGATCGCATCGGATCAAAGGGCGTGAGAAGTGAAGAGCCGGTTGAGCATCGCGGCCGTGTCGGCCGTCTCCCTGGTGGCGTTCCTGGGTGGTACGACGGTGGCGACGGCCCAGGAGTCCGACCCGGCGCCGAAGTCCTGTGACGGTGTCCGGCTGACCGGCGAGCTTCCCGTTCCGGCGCCCGGCCAGGCCGTCTCGGGGCAGATCACCATCGGCGCGGACTGCAAGCCGGAACCGGCCTCCGTCCAGCACGGCCCGGCATCGGCCCGCTCGGCCCGCACCGCCACCGCCGCCGGACATCAGCTGCGTGGCTGGAACGAGATGTACGACTGCTGCAACATCCGGATGACGGGCCTGTACACCGCCTCCTCGTGGGACACGGCGAACGGCCGCGTCACCACGGCCGGCACCACGGCCACGCAGGAGTGGAACCGCGAGCCGTGGGACGCCGGTTGGTCCCTCACCTCGCAGACCGCGAAGGACGACTGTGTCACCGACTGCGCCGAGGTCAACTCCGAGGCGCACGCCGACTTCGCGTACCAGGGTGTCTTCGATCCGACCGGCGACTGGTACAACAACACCCACCACTCCTACGTCCAGTTGAAGGCCGACGGGACGGCGAGCTGCCGCTTCGATGTGGAGCTGCGGCACACCTTCGTGGGGTGGAACTGGCGGTACGGCTGCGAGTGACCGCACCGGCGGCGCGGTAGCACACCACGACGTAGCCTCCGCCTCGCGCGATGCGGGTGACCGGACCCCGGGCGAACACCGCCGGGGGCCCGGTCAGGCGTCGTGCGGCGTCACGATGCCCCAGCGCACCGCAGCAGTATCCGGGCCAGCTCGCGCGGCTGGGAGAACATCGGCCAATGGCCGGTGTCCATCTCGACCAGCCGCCAGTGCTCGCTCTTCAGCAGCTCGGCCACGTCGTCCGTCGGCTGGGCGCCGTCGAGCAGACACTTGACGTACGTGGCCGGCAGCCCGCCGAGCGGGCGGGCCAGGACGGCCGGCTCGGACAGCGTGGCGCCGGGATGCGGCGTGGCGCCGCCCACGAGCCGCCCGATCTGCTCCTCGGTGAGCCCCTGGCCGTGGCAGTCGGACTCGGTCAGGGGCGCCCAGAAGCCGCCGTTCGCGGCCATCGACGCCTCCACCGTGGACCGCCCACCGGGCCAGGCCGACAGGAACGACCCACCGTCCTCCGGAACGTTGGAGTCCACGAACACCACATGGGCCAGCCGGTCGCCGATGCGCTCGGCGGCCTGACCGACCGGGATGCCCGCATAGCTGTGCCCCACCAGGACCACATCACGCAGATCGAGGCGCTCGACCTCGCCGACGATGTCCTGGACGTGGGTCTGCTGCCCGGCCTGCACACCCTGCTTCTCGGCGAGTCCGGACAGCGTGAGGGCATGGACGCCGTGTCCGGCAGCGCGCAGCTCCGGCACCACCCCGTCCCATGCCCACGACCCCAGCCACGCACCCGCCACCAGTACGAATTCCGTCATGGCGGCAAGGTAGCGCGGGGGTGTGACAACGGAGAGGGAAGGCGGGGTCCAGCGCGATCACCGCGGATGGCGAGGCCGGACGCCGGAGGCCGCGGGAGCGTTCGGCCATGCTCGGTGGATTCCTCAGCCTCTCGGCGCGCACCCGTGATGTGCTGTGGTACAGCATGGTGGACGAGGATCGCGACACGGCGGTGGCCACCTTCGCGGGGCTGGCGCCGCACACCGTCCCCACGCTCCGGGAGACGGCGCGGGGCGCCCTGCGCGAGGCGTGGCCGCGGACCCATCTGGAGCGTGGTGGCGAGCAGACCTGTCAGGGGTTCCGGGGCCTCGTCGAGACGGTGCGGTGCGGCCGGACAACCCCCGGCGCTGCGACGACCTGGACCGCCATCTGTCCAGCTGCCCGTCGTGCGCCGGGGTGTACGGCGACCTGATCCGGATGGACGAGGATCCCCGGACCGTGATCGCCGACGGGCTCCTGGGGCGGGGCGGGACGGCCTATGTCACGGCGGGACCGGTCAGGGGTCTGCCCTCGGTGGGATCGACGACGCCATCGCACGCGGAGCCGCGGCAGCCAAACCCGCCCCTGTTCCCCGCTCCCCCGCCCCCGCATCCCCCCGCCGAGACCGCGGAGGACGCGATGGCCGCGGGGTTCGCGGGAGTCACGGGGGTGGCTGGGGCCGCTGGGGACTCTGGCATCGCGCCGCCGGACGTGCCGAATGCGCCCTCAGACCACGGCGCTCCGTGACACGGCGGAAGAGGGCCGCCCACAGAAACGGCTCCCCGAAGAGCGGGGAGTCGGACGGTTCGTCGTGCATGCGGCGCAGCTCGATCTCGGTCAGCTCGGAGAAGATCCAGCGCAGGGACTCGGGTGTGTAGGCGAGGCCACCGTGGAGCGCGGCCTGGCGGTAGAAGGCCGCGTCGGGGAGTTCGGAGCCCATCGCGCCCGCCGCGAAGCAGCTGAGGGCGAGATGGCCACCGGGGGCCAGGGCACGCTCGAGGAGAGCGAGGTAGCTGACCCGGCGGTGCGGTGGCAGATGGTGGAAACAGCCGGAATCGCAGATCAGGTCGTACGGCCCCGCAAGCTCACCCGCGGTGAGCGCGAAGGCGTCGCCGCAGTGGAACCGGATCCCGGCTCCTGCCTCGCGGGCGCGTTCCGCGGCCCACGCGATGGCCGTGGGCGAGAGGTCGACGGCGTCCACGGTGAAGCCCCGGGAGGCGAGGTGGAGGGCGTTGCGGCCGGGGCCGCACCCCAGGTCGAGCGCCCGGCCCGGGGTGACCAGGCCACGGTCGAGATACGACACCAGATGCTCGTCGGGCTTCGCCACGAAGAACGGCACGGGCTTGGAGCGGTCCGCGTAGAAACCGTCCCACCACGAGGCACCGTCGGCCGTCCAGCGGTCGGTCTCCGGTGCGAAGAGGCCGTCCAGGAGTCTCATGACGTCGTCCACCGTGCGGATGTTCCGATCCACGCGCTCCCCTTCCCGAGAGGGAAAACATAGGTGCGGACCCCGCATACCACCAGCTCGGGCTCCAGACCGCGAGGGCACCGGCGGCCGCCGGAGGGACGGCGAGCGAGGGGGCGGAGGGGGCTCCGCGGCCGTGGGCACCGGACGTCCACGCACCCGCCGAAGGCCGCCAAGGGGTCGGTTTCGCCGGCCCCTTGGCGCCTTTCCCGCCATCGTCCCGGCGGTCAGCAGGTCAGCCGGCGTCCAGGCCGAAGAAGGTGATGGCCCGCGCGGCCATACCGGCGGCCGGGAGGGAGTGGCCCGTGCCCTGAACGCTGATCGCCTCGACAGGGGCCTGGTTGCCCGTGGCGCCGTAGCGGGTGCGGGTCCAGGTGGGCTGCGGACGGTCTGTGAGGGCGGGGGTCTGGCTCACCCCGAGGACGTTGGTCCACTGCTTGATCTCCTCGCCGAAGTTCGGATAGCGCAGGGTGCCGTCCTCGGTGCCGTGCCACAGCTGCATCCTCGGCCGGGCGCCCTGGTATCCGGGGTAGGCCCCGCGCGCGAGGTCGCCCCACGCCTGCGGCGTCTTGGTGATGGTGCCGTTGGCGCAGGCGCTGTTCCAGCCGGATCCGTCGGTGGTGGCGAAGCAGCCGAAGGGCACGCCCGCGAACGCCGCGCCCGCCTTGAACACATCCGGGTAGTCGCCCAGCAGGACGTTGGTCATCATGGCGCCCGATGAGGCGCCGGTGACATAGACCCGGTTGGGGTCGGCGTTGTGGCGCTGCTGGGCGTAACGCACCATCGACACGATGCCCACCGGATCGCTGCCGCCGTCGTGGCGCAGGGCCTGCGGGGAGGAGACGTCGAAGCAGGCGCCGCTTCTGGTGGCGGAGGGGTAGATGACGATGAAGCCGTAACGGTCCGCCAGGGAGGCGAATTCGGTGCCGGAGTAGAACGCGGGCCCCGAGCCCGTGCAGTAGTGCACCGCCACGAGGACGGCGGGCCGTGCCGCGACGTTGTTGGGCACGTACTCGTGCATGCGGAGGTTGCTCGGGTTGGTGCCGAAGCCGGTGACCTCGGTGAGCGAGGCCGCGGCCGCGGGGGTCGGGGCCAGCAGGAACAGTGAGGCGAGCAGCGGCAGTACGCCGCCGAGTAACGCCGCGGCTATCGACCTCGGTGTCCTTCGGCGCCGTCCGGGTATGTGCGTGGTTCCCGCGGACACGGGGGCGTGGTTCATGCGACTGTCCTTCCTGGACTGTGACGGTGGAGGGGGCGGCTCATGCGCCGTATGCGGCTCATGCCGCCCGTGCGGCCGACCCGTTGCCGTACGCCGTGGAACCGGCTGCGGTGGACTCAGCGGGGGCGGACGAGGGGGTGCCGATGCTGCCCGGCACCGACAGCAGCGCCCTCCACCAGACGTCGGCCATCTTGTCGTAGCCACCGGCGTTCGGATGCACACCGTCGGCCAGATCCGCGGGCGTCAATGCCTTGTACATGTCAACCAGATGGACGCGCTTGCCCGCGTTGACCTTGCTCTGCACGATGCCCGGGATCGCCGCGTTGTAGGCCCGCACGGTCGAGTCCAGGAAGCCCAGCGGGGTGATGGTGGCGACGAAGAGTTCCGCGTTCGGCGCCTGGGCGGTGATGTGGTCGATCAGGGTGGAGAGGCGGGCGGGCGCCCCGGCCGGATCGCTGCCGTAGATGTCGTTGGTGCCGATGTGCAGCAGGATGGTGTGCGGGTTCTGAGCCCGCAGCCAGTTGACGACGTTGTCGTCGATCTGCTTGATCGTCCAGCCCGAGTGCCCCTCATGGTCGTGATCACCCAGCCCCGCCGGGCCGTTGAAGAGCGAGCCGACGAAGTCGACCTTGTAGCGACCCGCCGTGAACTTCTGCCACAGGCCGACGCGGTAGCCGCCCGCAACGTTGAACCCGTCGGTGATCGAGTCACCCAGCGGCATGACCTTCACCCCGCCGTTGGACTCGGCGCGGGCCGTGCCGGTGCCGAGCGGGACGAGGACGGCGAAGACGGCGAGGAACACGAGTAAGGGGAGCAGGGCGGCGAGCGGACGTCTGGTGCGTGTCATGGGCTTTCCTTTCGGCGGTCTACGAGATTCGATCCACGAGATTCGGTCCATGAGATTCGGTCCATGAGCCATGGGAGCCGTCGAACCATGGGAGCGCTCCCATATCGGTTTAGGGCACCACTCCCCCACCGTCAACCCCTCCCGTCCGCCCAGCCCTTGCGTTCGCTACGACTGCACGGCGATCCGCCGGTGGAAGCAGACCCGGTGCTGCCCGGGGCCGTCGTAGTCGCTGTGCACGGGAACGCCGCCGACCTCTTGGTCTCCCGGCTCGACGGTAAACCCCATGGCCAGGTGGAAGGCCACGGATCCGGTGTTCGCGGGCGAGGTGATGGCGCGCACCTCCCGGCGGCCCGCCTCGGCGGCGCGCCGGAAGAAGGCCGTGTACAGCCTGGCGCCCACGCCCTGCCCACGCAATTGGGGGTCGACCCCGACGAAGTGGATGTACGCCTCGTCGTCGTTGTCCGCGGCGTGGAAGCCCACGAGGAACGCCTTGATCCCGTCCCCGTCCGCCAGCACCAGGCTGGTGCCGGAGAAGAACTGCAGAAACAGCCTGGGCACCAGCAGCGACAGCTCGCGCGCCTGCTCGGCGGTGCGGGAGTCGCCCCACCAGCTCCGCACGCACTCGACGATGGTCCCGTGGTCGGAGACATGGGCCCGGCGCAGTGTCATCTCGCTCATATCGCACCAGGCTAGTCGGGCCGGCCCCGAGCGGGCCGAACAGGGCTTCCGCGACGGCTCGTGCACAGACGGGTGGTCGGCGCGGGCGGCCGCCTTCCCCTCAGCACCGCGCCGGATCCGTGCGGCGCGGTGCTGAGGGCCGGAAGAGCGGCGGGCCTAGAGGGCCGTCATGACGTGCTTGACGCGGGTGTAGTCCTCGAAGCCGTACGCGGACAGGTCCTTGCCGTAGCCGGACTTCTTGTAGCCGCCGTGCGGCATCTCGGCGGCGAGGATCATATGGGTGTTGATCCAGACGCAGCCGAAGTCCAGGGCCTTGGACATCCGCATCGCGCGGGCGTGGTCCTTGGTCCACACCGACGAGGCCAGCGCGTACTCCACACCGTTGGCGTACGCGACGGCCTGGGCCTCGTCGCGGAAGGGCTGGACGGTGATGACCGGGCCGAACACCTCGTTCTGGATGATCTCGTCGTCCTGCCTGAGCCCGGAGACCACGGTGGGCGCGTAGAAGAAGCCCTTGTCGCCGACCCGGTGGCCGCCCGTCTCGACGGTGGCGTGGGCGGGGAGCCGCTCGATGAAGCCGGAGACCTGGGCGAGTTGGCCCGCGTTGTTCAACGGCCCGTACAGCACCTCCTCGTCGTCGATGCCACCGCCCGTCCTGGTCGAGGCGGCGGCCTTGGCGAGCGCGCTCACGAACGCGTCGTGGACCGACTCGTGGACCAGCACCCGGGTGGCCGCGGTGCAGTCCTGTCCGGCGTTGAAGAATCCGGCGAGGGAGATGCCCTCCACGGCCTCCGCGATATCGGCGTCCTCGAAGACCACCGCCGGAGCCTTGCCGCCCAGTTCCAGATGGACCCGCTTGATGTCCTTCGAGGCCGACGCGGCGACCTGCATGCCCGCGCGCACCGAGCCGGTGATGGCGGCCATCGCCGGGGTGGGGTGCTCGACCATCAGCCGGCCGGTCTCGCGGTCGCCGCACACCACGTTGAAGATGCCGCCCGGAAGGCCCATCTCCTTCAGGATGTCGCCGATGATGCCCGCGAGCAGCACCGTGGAGGCGGGGGTGGTGTCCGATGGCTTGAGGACGACGGTGTTGCCCGCGGCGAGGGCCGGGGCGAACTTCCACACGCCCATCATCAGCGGGTAGTTCCACGGCGCGACCTGCGCGCACACCCCGATCGGCTCGCGCCGGATGATCGAGGTCAGGCCCTCCATGTACTCGCCCGCCGACCGGCCCTCCAGCAGCCGCGCGGCACCGGCGAAGAACCGGATCTGGTCGACGATCGGGGCGATCTCCTCGGTGAGGGTGAGGGCGCGCGGCTTTCCGGTGTTACGGCACTCCGCGTCCGCGATCTCCTCCGCCCGGGCCTCGACCGCGTCCGCGATCCTCAGCAGCAGCTTCTGCCGGGCGGACGGGGTGGCGTCGCGCCAGACGGGGAAGGCCGCCGCGGCGGCGGCCATCGCGGCGTCGACGTCGGCGGCGCCCGACAGGGGCGAGGACGCGTACACCTCGCCCGTGACGGGGTCGGTGACCTCCAGGCGGCGACCGTCGGCCGCGTCGGTGTAGGCGCCGTCGATGTGGTTGCGCAGGACGAGAAGCTCGCTCATCGTTCCGTCTCCATGATCGTGCCGGGTGCTGCGGAGAGATGTTCGTGCACGGCCAGCCAGTGGCCGTGGGTCTGGCGGCGGAAGACGATGGTCTCGCGCTCGCGGGTGGTCTCCTCACCGGCCGTGGTGCTCACCGTGGTCTTCACCAGATGGGTGAACACCGCGGTGTCGCCGAGGAGTTGGACCAGCCGGTCGGTGGAGGCACAGGCCAGGACGCGGAAGCCGTCCTCCGCGACCCAGCGGTCCCACAGCGCCCGGTACTCCGCGGTGGAGTTGAGCCGTTCGGAGGTGTTGTGGAAGACGAACGTGGCGTCCGGCGCGAACGCCGCGAAGTAGTCGTCGAGGCGGCCTTCGCCGAACGCCGCCACCACGGCGTCGGCGGCCTGCAGAACCTCGTCGTTCATGGGGTGGTGCTCCTTGCGTGGGTGGTTCAGCCGACGCGGGCCACGGCCCGCACGGGGGCGCCGTCTGCCGCGGGGAGCCGCAGCGGCAGCAGGGAGACCTCGATGGGCTCTCCTGCCGTCTGCGCGTCGAGCAGGGGGGCGAGGTTGGTGAGGTTCTCGGCGATGACGGCGTGGGCGCCGCACAGGATCCGGTGGGCGGGAAAGTCGTCGGCGGGGGTGGCATCGACGCTCAGCGCGTCGATGCCGACGGTGCGGATCCCGGCGTTCACGAGGAGTTCGGCGGCCTCCGGGGTGAGATACGGATGGGCGAGGTAGTCGTCGTGCCCCCAGTGCCGCGACCAACCGGTGGCCACGAGCACGATGCCTCCGGCCCGCGGCCGGCCCTCGGACAAGGACCCCTCGAACAGGGACGGTCCCAGCGGGGTACGGGGCGCCGCGCCACGGGCGTCCACCACCACGGCCCGGCCCCAGAAGCGCTCCAGCGGCAGCTGATCCAGGGTGGGCAGCGCGTCGTCGATGTGGAACGGGGCGTCGACATGGGTGCCGGACTGCGACCCCATGTCCAGATGCAGCACATTGACCCCGTCGGCGGCGGCGCTCAGCGCCGGGGCGATGGCCACCCGCGGATCGCCGGGGTAGACCGGCATCCCCGTGGCTACGGGTACGGAGAGGTCGATCAGGCGCACGGCTGCCTCACGCCCCTTCCGCCACCGCGGGCACGGGCGCGCCGGCCTCCGTGGTGATCGGCGGCACGGACGCGTCCGAGGCGCGGACCAGCCGCGGCCCCTGGGGTCCGTACACCTCGCGCGGCTCGGGGAAGATCCACAGCATGGTCAGATAGAGGAGCGAGGCGGTGGCGAGGCCCACCGGGAGCGAGATGTCCGCGCCGTCGGCCAGATCGCCGAGCGGCCCGACGAACTGGCCGGGGACGTTGACGAACATCAGGGCGAGCACCGCCGCGGTCAGCCAGGCGCCCATGCCACGCCAGTTCCAGCCGTAGTGGAACCAGTATCGGCCGCCGCGCTGGCGCCGGTTGAACACCTGGAGCGAATCGGGGTCGTACCAGCCGCGCCGGGTCACATAGCCGAGCACCATGATGATCATCCACGGGGCGGTGCAGGTGATGATCAGCGTGGCGAAGGTGGAGATGGACTGGGACAGATTGGCGGCGAACCGGCCCAGGAAGATGAACCCGATCGAGAGCACCCCGACGAACAGCGTGGCCTGCACCCGGCTGAACCGGGTGAACACGCTGGAGAAGTCCAGGCCGGTGCCATAAAGCGAGGTGGTGCCGGTGGACAGGCCGCCGATGAGCGCCAGCAGGCACACCGGCAGGAAGTACCAGCCGGGCGAGATGGCCAGCAGTCCGCCGACGTAGTTCGGCGCGGCCGGGTCCATGTACGGCGCGGCCTTCTTGGCGATGATCGAGGCGGTGGCCAGGCCGAAGAAGAACGGCAGGACGGTGGCGATCTGCGAGGCGAACGCCGCCGTGACGACCTTCCGGCGCGGGGTGTCGGCGGGGATGTAGCGCGCCCAGTCGCCGAGGAAGGCGCCGAAGGACACCGGGTTGGACAGCACGATCAGCGCCGAGCCGATGAACGCGGGCCAGAATCCGGCCGTGGACGCCGAGGGGAACGAGCCCTGGTAGCCGGGGTCGAAGTCCCCCACGAAGGCGAAGAAGCCGAGGATGAACAGCGTCGAGGCCGCCACCACCGCGATCTTGTTGACGAAGAGCATGAACCGGAAGCCGTACACGCACACCGTCAGCACCAGCAGCCCGAAGATGCCGTACGCGAGGGCGAACACGCCGTCGTTCTGCTCCACGCCCATCAGCCGGTGGGCGCCGCCGACCAGGGCGTCTCCGGAGGACCACACCGAGATGGAGAAGAACGCGATGGCGGTGAGCAGCGACAGGAACGAGCCGACGATCCGCCCGTGCACCCCCAGGTGTGCCGAGGAGGAGACCGCGTTGTTGGTGCCGTTGCAGGGGCCGAACACCGCGAGCGGGGCGAGGATCAGGGAGCCGCCCACCACGCCGAGCAGGGTGGCCGCCAGGCCCTGCCAGAAGGAGAGCCCGAAGAGGATCGGAAAGGCGCCGAGCACACAGGTGGCGAAGGTGTTGGCGCCGCCGAACGCGACGCGGAACAGGTCGAAGGGGGTCGCGCTGCGGTCCGCGTCGGGGATGCGCTCGACTCCGTAGCTCTCGACCTCGGTCAGTGCCGGGGAATCACTCATCCGTCGTCTCCCGCTTCCCTTGGAGTGCGAGCAGGCTGATCAGGTCGTAGGCCACATGGGAGGCCGCGACCGAGGTGATCTCGGCGTGGTCGTAGGCGGGCGCCACCTCGACCACATCGGCGCCGACCAGTCGGCAGCCGGCCAGTCCGCGCAGGATCTCCAGGAGTTCGCGCGAGGTCAGGCCGCCCGCCTCGGGGGTGCCGGTGCCGGGGGCGTGGGCTGGGTCGAGGCAGTCGATGTCGATGGAGATGTACAGCGGCCGGTCGCCGATCCGCTGGCGAAGCTGGTCGGCCACCTCGTCGGCGCCGCGCCGGTAGACATCGGCTGAGGTGACGATGCCGAAGCCCAGCTTCTCGTCCTCGGTGAGGTCCTGCTTGCCGTACAGCGGGCCGCGGGTGCCGACGTGCGAGAGGGCGGAGGTGTCGACGACGCCCTCCTCCACGGCCCGGCGGAACGGGGTGCCGTGGGTGTGCTCGGCGCCGAAGTAGGTGTCCCAGGTGTCCAGGTGCGCGTCGAAGTGGAGCACCGCCACCGGGCCGTGCCGCTGTGCGGCGGCGCGCAGCAGCGGGAGCGCGATGGTGTGGTCGCCGCCGATGGTGACCAGGCGGGTGCCGTCGGCCTGCAAGCCGTTCGCCGCGTCCTGGATGGTCTCGATGGCCTCGCCGATGTCGAAGGGGTTGACGGCGATGTCACCGGCGTCGGCCACCTGCTGGGAGGCGAACGGCGACACATCGAGGCCCGGGTGGTAGGGGCGCAGCAGCCGGCTGGCCTCGCGCACCGCGGCGGGCCCGAAGCGGGCGCCGGGACGGTAGGAGACACCGCCGTCGAACGGGACGCCCACCACGGCCACGTCGGCGCCGGACACCTCGTCGAGGCGGGGCAGCCTGGCGAAGGTGGCCGGGCCGGCGAAGCGCGGGACCCGGGAGGAGTCGACGGGTCCTCGGGGTTCGGTCATGGTTCTCGCAGTCCCTTCTTCACGTGCGCCGGTGGGGTCCGGTCGGGCGAGTCTGCACAGCGGAGGAACCGCGCGACAATCGTTGCTGAGACAAAGAGTTAGGCTCAATTTGTGGTGAACAACAAAGAGCAGGGTGTGACGGTCGACGATCTGCTGTCGTATCCGGCCCTCCAGCTACGTCTGATCGCGGGTGGCGCCGGGCTGCACCGCTCGGTGTCGTGGGCCCATGTGAGCGAGCTGGACGACCCCACGCCCTGGCTGCTCGGCTCCGAAATGATCATGACGACGGGGATAGCGATGCCCCGTTCGGCGGCCGGACAGCGCGGCTATCTGGAGCGGCTCGACGACGCCGGGGTGGCCGCCCTGGCCGTCTCCGCCCAGCTGCGGATGCCCCCGCTGCGCCGGGCGTTCTTCGACGCCGCCGAGGAGCGGGGCATGCCGGTCCTGGAGATCCCGCTGGCCGTGCCGTTCATGGCGGTGGCGCAGGAAGTGGCCGCCGCCGTCCAGGAGGACGCCCGCCACCGGCTGGGCGCCCAGCTCCAGGTGTTCGGCGCGCTGCGCTGGCTGACCTCGGAGAATCTGGACACCGCGACGCTCTTCAGCCGGCTGGAGAAGCTGTCCGGTTACGACATCTATCTGTGCACCCCCCAGGGCCGGCCGCTGCTGCCCGGTGTACCCGCGCCCGACACCTCGGTGATCCCCGGCTCGGCGGACGCCCCGCCGACCATCCCCGGCGGCTTCGCCCTCCCGGTCCCCTCCCCCGGTGGCCCGGCGGGTTTCCTCATCGCCTTCGAACGGGAGGGTGCCCGCCCGGCGGGGCTCGCGGTGGTGCAGCACATCGCCACGGTGGCCGCCCTCCAGGTGGCCATGGTCCGCACCGAACGGGAGACGCTGCGCCGCGAGGGCGCGGAGATCCTCGCCGAGCTGCTGCAGGGCGCGCTCGAACCCGCCGTGGCGCGGCGCCATCTGCTGCGCCACTCCATCGAGGGAGAGACCGTACTGGCGGTGGTCCGGGGCGTCACCGAGGACGCCGTGCTGCGGGCGCTGGAGGATCAGCCGTGTCTGCTGCTCAAGCGCGGCGAGGACCGCTATCTGCTCGGCTCGCCCGGCCTGGGCGACGCGGTCGAGTCGCTGCCCGGCGTGGCCGCCGGGATGAGCCGCCCGTTCAGCCCGGGCACACCGCTGCGGATCGCCCAGCGCGAGGCGCTGTGGGCCGCCTCCCACGCCGTCGCCTCCGGCCGGGCCCTCGTACGGTACGGCGACGATGTCACCGGCCGCTGGCTGCCCGACGACCCGGCAGCCCTCACCGACCTGGTCGAGCATGTGCTGGGCGAGGCGCAGCGCTACGACGCGGGCCATGGCTCACGGCTGCTGCCGTCGGTTCGCACCTGGATGGAGCGCGACCGCCGTACGGACGAGGCGGCCGCGGCGCTCCATGTGCACCCCAATACGCTCGCCTACCGGCTGCGCCGCTTCAGCGAGCTGACCGGCCGCGATCTGTCCAGCACCGGCGCGTTCGCCGAGGTGTGGCTGGCGATCCGGGCCGCGGGACAGCTCGGTCTGCTCGACTGAGGGCCCCGGCCCTGCCACCCGCTCAGCGGGGGCGCCGGCCCCAGCAGGTGATGAGCGGGGCGGTGGTGACGTCCATCGCCTCACCGCGCAGATGGTCCAGATGGCGCTCGATCTCCTCCTCGGTGGCCGCAGCGCCCGCCACCAGCCGCTCGCGCAGCTGACGCACGGTGGCCGCCTCCAGCTCCCGGCATGCCGGGGAGGTCAGCGGGAAGCAGCCCTCGGCGCGCACGTCGTGCAGCCCGGCGCCACGCAGCAGGGCGGGCAGGGTGCGGCCGAAGGCGAGGTCCACACCGCGCTCGGCGAGCAGCGCGCGGAACCCGCGGCGGATCCGGTTGGCCAGTTCCTCGGCCGGACCGCGCTCATCGGGGCAGGCGAGGGGCTGGAGCGCCGGGTCGGCGTCCTCCACCACCAGCCAGCCACCCGGCCGCACCGCCTCGGCCATCCGCCGCAGCGCCTCGGCCCGGTCGGGCAGATGCACCAGCACCAGCCGGGCGTGGACGAGGTCGAAGCCGTCACCCGGTGGCTGATCGCGGGCCACGTCATGGCGCCGCACCTCGATCGGGGCGGCGGCCGGGCCGGACAGCTCCGTCAGCCAGGAGGTGTCGATGTCGGTCACCAGCACCTGTCCGCTGGGCCCGGTCCGCTCCGCGAGGGCGGTGGGCACCGAGGGGCCGCCCGCTCCCGCCTCCCAGCAGCGCCAACCGGCGGCCAGGCCGAGCCGGTCGAGGTGGTCGAGGGTCCACGGGTCGAAGAGCTCGGCCAGCGCGTCGAAGCGCCGCCCGGCCTCGCGTTGCCGGTTGTCCAGCAGATAGCCGGTCTCGGATGTCATGCGTCCGATCCTCCCGCGTCGGCCGCCGTCAGCGTGTCCAGGGCGGTGACGGCGACATGGAGCTGAGTGCGCTGCACACCGGACTCCAGGTCGCGGCCGAGCAGCCGTTCGATGGTGTGCAGCCGCTGGTAGAACGCCTGGCGGGAGAGGCCGATCTGTTTGGCGGCGATGGACTTGTTGCCGGCCGCGAGGTAGTGGCGCAGCGTGCTCAGCAGATCGCCCGCATGCCGCTCGTCGTACTCGATCAGCCTGCCCAGCTGGTGCTCGACGTATTTCTGTACGCGGATGTCGTCGCGGAGCGCGTACAGCAGCTCGGGCAGTCCGACGTCGGAGGGCACATGGAACGGCCGGTGCGGGGTGCCGGGGCCGATGGCGTCCACGACCTCCTCGGCCTCCCGAAACGCCCGCGCCACCTGGTCGATCTCCGTCACTCCCGGACCGACCGCCACCACCCCCGGCTCGCCCAGTGTTTCCTCGGTGAGCCGGCTGACCCGCTCCACCGCCGGCTGCCAGGCGCTGGCCCGGGCCAGTGCGAGCAGCACCCCGGTCCGGTCCGGGGAGAGCCGCCCCACCAGGGCCCGGATGCCGGAGTCCCGCAACGTGTCGGCGAGCCGGTCGTCCAGGCCCGTCTCGTCGGCGGTGGCGCCGTGGTGGCCGATGGCGAGGGCGATGAGGCGGTGGCCGATGACGGGTATGCCGAGGGCCTCGATGCGGATACGCGCCTCGGTGCGGCCTCGGTAGCTCCAGCGCAGCAGTTCCAGCAGCGCGCAGGTGTGGGCCTGGCGGTCCCACTGGGTGTGGCCGGTGAGCCGGGCCAGGGTGAGGGCGGTGGCGGCGCGCCTGAGGATCATGGTGTGTTCCGGATCGGCCGCGGGGGCGGCCGCGTCCGGCAGCGCCACCAGCCGCCCCCAGCGCCTGCCGTTGTGCTCGACGGGGGCCACCAGCCAGTCCTCGGGGCCGCTGGCCCCCGCGGTGTCGGGGGTCGGCGTGGCGCGGGAGCGGCGCGGCCACGCCTCCAGGACTTTGCCGGCCGTGCCACCGGCCGTACAGGAGACCACCGCGTGGTGCAGCAGGTTCTCCAGGACCACCGGGCGGCCCATCAGATCGGCGGCGGCGCGGACCAGCTCCTTCGGCTCCGCGTTGCGCAGCGTCAGTCCGGTGAAGATCTCATGGACCTGCTGGGAGCGGCGCAGCAGCTCGCCCTGCGCGTCCAGGATCAGCGCGTGGACGGTCTGGGTCACCTCGATGAAGCGGATGCCGCGGGACAGGACGATCAGCGGTAGGTCCCGTGCGCGGCAGGCGGCCACCAGGTCCGGTGGCACCTGCTGGTAGCGGCGGCCGAGCTCCACCACGAGCCCCGCGGCGCCGATGTCGGCCAGCTGGTCCGCATAGCCGCGCAGCCGGCTGGGGTCGTTGGGCTGGGGCATGCCGGTGGTCAGTACGAGTTCTCCGCCCTCGAGGAACGAGGCGGGGTCGAGCAGCTCGGTGACATGCACCCAGCGGACCGCACGGGCCAGCTGCCCCTCGCCGGCCATGACACGGGGAAGTCCCGCGACGATGACGGGAAGGCGCAGGACCTCGGCAACCGTGAGCAACGGCATCTGGACGGGCTCCCTCCGGATACCGCTCATCATCGCAGAGCCGGTCCACCGCGCCCAGGGCCGTCGAACGGGGCCCGGACGCGGCGGCGGACGGCCTCACGGACGGCGTGCGATGAGGTCGGCGATGGTGGCGATGGGTGAGGTACGGACCCGTCCGCCCGCCTCATGGCGGTCGGCGAGGCGGTAGGCGAGATACAGGCCGCGCACCCCCAGCCAGCGGAACGGCTCGGGCTCCCAGGTGCCCGGGGCATGGCCGGTCCACGGCAGCCGGGTGAGCCGGGTGTCGCGCTCCAGGACCAGATCGGTGAGGGTGCGGGCGGCCAGATTGGTGGAGGTGACTCCGTGGCCGACGTATCCGCCGGCCCAGCCGAGCCCGGTGGACCGGTCCAGGCCGACCGTGGCGGACCAGTCGCGGGGCACGGCCAGCACCCCGCACCAGGCGTGGTCCACCCGGGCCCCGGCCGTCTGCGGCAGCATCCGCTCCAGGGTCCGGACGAGCTCGCCGATCGTACGCTCGCCGACCCGCCCCCGGTGGTCGGTGCGCGAGCCGAAGCGGTAGGGCACCCCGCGGCCGCCGATCGCGATCCGGTCGTCCGCGGTGCGCTGGGCGTACATATGGCCGTGGGCGGTGTCCCCGAGAGTTTCCCGGCCCTCCCATCCGATCTCCCGCCAGATCCGGGCGGGCAACGGCTCGGTGACGATCATGGAGCTGTTCATGGGCAGCCAGGCCCGCCGCAGCCCCTTGAGGGACGCGGTGAACCCCTCGGTGGCCCGGAGGACGACGGGAGCCCGGACGGTGCCGTGCGCGGTGATCGCACGGCCCGGTTCGATGGCGGTGACCGGGGACTTCTCGTGGATGGTGACACCGAGCCGTTCGACGGTGTCGGCGAGGCCGCGGACCAGGGCGGCCGGCTGCAGCCGGGCGCAGTGGGGGGTGAAGGCGGCGGCCGTGACCCCGTCGACGCGGATGCGCCCCGCGGATTCGGCGGGGGTGAGCAGCACCGAGTCGGCCACCCCCCACTCATGGTCCTGTTCGACCTTGTGGCGCAGCCGGGTGGCCTGGGCGGGGGTGCGGGCGACGCGCAGGGTGCCGCCTTTGACGATGCCGGCGTCGATCCCCTCGCGGGCGGCGGCGTCGATCACCTCGTCCACCGCCTCGTTCATGGCCCGCTGCCAGTCCAGGACCGCGGGCCTGCCATACGCCCTGGCCATCCGGTCGCGGGCGCCGGGGATCAGTCCGGAGGCCCAGCCGCCGTTGCGGCCGGAGGCACCGAATCCGGCGAACTCGGCCTCCAGGACGGTGATCCGGAGCCCGGGGTCGGCGTGTTTGAGGTAGTACGCGGTCCACAGCCCGGTCAGTCCGGCGCCGACGACGCACACATCCGCGTCGCGGTCGCCGGGCAACGCCGGGCGCGGGGTGGGGAGTTCGGCGAACCAATGGGCGATGCGGCCGTTGACCGGCGCCGGGCGGCCGGCCGTGGTGGCGGTCATGGATTCCCTTCGCGAGGGTGGGTGGTGGCGGGAGTGGCCGGGGCAGGGGTCAGACCCCGAGCAGTCCGGGCAGCTCGGACAGGTCCTTGATCTCCTCGTACGGCTGGAAGGCGGGCGAGCCGGGGAAGCCGTAGCGGTTCACCCAGATCCGCCGCATGCCCGCGTAACGCTTGGTCGGCATGATGTCGTACTCCCAGCCCTGGGCGGTGTGGATGATGTCCCCGGGGCCGCGGCCGGTGGCCTTCATGAGGTACTCGAACGCCTGCGGCAGCGGCTTGTAGGCGCCGGCCTGCTCGGCGGTGAGCACATGGTCGAAGTCCACGCCCAGCGCCTCGACGGCGTAGGCGATCAGGTCGTCCTCGCTGTTGGAGAGGATCGCGATGTCGTATTCGCCCTTGAGGCGCCGCAGCGCGTCGGGGACCTCGCGGAAGGGGGTGAACTTCTTGATGGCCTCGATCAGCGCCTCGCCGTCCTCGTCCCGGTACTCCAGGCCGTGCAGCGTCATGACATTGCGCAGGGTGCGGCGGACGATTTCCCGGTAGGGCAGGTATGCGTCCAGGACGCCCTGGAAGCGCATCACATACGCGTCGTGGTGGAACTGCTCGGGGTCGACGCCCAGCTCGGCGAGCCGGTCCTTGACGATCTCGTGGGTGGCGGTACGGGTGTCGAAGTTGATGAGCGTGCGGTAGCAGTCGAAGGAGACCAGCTTGCGCATGGGCGCGTCCTTTCCGGGGCGATGGCAGTGGTTTTGACGGGCCGTCAGGCCGACGTGTGCTGGCGTGTCAGGCGCGGCTGCTGGCTTCGGCCAGGCCGAGGTCCTTGGTCTCGGGGGCGAGGAGGGCGGAGACCACCAGGCCGATGAGGGTGATCGCCACCCCGATGGCGAGGGTGCCGCGCACCCCGAAGTCGGCGGTGGCCATCGGGAGCAGGAAGGTGCTGGAGGCGGAACCCACCCGGCTCATGGCGGTGGCGACCCCGACACCGGTGGCCCGCAGATCGGTAGGGAACAGCTCGCTGGGATAGACGAACTGCAGTCCACTGCCCGCGGCTTCGAAGAACTGGAAGGCGGCGAAGAGGGCCACCACCAGGGCCGCGTAGTGCAGTGGCAGCACGGTGAGCGCGATCAGGGAGATGTTGATGCACAGGAAGCTGCCGATGAGCAGCGGCCGCCGGCCGATGCGGTTGACCACCAGCAGTCCGAGGCCCGTTCCGGCGACCGCGATCGTGGTGATCAGCGCGCTGGCGCCGAAGGTGCCGGTCACCCCGAAGGACTCCAGCATCTGCGGCTGGAAGGACCGCACCGCGAAGGCCGGCGCCACCTGGCAGATCCAGAACAGCGAGCAGAACAGCGCGGGCTTCCCATAGCCGCGGCGGAACATCTCGGCGAGATTGCCCAGGCCGGACCCGCCGCGCCGGTCCGGGCGGGACTCGACGAGCAGTTCCTCTGCGCTGACCTCCTGGCCGAGGTGGCGGCGTACGACCTCCCTGGCCTCCTCCACCCGTCCCCGCGAGGCCAGCCAGCGCGGCGACTCGGGAACGCCCGCCCGCAGGAGGAGGAAGAGCACGGCGGGGACCGCGCCGGAGGCGAGCATCCAGCGCCATGCGTCGTCGCCGGTGCCCAGCAGCAGCCACCCGGCCCAGTAGCTGATCCCGTAGCCGACCCACCAGGCCAGGACCAGCCCGGACAGGGCGGGGCCACGCATCCGGCGCGGCACCAGCTCGGTGGTGAGGGCCGAGGCGATCGGATAGTCGGCGCCGATCGCGATGCCGATGAACAGCCGCAGCACCAGCAGCTGCCACGCCTCGGTGACGAAGAACTGCAGCGCGGAGCCGATCACGAACGCGGCCAGGTTGAGCACGTACATCAGATGGCGGCCCGCCCGGTCGGTGATCGGGCCGAACACCGCGCCGCCGAGGAAGACGCCCACGAGGACGGACGCCGCCACGAGGCCGGTCCACAGCGTGTCCAGGGCCAGGGCCGGGGTGATCAGGCTGAGCGCCACCCCCATGATGCCGAGCAGATATCCGTCGCAGAACGGCCCGCCCATCGCGACGAGGACCATCCTGCGGTGGAAGGCGGTGACGGGGGCGTTGTCCAGGGTGGGCGAGGAGTTCTGGAGGGGCTCTCGGGAGGTTCCGGGTAGGGACATGCTTGCTTCTCCTGGGGACGAGGAGGGGCGCTGCGGCGCGGGCCGATGCCGGGGGTGGCGGGGCGGTGGCGGGCATCGTGTGTCAAGCATTCGGTGGGCGCGCACGGCGGTGTACGCGGTCGGGACGCATGCGGCGGGGGAACCGCGCGGTGGGCGGGGTGTGGCCCGGGGACGGGGATGGGCTCCGGAGCGGCCGGTGACGTGTTCCGGCTGGCCATCACCCTGGTTCAGCCGACGGCCACCGTCAACGTCCACCGTGTTCCGTCCCTCGTCGTCGGGTGGACACTCTGTCCGTTGTCCACCGGCGTGGCGGCGGTCACGCTTGAGGCGTCCGCCCGTACCCGTCACGCCCGTGGGAGACCCGTCATGACCGATGCCACCGCCGCGGCGGGTGTTCCAGACGGGCGTGTGCGGTGTCACGCCGGCCGGCCCGTGGGAGCCGGACATGGCTGACCGGCTGGTCGTCCTGTACCGGGACCATCTGCCGCCCAACCGGACGCGGATCGAGTCCCTCGCCGAGACGGTGTACGCCACCGAGGAGGAGCTGCCGCTGTTCCTCCCCGGGGCGGACGCCCTGCTCGCGTGGTGGCCACTGTCCGCCGCGGTGGCCGCCGCCTGGCCCGGCGATCCGGCGAAGGCGCCGCGCTGGGTGCATGTGGCGGCGGCGGGGGTGGACCCGTTTCTCTTCCCCGCGCTGACCGGCAATCCGGAGGTGGTGCTCACCAACGCGCGGGGCGTCTACGACCGGCCCATCGCCGAGTACGTCCTGGGGCTGATCCTCTCCCTGGCCAAGGACTTCCCCGGCACCTGGGAGCATCAGCGCCGCCGGGAGTGGCGGCCCTCGGACAGCGAGCGCATCGGCGACCGTACGGTCCTGGTCTGGGGCACCGGCTCCATCGGACGTGCCGTCGCCCGTCTGCTGCGCGCGGTCGGCATGCGGGTCAGCGGCGCCGGCCGCACACCGCGGACCGGCGACCCGGACTTCGGCGTGGTGCACGGCCCGGCGGCCCTGCCCGAGGCGCTGGGTGAGGCGGACTACGTGGTCCTGGCCGCCCCGCTCACCCCCGCCACCCGTGGCATGGTCGACGCGCCCGTACTGGCGGCGATGAAGCGGGGTGCGCGGCTGGTCAACGTCGGGCGTGGCCCGCTGGTCGACGAGCAGGCCCTCGTCGACGCCCTGGCCCAGGGCAGGCTGGCGGGGGCGGCGCTGGATGTCTTCACGCACGAGCCGCTGCCCGTGGAATCGCCCCTGTGGGAGATGCCGGGCGTCATCGTCTCCCCGCACACCGCGGGCGAGGTGACGGACTGGCGCGGTGACCTGGGCGAGCTGTTCCTCGACAATCTGATCCGGCGGAGCGAGGGCCGTCCGCTGCGCAATGTGGTCGACAAGGCCCTCGGCTATGTGGTGGACGATCCGGCCCGGCCACGGTAGGAGGCCCGACGTGACGGGGCTCCTACCGTGGCCGGGTGTCCGCCCGGTGCCGGGCGGAGATGCGCACCGGCGGCCGGCGCGCCCCCCGCGCGCGCCGGTCGCCGGCTCACCGCTCGGCGCGGACCACCGGGAGGTCCAGCACCGAGGCCCCGTGCACGGTGATGCGCACGGGCGTGAGGGTGGTCGCGTCGAGCGCCGGTTCACCGCTTCCGGTGTTGCGGGCGGAACGGGGGTGGGCGCCGCCGCTGATCTGCAGGCGGACCCGGTGGCCGGGGAGGAAGCGGTGGGCGGTGGAGCTCATCGGCACGGTGATCTCCACGGGCTGCTCCGGCCCGGTCGGCAACCGCACCAGCCCGTCGCACACATTGACCGAACGGCCCTTTTCGTCGACGTCGCACAGGCGGGCGAAGACATCGGCGTAGCCGGTGTCGGTGGAGATCCGCAGCCGCGCGGCGACCGGGCCGAGGACGTCCATGGGCTCGCCCATCGGCTCGCCGGTGAACGTCACCACATCGGGGCGCTTCTCGAGGTCGCCGTTGTCACGGTTTCCGGAGGTGGGCGAGAGCAGCGGCCCGCCGATGGACGGGGTGGGGTCGGCCGGATCGTAGCGGAAGGAGGCCAGTGAGGCGGACGCCTCGGGCGACTGCCGGGTGAGCCGCCCGCCCTCCGCGGGGTACCACGGGGCGGTGTCCGGAGACGGCGGCCAGTCGTCGAGGTCCCGCCAGCGCTCCTGGCCGCCGATGTGCACCCGCACCCGGGCCGGGCGCAGTCCCGAGCGGTCGTCGCACAGATGCGCGCGCAGCCAGGCGAGACTTTCGGCGAAGACCTCCGGCCAGCCCTGCTGGAGCGCGGAGGTGTGTGTCCACGGGCCGATGAGCAGGGAGGTGTCGCAGCCGGACCGGCGCAGCCTGCCGTACTGCTCGAAGGTCTGGTCGACCAGCGCGTCCTGCCAGCCGCTGATCAGTCGGGTGGGGACGTGCAGGCCGTCGGCGGCGCCACCGGTGGACGCGCCGTTCCAGAACGGGTCGTCGGCGTCCGGATGGGACATCGCGGCGTCCAGCCAGGGCAGTTCACCCCCGAGGCCACGCACATACGATCCGCGCAGCGGCAGCGCCCCCGTGATGTGCTTCAGATGGCGCTTGAGGCGCAGCGTGGCCCGTACGAAGGGGCCGAACCCCCGGTGCTGGGAGGTCATGCCGGAGCCGACGAGCAGGGCGTTCTCGAGCTGGAGCGCGCCGCCGCGGTGGAACAGGGCATGAGGGTCGTGCAGCCCGACCTGCACCACCATCGCCCGCAGCTCCGGCGGCGGGTCCAGGGCGAGTGCCCACTGCACATAGCCGAGATAGCTGGGACCGATGGTGCCCAGCGCGCCGTTGAACCAGGGCTGGTCCCGCAGCCAGGCCACGGTGGCCTGGCCATCGGCCGCCTCATTGCGCCACAGGTCGAACTCGCCGCCCGAGCCACCGGTGCCGCGGCAGCTCTGCAGGACGACGTGGAAGCCCTGTTCGGCGAAGAGCATGCCGTACATGGGCGACCAGGGCACTCCCCTGCCGTAGGGCGAGCGCACCAGCAGGGTGGGGAAGTCGCCCTCGGCGCGGGGGAAGTAGTGGTCCGCGCGAAGGGTGCTGCCATCGGCGGCCGGCATCCCGAGGTCCGGCTCCCATCCGGCCTCGTACCGCCTGGCGGGCAGGCCGCGCCAGGCCGCCCTCATCATCCGTGCCGCCAGCGGCGGCCTGCCCGAAGGCGCGACCCAGGCGGCCGCCGACACTTTGCCGGTGGCCCCGGACCCGGCATCACGTGTAGGTGACGTCATTCCGCATTCCCCTCCCCGCATTCCCGTACCACGTACGAGAATAGTAGATGCTTGGATGGATTCCGCAAGTCGCCATGGCGGGAAGGAGCGATCAGGTCGTGGTTCGCGGTGACGGGTCCGGCGCCGGAGGAGTCGACCCCCAGCAGCTGTGGCAGAGCCCCCAGCAGCCCCGCAAGGGGCGTAGACCCGCCTTCAGCCGTGAGGCGATCACCGCCGCGGCCGTCGCCCTGGCGGACGCCGAGGGAATCGACGCGGTCACCATGCGGCGGGTGGCGTCGCAGGTCGGCGCTGGGGTCATGTCGCTGTACAGCTACGCCCCCGACAAGGAGACGCTGCTGCTGCTGATGGTCGACCACGTCAACGGCGAGCTGTCACCACCAGCCCCGCTGACCGGCGACTGGCGCGCCGACCTGAAGGCCATCGCCCATGCCCAGCGCGCCCTGATGCTGCGCCACCCCTGGCTTCCCGCCGCCCTGTTCAACCGCCGCTGGTCCTTCGGGCCCCACACCCTGGACTTCGTGGAATACGCGCTCGCCGCCCTGCGGCCCACCGCGCTGGACGGCAGTGCGAAGCTGGAGGTGTTCAGCCTGATCACGGGTTTCGTCGCCGGACTCGTCGCCGATGAGATCACTCAGGCCGCGCTCGCCGACTCACCCGACCGGGCCGCCGCCGACGCCCGGTACCTCGCCGCGGTGGCCGCCGACGGACACCACCCCGAGCTCGCCGAGGCACTCTCGGCCCCCACTCGCCCGCTCAGCCCCGACGCCACGTTCGCCCGTCTGCTCGACCGCATGGTCGACGGCCTGGACGCCGGATCGCAGGACGGAGCCGCGGGCCGCTAAACCCTGTCCGGTGGATCTCCGCGGGCCCGCGACGCCTGGCACGGCTCCCCCGGCTACCGCTGGGAGGTGCCCCGGCCGCGTTGCCGGGATCGTCCGAGTACGACGCGGTACGAGGACGACCCTCCGCCTCGCGATGCTCCCCCGGCTACCGCTGGGAGGTGCCCCCCGCACCGGACGCCGCGGGCCCCGCGGCGGCAGCCGCCGATGTCACAGGCGCGAAGATCCACCGGACAGGGCCTCTAGGGGTTGGTCCATGCCTCGGGGTCCTCGGCGAGGCCCAGGACGTCGCCGGGCAGCCGGGCCGCGGCCACCTCCGCGAGAGTCACCTCGCCGAGGATCTTGCGCACATTGGCCCGCACCGCGATCCACAGCGGCAGCAGCGACTCCGCCGGTCCGCAGTACGACAGCTCGGGCGGGCGCACTCCGCGTACCGACACCAGGGGTCCGTCGACCACCCGGATCACCTCGGCGATGCTGATGGTGTCCGCCGGGCGAGCCAGCCGGTAGCCGCCGTTGCCCCCGCGCTGGCTGGCCACCAGCCCGCCCCGGCGCAGATCGCCCAGAATCCCTTCGAGGAACTTGTGCGGTATGCCCTGCGCACCGGCAATCGCCTCGGCCTTGACGGAGGTGCCCTCCCCCGCCGCGGCCAGTTCCAACGCCGCCCGCACCGCATAGTCCGCCTTCGCCGAGATCCGCATACCGTGATTATCCGCCACCGGCGCGGTCGGCCGTCAGAAGGGCAGGGTGAACGGGGGGTGCTCGCCGTTGAGGAAGTAGTCCCCGACCTCATGGAGCCGGTGGGCCACGGGGTCGTAGAGCGTATGGGTGCGCGCGTTGCGCCAGAAGCGGTCGAACCCGTAGGCGGAGGAGGCGGAGCGCGCCCCGACGACGTCCAGGGCGCGGGCCGTTGCGTCGTGGGCGGCCCGGGAGGCGGCGGCCTCGGCCGCGGCGGCGAGCACGGTGATCTCGGCGCATTCGTCGTCGGTCAGGTCCTCGCCCCGCGCCAGCCCGCCGTCCAGGGTCTCCAGTGCCTGATCGGCGAGGGCGGCGGCGGAGAACGTGGCGATAGTGAGCTCCCCGTAGGTGGTCAGCGCGTACGGATCGCGCGGGGAGGTGTGCGGCCAGGGCGCGTGCACGGCCCTGGTGTACTCGCGAGCCTCGGCGAGCACCCCCTGCGCGATCCCGAGACAGATCTGCGCCGAGACCAGACGTCCGGTGGGCGCGGCAAGACCGCTGAAGGGCGAGGGGGTGTCCTCGTCCCAGGAGAGCGGGCCGAGCACCGCGTCGTCCTCGACCGGCACCGCGTCGAACTCCACGCTGCCGCCGGCCGACAGCCGCTGCCCGAAGGTGTCCCCGTCGTCGCCGCCGCACACCACACCGGGATCGGCGGTGTCGACGAGCACGGCCAGGGGTTCGCCGGTGTCGGCGTGGGTGGCGCGGACGGCCAGCCGGTCGGCGACCAGGACGCCGGTGGCGTACCCCTGGCGTCCGTTCACCACCCGGCCGTCCCTCCCGGTGACGAGCGTCAGCCGTGGCTCGCGGGTGGCCAGCCCGCCGCCCCAGCACCACTGCCCGGCCGCCGACTCCCGCTCCAGCCGGGCGGCCGGCTCGGCCCCGCCGAAGAAGCGGGCACTGAACGACAGCAGATAGTGGCAGCCGAGCACCTGGCCGATCGCGCCATCGGCCGCGGCGATCTTCCGCACGACGGCGCAGGCCGTGGACCAGCCCGCTCCCCCGCCCCCGTGCTCGACGGGGATCAGCAGCGTCAGCAGTCCCGCCTCGCGCAACCGGGCGATCTCGCCGTACGGCGTCTTGCCGGCCTGGTCGCGGATGACCGCGTCCGTGGCGAGGTCGTCCGCCGCCTCGCCGGCGATCTGCAGCCACCACGCGCGGTCGGGTGCTTCGGCCACCGCATCCATCACCGTCACGCCCGCTCCCCTCCATCCGGCCGGACTTCATCATTCCCTATTTTTCCAGTAGGGAAAATAGGGAACTTGGCCATGAACGCCCAGCGAGTGAGGTCGGGCAGATACCGGTGCTACGTTTGTCCGAAAATGCTCTATTCCATGAGGTGAGGTCCGGGATGGAGGAGCGGCGCGGAACAGACGCGGTGGGGCGCTCCCGCTCATGGGGCGATGAACGCCTTTCCCTGCTTTCGACGGTGGGCGCCGCGCTCAACGAGCGTGAGGCGCTGCAGCACGCCCTGGACCAGGCGGTCTCCGAGCTGGGCGGCCTCGCGGGGCTGCTGCACCGGTCCTGTGGCCCGACCGGCAGCCGTACGCTGCGCCTGGTGCTGGCCAGCGGGCTGCCGCTGCCCGCCCTCGAGGGCTGGGAGGAGATCCGCCAGGACGAGGCCCCGCTCGCCCCCGCCCGGGCCGTGCGGGACGGCCGCTTCGTCTGGCTGCCCGCGGCCGCCCACGAGACCCTCGGGCCCGGGGATACCGGCCGCGCCTCCTCCGGGGCCCTGCCGGCGGGGACCACGGTGGCGTCCGTTCCGCTGACCGGGCCGGACCGGCCGGTGGGCGCGCTGTCCGTCCTCACCGGCCCACGGGAGCCGACCCCGGAACAGGCCGCCTTCCTCGAAGCGGTGGGACGCTGGGCCGAGCGCCGGCTCTCCCGCTCGGCGGGCGGGATCGGCGACTGCGACGAACGGCGGCCGATCCCCCGTTCTCCACCGTGGATCTCCAGGTGCCCGACGGCACTCTGCTGGTGCTGTTCACCGACGGTCTGGTGGACCCGCTACACCGCCGAGGGCAAGTGCATCTGGACGGAACAGCCCATCGCGTACAGCGGCGCGATCTAGAAATTCGCGGCCCGCGTCATCCGATGGCGAGTTCGCCGCCCCGGGCCTCGAGGATGGCGCCGGTGATGTAGCTCGCCCGCGAGGAGACCAGGAACAGAACGGCTTCGGCGATCTCCTCGGGCGCCGCGGGCCGGTCCAGGACCGTGGCCCGCGCCACGGTCCGGAGGGCCTCCTCCCCCATCTCGGAGGTGCCCGGCGTACGGACCGGGCCCGAACGGACGGCGTTGACCCGGACTCCCCGGCCGCCGAACTCATCGGCCCACACCCGGGTCAGCAGCTCCAGCGCGGCCTTCGAGGCGCCGTACGCCCCGGCGTTGCGGGCGGGGGCGCCGGCGGCGATGGTGCTGAGGTTGACGATGACCCCGTGGCCGCGGGCGGCCATACCCGGTGCGAGCCGCCCGACCAGCAGAAGCGGTGCGCGGGCGTTGATGGCCATATGGACGTCGAACATCTCGGGCGAGGTCCCGGCGGTGTCCGCGAACCGGTAGACGCCGGCGTTGTTGACCAGGACGTCCACCTCCCCCGCCTCGTCGGCCAGCCGCCGCACATCGTCGGCCTCGGCGAGATCCGCCGCCACGAACCTGGCCGTGGCCCCCGCCGCGGACACCTCCTCGACCACCTCCGCACCCCGCCGCGCGTCCCGGCCGTGGACGACCACCTCGGCCCCCAGCGCCGCCAGCCGCAGCGCCACGGCACGGCCGATCCCCGCCGTGGCGCCCGTGACCAGGGCCGTGGCTCCGGACAGCTCACCACTCATGCGGACACTCCTCTCCGTGTGCCGGACACCGATCCACACCGCACGCACCGGATGATTACCTCACCCACCCGCCTCGGGCCGGACGGCTCGCCGCCCCTGAGGCTGAACGGGCGCGGCGGCTCGGTGACGGGACGCCATATCCGCCGGTCCGCCCGAAGCCGGACGACGACGGCCCGGCCCAGCCGCTGACACGATCTTCCGCGTGGCGCTCGTCTTTGCTGTACCGCGGAGAGACGGGAAACTTCGTCAACCAGCCATGTCACCCTGGTGACGGGGGCGAACCCCGCACCGAGCATGTGCTCCAGCCGGACCAGGGGCTGGACCTGGACTTCCTGGTCGGCTCCAGCGGACACGAGGCGCCCCGCGAGTCCCACTGACCCTCTCGCGCGGCCACCGCCGACGGCGGTCGGATGTGTCCCGCGGAGGTCTTCGCGCGTCGGCCGTACGCGGGCCGTGCGTACGGCCCGCGCACGGGCCCCGTCAGTGGGCCAGGAGCCTGCGCAGCCACCGTCGCCGCGCCTCCCGTGCGTCCCGCGAGACCGCGGCCTGCGGTGCCATGTCACTGAAGCCGTGGAAAGCACCGGACCAGACGTGCAGTTCGGCCGTTCCCCCGGATCGCCAGATGCGACGGGCGTAGTCCACGTCCTCGTCGCGGAAGGTCTCCGCCGAGCCGACGTCGATGAACGCGGGCGGCAGTCCGGACAGATCCGTGGCACGGGCGGGCGCGGCGTACGGCGAGACGTCGTCGCCCCCGCGTGCGTCGCCGAGCAGCGCGGTCCATCCGGCCTCGTTGGCGGCGCGGTCCCACACCCCGGTCCCGGTCATCTGCAGGGCGGACGGTGTGTCGTTGCGGTCGTCGAGCATGGGACACATCAGCAACTGCCCGAACAGGGCCGGGCCGCCGCGGTCCCGGGCCTGCAGCGCGACGGCCGCGCCGAGGCCGCCACCTGCGCTGCCGCCCACGACCACGATGCGCGCCGGGTCGATGCCCAGCTCTTCGGCGTGTTCGGCGGTCCAGCGCAGCCCGGCGTAGCAGTCCTCGACCGGCCCCGGATGCCGGGTCCCCGGCGCGAGCCGGTATTCGACGGACACCACGGCGAGCCGCAGTTCCTGGGCGAGGTCGAGCAACTCCGGCACACCCAGGCGGTTGTGCCCGACCGTCATGCCACCGCCGTGGATGTGATAGAGCGCCGGTACAGGAGTGGCCGCGTCCGCCAACCGGCAGATCAGCAGCGAGACCTTGGGCGCGTCCGCCGGGCCGGGGACGGACCGCTCCTCGACCAGGAAGGCCCCGTCGCGCTCCAGATCCTCGTTCGTCAGCGTCTCCATGCCGGGTACACCCTGACCGTCCCCCGCCTCCGGATCCGCTCCGGATCCGCCGGGCCGCAGTATCTCGCTGATGGCCGCGAGGGGTGCGATGAGTTCCGGGTCGAACGGCGGCGGCGGCCCGAGCGGCGCCGTGGCCGCCGGGTCGGGGGAGGCATTCGCCATGGCTGGCTCCCAGGATCGTGGTGACGGACATCCCCCGTCGACGACCGCCCACTGCCCGAAGAGCGGCCGCCGCGCGGACGATCTTACCGGCCGGGTGGCGGGACGACGGCCGGTTCGTACCGAGGCACCGAGCGGTCAGCCGTTCCAGCTCTCGTCGTACGGATCGCGCGGAGCCGGGACCGGCCGGGAACTGCTGACTTCGAGGTACGGGATGGCGCCACCGCCCACGGGGTCCGTGGTCCGCTTGCGGGTGTAGGTGCCGATGACCTGGAGCCAGGTGTCGGGTTGCAGCACCGGGGGGATCCGTCCGGTCAGCCCGATCTTGACGGGCTGGGCGTCGGCGGCGCAGCAGTTGAGCGCCATGCGGACGAGGTAGGGGGCGCCGTGGCCGTCGAGGGCGACGAAACCGGTGACCTCGATCCTGCGGTGCTCCAGGGAGCGCCCGTGGTCGTACACCGCGCGGCCGGCGTAATCGGCCACATTGAGTGGCAGCGGGTCACCGGCGGGGAGCGCGGGGAAGCCCCAGGGGCGTTGCAGCGCCGTGCCGGTGTGCATGGCGGTGTACGAGCCCAGCGCGGGCGGCGCCACCAGGATGAGGGCGAACAGCGGGAGGACGAGGAGCCAGGAGACCCGTGGTTCCCGGTGGGCGTGGCCGCCGTCGCCCTCCTCCGCGTACGGGTCGGCATGGGCCCTGCGCGGCCGCTCGTACCAGATGGTGGCGACGGCGGCCGCGATCAGGACGACACCGGCCGCGAGGAGCAACGGGCGCAGCCCCGCCTTCACATAGCGCAGATACAGGCCGGTGAAACCGGCCCGCAGCACCGCCCCGCCGATGAGGAACAGCACGATCGCCTGTGCCTTCCGGTTCACAGCAGCACCGCCCCGACCAGGACCGACATCAGTACGGCGAGGACGAAGGTGGCGGGCGCGAACCGCAGCGCGAACCCGCGGCCGAAGGTGCCGGTCTGCATGGCGAACAGCTTCAGGTCGATCATCGGCCCGACGACCAGGAACGCCAGCCGGGCGGTGAGCGAGAACTGCGACAGGGACGCGGCCACGAAGGCGTCGGCCTCGGAGCAGATCGACAGCAGCACCGCGAGGACGGCCAGGGCGAGGATCGCCACGACCGGGTCATCGGCCGCGCCGCGCAGCCAGTTCGCCGGTACCACGGCCTTGAGGGTGGCCGCGGCCATCGCGCCGACGACGAGGAAGCCGCCGGCGTGCATCACATCGTGGCGTACGGACGCCCAGAACGCGGCGCCCCTGCCGTGGCCGTGGAAGGAGGGGCGGGCCGGTGGGCGCAGCCAGTCGGCCCGCCCCAGCCGCTGCCACAGCCAGCCCATCGCACACGCCACGAGCAGACTCGCCACGAACCGGGCGAGCACCATCTCGGGGTCGCGGGGGAACGCGACGGCGGTGGCGGTCAGCACGATCGGGTTGATCGCCGGGGCGGACAGCAGAAACGCCAGCGCCGCCGCGGGGGTGACGCCCCGGCGCACCAGCGCCCCGGCCACCGGCACCGAGGCGCATTCACAGCCGGGCAGCACCGCCCCGGCCACCCCCGCCACCGGCACCGCGAGGGCGGGCCGCCGCGGCAGCGCGCGGGCGAAGAACGACGGCGGGACGAACACCGCGATGAGCGCCGACAGCACCACCCCGAGCACGAGAAAGGGCAGGGCCTGGAGGACCACCGCGACGAACACGGTCATCCAGCTCTGCGTCACCGGAGCCGACAGCGCCCGGCGGATCGGCCCCTGCGCCGCAACCACCAGGACCAGCAGCATGATCAGGCCGAGGGACGAATCGAACCGCCCGCCCCGCGGATCGCCCGCGGCGCGGCGGCCGGCCCCCGTCGGGGCCGCTTTGGTCGTGGTGCTCACGGGTGAGGTACCTCCGGCGTCGAGGGTGCGTGCGCGGTTGCCCGCCCCCTCCAGTACGCCGGTTCAGCCCCGCGTGCTCACCTCGGCCTGCGCCGCGTTCACCACGGCTCCATACAGGCGGCGAGTGCCGACCAGGACTGGGGAGCGGCGCCCAGACCGGCTCCCGTCTCCGGGTTCCAGTACTCCGCCTCGCCGAAGCCGGCTCGTGCGTCGCGCACCCGTCCACGCGGTACGACGCACACTGCGCGGCTCACGAAGTCCACGAACCGGACACCGGCCCACGGAGAACGATGCGTTACCCCCTCGACCCAGAACTGACGGCGGCCCTGGCGATCCCGCCGACCGTCGGCCTCGGCGACCCGGCGGCGGCGCGAGCCGAGGAGGCCAGGCGGCCGGCCGCGTCGATCGAGGCCACCCATGCCCGTAGCATCCGCCTCTGCCGTGAACTCGGCGCCGTCGTGTCGTCGCGGTGGCCTACCGGCTCGCGCCTGAGCATCCCTACCCCGCACCGTGGCAGGACTTCTACGCGGGGCTGGCGTGGCTCGCCCCCACGCGGCGGACCTGGGCATCGACGCGACGAGGATCGCCGTGCACGGCCAGTCCGCGGGCGGCGGTCTCGCGGCGGCGGTCGCACTGCTCCCACGGGTCGGTGGGCGTCCCGGCCACCGAGGTGTCCCGGCGCGAACTGGCCGAGGAGACAGTGGTCCTCCGCCGCGCCCAGCGGCCGCGCCGAGGAACGTGACGCGGGGCTTCTCCGCGGTGAAGCGGGCGGGCGCCGGCAGAGTTGACGTGGTCGTCCCTCCAGTACACCGGTTCGGCCCCAGTGCTCACCGTGTCCACCATGTGCCGGGTGTCCTCCGCCCCTTCGCTCAGCCGGGGCTCACCCAGGTGCCCCGCTCGGCGGAGCGGGCCATGGCGTCCAGCACGGTGGCGCTGTGCACGGCGTCGTCCAAAGTGGCGCCGTAGGCGGTGCCCTCGGCGATGGAGCGCACGAACTGGTACGCCTCGATCACCTTCAGATCGTCATAGCCCATGCTGTTGGCCGCGCCGGGCTGGAAGGCGGCGTACTCGCCGTGCCCGGGGCCGATGTACACGGTGGAGACGGGCTGGTCCTGATAGGCCGTGCCGTGGCTGACGCCGAGTTCGCCCATGCGCCGGAAGTCCCAGAAGACCGCGCCCTTGGTGCCGTGGATCTCGAAGCCGTAGGTGTTCTGCTCGCCGACCGAGACCCGGCACGCCTCCAGCACCCCGCGGGCGCCGGAGGCGAAGCGCAGCAGACAGGAGACGTAGTCCTCGTTCTCCACCGGGCCCAGCTCGCCGCCGGTGGCCCGGGCGTGGCCGGCGGTGGCGCCGGTGGGGCGGGCCCGCTCGGGCACGAACACGGCGGTGTCGGCGGTCAGGGTGTCGATCTCGCCGAGCAGGAAACGGGCCAGGTCCACCCCGTGCGAGGCGAGGTCGCCCAGCACTCCGCTGCCGCCACGCGCACGTTCGTACCGCCAGGTCAGGGCAGCCTCGGGGTGGGCTGCGTAGTCGCTGAAGAGGCGGACGCGGGCATGGGTGACGGTGCCGATCTCCCCGGCGCCGATCATGGCGCGTGCGGTCTGGACGGCGGGCGCGTTGCGGTAGTTGAAACCGACCGCGCCCTGGACCCCGGCCTCGGCCACGGCGGCGGCGACCGCGCGGGCGTCGTCAGCGGTGAGCCCGACCGGCTTCTCGATCCAGATGTGCTTGCCCGCCCGGGCCATGGCGATGCCGATCTCGCGGTGCAGAAAGTTCGGCGCGGCGATGCTCACGGCCTGGATCCGGGGGTCGGCGGCGACCTCCTGCCAGTCCCGGACTGCGGTGGCGAAGCCATACCGCCCGGCGGCCTCCTCGGCCCGTCCGGGCACCTCGTCGGCGACGGCGACCAGTTCGGGCCGTACGGACAGCTGCGGGAAGTGGTGCGGTAGCCGGACGTACGCCTGGGTGTGCACCCGTCCCATCCAGCCGAATCCCACGACGGCGACCCCGAGCGTGCTCACCATGACTGCCCTTCTTTGGACCGTTCCATAAATCTCCCGGCCCACACTGGGAGCCCTATGCACAGCGTGTCAACCCCTTTGACAACCGCGTCCGCCCTATGGAACGGTCCAGAACATGAGACCACCGACGATCCGCGATGTCGCCGAACGGGCCGGAGTGTCGAAGTCGCTGGTCTCCCTGGTGCTGCGCGGCTCCGAGCAGGTGCGCCCCGAGAAGCGGCAGGCCGTCCTGGCCGCCGTCGAGCAGCTCGGGTACCGGCCCAACGCCGCCGCGCGCAGCCTCAGCGAGCGGCGCACCCGGACCGTCGGGGTGCTCCTCAACGACCTGCGCAACCCCTGGTTCGTGGAGCTGCTCGACGGCCTCAACTCCCAGCTGTACGCGAGCGGTCTGCGGACACTGCTGGCCGACGGCCGGCTCAACCGGCGGCTCGGCGAGGACCTCACCCACACCTTCACCGAGCTGCGGGTCGACGGCCTGATCGCGGTCGGCACGCTCCCGGACCCGGCGGCGGTGCGCACGGCGGCCGCGCGGGTGCCCACGGTGGTCGCGGGCACCCGCGAGCCCGTGCTGCCCGACGTGGACATCGTCGCGGGCGACGACGAACTGGGCGCCCGCCTCGCCACCGAGCACCTCATCGGCCTCGGCCACCGGCGCATCGCCCATATCGCCGGACAGGGAGTGGTGGGCGAGCTGCGCCGCCGTGGCTTCGAGACGGTCATGAGCGAGCACGGTCTGTCCGGGTCGGCGGCCGTGGAGCAGGGCGATCTGACCGAGGAGGGCGGCTACCGGGCCACGGTCCGGCTGCTGAGCACGCCGCACCGGCCCACCGCCGTCTTCGCGTTCAACGACATGGCGGGGGTCGGCGCCCTGTCGGCCGCCGAGGAGCTCGGCCTGCGGGTGCCGGACGACCTCTCCCTCGTCGGCTACGACAACACCTACCTCGCGCGGCTGCGCCATCTGTGGCTCACCACCGTGGACAACGCGAACCACGACATCGGCCGTCGCGCCGCGCGCCGCCTGCTCGACCGGATCGCCGACCCCGCCCGTCCCGGCGAGGTCGCCCTCACCGCTCCGGCCCTCGAGGTCCGCGGTACGACCGCGCCGCCGCGATCGGCTGAAAGCAGGGCCTGATGGTCCAGGCTGCCGAAGCGATCGGCGATGTCCCCTTCGATGAACCAGGACGTCCCGGTCCAGGTGTGCCCGGCGCCACCTCGCTCGCCACGCCGCTGCGCGCCACCGCGCACGGGGACCGCTGGACGGAGTACACCGGGACGCTCACCGCGCTCGCCACCACGTCGGCGACCAGGTCGTGCCGAGCGAGGCGTCCGCCACCCCGTCCCTCCCCTCCGGCCCGATCACCGGCTCCCTCGGCCTGCCCACCTGGGCCACCAGCGCCGCGTACGACGACGTCCGGGTCACCTCGGCGGACGGGGGCCACGCTGCTGAGCGACGACTTCTCGGGCGGCGACGGCAAGCGGTTCCACACTCGACGGTGTGGACACCACCTTCAGTCACACCTTCCCGGCCCACTCCGTCACGTTCATGCGGATCGCGACGCGGAAGTAACGACGCGTCAACCGCGGCCGGTGACCGGGGTGGTCATCGGCCGCGGCTCCGATCGCCGAGCGCACCGCCCGCCGCGCCCACCGCCAGGCCGAGGACGACCATCACCACATAGCTGTAGACCTCATAGCCGCCGGGGACGACGAAGCGGACGAAACCCATGAAGTGGAGCCAGCCCCACCATTCGTGCAGCAGACCACTTCCGCCGCCGACGACGAGGGTGAAGGAGAGCAGATGCGACACGGCGGCGAGCGGGGAGGTGTCCTTGGTGGATGTCATGGCCCGAACCTAGGCGGGCCGACCCGGGCGGCGGATCGGACACAAGGCGGCGAGGCGATGACCGAAGAACACCGGCCGCCACCGGTGAGTCGTACTTAAGTATCCGCTCGCGGCAGCCGCCCCCGCTCCCCCGCCGGGTCCGCGTAGATTGCCGGGACATGCGCCGCATTCACCGCACCCGCCGGGACTGGGCAGCCGATCTGGGGCTGATGCTCTTCGCCGCCTGTTTCGCCGCCGCCAGCTCGGATTCCATACCGATCGAGGCCGGCCTCGATCCGCTGTGGCGGACCGTCGACCAGGTGATCGGCGGGCTGGGGTGTGCGACGGTCCTGCTGCGACGGCGGTGGCCGGTGGCGCTGGCGGTGGCGCTGCTACTGGCGGGGGGCGAGGCGTCGCACTATCTGACCGGTCCGGCGATGGTGGCGGTGTTCACGGTGGCCGCGACCCGGCCGTGGCGGGCCACGGCATGGGTGGCGGCGGTGGCCTTCGTACCGCTTCCCGCCTTCCTGTGGCAGCTGCCGGAGGTGTCCGGGGACCGGAAGAGCTCGGCGCTGACGTACTTCGCGCTGATCGCCGGGGCCATCGGCTGGGGGTTGTTCCGGCGGTCCCGGCAGCAGCTGATCGCCTCACTGCGGGAGCGCGCCGAACTGGCCGAGGCGGACGCGGAGTCGCGGGCCGAGCGGGCCCGCCGGGAGGCGCGGGAGGAGATCGCGCGGGAGATGCATGATGTGCTGGGGCACCGGCTGACGCTGCTGAGCGTGCACGCGGGGGCGCTGGAGTTCCATACGAGCGCGCCCCGGGAGGAGATCGGAAAGGCCGCCGGGGTGATCCGGGAGAGCGCCCGTCTGGCGCTGCGCGATCTGCGCGAGGTGATCGGGGTGCTGCGCGCGGGACCGGCGGAGGACGAGCGGCCCCAGCCCGAACTGGCGGATTTGGCCCGGTTGGTGGCGGAGGCACGGGCGGCGGGCGGCCGGATCGAGCTGACCGGGCCGCCCGACGGACCGGCCCCGCCGCCCATGGTGGGGCGGACGGCGTACCGCATCGTCCAGGAGGCGCTGACCAACGCGCGCAAACACGCGCCCGGCGCCCCGGTCACCGTACGGGTGGCCGGGGGCCCGGCCGAGCGGCTGACCGTGGAGGTCCGCAACGCGCCGGCACCCGGAGCGGCCGCGGACACCGGCGGTGGCGAAGGCGGCGGGCAGGGGCTGATCGGGCTGGCCGAACGGGCCCGGCTGGCCGGTGGCGAGCTGAGCGCGGGTCCGGCCCACGACGGTTTCCGGGTCCGCGCCTGGCTACCCTGGCCCGCGGTGGACCCGGTGTCCGCCGCGGGCCAGGGGTGAGGGAGGACGGCGCGAGTGATCCATGTCCTGCTGGTGGACGACGACGCGATCGTACGGGCCGGGCTGCGCCTGATGCTGGGCGGTGCCCCGGACATCGAGGTCGTCGCGGAGGCCGCCGACGGGGCGGAGGTGCCGGCCCTGGTCGCCGCGCAGCGGCCCGATGTGGTGCTGATGGACATCCGGATGCCGGGTGTGGACGGGCTGACCGCCACCACCGAGCTCCGGGCCCGGCCCGGCGCCCCGGAGGTGCTGGTGCTGACCACTTTCCACACCGACGCGCATGTGCTGCGGGCGCTGCGCGGCGGGGCGGCCGGGTTCCTCCTCAAGGACACCCCGCCACAGGACATCGTCACGGCCATCCGGACGGTGGCCGCCGGGGATCCGGTGCTCTCCCCCGCCGTCACCCGCCGCCTCATCGAGCAGGTGGCGGGCGGCGGGCAGGAGGACCGGGCCACCGCCGCCCGGGCCCGGCTGGCGCTGCTGGGCGAGCGGGAGCGGGAGGTGGCCCGGGCGGTCGGGGGCGGCCGCTCCAACGCGGAGATCGCCCGGGAGCTGCATCTGGCGTTGCCGACGGTGAAGGCCCATGTGTCGCGCATCCTGACCCGGCTGGACCTCAACAACCGCGTCCAGATCGCCCTGTTGGTCCACGACGCCGGCGAGTCGTACGGCGGCTGAACGACGTTCCTCACGCCGTGGGGTCTCAGCGGTGGTGCGCGTGGTTCCGATGGCATCCTGACTTAAATCAGTCGCTTGACTTAAGGCTACCCATGGGGTTGCCTGATCATGTCGATGACCACCCCGAACCGAGGGAGAGCGTCGTGGATCGAGGAAACGGCGAGCGACCGCTCATGCCGGGGAGGAGGTGATCGTGGCCACCAGGACCGTACGGCACGAACGGGCCGACGCCACGCGAGAGGCGATCCTCGCCGCCGCGGAGCGGCTGTTCGCCGAGCGCGGGGTGTACGCGGTCTCCAACCGCCAGGTGAGCGAGGCCGCCGGACAGGGCAACAACGCGGCGGTCGGTTACCACTTCGGCACCAAGGCCGACCTGGTACGGGCGATCGCCGGGCAACACGCCGAGCAGGTCGAGCGGTTGCGCCGGCGGCTGCTGGGGGAGATCGGCGACTCCACCGACGTACGGGACTGGGTGGCCTGTCTGGTGCGCCCGGTCCTCGAGCATCTGGCGGACATGGGCAGTCCCACCTGGTACGCGCGGTTCTGCGCCCAGGTGATGACCGATCCCGCGCTCCACGAGATCATGACCGAGGAGTCGCTGGCCTCCCCGGCGCTGCGGCGCACCATCGAAGGGTTCAACCGGTGCCTCCCCGAGTTGCCGATCGAGGTGCACCGCGAGCGCGGCGCCATGGCGCGCAATCTGATCCTGCACATGTGCGCGGAGCGGGAGCGCGCGCTCGCCGAGAACACCGCCACGCCCCGGTCCAGCTGGCATGACGCCGCCACCGGCCTGATCGACGGCATCGTCGGGCTGTGGCTGGCGCCCGTCACCCGCTGAGCGCGGCTCGCACACCAGCGGTCCGTGAGGGCCGTCGGGGGACAACGGGGGTTTCACCACACGCCTCAAACGAATTGAGGGATCGATGACCAGCACAGTGAACCCGGTGGACGAGCGCGCCGCGCGGCCCCCGGAGTTTCCGATGGCCAGGGCGGCGGGCTGCCCGTTCGACCCGCCCCCGGAGCTGCGGGACATGCGGCAGGAGGGCCCGCTGGCGAAGGTCCGCCTGTGGGACGGCAGCACTCCGTGGCTGGTGACCGGGTACGCCGATCAGCGGATGCTGCTGGGCGACCCGAGGGTCAGCGCCGACATCAACCGGCCCGGCTATCCCCGGCAGGCCCCGATGCCGCCCGGAGGCACCGGGGTCAGCTTCATCCTGAAGGACGACCCCGAGCACGCCCGGCTGCGGCGGATGGTGACGGCGCCGTTCGCCATCAGGCGGGTGGAGGCGATGCGGCCCGGTGTGCAGAAGATCGTGGACGATCTGATCGACGAGCTGCTGGCCGGTCCGAACCCGGTCGACCTGGTGGAGGCGTTCGCCCTGCCCGTGCCCTCGCTGGTGATCTGCCAGCTGCTCGGAGTGCCCTACGCCGACCACGGCTTCTTCCAGGAGAACAGCAAGGTCATCATCAACCGGAACGTCACCCCCGAGCAGCGCTCGGCCGCCCATGGGAACCTGATCGGCTATCTGGACGATCTGATGGGCGAGAAGATCGCCCGTCCCGTCGACGATCTGCTGTCCGGGCTGGCCGGGCGGGTCACCGCGGGCGAGCTGGCCCGCGACGAGGCGGCGCAGATGGGTGTGCTGCTGCTGATCGCGGGACACGAGACCACCGCGAACATGATCGCGCTCGGCACCCTCGCGCTCTTCGAGCACCCCGATCAGCTCGCCCTGCTGCGCGAGACCGACGACCCCAAGCTGATCGCCTCGGCGGTGGAGGAGCTGCTGCGCTATCTGCACATCACCCACGGCGGGCGGCGCCGGGTGGCGGTGGCGGACATCGAGATCGGCGGGGAGGTGATCCGCGCCGGCGAGGGGCTGATCCTGGCCAATGAAATCGCCAACCGGGACCCGGATGTGTTCGCCGAGCCCGACCGGCTGGACCTGCGGCGCGATGCCCGCCGCCATGTGGCCTTCGGCTTCGGGGTGCACCAGTGCCTGGGCCAGCCGCTGGCCCGGATGGAGCTCCAGGTCGTCTACAACACCCTCTACCGCCGCATCCCCACGCTGCGGCCGGCCACCGAGCTGGAGCGGATCCCGTTCAAGCACGACGGATCCGTCTACGGCGTCTACGAACTGCCCGTGACCTGGTGACAAAGGAGAAGCTCATGAAGGTGACCGTCGACCAGGACAAGTGCGTCGCTTCCGGCCAGTGTGTGGTCGCCGCGATGGAGGTCTTCGACCAGCGCGACGAGGACGGCATCGTGGTGCTGCTCACCCCCGAGCCCCCGGCCGAGCAGGCCGAGGACGTCCGGCACGCCGCGGCGGTGTGCCCTGCCCTGGCCATCGAGATCCAGGACTGACGGCCGCACCCGGACACCCGTGATGTCGCGGCGGAGGCGGGCCCACCCGCCTCCGCCGCCCCATGCGGAAGAACACCCACGGTCAGCGCGGCACGGATCGCCGCGTGGAAAGGAACACGTGAGCAGCACCGGACTCGAGGGTCATGGCGTCATCGTCACCGGGGCGGGATCGGGAATCGGCCGGGCCACCGCCCTGGCGCTCGCCCGGGAGGGGGCGCGGGTGCTGGTCGCGGACCTCGACCGGGACGGCGTTGAAAGTGTCGTCGCGGCCATAGGGACACAAGGGGGCACGGCCCGGGCCGTGGTCGGCGACCTGGTCCACCAGCGGGTGGTGGACGAGGTCGTCGCCACGGCCGTGGAGGAGTTCGGCGGCCTGGACGTGCTGGTCAACAACGCCGGCATCATGGACCGCTTCTCGGCGGTCGCGGACACCGACGACGCCGAATGGGATCGTGTACTGCGGGTCAATCTGACGGCCCCGTTCATGCTCACCCGGGCCGCGCTGCCGCACATGCTGGCGGCGGGCCGGGGCTCGATCGTCTTCACCGCCTCGGAGGCGTCGCTGCGCGGCAGTACGGCCGGTGCCGCCTACACCGCCGCCAAGCACGGTGTGGCGGGCCTGGTGAAGTCCCTCGCCGTGATGTACCGGGACCAGGGGATCCGGGCCAACGCGATCGCCCCCGGCGGCACCGCCACCGCCATCCGGGTCGACGCCCGGCCGGGAGCGCATGGTCCGGCCGTCATCGGAGCCCATACCGCGACCGTCGGCAGGATCGCCACGGCCGAGGAGCAGGCCGCCGCCATCCTCTTCCTCGCCTCCGAGGCCGCGAGCAACGTCAACGGTGTCATCCTGCCCGTCGACAACGGCTGGTCGGCCGTCTGACGCGGTGGCCAACCGGTCACGCGGTCATTCGCCACGCCAGACGTTGTCGAAGGCCGCTTCCTCGATGGCCCGCCGCTGCCGTTCGGCTTCCAGCTCCATCACGGCGTCGTTGACGGCGGCGAGCACGGTCACGGCCGCGTCGCCGACCGCGCCCGCGGCGTCTCCCGCAGGCTGCTCGCGGACCCCGATGGCCGCCGCGAGGGACGCGAGGACGGGCTCGTCGGAGGCCCAGCGGTCCATCGCGTGGCGGCGGGCGGCCGAGTCCACCGGCACCGCCTCACCGGAGCGGAGCGGCAGCCAGCCGTGGCGTCGCCGGGTGATCTGTCCCGCGGCCGCCAGTGCGTCCAGATAGGCCGGGGACAGACCGCGGCCTCTGCGCCACAGCCAATCGCCCACCGGCTCGTACGGCGGTCGGCCGACGAACGAGGACGCGGCCTCGTCCAGCAGGCGATCTCCGGTCGGTGGGCACAGGCCCGGCACGATGCGGTCGTCCTCGATCCCGAGCGCTTCGGCGTCGAGGAGGTCGATCAGCTCGGCTCCCGCGAGCGCGAGCGACAGATCACCCCGCTCCAGGGGGCGCATGGGCGCCACGTCCAGGGTGACGATCAACAGGTCCCGCGGTGTGGTCATGAAACGCTCCGCTCGCCGTCCCTCAGCCACGATACGTCGCGAGCGCGGGGCTGTCCGCCGCAGGACACCGGGGCCGTCGTCCCGTACGGTGGCGCGCAGCTCGCCGTCGCCGACCTTCCAGCCCACGTGGACGCGGCGCACCGGATGTGGCGCGCCGTCCTGGCCCGGTCCCTGCTCGTCGAGCATCGCGTGCACCACAGCCCGCCCACCGCGCGGGCCGTATTGGCCACATCGGCGGGGAGCAGCCGGTCCGCGCCCTCCTCCGTACCGGGCGGGTTCGTCGCCCCGGCTGTTCCTTCGGCCGGGTGGAACTGGCCGAAGGAACGGCGGGAAGGGGCATGTCCCGGCCGAGGACGGCGTTGTCGGTACAAACCCGCCCTCTTGACGGGGCCGACGGGAGTGAGCGCTATGAAGGCGATCGTCTACGAGGAGTACGGCGGCCCCGAGGTGCTGCGGCTGAAGGAGACGGAGGAGCCCCATCCGGGTCCCGGGCAGGTGCGGCTGATGGGCGCTGCCCGGGTCTAGGAGGCCGCGTTCATCAGGTCGAGTGCGCTGTGCTGCCGCGCCGCGTCGGTTTTGTCCAGCGGTCCTGACCAGCGCAGTCCGTACTGGTCCAGGGCGTTGCGGTCGGCGGCGTAGGCGCGGTCCGCCTGTCG
The DNA here is from genome assembly GCF_001598115.1 of Streptomyces sp. AgN23. Classification (NCBI taxonomy): domain Bacteria; kingdom Bacillati; phylum Actinomycetota; class Actinomycetes; order Kitasatosporales; family Streptomycetaceae; genus Streptomyces; species Streptomyces sp. AgN23. Next base: position 846,885 of record NZ_CP007153.1, read on the forward strand.
CTTGAGATACGCCGTGAAGGGGTGGTCGGGCAGGGCCGCGTCCAGCTTGGCCAGCCCCCGCACATGGGCGCCCTTGAAGGACGGGCCATCGGCACCGCAGTCGCCGGTCTCGCAGGGGTCCTTGAGGATGCCGTCGGCCGTGTTGAGCTGGGACGACGTGGTGGCGGCGGTGCCGATGCGGCGGGCCGAGTCCAGCACGGCACCGTCGCCGGTGGCCTTGTACAGCTCGGTGAGGCCGCCGAGCAGAACGCCCTGGTTGTAGGACCAGACCGGTTGGCCGTTGTTCTTGCAGCTGCCCAGGTCGATGCCGTCGTTGACCAGGTTCGAGCCGTTCACCATGCCGGTGCCCTGGAACCAGGACCACTCCGCCTTCGCCCGCTGGAGATAGGCGGTGTCGCCGGGGATCCGGTTGTGCAGGGCGGCGTTCAGCTGGAGGTAGAGGGAGTTGGCGATGGCGTTCTTGTAGGTCTTCGCGGTGCTCCACCACACACCGCCGCCACAGGTGGAGTCCCAGTAGGAGGCCATGTAGTCGGCGTCGGCGCGGGCGGTGGCGAGATAGCGGGAGTCCCCGGTGAGGTCGTAGGCCGCCACCCAGGCCAGGCCCCACCAGCCGGTGTCGTCGATGTAGTCGTTGCGGAACTGCCCGCCCTGCGCACCGAGGTTGAGGTCGTAGGTGCGGGCGATGGTGTATTCATAGCTGTGCATGCCCGTGACGCGGATGTTGTCGATGACGGCCGTCAGGGCGTTGGCCGAGTTCCACCAGCCGGTGGTGGAGAACAGCCCGGTCCCGTAGGAGTAGAACGCCATCTGCGCGGTGGCGGCGGCCGTGCGGCGGTCCCACGCGTTCCAGGTCGTACGGGCCCAGGGCGTACAGGCGATGTCGGGGCGGTCACCGGCCTTGCCGCAGGCCCGCAGCGCGCCGACGCCATGGGCGCCCCAGTCGTCCACGTTGTACATGAGGGTGCGCCGGCCCCGCTGTCCGGACGGGATGGCGGTGTTGCCGAGGCGACTGCCCGAGGACCAGCTCCGGCCGCCGTCGAACGAGCGGTCCAGCCACACCTCGTCACCGGGGCTGCCGTTGTCGATGGAGGCCCAGCCCATCGCGTCGGCGTCGTCGAAGTGCAGGGCGATGGAGCGGGAGAAGAGGGTGGTGGTGACGGGGTTGCGGCTCTGCGGGGCGAGCGCCGGGTCACGGGCGTCGCAGTATGTGTTGCAGATGGTGGCGGACGGCGCCGCCTCGGCCGTGGCCGGGAGGAATTGCGGGGCCAGCAGGGCGAGTGCTCCGGTGGCGAGGGCGGCCAGGCGGGTGCGCAGCGGTCTGGTGCGTCTCATGCCGTGCCTCCTGCCGGTCTAGTTGAAGGGGTCCAGGGTGATGTACGCCTGCTGCGGATTGCCGTCATGGACAAGCGACTCGTGCTGGCCGACGTCGTCGAAGGCGAAGGCGTACGCCTTGCCGTCGGCCATCTGGGCGTGGATCGCCCGGGCGTAGTGGTTGGTCACGGCGTCGGTGTAGAACCCGGCGTCACTGGTGTCGGGCTGGTTGGAGTTGGTGAGCAGGGTCGTGCGGTTGTAGCCGGCGCACAGGGTCCGCGAAATCGGGCCGCGCACCTGGTCGTTGGGTGCGTCCAGGCGCTTGTAGCAACCGAAGACGGAGTCGGAGTCCGGCTTCTGGAAGCTGGTGACCACGGCTCCGGCGCCGTTGGTGAAGTTCATGACGTCGCCGGAGACCCGCCCGAAGTACTTGGTGTTCGGCCGGTCGGCGAAGGGCGTGACCGTCAGGGTGGAGCTGGTGTACTTCTGCCACACCCGGTTGATGTAGTTGTCCATCGCGTTCGCGGGCAGCCCGCCCGCCTCGATGCCGTGCCCGGGCGCGAGGGCCCGCAGGAGGGTGCCGTCCGGGCGGGTCTGGATGAGGCCCGCCCAGCCGCCGGGCTGGGCGCGCAGTGCGTTGAAGACGCCGTTGTAGCCACCGGGCTTGAGGTGGCCGGCGCTCTTCACGCCGCCGTCGGCGCCCTGCACGCCCACCGCGTACGGCGCGGAGAACATGTCGACCTGGGTGCTGTTGATGTACAGGCCGGAGTCGTCGAGGGTGAACTCGCTCCAGTTGAACAGGATGTTCCTGTTGGGATCGGAGGGGTTCTGCACGGCGGGCTGCACCAGGCCGCCGGTGGTGAGCCGGAAGTCCAGCTTCCGGCCGTAGGAGAAGTAGACCCGGCCGGAGAGCTTCGGGATGCGGATCGTCAGCGCCTGGCCGTTGGCCGGACCGGCGATCGACGCGTCGGGGGCCGGGGTCGGCGGGTTGCCACCGGCCGGCCAGGGGTGGAAGGTCCCGGAGGCGTCGGCCCAGCCCTGCCTGCCGGTCGAGAGCAGGGTGCCGATCGTATAGACGTAGATCTGGTCGCCGCGCCCGGAGTTGTTGGTGAACTTCAGCGGGATCGTGCTGGGCACGGCCGTCCGGGCGGACGCCTCGGGGGCCAGCGCGGTCATGCCCAGGGCGAGCAGCAGGGCTGATGCCCAGCAGGGCAGGGTCCGGAATCGGGTGGAGACGCGTCTGGACATACATCACCTCTCGCGCGGCGGGACGGCCGCGTCGGCGGGGGGAATGGGGGGCTCATGGTGCTGAGGGGTGCGGGGCCATCATGGCAGTGAACATGACACTGGTCTAGACATACTCATGTACATACCGACATCACGATCGACATCAGCGCATAGGAGGTCGCCGACCCGGCCGCACTGCACCAACCGGAACATACAGGCGTAAAATCGGCATCGTCCGCACTAGGAGCGGAGGCATCACATGACCGAGCCGGCCCCCTCCCACACCGAACGCGAACGGGAAACCGGCCATCCGGACGTGCCGTGGACGACCCCCTCACAGGCCGAGGGCGAGCGCGATGACGAGCCGGACACCGGCCACCCCGATGTACAGAGGACGACTCCTTCACAGGCCGAAGGGGAACGGTGGGATTAGTCACCGCCCCTCTCGGCGCCCGGGCCCGCCGCCGGTCATGTCCCACCGGTCGGCGGGCCCAGCCGTGCGGGCAGGCGGGGCGGTCATGGGCTGCGGCCATCCTGACCGGGGAGGCGAGATGGCACGCGCGACACAGACCGCCGGGGCGAGCGGCACCGACCGACCGGCACCACGCCACCACGGCAACCGCCGGTGCCGGGAGACCCATCGCGAGACCGTCCAGGAACAGGCCCCCCGCGAGCAGCGCTGCGCTTCCGCGCGGCGCGATGCCCAGCTCACGCAGGTCCGCGTCCAGCTCGGCCAGGGCGGCGGCTCCCTCGGGCGTTGCGGCGCCACCCGCCTCGAGCACGGTGTGCGCCCCCTCCTTGACCCGTCGGAGGCCCGGCGGGCTCGCCCGGTAGAGGGCGAGTTCATGGCCGTCCGGGTCGCTGGTGACATAGAGCGGGCCGATACCGGGCTCGTCCTCGACCCAGCGCCGGGGAGGCCGGCGGCCTCGGCCTCCTTCACTCGGCGGTGGAGGGCTTCCGCACCGGCCGCGCGCGGGGCGGTGCGGCGGATGCCCGAGGCCGGGTGGGCGGTGAGGGTCAGGCTGTGGTGTTCGCAGTCGTCCCAGGTCCGCAGGTGGACCGAGTCGCCGGAGCGGCCGTTCTCGGTCAGGCCGAGGATGGTGGTGAAGAACCAGGGACTGCGGTCGGGGTGAGCAGTTCGACATGCCCGAGGTGGGCGATGTCCCCGAGCAGCGGGGTCATCGGCAACTCCTTTGGAGGGGCGGACGGTTGGGGAATGGAGGCGTGGCGGGGAAGGCATGGTGGGGCCGAAAAGGAAGGGTGGTGTGTGGCACGACCGGGCACCGGTGTGTGGGCGCCACGGAGCGCCGGATCAGGCGGGCCGGGGAAAGACCGTGCCGTCGAAGATCTTCCGCGCGGTGCGCACGACTGCCGTACCCCGTGCCACGGGACTGGCTCCGTTGTCCACGGCCGTGTCGATGTCCAGGAAGCCGGTGGGGTGCTCGATGCGCAGCCGCTCCCCCGTCGCCGGGAGCCGGGCCATGTCCTCGCCGACGTTTCCCTCGACACACAGCCCGGCGGCGACACTGGCGGCTCCCAGGACGCCGATCGCCGTGTGGCAGCGGACCGGGAGGAAGGTGCGGGTCATCACGGTGCCACCGTGGGCGGGCGGGGCCAGCAGGCTGAGCTTGGGCACGGTCGTGGCACGGACATCGCCCAGGCCCATCAATCGGCCTGCCGCCAACCGGATCTCCTGGAGCCGGGCGCCGAGCACCGTGTCCGCCTCCGGCTCGCCGGGGTCCTCGTAGCCGGTGACGTTCAGGGCGGACGCGGCGATCAGTACGGTCGGCATGCCGTTGTCCACTCAGGTCACCGGGGTGCCGTCGATGACGTCACGGGCGCGGCCGGTGGGCAGCAGAGGGCCGCTGCCCTGCTGGAAACCGATCACCAGCGGGGCGGCGGATCCCGGTACGCCCGAGATCTCGGCCGAGCCGGTGTAGTCGACGCGCCGGTCCAGGGTGGGAACGGTCACGGTGGCGTGGTCGCCGCTGTTGACCATCTTGATCCGCACCGGTGTCCGCCCGTCCCGGGCGGCGACCAGGCCCCGTTCGACGGCGAAGGGGCCGACTCCGGCCAGGAGGTTGCCGCAGTTCTGCCGGTCGGAGACCTCGGCCCGGCCCACACCGATCTGCAGAAACAGATAGTCGACATCGGTTTCCGGTGCACTGCCCGCCCACCACCACGGGCACATTGACGGATCCGGCCGTGGCCTTGACGGTGCCCTGCACGCACACGGCCGCCGACCAGACGGGGAAGCCCATCGCGCGCAGTTAGGCGGTGTCGCGCACCCCGGCGTCGATGGCCAGGCCGCGGACGCCGCGGTGGTGGAGCGCGGTGGCGAAGAGCTGGCCGAACATGCCGTCCGTGGACGGCGAGGTGGTGGCGACGACGAGGATGTCGCCCTCGGCGCACTGCTCGACCGCGGCGTGGATCATCAGGTTGTCGCCGGGCCAGCACAGCGCCGTGACCCCGGTGCCCGCGATGCGCACGTCCCGCTGGACGGGGCGCAGACCAGGGCCGAGGCATCCGGTGCGGCCCATGGCCTCGTGCACCGTGGCCACGCCATACCCCCGCAGGGCGTCCACGTGCTCGGCCCCGGCGCGTGGCGGATCGGTGACGATCGCACCGGCCGGCCGTGCGGCAGCGGGCGCGTCGCCCGCGTTACCGTGCGTCATCGCTGATATCTCCTTGCTGAACAAGGTCGGTGACCCACCCCGCGGCGCGAGCCCGCGTCATGTGCTCACGGCGTCGACGCCGGCGCTTCGTTCAAGGCGTCGATCACACTGGCGAGGTGGGCACGGACGGCCGCTTCGGCCGCCTGTGGGTCCCTGGCCCTGATCGCTTCGATCACGGCCAGGTGTTCACCCAGGGACCGCTGGGCACGCCCCGGCCGCAGCGCGAGCTGGAACCGATGGCGCACCAGCTGTGCGTTGAGCCGCTCCAGCAGTTCCACCGCCACCTGCTGACCGGAGATCTCCCGGATGCGGGCGTGCAGTTGGTGGTTGAGGTCGGAGTAGGTCAGCGGTTCGCCGTCGGCGACCGCCTTGGACATCGCCGTGCCCAGGTCGGCCAGCTCGGTCAGCTGCTCCTCACTGGCCTCGACGGCCGCCTTGGCGGCGCACAGCCCTTCCAGGACCATGCGGCATTCGGTGATGGCCACGGCCTCCTCCACGCTCACCACCCGCACCCGTGAACCACGGTTGCGGATCCGCTCGACCAGCCCCTCGGATGCCAGATCGATCAGCGCCGCGCGGATGCTCGCCCGTGTCACGTCGAATTGCTCGGCGAGCTCGTTCTCCACCAGCCGCTGGGCCGGTGCCATCTCCCCGCGCAAAATCGCCTGCCGCAGCCGCTCCATCGCATGCTGCTTGGCCTGCTCTCCGGTGCCTGGACGAGCTTCCTTCGGCATCGCGTGCCCTCCCTGAGTGAGTGCCTGTCGAAGGTAAATCTAGGCCAACAAGATTGTCCACGATTCTGTTGCCTATATTGGCGACATAAACCCGCCCGCAGCCCCCCGATTCCGATCCCGTGACAGGGGAAGCCGGGGTTGCTTGAATGGTGCGGCGGTTCCCCATCGGACCCCGTCGACCGTTGGAGCGTGCCCGTGCCTCTCTCGCGTCGTGCCCTCGTCTCCACGCTCCCGGCCGCCGCTCTGTCGGCCATGGCCCTGCCGCTGCGCGCACGGGCGGCGGGACATCCGGCCACACACGGCGAAACAGCGCCCGGTGAAGCCTCCGGGGCCGCGCATACCCGGCTGATCGACAACACCGTGGCCGTCTTCGCCGGGACGCGCGAAATGGGCGCCCGACCCGAGGTGCGCGCCAGACTCGCGGCCATCGCCGCGACCGCCCGCTCCCGGCTCACCGCGATGGACCGCGCCGGGCAGGGCGAGCTCTTCCAGGGCCTGGCACTGGGCACGAGCGATCCCAACCTGATCACCTCGTTCCAGTACCTCTACGAGATCGCCCTGGCCACCCGCACACCGGAAGGCGGCACACCGTCCGGGCTGCCCGGCGACACCGGTGTCCGGCGGCGCGTCATCGACGGCCTGACATGGCTCCATGAGCACTATTACGGCGACCAGTCGAAGGGCTACTACGGCAACTGGTTCACCTGGGAGATCGGCATCTCCACCCACGTCAGCAAGATCCTGGCGCTGCTCGCGGACGAACTCGCCGCGTACCGGCCCGAGCTGGCCGCCACCTACGTCGCCTCGATGGACGCGTATCTGCGCAATGGCAAGGCCGGTGACGTCGACCTCGACTCACGCTTCCACACCGGCGCCAACCTCGCCGACATCACCACCAACCGCATCCTCCAGGGCGCCGTGCTCGGCGACGACGCCCGGATCGCCAAGGCCATCGCCGACCAGCTGACGATCCTGGCCACGATCGACCCGTACGAGCTGCGGCACGGTGTCACCGACGGCTTCTACGCCGATGGCTCCTTCATCCAGCACGCGTCCGTGGCCTACACGGGCTCCTACGGCAAGGGGCTGCTCACCCGTGTCGTGCAGACCATCAAGATGCTCGACGGCACGGGCTACACCACCGACGACCGGCTGGTCCGCGTCGCCCAGGGGTGGGTGGTGGACGGCTTCGCACCGCTGATCTTCGAGGGCTGGCTGATGGAGATCGTCAAGGGGCGCGGGGTGTCCCGCCCGGCGACGGGGTACGCCGACGCGGCCGAGGTGGTGGAGGCCGTGGTGGGCCTGTCCGCCCATGCCACCGGCGCCGATGCCACGGCGCTGAAGGGCTATGTCTCGTATCTGCGGCAGACCTCGAAGGCCGCGCTCGACCCTTCGGCGTTCGTGTCCCCGGTGAGCATCGCCCGCTACACCGACATCCTCGCCGACTCCTCGATCCCGGTGCGGGACCTCGGGCCCGCCGAACGCCATGTCGCGTTCAACGCGATGGACAGAACCGTCCACCGGCGCCCCGGCTATGCCTTCGCCCTGGCCCGCAGCTCCTCCAGGATCAGCCGGTACGAGTACATGAGCGGCGAGAACTTGATGCCCTGGTTCCAGGGGGACGGCGCGCATCATCTGTATCTCTCCGGCCAGGACCAGACCCAGGCGTTCGGCATCGACTACCTCACCACCGTCCCGCCCCACCGCCTCGCCGGAGTCACCGCCCCCGTGGAGACCCGCCGCGCCGTCCCCGAGCTCTACGGCACGCTCTGGTACGACAACCCCGAACGTGGCTTCACCTCCTCGTCGGAGGCGCAGAACACCTATGTCTACTTCCCCCGCGGCACCCACCCGTTCTCCGGTGGCGCCGCCCTGGGCGCGTACGGAGTGGTGGGGCTCGTCCAGTCCGACGACGTGGCGTACGCCGCGAAACAGGCGGGCGACCTCCCCGACGACTTCGTGGTGTATCGCAACGCCGATGCCACCAAGTCGTGGTTCCTGTTCGACGACGAGATCGTGGTGCTGGCCGCGGGGGTCGGCGACGCCGCCGGCCGCGCGGTGACGACGACCCTCGACACCCGGATCGCCGCCCCCTCGGACACCCTCGCCCTCACCGGGCGGCTCCGTGGCGGTGCGCCCTGGTCCGGCATCGGCACGGCCCCGCTCGCCTGGCTGCGGTACGCCAATGCCACCCGGGCCGCCTCGGTCGGCTATGTCATCCTCGACGGGCCACCGCCCACGGTCACGCTCGACACCGTCACCCGCGGCCGCCGCGCCGTCCGCCTCGCCAACCCCGACCTCCCGGTGACCAAACAGCTCTTCGCCGTCACGGTGGAGCGCTCGGCCGGGGCGCCGCACACCTCGATGGCGTACGCCCTCGTCCCGAACGCCACCGAACGCCAACTGGGCGCCTACGCCCGTCGGCCACTCGCCGTCCTGGCCAACACGGCCCGGCTGCAGGCCGTGGCCCACCGGGGTCTGCGGATCACCGCGCTCAACGCCTTCGCCCCCGGCACCCATCGCGCCGGGCGGCTGTCGGTGCGCGGACCGGGCTCGGTGCTCCTGCGGGAGGCCCGGGACGGCGCCTTGGCCATCGCGGTGTCCGATCCGACCACCGAGCGCGACACGGTCTCGGTCGTCGTCCGCGGCCGCAGGATGCGGGCCGTGGCCGCGGACGACGGGGTCCGGGTGGGCCGGGTGCCCGGCGGTACCCGGATCGTCGTCACCACCCGCCACGCCTACGGCCGGAGCTTCACGGCGACGCTGCGCTGACCTGCGAGGCGCGCAGGTGCCGGGCGCCCGCGCGGACCGCCCACACGAACACGGCGAGGGCGAGGACGCCCACCGCCACGGTGTCGTACGGCGCCGGGAGGCGGGCGGAACCGCCGAAGGTGCCGAGCCACGACAGCACGGTCAGCGCGGCCAGATGGAAGACCAGCCAAGCGCCGCGCCGCAGCTCCTCCCCCAGGGACGCGCCGCCGTCCTCACGACGCTGCAGCAGGAACAACACCGCGCCGACCAGCACGAAGGGCAACGCGAGCCGCAGATCGTGCCAGCCCGACCAGTAGACGAACTCGCTGGCCACCACGAAGCTGACCGGTGCGATCCAGCGCACCCCCGGCACCCGGCCCTCGGCCCGCGTCACTCCCCGCTCGCGGTCGTGTGCCCGGAATGCCGCGACGGCGACCGCCGAGGCCGCGTAGATCAGCAGATACATGTCACCCATCACGCTCACGATGTCCTGCCAGCCGCCGAACGGCAGCATGAAGACGACGATGACCGCCAGGTTGAGCAGCAGTGCCCGGCGCGCCACCCCGGAGCGGGGGTGGATGCGCATGAAGAAGCGGGGCAGCAGCCCGTTCTTGGCCAGGGCGTAGGTGTGGCGAGCGTCGATGGCCACGCCCACGTAGGCCGATCCGCCTGGTGAGATCACCGCGTCGGCGTAGAGCAGCGTGGCCAGCCAGTGGAGGTTGAGCACCAGCGCGAGTTGCCCGAAGGGCGACTCGAAGTTGACGCCCTTCCAGCCGTGGCCCAGCAGCGACTCGGGCACCGTGAACAGGAAGGCAAGCTGGAGCCCGAGGTAGACCAGCACGGCGAGGCCGATGCCGGTGAGCACCGCGGCCGGTACGGTACGGCGCGGGTTGCGGGCCTCCCCGGAGAAGTCGAGCGGGGCCTGGAAGCCGTTGACGGAGTACACGATGCCGCCACCGGCCAGCGCGGTCAGGCAGGCCGCGTAGCCGTACGGCGCGAAACCGCCGTGATCCGTGAGGCGTCCGGAATGGGTGCCGGACAGGAACAGCGCGACGATGGTGAGGACGGGGACGACGACCTTGAACACCGAGATGAGGTTGTTCAGCCGGGCGAATATCCGCACGGCGAACCAGTTGCACACCGTCAGCACGACACTGAGCGCGACGGCCACGCCGAGTCCCGAGACCGTGAGTGTGCCGCCGCTGTAGAGCCCCGGCAGATAGTGCGCGGCGTACTGCATGATCGCGCTGATCTCGGCCGCCGTACCACCCACCGAGAGCAGCACGGACCAGCCGATCATCGTGCCGACCAGCCGTCCGCTGGCGTACAGCGGCCAGCGCACGGTGCCACCGCCCTCCGGGCGGGTGGCGCCGAGCTCCACCATCACCAGGGCGATCAGGGCACACAGCACACCCGCCGCGATCCAGGACAGCAGGGCGGCGGGGCCGGCGGTCTGAGCGGCGTACAGGGCCGCGAACAGCCACCCGGACCCCAGGATGTTGGAGAACCCGATCGCGGTCAGGCCCCAGAATCCGAGGTCCTTATGGAGTCGCCGCTCCTCGGCGAGCACCGCCGGGGCGGCGGTGGGCTCCGGTGGGTGGTTCTGCGGCACGTGGCTCGTCTCCTCGGTGGTGCACGAAATACAAAGGCCCAGCGTGCCATGCGTGCCGATGGGCGCCCCGACGCGCCCCGGACCTCGGTGCGAGCCCATGGCCCTGCCCGGCCCAGAGCTCATGTCCATGCCCGGCGATCGACGGAAAAACACACCTCACCAGCGAGAAATCGCCGCATATCGACCAGGGGCGTGCTCTCATGCTTCAGGTGTCCCCTTTCTCCCGCCGTGATGTCCTGCGGTCCGCGAGCGGTGCCGTGGCGGCCACGGCGTGCGGCGTCGGCTGCGGCCACCACCCCGTGTCCTCGTCGTCCAGACCCGCCGGTGCCACCGGGACGCCCTCCTCCGGTACGGCCACGCCCGCCGGACACGCGCCCCGCGGACCGGTGCGTTTCCCCGGACTGCCGCCCCAGATCACCCACGGGCCGCGCGGCGGAAACACGGTGGCCCTCACCTTCCACGGCCAGGGCGACCCGGAGCTGGCCCGCTCGCTGCTGTCCGAGGCCGAGCGGGCCGGGGCCCGGGTCACCGTCCTCGCCGTCGGCACCTGGCTCGACGAACAGCCGGAGCTGGCCCGGCGGGTCCTGGACGGCGGCCATGAGCTGGGCAACCACACCATGCGGCACCGCGCCGTCTGCGCACTGCCCGCCGACGAGGCGTACGCGGAGATCACCGAATGCGCCGACCGGCTGCGCCGCCTCACCGGGACCATCGGAAGCTGGTTCCGGCCGTCGCGGGCCCGTACCGCCACGGACCTCGTGACCGGTCTGGCGGCCCGCGCCGGGTACCCGCACGTCCTCTCCTACGACGTGGATTCCCAGGACTTCCAGGACCCTGGGCCGGACGCGGTGCGGGACACGATCCTCGGCCGGGTCCGCGCCGGTTCCGTGGTCAGTCTGCACTTCGGTCACCCCGGAACCCTGACCGCGCTGCCCACGGTCCTCGACGGTCTGCGCGGCCGCGGTCTGCGCGCGGTCACCGCGACGGAGCTGATGCACTCCGATGGCGTACCAGCGACAGCGGGCCCCGGGAGGCGTACCGACACTGGGTGAGACGCCGGGCGGCCGCCCATGGTGTGCCCGTACGGGAGCGGAGGAGACCCCATGCACCACCGCAAGGATCTCGGACTGCTGGCACTGCGCCTCGGTGTGGGCGGGGTCCTGGCCGCGCACGGCGCGCAGAAGCTCTTCGGCTGGTGCGGCGGCGATGGCCTGGACGGTACCAGCCAGGCCATGGAGGCGATGGGCTTCCGTCCGGGGCGGGTCAATGCCTTGGCAGCCGGGCTGGGCGAGGCGGGCGGCGGGCTGCTGCTCGCGCTCGGCTTCGCCACGCCCGTGGCCGGGGCGGCGGCCGCGGGGACGATGGCGGGCGCGGTGTCGGTGAACGCGCCGGCCGGCTTCTTCGCCCAGTCCGGTGGCTACGAGTTCCCCGCCCTGCTGGGATGTTCGGCGGCGGCACTCGGGATCGCGGGGCCCGGCCGCTACTCGCTCGATCACCTCACCCGCCATGCACTGGACCAGCCGTGGCTGATCGCGACGGCGTTCACCATGAGCGCGCTCACGGCGGCCGCGGTGATCAGACGCCGGATCGCGGTGACCTCGGAGCGGGAGCTCGCCGAGGAGCGGGGGTCCATCGACGAGCAGGAGCTCGCCGAGTAAGGCGCGCCCCTCCCCCTCACCCGCATGCGTCACCTCTCCGGCAGGTGACGTACGGCGTGCGAGGGTCGCACCGGTGCGCCATGGTGGATGCCAGGGCCCGGGAGTGGTCGCACTGGTGGAGGGTGCGGATGTTCAACAGGCGCAGCTTCGGGAAGATCGTGGGCGCGAGTGCGGTCGGGGCGCCGTTCGCCATCCGGGCCACCGGCTCGGCGGAGGCCGTCAACGGAGCCGACTTCGTCGCCGACGCGCCGCACACGTCCTTCGCCGCCCTGCGGCAGATCAAGGCCGGGGAGCTGAACGTCGGCTACGCCGAGGCCGGTCCGGCGCATGGCCCCGCCGTCGTCCTGCTGCACGGCTGGCCCTATGACATCCACAGCTATGTCGATGTGGCGCCCTTGCTGGCCGCCGAGGGCTATCGGGTGGTGGTCCCGTATCTGCGCGGCTATGGGACGACGCGCTTTCGGTCATCCCGGACGTTCCGCGACGGGCAGCAGTCGGTGTTCGCCCTCGACCTGCTCGCCCTGATGGACGCCCTCGGGATCGAGCGGGCGATCCTCGCCGGATACGACTGGGGCTCGCGGACGGCCGACATCGTCGCGGCGCTGTGGCCCAACCGCTGCAAGGCCCTGGTCTCGGTGACCGGCTATCTGATCACCAACCGGGAGAAGAACAAGCAGCCGCAGCCGCCGAAGGTCGAATGGGCCTGGTGGTATCAGTACTACTTCGCCACGCGGCGGGGCGTGCTCGGGCTGGAGAACCCGGAATACCGGCGTCAACTGGCCCGGCTCGTCTGGCGGTTCAACTCGCCGACATGGCGCTTCGACCAGGCCACCTTCGCGCGCACCGCCGCCGCCTTCCGGAATCCGGACTACGTCCGCATCGTGATCCACAACTATCGCTGGCGGCTGGGGCTCGCGGCGGGTGATCCCCGGTACGACGGTTTGGAGCGGCGCCTCGCCAAGGGTCCCGTCATCGACGTGCCCACGGTCACGCTGGACGGCGGGCGCGATCCCTTCACCCCCGCCGGGGGCGGTGCCTCCTATCGGGACAAGTTCTCGGGTCCGTATGCCCACCGGACGCTGAAGGGCATCGGCCACAATGTGCCCCAGGAGGCTCCCGAAGCCTTCGCCGATGCCGTGGTCGAGGCCGACGGTCTGCGGCGGCGCTGAACACCGCCGCCGGGCCTGGTGCCACCACGTCCGAAGGGGGCAGGGGATGGCGGAGTTCGAGGTGGCCACCGGCGCCGCGGGGGTCCCCGAGGGCGACGACCGGGGCCGCCGGGCCGCGGTGCAGACCGCGTTCGAGGGGCTGCTGCAGATCCGCCGGCTGATGAACGCCGACGCCGCCGACCCCGAAGGTGTGCCCGCCGAGTGGGAGCGGCGGCAGCCGGTGCGGGCCGTGGCCCTCGCTCTCGAGGCCGCCGGTGTTCCGCCGTCGGCCACCGACGCGGAGGGCCGCCGCACGGCGACCGGATACCGCCTCGGCGCGGCGGAGGGGACGGGGGTGGTGCGGGTCGAGTGGCTGGGGCCGCCGGGAAGCGGCGCCGGGTACGCGGCGGAGGACGCGCTGCGCAACTGTGCGGCCGTGCTGCGACGGCTGGGCTGGGAGGCGCTGGAGTACCGGGGGGCGCGCCGCCATCGCTATCTCGAGGTCGAACCGCCGCCGATCGGGCCTTCCCGGAGCTGACCCGGCCCGGTGCGAACCGGCCCGGGAAGCGCGGGCCGTGACGCCACGTCGCCTCCCGGGGCGGTGCCGCTCACGCGTTGGGGTCGAAGGGGATCTCGGACGGCTTGGCCTTCGCGAGGTGCGAGGCGAAGGTGCTGTCCTTGAGGCCCAGGGTGGCGCTGCCGAAGTCGGCCTGGCTCAGCTTGTCGCGCAGCCCGGCGGGGTAGCCGTTCCAGCCGACCAGCGCGGGGTACTGCCAGGTCTGGTGGTGGTTCTCCGGCGGCTCGTCGTTGGAGTTCGCCGGGCGGAAGCAGTGGGTGCTCACACCGTCCTTGTGGTACACGACCTTGGGGTGGGTCCCGTCCCAGCGGATCTGGTCCCGGTTGTAGATGTTGAAGTTGCCGTGGGCCGAGGTGGCGACGTACTTGGCCTCGTTGTCCTGCACCCACACCACGACGTGCTCCCAGTCGTGGCGGTGTCCGCCGAGACCACTGCCGGCCACGGCCTGGTCCTTCTCGAAGTACAGGCCGTAGATGATCGCGCACCACCCGTTGTTGCACTTGGAGCGGGAGTATCCGTTGGTGTTGTCGAGGTCCCAGGAGTCGCGGCACTGGCCGTTGAGGGCACCGCTCGGGTTGAGCCCGCCCGCGATCGTCCCGTCGGGCCCGATGGCGGGGGTGGGGTAGCAACCGTCGGTGTCGTAGTCGAACGCCGGCTGGAACGTCTGCTCCGTGCCGTCCGCGTTGGCGGGCAGAGCCGTGGGCGGGTCCGCGAGCGCACTGCCCGGAAAGGCTACGACGAGCGCGATGGCGCTGCCGAGGATGGCGGATCCCCTACGGATCCGCGAACTCTTCTTCACTGCGTCCTCCTGAACGACCGCGGCGTGGCACCACGAGGGGGGGGTGGTTGGCATGCTCAGGTCAGCATGATCGCATTCCTCGAGCCGCGGCGGGAGATGTCGTCGTGATGAAGAGTCAGCCAACAGCTATAGCAGGTGACGTGGGGTGGCACCCAGGAAGCGGTGGGCGGTGGGCGCGGGACGTGGCGGGTCCGCGAACGGTTTCCGGTGAAATACCCGGCGCGGACCGCGGGCAGCGTTCCCGCAGGGCGGCGCGCCCGCCACCGCCTCGCAGGAGTTTCGCGTGGACCGCGTCCAGGCACGCCGCTGTACGCCGTCGCGCGGCGGTGCGACCGCCCCCGCCCCTGCGGCCACGGCACACACCGGCAGCCACGAGACGGACATGGCGCTACTGCCGGGCGGGACGTTCCTGATGGGCGCCGAGGACGCGGACGGCTTCCCCGCCGATGGCGAGGGGCCGGTCCGTGAAGTGGCCGTGGCCGCGTTCCGCATCGATGTGCACGCGGTGACCAATGAGCGGTTCGCCCGCTTCGTACGGGAGACCGGACATGTCACCGAGGCCGAACGGTTCGGCTGGTCGTATGCGTTCGCCGGGTCCCTGCCCGCGGCGCCGCGCCCCGAGGGGACGCCGTGGTGGTGCGGGGTCGAGGGGGCCTCGTGGCGGGCGCCGGAAGGGCCGGCCGCCGACTGGTGGGCCACCGACCACGCCGACCGGCGGCGCGCCGATCCCGGCGGCCCGGCCACCGGTACGCCAAGGGGATGCGCGGCGGCTCCTATCTGTGCCACCAGTCGTACCGCAACCGCTACCGCGTGGCCGCCCGCACCTCCGACACCCCCCCCGACAGCTCCACCGGCAGCCTCGGCTTCCGTACCGTCGCGACACCTGAGCTTCTTTTATTCCGGGATGTTGACGAAATAGCCTGGCGTGCCCATGCTGTTCGGCATGCACCCCCATCAGGACGGCCCGCTGGCCCGGCTGCGGCGGGGCCACGAAGACTTGGTACTGGAGCTGTTGCGCAAACACGGCCCGCTCAGCCGGGCCGAACTGGGACAGCACAGCGGCCTCTCCCGGACCACCCTCAGCGATATCGTCACCGAGCTGATCGAGAGCGGCGCCGTGGTCGCCACGGCGCCGGAAGCGGCCCCGCGCCGGCGGGGACGGCCGGTGGAGGCGCTGACGCTCAACCCCAGCGCGGGCCAGGCCATCGGTATCGACTTCGCCCGCCGGGCGGTGCATGTCTCCGCGGTCAACGTCGCACACGAGGTGATCGGGTCGGCCAGCGAACCGCACGACCCGGGACTGCCCTGGGAGGAGCGGATCACCCTGGCCGAGCGGCTGGTCGGCACGCTCGCCGACGGCGCCCTGCGGCTGGGCGCGCTGAACGCCATCGGGGTGGGTGTGGTCGGCCCGGTCGGAGATCCCGACTCCGGGCCGCCGGACCCATGCCCCTCCGCCGATCTGACCGCCCTGCTGCGCAAGCGTTTCGAGGCACCGGTGCTGGTGGACAACAACACCCGGCTCGCCGCGCTCGCCGAGGCGACCTGGGGCGCGGCGGCGGGCGGTCAGGACGTGCTGTATCTGCGGCTGTCCCACGGTGTGGGCGGCGGGCTGGTCGTGGGCGGCTCCCTGCACCGGGGGGCGTACGGCCTGTCCGGCGAGTTCGGCCACATCGCGGTCGAGTCGGGCGACGGGCGATGTTCGTGCGGCGCCACCGGCTGCCTGGAGACGGTGGCCTCGGTGGGCGCCATGCTCGCCGCCTACCGCCGCGCGGGCGGACACGCGGACGGCCTGGCCGCGCTCCTCGGGGCGCTGGCGGCCGGCGATCCGGTGGCGCTGCGCACGCTGGAGGCGGCCGCCGTCCACATCGGCACCGTGCTGGCGGCGGTGTGCAACGCGGTCGGCCCCGGGGTGATCGTGCTCGGTGGCGAACTCGCCGCGGCCGGCCCACCGCTCTTCGAGCCGGTCGAACGGGCGCTGCGCGCACACATCATGCCGATCTCACGGGACCGTGTGGACCTGAGGCCGGCGACGCTCGGCGAGGCCGGTGGCGCCCTGGGCGCCATCGCCCTTGTCCTGCATGAATCCCCCCTGCTCAGCCATTACCCGGCCCGCCCGGGCTGAACGGCCCGCCCGGGCTGAACGGCCCGCCCGGGCTGAAGAGGAGGACCCATGAACCCCGCGAGGCGTCCATGACAGTGGTCACCGCGCCCGAGAAGACCCCCACGACACCGGAAGCGCCACGCGGCGCACGACGCACCGTCCACCCCCTCGTGTTCAATCTGATCGCCCTCGTCCTGGGCGTCACCATCTGGGCCCTGACCGCCGCCGCGGGGCTCGCGGACATCCCCGGACCGCTCTCGGTCAGCTCCAGGGCGCGTGAACTGCTCGCCGACGGAACCCTCACCCAGGACGCGCTGGCCAGCCTGCAGCGGGTGCTCCTCGGGTTCGCGCTCGGCACCCTGGTCGCCGTGCCCGTCGGCTTTCTGATGGGCTGGTACCCGGTCGCCCGGGGCCTGTTGGAGCCATACGTCCAGTTCTTCCGTACGATCCCGCCGCTGGCGCTGATCCCCCTGGTGATCGTCCTGATGGGCATCGGCGAGACCCCGAAGATCTTCGTCATCTTCCTGGCCGCGTTCATGTCCTGTGTGGTGGCCGCCTTCCAGGGGGTGACCGGCGTGGACCGGACGCTGATCGACGCGGCGCGGGTGCTCGGCGCCTCGGACCGGACCGTCTTCCTCAAGGTGGTCATCCCGGCGTCCACGCCGTTCATCCTGGTCGGCATGCGCATCGGGCTCGGCGCGGCCTGGGCCACCGTGGTGGCGGCCGAGATGATCGGCGCCCAGAAGGGACTGGGCTTCGAGATGGTCCACGCCCAGACCTACTACGACGTTCCCACGATCTTCGTGGGCCTGATCAGCATCGGCGTCATCGGCCTGGTCATGGACCGGTTGCTGCTGGTGGCCGACCGCCGTCTCACCGCGTGGCAGGAGCGCCGATGAGCCCCAAGATCTCTTTCCGGGACGTGGCCAAGACCTACCCGATGAAGAACACCACGTTCACCGCGCTCGGCCAGGTCTCACTGGACATCGGGGACCGGGAGTTCGTCGCGGTGGTCGGGCCGTCCGGGTGCGGCAAGTCCACCTTGCTGAGCATGGTGGCCGGACTGGTGGAACCCACCTCCGGCACGGTCACGGTGGACGGTGCTCCCGTCTCCGGGCCGGGGCCGGACCGTGGGGTGATCTTCCAGCAGTACGCACTGTTCCCGTGGCTGACGGTGCGCGGCAATGTCGAGTTCGGGCTGAAGCTGGCCCACGTCCCCGCCGCGGAGCGCAGGCGGCGCGCCGAACACGCCATCGAGCTGGTCGGGCTCGCCGACTTCGCGGACGCCCTGCCCAAGACCCTCTCCGGAGGGATGAAACAACGCTGCGCCATCGCCCGGGCCTACGCCGTGGACCCCGAAGTCCTGCTGATGGACGAGCCGTTCGGGGCACTGGACGCGCTGACCCGGGTGCAGTTGCAGGACCAGCTGCTGGACACCTGGACCAAGGAGCGGCGCACCGTCCTGTTCATCACGCATGACGTCGACGAGGCGGTGTATCTGGCCGGGCGGGTGGTGGTGATGGCCGCCCGGCCGGGCCGCGTCCACCGGATCGTCGACGTGGACCTGCCCTATCCGCGGACCGAGGAGATACGGCTGTCCGCGGAGTTCGCCAGGATCCGCAACGACGTCTGGACCCAGGTCTACCACCAGTCGCCGGCCGACTCCGCCGCCTGACCTGCCTCCTCCCTCCACGCCCCTCCACCCCCCTCCACACCCCTCCCCACCCCACTTCCGAAGGGACTCACCCGAGATGAGGATGAGCCGACGCGACTTCATACGCACACTCTCCGCGACCGGTGCGGCACTGTCGGTGGCCGCGTGTTCGTCCTCCGGCGGCGGCGGTTCCGTGGTCAGGTTCGGCTATATCGCCGACTACAACGGCGCGAGCCTGCTGGCCATCGCCGAGGACCGCGGCCTGTGGAAGAAGCACGGTCTGACCGCCGAGCCCAAGGTGTTCGTCAACGGTCCGGTCCAGATCCAGGCCCTGCGCACCGGGAATCTGGACTACGGCTATATCGGGCCGGGCGCCCTGTGGCTGCCCGCCTCCGGCAAGGCCACCATCGTGGCCGTCAATACGCTCACCTACGCCGACCGGGTCATCGCCCGGCCCGGTATCGCCTCGATCCGGGATCTGAGGGGAAAGAAGGTCGGCGTTCCCGAGGGCACATCCGGTGAGATGGCGCTCAATCTCGCGCTCCAGCAGGCCGGGATGACCATGAAGGACATCTCGAAGGTGGTGATGGACGCGCCCACCGTCGTCTCCGCGTTCGCCTCCGGGCAGATCGACGGCGCCGGGATCTGGTACCCCCTCATCGACACCATCAAGGAGAAGGTGCCGGGGATGAAGGAAGTGGCGAGCACCGAGGACATCCCCGGCTCCACCTTCCCCACCGCCTTCGTCTCCGGCGCCAAGGGGAAGCCGGAGCGCGACCGGAAGGTCGTCCAGGTGCTGCAGGAGGCCAACGACTGGCGGTCCGCGCATGCCAAGGAGTCCATCGCGCTGGCGGCGAAGCTGCTCAGGGCCGACGAGGCGAAGGTGGCGGCGGACGCGGAGCATGTGAAGACGATGACGACCGCCGAGCTCGTCGCCAGAACCAAGGACGGCACCGTCGACAAGTGGCTGGACGGCATGAGCCGGTTCTTCGTCCGGACCGGGCAGCTGCAGAAGTCGCCCGCCCCGTCCTCGTTCTACGCCGGTGACCTCTACACGAAGGCGGCCGCCCGATGAACCTGCTCTTTCTGATGACCGATCAGCATCGCGTCGACACCCTCGGCTGTTACGGCAATCCGCATGTGGCCACGCCGAACCTGGACCGGCTGGCGGCGACCGGCACCCGCTTCGACCGCTTCTACACCCCCACCGCCATCTGCACCCCGGCCCGAGCCAGTCTGCTCACCGGCCAGGCGCCGTTCCGCCACCGGCTGCTGGCCAACTACGAACGCAACGTCGGCTATCTGGAGGATCTGCGCGAGGACGCGTTCACCTTCCCCACCGCCCTGGCCGAGCGCGACTACCAGCTCGGCCTGGTCGGCAAGTGGCATGTGGGCACCCACCGCAACGCCGCCTCGTACGGCTTCGACGGGCCCGATCTGCCCGGCTGGCACAACCCCGTGGACCATCCGGACTACGCGGCGTATCTGAAGGAACGGGGCCTGCCGCCGTACCGGATATCCGATCCGATCCGCGGCACCACGCCCAACGGCAATCCGGGCAATCTGCTGGCGGCGCGGCTGCACCAGCCGGTGGAGGCCACTTTCGAGCACTATCTGGCCACCCGGGCCATCGAGCAGCTGGAACGCTACGCCGCGGACGGGCGGCCGTTCTTCCTGGCCACCCACTTCTTCGGGCCGCATCTGCCGTATCTGCTGCCCGACGCGTACTTCGACGCCTACGACCCCGGCCTGGTGGAGCTGCCCGCCTCGATCGCCGAGACCTTCGAGGGAAAGCCACCGGTGCAGCGCAACTACAGCGCACACTGGACGTTCGACACCATCCCGATCGAGGTGACCCGCAAGCTGATCGCGGTCTACTGGGGCTATGTCACACTGATCGACGAGCAGATCGGGCGCATCCTCACCCGCCTCGACGAGCTCGGACTGGCCGATGACACCTCGGTGTTCTTCACGGCCGACCACGGCGAGTTCACCGGCGCCCACCGGCTGCACGACAAGGGCCCGGCGATGTACGAGGACATCTATCGCATCCCCGGCATCATCCGCGTCCCCGGGGCGGCCCCGCAGGTCCGCGAGGAGTTCATCAGCCTCACCGACTGCACGGCCACCATCCTGGACCTCGCGGGCTGCGACACCTCACCGGCCGTGGACAGCCGAAGCCTGGTGCCCCTGGTGCGGGGCGAGCATCCGCGGTGGCCGACCGAGTTGCTCGCCGAGTTCCACGGCCACCACTTCCCGTATCCGCAGCGGATGATCCGCGACGAGCGCCATAAGCTCATCGTCAATCCCGAGTCGGTCAACGAGCTCTACGACCTGGACGCCGACCCGCATGAGCTGACCAACCGCTACGAGCACCCCGAGCTGCTTCCCGTGCGCCGCCGCCTGATGCGCCGCCTGTACGACCTGCTGCGCGAGCGCGGCGACAACTTCTACCACTGGATGACCCCGATGTTCGACATCGGGGACCTTGACTACGACCCGAGCCTGAGCTCCTTCGAGCCGGAAGGGACCGCGTAGATGAGACGCAGTCCTGGCACCCTCGTCGCCACGCTGCTGTGTGCGCTGGTGGCCGGGCTGCTGCCCGCGGCCCGGGCGACGGCCGCCGCGCGCGCGACGGCGGAGGACACCACCACGGCCCGCGAGGCGCCGACGTACCACAACCCCCTGACGGCCGGGGTGGTCGACACCTTCCCCGACCCGGTGATGATCCGGGGCAAGGACGGCCTGTGGTACGCGTACGGCACCCAGAACCCGGTGTTCCGGAGCAAGGGCGAGGACGGTGAGCGGATGCTGCCCATCCTTCGCTCGGCCGACATGGCGCACTGGGAGTACGCCGGAGAGGTCTTCACCCCTGAGACCAAACCCGCCTGGCACAAGGGCGCCCGGCTGTGGGCCCCCGACATCCGCTATGTGAACGGCCACTACAACCTGTACTACTCGGTGTCCTCGGGGAACACCGTCGGAGTGGCGACGGCGCCCACCCCCACCGGACCCTGGACCGACCAGGGGGCCGTGCTGCCCTCGCCGAGCGGCTGCGCCACCGGCAACATCGACCAGGCCCAGTTCACGGACGAGGGCGGGCAGCCCTATCTGTACTGGGGGAGCTACGACACGATCTGCGTGGCGAAGATGAACGCCGCCCGCACCGGTATCGAGGGCGCGGTGGCGGAAGTGGCGCAGGGCCGCCGGATGGAGGGCGGGTTCGTCGTCCGCCGCGGTGGCCACTACTACCTCTTCTACTCCGACGCCGGATGCTGCGACGGCGCCTACAGCGGCTATCAGGTCAAGGTCGGCCGGGCGACCAGCCCGACCGGGCCCTTCGTGGACGACGAGGGCGTTCCGCTGACGGCCGCGACCAGCAAGGGCGGCGTGGTGCTGACCGCGAACGGCAACGGATGGATCGGCCCCGGGCACAACGCCCTGCAGACCGATCTGTCCGGCCAGGACTGGCTCGTCTACCACGCCATCTCCTCCGACGACCCGGATCTGAAACCGGCGGCGGGCGGCACGCTGAAGCTGTCCAAGCGGCCGATGTTGATGGACCGGCTGGACTGGATCGACGGCTGGCCGGTCGTTCGGGCCGGGGCCGACGCCTCCCAGGGCGCGCAGCGGGCCCCGGTGGCCTCCTGGGCCGCGGGCGGCACCTTCAACGACGGCTCGCTGAAGGGGTGGCACGCCGGTGCCGGTGGCGGCACCGACGGCTGGAGTGTCGGACACGAGCAGGACGCCCAGGGCTTCGTCACACCGCGCGCAAATCCCGCCGGCCCCGTCTCGCTGGTCTCGGACCGCTCCGCCCCGGCGGCCCGGCGCGCCGAGGCGGACCTGCGGGTCGGCTCGGCCACCGGCGCGGCCGGACTGCTGGTCCGCTACACCGGCCCGGACGATGTCGTGGTGGCGTGGCTGGACAGGGCGCGCAACGCGTTGGTGACGGACGTGCGGATCGACGGCCGAAGCCGTGGCGCTCGGACGACCCCGCTCCCGGCGGACTTCGCCTGGGACACCTGGCACAACGTGGCCGCGGAGGTCCGCGGCACCCGGATGACCGTGGAGGTGAGCGCGGACCGGCTGCGGGACGCGGTGGCCACCCAGGAGCGGACACTGCCCGCGACGGCGGTCCGCCCCGGCAAGGTCGGCGTCGCCGCCCGCGGCGCCGGAGCGGCCGCCGACAACGTGGGGGCCACGGCGCTCCACACACCGGTCACCACGCGCATCCCCGAGCGGGCGCCGGGCCCGCTGCTGCCCGCCTACAGCGACGAGTTCGACACCGCCACCGTCCCCGGCACCACGGCGGACTCGCCGTGGTCATGGGTGCGCGGACCCGCGTCCGGGGTCACGATGGCCGATGGCGCCCTGTCCTGGCCGACTCAGGGTGGCGAGCTCTGTCTCGGCACCAATACGGCGTCGGTGCTGACCCGCGACGCTCCCCCGGGCGACTACACCGTGGAGACCAGGCTCCGCTTCGCTCCGGGGCGGACCAATCAGCAGGCCGGGCTGGTGCTCTACGGCGATGACGACCGCTATCTGAAGCTGGTGCACTCGGTGCTCCCGGTGAGTCACACCGCCGGAAAGGCCACGCACGTCACGGAGTTCGCGAAGGAGGGCGAGCGTCCCACCACCACACCGCCGACCCCGGTGGCCTACGGGCCGATGTTCGGTGGCCCGCCCGCGGACACGCTGTGGATGCGGCTGTCGTACCACGCCGACACCGCGCGGGACGAGACCGAGGTGCGCGCGGCCACCAGCACGGACGGTGTGCACTGGGTACACACCGGCGTCTGGACCCTGCCGACCGTGAACAAGCTCAAAGTCGGTCTGGTCGCGCAGAACACCGCGGGCGCGGTGGCGCGCTTCGACTACGTGCGCACCTACCGCCACTGACGTTCCGAGCGAGCCCCCGTCCTATGCTGATCACCTTTGTTGATGCGCGACGGGGGCCGCTCGGCGGCCGGAGAAGGTGAGCGAGCGTGGCCAAGCCTGTACGTGCGGCGATCGGGGACGTGTGGATCACATGCGTGTTCTGCAAGGGCGACCTTTTCCGGGACCGCGAGGTGAAGCTCAACAGCACCGGCATGGAGCTGTTCAAGTTCGGCTGGGCCAATGAGTCGGCCACCGGGTTGATCTGCTGGAACTGCGGCTATGTGCACCTTTTCGCCAACACTGACATCGAGCTGTACAAGGTGAAGAAGGGCGAGATCTAGCCACGCCCACCGGCGGCCGGCGGAGGTCGCGGTAAAAGATGGTGCGCGAGATCTTTACAACGATGTAAACGGGTGATGGCATACCCCTGCCCGGCCGAATCCCCGCCCCGTCCCGGAGACCCCATGGCTCACACCGACGCCCCCTCGCCCGACGTGTCGAACGCCGTTCCACGGCCCGAATATCCCCGTCCCAGCTTTGTCCGTGAGAACTGGCTCAATCTCAACGGTGCCTGGCAGTTCACCTTCGACCCCGGTGACAGCGGACTCGAACGCGGTCTGGTGCACCAGGAGCTGGACGGTCGGATCCTGGTCCCGTTCTGCCCCGAGTCCGAGCTGTCGGGGATCGGTGACACCGACTTCCACCCCGCGGTCTGGTACCGGCGCACGGTCCGGATCCCGGCGGACTGGGCCGGCCGGCGGGTGCTGTTGCACTTCGGGGCCGTCGACCACGACGCCACCGTCTGGGCCGACGGCCGCGAAGTGGCCCGGCACAGCGGCGGCTTCACCTCCTTCACGGCCGACCTCGGCGAGGTGGCGGACCCGTCCGGTGAAGGGGCTGAGGTGGTGATCGTGGTACGGGCCCGGGACGCCCGGCACGGCCCGCAGGCGCGCGGCAAGCAGGCCACCGAGTACGCCAACAGCGACTGCCACTACACCCGCACCACCGGCATCTGGCAGACGGTCTGGATGGAGCCGGTGTCCGAGGTCCATCTGCGCAGGCCCCGGATCACCCCCGACCTCGCGTCCGGGGCGTTCCACCTCGAACTGCCGCTCAGCGCCAACCGCCCGGGTCACCGGATCACGGCCCGGATGAGCGACGCGGACGGCGAGACGGTGGCCGAGGCGACCGTGCGCGCCGACCTCGATATGGCACCCCGTATGGTGCTCGCGCTGCCCGAGGACCGGCGCCGGCCGTGGTCTCCGGAGGACCCCCATCTGTACCGGGTGCGATTCGAGTTGCTGGACGCCGACGGCGAAGCCGTGGACCGCGCCGAGTGCACCGCCGGGCTGCGGTCGGTGGCCATCGACGGCAAGCGGCTGCTGCTCAACGGGCGCCCCCTCTTCCAGCGGCTGGTCCTGGACCAGGGCTGGTACCCCGACGGGCTGATGACCGCGCCCGACGACGCCGCCCTCGTCCGGGACATCGAGCTGTCGCTGGCCGCGGGGTTCAACGGGGCCCGGCTGCACCAGAAGGTGTTCGAGGAGCGGTTCCTGCACCACGCGGACCGGCTCGGCTATCTCGTCTGGGGCGAGTTCGGCGACTGGGGAGCCGGCACCGGGCGCACCACCCGGGACAACCAGCAGCCCACCGCCGGATTCATCGCGCAGTGGCTGGAGGCCGTGGAGCGGGACTACTCCCGTCCGTCGATCGTGGGCTGGTGCCCGCTGAACGAGACACACCAGGAGCTCCACGACCGGCAGAGCGTCCTGGACGATGTCACCCGGGGCATGTTCCTGGCCACGAAGGCCGCCGACACCTCCCGTCCGGTCCTGGACGCCTCCGGCTACTCCCACCGCGTGGCCGAGACGGACGTGTACGACTCGCACAGCTATGAACAGGACCCCGAGGAGTTCCGCCGCCAGATGGCCGGGCTGGACAAGGACGAGCCGTTCCTCAACCCCGACAACCGGGGAAACCCCGGCAAGAGGGACACCGACGCGGTGTGGTCGCTGCCGTACCGCGGCCAGCCCTACTTCTGCAGCGAGTTCGGCGGCATCTGGTGGAATCCGGAGGAGGCGGAGGCCGCCGCGGCCGGTGACGACCGCGAGGTGTCCTGGGGCTACGGGGAGCGGCCGCGGACCGAGGAGGAGTTCCACACGCGCTTCGCGGGGTTGACCGCGGCGCTGCTCGACGACCCTCTGATGTTCGGCTACTGCTACACCCAGCTCACCGATGTCTTCCAGGAGCAGAACGGCGTCTACCGCTTCGACCGGAGCAGCAAGCTCGACGTGGCGCGGGTGCGCGCGGCCCAGCAGCGCCCCGCCGCCTTCGAGCGCCCGGCCGGTGAGGAGGGGCGATGAGCGGTCTGTCACGGCGTGGTCTGCTGAGAGGCGCGGTGTACGGGGCGGGCGCCGCCGTGTCGGCGTCCGCGCTCAGCGGCTGCGGTTCGATCGCCGGAAGCGTGGCGAGCGCCGATGAGATCCAGTACTGGACCCTGTTCACCGGCCCCGACGGCGAACTGATGAAGACGATGACCCAGAACGTGGAGAAGCGCGTCCCGGATCTCAAGGTCAGGACGACGGTGCTGGACTGGGGCCCGCCGTACTACACCAAGCTCGCGATGGCCTCGGCCGGCGGCCGCTCGCCGGATGTGGCGATCATGCACCTGACCCGGCTGGCGGGCTACGCCCCCGGCGGTCTGCTCGACCCCTGGGACACGGATCTGCTGGCGGAGTTCGGCCTGAAGCAGGACGACCTCAACAAGACGCTGGTCAAGCGGAGTCTGTACCAGGGCACCCCATATGCCATTCCGCTGGACACCCACCCCTTCGTCGTCTTCTTCGACCGGGACGTCATGGACAAGGCCGGTCTGCTCACGGGCGACGGACAGCTCGTGCCCTTCGAATCGCCGAAGCACGCCCTGGAGCTGATGGACAAGCTCCGCAAGGACACCGGCAAGCTCGGGCCCGTCTTCGGCCATGCGAACGACGCGGCGATGGGCTGGCGGATGTTCTGGACGCTGTTCAGCCAGACCGGCGCCACTTTCGATCTCACGGGCGAGCGGGCCGAGATCGACGAGGACACCGCCGTCGAGGTGGTGCGCTTCATGGCCGACCTGGCGCGCGACAGCCGCACCATGGACGTCCAGACGGCGATCGCCGCCTTCGCCAACGGCCGCTCCCCGATGATCTTCTCGGGCGAGTGGGACATGGCCACCTACAAGACGGCCCTCAAGGACAGGCTGGGCGGTTCCCCCATCCCCACCTTCTACGACCGTCCGGCCGGGGCGTCCGACAGCCATGCGCTGGTGCTGCCGCACCAGGACAACCCGGATCCGGAGCACCGGCGGCGCACCCACCGGTTCGTGGCCGAGCTGGTCAAATCCGGGCTGACGTGGGCGTCGGCGGGCCATATCCCCGCGTACACACCGGCCGTCTCGTCCGCGGGCTACGCCAAGTTGCGTCCGCAGTCCGAGTACGCGGGCGCCGCGAAGCAGCTCGTGCTCGACCCGCCGGTGTGGTTCGCGGGCTCCGGCTCGGACTTCCAGACGCGGATGTGCCAGGCGCTCGATCCCGCGCTCGGTGGCTCGTCGTCCCCGGCGAGTGCGGTGCGCACGATGG
Organism: Streptomyces sp. AgN23; assembly: GCF_001598115.1. Taxonomy (NCBI): domain Bacteria; kingdom Bacillati; phylum Actinomycetota; class Actinomycetes; order Kitasatosporales; family Streptomycetaceae; genus Streptomyces; species Streptomyces sp. AgN23. Next base: position 873,633 of record NZ_CP007153.1, read on the forward strand.
TCTCCCAGATCAACACCCTGATGGCTCAGCCGAATCCGGCCTGATCGCGACGGAATCGCAGAAAGGAGCGATGTGATGGCTTCCGTCTCCACGCCCGCGCGGCGGGCCGCGGCCGGATCGCGGCGCGCCGGATCCCGACGGGCCACCGCCACCGACCGGCGACGGTCCCCGGGCGGCGCCGGGTGGCTCTTCGCCACCCCCTTCCTGGTGTTCTTCACGCTCTTCCTCCTCGTGCCGATCGGCATCGGCCTGTGGATGAGCTTCACCGACGCCAGCCTGACCGGACACGGTGACGGTGTCTTCGTCGGCCTGGACAACTACACCGAGGCGTTCGGCGACAGCCAGGTGTGGCAGACCCTCGGCAACACGGTCTGGTTCACCGTCCTGACCACCGTCCCCCTCGTGATCGTCGCCCTGGTGATGGCCCTGCTGGTGTACACGGGGATGCCGGGGCAGTGGCTGTGGCGGCTGGCCTTCTTCGCCTCGCATCTGCTGCCGGTGGCGGTGGTCTACCAGATCTGGAGCATGCTGTTCCAGCCGGACCGGGGGATGCTCAACAGCGTGCTCCAGACGTTCGGGATGGACGGGATCGCCTGGCTGACGGACGAGAAATACGCGATGTGGTCCATCGGGCTGGTGACCCTGTGGTGGACGGTGGGATTCAACTTCCTGCTCTACCTGGCCGCGTTGCAGGCGATCCCCGACCACCTCTACGAGGCGGCCGCGCTCGACGGCGCCGGTGCGTGGCGCCGGCTGTGGTCGGTCACCCTCCCCCAGCTGCGCCGGACCACCGCGCTGATCGCGGTGTTGCAGGTGATGGCGTCGCTGAAGGTGTTCGACCAGATCTATCTGCTGACCAAAGGCGGCCCGAACGGGGCCACCCGGCCGATCCTGGAGTACATCTACGACACCGGCTTCACCAACTACCGGCTCGGCTACGCCTCTGCGGTGTCGTACGTGTTCTTCGGGATCATCATCGTCCTCTCGCTCGCCCAGCTGAAGATCTTCTCGCGCAGGGAGGACTGATCGCGCCATGACCACCGAGACACTCTCCCCCCGTACCCCCGGAAAACCCCGCTCGACCATGCCCCGGGAAGTGGTCCGGCGGCGTCGCTACGGCGGCCATGCCTGGCACCCCACTCTCGGAACGGGCCCCCTCCCCCGTGTACTGACGCTGCTGGCGCTGGCGCTGATGACGGTGATCTGGCTGGTGCCGTTCGGCTGGGGCGTGGACACCTCGTTCAAGACGGAGGTCGACGCGAGCGCGTCGGGCGCCGACTGGATCCCCAAGGCGGGCTTCACCCTCGACGCCTACCGGACCATCCTCGGTCAGGGCAATCTCCCGGTGTGGGCGGTGAACAGCGTCGTGATCGCCGTGTGCGTCACGGCGATCACCGTGACCATCTCGGCGATGGCGGCGTACGCCTTCTCGCGTACGCTCTTCCGCGGCCGCCGGGTTCTCTTCGCCGTCACCATCGCCTCGATCATGGTGCCGCCGCAGATCCTGATCGTGCCGCTCTTCCGGCAGATGCTCGCGTTGAACCTCGTCGACACCTACGCGGCGGTGATCCTGCCGCAGGTGGTGGCGCCCGCGATGGTGTTCATCCTGAAGAAGTTCTTCGACGGCATTCCGCGTGAGCTGGAGGAGGCGGCCCGGATCGATGGGGCGGGCAGCTTCCGGGTGTTCTGGAGTGTGGTGCTGCCGCTCTCCCGGCCGATCCTGGCGGCCGTGGCGATATTCGTCTTCATCAACACCTGGAACAACTTCCTCTGGCCGTTCATCAGCACCAGCGATCCGCAGCTGATGACGCTGCCGGTGGGGCTGTCGACCGTGAAGGACTCCACCGGGCTGCGGAACGCCCAGGAGTCGGCGGCCTCGATCCTCGGCTCCATCCCGCTGCTGATCGTCTTCATGCTGTTCCAGCGTCAGATCGTCAGGTCGGTGGCCACCACGGGTCTGGGAGGTCAGTGAGCGGTCCGGGCGACACCGCCCTCGGTGGACTCGCGGGCGTGGAGCGTATGTCCGACGACGACTTCCCGGGCCGGGCGGTCCGGTGCCTCGATCCGCTCCAGCAGCAGATCGATGGCATGCCGGGCGATGGCGGTCTTGTCCGGTGCCACGCTGCTCAGGCTCGGGGTGCTGTACCGCGCGGCCTCGATGTCGTCGAAGCCCATCACGGCCATGTCGTCCGGCACCCGTAGTCCGCGCTCGTACAGGGTGCGCAGTGCGCCGAGGGCGAGCGCGTCGTTGAAGCAGAACACGGCGTCCGGCGGTTCGGCCTGGTCGAGCAGCGCCGCCATCGCCCGGGCGCCCTCGGCCAGGTGGTAGCGGGGGGTCTCCCGCTCCAGCCGGGGGTCCAGCGGCAGGCCGGCCTCCTCCAACCCCTGGCGGTAGCCGGTCCTGCGCAGCAGCGGTGTGCCGATGTACGGCTCGGGCTGCACCCCGATGGCGGCGATCCGGCGGCGCCCGCCGGCCGCCAGATGGCTCACGGCCTCCTGCGCGGCGGCGACGTTGTCGATCACCACATGGTCGGCGAGGCCGCCGCTGGGGCGCTCGCCGATGAGCACGAGCGGGACCGTGCCGAGGTGGTTCGCCAGCGCGCTGCCGTGCAGCGCGAGCGGGCTCACCACCATGCCGTCCACCACCTGGTCGCCCAGGCCGTGGATCACCGCCGCCTCCCGCTCGCGGTCACCGAGGGTCTGCTCGATCAGCAGGGTGCGGCCGTGCTCCTCTGCCGTGGTGAGGAAGTGGCGTCCCAGCTCGGCGAAGTACGGGACGTCCAGCTCGGGCAGGACCAGACCGATCATGCCGGTGCTGCCGCGGCGGAGGTTGCGGGCCACCCGGTTGGGCCGGTAGCCGAGCTCCCGGATGGCCCGCTGGACCCGCTCCCGGGTCGCCGGGGACACATGCACAAAGCCGTTGATCACATTCGACACGGTCTTCGGGGAGACCCCGGCGAGCGTCGCCACGTCCTTGACGGTGGCGCTCCGGCCGGCACCGTCCGAGCGCTTCCGCCCCGGTGCCGCTTGATCCCTGGTGGTCTGCTGTTTCACGGCGGTCACCGACCGATCCTAGAGCGTGCCGGTGGTGGGCCGCACCGGCGGGCACCACCCGGGCCCCGTCCCGTCGGGAGACGGCCGCCTCCTCGGGAGACGAGTGCCCCTCGGGAGACGGGTGCCCCTCGGGAAACGGGTGACGCGAAGATCGAACCACAAGCGGAATGGAATACTCAATTCAGCTTGAGTACCAAGATTACATAAAGCCGAAAAACTTTTGGCTCGTATCCGTTGTGGCGGAGGTGACGGATGCCTATAGTGCCGTGAGGTGTACATGCGACTCCCCGAGCGGATGCTGGACGTCACGCAACGGAGGAAGTGTAGTGCCGCTGATTTCCTGGGTGTCCGACCCCGTCGAATTCTTTCGAAGATGCAGATGAGCACGGTGCGCTGCTGACCCACAGCGCCTGTCAGTGACAAGATCCCGGCTCGGTGCGATCACGCCCGGTACGCATCTCTCTCAGGAATCTTTGAAACGGGAGACCTTCTCGTCATCGCGCCCTCGGGCGCCCATGAGTGGCCACGCTGTGCGCGTGGCTTGGAAAACTCCGACCGGCGAGCGAATGGAGGTGACTGAGGATGACAGCCGAGGACTTCCTGGCTTCCCGCGAGGCGGGCGAGGCCGCGACGAAGTGGTAATCGTCGCAACCGATAGGTAAAGGGTGCCGGGCGGATCTCCGTATCCGCCCGGCACCCCGTCGGGGCAGTGTGTACGAGGGTGGGTGGGACAATGCTGCACGGACTCTTGAACGAGGAATCGATAAACTCCCTTCAAGGCCAGGAGTATCGTGATCGGATCCAGCGGATAGAAAAGTCGCTGACCGATGCCGCCGACGGCGACCTCTCGCTGAAGGAACTGGCCGAGTGGGCGGTCGGGCACCGGGACTGGAACGTCAGGCGCCTCGCCGTGGAGACCCTCGCCGCCCGGTTCGTCGACGCGCCCGAGGCACGGGCGGCGATCACCGAGGCGATCCACGACGACGTCGACTGGGTGGCGTTCACCGCCATCAAGGTCGCCGGCGAGCACCGGGTCCCGGAGGCGGTGGCCCACATGATCCGCATCTCCGGCTGGCCCAGCAACTTCACCAAGCCCGCCTACGCCCGCAAACCCGTGGGCTGCGGCGCCGCCTTCACCAAGCGCGCCCTGCTCGACTTCTTCGACTCCACCGATCCGGACGAGCTCCGCGAGCTGGAGGACCGCCACTTCGCCCGGCTGCGGGCCACGGTGGACTCCGCCAGACGCGAACCGGACCTGCGCGATGCCGTGCTGATTACGGCCGGGCCCTTCATCGCCGGCGCCCGGGTGAACGACATCGGCCCCTTCCAGATGGACAACACCGACAATCCGCTGCGCGTCGAGGAACTTCCCGCGTATTACATCGACCGGACCACGGTGACCAACGCCCGGTACGCGGAATTCCTGGACGCGGTGGGTGGTTCCAGGGAGTTCGCCCACCCCGATGAGCCCGACGGCAAGGACTACACCCCGGCGCATTGGCACGATCCCCGGTTCAACGGGCCGGGCTTACCGGTGGTCGGGGTCGACTGGTACGACGCCTACGCGTTCGCCCGCTGGGCCGGTGGCAGGCTGCCCTCGGAGAACGAATGGGAGAAGGCCGCCCGCGGAACCGACGGCCGGATCTACCCATGGGGCGACGAATGGAGCAATGACAAGGCACAAAGCGTCTTCACGGCATACGGCCGCGACGACATCCGGAATCTCGCGGAACTGGAGGAGCTGCTCGTCACCACCACCGTCTCCTGGCCCGAGCGCCCGGTGGCAGCGGCCGACTCCCATCCGGCCGGCGCGAGCCCCTACGGCGTCCTCAACATGGCGGGGAACGTCTGGGAGCTCACCCGTACCAATTTCTTCACCCGGGCCGATATGGCCCCCTTCTTCAAGGGGCGTTCGGGGCAGGAATTCATGAACCGTCCCGAGGCTTTCCATGTGCTGCGCGGTGGGACGTGGACCTCGCCTCCGGTCTGCCTGTCGACCTTCTACCGAGGTAAGGACCTGCTCACCGACCGGCACAACGAAGTCGGCTTTCGCTGCGTATACGACGCTTCTGGAAAGTGAGGTTGCACCATGCCGGACCGAGGCGAGCGCGATGTGCTGCGGCAGTCTCTGGTGGAGGGCATCCATCTGCTCGCGGAGCTGGGCTACAGCGAGGGCGTCGCGGGCCATGTGAGCGTGCGCGACCCGGAGGACCCGGATGCCTACTGGGTCAATCCCTTCGGTCTGGACTTCCACCATGTGAGGGTCGACGATCTGCTCCTCGTCGGGGCGCAGGGCACCGTCCTGGAGGGCTCGGGCGAACTCAATCCCTCGGTGGACCCGCTCCATGGTGAACTGCATCGCAACCGGCCGGACCTGGTGGCCTTCGCCCATACCCACGCGATGTACGGCAAGACCTGGTCGTCCCTGGGCCGACTGCTCGATCCGATCACTCAGGACGCCTGCGTCCTCTACCGGCGGCACGGCCTGTACGACCGGTTCACCGGTCTGGTCAACGCGCGCCAGGAGGGCAAGGAGGTCATCGAGGCCATGGGCGACGGCACTGCCGTGATCATGCAGAATCATGGCTTCCTGACCGGGGGCCGCTCCCTGGGCGAGGCGATCTGGCTGTTCATCGTGATGGAACGGGCCGCCGCCTCCCAGCTGATGGCCGAGGCCGTCGGCACGCCGCGGCTGATCCCGCACGAGACGGCCCTGGAGACCGGACGTGCGCTGGCCAAGCTCGAATTCGCCGACCGGCAGTACCGGAATCTGTACGAGACGACTTGCCGCCGCGGGAAGTGACACCATGAAGGTCGGGCTCAACTTCCTTCCCACCGTGGGCCCCGGCGAGATGCCGGCCGAGCGGTTCTACGACGAGATCATCGAGCTCAGCGAGCTGGCCGACCGGCTCTCCTTCAGCCATGTGAAGCTGGTCGAGCACCACTTCCACGAGTGGGGCGGATACAGCCCGGACCCGGTGGCACTGCTGTCGGCCATCGCCCGGCGGACCACCCGGCTACGGCTGGTGACCGGGGCGGTCACCCCCGCGTTCACCCACCCCATCAAGCTGGCCGCCTCACTGTCGGTCCTCGACAACCTCTCCCATGGCCGCCTCGACGCCGGGTTCGGCCGGGCGTTCCTGCCCTCGGAGTTCGAGGCGTTCGGGGTGGACATGGCCGACAGCCGGGCTCTGCTGGAGGAGAACGTCGAGGCCGTCGAGCGGCTGTGGACGGACGAGGGCTTCCGCTGGGAGGGCCGCTTCCACCGCTTCGGCCCGTTGCCCGCGATGCTGCCCCGCCCCGCGCAGCTGCCCCGGCCACCGGTGTTCATCGCCGCCACCACCTCTCCGGAGACCTTCACCTGGGCCGCGTCCAAGGGGTACCACCTCATGATCATCCCGGTGGTGGCCAGCCATGAGAAGCTCACCGGGCTTCTCGATCTGTACCGCGCCACCCGGATCGGACACGGCCACTCCCCCGACTTCCGACTGCATGTCAGCTACCACTGCTATGTGGCGGAGAGCCAGGACGAGGCGGTGGCGCGAGCCGAGGAGCACTACGCCGCGTACCGGGACAAACAGCTCGAGGCTTACGGGAGTTGGCGCGGCATCACCTCGGACCAGTACCAGGGCTATGAGCGCATGGAACAGGCGGCTCGCACGACCACGGTGGCCGGTCTGATGGCCGCGGACAACATCATCGTGGGCGGGGTGGCCGAGACCGCCGCCACCATCCGCCGCATCGGCAAGCTCTACCCCGGTGCCGAGCTGAGCCTGCAGCTGCGGTTCGGGTCCGTCTCGCACACCGAGGCCATGCGGGCGGTGCGGCTGCTCGGGGAGCGCGTGCTGCCCGAGCTCATGGAGGGCGAATGACCGCGTCCGGCGATCCGGTTCCGCTCAGTCCGCAGCAGGAGTGGATCTGGGAGAGCATGCGCTTCATGAACCCGGACGACGCGGCGCTGACCAGGACCAATGTCTGTCTGGCGTTCACATTGCGCGGTCCCCTGGACACCGGGCGGCTCGAACGGGCGCTGGCCGATGTCCGCCGACGGCACGAGGCGCTGCGCACCAGCCTCAGCGACCTGGGCACCGCACCCCACACCCACGTCCAGGACGCGGAGGACTCGCACCCGCCCCTCCTCGCCCTGGTGGATCTCTCCGGCGTGCCACCGGAGGATCAGGACACCTACTGCGAGCTGATGGCCGGAGCCGAGGAGCACCGCCTCTTCGACTACGTCCGGGGCCCGCTGTGGCGGGCGACCCTGGTGCGCCGCTCCCCGACGGAGCATGTGCTGGTCCTGTCCGCCGCCCATCTGGTGCTGGACGCCCCCTCGGTGCAGTTGGTCGTCCGCCACCTGGCCGAGGCGTACGAGGGGATCGCCCCTCCGGCACGGCAGGAGCAGTACCGCGACTTCGTGCGGCGGGCCGCCCGGCCGCCCGCGGACGCCGACCGGCGTCTGGACCACTGGCGCCGGGTGCTCAGCCCCCTGCCCGCCCCGCTCGACGTCCGCACCGACTATCCCGCGGCCCCACCGCCGGTCTTCCTGCGCGAGACGACGCCGTTCCGGGCCGAGGCCGATCCGGAGGCCCTCGCCGGGCTCCGCGGCCGGGCGGGGGTCACCCCGTATCTGATCCATGTCGCGGCCTATGTGGCCGCCCTCGCGGACCTCTGCGGGGCACGGCGCGTCGTGGTCGGATCCACGCTGACCCGGCTGGAGCTCAAACCGGATCCGCATGCGGTCGGGCACTTCGCCGATCTGGTGCTGCTGCCGGTCGAGGTGCGCCCCGAGCACACCTTCGGCGAGCTACTGGAACACGTCAGGGACACCGCGCTCGACGCCTACGACAACCAGTTGCCGTATCTGCGCATCGCCGACGCGATCGACCCGGACTTCACGGCCAGACGGCCCTGGCCGGCGAGGGCGCTGTACCACGTGTGGGTGCGCGGCAGCGTCCTCAACGCGGACCTGGGCCCGCCTGAACGCATCGGCGACGCCGAGGTCCGTCCCTTCGAGTTCACCAGGGAGACCTGCTATCCCATCGAGCTGGACGGCGATCGGTACGCGCATGTCTACGGCCAGAACGTGGTGCCCACCCTCTACGCCGGCCCGACCGGGCTGGAGGGCGAGATGACGTACAACCGCGCGGTCTTCACCCCGAGCAGCGCACAGCGCTACGTCGACCGCCACTGCCAGAATCTGGAACACATGCTCAAGGACCCCCAGACACGGATCGGGGAGGTGTGGCATGACACCGGCCGCTGACCCGTCCGGACACGGCAGTCCGGCCCACACCCACGACCTGGTGCGTGACGCCGCGCTACGGTGGCCGGACCGGCCGGCGCTGATCGAGGGCGCCACCGTCCTCAGCTACGGCCAACTCGACCGGCGCGCGGAAGACTTGGCCCGGGCCCTGGTGGCACGGGGCGCGGCCGGCGACATGACCATCGGGGTCGGCGCGCCACGCTCCGCCGAGCATGTGATCGCCGCGCTCGCCGTGTGGAAGGCCGGTGGCGTCTATGTGCCACTGGCGACGGATCTGCCCCCGGCGCGGATCGCGGACATGCTGGGGATCGCCGGAGTGCGGCTGACGGTGGGTCCGGGGCTGACCATCAGCGAGGTCGCGGATCCCCCCGTGGACCAGCCACTCGCCGGTCTGCCGCCGGCTCCGGAGAGCGAGGACGGCGCTGTCGCCTGCGTCTACTTCACCTCGGGCTCGACCGGCCGTCCCAAGGCGGTGGCCCTCACGCACGCGGGCATCGTGAACGAGGCGCTGTGGTCCCATGACGCCTTCTCTATCCGCCCCGAGGACCGCAGTGGCTGGCTGGCCTCCCCCGGATTCGCCATCTCACGATGGGAGTTGTGGACTCCGCTGACCGCGGGCGCGGCCATCGCCGTCTCCGAGGAAGGCGCCGTCCGCGAGCCGGGGGCGCTCCGTGACTGGCTGCTGGACCAGGGGGTGACCTGGAGCATCGTGGTGACCGGGCTCGCGGAACGGCTCTTCGGCGTCCCCTGGCCGGCCAACTGCCCGCTGCGCCTGCTGGTGACGGGCGGTGAGCAACTGCGGGTCTGGCCCCGCGGGCTGCCCTTCGAGGTCGTCAACTCCTACGGTGTCACCGAGGCGTCCAGCGTCCGCCTCGCGGCCCGACTCGACCCCTTTGAGGGGTCCGCCTTTGAGGGCTCCACCTTTGAGGGGTCCAGGTCCACCGGACCGCTCCCCTCCGTGGGCCGTCCGATCCGCGGTACCCGGGTCCATGTGCTCGACGACGCACTGGCCCCGGTGCCCGACGGGGAGGTCGGAGAGCTGTTCATCGGCGGTGTCGGGCTGGCCCGCGGCTACCTCGGCGACCCGGAACAGACCGCACGGCGCTTCGTACCCGATCCATTCCACGGCGGCGGACGGCGCCTGTACCGCACCGGTGATCTGGTGCGTGTCGATGAGAAGGGGCAGGTGGAATTCGTCCGCCGGCTGAACGACGACCCGAAGGTCAACGGTGTCCGCGTCGATCTCGCGGCCGTCGAGGCCGCGCTGCTGGCCTCGCCCGGGGTCACCGGGGCCGCGGCCGCGATCCGTGTCCACGACGGGGAGCGGCCACGGCTGGTGGGGTATCTGGTCGCGGACGACGACCGGCCGGCCCCCGATGAGGTGATCGACGCGGTCGCCCGGCGGCTGCCCCCTCAGATGGTGCCCGGGGTCCTGGTGCGCCTCCCCTCCCTGCCGCTGCTGTCCAGCGGGAAGGTGGACCGCGGCCGGCTCCCGGAACCCACGGCGGACATCGTGTTCCGCGGTCGTCCGGCCACGGCGCGGGACGAGACCGAGCAGCAGGTCATCGACGTCTTCCGGGAGGTCCTCGGCCGCTCGGACATCGGCGCCCACGACGACTTCTTCGGCTTGGGCGGGGACTCCATGGGCGTCGCGCGGGTGCGGCAGTCCCTCCTGGAACGGCACGGCATCGACGTCCCCTACACCCTCATCTTCCGTCAGCGGACCCCGCGCCGGATCTGTACGGCCGCGAGCGACGGCGGGGAGGAGCCCCGGTGACCTTCACGGACGCGCCCAGCAGGCTTCCGGCTCTGGCGAGCCGTACGGACCAGCTCGCGGACTCCGCCGTCGGCGCCGTGCTCCGGCTGACCGACGGCCACGACGTGATCGCTCTGGCCGCCGGCAGCCCGGCGCCGGAGACCTACTGCCACCAGGAGTTCACCGACGCCACCACCCGCCTGCTGAGCCAGGGCGGCCTGCCGCTGCGGTACGGCGACGCGAGCGGCCTGCCCGAGCTTCGGTCGTGGATCGCGGCCCGGGAGTCCGCCGAGCTCGGCCGTCCGGTCGACGCGGCGCAGGTGCTTCTCACCCACGGCTCACAACAGGGCCTCGACCTGCTGTGCAAGGCGCTGCTCGATCCCGGGGACGTGGTCTTCGTGGACCGGCCCAGCTATGTGGGAGCGCTGCAGGTCTTCCGTCTCTTCCAGGCCCGGGTGGTCGACCTTCCCCTCGGGTCGGACGAGGGTCTCGACCGGCTCGAAGCGGCGCTGTCGGTGGAGGAACGGGCCAAAATCATCTATGTGGTACCCACCTTCGCCAATCCGACCGGCGCCACCCTGGACACCGCGCACCGGCGCCGTCTGGCCGCCCTCGCCCAGCGGTACGGCTGCGTCCTCGTCGAGGACGACCCCTACCGGGATCTCGGCTACGACACCGTCGCGCCCCGGCCGGCCGCCGCGACCTCCACCGTGGCCGGCGCCGTACGGATGGGTACCTTCTCCAAGGTGCTCTTCCCCGCGGCGCGCCTGGGCCATCTGATCCTCCCACCGTTTCTCACCGATGTGCTGATGAAGTTCAAACAGGCGGCGGACCTGGGAAATTCGCTTCTGATGCAGCAAGTGGTGCATCAGCTCGTCCAGGAGCCCGGCTTTCTGGCCACCCGGCTGGAGCACGCCCGTCATCTCTATCGCAAACGCCGCGACGCACTGGTGAGCGCCTTGGCCGGCTCCTTCGAGGGGGCTTTGGAGTTCGAGGTGCCCCACGGCGGCTTCTTCGTCTGGGCGAGGCTTCCGGGGGGCGCCGACGCCACCGCACTGCTGGCCGCCGCGGTCGAGGAAGGTGTCTCCTTCGTACCGGGGACCGATTTCTACGCGACCGGGCCCGACCCGTCCACCCTCCGGCTGTCCTTCTCCTGCACCCGTGCCGAGGACATCGTCGAAGGCGTCGCCCGGCTGGAACGGGCGTGGCAGACCCTGCGCACGGGACCCCGCTCATGAAGCTCACCAGGGACGACGACGGAACCTTCCCGGGTCTCGACAAGGCCCCGTTCGACGTGGACGCGTTCCTGGCCCGGCCCCTGGTGGCCCGGCTGGCCACCGAGGGCCCACGGGTGCGGCCCGTGTGGTTCCTGTGGGAGGACCACGCCTTCTGGGTGCTCACGGGCCCCTGGGCCCGGCTGGAGGAGCGTCTGGACCGCGCCCCGGTCTTCGAACTCGTGGTGGACTCGTGCGACCTCGCGACCGGCACCGTTCACCAGGTCATCGCCCGTGGCCACGGCCGGGTGGTGGACTTCGACACGGACCGGGGCCGCCGCAAGCTCACCCGGTACCTGGGCGAACGGGAGGAGCTGTGGGACGCCCGGTTCAGCCTGCGCGACGACCCGTCCGCCCGGGGCACCCGCTGGGCTCTGCTGGTGCCCGACACCCTGTGGATCGCGGACCTGTCCTTCCACCCGCCCCGCGAAGCGCGAACGGACCGCCCATGAGTACGGACACCACGGACGAGACGGCGGGCGGGGCCGCTGGCCACCGCACCTACCGCCAGGTGCTGACGGGGAACCCGCGCCTGGCCGTACTGCTCGCCGGCTATGTGGTCTCCAGCGTGGGCGATGGCATCCTGCTGATCGCCCTGCCGCTGCTGGCCCTACGCCACCACGGGCAGCTCTCCGCCCCCGTGGCGGTCGGCCTGGTGATGACCGCACCCTATGTGCTGTCGACCGTGCTCGCCCTCAGCATCGGCCTGGGACGGCTGCGACTGCCCACCCGGGCCGTGGTCATCACCGACAGCGCGCTGCGCACCGTCCTCTTCACGGTGGTGGGCCTCGCCGCCATGGCCGACCGGATCGACATCCGGTTCCTGGTGGTGGCGCTGCTCCTCGGGTCCGTCCTGCATCAGACGGCGTCCAGCGGCCGGCGCCTCGTCGCCACCGGTATGGCCGGGAAGGACGAGCTCTTCACCGTCAACGGACTGCTGGGCTTCGCCAACAGCCTGGCGCTCTACGTCGTGGGGCCGGCGGTCGGTGGCGCGGTCACGGTCGCGTTCGGAGCGGACGTGGCCGTCCTCCTCGAAGCGCTCAGCTTCCTCTTGCTGTTCGGGGCCGTCGCGCTCGTCGTGCCGCCACAGCCGAGAGCGCCCCGGGCGGAGCGGTCGACGGAGTCCGGGTGGCGGATCCTGCGGCTGCGTCCGGTGGCCGCCCGCCTGTTCTTCGTGGTCTTCTTCTTCAATCTGTCCTATATGCCGGTGGAAGTGGCGCTTCCCGTGCTGGTCAACGGGGATCTCCACGGGGACGGAAACACCCTGGGCCTCATCTGGACCGCCTTCGGCGCCGGGGCGCTGCTCGGCGGGGCGCTCACCGGGTCCCTGCGGAAACTGCACCAGCAGGCCGTCCTGGTGGCGGTCATCGCGCTGTGGGGCGGTTCGGTGGTACTGCTCGCCCTGGCCCCCTCCGGGCCCGTGGCGATGTGCGCCTTCGCCCTGGGCGGACTCATCTACGCCCCCTTCACACCCATCGCCTACACCTTTGTGCAGTCGGAACTCCCGCCCCATGAGCAGCAGCCGGTGATCACGCTCTGGACCACCGGCTCGACGCTGGCGGCCCCGATCGGCCTGCCGCTCAGCGGCCCGCTGGTGAGTGCGCTCGGTGCGCGCGGCGGACTGCTGCTCTCCGCGGCGCTCACCCTCGTTCTCGTTCCGTTCGCCGCCAAGGGCCTGCTGGGCCCGCGCCGAGTCGCCTAGCCAGAGGAGTGCGCACGTGCAGGGATACGAATCGTCGACCTACGGCGACCACATGACCGACCACGACGCCATCGGCTGGCCGGCCGCGAAGGACGAGGACGCGGCGGTGGGGTTCCTCGTGGACGTGGCCAAGCCCGGCCATGCGCTGGAGCTCGGGGTGGGCACCGGGCGGGTCGCCCTGCCGCTGGCGGAGCGGGGGGTGCGGGTCACCGGCATCGACGCCTCCCCCGTCATGCTCCAGCAGATGGCCGACAAGCCGGGCAGCGCACAGGTGCGGGCCGTCGAGGGCGACTTCGCGGAGGCCGCCGTCGACGGGACCTTCGACCTCGTCTACGCCGTCCAGCACACGTTCTTCCTGCTGCGCGACCAGGAGACCCAGATCCGCTGCTTCCAGAACGTGGCAGCGCGGCTGGCCCCCGGTGGCGCCTTCGTCCTCCAGCTGTTCGTCCCCGATCCGCACCGGCTGATCCAGCCGCAGGCCAGCGACGCCCTTCATGTGGCACTCGACCAGGTGGTCCTGCGGGTCTCGAAGTTCGACCGGGTGACGCAGACGGTCAACCGGCAGTACGTCGCGATCACCGAGGGCGGAACGAAGCTGTACCCCATGATGTTCCGCTACGCGTGGCCCACCGAGCTGGACCTGATGGCACGGCTGGCGGGCCTCCGGCTGGAAGGGCGCTGGGACGGCTGGTCGCGGGCGCCCTTCACCGCGGAGGGCGGGTATGTCGTGGTCTACCGGAAGCCCGCCGAGGCGGTGTGAGGGCCTGCGCCACGGTGTCGCCGACCCGGACGGGTCCGTTGGTGGTGACCGACTGGATGGCCGCGAGCGCGATGGACAGGGCGGCGCGGGCGTCCTGTCCGGTGACGGAGGGGGCGCGTCCGGTGTGCGCACACACTCGGTGAAGTCGCGCCCGGCTGCTGCGCAGCCACCGGTCCCCTCTCCTCGGGGTGCAGTTCAGCCTCCAGCACCCCTTCCACGCCGATCTGCTGGAGGGCGTCTACGCGGTGGCCGAGCCGGCCGGGTACCAGATCGCGCTGAGCGCCGTGGCCGCGGACCGTGGCGAGCAGCGGGCGACCGACACCCTGCTCGCCGACCGCTGCGCGGCCCTGATCCTGCTCGGCCCGCAGGCCCCGGCCGCGCGGCTGACCGAACTCGCCGGACAGCTCCCGGGCGTCTCCGTGGCCCGCCGGCTGCGCGGGACCACCCCGGGCGTGGAGGTGGTGCGGACCGCCGATGACGAGGGCGCCCGCCAGTCCGTGGACCACCTGGTGGCGGTCATCGGCTTCGACGACAGCCATCTGGCGCGCCTGGCCCATGTCAACCTCACCACCGTCGGCCACGACATCCCCCGCATCGCCGAACTCGCCGTCGGCCGGGCCATCGCCCGCCTGGAGGGCGAGCGGACACCCACCGGGGAGGCGGTGGTCGCCCCGCACCTCGTCATCCGGGGCACGACGTCCGGACCCGCCTGATCCGCGACGGCTGGGGCGTTTCGCCATTGCCTCTAGAAGTGCTCGGGTACGTCGGCGGACAGCAGATGCTCGGCTCCGCCTTCGAGGACCTTGGCCATCTCGATGGAGCGGGGGAGCATGGTCTTCTCGTAGACGCGGATGGCGTCATCGACGGTGGCCGCGTCCGCGAGGGCGAGGGCGAGTTCGCTCGCGTCGAGCATGGCGAGGTTGACGCCGACACCGAGCGGGGGCATGAGGTGGGCGGCGTCGCCCAGCAGGGTCACCGTCGGGTTGTGGTCCCAGGTGTGCGGGACCGGGAGGGCGAAGAGCGGGCGGTCGACGTAGGGGCCGTCGTTGGTGGTGATCATCTGGCGCATGCGGGGCGACCAGTGGGCGTACTCCTCGAGGAGCAGGGCGCGGATGCCGTCGGTGTCATCGGTGGTCAGGCCGCTCCTGGCGAGCCAGTCGACCGGGGCTCGCCGGATGACGTAGACGCGGATGTGGTCTCCGCTGTTGCGCTGGGCGAACAGGCCACGGTCGCCGTCGGCCGCGCCGGCGCTGCCCGAGCCGACCAGCTCGGCGAGGTCGGGGTGCCGGTTCTCGACGTCGGAGAACCATGCCTCCAGGAAGCTCACCCCGGTGTACTCGGGAACGGCCGGGGACACGGCCGGGCGTACCCGGGATGAGGCGCCGTCGGCGCCGATGACCAGATCGGTCTCGATGGTCGTGCCGTCGGCGAAGGACAGCTGCCGCGGCCCATCGGCGGGCCCGCTGACCGCATCGAGGGCGCGGCCCCAGTGCACGGTTCCCGGGTGCAGGGAGTCGAGCAGCAGGGTGCGCAGCTGGCCGCGGTCGATTTCCGGCTTGAACAGCTCGTCCGTCTCCGGGACGTGATGGAACGTCACCGTCCCGGACGAGTCCATCTTCCGCATTTCCTGCCCTTCGGGGCGGGCCAGCTTGAAGAACTCGTCGAGAAGGCCGGCTTCGCGCAGGGCGATCTGGCCGTTGTCCGCGTGCAGGTCGAGGGTGCCGCCTTGGTTGCGCGCGCCGGGGCCCGAGTCACGGTCGTAGACGGTGACCGCTATGCCGCGCTGCTGGAGGATGCGGGCGCAGGTCAGGCCGCCGGGCCCGGCACCGATGACGCTGATGCGGGCGTGGGCGGGCTCGGGTGAGGTCATGGTGGTTCCTTTCACCGGCGAAGAGGAGGCATGGGGCGAGCAGTGCCGGGCGTTCCGGCATCACCCTCGGCCTCGGACATGCCGCGCACCGGGCCTTCTCGACGCACAGGACGGCGACCCGCGACGCGGTGCGGACGAGGAGCATGCCGAGGAAGAGGTGCCGCTCGGGTTCTCGCAGACCCCAGAAAAGCAGACTCAATAAAAAAGTGCAACGAGTCCACTTAGCCCTCGATGCAACTATCGGATATGCTCACATCATGACCGAGCCCCCCGTCGGCCGCCGCGAACGCAAGAAGGCGGCCACCCGCCAGGCGATCGCCGACGCCGCGCTGCAGCTCTTCCTGGAACGCGGCTACGATCAGGTGAGCATCCGTGACATCGCCGACGCGGCCGACGTGTCGACCACGACGGTCTTCAAGCACTTCACCGGCAAGGAAGCGCTGGTATTCGACCAGGAGCAGGGCCGGGAATCACAACTGATCGCGGCGGTGCGGCAGCGAGCCGCCGGGCAGAGCATCCTCGATGCCCTCCGACAGCATGTCCTCGACTCCTGGCTGCCGATCACGGCGCATCCGCGGATGGCCGAGTTCACCAACCTGGTGGACTCCACCCCGGCACTGCGCGCCTACGCGGAACGCATGTGGACCCGGCACACCGACAGCCTCAGCGCCGCCATCGCCGACGAACTCGGCGTCGACCACGACAACCTCGCCTGTGTGACGCTTGCCCGATTCGTACTCGAGGTCCCGGCCCTGGCCCGCGGCCAGCAGGACCGCCGGGCCGCCGTCGACGCGATCTTCGACATCCTCACACAAGGCTGGCAACCGCCGACCAAGTCGTCCGCGCCCCGTAGCGCCTAGGTGTCCGCGGGGACGGGAATCACCGCGCGGATGCCGCACTTGCGCGGGTACGCGCGGATGGCTCCCCGGGAGGTTGCGGCGACGCGGCGATAGAGTGCCCGGGAATGTCCCTCGATCACTGGAGAGAGCCCGGTTGAGCGACACAGTAGTGATCTTGACTGCACTGGGCCTGGAGTATGAGGCAGTGCGGGCGTACCTCGGGGAACGGGACTTCGTCCGGCATGAGACCGGCACCGTCTTCGAAGTGGGCACGCTCGCCGGGACCGCGTGGCGGACGGCGCTGGCAGAGGTCGGAGAGGGCAATGACTCGGCCGCTGTCGTCACCGAGCAGGCCCGCCAGCTCTTCTCGCCCAGAGCGCTCCTGTTCGTGGGAGTCGCGGGCGCGCTCAAAGACGACCTGGCACTCGGTGATGTCGTCGTCGCCACTCGGGTGCATTCCGTTCACGGCGGCAAGGACGCCCCCGAAGGATTTCTGGCCCGGCCGGAGGGCTGGGCCGGTTCACACGAGCTGGTGCAATCGGCCAAGCACGCACTGCGTGGCCAGTCATGGCACACGGCGTCGGCACCAGGCGACACCGACGGGCAGCGGCACCCACGCGTACACTTCAAGCCCGTCGCGGCCGGCGACGTTGTGCTCAACTCCGCCACCTCCGTACTGCGCCAGCAGCTGCGGACGCACTACAACGACGCCGTGGCCATCGAGATGGAGAGCGCCGGAATGGCGCATGCCGCCCAGATCGGCCGTATCGAGGCCCTGACCATCCGTGGCATCAGCGACATGGCCGATGGCAATAAGTACGCTGAGGCCGACACCGAGCACCAGCCTCGCGCCGCCGCCCATGCCGCGGCGGCCGCGGTCGCCGTGATACGGCACCTGCCACCGCCCCAAGCGCTGTCTGCCCCACTCAGCCGGGCACCGCTGCCCTCTTCGGACCGGGATGGCCTTCCCGGCTCGCTCCGGAGCGGCAGGCCATTGTCCCTCCGGCATCTGCTGTCATGCTTCGCGGAGGCACCCCTGCCGCTGTATGTGCTCTCGCCCGCGGCGATCTCGGCAGTCGGCATACCGGAGCTCTCCGCTGACCGGGTGGCAGTTGAGCTCAGTGAGTTCACCGTCGAGCCCGTCACGGCATCCGGGGAACCCGGCGAACCCAGGGTGCCCTGTATCCGGGTGGGCGCCGCCGCGCCGGTGGACTCCGCATGCGAAACGCCCGATGAACGTGCCCGCCTGTGCACGTATGCGGGGGCGCTTCTGGACCATGCCGTGGCGGCGCCGCCGAACGACTCCGGCCTGCCCCTCCTGACGCCGCACGTACTGGCCCTGCTATGGCGCCGCGACGGCGATCCGGCCCGGTCCGTCACGGCGGCGCGCCGAGTGCGGGACGCGTACCTGGCGCGCGGCCGCTACGAAGAGGGGCTGCCGCTCGCCGTCCAGCTGTTGATGAGCGGCCAGGGTGACCTCAAGGACGACCTCGCGCTCGGTCAACTTCACAGCGGACGGGGAGACTTCGGCGAAGCCGAAGTGGTGCTCCGCCGGGTCCTCGCCACGGCGGAGAAGGACGCCGCCGAACACGGACTGTCGCTGGTCGGGCGAACCGGTCCCAGCATGAGGGACGTTCTCACCAATGACGCCGAAGGCCCGTTCACCCGGGATCTCTCCCAGACCCAATGCGACGTGCTTGGTTTCGCCGCCAGAGTTCAGCACGCCCTGGGCAACGCTCTCTACGGCCTGCGGCGGTACCCCGAGAGCGAGAGGCTGCTGCAAGCCGCCGTAGGGCTGCTCTGGAGAACCCAGGGGGCGGAGCATCCGGGACGCTTGCTCGCCCAGATGCACCGAGCCCAAGCTGTCGCGCGGCAACATCGGTGGGAAGAGGCACTGGGGCTGGTGCACGATGTGATCCCCTGGGCCGGGCGGCTTCGGCTCGACCAGGACAGCCCGGAGACAGACGCGCTCATCCGTCTGGCGCATGCCGAGGTGACGGCCGAGATCGTCGCCTCTCGGCAGCGAGGCGACAGGCAGCGCACACGAGGCGTCGGGATGTTTCCGGCCCCGGTGGTGAAGTGGCTGGGGCGCACGGTCACGCCCACTCGTCCGGACAGACTCACCTGGACCGACGTGCGAAGTCTGTGCGACGACGCCATCCGAGCCTGTGAGCGCGCCTTCGGCGGCGCACATCCGCGGACAACCGAGGCCAGGGCGGTACGCGGCCGTGCGTCCGAGGGCATGGGCGGCTGAGTTCCAG
This sequence comes from Streptomyces sp. AgN23, assembly GCF_001598115.1. Classification (NCBI taxonomy): domain Bacteria; kingdom Bacillati; phylum Actinomycetota; class Actinomycetes; order Kitasatosporales; family Streptomycetaceae; genus Streptomyces; species Streptomyces sp. AgN23. Next base: position 892,412 of record NZ_CP007153.1, read on the forward strand.
TAGGGGGGCGCCCCCGCTGTCGACGGCCCGTCCACCGGTGCGGTGGACGGGGACGAGGGATAAGAGGTCAGCCGAGCTTCTTGAGCAGTTCGTCCGCGAGCGGGCCGGAGGAGGCCGGGTTCTGGCCGGTGATCACATTGCGGTCGACCTCCACATGCGGTGCGAAGGGCTCGCCCACCCGCACCGTCAGGCCCGCCTCGGTCAGGCGGTCCTGCAAGAGCCACTTGGCCTTGTCGGCGTTGCCGGCCATCGTCTCCTCCTCGTTGGTGAAGGCGGTGATCCGGTAGCCGGCGTAGGCGTGAGTGCCGTCCTCGGTGACCGCCGCCAGCAGCGCCGCCGGCCCGTGGCAGACCACGCTCACCGGCATACCGCTCCGCACTGCCAGGGTGAGGATCCGGCCCGAGTCGGCGTCGACCGCGAGGTCCTCCATGGGGCCGTGGCCACCGGGGACGTGGACGGCGTCGTACTCGTCCAGCCGCACCTCGCTCAGCGCGATGGGGGCGTGGAATTCGGCGGCGGTCTCGGCAACGCTCCTGATCCTGGCGGCGTTCTCCGGGCCGTCGTTGGCCTCGGGGCTGAGGCTGGCGGCGTCGACGGGCGGGACGACGCCGCCGGGCGTGGCCACGGTGATCTCATGGCCCGCGGTCTTGAACGCCTCATAGGGGGCGACGGCCTCATCGGCCCAGTAGCCGGTGGGGTGCTTGGTACCGTCGGCCAGTGTCCACTGGTCGGCACCGGTCATCACGAACAGGATCTTCGCCATGCTCACTCCTCGATGCGATCACCCGGCGTACGTGTGATCGCTGGGATCTCCTGGGGCGTTGCCGCCCCCCATGTGTCGCCGCCGTCCTGGCGGCGTGCTCGAAGGTAGATCCACTGGGCATCGAAACGCCAATAGGTGAGTCGATCGTCGGCATCGGGATTCCGATGGCAGGAAGAGCCCTGCGTCTCTCTATGCTGGGCGGCATGGAGGACGGGACACACCTGGGCGACGACCTCGTCATCGGCGGCGGACGGACGCCGCCGCATGCCGATCTGAATCTGCTGCGGACCTTTCTGGCCGTCTACCGCTCCGGCTCGTTCACCGCCGCGGCGCCACTGCTCGGACTCTCCCAGCCGACCGTCACCGCCCAGATCCGCACCCTGGAGCAGCAGACCGGGCGGGAGTTGTTCACCCGGCTGCCGCGCGGTGTGGAACCCACCCACCTCGCCCACGATCTGGCCGGGCAGATCGCCGGGCCACTCGACGCCCTCGCCTCCCTCGGCGGCCGGAGCACCGTCCTCACCGGACGCGCCATCCCGGTCCACCTGGCCGGGCCGGCCGAGTTGCTGTGCGCCCGCGCCCTGCCCGCACTCGCCTCGCTGGTCGCCGAGGGGCTGCGGCTGCGGATCACGATGGGGCTGACCGATCCGCTGCTGGACGCGCTGCGCGCGGGACACCACGATCTCGTGATCGCCACCAGGCGCCCCGGCGGCCGCGCGCTGACCTCGCTGCCGCTGGTGGACGAGGACTATGTGCTGGTCGCCTCCCCCGGCTGGGCCGGGCGCATCGGGGAGCGGCTGGCGGCCGACGGGCCGTGTGCCGCGGTCCGTGACGTGCCGCTGATCACCTATGCGGAGGACCTCCCCATCGCCCGCCGGTACTGGCGCGATGTCTTCGGCAAGCGGCTCACCGCCCAGGCCGCGGTGACTGTGCCGGATCTGCGCGGGGCCGTGTCGGCCGTCGTCGCGGGCGCGGGGTACAGCGTGCTCCCGCGCTACCTGTGCCAGGACGAACTCACATCCGGCGGGCTCGTTCTGCTCCATGAGCCCGCTGAGCCGCCGCTCAACACGCTCTTTCTCGTACAGCGGCCGGGGGCCGACGCCAACCCGGACGTGGCCCGGGTCCGCGAGCGGCTTCAGCGCGCCGCCCGCACCTGGTAACGGGCCGACTCCTCAGGGCATGCCGCCGGGCGGATCACCCTCCGCCACTCGGCGAGGACTGGTCCACCATGCCGTGCTCCCAGGCCCAGGCCGCGATCTCGACGCGGTTGCGGGCGGCCAGTTTGCGCTGGACGTTGCCGAGGTGGGTCTTGACCGTGGACAGGGTGACATGGAGATCGACGGCGACTTCCTCATTGGTACGGCCGCGGGCGACCCGCCGGACCACTTCGCGTTCCCGCTGGGTCAGCGGCTCGATCAGATCCTCCGCCCCGCCCCTCCCCCGGCTGGCCGGACGGGTCTCGGAGGGGGCCGACCGGTCGCGGTGGGGTCCCATGTGTGCGAGCAGGCGGACGGTCACCGACGGGGAGATCAGCGAGTTGCCCGAGGCCGCGGCCCGCACCGCTTCGGTGAGCAGGCCGGGCGCGCCGTCCTTGAGCAGAAAGCCGCACGCGCCGTTGCGCAGCGCCCGGTAGACGTACTCATCGAGGTCGAAGGTGGTGGCGATGAGGACGTTGAGGGGGTCCGGCACATCGGGCCCGGCGAGGAGCCGGGTGGCCTCCAGACCGTCCAGCTCGGGCATGCGGATGTCCAGAAGGCAGACGTCGGGCCGCAGCCGGCGGGCCTGCTCGACCGCCTCGACACCGGTCGCCGCCTGGGCGACCACCCGCATGTCCGGCTGGGAGTCGAGAATCATGCGGAAGGCGGCGCGGACCATCTCCTGGTCGTCGGCGATGAGCACCTGGATCGTCATGTCACGCATGATCGCAGGCGCGCGGGCCGTCAGCCGGAGGAGGTCACCTTCGGAGCCGCCTCGCCCAAGGTCGCCGCGTCCGCGCTGTCCACCGTGTTCGCCTTGTCCGCCTTGCCCAGGGGGAGAACGGCCACCACGTGCCAGCCGCCGCCGTCCCGCGGCCCTGTGGTGATACCCCCGTTGACCTTCTCGACCCGCTCCGCCAGGCCGACCAGGCCGTAGCCGCCCCCCTCGACCGACCGCCCGGCGGCCGGCGAGGCGCCACCCTGCCCGTCGTCGACGACCGACACCTCCAGCCGCTCCGGGTCGTCGGGCCGCACACCGATCCGCACCTCGACCCGGCCGACCCCGGTGGCGTGCTTGCGCACATTGGTCAGCGACTCCTGCACCACCCGGTGGACGGTGGTGAGGATGCCGGGCGGCAGTGGCCGGTCGGCGAGTTCCGGGGCGAGGGTCAGCTCGGCGGGCGGCCCCACCTCGGAGAACTCCTCGGTGAGATCGCGCAGACCGCGCAGCCCCGCCGGATCGCCCGTGGGCCGGGTCGCGGCGGAGGCGGTGGTGTGGTCCCGCAGGCTGGAGACCATGGCGCGCATCGACCCCAGCGCCTGGGATCCGGCCCGCTCGATCTGGGCGAGCATCCGGTCCAGGTCTTCCGGGGACTGGGTGTGGCCGGCCGCGGCCGTGAAGCGCGCGGCCTTGGTCTGCGCGACGATCGCCGTGACATGGTGGGCCACGAAGTCGTGCAACTCCCGTGCGTGCTCGAGGCGTTGGCCCTGCCGGATGGCTTCGCGCTCCCGCTCCCGCAGCGTGTCGTACAGACGCAGACACAGCCCCACCACCACCATGAACGGCACGGCGCAGACCGCGATGACGGCGATCAGGTTCAGGAGGTTGTTGTCCCACACGTCGATCCGCAGGGGAAGAACCACGGCGGCGAGTGCGGTTCCCGCGGCCGGCCCGGCCGCTCGCAGGGGCCGGCAGCGCCGCACGGCGCGGGTGATGAGCAGGAGCAGCACGCCCAGCTCCGCCAGGCCCGGGGTGTTCGGGGGGCGCTGGGAGAGCTGCGCTTCCACCACGGTCAGCACACATGAGACGGCCGCCGCGCCGATGGCGTAGCGCGTGAAGAGGCGTTCCGGCACGGCGAACGCGGCCAGGCACAGCACCCCGGACACCATCGTCGCCGCGGCCATCGGCGGAAGCGGCGCGTTCAGCCCCTCCAGGACCACGAGGACGACCAGACTGACGCCGACCACACCCAGCCACAGGTGCCGGAAACGGAATCGGGACCGGAAGCGGGACCGGAACTCGGAGATCATGGCAGGTCACGCTACGGCCAGACCGCCGTCGCCACATCAGACTTTCGGCCGAGGAAGCCGGAGAAGGGGCGCGGATCGCTTCGGCATTCCGGTGGATCCGCCGCGCCGCGCCCTCGCGAAGGATGGCCTCCGGGGCGACCGGCGAGCGCTCGAGCGCGATGCGCCACGCCCCTTCCGACCGTCTCCCCTTCCGAAGGCCATCGATGTTCCGCACCGCCCTGCGCACCCTCCGATCCCATCGGCTCCGTTTCGCGATGCCCGCCCTCGCCGTCGTGCTCGGCGTGGCCTTCGTGACGGGGTCGCTGCTCTACGGGGACTCCGTCCAAGCGGCCGTGAACCGCGCACACTCCAACTCCCAGCCCGATGCGTCCGTCTCGATCACCGCGGACTCCTCTACCGCGGACACCGCCGAAGCACCCGCGCTCGATGACACCCTTCTGCGACGGCTGCGGGCGCTGCCGTCGGCGGGCGCGGCGCGCGGTGTGGTGGAGGGCCGCTCCTTCCTCGTCGGCTCCGACGGCACTCTGGTGGGCGACCTGTATCAGGCCGCGGGCGTCAACTACGTGCCCGACGACGGCGGCAAGGACGTCCGCTATCCGCTTACCGCGGGACACGGCCCCCGCGGCGCCACCGAGATCGCTGTCGACCGGCGGACCGCCGAGCGCGCCGGGTACCCAGTGGGGGCCAGGGTGCGCGTCGTGGTGAACGGCACGGCCCGCGACGCGCGGCTGGTCGGCGTCTTCACCGCCCATGACAGCCGTGTGGACTCCGGCGGTACGCTCACCGCCTTCGACACCGCCACCGCACAACGGCACTTCGCCCCCACGCCGAACGGCTACTCGGCGATCACCCTGACCGCCGCCGACGGCACATCGGATGCCCAACTCGCCGAGCAAGCACAGAAGTTGCTGCCGTCCGGGCTGCGGGCGGTCACCCGCGCGGACCTGGAGTCCGGCGCCGCCTCCGAGGAGGACTCGGACAAGCTCACCACACTGCTGCTGAGCTTCGCCGGTGTCGCCCTGTTCGTCTCCACCTTCCTGGTCGCCAACACCTTCACCATGCTCAGCGCGGCCCGTGCCCGGGAACACGCGCTGCTGCGGGCGGTCGGCGCCACCAGGAACCATGTGATGCGGATGGTCCTGGCCGAGGCCGCCCTGGTCGGCACGGCCGCCTCGGCCATCGGTTACGGGCTGGGCATCGGTGCCGCGAACCTGCTGGGCAGCCTGTTCGACGCCTCCGGTGCGGGGAGCGCCACCGTGCGGGCGTGGTCCACCAAGCCGCTGATCGCGGCCTTCGCCGTCGGCATCGGCGTCACCGTCCTCGCGGCCTACGTCCCGGCCCGCCGGGCGGCGGCCGTACCGCCCGTGGCGGCGCTGCGGACCGTCCAGCCGTCCAGCGCCGCCTCGCTGCGCCGCCGCAACACCATCGGGCTGATCGTCACCGCGTGCGGAGCGCTGCTGGTCGCGGCCGCCGTCGGCGAGCCGGACCTCCTCTTCGGTGCCGTGCCGCTGCTGCTGGTCGGCCTGATCGTCCTCACCCCGCTGCTCGCCCTGGGCATCACCGGGCTGCTGCGCTCCCCGCTGACCCGGCTGGCGGGCATCCGGGGCAAGCTGGCGGTGGAGAACGCCCGCCGCAATCCACGGCGTACGGCGGCCACGGCGACCACTCTGATGGTCGGTCTGGCGATGGTCACCGCCGTCACCGTGGTCGTCACCTCCGTGAACCGTTTCGATGAGCAGGAGGTGGACAGTTCCATGACCTCGGACCTGCGGATCACGGCCGTCGACTTCGGGGAGATCGGCGAGGGCACGGCGGCCCGGGTGCGGCGGCTCGCCGACGCCGAGGCCGTCACACCCGTCATCCACACCTACCTCGACATCCCCCACACGACGTCCCTGGACGTCACCGCGGTCGACCCCGCCGCGGTGGAACGCGCGGCGTCGCTCTCCGTCCGCGAGGGGTCGCTGGACCGCCTCGGCCATGGCATCGCCGTCACCGAGGAGTTGGCCACCGCCCACGGCTGGCGGCTCGGCTCCCGCGTCAGCGGCACCTTCACCGACGCGAGCGCGCATACGCCGGGCACCCGCACCAGCCTGCCCGTCGTGGCCATCTACGACGGCCCGGACGATCTGAGCCCCGCCCTCGTCTCCGACCGCGCCCTGCCGCGTCCGACCGGCGCCGAGGACCGGCCGACCATCAGCTCGGTCCTGGTCAAGGCCGCCCCCGGCCGCACCGCCGCGCTCCGGGAGGAGATCCGGCGCACCCTGGACAACCCGGCGCTGCTCGTCCAGGACCACGCCGACGCGAGGGCCGACGCCACCGCGCGGACCGCGCCGTTCCTCAACATCATGTACGCCATGCTCAGCGTCACCGTGCTGATCGGCGTCCTCGGGGTGGTCAACACGATGGGCATGGCCGTCTTCGAGCGGGTGCGGGAGATCGGACTTCTGCGGGCCATCGGGCTGGACCGCGCCGGCGTGGGATCGGTGCTGCGCCTGGAGTCGGTGACCATCTCCCTCTTCGGCTCCGCGCTCGGTGTCGTCGCCGGTACGGCCATCGGCGCGGCGGCCGTCCTCGGCCAGGAGGTCCTTCCGCTCGTCATCCCGTGGGACCGGGCGGCCCTCTTCTTCGTCGCGAGCGCCGCGATCGGTGTACTCGCCTCGCTCTGGCCGGGACGTCAGGCCGCACGCCTCCCGATGCTGGAGGCCATCGGCGCGGACACCGAATGACCGGCGGGGCGGTGGGCGCCGAGGACGCGGGCGGAACGGTCAGGCGGGTGTCGAGGACGCGGGCCGAGCGGTCAGGCGGCGTCGATCAGGGCCAGGTCCGGCGGGACGAGCGTGGTCGACATCATCAGGGCGCGGATTGAAGACCTCCAGCAGATGATGCCGAAGTGGCGGGTGTTGGTGGGCGGTCTCATTCGGCTTACGGCACGATTTCCTCCGTGACCACGATGTGGCCGGAGTCCGGGTTGAGCACGCCACCGAGCCGGGCGTACGCCCCGTCGGTCAGGTCGAGGCACTTGGGCACCGACGGGGTCCACGCGAAGGTGCCGCGGTCGTTGACGCGCACGACCAGCGACGCGTTGTTCGCGACGTTGGTGACCTTCACCCTGGTTCCGAACGGCAGCTGCGGATCGCGGCTCAGAGAGGTCGCCGCGGTGTCCGCGTTGTTGTCGAAGAGCTCGCCGCTGGCGGTGTAGGCGCCGGGGGGTATGTAGCCGTAGTGGGTCGCCCAGCAGTTCTCACCGGCCGGCGGGGTGTCGCTGGTCGCGGCGGTGCTCGCCGGGGCGGCACCCAGCACGGCGGTCAGTGCGACGGCGGCGGCCGCCACTCGGCCGATCAGCGTTCCCTTGCGCATGATGGAGGACCTCACTTCGGGTGGTCGTGGTGTGGTGTGAGCACGGGTGGGCCGTGCATCAGCCGGCCGCGCGGTAGGCGGCGCCCGCCTGGTTGGGCGTGGCGCCGTTGTAGAGACCGGTGCCGCCGCGATCGGCGGACAGCGTGAACCACGCGTACCGCTCCACGAAGGACAGCCCCTGGAGCATGGCGGTGGACTTCGTCACGAAGGCGGCCTGCTGGTCCGGGGTCGGATACCTCGGCGTACCGGTCGAGAAGTCGATCAGCGCGTATTCGGTGAGCCAGATCGGCTTCTTGTAGCGGTCGTACGTGGCCTGGAGATAGCTCCGCAGCTGATCGGTCGCGCGGGTGGGGTCGAAGTCCGCGCCGTACCAGTGCAGCGGGATGAAGTCGACCGTGTGGCCGCGGTCGGCCGCGCCCTTCATGAAGCGGTCGAGCCAGCCACCGGCGACGTCGCCGCCGTAGGCCACGGCGGGGGCGCCGAGCCGCATACCGGTCGACTGCAGCCGGGGCCACAGGTCGAGGGCCTGCTCCACGGTCATGTCGGCCTGGCCGGCCAGGTCCGGCTCATTGAATCCGAGCAGGGTCGTGCCCTCGCTTTTCGCCCGGTCCAGTTCCGCGTCGGTCACCGAGCCCGGCCCCCAGATCATGGGCACGAACTCGACACCGGCCGGGGCGCCGATCTGTTCCCGGCCGGAGGCCCAGGTGTAGAACCAGCCCACCTCGGCGTCGGACATCGCGGCGGTGACCCCGTCGAAGTTCCAGGCGCTGACGCCCTTCTTCTTCGCCGCGGCGGTGGCCACGCCGGTGGCGCCCGCCTGACTGCCCGCGGCCAGCAGGGTCAGCACCGCCAGCAGTACGGCCAGAGCGCGTATCCCGCGCATCCTGTGCACGTCGTCTCTCCCTTCCTCGTCCGGTCGTGGGGTGAAGTGGCGGACCGGCCGGTCAGACGGCGCTGTGGAAGGTGACGGTGAAACCGCCGCACTGGGCGCATTGCCGGGCGAAGAACGTGCCACGCCAGTGGCCGGGTTCCGCCGTCTCGGGAATCGTCACGGTGCCCGACTGTCCGGGCTCCAGGGTGGGTAACGCGGCGAGTGGCCTGGATCCGTCGTTGTTGACATCACTGCCGATCCATACGGTCTTCCCGGTGTCGTTGGCGAACGTGACCGTGTGATCGACCGCCACGGCGGGTGCGGCGCGGGATGGCAGGCCCCCGCCGGCGCCGGGGGTGGCGGCCGCGCTGGTCCCGGATGGGGGGCTCAGGGCCACCAGGACCGCGACGGCCGCGGCGGCGAGGCCGGTCATGATTTTCCGCATGTTGCCTCTTTCGCTACTGTCGCGATCATGACAATCTGGACACACCAGAAACCCTCCGAGGTCCGGCCTCAGTTGAGGGCATCCACGGGAGGGCATCCACCTGAGGGCACGCTCCGGAGCTGACGGTTCCCCATGACAGCGTCCCGAGCCATATACGTCAATGGTCTGGACCAAAATCAGCCGCGCCCGGACCCCGACTCAGGACAGCGGGTGGCCGTACCGCGCCTGGAGGGACCTGAGGTCGGGCTCGCCGAACCGCACACGGAGGAGCTGGAACCCATCGACCTTGTCGCCGCCGAACCTCCGCACATGGATGGCGTAGGAGTCGGCGGTGAGGAACTTCGGTGGCGAGGTCTTGCTGTGGAACTTGTCCGCGTACATCACCAGTCGCTCCTCGGTGGTGTCGGCCGTGTAATCGGCCGGCGGGAGATCCAGCTTCTGTGCCCGGATGTCGTCCCGGGTAATGCCGACGCCCGTGTGGCGGGAGCAGAAGCGGCACAGGGACTCCGGAAAGCCTTCCTGGCGGAGGATCTCGTGGCCGAGGACTCCGTGGCGGATGTAGTCGGCCTCGTCGAGCCGGCCCGTAGGGCTGTAGAGCCGATACACACCGATGTCGTGCAGCAGCGCCCCCGCGCGGACGAGAGAGGCGTCGAGCCGTAGCCCGGCGCGCGCCATGAGCTGCTCCGCGATGTGGCAGACGATCTCGCAGTGGGTGTACACGAGGTCCAGGGCCTCACGCGTCGGCGCGTACTTCTCGTGCAGCGCACGCACCTCGTCGACGGTCGGCGGAATCACCGCCGCAGCGTAACAACCACGGCGGGGGCGCACGGCGGACGGCCGTGGTCAGGCAGTCGGGGCGCCGGGGGCCGAGGCGGCCGGGTGGCCAGGTGGCCAGGTGGCCGGCAGGCGGCTTCACCTCACGCCGGTGGGGCGGAACTGGATGCTGATCCGTGGACCGGTGGCGCGCGAGGATTTGGGGATCGCGTGTTCCCAGGTCCGCTGGCAGGAGCCGCCCATCACCAGCAGATCGCCGTGGCCGAGTGGCCGTCGTATGGCGCTGCCGCCGCCACGCGGGCGGAGCAGCAGGTCCCGGGGCGCACCCACGGACAGGATGGCGACCATGGTGTCCTCGCTTCTGCCGCGGCCGATGCGGTCGCCGTGCCAGGCCACGCTGTCCTGGCCGTCGCGGTAGTAGCACAGCCCGGCCGTGGTGAAGGGCTCTCCCAGCTCGCCGGCGTAGTACGTGGAGAGCGCCTCCCGGGCCCCGGACAGGACGGGATGCGGCAGCGGGTCCTCGGCGCCGTAGAACGCGAGCAGCCGTGGGACGTCCACCACCTGCTCGTACATGTGCCGCCGCTCGGCCTTCCAGGGGACCTCGGCGACGAGCCGGGAGAACAGGTCGTCCGCCCCCCTCAGCCACCCGGGCAGCAGATCGATCCAGGCCCCGGACCCGAGCTGGGTCCTGCGCATCCCGCGCAGCGAGCCGAGACCGATGTCGTCGGTCTGATCGAAGAGCGAGCCCTGGAGATACGCACCCATATGTGCAGGGTACTCGAGTAATCGAGCAAACGTTCTATAGCGGGAGCACCGGAGTGCGCCCCCCGGCTGCTTCGGTGGTGACACCGCAGGTCAGCGACCGGACGCCGCCGGGCATCGGCCCGCCGCACGACGCCTCCCGACGTCGCCACCATCATCCGAGCCGTCGCGGGACACTGGGACCCCGACGCGTTCCCTTCCGTGTCGGCCGGGGGTCGGCCCATGACCATGCGCCCACCACGACGCACACCGTCCCTCCGGGCCACCGTCTGCCCCCGGAGTCGGTGCTGGCGGGCATGGACATCCGCACCGCGCTCCGGTCCCATGACGGCCTGGCCGCGTTCACCGCGGCCGGCCGGCATGTGGGAGATGTGGAGCTGTGGGTACGCGACGCGGTGCGCGACCGCCGCTGACCGGCGGACCCGGGTGGCGTGGGCGCCCCTCGCAAGGGGTCGCACATCCCCCGCCGGGTCAGATGTCGCGCCGTGCGAGGAAGCCCAGCAGGGTGCGCAGCTCCGCGCTCGCGCGAGGCACGAGCGGCAGACCGTCCAGGCACCGCTCCACGGCGGCGATGTGACGGTCGGCCTCCGCCAGGGCGGCGGAGCGGCCGCCGGCCTGCTCGATCAGATCGGCCGCCCGGCGGGTGGTGGCGTCGTCCGGGGGGCCCGGGGACTCCCCCAGGAGCGTGGCCAGCCGCCCGGCGGCCGAGGTGTCGCGGGCGCTCAGGGCGGCGAGCACGGGGAAGGTCTTCTTGCGCTGCCGCAGATCACGGTGGACGGGTTTGCCGGTGACCGCGGGGTCGCCCCAGATGCCCAGCAGGTCGTCCGCCACCTGGAACGCCACGCCCATATGCCGTCCGGCCCGGTCCAGGGCGGCCGCGGTGCTCTCCGGCGCCCCGGCGAGCGCGGCGCCCAGGGCGGCGGCGCAGCCGAGCAGCGCGCCGGTCTTGTGCTCGGCCATCGTGCGGTACTCCTCCGGCCCCACCGCCGCGGGCCCCGTCCAGGGGCGCGACTCGAAGAGCAGGTCGTCCGCCTGGCCGCGGACGAGGTCGCCCAGGGCCACGCTCAGCCGCCGCACCGCGGCCGCGGCTCCGGCGCCGGGCACGGCGGCCAGCGCCTCCACGGCCAGCGCGAACAGGGCGTCGCCGGCGAGCACGGCCGGGCCGGTCCCGTAGGCCTTCCATACGGTGGGGCGGGTGCGGCGGGTCTGGTCGCCGTCCATGATGTCGTCGTGCAGCAGCGAGAAGGCGTGCACCAGCTCCACCGCCATCGCTCCGGCCACCGCCGCCTCGCCGGATGCCCCGGCCGCCTCGGCGCACAGCACGGCCAGGGCCTGCCGCACCCCCTTGCCGCCGGCGCCCTCGGCGGGCGTACCGCCCACATCGCACCAGCCGAAGGAGTACGCGGCCATCTCGGCGACCCATGGGTGCAGCCGGCCGACCGTCTCGACCAGTGCCGGGCGCACCAACTCCCGGCAGCGGAGCAGGATTTCGCCCGCGGTCGCGGTGGGCTCGTCCGCGGTCGGGGTGGCCTCGTGCGCGGTCGCGGTGGTCTCGTAGGCCCCGAGGAGCACGGGGAACGCCGTCGTCACAGTGCCACCTCCATGACCTCCGTGAGGCCGAACTCCTCCCGGGCACGGTCCACCATCCGGCGGGCGTGCCGCAGTCCGATCCGCTCCAGCACATCGGCCAGTTCGGACAGGTCCTCGTCGGTCCGGGCGCGGTCGCGGCCCAGCCGGGCCAGGGACTTGATGAGCCCGAGCCGGGCGAGACCCTCGCCGCGCGGCTCGCTCATGTCGCGGAACTCGTCCAGGGCCTGCTCGTACATCGCGCGGGCCTCCTCGTAACGGCCCGCGCGGTAGAGCACATTGCCGCGCATCTTGTGGTTGTACGCCAGCGCGCTCACCAGGTTCATCTCGCGGCAGGTCAGTTCGGCTCCCGAGAGCAGCTCCAGTGCCTGCTCCACGTCGCCGTCGCGTACCGAGACGATGTCGGCCATGCCGCGCAGCGCCCATGCGTGTCCGCGCCGGTCATCGGCGCCGGCGGCTATCTCCGCGGCCTCCTGGAACATCGCGTAGGCCGAGTCGTACGACCCGGTGTTGCGGTGCATCTGGGCGATGCCCTCCAGCGCCCATACGGTGTGCCGCGCCTCGCCGCGCTTCCGCGCCTCGGCGAGGAGCCGCTCGTGCAGCGCTCCCACGGCTTCGTAATCGCCCTGGATGCGGCCGGTCTCCGCCATCCCGGCCAGTGAGTAGCCACGGACGACGATGTCCCCGCCGCGTTCGCCGAATTCGGCCGCGAGTCCGAGCAGCCGCCACGCCAGCGCCAGCGCGCCCCGCTGCCGGGCGAGCGTGCCTCCGCTCCACAGCGCCCATGCCATCGCCCCGAGGTCCCCCGCCGTACGGGCCGCCCGGTAACTGGCCTTCCACTCGCGGTCGGCCTCGCCCACCTGACCCAGCCTCCGGTGCGCCTCGGCGACCGCGAGCCCCGCGCGGGCCGCCTCGCCCGGGGAGCCGCCTCGCTCGGCCGCCCGCAACTGCTCGGTGCCTGCCGCCAGCACGTCGACCAGCGAGGAGTTCACGGACAGGGTGGTGAGGGAGCCCTGGTACTCAGGAGCGAATGCTTTGCCGTACATGGATGCCTTTCCGTCTGTTGTTCCCAGGAGCACGCGACTGTCCGCTATACACCGGGTACATACACCGCGTGTATGCACTCTATGTATACATGCTGTGTATAGATGACAGGAAACCGGCCTTGCCAAGGTCACCGGTGCTGTGTGTCCGCTGCCGATCAAGACGCGACCGGGGCCGGGGAGGTTTACCAACCGGCTCCACGAGTGGCAAAAAACTTATGGACCGGGCTCGGCACTCCCTCCCCGATCCGGCACGTCCCCGACAGAAAGGCGGAATTCACCCATGATCAGCCAGTGGCAGCTCCGCGCCGCCTTCGCGGCACGGCTCTCCGACATGTACGGCCGGGAAGTCCCGGCGTACACCACGCTCGTGGACGTCTCGCGCGAGGTCAACGAGGACGTGCTGCGCGCACGGGGCGCCGAAGCCGAGCGCCTGGGGTCCATCGGCCGGGTGACCGCCGAACGCCACGGCGCCATCCGGGTCGGAACACCTCAGGAGCTGGGACAGGTGGCCCGCGTCTTCGGCGCGCTGGGCATGCACCCGGTCGGCTTCTACGATCTGCGCGAGGCCGCCGCCAGCGCGGTCCCCGTGGTCTCGACCGCCTTCCGCCCGGTGGACGGGGAGGAGCTGGCGCGCAACCCCTTCCGCGTCTTCACCTCCCTGCTCACCACCGCCGACCCGCGGTTCTTCGACCCGGAGCTGCGCTCCCGGCTGGAGACCTTCCTGACCGGCCGCGAGCTGTTCCCGCCGGAGCTGCTCGCCCTGGCCGACCGCGCGACGGCCGAGCGCGGGCTGTCCGAGGAGGACGCCGAACGCTTCCTCCACCTCGCCGTGTCCGCCTTCGAGTTGTCACCCGAGCCGGTGGACAAGGTCTGGTACGAGACGCTGGAGAGGATCTCCGCCGTCGCCGCGGACATCGGCGGCGTCCGCAGCACCCACATCAACCACCTCACCCCGCGCGTCCTGGACATCGACGAGCTCTACCGGCGGATGACCGACCGCGGCATCCAGATGATCGACACCATCCAGGGGCCACCGGCCTGGAAGGGCCCCGACGTCCTGCTGCGCCAGACCTCCTTCCGCGCTCTCGACGAACCCCGCGCGATGCGCCTCACGGACGGGAGCGTCACCACCGGCGCCCTGCGGGTGCGCTTCGGCGAGGTCGAGGCCCGCGGTATCGCCCTCACCCACGACGGCCGGGCCCTGTACGACCGGCTGCTCACCCTCGTCGACCATGAAGTGGCCCGCCACCCGGGGGTGGACCGGGGCGAACTGGCCCGCGGCGTATGGGAAGAGCATCTGCCCCGTACCGAACGGGAGCTGGCCGCCCGGGGGTTGGGCTGGTTCACCTACCACGTCGTACCGGACCGTCCACGCGACGGCAGCCGTCCGCCCGCCGCCCTCGGCGAGCTGCTGGAGCGAGGCTGGGTGCGGGCCGAGCCCATCGTCTACGAGGACTTCCTGCCCCGCTCCGCCGCCGGCATCTTCCAGTCCAACCTCAGCGGGGAGGGCGTACGGGACAACGGCCAGGAGGGCACCGCCCACGACGCCGCATGGCTCTCCGGCGCCATCGGCCGCGATGTCCTGGACCCCTTCGCACTCTACGAGCGGCAGCAGAGCGGCTCCCTCGCGCGGGTCGCCCCGCGAACTGGGGCTCGACGGCGTCCCGGGCTGATCCGTCACCGTCCGCCTGCCGCCACCTCGCGTTCGATCCAACGGCAGATCACCCCCACCACGTACGCCCGCTCCGCGCGGCTCAGCTCCCGCCCCTTGGGGATCTGGTGCCAGCGCTCGAGGCAGGTACGGCAGCAGGTGGCGGTCGCATGCTGGGCGACGAACACGGGGTGGCCGCGGTAGGGCGTCTGCTTGCCGTCCTTGTACGGCTCGGCGGGAGCCAGCCGCTTGGCGATCAGGTCATACGCGTGCCAGCGCATCGTCGACGGGCCACTCAGCTCGGCCGTGGCCCGGTCACGACCGCGCAGATGGAACGTCGCGCGGAAGGGGTGGCGCGCGATGGTCTCCAGCCGCAGGTCGAGCGAGTCAGGCATCGGGTCGGACGGGTCGGACATCGAGAGCTCCCGGAGACGACAAAAACCCCTTTCGATCGTAAGACGGCCCGCCCACGACACCGCGGGCAGGGCCGTGGACGGGTGCCGGACCTCGCGGGTCCGCCCGGCCAGGGGCAGTGTGACGGCCGGGCCGTGGTGCGGTGCGTGTGCGCGGTGGAGACGCCGGTGCGGGGCGATCTCGTCTCGGCCACGCACACCTACACCGGCGCGGGCTGGGAGTGGCCCCTGCCGAGCCGCAGCACGCTGCGGTTTCTCGGCCCGGACGCGCCGGCCGGGTTCCTGAGTGAGGCGGGGCTTGCCGTGGCGGAGCAGTTCGGGGGCTGGGGCAGCGGGCCGCTGACCGGCACCGGCCCGGAGATCATCACTGTCGCCCGCCGCCCCCGCGGTGAGCGTGGTTGACGCGCGGTTCAGGACGGCTTGCGGATCGCCCGCCACTCCGGCGCGAGCACCGACCAGATCTCCCTGTCCTGCCACTCGCCCCGGCGCAGATAGCTCTGCCGCAGCACACCGTCCTTCGTCATCCCCAGCCGCCGGGCCACGGCGATGCTGCCCTCGTTCGCCGCGGCGGCGATCCACTCCACGCGGTGGATGCCCCGCTCCTCGACGGCCCAGTCGATGATCACGCGGCAGGCCCGGGTCACCAGCCCCTTGCCCACCGCCGACGGCTCCAGCCAGCAACCCGCCTCCGCGGTGCCCTGGTTGACGTCCATCGTGCGGAAGAGGACTCCGCCGACCAGCTTGCCGTCCGTCCAGATGCCGTAGATCCGCCCGGCGTCGGCCGCCGCCTTGTCCGCGTATCCCTGGAGGAACGCCCGGGCCGACTCCAGGTCGGAGGCGGCGTCCGCCAGCGGGATGTACCGCCCGATGAATTCCCGTCCCCGGTCCATGTGCGTAAGGAACTCCTCGGCCTGCCACGGCTCCAGCGGGCGCAGCTCCGCACCGTCCTCGCCCAGGGATATCGCGTACATCGTCACCTTCCAGCGTCCGGACCAGCCCACACAGTACGTCGGGATCTTCTCACCGAGGGAGCCGTCCGCGCGCTTCAATTTGTACCTACTAGTATGTATGATCGTGCCCATGGACACCCGGGAACGACTCATCGCAAGCACCCGCGAGCTGCTGTGGGAGCGCGGCTACGTGGGCACGAGCCCGAAGGCGATCCAGGAGCGATCCGGGGCGGGCCAGGGCAGCATGTACCACCACTTCCGCGGCAAGCCCGACCTGGCGCTCGCCGCGATCAGTCGCAGCGCCGAGGAGCTGAGGGGCAGGGCGGAGGCCGAGTTCAGCGGTCCCGGCACCACGGTCGAGCGGATCAGCGCCTATCTGCGGCGGGAGCGGGACGCACTGAAGGGCTGCCCGGTCGGCCGCCTCACCCAGGACCCCGATGTGATGGCCGATCCAGACCTGCGCCGACCGGTCGAGGAGACGTTCGCCTGGCTCACCGACCGGCTGGCCGGGCTGCTGGCGGAGGGCCGGGCGAACGGGGAACTCGACACCGGGCTCAACCCGGCGAGCACGGCCACCGCGCTGGTCGCGGTGTTGCAGGGCGGCTATGTGCTGGCCCGTGCCGCCGACTCGGTTGACGTGTATGCCCTGGCCATGAACGGAGCGCTCGGCCTGCTCACCGCACATGTCCGCTGAGCCGGTGTCCGCCGGCCGGTGTCCGCCAGCCCGTGTCCGCTGAGCCCGCGACCTTCCGCCGGCCGACTCGACATCGCGCTCACGATGCGCTCGGGGCGGGCACCGGCACAGAAACAGGCGCTGTGCCGGCGGATCGCCGAGCTCGCCCAGGAGTACGCGGGGACCGAGCCGCGAAACGTCTTCATCACCCTGCCCGAGAACGAGTCGGCCGACTGGTCGTTCGGCCATGGGGTGGCGCAGTACATCGACGGATGACCATGTCCTCCCTCTGGCCACACCGCCGGGCCCCTGGACCGCGCGGGGCCCGGCATGGCGGGAATCCGTTGACTTCTGTCGTTCCAGCCCCTGGGCGATCTTGTCGCGACTGCCTAGCGTGGGGCGAGCACCAGCCGCCCACGCTCGAAAGGAGACGCGGTGCCTGCCACGTTCGAAAGGGAGCCGGACACCACCCGATGACCAAGATCCTGCTCTCCCTGCATGTCCTGGCCGCCATCGTCGCGATCGGCCCCGTCACCGTCGCGGCCAGCATGTTCCCGCCCGCGGCCCGCAACGCCCACGCTGCCGCAGCGGCAGTCGGCGGGGGCGAGGCCGACCTGGGAACGGTCCGGCTTCTGCACCGCATCTGCCGCGTCTACGCCAAGATGGGCCTCGCCGTGCCCGTCTTCGGATTCGCCACGGCCGCCGTGATGGGCGTCCTCAGCAGCGGCTGGCTCACCGCCTCCATCGCCCTGACGGCCGCGGCCGCCGGCGTCCTGGTCGCCTTCGTCCTGCCCCGCCAGGACGAGCTCATCGACAGTCTCGGTGGGGGCAAGGCCCTGGAGCGGACCGATACCGCCCAACTGGCCATGTTCACGGGCGCGTTCAACCTGCTGTGGGCGACGGTGACCATTCTCATGATCGTCCGCCCGGGCTCGACCACGGGAGCCTGACCCCGCCGGATCACCGGTGCCGACCGAAGCCGCCCCGGCGCGGGATAATGATCGAGAGTGACGGGGCGGAAACAGGAGGCGGTACAGGGCATGCACGGTGAGTACAAGGTGCCGGGCGGCAAGCTGGTCGTCGTGGATCTGGATGTCCACGACGGCGTGCTGCGCGGGGTGCGGGTCGCGGGCGACTTCTTCCTGGAACCGGACGAGGCGCTGCACGCCATCGACCAGACTCTGGAGGGCGCGCCCGCCGACGCGGACGCACAGGCGCTCGCCGCACGCATCGAGGCGGGACTGCCCGCCGGCACCGTGATGTTCGGTTTCTCCGCCGAGGCCGTGGGCATCGCGGTGCGGCGGGCGGTGGCCGGTGCCACCGACTGGACCGACTACGACTGGCAGCTGATCCACGAGGGGCCACAGGATCCGGCGCTGCACATGGCCCTGGACGAGGTGCTGACCGGCGAGGTGGCCGCCGGGCGGCGGCCGCCGACGCTGCGGGTGTGGGAGTGGGACCGTCCGGGAGTCATCATCGGCAGCTTCCAGTCGCTGCGCAACGAGGTCGACCAGGCGGGCGCCGAGCGGCACGGGGTGACGGTCGTCCGGCGGATCAGCGGCGGCGGGGCGATGTTCGTCGAACCGGGCAACACCATCACGTACTCGCTGTACGTACCCCAGTCGCTCGTCTCCGGCCTGTCCTTCGCCGACAGCTACGCCTATCTGGACGACTGGGTGCTGGGCGCGCTGGGCGAGATGGGCATCAAGGCGTGGTACCAGCCGCTGAACGACATCGCGACGGAGGCGGGGAAGGTCGGCGGGGCGGCCCAGAAGCGGATCGCGGCACACGGCGGTGCGGTGCTGCACCACATGACCATGTCGTACGACATCGACGCCGCCAAGATGGTGGAGGTGCTGCGCATCGGGCGGGAGAAGCTGTCCGGCAAGGGCATCGCGAGCGCCGTCAAGCGGGTGGACCCGCTGCGCCGCCAGACCGGCCTGCCACGCCCGGCCGTCATCGACCGCATGGTGGCCTCGTTCCGCGGGCGGTACGGGCTCACGGACGGCAAGGTGACGGAGGAGGAGTCGGCGACGGCGCGGCTGCTGGCGGCCGGGAAGTTCGGCTCGCCGGAGTGGACATCGCGGGTGCCGTGACCGGGGCCGCCGCGGGGGTCAGTTGCTGTAGACGCGCTCGGGGTGGACGAAGACCGCGGCGCGGCGCTGCTCGGCCATCACCCGGTCGTAGGCACCCCAGTCGTCGTGCGCGCCGCCCGCGGCGGTGAAGATCTCGCGCAGCAGCAGCCGCAGACGCTCCTGGTCGACTCCGGGGAACGGGTCGTCGGGCCCCGCGATCTCGGTGCGGCCCTCGACGGCGGCCCAGTTCCATCCGGCGCGGACGACCAGGGTGGCCCGTGGTCGTGCCCGCAGATGGGCGAGTTTGGCGCGGCCGTAGGTGACGAAGGCGACCACCTGCTCACCGGAGACCGGATGGTCGATGATCCCGGCATTGACCACTGATGCCTGGACCGAGCCGTCGGCGCGCGTCGTCGTCACGACCGCCAAGTGGTGGTCGGCCGTGGCGATGCGGTCCACGTCCTGAAGATCCGTCATCGGGTGCCTTTCTCGGCGGACCGGTCCGTCCAGCATGGCTTGCTCGGCACGCTACCGCACCCTGATGCGTCCGGGCCGGTGAATCCCGGACCGCGCGGGCGGGCGTGAGCTCGGCGCCGGGCCGGGGGTGTAGCGGGCTCCACCGTCGATGGGGCGGCCCGCTCTCCCGCGTGCGTCCGGCCGGTCTTCTAGCCTCGTCGGCATGGGGAGAACAATGCGGCAGGCGGTGCGGGCCACGGCCCTGCCGGCGTCCGCGCTCGCCTTGGCGTTCGGCTCGTATCTGCGCCGTCGGCGGCCCGGCCCGACGGACAGGGAAACGGCCACGGTCACGGCGCGGCTGGCCGAGCGGGTGGCGGAGCTGGCGGAAACCCGGGCGGGCGCCATCGCCGCGCACGGTGCCGAACTCCACCGCATCGAACGGGAGTTGCACGACGGCACCCAGGCGCGGCTGGTCTCCCTGTCCCTGCGGATCGGCCTGGCGAAGCGGGCGTACGACCGGGATCCGACGGCGGCGCGCAGGATGCTGGACGACGCGCAGGACCTGGCCGAAGAGGCGCTGACCGAGCTGCGCCAGGTGGTGCGTGGCATGCATCCGCCGGTCCTCACCGACCGTGGCCTGGGCGGGGCGGTACGGGCGCTCGCCGCGAGCAGCGGGCTCGATGTCACCGTGCGGTTGGACGGTCTGGAGGACGGGGCACGGGCGCCGGCGGCGGTCGAGGCGGCCGCTTACTTCGTCGTGGCGGAGGCGCTGGCGAACGTGGCGAGGCACAGTGGCGCCGACCGGGCCGAGACCCGGCTGGCCCGCACACCGAGCGGATTGTGGGTCTCGGTGCGGGACAAGGGAGGAGGGGACGCCGAGACGGTGGCGGGCGCGTCCGGCGCCGGGGAGACGGGTGGTGCCGACAGCTCCGAAGGTGGCTCCGGACTGCTCGGGATACGTCGCCGCGTCGCCGCGCTCGATGGAACAGTGACGGTGACCAGCCCGCGGGGCGGGCCAACGGACGTCACGGTCGAGCTGCCCTGCCGGTGGCGATCACCGGGAGCCCGCGTGGCCGCCGCCACTACGACGGGCAGGACGCCTCGATCAGGTCGCGCAGCTGGGAGCGGGCGGTGACGCCGAGTTTGGGGAAGCTGCGGTAGAGATGCGAGCCGACGGTGCGGGGGGAGAGAAAGAGCCGTTCGCCGATCTCACGGTTGCTCAGGCCCTGTGCCGCCAGGCGGATGATGTGCTGCTGCTGCGGGGACAGGGAGGTGAGGGCGTCGGGGCTGGTGGAGGCGGATTCGATCCCGGCGGCGCGCAGTTCGGCCTGGGTCCGGTCGATCCAGGGGCGGGCTCCGAGGCGGCGGAAGGTCTCCAGCGCGGTGTTCAGCTGGTGGCGGGCCTCGGTGATGCGGTGACGGCGGCGCAGCCATTCGGCGTGGTCCAGCAGGAGCTGCGCGCGTTCGAAGGGCCATTGGCCGCCCGCCGGTTCGGCGAGGGCCGCGGCGAAGTGCGGTTCGGCATCTGCCGGTTCGAGCAGCGCTCGGGCGCGGTGGATCAGGATGCGCATCCGGGGCGAGGGGTCCTCGGCGAGCCGGTCGGCGACGCGCTCCACGATGGCGGCGGCCTCGGCACCATGGCCGGTGCGGACGGCCGCCGCGGCCAGTTCGGCGACGGCGGGGAAGGAACACGCGTAGTGGACGGGCCCGCCGTCGGCCGTGAACAGCAGGCGGAACTGTTCGTACGCGCCGATGTGGTCTCCGTCGGCCACCGCGGCCATGCCCAGCGCCCACCGGGCCCGGACGGCGACGGCGCGGCTGCGATGCGGGTCGACGAGGGACAGCGCGGCGGAGCCCGCGGTGCGGGCCTCGTCGGTCCGGCCGGTCAGCGCGAGGGCGGCGGCTTCGAGCGACCGTGCGGCGGCGTCGAGGTGCGGCAGCCCGGCGCCCGCGGAGTTGGTGTTCACGGCGGCGGTGCGGGCCTGGGCCCACAGCCCGTGGTCCAGATACGCCCACCCGGCCGAGCAGCCGAGCCCGATGGGCAGGGTGCCGCCCAGCCGCCAGCGGTGGAGGGCGTCGTCGAAGATCCGTACCGCGAGTGCGGTCTCATCGAGCAGCCAGGCCATGGCGCCGAGCGAGATCAGCCGGGCGGGGTCGCCGTCCGCCCGCTCGACCAGCGCCGGGATCGCCGCCACCCGCTCGGACCGGTGTGCGGTGGGGTCGGTCACCGCGAGCGTCCAGGGGTCGTCCTGTGCCCGGGCCCGTACGGCGAGGCGGTATTCCTCGTCGCCCGAGTAGAACCCCGCCACCGACGCGGAGGCGAGCGCGATCCGGCGCAGCCCGGGATCCTCCGCCGCCCGCAGCAGCAGGGACAGTGCGGTGTCGTGCTCGGTGCTCAGCGTGAGCACCTGGCCCACCCGCAGCGATGCCTCGGCCGACAGCGCCGGGTCGTCGGTGAGCTCCGCGGCACCGGCGGCGAGCCGGCGCACCCAGTGCGGCTGTCCGGTGGACACCGCCGCACCCGCCGCGGCCACCAGGCGGCGGGCGCGGTCGCGGCGCCCGGGGCTCAGCTCGGCGGCACGTTCCAGCGCGGTGGTGGCGGCGGTGTACCCGCCGCGCTCCCGGGCCCTGGCCGCCGACTCCTCCAGGGCGGCGGCGATCTCCTCGTCCGGCGCTTCCGCGGCGGCGGCCAGATGCCAGGCGCGGCGGTCGGGTTCGGCGCTGAGCAGCGCGGCAAGGTCGCGGTGGGCCTGACGGCGGGCGGCCAGCGGTGCGGAGTGGTAGATCGCGGACCTGATCAGCGGATGCCGGAAGCGGGCCCGCCGGCCGTCGTGGCCGCCACCGGTGAGCCGCAGCAGTCCGGCGGCCTCGGCCGGGGCCAGCGCCTCGACCCGGCCCGCCACCGCCCGGTCGTCCGCCGCGACCAGGAGCAGCGCCTGCCGGGTGGCCTCGGGCAGGGGATCGAGGTCGGCGGCGAAGACCCGTATCAGGCGGTCGGTGGGCGGCAGGAGTTCCCCGTCGGCCGAGTCGGCCGAGTCCGCGCCGCAGGCGCCGTTCGCCCGGGCCAGTTCGACCAGTGCCAGCGGGTTCCCGGCGGCCTGGTCGAGGATGCGCAGCCGGCCGCGGCCGGTCGGTGGATACGGCTGCCGGTCCAGCAGAAGGCCCGCGGCGGTCGCGTCCAGCGGGCCCAGCGTGCGCGCGGGAAAGCCGGAGAACGGCGCCGTGGCCCCGCCCCGGGTGCCCTCGCCCGCCAGGTCCCTGGCCGCGGCCAGCACGGCGAGGGGCTCGTCGCCGATACGCCGGGCGACGAAGGCGAGCAGTTCCAGCGAGCCGGCGTCGATCCACTGAAGATCGTCGGCGACCACCAGGACGGGCGATCGCCGGGCGAGTTCGGACAGCAGGGTGAGCAGCGCGACGCCGAGCAGCAGCCGGTCGGGCGGGCCACCGTGGCCGCTGTCGACCCGGCCGGGCTCGGCCTCCGCGGGGCCGGTGTCGTGGGGATTGGTCTCCGCGGGGTTGGTGTCGTGGGGCTCGGCCTCCCCCAGGCCGATGGCGCCGAGCAGGGCCGACCGCTGCCGCGCCGACAGCCCGGCGGTCTCCCCCAGCACCGGCCGCAGCAGCTGGTGGAGCCCCGCGAACGTCAGGTTCGCCTCGCTCTCGCTGCCCGTCATCCGCAGCACCCGGCCCGGGTGGCGATCCGCGGCGAGGCCGAGCAGGGTGCTCTTGCCGGCACCCGGTTCGCCCGTCAGGATCAGCACACCGCTGGTCAGACCGAGTACGGCCGCGCTCTCGCTCTCCCGCCCGACCATGGTCATCCCTCGACTCTAACCCGTGATGCAGTAGCCCGTGGTGCAGTCATATGACGGATACCGCCGACGCCCGCCGACGCACAGGCTGGACTCATGGACACCATCACGCTTGGCAACGTCGAGATCACCCGCGTGGTAGAGGTGGCCCCGAGGGGTCTGCCACGCGACTTCATCTTTCCCGACGTGGCCATGGAGCACTGGCGCACGCACGAGGGCTGGCTGGCGCCCGAATTCCTGGATCCGGCCGCCGATGAGGTACGCACGACGATCCAGAGCTGGCTGCTTCGCAGCGAGGGCCGGACGATCCTGATCGACACCGGCGTCGGCAACGACCGGGAGCGGCCGCATATGCCGTTCTTCCACCATCTGCAGACGGACTACCTCGGGAGACTGGCCGCGACCGGGGTCCGCCCGGCCGATGTGGACCTGGTGATCTGCACCCATGTGCATGGTGACCACGTCGGATGGAACACGTCGTGGACGGAGGGTGAGTGGCGGCCGACCTTCCCCAACGCGGAGTATGTGTTCCCCCGGGCCGACTTCGACTACTGGAACCCGGAGAACGGGCACCGGACCCGCTCCGGGCCCCGGATGGCGAACGTGTTCGAGGACAGCGTCGCCCCCGTCCACCGGGCCGGGCAGACCGTGCTGTGGGAGGGCGACCACTACGACATCGACGCCCAGCTACGCCTCGAGCCCGCCCCCGGCCACACCCCCGGCTCGTGCGTGGTGCGGCTGCGGTCCGGTACGGATCGGGCGATCTTCGCGGGCGATGTGCTGCACAGCCCGCTGCAGATCGTGGAGCCGGACGTCTGCCCCTGCTTCGACGAGGACGAGCCCCGGGCGCGGGTCGCCCGGCGCCGGGTGCTGGGGGAGGCCGCGGACGAGCGCGCGCTGCTGTTCCCCGCGCACTTCCCCGGCGCGGGCGCGGCCGAAGTGCGGCGGGACGGCGAGCGGTTCGCGGTGAGGGAGTGGGCGGCATGGCGGTGAGCGTGTTCCGGAACATCCCGTACGCGGCCGCGCCGACCGGCGCGGCGCGGTTCGCCGCGCCGACCCCCGTGCACGGTGCCCCCGGCGGCGATGAGCCGGGGCCGACGGCCCCGGCGCCCGAGCGACGGTTCGCGGCGGACCTGAGCCCGGCGCTGGGCCAGGGCTGGGTGCGTGGCGAGGACTATCTGACAGTCAACGTCTGGACGCCACGGACCGACGGCAGCGCCCCGGTGATGGTCTTCGTGCACGGCGGCGGCTTTCTCTCCGGTACCGGCCAGGCGCCGCTGTACGACGGGACGTCCTTCGCCCGCGACGGCGTGGTTTTGGTCACCCTCAACTACCGTCTCGGCGTGCCGGGCTGGCTCGACCTGCCGGATGCCCCGCGCAACCGGGGTCTGCTGGACGTGCTCGCGGCGCTGCGCTGGGTGCGCGAGCACATCGCGGGCTACGGCGGGGACCCGGACCGGGTGACGGTGTTCGGGCAGTCGGCGGGAGGGATGATCGTCAGCGCGCTGCTGGTGACGCCCGAGGCCGCCGGGCTGTTCCGGGGTGCGATCAGCCAGAGCGGTGGGCTGCACACCCTGACCGGCGCGGAGGCGGCGGAGACGACCCGGGCCCTGGCCGGCCGGCTGGGCGTTCCGGCCACGGCCGAGGCGCTCGCCGCGATCCCCGACGAGCGCCTGGTGTCCGCGCTCGCCGACCTGCCCGGGGTGGGTCCGCGGCTCTCGCCGCTCGGCGTGGTGCTCGATGAGCCCGACGAGGTGGCCCCGCCGCATCCGGTGGATCTGCTGGTGGGCACGAACACCCAGGAGTCGCTGCTGTACCAGCGGCCGGAACGCAGCGCGGCCATCGACGCCATGTTCCGCGACGCCCGTGAGCGGCTGGTGTCCCGCTACGACAAGGTGTTCACCTACGACTTCGACTGGCGGGGCGGGCCGTTCGGCGCGTGCCACACCGCGGAGGTCCCGTTCGTCTTCGACAACACCGGTCTGCCCGCGCTCCGTACGGCGAACGGACTGCTCGGAGCGGACATCCCACCGTCGCTGGCCACGGAGATGCACGGCGCGTGGGTCCGGTTCGCCATGACAGGGGATCCGGGCTGGTCGGGGACACGCCGGTTCCACTAGAGCCAACGGGTGCGGCAAAGTAGCCATGGGCGGCGGATCCGCCGCGTCGGTCTCGGCCCCCTCGTCGCGCCCTCGTCGCGCCCCCCTCGACGCGCCCCGGACCACCGGCCGCCGGTTCACCAACCACCGTATTCCTGACCGCCGTGGGGCGGGGCCGGACGGCTCGCCGGCGCCTGAACGGGGTCCTCCGGCGGCCGGGGCGGCCAGACCGGCCGAGGTGGTGGCGGGGGCAGGCGCGAGCTGTCCGCCTTCTTTTGGTTCCACTCCCCCTCGCCCAGGACCAGCAGTGGATCGAACATGATGATGGTCCCCGCGACCACCAGAAAGATCACCGGGCCGATCAGCATGGGGAGGATCGGCGAAGTCGGCGCATTACCGCCCACGGAGGCGCCGAGCACATCGTCCCGCCGCACACTGACCGCGGCCATGCCCGTGTAGTGCATCCCGGTCACCGCGACCCCCATCACCATGCTCGATCCCAGGCCGGCGCGGAAGCCCTGGACGGTCACGGCGGCCCACACGGCGACGGTCGCGGCCACGACCGCGATCAGGACGGAGAGCAGCACGGTCGGCACGGAGTACTCCAGATGCCCCCGCATGCGCGTCGCGGACATCCCGATGTAGTGCATGCCCGCGACGCCGAGTCCGGTGAACACACCGGCCGAGAGCAGCACCCCCCGGGAAACGCCCCGGTAGCCGACCATGAAGACGCCGATGCCGACGACGACGATCGCTACCAGAAGGCTGAGAAGGGTGGTCGGTATGTCGAAGCCGACCGGGGTTTCCTTCACATGGAACCCCATCATGGCGATGAAGTGCATCGTCCAGATGCCCGAGCCGATCGACGCGGATCCGAGCGCGAGCCAGCCCGGCTTCCAGGAGCGCTGAGTACGCACCGACCGGGCGGTGCAGCGTAAGCCGAGCGCTCCCCCGAGACAGGCCATGAGGTAGGCCGCCAGCGGGGTGGTGGCCCCGTAGTTGAACCCGTCGATGGTGCCGTACATGTACGTTCCGTCCTTCTCGCCGCGGGGGTTCCGTGCAGAAACGTTGAGTCACCGGCGAGGGTAGGGCGCGGATGAACACATCACCCTCACATTCGGTCACGCATCGATAAAGGTGTCTCACCTGGCGTGACAGGATGTCGCGTCATTCACCTCATGTCCCTTTTCGCCTTGGCCGCGGGGCGGGAGTTCCCGTGCGGCCCCGAACCCGCGTAGCCGACTGGGCGATTGGCGGACGTCTTCCGGGCGGTTTCCGGAAAGAGCGATCAAAGGGGTCCTGTGCTCGCGCGGACGGGCGGATGATGAGTGAGGCATGGCGAAGGGGGACGTTTCATGCACAGCAGGGATCTCGCGGTATTACGTGACCGAGCCGAACACGCCGCGGCCGACGCGCTGGCGTGGATCGCCCCGCCCCCGCCGGACGGCCCGGCGGCCAAGGGCTCGTCCGACGGCATGGATACAGCGGACCCGTCCGGCGGCGCTGGTTCGGACGGCTCGTCCCACAGACCGGCGGCCGGGCGAACGTGCGACGGCATTCGGTCGCCCGCCGACGCCGACCCCGCGTCACTCGACCGTTTCATCGCCGAACTGGACCAGCTGGAGGCCGCGTTGGCGGCGGCCGTGCCGGACGGGGACGCACTGCTGTGCACCGTGCGCGCCCGGCTCGGCGGCCTGTACGCCGAGCGCTACCGGCACCACCCCACGGACGACGACCGGAGTCGGGGCCTGCGGGTGCTGAGGGCGGCGCGCGCCCGTGGGGCGCTCGACCCATCGGACGAGCGGGCCTCCACCCTCCACCTGGTGCGGTTGCTGCTGACACCCGGCATGACGGCCGGATGGGACGGCACGCTGCCCCGCCTCCTCGAATCCTTCGACGTAGGCCGCCAAGTAGTGGTGGGCGAGCCCGGACTCACCGCCGATCTGACCGAGCTGCGCGGGCTGCTGACCGACCTGCTGCCGACGCTGCCCGAGGACGTCGCCGAACCCCTGTCGTGGGCGGCCGAGGCCCTGGAACGGGTGCCCGCCGCCGCGCGCTCCGGGGACTTCGAGCAGATGGCCACCCTGGCCGCACAACTGGCGGAGCGGATGCCGGACGGCTACTCCCCGCTGATACAGGCCCTGTGTGGGATGGCCACCGAGTTCGCCACGACCGCGGCAGGCAGAGGCGATGAGGCCGATCGGCTGGAGGAGCTCAGCGCGGAGGAGGCCGCCCTCACCTTCGCGCAGGCCGCCCTCATGCTGGAGCTCGAAGTGCCCGGCACCATCCGCACCGAGGATCTGGAGGCCCTGGTCAACGAGGTGAGCAAGGGGCCGGCCGGCGAAGAGGCGGAGACCGCGATGCGCGCCGCGATGAGCCGCATGGCACACGGTGTGCGCACGGGTGACGCCGACCGGCTGGCCGAGGCGGCCGAGTTGATCGGCACAGCCGCCGGTACGGGATCCGGACGGGTGGACTGGATGGCCGGGGTCATCTCGCCCGGACTGCTCACCGCCGCCAACATCCTGGGCGGCAATCTCACCGACCGCGACCAGGCGCGTGCCCGCCTGGACGCGCTCTTCGGCCCCGCCTCCGCGGTATTCGAATCCGCACACGCGACCGGCCCCGGGGCGGAGGGGCTACGGCTGTGCTCCCGGAGCATGCACCTCCAACTGCGCCTCAACGAAGCGCTGGACGAGCGGGACGCCGAAACGGTGGAGGAGCTACTGGACGAGCTGCTCGACCTGCTGGAGGAGGCCGGCGAGAACAGCGAGTGGCAGTTCCTGGTGCTCTTCCTGCTCGGCCAGGCGCAGTTGAGCCTGGCCACGCTGGACGGTGGGATCCCCGCGCTGCGGGCCGGCGTTGCCTACTTCGAGGAGGCGGCGAACCACCCGAGGCTCCCGACCTTCGCGCGGCCCCTCATGGACGCGCAGTGTGCACCCCTACTGGCCCTCTTCTCCATGATCGAACCGGATCCCGTACGTGTCTCCGAGGCCGTGACCAGGGCCCGCCGGGCCCTGGACGGCCCCGCCTCGACCCCCGACCAGCGGGTGTGGATCCGGCAAGGCATCGGGATGGCGCTGCTCACCGTCCACAGGTCGACCGGCGACCACTCCGCCCTGGAGGACGCGGTCGGGGAGCTGGAACAGGCCAGGCGGGAACTGACCGAGCGCACCAGCCCGGCCATCCGGCAGAAGCTGCTGTGGGAGCTGGCCGAGGCGTACCGGCTGCGCGACGACCGCGAGCGCGATGACACAAGCGCGGCCGTCGCCGCCGCCCATGCCTCGCTGTGGGTGCTGGCCGAGGACGTGCTGCTGCAACTCGGCGCCGAGCACGGCCTGGAGGTGGCCAGGGCGGGAGCCAGCCGTGGGCTCCTCGCCGCCCACTGGGCCGCCGTGGACGGCCGGATCGAGGAGGCCGTGGCGTCGCTGGAGAACGGGCGTGGCCTGGTGCTGCGGGCCGCGGCCGCGGCCGCCGGTGTCCCCGAGCAGCTGGCCGCCCGGGACGAGGCGGAGCTGGCCGAGCAGTGGCGGACCGCCGTACGGGACCTCCCGCTTCAGGCCGCGCCGACCGGCGGCGGGCTCGCGCCCGGCACCGGCGGCGGTACCCCGGACGAGGTCCGGAGCGCGCTTACGCGGGTCATGTCGGCCGGGTCCGCTCCCGGCGTCGAGATCCCCAGCAGGCTGCGCCGCCGCGCGCTGGACGTGCTGCGGCGGGACAGCGGCGAGGCGCCGCTGCGCGGGCTGCTCGGCGCCCCCGGCATCGGGGAGTTGCGGGAGGGGCTGCGCGCCACCGGCACCGACGCGCTGGTGTATCTGGTGCCCGGGCAGGACACCGCCGACGGCGTGGCCGTCCTGGTGCGGAGCACCGGTGAGCCCACGGCGCTCGCGCTGCCGGGGCTCGGCGCGCCCGGCCGGGAGCCGCTGGAGCGCTATCTGGACGCGGGCGCCCGGCGGTCCGCCGTGTCCGAGCGCGGCATGGACGCCCACGCCGAGGCGCATCGGCACTGGGACGCGGCGCTGGAGGGGCTGTGCGACTGGGCGGGCCCGGCCGTCCTCGCCCCCGTACTGGACGCGCTGGGCGCCCGGGCGGAGGACGGGCGTGAGAAAAGGGAGGACGGGCCAGAGCAGCACGACGCACCGGTCCGGCTGGTCCTCGTGCCGTGCGGCAACCTCGGTGCCGTTCCCTGGCACGCCGCCCGCCTCCCCGGGCCACCGGCCGGTGTGCGGCGTCCGTACGTCTACGCCTGCGAAGACGCGGTCATCTCGTACGCCGCGTCCGGCGGTGAGTTTCTGCGGGCCGCCCGGCGCGCCCGGGTACCGGCGAGTGAGCGCGCGGTGCTGGTGGCCGACCCGAGCGGGGACCTGACGTGGGCACAGGACGAGGTGTCGGCCCTGCGCACCGCGTACTACACCACGGCCCTGCTCTACGGCTGGCACGAGGACGCGCCCGAGAACGCGCTGGGCACCCCCGAGGATGTGCTCTCCCACCTCCCCGGAGACCCGGCCGCGCCCGCCGCCTCACTGCTGCATCTGGTGGTGCACGGCCTGGCGGGGCTGCGGCCCACCGACTCGGCCCTCCACCTGGCCGGCCCAAACCCCGAAGACGTCCCGGACCCCGAAGCCGCCCCGGACCCGGGCAGGCTGACGGTGACGCGCATTCTCGACGTACCCGCGGGGGAACGGGCCGCCACCGGGCCGCTGATCGTGCTCAGTGCCTGCGAGACGGACCTCAGCAGCCGCGACCACGACGAGGCGCTGACCCCGACCACCGCACTGCTGGCGCGTGGCGCCACGGATGTGGTCGGCTCGCGGTGGAAGGTCTCGGACAGCGCGTCCGCCGCGCTGATGGTGGTCTTCCACCACCACCTGACCGTCGCCGGACTGGCCCCGCCGGATGCCCTGCGCGCCGCCCAGCTGTGGATGCTCGACCACGACCGCCATCCCGTCCCCGGGCTGACCGGCCTTCTGCTGGCCGAGACGCAGAGCGATACGGGGGGCCTGGCCCGGGTCGTCTCCTGGGCCGGGTTCATCCACCAGGGCAACCCCGCTCCGCACGCACCCGCGGAAGGACGACAGCCATGACCACCGACGATCTCCTGGAGCTGCTGCGCCGGCATCTGCCGGAGATCCGCGCCTCGCTGACCGCCGCGCTGTTCAGCGGATTCCGGGACAGCGTGCTGCGGCTGCGGGCCGCCGGAGACGACACCAGGGCCGTGCGCGCCGCGCTGCGGGAGATGCGGCTGGCACTGCGGCCCCTCCCCCGCGAGAACGAACTGCGCAGAAAACTGGACCAGTTCCGGTCCGGGGGCGCCGCTCCCTCCGCGGTCCTGCCGGACGCCGACCGGCTGGCCGATCTGATCCGGCTGCTGCAGTCCGTGGACTGGCCGACGCTGGATCCCGCGAGCGCCGAGATCGCCCGGGCCGTACGGGACCGGCTGCTGACCACCCCGGCGCGGGGCCCTGAGCAGCTCACCGGCGCCGCCGCCGAGAATCCTGCCGGGGCCGGGCTCATCCGCCTCTCCGACCCGGAGCGCGGCGATCGCTACCCGGACTTCCAGTTCGACCCGGACACCGGTGAGCCACGGCCGGTGGTGCAGCGGATCAACAGAATGCTGCTGTCGGACCAGGACCCCTGGGGCGCCGCGGACTGGTGGCTCGGCGGCAACACCTGGCTGCGCGACGCGCCGGCCGCCCTGGTGGGGCAGGTGCCGGACGCGCGGCTGACCGAGGCCGCCGCCGCGCTGTTGGGAGACGGCGGATGGTGAGGCAGGCGCCCCCCGAGGGCGCGCGCATGAGTCCCCATCTGTTCGTCCTGAGCGCGGGCACCGAGCTGTGGCGGTGTCATGAAACCGCCTACGCGTGTACCGAGTTCAACCCGAAGCCCGCGCACTCGTTCTTCGGTGGCAACCGGTTCGACGCCACCGCCGAGGACCGGTATCCGTATCTGTACGCGGCCGTGGAGCCGGCCACCACGCTCGCCGAAGTGATGCTGCGGGACATGGAGTTCACCGGGCCGGAGGCACGGCGTCAGGTGCCGTGGGCGCTGGCGGCCACCCGCTCGCTGTCCAAGGTGCGGGTGACCGAGGATCTGGTCCTGGTGCGGCTGATCCGGGAGGAGGACCTGGCCGCGGTGTTCCAGACCTCCTGGCTGCTGGAGACCGACGAGTACGCGCAGACCCGCGCCTGGGCGCGGGAGATCCGGCGCCAGGTGCCGGACGCCCAGGGGCTGGTGTGGCAGTCACGGCGGCACCGCCCGCACCCCGCCCTGGTGCTGTTCGGCGACCGCTGCGGGGAGGAGCCGCTGAAGGCGGTGCCCGGCCAGGCCCACAACCTGGGCACGTTCGAGGGGGCGGGCGAGGCCAACCGGCTGCTGGCGCCGCTGCGGGCGGTCGTCATTCCGCCCGGTACGCGGACATGAGCACGCGGGGCGGCCCGGGGGGTGCCGCCCCGCGACACCGCCCGGCATCGGCTCAGCCGGTGCCGGGCCCCGGTCCGTACAGCCGTACGACGAAGCTGACCCGCAGCCCGAGCCGCAGCTGGTCGCCGTCGCGGACGGGGGTGCGCACGCCGGGCGCGATCCGGGCGCGGTTGAGATACGTGCCATTGCGGGTGCCCGCCTCGGGCTCCTCGACCCAGGCGCTTCCGTCCGGGTCCACGGTGAGCGACGCATGATGCCGGGAGATTTTGTTCCAGTTGGCGAACGCGGCGGCGGTCCGCGGCGCCCAGTCGGGGTGGCGGCCGAGGTGCAGCGGAGGGCCCGGGCCGTGACGGAGCTCCAGACAGGGCTCGGTGCAGACCAGCAGCGCATGGGTGCGCGTACGGTCACAGGACGCGCAGCGGGCGTCCCGGGGGGCCACCGGCGCACGGCAGTTCCAGCAGGGCGCGGACACTTCGACACCGGCTGGGCCCGGCGCGGGCCGGGGTGCGGATTCCGCGATCGGCTCAGGCGCCGGCGCCTCGCCCGGCCTCTCCGCCGTCCCCCCTTCCTCCGGTGCCTCCAGTTCCTCGCCGTCCGGCACGAGATACCACCCAGGGGGAGTGGTCCTCTCGCTCATCGGCCACCACCAGGACCGGGCTCCGCGTCCCCCGTGTGCACCACCCGCAGGTCCAGGGTCACCGTTCCGTCCCCGGCGCGCCGCACACCGGTGACGGTGACCGCCGTGCCCGCCGGCCGTTCCTGGTCGAACAGCGCCCGTGCCAGCGGGTTGATCAGATGCGTCTCCAGCAGCATGCCGATCCCCCGGCCGCCGTTGTCGACATCCGCCGTGCAGTAGGCGGACAGCGCCTGATGCGCCTCGTCGGAGAGGCGCAGATGCACCCCCTGCTCCTCCCGCAGCACCCGTTGGATGTTGCCCACCTGCGAGTCGAAGATCTCGGCGGCCACCTTGGCGTCGATGTAGTCGAAGACCACCACATTGCCGCCGAGCCGGTTCATCAGCTCCGGGCGGCCGATCTCCTCGACGAAGTGTTCCTTCACATTGGCCAGGATGATCTCCTCCAGCTGGTGGTACGGCATCCCGGGCTCGGCCACCCGCCCCTCGTGTCCGCCTCCGCCCTCGCCGGTCCGTTTCCTGACCCCGAGGTTGGAGGTGAAGATCAGCACGCATTCGCTGAAGTACGTGGTGACGCCCTGCCCATCGGTGAGCCGGCCGTCCTCGAGCACCTGGAGGAACTTGTCGAGCACACCCTTGTCGGCCTTGTCGATCTCGTCGAACAGCACCACCCGGAAGGGGTCGTTGCGCACCGCCGTGGTCAGCTCGCCGCCCGCCTCGTAGCCCACATATCCCGGTGGTGCGCCGAGCAGCCGGTCCACCGAATGCGGTGCGGAGAACTCACTCATATCGAAGCGCAGACAGGCGTCCTCGGTGCCGAACAGCAGCTTGGCCACCGACTTGGCCAGCTCGGTCTTGCCGGTGCCGGTCGGCCCGGCGAAGAACAGCACACCGCGCGGCCGGCTGCCGGGGTGGGACGCCTGGGCACCGGACAGACTGAGCGCGGCGCGCTTGAGGATGTCGAGGGTCTTGCCGACCGCCTTCTCCTGGCCCTTCACCCGCGCCCGCAGGTCGGCCTCGCCCTTCTTGATCTGCTTGCGGATGTAGTCCGCCTGCCACGGATTGTCCTTGACGCCGAGCTGGTAGACGCGGACCGCGTCCCGCATCTCGGCGAACGACAGCCCACGGTCGAGCGCCATACGGGCGCTCTCCCGCATCGCGCGCAGGGTCAGCCCGGCGGTGGCCCGCGCGAAGGTGTCGATGTCGTGCTCGTTCAGCGGCCGTCGCTTGTCGAGCCGGACCGGTCCCTCGTCGTCTTCGCCCGCGGACGCGGACGCGGCGGTGTGCTCCTCGGCCAGCAGCTCGGCCATGCGCCGCCTGCTGCCCAGGTCGGGCAGCGGGATGCCGATGGTACGGACCCGTTCGCTGCCCGCGACCAGCCAGGTGGGCAGATCGCGCTCCCCGTCGGCGAGCCAGATCACGGGGTTGAACAGCCGCCGTCCGCTTCCCGGGGAGGTGATCGGCCGCGCGTCCTCGGCCAGCTTCAGGCAGTTGAGGAAGAAGTCCCGCTCCGGATCGCTGAGCCGGGTGACATCGGTGGGAATCCGGGCGGCGTAGTCGATCAACAACACCACCCGGTAGGGCTGTTGGCGCGGTGCCGGGTCCGGGCGGGGCCGGCCGTCCGGTGTCTTCGGCTGCCGCCCCTGCTGCTTCCAGCCGGTGACGATGTCGCGCAGCGTCCGCTCCGCGTCTGCCAGGTGGACGGGGGTGTCGGCGCGCCGGGCGCGTCCGGGCCTGGCGGCGTCCCGCCCGTGCAGCAGCTCGCGGATCTCCTGGGCCGCCGGGCCCACGACGACGGTGAAGCCGTCCGCGATGTCGAAGCGGATCAGCGCCTCGTACCCCTCCTGCCACAGGGCGTTCCACAGGACCTCGGTGAGGGTGTGGTGGGCGTCGTACGTGGCCTCGGGACCGCCCTCGTCAGGGTCCTTGTCGTGCCGGACGAGGTGGATGTCCCGGATGCTGCCGTGCAGTACGTACTGGGACTGGACGCTGAGCGTGCCGACCAGCTCCTCGGCGAAGGCCGGGAGCCTGCGGTCGTCGCGGCCCGGGGACGTCACCGGCTCGGTCATGACTGCCTCTCCTGGTCACGGTGGCGGGCCTTGGGTCCGGTGTGGTCCCGAGCGGGCCGGCCCCCCATGTGCCGGACCGGTCGCGCGGGCAGCTCGCCGAAGTCGAACGGGACACTGAGCCCGGCCCGTTCGGCCAGCTCGCACAGCTTCTCCAGATGCTCGGGGGCCTCGTGGCACCGCTGCCAGTCGAGGTCCAGATCGTCGTCGGTCTCCTCGGCGGGGTCGCGCTCGCGGTGCATGGTGGCGACCCGGGCGGTGCCCCCGGCCTCCACGCTGACGCGGAGCCAGTGCTCCTCCCCCCAGCCCGGCGGGGTCCAGTCGATGATCTGCACCGCCCCGGACGTGGTGCATCCGGCCGTCTCGGGCTGCGACCGCCGGACCGCCGCGCGGATCACCTCCGTGGCGTACATCCGCTGATACGCGTCGACCCGCTCGCCGACGCGGGCCGCCACGCGCACGCGCTCGGCCTCCGCCAGTGTCCCGCCCTGGTACAGAAAGCGCTCCAGGACCGCGATCTCCGCCCTGGCATCGGGCAGCGGAACGGGGGTGCCGGAGTGGCCGTCACCGGGTGTGCCGGGGTGGCCGTCGCGGAGGAAGGCGAGCTGCTGGGCGGCCCACTCCTCGGTCTCCTGCCGCCGCTCGGCGTCGCGCGTCATCCGCTCGGCGAACCCGGCGGCCTCCCGCAGATGGCGCTTGGCCGCGGCGGGCCGCCGGGCGGCGACCTCCGCGGCGACGGTGACCCTCTCCTCCACCAGCCGGTAGTCGGCCGCCGGCACATTCCGCGGAAGCATGGCCAGCAGGTCCGCGCCCAGCCGCAGCACTTCCTCCTCGGTGGGGGCCGCGGTGGCGGCGGGCGGCGGCTGCGGCAGCGAAGCGCGCGCCTCGGCTTCGGTGGCGGCCTGCTGGTACGCCTCCAGCGCCTGGCGGCGGCGGGCGCGCAGGGTGGCGTGCCAGCCGGTGTCCTCGGGATGCGCTCCGGCCACCGGGCGGGCGGCTGCCTCCATCGTGGCCCGTGCGTAGGCGGCCTCCGCGTGGCGCAACCGGCGTTCGGTGTCGGCCAGTTGCCGTAATGCCTCGTCCAGATTCCTGCCTGTCAGGGCCAGCGGCGGTGGCAGGTCGGGCGGTTCCGGGGGCCCGTCGGGGCCGGCCCGCCGTATCCGCGCGCGCAGGGTGTCGATACGGGCGTTGGCCCGGACGGCGGCGAAGGCGGCGTCCCGCCAGCACGCGGCGGCCTGCTGGGCGTCCAACTGTCGCTGACGCAGCTCGGCCTGGTCCTCGGCGGCGCGGATGGCCGCGGCCGCGAGCACCTGCGCCCCGGCCATGGTGGCGCGGCCGACGAGCAGCGCCCCGCTGAGCGAGCCGAGGCCGATCAGGGCGGGCACCATCAGGTCCTGCAGCTGGTCCAGGGCGGCGTTCAGCGCATGGCCGGTGGTGTGCTGTACGGCGTCGGCGAGGTGCTGCCCGGCCTGGGTGCCGATGTGGTCCGACAGCCCGGTGCCATGGATCGCGTTGTGCGGCACTCCGGTGTTCGGGATGGTGTTGGTGACGGTGTCGGGGACGGTGTGCTGGATGGTCGCGGCGACCGGCGGCGGGGGGAAGTACACATCCGGCATCACATCGCCGATGCTGGCAATCGCCTGTCCCGAACTCATGTGAGCCTCCCTGGAGTCGGCGGGGCGGCCGCCCTCGGGCGGCCGGGTCGGTGCCGTTCGTCCCGGCCGCGCAGCTCCGCCATATAGCGGCGCCAGCACCGCAGCCGGTGCCAGGTCCACCAGACGAGGACGGCCACCGTGGCCAGTGGCCACACCCAGGGGGCATAGGCCACGGTGGCCCACAACAGGGCGATGACCGGGAGGATCAGCAGGCCCTGGACCGGGAAGCGGGAGCCGGGGCGGCGGATGAACCGGGCCACGGGCAGCGCACGGTCGATCAGCAGCCCGGCCAGGGACCGGTCCGGGTGGTAGCCGGGGCTGCCGATGCGGTACGCCGTCCACAGCTCCAGGGCCAGAACGGCGGCGGCCGCCGGGACGGCCAGCATCCACGCCGTCACCACCGCGCGCTGGGCGGGCCATCCCACCAGATCGCCCAGGCCGATCACGAAGATCCACGGGAAGACGAAGGCGACGGCTCCGCCGAGGGCCCAGCCGAGGGTGGGCAGCATGTCCTGTCTGCGCACCCACAGCGTGGCCACGTCCAGGTCGCGCTCGTGCCGGAGCAGGGCGCGCTCGCCGTCGAGCCGCCCTTGCGCCTCCGAGGACTCCTGCTCGGCGAAGCCGGCCAGCCACTCGGCCAGTTGCAGCCGCACCAGATCCTCGGGGTCGCGCACCAGCCGGCCGTACCAGGCCACCGGTTGTGGCAGCGCGCCCTGGATGCGGGCGGTTCGCTCCTGGAGCCTGCGCCGGTGCGCGGTGGGGGCGGCGGCGAGCGACAGGAGGGCGGCGAGCCGGGAGCGGTCGAGCCGGGTGGCGGCGCGCACCTCGGCACGGCGGTCGCGCAGCCACGCCGACTCGTGGAGCACCTCGTCGACGGTGTGCTGCCAGCGGGAGCGGGCCGTCAGCCAGCGCTGCTGCACCTCGGCGAGCCCTTCGCCGCCGGGCCGTGAGTCCAGCAGCGGCAGGATGGTGTGGTCCCGCAGGTCCGCCACGACGGAGAGGGCGAACTCATCGCCGCGCCCGGCCTCCCGCAGCAACTCCCCCAGCCCCGCGTGGTCCAGCGGCACCCCGCGGTAGGACGCGTCGAGGGTGGGGCCGAGCCAGGAGATCAGCCGCACCATCGTGACCGGCTTCGGCTCACGCGGCGCGGCCGCGGGGTGGTGCGGCTCCAGGAGGCCGAGCAACGCCGCCAGTTCATCGGCGTCGCGGTCCGGCGCGCCCTCGAACTGCCGTAGCCAGCGGATGAGTTCGCCGCGGCCGCGCCGCCGGGAGATGAGCTGCCGGGCGGGCCGCCAGTTCTCGCTGAACGCCCTGGCCAGCTGCTTCGGCCTGGTGTAGTGCTCATCGAGGAAGGCGAACGGCTCGATGTCCGGGGCGTCTTCCGGGTCCGAGGCGCCGGGTGCCGTGCCCGCCTCCCAGGGGGCGATCGGCGGCGAGCCGCCCACCAGCCACTGCGCCACCTCGTCGGTTCCCCAGCGGTGGTCGGGGTCGCGGGTGAGCAGCCCCATGCACAGCAGCCGCAGCCGGTGGTCGGTGACCAGGGACAGATCCGGGGCGCGGGAGCTGATCTCCTCCCGGACGAAGTCGTTGTCGGTGAACCGGACGGGGTGGCGTCCACCGGCCATCTCGGCGACGATCATGCCGAGCGACCACCAGTCGGCGGGCGGGTGGATCAGCTGGTGGCGCAGCGACGCCTGCGGGGACATGTAGAGGGCGGTGCCGACCCAGCGCTCGTCGCGGGTGTAGCGCTCGTTGGGTTCGTGGGCGGAGACGGCGAAGTCCACGAGCACCAGGTCCGGCGCGGCCGGGTCGAGGCTGCCGAGCACGATATTGGCCGGACTGATGTCCCGGTGGACGATGTTCAGTTCGTGCAGGGTGGTGAGGGCCTCGTGCAGCTGCCGTACGACGCTGTGGATGAGCACGGGGTCGGCCGGACCGGGGTTGTCCCTCAGATATCCGGCCAGGTCGGTCTCGCCGTAGGAGGGCGCCAGGTCGTACGGATGGCCGTCGGCCCCGGTGTCGCCGTTCTCGGTGTCGCCGGTCTCGGTGAAGTGGGTGAGGTGCCGGCGCGGTCGGTCCCGCAGCGCTTCCCACACCCGGCGGTCCGGGGCGTGGCCGCGGTGGTACCACTTGAGGATATGGCTGCCGCGCTCGTCCTCGACGCGGTAGACGGCCGCCTGGTGCGGATGGTCGGGGCGGCGCAGCACGGCCCTCAGTCGGAACCGGTCGCGCAGCGAGACCGGTAGCGCCCCGGTGTCCCCGCGCAGGTCGCGACCCCCGTGCGCGACCTGCGCGGGCGCCGCCGAGGGGATCTCGTCCTCGGTGGGCCCGGCCATCGTGGCGGCCGCCGGCGGGAGCGGCTCCTCGTGTTCGGTGAGCCCGACCGCCGAGGCGCCGACCGATGGGGGCGGCTCCTCGTGCTCAGTGAGCCCGACCGCCGTGGTCGCCGCCGACGGAGGCGGCTCCTCGTATTCCGTGGCCGGCGGCCCGGTGTCGTGCGCGCGCTGCTCTTCGGGCTCCCCTTGGTCCCGGTGGTATCCGTGGTCCCCGTGGGCTGCGTATCGCTCGTCGTCCCCGTCAGCCCCGTAGTCCTCGTAGTCCTCGTAGTCCTCGGATTCCGTGGGGGGCGGCTGCTCGTGCGGATGGGTCACAAAGGT
Source organism: Streptomyces sp. AgN23 (assembly GCF_001598115.1). Taxonomy (NCBI): domain Bacteria; kingdom Bacillati; phylum Actinomycetota; class Actinomycetes; order Kitasatosporales; family Streptomycetaceae; genus Streptomyces; species Streptomyces sp. AgN23. Next base: position 930,802 of record NZ_CP007153.1, read on the forward strand.
CACCTCGTGAACGGGTGGGCGGTGTCGGATTCAATGACGGCGAGAGCGGCGGCCGGGGGCCGCCGGACCGTGGATCAAGAAAGCGGAACCTTGGAAATCGGAAATCTGTTCCAGCGCGGGGTGAATTACCGGCGGTACAAAGCCCGGCACGGCGAGGCCACCGAGAGAACGATTTCCTCTTTCCCGGCCGGTCGCTAGCCTGGTGACCATGAGTCAGGAGTCATTTGCGTCGAATTCGCCCACATACGATCAACTCCTGGAAGAACTGAAAGGCATACGCAGGCCCGGACTGCCGGATCTGCGCAGGACCGATCGGCCGGCGCTGCGTGCCGCGGCCGTGGCGGGCGGCTTCTGCGATGGCTCCGACGACGCCCCGGCCGGTATCGAGGCGTTGCTCAGGGAGGCGGTGCGGCGCCTCGGCGAGCGGGATCTGCTCGGCCAGGCGGCGGCCCACACCTTCGGACTGCTCCCCGACCGTCGGGGCGCACCCGCCCATGACCGCCGTAAGATGGCCGCCGCCGTATACGGAGTCACCCCCGAGCGGTTCCGCAAGCAGCAGGAACCGCAGGTCATCCAGCAACTCGCCGAGGCCGTGCTGACCATCCTGCGGGAGCCGCCTCCCCTCGCCGGGAGACCGGGCTCGGCGGGACAGAGCCCCGGACCGGGCGCCGGGCCACAGCCCTCCGGCGGACCGAGCGCGACCGGGCAGAGCACCATCGCCCGGAGCGGCCGGGTCGGCCAGGAGCCTCCGCTGCGGGTCGACAGCGTGCCGGTGGACGCGCGGAGCACATTCACCCTGCATGTCTCGCCCATCGAACTGCTGCGGGACATCGAGGTGCTGGTCTCCTCGGAGAACGTCTACCTGGAGATGTCCAAGACCTTCCGCCCCACCGTGTCCGGCGCGCTGCGCCTGGCCGCCGCCGTACGCGACCCGGCCGGGGAGATCGTCGACGATGTGCTGGCCCGTGAACTGGCCGGGTGGCTGCGCGCCCACGGCCGCCCGGGGCTGCCGGTCCGACCGGGCACGGTGGTGCCCACCGCGCCGGGAGCGCTCACCGCGCGCGGCGTCCGGCGGATCTACCACGCCGCGGTCGCCACCCCGCGGGACGATACGTACGAGGTCCGCCCGGAGAGCATCGCCCGCGCGGTCAGCGCGTGCTTCGCGCTCGCCCGGGCGGAGCGCGACCGGTACGAGCCCGCCCTGTCCTCCATCTGCTTTCCGCTGCTCGGCGCAGGCCGGGGCGGTCTGGCACCGGCGGTCAGCGCGACCTGGCTGCGCTGGGCGATCCGGGACGAACTCGCCCGGGACTCCCGCTGGCGGGTACACCTGGTGGTCCGCAGCCGGGAGATAGCCGAGGCCGTCGGCGCGCTGTGACCACCACCGACCGAGACCTTCGGGGCTGCGCGACCACCACCGACCGAAACCGTCGGCCCTCGGCGACCACAGCCGGCCGAGGCCGCGGGCCCATCGCGAGCACGCCCGCCGGGGCCGCCGCGCGCCGTGCCGTCCGGGCGGGCGCTCCCGCTCAGGGGCGCCAGCTCGCACCGGTGAGGGTGATCCCCGCCCGCCGCAACCGACGCTCCAGCGCCGCCAGTTCGCCCCGCCTCGGCACTCCGTAGAGCCGCACATCGCCCTCCCCCTCGACCATCTGCAGACGCGGCCCGCTCTCCGTCCGGGCCAGATGCTCCTGGTAGCGCGCCCACCCCCGCGCCGTACGCGGCCGCAGGCGCTGGTTCGCCGAGCCGCGCCACACCAGGGCGGTGGGCTCGCCCGCCCGGAAGCGCCCGGTCACCAGCACATCGGCGTGGCGGATGGCGGCGGAGTGCGCCGCGTCGCGCTCCACTTCCTCCTGCTCGTATCCCGTGTAGAGGAGGATGTCGATCTCGCGGCCCGCCGCCGGGCCGCCCGGTGCCGTCGCCTCCGCACGGGCCCGCACCGCCCCGGCCAGCAGGGCCTCCAGAGCGGCGGGCTGGTCGAGCGGCTCGCCGCCGCTGACCGTCAGCCCGTCGGCCCCCCGCGCCAGCGCCTCGTGCCAACGCCCGAGCAGGGACGACACCGTATGGGAGGCGCCGCCGAGCGGATCCCAGGTGTGCCGTGACATACAGCCGGCGCAGGCCAGGCCGCAGCCCTGGGCCCAGATGCCCAGGCGCCGCCCCGGGCCCAGGGTCTCCACCGGGAAGTGGGTCTGACTGATCCGGAGCGTGGGCTCCGCGCACTCTGGGACGTTCTCCACCGACCCGTCTCCTATTCCCCCGAGGTCGTGTTTCCGAGATCCATGATCAAAAAGGCGTGGCCCCGGAACCGTTCCAGTATGACCCGGCGTCAGGCATCGACGAGGGCGTTCTCCGGTCGACTTCCGGGCGTTTTCGGGAGCGGGCCCTATGGGGAGCATTCCCGGGTACGACCTCACCGATACGGTATGACAAGGAATCGAATCGACAGCGTCATCGGCATCGACTGCGAGCCGTTTGCGGGAGAAAGCGGAATTCCACTGTCCGCAAATGCGGCCGTCCGGTGCGGGAATTGCGCACCGGGGGAAATCGGGGGATCCATTTCCATGATCACATCTGACAGTGTCAACGGGGTGGTGCGCCGGGGAAGGCTCGGCCGTACCGCCCGCTTCGCGGCCCGCAGGCGGGGCAAGCGCGACGGCGCGCGCGGCGTCCCGCGCATCCCGCTCCCGGAGCCGCCCGAGGAGCAGAAAGGCGAGATACCGCCGCCCATCGAGCCACCGGCGCCCGAGCTGCTCATCACCCCGTATGTGATGGAGGTGCGGACCGGCGTCCGCCGGGCCACCGAGCAGATGCGCTCCGCCCTCATCGGACGGGAGCACGCTCTGCTCAGCCGGGTGCGCGCCGAGTCGGTGCGCGTCGTCACCCAGTACGACGTCCGCGAGGACCCCCGGCCCGCCGCGCTCGCGCGGTACGGCCACTGGGTGGGCCAGTGGCGCACCAGCGTGGACCGCTGCCGGTCGCATGCCCAGGCCGTCGCCGACCAGGCCAATCAGCGACTCGCCTGCTACTGGGACGCGGTGCGCGAGACCCACCCCCAGCTCTCCCGCCTCCCCCGGCGCCCGCCCGGGGACTGGCTGCCGGGCCGGGTGGAGCTGGACCGCTCCTGGCAGCAGCCCGACGTCTGGCTGCTGGCCGACGACGACAGCGCCCGGACGGCCACTTCTCGGGCGCTGCAGATACTCGAACGGCAGAACACCGACCGCGTCGACGGGAGGACCGAGCGATGACCGTCCACAGTCCCGCTCCGGAGCACTCGGGCGCCCCGCGGCGCCGGAATCGGCGGCGTGCGCTGTCCGCCGCGCTGGTGCTCGCCCTGGCGTCCGCCGTCACGGCCTGTGGCTCCGACGAACCGTCACGCTACTCCCGGACGTGTGGCGTCGTGGTCGACGGCTCCGGCTCGGCCGCCGCCTCCCGGACCGGCTTCGACGCGGAGGCCAAGCTCAAGGCGACCCTGCAGAAGTTCTTGTCGGACAACAAGTGCCGCAAGACGTCCTTCGCCCCCATCACCAAGGTTTCCGAGGCGTCCAAGTGCCAGGTCAGTCCGCTCGACCTGGACCCGGACACCTCGAAGACCGCCGACCGCGAGCGGGCCCGCACCACCATGCGCGCGGTCGCCCTCTCCAACGCCCTGAAGCTGCTGCGCTGCGCGCAGAAGGAGGAGCCCGGCTCCGATGTGCTCGGGGGGCTGTCGCGCATCGCGCTGTCCAAGCCGTCCGGCGACGACGTCTCGTTCGACGTCCTCGTGGTGAGCGACTTCGACCAGGGCGACACCGACTTCCGGCTGGGGCGGCAGGATCTGTCCACCGCCGCGAGCCGCCGGACCGTCATCGACGGCTTCCTCACGTCGCACGGCACGCCGAAGCTGTCCGGCGCCGACATCTACCCGGTGGGCTACGGCATGAAGTACCACACCGACACCTCCCACTACGAGCGGTTCAACGCCTTCTGGACGGAGCTGCTGGAAGGGAGGGTGAAGGCACATGTCGACACCACCTATCGCCGGTGACGACCAGGCGCCGCGTCGGCTGAGGCTGCGCCGCCGCAGGGCCGACGCCGACCGCGGGCGCCGGGGAGGACGGGCGGCCGCACGGCGGTTCCCCGACGGCGCGCTGCCCCAGCCCGACCCCGTCGCATCGGATCTCATCCGGGCCGGGGACAGCGCCTGGCTCCTGGACCGGGCACGCAAGCACGGCGCGTCGGCGGCCACCGGGAAGGTCTTCGACCCCTGGGTCCTGGCCACCCCTGACCGGGTGCCCTACTTCGCCGAGCTGGCCAGCCTGCGCGACCGGGTCAGGCACCGGCTGGCCGAGGAGCAGGCACGGGCCGAGGAGGACGGCGCGCTGGACGCGAGCCGGGTCAGGGCGGCCGCCACCGCCGCCGGTGAGCGGCTGGAGCGGGCAGGCCGCCGGCGGGCCGTCCTGGAGCAGCAGCAGATGGTCACCACCGCCCAGTTGGACCGGCTGGCGCGGCGGGCCGACCGGTGGCAGACCTTCCGCGACACGGTACGGGGCGGTTTCGAGCGCCGATGGCTGCGCGCCCGTATGCCCGCCGGCTGGAACGACGGCGCCGGCCCGGGACGGCCGGGCGCCACGCGGCGCGAGGACGAGGCGCAGACCGCGGGCGGCCACACCGGCTGGCAGGCGGTGTCCGATCACGATCCGGTGGCGGAGGCGGACGCCGCCGACCGGGCGCTGTCCACCAGAGCGGCCTGGGAGGGCGCGGCGGCCCGCCCCGGTATGCCGCGCTGGATGAAGCTCGGGGTGCTGGCCGCACTGATCGTGGTGGAACTGCCGGTCTACTACTCGGTGTTCGAGAATCTGCACGGGGTCGGGCGCTTCGCCGATCTGCTCTCCTACAGCCTCATGGTGGCCGTGGCGGTGGCGATGATCCTCGCCCCGCATATCGCGGGCTGGATACTGCGGCGGCGCTCGGCCACCGGTGCGGTCCGGCTGTCGGCCGTGCCCGCCCTCGCCCTGCTGGGCGTGTGGGCGTACGGCGCCTGGGCGTTGGGCGATCTGCGGGCCAAGGTGGCGTTCCGGGAGGAGCCTCCGCTGGAGCTGCCGCCCGATGTGGCCGCGGACGTCGGAGACAGCGTGCGCAATCCGCCGAGCCTCATCGAGTCGCTGCATCTGGACCCGCAGAGCGTGTCCTGGATGTTCGTCGCGCTGCTGCTGCTCTCCGGCGGTATCGCCTTCCTGATCGGACTGGGCGAGGAGCACCCGTATCTCGCCGCGTACCGGACCACGGCCGAGCGGCTGCGGGAGCTGGAGCAGGAGATCGAGACGGATCTGGCCGGCTCCGAGCGCGCCAAGGAGGCCGAGGCCACCCTGGGCGCCCGCGGGGGCGCCCGCCGCGCGGCCCATGAGGCGCGGCTGTACGCGGTCGACGACCTGTACGAAGCCGCGGCTCACGCCTATCTCGACGGGGTGGCCATGGAGTCCGGCGATCCCGCGGTGACCGAGGCCGCCATGCGGCTGTCCCGGCAGTGGCCGCTGCTGCCGCACTGAGCGCGTGCGGCACACCGAAGGCAGCCGGAAACTCACGGGGGTGGCGATGGATCCGACGACACCGGCGCAGTACATACTCATCACGCAGTGTCTGCAGAACGACTTCTTCCTCAACCTGGACTGCCAGTTGTCCCTGCCGGACAGCGCGGTCTCCAAGCTGCTGCTGGACAGCGAGAGCGGTTCGGCCCTCCGCACGGAGGGCCACCGCAGGGTCCTGTCCGATGCGGAGCTGCACCGTTCGCCGCTGGCCCGTTTCCTGGACGCCACCGTCGGCTCCCGGACGCGCGGCCACGGGGACGGGGTCCTGCATCTGATCAACATCCGTGACTGGCATGTCCCGGGAGAGGCGTACGACCTGGAGCGCAGGCAGTACGGGGCACATTGCGAAGCCGGCACCTGGGGAGCGGCGTACGTCGACGGGCTCACGGATCTGCTGGCCCCGGACCGGTGCGCCCCGGCGGACGGCGAGGACGGCTGGGGCGGGAGACTCCGCGTCCACCATGTGCGGTCCAACACCCTCTTCGACTTCCAGCACAGCTCCGGCGGACGGCCCGACCTCGGCGGACCGGCGCCGCTGACGACGCTGCTGGACGGTCTGCTGGGCGACGGACGGCAGGAGACGACCCATGTCGTGGTGATCGGTGTCCTCACCGACATCAAGGTCCAGTTGCTGCTGACCGGTATCCGCTCCCGCTACGACGTCCGGCAGCTCGTGGTCTCCGACGCGCTCACCGCCAGCAGAACCCTGGAGCGCCATCTGACGGCCCTGGACTTCTGCCAGCGGGTGCTGCGCACCGAGGTGATGGCCGGTCTCGCGGAGCTGGCCCGCTTCCTGGGCTCCCGGCCGGACGACGACCGGCGGCTCTCCCGCGGCGGGGACGCCGAGTTCGCGGGCTACTCCTCGTACATCCAGGACAAGCAGGGCATCCTGTCGTACGAGGACGCCAGGCTGCGGGACTACCGCATCCAGACCTCCGAACGCCTCCGGCGGGCGCAGCACACGGTCGGCTTCGCCAGCAAGTTCCTGCTGGGGCTGGGCACGTGTCTGCTGCTCACCGCGCTTGTGCTGTCGCTCGTCGGGGTCTTCCTCCCGGGCCGTATCGGGTGGCAGAGCCCCGCCGTGCTCGGCGCACTCGGTGTGGGGCAGATCGTCACGTTGTTCTTCACCCGGCCGGTCAGATCCGTGCAGGACGCCCTGGCGGAGGAGACCATCTACCGGATGATCCTGGAGAGCCGCAGTCTGAAGGTGGCGCTGGCCCGGTTCCACATCACCACGGCGACCTCACTCCGGCGGCATGACGATGTCGACGGGCAATCCGACGCACTGGCACGCCAGTTGGAGATCCTGGAGAAGATCGACACAACCGACTTCGAACGGCTCGGACAGCTGGGGGTGACCCCGCGCGCCGAACCACCCGGACCCGGCCGGTCCCGTCGAAGAAGCCGCGCACCGGCTCCCTGAGCATCTCGTACCGCCGAGGCGGCCACCTCCCGGGTGGCCGCCTGCCGCGCGAGGGGCCCCGCCGTCCCGCTACGGCCCGGCCGTCAGACCTCGACCACCGGTGTCTGGAGTTCCGTGACCCACTCCTCGCGGTTCTCCGGGCACTCCAGGTTGACCTCCCGGGGGTAGCCGGACGACCGGTACCCGTTGCCGTCGATCCAATGGGCCAGGGCCTGGGCCGTGGGCACCACGGCGTCCATCGGGCCGCGGTGGACGATGGTCGCGGCCCGGTCGACGGATGGCAGATCGAGAATCCGGAGGTCCTCACCGTTCCGGAGCGGGGCGGTGACCTGGACTCCGGCGTGGACGGTGATGGCGCCGCCACCCTCCGGGGCCTCCTCGTAGTACGCGACACCGGGGCCCGTCGGGGTGATGCCCGCCGCGTCGAGGCGCCGGAACAGCTCGTCGTAGAGGGGTGTGATGACCGGGCCGATGTCCCGGGGGTCGAAGCCGTTGGCGGTCGCGGTGAGCTCCGCCACCCGCACGGCCGGGATCTCCTTGATGACGACGTCGTTCGTGGGCATGTGTCCTTCGCTTTCGATCGACCGGAGCCTCGCCTCGACCTGCACCAGCCGTGCCGCCACGGCGGCCACGGTGGCTTCCAGCTCGGCCCGCCGCAACCGCAGCATGCCGCGCAGTTCCTCGGTGCCGACCTTCTCGTCCACGATGTCCCGCACCTGCTGGAGGGTGAAGCCGAGCTCTTTGAGCGCGATGACCCGGTTCAGGCGGCTGAGTTGGGCGGCAGAGTAGTAGCGGTAGCCGGTGGCGGGGTCGACATGGGCCGGGCGCAGCAGTCCGGTGGCGTCGTAGTGGCGCAGCATCCGGACCGATACGCGGCCGTGCCGGGCGAAGTCTCCGATGGTGAACATGATGTCTCCGAGTCCAGCGCCTCACACGGTGTGAGGGTCAACCCCCGATTCAGGCACTACATTCGACGATAGAGAATTCCCGGTCATCGCCCATGGAGGGACGGACAACGCATGACGGCTTCGGCTCATCCGCATACCCGGGTCATGGTGGAACTCGGCGACCGTTCCTATCCCGTCGACATCGGGCCAGGGGTCCGGCACGCGCTGGCCGGGGTCATCGCGGGGCTCGGTGCTCAGCGGGTGGCGATGGTCTCCGCCCGGCCGGACGGCTGGCTGCCCGACCCGGGCGTGCCCTCGGTGGTGCTGCGGGCCCGGGACGGGGAGGCCGACAAGTCGCTGGCCACGGTGGAGGAGCTGTGCCGTGAGTTCGTCCGTTTCGGGCTGACCCGGTCGGATGCGGTCGTCTCCTGTGGTGGCGGGACCACCACCGATGTCGTGGGTCTCGCGGCGGCGCTGTACCACCGGGGTGTGCCCGTGGTGCATCTGCCGACATCGCTGCTGGCGCAGGTGGACGCCAGCGTGGGCGGGAAGACGGCGGTGAACCTCCCCGAGGGGAAGAATCTGGTGGGTGCTTTCTGGCAGCCGTCCGCCGTGTTGTGCGACACCGACTATCTGGAGACGCTGCCCGCGGCGGAAATGCTCAATGGGTATGGGGAGATCGCCCGCTGCCACTTCATCGGCGCCGGTGATCTGCGCGGGCTGCCGCTGCCGGAGCAGATCGCGGCGAGCGTGGCCCTGAAGGCGTCGGTGGTCTCCGCGGATGAGCGGGATTCCGGGCTGCGTCATGTGCTCAATTACGGCCACACCTTGGGCCATGCGCTGGAAATCGTGACCGATTTCCGGCTGCGGCATGGTGAAGGGGTGGCGATCGGCACGGTTTTCGCCGGGCGTCTGGCGCTGGCCCTGGGCCGGATCGACGAGGCGCGGGCGGCCGAGCATCTGGAGGTGGTGCGGAGCTACGGGCTGCCGTTCGCACTGCCCGCCGATGCCGATCCGGGTCGTCTGATCGAGGTGATGCGGCTGGACAAGAAAGCGACGGACGGGCTCACCTTCGTCCTGGACGGTCCCGGCGGTCCCGAGCTGGTCTCCGGCCTCGCGGAGGAGACGGTCGCCGCGGCGCTGGCCGGGATGGACCGGGCCGACTCGTATCACCGCCATTGAAAACGGACTCGTACCACCGCCCGTAGCCCCCCAGGCGGATCAGTCCGGCAGCCCCCTGGCCAGCAGAACGGCGCCGTGCAGTGAGGACAGCCCGCCCAGCTTCGCGGGCCGGACCGGTGGCAGCGGATGCCCCGGGCGCCCCAGCGCGGCCGTTCGCTCGGCCACCATCGCCACGAGCTCCGGCATCCCCGCCGCGAACCCTCCGCCGATCAACACCAGCGTGGGATGGACCAGTTCGCATACGCCGGTCACCGCCGCGGCCAGGGCTCTGCCGCTCTCCCGCAGCGACGCCACGGCCCATGGCTTCCCGTCGGCCACGGCCTGGCGCAGCGCGGCGAAGGTCACCTCCTCGCCCCGCCGTCGCGTCGCCCGGCGCAGGGTCGCCGGGCCCGAGGCCGCCGCCTGGACACAGCCGCGCCGGCCGCAGTCGCACAGCGGTCCGTCGCGGTCCACGACCAGGTGGCCGACTTCGCAGGAGCCGCGGCCCACGCCGGGGACGGGTTTTCCGTTCAGCACGATGCCACCGCCGATCCCGGTGCCGACGCCGAGGTAGAGCAGATCGGGGCAGCCGGCCTCATGCGCTTCGGCGAGGGCGGCCAGATCGCCGTCGTCGGCACAGCGCACCTCGGCGTCGCCGAAGAGCGCGGACAGCGCGCCGCCCAAGTCCACTCCGGCCCAGCCGGGGCGGCCGGGCCAGGCGGCGACCGTGCCGGTGGCGTCGAGAGTGGCGGGCATCGCGACGCCGACGCCGTTGAGCCGCCCGGGGGCACCCGCGCATAACTCCGTGACGTGGTGCGCCAGCAGATCCAGGTCGCGGGCGGGGTCGCCGGACCTCATCGGGTCCGTCCCGTCCGGCTCGGCCCAGCGGAAGGAGGATTCGCCGATGCTCAGGTCGTCGTGTTCGAGGCGCAGCGCCACTTTGGTGCCGCCGACGTCGATTCCCAGATGACTGATGTCGCCTCCCGGCTCGTCGGCCTTGGCGGTGTGGGGTGGCGGCGGGGTGGAGTGACAGCGGCGTGGCCGCTCAGTCCGGCACCTTCTCGAGCAGGGCGCGTGCGGCGAGCCGGTACCCCAAGGCGCCGAGCCCGAAGATGACGCCCGCGGCCAGCGGGCCCGTCACCGACTCATGGCGGAACTGCTCACGGGCCCAGACATTCGACAGATGCACTTCTATCCAGGGCCGCGGATAGTTGGCCAGTGCGTCCCGAAGGCCCCAGCCGGCCATCATGAGCGCGGCCGGATTGATGATGGCGCCGACCGTGTCGTAGTTCCCCTGAATGGTGCGGATGATCTCCGCTTCTCCATCGAACTGGTAGGAATCCACTTTCCAGCCGCGCTCCGCGACCTCTTCTCCGACCCAGCGCTCGATGTCCTGCAGCGTATCCGTGCCGTAGATCTCGGGCTGCCGCTTCCCGAGTATGCCGAGATTCGGTCCGTTCACCAACAACAGCCTGCTCAATGCACACCTCGCCATGTGGGGTCGGCTGAATTACAGCGGCTCATCACGCAAGTGCATTTATAGCACGGTCCCTTGGCCTCGGTCAGAGAGCTTGGTCAGCTCCGTTTTTGAGGGGACTGCAGGGGGGCCTTGAGGGGGAATGACGTTTGCCCCGTCGGCCGGTTAGCGTGCTAATGCGTCCGCCGCGGACCTGCCTCCAGAACGCATTAAGGGAGCAGGGAAATCATGAGCAATGATGTGCGCCCGGGATCCGAGCTGCCCGCATGGCCGCAGTATGGCGACGAGGAGCGCGAGGGCCTGATCCGGGCCCTGGATCAGGGGCAGTGGTGGCACATCGGGGGCGGTGAGGTCGACGCCTTCGAGGCGGAGTTCGCCGCGGCCCATGGCAGCGAGCACGCCCTCGCGGTCAGCAACGGAACGCACGCGCTGGAGCTCGCCCTCGAGGTGCTCGGCGTCGGCGCCGGGACGGAGGTGATCGTTCCCGCGTTCACCTTCATCTCGCCCTCGCAGGCCGGCGAACGTCACGCTCCGGTGGTCGAGCCGGGCCGGACGATCATCAGCACGACGACGATCGCCCAGAGCAGGTTGAAGACTCCGGTGAGCATGGCCAGCCGAGCCGCGACCGGGGAATCCCCCTTGGTGGCCGTGTCCTGGGGCGCGGTGAGCAGACCCCGCTGGGCCGGGAGGATGACCAGCGCGAGGACGACCGCGGCGACCGTGGTCAGGACGATCGACGCGATGAGCCAGACATCGGTGAGGACGCCGAGTTGGGCACCGGTGGCCAGGCCGAATGCCGGCACGGTGATACCCACAAGGGCATAGCCACGGCAGATCCGGTGCAGGAGCGCGGCGACGCCGGCGGCCCGTTGGCCGTCGGGGGCTTCGGGGCGCGGTGCGGCGGCCTGGCGCGCATAGCGCGGGAACAGCGAGGCGGCCACCGCGATCGGCCCGACCGCCAGGATCGCCGCGAGGACGTGTATGGACAGCAGCAGCTTGGTCATGGCAAGCCTTCCGGGCCGATGAACCTATATGTTGGCTACCAATACATAGCATGCCTACACCTCATAGAGGTAGGTTGGCTACCTGTGAGGGCAGACAGAGTGCGAGGACACCTGGACGGGTTGCTGATGGCCGTGCTCGAGCAGGGGCCACTGCACGGGTACGCGATCATCACCGCGGTTCAGCAGCGCAGCGGAGGCGTGCTCGACCTGCGCACGGGCACCATCTACCCGGCGCTCAACAAGCTGGAGCGGCTCGGGCTGCTGACCAGTAGCTGGGAGTCGGTCGGCGAGCGACGACGACGTTGCTACCAGCTCACCGACGCGGGGCGGAGAAGCCTGGCCGAGGAGCGCACCGCATGGCGGGAGTTCACCACGGCGATCGGTTCCGTTCTGACCCCCGGGGCCGAGCCCCGGTCCGCCACATGAGCGCCCACGGCCGACAGTCCGATCCCGTCAAAGGGCACACCGTCGGCGCCCATCCTGCCGAGGCCGATCCCGTCGAGGAGTACATCGCCGACCTGACGGCCCTCCTGCGGGGTCCGGCACGGGCCAAGGCGCGGATGATCGAGGAGATACGCGACGGTCTGACGGAGACGGTGGCGACGCACACCCGTGGCGGAAGCGCACCCGGCCGGGCCGCGGACGACGCCGTGCGGGAGTTCGGCACACCGGAGGAACTCGCGCCCGTCTGCCAGCGGGAACTGACCATCGCACAGGCGCGGCACACCGCGTGGGCCCTAGCCCTCACCGCCCCCTTCCTGGCCGCTTGCTGGTATCTGACCTGGAGCACCGCACACGGCCAGGACGGGCTGGTGCCACGTGCCGCCCAGTTGCTCGTCACGCAGTTGGCCGCCGTCATCGGCGCGATGGCGCTGCTCGCCGCGCCGGCACTGGCCGTCACCGGCGCCCTGGCCCGTCGGCTGCCCACACCGGACCGGCTGCCCCTGGCGATCGCATGGGTCGGCACCACGGCGGGAGTGGCCATGGGGATCGCCACGCTCACCCTCGCCGTCGCTTCCCTGGTGGCCACGGACTGGCCGCTGCTCGCGCTCGCCGGGGCCTTCGCCGCCGTGTCGCACGCCGTGGTGGCCCCTTCGGCCCGGGCCTGCCGCCGGTGCGCCCGGCCGGCGTTCGCCTCCCCACCGTCTCCCGGCGGTGTGGTCGGCCACTGACCAAGGCCCGCTCCCTCGCCCGCCACCGGCCGGGCGGGGGACGGTGGTGACGTACGGGACGCAGCAGGCGGCGGCCGATGGCCCGCCACCCGCCACGTCCCGCATCGTCGTTGGGCTCAGCCCGCCAACCGCACGGGTTCCGCGGCCTTCTCGGCCGCGGCCAGCAGTGCGGTGATGTCCTCACGGGCGCGGGCCACACGGGAGCGCACGGTGCCGATGGGGCAGCCGGTGGCGGTGGCGGCGTCCGCGTACGGCAGACCGAGCACCGTGGTGAGGAGGAACATCTCGCGGCGCGCCGGGGCCAGCGCCGCGAGCAGGTCCAGCAGCGCCACCCCCTCGTCGAATCCGGGGAGCCCGACGGGCTGCGCCCGTTCGGCCACCTCCTGCCAATCGTCCGCGTCCAGGGTGCGGGGGCGGGCGGCGGCCGTTCGGTAGCGGTCGACGACCACCCGGCGGGCGATCGACAGCAGCCACGTCCGGGCCGATGAGCGGCCGGCGAAGCGCGAGAGGCCGGTCAGCGCCCGCAGATACGTCTCCTGGGCGAGGTCCTCACAGCCGTGGGGGTCGGCGGTGAGATGGAGTACGAAGCGGCGTACATCGCGGTAGGTGGCGCGGATGAAGTGGTCGACCGCGTCGCGGTCGCCGTCACGGGCGGCCAGCGCCCATGCGGTGACCTGGCGGTCGTTCGCCGCGGCGGTGAAGCCGTGCACGGCTCTCATCGGTGCGGCGGGCAGCGTGGCGGAAGGCATCGTCACACGTCCTTCGAGTGGCGGTGAACGGCACACCGGCATGCGCCACCGGCCGCGCGGGCGCGCGGCGGGACGGCGAGAGGCCGGCGGTGCCGACGGATGGGGCCGACGCCGGGCAGGCGCCGGTACTCCGCCCGTCAACCGGCGCTCACCCCAGGTCAGGGGCGAGGGAAGGACGGGCGGTTCAGCGGATGGCGAGCCGCCTCGGTGGCCCTCTGCGGAGAATGACGTGCCGTAGCAGGACTTCGCGCGGCCGGCGGGCGAAGGCCGGTGCGGACGTCCATGCGGGCAGCGGAGTGGCGCCCGCACCCAGGATGCGCAGGGCGAGGACGAGGGGGACGAACAGCAGGGCCGCGAGCGCGCGGCCGAGCCGGAAGGCGGCCCGCTCGCCGCGCCACAGCCACAGTCCGCAGACCAGCGCGGCGAGCAGGTGGGCCGTGGTCATGCCTACCCCGCCCGGACCCGCCCAGGGCCACGGCAGATGGCCCATCGACGGCGCGGCGGAGGACATCGCGTCCGCGCCATGGTGCATATGGCCCATGGCGGCGCCGCTCATCGGGGCGGCGCCCATGTCCCGCATACCGGGCATCCCGTCGCCCATGGCGCTTCCCGCGCCGGGAGCGGCGGTCATCTCCGCACATCGGAACGCCATGTGCAGGCCCAGTTGCGCGACTACCGTCGCCCCGGTCACGACCAGTGCTCCGCGCTCGCGTCCGGCGATCCACCACGCGGCGGCCGTCGTCCCGGCGAACGCGGCGGCCACGGCCCACACCGGCAAGGTGTCACCGGACATCAGCATGTGCCCGAGCGCGGTCACCACGACGCACACCGCCGCGAACACGGCGGCTCGCGCGAGACGGAAGGGTGGCCCGGCGGACATGGCAACCATGGTGCCAGCCGTCAACGGTGTGCGTGACGACGGCCCAATCTTCATCACGCCGATGACAAGCGTGGCGTGGGGGTCGCCTCCGCATGGCCCCATGTGAGCCAGATCACAGATGATGCCCGGAACTCGACTGGGTGTGCGGCCGACAACTCAACCGGCGCGGCCCCCTATGCGTCCGCCCGCGCCGTTGCCCCGAACCAGGAGTCGTCCATGTCCGCTGAACCGCTCGCCCCGGCCACGGGCGATTCCCCGGATGACGCCGCCGGCAGGGAGCCACACTCCCCCACCGAGGCCGAGTCCGGCGGCGCCGGAGCCGGGTCCACCTCCGACGGCTCCGGGTCCGGGTCCGGGTCCGGCGGGTCCGTATGGGCGGGCCTGCGGCCGCTGGTGCTGCGGCTGCACTTCTACGCGGGGGTGCTGGTCGCACCGTTCCTGCTGGTCGCGGCAACGACCGGACTGCTGTACGCCGGATCGTTCCAGGCCGAGAAGCTGGTCTACGCCCACGAGCTGCGCGTCCCGGTCGGCGACCGTGAACTGCCGATCTCCCAGCAGGTGGCAGCCGCGCGCAAGGCCCACCCCGAGGGTGAGATCAGCGCCGTACGGCCCTCTCCCGAGGACGGTGCCACCACCCGGGTGCTGCTCTCCGGCGTCAAGGGCGTCGATCCCGACCATACGCTGGCCGTGTTCGTCGACCCGTACACCGCGAAGGTGCGCGGGGCGCTGGAGCAGTACGGCTCCACCGGTGCCCTTCCGCTGCGCACCTGGATCGATGAGTTCCACCGCGATCTGCACCTCGGGCAGACCGGCCGCCTCTACAGCGAACTCGCCGCCAGCTGGCTGTGGGTCATCGCCCTCGGCGGTGTGATGCTCTGGCTCAGCCGCCGCCGTAAGAAGCGCACACTGCGGGCGGTCGCGCTGCCCGACCGCGCCGCCACCGGCCGCAAGCGCACCATGTCCTGCCATGGCGCGCTCGGGCTGTGGGTGGCGCTGGGGCTGCTGTTCCTGTCCGCCACCGGCCTTACCTGGTCCACCTACGCGGGGGCCGGCGTGGAGGACCTGCGTACTGCCCTCGGCCAGACCACCCCGACCGTCTCGGCCACCGTCGGCGGCGGCGAACACGCCGGACACCATATGGGCTCCGATTCCATGCCGGGCATGAACATGGGCGGTACGGGCGAGGCGGCCGGGCACACCGCCGATGTGGGCCTGGACACCGTATGGAAGGCCGCCCGGGCCAAGGACCTGGACAACCCCGTCGAGATCGTCCCGCCCGCCGAGCCGGGCAGTGCGTATGTCGTCAGCCAGATCCAGCGCAGCTGGCCCGAGAAGCAGGACTCGGTGGCCATCGACCCGGCCACGGGTGAGGTGACCGACGTCCAGCGGTTCGCCGACTACCCGGTGCTCGCCAAGCTCAGCCGCTGGGGCATCGACCTCCACACCGGAAACCTCTTCGGCCTCGTCAACCAGATCGCCCTGGCCGCTCTCGCGCTCGCGCTGATCCTCCTGATCGTCTGGGGCTACCGCATGTGGTGGCAGCGCGGCCGTGCCTCCGCGTTCGGCCGCCCGATCCCCCGCGGCGCGTGGCGGCGGGTGCCGCTGTACGTCCTCCTCCCCCTGGCCGCGGCCACCGCTGTGATCGGCTACTACCTGCCCCTCCTCGGTATCCCGCTGGCCGCCTTCCTGGCCGTCGACATCGCCATGGGTGAGATCGCCCGCCGACGCGGCACCACCCCTGCCGCCTGACGCTTTGCTGCCTCGGCAACAAACTTTGCGCCCATGACGGGTGGGCTCGCATGGTGGCCGTGGAGGTGGTCGAAGTGACCGATGAGCTGAAGAACGCCTATGACGTGGTGGTGATCGGCGGTGGCGCCGCGGGGCTGAGTGGGGCGCTGATGCTGACTCGGGCGCGACGGTCGGTGGTGGTGATCGACGCGGGCGCCCCGCGCAACGCCCCGGCCTCGGGGGTGCACGGACTGCTGGCCCGGGAAGGAATCGGACCGGCCGAGCTGGTGGAGCGGGGCCGGGCCGAGGTCCGCGGTTATGGCGGTCAGGTGGTGTCCGGCGAGGTCAGCACCGTCGCCCGGGAGGAGGCCGGGTTCCAGGTGGCCCTGACCGACGGCCGGAGCGTCCATGCGCGCCGGTTGTTGCTGGCCACCGGGCTGGTCGACGAGTTGCCGGACGTCCCGGGGCTGCGGTCCCGGTGGGGCCGGGATGTGGTGCACTGTCCGTACTGCCACGGCTGGGAGATCCGTGACCAGGCCATCGGTGTCCTGGGGAGCGGGCCGCTGTCGGTGCACCAGGCGCTGCTGTTCCGTCAGTGGAGCGACGATGTCACCTTCTTCTCCCACACTCTGCCGTCGCCGGCCGGCGAGGAGGCGGAGCAGCTGGCCGCCCGTGGCATCCGCGTGGTGGACGGCGAGGTGGCGTCCCTGGAGATCGTCGATGACCGCCTTGTCGGCGTGCGGCTGACCGACGGCAGCGTGGTCAAGCGCGAGGCACTGGCCGTCGCGTCGCGGATGGTGGCGCGCACCGGCCTCCTGTCGGCGCTCGGGCTGCGGGCGGTGGAACATCCGAGTGGTGCCGGTGAGCACGTCCCGTCCGACGCGACCGGCCGCACCGAGGTGCCCGGGGTGTGGGCCGCGGGCAATGTCACCGATCTGGCCGCCCAGGTCGGTGGCGCCGCGGCGGCGGGCGCGGCCGCGGCGGCCCAGATCAACGCGGATCTGATCGCCGAGGAGACCCGCCAGGCCGTCGCCGCCCGGGCGCGCGGCGCGGTGCCGTTCTCCGCGGAGATGGAATCGCGGGTCTGCGAAGCGGTGTTGGGCAACCGCCGCCACGGCCTGTGACGGCGGCTCGTCATGGGCCATCGGCTGCCTCCGTCGCCGGGCCGGGACCCTTTGGTGGGCGGTCCCGGCCCGGCGACACGCCACAGGGCCGCCGCGGGCGGCAGACAGTGGCCGGTAGACGGTGACCGGTAGGCAGCGGCCTGCGGACAGGGGTCAGTAGACGGTGAGGCCGTAGGCGCTCAGCACTTCCTGGATCGGCTGGTAGAAGGTGGTGCCACCGGAGGAGCAGTCCCCGGAGCCGCCCGAGAGAATGCCGATGATCTTGTCGCCCGCGTAGAGCGGACCGCCGCTGTCACCCGGCTCGGCGCAGATGTTGGTCTGGATCAGGCCGGCGACGATGTCACCGCCGCCGTAGTTGACGGTCGCGTTGAGCGCGGTGACCTGACCGCAGCGGACACCGGTCGTGGCCCCTCGGCGGCAGACCTGCTGGCCGACGTGGGCGGTGGCGGTCCCGGTGACATCGACCGTTCCCACGGTCCCGGGATGTGGAACGGCCGTGTTGGTGTACCGGACGACGCCGTAGTCATTGCCCGGGAAGCTGGTGCCGACCGTCGGGCCGACCTGGGTCGTCGCACCGGAGTCGGCGTACCAAGTGGGGTTGCCCTCGGTGCAGTGGCCGGCCGTGATGACGTAATACGCGGCGCCGCTCTGCACATTGACCCCCGCGGAGCAGCGGGTCCCCATGGAGGAGTAGATCCCGTCGCCACCCGAGAGAAGGGTCCGCAGCGGACCGTCGAGCCGCTCGACGGTGACGGCACCGCGGAAACGCTCGGCGGTGCGGTCGAGCCTGGCCAGGTCGGCTCCCCGAGCCGTGGAGCCGACGAGAACACGCAGTGTTCCGGTGCGCTCGTCCACGGTCCATGCGGTGCCCGGGACATCCAGGGATTCCACGGCCGAGGCGGCAGCGGACACGGACGTCGACACGGACGGGGACGGGGACGGGGACGGGGATGGGGACGTGGACGGGGTGGTGGACGCGGAGGAAGCGGCCGCACTCGTGCCGACTGTCGCGAGGGCTGCCGTGGCGAACAGACCGGACATCGCGGCGATCAGCCGACCACGTCTCCTGGTACGGCGTGCTGTTCTCACCCGAACCTCCTTGAAAAGGCCGTCAGTTGGTCCAGCCGCCTCATTGTGCCCGCGTCCGGGCGGACGCGTAACCCACCTTCCCGGGTCGTCGAGAACCGCCCTTGATCAGCACATTGATCGATCAAAACGATGCCGCGCTCTCCTTCTCGCCTGCGACGAGGAGAATGTTATAAATGCCGGTATGAGCAGATATGCTCGTGCGACCCGGAGTCGGCTGGGGCCCTGGTCGCTGCTGCGGAGCGTCGCCGGGCAGGCGTTCGTCCTGCAGCTTCTGCTGACCCTGGTTCTGGTGGCCGCCGCGGTGGTGGCCGTCGCGGTGGATGCCCATAAACACAGCACACTCGACGCTCGCCGACGATCCCTCGCGGTGGCCGAGACCCTCGCGCACTCCCCCGGAATGGCCCGGGCCATCAGCGACGACAAACCGACGCCGCAGCTGGAGTCCCATGCGGAGGCGACGCGGAAGGGCTCCGGCGTCGACAGCGTCGTCGTGTTCGACACTCATGGCATCCGCCTCACCCACCCCGAGACGCCCTTGATCGGCAAGCGGATCGTCGGACCGGCCGGGCTGGTGCGGGACGAGCTGAACGGAAAGACGATCACGGAGACCTTCCGTGCCAGCCAGGGCCCGTCCGTCGTCTCGGCGGTCCCCGTCACCAAGGCCGACGGGGTCTTCATCGGCGGAGTGTCGGTCGGGGTCAAGGTGGGGAACGTGAACAGCGCGGTGGACCGCCGGCTGCCGCTGCTGCTCGGCAGCGGCGCCGGGGCGCTGGCCCTGGCCACGGGCGGAACGGCGCTGATGAGCGGGCGGGTGCGGCGGCAGACCCGTGGCCTGGGCACCGTGGAAATGCGGCGGATGTACGAACACCATGACGCGGTGCTGCACTCGGTCCGCGAAGGGGTGCTGGTCCTGGCGGAGGACGGGCGGCTGCTGCTGGTCAATGACGAGGCCCGGGAGCTGCTCCGGCTGGCTCCGGACGCGGAGGGGCGGCACATCGGCGAGCTCGGCCTGGAACCGCACCTGGCCGAGTTGCTGGCGTCGGGACGGCGCGTCACGGACGAGGTGCACTCCTGCGGGGACCGGCTGCTGGTGGTCAACATGCGCTCCACGGACCGTGCGGGCGATCCCACCGGAAGCGTGGTGACGCTGAGGGACACCACCGCGCTGCGGGTGCTGTCCGGCCGGGCCGAGGAGGCCCGCGAGCGGCTGAAGCTGCTGTCCGACGCCGGGGTGCGGATCAGCTCCTCCCTGGAGCTGACGGGCACCGCCGAGCAGCTGGTGGACGTGGCCGTCCCCCGGTTCGCCGACATCGTCACCGTCGAACTGCTGGAACCCGTGCTGCGCGGCGAGGAGCCCGAGCCGCCGTACGAGCCACTGGCACCGCACCGGACCGCCGTGGGCGGGATTCCTCCCGAAGCCCCCGTCTTCCGCGTGGGCGAGCGGGTCGTCTACGCGTCCGCCACACCGCAGAGCCGGGCCGTGAAGGCCGGAGCCGCCGTCCTCCAGACCGATCCGACCAGCACCGCCGAGTGGCCGGCCGGATACGGTGCCGAGGCCCGGTACCTCCTCGGCCGCGGGGTCCACTCGCTGATCACCGTCCCGTTGCGGTTCCGCGGCGTCACCCTCGGCCTGGCCACCTTCTGGCGGACACGGCGCGGCGAGCCGTTCGACGAAGCGGATCTGGCGATCGCCGGGGAGCTGGCCGTGCGCACCGCCGTGTGTGTCGACAACGCCCGCCGCTACGCCCGCGAACACGCCATGGTCGCCGCCCTGCAGCGCACCCTCCTTCCCAGCGGGCTGCCCGATCAGGACGCCGTGGAGGTGGCATCCCGCTATCTGCCCGCGCAGGGGGCGGTGGGCGGAAGCTGGTTCGATGTGATCCCCCTCCCCGGCGCCCGGGTCGCGCTGGTCGCCGGGAAGGTGCCCGGGCACGGTGTGCACGCCGCGGCCACGATGGGCCGACTGCGCACCGCGGTGCAGAACTTCTCGGCCCTGGACGTGTCCCCGGACGAGGTCATCTCCCATCTGGACGAACTGGTCACCCGTCTCGACCTGGAGCATGACCCCGACGCGCACGGCAGCCGGATCACCGGCGCGGGGTGCCTGTACGCGATCCACGACTCGGTGTCGGGCCGGTGCACCATGGCACGGGCCGGCGATCCGGGCATCGTCCTGACCCGCCCGGACGGCACCGTGGACATCCCCGCGATGCCCGCCTCCCCGCCCCTGGGCCACGGCGGAGAGCCCTTCGAGGCGGTCGGCCTCTCACTGCCCGCCGCGAGCCGCCTGGTGCTGTACACCAACGGTCTCCTCCAAGGCCCCGGCCGAACCGCGGGCACCGGCCTGGACCTGCTGCGCCGCGCCCTCGAGGCCGAGCCGGACCTCGGCCCGGACGAGACCTGCCGCAGTCTGTTCGACACCGTCCTTCCGGCCCGTCCGAGCGATGATGTCGCACTGCTGGTGGCCCGCACCCGTCTGCTCGACCCCGAGAACGTGGCCGAGTGGGCTGTTCCGTTCGACTCGGCGGCGGTCGCGCCGATCCGCGCCACCTGCGCCCGGACCCTACGGGCGTGGGGCCTGGAGGACGCCGTGTGCACGGCCGAGCTGGTCATCAGTGAACTGATCACCAATGCCCTGCGGTACGGCACACCTCCCGTGCGCATACGGCTGCTGCGCGGCCGCGACCTGATCTGCGAGGTCTCCGACGGCAGCAGCACCTCGCCCCATCTGCGGCGGGCCGCGACCACCGACGAGGGCGGCCGCGGACTGTTCCTCATCGCCCAGTTCGCCCAGCGCTGGGGCACCCGCTACACCCCGTATGGCAAGGTCATCTGGGCGGAGACGGCCCTGGACGGCCGCTGACGCCGGGAGTCGCACGCCTCGGGCCCCGGCGTTCGGCGCCGGAAACACCATGTCCGAATCCCGCCAGCTTTCCGCTTCCGAAAGCCGCATGCTGGGAGCAGCGCACGACAGAACAGCGAGAAGAAGAAGAAGAGAGGGACCACAGCCATGACGGTCCACACGACGATCGACAGCCCGCTCGGCGAGCTGCTGCTGGTGGGCGAGAGGTCCGCCACCGCGCCCGGGGGCACCGCGCTGGTTTCCCTGTCCGTGCCCGGCCAGAAGGGCGGGGCCGTCGTCCAGGACGGCTGGAGCGAGGATGCCGAGGCATTCACCGAGATCATCTCCCAGCTGCGCGCGTACTTCGATGGCAAGCGCGTCCGGTTCGACATCCAGTGCGTCGAGGGCGGTACGGACTTCCAGCGCAGGGTCTGGCAGGCGCTGGAGACCATTCCGTACGGCACCACGGTCAGCTACGGCGACATCGCCCGGCAGATCGGCGCCCCGCGCACGGCGGTTCGCTCCGTCGGCACCGCGATCGGCCGCAATCCGCTGCTGGTCGTACGGCCCTGCCACCGTGTCATCGGCGCCACCGGCGCCCTCACCGGCTACGCGGGCGGGCTGGAGCGCAAGCAGCGACTCCTCGTCCACGAAGGCGCCCTCCAGACCCTCTGAGCACGGGCCTCGCACCCACCGGTCGAGCCCGCACCGTGCCCTTCCCGGATCCCGGAGAACACCGATGAGCACGACCCCGGAGAAACACCGATGAGCACCACGACCGACACCGCACGTCTCCACCAGCGCGTGGCCGCGGCCGACTGGACACATCTGGCCGAAGAGCTGGACACCCACGGGTGCGCGCTCACTCCACGGCTGCTGACCCCCGCCCAGTGCGCCCGTATCGCCGGGCTCTACGAGCGGGAGGAGCGGTTCAGGAGCACGATCGACATGGCCCGCCACCGCTTCGGCTCCGGTCAGTACCGCTATTTCACCCATGACCTGCCCGAACCGGTCGCCGAGCTGCGCGCGGCGCTCTATCCGCGGCTGCTGACCATCGCCCGCGACTGGGCGGAGCGGCTCGGCCGCCCGGCGCCCTGGCCGGACAGCCTGGAGAAGTGGCTGGCCATGTGCCACGAGGCCGGACAGGACCGCTCCGCGCAGATCCTGCTGCGCTACGGCCCCGGCGACTGGAACGCCCTGCACCGGGACGTGTTCGGCGACATGCTCTTTCCGCTTCAGGTGGTGATCGGGCTGGACGCGTACGGCACGGACTACACGGGCGGGGAGTTCCTGCTGGTCGAGCAGCGGCCCCGGGCCCAGTCCCGGGGCACCACGGCCGTGCTCCAGCAGGGCCACGGGCTGATCTTCACCACCCGTGACCGCCCCGTGGCCACCAAGCGGGGCTGGTCGGCCGGTGTGATGCGGCACGGGGTCAGCACGGTGCGCTCCGGGCGACGCCACGCTCTGGGCCTGGTCTTCCACGACGCGGCCTGACGCCGCGGCCGGAACATCTCCGCCGCCGACATCGCGGCCGAACCCACCGCCTCACCGCGCGGCCCGAACCCACCGCCCCACGTTGCGGCCCGCCATCGCCACCCCACATCGCGGCCCGACACCACCAACCCGCCCGCGGAGAACCCCGTATGAACGCCCTGATCCCCCGCCCACGCCTCGAAGTGGCTCCCGGAGCCGTCCATGTGCCGGGCTGGCTCACCCTCGATCAGCAGCGGGAGCTGGTCATCGCCTGCCGGGACTGGGCCACCGGCCCGGTCCCGATCCGGCACACCAAGCTGCCGCGCGGGGGCGTCATGTCGGTGCGGACGGTGTG
Organism: Streptomyces sp. AgN23; assembly: GCF_001598115.1. Lineage (NCBI taxonomy): Bacteria > Bacillati > Actinomycetota > Actinomycetes > Kitasatosporales > Streptomycetaceae > Streptomyces > Streptomyces sp. AgN23. Next base: position 953,727 of record NZ_CP007153.1, read on the forward strand.
CGTCGGCTGGCACTGGCAGCCCTATGCGTACAGCCGCACCGCCGACGATGTGAACGGCGCCCGGGTCGCCGAATTCCCTGACTGGATGGTCGAGTTGGGCCGTCGTGCCCTGGCCGACGCATACGACGACGAGACGGCCGGTGAGGGCTACACCCCCGACACCGCACTCATCAACTTCTACGACGCCCAGGCGAAACTCGGCATGCACCAGGACAAGGACGAGCGGTCATCCGCCCCGGTGGTCTCGCTCACCATCGGCGACAGCTGCGTCTTCCGCTTCGGCAACACCGAGACCCGTACCAAGCCGTACACCGACCTCGAACTCGCCTCCGGGGATCTGTTCGTCTTCGGAGGCCCCTCCCGCTACGCCTACCATGCCGTCCCCAAGATCCTGCCCGGAACCGGCGACCCGGCCACCGGACTGCGGTCCGGACGGCTGAACATCACGATGCGGGTCACCGGCCTGGCCGATCCGGTGTCGTTCAGCGATCACCCCGCGGGCCGCTGAGCCTCGAACTCGGCGGGGAGCGCGGTCAGCGAGCGGATGAACGGGTTCTTGCTATGACTGATCTCGGAGGCGGGAACGCCCAGCCGAAGACCAGGGAACCGCCGGACCAGGCTCTCCAGGGCGATCTGCCCCTCCACCCTGGCCAGTGGCGCACCGATCGGGGGAAGTGCGTACAGGGCCTGCTCGATATCGGGGGCCAGGGTGCTGTCCGACATGGCCGTTCCGCTCCTTGCTCACGGTATGGCAATCGCGTCCGCAGCGTACGCGTAGGCGATGTGCGGCGGATGAGGCTTGGTCAGGTGCGCCAGTGGCGTGGTCTATCGCCGCGCGGATCATGTGTGGCACGCTCTTGGCATGATGCTGGCAGCGCGTCTTTCTGGAAAGCGGGCGTTCTCTTGAGGGCCGCCGTGCTGACGGAGCCCGGTGCGCTGTCCGTGGTGTCCGTGCCGGAGCCGTCCTGCGGCCCCGGGGACGTGCTGATCCGTATGCGGGGCACGGGGCTGTGCGGCTCCGATCTCGCGGTGCACGCGGGACACCGGCGGCCACCGCGTCTGCCCTGGATCCTGGGCCATGAGGGGACGGGGCGGATCGTCGGGCTGGGCAGTGCGGTCAGCGGTCTGCGCACCGGCCAGGACGTGGTCATCGAACCGGACTACTGCTGTCTGACGTGCGCCCCCTGCCGGGCCGGGCGGACGTCGGCCTGCGATGGCCGGGCCGCCGTGGGACTGACCGTCCCCGGCCTGCTGAGTGACTATGTCGTGGCGCCGGCCGCGTTCGTCTGGCCGGTCGCCCCGCGGTTGCCGCTCGAGGACCTGGTCTGTGTGGAACCGGCGACCGTGGCCCGGGCGGCGATGCGGCGCTCGGGCATCGCGCCGGGGCAGAGCTGCCTGGTGATCGGGGCCGGTTCCCAGGGCCTGCTGCTGTGTCAGGCGCTGGTCGACCACGGTGTGACGGTGTTCGTCCAGGAGCCCAACGAGGCCCGGCTCGACCGCGCGTGTTCCCTGGGCGCCACGCCCCTGCCACCGGACACGAACGGGCTCCCCTGTCTCTTCGAGACCTCCGGCGCCCCCGGAGTCATCGAGCAGGGGCTGCGACGGCTCGCCAAACCCGGCACCGCCGTTCTGATCGGGATGAACACCTCCCCTCTCGGGGTCTCCCCCCGCGATCTGGTGGCGGGGCAGATCACCCTCATCGGCAGCATGATCTACGACCATCCGGTGGACTTCGCACAGACCGTCAGTGCCCTGGAGTCGCGGACACCGCCCCGGCTCGGGGCGGTGGTCAGCGACGGCTATGCCCTGGAGGACGTTCAGGAGGCGTTCACCGCGGCGTACACCGCGGCGGGAAAGGTGTGGGTCGGCCTCTCCTGAGCGGCGGCTCCGGTGCAGCCGCCCGGCGGCGAACCTCACTCGGCGGGCCCGGTCAGACGCAGCACACTCCCCTCTCCGTTGGCCGATACGAGGAGGGCGCCATCCGGGGCGACGGCGAGCCCGGCGAACTGGCGCGGGCGGCCGGGGACTCCGGGAATCGGCTCGGGCTCGGTGCGCGTGATCCCGGGCGGCAGGCCGACCGCCAGGTTCTCGGCTTCGACCCTGCTCGCTCCCGTGGCCGGCGAGATCGCCCGCAGCCGCCGGTGCGCGACCTCCACCGTGAACAGCTCGTCACCGCGCACGACCAGGCCCTGCGGTGCGCCGAGCCCGTCCGCGACGACCACCGCCACACCGTCCTCCAGCCGGAGCACCGCGCCGCGCCGGTCGTCGCTGACGTAACAGCGCCCTTCGCGGTCGAAGGCGACGTCCAGGGGGTGGTCGAGTCCCTCGGCGAGCACGCTCACGGTATCGGTGTCGTCGATGCGCAGGATGCGGCCCGCACCGGTCTCGGCCACCACGAGGGAGCCGTCCGGTGCGACGGCGATTCCGGTGGGCTGGTCCAGCCCGGTGGCCCGTACCCGCGTGCTCCCGTCGACGGGGTCGTGGGTGCGCGCATCGCCGAGTTGTGAGGTGAGGTGCAGCAGGCCGTCGTCGGCGGTGACATTGTGCACGGCGTACATCAGCTCGTGGGTGACGACACCGGGCTCGTCTTCGTCCTCGCGGGAGCCGGAGCCCGAAACCTCCGGGCTCGCCAGGCGGAAGTGGTCGGCCGCGTACACCGTGCCACCGAGGTCGACCGTGATGCCGAACGGCCCGTCGAACCCCTGGGGGACCACCATCCGGGTCCTGCCGTCCGTGTGCATTTCCGCGATCCCGCCACTGGCGAAGCTGGAGACGAACATCCGGTTCTCGTGGTCGAACGCGGCGTTGTCCAGCCCCACGATGCCGCTCGCGACGACCGCCCGGGCCCCGGTGTTCAGATCGATCCGGGTCACCAGACCGGCCATGCCACGGGACAGGACGACGAGCACACCGCCCCGGTCGAACCGCACCGCGACCGGGTCGTCCACCTCCTCGGCGACCAGCTCGGGCACCCCTCCGTCGGGCGGGATCCGCCAGACCTCGTTGCGCATCATCTGCGGGTAGTACAGGCAGCCGTCGGGGCCGAGCTGCATCGCGTTGCCCAGGGCCAGTCCGTCGGTCAGCACCGCGGGGTCGCCGCCGCCGGGGAACAGCTCCATCAGGCGGCCGTTCATCTTCATCTCGTTGACGAAGAGGCGGTCGCCGACGCAGGTGATGCCATTGGGCACCGACACCTGGTCGGAGACGAGGGTGTACGCGCCCTCCGGGCCGCGCCGCCACACCCGGCCGGGGGTCAGATCGGCGATGTACATCGAGCCGTCCGCCCCGAAGGCCAGGTCGTCCGGCGCCTCCACCGGGCCGTCGAGCGGCACCACCACCTCGACGTCACCCGAGGCGGGGTCCACGGCGCTGATCTGCCCGGCGAGGAACTGCGCCACGTACAGCCGCCCGTCGGGGCCGAAGGTGACGCCGTTGGAACCCCACAGCCGGTTCGCCCTGGTGAGTCGGCGCACCTCCATGCGGTCGCTGGTGGCCCGGCCGCGTCCGGTGCCGTCGAACCGGCTGGGGTGCATCGTCGCTCCTTGGGAAGTGGCTCCTTGGGAATAGGTGGCATCCATCGGTGTCAGACCACCAGCACGTCGTTCATGCCGCCGTCCGCGCGCCAGCGCCTGAGCAGTTCGTGGAAGGCGATCGGCCCGTCGCCGAACGACTCGCTGCGCTCCCTGGGCATGCCCTCGTTGTTGTAGTAGCCGGGGGTGCACTCGGCCTGGAAGGCATACAGGTCCGCCGCCTTCTCACGGATGGTGGCGCGCCAGGCCGCCTCGGCCTCGGCCGTCGGCTCGACATACCGGGCCCGGCGCTTGCGCGCCTCGGCGAGCACCTCGGCGACGTGGATCGCCTGCTCGTCGAGGATGTGCACATAGTTGACGGCGCTGGCGTTCTGCAGCGGGCCGAGCTGGAAGAGGTTGGGGAAGCCGTGGCTGTAGAAACCGTGGAGTGTCTTCGGACCGTCGCGCCAGGCTTCGGTCAGGGTGACACCGCCGCGGCCGTGCACCGGGAGGAGTCCGGAGGTGACGCCGGAGACGCCGACCTCGAAGCCGGTGGCGAAGATGACGCAGTCGACCTCGTACTCGACCCCGCCGGCCACGACGGCGTTCTCGGTGATGCGCTCGACGCCCCCGTGGTCGGCCGTGTCCACGAGCGTGACGTTGGGCCGGTTGAAGGTGTCCAGATAGGTGTCGCTGAACGTGGGGCGCTTGCACATGTAGCGGTACCAGGGCTTGAGCGCCTCGGCCGTCGCGGTGTTCTCGACGATGGAGTCCACGCGGTCGCGGATCCCGTTCATCTTCTGGAAGTCGGCGATTTCGTAGAGGCGTTCGCGCTCCTGGGGTGGCAGGCCCGCGTAGCTGTCGGTCGGGATGAGCTTCTGCTGCAGCCGCGCGGTGCTCGTCCAGCCGTCGTTCACCAGGTCCTCGGCCGCCTCGCCGCCGGTGACGACGGCGAGGAAATTGTCCCTGCGGCGCCGCTGCCAGCCGGGCGTCAGCGATGCGGCCCACCCCGGATCGGTGGGGCGGTTGCCGCGCACATCGACCGAGGACGGCGTGCGCTGGAACACATACAGATGCTCGGCGTCCCGTCCCAGATGGGGCACGACCTGGATGGCGGTGGCGCCGGTGCCGATGAGGGCCACGCGCTTGTCGGCGAGTCCGTGCAATCCGCCGCTCGCGTCGCCGCCGGTGTAGTCGTAGTCCCAGCGGCTGGTGTGGAACGTATGGCCCTTGAAGGTCTCGATGCCCGGGATGCCGGGGAGTTTCGCCCGGCTGAGTGTTCCGCTGGAGATCACCACATGGCGCGCCCGGATGCGGTCGTCCCGGTCGGTGTGGACGGTCCACTCCAACTCGGCGTCGTCCCAGCGGAGTTCGGTCACCTGGGTCCGGAAGCAGACATCGCGGTAGAGGTCGAAGTGGCGCCCGATCGCCCGTGCGTGCTGTCTGATCTCCTCACCCGGCGCGTAGCGCCACTGGGGTACGTAGCCGATCTCCTCGAGCAGGGGGAGATAGACATAGGACTCGATGTCGCACTGGACACCCGGATAGCGGTTCCAGTACCAGGTGCCGCCGAAGTCCCCGCCCTGTTCGATCATGCGGATATCCCGCACGCCGGCCTGCCGCAGTCGCGCGCCGGCGAGCAGACCGCCGAAGCCGCCCCCGATGATCAGTACGTCGACCCGGTCGTGAAGTGGCTCCCGGGTGAACTCCGGTTCCACGTACGGGTCCTGGGCGTAGGAACCGAAGTCGCCGGCGATGCGCCGGTACTGCTTCCTGCCGTCGGGGCGGATCCGGCGGTCACGCTCGGCCCGGTACTTCGCCCGCAGGGCGTCCGGATCGAATCCCAGCTCGTCGGCGTCCATGGACGTGGCGACGGCGGGCGGATGGTGGGGTGTGGACATAGGGGGTCCTCGTGCCTCTGGCGTCGGAAGGTCTGCGGGGCTCGGGCGCCGCCCGGGGTCCGTTGATCGGCGGCGCGGGCTCAGCCTCACAGAAAACGTTCCCACTGCGCAAGCTTTCCCAGTGGGCAAGAATCAGCCTTATCCCGTATGCTCACCGGCGATGACTATCGGCCTGCGCGAGCGCAAGAAGGCGGCGACCCGCCAGTCGCTGCACGATGCCGCCGTACGCCTCGCCGCCGAGCACGGCGTCGAGCACCTCACAGTGGAGGCCATCGCCGATGCCGCCACCGTCTCCCGGCGCACCTTCTCCAACTACTTCGCCAGCAAGGAACAGGCGCTGCTGCATCACGACAGTGCGCGCACGGTCCGGCTGGTCGAGCTGATCCGCGCCCGCCCGGCGGAGGAATCCCTGATGACGGCGGTGATCCGCGCCGCCGAGCAGCACTCCACCGAGTTCGCCGCCGACCCGGCACAGGAGGAGCACTACCGGGCCCTGCGGCTGCATCCGGCGCTGCTCCCGGAGCTGGTCGCCACCTACGCCGCCGCCGAGCGCGATCTCGCCGAGGCCGCCGAGGAGCGCCTCCCCGCCGGACCGGACACCCCACTGCGGGCCCAGGTCCTCGCCGCGACCCTGCTCGCCGCCTTCCGTGTCGTCGGGCAGACGGCTCTCGAACGCCGTGAGCACGATGTCGTGGACCTGCTCCGGCAGGCCATCGACATCACCCGCGAGGGCTTCCGCTGACCGTTTTCACCCGGCCGGAGGACGGCCGGAGGGACCGCCGACCCAAGCGTGGCCGGATCTGAGCGACCCTCGATAGGCACTGACTATCGAGATGATCAGAATCATATCTTGGCCCTTTCGACCCGCCCGGTTCTACCGTCGTGTTCATGGCATTGACAACGCGGCCGGAGCAGCGTCCGACGCGGGCGGAGCGACGGCCGTCCATGGCGCTCACATTCTGGCAATCGACGCTCGGCAAGAAGATCGTCATGGGCGTGACCGGTCTGATCATGATCGGTTACCTCTGCGCTCACCTGCTCGGGAACATGAAGATCTTCTTCGGTCCCGGGGAGTTCAACGGCTACGGACACTGGCTGCGCGTCATGGGGGCGCCCGTCCTGCACCATCAGTGGGGCCTGTGGATCGCCCGTATCGTCCTGGTCGCCGCGGTGGTCCTGCACGGTGTCTCCGCCTACCAGCTGAGCAAGCGCGACATCAAGGCCCGCCCGCAGAGCTACGTCCACGCCAAGCCACGGATGAGCTATGCCACCCGGACCATGCGCTGGGGTGGGGTGATCCTGGCCCTGTTCATCGTCTGGCACATCCTGGACCTCACCACCGGCACCACGCACAGTGGCGGATTCCAGGAGGGCCACCCGTACCAGAACGTGGTGGACACCTTCTCCACCTGGTACGGGAACGTCATCTACATCGTGGCGATGCTGGCCATGGGCATGCACGTCCAGCACGGCTTCTGGAGCGCCGCGCAGACCCTCGGCGCGGGCAGCCGTACCCGTGACCGTGCCCTCAAGGCCACTGCCAATGGGCTGGCGATTCTTCTCACCGCCGGGTTCATCTCGATACCCGTCGGTGTCATGACCGGAGTGGTGAGCTGACCATGACCTCGTACAGCGAATACACCGAGTACACCGTCGGCGAGCCGATCGAGGACGAGCAGGCCCCCTCCGGGCCGGTGAGCGAGCGCTGGGACACCCGCCGCTTCCAGGCCAAGCTGGTCAACCCCGCCAACCGCCGCAAGCACACCATCATCGTGGTGGGCACCGGCCTGGCCGGTGGCGCCGCCGGCGCCACCCTGGCCGAGCAGGGCTACCACGTGGTGCAGTTCTGCTACCAGGACTCGCCGCGCCGGGCCCACTCCATCGCCGCCCAGGGCGGGATCAACGCGGCGAAGAACTACCGCAACGACGGCGACTCGATCCACCGGCTGTTCTACGACACCGTCAAGGGCGGCGACTTCCGCGCCCGCGAGTCCAATGTCCACCGCCTGGCGCAGATCTCGGTGGAGATCATCGACCAGTGTGTGGCCCAGGGCGTGCCGTTCGCCCGGGAGTACGGCGGTCTGCTGGACACCCGCTCGTTCGGCGGTGTGCAGGTCTCCCGCACCTTCTACGCCCGCGGCCAGACGGGCCAGCAGCTGCTGCTCGGTGCCTACCAGGCGCTGTCCCGCCAGATCGCGGCGGGCAATGTGGAGATGCACGCCCGCACCGAGATGCTGGACCTGATCGTGGTCGACGGGCGGGCGCGTGGCATCGTCGCCCGCGATCTGGTGACCGGCAAGATCTCCACGTACTTCGCCGACGCGGTGGTGCTGGCCAGCGGTGGCTACGGCAACGTGTTCTATCTGTCGACGAACGCCATGAACTCCAACGCGACCGCCATCTGGCGGGCGCACCGGCGCGGCGCGTACTTCGCCAACCCTTGCTTCACTCAGATCCACCCGACCTGCATTCCGCGCTCCGGGGACCACCAGTCCAAGCTGACCCTGATGAGCGAGTCGCTGCGCAACGACGGCCGGATCTGGGTGCCCAAGGCGAAGGGCGACACCCGTCCGGCGGCCGAGATCCCCGAGGACGAGCGCGACTACTACCTGGAGCGGATCTATCCGTCGTTCGGCAATCTGGTGCCGCGCGACATCGCCTCCCGTGCCGCGAAGAACGTCTGCGACGAGGGCCGCGGCGTCGGACCCGGCGGCCAGGGCGTCTATCTGGACTTCGCCGACGCCATCGCCCGGATGGGCCGTAAGGCGGTCGAGGAGAAGTACGGCAACCTCTTCGACATGTACGAGCGGATCACGGCAGAGAACCCGTACGAGGTCCCGATGCGCATCTACCCCGCGATCCACTACACGATGGGCGGGCTGTGGGTCGACTACGACCTGCAGACCACCGTGCCGGGGCTGTTCGCGATCGGCGAGGCCAACTTCTCCGACCACGGTGCCAACCGGCTCGGCGCCTCCGCGCTGATGCAGGGCCTGGCCGACGGCTACTTCGTCCTGCCGTCGACGATCAACGACTATCTGGCCCGCCACCCGCACAAGGAAGAGGTGGATGCCGGGCACCCCGCGGCCGTGGAGGCGGTGCGGGAGACCGAGGACCGGCTGGCCAAGCTGCTGGCCGTCGACGGCGACCGCACCCCCGACTCGTTCCACCGCGAGATCGGCGAGCTGGTGTGGGAGTTCTGCGGCATGGCCCGCACCGACGAGGGGCTGCGCAAGGCGCTGGACCGCATCCCGCAGATCCGCGAGGAGTTCTGGCGCCGGATCAAGGTGCCGGGCACCGGCGAGGAGTTCAACCAGTCGCTGGAGAAGGCCAACCGGGTCGTGGACTATCTGGAGCTGGCCGAGCTGATGTGCCTGGACGCCCTGCACCGGGCCGAGTCCTGCGGTGGCCACTTCCGCGAGGAGTCCCAGACCCCCGATGGTGAGGCCGCCCGCCGGGACGAGGAGTTCACCTATGCCGCGGCTTGGGAGTTCACCGACACCGGCGCCGCCCCCGTGCTCCACAAGGAGCAGCTGACCTTTGAGTACGTCCACCCCACTCAGCGGAGCTACGCATGAAGCTCACCCTGCGCGTCTGGCGCCAGAAGAACGCCGACACCCCCGGTGCCATGGCCACTTACCAGCTCGACGGTGTCTCCCAGGACATGTCCTTCCTGGAGATGCTCGACATCCTCAACGAGGAACTCATCGTCAAGGGTGAGGAGCCGGTGGCCTTCGACCACGACTGCCGTGAGGGCATCTGCGGTGCGTGCAGCCTGGTGATCAACGGTGACGCCCACGGTCCGGAGCGCACGACCACCTGCCAGCTCCATATGCGGTCCTTCCAGGACGGCGACACCATCGACATCGAGCCGTGGCGTGCCTCCGCCTTCCCGGTCATCAAGGACCTGGTGGTGGACCGCTCCGCCTTCGACCGGGTGATCCAGGCCGGTGGCTTCATCACCGCCCCGACCGGGGCCGCGCCGGAGGCACACGCCACTCCGGTGCCCAAGGCGGACGCGGACTTCGCGTTCGAGCACGCCGAGTGCATCGGCTGCGGAGCCTGCGTGGCGGCCTGCCCCAACGGTGCGGCGATGCTGTTCACCTCGGCCAAGGTCAACCACCTCAATGTGCTGCCCCAGGGCTCTCCCGAACGGGAGACCCGGGTGCTGGACATGGTGTCCCAGATGGACGCCGAGGGCTTCGGCGGCTGCACCCTCACCGGTGAGTGCGCCACGGCCTGCCCCAAGGGCATCCCCCTGTTCTCCATCACCGCGATGAACAAGGAGTGGCTGCGGGCGACCCGCAAGGTCAAGCGCTGACCCGCACTCCCCCGAAAACGGCACCCCTCGACAACGCTCCGTGGATGGGGTGTCCCGGCGGCGGAGGTCTCTCCGGACGCAAGACCTCCGCCGCCGTCCAACCCAGCGGCCGGGCGCCGGGCAATCGGCTCATATGCCCGGCGCCCGGCCGCTAGGTTGGACGCATGTATGCCATGCGAGTCTCCCGGCGTGTGAACGCTCCGCGCTCGGCCGTCTACCGGGCGCTTCTCGACGCGAGCGCCGTCGCGGCCTGGCGGGTGCCCGACGGCATGACCTGCCGGGTGCATGAGTTCGACCCCCGCGAAGGGGGCACCTTCCGCATCTCGCTCATCTACGACGACCCGGCGAGCACCGGCAAGTCGGGCGGCCATACGGACACCTATCACGGCCGCTTCGGCCGGCTGGTGCCGGACGAGCAGGTGGTCGAGGTGTCCGAGTTCGAGACCCCGGATCCCGCCCTGCGCACCACGATGACGATCACGACCACGCTCACCGACGCGGCGGGCGGCGGCACGGACGTCCACATCCTGCACGAGGGGCTCCCCGACTCCGTACCGGCCGCCGACAACGAGCTGGGCACCCGTATGAGCCTGGACAAGCTGGCCGAGCTCGTCGAGACGGGCCGGGAGCCCGGCTAGGAGGATCTCCGGCCGGGCGCGTGGCCGCTTACGCGGGCCGATCGTCGCCGCTCAAGCGGGCCCGTCGTCGTCGAAGGAGCCCAGATGGGCGGTGAGGTCGTCGACGAAGCGCGCCAGAAGCCGGCCGAAGACCTCGCGATCGTGCGGGCTCCAGCCCGCGAGGGCGTCGCCGAACCATCCGAGGACGGTCCGCATGTAGCGGTCGGTCGCCGCCGCTCCCTCGGCGGTCGGTTCGATGAGCCGAGCGCGCTGATCGTCCGGATCGGTGACCCGGTGGACCAGTCCGCGCCGCGCCAGCTCGTTCACCTGCCGGGTCACATGGGGCCCGACGACCTGCATCCGTGAGGCGATCTCCCCCACGCGCAGGGGGCCGCCCGCCACACGCAGGGTGAACAGCACCGACATCGCGGGCCGGTCCACGGATACACCGGCGGCCTCCATGGCGCGCTCGGTCAGGCGGCCCCGGTTCACGGCACCGCTGAGCTGCGTCAGGCGGGGCAGCATGGCCAGCAGGTCGTGTTCACCGTCGCCGCCCTGCCCGGCCTCCGATTCCTCGGCGGACATCCCGCCCTCCACATCTACCTAAGTTAGGTATATAGTCATTCCATCGACCCCACGCCTCGGGGCTTTTTCACGCCACCAAAAAGGATACCTGAGTTAGGTATACGCCAGGCCCTCCCCGCAGGAGGGCCGGAGAGGAGTGCCCATGGGCGGCATGAACACCGCGCCGAAGCGCACGATCCTGGTCTCCGGCGCCAGCATCGCCGGCCCCGCGCTGGCCTACTGGCTCCACCGGTACGGCTTCGCGGTCACCGTCGTCGAGAAGGCGGCCGCACTACGCGGTGGCGGCTACCCCATCGACATCCGCGGCACCGCGGTCGAGGCCGTCCGGCGCATGGGGGTGCTCCCCCGGCTCCGGGACGCCCACGTCGGCGTCCGCCGGATCTCCTTCGTCGACGCGGAAGGCCGTCCGATAGCCGACCTCCGGCCCGAAGCCCTCTCCGGCGGCGAGGAAGGCCATGACCTCGAAATCCCCCGCGGAGAGCTGGCCGAGATCCTCTACGGCGCGATCCGCGACGACGTCGAACTCCTCTTCAACGACTCCATCGCCACCCTCCACGACCACGACGGCGGTGTGGACGTGACCTTCCGCGGCGGAGCCCGGCGCACCTTCGACCTGGTCATCGGCGCCGACGGCATCCACTCGCACACCAGGGGCCTGGCCTTCGGCCCCGAGGAGCCCTACCACCGCTATCTCGGCCACAGCTTCGCCGGCTTCACCATGCCCAACCACCTGGGGCTCGCCCACGAGGGTCGCACCTGGAACGTGCCGGGCAGGACCGCCGTCCTCTACGCACCCCGCGACGGCGACCGGGTGCACGCCTTCCTCAGCTTCCTGCGCCCCGACCCGCCCCTCGACGCCTTCCGCGACCCCGCCGCCCAGCGCGACCTCGTGGCCGGGACGTTCGCCGGATACGCATGGGAGATCCCGCGCATGGTCGCCGCCCTGCGCGACAGCGACGACCTCTTCTTCGACGTGGTCAGCCAGATCCATATGCCACGGTGGTCCACCGGCCGGGTCGCCCTGGTCGGCGACGCCGCCTACGCGCCGTCGTTCTTCTCCGGTCAGGGCTCGAGCCTGGCGCTGGTCGGCGCGTACGTCCTCGCGGGCGAGCTGGCCGCGGGCCCCGACCATGCCGATGCCTACGAGAGGTACGAGCGCACCCTGCGGTCGTTCGTGGAGATGAACCAGGCACTCGCCACCGAAGGAAGCGCGAGCCTGTCTCCCCGTACCCCCGAGGACCTGGCCCGGCGCAACGAGGCGCTGCGCGACCCGTCCCCCGTGCTCAACAGCACGGGCCGGCACGCGCACTCGGCGCTGGCCCTCCCCGGCTACGACGCCGCGTAAGGGCAGGTCACGCCGATATCGGTGCTGACCAGGTCAGCCGGTGGTACCGATGGCCCGGGTGGGACCCGAGCCGGAGGTCACGATGGACGGCACCCGGTCGGCGGGGTCGAGGGAGTAGGAGTAATACGCCTTCGGGTCGAACGCGGTGCCGCCGCTCTCGTTGCGGCCGGTGGTGTTGACAAAGAGGTTGCCACGCTGGACCAGGGCGGCGGTGGCGTCCTTGATGACGGGGTTCTCGAAGCCCTGGAAGTAGCTGTTCTCCAGCACCATCTTGGTGTTTCCCCGGGCGTAGTTGCCGTAGGAGGAGTTGATGTCCGTACCGGGGTCGTCCTGCAGGTAGTTGTTGTACAGATGCGCATGGGCGATGTTGTCGGCGGACGGGTTGCGCTGCTCGCTCTCGCGGAACCAGTTGTGGTGGATCGTGATGTCGGCCGTGGTGTTCTCCGTCCAGCCGATCCCGAAGCTCTTGTTGTTCCGCTGCAGCCGGTTCCAGGACACCGTGAGGTAGGTGGTGTCCTTACGGCTGTCGATCAGCCCGTCGGCCATATGCCGCAGTTCGTTGTGATCGATCCACACATGGTGGGCACCGTCCATCTGGATCGCGTCCCAGTCGTGCTCCTTGTCGTTCCATGTGCCCTCGTAGGAGTCACGGATCGTCAGATTCCTGATGATGACGTTGTGCACCCCCTGGCCCAGGAAGAAGCCCCCGCCGATGATCTGGCCCGAGGTGCCCGAGCCCACGATGGTCTTGTCGGAGGCGACCTTGATCTCCTTGCCCTTGGGATCCATCGTGATCGCCGCGGCCACGACGATGACGTACGGCTCGGATGCCGTCGCGTACTTCTCGAGATCGGCGAGTGTCCGCACGGTGACGGTACGGCCGTCGCGGCCCCCGTACGTACCGTTCTGCCCCAGCGCGCTGACGGAGGCGAACCCGTCGGCGACCTCGGCGCTCCAGGGCGTGGCGGCCGGCCCCCGCCCGTCCTCGGCGAACGCGCCCTCCCCCGGCAGGACGACCGCGCCCGCCAGCGTCAGGGTTCCGACGACCGCTGCCAGCCCACGACGCCTGCCGCGCCCCACCGCCCGACGTTCGGCTTCCATGGCCCACCACTCCCACTGCTCGACGACATCTGCCGTGCGACAGTCGCCACCGCGCGCCGGGAGGTTGCCGGGGCCGGGGCCGCCGCCGCTGATCCGGTAGCGGATTCTCGCCGGTCTTGCCCGGGCCATGACGCGCTGACAGACTCCACCGGAGGACAGAAAGCGCTTACCGACAGACAGGCCACCCAACAGGCAATCGCACCACCCAAACAGCCAGACGCACCGCACAACAGGCAGTCGCACCGCCCAACCGACGGACGCACCCCCATGAGTCGCCCCGGAGGGAACAGTGAGCGAACACGGTCGCAGGCAGGTATTACGGAGCGGCCTCGGCGCGGTCGCCGGATCGACGGTGCTCGGCGGAGTCGGCGCCACCACCCCGGCTTCCGGGGCGCCACGGCCAGGCGGACCGATCGAGGCAGGTGGTGTGGTGACGGCAAGTGAAGCGGCCTCGGCCCCAGCACATCTGCCATGGGTGGCCGACCTGGGGGACGGCCGCTATCGGAACCCGGTGCTCAACGCCGACTGGTCCGACCCCGACGTGATCCGGGTGGGCCCGTACTTCTATCTGGTCGCCTCCACCTTCAACCGTGTTCCCGGACTGCCCGTGCTGCGGTCCGTCGACCTGGTCAACTGGAGCGTCATCGGCCACGCCCTGACCGAACTGGAGCCCAAGGACCACTTCAGCGAGCCGAGGCACGGGGAAGGGGTGTGGGCGCCTGCCCTGCGCCATCACGACGGCAAGTTCTGGATCTTCTATCCCGACCCCGACTTCGGGATCTTCATAGTGACCGCCACCGATCCGCGAGGGCCATGGAGCGCACCGCGTCCGGTCAAACCGGGCAAGGGGTTGATCGACCCGTGTCCGTTGTGGGACGACGACGGGCAGGCGTATCTGGTCCACGCATGGGCGAAGAGCCGCAGCGGCATCAACAACCGGCTCACGCTGCACCGTATGAGCCCGGACGGAACCGAGCTGCTCGACGCGGGCCGGACCGTGATCAACGGCGATGACCTCCCCGGCTACACCACACTGGAGGGCCCGAAACTCTACAAGCGGGACGGCTGGTACTGGATCTTCGCGCCCGCCGGAGGTGTCACCAACGGCTGGCAGTCGGCGTTCCGCTCCCGCTCCGTCTGGGGGCCGTACGAGGACCGCATCGTCCTCGCCCAGGGCGACACCCCCGTCAACGGGCCGCACCAGGGCGCGTGGGTGACCACCGAGAGCGGCGAGGACTGGTTTCTGCACTTCCAGGACCGCGATGCCTACGGGCGGGTGGTGCACCTCCAGCCGATGCGGTGGCGCACCGATGGCTGGCCGGTGATGGGCACCGACGACGGCAGCGGCCGGGGTGCGCCGGTGCTGGTGCACACCAAGCCCCGCGTGGTCGGCCGGACGGAGGTCACCGCGCCGGCCAGTAGCGACGACTTCAGCGGGGCGGAGCTGGGCCGGCAGTGGATGTGGCAGGCGAACGCCGACCCGGCGTGGTGGTCGCTGCGCCACTCCCCGGGACGGCTCGCCCTGGTCTGCCAACCGAGCCCGGTCGCCGACGACTTGCGGCTGCTGCCCCCTGTACTGACCCAGCGGTTGCCCGCCGAATCGTTCACCGCGACGACCTCGATGAGCGTGTCCGCCATGACGGCGGGGTCCCGGGCCGGGCTGGTGGTCCTGGGCGAGAGCTACGCCTGGGTGGGCCTGCGCCACGACGGCGACCGGATCGTCCGCGTATGCCGTACCGCGGCCCAGGACGCCGCCGAGGTGGACGTCGTCACGCCGGTGCCGTTGCGGAGGGGGCTCTCTGCCGTACGGCTCCGGGTGACCGTGCGGCCGGGAGCGGTGTGCCAGTTCGCGGCCGAGGTGGACGGGCGGGGGTTCACACCGCTCGGGGCGCCGTTCCCGGCGACCGCGGGCAAGTGGATCGGGGCGACCGTGGGACTCTTCGCCACCGGTCCGGCGACCGGCGGCAGGGGCGGAGTGGCGGAGTTCGACCGGTTCCGGGTCGGACCGATTTCCTCGTAGATGGCCGGGACGGGGCTTCGAAACCAGTCCCCGCCGGTTCGTGGTGCCCCGTCGGCAGAAGGGGCGCCCAGGAGGGCGCCCCCAGCGGTAGCCGGGAGGAACACCATGCACCAGCGCATCGCCGTCACGGCAGCCCTGTCCGCGGCCCTCGTCGCCGTACTCGCCGGCGCGCCCACCGCATCGGCCGAGCCCAGCCCGCCCGACTGCCCCGGGGAACGTCTGCGTGTCCGACAGCGACGTGGGCACCGGCGGGCCGGCCGTGATCAAGAGCACCGGCAACTGGAGGGGCTCCCACCCGACCGGCATCGCCGGCAGCACGATCTTCAACAACGGCACCCGCCAGCCGGGCCACGATCACATTCAGGCCACCTGGGTCTTCAACGGACAGACGTCTGGCAGGTGTCCCCACTTCCACCCCGGCCCCGGCGACTACAAGTCGATCATCGGGGACAAGGCCACCCTGACCAGCCTCACCTGGCGCGGCGAATGTGACGACTGAACGGGCGGACGTCCCCTGCCCGGCCGGGCAGGGGACGTCGCCGAAGGCCCGGTACGGCTCAGATCACGGGGCCGACGGCATGGTGAGCGGGTGCGGAAACCGTCCACGCGAAGGCCGTAGCGGCTCTTCAGATGGCGCCAGAAGTCGCCCAGTCGTCGGCGACCCGCGACGGGGCGGCCGTCGCGGCACCGGGCGCGGCGACGCCGCCTCCGCGTGGGTCGCGCTCACATCGGTCAGTGGCCAAAATAGTCCCGCTCAGACCGGCCGGGTGGCCACCACCAGTCGGCAGCGAGGGCTGCCGTCCGCTCGCCGGCCGAGCTCCTCCAGTGCTCGCAGTTCGACCTCGAACCCGGCCCGGAGCAGCTCTTCCCGCACCTCCGCGAGCCGGAAGGTCCGGTAGTACATCACAAAGCGCGGCCGCCACAGCGCGTTGCGCACCCGCATCGCGGTGTCGAACGCCAGGAGCTCCCAGTAGTGCCGGGATCCCGGACGGGCCGGTGCCCCGATCGGGAAGGCGAACGTGCCGCCCGGGCGGAGCACGGAGTGGACCTGGGCGAAGAGCCCCGGCAGCTCCCGCGGCAGAAAGTGGCCGAACGCCCCGAAGCTCACCGCCAGGTCGAAGACCGGCCCGAACGGGAGGGCGCGTACGTCGGCGCGTACCCAGTCCGTGCGCGGGGCGTCCGGCGCCACCGGCGTACGGGCCCGGCCCTCGGCCAGCATGCCCGCGCTGAAGTCGACGCCGGTGATCCGCTCCCGGCACACCTGCCGCAGCACGCCCATGCCCGCGCCGGTTCCGCAGCACACGTCGAGGCCGCTGCCGAAGGGCCCGAGCCCGCGCAGGGCGCCGGTCACCGAGTCCAGCACCGACGCCGGGGTCCGGTACCCGGTGTGGTCGAACTTCGGGGCCAGCAGGTCGTAGCCGTGCTGGACGGACGACAGCGCCTGGACGGCGAGCTCACGAAAGGTGGGGCCCTGGGATGCCGACATCACCCTCAGCATAGAGCCCCACCCGGGGCAGGACGGTCCTACTCCCGGCTTGGTCACACGCCCGGCTTGCCGTACTCCCGGCCTGTCGTGCTCCCGATCTGTCATGCACCTGGACAGGGCACCGGGGGCGTGCTGTGATGCCCGACAACGATGTCAGGCACGACGTGTCGTCCTTGACCATCCCTCGGCACTTCTTCGGCACTTCCTCGGCACCCCCACCGACAGGAGCCGCACGATGCCCCTCGACCGACGTCGCTTCCTCCGCACCAGTGCCCTCACCCTCGGTACCCCCGCGCTCGCCGCCCGCCTGGCCCCGGCCGCCGTGGCATCCCCGGCCCAGCGGCCGAGGACCCCGCTGGCCGACGCCTTCGACCGGCTCCCGTCCGGGAGTGTCACCCCGCGCGGATGGCTGGCCGAGCAGCTCCGTCTCCAACTCCATGGGCTCTGCGGCCGGTACGAGGAGCGCTCGCACTTCCTCGACGTCAATGTCACCGGCTGGACCCATCCGGACCAGGACGGCTGGGAGGAGGTGCCCTACTGGCTGCGTGGCTACGTCCCGCTGGCCGTGGCCACCCGTGACCAGGCAGCGCTCACGAACTCCCGCAAGTGGATCGACGCCATCCTCGCCACCCAGCAGGGCGACGGCTTCTTCGGACCGCGCTCCCTGCGGACAAAGCTGAACGGCGGCCCCGACTTCTGGCCGTTCCTCCCCCTCCTCATGGCCCTGCGCACCCATGAGGAGTTCACCGGCGACCAGCGCGTCGTCCCCTTCCTGACCCGCTTCCTGAGCTTCATGAACGCGCAGGGGCCGGGCGCCTTCGACTCCAGCTGGGTCTCCTACCGCTGGGGCGACGGGCTCGACACCGCGATGTGGCTGTACCGCCGCACGGGCGAGGCGTTCCTCCTCGACCTCGTCCACAAGATGCATACGTACGGCGCCAATTGGGTCGACAACCTCCCGAGCCCGCACAACGTCAATATCGCCCAGGGTTTCCGCGAGCCCGCCCAGTACGCGCAGGTGACCGGCTCCGCCGAGCTCAGACAGGCGACCTACCGCACCTACGCGTCGGTGCTCGGCACATACGGCCAGTTCCCGGGCGGTGGCATCGCCGGCGACGAGAACTACCGCCCGGGTTTCGCGGACCCCCGGCAGGGGTTCGAGACCTGCGGCATCGTCGAGTTCATGGCCAGCCATGAGCTGCTGACCCGGATCACCGGCGACCCCGTCTGGGCGGACCGCTGCGAAGACCTGGCCTTCAACATGCTGCCCGCCGCCCTCGACCCCCAGGGCACCGGCACCCACTACATCACCAGCGCGAACAGCATCGATCTGAACAACGCGGTGAAGTCCCAGGGGCAGTTCCAGAACGGCTTCGCCATGCAGTCGTACCAGCCGGGCGTCGACCAGTACCGCTGCTGTCCGCACAACTACGGCATGGGCTGGCCGTACTTCGCCGAGGAGCTGTGGCTGGCCACTCCCGACAAGGGACTCGCGGCCTCCCTCTACGCCGCGTGCCAGGTGAGCGCGAAGGTGGCCGGCGGTACGACGGTCACCTTCACCGAGGACACCGACTATCCGTTCGACGAGACCATCCGGCTCACCCTGTCCACCCGCGAGAAGGTGGCTTTCCCGCTCCATCTGCGTGTCCCCGGCTGGTGCGAGAACCCCCGTATCGAGGTCAACGGACGGGCGGTGGCCGCGGGCAGCGGTCCGGCCTTCGTCAAGGTCGACCGGAGCTGGTCGGACGGCGATGTGGTGACGATCCGCCTGCCGCAGCGCACCACCCTGCGGACCTGGTCCGGGCAGCACGACGCGGTCAGCGTCGACCACGGCCCGCTGACGTACTCCCTGCGCATCGGCGAGGACTTCGTGCGCTACGCCGGCACCGACACCTTCCCCGAGTACGCAGTGCACGCCACCACGCCGTGGAACTACGGCCTCGCCCCCGGGGCCCTTCCCGTCCTCACTCGTGACGACGGTCCGCTCGCCGCGAATCCCTTCACCCACGAGGGCACCCCGGTCCGCATGACCGCCCAGGCGCGTCGCATCCCCGAGTGGGTCTCCGACGACGAGCGGGTGGTCACCCCGCTGCAGCAGAGCCCGGCCCGGGCCGACACACCGGCCGAGACGGTCACCCTCATCCCCATGGGCGCGGCCCGGCTGCGCATCACCTGCTTTCCGACGGCCTCGCCGGACGGCCGGGCATGGACCCCGGAGCCGCCCTTCCGCCGCCTGCGGAACAAGCACAGCGGCAAGGTGCTCGCAGTCGACGAGATGTCCACCGCCAACAGCGCCCGCGTGGTGCAGTTCGACAACACTCCCACGGGAGACCACGCCTGGCAGTGGATCGACCGGGGCGACGGCTGGTTTCTGATCCGCAACGGCCACAGCGGCAAGGTCCTGGGCGTCGACCGGATGTCGACCGCCAACAGCGCCATCGTCGTCCAGTACGAGGACAACGGCACGGCCGATCACCTCTGGAGGAAGGTGGACAACGGCGACGGCTGGTTCCGCGTCCTCAACAAGAACAGCCAGAAGGTGCTGGGTGTCGACGGCATGTCCACTGCCAACAGTGCCCAGGTGGTGCAGTACGACGACAACGGAACCGACGACCATCTGTGGCGGCTCGTGTGATCGGGCCCTGAAGATGACGTCGCGGCGGCACTCCGTAGCAAGGTGTCGGCACGGCATCAACGGATGAGGCCCTCGGCGCCGGGCTGTCCGCCCGGCGCCGTGGCATCTCCGCACGCTCCGCTCAGCGCCGGGCGTGCACCGCTTCGGCCGACGGGCGGTCCAGGCCCGCCACGCGGTGTACCAGCCGTCGGGACCGTTCGTACGGACGTCGGGTCCGGCCCAGGCGATGTGGCCCTCGGGGCGGAGCAAGGCGGGGCCGGAGTCGGTGCACTGGGCCTGGGCCATCGCTGTGTCGACGCGCGGCGCACCCTTTTCGCGGATCAGCAGCAAGCCACCGGCCCGCTGGAGTTCGGTCGACCGGCCCTCGGCGAGAGGGACTTCCGTGGCTCGGGTGCCCACCAGTGCGTGCCGACGCCGGTCGCTCGGGTGACGCAGGGTGACGCCGGAGAAGCCTCCGGCGATCGTGCCGGGCCCGGCCGACGCCCGGCACGGCCGGGGCCAGGTGGTCGCGCGGCCACCGCGCCGGCCGCGGCCCGAGGGTGACGGCGCGCATCATGGCACCGTCCGGCGCAGGGCACGGCGGCCGACGGGGTGGCGCTCCCGGTGGTAGGTGTCCAGGATGACCGGGTCGGCTCCGCCGAGGGCGAGGTCGAGCGCCGGTGTTCCGGTGCACCGGGCTCGGGTCCCGGCGGGGGCGGTAAGATCGGCGTCATGAAGTGATGACCCGGCGCACCGACCGCGATCCGCGTGAACGCCGCCCGAGCCCGCGCTCCGGCGTCCGGTCGGTGTGCCCGCAGCCCCCGTCATCCACTTCACACGATCGGATCCGTATGACCGACATGACCGACGACATGTTCCTCGACGAGGTCGCTGAGCGGCTCGCCGCCCTGCCCGCCGTACGCGCCGTCACCCTCGGGGGCTCGCGTGCGCAAGGCACCCACACCCCGGAGAGCGACTGGGACCTGGCCGTGTACTACCGGGGCGGCTTCGACCCGACCGATCTGCGGGCCATCGGCTGGGAGGGCGAGGTCTCCGAGATCGGCGAGTGGGGCGGTGGTGTCTTCAACGGGGGCGCCTGGCTGACGATCGACGGACGGCGCGTGGACGTCCACTACCGCGACCTCGAGGTGGTGGAACACGAACTCGCCGAGTCGCGGCAGGGCCGCTTCCACTGGGAGCCGCTGATGTTCCACCTCGCGGGCATCCCCAGCTATCTCGTGGTCGCCGAACTCGCCCTCAACCAGGTGCTGCGGGGCACCCTGCCCCGCCCCGAGTACCCGCAGGCGCTGCGCGAGGCGGCACCGCCGGTGTGGCGCGGGCGCGCGGCTCTGACACTGCGGTATGCCTCGGCCTCGTACGTCGGACGTGGCCAGGCCACGGAGGTCGCGGGTGCGGTGGCGACCGCCGCCGTGCAGACGGCGCACGCGGTGCTGGCGGCGCGCGGTGAGTGGGCCACCAACGAGAAACGTCTCCTCCAGCGGGCGGGCCTGCGCGGTATCGACACGATCGTGGCAGGGCTGCGGCCGGACCCCGCTGTCCTGGCCGAGGCGGTCGCCGATGCCGAGGCGCTGCTCGAAGCCGCCGGCTGAGCGGTGTCGTCCTGGGCGCGCCTCAACCGAGTCCGTGTCGGTGCGCGTAGGCGATGGCCTGGCCGCGGTCACGGCTGCCGGTCTTGGCGAAGACGCGGTTGACATGGGTTTTGACGGTGGCCTCGCTGACGAACAGCGAGCGGGCGATCTCGCGGTTGGACAGTCCCTTGGCCATGCAGATGAGCACTTCGGCCTCGCGTGCGGTCAGCCCGGCGGGCAGCTCCCGCGATCCAGCGGCGGGCTGCTGCCGGGCGAGCGCGACGAGGCGGGCGTGTACGGCGGGATCCAGGAGGGCCTGCCCGCGGGCGGCCGCCCGCAGTGCCCGATCGACGTCCTCGCGCCCGGCTTCCTTGGTGAGGTAGCCCAGGGCCCCGGCGGTGAGCGCCGCGTTGATCGATTCGTCGTCGATGAAGGTGGTCAGCACGACGACATGCGTCCCGGGATGGTCCATGGCGATGTGCCGCGTGGCCTCGATGCCGTCCATATGCGGCATGCGCAGGTCCATCAGCACCACGTCCGGGGAATGCTCGGCGACCGCGGCCAGGGCCTGCCGACCGTCGCCGACGGCGGCGACCACCTGGACGTCGGGCAGCCGCTCGCAGATGGTGACCAATCCGTCGCGGACGATGGTCTGGTCGTCCACGATGACCACCTTCACGCCGGGACCTCCGCTTCCACACTCCAGCCACCGGCTTTGGGGCCTGCGCCTTCGGGGCCTGCGCCTTCGGGACCTGCGCCTTCGGGACCTGCGCCTTCGGGACCTGCGTCGAGTGTGCCGCCGAGCAGTTCCACGCGCTCGCGCATGCCGGTGAGGCCGAAGCCACCGCCGGTCTCGGCAAGCGCTCCGGCCGGATGGACGCCAGATCGTACCGTCGCCTCATTGGTGACCGTCAGGCGGGTGGACGCTTCGCCGAAGGCCAGGGTGACGGCGACGGCGGCGCCCGGTGCGTGCTTGCGCGTGTTGGTGAGTGCTTCCTGCGCGACTCGCAGCAGGGCCATTCCGGCCGCCGGCGGCAGCGGCCGTACGGACCCGGTGATCCGGAAGTCGGCGCCTTCGTCCGTGGCGAGAGCGGTGAGCTGTTCGTCGAGGGCGACCGGCTCCTCGCGCAGCGCCCGCACCGCCCGGCGGGTCTCGTCCAGGCCCTCCACGACCAGGCGGCGGGACCGGCCGATGGCGGCCCGCACCTCGTCGGTGCCGGCGCCGTCCTCGACGATGGAATCAAGAGCGGTGATCTGCACCGACAGCGCCGACAGCGTGTGGGCCAGCACATCGTGCACCTCCCGGGCGATCCGGTTGCGCTCGGCGAACAGCTCCGCGCGCTCGTGCTCGACGGCGCCGCGTTCCCACGCCACCGCCAGCTCGGCCTCGGACCGCAGCCGGTGCCGGCGCTGGCGGCGTACGACGCCCAGCAGCAAGCCGAACAGCGCGCCCACCCCCACGGCGGCGAGCTTCGCGACATCCTGCCCGTCGATGGCGAGGGCGACGGCGGCGGCCGCGATACCCAGGCCGGCCAGAGCCGTGGCGGGGAGCAGCCCCACCAGCATGAGGGCGCACATCGCGGCCACCCCCACGACCACCGCACCGAATGACGCCCACGCCCCCGCAACCCCGCCGCAAACCCCCACCAGGGCCACCGCGCACACACCGACCGTCGGCCGGTCTCTCCGCAGCCCCACCAGCCAGCCGACCCAGCCCAGGCCCAGGCCCACGGTGACCACCAGCGCGGCGAGGCCGTGGGCGTCGAGGCCGGGATGTGTCGCCTGTACCGCCCCGTAGATCAAGCCGCCCAAGGCGAGCAGGCCCACGGCCCATTCCGCGGTCGGCTCATTGACATCCAGCCGGCCGGACGGTCCGCCGGGTCCCGAGGGGCGATCACCAGTACTCATCCGACCAGCATGCCGCGCCCGTGACCTGCCCGGCCCCAGGGGCCACCGCTCACCCCGTGGCCCGTCGCTCACCGAACACCCAGCCGGCCCCGGTCGGACGACCCCAGGAGCGCCTCCCGTGCACGCCAGGCCACGATGGCCGTGCGGGCGATCACCTCGGCAAGCGCCATCAGGAGAATCGCCGGGGCCCAGGCCGTCGGATCAAGGTGGTAGTCGGTCGAGAAGCGGCCGATCGCCTCGTCGCCACCCTGCGTGGCGAACAGCTGGAAGGCCATACGGAAGCCGCAGCCCACCACCCACAGCACGGCCGCCGTGGCCGTGGCGCGCGCGATGACCTCACCGGCGTCGTTGTGGTACACCCGGGTCAGCAGCCCGGCCCCCGCGCCCAGAGCGAGCCCGATCAGCGTCGTCGCCACGATCAGAAAGAGATCGTTGCCCGACGTCGGGATCTCGTGCAGGTACTTCGTCGCCGCCCATGCGACGAGCGCCACCGGGAGCAGCAGCGTCTTCGCCGTCAACCGTCGGCCACGCAGTTGCAGCAGCACCATGCCCACGAGGGCGATATCGATCAGCCAGTCCTTGATATCCATGCCGTCATGCTCGGCCGGAGCCCCTGCCGCACACGTCAACCCGCAGGTCCACCCCGGGTGGACATGAGCCTCCACCCACACCCGAGCACCGCGCTGTGAGCGGTGGCGTCATGCCCGCCGGGACGGGACCCCGTCAGCCGTGTCGCGCGCCGGCCGTCGGGGGCGGTACGCGGTCCTTCAGCCGCGCCGGGTGAGGATGCTCAGTGTGTTGGCCGCGACGATGGCGCCTATGCTCGTCCACTCCGTCCAGCCCAGGTTCTGCCCCAGGCCGACCCAGCCCACCAGGGCGGCGAGGACGGGGTTGACGCTCATGAAGAGCCCGAACGCCTGGGCGGGCACACGCCGCAGGGTGAACAGGTCCGCGAGGTACGGCACGGCCGAGGAGAGAACGCCCGCGGTGACGGCGTACGCCACGGCACTCGCGGTCGGCGGCTGATGGACGGCGACGGCGATCCCGACCGGCAGGAACATCAGGGCGGAGAGCCCCGCGGCCGCCGCCGACCCCTGAGCGCCGGGGACCCGTCGGCCCACGGTGCGGTTGAGCAGGATGTACGACGCCCAGCACACGGCGGCCAGCAGCCCGAGCCCCATGCCCAGGTAGTCGGCCGAGGGCCGTGGACGCATCAGTGTCACCACGGCGGCCGCCGCGACCAGCGCACAGCAGGCGTCCGCCCGGCGCCGTGAGGTGGCCAGCGCGATGCACAGCGGGCCGAGGAACTCCAGGGTCACCGCCAGCCCGAGGCCGATGCGGTCGATGGCGGTGTACAGGGAGAGGTTCATGGTGCCGAACACCACGGCAAGACCCACCACCGGCCGCCACTGCCACCGGGTGAGGCTCCGCAGCCGGGGCCTGCCGACGGCCAGCAGGACGATCGCGGCCACGTACTGGCGGACGGCGACGACCCCGACCGGGCCGAGGACGGGGAAGGCGTGGGAGCCGATCGCGGCGCCGGTCTGGTTGGACAGACCGCTGCCGATCATCGTGGCCACACCGGCGAACCGCCGCCCGGTCGGCTGCTGCTCCGGGACTGGGTCCGGGCTCGGCCCCGGTCCCAGGTCCACATCCATCCCGGGGCCCGGGCCGGAGTCGGCGGGAGCCGACGGGATCCGGTGTGCGGTTCCCGTCGATCGTGCGGCGGCGATACGTGACGCGGGAGCTGGTCGCATGCGTCGATCGTGCGCCGGGACCACACATGCACATAATGCGTTCGGTGCCTTATCTATACGCTGGAGGTATGGATGTGGAGCTGCGGCAACTGCGCTGCCTCGTGGCGATCGTGGACGAGGGCACCTTCACCGATGCCGCCATCGCGCTCGGCGTCTCCCAGGCCGCCGTGTCCCGGACCCTGGCCTCGCTCGAACGCTCCCTGGGCACACGGCTGTTGCGGCGGACCTCCCGCGAAGTGACCCCGACGGGCACCGGGCTGCGCGTGGTGGCACACGCCCGGCGGGTGCTGGCGGAGGTGGACGGCCTGATCCGGGAGGCCATATCGGGCCACGCCCGTCTGCGGATCGGCTACGCCTGGTCCGCGCTCGGCCGCCACACCCCCGCCTTCCAGCGCCGCTGGGCCCAGGCGTATCCCGAGACGGATCTGCACCTCGTCCGTGTGCATTCCGCGACAGCCGGATTGGCGGAGAGCGTCTGTGATCTGGCCGTCGTGCGCAGACCCCTCGACGAGCGCCGCTTCGATTCCGCCATCGTCGGGCTGGAGCGGCGGCTGTGTGCCGTGGCCGCCGACGACCCCCTCGCCAGGCGCCGCTCGGTCCGGCTGGCCGACCTCAGCGGACGTACCCTGCTGGTCGACCGGCGGACCGGGACCACCACCGCGGAGCTGTGGCCGCCCGACTCCCGTCCGGCCACGGAGGAGACCCACGACGTGGAGGACTGGCTCACGGTGATCTCCGCGGGCCGCTGCGTCGGCATGACGGCGGAGTCCACCGCCAACCAGTACCCGAGGCCCGGAATCGCCTACCGGCCGGTCCGCGACGCCGAACCGATCGCGGTACGCCTCGCCTGGTGGCGGGACGACCCGCACCCCGCCACCCAAACCGCGATCGAGCTGCTCACCACCCTCTACCGCAACGGCTGACCCCGACCGGGTATGGACTGTTCCGGATAATCCAGTACGGATCGAATTGTTACCCTGGGCCACATGACCGCGATGGCGCCCACCCAGAACGAACCGGACCTGTCCTTCCTCCTCGACCACACCAGCCACGTCCTGCGCACCCAGATGTCGGCCGCGCTCGCCGAGATCGGACTGACGGCACGGATGCACTGCGTACTGGTCCACGCCCTGGAGGAGGAGCGCACCCAGGCACAGCTCGCCGAGATCGGCGACATGGACAAGACCACGATGGTGGTGACGGTGGACGCCCTGGAGAAGGCGGGTCTCGCGGAGCGGCGCGCCTCGACCCGGGATCGCCGGGCCCGGATCATCGCGGTGACCGAGGAGGGAGCGCGGATCGCCAAGCAGAGCCAGAACATCGTGGACGGCGTCCACCGGGAGGCGCTGGCGACACTCCCCGAGACCCAACGCGCCGCCCTGCTACGGGCCTTGACCCGGCTGACGGAGGGGCATCTGGCCGCACCCGCCGAAAGTCCCCGCCCGGCCCGGCGGGCGCGCCAGAGCGAGAAGTAGCACCGCCCCAGAGCCGCGTCCTGACCCAGGCCCGGCGCCACCCCTGGAGCCACGAGCAGAGTCGCGAGCAGAGCACGAGTCGAGCCGAAACAAATAGTCTGCAACGAAACCATCTGCTACGGTCATTCCTGTCGCGTCTACCGACAGGAGTGACCGCATGTCCGCCACCGCGTCCGAGTCCGCACCGTCCTCTTCCCGCGTCCGCCCAACACGCCAACTGGCCCTCGGGGTCATCGCCACCGGGATGTTGATGGTCATCCTCGACGGCAGCATCGTGACGGTGGCCATGCCCGCCATCCAGAGCGATCTGGGGTTCTCCCCCGCCGGGCTGAGCTGGGTCGTCAACGCCTATCTGATCGCGTTCGGCGGTCTGCTGCTGCTCGCGGGCCGAATCGGCGATCTCATCGGCCGCAAGCGCATGTTCCTGGCCGGCACCGCGGTGTTCACCGCGGCCTCGCTTCTGGCGGCCGTGGCCACCTCCCCCGCGGCGCTGATCGCCGCCCGGTTTCTGCAGGGGGTCGGCAGCGCGCTGGCGTCCGCGGTCAGCCTGGGCATCCTCGTCACGCTCTTCACCGAATCCGCCGAACGCGCGAAGGCCATCGCCGTGTTCAGCTTCACCGGCGCCGCCGGAGCCTCGATCGGCCAAGTGCTCGGGGGCCTTCTCACCGACGCGCTCAGCTGGCACTGGATCTTCCTGATCAATCTGCCGATCGGACTGCTGACCCTCGCGGCCGCCATATCCGTCCTGCCCGCCGACCGCGGGCCCGGTCTCGCGGCCGGCGCCGACGTCCTCGGCGCCCTGCTCGTCACGGCCGGGCTGATGCTGGGCATCTACACCGTCGTCAAGGTGGCGGACTACGGCTGGACGGCGGCGCACACGCTCGGCATCGGCGCCGTCTCGCTCCTCCTGCTCGCCCTGTTCCTGGTCCGCCAGGCCACCGCCCGCACCCCGCTGATGCCCCTGCGGATCCTGCGGTCGCGCGGCGTCGCGGGGGCCAACCTGGTCCAGGTCCTGATGGTGGCCGCGCTCTTCTCGTTCCAGATCCTCGTCGCCCTCTATCTGCGGAATGTGCTGGGATACGGCGCCACCAGGACCGGTCTGGCCATGCTCCCGGCCGCTCTCGCCATCGGCGCGGTGTCACTCGGCGTCTCCGCGCGGCTCAGCGCCCGCTTCGGCGACCGCGCGGTGCTGCTGGCCGGGCTGGCGCTGCTGGCCGGGGTCCTCGGACTGCTCGTCCGCGTCCCCGTGCACGCCCGGTACCTCCCCGACCTCCTCCCGGTCATGCTGCTCGCCGCCGGTTTCGGGCTGGCCCTCCCCGCGCTGACCAGCCTCGGGATGTCCGGTGCGAAGGAGGACGAGGCCGGGCTCGTCTCCGGGCTGTTCAACACCACTCAGCAGATCGGCATGGCGCTGGGCGTCGCCGTGCTGTCCACCCTGGCGGCCTCCCGCACCGACGCGCTGCTCGCCCGGGGCAAGGGTCGGGCCGAGGCGCTGACCGGCGGCTACCACCTGGCCTTCGCCGTCGGAGCGGGGCTCATCGTGACGGCCTTCGCCGTGGCGCTCACCGTGCTGCGAGGGCCCGCGCCGAAGCGCCCCGCCGCGCCACGGAAGGCCAACCCGCCCGCCGCGCCCGTCACTACCGCCTGACCCTCTCTTCTCCCCTTCCAGCGAAAGGTGTGCCCTCATGGCGACGACCGAGACCACGAGCCCGACGAACGGCGCCGGGACGGCACCAGGGGCCGGACCCGCGCCCCGGGTGCTCACCGAGGACGAGCTGTCCCTGATACTCCGGGACCAGCGGTTCGGGGTGCTCGCGACGGTCAGGCGCAGCGGCCATCCCCATCTGTCGACCGTGATCCACCACTGGAGTCCCGAGGAGCGGGTGCTGCGCATCTCCTCCACCGCCGATCGGCTCAAGGTGCGTCAGCTACGGCGCGATCCCCATGCCGCCGTGCATGTGGGCGCACCGGACGGCTGGTCGTTCGCCGTCGCCGAGGGAGAGGCGGAGGTATCGGAGGTGACGGCCGTCCCCGGGGACGCGGTCGGGCGGGAACTGCTCTCCATGACGCCCGGATTCGCCGATCCGCGCGACGAAGCGGCCTTCCTGGAGCAGTTGGTGGCGGACCGGCGGGTGGTGATCAGGATCCGGGTGTCCCGTCTGTACGGAACGGCCCTCGCCATGGCCACCACCTGACCACCCGCCGGAACCGCACCCTTGCCCAGGCCGGTGGTTTCCCTGCCCGGACACGGTGAACATCGTGTCCGGGCCGTACGTATCGGGAGTGTGGCGCACCTGATGCACGCACCCGGTGCTCGGGTGCGGAGGGCTCGGGTGTCGCTCGGACGGTACGTCGCCCTCGAAGACGGCGACGTCGGACGACGGGTCCCCGTGGCCCGCCGTGGGAGACATCGTCGGCGTCTGCCGGGTCGCCCTGGCCGGAGGTTTCGTGCTGGTGCAGCAGCGGCGCGGCGCGGGCAACGAATGAGCCAGGGGGCGCCCCGCCACGCCGACGGCCCCCGCGCCCCGGGTTTGCTGCCGGGCCGAGTGGTAACGCGGTGGACATGACCGAGAAGAAGAACGCACACACAAGTGTCAGGAGCGCCAACGCTCACGCGAAGGCCACCACCACCAAGGCCAAGGAGACGACGGCAAAGGCCAAGGACACCGCGGGCGAGGCGGAGACCACGGCGAAGACCGCCGCCGCGAGCGCCGCGACGACCGCCGCGCACACCGCTCAT
Source organism: Streptomyces sp. AgN23 (assembly GCF_001598115.1). Lineage (NCBI taxonomy): Bacteria > Bacillati > Actinomycetota > Actinomycetes > Kitasatosporales > Streptomycetaceae > Streptomyces > Streptomyces sp. AgN23. The sequence continues at coordinate 982,695 of NZ_CP007153.1, forward strand.
ATCGCCGCCGACAAGGCTCATGTGGCTGCCGAGAAGGCCGTGGCCACCGGTCGTACCGTGGCGGCCGAGGCCCCCAAGAAGGCGGCCGCGGCGGCCGGTTCGGCCTGGGTCGCGCTCAAGGCACGGAAGGTCCAGGCAGCAGTCGCCGGCGCGGGAGCCGCCGCGGCGGGCGCCACCGCGGTGGTCCTGCGCAGGCGCGCCGCCCGGCGTCGCAGCCCGCTCGCACGTCTGACCGGTGGCCGGCTCGGCGCCTGAGGTCCGCGGTCGGCGTACGCGGCCTCTTTCCCCGCGCGCCCGTCACCGCCGCCCGCCCCTGGCCTTCCGGCCACCGGCTGGGGCTACTCGGCCGCCCAGGTCACCGGCAGCTCGTGGACACCGTAGAACGAGGTGTTCTCCCGGTACCGGATCTCCTCCGGGGCCACCGCCAGACGCAGACCGGGGAACCTGGCGAGCAACCGCTGCAGGAGCACCTTCAGCTCCACCCTCGCCAGCTGCTGGCCCAGGCACTGATGCACACCGTGTCCGAACGCGAGATGGGACGTGTGCGGCCGGTCGAGGGCGAGGCGGTCGGGGTCGGCGAAGCGCTCGGGGTCCCGATTGGCGGTGGACACCAGACCGGCCACCATCTCGCCCTGCGCGATGGGATGCCCATTGATCACGGCGTCCTCGGTGGCGGTCCGCACGGTGCCGAAGTTGTTGACGGGGAAGTAGCGGAGGAACTCCTCCACGGCGTCGTCGAGCAGGTCGGGATTCTCACGCAACCGGGTCAGCTTCTCACGGTCCTCGAACAGCGCCAGCATGCCGAGGCCGATCAGGTTCTCCACGGGTTCATGGCCGGCGAAAATGATGGTCATGGCGATGCCGACCACCTCCTCGTCGGTCAGCGCCCCGCCCTCGACCTCGTCGTGCAGCAGCCTGCTGATCATGTCGTCCGCGGGCTCCGCCCGCTTGGCACGTACGAATCCCCGCATCTCGTCCCACCAAGCGGTCGCCATCGCGCCGACGGCCTGGTCGTCGCCGCCGGTCTCCCTGAGCGTGCGTACCTCGTGGTCGAATTTCTGGTGGTAGGTGTACGGCACGCCGAGAATCTCGGAGATCACCATCGCGGGCACCGGGTTGGCATAGGCAGCGACGAGATCGGCGCTGGTGCCCATCGCCTCCATCGCATCGAGGTGCTGGTCGGCCAGCCGCTCGATCCGGCCGGTCAGTTCGCGTGCACCGCGCACCGAGAACTCGGCGGTGAGTGTGCGGCGGTAGCGGGTGTGGTCCGGTGGGTCCATGGAGAAGAAGAAGCCCGCCGGTATCTCCGGGCTCATCGCCGGGAACGGCACCCTGGCGCCGCTGAACCGGGAGTCCGCCAGCATGGCCCTGATGTCGTCGTGCTTGGTCAGGAACCACATCACCAGGCCGCCGGGCAGCTCCAGTTTGCCCAGCTCACCCGCGTCCCGCAGGCGGCGGTGGTTCTCCGGAGGGTCGTACGGGCAACGCCGTTCGGCCTTCACGGTCCCGGGAAGGGGCAGGGTCTCGCTCACTGTTGACTCCCTCGTATGTGCCTCAGGGGCGGATGGTGCGTCAGGGACGACGCGGTGTGTCCGCTCGTATGCGGTCATGGATGTGTGGTCATGGATGATCCGTCCGCTCGATCCACTTCGCGGACAGATCCTGGAGCAGGGCCGAGATCCGCACCCGTGCCGCGCTTGCCGGGTCGAGGTCGAGGATCGACTCGTCGAGTTTGTTGAGCTCTTCGAGCACGAGAATGGCGGCCGCCGCGTCGTCGGGCAGCATTTCGGTGCGCAGATGGCGGGCGAGCTCGACGGCCGTGGGGTGGTCGAAGGTGAGGCTGGCCGGCAGTTCGAGCCGGGTGGCCCGGGCCAGCTGGTTTCGCAGCTTCACGGCCGCCACCGAGTCGAAGCCCATATCGACGAAACCCCGGTCCGGGTCGACCATGGCGGCCTCCGGATGGCCGAGGACCATCGCGACCTGGTCGCGGACCAGCTCCAGCAGGATCTCCTCCTGCTCCTCCTCCGGCCGCCCGGCCAGCCGCTCCAGCAGCGTGGTCGCGGACGCCTCGGCCGCCGCGGGTTGGTCCACCGGCTGCCGGGCCGGTTCAGTGCGTGCCGGGACCGGTGTCGCGGTGGTGACCCGGACCGCCTCCCCGGGCCCGGCACATGCCGCGTCGAACAGGGCGAGGCCCAGGTCGGTGGAGACGGAGACCGCGGGCAGTCCGAGGGCCCGCCGGTAGGCGGCCAGCGCGTCGGCGTACGCGGGGCCCGGTGTCCCGTCGGCGGAGGTGAGCAGCACAAAGCGGTCCAGCTCCCGGTCCCGGGTGGCCATGTGCACATTCCAGGCCGCCTCCAGCCCCGACCGCAGCCGTGCCCGGAGGGTTTCCGGGGAGAACGTGTGGGCCGGTGTCCGCTCCGGGTCCTCGGCCACGGTGTGCACCACGCTTCGCAGTCGCGGAATCGTCTCCAGCAGCTCTGCCAGCGCCCGACGGTCCGCCGGATCGCACGGGGCGAGCCGGACGGTCGCTCCGAGGGCTTCCAACTCGGCCATGTCGCCGTTCCCGGCCATGTCGCCGTTCCGGGCCGCGCCGCCGTCCCGGGCCGTGTCGCCGTCCCCGGTCAGGACCAAGTCGTTCACGCCTCGCTCGACGATCAGGTGCCGGGCCACGTCCATGGCCGACCCGCCGGTCACCAGCACCGTGCCCGGATCCCAGGCGGGCGGGTTCTGCTCGGTGACCGCCACCGCGGCCAGGTCGGGTAGCAGCACCGCCGACGCCCGGACCGCGCTCCGGCCCTTCCCCACGGCCACCGCGGCGCGCAGCAGGCGCAGATCGTACGCATCGGTGTCGACGAGTGTCATCCGTCCCGCGTGGGCCGCCTGGCCGCCCTCGACCAGCGACCACACCGCGGCCGCGGCCAGGTCCTCGACCTCCTCACCCGAGGCCACGGCGAGCGCGCGCCGGGTCACCAGCACCAGCCGCGAGGGGGTGAAGCGTTCCTCGGACAACCACGTCCGTACGGCAGCGGCGGCGCGGAGGGCCGCCTCGGACGCCGTCGCGCCCTCGGACACGCAGGGGAGGAGCACGACGTCCGGCACGTCCTCAATGGCCGCCAGGTCCGGATAGACCGCGACCGGCGCGCCGAGCGTGTCCGGTTTCCAGCCGTCCGGGTCGCCGACGAACCCCCACCGGACGAGGCCGAGCTCCGGTTCGGCCGGCGCAGGACACACCGTCCACGTCGTCCTGAACAGTGAGGCGTTGGCCTGCCGCAGCCGCTGCCCGGACACCGGGCGCAGCACCAGCGAGTCCACCGACAGCACGGGCGCACCGGCGGCGTCGGCCACCTGGAGCGAGACCGTGTCCGAACCGACGGGGGCGAGGGTGACCCGCAGTCGCGTGGCCCCCTCCGCGTGCAGGGTGACCCCCGTCCAGGAGAACGGCAGATGGGTCCGCTCGGGCTCGGTGACCAGCCCGGCCAGCGCCTCCGCTGACAAGGCCCGGTCGAGCAGGGCGGGATGCAGGGTCCACCGCCCGGCCTCGGCCCCGGACGGCTCGGGCAGCTCGATGTCGAGGAAGACCTCGTCGCCGCGGCGCCACGCCGGTGTCCCGGTGGACTCCAGCGGACGGGCGCCGGTGGGCGGCCAGGTCTCGGTGTGCGGCTCCGGCGAGGGCGGCCGGTCCGCGCCGAGGACGGCAGTGGCGTGGCGGACCCACCGCTGGTCCCGGTGGCAGTAGACGGTGACCGGGCGGCGGCCGGACTCGTCCGCGTCACGGACGGACACCTGCACCTCGGCCCCGCCCCGTTCGGGGAGGACAAGTGGCTCATGGAGGGTGAGTTCGTCCACCGTCCGGCAGTCGAACTGCAGCCCCGCCTGGAGCACCAGCTCCAGGAAGCCGGTCGCCGGGAACAGGGGAACGCCCAGGCCACGCTGATCGGTCGGCCAGGAGTGCGCGTCGGCGGAGATACGGCCGGTGAGGAGGACACCGTCCGCGTCGGGGAGTGGCACCGTAGCACCGACCAGCGGATGGTCCAGCGCACCGAGCCCGAGACCGGCCGCGTCGCCGGGGGTACGGGAGGGCTCCAGCCAGAAGCGGGAGCGCTGGAAGGCGTAGGTCGGCAGCTCGACGCGCCGGGCGCCGGGGAAGACTACCGACCAGTCCAGTTCCACCCCGTGGGTGTGCAGTTGGGCGAGGGCGGTGGTGACCGTGACCGGCTCGGGCCGGTCGGCGCGCAGGGTGGGGATGAACTCGGCGTCGGCCCCGGTGATCTGGGCCTGCGCCAGGGCGGTGAGGGTGCCGTCCGGTCCGAGCTCGAGGAAGGTGCCTGTGCCGAGCTTCCGCAGCCGGTCCAGCCCGTCGGAGAACCGCACCGTCTCACGCACCTGCCGCACCCAGTACGCGGGAGAGCACAGCTCCTCCCCCGCCACCGAACCCGTGAGGTTGGACACCACCGGTATCCGCGTGGTGCGGAAGTCCACGGTGCCGAGCACCTCGGCGAACGCGGTGAGCATCTCGTCCATCAGCGGCGAGTGGAAGGCGTGGCTGACCCGCAGCCACCGCGTCTTCACCCCACGTGCGGCCAGTACGTCGGCCACACCGCTCACCGCGTCCTCGTCCCCGGACACCACGACCGACGACGGTCCGTTCACGGCCGCGAGGGCGACCCGGTCGGTCAGGAACGGCCGCACCTGGTCCTCCGGTACGGCCAGGGCCACCATCGTGCCGCCCGGGGGCAGGGCGCTCATGAGGCGGCCCCGGGCCGCGACCACCTTGGCGGCGTCCTCCAGGGACCAGAGGCCGGCCACATACGCGGCCGCCAGCTCTCCGACGGAGTGCCCCAGCAGATAGTCCGGGCGCACACCCCAGGAGGACACCAGCCGGAACAGCGCCACCTCGAGGGCGAACAGACCCGCCTGGGCATACGCGGTGGCGTCCAGCGCGCCCGTGGCATCGGACACCACCTCGTCGAGCGGACGGTCCAGATACGGGTCGAGCGCGGCGCGGACCTCGTCCCACGCGGCCGCGAAAACCGGGAAGGTCTTGTACAACTCCCGGCCCATACCGGCCCGTTGTGCACCCTGGCCCGCGAACAGCAGGCCCACCCGGCCGGGGCCCGCGGTGCCCAGGACCACGCCCGGCGTGGGCTCGCCGGCGGCCAGCGCGGCCAGTCCGTCCAGCAGCTCCGCCCGGTCCGCCCCGACCACCGCGGCGCGGTGCGAGAGCGCCGAACGGGTGGTGGCCAGCGACCAGCCCACGTCCGCCGGGTCGGGTCCGGAGTGCGCGGCCAGGAAGGACCGCAATCGGGCGGCCTGCGCCCGCAGTCCGTGCTCGCCCCGGCCGGACAGCACCCAGGGCAGCACCGCCGGGGCGGGCTCGGGTGCCGGCTCCGGCTCGGCTCCCGGCTCCGCGGGGGGCTGTTCGAGGATCACATGGGCGTTGGTCCCGCTCACACCGAACGAGGACACACCGGCCCGGCGGGTGCGGGAGGCCGACGGCCACTCCACGGGCTCGGTCAGCAGCTCCACCGCCCCGGTCGACCAGTCCACATGGGTCGACGGCTGGTCCAGGTGAAGGGTCCGGGGCAGCACCTCGTGCCGCATCGCCAGCACCATCTTGATCACACCGGCCACCCCCGCGGCCGACTGGGTGTGCCCGATGTTCGACTTGATCGAGCCCAGCAGCAGCGGGCGTTCGCGCTCCTGCCCGTAGGTGGCCAGCAGCGCCTGTGCCTCGATCGGGTCGCCCAGGCTGGTGCCGGTGCCGTGTGCCTCCACCGCGTCCACGTCCGTGGCGGCCAGCCCGGCACTGGCCAGCGCGGCCCGGATCACTCGCTGCTGCGAGGGTCCGTTCGGCGCGGTCAGGCCGTTCGAGGCGCCGTCCTGGTTGACGGCGGAGCCCCGTACGACCGCCAGGACCCGATGGCCGTTGCGGCGGGCGTCGGACAGCCGTTCCAGCAGCAGCAGGCCCACACCTTCGCCCCAGCCGGTGCCGTCCGCCGCGTCGGCGAACGCCTTGCAGCGTCCGTCGGCGGCCAGTCCGCGCTGCCGGGAGAACTCCACGAAGATGCCCGGGTTCGCCATCACCGTCACCCCGCCGGCGAGGGCGAGGGAGCATTCGCCGGACCGCAGCGCCTGCGCCGCCAGGTGCAGCGCGACCAGCGACGACGAGCAGGCGGTGTCCACGGTGACCGCCGGCCCTTCCAGACCGAAGGTGTACGAGAGCCGGCCGGAGACCACGCTGCCGGCGCCACCGGTCAGGAAATAGCCCTCGGACCCCTCGGCCGCCTGGCCTGCTCCCGTTCCGTAGCCCTGCGATGCGGCGCCGACGAACACCCCGGTCTGGCTTCCCTTCAGCGACGCCGCCGGGATACCCGCCCGCTCCACCGCCTCCCAGGCCACTTCCAGCAGCAGCCGCTGCTGGGGGTCCATCGCGAACGCCTCACGCGGCGAGATCCCGAAGAACCCGGCGTCGAACTCCCCCGCGTCGTAGACAAAGCCACCGGCGCGCACGTACGAGGTGCCCGTGCTGTCCGGATCGGCGCTGTACAGGCCGTCCAGGTCCCAGCCCCGGTCGTCGGGCAGATCCGAGACCGCGTCACGCCCGGTGTCGAGCAGCTCCCACAGCTCCTCGGGCGAGGTCACCCCGCCCGGATAGCGGCAGGCCATCCCGACGATCACGACCGGATCGTGGCCGGTGTCAGCCGGGGCGGCGGGCGTCGGCACGGCCTCGTCGACGGTGCCGCCGTCCAGTTCCCGGAGGAGCTGACCGGCCAGGACCGCTGGTGTCGGGTAGTCGAAGATCGCGGTGGCCGGCAGCCTGACCCCGGTGGCGGTACGCAGCCGGTTGCGCAACTCGACGGCCGTGAGCGAGTCGAATCCGGTCTCCGCGAAGGTACGCGCCGTGTCGACATCGGCGGGGGTGCCATGCCCCAGCACGGTCGCCACATGCGTACGGACCAGGTCGAGCACATGCTGTTCGCGCTCGGCGACCGGCATCCCGGTCATCCGGTCGCGCAGTGACGACACGTCGTCGCCCGAGCCCACGCCGGTCGCGCGGCGAATCGGGGCGCGGACCAGACCGTGGAAGAGCGCGGGCAGCGCACCCGCATCGGCCTGTGCCCGCAGCGCGGAAGCGTCCAGCGGTGTCGCCAGCACGACCGCCTCGGTGGCCGCCCTGGCGCTGTCCAGGAGGCGGAGCCCCTGGTCGGTGGCAAGCGGCGTGGCACCGGCCCTGGCCATCCGGGCGAGATCCCGGTCCGACAGATGGCCCGTCATCCCGCTGCGCTCGGCCCACAGCCCCCATGCCACGGAGACACCCGGCAGCCCGGCGGCCCGGCGATGGGCCATCAGCGCGTCCAGCCAGGCGTTCGCCGCCGCATAGGCGCCCTGTCCCGGGCTGCCCAGAACACCCGCCGCCGAGGAGAACACCACGAATTCCGCCAGCTCACGACCGGCCGTCAGCTCGTGCAGATGCCATGCGGCGTCCACCTTCGGCCGCAGCACCTCGCGCACCCGCTCCGGGGTGAGCGACTCCACCACCCCGTCGTCGAGCACGCCCGCGGTGTGCACCACCATCCGCAGCTCGGGCACGGTGTCCAGCAGCCGGGCCAGCTCGTCCCGATCGGCCACGTCACAGGCGACCACTCGCACCTGGGCACCCGATTCCCGCAGGGCGGCGGTGAGTTCGGCCGCGCCCGGGGCGTCCGGCCCCCGCCGTCCGGCCAGGACGACGTCCCGTACCCCGTGCCGTTCGACCAGGTGACGGGCGACCAGCCCACCCAGGGTGCCGGTGCCGCCCGTGATGAGCACGGTGTCCCGCTCCCGCAGCGGCTGCGGAACGGACAGCACCAGCTTGCCGATATGGCGTGCCTGGGAGAGGAAACGCAGCGCGTCGCCCGTCTGCCGGACATCCCAGGACCGGGTCGGCAGCGCGGTGAAGACCCCCTGCTCGAAGAGCGACACCAGCAACTGGAGCAGCTCGCCGATCCGGTCGGGGCCCGCGTCCATGAGATCGAACGCCTGGTAGCGCACCCCGTGCTCGGCGGCGACGCGCTCACCGTCGCGGATGTCGGTCTTCCCCATCTCCAGGAAACGGCCGCCGTCGGCGAGCAGACCGAGCGACCCGTCCACGTACTCGCCCGCGAGCGAGTTCAGCACCACGTCCACCCGGTCGAAGCGCTCGGCGAACTCCAGGGTGCGGGAGGAGGCGATCCGGTCGTCGGCCAGTCCGCCGGCGCGCAGTGCGTCCCACTTCCCCGGGCTCGCGGTGGCGTACACCTCCGCGCCGAGCCAGCGGGCCACCTGCGTCGCGGCCATGCCCACCCCGCCCGCGGCCGAGTGCACCAGCACCGATTCACCGGACCGGAGACCGGCCAGGTCCATCAGTCCGTACAGGGCGGTCAGGAACACCACCGGCGTGGCCGCCGCGTCGGCGAACGACCAGCCCTCCGGCAGCCGCGCCAGCAGCCGGTGATCGGTCAGCGCCACGGGGCCGAACGCGCCGGAGAACAGGCCCATCACCCGGTCACCGGGCGTCAGGCCGGACACACCGGGCCCGATGTCGAGCACCACCCCGGCGCCCTCGCTGCCGATGACGTCCTGGCCAGGGATCATGCCGAGGGCGACCACGACGTCCCGGAAGTTCACCCCGGCCGCGTGCATCGCCACCCGCACCTGTCCGGCGCCGAGGACACCGGCGGCTTCCGGGCAGGGGACGGCGGCCAGATTCTCCAGGGTGCCCTGGCTGGTGACATCCATCCGCCACGGTGTCCCGTCCCCGGGGGCCGGAGTGGCGGCGGAAGGGGTGAGCGGAGCCAGCCGAGGCGTCAGGGCACGGCCACGGCGCAGCGCGAGATGCGGATGGCCGGCTGCCACCGCGGCGGCGAGCACCGCACCGGAATCCTGGTGGCCGTCGTGGTCGACGAGGAGGAAGCGGTCCGGATGCTCGGCCTGCGCGCTGCGGAGCAGGCCCCAGACCGCCGCCGCGCCGAGGTCCTCGACGTTCTCACCGGGACCCGCCGACACCGCGCCACGTGTCAGCACGGCCAGCCGCGACCGGGCGCAGCGCTCGTCGGCGAGCCACCGCCGTATCACCGTCAGCGCCCGGCCGACGACAGTGGACACCGCGTCACCGGCCGACTCGCAGGGCAGCACGACGACGTCGGGCACGGCGGTGTCCGGTCCCAGGTCGTCTCCCAGGTCATCGAACTCCATCGGCGCCTCGGCGGCCGTGCCGGCCGGCAGCGGCGTCTCGGTCCAGTCCACGCGATACAGCGCGTCCTGGTCCACGCCCCGGGTGTCCGCGATCTGCCGGCCTGACAGCGGACGCAGCGCCAGCGACGCCACGGACAGCACCGGCGCGCCCGCCGGATCGGCCACCTCCAGCGAGACCGCGTCCGGACCGGCCGGGGACAGCACCACGCGGATGGCGGAGGCGCCGACCGCGTGCAATGCCACCTTGCTCCAGGAGAACGGCAGATATGCCTGGCCGGGTTCGGTGAGGAAGCGGCCGAGCCCCACTCCGTGCAGGGCGGCGTCGAGCAGGGCGGGATGCGCACCGCACCGCGCCGCCACCTCCTGTGCCGTCGGCTCCAACGTCACCTCGGCGAATATCTCGTCGCCGCGTGTCCAAGCCGCACGCAGCCCTTGGAAGGCGGGGCCGTATCCATGGCCGCGCTCCGCCATCGCCTCGTACATCCCCGAGACGTCGACGGGCCGCGCGCCCTCGGGCGGCCACACCTCCAGGGACCGGGCCGGCGCGGTGGCGCCCCCGGCTTCTGTGACGCCGAGCGTGCCCGAGGCGTGCAGCAGCCACTCCCCGGCGCGGCACGAGTGCACCGTGACCGGCCTGCGGCCCCACTCGTCCGCCGCGGAGACGGCCACCTGCACCTGGACGCCGCCCTGATCCGGCACCACCAGCGGGGCCTGGAGGGTCAGCTCCTCCACCACCGGGTGGCCGAAGTGCTGACCGGCCTGCAGGGCGAGTTCGACGAAGCCCGTGCCGGGGAAGACCACCGTGCCCCGTAGCCTGTGGTCCGCCAGCCAGGGCTGTCCGGCCAGGGAGAGCAGTCCGGTCAGCACACCGCCCTCGGTCCCGGGCAGCGGCAGCACCGCGCCCAGCAGGGGGTGCTCGATATCGCCGAGCCCCAGACCGGACGCCTGGGTCACCGCCCGCACGGGTTCGAGCCAGAAGCGTTCGCGCTGGAAGGCATAGGTGGGGAGGTCGACCGTCCGGGCACCTGCGAAGAGCGGACGCCAGTCCACGTCGACGCCGTGGGTGTGGAGGTCGGCGAGGGCGGTGAGGAAACGGGCGGGACCGCCGTCGTCGCGGCGCAGCGATCCGGTCACGACGATCTCGGTGTCGACCGCGTCGGCGGTGTCCTGGATGCCGACGGTCAGCACGGGGTGCGGGCTGACCTCGACGAACACGGTGTGGCCCTGAGCCATCAGCGCTTCGAGGGTGCTCTGGAATTCCACCGTGTGCCGAAGGTTGCGGTACCAGTAGTCGGCGTCGAGCGAGCGGGGGTCGGTGAGCCGTCCGGTCACCGTCGAGTGGAACGCGATCTGTCCAACGCCCGGCTGGACCGGCGCCAGCGCCTCCGCCAGCTCCTCCTCGATACGCTCCACCTGTGGGGAGTGCGAGGCGTAGTCCACCGGGATCCGCTTGGCCTTCGGGAACTCCGCGAGCACCGCGTCCAGCACCTCGACCGCACCGGACACCACGGTGGACGCCGGGCCGTTCACCGCCGCCACCGACAGCCCGGGGCGGTCACGGAGCCGGTCGGCGGGCACCGGGACGGACACCATCCCGCCCTGGCCCGACAAGGCGAGCAGCGCCTTGCTGCGCAAGGCCACGACCTGCGCTCCGTCCGCCAGGGACAGAGCGCCCGCCACACACGCCGCCGCGATCTCGCCTTGGGAGTGGCCCACCACCGCCGACGGCACCACACCGTACGAACGCCACAGCTCGGCCAGCGACACCATCACCGCCCACAACACCGGCTGCACCACGTCCACCCGGCCCAGCGCTCGTTCATCCGCCAGCACGTCGAAGAGCGACCACTCGGCGAACGGGGCCAACCTATCCGCACATTCACGCATCCGCTTCGCGAACACCGGCGAGGATGCCATCAGTTCCAACGCCATCCCGGCCCACTGCGACCCCTGCCCCGGGAAGACGAACACCACCTCGCGACCGGGCTGGGCGGCGCCGCCGCTCTCGACGGCGTCCAACCCCTGTCGTAGCTCCGCGAGGTCCGCGCCCACCACCACGGCACGGTGCGACTGAAGCGAACGGCCGGTCACCAGTGTCCATCCGACATCGGCGGGATCCAGCCCCGGATGCGTATCGATGAAGGACGTGAGGCGTTCGACCTGGCCCCTCAGCCCGGCCTCTCCAGCCCCTGACAGCACCCACGGCAGGGGTAGCGCCCTCCGGTGCTGGTCGGACAGTTGCTCGGGGGCCGACTCCGGCAACGGCTCGGGGGCCGACTCCGGCAACGGCCCGGGCAGCGGCTCCGGCAACGGCCCGGGCAGCGGCTCCGGTCCGTGCACCGCATCCGGCCGGGCCGCCACCGGCCCCTGCTCGACGATCACATGGGCGTTGGTGCCGCTGACCCCGAACGAGGACACGCCCGCCCGGCGCGGAGCGCCGTCCTGTGGCCACTCCTTCGCTTCGACGAGCAACGCGACCTGGCCTGCCGTCCAGTCCACATGGGGCGAGGGCTCGTCGACATGCAGGGTCCGCGGCAGCATGCCGTGTCGCATGGCCATGACCATCTTGATCACACCGGCCACACCGGCGGCCGCCTGGGTGTGCCCGATGTTCGACTTCACCGAGCCGAGCCACAGTGGCTTGTCCTCGGGCCGTTCCTGACCGTACGTGGCGAGTAGCGCATGTGCCTCGATCGGGTCGCCCAGGCTGGTACCGGTGCCGTGCGCCTCCACGACGTCGATGTCGGTGGCGGACAGGCGGGCGTTCGCCAGCGCCTGGCGGATCACCCGCTGTTGCGACGGACCGTTCGGCGCCGTCAGGCCGTTGGAGGCACCGTCCTGGTTGACGGCGGAACCACGCACCACCGCCAGTACCCGGTGGCCGTTCCGTTCGGCGTCGGACAGCCGCTCCACCAGGAGCATGCCGGCGCCCTCACCCCAGCCGGTGCCGTCCGCCGCCGCCGCGAAGGCCTTGCAGCGGCCATCGGCCGCCAGTGCGCGCTGGCGGGAGAATTCCAGGAAGGCCGCCGGGGTGGCCATGACGGTCGCGCCACCGGCCAGGGCCAAGGAGCATTCGCCGGAGCGCAGGGCCTGCGCGGCGAGATGGAGCGCGACCAGCGACGACGAACAGGCGGTGTCCACGGTGACCGCAGGGCCCTCGATGCCGAAGGTGTACGCCAGCCGGCCCGAGGCGACACTGGCGGCGCTGCCCGTGCCCAGATAGCCCTCCGCGCTCTGCGGGGCCCCGCTCGCCAGAGCGGCGTAGTCCTGGCCGTTGGTCCCGATGAACACGCCGGTCCGGCTGCCCTTGAGCGCGGCGGGGGACATATGGGCGCGCTCGAACGCCTCCCAGGCGACCTCCAGCAGCAGCCGCTGCTGCGGATCCATAGCGATGGCCTCACGCGGCGAGATCCCGAAGAACCCGGGGTCGAACGCGGCCGCGTCATCGAGGAAGCCGCCCGCCCGGACATAGGAGGAGCCAGGGTGGTCGGGATCCGGGTCGTACAGCTCGGCCAGGTTCCAGCCACGGTCCGCCGGGAACTCCGACACGGCGTCGCGGCCCTCGGCCAGCAGCCCCCACAGGTCCTCGGGCGAGCTCACCCCGCCGGGGAAGCGACAGCTCATCCCGATGATGGCGATCGGCTCGTCGTCCACCGGGCGTGGCGCCACCGGGACCGGTGTCCGGACGGCCAGGCCCAGCGCCTCCCGGCACACATGCTCGGCGAGCGCCGCCGGGGTGGGGTAGTCGTAGATCACGGAAGCCGGGAAGCGTGCCCCGGTGGCCGCGGTGAGCCGATTCCGCAGCTCCACGGCGGTGAGCGAATCGAAACCGATGTCCTGGAAGGGCCGGGCCGGGTCGATCGCCTCGGATGCCGCGTGGCCCAGTACGGCGGCCACATGTGTGCGGACGAGGTCCAGCACGGTGGCCGTCCGTTCCCGCTCGGCCATGGCCTCCAGGCGAGTGGCGAATGCGTCGGCCGCCCCGCTGCCGGTCGGCCCGGTCGGCATGGATACGTCCCTGAGCAACTCCTTCAGCAGCGGGCTCGGTCGTGAGGCGGTGAGCCGCGCCCCGAAGGTCGCCCAGTCGATGTCGGCCACCATCACGGTGGTTTCGTCAGCCGCCAGCACCAGCCCCAGGGCGGAGAGTGCCGACTGTGGATCCATGCCCTGCGACCGCGCCACTCCCGCAGCCATACCGGAATCGGCCCAGGCTCCCCAGGCCACCGATGTGGCCACCCGTCCCTCGGCCCGGCGCCGCTGGGCCAGTCCGTCCAGAACGGCGTTGGCCGCCGCATAGCTCCCCTGGCCCGCGTTGCCCACGGTCCCGGCGGCCGAGGAGAACAATACGAAGGCGTCGAGGACGGTGTCCTGGGTCAACTCGTGAAGATGGCGTGCGCCGTCGGCCTTGACCCGCATCACCTCGCGGATCCGCTCCGGGGTCAGCGATTCGAGCACACCGTCGTCGAGGACACCCGCCGCATGCACCACCGTACGCAGATCCGGAATCGTCCCCAGGAGAGCCGCAAGCGCCTCACGATCAGCGACATCGCACGCCACCACACGCACTCGATCCCCCAGCTCGGCCACCAACTCCGCAACGCCCGGAGCCTCGGCCCCCCGCCGACCCGCCAGCACGACCCGCTCCACACCGCTACCCGCCAACCAACGCGCCACATGGCGACCCAACGCCCCCGTACCACCCGTCACCAGCGCAGCACCACGACCACGCCACGCGGCCGACACCGCAACGGTCCGCTCCGCCCGTACCAGACGGGCGGCCCACATCCCGACGGCACGGATCGCGACCTGATCCTCACCCGTCCCACCGGCGAGGACGGCGGCCAATACCTCCCCCGCCCGATCGTCCATGACCGCCGGCAGATCGATCAGCCCGCCCCAACGATCCGGATGCTCCAAACCCATCACACGGCCGAGACCCCAGACTCCAGCCAGGTCAGGCTCCACCACATCCCCATCGACCGCCGCGACCGCCCCCCGGGTGACACACCACAACGGCGCATCGACCCCGGCCACCAAGAGGCTCTGCAGCAGCGACACCGTCGCCTCGACCGACAGCAACGACACCACACCCACGACCCCCACATCCCCCGGCTCCACCGCCCTCACGACCCGGACATCCGCACCGGCCGACCGCAACGCGACAGCCACCTCGGCACCGTCAGTACCGTCAGTACCGTCAGCACCCGGCTCGCCCACGACCAGCCAGGTCCCCGCCAACACCTGTCCGGATGGCACACCCGTGACCGGCATCCAGCCAAGCCGATACCGCCAGCCTTCGACCACCGACTGTTCCTGCTGTGCCCGCCGCCACGACGCCAAGGCAGGCAGCGCGGCACTCAATGGCTGTTCCTCGTCAACGCCCAGCGCCTGCGCATCCCCGCGCTCAACCGCGTCCCAGAACGCGGCATCCACCGCGCTGGTCGTGGACTGGCCCGAGGACGGCTCCAGCCAGAACCGCTGCCGTTGGAAGGCATAAGTGGGGAGATCGACCCGTCGACCGCCGGGGAACACCGTCGCCCAATCGATCTGGATGCCCCGGACATACAGCCCGCCCAAGGCCTCCATGGCAGTGGTCGGTTCCGGGCGATCCGGGCGGAGCACGGGCAGACCATCGCCACCGGCCAGAGCGGTCAACGTGCCATCGGGACCCAGCTCCAGGAAGGTACTGACGCCCAGCCCACGGAGTGTGTCGAGCCCGTCGGCGAACCGGACGGTCTCCCGCACATGACGCACCCAGTACTCCGGCGAACACAGCTCCTCGCCCGCCACCACACCCGACACATTCGACACCACCGGCACACTCGGGGCCCGGAACTCCACCCCCCGCAGCACCTCACCGAACTCCGCCAGCATCCCGTCCATACGCGACGAATGAAACGCATGACTCACCCGCAACCACCGCGTCCGCACCCCCCGACCGATGAACACCTCCTCGACGGCGCGAACCGCTTGCTCATCACCGGACAACACCACCGACTCGGGACCGTTCACCGCCGCGACAGCCACACCGCCGGTCAGCAGCGGCCGCACCTCATCTTCCGACGCTGCCACAGAAACCATGGCACCGCCCGACGGCAGCGCCTGCATCAAACGACCGCGAGCAGCCACCACACGTGCGGCATCCTCCAACGACCACACACCCGCCACACACGCCGCAGCCAACTCACCAATGGAATGGCCCAGCAGATAATCCGGCTTCACACCCCAGGACGACATCAACGCAAACAACGACACCTCAAGCGCGAACAAACCCGCCTGCGTATACGCCGTCTCCCCCATCAGATCCGCATCATCACCCCACACCACCTCACCCAAAGGCCGCTCCAAATACCGATCCAGCTCCCCACACACCTCATCCCACGCCCCGGCAAACACCGAATACGCCTCATACAACCCACGCCCCATCCCCAACCGCTGCGAACCCTGACCCGCAAACACCACACCCAACCCACCACCGACCGGAACTCCCACAACCACCGAACCCAACCCACCCAACAACTCATCACGATCCACACCCACCACCACCGCACGATGCGACAACGCAGAACGAGCAGCCACCAACGACCACCCCACATCCACCACATCCAGCCCAGCATCACCCGCCACAAACCCACGCAACCGCTCCGCCTGCGCCCGCACCGCCGCCTCACCCACACCCGACACCACCCACGGCACAGCAGGCAGCCCCACACGCTCGCCCCCAGCCGCCTCCACCACCACAGGCGCCTGCTCCACGATCACATGCGCATTCGTCCCACTCACCCCGAACGACGACACACCCGCCCGACGCGGCCGATCCACATCCGGCCACACCACCTCCTCAGTCAGCAACTCCACCCCACCAGCCGACCAATCCACATGCGGCGACGGTTCGTCCAGGTGCAGAGTCCGGGGCAGCACGCCGTGGCGCATCGCCATCACCATCTTGATCACACCGGCCACACCCGCCGCCGCCTGCGTATGACCGATATTCGACTTCACCGAACCCAACCACAACGGCCGACCCGGATCCCGGTCCTGGCCGTAGGCGGCCAGCAGAGCCTGCGCCTCGATCGGATCACCCAGCGTCGTCCCCGTACCGTGCGCCTCCACCGCGTCCACATCCGCCGCCGACAAACGGGCATTCGCCAGCGCCTGCCGGATCACCCGCTGCTGCGACGGACCATTCGGCGCCGTCAACCCATTCGACGCGCCATCCTGATTCACCGCGGAGCCGGAAACAACGGCCAGCACCGGGTGGCCGTTCCGCTCGGCGTCCGACAGCCGCTCGACCAGCAGCATGCCGACGCCCTCGGACCAGCCTGTCCCATCCGCGCCAGCAGCGAAGGACTTGCAGCGGCCATCGGCGGCCAACCCGCGCTGGCGCGAGAACTCCACGAAGGTGGCGGGTGTCGCCATCACCGTCACCCCGCCTGCCAGGGCGAGGGAGCACTCGCCCGACCGCAGGGCCCGCACCGCCCAGTGCAGCGCCACCAGCGAGGAAGAACACGCCGTGTCCACCGTGACCGCTGGGCCTTCCAACCCGAACGTGTAGGCCACCCGACCGGACACCACACTGCTCGCGTTGCCGGTCAGACGATAACCCTCGGAGCCTTCCGGAGCCTGCCCGTCTCCGCCGCCGTAGCCCTGCGCGGACGCGCCCACGAAGACACCGGTCTGGCTGCCCTTGAGCGTCGACGCCGGGATTCCGGCCCGTTCGAATGCCTCCCATGACGCCTCCAGCAGCAGCCGCTGCTGCGGATCCATCGCCAGCGCCTCACGCGGCGAGATCCCGAAGAACCCGGCGTCGAACTCGGCCGCGTCATGGAGGAAGCCACCCGAGCGGACGTACGACCGCCCCGAGCGAGTGGCGTCGGCGTCGTACACACCGGCCAGATCCCAGCCACGGTCGGAGGGGAAGGGCGACACGGCGTCGTCGCCGGCGCTGACCAGCCGCCACAGTGCCTCCGGAGAGTCCACGCCACCCGGGAAACGGCAGCTCATCCCGACGATCACGATCGGATCGTCATCCACGGCACTCGGCGTGTGCGGTATCTGTGTCTCTTCGGCCAGCCCGAGCGCCTCCCCGCACACATGCTCGGCGAGCGCCGCCGGGGTCGGGTAGTCGAAGATCACGGAAGCCGGGAAGCGCAGCTGGGTAGCCGTACTGAGCCGGTCCCGTAGTTCCACGGCAGTCAGCGAGTCGAAGCCCAGCTCCTGGAACGTCCTGCCGGGGTCGATCGCGGTCGGGTTCCGGTGCCCCAACACCTCGGCGGCATGCGTCCGTACGAGCTCCGCGACCGCACGATCCCGCTCCTGCCGCGACAACCCGCGCAGCATGGCGACAAATTCGCCGGCCATCGACGCGATCGGCTCGGGCGTGTCGGCTATCAGCTCGCTCAGCAGGGGACTCGGACGCAGCGCCGTGAACCTCGCCCCGAACCGCTCCCAGTCCACATCCGCCACCACAAGCGCCGTCTCGCCATCACACAACGCCCGCCGCAACGCCACCACCGCCGACCCCGGCGCCATCCCCGACACACCACGCTCAACCAGGAACTCCTCACCCCCAACAGCCATACCACCGCCATCCCACATACCCCACGCCACCGCAGTCGCCACCAACCCCACACCACGACGCCGCCACGCCAACCCATCCAAAAACGCATTCGCCGCCGCATACGCCGACTGACGACCGCTCCCCCACACCCCCGCAACCGACGAGAACAGAACAAAGGCATCCAGATCGGTGTCCGCCAGAAGTGCGTCCAGGTGCGCCGCTCCGGCAACCTTCGATCGCACGCTCTCCTCGAACTCATCGGATGTCAGGCTGTCCACCGCACCCCAACTTGGCACTCCCGCGGCGTGCACGACGACCCGGAGATCCGGAATGCCTGCCAGCAACGCCGCGACCGCGTCCCGATCGGCGACATCACACGCAGCCACAGTCACCTGGACTCCGAGCTCCTCCAGCTCGGTCACCAACTCGGTCGCACCGGGCGCCTCGATCCCCCGTCGGCTCGTCAGCACGATGTGCTCCACGCCGGTCCCGGCCAACCAGCGCGCCACATGACCGCCCAGCGCACCCGTGCCCCCGGTGATCAAGGCGGCTCCCCGGCCGTGCCATCCGGCGGACGTGTCCGCCGCCGGTGTCACCTGGGTCAGCCGGGCACCCCATGCCTCAGCGGCACGGATTGCCACCTGATCCTCCCCGGTGTGCCCGGCGAGAACCCCGGCCAGCAAGGAGCCCGCATGCGCATCCACCTCCGTGGGCAGGTCGATCAGACCGCCCCAACGATCCGGATGCTCCAGCCCGATCACGCGGCCCAGCCCCCAGACCGCCGACGCGTACGGATCCACCACATCCCCGTCCGCCACGGAGACCGCACCCCGGGTCACACACCACAACGGCGCGTCGATCCCAGCGGCCAAGAGGTTCTGCAGCAGCGACACCGTCGCCTCGACCGACAGCAGCGACACCACACCCGCGACCGCCACATCGCCCGGCTCCACCGCCGTCACGACCCGGACCTCGGCCCCGGACGACCGCAGCGCGACGGCCACATCGGCACCGTCAGCGCCGTGCTCGACCACAACGAGCCAGGTCCCCGTCAGCACCTGCCCGGATGGCACACCCGTGACCGGCGTCCAGCCAAGCCGATACCGCCAGCCGTCCACCACCGACTCTTCCCGCCGCGCCCGCCGCCAGGACGCCAAGGCAGGCAGCGCGGCACTCAACGGCTGCTCAGCATCGACCCCCAGAACCTCCGCATCCCCACGCTCGACCGCGTCCCAGAACGCCGCGTCAACGGCACTGGTCACGGGCTCAACCACCGCCGGCTCCAGCCAGAACCGCTCACGCTGGAACGCATACGTCGGCAAATCAACACGCCGAGCCCCCGGAAACACCGCCGCCCAACCGATCTCGATGCCCCGGACATACAGCCCGCCCAAGGCCTCCATGACCGCGATCGGCTCCGGACGCCCCGGACGCAGTACGGGCAGACCATCACCATCAGCCAAAGCGGTCAACGTGCCATCGGGACCCAGCTCCAGGAAGGTACTGACGCCCAGCCCACGGAGTGTGTCGAGCCCGTCGGCGAACCGCACGGTCTCCCGCACATGACGCACCCAGTACTCCGGGGAGCACACCTCCTCGCCCGCCACCACACCCGACACATTCGACACCACCGGCACACTCGGGGCCCGGAACTCCACCCCCCGCAGCACCTCGCCGAACTCCGCCAGCATCCCGTCCATACGCGACGAATGAAACGCATGACTCACCCGCAACCACCTCGTCCGCACCCCCCGACCAGCCAACACACCCGCAACCTCGGCCACCTCATCCGCATCCCCCGAAATCACCACCGACTCGGGACCATTCACCGCCGCAACAGCCACACCACCGGTCAGCAGCGGCCGCACCTCACCCTCCGACACCGCCACAGAAACCATCGCCCCACCCGACGGCAGCGCCTGCATCAAACGACCCCGAGCAGCCACCACCCGAGCCGCATCCTCCAACGACCACACACCCGCCACACACGCCGCAGCCAACTCACCAATGGAATGACCCAGCAGATAATCCGGCTTCACACCCCAGGACGACACCAACGCAAACAACGACACCTCAAGCGCGAACAAACCCGCCTGCGTATACGCCGTCTCCCCCATCAGATCCGCATCATCACCCCACACCACCTCACCCAAAGGCCGCTCCAAATACCGATCCAGCTCCCCACACACCTCATCCCACGCCACAGCAAACACCGGATACGCCTCATACAACCCACGCCCCATCCCCAACCGCTGCGAACCCTGACCCGCAAACACCACACCCAACCCACCACCCACTGCAGCCCCCACAACCACCGAACCCAACCCACCCAACAACTCATCACGATCCACACCCACCACCACCGCCCGATGCGACAACGCAGAACGAGCAGCCACCAACGACCACCCCACGTCAGCCAGATCCCATTCGGGGCTATCTGCCACAGACGCGCGCAACCGCTCCACCTGAGCCCGCACCGCCGCCTCGCTCTGACCGGACACCACCCACGGCACAGCAGGCAGCCCCACACGCTCGCCCCCAGCCGCCTCCACCACCACAGGCCCCTGCTCCACGATCACATGCGCATTCGTCCCACTCACCCCGAACGACGACACACCCGCCCGACGCGGCCGATCCACATCCGGCCACACCACCTCCTCAGTCAGCAACTCCACCCCACCAGCCGACCAATCCACATGCGGCGACGGCTCATCCACATGCAACGTCCGCGGCAACACCCCGTTACGCAGGGCCAGAACCATCTTGATGAGTCCGGCGACACCCGCGGCCGCCTGGGTGTGTCCGATGTTGGACTTCACCGAGCCCAGCCACAGCGGCCGCTCACGATCACGACCCTGACCGTAGGTGGCCAACAACGCCTGCGCCTCGATCGGATCACCCAGCGTGGTGCCCGTACCGTGCGCCTCGACCGCGTCGACCTCCGACGCCGAAAGTCCGGCGCTCGCCAGCGCCTGCCGGATCACCCGCTGCTGCGACGGACCATTCGGCGCCGTCAACCCATTCGACGCACCATCCTGATTCACCGCCGAACCCCGCACCACCGCCAACACCCGATGCCCGTTGCGCTCAGCATCGGACAACCGCTCCACCACCAGCATCCCCACACCCTCGGAGAAACCGGTGCCGTCCGCCGCCCCGGCGAACGCCTTGCACCGACCGTCCGCGGCGAGGCCGCGCTGACGGGAGAACTCCACAAACAGACTCGGCGTCGCCATCACCGTGACACCGCCCGCAAGCGCCAGCGAACACTCACCGTTCCGCAGCGCCTGCACCGCCAGATGCAACGCCACCAGCGACGACGAACACGCCGTATCCACCGTCAGTGCCGGTCCCTCGAGGCCCAGGACATAGGCGATCCGGCCGGACATTACCGACGCCGAATTACCCGTTCCGACATGGCCTTCGAATTCCTGTGGCTGATCTCCGCCCAAAAGGCTGACATAGTCCTGGCCGTTGGTACCAGCGAACACTCCCGTCGTGCTGCCCCGCAGCGACCGGGGATCGATCCCCGCCCGCTCGAACGCCTCCCACGACGCCTCCAGCAGCAACCGCTGCTGCGGATCCATCGCGGTCGCCTCACGGGGGGAGATACCGAAGAACCCGGCGTCGAACGCGGTCGCGTCATGTACGAAGCCACCCGTCCGCGTGTACGAGGTCCCCGGGTGACCGGGGTCGCTGTGGAAGAGCCCGGACAGATCCCAGCCACGGTCCGCGGGGAAGGCCGACATCGCGTCCCCGCCCTCGGTGAGAAGGCGCCACAGGTCCTCCGGCGAACTCACCCCGCCGGGGAAGCGGCAGCTCATTCCGACGATCACGATCGGATCGTCGTCCACGAGGGACCCACTCGGCTTGGTGCGCAGGGGCTCGGCGCCCAGGGGCTCTGCGGCCGTCCCCAGCAGTTCGGAGGACGCGTATTCCGCCAGGGCGAGCGGGGTCGGGTAGTCGAAAACGGCAGTGGCCGGCAGCCGCAGACCGGTCGCGGCACCCAGTCGGTTGCGGAATTCGACCGCTGTCACGGAGTCGAAGCCGAGTTCCTTGAAAGCGCGATGGGACGGCACGCTCTCCGGGTCGGTATGCCCGAGCACCACCGCGACGTTGCGGCGCACCATGTCGAGCAGCAGTCGCCGCTGCTCGGCCCCGTCGAGCCCGGCCAAACGCTCGCCGAGTCCGGACCGGTCAACACCCGTCTTCTCGACGGCGGAAGCGGCCCCCGCGTCGACGAGTCGCCGTACTTCCGGAAGGTCGGCGAGCAGGGGGCTGGGCCTGGTCGCGGTGAAGGCGGCGTAGTGGCGTTCCCACTCGATGTCGGCGACGGTGACCACCGTGTCGCCCTGCTCAATGGCCGTACGGAGAGCGGCCACCGCCAGTTCGGGGGAGAGTGCCGGAACGCCATGCCGCCGGGCCACCTCCCCGGCTTCGCTCTCCCCCATACCGCCACCGGCCCACAGGCCCCAGGCCACGGAGGTCGCCACCAGGCCCTCGGCCCTGCGGCACTCGGCCAGCGCGTCGAGGAAGGCGTTGCCCGGTGCGTAGTTGCCCTGCCCTGGTGTACCGACGGTCCCGGACAAGGAGGAGAAGAGCACGAACGCGGACAGTTCCATGTCGCGGGTCAGCTCATGCAGATGCATCGCACCGTCGGCCTTGACGCGCAGTACCCGGTGCAGTTGCTCGGTGGTCAGGGACTCGACCGTCGCATCATCCAGCAGGGCGGCCGTGTGCACCACAGCCGTCAGCGGACCTACCTCGGCTATCAACGCGGCCAGTTGGGCACGGTCGGCCACATCGCACTCGGCCACCGTCACCGCCGCTCCGGCCACCTCCAGGTCCGCGACGAGCTCGGACGCCCCGGGCGCGGCCGTGCCGCGCCGGCTCGTCAGCACGAGGTGCTCCGCGCCCTGCTGCGCCAGCCACCGCGCGATATGGCCGCCCAGTGCCCCGGTCCCTCCGGTGACCAGTACGGTCCCGCTCGGATTCCAGGACGGCAAGTCCGTCCGCAACGCGGGGGCATGGGCGAGCCTGCGCCCGAAGGTCCCCACCGCCCGGAGCGCGACCTGGTCCTCGCCCGAAGCACCTGACAGAACCCTTGCCAGCTGTGCGCATGCCCTCGCGTTCACGCCGGTCGGCAGGTCGATCAGACCACCCCAGCGCAGTGGCTGCTCGAGCGCGATCACTCGGCCGACGCCCCACACCAGCGCCGATGCCGGTGCGGGCTCGACGAGGGTGTCCCCGGGCCCGGTCGACACGGCTCCTTGGGTCAAGCTCCACAGCGGGGCCTCCACACCCGCGTCGCCCAAAGCCTGAGCCAACAGCACCGTCATCGCGAAACCGACGGGTACGGAGTCGAAGTGCGGGTGCGGCCGCTGGTCCAGGGCGACCAGCGACACCACGCCCCCGACATTCGTCACGCTGCTCGTGCCGGTCGCGCTGCTCCGGCCGGTCGCGCTGCTCGAAGTGGTCATGCTCGTCAGCTGGGCGGACAGCACAGCACGATCCATGTGTCGCTCGTCCACCGGACACACCACTGGCTCGGCCCCGTGCTGAGCGAGGGCCTCGCAGACGCCGGAGACCCACTCGTGCTGAGCGTCCGCCTGGGAAACCACAACCAGCCAAGAGCCCGACAACATCGCGGCCTGGTCGTCGGCGAGCGGCTTCCAGTTGACCTGGTACCGAACCGCCTCCACCGCGGACCTCTCGTGCCGTCGGCGACGCCAGGCCGACAAGGCGGGCAGCAGGCCACCCAGCGACGCGTCATCGACCTGGAGAACGGTCGCCAGCGATACGGCGTCTTCGCGCTCGATGGCTGCCCAGAACTCGCTGTCCGCGCTGGTGTCCCCGTCTCGGACCACGTCCGCGGCAGTGGGCTCGACCCAGAAGCGCTCCCGCTGGAATGGGTAGGTCGGCAAGTCGACATGCCGGGCGCCGGTCCCTCCGAACGCCTGCCGCCAGTCTGCCGTCACCCCTCGTACCGACAGTTCGGACAGCGCGGTGAGGAAGGAGACCAGGCCGCCGTCGTCGCGGCGCAGCGATCCGGTGGTGATGATGGGGGTGTCGGTGGCGTCGGCGGTGTCCTGGATGCCGATGGTCAGCACCGGATGCGGACTGGCCTCCACGAACACCGTGTGACCGAGCTCCAGCAGCCCCTCGATCGTGGACCGGAACTCCACGGTCTCGCGAAGGTTCCGGTACCAGTACCCGGCATCCAGCTCCGCGGTATCCATCAGCCGCCCGGTCACCGTCGAATAGAACGGCACCCGCCCACTACACGGCTCCACCCCCGCCAGAGCCTCCGCCAGCTCCCCCCGGACCTCCTCCACCTGCACCGAATGCGACGCGTAATCCACCGGAATCCGCTTCGCCTCCGGGAACTCCACCAACACCGCATCCAGCACCTCAACCGACCCGGACACCACCGTCGACACCGGACCATTCACCGCCGCCACCGACAACCCGGGACGGTCACGAAGCCAGTCCGCGGACACCGGAACGGACACCATCCCACCCCGACCCGACAAAGCCAGCAACGCCTTACTCCGCAACACCACCACCCGCGCACCATCCTCCAGCGACAAACCACCCGCCACACACGCCGCCGCGATCTCACCCTGCGAATGCCCCACCACCGCCGACGGCACCACACCAAACGAACCCCACAACTCCGCCAACGACACCATCACCGCCCACAACACCGGCTGCACCACATCCACCCGACCCAACGCCACCTCATCACCCAACACATCCCACAACGACCACTCCACCAACGAAGCCAACGCATCCGCACACTCACCCAACCGCCCCGCGAACACCGGCGAGGACTCCGCCAACTCCAACGCCATCCCCACCCACTGCGACCCCTGACCCGGGAAGACGAACACCACTCCGGTGGGCGATCCGGCCTCGCCGGTCACCACTCCTCGGTCGGGAGTACCGTTCGCCACCGCGTCCAGACCACGCAACAGCTCAGCGCGGTCGGCCCCCACGACCACCGCACGGTGAGACAGCATCGCTCGGGTCGATGCCAGCGACCAGCCGACATCGACCGGCTGTACGCCACCATCGGTGCTCACAAAGGACCGAAGCCTGGCGGCATGGGCTCGCAACCCCGCCTCGCTCCGTGCCGACAGCACCCACGGAACGGCTGAGGGTTCGGTCGTCCGCACCGTCTCGGGTTCGGCCGCCGCGGATGCCTGTTCGAGGATGACATGCGCATTGGTGCCACTTACGCCGAACGAGGAGACCCCGGCCCGTCGCGGCACTCCCCTCTGAGGCCAGAGGGATGGTTCCGTGAGCAGTGCGATCCGTCCGGCCGTCCAGTCCACGTGGGGAGTGGGCTCGTCGATGTGGAGGCTCTGTGGCAGCACACCGTGGCGCATCGCCATCACCATCTTGATCACACCGGCCACACCCGCCGCCGCCTGCGTATGACCGATATTCGACTTCACCGAACCCAACCACAGCGGCCGCTCCGGATCCCGGCCCTGACCGTACGTGGCCAACAACGCCTGCGCCTCGATCGGATCACCCAGCGTCGTCCCCGTACCGTGCGCCTCCACCGCATCCACATCCGCCGCCGACAAACGGGCATTCGCCAGCGCCTGCCGGATCACCCGCTGCTGCGACGGACCATTCGGCGCCGTCAACCCATTCGACGCACCGTCTTGGTTGACGGCGGAACCACGCATGACGGCCAGCACCCGGTGGCCGTTCCGCTCGGCATCGGACAGCCGCTCCAGCAAGAGGATGCCCACACCTTCGCCCCAGCCGGTACCGTCCGCCGCCGCCGCGAACGCCTTGCACCGGCCATCGGAAGCCAACGCCCCCTGGCGGGAGAACTCGGCGAACGCGGTGGACGTGGCCATCACCGTCGCGCCGCCCGCGA
This sequence comes from Streptomyces sp. AgN23, assembly GCF_001598115.1. NCBI lineage: Bacteria > Bacillati > Actinomycetota > Actinomycetes > Kitasatosporales > Streptomycetaceae > Streptomyces > Streptomyces sp. AgN23. Next base: position 1,008,365 of record NZ_CP007153.1, read on the forward strand.
GCGCCATACCGCATTCGCCTGCGCGCAGCGCCTGCGCGGCCAGGTGCATGGCGACCAGCGACGACGAACACGCCGTGTCCACGGTGACGGCCGGGCCCTCGAGCCCGAAGGTGTAGGACAGCCGACCGGACGCCACGCTCGCCGCGCTACCGGTGGCCAGATGGCCGTCCGCACGCTGTGGCGCGTTACCGACGAGGGCCGCGTAATCCTGACCGTTGGTGCCGACGAACACTCCGGTGGAGCTCCCTCGCAGCGCGTCCACGGCGATCCCGGCCCGCTCGAAGACCTCCCAGGCGACCTCCAGCAACAGCCGCTGCTGCGGATCCATCGCGACGGCCTCACGCGGCGAGATCCCGAAGAAGGCGGGATCGAAGTCGGCAGCCGTGTAGAGGAAACCACCCGCCCCGACGCAGGCGCCATCGGCTTCACCGACCAGATCCCAGCCCCGATCCAGCGGAAAGGCGGATATGGCGTCCGTTCCCGATTCCAGGAGTCGCCACAGCTCTTCGGGCGAGTCGACCCCACCAGGAAACCGGCAGCTCATGCCGATGATCGCAATCGGGTCGTCATCCACCGGAGCCGTGGCGACCGTAGCCGAGAGCGCTGCCGATCCCACCCCTAGCAGCTGCTCCCGCAGGTGGCCGGCGAGGAGTTCCGGCGTGGGGTAGTCGAACACGACCGAGGCAGGTGTCTGTACGCCTGTGGCCGCCATGAGTCGATTGCGGAGTTCGATCGCGGTCAGAGAGTCGAAACCGGCTGACTGGAATGTGGCCGCGGGGTCGATTGCCGCCGGGGTGGCATGCCCCAGAACGGCGGCCACCTGCCCACGTACGAGCTCAAGGACCGCCCGTTCCTTCTCGACCGGGGGGAGGCCCTGCAGTCGGTCGACGAACTCGTCCGCCACGAGCGCGCGGCGAGCGGCGCCACCCAGCAAATCACCAAGCAGCGGGTTGGGCCGCGCCCCGGCGAACCGCGAGCCGAAGTGCTCCCAATCGATGTCCGCGATCAGCAGTGCGGTCTCGTCGTCGTCCAAAGCTCCCTGAAGGGCGGCCAGTGCCAGTGGTGGCGCCATGGCCCGTGCGTGCCCGGCCCCCATGCCGCTGCCGGCCCAGGCACCCCAGGCCACCGATGTGGCTACCAGCCCCTCCGCCCGACGCCGCCAAGCCATCCCGTCCAACACCGCATTGGCCGCCGCATAACTCCCCTGACCCGCATTGCCCACGGTTCCCGCGGCCGAGGAGAACAATACGAAGGCGTCGAGGACGGTGTCCTGGGTCAACTCGTGAAGATGGCGTGCGCCGTCGGCCTTGACCCGCATGACCTCGCGGATCCGCTCCGGGGTCAGCGATTCGAGCACACCGTCGTCGAGGACACCCGCCGCATGCACCACCGTACGCAGATCCGGAATCGTCCCCAGGAGAGCCGCAAGCGCCTCACGATCAGCGACATCGCACGCCACCACACGCACTCGATCCCCCAGCTCGGCCACCAACTCCGCAACGCCCGGAGCCTCGGCCCCCCGCCGACCCGCCAGCACGACCCGCTCCACACCGCTACCCGCCAACCAACGCGCCACATGGCGACCCAACGCCCCCGTACCACCCGTCACCAGCGCAGCACCACGACCACGCCACGCGGCCGACACCGCAACGGTCCGCTCCGCCCGTACCAGACGGGCGGCCCACGTCCCGACGGCACGGATCGCGACCTGATCCTCACCCGTCCCACCGGCGAGGACAGCGGCCAATACCTCCCCCGCCCGATCGTCCATGACCGCCGGCAGATCGATCAGCCCGCCCCAACGATCCGGATGCTCCAGACCCATCACACGGCCGAGACCCCAGACTCCAGCCAGGTCAGGCTCCACCACATCCCCATCGACCGCCGCGACCGCCCCCCGGGTGACACACCACAACGGCGCATCGACCCCGGCCACCAAGAGGCTCTGCAGCAGCGACACCGTCGCCTCGACCGACAGCAACGACACCACACCCGCGACCCCCACATCCCCCGGCTCCACCGCCCTCACGACCCGGACATCCGCACCGGCCGACCGCAACGCGACAGCCACCTCGGCACCGTCAGCGCCCACCACCAACCACGTGCCACGCAGACTCGGCTGCTCAGGAACTTCCCCGATCGGGGACCAGTCGAGGCGGTACCGCCACGATTCGACCAGCGACCTCTCCTGGCGACGGTGGCGCCATGCCGCCAGGGCGGGCAGAGCCGCGCTGAGCGGCTGCTCGGCGTCGACACCGAACGAACCGAAATCCTCACGCTCGACCGCGTCCCAGAACGCCGCATCCACGGCGCTGGTCACGGGCTGGACCGGTGACGGCTCCAGCCAGAACCGCTCACGCTGGAACGCATACGTCGGCAACTCAACCTGCCGAGCCCCCGGAAACACCGCCCGCCAATCCACCTCCACACCCCGGACGAACAGTCCGCCCAAAGCCTCCATGGCAGCGGTCGGCTCCGGACGGCTCGGACGCAGCACCGGCACACCATCGCCACCGGCCAGAGCGGTCAACGTGCCATCGGGACCCAACTCCAGGAAGGAACCGACACCCAGCCCACGAAGCGTCTCCAGCCCGTCAGCGAACCGCACCGTCTCCCGCACATGACGCACCCAATAATCCGGCGAACACAGCTCCTCGCCCGCCACCACACCCGACACATTCGACACCACCGGCACACTCGGGGCCCGGAACTCCACCCCCCGCAGCACCTCGCCGAACTCCGCCAGCATCCCGTCCATACGCGACGAATGAAACGCATGACTCACCCGCAACCACCGCGTCCGCACCCCCCGACCGATGAACACCTCCTCGACGGCACGTACCGCCTCCTCATCACCGGAGATGACGGTCGCCGCCGGGCCGTTGATCGTCGCCACGCTCACCCGGCCCTCGTAACCGGCCAGATGCGGAAGCACCTCGGCCGCAGCGGCCTGGAGAGAGACCATCGCCCCACCCGACGGCAGCGCCTGCATCAAACGACCCCGAGCAGCCACCACCCGAGCCGCATCCTCCAACGACCACACACCCGCCACACACGCCGCAGCCAACTCACCAATGGAATGACCCAGCAGATAATCCGGCTTCACACCCCACGAGACGACCAACCGATACAACGACACCTCAAGCGCGAACAAACCCGCCTGCGTATACGCCGTCCCACCGAGCAACCCAGCATCATCACCCCACACCACCTCACCCAAAGGCCGCTCCAGATACCGATCCAGCTCCCCACACACCTCATCCCACGCCGCAGCAAACACCGGATACGCCTCATACAACCCACGCCCCATCCCCAACCGCTGCGAACCCTGACCCGCAAACACCACACCCAACCCACCACCGACCGGAACTCCCACAACCACCGAACCCAACCCACCCAACAACTCATCACGATCCACACCCACCACCACCGCACGATGCGACAACGCAGAACGAGCAGCCACCAACGACCACCCCACATCCACCACATCCAGCCCAGCATCCCCGGCCACAAACCCACGCAACCGCTCCGCCTGTGCCCGCACCGCCGCCTCACCCACACCCGACACCACCCACGGCACAGCAGGCAGCCCCACACGCTCGCCCCCAGCCGCCTCCACCACCACAGGCGCCTGCTCCACGATCACATGGGCATTCGTCCCGCTCACCCCGAACGCCGACACACCCGCCCGACGCGGCCGGTCGACATCCGGCCACGCCACCTGCTCGGTCAGCAGCTCCACTGCACCGGCCGACCAGTCCACATGGGTCGACGGTTCGTCCAGGTGCAGAGTCCGGGGCAGCACGCCGTGGCGCATCGCCATCACCATCTTGATCACACCGGCCACACCCGCCGCCGCCTGCGTATGACCAATATTCGACTTCACCGAACCCAGCCACAGCGGCCGCTCCCGATCCCGGTCCTGACCGTAGGTGGCCAACAACGCCTGCGCCTCGATCGGATCACCCAGCGTCGTCCCCGTACCGTGCGCCTCCACCGCGTCGACCTCCGACGCCGAAAGTCCGGCGCTCGCCAACGCCTGCCGGATCACCCGCTGCTGCGACGGACCATTCGGCGCCGTCAACCCATTCGACGCACCATCCTGATTCACCGCCGAACCCCGCACCACCGCCAACACCCGATGCCCGTTGCGCTCAGCATCGGACAACCGCTCCACCACCAGCATCCCCACACCCTCCGACCAACCCGTCCCATCCGCACCAGCGGCAAAGGACTTGCACCGGCCATCGGCAGCGAGCCCGCGCTGACGCGAGAACTCCACGAAAGCAGTGGGGGTCGCCATCACCGTCACGCCACCCGCAAGCGCCAGTGAACACTCACCGTTCCGCAGCGCCTGCACCGCCAGATGCAATGCCACCAGCGACGACGAACACGCCGTATCCACCGTCACCGCCGGACCCTCAAGCCCGAGCGTGTACGACACCCGACCCGAAATCACGCTGCCCGAACTGCCGGTGAGGAAGTAGCCTTCCGATGCGTCGGCAGCGCCGTAGCCCTGCGGGGAGGCTCCCACGAACACTCCCGTCCGACTGCCCCGGACCGAGGCGACCGGCACACCCGCCCGTTCTAACGCCTCCCATGCCGCGTGCAGCAGCAGCCGCTGCTGCGGGTCCATCGCCAGCGCCTCACGCGGCGAGATACCGAAGAGGCCGGGATCGAACTCGCCCGCGTCGTGGACGAATCCGCCGACACGCGCATACGACGTGTCCGACTCCCCCGCAGCCGCGTCGAAGAGGCCGGTCAGATCCCATCCACGGTCCGCCGGGAAGGCCGTGATGGCGTCGCCGTCGGAATCGACGAGCCGCCACAAGTCCTCGGGAGATTCGACATCCCCGGGGAAGCGGCAGCTCATGCCGACAATGACGATGGGGTCGTCGTCATCCGGTGCGACCACCTGCAGCGGCGGCACACTCTCCCGCGGCTCGCCGAGCAATTCCACGTTCAGATATTCGGCCAGAGCCACGGGAGTCGGATAGTCGAAGATCATCGTGGCGGGCGGTCGGATGCCGGTGGCTGTGGCAATTCGATCGCGCAGCTCCACCGCGGTCAACGAGTCAAAGCCGATTTCCTGGAACGTCCTGCCGGGGTCGATCGCCTCAGGGCCCGGGTGCCCCAGCACCGTCGCGGCAGAAACACGCACCAGCTCGATGGCCGCGCGCATACGCTCGCCCTCGGACAGGGTGTGGAGACGGGCCGCGAATTCGCCCGCGCCAGTCCCCAAGTCGACGGTGTCGGCTATCAGCTCGCTCAGCAGGGGACTCGGACGCAGCGCCGTGAACCTCGCCCCGAACCGCTCCCAGTCCACATCCGCCACCACAAGCGCCGTCTCGCCATCACACAACGCCCGCCGCAACGCCACCACCGCCGACCCCGGCGCCATCCCCGACACACCACGCTCAACCAGGAACTCCTCACCCCCAACAGCCATACCACCGCCATCCCACATACCCCACGCCACCGCAGTCGCCACCAACCCCACACCACGACGCCGCCACGCCAACCCATCCAAAAACGCATTCGCCGCCGCATACGCCGACTGACGACCGCTCCCCCACACCCCCGCAACCGACGAGAACAGAACAAAAGCATCCAAGGACATGTGGCGCGTCAGCTCATCCAGGTGGATGGCGCCCATGACCTTCGGCCGCATGCCGGCCTCAAGGTCCTCTGCGGTCAGATCGCTCAACGGGCCCCAGCTCGGGACTCCCGCAGCATGGACGACCACGCGCAGATCCGGGATCGCCCCGAGCAGTTCCGCAACCGCATCCCGATCGGCCACATCACACACCACGGTGCGGGCCGACACACCCATGGCCGATAGTTCGGCGACCAGTTCCCGAGCTCCGGGAGCGTCCGAGCCTCGCCGACTCGTCAGCACGATCTCTGCCACGCCGGTACCTGCGAGCCATCGGGCGACATGGCTCCCCAGGGCTCCCGTTCCACCGGTGATCAGCGCGGTCCCCGACGTTTCCCAGGCGGCGGACTGCCCCCGACCCGACGTCGTCACACGGCTCAGACGACAGCCGAAGACCTCGTTGCCCCGGATCGCTGTGTGATCCTCACGCGTGGCGCCTGAAAGCACCGAGCACAACAGACCGGAGGTCCGATCGTCCCATGAGGTGGGCAGGTCGATCAGCCCGCCCCAACGATCCGGATGCTCCAGCCCGATCACGCGGCCCAGCCCCCAGACCGCCGACGCGTACGGATCCACCACATCCCCGTCCGCCACAGAGACCGCACCCCGGGTCACACACCACAACGGCGCATCGACCCGAGCCACCCCGAGTGCCTGCACCAGCGACACCGTCGCCTCGACCGACAGCAGCGACACCACACCCGCGACCGGGCCCACGTCCAGCTCCTCGACCGTGACAACGCGCACCTCGGCTCCGGCGGCACGCAGCGCGGTGACAACGTCCGTCTCCGCTCCGTCGGGCTCGATCACCACCAACCACAGCCCAGAGAGTTGCGCAGGGGGACCCGCAACCGGGGTCCAGGTCACCCGATACCGCCAGCCGTCGACCACCGACTCTTCCCGCCGCGCCCGCCGCCAGGACGCCAAGGCAGGCAGCGCGGCACTCAACGGCTGCTCAGCATCGACCCCCAGAACCTCCGCATCCCCACGCTCGACCGCGTCCCAGAACGCCGCGTCAACGGCACTGGTCACGGGCTCAACCACCGCCGACTCCAGCCAGAACCGCTCACGCTGGAACGCATACGTCGGCAACTCAACCTGCCGAGCCCCCGGAAACACCGCCGCCCAATCCACCTCCACACCCCGGACGTACAGCCCGCCCAGAGCGGCCATCGCGGTAAGGGGCTCCGGGCGATCCGGACGCAGTACGGGCAGACCATCACCATCAGCCAGAGCGGTCAACGTGCCGTCCGGTCCCAGCTCCAGGAAGGAACCGACACCCAGCCCACGAAGCGTCTCCAGCCCATCGGCAAAGCGCACCGTCTCCCGCACATGACGCACCCAGTACTCCGGGGAGCACACCTCCTCGCCCGCCACCACACCGGATACGTTCGACACCACCGACACACTCGGGGCCCGGAACTCCACCCCCCGCAGCACCTCACCGAACTCCGCCAGCATCCCGTCCATACGCGACGAATGAAACGCATGACTCACCCGCAACCACCGCGTCCGCACCCCCCGACCAGCCAACACACCCGCAACCTCGGCCACCTCATCCGCATCCCCCGAAAGCACCACCGACTCGGGACCATTCACCGCCGCAACAGCCACACCGCCGGTCAGCAGCGGCCGCACCTCACCCTCAGACACCGCCACAGAAACCATCGCCCCACCCGACGGCAGCGCCTGCATCAAACGACCCCGAGCAGCCACCACCCGCGCCGCATCCTCCAACGACCACACACCCGCCACACACGCCGCAGCCAACTCACCAATGGAATGACCCAGCAGATAATCCGGCTTCACCCCCCACGAGACGACCAGCCGATACAACGACACCTCAAGCGCGAACAAACCCGCCTGCGTATACGCCGTCCCACCGAGCAACCCAGCATCATCACCCCACACCACCTCACCCAAAGGCCGCTCCAAATACCGATCCAGCTCCCCACACACCTCATCCCACGCCCCGGCAAACACCGGATACGCCTCATACAACCCACGCCCCATCCCCAACCGCTGCGAACCCTGACCCGCAAACACCACACCCAACCCACCACCCACTGCAGCCCCCACAACCACCGAACCCAACCCACCCAACAACTCATCACGATCCACACCCACCACCACCGCACGATGCGACAACGCAGAACGAGCAGCCACCAACGACCACCCCACATCCACCACATCCAGCCCAGCATCACCCGTCACAAACCCACGCAACCGCTCCGCCTGCGCCCGCACCGCCGCCTCACCCACACCCGACACCACCCACGGCACAGCAGGCAGCCCCACACGCTCGCCCCCAGCCGCCTCCACCACCACAGGCCCCTGCTCCACGATCACATGCGCATTCGTCCCACTCACCCCGAACGCCGACACACCCGCCCGACGCGGCCGATCCACATCCGGCCACACCACCTCCTCAGTCAGCAACTCCACCCCACCAGCCGACCAATCCACATGCGGCGACGGCTCATCCACATGCAACGTCCGCGGCAACACCCCATACCGCAACGCCATCACCATCTTGATCACACCGGCCACACCCGCCGCCGCCTGCGTATGACCGATATTCGACTTCACCGAACCCAACCACAACGGCCGACCCGGATCCCGATCCTGGCCATACGTGGCCAACAACGCCTGCGCCTCGATCGGATCACCCAACGCCGTACCCGTACCGTGCGCCTCCACCGCATCCACATCCACCGCCGACAAACGGGCATTCGCCAACGCCTGCCGGATCACCCGCTGCTGCGACGGACCATTCGGCGCCGTCAACCCATTCGACGCACCATCCTGATTCACCGCCGAACCCCGCACCACCGCCAACACCCGATGCCCAAGACGCTCAGCATCGGACAACCGCTCCACCACCAGCATCCCCACACCCTCACCCCAGCCGGTGCCGTCCGCCGCCGCCGCGAACGCCTTGCACCGCCCATCGGCGGCCAGGCCGCGCTGACGGGAGAACTGGACAAAGGTGCCGGGTGTCGCCATCACCGTGACGCCACCCGCAAGCGCTAGCGAACACTCACCGTTCCGCAGCGCCTGCACCGCCAAATGCAAGGCCACCAGCGACGACGAACACGCCGTATCCACCGTCACCGCCGGACCTTCGAGCCCCAGCGTGTACGACACCCGGCCGGACGCGACGCTCGCCGCGCTGCCGATTCCGACGTATCCCTCGAGCTCGTCCGGAACGGCCGACAGCCGCGATACATAGTCGGAGGACATCAGTCCGGCGAACACCCCGGTCCGGCTGCCCTTCAGGGAGTCGGTCGGAATGCCCGCCCGCTCCAGAGCCTCCCAGGATGCCTCCAGCAGCAGCCGCTGCTGCGGATCCATCGCCAGCGCCTCACGTGGCGAGATCCCGAAGAGGCCGGGGTCGAAGTGGCCGGCGTCGGGGAGGAACGCGCCCTCTCGGGCGTACGACCGGCCGGCACGATCCGGATCCGGGTCGTACAGGCCGTCCAGGTCCCAGCCACGGTCGGTGGGGAAGCCGGAGACCGCGTCCACCGCCGACTCCGTCAGCCGCCACAGGTCTTCCGGCGAGCTGACTCCACCCGGAAAACGACAGCTCATGCCAACGATCGCGATCGGCTCGCGGCTCTTGGCCTCGACATCCGCCAGGCGCTGACGCGTCTGGCGCAGATCGGCGGTGAGCTTCTTGAGGTACTCGAGTACCTTTTCGTCGTTCGACATCCCCGTGCCAGTCCCCTCGATCCCCGATCGGACGTTCTCGCTGCTCATGACCCATCGAGTTCCTGGTCGATGATTCCGAACATGTCGTCGAGCGAGGCCGATTCCAGGTCTCCCTCAGCGTTGCTCGACCGCTCCGGACGGTGCAGGTCGGCCCACATCGAAACGATGGTCTCCATCCGCGAGGACAACTGCTCGCGCATGGTGTCGTCCTCCGCCATCACCGAAATCATGGCGGCGACCTTGTCCAGCTCCCTGAGCCGGGCCGCGACCGGGTCGGCGGTCTCCGGCGCAACCTCGGCGAGCACGTGGTCCGCCAGCGCCGCCGGGGTCGGATAATCGAAGATCGCGGTCGCGGCCAGCCTGATTCCGGTGGTGGCACCCAGCCGGTTGCGCAGCTCCACCGCGGTCAGCGAGTCGAAGCCGATCTCCTGGAAGGTCCGCGCCGGATCGATCGCCGACGCGTCCGGGTGCCGCAGCACCGCGGCCACCTGCCCCCGTACCAGCGCCAGTACGGTCTGGCTCCGTTCCGCGTCCGCCATCTCGGCCAGGCTGTGCCGGAGCGCCACCCCACCGTCACCGGCCTCGGCGGCCCGGCGCGGCGGGGTCGGTGCCAGCACGCTCAGCACGGGCGGCACCGTGCCGGTGGCCACCACCGCCCGCAGGTGCAGCGGGGTGGCCACGAGAGTGGCTTCGCCACTCCGGCATGCGGTGTCGAACAGCTCGAGACCACGCTCGTCGGACAGGGGAACGGCGCCCGTGCGGGCCATCCGGGCCACGTCCTCCTCCGACAGGTGTGCGGTCAGGCCACTGCGCTGCTGCCACAGGCCCCACGCCACCGACACCGCGGTGAGTCCCTGGGCCCGTCGGTGGGTGGCCAGGGCATCGAGGAAGGCGTTGGCCGCGGCGTAGTTGCCCTGCCCGGCGCTGCCCAGCACTCCGGTGGCGGAGGAGAACAGCACAAACGCGTCCAGGTCCAGCCGACGTGTCAGCTCATGCAGGTGCCATGCCGCGTTCGCCTTCGGCCGGAGGACGGTCTCCATGCGTTCGGCCGTCATCGAGCCGATGACACCGTCGTCCAGCACCCCGGCGGTGTGAACGACGGCGCGCAGCGCCGGAATAGTGGCAAGCAGCGCGGTCAGCTGGGCCCGATCGGCCACATCACAGGCGGCGATGCGGATCCGGGCACCGAGCGCCTCCAGTTCGGCGGCCAGGTCCGCGGCGCCGGCCGCCGTGGCACCGCCGCGGCTGGCCAACACCAGGTCACTCGCGCCATGGGCGGTCACCAGGTGGCGTGCGACGAGACCGCCGAGGGTCCCCGTCCCGCCGGTGATCAGTACGGTGCCGGTGTCCCAGGCGGGGGCCTTTCCGACCGGTCCGGGCGCCTTGACCAGTCTGGGCACCAGTACCGTCCCGGTCCGAATGGCCGCTTCGGGTTCCCCTATCGCGAGCACCGAGGGCAGAACCCCAAGGTCCGAATCGTCGTGGTCGATCACGACGAGCCGGTCGGGGTTCTCCTGCTGTGCCGTGCGCAGGAGCCCCCGTACGGAGGCTGCCGCCAGATCCTCCACGTCGTCTCCGGTGGATGTGGCCACCGCGCGGCGGGTGAGCACCACCAGACGGGTGTCGGTGAATCGCGCGTCGGCGAGCCAGTCCCGCACCACTCCCAGCACTCGGCGCAGGGCGGACGAGATCGCTTCGGGGGCCGGACCGTCATCCGACTCGGGCAGACACGGCAGGACCAGCACATCTGGCACCTGGCCGACGGAGGCAAGGTCCCGATGGCGTTGCGGTGGCACACCGGCCGTGGTCAGCGCGGCGCTCAGCCGCGGCTCGTCGTGGCCGGCCAGCAGTGCCCAGGACAGAGCCTGCGAGCCGACGGTCCCCGTGGGGAGGGGAAGCTCCTTCCAGTCCAGCCGGAACAGCGCATCGCTCCGGCCGCCACCGGCCACTTCGAGCAGCCGGCTCTCCGCCACCGGCCGCATCGCCAGCGTGTCGACGGACAGCACGGGAGCCCCGGTGGTGTCCGCCATCCGGATGGCCACCGTATCCGGACCCGCCGCACTGATCGACACCCGGACGGTGGTCGCACCCACCGCGTGCAGGGTCACCCCGCTCCAGGAGAAGGGGAGGTGGGCCTGACCCGGCTCGCTCACGAAAGCGCCCAGGCCGATGCCCTGCAGAGCCGCGTCCAGCAACGCGGGATGCACGCCGCATCGGGCGGCGTCGCCCGCCACCTGCTCGGGCAACGCGACGTCCAGGAACACCTCGCCGTCACGGATCCATGCCGCCCGCAGACCGTGGAAGGCGGGGCCGTACTGATAGCCCCGCTCGGCCATCGCCGGGTACAGCTCGGTGACGTCGACCTGTTGGGCATCGGCCGGCGGCCAGACCGACAGGTTCGCGGGCGGATCGCCATGCTCGCCCGCGCGCAGCGTGCCGCCGGCGTGACGTACCCAGTCGCCCTCGCGGCGGGAGAACACCGTAAGGGGGCGGTTTCCGAGGTGGTCCGGGCCGCCGACCGACACCTGAAGCTGCACGGTCTCCTGGTCGGGCACGACGAGCGGCTCATGCAGCGTCAGCTCTTCCAGCGTGTCGCAGCCGAACCGCGCCCCCGCCTGCAATGCGAGCTCCACGAACGCGGTGCCCGGAAGAAGCACCATGCCGAGGACGGCGTGATCGGCCAGCCAGGGCTGCCCGGCCAGCGACAGCACACCGGTCAGCACACAGCCGTCCGCGTCCGGAAGCGGCACCGCCGCGCCCAGCAACGGATGGTCAACAGCTCCCAGGCCCAATCCGGATGCGTCGCCGGTGCGTGTGGATGGCGTCAGCCAGAACCGCTCACGCTGGAAGGCATACGTGGGCAAGTCGACGTGTCGAGCACCGGTGCCGGCGAAAACGGCCTGCCAGTTGACCTCGACGCCGTGGACGGACACCTCGGCCAGTGACGTCAGGAACCGATCCACGCCTCCCTCGTCACGGCGGAGGGAACCGGTGGCCGCGATGGCGGTGCCCGTCGCATCGGCTGTGTCCTGGACGCCGATGGTCAGCACCGGATGCGGGCTCGCCTCGACGAACACCGTGTGACCCTGGCGGACGAGGGTCTCAACGGTGCCCTGGAACTCCACGGTCTCCCGCAGATTCCGGTACCAGTACCCCGCATCCAGCTCCGCGGTATCCATCAGCCGCCCGGTCACCGTCGAATAAAACGGCACCCGCCCACTACACGGCTCCACCCCCGCCAGAGCCTCCGCCAGCTCCCCCCGGACCTCCTCCACCTGCACCGAATGCGACGCGTAATCCACCGGAATCCGCTTCGCCTCCGGGAACTCCACCAACACCGCATCCAGCACCTCAACCGACCCGGACACCACCGTCGAGCCCGGACCATTCACCGCCGCCACAGACAACCCGGGACGGTCACGAAGCCGGTCCGCGGACACCGGAACGGACACCATCCCACCCCGACCCGACAAAGCCAGCAACGCCTTGCTGCGCAAGGCCACCACCCGCGCACCATCCTCCAGCGACAGACCACCCGCCACACACGCCGCCGCGATCTCACCCTGCGAATGCCCCACCACCGCCGACGGCACCACACCAAACGAACCCCACAACTCCGCCAACGACACCATCACCGCCCACAACACCGGCTGCACCACATCGACACGACCCAACGCCGCCTCATCACCCAACACATCCCACAGCGACCACTCAGCGAACGGAGCCAGCGCATCCGCACATTCACGCATCCGCCCCGCGAACACCGGCGAGGACTCCATCAACTCCAACGCCATCCCGGCCCACTGCGACCCCTGACCCGGGAAGACGAACACCACCTCGCGACCGGGCTGGGCAGCTCCGCCGATCTCGATGGCGTCCAGCTCGCGCAGCAGCTCCGCGCGGTCCGCGCCCACGACAACCGCCCGATGCGACAGGGCCGCGCGGGTCGCGACCAGGGACCATCCCACATCCACGGGATCGAGCTCGGGGTTTTGCCGCACGAAGGATGCCAACCGCTGCGCCTGCGCCCGTAGCCCGGCCGCCCCAGCCCCCGACAGCACCCACGGCACCGCGGGCAGCCCCGCCCGGCCGGTGTCCGGCTCACCACTCTCGTCGAGCTCCGGTGCCTGTTCGAGAATCACATGGGCGTTGGTGCCGCTCACTCCGAACGCGGACACCCCGGCGCGGCGTGGACGGTCCTGGTCGTCGGGCCACATGGTCTGCTCGGTCAGCAGTTCCATGGCTCCGGCATTCCAGTCGACGTGCGGGGAGGGCTCATCGACGTGCAGGGTTCGTGGCAGCACACCGTTGCGCAGGGCCAGAACCATTTTGATGAGTCCGGCGGCACCCGCGGCCGCCTGGGTGTGTCCGATGTTGGACTTCACCGAGCCCAGCAGCAGCGGCCGCTCCGGGTCCCGGTCCTGACCGTAAGTGGCCAACAACGCCTGCGCCTCGATCGGATCACCCAGTGTCGTCCCCGTACCGTGCGCCTCCACCGCATCCACATCCGCCGCCGACAAACGGGCATTCGCCAGCGCCTGCCGGATCACCCGCTGCTGCGACGGACCATTCGGCGCCGTCAACCCATTCGACGCACCGTCTTGGTTGACGGCGGAACCACGCACCACCGCCAGCACCCGGTGGCCGTTCCGCTCGGCATCGGACAGCCGCTCCAGGACGAGCACCCCGGCTCCTTCTGCGAATCCGGTGCCGTCGGCGGCGGCGGCGAATGCCTTGCACCGCCCGTCCGGTGCGAGTCCGCGCTGGCGGGAGAACTCGACCAGCAGGTCCGGTGTCGTCATCACGGCCACGCCACCCGCCAGCGCCAGTGTGCTTTCGCCACGGCGCAGGGACTCGCAGGCCCAGTGCACGCTGACCAGCGAGGAGGAGCACGCGGTGTCCACGGTGACGGCGGGGCCCTCGAGGCCGAGGGTGTAGGCAACGCGGCCGGAGATCACGGAGGTGGAGTTCCCGGTGAGCAGGTATCCCTCGGAGCCGTCCGGAGTGGCGGCCTGGCCCGCGCCGTACGTCGTCGAAGCCGCCCCCGCGAACACCCCGGTACGAGTGCCCTTCAGAGTGAGGGGATCGATACCGGCGCGTTCGAAGGCTTCCCAGCACGCCTCGAGCCATAGACGTTGCTGAGGATCGGCGGCCAGCGCCTCTCGGGGGGAGATGGTGAAGAATCCCGCATCGAAGTCCGCCGCGTTCTCGAGGAAGCCTCCGGTCCTGGCGTAGGTCGTGCCGGGCCGACTCCGGTCCTGGTCGTAGAGCGCGTCAAGGTCCCAGCCACGGTCGGCCGGGAGCTCCGATATCGCGTCCGCGCCGCTGTCCAACAGCCGCCACAGCGACTCCGGGGAGTCCACACCGCCCGGGAGCCGACAGCTCATGCCGACGATGGCGATCGGCTCGTCGGCCGGGTGCGCAACCGTAGGTGCCGGTGCGGACACCACCCCATCAGTGGAGCCGAACAGCTCGGCGTCGAGATGGCGGGCGAGCGCGGCCGGAGTGGGATGGTCGAAGATCAAGGTGGCCTGCAACCGTCGTCCGGTCGCCGTGCGCAGCCTGTTGCGCAGTTCCACGGCGGAGAGCGAGTCGAAGCCGAGTTCCTTGAACGGCCGCTGCGGGGTCACCGATTCCGGGCCGCCGTGGCCGAGCACGGCCGCCGCCTGCCGGCGGACCAGGTCGAGCAGAGCGTCGAGGCGTTCGTCCTCCGCCAGCTCCGCGAGACCGTCGTACCCACCGTTGTCCACCCCGTCGCCCGGGCACGGAAGGGCGCGGGCGAGCGGAGTGCGCACGAGGCCGCGCAGCAGGGCGGGCACCGGCTCGGTGGCCGGTGAGGACGGTTCGTACCGCATCGGCACCAGCAGGGTGTCGCCAGTCGCCAGGGCGGCGTCGAAGAGGGCCAGCCCCTCATCGGTGGACAGCGGGCGGACGCCGGATCGGGCGAACCGGTCGGTGGTCAGGTGTTCGGTCAGCCCGCTGCGCTGCTCCCAGAAGCCCCAGGCCAGCGAGGTCGCGGGCAGTCCCTGTGCCCGGCGGTGTGCGGCCAGCGCGTCCAGGAAGGTGTTGGCCGCCGCGTAATTGCCCTGCCCCGGGCCGCCGAGCACCCCGGCCGCCGAGGAGAACAACACGAACTCGGCCAGGTCCCGGTCCCGGGTCAGTTCATGCAGATGCCACGCGGCGTCCGCCTTGGGGCGCAGCACCGTCCGCAGCCGATCGGGGGTGAGTGACCCGATCACAGCATCGTCGAGGACACCGGCCGTGTGCACCACGCCCCGCAGATTCGGTAGCGAGTCGACCAATGCGGCGGTGGCGTCCCGGTCCGACACATCGCATGCGGCCACGCGCACGCGCGTCCCGGCGGCTTCCAGGTCGGCGACCAGCTCCGCCACGTTCGGAGCGGTGTTACCACGACGGGCGGCCAGCACCAGATCCGTCACCCCGTGCTCGCGCACCAGATGGCGAGCCACCAGCCCGCCCAGCGTCCCGGTGCCGCCGGTGATCAGTACGGTGCCGCCGGAGAGCGGTCGGGGGATGGTGAGGGCCAGCTTGCCGATGTGCCGCGCCTGGGAGAGACGGCGGAAGGCATCATCCGCCTGACGTACGTCCTGGACCCGCAGTGGCAACGGGGTGAACACGCCCTGTTGGAACAGGGAGAGCAGTTCGGTGAGCAGCCGGTGGATCCGGTCGGGGCCGGCATCGAGCAGTTCAAAGGCCCGGTACGACACGCCGTGGCGCGCCAGCACCTCCTCGGCGTCCCGGAGATCGGTCCTGCCCATCTCGATCAGCCGCCCGCCGGGGCGCAGCAGTCCGAGTGAGGAGTCGAGGAGTTCGCCGGTCAGCGAGTTGAGTACGACATCCACTCCGCCCGGTGCGCCCGAGCGGAAGTGTTCCGCGAACTCCGTCGAGCGGGAGGACGCGATCCGCTGCGGGGCGACACCGCATGCACGCACCGCATCCCATTTGGCCGGGCTCGCGGTGGCGAACACTTCGGCGCCCAGCCAGTGGGCCACCTGCACTGCCGCCATCCCGACGCCACCGGCCGCCGCGTGCACCAGCACCGACTCACCGCCGCGTACATCGGCCAGATCGACCAACGCGTACATCGCGGTGAGGAAGGCGATCGGGGTGGCGGCGGCCCGCGGAAAGGACCAGTCGGCCGGGACCGGGGCCACCAGCCGGTGATCGGTGATCGCCACCGGCCCGAAGGCCCCGGAGAACAGACCCATCACCCGGTCTCCGGGTGCCATTCCGATCACTCCGGAGCCGATCTCCAGCACCGTTCCGGCGCCTTCGCTGCCCAGTAGACCAGCCTTGTCCGGGTACATCCCCAAGGCCAGGAGGACGTCACGGAAGTTGACTCCGGCCGCGTGCATGGCCACCCGGACCTCGCCCGCGGCCAGTGGCCTGGACACCTCCGCGCAGGGCGCGAGGACCAGCTGCTCCAAGGTGCCCTCGCCGTCGGCCTCCAGCCGCCAGGTGTCCGTTTTCGCCGGGATCGGCAACGCCGGCGAGGTGGCCCGTACCAGCCTGGGGACGAGGGCCTTTCCGGCCCGGATGGCCACCTGCGGTTCGTCGGTGGTGAGCAGTGCCGGAAGCGCGGGCCCTGCGGACAGATCCTCGTCCGCCGTGTCCACGAGCACGAAGCGGCCGGGGTTCTCGGTCTGCGCGGTGCGTATGAGGCCCCAGACCGCGGCGGCGGCGAGGCTCTCCGGATTCTCACCGGCCATGGTCGCCACCGCGCCCCGCGTCACCACGACAAGGCGGGCGTCCGCGAACCGGTCGTCCGCCAGCCACGCCTGCGCGACCTCGAGGACGCGGCTGCTGAGCGCGTACACACCCGCCGGGCCCTCCTCAGTGGCGGAATGCCTGAACACCACCGCCCCTGCTTGGGACTGGACCGTCCCCGGCTCGGCCAGTTGCACCGCGGACTCGATGACGGGGAAGTCCTCCTCGGCCGAGCCGTCGGGCGAGCCGGGCAGGGCCAGTTCGGTCCAGTCCACCCGGAACAGCGCATCGTCGCGGGCATCGCCCAGCCCGCCCTCGGACACCGGGCGCAGGACCAGAGAGTCCGCCGACAGCACCGGTGCCCCCGTGCCGTCCATGACCAGGAGCGAGATGGCGTCCGGGCCGACCGGTGACAGTGCGACCCGCAAGGTGGTGGCACCGACGGCGTGCAGGGTGACACCGGTCCAGGCGAACGGAAGGTGCGGTCGTCCCGGTTCGGTCACGAACGCGCCCAGTCCGGCGCCGTGCAGGGCGGCGTCCAGCAGGGCGGGATGGACACCGAAGCGGCTGGCGTCGCTCGCGGCCGTCTCGTCCAAGGCCACCTCTGCGAACACCTCGTCGCCGCGCCGCCATGCAGTGCGCAGCCCCTGGAAGACGGGTCCGTACGCGTAACCGCGGGTGCTCATCTCCGCGTAGACATCGGTGAGGTCGACCCGTGTGGCGCCCTCCGGCGGCCACACCGTCCGGTCCACGGTGGCCGTATCACCACCGGGGCTGACGCTGCCGGTGGCGTGCCGTATCCAGGCCCGGTCCCGGCCCGGCCTGGAGTACACCGTGACCGACCGGCGACCGCTCTCGTCCGGTCCGCCGACCGCCACCTGGATCTGTACGTCTCGTACGTCTCCGTGCTCGGGCAGCACGAGCGGTGCCTGCAGGGTCAGCTCGTCCAGCATCCGGCAGTCCACGTGCAACCCCGCCTGTACGGCCAGTTCCACGAATGCCGTGCCCGGCAGCAACACCTTGTCCAGCACGGCGTGATCGCGCAGCCAGGGGTGAGTGGCCGTGGAGAGCGAGCCGGTCAGCACGCAGCCGCCGGATTCGGGCAGGGGCACCACCGCGCTCACCAAGGGGTGATCGAGACCGACAAGGCCCGCGCCCCCGACATCGGTCGCGCCGCGCACCGGATCCAGCCAGAACCACTCATGCTGGAAGGCATAGGTCGGGAGATCGATCCTCCGCGCCCCGGCCTCGGTGAACAGCGGCTGCCAGTCCACCCGCACACCCTCGGTGAACAGTCGGCCGACGGTGCTGAGGAAGCGGGCGGGCCCGCCGTCGTCGCGGCGCAGCGATCCGGTGGTGATGATGGGGGTGTCGGTGGCGTCGGCGGTGTCCTGGACGCCGATGGTCAGCACCGGATGCGGACTGGCCTCCACGAACACCGTGTGACCGAGCTCCAGCAGCCCCTCGATCGTGGACCGGAACTCCACGGTCTCGCGCAGATTCCGGTACCAATACCCCGCATCCAACTCCGCGGTATCCATCACCCGCCCGGTCACCGTCGAATAAAACGGCACCCGCCCACTACACGGCTCCACCCCCGCCAGAGCCTCCGCCAGCTCCCCCCGGACCTCCTCCACCTGCACCGAATGCGACGCGTAATCCACCGGAATCCGCTTCGCCTCCGGGAACTCCACCAACACCGCATCCAGCACCTCAACCGACCCGGACACCACCGTCGAGCCCGGACCATTCACCGCCGCCACCGACAACCCGGGACGGTCACGAAGCCGGTCCGCAGACACCGGGACAGACACCATCCCACCCCGACCCGACAAGGCCAGCAACGCCTTACTCCGCAACACCACCACCCGCGCACCATCCTCCAGCGACAGACCACCCGCCACACACGCCGCCGCGATCTCACCCTGCGAATGCCCCACCACCGCCGACGGCACCACACCAAACGAACGCCACAACTCCGCCAACGACACCATCACCGCCCACAACACCGGCTGCACCACATCCACCCGACCCAACGCCACCTCATCACCCAACACATCCCACAACGACCACTCAACGAACGGAGCCAGCGCATCCGCACATTCACGCATCCGCCCCGCGAACACCGGCGAGGACTCCATCAACTCCAACGCCATCCCCACCCACTGCGACCCCTGACCCGGGAAGACGAACACCACTCCGGTGGGCGATCCGGCCTCGCCGATCGCGGCGCTGCCACTGGCCACGGCCGCAAGCTCACGGAGGAGGTCATCGCGGTCGGCGCCGACGGCTACGGCACGGTGTGGCAGGGCGGCGCGGGTCGACGCCAGCGACCAGCCGACATCCACCGGACTCAGGTCCGGCCGGTCGCCGACAAAGGCCATGAGGCGCTCGGCTTGTGCGCGGACACCGGACTCGCTCGCACCCGACACCACCCACGGCACGACCGCCGATCCGTCGCGTTCCGACGAGAGCTCGGGCTCGGCGACCGGTTCGGGAGCCTGCTCCAAAATCACATGCGCGTTCGTGCCACTCACTCCGAAGGCCGACACTCCGGCACGGCGGGGCCGTGCGGTCTCCGGCCACGCAGTCCGCGCGCTCAGGAGTTTCACCGCGCCGGTGGACCAGTCCACATGGGGTGTCGGCTCATCGATGTGGAGGCTCTGTGGCAGCACACCGTGGCGCATCGCCATCACCATCTTGATCACACCGGCCACACCCGCCGCCGCCTGCGTATGACCAATATTCGACTTGATCGAGCCCAGCAGCACCGGCCGCTCCGGATCCCGATCCTGACCGTAGGTGGCCAACAGGGCCTGCGCCTCGATCGGATCACCCAGCGTCGTCCCCGTACCGTGCGCCTCCACCGCATCCACATCCAGCGTGGACAAACGGGCGTTCGCCAGCGCTTGGCGGATCACTCGCTGCTGCGAGGGACCGTTGGGCGCCGTCAGCCCATTTGACGCACCGTCCTGGTTCACCGCCGAACCCCGCACCACCGCGAGGATCGGATGCCCATGGCGCTCGGCATCGGACAGCCGCTCCACCACCAGCATTCCGGCACCCTCACCCCAGCCGGTGCCGTCCGCCGCCGCCGCGAACGCCTTGCAGCGTCCATCGGCCGCCAGTGCGCGCTGGCGGGAGAATTCCACGAAGATGCCGGCGGTCGTCATGACGCTCGCGCCACCCGCCAGGGCCAGCGAGCACTCGCCGGACCGCAGGGCCCGTACCGCCAGGTGCAGGGCCACCAGCGACGACGAACACGCCGTGTCCACGGTCAGCGCGGGACCTTCGAGACCGAGGACGTAGGAGACCCGGCCGGACATGACCGATGCCGAGTTGCCCGTGCCCACCCGGCCCTCGAAGTCGCCCGTCTCGTCCGCCTTCAGCAGGGCCGCGTAGTCCTGGCCGTTCGTCCCTGTGAACACGCCGGTCTCGCTGCCCCTCAGCGTCGTGGGATCGATGCCGGCCCGCTCCAGCGCTTCCCACGACACCTCGAGCAGCAGCCGCTGTTGCGGGTCCATCGCCACCGCTTCACGCGGGGAGATCCCGAAGAATTCGGCGTCGAACGCACCGGCTCCGGCGACGAACGCGGCCGCTCGGGTGGAGGAGGTGCCCCGGTGGTCGGGGTCCGGGTGGAACAGGTTCGCGGTGTCCCAGCCCCGGTTCTCGGGGAACGGGCCGATGGCGTCGCAGCCGTCGGCGAGCAGCCGCCACAAATCCTCGGGAGACATCACATCCCCCGGGAATCGGCAGCTCATCCCCACGATCGCGATGGGCTCGTCGTCCACCGCGCCGATCGCCTGGACCGGGAGGGCTGGGGCCGAGCGGTCCTGGCCACCGTGCAGCAGTTCGCCGCGGAGGTACTCCGCCATCGCCAGCGGGGTGGGCTGGTCGTACGTCAGGGTGGCCGGCAGCCGGAGGCCGGTGGCCCGGTTGAGCCGGTTGCGCAGTTCGACCGCGGTGACCGAGTCGAAGCCGCTCTCCTGGAAGGCCCGGCCGGGGTCGATCGCGTCCGGGCCGGTGTGCCCGAGTACGACCGCGACATGGCGCCGGACCAAGTCCAGCACCGCACGATCCCGGTCGGCATCGGCCATCCCGGCGATCCGCTCCGCGAATTCCGAGCGCTCGTGGCCGGGATCGGTGCTCTCCTGACCGACTCCGGCGTCGATCAGCGCACGCACCTCGGGGAGTTCGGACAGCAGCGGACTGGGGCGCGTCGCGGTGAAGGCGACATAGTGCCGGTCCCAGTCGATCTCGGCCACCGTGACGACGGTGTCGTCCTGCTCGACGGCGCGGGCCATGGCCGCGACCGCCATCTCCGGCACCATCTCCGGTACGCCGTGGCGGCGGGCCACTTCGCCCACCCCGCCCTCGCCCATGCCGTCGCCGGCCCACAGACCCCAGGCGATGGAGGTGGCGACCAGGCCCTCGGCCCGGCGCTGCTCGGCCAGCGTGTCCACGAAGACGTGGCCGGGCGCGTAGTTGCCCTGTCCGGGTGCGCCCAGTGTGCCCGACAGCGAGGAGAAGAGGACGAAGGCGGACAGGTCCATGTCCCGGGTCAGTTCGTGCAGATGCACCGCGCCGTCGGTCTTCACGTGCAGCACTCGCTGGAGTTGCTCGGTGGTGAGCGAGTTCAGGGTGCCGTCATCGAGCACCGCCGCGGTGTGCACCACCGCGGTCAGCGGTCCGACCTCGGCCAGCAGCTCGGCCAGGGCGTCCCGGTCCCCGACGTCACACGCCGCCACCGTCACCCGGGCGCCGAGCGCCTCCAGTTCTCCGGCCAGCCGCTCGGCGCCCGGCGCGGCCATGCCCCGACGGCTGGTCAGCACCACATGTTCGGCGCCCCGGCCGGCCAGCCACCGGGCAACATGGCCGCCCAACGCTCCGGTGCCGCCGGTGACCAGTACGGTGCCGCGAGGTTGCCAGGCCCCGCCGCGCTCGCGGGCCGGCGCATGCGCCAGCCTCCGGCCGAAGAGCCCACTCGGGCGGATCGCCACCTGATCCTCGCCCGAAGTGCCGGCCAGCACACCGGCCAAGTAGTCCTGGGTGCGCGGGTCCACGCCCTCCGGCAGATCGATCAAACCGCCCCAGCGCAGCGGCTGTTCCAGGGCGATCACCTTGCCGAGGCCCCAAGCCAGGGCCTGCTTTCGGCGGACGGCCAGGGCGCCTTCGCCACCGGTTTTGGCATTGCTTTGGGCACCGCTATGGGCATCACTTTGGGCACCGCCATCGACGCCGTAGCCGTAGCCGAGCGAGACGCCACGCTGGGTGAGGCACCACATCGGCGCTTCCAGACCGGCGTCTCCGAGCGCCTGCGATAGCAACAGCGTCATCGCGTACCCCTGGGGGACCGAGGGATACGCGGGGTGCGCGCTTTCGTCCAGCGCGGTCAGCGACACCACACCGCTGATCCGAGGGGTGTCGGCCAGGACGGTGCCCAGCCGGTCGGCCAGCGTGGCACGGTCCAGTTCGGGCTCGCCGAGAACCACCATGAGGGGCTCGGCACCGTGCCGGATCAGCGCACCGGTCACCCCCGCGACCCACTCGTGCTCGGCCTTCGCATGGGAGACCACGACCAGCCAGGTGCCGGCAGGCGACGTGGCAGGTGCGGTGAGCGGCTTCCAGCGGACCTTGTACCGCCATGAGTCGATGGTGGAGACATCACGGCGTTCGCGCCGCCACTGGGACAGGGCAGGCACCACTTCGCGCAGCGACTGCCCGTCGACGCGCAGCGCCCCGGCGAGCGACTCGAGGTCCTCACGCTCGACGGTGTCCCAGAAGTCCGTGTCGACCGTGCCGGCGGAGGTCTCGGGCGGGGTGGCGTCGAGCCAGTAGCGCTCCCGCTGGAAGGCGTATGTCGGCAGGTCCACCCGGCGAGCGCCGGAGAACAGCGGCAGCCAGTCGACCTCGACGCCATGTGCGTACGCCTCGGCCAACGCGCCGAGGAAGCGGACGAGGCCACCGTCGTCCCGGCGCAGTGAGGCCAGGACGAGTCCGCCGTACGCGCCCGCGTCGTCGAGCGTTTCGCGCAGGCCCGTGGTCAGGACCGGGTGGGGGCTGATTTCGATGAACGTGTGGTGGCCGCCCTCCAGCGCCGAACGGGTGACCTGCTCGAGCTCCACGGTCTCGCGCAGATTGCGATACCAGTAGTCCGCGTCCAGTTGCGCGGTGTCGATGGGCCGTCCGGTCACCGTGGAGTGGAAGGAGGTCGTTCCGGTGCGCGGCTCGATGGACGCCAGGACCTTCAGCAGTTCATCACGGATCCCGTCGATCTGGGGCGAGTGGGAGGCGTAGTCCACCGGAATCCGCTTGGCCTCCGGGAATTCCGCCAGCACCGCGTCCAGCACGTCGACCGCACCGGACACCACCGTCGTCGCGGGGCCGTTCACCGCCGCCACCGACAGCCCGGGGCGGTCCCGCAGCCGGTCGGCACGCACCGGGACGGACACCATTCCGCCCCGGCCCGACAAGGCGAGCAGCGCCTTGCTCCGCAGCACCACCACCCGCGCCCCATCGGCCAAGGTCAGACCACCCGCCACACACGCCGCCGCGATCTCGCCCTGCGAATGGCCCACCACCGCCGACGGCACCACACCGTACGAACGCCACAGCTCCGCCAGGGACACCATCACCGCCCACAGCACCGGCTGCACCACATCGACGCGAGCCAGCGCCCGCTCATCCGCCAGCACATCCGACAGCGACCACTCCACCAACGGAGCCAACGCATCGGCGCACTCGCCCATCCGCCCCGCGAACACCGGCGAGGACTCCATCAACTCCAGCGCCATCCCGGCCCACTGCGACCCCTGACCCGGGAAGACGAACACCACCGAGCGTCCCGGCTCGGCCGCGTCCGCTGCCTCCACCACACCCGGTGCCGGTTCGTCGTGTGCCAGGGCCGTCAGCCCGGCCAGCAGTGCGGTGTGATCGCCGCCGAGCACCACCGCTCGATGTTCCAGCACCGCGCGGCTGGTGAACAGCGAGAAACCGATGTCCGCCACGCTCCCGTCAGGGTGGCTCATCAGGTGGGTGCGCAGTCGTTCCGCCTGTGCGCGAATGGCACGCCGGTCCCGGCCCGAGATGATCCACGGGACCGCCGCGCCTGGTCCGGCGTCGTCGGGCGCCTCCGCGTCCGTCGGCATCGGCGCCTGCTCGATGATCAGGTGTGCGTTCGTTCCGCTGATGCCGAACGATGAGACTCCGGCGCGGCGGGGCCGCCCGGCCTCCGGCCACGCCGTCTGCTCGCCCAGGAGCCGCACCGCGCCGGTGGACCAGTCCACATGGGGAGTGGGCTCATCGATGTGGAGGCTCTGCGGCAGCACACCGTGGCGCATCGCCATCACCATCTTGATCACACCGGCCACACCCGCCGCCGCCTGCGTATGACCGATATTCGACTTCACCGAACCCAGCAGCAGCGGCCGCTCCGGGTCCCGGTCCTGACCGTAGGTGGCCAACAGGGCCTGCGCCTCGATCGGATCACCCAGCGTCGTCCCCGTACCGTGCGCCTCCACCGCATCCACATCCGCCGTCGACAAACGGGCATTCGCCAGCGCCTGCCGGATCACCCGCTGCTGCGACGGACCATTCGGCGCCGCCAACCCATTCGACGCACCATCCTGATTCACCGCCGAACCCCGCACCACCGCAAGGATGGGGTGCCCATTGCGCCGCGCGTCCGACAGCCGCTCCACCAGGAGCATGCCGATGCCTTCTGCGAAGCCGGTGCCGTCCGCCGCTCCCGCGAACGCCTTGCAGGTGCCGTCCGGAGCGAGTCCACGCTGACGGGAGAATTCGACGAAGACGGTGGGGGTGGACATCACGGTCACGCCACCGGCCAGCGCGAGCGAGCACTCACCGAGGCGCAGCGCCTGTATGGCGAGGTGCAGTGCCACCAGCGACGACGAGCAGGCCGTGTCCACGGTGACCGCCGGGCCTTCGAGTCCGAAGGTGTAGGCCACGCGGCCCGAGGCGACGCCGGCCGCCGCGCCCGTGCCCAGATATCCCTCGACGCCGTCCGGCGTGGTCGACAGGCGGGTGAGGTAGTCGTGGTGCATCACGCCGGTGAACACACCGATGCGCTCGCCCTGGACAGAGGTGGCGGGGATACCCGCGCGCTCGAACACCTCCCATGATGTCTCCAGGAGCAGCCGCTGCTGTGGGTCCATGGCCGCGGCCTCGCGCGGCGAGATACCGAAGAACACGGCGTCGAACTCGGCCGCGTCGTAGACGAATCCACCGCTGCGGGCATACGACGTACCGGGGCGATCCGGGTCCGGATCGTAGAGCCCGTCCAGGTCCCAGCCGCGGTCGGTCGGCAGGACCGATATCGCGTCGCCGCCCGAGCGCACCAGGTCCCACAGCGCTTCCGGTGAGGTGATCCCGCCGGGGTAGCGGCAGCTCATTCCGACGATCACGATCGGATCATCGGCGACGAGGGCGCCCCCGGCCGGTGTGGCGACGGCGCCGCTGTCCGTGCCGAGGACTTCGGCCAGTAGGTGCTCGGCGAGCGCGCGCGGTGTCGGATAGTCGAACACGGCGGTGGCGGGCAGCCGTACGCCGGTGGCTGCGCTGATCCGGTTGCGCAGTTCCACCGCGGTCAGCGAGTCGAAGCCGATCTCCTGGAAGGTCCGCGCGGTGTCGACCGATTCCGTGGACGCGTGGCGCAGCACCGCCGCGATGTGATTGCGCACGAGGTCGAGTACGGCCTGATCCCACTCGGCGCGGTCCACGGCGGCCAGCCGGTGTCCGAGCGCGGAGGCCGAGTCAGGGGCGTCGACCGCCTGGGCAGCGCGCCGGATCCGCGGGCGGACCAGGTCGCGCAGGACGGCGGGCAGGTTGTCGACACCTGCCCATGCCTGCGGGTCCAGCGGTGCGGCCAGCACCATCGCCTCATCGGCGGCGAGCGCCGCGTCAAACAGTTCCAGTGCCTGAGAGGTGGGCATCGGGACCGCGTGGGAACGGGCCAGATCGTCGACCGACAGGTGCTCGGTCTGCTGGCTGCGTTCTTCCCAGAACCCCCACGCGATGGACACCCCCGGCAGCCCCCGCGCCCGCCGATGCGCAGCCAACGCATCCAAAAACCCATTCGCCGCCGCATAACTCCCCTGACCCGCATTCCCCAACACACCCGCCGCCGACGAAAACAACACAAACGCCGACAGATCCAACCCACACGTCACCTCATGCAAATACCAAGCCCCCAACGCCTTCGGCCCCAACACCCCAACCAACCGCCCCCCATCCAAAGAACCAACCACCCCGTCATCCACCACACCCGCCGCATGCACCACCACCCCCAAACCCTCAATCGACCCCACCAACTCCGCCACCGCACCCCGATCCCCCACATCACACGCCACCACCCGCACCCGCGCACCCAACCCCTCCAACTCCCCAACCAAACCCCCAACACCCGGAGCACCCCAACCCCGACGACTCACCAACACCACCTCACCCACCCCATACACCGACACCAAATGACGCGCCACCAAACCACCCAACAACCCCGTCCCACCCGTCACCAACGCCACACCACCACCCACACCCGCCACCACACCACCACCACCCACACCACCACCACTCACACCCACCAACCGCGGCACCCACACCCGCCCCCCACGCACCGCAACCTCCGACTCCCCCAACCCCACCACATCCGGAACCACACCCCCAACACCACCAACAACCACACCCTCATCAACACCCACATCCACCAGCACAAACCGCCCCGGATGCTCCGACTGCGCCGACCGCACCAACCCCCACACCGCACCACCACCCACATCCTCCACACCCTCACCACCCACCGACACCGCACCCCGCGTCACCACCACCAACCGCGAACCCCCAAACCGCTCATCCCCCACCCACAACCGCAAAACCTCCGACACACCCACCACATCAACCCCCGACAACACCACACACCCCGGCACCACCCCACCCGAAGCAACCTCACCCCACTCCACAAACGACCCCACCCCACACACACCCACATCCACCCACTCCACCCGATACAACGCATCGGTCCCGTTCCCACGCCCGTCGTGCAGCTGCTGAGCGGAGACCGGTCGCAGAGCCAGGGAGCGTGCTGACAGGACCGGCGCACCGGTGACGTCCGTGGCCCGGAGGGCGATCGCGTCGCGGCCGGCCGGGGTCAGGGTGACGCGCAGGACCGTCGCACCGACCGCGTGCAACGTGACACCACTCCAGGAGAACGGCACATAGGCCTGGCCGTCGTCGGTGACGAAGTCGCCGAATCGCACCCCATGGAGCGCGGCATCGAGCAGCGCGGGATGGACCGCGCACCGGGCCGCGTCCCCCCTAGTCTCCTGAGGGACGGCCACCTCGACGAAGACCTCGTCTCCCCGCCGCCAGACCTCCCGCAGCCCCTGGAATACCGGGCCATACGCATACCCCCGCTCCGCCAACGCCCCATAAACCCCCTCGACCCCAACCCGCTCCGCACCCACCGGCGGCCACACCTCCACAGCCGACACCTCAGCATCGGCCACCCCCACCACACCCACCGCATGCCGAACCCACTCACCCTCCCGACACGAAAACACCGACACCGAACGGCGACCCCCCTCACCAGAACCACCCACCGAAACCTGAACCTCCACCTCACCCCGCTCCGGAAGCACCAACGGCCCCTCCAACGTCAACTCCTCAACCACCCCACACCCCAACCGCAACCCCGCCTGCAACACCAACTCCACAAACCCCGTCCCCGGCAGCAACACCACACCGGAGAGGGCGTGATCAGCCAGCCAGGAGTGGGTGGCCAGGGACAGTCGACCGGTGAGCAGGCAGCCGCCGGACTCGGGCAGCGCGACCGTGGCCCCGAGGAGGGGGTGGTCGAGCGCGCCCAGTCCCAGCGCGGAGGCGTCACCGTGGCCGGGCCGGGGCGTCAGCCAGTAACGCTCCCGCTGGAACGGGTAGGTCGGCAGTTCCACCCGTCGCGCCTCACCGAAGGCCGCGGGCCAGTCCACCCGTACGCCGTGCACATGCAGCCGCGCCATGGCCGAGAAGAATTGGGCGAGACCGCCCTGGCCACGGCGCAGCGAGCCGGTGACCACAACGGGCTCACCGGAGGCATCCGCCGTGTCCTGGATGCCCATGGTCAGGGCGGGGTGGGTGCTCGATTCCACGAAGACGCGGTGGCCGTCGGAGAACAGTGCCTGGAGCGCGCCCAGGAAGTCGATGGGCTTGCGGGCGTTCCAGAACCAGTAGTCCGCGTCGAGTTCCGTGGTGTCCAGGAGTCCGCCGGTGACCGTGGAGTAGAACGGAACGGTGGACCGGCGGGGCGCCACGTCGGCCAGCAGGGCGAGCAGCCGTTCGCGCAGCGGTTCCACCTGAGGGCCGTGGGACGCCACGGTGGCGGGCACGACGCGGGCACGTACGCCGTCCGCCTCACATGCAGCCACGAACTCCTGGAGACTGTGCGGGTCGCCGGCCACCGTGGCCGCCGCGGGCCCGTTCACCCCGGCCACCGCGAGGCGTTCGCCCCACGGCTCGATCAGGGTGGCCAGTTGTTCCGCCGGCAGGGCGACCGAGGCGATCGCGCCGTTGCCCACCAGCGTTTCGGCGAACAGGCGGCTGCGCAACACCACGACCTTGGCCGCGTCCTCCAGCGACAGCGCCCCGGCCACACAGGCGGCCGCGATCTCGCCCTGGGAGTGGCCGACCACGGCGGAGGGAGTGATCCCGTAGGAAGCCCACAGCTCGGCGAGGGACACCATCACGGTGAACAGAACCGGCTGGACGACCTCGATGAGGTCGAGGGAGGGCGCACCGGGCGCGGATCGCACCACGTCCTCGATGGACCAGTCGAGATGCGTCTCCAGGGCACGGGCGCACTGGGCGAACCGGCGGGCGAAGGCCGGGGAGGAGTCGAGCAGTTCGACGGCCATACCGGCCCACTGCGAGCCCTGTCCCGGAAAGACGAACACCACGCCGGTGTCGGGACCGGCCACTCCCTCCACCACGTTCGGGGCCGGCTCGCCGGCGGCCACCGCGGCAAGGCCGTTCAGCAGTTCCTGCGGGGTGGATCCGATCACCACCGCGCGGTGTGACAGCGCCGAGCGGGTGGTGGCAAGGGTCCATCCGATGTCGCTGGGGTCCGCTTCGGTGGCCACGGTGGCGAGCCGGGCCGCGAACGCGCGCAGACCGGCCTCGCCCTGGCCCGAGAGCACCCAGGGCACCGCCACCGGTTCGGTCCGCGGCGAATCGGTGCGCTCGGCCTCTGGTGCCTGCTCCAGGATCGCGTGGGCGTTGGTGCCGCTCACGCCGAAGGCGGAGACTCCCGCCCTGCGCGGCCGGTCGTTCTCCGGCCATGCAGTCCGCTCCGTGAGCACTCGCACCGCTCCTGCGGACCAGTCCACATGCGGGGTCGGCTCGTCCACGTGCAGGGTGCGCGGCAGCACACCATGCCGCATGGCGAGCACCATCTTGATGACCCCGGCGACACCCGCGGCGGCCTGGGTGTGGCCCAGGTTCGACTTGACCGATCCGAGCCACAACGGCTGGTCCCGATCCTGACCGTAGGTGTCCAGCAGGGCCTGCGCCTCGATCGGGTCCCCGAGCCGGGTGCCGGTGCCGTGCGCCTCCACCACGTCGACATCGCCCGTGGACAACTGGGCGTCGGACAGTGCCGCGCGGATGACCCGGCGCTGGGAGGGCCCGTTGGGCGCGGTCAGCCCGTTCGACGCGCCGTCCTGGTTGGCGGCGGTGCCACGCACCACCGCCAGCACCGGGTGGCCGTGCCGTTCGGCGTCGGACAGCCGCTCCACCAGCAGCATCCCGGCGCCCTCGCCCCAGCCGGTGCCGTCCGCGCCCGCCGCGAACGCCTTGGACCGGCCGTCCGGCGCCAGCCCGCCCTGTTTGGACAGCTCGACGAACGTGTTCGTCGTCGTCATCACCGTGACGCCGCCCGCCAGCGCCAGTTCGCACTCCCCGTTGCGCAGCGCCCGGACGGCCAGATGCAGGGCGATCAGCGAGGAGGAGCACGCGGTGTCCACGGTGACCGTGGGCCCTTCGAGGCCGAAGGCATAGGCCACCCGTCCCGAGAGGACGCTCGCCGCGCTGCCCGTGCCGAGGTGGCCTTGCACATCGTCCCGCGCCGCGCTGAGCAGCGTCGCGTAGTCCTGGCCGTTGGTGCCGATGAACACCCCGGTCAGGCTGCCCCGCACGGCGTCACGGTTGACACCGGCCCGCTCGAACGCCTCCCAGGAAGTCTCCAGCATCAGCCGCTGCTGCGGGTCCATCGCGATGGCCTCTCGGGGGGATATCCCGAAAAGCCCCGCGTCGAAATCGGCGATGCCGTGGAGGAATCCACCGAAGCGGGTCACCGACTTCCCGGCACCGCCCTCGGGGTCGTAGAGACCCGCTGTGTCCCAGCCACGGTCGACCGGAAATTCCGACACCGCGTCGCCACCGTCACGCACCAGGTCCCACAACGCCTCCGGCGTTGCGATGCCACCGGGGAAACGGCAGCTCATGCCGATGATCGCAATGGGCTCGTGGCGCTTCGCCTCGATGTCCTGCAGGCGCTGGCGGGTCTGCCGCAGATCCTTCGTGACCTCTTTGAGGTAATGACGAAGTTTCTCTTCATTCTCCACAGAACGGCCCTCTCAACGCGGTGCTGGACTCACTCGGAGTCGAACTCGACGGCAGGTTCACGAGATACCGAATTCCTTGCCGAGGAGATCGAACATCTCCTCGTCCGTCGCGGAATCCAGTTCAATGTCACGGTCAGTGGCCGCGCCCCAGTGGGACAGCAGACTCTTGATCTTCGCGGCGACCTCGGCACCGGCCACGTCGCTCGGGGACAGGTCGGACAACACCGCTTCGAGCCGGTTCAGCTCGTCGAGCACGGACGTCGTATCGTCCTCGGTCTCGCCCTGGAGGAGTTGGGCCCGGACATGGTCCGCGAGCGCCGCGGTGGTCGGATAGTCGAAGATGACCGACGCCGGGAACGGTACGCCGGTGGCAGTGGCCAGGCGGTTGCGCAGCTCCACCGCGGTGAGCGAGTCGAAGCCGACCTCCTGGAAAGTCCTCGAGGGGTCGACGGAAGAGGGCTTCGCATGCCCCAGCACGGCCGCCACGTGGGTACGGACCAGTTCCAGCACCGCCCGGTCGCGCTCGATCCGCGACATGCCCCGCAGCCGGGTGGCGAATTCCTCGACCGGTTCCATAGGAGGGGTGGCGATCGTGAGTAGTTCGCTCAGCAGCGGGCTCGGCCGTACGGCGGTGTACCGGGAGCCAAAGCTCGACCACTCCACGTCCGCGATCATCATCGTGGTCTCGTCCGCGACCAGTGACTGCTGAAGCGCGGTGATCGCCAGCTCCGGGGGCATCCCGGGGAGCTGCCGCTGAGCCGCCCCCATGCCGCTGTCCGCCCAGGCACCCCAGGCCACAGACGTGGCCACCAGCCCCTCGGCCCGGCGCCGCTGGGCCAGTCCGTCCAGAACGGCGTTGGCCGCCGCATAGCTCCCCTGACCCGCGTTGCCCAGCGTGCCCGCAGCCGACGAGAACAACACGAAGGCATCCAGATCCCGACCCCGCGTCAACTCATCCAGGTGCCGCGCCCCCGCAACCTTGACCCGCATCACCTCCCGGATCCGCTCAGACGTCAGCGACTCCAACACACCGTCATCCAGCACGCCCGCCGCATGAACCACCACACGCAAATCCGCAATCCCCTCCACCAACGCCGCAGCCTCTCCCCGATCAGCCACATCACACCCCACCACCGACACCACCACACCCGATACCTCCAACCCCGCCACCAACTCCGCGACGCCGGGTGCCTCGGCCCCCCGACGACTCGCCAGCACAATCCGTTCCACGCCGGCCCCCGCCAGCCAACGCGCCACATGGCCGCCCAGCGCGCCCGTACCCCCGGTGACCAAAGCAGCCCCACGACCACGCCACTCGGCGGACGTGTCCGCCGCCCCTGCCACCCGGAGCAACCGGGCACCCCACGCTCCAGCGGCACGGACCGCCACCTGGTCCTCGCCCGTCCCCCCGCTCAGAACCCGACACAGCCAAGCCCCGACACCCTCATCCACCACCGGCGGCAGATCGATCAACCCACCCCAGCGATCGGGATGCTCCAAACCGATCACCCGGCCGAGCCCCCACAGCCCCGCCTGATCCGGATCCACCACATCCCCGTCGGCCGCCGAGACCGCACCCCGAGTAACACACCACAGCGGAGCAACCGTACGAAGCGTCCGCAGCAAGAGGACGGTCTCCTCGACGGGCAGCAGCGACACCACACCCGCCAGGGCAGGGACGGTCTCCGGCGCCGCGAGCTCTGCCACCGTCACCATCCGCACCTCGGCCCCTGCCGCGCGCATCGCACCCATCAGGTCATCGGCGCCGCCGCCCGGCTCGGTCACCAGTAGCCATGTGCCGGTGAGGACGGACTCTTCGAAGACGCCCGGAATCGGCGACCACCCGAGTCGATAGCGCCAGCCGTCGATGACCGATTGCTCCTGCCGCACCCTTCGCCATGCCGCCAGGGCAGGCAGAGCCGCGCTGAGCGACTGCTCGGCGTCGATACCGAACCAACCGAAATCCTCACGCTCGACCGCGTCCCAGAACGCCGCATCCACGGCGCTGGTCACGGGCTGGTCCGAGGTCGGCTCCAGCCAGAACCGCTCACGCTGGAACGCATACGTCGGCAACTCAACCTGCCGAGCCCCCGGAAACACCGCCGCCCAATCGATCTCGATGCCCCGGACGTACAGCCCGCCCAGAGCGGCCATCGCGGTAAGGGGCTCCGGGCGATCCGGACGCAGTACGGGCAGTCCGTCGCCATCGGCCAGAGCGGTCAACGTGCCGTCCGGTCCCAGCTCCAGGAAGGTACTGACGCCCAGCCCACGGAGTGTGTCGAGCCCGTCGGCGAACCGGACGGTCTCCCGCACATGACGCACCCAGTACTCCGGCGAACACAGCTCGTCGCCCGCCACCACACCGGATACGTTCGACACCACCGGCACACTCGGGGCCCGGAACTCCACCCCCCGCAACACCTCACCGAACTCCGCCAGCATCCCGTCCATACACGACGAATGAAACGCATGACTCACCCGCAACCACCGCGTCCGCACCCCCCGACCGATGAACACCTCCTCGACGGCACGTACCGCCTCCTCATCACCGGAGATGACGGTCGCCGCCGGGCCGTTGATCGCCGCCACGCTCACCCGACCCTCGTAACCGGCCAGATGCCGAAGCACCTCGGCCGCAGCGGCCTGGAGAGAGACCATCGCACCGCCCTCGGGCAACGCCTGCATCAAACGACCCCGAGCAGCCACCACCCGCGCCGCATCCTCCAACGACCACACACCCGCCACACACGCCGCAGCCAACTCACCAATGGAATGACCCAGCAGATAATCCGGCTTCACACCCCACGAGACGACCAACCGATACAACGACACCTCAAGCGCGAACAAACCCGCCTGCGTATACGCCGTCCCACCGAGCAACCCAGCATCATCACCCCACACCACCTCACCCAAAGGCCGCTCCAAATACCGATCCAGCTCCCCACACACCTCATCCCACGCCACAGCAAACACCGAATACGCCTCATACAACCCACGCCCCATCCCCAACCGCTGCGAACCCTGACCCGCAAACACCACACCCAACCCACCACCGACCGGAACTCCCACAACAACCGAACCCTCCAAAGCCCCAAGCAACCCCGCCCGATCCACACCCACCACCACCGCACGATGCGACAACGCAGAACGAGCAGCCACCAACGACCACCCCACATCAGCGGAATCCAGATCCGAATTCCGCTCCGCGAAGGCCCGTAGCCGTACGGCCTGCGCCCGCAAACCTGCCTCGTCCCGGGCCGAGAACACCCAGGGAATCGCCGGGAGTTCGATCCGCTCCGGCCCGGGCTCGGGTTCGCCCGTCGTGTCGGGGGCCTGCTCCAGAATCACATGGGCGTTGGTACCGCTCGCCCCGAACGATGAGACTCCGGCGCGGCGGGGCCGACCGGCCTCCGGCCACGCCGTCTGCTCGGTCAGCAGCTCCACTGCACCGGCCGACCAGTCCACATGGGTCGACGGTTCGTCCAGGTGCAGAGTCCGGGGCAGCACGCCGTGGCGCATCGCCATCACCATCTTGATCACACCGGCCACACCCGCCGCCGCCTGCGTATGACCAATATTCGACTTCACCGAACCCAGCCACAGCGGCCGCTCGCGATCCCGGTCCTGACCGTACGTGGCCAACAACGCCTGCGCCTCGATCGGATCACCCAGCGTCGTCCCCGTACCGTGCGCCTCGACCGCGTCGACCTCCGACGCCGAAAGTCCGGCGCTCGCCAGCGCCTGCCGGATCACCCGCTGCTGCGACGGACCATTCGGCGCCGTCAACCCATTCGACGCACCATCCTGATTCACCGCCGAACCCCGCACCACCGCCAACACCCGATGCCCGTTGCGCTCAGCATCGGACAACCGCTCCACCAACAGCAGCCCCACACCCTCCGACCAACCCGTACCATCCGCACCAGCGGCAAAGGACTTGCACCGGCCATCGGCGGCCAGCCCGCCCTGGCGCGTGAACTCCACAAAGACCTGCGGCGTCGCCAGCACGGTGACTCCGCCCGCGAGCGCCAGCGAGCACTCACCGCGCCGCAGCGACTCGCTTGCCAGATGCAGCGCCACCAGCGACGACGAACACGCCGTGTCCACCGTCAGGGCGGGCCCCTCCAAACCGAACGTATAGGCCAGCCGCCCCGACGCCACGCTGCCCGCGATGCCCGTACCTCGATAGCCCTCGATGTCCTCCGGGACATCGGCGAGCCACGACCCGTAGTCGTGGTACATCACGCCCGTGAAGACTCCGGTCCGGCTGCCTTTGAGCGTGTCGGGGGCGATTCCGGCCCGCTCGAACACCTCCCAGGCCGCCTCCAGCAGCAGCCGCTGCTGCGGATCCATCGCCAGCGCCTCACGCGGCGAGATACCGAAGAACCCGGCGTCGAACTCAGCGGCGTCATAGAGGAATCCGCCGTCTCGGGCGTACGAGGCACCGGCGCCGTCCTTGGCTCCGGCCAAGGTCGCCAGGTCCCAACCCCGGTCCGTGGGCAGCGCGGAGACCGCGTCGGTGGCCGAGTCGACCAGGCGCCACAGATCCTCGGGGGACTCGACACCTCCGGGGAAGCGGCAGCTCATGCCCACGATCACAATCGGATCGTCGTCGACGGCCGGCAACGGCGCCGTCGGGGTGGCGGCGGGCAGGGAGCCCCATACCTCCGCCAGCACACGCTCGGCCAGCAGTTGCGGGGTGGGGTGATCGAAGACGGCGGTGGCGGGCAGCCGTACGCCGGTGGCCGCGCTGATCCGGTTGCGCAGTTCCACCGCGGTCAGCGAGTCGAAGCCGATCTCCTGGAAGGTCCGCGCGGTGTCGATGGACTCCGCGGAGACGTGGCCAAGGACACCGGCCACGTGTTCCTGCACCAGGCCCACGACCCGGTGTTCCCTTTCGGCGTCTGTCGCCCCGGCGAGTTCGTGCCGCAGTCCGGCCGGAGTGCCTCCGGTCCCGACTGCTCTACGGACGGGGGCGGTGACCAGACCGCTCAGGATCGACGGCAATGTGCCCGCGGCAGCCTGTTCCCGCAGTGCCGGCATGTTCAGGGGCGTGGCCAGCACCATCGCCTCATCGGCGGCGAGCGCCGCGTCGAAGAGATCGAGTCCTTGTTCGCTGCTGATGCTCGTCCCCACGGACCGGGAGATCCTCGACAGTTGGACCTCGGCCAGATCGGTGGTCAGTTCGCTGCGTTCTTCCCAGAACCCCCACGCGATGGACACCCCCGGCAGCCCCCGCGCCCGCCGATGCGCAGCCAACGCATCCAAAAACCCATTCGCCGCCGCATAACTCCCCTGACCCGCATTCCCCAACACACCCGCCGCCGACGAAAACAACACAAACGCCGACAGATCCAACCCACACGTCACCTCATGCAAATACCAAGCCCCCAACGCCTTCGGCCCCAACACCCCAACCAACCGCCCCCCATCCAAAGAACCAACCACCCCGTCATCCACCACACCCGCCGCATGCACCACCACCCCCAAACCCTCAATCGACCCCACCAACTCCGCCACCGCACCCCGATCCCCCACATCACACGCCACCACCCGCACCCGCGCACCCAACCCCTCCAACTCCCCAACCAAACCCCCAACACCCGGAGCACCCCAACCCCGACGACTCACCAACACCACCTCACCCACCCCATACACCGACACCAAATGACGCGCCACCAAACCACCCAACAACCCCGTCCCACCCGTCACCAACGCCACACCACCACCCACACCCGCCACCACACCACCACCACCCACACCACCACCACTCACACCCACCAACCGCGGCACCCACACCCGCCCCCCACGCACCGCAACCTCCGACTCCCCCAACCCCACCACATCCGGAACCACACCCCCAACACCCCCAACAACCACACCCTCATCAACACCCACATCCACCAGCACAAACCGCCCCGGATGCTCCGACTGCGCCGACCGCACCAACCCCCACACCGCACCACCACCCACATCCTCCACACCCTCACCACCCACCGACACCGCACCCCGCGTCACCACCACCAACCGCGAACCCCCAAACCGCTCATCCCCCACCCACAACCGCAAAACCTCCAACACACCCACCACATCAACCCCCGACAACACCACACACCCCGGCACCACCCCACCCGAAGCAACCTCACCCCACTCCACAAACGACCCCACCCCACACACACCCACATCCACCCACTCCACCCGATACAACGCATCGCGGTTGCCCACCCGGGCGTCAGCGAGCTGTCCCTCCGGGACGGGTCGGAGTACGAGGGACTCCACCGACAGGACCGCCTCACCCGCCTCATCGGTCACCCTCAGCGACACCGCGTCCGGCCCGGCGGGCGTCAGCGCCATCCGGACGGCGGACGCGCCGACCGCGTGCAGCCTGACGCCGCTCCAGGAGAACGGGAGGTACGCCTCGCCGTCGTCGGTGATCAGGCCGCCGAGTCCGACGCCGTGCAGCCCGGCGTCGAGCAGCGCGGGATGTATCGCGCAGCGCGCCGCATCACCTCTCGCCTCCTCCGGTACCGCCGCCTCGACGAAGACCTCGTCTCCCCGCCGCCAGGCCTCCCGCAGCCCCTGGAACACCGGGCCATACGCATACCCCCGCTCCGCCAACACCCCATAAACCCCCTCGACCCCAACCCGCTCCGCACCCACCGGCGGCCACACCTCCACAGCCGACACCTCAGCATCGGCCACCCCCACCACACCCACCGCATGCCGAACCCACTCACCCTCCCGACACGAAAACACCGACACCGAACGGCGACCCCCCTCACCGGGACCACCCACCGAAACCTGAACCTCCACCTCACCCCGCTCCGGAAGCACCAACGGCCCCTCCAACGTCAACTCCTCAACCACCCCACACCCCAACCGCAACCCCGCCTGCAACACCAACTCCACAAACCCCGTCCCCGGGAACAGGACCACACCGGATACCGAGTGTTCGGCCAGCCAGGGCTGACCAGCCAGCGAGAGCACACCGGTGAGCAGAGCACCTCCGGAATCGGGCAAGGGCACCACCGCACCCGCGAGGGGGTGGTCGACCTCGGCCGAGCCGGGTGTCGACCGGAGGGAAGCCGCCCAGAAGCGCCGACGCTGGAAGGCGTAGGTCGGCAGGTCGATGGCGTGCGCGTCCAGCCCGGCGAAGGCCGCCCGCCAGTCCACCGCCACGCCCCGGACATGCAACCGGGCCAGCGTGGTAAGGAAGGAGACCAGGCCGCCGTCGTCGCGGCGCAGCGATCCGGTGGTGATGATGGGGGTGTCGGTGGCGTCGGCTGTGTCCTGGACGCCGATGGTCAGCACCGGATGCGGACTGGCCTCCACGAACACCGTGTGACCTAGCTCCAGCAGCCCCTCGATCGTGGACCGGAACTCCACGGTCTCGCGCAGGTTCCGGTACCAGTACCCCGCATCCAACTCCGCGGTATCCATCACCCGCCCGGTCACCGTCGAATAAAACGGCACCCGCCCACTACACGGCTCCACCCCCGCCAGAGCCTCCGCCAGCTCCCCCCGGACCTCCTCCACCTGCACCGAATGCGACGCGTAATCCACCGGAATCCGCTTCGCCTCCGGAAACTCCACCAACACCGCATCCAGCACCTCAACCGACCCGGACACCACCGTCGACACCGGACCATTCACCGCCGCCACCGACAACCCAGGGCGGTCACGAAGCCGGTCCGCAGACACCGGAACGGACACCATCCCACCCCGACCCGACAAAGCCAGCAACGCCTTACTCCGCAACACCACCACCCGCGCACCATCCTCCAACGACAAACCACCCGCCACACACGCCGCCGCGATCTCACCCTGCGAATGCCCCACCACCGCCGACGGCACCACACCAAACGAACCCCACAACTCCGCCAACGACACCATCACCGCCCACAACACCGGCTGCACCACATCCACCCGACCCAACGCCACCTCATCACCCAACACATCCCACAACGACCACTCCACCAACGAAGCCAACGCATCCGCACACTCACCCAACCGCCCCGCGAACACCGGCGAGGACTCCGCCAACTCCAACGCCATCCCCACCCACTGCGACCCCTGACCCGGGAAGACGAACACCACGCCACGATCCGCCCCGACCGCGCCGGTGACCTCCACCGCGTCCAACCCACGTCGCAGTGTGGCGAGGTCCGTGCCCACGACGACGGTGCGATGGGGCAGCAGCGCACGCGTTGATGCCAGCGACCAGCCCACGTCCACCGGGTCAAGCGCGGGATGGTCGTCGACGAAGGTCCGCAATCGCTCGATCTGCGCCCGCAGACCCGCCTCGTTCGCGGCCGAGAGCACCCAGGGCACCGCCACCGGCGCCACGCGATCCTGTCTGCTCTCGGCCGCCACCTCCGGTGCCTGCTCCAGGATGACGTGGGCGTTGGTGCCGCTCACGCCGAAGGCCGACACCCCGGCTCGTCTCGGTCGGCCTTCCTCCCGCCACTCGGCCGACTCGGTGAGCAACTCCACCGCGCCGGTGGACCAATCCACCTTCGGTGTCGGCTCATCCACATGCAGCGTTCGCGGCAGCACACCGTGGCGTATCGCCATCACCATCTTGATCACACCGGCCACACCCGCCGCCGCCTGCGTATGACCAATGTTCGACTTCAACGACCCCAACCACAGCGGCCGCTCCGGATCCCGGCCCTGACCGTACGTGGCCAACAACGCCTGCGCCTCGATCGGATCACCTAGCGTCGTCCCCGTACCGTGCGCCTCCACCACATCCACATCCGCCGCCGACAAACGGGCATTCGCCAACGCCTGCCGGATCACCCGTTGCTGCGACGGACCATTCGGCGCCGTCAACCCATTCGACGCACCATCCTGATTCACCGCCGAACCCCGCACCACCGCCAACACCCGATGCCCAAGACGCTGAGCGTCCGACAGCCGCTCCACGAGCAGCATGCCCACGCCCTCGCCCCACCCCGTGCCGTCCGCCGCCCCGGCGAACGCCTTGCACCGACCGTCCGGGGCCAGCCCGCGCTGGCGCGAGAACTCCACGAACGTGCTGGGCGTCGCCATCACCGTCACACCGCCCGCGAGTGCCAGCGAACACTCGCCCCGCCGCAGCGCCTCACTCGCCAGATGCAACGCCACCAGCGAGGACGAACATGCCGTGTCCACGGTCAGGGCGGGGCCCTCCAGACCCAGCGCGTAGGCGATACGACCGGACATCACGCTGGTCGCGGCGCCGGTCAGGGCGTACCCCTCGTCCGATGCCGAGGGATAGCCCTGGGCCCAGCCGCCGATGAAGACACCGGTCCTGCTGGATCGCAGGGAGGTCGGCGCCATCCTGGCGCGCTCGAAGACCTGCCACGCCGACTCCAGCAGCAGTCGCTGCTGGGGGTCCATCGCCAGCGCCTCACGCGGGGAGATGC
This sequence comes from Streptomyces sp. AgN23, assembly GCF_001598115.1. Taxonomy (NCBI): domain Bacteria; kingdom Bacillati; phylum Actinomycetota; class Actinomycetes; order Kitasatosporales; family Streptomycetaceae; genus Streptomyces; species Streptomyces sp. AgN23. Next base: position 1,048,498 of record NZ_CP007153.1, read on the forward strand.
CGAAGAGTTCCGGGTCGAACTCCGCGGCGTCGTCGAGGAATCCGCCCGTACGCGCATAGCTGGTGCCGGGCCGGTCGGGATCCGGGTCGTACAGCGCGTCCGCGTTCCAGCCGCGGTCGTCGGGGAAGTCGCAGAGCACTTCCCGGCCCTCGCTGACGACCCGCCACAACTCCTCGGGGGATTGGATGTCTCCCGGGAAACGGCAGCTCATCGCGATGATGGCGATCGGCTCGTCGAAGACCACCGCGCCGACGGACACAGCCTCCTCGGCGGAGGGCACCGCGAGGGAGCCCGACCGGTCGCCGCCGAGCAGTTCCGAGCGCAGCAGGTCGGCAACGGCCCGGCAGTTCGGGTGGTCGAACAACAAGGTGGCCGGGAGACGCAGTCCCGTACTCGTGTTCAGCCGGGTCCGCAGCTCGACCGCCGTCAGCGAGTCGAAGCCCAGTTGCCGGAAGGGCACCGTCGGGTCGATGGCCACCGGGTCGCGATGGCCCAGGAGTTCGGCCGCATGCTCCCGTACCAGGTCCACCAGCATCCGGTCCTGATCGGCCACGGGCACCCCGGCCAGTCGCCTCCGCAATCCGGTGAGGTCGCCTGCCTCCGCCAGGGCTCCGGAGCTCCTTCGCAGCTGTGGCAGATCGCTCAGCAGGGGGCTGGGCCGACCGGCCATGAAGGCCGGGCCGAATCTTTCCCAGTCGACGTCCGCGATGACCGGGCAGGGCTCGTCCGATCCGACGACGTGGCGCAGTGCGGCGACGGCCGACTCCGGCCGCATCGGGCGCAGGCCGATGCGGCTCAGCCGCTCCTCGTCCCCGGGCGCGAGGCTGCCGCCCCAGGTGCCCCATCCGATCGAGGTGGCAGGTAGGCCGCGTGCCCGGCGCCGCTGTGCCAAACCGTCGAGCAGGGCGTTCGCCGCCGCGTAACCGGCCTGGCCGGCGCCGCCCCAGACCGCCGCTGCCGAGGAGAAGAGGACGAACGCCTCCAGCGGCGCATGGTCGAGCAGCTCGTCCAGGTGCAGGGCGCCGGTGACCTTGGCGTCGAAGACGGCGGCGTACTCGTCGAGATCCGCGTCGATCGCACCGCCGAATCGCACGGTTCCCGCCAGATGGACCACGGCGGTGAGGTCCGGCACCGACGCCAGCACCTCGGCGAGAGCGGTCCGGTCGGTCACATCGCAGGCCGTCATGGTCACTCGTACGCCGAGCGCGGTCAGTTCCTCTTCCAGCGCGGCCGCCCCTGGGGCCTGCGGGCCGCGACGGCCGAGCAGCACCAGGTGCTCCGCGCCGGCCTGTGCCAGCCACCGTGCCACCTGTGCGCCCAGCGCTCCGGTACCTCCGGTGATCAGAACCGTGCCGTGCGGGCGCCATGCATCGGCCGGTCCGGTCGTGGCCGCCGGTTCCAGCCGTCGGCCCAGGGCCGCCGAAGGCCGCACCGCGACCTGGTCCTCGCCGACCGTCTCGGCAAGCACGGCGACGAACCTCCGCGCCACCTGCGCGCCCCACTGTGTGGGCAGGTCGATCAGGCCACCCCAGTGCCCGGATCGCTCCAGCCCGGCCACCCGTCCGAATCCCCATATCGCCGCCTGGGCGGGGCTGGGTTCCGGATCCCCCGGCAGAGCCGCGACGGCCGACCGGGTGACACACCACAGCGGCACCTCGACCTCGGCGGCGGTGAGCGCGCACAGCAGCTCGACGGTGTGCGCCAGCCCCTGGGACAGGGCCCGATGCGTCGGATGCGGACGCTCGTCGAGGGCCAGGAACGAGACGACACCGGAGATGTCATCGGCTCCCACCGCATCCGTCAGCGGCCCGGTCAGGCTCTGACGCTCCGCGTCGTGCGACACCTGGAGGGTACGGACCCGCGCGCCACCCTGCTCGGCCAGAGCCCGGGCACCGGCCATGGCCCACTCGTCCCCTTCGGGGACCACCGCCAGCCATGTGCCCGGCAGGGTCGGGGTGTCCATCCCGGGCAGTGGCTTCCAGGCGATCCGGTATCGCCACGCGACCGCGGCGGACTCGGCAGTGTCCGCTCCAAGCCAGAACCGTTCCCGTTGGAAAGCGTACGTCGGCAGCTCGACGGGCGAGACGCCGACGAAGAGCGGTCGCCAGTCGACCCGGACACCGCGCACATGGAGCTCGGCCAGGTGGCTCAGGAAACGCTGGATCGTGCCGTCGTCGCGGCGCAGCGATCCGGTGGTGATGATCGGGGTGTCGGTGGCGTCGGCGGTGTCCTGGACGCCGATGGTCAGCACCGGATGCGGGCTGGCCTCGACGAACACCGTGTGACCCTGGCGGACGAGGGTCTCAACGGTGCCCTGGAACTCCACGGTCTCCCGCAGATTCCGGTACCAGTACCCCGCATCCAGCTCCGCGGTATCCATCAGCCGCCCGGTCACCGTCGAATAAAACGGCACCCGCCCACTACACGGCTCCACCCCCGCCAGAGCCTCCGCCAGCTCCCCCCGGACCTCCTCCACCTGCGCCGAATGCGACGCGTAATCCACCGGAATCCGCTTGGCCTCCGGGAACTCCACCAACACCGCATCCAGCACCTCAACCGACCCGGACACCACCGTCGAGCCCGGACCATTCACCGCCGCCACAGACAACCCCCGGCGATCCCCCAACCGATCAGCCGCCACCGGAACGGACACCATCCCACCCCGACCCGACAAGGCCAGCAACGCCTTGCTGCGCAAGGCCACCACCCGCGCACCATCCGCCAGCGACAGACCACCCGCCACACACGCCGCCGCGATCTCACCCTGCGAATGCCCCACCACCGCCGACGGCACCACACCAAACGAACCCCACAACTCCGCCAACGACACCATCACCGCCCACAACACCGGCTGCACCACATCCACCCGCCCCAACGCCACCTCATCACCCAACACATCCCACAACGACCACTCAGCGAACGGAGCCAGCGCATCCGCACATTCACGCATCCGCCCCGCGAACACCGGCGAGGACTCCATCAACTCCAACGCCATCCCGACCCACTGCGACCCCTGACCCGGGAAGACGAACACCACGTCTCCGGGTGCTCCGGTGCCCCGTACCACTCCGGGCGCGGGCATCCCGTCGGCCACCGCGTCCAGACCGCCCAGCAACTCGTCGTAGTCAGCCCCCATGACCACCGCGCGGTGCGACAACGTCGTACGTGTCGATGCCAGCGACCATCCCACCTCTGCCGGAGTGGGACGGGGACCGCGCGCCAGGAAGGCGTGGAGCCGCTCGGCCTGCGCCCGTAGCCCCGCCTCGCCCTGACCCGACAACACCCAGGCGACCGCCGCGGCTCCGGGGCCGCCTTCCCCGATGGGATCGGTCGGCTGGGCCGTCCGGGGGGCCTGCTCCAGGATGACGTGCGCGTTGGTGCCGCTCACTCCGAACGACGAGACGCCCGCTCGGCGCAGACCACCGGCCGTGGTCCACGGCATTGCCTCGGTGAGCAGCTCAACCCCGCCGCCGGACCAGTCGACGTGTGGCGACGGCGCATCCACATGCAGCGTTCGCGGCAGCACGCCGTGGCGCATCGCCATCACCATCTTGATCACACCGGCCACACCCGCCGCCGCCTGCGTATGACCGATATTGGACTTCACCGAGCCCAGCAGCAGTGGCCGGTCCGACGCCCGGTCCTGACCGTAGGTGGCCAGCAATGCCTGGGCCTCGATGGGATCACCCAGCGTCGTACCCGTGCCGTGCGCCTCCACGGCATCCACATCCGACGCCACAAGCCCCGCGCCGGCCAGCGCTTGGCGGATGACACGCTGCTGCGACGGACCGTTCGGCGCCGTCAACCCATTCGACGCACCATCCTGATTCACCGCCGAACCCCGCACCACCGCCAACACCCGATGCCCAAGACGCTCGGCATCCGACAGCCGCTCGACCACCAGCATTCCGACGCCTTCGGCCCACCCTGTGCCGTCCGCCGCCGCCGCGAACGCCTTGCACCGCCCGTCCGCGGCCAGCCCCCGCTGACGGGAGAACTCCACGAACATCGCCGGTGTGGCCATCACCGTCACTCCACCCGCCAAGGCCAGCGAGCACTCGCCCGCCCTCAGCGACTGCGCCGCCAGATGCAATGCCACCAGCGACGATGAGCATGCCGTGTCCACGGTGACCGCCGGGCCTTCGAGGCCCAGGGTGTAGGACACCCGGCCCGAGGCCACGCTCGCCGCGGTGCCGGTCAGCCGATAGCCCTCGACCGCCTCTCCGGCATCCGCCGCGTAGCCGGCCGACGAGGCTCCGATGAACACACCTGTGCCACTGCCCTTGAGGTGCCCTGCGGGAATCCCCGCCTGTTCCAACGCCTCCCACGCCGTCTCCAGCAGCAGCCGCTGCTGCGGGTCCATCGCCGCGGCCTCGCGCGGCGAGATGCCGAAGAAACCCGCGTCGAACTCGGCGGCGTCGTAAAGGAATCCGCCGTCGCGCGCGTACGAGGTACCGAGGTGATCGGGGTCGGGGTGGTAGAGGCCATCGAGATCCCAACCCCGGTCGGACGGGAAGCCGGAGATGGCGTCTTCGCCGTCGGCCACGATCCGCCAGAGATCCTCCGGCGAGTGCACCCGGCCGGGGAACCGGCAGCCCATGCCCACGATCACCACCGGATCGCCACTGTCGGGCGTCGGCTCCGGCGCGGACACGGTCCGCTCGTCCACCCCGCCGTGGAGCGTGCGGTGCAGATGCTCGGCGAGCGCGGCGGGCGTCGGATAGTCGAACAACAAGGTGCTGGGTAGCGGGAGGGCGGTCGCCTCGCCGAGCCGTTCGCACAGCTCGACGGCGGTGATCGAGTCGAACCCCAGTTGCTTGAAGGTTCGCTCGGCGCCGATGGCCGCCACCGACTCGTATCCGAGTACGACGGCCGCGTGCGCCCGGACCATGCCGAGCACTCCGCCACCGCTCCGGCCCAGGTCCCAATCCTCAGGTCCGGAAGTGTCCTCAGGTCCGGAAGTGTCCTCAGGCTCGGAGACAATCCCAGGCTCGGAGACAACCCCAGGTGCGGAGGTGATCGCAGGTGCGGAGGTGAGCGCAGGTGCGGGCGTGGCCCCGCCCTCGGGGCCGGACACGGAAAACCAGTACGACTGCCGCTGGAAGGCGTACGTGGGCAGCGGAATCCGCCGCCCCCCGGACACCAGCGGGTCCCATACCACCTGGGCACCCGAGACATACAGCTCGGCCAGCGCGGTGACCAGGGCCAGTGGCTCGGGCCGGTCACGGCGGAGCGTGCCCACCAGCGTTCCGGGCCCGGTCAGGCAGTCGCGGGCCAGGGTGGTGAGCGCCCTGTCCGGGCCCAGCTCCACGATGGTGGTGACGCCCTCGCCTTCCAGCGCGCGAATGCCGTCCAGGAAACGTACGGTCCGGCGGACATGCCGTACCCAGTACTCCGGGGAGCACAGCTCTTCCGCCGTGGCACGGCTGCCGGTCACATTCGATATGAGCGGTATCCGCGGCGGCCGGTACGTGAGGCTCTCGGCGATATGCCGAAGCTCGTCGAGGACGGGGTCCAGATGCGGTGAATGGAAGGCGTGGCTGGTCCGGAGCCGCTTCGTTCTGCGTCCGCGGTGGGTCCATTGCGCCGCGAGGTCGAGTACGGCACGCTCATCCCCCGAGATCACCGTGGCGTTCGGTCCATTGACCGCGGCCACGCAGATCCGGGCGCTGTCGTCCGATGCCTCGCCCGTCATGAGAGTCCGGGTGACCTCGTCCTCGGTCGCTTCGAGCAGGACCATGGCGCCCGGTTCCGTCACGGCCTGCATCAGTCGGCCGCGGGCGGCGACGAAGGCGGCGGCGTCCGCCAGCGACAGCACACCGGCGACATGGGCGGCGCTCACTTCGCCGAGGGAGTGCCCGATCAGCACATCCGGTACGAGCCCGAAGTCCTCGAGCAGCCGGAAGAGCGCCACTTCCACCGCGAAGAGTCCGGCCTGGGCGTACAGCGTCTGGTCGAGCAGCTGGGCGTCGTCGCCGTGGATGACGTCCCGAAGGGGACGATCGAGGTGTGCGTCCAGCGCCGTGCACACGGCGTCGAGCGCTTCGGCGAACGCGGGAAAAGCGGCGCTGAGTTCGCGTCCCATGCCGAGCCGCTGGGACCCCTGGCCGGCGAAGGCGAAGGCAAGCCTGCCCGCCCTCGCCGTGCCGGTCACCAGGCCGGGAGCCGTGCCGCCTTCGGCGAGCGTGTCCAGGCCGGGTGCCGCGTCGGTGGCCTCCCCGGCGATGAGCACCGCACGGTGTTCGAAGGTGGTCCGGGTGGTGGCGAGGGAGAAGGCGAGGTCGGTGAGGTTCGGCGACCGTTCCAGATACGGCCGTAGCCGTACCGCCTGGTCCCGGAGCGCGTCCGCGGTCGACGCCGACAGCGCAAGCGGGACCGGGAGGGGGACAGGGGCAGGGGCCGGAACCGGGCTCGGGAGGACTCCGGGCTCCGGGTCCGCGGAGGCTCGGGAGGGGACCTCGGCGTGTGGTTCGGCAAGCACCACATGGCAGTTGGTGCCGCCCATCCCGAACGAGCTGACGCCGGCGACCAGGCGGTGGTCCGCCTTCGGCCACTCCCCCGGTGCCAGGCGCATTTCCAGGTTGAGCTCGCCCAGGGGAATGCGGGGATTCGGCGTGCGGTGATGAAGACTGGCCGGCAGTTGACGGTGGTGGATGGCCAGTGCCGTCTTCAGCAGTCCGGCGATACCGGCGGCGGCCTCGAGGTGGCCGATGTTGGTCTTCACCGAACCCAGCTGCACCGGCCCCGTCCCGGTCCGGCCGAAGACGGCGCCCAGGGCCGCCGCCTCGACCGGGTCGCCGAGCGCCGTTCCGGTGCCGTGCAGTTCCACGTACTGCACGGCGCCGGGTGAGACCGCGGCCCGCCGTTGGGCCAGCCGGAGCACCTCTTGCTGACCACGGGGGTCGGGGGCGGTGAGCGAGGTGCCGCCGCCGTCGTTGTTGACCGCGCTGCCCTCGATCACGCAGTAGACGGTGTCGCCGTCGGCGAGGGCGTCGGACAGCGGTTTCAGGACGACGATGCCGCCGCCCTCGCCCCGCACATAGCCATTGGCGCGGGCGTCGAAGGTGAAGCAGCGGCCGTCCGGGGAGAGCGCGCCGAACGCGGCGATGTCGGCGGCGGTTTCCGCGGAGAGGTTCAGGTTCACCCCGCCCGCCAGCGCGATCCGTGACTCGCCGCGGCGCAGGCTCTCCACGGCCATATGCACTGCGACCAGGGACGATGCCTGGGCCGCGTCGACGGTCACGCTGGGACCGCTCAGGCCGAGCACATGGGAGAGCCGGTTCGCGATCATGCCGCGCTGGACGCCGGTCAGCGTGTGGTGCGAGCGGCCCCGGGCACTGATCAGCGAGGCGTAGTCGGCGGATCCGGCACCGATGAACGCGCCGACGGTGGCTCCCCGCAGGGTGGCGGGCACGATGCCCGCGTCCTCCAGCCCCTCCCAGCCCAGCTCCAGTATCAGCCGCTGCTGGGGGTCCATCGTCACGGCTTCGCGTGGCGAGATGCCGAAGAACGCGGGGTCGAAACGGTCGACGTCGTCGATGAAGCCGCCGTGGCGGATGGCGGGCGGCATGGACGCGTCGTCGGTCCACCGCCCGGCGGGCACCTCGCTGATCGCCGAGACGCCCTCGCTCAGCAGCCGCCAGAACGCCTTGGGGTCGGGTGCCTGCGGAAAGCGGCAGGACATTCCGACAATGGCGATGGCCTCGTCCGGTTCCATGCTGTTCCTCGGGACGGAATCGTCGTTCACTGATCGCGCCCTCGGACCTGCCAGACCTGCGAGACCGACCGTCGGGGGTCCGCGGCGGCCGTGGAGACCACGGCCACCACGTCGTCGCAGAACCGCTCGATCGTGGCGCGGTCGAAGAGGGACGTGCTGAACAGCACGGTGCCGGCGAGGCCGCCGTCCTCCGCGTTCTCGTACAGGTCGATCTCCATGTCCACGTTGACGGTCACCGGTGGGTGGGTCATCAGGAACGGTTCGGCGGTCAGTCCGGCGAGCATCAGCGGCCGCTGTGGGGTGTTGACGATCTGGAAGATCACCTTTACCGGCGGATCGTCCGACAGCCGCGTTCCGGCATGGCCGCCGGTGGGTTCGTCCGAGTGCTTGAGTACGGAGACGAACGGCAGGTCCTGGTGCGTAAAGGCGTCGGACATCGCATCGCGCACCACCGTCAGCAGTGTGCCGAAGTCGGTGGCGCCGGAAACCTCGGTGCGCAGCGCCAGCATCTTGGAGACGAGGCCCACGACGTTCTCCAGTTCGTCCCGACCACGATTGGCCATGGGCACGCCGACGAGGACGTCCTGGTTGTCCGAGCGGGCGGACATGACCACCTTCAGCGCGGTGAGCAGCGTCATGTACAAGGTGGCACTGGACGATTCGCCCAGCCGCCGGGCCGCCTCCACGGCGTCCTTCGGCAGTCGCCAGTGGTGGATGCCGCTCTCGTATCGGGCCGACGTGGCGCGGGGCCGGTCGGTGGGCAGTTCGGCGGGCGTCATTTTGTCGAAATGCCGCTGCCAGTAGTCGAGTTGTCGTCGCAGCAGATCCCCGCGCAGCCACTCGCGCTCCCAGTTCGCGACATCGGCGTACTGGACGGGCACGGGTGGCAGATCGGGTTCGGCGCCGCGCAGCAGCGCCGAGTACACGACGGACAGATCGCGGACCAGCACACCCTGGGACCAGCCGTCGGTGACCAGATGGTGCAGGGTGAGCACCAGGACATGGTCCAGCTCGGCCAGGCGCAGTACGCGCAGCCTCGCCAGCGGGCCGCTCGTGAGATCGAAGGGCCGTGCCGCCTCCTGTCCGGCCAGTACGGAGGCTTCCGCCTCGTCGTCCGCCTCGGCCACCTCCACCTGGACCGGCACATGCGGCCGGATCACCTGGACGTATCCGTCGGCCTCCTTGACGAAGGAGGTGCGCAGGGCCTCGTGCCGGTCGATCAGCAGGGCCATCGCCCGCCGCAGGCAGTCGAGGTCCAGTTCGCCCGACACCCGCACGGCCATGGGGATGTTCCAGTCCCCGGCGTCGAGGAGATCGCCGAAGAAGAGGTCCGTCTGCTGCTGTGCGAAGGTGAGGGGGACGGGCTGATCGCGCCGGGCGGGGACCAGCGGCGGCAGCTCGGGGTCGGGAACGGACCGGGCCGCGGCGGTGAGCGTGGCCGCCAGTTCCCTGGGCGTGCGCTGCTGGAAAACGGTCTTCAGCGGCACGTCGATGCCAAGGGCGGTCCGTAGCCTGGCGACCACCCGGGTGGCGATGAGGGAATGGCCGCCCAGTGCGAAGAAGTCGTCGTCGATACCGGCCCTGGTGGCGCCGAGCAGTTCCGCGTAGACCCGGCAGACGGCCTCTTCCTCGGGGGTGCGGGGGGCGACGTAGCCGACCTCGAGCACGGTGCGCAGGTCGGGCGCGGGCAGCGCCTTCCGGTCGATCTTGCCGCCGGAGGTCAGGGGCATGGTGTCCAGCAGGACGAAAGCGGAGGGCACCATGTACTCGGGCACCGCGGACTCGACGTGCCGGCGCAGGGTTTCGGTCAGCCGGTCGTGCCGGTCCGCGGCGGTGGCATCGGCCACCACATAGGCCACCAGCCGCTTGTCCCCCGGGGTGTCCTCACGCACCATCACGGCTGTGTGGAGCACGTCCTGGTGCCTGGCGAGGATCGCCTCGATCTCGCCCGGTTCGATCCGGAAGCCACGGATCTTCACCTGGTCGTCGATCCGGCCGAGGTATTCCAGGTTGCCGTCGGGCAGCCAGCGCACCAGGTCGCCGGAGCGGTACATACGCGATCCATCGCCGTGGAACGGGTTCGCCACGAACCGGGAGGCGGTCAGATCCGGGCGGCCGAGATAGCCCCTGGCCAGGCCCGCTCCGGCCACGCACAGCTCACCGGGCACTCCCACGGGGACGGGCCGGAGCCGCCGGTCGACGACATACACCCGGGTATTGCCGATCGGGCGGCCGATGGGGGCGGTGAGCGGCCACTCGGCCACCTCGGCGGGGAGCGAGTACGAGGTCACCACATGGGCTTCGCTGGGCCCGTAGTGGTTGTGCAGCCGCAGCTCGGGGCGGCGGGCGCACAGCTCGCGCAGATCGTGGTGGAGGGAGAGGGGTTCACCGGCCTGTGAGAGATGGCGCAGCGCGGCCAGCTCGGTGCCGTGCGGATCCACCTCCTCCGAGATCGCCCGCAGCATCACATTCGGAACGAAGAGCTGGTCGATCTCGTGGGTGTGGATCCATCGGGCGAACTCGACGGGGTCCATGCGCAGTTCTTCGCCGGGGATGACGATCGTCTCGCCGTACAGCAGCGCCGAGAAGATCTCCTGCAGCGAGATGTCGAAGGTGAGCGTGGCGAACTGGGCCGTCTTGGCGTCGGGGCCGATCGGCAGGGCCTTCTTCTGCCAGGCCACCAGGTTGAGCACACAGGAGGCGGGCATGAGGATGCCCTTGGGGACTCCGGTGGAGCCGGAGGTGTAGATGACATAGGCGAGGTTCTGGGCGCTGGGCCGTGCCATGGGCGGGGTCGGGGGCCGGCTGGTGAGTGATGCGCGCTCGGCGTCGAGCAGGACGAGCCGGATCCCGGGCGTCCCGCCCTCCGTTTCGGCGGGCGTTTCGAGCAGGCTGGTGAAGCGCTGCTGGGTGACGGCGACGGTCACCCCGGCGTCGGCCAGTACGAATTGGATGCGGTCCCGGGGGTGGTTCGGGTCGATCGGCACATAGGCCGCTCCGAGCTTGAGGATCGCGAGGATGGCCACGATCATCTCGGCGCCGCGGTCGACACACAGCCCGACCAGGGTCTCGGGGCCGATCCCCCGGCTCTCCAGGAGGTGGGCGAGCTGGTTCGACCGCTGGTCCAGCTCGGCGTAGGTGATGCGGTCGGCGCCGCTGATCACGGCCACCGCGCCGGGGCGGTGCTCGGCCTGGGCGGTGAAGAGCGCGGGCAGCGATCCGGCCGGTACGGGGCCCGCGGTGTGGTTGAACTCCTCCAGGACCTTCGCCCGCTCGGCGTCGTCGAGCGGGGAGATCTCGGAGAGGCGCCGGTCCGGCTCGGCCAGAACACCTCGCAGGACGACGGTGACATGGTGCAGCAGCCGTTCGACGGTGCTCCTGTCGAACAGGGCCTCGCTGAAGACGATATGACCGAGCACGCCGTCCTCGGTCTCGACGAGATGGACCTCCAGGTCCATGCGCGTGAGGATCCGGCCGTGGTCGTAGGGCTCGGTCTCCGCGCCGGGCAGGGCGAGCCGCTCCGCCGGTACGTTGATCATCTGGAAGAGCACCTGTACCAGCGGGTTCCGGGACAGGTCCCGCTCGGGGTGCACCTGCTCCACCAGATACTCGAAGGGCAGGTCGCCATGGGCGAAGGCACCGGCCGCCATGTCCCGGACCCGTGCCAGCAGCTGGCGGAAGGTGGGGTCGCCGGACAGGTCGGTCCGCAGCACCACGGTATTGACGAAGAACCCGATGAGGCCCTCGACCTCGGCGCGCCCCCGGTTGGCCACGGGGGTGCCCACCGTGATGTCGTCACTGTCCACATAGCGGCCCAGGACCAGCTGGAAGGCGGCCAGCAAGGTCATGTAGAGGGTCGCGTTCTCACCGGCGCCCAGCCGGCGGGCGGCCTGGATCAGTTCGGCGGGCAGCTCCCAGCGCACCGCGTCGCCTTCCTGGCGGGCGACCGAGGGCCTGGGCCGGTCGGTGGGCAGCTCCAGCGCGGGCGCCATACCGTCGAGCCGCTTCGTCCAGTAGTCCAGCTGGCGGCGCAGGGTCGGACCGGACAGCCAGTCGCGCTCCCACTCCGCGTAGTCGGCGTACTGCACGGGCAGCGGCGGCAGTACGGGCTCCCGCCCGGCGTCGAACGCCTCGTACGCGGCGGACAGCTCACCCACGAGAATGCCCTGTGACCAGGCGTCCGTGGCCACATGGTGCACCGTCAGCAGCAGGACGTGGTCGTGTTCCTCCAGCCGCAGCACCTTGGCCCGCAGCAGGGGCCCGGTGCTCAGGTCGAAGGGCTCGGTGATCTCCGCTCCGGCAAGCTGCCGGACCGCGGCAAGCCGCTCCTCCTCCGGGCCGTCGGGCACCGATGCGATCCGCACCGGGACGGGGGCGGGGGGCAGGATCCGCTGCACCGGTTGGCCGCCGGTCTCGGTGAAGGTGGTGCGCAGCGCCTCATGCCGGGCGACCACCAGCGACAGGGCCCGGGAGAGATGAGCGACGTCCAGGCGGCCGCGCACCCGCACCGCGAAGGGGAGGTTGTACGAGGCGTTGCCGGGCTCCAGCTGGTCCAGAAACCACAGTCGCCGCTGCGCGAATGACGCCCTCAGCTCACGGTCCCTGGCGACGGGCACCACACCCGTGGATTCCTTTCGCCTGGTGCGCTCGAAGAGATTGCTCATGGCCGCGCTGAGACCTTGGGATTTGGGCGCGCCTGATTGCCCCACAACACAGCCTTCCCCGACGACTGATGGAAATGGTTTTGCGCGATTATTTCGCTGATACTGCCACTGATGCTTGCCCAGCTATGGCGCGGACGCCGTTTAAAGAGAAGTCAGCACCGGTGCACCATCGCCCCGGCCCGCGCAAGTATTCGACGTGCGGCATACAAGGATCCGGAGTCCGGCGAAGCCCGCCTGTCGGCTGAAACTCACCTGCTGGGCGGCGTCAATATCCGAGGCGAGCATCCGGCGCGCCTCGAACTCCGCGGAGTGGCCGGGCGGTTGAGTGACAGCGCGCGCACCGGCGCCCATCAGGCTCTTGCCGGATTTACGAGGTGGCAGCCATGCGGTGACGTCAGGGCCGGGCAGAGAAATTCCGCGAAATCCGCCACGCTGCGGTGAGATGTCGCTTTTCTCGCGATCCTCGCGATCCAAGACAGCATTTCCTGAGGTCAACCGGTCGGTCATCCGGTCGATCAAGACAGCATGCGTAACCGGTCGCGCGATCCTGGTGATATCGGATGCGCGTAACGCCAAAACACTCACCACAGCCCCCGTTCGCCGTCCAGCGAGTCCCCCTGAGGTGAACCTAGATCGTTGGCTGATCCGCTGTCAACCCGCACCTTTTCGGCGATAAATAAAGGGAGTTGCCGACCTGCGAGAACTCACCGGCCCGCGTGATCCGCCCGTCGTCGGTGACGCGAGGTGATGTCGGTCACCATGCCCATTGGGGTGTCCAGACGTCGGTGTCGCGGTGACCGGGCGGCGCGGAGGCGAGGTGGTCGCGGAGCGCGCTGAGGGCGGGGTGCGGGTTGTCGCGGTGCCAGATCAGCGCATGCGGGTAGACCGGGGTCGGGTGGCGCACCGCGATGCGCCGCAGCCCGTAGTCGGCGGGCCAGACCAGGCGGGTCCGTTCGCCGACGAAGGTCGCCAGCGTCGAGGAGTCGGCGATCGTGTCGAGGAGCGGCTCGGGCCCGAAGTACGGGCCGATCACGTCGATGGTGATCCCGAACGCGGCGGCGAGGTCGTCGTAGTAGGCGGCCCATTCGGTACCGGGCACGATGCCCGGCATCCAGATCCGGTGCCCGGCGAGCTCGGCCGGGGTGACCTCGCGGGCGGCGGCGAGCTGATGGGACGGTCCGGTGAGGAGCTGGATGGGCTCGTCGTGGACCCGGGTGGCCTCGATGCCGCCGGGGAGCCGCCGCGCGGGCACGGTGACCGCCCGGAACGACGCGTCGATCGTACCGGTGCGCACGGCGGCGATGGCCGCGTCGGCGTCGAAGAGGGTCACCACATCGAGTTCGACCCCGGGGTGCGCGCGGTGGAATCCGCGGAGCAGATCGGCCGGTGCGAGCCGCCGCCCGATCACATCGACGCGCAGCGCGCGGCGGCCGGGGCGTACGGAAGCGGCGGCCCGCTCCTCGGCCCGCAGCAGCTCCCGGGCGTGGGGCAGGAACGCCTGCCCGTCGATGGTGAGCCGGGCTCCGCGTGCGGTACGCGTGAAAAGCCGCGCACCGAGCTCCTTCTCCAAGGCTGCGATGCGCTTGGAGACGGCCTGCTGGGTAATGGACAGCTCGGCGGCCGCCTCCTGGAACTGGCCCACGTCCGCGACGGCGACGAAGGTGCGCACGGCCTTGAGGTCCACGTCGGCCACCTTAACCGCACAACTCATGGTTGTGGCATGTCGAGGGCGTTGTTTGAACCGCCCGCCCCGGCTCGCTTGGATATCGCCCGTTCTACATGAGGTTCTTCGGGCGAGATGGCGGGGAGTGCGCTGCACATGGGGGCGAGGCGGAAGCTGGGGCGGCAGTTCGGATGGCTCTGGGCGGCGTACGCGGTCAGCGCGTTCGGCACCTGGCTCGCGTTCGACGCGTTCCCGATGATCGCGATCATGGTGCTCCATGCCGGGGCGGCCCAGGTGTCGCTGCTGGCGGCCGCGGGGCTGGCGGTGGGGGCGGCGGTGGCGGTACCGCTCGGGCCGTGGATGGAGTTCCGCCGCAAGCGGCCGGTGATGATCACGATGGATGCGGTCCGGTTCGCGGCCCTGATGACCGTTCCCGTCCTGTTTCTGCTCGGCCGGCTCACCTTCGTCCAGCTCGTGGTCGTGTCGGTCGTCGTCTCCGCGGCCGACATCGCCTTCACCGCGGCCAGTGGCGCGTATCTGAAGGCGCTGGTGCCACGGGAGGACCTGCTGGTAGCGAACGCGCGGTTCGAGTCCACGTCCTGGACCGCCACCATGCTCGGACCGCAGATCGGCGGGGCCGCGATCGGGCTCTTCGGTCCGGTGATGGCCGTGGCGGCCAACGCGGTCAGCTTTCTGCTCTCCGCGGCGGGGATCCGTGCGATCGGCGGCACGGAGCCACGCCCCGAGCGCGCCGGCCCGCCTCCACGGCTGCGGGCCGGTGGGCTGCTGGAGGGCTGGCGGTGCATTCTGACCCACCCGGCACTGCGCCCGCTGTTCTTCAACCAGGTCCTGGTGGGCGGGCTGATCATGGCGACCGCGCCACTGCTCGCCGTCCTCATGCTCGGCAGCCTGGGGTTCGCGCCCTGGCAGTACGCCATGGCCTTCACACTGCCGTGCGCCGGGGGTCTGATCGGCTCCCGGCTGGCTCCCCGGCTGGCGGCACGGTTCGGGCGGCACCGGGTCATGCTGATCTCGGGAGCGCTGCGGGCGTGCTGGCTGCCGGGGTTGGCCTTCGTCCGCCCCGGTACGGCGGGGCTGGTGCTGGTCATGGCGGTCGAGCTGGGGCTGATCTGCTGCATGGGCGTGTTCACCCCGCTGTACGCCACCTATCGGCTCGACCGGACCCCGGCGGACCGGGTCGCCCGCACCCTCTCCGCGTGGTCGGTCTCCAGCAAGGCCACCATCGCGATCCTGACCGCCCTGTGGGGCCTGCTGGCCGCTGTCACCGGGCCTCGGATCGCGATCGCCACAGCCGGAGTCCTCAGCCTGGCGACTCCGCTCCTCCTCCCCCGGCACGAGCACGACGCGCCCCGCCCCGAGCAGGAACCGGCGGCGAGCCACACCTGATGCGGAGTCTGCACGACCCTTCTGAACGTACGTCCTGAACGATCGTTCTGAACGATCGTTCTGAACGTACGTTCAAGACTGGGGTAGGGTGACCGGCATGGGACATCGGGAACAGTTGATGGCCGGGGCGAAGCGGTGCCTGGAGGAGCGGGGTTTCGCCCGTACGACCTCGCGTGACATCGCCGCCGCCGCCAACGCACCGCTCGGCACGATCAATTACCACTACGGCTCGAAGGAACGGCTGCTCAACGCGGCGCTCCTGGAATCGCTCGACGAGTGGAGCGAGCAGGTGCGGTCCGGGTCGGCGGAGGCCGCCCCGGCACCCGAGGCCGGAGCGCGAGTGGAGTCGATGTGGGCCCGGATCATCGAGTCCGCGACCACGGACCGGCCGCTGCTGGTGGCCAGCGCGGAAGCGCTCGCCCAGGCCGAACGTGCCACCGAGATCCGGCAGCAGCTCGCCGAGGCGTTCGAACGGTCCCGTACGGCGCTTGCGGCCGATCTGCACGGCATCGAGGACACGGAGGAGGGCGAGGTGGCCCGTGCGGTGGGGTCGGTGCACATGGCCCTGATCGCCGGTCTGACCCAGCAGTGGCTGGTCGATCCCGAGCGCGCCCCCTCGGCGCGGGAGGTGGCCACGGGCCTGCGGAGGATCGCCCAGGCCCTCGAGTCCGACGCCTGATCCGGGGGACGGAGTGGCACCGCCTTTCACCCATCTGCATGTGCACACGCAGTACTCGCTCCTGGACGGCGCGGCCCGGCTGAAGGATCTCTTCGCGGCCTGCCAGGAAATGGGCATGTCGCACCTCGCCCTGACCGACCACGGCAATCTGCACGGCGCGTACGACTTCTTCCAGCAGGCCACGGCCGCGGGCGTGACGCCGGTCATCGGGATCGAGGCGTATGTCGCCCCGGAGTCGCGGCGCACCAAGCGCAAGATCCAGTGGGGGCAGCCCCATCAGAAGCGCGACGATGTCTCCGGCTCGGGCGGCTACACCCACAAGACGATCTGGGCGGCGGACGCCACCGGGCTGCACCATCTGTTCCGGCTGTCGTCGGACGCGTATGCGCAGGGCTGGCTGCAGAAGTGGCCGCGGATGGACAAGGAGGTCATCGCCGAACACGCCGAGGGGCTGATCGCCTCGACCGGCTGTCCGTCCGGTGAGCTGCAGACCCGGCTGCGGCTGGGCCAGTTCGACGAGGCGCTGAAGACCGCCTCCGAATACCAGGACATCTTCGGCAAGGACCGGTATTTCCTGGAGCTGATGGACCACGGCATCGAGATCGAGCGCCGGGTCCGGGACGGGCTGCTGGAGATCGGCAGGAAGCTGGGCATCCCGCCGCTGGTGACGAACGACTCGCACTACACCTACGCGGACGAGGCCACCGCCCACGATGCGCTGCTGTGCATCCAGACCGGCAAGAGCCTCTCCGACCTGGACCGCTTCCGCTTCGACGGCACCGGCTACTACCTCAAGTCCGCCGCCGAGATGTACGCCATCGACTCCTCGGGCGCCTGGCAGGAGGGCTGCCGCAACACCCTGCTGGTCGCCGAGCAGATCGACACCACCGGCATGTTCGACAAGCGCGACCTCATGCCCCGGTTCGATGTGCCCGACGGCCACACCGAGGTCACGTGGTTCCGCGAGGAGGTCCGGCGCGGGATGGCCCGGCGCTATCCGGGTGGCGTCCCCGAGGACCGTCAGAAGCTGGCCGAGTACGAGATGGACGTCATCATCCAGATGGGGTTCCCGGGCTACTTCCTCGTGGTCGCCGACTTCATCATGTGGGCCAAGCAGCAGGGCATCGCCGTCGGGCCGGGCCGTGGTTCGGCGGCCGGTTCGATCGTCTCGTACGCGATGGGCATCACCGACCTCGACCCGGTCGAACACGGCCTGATCTTCGAGCGGTTCCTCAACCCCGAGCGGGTGTCCATGCCGGACGTCGACATCGACTTCGACGAGCGCCGGCGGGTCGAGGTGATCCGCTATGTGACGGAGAAGTACGGCGCCGACAAGGTGGCCATGATCGGCACCTACGGCACCATCAAGGCCAAGAACGCCATCAAGGACTCGGCCCGGGTGCTCGGCTATCCGTACGCGATGGGCGACCGCATCACCAAGGCCATGCCCGCCGACGTCGGCGGCAGGGGCATCCCGCTGTCCGGCATCACCGACCCGGAACACCCGCGGTACTCCGAGGCGGGCGAGGTGCGGGCGATGTACGAGAACGAGCCGGATGCGCGGAAGGTCATCGACACCGCCAAGGGTGTCGAGGGCCTGGTGCGGCAGATGGGTGTGCACGCCGCCGGCGTGATCATGTCGAGCGAGCCGATCGTGGACCATGTCCCGGTCTGGGTGCGGCACACCGACGGGGTCACGATCACGCAGTGGGACTACCCCACCTGTGAGTCGCTGGGCCTGCTGAAGATGGACTTCCTGGGCCTGCGCAACCTGACCATCATGGACGACGCCGTCACGATGGTGCGCGCCAACAAGGGCGTCGACCTGAAGTTGCTCGATCTGCCGCTGGACGACCGCAGGACCTTCGAGATGCTCGGAGGTGGCCACACCCTCGGTGTGTTCCAGTTCGACGGCAGCGCGATGCGCTCTCTCCTGCGGCTGATGAAACCGAACCAGTTCGAGGACATCACCGCGGTCACCGCCCTGTACCGGCCGGGCCCGATGGGCATGAACTCGCATATCAACTACGCGCTGCGGAAGAACGGGCAGCAGGAGATCACCCCGATCCACCCCGAGCTGGAGGAGCCGCTCAAGGAGGTCCTCGACATCACCTACGGCCTGGTCGTCTACCAGGAGCAGGTGCAGAAGGCCGCCCAGGCCCTCGCGGGCTACTCACTCGGCCAGGCCGACCTGCTGCGCCGTGCCATGGGCAAGAAGAAGCAGGAGGTCCTGGACAAGGAGTTCCTCCCGTTCCGGGACGGCTGCCGGGAGCGCGGCTACTCCGACGAGGCCGTGCAGGCGGTCTGGGACGTCCTGGTGCCCTTCGCGGGTTACGCCTACAACAAGGCGCACGCGGCCGCCTATGCGCTCGTCTCGTACTGGACCGCGTACCTCAAGGCCAACTACCCCGCCGAGTACATGGCGGCGCTGCTCACCTCGGTACGGGACGACAAGGACAAGTCGGCGGTCTATCTGAACGAGTGCCGTCGCATGGGCATCAAGGTGCTGCCGCCGAACGTCAATGAGTCCGAGGCCAACTTCACCGCTCAGGGTGATGATGTGATCCTCTTCGGTCTCACGGCGGTCCGGAACGTCGGTCAGAACGTGGTGGAGGCGATCATCCGTGGCCGCAAGGCCAAGGGGAAGTACGCCTCGTTCCCGGACTACCTGGACAAGGTCGAGGCGGTGGTGTGCAACAAGCGCACCACGGAATCGCTGATCAAGGCGGGCGCCTTCGACGAGATGGGCCACACCCGTAAGGGGCTCACGGCGCACTACGAAGCGCTGATCGACAATGTGGTCGCGGTCAAGCGCAAGGAGGCCGAGGGGCAGTTCGACCTCTTCGGCGGCATGGCCGGTGAGGGCGGGGACGGCGAGGGGCCGGGCTTCGGCCTCGACGTCGAGTTCTCGGACGAGGAGTGGGACAAGCCGTATCTGCTCGCTCAGGAGCGGGAGATGCTCGGTCTGTACGTCTCCGACCACCCGCTCCTCGGCTTGGAGCAGTTGCTGGCCGGCACGGCGGACGCCACGGTCGCGCAGCTCACCGGCGGCGACTTCGCGGACGGCACGATCGTCACGGTCGGCGGCATCATCTCCGGTCTGCAGCGCAAGATGACCAAACAGGGCAACGCCTGGGCCATCGCCACCGTGGAGGACCTGGCCGGCTCCATCGAGTGCATGGTCTTCCCGGCCACCTATCAGCTGGTGTCGGCCCAGCTCCTCGAGGACGCGGTCGTCTTCGTCAAGGGCCGCCTCGACAAGCGCGAGGACGTGCCCCGGCTGGTCGCCATGGAACTGGCGGTCCCCGACCTCAGCGCCCGCCATGCCCCCCTGCGCCTGGAGATGCTCGAAGCGCACGTGACACCGCACTCCGTCCAGCAGCTCAAGGAGATCCTCCAGGCCCATCCGGGACCGACCGAGGTACATCTGCGGGTGCGCGGCCGGACCGGGACCACCGTCTACCGGCTGGGCTACCGTATCGGCATCCGGCCCGAGTTCTGGGCCGATCTCAAAGCCGCGGTGGCCGTCCCCGGGCCACATGAGCCGGGGTCGCCACCGGGGGTCGCACGATCTACATCCGCATTACGCAAGCGACTTGCAATTCTTGCGCTACGCTTGCGTGCATGACGCGACGACTTGCTGAAGTGGCGAAGAAGGTCGGTGTTAGCGAGGCCACGGTCAGCCGGGTGCTCAATGGCAAGCCCGGGGTCTCCGAAGCCACCCGGCAGGCGGTGCTGTCCGCGCTGGACGTCCTCGGCTACGAGCGGCCCACCCAGCTGCGGGGCGACCGGGCCCGGCTGGTCGGTCTGGTCCTGCCCGAGCTGCAGAACCCCATCTTCCCGGCGCTCGCCGAGGTCATCGGCGGGGCGCTGGCGCAGCTGGGGCTGACTCCGGTGCTGTGCACCCAGACCAAGGGCGGGGTCTCCGAGGCCGATTACGTGGATCTGCTGCTGCAACAGCAGGTCTCCGGCGTGGTGTTCGCGGGCGGGCTGTTCGCACAGGCCGACGCCCCCCACGACCACTACCGGCTGCTCGCCGAGCGCAACATTCCGGTGGTACTGGTCAACGCGGCGATAGAGCATCTCGGATTCCCGGCCGTCTCCTGCGACGACGCCGTGGCCGTGGAGCGGGCGTGGCGGCATCTGGCCTCTCTCGGCCACGAGCGGATCGGGCTTGTGCTGGGGCCGAGTGACCATATGCCCTCGGCGCGCAAGCTGGCCGCCGCGCGCGCGGTCGCCGACCGGCTGCCGGACGAGTTCGTGGCCCGGGCGATCTTCTCGATCGAGGGTGGCCACGCCGCGGCCTCCCGGCTGATCGACCGGGGGGTCACGGGCATCATCTGCGCCAGTGACCCGCTGGCCCTGGGGGCGATACGGGCGGCGCGCCGCAAGGGGTTCGGTGTGCCGTCGCAGGTGTCCGTGGTCGGCTACGACGACTCCGCGTTCATGAACTGCACCGAGCCGCCGCTGACCACCGTCCGCCAGCCCATCGAGGCCATGGGCCGGGCGGCCGTGGAGCTGCTGAACGCGCAGATCGGCGGCGCGGCCGTACCGTCCGAGGAGCTGTTGTTCGAGCCGGAGCTGGTGGTGCGCGGCTCCACCGCGCAGCCGCCGCGGGAGTAGAGCGCGGGGCCCGTCGGGATGCGGTCGACAGGGGGCCGGCAGGCGGTCGGCAGGCGGTCGGCAGGCTCAATCCACCTGATCCACAGTCCAGTTGAATAATTACAGAATCTACGCGACATCTTGCGGCCCGTTGTCGACGGTGCTTGAGTGTGCGGCGCACTCACGGTTGTGTGCGCTCCGCCCGCGGCCGTGGGGCTTCCCTGCTCCTGTACAGAGGGGTCCACCCATGAGAAGCACCGGGTTCCGCCGTACGCTCATCGCGCTCAGCGCCTGCTCCCTCGCCCTCACCGCCTGCGGTGGGTCGAACGACGGCTCGGCAGACGGAAAGACGCGTATCACCGTCAACTGCATGCCGCCCAAGAGCGCCAAGGTCGACCGCCAGTTCTTCGAGGAGGACATCGCCTCCTTCGAGAAGCAGAACCCGGACATCGACGTCGTCGCGCATGACGCCTTCCCCTGCCAGGACCCGAAGACCTTCGACGCCAAGCTGGCCGGCGGCCAGATGGAGAACGTCTTCTACACGTACTTCACCGACGCCCGGCATGTCGTCGACATCAACCAGGCGGCCGATCTCACCCCGTACGTCAAGGAGTTGAAGAGCTACCCCACCCTCCAGAAGCAGCTGCGCGACATCTACACGGTCGACGGCAAGGTCTACGGCATCCCGCGCACCGGCTACTCGATGGGCCTGATCTACAACCGCAAGCTCTTCGAGAAGGCCGGACTCGACCCCGACAAGCCGCCGATGACCTGGGAAGAGGTCCGCGCCGACGCCAAGAAGATCGCCGCGCTGGGCAATGGCACCGTCGGCTACGCGGACTACAGCGCACAGAACCAGGGCGGCTGGCACTTCACGGCGGAGCTCTACGCACAGGGCGGCGACGTGGTCAGCGCCGACGGCAAGAAGGCCACCATCGACACCCCCGAGGCGCGCGCCGTCCTGCGGAATCTGCACGACATGCGCTGGGTGGACGACTCGATGGGCAGCAAGCAGCTCCTCGTCATCAACGACGCCCAGCAGATGATGGGCTCGGGCAAGCTGGGCATGTACCTCGCCGCGCCCGACAACATCCCGATCCTGGTCAAGGAGAAGGGCGGCAACTACAAGGACCTCGCCATCGCCCCCATGCCCGGCGGCAAGGGCACGCTCATCGGCGGCGACGGCTATATGTTCCAGAAGAAGGACACGCCCGCCCAGATCCGGGCCGGGCTCAAGTGGCTCGACCACATGTTCCTGACCCCGGGCAAGGGCTTCCTCGGCGACTACGTCCGCGCCAAGAAGAACGACACCCCGGTGGGCCTGCCCGAGCCGCGGCTGTTCACCGGCGCCGCCGACGCCAAGGACCAGCAGGTCAAGAAGGCCAACGCCAATGTCCCCGTGGACAACTATCAGACCTTCCTGGACGGCAATCAGAAGCTGCGGATGAAGATCGAGCCGCCGCACGCCCAGCAGATCTACTCCGTCCTCGACGGAGCCGTCTCCGCCGTCCTGACCAAGAAGGACGCCGACATCGACCAGCTCGTCGAGGACGCTTCCGGAAAGATCGACAGCATCCTGGCCCGGGGCTGACCCGATGACCAAGACGGCTGCGCGGCCGCCCGCCGAGGCGATCGCCGTCCACCCAGTGCAGGCGCCGCCCCCGGCGGGGGGTCGGGGGCGGCGCCGCCTCGCCGACCAGGCCCGTGCCTACGGCTTCCTCCTCGGCGGTCTCGTCTGCTTCGCGCTGTTCTCCTGGTATCCGGCGATCCGCGCGGTCGTGATCGCCTTCCAGAAGTACACGCCCGGCTCGTCCCCCGAATGGGTCGGCACCGCCAACTTCACCCGGGTCCTGCACGATCCGGAGTTCACCGCGGCGTGGCGGAACACCCTCACCTTCACGCTGCTGGCGCTGGTCATCGGCTTCGCGATCCCGTTCCTGCTCGCCCTCGTCCTCAATGAACTCCGGCACGCCAAGGCGTTCTTCCGGGTCGTGGTGTATCTGCCGGTGATGATCCCGCCGGTGGTCAGCGCCCTGCTGTGGAAGTGGTTCTACGACCCAGGCGCCGGACTGGCCAACGAGGCACTGCGCTTCGCGCATCTGCCCACCTCGAACTGGTCCAACGGCGCCGACACCGCCCTGGTCTCCCTCGTCATCGTCGCCACCTGGGCCAATATGGGCGGCACCGTCCTGATCTATCTGGCGGCCCTGCAGTCCATCCCCGGTGAGCTGTACGAGGCGGCCGAGCTGGACGGTGCGAGCCTGCTGCAACGCGTCCGCCATGTCACGATCCCCCAGACACGGTTCGTCATCCTCATGCTGATGCTGCTGCAGATCATCGCGACGATGCAGGTCTTCACCGAGCCCTTCGTGATCACCGGTGGCGGCCCGGAGAACGCCACGGTCACCGTCCTCTACCTCATCTACAAATACGCCTTCCTCTACAACGACTTCGGTGGCGCCTGTGCGCTGAGCGTCATGCTGCTCGTGCTGCTCGGCGCCTTCTCCGCCCTCTATCTGCGGCTGACCCGCTCCGGGGAGGACGACGTATGAGTACCCGGACCCTCGTCTCCCCCGCCGCCCTGGCCCGCCCCCGCGGCCGGGCCGTCTACTGGACGGTCTTCACGGCCGTGGTGGTGCTCTTCGCTATCGCCTTCCTCTTCCCCGTCTACTGGATGGTGACCGGGGCGATGAAGTCGCCGGACGAGGTGGCGCAGACCCCGCCGACCCTCGTCCCGAAGCAGTGGCACTCCAGTGGCTACACCGACGCCTGGGACCTGATGCAGCTTCCGCAGCATCTGTGGAACACGGTGGTCCAGGCGGCCGGTGCCTGGCTGTTCCAGCTGGTCTTCTGTACGGCCGCCGCCTACGCCCTGTCCAAGCTGAGGCCCGCCTTCGGCAAGGTGATCCTCGGTGGCATCCTGGCCACGCTGATGGTCCCGGCCCAGGCGCTGGTCGTACCGAAGTACCTGACCGTCGCCGATCTGCCGCTGATCCACACCAGCCTGCTCAACGACCCGCTCGCGATCTGGCTGCCGGCCGTGGCCAACGCCTTCAACCTCTATCTCCTCAAGCGGTTCTTCGACCAGATCCCGCGCGACGTGCTGGAGGCCGCCGAGATCGACGGCGCCGGAAAGCTGCGCACCCTGTGGTCGATCGTGCTGCCCATGTCGCGTCCGGTGCTCGGCGTCGTGTCGATCTTCGCGCTGGTCGCGGTGTGGCAGGACTTCCTGTGGCCGTTGATGGTCTTCTCCGACACCGGCAAGCAGCCGATCAGCGTCGCACTCGTCCAGCTGTCGCAGAACATCCAGCTGACCGTGCTCATCGCCGCGATGGTCATCGCCAGCATCCCGATGGTCGCGCTGTTCCTCGTCTTCCAGCGGCACATCATCGCCGGGATCAGCGCGGGCAGCACGAAGGGCTGACTTCGCCCCCTCGACAGAAAGGCATCCACCGTGGCCCAGCCCACCCCTGCCCGGACGCCCCACGACTGGTGGCGCTCCGCCGTCATCTACCAGGTGTATGTGCGCAGCTTCGCCGACGGGGACGGCGATGGCACCGGCGACCTCGCGGGCGTCCGCGCCAGGCTGCCGTATCTCGCCGAACTCGGCGTCGACGCCCTGTGGTTCAGCCCCTGGTACCAGTCGCCCATGAAGGACGGCGGCTATGACGTCGCCGACTACCGCGCCATCGATCCGGCCTTCGGCACCCTGGCCGAGGCGGAGAAGCTCATCGCCGAGGCCCGGGAGCTGGGCATCCGCACGATCGTCGACATCGTGCCGAACCACGTCTCCGACCAGCACCCCTGGTGGCGTGCCGCCCTCGCCGGCGGCCCCGAGCGCGAGCTCTTCCACTTCCGCCCGGGCCGCGGTGACCACGGTGAACTGCCGCCCAACGACTGGAAGTCGGAGTTCGGCGGCCCGGCGTGGACCCGGCTGCCCGACGGCCACTGGTATCTGCATCTGTTCGCCCCCGAGCAGCCGGACCTCAACTGGGCGCACCCGGCCGTACGCCAGGAACACGAGGACGTCCTGCGCTTCTGGTTCGAGCGGGGTGTCGCGGGCGTCCGCATCGACTCGGCCGCCCTCCTGGCCAAGGATCCCCGGCTGCCCGACTTCGTCGAGGGCCGCGATCCGCATCCGTACGTGGACCGCGACGAGCTCCATGACATCTACCGCTCCTGGCGCGGGGTGGCCGACGAACACGGTGGTGTGTTCGTCGGCGAGGTGTGGCTGCCGGACAGCGAGCGCTTCGCCCGCTATCTGCGCCCCGACGAGCTGCACACCGCCTTCAACTTCTCCTTCCTGGCCTGCCCCTGGGAGGCCGGGCGGCTGCGGGCGTCGATCGACGAGACGCTCGCCGAACACGCTCCGGTGGGCGCGCCCGCCACATGGGTGTTGTGCAACCACGACGTGACCCGCACGGTCACCCGCTACGGGCGCGAGGACACCGGTTTCGACTTCGCCACCAAGGTCTTCGACACCCCCACCGACCTCGCCCTCGGCACCCGGCGGGCACGGGCCGCCGCCCTGCTGTCGCTGGCCCTGCCCGGCGCCGTGTACGTCTACCAGGGAGAGGAACTGGGCCTGCCCGAGGCCGACATCCCCCGCGACCGCATCCAGGACCCGATGCACTTCCGCTCCGGCGGCACCGACCCGGGCCGCGACGGCTGCCGGGTGCCGCTGCCGTGGGGGGCCACGGCGCCGTATGCCGGTTTCGGCTCGCGCGAGGAGCCGTGGCTGCCGCAGCCCGCGCACTGGGCGGCGTACGCGGCCGATGCTCAGGAGGCGGACCCCGGGTCGATGCTCGCCCTCTACCGCGAGGCGATCCGCATCCGCCGCGCCACCCCCGGTTTCGGCGACGGGCCGCTGACCTGGCTCCCCTCGGCCGACGGTGTTCTGGCCTTCACCCGTGACAACGGCCTGGTCTGCGTGGTCAACCTCGCGGACACCCCCGCCGAACTGGACGGCACCTCCCGGCTGCTGCTCAGCAGCGGCCCGCTGGACGACCAGGGACGCCTTCCGCGGGACACTGCGGCCTGGCTGCTCGCCTGAGCCACCCCCACCGCACCGCGCTATCCCCACCCCCACCACGAAGGGATCAGCACATGCACAGCAGCAGCATCGCATCGGCATCAGCCAGACGCTTGTCGGCGATCGGCGCGACCGTCGCCCTGGCGGCCGGCATGCTCGTCACCCTGACCCCCACGCCAGCTCACGCGGCGGCGGGCGCCGCCCTGCCCTTCACCTCGGTCGAGGCCGAGTCGGCCACCACCACGGGTACGAAGATCGGCCCCGATTTCACCCAGGGCACGCTCGCCTCCGAGGCGTCCGGGCGCCAGGCCGTCCGTCTCACCGGCGGCCAGCGCGTCGAGTTCACCGCACCGCGCGCCGCCAACGCGGTGACGGTGTCCTACAGCGTGCCCGACGGCCAGTCGGGCACGCTCAACGTCTATGTCAACGGCACCAAGCTGGCCAAGACCCTCACGGTCACGTCCAAGTACTCGTACGTGGACACCGGCTGGATCATGGGCTCGAAGACCCACCACTTCTACGACAACGCCCGGCTGCTACTCGGGCAGAACGTCCAGTCCGGTGACAAGATCGCCTTCGAGGCGGCGAACGCACAGGTCACCGTGGATGTGGCCGATTTCGAGCAGGTCGCGGCGGCGGCGAGCCAGCCCGCCGGATCGGTCTCGGTCACCTCCAAGGGCGCCGACCCCAGCGGGCACGGCGACTCCACCCAGGCGTTCCGGGATGCCATCGCGGCCGCCCAGGGCGGCGTGGTCTGGATCCCGCCGGGCGACTACAAGCTGACCTCCTCCCTGAGCGGTGTCCAGAACGTCACCCTCCAGGGCGCCGGCAGCTGGCACTCCGTCGTGCACACCTCGCGGTTCATCGACCAGACCAGTACCTCCGGCAACGTCCACATCAAGGACTTCGCGGTCATCGGCGAGGTCACCGAGCGCGTCGACTCCAACCCGGACAACTTCGTCAACGGCTCGCTCGGCCCGGGCTCCAGCGTGTCGGGCATGTGGCTCCAGCATCTGAAGGTCGGTCTCTGGCTGACCGGGAACAACGACAACCTCGTGGTCGAGAACAACCGCATCCTCGACACCACCGCCGACGGCCTCAACCTCAACGGCAGCGCCAAGGAGGTACGGGTCCGCAACAACTTCCTGCGCAACCAGGGCGACGACTCGCTCGCCATGTGGTCGCTGAACTCCCCCGATGTGAGCAGCAGCTTCGAGAACAACACCATCTCGCAGCCGAACCTCGCCAATGGCATCGCGATCTACGGCGGCAGGGACATCGCGGTCAGGAACAACCTGATCTCCGACACCAACGCGCTGGGCAGCGGCATCGCCATCTCCAACCAGAAGTTCCTGGACCCGTTCCATCCGCTGGCCGGCACGATCACGGTCGACGGCAACACGCTCGTGCGGGCGGGCGCCATGAACCCCAACTGGAACCACCCGATGGGCGCCCTGCGCGTCGACTCCTACGACAGCGCGATCGACGCCACCGTCAACATCACCGACACGACCATCAAGGACAGCCCGTACAGCGCCTTCGAGTTCGTCTCCGGCGGCGGCCGGGGCTATGCGGTCAAGAACGTCAATGTGACCGGCGCGACCGTGGCCAACCCCGGAACGGTCGTCGTCCAGGCCGAGGCGCAGGGAGCGGCGAAGTTCAGCGATGTCACCGCCTCCAGCGTCGGCGCGGCGGGCGTCTACAACTGCCCGTTCCCCGCCGGTTCGGGCACCTTCGAGGTCGCCGACGGCGGTGGCAACTCCGGCTGGAGCAGCACCTGGTCGGACTGCTCCACCTGGCCCCGGCCGGGCCAGGGCAACCCGGACCCCGACCCGGGCCGCAACCTCGCCGAGGGCCGCCCGGCCACCGCGACCGGCTCCCAGGACGTCTACACCCCCGGCAAGGCGGTCGACGGCGACGCCGGCACCTACTGGGAGTCGACCAACAGTGCCTTTCCGCAAGCGCTGACCGTGGACCTGGGCTCCAGCCAGGCGATCCGCCGGCTGGTGCTGAAGCTGCCGCCCTCCTCGGCGTGGGGTGCCCGTACCCAGACCCTGTCCGTACTGGGCAGCGCCGACGGCTCCGCATACTCGACGGTGGTGGGGTCGAAGGGCTACCGCTTCGACCCGGCGACCGGCAACACGGTCACCGTCGACCTGCCCGGCAGCACGAACGTCCGCTACCTGAAGCTCGATGTCACCGGCAATACGGGCTGGCCGGCGGCCCAGCTCGGTGAGGTGGAGGCGTATCTGACCTCGTGATCCTCGCCCCCGCGCTTCGCCGCCCGGAGCCGCCCGGAGCCACCCGGGCGCCCCGGTTCCCGGCCCGGCGGAGCGCGGGACGAGGCGCTGGATCACGAGCATCACCAGGGGCGCTTGCATGATCATGCATAAGACTGCATACTCCTGCTGTGTCCAAAGTTCTCACCTCCCTCCCTGTCGGCGAACGCGTCGGGATCGCCTTCTCCGGCGGCCTCGACACCTCGGTAGCGGTCGCGTGGATGCGCGACAAGGGCGCGGTGCCCTGCACCTATACCGCCGACATCGGCCAGTACGACGAGCCCGACATCGCCTCGGTCCCCGGGCGCGCCACGACGTACGGCGCGGAGGTCGCCCGGCTGGTCGACTGCCGGGCGGCCCTGGTGGAGGAGGGGCTCGCGGCCCTTGCCTGCGGGGCGTTCCACATCCGCTCCGGCGGCCGCGCCTACTTCAACACCACCCCGCTCGGGCGGGCGGTCACCGGCACTCTGCTGGTGCGCGCCATGCTCGAGGACAATGTGCAGATCTGGGGCGACGGCTCCACCTTCAAGGGCAATGACATCGAGCGGTTCTACCGCTACGGCCTGCTGGCCAACCCCTCCCTGCGAATCTACAAGCCCTGGCTGGACGCCGACTTCGTCAGCGAGCTCGGCGGCCGCAAGGAGATGTCGGAGTGGCTGGTCGCCCACGACCTGCCCTATCGGGACAGCACCGAGAAGGCCTACTCCACCGACGCCAACATCTGGGGCGCGACCCACGAGGCCAAGTCGCTCGAGCACCTCGACACGGGCATCGAGCTCGTCGAGCCGATCATGGGCGTGCGGTTCTGGGACCCGACGGTCGAGATAGCGGCCGAGGACGTCACGATCGGCTTCGAGCAGGGCCGGCCGGTGACGATCAACGGCAAGGAGTTCGCCTCCGCCGTCGATCTGGTGCTGGAGGCCAACGCCATCGGCGGCCGGCACGGCATGGGCATGTCCGACCAGATCGAGAACCGCGTCATCGAGGCCAAGAGCCGGGGCATCTACGAGGCACCGGGCATGGCGCTGCTGCACGCGGCGTACGAGCGGCTGGTCAACGCGATCCACAACGAGGACACCCTCGCCACCTACCACAGCGAGGGACGGCGGCTCGGCCGGCTGATGTACGAGGGCCGCTGGCTGGACCCGCAGGCGCTGATGGTGCGCGAGTCGCTGCAGCGCTGGGTCGGTGCGGCGATCACCGGCGAGGTGACCCTGCGGCTGCGGCGCGGTGAGGACTACTCCATCCTGGACACCTCCGGACCGGCGTTCAGCTACCACCCGGACAAGCTCTCCATGGAGCGGACCGAGGACTCCGCCTTCGGGCCGGTGGACCGGATCGGCCAGCTGACCATGCGCAATCTCGACATCGCCGACTCGCGCGCCAAGCTGGAGCAGTACGCCGAGCTGGGCATGGTCGGCAACGCGCATCCGGCGCTGATCGGCGCCGCGCAGGCGGCCTCGACCGGGCTGATCGGCGCGATGCCGCAGGGCGCCTCCGAGGCAATCGCCTCGGACGGTCATGTGTCCGGGCAGGACACGCTGCTCGACCGCGCCGCGATGGAGTTCGGCGCCGACTGAGTCTTCGCTCCACCGCGCGCGACAACGGCCAGGGCACCCCTCGACGGGGCGTCCTGGCCGTGTGCTTGATGGAGGCCATCGGCAGCCCCGCTCGGGGGTGCCGCGCCGCCGGAGGGGCCGGGCACGGACCGGGTCAGCTCACGGGCTTGCCCGCCGCACCGCCGCCCAGGCCATCGACGTACGAGGCGATCCAGGCCAGCGGGGCGTTCCAGTTGATGGTGATCTCGTTGGTGGAGTACGCCATCAGGCTGTCGGTGTAGCACATCGCCGGGGCGCAGCCCTTCAGCTTCTTCTTGGCGACCACGTCCTGCAGCCCGGAGTTCGGGCCACCGGCCAGCGAACCGGGTGCCGGATGCGGCAGCTTGTGGTCACGCTGGTGCGCCCAGAAGCGGTGGTGCTGGTTGTGCGAGTTCCGCTCGCCGTAGCCGGTGACATAGGACTGGTTGAGCGGATTTCCGCCCAGCACGTAGTCCATGCCACGGAGCACCGCGTCGAGATAGCGGGGCTTGCCCGTCAGATCGTGTGCGGTGGCGAGCACGATCATGTTGTTCAGCACCTGGCTGTTGGAGCCCCACTCGTACTTGCCGTCCTTCGGCGCGTACGGAACGCCGTAGGCCGACTTCGCGGAGTCCGCGGCGTAGCGATCGGCGGCCTTCGTCACCATCGTGCGCACCTCGGCGCGCTGCTTCGAGGTGAGCTTGTTGGGCACGGTGGCCAGGTCGAGCGCGCCGAGGCCCGCGGTCGAGGCCCACGACATGCCGCCGCCGCGCGGGAAGAGCGCCTCGACGTCGCGGTGCAGCGGCGAGCCGAGCACCGCCTTGGCGTAGGTGTGATCGCCGGTGCTCAGGAACAGCTCGGCCGCGGCCCAGTAGAACTCGTCGCCCACGTACCGGTCGCCGTACGCGCCGCCGCCCGTGGAGTCCTTGTCGCTGGCGAAGATCTTCGGATGTGCCTTGGCCGCGTCCCACGCGGTCCGGGCCGCGTGCAGGCAGCGGGCGGCGAACTCCGGGTCGTAGGACTTGAAGACGCGGGCGCTCTGCGCGGCGGAGGCCGCCAGGTTGAGCGTGGCCGCGGTGGACGGCTTGTGCAGCTCACGCTGCTGCTTGTCCTGGTCGGGCCGGGTCGGGAACCCGGTCCACTGCTTGTCGTGCACCTTGTGGAACGCCATCCCGGCGAGCGGCTTGCCCTGGGGCACCTGCATGCGCAGCAGGAATTCCATCTCCCAGCGGGCCTCGTCCAGGATGTCCGGGACGCCGTTGCCGCGCTCGGGCACCCGGAGCCGGCCGTCGCCGAGCGGCCCGGCGTCGACACCCTTGGTGGTGTGGGTGCGCTCGTACGCGGACATCAGCTGGGCCACCGAGATACCGCCGTTGACGACGTACTTGCCCTGGTCACCGGCGTCGTACCAGCCGCCGGAGACATTCCGGCGGTAGTCGCACCCGCCCTTTTGGCACGGGACGTCGGTGTCGCCCCGGTGCGGGGCGGCCTTGTCATGGCCCGCGGGGCGGGCGTACTTCGAGCCCACGAGGTCCGCGTCGATCTTGATGCCGCTGCGGTTGTGGTAGAAGTACGCCAGCGCGTCGCTGCGCAGCGAGCGGTAGAGGTGGTCACCGATGGTGAACGGCTCGCTCTTCTTCCCGTCGATGGTGACGGTGTACCCCTCGCCCGCGTCGGTGACCTTGCTGAAGTCGAAGGTCTGGACGTTCTGCCGGGAGCTCGGGTCGACGCCCGCGGGGTGAGTGGTCCCGCTCGCCCGCTTGGTGCCGTCGGCGGCCCGGAGCGTCCAGGTCAGCGGCTTGGTGGCAGTCGTGACGACGGTGCCCTTCTTGGGGCCGCGGGTCAGATAGCCGACCTGGTTCACCCGCACCGGCGAGCCGGTGTCGGCCTTGGGAGCGGCCGTCCCGGCGCCGTGCCGTGCGTGGTGGTCCACGGCGCCGGCCGCGGGTGCGGCCAGGGCGCCGAGGGCGAGACCGGCCGCGATCACCGCGCCCAGCGTGCGCCGGCGGCGGCGATCGGTCCGATCAGGGGCGGTACGTACGCGAGGAGCAGAAGACAAGTCTCAGCACTTCCGAGGGTTTCGGCGTCTTTTCCGTCCCTCAGAGGCTAAGAAAACGTCCTGGCCCGCAGCTTCGTACGCTTAGCCGAAATCCGGGTACACCAGGTGACCGTGCACGGCCTCCTTCAATCGAGGTATTCCGGCAGGTGAGCCCGGGTGGCGGCGGGCTACCAGCGGGGGCCTACCAGCGGGCGAGGCCGGCCTGGAAGGACGGGTCGAAGCGCCGCATGTACCCGGTGTCGTCGCGGTTGCGCTGTCCGCAGTGGACGTACTGCTCATGCAGCCGCGCCAGGGAGTCGGGGTCCAGCTCCACACCGAGGCCGGGGGCGGTCGGCACGGGCACCGAACCATCGGTGAACGTCAGCGCGCCGTCCACGATCACGTCCTCGGTCTTCCAGGGCCAGTGGGTGTCGCAGGCGTAGGTGAGGTTCGGGGTGGCCGCGGCCAGGTGGGTCATCGCGGCCAGGCTGATCCCCAGATGCGAGTTCGAGTGCATGGACAGACCCATGCCGAAGGTGTCGCAGATACCGGAGAGCAGCTTGGAACGGCGCAGTCCGCCCCAGTAGTGGTGATCGGAGAGGACGACCTGGACGGCGTCGGCGGCCACCGCGGGGGCCAGCTCGTCGAAGGCGACCACGCACATATTGGTGGCCAGTGGCATGGGGACCTCGCGGGCGACCGCGGCCATGCCGTCGATCCCCGGGGTGGGGTCCTCCAGATACTCCAGCACGCCGTCGAGCGCGCGCCCGACCATCACCGACGTCTCGGTCGTCCAGACGGCATTGGGGTCCAGGCGCAGCGGATGGTCGGGGAAGGCGCGGCGCAGCGCCCGTATCGCCTCGATCTCCTCCTCGGGGGGCCTGACGCCGCCCTTCAGCTTGATCGCGGTGAAGCCGTAGTCGTCCACCATCCGCCGGGCCTGCGCCACGATGGCGTCGGGGTCGAGGGCCTCGCCCCAGGAGTCGGGCTCCTGGCCGGGGTGGGCGGCCCACTTGTAGAAGAGGTAGGCGCTGAACGGGACCGCGGACCGCACGGCGCCGCCGAGCAGGTCGCTGACCGGGCGCCCGACGGCCTTGCCCTGGATGTCCAGGAGCGCCACCTCGAACGGGGAGGCGACCCGGTCGACGGTGCTGCTGGTGGTGATCATGCCGGTGAGCCCGGAGCCACCGTCGCCGCCCACGCGCTCGATGACCCGCTGGACGCGCTGGTGCAGCTCCTCGGTGGCGAAGGCGTCGAGCCCGACGATCTCGTGCCCGACGGCCGCGAGGCGCTCCAGGTGGAGCTCGTCCGCGTAGGTCTCGCCGAGTCCGGTCAGGCCCGCGTCGGTGTGGATCTGCACGATCGAGCGGAGCGCGAAGGGCTCGTGGACGCCGACGGAGTTGAGCAGGGCCGGGTCGCGGAAGGCGACGGGGGTGATGGTGACATCCGTGATGCGCAGAGGTGCTCCGTCAAACATCGACGTCCATTCATATAGTTGAACAGTTAGCAGGTGTGTGAACCCTACCGTGGCCCTCATGCTGGTGGTCAACCAGATGGACCGCACCGACGTGGGCTTCGTCCAGGACGACCTCAAGGCCGACATCGGCAGCGGTGATCCTCGTCATGCGCTTCATGTCCGGGGCCACCTCCTTCTATGTGCCGCGGTTCCCGCCGGGCATCGCGGAGGCGGGGTTCTTCCCCGGCGTCATGTACTACCTCACCACCTGGCTGCCGGACTCCGCCCGCCGCCGGGCCGGCGCCCTCTTCCTCGGCGGCTCCGCGACCGCCTACATCGTCACCGGCCCCATCAGCGGCGCGCTGCTGGAAATGCGCGGCCTGGGCGGATTCGCCGGCTGGCGCTGGATGTTCGCACGGGAAGGCGCCCTCTCGATCACCGTGGCCCTCGTCGCCGCCTTCTTCCTCGTCTCACGGATCCAGGACGCCCGCTGACCGACCGGGGAGGAGAAGGCCGCCCTCGGCACGGTCGTCGGCCGGGACCGCGAGGCGCGTAGCCGCGAACCGCAGGTGTCCAGGCCGCGTCTGGTGCTCCGCCCCCAAGTGGCGCTGCTGACCGGTGTGTTCTTCGCCATGGCGCTGACCGGGTACGCGATCACGTTCTGGCTGCCGAGCCTGGTCGACGACATCGGCGGGCTCTCCTCCTTCCAGATCGGGCTGCTCACGGCCATCCCGTGGATCTGCGCGGTCATCGCGATGTACAGGATGAGCCGCTACACCGACCGCATGCCCGACCGGCGGCCCCACCTCGCCCTCGTCCTGGTGCTGTCCGCCAGCGGCCGGGGCGGCGCCGAAGCCGCCGCCCCGTCCCCGCCCGGACCGTCTCCGGGTGACCCGGCGCCCGCCCGGAACCGTGTGTTCCGGGCGGGGACGGGACCGTCGAGCGTCAGCGACGGACGGCCGTGGCCGTCAGCATGCGCTCATCGGCAGGATTCGGTCAGCGAAGCCCTGAGGCCGGCGTGGGCACGGCTCGCGTGACCTGGATCTTCTCCCGGAACATCAGTTCCTCGACCCGGGGGGCGATCTCCTGCTGCCACCGCTCGCTTCCGTAGACCGCCGCGTAGAGCCGCTCCCGCTCCGCCTCGTCGGCGAACCGCCGCATCCACACGTAGCCGTCGGGGTCCTCGTCGTCGATGAACGAGGCGATGACGTTCATCCCCTTCGACTCCTGGAAGGGGATGATCACCTCCTCGATGAAGGCGACCCATTCCTCCCGGCGGCCGGGCCTGATCTGGTAGCGGCGGATCTCGTAGAACATGCGCGTCTCCTTCGGGCTGATCTGATGGGCGGTGCGAGAGGGCCTGGGGCGTCCGCCGTCGCGCGGAGCGGGTCAGGCGCCGACGCGGAGGACCAGCTTGCCGCGGGTGTGGCCGTCCTCTCCCTGGCGGTGGGCGCGAGCGGCCTCCGCCAGCGGGAAGACCTCCTCGACCTCGACCGCGATCTCACCCTTGTCGATGAGTCCGGCGATCGTGGTGAGGGCGGCGCCGTCCGGCTCGACGAGGTAGGCGCTGGTGCGGATCCCACGGGCGTCCGCGGCCTGCCGCACCTCGGGGGCGACGCCACCGGGGACGGCCACCAGCAGTCCCCCCTTCCTGAGCACCTTCAGGGACCGGGTGCCGGTGGCGTCGTGGTCCTCGCCCAGAAGGTCGATCACCACATCGACGTCCTCGACCGCGTCCTCGAAGCGCTGCTCGGTGTAGTCGACCAGCTCCGCCGCTCCGAGCCGGCCGAGCCATGCGTGCCGGCTCTCCCGGGCGGTCCCCACCACCCGGGCCCCCAGGTGCCGTGCGAACTGGACGGCGAAGTGCCCGACGCCACCGGCGGCGGCGTGCACCAGAACCCGCTGCCCGGCGGTCACGTGCGCGGTGTCCACCAGGATCTGCCAGGCCGTCAGCGCCGCCAGCGGCACGGCGGCCGCCTCCTCATGGCTCAAGGTGGCCGGCTTGCGGGCGAACTGGCGGGCCGGAGCCGTGACGTACTCGGCGTAGCCACCGGCCTGTCGGGGGAACCACGGCATGCCGTACACCTCGTCTCCGGGGGCCAGCGTGGTCACCCCGAATCCGACTTCCTCGACCACACCGGAGACATCCCAGCCCAGGGTGAACGGCGGCTCGCCGAGCACACCCGCCATACCGCCGCCCTGACGGGTCTTCCAGTCGACCGGGTTGACACCGGCGGCGCGCACCCGCACCAGCACCTCGGTGGGCAGCGGCTCCGGCCGCGGGACCTCCGCGACGCGCAGCACCTCCGGGCCGCCGAGCGCGTCCTGTACCACCGCACGCATCATGGACCTGGCCACGTGTGCCTCCTGAACTCATCGTTCTCCTCACGCCCGCTCTCCGGGCGCGCTCGCACGCTATCCGCGGGGGCCTGGTTACCCACAAGGGACACTGCTACCTTTTGGGTAGTACCAGCATCCGGAAGGTCCCTCCATGAGCACGCAATGTCACACAGGCCAGCACGACCATCATGATGTGTACGAGGCCCAATGCCCGTGCCGCGCCATGCTGGATCTGCTCGCGAACAAGTGGTCGGCGCTCGCCATCGGGGCTCTGGAGGACGGGCCTCTCCGGTTCGGCGCCCTGCAGCGCCGTCTTCAGGGAATCAGCCCCAAGGTGCTCACCCAGACGCTGCGCCGTCTCGAAGACGCCGGTCTCATCGAGCGGACGGTCTACCCCGCCGTCCCGCTCCACGTGGAGTACGAACTCTCCCCCCTGGGCCACAGCGCGTCCGTCCCGCTCAGGAACCTGCGCCGGTGGGTCGAGGACAACCTGGACCTCACCACCGCGTCCGCCAAGCCCATGTGACGGCGCCGGTCCCCTCCGGCGCCGCCCGCCCCCCCTCAGCACCCTCCTGGCAGCCGGAGGGCACCCTTTCCGGCTCCGGGGCTCCTCAGGCGGCGGGGACGGCGCGGATGGCGGCGATGTCGAACTGGAGGCGGACCTTCTCACTCACCAGCGCGCCGCCCTCGGCCAGTCGGGCGTTGTAGGTCAGGCCCCATTCGGAGCGGTTGATGGTGGTGGTGCCGTCGAAGCCCGCCCGCTGGTAGCCGAAGGGGTCCGTGACGTACCCGATGTAGGTGAGTTCCAGGACGACGGGGCGGGTGATGTCTCTGATCGTGAGGTCCCCGATCATTCGGTAGACGTCCGGGCCCGCGAGTTCCACGGCGGTACTCGCGAACCGGATGTGGGGGTAGGTTCTGGCGTCCAGGAAGTCCCGGCCCATCAAGTGGTCGTCACGCTGCTCGACACCGGTCTGGACACTGGTGGTGGACAGCAGGACCTCGGCCCGGGAACGGCGCGGGTCGCGGCCGTCGAAGTAGAGGCGGCTTTCGAATTCCGTGAAGGCGCCACGTACCGTACTCACCATGGCATGGCGGACGGAGAAACCGATCCGGCTGTGGGCCGGATCGACGATCCACTCTCCGGTGAGCGCTGCGAGGCCGGTATCCGACACAGCGACGGCGCCGGACGTCTCCCGGGCAGGAGGGACCGCCGGTGCGGCGTTCGCGACCGCGCGACGGGAGGTACTGCGGCTGAACAGGTTCATGCCACCTGTTGTTACTTTCAACTTAGGGGGTGACGCAACCCTTGATCAAGAGCAGTTACTCAAGGATCTTGGGTAACTACGGCCGGGTGCCCTCCGAGCGCGCTCATCAGTGGCCCGCACGAGGACACCCGTGCTCGACGCGGGGCGGCGTCCACACGGCTGTATACGTCATCCTGGTCAACGCCCTCTGATCACCACGATGTTCCCGCCCGAGGAGAAGTCCCCGTTGACCACCGACAGCTACTACGAGCCGATCGATGAGCACCGCTACAAGCCCACCGCACACGTCAGCGGCGCCTGGAGCACCGACGAACAGCACTTCAGCCCGCTCGGCGGGCTGATCGTCCACGCCATCGACCGTCACCTCGCCGCCCGGCCGCACACCGGGCTGCTCCTCAGCCGCATCAGCTTCGACATCCTCGGGCGCCTGGCCCTCGACGAGTGCGAGATCCGGGTGGAGACCGTCCGGCCCGGCCGCACCATCGAACTCATCGAGGCCGTCGTGCTCATCGCCGACCGCCCCGTGGTCCGGGCCCGCGCGTGGCTCCTCGCCGCCGTGGACACCGCGGCCGTCGCCGGTGGCGCCGGGGACCGGCTCACCCCTCCCGAGAAGCTCGCTCCCTGGTCGATGGCCTCCCTGTGGCCCGGCGGATACATCGCCTCCCTGGACTCCCGTCCGCTCGCGCCACCCCAGCCGGGCCGCGCGACCGTCTGGGTCTCCACCCCGCTCGCCCTCGTGGCCGGGCAGACCAGCACCCCCCTGGCCTCGTACATCACGCTCGTCGACACCGCCAACGGGATCGCCGTACGACAGCCGCCCACCGCCTGGATGTTCCCCAACGTCGACCTGACCCTCCACCTCCACCGCCAGCCCGAGGGCGGCTGGGCCGGGCTGGACACCACGGTCACCTTCGGTCCCACCGGCCAGGGCATCACCAGCACCGTGCTGCACGACCTGCGCGGCCCGATCGGACACGCCCAGCAGATCCTCACCGTCCGCCCCCTGCCCGGCGCCTGACCTCGTACGAGACCTGCCGCCACCGGCGAGGTGGCGGCTTGGCTGTACGATGACGCGGCAAGCAACGAACCACTCTGCCTGACGCAGAGCTGGCGCGACCGCTCGGCGGCCGCGGTCCTTCTGCCCCCTCATCGGCGCGGACCCGGTATCTACCCCGGTCCAGCGCGAGAGGACAGCTCTCGGCGCACTCCGCCATGCCGGCCCGGGTGCGCTACCAGGCGGCGGAAAGGCGTCGGCCGTGGCATCCGCGGTCTCCAGCACCACCCCTCCTCCCGCACGGCGCGCCGGCTACCGGCACCTGCTGCGCACCCCGGGCGCATGGACCTTCCTGCTGCCCGGCTTCGCCGCCCGGCAGCCGTTCGCGATGCTGACGATCAGCATCGTGCTCCTGCTGCGCCACACCACCGGGTCGTACGGGCTCGCCGGGGCGGTCGCGGCCGTCACCGGCGTGTCCATGGCGCTGTTCGCGCCCCAGAGCGGCAAGCTGGCCGACCGCCACGGGCAGAGCGCGGTCCTGGTGCCGGGTGTGCTGCTCCACGCGGCGGCCGCAGCCCTGCTGACGGCGCTGGCCCTGGCCCACGCGCCACTGTGGGCGCTGATCGCCGCCGCGGTGCCGACGGGCGCTTCCGTCCCGCAGGTCGGGCCCATGGTGCGGGCCCGCTGGGCGGCCGCCCTCGGGGACGGCACTGCCGGGGACGGCACTGCCGGGGACGGCACCCCGGGCGGATCCGGGCCGCGTTCGGGACGCCAGCCGCTGCTGGCGACCGCGGCCGCGTTCGAGTCCGTGACGGACGAGCTGACGTTCGTCATCGGCCCCGTGCTCGCGACCGGTTTGAGCACCGGTGTGCACCCGGCGTCCGGCCTGGTCGCGGAGGCGGTGCTGACGCTGGTGGGCGGACTGCTCTTCGCGGCCCAGCGCCGTACCGCGCCGCCGCTGGGCGCGGCGCGGGCGGACACCCGGGAGCGGCCCGCCTCGGCCCTGTCCATACCGGGGGTGCGGGTCCTGGCCGTGGCCTTCCTGGGCATCGGCTCGGTGTTCGGCGGGATGCAGGTGGCCCTGACGGCCTTCGCGCAGGAACACGGTCAACCGGGCCTGAACGGTGTGCTGTACGGCGTCTTCGCCGCGGGCAACATGCTCGCGGGCGTGGCCTGTGGCGCCATTGCCTGGCGCACCTCCCCCCGGCGGCGGCTGCTGGCTTCCTACGCCGCGCTGACGCTGGTCTGCTCAACGCTGTGGGCGGTGCCCGCGCCGCTGCCGCTGGGCGGGCTGGGGCTGCTGGCGGGCCTGTGCATCGCACCGGCGCTGATCACCGGATACACCCTGGTGGAGGCCCTGGTCCCGGCCACGTCCCGGACGGAGGCGTTCACCTGGCTGACCGGTTCGGTCGCACTGGGGCAGGCCGCGGCGGTGACGGCGGCCGGACAGGTGGCGGACGGATTCGGCGCGAGCGCCGCCTTCACGGTGCCGCTCGTCGGCACGACGCTGGCCCTGCTGACCGTGGTGTCCCTGCGCGCCCGGATCGCACCGCGCGGCGTCTCCACGGCGATACGCCATGAGGGGCGCACCGCCGATACGCACAACGGATCGCTCCAGACGGTGGACACCGCCTGAGCGACGCCCCGGCCGTACGGTCCCGGCACGCGCTTATGCGAACGTCACCTCCGCCGTGGCGTGCCGGGCCTCCCGGTGGGTGGCGATGCGCAGGTCGGCGCCGCCGCCGGAGGGTGTGCCGGACGCCACGAGGCGTTCCCCGGCGAACAGCGGCCGCCGCAGTCGGTAGGAGAGCGAGGCCACCCGCCGCGCCGGGGCGTGGCGGCGGACGAGTTCGAGCATGAGCAGGGCCAGCAGCGGACCGTGGACGA
Source organism: Streptomyces sp. AgN23 (assembly GCF_001598115.1). NCBI lineage: Bacteria > Bacillati > Actinomycetota > Actinomycetes > Kitasatosporales > Streptomycetaceae > Streptomyces > Streptomyces sp. AgN23. Next base: position 1,088,101 of record NZ_CP007153.1, read on the forward strand.
CGGGGCCCGGGTAGCCCTCCTCCCCTTGCGCGTACGGCGTGTCGTAGTGGATGCGGTGGGCGTTGGCGGTGAGCGCGCTGAACCGGAACAGCAGGGTCGGATCCGGGTGCAGCGGGAGCTGCCACGTCCCTTCGGGGTCGGGGGCGGCGGACTCGTCGAGGGCGGCCGGGTGGTGGCGCACGGAGCCGCGCCCCGACCGGTAGACGATGTCCTGTTCCTCGACGAGGCAGGTCCGGCCGCGCTGGCGGAGTTCCCGGCGCTCGGTGACGAACAGCAGCTCCCCCGTGCTCCCGTGTTTGGCCGTCACCGTGCCCAGGGTGCTGATGCGCTCGGCCGGCTCGCCGAGATGCAGCGGTTCGGCGATCTCGCATCGTCCTCCGGCGATCATCCGCTGCCGGTGCGGGATGGGCGGCAGGAGGTGTCCGTTCCGGAGGTGTCCGTCGGCTCCGAGCTCCCGCTGGGCGGGCCAGTGCAGGAAGTAGAGCCAGTGCCACAGCGGTGGCAGGGGCTCACCGCCCTTCGCCACGGCCTCGGGCAGGTCGAGGACCGCCGACAGGGCCGCGACGGGGCCGACGGGAAGCGCGTCCTCGGCCGCGACCGGTCCCGGGGCCCATGACGCGACGTACGAGCTGAGCGGGGGCGGGGTGGGTTGCATGGTTCGTCTGTCCCTCCTCATGCGTGAGTAGATGGTCAGACCAGGAAGGGCTCCTCCGCCAGGAACGACGACACGATCGTCGCGGCCGCCGGGCGGCACTCCTGGAAATAGCCGTGCCGCGCGCCCTCGAAGATGTGCGTACGCGCCTGGGGGATGCGCGAGGCGAGCAGCGGTGCGTTGGCCGCCGGGGTGAGCCGGTCGTCCGCGCCGTGCAGGATCAGGGTGGGCACGGTGATCAGCGGGAGGACGTCCCAGGCGTCGTGCCGATTGCTGGCCACCAGGTGGCCTCGCCGGGCGTGCGGAGGCATACCGGGGGCGCCGAGGGTCGTATAGGGCCCGGGGTGTGCGACCCGCCAGGCCGGGGTGTACATCAGGTCGATCAGCGCTTCGTTCGCCGCCCGCGCGTCGGCCTTGGCCAGGGAGCGCCGCACCGCCATGTCGCGCTCCGTCGCGTGGGGCCCGCCGGGCGAGGTGCAGCCGAGGACGAGCCGGCGGATCCGGTGCGGATGGCGGGCGGCGACCCACTGGGCGACCCGCCCGCCCATGGAGGTCCCGTACAGATCGGCGCGCTCGATGCCCAGATGGTCGAGGACGGCGATCACATCGTCGGCGAAGCCCGGCGTCGAGTAGGGCTGGTCGGGCTTTCCGCTCTCCCCCGTGCCACGCCAGTCCATGGTGAGGGTGGTGTGGGTGGCGTGGAAGTCCGCCCGTATGCCGTCCCACCAGTGGTGGTTGTTGGCCTGGCCCGCCAGGAGCATCAGCGGGGGCCGTCCGGTGCCGTGGTGCTGATACGCGAGAAGGGTGCCGTCCAGCGCGCGGGCGTGACCGCTGACCTGCTGATGGACGTCGGTGCTTGCCATGGGTGTTTCTCGCCTTTCGGGCCTCAGGTATCGCTTTCGGGTTGTGGCTTCAGGTGTCGGGTTTCGGCTTCAGGTATCGGGGTTGGGATTCCGGCTTCAGGTGTCGCCGGTGGGTGCGGCCCGCGTGTGCAGCCGGGCGGAGGGCCACCGCTCCTGGTCCACGGCCGAGGTGATCTGGTGGAGCAGCTCCCGGGCGACGGCCTCCACCGCCGGGGGTGTCCGCCCGGCTCTCGACATCCCGAGGACGATCGAGCGCCATACGCCGGGTTCGCACAGCGGTGCCGCGCCGAGTGTGCCATCGGCCGCGTCCTCGGCGATGCCCAGCCCCGGCAGGATGGTCCAGCCGTGCCCGGCCCGGACGAGTTGCTTCTGCACCCGCATGGAGTTGGTCTGCACGGCGATGTCCATCTCGACCGCGGCCCGTCCGGCGGCCCCGTCGATCAGGCTGCGCAGGGCGTGCCCGGCCGCGGGCAAGACCAGCGGATGCTCGGCGGCCCGCGCGAAGGGGACGGGCTGATCGCCACGCAGCCCCGCGGACGGCGGCGCGACCACCCACAGCCGCTCGCGCACCAGGGGGCGAAGGTTCAGCGACGGTGTGTCGGCCAGGTTGTAGAGCAGCGTGAGGTCCAGGTCGCCGTCGTCCAGCCATTGCTGGAGGTGCCCGGAGTACGCCGTCATCAGGCGCAGCTCGATACCGGGATGGTCCCGGGCCAGAGCGGACACCAGCGGCTCCGCCAGCAGATCGGTGGTGCTCTCCAGCAGGCCCACGGTGACGATGCCGGTCACCACGCCCGGGGTCGGCTGGACCTCGGCACGGGCGCGCTCCAGCTCGTTCAGGGCGCGGCGAGCGCGGTCGGCCATGATCGCGCCGGCCTCGGTGGGCCGCATGCCCTGCCGGGTCCGCTCGAAGAGGGGGACGCCCAGCTCCTCCTCCAGGGTGCGGATCTGCCGGGTGACCGCGGGCTGGACCAGATGCAGCAACTCCGCGGCCCGGGTGACGCTGCCGACCTCGGCGACCGTGACGAGTGCCTTGAGTTGTCTGACGTCCAACGCTCGCTCTCCAGCCATCCGCGCCCGCCCGGGATGGACGTATCACGCATTGCTATTTCACTGAGACCTCCATGAGTATCCATGATGCAGCTCGGAAGGCAATCCCGCCTCCCCCGTCTTCCCGTCTCACAGGAGCGTCAGAGCATGAGCACCCTCGACATCGTGTCCGAGGACGAGCGGTTCATCGTCAGGACGGTGCGCGACTTCGTGGACAACGACGTCAAACCGGTCGTCCGGGAGCTGGAGCACAGCAACACCTACCCCGAGGCCCTGATCGAGCGGATGAAACAGCTCGGCGTCTTCGGGCTCGCCATCCCGGAGGAGTACGGCGGCACCCCTGTCTCCACCCCGTGTTATGTCCTGATCACCGAGGAACTCGCCCGTGGCTGGATGAGCCTGGCCGGTGCGATGGGCGGCCATACCGTGGTCTCCACCCTCCTGCTGCGCTTCGGCACCGAGGAGCAGAAGCGCCGCTATCTGCCGAAGATGGCCACCGGCGAGATCCGGGCCACCATGGCGCTGACCGAACCGGGCGGCGGCTCCGACCTCCAGGCGATGCGCACGGTCGCCCGTAAGGACGCGGACGGCTATGTGGTGGACGGCTCCAAGACCTGGATCACCAACTCCCGCCGCTCCGGGCTGATCGCCCTGCTCTGCAAGACCGACCCCGACGCCACCCCCGCGCACCGGGGCATCTCCATCCTGCTGGTCGAGCACGGGCCCGGTCTGACGGTCTCCCGCGATCTGCCCAAGCTGGGCTACAAGGGCGTCGAGAGCTGCGAGTTGTCGTTCGACGGCTACCGGGCCCCGGCCGACGCCGTTCTGGGCGGGGTGGAGGGCAAGGGGTTCGCCCAGATGATGAAGGGGCTGGAAACCGGGCGGCTGCAGGTCGCCTCCCGTGCGCTCGGCGTCGGCCGGGCGGCGCTGGAGGACGCGCTGGCCTACGCCCAGGAACGCGAGTCGTTCGGCAAGCCGATCTGGCAACACCAGTCGATCGGCAACTACCTCGCCGACATGGCCACCGCGCTGACCGCGGCCCGTCAACTCACCCTGTACGCCGCGCGGGAGGCCGACGCGGGGCGGCGCGTGGACATGGAGGCGGGCATGGCGAAGCTCTTCGCCTCCGAGACCGCCATGGAGATCACGCTCAACGCCGTGCGCATCCACGGTGGTTACGGCTATTCCACCGAGTTCGACGTGGAGCGCTACTTCCGCGACGCGCCCCTGATGATCGTCGGTGAGGGCACCAACGAGATCCAGCGCAATGTGATCGCGGCTCAGCTCGTGAAGCGCGGCGGTCTGGAGTGATCCCCGACGGGAGTGAGACGGTTGGAGTGAGGCGGGCCGGAGCGACGTCCGCTCGCCCGCACGCACTCAGCCGCCTGCGATGACCTTGCCCGGGTTGAGAATCCCGTGCGGGTCGAGGGCCGCCTTGACGGCGCGGTGCATCTCCAGAACGGCCGGTGTGAGCTCCCGCTCCAGACCGTCCCGCTTCAGCAGGCCCACCCCGTGTTCGCCGGTGACCGTGCCGCCGAGGTCGATGGCGTCAGCGATGATGTCGTGGAAGGCGGCCTGGGCCCGCTCCTGGGCCGCCGTGTCGCCGGGCTGGGTGATCAGCAGCGGGTGGAGGTTGCCGTCACCGGCGTGGGCGATGTTGGCGATGAGCGTGTCATGGCGGGTTGCGGCGCGCTCGATCCGCGCCAGCATCTCCGGTACGGCCGCCTTGGGCACGCAGACGTCCTCGGTGAGCACCGGGCCCAGCCGCTCCAGCGCCGGATAGGCGAGCCGCCTGGCCGAGAACAGCGCGTCGGCCTCCTCCTGGTCCGTGGACTGCGCGGCCCAGGTCGCCCCCGCCTCCTCGAAACAGGCGAGCATGCGCTCGGCCTCCTGCGCCCCGGCCGGGCCCGGGGCGTCCGTACGGCCGAGGAGCACCACGTCCGCGTCGACGGACAGACCCATGTTCTTCCACTTGTCGACCGCCGCCAGGCAGTGCCGGTCGATCAGCTCCAGCGCGGACGGGGTGAGCCCCGCGGCCCCGATCGCGGCGACCGCGCGTCCCGCCGCCACGACCGAGGAGAAGTATCCGGCGACCGTGCGCTCGGCCTCCCGCCGCGGCCGCAGCCGCACCGTGATCTCGGTGATCACTCCCAGGGTGCCTTCGGAGCCGACCATCAGCCCCGCCAGGTCGTATCCGGCGACCCCCTTGGCGGTCCTGCGGCCGAGCCGCACGAGCTCACCGGTGCCGGTCACCATCTCCAGACCGAGCACATAGTCGCGGGTGACGCCGTACTTCACACAGCACAGGCCGCCCGCGTTGGTCGCCACATTGCCGCCGATGGTGGACCAGGGCGCGCTCGCCGGGTCCGGCGGGTACCAGAGGCCCTGCTCGGCGCAGGCGGCCCGCAGATCGTCGTTGACCACACCCGGTCCGACGACCGCGAGGCGCTCCACGGGGTCGATCTCGTGGATGGTGTCCATGGCCTCGGTGGAGAGCACCACACAGCCCTCGACGGCGTTGGCACCACCGGAGAGGCCGGTGCCCGCGCCCCGGGTGACCAGCGGAACGCCGTGCCGCACACAGGCCCGCACCACGGCACGCACTTCCAGCGCCGTACGTGGCCGCACCACCACGAGTGGCGTGCCGTACGGCGCCCACTCCGCCTCGTCGTGGACGAAACCGGCGGCGACGCCGGGGTCCTCGACCATGCGGCCGTCCGGCAGCTCCTGCCGCAGATCATCGATCAACACGCCCGGTCCCCTGCCTCGTCGTCGAGCACGGTGCTTCCGCTAGCACGGTACCCGCCCCCCGAGAATGTCTGATCACCACCCCCGCCACCAGGGAGGCCGCAGGCCGGTCCTTGCGCGAGAACCATCGTTCTCCTACACTCGCACCAGAAGGGGAGAATGTTCGTTCTCCCTTTCCCCGCCCCGCTCCAACGACCCACAAGGAGACGCTGTGACCGACGCCCCACGTCCTCCGTTCCCCCCGTTCACCCGGGAGACCGCAGTCCAGAAGGTCCGTCTGGCCGAAGACGGCTGGAACTCCCGCGACCCGGAGAAGGTCGCCCTGGCCTACACCGTCGACTCGCGCTGGCGGAACCGCGCGGAGTTCGTCACCGGGCGCGACGAGATCATCGCCTTCCTCACCCGCAAATGGGCGCGCGAGCTGGACTACCGGCTCATCAAGGAGCTGTGGGCCCACGACGGCAACCGCATCGCCGTGCGCTTCGCCTACGAATGCCACGACGACTCCGGCAACTGGTTCCGCTCCTACGGCAACGAGAACTGGGAATTCGACGACGCCGGTCTGATGCGGCTGCGCTACGCGTGCATCAACGACCTCCCGATCAAGGAGTCGGAGCGTCTCTACCACTGGCCGCTCGGACGCCGCCCCGACGACCACCCCGGGCTGAGCGACCTCGGCCTCTGACCGACCGGCACCCTGACCGACCGGCGCACCAGGAGAGCGGCGAAATGATCAGTCCCGAGACCGCGGAGCTCCGGATCCTCGACGCGGCCGAAACCCTGTTCTACGGACGGGGGCTCCAGGCCGTGGGCATGGACGAGATCCGTTCCGCCTCCGGCGTCTCCCTCAAACGGCTGTACCAACTCTTCCCGTCCAAAGGGGAGCTCATACAGGCCTATCTGCGGCGGCGCGACATCCGCTGGCGTCAGAGGCTGGCCGCGTACGCCGATTCCCAGGACACACCTGAGGAACGCATCCTCGCGGTCTTCGACTGGCTCCACGAGTGGTTCGGCGAGCCGGACTTCCGGGGTTGCGCCTTCAGCAACTCCTTCGGGGAGCTCGGCGCCACCTCCTCGCCCGTGGCCGAGACGGCACGCGCCCACAAGGAGGCGTTCTTCGGCTACCTCGCCGAGCTGACGGCGGCCGCGGGCAAACCGGCCCCGCTCTCCGGCCACTTGGCACTTCTCGCCGAAGGCGCCATCACCACCGCCGCCATCACCGGCAGCCCCGAACCCGCGCACCAGGCGAAGGAAGCAGCACGCGTCCTGCTGGCGGCGGCCTGACGCCATCCCCCTCATGGCGGTGCGGCGCCCCGCGCCTGTGCCGTCGCGAGCACCTCGGGCAGATCGGCCAGCCGGTCCAGGCCCCGAACCGCCCTGGCCATGCGGTGGTTGCCGGAGAGCGGGCCGCGATGGCGGTGCAGGAAGGACCAGTAGCCGGTGGTGTAGGGGCAGGCGCGCTCGCCGGTGCGGTCCCTCGGGCGGTAGGCGCAGGGGCCGCACAGGTCGCTCATCCGGTCGATGTACGCTCCGCCGGAGGTGTACGGCTTGGTGGTCATCAGGCCGCCGTCGGCGTACTGGGACATCCCCACGACGTTCGGCAGCATCACCCAGTCATATCCATCGACGAAGCAGCGGTGGAACCAGTCCGTGACCGCCGCCGGGTCCCAGCCGTCCTGGAGCGCGCGGCTGCCGAGCACCATCAGCCGGGGGATGTGGTGGGTCCATCCGGTGTCCCGGACCTGTTTCAGCGCGTGGCGCAGGCAGCGGGCGGTGACCGCGTCGGCGTCGAGGTCGAGGAACCAGCGAGGCAGCGGCTCGGTGTGGCCGAGGGCGTTGTGGCCACGGTAGTCGGGGCCGAACCACCAGTAGACGTGCCAGATGTACTCGCGCCATCCGGCGATCTGCCGGATGAACCCCTCGACGCTGTTCAGGGGCGCGTCGCCGGCGCGCCACGCCCGCTCGGCCCGGTCCACGCACTCGGCCGGGTGCAGCAGCCCGAGGTTCAACGGTGCCGAGAGCAGGCTGTGGCTCAGCACGGGATCCGCCGCGAGCATCGCGTCCTCGTACGGGCCGAACCACGGCAGCCGGTGTGCGATGAAGTGGCGCAGGGATGCCAGTGCCTCCCGGCGGGTGGCGGGGAAGCACCGTGGGCCGTCGCGTCCGACGAAGGACACCCGGCCCTCGCGCTCCCAACGGTCCAGATCGTGCCGGACCTCGTCGTCGATCTCATCCTCCTCGGGGCGCCACGGGTCGGGTGCTCCGAGGGTGCGGGCGCCGTGGGGCGGGGGCTCCCGGTTCTCCCGGTCCAGGTTCCAGCGACCGCCGGCGGGCTGATCGCCGTCCATGAGCAGCTCGTGTTCACGGCGCACCCAGCGGTAGAAGTCCTCCATCCGCATCCGCCCCGGGGCGCGCTGCTCGGCCCATGTGGCAAAGGCGTCCCCCGGCGTCAGAAAGCCCCTGGCGGGCAGCACATGGACCTGGGCGAGCGACTCGACCAGGCCCAGCGCGGCGTGGGACGTCGGCCGGCAGACGGTCACCGGCTCGCGCCCGGCGGCCTCGGCCAGCCCCTCGCGGTACGTCCGCGCCCGTACGTACCGCACGCGGTCGCCGAGTTCGGCCGCGCGGTGCCGCATCGCGGACAGCAGGAGATGGGCCTTGGCGCGGTGGAAGCGACGACGGCGCAGCACCGCCCAGGACTCGATCATGATGAGCGGGGCCCGCGGATCGGGGCCCTGGTGGCGGTGGTCGATGAAGTGCGGGCCGAGTTGATCGCCGAAGAGCCAGTGCGGGCGTACGGCCATCGTGCGAACTCCTGGGAGGCGGCGGAAGGACGGGCTCCTGGCGGCGGGAGAATGGCGCCCGCCGCGGGCGGCCCGGCGGACCGGGCGCGGCGGACGCCCTCAGGCTATGCGCCACTTCCGCCCGATCCGCCCGCGACGCGCCTCAGTCCGCCTTGAGGGCCGTGAGGACGTTCAGCCGGTCCGCGCGGCGGGCGGGCCAGAGTCCCGCCACGACGCCGACGAGCGCGGCGCCCGTGGGGGCCATGGCGATGCGGCCCCAGAGGATGACCATCTCGTACCCCTGAATGCTGTCGGAGGCGAGCCTTCCGCAACTGGACGAGGGGGCTCTGGCCGAGGGCGCGCTGGAGGGACCACCGTACCGTTTCGCGGTCACCGTCCTTGGTGGACACCAGCACCGAGGTGTCCTCGATCTCCTTCAGATGGGGCTGGAGAGTGGCCGGCGGCATCATGGTGGCCGGGAGGAATTCGTCACGCGTCCTGCGGGCGGCGGCATAACGGATACCATCCTGTTTTGTGCGGGGGTGGTGGGAGCGGGGCCGGTCGCTGGGAGCAGCCCATCCTCAGGCCGTTGACCTGGGGATCGCGCTCCTGGTCCAGGCGGCCATGACGATGCCGTTCGTGGTGCCGCGGTCACCCGATCTGGAGCCGGCGACCTGGCCCGCCTACGGGCTGACCACGCTCACCGTCGTCCCCCTGATCTGGCGTCGGCGCGCTCCCCTCGCCGTGCTGATCGCCATCATCGCGACGAGCGCGCTGTACAAGCTGGCCGTGGAAGGCCCCGGACAGCCGCTGCCCTACACCGGGCTCGTCATCGTCCATACGGTCGCCGTTCTCTCACCGCCGTGGAAGCGGCTGGTCACCGCGGGGCTGCTGGCGGTTGCCGTGCCGGTGTCGGTGTGGCTGAACACCCGGACGGCGCGCGAGCTCACCTTCTCCCTCTTCGTGTTCGCGGCGGCCTATGTCTTCGGTCGGCTGACCGATGCCCGGCAGCGGGCGAACCGGATCGAGGCGGAGCGGGCCGCCGCCCGCGAACGGGCCAGGATCGCACGGGAGATGCACGACATCCTCTCCCATGCGGTGAGCCTGATGATCGTGCAGGCGGAGGCCGGTCCGGTGGCCGTGCGGACGGCTCCGGAGCGGGCCGAGGCCGCCTTCGACGCCATCTCCACGACGGGCCGGGAGGCGATGGTCCAGCTGCGCCGGATGCTGGGAGTGCTGCGCACGGGCGACGAGCCGGGCCGCGCCCCGCGTGAGCCGCAGCCGGGCCTGGCCGGTCTGTCCGATCTTCTCGACCGGGTACGGGCGAGTGGCCTCGAAGTCGTGTACGAGTCGGCGGGGGCCGTACGGCCGCTGCCGGACGCCACCGGGGCGGCCGTCTTCCGGGTCGTCCAGGAGGCACTGACCAACGTGGTCAAGCACGCGGGAGCCCGTACCGTCTCCGTTCACCTCACCTATGGTGAGGGCGTCGTGGACATCCGGGTGCTGGACGACGGGCGCGGACCACAGCCCGGTTCCGGTGGCGGCCACGGTCTGATCGGCGTCCGCGAGCGGGCCGCGGCGCACGGCGGTACGGCGGTCACCGGGCCGGGCCCGGACGGCCGGGGCTTCGAGGTAGGGGTCCGCCTCCCCGTACTCTCCCCGGCGGAGGTGGCGCGTTGACGATCCGTGTGGTGGTGGCCGACGACCAGGAGCTGGTGCGCAGCGGCTTCTCCATGATCCTTGACGCCCAGCCGGACATCGAGGTGATCGCGGAGGCGGGCGACGGGGCCGAGGCCGTCGAGGCGGTGCGGCGGCACGCGCCCGATGTGGCGCTGCTCGACATCCGGATGCCGGGTATGGACGGCATCGAGGCATGCCGCGAGATCGGTGCGGACGGCGCCTGCCGGACGGTGATGCTGACGACCTTCGACTCCGACGAGTATGTGTACGAAGCGCTGCACGCGGGCGCGAGCGGCTTCCTGCTGAAGGATGTGCGCAGGGACGACCTGGTGCACGCGGTACGGGTGGTGGCGCGGGGCGACTCGCTGCTCGCGCCGTCGGTGGCCCGGCGTCTGGTGGAGCAGTACACCCGGGCGACCACCCGGCCACGGCGGCCCGATCCCCGCCTGGACATGCTGACCGCACGGGAGCGGGAGACACTGCTGCTGCTCGCGCGCGGCCTGTCGAACGCCGAGATCGCGGCTGAGCTGGTCGTCAGCGATCACACGGTCAAGACGCATGTCGGCAATGTGCTCGCCAAGCTGGGGCTGCGGGACCGGATCCAGGCGGTGATCTGCGCGTACGAGACGGGCCTGATCACGGCCGGAGACCCCCTGCCCGGGGGAGCGTCCCGGCCCGGTTCCTCCCCCGCGTCGGCGAGGGACTGACACCCGGAACACGCTCGCGCGGGCGATCCGCGGCAGACCGCCGGTCACCAGGATGGAGCCATCGGGAACAACGGCTCATACGGCGCTCATATCGCGCCCCTGTCACTGGAGTTGACCATGCAGGGCACCAGACGCACGCTGCTGGCCGCAGCGCTTGTCCTGGGCGTCGTGGCGGGCCCGGCGGTACCGCCGGCCCTCGCGGCCACCTCGTCCGCGGCGGACCCCACGCGGTCCGGGATCCCGGCGCTGGAAGCCGCCATCGCGGGTCTGCCGACACGGGACGCGACGGCCGCGCTGGTACGGGTCGGGGGCTCCGAGGGCGTCTGGAGAGGCGGTTCGGGTGTGCACGACCTGAGGACCAACCGGCCGGCCGATCCGGCGGGCCGGTTCCGCGCCGGTTCCGTGACCAAGGTCTTCACGGCCGCGGTCGCCCTGCAGCTGGCCACCGAGGGCACGCTCGACCTGGACCGCAGCGCCCGTTCATATCTGCCGGAGCTGATCCCGGCGTCGTACCGGAAGGTCACCGTCCGGCAGTTGCTCAATCACACGCACGGCATCCCGGCCCCTGACTTCCCCGGGGACACGGTCGAGGAGTGGTACGCCGACCGCTTCCGGATCCATGACCCCGAGGACATGGTCCGCTCGGCGACCTCGAAGAAGCGCGAGTTCCGGCCCGGCGAGAAGCAGCACTATCTGAACATCGGCTACACCATCGCCGCTCTGGTCATCGAACGGGTCTCGGGCGACTCGTACGAGCACCAGGTGGCCCGCCGGATCCTGAAGCCGCTGGGGCTGCGCGGCACCTGTCTCCCGGGGGCCGATCCGCGCATCCTCGGCCCGCACAACCACGGCTACCAGACAATGCGGCTGGACGACGGCACGACCGGTCTGCGCGATGTGTCGGTGTGGGGGGCGACGGACGGCTGGGCGGCCGGTGACCTCATCTCGACCACGGCGGACCTGGAGCGGTTCACCAGGGCCCTGTTCCAGGGACACGTGGTGCGCGGCCCGCTGCTGCGCGAGATGTTCACCCTGCCGAAAGTGGCGGACTGGGGAACCGGCGACCCCGCCGCGTACTCGGCCGGCCTCTCGATGAAGAAGCTGGGCGGCCGTGAGGTGTGGGGCAAGACGGGCGGCCGCTGGGGCTACAACGCCGGCATCGCCTCCACCCGCGACGGCTCGCGCACCCTGGTCTACAGCGTCAACTCCACGGACGCCAAAGGCCAGGAGATGAACGAGGTGGCGCGGAACATCATGGTGGCCGCCTACGGCAACCCCTGAGCACTCAGGCGGGCAACCGCCGAGCGCTCGGGGGAAGGCGCCGGGTGGCACCCGTGGCGGTGGCGGCACCGGTCCGACCGCCGCCCGGGTCCAGGCCGTCCCGCGTGCCTCAGTCCGCCTTGAGGGCCGTGAGGACGTTCAGCCGGGCCGCCCGGCGGGCGGGCCAGAGTCCCGCCACGACGCCGACGAGCGCGGCGCCCGCGAGGGCCACGGCGATGCGGCCCCAGGGGATGACCATCTCGTACCCCTGGATGCTGTCGGAGACGAGCCGGCCCGCGGCCCAGCCGAGGAAGATGCCCGCGCCGATGCCCAGAAGAGCCCCGAACAGCGAGATGAGGACGGACTCCAGGTGGATCATCCGCTTGGCCTGCTCGGGCTGGAGCCCCACCGCGCGCAGCATCCCGATCTCACGGGTGCGCTCGAACACGGACATCGCGAGGGTGTTGACGACTCCCAGGACGGCGATCACCACGGCCATGGCCAGCAGCCCGTACAGGACGTTGAGGAGCAGGGTGATGGCCTCGCCGCCGGCGGACTCGGCCAGGTCGTCGGTGTTCCGCAGCTGGATGAGGGGGTTCTGGTCGAGGGCGCGCCGGAGGGACCGGCGTACCGTCTCGCCGTCGCCGTCCTTGGTGTGCACCAGGACCGAGGTGTCCTCGATCTCCTTCAGATGGGGCTGGAGGGTGGCCAGGGGCATCATGGTGGCCGGGAGGAATTCGTCGTCGCGGTAGATGCCGCCGATCCGCAGGGTGCCCCCGCTGCCGTCGCCGTAGACCACCGGCACCCGCTGTCCCATGGTCCATCCGTGGATGTCGGCCGTGGAGGTGTCGATCAGCAGGTTCTTGCCGCCGTCCGCGCCCAGTGCCGCGAGCGACCCCGATGCGAAGCTCGGGTCGAGGAGGTCGCCGATGCTCCGGGGGTCCACACCGGTCAGGTTCACCTCGTCGCCGCTGATCCGGACGGCGCTCTGGCGCTGTGGGCTGGAGGAGGTCACGGCCGTGGACTTCGCCAGGGTGTCATGGACCGACGCGGGCAGGTGGCCGCTGCTCCTCGACGAAATCTCGAAGTCGGCCGTGACGGTGTTCTCCGCCCGCTGGTGCAGCGATGTCGTGGCGGACACCGCGACCACCGTGAGGCCGGTGACCATGGACAGCCCGATCATCAGGGCCGAGGCCGTGGAGGCGGTGCGCCGGGGGTTGCGCCGGGCGTTGCGCGGGGCCAGCGTGCCCGGGACACCGAAGCGGCGCAGCAGGGGCCCGGCCAGGGCGATGGCCGGGCCGGAGAGCGCCGGGGTCACCACGATGATGCCGATGAGCAGCAGAACGGCCGGGAAGAGGACGGTGGTCCGGCCCCGCTCACCGCTGGACGCGGTGTACAGCACGCCGAGCACACCGATCACGATCAGGGCGACACCGATGGCGTTGCGCCTGCGGAGGCTGCGGATCGGCGGGGGTGTGTGGAGCGCGGACATGGCGGCCACGGGAGGCACGGCGGCGGCGCGGCGGGCGGGCAGATAGGCGGCGAGCATGGTGACGACGACGCCCACCAGGAACGAGACCAGTACGGTGCCCGGGGCGACGACCAGCGGCCCGTCGGGGAAGCCGGATCCGGTGGACGCGAACAGCTGCCGGATGCCCATGGCCACGCCGATACCGAGGAGGAACCCCGCGGCCCCCGCGCACAGCCCCAGCAGGGCGGCCTCGATGAGGACGGAGCGGGTCACCTGGCGGCGCTCGGCGCCGACGGCCCGTATCAGGGCCATCTCCTGCGAGCGCTGGGTGACCAGCATGGTGAAGGTGTTGCCGATGACGAAGATGCCGACGAACAGGGCGATGGCCGCGAAGACGAGCAGCACCTGGCTGAGCCCTTTGGCCCCTTCGGCGGCATCGGCCTGCTGCTGCGCGCGCAGTTGGGCCCCCGTGTTGATCTCGGAGTTCTCGGGCAGCAGGTCGCGCGTCTCGGCCGCGAGCTGCTCCTCGGAGGTGCCGCGCTCGGCCTCGAGGGAGACTCCGTCGTACTGGCCGGGCTTCAACAACAGCTTCTGCGCGGTCGCGTCGTCGAAGAACACCGAGGTGCCGCCGGAGCCGGAGGTGTCGTCGGTGCGGACGATGCCGACGAGTCTCTTGTGCAGCACCGGTCCGTCGACGGCCAGCCGGACGGTGTCGCCGACCTGGTAGCCGCCCTGGTCGGCGGTGCTGGTGTCCACCAGCACCTCGTCGGGCCCGGCGGGAGCGCGTCCGACGGTCAGCGGGTGGCGGTTGTCCTTGCCGTCGGCCTGGGGGAAGTAGTTGCCCGCCATGGTCACGTCGTCCTCGCCGAGAGGGTGGCCGTCCTTCGCGGCCACGGCGGCGGACCCTTCGACGGAGCCGGTCACGGACGCCACGCCGGGCAGCCGTTGCAGACGCCGCAGCGTGTCCTCCCCCACGGTTCCGGGCTCGCCGGCCTTCTCGTCGAACGGCGGGGTGGCCTGGACCGAGACATTGCGCAGGGTGGTGAGGTAGCGCTCCTTGTAGGCGTTGCCGACGGTGTCGGTGAAGACGAGGGTGCCCACGACGAAGGCAACGCCGAGCAGAACGGCGAGCATGGTCATCAGCAGGCGGGCTTTGTGCGCGAGGACGTTGCGCAAGGCGGTGCGGAACACGGGCGGCCTTCCGGGAGGGTGCCGGGTGAGGGGTGCTCGGGGAGCGGGGAGCGGGGAGCGGGGCGCGCGTCAGGCGCGGAGCGTCTGCGTCAGGCGTGGTGAGCGGACGTCAGGCGCCGGGCGCCTGTGTCAGGAGCGGGGCCCGGACGTCAGACCTGGTGCGCCGGCGTCAGGCGTCCCATTCGCTCCAGGACGGCCTCGGCGGTGGGCGCGCGGAGTTCGTCGACGATGCGCCCGTCGGCGAGGAAGACGACACGGTCCGCGTAGGAGGCGGCGACGGGGTCGTGGGTGACCATGACGACGGTCTGACCCAGCGCGCTCGTGGAGCCGCGCAGGAACTCGAGGATCTCGGCCCCGCTGCGGGAGTCCAGGTTGCCGGTGGGCTCGTCGGCGAAGACGATGTCGGGCCGCCCGGCCAGCGCGCGGGCGATGGCGACGCGCTGCTGCTGGCCGCCGGAGAGCTGGCCGGGCCGGTGGTAGAGCCGGTCGGCCAGGCCGACGGTCTGGATGATGCTCTCCAGCCAGGCCCGTTCCGGCTTACGGCCGGCGATGTCCATGGGGAGGGTGATGTTCTCCACGGCGCTCAGGGTGGGCAGCAGGTTGAACGCCTGGAAGACGAAGCCGATGCGGTCGCGGCGCAGCCGGGTGAGCTGACGGTCGTTCAGGGAGCCGATCTCCGTGTCGCCGAGGCGGACCGATCCGAAGGACAGCGAGTCGAGACCGGCCATGCAGTGCATCAAGGTGGACTTCCCCGACCCGGACGGACCCATGATCGCCGTGAACTGGCTCCGGACGAAGCCGACCGTGACCGTGTCGAGGGCCACCACACGGGTGTCCCCCGTGCCGTACACCTTCGTCAGGTCGGTGGCGTGGGCCGCGTAGCTCTCCGGGGCGGAAGGGGGCAGGTTTGCGTGCATGCCGATCCTCGGTGGACGCTCGGTGGATTGCCCCTCGTGGCAGAGGGTGCCGCCGCTGATGGCGACGTCCATGAGCCTCCCGCCCGGCCACCCTCGTGCGGATCCCCCGAACATCCGGTACCGCATCCTCCGATCGGGGGAGATCGCGGCGGGACGGCCCTTCCGGCCGGACACTCCTACGGCGGGACCGCTATTCGGCACGCCCCGTGCGGAACGCCCAGGCCGCGACCTCGACCCTGTTGCGCAGGCCCAGCTTCGCCTGGACCGACCCCAGATGGGTCTTGACCGTGCTGGGCGCGATGTACAGCTCGGCGGCGATCTCCGGGTTGGTCAGTCCACGGGCGATGCCCTGGATGACCTCCTCCTCGCGGTCGGTCAGCGGATCGGTCGGCTCGGACGCGCCGCGTCGCCGCGCCTTGGTGAAGTGCTGCAGCAGACGGAGGGTGATCTGCGGGGCGACCATGGCGTCCCCGCGGACGGCCGCCCGGACGGCCTCGGTCAGCAGCGCAGGACCGGCGTCCTTGAGGAGGAAGCCCGACGCTCCGTTCGACAGCGCCGTATACACATATTCGTCGAGGTCGAAGGTGGTGACCACGACCACTTTCGGCGCTCCTGGATGACCGCTGCCGGCCAGTCGGCGGGTGACCTCCAGACCGTCGGGCGGAGGCATCCGGATGTCCACGAGGCAGACGTCCGGCCTCGTCTCGCGGGCCAGCGACAGGGCCGAGGCCCCGTCGGCGGCCTCGGCCACCACCTCCATGTCGGACTCGGCCGACAGCACCATGCGGAACCCGGCCCGCACCAGGTGCTGATCGTCCGCGACCAGGATGCGTATGGTCATGTCGTCCTGCCCTCCCGTAGCCGCAACCCGGATCGTACGGCGTGCCGCCCGCGCGCACGGGCGTTCCGTGAAGCCTCGTCGGGGTGCAGCGGCACGGAGGCGTGGACACGCCACCCGCCCTCGGGGCGGTGCCCCGCTTCGAAGGCGCCGCCGAGCAGCTCGATCCGCTCCCGCATGCCCATGATGCCGAAGCCGCCGCCGAGCCGGCCGAGGCTGCCGCGGTGTCCGGACGGTGAGCCTTGTCCGTCGTCCTCGACGACCAGTTCGGCGTGTCGCGCCGCGACCCGGGCGGACACGTCCACCGACCGCGCTCCGCGCGCATAGCGCTGGGCGTTGGTCAGGGCTTCCTGCAGGACGCGGCTCAGCCCGCCGGTGACCTCCGTGGGGACGTCCTCCGGCAGGTCCCGTCCGAGGTCCAGCCGGATCGGCAGCCCCGTCGCCCGTGCCTCGTCCACGATGCGGGTCAGCACCTCGCCGAGGTTCTCGGGATGCCTCGGGGTCTCGTCACCGCGCATCGAACCGACCAGACGCCGCATCGACGTCAGCGCCTCGCCGCCCGCGTTCTCGACGGCCTCGAGCATCTCGTTCAGAATCCGCGGGTCGGGGGTGCCCCGGCCGGTGACATGGCGCACGGCCTGTAGCTGCACCACGATCGCGGTCACCTGATGGGCCACGGTGTCGTGCAGGTCGCGGGCGAGCGCGAGCCGTTCCTCCTGCCGGACGAGCTGTCCGGTGCGTTCCTGCTGGATGTCGTAGAGGCGCAGTACCAGGCCGCAGACGAAGGCCAGGGCCAGGGCCAGCACGGTGCTGCCGGAGATGTCGCCGGGATCCGAGTCCCGCAGCAGCGGGACGGAGAACACGCTGATGCCCAGGGCCGCCACGACCACCGGTGCCCACCTGGGCGTGCAGCGGCGCACCGCCACGGCGAGGAGGACCAGCAGGCCCATGAGTTCGCTGCCGCTGCTCTCGCTGGTCACCATGTTCACCGGCAGCAGGTGGTAGGCAACCGTGGCCACGAAGGTGCCGGCGCAAGCCACCAGCGCGGCCCGCGGGACCCAGCGGGAATCGCGCATCACGGCCAGCACGGCCATCGCCCCGGCCAGGGCTCCGGAGCAGACCGGCACCCAGTCCCCGACGAATGCCTCCGTGTCGAAGGTCGGGTCGAAGACGATCCGCTCCGTCACGTCCTCATAGACGGAGAAGAGGGACAACAGCGCCAGCGCCGAGATCAGGATCCGCCCCGGCCAAGGTCGGTATCCGGCACGGCGGCCGGAGGACACAGCTATTCGCACCCGCGCCACCCTACGCACCTATGGCGGCGATTGCCGCCCGCCTGCCGCGCGCGGGTCGGTGGGCATGGGCGCGGGCCGGGCGTCGCGCACCCGCTCCGGTGTCCAGTACGAGGGGTCCGGCGGATCGGCCCGGTGGGTCCGCGGGGTGTCCGGGGCGGGGGGATCGACGGCGTCCTGGCCCCGGGCGGTGACGGCGAGGGCCGCGACGATGCCGGTTGCCGCGATCGCCGCGGTGAGGAGGGCTGCAGTGAGCGGGCGCATGGCGTTCTCTCCCGATGCCGGAGGCCGGGACCCGTGGGTGCGAGGGCCCCGGCCGAATGCGGTGTGATGCTCAGCCGTTGGCGGTGTTGTCGTAGATCGTCTGGATCTTGTTGTCGAAGTAGGGGCTGTCGATATAGGCGGGCGGATCGGTCCGGGTGCTGGTGACCCCGATCTCGGTCCCCAGTCCCGTGGTCTCGTTGTAGTCCCGCAGCCAGGGGCCGCCGCTGGCGCCCTCGACCATGGTGCACCCGTTCTGCACCCGGGAGCCGTCCTGCCAGGTGCCGATGTTCTGGCACACGTAGGGCACCTCGCCGTCGTAGCCGAAGGCGGCCGGGTAGCCCCAGACGGTCACGGTGTTGACGTACCCGTAGTTGTAGCCGAGCCCCATGCCGCCGACGGTGTTGACCAGCTTGCTGGAACCGTTGTCCCAGACGTTGGCCACGCCGATGTCGTAGTTCAGGTCACTGCTGTTGATCCAGCCGTTGAACGAGGTGAGCGTCTTGGCGGACCAGGTTCCGTACGGCCGGGAGCCGTTGTAATAGGCGGGAACGAACACCCAGTTGGTCGCCCAGGTGCCGCCGGCGCCACCGTGGACGCAGTGCCCGGCGGTGAACACCATGTTCTTCGTGGGATTGTTGACCGCCGCGGCGGAACAGGCGTAGTCGCCGCCGTTGGTCGGGTTGTGGAAGAAGACCTTCCCCTGCACGATCGAGGTCGCGATACGGATTCCGCGGGCCTTCTTCGATGTGGTCGCCTTCTGCGGTTTGGCGAGCTGAGAGGGTTTGGCCGTCGCGTCGACGGCCGCCTTCCGGGACGCCTTGGCGTCGGCGGGCGTATCGGCCTCGACGGCTCTGCGCATGCGCTGCGGAGTCCAGTAATTCTCGGCGGACTCAGCGGATGAGCGGGACGCCGCACTCTTGTGTGCGGACACCGCGGTATCCGCGGTACGTGTGACGGTGCCGTGCGAGTCGGCGGACGCGGCCGCCGGAATCGTCAGGGCGAACGCGAAAACCACTCCGCTCGCCGCTAAAACGACCTTGCGTATCTGCATCAGTCCCCCCAAATTCTGATCGGGACAGGGAGCGGATGCCCCCGGTGAAATCCCGGCCGCACCGTATCGCGCGCTGAAGTGCGCACGCCAAGGACCTAGGGGTGGCGAGCACGGTATCCGGCCAGGCATTACGGCCCGGGGCGGGACGGAAAATCACTTCGCGGCTCCTGGGCTGCCCTCCCCGGCACAAGCGGAATGGGTCTTGTACCGCATTGAACGAGAAATTCCGGCACGTCGACGCGCGTCAACGCACGACACGTCCCACCGCCGTCTCCGTGGCGACGGCCGCCCCACTCCCACAGTGTCCGGAATTCACATTCGCATTTATCCGGCTGAATTCATGGAGGGGGCATTCATATATGCACAGCAGCCCCGCACAGCGCGATATGCACCGCCTACCGCAGCTGATACGGGAGCACGACGGACCGCCCGCCACCCCACCTCGTCCGCGACCCGCCCGGCGCACCACGGGGAGCCGCCGAGGAATCGTCACCGCAGGGAAGTTGGCCTGACGCGATCACTTCGTTAGCCTCCCGGCAGCCCCGCAGATCCACCGCTCCCGAGGAAGACAATGCAGTGACGAACCCCCAGGACGACCAGGACACGCAGGCCCCGCACCCCACACCGGACGCACCGCCCCCGGGCTGCCCGGCCCACGCCGCACGGCTGTACGGGCCGGACTTCCGGCACCGGCCGGCCGAGACCTACCAGCGGATACGGCACGAGAGCGGACAGGTCGCCCCCGTCCTGCTCGAAGGCGACATCGACGCCTGGTTCGTCCTCGGCTACCGCGAGACGCGCCAGGTACTGTCCGATGTCGAGACCTTCGGCCGGGACCCGCGCCGCTGGAACGGCTGGGACACCGTGCCACCGGACTGGCCACTCCTGCCATGGGTGGCGTACAGCCCGATGATGGCCTTCACGGAGGGCGAGGAGCACCGGCAGCGCGCGACGGCCGCCAGCGAGGCCCTCGCCACGATCGACCCCTTCGTGCTGCGCGGGCACTGCGAGCGCTTCGCCGACCAGCTGATCGACAAGTTCGCCGCGAGCGGCAAGGCGGACCTGGTGTACGACTACATCTACTCGGTGCCCACCCTCGCCACGGCCGAGATGTTCGGCCTGTCCGACGACGAGGCCGGGCTGGGGGCCCTGGCGGGAGGGCTGACCGTCTCGTTCCTCTCCAACGAGGGAGCCATCGCCGGCCAGCAGCAGGTCGCCGCGTACGTGGCGGAGCTGGTGAAGGCCAAGCGCGAGGCGCCGGGCCCCGACCTCACCTCGCAGTTCATCCTGAACACCCCGGACCTCACCGAGGAGCAGCAGACCGCCGACCTGATGGCGCTGATGGCGGCCGCGCTGCCGCTCACCTCGTACTGGATCGGCAACACCCTGCGGCTGATGCTCACCGACGAGCGCTTCGCCATGACCCTCTCGGGCAACCGCCGCAGCATCGGCCAGGCCATGAACGAGGTGCTGTGGGCGGACTCCCCGCTGCAGAACCTCATCGGGCGGTACGCCACCCGCGACACCGCCCTCGGGGGCCGGCGCATCCGCACCGGCGACCTCGTCGTCCTCGGCCTGGCCGCCGCCAACGCCGATCCGCTGCTGTGGCCCGACACCCCCGTCGGCCACGGCGGGAACCACGCGCATGTCAGCTTCAGCGGCGGTGACTACGGCTGCCCGGTGGGCGGTCCCGAGACGGCCAGGATCATCGCGGAGACGGCGATCGAAGTGCTGCTGGACCGCGTTCCGGACCTGACGCTGGCGGTCGCGCCCGAGGAGCTGAGGTGGGCGGACTCCTTCTGGTACCGCTGCCTGGAATCGCTGCCCGTCACGTTCAGCCCCACAGCGGTCAACGCGGGCTAGCACCCGGGACTCCCCGGCGCCGGGCGGCGCCGGGGGCCGTGGGTGTCCGCCGGTGTCAGTGGCCGGGCGGCTGCTGGAGCATGGCGAGGGTCAGGACGTTGCCGCCGATGCCCCAGCCACCGTCGGTGACCTCCTCGACCACGACCAGGGTGTTGGCACGGGCGCGCTCGCCGTAGATCTCGACGTACAGCTCGGTGGTACGGGTGACGATCTCCTGCTTCTGCTTCTCGTCGAGGGATCCGGCGGGGACCTTGAAGGTCGCGAAGGGCATGGTCGTTCTCTCTCCTGGCGGGGAAACGGGGTGGAAAGCGGTCGTGCGGTGCGCCGTGGCGGTCAGACGATGCCGCCGTTGGCGCGGATGACCTGGCCGTTGACCCAGTGGCCGGCCGGGGAGGCGAGGAAGGCGACGACCTCGGCGATGTCGGCGGGGGTGCCGAGCCGCTCCAGCGGGGGCTGGGCCGCCATCCGGGCGATGGTCTCCTCGTCCTTGCCCTCGAGGAACAGATCAGTGGCGGTGGGGCCGGCCACATCGGCACGGACGGCCACGGCCCGGCCACCGGCGGCGGCGATGTCCTGGGCGGCGGCTTCGGCCGACTCCCGGTGGCCGGCATATCCGACCACCACGGCGTATCCGTCGGCGGCCAGCCGCTTCACCGCCTCGTGGCCGATGCCGCGGGAGCCGCCGGTGACGACGGCGACGCGGGGCCGGCCGGCGGGGTGCTGCGGTGCGGTTGCCTGGGGTGACATGCAGACTCCTGGAACGGGGTACCGGCGAGCGGATGCCACATGGTGTGGCCGTGCCCGGAGCGTCGGCGCTGTCGCCACCGACGCCGTGAGGGTGTCTCCACTCTGGGCCCGGGTCTCCGGGTCAGCCAGGGCTGTCCCCACCCAGGGGTTGTCAGCCCCTGGCTCGGGCCACCGGCACAAGCGACCATGGGGCGCGTGAACCACTCCGAATTCGCCGCGTTCCTCAAGTCCCGGCGCGACCGCATCCGCCCGGCCGACGTCGGCCTGCCCACCGGGCCGCGGCGGCGGGTGCCCGGGTTGCGCCGCGAGGAGGTCGCCCAGCTGGCCGGGCTGTCCGCGGACTACTACACCGAGCTGGAGCGCGGACGCGGCGCTCAGCCCTCGGCCCAGGTGCTGACCGCCCTCGCCCGGGCGCTGCGGCTGAACGGCGACGAGCGCGACCATCTGTTCCACCTCGCCGACCGCCCCGTTCCCCCGGTGACACACGGTCCGGCCGCACAGGTCCAGCCGGCCCTGCTCGGCCTGCTGGACCGGCTGGCCACCACCCCCGCCCAGGTCATCACCGACCTGCACCAGACGCTGGTGCAGAACGAGCTGGCCACTGCGCTGGTCGGCCGTCCCCCGGCGGTCCGCGGGCCCGCGGCGAGCTTCGTCCACCGCTGGTTCACCGATCCGGACGCCCGTGCGCTCTACCCGCCCGAGGACCACCCCCACCACTCCCGGGTCTTCGTCGCCGACCTGCAGGCCGTCGCGGCCCGGCGTGGCGGCGACACCGAGGTACGGCGGATGGTGGCCGCGCTGCGACGCCACAGCGAGGAGTTCGCCACCCTCTGGGACACTCACGACGTCGCCCTCCGGCGGACCGACCACAAGCGCGTCGTCCACCCCGCACTGGGCGTCATCGAGCTGGACTGCCACTCCCTGTTCAGCGAGGACGGCCGCCAGCGCCTGCTGTGGTTCAGCGCCCCGCCCGGCACCGAGGGCGCCGCGCAGCTGGAACTTCTCTCGGTCATCGGCACACAGGACATGACGGCCGACGAGACCAGCACATCACCGTGATCCCCTGTCGTACGGCGCCGGGGCGGCGGCCTCCGGGGCCGGGCACGGCGCTCTGATCGCGCCAACGTGGTGACGTTCGGGGTGCGGAGCGAGCACACGGCCCATCATCGGGAACCCCTGTCGCAGTACGAGCGGGCTTCACCCCGTGCCGGGGCACGGCACCGGGCGGGCCCGCCGGTCTCCGACGCACACAAGGATCCCGTATGACTGGACCAGCCCCTCTTCTGACCCTGAACAACGGCGTGCGGATGCCCACCCTGGGCCTCGGCGTCTACCAGAGCCCGCCCGACGAGACCATCCCGGCGGTGACGACCGCGATCGAGAACGGCTATCGCCTCATCGACACCGCGGCCGCCTACGGCAACGAGAGGGAGGTCGGTGAGGGCATCGCCCGCTCGGGCATCGGCCGCGAGGACATCTTCGTCATCACGAAGGTGTGGATGACCGACTACGGCTACGACGCCACCCTCCGTGCCTTCGACACCAGCCTCACCAAGCTGGGCCTGGACCATCTCGACCTGTATCTGCTGCACTGGCCGGCCCCGTCCGTGTTCGACACCACGGTGGCCTCGTACAAGGCGGCCGAGAAGCTGCTGGCCGACGGCCGGGTGCGGGCCATCGGCGTGTGCAACCACACGCCCGCACACCTGACCGATCTCATGGCGCGCACCGACGTCGTGCCCGCGGTGAACCAGGTCGAACTGCATCCGTTCTTCAGCCAGCCCGAGCTGCGCGCCTTCGGCGTCCGCCAGGGCATCCACACCCAGTCCTGGTCACCCATCGGCGGCGTGAACCGCTACGGGGGCGAGAGCCCGGACAAGGTCAGGGACCCGCTCCAGGAACCCACCATCACCGGCCTGGCCGAGAAATACGGCAAGAGCCCGGCTCAGATCATCCTCCGCTGGCAGGTCGAACACGACCTGTGCGCGATCCCGAAGTCCGTCAAACCACACCGCATCGCGGAGAACATCGCGATCTTCGACTTCTCCCTCACCCCCCACGAGGTGGCCGCCATCGACGCGCTCGACACCGGAGCGCGCGGCGGTCCCGACCCCGACCATGTCGGGCCCGACACCTTCTCCTGAGACACCGCTTCTCGCGAGACACCGCGCGGGGCGGCCACCGGGCCGCCCCGCACAGCTCACGGGACACCTCCCCCGGGCCGGGTCAGGACTCCAGGTCGTCGGCGAAGTGCCGGAAGCCGTGGCGATCCTGGTGCAGGGTCCACAGGGTGTCCGCCAGCACGGCCGGGTCCTTCTTGCCGTGCCCGGGAACGATCGCACCCGGGATGATCAGCTGCGCCACATGGATGCCCTCGTCGGCGAGGGCGTCGTGCAGCAGCCGGCCGTACGCGCTCTCGGCGGCGAAGGCGATGGAGGTGCCCGCGCGCTCGGGGTGCGGCACCACGGCGGTGCCTCCGTTGACGAAGAGCACCGTGCCGCGGCCCAGGGCACGCATACCGGGGAGCACCTGCCGTACGGCGGTGACGGGGCCGTATACGGAGAACTCCAGCGGGCCCGTGAGGTCGTCGGCGGTGGTGTCCAGGACCGGCAGCATGAATTCCCGCTGCGGCACCGGGCTGTACTGCAGGACCTCGATCGGCCCCAGGGCCGTGGCCGCGGCGTCCAGGGCGGCGGCGAGGGCCTTCGGATCGCGTACGTCGGCGGCGAGGCCGCGCGCCGTCACGCCCTCGCCGGTGAGGCCGGCGGCCAGGGCGTCGAGCCGGCCCTGATCGCGGGAGATGAGGGCGATGTCGTAGCCCTCACGGCCGAAGCGGCGCGCGACGGCGGCGCCGAGACCGGGGCCGGCTCCGATGATGGCAAGGGTGGTCATGGGTTCTCCGGGTGCTCGGGCGCCTCAGGGGCCGGGGTGTCTCGGTGACGGGGTGGCGGCGTGGGGTGGAGGCGGTTGTCGGCGGCCGGTTCGCCCACCGTCACCGGGGCAGGAGCCTGAGCGTCGTGGCACGCGCCGTGTCCGCGACCATGGGCTCCACGTAGGTTCCGCTGTAGCGGCTGTACTTGGAGCGGTACGCGTCGTCGACCCGGTCGTTGACACCGGGGTCGCCCTCCTCGACCAAGGTGACGTCCCGGTCCACGCCACCGGAGCGGATGTGGCCCTCGTGGCTCCCATGGGCGGTGCGCCACCAGGCGCCGTCGGTGCCCCGGTAGGAGCGGACGTAAAGGTCGTCGCCGTCACGGACGACCCAGATCGGCACCGCCGTACGCGGTGTGCCGTCGCCCCGCAGCGGCGCCATTTCCAGCTCGTCCGTCGTCGCGATCCGGTTGAGTTCGTCGCTCGTCCATGTCGTCATCGTCTGCCTCCTTCACCAGTAACCGAAAGCGGAGAATTCCATCTCGGGAGGAAAGCAACCAGGGCGAGAACCTTCCCCCCGGGCGGCCGGCGAACGATGCCCCACCGACCAGTATGCCGAGCGGGAGGTCACCCGGCGAGGGCGGCGAACGCCTCGTCCAGGAGGGCGGTGAGGTCGGGGCGGCCGTCGGAGGCCGACCAGTGGTCGAGGGCGATGTTCAGGCAGCCCAGAGCGGCGGCGGCCTTCACCGACAGGGCCAGGGCCGTGGCCCGCGGAGCGTCGCCGGGCCGCTCGGCGAGGGCCCGGGCCAGCATGGGCCGCCAGCCGTTCTGCTTCTCCAGCAGCCGGGCGCACAGGGCGGGGGTATTCCGGACCAGGCGGGTCGTCGCGAGGGCGCGGACCGGGTCCCGGCGGTGGTACGCGATGACGACGTCCAGTGCGCGCCGCAGCGCCGTCCAGTCGTCCTCGTCGGCGGGTCCGGCCCGCAGGGCGTCGGCGGCCTGCTCGCCGTAGGCGTCGAAGGCGCTCAGGACGGCCTCTTCCTTGCTGCCGACGTAGCGCAGGAAGGTGCTGCGCGAGACACCGGCGGCCGCGGCCAGGTCGTTGATGGTGACCTGCTCGAAGCCCTTGCTCCGGAACAGGCCGGACGCCACCTCGGCCAGTTCGGCCCGGATGGCCGCTCGCGCGATGTCTCTCGTGCTCGTACGCGCCGCTCCGTTCACCCCGCGATCCTACCGCCGAGCTGAACCACGATCGCAATGATGAGATCGGGACCCTGTTGTGACACCGAGTTCCATGCTAGGAATGCTGCTTCACGGCGATCCTTCGGTTCCAGACCTCGGTGAGCGGGAGAGCGGCATGCGGGGACTTCAGGGCAAGAGGATCGTCGTCGCGGGCGGCGCCACCGGGATCGGCGCCGCCACGGCAGAGCGGCTCGCCGAGGAGGGCGCCTCGGTCGTCGTCGGCGACATCAACCTCGTGGGCGCGAAGGCCACCTCCCAGCGCATCGGCGAGGCCGGCGGCACCGCGGTCGCCGTCGCGTTCGACCTCGCCGACGAGGAGTCGATCGGTGCGCTGGTCGACCGGGCCACCGCCGAGTTCGGCGGGATCGACGGGCTCTACAACGTCGGCGCCGACCTGTCGGACGACCACCTGGGCCGGGACACCGACCTGCTGGAGATGGACCCGGCGGTGTGGCGGCGCACCCACGAGGTGAATCTGCTCGGCTACGCCCTCACCTGCCGTGCGGTCATCCCGCGACTCCTGGCCCAGGGCGGCGGCGTCATCGTCAACACCTCCTCCGGCGCGGCCTGGGGAGGGGAGCCCCGGCGTCCCGCGTATGCCGCCTCCAAGGCCGGGATCAACGCGCTGACCCGCCATATCGCCTCCCGCTGGGGCAAGGAGGGCATCCGCTGCAACGCCGTGGCGCCCGGGCTGGTCATGGGCGACACCCAGAAGCAGCGGGACGACCAGCGGCTGCAGGCCATGGCGCTGAAGATCGCCCGCAGCCCGCGGCTGGGCGAGCCCGCGGACGTGGCCGGCACCGTGGCCTTTCTCCTCTCGGACGACGCCGAGTGGGTCAACGGCCAGGTGTGGTCGGTCTGTGGCGGTATGAGCCTGCGCGACTGAGACTCCCCCGGGAGCCGGTCTCGGCCAGGGCACTCTGCGGCGGCCTACGGCGGCTAGGGCGCGGACACCCGCCAACGCAGGTCATCGGCCCACGACGTGGCGCGTCGAAGGCGTTGGATCCTCCGTTGGACGCGATTCCGCACCGCCTTGTCACCCGGCGTTCGGACGCCGTTGGGCGGCAATCCCGCCACTGTCCCCGGCCTCGACATCGCTCAGCGGCCCACCGGGATCCCGGACCGGGAAAGGCATTCGGAGAGGAGTAGTCTCCTGCGCAGCGGCTCGTACGGTTCGTTCGCCCCACGCCCACACGAGGAGAGACCGGTTGTCGACGTTTGTCGTGTTCGACCTTGAGTTCACCTCATGGTCGGGATCGCTCGAGCGGGATTGGTCGGAGCCGGGGCAGCTTCGCGAAATCGTCCAGATCGGCGCGTTGCGCATCAGCACCGGTCATTCCGCTGACGACCACTCCGTTGTCGAGGAATACGAGGCGCTGGTCAGGCCGGTGGTCAATCCGCGGCTGTCCCCGTTCTTCACCGGCCTCACGGGCATCGACCAGGAAACCTTGGACCGCGAGGGAGTCGCCCCCGCCGAGGCGCTCAGTGACTTCCTGGCGTTCTGCCGCGGGCAGTCCGTGCTCTCCTACGGCAACGACATGGTCGTCCTCGGGGAGAACGTGGGGTGGGCCCGGGCGCGCGGGGAGGAGATCAAGAACGGCTTTCTCAGCGCCGGCTTCCTGAATATCCGCCCATGGCTGAACACCATCGCCCCGATCACGGCATCGGCCAACTCCGGTCGGCTATGGGAAGCGCTCGGCCTGCCCAAACCCATGGCGGGCAGGGAGCATTCAGCGCTCTTCGACTGTTATTCGATCGCCGCGGCGATCAGACACGTCTGCGCCGGTGGGGCCGCCCTGCCCGAGGGCTGCCTCTAGCGATGGGGCGAATCGGCCATCGCGAGCGTGTCGTCCGACGCGCCGCCGGTGAGTGGCGCGATGGCCCGGAGATCTTGGTCGGCGGCGCCCCTGCGCGTCGTCCGGTAGGTACGAAAGGAACCCCCTTATGACCGCGGTGCGCGGAACAGCCGTCGACATCCCCACCCGGGACGGCATCGCCGACGCCTATCTGGTCCATCCCGACGACACGGACCGCCACCCGGCCGTTCTGCTGTACATGGACGCCTTCGGCCTCCGACCCCACCTGCGGGGGATGGCCGACCGTTTGGCCGCGGCCGGTTACACCGTGCTGGTGCCCAACGTGTTCTACCGCCACGGGCGTGCTCCCGTGGTGGAGTTGCCCGACTTCCTCGACTCGGCGGCGCGTCCGGCGATCTTCGAGCACATCGGCCCGATCGCGCAGGAACTCACTCCCGAGCGCGCGATGAGCGACGCCGGCGTCTATCTCGACTGGCTGGCCTCCTGCCCGCAGGCCACCGACGGGCCCGTGGGCCTCACCGGCTACTGCTTGGGCGCCGGGCTGGCCCTGCGGACCGCCGGAACGCACCCCGATCGCGTCGCCGCGGCGGCCGGTTTCCACGGTGCCTACTTGGCCACGGAGGCGCCGGACAGCCCGCACACGGTGGCCGGGCAGGTCACCGCCGAGCTGTACTTCGGACACGCGGACCAGGATCACGCCCTTCCGCCCGAGCAGATCGAGCGCCTGGACAAGGCCCTCAACGAGGCCGGTGTCCGCCACCGCACCGAGGTCTACCCGGGCGCTCAGCACGGCTACACCCAGGCCGACACCTCCGCCTACAACGCCGAGGCCGCCGAACGCCACTGGGAGGCCCTGCTCGACCTCTTCGGCCGCACCCTCTGACCATGGCTGGTGACCAGCCGCCTCGGGCTGGTCACCAGCCTCCGGCGACCGGGCCTAGAGCTGCCGGAGATGGTCGCGCAAGGTGCGGGCCACCTGCGCCATGAGGGCGTCGGCTCCGGGCTGGGTGCTCGCGGGCACGAGTGACTCGGTGAGCACGGCGATGGCGAACGCCTGGCCGTCGGAGTGCTCGACGATGCCGACCTCATGGCGGAGGTTGAGCAGGGTGCCGGTCTTGGAGGACCAGGTGGTGGCGTCGGAGCTGAAGTCCGGGGCGAGCCGGTGCCGCAGCACGTTGTGGGCCATGAGGTCGCGCACGTACAACGCCACGTCGGGATGGATTTTCGACGGTGTCCACAGGGCCTGGAGCAGGTCCACCCAGGCGCGTGCGCTGCCGGTGTTGGCGCGGGTGGTGTCGAGTTGCGGCACCCGGTGGCCGCGGCCGCTGGTGCCGGCGTCGATGGCCAGCGCGTGGGCGAGATGCACCTGCTCGGCGTCGAAGCGCTCCACGGGGGTTTCGGTCAGTTCGCGCATGCCGTGCCGGACGGTGATGCCACGCAGCCCGAGTTCCTGGAGGATCTCGGCGACCTGGGCGGGCGGGGTGAGGTCGAACAGCGCGTCGGCCGCCGTTCCATCACTCACACATGTGCTCAGGTAGAGCAGATCCTCGATCGCGATCCGGGCGGGGTGGCGGAACCGGCTCAGCCCGGTGGGGCCGGGCGTGGTGATCCGCCCCGGGGGTACATCGAGCAGCGTCGCTCCGTCGAGTTCGCCGCGCCGGACGCGCTCCGCCGTCGCCAGCGCGAGCGGGACCTTGACCAGGGAGGCGGATGGCAGCTGGGTGTCCGGGTCGATGCCCAGCTCGTCCCCGGTGTGGAGATCCCGTACGAGCAGGCAGCCGTGCAGTCCGCCGTCGCCCAACTGCTCGCGCAGATCGCGCAGCAGTGTCTCGGTGCTCACGCTTCCGTTCCTTCCTCGGTGCCCGCCCGGGTGTCCGCGCCGAGGCAGCGGGCGATGGCGCCGCCCAGGCGCCCTTCGATGAGCTGTGGATTGCCGTCCGCGGCGGCGACGAGAGCGAACCCCCGGCCGAGCGTGATCTCGCCGATGGGCCGCCACTTCAGGGCGAGTTCCGCGGCCTGCGCGGGGGAACACAGCAACAGGTCGCGGGTGCACAGGACTTCGGCGGCCGCGGCCGTCAGGTCGGTGGCGGCCACGAGCTGGGCGGGCCGCAGACCGACCGCGTCGCGCAGCCGGGTCAGCGGGTCGCGGATATGCGGCACATCGTCCTCCGGCTGGATCCAGATTCGGCGGGCCGGACCCGGAGCGACCCGGCCGACCCGCAGCGTTTCGAGATAGACCCGCCGCACACCGGGATCCTGGACTCCGGCGAGCCCGAGTGGCACGGACCACGTGGCCTCGTCGGCGGGCACCGCGAGCAGGGCGGCCCGCACCTGCTGCGCGTGGATGAGCTCCAGGCGCTGCGCCGGCACCGCGACGCGGAGATCGAGCGTGATCCCGTGCCCGCGTGCCTCGGCGACGAGGCGGGCCAGACCGGCCGTTGAGCAGATGCCGGGCACCGCGAGCCGCCACGGCTTGCGCTTGGCGGCCTCGGCCTCGTGCAGCAGCACATCGGCCGCCTGTACGAGCTGTCTGGCCACCGGCAGCATCTCCCGCCCGAAGGGGGTGAGGACGGCCCGCCGTGAGGTGCGTTCGAAGAGCTGCTCACCGAAGCGCTCCTCCAGAGCGGCCACGCGGCGGCTGGCCACCGACTGGGACATCCGGGCCGCGGCCGCACCGACGGTGAAGCTTCCACGCTCGCTCACGCTGACGAACGCGCGGCACGCTCCCACCAGATCCACCCCCGCACTCTATGCCAGATCAGCATGAAGAAGCGCATGAGCGTATTGGACCGCATAGCCGCCCGGCAGCGAAGGTAATCCCGATGCCCACGGCCGCGCCCCGGTAAGGGGCCCGGTCGTTCCATCCCCTGTGCCCCCTGCGTGACGGGGGCCCAACCGGAGGTCAGGATCATGCGATTCCCCCGTGCCCGGCACACCGCCCTCGGCGCGCTCACCGCGCTCACGCTTCTCGTCCCGCTGACGGCCTGCGGCCAGGACGGATCCTCGGACTCGTCGGGGTCGTCGAGCGCATCGAGTTCGCCGTCCGCATCCACGGATCTGGCGGCGAAGGCGGGCAAGGACGCGGCGTCGTCGACCGGCGAGTTCAAGAAGCTGGAGCGCTCCTACGACGCGCGGCTGGGTGTCTACGCCATCGACACCGGCACCGGACACGAGGTGGCCTATCGCGACGGCGAGCGGTTCGGCTACGCCTCGACGTTCAAGGCGCTGGAGGCCGGTGCCGT
Source organism: Streptomyces sp. AgN23 (assembly GCF_001598115.1). NCBI lineage: Bacteria > Bacillati > Actinomycetota > Actinomycetes > Kitasatosporales > Streptomycetaceae > Streptomyces > Streptomyces sp. AgN23. The sequence goes on from NZ_CP007153.1 coordinate 1,118,647, forward strand.
GCTGCAGAAGGTCAAGCTGGGCGGGCTGGACCGGGTGATCACGTACTCCAAGGACGATCTCATCGACAACTCCCCGGTGACCGAGAAGCACGTCGACACCGGGATGAGCCTGGCCGCGCTGTGTGACGCCGCCGTCCGCTACAGCGACAACACCGCGGCCAACCTGCTCTTCGACCAGCTCGGCGGGCCCAAGGGCCTCGACGCCATGCTCGAGAAGATGGGCGACGACGTCATCCAGATGGAGCGCCGCGAGCCGGAGTTGAGCCGATGGGTCCCCGGTTCCACACGGGACACGAGCACCCCGCGGGCGATGGCCGAGGATCTGCGCGCGTTCGTGCTCGGCGATGTCCTCGGCGACGGAGAGCGCGCACAGCTCACGAAGTGGCTGCGGACCAACACCACCGGGGACGCGCTCATCAGGGCCGGGGTGCCCAAGAACTGGCAAGTCGGCGACAAGACCGGAACCGGCAGCTACTACGGTGGCCGCAATGACATCGCGGTGGTGTGGCCGCCCGACTCCGCTCCCATCGTCATGGCGATCATGTCGAACCGCGGTGACAAGGACGCCACGTCCGACGACAAGCTGATCGCGGACGCGGCACACGTCGTGGCCGACCAGCTTTCGTAGCACCCCTCCCGCTGCCCATCCGCTCTTCCGCGGGGCTGCGCCATCCGCTCAGCCCCGGAGGAAGTACAGGACGGTCATGGTGACGGCGGTGGTCAGCACGACGCTCCGCAGCAGCCACGCGGGGAGACGACGGGCGACATGCGCTCCGGCCACCCCGCCGGCCACCGCGCCGACCAGCATGGTGATGAGCACAGACGGTGCGCTCAGCGCGTCCGAGGCGATGAGGAACAGCCCGGTCGCGCTGAGATAGATGGCGGCGATCTGGGCGACCCGCATCGGGTTGCCTGCCGAGGTGTCGAGGCCGAGGCCGATGCTCCACACGGCCAGCATCATGATGCCTACGGCACCGCCGAAGTAGCCGCCGTACACGGCGAGGAGGAACTGGCCGATCAGGACGGTCCGGGGGCTGATGCCGACCGCACGGCCCTTCGCGTCGCTCAGCACACGGGAGACGTGGCGCCCGAAGGCGAGGATCACCGTGGCGAAGGCGAGCAGCCAGGGCAGCGCGGCGTCGAACGACACCGCGGGCAGCGTCAGCAGCAGACCGGCACCGAGCCCGCCGCCGATCACACTGACCCCGGTCAGCGCCCGCGTGGACGTGCCCCCGACCGGGGCGAGATCGCGCCGGTACACCCAGGCGCTCGCCACGGTCCCGGGTACGAGGGCCACGGTCGAGGACGCGTTCGCCGTCACGGGGGACAGACCGGCCGCGATGAGGGCGGGGAGCGCCACGAAGGTGCCCCCGCCGCCGACGGCGTTCAACGCCCCGGCGGCCACGCCCGCCAGCAGAACAATCACCATCTCCGACACCCGCCGAGCATCGCCCCACGGCCCGTGGGCGCACAATGCGTGATCCACATAGCCTGCGCAAGGCTGTGCCATAGGCTCGACAGGGTGCGTGATGACCGGGACGACCTGCGGCTCTTACTTCACATCGTGGCGGAGGGCTCGATCACGGCGGGCGCCCGCCGGACGCATCTGAGCCTCCCGTCGGCCAGCGCCAGGGTGCGCTCGCTCGAAGCACCACGGGCGTGGCCCTGCTGATCCGTGGCCGGCGGGGGGTGCGCCCCACCCCGGCGGGGACGGCGCCGGCCCGCCACGCACGGTTCGCCGAGCACCTGCGCCGTGCGGCCGTGTCCGAGCCGGAAGGGGGCACGGGCGTTCCGGCGATGTGAACGCGGGACGCAGGGGCCGGATCAGCGCTGTCGCGCGTGTCCCGTATCGAGGCGGCGCAGTTCCAGCACACTGTCCGCGAGCGTGCGGTCGCCCAGCGATTCGAGCACCGCTTCCTCGGCCTCCGCGGTAAGCGTGGCGAAGTACTCACCGGCGTGTGCGGTCACCTGGCACACCGGCTCCACCCCGGGCGAGCAGGCCCACAGGGGCTTGTCGCCGACGGCGCAGCGGTAGATCTCCGCCAGGGTGATCCGGTCGGTCGGCCGCCCCAGCCTGGCCCCACCGGTACGGCCCTTGACGCAGACCACCAGCCCCTCCTCCGTCAGCGGAACGAGGAGCTTGCGGACCAGGCTCGGGTTGGTGTTCAGCACGCGGGCCAACTCGGCGGAGCTCAGCGGCGCGGAGTCGTCCTCGGCGGCGACCGCGAGGAAGAGCATCAGCTGCAGCGCACGGGAGAACCGGATGTCCAACAAGGTCTCCACCTCCGTGCGCAGATCGTGGCACAGCCTACTCGACCGCGCCGTGTCGCCGTTCCCCTAAGTGCAATCGATACAGTTGCAGTTTACGGCATAAAAACTGTACCTTTCAGATTCACACTTTCGGGCTCCGGGGGAAGCCACCCCGGAACGACACGACAGGAGAGCGACACGGTGAACACCAGCGTGGCCACGGCACTGTCCCGCCCCTTCGCACTGGGCTCGGCCAAGCTGCCGAACAGGATCGTCATGGCACCCATGACCCGCGGACACTCCCCCGACGGCATTCCCGGTGAGGACGTCGCCGCCTACTATGCGCGCCGGGCCGCGGCGGGGACCGGCCTGATCATCACCGAGGGCACCACCGTCGACCACCGGTCCGCCGGTTATCACGACAGCGTCCCGCGGTTCCACGGCGAGGCACAACTCGCCGGATGGCAGAAGGTCGTTGACGCCGTGCACACCCACGGTGGCGCGATCATGCCCCAGCTCTGGCACGTGGGAATACAGCGGCCCGCGGGAGCGCCGCCGTTCCCCGACGCCCCGTCCGTGGGCCCGTCCGGGATCGCGCTGGACGGCACGCCCGGAGCGGGCGGGACGATGACCCTCGCCGACATCGACGACGTCATCGGCGCCTTCGCCAAGGCGGCGCGGGAGGCCGAGCGGATCGGCTTCGACGGCGTGGAACTGCATGGCGCGCACGGCTATCTCATCGACCAGTTCCTCTGGGAGCGCACCAATCGGCGCACCGACGGCTACGGCGGCGACCTGGCCTCGCGCACCACGTTCGCCACCGACCTGGTGGCCGCCATCCGCGAACAGGTCGCGCCCGACTTCCCCATCGTGCTCCGGTTCTCCCAGTGGAAGTCCGAAAACTACGACGCCCGGCTCGCCGAGAACCCCAAGGAACTGGAAGCCGTGCTCACCCCGCTGGCGGAGGCCGGGGTCGACGCGTTCCACGCGTCCGGACGCCGCCACTGGCAGGCCGAGTTCCCCGACACGGGATCGGAACTGAACATCGCCGGATGGGCGAAGAAGGTCACCGGTAAGCCGGTCATCACCGTCGGCTCGGTCGGTCTGGACACCGTCTTCCAGTCCGGCTCCCTCTCCGGTGCGAACGCGGCCGTGGACACCATCGAGGGGCTCCTCGACCGTCTGGAGCGGGACGAGTTCGACCTCGTGGCGGTCGGACGCGCACTGCTCGCCGACCCCCAGTGGGCCGAGAAGGTCCTGAACGACCGGATGAGCGAGCTCATTCCGTTCAGCCAGGACTCGGTGGCGTCCCTGCACTGAGCCGAGTCCCCGTTCGGAGACGCGGCGGGGAGGGGATCGGCGCCGACCGGAACGGGGGGTTCCGGTCGGCGCCGAGCACGGGGTGTGGTAGGTAGTTTAACATTCCACGACCACCTGGCATCGGGCCGGGTCGGCATGGGCGGTCCGGCCGAGTCCGGCGATCCCGAGGGGAGCGCTCCCATCCATGGCATCGCACACCGAGACGCCAAGACTTCCGGCGTGAACCGGAATGCGGACGGGGGCGCCGAGGTTATGTCGGCATGAGCGATTCATCCCGCAATGGCGCTCTGTCTCCGGCCGAGCGCGCGTCCATCCGTGAACGGCTGGTGGCCGAGCATGCCGGCACCAGGGAGCAGATCTCGGCCCTGAACCGTGAATTCGAGGGGATCGTCGCGTCGAACGCCCTGGTGGCGGTCGACGACGAACACGATCCGGAGGGGTCGAGCACCGCCTTCGAGCGGGCACATGTCGCTGCCTTGCTGGCCCAGGCACGCGATCAGCTGACCGCCCTGGACGAGGCGCTGGAGCGGCTGGACCGCGACGACTACGGGCGGTGCGCGGTGTGCGGCGAGCAGATCCCGGCGGAGCGCCTGGAGGTGCGCCCGGCGGCGGACACCTGTGTACGCTGCGCGGCCGCCCGCCCCCGCTGACCGGCGCGGCGCCAAGCGGCACCGAGCGGCACCGAGCGGCACCGAGCGGCACCGAGCGGCACCGACGATCGGACGGTGGCTCGCGGGCGGCCCGCCCCGGCCTCTGGGCTCAGACCACCGACGCGCGGTACGCCGAAGGATGTATGGGCGGTTTCATCAGTGGCTACGACCCTCGTGGCGATGTGGGACGTGAGGATGGCGGGAGTCACCGCGCCTCCCGGAGGACCTCCCCATGACCGAGCCGCACACCGGTATGCCCGCCCCCTCGACCGCCGCCGCGCTGCTCCGGGCGCTGACCGGTGGTCTGGTGATGGCCACGGCACTCGGTGTCGGCACGGCCGTGGGTCCGGTCGGCGCCGATGCCCTCGGCCTCACCGGCTTCGCGGCCCGGGTGTTCCCGGGAGCGCTGGTCACCGCGCTGGCCGTGCCACTCGCGCTCCTCCTCGTACGCCGGGGGCGCCGCTCCCCGGCGTGGCTCGGGTTGGGCGGGGCGGACGCGAGCCTGCGTGCGCTGCTGACCGGGGTGGGGGTGACGGCGGCCGCGGCCGCCCTCGTCCTCGGTGCGGGTACCGCCGCGGGCATGCTGCGCTGGTCGCGTATCGAGCCCGCCACCCTCGCCGGGTTCATCCTCTCGAACGGGGTGGTCGCCCTTCTGCTCGAAGCCCTGCCGGAGGAGACGACCCTGCGTGGCTACGCCTGGACGTCATTGCGCACCCGGTTCGGCGCTGCCGTGTCGGCCCTCGGTACCACGGCGGTGTTCCTGCTGGTGCCGGGGGCCTCGACCGTCATCGGGGCCGCGACCGCGCAGCTGACCGGCGGCGATCCGGGACCGATCGGGTTCGCACCGGACGGGCAGAATCCCGCCGACTATCTGATCCTCCTGACCGTGTTCGGACTGACGCTCGTGGCGGCCCGGACGGCCGTGAGCCGGGCTCCGCTGTGGGCCGCCATCGGCACCCATCTGACCTTCCTGACCGTCAACCGGATCGTGCTGGAGGGCGACCGGCGCGGCGCGGGCTGGCACACCGAACAGACGACACCGGACGCGGTGCTGCTCGTCCCCGCCTATCTGCTGCTGGCCGCCGCCGGTTTCGCGGTGTGCCGACGGGCCGCGCGACGGCGTGGCGCCGAGTCGCCGCCGGCGGTGGCAGAGCGGGCAGAACGGGCCCGCCCTTGAGCCGCTCGGCGCCCCAGATGTCGTTGCCCAGGACGTCGATAGCGCCGTGATCGTGGCGGATGCGCTGGGCCGGCCGCCCGACCTGCGCGGAGTCGAGATGGCCGGTGCGGATGGCGATGCCGGCGCCGCGGATCGCCCCGGCGACGACGGCGACACGTCCGCGCACTGCATCGTGATCGAGTGTCCCGCTCACCCGATGAGTGTCGCAGAACAACGGGTACACACACCGGACCGCACGGCGGTGGCGGATCAACCGTGCTGGCCCGGGGCGTAGTTGTTCCCCCGATGCCATCGCTCGGCCGATACCCCGAAGCGGGGGCGCGTTTCGCCCGGTGAGACGATGCGGTCCCCCAATCTTCAACAATCGAAAAGGAGCGCGAATGCATAAACGTCGTGGAATCGTGACCCCCCGCTGGAAAGTCGCGGCGGTCGCGTCCACGGTGGCCGTAGCGATCGCGGTTCCGGTAGCGATGGCCCAGGCTTCGGCCGAGCCGCCACCGGAGGTCAGCGCCCAGGGCGCGTACCTGCTCGACACCGGTTCCAACAAGGAGCTGATGGCCAAGGACGCCAACACCAAGCGTCCGATGGCGAGCACCACCAAGATCATGACTGCCCTCGTGGTGCTCGAGACCCGAGGTCTGGACCTCAACCAGCAGGTCACCGTCAAGCAGGAATACCGCGACTATGTCACCAAGGCGGGCGCCAGCACGGCGGACCTGCAGACCGGTGACAAGCTCACCGTCAACCAGTTGCTGTACGCGCTGATGCTGCCGTCCGGCTGTGACGCGGCGATGGCGCTGGCCGACACCTTCGGCACCGGCGACACCACCGCCGAGCGCACCAAGTCCTTCATCTCCAAGATGAACGCGAAGGCGCAGGACCTGGGGCTGGCCAACACCAACTACGACTCCTTCGACGGTGTCTCGGCCGACAGCGACAACTACTCGACGCCCCGTGACCTGGCGCAGCTGACCCGCCGCGCCATGGACAACGCCACGTTCGACACGGTCGTCAAGTCGGTGTCCACCAAGCAGGAGGCACCGGCGGCCAACGGCCACACCCGGTACTACTCCTGGGACAACACCAACCAGTTGCTGGGCTCGTACCAGGGCGCCATCGGCGTCAAGACCGGGACCACCACCCCCGCCGGACCCTGTCTGGTGTTCGCCGCCAAGCGCGGTGACAAGGAGGTCGTGGGAGTCGTGCTCAACGACGCGGACCGCTACCCGGACGCGAAGAAGATGCTCGACTGGACGTACGACACCACGACCGAGGTGAAGTGGCGCCAGCTTCCCAAGGGCGCCCAGCGGGACTGATCCACAAGCCCCGCAAAGGCGACAGCACGGTGCCCGGGCCGGACTCGTTCCGGCCGGGGCACCGGTGCCCGGGCGCCCGCATCCTCGGGTTCCGTGGAGTACGGGAGCGGACGCGGGGAAGGCGCCGGTTGGGAGAGCCGAGGGTCAGGGGCGGGCACACCGAGGGGAAGGGGCGCCCGCCCCGGAGGCTCCCGCCGTGCCACGGGAGTCTTTCCACGGCCGCCCCGGACCGCGGCCATGCTGGGCTTCCGCGGCCGCAGCCGGGCTTCTGTACCGGCTCTCGAGCGCAACTCAGCAGCCTTTGAGGACAGTTGGGGTAGCCACCCCGCCGTCCTCGAACGGAGTCGACCATGGCCTTCACCCTCGACCCTGAGCTCGCCGCGGTGCTGCAGGCCCTCGCCGAGCAAGGTGGCCCCACTCCCCCGCCCGCACGCGACGACTGGCGGACGCTGCGCGCCAGGGGCACGGCCTCGATGCGGTGGCTGGCCTCCCTGCTCCCGGCCTACCCCTCCGGCTTTCCCCTGGTGAAGGCGGACTCGCACAAGGTGCGGTCCGCGGACGGGGCGGAGATCCTCGTCCGCTGGTACGAGAAGGCCGACTCCACGCCGGGTTCCGCGGTCGTCTACGCCCATGGCGGAGGGATGATCGCCGGCAGCGTCGACCTCTACGACTCCGTCGTCGCCGGATACGTCCAGGCGACCGGAGTGCCGTTCCTGTCCGTCGACTACCGCCTGGCTCCCGACGCGGCCACCGGCACCGGCCCCGTGGAGGACGTGTTCGCCGCGCTGACCTGGTTGGGCGGCCAGGCGGCCGAGCTGAGGGTCGACCCCCGCCGCATCGCCGTCATGGGTGACAGCGCCGGGGGCGGGCTCGCCGCGGGCACGGCGATCCTCGCCCGTGAGCGGGGAGTTCCCCTCGCCCGCCAGGCGCTGCTGTATCCCATGCTGGACGACCGCACTCTCACCCCGGACCCACGGCTGACCCCGTATGTCGCCTGGACCTGGGACGACAACTGGACCGGCTGGCACGCCCTGCTGGGCACGGTATTCGGCACCGACGCCGTGCCGCCGGAGGCGGCGCCCGCGCGCGTCGCCACCGTCGCGGGCCTGGCACCCGCCTATGTCGAGGTCGGAGAGCTCGACATCTTCCGCGCCGAGGCCGTCGCCTACGCACAGCGGCTCGCCGAGGCCGATGTCTCCACCGAACTGCACGTCCACAGCGGGGCCATCCACGAGTACGACCGCCTCGCCCCCGCCTCCCGGCTCGCCCGCCGGGCCATGGAGGACCGCAGGCGGGTGATCTCCGCACTGTGAGGGCCCGTTATGAGCCGGAGCGCAGATCCGGCACCACTGGCCCGCCCGCGTCGATCAGGCCGGTCGAGCAGGATGCGTCCCGCGAACCCGTCCCCGCCATCAGCCGGCCCCACCGCCACGTGGCGATCCGCCCGGGCCGAAGCACGCGCTTCGGCCCGGGCGTGTGCTCCGGGTCACCGAAGCCGTTCGCACCGCCGGCGAACTGCTGCGAAGGCGCCACTCCCCACAGGCCCACGGCGTGTCCCTGGACGAGATCGTCACGGAGATCCACGCCAATGACGACGCCGCACTCGACGTCCTGAGGGCGCCGCTGATGGCCGCGAGGCCCGGCGCGCGCTGGGCCGAGGACGAGCTGGAAGGCGGTGCGCTGCCTCCGGGCGAGTGGTGGATCGTCGACCCGGCCGAGGGCAACATGAACCATGTGCACGGCATGGACGACTGGGCCGGGACCGCCACCCTCGTCCGCGACAACCACCCGGTCCTCACCGTCGTCCACCTTCCGCCGACCGGCGACTGGTACACCGCGGTGGCCGACCACGGCGCCCATCTGAACGCCGCGCCGCTGCGGGTGTCGGCCAACATGACCAGCATCGGCATCCTCGGCACCGGACGCGTCGGCAGCGGTCTCGCCCGCGCCCTCGCCACCGCCGACCACCAGATCACCCTCGGCCACCGGCAGCCGCGCCAGGAGGCCGAGGTCATCGAGGACCTCGGTGACATCACCACCGCCCGCGCGACCGAAGCCCTCGTCCTGCTCGTGCCCCATGTGCTGCGCCGCCACGGACTCCGGCCGTTCGCCGTCTCCCTGGCCCGCTGAACCTCCGCGCACCAACCGCAGAGCCTCCGCGCGCCAACCGCAGAACCTCAAGCCAACATCGTTCGTCTTCTCCTTCGAACAGCCGCCGGACGAAGGACGCGCATGACAGGCAGAGACGGGGAGACGACGGGGAGCCCCACCACGGGGCCGGCCGACCGTGGCGGGCAGCGCAAGGGGCGCCGCCCGCTGCGGATCGCTCTGCTGATCGTGGTGTCGTTCCTGGTGCTGCTCGGCGGCGGGGCCGGCTGGCTCTACTTCAAGCTGAACGGCAACATCACCACCTTCGGGGCGGACGGGCTCTCGGACAATCGGCCCGAGGGCAACGCCGCCGGCCAGAACGTGCTGGTCATCGGATCGGACACCCGGTCGGGCGACAACAGCAAGCTGGGCGGCGGCACCGGAGACGTGGGCCGTTCGGACACCGCCCTCCTGCTGCATGTCTACTCCGATGGCAAGCACGCCGTCGGGGTGTCGATACCCCGCGACACCCTGGTCGACATCCCGTCCTGCCGGCTGCCCGACGGCAAATGGACCAGGACGCAGCGGAACACCATGTTCAACTCGGCGTTCTCCGTGGGCGAGACCGCGCAGGGCAACCCGGCCTGCACCCAGAACACCGTCGAGAAGCTGACCGGCCTGCGCATGGACCACACCGTCGTCATCGACTTCGCGGGCTTCGCGCGGATGACCTCGGCGGTCGGCGGGGTGCAGGTGTGTGTGCCCCAGGACGTCTACGAACGCGATTTGAGCCCCCATCGCGGCACCCGCGGCAAGCGCATCTTCAGCAAGGGGGTGCAGACGGTCTCCGGGCAGAAGGCGCTGGACTACGTCCGCATCCGCCACGGCATCGGCGACGGCTCGGACATCGGACGCATACAGCGGCAGCAGGCCTTCATCTCCAGTCTGTTCAAGAAGGTGAAGGGCCAGGGATTCGCCCCGACCACGCTGTATCCGCTGGCGGACGCGGCCACCAAGTCGATGACCGTGGACCCGGGGCTCGGATCGGCCAAGAAGCTGATGTCCTTCGCCATGTCGCTGAAGGACATCGATCTGCACAACACCAAATTCCTCACCATCCCCTGGCGCTACCAGGGCGAACGCGTGGCCGTGGTCCAGCCGGACGCCGATGCGCTGTGGGCCGACATCAGGGCCGACCGCACCATCGACGGGAAGGCGGCCGGTGGCAAGAAGGACGGGCATCGGCCCTCCGCCACCCCGAGCGGCACCCCGAGCGCCACGTCCACCGTGGCGGGCGCGGGCATCAGCGTCACCGTGTACAACGGCACCACCACCCCGGGGCTCGCCGCACGCGCCGCGGACACCCTCAGGACACATGGCTTCACCGTGGCCGGCGCCACGAACGCCGGCAGCCAGGACCATGCCACCACGGTGGTCGGCTACGGCCCCGGCGAGCGGGACAGGGCCCAGACCGTGGCCCGGTTCTTCCCCGGCGCCGGACTGCGGCCCGCCACCACCGCGGGCATCAGCCTCACCCTGGGGCAGACGTACCTCACCGCGCCCTCTCCCGGCGCCTCCGCGCCCTCCACGCCCTCCGCGCTGCCCTCGAAGGTGGCCGAGGACGCCCGCTCCGCCGACGACGACCCCTGCTCCAATCTGTCCTACGGCTGACCGGCGTTCTTCACGCACTGTTCAGGCATGGCGCACGCTCTCCCGGGCATCCGGAGATCAAGCCGCTCCACCCCGGCACGGCACGACCGCACCAGAGCACAACGAAGGGGACGACAACGTGGGCATCGTCAGCTGGATCATCCTCGGCCTGCTGGCCGGAGTCATCGCCAAGATCCTTCTCCCCGGGCGTGACCCCGGCGGGCTGGTCGGCACCACGATCATCGGCATCGCGGGGGCCTTCGTGGGCGGCTGGATCTCCGCACAGTTCTTCGACCGGGAGGTCCAGAAGGAGTTCTTCGACCCCGCCACCTGGGGCGCGGCGATCGGCGGCTCGTTCGTCCTCCTCGTCCTGTACCGCCTGCTGTTCGGCAATTCACGGGACTGACGGCGCGCGGGCCACGCCTCAGGACGCCGCCGCGCCCGCGAGCCGGCGGATCGTGCGGGCGGAGGGCGACCCGGGGTCGGCCGTGATCAGGACCACCTCCTGGTCGTCCTCGGGTACCAGCAGGACGTCGCAGTTCACCTGGAGCGCTCCGGCCGTGGGGTGGTCGATGGTCTTGGTCCGGTGGCCGGGCGCATGGACCGGTCGCTCGTCCCAGATCTGCCGGAACTCCTCGCTGCCGGTGTGCAGGTCGCCCAGCAGCGCGGTGAGCGCCGTGTCATGGGGGTAGCGGTCGGCGGCCCGGCGCAGCCGTGCCACCACGATGTGGCCGAACTCCTCGGCGCTGGAGCTCTCGTACACGTGGCCCCGGGCCAGGAAACGGCGGCGGGCGAGATTGCCGTGCCGGCCGAGGTCGTCGCCGAGCAGGGCCTGTGCCAGCGGGTTCCAGGCGACCACGTCGTAGGCCGCGTCGGTGACAATCGCCCCGGTGTCGGGCAGCCGCCGCAGCATCTGGGCGATATGCGGGCGGACCCGCCGCACCGCCCGCACCCCCGGGGGCTCGCTCGTCCCCGCGAGCCGGAACAGATGGCTGCGCTCGGCGGGCGCGAGCCGCAGCGCCCCCGCCAGCCCGTCCAGGATGCGCGGCGAGGGCCGAGGGCCCCGGGCCTGTTCGAGGCGGGTGTAGTAGTCGACCGACATATGGGCCAGCTCCGCCACCTCCTCCCGCCGCAGACCCGGCGTACGGCGGTGCGGGTCGGCGGGCAGACCGATGTCCTGGGGGCGCAGCCCCTCGCGGCGGTCCCGCAGGAAGCGGGCCAGTTCGTGCCTCGCCATGCTGCCTCCTTCGGCTGCCTGGTACAGGTTGTCCCTGGCAGGGTGGCCGTGGCCGGGGAACCCTTGATGTCATGAACGATCGCACAGCACTGGTCACCGGTGCCAACAAGGGCATCGGCAAGGACATCGCACGTCAGCTCGGAGCCGAGGGGATCACCGTCTACGTGGGCTCGCGCGACGCCGAGCGGGGGCGCCGGGCCGTCGAGGAGATCGGCGGCGGCGCCCGGCTGATGGTGCTCGACGTGACCGACCCCGAAAGCATCGCCTCGGCCGCCGCGCGGCTGGACCGGCTGGACATCCTGGTCAACAACGCGGGGATCATGGTGGACGGCGCCACGGCGCCCGAGGCGGATCTCGAGGGTTTCCGCCGGACCTATGAGACCAACGTCTTCGGTGTTCTCGCCGTCACCAACGCCTTTCTTCCGGCCCTGCGCCGCTCGCCCGCGCCCCGGATCGTCAATGTCTCCAGCGGCACCGGTTCGCTGACCTGGAGCGCGGACCCGGAGCAGCCGTTCGTCTTCTCCGCCGGATCGGGTGCGGCCTATCGCTCCTCCAAGACGGCCCTGAACGCCCTGACCCTCTACACCGCACAGGCTCTGGCCTCCGAAGGCTTCAAGGTCAACGCACTGGCCCCCGGGCTGCGCAGGACCGATCTGAACGCCCGCGCCGCCGAGAGCGACGGGGATCCGGCCGAGGCCGCGGCGGGCGCGGTCCGGCTCGCCCTCCTGCCGGACACCGGGCCCACCGGCGGGTTCTTCTCCTGGGACGGCACGCCGGTGCCCTGGTAGGCCCCGGTTCGCACGGGCCGTACGGTGGCGGCTCCCGCCCGCCGCCTCGGCGTCCGCCCGCTCCCGCCGACCGGATCAGTCGGCGGAGAGCTGGGTGTTCGGCACCCGCCAGGCGGCGATCACGAAGGCGATCAGGCCCACGGCGGCCCCGGTGAGGAACACCACACGCAGGGCGCTCACATAGCCCTCCAGGAACGGCTGCGCCACGCCCGGATCGAGGTGGCGGAGGAAGGCCGAGTCCTCCAGGTTCACCCCGCCGTCGGGCCGCAGCACGCCCTTCAGCGCCTCCGCGTTCGCCGGTTCCCCGGCCAGCCGGCGGAACGACGCGTCCTGGGAGGCCACGGCCAGGCGCTCGCCGATCCGCGAACCGGCCAGGGAGAAGAGGATGGACAGGAAGGCCGCGGCGCCCACCGTGCCGCCGTTGGAGCGGAAGAAGTTCACCGACGCGGTGGCCGCTCCCATGTCCCGTCCGGGCACCTCGGACTGGGCGAGCGTAGTGATCGTCTGCATCGCCGCGCCCAGGCCCGCCCCCATGAACACCATGCCGATGGCGACGTACCACAGCGGGCTGTCGTCCCTCAGCGTGGCGAACACCAGCATCGAGAGGGTGAGGGAGCCGACTCCCGCCACCAGATGGACCTTGAACCGGCCCGTCCGTGACATCAGCCGGCCCACCGCCAGGGTCACCGTCACATTCGCCGCCATGGTGGGCAGCGTGGCCAGGCCCGCCTTCATCGGGCTCATGCCCTTGGCGAGCTGCAGATACAGCGGAAGGGTGGTCATGGCGCCGAACATGGTGATGCCCACGGTGAAGTGCAGCACGGTGCCCAGCCGGAAGGCGCGGATGCGGAACAGCTTGACCGGCAGCAGCGCGGCGTCCGCCATCCGCCGCTCCAGCAGCACGAAGGAGACCAGCCCGACCACTCCCACCGCGTACATCACCAGCGCCCGGGGAGAGCCCCAGCCCCAGCTCCGCCCCTGTTCGGCGACGATGAGCAGAGGCACGATCCCGACCGCCAGCGTCAGCGCCCCGCCGTAGTCAAGGCGGTGTCGTACGGGCTGGTGGGGCACGTGCAGCACCCGCAGGATCACCACGATGGCGAGCGCCGCCAGCGGTACGTTGACCAGGAAGATCCAGCGCCACCCGTCGAGTCCCAGCAGAGTGGCGCGCCCGGCGAACACCCCGCCCACCAGCGGGCCGACGACACTGGAGCCGGCGAACACCGCCGTGATGTAGCCCTGGTAGCGGCCGCGCTCCCGTGGCGAGGTGATGTCGGCGATGATCGTCATGGCGAGGGACATCAATCCGCCACCGCCGAGGCCCTGGACCGCCCGGAAGGCCGCGAGCTGGTGGATGGACATGGCGAATCCGCACAGCAGCGACCCGAAGGTGAACAGCACGATGGCGGTCAGATAGACCGGCCGGCGGCCGTAGATGTCCGAGAGCTTCCCGTACAGCGGGGTGACGATGGTGCCGGTGACGAGATAGGCGGTGGTCACCCACGCCTGGGCGGTGAGGCCGTGGAGATCGTCGGCGATGGTGCGCAGCGCCGAGGAGACCACGGTCTGGTCGAGCGCGGCGAGGAACATGCCGAGCATCAGTCCTGACAGCACGGTGACGACCTGGCGGTGGGTCAGCCGGGCGGGGCTCTGGGGCTCGGTGGGCTCGGTGGGCTCGGTGGTGGTGGATGAGGACGACATACGTACCTGCGAACCTTCTCTGCCGCGCGTGGGGGCCGGGGAAAGCCGGGGCTCGAAGCCCGGAGCGGGGAGTCGAAGCCGGAGGCCGGGAACAGCGGAGGCCGGGGAGGAGCGGAGCCCGGGCGCGGGGCCCGGGCTCCGGGTGCCGGGTGTTATCCGGCCATCTTCTCCAGATCGGCGACGGCACTGTCGATCTCCGGCAGCGCCAGCATCTCCAGCCGCGCCCGGCGAGCCAGGGCGCGGCAGTCGTCGTCGGCCAGCAGCTCACGGCAGACGGTGGTGATGCCGTCCGGCGTGGGGTCGGTGATGTGCCGGCCGAGGCCGAGTTCCTCGACCCGCTGTGCGTTCCCGGGCTGATCGCCGAACTGGGGCAGTACCGCCATCGGCGTGGCCGTGCGCATCGATTCGCGGATGCTGTTGAAGCCGCCGTGGGTGAGGAAGAGGTCCACGGATTCCAGCAGCAGGGGCTGTGGCAGCCGCTTGGTGAGGTGCACATGCGGCGGCACCCCGTCGGTGTCCACGGGGAGACCGGCGGTGGCGAGGACGACCGTGCACTCCTCCAGCCGCGACACCCCCTGGATCATGGCGCGCAGGGTGTCCACCGGGTCCGGCAACGGCATGGGCGACGCGGGGATGTCCGCCTCGCTGTTGCCGTGGAACATGGGGATCGCAGTGCCGATGGCGGCGAACATCAGGGACCGGTCGGTGGGCAGTTCGGCGACCCAGCGCGGCAGCACGGCACCGCGTTCCACGTCCACCGTCTGCCGGTAGGACCAGGAGGCCGGCAGATGCCGGGCGAAGGAGAAGGCCGGTGGCACGTAGTCGATGCGCCCGTGCGGGATGAGCGACAGCGGGTCCTCGGCGGTGGCCAGTCCCTGCCGTGTCCGCAGGGCGTTGAGGCCCGGCAGTATGCCGGCCGGGTCGAAGGTGTTGGAGGCCCCGGAGGGGGTGGACAGCTGAGGTATGCCGAGCGCCTCGGCGATGACGCAGGAGGCGAGGTCCATGCCGTCGCGCAGGATCAGGTCGGGGCGGAAGGCGTGTGCCACGGGGAGCAAGGTGTCCAGCAGCATCGTGGCCATCGGGCCGGACACGGCCTTGGTCATGAGGCGCAGTACGCGCGCCTGCGGCGGCTCGCCGCCCGCCTCCGGCGGACCGCCCTGGGCGTTCTCCTCGGCCAGTACGGTGCCGAGGAAGGCGGATGGGCTGAAGTCGCCGATGGCACTCGTCACCCGCACCTCCTCCCGCTCGAACACGAAGGCGAGGGCAGGAGTGGTGACGACCAGCACCTCATGGCCGGCGGCCGCGAGGGACCGGGCCAGGGGAAGCTGGGCCCGGCCGTGGGAGGGGCTGCCGAGCGTGGTGAACATAACCCGCAACGCAGGGGCCTTTCTGTGGGAAGGGGTCTCGTACGGCGAGAGAGGGCCGGGGCGCTCAGCCCGCCATCGCGAGCGTGCGGCCGATGCCCTCGCAGGTCAGCCCGGCGCGGCGGAGCCGGTCCGGGTCCAGGAGGTTGCGGAAGTCGTAGACGTGCGGGGATGCGAGCAGTCCGGCGATGTGCTCCCAGTCGAGGTCGCGGAACTCCGGCCACTCGGTGAGCACGAGGCAGGCGCGCGCTCCCCTCAGGGCCTCCTCGGGGGTGTCGGCGAGGATGAGCAGATCGCTGAGGTCGGGGCGGGTCTCGCTGAGGGCGGGGTCGTAGGCGTGCAGCTCGGCGCCCCGCTCCTTGAGCAGCCGGGCGATGGCCAGAGCCGGTGAGTCGCGCAGGTCGGAGGTGCCCGCCTTGAAGGCCAGGCCCAGCACGGCCAGCCGTACGCCGCGCAGCGAGCCGTCGCCCGGTGTGCACCCGGCCACCACCCGCTCGACGAGCCGCCGCTGGTGCTCGACGTTGGTCTCGATGGTGGCGCCCAGCAACGGGAAGTCCACTCCCGACTCCTGGCAGATGGTCAGCAGGGCGTGGGTGTCCTTGGGCAGGCAGGAGCCGCCCCAGCCGGGGCCCGGCCGCAGGAACGCCGAGCCGATGCGGGGGTCGTGGCCGATACCCGCGAGCACATCGTCCACATCGGCGCCGAAGTGCTCGCACAGCGTGGCGAGGTTGTTGGCGAAGGAGAGCTTCATGGCCAGGAAGAAGTTGGCCGCGTATTTGGCGAGTTCGGCGCCAGCGGCGTCGGTGAGCACCAGCGGGGCGTCGAGCCCGGCGTACAGGCCGGCCACCCGCCGCGCCGCGTCCTGGTCCGCGGCGCCGACCACGATGCGGTCGGGGTGGAGGAAGTCACGCACCGCGTAACCCTCCCGGAGGAACTCCGGGTTGCTCACCACGGCCACGTCCGGACGGTTCAGCAGCGCGGCGACGCGCGCGGCGGTGCCGACGGGCACGGTGGACTTGTTGACCACCACGCTGCCGTGCGGCAGTTCGTCGCGGATCTGGTCCGCCACGGCCTCGACGGCGGCCAGGTCGGCGGCGCCGCCGACGCCCATCGGGGTCGGCAGGCACAGGAACACCACATCGGCGGCGGCGACCGCGGCCCGGGTGTCCCGGATGAACTCCAGCCGCCCCGAGTCCAGTCCCTCGCGGACGAGTTCGGGTAGGCGGGGCTCGAGGATGTCGACCTCTCCCCGCCGGAGCCGCTCGACCTTGTGGCGGTCGGTGTCCGCGCACACCACTCGATGGCCGAGGGCGGCCAGACAGGCGCCGGTGGTCAGTCCGACGTATCCGGTGCCCACCACGGCAACGCGTCGTATCTGCACAGGGTTCACCACTTCTGCTGGGGGTCAGATGCGGGCACGTGGCAAGGGTCGGCCCGGCGGCCGCCCAGTCGCGGACGACCGGGCCGGACACGCTCGTCCGGCCGGGACCGCGCGGGCCGGCGACCAAAGTCACCACGCGTTGACAAAACATAACGCGTTGACCCCGATCTTGGTCAACAAGTGATGACAACGGTGGATGACTTCTGGACATGCGAGGCTGAATCGGCAGCATGTACGGCACGGTCCAGGCGGAGGTACGACAAGTGAACCGGGCAAGCGACCCGCGAGGGTGCGACGATCTTTCCCCGCGCGCCCGCAGATACGACGCGGCGGGCACGCGCAGCGCACTGCTGGGTGCCGCCGCGCTGCGTTTCGCCAGGTACGGCTACGACCGCTGCAGCGTGCGCGACATCGCCAAGGACGCGGGGGTGGACGCCGCTCTGGTCTACCGCTATTTCGGCTCAAAGGAGGCGCTGTTCGACGCCGTCTCGACCAGCACCGGCCTGTTCGAACCGCTGCGCCATCTGCCACTGGACGAGGTGTCGGCGTGGATCTGCGATGTGGTCTCGATGGGGCCCACCGAGGAAGAGGCCCCGCATCCGCTGCTGACCAAGCTCCGCTCCTCCAGCCGGGAGGAGACCGTGGGGCGGCTGCGCGAGGAGGTCACCGAGGTGTTCTCGCAAGGGTTCGCGCGGCGCCTGGAGGGCGAGGACGCCGAGCTGCGGGCCGAGTTGCTGGCCGCGTGGCTGATGGGCATCACCCTGCTACGGCTGGCCATCCGCTCACCGGCGCTGGCCGCCACGCCGGACGACACGCTGCTGCGCTTCCTGCGGGCCGGTATCGATCCGCTGCTGGACGCGGACTGCCCCGGGCGCGGAAGCGAGGACCGCTGATCCTCTCCTCGCTCCGCCCCCGGGGCAGGGGAAACCCGTGCCGCGGCTAGACGTTCGGCACGCGCAGCTTGTCCCAGCTGGTCTTGCCGGGGATGCCGTCCGCGTCATCGCCGGAGTAGCCCAGTTCGCGCTGCCAGGCCGCGTAGGACTTGCGGTCCGCCTCGGTCCAGTCGGGGCTCGGGCCCTCCTCGTAGCGTCCGCAGCCCTCGGCCACCAGCCGCTTGCCCATCGCCGTGATGATCTTGCTTACCCGGCCGGAGCGGAAGAAGTCGGCGCCCGGGAACGGCTCATAGGTCGCCGGCGGCTTGGAGGCGGGGCCGTCCGGCTTGGCGTCGAGCCGCTTGGCGATGCGGCCGCGTATGGAGTCCATCGTGAAGCCACGCGGGTCGATCTTGCCCGGCTGCCACTCCAGATGGCCGATCACCGACCGCTGGGTCCAGCCGTGGGCGCGGCAGATGGCCGCGGACACCTTCTCGATCGCCAGCTTCTGCGCCTCCGGCCACGGGTCCTCGCCATCGCCGAGGTTGATGCACTCGAAGCCGTAGAAGTGGCGGTTGCCGTCGGTGTCCGCCTCGTTGTCCGGCGGCAGCGCGGATTCGTCGACGACGGCTCTGAGCACGTCGCTGTCGCCCAGCCCCGCGTGGTTGGCGCGGCCGTGGCCGACCATGTGGACCGCGCCGGCCTTGTCGATGACGCCGTGGCACAGCGGTCCCGGCAGTGCGGCGTGTCCCTCGTAGCACAGCTCCACGGAGGAGTCCGTGCCCTTGGTGACGGTGTGGTGGATCATCACCCCGTTGACCGGGCCCCAGGGGCCCTTGGAGTTGCGGTTGTGAGTGCGCCAGTCGCGGTACTCATGGACTTCCAGTCCCTCGTCGCGAAGCGCCTTGAGCAGACGGTCGGCGGTGAGCGGCGTGGCCATGGATGTGCTCCTTAGGGATTCGGCAAGGTGATGTACGGATGCCACGGTCACGGAACTCAATGGGCTCCGGACCGAGCCTACGCTTCCGGTTCGGCGCCCTTCCCGGCCCTGGTCTCGGCATCCGCCTCGGCCTCCGCCGCGAGCGCCCGCGCGTCCGCGGCCGGGGCGGGCGTGGCCAGCGGCCCGAACACCATCCGCAGATCCAGCTCCGCCTGTTCGGCCGTCACCCACGCCAGCGGGGCGTAGTGCACCCGGATCCCGGCCGGGGCCTGGAGCAGCGGGGTGCGGGCCGCGTTCACCGGCCACTCCACGGTGCCGGTGGCGGTGCGGGCCGGGATCAGCCAGTGGTCCCCGGAGCGGTAGGCGCCGTCGGGGGCGAAGTACACCTCGACGCCGTCCTCCAGCGGCAGCCAGCGGCCCTCCTCGACCTTGAGCGCTCCGCGCTTCAGCCGCGCGGCAGCGCCCTTGCGCGGGCGCCGGGCGCTCTCCCGGTGGTCCCAGCGGCGCAGGAACGGCCGCAGCTCCGGGCGGCGTCCGACGCCCGGCTCCGGCTCACCGGACAGCCGCACCCGACGCCCCGGCAGGTCGACCTCCTCCACCCGCAGCAGCGGCAGCGGCTCACCCCGGCTGGTGTAGGCGGTGTCCACGAACTCCACCAGGTCCCCGACGCCCAGATCCAGCTTGTCGTCGCCGCCCAGTGACGCCAACTCCACCCAGGTGCCGTCGAGTTCATCGACGGGGAAGACCACCGAGCCGTTCTCCCGGGACCATTTGAAGGTCGCCTCCTTCGCCGTACCGCCGTCGTGGATCTCCACCCGGTACAGCTGGTTCTCCGGGCCCCGGTAGCGGGCGTCCGGCCGCACCAGGCAGGGGTCCTCATCCGCGTGTTCCGGCCGCTCGCCGCGGGCCGCCAGCCGGGACCCGGGCGCCGACGCCTTCCGCGCCCACGCCTCGAACGCCTTGCCGACCTGGTCCTTGTCCGCCCCCTCCGGGTTCTCCAGCTCCAGGGCCGAGCCCTCCAGCGGCAGCACCTGCCAGACCACCTTGACCCGTGCCGCGGTGTCCGGCATGGCCGAGCCGAGGGCCACCTCGCGCAGCGCCGGGTCCTCGGCGGCGGTGACCGACCGCTCCCACACCTTGAGGCAGACCAGGAACGGCCGCTGCTCCGGCAGCCGGTCGCCCGGTCGCTCCGGGTCCCGGTAGGCGTCGGGCTGGTCCCAGTAGGTCCAGGTGGCGGGCGGCTCGTCCGGCTCGGGTGCGTCGGCCTCGCCCTCCTTGGCGGTGGCCCCGTCCGTCGCCTCGTCGTCGACCGGCACACCGGGCAACGGCCGGGTCGCCTCGCACAGGATGCCGTCGACGTAGTAGCGGCCGCCCTCGATGATCAGGTCGTCCAGATCGCGGCTGCCGCCCTTGAAGGCGATGTGGAATCCGGCGTCCGCGGACGGGCCGCCGTGCTGCCCGATCAGGTCGGCGGCGAGCGTACGGGCCTGGTGGAGCTGGATCGCGGTCTGCTCGTTGGCGTCGGCGTCGAGCTGTACGCGGCCCTGCTGGGCGACGACGGCGGAGTAGCGCCGGTCGGGCCGGAAGGTGAGACGGGAGAGATCGGCGTGCATGGAAGGGGTCCCCCTCGAAAGGTTCGGAAGTCTGGCGGGCGGGGGCCCGGACGAGCGGGCCGGGGTGTCGGGTCACGTCGGGTCATGTCACGGCGATGACTCCCGCGTCCGTGCCCGCCGGGGCGTACTCCGCGAGCCGCGCCCGCAGGCTGTCCTCGCGCTGCGGCTGGTACAGGTCGTGGAAGGCGCCCATCTCGGCGCCGTCCTCGGCGCCCCGGCGGATCTCCTCCGCGCAGCCGGCCGCCAACTGCCCGTACACCGGTGTGCCGTACCGCTCACCGCTGAACAGCGGCCGCACCCGCCACGCCTCCTCGGCCCCCACCAGATCCGGCTGGCAGCGGTAGCGGCGCGGGGTGCGCGAGCCCGGCGGCACATAGCTGAAGCGCAGACATCCGGCCCCGCGCCGGGCCACGTGCATCCGCCCGGTGAAGAGGCTGTTCTCACCAATCTGGACGGCGTGGGTGTGCACTTCGCCGATGACGGTGGTGCGGTGGGCGTGCAGCACGGCGTGGGCGTGGCGGCAGTCCGGGGCGGACAGCGCCGGGCGGTCGTGTCCGGTGGCGTCCAGGATGGAGTCGCGGATGTGGAGGGCGAGCGGGTCGGTGTGCACCTCCTCGCCGATGACCTCGATGGTGCCGAGGATGCTGCGCTCGATCTGGACGCATGCGGTGGTGCGCTCCAGGACCAGGCTGGGCTCGTCGGGCGAGCGCGGTTCGCACTCCGGCTCCAGGGACCAGCCGGGGACGAGGGTGCAGTGGCGCAGCACCACGGCGCCGACCGGCCCGGTGACGTTGAGGCCGCGCCCCGCGATCAGCAGCCCGTCCAGGACGATGCGCGGCGCCTCGCCACCGGTGTGCCCGGTCTCCTCCCGCGCCCGGATGTTGAGCGCGTCGGGGCGGTTGCTGTACCAGTCCAGCAGCCGGATCACCGGCCGGGTGCCCTCGGCGGCGCGCAGTTCGAGGCGGTCGCCCGGGTCCAGGTCGAAGTCCAGTTGCTCCTGGTAGGCGCCGCTGTGGGTGATCTCGATGATGCCCTCGGGGCCGCACCGCCCGCCCCGCCGGTCGTGCTGCCACTGCCGGTAGGCGTCCAAGATCCGCTGATGGGCGCAGCCCGGCCCGACCCGGTAGACCTCCGCCGCCGGGGAGGTCTCGCGGTCGTCCCGCTCGTACTCCCCGCCGCCCATGTCGTCGGGGTACGCGTAGTGGTAGGTGACCCAGACGCCGTGGCGCGGCGCCGCGCGCGAGCCGAAGGCGATCCGGCCGCGCTCGGGGTCGATGACCACCTGGCCGCGCTTCGCCCGGTAGCGCCAGTCGGTCAGATCGGCCACCACGATGTCCGACGGCGGTACGGGCTCGTCGTGGCCGTCGCGCCAGATGGTGAAGCTCTTGCCGGGTCCGTGGGAGTCGAGGAGATGGTCCGCGAGCTGCCGGCGGCCGATGTACGCGGGCACATTGTCCATAGCGGCGATGTGTGTCGCGGACGGTTCGGGTTCGGGCCGGGTCACCAGCGGGGTGTCATTGCCGAGGATCGAGAAGGTGTAGAGGTTGCGGGCCCGGTCGACGCAGTACGCGGGCGCCTTGGTCACCTGGTACGGCTTCAGCCGCCAGACGAACAGCCCGACCCCGGCCGGAGTGTGGCCGCCCTGCCTGCGGCGGGAGCCCGCGCGCCGTACGTCCACCGAGCGCGCCACCGTCCCGAACGGCCCGCCCGCCAGGTCCAGCGCCGCCCCGTCCCGCAGATCGGCGAGCCGGCCCCGGGAGAGCCTGCGTACGTCCGCCGCCGCGCCACCTGTCCCGCCGTACAGCTTGACCGGCTGCTGGTGCGCGGTGAGCCGGGAGAACTCCACGGCGCGGGCGGGCCATCCGGCCACCGACGCGGAGAGCTCCTCCAGCAGCGCGAGCGTGCCCTTGCGCCGCCGGTTGGCCACGGTGGCGGCGACGTCGCGGCGCGGCGCCAGTGCCTCGGCCAGCCGCGCCCGGGACGCGTCCGGCGGCCCGCCGTCGCGCAGTCCGGTGGCCAGGACCCGTTCGTAGCCGGGCAGCGGACGGTAGCCCACCAGATCGCCGAGGTAGGGCAGCACCCATGCGGTGGCGGTCTCCACGAACCAGTCGTCGTACTGTCGCTCGGCCCCGTCGCGTACGCGATCGACCTGCTCGGCGATCACGGCGAGCAGGGCGCGCAGGGGCTCGCCCGCCTCGCCGTCCCTGAGGCGATGCCACTGCGGAAGCAGCTCGGCGAGCCCGTCCGGCTCCCTGGTCATGAGGTGACCTCCGTAAGGATCAGCGTGTCCGGGACATCGGGTGAGAGCAGCGCGAGCCGCGCCGGGCGGATGCCGCGGAAGACGGACACCGAGCGGCCCTTGGCGAGCCGGCGGGTGTCGGTGATGTCGGGGTTGAGGCGCAGCAGTTCGGCGAGCGGGATGCCGTGGCGCCCGGCGATGTCGGTGAGTGTCTCGCCGTCCGTGGCGGCGACCCGGTAGGTGTCCTCGGCATACTCGGCGGGCCGGGCGGGGACCACGGCGCCGGGCTCGGCGAGCCGGCCGGCCAGGCCGGCCAGCTCCTGCGGGGTGCTGGAGGCCGGGACGCCGGTGAAGGCGTCCACGTCCACATAGTCCACCCCGGGCACCGACTGGGCGGTGGCCAGGACCTCGGAGAGCACCGCAGGCTGCCCCAACTCCCGCCCTGGATAGCCGAGTTCGCTCAGCAGGGCCTGGCGCAGCCGGGGTTCGACCAGCTCCCAGGAGTGGTCCGGCGCCACCTTCACCCGCGCCACCAGCACCAGCAGCACGAGCTCGCGGACATCCACCCGGACCGGCAGCCGGGTGTCCCCGTAGGCGGCCAGCGAGGTGCGCAGGGCGCGGAGCACCTCCGCGTCCTCACCGATCGGCGCGTCGTCCACCCCGGCCACGGTGACATGGAGCACCTTGCGCCGCCCGTCGAACAGCTCGCGGGCCAGGGCCCGGCCGATGCCCGCGCGGGATCGGGCGAAGTCCTCGTAGTCCTGGAGAGAGACCAGCCGGTCGAGCGCGGAGACCGCGAGCGGGATGGTGCGCCGGGTCATTCCCGGGCCGTCGCCGTCCGCGCCACCGGTGGCGGGCTGCGGATTGGTGACGGCGGTGACGCCGAGGGGCCGGGTCAGGGCCTGGGTGATGCGGTCCGCGGGGACGTTGGCGGCCTCGCCGGTGCCGAAGCGGTAGCGGGCCCGTACGTTCTCGTGGCCGCTGGGCAGCCGGGCGCCGTGCACCCCGTCCCCGAAGGTCACCGTGGTCCGCCCGTCGCCGGTGGTCCCGGTGACGTACACGCGCTCATGCGGTCCGCGTCCGGCGAGGCTGTCCACCCGGTGCCACAGCAGCCCGTCGACGCGGATGTCGAGGGCGGGGGTGGCGCCCAGCGGGTTGTCCGCGGGGAGCCAGGTCAGTGGCGCCTGCCACAGCGCGAAGGTCTGGTTGGCCAGGGCGGGATCGCCGCTGCCGATGGGCTCGTCACGGCTCTCGCCGTGGGTGGCGGGCACCACGTTGCCCTGGACGCGGACCGTCTCCCGGCGGTAGCGGTAGGCCAGGTCGGCGGTGAGGGTCAGGGTGGTGTGGACGTGGTCACCGGGCAGTTCGGGATCGACGCGCTGGTCCACGGCGGCGATCACCGCCAGCTCCGTGCCCCGGACCCCCGTCGGGCCGCCCGGCCCGGCCGGACCCGGGATGTCGGTGCGCTCGCCGGAGACGACGATCCGGCGGCCCGGCCGCAGCCCGTCGTACAGTTCGGCGAGCTCGATCTCGTTGCCGTGCACATCCTCGCCCAGCGGCTCGTCCGCCGGGCGCAGCGGCTCACCGCCCGCGTGCACGGTGGTGTCGCGGATCGCGGAGAGCAGCACATCGTGTTCGTCGAGCCACGGGTCGGCGAGCGTGAGCTGGGTGCCGCGGCCGGTGATGCCGTAGTTGGTGTACGCGGCGGTGCGCACGGCGACGACGCGGGTGGTGACGCGAGCCAGCCTCTCGTCGCCCGGGATGCCGTCCGGCTCGCCGGAGCCCTTGCGGGGGCGCTCGATGGCCACCCAGCTACCGACGGTGAGGGAGTTCTGGACCGAATCCAGCGGCAGGACATAGCGGTTGGCGGGCTCCGGCACGGTCGCGATGCCGATCTCCACGGCCGGGGGCTCGCTGCCGGGGGTGAACCGCAGCGTCAGTTCGTAGGTGCCGTAGGGGATCTGCTTCGGGGGTTCGCCACGGCTCAGCATCCACTGCTGCGTCTCCCCGTTGTCCACGACCACATGCACCCGGCCGTCCTCGGCGGGCCGGGACACGAACAGGGTGAGCGGCGGCAGTCCGGGCAGCAGAGTGGCGGTGACACCGGGCTCCTGCGAGTCGGTGGGACGGCTCCTGAGCCAGCCCAGGTCATGGTCCTGGCCGAGGCGGGTGGACAGCTGGACCTTCCCGGGGCCGAGGTCGAACTCGGCGCTCTGCGGCAGGTTCTCGGTGCGCTGCCACGACGTCCCGGTCTCGATGTGCTGGAACTCCGCCTTCACCGGCACCTTGCCCGCCGTGTCGTACACGATCCGTACGGCGGTCAGCTCACCGCCGGTCAGCGGCCAGTCGGTCTGCCGGATGACCCGGCCCCGGTCGTCCTGCACCGGCTTGAGCGGCGCCATCGCCCCGAAGGGCGCGGCCGTCACCCGCATCGCCAGCAGCTCGCGCAGCAGCGGGACGGTCCCCGGCGGGGCGGTGGCGGCCGGGGCGGCCCGCCGCCACGCCGCGTACATGCCGTGGGCCACTCTCGGGTCGAGGGCGCAGAGCAGCCCGGCGGCCAGGTCGGAGCCCGGCCCGAAGAGCCGTAGCGGATCGTGCCCCGCCGCGGAGCGGGCGCCGGAGGGGGGCCGTACGACGCGGGTGCGCAGGGCGGGGAGGACGGCGCCGAGCGCGCGTACGGCGGCGGAGCCGTGAGCGGCGCCGGGGGACCCGGTGGCGCTGTCGGCCGCGGGCCGGTCCTCGGCGAGCTGAGACCTCAGCCGCACCTCGCCGCCGGGCCCGGAGGAATCCAACTCAACCGCCCGTTCGCGCAGCAGGCCGATCACCGCCTCCAGCCGCTCGAACCAGGCGGCGACCTCCTCGTACGGGGCGGCCAGCACCTGCGCCTCCGCCAGCCGGTCATGCGGTTCGGCGAGCCGCCGGGCGAGCTGCGCGGGCGTGCTGATCCCGTCCAGGTCGGCTCGTAGCGGCGCCAGCACCTGCGCGTCGAACTCCTCGATCAGACGGCTGACGGGACGCGGATCGGGGTGGTCCGGCGCAGGCTCGGCGTCCCCCCAATCGTCCGGGTCCTCACCCGCCTCCGGGTCGGTGATCCACCGGCGTACCTCGTCCACCAGCTCCTTGAGGGACGGTGGGGCAGACTCCGGCAGCCCGATCGCGGTCACGTCCTCCTCGCGGTCGACGGTCACGCGCGCGACGGGCAGCAGCAGCCTCCCCCAGCTGCCGCCGGGAGGTGCACCCTGACCACCGCTCCCCGACTCCGCCGTCCCGCCGAAGACGAAGAGCAGCTTGTCGCCGACGGTCAGCCCGAGCGAGGTCCCCGAGACCAGCAGTTCCGGCCTTCGTCGCAGGTCGTCGGGGCCGATCAGAGCCGGGCGACGGCGGCGCACCGCCAGTTCGTTCCAGGCCCAGCGGGCGGCCAGGTCCTCGCTCGTCTCGAAGGTCTGCGACTCCTCGTCGGAGGCCGCCGGGACGCTGTGGCTGATGGCCCCGCGCGGGATCGTCACCACCACGTCCTCGGCGCGCGGATCCCGGTCCAGGGTGTACGCGAGGTGGGTGTCGGCGGCCACGCCAGGCCGCGGCACATGACCGACCAGCCGCCCCAGGAGGGCGAGCGAGCGGTGGTCGTGGGCGGTGCGCAGATAGCCCTCGTCGGCGATGCGCTCGGAGTGGAAGGTCAGCAGGTCGCCCAGGACCGCCCAGGCGTCCAGCAGCCCGATGGCCGGGTCGTCCGGGGTGCGCACGGTCAGGCCGCGCAGCGCGGGGTAGGCGGGCGAGGCGAGCCGGTCGAGCATGGCGGCCAGGAAGGAGCCGTAGTCGCCGACGCGACAGTCCAGGGCGGTGCGGCCGGGTGGGTTGTGCGGGGCGCCGGGGGCCCGGCGCTCGTCGTGGCCGCCGCCGCAGCCGCCACCGGAGTTGACGTGGTCGGGGTGGTCGCTCATCGGGCCCCCTTCAGCTCGATGACCAGGCGGCCGTTCTCGGGCCGGTCGGGGTCGTTGTCGCATTGGGCGATCTCCAGGGGGCCGAGGCGCAGGATGCCGTCCTCCAGCGCCTCGCCGTGCGAGGTCTCGTACGAGGTGCCGTCATCGGACCCCTTCGGTCCCTCCAGCCCCTCGTGCCACAGCCGTCGCAGCCGGGTGACCTCGACGCTCAGCACGCCCGGCACCGCCGCGGCGACGGCCACCAGCCGGCTGAGCCGCACCGGTTCGCCGAAGGTCAGGGCGTCGGGGTGGAAGAAGCCGAGCCGCCCGCCGGAGAACCGGCGGCTGCCCAGCGCCCGGTACAGCTCGGCGAGGATCTGCCCGTGCTGATGCCCGGGCGCGGCGCACACGGCGAGCGCGATGTCCAACGGCACGGCACGGGCCGGACCGACCACCAGGTCGTGTCCGATCCGGCGGTAGCCCTCCAGTGCGTACGCGACCGAGTCGAGGAGGGCGGGGGGCGGCGCCCCGGTCCCGTACGCGTCGATGGCGATGTGTGCCTCCTGCACACTGCCGGTCCAGCGGATCTCCGCCGCCGCGCGCTGCACACCGGGCAGCCCGGAGGCGAGCGCCGCGTAGTCCTCGGCGGTGATGGCCCGGTGCCGGGTGCGCTTCAGGTCGAGCGGGGCGAGCTGGCGGACCCGCTCGACCGGCTCGGGCTCGGTGCCGCCGACGGCGGGCAGCGGATTGCGCACCCCGGCCACGGGCAGGGGCCAGGTGGCAGCCTTCCCCGCGCGTTCCGGATCCCGGCACAGCACCAGGTGGTTGATGGCTTCGGGGCCGACGTTGCCCGCCGTGCCGCCGCCGACCCGGTAGTGGACCGCGAGCCGCGCCCCGGGCTCCGGCTCCGCGCCGTACCGGCCGTCGCCGAAGCGCAGCGCGATGCGGCCGTCGTCCTCCAGCTCCCCGACGACGTGGCGGTCCCGGGGGCGGGAGCCCAGCAGGTCGCGGCGCGGTGTCCAGGCCGCGCCGTCGGCTTCGATCCGTACGGCGGGGAGCGCGGCCCGTGGATTCTGGACGAGGGCGGCCGCCGGCCCGTGCAGCACCGGGTCCTCGGGGCGCAGCCCGGCCGCGTAGGCCCGGCCCCAACTGTGCGCGATCTCCCAGGCGATGCGCCCGTCCAGGACGGTGCCGGCCCGGGCCCTGGCGGTCAGTGCGCGAAGGCGCGTCAGCTTGGCGTCGAGCAGCCGGTCGCAGCGGTGCAGCAGTTCGCGCAGCGCCCGGACGGGGTGGCGGGCCAGTTGGAGGCGCTCCAGGACGCGCAGCCCGAACAGGACGGTCAGCTCGGCGATCTCCTCGTCCGAGAGCCCGTCGCGATCGCGGGCGCCGCGCCACAGCTCGGTGAGCCGCTGCCGCACCCGTCCCGGGATGGCGGCCAGGTGCTCGGCCTGTCCGGCGGCGATATGGCGCGGGTCGGGAAAGGGCACGGCCTGGGTGACGGGCGCCTGGTGCAGTACGGGCCGCAAGCGCGGCCCGATCCCCGGGTAGACGGACTGGGCGAGAAGCGTCCGCAGGGCCTCGGCCTGGGCGTACGCGGTGCCGGGCACGACCTTCTCGCGCCGCTGCCCGGCCGACTCCAGACCGATTCCGGCCCGGCCGGTCGCCTCGAGGCCGACGGTGGTGAACAGCTCTCGTACGTCGTCGGCGGCCAGCGGCCGCCCGTGGCGGGCCCGGTCCAGCAGGGAATCGATGAGCCGTGCGGGCGCGTTGCCGGCGTCCTTGTCGAAACAGCCGAAGGCGGGGGGTTCACACGAGCCTACGACGGCGGGGACCGGCGGCACGGTGAAGGTCTCCGGTGTGCCGCAGCAGAAGGTCAGCGAGCGCCCGTGGTCGACGAGCACCACATTGCCGCGCGCCACGCTGACGTCCTCGATGGGCACGCAGTCGGTACCGCCCCGGGTGGCCAGGCACAGCGGGAAGGCCAGTGCGTCCTGCGGCGCCCAGGTGACCTCCAGCACCGGCTGTTCGGCGAGCCGGTCGACGGCGGGGGTGACGGAGGTGAGGCGCACGGCCTGCCGGTGCGAGGGGTCGGCGTCGCCGGGCGTCCCGGAGCGCGGCCCCCGCACCTCCTCGAACAGCAGCAGATCGCCGGGATGCAGGTCGATCGTGCGGGTTTCGCACTTCTCGTCGGCCCATGCGTCGCGCAGCGTGGCGGAGGTGGCGCCGACGGGCAGCGAGCAGACCTCGCCACCCCAGGTCCACAGGCGGATGCGGTGGTGTTCCGGCCGCAGGTGGAGGGGTTGATCGGTGACGACGGGCTCGAACACCTCCACCGACCCGCGCTCGTCGAGCACGGCCAGCTCCCGGTCGTCCAGCACCGCCCCGATGTCCGGCCGGTCCAGCGGGCCGAGGGTACGGACGTCGACGGCGGCGAAGCGGTACTCCCCCGGGTCCAGGGTCAGCGGCTCGACCGCCTCCACGGTGACGAAGGCGCGGGCGTTGCAGCCGTCGTGCATCGCGTAGTCGATGAGCCGTACGTGGCGGCGTACGGACACCCGGCGGCGGGCGGTGTCGAGATACGCCTCGGTGGCGACCGCGTCCTGCTGGTAGCTGATCTGGTCGGCGGTGTAGGCGAGCAGCTCGACCAGGGTGGTGCCGAGGTCGGCGGCGTTGCGCTCGATCCAGTCGGAGGTGGTGAGGCGGAGCCGGTCCAGGACGACCTGGCGAAGGGTGTCGTAGTCGCGGGCGGTGTAGTCGATGACGGGGGCGGGCCCGGTCCGGAAGGTGGCGGGGAGGTCGTCGCCCTCCTCCTTGCAGTCGAAGGGGGCGGGGCAATCGGGCCGGAAGGTGAACTCGGCGGAGAAATACCGCTGGTCGAAGCCAGGGAAAGGCTCGGTGCCGGGCCGCCCGCAGGGATCGGTGTCCACGACGGAGAGCCGGTAGACGGAGGTGTCCCCGGCCCGGTCCACGGTGACGTACAGCTTGTCGTCGAGCTCCGGGTCCTCCTCGCGCTCGACGGAGATCTCGAGGACCTCGATGCCGGTGATCCGGCGGCCACCGTCGATGCGTACGTTCTCCGGGCACAGACCGTGCGGGGCCTTGCCGAGGAAGGTGACGGTGAGAGTGGTGCCCTGTTCCGTGCTGTCCCCCACCTCGACGGCGTCGACCCCGTTGAGATGGACGGCCCTGATGAGGTCGCGCCGTGACCCGGCGGCATGCTGACTCACGCGGATCCCCTCCCCTCGAACACCTCGTCGCGCAGACTGGCGGTGGCGCGCACCACATACCGCAGATGGACACGCACGACGTTCTCCTCGCTGACCACGTCCAGGGACGCCACCTCGATCAGCTCGCCGAGCCGGCGCTGCAGCGACGCCTGGACGGACAGCTCGACGGCGGAGGCCAGTTCGGGGCTGTTGGGCGTGAAGACGAGGTCGAGGAGGCCGCATCCGAAGTCGGGCCGCATGACGCGCTCGCCGGGGCTGGTGAAGAGCAACTGCTCGATCAGATCGCGTATGTGGTCGTCGTGGTCCGCGTGCGCGGTGCGCCCGCGCCGGTCGATCCGGAACGGAAAGGCGATGTCGGTCCGTACCGTGCGGGTCCTGCCGGTCCGTGTCCTCATCCGCATCTCACCCCTTGCCGCGCGGCGGAGACGACGGGTGGCCCCTGTGGCACGAGCCCCGCGCTGAAGCACTGTGCCGAGGAGGTGTCGAGCAGTACGGGCACGCCATCGATCAGCACCGTGTCGCGGTCCGGAGTCCACCGGACGGTGGTGCACGGCAGCGGGACGCGGTCGACGGTGTGCGGGCAGCCGACGACCGTGAAGACGTCGTCGGCGGATGGCATGGGCTGCCCGTCGAGCCGCACACCGGACGACGGAACGGATACCGCCCGTACGCGTCCGCCGTGCGGGCAACTGATCACGGCGGTATGGCTGACGAGATTGCCGGAATTCCCGGACACGTCGCTTGTCCCTCCCCGTTCTCGTGCGCCGGCTGGTTATCGCTTCTTGGGCACGGTCAACCGGCCCTCGTTCAGATCGACTTGATCGCCGACCAGGGAGACCGACGCCCCCTGGCCGTTGTCGATATGCACTCCGGTCGCGTCGATCTTTACGAACGCGCCGCCGGGCGCCTGCAGCAAGATGCCTTCGGCCGGAACGTCGGACATCACGATCTTGTGCTTCCCCGGTGTCTGGATCACCACGGGGTGCGCGGTCGCCGGATCGGTCCGCGCGTCCTCCGGTAGCTGCTCCCTGGCCCCGAACCAGCACCCCGTCCAGATGGGGAAGCTGGGGTCCCCCTGCTCGAACTCCACCCACACTCCGGCCCCGGCGGAGGGCACGACATACTGCCCGGCGGGCCGTAGCTGATCCCCCGTGAAGGGAAAGCAGGGCATGGCCCAGGTCGACGGCTCATCGCCGAGGACATCGGGCACCTCGACGGTGATCCGGCCTATTCCGAGCGGGTCCTGGTTGTCCCGCACCCGGCCCCGGAATTTCCCGAGGTAGCGGTTGTTGGGCGTGGCCGCCATAGGGGCTCCTGATTCTTGTCCTTAGGGCCGAACGGTGTCGCTCCGGGCGATCAGCCCTTCGCGGGTGAGCGTGAAGTTCTGCTGGAAGGAGCCGGGCCGGAGATGGTGGGTGACGGACTTGACGTAGTACTCGCCGTCGTAGGTGGCCCCGGCGCCCCGGACGCCGACGAGCTGACGCGGCTGGAGGATGTACCCGTGCCGATTGACGTCCAGCGAGCCGGAACCGGAGATGGCGTCGGCGGAGACGGCGGCCCGCGCCAGAGCCTCGGCCTCGGCCTGCGCCCGGTCCTTCTTGGCCGTGCCGGAGAGCGTCTTGCGCTTGAGGGCGGGGGTAGCTCGTTTGCCCAGCGGCGGGCGGAGCGGGCTGATGTCGGGCTGGGCGAGGAGGGTGGAGGTGCGAGTGGCCGGGTCCTGCCAGCGGGCCTGGGGCTCCTCGCGCGCGGTCCCGTCGTAGGCGAAGGTCAGCTGGTCGACGGTGGAGTTGACGTCCATGTTGACGCTGAGGGCGTGCTGGGGTGTCCCGATGCGCTTCTCGGGACCCCAGTAGGCGGTGGAGACCCCGGCGACGGGCCCGGGGACGAGGTAGAAGACATAGCCGTTGGCCTGCGCGAGATCGGTGACGTATTGCAGGTCGGTGCCGGTCTGGCAGTCGACGCGGCGTTGTGCGTTGGGCGGCTGGAGGATCTTCTCCTCGACGACGTCCGCCTCGATCCCGTAGTCGGTGTACTTCGAGAGGATGCGGGCGACGCGCTTGAAGGGCGGGAGGTTGGGATAGCGGTCGGTCCGCTCCTCGAGGTCCATGAGGAGGGTGAGGTCCTCGCCGGTGACGGTGAGGGTCGTCTGCCCCGGCTGATTGCTGGCCCCCACCTCGTGGCGCACGATGAGCCCGTCGAGGAGGACGATCGGCGTGCCCTTGACGGCGGCCGTGACGACCACGCGGGTGCGGGGGTCGAAGAACCCCTCCGGGAGCAGCCGGTCGATGATCGCGCCCTTTTTGGTGAGGTCGAACGCCATCTGGAAGCCGCTGCGTTCGCCCGCGCTCGTGGTGATCTGCGCGGACAGCAGCGCCTCGGTGACCTCGGGGGGCACGGGGCGGGTGAGCTTGGGCCCCATCCGTAATTCGAGGTGAATGGGCCCCTGCCCGACAGGCTCATCGGCCATGGCGCCCACCGCTTCCGCCCGGGAACCCGTTCGGGATCTCGATCTCCTCACCCGGCTCGGCGGTCAGCTCGCGAGGGTCGAGGACGGGGTTGGCGTCGGCGATCCGCCACCAGGCGGCGGGGTCGCCGAAGTAGCGCTGACCGAGGTGGTCGGGGCGCTCGCCGCTGCTGACGGTGTGTGTGGTCTCGGCATCCTCGGGGGAATCGCCGAGGGGCGGCAGCAGTCGTCGCTTGACGTACCGGACGGGGGTGCCGTCGGGCTGGGTGTGGATCCCGATCTCGGCGTCGTGGTAGCGGCTGGAGCGGGGGTAAGGGTGTGCCCCCGGAATCGCGTCGAGCGCGCTTTCGTACGGCTGTGGCTCTGTCATCCGCTAAACCCTCCCCAGCCCGATGTCCCCACTGTTCAACCCCAGCGCGCTGAGCGCCCCACCACGCGCCGCCGCCGCGAGCCGCTCCTTCTGCGCGAGATGCGCGAGATAGAGCTCGGCGCCCCGGTGGCCGGCGGGCAGATCGCTGACGGTGAGCACCTTCAGCCCGATGCTGAGGGATGCGCGGATGGGGTTGAGGTTGACGTCGAACGCCGATTCGTTGATGGACAGTTCGGTGATGCGGACCGGCATGACGCGCTTGCTGCCCCATGTGAAGAGGGTCAGCGGCATCTCGATCGGGCTGATCTCGATGGTCCCCTTCTTGGACAGCCGCATGGCCTCCCGCAACTTGGCCGTGGTCGGCTGCACAAGCATTTCGAGCGTCGCGAGCTGCGGGTGTATCCCGTCGGGCGCGGCCACCTCGAACTGATCGGTCGCGTCGATCTCCGCCGTGAACTTCCACGTCTCCTGTGCTGGGCCCTTGAGGCGCAGGGCCTCGTTCTTGTCCCCGCTTCCGCTGCCGCCTCCGCCGCTGTCGGCTTGGTCGCCGGCGGATTGGGGGGAGAGGGAGCGCTCCAGGGTGTCGGGGTTGAACTGGAGGATGATGATGCGTTGGGGGGTGCCGCGGTCGGGGTCGACGAGGACTATTCCGGAGCGGATGGGTTTGGGGATGTCGGGGTAGCGGGTCACAGGCGGGCCTCCCAGCGCTCCCGAAGAGGTGTGCAGTCACGGTCTGGAAAGATCTGTGGAAGCGCGTCGAGCATGTTCACGATCCGGTCAGTTACCCGCCGGAACTCTTCCTCTTCCAGTGGGGCTTGAGTGAAGAGATGCTGCCAGCCGAATGCACCCTTGGTGAGACGGAGGAAGTCGACATATGTACTGTAGTCCAGGTCCATTCTCCACAAGCCCCGCAGATGGTCGGAAAACCACAATTCAGGGTCGGTCGACCCTGGATGCAGTCTGATCGCGGTGAAAGATCCGGCCCCCGTGAAAGGGGTATCGTCGATAACACGGAGCCCCTGTCCGATACGCTGTTCATCGTCCGAATAGAAGGAGGATGTGAAATCGGGTGGATCTTCGCGCACCGCCTGTTCAAGGGGGGTCAGAAAGAATTCACCGACGACGAATGCATACGGCTCCACCGTCTGCCACTGGCTTCCGATCTCGGAGAACCGAACAGACCGCTCGAAGAGAGACGGGGCAAAATGTGGGCCTCCGCCGGAGTCTCTTGCGTTTGACAGGATATCCTCTTCCAGAATATCCCCCCGGACCTCCTGGAGGACCTGCACCCCCGGACTTTGACGGAGATCTTCCTGGATCTGGACCCATTCCTGCTCCCAGGGCGTCAGGTTCACCATTCTGAATCATCCTCACAATCTCCTAGAAAGTAAGTCGCCCCTTCTTGGCGGCCTTTTTGATCCTGGCCAGGGCCTCAAGCCTATTCTTGTGGCTGCCGCCCGTGCGGGTCTCGTCGGACTCCCCTGGGGATAGGTGCTGGCCTTTGTTGAGCGCCCTTGTCAATGCGGCCATGTTGGCGAACGTTTGCGACCTTCCCCGGTTTGGCTCCGTCATGCGGGAGATTCGCTTGGCGAAGTACGCACTGATTCCAGTCGCAAGGCGAATGGCGTGCGCGTCATCGTGATTCACGTTGGCGACGGGTGATGACGGAATATCGTCCTTATTTGGAGGTGGCTGGAATCCACGTGACCAGATTCCGGTAGCGGGATCCCGCTGCCAGTGGCCACGAGGATGGTCGTACCCGCCCCAAGTGATGGTCATTGAGCTCGGGAACCCTGGGAATTTATCGTCATCGTAGTAGGATACGTTGACGTCGTACCAGATCATCTTATTGATCTTCCCCCGCCATGGGGATTTTCGGATTGGGTTGCCAAGTGACCTGATGGCGGGATGCTCAATTTCGTTGGCGGCGTCTTTATTCTGAGTTCCGCGGGCAGGAACGAGGTTGGAAGTTGTTGCTTCGCCCCCCAATTGCGCAGGAAGCAGATGCATGCGCACCCACGCCCCACCTTTACTGTATTTCGGTGAGACCGCATCCCAGCCCTTAGGCAATGCATTCGGCCTTTCGTCCGCCTCCGTTCCCTTCGGCGTCGATTTCTTGATGTGATGGGCTTTGAGGCTCGGCGCCTTTTCTGGCCCGTCCTTGAATGTCGGAAGTTTCGTCGGCGGAAGGGGAGGCTCCTCCTGCCGCTCATCGAAGTCGACCTGTTGCCCCTGCGTCGCCCCCTGCTCCTGATGCAAGTCCTCGAAGCGCCTTGTCGGGCTGAGACCGGCGTGCAGTTGGATTTCTGGAGCACCAACGCCGTAGAGTCGCTTCAGCCTATAGTGCAGGAGCATTCCCGTAAGCATGGCACGGGTATCGGAGTCGAGCATCCCATGCTTCGTCTTGCGCTTGATGATCGGCCTGATCCGAGCAATGATCAGTGCCAAACGCTTGGATTTTTCGCGGTCGGATTTCTCCTCGTTCTTCCTATCGCGTTTGGCCTTCGTGCTCTTCGGCCTGCCGGGCATGTCACGGTCGTTGTCGTGGTCACCCTTGGAGTGCTTGCTTCTCTTTCCGCCGCCGTCCTTCTTTTGCTTGCCGTGGGCACCTTTCTTGCCCGGGCCGCCCATGTCCTTCTTCCCGCTGCCACCAACGTCCTTCTTACCCTTGCCGTCCTCGTCGGGCTTGGGCCTCTTCGGGTCGTCCTTGCCGGGCTTGGGCTTGGTGGGGTCCTGATCCTTGGGGTCCTTGGTTGAGGGCTCGTCGTCGTTCTTCGGCCGGTCCTCCGGGCCCTTGTCGTCCTTGAGGGTGCCCGGGGTTTTGTCGTCCTTATCCGGCTTGGGCCTTGTCTGCGGTTCGGGCTTGGGCTTGGCCGGGGGTTCCGGCTTGGGCTTGGGTTTCGGGGATGGGGTCGGGCGGGTGTCCGGGTGGGCTTCCTCGGGCTTGGGCTTGCCGTTCTTGTCCTTCGTCGTGGGGGCTGGGGTCTTGGTGCCGGGTGTTGTCTTGGACCTGCCGGGGGTGTCCGCCTTCGTTGGTTTGGTCTGCGGCTGCGTTGTGGGTTTCTTGGGCGTCGGTTCGGCGCCCGGCTTCGGCTTCGTGGTGGTTGGCGTCGGACGCGCCGTCGTTTTCGGTGCCGTCGGCTCCTGCGGCTTTTCGTCGGGCTTCGGCTTACCGCCCCGACCGTCCGCGCCCTCCCCGTCCGCGCCACCCTTCCCGCCCGTTGCACCCTTGCCACCCTTGCCCTGGCCCAGCTTCGCCGCGATGGCCTTGAAGCGCCGGCCCACCTTCGCCACGTACTTGCCGATCCCCGACAGCAGCGCCTGGTAGGCCAGTTCGAGGAGTGCCACGATGCCCGCCGCGACGGCCTTCGCGAAGAGGAGGCCCGCGCCGCCCATGCGGACGAGCTTCAGCCAGTCGAGGACCGCGCCCATCGCGCGCAGGATCGCGCCGAGCGCGCCGATGGCCGTGCGGATCGCGTCGATGACGGCCATCACCCAGCCCGCCCCGGGGATCAACTTGGCGATGACCTTGGTGATGACGATCTCGCCGATGATGAAGGGGAGTTGGGGGACGATCGCGTCCCACGTCTCCTTGACGATCTGCTCCAGCGTGAAGCCGCCCTTGAACAGCTTGTCCAGGATCGCCTTGGGGACGCCGATGATCTCCTGGATCTTGGACTGGAACCACTCCTTGACGGCCGACTTCACCTCGCGGAAGAGGTGGTTCTTCGCGCCGTCCACCGCCGAGTTCTTCGCACCGCTCAGCCAGCCGCCGGGGTCGGAGAGGAAGTCGACCGCGATGAGCATGAAGTCGCCGAGCGCGCCCAGCAGCTTGGAGGCGAAGTCCAGGACCGCCTTGACCGCGTCCACGACGGCCTTGACGACGTCCTGCAGCATCTTCTTGAGGACGTCCAGGATGCTGCTCAGCAGCTTGCCGAGGGCGTTCAGCAGGTCGGTGATGGCCTGCTTGAGCATCGTGGCGAGCTTGTTGACGAGGGCGATCGCGGCGTTGATCAGGCCCGTGATGAAGTCCCGGACGCGCTTGGCCAGATCGATCACGGCCCGCACCATCGCCTTGGCGAACTCGATCAGATCGTTGATGAAGTTCTTGATCGCGTCGACGATCGCCTTGCGGGCGTCGTTGATCCAGCGCTCGACGGTCTCCTTGAAGTTCTTGATGAAGTTGACGACCGCGTCCCGCGCCTCCCTGATGACGCGGACGATCGCTTTCTTGATCTCGATGACCTTGTTCTTGATCCATTCAAAGGCTTTCGAGATCCAGTTGCCGGACTCCTGGACGCTGTCGTCGCGCTTCTTCTCGGCGTCCCGTTCGGCCTGGTCGCCCTTGTCCTGGATCTTCTTGTCGCTGTCCTCCTTCTCCTTGTCGACGTCCTTGTCGGTCTGCTCTTCCTTGTCCTTGACGTCCTTGCGGATCTTCTCGTGGCGCTCGGTCTTCTTGTCGCCGAGCGACTGGAGCTCCTTGTCCTGCTCCGTGCGCCAGTCCGCGCGCTTGGCGGTGACCTCCGTCATCGCCTTCTCGCGCTCGTTCGCCTGGCTCTTCGTATTGCCCGCGACCTCGGCGTCGACCTGCTGCTTGTGCTTCTGCTGACCGTCCCGGAAGTCGCGGTCCTTGGTCTGTCGCCCCTCCGACATGCCCTTCTGGCCGTCGGTGAACGCCGCCTGGAACTGCGGTCCGCGTTCGTGCTCGGCCACTTCCGACGCGGCCTCGGGAGGGACGGCCCCCGTCGTCGCGCCGCCGCCGGGCGCACCACCGCCCCCGCCGCCCCCCTGCCCGGGGACCTTGGCCGCCATCTGCTCCTTGGGCGCGTCGGGATAGACCTGGTCCTCGCCCATCCCGCGGCCCGCGTCGTCGCGGCCCGTCGCGACGGTCTCCTGGCCCTTGGTGTCGACGGCGGAGCCCTGCTCACCGGCCGTCTGGTCGGCGTCGCCCCGCATCTGCACGCCCGGCGCGTTGCCCGCCTGGGCCTGCTTGAGCGCTTCGTCCTTGGTCGGCAGCCCGGCGAACTTCGCAGCCAACTCCTGCGGGTCCACTACGGGTTCGTCGGCGCCGAAGAGGCTCGCGACCCCGTTCACGATCTTGCCGCCGATGAAGCCCAGGGCCATCTTGAAGGTGTCCCAGCCGCCGGGCTCCTCGGCCTTCTCCGCCTCGATCTGCCCCTCGGGCTCCTTGGCGCCCGTGACCTCGGCATCTTCCTGCTCCGGCGCCTCGGACTTCTGGGCCGGATCCTGCGAGTACTGGGCCGCGGCGTCGGTTGCCGGTTTGCCCTGGAGGGTCTGCGGGGCGCCCGCCGGGCGCTGCATCGAGGGCGGGGCGGCGGCGAGCGCCTTGTGTTCGTCGCCGACGGTGCGGTCCACCGAGCCGCTCACACCGGTCATGGCCTGCAGCGCCACATGGGGCTTGAGCTTCGAGGCGGTGGACAGCCCCGCCTCCGGGGACACCTGGGAGAGATTCGGGGCCGGGCCGGAGTCCTTCTTCTTGCCCTTGGCCGGGGCGGAAGCCCTGCCACCACCACCACTGCCACCGCCGCCGCGCGGTGTCCTGGCGGACGGTGCGGACTTGGGCGCCGCGGCCTTCGCGCCCGATGCGGCCTTGGGCGCCGGTGTCCCCTTCGAGGGCGCGGGCGCGGGCGTGGGCTGAGCGGTCTGCTCGGGCCCGGCGGTCTTCGTGGGTTCCGGAGCGGACGACGCCGACTCCGCAGCCGGGGCCTCCGTACGCTCTGCCGGCGCGCTCTGCTCGCTCTGCGCTCCGCTGCTCGCCCCGCCGGGCGTATCCGCGTTGGACCCGCCCGTGACCTGGGTGTCCCTGGCGGGTGAGGGGGAATCGGCGTCCGCCGTGGGTTCGCTCTTGGCCGCCGCCGGCTCCGCGTCCGTCTTCTTCTGCTCCGCCCTGGCCGCGGGCTCCTGCGCCGCCTGACCGCCCACCGCCTGCTGGGACGCCTTCTCCTGCGCGCCGCCCGGCGCGTCACCCGCCGCAGGTGTGCCCTTCTCCTCCTTCGCGGCCTGTTCCGTGGCTTCGCTGCCGTCCTCCGACCTGCCCGCGGCCTCCTGCACCGTCGTCTGGGCGACGACGGGCCCGTCCTTGGGATCGGCACCGCTCTTCGGGTCGCGTGTCACGGCCGGTCCCGGTCGGCTCTCGGCGGCCTGCTCCACGGCGAGATCGCCAAGCCCGCCGCCTACCGCCGCCGCGCCGTCGTCCGCCTCCACCGACGGCTCGGCCTCGGCGCCCGCGTCCACGGTGTCCTCGTCGGGTTCGGCGTCCGCCGCCTCGTCCTCGGCGTCCTCCGCGTCCCGTTCGGCCTGCACCTTGTCGGCCTTGGTCACCGGTGGGGCGGGGAACGACGGGACGGGAGGGGTGGCGGACGAGGCGGGGTCGAGCGTGTCCGCGGTCGGTACGCCGGACACATCGAGGTCCTGCTCCGGCAGGAAGTCCTCCGGCTGGAGCTTGGTGTCCCAGGCGCTCTTCTCCTCGCCCCCGACCTCGACCTCCGACTCACTGCCGGAGCCGAACGGATCCTCCTCGGCCCGCTCCTCCGGGCCGTCCAGGTCCTGGGCGCGTACGCCGTCGAGGGTGGAGAACGCGCCGGGCGACTGGGTGTCCTTGCCCGACACCGTCGGCGAACCGGTGGGTTTGTCGGTGCCCCGCTTGTCCTGCTGCTTCAGCTGCTGGCCCGCCACAAGCGCATCGGCCGCGCCCGGACGGTTCTTGGCCGCCGACTCCTCCTTGCTCGCGGTCGCGACGCCCTGCTGCTCCTGCCCTTCCTTCCCCTCCCTCTCCTTCCCTTGCTTCCCCTTCTCGGAGCCCTCGGCCGTCTTCTCGCCACCCCGCTGCCCGCCCCCGGGCTTCCCGCCCGACGGCGAGGACGACGACGGCTGCTGGGACGGGGGCGCGGCGGCCGGTGCCGCCGAGGCCGCACCGCCCGACTTGCCACCAGACGAAGCGCTTCCGCCCTCGCGCCCCGCGTCCGCGCCCGGCCTCTGTTCCTGGCTCCCGCCGTGGCCCTCCTGCTCGGGCGCGCCCCCACCGTTCTGCGGCGTACTGCCCGGTGCGCCCTCCTCCGCGTGCTGGTCCTTCTCCGGACCCGGCGCGGGCACGGGGCGCTGCTCCTCCTCGCGCCGCTCCTCCGCCCTCCGCCGGCCCGTCTCGCGCTCGAACAACAGCTCCTCGACCGAGTCCGGCTCGACGTCCGGGGCGGCCAGCGACTCCCGCTCCAGGCCGCCGTCCGCCTCGATCTCGTCGACGAAGTCGAGCACCCGCTCGTGCTCCGAGCTGAGGAGCCTGGTCTCCAGCCGGTCGAGAACGGCGTCCCGCACCTCGTCCGGCATCCGCTCCAGTTGCACACGGGTGCGCTGGGAGCGGTCCTCGGGGTCGCCGCGCAGGGAGCGGATCACGCCGTTGGCCAGGCGGTCGACCAGCGTCGCCGGGTCCAGCTTCTCCATGCGGTTGCGGTCGGCGTCGACCGTGGCGTAGCGGAGCCAGCCCGGGGTCGCGGACGTCTGCGGCTCCGTCTCGGTGTCCGGCCGCCCACCGCGGACCAGTTCACGCGCCGCGCCCTCAGCCTCGCGCTCCATCGCGTCCTGCGGAAGGCTCACCGCGCCCAGATCGCGGCCCGCGCGCAGGGCGCCGAGGCCGTGGGGGTTCTGGACGGTGTGCAGCAGTTCGTGGGCGAGGAGCCGTTGGCCGTCCGTCGTGCCGGGGCGGTAGGTGTTCTCGCGGAAGAAGATGTCCTGGCCGACCGCCACCGCGTCCGCGCCCAGCAGTTCGGTGAGGTGGCCGGCGTCGCGGTCGGTGTGCAGGCGGACCTGGCCGAGGTCGTGGCCGAGCTGTTCCTCGAGGTCACGCCGGACGCTCGGGTCGAGGGGCTGTCCCGCGCCGCTGACGATGTCCTTGGGCTCGGGCGCACGGGCCTTACCGGTCCGCTCCTTGCGCTTGCGGCGCTTGGCGGACTGGGACGCGCGGTCGTCCTGGGTGGCGGCCGGTGTGTTGCTCATGTCCCCTCCCGCCCCCTTCCGGACAGGCCCGCGTGCACGGCTCGGGCCAGGGCCTCGCCCAGCCGGGCCGGGGAGGTGGTGGCGGGGAGCGGGGGCAGATCGGACAGGGCCTCGATGGCCGTGCCCTCCCCGGCCGCCGCCAGCGGTACGCCGCGCTCCCGCACCAGCCGGGCCAGTTCCGTCTGGAACGCCGCCGAGACCCGGTCCGGGTCGATCCCGGCGCCGAAGCCGGTCAGCGCCAGCTCACCGATGTCCACCCGGACCGCACGCGGTTGATCGTTCAGACCCATCCGTGGACCTCCGAGGGCGTGAGCGAACGGTCCAGCTTCTGATACTCGGTGCGCGCCGCCGCCAGCATGTGGCGCATCTGGAGGCGGTCGCCCTCCTCGGCGGCGAGGAAGGCGCCCGAGAGCGCGATGTTGCGGATCGAGCCGCCCGCCACGGTGAGTTGGGCGAGGCGCAGGGGGTCGATGTCCTTCATCGGCGCCTGGGCGGGGAGCACCCGGC
This sequence comes from Streptomyces sp. AgN23, assembly GCF_001598115.1. Classification (NCBI taxonomy): domain Bacteria; kingdom Bacillati; phylum Actinomycetota; class Actinomycetes; order Kitasatosporales; family Streptomycetaceae; genus Streptomyces; species Streptomyces sp. AgN23. The sequence continues at coordinate 1,159,731 of NZ_CP007153.1, forward strand.
GCCAGATCTCGGCGCGCTCGCTCTCGCCGGGGAAGGGGAAGTCGACGACGAAACGGATCCGGCGCATGAAGGCCGGGTCGAGGGCCTTCTTCATGTTGGTGGTGAGAATGGCCAGGCCCCGGTACGCCTCCATGCGCATCAGCAGATAGCTGACCTCCAGGTTGGCGTATCGGTCGTGGCTGTCCTTGACCTCGCTGCGCTTGCCGAACAGCGCGTCCGCCTCGTCGAAGAGAAGCAGTGCGCCACCGCGCTCGGCGGCGTCGAAGACCTTGCGCAGATTCTTCTCTGTCTCGCCGATGTATTTGCTGACCACCTGGGAGAGGTCGATGATGAAGAGGTCCAGGCCCAGTTCCTTGGCCATCACCTCGGCGGCGAGGGTCTTGCCGGTGCCGGAGCCGCCCGCGAACAGGGCGGTGACGCCGAGGCCGCGGCGGAGTGTCGCGGCGAAGCCCCACTCCTGGTGGACGGTGGCGCGCTGCCGCACATGGGCGACGACCTCGCGCAGGATCCGCGACTGGTGGTCGGCGAGCACCAGATCGTCCCAGGCGGCCTCCGGTTCGATCCGCCGGCCCAGTTCGTCCAGGCCGATGCGCGCCTCGATGAGCCCGGCCCGCCAGGCGAGTTCGGTGGGGTCGAGTGCGTCCGTGTCCGCGCCCGTGTCCGCGTCGGGGAGGTCACGGAGTACGGCGGCGGCCGCGGAGCGGATGACATGCGGCGGCAGCTGGAACTGGGCGACCAGCGACCGCAGATGGCTCTTCTGGATCCGCGGGATGTCGGCGAAGGCGTCCGCCCAGAGGGCGAGTTGTTCGGTGTCGTCCAGCCCGGGTACGGTGACGCGCTCACCGCGCGGGCGGCCGGTCGGGCGCGGGTCCGGGCTGGAGATGACGAGGGGTACGGCGGCGGCGTCGATGAACGCGTCGGTGGCGGCGGTCTGTTCCCGGTCCATATCGCCGACCTCCAGCAGGAGCGCCGCGGGCAGCAGGACGGCCTCGCGCTGCCAGAGGCGGGCGAGGCGGTCGCGTTCGGCCGCGTCGGTGGGGACGTCGTCCGAGGCCATGACGTACAGGGCGAGTCCGGTGCGGCGGGCGGCCGTGGCGGCGATGTCGGTACGGGTGGTGAGGTCGCCGCCGACGAGCTCCACGCGCAGCGGGGCCTCCGGGCGGGACTCGTTCCAGCCCGCGGCCACCCGGTCCGCCGCGCGGCCGTAGGAGGCGGGCAGGGTTTGCGGGGGCCGCGCGCGGCGCAGCAGACCGTGCAGCCGGGCGTCGAGGTAGGGCGATCCGGCCAGGAAGTGCAGGATGCGCTCGTCGATCCGCAGCCGGGAGGTGGTGAGCCGGGTCTCGTCGTCGAGCTCCGTCAGGCGCCAGCGGCGGAGCGGGGAGACGGGGGTGAGCGCGCTCCAGTGCGGTTCGTCGAGCGTGGCGAGGGCGAGCGAGAAGGTGGGGTACGTACGGGTCGGGTCGCCGCTGGCGGCGGCGCACCGCGCGGCGGCGGTGGGGTCCAGTTCGGCGGCCGCCGCCAGCAGGACGAGCTGGCGCTCGAAGGTGCTGAGGCCGAAGCAGGCCACGAGCGCGTCGAGGGTGGCGGGGCCGGAGATCGCCTTCGGGGTGAGGGCGGGCTGGGTGGCGGTGTGCCGCTCGCGGGCTCGTTTGGGGGGCGTCTGGGCGGCGGGGGTGGTGGGCCCGTCGGTGGTGGCGGCATCGCGGGGTGCGGCGGCTCCGCCGGAGGGGGAGGCGCCGGGCCGGGAGCCGTTGGAGGTGGCGCGGCGCGCGTGGGCGTCGACGCGGGCCAGTACGGCCTGGACGGCGGCGGCCAGGGCCTGTCCGTCCTCGCCCCCGACGGAATCCCGGCCCTCGTTGGAGTCGCCGCCCTCGTTGGAGTCCCCGCCCGCGAGGGCATCCCCGCCCGCGAGGGCATCCGCGGCCGCCGATGCGTGGCCGTCCCGCGTACCCATGCCGTCGTCCACCCCCTTCTCCCCCATCGCGTGCCTCAGCTCTCCGTGTCCTCGGAGCGCTCGCCGCGGCGCCGGGGCGTGGCCCTGCGCGTACGGGCGGGCGAGGCGGCCGACTTGGCGGCGGCGGTCTTGGTGGCCTTGCTCGCGGCCGACTTGGTGGCGGCGGCTTTGGCCGTCTTGGCAGCAGCGGTCTTGGCGGCGGGCGTCTTGGCAGCGGCCGTCTTCGCGGCGGCGGAACGCTTCTTGGCGGGCTTGGCGGGGGCCGCGGTCTCGTCCTCCGCCGCCGCCTCCGCCCGGGCGGGCTCCTCGGGCCGCTGCGGATCCGCCCCCGGCAGGGTGGGTGGGTCCGGCGCTCCCGGCGCGCCGAAGGGCAGCACCCGCACCGTGGGCCGTTCCACCGGCTTCGCCGGGACCGGCTGCTCGCGCCCCTCGATCAGGACCAACGAGCCCTGGTAGCAGACCGACAGCACATACGGGGTCTGGTAGAGCATTCCCCAGAGCTTGGAGGTCTCGTCCACGTCCATCTGCGTCGGTGTGAAGCGCACCCGCTGCAGCGACTCGGCCAGGTCGCTGCCCGTCAGATAGGAGCGCCGGGCGGCCTCCTCGATCACGTCCTTCGGCAGCATCGGTAGCTCGTGCAGGGTGCGCACCACGCTGCCGATCAGGCGCTGCCCGACCAGCTCGGACTCCTCCCCGTACGCGCTGATCAGATAGTGCAGATCCATCGCCGCGGCCGGTCGCTTGAGCAGCGTGCCGTCCGAGGCCCGGGTGGGCAGGTCGGTGGAGCGCAGCGAGGCGTTCGGGGTGACCTGGTAGAGGAAGATGTTGATGGTCGGTTCGGTGGGCGGCTCCGTGGGGGGCCTACGGGTGTCCACCGTGACCGCGATGTCGATCTCGGGCCGCAGATTGTTCGCGATCAGCAGCGCGAGGGCCTGGGTGACGGTCGCGAACGCGAGTCCGTTGCTCATGAGGTCAGTCCCTCCTCTCGCCGCGCGCCAGGTAGTCGTCCAGGCTCAGCGCGGGTGCGCGCCGTCCCGTCGGTCCGGGGCGGGCGGCCGCGGCGCGGTCGGCGCCGGGCGGGGCGGCGGCGGTGACCTCCAGCCGCCCGATCTGGACATGCACCGTGCGCTGGGCGGTGCGGCCGCGGCGCCGCCCGGCGGGGAGCCGCGCGGCATCCCGGCTCATGGCGGCGTCGGCCGCGCGGGGCGGCAGTGGCGCGGCGGCCGCCGCGGGCCACAGGCCCCCGGACGGCGGGCCTGGCCGGGGCCCGGCGGCGGCCGGTGCGGCGTCGGGCGATGGGGTGGCCGTGTCGCCCAGCCGGGTGGCCGGGGGGTCGGGGGCGGCCGGTCGCGGCCTGACGGTGATCTGCGTGCTGGGGAGCAACAGCGGTGCCGGGGCCGGGGGTTCGGCGTACCGTTCCACGTCCTCGTACGGTGTGGGCTCGGCGCGTATGACGGTGTGCCGGTCGGTCCTGACCTCGCGCTCGTGGCGGACCACCTCCTGGTGGCGGTCGGCCGCCGGTGGCGGGGCCACCCGAGCAGCCGCGGACTCCTCCAGCAGCGGCTGGTCTCCCCCCAGCGCCTCGATCCGCTCGTACGGGCCGGGCAGCCGCGGCCGTGCCCGGACCGGGCGGTCGCCGGCGCCGCCGCCCGCCGCCGGCCCGGGCGCGGGCACGGGGGCGTGCCGCGCGAGCAGCCGGTCGAAGAAGTCAGCCATCTGCGCACAGCTCCAGGTAGTAGCGGCGCCGCAGCGGGCTGAGCGCCAGGATCTGAGGCTCGCTCCAGCCGTATGCGGTGGCGAGCAGGTGGACATCGAGGAGCAGGTCCCGTGCCCAGTGGTCGAGTTCGGCCCACAGGTAGGAGGCGATATCCAGCTCGGCCCGGGTGGCCTCACCGCATGCGGGGCAGGCGACGTTGAGCGTCACATCGGCTGCCGGGTCGGCGCGTTCGGCGGCCTCGGCGAGCTTCCGCTGCACCGGCTCGGGAAGTTCGGCCACCGGGAGGCGGTCGGCCGGGACGGGCTGCCCCGCACGGTGTACGGAGACGAGGCAACGGGCGAGCAGGGCCCGCCGGGCGCGGGCCGCGGCCGTGGAGGCGACGGCGGCGTCGCCGCCCTCCGCGGCCATGAACGCTTCGGCGGCCTCGTCGCCATCCGCGGCCACCGGCCCGCCCACACCCACGTCCTCACCCAGGAGTCCGTCCCCGGCCCCGCCCGCTCCGGACGCCGCGTGCGCGCCCGCTCCGGCCACCGCACGCCCGTCCGCTCCGGCCACCGCGTGCGCGGCCGCCTCGAGGTCGGCGACGGTGGGCAGCCGGAACTCGACCGTCCACTCGCCCTCCGCCACCCGGAGCGGCCCGTCCCGCTTCCGCGGACGCACCCCCAGGTCGCGGGCGTCGAGGTCGAACTCCATGGCCTCGCCGCACGCACCGCACTCGGCCCGGATCTGCATCCGCTCGCCGAAGAGCGCGCGCCGCAGGGCGTACAGGTCCGCCTCGCGCTCGCCCACCGGCAGCGACAGCAGTTCGTCCGCGGCGGACTCCGGGCGGGCCGCCCGGTGCAGCAGCAGGGCGCGGCCGGGGCCGTGGTGCGCCAGCCCCGCCTCCCAGATGGCCAGCAGCTCCGCGGGCCCCGTGTTCCCCATCTCTCAGCGCCGTCCGCTTCCCGCCTACGCGGGGTGGGTGAACGAGGGCTCTTCCGGCTCCGGCACCTCGTAGTCCCGCTCCCAGCCCTCGCACTCGAGCTTCAGGCTCTGGATGGCGACCGCGTTGGCGTTGGCGTCCAGCTCGCCGAGCACCTGGTACTCGCTCGGCCAGGTCCGGTAGAGCTTGTGCGAGACGGCGACCTGGCCGGCCTCGTTGAGGACCTGGATGACGATGTCCTTGCGGAAGTCGGCGAGCGAGACCTCGGAGCCGAGCCCCGCGCCGACCTGCCAGACCTTGTTGGCCCAGCGGTCGAACTCGGGGTCGTGGGTGACACCGCGCTCCAGGGTGATCCCCTCGAACTCGGACCGGCCCGGGGACTTGCGGGGCGAGCTGGGATCGCCGCCGTTGCGGTGCTTGACGACCTCGGTGGTGCGCTTCAGCGGACTGATTTTGCTGATGCCCGCGACCGTACGACCGTCCCAGAGGACCAGAAACTTGAAGTTCTTGTACGGGTCGAAGCGATGGGCGTTGACCTGGAACTCAGCCATCACATTCCTAAATCTCGAACTGTCCGGCCATCTGCTGGATCTTGACGATCACGAACTCCGCGGGCTTGACCGGCGCAATACCGACCACGACATTCACGATGCCGTTGGCGATGTCCTCGTCCGTCGTCGTGTCCTTGTCGCACTTGACGAAGTACGCCTGACGCGGAGTGCCACCCTTGAACGCGCCCTTCTCGAACAGCGTGTGCAGATAGCCGGCGGCGTTCAGCCGGACCTGCTGCCACAACTGCTCGGTATTGGGTTCGAAAACGACCCATTGCAGTCCGCGGCGCAGGCTCTCCTCGATATGCAGCGCCAGCCGCCGTACCGGCACGTACTTCCATTCGCTGCTCTGCGCGTCGGTCCCCCGCAGCGTGCGGGCGCCCCAGACCAGCGGGCCGACCACCGGGAAGGTGCGCAGGCAGTTGATGCCCAGCGGGTTGAGCAGTCCGTTCTCGCGGTCGGTGAGCTGGACGGCGAGCGAGTACACCCCGGCCAGCCGCGCCTCGGTCCCGGCCGGCGCCTTCCACACGCCGCGCTCACCGTCCGTACGGGCGATGACGCCCGCGAGCGCCCCGGAGGGCGGGAAGGCGCGCAGCCGCCCGGTGAGCGGGTCGGTGAGCCGCAACTGCGGGAAGTACAGCGCCGCGTGGTCGCTGCGGACCGGCTCGAAGGCGCCGATCCCGGCGCGGGCCGCGTCCACGCTGCCCCAGGCGGAGGGCGCGTCGACGAGCAGGAAGATCCGCCGCTCCCGGCACAGCCGGTCGGCCGCCGACAGCACGGTGACCACGTCGCCGACGGACTCGTACGAGGCCAGCTCGGGCAGCGACAGCAGGTTGACGTCCTCGATGTCGCGCAGCGCCTGCAGGCCGGTCTTGTCCGCCTCGCTGCCGATGAGGTCGCGGGACCCGGGCGGGGCGCCGTCCTCGCCGCCGGACAGCGGGAAGACCGGCGGGTTGACCGATGCCTCCAGGCCGAGATCATTGGCGCATTCGCCCAGGAAGCGCACCACGTCGTCGGGGTCGATGGAGCCGGCGACGACCTGGAGGCGGCGGCCGAAGGCGGTGACCTCGGTGCCCGCGAAGGCGTGCTTGCCGGGCGCGTCGGGCAGTGCGCGGAGCTTGCGCTCCAGAAGCAGGGCCAGCTCGGTGACCTCGCACGGAGCCTCGCCGTCGCAGTCCGGGTCGTACAGGGTGAACGCGCGCTCCACCTCGCCGATCTTGACCGTCAGCTCGACGGCCAGATCGGGGAGTTCGCCCGCGAACGGCTTGGAGACCGTGCCCGAGGGGTCCGGTCGGCCCTCGCCGACGGCCTTGACCCGGATCAGCGCCGAGCCGGCGTTGATCACGGTCTCGGCGTGGCGGCCGTGGGCGGGGTCCATGGACAGGTTGGTGAAGGACTCCCGGGAGGTGCCCCGGGCGTCGAGCACATGGAGGTTGAAGGTCTCGTCCGGGCACGGGGTGTCGTAGTCGACGGCCAGCCGCAGGCCCGAGCCCCAGTGGCCGGGCTCCTTGGCGTGCACCTCCAGCACGGGGCATGCGCTGTGGCCCTCGGTGGAGTCGAGGGTGACGCAGGCGGCCTTGCCGGTGCCGGCCTTGGTCACACGGACGACGACCGCCACGGTGCCGCCGTTGCCGAAGAACTGGTGCACCGCGTAGCCGACCGCGCTCTGCGAGGTCAGCCCCCCGAAGCGGCGCTCGAAGTCGGCGAAACTGGTGATGCGCACCGGAGTGTTCAGCGGGCCCCGTCGGGTGTGGCCCACGAACGCGGTCACCGAGGTGGTGACCGAGGCGATGGTACGGACACTGCTGGGAAGCTCTTCGATGTAGACACCGGGATAGCCCGCGGGCGTCGGCATTCCCCCTCCATTCTCTTCGCGCATCAAGAGATGAGGAGGGGAAGTGAAGATCACACGTGCGGATTTGCCGCCGTGTGCACACTTTATCCTTACGCTTCCCCCGGTCGCACGCCCCCGCGAAACCGGTATCGCAGGATTCGGAACGTCGCTTGCGGCTCCTGATGCGTGAGTGCGCTTTGAGTCTCCGCGCCGGGCACGATTGCGGTCAAGGCATTGATTCGGTCATCTCTTTCCCGGTGAATTACTAGATCGTTTTACGGTCTGCACAGAGTTGACCAAGCCATTATCGTGCGCGAACACTCCTGGCAATTCGTGATCACAAAATTCCGCGTGGAGCGCACGGACGACGAGAACGAGCCGAAAAGGCGAACGGTGCGGCGCGTCGTTTTGCGGTCCTGCGCTTGGCGCGTTATCGCACCCGCGCCCGCGGGTCCCACGCCTGGTGACCTGGGCGCCTGCCGTGCGCGAGGGCCTCAGCCGTGCGCGAGGGCCTCAGCCATGCGCAAGGGCCTCAGTCGCGTGCGAGGGCCTCAGTCGTGCGCGAGGGGCGACGGCGCGAGGACCGCGCGCCCGTCCAGCCAGGCCGGCCGGCTGAGCAGCGGGCGGAAGTGGGTGAACAGGGCGAGGAGTTCGGGCCCACGGCGTTCCCGGAGGGCGGGGTCCCGGCGGGCGAGGTCGAGTTCATTGGCGGCCGACAGCTCGGCGAAGTCCCGGAGCAGCCGGGGTTCCGGGGCGTACGCACGGCCGCTGAAACGGTCGTGGAAGACCACGTCGGCATCCCCGAGCGCCCGACACGTGGCCTTACGGTCGCAGCTCGCGTAGAGGTACACGATGGCCTCGGCTTCCGCGCCGATCACCGCCACGAGCTCGCCGCGACGCCCGAGGGGCAGCAGGGTCACGGGGAAGCCGTCGGTTCCGTAGAACGCGTGGCACAGCCCGGCGAGTTGGAGTTCCGGACGGGCTCCCCAGGCGGCGAGCCGGGCCCGTACGCGCTGGAGGTGGGCGAGGAGGGTGCCGCCGGGGTGGGCGATGCGCGCGGCGCCGAGCCGGCGCAGAAGTGTGACGGCCCGGTCGGCGGCGGCAGGAGGGGGAGCAGCAGGCACAGGTCGGGTCCTTTCGGTGCTGGGCAGGTCGGCACCCGTACCGCACCGGCACCCGGTCCGGATCCTCGTGCGAGCGCCGTACGGGTTGCCGCCTGAGCCCTACAACGATCGTCGCCACCACCTGCCACCCCAGTCAATCCTGGGGATCGCTCACCAACTCCAAGCTCTAACTTGGAGGTCATGACTCTGGATGATCTGCGGGTGTTCGTGGCCGTGTGCCGCGCCGGAAACCTCAGCGCCGTCGCCCGGGAGCTGACCTGCACACAGTCGGCGGTGAGCCAGCGCGTGAAGCGGCTGGAACGCGAGACCGGCGTCAGCCTGCTGGAGCGCCAGCCGCGCGGTGTCGTACCCACCCCGGCCGGACGCATTCTGTGCGAGGCCGCCGCCGACGGGATCACCGGGCTCGATCTGGCGCTGCGCCGCCTGCGCGACCTCGTGCACGGGGAGAGCGGTTCCGTGCGGATCACCACCGGCAGCACCACCGTGCGGCACTTCATGGCCGAGGCGATCGTCTCCTTCCGCCGTCGCTATCCGAACGTGAATCTGGAGTTCCAGACCGAGAGTTCCAGCCGTGGCTGCCTCGACGCCCTCATCGCCGGCCGGCTGGATCTGGCCTGGATCACTCTCGGCGCCCCGGTGCGCGGTGTCGAGCAGCGGCCCGTGGCCGAGCTGCCCTGGGTGCTCGCCACGCGGGCCGGGGACCCGCTCGCGGCCCGGTCGCACGTGGAGGTGTCCGACCTCGCCGCTGTCCGTCTCTTACGGCTGCCGCCGAACTCCACCTCCGGCGGGCGCCTCCACGCCGCCCTGGCCGAGCTGGGCATACAGGCCGGCTCCGATACCGGCGTCGCCGACTGGGACACAGCCCTGCTGCTGGCCGAACTCGGCCTGGGGCGCGCCGTGGTACCCGCCCTGCCGGGGCTTCCGGTGCCCGGGGGCGAGGGGCCGCTGCGGCTCGTCCCGATCCCCGCGCTGCCGCCGCTGCCGGTCGGCTGGGCCGCACGCCGCTGGGACGCCCTGCCGCCACTGGCCCGGGCCTTCGCGGACATGGTGGCCCACACCCTGAGCGAAGACGCCTCCGCCGAACGGCACTCCGCCCGACCCGCCGAGTGATCATTTTCGGACTTCCCCCGCCAACGCGCGGAGATGGTCATCTCGAGGAGGCGCACACCCCTATGCTTCTACATGCGTGTAGAAATACGGAGGGTGGACGCACGGAAGAACATGCGATGGGCCGGGAACGTTCCGCGGTCCATGGCCCGTTGTCGCGCGACCACTGTCCTCCGCCGCACGCGCCCGTAACCCCCACGCTCACGCGTGCAGTAGGCATAGCGAAGGAGTGAACGCCACGATGGTGTTCAAACGACTGCTCGGCTCGCTCGGTGTCGGCGGGCCCACCGTGGACACGGTACTGGACCCCGGCCCGGTACGCCCCGGCGGGCCGCTGACCGGTCAGGTCCATCTCCGGGGCGGCACGGCGGACTTCGAGATCGAGCAGATCACGCTGGAGCTGGTGGCCCGGGTGGAGGACGAGCACGGCGAGGAGGAGCGGGAAGGGGTCGTCCTCTTCGACCGCTTCACCGTCGGCGGCGGCTTCCGGCTCGCCGAGGGCGAGCAGCGCAGCCTCCCGTTCACGGCCCACCTCCCCTGGGAGACGCCGATCACCGAGCTGTACGGGCAGCCGCTGGGCATCATCCTCGGGGTCCGCACCGGGCTGGAGATCGCGGGCGCGAAGGACAAGGGCGACCTCGACCAGCTGACCGTGGATCCGCTGCCGGTCCAGGAGGCCGTTCTGGAGGCGCTGGGCCAGCTCGGTTTCGGCTTCAAGTCCGCCGATCTGGAGCTGGGCCATGTCGGCGGCACCGGGCAGCGGCTGCCGTTCTACCAGGAGATCGAGCTCACCCCGGCCCCCCAGTACGCCCACGCCATCAACGAGCTCGAGGTGACCTTCCTGGCGAGCCCGGGCGGTATGGACGTCGTCCTGGAGGCCGACAAGCGCGGCGGGCTCTTCTCCGCGGGAGAGGACGCCCTCACGCTCTTCACCGTCGGCCATGAGGGCGTCGAGCACCGCGACTGGAACACCGAGGTCGACGCCTGGATCCGCCACCTCGTCGAACGGCGCGCCGCGTACGGCTCGTCCGGCTCCTACGACTCCTATGGCCACGGTGAGTACGGCGCGCCCGGCTACGGCCACCACGACGCTCACGGCCACGGCCACGGGGACCACCACCATGACGGCGGGCGGCGCTCCGGCCCGAGTACCGCGGCGATCGTCGGGGGCGTCGCGGCGGGTGTCGCGGTCGGCGTCGTCGGCGGAATGGTCGCCGCGGAGGTCGTCGACGAGATCGGCGACGCCTTCGAGGACGAGGAGGACGAGGACTGACGGCCTCCCCCGGCCCGGGGCCTCCCCCGGGCCGGGGCCTCCCCCGGGCCGGGGCCTCCCCCGGGCCGGGGCGGTCCCCGGGCCGGTAAGTCCGGTTCCCTGGCGGGTGTTGGGCCGCCCGGCGCGGCCTCGGCCCAACGGCCGTGGTCCTATGGGGCCACATCGCCAGCCGGCGACCGGACCTGCCGTCGAGGAGGACGCACCACCATGACCGCCGACAGCCGCCCAGAGCCGCCCCACCTCGGCGACGAGCGCGCGACCCTGCGCGCCTTCCTCGACTACCAGCGGGCGACGCTCGCCATGAAGTGCGAGGGGCTCGGCGACGAGGAGTTGCGGCAGCGGTCGATGCCACCCTCGACGCTGACGCTGCTGGGCCTGGTGCGGCACATGGCCGAGGTGGAACGGGCATGGTTCCGGCGGGTGTTCGAGGACCACGACGCGCCGATGGTCTGGGCGCCGACGATCGACTTCCAGGCGGCGTACGACGTGAGCGAGTCGTCCAGGGCCGAGGCGTTCGCGGCCTGGGAGGCGGAGGTCGAGACCTCCCGCCGGATCGAGCGGGAGGCGGAATCGCTCGACCTGGTGGGCTATCAGCCGCGATGGGAGGAGGCGGTGTCGCTGCGGATGGTGCTGGTGCATGTGCTGCTGGAGTACGGCCGCCACAACGGGCACGCGGACTTCCTGCGCGAGGGTGTGGACGGGGCCGTGGGGGCCTGATCGGCAGGCGCGGGCGCGGGCGCGTTGTCCGGCACACCCTGCCCCGGCCTGGTCCCGGCTGATCGCACCGCCCGCACACGTGCCCTGGGCCACGCCGGGGCGCGACGGGCGCCCTCTCCGGCCCGGTGAGGACGGCGATGTACGCCCTCCACGGTGATCGCGCCCAACCTGACCTCCGGCAGCGGACCGCGCCCTCGGCTATGAGCGTGGCGGCGTCGTCCGGTGCCGCATATGCCGTCGGCGGCTGGTTCCGGCGGGCGGCCTGCGGCTGGCTCTGGACGGCGGCTGAGGCCGCGCGGCCCGGGTGGGGCGACGAGAGCGCGGGGGCTGGTTGAGGCGGCCGGGGCTGGGCACTCCGTGGGCGCGTGGCCTGATACGACCTTGCGGAAGCCGGAAGGACGATCATGAGCGAGCCCAGGACCTCCCCCCGCATGCTCGGCATCTACCTCAATGACCACCTGGCCGGAGCGACGGCCGGAATGGAGCTGGCCCGCCGCGCGGCCCGTGAGCACCGGCGGTCGCCCTTCGGCGGCGAGCTGGAGGACCTCGCCGTACAGATCATGGAGGACCGTGCGGCGCTCCTGTCCCTCATGGCCGACCTCGAGGTGCCCGTACGCCGCTACAAGGTCTACGGGGGCTGGCTGGGCGAGAAGGCGGCGCGGCTGAAGCCCAACGGCCGCCTGCAGCGGCGTGCCGGGCTCAGCTCGGTCGTCGAGCTGGAGTCGCTGCGGATCGGCGTGGAGGGCAAGGCGATGCTGTGGCATTCGCTGCTGGCCGCGACCGGCGAGGACACCCGGCTGGACCCCGATCGGCTGACCGAGCTGCTGACTCGCGCGCGGCGGCAGCGCGAACTGCTGGAGTCGCTGCACGACGGCGCGGCCACCACGATGTTCACCCCCGATCGGGCGCAGTCGCGAGAGGCGGTGGTCGGGTCATGACGCCTCCGCCGGACGGCGCCGCCGAGTTCCACTTCGTCGGCAATGCCACCCTCCTCATCCGCTACGGCGCGCTGACGCTGCTCACCGACCCGAACTTCCTGCACCGGGGCCAGTACGCCTATCTGGGCAAGGGGCTGATGTCCCGACGGCTGACCGAGCCCGCCCTGACGGTCTCCGGCATACCGTCCGACCTGGACGCCGTGGTGCTCTCGCACCTGCACGGCGACCACTGGGACCGGGTGGCGCGACGGCGGCTGGACCACTCACTGCCCATCATCACCACCCCGCACGCCTCCCGGCGGCTGCAGGGCGTCCATGGCTTCAGCCGGGCGACCGGGCTGCCCACCTGGCACGATCAGGTCCTGGTGAAGGATCACAGCCAGGTCCGGGTCACCGCACTGCCGGGCAGACACGCCCCCGGCCGGTGGCAGAAGCTGCTGCCACCGGTGATGGGAAGCCTGCTGGACTTCGGCGAGCCCGGGCAGCCTCCTCGGCTGCGGGTCTACATCACCGGCGACACGCTGATGTTCCCGGGCATCCATGAGATCGCCCGGCGCTACCCGGAGGTGCATCTCGCCGTGGTCCACCTGGGCGGCACCCGGCTTCCGGGCGGGCTCATCGTGACCATGGACGCGCTCCAGGGGGCGGGGCTGGTCAAGGCCGTACGGCCGGAGCGGGTGCTGCCGGTGCACTACGACGACTACGCCGCCTTCAGCTCCCCGCTCTCCGCGTTCCTGGAGGAGAGCCGGAGCCCGGACTTCCCGTCCACGGTGGTCCACTGCCCCCGCGGGGAGCGCGTCACCGTGAACGCACAAGGGGTGCTTGCGACGCCGTGAAGCCCGCCGTTGCCGTCAGGGCGCTCAGACCGCGCTGGTGGGCGTCTGATCGTCGCTGTGCAGCCACCGCAGACGTTCCACCAGCTGCGGACGGTGCAGGTCCACGACGAGCGCCGTCAGATCCGGATGGCGCAGCAGCGGTGCGGCCCGGCAGTCGAGCGCGTCGGGGGCCGTGAGCCGCCGCCACTCCCCGGGGGACCCGCCGCCGTGCTCGCAGTCACCGAGCGCCGCCACAGCCTGGGACGCCAGCGTGGAGCAGGTGAGCAGGGCCGCCGCCCAGCTCGCCACGACCTCGTCCACCCAGGTGCGCCAGACGCCGTCGGGGCCGCTGATCTCGTACGGCTCCGCGTCCACGAGCCAGTCCAGCCGGAAGGAGCCGTCCGGTCCGGCGAGGGGCGCCAGGGGGCAGTCGGTGGGGGTCGCGTAGCGCAGCAGGGTGGCCAGCGTCACGGCCTGTCTCGCCTGGGCCTCGGCGAGCGCCGCGTTCATCGCTCCGTCGGCCGCCGGGTAGGCCCTGATCAGCCACTGCGTGGTCGCAGCGATAACGGATGACAGGTCCAGGGACAAACGACGCCGCTCCTTGTACGCGATAGATGTCAGCACCGTACCCGCGGAACGGCGATGTCTAACATGACGTAGATCACGTTGACGGGCTCCGGCATGACGCAGATCACGCCCTACGTCGGCGCGCCGAGCCCCGCGTAGCCGGCCGCGCACCGCATAGTGGCCAGTTGGCCGGGTACCTGGGACCCATGAACGCGCCGGGCCCCGCCGTCGGCGTGGTCGTCGCCACCCGCGACCGCGTGGAAAGTCTCGCCACGGCTCTAGAACACCTCACCGCCCTGCCGGAGCGGCCACCGGTCGTGGTCGTGGACAAGGGCTCGACGGACCACACCAGGGCCATGATCGCCGAACGGTATCCCCACGTGCGGGTCCTTGCCCCGGGGGAGGACCACGGGCCGCTCGCACGCAACGACGGCGTACGCGCCATCGGCACCCCCTACGTGGCCTTCAGCGACGACGACTCCTGGTGGCACCCCGGCGCCCTGGCACGGGCCACCACCCTGCTGAACGGCCATCCGCGGCTGGGGGCGCTGGCCGGCCAGCTGCGGGTCGGCCCGGCGGAGCGGCCCGCTTCGCTGAACGCCACACTGGCCGCCTCCCCCGTCGGCCACGCCGAGGACCTTCCCGGACCGGAGGTGTACGACTTCCTCGCCTGTGCGGTCGTGGTACGCCGCGGCGCCTTCCTGGAGGCGGGCGGCTTCCATCCGCTGGCCCTCTCCGGCGGCGAGGAGACCCTGCTCGCCTACGACCTCGCGGCGATGGGCTGGGGCGTCTCGTACTGCCCCGAGGTGGTCGCCCACCACGAACCGGCCCCCTCGCCGTCCGAGGAGCGCACCGCAGCGATGCGGCGCGACGAGCTGATCGGCTGCTGGCTGCGCCGCCCGCTGCCCCTCGCGGCCCGGCGCACCGCCGCACTCCTCACCGAGGGCGGGCGGGACCCGGTGGCGCGCGCCGCGCTACGCGGTCTGCTCGCCCGGCTGCCGGCCGCACTGCGGCTGCGCCGCCCGCTGCCGCCATGGATCGAGGAGGCCGCCCGGCGCGTGGACGGGCAGCGCGCGGACGAGGGGCTCGGGCGGGACGAGAGGCAGGTCGTCACCCATGACCGATGACGGGGCCGCCCGGCGATGCGACCCGACGGCGCCCGGGGCGCGGCAGGCACTGGGGGCGCGGCACGCACTGGAAGCGCAGCACGCACTGAAGGCGCGACACACGCTGGAGCGGCGACACGCACTGAAGGGGCGACACGCGCTGAAGGCACGTCAGGCCCTGGGGCGCGACACGCACTGGAAGCGCGACACGCGCCAGAAGCGCAGCAGGCACTGGGGGCGCGGCACGCGCCCGAGCCGCGGTCCGGGAACCGCTGATGGTTGCACGACGGTCGCCATGACCACCCGCGACCGGCAGGCGTAGCCGCCGCGCAGCCCGGATCGGCCGGCCGAACGGCCGAGCCGCCGCCCGTGATCGTCACCGACAGCGGACCGGGGACGCACGGGCGGCAGGCCAGCGGCCCACCGGCGGCGAAGCCGCCTACCTGGTGGCCACGCGCCGCACGCCGTAGGCCGCCGCGCCCAGGGCCAGCACCGCCGCGCCGGAGACCACCGAGGAGACGGGCAGGGCGAAGGCCAGCAGCAGACAGCCGGCCAGACCGAGGCCCGGCACGATCCGCGGTGGGCGGCCCTCGGCCTCGGTGAGGGTCCAGGCGGAGGCGTTGGCGACGGCGTAGTAGGCCAGCACCCCGAAGGAGGAGAACCCGATCGCACCCCGCAGATCGGCCGTCGCCGCGAGGACCGCCACCACCGCGCCCACGGCCAGCTCGGCGCGGTGCGGCACCGCGAACCGGGGGTGCACGGCGGCCAGCGCGGGCGGGAGGTGCCGGTCGCGGGCCATGGCCAGGGTGGTCCGGGAGACGCCCAGGATCAGCGCGAGCAGCGACCCGAGCGCGGCCACCGCGGCGCCCGCCCGCACCACCGGCGTCAGCCACGCGAGCCCGGCGGCGCGCACCGCCTCGGCCAGCGGGGCGCCCGCCGCGGCCAGCCCGCCGCTGCCCAGCACGGTGAGCGCGGCAATCGCGACCGCGGCGTAGACGGCCAGAGTGATGCCGAGCGCGAGCGGGATGGCGCGCGGAATGGTGCGTGCCGGGTCGCGGACCTCCTCGCCGAGGGTGGCGATACGGGCGTATCCGGCGAAGGCGAAGAACAGCAGGCCGCCCGCGCGCAGCACCCCGCCGAGGGTGGCGTCCCGGCCGATCTCCAGCCGTGCCGCGTCCGCCTCCCCGGAGGTGAGGAGGGCGACGACCACGGCGGCCAGGACCGCGAGCACGACGGCCACGATGGCCCGGGTCAGCCAGGCGGCCTTGTGCACCCCCACGTAGTTGACGGCGGTCAGCGCCACCACGGCTGCCACCGCCACCGCGGATGCGTGGGCGGGCCAGACATAGGAGCCGACGGTCAGGGCCATCGCCGCGCAGGAGGCGGTCTTGCCGACCACGAACCCCCAGCCGGCCAGATACCCCCAGAAGTCGCCCAGCCGCTCACGGCCGTAGACATAGGTACCGCCCGAGCGCGGATAGCGGGCGGCCAGCCGCGCGGAGGAGGTGGCGTTGCAGTACGCCACCACTCCGGCGGCCACCAGGCCGAGCAGCAGCCCCGACCCCGCCTCCCGCGCCGCGGGCGCCAGCGCCCCGAAGATGCCCGCGCCGATCATCGATCCCAGGCCGACCACGACCGCGTCGAAGACCCCCAGGCGACGCCGCAACTCCCCCGGTCCGGACGGGGTGTTCGCCGTGTCGCCCACCGCTCAGCCCCGGTCCGTGTCGAGATCGGTCTTCGCCGGCGCCGGCAGATCGCGCGCGCCGAGCCGCAGATGCTCGATGTGGTAGACGGCCTCGTCGAGGAGCTGGGCGACGTGGTTGTCGTAGAGGCTGTAGACGATCCGGCGGCCCTGCCGTGAGCCGGTGACCAGCCCGAGGGCGCGCAGCAGCCGGAGTTGGTGGGAGACCGCGGACTGCTCCATGCCCACCGCCTCGGCCAGTTCGGTGACCGCGCAGGGGTCCTGGCGGAGGCGGGTGAGGATCATCAGCCGCGAGGGGGTGGCCAGGGCCTGGAGGGTGGCGGCGATGGTGGCGGCGGAGTCCGCGTCCAGATGCGCTGCCGGGGTGGTCTGACTGTCGGCTCCGTGTCCCATGGCGTCATCCTATCCACAGCAACACTTGAAGAGATCTTCATGTGTTCCAGTATGGTGGCGGGGTTCGATCATCGCCCCATCACCCGAGGAAGAGGTGTGCCCCGGTGCCCGCCGAGCTCATCGAGGAACGGCCCCCCGCCGACGCTCCACCGCCCGTGCGGCCACGCCGGACCCGCGTCCGCGAGCTGCCCGAGGTGCGGTGGGCCGCACTGGCCACCGCCGCGTTCCTGCCCGCCTTCCCGCTCGACCTGGCGGGCGCCCCCGCGTGGCTGTGGGGCCCGCTCTACGCGATCTGCTACGCCGCCGGCGGCTGGGAGCCGGGCCTGGCGGGGCTGCGCGCCCTCAGAGAACGGACCCTCGATGTCGATCTGCTGATGGTCCTGGCCGCGATCGGGGCGGCGGCGATCGGGCAGTTCCTCGACGGCGCGCTGCTGATCGTCATCTTCGCCGTCTCGGGCGCGCTGGAGGCGTTCGCCACCCGGCGCACCGCCGACTCCGTACGCGGACTGCTGGATCTGGCACCCGAGACCGCCGCGCGGATCACCCCCGGCGGCGCCGAGGAGCGGGTGGACGTCAGCGCGCTGCGCGTCGGCGACACCGTGCTCGTCCGGCCCGGTGAGCGGCTGCCCGCCGACGGCACCGTGCGCGAGGGAATGAGCGACGTCCAGCAGGCCGGGATCACCGGCGAGCCGCTGCCGGTGGACAAGGGGCCCGGCGACGAGGTGTTCGCGGGCACGCTGAACGGAACGGGCGCGCTGCGCGTCACGGTGGACCGGGACGCCTCCGCGTCGGTCATCGCCCGGATCGTGGCCATGGTCGAGGAGGCGAGCGAGCGCAAGGCCCCCGGCCAGCTGTTCATCGAGAGGATCGAGCAGCGCTACGCCATCGGCGTGGTGGCCGCCACGCTCGCCCTGTTCGCGGTGCCGCTCGCCTTCGGCGCGGACCTCACCGAAACCCTGCTGCGGGCCATGACCTTCATGATCGTGGCATCCCCGTGCGCGGTGGTGCTCGCCACCATGCCGCCCCTGCTGTCCGCCATCGCCACCTGCGGACGCCACGGCGTGCTGGTCAAGTCCGCCGCGGCCATGGAGCGCCTGGGAGCCGTCACCCGAGTGGCACTGGACAAGACCGGAACGCTCACCGAGGAGTCGGCGCGCGTCGGCGGGATCCGGGTGCTCCCGGGCAGTGGCCTCACCGAGGACGAGGCCCTGGCCCTGGCCGCCGCGGCCGAGCGGCCCAGCGAGCATCCGCTGGCCCGCGCGGTGGTCACCGCCGCGCGGGAACGCGGTCTGCGCCTGGAGCCCGCGGCCGACTTCGCCTCGGCACCGGGGCGGGGCGTACGGGCGGTGGTCACCGGCCACACCGTCCAGGTGGGCAGCCCCACGGCACTGCTGGGCGGCGCGGCGGCGCCGCCGGAGCGCCCCGCCACCTGCCGGGACGGCTCGGTCCGGAGAGCCATCACGAGCCGCTGCCCCGTCCGTGCGGCCGTCGCGGAGGTCGAGGACAGCGGCGCCACCGCCGTCGCCGTGCTCGTGGACGGCCGCCCCGTCGCCGTCCTCGCCATCGCCGCTCCGCTCCGCGCCGGGGCCGCCGAAGCCGTCGCCGCGCTGGGCCGTCTCACCGGCACACCACCGGTGTTGCTGACCGGCGACAACAAGCGTGCCGCCGCACGGCTGGGCGAGGAGGTCGGCATCACCGACGTACGGGCCGGGCTGCTGCCGCAGGACAAAGTGGCGACCGTACGGGGATGGGAGGACGCCGGGGAGCGGGTGCTGATGGTCGGCGACGGGGTCAACGACGCCCCGGCACTGGCGGCGGCGCACAGCGGTGTCGCCATGGGGCGGGCCGGTTCCGCGCTGACGGTGGAGACCGCCGATGCCGTGGTCGTCCGCGACGAACTGGCCGCCGTGCCCGCGGTCGTGACCCTGTCGCGGCGCGCCCGCCGCCTGGTGGCGCAGAACCTGGTCATCGCGTGTGTGTGCATCGGCGCGCTGGTGGTGTGGGATCTGCTCGGCCATCTGCCGCTGCCGCTCGGCGTGGCGGGCCATGAGGGCTCCACCGTCCTGGTGGGCCTCAACGGTCTGCGGCTGCTGCGCAGCTCCGCCTGGCCGGGCGCGGCGCGGGCCGGCCGCCGGGACGCCGGGAGCTGAGCGCGGTGCGGGCCGAGCGGGGTCTCCCCTCGGCCCGCCGCCCTACGATGGGGACATGCCGGTCAGCGAACCCTCCTCAACTGCGACCCGGTCGCATACGCATCGCAGCGGCGCGGCGCAGTTCTCCACGGCCGCCAATGTCTTCTCGCTGCTCTCCGACCCGACCCGGCTGCATCTGGTGTGGTCCCTCGCCCGGGGCGAGGCCGATGTCAACACCCTCACCGAGGCCAGCGGGGCGGCCCGCCCGGCGGTGAGCCAGCATCTGGCGAAGCTCCGGCTGGCCGGGCTGGTCCAGGTGCGCAAGGAGGGCCGCCGCTCGGTGTACTCCCTTCACGACGGCCATCTGCGCCGACTGGTCACCGAGGCCGTCAACCACGCGGACCACATGGTCACCGGGGCCCCGCCGCACGACTGAGCGCCGGGCATGGTGGACGCCGACCACACCGGCTCCCCGGCGTCGCCGAACCTCCTCACCCGGTGTGATGCGCCAGCAGGTGATGCGGGTCCTGTGCGCCCGGTCCAGGGGCCGGATCGGTGTGCACCAGCGCGGCGGCCAGCCGGGGCACCGTGTGGCGGAGGGCGTGTTCCGCCTCGACCGCCACATCGTGCGCCGCGCGCAGCTCCAGGCCGCCGTCCACCTCGACCGTGACCTCGGCGCGCAGCCGGTGGCCGATCCAGCGCATCCGCAGTTCGGTCACGCGCAGCACGCCGGGGACCGTGCGCAGGGCGGCCTCGCCCGCGTCGACCATCGCCGGGTCGACGGAGTCCATCAGCCGCCGGAAGACCTCGCGGGCCGCGTCCTTGAGCACGAGCAGGATCGCGGCGGTGATGGCCAGGCCGACGAGCGGATCGGCCGCCTGCCAGCCGAGCGCCACACCGCCCGCGCCCACCAGCACGGCCAGTGAGGTGAAGCCGTCGGTGCGGGCGTGCAGTCCATCGGCGACCAGGGCCGCCGAGCCGATCCGCCGCCCGACCCGGATCCGGTGGCGGGCCACCCATTCGTTGCCGAGGAACCCGAGGACCGCCGCGACCGCGACGACGCCCGGATGGGAGATGCCGCGCGGGTGCAGCAGCCGGTCCACGGCCTCGTAGGCGGCCAGGGCCGCCGAGGCGGCGATGGTCAGGACGATGACGATCCCGGCCAGGTCCTCGGCCCGGCCGTAGCCGTAGGTGAACCGGCGGTTCGCCGCACGGCGCCCCAGGACGAACGCCACGCCGAGCGGCACCGCGGTCAGCGCGTCGGCGGCGTTGTGGACGGTATCGCCCAGCAGCGCCACCGAGCCGGACAGCAGGACGACCCCGGCCTGGAGCACCGCGGTGGCGCCCAGCACGGCGAGGGAGAGCCACAGGGCACGCATGCCCTCGGCCGATGACTCCAGCGCGGAGTCGACCTTCTGCGCCGACTCGTGGGAGTGCGGTTTCAGCAGATGCGCGAGCTGGTGCCGCCGATGGGACCAGCGTCCGTGATGACGGGACTCCATGACGCCATTATGTGCATACACGCGCACCCATGCACCCGTCGGGGTCCAAGGGTCCCAGGGGGTGTCTCGCCGATCATGCCGGGCTCCCGACGCCTCGCACGGCACCTTCCGACGCCTCGCACGGCATCTCGCGGCGCCGCGCCCGTCGCACGCAGCGCCGCTGCGCTCTCCTCACGTGACATGCGATGCACCGCACCAGACGCCGCTCGCTGATCGGCCTCATCGGCCTCATCGGCCTGATCGGCCTGATCGGCAAGACGGCCCCCTAGCGCGACCCGTAAGGCAACAGCGCCATCTCCCGCGCGTTCTTGACGGCGCGGGCCAGCCGACGCTGCTGCCGCGCGCTCACCCGGGTCACCCGGCGGCTGCGTATCTTGCCGCGGTCGGAGATGAACTTCCGCAGCAGCTCGGTGTCCTTGTAATCGATATAGGTGATCCCCGCCTTGTCCAGCGGGTTCACCCGGTTGCGCCGGGCGTCTGGGCGGGTGCGGTCGAGGCGTCGGGCCATCATCGGGTCCTTGTCTACGTGGGGCGTGCGGTGTCCGTGCGCCGGTCAGGACACCTGGTCGAGCAGTTCGTCAAAGGCATGCGGCAGCCGGCGCCAGGCATCCGGCCCGGCCGCGTACTCGGCGTCGGTCAGCAGACACGAGTCGAGCAGCGCCAGCAGCCCGTCACGGTCGAGGCCGGGCGAGGTGAAGGTGAGGTGCTGACAGCGGTCGCCGTGGCCGGGATGCCAGTCGAGCGCGGCGGCGACCCGCCGCTCGGCCGGGACCATCTCCCAGGCGGCGTCCGGCAACGCGGCGAGCCACGGCCCGGCCGACTCCACGCACAGCGCCCCGCCCGCCGCGTCCCACGACAGCAGGGTGTCGCCCCGGTCCGCCAGCCAGAAGCGGCCCCGGCTGCGGGCGGCCGCGCAGGTCAGGTCCTCCAGCGCGGCGTAGAGCCGCCCCGGATGGAAGGGCCGCTCGCGCCGCCAGACGAGGGTGGCCACCCCATGGTCGTCGCCGTCCTGCGGCAGCAGCGCGCACGCCGGATGCTGACGGGCGGCCGCCGCCGCGATGTCGAAGCCCTGGAGAAGGGCGGGCCCCAGGCCCCCCTCGCCGAGCCGCTTGTGCCGTGCGCCCGGGGTGAGGTGGGTGAGCAGGGCCAGGTCCCCGTCGTCCGCGGACTCCTCGGACGACTCGTCCTCGGCGACGGCGATCACGGTGGGGTACTCCAGCTGCCGGGCGAAGGTGTCCGCGATGGTGCGCTGGTCGGTCGGGGCGGCGGCGAGACCGGCCTCGGCCAGGTCGTCGCCGTTGGCGAGGTACGGCACCATCAGGGCCGGGTCGACCGCGGTGGCCACCCCGGTCAGCTCCAGCGGCGCGCCCTCGGCCGCGATCACGGCGGCCATGGCCCGGGGCTCGACCGAGTCCCACAGTTCGACGACGGCGAGCCGGTGCCCGCCGCCCATGGCCAGCCGTAGCAGCTCGGGGACCATGTCCTCGCGCAGGGCACAGCACGCGCAGTCGTTCACCAGCGGCGCCTCGCCACCGCCGAGCGGCCCGGAGGCATCGCGCACGGTCCGGCGCACGGCGCGGTCGGTGGCGGCGGACAGGTCGTGGTGCAGCGCCACGGAGCCGGGCACCGTGCGCAGGATCTCCTCGACGGCGGCGTGGCGGGCGTCGGCGTGCAGTCCGCCCACGACCGCCACGGCCAGCCGGTTCTCGTCCGCGGTCACCGGCCCCTCCGCCCGCCTCCGTAGCGCCGCTCGAACCGTTCGACGCGGCCCGCGGTGTCCATGACTCGCTGGGTGCCGGTGTAGAAGGGGTGGCTCGCCGAGGAGATCTCGACGTCGATGACCGGGTAGGTGTTGCCGTCCTGCCACTCCACCGTCTTGTCGCTGGTGGCGGTGGAGCGGGTGAGGAAGGCGAAGTCGGCGGACCGGTCGCGGAAGACGACGGGCCGGTACGCGGGGTGAATGCCGGGCTTCATGGCGGTCAGCGCTCCTCACGGAAGTCGACGTGGCGGCCGGCGACCGGGTCGTACTTGCGGAGGGTCATCCGGTCGGGGTCGTTCCGCCGGTTCTTGCGGGTCACATACGTGTAGCCGGTGCCCGCGGTGGACCTCAGTTTGACGATCGGGCGTAGTTCATTGCGTGCCATGAGCCACAGCATACACGGTAGTGGTTTTCATTTTCATCTAGCTGCTACGCTGCCGCGACATCCACACCACACCACCGAACGGAGGAAGCATGTCCGCCCACTGCCAACTCACCGGCCGGCAGCCCGGCTTCGGGCACCACATCTCCCACTCCCACCGCCGCACCAAGCGCCGGTTCGACCCCAACGTCCAGCGCAAGCGCTACTGGCTGCCGAGCGAGGGCCGCCACATCCGGCTCACGCTCAGCGCCAAGGCCATCCGGACCGTCGACGTGATCGGCATCGAAGCGGCCGTGGCCCGTATCCGCGCCCGGGGAGGAAAGGTCTGATGGCCAAGAAGAGCAAGATCGCCAAGAATGAGCAGCGACGGGTGATCGTGGCGCGTTACGCCAAGCGCCGCGCCGAACTGAAGGCGCTCATCGCCGACCCCCGGACCCCGGAGCAGGAACGGCTCGACGCCCAGCGGGAACTGCGCCGCCAGCCCCGCGACGCCAGCGCCACCCGGGTACGCAACCGCGACTCCATCGACGGCCGCCCCCGCGGTCATCTGCGCGCCTTCGGCCTCTCCCGCATCCGGCTGCGCGAGATGGCACACGCGGGCGAACTCCCGGGGGTGACCAAGAGCAGCTGGTGATCCCCCACCGCTCCGGGCCACTCCGCCGGGGCGTGCCGCCTGGCACACTATTTATGCTGTCGGACACCGAACGGTTCGCCCATCGGCGCCGACGGACTCGCCCTTCGGCGCCGACAGGGCATCCGTCGGCGCCGACAGGGGCATCCGGCTACGGGGCGTCGGCGAGGCGGAGCTCACCGTCGGCGGGCGGTGCGAAGAAGCCGGCCACCTCCGCGTCGGTGACCTCGGCGAGAGCGGCCGGGGTCCAGCGGGGGCGGCGGTCCTTGTCGATCACCTGGGCGCGGACGCCCTCGACGAAGTCCGGGCAGGACAGGGCCGCGCACGAGACGCGGTACTCCTGCTCCATGACGTGCTCCAGGGAGTCGAGCGCCCGGGCCCGGCGCACGGCGGCCAGCGTGACCTTCAGCGCCGTGGGCGACTTGGCGAGAAGGGTCTCGGCGGTCTCCTTGGCGGCCGGTTCCCCGACGGCCATCAGCCGGTCCACGATCTCCTCGACGGTGTCCGCCGCGTAGCAGTGGTCGATCCACTCCCGCTGGTGGTCCAGGGTCCCGGCCGAGGCCTCGGCCGCGTACCGGGGAAGGACATCCGCCACCGGGTCCGCGGCCAGGTCCCGGGTCAGCGCGGGCAGCAGCTCGGAGGGGACGACATGGTCGGCCAGCCCGCAGCGCAGCGCGTCGGCTGCGCCCACCGACGCTCCCGTGAGCGCCAGATGCGTGCCCAGTTCGCCCGGTGCGCGGGACAGCAGATAGGTGCCGCCGACGTCCGGTACGAAGCCGATCGTGGTCTCGGGCATGGCCACCCGAGAGCGCTCGGTGACGATCCGCACGCTGCCATGGGCCGAGACCCCGACGCCCCCGCCCATCACGATGCCGTCCATCAGGGCCACATACGGCTTGGGGTAGCGGGCGATCCGGGCGTTGAGCGTGTACTCGTCGCGCCAGAACGCCCTCGAGGCCGCGCCGCCGCCCGAGGTCACATCCCGATGGATCATGCGGATGTCGCCGCCCGCGCACAGCCCGCGCTCCCCCGCCCCGTCGATCACCACGGCCTGGACGGCCGGGTCCCGCTCCCAGGCGGTGAGGGCCCCGGCGATCCGGGTGACCATCGGATGGGTCAGTGCGTTGAGGGCGCGGGGCCGGTTGAGGGTGAGATGTCCGGCGCGGCCCTCGGTGCGCGTCAGCACGGCGTCGTCGTCGTTCACGGAGTCGGTCAAAGAGTCGGTCACGGAGTCGGTCACGCGGTCGGTCACGGAGTCGCTCACGGGGTGTTCGGTCCTTCCGGCGTCTGGTGCGTTCGCGGATCACCACCGATCCGTCACCACCGATCCTCTCAACGCGCCATCGGCCCGGGACAGCCGCGCCCTCTGCTTGACTGGTCACATGCTGTCGATCGGTTCCGTGGTAGTGGGAGTCTCGGACGTCCGGCGCGCGGCGGCGTTCTGGACGCGGGCCCTGGGATACGTCCCGCGTGGGGAGATCGAGGACGACTGGGTGGTGCTGGTGCCGCCGGACGGGCGCGCCGGGACCGGCCTGTCGCTCGGCCGCAGCGATACCCCGGTCCAGGGGCGCCCACGGGTCCATCTGGATCTCTACGCGCGGAACGCGGCCGATCAGGCCGCCGAGGTCGAACGGCTGGTGTCGCTCGGCGCCCGGCGGGTCCGCTGGGAGCTGTATCCGCCGGACGCCGATTTCATCGTCCTGGCCGACCCGGACGGAAACCGCTTCTGCGTCATCGACACCGGCCGCGGCTGAGACCCGCTCCCCGCACCGCGAGCGCCGCGGCACAAAACGCGCTGGACACCCGCCGCCTTGCCGGGAAAGGTGGGCGCGGCCCATCACTGACCCCCGAGGACCCGTCTGATGACTGCTCATCCGCTGCCCACCAGCACCCCCGCCGCCGAGGGCGTGGACGCGCGGGGCGTCCACGCCTTCCTCGACGCCGTCGAGGGCGCGCCGGACATCGAGCCGCACAGTGTGATGATCCTGCGCCATGGCCGGCTCATCGCCTCCGGCTGGTGGGCGCCGTACACCGCCGAGCGGCCGCATCTGCTCTACTCCCTCAGCAAGAGCTTCACCTCCACGGCGGCGGGGCTGGCCGCCGCCGAGGGGCTGCTGAACCTCGACGATCCCGTGATCTCGTACTTCCCCGAGTTCGAGGCGGAGATCACCGACCCGGGCAGCCGCGCCATGCTCGTCCGCCATGTCGCGTCCATGGCCAGCGGACATGCCGAGGAAACCGTGGAGCGGGCGTTCGGCGGCGACCCGGAGGAGCCTGTGCGCGGCTTCCTGAGGATTCCGCCGGATCACGCGCCCGGCACCGCCTTCGCCTACAACCAGCCCGCCACGTACACGCTCGCCGCCATCGTCCAGCGGGTGACCGGGCAGTCGCTGACGGAGTATCTGCGGCCGCGTCTCTTCGATCCGCTGGGCATCGGCGACACGGCCTGGCTGCAGGTGCCGGCCGGGCGTGACCTGGGCTTCAGCGGGCTGTTCGCCGCCACCGACGCGATCGCCCGGCTGGGGCTGCTGTATCTGCGGGGCGGCGCGTGGGAGGGCGAGCGGCTGCTTCCGGAGTCCTGGGTCGCCGAGGCGACGCGGGAGCACATCGCGACCGAGGAGGCCATGGCCAATGGCTCGGGGCCGGACTGGCGGCGGGGATACGGATTCCAGTTCTGGATGTCCCGGCACGGGTACCGGGGCGACGGGGCGTTCGGGCAGTTCTGCCTGGTGCTGCCCGAGCATGACGTGGTGATCGCCACGACGGCGGAGACGGAGCGGATGCAGGCCGTTCTGGACGCGGTGTGGGAGCATCTGCTGCCCGCGTTCGGCGAGGCGCCGCTCACCGGCCGCGAGGACGAGGACGCCGCGCTGGAGCGGCGGCTGTCCCGGCTCGCCCTGCCGCCCCTCGCGGCGAAGCCCGCGCCGCTCACGGACCCCGGCGCCTGGTCGGGCGCGGAGTTCGGCCCCGCGGGCGGCGCCTGCGCGGATCAGCCGACTCTGACGGGGGTCACCGTGGCCGAGGACGGCTCCGGCGGGTGGACCGTCTCGCTGGCCGAGGAGGCGTCCCGGCTGGACCTCGGGTTCGACGGCGCGGGGTGGCGGGTTCACGACGGGCCGCGGGCGACCGTCCCCACGGCGGTGAGCGGGGGCTGGACGGACCCGGACACCCTGACCGTGGACGTGGCGTTCCTGGAGACCCCGCATCATCTGGTGGTCACCTGCTCCCTCGCGGACCGCCTCTTCACCGCCCGGTGGCGCACCGTTCCGCTGCACCGGGCCCCGCTGCACGTCATGCGCGCTCCGAGGCCGCGTTGACGCGTTCCGCCGCCTGAAAGGGTGGGGCCCTGGTCCGGGGCAGCCCCGGGGATGGGCCAAGGCCCCCTTGCGGGCGGGCTCCGGTCCGCCCGCTTCAGTCGATCGGCGGCGGGCACTCGGGGATGATGAATGACCTTCCTGGTGTGCCCGAGTCGTACTGGCTGGACACCGCACCGCCCGGCACCCCCCACCCGGCCCTGACCTCGGACCTGGAGGTCGATGTCGCCGTCGTCGGCGCGGGCATCGCGGGGCTGAGCACCGCATGGGAGCTGACCCGCGCCGGGCACCGGGTGGCGGTGCTGGAGGCGGATCGGATCGCCGCGGGGGTCACCGGCCACACCACCGCCAAGCTCACGGCGCTGCACGGGCTCATCTACGACCGGCTGCGGCGCACCCGCGGCCCCGAGGGCGCACGGATGTACGCACGGTCGCAGTCCGACGCCGTCGAGCGGGCGGTGGCGATCACGGCCGAGCTCGGTATCGACTGCGATCTGGAGAACGTCCCGGCCTTCACCTACACCGAGGACCCGGCGCGCACGGACACCATCCGCGCCGAGGTGGACGCCGCCTACGAGGCGGGGCTGCCCGCCTCGTATGTGACGGAGACCGGGCTGCCCTATCCGGTCGCGGGCGCGATCCGGGTCGAGGGAGGGGCGCAGTTCCATCCGCGCGGCTACCTCCTCGCGCTCGCCGAGGATCTGCGCGCCCACGGCGGGCGGATCCACGAGCACACCCGCGCCACCGGCCTGGTCGAGGGCTCCCCCTGCCGGGTCACCACCCAGAGCGGGGCGGTGGTGACGGCCGGGGAGGTGGTGATCGCCACCCACTACCCGGTGTTCGACCGGGCGCTGCTGTTCACCCGGCTCTCGCCGCGTCGCGAACTCGTCGTGGCCGCGCCCCTCCCCGCCGAACAGGACCCCCGGGGCGCGTACATCACCCCGGAGCATCACACCCGGTCGGTGCGCACCGCGCCGTACGGCGACGGGAAGCGGCTGCTGATCGTGACCGGGGAGTCCTTCACACCCGGCACCGGGGACACCCCGGAGCGCTTCGAGCGGCTGGCCGACTGGACCCGGGAGCGCTTCCCCGGTGTGGAGATCACCTACCGCTGGGCCGCCCAGGACATCGACCCCACCGACAGCGTGCCGATGGTCGGCCCCTTCCACCCCGGCGCGCGCCACACCTACGTCGCGACGGGCTTCGCCGGCTGGGGCCTGAGCGGCGGCATCATGGCGGGCCGGCTGCTCACGGCGCTCATCGGCGGTGAGCGACCGCCGTGGGCCGGGCTGTACGACCCCCGGCGGCTGCGGACCGCGCTGCGCGAGGCCCCGGCGCTGCTCGGCCACCAGCTCCAGGTCGGGCGGCATTTCGTCGGCGACCGGCTGGGCGCCCCGCAGGCCGCCTCGGTCGACCGGATCGCCCCGGGCACCGGGGCCCTGGTCCGCGTGAACGGGCGGCACTGCGCCGTCTACCGGGACGAGGACGGCACGGCCCACGCGCTCGCGGCCCGCTGCACCCATCTGGGCTGCCGCGTCGCGTTCAACGCCGCCGAGCGGACCTGGGAGTGCCCCTGCCACGGCTCCCGCTTCGGAACCGATGGCCAGGTGCTCCAGGGCCCGGCCAACCGGCCCCTGGAACAGCGCGACATCTGACCCCCGCCTGCCCCCGCGCGACGCCTGAACTCCGCGCCGCCCGGCCCCCGCGGCATCCCCCGGCGACGCCTGAGGGAAAGACGCACATGGCCTCGGGCCATGGGGGTATACGCGCTGGCGTCCCCCCCTCCGGCTGAGAAAGGACCACTGCCGTGCTGATGGCCCACCCGGTCGTACTTCAGAACCTCATCGAGCAGTACGAGACGCTGCGCATGCTGCACGCCGAATCGGGCGGCACCGAGGTACGACAGCGGATGGACGACCTCGCCTACACCCTGTGCGTCTCCACCGGGACGCGGGATGTGGACGCCGCCCTCATCGCCGCCCGGCACCAGCTGCCCGGCGCCCGCGTGGAGGACGACTCGGCCCTCACGGCCGGGGCGGGCACAGCGGGCGGCTGAGCCCGCCGCGCCGCCCACCGTGGAGGCGCCACCGGCCGGATCAGCCCTCGGCCCCCTGAGCCAGCCCGGCGAGGTCCATGGTCTGGTTCGCGGGCGGCGCCTTCACCGTGACCGGCTCATTGAGGCCGGAGAAGGTGATGGTCATGTCGAGCGGGCCCTTGTCCCCCTCGCCACGCATGCGGAACCGCTTGGTGTGGCCGTCCCGGTCGATCCACATGTCCATGGACAGCCGGTCGACCCCCATCTTCTCGTACTCCTTGAGGTTCTTCTCGCGGCGCTCGCGGGTCGCCGCGTCCTCGTCCTTGAGGCTCTCGCGCATCTGGGGAACGGTGATGGTGCCCCGGTAGTGCGTCGTGCGCACCCCGTCGATGGTCTCCTCGCCGACCCGCTTCACATCGTCGGCGCCGGAGAGGAAGGCCGAGTCGTCGGCCGGGTTCTTTTCGGCCTGGCGGGAGAGCGAACCGCCGCCCAGCGCGCCGGTCGCCTTCTCGCCCAGGACCGAGAGGTCCAGCTTGAGCCAGCTCTTCCCGTTCAGCTCGCCGGCGGCCTCCTTGCCCCCGTCGAGGTACATCGCCCCGTCCACCAGCCGGATCTCCACCGCCGCGTCGGCGCCCTGGCCGAGTGCGCGCATCGTCATCCGGACCGCGACGGGCTTGGTGCTCATCGCCGCCTCGCCCTCGATCCGCCCGTCCTCGGGGGTGCGCCCGGTCATCCGGTAGCGGAACGAGGTGAGCTTCTCGCTCTTCTTCGCGGCCGCCCGCACGGCCGCCGCCGGGGCCATCCGCACCTGCTCCGAGGACTTCTCCCCCGCCGTGCCCTCCGGCTTCCCGTCCGCCCCGGACGAACCGCAGCCGACCGCACCGCCGCAGAGCAGCACGGCGGCGAGCACGGCACCGGCCGCGCGAGCGCCTCTGCCATGTCCCCCATATACGACCATGGCCATATATCCCACCCCTTGCAGAACTTCTGTTCGTTTCTCTGTGATCCGGGACAGTACCAGCAGCGGGTGACAGCCGACTCCCGACGGTCATGCGCACACCGCGCAGCGTGTGCCGACCCCTCTCGGCGTGGGCATACTTGAAGGCGCGACGATTGGTTCACTCTCCGCCAAGGGCGCCACGGTGGAGCCGCCACCTCGTACACGCGCTCATGGCGGACGACCCGGGCAAGGGTGAGATGACACCATGACGCGACCGGACAGCCCGCGGGACGAACGGTCCGTCCGGTCGGACGTTCTCCCCGGCAAGGGGGCCACCGCCAAGGCCACGGTCGACGGGCACGGCATCGTCACCCAGTGGAACGAGGCGGCCCGCGGGCTGCTCGGTTACCTCCCGGCCGAGATCGTGGGCCGGCCGGCGGCCGATCTGCTCCATGACGCCTCGCCCGCCCGCGCCGAGGTGTCGGCCGCGCTGTGCTCCCCCTCCCCGCCCACCCGGCTGAACGGGCGGGCCACCCTGCTGCGCCGCGATGGCTCCACCGTGGAGCTGGGGCTGCTGGCACACCGCCGTGCCTCGACCGCCGGGCCCCCCGAGTGGCTGGTCGTCTCCGCCATTCCGCGCCCCGTGCACGCCGTCGAGGACGAGGAGCTGATGCGGCGTGCCCTCCTGCAGGGGCCCTGCACGATGGCGGTCTACGACTCCGGGCTACGGCTGCACTGGGCCAATGACGACCTGCGGCAGGTGCTGGGCCTGGACCACGAGGAGATGCGCGGGCTGCGGCTTCCGGAACTCCTGCCCGGCCCCGACACCGAGGCGGCCGAGCGGACGATGCGGCGGGTGCTGGAGACGGGCGAGCAGCGGGAGCTGGATCTGACCACGCCCATACCCGGGCACCCCCGCCCCCTCACCTGGTCCATCGACATCGCCCCGCTGCTCGACGACGAGGGCCGGGTGGCGGGCGTGATCCTGTCCGCTCATGACATGACCGGCCCGCGGACCGCCCGGCAGCGGCTGACGCTGCTCAACGAGGCCAGCGTCCGGATCGGCAGCACGCTGGACATCGACCGGACCGCGCAGGAACTGGCCGAGGTGGCCGCCCCGGCGCTCGCCGACTTCGTGACGGTCGATCTGCTGCCCACCGTGCACGACGGGGGCGAACCGCGCCCCGGCTCGCCGGGCGACCATGTGCTGCTGCGCCGGGTCGCCGCCCAGTCGGTCTTCCCGGGCTGCCCGGAGGCCGTGCTGCGGCCGGGGCAGGTGGCCGCCTACCCCGACCTCTCCCCCACGGCCGAGTGCCTGAAGGCGGAGCGGGGGCTGCTGCGCCAGGGGATCGACCCCGCCGTCGCCCGGTGGGCCGACGGGGACCCGGCCCGGGCCGCCGTGGTCCGCCGGTTCGGGTTCCATTCGACGATGGCCGTTCCCCTGCGGGCGCGCGGCATCACCCTCGGCGTGGCCAACTTCTCCCGGCACCGCCGCCCCGAACCCTTCGAGGAGGACGATCTGCTGCTCGCCGAGGAGATGACGGCCAGGGCCGCCGTCTGTGTCGACAACGCCCGGCGGTACACCCATGAGCGGCACACCGCGCTGGCCCTGCAGCGCAGTCTGCTGCCGCGCACTCTGCCCCCGAGCGCCGCGGTGGAGCTCGCGTCCAGCTATCGGCCGGCCGCCTCCCGGTCCGGGGTGGGCGGCGACTGGTTCGACGTCATCCGGCTGGCGGGCGCGCGGGTCGCCCTGGTCGTCGGCGATGTGGTGGGCCATGGCGTCCGGGCGTCGGCGGCCATGGGGCGGCTGCGGACGGCGGTGCGCACCCTCGCCGACGTCGATCTGCCCCCCGATGAGCTGCTCACTCATCTGGACGATCTGATCAACCATCTCACCGCCGAGTCGGAGAGCGGCGCCGGCGATCCGGACGCGGCGGAGGCGGCCTACGCACAGGTCGGCGCCACCTGTCTGTACGCGGTCTACGACCCGGTCTCCCGCCGCTGCTCCCTGGCCCGAGCCGGGCATCCGCCACCCGTGCTGGTCACGCCCGACGGCACCGCCACCCTCCTCGACCTGCCCGGCGGACCACCGCTGGGGCTGGGCAGCCTGCCGTTCGAGGCGGTCGACCTCGAACTGCCGGAGGGCAGTCTGCTGGCCCTCTACACCGACGGTCTGATCGAGACCCGCTGCCAGGACGTCGACAAGGCGATCGACACGCTGCGCCGCACGCTCGCCCGGCCCGCCGACTCGCTGGACGGCCTGTGCCGAACGGTGCTGGCGAAGCTGCTTCCGGGCCATCCCGC
Source organism: Streptomyces sp. AgN23 (assembly GCF_001598115.1). Taxonomy (NCBI): domain Bacteria; kingdom Bacillati; phylum Actinomycetota; class Actinomycetes; order Kitasatosporales; family Streptomycetaceae; genus Streptomyces; species Streptomyces sp. AgN23. The sequence goes on from NZ_CP007153.1 coordinate 1,191,447, forward strand.
CGACGACGTCGCCCTGCTCCTGGCCCGCACCCGGGGGCTGGGCGCGGACCAGGTGGCCACCTGGGAGCTGCCGGACGACCCCGCCGTGGTGGCCCGGGCCCGCCGGGACGCCGCCGAGCGGCTGGCCGCATGGGGCTTCGAAGAGGCCGCCTTCACCATGGAGTTGGTCGTCAGCGAGTTGGTCACCAACGCCATCCGGCACGCCACGCCGCCCATCAGGCTGCGCCTGATCCACGACCGGACGCTGATCTGCGAGGTCTCCGACAGCAGCAGCACCTCACCGCATCTGCGCCGGGCCCGCGCCTTCGACGAGGGCGGCCGCGGGCTGCTGCTGGTGGCCCAGCTGACCGAGAGCTGGGGCACCCGGCAGACCGCCACCAGCAAGACCATCTGGGCCGAGCTGGCCGTGCCGACGCCGTAGGAGCGTCGTGTACGGAGGTCCTTCAGGGGCCCATGGCCCAAGGCCGCACGACGGCCGCCGCCACCGGTCGGCTTCACGGCAGCAGCTCCCGCCGCACGGCTTCACTACAATCGCGGAGCAACGAAGCCCCGCTCAGCAGAGGCTGAAGGCTGCCATCCATGTGTTCCCAGCACCCACGCGACGCCGGTCCCCTGGCCGCGCTGAGCCCCGCCGAATCGGCCCGTCTCATGGCGGTGATCCGCGAGGCGGCGCTGAGCCGGGGACGGCTTCCGCTGCCCGCCCGCCCCATCATCGGCGCCTCCTGGGAGCGGATGCTGCGCCTGGGCCTCGACCCGGACCGCGGCCGTCCCCCGCGGCCGCTGGGTTTGGACGAGCTGGAGCTGCGGAGGCGGCAGACCCGGCTGGCCGAGGTGCTGCCCACCCTGCACAACGGGCTGCTGGAGGCTGCGGAGGCGGCAGGGCACATCATGATCATCGCTGATGCGGAGGGCCGGATCCTGTGGCTCGACGGCCATCGGGGCGTCCGCCGGAAGGCCGACGGCATCGCGCTCGTGGAGGGTTCGCACTGGGCCGAGGACGTCGCCGGGACCAGCGGAATCGGCACCGCGCTGGCCGTGAAGACCCCCGTACGGGTGCACTCGGCGGAGCATTTCGTGAGCGCCTTCCACACCTGGAGCTGTGCCGCCGCCCCCGTCCACGACCCGCGGGACGGACGGCTGCTGGGCGTCATCGACGTCAGCGGCCCCGCCGGGACCGCCCATCCGACGGTGCTCTCCCTGGTCACCGCGACCGCCCGGTGGGCCGAGGGCGAACTGCGCCTCGCCCACAGCCGGGATCTGGAGGGTCTGCGCGCCGTCGCCGCCCCGCTCCTGGCGCGGATCCGCGGCAAGGCCGTCGTGGTCGATCATCACGGCTGGATCGCCGGGGTCACCGGGGTGACCCCGCGCGAGCGCCGGCTGTTGCTGCCGAAGGCGCCGTACGACGGACCGGTCTGGCTGCCGGCGCTCGGCGCGTGCGCGGTGGAGCCGCTGCCCGGCGGCCATCTGCTGCGGGTGCTGGACGGCGAGAGCGCCGAGGAGGGCGGTCCGGCCGGCTGGGGCGACCTGCTGCTGGACGTACGCCATCCGCACCGCTGGACCCTGACCTTCTCGGGCCCGCCGGGCGCCTGGACGCATGAACTCAGCGCCCGCCAGGCCGAGGTGCTGCTGCTGCTCGCCGCGCACCCCGAGGGGCGTACGGCCGCGCAGCTGGCCGAGGACCTGTTCGGGGACCCGACGCGGACGGTGACCGTACGGGCCGCGATGTCCCGGCTGCGCGGGCGCATCGGGGCGGTGCTGGCGCACCGCCCCTACCGGATCGCCGACTGCGTCCGCATCGACGTGGCGAGCCCGGACCACCCCGCCGAGCTGCTCCCCTTCAGCTCGGCCCCGGCCATCATGCGGCTACGCCGCCCCCCTCTTTGAGGCTCGTTCGCCTCCGGGGCGCAAAAGTCTCCCCCAGCTACCGCTGGGAGGTGCCCCGGCCAGAACCCCCAAGCGCCCGGAGGCGAACCGGGCCTCAAAGAGAAGGACTCCCCGCGATCTCCTCCGGGCGCAGCACCTGGGCCAGCCGGTCGGCCGGCAGCAGGCCCTTCTCCAGGACGAGTTCGGCCACGCCGCGACCCGTGGCCAGCGCCTCCTTGGCGATGCTGGTGGCCGCGTTGTAGCCGATGTACGGGTTGAGCGCGGTGACCAGGCCGATGGAGTTCTCCACGGAGGTGCGCAGCCGCTCGGTGTTGGCGGTGATGCCCGCGACGCACCGCTCGGCCAGCACCAGGCAGGCCGCGCGCAGATGGGTGACGCTCTCGGAGAGGGAGTGCAGGATGATCGGCTCGAAGGCGTTGAGCTGGAGCTGTCCGGCCTCGGCGGCCATCGTGATGGCGACGTCGTTGCCGATCACCTCGAAGGCGACCTGGTTGACCACCTCGGGGATCACCGGGTTGACCTTGCCGGGCATGATGCTGGAACCGGCCTGCACCGGGGGCAGGTTGATCTCGTTGAACCCGGCCCGCGGGCCCGAGGAGAGCAGCCGCAGGTCGTTGCAGCTCTTGGAGAGCTTGACGGCGATGCGCTTGAGGACGCCCGACAGATGGACGAAGGCGCCGCAGTCCTGCGTGGCCTCGACCAGGTTGGCGGCGGTGACCAGCGGCAGTCCGGTGATGGCCTCGAGGTGGTGGCGGGCGGCTTCCGCGTAGCCCTTGGGGGCGTTGAGGCCGGTGCCGATGGCGGTCGCGCCGAGGTTGATCTCGTGCACCAAAGTGGCGGCCTCCAGCAGCCGGCTCTGGTCCTCCTCCAGCATCACGGCGTACGCCGAGAACTCCTGGCCCAGCGTCATGGGCACCGCGTCCTGCAGCTGGGTGCGCCCCATCTTGAGGACGTCGCGGAACTCCTCGGCCTTGGCGGCGAACGCCTGGCGCAGCGTCTCCATGGCCGCGTGCAGCTCACGGACGGCGATGATCGTGGAGACCTTGACGGCGGTCGGGTAGACGTCGTTGGTGGACTGGCTGAGGTTGACGTCCTCGTTGGGGTGGAGGTGGGCGTAGTCGCCCTTCTTCTGGCCGAGGAGCTCCAGCGCCCGGTTGGCGATCACCTCGTTGGCGTTCATATTGGTCGAGGTCCCGGCGCCGCCCTGGATCACATCGACGGTGAACTGGTCGTGCAGGGCGCCCCGGCGTATCTCCTGGCAGGCGGCCGCGATGGCGTCGGCCTTGGCGGAGGTGAGCAGCCCCAGGTCCTCATTGGCGCGGGCGGCGGCCTCCTTGACCGCGGCCAGGGCGCTGATCAGGTGCGGATAGGCGGAGATGGGGGTGCCGGTGATGGGGAAGTTCTCGCCGGCGCGCAGGGTGTGGATGCCCCAGTAGGCGTCGGCGGGGACGTCGCGGTCGCCGAGCAGGTCGTGTTCGCGGCGATGGCCGGTGGCAGTCATGGCGTGCGGTCTTCCTTGGTTCCTCGGGGAGGGCGGGAGGGTCAGGCGGCGGGCGGGGCGAGGGCGTCGGTGGGGTGCACACCGCCGACGGTGACTCCGCCGCCGTACACCGGCGTGGTGGCGAATTCGGTGAGGACACCGGGGTCGATCCCGCAGTGGGCGAGGGCCGCGGCGGTCACCGGCATCCGGGCGCGGTCCGCGCCGTCTGCGATCTTCACGGCGACGGCCCGGCCGTCGGGCAGCGCCGCGATCTGTACGCCCTCGAAGCCGTCCTTGGCGATCAGGCCCGGTACGGCGCGCATCAGGCGGGCCACGTCGCGGTCGGGGCCGGATGCCGTGTCCGGGTGGGCGCGCAGGGCTGCCGCGACCCGGCCCTCGGGGGTGTCCATGGCGCCCGAGGCGATCCGGGCGGCGGCCGTCGCGAGCCCGCGCAGCGAGACGGAGAACAGCGGCGCTCCGCAGCCGTCGACCGAGATCTGGGCGACGCGCTGTCCGGTGAGGTCCTCCACGGTCTCGGCGATCAGGCGCTGCAGCGGATGGGCCGGGTCGAGGTAGTCCGCCAGCGGCCAGCCGCGCAGCTGGGCGGTGAGCAGCATCGCGGCGTGCTTGCCGGAGCAGTTCTGGGCGAGCCGGGTGGGCTGGCCGCCGTCCCGCAGCCAGGCGTCGCGCTCGGCGGCGCCGTACGGCAGGTCGGGGACGTTGCGCAGATCGGCCTCGGTGAGCCCGGCCTGGTCGAGGATGCGGCGCGCGCCGTCCAGATGGCGCCGCAGGCCGGAGTGGCTGGCGGCGGTGAGCGACAGCAGCTCCCCGTCCAGCGGCAGCCCGGCCCGCAGCAGGGCGGCGGCCTGGACGGGCTTGAGCGCGGAGCGCGGGTAGAAGGCCACATCGATGTCGCCGGCCTGGAACGCGACCCGGCCGTCGGCGGCCAGGACGACGACAGAGCCGTGGTGGACGCCCTCGATGACCCCGCCGCGTACGACATGGGCGAGCGGCACATGGCGGGGTTCGCGGAGGGCGGGGGGCTCGGCCGGGGTGCGGCGGGTCGCGTCGAGGGTCCGTCCGAGGGGGGTGTTCATGGTGGTGCTCTCGTGCTCGGGGGTGTTCACGGGGTGGGATTACTCCAGGAGGTGGTGGAGGGGCAGGGCGGCCGAGGGGTGGCCCCGGCCGCGCGGAGAAACGATTCCTCAGTGGGGATTCGACAGCGGGGGTTCACCGGCGCGGGCTCAGCGGGGGTCCTTCATCCGGCCGCGGGACGCGAACCAGCCGATGACCAGCGCCGCCAGGATCGCCGGAAGCGCCATCACGGTGAGTCGGCTGGGTCCGCCGTCCGCCCACATCAGGACGAGGACGGAGGCCAGGAAGCCCAGGGTGACGATCTCGGTGTACGGGGAGCCGGGAAGCCGGTAGCCGGGGCGGGTGAGCTGACCGGCCTGGGCACGCCGCCAGAACAGCAGATGACAGAGCATGATCACGGCCCAGGTCGAGAGGATGCCGATCGCGGCGAAGTTGAGCACGATCTCGAACGCCTTGTCCGGCACCACATAGTTCAGGCCCACGCCCAGCACACAGAAGAAGGCAGTGAGCAGGATGCCTCCGTAGGGCACCTGGGTACGGCTCATGGCGCCGGTGAACTTGGGCGCGGAGCCGGACATCGCCATCGAGCGCAGGATCCGGCCGGTGGAGTAGAGACCGGAGTTGAGGCTGGACATCGCGGCGGTGAGCACGACGAGGTTCATCACGCCGCCGGCCGCCGGGACACCGATCTTGGACAGCACGGTGACGAACGGGCTCTGGTCGCCCGAATAGGAGTCGGAGGGCAGCAGCATCGAGAGCAGCACCACGGAGCCGACGTAGAACAGGCCCACGCGCCACATGATGGAGTTGATCGCCTTGGGCATGATCTTCTCGGGGTTCTCGGTCTCACCGGCGGCCACGCCGACCAGCTCCACGGAGGCGTAGGCGAAGACGACGCCCTGGATGACCAGCAGCATCGGCAGCACACCGTGCGGGAAGACGCCGCCGTGGTCGGTGATCAGGCTGGGCCCGGTGCTGGTGCCGGCCACCTGCTCGCGGGTGACCAGCAGGAAGATGCCGATCGCCATGAAGACGACGAGCGCGCCGACCTTGATGATCGCGAACCAGAACTCCAGCTCACCGAAGATCTTCACCGAGATCAGGTTGACCGTGAGCACCACGGCGAGCGCGATCAGGGCGATCACCCATTGGGGGATCTCGGTGAACATCCCCCAGTAGTGGGTGTAGGTCGCCACGGCCGTGATGTCGGCGACCCCGGTGGTGGCCCAGTTGAGGAAGTACATCCAGCCCGCGACGAAGGCGCCCTTCTCGCCGAGGAACTCACGGGCGTAGGAGACGAACGCCCCGGAGGACGGCCGGTGCAGCACCAGCTCGCCCAGGGCCCGCACCACCAGGAAGGCGAAGATGCCGCAGACCGCGTACGCCACGGCCAGTGACGGCCCGGCGTCCTTGAGCCGCCCGCCGGCGCCGAGGAAGAGGCCGGTGCCGATGGCGCCGCCGATGGCGATCATGTTGACATGCCGGGCCTTGAGGGACTTGCTGTAACCGGCGTCGCCCGCGTCCACATGCGCGGGGGGCCCGGCCTGCTGCTGTTGGCGGTCTTCTTGCCGGAGGGACTGCTCGCTCACGCCTGCTGTCCGCCTTCCGTCGGTACTGTCGTCCGGTCGTCCGCCGTGGCGGGCCGCACGATGGAGGTCAGGGTGGTCTCCACGCGTTCGAGGTGGTGGGTCATCGCTTCCACCGCGTCGTGCTCGGACCCGTCGGCGAGCGCCTCGACGATCGCCCGGTGTTCTCGGTTCGACTGCTCACGGCGGCCGCCGAGCTCGTTGAGAAATGCCGACTGCCGGGCCAGGGCATCGCGGATCTCCTCGATGACCCGACGGAAGACCGGGTTCCGGGCCGCCTGGGCGACGGCGAGATGGAACAGCGTGTCCATCGCCACCCATGCGGTGGTGTCGGTCTCCCGCTCCATCCGCTCGAGCAGATGGGACAGATGGTCGAGGTCCTCGGCGGAGCGGCGCAGCGCCGCGTAGCCCGCCACCGGGATCTCGACGTGCCGGCGCACCTCCAGGAGGTCACTTGCGGCGTAGTCGCCGAAGGTGGGATCCTCCACCGGCCCGCCGGAGATGACGAAGGTGCCCTTGCCGGTGCGTGAGGCGGTCAGCCCCATGGTCTGCAGGGCCCGCAGGGCCTCGCGGAGCACCGGTCGGCTGACCTCCAGGCGACGGCACAGCTCCGCCTCGGAGGGGAGTTTGTCCCCCACCGCGTATTCGCCGCGCTCGATCGCCTCGCGGAGGTGGGTGAGGACCGCTTCCATCGCACTGATGCGGCGAGGGACGTCGGACCCTGAACCACCTGTCTGGCTGTCTGACAAGTTCACGCGGCGATCCTCAGGCGTACACCAGAGGGTTGTCAAGGGCCGGCTTTCCCCTCCCCGCCGACCGTTCTGTGTTGATATGAGGTATTCATCCCGGATGCCGAAGACCGTCGAGCCCGCGGCCGACGACCAGGGCGCGGCGTCCCAGGCCGTTCCACCGAGCCGGATTCAGGAGCCGAGAGCACCATGCGCCACCGCCTCACCACCGCCACCGCGGCCCTTCTCCTGCTGTGTGCCCCCGCCGCCGCGGGCTGCGGCGGCGGGGCGGACCCGGGCCGGGTCGGCGTGGTGCTGCCGCTGCTGACCTCACCCTTCTGGGAGGCGTACAACCAGGACATCCCGAAGCAGGCCGCCAAGGCGGGCGTACGGATCCTGCCGACGGTCAACTCCAATGACCAACCGGGCAAACAGATCACCGATATCAACAATCTGCTGGCCCAGGAGGTCAAGGGCCTGGTCCTCACGCCGGTCGACTCGGCCGCCATCGGCCCCGGCCTGAACGCCGCCCAGCGCGCCCATGTGCCGGTGGTCGCCGTCGATGTGGCCCCGGACCGGGGCAAGGTCGCCATCGTGGTACGGGCCGACAACCGCGCGTACGGCGTCAAGGCGTGCCGGAGCCTCGGCGGCGCCGTGCGGCGGGGCACGGTGGTGCAGATCCAGGGCGATCTGGCCTCGATCAACGGCCGGGACCGCACGGTCGGCTTCGACCGCTGCATGGCGCGGCACTACCCGGACATCAAGGTCCTGGACATCCCGGCGGCCTGGCAGGCGGAGCGGGCGGCAGCCGGTCTGGAGGCCCTCTACAGCGCCCACCCCGACATCAAGGGCATCTACCTCCAGGCCGGCGGCGTCTATCTGGCCCCCACCCTGCGCACCCTCCAGAGCCACCATGCCCTGGTCCCGGTTGGCCGCCGCGGCCACATCAGCATCGTCTCCAACGACGGGATCCCGCAGGAGCTGACCGCGATCCGCGAGGGTCTCATCGACGCCACCGTCTCCCAGCCGGCGAACCTCTACGCCGCCTACGCCATGCGCTACATCAAGCAGGCCATGGCCGAGAGACCCTTCAAGGTGGGGCCGACCCGCCACGACAGCACGATCGTCCGGCTGCCCGGCGGCAATCTGGAGGATCAGCTGCCCGCCCCGCTGGTGACCCGGGCCAATGTCGACAGCCGCTCCCTGTGGGGCAACCAGGTGTGACCGAAGAGCCGCCGGCGCCGGCCGAGGCCCGTGGGATCAGCGCACTCGTCGTCGCACGGCTCACCACCAGGGAGTCCAGGAGTCATAGTATTAAGGGAAATGTATCCGCAGATGGGACGGGTGCAATGGCCATCCCCCGGGGAATCGCGCCGACCGAGGCGCATGTCCCATTCGACATGGCGGATGCGGCCTCGGCGCTGATCGACGCCACGGGGATCATCATCGGCTGGACCCCGGCGGCGGAGAGACTGCTGGGCTATCCGGCGGCCGACGCGATGAAGCAGCCGGCCAGGATGCTGCTGGTGGCACCCGAGGACGCGGCGCAGGCCGGGGCGATCGGCTCGTGGTGCCAGGCGCACGACGACTGGGGCGGCCTGGGGCGGCTCCGGCACCGGGACGGCCGCCGGATCGAGGTGGGGCTGCGGGTCTGCGCGATGCGCGTTCCGGGCGGCGACGTCTCCTGGCTGGTCTCCGGGATCGATATGGGCTCCGCCCCGGCCTGGGCGCTCAGCGGCTCGCTGCTCCAGGCGTTCCTCACCCGGTCACCGATCGGGATGGCCGTGCTCAGCCCGGATCTGCGCTATGTGTGGATGAACGACACGCTGGAGCGCTACGGCGGGCTGCCGCGCGAGCAGCGGATGGGGCGCCGGATGGCGGAGTGCCTGCCGGGGCTGGACACCGAGGCGCTCGAAGCGCAGATGCGGCAGGTGCTGAAGACCGGCAGGCCGGTGATCGACTACGAGTACCGGGGCTGGACGATGGCCCATCCGCACCGCGAGCACGCGTACTCGACCTCCTTCTTCCGGCTGGACAACGCCGAGGGCCATCCGGTGGGCGTGTGCTACATGGGCATCGACGTCACCGACCGCTGGCGGGCCCGGGAGCGGCTGGCGCTGCTCAACGAGGCCAGCGCGAACATCGGCAGCACCCTGGACGTCATGCGCACCGCCCAGGAGCTGGCCGACTTCGCGGTGCCGCGGCTCGCCGACTTCGTCACCGTCGATCTGCTGGACTCCGTACTGCGTGGCGAGGAGCCCATGGAGAGCGCCGGCGACACCCTGCCCGCCTTCCGCCGCGCCGGTCAGGCATCGGTCCGGGAGGGCTGTCCGGAGTCCATCGCGAGGTTGGGGGACGCGGTCGCCATCTCCGCCACGTCCCCCTTCGCCTGCTGCTTCTTCTCCGGGGAGGCCCTGCTCGACCCCGTGATGGACAGCTCCATCAGCGCCTGGTCCGGGGAGGACCCGGCGCGGACGGCGAAGGCGCGCGAGTTCGGGATGCGGTCGCTGATGGTGGCGCCGATCGGGGCACGCGGCGCCCTCCTGGGCGTGGCCTCGTTCGTCCGCTCCCACCATCCGGACCCGTTCGAGGGGGACGATCTGCTGCTCGCCGAGGAGCTGGTCGCGCGGGCCGCGCTGAACATCGACAACGCCCGCCGCTACAGCCGTGAGCACGCCGCCGCGCTGGCCCTGCAGCGCAGTCTGCTGCCGCACGCCCTGAGCGGCGGCCAGGCCGTCGAGGTGGCCTCGCGCTATCTCCCCACGGACGCGCGCAACGGAGTCGGCGGCGACTGGTTCGATGTGATCCCGCTGTCCGGTGCCCGGGTGGCGCTGGTGGTCGGCGATGTGGTCGGGCACGGCATCAACGCCGCGGCAACCATGGGGCGTTTGCGCACCGCCGTGCACACGCTCGCCGATATGGACCTGCCGCCCGAGGAGTTGCTGGCCCACCTCGACGACCTGGTCATCCGGCTCACCGAGGAGGAGACCGGGCAGGAGGGCGTGGCGGCCGCGGTGCTCGGCGCCACCTGTCTGTACGCGATCTACGACCCGGTCACCCAGCAGTGCACGATGGCGCGGGCGGGCCACCCGACCCCCGCGATCGTGGATCCCTCGGGCGAGGTCTCCTTCCCCGAGCTGCCCGCCGGTCCCCCGCTGGGCCTCGGGTCGCTGCCGTTCGAGTCGGCGGAGCTGACGCTGCCCGCCGGAAGCCTGATCGCCCTCTACACCGACGGACTGATCGAGACCTGCGACCAGGACATCGACGTGGGTCTCGGCCGGCTGAGCAACACCCTCGGCCAGGCCGCGCTGCCGCTGGAGGAGCTCTGCTCCCTGGTGGTCGACACCCTGCTGACGTCCCCGCAGACCGACGATGTGGCCCTGCTGCTGGCCCGTACCCGCGCGCTGGGCGCCGGGCATGTCGTCTCCTGGGACCTGCCCCGCGATCCGGCCGTCGTGGCCAGCGCCCGCTCCCTGGCGATGCACCAGCTCGCCGAGTGGTGTCTGGAGGAGGTGATGACGACCACGGAACTGATCGTCAGCGAGCTGGTCACCAACGCCATCCGCCATGGCGTCGGCCCCATCCGGCTGCGGCTGATCCGGCACGACGTGCTGATCTGCGAGGTCGCCGACACCAGCAGCACCTCACCGCGGCTGCGCCACGCCCGCACCACCGACGAGGGCGGCCGCGGGCTGTTCCTCGTCGCCCAGCTCACCCGCCGCTGGGGAACCCGCTACACCGAGGGCGGCAAGCTCATCTGGGCCGAACAAGACCTCCCGGAACCGGCATGAAGCACGCTCCGACGCGCCCCCGGCCTATTCATGATCGGCCGACTCCCGCACACTGGCCCTGGGCCGACAGGAGGGGAGCGTCGAAGGTGCGGAGGCCGGTCGACGGCGAGGATCGGTGGGGGCGGCGGGTCGCCTCCCCTTGGTGGCGCGGCGCGATGGCGCTGCTGGCGGGCGCGCTGCCCGCGCTGGCCTTTCCCGCGCCCTCGCTGTGGTGGTGGGCGTATGTGGCCCTGGTGCCCTGGCTGCTGCTGATGCGCTCGGCGCCCACCGGCCGCCGGGCGGTGCTGGACGGCTGGCTGGGCGGCGCCGGGTTCCTGCTCGCGGTGCACCACTGGCTGATGCCGAGCCTGCATGTGTTCATCGTGTTCCTGGCACTGCTGCTGGGGCTGTTGTGGGTGCCCTGGGGATGGCTGACGCACCGGCTGCTGCACGGCCGCCCGGGCTCCGGGCGGGTGGCGGCGGCGCTGGTGGTGCTGCCGTCCGCCTGGCTGATGGCCGAGCTGGTGCGCTCCTGGCAGTATCTCGGCGGGCCCTGGGGGCTGCTGGGCGCGAGCCAGTGGCAGGTGGCGCCCGCGCTGCGGCTGGCCTCGGTGGGCGGGGTATGGCTGCTCGGCTTTCTGCTGGTCATGGTGAACGTCGCGGTGGCCGTGCTGATCGCGGTGGCCCGGGCCCGTACGGTGGCGCTGGCCGGGCTCACCGCGTGCGGCGCCGTGGCGGCCGGGGCGTGGGCCTGGGTGCCGCAGGCCAAGGAGCCCGGGACGGCGCGGATCGCGGTGGTGCAGCCGGGGGTCATCCCGGGGCCGGGGCCGCGCTTCGAGCGCAGCGCGGAGCTGACCCGGCAACTGGCCGGCCGCCATGTCGACCTGGTGGTGTGGGGCGAGAGCAGCGTGGCCCAGGATCTGACCACCCACCCGGAGGTGCGCGGGCGGCTGGCCGCGCTGTCCCGGACGGTCGGCGCGGATCTGCTGGTCAACGTGGACGCGCGGCGCAGCGATATGCCCGGCATCTACAAGAGTTCGGTGCTGATCGGGCCGAACGGCCCCACGGGGCAGCGCTACGACAAGATGCGGCTGGTCCCCTTCGGGGAGTACATCCCGGCCCGGCCGTTGCTGGGCTGGGCCACCTCGGTGGGGAAGGCGGCCGGTGAGGACCGCCACCGGGGCACGAAGCCGGTGGTGATGACGCTGCCGGATTCCCTGCGGATCGGGCCGCTGGTGTGTTTCGAGTCGGCGTTCCCGGACATGAGCCGGAACCTGGTGCGGGACGGGGCGCGGGTGCTCGTCGTCCAGTCCTCGACCTCGACCTTCCAGCAGAGCTGGGCGCCCGAGCAGCATGCCTCGCTGGCCGCGCTGCGGTCCGCCGAGACCTGGCGGCCGATGGTGCACGCCACGCTGACCGGGGAGAGCGCGGTGTTCGGGCCGCGCGGCGAGCCGGTGGGCCCCCGGATGCCCACCGATGCCAGCGCGGCCACCGTCTACACGGTGCCGCTGGGACAGGGCACCAGCCCGTATGTGCGGATCGGGCCCTGGCCGGTGTACGGGGCGATGGCGGCGCTCGCCGTCTTCTGCGCCGCCGAGGGGGGCCGGGCGCTCAGACGGCGGACGGACCGGCCGTCGGATCAGGGGCCGGACCGTTCGTCGGACCAGCGGACAGACCAGCCGACTCCAGGGCGTCCCTGACGACCCGTTCGCACAGCTCATGGGTGCGCAGCGCGTCCTCGGCGCCGATCCGCCGCCCGGAGCGCACCGCGTCCAGGAAGGCGTCGGTGATCTGCTCGATCCCGCGCTGCCGCGCCACCGGCACCCAGTCGCCCCGGCGGCGCACGCTCGGCTGGCCCTTGTGGTCGATGACCTCGGCGAGGTTGAGCACCTGCCGCTTGGTGTCCTGGCCGGAGACCTCCAGGACCTCCTCGGTGGAGCCGCTCATCCGGTTCATCACGCCGAGCGCGGTGAATCCGTCCCCGGACAGCTGCAGCAGCACATGGTGTATCAGCCCGTCGCGGATCCTGGCCCGCACATCGATGTGGTCCACCGGCCCGGGCGCCAGGAAACGCAGCGTGTCGACGACGTGGATGAAGTCGTCCAGCACCAGGGTGCGCGGGTCCTCGGCGAGGCCGACGCGGTTCTTCTGCAGCAGGATCAGATCGCGCGGATGGTCCAGGCACTGCGCGTAGCCGGGCGCGTAACGCCGGTTGAAGCCGACCATCAGGCTCACCCCGCGCTCCTCGGCGAGCCGCACGATCCGCTCGCTGTCGGCGAGGTGGTACGCGAGCGGCTTGTCGACGTAGGTGGGCACCCCGGCCTCGATCAGCCGGGTGACGAGGTCGGCGTGGGCGTCGGTCGGGGCGTGCACGAAGGCCGCGTCCAGCCCGGCCGCGAGCAGCGAGTCGAGGTCGGCGTGGCGCTGGGCGTCCGGGACGCGATAGGTGTCGGCGACCTGCCGCAGGGTGGCGGGGGTACGGGTCTGCAGATGCGGCTCCAGGCCGGGGCGGGCCATGAGCACGGGCAGATACGCCTTCTGCGCGATGTCGCCGAGCCCGACGCAGCCGACCCTCATATGTGCTCCCCGCAATCCTCGGTCATGCCTTTCGCTGTGCCCCCGAAGGATACGTGCGGGTGGGCGGATGCCAGTCGGCGATGCCGTCGAAGGAGCGGAGGGCCAGACCGGGGACAAGGCGGCCGACGGCGGCGATGGCGACGTCGCGCAGGGCGACTGCCGGGGCGCTGGTGAGGGTGATCATGCGGGCGGTGCGCGCCGAGCGGCGTACCACGTCCATCGTGCGGGGCAGCCGGTGGCGGGTGTAGGCGGCCAGGGCGGCGGAGGGGTCGGCGGTGTCGGGAGCCAGCTGGTGGGCGAGGACGACGGCGTCCTCGATGGCCTGGTTGCCGCCCTGCCCCATCGTGGGGGCCATCGCGTGGGCGGCGTCGCCGAGGACGGCGACCCGGCCCCGGTGGTAGGCGGGCAGGGGCTCGGCCATGTACCTGATGTCATGGCGCAGTACGTCCTGGGGCGCGGCGGCGGCGAGGATGTCGGGGACGGGCCGGTGCCAGTCGCCGTAGAGCCGCAGGAGTTCGGACCTCTCGTCGTCGGGGGCGCGGCCGCCGGGCGGGGTGACGGCCGCCGCGTAGGCGTAGACCCGGCCGTCCTTGAGCGGCTGGGTGCCCCAGATCCGGCCCCTCCCCCAGGTCTCATGGGGCTCGAACGGCCGGCCGGGGTCGGGGATGACGACACGCCAGGTGGTGAATCCGGCGTAGCGGGGCCCGGGGTGGTCGGGGAAGAGCGTGTGGCGGACGGCCGAGTCGATGCCGTCGGCGCCGATGACGAGGTCCGCCTCGTACGCGCCGTCCTCGGTGGTGACCCGCGCCGGGCGGTCGGCGCCGCCGGGGTCGGCCAGCCGGGCGGCGGCCCCGGTGCGGACCACGCCCTCGGGCAGCCGGGAGACGAGCAGGTCGACAAGGGTGGCCCGGTGGAGGAGGACCAACGGGCCGCCGAACCGCTCGGCCGTCGCCGCGCTGTCCATCCGGGAGAGCCAGCGGCCGCCGGGGGTGCGCAGTCCGCCGCCGCCCTGCCAGGCGGCGAGCGCGCGCACATCGTCGCCGAGGTCGATGGCGTCCAGGGCGCGCTGGGAGTTGGGGGCGAGTGAGATGCCGGCGCCGACGGGCTCGAGGCGGGCGGCCCGCTCCAGGACGGTGAGGGACCAGCCGCGGCGGTGCAGGGCCGCGGCGGCGGTGAGCCCGCCGACTCCGGCACCGATGACGACGGCACGGGGCTGCTGCATGACTCCTCCAAGGCAACTACAGGTGTAGTACTCATCACGTTACTACATTTGTAGTGCGTGCGGCGGATGGGCTTAGGTTGGCCCCATGACCGCTGATCGAACCGCCGCCTCCGCATCGGCCGCTCCCGTCTCCGCATCGGCCACGTCCGCGTCCGCCGCCTCCCGTGCCGAGCTGATCGCCGACACCGCCCTGGGGCTGCTGGCCGAGCGCGGGATGCGCGGGCTGACGCACCGTGCGGTGGACGAGGCGGCCGGGCTGCCGCTCGGCTCGACCTCGAACCACGCCCGGACCCGCGCCGCCCTGCTCAAGGCGGCGGTCCGGCGGCTGGCCCAGCGGGAGGCGGCGGTGCTGACGCCCGACGAGATGCCGCGCTCGGCCGGCGCGGCGCGGAACGGAGCCGATCCGGTCGCGGAGCCGGCCGACGCGCTCTCGCTCGCCCTGCACCGCTCGCTCACCGCCCAGCGCGATCTGCTGATCGCCCGCTACGAACTCGCCCTGGAGGCGACCCGCCGCCCCGAGCTGCGGGAGTTCTACGACGCGACGGGGCGCGGCTTCCGCGAGCCGCTCGAAGCGATGATGACGGCGCTCGGCTCCACCGAGCCCCGGCGGCACGCACGGTCACTGGTCGCCTGGTGCGAGGGGCTGATGTTCAGCTGCGCCGCGGGCGCCGACCACGACGCCGTACCCGACCGCGCGACGCTGCGCACCGGCTTCGCGGAGCTGCTGCGCGGGATGCTGAACGAATAACGCGTGGCGGGCCGAGCGGCCGGACCGCCATCATGACCGCCATGACGACCGCAGAACGCCGCGAAGCGCCCCGGACCGCCGATGAACGCACCAGCCTGGAGGGGTGGCTGGACTTCCACCGCGCGACCCTCGCCCTCAAATGCGAGGGGCTGGACGACAAGCAACTGCGCGAGGCGTCGGCGCCGCCGTCCGAACTGACCCTGCTCGGCCTCGTACGGCATATGGCCGAGGTCGAACGCAGCTGGTTCCGGCGGGTGTTCGCCCACGAAAACACGCCGCCGATCTGGTACAGCGAGGAGGACCCGGACGGGGAGTTCCACGTCGCCGACGGAGACACCGCGGAGAGTGCCTTCGCCATCTGGCGGGACGAGATCGCCAAGGCCAAGGAGGCCGCCGCGGGCCATTCCCTGGACGATGTCGTCACCCGTCCCGGCCGTGGGGACTACAACCTGCGCTGGATCTATCTGCACATGATCGAGGAGTACGCCCGCCACAACGGCCACGCCGACCTCATACGCGAGCGGATCGACGGCGTCACCGGCGACTAGGGCACATGGCGAGGGCGCCCCGGGATCAGTGGGCGTGGTGGTGCTCGTGGTCGTGGCCGTCGCGGTGGTCGTGGTCCGGGGGGCGTCGCGCCAGGGCAAGGGTGCGGGCGGTGACTTCGTCCGCCGAAACGGCGCACCGACCGGCGAGCGTGTCCTCCAGTGCGGCCAGCCAGAGCCGGTAGTAGTGGTACGGCTCGTCGGGTGCCGCCGCGGCCTCCCAGGCCGCGATCCGGGCGATCAGCGCGGCCTGGAACTCCGGCCAGGTGAAGGCACCCGCCTCGTACAGGCTGACGGCCATGCCGAAGGCGCGGCTCTCCCAGGGCTCGGCGAACACCAACTCACCGTTGGAGCGCGGTGGCGCGGCCGGGCCCTCGATGTCCAGTGGCGCGGTCATGGTGCCGCCACCTTGGCCACGCCGACCATCGCCTCCCGGGTCACCAGCGGCACGAGCTGTTCCTCGGAGAGGTGCTCGGTGCCGGCCGGACGCTCGGGCAGCACCAGCCAGCGCACCTCGCTGGTGGAGTCGTGGACGGTGATCCGCACGTCGTCGTCGAGTTCGAGGCCCATCTCGGACAGCACCGTGCGGGGCTCCTTGACCACGCGCGCACGGTAGGCGGGGTCCTTGTACCAGCTCGGCGGCAGGCCGAGCACCGGCCACGGGTAGCAGGAGCACAGCGTGCACACCACCACATGGTGCGTGGTCGCGGAGTTCTCCACCACGACGATGTGCTCGCCCTGCGGCCCCGAGAACCCCAACTCCCCGATGGCCGCGGTGCCGTCCTGGAGCAGCCGCCGCCGGTACTCCGGGTCGGTCCATGCCCTGGCGACGACCTTGGCGCCGTTGAGCGGGCCCACGTTGGTCTCGTAGGTGGTGATGATCTCGTTCATCACCTTCGGGTCGATCAGGCCCCGCTCGGTGAGCAGTTGCTCGAGCGCCTCGGTGCGCAGGGCCACGGGAGGCGCCTCGCCCGGTCCGCCATCGGTGCGGGTCATGAGGTGGCCTCCAGGTAGTTCTCGAACAGGTCGGCGGTGACCGCGAAGGGCTCGGCGTCGGCGCCCCACAGCTCGCGCGAGTCGAAGCGCACCGAGTAGACGTACCGCGGGTTCTCGCCCTGGAAGTGGGCGTTGGTGTCCGGCAGTACGAAGGCGGGCTGGACGACCTCGACGATCCCGGTGTGTCCCCGTGCGTAGCCCGGCAGCCGGGTGTGCCCGGGCACCGGCATGGTCTTGGTCCGCACCCGCTCGCCGACAGCGAAGGCGGGCGGGCGGTCCACCGGGCGCAGCGAGCCCTCGGCGCTCGGCTCGTAGTCGGGCACGGCGGGCTCGGGGATCGGCGGCTCCTCCACGCGTTCGCCCCGCAGGTTGCGGGCGCGGGCGCGGATCGCGCCCGGCGCGAGGACGGCACTGTCGGTGAGCATCAGCTCCGCGCCGTTGAGCCAGCGCCCGTAGTAGCCGTCGTCCAGATAGGCGGCGCGGTCCAGGCGCTCGAGCCCGTGCCGGAAGGCGTCCAGGTTGACGCCGCCGAAGGCGATACGGCCGGAGAGACTGGCGAGCGCGAAGGCCCGGCCCTGCCAGGGCTCCTCGAAGACCGGTTCATCACGCCTCGGAGGACGGACGGGGCCCCATCCCGGGGTGCCGCCCATATCAGCGATGCCGTCCACGGCGGGCCTCCCCATATGGCCGCATAACGGAACTATGGGAATGAATCATACGCGACGGGCGTCATCCGGGCCGCGACGACGGGCGCCGCATGGGTCCCGGGACCGCACCCGAACGCCGCGATCCCGGCACCTGGGCGGGTCAGGCCAGGACACGGCCGAGGAAGTTGCGGATATACGCGGTGATCGACTGCAGATGGCTTTCGAGGGCGAAGTGCCCGGAGTCGAGCAGATGGATCTCGGCGTCGGGCAGGTCCTGGCCGAACGCCTCCGCGCCCGCCGGGCCGAAGATCTCGTCGTTGGCGCCCCAGACCGCCAGCAGCGGGACCCGGGAGTCGCGGAAGTACTGCTGGACCCGCGGGTAGAGGTCCACGTTGGTGGGGTAGTCGCGGAAGAGCTTGAGCTGGATCTCGTCATTGCCGGGGCGGTCCAGGAGTGCCTGGTCGTGCACCCAGTTGTCGGGGCTGACCAGGGTGGGGTCGGCGACTCCGTTCAGATACTGCCAGCGCGTGATCTCGGCGGTCAGGGCGCCGCGCATGGGGGCCTCGGTCTCCGGCCCGGGGGCCTCGGCGTAGGCGAACACGCCGTCCCAGAACGGCTTGACGAAGCCGTCGACGTAGGCGTTGCCGTTCTGGGTGATGATCGCGGTGATGCGGTCCGGGTCGCGCAGCGCGAGCCGCCAGCCGATGGGGGCGCCGTAGTCCTGTACGTACATCGCGAACCGGTCGACGCCCAGGCCCTGCAGCAGGCCCGAGGTGACCTGGGCGAGGGCGTCGAAGGTGTAGGGGAAGTCCCGCAAGGAGGGCATCACCGACTGGCCGAACCCGATGTGGTCGGGGGCGATGACGCGGTATCGGTCGGCGAGCGCCGGGATCAGGTGGCGGAACATGTGCGAGCTGGTCGGAAAGCCGTGCAGCAGCACTACGACGGGCGCCTGGGGGTCACCGGCCTCCCGGTAGAAGACCTCCAGGCCATCGACGGTGGCGGTGCGGTGGTGGACTACGACAGTCATCACTCTAACCTTTCTACGCGGCTTCAGTGGTTACACAACCCAGTCGAGCACGCTAGGGCTAACCAGTCAAGAAGCTTTAGAGGGTTAGATTGAATCCCGGGTTGAATCCTGGGTCGCCGTCTCCGTACAGCGGCGCCCTGATTCAAGCCTCCGCCCGTCCGCGGCCGTCGGCCAGTGCGGTCGGCGCCGAGGCGCCGCCACCACATCGCCGTCCGGCACCCGGGCGGCCGGCACAACCGCTGCACGCTGCGCTAACCTGTCACACGAGGCAAAACGGTTAGGACGTGTCATGGTGACCACGCAGGAGCAGCAGGACACGCTGCTGGAACTCCTCAACAGCACACCGGTGGTCCGCGGGGTCGTCCAGGACCAGCTTGCGGATCCGGAAACGGCCAGGTCCTGGCAGCAGGCGCACGGCGGCAGCGGCACCGCGGAGGAGCACGCCTGGCTCCTGCGGGCACGGGACGCACTGCAGGACGTGGTGCGCGGCGGCCGGCCGGCCGCTTCACTGGCTCCGCTCCTCGACGGGGTCACCTCCCGCCCGGGGGTCTCCTCCGAGGGGGTGTCCTGGGAGCTCGACGCCCCGGAGGAGCGCCGGATGGCAGTGGAGTCGGTGATGGCCTGGAGCGCGCTGCTGGAGACGATGTCCGGGCGGCTGCGGCCGTGCGCCAACCCGGAGTGCCGGCGCTTCCTCCTCGACCGCAGCAAGACCAACAAGGCCCGCTGGTGCTCGATGGCGATCTGCGGCAACAGGATGAAGGCCAGGCGCCACTACCAGCGCACCCGGGACGGAGCGACCCAGTAGCCGTCGCCGCGCCGGCGGTCGGAGCCTCCGGCCGCCGATCGGCCTCTGGTCCCTTTAGCCCTCTGGTCCCCCTAGCCCTCTGGTCCCCCTAGTCCCCTAGTCCTCGACGGCGCCCTCCAGAGCCAGCGTCAGCCGCAGGATGGCGGCCCGCACCCCGTCGCCGTACGGGTCCTCGCCGAGCGCACCGGCGGCCGCCCGCGCGAGCGCCAACTGGCCGCGGGCCGCCTCCTCCTGGCCCAGCTTCAGGTAGCCGGTGGCCACATTGAGGTGGAGGGAGGGGACGAACGCGCGCGGGGCCAGGGCCCCGGTGAGCCCGTCGGCGGCGGCGAGCGCCCGCAGATTCCAGATCAGCTCGTCGAGCGGATCGTCCTGGGTGTCGGCCAGGTAATGGGCGAGGGCGCAGCGGTGGAAGGGGGCGCCGTCCCGTTCGATCTCCTGCCACAGCGCGGCGAGGCGATTGCGCGCCTCCTCCCGGTCACCGCCCCGGTGCAGCATGACCGCCTGCCCGATCCGGGTCAGTACGGCATCGCCGTTGGGCGCCTCCCGCTGGGCTTCCGTCATCGCGGCCTCCCGACCTTCGAGCGAAGCTAGAAGGCCGATGAAGATCTTGGTGAGGGGCTGTCCGGCCGGAGGCCGGATGGCCCCTCTTCGTTATGTGGTGGCTGGGGCGAGGTGCCAGGCGCCGTCGATGCGGGTGAGTCCGAGGTTGATCAGTCGGCGGAGGTTGAGGGCGGCGGCTCGGGTGTGGAGCCAGGTGTCGTTCTTGAGGGTGCCGCGGTAGCGGAGTCGGCGGTTGCCGTGGTGGACGAGCCATGCGACGGCGCGTTCGACCGGTGGTCTCCAGCGGCGGTAGTCGGCCTGCCAGTCAGGATCGGTGGCGGCCTGGTGGCGGGCGGCCGCTTGGAGGTCGTGGTGCGGGCGGATGGTCAGGATGCGTCCGGCCTTGGCCTTGGTGCACTGCTCGCGCAGGGGGCATCCGGTGCATAAGTTCCCGAAAGAGGCTTTGCGCTGGTGGTGCTGCCCGCCGGGGTCGGACAGGCCCACGGCGTGTCCGGCCGGGCAGGTCACGATGGCGGTGGTGGTGTCGATGGCGAAGTCGTCGAGGGTGAAGCCGCCGGGGACGGCGGGCCGCAGCGGGGCGGGTTTGAGGAACAGCCGGTGCCCGGCCCGGTCCAGGGCCTGGCGGGCGTCGCCGGTGGAGTAGGCGGTGTCACCGAAGGCGTCCACCGGGGTGTCCTCGTCGGCGAGCAGCTCAAGACCCACGGCAGCCTCATGGTGCTCGGGCCCGGAGCCGGGCCGCAGGGCGACGGCGGTGTATAAGCCGGTCTCGGGCTCGATGGCCAGATGGGCCTTGAAACCGTCCTGCTGGTGGCTGCGGGTCTTGTGGATGTGCCGGGCTTCCGGATCGATGGTGGAGACCATCCGGCCAGGGACGGTGCCCCGGGTGATGCGCCAGCGTCCGTCGCGGCCGTCGGAGTCCTCGGCGGGCTCGACGTCCTGACCGGCGACCAGGGCCAGGATGCCCACCGCGTTCGCGGCCTTCTCGCCGAGTTGCTGTTCGGGCAGGTGACCCAGCAGCCGCAGCGCGTCCGTGACGAGTGCGTCGACCAGCTCGGCGCGGGCCTGCTCGTCGTTCCAGGCGATCTTCGGTTTGCCCGGGTCGGTGTAGTCGTGGGCGGTGCACTGGGCAGCGGCGGCCGTGTCGGCGCCGGGGACTTCGCGGATCACCGCGCGGACGGCGGCGATGATCTGGGTGACGGTGTCCTGGGTGGCGACCGCGTCGTCCAGCACAGTGGAGTCCAGAGCCCGGCGGTGCTTGCCCTTGAGGACACCGGTGGCCTTCACGACCTCGCGTACGGTCTCGAAGATGCGGTTCGGGCGGGCGGAACGGGCCAGCCGGCGGCGGAAGTAGGCCAGCAGCGATGGATCGAACGCCATGTCGTTGAGGCCCAGGCCGCATGCGGCCTTCCACCGCAGGTCGCACCGCAATTCCTGGACTGTCTCGAAGTCCGACAGCCCGTGCAGGGCCTGTAGCGCGATCGCGGCGGCCAGGATCTGCGGCGGCATGCTCGGCCGTCCATTCGCCGACGGATACATGTCCACGAACATCTCAGCCGGGAACAGCTCGCCACGATGCTCGGCCAGGAACGCGAACACACTCCCGGCCGGAATCAGGTCCCGGCAGGTCTCCCACACATCCGGCCCGACCATCTCGCCGACCCACTCACCCATCGCCACAAGACAAGTCTGGCCCTGCCGCTGACACGGCAGGGCCAGAACCCAAGATCTTCACGAGCCTTCTAGGGGGTGTTCTGCGGATCATGCACCGTTCGCCATGCCCCGCTCGGCGTGTCGTGGTTCGGCGGGGCCCCGGGGGTGTCGCCCTTCGGCGCGCCGTAGCGGCGGGCCAGTTCGGCGACGGCGCGGGCGACGGCCGACCGCAGCTCGGGCGGCCCGAGCACCTCGGCGTCGGTGCCCAGCCGCAGCATGTCGTGGACCGCGACCGGCAGCGACTCCACCGGCAGGACGACACGCCGGCGCCCCCGGTCGTCGGGCGGGCCCGCCGCGGCCACCGCCTCCGCGCCCACCGCTCCGAACTGCATCGGGAGCAGCTGCACCCCGCGCTCGGAGAGCAGGAGTTCGGCCTCGCCGTGGAAGCGCGAGGACTCCAGGCGGCGGGACGACTCCGCCCAGTAGGCGGCGAGGTCGAACCCGGCGGGCCGGTCGAAGACCTCCTCCAGCACCTCGGCAGCGAGGATCCGGGAGACCCGGTAGCTGCGCACGGTGTCCTCGACCCTCGCCACCAGGTACCAGATGCCGCCCTTGAGGACGAGGCCCAGCGGGCACAGCTCCCGCCGCACCTCGCCGCGCCAGCGGCGGTAGTGCACCCGCAGGACCCGCAGCTCCCATACGGCCTCGGCGGCCGCCGCCAGATGGGGCACCGGCTCGGCATCGCGGAACCAGCCCGGCGCGTCGAGGTGGAAGCGCTCCTGGATGCGACGGGAGCGCTCCCCCAGCTCGGCCGGGAGCGCGGCCCGCAGCTTGAGCTGGGCCGTGGTGAGGTCGGCGCCCAGACCCAGCTCGGCGGCCGGGCCCGGCATCCCGGCGAGGAAGAGCGAGTCGGCCTCGTCGCCGGTGAGCCCGGTCAGCCGGGTGCGGTAGCCGTCGAGCAGCCGGTAGCCCCCGGCCGGGCCGCGGTCGGCGTACACCGGCACACCGGACGCGCTCAGCGCCTCCACATCGCGGTAGACGGTGCGCACCGAGACTTCCAGCTCGGCGGCGAGGTCGGGCGCGGTCATCCGGCCCCGGTTCTGCAGCAGCAGAAGCAGCGAGAGAAGGCGGTCGGCGCGCATGCGGTCCATTGTGGGTGCCGTACCTGACAAAAGATGTCAGGTACGGCCGCCAGAGTGGCTCCCACAGCCGATCCACCACAGATCCGGCCCCTGACCGGCCCCTGACGGCCCCCGAAAGGACCCGCCATGACCACCCACACCACCGGCCACTTCACCTACGCCGACTGGAAGGAGACCGCTCTCGAAGAGGTCGAGGGCAGCGGCGCGAAGCCGGCCCAGGCCGTGGTGACGAACGCCTTCTCGGGCGGCATCGAGGCACCGCGGACGAGCTGCAATTACGCGATCACCTATCTGTCCGAGAAGACCGGCGTCTGCTGCGGCTACGAGCTGCTGACCGGCACCCTCGACGGGCGCGCCGGCAGCTTCGTCGTACTGCAGCACGGCAGTTGGGGCGAGGACGCCACCGTCCACTGCACCTTCGAGGTGGTGCCCGGATCCGGCACCGGCGAGCTGACCGGGCTCACCGGATCGGGCACCTTCGCCGCCGTACGCGGGGAGACCGAGATCCCCTACAGCTTCGACTACACGCTCTAGCCGTGCCGTCCGGTCAGGCGCCGAGATCCGGGATCCGCCAGTCGATCGGGGTGTGTCCCTGGGCCTTGACCGCCTCGTCGATATGGGTGAAAGGGCGCGAGCCGAAGAACTTCTTCGCCGACAGCGGGGACGGGTGCGCCCCCTTCACCACCGCATGCCGCGACTCGTCGATCAGCGGCAGCTTCTTCTGGGCGTAGTTCCCCCAGAGCACGAAGACAGCGGGATCGGGGCGCGAGGCCACCGCGCGGATCACCGCGTCGGTGAACTTCTCCCACCCCTTGCTCTTGTGGGAGTTGGCCTCGCCGCCCCGGACCGTCAGCACCGCGTTGAGCAGCAGCACACCCTGCCGCGCCCACGGCATCAGATAGCCGTTGTCCGGCACCGGGTGGCCGAGCTCCTCCTTCATCTCCTTGAAGATGTTCCGCAGCGACGGCGGGGTCTTGACGCCCGGCCGCACCGAGAAGCACAGACCGTGGCCCTGACCCTCGCCGTGGTACGGGTCCTGCCCGAGGACGAGCACCTTCACCTGGTCGAACGGGGTGGCCTCCAGGGCGGCGAACACCTCCTCGCGCGGCGGGTACACCGGCCCCTTGTCCCGCTCCTCCTCGACGAACTCGGTGAGCTCCTTGAAATAGGGCTTCTCCAGCTCCTCGCCGAGGACCCCGCGCCAGGACTCGGGCAGCACATAGGGCACGTCTACAAACCTCCGGTCGTGTTCCGTTCAGGGCACAGAACCTACCGGTGGCCACTGACAACGCCTCATGCGGACCGGGCACCGGCCCACGGTGCCTTTGGCGCGGGGTCGGGCCGGGCGCCGGTCAGCCGATCCCGGCGCCCAGGAGGATGCCGCCGTCCACGACGAGCGTCTGGCCGGTGACCCACGCCGCCTGGTCGGAGGTGAGGAACGCGGCCGCGCCCCCGATGTCCTCCGGGGCGCCGAGCCGCTTCAGCGGATAGGCCGCGGCAACCTCCTCCTCCCGCCCCTCGTACAGGGCGGTGGCGAACTTGGTCTTCACCACCGCCGGCGAGATGGCGTTGACGCGGACCCGCGGGGCGAACTCCTGGGCGAGCTGCACCGTGAGGTTGATCATGGCGGCCTTGCTGACCCCGTAGGCCGCGATGAACGGCGAGGGCGACATCCCGGCGAGCGAGGCGATGTTGACGATCGTGCCGCCGTTCTCCTGCTGCCAGGCCTTCCAGGTCCGCTGGGCGAAGCCCAGTGCCGAGACGACGTTGGTCTCGAAGACCTTACGGATCACATCGAGGTCGAGATCGGCGATGGGCGAGTACACCGGGTTGGTGCCGGCGTTGTTGACCAGGTGGTCGATCCGCCCGAACGCCTCCATCGTCCGCTCGACGGCGGCCGCCTGGTGCGCCTGGTCGTGGGCCTTCCCGGCGGCGTAGATCGCACGGTCGGACCCGAGCCGCTCCACGGCCTCCTTGAGCGCGTCCTCGTTGCGCCCGGTGATGCACACCCGGTCACCGCGGGCCACCATGGCCTCGGCGATGGCGTAGCCGATTCCCCGGCTCGCCCCGGTGATGAGCGCGGCCTTGCCGCTGTCCTGTATCTGCTCGGACATCTGGTGGGTGACTCCTGATCAGTTGAGCGGGCCGCCGGCCACGTACAGGACCTGGCCGGAGACGAAACCGGCCGCCTCGCCGGTGAAGAAGGCGACCGCGTTGGCGATGTCACCGGGCTCCCCGACCCGCTGCACCGGGATCTGGCTCGCGGCGGCCTTCTGGAAGTCCTCGAAGCCCATGCCGACGCGCTGGGCGGTGGCGGCGGTCATGTCGGTGGCGATGAACCCGGGCGCCACGGCGTTGGCGGTGACGCCGAACTTGCCGAGCTCGATGGCGAGGGTCTTGGTGAAGCCCTGCATTCCGGCCTTGGCGGCGGAGTAGTTGACCTGGCCGCGGTTGCCCAGCGCCGAGCTGCTGGAGAGGTTGACGATCCGGCCGAAGCCCGCGTCCACCATGTGCTTCTGGCAGGCGCGCGACATCAGGAACGCGCCCCGCAGATGCACGTTCATCACGGTGTCCCAGTCGGACTCGCTCATCTTGAAGAGCAGATTGTCGCGGAGCACGCCCGCGTTGTTGACCAGGATCGTCGGCGCGCCGAGCTCCTCGGCGACACGCGCGACGGCGGCCTCGACCTGCTCGGCGTCCGACACATCGCAGCCCACGGCGATGGCCTTGCCGCCCGCCTCGTTGATCTTCTCCACGGTGTCCGCGCAGGACCCCTCGTCGAGGTCGAGCACGGCGACGACGCGACCCTCCTCGGCCAGGCGCACGGCGGTCGCCGCGCCGATGCCGCGGGCTGCGCCCGTCACGATGGCAACGCGCTGCTCGGTGGTGGACATGCGGGTTCTCCCTCGCATCGATGGCGGCTCACCGTCCCGGCCCCGGGAGTGAGCAACCGCTTAGTCTCTCCTGCGCACGAGACGCTATGAGGCCCGCCACCGCCTGTCAACGACCGCCCTTATGCACTCGCTCACCTCCGGGCACTTTCACCCGGTGTGTCACCGCACCAGCAGCCGGTGTGTCACCGCACCAGCAGATCGAGCAACCGCTCGACCTCCGCCTCCGCGTCCGCCGTCAGCCCCGTGTGCACCGGCCCCGGCTGGACGACCGTGGAGCGCGGCGCGACAAGCCAGCGGAAGCGCCGCCCCGGGTCCTCCTCCGCCGCCTGACCGGCCTGCTCTCCCCCGCAGCAGACGCACTCCACCGCGCGCAGCGCGGCCCGTACCGCCCGCACGTCCGCCGAGGGGTCGAGGGCACGCAGCCGGTCCTCGTCCAGATGGACCCGGGCCGCCACGAAGGACGTGGCGCGGCAGTAGACGACGACGCCCGCGTTGATCTGCTCACCGCGCTCGACCCGGGGGACGACGCGCAGCACGGCGTATTCGAAGACATCCCGGCCGTTGTGGAACCCGCTCACTTCGACGCCTTTCCCTCGACCCACACCCGCAGCCACTCCGGGGCCTTGGACGGCTCCTCACCGGCGCGCTCGCCGAGCGTGATCCTCCCCCCGACCGTGGCCGCCCGCTCCAGCAGCACCTCGACATAGGCGCGGCGCACCGCGTCCGGCCCGTCGAAGCCCGGCTCGTCGGTCAGCCACTCGTCGGGGACGTCCGCGACCACCTCGGTGAGCAGCTCCTCGGTGATCAGCGGCGCCAGGGCCTCGGCCGCCGCGGCGACATCCGGCGCGAACGGCGCGAGAACATGCTCGGAGGCGTCGTACGGCTTGCCGGCGGCCTTGTCCAGGCCGCGCCAGCCGTGGTGCCAGATCATCGTGGCGCCGTGGTCGATGAGCCACAACTGCCCATGCCACACCAGTAGGTTGGGGTTGCGCCAGGAGCGGTCCACATTGCCGATGAGCGCGTCGAACCACACCACCCGGCCGGCCTCCTGCGCACCCACCTCGAAGGCGAGCGGGTCGAAGCCGAGCGAGCCGGGCAGGTAGTCCATGCCCAGATTGAGCCCGCCACTGGCCTTGAGCAGCTCCTGCACCTCCTGGTCGGGCTCACTCAGACCGATCACCGGGTCCAGCTGCATCCGCACCAGCTCCGGAACCCGCAGCCCCAAACGGCGACCCAGCTGACCGCACACGACCTCGGCGACGAGGGTCTTACGTCCCTGTCCGGCGCCGGTGAACTTCATGACATAGGTGCCCAGATCATCGGCCTCGACGATGCCCGGCAGCGATCCGCCTTCACGCAGTGGCGTGACATAGCGGATCGCGGTGACTTCGGTCAACATTTTCCCAGGCTATCCGACGCACTGACCTTGCAATTCACCATTGACTCCGGGCAGGAACAAACCGGGGAATCCGCTGCCCTAAGCCCTTCATCTCGCTTCGGAGCATTCGGCGGCGAAGGCGCTGAGCCGGTCAATCAGGCTCAGGTAGGTGGCGGGGTCCGCGGTGCTCTGCATGGGGGACGCATCCTGGAGGCAGTGCTGCTGCCCCAAGCCACCCGAGCTCAGGAAACGCGCGGCTCGGCCAGCAGTGGCGCTGGACGCTACGGCTACCGCGTCACCTCCGCCGGTGACGGTTGACCGGTCTTGAACTGTTCCGGGAGGGCGGGCACCGGCCTGCTGATGCTGGACGTCATGCCGCCGGAACTCGACGGCATCGGGCTGTGGTGCCGCCGGATCCGGGAGACCAGCACGGCCCATCCCGATGCTGTCGCCCCCGCGGGTGCCAGAGTTACGCGTTCATGCGGGCCGCCTCTACGCGATCCAGTTCCACTACGCCTTGCCGGACGACATGTGGTGTGTGGAGCCGAGCGAAGCCGTGCCGGCGCCGGCGGCGTGGGCTGCGAATCCCAGGGCAGAGACGCACCTGTCATCGTGTACTGACGGACGAACCTGACAATGCGGCAGCTCGCACCGCTCTTCGGGTTCTCGAGGTCGGCAGCGGATCACATCGTCGACCACCTCGGGCCCGCCCTGGCTCTGCAACAACGCAAGCGATTCGGCAAGGACACCGTGCTGATTGTGGACAGCGCCCTGCTCCCCGCACGGGACCACACGGTTGCCGAGCAAACGTGGTCGGCCGCCCCCTCCTTGGGCGGTGAGCGAGTCGGCGCCGGCATCCGACGCCCCGTGGCGGCATGGGTCAGGAGCGTACGGGGGGCACCGGGCACGCGGCATCGAGACCGGGACGGTAGAAAGGGCGTATGCCCCGTCCTTCTCCAGCCTCCGAGTCCGATGCCGAGGCGATGGTCACCGCCCTGCTGACCGCGTCCAGGCTGCTTGTCGCCGTGTCCGCCCGGTCGTTGGCCGCGGTGGAGGATTCCCTGACCTTGCCGCAGTTCCGCATGTTGGTCGTCCTCGACGGCCGGGGGCCGTTGAGTCTGTCCAGGCTGGCGGGGGAGCTGGGGGTGCGGCCATCGACCGCGATGCGCATGATCGACCGCCTGGTCGCGGCAGGCACGGTAGCGCGCGGTGTCACCGCGGAGGACCGGCGCACCAGCATGATTTCCCTCACTGAAGACGGTCGGCGGATTGTGCACGAGGCCACCAGCCGGCGGCGACGGGAGATCGCGGGCATTGTCGACGTCATGCCACCCGGTCAGCGGCGTCATCTCATCGAGGCGCTGCAGGCGTTCACGGAAGCAGGTGGCGAACCCTCCGTGGAGGACGGTCCGCAGACGCACGCGACCTGGTGACCTCCCACAGCGGCCCCAGCGCGTGTACGGAGCGCTCCGCGTCCGGCGCACCCAACCGCGCGGACGGGCCGCAACCGGAGGCGAGATGGTACGCCCCGGTCGCCGGGTCGCGACCGGTCACCTCCTGGACGGCCTGCCGCGACAGGCCGCTCGTACGACCCCTACGTGTGAGCAGCAGCATCCGGCCGCCCAGCAGCCACCCCAGGCGCCGGCGGCAGCGCAGGAGCGGCGCCCGGAACATCACCCCGCGCAGCCCGGAAGGCGGGGGGCACCCGCGTACGGCGGTTCGCCATCGACGGGTCTCCTCTCATCGAACTTCCCCAGCGCGAAACCGGCCGCGCCGGGTGATGTGGTCGGCCGTGGTCGCCTCCGAGGTCAACCTCACCGTCCTCGACCACCAGAACGTCCTGGACGACTCCGGCCTGGTCGACGAGGCCACCTACGACGACATCGCCTCCACCTTCTGACACCCGCAGGCATGCCACGACGGCAGGCACGCGGCCGATCGCGGCACTGGCGCCCGTGATGACGACCGACTGGGACATGAGCGGTCGGGTTTCCTTCTGCTAGGGGGCAGCCTTCGTGGGCCGAGGCGGCTTCCCCGGGGTGGTCGCGGGGCCGGCCAGCCGTGCCGACGCTTCGAGCATCAGGGCGTGGACGAACGCCTGGGGCAGATTGCCCAGCAGCCGGCGCTGGGCGACGTCGTACTCCTCCGCGTACAGGCCCGGCGCTCCGCAGGCGCCGCGGTTGCGCTCGAACCAGCGGTATGCGTCGATCTCGTGGCCCTGCTGGTGCTCCGCGAGTGCCACGACGAAACCGCAGAGAAGGAACGCGCCCTCGGCCTCGTTGAGGGGCCGTTCGTCATGCCGGAAGCGGTAGGCGTAGAAGCCGTCGGTCAGCTCCGCGGTGTAGGCGCGGAGGGTGGCCCGGGTGCGGGGATCGTCGGCCGGCAGCAAGCCCCGCAGGGGAGGCAGCAGCAGCGCGGCATCGAGCGAGGGGTCGTCCGGGGAGCGCTGCCAGCGCCCGTCCGGGTGCAGGGCGCGCCGGGCGGTGTCGGCGACGATGGCATCCGCCAGAGAGGACCATTCATGGGCCGACGGCCCGCGGTGGGCCGCGTCGGCGATCCGGCGCAGCCCGGCGGCGCAGATCAGACGGCTGTGTGTCCAGGCGCGGTTGTCCAGCTCCCAGATTCCGGCGTCCGCCTCCCGCCACCGCCGCCGGATGGCGTCTGCCGCGATCCCGGCGGCCGCCCAGCCGTCGCCGTCCAGCCTGCCATGCTCCGCCGCGGCGGCGAGGAGCAGCAGCGCCTCGCCGAAGCAGTCGAGCTGGAACTGCCGGTTGACGTGATTGCCGATCCGGTCGGAGCCGCCGGGATAGCCGGGCAGGTCGAGCGGCTGCTGGTCGGGGACCGGGTGGCCGTCCACGGTGTACGCGGGGCTCAGGTCCGGCCCGTCGGCGTGCAGCCTGGCCATGGCGAAACGGACCGCGTCGTCCAGCAGCGGTCCGGGGGCAGTCGCGGCCACGGCCTGGCCCGCATAGGACTGATCGCGGATCCACACGTACCGGTAGTCGTAGTTGCGGCCCTCTTCGGCGCGTTCGGGCAGGCTGGTGGTGGCCGCGGCGACCATCCCGCCGTCGGCGCTCGTCATGCCGCGCAGTACCGCGTAGGCCTGGCGGGCGTCACGGACCGCCACGGTGTCGCCGAGCCCCGGGACCGCCGAGGCCCAGGACCGCTCGGTGGCCGCCCAGGCCCGTCCCGGATCGACGGTCGGTGTCCGCAGGGGCCCGGCTCCCAGTTCCAGCACCAGATCACGCCGCTGGCCCTCCGCCAGGTCCAGCTCCAGCGTGAACCGGCAGCCGTCCCCGCCCTCGCCGGCCGGCCGGGCGTCCTCGGCGCCCGACCACCGCAACGCCAGCCCGCCCAGCCGCGCCCGCCACTCGCCCGACGCGCCGCGCCGCATCTCGCGCATCGGCTCCCGCCCGTAACCCGCCACCGGGTGCAGCACCACCTGGACCCGGGCGGGCCCCTCGCGGGCCACGATGCGCCGGAGCAGGACCAGCCGCCCGGTCTCCCCGGGGAACGCCAGCGCATCGCGGCACTCGACGATGCCGCTGCGCGTCACCCACCGGCTGCGCCAGATCAACGAGCCGTCCTCGTACGCGCCGCCGGGCACGAACCGTTCCGCCGGAGTGACGGCGTACAGTCCGCCGCCTCCGATGAGCGCGGCGAACACCGCGTCGTCGTGCCAGCGCGGCGCGCACAGCCAGCAGATCTCGCCGCGCGGGCCGACCAGGGCGCCGCGCTCGCCGTCGGCGAGCAGCGCGTAGCTGCCCAGGTCCTGCGGCGGATAGCGGGGCGTCTCGCCCGGCCGGTGGACTCTGGTCATCGTCGCGGTGTCCTCAGGCGATGCGGTAGGGATCGGCACGGTCGGCACGCAGCGTGAGCCCATGGCCGGGTGACCGGTCCTCGCCCGGCCGGACGGTACCGCCCGCCGGGTCCAGAGCGCCGCTGAAGAGCAGATTCTCGATACGCACATGATCGTGGAACCATTCCAGGTGCCGCAGATTGGGTACGGACGCCGCCGCATGGGCGTGGACATGTGGCGCGCAGTGGCCGGAGATCTGCAGACCGGCGGCCTCGGCCAGGGCCGCCGTGCGCAGCCAGCCGGTCAGGCCGCCGCAGCGGGTGGCGTCGGCCTGCAGACAGTCCACGGCGCCGGCTTCGAGCAGATGCCAGAAGTACGGCAGCGTGTAGCCGTACTCCCCGGCCGTCACCTCGGCCGCGACGCCGGCCCTGACCTGCGCCAGACCGGCCCGGTCGTCGGAGGAGACCGGCTCCTCGAACCAGGTGACGCCGTGCGCGTCGAGGTGCGGTCCGAGCCGGATGGCCTGTTTGCGGGTGTAGGCACCGTTGGCGTCGACATACAGCTCCGTATGGTCGCCGACGCTCCGGCGGGCGAGCGCGATGCGCCGCCGGTCGCGCTGCTCCGCGGTGCCCCACGACTCACCGATCTTGATCTTGACCCGTGGAATGCCCTGCTCGGCCACCCAGATGCGCAGCTGCCGGTCCTGCCGAAGGTCGTCGTACGTGGTGAAACCGCCGCTGCCGTACACGGGCACCTCGGCACCGCTCGCCCCCAGCAGCCCGATGAGCGGCACCTGAAGCAGCCGCGCCTTGAGGTCCCACAGGGCGATGTCCACGGCCGAGATGGCGCCCGCGACCAGACCCGGCCGGCCGGCGTTGCGCACCGCCCGGGACATCGCCTCGTTGGCGCCGGGCACGTCCAGCGCGCAGCCGCCGGTCACGATGCCGGCCAGCTGCTCTTCGACGACCTGGGCGGTGGCCGCGGCCCCGTAGGTGTAGCCCAGGCCCGTCGTGCCGCCGGAGCGGACCTGGGCCACGACCACGGTGGTCGAGTCCCAGGCCAGCGTGCCGTCGCCCTCGGGGGCATCGGTGGGAAACCGGTAGACCGAGGTACCGACCGAGTCGACAACGGGGTCCGAGCCCCGGGCGTGGTGGCGCACCGTCAGTCCTCGTGGTGCTTCCGGCCCGGGAGAAACTCCTGGACCTTGGCCTTCAAGCCCTGTTTGACCATCGCCTCACGGTCACTGTCGCCCTTGACGATGGCCGTGGCCGCGGCCTCGATCTGGTCGAGGCTGGCGTGCGGCGGAATCGGCGGCACGGCCGGGTCGGTACGGAAGTCGATGACGAACGGCCGGTCGGCGCCGAGCGCCTTGTGCCAGGCGGCTTCCACCCCGTCGGGCTTTTCCACGCGTACCCCGCCCAGACCGATGGAGTGGGCGAAGTCCGCGTACCGTACGTCCGGGAGGGCCTGGGAGGGCAGGAACTGCGGCGCGCCGGACATGGCGCGCATCTCCCAGGTGACCTGGTTGAGGTCCTGGTTGTTGAGAACCGCGACGATCAGCCGCGGGTCCCGCCACTCGGACCAGTATTTGGCCGCGGTGATGAGTTCCGCCATGCCGTTCATCTGCATGGCTCCGTCGCCCACAATGGCCAGCGCGGGCCGGTCGGGGTGGGCGAACTTGGCTCCGATGACATACGGCACTCCTGGACCCATGGTGGCGAGGGTGCCGGACAGCGAGCCGCGCATGGATCCGCGGATGCGGAGGTGGCGCGCGTACCAGTTCGCCGCGGAACCGGAGTCGGCCGCCAGGATCACGTCGTGGGGCAGCAGGGCGTCGAGGGCGTGGACGACGTATTCGGGGTTGATGGGTTCGGCGTCCACGGCGGCGCGCCGTTCCATGACCTGCCACCAGCGGGCCGTGTCCTTCTCGATCTTCTTGCGCCACGATCCGTGCTTCTTGCGCTTCAGCTGGGGCAGCAGCGCCCGCAGTGTCTCCCGGGCGTCTCCGACGAGGTTGACCTCGAAGGGGTACCGCAGTCCGACCATGAACGGATCGATGTCGATCTGCACCGCGCGGGCCTGGTCGAGTTCGGGCATGAACTGGGTGTAGGGAAAGCTGGATCCCACCACCAGCAGGGTGTCGCAGTCCTGCATCAGCTCATAGGACGGCCGGGTACCGAGCAGCCCGATCGCTCCCGTGACATACGGCAGGTCGTCGGGGAGCGCATCCTTGCCCAGGAGCGCCTTGGCCACCCCCGCGCCGAGGACGTCGGCGAGTTTCTCGACCTCCGCGCGGGCCCCGCGCGCACCTTGACCGATGAGGACGGCGACCTTCTCGCCTGCGTTGAGCACCTCGGCGGCCCGGGTGATCTCCTCGGCGGCGGGGGTCGGCGCGTACCGGGCCATGCCGAGGCTGGAGGGCACCATCTTGAACGCGTGGGTCGGCGGTGAGTAGTCCAGTTCCTGTACGTCGGCTGGGATGATGACGGCCGTCACGGTCCGCTTGGCACGGGCCGTGCGCATCGCCCGGTCGATGACGTTGGGCAGTTGCTCGGGGACGGTGACCATTTCGCAGAAGTCGGCGGCGACGTCCTTGTACAGGTTGCTCAGATCAACTTCCTGCTGGTACGAGCCGCCCATGGCACTGCGATTGGTCTGGCCGACGATCGCCACCACCGGTACGTGGTCGAGCTTGGCGTCGTAGAGGCCGTTGAGCAGGTGGATGGCACCGGGGCCGGAGGTCGCCGCGCACACCCCGACCCGGCCGGAGAACTTCGCGTACCCGACGGCTTCGAACGCGGCCATCTCCTCGTGCCGCGCCTGGATGAACTGCGGCTTGTTCTCGGCCCGCCCCCAGGCGGCCAGCAGGCCGTTGATGCCATCGCCCGGGTAGGCGAAGACGTGCTCCACGTCCCACTCGCGCAGTCGCTGGAGAATGTAGTCGGACACTTTGCTCGACACGGTTTTTCCTCTCTCGTCTGTGGTCTGGCTGAGGTGTCGCCGTGGTACGGCGGTTACGGCCGGGACCCGCCGCTCACCGGCGGCGGTGGCGCACCAGGGTGCGGACACCGGCCACCGCGGCCCCGGTGACGGCGAGTGCGGCGGCGCCGGTGGCCAGGCGGGCGTCCCGCAGGGAGGGTTCGGGGCGGCGGAGGAGCTTTTCGGGCTGGTGCGCGGGCGGCGGCCCGTCCAGGCCGAGGGACAGGGCCTCGGCCAGGTGCATCGCGCGTCGGCCGGTGTCGCCCTGTTCGATCTGGGTGCGGCAGCTGAATCCGTCCGCGAGGACCAGTGCGCCGGGCGAGGTGTCACGTACGGCGGGCAGGACGCCTTGTCCGGCGATGGCCATCGACAGATCGTGGTGGCCGCGTTCGAACCCGAAGTTGCCCGCGAGCCCGCAGCACCCCTCGTCCAGGACGTCGGCGACAAGGCCTGACCGGCGCATCAGCTCCCGGTCGGCGTCATCCTTGAGCACGGCGTGCTGATGGCAGTGCGTCTGTACCGTGGCCGTCCTGCTGAGCTTCGGCGGCTGCCAGCCGGGAGCGTCATTGACCAGCAGTTCCGAGAACGTGCGGAACTGCCGGGCAAGCCGCTGGATGTCCTGGTCCTCGGGCAGCAGTTCGGGTGCGTCGGCGCGGAAGACCGCGGTGCACGAGGGCTCCAGGCCGACGATCGGAGTGCCGGCCTCGACCCACGGCCGCAGGGTGTCCACCGTGCGGGCGAGGACGCGTTTGGCCGTGGCGAGCTGTCCGGTGGAGATCCAGGTCAGGCCGCAGCATACGGCGCGGGTGGGGACCGCCACGCGGAACCCCGCGTCCTCCAGCACCCGCACCGCCGACTGCGCGATGTTCGGCTGGAAGAAGTTGCTGAAGGTGTCCGGCCACAGCACGACCGCGTTCGCGTCGCCGGGCTCCGGTCGCGACCCGTCACGCGCCTGCCACCACTGGAGGAACGACTCCGGTGCGAAGGCCGGAGCGTTCCGCTCGGTGGCCACCCCGGCCAGGGCCTTCCCGAGCCGGGCGATGCCGGGGGCGTTCAGTACGGCGTTGACCAGCCGCGGCGAGATCCGTGACAGGCGGGCCCACACCGGGAGCCAGCCCATCGAGTAGTGGGCGGCCGGACGGAGCCGCCCGGCATAGTGATGGGCGAGGAACTCGGCCTTGTAGGTGGCCATGTCCACCCCGACCGGGCAGTCGGACTTGCAGCCCTTGCAGGCCAGGCACAGGTCGAGGGCATCACGGACCTCGGTGGAACGCCAGCCGTCGGAGATCGTCGAGTCGGCGTGCCCCTCCAGCATCTCGAACAGCAACCGGGCACGGCCGCGGGTGGAGTGTTCCTCCTCGCCGGTCGCCCGGTACGAGGGGCACATCACGCCGCCGGTGTGGGTACGGCAGTTGCCGATGCCGACGCAGCGCATGGCCGCATGGGTGAAGGATCCCTGGTCGTCGGGGTAGCCGAAGTGCGGCTGGTGGGTGCGCGGCCGCCAGTGCGGGCCCAGTCGCAGATCCTCATCCACCGGATGGGGAGCCACGACCTTGCCGGGGTTCATCCGGTTGTCCGGATCGAAGAGGTCCTTCACCTCGCCGAACGCGGTGACCAGCCGGTCGCCGAACATCCGCGGCAGCAGTTCGCCGCGGGCCTGCCCGTCGCCGTGTTCCCCGGAGAGCGATCCTCCGTAGGAGGTGACCAGATCCGCGGCCCGGACGAGGAAGTCCCGGAAGGCCGCGACGCCCTCCGCGCTGGTCAGCTCGAAGGGGATGCGGGTGTGCACGCATCCCTGGCCGAAATGTCCGTACAGCGAGGAGAGACCATAACCGAACCGCTCGAACAGCCGCTTGAGGTCGCGGAGGTAGTCGCCGAGCCGCTCCGGCGGAACGGCCGAGTCCTCCCAGCCCTCCCAGGTCTCGCGCCCGTCCGGTGGGCGCGCCGTCAAGCCCAGCCCGGCCTCCCGGGCCCGGAGCATCTTCTGCTCCCGCCGGGGGTTGTCGGAGAACGTCACGGTGCCGTCGTCCTCGCGGCGGCCGATCGCCCGCAGCAGCGTTCGGCCCTGCTCATCGACACTTTCCTGGGTATCGCCGCTGAACTGCAGCAAGAGCCAGCTGTTCCCGGACGGAAACTGTTCCAGGGAATCGAGATAGGCGTTTTCCTCCCGCATGAGCTGCGCCATCCGGTCGTCCAGGGCCTCCAGCTGAGTGGGGCGGCTGTTGTCCAGGAGCCGGGGAACGTCGTCCGCTGCCGCGCAGATGTCGTCATAACCGAGCACCAGCAGGGATTCGTACGGTGGTACCGGCACCAGATCCAGCTCGGCCCGCAAAACGGTGACCAGGGTGCCCTCGCTTCCCACCAGCGTGCGGGCGAGGTCGAAGCCGTTCTCCGGGAGGAGCGAGTCCAGGTTGTACCCCGATACGCGCCGAGGAATGGCGGGAAAGCCGCGCCGGATGTCCCCCAGATAGCGGTCGACGATGTCCCGCAGCCCTTGGTAGATCTCCGCGCGGCGGCCACCGGCCGCGATGACTGCCGCGAACTCGTCGTCCGCGGTGCGACCGACCCAGCAGCGGGTTCCGTCGTAGGTCAGGACCTCCAGCCGCCGTACGTTGTCCACCGTCTTGCCGTAGGCCTGAGCGGACGCGCCGCAGGAGTTGTTGCCGATCATGCCGCCCAGCGAGCAGTGGCTGTGTGTCGAGGGCTTGGGCCCGAACTTCAGCCGGTGGGCGGCCAGCCGGCGGTTGAGCTCGTCGAGCACGATGCCCGGCTCCACCACACAGGTCCGCCGGTCGGTGTCGACCGATACCAGCCGGTCGCAGTACTTCGTCCAGTCGATGACGACCGCCGCGTTGGTGCACTGGCCTCCGAGGCTGGTTCCGCCGCCCCGGTTGAGCACGGGAGCATCGAACCGGGCGCAGACCGCGACGGCTTCGGCTCCGGCCTCCACCGTCCGTGGCACCACCACACCGATCGGCACCTGGCGGTAGTTCGAACCGTCCGTGGAATACGCGCCCCGGCTGCCCGCGTCGAAACGCACCTCCCCGTCGACGCTCTCGCGCAACGCCTTCTCCAACGTCCTGGCCCGTGCGTTGCGCTCATCGCCGCCGATGGCGGCCCTCCGACCTTTCCTGAGCATGGGCACCTTCCCGCTGTGGCTTCCGAGGCTGTGACCGGCCCCTTGAACGAGTTCCCCTTCCTCGCTCCTCATCCCGCCCGAAGTGCCGGGCCCTCCCCGTTCGGCTCAGTACCCCGAGCCCGCGGGCGGAGCCGGGGCCCGCCGTACGACCGGACGCCGGGGCGGGACGACGGGCGGTGGCCGCAGGCGCCGCGACCGAAGGCGAGGACATCGACACGAAGATCACATGGCTCAGGACCTCACGGGCCTCCGGGTCAGTGGTCCTGCCCTGATCGCGTCCGGACGGGCAACGCGCGACGACAGGCTCAGGGACGCAGCGGCGCGGCTCCTCAGCGTTTCTGGCGCGAGCGGTGGAAAGGCCAGACCGCGGGCACGAACCAGCAGGTCACAGACCAGAGCAGGGCCGCGGCCCGGTGGTGGAGACGCGGACCTGGACGCGGGACCTGGACGCATCGCGGCGATCAGGGGCCCCCGGCGATGTGCGATCGGCGAGTGGGCCAAGCCGTAGGGTTGGCCCGATGAGCAGGGATCTACGCATGTGCTTCATCGGCGACTCCTTTGTCCAGGGCATCGGTGATCCGGAGCACCGAGGTTGGGTTGGCCGGGTGCTCCAGGCCACCTGCGGTGATGTCACGGCCTTCAATCTCGGGATCCGGCGCAACACCTCCGAGGATGTCCTGCGTCGCTGTTGGCAGGAGGTCGCACCGCGCACCCTGCCCGATGCCGACAATCGGCTGGTCATTTCCTTCGGCAGCAACGACATGGTTGAGGAGGAGGGCACGGTCCGCGTTGACCCCTCCCGCTGTGTGGACAACCTGGCCTCGCTCCTCGACGGGTGCGGGCAGCGGGCGGTCGGTGCGCTGGTCGTAGGTCCCCCGCCCGTCGTCGACGCAGGTGAAGGCCATCTGCGACGGACCTCGCAACTGGCCGAGGAGATGGCCGCGCTCTGCCGTTCGCGGCACGTCCCGTTCATCGCCACGACCCAGGCCCTTGCCAATGACCCCGCCTGGACAAGGGAAGCGCTGGCCGGCGACGGTGCCCACCCAGGCAGCGCGGGCTACCACAGGCTCACTGACATCGTCCTCGCCGGCACGTGGCACGAATGGATCGCTCGCCCAGGCCAATAGCCGACTTCCGCCACCCGGCGTCATCCCAGGTCACCGCGCTCGCCAGGCTCTTCCGCGAGATCTGATCCCGCACGGCGATGGCCTCCGCGTCAGAGGGGCGCTCCCCTGGTCACCGCCGCACCTGGTTCGACGCGGGCGTGACGCCCGCCCCGTGAAGGCAGGCGCCGCCCATTGATGCCGACCGCGACGACCATCGCGCCAATACCCGCGACCTGGTCGTCCACTGGCACAGATCGCCCTCCACACAGGAGATGCCGGACCAGGGCTTCGGCATAGCCCACCACCCATCCTCCGTCTCACCTCTTGATTCACCTATCGAGATTCGATAGGTCTCCATCGTCACTCGATGGAAGGATGGGGCATGGGACAGCTGGCAGTGCGTGCGCCTCGCGCCATGCTCGTGGTGGTGCCGCCGGCTGACCCCGCTGCGCGTGATCACGATTCTGGGCATGGTGTCGGCCCAGGTCGCCCTGGTCAGCGTATGGCGGCTGGTGACGATGGTGCGAGGTGGAACCGATGTTGTCCCATGCCGCCTTCCGGTACGTGGACGCCGTGATCGGCGCGATCGTGGCGGCCGCCCTTCTGTGGTCCGCGGTCACGGCCCTCAATGCACCGGGCCAGCGGGACGATCCGGGCGTCACCGTCATCATGGGTGGGTTGGCGTGGCCATCCTGGGGGTCGCGCTCATCGTGCTCGTGCTGCGGATGCTGCTCGCCCAGGCCGTCGCGCGTGACGTCGAAGCGGCACAGATGCAGGCCAAGCTGGACGAGGTGATCTGATGCCGATCGTCGTCGACATCGACGTCATGCTGGCCAGGCGGAAGATGTCCGTGGGCGACCTCGCGGACCGCGTAGGGATCACGCCCGCCAACCTCGCGGTGCTCAAGAACGGCCGCGCCAAGGCGGTGCGTTTCGCAACGCTCGCCGCGCTCTGCGAGGTGCTCAAGTGCCAGCCGGGCGACCTGCTGCGCTGGGAGGCCGAGGACGCCGCGGGCGAATGACGTGCCCCCGGGCGTGCGTGAAAACGCGCGGCTCCACGGCCCGGGACACGGCACCTGGACCGCAACGCCCGGTTGGTCGGCCGGCGACTCCGGCCCTGTGCCATGCCGCCAGGATTCGTCCAACTGCCCTATGACTCACACCCGGACCGATCTTCGTCTGCTCTTCGTCTGCCCATGCGCCAACTGCGCGTTGCGCGGTGTCCCCCTCCAGGCCGGCGCGCACAAACACTGTTCCGCGGACCCCGCCCGGAGCCGGCACAAGGCTCGCCGCCCGCTTCCCAATCCGTGCCGTTGCGGAGAGGATCCCATCCAACGGCGTCGGCCACCCCGGTCTTCCACATCCTCTGCGCTGCCGCCGTGGATCCGTCGCTATAGGGAAGGACGTGTCCCTGGTGTTCACCACACGGAATGAATGGAACACCGGCTATGCCGATGGCCGCCGCTATCGCCCGCTCAGCGACCGTGAGCGGTCACTGCTCGCCACACACCTCCCCGCCCCTGTCGACGGCAAGGCCCTCGACGTCGGGTGCGGGGTCGGTGAACTCGCCGCCCACCTGTCCTCGCTCGGCTACCACGTCGACGCCGTCGACTGGTCCGACAACGCCCTTGCCGAGGCAACCGCCCAGCACGGAAATGCCGCCCGGTGGCTGCGCCTGGACATCGAGCTCGACGACTGGGCGCCGCTGCACGCCGACGGCTACGACGTGATCACCCTACGGTTCGTATATCCCTTCCTGAAGCACCGCGACCGAACCATGCGGGCCCTCGGCCGCCGCCTGCGACCTGGCGCCGCCATCGTGGTCATCGCGCCCCTCGCCGCCGATACCCCGGCCGATCGGCGCGGCATCGCGCTCGACGAGGACGAACTCGCCCGGCTCCGGGCCGGCTGGTCCACCACCGAACGCCACGACGCTGAAGGACTGGCCTTCGTAGTCCTGCGCGGCCCCCACCCGGCCGAGGCCACGCCGCCCTCTGGGCCATCGGCCAACCACACACCACGCACGCTCGCCGAAAGCCCAGGCACGACGCCCACCGCGCGGCAGCACCACTTCACCCTTCAGGAGCGCTACTACGCCCAGGTGGAGTGCGGACGCAAAACCATCGAAGTACGCGTCAGGACCCCCAAGAAAGCCGCCGTCGAAACCGGGGACACGCTCATCTTCCGCGAGCCGGACAGCGGGCGGGAACTCGACATCGTCGCACAGCGAATCACCCCGTACGGCTCATTCGAGGAGCTTCTCGACGCGGAGGACCCAGCCCGTATCGATCCCGACTCCTCGCGTGAGGCGCAACTCGCCAGCCTCCGCCGCATCTACCCGCCGGTCAAGGAAGCCCTCGGCGCCCTCGCTTTCGAGTTCGACCACCGTCCGGGACGGCCCGGCCGCACCATGCCCATGACTCCCGAGGAGTACGTCCAGACGGTGCCCCATCACACGGTGTACAGCTGCCTGTACATCCGCGACGAGCACGATCGCCCGGTACAGCTGCGCTCCGTGTACGGCGACCGGCTGTGGCAGTTGCCCGGCGGCAACGCCGACGCCGGTGAGGACCCCTTGGAGACCGCACGCCGCGAAGCGGCCGAGGAGACCGGACTCGAACTCGGCCGGGGCCAACCACGCCTGCTGCTGACGCACTACCGCCCGCCGGGTCCCCGCCGGCCACTGGGCAAGATCGGTTTCATCTTCGACGGCGGCCGGCTCAGCCCCGAGCAGCTGCGCCACATCCGGCTCGACCCGGCCGAACACGACCTGTGGGCCGTCCATGATCCCGCCCAGTGGCGACAGCTCATGGGCGAGCTGCCCTTCGCCCGTCTCGAAGCCATCGAACGCGCGCGCCAGGGCCGAGGCCCGAACTACCTCGCCACGGGGCCTTGATGCCCAAACCGGATGATGGAGCGCGCAGCTACTACTCTCTTCTCTCTGCTCTCGGGAGTTCCCGTGTCCCTTGAGGACCTCAATGCCGAAGCCTGGGCCCCCTTGTCCTCAGCGACCAGGGCGTGCTCCTCGGCCGGCACCGTCGCGGCACCCTGGAACTACCGGGAGGAACAGTAGAGGCCGAAGCCGTGATCCGTGAACGTGCCGAGGAGACCGATCGCCCGGCCCGACGACGTCACGCGCCAGGACGTGCAGAGCCTCGTTGTCGCCGGAGCGGGTCGAAGAGCAGGTCGGATGCAATGTCAGCCGATCCGCGACACGTCGCGGGGCTAGGTGGGGCAGCAGCACGCGCTGTGAACGGGACCGCGTCCTCGGCGAAGGCGGCCAGGTCCAGCGGGCGGTCGCGGGCCGATGACGGGTCCACTCCGCGCCGGGTGAGAAGGGCGCTCGCGCTCACCGCGCCGCCTCCGTCAGCATCAATTCGTAGGTCATCGCCACCGGGTTGTGCCCGGGCTCGAGCCGTCCGCTGTGGACGATGCCGTGGCGGTCGACGAGATGAGCCTGCAGGTGGGCGCGCATCCGGCCGTCCTCCCGGCGCACCGATCCATCGAGGAACATCACCTCCGTGGCCGGCCCGTCGACCTCGACCACGCTGCCGTCGGGCTGACCCAGGCGTCCACCGATCAGTGAGCCGATCTGCCCGCATACGTTGGCGCCGGCCCAGCCCTGTTCGTCGGCGAGAAACTCGATCACGTTCACCAGGTCCACGTTGGGGCGGATCCGGCACACCATCCCCGCGACCTCGCCGCGGCCGGTGTCGGCGATTCGACGAGGAGTGAACAGCGACATCTCCGTCTCCGGGTCGGGGTGGACCTCGATCTGGACATCCGTGGCGATGGACAGCTGGGCCCGGACGCCTGCGCCGAGTACCACGCTCTCGGGGATGAGGTGACCAGCCCCGCGGACCCCGTTGGCATCGACGAACAGGGCGTGGCTGTGTGAGAACACCGCGCCCTCTTTCAGGCCGAGGGTCAGCCCGCCGCGAACCAGCCTGCCCGGAGCCGCCCCCGACCGCGGGTCGCTGAAGGTGGCGACAGGACCACCGGGAGGCCCGAGAGCGGGTACGTAATAGGAGAACCCCGCCAACTCGCCACCGACAAGTTGCCCACAGCCCGACCTGCCGCCCGTCTCTGCGAGAAGCTGTTCCAACGCGGC
Source organism: Streptomyces sp. AgN23 (assembly GCF_001598115.1). Taxonomy (NCBI): domain Bacteria; kingdom Bacillati; phylum Actinomycetota; class Actinomycetes; order Kitasatosporales; family Streptomycetaceae; genus Streptomyces; species Streptomyces sp. AgN23. The sequence goes on from NZ_CP007153.1 coordinate 1,233,318, forward strand.
CAGCAGCGGGAGCCCGGCAGGCAACTCAACATCGTGTGTCGTGAGGCGCGTCTCCACCGCCACCACCCGCTCCGCGGCAGCCGGACCGGGATGGGTCAGCCTCGGCGCTCCGGGATCCGGTGCGGCCGGGCCTGTCGTCGAACCGACCGAGTCGGCCGTCATCGAGAACCTCCCTTGGGCCAGACACCGGCGTCCTGGAGAAGCTGACGCAGGACCGGCGTGGTGACCTTGCCGTAGGCGGTGGTCGGCAACTGGTCCACGAGATGAACGCGCTTGGGTGCCTTGTAGCGAGCCATGTGTTCGCGGCACCAGCCCAGCAGATCCTCGGCGGTGAGCCCGTCGTCGACCACCGCGACGGCGTAACCGACCTCGCCCCAGTCCGGATCGGGCGCACCGACCACGCCCGCCGCCTGCACCTTCGGGTGGGTCACGAGCTTCTCCTCGACTTCACGGGGGTCGATGTTCGACCCTCCGGAGATGTACATGTCCGAGGCTCGCCCGGTGATGTAGAGCAGCCCGCGCTCGTCGAGTACGCCCAGGTCGCCGGTGCGGAACCAACCGTCCTGGAACGCCTTGGCGTTCGCCTCGTCATTCTCGAGGTAGCCGGCGAAAACAGCGGGACCCACGACGCAGATCTCGCCCCGCTCGCCGCTGGGGACCGGGTTGCCGTCGGCGTCGCGGATCGAGATGGTCATGCCGGTGCGGGGATAGCCCGCGGTGACGATGCCCTGGTACGTGGGCACGTCGTCGTGGAGAGCCGGAGGCAGGACGGTGATGGCTCCGGTGACCTCGGCCAGACCGTAATACTGCTCGATCACCGCGCCGAGCACCTCATAGGCCCGGCGCTGGTCCTGCCGGGTGATCGGCGCACCGGCGTAGATGACGTAGCGCAGCGACGAGTGGTCGGTGTCCCCGGCGACGGACTGGACCAGTCTGTTGAGGATCGTCGGTACGGTGAACATCGTCGAGATACGGTGCTCGGCCACGAGCTCCCATGCCTGTGCCGTGTCGAGCGACCCGCCGGGCAGCAGCACGATCCGCGCACCGCGGGCAACGTGAGTGAGCACATGCACGCCGGCTCCGTGCGAGAGCGGCGCCAACACCAGCGTGGCGTCGTCGCTCGACAGGCCCGGCATCAGGTCGGCGATGTGGTTGTTGATGATGAACGCGAGGTGGTCGTGGGTCAGCACGGCCGCCTTCGGGCGGCCGGAGCTGCCGGAGGTGAAGAAGAACCAGGCAGGATCCCCCGTCATCACCTCGGCATCGGGCACTCGAGCGCCGAGGTGTTTGTCGATGAGCCGCCCTACATGGGGGGTGGCACCGCTGCCCGGGGCGTCGGAAATGGCCCAGGACGGTGTGGCATCCAGCGCCGCGGCGTGGTCCTCGGCGCCCGCTCCGACGATCAGCAGGGCCGGGCGTACGACCTCGGCGAGCTGGACGAGTTCCTCGGCGGTCAGCTTCGCGTTCGTCGGTGTGACGATCCCGCCGACCCGCCAGGTTGCGAACATGACACTGAGGTAGTCGCGGCTGTTGGGCGCGTGCAGCATGACCACGTCACCACTGCCGACACCGGCATCGGTCAACGCGGCGGCCAGAGCATCGGCCCTGTCGTCGAGCTCGCCCCATGTCCAGACCACGTCGCCGCGGATCAGGGCGGTCTGGTCACGCCGTCGAGCAGCCTGCTGGCGCAGCAGGGTGGACAGGTTGCTGGTCCTCCGAGTCACCGATGGTGTGCGGGAACCGGTCCTCGGATCGGGCGCCATCTCGGTCACCAAGCCTCCAGAACGCTGGCGTAGTTTGCGACGGCGACACCGCCCATGTTGAACACCCCGGCCAGCTCCGCCCGCGGAAGCTGCATGTCGCCGGCGGTGCCGGTCAGCTGCATCGCCGCGATGGCGTGCATCGAGACGCCGGTCGCCCCGAGGGGGTGCCCTTTCGCCTTGAGCCCTCCGGATCGGTTGACGGGCAGTTTGCCATGAGGGCCGGCCAACCCCTCCTCCAGCACCCGGTGGCCCTGACCGCGCTCGGCCAGTCCGAACGCCTCGTACTGCAGCAGTTCCGCGATGGTGAAGCAGTCATGGGTTTCCACCAGGTCCAGGTCGAGGGTGGTGAGACCGGCCTGTTCCAGGGCCTGGCCCCAGGCGCGGCGTACGCCCGCGAACTCGAGCGGATCCCTGCGCGAGAGGGCCATGACGTCGTTGGCCTGAGCGCGTGACCGGAATCCGACCCGCTGTGGCGCGCTCCTCGCCAGGTCGGCCGAGGCGACGACGAGAGCCGCCGCGCCATCAGAGATCATGGAACAATCGGTGCGACGCAGCGGAGGTGCGACGAACGGGTTCTTCTCCGACGGAGAGTTGCAGAAGTCGAAACCGAAGTCGCGACGCATATGGGCATAGGGATTGTCCACACCATTACGGTGGTTTTTCGCCGCGATCTGCGCCATCGCACGGCTCGGGTCGCCATACCGCTCGGCGTATGCACTGGCCAAGGTGGCGAAGACGCCGGCGAAACCGGCTTCTTCCCCTCCCTCCTCGCGGACATAGCAGCCCGAGAGCATGAGCTCGGAGGCACGAGCTGTCGGGACTCCGGTCATCTTCTCCGCGCCGACCACCACGGCGAGGCGTCCGCGGCCCGACTCCACGAAATCGAGCGCGGCGTACAAAGCCGCGGAGCCGGTGGCACAGGCGTTCTCCAGCCGGGTGGCCGGGATGCCGACGAGCCCGGGAACGGCGATCGACACCAATCCCGCCTGAAAGTCCTGAAGGGAGAAGCCGTTGTTATAGACGCCGACGAAGATCCCGTCGACATCACCGGCCGCCACGCCGGCATGTTCGAGCGCACCGGGCAACACCGATCCCATCAGGGTTGTCGTGTCCGGCGCTTCGAGCCGCCCGAATGGAGAATGGCTCCAGCCAATGATCGACGCCCCACTGGTGGCCGCGCTCATGCCGGCACCTCCCCCGTGCGGATGGCGCCCCTGAACGTCGGATCGCCGGATCCTCCGGGGGCGACGGTGTGGATGACGGAACCGGCGGCGACCAGGACCAGCATCATCCTGGGAACCGTCTCGAAGCCGGCCTTGACAGGCATGGGCATGGCGCGAACCTCCTGGACATGGCATCAGGCGGGGGCGGACTCGGTGCACAGCTCGGGCGCTTCGACGGTAACGGTCACGGAACTGTACGCGGTGTCGGGGACGCCTCTGCGGGCCGCGCCTCGGCTGTCGGCTGGGCGCGGAATCGTCTGCCGAAGGCCAGCAGCACGATCGCCGAGGCGAACATGACCACACCGACAACCCAAAGGCCCGCCTTTGAGGTACCGGTGAGGTCCAAGAGCCAGCCGGTGAGGTAAGGAGCCGCGAAACCCGCGGCGGCACCCATGGTGTTCACTACGGCGATGCCGCTGGCCGCGGCCGGGCCGGTGAGGAAGGTCGAGGGCAGGTACCAGAATACGGGGAATGCGGCATAGATCCCGATGGCGGTGAGGCTGATGACCGCCATCGCTCCGGCGGGGGACCGCATGTACATCGCCACAGGAACGGTGATCGCGGCGAGCAGCGTGGGGAGGGCGACGTGCCAGATGCGCTCGCCGGTCCGGTCGGAGTGCCGTGACCAGATGACCAGAGCAATCGCGCCTATGGCGAAGGGGATGGCGACGATCAGCGCTGATTGGAAGGTCGAGAACTCGGTGTGGAAGCTCTCCGCGAACCCGGCCACGATGGTCGGCAGGAAGAAGGACAAGGCGAACAGGCCATAGCCCAGACCGAAGTAGACGAATCCCAGTACCCATACCCGGGCATCCCGCAGGGACTGGCGTACGGAGGTATGTCCGCCCTCTGCCGTGGCCCTTTGTTCGGCGGCCATTGTCGCGTGCAGCCATGCGCGTTCGCCGGGGGTGAGCCATTGAGCTTGGCGTGGGTAGTCGGTGAGGTAGAACCAGGCGGCGATGCCGAGTGCCACCGTGGGGACGCCCTCGATCAGGAACATGACCCGCCATCCGGCCAGGCCGAAAAATCCGTGCAGGTACTCGATAATCGCGCCCGACAAGGGAGCGCCCAGCGCGGACGAGACCGGCAACGCGATCATGAACAGGCCGATCAGCCGGACGCGGACGGTTCGTGGGAACCACCAGGTCAAATAGAGCATGACGCCGGGGAAGAAACCGGCTTCGGCGACGCCCAGCAGGATTCTTCCGATGTAGAGCGTGGTTGGGCTGTTCACGAACGCGATGCCGATCGCGACCAGTCCCCACGTGACCATGATCCGGGCGATCCAGCGTCGCGCGCCGAATCGGTGCAGCGCGAGGTTGCTCGGCACCTCGAAGAATACATAGCCGACGAAGAAGAGGCCGCTCGCCAGACCGTACGCGGTTTCGCTGAGACCGAGGTCTTTGCTCATGGTCAAATTGGCGAACGCAATGTTGGTGCGGTCCAGATAATTGAGCAGATAGGCCACCGCAAGGAACGGAATCAGCCGGAGGGCAACCTTCCGGACGACGCGTGCCTGGACGGCGCCGGGTAGTGGTCGAGGATTTTCTGAATCCATTGGGCCGGCTCCTTTGCGGGCTCCATTGAAGGCTGTCGAGCGGGGGCCGCTACCCGAGCGCCGCGCCGCCGCACACACGCAGCACCTGTCCAGTGACGTACGCGGCCGCGGGCGAGGCGAGATAGGCCACGGCCGCCCCGATTTCTTCGGGCTTTCCCATACGCGGCAGGATCTGTTGACCAAGGTCGTATGCCACGCTTTCGGTGAGCGGCGTGGCGATCGGACCAGGTGCCACCGAATTGACCGTGATCCCCAGGGCGCCGACCTCTTTGGCCAGCCATTTGGTGAGGGCGATGACGCCGCCCTTGGAAGCCGCGTACGCGGGCCCGGATCGCCCCTGGTCCTCGCTGCCCGAGGAGGGACCGCCCATCAGGCCACTGATCGAGCTGATATTGATGATCGCGCCGGCACGCCGCTCGCTCATCCAGGGGCTGATGGCGGCGCGGCAGAACAGGAACGTGCCGCGAAGGTTGGTGTCGAGGTCACGGAACCATTCATCGTCGGTGATCCCGGTCAGACCTGCCCGGCTGGCCGTCCCGGCGTTGTTGACGAGGATGTCCAGGTGCCCGAAGCGCGCGGCGGTGCCGGAGACCACCTCGTCGACCTGATCACGTTCGCGCACATCGACCGTCTTGCCCTCGTGGATACCGGCAGGGAAACCGTCCCGTAGGAGCGCCACCGTCTCGCTCGGGTCACGAAGGTCGGCGACTACGGTGTGGACGCCTCGCCGGGCCAGTTCCACAGCGATCGACTGGCCGATTCCGCGGGCGGCTCCGGTGACCAGTGCGACCTTCCCGGTGAGGTCGAACGGGTCGGTTCCGGCTCGCGTCGCCTCGACGGTACGGCGAACGGTGCTCATCTCGCGTCCCCTGCGGTTGTGTGGTCATGTCCGGAGCAGAATGCGCCTCTGCGACCGTGTGCCACTACAGATGCCGGTTGGAATGCGGACGCTGATTTTCCTCTTATTGTCGAACCCTGGCCTGCATGAGGTCCATCATGATGAGACCCAGGTGGAGCACGAGCCGGGTACGGCCGTCGGCCAGGTCGAGGCCGGTGAGTTCACCGATGCGGCCGAGGCGGTAGTAGAGCGTGGTGCGGTGGATGTGCAGCGCTTCCGATGTCGCGGGACCCGAGCACGCGTGGTCCAGATAGGCACGCAGGGTCTCGGTGAGCTTCTGACCATGGTCGATGTCGAGAAGGCGGCGTAGCTCGACCGGCAGCGCGCTCGCGCTGAGTTCGTCGGCGGGTATGCGGAGCAGCGGGCCGTAAGGGCCGACGTCGGCCCAGGTGGCGACGTCCGTGCCCAGTACTGACGAGGCGGCGCGGCGGGCCAGACGGGCCTGATCCGCTGTTTCCACGGCTCGGTCGAGACCCGCGACGGGGAACCCGACACCGGCGACCGGTGTGAAGCGGCCGGCGGCCAGATCCCGCATACGCTCGACGATCCGTTGCGCGTGTCCGCGGCTGACGCTGTCGGGAATGGGCGCGGCGCCGCCGAGCAGCAGCAACGCACCGCCGGCGGTGACCGCGCGCAATTCGGCCGTCGGGCCGGGCGGGCGACTGAACGTCACGGCGTCGCGAAGCGCCATCTCGACGTGTGACGCGCCCACCGGCTCCGCGGTGAGTGCCACCCCCACGTCGATGGCTGTGACGTGCGCGAACCGGTTGAGTTCGGCGTCCGGGCCGAGATCGGCCAATGCCCGACGGCGCACTGTGGGTTCCGTGCTGACCAGGTCCCGGATGGCTTGTTCGCGGGCGGCCGCGTCGTCATCACCAGGACGTTGGCCCACCAGCATCGGCGCGACGATCCGGACCGTCTCGTTGATCGCCGCGAGCTCGGAGGCGGTGAGGGAACTGTCGGCGTCCATCACCAACAGCAGGCCGAGCAGATCGCCGCGCCACCGGATGGGGACCGCGACGCGGGCCTTCAACCCGATCTCCTCGTAGGGAGGGATGACGCCGGCGGTGGTCCAGGTCCATACGCCCTGGGCGAGGACGTGGCCAATGGCTTTGGGGCCGGCGTCGCGGTGCAGGATCGCCTGGACGCGGACCGGGTCCTCGTCGCCGAAGTGGGCACTGCTGTAGAGCATGCGGACGGCCGGATCGTTGATCACAACGGACCGCTGTAGCTGCTGGGCGAGCTGGTCGACGAGTGGCTGGATTTCGTTGTCGGACACACGTGGATCCTACAAAGAGAGGAACGGCGGCCACGTTTCCTCGTCCGGAGACGGTGCCCGGCGGCCCGTCTCGCGCGGCATCGTGACGGTCACCTGGAGAAGGGCATAACGTGCTTGAACGATTCACGGGCAAGACCGTCATCGTCTTTGGCGCCGGTTCCGCCGGCCAAGGCTGGGGCAACGGCAAGGCGGCGGCGGTCGCTTACGCCCGAGAAGGCGCCACCGTCATCGCGGTCGACCTGCGCAAGCAGGCCGCCATCGAGACCGCCGAGGTGATCGCCGCCGAAGAGGGCCGGGCCGAGGCGTGGGAAGCCGATATCACTTCTGACAGCGAGGTCGCGCACATCGTGGCAGAGGTGATGGCCGCACACGGACGCATCGACGTGCTGCACAACAATGTCGGGGTCACGCAGATGGGCCGTCTCGAGACACTCACCCCGCAGCAATGGGACCGCTCTCTGGACGTGAATCTGTCCGGCGTCTTTCGCACGATGAAGGCCGTCCTGCCAGGCATGGTCGAGCACGGCACCGGCGCGATCGTGAACGTCTCATCGCTGGCCGGAATGCGCTACACCGGCTATCCCTACCCCGCCTATAGTGCCGCGAAAGCCGCGGTCAACCATCTCACGGCGGTGACCGCACTCGAATACGCCCGCACGGGAGTACGCATCAATGCCGTAGCGCCAGGTCTGGTCGAGACCCCGCTGATCTTCGAGCAGATCTCCAGCGAATACTCCTCGACCGAGGAGATGCTCGCCGCGCGGCACGCGGCATCGCCGACTGGACGCATGGGCACGGCCTGGGATGTCGCCCATGCCGCCCTCTTCCTGGCGTCGGACCAAGCAGCCTATGTCACCGGCGTTACTATCCCGGTCGACGGCGGCCTGCATGTCCGCTGCCTGTGAGACCGACCTCGGTCGCCACACTGGCGCCGTCTCATCAAAACCTGCACATGCGTCGAAAGGGCGGCTACGTGGCTCCCTGGAGGGTCACGACAGCCTGACCGGCGGCGCTTCCGCTGCGACTGGCCATGGCCGCGGGAACATCGTCCAACGGGTACTGCTCCGCCCGTGTCCGCGAGGGGCTGTTCGACGAGTCCGTCACTGGCTGGACACGCAGTGGCCGGCTCTGCTCAGGCCCTCCGTCGCCGCATCGTAGCGGCCGCACCGGCGCGGCCTGCGGCAGTGACGCGATGGCGGCGGGCTCCGCCTGGTGCGCACGTCGTCGGGGGCCGCCTCGCGCAGGCGCCGCCCGGCGAGCAGGTGCCGTGGCCTCGGACATCAATCGCGGACGTCGCCCGCAGCGGTTCTCACCCCGCATACGCGGCCGGGTGTGCTGCACCCGGCCGGAGCGCGGGCGCGCTCGGACAACGCCTCCAAGCCGGCATGTCGTCCATGCTGCCGAGATCAACCGCCGGGCACCGGACACCATGACCGCTGTCGCGTGCCACCCCGGCACCGTCCGCTCCGGTCTCGACCCCAACTCCGCACTGACCACGGCGGCGAAGGCAAGCCGGATCGGTCGGCGCCTGACGCGGTCACCGGAGGAGGGCCCCGAGCCGATCGTCAGAATCGCCACCACCGGCCGCAGCAATCTGGGAGACGTCTTCTACAACCGGCCCGGGGCCGGGCGGATCCGGGTTCGCCATGTCCTCCCTTCGGCCGTATCAGAGGGTGGCAGCCGTCCACCGTGGCAACGGCGTCGAGTGTGTCCCAGGGTGCGGCCTCGCGGGTCTCTAACCGAGCTGGGCGCGTCGGCAGGTTCCGGTGAATACGCGGCCGAGGTGGTCGTCCAGCGCGGCGAGGATCGCCGGTTTCGGTGTGCCGTCGGGGTCGATGTGCGTATGCAGGGCGAGTCCTTCGGCGAACGCGACGATGCGCAGGGCCTGGTCGGCCGCGTCGGTCCCCTGAGCGACCTCGCCGCATACCGTTCCATTTTTAATGGCTTGGGCGACACGTGAGCGAATGCCCACGAGGGTCTCTCTCTGGACGCCGGCAAGGCGGGCGTTGTGCGCGGCCTGGTCTGCGAAGGCGAGACGGACCAGGAATTCGGCGCGGCGGGCGTCGTCGAGCGGTACGAGCTCGGTCAGCGCCTGCCGCAGCATCTCGGCGATGGTGCGGCCCTCGGCCTCGCCTCGGTTCACCAGCTCGTCCACTCGTGCGGTGAAACGCCCGTTGACGCGGGTGAACGTGGCCAGCAGCATCTCGTCCTTCGCCGTGAAGTAGTGCTGCACCAGGCCAACGGACATGCCCGCTTCCGCGGCGGTCCGCGCGACGGTCACGGAGGTGAGGCCGTGTCGCACGATCAGGCGTTGGACGGCATCGGTGATCTGCCCGTGGCGGGCGTCATGGTCGGCAACTCTCGGCACATGAGGACGGTACCGCGTGCTATAACCGTATACATATATTGCTACCGGGGAGGGCCCTCGCGATGATCCGACGACGCTCAACTCGCCTGTTAGGCATGGGGCTTGCTCTCGCTTTCCTGCTGCCGCCCGGCATGGCCACTGCGGGCCAGGCCAGTGACGGACAGGCGGCCGGCAGCCGCCGTGACCCGGCTCTGCAGGCCCTGGCCGACCAGGTGGTGGCCGACCCGAATCCCAACCCTGGCGCCTTCCTGCGTGCCCGCCGTGGCTCGGACGACCGCTTCGGCGCGGCCGGCGTCGCCGACCGGTCCGCCGGCACGCCGATGGCACCGGACCTGAAGTTCCGCGCCGGAAGCGTCACCAAGACCTTCACCGCAACGGTCGTCCTGCAACTCGTCGCCGAGCACCGATTGCGACTCGACGACACCGTGCAGAGTCTGCTTCCCGACCAGATCCGCACCGACAACGCACTGTCCGGTGCGCCCATCACTGTCCGCCAGCTGCTCAACCACACGAGCGGGCTGTACGACTACATCGACGGGCTCCTTCCCCACTTCCGCGGGCTTGACCAGTACTGGCCCCGCGACCAGCTGATCGGCATCGGTCTTGCCCAACCCCGGTATTTCCCGGCTCCCGGCACCCGATTCCGGTACTCCAACACCAACTACCTGCTGCTCGACCTGATCGTGGAACGGATCACCGACCGCGATCTGCGCACCAATCTCGAACGCCGCGTCTTCACCCCCCTCAGGCTGCGTGACACCTCCTATCCGTTGGCGCGGAACACCATCGACGGAGCGCACGTACACGGCTACGCGGACGTTTCACCGCTGCTGCCGAACGCGCCGGAGCCAACCCGTTTCGACGTCACCGCGTTCAGCCCGTCCGAGGCTGGGGCATCGGGCGCCCTCGTGACGACCGCGGCCGACATCGCGCGCTTCTACCGGGCCCTGCTGCAAGGACGTCTGCTCCCTTCAGACCTGCTTCGCCGGATGCTCACCGACACGGTCCCCACAACCGGCACCGTCCCACCCGCTGTCGCCTACGGGCTTGGTGTCTACGTCTACGCCACCGGCTGCGGCCGTGCGTACGGCCACGGCGGCAGTGCACTCGGGTACCTGACCTTCGCCCTCAACAGCCGCGACGGGCGCGACCAACTCGTCGCCCACACCAACTGGAACTCGTTCGCCGGCACCGGGATCGACGAGGACTTCTGGACTGCCTTCCAGCGGGGTTACTGCGGAACGCCTGGGCAGATCGGCGGCCGGGTGTGATCGCTCCACGAGGGTGACCTCATGGCCGCGGCGGGCCGGCTGCCAGAGCGTGGCCGCACCCGCCAGACCGGCTCCGAACACGAGGTACTTCGACGAACTCATGGTCGTGAACTCCTGATCCGCGGGTGGCTGGACAGGTCAGCGGGCAGGTGTGGGTTCGGGTGGGGACGGCCCGCCGGTGCTGGGCGGGGGCGGTGCTGGGCGGGAGCGGGCGCGGCATCCGGAGCCGACATCTCGACGCGCACACGGGCCACGGTCGCGCCCTGGAGAGTGAGGCGTGTCCCTTCGGCGCCAGGAAGGATGGTGTCGAAACGCTCCAGCCGTCGGCCGCCGAGCGCGACGATGCCGTCGAGGACCACCAGAGCGGTGGCGAACGCGGCCGAGACCGACAGTCGCGCATCGCCCCCGAGGAGGTCGAGGCTGCCGCGGATACCGCTGCGCACCATGAGGTTGAGCGCCCGCGCCCTGCCGTGAACAGCGGTCGTGGCCACTTCGGCGGTCCCGCCGAACGTGACGATCTGGGTGTACCGCAGATCGTGGACGACACCGTCGATGGACAGCTGAAGGGGCACGGGGGCCGCCGACAGCAGATGGCGCTCCATCCCCGGAAAGGGTGAGAAGGGGCCGGTGTCCTCGATGTCCGCGAGGCTCAGCCGCCACGGGACCGTCTCCGGGGCATCTGCGGCGGGCTCACGGTGGATCTCGCGGGTCCAGCCTCGCCCGTTGGCCCACCGCTGTGGTTCGAGCGTGTCCATCGGGATGACGTGTGCGGTGTCCGCCGAGCCGTTTCCCGGTTCTCCGGCGGGCTTCCTCGGTGATTGCATGTCGAGTGCGTCTCCATCCCGCACGGCCTGGCCGATCGGGTTCAGTGGCAGGGAGGCCGGGGGTGCGGCTTTCGTCGGGGGAAGTACGGAGTGGGTGCGGGTGTTCATCCTGCTCAGGGTCAGTATCCGGCGGTGCCCATGTGGGGGTAGGTCCAGTCCAGGTCGGGGTTCGACCTGCTCATTTTCCTCGGCCGGCCGCGCGAAGCCGAAGAGTGCCGCGCAAGACAGCCCCGCGTACGTCCGCCCCGGGCCGGGCGAAGAAGCTCACGGGTGAGGACCGGCGCGGCCCAACCGTCCGCTTCCGCGGGGCACTTCGATATTCGATCGCGTGAGACGGAGCTGGGCTGCCAGGCTGCGTCCATGGATCACGCGGAAGTGCTCCTCATCGGAGGGCGGGCCGGGGTCGGCAAGACGACGGTGGGGTGGGAGGTTTCGGTGTCGCTCCGAGGTGCGGCGGTCCCCCACGCGGTCATCGACGGTGACTTCATGGGGCAGGTGCATCCCGCTCCGGAAGGAGATCCACACCGCGCGGAGATCACTGAAAGCAATCTGACTGCGGTGTGGACGAACTACGCCCGCCGCGGCTACCGGCGTCTGATCTATACGAACACACTGAGCGTGGTGCCCGAGGCGACCGGCATGTTCGAGCGGGCCATGGGCAGCGGGGTGCGGATCGTGCGGGTTCTTCTCACGGCCACCGACACGACCGCCCGGGAACGGCTGGAGCGCCGGGAAATCGGCTCGGAACTGGAGACAGAGTGGGAGAGCAGTACCCGTAAGGCACGGTTGCTGGACCAGCGGACCCCCGCGGACGCGGTGCGGGTGGCGACGGACGGGCGGGCTGTCGCGGACATCGCGCGCGAGGTGGTGGCCGCCACCGGCTGGGCCGAGCGGCACTCCACGAGCAGGCCGTGATCAGATCGGCGGTCCGGTCCGGCGGTGGCCGCGGCGGACTGCTGATCATCGGTGTGTGAAGGCCGAAGATGGGGGGTGCCGAGCGTGGCACCGGCGCTGCCGAGCTGCGGCGAGGCGGGTCTGCCCGGCGGCGTCGGCGGTCCGGGGCTCCCGAGGACGTCGCCGCGGTGCGGCAGGTGCTGCGGGCCGGAGACGAGCCGTCCGTGGTCGCCCACAGCTACGGCGGCATCGTCACCGCGGAAGCCGCCGCGGGCGTCGGGTCGGTGCGCCATCTGCTGCTGGTCTCCAGCTACCTGCCCGAGGCCGGGCAGAGCCTGTCGGATTCTGCGGACGGCAGCCCCGCCCCGTTCCTCGACGTCGCCCCCCGACGCCGGCACGTTCGGGGTCCGCCCTGCTCGTGGACACGTTCCTGCAGGACTGCGCCCCCGAGGTCCAGGCGCAGGCGGCGGACCACCTCGCCCGGCAGAGCGTGCGGGGGACCGGGCAGCCGGTCGGGGGGCTGCCGCATGGCAGCAGGTGCCCTCGACGTACCTCGTCTGCGCCCAGGACCGGGGCACCCCGCCGCGGCTGCAGCGGGAGTTCGCCCGCCGGGCCGGCGGCGTCGTCGAGCTCGACGCCGGCCACCACTCGTTCCTGTCTCAGCCTGAAGCGGTCCGGGACCTCTTTGCTGAGCCTGTGACGGCAGCCGCGGACGAGCCGGGCCGGCGATCCGAGGGCCAGGAGGCCGCCGTCCAGCCCGGGCATCGGCGGCAGCGCCATCCGCACCGCACAGAGGTCCGGATGGCGCTGCTGAAAGGCGCCGGCATCGGCGGAACTCCGCACCACTCGCTGCTCGGCCGAGCGCCCGAAGCGGGCTCCCTCAATACGGTCCCCGTGGAAAGGCGGATCAGGCCGCGCGCGTCAGCTCGATCCGGCCGAACAGGAGGGCATAGCCGGAGGGCAGCTGGGCGAGGATACGGTCCACCAGGCCGTCTCCCGCGAGTTGCGTGACGACCTTGAGGACGGAGCCGGCGTCCCAGCGAGCGGTGGCAGGAGTGCCGCCCACCCGGGTGGCGAGGTCCTTGACGAAGCCCCATCCGGTGAGGGGCTCGGGGGCGGGGATCTGGTCGGCGAGCGCCCGGGCCGCCTCCACGGGCAGCCGGGCGGCGAGGTCGACCCGCTCGTCGCCGGTGAGCTGCCGGCCCAGGCCGGCGAGCACGGCACGGACGACCGTCTCGGCCCGTTCACGGGTGGGGTAGGCCCCTTCGTAGCGGACCTTCTCCAGCATCTGGTCGAACGTCATCTCCGCCGCGGTCGGGGCGTATTCGGACTGGACCGGCATGGCTGGGTCGATTGCCTTTCTCGTCATGCTTGCTTGTCATGATGGTGTGCGCGAGTGATCGCGGAGATCGGGCGGAGGTCGGGCGGAGGCCATGGAGGACGGGGCAGAGGACGGCAAGGGAGCGCCCGCCCTTCCTGGCGTCCTCCGCCCGCGATGGTGAATCCCCATGGCCCCCTGGGGTCAGCCCCTGATCTGCTTGTGCCCGGCGCCCTCGCCGATGGCGATCTTGCGGGGCTTGGCCCGCTCGGCGATGGGGATGCGCAGCGTCAGGACACCGGCTTCGTAGTCTGCCTCGATGCGTTCGGTATCGAGGGTGTCGGCCAGCATCAGCTGGCGGGAGAAGACCCCGAGGGGCCGCTCGGACAGCTCCATCTGCACATCGTCGGCCTTGGTGATCGGCCGCCGCTCCGCCTTGACGGTGAGCATATTCCGCTCGACATCGATATCGATCGCATCGGTCGAGACGCCGGGGAGGTCGAGGGCGATCACATAGTCGTCGCCCTCACGGTAGGCGTCCATCGGCATGGTGGACGGCCTCGACCAAGTGCCGGACGAACCCATGAGCTGCTGGGTGAGCCGGTCAAGCTCGCGGAACGGGTCGGTGCGCATCAACATCGTGAAACACCTCCACTGTGCTTTGTGCCCTTTGGGCGGTACCGCCAATGCGCTGTAACCTGCTTCCGTTGTAGCATGTCATCGGAACGATGACAAATGATTCCGTCGTCGATCCGATGACGAAGGAGGGATACACCATGGCCAGCCCGGAGGAGTCTCACGAACTCGGCCCCCACCCCGCCCCCACGTCGTTCCCTGCCACCTCGGCGGCGCTGGAGGCCATCAACGAGGTCGTGCGCACCGCCACCGCCCCACCAGGCCGAGGCCCGGAGCCACCCCGGACCAGCTCGGAGCAGGCCCTGGCCGCGCTGTTGCTGCTGCGGGAGGTCAGGGACCGGCTCGCCGGGTGGGAGCCGTGGCTGATCGAGACGGCTCGCGAGGCGGGCGCCAGCTGGGCCGAGCTCGCACAGCCCTTGGGCGTGGCGAGCCGCCAGGCGGCCGAGCGTCGTTACCTGCGCGTACGGCCCGGCACCCCCGGCGCCACCGGCGAGCAGCGAGTGCAGGCCACCCGTGACCGCCGCGCCGCCGACCGCACCGTCACCTCATGGGCCCGGGGCAACGCAGCCGATCTGCGTCGGCTCGCCGGGCAAGTCACCGCCCTCACCGATCTGCCCGCCGAGGCCCGCGACCACATCGCCCGGCTGGCGGACGCCCTCGCCCACGACGACGCCGCCCAGCTCGTCGCCCCGCTCACCGAAGCCCATCAGCACCTGACAGCACGTCATATCGACCTCGCGGACCGCGTCGACACCGTGGCCCGCCACGCCGACGAGCTGCGGCAAGCGAGCGGCGACCAGCGGCGCGGCACGGACTGACCCCTCCCCGAGCCGGCCGATGCGCCGTCGGGACCCGCGCCGGAGGCGCTCGGCTACGGGACGACCAGAGGCGCCGTCGCGGCCTTCCAGGAGGAGCGGCTCATCGTCGCTGCCGGGCATCCGCGTCGGCGTCGGCCGCCACTTGGCGCAGTGCGCGCCGCGTCCGTACGGACCTGGCCCGGGCCGGATCGGGGGTGCGGTGCCGGGAGCCATGCGTGTCGTCCTTCTACACCGCCGCCTTCCAGATGATCACGCCCGCGCGGAAGAAGGCCCTGCGAACCGCGACGGTCGACCCGCAGCGCATCCGCCGTGCGCACACCCGACAAGATCGAGAGGCCGGCCGCAGCGGTCAGAGCCTCCGCCACCTTCTCGACAACGACCTCGGCAGCTACGCCCTGGAATACCTCGAGAACGATTGGTACACCACCGACTGAAACGATCGCCGCACGGGCCATCTGGGCATCGGCTTCCCCAGCACGCTGACGGAGCCGGCGCTCAGTTACTGACGCCGCCGGCCGAGGACACAGAACTCGTTGCCTTCGGGGTCTGCCATGACAACCCACGGCTGGTCACCCTGACCAATATCAACACGTTGTGCGCCATGAGCCTCAAGGCGAGCCACCTCGGCGTCCTGATCATCGGGCACAAAGTCGAGATGCAGTCGGCTCTTGGCCTTCTTGGGCTCATCAAGCAGGACGAACTCCAACCCCGGCAGGCGATCCGGCTCCGGGCGGATGGCGAACTCCACGTCGGAGGAGTGGACCACAACCCACCCAAGAGCCTCGGCCCACCACTGCCCCAGGGTCGCCGGATCCGCGGAGTGAACAATTACGTGTCGCCATTCCAAGGTCATCGGCTCAGCGTAGAGCTGACAGGACTTCGACAACAGTCATACGTGTGCCAGCGCTGCTCGAGCTCGGCGGACGCGCGCCGGCTAGCGCGTCACGCGGTAGCGGAGGTAGAGGACTCCGGAGCTGAAGGTGCGGGCCTCCACGAGTTCGAGATCCACCCGGCGCTCGCGCTGGGGAAAGAATGGAATGCCGCCGCCGACCAGCACCGGGTGGACCCTGGCCCGGTACTCGTCGATCAGACCCGACGCGGCCGCCTCGGCGGCGAGAGTCGCGCCGCCGATCGCGATGTCGCCCTCCCCCGGCTCGGCCCGCAACCGCTCGATCTCCTCCGCCACGCCGCCGGAGGCCAGGCGGGCATGGCCGCGCACCGCCGACAGCGTGGTGGAGAACACCACCTTGGGGAGCGGGTTCCAGAGCGCGGCCCACTCGAGCA
Organism: Streptomyces sp. AgN23; assembly: GCF_001598115.1. NCBI lineage: Bacteria > Bacillati > Actinomycetota > Actinomycetes > Kitasatosporales > Streptomycetaceae > Streptomyces > Streptomyces sp. AgN23. Next base: position 1,249,452 of record NZ_CP007153.1, read on the forward strand.
TCGAGTCGTCGAGCGATGGATCCTGGTCGGCGGTCTCCCAGTACAGCATCGTCTCGTACAGCCGTCGTCCCAGCAGGTGGACGCCGACCTCTCGAATCTCGTCGATGGAGGAGCGAAAGACCTCCTCGTCGGGCGCCGTCCAGTCGAAGCCGCCGTCCGGCCCCACGATGTAGCCGTCAAGTGAGACGCCCATCGAATAGGTCACCCTGCGCATAGGAAGTCCTCCTCGGTAAGGGGTTCGACAGTACGACCGCCAAACGCCGCAGAACTCATCGCGGCTCGCGGGATCCTGCCGTTCCGGCGGGTCCCGCGGGGTGTGCTCACCGCGTGAGCGGAGAGGAGATCCGGAGCCGATTACCCATGCGCACCTGAGGAGCCGTGCTTACGGAGCATGCGCGGCCAGGCGGGCGCCGATCGCCGCCGGGCACAGGCCGGCATCCTGTTCGGCACCATCGCCGTCATCGTGCCCCTGGCAGTCTCGTCGTGCCCCTGGCAGTCCATGTGCGCGGCGCTCCGCCTGTGTCGTCGCGGCGTTCCATCACGACCACCTCGGCCGCCCCCGCCGCGAGCGTTCGGTTGCCGATTCTCCGATTCGCAGGGTGGCGTGGGTGCGCGCAGCATGGAAGTGGCCGGCTGCCATCGTCGCGCGAGGGGACAGGCCACGCGCGAGGGGACAGGCCATGCCTGGTCGAGCCCGCTGGAAGCAACGACCGCGCCCGGGCCGAGGCCGTCCGGCCGAGGGGCATGGGCGCCGGGGCTCCGGCGCGATGTGCCGGTCGGAGGAGCCATAGGAGGTCGGCGATGGCGTCGCACGCACACGGAGATGAACCGATCGTGGTCGGCCTCGACCCCGATCCGGGCAGACGCACGGCACTCGGCTGGGGCGCCGACGAGGCGGACCGGCGCCGTCTGCCGCTGCTGCTGGTCCTCGCGCAGAACGTGCCGACCCCCGGGTACCGGCCGGCGGGCGGGCGGCCGTCCTGGGAGGAGTGGAACGAGTCGCTGCACACGACAGGGGATCGCATGCTGAAGGAGGCCGTGGCCTTCGTCGAGTCCCGGCATCCACAGGTGCGGGTATCGGGGCTGCTGGCCGAGGGGCATCCGGCGTGGGTGCTGCGTGAGCAGGCGCGGAACGCCACGGTGGTGGTGATCGGGTCCTGGCGTCTGAGCGCTCTTCAGGAGCTCTTCACCTCCGCCGCCGTCGCCCTGCCGCTCATCGCCCACGCGCCCTGCCCCGTGGTGGTCGTGCCGGAGCCGGACCAGGTGCCCGAGGCGGAACACGTCCCTGGGCGGGAACCCGCCCCCGAGGCGGAGCACGCCCCCGAGCGACAGCCGCATTTCGTGGTCGGGGTCGACGGCAGCCGTCATTCCGCGGCCGCCGTCGACTTCGCCTTCGGCGAGGCCGCCTTGCGCGGCTCGGCCCTGCGCGCCCTGTACGTGTGGCAACCTCCGCGGCTCGGAACCCCCGACGAGGAGGCCGCCGTCCAGGAGTGCCGTCGGCTGCTGTCGGAGACCGTCGCCGGGCGTACCGCCGACCATCCGGAGGTGGAGCTGCGCCAAGAGGTCGTACCGGGCCACCCGGTGCAGGTCCTGACCGAGGCGTCCGAAAACGCCCTCGGCCTGGTCGTGGGCACACGCGGACACGGCGGGTTCACCGGCCTGCTGCTGGGCTCCGTCAGCCAGGGCGTGACGCAGCACGCCCGCTGTCCGGTCATCACCGTCCCGAGCGCCTGACCACGGTCGCGGCCCCGAAGGCCCGGTCCGGTTCGGTGTTCTTCAGGCCCTGGCGAGGCGGGGGGCGATCTCCCGCAGCAGCTCCATCACCACACGGGCGCGGGCGGTCTGGGTCATGCCCTTCACCGAGGCGATCTTGACTTCGAGCGGGGGGCTTCCGTCCCGCAGCTCCAGTTCCGCGATCTCGCCGCCGCCGTAGGTCTGGCCGGTCGCCGGCCGCTGGTTGAGCACGGAGTATCCGAGCCCCCGGGCCACCAGGGAACGTACGGTTTCATAGCTCCGAGTGCGGTAGCGGACATCGGGCGCGGTGCCGGTGGCGGCGACCAGGGAGCGGAAGTAGTCGCGGCTGTGGGGCAGGTCGAGCAGGACGAGGGGTTCCGCGGACAGTTCGGCCAGCTCCACGGAGCCCTGCCGGGCCAGCGGGTGATCGGCCGCGACGATGACATAGGCCGGGGCCCGCGCGATCGTCTCGCTGCGCAGGTCCATCTCGGCCGTCAGACCGAGGTCGTAGGTGAGGGCGAAGTCGATGCGCCCCGCGCCCAGGGCCTGGACGAGCTGGTCCGTCTCCCCCTCCACCACGTCGATCTCGATGCCCGGGTAGCGGTCGGTGCATTCGCTGAACAGGGGCGGCAGATAGTACGGGGCCAGGGTCACGAAGCAGCCGACGGCCACCGGCCCGGAGATCGTCTCGCCGTCTCCCCGGGCCTCCCGCTCGATCTCGCGCGCACGGGCCAGCAACTCCCGCGCATGCTGCTGAAGCCTCTCCCCCGCGGGCGTCAGGGTCAGACCCCGGCCCCTGCGGCGGATGAACAGCTGCACCCGCAGGTCGCGCTCCAGGTTGTGGATGGCCGCGGACACGGCGGACTGCGCGATATGGAGCGCCCCCGACGCCTCCGTCATCGAACCGCGCTCGGCGGCGACGAGGAAGTAACGGAGCTGGAGGAGGGTGAAACCCACCGGTGACGTCATGCGTGACCCTCGCGCCTGGTGATCGGTGTCCGTGCCGATGCCGACCCTATGCGGCCGCCGGACCCTATGCGGGCGGTGCCTGGTGGCGCTCCGCGGGCGTGTCGGAGACATCCTCGGGACGCAGCAGGGCGGAACCGGCGGTCTCCTTGAGGGACAGGGCGGCGATGAGGCCGCCGACGGCGAACACCATCAGGTAGGGGCCGGGCAGCAGGGTGCTGCCGGTCGCGGAGATGAGCACGGTCATCAGGTACGGCACCGTGCCGGCGAACAGGGCCGCGGTGACGTTGTAGGCGATGGACAGGCCGCTCTGGCGGGTGCGGGTGGGGAAGATCTCCGCCGACCACACCGCGTAGGTGCCGAGGATCGCGGCGAGGATCGCGCCGAGCAGCAGACCGGCGATCCAGGTTCCGGCGAGCCCGGTCCGCATGAGGAGGAACGCGGGGGTGGAGAGGACCAGGAGGGCCGCGGTGGCCCCGACGAAGACCGGTTTGCGTCCCACCCGGTCGGACAGCAGCCCGAACACGGGGACCAGCACCAGCCCCAGCAGTGAGATCACCGTGGACAGCAGGGCCGCGCTGCCGGCCGAGTGCCCCAGGTGGTCGGTCTCGTAGGTGACCAGGTACGTCAGCACCATGTAGAAGGGCACATGCATGGCCGCCATCAGGCCCGCGGCCTGGAGCAGGTGCCGCTTGTGGCGGCGGAGCAACTCCCGTACGGGGGTGCGCGGCACGGTGTCGTTGGCTTCGAGCGTCCGGTACTCGGGGGTGTCCTCGATCTTGTTGCGGATGATGAAGCCGATGACGCCGAGCGGCGCGGAGACGAGGAAGGGGACGCGCCAGCCCCAGGCGGTCAGCTGGTCCTCGTCGAGCCCTGTCGACAGCAGCAGATAGACGAACGAACCGGCGAGGAAGCCCAGCAGGGAGCCGACCTCCAGCCAGCTCACCCCGAAACCGCGGCGGCGCCGGGGCGAGCTCTCGGCCAGGAAGCTCGCCGCGCTGCCGAACTCGCCGCCCGCCGCGAATCCCTGGATCAGGCGCAGGATCACCAGGAGCACCGGGGCGGCGACCCCGATCGTCGCGTAGCCGGGCAGCAGGCCGATCGTCAGGGTCGCGCCGGACATCATGAAGATGACCAGCGACAGTGTGCGCTTGCGGCCGATCCGGTCACCGAGCGGTCCGAACACCAGGGCGCCGATGGGCCGGATGCCGAAGGACACGGCGAACACGCCGAATACGGCGAGCAGTCCGGTGGTGCTGTTCTCGTCCGGGAAGAACACGGTCGCGACGGTGCCGGCGAGATAGGCGTAGGCGGCCCAGTCGAACCAGTGCACGAACACGCCGACGGCTCCCGCGGCAACGCTTCTTCGCAGTGCGACGACGTCGGTGGCCACCTCGACCTCGGCCGTGGTGACGTCGGTGTGAGTGGTGGGCATGCGCGCCTCCTTGGGGATGGGTGGAACAAGCCGGAGCTGTGCGGGGCCGCCTCGGTCGGGAGGCCGTGCGGGGGTGCCGCCTCGGTCAGGAGTTCGCGCTCGCGTAGCGGCTCGAACTCCGGTCCACACCGGTCCAGGCCAGCGCCACCGCCCCGTCGAGCAGAGCCCGCTGGGCGTTGCCGCCCACGCAGAACGCGGCGAACTCGTGCTGGTGGTTGGTGGCGGGCAGCGAGCCGATACCGATGTACGGGTGGATGGCGGGCACCGTCTGCGAGACGTTGCCCATGTCGGTGGAGGCGCGGTTCATCCGGGCGGCCTGTCCCGGCGGCGCGAACTCCCGCCCCAGGGAGAGGGCGTTCGCGCGGTAGTGGGCAAGAGCGGTCTCGTCCGTGCGGAACTCCGCGTACGGCTTGCTCTCCGGCTCGATCTCCAGCTCGCACCCGGTCGCGAGGGCGCCCGCCTCGAAGGCCCGCATGACCCGTGGTTCCAGCTCGGCCAGTTCGGCGAGGGTCTCCGCCCTGACGTACCAGCGGCCGGCGGCCCGCTCCGGGATGGCGTTCGGGGCGTCCCCGGCGTGGGTCACCACGCCGTGCACCCGGGCGGAGGCGGGCAGTTGCTGGCGGAGCAGCCCGATCGCGACCTGGGCCACGGTGAAGGCGTCGGCCGCGTTGATCCCGGCCTCGGGATAGGCCGCGGCGTGTGCGGACCTACCGGTGTAGGAGATCTTGGAGTGGCTGACCGCGAACGGACGGGCCTCGGCGACGTCGACCGGTGCCGGGTGCACCATCATCGCGAGGTCCAGCCCGGCGAAGGCGCCCCGGTCGAGCATCTCGATCTTGCCGCCGCCGCCCTCCTCCGCCGGGGTGCCGTAGACCTCGACGGTGAGGCCGGCGTCGTCGGCGACGGCGGCGAGGCCGAGCGCGGCGCCGACCGAGCTGGCCGCGATGAGGTTGTGCCCGCACGCGTGGCCGAGGCCGGGCAGCGCGTCGTACTCGGCGCACAGCGCGATCCGCACGGGCCCGCTGCCGAACCGGGCGTGGAAGGCGGTCTCCAGGCCCAGGTAGGACGTGGTGACGTCGAATCCGGCGCGGTCCAGCGACTCGGGTACAGCGGCCGCCGCCCGGTGTTCCTCCCAGGCCGTCTCCGGGTCGGCGTGCAGCCGCTCGGACAGCCGGATCAGCTCCTCGGCATGCCGGTCGACCTCGCGCCGGGCGGCCTCTTTGAGCGCCCGCATCGTCCCCGTCGTACCCGTCGTACCCGTCGTACCCGTCGTACCCGTCGTACCCGGGGTCCCCATCGTCTCCATCATCGATCGCCCGGGACGCCGTAGGAGGGGGCGGAGGCGGGATCGAGTCCACGGCGCACATAGTCGTCCCGCTGCGGCAGCCAGACGGCGAGGAGTTCGGCAAGCCGGTCGACGGGGTCGTCGGCCCAGTCCACGCGCAGGTCGGTCACCCGCCACTCCACCTCCGCGACGACCGCGAGGCCCGCGGAGTGCACCGGCCCCTCCTCGCCACCGGCCTCGACCGCGGCCTTCAGTGCGGTGACCAGTCGCTCCTCCAGCTCCCCCGAGGCGGCGGAGTACGCGTCGAGGAGGACGCCCGGGATGTGCTCGCCGCACAGCATGTTGCCCGCCGCCACCGCGCCCTCGGCGGTGGCCGAGGCGTGCTTGCCCAGGGTGTGCGCGCCGCTGTAGACGAACCCGGGCCCGGAGCGGCCCAGCACGGTCAGCTGACGGTGGGCGATGGACCTCGCGTTCCGCGCCGCGCCGGTGACACCGGCCAGGGCGCGTTCCGCGTCGCCGTGGTCCGCCAGTTCCGCCAGCAGGCTCGTGCCGAGCGTGGGGTCGGTGACGTTCTGCGACGCCGCCGCTCCGACCCCGGGCCGCAGATGGGCGACCCGGGCGGCCACCGCCGGACTGGACGAGCTGACCACGACGCCGAACCGCTCGCCGTCGCGGACCACCAGGGAGAACGTCATGCCCGCTCCTCCCCGGGGATCACGGCGACGGCGTCGATCTCGCACAGCCACTCCGGACGGGCCAGGGCCGACACCACCAGGCCGGTGGAGATCGGGTGGACGCCGTTGGTCCAGCGGCCCACGGTGCGGTACACCGCCTCGCGGTAACGCGGGTCGATCAGATAGATGGTCAGCTTGACCAGGTGCTCCATCCGGCTGCCCGCCTCTTCGAGCAGCATCTTGATGTTCGCCATGGCCTGTTCGGCCTGCGCCTCGGCGTCGCCGATGCCCACCGACTCGCTGGTGTCGAGGTCCTGGCCGATCTGGCCCCGGACGTACACGGTGTCGCCGGCGACGACGGCCTGGCAGAGGTCGTTGTCGAGGTTCTGCTCGGGATAGGTGTCGCGGGTGTTGAACGGACGGATCCGGGTGTGCCCGCCGGCAACGACCGGGGCCTTGACGGCGTTCGCCCGGCGGCCCTCGTTCGTGGAGGTCATCAGCTGCTCCTCAGTTCTTCCAGGCCACCGGCGCGGCGCCGGGCCGGTCGGGGGTGCCGTACGCGAGATAGCCCCGCTGGGTCGTGATGTGATCGGCGACGTATCCGGCGTCGTGCCACACGCCCCAGATGAAGCTCGATCCGCGGCGGGACAGCCAGGGCAGGCCCAGGAAGTACACGCCGGGTTCGGAGGACACACCGCGTCGCTGGTTCGGCCGGCCGTTCTCGTCGAACGCGTCGACCTCGAGCCAGCTGTAGTCGGTGGCGAAGCCCGTCGCCCAGACGATCGAGGTGACACCGGCCGCGGCCAGGTCGAGCTCCAGCCGGGGGTCGGCCACGCCTGCCGGGTCCGGCCCGAGGACGTGGGCTTGTGGCTCTTCGGGAAGGTCGAGCCCATTGCGTTCGACGTACTCATCGGCCGCCCGGAGGAGTTCGAGGTACTTCGCGTCGCCGAGCGCGATATTCGTGGCGAGATCCGGCGCGAAGCGCAGCACACCGTCGTCGTAGGACGCGGTCAGACCGACGAGCTCGACGCCGTCGGCGGCCAGCGCACGGAAGTCCACGGTGTGGCCGCCGCGGGCGCCGCTCACCGCGATGGTGACGTGTTCGGCACCCTGGGGAGGCGTCTCCGCGTCCCAGCGCCCGAGCACACCGAGCCACCAGCAGAAATCGCGTTCGCGGTACTGGCGGGCGGGACGGTCGTGCGGACCGACGGAGAGAAAGACCCGGCGGCCGGAGCGGCGCAGCTCATCGGCGATCTGGACGCCCGAGGAGCCGGCCCCGACCACGAGGACCGCGCCCTCGGGGAGCTGCTCCGGGTTGCGGTACCCGCTGGAGTGAATCTGCACGGGGACGGCGCCGTCCGGGACGATGGGCGGGATCACGGGCCGCTGGAACGGCCCGGTCGCGGCCACGACGAAGCGCGTGTCGATGGGGCCCCGCGAGGTCTCGACCCGGAAACCGGGCCGACCGGTCCGCCTGCGCACCGAGGTCACCTCGACACCGCACCGGATCGGGGCACCTATCTTCTCGGCGTAGGTGACGAAGTAGTCGGCGATCTGTTCCTTCGAGGCGAAGGCGTCGGGGTGGACGTCGGGGTCGACATCGGAGAACTCCAGCCCCGGGAACCGGTCGTGCCACGCGGGCCCGTTCGCCACCAGGGAATCCCACCGCTCCGAGCGCCATCGCTCGGCGATACGGTGCCGCTCCAGGACGATATGCGGCACACCGTGGGCTCCCAGGTGCTCGCTCATCGCCACGCCTGCCTGGCCCGCGCCGACGACGACTACCTCAGTCTCTTCACTCAACGTTCAGCCTCCACTCAGGCGGTAGCGCATCCCGGTGTCGCGTCGACTGTGCTGTGGGTGCTACCGCACGAGGGATCCTTGGGCATGGCCGTAGTGCTGTCCAACAGATGTTTCCGCTGAAGGCGATCTGATTTACAGATGCGGCTGCGACTGGCGGCTGCGTGCGTGCGCAGGGCGAGGGCCGGCCTGGAGAGGGGAAGCCTCTTCGGAGTCGGCGAGTTCAGCGATCACGGCCATCGGCGTCAGCAACCGCACACTGCAACGCTCCGTCCAGCGCACCATGGGGACCTCCCCCATCCGCTTCGTCCAGGACCTCAGGGTCCAGCAGGCCTCCCACGTGCCGCGCACCACCGATCTGCCCCTGGAAACCACCGCCCGGAGAGTCGGCTACGAGCACCCCGACACGCTGCGCGTGCTCCTTCGCGAACGCGCCGGCAAGACCACGATCGCCCTGCGGGGCGCCTGCCCCGCGATCACCTGGCTACGAGCCGGGTGGCAGGAGTCCGCGGGCCAGGGTGAAGGCAGCCGTGGCGGTGGACAGGAGGGCGTTGATCCTTCCGAGGATGCGAGCCGTCCTGTCGGGATCCCGCGCGTCGACGGCCGCGGCCAGGTCGTCGGCGTACTCCCGTGCCCTTACCGCCTCATCGGACGTCGCGGTGTCCGCGTCCGTACGCAGGGCGTCGATCAGTTGCTGATGGGGGATGTCAGGCGCGTTCGTCCGGTTGCCGTAGCCGCCGTGGACCACCGAATGATGGCTGTTGACGTTCGCCACGACGAAGCCGCCCGGTCCAGTGGAGATGTGCACCCCTTCGCCTCCCGTCCAGATGAACTTGCCCTCGTACTCGGTCCAGCCCTTGTACGTCACGCTGTAACTGCCGAACCGCCAACCCTCCACATCGATCAGCTTGTGCTTGAGCGGCTCGGCCAGGACGCGCATGGCGTCCGCCCGATTCCATCCTCGCTGGGCGAAGTAGTCGGTCATCATCACGCGCCGGCCGGGGTTCGCCGCCCGTCGGCAGATCTCGCGGAACGCCTGCCCCTGATACGTCTCCAGCTGGCCCGGGGCGACCGACGGCTCCGGCAGCCGCCGCCGATGCACGATTCCGCGGATCCATACGAACAGGGCGTAGATCAGCCAGCAGAGCAAGGCGATCACAACTAGCAACTCCACGCTCGTCACCCTCCCCCGTCGACCCCAAGCCAACCCATTTTAGGACCAGTTGGTGCGCCGTGGCACTGTCCTGGCGTGTCCCGTCCCGTCCTGCCCTGCCCTGCAACGGGCTTCGGGGACAAGCGGCTACTGGGGCAGGGGGCGGTCGTGGACGACGGACCTGCTGCTGGTGTTCACTTCCGGCGCGGACTGGGCCTATGCGACCGCGGCCGGGCTGCGGGACCGTTCGGTCGTCCCGGCGGTCGCCGGGCTGACAGCCGGATACGCGGGGTACACGCTGCTCGCCGACGGCTTCTGGACCGCCCGCCCGAGGTGCTCGCCGCCGAGTTGATCGACATCACGCTCGGCAGCGGCGCCGTCATTCTGCGCGACGGACGCCTCCAGGCCGCCGCGGAGCCCACCCCCGTCCCGGCGGAAGCGCTCCGGGTGCCGTACCCCCGGGCGTGGCCGCCGACGCGACCGCGCTGACTCGCGGCCGGCTCGGCGGTGGTACACGCGGCCCCGCCTCCGGCCCGGCCCGGCCCGGCCCGGCCCGTCAGCGTGTGTGGCGGCGGACCGCGTCGAGGAGCTGGTCGATGTCGTCGGCGCTGTGGGTGAAGGAGGTGACGAAGCGGACCGTCCCCGGCTCCCAGCGGTCGTGGTGGAAGACGTAGCCCTCCGCGAGGAGTCCCTCGGTGACGTGCTGGGGCAGGCGGCAGAAGAGGATATTGGCCTGGGGGGTGGCCAGAAGAGCGATGTCGGGGATGGCCTTGAGACCGTCGCCGAGCCGGGTGGCCATCGCGTTGGCTCGGCGGGCGTTGTGCAACCAGAGGTCGTCGGTGAGGTAGGCGTCGATCTGGGCGGCGTGGAAGCGCATCTTGGAGGCGAGCTGGCCGGCGCGCTTGGCGCGGAAGCCGAGCTCGGTGGCGAGTTCGGGGTCGAAGGAGACGATGGCGTCGGCAGTCATCGCACCGTTCTTGGTGGCGCCGAAGGACAGCACGTCGATGCCGGCCTTCCAGGTCATCTCGGCCGGGGTGGTGCCGAGGTGGTCCAGCGCGTTGGCGAAGCGCGCGCCGTCCATGTGGACGCGCAGCCCGGCATCCTTGGCGATGGCGCACAGGCGGCGGATCTCCGCCACGGTGTAGACGCTGCCGAGCTCGGTGGCCTGGCTGATGCTCACCGCGGACGGCTGCACACTGTGCACGTCACCGGCCTTGCGGCGCACCGCCGCATGCAGCGCGTCGGGGTCGATCACGCTGTTGTCGCCGGGAACGCCGACGAGCTTGGCACCGGCGGTGAAGAACTCGGGTGCGCCGCATTCGTCGTGGTGGATGTGGCTGTCGGGGTGGGCCAGCACACTGCCCCACGGCGGGGTGAGGGCGGCCAGGCTCAGACCGTTGGCGGCGGACCCGGTGGAGACCATGAAGACATCGACGTCCCGCTCGAAGATCTCGCTCAGCCTGCGGCGGGCGCTGACGGTGAAGGGGTCGTTGCCGTACGGCAGGACCTGCCCGGCAGCCGCTTCGGCGACGGCCTGGACTATCTCCGGGGATGCTCCGGCCATGTTGTCGCTGATGAAGGCACGGCTGGCGGGGGTGGTGGCGATGATGGCGCTCATGAGTGGGTTTTCCTCGGTGTCAGGTTCCGAACGGGTCAGAGGGTGATGGTGCCGCGGATATAGCTGGTGGCGGCGCCGCCGACCCAGACGGTGCCGTCCTCGTCGACGATGACCTCGATGGTCCCGGCCCGGCCCAGGCGGGCGCCCTGGGAGACCCGGTAGGCGGACGGCACCGCACCGGTGGCGGTGAGCCACTGCCCCACGGAGGCGTTCATGCTGCCGCATACGGGATCCTCGGCCACGCCGACGCCGGGCGCGAAGGTGCGCATCTCGAAGTCGTGCTCGGATCCCTCGGGGTGGGCACCGATCGCGCCGATCATCGCGTCCGGGATGAGGGACAGGTCGGGTTCGAGGGCGAGCACCTCCTCGGCCGTGGCTAGCCGGACCACGGCCCAGCCGGGTCCGTTGTCGACCCACTGGTGCCCGATGACACGATCCCGCTTGATACCGAACGCGGCGACGATCCGGTTCAGGTACGCGTCGTCGAGCCCGCCGTCGCGGACAAGCGGCGGGGCGGCGAACGACAAGATGCCTTCACCGCGGCGCACGGTGACCAGACCGGCGCCGCACTCCTGCACGACGCGGTCCGCGTGCCGTGGCGCGCCCCCGTTGTCCAGCCACGCGCGCGCGGAGCCGAGCGTGGGATGCCCGGCGAACGGCAGCTCACCTCCAGGGGTGAGGATCCGCAGCCGGTAGTCCGCCTCCGGCGTGGTCGGGGGCAGGACGAACGTGGTCTCGGACAGATTCGTCCAGCGCGCCAGGCGCTGCATCTCCTCGTCGGCGATATCCGCCCCATCGAGGACGACGGCGACCGGGTTGCCGAGGCAGGGGGTCGTGGAGAACACGTCGACCTGCATGAACGAGCGTGCGCGTGGCGTGGTCATCAAGAGCCTCTCACAATGGCGGAAGCGGTCTTCGGGCGTCCCGTGCGTCCATGGAAGCTCCATCCCAGCGGCTGCCGGCCCGGTGGGAAACAGCCAGTCACGACCGGGTGGACTGATTGCCGGGGCTGGGAGAAGGCGGGGGCAGGATCCCGCACGATGGCGTCGCGTCCCGTCCGACACGCGCATGCCCGCCTCGACACCCACGTGCCGTGATCGCGTCCGAACACCGTCGGCGACCGGGGCAAACCCCGGGCGGGGCACGATCATCTTATCGAGTTAACGCCAGCGGCTCTCCGAGGCCGAATGGGCGCACCGGCCACTACTGTTCCCCGGGTCTGGACGGATTCCCGGAGGTTTGCCCCCTCCTTTCCTCTTTGCCGGTGACCCGCACGCACGCCAGCCATCGCCCTCACGAAGGAGAGTTCACCCGATGACTGTTGGTACCAGCTCGGAAGCACCTCTGGAGCCGCCTCGGCAGTCCAGCCTGAGCACGGCGACCGCCCGCAACCTCGCCACCACGACCAAGTCCGCCCCGCAGATGCAGGGGATCACCTCGCGCTGGCTGCTGCGGACGCTCCCCTGGGTGGAGGTCAAGGGCGGCACCTACCGGGTGAACCGCCGGCTGAGCTACACCGTCGGCGAGCGGCGCATCGAGTTCGTCCAGGACGGCGCCGACGTCCGGGTGATCCCCCGCGAGCTCGGCGAACTGGCCCTGCTGCGCGGCTTCGAGGACGTGGAGGTGCTGACCGCCATCGCCGACCGGTGCGTCCAGCACGACTTCCGTGCGGGCGAAACGCTGGTGGAGCGCGGTAGACCTGCCGAGGAGTTCCATCTGATCGCCCACGGCCGCATCAGCCAGACCTCCGTCGGCCCGTACGGCGACGAGACCGCCGTCGACTACTCCGCCGCCATCCTGGTGCCGGATGCGCTCGGCGTGTTGGAGAACGTGCAGATCGCCCGCAGCCGCGACTAGAGGTCCTGCCCTGCCCCGCGGCTACGAGAGCCCGGCGCTCCCGGCCGGCCGGGCATGCCCGAGATCCGGGACAGCCACCCACCCCATCGAGGAGCTATGGATGCCCGCGCCCGAACCTTCCCCTCCGCAGCCGAGCCCGCCCGCGGCGGGTTCGCACTCCGGGGCGTATGTCCTCGCTGAGGCCGCCGCCCGCGCCCGCGACATCAGGGCCGCCTTGGGCGGCGGCAGATCCCCCGCGCCGTCCTTGCCCGCACCGTCTCCCGCCGACGCCCGCACCGACGTTCCTGCCACCGACGCTCTTCCCGCCGAGGCGCCCACCGCGGGCGCCGGCCTGGGTCGGATCCTGCGTGGTCCCAGTGGTCTGGGCACAGTGGGCCTGCACCTGGCCCGGTGCGAGAGCGCGTCGGCGCCGGTTGAGCCGCCGGCGGCTCCGGCGGAGGGTACCCCGGTCCCGGGCCTCTACCACCATCCGGTGCCGGAGCCCGACCCGGTGCGGGTGGAGGAGGTCAGCCGCAGGATCAAGACCTGGGCGCTGGACGAGGTCGATCTGTACCCGGAGGACTGGGAGGACCAGTTCGACGGCTTCTCCGTGGGGCGCTACATGGTCGCCTGCCATCCGGACGCTCCCACCGTCGACCACCTGCTGCTCGCCACGCGCCTGATGGTCGCCGAGAACGCGGTGGACGACTGCTACTGCGAGGACCACGGAGGATCGCCCATCGGCCTCGGCGGACGCCTGCTGCTGGCGCACACCGCCCTCGACCCCTTGTACACGACGAAGGAGTACCAGCCGAGGTGGGCGGAGTCGCTCCATTCGGACGCGCCCCGGCGCGCGTACCGCTCCGCCATGGAGTACTTCGTCCGAGCGGCCGGCGCCTCCCAGGCGGACCGGTACCGGCACGACATGGCCCGTCTGCACCTGGGGTACCTCGCTGAGGCCGCCTGGGCCCAGACGGACCACGTGCCCGAGGTGTGGGAGTACCTGGCGATGCGCCAGTTCAACAACTTCCGCCCCTGCCCCACCATCACGGACACCGTCGGCGGCTACGAGCTGCCGGCGGACCTGCACGCCACGCCCGCCATGCAGCGCGTCATCGCGCTCGCCGGGAACGCCACCACCATCGTGAACGACCTGTACTCGTACACCAAGGAACTCGCCTCCCCCGGGCATCACCTGAACCTGCCCGTGGTGATCGCCGAGCGTGAGGGCATCTCCGACCGCGAGGCCTATCTGAAGTCGGTCGAAGTCCACAACGACCTCATGCACGACTTCGAAGCCGCGGCCGCGGACCTGGCCGCCGCCTGCCCCGTCCCGAACGTGCAGCGCTTTCTGCGGGGCGTGGCCGCGTGGGTCGACGGCAACCACTACTGGCACCGGACCAACACCTATCGCTACAGCCTGCCCGACTTCTGGTAAGAAGAATGGACTTATCTGTGACCAGCACCGACCTCTCCACCGACGCCGCCGTCTCCACCAGCGCCGCCTCCGTGTTCATCCCCGCCCCGGTGACGCCCTACCAGGGGGACATCGCCCGCTACTGGGACGGCGAGGCCAGGCCGGTGAACCTGCGTCTCGGCGATGTCGACGGCCTTTACCACCACCACTACGGCATCGGCGCCGTCGACCGCACCGCCCTCGGCGACGCCGACGACAGTGCGTACGAGAAGAGGCTGATCGCCGAACTCCACCGCCTGGAATCGGCACAGGCCGAACTCCTCCTGGACCACCTCGGCCCCGTGGAGCGCGACGCCATGCTCGTGGACGCCGGCTGCGGCCGCGGCGGCTCGATGGTCATGGCCCACCAGCGCTTCCGGTGCCAGGTCGAGGGCGTCACCCTGTCGGCCAAGCAGGCGGACTTCGCCAACCAGCGTGCCCACGAGCTCGGCATCGAGGACCACGTCCACGCCCGCGTCTGCAACATGCTCGGCACGCCCTTCGAGACCGGGCAGATCGCGGCCTCGTGGAACAACGAGTCGAGCATGTACGTCGACCTGCACGACCTCTTCGCCGAACACTCCCGCATCCTCGAGGTCGGCGGTCGCTATGTGACCATCACCGGCTGCTGGAACCCCCGTTACGGCCAGCCCTCGAAGTGGGTCTCCCAGATCAACGCGCACTTCGAGTGCAACATCCACTCCCGCCGGGAGTATCTGCGCGCCATGGCCGACAATCGCCTCGTACCGCAGGCCGTCATCGACCTGACCGCCGCGACCCTGCCGTACTGGGAGCTGCGAGCCACGTCCTCGCTGGTCACCGGCATTGAGGAAGCGTTCATCGCCTCCTACAAGGACGGCTCCTTCCAGTACCTCCTGATCGCGGCCGACCGCGTCTGACCGCCTCCTGGCGCTTCGCCCCGTCGCCCTATGGTGGCGGGGCGAAGCGCTGACAGCCAACTCTCGGGTTGTCTCCGTACACTGACGGGCATGGCATGCCGCATCAGTGAGCTGGTCCTCGATTGCGCCGACGCCGAGCGGCTCGCCGCATTCTGGAGCGAGGTGCTCGGCTACGTGGAGCTCGGCCGGGAAGACGACGGAAGCATCGAGATCGGGCCGCCCGACACCGGTTTCGGCGGTCTGCGGCCCACTCTCGTCCTCAGCCCCAGCAGCGACCCGCGGGCCGGGAAGCTCCCGCTGCACATCGACGTCAACGCCACCGACCGCGACCAGGACGCCGAGCTGGAGCGGCTGCTCGCTCTCGGCGCCAGGCCCGCGGACGTCGGCCAGACCGGCAGCGAGAACTGGCACGTCCTGGCCGACCCGGAAGGCAACGTGTTCTGCCTCCTGCACGCCCGGCTCCAGCAGCCCTGACCAGGGACGGACGCGGCCGCTCTGGATGCCCTGGGCCGGTGTCTCACGGGGTCTGCTCGTGGCCGGCCATCATGGTGATCAGGCTGTGGGGTGCGCCTGCTCCGTAGAACATCTCGTGGACCTGGACTCCTTCGGCGGCGGCCGCGGCGCTGCGGGGGAACATGGCCTGCTCGTACGCGGTGAGCGCGGCCTCGATGTCCTCGGGGTGCGCGGCGAGGGCCTCGCCCAGTTCGGCGCCGTCGTACATGGCCAGGTTGGCGCCCTCGCCGTTCGGGAGCGAGAGGTGGGCGGCGTCGCCGAGCAGGGTCACCCCCGGCTCCCGCTCCCACCGGTGCTCGATGGGCAGGGCGTAGAGGGGCCGCAGGACCGGTGCGGTGTCACCGTCGGCGATCAGCGCGGTGAGTTCCGGTGCCCAGCCGTCGAATTCCCGCGTGATCCGGGCGGTGGCCGCGGCGGAATCGGTGAAGTCGATGTTCGCGAACCAGTCCCACGGCCGGGCCAGCATCACGTAGGCGTGCAGGGTGCCGGCCCGCTCCCGGTGAGCCAGGAATCCCTTGCCCGGCGCGAGCGTGAACAGCGACCCGCTGCCGACCGCTTTCGCGCTGTCCGGATGCCGGGTGTCGGCGTCGAACAGGGAGGTCTCGACGTACGACATGCCGATGTACTCGGGTGTCGCAGGGGACAGCAGCGGCCGGACTCGGGACCACGCGCCGTCCGCGCCGACCAGCAGACCGGTGGTGACGGTGGTGCCGTCCGCGAAGGTCACCTCATGGCGGCCCGCGCCGAGGGCACGGGTGCCGCTGGCCTTGTGGCCCCACCGGACAGTGCCGGCCGGGAGCGAGTCGAGGAGCATCTGCCGCAGCTCGCCGCGCAGGACCTCGGGGTTGCCACCCGTACCGTCGTCGGCCGCATCGAGCAGGACGGTCCCGGCCAGGTCGAGAACCCGTATCGCCTGGCGGCCCTCCAGGATGAGGCCACGGAACTCGTTCATCAGACCGGCCGCCCGCAAAGCGGGCTGGCCGCTGTCCTCGTGGATGTCGAGCATCCCGCCCTGCGCACGCGCCATCGGAGAGACCTCCGCCTCGTAGACCGTGGCCGGGATGCCGTGGAGGTGCAGGACGCGGGCGAGCGTCAGGCCGCCGAGTCCGGCACCGATGATCGTGACGTCAGTGGTCATGGTGGTTCCTTGCTGTCGGACGCCTGCCGAATGGGCATCCGGCAGGATTTCCCGAACGGTTCCGGACCCCGCCGACACGCCACCGACAGCGCGACCGACAGCCACCGACAAAGGGCAGGTGCGTACCGACACGGCGGTATTGCAGTCCCGGCACACCGGCAGGCGGCCTGGCGGGCGCGGTCTCGGTAGCCGGCGGCGGCCGAGACGCGGCAGGCGATGGTGCTCGCGAGCGCGGATCTGCTGGACCGCCCGCCGCCCTCCCGACCGTGCCCGGGCTGGAGGTGGCGGCCCGCTATCCGCCCACGGCGCGCGGCATGGACATCGGCGGCGACTTCTACGACCTCATCCCGCTGCGACGCCACCACCGTCGCCGCGGCCATCGGCGACGTCCAAGACCACAGCGTGAACGCCGCCGCCCCCATGGCACAGGTCCTGCTGCTGCTCCACCCGCAAGCGGTCGTCGGATGACAGAGCCGTCGCCCGGCTCGAGCCATCGCCGGGCTCGCCGAGCCCGCGCCCTCAGCGTCGCGCCCGCGCCCTGTGCGGTGGGACGAGACGCTCGCCGGACACGAGCGTGCCGGCCTGCTTGATCTGCCGCAGCACAGGAGACACCTCCATGCTCTGGAGGCCGGACAGCGACCCGATGCGGTCCGAGGTGTACTCGAACAGTTCGTCGAGGTCGCGGCAGTGCGCGACGGCTTGGAGGTTGTAGGGCCCGGAGACGGCCGCGGCGAAGGCTACATGGGGTTCCCGCGCGAGTGTGCGGCCGATGTCCTTGACCGCCGTCGGGTGCGCGCGGAGCCAAAGGTTCGCCCGAGCGTGATAGCCCAGTGCGGCCGGGGCGATCTCGACATCGATGTGGACGACGCGGCGCCGGAGCAAGGCGTGAAGACGGCGTGATGCGCGCCCAGGCGTGAGGTTCGCCGCCGCGCCGAGATCGACGAGGCCGGCGCGACCGTCCACGGCGAGAAGGTCGAGCATCTTCTCGTCCTCGGGGTCGAGGTGCACGGGAACGCGAGGGACCACCGGGGATTCGGCGAAAGGGGCGCCATCGCTTCCGAGGGTCGACTCCTGCTGTGGAGTCAGCGTGCCGCGTAGCGCGGCCCAATAGTGGCCGCGGCCTCCGACGAACTGACGCAGTATCGCGGACGCGTTGATGTCGATGACGGCCGCGGTGCGCGGAAGTCGTCGGCCGAGGAGTTCCTCGCGCTGTTCCCGCGTCCGCGACCGGACCGCGCAAGTGATCTCGGAGCCCGCGGCGCCGAGGGCCACCCAGCTGACATCGTCGCGCTGCGCGAGTGCGTCGGCGATCGCCGTGACGCTGCCGGGGCGGCACCGCAGTCGCACCAGCCACCTGCTCTGTCCCAGTGCCCCCGGATCGACGACACCGGCTACGCGGATGACGCCATCGGCGAGCAACCGGCGATAGCGGCGGCCGACGGCCCCCTCGGAGAGACCGAGCACAGCAGCGATCGAGGCGAACGAGGCCCGCGGAGCCACCTGGAGTGCGCGAATGATCCGCACATCATCGGGCTGTACAGCGGCGGATTCGGCCATCAGCGCGCTCGTCATGAGGGCGATCGTACAAAACCGCGCCCCGGACGTGCCCCGAGCGCGATGGAGCGGCAAGGCTTGCAGCACATCAGGGGTGCCCGCCCGTGGCGGTCGGCACTCCGCAACTCCAAGCAAGAGAAATAAGGGGATGACGCGGAATGTCGTCAACTGACGCGGACCGGCACCGGCCGACCGCTCTCATCGTCGGGGCGTCGCGCGGTCTCGGACACGCGATGGCGGCCGAACTCTTCGACAGGGGATGGAACGTCATCGGCACGGTACGAGACGCAACCGCTCGCACCCTCCTGCACGACCTCGCGGACCGCTCCGACGGACGCGTCAGCGTCGAGCGTCTAGACATCAACGAGCCCACCCAGTTGGCGCCCCTCCATGAGCGTCTCGCCCCACGCACACTCGACGTGCTCTTCGTCAACGCGGGGACCACGAACAACGAGCCGACGCCGATCGGTGCCGTTCCGACAGCCGACTTCGTGGACGTGATGGTCACCAACGCGCTCAGCCCCATGCGCGTCATCGAAGCACTCGAAGACCTCGTCTCTCCGACCGGACTCATCGGGGCGATGTCCTCCGGGCAAGGCAGCATCACGAACAACACGACCGCATCGCGCGAGGTCTACCGGGGCAGCAAGGCAGCCCTGAACATGTTCCTGCGCGGCTTCTCGGTCCGGCAGGTCCAACAGCACGGAAGCCGGCGCGCATTCCTCCTCATGGCGCCTGGCTGGGTCAGCACCGCCCTGGGGGGACCGGACGCGCCACTCACCATCGACGAGAGCGTCCCGCGGGTGGTGGACGTTCTGCTGTCGAGGCTGGGGAAGCCCGGTCTCGCGTATCTGGATCGCTTCGGTCAGACCGTCCCATGGTGAACCCCACCCCGGGAGGGGACACTGCGGGCACCGCTCAGTCCACCCCGTTGGCGACAGCTCCCCGTTCGATCGCCAGCCGGGTCAGTTCGACTCGCGTGTTGATATCGAGCTTGGTGAAGATGTGCTTCATGTGGGTGTTGACGGTGTGCACGGACGCATAGAGCCGGTCGGTGATCGCTCGGTTGGTGAGACCGTCCACGACGAGCCGGATCAGTTTCCGCTCGGATTCGGTCAGGGTCCCCACCCCGGGGGGCCGGTCGTGTGGTGGCGCGGGGCGCCGGTGCGCACACCGAGCCGGCGAAGGCGCGGCCGGATCCGTTCGTGATCACGCAGGGCTCCCGAGGCCGACGCCAGCTCACCCGCCTCTTCGACGTGCGGGATCTCCGCCGTCGTATCGGCCGAGGTGGCCAGGAGTTCGCCCAGGTCCTCGCAGGCCGCGGCCAGGGCCGGCGGCCTGTCACCGCTCCGGTAGGCGGTGATCGCGGACGCCAGTGCGCGCGGGTCGCGGTGGAGCAGGCCGTCCACATGGGCGCGGACCGC
Source organism: Streptomyces sp. AgN23 (assembly GCF_001598115.1). NCBI lineage: Bacteria > Bacillati > Actinomycetota > Actinomycetes > Kitasatosporales > Streptomycetaceae > Streptomyces > Streptomyces sp. AgN23. The sequence continues at coordinate 1,268,937 of NZ_CP007153.1, forward strand.
CCCGATGATCTGCCGGCTGTCGTCCCGCGCGATCAGGGTGCGCAGTGCGTCGGACACGGCCTGTGCGGCCGATGAGTCGGCGCCACGGAGCGCGATGCGCACGGTCCCGGGCCAGTGGGACGGGCCCACCGTGAGCAGCCGCGTCGGCTCACCGTCCCCGAAGGCGCCCGTGAGTGCCGCCGCCGCGGCGCCGCGCTGGCCCTCCGCGTCCGCCAGGCAGGCGCGCGCGAGCACCACCCACAGGCCGTACCGCTGCGTGTGGGTGCCGGAATCGGCTTCGGCGGCGCGGAGATGGTCCCTGGCCTTGACGAGGTACCCGCGTCGGAGCATCCCGGCCGCACCGGACGGGATCTCCTCGCTGATGGAGGAGGTCTCGACCGAGGGAAAGCTCGCCGAATGACCTTGTACAACACGGCGAACACCACTGCGAACAACGCTGCGGAACGCAGACCGGGGGCGCCGCTTCGGCGCCCGCGAGGAGCTCGTCGCGGGAGCGCCCCGCGCCATGAAAACCGAGAGAGGAATCCGAGGACGGCACCTACGAACGCGTCGAGCGGGGTCGGGGCGGGGCCGCCGATCTCATGGACGCCGAGGTGGGGGCGGAAGCAAGCGGTGTGAGCGACCAGCGTCGCAGTGCTCACCGTGGGGCTCTTCACATCACATGGACCGGGTAGTGCGCCCGGCTGTGACAGGTGCCGCTGACGGCAGGGCGGCCCGCTGACGGCTCGCGGGCGGCGGGGGGAGACGGCCCACTCGCGCTCGTCCACGGGCGCCGAAAAAAGTTCGGCCGGCGATGTCGAGAACCCGCGACCTGCTCCGTCCCCGAGGTGAACGCGACCACAATGGGCCGCATCAGCACCGAGGAGAAACACGATGGCCAAGTACTTGCTGCTCAAGCACTACCGTGGCGCTCCGGCCGCGGTCAACGACGTGCCCATGGACCAGTGGGCGCCGGAAGAGGTCTCTGCGCATGTGCGGTACATGAACGACTTCGCGGCGCGGCTGGAGGGGACCGGCGAGTTCGTCGGCGGCCAGGCACTCGCCCCGGAGGGGACATGGGTGCGGTACGACGGTGAGGGGCGCCCGCCGGTCACCGACGGTCCGTTCGCCGAGACCAAGGACCTCATCGCGGGCTGGATGGTGATCGACGTCGACAGCTACGAGCGCGCCGTCGAGCTGGCCGGGGAGCTGTCGGCCGCCCCCGGGGCGGGCGGCAAGCCGATCCACGAGTGGCTCGAGCTGCGCCCGTTCCTGGCCGAGTCGCCCAACACCACGGAGTGCCCTCATCGATGAACGAGGCCCTGATCCGGAGCCTCACGCCGAGCGTGCTCGCCGTCCTCGTCCGCCGCGGAGCCGACTTCGCGGCGGCCGAGGACGCCGTACAGGACGCACTGGTCGAGGCGGTCCGCGGCTGGCCGGCCGACCCTTCCCCAAGCTCTCGGCTGCGCTCGAGCAGGGGAGACCCCATTCGGGATGCGAAGGGCTGGCTGGTCACCGTGGCCTGGCGCAAGTTCCTCGACGCCACCCGCTCGGATGCCGCCCGCCGCCGGCGTGAGGACCGTGTCGACGAGGAGCCGGCTCCCGGGCCCGCGCCCGCGGTGGACGACACGCTCCAGCTCTACTTCCTGTGCGCCCACCCGTCGCTGACGCCGTCGTCCGCGGTCGCGCTCACCCTGCGCGCCGTGGGCGGGCTGACCACCCGCCAGATCGCCGAGGCCTACCTGGTGCCCGAGGCGACCATGGCGCAGCGCATCAGCCGGGCCAAGCGCACCGTCTCCGATGTGCGATTCGACCAGCCGGGCGACGTCGCCACCGTGCTGCGCGTCCTCTACCTGGTCTTCAACGAGGGCTACTCCGGCGACGTCGACCTCTCCGCCGAGGCCATCCGGCTCACCCGGCAGCTCGCGGCCCAGATCGACCACCCCGAGGTGGCGGGGTTGCTCGCCCTCATGCTGCTCCACCACGCCCGGCGCGCCACCCGGACCGCGCCGGACGGCAGTCTGGTGCCGCTCGCCGAGCAGGACCGCGGCCGGTGGGACACCGCGTCGATCGCCGAGGGCGTGGTGATCCTGCAGGCGGCGCTCGCCCGCGACCGGCTGGGCGAGTTCCAGGCCCAGGCCGCCATCGCGGCACTCCACGCCGACGCGCCCACCATCGAGGAGACCGACTGGGTGCAGATCCTGGAGTGGTACGACGAGCTTGTGCGCCTGACCGACAGCCCGGTCGTCCGGCTCAACCGCGCGGTGGCCGTCGGCGAGGCCGACGGCCCGCGGGCCGGCCTGGCGGCGCTCGCGGAACTGAACGACGCGTCCCCGTCCTCTTCGAGCAGGGGGCACCCCCTGCCCCGCCACACCGCGGTGGCGGCGTACCTCCACGAACGCGACGGCGACCTGGCGACGGCGGCACGGCTGTACGCCGAGGCTGCCCACCAGGCACCCAACCTCGCCGAGCGCGACTATCTGACCCGCCAGGCCGCCCGGCTCAACACCCGTCGGCGTGGCTGACGAGTCGCGCCCGGCGGCCCCGCTCCGTGCGCGCTCGGCCGAGTGCGCGCGGTGCCGCGATGAGTTCCGGCCGGGACGCGAGTCTGTTCTGGTGACCGTCGTAGGACGCCGTACGACGCTGCCCGGTACGAGACACCTCGGAGGACACCATGACGACCGCACCGGACGACCCGACCACCGCGCTGCCCGGCCGCCCGCCCATCGTCGACCTGGCCACCTGGCAGGCCGCCCGTGACGAGCTGCTGGTCCGCGAGAAGGCCCACACCCGCGAGGGCGACGCCATCGCCGCGGCCCGCCGCCGGCTGCCGATGGTGGAGTTCGACGGGACGGTCGAGGTCGTCGGACCGGACGGCCCGGTCCCGTTCCTGGACCTGTTCCAGGGCCGCGACGAGCTCGTGGTCTACCAGCACATGTGGTACGACGGCGCGCCGCACCAGGGGCAGTGCGAGGGCTGTACCACCACGGCCTGGCACCTGAAGGACGCCGTGTACCTCAATGCCCGCGGTGTCTCGTTCGCCATCGTGACCACGGGCCGGTGGGACGAGGTGGCCTCCTTCGTCGACTTCATGGGCTACACCCAGCCCTGGTACTCGGTGCGCGACGTGGCCGCGCCGGTCGGCGGAGACATGGGTTACCTCGCCTGCTTCCTGCGCGACGGCGACCGCGTGTTCCTCACCTACTCCACGACCGCCCGTGGCAATGAGTCGGCCAACGGGTCCCTCGGCCTGCTCGACATGACGCCCTACGGCCGCCGCGAGGCGTGGGAGGACGACCCCGAGGGCTGGCCCGAGGCTCCTCAGGCCGGTGCGCCGGTCGGCGGGCATGGCGCGCCGATCTGCTGGTACTGGCGCACGGACGCGGACGGGAATGCCACCTGGGGCCCGACCGGCCGCCCCGTACCGCAGTGGACCCGCCCCGGCGCGACCCCCGTGGAGACCCTCGGCCGGCAGGGCCACCACTGCTGACACGCCTTCGCCGACGGCGTCGGCAAGGGCGTGGGACGCCCGCGCGCTCGGTCGGTGGGCGGCCCCTGGCGGGAGACGGGCCGCCCAGGCTTGCCACTCCCCAGGGTCCGCCCCGGTCTACCGCTTGTACGGATCCCCGTCGGGGAGCCATGCGTCCGGCGCGTGGATGCCGAAGTCGCCGACGTCTTCCGTCAGGGCGTCGACGGTGCTCAGTACGGCCGGGCGGACTTCGTCCCGGCGCCAGACGAGAGACCAGGTCCAGTAGAGCTTCGGCCCGGCCACGGGGCGTGCGGCCAGATCGGGCGGCAGCGAAGCGGTCTGTCCCTTGGGCGAGTTGAGCAGGGGCCGCGCGCTTCGACGCACATGGTCGAAGAACACGGGACCGGTGATGCCGCCGTCCGTGATGCGCGCCACCGGGACGCCGGTCTCTTCGGCCAGCCGCCTCGCGTAGTCGTTCCAGGACAGCCATGTGGTGGTGTCGTCGTCCAGTAGGGCGACGGCGTCCTGGGCACGGACCTCGCCGGTGTCCTGCCCGGCCGAGACGGCGTAGAGCCGCTCCGCGCCGATCAGTCTGGCGCTGAGTCCGAGCTTCTCCAGATCGTCGTCGCGGATCCAGCACACCGCGAGGTCGAGGCCGCCGTCCGCGACGCGGGCGGCCTGGGCGTGGGAGGGCGCGACCCATGCGTCGATGTGCAGGCGCGCCACGGACGAGGCGCGGGCGGTCACATCCGCGGGCAGCCAGTTGACGTAGCCGAGCCGGACCGGTTCCGAGCCCGCGATCCTGGCGGCGCGGTGACGGAGGTCGTCAGCGCGCTCGAGCAGGGCCCGGGTGTGCGGGAGCAGGGCCGCTCCGGCCGGAGTGAGGGCCACCGAACGGCGGTCGCGGTCGAAGAGCCGGACGCCGAGATCCCGTTCCAGCGACTTGATCTGCTGGGAGAGGGAGGGGCCGGCGATCAGGAGCCGCTCCGCGGCCCGGCCGAAGTTCAGCTCCTCGGCCACAGCGACGAAATACCGCAACTGGCGCAGTTCCACGCCCGCAATCCTACCCGCGGCCGGAGTCCCGGCCGGTCCCGCCCTCGCCCCCGTGCACGGCCGCGCAGTGGTGCCCGCCGCGCCGGCGGGGCTGTCTCTTATAGGGGGCGGCCGTGTGACCGGCTTCCTCCCTTCTGGTAGGCGCTGCCTCCCACCGCAGGTCACAGCGGTGCCGGGGCGGGCTGGGGGTCTTCGCCCTCCCTGGCGTTTTGTTGACCGGTCGTCTACTTTCATGAAGAGCCGGTCATGAACACCGGTCCGGACAACCCCCCACTGGAGACAGTCACCATGAGCACTCCTGACCAGAAGGTCGCCGTCATCACCGGCGCCTCCCAGGGCATCGGCGCGGGCCTGGTCGATGCCTACCGGAAGCTCGGCTACGCCGTCGTCGCGACCTCGCGCGGGATCGCTCCCTCACCGGATCCGCAGGTCCTCACCGTCCAGGGCGACATCGCCGACCCCGCCACCGCCGAGCGGGTGGCCGGCGCCGCGATAGAGCGCTTCGGCCGCATCGACACGCTGGTCAACAACGCCGGCATCTTCGTCGCCAAGCCGTTCACGGAGTACACGCGGCAGGACTACGACACGGTCACCGGCGTCAACCTGAGCGGTTTCTTCCGCATCACCCAGCTCGCGGTCGAGCAGATGCTCCGTCAGGGCGGCGGGCACGTGGTCCAGATCACCACCAGCCTGGTCGACCACGCGCACTCCGCGGTCGCCTCCGTACTGGCCTCCCTGACCAAGGGCGGACTCCAGTCGGCGACCAAGGCCCTGGCCATCGAATACGCGACCCGCGGGGTGCGCAGCAACGCCGTGTCGCTGGGCATCATCAAGACGCCGATGCACCCGGCGGAGTACCACGACACCCTCGCCGCCCTCCACCCGGTCGGCCGGATGGGAGAGATCAGCGACATCGTCGACGCCGTCACCTACCTGGAGAACGCCCCCTTCGTCACCGGCGAGATCCTCCACGTCGACGGCGGCCAGAGCGCCGGCCACTGACCCCCACACCGCCCGGGCGCCGCACCCGCCGCCCGGGCACACCCCTCTCGGACCGTGATCCTCAGGCGTCGGCTCTCCGGCAGGCGGGCGACGCCTCACCCCCTGTTGGAGCTGACACCATGAGTACTGATTCACCGGACGACCCCCTGCACGAGGTGCTGAGCCGCTGGCAGGCCGCTTTCGACGGCCACCAGACGGACACGATGGCCGACCTGTTCACACCCGACGCCCTCTTCCAGGGGTTCGGGCCCGAGACGATCTCCGGCCGGGAGGCGGTGCGCGGCTATTACGCGGCCGTTCCGGACTACCGCAGGGCCCATCTGGGGAACGTCCAGGGCTACCGGATCGGCCCACACATGGCCGGGGGCTTCGCCGACGTCACCTTCCGGGATCCCACGGGCTGGGAGGCCGCGGTGCATCTGTCGCTGGTCCTGCAGCGCGAGGGCCGCGGTTGGCGGATCCGTCAGTACCACGTCTCCCGGATCGTCGCTGATCACTGAGGCGCTGCCCGTAAGAGGCTGTGCCTACCAGCAGTGAGGAAGCCGATCCTGGCACTCGCCCTGGTGGCGGGCGCAGCCTGGGGCCATGCAGCAGCACGTCACCGACTCCCGAGGCGGACGTCACTCACCCTGGGGCCATGTCGTACAGGCCGCCGCCGCGCTGGGAGCGGGCATGGGTGTGGGCCGTTTCGTCTACACCCCGATTCTTCCCCTGATGCACGCTCAGGCCCATCTGTCCGCCGCGACGGGGGCGAATCTCGCCACCGCCAACTACGTCGGCTATCTGCTCGGCGCGCTCGCCGGAACCTTCCTGCCCCGGCTGGTGCGTTCCCCGGCCGTGCTGCGGGGTTGCCTGGTGGTGCTGGCGGTGTCCCTGGCAGCGATGCCCGTGACCCACTCCCCCGGTGTATGGCTGGTACTCCGGCTTTGTGCGGGCGTGGCCAGTGCGCTGATCTTCGTCATCGCCGCCAGCTCCCTGCTCAGCCATCTGCGCGACCACCCCGCGCACTTGCCCGGGTGGGCCTTCGGCGGAGTCGGGGCCGGTATCGCCCTGTCCGGGCTGCTCGTCCTCGCCCTGCGCACCATCGCCGACTGGCAGGCCGCGTGGTGGGCCTCCGCCGCGCTGACCGCGCTGCTCGCCCTTCCGGCATGGTTCCTGCGACCGGAACCCGCGCCCCCGTCGGCGTCCGCCACGCCCGGCGCGCAGCAGCGGGCGACCGGTCCGCGCACCCATCGGTGGTTCACCACGCTCCTCGCGTCCTACACGCTGGAGGGCATCGGCTACATCATCGCGGGCACCTTCCTGGTGGCCGCGATCGAGCAGAGCTCTCCCGGCTGGATCGGCAGTGGTGCCTGGGTGCTGGTCGGCCTGGCGGCCATCCCTTCCTCCGCGCTGTGGGCGGGGCTGGGCCGGCGCTGGTCCCGCCCGGGCCTCCTGCTGGCCGCCCTGGCCGTCCAGGCCGTCGGCATCGCGCTGCCCGCGCTGATCGGTGGTGTCGCCGCCGCGCTGCTCTCCGCGGTGCTCTTCGGCGCCACGTTCATCGGCGTCAGTACCCTCGCGCTCGCGACCGGCGCGCATCTGCGCTTCCCCCGCGCGGTCGCCCTGCTGACGGCCGGATACTCGGTGGGCCAGATCCTCGGCCCGCTGGTCGCCACCCCGCTGCTGCGCCACGGGTACCACAAGGCCCTGATCCTCGCGGCCGCCGTCGTCCTGGCGGCCGCCGTCGCGGCAGCCCTCCTCCGGATCGGATTCCCCCACCACATGCCCACACCCGGCCCCCCGGTCGCGCGCTCGGAACCCGCACCCGGCGGGCAGCCCACGGCCGTCGACACCGCGCGGGCGCAGGCGGACTGACCTCCGCAGGAGCCCCGCCGTCGTGGGCGGCACGCCCCTTGTCCGGATCCGGGCATCACCGGCCCACCGGGCCAATCCGTCTCGATGTCCGTACCCCGTGCTATCCACGTTCGTATGACGGATACGACGTACTCCGAATTGCTCGGCCCATCGATGAGTTCGCCGGAAGACTGGACCCGCATGAGCAGGTGGCCTGCCTCTACGGCCTGATCGCTCCGCTGCTCGACCGGGTTGAGCAGGAGGACGAGGAGCTGAGCGATGAGCCCGTGCTCTCGACCCCGGATGCGGTGCGGGGCATCCGCAAGGCCGCCGCGGGCGAGCCGACCGACGTCGACGCGGTCCAGCAGCTGAAGAAGATGGTGCCGGTCAATGGCGCCCACCGTTGATCCGTGGCGTTCCGGCCCATCGTGCGGATCCGGCGGAACGCCCGCCGACCAGCGGACCGCCCGACCAGCGGACCGCCCGGCTAGCTGTACTGACCGGGCACGTTGATCAATCGTGAGAATGGCGGCTGGTTACCGCACGCGGTGTGGGGCCGGTGGTGGTTGTACTGGTGGAGCCAACCGGCCAGTGCGTCGCGTCGTTCTTGCTCGCTGGTGTGGCAGCGGGCGTAGGCCCAGCCATCGGCCATGGTGCGGTGGAAACGCTCGACCTTCCCGTTCGTCTGCGGGCGGTAAGGGCGCGTGAACTTCGAGGTGATCGAAAGCGCTTCGCAGTTGTCGCGCCACAGGTACGAGCGGTACGCGCCGCCGTTGTCCGACAGGACCCTCTCAATGGTGACGCCACGGTCAGCGAACCAGTCGACAGCCCGGTGCAGGAAGCCGACGGCGGTGACGGCTGTTTCGTCGTCGTGGACCTCGGTGTAGGCGACGCGGGAGTGGTCGTCGATGACGGTGTGCACGAATGCGTATCCGACCCTCGGGCCGCCGTAGGCGTTGCGTGACTTGCTCTGCGTCGCGGCGCGGTGCTTCTCGCCTTGGTGGCGGCCGACGTAGCGCCAGCCGCCACCGTCGGGGATGTTCCCGAGCTTCTTCACGTCCACGTGCACCAGTGATCCCGGATGGTCGTGCTCATACCGGCGGACGGGCTCACCGGTCTCACGGTCGACGTAGGGGAGTCGGTTCAGGCGGGCCGATCGCAGGATTCGATGCACTGTCGACGGGGCGATATTGAGTCTCGCAGCGAGCTGGACCGGCCCTTCCCGCAGACGTAGTCGCAGGCTGACGCACGTCTTCGTCACGGTCTTGGGTGTCTTGGCCGGAGAGCTCCGCGGTCGTGAGGATCGGTCCTGCATGGACTCGCCTGCGAGGTAGCGATCGACCCAGCGCTTCACGGTCGGCCAGGACACCTGGAAGCGGGCCGCGACTTCGCTGACTGGCCAGCCGTCGTCAGCGACGAGTCGGGCGACTTTCAGCCGGTGGCGCGGGGTGAGGGCCGCGTTCGAATGCGACATTTCTGAGCTCCTAGACAGGCTGAAAGGCCGGCCATGGTGTGTGGCCGGCCCTTCAGCTTGGAGATATGCGGGGAGGGATAGTGCAGGTCAGTCGACCGGGGAGACTCGGATGAGGTTGCCGTCAGGGTCCGTAATCACGAACGTGCGGCCGAAGACAGCATGATGCGGCTTCTGCACAACGTGGACCCCCTTCGAGGCCCACCTCGTGAAGATCTCGTCAATCGCCTCCGATGGCCCCGGCACCATGAGTCCGATCTCTGTCGTACGAGGGAGGCTCGGGACCGCGTGCTCGCTGTAGCCCGTCCACAGTGCGAACAGGACACCGGGGGCAGCTTCGAAGGCTACGTAGTGGGGACTGGTGAAGGTCGGTTCGATCTCGAACAGGTCACTGTAGAAGGCGGTGGCGGCCTCGGCGTCGCGGACGCCGATCAGGAACAGGTTCGGTGCGGGCATGGAGTGCTCCTCAACTCGTTGATTACTCGGTCCAGCACCCAGTGGATCAACCAATCGCGACGGAACCTGTCACCTTTTCTGAGAACATGGGTAAGCATGAAGGCTTCAAGGCTCCTGCATCTCCTGCTGCTCCTGCAGACCCGTCAGCGGCTCACTACCACGGAGCTCGCCGCGCGTCTTGAGGTGTCCCGGCGGACTGTGCTGCGGGACGTCGAGGCGCTATCGACAGCGGGCGTGCCCGTCTATGCCGAACGGGGGCGGAACGGCGGGATCGTCCTGCTCCCCAGTGCACGGCTCAGCGCATCCCATCTGGAACCACCAGAACTGGAGGCCCTATCCGTGGCCGGCTTGGACAGCGCACTACGTGAGCGAATGGGTCTAACTGCGGTGTGGGAGTCGGCCGAGCGCAAGATCGCCGCCCGCCAGGCTGCAGCACCTGAGTCGCCGAGCCCGCTGCGGCTGGCTGACCTGGTGCTTGTCGACAGCACCGCGTGGTTTGCTGCCCCCGAGGCAGCGGTCGAAGTATCGGCTTTGGCCTCGACCCTGCGACACCGGCGACGCCTTCGAATCCTGTACCGGCGCAGCGCCGAGAGCCAGGCCTCGACACGGGTGGTCGACCCGTACGGGATGGTGGCGAAATCAGGTCGCTGGTATCTCGTCGCCGATGACCAGGGCGACAGCCGGCTGCTCGCTCTGGAACGACTGTCGGCCTTCGAACAGCTAGACGCACCAGCCGTGCTCCAACCAGGCGAAAGCCTCCGCACCAGATGGGCCGTGTTGAAGAAACGCACCGAGGGGCAAGATCGCGTGAGCGTGACCATCCGCCTGCCGGAAAAGGGTCTCGACCTGGCGCGGCGCATCCTCGGCACCCGCATCCACCATGTCTCCGACGCGGAAAAAGGCTCGTGCGTCGTCGTCGTGCGCTACCCCGACATCGAGTCGGTGCGTCAGCTTCTTCAGTTCGGCGACCACATCGAGGTGCTCGCCCCTGAGACGGCCCGCGCACGCATCAGTCAGCTCGCCAGGGATCTGGCTAACAGACACTCAACCCCCGCATCGTGATTGCCGATCAGGTCCCCTGTTCTCAATCAACGTGCCCGGTCAGTACAGCTAGCGGACTCGGTCGACGCGGCGCTCGTCCCAGACCGGCTCCGTCGTCTCGCGGACGACACCGTCCGCGCCGAAGACCAGGAAGCGGTCGAAGGACCGCGCGAACCAGCGGTCATGGGTGACCGCCAGCACCGTCCCGTCATAGGCGCCGAGCCCGTCCTGCAGCGCTTCGGCTGACTCCAGGTCCAGGTTGTCCGTGGGCTCGTCCAGCAGCAGCGCGGTCGTCCCGGCCAGTTCGAGCAGCAGGATCTGGAACCGGGCCTGCTGACCGCCCGAGAGCCGGTCGAAGGTCTGGTCGCCCTGGCGGTCGAGCTCATAGCGCCGTAGCGCGCTCATCGCGCGGCCCCGGTCCCGGGCGTGCTCGGTCCACAGGATGTCGACCAGCGTGCGCCCGAAGAGCTCCGGATGGGCGTGGGTCTGGGCGAAGTGACCGGGCACGACCCGCGCGCCCAGCTTCCACTCCCCCCGGTGGTCGACGCTCTGGCCCGCCAGGAGCCGCAGGAAGTGGGACTTGCCCGAGCCGTTGGACCCCAGGACGGCCACCCGCTCACCGTAGAAGACCTCCAGGTCGAAGGGGCGCATCAGCCCCTCCAGCTCCAGCGCCCGGCAGGTCAGCGCCCGCACCCCGGTGCGTCCGCCCGCGAGCCGCATGGTGATGTCCTGTTTGCGCGGGGGCTCCGGTGGCGGCCCGGCCTCCTCGAACTTCCGCAGCCGGGTCTTGGCGGCCTGGTAGCGGGAGGCCATCTCGTCGCTGCGGGCGGCGTACCGCTGCATGTCCAGCACCAGCCGTTTGAGCTGGGCATGTTTCTCGTCCCAGCGCCGCCGGAGCTCCTCGAAGCGCTCGAACCGCTCCTCGCGGGCGTCGTGGTACGTGGCGAAACCGGCGCCGTGCACCCACACATCGCTGCCCGCCGGGCTCGGCTCGACGCTGACGATCCGGTCGGCCGCGCGGGCCAGCAGTTCCCGGTCGTGGCTGATGAACAGCACGGTCTTACGGGTTTCGCGCAGCCGCTCCTCCAGCCACTGCTTGCCCGGCACGTCGAGGTAGTTGTCCGGCTCGTCCAGCAGCAGCACATCGTCGGGCCCGCGCAGCAGCGCCTCCAGCACCAGCCGCTTCTGCTCGCCGCCGCTGAGGGTGCGCACCTGGCGCCACTGGGCCCGTTCGTACGGCACTCCGAGCGCCGCCATGGTGCACATGTCCCATACCGTCTCGGCCTCGTAGCCACGTGCCTCGGCCCAGTCGCTCAGGCTCTGGGCGTAGGCCATCTGGGCGGCCTCGTCGTCCCGCTCCATGATCGCCAGCTCGGCCTCGTCGACCGCGCGGGCGGCCTCGCGGACCCGGGGCTGGGCCACCGACACCAGCAGGTCGCGCACCGTCCGCTCATCGCGCACGGAGCCGATGAACTGCGGCATCACCCCGAGCGAACCGCTGACCGTGACCGTGCCGCCGTGCGGCTCCACCTCGCCGGAGACCAGCCGCAGCAGCGTGGTCTTGCCCGCCCCATTGGGCCCGACCAGGGCGGCCACCGTGCCCTCCGCGACGCGGAACGACACATCGCCCAGCAGCAACCGTCCGTCGGGCAGGAAAAAGGCGAGGTGCGCGGCCTCCAGATGTCCCATGGTCCGGCATTCTCACGGCCCGGCCGCCCCGTCGGCAAAGCGATTTCCCAAACCGGCCCCGAGGACGCCCGCATATGGCTGAACGCGGGGGCCCCACCATCCGTATGGGAGAGAAACGTCCCCTGATCAGGAGGCACCACCATGACGCAGTCGGCAATCAACGGGCAGGGCACCACCCGCCGCGCCGTCGTCACCGCGGCGGGAGTGGCCGGGCTGGCCGCCACGCTTGCCGCATGCGGCAAGGACGACGGCGGCGATTCGGACAGCGGCAGCGCGGGCAGCGCCCAGGACGCCGGGGGTTCGCAGCCGTCGCAGAGCGCGGAGGGCGGCCAGTCGGCCGGCGGGGACGGCATGGAACTGGCCAAGACCTCCCAGATCCCCGAGGGCGGCGGCATGGTCTTCAAGGACCACAAGGTCGTGGTGACCCAGCCCACGGCGGGCGAGTTCAAGGCGTTCTCGTCGATCTGTACGCACCAGGGCTGCTCGGTCGGCGATGTGACCGGCGGCACCATCAACTGCCCGTGCCACCAGAGCAAGTTCGACATCACCGACGGCAGCGTGAAGGGCGGACCGGCGCAGAAGCCGCTGCCGGGCGCGCAGATCAAGGTGCAGGGAAGCTCGATCTGGATGGCGTGACGGCCGTCCTCCGCCAGCCGGCGACCACCTCGTCGGCCGTGGTGACGGCGGCCACGAGGGCGAGGGTGTGGCGGACCATCGCCGGGGTGTACGAGGCGGGCACCCCGGCGATCGCGTCCTCGGGCACCACGGCCGTGTAGCCGAGGTTGACGGCGTCGAAGACGGCGGCCGGGATCGCCACATTGGCCGACACGCCGGTGATGACCAGTGTGCGGCAGCCCAGATTGCGCAGCAGCGCGTCCACCTCGGTCCCGGCGATCGGCGAGAGGCCGTGCAGCCGCCGTACGATCAGGTCCTCGGCGACCACCGGAACCGGTTCGGCGATCTCCACCGCCGCGCTTCCGGTGAGCTGCCGGACCGGCAGCCGCTCGACGGCCCGGAACAGCGGGGCGTTGCGGTTCGCGCCGCGTCCGTCGGCGCGCCGCTCGGCCACCGCGTGCAGCACCTGGACGCCCGTGTCGTGGGCGGCCGCCACCAGCTGGGCGACACGCCCGAGCGCACCGGACTCCTGGGCCGCGGCCGCCAGTTCGGGCAGCGCGCTGTCCGGGCCCACCACACCGCGCTGGCATTCGACGGTGAGCAGGGCGCAGCCTTCCGGCCGGAGCAGTTCCACCAGGTCTTCGCGGGGGCTCGGGGTCACGGCGCGGGAGAGTAGCGTCCCTTGCGTCATCAAGGAAGAGCCATCATCCTGTGCCGCACATCCAGTTACCGGGAGGTACAGGGTCGGATGACCGTCACCCAGCGGCGGGGACGCCGCATCATGATGGCCCAGGACGAGCTGGACGCCTTCCTCGCCGAACAGCGCACCTGCCGGGTGGCGACCGTCGCCGCGGACGGGCGGCCGCATGTCAGCCCGCTGTGGTTCTGCTGGGATGGCGCCGCCCTGTGGCTGTACTCCCTGACCCGCAGCCGCCGCTGGGCCGAGGTGCGCCACGATCCGCGGATCGCCGTGGTGATCGACGACGGGCACGACTACGGCGAACTGCGCGGAGTGGAGCTCTCCGGCGAGGCGGTCCTGGTCGGCGAGGCACCGCGCACCGGCGTGTCGTGCCCCGAACTCGACACGCCCGAGCGAATGTTCGCGGCGAAGTACTTCGGCCTGGACGCCATGCCGCACGACGGGCGCCATGCGTGGCTGCGCCTGGCCCCCGAGACGATCCGCTCCTGGGACTTCCGCAAGATGCCGCAGGGCTGACCAGGCCCCCGGGCAAGGGCTCCGGGTCGGTCGGCGGTCAGTCGATGATCTTCTCGCCGACGGACCGCAGCACCTCGACCGCCGCCCGGATCGAGGGCCTGCGATCGGCGTCCGCGCGCCAGATCGCGTAGATGTGCCGCCGCATCGTGGGCTGGCTGACGGGCACCATCCGCACCCCCTCGGGCACCGGGCCACGGCCCAGCCGGGGCACCACGGCGATGCCCAGCCCGGCGGCGATCAGCGAGAGCTGGGTGTGGTGCTCATGCGCGGTGTGCCGGATCCTCGGCTCGATGCCCTTGCCGCGCAGGGTCACCATCAGCCAGTCGTAGCAGAACCCGCCCTTGGGCCAGGAGACCCACTCGTCGTCCACGAAGTCCTCCGGCTCGACAGCGTGCCGGTCGGCGAGGGGGTGGTCGGCGGGCATCGCCACATCCACCGGGTCGTCCAGCAGGGCCGCCTTCACCAGCCCGCCGGGCATCGGCAGGGGCTTGTTGTACCAGTCCAGGACCACGGCCAGATCGATGTCGCCGCGCACCACCGAGGGCACCGACTCATCGGGCTCCATCTCCTGCAGCCGCACATTCAGCTGCGGATGCTCGGTGCGCAGCCGGCTCAGCGCTTCGGGAAAGAGACCGCGGACGGCGGTCGGGAACGCGCCCAGCAGCAGCTCGCCGACGGCATGGCCACGCTGCGCCTCCAGATCCGCCTGGGCCAGCTCCACCTGGGAGAGGATGCGCGCCGCGTGGTCGGAGAGCAGCCGCCCGGCGTCGGTGAGCCGGATCCCGCGTCCGTTCTTGGCGAGCAGCTGCTGACCGGTCTCCCGCTCCAGCTTGGCGAGTTGCTGGGAGACGGCGGAGGTGGTGACGTGCAGCCCCTCGGCGGCGCCGCTCACGGAGCCGTGGCGGGCCACGGCGTGCAACGTCCGTAGGCGATCCAGGTTCAACATGTAAGGAATCCTACGCGATACCGCGAACGAAATCTCGCTTGTCCTAAGAGGTTGTAGCCCACATCGTAAGGGCATGACCTCAGCGACCGCCCCGGCACCCCCTGCCGCCGCCTCCACCGCGGAGACCTCCTCCTCCCCCGCCCGCAGACCGCTCCTCGACTGGCGGATCCGCTTCGGCGTGCTGTCCCTGATCTGGGGCTTCAGCTTTCTCTTCATCAAGGTGGGCAATGAGGCGTTCGCCCCCTTGTACGTCACGCTCGGGCGGATGCTGTTCGGCACCGCCGTGCTGCTCGTGACGCTGGTGGTGCAGCGGGAGCGGCTGCCGCGCGGGGCGCGGGTCTGGGGCCATCTGGCGGTCGCCGCGTTCTTCCTCAACGCGCTGCCGTTCTCGCTGTTCGCCTACGCCGAGCTGACCATCCCCTCCACCCTGGCCGGTATCTGCAACGCCGCCTCGCCCCTGTGGGGGATGCTGCTCGCGGTGGTCGTGGTCTCCGACGACCGGCCGAGCCGTCAGCGTGTCGCGGGTCTCGGGCTCGGCTTCATCGGCGTGTTGATCGTGCTGGGCGCCTGGCAGGGCTTCTCCGGCCAGGACCCGCTGGGCACGGTGCTGGCGCTGATCGCCTCGGCCAGCTACGCGGTCGGCTGGCAGTACGTCCGGCGCACGCTGAGCGACACGGGCCACTCCCATCTGTCGATGTCCGGCGGCCAGCTGCTGCTCGGCACGGTGCAACTCGCCCTCGTCGCGCCAGTGTTCGCGACGACGCCCAGCTCCTTCCCCCTGCTGCCCGTGCTCTCCGTGCTCGCCCTGGGCGCGCTGGGCACCGGCGTGGCGTTCCTGATCCAGTACGGGCTCGTCGACGAGGTCGGCCCGACGACGGCGATGACGGTCACCTACTTCGTCCCGGTGATCGCCACCACCGCGGGCGTGGCGATCCTCGGGGAACACCTCACCTGGAACACGCCGGTGGGCGCGGCCGTCGTCCTCGTCGGCGCGGCCCTGGCCCAGCGGCGCTCCGCTGCCCGATAGCCGCCCCGCTGCCCGATAGCCGCCCCGCCGCCCGAAAACCGGTCGGCTGCCCGTGGGCCGACCGGCCGCCCGTCGGCCGATCGAGGGCACCGGCCGTCACCTCAGCTCGTCGAACACCAGGGCACGGCCGCGCCCGCCGGTTGGCGCTGAGCCCTCGCCCTCGGTGGTCGGTGTGCGGAATCCCGGGCACTAGTCCAGCCGTCCCGAGACCGTCGCCCCCGCCGCCGCGGCCACCGCGGCGGCGACCGTCTCGATCTCGTCGGGAGCCAGCGGCGAGACCGTCAGCCGGATCCCCGGTGGCGAGGCCACGCGGAAGCGCGCCCCGGGGGCGACGGCCCAGCCCGAGGCCAGCAGCCGGGCGACCGCGCCGGTCTCATCGGGGACCGGCACCCACACATTCATCCCGCTCCGCCCGTGCGCGGCGATCCCCCGCACCCGCAGAGCCCGCACCAGCGCGGCGCGCCGCGTGTCGTACGACGCCGCCACCGCCGCCGCGTCGACCGCACCCGTCCGCCACAGCCCGCCGACCGTGTCCTGCAGCAGATGGCTGACCCAGCCCGGCCCCAGCCGCTGGCGGCCACGCACCCGGTCCAGGGTGACGGGGTCGCCGGTGAGCACGGCGAGCCGCAGATCCGGGCCGTACGCCTTGGCGGTGGAGCGGACCAGCGCCCAGTGGTCCGTACCCCCGGCCAGGAGGCGCAGCGGGAGGTCCACGATGCCGTGCCCGTGGTCGTCCTCGATCAGCAGCACGGAAGGGTGGGCGGCGAGCACGGTGCGCAGCTCCCGGGCGCGTGTCGCGCTCACCACCGCGCCGGTCGGGTTCTGCGCCCGGTCGGTGACCACCAGCGCCCGCGCCCCCTGGGCCAGCGCCTGCTCCACCCGCTCGGGCAGCGGTCCGTCGTCGTCGACTCCGACCGGGACGGCACGCAGCCCGAGCGCCGGGATCAGGTCGAGCAGACTGCCCCAGCCGGGGTCCTCGACCGCGACCGCGTCACCGGGACGCAGATGCGCGGCCAGTACTCGCTCGATCGCGTCGAGCGCGCCGGAGGTGACGGCGACCGGCCCGGCCGGCACCCCGTCCGCGTCGAGCGCGGCCCGGGCGAGTCCGGCGACCTCGGGGACGACATCCGGCGCGCCGTACAGCGTGGGGCGCTCCGCCGCCCGGGCCGCGGCCGCCGCGAGCGGCGCGCCGAGCGGGGGCAGCAGCGCGGGATCGGGGTTGCCGCTCGACAGGTCGCGCGCCCCGGTGGCATCGACGCCGATCCACTCGCGGGGCGTACTGGAGGGGCGGGAGCGCACCCGGCTTCCCCGGCGCCCCGCCGTTTCGATCACGCCCCGTTCGCGCAGCACGCGATAGGCGGCCGCGACCGTATTGGGATTCACGCTCAGCCGCTGCGCCAACTCCCGCAAGGGCGGCAGCAGTTGACCCGGCGGCAGCTCACCGGCGCCAACCGCGCGCTCCACACTGGCCGCGATCTCGGCTGCGCGTCGGCCGACGATCGGATATTCTCCTAGCACAAACGCTATTTTGCACTAATGCAATGGAGGACGCAAATGCCCGCCCCGGACGCCACCGCCGCGACCAACGCGCCCGACAACGCCTACGCGCCCACCGACCGCACCGTGCCCACCCGCTCCCGCGAGCGCGCGTCGTACGACCGGGAGGTGGTGCACGCGATCCTCGACGAGGGCTATGTCTGCCATCTGGGCTTCCTACGCGATGGCGCCCCCGTCGTCCTGCCGACCCTCTACGGCCGGGTCGGGGAGCGGCTGTACCTCCACGGTTCGACGGGCGCGCGCCCCCTGCGCATGGCGGGCGCGCCGGGCGGCGAGGAGCCGGGGCTGCCGGTGTGTCTCACCGTCACCCATGTCGACGGGCTGGTCCTGGCCCGCTCGGCGTTCCACCACTCCATCAACTACCGCTCGGTGGTGGTGCACGGCATCGCCCGGCCGGTGACCGATCCGGCCGAGCGCACCGCGGCCCTGGACGCCCTGGTGGACCATGTGGTGCCGGGCCGCGCCGCCGACTCCCGGCCCGCCAACGCCAAGGAGCTGGCCGCCACCGCCGTGCTCAGCCTCGACCTCGAAGAGGTCTCCGCGAAGATCCGCACCGGCGGGCCCAGCGACGACGCCGAGGATCTGGGGCTCCCCCACTGGAGCGGCGTGGTGCCCGTCGCCCGCGCGTACGGCGCGCCGGAGCCCGCCGAGGATCTCGCACCCGACACGCCGGTGCCCGGCTACCTCACCCGGCTCTGACCGGGGAGGCCTCGCCGCCCTCCGGGTCGTCGTACGTCGGGAACGGGGGCGGTCACCCTCCCGCCGTGTACTCCCGCTCCCCCTCGACCGGCGCCGAGGCCGCCACCGGCTCGGCGGCGGCGGCCTTCGGGGTGGAGGTCTGGGCGATCAGTGCGCCGGCCAGCACCACCACACCGCCGACGACCTGCGCCGCGCCCAGGTGCTCATCCAGCAGCACCCACGCCAGAACGGTCGCGATGACCGCCTCCAGACAGGCGAGCACCCCGGCCACCTGCGGTGAGAGCCGACGCACCGACAGCACCCCGGTGAGATACGCGATCACCGTCGCCACCAGCACGATCCAGGCGAGCAGCACCAGGGCGGGAACGCGGGCGCCCGCCAGGTCGGCGCCGCCGGCGAGGACCGTCCAGTCCATGCCCCAGGGGCGGCCCACCACGGTCAGCGCGACGGCCCCGATCAGCAGTCCATAGGCGATGACGCCGAGCGGATCCGCCGGGTCCTGGCCGTCGCTGCCGTGGTCGGAGAGGACGAAGTAGCCCACCTGGCAGAAGGCCGCGCCGAAGGCGAGCAGCAGTCCGAGGGCGTTGAAGCTCAGCCCGGACCAGACCTCCACCACACACGCGAGTCCGCCGACGGCCAGGACGACGCCGATCGCCGCGGCCCGGCTCACCGGCCGGCGCTGGACGAACCGCACCCATCCCAGCACCAGCGCGGGCGCCAGGTATTCGACGAGCAGCGCGACGCCGACGGGGATCCGGGAGAGCGCCGCGAAGTAGCAGGCCTGCACTCCCGCGACGGCCAGCAGGCCGAACCCCACCAGCAGGGCGGGGCGGCGGGTCAGCAGCCGGCGATGGCGCCAGGCCAGGGGCAGCAGGATCAGGGCCGCGCCGGTCACCCGCAGCCAAGTGACCTCGAGCGGCGCGAGCCCCGCCTCGATCAGCGGTTTGGCGGCGACACCCGATCCGCCGAACGTGAGCGCCGACACCAGGGCGAGCCCCAGGCCGACCTTCCTCTGCCGTGAGTGGCCTCCGGATACCTGCACCGGGCCATCATGTCAGCTCGCGTCAGCACCGTCATCCCGTTGACTGCTGGCAGGTCTCCACGGCCAGGGCGGTGACCAGCGGTTCGACGGCGACGCCCGCGCGCCGCAGCACCTCCATGGCGCGGCATTCCCGGTCACGGACGAACGCGGCGAGGAGATCTAGGCCACCGGCGCGGGACCCGCCACGGGAGGCGGCGCGGCGGACCGCCGCATCGAGGGCGGCCGTCGCGGCGGGCGACCACCCGGCCGGCCCGCTCCCCGCCGACGGCGCCGCTCCCGAGACCTCGACGGTGCCGCTCCACCGGAGCCCGTAGCCGATGACTCGCTGCACCAGATACCCCAGCAGCCGTATCACCTGGGGCGTGCCGCCGGGAAACACCTCGCGCAGATCCGGGTCGGACTCCAGGAGGCCGTGCAGCAGATGGGCGGTGTCGATCTGCGCGTCGCCATCGCGTACGGCGCGCCGACGAGCTCCCGCGATCACGGTGGCCACCACTTCGCTGACCCGGTCCTCGCATCCGGCGTCGTCCGGGCCGGCGGAAAGGGTACGACTTCGCACGCTCTCACCCCATCAGTCCCTTGAGGCCGGAGCATCCTCGCCAGGAAGCATGTGCGCATCCCACCATGGTTGTGCGCGGATGACCGGTTCTCGTCCTCGGGGAGGAGAGGAAGGGGGAACACCGGAACTGACGACTCGTCAGTATTGAATATTCCGGACCCCGGGGCTACGTTGCCCGGCACCGTCGCACCACACACCGCAGGAACCCGCCGAAGGGACTCCCCCATGGCCGAGGTCAGCGCGCAGACACGCATCGAGGCACCGGCGGAGAAGGTCTGGGCCCGGCTGACGGACTTCTCCACATACGGCGACTGGAACGCCACCCACACCAGCTTTCCGCGGGGCGGCCCGGCCACGCTGGAAGTGGCGGCGACCTATGAGGAGAACATGAGACTGATGGGCTTTCCGGCCGAGGTGACCTGGACCGTCGAGGAGTGCGAACCCGCCCGGCTGTTGGCCACCCGGGGCAAGGGCCCGATGGGCGTGAACCTCGCCATGCGCTATTCGCTCACACCGGACGGCGATGCCACGACGGTGCGCGTGGACGGGGAGTTCACGGGGGCGGCGGTCTCCTTGATGGCCGGGAAGCTGAAGGACTCGGCGACCGGCGCGCTCAATGAGTCACTGCGCAAGCTGAGCGCGCTGGTCGTCTGACGCCCAACAGGCACCGGATCCCCCGCCCCGCCGCCCCCGTGCGGCCGTACCCCCGTCCGATCGGGCTCAGCTCTCGCCGCCCCGCTCGGCACCGCCCTTCTCCTCGTCCTGCTCGGCGAGGATGAGATACAGCCGCTTGCGCGACTCATTGATGACGGAGACGGCCTTCTGCCGCTGCTCCGCGCTGCCGGTGCGCCAGACCTGGGAGAACGCCTCCATCAGCCCGAAGCCCGCCTGACGGACCTCCCGCATGGCCTCCCAGTCGATGCCGCGCCCGGCCTCCTCCCACGGGGCCGCGGGCCCCGCCTCGGCCTCGGTACGGCCGGCGTCGGTGAGCGCGAACAGCTTCTTGCCGCCCTCGCTCTCGCTGCCGATCAGCCCCTCGTCCTCGAGCAGCTGAAGCGTGGGATACACCGAGCCGGGGCTGGGCCGCCAGGCTCCCCCGCTGCGCTCGGCGATCTCCTGGATCATCTCGTAGCCATGCATCGGGCGGTCCTTCAGCAGGGCCAGGATCGAGGCGCGCACATCGCCGCGCCGCGCCCGCCCACGCGGCCCGCGGCCACCGGGGCCGCCGCGGCCTCGGCCGCCGAACGGGGGCCCACCGAAGGGCGGGCCGTCGAAACCGGGGCCGAACGGGCCGAATGCCGCGCGCCGCCCCTCACCCTCGCCCCGGCCGCGGTGGCCGGGTCCGCAGTGTTCACGTCCATGTCCATGGGAACGCATCGTGACGCTCCTTCCTATCGTCGATCCATCACGACACGTCAACGATATATCGGAACCGATCGGATGCCAACCCCTGTGGCTCGCCGGCTTGCGTGAAGCCGGTTGTCGTCCGAGTGCTCGGCTACGGGTTCTTCCTGGCCGCGCCGTTTCCTAGACTCACGGCATGAAGAACAACACGTGCACCCACTGCGGCACCGTCGGCCTGGCGGAAGGATTCATCGAGGACGCCGGTGAGCATTCGCGCGGGTACGCGCGCTGGATCGAGGGGGCGATGGAGCGGGGACTCTTCGGGGGCGCCAAGCGGATCGGCCGTCCCCGGCGGAAGATAGCGGCGTTCCGCTGCCCTGAGTGCGGGCACCTCGAGCTGTTCGCCGCCGACGAGGGGTAGTCGGCCCTCGCTCCCCGCACCACCGGCCAGGGCCGACACCACCGCCCCCAGGGGGTGCCACGGCTGGAGGATTGGCCATGGCTGCCCCGCATACCGCCGCCTACGGTCGGCGGTATGCGGATACGTATCGTCGACGCCTTCACCGAGCACCCCTTCGCCGGCAACCCGGCCGGGGTCGTCCTTCTCGACACCGACTCCTTCCCGGACGACGGCCGGCTGCAGCAGGTCGCCGCCGAGGTCAATCTCGCCGAGACCGCCTTCGCCCATCCGCTCCCGCAGACCGCGGAGGCGGACTGGGCGCTGCGCTGGTTCACCCCGGTCACCGAGGCGCCCATGTGCGGCCATGCCACGCTCGCCACCGCCCATGTCCTGAAGACCACGGGGGCCGCGACCGGCACGGTCCGCTTCGCCACCCTCAGCGGGGTCCTGTCGGCGACGGCCGACGACGGCGGCTCCATCACGCTGGACTTCCCCACGGCCTCACTGACCGCGCTGCCGGTCCCCCAGAAGACGGCCGAGGTCGCCGGAGCGCTCGGCGCCGAGATCGTGTCCGCCCATCACGCCGGCCCGCACATCGACGATCTGCTGATCGAGCTGGCCGACGAGAAGACCGTGCGCGCCCTGGCCCCCGACCTCGCCTCACTCAAGCGGATCAGCCACCGGGGCGTCATCGTGACCGCGGCCGCCGAGGATCCCACGCGCGGCTACGACTTCGTCTCGCGGATGTTCGCCCCGGCCGTCGGCATCGACGAGGACCCCGTCACCGGCAGCGCCCACACCGCGCTCGCGCCCTACTGGTCGGCCCGGTTCGGCCGCGACGAGCTGACCGGGATGCAGGCGTCCGCGCGCACCGGCCTGGTCCGCACCGCGCTGCGCGGCGACCGTACGCTGCTGACGGGCGGCGCCGTCACCGTCATCGACGGCGAACTGCTGGCCTGAGACCCATCGGTCACGACGGATGGCGGGTCAGGCCGTGGGCAGCCAGTCCACCCGGCCCGCCAGCAGGGCGTATCCGACGAAGGCCACGATGTCGATCAACGCATGCGCGGCGACCAGCGGCCCGACCCGCCCCCAGCGGCGGTAGAGCAGCACGAAGATCACACCCATCGCCAGGTTGCCGAAGAAGCCGCCGATCCCCTGGTAGAGGTGGTACGAACCGCGCAGCACCGAGCTGGCCAGCAGGGCGGCCATCGGGGTCCAGCCCAACTGCCCGAGCCTGCGCAGCAGATAGCCGACCACGATCACCTCCTCCAGCACCGCGTTCTGCACGGCGGAGGCGATCAGTACAGGAATCTTCCACCACACATCGGGCAGCGACTCGGGCACCACCGTCAGATTGCCCCCGGCCGCCCGCGCTCCCAGGTACAGCAGCAGCCCGGTGCCGCCGATCGCGGCCGCGACCGCGGCGCCCCACGCCAGGTCGAACCGCGGCCGGTCGCGGTCGAAGCCGATCGTCCGCAGCCCGGCGCCCTCGCGCAGCAGCAGATGGGCCACGAGCGCGACCGGCACCAGCGCGGTCGAGATGCCGAACAGCTGCCAGGCGAGATCCAGCCAGGGCCGACCCGGCGCGGCGGAGGAGTTGAGATTGGCCGCCTGGTCCTTGAGCCCGCCCGGTTTGGTCACCGAGCCGATAAAGCTGATCAGTGCGGAGAGCCCGCTCGCGCCGAGGGACAGCGCCAGCACGAGCAGCGTCTCAGTGCGCAGCATGCGCCGCGAGAGCCTGTCCTCGACCGGGGCATCCGCGCCCCGCGCCTGTGACCGCACTCCTGTCCCCACTTCCGCTTGTCCGCCTCATCGGGCGCGTCCGCCCCGCTCACCGGACAATACGGTGTCATGGTCGCCGGTGTGGGCGTCACCCGGAGAGATCGGTGGGCCAGGTGTGCACCGGCGCGTCGGTCCGCATCAGGGCGCAGTAGCGGCGGGTCATGGCCGCGAGCGCGGCGTCCCGGTCCAGCCCGCCGGCCAGCGCCCGGTGGTAGGTGGCCGTCTGCCAGGACGCGCCGTTGACCCGCAGCTTGCAGCGCTCCTCGATCACGCCGAGATAGCGGTCGCGGTCGGCGGGCTCCACGCCCCAGGAGTCGAGGCCGGACGCGGCGAGCGGCAGCAGCTCCTCGCGGACCAGCCGTACGGCGGAGGTGCGGGCCAGGGAGGCCGACCGGCCGGATCTGGGCCACTGCAGGACCGCGTCGATGCCGTGCCGGCAGGCCGCGTCGAAGTTGGCGGCGGCGGCCGCGAACGGCAGCCGGGTCCACACCGGGCGAGACTCCTCGGCGAGCGCCCTGACCAGTCCGTAGTAGAAGGCGGCGTTGGCGATGACATCGGTGACGGTGGGCCCCGCCGGAAGCACACGGTTCTCCACGCGCAGATGCGGAACACCGTCCACGACATCGTAGACGGGCCGGTTCCAGCGGTAGATCGTGCCGTTGTGCAGCGCCAGTTCCTGGAGCTCGGGCACCCCGCCCCCGTCCAGCACCCGCAGCGGGTCCTCGTCCTCGCCGGTGGAGAGCAGGGGCGGGAAATAGCGCAGGTTCTCCTCGAACAGCTCGTAGGCGGAACCGATCCAGCGCTCGCCGAACCAGGTGCGCGGGCGCGCCCCCTGGGCGGCGATCTCCGGCGGACGCACATCGGTGGCCTGAAGGAACAGCGGCGGCCGGGATTCGCGCCATGCCTCATGGCCGAAGACGAAGGGGGAGTTGGCGCCGATCGCGATCTGTACGGCGGCCACCGCCTGCGCCGCGTTCCACGCGTCCGCGAAGCGCCCCGGGGTGACCTGGAGATGGAGCTGGACGGAGGTGCAGGCCGCCTCGGGGGCGATGGAGGCGCTGGCGTAGGTGAACCGCTCACGGCCCTCGATGTCGATGAGGAAATCCTCGCCGCGGGCGGCCAGCATCTGCTCGTTGAGGAGTTTGTAACGGTCGTCATAGGAGAGGCTCGTGGATCCCAGATCGTCCGCGGCGAGGGTCGGCAGAATTCCGATCATTACGATCTCGGAGGACACTTCCCGCGCCTTGCGATCGGCATATGACAAACCGGTCCGTAGCTCTTCCGAGAGCTGATCGAGAACGCGTCCGCGCAAACGGTGGGGCACGATGTTTACTTCAAGATTGCACTGCCCGAGTTCGGTCTGGAAATCATGACTCCCGATACGCTCCAGAACCTCCGCGTTCATCATCCTCGGCAGTCCGTCGGCCCCGGCGAGATTCAGCTCGATCTCCAGCCCCATCAGATTCTTCGGGCGGTCGAATCGCTTGTCGGCCAGGAGCCGGCCCAGCCCGTCGAGGCACTGCCGCAACCGGACGCGCTGCCGTCGCCGGCCGGACGGGTCGAACTCACCGGCTATGAGCTTGTCCCCCATCGAAGCGTCCCTCCTCGAGTGGATCATCGGTGCCAGCCGTCTGCACACCACGCTCGATGATGCCCACCAATGTGATCGATAACGCCCCGCGATCCCCACCCAGCCGGTAGGCTCTCTGGAACTCTTCATTGCGCCGGAAAATTGGACCGGCGAGTTCCAGCCTACCGCGTCGGCCTCAAAATGCCAGGTCATATCCGTTCATCTGGCATGGAATCGGGGAAAATCCCCGCCTTCTCAGGGTCTGGATAACGTCTTGTCGGCAATGCGGGCAGCGGCTAGATGAAACACAACGGGAACATGTGTCGTATAAACTCGGCTAACGAGGCAGAGAGATAAGGCCCGAACGGTCTGTTCCGGTTCCCCTCTGACCCGTGTTCCACCGACAGCGCCGCCCAAACCCGGCCCGCTATCGCTTCACCGTGTCTCCAAGCGAGAGGCGACCCACCATGCCGCTGCATGTGCCCCAGGCCCCCGCGCCCGCCCTGCGCAGCGTCCTCACGGCCCTTGATTCCCCCACCGCCGTCCGCGAGGCCCGCACCCCGGTACTCTCCACGCTCACCGGCCCCTTCGAACCCGAACTTCCGCTCCCCGTCCATGTCCTGGACGACATCACCACCGCCGACGGCCCGCCACGCACCCGGCTCACCGGCTGGCGCTTCCTGATCCGCGACGGCAACCGCACGGTGGCCGCCGCCGAGGCGATGCTCACCGCCGACGGCTGGGCCTTCTCACACTTCTCCGAGGGCCCCTATGTCAGCTCGGCCGAACTCGCCCTGAGCCAGGCCGAGTCGCTGCCCTCGGGGTACCAACCGCGGCTGCTGTCCATTCCCGAGCTCTACATGGTCACGCTCTGGCTGCACGGCGACCTGACGGCGGACGGCGCCGAAGGCGGCCTCGGCGCGGGGGACCTGTTGGTGCCGCTCGCCCCGGCCCCGCCGGGGATCGCGCCCCACCGGGCGCATCGCGCGACGGATTTGCTGCCGGTTCTCACCCACCGGCTCACCCGGGCTCCCTTGCTTGGCTCACCCGCCTGACCTGGGCCTCCGCCAGGTTGGGAGCGCCCCGTGACCGCCGGGTCACGGGGCGCTCCGCAGCATCCTCGTAACAGTCCGGCGGCGATGAACCGTCCGGACGGGTGATGCGTCATTATCTAGCGAGACCGGTACCGCGAAATCCCTGCGGATTCCAGGCCGTAGGGCAACACTGGAGCAATCGACCGACTCAAACCACGGGGGGCGGCCATGAACGCCGCAGCGAGCCGCAGGACCTTCACCACTCCGCAGCGAAAGAACCCTGTCATGTGCCAGCATCAACCACCCTGCCCGTCAGCCGACTCCGCCGACCGGGAGGCCGCCCATCTGGTGGCGCACCACCCGGAGCAGGGATGGAGCCTGCTGTGCAACGGCGTCCTGCTCTTCGAGGACACCGGTGAGCTGCTGCCGGACGGGCGCGTCATCGCACCCTGCCGGCCGCGGGGTTCCGAGCACATCGTCACCGCGGCCTGACGGTCGCCCACGCCGTCACCATGGCCTGACCCGCCGTCGACGGCACGTACCCGCAGGGGCCGGCCCGGCGTATCCGCCGCACCGGCCCCATTGACGCGCCTGCGAGTCTCCGAGTTCGGAGGGGAAGCCCTCAGCCCTCGTAGGACTCCAGCGGCGGGCAGGAGCAGACGAGGTTACGGTCCCCATAGGCCCCGTCGATCCGCCGCACCGGCGGCCAGTACTTGTCGGCCGCCGAGACCCCGGCCGGGAAGACCGCTTCCTCCCGGGAGTACGGGTGGTCCCACTCCCCGGTCAGCGACGCCGCCGTATGCGGGGCGTTCCGGAGCGGGTTGTCCTCCTTGGCCCACTCGCCGGAGCCGACCTTCTCGATCTCGGCCCGGATGGCGATCATCGCCTGGCAGAAGCGGTCCAGCTCCGTCAGATCCTCGCTCTCGGTCGGCTCGATCATCAGCGTCCCGGCGACGGGGAACGACATCGTCGGCGCGTGGAAGCCGTAGTCGATCAGGCGCTTGGCCACATCGTCGACCGTCACGCCGGTGGCCTTCGTCAGCGGCCGCAGATCCACGATGCACTCATGGGCCACCAGGCCGCCGGGGCCGGTGTAGAGCACCGGGTAGTGCGGCTCGAGACGCTTGGCGACATAGTTGGCGCCGAGCACCGCGACCTGGGTCGCGCGGCGCAGCCCCTCGGCGCCCATCAGCCGGATGTACGCCCAGGAGATCGGCAGGATCCCCGCGGAGCCCCACGGCGCGGCCGAGACCGGGCCGACTCCGGTGGCCGGGCCCGCGGCGGGCTGCAGCGGATGGTTGGGGAGGTAGGGCGCCAGGTGCTCGCGCACCGCGACCGGCCCGACGCCGGGACCGCCACCGCCGTGCGGGATGCAGAAGGTCTTGTGCAGGTTCAGATGCGAGACATCGCCGCCGAACCGGCCCGGCTCGGCGAGCCCGACCAGCGCGTTGAGGTTGGCGCCGTCCACGTAGACCTGACCGCCCGCGTCGTGCACGGCCGCGCAGATCTCGGTGATGTGCCCCTCGAACACACCGTGGGTGGAGGGGTAGGTGACCATCAGCACGGCCAGTTCGGCACCATGCTTCTCGATCTTGGCACGCAGGTCGCCGGTGTCGATCTCGCCGTCCTCACCGGTCTTGACCACGACGACCTTCATGCCGGCCATCACGGCGCTGGCGGCGTTGGTGCCGTGCGCGGAGGACGGGATCAGGCAGACGGTGCGCTGGGTGTCCCCGTTGGCACGGTGATAGGCGCGCACCGCGAGCAGCCCGGCGAGCTCGCCCTGGGATCCGGCGTTCGGCTGCAGGGAGACCTTGTCATAGCCGGTGACCTCGGCCAGCCGCTCCTCCAGCTCACGGATCAGGGTCAGATAGCCCTGGGCCTGCTCGGCCGGTGCGAAGGGGTGCAGCGCGCCGAACTCGGGCCAGGTGACCGGCTCCATCTCGGTGGTCGCGTTGAGCTTCATGGTGCAGGAGCCGAGCGGGATCATGCCGCGGTCCAGGGCGTAGTCCCGGTCGGCCAGCCGCCGCAGATAGCGCAGCATCGCCGTCTCGGAGCGGTGCTGGTGGAAGACCGGGTGGGCCAGATAGCCGTCGTGGCGCAGCAGGGCCGCGGGCAGCGCGTCCGGCGCCGCGGCGTCCAGCTCGTCGATGCCGGGGATCCCGGTGGCGTCGCCGTTTCCGCCGTCCACCCCGAAGGCGGACCACACGGCGGCGAGCTGCGCACGGGCGGTGGTCTCGTCGCAGGCGATGCCGACGTGGTCGGCGTCGGCCAGCCGAAGGTTGACCCCGGCCTCCCGGCCCGCGGCGACCACCTCGGCGGCCCGGCCCGGCACTCGCGCGGTGAGAGTGTCGAAGAACGCGCCGTGCACCACCTCGACACCGCCGGCCCGCAGCCCCTCGGCGAGCACCGAGGCGTAGCGGTGGGTGCGGCGGGCGATCGCGGCGAGCCCGTCCGGGCCGTGGTAGACGGCGTACATCCCGGCCATCACGGCCAGCAGCACCTGGGCGGTGCAGATATTGCTGGTGGCCTTCTCCCGGCGGATGTGCTGCTCACGGGTCTGCAGCGCCAGCCGGTACGCCTTGTCGCCGTCGGCGTCCACGGAGACCCCGACCAGCCGGCCGGGAAGGTTGCGGGCGTAGGCGTCGCGCACCGACATGAACCCGGCGTGCGGTCCGCCGAAGCCCATCGGGACACCGAACCGCTGGCTGTTGCCCACCGCGATGTCCGCGCCCAGCTCGCCGGGCGAGGTGAGCAGGGTGAGCGCGAGCAGATCGGCGGCGACGGTGACGATGGCGCCCAGCTCATGGGCGCGCTCGATGACCGGCCGGGGATCGCGCACCACGCCGGAGGCGCCCGGGTACTGCAGCAGTACGCCGAAGACCCCGCGTTCGGCGATCTCGTCCGGAATGCCCTCGGCCAGATCGGCGACGACGACCTCGACACCGGTCGGCTCGGCGCGGGTCCGCAGGACCGCGACGGTCTGCGGCAGACACTCGGCGTCGACCAGGAAGACGCCCTCCTTGACCTTGCCGACGCGCCGCGACAGCGCCATCGCCTCGGCGGCCGCGGTGGCCTCGTCCAGCAGCGAGGAACCGGCCGTGGGCAGCCCGGTCAGATCGGCGACCACGGTCTGGAAGTTGAGCAGGGCCTCGAGCCGACCCTGGGAGATCTCCGGCTGGTAGGGCGTGTACGCGGTGTACCAGGCGGGGTTCTCCAGCACATTGCGCAGGATCACCGGCGGGGTGTGGGTGCCGTAGTAGCCGAGACCGATCATCGACGGCAGCACCTGGTTGCGGTCGGCGAGCCCGCGCAGCTCGGCGATGACCTCCGGCTCGCTGCGGGCCGGGGGCAGGGCATTCAGCGCCTCGGTGCTCCTTATGACCTCCGGTACGGCGGCCTCGGTGAGCTCGTCCAGCGAGCCGAAGCCGACGTGGGCGAGCATCTTGGCCTGCGCCTCGCCGTCGGGGCCGATATGGCGCTGCTCGAACGGAGTACCGCGTTCCAAGTCGGAGAGTGCGATGCGATTGGCGGTCATCTGCGGGGGCCTCCTGGTCTGTAACGACCGGCGAGGGGCACCGCGGCGCGGGTGCCCGGACGGCCTCCCCCTCTGTCATCTCAACCTGAGAGCTTCACCGGTCCACGTACCGCCTGACCGGTTTTCACCGTCGGTGAGGAGGGGTTCCGGAGCTCTGCTAGCCCGTGGCCCGCCCTGCTTTCCAGAGTGACCTCACCCGCACGGTACGTGTGCCTGAGAGATTCCGGGGAGGGTTTGCTCCTTCGGCGCCTCCGACAGCGTCGGCGGAGGACTCTCCCGCACGGGGTTTACAGCCACAGTCAGCGTACCAGCGGTTCTATCGTGGGGGACGGTCGCCGGCGTTCGAGTGGCCGAGCGCGGTGATGTGGCTTTTTGTAGGTATCAATGGTCACTTGCCACCTGTGGGAGAGAGCGTGCAGACCGATATCGACCCGCGGACCCTGATCGGCCGCAAGGCATTCGACCGCGAGGGCTCCAAGATCGGCACCGTGGACGAGGTCTATCTCGACGACGCGACCGGCGAGCCCGAATGGGCGGCCGTACGCACCGGGCTGTTCAGCCGGGACGTCTTCGTGCCGCTCGAACCGAGCGAGGTCGTCGGCGACACCCTGCGGGTGCCGTACGACCGAACACTGATCAAGGACGCCCCGGACTTCGGCGTCGGCCGCCACCTCTCCCCCGAGCAGGAGTTGCAGCTCTACCACCACTACGGGCTGGACGTCACGGGCTGACCTTGGGGCTGCGGCTTGCTCTGCTCGTGTCCTGAGGCCGGGCCCCGCATATGGCCCAGGCCCTGCCCCCGCCCGGATCCCCCGCCCAGTCCCGGGGCCAGCCCATCCGCGCCCTCGGTCAGGCCGTCCGCTCCCGGGGCCAGGTCATCCGGGCCCGCGGTCTGCTCTGGGCCCGGGGCTATGCGCTCCCCCGGGTTCAGGCCCGTGGTCCCCTCCCGGCCCGTCGTCCCGTCCGGGGCCAGGTCCGAAGCCTCCTCCGGGGCCCCGTCGAGGGGCGGACCCGCGGCGTCCTCGGAGGCCGGGTCCGGGTCCGTGACGACCTCCCGGGCCACGTCGGGGCGCGGGCACACGACGTCATCCGAGACCAGGTCCGCAGCCTCTCCCGGGATCGAGGCCGGGTCCGTGGCCGCCTTCCGGGCCACATCGGGGCCCGGGCTCGCGGCGTCCTCGGGAACCGGGCCCGCAGCCTCCTCCGCGGTCGGGCTCGCGTCCGGGTCCGGGCTCACGGCCAGGTTCGGGGCCAGATCCGCGTCCGGGCCTGGGTCCACGTCCGAAGCCCCGTCCACGTCCGAAGCCCCGTCCACGTCCGGGGTCGCGGGCTCCCCCGGGACCGCGTCCAGGCCCGGAGCCGCATCCGCGTCCGGTCGCAGCAGGGGCAGCGGTTCGGTCGGCTCCAGCGCCGGGTCGTCCACCGCGAACGTCCGCACCCGCCCCGGCCGCGACCAGGGCTCCTCGAAGCGCACGGTCACCCGGCCCACCCCGCTCCCCTGCACCCAGCCCGCCCCGTACTCGGCGTGCCGCACATCGGAGCCCGGCAGCCAGCGGCGCGGCTTCTCAGCGTCCTCAGAAGCCTCTCCCGCGCCCTCTCCCACACGCTCCGGCCCCTCGGGCCCCGGCACGCGCCGGGCGTCCCCCAGGGCCTCATGGGCCTCCTGAGCCGCCTGGGCGGCCTGCGCGGCCTGCGCTGCCTGCGCTGCCTGCGCTGCCTGCGCTGCCTGCGCGAAGAGATCCTCCTGGGTGTAGTCAGCCAGACCGCTGACCCCGACCCCCAGCAGCCGCACACCCGCCGTGGTGTCCACGCCGTCGATCAGCCGTGCGGCGGCCTCCCGCACCACCCCCGGATCGTCGGTCGGCCCGCGCAGGGTCTCCGAACGGGTCAGCGTGGAGAAGTCGTACCGCCGCACCTTGATCACGACCGTCCGCCCCGAGCGGCCCGCCTCGCGCAGCCGTCGCACACAGCGGTCGGCGAGCCGTGTGATCTCCAGCTGCACCCGGGTCCGGTCGGTGAGGTCGACGTCGAAGGTGTCCTCCACCGAGATGGACTTGGCGTCCCGCTCGGCGACGACGGGCCGCTCGTCCCGGCCCTCGGCCATCAGGAAGAGCGACGCGCCGTGGGCCCGGCCCAGCAGCCGCACCAGCTCGGCCTCGCCCGCCTCCCGGGTCTCGGCCACGGTGTGGATCCCGGCCCGGCGCAGCGTCTCCGCCGTGGCGGGGCCGACGCCCGGGAG
Source organism: Streptomyces sp. AgN23 (assembly GCF_001598115.1). Classification (NCBI taxonomy): domain Bacteria; kingdom Bacillati; phylum Actinomycetota; class Actinomycetes; order Kitasatosporales; family Streptomycetaceae; genus Streptomyces; species Streptomyces sp. AgN23. The sequence continues at coordinate 1,300,501 of NZ_CP007153.1, forward strand.
TGTCCGCACCGACATGGGGCCGAGCAGCTCGCGCTCCGTCCCCGGGTCGATGACCACCATGCCGTCGGGCTTGGCCTGCTCCGAAGCGATCTTGGCGAGCATCTTGGATCCGGCGAGCCCCACCGAGCCGGTCAGCCCGGTGGCCGCCTTGATGTCGGCCCGCAGCCGCTCCCCCACGGCGCGCGCCGCCCCGACGGTGGGCTCGGTGCCGCCCGCCTCCAGATCGACGAACGCCTCGTCCAGACTGAGCGGCTCCACAAGCGGCGAGAGCGTGTGCAGCAGGGTCATGACCGCGTCGCTCACCGTGCGGTAGAGGGTGAAGCGGGGGATGAGGAACGCCGCGTTCGGACACAGGCGGCGGGCCTGGGCCATCGCCATGGCGGAATGCACCCCGAACACCCGGGCCTCGTAGGAGGCCGTGGCGACCACGCCACGCGGCCCCAGACCCCCCACGATCACCGGCTTACCGCGCAGGCTCGGCTTGGATGCCTGCTCCGCCGAGGCGTAGAAGGCATCCATGTCCAGATGGAGAATCGTCGGCGCACCCCTCACACCTACGATGCTGCCGCACCCCACTGACAATGGGCGGCACGACGGCCCGGAGGCGGGCCTGGGGCGCCGCTCGGCTCACGTCCGGGGCGGCGCCTGACAAAAGGTGCCTGGCGAAGGGCGCCTGACGAAAGGGCGAGCGCTCAACCGGCCCGGTTGCGACGCGCCGCGAGCTCATCGGTGGGGTTGTGCCGGATCAGCGTCTCACCGGTGTCCACCCGCTCGCCGTGCAGCTGGGACAGCGCGCTCTCGACATCCCGCCAGACGACACCCACGGCGATCCCGAAGACGCCCTGACCGCCCTGGAGGAGGTCCACGACCTCATCGGGCGAGGTGCACTCGTAGACGGTCGCGCCGTCGCTCATCAGCGTCATCTGGGCCAGGTCGTCGAGCTCCCGGGCGCGCAGATGAGTCACCGCCGCCCGGATGTTCTGCAGCGATACGCCGGTGTCCAGCAGCCGCTTCACGATTTTGAGGACGACCACGTCCCGGAAGCTGTAGAGCCGCTGGCTGCCCGAGCCGTACGCGGGCCGGACGCTCGGCTCCACCAGGCCGGTGCGGGCCCAGTAGTCGAGCTGGCGGTAGGTGATGCCCGCGGCCGCGCATGCGGTGGGTCCGCGGTACCCGACCCGCTCCGTCTCCCCCGCGGCGGGCTCACGCGGCGGTGCTGCCTGTGCCGCGACCCGAGCCTTCAATGCCGGATCGGCCGGTGCGCTCCCCTGGAGCGTATACGGACCGCCGGCTGCCGTGCCGTCGCCGGTGCTTCTCACGCCGACCTCCGTCCTCGACCTGCCATCTTGAAGGTAGGCAGTCACCCGGGGTGCGTCAACGATCGCCACACTCGGCACGCCGAGTGATAATCACCCTAAGGGTGGTTTCCCGTGTCCCTCGTCCGGGAAAGGCTACTCGAATGCGCGAGCGAGGACCGGCATACCGTTCACTGGCTGCTGGTTCCGAAGTCCTCGGGCGAGATCTGGTCGAGGAACTCGCGGAACTTCTCCACCTCGTCCTCCTGCTCGTCCGGGATCGCGATACCGGCGTCGTCCAGCACCCCGTCGCTGCCGTAGATCGGCGTTCCGGTGCGCAGCGCGAGCGCTATGGCGTCGGACGGCCGGGCGCTGACCTCCACGCCGCTGGCGAAGACCAGCTCCGCGTAGAAGACCCCCTCGCGCAGATCCGTGATCCGGACCTCCGTGAGCTGCTGGCCGACCGCTTCGAGTACGTCTTTGAAAAGATCATGGGTCAGCGGGCGCGCCGGAGCCATGCCCTGCTGAGCGAAGGCGATCGCGGTCGCCTCACCTGGTCCGATCCAGATGGGGAGGTACCGGTCGCCTCCCACTTCACGCAGGAGCACGATCGGTTGGTTGGAGGGCATTTCCACCCGGACACCCACGACGTCGAGCTCGTTCACACAGCAACCCTAGGACGTGCCCGGCCGGTTTGGATAGTCGGGGCCCGGTCGGTCACCGCTCCTGGACCCTCAGAGCCGACCGCACCAGCGCCGCGTGCAGCTGTACGGAGAGCGTGGCAAGCTCCCGCACACTGGCCTCCGCATGCGCTCTGGTCTGCGGGTTTCTATGCAACCGCAGCGGAGCGACCACTTGCTCGACCATTCCGGCCTCGCGCTCGGCGGAGGCTTTCATGATTCGCAGATGACGTGGTTCCAGGCCGAAACGACCAAGTTCGGCGATGAGCCGGGCGACGGTCACCGCCTCGATGTCGTACTCGCCGTCCGCGGTCGGCGCGAGCAGCCCGTACGACTCCCATTCGGCCAGCCGCACCTCGCTGACCTCGGCCGTTGCCAGCAGCTCGGCACGGCCCAGCCGGGCGGCCGTGGGGCCGTCCGCGGCCGCCTCGATACCGCCGTCGAGCGCACCGGGCTGCCGCGCTCCCTGCGAAACGGCAGGAAGCTGCAACGACTCGCCCCGCTCCAAGGCGTCCAGATGCTCCCGGATGACCTTGAGCGGCAGGTAGTGGTCACGCTGCATCCGGAGGATATGGCCGAGCCGCTCCACATCTCGCCGGCTGAATTTGCGATAGCCGGAAGGCGTCCGCCGCGGCTCGACCAGACCTTCCGACTCCAAGAAGCGGATCTTGGAGATGGTGACCTCGGGGAACTCGTCCCGCAACAGATTCAGCACGGTGCCGATGCTCATCGATCGGCTGCCCGTGGGGGCGGTGCCGGTACCGGCACCGCCCGACGGTGTCTGAAGCATGGACCTCCCCTGACGGGTCAGATGCCGACGCCCCGCTGGCTCGGGTAGAAGACCAGCCGGTACTTACCGATCTGCACCTCGTCGCCGCTGGCCAGCACCACCGGCGCGTCGATCTGCTCCCGGTTGAGGTACGTCCCGTTGAGGCTGCCGACGTCCGAGACGGTGAAGCTGCCGTCCTGGCCGCGCCGGAACTCCACATGGCGGCGGGAGACCGTCACATCGTCCAGGAAGATGTCGCTCTGCGGGTGACGGCCCGCCGTGGTGACATCACTGTCCAGCAGGAAGCGGCTGCCCGAGTTCGGCCCGCGGCGGACCACCAGCAGCGCCGAACCCATCGGCAGCGCCTCGACGGCGGCCTGCGCCTCCGGGCTGAGCGACGGCAGCGGCGTCTGCCCGGTCACCTCGGAGTCGTACGCCTCGAGACCCGAGATCGAAATGGTGGAGGTGGTCTCCGAGGCACGCTCGGAGGGCGCACCGCCCCGCAGCGGGGCGCCGCAATTGGAACAGAACCGGCTGGCCTCCGCGTTCCGGTGGCCGCACCGCTGACAGACAGGCAAGCCGAACCCTCCACCACTGTGAGCGGCCGATGGCTCCTGGAAACCTATGGGGCCGGTCGCGGAGGGGTCAACAGACTCGCCCTGGGAGCCGACCTGGTCCCGGAACAGCGGGCGCTCCTCGGTCCCCCCTCCGCTCTCCTCCGCAGCACGCGAGGCGCGGTGGCGAGCGGTGCTGCTGCCGCCATCCTGGCGGGCACTCTTGCCGAACAACTTCCCGAACAACTTCACGGGCGATTCCCCTTGACTGAAACAGACCCGCCCGTGGGGCAGGACAAACCCTCGATGCTCACACCAGACGGTCCGGACATCCTCACAACGTCCGTGACCACCAGACAGTTTCCATCACGCGCGGATCTTCTGGTGCGTTGACCCCCCGCGTCCACATGGTCTCCCCGAGAGACCCTCATTTCGAACCGCCTCACCGTGATGACGACCGAGCGTAGTCAGGCCGCTTCGCCGATCGCAAGGCATCCACAACGATCTTCTTCTCCCGCCGCACGGACACAGTGGCCTGCTCCTTCTCCAGGCTCTGCACCACCCCGCCGGGGATGTTCAGCGCCGGCTCCAGATCTTCCGGCTTGCCGATCACCTTCACAACATACGGCTGCGTCACTTTCTGTCCATCGATCTGGATCGCGCCACCGCTGTCCGCGAAGTAGGTCCCGGCGACCACTCGCACCTTGCCGATCTGGATCGCCTCGGCGCCCGCCGCGCGCAGCTCCTGCACCGTGTCGAGCAGCATGTCCGACTCCACGGAGCCCCGGGAGTCGTCGATGGTGATCGTGATACCGGGACCCTGTGCTGCCACCGTACCCGCGAGCACGCCCAGCTGCTGCTCCTTCTGGAGCGTCTGCTTGCGGGCCTCCTCGGCCTGGTCCGAGCTGTTCTCCAGCTCGGTGCGCTGGTTCTCCAGCCGGCGCTTCTCGTCCTGGAGCCGCTGGGTGCGGGAGTCCAGCTCGTCGAGGATCCGGACCAGGTCCTCCTGCCGGGCGCCGCGCAGCACGCTGCTCTCGTTGGTCGAGCGCACCTGGATGGCGAGGCCCAGGCCGAGGCCGAAGAGCAGCAGGGCGACGATCAGCTGCGCGCGGGTCAGCCGCGGCGGCCATACGCCCTTCAGCAACCGCTGGCGGCCGGACAGAGCCTCTTCCGGCCCCTTCTCGGCCCCATCGTCGCCCTGTCCGGCTCCGGGGCCGGGGGCGGGCCCCACACGCTCTCCGGGGCCGCTCCTGGGCCCGCCGGGGGGCCTGGTGCCCTCGGCGGGCGGCGCGGGCGTACCGCCCGGCTTGACGGGCCGGCCCTGGGCCTGCGGCGGCAGGGCCTCGGGCAGCACGGCCTTGGGCAAGGGCCTCCGGAGAGCGACATCCTTGAGACCACCCGGCGGCGGCCCGGCGGGCCTGCCCGACTCACCTCGCGGCGGCATGGACGGCCTGCCCCGCTCCCGCGGAGGCATAGAAGGCCTGCCCGACTCACCCCGCGGCGGCGCGGACGGCCTGCCCGGCTCCCGCGGAGGCGTAGAGGGCCTGCCCGACTCACCCCGCGGCGGCGCGGCCGGTCTGCCCGGCTGCTCTCGTACGTCACGGTGCCCGGGCTCACGGGCGGGCGACGGGGCGCCCGGCCGCGGCGTTTCGGCCACCGACTGCCGCTCCGGCCGCGCCCGCTCGCGCGGCTCCCCGGACGGCGCGAGCTTCTCGGCCGTCTCCGGCCGTCGCGGCGGCTCGGGCGACCGCCGCGGCTGCTCAGCGGCCGGTTCGGGCTCTCGGGCCTTCGCTGCCGGCTCCGGCTTCTCGGGCTTCTCGTCCCTCTCGGCCGGTCGCGGCGTTTCGGCCGCCTTCCGCGGAGTTTCGGCCGGCCGTCGGTTTTCAGCCGAGTCTGGCCGCTCGGGCTTCTCAGGGGTGTCGTCGGTCGTCATCGGCCTCACGCCCGGAAGACATGGCGGCGGATCGCGGCCGCGTTGGAGAAGATCCGGATACCGAGCACCACCACGACTCCCGTCGACAGCTGAGCACCGACGCCCAGCTTGTCACCGAGGAAGACGATCAGTGCGGCCACCACCACATTGGACAGGAACGATACGACGAAGACCTTGTCGTCGAAGATCCCGTCCAGCATCGCCCGGAAGCCTCCGAAGACCGCGTCGAGTGCCGCCACGACGGCGATCGGCAGATAGGGCTCGACCACCGTCGGCACCACGGGTCGAACCACAAGTCCGACCACGACTCCCACGATGAGCCCCAATACGGCGATCACGATGTGCCCTTCCCTGTGTCGGCGTCACCCTTGCCGGAGCCACCGGCTATCGGTTCCGCGGTGCGTACGATCAGGCTCGGCGCGGCCGGAAGCCGGAGCGAGTCCTGGGCGGAAATGCTCGTGCGGATGTCATAGTTCTGCTGCAGCACATGCAGATACTGGCCGTCCGCGCTGTTCTGGAAAGCGGTGCTCAGCCGCTGCCCGTCCCCCACCGCGAGCACCGTATACGGGGGCGCCAGCGGCTTGTTGTCGACCAGTATGGCGTCTCCCGCCGCCCTGATCGCCGAGAGCGCCGTCAGCCGCTGCCCGTTGATCGAGACGGCCTCCGCGCCCGACTCCCACAGGCCGTTGACGACGCGCTGCATGTCGTGGTCGCGCACCCGGCCGGTATCGGAGAAGTCGGCGCTCTCCCGTGGTCCCCCGCCGCCGCCGGCCGCGCCCTTGGCATCGTCGACCACCAGCTTCACCCCCGGGCCGGTCACTTCGTTGGCCCCCGAGAGCAGCGCCACCAGATCGGCCTTGGCTCCGCCGTGCTTCTCCAGTGCCTGCCGCTGCTTCTCCCCGACCTCGCCGCGGAGCTTGTCCACGCTCCTGGCGAGCTCGTCCGCGTTCGAGTTCCCCGTCTCGATACGGTCGATCAGTTCTCCCCGCTCCTTGGCCAGCGTGGGCGCCGATATCCGCGCCTCGGCGGCGCCGACGGTGATGACCACCGCGACCAGGACGAGGCCGAGAGCCAGCCCCAGTTTGGCCCGCATGGTGCGCGGCAGGCCCGAGCGACCGGTCTCACCGCGCCGCGCGGCGGCCTCGGCGTACCCGTCGTCGAGGCTGTGGTCCATCACATTGGTCAACAGCGACATGGACGCGTCGAGGCGCGGACGAGGGCGCGGCGATGCTGTGCTCCGAACGGGGGGCGGCTGCGACATGCCGCACATCGTCGCACGTGGGGGCCGCCGCCACCGAATGGCCCCTCCGGCGTGCCGGATCGGGGACCTCGGGGCGGCGCCCCCACGCGCTCAGACGTGCGGAGACGGCCTCGGGATCAGCGCCCCGCGCTGTCCACCACACTCGACCACTCATCCAGCAGGGCCTGCGCGGACGCGTCATCCGGGCCCTCCGCCCACAGATGGGTGACCGCCTCGGCCGGGTCGGGCAGCACCATGACCCACCGCCCGTCGGCCTCCACGACCCGCACCCCGTCGGTGGTGTCCACGGAACGGTCGCCCGCGGCCTCCACCACATGCCGCATGACCAGGCCCTTGACCGCCCAGGGGGTGGCCAGATCGCGCCGCTGGACGTGCGCCCGCGGAATCCGCGCATCGATCTGGCTCAGCGTCAGCTGAGTGCGCGCCACCAGCCCGATCAGCCGGACGAAGGCGGCCGTGCCGTCGAAGACGCTGCTGAACTCGGGGATGATGAATCCGCCGCGCCCGTCACCGCCGAAGACGGTGGTCTCCGACCGGGCGACCCGGGTCAGATCGTCGGCCGCGGTGGTCGTCCACTCCACCTGCGTGCCGTGATACGCCGCCACCTGCTCGGCGATCCGGGTCGTGGTCACCGGGAGCGCCACCCGCCCGCTGCGCCGCTCCGCGGCCACCAGGTCCAGCATCACCAGCAGCGCCCGGTCGTCCTCCACGATGCGGCCCCGCTCGTCGACGAGCGAGAACCGCTCACCGACCGGGTCGAATCGCACTCCGAACGCGGCACGCGCCGAGGCGACGATCTCACCGAGCCGGGCCAGCCCCGACCGGCGGGCGTCGGCGGTCTCCGTCGGACGCGCCTCGTTCAGGCCAGGGTTGATGGTCAGCGCGTCCACCCCGAGCCGTCCCAGCAGGCTCGGAAGCACCAGCCCGGCGCTTCCGTTGGCGGCGTCCACGACGACCTTGAGGCCGGATTCGGCGATCCCGCTGATGTCCACGGCGCGCAGCAGCGAGCCCGTGTACGAGTCGAAGACACTCGACGGGAAGCTGAGGTCACCGATCTCGCCCGGGAAGGCCCGGCGGTACTCCTGGCGGGCGTAGACCCGGTCCAGCTTCCGCTGACCGGCAGCGGACAGGTCGGCGCCCCGCTCGTCGAAGAACATGATGTCCACCGAGTCCGGCACCCCGGGCGAGGTCCGGATCATGAACCCGCCGGCACTGCCGCGCGCGGTCTGCTGCCGGGCCACCGGCAGCGGTACGTTCTCCAGGTCCCGTACGTCGATGGCGCTGGTCTGCAGGGCTGAGATCATCGCCCGTTTGAGCGCCCGCGCGCCCCTGGAGTGGTCACGCGCGGTGGTGACCGTGGAGCCCTTCTTGAGGGTCGTCGCATACGCTCCGGCGAGCCGCACCGCGAGCTCCGGGGTGATCTCCACATTGAGGATGCCGGAGACGCCGCGGGCGCCGAACAGATGGGCCTGCCCCCGGGACTCCCAGATCACCGAGGTGTTGACGAACGCGCCCGCCTCGATGGTCTTGAACGGATAGACCCGGACATTGCCCTGGACGATCGATTCCTCGCCGATCAGGCACTCATCGCCGATGACGGCCCCGTCCTCGATCCGGGCGGCGCGCATGATGTCGGTGTTCTTGCCGATGACACAGCCGCGCAGGTTGCTCTGCTGGCCGACGTACACGTTGTCGTGCACCACGGCCTTGTGCAGGAAGGCGCCACTCTTCACCACGACATTGGAGCCGACGACGGTGTGCTCACGGATCTCGGTACCGGCCTCCACCTTGGCGTAGTCGCCGATGTAGAGCGGACCGCGGAGCACGGCCTCCGGATCCACGTCCGCCCCTTCGGCGACCCATACGCCGGGCGAGATCTCGAATCCGTCGAGTTCGACGTCGACCTTGCCCTCGAGAACGTCGGCCTGGGCCTTCACATAGCTCTCGTGGGTGCCCACATCCTCCCAGTAGCCCTCGGCGACATACCCGAAGATGGGCTTGCCTTCCTTCATCAGCTGGGGGAAGACATCTCCGGACCAGTCGACCGGAACATCGGGCTCGACATAGTCGAAGACCTCCGGCTCCATGACATAGATGCCGGTATTGACCGTATCGGAGAAGACCTGACCCCAAGTGGGCTTCTCCAGGAAACGCTCGACCTTTCCCGCCTCGTCGACGATGGTGATACCGAATTCGAGCGGATTGGGGACGCGCGTCAGACAGACGGTGACAAGGGCTCCGTTTTCCTTATGGAAATTGATCAGATCCGTAAGGTCGAAATCCGTCAGGGCGTCACCCGAGATCACCAGGAAGGTATCGTCCTTGAGCGCTTCCTCCGCGTTTTTGACGCTACCGGCAGTGCCGAGTGGCTTCTCCTCATTCGCGTACGTGAGCTCCATACCGAGCTCCTCGCCGTCACCGAAGTAGTTCTTCACCAGGGACGCGAGGAACTGGACTGTCACCACGGTCTCGCTGAGCCCATGCCGCTTGAGCAGCCGCAGCACATGCTCCATGATCGGCCGGTTGGCCACGGGCAGCAGCGGTTTGGGCATGGTCGAGGTCATCGGGCGCAGACGAGTTCCCTCGCCCCCTGCCATCACGACGGCCTTCATGTCGGAAGCGTCCTCCTTGAAGAGACGACTGTCACGCCGACTGCGCACGCCCGATGGCCCTTACACTTACCGCGCTACGGGCCCCGGCCTCTATGGACGCCGCTACGGCGAGCTCAGTCGGCCGCGGTGTCCGCCCTGACAAGTCGGCGGACCTGAACCACGTAGAGGACTCCTGCCCACCAATAGAGTGTTGTACCCCATCCGGCGAACGCCCATCCGAAAATCGCGGCGGTCGTGTGAAGCCAGCCACTTCCCTCACTCAGAAGGAGCAAGGGGAAGGCATACATCAGGTTGAAGGTCGCCGCCTTGCCGAGGAAGTTCACCTGGGGCGGCGGATAGCCGTGGCGCCTGAGGATGCCCACCATCACCAGCAGGACCAGCTCTCGCGCGAGAAGGACCGCGGTCAGCCAGAGGGGCAGGATCTCGCGCCAGGTGAGACCGACAAGCGTCGACAGTATGTAGAGCCGGTCGGCCGCCGGGTCGAGAAGCCGGCCGAGGCTGCTGATCTGGTTCCAGCGACGGGCCAGCTTCCCGTCGAGATAGTCGCTCACGCCGCTGAACGCCAGCACCAGCAGTGCCCAGCCGTCGCTGTTGGGCCCGCCGAACTCGGGCCGGAGGATCAGCCACAGGAAAAGCGGCACGCCGACGAGGCGCGCAGCGCTGAGGATGTTCGGGATGGTGAGCACACGGTCCGTCTGAACTCGTGTCTCCTGTACCTCCACCCGGGAGCCTCCCGTGAGAAACAGGCCGATGATGCTCCATGACTCTACCGGTAGGCCCGCATGGGTTCCGCACCGGGGCGTACCGGACATGGACACAAAAAAGACCCCGAGGGAAGTAGATTCCCATCGGGGTCTTCTTAAAGAATTGTTCGGCGGTGTCCTACTCTCCCACAGGGTCCCCCCTGCAGTACCATCGGCGCTGAAAGGCTTAGCTTCCGGGTTCGAAATGTAACCGGGCGTTTCCCTAACGCTATGACCACCGAAACACTATGAAACAGACACCGGAACCACACCCCAAACAAGAGGGGGGTTCAATACGGTTCATTGCTTCAGAACCAACACAGTGGACGCGAGCACCTGAGGACAAGCCCTCGGCCTATTAGTACCAGTCAACTCCACCAGTTACCCGGCTTCCATATCTGGCCTATCAACCCAGTCGTCTACTGGGAGCCTTAACCCATCAAGTGGGTGGGAGTCCTCATCTCGAAGCAGGCTTCCCGCTTAGATGCTTTCAGCGGTTATCCCTCCCGAACGTAGCCAACCAGCCATGCCCTTGGCAGGACAACTGGCACACCAGAGGTTCGTCCGTCCCGGTCCTCTCGTACTAGGGACAGCCCTTCTCAAGACTCCTACGCGCACAGCGGATAGGGACCGAACTGTCTCACGACGTTCTAAACCCAGCTCGCGTACCGCTTTAATGGGCGAACAGCCCAACCCTTGGGACCGACTCCAGCCCCAGGATGCGACGAGCCGACATCGAGGTGCCAAACCATCCCGTCGATATGGACTCTTGGGGAAGATCAGCCTGTTATCCCCGGGGTACCTTTTATCCGTTGAGCGACGGCGCTTCCACAAGCCACCGCCGGATCACTAGTCCCGACTTTCGTCCCTGCTCGACCCGTCGGTCTCACAGTCAAGCTCCCTTGTGCACTTACACTCAACACCTGATTGCCAACCAGGCTGAGGGAACCTTTGGGCGCCTCCGTTACCCTTTAGGAGGCAACCGCCCCAGTTAAACTACCCACCAGACACTGTCCCTGATCCGGATCACGGACCCAGGTTAGACATCCAGCACGACCAGAGTGGTATTTCAACAATGACTCCACACTAACTGGCGTTAATGCTTCACAGTCTCCCACCTATCCTACACAAGCCGAACCGAACACCAATATCAAGCTATAGTAAAGGTCCCGGGGTCTTTCCGTCCTGCTGCGCGAAACGAGCATCTTTACTCGTAGTGCAATTTCACCGGGCCTATGGTTGAGACAGTCGAGAAGTCGTTACGCCATTCGTGCAGGTCGGAACTTACCCGACAAGGAATTTCGCTACCTTAGGATGGTTATAGTTACCACCGCCGTTTACTGGCGCTTAAGTTCTCAGCTTCGCCACACCGAAATGTGACTAACCGGTCCCCTTAACGTTCCAGCACCGGGCAGGCGTCAGTCCGTATACATCGCCTTACGGCTTCGCACGGACCTGTGTTTTTAGTAAACAGTCGCTTCTCGCTGGTCTCTGCGGCCACCACCAGCTCACCGAGTAAATCGGATCACCAACAATGGCCCCCCTTCTCCCGAAGTTACGGGGGCATTTTGCCGAGTTCCTTAACCATAGTTCACCCGAACGCCTCGGTATTCTCTACCTGACCACCTGAGTCGGTTTAGGGTACGGGCCGCCATGAAACTCGCTAGAGGCTTTTCTCGACAGCATAGGATCATCCACTTCACCACAATCGGCTCGGCATCAGGTCTCACCCACAACAAGGAACGGATTTACCTACTCCTCGGGCTACACCCTTACCCCGGGACAACCACCGCCCGGGCTGGACTACCTTCCTGCGTCACCCCATCACTCACCTACTACAGGTCTGGACCGTCGGCTCCACCACTCCCCTCAACTCCGAAGAGATCAGGGCGGCTTCACGGACTTAGCATCGCCTGGTTCGACGTTGGCGCTTCAAAGCGGGTACCGGAATATCAACCGGTTGTCCATCGACTACGCCTGTCGGCCTCGCCTTAGGTCCCGACTTACCCTGGGCAGATCAGCTTGACCCAGGAACCCTTAGTCAATCGGCGCACACGTTTCCCACGTGTGTATCGCTACTCATGCCTGCATTCTCACTCGTGAACCATCCACAACTCGCTTACACGGCTGCTTCACCCGGCACACGACGCTCCCCTACCCATCACAGCGATCGTTAGACCACATGCTGCAATGACACGACTTCGGCGGTACGCTTGAGCCCCGCTACATTGTCGGCGCGGAATCACTTGACCAGTGAGCTATTACGCACTCTTTCAAGGATGGCTGCTTCTAAGCCAACCTCCTGGTTGTCTCTGCGACTCCACATCCTTTCCCACTTAGCGTACGCTTAGGGGCCTTAGTCGATGCTCTGGGCTGTTTCCCTCTCGACCATGGAGCTTATCCCCCACAGTCTCACTGCCGCGCTCTCACTTACCGGCATTCGGAGTTTGGCTAAGGTCAGTAACCCGGTAGGGCCCATCGCCTATCCAGTGCTCTACCTCCGGCAAGAAACACACGACGCTGCACCTAAATGCATTTCGGGGAGAACCAGCTATCACGGAGTTTGATTGGCCTTTCACCCCTAACCACAGGTCATCCCCCAGGTTTTCAACCCTGGTGGGTTCGGTCCTCCACGAAGTCTTACCTCCGCTTCAACCTGCCCATGGCTAGATCACTCCGCTTCGGGTCTTGAGCGCGCTACTAAACCGCCCTATTCGGACTCGCTTTCGCTACGGCTTCCCCACACGGGTTAACCTCGCAACACACCGCAAACTCGCAGGCTCATTCTTCAAAAGGCACGCAGTCACGAGACACCAGCAAGCTGATGTCCGACGCTCCCACGGCTTGTAGGCACACGGTTTCAGGTACTATTTCACTCCGCTCCCGCGGTACTTTTCACCATTCCCTCACGGTACTATCCGCTATCGGTCACCAGGGAATATTTAGGCTTAGCGGGTGGTCCCGCCAGATTCACACGGGATTTCTCGGGCCCCGTGCTACTTGGGAAATGAACAAGCAAGCCACTACGATTTCAGCTACGGGGGTCTTACCCTCTACGCCGGACCTTTCGCATGTCCTTCGCCTACCGCAATGGTTTCTGACTCACCCAGCCGCCGGCAGACGACTGAAGTTCACTCCCACAACCCCGTACGCGCAACCCCTGCCGGGTATCACACACATACGGTTTAGCCTCATCCAGTTTCGCTCGCCACTACTCCCGGAATCACGGTTGTTTTCTCTTCCTGCGGGTACTGAGATGTTTCACTTCCCCGCGTTCCCTCCACATACCCTATGTGTTCAGGTATGGGTGACAGCCCATGACGACTGCCGGGTTTCCCCATTCGGACACCCCCGGATCAAAGCTCGGTTGACAGCTCCCCGGGGCCTATCGCGGCCTCCCACGTCCTTCATCGGTTCCTGGTGCCAAGGCATCCACCGTGCGCCCTTAAAAACTTGGCCACAGATGCTCGCGTCCACTGTGCAGTTCTCAAACAACGACCCGTACCCCGTCACCCACACTTCCGCATGGTTCACCGGGACCGGCCGAAGGACGAGCGTGATAGCCCGTACCCTCAGACACCCAACAGCGTGCCCGACGTCATCTTTCCACTCGCTCTGTGTTCCACGCCGAAGCAGTACTGACAGAGAAGAGCATCCAGACGATGCCGAATAGTCAACGTTCCACCCATGAGCAAACCGTGCGAGACATGCGCTCGCAGTCGGCTATGCGCTCCTTAGAAAGGAGGTGATCCAGCCGCACCTTCCGGTACGGCTACCTTGTTACGACTTCGTCCCAATCGCCAGTCCCACCTTCGACGGCTCCCCCCACAAGGGTTGGGCCACCGGCTTCGGGTGTTACCGACTTTCGTGACGTGACGGGCGGTGTGTACAAGGCCCGGGAACGTATTCACCGCAGCAATGCTGATCTGCGATTACTAGCGACTCCGACTTCATGGGGTCGAGTTGCAGACCCCAATCCGAACTGAGACCGGCTTTTTGAGATTCGCTCCACCTCACGGCTTCGCAGCTCATTGTACCGGCCATTGTAGCACGTGTGCAGCCCAAGACATAAGGGGCATGATGACTTGACGTCGTCCCCACCTTCCTCCGAGTTGACCCCGGCAGTCTCCTGTGAGTCCCCATCACCCCGAAAGGCATGCTGGCAACACAGAACAAGGGTTGCGCTCGTTGCGGGACTTAACCCAACATCTCACGACACGAGCTGACGACAGCCATGCACCACCTGTACACCGACCACAAGGGGGCCCCTGTCTCCAGAGGTTTCCGGTGTATGTCAAGCCTTGGTAAGGTTCTTCGCGTTGCGTCGAATTAAGCCACATGCTCCGCCGCTTGTGCGGGCCCCCGTCAATTCCTTTGAGTTTTAGCCTTGCGGCCGTACTCCCCAGGCGGGGAACTTAATGCGTTAGCTGCGGCGCGGACGACGTGGAATGTCGCCCACACCTAGTTCCCAACGTTTACGGCGTGGACTACCAGGGTATCTAATCCTGTTCGCTCCCCACGCTTTCGCTCCTCAGCGTCAGTATCGGCCCAGAGATCCGCCTTCGCCACCGGTGTTCCTCCTGATATCTGCGCATTTCACCGCTACACCAGGAATTCCGATCTCCCCTACCGAACTCTAGCCTGCCCGTATCGAATGCAGACCCGGGGTTAAGCCCCGGGCTTTCACATCCGACGCGACAAGCCGCCTACGAGCTCTTTACGCCCAATAATTCCGGACAACGCTTGCGCCCTACGTATTACCGCGGCTGCTGGCACGTAGTTAGCCGGCGCTTCTTCTGCAGGTACCGTCACTCTCGCTTCTTCCCTGCTGAAAGAGGTTTACAACCCGAAGGCCGTCATCCCTCACGCGGCGTCGCTGCATCAGGCTTTCGCCCATTGTGCAATATTCCCCACTGCTGCCTCCCGTAGGAGTCTGGGCCGTGTCTCAGTCCCAGTGTGGCCGGTCGCCCTCTCAGGCCGGCTACCCGTCGTCGCCTTGGTAGGCCATCACCCCACCAACAAGCTGATAGGCCGCGGGCTCATCCTGCACCGCCGGAGCTTTCCACACGCATCCCATGCGGGAGCGTGTCATATCCGGTATTAGACCCCGTTTCCAGGGCTTGTCCCAGAGTGCAGGGCAGATTGCCCACGTGTTACTCACCCGTTCGCCACTAATCCCCGGCCGAAACCGGTTCATCGTTCGACTTGCATGTGTTAAGCACGCCGCCAGCGTTCGTCCTGAGCCAGGATCAAACTCTCCGTGAATGCTTCCGGGATATCCCGGCAACACATCACGAGAGCGGAGCAGACCGGAGGAATAATCCAGTCCGCTCACAGCGTCCTCGCTGTGTATTTTTCCAAAGGAACCTCGTCCGAGATGGACGGGGTATCAACATATCTGGCGTTGACTTTTGGCACGCTGTTGAGTTCTCAAGGAACGGACGCTTCCTTTGAAACCGTTTCACCGGTTTCTCCGGGCGCTTCCCTCCGGTGTTTCACACGCTATCAGACCATTTCCCGCTCTCCGAACCGGTGTCTTTCGCAAGGCATACGAAAGCGGATCCGAGATTTCGATCAAGTAGCTGATGGCGCTGCCCTGAACCTGGATGTACACGCAGATGACCGCAGTGCTTCATCCGGTGGGCAGGGGTACGACAGTACAGCGCCTCGCGAGGCCGTGGCAAATCGTTTCCAGGCCCGAGCGTCCACTCTGCCAGCGCCACGTGTGCGGAATCCGAAGTTCCTATGACTTACTCTTCTGGGCAGTGCGCTGTCCGGGACAGACAGTGACGGCGCGTAATGATTCTTCACCCCGGGAGGCCCCCATGACCAGCGTGACCTCACCGGTCACCGGCCGCGTGATCGGACTCGAAGCGGTTCCCGATCCGGTGTTCTCCGGCGCCATGGTCGGTCCGGGCACGGCGATCGACCCGGTGCTCGAGCCCTTTGTGGCCGTGGCTCCGGTCGACGGCATCGTTGTCTCTCTGCACCCGCACGCGTTCGTCGTCGTGGACGGGGAGGGGCACGGTGTGCTCACCCACCTCGGCATCGACACCGTGCAATTGAACGGTGAGGGCTTCGAGGTGCTCATCAATAAGGGAGACACGGTCAAGCGGGGCGACGCGATCGTGCGCTGGGACCCGGCCACTGCCGTGGCCGCGGGCAAGTCGCCGATCTGTCCGATCGTGGCGCTCGAGGCCACCGCCGAAGCCTTGTCCGACGTCAAGCAGGACGTCGACGTGAAGCCGGGCGACACGCTCTTCAACTGGTGAGCCGCGCGTACGCTCGGCGGCCGGTGGGGACCGGGGCCGGGCGGTGCGCACTGCTGGTACGACATCCACCATGGCGGGGTTCCGCCGTATCGACCGGGGACGGGTGACATGGAGACAACGCTGCGAGGCGTCGGCGTGAGCCACGGGGTGGCCATCGGCGAGGTTCGCCATATGGGGACGGCGGTCCTGGAGCCGCCGGCAAGGCAGATTCCGGCCGATGAGGCGCCACGTGAGCAGGGGCGGGCACGCCAGGCCGTGGAGGCCGTAGCGGCCGATCTCGTCGCACGCGGCAATCTGGCGGGCGGCGAGGCCCAGGCCGTGCTCGAGGCGCAGGCCATGATGGCGCAGGACCCTGAGCTGATGGCCGACGTCGAGCGGCGTATCGCCGTGGGCAGCACCGCCGAGCGCGCGGTGTACGACGCCTTCGCCGCCTACCGGGCGCTGCTCGCGGGGGCCGGTGACTACCTGGCGGGCCGGGTGGCCGACCTCGATGATGTGCGGAACCGGATCGTGGCGCGGCTGCTGGGTGTGCCGATGCCGGGTGTGCCGGACAGTGATGAACCGTATGTGCTGATCGCGCGGGACCTCGCCCCCGCCGACACCGCGCTGCTCGACCCGACGCTGGTGCTGGGGTTCGTGACCGAGGAGGGCGGGCCGACGAGCCACAGCGCGATCCTCGCCCGTGCCCTGGGGGTACCGGCCGTGGTCGCGCTGCCCGGTGCCGGGGATCTGGTCGAGGGAACCCTGATCGCCGTGGACGGCAGCACGGGTGAGATCTTCGTGTCCCCGAGCGAGGAGAAGCGGGCCGAGATGACGCGGGCCGCCGAGGAGCGCCGGGCCGCGCTGGCCGCCTCCTCCGGTCCGGGCGCGACGTCGGACGGGCACAAGGTGCCGCTGCTGGCCAACGTCGGCGGACCGGCCGATGTGCCGGCCGCTGTCGAGGCGGGCGCCGAGGGTGTGGGGCTGTTCCGCACCGAGTTCCTCTTCCTCGACGACAGCACCCAGGCGCCGTCGGAGGAGAAGCAGGTCGAGGCGTACCGCCAGGTGCTGGAGGCGTTCCCCGAGGGCCGAGTGGTGGTGCGGGTCCTGGACGCGGGCGCGGACAAGCCGCTGGACTTCCTCACTCCGGCCGATGAGCCCAACCCGGCGCTGGGTGTGCGCGGTCTGCGTACCCTGCTGGACCACCCCGAGGTGCTGCGGACGCAGCTCACGGCGCTGGCCAAGGCGTCGGAGGGACTGCCGGTCTATCTCGAGGTCATGGCCCCGATGGTGGCCGACCGGCTGGACGCCAAGGCGTTCGCGGACGCGTGCCGTGAGGCGGGGCTGCGGGCCAAGTTCGGCGCGATGGTGGAGATTCCGTCCGCCGCGCTGCGGGCGCGCTCGATCCTTCAGGAGGTCGAGTTCCTGTCGCTGGGCACCAACGACCTGGCGCAGTACACCTTCGCGGCCGACCGTCAGGTGGGTGCGGTCTCGCGGCTGCAGGACCCGTGGCAGCCCGCGCTGCTCGACCTGGTGGCGGCGTCGGCGGAGGCCGCGCAGGCCGAGGGCAAGAGCTGTGGTGTCTGCGGTGAGGCCGCTTCTGATCCGCTGCTGGCGTGTGTGCTGGCCGGTCTGGGCGTCACCAGCCTCTCCATGGGTGCGGCCTCCATTCCGTATGTGCGCGCGACGCTGGCCAAGCACACGCTCGCGCAGTGCGAGCGGGCCGCCTCCGCGGCGCGCGCGGCGGACACCGCGGAGGATGCCCGCCGGGCGGCGCAGGCGGTGCTGTCCGGCGAATGAGCCGGTGAGCTCCCGACCGTGAGCCGGTGAGCTTTTGGTGAAGGCGTCCCGCCGTGTGGCGGGACGCCTTCGGTCATTCCGGGCTGCCGAGCGGGATGCCCGCCCGGTATTCGACGCCGTGCTCCGGAGGGATGGGTTCACCGGTCTCGGCGTCGGTGCAGTACGCGGTGAACACCTCCGCCTCGCTCAGCGGACGCAGCCAGCCGTCGTGCAGCGCCCAGCCGCGGACCGTCTCGGGGGCGTCCGCGACGATGGTGCGCAGCACCAGGCCGCCGGGGCTGCGCAGGGCGAACCCGCAGGCCAGGACGGTGCGGAAGACCAGCCCCGAGGGCTCGGGCAGCTTCGGCGGGCCCGCTTCCCTGGCGTCGGCGTGCAGCACGGCGACCAGCGAGGTGCCGTCCGCCGGAACGCTGCAGACCAGATGGTGGACGCCTGGCCCGGCCGCCTCGACGACCTTGCGCAAGGCGGCCCCGGCGCGGTCGAACGCGGCGCGGGCGGTGGTGTCGTCGCGGCACTCCCCGCGGTGGCCGGCGCGAGAGAGCAGCGCCGTGGCGTACTCCCAGGTGGCCTGCTCGTCGGCCACGCCGATGAGGCGTGGGACCAGGCGGTCGATCGGCTGGCCCTCATAGGTGACGGTGCCGCCCGCGGCGGCCAGCTCCGCCGTATAGCGAGTGCGGCTCGCGGGGGTGTCCGGGTCGAGCCGGGTGTCCGCGCAGAACTCCTCGTAGGCGACGGGGTCGAACAGGGCGACGGTGGTATGGACTCCCTTGGCCGCCAGCGCCTTCAGCAGCCCTTCCATCTGCCGTAGATACGCGCCGTGGTCGTCGAAGGCGAACGATGCGTAGTGCCGCATGGCCGTGAAGTCCCGCTCGTCGGCGAGCAGGGCCACCGTGCTGGGCACCTCTCTGCGCAGGGCGCGGCGGGCGGTCTGGCTCTTCGTCCGGTGCCGCGTCCTCGTCTTCGGCTTCGTCGTCTTCGGCTTCGTCGTCCTCGGATGTGGCTTCGGCTTCCCGTGCTTGCCCCGGTGCCTGCCGGGGCGGCCCCAGTCCTCGCTCCGCTGTCCGGTGTGCGCCATGACTCCCCCTCAGCGCGGATGTTCAGTGCTCACTCACCGTAACCGGGGCCACTGACAACGCTCCGTCGCCGCGGTCCCGTACCAGGTGGCGCTGGGCGCCGCACATCGCGGCGAGCCCGGCGCCCAGGCCGAGCCAGCCGAGGGGGCCCGCCGCGATCGCCGCCGTCAGCGCGAGTGGTCCCACGCTGCGCTGGACGGCCTGGGCCAGGCCGTGCACGCCGAGGTAGGCGCCCTGCGCGGTGGGCGGGGCGAGGACGACGGACAACTCCCAGGAGATCGTGGCGTGCAGCATCTCCGCGACGGTGAAGGCGGTGGCGGCCAGCACCAGCGTGACGGCCGCGAACCAGGGCGCGCCGACGGCCGAGGCGGCCAGCGCGGCCCCGCCGAGGAGGAAGGCGCTCGCCAGCGGCCACAGCGAGGTGCGTGCGGTGTTCGGGGTGGCGCCGAAGCGGGCGAACGGGACCTGGAAGAGCACCACGAGCACGTTGTTGAGGACGAGCAGCAGGGGGACGAGTTGATGCGGTGCGCTGGTGGCCGTCACGACCCATAGCGGCAGTCCGATCTTGAAGACGGAGTCGTCGAGAAAGAGAACGGCCTCGCTGGCGGTGTAGGTGAGATAGCGGCGGTCGCGCCAAGGGGTGGGGGCGGTGGTCTTCTCGGGTGCGGGTGCGGAGTCGCTGGGTGCGGTGTCGCCGGGCGTGGGTTCGCTGGGCGCGGGAGTGGACGTGACCGCGATGCGGGTGGCCGACGGCGGTTCGGCGCAGCCGAGGGTGAACAGCGCGGAGGCGAGGAAGGAGAGTGCGTCACCGATGAGGAGCCAGCGGTAGACGGTGACCGTGCCTCCGGTGAGTGCCGCTGCCGCCGCGAGGCCGCCGACGGCCCAGCCCACGTTCATGGCGGTGCGGCTGATGGCCTGGTAGCGGACGCGGTCGGGGCCCGCGACGCGGGTCGCGTACAGCTTGGTCAGTACGGAGGCCGCGCGGTCGCCGAGGCTGCCCACCGAGGTGATGGCGAGCAGGAGCCCGAGGTCGGTGGTGGTGAGGAGGGCGAGTGAGGCGACGGCGCGGACCAGTTGGACGATGATCAGCAGTGGCCGCAGCGGGACGCGGTCGGCGAGGAGGCCGCCGAGGGGTGGGCCGGCGATGCCCACGCTTCCTGACACGGCGAGCAGTACGCCGATTTCGGCGGTGCTGAGCCGGGCGGCGTACGTGAAGTAGAGCGTCGCGGTCGCGCCCCACAGGCCCGAGCCGATCCGGTCGACGAAGGTGACGGTCAGCATGCGCCGGCCGTCCCGGCCGCCGGGGATGCGGTCGCTCAGCGCGGTGCGCCACGTTGGCTTGCCCACCCTGGTCCCCCTTGACATTCGATTTTGTATTGATACAGAATATTTTCTGTGGCGACACAATATGAGATCACCGGTGCGTCGGCCAAGGGGATTGCCGCGTCCGTCGAACAGGGCGTGGTGGAGGGGCCGTTGGCGCCCGGCACCGCGCTGCCTCCGGTGCGCCGGCTGGCCGAACGGCTGAGCGTCAGCCCCGGCACCGTCGCGACCGCCTACAAGGAGTTGCGGCGGCGCGGGATCGTGGTGACCCACGGGCGGGGCGGCACGGTGGTCGCCCCGACGCCCGCGGTCGCCTCGCGGCGTCCGCCGCCGGTGCCGGAGAGGGTGCGCGACCTGGCGGGCGGCCACCCCGACGCGGCCTTCCTCCCCGCGCTGCTGCCGACCGCCCGCCTCTCCCCCGGAGTCCGGTCGCACCGCGCCCAGCCCCGGCTGGCCGGTCTGGAGGACCTGGCCCGCGCCTGGTACGAGCGCGATGGCGTGCCGGCCGAGCACCTCACGTTCGCCCATGGCGCGCTGGACTGCGTGGCCCGGCTGCTGTCGGTCGAGCTCAGGCCGGGTGACGCGGTGGCGATGGAGGACCCCGGCTACCACCATCTGCTGGACCTCGTCCCGGCGCTGGGGCTGCGGACCGTGCCGGTGGCCGTGGACGAGGAGGGGATCCGGCCGGACGCGCTGCGGGCGGCGCTGCGGTCCGGGGCGCGTGCGCTGATCTGCAGCCCGCGCGGGCAGAACCCTTACGGCGGCTGGTTCTCGGCGGGGCGGCGGGATGCGCTGCTGGGGGTTTTGGGTGAGGCGGCGAGTGAGGTGCTGGTGATCGAGGACGATCATGTCGCGGACGTCGCGGGAGTGCCGCTGCACAGCCTCACCACGGGCGGCCTGGCGCGCTGGGCGCAGGTGCGCACGGTCTCCAAGCACCTGGGGACGGACCTGCGGTGGGGTGCGCTCGCCTGCGACCGTACGACGCTGGCGCGGCATGACGGCCGGATGGTGCTGACCTCAGGCTGGGTCAGCCATGTGCTGCAGGAGACGGTGGCCCGGCTGGTGACCGACCCGGAGACCCAGGGCCTGGTGGCCGCGGCGCGGTCCGCCTACGCCCGGCGGCGTGAGGCTCTGCTGGCCGAGCTGTCGGCTCGGGGGGTCGCCGCGCATGGGGCGAGCGGGATGAATGTGTGGGTGCCGGTGCGGGACGAGGCGGCGGTCGTGAACGGGTTGCGGACGCGGGGGTGGTGGGTGGCGGCCGGTGCGCGGTTTCGGTTGAGTGCTGGGGCGGGGGTGCGGATTACGACGGCGGGGTTGGGGGTGGGGGATGCGGGGGGTTTGGCGGGGGATTTGGCGGGGGTGTTGGGGGAGGCGCAGGCGACATATGGGGGGTAGGCGGGGGGAGTTTCCCCACCCCGCCCCTTCCCGAACCGGGGCGCTGCCCCGGGCCCCGCTGGGGCTGCGCCCCAGACCCCGTTTCGGGGGCTCCGCCCCCGGACCCCCGCCGGGGCTCCGCCCCCGGACCCCGCTCCTCAAACGCCGGAGGGGCTGGGGTGCGGACGTACTGGAGGGGCTGGGAGTCCAGAGGGGACGGGGGCTGGGGGGCCGAAGAAGCTGGGAGGTTCGGAGGGTCCGGAGAGGACTAGGAGGGGCCGGAGAGGCTGGGAAGGTCCGGAGAGGGATGAGGGCTGGGCCCTCGGGCCCGGAGAAGCCGGGAGGTTCGGGGGGCCCGGAGGGGGCTGGGAGGTCCGGAGGGCCCGGAGAGGACTAGGAGGTCCGGAGCGCCCGGAGAAGGCCGGGAGGTCCGGAGAACCCGGGGAGGCTGGGAAGGTCCGGGGGAGCTGGAGCGTGCGGCTCCCCCGGCCGAAGATCGCGGCTCCCCGGGCGACCTCCCTCTCAAGCCCCAGCCGCGCTCCCCGACGAAGCGGCGCCGCGCTTCTCCTCCGCCAGGCGCTCGTAATACCGCAGGAGCTCCACGTCGTCCACCGAGCCCGGGTTGACCGCCTTGTCCAGGGAGGTGCCCTGGAGGAGGCGCTTGACCGGCACCTCGATGCGTTTGCCGGTCAGGGTGTGGGGGACGCCGGGAACCTCGATGATCTCGTCCGGGACGTGCCGGGGGGAGAGCTGGGTGCGGATGGTGGTCTTGATGCGGGTCAGGAGTTCCTCGTTCAGGGTGGCGCCGGGGGCGAGGTGGACGAAGAGCGGCATCCAGTAGCCGCCGTCGGGTTGTTCGACGCCGATGACGAGGGATTCTCGGATCTCCGGGAGCCGTTCGACCGCCTCGTAGATGTCGGCCGAGCCCATCCGGACGCCCTGCCGGTTGAGGGTGGAGTCGGAACGGCCGTGGATGACCACGGTGCCGCGCGAGGTCAGGGTGATCCAGTCGCCGTGGCGCCACGCGCCGGGGAACATCTCGAAGTAGCTGTCGCGGTAGCGGCTGCCGTCGGGGTCGTTCCAGAAGCGGACCGGCATCGACGGCATGGGGCGGGCCACGATGAGCTCGCCGACCTCGTCGACCACCGGTTCGCCCTGTGGGTCCCACGCCTGCAGGTCGGTGCCGAGGCTGGGGGCCTGCAGCTCGCCGATGTAGACGGGGAGGGTGGGCACGGCGCCCGCGAAGCAGCTGCACACATCGGTGCCGCCGCTGACGGAGGCGATCCACATGTCCTCGGCCACCTCGTCGTGGATCCACCGGAAGCCGTCGGGCGGCAGCGGGGAGCCGGTGGTGGCGACGCATGTGATCCGGGAGAGGTCGAAGTCGCGGCCCGGGTGGACATCGGCCTTGCGGCAGGCCATGACGTACGCGGCGGAGGTGCCGTAGAGCGTGGTCCCGGTGCGCTCGGCGACGCGCCACTGGGCGGCGGTGTCCGGATAGCCGGGGCTGCCGTCGTAGAGGACCACGGTGGCGCCGACCAGCAGCCCGGACACCAGGAAGTTCCACATCATCCAGCCGGTGGAGGTGTACCAGAAGAAGCGGGCGCCGGGGCCGAGGTCGCAGTGGAGGCCGAGCTGCTTGAGGTGTTCGAGCAGGATGCCGCCCTGGGACTGGACGATCGCCTTGGGCAGACCAGTGGTGCCGGAGGAGTAGAGCACCCACAGGGGGTGGTCGAAGGGCAGCGGCTCGAAGACCGGCTCCGCCGGTTCGCGCACGACGTCGTCCCAGACCAGCGCGCCCTCGGGGGCGGAGGTGCCCAGCAGCGGGATGTGGACGACGGCGCGCAGGCTGGGCAGCTCGGCGCGGAACTCGGCCACGGTCGCGGTGCGGTCGTGGGTCTTTCCGCCGTAGCGGTAGCCGTCGATGGTGAAGAGCACCACCGGCTCGACCTGCTGGAAACGGTCCAGGACGCTGCGGGCGCCGAAGTCGGGGGCGCAGGAGGTCCATACGGCGCCGACGGCGGCGGTGGCCAGGAGGGCGACGGTGGCCTGGGGGATGTTGGGGACATAGCCGCTGACCCGGTCGCCCGGGCGGACGCCGAGGCGGCGCAGCTCGGCGGCGACGGCGCCGACCTGGCCGCGCAGTTCGGCCCAGCTGACCGGGCGCGGGTCATTGGTCTCGTCGACGTGGAGCAGCGCGGGCTCGTCGGCGCGGGCGGGGTCCTCGGCGGCGCGCAGGGCGTGCTCGGCGTAGTTGAGGGTAGCGCCGGGGAACCAGCGGGCGCCGGGCATGGCGGCGTCGGCGAGCACCCGTTCGTACGGGGTGGTGAAGCGCACCTCGAACCATTCGGCGACGGCCTGCCAGAAGGTCTCCAGCCCCTCCACCGACCAGCGGTGCAGCGCGGCGTAGCCCGCGGCCGGGTCGTCCTTGAGAGGGGCGGGCGCGCCGTGACGCTCGGCCGCCCAGGCGTGGAAGGCGGTCAGCCGGGACCGGGCGATCCGGTCCGCGCCGGGCTGCCACAGGGGCTGTGGCCGATGGTCGGAGTGGGCTGCGGTGGTCATGGCTGTCGGCTCCCGGGCTGTCCGCGTCGGATGTGTCCGTGGGTGGTGTATCCGCCTCGTATGCGTCCGGTCAGGACGATGCCATGTGATCGACTCCGACACCAGGGGCGCCACTCCACATCACAGGGCAGGATCATGTGGGAGGACCACAGGTGAACGGCAGTTGAACCATATCCCTGCCGGGCGTCGGCAATGGCAGGCTGATCAGTATGGATGCGCGTGACCTGGTGCGGTCGGAAAAGCTGGTGCGGTCGGAAAAGCTGGTGCGGTCGGAAAAGCTGGTGCGGTTGGAAAAGCTGGTGCGGTCGGTGAAGGTGATCTGCACGGCGCAGGGGCTGCGGTCACTGCGCTCGGCGTGGCGGCGTCGGCGTTCCGACGCGGTCGGGCTGCCCCGCCGGGGCACCGAGCTGGCCCGGGTGCCGGGTGAGGTGGAGGGGGCCGATCCGGAGCCGGGTGGCGGGGTGGTGCGGTTCGCCAGGTCCTCGCTGCGGGTGCGGGTGACCGCGGGTGGCGCGGTGTTCTGCGGCTGGGACGGGGCCGAGCCGGAGCCGTCGTACGCACTGGCGGGGCCCTGTCCGGAGGCGGACGAGCGCGCGGAACTGGAGCCGGACACCGAGGGCGGCTGGCGGGTGGTGTCCGAGCGGGTCACGGTGATGGTGTCGCGGACCGGCACGGTGGAGGTGCGTACCCCGGGCGGGGTGGTGCTGCGGCGGGATCTGCCGCCGCGCTGGTGGGAGCCGGCCGGGGCGCCGGGGCCCGCGGAGCCGGGGGCGGGGGTGAGCGGGGAGGGCGCGCGCTGGCTCCAGCGGTCCGAAGTGGCGGCGGACGCACGGTTCTTCGGGCTCGGCGGTCGGGCGTCGGGGCCGCGGCTGCGGGACGGTGTGTACCGGCTGTGGAACACCGATCCGGGCGGCAGCTTCGGGCCGGGCGACGATCCGCTGTATCTGACCATGCCGGTGCAGCTGGTGGTGGCCGACGCGGGCACCCATCTGGTGTTCCACGACAACTCGTGGGACGGCTCGGTCACCCTGCGGGAGGGCGAGGAGGGCGCGGGTTCGGGCCACGACCGGCCCGGCGGCTGCCGGACGCGGATGGAGGGCGGCCCACTGCGCTACTGGGTGATCGTCGGCACCCCGGCGCGGGTGCTGCACGGCTGGACGGCGCTGACCGGCGCCCCGGCCGTCCCGCCGCGGTGGGCGCTCGGCCACCATCACGCGCGCTGGGGGTTCCGCGACGCGGAGGAGGTGCGGCGAGTGGTGGCGGGCTACCGGGAGCGGGATCTGCCGCTGTCCGCGCTGCATCTGGACATCGACCACTTCGTCGGCCACCGGGTGTTCACGGTGGACGGCGCGCGCTTTCCCGATCTGCCGGGGCTCGCCGCCGAGCTGCTCGAGGACGGGGTGCGGCTGGTGTCGATCGTCGACCCGGCGGTGAAGGCGGAGCCGGGCAACGCGGTGTACGCGAGCGGGGCGGCGGAGGACGTCTTCGTGCGCGACACCCGGGGCCGTGAGGTGCGCGGAGTGGTGTGGCCGGGCGAATCGGTGTTCCCCGACTTCACCGATCCGCGCGTGCGCAAGTGGTGGGGCGGGCTGTACGCGGAGCGGCTGGCGCAGGGCTTCTCCGGGGTGTGGCACGACATGAACGAGCCGGTGTCGTTCGCCGCCTTCGGGGAGACCACCCTGCCGCGCTCGGCCCGGCACGCCCTGGAGGGCCGCGGCGGCGACCACCGCGAGGCGCACAACGTCTACGCGCTGACGATGGCGCGGGCCGGCTATGAGGGGCTGTGCGAGCTGCGCCCCGACGAGCGGCCGTTCCTCTTCTCGCGCTCGGGGTGGGCGGGGCTGCAGCGGTACGGGGGCAGCTGGTCCGGCGATGTGGCCACGGGCTGGGCGGGGCTGCGGGCCTCGCTGTCGCTGGTGATCGGGCTGGGCCTGTCGGGGGTGCCGTTTTCGGGCCCCGACATCGGCGGCTTCACCGGCTTCCCGTCGCCGGAGCTGTATCTGCGCTGGTTCCAGCTGGGCGCGTATCTGCCGCTGTTCCGCACCCATTCGGCGATCTCGGCGGGGCGGCGGGAGCCGTGGGAGTTCGGCTCGGAGGTGCTGGAGCACGCGGCGGCGGCACTGCGCGAACGGCAGCGGCTGATGCCCTACTTCACGACACTGGCGCAACTGGCCGCGCGCACCGGCGCCCCATACGTGCGCCCGGTGTGGTGGCGGACGCCCAAGGACCGCGCGCTGCGCGACTGCGAGGACGCCTTTCTGCTGGGCGACGCCCTGCTGGTGGCGCCGGTACTGGAGGAGGGCGCCCGCCGTCGCCCGGTACGGCTGCCGCGCGGCCGCTGGTACGACACGGTGACCGGCCGGGCGTACGACGGCCCGGGCCATGTGGTGCTGGACGCCCCGCTGTCGGGCATCCCGGTGCTGGCCCGGGCCGGTTCGGTGGTTCCGGTGGCGGGGGCGGACGGCGGGGTGGAGCTGGAGGTGTGGACACCGTGTCAGGGCCGTAAGGGCGCGGGGGCGGGCACGCTGGCCGTGGAGACGGGCGACGGCTGGGAGAAGCCGGAGCTGCTGCGGTTCGCCACCCGGCTGCGGGACGGTGTGCTGACGATAGAGCGGGAGGGCGGTGGCGAGGTGGGTTATCCCGTGCGGATACGGGGTGAGGCACCGCCGGAGCAGGGCAAGCCGCCGCGTCGGACGAGTTGAGGGGGCGCGTCGCGGGTCGCCTCGCGGCGGCCGGTGTTCAGGTACCGCTCCGGCGGCAGAACTTCGCCTGGAGTAGATCGGTGAAGATACCGATGGGGTCGTCCCGACCGCCATCGCACCAGTCGCCGTTGACGTTGGCGGTGACCATCTGTTCGCCGTCGCGGGCGCCGTAGCTGTAGGACCACGATCCGAACAGCGCACCCCCATGCCCCAGACCGTCTCCCCGCGGGGCAGTGCCACTGAGCAAACGCCCAGGCCGGAGGCGGCGTTGCTCATGGCGGGGACAGGGCCGGGGAGTTGTGGGCGGTGGCCTGTTTCCGGTTCTGGTGGGCGGGATAAGTGATGGGCATGCCAAGACTCGCCGTCGCGCTGCGCGCGCTCGCCCTGCCCGTTGCCGCTCTGCTGGCCGTCGCCCCGTCCGCTCCGGCGCAGGCGAAGCCGGAGCCGAAGGCTCCGAAGGAGTTCGTGGCCCTCAGCGACGTCGATCCGACGATCCTGCAGGAGATCCGCTACTTCACGCCGCACAACTTCACCGGCGAACCGGTGGACGGCTACCGTCGGCCGATGTGCATCCTGACCCGTCCGGCCGCCGTGGCGCTGCACCGGGCGCAGCGGCAACTCCTGCGGCGCGGCTACACGTTGAAGGTGTACGACTGCTATCGGCCGCAGCGCGCGGTGAACGACTTCGTGGAGTGGGCCAAGGACCTCGGCGACCAGCGGATGAAGGGCGAGTTCTATCCGGAGGTCGACAAGACCCGGCTGTTCGAGGACGGCTATATCGCGGAGAAGTCGGGGCACAGCCGGGGCAGCACCATGGACCTGACGATCGCGCGGCTGCCCGCACTGCCCACCCGGCCCTATGTGCCGGGCGAGCAGCTGGTGCCGTGCTACGCGGCCAAGAAGGACCGCTTCCCGGACAACTCGGTGGACATGGGGACCGGGTACGACTGCTTCGACACGCTCTCGCATACGCTCGATCCGCGGATCAAGGGCGTGCAGCGGGCCAACCGGCTGCTGCTCAAGGGGACGTTGGAGAAGCTCGGTTTCGTCAATCTGGCCGAGGAGTGGTGGCACTTCACGTACCGGCCGGAGCTGTTCCCGGACACCTACTTCGACTTTCCGGTCTCGCGCCGCTCACTGACCGGCTGAGCCTCACAGCCGTCCTCCCGCGGTGTCCGAGGACAGCCGCTGGGCGATGTAGACGGGTAGCACGGACGCCAGGATGAGGAGCGCGGCGACGACGTTGACGACGGGGGCCTGGTGGGGGCGGGCCAGGTTCTCGTAGATCCAGATGGGCAGGGTGCGGGTGCCGGGCCCGGCGGTGAAGGTCGTGACGACGATCTCGTCAAAGGAGAGCGCGAAGGCCAGCAGCCCGCCCGCGAAGAGCGCCGAGCGCATGGCGGGGAAGGTGACGTACCGGAAGGTCTGCCAGGGGCGCGCCCCGAGGTCCGCGGACGCCTCGGCCAGGGAGGGCGCGATACGGCGCAGCCGGGCGCCGATGTTGTTGAAGACGATGACGACGCAGAAGGTGGCGTGCCCGACGACCACCGTGAACAGGCCGAAGCCGATGCCGATCGGATCGAGGACGGTGCGGAAGGCGGCGTTGAGGGCGATGCCGCTGACGATGCCGGGCAGCGCGATCGGCAGGACGAGCAGGAAGGACACGGTCCGCCGTCCGAAGAAGCGGTGGCGGTGGACGGCGTACGCGGCCAGGGTGCCGAGCACCAGGGCGATCGCGGTGGCGGCGAGTCCGGCCTTGAGCGAGGTGAGCAGGGCCTGGCGGGCGCCCTCGCTGTGCAGGGCGGCCCGCCACCAGCGGCCGGTCAGGCCGCTGGGCGGCCAGCCGAAGGAGCGGTCGGTGTTGACGGAGTTGAGCAGCACCAGCAGCAGCGGGACGTAGACGATCGCGAGGCCGGCCGCGGTGACACAGCCGAGGACGACGCGGGCGGTGCGCGAGATGCGCATGTGTCCACCTCCTGGAGCGACTGGAGCGGCAGAGCGACTAGAGCGAGTCGAGGGCGCCCGCACGGCGTACGGCGGCCAGATAGCAGACGATGAGGACCACGGGTACGGCGGAGAGCGCGGCCGCCATCGGCAGGTCCAGGGTGACCTGCGAGGCGATGACATTGCCCAGCAGCTGGGTCTTGCCGCCGACGATCTGCACGGTGAGGTAGTCGCCCAGGCTGAGCGAGAAGGTGAAGACGGATCCGGCGAGCACGGCGGGGCGTACGGCGGGCAGGACGACGGAGCGCAGGGTGCGCCAGGCGCCGGCGCCGAGGTCGGCGGAGGCTTCCAGCATCGGCCCGGGGAGCCGTTCGAGGGCCGCGTACACCGGCAGGATCATGTAGGGCAGCCAGAGGTAGGCGAGCACGATGACGACGGCGGTGGTGCCGTAGCCGGGTCCGTGCAGCCCGAACGGGGCGAGGGCGGCGCCCACCACGCCATCCTCGCCGAGCATGACCCGCCAGGCGTACGCCTTGACCAGATAGCCGGCCCACAGCGGGGTGAGGACGGCGACCAGCAGCGGCCGCCGCCAGCGCCCGCCCGCGACCCGCGCCATGAAGAAGGCCATGGGCAGGGCGAGGAGCGCGTCGACGACGGTGACGGCGGCCGCGATGGACAGGGTGCGCAGGGCGATGGCGCGGTAGACGGGAGTGGTCAGCAGCTCGTGGAAGTTGTCGGTGTTCCAGGTGTGGACGACATCGGAGGTGAAGGAATCGGTGGCCCAGAAGGCCGACAACAGCAGGATGGCGAGCGAGCCCAGATAGGCCAGGGTCAGCCAGAGCAGGGGCGGGGCGAGGAGCGCGGTCAGCCGCAGCCGCGAGCCTGGGGTGGGCGCGGCGGGCATCTCAGCCCTTGACCTCCGTCCAGGCCCTGGTCCACTGGGCGTAGTCGGTGCAGTCGGCGTCCTTACGGCCGTCAAGGCACTGCTTGATGGGCGTGGTCCAGAAGTGGACGCGC
This sequence comes from Streptomyces sp. AgN23, assembly GCF_001598115.1. Classification (NCBI taxonomy): domain Bacteria; kingdom Bacillati; phylum Actinomycetota; class Actinomycetes; order Kitasatosporales; family Streptomycetaceae; genus Streptomyces; species Streptomyces sp. AgN23. The sequence continues at coordinate 1,330,394 of NZ_CP007153.1, forward strand.
TTGAAGTACTTCTCGTCGTCCGCGTGGAAGATCGCGCAGTGGTCGGGGGCGGAGGTCTCGGCGCACGCCTTACGGTTGGACGGAGCCTCGCCGAAGTACTCGGCGACCTGGGCGTTGACCTTGGGCGAGACGATCCAGTCGAGCCACTTGTAGGCGCAGTTGGGGTGCTCGGCCTTGGCGGAGATCATCCAGGTGTCGGACCAGCCGGTGGCGCCCTCCTTGGGGAGCACCGCCTTGACGGGCGCCTTCTCGGCCTGGGTGAGGTTGGCGATGACCTGCCAGGTGGTGCCGATGACGCTGTCGCCGCCCTTGAAGGCGGTGATCTCCTTCTGGTAGTCGCTCCAGTACTCCCCCACCGCCTTGTGCTGCTTCTTCAGCAGGGCGACGGCCGCGTCGAGTTGCCTCTGGTCGAGCGCGTAGGGGTTCTCGATGCCGAGCGAGGGCTTGGCGTGCATCAGATAGAGCGCGGCGTCGGCGATGTAGATGGGTGAGTCGTAGGCGGTGACATGGCCGTCGTACCGCGCGGCGTCGTCGAAGACGGCACGCCAGGAGTCGGGCGCCGAGGTGACCTTGTCGGTGCGGTACATGAGGAGGTTGGCGCCCCGGCCGTGCGGAATGCCGTACATCCGGCCGTCCTTGGAGTTGAACGGCTGCTGTTTGAGGGCCGGGAAGATGTCCTTGTAGTTCGGGACCAGCTTGGTGTTGACGGGGGCCGCGTCGCCGGAGGCGATGAGGCGCAAGGTGGCGTCGCCGGAGGCGGAGACCGTGTCGTACTGCCCGGTCTTCATCAGCGAGACCATCTCGTCGGAGGTGCCGGCCGTCTTGGTGTTCACCTGGCAGCCGGTCTTCTTCTCGAACGGGTGGACCCAGTCCACCTTGGGGTCGTTGGAGCCGTCCTCGGCGTAGCCGGCCCAGGCGATGATGTTGACCTTGCCTTCGCCCTTACCGAGCTTGTCGGGTGCGTGGCCGCCCTTGTCGTCGTCGTTTCCGGAACCGCATCCGGCGGCGGTCAGCAGCAGCGCGCAGATGGCGGCCGCGGACCTCCACGCAGACATCTTCCGTTTCCGCATCCGGTCCTCCTCGTCCCGCTTGGCACTTGAGGCTCGGCCAGTATCAGGCGGGTCGTATGCCCCCGCCAGGGTGCCGTCGGCAATGACAAGGTCAACTCGGTACGGGGAAGGCGTCCCGCTCGTCCCAGGAAAGCCCGATCTCGCCGTCCGGGCGGGCGGATTCGGGAAGTCCGGTGAGGTTCTGGCGGAGCACGGTGAGCCGGTCGCCGTGCGGAAGCACGATGGTGAAGCGGGTGTGCGCCCCGGCGTGCACGATATCGGTGATGCGCCCCGTGACGGTCCGGCGGCCGTCGGCGGACGCCGCGGCGGACTGCCGGGCGGACGGTTCGGCGGGGTCGGTGAGCAGGATCCGCTCGGGCCGGATGGAGTAGGTGCCGGGGCGGCCCACGACGCGGACCGCGGCCTCGCCGCGCAGCAGGTTGGTGGTGCCGACGAAGCCCGCGACGAAGGCGGTGGCGGGCTGTTCGTACACCTCGACCGGCGGACCGGTCTGTTCGATGCGGCCGTCGCGGACCACGGCGATGCGGTCGCTCATGGTCAGCGCCTCGTCCTGGTCGTGGGTGACCAGGAGGAAGGTGATGCCGGTGGTGCGCTGGAGTTCCTTGAGCTCGGTCTGCATCTCCTGCCGGAGCGCCAGGTCGAGTGCGCCGAGCGGTTCGTCGAGCAGCAGCACGGCGGGCCGGTCGACGAGCGCGCGGGCGAGGGCGACGCGCTGGCGCTGGCCGCCGGAGAGCTCGGTGGGGCGGCGGGAGGCGAAGCCGTCCAGCCGTACGGTGGTCAGCGCCTCGCGGGCGCGGGCGAGCCGCTCGGCCTTGCGGACACCGCGCACGGTCAGGGCGTAGGCCACGTTCTGCTCGACGCTCATCTGCGGGAAGAGCGCGTAGTCCTGGAAGACCGTGTGCACATCGCGGCGGTTGGGGGGAGTCGCGGTGACGTCGTCTCCGGCGAGTTCGATACGGCCGCCGGTGGGCTGTTCGAACCCGGCGATCAGACGCAGCAAAGTGGTCTTCCCCGAGCCGGAGGGGCCGAGCAGGGTGAAGAACTCGCCCTCGTGGACGGTGAGGTCGACGGCGTCCACCGCGCGCACCGTCCCGAAGTCCTTGGTGACGGCTGCCAGCCGGACGGCCGTGCCGGTCCGCGTCGTGGCCCGGGCTTGCGTCTGAGTCTCCGCCATCGACCGCTCCCCTCGCCCTTCGGCTGATCAGGACCGTGATCGCGGTCACTGTACCGGGGTTACGCGCGCTACGGTCCCCGTGCCACACTTCTGACACATCGTCAGTTACCAGGTATCGGGAGGGGCCGTGTCCTCCACGCAGGTGCCCGTGGTCGACGGGTGGTTCAGCTCCGAGGGCGGGGAGTTCCGGCTGCTGGGGACGGGTTGCCGGGGCTGCGGGGCGGTGTACTTCCCGCGCGAGGACGTCTTCTGCCGCGCCCCGGGCTGCGCCGGCACCGAGCTGGCGGAGGTGCCGCTGTCCCGGCGCGGCCGGGTGTGGTCCTACACCGACGGCCGCTACCGGCCGCCCGCCCCCTTTCCCTCAGGGCCCGAGGGCGAGTGGCGGCCGTACACCCTGATCGCCGTGGAGCTGGCCGCCGAGCGGATGGTGGTGCTGGGGCAGGGCGCCCCCGGGGTGACCGTGGCCGATCTGGCCGTCGGGATGGAGGTCGAGGTGGTGCCCGGGGTGCTGGGCGAGGAGGGCGGGCGCACCCTCACCACCTGGCACTGGCGGCCCGTCGCCGAGGAGGCGTCATGACCGGTGAGGTGGCGGTGCTCGGCGCCGGGATGCACCCGTGGGGGAAATGGGGCCGCAGCTTCGTGGAGTACGGCACGAAGGCGGCGCGGGCCGCGCTCGCGGACGCCGGACTCGAGTGGTCCGCGATCCAGTCCGTGGTGGGTGCCAACACCGTGCGCTGCGGCTACCCCGGGCAGGTCTCGGGCGCGACCTTCGCCCGGGCGCTGGGCTGGCAGGGCGCCCGGGTCACCAGCGTGTACGCGGCCTGTGCGTCCGGTGCGCGGGCCATCGACACCGCCCGCGCCCAGATCCTGTCCGGTATGGCGGACACGGTTCTGGTGGTGGGCTCCGACGCGGCGCCCAAGGGCTTCTTCGCCCCGGCGGGCGGTGAGCGGCCGGACGATCCGGACTGGCTGCGCTTCCGGGTGCTGGGCGCCACCAACCCCGCCTATTTCGCGCTCTGGGCCCGCCGCCGGATGGCGATGTACGGCGACACGGCCGAGGACTTCGCTCGGGTGAAGGTGAAGAACGCGGCCGCCGGCGCCGCCAATCCCTACGCCCGCTACCGCTCCCCCGTCACCGCCGAGGAGGTCGCCGCGTCCCCGGTGGTCGCCGATCCGCTGCGGCTGCTGGACATCTGCGCGACCTCCGACGGGGCGGCGGCGCTGGTGCTCGGCAGCATGGAGACGGCGCGGCGGCTCGGGATGAGGCGCCCGGTGCGGATCCGCGCCGTCTCATCCGTCTCCCCCAGCCATCCGCGCACCGCGCTGGATCTGCCGGACATCGCCACCGACTCGGCCCCGCCGGGCTCCCCCGCGTCCGATCCGTTCCGGCCCTCCATCGCCCGGGCGGCGTACGAGGAGGCGGGGCTGGGGCCGGAGGATCTGTCGCTGGCCGAGGTGTACGACCTGTCCACCGCCCTGGAGCTGGAGTGGTACGAGGACCTCGGGCTGTGCGGGCCCGGGGAGGGCGCGAAGCTGCTGCGCGAGGGGGCGACGGCGCTGGGCGGGCGGATTCCGGTCAATCCGAGCGGCGGGCTGGCGTCCTTCGGGGAGGCGGTTCCGGCGCAGGCCATCGCCCAGGTATGCGAGCTGACCCAGCAGTTACGCGGGCAGGCGGGCGAGCGGCAGGTGGTGGGGGCGAGCGCCGGAATCACCGTGAACCAGGGGCTGTTCGGGCACGGCTCGTCGGTCGTCGCGGTCCGCTGAGCGGTGCCCGAGCGCCCGCCGGTGCCAGGGCAACGTCCTTGCAGTTGTCACGGACACCGTTGCCGTCCATCACCTTGACGCCCCCTGACCACCGGTGAACACTGCTGCGGTGTCAGTCGGCGTCGCCGCGCGCAGGCTCTCTTGACGTTCACCCCCATGGGCGATTCCGATGCACCCGCACGCTCGAAACGACCCAGCACGGAGGACCGGGGCCACCCGCCCCGGGCGAGGTCCTAGGAGCCGACATGAGCAATGGGGACATCTTCACCGGTGAGGTCATCGGCACCGCGATACTGATTCTCTTCGGGGCGGGCGTCTGTGCCGCCGTCACGCTGAACCACTCCAAGGCCAAGGCGTCGGGGTGGATCGTCATCGCCTTCGGCTGGGGCTTCGGCGTCATGGCCGGCGCCTACACCGCCGCCCCGCTGTCCGGAGCCCATCTGAATCCGGCGGTGACCGTGGGCGTCGCCGTGGACACCGGCGACTGGGACAAGGTGCCGCTCTACATCCTCGGGCAGCTGATCGGCGCCGTCATCGGCGCGGTGCTGGCCTGGGCGCTGTACTACGCGCAGTTCGCCGCCAACGCGGACGAGAAGACCGCCCTTCCCACGCTCGGGGTCTTCTCCACCGTTCCGGAGATCCGGAATCCGGTGGCCAACCTCGTCACCGAGACCATCGCGACGGCCGCGCTGGTGCTGCCGCTGCTCGCGTTCGGCAAGGTCGACGGCATCGGGGTCGGCCCGGTCGCCGAGGGCGGCGGCACCGTGGTCCTCGGCTCGGGCATCTCCGTCCTGCTCGTCGCGTTCCTGGTGGTCGGCATCGGCCTCTCCCTGGGCGGGCCCACCGGCTATGCCATCAACCCGGCGCGCGACCTCGGGCCCCGCCTCGCCCACGCCCTGCTGCCCATCCCCAACAAGGGCACCTCGGACTGGGGTTATGCCTGGGTCCCGGTGGTGGGCCCGCTGATCGGGGCCGTGCTGGCGGGTCTCGTCTTCAACGCAGCCTTCTGACCGAAGGAGACGCCATGCCGCATCCGACGGACACCTACGTCGCCGCGATCGACCAGGGCACCACCTCCAGCCGCTGCATCATCTTCGACCGCGACGGCGCCATCGTCGCCGTCGACCAGCGCGAGCACCGCCAGATCTTTCCCAAGCCCGGCTGGGTCGAGCACGACGCCACCGAGATCTGGGCCAAGGTGCAGGCCGTGGTGGCCGGTGCGCTGGCCAAGGCGGGGCTGCGGGCCGACCAGCTGACCGCGCTGGGCATCACCAACCAGCGCGAGACGACGGTTCTGTGGGACCGCCGCACCGGCAAGCCGGTGCACAACGCGATCGTCTGGCAGGACACCCGCACCTCCGGCCTGTGCGACGAACTCGGCGGCGAGGTGGGGCAGGACCGCTTCCGGGACACCACCGGACTGCCGCTCGCCAGCTACTTCTCCGGGCCCAAGGCCGCCTGGCTGCTGGACAACGTCCCCGGGCTGCGCCACCGTGCCGAGCTGGGCGAGATCGCCTTCGGCACCATCGACTCCTGGCTGATCTGGAACCTCACCGGCGGCACCGACGGCGGAGTGCACGTCACCGATGTCACCAACGCCGGACGCACACTGCTGATGGATCTGCGGACCCTCCAGTGGGACACCTCGATCCTGGCCGCCATGGGCCTGCCCGAGGCGATGCTCCCGGAGATCCGCTCCTCCGCCGAGGTGTACGGCACGGCGGTCGGGCAACTGGCCGGTGTGCCGGTGGCCTCCGCGCTCGGCGATCAGCAGGCCGCAGTCTTCGGCCAGACCTGCTACGGCGTCGGCGAGGCCAAGAACACCTACGGCACCGGCAGCTTCCTGCTGCTGAACACCGGTGACCGCCCGGTGCCGTCCAAGAGCGGGCTGCTGACCACGATGGGCTACCAGCTCGGCGGTGAGCGGCCCGTCTACTGTCTGGAGGGGTCGATCGCGATCACCGGGGCGCTGGTGCAGTGGTTCCGCGATCAGCTGGGCATCATCCGCTCCGCCGACGAGATCGAGCCGCTCGCCGCGAGCGTGGACGACAACGGCGGGGCCTATATCGTCCCGGCCTTCTCGGGTCTGTTCGCCCCGTACTGGCGCTCGGACGCCCGTGGTGTGATCACCGGCCTCACCCGCTATGTCACCAAGGCACATCTGGCCCGTGCCGTCCTGGAGTCGACCAGCTGGCAGACGCGCGAGGTGGTCGACGCGATGTACCAGGACTCCGGGGTGCGGATCAGCTCGCTCAAGGTCGACGGCGGAATGACGGCGAACGGCCTGCTGATGCAGCATCAGGCCGATGTGCTGGGCGTTCCGGTGATCCGGCCGGTGGTCGCCGAGACCACCTGTCTGGGCGCGGCGTACGCGGCGGGGCTGGCCACCGGCGCCTGGCAGGACCTCGACGAGCTGCGGGCCCACTGGAAGCGGGACACCGAGTGGACCCCGGGGATGTCCGAGGAGGAGAGGACGCGCGAGTACGGCAACTGGCGCATGGCGGTGGAGCGCAGCTTCGGCTGGCACAAGGAAGGGCAGCCGGCCGAGGGCTCCTGAGCCGCGTACGGTGCCCTCGCTCGCGAACGGCGGCCCGTACCCCGGACGGCGGGGTACGGGCCGTGCCGTGCGGTCAGCCCTGCGGCGCGGTGGCCAGCATCGCGTGCTCGACCACCGAGATCAGCACATGCTTGACCGACTCGCGCTCCCGGGCGTCGCACAGGACGACCGGGGTGCCCGGGTCGAGGTCGAGCGCGTCGCGCACCGAGTCCTCCGGATAGCGGTCGGCGCCCTGGAAGCAGTTGACCGCCACGGTGAAGGCGATGTCCCGCCGCTCGAAGTAGTCGATGGCGGCGAAGCAGTCCTCGAGACGGCGGGTGTCGGCCAGCACCACCGCGCCCAGCGCGCCGGTGGCCAGCTCGTCCCACAGGAACCAGAAGCGGTCCTGTCCCGGTGTGCCGAAGAGATACAGCACCAGGTCCTCGCGGAGCGTGATGCGCCCGAAGTCCATGGCGACGGTGGTGGTCGTCTTGGACTCCACCCCCGCGATGTCGTCGACCGGCCGGCCCGCCTCGGTGAGCAGCTCCTCGGTGCGCAGCGGCCTGATCTCGCTGACCGCCCCCACCAGGGTCGTCTTGCCCACCCCGAAGCCGCCCGCCACCAGTATCTTCAGCGTGACCGGTTCGACGATATGGGGGCGGACCAGGTCAGAGTGCCCGTAGCCCATTGATCACCTCGCGCAGAATCCTCTCGTCCGGCAGTTCCGCCGGAGGTACGGGCCGCGACACTCGGACGAGTGCGGCGTGGAGCAGATCGCCGATGAGCACACGGATCACGCCGATCGGAAGGTCGAGCTCCGCCGCCAGTTCGGCGACGGACTGCGGACTGTCCCGGCTCAGCTCGACGATGTCGATGTGCTCCGGGGACAGCATCTGGTCGGCGACGGTCCGGTGGTTCGCGCTCTCGGCGACGACGACCGCGATCAGATCCAGCTTCTCCTCCGCGGCGCTGCGGGTGCGTCCCCGCGTCATCGCATAAGGTCTGACCACCGGTCCCGCCGCGTCGTCGAACCACCGGGCGGCGCTTTCCGGGTCTCCGCTCATCTTCCCCCGGCCTCCGTCACCCGCTGGAGCGCGGAGCCGAGCCCAGATGTACGCCCACCCGCTTGACCAGCAGCGTCATCTCGTATGCTACCTGGCCCACATCGGAGTCGGCGTCGGCGAGGACGGCGAGACAGCTGCCGTCGCCCGCCGCGGTGACGAACAGGAAGGCGTCGTCGAGTTCGACGACGGTCTGACGGACCCGGCCGACGTCGAAGTGGCGGCCGACGCCCTTGGCGAGGCTGTGGAAGCCGGAGGCCACGGCGGCCAGATGCTCACCGTCCTCCCGGGACAGATCGCGTGAGCCGCCGGTGGCGAGCCCGTCCCCGGAGAGCACCAGCGCCTTGCGGATGCTGCCCACTCTTCCGACCAGTTCATCGAGCAGCCAGTTGAGTTCGCCCGATCCGTTCGGCGAGCCGTTGGATGCTGCGGCGTTCGATGCGGTCATCGACCGTCCCCCTCATGTGTCGTTCCCGGTGCTGTGCCCGCATCGCCGGATCCGGTGGCCGACTGCCGCCGACCGCGCTGCCAACCCCGTTGGAGCGAGGCCATGGTGGCCCTCGCCTGCTCGGCTTCGCGCTCGGGATCGATCTCGGCAGCGGTTCGGTCCGCCTCGTCCGGAGGTGCGGGGTCGTTCTTCAACTGCGGGGCCAGGCTGGCCTGCCGTACCCGCTTGGGGAGGCCGGAGGCCGCCCGCTGGGTCGGCACCGGGCTCTGCTCCGGTCCCTTGCGCTCCGGCCCCGTGCGCCGCGGGCCCTGGCTTCGGTCCTGGGCCTGGTCCTGGTCCTGGTCCTGGTGCTGGTCCTGGCGTTCGGAGCGGTCGACCCAGGACGGCTGTCCCGGGCCCTGGATAGGGCTGTGCCGTTCGCCGGACGTGCCCTCGACCGGTCGGCCGTGGTCGGCGACCAGTACCGGCGGGACACGGCGGGGCAGCGGCGCGGGGCCGCCGCCCGGTGCCGGGTCCGGGCCGTCCGGAGTCTGCTGATGCTGTTCCACGGTGGACGGGGCGGGCCCGGTGCGCGTGGACTGACGCGCCTTCAGGCCGCGGGCCCGGAAGATCCCGCCCACTTCCTCGTCCTCGTCGGCGCCGTCGTGACCCTCCTGTGCGGAGGATGAGGTCAGGGAGGCGAGCTGCGAGGCCGGCTCGGCCTCGTCCGCGGGCCCGAGCCGGACGTCGCCCACGCCGCGGCGCGCGGTGTCGGCGAAGCGGCCGCCGGTGGCCCGGTCGCCGCTGTCGCGGTTATCGGTCTCCCCCCGCCCGCCCTCGTCGGTGAGCAGGTTGGAGGGGATGAGCACGATGGCCGTGGTGCCGCCGTAGGGGGAGGGCTGCAGCGAGACCCGCACCCCCTGCCGCTGGGCGAGCCGGCTGACCACGAACAGTCCGAGCCGGTCGGTGTCGGAGAGCTGGAACTCGGGGGTCTCGGCGAGCCGGAGATTGGCCTCCAGCAGCGCGTCCGGCGTCATGCCCAGACCGCGGTCGTGGATTTCCAGGGTGAAGCCCTTGGCGACCCGCTCGCCGTGCACCTGGACGGCGGTGTGCGGCGGCGAGAAGACGGTCGCGTTCTCCAGGAGTTCGGCGATCAGGTGGGTGAGGTCGCCGACGGCCGGGCCGACGGCCGCGATCCGGGGCAGCCGGCGGACCTCGATCCGCTCGTAGTCCTCCACCTCGGCGACGGCGGCGCGCACGACGTCCATCAGCTGGATCGGCTTGCGCCACTGCCGGGAGGGAGCGGCGCCGGAGAGGATGACTAGGCCCTCGGCGTGCCGCCGCATACGGGTGGTCATATGGTCCAGGCGGAACAGATCAGCGAGCTCGTCGGTGTCCTCGGTGCGCCGCTCCATGGTGTCCAGGAGGGTGAGCTGACGGTGCAGCAGCACCTGGCTGCGGCGGGCGAGGTTGACGAAGACCTCGGAGACGCCCTGGCGCAGTTCGGCCTGTTTGACCGCCGCCTCGACGGCGGCCCGCTGGAGGGTGTTGAGGGCCTGGCCCACCTGGCCCATCTCATCGGGGCCGTAGTCCAGCCGGGGCGCCTCGGTCTCCACGTCGATCTGCTCGCCCGCACCGAGGCGCCGCATCACGCTCGGCAGCCGGACGCTGGAGACCTCCTGGGCCTCCCTGCGCAGCCGGGACAGATCGCGGACCAGGCTGCGGCCGATCCGGAACGAGACGAAGACGGAGACGATGAGCGCGATCAGGCCGAGGACGCCGGCGATCCCCGCCTTGAGCAACACGCTGCTGGCCACCGGGTCGATGCGCTTCTTGAGCCGGTCGGTGGCCTCGTCGCCCAGCCGGTCGTAGTCGTTGAGGACGGGGTGGGCCGCGGCCTCCCAGTGCTCCTGGTCCAGGGCCCGGATGGCCGTGGCGGGGTCCATCGAGGAGAGCACCTTGCCCTCGGCCACCCGGAGGGCGGCGGGGGCGGCGTTGGTGCGCCGGTAGTCGGCGAAGACCTTCTGCTCGGAGTCGGGGAGGATCGGCAGGTTGATCTCGTAGAGCAGGGTGCGCTCGGCGATGAGGTCGGACATCGCCTGGAGGTCCGCCATCGTCATCTTGCGCGCCGTCAGCGCCGAGAGATACAGCGCGTCCTCGCGGGAGAGCGCCTCCCGGGCGCGGATCATGGCGACCAGCGCGCGGCCCTGTTTGTCGAGGTCGGTGTCGGGCACCGCGTGGAGGGAGCTGCGGAAGGTGTAGCAGAGGTCGACGAGCTTGTTGTAATACTCATATGCCTGAGTCGAGGAAATGCCGTCGTCCTCGACCTTGCGGCGCAGGCTGTCCAGCCCGTCGGCGGCCTTGAGGATGTTGTCGAGCTGTTCCTCGGAGTCGTCGTTCATCTTGCCGTGCATATCGCCGTCCGACTCGGCGGCCCGTAGCTCGTTGATGGCCTGGTCGGTTTTGCGCTGCAGGGAGTGGAGCACGGGCAGGGCGTCCGACTGCCGCGGATCGGCCAGCAGGATGAGCGTCTGCCGGCGTTCCTTCTGGACGGCGTGCACCGCGTCCTCGGCCGGCTGGCCCGCCTTGTCGATGATGTCGGCCGCGTCCAGCAGTTGGATCGCCTCGCGACCGGTGATCACCGTGGCGAAGGCCCATATCGCCGTCAGCGACACGAGCGGCACCAGCAACAGCGCCACGATCTTCCTGCGGATGGACTTACCGCGAAAGCGCATGGCCTCCCCAACGTCAACCCCGGATTCCGGGGGCGGTGTTCCGAGTTCCGACAACGAGCGGCGCGAGCCTACTACTGCCAGTTGGACACATCGAAGGCATGTCCACTTGATGCAGGGAACTCCTTACACTGCGTGATCAGGAGTTGTCGGGCGATTCCCCGACTTACCCCCCGCGCTCGGGGCTCTTCTCGCGGGCACCGCATGCGGCCATTCGGCCGCGGTTGGCTGGTTTTCCCCTCCCCAGGGGAACCTCGGGTCGGTGCCATTCGTGATCCAAAGGGGCACACTAGGGGGGCATACAACCCAAGTCCCGCTATCTGACTCGGCCGCACCGGGGCAGCCTTGGAAAGGGGTGGGAGCGTCATGGACGCGATGGACAAGGATCGCGACATCCCGGCACACGGGGCCCGTCCGTTGTGGACCGAGGAGCCGGCGCGCAGGCGGCGGCTGCCCGATCCCGTCCGCGCCGCGGCGGTGCGGGCCGTCATCATCATCGCCGTGACGCTGGTTCAGACGATGGTCGCCCTTCTGTGCACCCTGGCCGGCTCATGGTCCGCCTTCCCCACCGTGCTCGCCACGGTGGCGAGCACGGTGGTGGCGACCTGGGGCGTGCTGGACGTGTGGGTGACCCGGCAGGTCTGGCGCCAGCGGTACGGAGTGGTGTCCCGGCCCAGCAGCACGGCCCGGGAGATGCGCCGGCAGCGCCGCCGGGCCGGTGAGGCGGAGCCGGTCACCTCCCGGCCGGCTGCGGAGCACGGGCCAGCTCGCGGCGCAGCCGCATAAAGGGCCTGGGCCGGTCGATGCCGAGGGCGGCGGTGGAGATCCCGCCACGTTCGTAGACGGCGAGGAAGCCGCCGCCGTCGGCCGGGTCGCCCTCGACGATCCGGACGGTGTCGCCGGGTGCGCGCCGCCCGGCGTACTGGATTCGGGCGCCGTACTGGTCGGACCAGAAGTAGGGCAGCGCCTCGAAGGGTTCGACGGTGGACCCGGCGAGCAGATTGCGGGCGGCGACGGCGCCCTGCAGCATTCCGCTGGTCCAGTGCTCGGCCCGGACGGTGCGCGCGGTGCCCGGCCGGTCCAGCCGGGCCACATCCCCGACGGCCACGACATTGGGCAGCGCGGTGACACAGCCGGCGTCGCACCGCACCCCGTCGTCCAGGGCCAGACCGGAGCCTTCCAGCCACCCGGTGACCGGACGCACCCCGACGCCGACGACCACCACATCGGCGGGCAGCACCTTCCCGTCGGTGAGCTCCACACCGGTGACCCGGCCGCTGCCGCGCAAGCCCTCGACGCCGGTGCCGCACAGCAGAGCGGCCCCGCCCCGCCCGTGCAGCCCGGCACACACCCGGGCCATCTCCTCGCCCAGTTGGGGCACCAGCGGCAGCGGCGCGGCCTCCACAACGGTGACATCGAGCCCGAGGGCGGCACAGGAGGAGGCCACTTCGGCACCGATGAAGCCCGCGCCGACCACCACCACCCGGGCGGCACCCGCGCGCAGCGCGGCGCGCAGCCGGGTCGCGTCGTCGAGGGTGCGCAGGGTGTACACCCCGTCCAGCCGCGGAAGGGGCAGCGTCCTCGGGGTGGCCCCGGTGGCGATCACGACGCCGTCGGTGCGCAGGGCGCGGCCGCCGGTGAGGCGGATCTCCCCGGCGGCGGTGTCCAGCGCCTCGGCCCGGACGCCGAGCAGCCATTCGGCGTCGAGCTCGGCCTCCTCCTCCGGGTCGGTCAGGGCGAGGCGGCCCGGCCCCTCGCCGGGGTCACCGTCGCCGGTCAGGAACTCCTTGGAGAGCGGCGGGCGGTCGTAGGGGCGGTGGCGCTCCTCCCCGACGACGACCAGCCGCCCGTCGTATCCCAGGGAGCGCAGGCCGCGCGCCGCGTGCAGTCCCGCGAGCGAGGCCCCGACCACCGTGACCGTGGTGAGCGTCGTCATGCCACCGCTTCTTCCGGTGCCGCGTGCACGGGCTCGCCGGGAACGGTGCGCACCACGGGGTGGACATACAGCATTCCGTCCACGACCGTGACAGCGTGGGTCCGTACGGGCTTGCGGGCGGGCAGACAGGTCGGCTCGCCGGACCGCAGATCGAACAGCGCGGCGTGCAGCGGGCATTCGACGTAGCAGCCCTCCAGCCACCCTTCGGAGAGGGAGGCGTCCTGATGGCTGCAGGTGTCATCGATGGCGTAGAACGCTCCGTCGGTGTGGAACACCGCGATCGCCGCGGTGGCGTCGCCGGCCTCGACACGCAGCGACTCACCCTCCGGCAAGTCCTCGATACGGCAGACGGGAATCATTGGCCCCCCTCACGTTGATCGGTATCATGCGTTGTGGATAGTGCACTGAAAAGCGCGATGCGCAACAGAATCCAGATCGGGAAGGCAGCCGTCAAGAGTTCCCCGGACCGAGGGGCCCCACGCAGGGCCACCGGATGGTGAGATCAGACCCATGACGAACACGACCGAGGATCGGGCCGAGGAGAAGCGGGGGGCCGCCGGGGCAGTGCAGTCGGTGGACAGGGCGGTGAGCGTCCTGGAGATCCTTGCCAGGCTCGGCGAGGCCGGAGTGACCGAGATCGCCGACGAGCTGGGGGTCCACAAGTCGACCGCCTTCCGGCTGCTCGGCGTTCTGGAGAACCGCGGACTCGTCGGGCAGGAACGCGACCGGGGGAAGTACTACCTGGGCGCCGGGGTGCTCAGACTCGCCGGCGCCGCCGCCATCCGCCTGGACATCTCACAGGAGGGCGCCCCGGTGTGCCGGGCGCTGGCCGACGAGACCGGCGAGACGGCCAATATCGCCGTTCTGGACGGGGACGCGGCGGTCAACATCATGCAGGCGCGCGGCGCCGCGGCGGTGACCGCCTTCAACTGGCTGGGACGGCGCACCGCGCTGCACGCCACCGCGAGCGGCAAGGTGCTGCTCGCACATCTGTCGGGCGAACGCCGGGAGCGGCTGGTGACACGGAAGCTGCCGCGGTTCACCGAGCACACCATCACCACCTCCGCCGAGCTGCGGCAGCAGCTGGAGACGGCGGCCGAGCGCGGCTACGCCTACTCCTGCGAGGAGTTGGAGATCGGGCTGAACGCGGTGGCGGCGCCGGTGCGCGGCCACGACGGCGCGCTCATCGGGGCGATCGGCGTCTCGGGCCCGGCGTACCGGATGGCACAGAGCCGGCTGCCCGACCTGGCCGAGTACGCCGTGAAGACCGCCGAGGAGCTGTCCCGGCGGATGGGCTTCCCCGGCTGAGCCACCACATCACCCCACCCACCCGACGAGGGGGCCGGACGACTCCGGCCCCCTCGTCGCGTCTGTGGCCAGGGGCGCCGAGGAGCGTGTGACCGACGCGAAACCCCCAGTCAGCGCCGGTTTACAGGCGGTTTTCGCGAACCCCTTGACCGCACGGGGCGGCGACTTTCAGGATGTCTCTCATCGCGCAACATGCCGCGCTATACGCAACTGGATGGTAACCGGCGGCCGTTGAAACGGCCTCGGCCTCACCCTCCATCGAGGCAGTCATGCCAGCTCCCGTGCACCGGTCCCTGCGATCGCAGGAGAACAGAGGAGTGAGCCATGCCGCAAGAAGCCCGCGCCGTCGTCGCGGTCAAAAAGGGCGCCCCCGTGGAGGTGCTCCCCGTTCTCGTGCCCGAACCCGGCCCCGGTGAGGTGCTGGTGGGAGTCCAGGCGTGCGGGGTGTGCCACACCGACCTGCACTACCGGGACGGCGCGATCGGTGACGCGTTTCCGTATCTGCTCGGGCACGAGGCGGCCGGAACGGTCGAGGCCGTGGGCCCCGGCGTCACCGGACTCGCACCCGGTGACTATGTGGTCCTGGCCTGGCGGGCGCCGTGCGGCGGCTGCCGCTCCTGCCGCCGGGGCCGCCCGTGGTACTGCTTCGACAGCCGCAACGCCGCCCAGCCGATGACCCTGACCGACGGCACCCCGCTCAACCCGGCGCTGGGCATCGGCGCGTTCGCCGAGAAGACCCTGGTCGCGGCGGGGCAGGCGGTGAGGATCGACCCCTCGGCACGCCCCGAGGCGGCGGGTCTGATCGGCTGTGGGGTGATGGCCGGCTACGGCGCGGCCGTGCACACCGGCGGGGTGTCCAACGGCGACACGGTCGCGGTCATCGGCTGCGGCGGCGTCGGCAACGCCGCGATCGCCGGGGCCTCGCTGTCCGGGGCGCGCCGGGTGATCGCCGTGGACATCGACGACGCCAAGCTGGACGCGGCGACCCGCTTCGGCGCCACCGACACCGTCAACTCCCGTGGTACGGACCCGGTCGAGGCGGTGCGCGAGCTGACCGGGGGCTTCGGCGCGAATGTGGTCATCGACGCGGTGGGCCGTCCCGAGACCTACGCCCAGGGCTTCTACATGCGCGACCTGGCCGGGGTGCTGGTGCAGGTCGGGGTGCCGGATCCGGAGATGCACATCGATCTGCCGCTGATCGATCTGTTCTCGCGGGGCGGTGCGCTCAAGTCGTCCTGGTACGGCGACTGCCTGCCCAGCCGCGACTTCCCGGTCCTGGTCGACCTCCACCTCAGCCGCAAGCTGGATCTGGACGCGTTCGTCAGCGAGACGATCACGCTGGACGAGGTCGAGACCGCGTTCGCCAAGATGCAGCGCGGCGAGGTGCTGCGGTCGGTGGTGGTCCTGTGAACACCCACAACGAGCGCGTGGTCATCGTCGGTGCCGGGATCGTCGGCTGCTCACTCGCCGATGAGCTGACCGCCCGCGGCCTGCGGGACGTCACCGTCCTGGAGCAGGGCCCGCTGCTCGCCCCCGGCGGCTCGACCTCGCACGCCCCCGGCCTGGTCTTCCGGACTAGCCCCTCCAAGACCCTGACCGACTTCGCCACCTACACCGTCGAGAAGTTCTCCTCCCTCGAGGTCGACGGGCTGTCCTGCTTCAACCCGGTGGGCGGCCTGGAGATCGCCACCAGCGAGGAGCGCTGGGCCGATCTGCACCGCAAGGCCGGGCTGGCGGCCTCCTGGGGCGTACGGGGCGAGCTGCTCGGCCCGGCCCAATGCGCCGAACTGTGGCCGCTGCTGGACCCGGACCGGATCCTGGGCGGTTTCCACACCCCGGACGACGGGCTGGCCCGTGCGCTGCTCGCCTCCCGCGCCCAGATGGAGCGGGCCACCGCGCACGGCGCCCGCTTCCTGGACCGGCACACCGTGACCGCCATCGAGCGGGAGGGCGGCCGGGTCACCGCCGTCGTCACCGACCGGGGCACCTTCCCCGCCGACATCGTGGTCTCCGCCGCCGGCTTCTGGGGCCCGCTGATCGGCGCGATGGCGGGGGTGCCCGTCCCGCTGCAGCCGCTGGCCCACCAGTACGCCAGGACCGGGCCGCTGCCCGAGCTCGCGGGGGTGAACGACCCCCGTACGGAGGCGAGCAAGCCGATCCTGCGGTTCCAGGACCGCGACCTCTACTTCCGCGAGCACACCGACCGCATCGGCATCGGCAGCTACGCCCACCGCCCGCTCCCCGTCGACCCGGCGCGGCTGCCCGCGTACGACGAGGCCCCGGTGATGCCGTCCTCGCTGCCGTTCACCGCCGAGGACTTCGCCCCCAGCTGGGCGGACAGCGTCGAGCTGCTCCCCGCGCTCGGCGCGAGCCAGGTCGAGGAGGGCTTCAACGGCGTCTTCTCCTTCACCCCCGACGGTATGCCGGTCATCGGCGAGTCCCGCGAGGTGCGCGGCTTCTGGCTGGCCGAGGCGGTGTGGGTGACCCACTCCGCGGGCGTCGCCCGGGCCGTGGCCGAGTGGATGACGGACGGGCGGCCGGGCATGGACGTCCATGAATGCGATCTGTACCGCTTCGAGGACGCGCAACGCTCCCCTGCCTACGTCGCCGAGCGCGGGGCCCGGAACTTTGTCGAGGTCTATGACGTCATCCATCCGCTGCAGCCGATGGAGCAGCCGCGTCCACTGCGGGTCAGCCCCTTCCACGTCCGGCAGCGGGAGCTGGGCGGTTACTTCCTGGAGGCCGCGGGCTGGGAGCGGCCGCACTGGTACGAGGCGAACGCCCCGCTCGCCGAGTCCATCGACCTGCCCCCGCGCGACGCCTGGTCGGCCCGCTACTGGTCGCCCATCGCCGCCGCCGAGGCCAGGGCCACCCGGGAGCGGGTCGCGCTGTACGACATGACCCCGCTCAAGCGGCTGACGGTCACCGGACCCGGGGCGCTGGACTTCCTGCAGCACATGACCACCAATCAGCTGGCGAAGAAGCCCGGTGCGGTCACCTACACCCTGCTGCTGGACGAGGCCGGGGGCATCCGCAGCGATCTCACCGTCGCCCGGCTGTCGGAGCGCCACTTCCAGGTCGGTGCCAACGGCGGACTGGACCTGGACTGGCTGCTGCGCCACGCATCCGAAGGGGGCACCTCCCGGTCGAAGACTGGGGGAGTCCATATCGCCGACATCACGCCCGGCACCTGCTGCATCGGCGTGTGGGGCCCACTCGCCCGGGATCTGGTCCAGCCGCTGACCCGGGACGACTTCTCGCATGAGGCGTTCGGCTACTTCAAGGCCCGGCGGACGTATATCGGCCATGTCCCGGTGACCGCGATGCGGCTGTCCTACGTCGGCGAGCTCGGCTGGGAGCTGTACACCACCGCCGATATGGGGCTGCGGCTGTGGGACACCCTGTGGGAAGCGGGACAGCGCCACGGTGTGATCGCCGCCGGGCGCTCGGCCTTCAACAGCCTGCGGCTGGAGAAGGGCTATCGCGCCTGGGGCCATGACATGACCACCGAGCACGACCCCTACGAGGCCGGGGTCGGCTTCGCCGTCCGGATGGACAAGGGCGATTTCGTCGGGCGCGCGGCGCTCGAGGGCCGCGGCGCGGAGACGGCGGCGCGCAGGCTGACCTGCCTCACCCTGGACGACCCGGCCGCGGTCGTCATGGGCAAGGAGCCGGTGTACGCCGATGGCGTCCCGGCCGGCTATGTGACCAGCGCGTCCTACGGCTACACCATCGGCCGGACCGTCGCCTACGCCTGGCTGCCCGCCGCTGCCGCCGTGCCCGGCACTCCGGTCCATATCGAGTACTTCGGCGAGAAGGTCCCCGCGACCGTCGCCGCCGAGCCCCTCTTCGACCCGCGCATGGAGCGTATCCGCCGCTGACGCGAGCGCGTGCCGAGAGCGCGTGCCGAAAGCGTCCGCGAGCGCGGGAATCGACCGCTTGGAGGACCCCTGATGGCCCCCATCCACGCTGTGATCGTCCCGGGCCCCGGCGGCATGGGCCCTGCCGCCGCCCACCCCTCGAACTCTTCGACCCCGCCGGCTGATCGCCGCACCCGCCTGAGGAGAACCCCATGACTGTGGCTCCCGAGTCCCCCGCCGCCACGACCCCCAGTCTGCTCGCCACTCTCCCCGGCCACTGGTACACCGCTCCCGGGGTCTTCCGGCGGGAGCAGGAGCACCTGTTCGAGGCCATGTGGTTCTGCGCGGTACGCGGGGCCGATCTGGACCGGCCGGGTGCGTTCCGCACCGTGCAGATCGGCCGGGAGAACGTGCTGATCACCCGCAACCGGCGGGGTGAGCTGCGGGCGTTCCTCAACATCTGCCGGCACCGCGGCGCCCGGCTCTGCACCGAGGAGTCCGGGACGGTGCGGCGCTCGCTGCAGTGCCCGTACCACGCCTGGACCTACGATCTGGACGGCAGGCTCACCGCCGCCCCCAACCTTCAGAAGATGCCCGATATCGACCGGGTCGAGCGCGGACTGGTGCCGGTGCGGCTTCGCGAATGGCTCGGCTACGTCTGGGTCTGCCTGGCCGAGGAGCCACCATCGTTCGAGGAGACGGTCATCGGGGCGGTGGCCGACCGGCTCGGCGACGCGGCATCCGTGGAGCGCTACGACGTGGCGGGGCTGGCGCTGGGCCGTCGGATCTCCTATGACGTCCGGGCCAACTGGAAGCTGATCGTCGAGAACTTCATGGAGTGCTACCACTGCGCGACGATCCATCCCGAACTCACCGATGTGCTGCCGGAGTTCGCCGACGGCCTGGCGGCGCAGTACTTCGTCGGGCACGGCGCCGAATTCGCCGAGGAGGCCCAGGGGTTCACGGTGGACGGCAGCGAAGGGTTCGGCCGCATCGCCGGGATCGCCGAGGAACAGGACCGCCGCTACTACGCGATCACGGTACGGCCGCAGGTCTTCCTCAACCTGGTCCCCGACCACGTGATCATGCACCGGATGTTTCCGGTCGCCCCCGATCGCACACTGGTCGAATGCGACTGGCTCTACTCACCCGAAGTGGTGGCGTCCGAGCAGGATCTGTCGAAGTCGGTGGAGCTGTTCCACCGGGTCAACGCCCAGGACTTCGACGCCTGTGAGCGCACCCAGCCCGCCATGGACTCCCGCGCCTACCGCGACGGCGGGGTGCTGGTCCCCAGCGAGCACCACATCGGCGCCTTTCACCGATGGGTGACCGACCATGTCCCGGCCCCCGACTCGGAGGAACGCCCGTGACGGACCTGTTCATCGGTGGCCAGTGGACCGAAGCGATCGACGAACGCACCCGTGAGATCCGCTGCCCGGCCGACGGATCGCTGGTGGCGGTCGTCGACGAGGGCGGCGGCAAGGACGCGGCCGAGGCGGTGGCCGCCGCCCGGCAGGCGTTCGACCAGGGGCCCTGGCCCCGAACCCCGGTCGAGGCGCGCGGCGATCTGCTGTTGCGCGTCGCCGATCTGGTGGAGCGCGACAAGGCCGGGCTCGCCCGCGCCGAATCGCTGGACACCGGGAAGCGGCTGGCCGAGAGCGAGCTGGACATCGACGGTGTGGTGGCGTGCTTCCGCTACTACGGGCAGCTGGTGCGCACCGAGGCGGACCGGGTCGTGGACACCGGCACCGAGCACACCGTCAGCCGGGTGGCCTATGAACCGGTCGGGGTCTGCGCGCTGATCACCCCGTGGAACTATCCGCTGCTGCAGACATCGTGGAAGGTCGCGCCCGCGCTCGCCGCGGGCAACACCTTCGTGCTGAAGCCCAGTGAGCTGACCCCCAGCACGGCGATCGCCCTGATGCGGCTGCTGGCGGAGGCCGGGCTGCCGGACGGGGTGGCCAATCTGGTGCTCGGCCCGGGCGCCGAGGCCGGGGCCCCGCTCACCGACAACCCCGATGTGGACATGGTGTCCTTCACCGGGGGCCTGCGGACCGGGCGCCGGATCATGGCCGCCGCCTCGGGCACGGTCAAGCGGACCTCGCTGGAGCTGGGCGGCAAGAACCCCAATATCGTCTTCGCCGACGCGGACTTCGAAACGGCCGTGGACTACGCGCTCACCGCGGTCTTCCTCCACTCCGGGCAGGTCTGCTCGGCCGGGGCCCGGCTGCTGGTGGAGGACCCCGTGCACGACGCCTTCGTCGAGGAGGTCGTGCGCCGTGCCCGCGGGATCCGGCTGGGCGGGCCGTTCGACGAGCGGGCCCAGACCGGCCCGCTGATCTCGGCCGCGCACCGGGCCAAGGTCGAGGCGTATGTGGCGACAGGGCTCGCGGAGGGCGCCCGGCTGCGCTGCGGCGGCGCCCGGCCGGAGGATCCGGCCCTGGCCGGCGGCTACTACTTTCTGCCGACCGTCCTCGACCGCTGCCACAGCGGTATGTCGGTGCTGGCCGACGAGTCCTTCGGGCCGGTGCTCACGGTGGAACGTTTCGCCGGTGAGGACGAGGCGGTGCGGCTGGCCAACGACACCGTGTACGGGCTCGCCGGGGCCGTATGGTCCGGCGACGAGGGGCGGGCGCAGCGGGTGGCCTCCCTGTTGCGGCTGGGCACCGTATGGATCAACGACTACCACCCCTATCTGCCGCAGGCGGAGTGGGGCGGGTTCAAACAGTCGGGGAGCGGACGGGAGCTGGGGCCCTGCGGGCTCGCGGAGTACCGGGAGGCCAAGCACATCTGGCGCAACACGCGGCCACGGCCGCAGGGTTGGTTCGCCTGACCGGTGAATCCGCCCCGAGCCCGGGCCCGGGGCGGCGCGGCGAGGCGGTGAGGGCCGTGCTGCGCCATTCGGGTGCCGGTCAAGGACATTGCCCGCGCCGAGCGCACCCCCCAGGTGGTGACACTGGTGAACGGCACCGCCTCCGCGACGTTCAACCCGCTGCAGAAGGGGACGCACACCGTCACCGCCAACTACAACGGCGACGTCAACTACGCGACCTCCTCGGCGACCACCACGCAGACGGTGAACAGCGGTCAGGGGTAGCCCGCCGGGCTCACGGCCGGTCCGCCGCCTCGGCGGGCGCATCCGCGCCCGTCTCGGGGCGGCGGTACATCCGTGTCGCGGTGATCTGGCCGTGCACCTGCTGCTCCTCCTCCGGCTCCGGGGCCGGCAGGCCGGGCCGCAGATGCTCCTCGACACTGATGTACTTCAGCCCGGCCCGCAGATCCGCGTCGTTGCGCAACCGGATCACCAGCGGGAACTCGGCCAGCGCCGTGGTGTCGAACAGCCCCGTCGTATAGAGGAGCTGGACCCCGAGCGCGTCCGCGACGGCCCGCTGAAGCTCGAGCAGATAGGTGGCGTTGGCGCGGCCGATGGGGTTGTCGAGGAAGAGGGTGCCCGCGTGGCGGTGCTTGTCGCGGCCCCGGTCGTTGCTGCGCAGGGCCGCCATCGTGCAGTACAGCGCGATGGCGGCGGTCAGCAGCTGGCCGCCGGAGAACACATCGCCCATCTGTCCCACCGGCACCCGCTCGGCCCGCAGCACCGCGTCCGGCTTGAGGATCTCGACGGCCACCCCACGGGGCTGGAGCGCGGCGTGGACCCCGCGCAGCAGCAGCGACATGCCGTCCCGCCGCAGATCGGAGTTCTTCCGGACGGCGGAGCGGGTCGCCTCGTCGATCACCTCGCCGAGCCGCTCGGCGAGCGTGGCCTGGTCGGGGTCCTCGAAGCGGATCCGCAGGAACTCCTGCCCCGACCACTCGCCGAGCCCCTCCGGGAGCCGGGAGAGCCGCTGCGCCGAGCGCAGGGTGGCCAGGCAGGACTCGACCAGGCCGCGCAGCCGGTCCACGATGGAGTCGCGGTTGCGCTCCAGCTGCTCCAGCTCGTCGGTGAGCACGCGCAGCCGGGGCGCGAACGCGTCGGCCCAGGCGGCGGCGTGCTCGGGCAGCGCGGCCGCGGGGAGTTCGCGGATCTGCTGGCGGGCGGGGGTGCGCACCTGCTCGTAGCGGGTGGAGTTGGCGTGCCGCACCAGCACGTCGCCGGCCTCCCGCACCGCCGACTCGGCCCCCGACAGATCGGCGGCGCAGCCGCGCAGTGAGCGGCGGGTCTCGGCGGCGGCCTGACGGGCCTCGGCGAGATCGCCGGCGTACGGCTCGGGCCGCTCGCCGTCGTCCTCCGCGCCGGGGCCCTCGCGCAGCAGATCCCGCAGCAGGGCCGCGGTCTCGTCGAAGCCGCCCGCCGCGTCCTCGGCGGAGCGGTGGGAGCGCACCAGGTCGGCGTGGGCGGTACGGGCGGTGTCCAGGGCGTCCGTACGGGCGGCCAGTTCGCCGTTGGCGGTGCGCAGCAGCTCCTTCGCCTGCTCGGCGTCGGCCGGGACCGTCTCCTCCGGCAGCTCGGTGTGGGCGTCGCCGTCGGCGGGGGCGAGCCGCTCGGCCTCGCCGCGCAGCCGCCCGAGCTGCTCGCTCGCCGCCGACGCACGGCCCTCCAGCATCTGGACGAGCGATTCGGCGCGGGCTGCGGCGGCCTGCCGGGAAGGTCCGTCGGCGCCGTCGGTGCCCTCCAGGAGCTGGGCGGCGCGGGTGCGGACCTTGTTGGTGAGCCGGTCGAGGGAGGCGAGGGCGGCGCTCTCGTCGCTTTCGGCGCGGGCCTGTTCGGCGCGCAGATCGGCGCCGACGCCGACCTTCTCGTAGACCTGGGAGGCGGCGCGGTACGCCTCGCGGAGCGCGGGCAGCGAGGCGGTGGGCGGCTCGGCGTCCTCGCCGGGGTCGTCGGGGGCGCCGGCGATCTCCGCCCGCTCGGCGCGCAGGGCGCGGGCGGTACGGTGCGCGTCGTCGGCCGCGCGCTGGGCGGCGCGCCGGTCCTCGTCGGCGGAGCGGGCCCGGTCCACGCAGCTCGCGGCGCGCTCCTCGTACTCGGCGGCTTCCTCGGCCAGTTCGCGCAGCCGGGTCTGCCAGGTGGCGCGCTCCCGCAACCGGTACGCCAGACCGGCCAGCGCGTCCGCCACCCGGCGGGCCCGCTGCGCCGCCTCCTGGCGCTCGTCCCGGACGCGGGCGGCCTCGGTGGCGGCCTCGTCGGCCTCCGCCCGTACCGTACGCGCCTCCACCAGCTCGCGCTGCGCCGTGTCGGCGGTCTCCCGGCCGGTCTCCGCCGCCGCCGCGAGCTCCGCGAGCCGCCCGGGCGGGCAGCCGGTGCGCCAGGAGGCGAGCCGCGCGGACAGCGCCCGGTCCCCGGCCAGCCGGGCGGCGAGCGCCCTGATCTCCTCGTCCCGCTCGGTGGCGCGGGCCCGCAGCTCGCGCCGCTCGTCGTCGGCGGCACGCTCGTCGTGCATCGCCGGGTTCGGCGGCACGAGGAAGACCCCGCTGTCCTCGGTGCCGGGGGCGGGCGTCGGCGCGAGCAGCGCGGCGGACGTCCCGACGGCCACGGCGGACCGCGGCAGCAGCGACGCCTGGCCGAGGGCCGCACGGGCGCGGGCGTGGGTGTCGGGGTCGGTGATGACGACGCCGTCCACCAGCTCGGGGCGGGCCGCGAGCACGGCGGCGTGGTCGGCGGGGTCCACGGCCTGGGCGAGGTAACGCCAGCCGGGGAGGGCGGGGATGCCGTGCTCGCCGAGGTATTCGACGGCCGCCAGCACATCGGGGCTGGGCGGCAGCAGCCCTCCGTCACCGAGCGCGCCCAGGATCCGCGCGTCGTCGGCGGCGGCGGTCCGCAGCTCGAAGAGCTGCCGCTCGGCGGAGGCCACGCTCTCCTCGAGGAGCTCACGCAGCGCCTCGGCGTTGCGGTCCAACTCCTCGGCGGTCAGCGGCCCGTCGCCGAGGGGCCGCTGGGCGGGGCGGGAACGGTCGCCGCGGTCCCGGCCGGGGGCGCTGCCGGGTTCGGGGGTCCAGCAATCGGAGTCGTCGGTGGGGCCGGTGCTCGTGGTGACGTTGGGGTCGTCGGTGCCGGGGTCGGGTTCGGCGTGGACGACGTCGGCAGCGGCCTCCGACTCGGCCCGACCGTCGTCGCCGTCCCCGACCCGAGCCGATACCTCCCCGGGCGGCCGGGAGTCGGCCGCCGCCACGGCCCGGGCGCCGCCGCGCGGGCCGTCCGGACACGGGGCGTCCTCGACCTCGTCGATCCGCACCGTCACCCGCCCCGCGGGCCGCGACTCCGCCGCGAGCGGACGACGCCAATGGCCCTCCCCCGGACCCGCCTCCGTGTCCTCGCCAAGGGCCGTTCCGTGCGGAGCGGAATACGTCTCCTCGGCCTCAGTCACCGATTCGGGGTCCGCCCACCGGCCGCCAACGGAGGCGGCATCGTGTTCGCGGGTGCCGGTATCGGTAGGTGACTCCTCGAAGGCGTAGGCGTGGTCGGGGGGCGCGGACTCGGCGTCCAGGGGGATCGTGCGGGTGGAGGCGCGGAAGGCGGCGGGGAGTTGGGAGAGGCCGATGTCGTCCGCGTCCTCCTCGTCCACGCGAACGGTGATCCACCCGGCCCGGTCGGAGTCGGTCGGCAGGGCGCGGGCGCCCCGCCGGCCCACGGCGTCCGCGCCCGGAATGCGCACCGTCACCCCGCTCGCCGCGCGCGCCTCCGCCGCCGAGGGGCGGGCGGCGGCGCGCGGGGCGGGGACGGCGGCGGTGGGCTGCGGCAGGCCCAGCAGTTCGATCAGGCGCTGCTCCGCGCCCAGCGCCTCCGCGGCGCGCCGCTCCGCGTCGTACGCGGACTCCGCGGCCCTCGCCGCGTCCACCGCTCGCGCCGCGGCCAGGTCGGCGCGGGCCTCCTCGGCGGCGGCCGACTTCGCGTGGTCGGCGGCGCGCCGGGCGGTCTCGCGGGCCTCGTCGAAGGCGGCGACCGTGGTCTTCTCCGCGTCGCTCGCGGCGAGGGCGGCGCGGGCCGGGTCGGCGTCGGGGGCGGAGTCGTCGAGCCAGCCGGCGCGGACGGCCTCGGCGGTCTCCTGCTCGACCTCGGCGAGCCGCTGGCGCAGATGCTCGGCGTCGCTGCGGGCGCGCTGGGCCGCCGTGGCGGCGGAGGTGGCGTCGCGGTGGGCGGCCTCGCCGGCCTCCTGGAGGGCGGCGGAGCGCTCCTCCTCCTCGCCCGCGACCCGCTCTCCGTCCGCCGCCGCGGCGTGCAGGGCGCGGACGAGGTCGCCGGCGGCCTTGGCGCGGGCGGCGAGCGCGGGGGCCGCGTCCCGCTCGGCCTCGCGGATGGCGGCGGCCACGCGCGCGGAGCGGTCGGCGGCGGCGCGGTGGCGCAGCACCGTCTCGGCGGCCTGCCAGGCGGAGTGCAGGGTGCGGGCGTCGTTGAGCTCGCGGCGCTGCGCCGCGGCGCCCTTCTCGGCGGCGGCGAGCGCCAAGGAGGCGTGGCGGTAGGCGAGTTCGGCGGCGACGAGGTCGCTGCGGCTGCGGGCTGCCTCGGCGTCGGTGACGGCCTGGGCGGCGGAGCCGACCCGCTCGGCGAGCTCGGCGGCGCGCGCCCGCTCCTCCGCGCCGCGTGCGGACAACCGCCGGGCGAGCGCACGGGTGCGGCGCTCGGCGCCCGCGTGCACGCCGCGGGCCTGCTCACGCCGCTCGGCGGCCTCCGCGATGCGCTGGAGCAGATCGAGCGAACCGGCGGTGAAGTCGCGCTCGGCGGTCAGCTCGGCGCGGCGGCCCAGCTTGTGGGCGAAGCCGTGGACGAGGTCGGCGAGCCCGTCGGTGTCGCGGGTGTCGGTGACGGCGCGCAGCAGGAGGTCGGTGAAGTCGGAATCGTTCTTGACCGCGAAGAGCCCGGCCGCCTCGCCCTCGTCGGCGTTCATCTCCCGCTGGTAGCGGAAGAGTTCGGGGTCGAGGCCGAGCTCGCCGAGGTGTTCGTTCCAGCGCTCGTGGATCTCCACCCAGACCACGTCGAGATGCGGATACGCCTTGCCGGCCTCCGTAAGGGCGTCACGGAAGCCCTTCATGGTGCGGCGGCGGCCGCGTGCGGTGGAGGCCCCCTCGACGGAGGGGCGCACCGCCGCGGACTCGGCGACCGGCAGCGAGTCCAGGCTCATTCCGGGGCCGGGCCGGAAGGAGTACCACGCCTCGGCGAACTTCCGCGGGTCGTTGGAGACCTGACGGCCGCGCCATTCGCTCACCTTGCCCACGACGACGGTCTCACCGGTGACGGTGTGCTGCCACTCCAGCGCGACATGCCCGCAGTCGTCGGCGAGCAGGAACTTGCGCAGCACACCGGAGCTGGCGCCGCCCAGGGTGTTGCGATGGCCGGGCAGCATCACCGAGAAGATCAGCTTGAGCAGGACGGACTTGCCGCCGCCGTTCTCCAGGAAGAGCACACCGGCGGGGGCGGGGCGGCGCGGCGGGCCAACCGGCTCCTCCTCGAAGAACTCCGCCTGGGCGGGCGCGGGGCTGGGCACCGGCTCGCCGACTCCGCGCAGGTCCAGCACGGTGTCGGCGTAACGCGCACCGGCCGGCCCGATGGAGTAGAGGCGGATCCGGGACAGCTCGTACATGGCGGCGGACTCTCGTTGTCGGAAGGGGTGGTGATGTCGGGCGGGCGGGGACGGGGCGGGGTTCAGGAGTGGAAGGGGAGACCGGCGTCGGCCACCAGATCGAGGTCGTCGCCCTCGTCGGGGGGCAGCAGGGTCGCGCTGCCGTCGCTGACGGGGACGACACCGAGCTCCAGCAGCTCGGCCATGGCGGCGGTGGCCGCCATGTCACGCACCTGGAGCTGATAGCGGGCGGTGGTCCGGTAGGTGCCGCCCGACTCGTCCCCGGTGCGCTGCAGAAAGCCGGAGTCGACCAGGAAGGCGAGGGCCTTGCCGACGATGCCGGTGGTGGAACCGGCGAGCCTGCGCGCGTCCTTGGTGGCGCCGGTGGCGCTGCGCCGGGCGTACACCCGCCAGGCGGATTCCAGCCCGGGCGCGCCGGTGGCGGGGTCGGTGTTCTCCCCCTGCTCCTCGGCACGCTCCTCCAGCCGACGGCACGCCTGGCGGACGAAGGAGTCGACGCCGTTGACGGTGACCCGGCCGATGTAGCCGTCGTCGGCGAGGTCCTCGGGGCGGGGGAACGCCAGGGCGGCGACGGCGAGATGGGCGAGGCCGTGCAGAAAGCGGTCGGCGGAGTCGGTGGCGGCCCGGCGCGCGTAGTCGCCCATGCGGACGGCGAAGACGGAGTCCTCGGCGGCGGTCACGGCCATTCCGGCGCGGGTCGAGACCTCCAGCACGATGAGCCCGAGCCCGGCGGCGACGGCGTCGGCGAGGCGCGCGAAGGCCGGTTCATCGCGATGGCGGCGCAGCAGCTCGGCGTATTCGACGTCCCGCGCGGGGAGCAGCTTGGGCTGGAGTCCGAAGGCCACCAGCCGTGCGGCGTCGGCCGCGTCGGCGGGCGTGATCCCGGGCGCCGGGGCGGGTGCCGCGTCCGGGGTTGTGATGTCGTCGATGTCGTACTCGGTCACGGCTGAACCTCCTCGCGCGGGGCGTCTTCACTGGTCATGGCCATCAGGCCACCTCCGCCCGGTCGGCCGCCATACCGGCCGCGTCCAGCAGGGCGGTACCCACTATCAGGTCGGCGCCGCCGAACTCGGGGTCGTCCAGCTCGGTGCCGTCGTCCACGGCGAACAGCAGCCGCTGCTCGCCCTGGCGGTAGGCGGTGCCGACCGGGGGGCTGGCGGCGTGGACGGCGAGGAGGGCGATCAGATAGGGCAGTTCGGGGTCGCGGCGGCGGGCGTCGGCGAGCAGCCCGGACAGCCGGCGGGGGGCGTCGGCGGGCAGCTCGAGCAGCTCCATGGCCACCGCCAGCTGCTCCTCGCTGAAGCGGCTGTCGTCGGGGGTGGCGATGAGGTCCGGCTCGGGCATCTCGGCGCCGAGGTGCTCTCGCTCCACGGGCGGGGTGAGCAGCATCTCGACCAGGTCGCCCATGCGCACCGAGGTCGGGGTGCGCAGGCCGGTGCCGCGGGCGAAGAACGCGTCGGTGACCCGGCCCGCGCGGTCGAGGGGCAGCGGGAGGACGGGTGCCAGCAGCTGGCCGTACAGGTCGTATCCGGAGCGCGGGGCGGGGGGTGCGAAGGCTTGGCGGTCCTGCTCGGCGCGGAACAGCGGACCGGCCTCCAGCAGCCGGGACTGGAGCTGGGTGTGGCGCCGGATGCAGTCCTTGACGATGTCCACGAGCTCGGCGGCGCGCCGCTTGTGCTCGGCGCTCTCCGCCTCGTCGCGCGCCTTACGGATGTTGGTGAGGATCGCGTTCTCATGGCGGTAGCGGTCGGCGACGTGGTCGAGCGCCTCGCTGATCAGCTCGGGGACGGTGCTCAGCCAGTCGACGGCGCGGACGTTGCGCCGGGTGGCGTCGAGGGTGCGGCGCAGCGTCTCCGAGTACTGCACGGTGCGGTAGCGGGCCTGCTCGGCGGCGAGTTGGGCATCGGCGAGCCGGCCCCGGCTGATGAGGACCTCCAGCTTGACCTCGGCGGCGATCTGGGCGCTGGTGACATCCGTGTCCAGCGCGCCGACCAGGACGTTGACCGCCTCGTCGGTGGTGCGCAGATAGACGCTGCCGCCGGGGCCGGGCACCTCTTCGATCAGCTTGAAGTCATAGTCCCTGCGGACATAGACCCCATCGGGCCCGAAGGTGCCGTAAACGGCACGGAAGCCACGGTCCACACTGCCGACGTTGATCAGGTTCTCCAGCACCCAGCGGGCGACCCGGTCGTGCTCGGCGGCGGGGCGCCCGGGGGCCTGGGCCGCGACGCGGGGCAGCAGCCTGGCCACTATCTGCTCGTGGTCGGCGCCGGTGTCGAAGTCCATGTGGAGCGTGACGAGGTCGATGGCGGCGAGGGCGACCTCCGCCATCGCGTACACCCCGTACTCCCCCGCCAGGTTGGCCTTGCGCGCGTCGAGGTCGTGCAGCGGCGCGGTGCAGGCGAGCGCGCGCAGCCGCCGGGCCAGGCCCTCGTCGGCGGCCGGGCCCGGGGCCGGCCGGGCAGCCCCTTCAGCGGTGTTGAGCTGGGGCGCGGCGGCCCCCGGGGGTGGAGATGTCACGTCGCACAGAGTAGGCGGTCGCACCGACAACGTACGAAACGGCACGGACATCCCGGTATGACGCACCCGATCCCCCGGGCGTGCACGCGCGTACACCGGCGCGTCCCCCGCACCTCACCGATCCGTCAGTCTACGGCTCACCGGCCGGTGGTCCGTCCAGGGCGAGCGCCGCGAAGGTGGCCAGCCAGTGATCGCCGGTGAAGTCCCCGGAGTCGGTGGCCGGGAGCCCGGCGGCCAGATGGTCGCGGGCCGCCGTCCGCAGTACGTCCACCCGCGGATCGCCGTGCGGCAGGGCGGCGGCCAGGCGGCCGAGCGCGGCGGCCCGGCTGAGGATGAGGCCGAGGAGATGACCGATCTGCGGATCGGCGGGGTCGGAGACGACGGGCGGGGTGAGCACGGTGACGGGCGCGCCCCATTCGACGCCGGGCAGGAAGCGTTCCAGCCAGCGCGCGAACTCCTCTTCCGGCAGCACCCGGCTCATCGCCTCGGCCTCGGTGAGCGCGGGCGAGAGGAAGTCCTGTCCGGAGGGCTCCCAGTGGACGGGGGCGTCACGGTCGTCGGCGAACCAGCCGAGGACGGCCTCGGTGACCGGTTCGACGATCGTCGTGACGCCGGCGGCGGCCGCGCTGTCCAGGACCAGGCCGAGGGCGAAGGCGCTGTTGGTGTGGACGCCGTGCCGTACCGGGTAGGTGGCGCGCGCCAGCCATCCGCCCAGCAGTGCGCGGACGGCGTCGGCGGCCGGTTCCAGAGCCTTCGCCCAGCGCTCGCCCGCGGCTCCCGGAAGGCTCCCGCACTCGGCGGTCAACGCGAGCAGCCAGGCCCATCCGTAAGGACGCTCGAAGGAGGGATGGGCACGGAGATAGTCCGCCTCGGCGGCCAGGGCATCGACCGTAAGGTGCCCGTCCAGTACGGCGGTGACCTCGTCGGCGCGGATGCGGTCGGGGCAGCGGCGCAGCAGCCGGACCAGCAGCCAGTGCATATGGACCGCGGAGTGCCAGTCGTAGGAGCCGTAGAAGGCGGGGTGGTGGTGGCGCGGCTCCACCAAGTCCTCGGGTCCGCGCAGCAGATGCGCCGGGGCGTTGGGGTAGGCCCGGGTGACGTTGGCGGTGGCGAGGGCGGCGAACCGGGCCGCGTACCGGCCGAGTTCGCTCGCCGTCTCGTCCGGCCCGTCGGATTCGTGCGGCTCGTGCGAGTCGTCGGGCTCGTGCGGGTCGTGCGGCTCGTTCAGCTCGTTCAATGCGTTGCCCCCTCGGCGATGCGCAGGTCGGTCCGGGTGCGCACGGCCGCCCCGATGACCGCCCGCAGCGCGTCGGCGGACATCGCGGCGGGCAGCGCGGGTTCGGCGCGGTCCACGACCTGTTCGGGCGCGTACGGGAGGTGGACGAAGCCGCCGCGCAGGGCGGGCCGCTCGGTGGCGATGAGATGGGCCAGGCCGTAGAAGACGTGGTTGCACACAAAGGTCCCGGCCGTCTGCGAGACGGCGGCCGGAATCCCGGCCTCGCGGACGGCCGCGACACACGCCTTGACGGGCAGGGAGGCGAAGTAGGCGGCGGGGCCGCCCTCGATGACCGCTTCGTCGATGGGCCGGCGTCCGGCGTTGTCGGGTATGCGGGCGTCGTCCACGTTGATCGCGACCCGCTCGACGGTGACATTCGGGCGCCCGCCGGCCTGGCCCACGCACAGCACCAGATCGGGGTCGGCCTCCGCCACGGCGGCGGCCAGTTCCTCCAGCGCGGTGCCGAAGACGCAGGCGAGCTGTACGGCCGTGACCTCGGTGCCGGGCGGCGGATCGGCGGCGACGAGGGAGACGGCCTGCCACGACGGGTTGACGTCCGAGCCCGCGAAGGGCTCGAAGCCGGTGAGAAGTACTCGGGTCACAGCGGCCCCCTTTCAGAAGGCGAAGAGCGAGATGATGGCGATGTTGCAGACCAGCAGCGCACCGGCGGTGGGGATCTGCGCCTTGATGGGCCCGTACTGGTCCTTGAGTTCCAGCAGGGCGGCGGGCACCAGGTTGAAGTTGGCGGCCATGGGGGTCACGAGCGTGCCGCAGAAGCCGGCCAGCATGCCGACGGCGAGGACGACGGGCGGATCCCCGTGCATCTGCTGGATGAGCACGGGCCAGCCGATGGCGGCCGTCATCACCGGGAAGGCGGCGAAGGCGTTGCCCATGATGATGGTGAACAGGGCCATTCCGACGCAGTAGACGGCCACGGCGATGTACTTCTGGCCGTCCGGCAGCAGCTGCTCGGTGATCTTGCCGACCTGGGTGCCGACCCCGGCCACCTGGAAGATGGAGCCGAGCACGGCGAGCAGTTGGGGCAGCAGCAGCGCCCAGCCCATGGACTCCAGCAGGCTCCGGCCGGCGTGCAGGGGCACCGAGGCTCGCCGCTCGCGCACCACGACCATGGCGACCAGCAGCCCGACGATCGCGCCGAAGCCGAGGCCGAGGATGGTCTCGCTGCCCTCCTCCAAAACCGGTTGGCCCCCGATGTGCCAGTGCTTGACGGCCGAGGCGCAGACGACGGCGACCAGCGGGATGGTGAGCGCCGGGACGAACAGTTTGCTGCCGAGCCGGGCGGCCGTGGCGACACGCTGCTCGGGCGTGGTGGTGCGCGGCACACCACGCCCGGTGAGCGCGAAGCCGCCGAGGCAGACCATGGCGAGGACGGCGACGCCCAGCGGTTCGGCCGGGGCCTTCTTCTCCACCACCCAGCTGCTGTAGAAGAAGCAGCCGCCGAGCAGCCCCCAGAAGGCGGCCGAGCCAAGGCGCTTGGGGTTGCTGCGGTCGACAGCCATCTGGGCGGCCATGGCGAGGAAGACGGCGCCGACGAGCCAGTAGAACCACTCCGCCTTGATCACTTGGCTTCCTCCGCGGTGCGGCTGCCCTCGGCAGCGGATCGGCCGCCGGAGGCGGCGAGGTCGTGGTCCAGGGAGCGGTCCAGGCGCAGCAGCCGGAAGCCGTGGATGAGGAACGCGCAGACGGCGGTGGGGATGGCCCACAGCGCAAGCTGCAGCGGCTCCAGATGGGTGTGGTAGGTGGTGTTGACGAACCCGGTGATCAGCAGGATCGAGCCGATGGCCAGGAAGCAGTCCTCGCCGAAGAACAGCCCGACCGTGTCGGCGCTGGCGGAGTACGAGCGAACGCGCTCGCGGACCCGTTCGGGCAGCGGCCCGTGGCGGCGTTCCGCGGCGCCCTCGGCCATCGGCGCGACCATGGGCCGCACGCTCTGGGCCGGGCCGCCGATGCTGGTGAGGCCGAGGGCGGCGGTGAGCTGGCGCAGCAACAGGTAGAGGGCGAGGAACCGGCCGGTGGTGAGCTTGCCGAGCCGGCCGATGAGGATACGGGCCTGTTCCTGGAGGCCGTTGCGCTCCAGGAGTCCGATCACCGGCAGGGTGATGACGAAGATCGTCACCGAGCGGCTGGAGGCGAAGCCGTCGCCGAAGGCCGCCAGGATCTCCTGGGGCGAGAGCTTGGCCAGCAGTCCGGTGGCGATGCCGGCGACCCCCACCACCAGCAACGGGTTGCGTCGTGTGGCGAATCCGAGGATCACCACGAGGACGCCAAGGAGAACGATCATGCGTCCGGCCTTCCGCGCACAAGGACCTCACAGGGGCGTGAGGAGGGTGCACCGGAGGCTAGGCGTTTGTTCAACGATCCGACAAGGGCCTGAAACGAACTTGTTCCGGCCCCGCCGGATCGTTTACCGCTGGGAAACCTCTATCGCCGGGACATCTTCCGCCCATAGGCGTCGGCCAACTGCCCCTGGGAATCGTCCAGATAGGAGGCGAGCAGCCGCTCGGCCTCCACCGCGTCGCCGCTCTGCAGCGCCTCCAGGATCTGGCGGTTGCGCACCAGGTAGGGGGCGTAGAAACGGCGGGGGTCGGCCATGACGTGGAAGACCAGCCGGAGCTCGGCCAGCACCGCGCGCATCAGTTCGTTCGCGCGGGGACTTCCGGCGAGGGAGACGATCGCCTGATGGAAGCGGATATTGGCGGTGGACAGGTCCTCCCAGGCCCGGTCCCGTACGGCGCGCTCGCCCGCCAGGACCGCCGCCTCGACCGCCCGCACCTCGTACGGCGGTTCGCCCAGGCCGCGCACCGCCGCGCATTCGACGAGCCGGCGCACGCGGTAGATGTCATTGAGGTCGTCGACCGTGACGACGCGGACGAACACCCCGCGATTCAGCTCGTGCACCAGCAGCCGCTCATGGGTCAGCAGGCGGAACGCCTCGCGGAGGGTGTTGCGCGAGACGCCGAGCGCGCCGCCCACGCTGTCCTCGGACAGCCGGGTGCCGGGCGGGAAGAATCCCTCGGCGATGCGGTCGCGCAGGATGTCCGCGACGCGCTCCGCCGTGCTGGTGCGCCCCAGCAGGGCCCGGTCGGCCTCGAGCCCGGCGAGACCGGAGACCTGGGGGTACCCGGCCGCCTCCGGCACCCCCGCCGTCTCCGGCATCCCCGGCGACTCGTCCGACGATTCCCCCGACGATTCGCCGGACTGGCGATTTACGCCTTTTGCCCCGTTCGCCACATCAGCCCCTGTTCGATGTCTCGTTCGTCCCGTATAGCGAGAAGTCAAGCCCAGAAACCGTCACCGGACAACAGACATCTTGTCGGATCGTTCAACGATCGCTTACCTTGTGATGCCATCCATGACCCCTCACGTATCCCCCACGCCCCGAACGGACGGATATGACCGCATCCTTGGCGAACCTGTCCATCGATCTCAACGCCGACCTCGGCGAGGGGTTCGGCCGCTGGGAACTCACCGACGACGAGGCCCTGCTGTCCATCGTCACCAGCGCCAATGTCGCCTGTGGCTTCCACGCCGGGGACCCCTCGACCATGCGCCGGGTGTGCGAGCTGGCCGCCGAGCACGGGGTGCGCATCGGGGCCCAGGTCTCCTACCGGGACCTGGCCGGATTCGGGCGGCGCAGCATGGACGTCCCGCCGCGGGAGCTGACCGACGAGATCGCCTATCAGATCGGCGCGCTGGAAATCTTCGTCCGCGCCGCCGGGGCGCGGGTGCACTATGTCAAGCCGCATGGCGCGCTCTACAACCGCAGCGTGCACGACGAGGCGCAGGCCGCCGCCGTGGTCGAGGGCGTCCGGCTGGCCGACGGGGGTCCGCTGCCGGTGCTGGGGCTGCCCGGGTCCCGGCTGCACGAGGCGGCCCGCGCGGCCGGGCTGCCGGTGATCGCCGAGGCGTTCGCCGACCGCGCCTACACCGCCGACGGAACCCTCGTACCGCGCGGCGAGCCCGGTGCCGTGGTCCACGACCCGGACACGGTGGTCAAGCGCGCCCTCGGCTTCGCCCGGGACCGCGCGGTGACCTCGATCGACGGGCAGCGCATCGAGGTGGACGTGCGTTCCCTGTGCGTCCACGGCGACACCCCCGGCGCCGCCGACCTCGCCCGCCGGGTGCGCAGCGAGCTGACGGCCGCCGGAGTGCGCGTGGCGGCGTTCACATGACCCTGCGGTCCCTGCCCGTCGGCGAGCACGGGCTGCTCATCGAGGTCGACAGCGGCGAGGCGGCCGAGGCACTCCACGCCGAGCTGCTGCGCCGCGCCGCCGCGCGGAAGCTGCCCGCCGTACGCGAGATCGTGCCCGCCGCCCGCACCGTGTTCCTCGACGGGCTCGCCGATCCCGGGCGGCTCGCCGCCGAGCTGCCCGGCTGGCGGATACCGCCGCTGGACCGCGGCGACAGCGACATCGTCGAGGTGTCCGTGCGCTACGACGGGCCCGATCTGGCCGAGGTCGCGAAGCGGTGGGGGGTGACGCCCGAGGAAGCCGTAAGGATCCACTCGAGCACCGGGTTCCGGGTGGCCTTCTGCGGCTTCGCGCCCGGCTTCGGCTATCTGACGGGGCTGCCCGAGCGGTTCCATGTGCCGCGCCATGCGACGCCCAGGACCCGGGTGCCGGTCGGCTCGGTGGCCCTCGCGGGCGGGTACACGGGCGTCTATCCGCGCTCGTCCCCCGGCGGCTGGCAGCTCATCGGCACCACGGACGCCGTGCTGTGGGACACCGCGCGGGAACCGGCGGCGCTCTTCACCCCCGGCACCCGGGTCCGCTTCATCCCGGTACCGGGGGCGGGCCCGGCGCCGGGCCCGCCCCCGG
Organism: Streptomyces sp. AgN23; assembly: GCF_001598115.1. Lineage (NCBI taxonomy): Bacteria > Bacillati > Actinomycetota > Actinomycetes > Kitasatosporales > Streptomycetaceae > Streptomyces > Streptomyces sp. AgN23. The sequence continues at coordinate 1,365,409 of NZ_CP007153.1, forward strand.
AAGGGACGGCGCCATGACCGACAGCGCCTTCGTCGTCGTCCGGCCGGGAGCCCTGACCACCGTCCAGGACCTGGGCCGCGTCGGCCACGCCCATCTCGGGGTGCCCCGCTCGGGTGCGCTCGACCAGCCCGCCCACCGGCTCGCCAACCGCCTGGTGGGCAACACCGAAGGGGCCGCGGCCCTGGAGACCACGCTGACCGGGTGTGCGGTGCGGCTGCGCCGCCCGGCGACGGTCGCGGTCACCGGCGCGCCCTGCCCGGTCACGGTCGACGGCCGCCCCGTCGCGTGGGGAGCGGCCGTACGGGTGCCGGCGGGCGCGCTCCTGGAGGCCGGGGCCGCCGTCCACGGGGTGCGCAGCTATGTGGCGTTCGACGGCGGTGTCGAGGCCGAGCCGGTGCTCGGCAGCCGGGCCACGGATGTGCTCTCCGGGCTGGGCCCGGCGCCGCTCGTGGACGGCGCGGTGCTGCGGCTCGGGCCGCCGGGCGGGCCCGCGCCCGGTGTGGACGGGGTGCCGCATCGGGGCGTCGCACCGGAGCTGGTACTTCCCGTGGTGCTCGGCCCGCGCGACGACTGGTTCACCCCGGCGGGGCTGCGCACCCTGACCACCGGGGAGTTCCGGGTCTCGGCCGCGAGCAACCGGATCGGTCTGCGCACCGAGGGCCCTTCGCTGGAGCGGGCGAAGGACGGTGAGCTGGCCAGTGAGGGGATGGCGCTCGGCGCGCTCCAGGTCCCGCCGGACGGACGGCCGGTGCTCTTTCTCGCCGACCATCCGACGACCGGCGGCTACCCGGTGGTGGGCGTCGTGCCGGAGCCGTATCTGGCCGCCGCCGGGCAGGCCGTCCCCGGCACCCCGGTGCGGTTCACCCCGCTGGGCCGGGTCTCCTGGGGACCGCCTGCGCGGCGGACCGGCGTGGGCGGCCCCTACGAGCCGCCCGGCGGATCTTCGCGGGCCCCGCGGCGGCAGCCGCTGATGTGACGGGCGCGAAGATTCGGCGGACCGGCCCTAGCGGGCCCGCCGAGCGCCGACCCGCTCCCTGCGCTGCACCTTGCGGCGCAGGGCGCGGCGCTCCTCCTCGCCGACGCCGCCCCAGACCCCGTGGGTCATCCCGGTCTCCAGCGCGTACTCCAGGCATTCCTGGATCACCGGACAGCGGTGGCAGACCTCCTTGGCCCGCGCCTCCTGCTGCTGGGCCGCCGGGCCCGCCACCCCCACCGGGAAGAACAGCTCCGGGTCCTCGTGCGTGCATTCGGCCTTCTGCCACCAGGCCATGGCTGCCCCTTCCGTGAACGACGGTGCTGAAAGTCGCCCGCCGTCGGGCTCACACGCGTGGTTGGCGAGCGGGCGCCGCCCGGGAATCATGCGGGCGCGTCCTAGCGGGCTTTGATATGGGTCGGGTTTCCGATCGCGGCGGCGGCAAACGGATCCGAACGCGCCATGTCTCACATCGGGTTTCCCTGAGCCCCTGGGCGGCCTCAGCCCGTCCCCGGGGTCGTCAGTTCCGCCGGGCCGTAACCGCCGCCGCCCGGCGTGTGGACGACCAGGATGTCCCCCACCCCGACCTCCGCCGCGTCGCGGCCCTCCAGGCGGTCCACCGAACCGTCGGCGCGCTCGATAAGATTCGCGCCCAGCGCGCCCGGTTCGCCACCCGCCATGCCGTACGGGGGCACCCGGCGGTGGCCGGTGAGGAGGGCGACGGTCATCGGCTCCAGGAAGCGGATGCGGCGGGTGACCCCGTGACCGCCGCGCCAGTGACCGTGGCCGCCGCTGTCCCAGCGGATCGCGAAGCTCTCCACCCGCACCGGATAGCGCCACTCCAGCACCTCGGGGTCGGTCAGCCGGGAGTTGGTCATATGGGTCTGTACGGCGTCCGCGCCGTCGAAGCCGTCTCCCGCGCCGGAGCCGCCGGCGACCGTCTCGTAGTACTGGATGCGGTCATTGCCGAAGGTGACGTTGTTCATCGTGCCGGAGCCCTCGGCCTGGACGCCCAGCGCCGCGTACAGGGCGCCCGTGACGGCCTGCGAGGTCTCGACGTTCCCTGCGACCGTGGCGGCCGGGAAGACGGGCGCCAGCATGGAGCCCTCGGGGATGCGGACCTCGAGGGGCTTCAGGCAGCCGCCGTTGAGCGGGATGTCCTCGGCGACCAGCGTCCGGAAGACATAGAGCACGGCCGCCATCACCACCGAGCTCGGCGCGTTGTCGTTGCCCGGCCGCTGGGGCGAGGTGCCGGTGAAGTCCAGGAGGGCGCCGCGCGCCGTGCGGTCCACCGTAAGGGTGACGTGAATGACCGCTCCGCTGTCGGTCTCGTAGCGGTACGAGCCGTCGCTGAGACCGGTCACGATGCGGCGCACGGACTCCTCGGCGTTGTCCTGGACGTGGCCCATATAGGCGTGCACGACCTCGAGGCCGAACTGCCCGATCATCCGGCGCAGTTCCTGGATGCCCTTCTCGTTGGCGGCGATCTGGGCGCGCAGATCGGCGAGGTTGGCGTCCGGGGCGCGGGACGGATACGGCCCGCCGGTCAGCAGCTCACGGGTCTCCCGCTCGCGCAGCGCCCCGTCCCGTAGCAGCAGCCAGTTGTCGAAGAGGACGCCCTCCTCCTGGATGGTGCGGCTGAAGGCGGGCATGGAGCCGGGGGTGATACCGCCGATCTCGGCGTGGTGGCCGCGCGAGGCGACGAGGAAGAGCAGTTCGTCCCCCGCCTCGTCGAAGACCGGGCTGACCACGGTGACGTCCGGCAGGTGGGTGCCTCCGTGGTACGGGTCGTTGATCGCGTACACATCGCCGGGCCGCATCGTGTCCCCGTCGCGTCGCAGCACCTCCTTGATGGACTCGCCCATGGAGCCCAGGTGCACCGGGATATGCGGGGCGTTGGCGATGAGATTGCCCTCGGCGTCGAAGAGGGCGCAGGAGAAGTCGAGCCGCTCCTTGATGTTGACGGAGTGGGCGGTGTGTTCCAGGCGCACGCCCATCTGTTCGGCGATGGCCATGAAGAGGCTGTTGAAGACCTCCAGCATCACGGGGTCCACCTCGGTGCCGACCGCGGTGGTGCTCGGCCGCGGCCGGACGCGGGTGAGCAGCAGATGGCCGCCTTCGCCCGCGGTGGCCTGCCAGCCGGGGTCGACCACGGTGGTGGCGTCCTCCTCGGCGATGATCGCGGGCCCGGTGACCCGGTCCGACGGGCGCATACGGCCGCGCTCGTACAGCGCCGTCCGCTGCCATCGCCCGTCCGCGAACATCCTTACGGTCTTCACGGGCGCCAGCTCGCCCTCCCTCGGCGGCCGTTCCACGGCATGGTCGCCGGTGGGCCCGGACGCGCCGACCGCCTCGACCGACACCGCCTCCACGACCAGCGGCTTGTCCATGGTGAAGGCGTAGCGCTCGCGGTGTGCCCGGACGAAGTCCTCGGTCATCGCGGGGACGGAGCCCAGTGGGACGGGGATGCTGGAGTCGGTGCCCGCGTACCGCAGATGGATCCGGGCGACGGTGTCCAGGGTGTCCTCCGGGACACCGTCCGCGAGCAGTTCGCCGCGGGTCTGGCCGGCCAGCCGCCCGCACAGCTCGCGCACCCGCGGCAGCGTCTCCTCCCCCAGCTCCGCCTCGACCGCCTGCTCGCGCATGGCGGTGGCGTCGGCCACCCCGATGCCGTACGCGGAGAGCACCCCGGCGAGCGGCGGCACGATCACCGTGCCGATGCCGAGCGCGTCGGCGACCGCGCAGGCGTGCTGGCCGCCCGCGCCACCGAAGCTGGTGAGCGCATAGCGGGTGACATCGCGGCCGCGCTGGACGGAGATCTTCTTGACCGCGTTGGTCATATTGAGCACCGCGATGTCCAGGAAGCCCGCCGCGGCCTCCTCCGGTCCGCGCCGGTCGCCGGTCGACTCCGCGATCTCCTCGGCGAGCGCGGCGAAGCGCTCCCGGACCGTCGCCGCGTCCAGCGGCTGGTCGGCGTGCGGGCCGAAGACGGCCGGGAAGTGGTCCGGCTGGACCCGGCCGAGCATCACATTCGCGTCGGTCACGGTCAGCGGGCCGCCGCGCCGGTAGCAGGCGGGGCCGGGGACGGCTCCGGCCGAGTCCGGCCCCACGCGATAGCGCCGGCCGTCGAAGTGGAGCACCGAACCGCCACCCGCCGCCACGGTGTGGATGTTCATCATCGGGGCACGCATCCGCACCCCCGCGACCTCGGTACCGAAGACGCGCTCGAACTCGCCCGCGTAGTGCGAGACATCGGTCGAGGTGCCGCCCATGTCGAAGCCGATGACGCGGTCGTGTCCGGCCTCGCCGGAGGAGCGCGCCATGCCCACCACACCGCCCGCCGGTCCGGACAGCACCGCGTCCTTGCCCCGGAAGTGCGCGGCCTCCCGCAGCCCTCCGTTGGACTGCATGAACATCAGCCGGATATCGCGCAGTTCGGCGGCCACGTCCTCCACATAGCGGCGCAGGATGGGCGAGAGATACGCGTCGACCACGGTGGTGTCGCCGCGTGACACCAGTTTCATCAGCGGGCTGACCTCGTGGGAGCAGCTCACCTGCGGGAAGCCGATGTCGCGCGCCACCTCGGCGAGGGCCCTTTCGTGGGCGGCGTGCCGATAGCCGTGCAGCAGGACGACGGCGGCGCTGCGGAAGCCGTCGCGGTGGGCGGTGCGCAGCGCCTCGGCGGCGGCGTCGAGGTCCAGGGGGCGGACGACCTCGCCGTGAGCGTCCACCCGCTCGGGGATCTCCACCACCCGGTCATACAGCGCCTCGGGGAGCAGGATCCGGCGGTCGAAGAGGCGGGGCCGGTTCTGGTACGCGATGCGCAGGGCGTCCCGGAAGCCTTCGGTGACGACGAGGACGGTCGGCTCGCCCTTGCGCTCCAGCAGGGCGTTGGTGGCGACCGTGGTGCCCATCTTGACGACGTCGATCCGGTCGGCCGGGACCGGTTCGCCGGGGCCGAGCCCCAGCGTCTGCCGGATCCCGGCGACAGCGGCGTCGGTATAGCGCTCGGGGTGGTGGGAGAGCAGCTTGCGGGTGACCAGGCGGCCGTCCGGACGCTTGCCGACGACGTCCGTGAAGGTTCCGCCCCGGTCGATCCAGAATTCCCAGCGACCCGTCACCCCGCCATTGTCGCAGCGGGCGGCGGTGTGTCGGCGATGAGCGGGGCGCCGGGCGGGTGGGACAGCGGCGTGGTGGGGACATGCTGCGGGGCGGCGGACGAGGGCGTGGGCCGCTCGGTGAGTGGACCGGTGGGCGGATGAGGGAGCAGGGCCGGGGCCGGGCCGCTGGTCACCGCGGTGAGCGCGGCGAGAGTCGCCCGCCGGTCCCGCTCCTCGAGCAGATGGGCGGTGCCCCGGAGGCGGTGCCTCCATTCCAGGGCGGCCAGCGCGACCAGGCCGGGCAGGAGGTCGGTGCAGCGGTCCGCGATCCAGCGGGTGCCGCGGGTAGCCATCCACCACGCGGAGGCCGCGCGCGAGGGCGCGGGGCCGTCGAGCTCCAGGGACGGCGGGGCGCCGGTCGCGACGGACCGGGCGCGCAGGGCGGTGTGGAACTCCCTGGCCAGCAGCCGGTGCCCCAGCTCGCTCGGGTGCAGCCGGTCCACGCTCCACGCCCGCCGCTCGGCGACCCAACTGTGGTCGCCGAGCTCCACATGGACCGCCTCGTACCGCTGGGACAGTGCGTGCACCACAGTGTTCACCGCGCGCATCCGGCGCCCCAGCGGGCGCGCGAGCGCGGACGGCAGGCCCAGCATCCGCCCGGGGTCGGGCAGGCAGGCGGTGAGCACCACGGCGCCGTCGGCGCGCAGCGCGCCGATCGTGCGGTCGAGGGCCTCGGCGACCCGGTGGATGTCGAACGAGTCGCGCAGCGTGTCGTTCCCGCCGACCACGACCGAGGCCAGATGCGGGCGGGCGCGACGGGCTTCGGCCAATTGCTCATCCGCGACATCGGCGGCCAGCGCCCCGCTGCGGGACACATTGACGAACTCCACCGGCTCATCGGGGTGCGGTCCGGTGGCGGCCGCCAGCAGCGCGGCCCAGCCACGCCATCCGCCGCCGGGCGCCGGGTCGCCGAGCCCCTCGGTGAGCGAGTCGCCGAGGGCGGCGAACCGGAGCCTGCGCGGCTCCGCGCCGTCGCCCGGGCCCGGCGTCCGCCCCACCGGGTGCGGGGCAGCGATGGAAGCCTGCCCCGCACCCTCCGTCTCCGTCTCCGTCTCCGTCTCCGTAAAGACGGCCTCCGTAGGGCTGGCCCCCTTAAGGGCGGCCTCCGTACGGACGGCCTCCGTAAGGACGGCATCCGTAAGGACGGCCTCCGTACGAGACGGTTCCGTACCAGCGCGGTCCCCCGTGTGAGCGCCGGCTGCGCTCACCGCACACCGCCGACTGCCCGGTGCGCGGAGACCTCCACGGCGGCCGGGGCCCGGCCGCCGTCGGCGGATCGGACGCCCTCGGTGGACGCGTCATGGGCGGTCAGGAAGGAGGCGACCGCCGCGGGCCAGCCGTAGCGTTCGGCGCGTGCGCGGGCCGCCGCCCGGCGGAGGGGCTCGGAGCGGGCCAGGACGCGCTCCACGGCGTCCGCGAAGGCCGTTCCGTCGTCCGCGGCGGTCTCGCCCGCGGCGCCGACGATATCGGGCAGCGCGGAGAGCGCGCTGACGACGACGGGCGAACCGCACGCCAGCGCCTCCAGCGCCGCGAGGCCGAAGGTCTCCGCCGGGCCCGGCGCCAGCACGACATCGGCGCTGGCCTGGATGGCGGCGAGCCCCGCCCGCTCCGCCACATGCCCGAGGAAGACGGCCGGAAGCCCCTCGGCGTGGGCGCGGGCCTCCAGGCGCGGCCGCAGCGGCCCGTCCCCGGCGACCACGAGCGCCGCGGAGACGCCCCGCCGCCGCAGCTCGGCGAGCGCGTCGAGCACCCGGCCGGGCCGCTTCTCGGGCGAGAGCCGCGAGCACATGGCGAGGAGAACGGCAGCCTCACCACGATGGTGGTCCCGCAGCGCGGCGTCGTGGTGTGAGGGGTGGAAGTGGCCGAGATCCACGCCCAGAGGCGCGCGTACGACATTCCGCGCGCCGATCCGTACAAACTCGCGCGCCGCCCATTCGGTGGTGCAGACGATCCGCGAGTACGCCCGCGCGGTACGGACATTGAGCCGGTCCGCGGCGCCCTGGGCGATCCCGTCCGGCACGCCCCACGTGCGCAGTACGGCGTCCGCACTCTCGTGGGAGACCATCACGGCCGGGACGCGGGCGCGCCGCGCCCACTCCCCCGTCCAGCGGAGGGTGGTGCGGTCCGACACCTCGAGCCGGTCTGGCGCCAGGCCGTCGAGCAGCCGGGTCAGCCGCCGCCGGTCGGTCAGGACGCGGTAGCCGCCGGTACCGGGGATGGCCGGCCCGGGGAGCGTGATCACGCGCCCCTGCCGGGTCTGCTCGTCCGAGACCCGCTCGCCCGGCACCACGAGGACGGCCTCGTGCCCGGCCGCCTGATAACCGGCCCCGAGCTCGCGCAGCGCGGTGCGGAGGCCGCCGGAGGCGGGGGTGACGAAGTTGGCCAGCCGGACGATGCGCAGGCCCTTGCCGTCGCTCATGCTGCTCTCTCCTCCCACGGCACTCATGGTGTGTGCCTTTCCTTCGCTTCTCCGCCCGCACGGCACAGAGGCGCGGGTATCGGCCCCGGCTGCCGTCCGGCGCTCACGCCGCGACCGCCGTACGGGCCGCCAGCACCTCGGTGTAGTGGTCGATCAGCTGGTCGACGATCGCCTCCCAGGTGCGGCCCTCGACCGCCTCCCGGCCGGCGTGCCCCAGTGCCGCGCGCAGCTTCGCGTCGGCCGAGAGCAGCGCCACGGCGTCGGTCACCTCGGTCTCGTCCCCGGGCGACACCAGCAGCCCCGTACGCCCGTGGTCGACGAGGTCGAGCGGGCCGCCCGCCGCGGGCGCGACCACCGGGACGCCGCTGGCCTGGGCCTCCTGCACGGTCTGGCAGAAGGTCTCCTGGGGGCCCGTGTGGGCGAAGACGTCCAGCGACGCGAAGACGCGGGCCAGGTCGTTGCCGGTGCGGCGGCCGAGGAAGCGGGCCCTCGGCATGGCCGCCCGCAGCGCGGGCTCGCTCGGCCCGTCCCCGACCACGACGACCTGGACGCCTGGCAGCCGGCTCAGCGGTGCGAGCAGCTCGACGTTCTTCTCCGGGGCGAGACGGCCGATGTATCCGACGATCAGCTCACCGCCGGGGGCGAGAGACCGACGCAGCTCCGGGTCGCGGCGCGAGGGGTGGAAGCGCTCGGTGTCGACCCCGCGCGGCCACAGCCGGATCCGCGGCACGCCGTGCTCCTCGAGGTCGCGGGCGGAGGCGGTGGAAGGAGCCAGGGTGCGGTCGGCGGCGGTGTGCACGGCGCGGATGCGCCGCCAGGCCGCGTTCTCGCCCGCGCCGAGGTAGGTGCGGGCGTAGGAGCCGAGGTCGGTCTGGTAAACGGCCACCGCCGGTATCCGCAGCCGGAGTGCGGCGGTCATGCCGCGCGCACCCAGCACGAAGGGGCTGGCGAGGTGGACGACGTCGCTGTGGTGGGAGGTGATGGCGGCGGCGAGCTTACGGCTGGGGAGGGCGACCCGGACCTGCGGATAGCCGGGCAGGGGCAGGGAGGGGATGCGTATGACGGGGTACGGATGCGACCGGTCGAGCTCCCCTTGGCTCTCGGGTGGACCGCCTGCCGTGGCGGGCGGTGGGCCTCCGGGCGGACCCGCCGGTGCGATGACCAAGGGGTGATGACCACGGCGGTGGAGATGGTCGGCCGTCTGCAGCGTGCAGTGAGCGACGCCGTTGATGTCGGGTGGGAAGGATTCAGTCACGATGGCGACACGCATACCGGTGTTGTCGGCGTACGAAGGGTGGCTCCGGCATCGTGCACGTTTCGCGCCGTAGAACGTCCTATGAGCGTTGGCCTTCGCGCTCCCCGGGCGCCGCTCAGGACCCCGGCGAGATCATGTCAAACCCGCATGAACCCGCCTCAATGAGCGACCGGTCACTCGGCGTGAAACTGTCGCCGGGGTGAACATCCTGTTCGGGCGACGCGGAGATACGGAGGGTGACGCACCCTTCGCCCTGCCGGGGAAGACGCGTCTGCCGCCTCCGAGGTTGCGCGCCGGCGCGAGATCGCGCTCCGGGGCGGCCGACGGGTCAGAAGTCCGGGGTTTCGGGCCCGATGCGGCTGCGGACCGCCGTCTGTACCTCGGCCTCCTCCGCCGGGTCGGCGGCCAGCCGGCGGAGCTGTTCGACGACGCGGGTGTCGGCGGTGGCGGCGTGGCGGGCGGCGAGTTCCCGGGTGCTCTCCTCGCAGTCCCACAGGCATTCGACGGCGAAGCCCGCCGCGAAGGACGGATCGGTGGCGGCCAGCGCGCGGGCGGCGCGGCCGCGCAGGTGGGAGGAGGCCGTCTCGCGGTAGACATGGCGCAGTACGGGCGCGGCGCAGGAGATCGTCAGGCGTCCGGCGCCGTCGACGAGCGTCCACAGGATCTGGGCGTCCGGGCCCTCGGCCCGGACCGTGCGGCGGAGGGCGGCGAGCACGAGCGGGGTGTCGTACTGACCGCCGCGGCAGGAGAGCATCGCGGCCGCCGCGTCACCGAGAGCGTCGGGGCGGTGGGCCCAGACGCGGGCCCGGTCGAGGGCGGAGATGCTGCGCATGCGTTCGAAGGCGGAGAGGGCCGCCTGGGAGACCAGCTCCGAGGCGTCCGGCTCGGTCACGGCCGCCTCGATCAGGTCGAGCACCTCGGGGTCTCCGATCTCCGCGAGATGCCGCAGCGCCGCGGCGCGGGCGGCGTCGGGGGCCGACGCGGCGGCGGCGAGGAGTTCGGGCCGGTCCTCGGGACCGGCGACGGCGGCCAGGCAGCGGGCCGCCGCGTCGGGGCGGCGGGCATCCGGCTTCAGATCGTGCTCCCGCTGAGCCCACAGCAGGATGTCGTGGACGCTCCATCCGGGGCGCGGTCCCGAGGGCCGCAGCTGGCGCTGCCACCGGTCGAAGGCGCCCTGCTCCGCCGCCGCGCGCACCCGGGGCCCGTGGTGCGGATCGGCGGCCCACAGCCGCCAGGGCCGGGGTTCGTAGGCGCCGCGTACGACGGCGGCCAGCTCGGCGTCGCCCTCGGTGGTCTCGGGGAAGCGGGCGAGGACCGCGGGGGCCAGGCCGCGCAGCCCGGGGTCGTCGTCGCGCAGGGCCAGCTCGTCGAGGGCCCACTCCCAGTTGCTGCCGGCCGCGGTGTAGCGGCGCAGGAGCCGCAGGGCGTCGGCCCGGCCGTAGGCGGCGAGGTGGCCGAGGACGGAGAGGGCGAGCCCGGTGCGCGCCTCGTCGTCGTTGACCAGGTCGTCGGGGTGGAACAGATGCTGTTCGATTTCGTCGAGTTCGGCGTCGAGGTCCAGACAGAGCCTGGCGTAGTAGAGCGAGCGGTTCTCGACCTGCCAGTCACGGCGGGGGTCGCGCAGCACACAGTGGTGCAGTGCCGCGAGCGCCTCGGCCCGCGGCGCGGCGAGGGCATGCAGGGTCCCGTCGCCGCGGCCTCGCTGAAGGAGGCCGAGCAGGGTGCCGCTGGGCGCTATGTCTGGATCGAACATGAGGTCAGCATCCGGTGCGGGAGGTTCGCTGGCAACGGGATTTCCGTCGATCGGCATTCTTGCCGATGTCCTGGCGCCGTATGCCTGATGAACGGCGTGGGACTGAGGGACTCCCGAGCGCCGCAGCCTACCCGGAATCGCGCCCTCCGCCGATTCCCCGCCGATATGCACCCGGAAGGCCATTGGCATATGCCGCAAGCACCACCGGATCGGGTATTGCCAAACCGCTTACGGGATGTCGCAGCCTGTGCAAGAGTCGTTACCGGTCCCTCCCCTCAAGACCCGGCCGCGCCGCGCCCGTATCGGAGAACGTCATGCCGTCCCCCCGCTCCGCGGACCATCCCTCCGTACCACCTCCCCAGCGTGACACGGTCGACGCCCTCATCTCGCAGACCCAGCGGCTCCGCGGCGGGCTCGACGCCGTCCGCCGCGACACCGTCGCGGATCTGGGCGGTACGGACGACGCGCAGGTGCGCTGGCAGCGTGCGCTGTGCGAGCTCGCCGCCCACCAGCTGGACGATCTGGACCGGCATCTGGGCGAGCTGCGCGAGGGACTGCTCGCCGATCCCCCCGGAGCGGACGAGGGGACCGAAGCCGACGCGACGGGGACCGAAGCCGACACGCGGGCGGCGGCCGAGGCCCCGGCCGAAAGTGATGGCACCGGCCGCGGTTCGCTGCTGAGCCGGGTCGGCAGCGCCGAGTGGAACCTCCTCTCCGACGAGGTGACCTGGTCCGACGAGCTGTGCCGGATCTTCGGCCGCGACCCCGGGGACGGCGGGCTCACCCTCGACGAGCTGCCCTCCTGGATCTTCTCCGAGGATCAGCCGATCCTGACCGCGATGGTCACGGACTGCCTGGTGGACGGAAAGCCGATCGACGGCGAGTTCCGCGTCGTGCGCGCGGACGAGGTGGTGCGCACCGTCCATATGGCGGGCGAGCCGGTGCTCGACACCGACGGCAGCACCGCCTCCATGTGGGCCGTGCTCCGGGACGTGAGCGAGCTGCGCCGCAGCGAACGGGCGGTGCGCGAAAGCCGGGACACCCTCAGCCACCAGCGGCGGATCGCGCGGACCGAGCGCCGGCTGGCGGTGGAGGTGCGGGAGGCCGTGCTGCCGCCGTGGCGCGGCTCCCTCCGGCTTCCGTCCGGTGACGGCTTTCCGGGCACCGGCCCGGCGGCCGACGGCGCCGCCCTCGACATCGCCGCCCTCGACATCGCCGCCCACTATCTCCCCTCCGAGTCCAGCGCCCAGATCGGCGGCGACTGGTACGACGCGCTCGAACTGCCGGACGGACGGACCCTGCTGAGCGTCGGCGGTCTCACCGGCCATGGCGTGACCGCGACCTGCGGTATGGCCATGCTGCTGGGCGCGGTGCGCGGCATGGCGGTGGCCGGGATCGAGCCGGGCCCGCTGATGGGGCGGCTCAACCAGCTGCTCGCCGTCTCCTCCCAGCCCGCGCTGGTCGGCGCCGCCTGCGGGCAGTACGACCCGCGCACCCGCACCCTGGTGTGGGCGCAGGCCGGACACCCCGCCCCGCTGCTCTTCCGCTACGGGACGGGACGCCCGCTGCGCTCTCCCGACGGCGTGCTGCTCGGCGCCACCACGGGCGCCACGTATACCCAGTCCGAGGAGCGGCTGGAGCCGGGCGATCTGCTGGTGCTGCACACCGGACGGCTCGCCCAGGACGCCGAGGGCGCCACCGAGCGGCTGCTCGCGCTCGCGCCACGGCTGACCGCCGCCCATGGCGCACAGGAGTGCGTACGGCTCGTGGCCGAGGCGTTCGGCCACGAGCCGCGCGAGAACGACGCCTGTGTGCTGATCGCCAGGGTCACCGGTGCCCGCGCATGACGCGGCTTCCCGCGTCGGCGTGGCGCGGTGATCGGTCCTCGTAAGGCACGGTGATCGGCCCTCGTAAGCCGTTGGCTTCCCATACGGGTGAGTTGTCGTCAGGGTTGACTCGTCGTAAGGCGTTGCCCCCTCGTCGGGCCCCTGGTGCGGCGTGGCCCGGCCGCTAGACGGCCGCGCTCCGGGCGATGGAGCCGGACCCTTTCAGCCCCGGACCGCCCTTCCCCGTGCCACCCTTCGGCATCACCTGCTGGATCTCCTCACGCAGCTGCCGGATGGCCGGTGTCGTGGAGTACCGCCCGGTGAGCCGGTACATCTCGCGCAGCCGGTCCCAGGTGCGATGCGAGGAGTTCTGCTCGATCGTCAGCAGGGCCATCCGGGCATAGCGCTCGGCCTGCTCGGGATCGTCGCCGATGAAACAGGACGAGGCGATGGAGATGTAGTCGAAGATCTGGGACCGCTGGCGCCCGCCCTCCCGCATCCGCAGCGCCTTCTTGGCATGGCTCTCGGCGATGCCCGCCGCCCCCGGCTCATGCTCGGCGAGGGTGCGGTAGACCAGCCCCTGCATCCCGTACAGATCCGCCTCGTTGAACAACTGCATCCAGCTCGGCGACGGCCCCTCGTCCCGGTCCGAGATGAACAGCTCCTCCGCCTCGCCCAGGGCGCGGCGCACCGCCTGGCCGTTGCCCTTGGACGCCTGCGCCCATGCCTCGATGGTGCGGAACATGGCCCGGGTGCACGGCAGCGCGGCCTCGCTCGCACCGGTCTTGGCCAGCGTCATCAGATCCAGGGCGTCGTCCGGGCGGCCCAGGTGGACCATCTGCCGGGCGGCCCGGGAGAGCGCCTCGCTCGCCCGGGGGCGGTCGCCGCCCTCGCGGGCCGCGTGGGCCGCGATGACGAAGTACTTCTGGGCGGTGGGCTCCAGGCCGACGTCATGGGACATCCAGCCGGCGAGCACCGCCAGGTTGGCCGTCACCCCCCACAGTCTGCGCTGCAGATGCTCGGGGTGGCGGTAGGCGAGCATGCCGCCCACCTCGTTGAGCTGGCCGACCACGGCCTTGCGCTGGAGTCCGCCGCCGCGGGCCGCGTCCCAGGCGCGGAAGACCTCGACCGAGGTCTCCAGGGCGTCGATCTCCTGGGAGCCGACCGGGGCGGCCTCATAGCGGTCGAAGCCCACGGGCTCGACGGACAGGGGATTGTCGGTACGGGGCGCATCGGTGGCGAGGGTGGGGTCGGAGAGCAGAAACTCGCTCATGGCACCGGTGATGGCGGATCCTGCGGCGAGCGCGGCGCCCGCACCCACCAAGCCGCGTCGGTTGAACATAAGGTCCATTCCCGTGAATTCGGTGAGGACCGCGGCCGTGGACTCGGGCGGCCAGAGCAGCCCGTCGGCGGGCTGCCCCTTTCCCGAGCGCCCCCCTCGTCCGAACCCGAGATCCTCAGTGGTCACGACTCGACCGAGACGCTCGGTGAACAGGGCCGCCAGCACCTTGGGCACGGGATCGCGCGGCGTCTCGCCGGTGTCGATCCAACGCCGCACCCGCGAGGTGTCGGTCGCCAGCTGCGGATGGCCCATGGCCGCCGCCTTCCGGTTCACGAGCCTCGCGAGCTCCCCCTTGGACCATCCGGCGAGGCCGAACAGGTCCGCAAGACGGGTGTTGGGTTCCCTCGTCACGTCAAGCCCCCAGGTTCCTCGGCTGACTTGACAGTAACGGTCCCGTCACGAGCCGTGCGACTATTCGCCAGGGTTCGCCAGGGTCCGCCAGATGGTGTGCCACCCGCACAGGGGTGTGATGTAGGAGTGCGTTACCCGGCCCCGTGGCGGATCGAGCTGAACCGGCCGCATTCCCCAGGGTGCGGCCCCGCCTCGGGGCCGGGTGCGTACGCAACTCGTCGGCACACGAAGGGATCTGTATCGCCCATGTACGCAGCGTCGTCCTCCGTGTCCGTCCCGCCCAGGCCGTACCGGCGGCAGCTGCCCGGCTCCGGGCCGTACCTCGATCCCGCCCACGGCGGCCGGGCCCGGCGGACCGCCGCCCTCGGCACCGTGCCGCCTCGCGGGAGACTCGACTTGTCCGGTCCACAGGGTGCGCAGCTGCGCACCGCGATCACCTCGGTCCATCGCATCTGTCCGGAGTTCAACCCGGTGCAGGTGCTGCGGCGCAGCGGACGGTCCGTGCTCCTGATCGGGGCGACCGGGCGCAGCACCGCGGTGGCCAAGTGCCTGCTGGACCACTCCCCCGTGTGGGCCGAGCGGTTCCGCCGGGAAATAGCGATGTACCGGGCGTTCGTCCGCCAGCGCCCGCCGGTGCGGGTGCCCCGGCTGATCGCCGCCGACCCGGACAACTGCGCGCTGGTCATGGAGCGGATGCCCGGGCGGATCGCGGCCGCGCAGCGCCACCCCACCGAGCCCCCGCCGCGCGCCGATCTTGGTGCGGTGCTGGGCGCGATCCGCAGGGTCAACCAATGGCGGCCGCCCGCCGATCTGTTCGACGCCCCCATCGACTACGCCGGCCGGCTGACCCGTTATCACGAGCTCGGGCTGCTGACCGACCGGGACATGGGCGATCTGCAGAAGCTGCTGCGCGGCGTCTCGCACGCCTGGGGGCGGCAGACCCCGGCGCAGTTCTGCCATGGCGACGCCCTGTTGAACAATGTCCTGCTCTCCCCCGCGGGCCCGGTGCTCCTCGACTGGGACCACGCGGGCTGGTATCTGCCCGGCTATGACCTGGCCACGCTGTGGACGGTGCTGGGCGACGCGCCCGTCACCCGACGCCAGATCAGCCAGTTGGCGCAGGCCGCGGGCCCGGCCGCGCGGGACTCCTTCCTGGTGAATCTGATGCTGGTGCTGACGCGGGAGATCCGCCAGTACGAGACCGCGGTGCAGCGCACCATGCACGATCCCGCCCCCGTGGTGCCGGGCGCGGTCCCGGCCGGTGAGGAGCAGCGGCTGCTGCTGCGCCGGCTGCATGACGACTGTGCGCTGGCCCGGCGGGCGGTGCGGGCGGCGGTCGGCACCCGCTGAGCGGAGGCGGATGGCGGCAGGGGTGCGTCACCGGTCTGGACCGGTGACGCGCCGCGGTTGGGCTGACATGCGAACACGCGTCTGGGTGACGGCGATTGACGTCACGCCTGGCAGCGCATATCTCTAAGTGGCTCGGCCCGGCCCGCTTGAGGAGGCTGCAATGCCAGAATCCGCACAGGACAGCGCAGACGACGCGAACAGAAACCCGTCCGGCCCCACCCGGAGAACCACATTGCGGACCGCGGGAGCCGCGGCGTCCGCCGCCCTTCTGCTCCCGCTGGTCTCGGCGACATCCGCCGCCCATGCCGACCAGCCGCGGGCCGACGGTCCTCCTGCCGACGGCGGCGCCCTGCAGCGCGCCTTCGCGGCCGCGGCCGCCGAGTACGGCGTTCCGCTCAGGGTGCTCCTGGGCGTCTCGTATCTCCAGTCGCGCTGGGACGGCCACCGCGGCGCGCCCAGCGTCACCGGCGGCTATGGGCCCATGCATCTCACCGACGCCCACACCGCCCTGCTCACCGCCCCGCACCACAGCCAGGGCACCGAGGACGCGCGCGGCGACCTCGCCCGGCCCCTGAGGGTCCCCAAGGCCACCGTTCCCGAACCCCGGCAGCTGCCCGCCCGGCTGCGCACCCTCGGCCGGGCCGCGGAGCTCACGGGGCTGTCCGCGGAGGCGCTGCGCGGCGATGAGAGCGCCAATGTGCGCGGTGGCGCGGCCCTGCTGGCCGCCACCCAGAAGCGGCTGGGGCTGCCGCCGAGCGAGGACCCCGCCGACTGGTACGCGGCGGTGGCGGCCTATTCCGGCGCCGATGACGCCACGGCCGCGGCCGCCTTCGCCGACGAGGTGTACGAGGTGATCCGCGGCGGTGCCGCGCGGACGACCGCCGACGGCGAGCGGGTCTCCCTCGACGCGGCGCCCGCACTCGCGCCGGACACCCGGCAGCTGCGGACGCTCGGTCTGCCGTCCCGTGCCCGGGATCCGCATGTCGAGGCCCCCAAGGATGTGTCCTGCGAGTGGATCCCGGCGCCCTACGAGGAGTTCGGGGACAACGACTACGGCAACCACGACCTGGGCGACCGCCCCGCCTCGCAGTCCATCGACTACATCGTCATCCATGACACCGAGGGCTCCTGGGACACCACCATCAAGCTGGTCCAGGACCCCACCTATGTGTCCTGGCAGTACACCCTGCGCTCCTCCGACGGGCATATCGCCCAGCATGTGCCGCTCAAGGACGTGGCCTGGCACGCGGGCAACTGGTACGTCAACGCCAAGTCCATCGGCCTGGAGCACGAGGGGTTCCTGACCGCTCCGGACGCCTGGTACACGGAGGCGATGTACCGCTCCTCGGCGCGGCTGGTGCGCTATCTCGCCAAGCGGTTCGACATTCCGCTGGACCGCCAGCACATCCTGGGCCATGACAATGTGCCGGGCACCACCACCGCCACCATCGCGGGCATGCACACCGACCCCGGCCCCTACTGGGACTGGGCGCACTACTTCACCCTGCTCGGCGCGCCCTTCCGGCGGACCGCGGGCTCCTCCGGCGGGCTGGTCACCATCCGCCCCGACTACGACACCAACCGGCCCGTCTACACCGGCTGTGAGACGGCGGGCGAGGAGTGTGCCCCGCACGGCTCGGCCGCGGTGCGGCTGCACACCGCGCCGCGTGCGGATGCCCCGCTGGTCAAGGACATCGGGCTGCGCCCCGACGGCTCCGACTCGACGACCGGCGTCAATGACACCGGTGCCCGCGCCACCACCGGGCAGCAGTTCGCGGTCGCGGGCCGTGAGGGCGACTGGACGGCGATCTGGTACCTCGGCCAGCGGGCCTGGTTCCAGGACCCCAAGCGGCGGCCGACGGCGGTGAGCGCCAAGGGGCTTGTCGTGACGCCCAAGGCCGGGGTGGCGGAGGTGCCGGTGTACGGCCGCGCCTATCCGGAGGAGGCGGCGTATCCGGAGGGTGTGCCGGTGCAGGCGGTCTCGCCGCTGCCGTACAAGCTGCTCGCCGGGCAGTCCTATCCGCTGGGGCTGAGGACGCGGGGCGAGTATCTGTGGGCGACCACCTTCGATCCGGCGGGTCACAAGGTGGTGCGCGGCCAGGACGTGTACTACCAGATCCAGTTCGGGCACCGGGTGGCGTTCGTCCGGGCCGCCGATGTGACGGTCCGGCGCTCGGGGAAGTGAGCCCGACGGGCCGTCAGTCCGCCGCGGAAGAGTGGTGGACGGGCCATCCGGGGGTCGTGAGGACCGTGTCGGCTGTGTGCCGTACGGGCGTCTCACGGCCCCTCGGCGGCACTCCTCAGCGCTGCTGGAACATCTCCGCGGGCAGCGGCTTGAGCAGCCGGTACAGATCGTCGGTGATCGGCCGGTCCCAGCTGGCGATGGTGACGAGCACCCCGTCGCTGCGGTCGAACTGGGCGCAGGAGATCCGGCCCTCGGAGAGCTTGATCCGGCGGACGATGAGGAGGTTGTCCTCATGCATGACCGGGCTGTCCTCGGTGTCCACCACCTGCACCGGCTCGTCGTTCCCGAGCGCCGCCAGCAGCTGGGCGACCTCGAACGGCGGCTGGCCGTCCGCGACCTCCCGGGCCGGGGACCCGTCGGGCAGATTGCCGATGATCATCGCCGGGCCGCGGCCGCCGAACAGGTCGTAGCGCAGGAAGACGCCCTGGCAGGTGCCGTCCGGAGCGGGCAGCAGCCCCGCCCCGAGATCGCCGGGCCAGTCTCCCGGGTCCATGGCGAGGACATCGAAGTCCGGCCCGGTGGGCGTGGCGGCGCTGCGGCGGCGGAGGAAGGACATGCGGACATGGTACGTGGCCGCGTGCCGGTTACCGTGCCGGGGAGCAGGTGGGCCGCACCCCTCATCCGGGGTCGGGCGCCGGGCGCTGGGGCAGGCCGGCCGTGGGGGTGATCAGCCGCTTCGCCAGACCGGCGCGGTCGGTGCCGACCTTACGGTAGACATCGGAGAGCAGCCGGGCGACCTCACGCTCCTCCAGCCCCGTCGCCTCGCTGATCCGGGCGTCCGGCCAGCCCTCGGCGGCCCGCTCGGCGACGGCCTGCTCCTGGGAGGTCAGCGGGCTGGTGTGATCGACACGCAACTGCATGGGGCGCAGCCCGGCGGCGGACAGCTCGTCGCGAGCCCGGGCCGCGAGCGCGTCGGCCCCGCAGCGCACCGCTCCCTCCAGACCGCGGTAGAGCCGGTCGCCGGCCTCCTGGGGCAGGCCGATGCGGCGCAGCGCGGCGCCGTGGTCGACCAGCGCCACGGCCAGGTCGTGCGCGGCCGGTGACCGCATCAGATGGCTGACGGCCTCGGCCAGCAGCTTGATCCGCTCCGGCCCCTGGGTCACGGTGGCCGCGGTGTGCAGCGCCTTGCCGATCGCGGAGTGGGTGCCGAACTGACGGGCGCGGCGCACCGCGTCGTCGGCGACCTCGACGGCCTGCGGGGGATCGGTCAGCGCGAGGGTCTGGGCGAGGTGGAGCTGCCAGGGGCACCAGGCGGGGTTGCGCATACCGCGCCCGTCCATGCGGCGGCCGACCTCGGTGAGCTGGTGCCGGGCCTCGCGGTGCAGATTGGCGGCCAGCAGCAGCTCGCCGCGGACCGCCGGTACGTCGGGGCAGAGCGTGGCCTGCGGCAGGGTCTCGCCGCGGTGCGCGGCCGCGAACTCCTGCGCCTCGCGGACCCGGCCCTGGCAGATCAGCGTTCCGATGAGGGTGCCGACCGCGGTCCAGTGCGCGGGTGTCGAGGAGCCCACCAGATCGGCGATCCGCATCCCCTCCCGGGCCAGCTCCTCCGCCTCGCCGAGCGCGCCGCGGCGCAGCCGGGCGTACCCGAGAAGCGTGAAGCCGAACGCCAGATGGGAGCCGCGCCAGCCCTTGCGCTCGCATTGGGCGATGCCCTTGTTGAACAGCTCCTCGGCGCGCCCGGGCTGGTCGCAGTGGAGGAAGACCAGGGCGACCAGGATGGGCACCTCGAAGCCCCAGTCGTCATCGGTCCAGCTGAGGCCGTCGCCGAGGGCCTCCTCCGCGTAGTGCAGCGCGGTGGCGACCGGTTCGCCGCGCGTCAGCGCGTCCCAGGCGCGCAGCCCCAGCAGATAGCGCTCGGCCATGCCGCGGCCGGTGAGGTGGTCCGCGAGCCGGGCGAGGCGCCGGGAGCGGGCGGGCGACTCCTTCTCGTCGGCGCGGAACATGTTCCACATCAGCTGCTCGGTCTGCATCCGCAGCCGGGTGCGGGCGCTGGTGGCCCGGCCGATCTCGGCGGCGACGACCTGGGCGGCCTCCTCCATACGGCCGCTGTGGCCGTATGCCTGGGCGAGCCGGTAGGTGATCGCCTCGCGCAGGTCGGGGCCGAGTGCGGGCTCTTCGAGCGCGGCTCTCAGATGGTTGACGGTGACGTCGGGCTCGGTGAGCTGGGCGGCGCAGCCCAGCTCGTACAGCACGGCGGGGCGCTCCTCGAGGGCGGGTGGTTCGCGCAGCGCCCGGGCCAGACAGCGACGCCCGGCGTCGGGGGCTCCGGCACGCAGATACTCCCGGGCGGCGGCCCGCAGATGGTGCACCACCCAGGGGTCGCCCTCGGGGTGCATCTCCAGCAGATGCCGGCCCGCTGCCGCGGAGCCCAGGCCCGCGCCGAGCACCACGGTGGCGGCCTGGCCGTGCATGGCCACCCGCAGGGCGCCGGGGATGGCCTGGTAGACGGCGGTGGCGATGAGCGGGTGGAGGTATTCGAGGGGCTTGGTGCCGTTTCCGGGGCGCGGCGGGGCCAGGATCCGCGCATCGACGAGCCGCGCCACCACATCGACGGCCTCGGTGTCGCTGAGCCCGGCGACATCGGCGGTCAGCGCCGGGGTGGCCTCGATGCCGAGGACGGCGACGGCCCAGGCGAGGCGGACGGCGGCGGTGCCGAGGCGGGTCAGCCGCTCGTTGAGCCCGCTGTCCTTGGCCGAGGAGACCAGTTCGCGCAGCGCGGGCAGGTTCTCCGACTGCGGTTTCAGCCGGCGGTCGCGGATCTTGGCGGTGAGTTCGGTGATCTCCCAGGGGTTGCCGCCGGTCATCGCCCAGCACTCGCGGCAGAACGCGTCGTCGGCGTGGTCCCCGAGGACCTCCCGGACGATCCTGCCGACTCCGCTCGGGGTCAGCGGCGCCAGCACATGGGGACGTGATCCCTGGCGCTCGGCAAGAGCCCGTATCACGGCGACGTCGGCGGTCAGGCCCTCCGGGCGGTAGCCGACGGCGAGCAGCAGGGGCAGGTCGGCGGTGCGCGAGGCGAACCGGGTCAGCCAGTCCAGCGACTCGGGGTCGGCCCAGTGGACATCGTCGAGGATCATGACGACCGGGGCGTGTTCCACGGTGAAGCGGGTCACCAGCCAGTCGAGGCCGTCGCGGACGCCCTGCGGATCGGGTGCGCCGCCGTTGCCCGAGACCACCAGGCCGACCGCGGGCGCGACGATGTCGTACCAGCCGCCGAGGATCCTGCGGTGCTCGTCCTCGCCGGTCGCCGCGAGCACCGGCTGGAAGAGCTGGCGCACCACATGGAAGGCCGCGCCCTGTTCGTGCTCACCGCCGCGGGCCCGGAGCACGGTGCAGCCGCGTGCGGCGGCCCTCCGGCGCGCCTCGCCGAGCAGCGCGGTCTTGCCGACACCGCCGGGGCCCTCGAAGGCGATCACTCCGCCGCCGCGGGTCTCGGCCCGATCGGCGGCGCCCGTTCCGCACAGCTCGGTGAGCGCGGCGTCCACCGCGCGCAGCTCCCGATCCCGCTCCAGCAGTGTCCGGCGCGTCAGGTTCTGTTGGCTCATGTCCTCCGCCACGTTCTTCCCCTCCGGCAGGTGACGCCGAGCGTAGCGCGGATGGCACGCTCCGTAGCCCTCCAATGGGGGGTTTTCCGCCGGGCATTGCCAGTGGCACACGCCATTTCACTGCCTCCTCTATCGATGCCACGTTCCGCACGCGAGGATGACCGGATTCACCGGGGTGGCCAGACGCCGCGCACGCCTGTGGTATGTGCGGCCTCGGCCGCCCGACCGACGAAGGGGGCGGACACGATCATGCACGCGCACGCTTCGCGACCACCGGCCCGGCAGACGACACTGCTGCGCCGGGCGGCCCTGTTCGACTTTCCGGCCTCCGCCGACCTCAGTCCCGGCACGGAGGCAGCCAGGCAGCACACCATCCAATGGCTTTCGCGATTCGGTGTCTTCGAGGACCGCGCGTCCGTCGCCGAGTACGACGCGCTCCGCTTCGACGTGCTGGCGGGCCTGTTCTACCCCCGGGCGACCGGCGCCGATCTGAACCTGGGCAGTGACCTCGTGGGCTGGTACTTCGTCTTCGACGATCAGTTCGACGGCGAACTGGGCTCCCGTCCGGAGGCCGTGGCACGGCTGGTGGCGGACGTCATCCGGATCACCGAGGAGGACACGGCGCACGGCAGGGCACAGGACGGCGGAGGGCCGCTCCTGGAGAGCTTCCGCGACCTGTGGCGACGGATCAACTCCGGGCGGCCGCAGGTGTGGCGGGACCGCTTCCGCCACCACTGGCTGGAGTACCTGCACTCCTACCACCACGAGGCCCTGGAGCGGACCGGCGCCCTGCCCGGGGCCGGCGGGGACGCACCGCGCTCGGTGGAGGCCGTGCTGGCACTGCGGCGTCACTCGATAGGCGTACAGCCCTGTCTCGACCTGAACGAGCCGTTCGGCGGCTACATCCTGCCGCCCGCGCTGCACGGCGGCTTCCCGATGGCGCGGATGCGGGAGGCTACGGACGATGTGGTGGTCTTCACCAATGACATCGCTTCCCTGGACAAGGAACTGGCCGTCGGCGACGTCCACAACAGTGTCATCGTCCAGTGGGAGCGCGCGGGTGGTGAACTGGAGGACGCGGTAGGCCATATCGCCGACCTGGCCAACGCACGCTATCGGTGGTTCGAGGAGACCGCGGCCAGGCTGCCGGCGCTGCTCACCGAGGCGGGGGCGGACCCGGGCACCCACCACGCCGTGCGGCGCTACGTGGACGGCATGCGGCATGTGATGACCGGCAATCTGGGCTGGTCGCTGCGTACGGCACGCTACGACGAGCGGGGCACCGAGGCGGTCAGCGGGGGACGGCAGCGGCCCTGGGCCCAGTTGACCGGCGCGGAGGAGCTGATCCGCGCGGGGCGGGGCGCGCCGCTGCCACCGCTGGGCAGCGGCTCGGGGTCCCATTAGCCGGGGTTCAGCTCGCGTAGAGCTGCTCGATCTGTGCGGCGCAGACCTTGTAGACCGCGTCGCGCCGCAGTTTGAGCGAGGGCGTCAACAGTCCGTCCGCCACGGTGAATTCCTTCGGGAGAATACGGAAGGCCCTGATCGACTCCGCCCTGGACACCGAGAGGTTCGCCGCGGAGACCGCCTGCTGGATCTCCGCGTGCAGCGCCTTGTTCGCCGACGCGTGCTCCCGGCCGACGGGAAGCCCCGAGCCGACCACCTGGTGCCAGCGCGCCAGCATCTCGGCGTCCAGGGTGATCAGCGCCCCCACGAAGGGGCGGTTGTCGCCCACCAGGACGCACTGCGAGATCAGCGGATGCGCCCGCAGCCGCTCCTCCAGCGGCAGCGGGCAGACGCTCTTACCGCCGCTGGTGATGATGATGTCCTTCTTACGGCCGGTGATGGTGAGATAGCCCTCGCCGTCGAGGAACCCGACGTCTCCGGTGCGCAGCCAGCCGTCGCGCAGCGCGGTCCCGGTGGCCTTCGGATCGTCCAGATAGCCCTCGAAGACGGTGTCGCCGCGCACCCATACCTCGCCGTCCGGCGCGATACGCACCGTCGTGCCCGGCATCGGGCGGCCCACCGTGCCGTGCCGGGGCCGGCCGGGCGGCTGCGCGGTGATCGCCGCCGTGGTCTCGGTGAGGCCGTAGCCGTTGTAGACGGTGATCCCGGCGCCGGCGAACGTCAGCCCCAGCTCCCGGCTGAACGGTGAGCCACCGGTGACCGCGTAGCGCACCCGGCCGCCCAGGACGGCTCTCAGGCGCCGGTAGACCATGCGGTCGAAGACGGCGTGCATGGCCCTGCGCCCCGGGCCCGGTCCTTTCCCGCCGCCCTGTGCCTGCTGCTCGACGGCCGCCGCGTAGCGCCTCGCCGTGGCCATGGCCTTCTGGAAGACCACGCCCCTGCCCGCGTCCTGGGCGGCTGTCCGCGCGGCCGCGAGGATCTTCTCGAAGATGTAGGGCACCGCGAAGACACAGGTCGGGCGGAAGCTCCGGAAGGACGGCAGCAGGACGGACGGGGTGAGCTCGGGTTCATGCCCCATGAGGATGCCGCCCCGCACACAGAGCACTTGGACCATCAGTCCGTAGATATGCGCCAGCGGGAGGAAGGCGAGGATGGCGGGCCGCACCCCCGGCTCGGCGAACAGCCCGCTCCAGCCCGCGAACAGGGTGTCGCATTCGGCGGCGAGATTGGCATGAGTGATCACGCACCCCAGGGGCTGTCCGGTGGTGCCCGAGGTGTAGCAGATGACCGCGGTACAGCGCGGTTCCACGAGCCAGCGCCGCTCGGTGACCAGTTCCTCGTGGACGTCGGCGCCCCGCCGCCACAGCTCCGCCACGCACCCCTGGTCCATCTGCCAGATGGAGCGCAGCCAGGGAAGGGCGTCGCAGACGGCGCCGACCGTCATGGCGTGGTCCTCGCCCTCGACCACCACGGCCACGGCCCGGGTCTGGGCCAGGATCCAGCGCACCTGCTCCGCCGAGGAGGTGGGGTAGACGGTCACCACCTGGGCCCCGACCGACCACAGGGCATAGCTGAACAGCGTCCACTCGTACCGCGTCCGTGCCATCAGGGCCACTCGGTCCCCGAACCGCACGCCCTCGGCCAGCAGGCCCTTCGCCAGCGCCAGCACCTCGTCCCGGAAGGTCCCGGCGGTCACCGGAGTCCACCGGCCGCGGTCGGTGGCGTCGCGCCGGGCGAGCTGGGCCCTGTCCGGTTCGCGGTCCGCGAGTTCGTAGACCGAGTCCGCGAGCCCGCCCGCGCGCAGTGGTTCCACCATGTGAGGGAGACTGAATTCGCGCACGACACCCCCTGTTTTCGGCCGACTTGCCGCCCCGGGCAACGGGGAAGTGGGAGGGAAAACTACCCGCCGGGGCCGGGGCTGCATAGAGCGGTGGACGATTCTGTTCCGGCCCGCGGAGACCTACTGCGACCTGCCACCGTTACCATGAGTCACCCTCACGTTTCACCACAGGACGTGAAGGAGTCGTGAACCTCCGGTGGCCACATGGAAAAATGGGCCCCTCGGTCGTGTCCGGCGAGGCATGGATCCATCAGGGCGTTCCGCGTCCTGATCCTGGCCGATAACGCACTCACCGCTGTGGGCCGGGCGCCGCGGGGCCGGGTCCGTGGCGCGCTCTTCCGAGGGGCGACATGCCAGGGGCGGGCGGGTCCGGCCGGACCCGCCCGCCCCTGATCGGCGGTCCCGGTTCAGGTGAGGTCGAACTCGCCCTCACGCGCGCCCAGGACGAAGGCGCGCCACTCGGCCGGGGTGAAGATCAGCGCCGGGCCCTCGGGACGACGGCCGTGGCGCATCGCGATGAAGCCCTCGACGAAGGCGATCTCCACATCGCCCACCCCCTGGCTACTCGACTGCCACTGGGCGCCCGAGAGGTCGAGATCGGGCTTCTCTGCGCTTCCTGTCAGTGGCTGTGCGGTGGTGGTGGTGTCGGCCACGTCAGCTCATCCTCCCGGATCGTCGTCCGCGCCCCACCCTAGCGATCGTGACCGGTGCCGCACAGGCCACGAAAGAAGGACTGAGGAGGAGACTCAATTGGCGGGCGGCGTGTCCGCGACCACCCACATCGAGAAGAACTGCGAGCCCCCGCCATAGGCGTGGCCGAGCGCCTTACGGGCGCCGTCGACCTGGTGTTCGCCCGCCCGTCCGCGCACCTGGAGTGCGGCCTCGGCGAACCGCAGCATCCCGGACGCGCCGATGGGGTTGGTGGACAGCACCCCGCCGGAGGGGTTGACCGGAAGCTCGCCGTCGATCTCGGTCACCCCCGACTCGGTGAGCTTCCAGCCCTCGCCCTCGTCCGCGAAGCCCAGGTTCTCCAGCCACATGGGTTCGTACCAGCTGAAGGGCACGTACATCTCCACCGCGTCGATCTCCCGGCGCGGATCGGTGATCCCGGCCTGGCGGTAGACGTCGGCCGCGCAGTCCCGGCCCGCCCTCGGCGAGACGCAGTCCTTCCCCGCGAAGAGCGTCGGCTCGCTGCGCATGGCGCCGCCGTGCATCCAGGCGGGCGGATACGGGGCACGGTCCGCCCCGGCCCGGTCGGTGAGCACCAGGGCGCAGGCGCCGTCCGAGGAGGGGCAGGTCTCCGAGTAGCGGATGGGGTCCCACAGCATCGGGGAGGACCGCACCTTCTCCAGCGTCAGATCGTGTTCGTGCAGATGCGCGTAGGGGTTGCGCAGGGCGTTGCGGCGGTCCTTGTACGCCACGAGGGCGCCGATACCGTCGGGCGCGCCGGTGCGCCGCATGTACGCCCGCACGTGCGGGGCGAAGAAGCCGCCCGCCCCGGCCAGCAGCGGCTGCTGGAACGGGATGGGCAGGGACAGCCCCCACATGGCGTTCGACTCCGACTGCTTCTCGAAGGCGAGGGTGAGTACGGTCCGGTGGACACGGGAAGCGACCAGGCCCGAGGCCACCAGCGCGGTGGAGCCGCCGACCGAACCGGCGGTGTGCACGCGCAGCATCGGCTTGCCGACCGCGCCGAGCGCGTCGGCGAGGTACAGCTCGGGCATCATGACGCCCTCGAAGAAGTCGGGCGCCTTGCCGATGACGACGGCGTCGATGTCCGCCCAGGTCAGCTCGGCGTCGTCCAGGGCCCGTACGGCGGCCTCCCGGACCAGCCCGGCGATGGAGACGTCCCGGCGTGCGGCGGTGTGCTTGGTCTGGCCGATCCCGACGACGGCCACCGGCTCCTTGGTCACAGGACATCCCCTTCCAGGACCGCCACCAGGTTCTGCTGCAGACACGGGCCCGAGGTGGCATGGGCGAGGGCCCGGTCGGCGGCGCCGCGGTGGATGGCGTCGGCGGCCTCGCCGAGGCGGATCAGCCCGGCGGCCATCATGGGGTTGGCGGCCAGCGCCCCGCCGGACGGATTGACACGTACGCCCTCCCCCAGCCGCAGCTCCCGGCGGAGGATCAGCTCCTGCGAGGTGAACGGCGCATGCAGCTCGGCCAGGTCGGCGGGGGCCTCGAAGGCGCCCGCGCGCTCGGCGGCGAGCCGGGTGGACGGGGAGCGGGTGAGGTCCCGTACGCCGAGGCTGTGCGCCTCCGTCCGGTGGTCCATGCCACGGATCCAGGCCGGGCGGCGGCAGAGCCGGCGCGCGGTGTCCCCGGCGGCGAGCACGACGGCGGCCGCGCCGTCGCCGACCGGCGGGCAGTCGTGGCGGCGCAGCGGCCGCACCAGATACGGGTCGTCCAGCAGGGCCTCGGGCGGCGGTGAACCGGTCACCTGCGCATGCGGGTTGTCCTCGGCCGCGGTCCGGCTGCGCGCGGCGACCGCGGCCAGCGCCCGCTCGTCGGCGACGGTGCCTTCGGCGTCTTCCGCGTCGAGCAGCGCCTGGGCCTGGAGGGCGGCGAGGGAGACCGAGTCGGGCCACAGGGGCGCCACGTAGTACGGATCGAGCTGGCGGGTCAGGACCTCCCGCAGATCGCCGGGCGAGGACTTGCCGTAGGAGTAGACGAGCGCGGTGTCCGCCTCGCCCGTCAGCAGCCTCGTCCATGCCTCGTACAGCGCCCAGGCGCCGTCCATCTCCACATGGGACTCCGAGATCGGCGGCCAGGCGCCGACGCCGTCGAGGGCCATGGTGAAGGAGAAGGCCCGGCCCGCCAGATAGTCGGAGGAGCCGGAGCAGGTGAAGTCGATCTCGCCCGCCCGGAGCCCGACGGCGTCGAGCACCTGGTGGAGGACGGGCATCAGCATCTCGACCTCGGAGACCTCCGCGCTGTCGCGCCGGTGGTCGCTCTGGCCGAAGGCGACGATGGCAACCTCTCGCATCTACAACAGCTCCTTGTAGGTGTCGTAGTCGGCGTCGGGTTCGCCGGTGGGGCGGTAGTGGTCGGGGTAGCGGCTGTCCTCGCTCCATACGGGCTCCACGCGCAGCCCCATGCGCACCTGGTCGTAGGAGATGCCGCCGACGCGCCCGTGGAGGGCCAGACCGGCCCCGTCCAGGGCGATATGGGCGTAGACATAGGGCACTTCGATATCGAGGTTGCGGGCCTTGATGTTCACGATGCAGAAGGTGGTGACCGTGCCGCGCGGGCCGACCTCCACCTGCTCGTCGGTGGCGACCCCGCAGGTGGGGCAGGCGCCCCGGGGCGGGACGTACACCTTCCGGCAGGACGGGCAGCGCTCCCCCTGGGTGGTGCGGTCGCCGAGGGCCTTCAGATAGCGCGACTGGGCGCGGCCGGGTGCGTAGGTGTAGTCGAGGCGGGCGGGGGCCACGATGCCGGTGACGGGGTCGGTGAACTCCCCGCTGTGCGGCACGGCTTCGCCGCCCCCGGCGCCGTCGTACGGTTCGAAGCAGGCGATGTCGGTGATGGCGCCCACCCGCTCCGTGGCCCAGCGGACGCGCACCCGCATACCGGTGCGCACCGCGTCGGGGCCGGGCGCGTCGAGGGCGTGGAGGAGGGCGGTGTCCGCACCGTCCAGCCGCACCAGTACCCAGGCGAAGGGAGTGTCCAGGGGTTGGCCGCGGCGCGCCGCGGGGTTCCAGGCCCAGGTGGTGACGGTGCCGGTGGGGGCGACCTCGACGAGGTCGGACAGCTCGTCGGCGGTGACCGGGTCGTATTCGACGGGCGGCACCAGTACCCGGTCGTCGGTGGTGCGCACGCCGAGCACGGTGCGTTCACGCAGTCCGGTGAGGAAGGCGCTCTGCACCGGGCCGAGGGAGCGGGTGAAGGGGAACTCGACGACCAGAGGCGCCTGGAGCACCTCGGGTGAGGGAGCCGGGGTCATGGGGGTGCGTCTCCTTCCGCGCGGCCGGCGTGGGGCGGCGGCCTGAGGTATTGGGGGATCACGCCCGGCGGTAGACCGGCGGCCGTTTCTCCGCGAAGGCTTTCGAACCCTCCTTGGCGTCGGCGGTGTCGAAGACCGGCCAGCCGCGTTCGAGTTCGGACTTCAGACCGTCGGACTCGGTCATCTCGGCGGTCTCGTAGACGGACGCCTTGACCGCCTCGACGGCGAGCGGACCGTTGGCGTTGATCAGCTCGGCGATCTCCAGGGCCTTCTCCCGCGCCGTGCCGTCCGGGACGACATGGCCGATCAGTCCGATCCGCGCCGCCTCCTCGGCCGGGTAGGGGCGCCCGGTGAGCAGCATCTCCAGGGCGTGGGTGCGGGGCAGCTGGCGGGCCAGCCGTACGGTGGAGCCGCCGATGGGGAACAGCCCGCGGCGGACCTCGAAGAGCCCGAAGGTGGCGCCGCGGCCCGCGACCCGGATGTCGGTGCCCTGAAGGATCTCGGTGCCGCCCGCGACACAGGGGCCCTCGACGGCGGCGATCACCGGTTTGCGCGGCCGATGGTGGCGGAGCATCGCCTTCCAGTGCAGATCGGGGTCGGCCGCGAGGCGGTCGCGGACATGCTGCCCGTCCATCCGGCCACCGGCCGCGAGCGCCTTGAGGTCCATTCCCGCGCAGAAGGCCCCACCGGCGCCGGTGAGCACCACGGAGCGCACGGCATCGTCCTCGTCGGCCTCGGCCCAGCCGTCGTACAGCCCGACCAGCATCGGCAGCGAGAGCGCGTTCCTGGCCTCTGGCCGGTTCAAGGTGAGCACCAGGGTCGCGCCGACGCGCTCGGCGATGAGGTGTTCGGTCCCGCTTGTCACGACGTCCTCCCGTCTCGAGACCTAGAACAGGTTGCAGCAGGGGAAGGCCGACTTCAAGAGAAATCTGATGCTCAGTCAGATTTCTTCGACCGGGGGCCTTCCCACCTCATCCCGGCCCGGCTCTAATGAGCGCCGAGCCGCCGGATCGAGGGGTCAGGAGGAGTCATGGAGTACAACCTTGCCGACCTGTTCGAGTCGATCGTCGACACGGTGCCAGGCAGAGAGGCGCTGGTGTACCTGGACCACCCCGGCACCGGAGCCGAGCGGCGGCTCACCTACGCCCAGCTCGACGCCGCCGCCAACCGGCTCGCCCACCATCTGCGGGACAGCGGAATCGCTGCGGGCGAGCATGTCGGGCTGCATCTGTGCAATGGCGTGGAGTACCTCCAGACCGCTCTGGCCTGCGTGAAGATCCGGGCGGTGCCGGTGAACGTCAACTACCGCTACGTGGAAGACGAGTTGGTCTACCTCTACCGCGACGCGGACCTGGCCGCGCTGGTCTACGACGCCGAGTTCGGCGAGCGGGTGGCCGCCGCGCTGCCGCACACCGACAGCCTGCGCCATCTGGTGCGGGTCGGCACCGGGGACGGCCCCCGTACGTCCGTGGCGTTCACCGACGCCGAGGCGTCCGGGTCACCCGAGCGCGGCTTCCCGGCGCGGTCCGCCGACGACCGCTTCATCATCTACACCGGCGGCACCACCGGTATGCCCAAGGGCGTGATGTGGCGGCAGGAGGACCTCTTCTTCTCCGGGCTGGGCGGCGGCGCTCCGACCGGCCGGCCCGTCGGGCGCCCGGAGGAGCTGGCCGAGCGGGTGGCCGCGGGCGGCGAGGGGCTGGTCTTCTTCCCCACTCCGCCGCTGATGCACGGCACCTCCACCCTTACGGCCTTCATCGCGTTCAACTTCGGCCAGAAGGTGGTGCTGCACCGAAAGTTCGTGCCTCAGGATGTCCTGAGGACGGTCCAGAAGGAGAAGGTCACCACCGTCTCGCTGGTCGGCGACGCGATGCTGCGGCCCCTGGTGGACGCCCTGACCGGCCCCCTCAAGGGCACCGACCTCTCCTCGCTGCTCAGCGTCAGCAGCTCGGGCGCGATCCTGTCGGAGACCGTACGCGCCCAGTTCGCCGAGCTCGCCCCGCACACCCTGCTGCTGAACAACTTCGGCTCCTCGGAGTCCGGGTTCAACGGCACGGCCACCGACGACTCCGGCCCCGAGAAGGGCTTCCGGCTGCACGTCAACGCCCGTACGACGGTGGTGGACCCGGCGACCCTCGCCCCGGTGGCACCCGGTGAGCCCGGCCGGATCGCCCAGCGCGGCCATGTGCCGCTCGGCTACTACAACGACGCGAAGAAGACCGCCGAGACGTTCTTCGAGGCGGACGGCGAGCGCTGGGTGCTGCTCGGCGACATGGCCACCGTCGACGAGCAGGGCGTGATCACCGTCCTCGGGCGCGGTTCGCAGTGCATCAACACCGGGGGCGAGAAGGTCTATCCCGAAGAGGTCGAACAGGCCCTGAAGGCCCATCCGGACGTGTACGACGCGCTGGTGGCGGGCGTCCCGGACAGTCGCTGGGGCCATCGCGTCGCGGCCGTCGTCCAGCCCCGGACACAGACGTCCGCGCTCACCGCCGACGCTATCCGCGACCACTGCCGGGAGCGGCTCGCGGGCTACAAGATCCCGCGTACGGTCGTCTTCACCGACCGCATCCAGCGCTCCCCCAGCGGCAAGGCGGACTACCGATGGGCGCGCGCGGTCGCACAGGACGCGGACCGGGACACCGCACACCGCGGCGGGACCGCCGGCGCCGACTAGGCTGACCGGGTGAACCTTCCTCCTGTGCCCCTCGCCGACGGGATCACGATGCGGATCCCCGTCCCGGATGACGCCGAGGCGCTCGCTGACGCGTACACGCGCAACCGTGCGCATCTGCGCCCCACCAGCCCGCGGCGGGAGGAGAGCTTCTTCACCGCCGACGGCCAGGTCGCCCGGCTGCGGGACCAGCTGGAGCAGTGGGAGTCCGGCCGGATGGTCCCCTGGGTGCTGGCCGGTGCCGAGCGGATCCTGGGCACGGTCACGCTGTCGCATATCGTCCTCGGGCCCTGGCGCAACGCCCATCTCGCCTACTGGCTCGACGCCGGGCACCTCGGCCGCGGGCTGACCACCCTGGCCGTGCGGTCCGCCTGCCGGGTGGCCGACGAGCAGCTCGGACTGCACCGGATCGAGGCCAGCACACTGGTGGAGAACGTCCCGTCCCAGCGCGTCCTGCTGCGCTGTGAGTTCACCCGGATCGGCATGGCGCCGGACTATCTGCACATCGCCGGCGCCTGGCGGGACCATCTGCTCTTCCAGCGCGTCCTCAACGACCGCCCCTCGGCCTGACGGGCACCTTACGGCGCCGCCCGCTCGCACACCGACGGCAGCGACCGCCCCAGCGCCACACTGTGCAGCGCGTCCAGCCGCCGCCCATGGATCACCGCCGCGGCCCCGGCCGTGAGCCGTCCCACGCAGGAGGGGGCCTCCCGCACGGCCGCCGAGTCCGCGATGGCGCGCACGAGTTCGCCGTTGATCCGGTTGATCTCCAGCCGGATCCGACCGAGGTCGGGACGTTCGGTGGGCGCCTGCGAGGGATCGGCGTCCCAGCGGCGGTAGAGGCCGCGCTGGACGACCTTGCTGGCCTCGATCTGGTCGCGGAAGATCCTCGACGTCGCCACGGGGTCGGCGCCCAGCTCCTCGGCCTGCCGCGCCACCGCGTCCAGCACCTCCCGCTCCCGCGCCGGGTCGTCGATCGGGCTGTCCGTGCCCCACTTCGCGGCGGCGACCTCATCGGCCACCAGCACCCGTTGCGCGGAGAGATCGACCAGCGGCCGCAGGGTGCCATGGACACGGGCCGGACCCGC
Source organism: Streptomyces sp. AgN23 (assembly GCF_001598115.1). Lineage (NCBI taxonomy): Bacteria > Bacillati > Actinomycetota > Actinomycetes > Kitasatosporales > Streptomycetaceae > Streptomyces > Streptomyces sp. AgN23. Next base: position 1,397,580 of record NZ_CP007153.1, read on the forward strand.
CGGAGCGGCGAAGGCGGCGGTGGCCCCCGTGGCCAGCACGGCGGTGGTCAGCGCGGCGATCAGCGCATGACGCGGGGACAGATGCGGTCGCATGGGCGGGGGTTCCTCTCTCGCAGGACGGGCGGCCCGAGGCGTCACCCCGACGGCCCCGGAGGGGCGCCGGACGGGTTCTGGAACGATAGGACGCCGCACCCTCGGCACGCCACGGGGCCGGTCCCGCGGGACAGCGGAACCGTTCCCATGGCGCATTGGCCGGATCAGGCGGCGCCGGCACTACTTGGCGCTACTGGCCACTACTGGCACTCAGCAGGCCGCCCCCACACCCTCACTGCGACCCCGCGCCCTCCCAGTACGGCGCGCGCAGCCGCCGCTTGTAGAGCTTGCCGTTGGGGTCACGCGGCATCTCGGCGATGAACTCCACCGACTTGGGGCATTTGTAGCCCGCCAGCCGGGTGGCGCAGTGGGCGAGGATCTCGGTGGCCAGATCGGGCCCCGGCGCATGCCCCTCAGCGGGTTCCACGACCGCGATGACCTGCTCGCCCCAGTCCTCGTGGGGGATCCCGAAGGCGGCGGCGTCGGCGACGGCCGGGTGGATGAGCAGCGCGGCCTCGATCTCGGCGGGGTAGATGTTGACCCCGCCCGAGATGATCAGGTCGATCTTGCGGTCGCGGAGGTAGAGATAGCCGTCCTCGTCCAGGAGGCCGAGGTCGCCGACGGTGAAGAAGTCGCCGATGCGGTTCTTCTCGGTCTTGCTCTTGTCCTTGTGGTAGGCGAAGCCCCCGGTGCTCATCTTCATGTAGACGGTGCCGAGTTCACCGGCCGGGAGCCGGGTGCCCTCGTCGTCGAAGATGGCGAGCTCGCTGATGGGCCAGGGACGGCCGACGGTCCCCGGCTTCTTCAGCCAGTCCTCGGCAGTGGCGAACGCGCCGCCGCCCTCGCTGGCCGCGTAGTACTCCTCGATGCAGCCGCCCCACCACTCGATCATCGCGCGTTTCACATGGTCGGGGCAGGGCGCGGCGCCGTGGATGGCGTGGCGCATCGAGGAGACGTCGTAGGACCGCTTGACCTCGTCGGGGAGGGCGAGCAGCCGGTGGAACTGGGTCGGCACCATATGGGTGTGCGTACAGCGGTAGGTGTCGATGAGGCGCAGCATCTCCTGGGGCGTCCACTTGTCCATGAGCACCAGGGGATGGCCGATGTGCAGCGACGAGCTCGCGAACTGCAGTACGGCGGTGTGGTAGAGCGGTGAGCACACCAGATGGACGTGGTCGGGCTCCTCGGAGCGCGGGGTGATGCCGAAGAAGCGCAGAAAGCCGCCGAGGTGGCTCTCCTCGGGAAGCTTTCCGGTCAGCGCACGGCGGATGCCACGCGGACGGCCCGTGGTGCCGGAGGTGTAGTTCATGACCCAGCCCAGCTCGCGGTCGGCGGGCGGCTCCTCCGGCTGCCCCTCGATGAGCTCGGCGTACGGGCGGAAGCCGTCGATGGCGCCGACCGCGTAGCGGTGGGTCGCGGGCAGCCCCGCCTCGTCGGCGGCCGCCGCCGCCCGCTCGCCATAGCGCTCATGGGCGATCAGCACCTTGGCGCCGGAGTCGGAGACGATCCAGGCGATCTCGGGGCCGACCAGATGGTGGTTGACCGGCACCAGATAGAGCCCGGCCTGGGTGGCGGCGAGGGCGGCGACGAAGAACTCCACCCCGTTCGGCAGGACGACCGCCAGGGCGTCGCCGCGTCGCAGCCCGGCGGCGCGCAGCCCTGCGACGAGCCGGTTGCACGCGCTGTGCAGCCGCCCGGCGGTCCACTCCTCACCGTTCGGGGCGATGAGCATGGTGCGGTCGGGCTCGAGCGCGGCCTGGGCCCAGAAGCCGTTGGGTGTAGGGGACATGGCGGTCCGGTCCTCCTTCTGACGGCGGTGTCAGGCGGTGTGGGGCGGGGGGGCAGGCGAAGTGGGGCGGGGGTCAGGCGAAGAGGGGCGGAGGTCAGGCGAAGAGGGGCGGAGGTCAGGCGAGGTGGGGCAGGTTGTGGCGGGCCGTCAGGCGCGCTTGGCGATGCGGAGGACGCGGTCGATGGCGCGCTCGAAGCCCCGGGTCAGATCGTCGAAGACGGCCTGGACCGGGCGGACCTCGTCCATCCGGCCGACGATCTGGCCGACCGGCGTGCCGAGCAGCGGTTCCACCTCGTACTTCTGGATACGGGAGACGGCCTCGGCGACGAGCAGCCCCTGGAGCGGCATGGGCAGCGGGCCCGGGCCGTCCGAGTCCTCCCAGGCGTCGGTCCACTCGGTGCGTAGCTGGCGGGCGGGCTTGCCGGTGAGGGCGCGGGAGCGCACGGTGTCCCCGGAGCCGGCCGCCAGCAGCTTGCGGATGAGGGCCGGCGAATGCAGTTCGGCCTCCTCGGTGGTGAGCCAGAGGGAGCCGATCCAGACGCCCTGGGCGCCCAGCGCCAGCCCGGCGGCGATCTGCTCACCGCTGCCGATACCGCCCGCTGCGAGCACGGGCAGCGGGTCCACGGCCCGCACCACCTCGGGGGTGAGCACCATGGAGGCGATCTCGCCGGTGTGGCCGCCCGCCTCGTACCCCTGGGCGACGATGACATCGAGCCCCGCCTCCTTGTGGTGGAGGGCGTGGCGGGCGCTGCCCGCGAGGGCGGCCACGAGGATGCCATGGTCATGGGCGCGGGCGACGACGTCGGCCGGGGGCGAGCCCAGGGCGTTGGCCAGGAGTTTCACGGGGTAGTCGAAGGCGACGTCGAGCTGACTGCGGGCCACCTCCTCGAGCCAGCCGGTGATCCGCCAGCCGGACGCCTCGCCCTCGGCCAGCTCGGGGACGCCGTGCTTGGCGAGGGTGTCCCGGACGAAGGCACGGTGGCCTTCGGGGATCATCGCCTCGATATCGGCCTCGGTGACCCCCTCCACCTTCTTCGCGGGCATCACGACGTCCACGCCATAGGGCTTGCCGTCGGCGTGCTCCTCCATCCAGTCGAGGTCGCGGGCCAGCTCATCGCCCGCGCCGTAGCGGACCGCGCCGAGCACACCGAAGCCGCCGGCCCGGCTGATCGCCGCGGCCACGGCGGGGAACGGCGTGAAGCCGAAGACGGCGTGCTCGACACCCAGCCTTGCGCTCAGCTCCGTCTGCATGGTCGGCAGGATGCCGCAGGGGGGCGGACGAAGGAAGAGTTTTTCTGACGCTACGTCAGATTCAAGAAAAGAAAAACGCGCCCAGGCCCGCCGGAAGGACTCTCCGAGGACTCTCGGGCGTCACTTCCCCAGCACCGCCATGGCCGCGTTGTGCCCGGGGATTCCGCTCACCCCGCCGCCGCGCACCGCCCCCGCGCCGCACAGCAGCACATTGGCGTGACGCGTCTCCACGCCCCAGCGGCCGGTGCCCTCCTGGGCGTACGGGAAGGCCAGATCCCGATGGAAGATATTGCCGCCGGGCAGCCGCAGCTCGGCGTCCAGGTCCAGCGGGGTCTTGGCCTCGATGCACGGCCGGCCGTCGGCGTCGTGGGCGAGACAGTCGGTGATCGGCTCGGCGAGATGCGTGTCCAGCTCCGCGAGGGTGGCGCACAGCAGGGCGGCGCGCGCCGCCTCATTGTCCTCGGTGAACAGCCGGGCGGGGGTGTGCAGTCCGAACAGGGTCAGCGTCTGATAGCCCTCGCGTGCCAGCTCCGGACCGAGGATCGACGGATCGGTCAGCGAGTGGCAGTAGATCTCCGACGGCGGCCGGTGCGGCAGCTCCCCCGCGGCCGCCTGGCGGTACGCGTCCTCCAGGGCGCCGTACCCCTCGGCGATGTGGAACGTCCCGGAGAACGCCTCGCGCGGGTCCACCTCGCGGTCGCGCAGCGCGGGCAGCCTGCGCAGCAGCATGTTCACCTTGAGCTGCGCCCCTTCGGCGGGCGGGGCGGGCGGCTCCTCGCCCAGCAGCCGGGCCAGCTCGCGCGGCGCGGCCCCGACGAGCACATGCCGGGCGGCCGTGGTGGACTCCCCCGCCTCGCCCTCGTACCGCACCTCGGCCGAGGTGCCGTCGGTGGCGATCGCGGTGACCTCGCACCCGGTCGCGATCCGCACGCCCGCCGCGCGGGCGGCGTCGGCCAGGGCATCGGTGAGCGCGCCCATGCCGCCGACGGGGACGTCCCAGTCACCGGTGCCGCCGCCGACCACGTGGTAGAGGAAGCAGCGGTTCTGGGCCAGCGACGGGTCGTGGGCCCGGGCGAAGGTGCCGATGAGCGCGTCGGTGAGGACCACGCCCCGGACGAGGTCGTCGTCGAACGCCGCCTCGACCGCCTCCCCCAGCGGCCGCTCGAACAGCGCCTGCCACGCCGCGTCGTCCCCGATCCGCGCCCGCAACTCCTCCCGGGTGGGCAGCGGCTCGGTCAGCGTGGGGAAGACGCGCTCGGCGACGCGCTGGGTCATGCCGTAGAAGCGCTGCCAGGACTCGTACTCCCGCTCCGAGCCGGTCAGCCGCGCGAACGCGGCGCGCGTCCGGGCGGAGGAGCCGGCGTCCACCAGCAGCCCGGTGTGGCGCCCGCCCCGGACCTCGGGCGTATACGAGGACACCACGCGCTTGCGCACCGCGAAGCGCAGTCCGAGGTCGTCGACGATCCGCCGTGGCAACAGGCTGACCAGGTAGGAGTAGCGCGAGAGCCGTGCGTCCACGCCGGGATAGGGCCGTGTGGACACGGCGGCGCCACCGGTGTGGCCGAGGCGCTCGAGCACCAGCACGCTCCGCCCGGCGCGGGCGAGATACGCGGCGGCGACCAGACCGTTGTGACCGCCGCCGACGATGACGACGTCATACGCATCGCTGTGAGACATGCCCTCTGGTTAGCACGCGCTGATCGCCGGGGCCAGGGCGCCGCAGGTCACCCCGCCGCGCCGCCCCGACGGCCGCGCCGTCTCGCCCGGCCCTGCCGCCCCGCCGCCTGCGCCACCTCGACCGCCCAGACCACCTCGCCCAGCCCCACCACCCCGGCTGCCTAGGCCGTCTCGGCGCGCCGGCCCAACCGCTCCAGGCAGTGGGCCTCGTCGCCGCGGCTGACAAGGGTGTCGGGATGGTCGGGGCCCAGGACGCGGGCGCGGGCGCGGGTCACCCGGCGGTAGCCGTCCAGCGCGTCGGACCAGCGGCCGAGCCAGCCCAGGGCGACGGCCACCTCGCGTCGGCTGACCAGGGTGTCCGGATGGTCGGGGCCCAGGGCGCGCTCGCGGAGGTCACAGACCTCCCGCGCCTCGGCGAGCGCCTCCTCCCAGCGGCCCAGCCGGCCGAGGCTGACACCGAGGCCGTGCCGGGCGCGCAGGGTCTCCGGATCGGCCGGGCCGTGGGCGCGGATGCGGTCCTCGACGAGGGCGCGGTAGACCGCGAGGGCCTCCGTGCCCCGGTCCAGCCGCCCCAGTCCGACGCCGATCTCGTAGCGGGCGGCGAGGGTGTCGGGATGGTCGGGGCCGAGGATACGGGCGCGGTCGGCGGCCACCTCGCGGAAGATGTCCAGGGCCTCCCGCCAGCGGTCGAGGCGGCCGAGGGCATACGCCACCTCGTAGCGGGTGACCAGCGTGTCGGGGTGGCCGGGGCCCAGCACCCGGGCGCGGTCGGCGGCCACCCCCTCCGCCATGCGGTACGCCTCCTCCAGGCGCCCCAGACAGCCCAGGTTGAAGGCGAGGTTGTGACGGCAGCGCAGGGTGTCGGGGTGGTCGGCGCCCATGGTGCGCTCGCGGGCGGCGAGCACGGCCGCATAGAGGTGCTGGGCCTCGGTGAAGCGGCCGAGGCGGCCCAGGGTGAACGCGGTCTCCTGGCGGGCGGCGAGGGTGTCCGCGTGGTCGGGGCCCAGGACGCGCCGGCGGCCCGCCGCGACCCGCTCGTACTCGCGCAGGGCGTCGCCGGGGCGGCCCAGGATCCCGAGGGCGAAGGCGGCCTCATAGCGGCTGGCGAGGGTGTCGGGGTGGTCGGCGCCCAGCGCGCGCTCGCGCTCGGCGGCCACCGCGCGGTGGGTCGCCACGGCCTCCTCCCAGCGCCCCAGCCGCCCCAGGTCCAGCGCGGCGCGGTGCCGGTCGGCGAGCCGGGCCCGAACCCCGGGCGCCGGTGCGGGCAGCGCACTGCCGCGGCGTCCGGTCCAGGCGCCGGTGAGTGCGGCCGCCGCGTCGGGCGGGGTCGCCGACAGCAGTCCCACGCCGCCGGATTGCGCCTTGGACCCGGTGGTCATGTCCTGGGCCCAGGCCGGAAGTCGGGGGGCCGGGGCTCCGGCGGCCGGGAGCGCGCCGCGCGGCTCGGGGAGCGGCGCCGCCGTCGGCCACCGGGACGGGTGGGCCGGCGCGATCCGCTGGGCGAGCTCGGTGGCGTCGCGTGGACGCCCCTCCGGGGTCTTGGCCAGCAGATCGAGGACGGCGCGCTCGAACCGCTCGGGGAGTTCGGGCCGGTGGCCGCGCGGCGGGGCGGGCTGGGTGTGGCGGTGGCCGACGAGGACCGCCCACGCGTCGTCGAGGGCGAACGGCGGCGCCCCCGTGGCCAGTTCGTAGAGCACACAGCCCAGGGAGTACAGATCGCTGCGGTGGTCGACCGGGCCGCCCGCGATCTGCTCGGGCGACATGTAGTGCGGGGTGCCCATGGCGACGCCGGTGCCGGTGAGCCGGGAGGTGAAGCCGACGTCATGGCCGAGGCGGGCGATGCCGAAGTCGCAGAGCTTCACGGTGCCGTCGGTGAGCCGCATGATGTTGGCCGGCTTCAGATCGCGGTGCACCACGCCCTGGTCATGGGTGTAGGCGAGGGCCGCGGCGACCTGCTCCGCGATGTCCAGCACCTCGGGGACCGGCAGCGGGCGGCGCTCGTTGTCCTTCAGCAGCTGGCTGAGGTTACGGCCCTCCAGCAACTCCATGACCAGGTACAGCGCGCCCTCGTACTCGCCGAAGTCATGCACCACCGTGACCCCGCGGTGCTGCAGCGCGGCGGCCACCCGCGCCTCCCGGCGGAAGCGCTCGCGCACCACACCGGTGAACGAGGGGTCGTGGCGCGACCCCAGCGGTTTGAGGCATTTGACGGCGACGTGGCGGCCGAGCGACTCGTCGCGCGCCCGCCACACCTCGCCCATTCCCCCGCGCCCGATCCGGTCCAGCAGCCGGTACCGGTCCTGGATCAGCCTGATGTCCGCCATGCTCCCCCTGCCTTGGCGGAAGTCAGCTTCCGCCGCCCCCGTGGAGACCGGCCGCGCGCGGCCGCGCCCCCGTCGCATCCCCGCTGTCCAGTATGGCCGCGTTTCTGCGCAGTTTGTAGGGCGAGGGGCGGCTGCCCGGTCCGAGCCGCTCGACCGCCCGCATGATGTGTTTCGGCGGGAGCTGCCAGCGGGCCGTGGGCGGGATGCAGCGCAGCGCCCTGCCCATCGCCCGCAATCGGCGGGTGACCACGGCGGGCGGGGGCGCGGGGCGCCCGTACAGTTCGTGGGCGTACGGGGGCAGGGACCCGTAGGCGAGCGCGGCGAAGCGCCCCCAGATCGCCTCACGCGCCGGGATGAGCAGGGCATGGACCGGGGGCCGCCGCAGAAAGGCGTCCACTTCGCGGGCCTCGGGGGTGTTGGCGAGCTGGGGGCGCACCCTCGCGAAGTACGCGGCGAGCGCCGCCGTATCGGCCGGTACGTCGGCGGGGCCGAGGCCGACCAGCCGGGCGGACACCACGTTCTCGGCGACATAGGCGTCCGCCTGGGCGTCGGTGAGCGGATAGCCGGAGCGGCGCATCACATGGAGGTACGAGTCGATCTCGGCACAGTGCACCCACAGCAGCAGCTCGGGCTCGTCGACGCCGTGCCGGACACCGGTGACGGGATCGGTCAGGGAGAGCCTGCGGTGAATGCCCCGGACCTTGGCGCCGGCCCGCTCGGCGGCCTCGGTGGTGCCGTAGGTGATGGTGGCGACGAACCGCGCGGTGCGCAGCAGCCTTCCCCAGGCCTCCTTGCGGAAGTCGGAGTTCTGGGTGACGCCGCGCACCGCGAGCGGATGCAGGGCCTGGAGGTACAGGGCGCGCACCCCCGCTATCCACATCACCGGGTCGCCGTGCATCTGCCAGGTGACCGACCGGGGGCCGTAGAGCCCCGGGTCGGCGTCCGCTCCGCCCTGCCGTATGGCCGCCGCCATGGCCACCACCTCCCGACGGCAAGCCTAGGCGGCACCGGACCCCTGCGCGGGCCCCGAAGGGCTCACTTCTTCAGGGGCTGGGTGAAGCGCAGCATGTTGCCGGAGGGGTCGCGGAACGCGCAGTCGCGGACGCCGTAAGGCTGGTCCATGGGCTCTTGCAGCACCTCGCCGCCCGCGGCGCTGACGCGCTCGAAGGTGGCGTCGCAGTCGTCCGTCGCGAAGATGACACCGCGCAACAGGCCCTTGGCCATCAGCTCCGCCATGACCTGTCTGTCGGCGGGCGAGGCGTTGGGGTCGGCGAGGGGCGGTTCGAGGACGATGTTCACGTCCGGCTGCGAGGGTGCCCCGACGGTCACCCAGCGCATTCCCTCGAACCCGACGTCGTTGCGGACCTCGAGGCCGAGGGCATCGCGGTAGAAGGCGAGCGCCTTGTCGTGGTCGTCGACGGCGATGAAGCAACTGGAGAGTGTGATGTCCATACGCTCACGCTACGGCCGGTCGGCGGGGCTCGCTTCTCCGTTCCTGACCGGTCGCGTGTGGATCTTGGCCATGCAGGCCGGGATGGCGGCGCCATCGTCATGACTCCGGGCCCGGTAGCTGCTCGGGCTCTCGCCGACCAGCTCGGTGAAGCGCGAGCTGAACGACCCGAGCGACGTACCACCGACCGCCATGCAGACCTCGGTCACCGTAAGGTCGCCGCGCCGCAGCAGCGCCTTGGCCCGCTCGATGCGGCGGGTCATCAGATAGCTGTACGGCGTCTCGCCGAAGGCGGCGCGGAAGCTGCGGGAGAAGTGGCCCGGCGACATCAGGGCGCCACGCGCCAGCGCCGGGACGTCGAGCGGCTCGGCGTAGTCGCGGTCCATCCGGTCGCGGGCCCGCCGCAGCCGGACCAGGTCATCGAGATCCTGCCGTTTCACCGGCTCAGTTTCCCACAGCACCGGGGGCCGGGGAGGAGGAGCGACCGGCCGGGAAAAGCGGCCGACCGGACCGGTCAGGAATGGAGAAGCCCCGCTCCCGCGGGCGCGGCTAGCGTCATCGCCATGGACCTCACCATTCACTGGACCTTCCTCCCGCATGACGACCCGGACGCCTCGCTGGCCTTCTACCGCGACACCCTCGGCTTCGAGGTCCGCAAGGACGTCGGATACGACGGGATGCGCTGGATCACGGTCGGCCCCGCCGGACAGCCCGGAACCTCCATCGTCCTGGAGCCCCCGGCCCTCGGCCCCGGCATCACCGACGACGAGCGCCGCACGGTCGTCGAAATGATGGCCAAGGGCAGCTACGCCCGCGTCACCCTGGCCACCGCCGACCTCGACGGCGTCTTCGCACGGGTGCGGGCCAGCGGCGCCGAGGTCGTCCAGGAGCCGACCGAGCAGCCGTACGGCATTCGCGACTGCGCCTTCCGCGATCCCGCGGGCAACATGATCCGCATCAACGAGCTGCCCTGAGCCGTCCGGCCCCGGCAGCCACGACCGGCGAACCGGACGTATTGTTCGAAGCTGGTCAGATCGAGCCAGGCGACACCGCTGGAGATCGCGAAGGCGGCACCGCCCGAACAGATGGAGACACGATGAGCATGGCCACGGACACGGACCAGCGGTCACCTGTGCCCCACGTCGCCGACAGCCACGATCTGATCCGGGTGCACGGCGCGCGCGAGAACAACCTCAAGGACGTCAGCATCGAGATCCCGAAGCGTCGGCTGACGGTGTTCACCGGCGTCTCCGGTTCGGGCAAGAGCTCGCTGGTGTTCACCACCATCGCCGCGGAGTCGCAGCGGCTGATCAACGAGACCTACAGCACCTTCGTGCAGGGCTTCATGCCGACGCAGGCGCGGCCCGAGGTCGATGTACTCGACGGGCTGACCAGCGCGATCATCGTCGACCAGCAGCGGATGGGGTCCGACCCCCGCTCCACCGTCGGCACCGCCACCGACGCCAACGCGATGCTGCGCATCCTCTTCAGCCGGCTCGGCGAGCCGCACATCGGCCCGCCCGGCGCGTACTCCTTCAACGTCGCCTCGGTCTCGGCGAGGGGTGGGTTCACGGTCGACCGCGGTACCGAGAAGACCAAGACCGAGACGGTGAGCTTCAGCCGCACCGGCGGCATGTGCACGCACTGCGAGGGCCGGGGCTCGGTCTCCGACATCGACCTCACCCAGCTCTACGACGACTCCAAGTCGCTCGCCGAGGACCCGTTCACCATCCCCACCTACACCGGTGGCGGCTGGGTCGTGCGGGTCATCGCCGAATCGGGCTTCTTCGACAAGGACAAGCCGATCCGCGAGTACACCAAGAAGGAGCGGCACGACTTCCTCCACCGCGAGCCCACCAAGGTGAAGATCAACGGCGTCAACCTCACCTACGAAGGGCTGATCCCGAAGATCCAGAAGTCGTTCCTCGCCAAGGACCGCGAGTCGATGCAGCCGCACATCCGGGCGTTCGTGGACCGGGCGGTCACCTTCGCCGAGTGTTCCGAGTGCGGCGGCAGCCGGCTCAGCGAGCTGGCCCGCTCCTCCCGGATCGGCAAGGTCAACATCGCCGACGCCTGCGCGATGGAGATTCGCGACCTGGCCGAATGGATCCGCGGACTGGACGAGCCCTCGGTGGCACCGCTGCTCGCCAAGGTGCGGCACACCCTCGACTCGTTCGTGGAGATCGGCCTCGGCTACCTCTCGCTCGACCGGGCCTCGGGCACGCTCTCCGGCGGCGAGGCGCAGCGCATCAAGATGATCCGCCACCTCGGCTCCTCGCTCACCGATGTCACCTACGTCTTCGACGAGCCCACCATCGGCCTGCACCCGCATGACATCCAGCGGATGAACGATCTGCTGCTGCGGCTGCGGGACAAGGGCAACACGGTGCTGGTGGTGGAGCACAAGCCGGAGACGATCGCCATCGCCGACCACGTCGTGGACCTCGGCCCCGGCGCCGGCACGGCGGGCGGCACCGTCTGCTTCGAGGGCAGCGTCGCGGGACTGCGGGCGAGCGAGACCGTCACCGGGCGCCATCTCGACGACCGGGCCGGGCTCAAGGAGACGGTCCGCAAGGCCACCGGCGCCCTGGAGATCCGCGGCGCGACGGCCAATAACCTGCGGAACGTCGACGTCGACATCCCGCTCGGTGTGCTCTGCGTCGTCACCGGGGTCGCCGGCTCCGGCAAGAGCTCACTCCTCCACGGTTCCATCCCGGCCCCGGAGGGTGTGGTCTCGGTGGACCAGACCCCGATCCGCGGCTCACGCCGGAGCAACCCGGCGACGTACACCGGGCTGCTCGACCCGATCCGCAAGGCGTTCGCGAAGGTCAACGGCGTCAAGCCGGCGATGTTCAGCGCCAACTCCGAGGGCGCCTGCCCCACCTGCAACGGCGCCGGCGTGATCTACACCGACCTGGCGATCATGCAGAGCACCGCCACCACCTGCGAGGAGTGCGAGGGGAAGCGGTTCGACGCGTCGGTGCTGGAGTACCACTTCGGCGGCCGTGACATCAGCGAGGTGCTCGCGATGTCGGTGGCCGAGGCCGAGGAGTTCTTCGGCAGCGGCGAGGCGCGCACCCCGGCGGCCCACAAGATCCTCCAGCGGATGTCGGACGTCGGACTCGGCTACCTCACCCTCGGCCAGCCGCTCACCACGCTCTCCGGCGGCGAGCGGCAGCGGCTCAAGCTGGCCGTCCACATGGCCGACAAGGGCGGCGTCTACGTCCTCGACGAGCCGACCACGGGGCTGCACCTCGCCGACGTCGAACAACTGCTCGGCCTGCTCGACCGGCTCGTCGACTCCGGCAAGTCGGTCATCGTCATCGAGCACCACCAGGCGGTCATGGCACACGCCGACTGGATCATCGACCTCGGCCCCGGTGCCGGTCATGACGGCGGCCGCATCGTCTTCGAGGGCACCCCCGCCGACCTCGTCGCCGAGCGCTCCACCCTCACCGGCCAGCACCTGGCGGAGTACATCGGCGCCTGACCGAGGTGGCCGGCGCGCGCACCTGGCCGAGGCGCCGCCGGCACGACATCAGATCCGGGATGGCGGCGCCTCTCATGTGGCGCCGTCGTGCCCGGATGACTTCGGACAGGTCTCCACGAACTCCGCAGCCGGTACGTGGTCTGCCCACTGTTCACGGGTGAGGCCGCCGCCCGCGACCCGGCAGGCCATGCCGATGGTGTCGGCCGCGATCTCGGGGTAGTCGCCGATGTCCACGACGTAGGCGAAGCCCGCACTCGATGTGATCATGGTCCGCCCGTGTGGTCCGCCCAGCACCACGTCGTCGACGCCCTCGCTGTGGCTGCCGAAGGTGAGCGCGAGATGCGGCCGCTCGGGGTCGGCGACGCTCCACAGGCGTACGGCGCCGTCCTCCCCCGCACCGGCCAGCAGATCGCCCTCGGGATGAAAGGCGAGCCGGTTGGTCTTCGCGGCGTCCCCTCCCATCGGTTCGGTCTCGCCCCGCAGGCGTGCGCTTCCCGCGTGTTCCGCGTCCCACAGGTGCACACCGATGTCCGGGCCCGTGGTCGGGGGCAGCTGAGCGACGGCCGCCACGGTGTTCCCCCCGGGAGCGAACGCCGCCCAGGAGCCTGCCAGGTAGAAGTGGTCGCCGGACAGCAAGGTCAGCTTCCCGGAGGAGAGGTCCCAGAGGTGGACCCTCACCCCCGCCAGCAAGAGCCGGCGGCCGTCCGGGCTGAAGGCGACCTCCCTCAGCCCGCCAAGGGTGCGGGATCGGGTCACGGCGGGCCGGGCGGGGTCGGAGACGTCCCAGACGCGGACCTGTTCCAGGTCGTTGACGGCGAGCAGCGGCGCGTCGGGGGCGAAGGCCAGCGAGGGTCCGACGGCCCCTTGGTTGTCGCTGCTCAAGGAGCCGGCAATCCGTGGACGGGCCGGGTCGGAGACATCCCAGAGGGTGACCCTCCGGTCGTGGTTCAGTGTCGCGAGCAGGGCGCCGTCGGAGCTGAAGGCGACGTCGGAGATGACATCACCGGTGCCGATGACGGTAGTGCCGCCGACGCCGTCGTACGCGTTCTCCACGGGGTTGTCCAGTTCGGCCAGCCGCCGTGGTTCGGCGGGGTCGGCCAGGTCCCACAGGCCGATCCGCGCACCCCGGGTGGCGGCGAGTGTCGTGCCGTCCGGCGCCAGGGCCAGGTCATTCCCGTCCGGTATCACGTCCAGGACCTCCGTCTGGTCGACGTCGGCCATGTCCCAGTGGACGACCTCACCGAAGCTCACCGAGACCAGCGAGCGGCCGTCCGCACCGAACCTCGTCGCCTCGACGAACGACGAGTGCCCGGCCAACCGGGACAGTCCGGTCACATCCCGTGGATCGCCGACATTCCACAGGGCAACGCTTTTGTCCCATCCTCCGCTGGCCAGACGCCGGCCGTCCGGGGAGAAGTCGAGGGAGCCGACGGTATTCGCATGGGCCGTCCATTCGTCGAGGACCTCAGGGTGCCGGGGCGAGCGAATGTCGACCATTTTGACCACGCGGTCGTCGCTCACCGCCAGCAGCTCGCCGTCCGGACTGAACGCCAACACGTCGCCGCCCTCTTCCACCTTTCCACGGGGCCGGGGCTCGCGGGGGTTCGAGAGGTCCCACAAACGCGTGTCCCCGTTGCTGTCCGCGGTGGCGAGCAGGTGGCCGTCCGGGCTGAACGCCACCCGGTCGCTCTGCAGGCTCAGACGCGAGGTGTCCTTGACGACGGAGAGCCGTCGCGGGCTCCTCGGATCTCGGACGTCCCACAGGGTGAGCATGCCGGGACCGCCGTGCCGGGACCAGCCGATGGCCGCCACCATGCTTCCGTCCGGGCTCACGGCGACCCCGGCCGGTCGATCGGTCTCGTCCGTCACGTCCTCCGCCCGCAGCGTCGCCACCTGACGCGACCCCCCGTCCCGCCACGGGCCGGCGACGTTCCACAGCCGCACCTCGTCTTCACCGCACGTGGCCGCGAGCATCCGGTCGTCGGGCCCGCCGAAGGCCACGCTCGAGCCCGCGCCGTCCTTCGAGGGACACGCCAGTCGTGCCAGCGGGGTGCGGGGAACCGAGCGGCGGCTGGTGTCCCACAGTGCCAGATCCTCACCGCTCACCGTGGCCAGCCTCCGCCCACCGGCGGCGAGCACCCCATCGGTCTCCGACGCGGGCAGCCTGGAGGCGCCGCGGAACGCGTTCCCGGCCAGGGTGTCGAAGAGCGCACGGCGGGCGTCGGCACTGGGACGCAGCGCGTAGGCGGCGAGGCCGAGCCGCAGTGCGGTGCGCGGGTCGGTCGTATCGAGGTTGCCGGCCTCGGCCAACAGCGAGCGGGCGGTGGCCAGCCGTTGCTGCGCTTCCGCGTTCCGCTGCTGTCGCACCGCGACGACGGCGGCGACGAGCGCGAGGCACAGGGCGACGGCGACAGCGGCCAGTGCTCGTTTCAGCATCCTGGTCCGGCGCTGCTCGCGATGCAGTTCGCTCGTGGCCGCAGCCTGTCCGGCCGCGAGGAACTCCGCTTCCGTGGCCAGCAGTTCGGACTGCTCGGCGAGTTCAACAGCCGCCTGGAGCCGACTCCCCCGGTAGAGGAAGGCGGCATCACGTCCCGCGGTGTCCCACTCCTCGGCAGCGGTTCCCAGCTGTTGCCGCAGCAGCAGGGTCGCGGCATCTTCCTCGATCCACCGCCGAAGCTGGGGCCAGGCCCGCAGCAGTGCCTCGTGCGCGATCTGCACCGTGTCCTTGTCCGCCGTCAAGAGACGTGCGTCGGCCAGCCGTTCGCGGATGTCTTCCGACCCGGCCGGCACGGCGGCGAGCGGAACCCGATGCCGTACGACCGGGGCTCCGCCGTCCGGGGGGAGATGGACCAGACGCAGCAGCAGCTCCCGCATCATCGCGCGTCCCTCACCGTCCAGTGAGTCGTAGAAGCGCTGGGTCGTGGTGGCCACCGAATGCCAGATGCCCTTCGTGGCCTGATATCCGGAGAGGGTGAGCCGGCTTCCGCTGCGGCGACGCCATGTCTCCCGCAACACGTGGGCCAGGAACGGCAGTGCGGCCGCCGCGTCATGGGCTGAGCGCCCCGACCGCAGGTCGTGCAGCAGCCGGTCGGTCAGCCCCGGCTCGACGGTCAGTCCCACGGCCGCTGCCGGGCCCTCGACAGCGGCGCGCAGCTCCCGCTCGCGCAGCGGGGGAACGGTGAGCTGGGCCCGGGCCAGAGCCCTTTCGAGCCCGGGCTCCTCCAGGCAGCTTCCGTAGTGGTCGGCGCGCAGGGCGAGGACGACGCGGGGTGTGGAGCGGGGCCCGTTCCGGGTGAGCACGGAGACGAACGCGGCGCGCTCATCCGGCGTGTGGCACCGTGTGAAGATCTCCTCGAACTGATCGACCACCAGCAGTCGGCAGGCGGGCTGCTCGTGCAGCGGCGGTGGGAAGCACCCACGTTCCAGTTCGGTCCGTACCTCTCGCGTGTCACGCCCGGTGGCTCGTGCCCACGCCTCGGCCAGGGTGCGCATCGGGTGCGGCCCAGGGGCCGGAACCAGCAGCGCGGGGGCAAGCGAGGTGGCACGGGCCTCGAGACCGGCGAGCAGGCCGGCGCGCAGCACGGACGACTTGCCCGCGCCGGAGGCGCCCACCAGCACCACCGGGCCGTCGTCCGGCGCGTCCTCGACCATCTCGAAGAGCCGCGAGGTGAGTTCCTCGCGTCCGAAGAAGTGCGCACTGTCCTCCGCGCGGTACGGCTGCAGCCCTGGGTACGGGCACGGCAGGTCCGCCGGCCGGTCGGCCTCCTCGGTTCGACCGGCCGGGTAGGCGCGGTTGCGGGCGAGCACGAGCGATCCCAGCGTGCCCTCACTCTGCCGGGCCGGATTGACGCGCCCGTCGTCCGCGAACTCCTCGTCGAGCGCGGCATGCAGCCGGTCGGCGGTCAGCCACAGTGGTCCGGCCGGGTCTCCCGCGTTGAGCAGTTCGAGCAGCCGCCCGCTGAACAGGGTGTGCCGTTCGCCCTCGGGGGCGAACGAGAGCGCGTAGTGCGAGGCCGATGTGAGCAGGAAGCTGCCCCGGGGCCGCGAGGAGGCGAAGGCCCGACGCGCCCCGCCCTGCGCGGGCGGAGCACCCGCACGGCCGGAGAAGCAGCAGTCGAGGACGACGAGGCTGCCACTCGGCGCCTCGCCCAGCAGGTCACGGATCGTGCGGTAGGAGACGGACTGTGCGACGTGCCGGGCGGATCGGCTGGCCCGGGTGGCGAGGTACAGGTCGTCGCGCGGACCGAGCAGACCGTGCCCGGCGTAGTAGAACAGCACGGGTCCGCCGTCGGCGGCTGTCGCCTCCTCGACCGCACCGACCACCTCGGCGGCATGGGCGTGAGCCGGGACGCGCACGACGTGCCCCGGCGCCATGCCGCACACGTCGAGCAGAGTGTCCCGAAGATCGTCGAGCGTGGTATCGACGGACGGCAGATCTTCCAGTTTCGACCCGCGGATGTGGCCCCCGGTGCCGAACAGCACGGCTCGCGCGCCGGGTGCCGCGAGACCGCCGGTCATGTCGTCGGGGAGTCCGGCGAGTCCGCCCCGTCCCGCGGGGGGCGTGCCAGGCGTTCGGCGAGGTCGGCCGCCTCCTGCGGGCTCAGCGCGCGGGCCTGGCGGGAGGAGATGGTGATCCGGGTGCCATCGGGCCGGGTCACACTGATCGTGTGGCTGCTGCGACGGGTCTGCACCCAGGCCACCAGTGCCCCCGCGAAGGCCGCGGCGACCCCGCCGGGCTCCAGCACCGCCACCAACGCGTCGGCGGCCGGCCCCATCGCCCCCGCCGGAACACCGCCCCGTTCCACCCGGTCGACGCGCCCTCTCAGCTGCGGTACGTCCGTCAGCCACGTTCCGAGTTCCGCGAGGCCGCCCTCCACGCCGTCCTCATCGCCACGTACCGTCACCACAAGCCGCATGTTCCCCCCGGGTCGGACGTTCCCTCCGGGCAAGGCGACGCCCCAGCTGAGCCGCCCCTCCTCACCCTTCCGACAGCATGCCGCACGGGAACCACGCACGACACGCTTTTCCTCGGCAGGGTCGCCGGCTCCACACCGTCCAGGGCGTTTTCGCCGGCAGTCGGCGCCGGCGCACCGCGCTGCCGCCCGGGCGGTGCCAACGAGACATCGCACCGCGGCGTGTGTCACGAGAGCCGCCGGAGCCGCGGTGTCGGTGGTATCCCGGGGCTGTCGGTCCGATGCCGGTGGCTTGTCGGCGCAGGGCCGGTGGTTTGTGGGCGGAGGGCCGGAGCCTTGCCGGAGAGCCTGCCGGGTGCCCATCCGGCGGGCATCCGACAGGCAAGGAATCCGCATGACCACTCACGTCACGATCATCGGCGCCGGACTCGGCGGGCTCACGCTCGCCCGCGTCCCGCACGTCCGCGGCATCCCGGCCACCGGCTACGAGGCGGAGTACGGCAGCCACCGGCCCCCCGGCTCACTGACCCGGTCCCCCTGGGGGATCCCGCCCCGCACCGCTGACCGGCGGGGGTACGACCGCCGGTCCGGTGGATGTCGGTCGGACGGCCGGGGCGGGAAGTGCGGGCCGCACAGAGCCTTCACGAACCGAGAGCCGAGGCGTCATGGAACACAAGCTCCGCCTGCTGAGCCGGCGGGCCATCCCCCCGTGGCGCGGCAGCGGTCGCGACCGGAACCCTCGCAGCGTGTGCGAAGGAGAACGGGGGCGGCGGCAACCGGAGCAACCGCGGGCGGGACGACCTCGACGTCATCGGCGCCGGCGTCGCCGGACCGGCCGCGGCCCGCGACTCGCCGGCCAGGGCAGGGAGGTCGTCGTCCTCGAAGCCCGCGACCGTATCGGCGGCCGCATGTTCACCGACCGCACGTCGCCGCCCGTGCCGGAGTACGGATGCGAGTGGATCCACGGAGAGAACGCCTCGGCGTGGGATCGGGGGCTACAACCAGATCCTGGCCCCCTCGCCAAGGGCCTGTCCATCCAGCGCGAAACCGTCGTCAAGCGCGTGGAGTACTCCACGACCTCAGTCACCGTCAGCGCCGAACGACAAGGCCGCACCGTCAGGTACACGGCCCGCACCGCGGTGGTGGCCCTTCCCGTCACCGCGCTGGCCGCCGACGCCATCGCGTTCTCCCCGCGGCCGCCGAAGGTGAAGACGGAGGTCTTCACGTCCGCGCCGAGCCAGTCACGGTGAAGGACAGGCGCAGCACAGCATCGGGGAGACGCTCCCTGCGCATACAGCACTGCGGGCTTCCAGACCCCCTCACCTTCTCAGCGGCGCACCCGTGGCATCCCCAGGCCGATCCAGGAGATGATCTCCCGCTGGATCTCGTTGTTGCCACCGCCGAAGGTGAAGACGACGCTGCTGCGGTAGCCACGCTCCAGCTCTCCGTGGAGGACCTCGCCCGCCGAGCCCTCCTTGAGCGGACCCGCGGCGCCGACGATCTCCATCAGCCAGGCGTAGGCGTCGCGGCGCGCCTCGGAGCCGTACACCTTGACGGCGGAGGCGTCCTGCGGGGTCAGGGTGTCGCGCTGGAGGGCGTCCACCATCTGCCAGTTGAGCACCTTCATGGCGTCCAGCCGGGCGTGTGTACGGGCCAGCCGGCCGCGCACCCAGGCCAGGTCGATCACCCGGCGGCCGTCGGGGAGCTTGGTGTCGGCGGCCCACTGGCGGACGCCGCGCAGGGCGCGGATGGCCATGGTGCCGTGGGCGGCGAGGGTGACCCGCTCGTAGTTGAGCTGGGTGGTGATCATGCGCCAGCCCTCGTTCTCGGGGCCGACCCGGCGGGTGGCCGGGACGCGGATGTTCTCGTAGTAGCTGGCGGTGGTGTCGTGGGAGGCGAGGGTCTTGATGAGGGTGGCGGAGTAGCCGGGGTCGGCGGTCGGGACCAGCAGGATGCTGATGCCCTTGTGGGGTTTGGCGTCGGGGTCGGTGCGGACCGCGAGCCAGACCCAGTCGGCGGTGTCGCCGTTGGTCGTCCAGGTCTTCTGGCCATTGACGGTGTAGTAGCCGGAGGCGGTGTCGCCGTCGCGCACCGCGCGGGTCTTGAGGGAGGCGAGGTCGGTACCGGCGTCGGGCTCGCTGTAGCCGATCGCGAAGTCGATCTCGCCGGAGAGGACCTTGGGCAGGAAGTACGCCTTCTGCTCCTCGGTGCCGAACCGCATGATCGTGGGCCCGACCGTATTGAGCGCCATCAGCGGCAGCGGCACGCCGGCCTGGGCCGCCTCGTCGAAGAAGATGAACTGCTCGACCGGGCCGAGCCCGCGCCCGCCGTACTCCTGGGGCCAGCCGACCCCCAGCCAGCCGTCGGTGCCGAGCCGGCGGATGGTCTCGCGGTAGAACCGCTTCTGCCCGGTGGAGTCGGCATAGCGGGCGTAGGCGTCGTCGGGGACCAGTTGGGCGAAGTACGCGCGCAGCTCATCGCGCAACCGCCGCTGATCAGGGGTGTATTCGAGGTCCACGGCCCCTCCTGGAGTCTCGCGTGCGCCGTACGGCGGTCTGGGAGCGTCCTGGGATCGAGGGGCACGGTAGAACGTGTTCCAACAATACGGAAGGGCCGTGGACCGGGCCCGTCGACCCGGTCCACGGCCCGGGCCTCAGCCCTCCACCCGGGGCGGGCTGTCGTCGGTGCCGCGCCGTACGACCTGTACCGGCTGGCCCGGACGCCAGGTGCGCAGCACCATCTGCCCGTTCTCCAGGGCGGTGTGCACCACCTCGGTCAGCTCGGCGCGGTAGAGGTGGAAGGGCTCGGGCGGCCGGACCTCCTCGGCGAAGCGGGCGACGGTCCCGGGGTCGGTCACCTCGACCGCCCGGCCGCTCACCCGCACATCGCCCTCGGTCAGCCCAGCGCCGGGGCCCGGGTTGGCCTGCACCGAGAACCGCGCATCGCGGCGCAGGTCCGGCGCCTTGCGCGAGTCGGGCATCATGCCCAGCCACAACTCGCCGGAGAGGAAGGTGACTTCGAGCGGGGTCACCCGCGGGGAGCCGTCCTGGCGCAGGGTGGCCAGCACATGGTGGCGGTAGCGGCCGAAGCGGTCCTGGGCGTAGTCGGCGAAGGCGGGCTCGGCCGCCGCGAATCCGGCCCAGCTGGTGGTCGGGTAGGTCATCGACACGGCGCCCATGCTCGGGCCGTTTCCGGACGTCTCCTGTCGGGATTTCCCGGCTTCCCACTCCCGCGCCTGATCCGGTGGCAGATACGCGTTCCACTCGGTGCCCGGCAGCGGATAGGCGACCCAGGTCCGGGCGTAGGACGGCGGCCGGGTCTGGCCGCGCCGCAGCAGCAGCGCGGTGGGCTCACGGGCGGCGCGGCGCAGCAGCGTGGGGAGGGTGGTGGACCGGTTGTTGCCGCTGGTCTGCGCGGAGGAGCAGCCCGCGTGGTACGCGACGGGCTGGGCCCGGTCGCCGGTCACCAGACAGGGCGGCCGCAGCCCCAGCCGCTGCAGCCCCTGCGCGGCGGTGCGATAGCGCCCGGTGGTGTTGTCGGACTGCTTGGCGGTGTGGTTGAGGATGACGAACTGGCTGGCCAGATGGAGGGTGATGACCACCCCGAGGGCGACCGCCAGGTGCTGCGGTGAGCGCGCGGCCCGCACCGCACGGAACACCAGCCCGGCGATCGGCAGTGCCAGCAGCGCGTAGGAGGGCATCAGGAAGCGCGGTGCGGAGTAGTCGATGAGCAGCAGATACGGCAGGGCGAGGGTGGCCGCGCAGACGATGGGCAGCACGGTCAGCGGTACGGCGGGGAGCCGGGCGGCCGGTCTGCCCAGCCCCACCCGCATCCGGCGCAGCTCTTGGCGGTCGCGCAGCGCGGCATGAACACACAGAAGGGTCAGCACGGGCAGTGCCAGCCACCATACGGTCAGCTCCGGGTGGCGCAGCGGCACCTCGCAGGGGCGGCACAGCTGAGGTCCGTTGAGACTGCGCAGCGCGGCCCCCACGCTGAAGTGGAGGCCCATGCCGCCCTCGACATCGCTGGAGATGTTCAGCCGCTCGCCGATGCCGCCGAAGCGGTCGTACGCCTCACCGATCCACTGGGCGGCGCCGAGCAGCGGCCCGCCGATCAGCGCGGGCAGGGCCGGCCGCCAGGTGCGCACCCCGATCGCGCCGATCAGCAGCGGCAGGGTGAGCCATCCTCCGTCGGGGGTACGCACCAGGGTGACACCCGCGAGGACGGCGGCCAGCCACCAGCGGGCATTGGTCTCGTGCGGCGCGCGGAGGAACCAGCCGACGGCGGCGACGGCGCCGATCGCCACCCAGAGGTTGGGCATCACCGCGGGCCCGCTGATCTGGGTGATCCACAGTCCGGAGAAGAGCAGCGCGGCCAGGGCGACCTGGGCCGGGGGCAGCAGCCGGGTCCAGACCCGGAAGGCGCCGTAGAGCGCGCCCGCGGAGACCAGCATGAGCAGGAGCCGCAGTGCAGGAATGGAGTCGGTCGCCGCCACGACGGGCGCGACCAGGAGACTGACGCCGCGCGAGCGGGGTGCGCTGAAGTACGCGGGCGGGGTGCGCGGGTCGACCTGGGAGACGTACACGGACTCGTCCCAGCCCAGCGCGTGGCCGGTGTGCGGGATCACCATGGCGAGCTGGACCACGGCGTATCCGATGGCCACCAGCCCGAGCCAGGGGGTCGGGCGACGGTACCGCCGCGGCTGGCGTGGCTGGGGGCGCGGGGGCAGGACGGCGGCCGCCGGTGCGGCAGTATTCTCCATGCGCGCACCATATGATGCCTATGTACCTTTTTCGTCCTATTAGGCCATCCGGCTCAGTGTCCAAGGGGTGCCATGGACGTGACGGATCCGTAGGCTGTTGCAGCGGTGCACAGCCCCCATCCGGCGGAGGACGGACACACCCATGAAGATGCTCATCAACGTCCCCGAGACGGTGGTCGCCGACGCGCTGCGCGGAATGGCCGCCTGTCACCCCGAACTGATCGTCGACGTCGAGAACCGGGTGATCGTCCGGCGGGACGCGCCGGTCGAGGGCAAGGTGGGACTGGTCTCCGGCGGCGGATCGGGACACGAGCCGCTGCACGGCGGTTTCGTGGGGAGCGGCATGCTCGACGCCGCCTGCCCCGGCGAGGTGTTCACCTCCCCCGTGCCGGATCAGATGGTGCGCGCCGCGGCGGCGGTGGACAGCGGCAAGGGCGTGCTGTTCATCATCAAGAACTACACGGGCGATGTGCTCAACTTCGACATGGCCGCCGAGCTTGCCGAGGACGAGGGCATCCAGGTCGCGAAGGTCCTGGTCAACGACGATGTGGCGGTGACCGACAGCCTCTACACGGCCGGCCGGCGCGGCACCGGGGCCACTCTGTTCGTAGAGAAGATCGCGGGCGCGGCGGCCGCCGAGGGCGCGCCGCTGGAGCGGGTGGAGTCGATCGCCCGGCGGGTGAACGAGCTCTCGCGGAGCTTCGGTGTCGCGCTCAGCCCCTGTTCCACCCCGTCCAAGGGCGGCCCCACCTTCGAGCTCCCCGACGGGGAGCTGGAATTGGGCGTGGGCATCCATGGCGAGCCCGGGCGCGAGCGGCGGGCGATGATGACCTCCCACGAGATCGCCGACTACGCGGTGCAGGTGGTGGTCGAGGACCTGCGCCCGGAGAACCCGGTGCTGCTCCTGGTCAACGGCATGGGCGCGACTCCGCAGCTCGAGCTGTACGGCTTCGCCGCCGAGGTGCACCGGGCGCTCGGCGAGCGGCAGGTGGCGGTGGCGCGTACGCTCGTCGGCAACTACGTCACGTCACTCGACATGGCGGGCGCCTCGATCACGCTGTGCCAGGTCGACGAGGACCTCCTGCGGCTGTGGGACGCGCCCGTGCGGACCGCCGGGCTGCGCTGGGGTGCCTGAGGCCGGCCGGCCCCCGATACGTACGCTGTCGCCGTTGGCTACGACCGAGGAGGCGCCTGTGTCCAGCAGTGAACCCGCCATCGATGACACGCTCGACACCCCTTTCTTCCTCCGATGGCTCACCGCCGCGGCCACGTCCGTGAGCCGTGAGGCGGCCCGCCTCACGGATCTTGACTCCGCGATCGGCGACGCCGACCACGGCACCAATATGCAGCGCGGCTTCGCCGCCGTGGCCGAGGCGCTGGAGAAGGAGCCGCCGGGCTCGCCCGGGGCCACGCTCATCCTGGCCGGGCGCCAGCTGATCTCCAAGGTGGGCGGGGCCTCCGGACCGCTGTACGGAACGCTGCTGCGCCGGGCCGGCAAGGCGCTCGGCGACGCCGAGCAGATCACCCCGCAGCAGCTGGCGGACGCGCTGCGGGCCGGGGTGGACGCGGTGGCGCAGCTCGGCGGCGCCGCGCCCGGCGACAAGACGATGCTGGACGCGCTACTCCCCGCCGTCGAGGCGCTGGGCGGGGCCACCGGGTCGTTCGCGGCCGCGGGCGAGGCCGCCGAGAAGGGCGCGCTGGCCACCGTGCCCATGCTGGCCCGCAAGGGCAGGGCCAGCTATCTGGGTGAGCGCAGCATCGGCCATCAGGACCCGGGGGCCACCTCGTCGGCCCTGCTCATCGCGGCACTGGCGGAGGCGGCACGATGACCGACGCGGGTGAGAAGAAGCTGGTCGGCATAGTGCTGGTGTCGCACAGCGCGGCGGTGGCGGACTCGGTGGCCGAGATGGCGAAGGGGCTGTCCGGCGGCGGCGCGGCACCGGTCCGCGCCGCGGGCGGCACCGCGGACGGCGGGTTCGGCACCAGTCCGGAGCTCATAGCGGAGGCGGCCCAGGCGGTCGACCGGGGCGCCGGAGTGGCGGTCCTGGTGGACCTGGGCAGCGCGGTCCTGGCCGTCAAGGCGCTGCTGGCCGAGGGCGATGAACTGCCGGAGGGCACCCGATTGGTGGACGCGCCGCTCGTGGAGGGGGCGGTCGCGGCGCTCGTCACCGCCTCCACCGGGGCGGATGTGGACGGGGTGCTCCAGGCGGCCTCGGAGGCGTACGACTACCGCAAGGTCTGACCCCGTTAGGTCTGACACCGCGACGCCTGACACCGCTACGTCCGACGGCGCGACGTCCGGCACCACAAGATCGGACGGTGCACGGCTATTGAACGGGGCTCCGCCGGCGAAGGCGGGGCCCTGCTCAGCCTTCAACGAACCCTCCGTCGCAATATTGCGGGCCGTTTATTCCGCTGATGCTCGCCGCGTACGGGGCGAGTTGCCCGTTTCGGACCGCCTCGCGCACGGCGAGACCTCACCGACCCCCGGCCGTCAAGTGATAGGCGTGATACCAGAACGGGCTTCCGAATCCGTCGATCTTGCGTCTAGACTACTGATGTCCGAGTGGGGGGACCGGCGGCACTCAGGGGGAATAAATGGGCGTAATTGAGTGTGCCCGCGCACACCTGGCATCCATCGGACCGATGATGCCGACGCGGGTGTCCCACCGGCCAGTACCCCATTGCGGGCTGGCTTGGATTCCATGCGCGGAAATGACCCGACCGCGCCGATCTCATGACTGCTTGAGCGTCTGATCTTCGCACCCGTCGCGGCGCGTTCGACATATCGACCATGAGGCAGCGGTCGCGCCCCGCTTCTGCCTTCATGGTGCCGCACACAGCGCGGACGGCAATCCATCTTTTCCGGAGAAGCAAGGGTTTCCGCGCGCCTGTTTTTTCTCCTTAATCAACGGATATCGACATTTCGACGTGGAGGAGTCAGTCGCATGACCACACCCACGCTCAGCCCCGGCCGCTCGGACGCGGATACCGTCCGCGAGTCGGTGGACGTCGTACTCGAAGACTTTCTGACGGCCAAGGCCCGTACCACTCCGCAACACCATCTGCCATATCTCTCCGGACTGCTCAAGGATTTCCTGTCCGGCGGAAAACGCATACGGCCCCTGTTGTGTGTCACCGGCTGGCAGGCCGTCGGCGGCGGTGAGGACACCGACGCGGTGTTCCGGGTGGCCGCCTGCCTGGAGATGTTCCACGCCTTCGCGCTGATCCACGACGACGTCATGGACGACAGCGACACCCGCCGCGGCCGGCCGACCATCCATCGCACCCTGGCCGCGCTGTGCGCCGCCGACCGCAGGCCGGATCAGATCGAGCGGTTCGGGGTCAGCGGGGCGGTGCTGCTCGGCGACCTCGCGCTCACCTGGTCGGACGAACTCCTGCACTCGGCCGGCCTCACCCCCGCCCAGTTCGACGCCGTGCTGCCGCTGCTGTCGGAGATGCGCACCGAGGTGATGCTGGGCCAGTACCTCGATCTGCAGGCCACCGGGGAGCTGACGGACGACGTCGAGGCCACCCTCACCGTCAACCGGTACAAGACCGCCAAGTACACCATCGAGCGCCCGCTGCACGTCGGAGCCGCCATCGCGGGTGCCGGCCCGGAGGCCATGGAGGCGTTCACCGCCTACGCC
Organism: Streptomyces sp. AgN23; assembly: GCF_001598115.1. Taxonomy (NCBI): domain Bacteria; kingdom Bacillati; phylum Actinomycetota; class Actinomycetes; order Kitasatosporales; family Streptomycetaceae; genus Streptomyces; species Streptomyces sp. AgN23. The sequence goes on from NZ_CP007153.1 coordinate 1,422,979, forward strand.
CTGCCGCTCGGCGAGGCGTTCCAGCTCCGCGACGATCTGCTGGGCGTGTACGGCGATCCGGATTCGACCGGCAAGTCCCAGCTGGACGATCTGCGGGCCGGGAAGAACACCACCCTGATCGCGCTCGCCCTGCGCGGCTCGGACCGCGCCCAGGCGGCGCGGTTGCGCAGCCTCATCGGCAATCCGCTGCTGGACGAGCGGGACGCCGTGACCATCCAGGAGATCTTCGCCGCCACCACCGCCCGCGAGGCCGTCGAGCAGATGATCGACGACCGCCGGACACAGGCCCTGCGGGCCCTCGACGACGCCCCATTCACCGCGGACGCGGTCAACGCGCTGAAGCTGATCGCCCGCATGGCCACTGTGAGGAACTCATGACGACAGGACTTTCCACGGCCGGGGCCCAGGACATCAGCCGGAGCAGCGTCCGCCCGTACCTGGAGGAATGCACTGGCCGCTTCCAGGAGATGTTCGACCGCTATGTCGTCACCCGGCCCGCCAAGGTCGAATTGACCGACGCCGAACTGCGCGAGGTCATAGACGACTGCAACGCGGCGGTGGCCCCCCTCGGTAAATCGGTTTCCGATGAGCGCTGGATCTCCTATATGGGGGTGGTGCTGTGGTCCCAAAGTCCCCGCCATATCAAGGACATGGAGGCATTCAAAGCCGTCTGTGTCCTGAACTGCGTGACGTTCGTGTGGGACGACATGGATCCCGCACTGCATGACTTCGACCTCTTCCTGCCGCGGCTGCGCGCGATCTGCGAGAAGTACTACGGCTCCGAGGACGCGGAGGTCGCGTACGAGGCCGCGCGCGCCTTCGTCACCAGCGACCACATGTTCCGCAACTCGCCGATCAAGGCGGCGCTGTGCACCACGTCCCCGGAGCAGTATTTCCGTTTCCGGGTCACGGACATCGGTGTCGACTTCTGGATGAAGATGTCGTACCCGATCTACCGGCATCCGGAGTTCACCGAACACGCCAAGACAAGCCTGGCCGCGCGGATGACCACCCGCGGACTCACCATCGTCAACGACTTCTATTCCTATGACCGCGAGGTCTCGCTGGGCCAGATCACCAACTGTTTCCGGCTCTGCGATGTGAGCGACGAGACAACGTTCAAGGAGTTCTTCCAGGCCCGGCTCGATGACATGATCGAAGACATCGAGTGCATCAAGGTGTTCGACCGGCTGACACAGGACGTCTTCCTCGATCTGATCTACGGCAACTTCGTCTGGACCATCAGCAACAAGCGCTACAAGACGGCCGTCAACGACGTCAACTCTCGCATTCAGTAAGGGAACGGGGAACCGTGACTCCCGCGAAGAGCTCCGCACAGCCGGAGCGCACCTGGACCACCGGCACGGCGCCCGGCTCGGTGCCGCTGCTGGGACACACTGTGGCGCTCTGGCGCCGTCCGCTGCAGTTCCTGGCCTCCCTGCCCGCCCACGGCGATCTGGTGGAGGTCAGGCTGGGGCCCAGCCGCGCCTATCTGGCCTGCCATCCCGAGCTGGTCCGCCATGTGCTGCTCAATCCCCGCGTGTTCGACAAGGGCGGAGTCTTCGACAAGGCGCGCCAGCTGCTCGGCAACAGCCTCTCGGTCTCCCGGGGCGAGGACCACCGCACCCAGCGGCGGATGATCCAGCCCGCGTTCCACACCCCGAAGATCGCCGACTACACCGCCGCGGTCGCCGATGACACCCGAGCCGCGATCGGTTCCTGGGAGCCGGGGCGGACCCTGGACATCAGCGACACCATGCACGGCCTGCTGATGCGGGTCGCCGCGCGGACGCTGTTCTCCACCGGGATCGACGAGGCGACGATCGACGAGGCGCGCCACTGTCTGCGCATCGTCTCGCACGGCATCTACAAGCGCACCATGGCGCCTTTGGGCATCGTGGAGAAGCTCCCCACCCCGGGCAACCGCCGCTATGACCGGGCCAATGCCCGGCTGCGGCAGATCGTGGACGAGATGATCCGCGACCGCCGGCGCTCCGGCGCCGACCACGGCGATCTGCTCTCCACGCTGCTGCGCGCCGAACACCCCGAGACCGGCGAGGGCCTGGACGACGGCGAGGTCCTCGACCAGGTGGTCACCTTCCTGGTCGCCGGGAGCGAGACCACCGCCTCGACGCTCGCCTTCGTCTTCCATCTCCTGGGCGCCCACCCGGAGGTGGAGAAGCGGGTGCACGCCGAGATCGACGAGGTCCTCGAGGGCCGTTCGCCCGCCTTCGAGGACCTGCCGTCCCTGGAGTACACCCGCGGGGTCATCACCGAGTCGCTGCGGCTGTATCCGCCGTCCTGGATGGCGATGCGGGTCACGGCGGCCGAGACCGACCTCGGCGGGCGCGCCATCCCGGCGGGCACGATGATCCTCTACAGCGCCCAGGCGCTGCACCACAACCCCGAGCTGTTCCCCGAACCCGAGCGGTTCGACCCCGAGCGCTGGCTCCCCGACCGGGCCAAGGACGTGCCGCGCGGGGCGCTGCTCCCCTTCGGCGCGGGCAGCCACAAGTGCATCGGGGACGTCCTGGCGCTGACCGAGACCGCCCTCATCGTGGCGACGATCGCGAGCCGGTGGCGTCTTCGCCCGGTGCCCGGGACGACGTTGCGCCCCGAGCCGAAGGCGACGCTCGAACCCGGCCCGCTGCCCATGGTGTGCGAGCCGCGCTGACGACGTCCGGTCCGGGGCCCGCCCCGGACCGGATGCCCCGTACCCTCCGTACTCCACCTCGCGAGCGAAGGACATCTTCCGCATGAGGACCGCGCAGCACCCGGCGACGCGCCACTGGCGGCACGCCCTCGCCCCCGGCGGGCTTCCGCTGGCCGGCCATGCCCTGCTGATGGGCCGCAAGCCGCTTCAGTTCCTGGCCTCCCTGCCTGCCTACGGCGATCTGGTCGAGCTCCGGCTGGGGCCCCGGCCGGTCTTTCTGCCCTGTCATCCGGAGCTGGTCCAGCAGGTGCTGGTGAACGCGCGGATCTACGACACCGGCGGGCCGGTCAAGGAGAAGGCGAAGCCCATCCTGGGCAACGGCCTGATCACCTCCGACTGGGCGGACCACCGACGGCAGCGCCGGCTGGTGCAGCCCGCCTTCCAGGCCGCCCGGATCGCCACGTACGCCGAGGTGATGGAGGAGGAGTGCGAGGCCGAGTCGACGGCGTGGACGGCGGGCCGGCCCATCGATGTCAGCCATGAGATGCTCGCGCTCACCGCGCGGGTGACGGCCCGTGCGCTCTTCTCGACCGATATGGCACCGCATGCCGTGGCCGAGATCCAGCACTGTCTGCCCGTCGTCGTGGAAGGCGCCTACCGGCAGGCGATCGACCCCACCGGGCTGCTGGCCAAGCTCCCGCTCGCGGCGAACCGGCGCTTCGACGACGCGCTCACCCGGCTCAACCAGCTCATCGACCGCATGATCGACGACTACAAGCGGGCGGACGACGGCGACCGCGGCGATGTGCTGTCCGCGCTCTTCGCCGCACAGGACGACGAGACCGGCGGCACGATGTCGGACCAGGAGATCCACGACCAGGTCATGACCCTGCTGCTGGCCGGGATCGAGACCACCGCCTCCGCGCTGACCTGGGCCTGGTTCCTGCTCGGCCGCAATCCCCGGGCCGAGGCCGCGCTGCACGCCGAGGTGGACGAAGTGCTGGGCGGACGGGCCCCGCGCTACGCCGACGTCCCCCGGCTCGCCTACACCCAGCGGGTGTTCAGCGAGGCGCTGCGGCTCTTCCCGCCCGCGTGGCTGTTCACCCGGACCACCACCGAGGCCACCGAGCTCGGCGGACGGCGGCTGCCCCCGGCGTCGGACGTGCTGATCAGCCCGTATGTGCTGCACCGCGATCCGGCCCTCTTCCCCGACCCGGAGTCCTTCGACCCCGACCGCTGGCTCCCCGAGCGTGCCAAGGACGTGGCACGCGGCGCGTATCTGCCGTTCGGCGGTGGCAGCCGGAAGTGCATCGGCGACGTCTTCGGCATGACGGAGGCGACGCTCGCCCTGGCCGCGATCGCGGGCCGCTGGCGGATGCGACCGATTCCGCGGACGAAGATCCGGCCGAGGCCCCAGATGAGCCTCACCGCCGGTCCGCTGCGCATGATTCCGGAACCACGCTGAACACCCTGCCGCTCGGACCGTGGTGGGCGCCCTGCCGCTCGGACCTTGGTGGGCGCCCACCGCGGTCCGCCGAGCGTCCCCGGCCGGGGTGCGCCGTCGATCACGCCCTCCAGCAGGCGCCAATCGCTGCTTCTCCCGAAGCCGGAACCGGGGATGGCTCCCCGTTCCCTCGATGATCTGAACACCTAACCGGAGAGATTCCCCCGGTTAGTGTTAGGGTTGCGGGCCATGGGCAGCCGTGTGGAGAAAGAGACACCGTTGCGCCGAGACGCACGGCGCAACCGCGAGATGCTGATAGCTGCCGCCCGGGAGATCTACACGGATCAGGGTGTGGACGCCCCGCTCGACGACATCGCCCGTCGGGCCGGAGTCGGCAGCGCCACTCTCTACCGGCGTTTCGCCGGCCGGGCGGAACTCATCGAGGCGGTATTCGGCGATTCCCTGCGGGACATCCTGCGGGCCGCCGAGGAGGCCCGCTCGGCGCCGGACGCCTGGGTCGGCCTGACCGCCTATCTGGAGCGCATATTCGGGCTGCTCGCCGCCGACCGGGGCACCAATGACCTGATGACCACCGGCATCCAGGGCGTCCCCTCGCTCGACGCGCTCCGTAAGGAGAACCACAAGACGCTCGACGTCCTTCTGCGCCGTGCCCAGCAGCAGGGTGCGGCCCGTAAGGACACCACCGCGGAGGACCTGCTGTTCCTGCTGGCCGCGCTCGGCCGCGCGGTCCCCGGCTCGACCGTCGCCGCGCCGCTGGCCTGGCGCCGCTATCTGGCCCTGCTGCTCGACGGGCTGCGCCCCGAGGGATCCCACCCGCTCCCGGCCCCCTCGCTCACCGGGGACCAGCTCGGCGCCGCCATGCTCCAGCTCGGCAAGGTGCGACGGCCGCGTATGGGACGGGCCGACTAGGGGCATTCGGGGCGGGAAGCGCCGATCCGGGGCATGTTGGACGGGGCCGCGCCGACTCGGGGCGTCCTGGGCGGGGCAGTCACCACAGTGGCCGGGTGAAGTATGTCGCCCGCCTACATATCCGAGCCGAAGTGCGCATTTCTACGGTGTGGCAACACAAAATCGTCCCCGCACCCCGCTCGGAAGTGGTGACCCATGACCACCCCGGATTCTCCGGCCTCCGCTCCCCCGACCCCACCCGGTTCGCTGCGCCGAATCGTCGCCGCGAGCCTTATCGGCACCACCATCGAGTGGTACGACTTCTTCCTCTACGGCTCGGCCGCCGCACTCGTCTTCAACAAGCTCTTCTTCCCGGACTCCGATCCGCTCGTCGGCACCCTGCTGTCGTTCCTGACCTACGCGGTCGGCTTCGCCGCCCGGCCGGTCGGCGCCCTGGTCTTCGGCCATTACGGCGACCGGCTCGGCCGTAAGAAGCTGCTGATCCTGAGTCTGCTGATGATGGGCGGCGCGACCTGCGCCATCGGGCTGCTGCCCACCCACGCCACGGTCGGTTCGGCGGCGCCCGTACTACTCACCGCGCTGCGCCTGATCCAGGGGTTCGCGCTCGGCGGCGAATGGGGCGGGGCAGTGCTGCTGGTGTCGGAGCACGGGGACGCGCGGCGGCGCGGGTTCTGGGCGTCCTGGCCGCAGACCGGCGCCCCGGCCGGGCAGTTGCTGGCCACGGGAGTGCTCTCCGCGCTCACCGCCCTGCTCTCCGACGACGCCTTCGAGGCGTGGGGGTGGCGGGTGCCGTTCCTGCTCTCGGGGGTGCTGGTAGTGGTCGGCTTGTGGATTCGTCTCTCTGTCGATGAATCGCCGGTGTTCAAGGCGGCGCAGGCCCGCGCCGAGGCCCGTAAGGCGGCCGCGGGTGAGGCGGCCACCGAGAAGATGCCGCTGGTGGCGGTCCTGCGCCACCACTGGCGGGATGTGCTGATCGCCATGGGCGCGCGGATGGCCGAGAACATCAGCTACTACGTCATCACCGCCTTCGTCCTCGTCTACGCGACCTCCGACCATGTGGGCCTCGGCAAGCAGACCGCGCTCAACGCCGTACTGATCGCCTCGGCCGTGCACTTCGCGGTCATCCCGGCATGGGGCGCGCTGTCGGACCGGATCGGGCGCCGCCCGGTGTATCTGCTGGGCGCGGTGGGCGTGGGCGCGTGGGCCTTCCCGTTCTTCCTCCTCATCGACACCAAGGGCTTCCCGGCCCTCTTGCTCGCCGTGACGGTCGGGCTGGTCTTCCACGGGGCGATGTACGCGCCCCAGGCGGCCTTCTTCTCCGAGATGTTCGCGACCCGGATGCGGTACTCGGGGGCGTCGATCGGCGCGCAGTTCGCGTCCGTCGCGGCCGGTGCGCCCGCCCCGCTGATCGCCACCGCGCTCCTGGCCGACTACGGCAGCGCCACCCCGATCGCCCTCTATGTGATCGCGGCGGCCCTGCTCACCCTGGTGGCCGTGGGCGTCGCCAAGGAGACCCGGAACCGCGATCTGGCCGCCGTCGAACCGACCTCGGCCCCGTCGCCGCGGCCGGCGTCGGACGCGGCGGAGCACACGGCCCGTTCGGCCTCGGCTCAGTAGCCCACGGCCGAGGCCAGGCGGTGCAGCCGCAGGGCGAGCTGGATCTCCAGGGAGCGGGCGGGCGACTGCCAGTCGGGGCCGAGCAGCCGCCCGACCCGCTCCAGCCGCTGCGCCACCGTGTTGACGTGCACGTGGAGGGCGTCCTTCGTACGGGCCGGGCTCATACCGCCCGCGAAGTACGCGTCGAGGGTGCGGATCAGCTCGGTGCCGCGCCGCTCGTCGTAGTCGATGACCGCGCCCACGGTGCGGGTCACGAAGTCCTGGACGCCGGTGCCGTCCGGGGCGCCCTCGCGGGTACCGGCCAGCAGCAGCCCGAGAAAGCCGAAGTCCTCGGCGGCGGCGCCCTCTCCGGCGCGGCCCAGCACCCGCAGGGCGGCCAGGCAGCGCCGCGCCTCGGCGTAGCCCGCGGCGACCTCCCCGGGCCGTGCGGCGGGCGCGGGGACGGGCGCGGAGGCGCCGACGGTGACCGCGGCGTGTACGGCGGTGCCCAGCTGCCTGGCGGTGCGGCGGGCGAGGGCGTCAGCGGTGTCGCGGTCGGCCAGCGGCAGCAGCAGCACGGTGCCGCCGTCGCGGGTGGCGGCCAGGCCGTGCCGGGTGACCGCCAGATGGGACGCGGCGGACCACAGCCGCCGACGGCCCTCGGCGTCCTCGGCGGGCGCGCCACCGGACCCGCCGCCGTGTGCGCCGCCTGATCTGCTTCCGGATATGCCGCCGGGACCGCTTCCGTGTGCGCCGCCCGGGCCGCTTCCGTGTGCGCCGCCCGGGCCGCTTCCGTGTGCGCCGCCCGGGCCGCTTCCGTGTGCGCCGCCCGGGCCGCTTCCGTGTGCGGCGCCGGGACCGGCGGCGGGGGTGCCGGTGTCCGGGGCCTCGATGCCCGCGGCGAGCACCACATGCGGCGTGTCCAGGTCTGCCCGGAGCCGCGCGGCGCGCTCGCGCAGCAGCCGGGGCTCGCGGTCGGGGGTGTCGAGGAGGTCGTCCAGGAGCTCACCGCGCACCCGCTGTTCGGCCTCACCCGCCGAGCGGCGGGCGAGCTGCAGCAGCGAGGTGACCATCGCGGCGCGCTCCAGGGTGCGCTGGTCCATGGGGTCGAGCCGGGGGTGGCCGCGCAGCACGAGCGCGCCGAGCAGTTCGCCACCCGCCGAGACGGCGGCGACCCAGTCCTCCTCGCCGTCGCGCACCGCATGGCCGTCGGCCCGGGACCGGTCGACGGCCGCCGCGGGCGCCTCGTCGACCTCAAGGAACTCCACGGAACCGCTGAGCACCTCGGCCACGGCGTCGGCCACGTCGTGCACCCCGCCACCGCGCAGCACCAGCTCGGTGAGCCGGTCGTGGACCTCGGAGGCGCGCTCGATGACCCGGCTGCGGTCCCGGATGATCTCGTTGGCGGCCTCCAGCTCGGCGAGCGCCGTACGGGTCTCGGCGAGCAGATGGGCGGTGTCGATGGCCACGGCCGCGTGGGCGGCGAACGAACCGAGCAGGGCCGTCTGCTCGCGTTCGAACACCCGGGCCCGGCGGTCGGCCGCGAACAGCACACCGATGACACCGCTGCCGAGCAGCAGCGGCACCCCGAGGATGGCGACGAGTCCCTCGTCCCTGACGCCCGCGTCGATGGTGTGGGTGTGCTGGAACCGCGGATCGTGGAAGTAGCTCTCGGTGACATAGGGGCGGGCGGTCTGGGCCACCAGGCCGCCGAGCCCCTCCCCCATGCCGAGCCGCAGCTGCTGGAAGCGGGCCGAGACCGAACCGTCGGTGACCCTCATATAGGTGTCGCCGGCCGTCGGATCGTTCAGCGTCAGATAGGCGACCTCGGTGCCCAGCAAGGAGCGGGCGCGCTGCACGATGGCCTGGAGCACCGCGTCCAGATCGCGCAGCCCCGCCAGGTCGTGGGCGGTCTCGTAGAGGGCGGACAGCTCGGCCTCGCGGCGCCGTCGCCCCTCCAGCTCGCCGCGTACCCGCAGGGCGAGCAGCTTGGCGCGCTCCAGGGCCGCCAGCCGGTCGGCCGGGGCCTTGTCGGCGCGGGCGCGCAGCACCGGGCGCTCGTACGCCTCGGCGGGCGCGCCGCGTACGAGCAGTTCCAGGTAGGGGGCCTCCGGCCGGTCGTCGGGCATGGTCACAGGCATACTCCCGCCGGGCCCGGCGGCGCCAGCCGTAAGGCGGCCCGGTACCCCTTCTATAGGGCGGCCGGGCAACACGCGGCCCGGTTGCTGAGCCAATGGGCCACCGTCCGCCGATGGCTGAGCCAATTCGTCCGCCAGTGGCTGAGCCAATCGGCCACTGTCCGCCATTGGCTGAGCCAATCCGTCGTCGTGGCCTGGTGGCTGAGCCAATCGGCCTTCGTCGTCCGGTGACCGATGCGATGGGCCGCTCAGTGGGCGGTCCATCCGCCATCCATGCTGAGCGAGGCACCGGTGACGAAGGACGTGTGCGGACCGCAGAGATACGCGACGGCCTCGGCGACCTCCTCGGGTTCGACCAGCCGCTTGACCGCCGTATCGGCCAGCATCACCTCGGCGACGACCCGCTCCGGCGAGATCCCGTGGGCCTCGGCCTGGTCGGCGATCTGCCGCTCGACGAGCGGGGTGCGCACATAGCCGGGGTTGACGCAGTTGGAGGTCACCCCGTGCGCCGCGCCCTCCAGGGCGGCGACCTTGGAGAGCCCCTCCAGACCGTGTTTGGCGGCCACATAGGCCGACTTGTACGGGGAGGCGCGCAGCCCGTGTACCGAGGAGACGTTGACGATCCGGCCCCAGCCCTGCGCGTACATATGCGGCAGCGCGCCGCGCACCAGCCGGAACGGGGCCTCGAGCATCACGGTGAGCACCCGGGAGAAAACCTCGGGCGGAAAGTCCTCGATGGGCCGGACGAGTTGGAGCCCGGCGTTGTTGACCAGGATGTCGACGCCGGCGGCGGCCCGTTCGGCGGCGTCGAGGTCGGTGAGGTCCAGGGGGTGGGCCTCGACCGGGCCGGGCAGTCCGGAGGCCGCGACGACCAGGTCGGTGAGGCCCTCGGCATCCAGATCGACGGCCCGCACCCGCGCCCCGGCGGTGGCCAGCCGCAGCGTACAGGCCCGGCCGATGCCCCCGGCGGCGCCCGTGACGAGTGCGGTACGGCGGGACAGATCGAGGCCGTCGGACGGCCGGGGGCCCGGGCCTGGTGTGGTGGACGCGCTCATGAGGGGCACATTAGGCAGCCCTGGGGCCCGGTCCGATGTGGGGGCGGCACATACTTCACTCCGCGACGGTGGGCTCGAACCATGTCGGGCCGTCCTCGAGCGCCTGCTTGATCCGGGAGAGGGAGAAGTCCTCCATCTCGGGCAGCGCGTCGAGCGGGAACCAGCCGACGTCCAGCGACTCGTCGTCGTTCACCCGCGCCTCGCCGCCGACCGCGCGGCAGCGGAAGCAGACGTCCACGAACTGGCACCGGTCGTCGTTGGGATAGGTCACCGGCGCCAGGGTCCGTACGAGCACGATGCGTTCGGGGACACAGTGCACCGCGGTCTCCTCCGCCACCTCGCGGACCACCGCCGTGGCCGGCTGCTCACCGGGTTCGGGGATACCGCAGATGATCGTCCAGCGGCCGTTGTCGGCCCGGCGGCCCAGCAGCACCCGCCCCTGGTCGTCGAAGACCACCGCGCTCACGCCCGGCAGGTACAGCAGTTGGTGACCGATGGAGGCCCTGAGGTCACGAATGAAGTCGGGGGTCGGCATGGGCCGAGAGTATCGGGCGGAAAAGGGGGCGCGCACGGCGGCCGAACAGCGCCCTCCACGGCGGGTGTTTCACGACCGACTCATCGTTTCTGTGCACCATATACACATTCCTTACGACAAGCGCTACGGTTTCGGGTGTCATGGCTCGCACGACGGCCGTAAGGCGTGTCGGTGCGGTGCCCGTCACGACGGGGGGTCGACGGGATGACGTCATCAGTGGTGGAGCCTGTCGTGCAGGACCACGGCAGACCGGCTGACGGATGTGCCGGCGCATCCGATATCGCGGGGGTTCTGATCCTGGCCGGCTGTGCCGTCTGGGCCCTGATCGCGGCCATGGGGCGACCGGCCCGCCCCGAGGGGGTGCTGCTGGCGGTGCTGGCGGTGGCCGCCGGTTACGCCTGCGGCCGGATGGCCGGATCGCTGCTGCCGGTCGCCTCGGCGGCGGCCGCCGGGCTCGCGGGGTTCGGTCTGGCCTGCGCCTCGCCGTACGGGCTCACCGGCCATGAGGGGGCGGGCGCGGGCCAGCTCACCCTGGCCACGGGCGCGGTCTGCTGCGCGGCCTGGGCCGCCCCGCGGGCCCTCCGCCCCGCGCTGTGGCTGCTGGCGACGGCGATCACGCTGACGGCCGTGGTGGCCGGTTCGACGGCGGGCTCGGTCGCGAGCGGCGCCGTCCTGGTGTGCTCGCTCACCGCCGCCCGGCGCCGGCACCGGCTGCCGGCGCTCGCCGCGTGCGTGCTGATCGCGGCGGTCGCGGTCGCCGGCACCTGGGCGGTGGCCAAGGACGCGGTCCCGGGCGGCCTCCCGCCCGCCCTGCGCGCCCAGCTCACCGAGCACCGGATCCGGCTGTGGCAGGACGCGGCCCATATCGAGGAGACGGACCCGCTGCGCGGTGCGGGCCCGGACCGCTTCGGCGAGCTGAGTCCCGCGGCGGCCCAGCCGCAAAACCCGGAGGCCAAGCCCCATTCGGCGCCGTTGCAGCAGGCGGCCGGTCAGGGGCTGCCGGGGGTGGTCCTGCTGGGCGCCGCCTTCGGCTGGATGCTCCACGCCCTGTGGCGCTCTCCGCGCCCGACTCCGGTGGTCCTTACGGCGGCCGCGACACTCACGGCCCTGGCCGTCATGTCCTGTCTGGGCAACGCCCTGAGCTGCTCCCAGATCACCGCGGGAGCGGGCCTCCTCGCCGGACTGGCGACCGCCCGCCTGAACGACGACCCGGGAGCGGTGCCATGAGACCCGGCACGGCGGGTGAGAACGCGTTCTCAGACGCGTTCCACGAAAGTGAATGCGGGCCGCCGATGGCCACGACGGACAGCGCCTCCCCCCGAGAGACATCCGCGTCCCCCAAAGGAGGGGAACGGGGACCGGCTAGACCTGGGAGGTGCGCGCCGCGATCAGCCGCAGCCGGTCGCGGATCACCCGGACCGCCGCCTCCGCGTCGTCCACCGTGACCGTGAAGACGCGCCCGTCCCCGAGCCGGACCACCACGCCCTCGCCCCGGCGCACGACTACCGCGGTGCCCTTGTCGGGGCGCCAGCGGTAGCCCCAGCCGCCCCACTGGCAGGGGGTGACCTTGCGGGCCACATCGGCGTGGACCACGTCGGCGAGCGGGATGCGGCGGCGCGGGAGCCCCATATGGCCGCAGCGGATCTCCAGCACTTCGTCGTCGACCCGCACCGCCACATGGACGAAGGCAAGGGTGCCGAAGAGCATCAGCAGCCCGGCGGCGACACAGCCGATGACGGACATCAGCAGCGGAGCGAGGCCCGAGCCCCATGGTGAGTCGACGGCGAGGTCGACACCGAGCGCCAGGCACGCGGCGCCCGCCACGGCCAGCACCCACTGCCCACGGTTGTGGGCTCGTCCGGTCCAGACCGCGGGCGGCTGCCCGGGGGCGCTCGGCGTTCCGTGGTCGTGGTGCCTCATGGTTGGCAGCGTACTCAGGTTCCGGCCCCACGGCAGCGGGGAGAATGATTCCGCTGGTGAAGAGCGTTTCGGCCGACTCACCGCACGAGGCGCCGCTGTCAACCGCGCGCCGGGGCGACGGGTGCCAGCAGCACTCCTTCGGCGTAGGCCAGGGCGACCTCCGGCAAGGCGGCCTCGCGGCCGCCGAGGACGACGGTCAGCCCCCCGGGGGCGAGCGGGCCGTCCGGCGGCAAGGGGTCGGCGCCGATCCGGCGCAGGGCCTGGGCGGCGACGGCCCCGGCCGAGCCGTGGAGGGCGATCGGCGGCGCGTCCGGCTGCTGCACGGCGGCCCGGATGCGGTCGGCGACCAGTTCGTAATGGGTGCAGCCCAGGACGACGGTCGTTACCTCGCGCGGGGTGCGGGCCGCCGCGGCGGCCACCGCTGCGGAGATCCCCTCGGTGTCGCCGTGCTGCACCGCGTCCGCGAGCCCCGGGCACGGCACCTCGGTCACCTCGACGCCGTCCGCGAAGGCGCGGATCAGCCCGCGCTGGTACGGGCTGCCGGTGGTGGCCGGGGTGGCCCAGATCGCGATCGGACCTCCCCCGGCCGCCGCGGGCTTGATGGCGGGGACGGTCCCGACGACCGGCAGCACGGGCTCCAGTTCGGCGCGCAGCGCGGGCAGGGCGTGAACGGAGGCGGTGTTGCAGGCGACGATCAGCACGTCGGGGCGGTGCGCGGCGGCGGCCCGGGCGCAGCCCAGGGCGAGCTCGGTGACGTCCTCGGGCGTGCGCGGACCCCACGGCATGGTGGCGGGGTCGGAGGAGAGGAGGAGATCGGCGTCCGGCCGCAGTCGGCGCATCGCGGCGGCGGTGGGCAAGAGCCCGATTCCGGAGTCCATAAGCGCGATCTTCACCCGGTCACTTTAATGGATCGGTCCGGTGCGCCCGACGGCCGGGCACACCTTCGGGCAGACTTCGGCGGGTGAGCGCGCTGATGTGGATCGCCGCCGGGTCGTTGGCCGCATGGCTGTGGCTGCTGCTGGGCCAGGGCTTCTTCTGGCGTACGGATGTCCGGCTGCCCCGGAGGGGCCCTGACGACTCCGGGCCGCCGGAGCCCGCGGCATGGCCCTCGGTGGCCGTCGTGGTGCCCGCCCGGGACGAGTCCGCCGTGCTTCCGGCCAGCCTGCCCTCGCTGCTCGCCCAGGACTATCCGGGGCCGGCGGAGATCTTCCTGATCGACGACGGCAGCTCGGACGGCACCGGGAAGCTCGCCCGCGAACTGGCCGAGGAGTACGGCGGGCTGCCGCTGACCGTCGACTCCCCCGGCGATCCCGGCCCCGGCTGGACCGGCAAGCTGTGGGCGGTGCGGCACGGCATGGCGCTCGCGACGACCCGTATCGCCGCGGACCGTAAGGACAACGGCGACCATAGGGACGACGGCGGCCGTAAGGACGACGCCGGCGTCGACTACCTGTTGCTGACGGACGCGGATATCGCGCATGAACCGGACTCCCTGCGGGAGTTGGTGCGCGCGGCCGAGGCGAACGGACTGGATCTGGTCTCCCAGATGGCGCGGCTGCGGGTGGCGACCGGCTGGGAGCGGCTGATCGTGCCCGCCTTCGTCTACTTCTTCGCCCAGCTGTACCCCTTTCGATGGGTCAACCGGCCTCGGGGGCGCACCGCGGCGGCCGCGGGCGGCTGTGTGCTGCTGCGCCGGGAGGCCGCCGAGCGGGCCGGGATCCCGGAGACGATCCGGCAGTCGGTCATCGACGACGTGGCGCTGGCCCGTACGGTGAAACGGTCCGGCGGTCGGATCTGGCTGGGGCTGGCCGACCGGGTCGACAGCGTGCGGCCGTATCCGCGGCTGGGCGAGCTGTGGCGGATGGTCTCGCGCAGCGCGTACACGCAGTTGCGCCATAATCCGCTGCTGTTGCTGATGACGGTCGCGGGGCTGGCGGTGGTGTATCTCGTGCCGCCCGCGGCCGTGGTCGCCGGGGTGCTGACGGGGCGTCCCACGCTCCTGTCGCTGGGCGCCGCCGCCTGGGTGCTGATGACGGGCAGTTACATCCCGATGCTGCGCTACTACCGGCAGACCTTGTGGCTGGCACCGCTGCTGCCCCTGACGGCCCTTCTCTACCTCCTGATGACCGTGGACTCGGCGGTGCGGCACCTCCTCGGACAGGGCGCGGCCTGGAAGGGGCGCACCTACGCCCGCCCCAGCTCCGCGCCCTGACGGCCGCGCGCCGTGCACCGGGTCTTCACTTGCGGCCGGGTGTCCAGTTCATGCCCCAGCCGTAGGCGTGGTCGAGGGTGCGCTGCGGGCTGACTCCGCGCTGCGGCACCAGATAGCGGGCCTCGCGCTGTACGACGAGATCGTTGCCGGTGTTGGTGATGAGCGCGAGCGCGCAGACCGGGGACGGGACGGTGCACTCGTCGAGCGAGAAGTCGATCGGCGCGCCGAACTGCGGTTGCAGGGTGACCGTGGCGTGGAGGTTGGCGAAGCTGCGGGCGCCCTCGTAGATGGTCACGAAGACCAGGATCCGGCGGAACGACCGCAGGTGGTCGAGGTTGATGGTGAGGTTCTCACCGGCCGCCCGGGCACCGGTCCGGTCGTCGGCGTCCAGGTGGATGAAGGGCGGTTGGTGCAGCGAGCCGAACGAGTTGCCGAGCGCCTGGACCACGCCCTTGCTGCCGTCGGAGAGTTCGAACAGCGCCCCCAGGTCGAGATCGAGCTCGTTGTGCATGGCCATGGCCTTGCCCAGCTTGGAGGCCCAGCCCGAAAACTGCTTGTGCACCTGCCAGTTGAGGTTGACCCGCATGGTGCCGGAGGTGCCGCCCTGCTTGGTGAGCGAGACAGCGGGCGCCTCCTTCGTCAGGGTGACCTTGCTGAGGCTCACCGGCGCCGTGGCGGGCGCGGGGGCCGGTGCGGTGGGCGGAGGCGGCGGAAGGGGCGTGGAGGCGGCGGTGGGCGGCGGAGGCGGGTACGCCCCGGCCGGAGGGCCGGACGGCGGCGCGGGGGCGGCGTACGGGTTCGGCGCGGCCGCGTGGGGGGTCTGTGCCGCGTACGGGTTCAGCCCGGCGTTCGGCGGCGCGGCGGGGGCGGGAACGGGGGCGGCGGGCCGAGCCGGCGTCTGCTGCGGTTCGTCGACGCTGATACCGAAGTCCGTGGCGAGCCCCGCCAGGCCGCTCTGATACCCCTGGCCCACCGCGCGGAACTTCCAGGCGCCCTGCCTGCGGTACAGCTCGCCGAGGACGAAGGCGGTCTCGACGGTGGCGTCCTCGCTGTCGAAGCGGGCGAGTTCCGCGCCGCCCGCCGCGTCCAGCACCCGGATGTGCAGACCGGGGACCTGACCGAACGTTCCGCCATCGGCCGAGGCCGCGAGGACCACGGTGTCGATGGCGGACTCCATGCGGGCGAGGTCCACCGAAAGGGTGTCGGTCACGGTGTCACCCATGGTCCGCTTCCCCTCGTGGCGCACCGCGCCGGAGGAGTGCGCCGCCTGGTTGTAAAAGACGAAGTCCCCGTCGGACCTGACCTTCCCGGACATCAGCAGCAGTGCCGAGGCGTCCACGTCCGGCGCCCCCGGCCCGGCGCGCCAGCCGAGCTCGATCCGCACCGCGCTTGCCGGTACTGGCGTGTTACCGCCCTTGCGCATCGCCATTTCCGTCCCCCTGCCTCTCTGTTCGTTCGGTTCCGCTCGGCCGCCGCATACCGCGGACGACCGGTGGCTACCCGCTGAAAACGCGCTCTTTACACGATCTCAACGTACCCTGACGACCGATTTTCCCTGGTTCGCTCGGATTGGGGATCCACGGCCACTCCGAACACTGAAAACAACCCTCCTACCGGACTCCCCAATCAGCACATGGTGGGCTTAACTTATGGTCTATGACCTCCCCCCGCAGCACTTACGGTGGCGGCTACTACTCCTCGCCGTCCTTCCCGGACACCCCCATCTACGACAGCCTTGTCGCCGAGCGGGGCACACCACAGATCGCGCCCATCAGGGTGCCGTCCGCCTACGACACCGGAAGTCATCTTCCGGCCCTGCCCTCAGCGCTTCCCGCGCTGCCGGCCGCGCCCTCGCCGCAGCCCACGTACCAGGGCTACCAGCAGCAGCCACAGCCCACCGGGCTGCAGCAGGCGCACGCGCCCTACATCCCGCCGCAGCCGACCGGCCCGCGGGGCTACCCGGGCGCTCAGCAGCCGCAGGCGCAGCGCCCCGGCCCGGCCGCGCCGACGGGGTACGAGGCGATGCGCCCGGCCATGACGCGTCCGGCCGCGCCGCGTCCGGCGGCCCCCGCGCCGTCTCCCTACGACGACCAGTACGGGCGTCAGCAGTACCCGGGCGGCCGGTCGCCGCAGCCTGGAGGCGGCTACTGACACGTGTCGGGAGGTGATGCGACCGGGCCGGTGCCCGGTCGCGGGAAGGATCGGGCCGGATGGGGAATCCCCGTCCGGCCCCTGACTTTTTTGCGGACCGTCGGGCCCCTGGATTCGCGGAGGCCGGGACGGTGCCGACTCTCGAGGGGCCGTTCGGCCCCTCCCCCGCGGTGGAACGCCTCGCGATGCTGGACCGGGCAATTCCGCGAGCCATCTCCATCACGGGGGCGGACCGGGCTCTCACTCCACTGCGGTGAAGGGCGACTAGACCGGTCCCCCCTCGTTCGGTGTGGGGCGCCGGGGCCGGCAGGGGAGCCGGTCCCGGCGCCCCATGCGAAACGCGCGCCGGGCCCACCGTAAGGACGTCACCAAGCCCACCGTAAGGACGTCATCGGCTCCAGACCGTACCGCGCACGGGCTCACTAACCCGTTTCGCGCTCCTTGATCCGCTCGGCGATCACCGCGGCCTGAATGCGCCGCCCCACGCCCAGCTTGGACAGGATCGAGGAGATGCGGTTCTTGACGGTCTTCTCGGCCAGGAACAGCCGCTCGGCGATCTGCCGGTTGGTCAGCCCGTCGCCGATGAGCTGGAGGATCTCCCGCTCCCGCGGTGACAGGTTCTCCAGCTCCACGGGCCCGCTGGGCGCGGGGCCGCGCAGCCGGGCCATCACCCGGGCGGTGGCGCCGGGGTCGAGCATGGAGCGGCCGTCAGCCACCGTACGCACCGCCGACACCAGGTCGGACCCGTTGATCTGCTTGAGTACATAGCCCGCGGCCCCGGCCATGATGGCGTCGAACAGCGCCTCGTCGTCGTCGAAGGACGTCAGCATCAGACACGCGAGATCGGGGAGCCGGGCCCGCAACTCCCGGCAGACCTCGATCCCTTCGTGGTCCCCGCCGTCGCCCGAGGAGCCGAGCCGTACGTCGAGCACCGCGACCCGTGGCCGTACGGCGGGGGCGCGGGCGATGGCCTCGCGGGCGTTGGCCGCCTCGCCGACCACCTCCAGATCGGACTCGGCGTCGAGCAGGTCACGCAGTCCGCGCCGCACCACCTCGTGGTCGTCGAGCAGAAAGACCCTGATGGGGCCGTCGGGGTCGGCGGTCTGGGGCACGGCCTCTCCTCCATGGCGCACGGGTCGCCGGTCGCGATCCGGCTGCCCAGCTTTACGTTCTGCCGCAGGGCGACGTAAGGGGCCATTCGGCCCCCCGGCCGCTCTCCGCGCCCTCCCGTCCGATCATGGCGAGATCCCGCCCGCGTACGGCCCGTACAGATCCAGCAGCCGGGTGCGGGCGCTCTGCAGCCGGCCCCCGATCACCTGGGCGCAGGCCAGCGCGAGGGCATAGCCCAGTTCCGGGTCCTCGTCGCACAGCCTGCGCACCGCCTCCGCGTTGAACTCGTGCGCGCGCACCGGGCTGAGCGCCTCCGCGCCCAGATGCCAGGTGTCCGGCGGGAAGAGCCAGGACCATCCGATGAGTTCTCCGGGGCCGAGGGTCTCGATCACCGCGGGCCGACGCCCCGGAACATGCAGATCGAGGGTGACCGCCCCGGTGCGGATGATCCAGAAACGGTCGGCCTTACGGCCCTCCTCGAAGATGCGGCCGCCCGCGGGGAAGGACGCATCGTGGGCAAGCGCCATCACCCGTTCACGATGTTCGGTCTTCAGCGCGTTCAGAAGTCCCATCATGACCTCACCTTGCCGTCTCCTCTCCCCCCTCGCCCCTCGGCGGTCACTGTGCGTACGAACTGTGCGTACGAGAGGCAGCGATCCAAAGCGATACACCGACGATCGGGTATCGCTTCACCCTTACCCATTTTCGGTCACGTTTCCGATATGACACGTCATTCGTGGTCGTGATGACTGATGAGACCCCACTCCCCGTACCCTCGGCTGCTTCACCGACCCTGCGATGTCGCTCGTACTCGTCACCAAACGGGAGGCACTGGTGCTAGCCGACCCTCGTCGGTCCGCCGATCGAGCCGGAGAACACCTGCTCCACCGCCATTTCACCGCCGACGAGCTGCCCCGGCTGCGGGTGCAGATCGAGGAGTGCGCGGCCTGGGCCGGGCTCAGCGAGGCCCGCCGCGGGGACTTCGTGCTGGCCGTCGACGAGATCGCCAACAACGCCATCGAGCATGCGGGCGGCACCGGCTCCCTGCTGCTGCGGCGGATCGGCGACGAGTTGGAGTGCCGGATCAGCGACTCCGGCCCCGGCTTCTCCGAGGACGTCATCCCCCGGATCCTGCCGGGGCTGGACGGCGCCACCAACGGCCGCGGACTGTGGCTGACCCAGCTGGTCACCGACCGGCTGGTGATCAGCGCGGGGGCGGTGGGGGCCGTGGTGACGCTGTCCATGCGGCTGCGCTGAGTGAGCCGCCGGACTCCCACGGCGACCGCTTCGGCGCGACAATGGGAGGGGACACACCCATGTGCCGGCAGGAGAGGCGGTGGGCACGGTGGAGCTTCCCGTGGTCGTCGGGGTCGACGGTTCGGACGCCGCCTCGGACGCACTGGACTGGGCGGCCGAGCTGGCCGGGCGCCGCGGGCTGCCGCTGCGCGTCGTCCACGCCTCCCTGTGGGAGCGGTACGAGGGCTACGTCGCCGGAACGGCCGCCGACCGCCCCGCCGAGCGGCTCCACAGCGAGGCGGTGCTGGCCACCGCGGCCGAGCGGGCCGGGCGGCGGGTGCCGGCCCTGAAGGTGATGACCGACCTGGCGGCCGACGACGCGGTCACCGCCCTGCTGCGCGCCGGGCAGAGCGCCGAGGCGCTGGTGGTCGGCTCGCGCGGCCGCGGCGAGTTCGCCTCCCTGTTGCTCGGTTCGGTCGGGCTGGGCATCGCGGCCCGCGCCCAGTGCCCGGTGGTCGTGGTGCGCGGCCGCCCGGAGAACGTGCACGGCGGGATGAACCGGGTGGTGGTGGGCATCGCCGAGCGCGAGCGCCCGAGCGAGCGGGAGCCCGCGCCGCCCTCGGCCGCCGTCGCGTTCGCCCTCCGCGAGGCGCGGCTGCGCGGCGGCGAGCTGGAGGCGGTGCACGCATGGCGCTGTGCGGGCCCCGAGGACCACGGAGCGCGCGAGAACCACGGAGCACACGAGGACCACACGGCACGCGAGAACCACAGAGCACCCCAGGACCACACGGCACGCGAGGACCACGGAACGCGCGAGGACCACGCACGGCGCGCCGCCGAGCTCCTGGACGAGACGCTGGGCGGTGCCACGGCGGCCGGGCTGCCGCCGGTGCCGGTGGCGCACCGCCCGGTCGAGGGCTCGGCGCGCAAGGCGCTGCTGGACGCCTCCGCGCACGCCGATCTGCTGGTGGTGGGGGCCCGGCGGCGGCAGGGGCACTTCGGCATGCAGCTGGGGCTTGTCAACCACGCCGTACTGCATCACGCCAAGTGTCCGGTCGCCGTGGTGCCGGTTTCCTAGGCTCCCGTCCCTCAGCGGCCCCTGGCCCTGGCCGAGTTCCTTCCATCGCCGCCACCATCGGCCCCTGCCCCGGCTACTCTGCTGGTGAGAGGCTCATGGGGGGAT
Organism: Streptomyces sp. AgN23; assembly: GCF_001598115.1. Classification (NCBI taxonomy): domain Bacteria; kingdom Bacillati; phylum Actinomycetota; class Actinomycetes; order Kitasatosporales; family Streptomycetaceae; genus Streptomyces; species Streptomyces sp. AgN23. The sequence goes on from NZ_CP007153.1 coordinate 1,443,142, forward strand.
GGTGGCCAGGTGTCGGGCAGTGCGGATCAGGGGCGCCATCCGGCTCTTCCCCAACTCCGGCTCGACCAGCTTCTCGATGAGCTCCAGGCGCGGCTGGACGCCGCCCGGTCCACCCAGGACCGGATGCACAACCTCCTGGAAGCCGTGCTCAGCGTGGGCCGCGAGCTGGATCTGGAACAGGTGCTGCGCCGGATCGTGGAGTCCGCGGTGGTGCTGGCCGACGCGGAGTACGGCGCGCTCGGCGTGATCGACCGGCATCGGCTCTCGCAGTTCCTGCCGGTGGGCATATCCGAGGAACGAGCCCACCGCATCGGCCCGTTGCCCAGCGGTCACGGACTGCTCGGCGAGCTGATCCGCCACCCCCAGTCGCTGCGACTCACCGATCTGTCGGAGCATCCGGCGAGCTACGGCTTCCCCGAGCACCATCCGCCGATGCGCTCCTTCCTGGGCGTGCCGATCCGGGTCCGTGACGAGGTCTTCGGGAATCTCTATCTGACCGAGAAGCGCGGCGGCGCCCAGTTCGACGCCGATGACGAGGCGGTGCTGACCACCCTGTCGGTCGCCGCCGGGGTGGCCATCGACAACGCCCGGCTGTACCACGAGAGCCGGCGCCGCGAGCAGTGGCTGGAGGCGCTCGGCGTCATCACCCGTACGCTGCTGGCGGGCACCGCGGCGGGCGAGGCGCTGAGCCTGATCGCCCGGCTCGCCCTGCAGGTGGCCCTCGCCGACTCGGCGGCGATCCTGCTGCCGGCCGCGGGCACCGACTCCCTGGTGGTCGAGGTGGCCGAGGGGCATGACGCGGAGGCCATCGGCGGGCTGATGGTGCCGTCCGACGGCTCGCTGGCCGGACTCGCCGCCCGCACCGGACGCCCCGCGGTCGCCTCGGACGTACGGGTGGACTCCCGGGCCCGGTCCTGGCCACTGCCCGCTCCGGAGAGCGAGTTCGGCCCGGTGGTGGCCGTGCCGCTGGTCGCGGGCGCGCGGGCCTCCGGTGCGCTGCGGCTGTGCCGGCTCGCCGGACGGCAGCCCTTCGACGACCATGAGGTGGAGCTGCTCTCGGGGTTCGCGGCACAGGCGGCGCTCGCCCTGGAACTGGCCCGGCACCGCGCCGAGTCCGAGCATATGGCGCTGCTCCAGGACCGTGACCGGATCGCCCGGGACCTCCATGATCTGGCCATTCAGCGGCTCTTCGCGACCGGTCTCACCCTGCAGAGCGCGGGCCGGCTGATCGAACGCCCGGAGGCGTCCGAGCGGGTGGGGCGTGCCGTGGACGACCTGGACGAGACCATCAAGATCATCCGTTCCACCATCTTCGCCCTGCGCACGGTCGGGGACGACGGCGGCGAACCCGCCACGCTGCGGCGTCGGCTGGTCAAGGCCGTCCGGTCGGCCTCCGACACCCTGGGCTTCGCACCGTCACTGCTGATGGACGGTCCGGTGGACACCGATGTGCCGGACACGACGGGCGACCATGTGCTGGCGGTGCTCGCCGAGGCACTCAGCAACACCGTGCGGCACGCCCACGCCCAGCGGGTGGAGGTGCGGCTGACCGTCGGCGCCGACATCACCTTGGTGGTCGCGGACAACGGGGTGGGCATCGGGGGCGCCACCCCCAGCGGAGGGCTGGTCAACATGCGGTCAAGGGCCGAACTCCTGGGCGGCACACTGGACATCGAGGCGCCCGAGGCGGGCGGCACCCGGCTGGTCTGGTGTGTCCCTCTGAACCGCCGACGGCCCGCCGGAACGGCGAAAGGGCTGACCCCGTGATATTGCTCTCTCTTCACCGAATTCGCGCATATCCGGCCCGCCATGCGGTACCCACGGATGGGGAAGGGGGTATGTGATCCATGCGAATGATCTGGGGGCTGTGGCGCTGGCGGCGTAATCCGCTGCGCCGTAAGACGGACATCGTGGAGGCGTGCGCGGCAATGATCGCCGCGGCGCTCATCCTGCTCGTCGCCCCCGCCGCCGGCTGGGCATCGGGGTCCATGGCAAACGGGGCGCTGGTGAGGGCCGCGCACGAACAGCGGGCCGAGCGCCATCCGCTCTCGGCCACCGTGCTGAAGGTGCTGCCGCATCCACCCATCGACTCCGATCCCGAGACCGCTTCCGCGAGAGACGCGCACCGCCGCGTCCTCGCCCGCTGGACGGGGCCGGACGGCAGCAGACACCAGGGCACGCTGGGGGCCCACCCCGGTGCCGACCCCGGTGAGCGGTTCCGGATCTGGACCGACGACCACGGCCGCCCGGTCGGCCGCCCGCTGGACGCCGCGACGGCCACCACCCACGCCGTGCTGGCGGGGATCGGCGCGGCCGGGGCGACGGCGGTCCTGGTGGACGGCGCCCGGCGGCTGGTCGTATGGCAGCTCATGCGCCGGCGCTACGCACAGTGGGACCTCGCCTGGGAACGAGCCGGTCAGGACTGGGGCCGAGCGGACGCCGACAGCTAGCCCCTGCGAGTGGACCGCGCACGGGCGGGAGTTGTCATATGAACGCCAACTCCGCCCGTGGTCCACAGGCAGGTCATCTCATGGTGCCGTGCGCACGCTACGGTGGGGCATTCCATATGCGCAGCGACAGTCGGCAGCGGCGGTCGGGCGCGCACACCGGCAACGCACGAGGTGGGGGCACAGCAGCACCATGGCACAGGGCTCGGTCGTCCAGGTGACGCACAGCGGAACGTCGCGGTGGCGGCGCCGCACCGGAGAGTACGCCTCCCTCACGGCGGCCCTGGAGGCCGCCGGGGACGGTGATGTGCTCTCCATCTCGCCCGGCACCTATCGCGAGAATGTGGTGGTGGGCAGGGCCGTCACACTGCGCGGCCCCGAGGGCTCGGCACGCGGTTCGGTGCGCATCGCGCCGGTGGACGGAGTGGCACTGACGATACGTGCCTCCGCCGTGGTCCAGGATCTGCATGTCGAGGGCCAGGACTCGGCCGCCCCCGCGCTGCTGATCGAGGACGCCACCCCGGAGGTGTCGGACGTGCGGGTCGCCACGCGCTCGGCGGTCGGCATCGAGGTGCGCGGCGGCGCCCGTCCCACCGTGCGGCGCTGCACCGTGGACAACCCCGCAGGCGTCGGGCTCAGCGTGCTGGACGGCGCGGGCGGGGTGTTCGAGGAGTGCGAGGTAGTGGCCGCCGGGCAGTCCGGAGTGGCGGTGCGCGGCGGCGCCCGCCCGCGCCTGGAGCGCTGCCGGGTCCACCACGCGTCCGGGGCGGGCTTCTCGCTGACCGGCGAGGGCTCCTCGCTGGAGGCCGTCGGCTGCGAAGTGTACGAGATCAGGGGCGCCGGAGTGCAGGTCTCCGGGCGCGCGACCGGGCATCTCACCGACTGCCGGGTGCACCGTACGACGTCCGACGGGGTCAATCTGGACACGGACGCGGTGCTCACGCTCGCCGACTGCGAGATCCACGACATCCCGGAGAACGCGATCGACCTGAGGTCGCGTTCGGTGCTGACGCTGACCCGCTCCACGGTGCGCCGGTTCGGGCGCAACGGCCTGTCGGTGTGGGACCCGGGCACCCGGGTGGACGCCAACCAGTGCGAGCTGCACGAGAGCACCGGCGACTATCCGGCCGTGTGGGTGAGCGACGGGGCGACCGCCGTGCTCGACTCGTGCCGGGTGCGCGAGGTGCCGGACGCGCTGTTCGTCCTGGACCGCGGGTCGCGGGTCGACGTGGTCGACAGCGATCTGTCGCAGGTGCGCTCCACCGCGGTCTCGGTCAGCGACGGGGCCACCGTCCAGCTGGACGACTGCCGCATCCGGGAGGCGGCCACCGGGGCGTGGTTCCGCGACCACGGCAGCGGCGGCACGCTCGCGAACTGCACGATAGACGGAGCCGCCACCGGAGTGATCGTGACCAAGGGCGCCGATCCGACGGTCGAGCGCACCACGGTCTCCGGGCCGACGGAGGCCGGGTTCTATGTGTCCGCCGAGGGCCGCGGCACGTTCACGGGTTGCCGGGTGACCGGCAGCGGGGGCTACGGCTTCCACATCATCGACGGCTGCCGCACCACCTTGACCCGGTGCCGCACGGAGCGGTGTGCGCGCGGCGGGTACGAGTTCTCCGAGGCGGGGCCGCTCGTCGAGGACTGCACCAGCGACGAGAGCGCCACCACGGCGCTGGGCTCCCCGACCACGCCCGGCCAGCCCCCGCTCACCGCGCCCGCCGTGGAGACCGCCGCCTCGACGGGCGGGCTGCTGGGCGGCGTCCCGTCACAGCGGTCCGTCCAGACCTCCGCGCCCGCCGTCGAGCCCCCGGTCTCCGTCCGCCCGTCCTCGGCGGTGCTGGGCGAACTCGACACACTGGTCGGGCTGGAGAGCGTCAAGCGCGAGGTGCGCGCTCTCACCGACATGATCGAGGTGGGCCGGCGGCGCCAGGAGGCCGGGCTCAAGGCCGCCTCCGTCCGCCGCCATCTCGTCTTCACCGGCTCCCCGGGCACCGGCAAGACGACGGTCGCCCGGCTCTACGGGGAGATCCTGGCCTCCCTCGGGGTGCTGGAGCGCGGCCATCTGGTGGAGGTCTCCCGGGTGGACCTGGTGGGTGAGCACATCGGCTCCACGGCCATACGCACCCAGGAGGCGTTCGACCGGGCGCGCGGCGGGGTGCTGTTCATCGACGAGGCGTACGCCCTCTCGCCGGAGGACTCCGGCCGGGACTTCGGCCGGGAGGCGATAGACACCCTGGTCAAGCTGATGGAGGACCACCGGGAAGCGGTCGTGGTCATCGTCGCGGGGTACACCGCCGAGATGGAGCGCTTTCTGTCCGTCAACCCCGGTGTGGCCTCCCGCTTCTCGCGCACCATCACCTTCGGCGACTACGCCCCGGAGGAGTTGCTGCGGATCGTGGAGCAGCAGGCCGAGGAGCATGAGTACCGGATCGGCGAGGGGGCGGCGGAGTCGCTGCTCAAGTACTTCACGGCGCTTCCCAAGGGCCCTGCGTTCGGCAACGGGCGCACCGCCCGGCAGACCTTCGAGGCGATGGTGGAGCGGCATGCGGGCCGGGTCGCCCAGCTGAGCGACCCGACCACGGACGACCTCACGCTGCTCTATCCCGAGGACCTGCCGGAGCTCATCTGACCGGCGGCCCCCTCCTGCGGAGGCGGCGGCGTCTGCTCCGGGAGCCGGGCCAGCAGCCCGGCCCGCTCCCGGTCGAAGACGGGGTCGACCTGGTAGTCCCCATGCCCCAGGATCGGCGCGGGCAGCGGGTGTTCGGGCGTACGGCCGTAGACCAGCGGGTCCTTGAGCGCGCCGCAGTCGACCTCGGGCCCGCTGCCGTCGGGCAGCCGGATGGGGCCGCCGATCGGGTCGGTGTAGCGCCACAGATTGCGCCAGCAGCGCACCTCGCCGTGGAGCGAGAGCAGCTGGGTAGGCCCGAAGTAGGCGGGGAACCAGCGCCCGTACAGCCGCTCCAGCGGTGAGCCGTAGGTGAGCAGCGCGACCTTACCGCGGGTGCGGTGGTCCAGCTGCCAGACTGCAGCGGCGGCCAGCACACTGCCCTGGGAGTGGCCGGAGATGACCAGCCGGCCGCCGTGCCGGCGGGTCCAGGTCTCCATCCGCCAGGTCAGATCGGGCACCGCCCGCTCGGCGTAGCACGGGGGCGCGAAGGGGTGGGCGGCGCGCGGCCAGAAGGTGCCCACGTCCCACAGGATGCCGATGGTGCGGCGGGCGGCGGGGCTGCGGTAGGCGCGGCGGGCCCAGGTGACCAGCATCAGGAAGGCCAGCCCCATCAGCCAGGAGCCCAGCGCCTGGGCGGTCTGGGCGGCGGCGTCCACGGCCCCGGGGGCGTCGTCGGCTGCCCGCCCCGGCACCTGGTCCGTGACCCAGGCCCCGGTGACGGCGGCGGCGCCGAACAGCAGGGTCAGCAGCGCGACAGGGCCGACGATCCAGGGGGCGGAGTCGGTGAGGCCGGCGCGGGCGATGGTGCGCGCGATGCGCCGGGTGCGCACCGGGTCGGGCCGCTCCCCCGGATAGCCGTCCATGATGGTCGGCAGCAGTCGGTTGCGCACCTGCCACACCCTTACGGTGAAGATCAGCAGCAGGACGACCAGGGCGAGCAGCAGCGCGGGGATGGCCGTGGCCAGCCAGGTCAGCAGAACCGGCGGGGCGATGCCCGGCCCCTCACCGGGGGTGGCGCCGCCGTCCAGCCAGTCGGCGAAGCGCTGGGCGACACCGCCCGCGAGCACCGCGCCGAGCCCGCAGGCGAGCACCGCGACGGCGGGCCCGGCGAGCCCGTACAGCGGAGTGCGGCCGGGAGCGGACCGGTGGAGGACCAGGGCGCACACTGCCATGGTCACGATCAGCGCGCCCTCTCCTATGGCGATGGCGCAGAACGCCTGGTTGCCCGGTAGCTTGCCGGTGGAGGCCCAGCCGGGGCGGGACCACCCGGCGTACAGCACGGAGAGCGCCAGCACCGCGAGGGCCGCGCCGGGCAACGCGGTGATGGTGATGCGGTCCAGCTCCCCGTCGACCTTGGTCTCGCTGCGGCCGCGGTAGCACACCACGGCCACCACCGCGACCGCGCCCGCGGCGAGCAGCGTCAGCAGCGCCCAGCCCGCGGCGTCCTGCGGCCCGCCGCCGCCCGGCTTGCGGTCGTAGGTGGTGGTGGGCAGGGTCAGGCCGGCCGCGATGGTGAGGAAGCCGGCGGCGGTGTGCGCGGCGCGCAGCCGGGCGACGATCCTGCGGCCGTACCAGAAGCCGGGCAGGCACAGCGCGGGGCGGTTGCCCGCCTCGGGGGCGGACTCGTCGACCGGGCTCTCCAGCGGCGGTGAGGACTCGTACGCGCTCCAGGTGCGGTTGGACAGGTACCACAGCAGTCCGGTGAGCGCGCCGGGCAGCGCCGCCGCGAGCGCGAGCCTGCGGCCGGGCTGGCTCCACCAGCCGTGGTTCTCCGGGGACAGGAAGCCGAGCCAGGACTTGCCACCGGCGCAGTCGGCCGAACCGGCACACTGCCAGGCGATCAGGTCCAGGGCCACCTCGCAGGCCCCGGCGATCAGCAGCACGGTCAACGTGAGCGCCACCAGCCGTACGAACAGGCCGTAGGTGCGCACGGTCCGCTCGCGCCGGTCGGCCGGGGGCCGCATCCAGTGGGCGAGGTTGGCGACCATGAACGGCAGTAAAAGCAGCCACAGGGCGCGGGAGCTGTTGCCCGAGGTGAGGTTGCACCATACGTACGCCTCGCGGATCGGGCCCTCACGGTCCGGGCCCTCCCGGTCCTCCGGCGGGCGCTGCTCGGCGTCGACCTCGTCCGCCCTGCGGTAGACCGCCGCGGTCTCGTCGCCGGTGACCCGGCAGGTGCGCGGATCGCGCAGCATCTCCTCGGGGGTGGTGCCGCCCACTCCGTGGACGAGGAGTTCGAGATCGGACGGCGGTGCTCCGCCCTTACGGGCTGCCGTCGCCCCTTGCGCCCCGTCGGCCGGCGTGTCCGTAGGCATGGTCGCTGGCACCGTGTTCCCCCGATTCCGGTGTGGTGCGGTCGTTCTGCTCCAGGATTGTGCCCATCGGCCAGCTCCCCCGACCCTGACAGGCCGGGCGTGGCGAAATCGTAACCCCGGGTGCTGTGGCGACCGGCTGTCCTCGCCTCATGCGAAGATGAACGCGCGGGCGACGAGGGCCGACCGGAGGGAGACGAGGCAGGGTGAGCGACAACCAGAACCTCCTCGCGGAGCAGCGGCGTGCCCTGATCCTCGACGAGGTCAGGCGGCGCGGCGGGGTGCGGGTCAATGAGTTGACCCGCAAGCTCAATGTCTCGGACATGACGGTTCGTCGCGATCTGGACGCGCTGGCCCGGCTGGGCGTGGTGGAGAAGGTGCACGGCGGGGCCGTGCCGGTGGCCGAGGCGAGCACATACGAGCCCGGGTTCGAGGCCAAATCGGGCCTCGAGCTGAGCGCCAAGGAGGACATCGCGAAGGCGGCGGCCGCGATGGCCACGCCGGGCACCGCGATCGGTCTGGCCGGGGGCACCACGGCCTTCGCCCTGGCCCAGCAACTGCTGGAGGTGCCGGATCTGACGGTGGTGACGAACTCGGTCCGGGTGGCCGATGTGTTCTACAACGCCCAGCGGTCGGCGGCGCTCGGCGGGGTGGGCCCGCGCCCCGGTGCGGCCACCGTCGTGCTCACCGGCGGGGTGCGCACGCCATCGGACACTTTGGTGGGGCCGGTCGCGGACGCGGCGGTGCGCTCGCTCCACTTCGATGTGCTCTTCCTCGGAGTGCACGGCATATCGGTGGAGGCGGGTCTGTCGACGCCGAATCTCGCGGAGGCGGAGACCAACCGCCACTTCGTCAGGGCCGCGCGGCGGGTCGTGGTGGTCGCGGACCACACCAAGTGGGGCACGGTGGGGCTGAGTTCCTTCGCCACGCTGGACCAGGTGAACGCGCTGGTCACGGACCCGGGGCTGCCGGAGGAGGCGCGGGCGGAGATCTCCGAGTATCTGCCGGAGCTGGTGGTGGCGGGCGAGCCGTCCCGCACCGCAGACATCTGACACCCCGACAGATATCGTGTGTCCATGACACACCGGTTGCGTGCCGTCGGACTGGAGTACGCCGAGACCGCCCCGTTGCGGCTCGTCTTCGTCGCCGAGATCTCGGCCTCTCCTCAGGCGGTGTTCGAGGCGTTCACCGATGTCGAGGGCTGGCCGCGGTGGTTCCGGTCGGTGAAGGAGGCCCGCTCCACGGACGGCGGCAAGGGCAGGGCCATCCGCCTCGTGGGCGGCGGCCGCTTGCGCGAGACGATCATGGCGGCCGATCCGCACGAGCGCTATGCCTATCGCGTCGACGAGACCAACGCTCCGGGGCTGCGGGCCCTGCTGGAGGAGTGGACGCTGCGGCCCACGGCCGGCGGCGGGACCGTGGTGCGCTATGTGTTCGCGGTGGACGGCACGGCACTGCTGCGCGGTGTCGTACGGGCGATGCGGCCGGGTCTGCGGCGCGCCTTCCACCAGGCGGTGCGGAACCTGGACCGGATGGTGGCGGCGGCCTGACGGCCGTACGGGCGCTGCTCGGCCGGTCCGGCCGTTGTGCGCCGTCAGTCGGTCCAGTTGCCCGTGGCGAGGAAGATGTCGAGCGTCTTCATATACGGCTCGATGTCCAGCCCCTGTTCCTCGAGCCACGCGTCCGAGTAGTACTTGTCCAGATACCGCTCCCCCGGGTCGCACAGCAGCGTCACCACGCTCCCGGTCCGCCCCGCGGCGACCATCTCCGCGACGATCCGCAGCGCGCTCCACAGCCCCGTCCCGGTGGAGCCGCCCGCCTTACGGCCGATGGCCCGCTCCAGGGCGCGCGCGGCCGCGACGCTCGCCGCGTCCGGGACCTTCATCATCCGGTCGATCGCGCCCGGTACGAAGCTGGGCTCCATCCGGGGGCGGCCGATGCCCTCGATGCGTGAACCGTGGTCGCTGGAGGCGTCGTCGTCATGGTGGACCCAGCCGTCGAAGAAACAGGAGTTCTCCGGGTCGGCGACGCACACCCGGGTGTCGTACTGCATGTAGTGGACGTAGCGGGCGAGGGTCGCCGAGGTGCCTCCGGTGCCCGCCGTGGCGACGACCCATGCCGGTTCGGGATACCGCTCCAGACGCATCTGCTGATAGATCGACTCGGCGATGTTGTTGTTGCCACGCCAGTCCGTGGCCCGCTCGGCGTAGGTGAACTGGTCCATGTAGTGACCCCCGGATTCCGCCGCGAGGGCGGCGGACTCCTGGTACATCGTCCGCGGGTCGTCCACGAAATGGCACTGGCCGCCATGGAATTCGATCAGGCGGCACTTCTCCCGGCTGGTCGTGCGGGGCATCACCGCGATGAAGGGCACCCCGATCAGCTTGGCGAAGTACGCCTCGGATACGGCGGTCGAGCCGCTGGACGCCTCGATCACGGGCTTGCCCGGCCGGATCCAGCCGTTGCACAGCCCATAGAGGAACAGCGAGCGTGCCAGACGGTGCTTGAGACTCCCTGTGGGGTGGGTGGACTCGTCCTTGAGGTAGAGGTCGATCCCCCAGCGCTCGGGCAGCGGGAAGCTCAGCAGATGGGTGTCCGCGGACCGCTGGGCGTCCGCCTGCACCTTTCGGACGGCCTCCTTCAGCCACTCGCGATAGCCGTGGTCGCTGCGGTCCACGTCGATCGTCTTGATGATCCCGCCCGCCGTGCCGTCCAACGCCCACTCCTCCTGCTTGTGCCCACGCCCAGCCCAGGTGGCATACTCGTGCCGTTTCGATCCTCATTGTCCCCCAGTGCGCCCTGGTGCCCGGGGCCGGTCCCGGGCACACTGCGCAGCAGGGAAAATGAGAGACGGCGACAGAAGCGCCAGTCGGAGCCATCGGGGAGGCGGTTGTGATGGCCGATAACGAGTTCAACGCCAGGGGAGTGCGGATCGAGCGGTTCCTGCGCTCGGTCACCCGCGCCGGACAAGTCTTGATCAAGGACGGCAGGCTGGAGTTGCTCACCAGCTATGGCCGCGAGATCGACAGCGCGCCGGTGCAGTCGGTGCGCGCCAGCAAGCCCTGGTTCGTGGACGGTGACCAGGCCATGGCCACCGTGAACGGCACCCGTTACCGTCTCACTCTCGGCTCGCAGGACACCAAGTCCACCTCGGCCAAGTCCGGCTCCGGGGCCGCCAGCCGCTTCCTCGACGCCGTCCGGTCCGCCCGGGGGCACTCCCAGAAGCGGTGAAGTGGCCGAGTTGCGCGTGCGCGCGGTGGGACCGACCCTGGACGAGTATCAGTATCACTGAGGGTCAACAAGCGGTGACGCAGAGAACCGTCCCACCGGTCGCGCCCAGCAGCCACCACTGCTGAACGTGTTCGTCGCCCGCATCTGAATCAGGCTAGCCCCAACTTCTTCAGGGAGTCGCAGCCGTGATCAGTCGTCCTAGCAGGCAGTGCACGGTGGAGCTGCAGGCCCTGCCGTCGCGGATCGGACAGGTCCGCAGAATCGTGTCGGCGCAGTTGCGCTACTGGCATCTGGATCCGCTCATCGACCCGGCGGCGCTCGCCGTCACCGAACTGCTCACCAATGTGCATCGGCACGCCGAGCCGGACAAGCAGTGCACGGTGGAGATCGTCCTCATGCTGGACCGGTTGACCGTTTCGGTCCGCGATCAGGATCCGCGGCTGCCCCGCCTTCGGGCCTGCGATCCCGTGGCCACGCATGGCAGGGGGCTCGCGCTGGTCGCGGCCGTCAGCCAAAGCTGGGGGATGCATGCGCGGGACGACGGCAGCGGGAAGGTCGTCTGGTTCACGCTGGCCGTGCCGCGGCCCATCGCCACCGCCAAGTCGCCCCTCACGGCGCATGGAGCGGGGCGTACCGCACCGCCCCATCGCACGGACGCCTCCCGCCCGGCGCCGGCGCCCACCACGCCCATCACCGGCCCCGCACCCACACCCGGACCCGCCACCGCCCCGGCACCGGCCGCCCCGGCACCGGTGCCCGTCGCACCGGCACCCACCCCCGCACCCGTCGCCCCCGCGCCCGTCGCCGCGGCCCCGGCGTCTGCGGTGCGCGAGCGGGCTCCCGCGGCCGCCCGGTCGGCAGCCTCCCGCTGAGCACGCAGGCGTCCCGCCTCCCGCGAGGCGGGACGGTCCGGACAGCCCCGACGGCCCCGGCAGCCCGGACAACCCCAACCCCCCTGACAGCCCTGACAGCCCTGACAGCCCGGCCGGCCTGAGCGCCCCGCGTCAGCGCCCCACCGTCAGCAACGGTCAGAGGACCCCGCCCTTCGCCTGGTGTCCGAACCGCTCGTCCAGGACGGACAGTCGGCGCCAGTACTCATCCTCATCGATCTCACCGGCCGCGAAGCGGCGGCCCAGCACCGCGATCGGCGAGCGCTCGCCGAAGTCCACGGGCCCCTGCCGCCAGGGGGCGCGTCCGCGCCACCCGCCGCGCCTCAACAGGAAGACCGCACCGCCGACGACCAGCGCCCACATCAGCGGGAAGAGCAGAATCCACGGTCCGGGGCCGTCGCCGTAGGCGAATCCGTGCGCCAGGGTGTTCATGATGATCGCGCTCCTCGGGAGTGGTTGTCTCATGGCCCGTTGTCATGGCCACTTCTCACGGCCCTTTCTCACGGCCACTTCGAGGATCACCCCCTCACGGCGCCCGGTCGTCGTACGGCCGACGACACTCCCGGTACCTCCTGGGGAGTACGCGCGCCGAGGACCACCCCTTCTGTACCTACTAGTGTGTACGATCCGAACGCAGCGGAACGGCCGCGAACGCACGCCCCGCCGACAGGAGTTCACCGATGCTCGTCATGCAGTACCGGATCACCCTGCCCGCCGACTACGACATGAGGATCATCCGGGACCGGGTGGAGGCGAAGGGGCCGCTGCTCGACGACTTCTCAGGGCTGGGCCTCAAGGCGTACGGCATCCGGGAGCGGGGGGTGGACGGCTCGCCGGTCCATCAGTACGTCCCGTTCTATCTGTGGACCGCGCCCGAGGCCATGAACCGCCTCCTATGGGCCCCCGGATTCCAGGGCATCGTCCGGGACTTCGGCAGGCCCGCGGTCGAGCACTGGCAGGGCCTCGCCTTCGAACGGGGCCCGGCGGCGGGCACCGTACCGCGCGCCGCCACCCGCCACGCCACGCCGGTTCCGGCCGCCGCCGACCCCGCCTCCGTTGTCGAGGACGCGCTGGCGCGGCTGGCCGAGCGCGCGCGTACGGACGGCGTCCACGCGACGGCCCTCGGCATCGACCCGCGCGGCTGGGAGCTGATCCACTTCACGCTCTGGGAGGACTGCGCACCGCCCTCGGAGCCCGGCGACCGTTACCACGTGCTCCATCTGTCGGCCCCGGACCTGAGCGCGCTCCCCCGGGGCCGCCAGTGGTGACGGCCGTAAGGAGCTCGCGGTGGTCAGCCCACGCCCAGGGCGGCCAAGGGGTCGTCCAGCACCGGTTGCCACGCCAACTCGGCCGCGCCCACCAGGCTGTTGTGGTCCAGCGTGCACGGCAGAATCGGTACGCCCCCGCTCCGGCCCCACAGGCTCCGCTCCGCCACCACCGCGCGCAGCCGCTCCGGGTCGGCCTCCAGGAGTTCGCGGTGCAGCCCGCCGAGGATGATGCGGTCCGGGTTGAGGATGTTGACCAGACCGGCGAGCCCGAGGCCGAGGCGGTCGATGAGCTGGCTGGTGGCGGCCCGAACGGACGGCTCCGTGGCGTACGCCTCGCGCAGCAGATCGCGGGCCTGCTGCAGCAGGGACACCTCCGGGCCCGGGTCGCGCCCGGCCGCTGTGAGGAAGGCGAGCGGATCGGCCTCGATGTCCAGACAGCCGCGGCTGCCGCAGTGGCAGGGCGGGCCCTCGGGGTTGACGGTCAGATGGCCCACCTCGAGGGCGAGCCCCGCGCTGCCCGTGTGCAGCCGCCCGTCGAGCACCAGCGCGCCACCGACGCCCCGGTGCCCGGTGGCGACACAGAGCAGGTGCTGGGCGCCGCCGCCCGCGCCATGGCGGTGCTCGGCGAGCGCGGCCAGGTTGACGTCATTGCCCGCGAAGCCGGTGACCGGCTCCCCGTCGTCGCCACGGATACCGGCCGCGGCCAGGCTGCGGTTGAACAGCTCGCGCACCGGAGCGCCCGCGGGCCAGGCGACGTGCAGCGGGTTCAGGGCGGTGCCCTCCGGTTCGGCGACCGCGGACGGGACGGCGAGCCCCGCGCCCACGCAGCGGCGGCCGGTCTCCCGCAGCAGCCGGGCCCCTGCCTCCACGACCGCGTCGATGACATGCGCCGGGTCGGCGGGCACGGTCATGCAGCCCGGGGCCGTGGCCACGGTCCGGCCGCCGAGCCCGACGAGCGCCGCGCGGAACCCGTCGGCGTGCACCTGAGCGGCGAGCGCGACCGGCCCCCGGGGGGCGATCGACAGCCGGTGCGAGGGACGGCCCTGCGCCCCGGCGGCCCCGAGCGGCCGTGAGTCGACCTGGATCAGGCCGAGCGCCTCCAGCTCGGCGGCGACGGCGCCCGCGGTCGCGCGGGTCACCCCGAGCTCGGCCGTGAGCACCGCGCGGGTGGGCGCGCGGCCGGTGTGGACGAGTGCCAGTGCCGGGCCAAGAGCGCTTCGGCCGCGCTCGAGCCTTGTCCGTGTCTGGGTCACGCCCCTATTCTCACTTTGTGCCGACTCCAAACAAAACACGGACGGCCATCCTGGGCGCGCGCCGCTCCGTCGCCGCGGATCGCGACCTCGCCCGACTCCGCGCCGCCATCACCGCGTTCTTCTTCCTCGACGGCTTCGTGTTCGCCGGATGGGTCGCCCGGATCCCCGCGATCAAGGACCAGACGAGCGCCTCGGAGGGCGCGCTGGGGCTGGCCCTGCTCGGCGTGTCCGCGGGCGGGACGGCCACGATGATGGCCACCGGGCGCCTGTGCCGCCGCTTCGGCAACCACCCGACGACGGTGGCCGCCGGCGTGCTGTTCGCCGGCTCCGTGGCGCTGCCGCCGCTGACCCACTCCGCGCTCGCCCTCGGCCTGGTGCTGCTGGTCTTCGGCACCGGGTTCGGCGCGCTCAACGTGGCCATGAACAGCGCGGCGGTCGACCTCATCGCCGCCCTGCGCCGCCCGGTCATGCCCAGCTTCCACGCCGCCTTCAGCCTGGGCGGGATGGCCGGGGCCGGGCTCGGCGGGCTGATCGCCGACCACCTCTCCCCCACCCGCCATCTGTCGCTGCTCGCGGTCTTCGGGCTGCTGCTCGCGGCGGCCGCCGGCCGGAGGCTGATCTCGCTGCCGGTGCCCGCGCCGCGGGACGGCGCCGGGCCCGCGACCGAGTCCGGGAACGCCGCCGCCACCGAACCGTCTCCCGGCGCAGAGCGGTCGGGCCGCGCCCGGTGGCTCGTCGCCGTCTTCGGCCTGATCGCCCTCTGCACGGCGTACGGCGAGGGGGCGATGGCCGACTGGGCGGCCCTCCATCTGCACCAGGAGCTCGACGCGTCCGCCGGACTCGCCGCCGCGGGCTACGCCGTCTTCGCGCTGATGATGGCCGTCGGCCGGCTGACCGGCACCGCGCTGCTCGAACGGCTCGGCCAGACCAGGGCGTTGATCGCGGGCGGTGCCACGGCCGCGGCCGGCATGCTGCTGGGCTCGCTCGCGCCCACGGTCTGGCTCGCGCTCCTGGGCTTCGCGGTCACCGGGCTGGGGCTGGCCAATCTCTTCCCCGTCGCCATCGCGCGGGCGGGCGCGCTGACGGGACCGGGCGGGGTCGCCGCGGCCTCCACGCTCGGCTACGGCGGGATGCTGCTGGGCCCGCCCACGATCGGCTTCCTCGCCGACTGGTACTCGCTGCCGGTCGCGCTCACCACGGTCGCGGCGCTGGCGGCCGTGGCGGCGGTGGTCGCGTACGGCACGCGGAACGCCGTGCGCCTGGCCGGAAACTGACGCCCTCGCCGTCCCGGCGCCGACCGATGTCGGAGGTGGCTGGCATGATTCCGCCATGAAGACTGCCGAGTTGATCGAAATCTTTGACCGCGAGGGCCGGCTGCTGGCCGACGCCGCGGCCGAGGCCGGAGTGGACGCCCAGATACCGACCTGCCCCGACTGGCGCGTCCGTGACCTGCTGTCCCACCTTGGCCAGGTGTACGGCTGGGCCACCCGGATCGTCGGCGAGGGCCTGGCGGAGCCGGTCCGGCCGGCGGTCGAGCCTGCACCGGCCGACGCCGAGCTCGTGTCCTGGTACCGCGAGGTCCATGGGCGGCTGGTCGGCACCCTTACTGATGCCGACCCCGAGCTGAAGTGCTTCACCTTCTTTCCCTCGGAGTTCCCGCTGGCCTTCTGGGCCCGGCGCCAGGCCCATGAGACCGCCATCCACCGGATCGACGCGGAGTCGGCGCGGGGCGGGGCCCTCTCCCCGTTCACCCCGGAGTTCGCGGCCGACGGGGTCGATGAGCTGCTGGTCGGTTTCCACGGCCTGGACCGGTCCCGGGTGCGCACGGACACCCCGCGCACGCTCCGAGTGAGGGCCACGGACCATGACGCGGTGTGGACGATGCGGCTGTCACAGGACGTTCCGCGCACCGAGCGCGACGGCGAGGGGGCGGCCGACTGCGAGCTGAGCGGCCCGGCCGGCGACCTCTATCTCGCGCTCTGGAACCGGCAGCCGATCACCGCGCTGACCACGGAGGGGGACGAGAAGCTGGCCGAGCTGTGGCGGGAGCACTCGGGCATCTGATACGCCGAGCATTGGGTTACCGACGGGTAATATCACGTGCTGGCTTCCTGACATGTCACGTCGATCGATGTCCGCGCGCCGCCTGCGTCTCGCGATGAACTGGTGGCCGCCCTATCTCTTCGCCGGAGTGCGGGTGGTCCACCTCGCGGAGGACTGGAGCAGTGTCCGGGTCAGGCTGCGGCTGCACCGCTTCAACTCCAACTACGTGGGGACCCACTTCGGCGGTTCGCTGTTCGCGATGAGCGACCCGTTCTGGATGCTGCTGGTGATGAACCGGCTCGGCCGGGACTACATCGTCTGGGACAAGGCCGGCGAGATCGACTTCGTCTCGCCCGGCCGCGGCGATGTGTTCGCCGACTTCAAGCTCACCGAGGAGCGGCTGGAGGAGATCCGCGAGGCCACGGCGGACGGTGGCAAGGCACTGCCGTGGTTCGAGAACGACGTGGTCGCCGCGGACGGTACGGTCGTGGCACGCGTACGGAAGCAGCTGTATGTGCGCGAGAAGCAGCGTGACGGGCAGCGCGAGCCGGGGATGACCGACTCGGCGGCAGCCACCGGACAGCAGGCGGAGGACTGATTCGAGATGACCGGGCCCCGTTCCCAGGACGAGCGCGACACGCTCACCGTCGAGATGGTGTTCGCTCTGGTCACGGCCAGTCTGCTGGCGGCCGTGCTCTATGTGGCGGTCGCGAGCCCCGCGCTCTTCGGCGACCTGGGCCGGGCCCAGGAGAGGGCCTGGAAGGCAGCCGCCTTCGCGGTGGCCACCGTCGGATTCGCCGTCCGCCTGGTGCGGGCGCTGTGGCTCTTCTCCCGGCAGCGGCGCTGATGACCGAGAGCCCGCGGCCTCCACGGTGGCAGTGCGCGGGATCGCGCTGGGGCCGACGCGGGCCCGCGCTCGTCTGGCGCCATCCGGCCCAGGGGGAACGGCTCTCCCCGCTGACGCCGGACCGCCCGCTCTCCTTCACCACCGGGCCCCGGCGCGACTGCGTCGGCGTGCGCAGGGGCTCCCGGCACACCCCGTGCCCGGCCGGGGCCGAGGTCCCGGCCGCCGCCGTATCGGCGCAGTGCCCGGACTGCGCCCGGCTGGACCGCTCGTACTCCGTGGCCGCCGACACCCGTACGGACGACCCGCGCCCTTACGACGTCTATCTCGCCTGGTTCGGCCCGGATCTGGTCAAGGTCGGGATCACGGCGGCCGAGCGGGAGGGGGCGCGGCTGCTGGAGCAGGCCGCGCTCTCGTACTGCCTGCTGGGCCGTGGCCCGCTGATGGCCGCGCGCCGCGCAGAGGCGGAGCTGGGCACCGCGCTCGGCGTCCCGGACCGCTTCCCCTACGCCGCCAAGCGCACCGCCCGCGAGGCCGCGCCGTCCCCGGAGCGGCGGGCCGCCGACCTGGCCGCGCTCCACCAGCGGGCGCGCGCCCTGGGCGGGCTGCCGGAGTCGCTGGCCCTGGCACCGTTCGAGCCGGTGCACCACGACGCGGCGTTCCATCTGGACCGGGTGCGCCCCGCGCTGGGGCTGATCCAGCTCGTCCCCGAGACCACCGTGGCCGGTCGGCTCGACGCCGTGGCGGGCCCGGACATCCACCTGGCCTCGACGGACGGCCGGATCCTGGTGCTGGACACCCGCCGGCTGGCGGGCTGGCCGCTGACGGCGGCCGCGGCGGACGCCGCGACGACGGCGCCGGTGGCGGTGTGGGAGCGGGAGACGGAGGCTCCGGAGGGGCTGTTCTGAGCCGGGCCCCGAAGCACCGAGCACCGAGCACGGGGCACCCTCGCCACCGCTCCCCGGGCCCAGGCCCTTCCTCAGCCCAGCCAGCCGGGCCGGACCAGGCCCGACTCATAGGCGAGCACGACGAGTTGGGCGCGGTCCCGGGCGCCCAGTTTGACCATCGTGCGGCTCACATGGGTCTTGGCGGTGAGCGGGCTCACCACAAGCCGCCGGGCGATCTCCTGGTTCGACAGCCCCATGCCGACCAGGGCCATCACCTCCCGCTCCCGGTCGGTCAACTCGGCCAGCGCAGCCGCGGGCGCGGGTTCCCTGGAACGGGCCGCGAACTCGGCGATGAGGCGGCGCGTCACCCCGGGCGACAGCAGCGCGTCGCCGCCGACGACCGCGCGCACCGCCCGCAGCAGCTCCTCCGGCTCGGTGTCCTTGACCAGAAAGCCGGAGGCGCCGGAGCGGATCCCCTCGAAGACGTATTCATCGAGCTCGAAGGTGGTCAGCATGACCACCTTCACCTCGCCCAGGGCCGGGTCCTCGGTGATCCGGCGGGTGGCGGCGAGGCCGTCGAGCACCGGCATGCGGATGTCCATGAGGACGACATCGGGGTGCTGCTCCCGCACGAGCGCCAGCGCCTGCTCCCCGTCGGCCGCCTCGCCGACCACCTCGATATCCGGCTGCGCGGCCAGCAGGGCGCGGAAGCCGGCGCGGACCAGGATCTGGTCATCGGCGAGCGCGACACGGATCACGGCGTCTTCCCTCTCCCGCTCACTCATGGTGTCTCCCTCGCGCTCCTGAACGGGATCCGGGCCCGGACGCGGAAGCCGCCGTCCGGGCGGGGGCCCGCCTCCACCGTGCCGCCGAGCGCGGCGGCCCGCTCGCGCATGCCGACCAGGCCGTTGCCGCCGCCCGTCACCTCGCCCCCGGCCGCCGGACCGTCGTCGTCCACCCGCAGCTCCAACTCACCGGGGGCGTAGCACAACAGGACGTGGGCGTTCCGGGAGCTGGAGTGGCGGACGATATTGGTCAGGGCCTCCTGCACGATACGGAACGCCGCGAGGTCGGCACCGGGCGGCAGGGCCGTCCGTACGCCCTCCACCTCCACCCGCACCGCGAGCCCCGCGTCCGCCGCCTGCCCGGTCAGTTCCTCCAGACGGTCCAGGCCGGGCGCGGGCGAGCGCGGCGCGGCGCCGGACGCGCCGGAGGTCCGCAGCGTGTCGAGGACCTGGCGGACCTCGCCCAGCGCCTCCTTGCTGGCCGCCTTGATGGTGGTCAGCGCGGTGCGGGCCTGTTCGGGGTGCTGGTCGAGGAGGGCGAGGCCGACGCCCGCCTGGACGTTGATGACCGAGATGCTGTGGGCGAGGACGTCATGCAGTTCGCGGGCGATCCGCAG
Organism: Streptomyces sp. AgN23; assembly: GCF_001598115.1. Lineage (NCBI taxonomy): Bacteria > Bacillati > Actinomycetota > Actinomycetes > Kitasatosporales > Streptomycetaceae > Streptomyces > Streptomyces sp. AgN23. Next base: position 1,462,390 of record NZ_CP007153.1, read on the forward strand.
CCGCTCCTCGTCCGCCCGGCGCCGCGCCGCCGCCTCCCGTTCGGCCCGTTCGCGGACCCACCGCTCACGCCGTACGCGGACGAGCTCGGACGCGGCGACGATCGCCATGGCCCAGGCGGTGATCCCCAGTTCCTGCCCCCATCCGACGGGCCCGTCACCGTCCGGCGGCAGCCAGCGGTAGAGCCAGTGGCCGATGAGCAGATGGCTGCCCCACAGCAGCCCGAGCGCGCTCCACGCGGCGATCCGCCTCCCGGCGGCGACGGCCGCCACACAGGCGACGACGACGCTGAGGAAGACGGGCCCGTACGGATATCCGGCGGCGATGTAGACCACGGTCACCGCCGCCGTGCCGACCACGACGGTCCCGGGGTGCCGGTGGCGCAGGAGCAGCAGCGCTGGCCCGGCGAGCAGCAGCGCACCGGCCCCGGGCCCGAGGCCCACCCGGGCGGGCTGGTCATGCGCGGCGAACCCCGTGCCCAGCAGCTGGACGACGGCGATGGCGAGCGAGGAGGGCCAGGGTACGGCCGAGCGCGGTGGGCCGAAGGGCATCTCGCGCCAGCGTCCGCCCGGCCGGTGCCAGGGGCCGGGCTCCCCCGTGAATCCGTGCATACGGGCAACGCTAAACCGGCCGGGCGGGCCCGGCGTCCCCCTTGCGTGGTGCCCACACGTACTCCCGGCGGAGTACGTTACGTCGGCCGGACCCGGACCGCCGGGATGCCGCCGGTCCTCAGCGTCGCCGGCGAGGAGGCAGGGCCGCCACGCGACCCACTACCGACGAAGCCTCGGGGCCGCCGCACGACGCATCACCGACGAAGCCTCGGGTTGCCGCGCGACGCATCACCGTCGTATGACGCCTGATCGCCGCGCGACGCCCGAGCGAAGGCGGCTAGCCCCGGTCCATCGCCGCCAGGGCCCGGCGGGCGGCCGGGTGGGTGCGGACGAGGTCGCCCAGGGTGGTGGTGCCGCGGGTGATCTTCGTAAAGACGCGCCAGGCCGGGCGGAAGCCGGTGAGCGCCGCGTGGAACATCCCGGGGCGGCGGGCGAAGACCGTGTACAGACGGCGGCCGACGCCCATCTCCACACCGAGCCCCGCCTTGATCGCGAAGGCGTAGTTCAGGGCCTGACGGCGGGCGTCCACCGCGTCGTGCGCCTCGGCGACGCGCACCGCCCACTCCCCCGCGAGCCGGCCCGAGCGCAGCGCGTAGGAGATGCCCTCGCGCGTCCACGGCTCCAGCAGCCCGGCCGCGTCCCCGCACACCAGGACCCGGCCGCGGGACAGCGGCGAGTCGTCCGCGCGGCAGCGGGTCAGATGGCCGGAGGAGATGCTCGGCTCGAATCCGGCGAGGCCCAGCCGGGCGATGAAGTCCTCCAGATAGCGCTTGGTCCCGGCGCCCTCGCCGCGCGCCGAGATGACGCCGACGGTCAGGGTGTCGCCCTTGGGGAAGACCCAGCCGTAACTCCCCGGCATGGGGCCCCAGTCGATGAGCACCCGGCCCGCCCAGTCCTCCGCGACGGTCTTCGGAACGGGGATCTCCGCCTCCAGGCCGAGATCCACCTGGTCCAGCTTCACGCCGACATGCGCGCCTATGCGGCTCGCGCTGCCGTCCGCGCCGACCACGGCCCGCGCCAGCACCGTCTCACCGTCGGCGAGCACCACGGCGACCGTGCGCCGGTCGGGCACGGCCGGGCCGTGCTGTTCGACGCGGGTGACCGCGACGCCCGTACGGATCTCGGCGCCCGCGTCCTTGGCGGCCTCGACCAGGGCCGCGTCGAACTCCGGCCGGTTGATCAGCCCGAAGAGCGCGTGCTTGGAGCGGCGGGTGCGGGCCAGCTTGCCGTTGAGCGAGAAGGTCACCGCGTGCACCCGCTCCCGCAGCGGCAGTTCGAAGCCCGGCGGGAGCGCGTCGCGCGAGGGACCGATGATGCCGCCGCCACATGTCTTGTAGCGCGGCAGTTCGGCCTTCTCCAACAACAGCACCCGGCGTCCGGCGCACGCGGCGGCATGGGCCGCGGAGGCACCTGCGGGGCCCGCGCCCACCACGACGACGTCCCATACCGTCTCATTGTCCGGGGCTGCGTTGTCGCTGCTCACGTGTGGATCCGCTCCCAATCGACCGACCTGATGCGCCTTCCCGGCATCCTACGGCTCCCCGACGGATGACCCCGCTGTGGGATGATCGGCCACGCGGCATCAAGCCGTACATACGTGCCCATCGCGGCGCATCCCGCCGCCTACCCGTCGCACCCCAGGAGTGACCCCCATGGAGAAGGCACCTCTCGCCGCCACCGTAGCCGCCCTGCAGCCGCGCGCCAGGGCCGAGCTGGCCGAGTTGGTGGCCTTCACGTCGGTCGCGGACCCGGCGCAGTTCCCGCGCGAGGAATGCGAGGCCGCCGCCCGCTGGGTCGCCGACGCCCTGCGCGCCGAAGGGTTCGAGGACGTGGCGCTGCTGGACACCCCCGACGGCACCCAGTCCGTCTACGGCTTTCTGCCCGGTCCGGCCGGTGCCCCGACCGTGCTGCTCTACGCCCATTACGACGTGCAGCCCCCGCTGGACGAGGCCGCCTGGCACACCCCGCCCTTCGAGCTGACCGAGCGCGACGGCCGCTGGTACGGGCGGGGCGCCGCGGACTGCAAGGGTGGCGTGATCATGCATCTCACCGCCCTGCGGGCGCTCAAGGAGCAGGGCGGAGTCCCGGTCAACGTCAAGATGATCGTGGAGGGTTCGGAGGAGCAGGGCACGGGCGGCCTGGAGCGCTATGCCGAGGCCCATCCCGAACTGCTGACCGCCGACACGATCGTGATCGGCGACGCGGGCAACTTCCGGGTCGGGCTGCCGACGGTCACGGCCACGCTGCGCGGAATGACGCTGCTGCGGGTCTCGGTGGAGACCCTGGAGGGCAATCTGCACTCCGGCCAGTTCGGCGGGGCGGCCCCGGACGCGCTCGCCGCGCTGATCCGCGTCCTGGACTCGCTGCGCGCCGAGGACGGCTCGACCACCGTCAAGGGCCTCGAGGCGGACGCGGAGTGGGACGGGCTGCAGTATCCGGAAGAGGCGTTCCGCAACGACGCCAAGGTGCTCGACGGGGTCGGACTGGTCGGCTCCGGTACGGTCGCCGACCGCATCTGGGCACGCCCCGCGGTCACCGTGATAGGCATCGACTGCCCGCCGGTGGTCGGCGCCACCCCGTCCGTCCAGGCGAGCGCGCGGGCGCTGATCAGCCTGCGGGTGCCGCCGGGCGTGGACGCGGCCGAGGCCAACCGGCTGCTCGCCGAGCACCTCCGGTCCTCGGTGCCGTGGGGCGCGCGGCTCTCGCTGGAGCAGGTCGGCCAGGGCCAGCCGTTCCGCGCGGACACCACGAGCCCGGCGTACGCGGCGATGCGGGAGGCGATGCGTCTGGCGTACGACGGCCAGGAGATGGCGATCGCCGGGCAGGGCGGCTCGATCCCGCTGTGCAACACGCTGGCCTCGCTCTACCCGGAGGCGGAGATCCTGCTGATCGGGCTGAGCGAGCCGGAGGCGCAGATCCACGCGGTCAACGAGAGCGTCTCGCCGCAGGAGTTGGAGAAGCTCTCGCTGACCGAGGCACTGTTCCTGGGGATGTACGCGGCGGGCAAGGGCTGAGCCTCCCCCGCCTGCCGACGGGGTACGGGGCGGGCCGGTGGAGTACGAGACGGGCCGGTGGGTCAGCCGGTGGGGACGCCCGCTTCGAGGTAGAGCGGGCGGCCCTGCTCGCGGGCGCGCAGCGCCCAGCGCAGTCGGCTCAGCCGCACCGGCGGCAGCAGCGCGGCGGCCTCGCTCTCGGTGACGAAGCGCCAGCCGCGCAGTTCGGAGCCGGGCAGCAGCACCTCCCGGGCGGCCGCGCTGGAGAGCTTGCCGCCGTCGAAGAGCAGCCGCAGGCCCCCGTAGCCGGGCGGCTGGGGGCGCTCCCAGTCGGCGACCAGCAGCCGCAAGGGTTCGTCCAGCCGCACGCCCAGCTCCTCGGTGACCTCGCGCACCCCGGCGCACATCGGGGGTTCGCCGGGTTCGACGACGCCGCCGGGGAACTCCCAGCCGGGTTTGTAGGTGGGGTCGACGAGCAGCACACGGTCCTCCTCGTCGAAGAGCAGCACCCCGGCGGCCAGCGTCTCCGCCGTCGGCTCCGGGGTCTGCACGATGTCGCAGCTCCCGGCGCCCTCGCGGACGGCGTCGGCGATGTGCTGGGCGGTCTGGCGCGGGGTGATGCCGGTGGTGTCCACGACATGGGCATCGGCGGTCAGCCAGGGCAGGGCCGCCCGGTAGGGGGCGAGATGGGCCAGGCACCACTGGCGTACCGACTCGCTCGCTTCCGGGTCCCCGGGTATCGCCTCGCGCCCGGCTATCCGCTCGCGAAGGATCGTTTCATCGGTGCGGAGCAGAACATGCCGTACGGGGATGCGACGGGCCGCGAAACCACCGAAGATCTCATCCCGGTACTCCTGTCTGAGGACCGTCATCGCCACCACGAGCGGACCGCCGACCTCCGCCATCAGCGCCGCTCCGGTGTCCACGACCAGCCGGCGCCAGGAGGGCAGATCCTGGTAGTCGGACACCTGTTCAAGACGTTTACGCGGAAGCATCATCCGCAGACCGTTACCGACCAGCTCCGGGTCGTAGAACGTGCTGCCGGGCATGAAGTCCACCAATTCACGGGCCGTGGCGGTTTTACCCGCACCGAACGCACCGTTCAGCCAGACGATCACATTTCCCCCTATTCCATCGCCTCCTGACAGTTGCCCGCATCACCCTGCCACGGAAACGCCCGAAGACGACCGAGTGGCGGATCGCGCCGCTCCGGACCGTATGGGCGCATGACGCGGGGGGAGGCGGTGGGGCGCGGCCGGGGGGCGTGGGGCCCTTGCGCCACAGGGGTCACCCCGGCCACATGGACCACGGTGACCCCTGTCGTATCAGCCCTTGCTGGCGCCGAGGGTGAGTCCGGCGATGAAGTGGCGCTGCAACAGCAGGAAGACCAGCACCGTGGGCAGCGCCACGATCACCGAACCCGCCGCGAGCAGGTTGTAGTCGGTGAAGAACTGGCCGCGCAGATTGTTGAGCGCGGAGGTGATGGGCAGCTTCTCGCCGTCGGAGATGAAGACGAGCGCCCACAGGAAGTCGTTGTACATCCAGGTGAATTGCAAGGTGGCGAGCGCGGCGAGCGCCGGCCGGCACAGCGGAAGCGTGATGTTCCAGTACTGCGTCCATACCCCCGCGCCGTCCACCCGCGCCGCCTCCACGATCTCCTCGGGGAGGGTGCGCATGAAGTTGGCGAGGACGAAGACGCAGAAGCCCACCTGGAAGGCGACCTGGACGACGAGCACGGCCCAGTAGGAGTCGTACATCGTCATCGAGTCCGACATCCAATAGGGCAGGTTGATCTTGGTGAAGAGCACGTAGAGCGGGGTGACGATGACCTGCTGGGGCAGCAGATTGCCCGCCGTGAACACCATCAGCAGCACGAGCCCGCCGCGCATTCTCAGCCGGGTCACGCAGAAGGCGACGAACGAGGCGAGAAACAGCGTCAGCAGCACTCCGGGCACCGCGATGATGAGCGAGTTGATGAAGTACTTGCCCATTCCGGAGTCGTTGAACGCCTGCGCGTAGTAGTCGAACGACAGATGGCGCGGCAGCGAGAAATAGCCGTATTTGGCGGTTTCCTCATAGGGCCGCAGCGAGGCGTAGATGGCGAGCAGCAGCGGGGCGAGAAAGGCGAGCGACACGGTCATCAGGAACGCGTGCAGCCCGAGCCGGCCACGGCTCACCCGGCGCTTGCCGGTGCCGGTCACCGGCGCCACGGTCCGTACGGGGGCGGTCCGGGTGATGGTCATCCCTTCTTCCCCCCTCGTAGCTCCTGCACCAGATAGGTCACGATGAATCCCATGGACACGGTGAGCAGGACGACGGCGATCGCGGAGCCGAAGCCGATCCGGCTGGCCTCGCCGATGATGTTGTCGGTGACCAGCACCGAGAGCAGTTCGAGCCCGTTACGGCCATGGTTGATGGCGTAGACGATGTCGAACGCGCGCAATGCCTCGATCACGGTGATGACGCCGACGATGACATTGACCGGCCGCAGGGTGGGCAGCACGACCCGGAAGAAGGTCTGGGTCTCACTGGCGCCGTCGATCGCGGCCGCTTCCTTGAGCGAGGGATCGACGGATTTCAGCCCGGCGAGATAGAGAATCATCACATACCCGGTATGCCGCCAGGCGGCCGCCAGCAGCACCATCCAGATATTGAGCTCCGGGTCTCCCAGCCAGTCCACCGGATTGTCCTTGTCGGCCAGAATCGCGTTCAGCGCGCCCTGGTCACGGGAGAAGATCAGCTGCGCGATGAAGCCGACGATGGCGAGGGAGAGCACCACCGGCATATAGAGGGTGGACTGGTAGAACCGGCTGAACCGGACGCCCTTGTCCAGCAGTACGGCCAGCAGCAGTCCGAACGGGGTCGCGACACAGCCGAGAAAGGCCACCCAGAGCAGATTGTTGCGGACGGCGGGCCAGAACGGCGGATAGTCGGTGAAGAGGGTCTTGTAGTTGTCGATCCCGACCCATTGGATATCGCCGATCCCGTCCCAGTTGGTGAAGGACAGACCGATGGAGGCGAGGGTCGGGCCCCAGATCAGGGCCAGGTCGAGCAGGATGGGTATGCCCAGCAGCACGCCGATGACGGCGAGGTCGCGGGAGGTGAACCTCCGGGGACCCCGCCGTTTGGCACGCCGCGCGTTGATGAGCGGCACGGCGCGAATCTCCTAGTTGGCGGCGAAGATGGTCTTCTTCTGGGACTCGATGTCCTTGGTCAGGGAGTCGATGTCGTCCGGCTTGTTGATGAACTGCTGAATGGCCCGGATCATCACCTGGGACGCGAAGTCCGGCCGGGTGTCGCGGTCCATGAACTGGGATATCTGCTTGGCGTTCGAGACGAGGTCGACGGCCTTCTTCTGCAGCGCGTTGTACGAGGAGGTGGACGCGCCGTCGTTGACGGCGATGTTGTTCGGGTCCCGCTTCAGGTAGATCTCCTCGGCGGCAGGTGTGGCGAGGTACTTCAGCAGTTCCTTGCCCTCCTTCTGCCGCTTGGACTTCTTCGCCAGCAAAAAGCCGTCGATCGGCGCCTCGACCGCGTCCTGGCCATAGGCGGAGTCGATCTCGGGGAAGGCGAAGAAGTCGAGATCGTCGCGGTCGGCTTCGGAGAACTGCTGTCCGGGGTGGGGAAGTCCGAAGACCGCCATACCGGACTTCTTCTGCGCCAGGCTCTGGGCGGCCTCCTGCCAGGTCCGTCCGTTGCCGCCCTTCTGGTGGTACGGCATCAGCCCGCGCCACAGATCGAAGACGTTCTTGACCCGGGGATCGGTCCAGGACTCCTTGCCGCCCATCAGGGAGATATGGAAGTCGTAGCCGTTGGCCCGCATATTGAGATAGTCGAAGGTCCCCATGGCGGGCCAGCCGTCCTTGTCGCCGAAGGCGATGGCGTCGAGGCCGTCCTTGTCCATGCGCTTGGCAAGGGCCCGGAACTCATCGAAGGTCTTCGGGACCTCATAGCCGCGCTGGGCGAAGACGCTCTTCCGGTAGAAGACCGCCCAGGGGTAGTAGTAGTACGGCACGAGGTACTGCTTGCCGTCCTTGCCGCTGGACTGCGCCTTGAGCGCGTCGGAGAAGCCGTCGAAGCCCTTCCACAGATCGCTGATCTCGGCGAGCTGCCCCTGCTCGGCGAAGAACTGCATGCGGTACCCGGCGAACCACATGAAGACGTCGTCGGGAGTGCCCTTCAGATAGCGGTTGATGCCTTCCTGAAAGGCTTCGTGGTTGACGGTGTTGACCTTTACCTTCTTGTCCGACTTCTTCTCGTACGCGTTGAAGACCTCCGCGAACGCCTTCCGGGGCACGGCGTCGGAGGCGTTGGAACCGATCTTCACTTCGTTGCCCGGACCACCGCAGGCGGTCAGCAGCGTCGGCAGGGCGACCGCGCCGGCTCCGGCCGCAGTACCTCGTAGCAGCGCACGGCGGGAGATCCGATGTCCTGACAGTGACGGTGCCATGTACCCCTCCACAGAGGTCCAATCAAACACAATCGAACGCGAGTGAGGGGATCTCACCCGGCACCCAACGGAACCGTCAAGGGTTTTGACGAGATATCGAACAACTGTTATCGCATCTCTTCCAACAGACTCCAACAGGGTCTACCGTAAACGCTCGCATGTGACGCAGTCATGACACTGCGTCACCCCGTTGGGAACGGAGGACTCGCATCGTGCGCCACCGCTGTTTTCGACCCTCGAAGCGAAGAGTCATCGGAGCACTGAGCGCCGGCCTGCTGGCCACGGCCGGCCTGGCCCTCCCGGCCGTGGCCCAGCCGTCGCACCCCGCCGAGGTCACCACACCGGCCTCCGCGCCAAGCGCCGCGCCCGGTGACGGACTCGCCCTCACCCCTCCGATGGGCTTCAACAACTGGAACTCGACCCATTGCCGCGCCGAGTTCAACGAGGCGATGGTCAAGGGCATCGCCGATATCTTCGTGGCGAAGGGACTGAAGGACGCCGGATACCAGTACGTCAACCTCGACGACTGCTGGGCGCTGCCGCAGCGCGACGCGGACGGCAAGCTGGTCCCCGACCCGGTCCGCTTTCCGAACGGCATCAAGGCCGTCGCCGACTACGTCCACTCCAAGGGTCTGAAGATCGGCATCTACACCAGCGCGGGCACCAAGACCTGCAACACCGCCGGCTTCCCCGGGGCCCTCGGCCATGAGAAGTCCGACGCCCAGCAGTTCGCCGACTGGGGCATCGACTACCTCAAGTACGACAACTGCAACAACCAGGGTGTCGACGCCAAGCAGCGCTACCGTGACATGCGCGACGCGCTGAAGGCCGCGTCCGAGTCCACCGGCCACCCCATCGTCTACAGCATCTGCGAATGGGGCGAGAACAAGCCATGGGAGTGGGCCGGCGAATTCGGCCAGCTGTGGCGGACCACGGGCGACATCAGCGACAGCTGGGGCAGCATGCTGTCGATCGCCAAGCAGAACCTGCCGCTCGCGCGGTACGCCGGACCCGGCCACTGGAACGACCCCGACATGCTGGAGGTCGGCAACGGCGGGATGACGGACACCGAGTACCGCAGCCACTTCTCGCTGTGGTCGATCATGGCCGCACCGCTGCTGATCGGCACCGATCTGCGCAAGGCCGGCGCCGAGACCTACGAGATCCTCGGCAATCACGAGGTCATCGGCGTCGATCAGGACCCGCTCGGCAAGCAGGGCACCGTGGTCTCCTCCGAGGGCGGGCGCTGGGTCATCGCCAAGGAGATGGCGGACGGCAGCCGCGCCGTCGCGCTGTTCAACGAGACCGACCGGCCGCGGCACATCGCCACCACGGCGACCGGGGTCGGGCTGCCCCAGGCGACCGCGTACCGGCTGCGCGACCTGTGGTCGCACAAGGACTACAACACCGCCGGAGCCATTTCGGCCACCGTCCCGGCCCATGGCACCGTGCTCTACCGGGTCTCGGCCGACGCGCGCTGGGCCTCCTACCCGCCCGTCGCCGAACTCGGCATCGACGGCACCGCACTGACCGAGGCCGGGGCCACCGCCCAGGTCGCCACCACGGTCACCGACCTCGGCCGCACCCCGGCCCATCAGGTCTCGGTCCGCCTCACCGGCCCCGACGGCTGGCGGATCAAGGCCACCTCCCCGACCCGGGCCGCCTCGCTGCCCACCGGCTCGAAGCTGGTCACGCGCTGGCAGGTCACCGCGCCCGCCGGAGCCGCGCCCGGTGCCTACGATCTGACGATCGGCGCCGACTACCGCTCGCCGAAGGGCGCCAAGGCCGCCGCGCGGCTGGTCTCGGCGGTCCATGTGGTGGTCGCGCCGCCCTCCGGCAGCTCGTACGCGAGCGATCTGCCCTGGCTGAGCGCGCTCAACGGCTGGGGTCCGGTGGAGAAGAACACCAGCGTCGGCGAGAGCTCGGCGGGTGACGGCCATCCGCTCACCCTCGGCGGCACCACGTACGACAAGGGGCTGGGCGTGCACGCGCCCAGCGAAGTCACGTACTACACCGGGGGCCGGTGCTCGCGCTTCACCGCACAGGTCGGCGTGGACGACGAGGAGGGCACCGAGGGCACGGTCGCCTTCGAGGTCTGGGCGGACGACACCAAGGTGGCATCGTCCAAGACACTGACCAACGCCGATCCGGCCACCGCCCTCGACGCCGCCATCGGCACGGCGGACACGGTCCGGCTCGTCGTCACCGACGGCGGGGACGGGGTCACCAGCGACCACGGGGACTGGGCCGACGCGTCCTTCACCTGCTGAGACCCCTTCACCCCACGGAAACGCGCCCCTTCCCGCGGCCGCCCGGGCTCAGCACTCGGGCAGCCCGGGGAGGGGCTCGTCGTTGTTCCCGCCCTTGACGTAGACGACGCTCACATAGACATCGCGATGGCCGTTGTCGTCGTCGGTCCTGGCCCACCACACGTTGGACCACTTGCCGTAGGTCTCCCGGCGGCCCAGGTTCTCCTGGCAGAAGAAGTAGTTCACGCCGTGCTCGAGGGTGCCGACCGGCTCACCGCCATGGGTGTACGAGGTCGCGTCCCGCCACACCTCGCAGTCGTACCGCCCGCCGCCGCTGCCGTGGCAGACGGGTGCGGCCCCCGAGGGCGGGGCCGATGAAGCCTCCGGGCCGCCCCCCTCGCCGTTGCCGCCGTCAGGGCTGCGGGACGCGGGCGGTGAGGCCGTGTCACCCGGCCGCTCGCCGTCCTGCCCGGCCGTGCCGGTCGCCCTTCCGCCGCCCGGTGAGGCGGTCTCCCCGGGCCCCGTCGGCTTGCTCGGCGGGTCCTTGGCCGACTCCGCCGCCGGATCCTTCGGCGGCCCCGAGGCCGTGGTGTGGTCATCGCCGCCGACCAGGGCGTACGTCACCCCGCCGGCGATGAGCACGACGGTGGCGGCCGCGGCCGCGATGAGCGCTCGGCGGCGCCTGCGTCCCGCGCCCCGCGCGCCGTCCCCGTCCCCGTCCCCGTCCCCCGTGCCCGGCACCCCGCTCACCAGCGGCCCCACCGCGGGCGGCGGCCCGAAGCCCGGCGGCGGGGCGGCCACCGTGCTCGGTGCGGACGGAGGCCGCACGCCCTGCGGCGTCCGCCCGGCGGCCACATCCGCCAGCATCCGGCGCGCCTCGGCGGCGGACGGCCGCCCCCGCGGATCCTTGTCCATCAGCGCGTGCAACACGGGCGCCAGCGGCCCGGCCAGCCGCGGCTCGGGCAGCGGTTCGGTGACGATCGCGGTGAGCGTCGACCATACGGAGGTGCGGCGGAACGGCGACGAGCCCTCCACCGCCGCGTACAGCGTCATCCCCAGCGCCCAGATGTCGGAGGCCGGGCTCGGGTCCTGACCCTGGGCGCGCTCCGGTGCGAGATAGTCCAGGGAGCCGATCAGCTCGCCGCTGCGGGTCAGCTTGGTGGTCGCGCCGTCCTCGGGCGCCTCCAGGCTCGCGATGCCGAAGTCCGTAAGGACGACACGGCCCGTGCGGTCCAGCAGCACATTGCCGGGCTTCACATCCCGGTGCAGCACCCCGGCGTCATGGGCCGCGCCGAGCGCGTCCGCGACCTCGGCGCCGATCCCCGCGGCCTCCCGGGGGTCGATGGTGCCGCGCTCGTCGATCACATCGTCGAGCGAGGGCCCGTCGATCAGCTCCATGACGATGAGCGGCAGCCCGTCCTCCTCGGCCACATCGTGGACCGTGATCACCCCGGGGTGCCGGATCCGGGCCGCCGCCCGCGCCTCCCGCTGCATCCGGGTGCGCAGATCCGCCAGTTCGGCGCTGGAGGCGTCGGTATGGGCGCGCAGCACCTTGACCGCGACCTCCCGGCCGAGCACCGCGTCCACGGTCCTGCAGACCACGCCCATGCCGCCCCGGCCGAGCCGGCCCGTCACGCGGTACCGCCCGCCCAGGAGCCTGCCGGACAGATCGCCGCCCATGTCCACCGGTGCCACCGCTCCGCTCCCCCTCGTGCCGTCCTCGGCCCGGCCTGGCCGCTGCCGGGCTCAGCGCTTGGGGCTTGGGACTTCGGGCTCAGGGCGAACAGCTTAGGGGGAGACGGTGACAGCGGGGCTCAATCGCCGGTCGGATGCGTGCCCGCCGCCGGGCCGAACCCCTCCAGCCGCACCTCCTGCGCCGCCGCGGCGGCCGCGCCCACCAGCCCCGCGTCGGTGCCCATCTGCGCCGGGACGACCTCCAGCCCCTGGACGAACGACAGGGTCGCGTAGTCGCGCAGGGCGCGCCGCAGGGGCGTGAAGAGCACGTCCCCGGCGCCCGCCACCCCGCCGCCGATGACCGCCACCTCGATCTCGACGAGCGCGGCGGTCGCGGCGATCCCGGCGGCCAGAGCCTGGGCGGCCCGTTCGAAGGAGGCCCGCGCGACCGGGTCGCCGTCCCGCGCCGAGGCGGCGACGGCCTGGGCGCTGGTGTCGCCGTCCGGACCCGGGCGCCAGCCCCCGTCCAGGGCGCGGCGGGCGATGTTGGGACCGCTGGCGATCCGCTCCACGCAGCCGCGTCCGCCACAGGGGCACAGGTCGCCGTTGAGGTCCACGCTGATGTGGCCGATGTGCCCGGCGTTGCCGGTCGGGCCCGGGTGCAGCAGGCCGCCCAGGACCAGCCCGCCGCCCACGCCGGTGGAGACCACCATGCACAGCGCGCTCTTACGGCCGCGCGCCGCGCCCTGCCAGTGCTCGGCGGCCGTCATCGCCGGCCCGTCGCCGACCAGCGACAGCGGCAGTGCGCCGGTGGTCTCCCGGACCCCGGCGACCAGCGGGAAGTCACGCCAGCCAGGGATGTTGACGGGGCTGACGGTGCCCACGGAGGCGTCCACCGGGCCCGCGCTGCCGATGCCGACGGCGGCGACCCGTGACCAGTGCGCGGTGGCCGTGAGCTCCTCGAGCACGGCGGTGACCTGCCGCATGACCGTCGCGCCGTCTTCCTGGGCACGGGTGGCGCGGCGGGCCCGTACGACCAGCTTTCCGCTTCCGTCCACCAGAGCGCCCGCGATCTTGGTCCCGCCGATGTCCAGTGCGGCGATGAGGTCACGTGGCATAGGTGTCGACTCTCCTGGTGGGCATGGGCGCGTTCGCTGTGCGACAACAGTCTTCCTGCCGCTGACAACGTTGTCCAGGGGCTATGCTCGTCACTCCCTCCCCCACGACGACCAGCGACGGGACGAGCGCACTGTGACCGACACCGCCACGGGCACCGCCACACGCCGTTACGGCACCCGGCCCACTATGAAGGATGTCGCCGCACGGGCCGGGGTCGGCCTCAAAACCGTCTCCAGAGTGGTCAACGGCGAACCTGGCGTCACCCCCGACACCGAGCGCCGCGTCCAGGAGGCCATCACCGCTCTCGGCTTCCGCCGCAACGACAGCGCCCGCATTCTACGCAAGGGCCGTACGGCGAGCATCGGGCTGGTCCTGGAGGATCTGGCCGATCCCTTCTACGGTCCGCTGAGCCGCGCCGTCGAGGAGGTCGCCCGGGCCCATGGCGCACTGCTGATCAACGGGTCCAGCGCCGAGGACCCCGAGCGCGAGCAGGAGCTGGTGCTCGCCCTGTGCGCGCGCCGGGTCGACGGCCTCGTCATCATCCCGGCCGGCCATGACCACCGCTATCTGGCCCCCGAGATGGCGGCTGGGATCGCCACCGTCTTCGTCGACCGGCCCGCCGGCCGTGTCGACGCCGACGCCGTCCTCTCCGACAGCTTCGGCGGCTCCCGCGACGCCGTAGCCCATCTGATCGCCCACGGCCACCGCCGGATCGGCTTCCTCGGCGACCTGCCGGGCATCCACACCGCCGCCGAGCGGCTGCGCGGCTATCACGCGGCGATGAGCGAGGCCGGGCTGCCGGTCCATGACGCCTGGGTCTCGCCCGGCCCCACCGATCCGGAGCGGGTCCGGGCCGCGGCCACCGCGATGCTGAACGCCGTCGAGCCGGTCACCGCGCTCTTCGCGGGCAACAACCGGGTCACGGTCACGGTCGTACGGGTCCTGGCCGAGCGGCCCGCGCCCGCCGCGCCGGTGGCACTGGTCGGCTTCGACGACTTCGAGCTCGCCGATCTGCTCTCCCCCGGGATCACCGTCATAGCCCAGGACTCGGCCCAGCTCGGCCGCACCGCCGCCGATCTGCTCTTCCGCCGCCTCGACGGCGCGGGCGGGGACCCCCAGCGGGTCGTCCTGCCGACCCGGCTGATCCCGCGCGGCTCGGGCGAACTGCCCCCGCCCGCGACGTCCACCCCCTGACCGGCCGTCCCCGTACGGCCGCGCTTCCCCGCGCGCCTCGGCCGTTTCCCCGAAGGGCGCGTTTTCCCCCGGACGCCTGAACGGCCCCGCTCCGGTTGCCCCGGCCCCCCACCGCCCCGAGGGTGGACGCGGGGGGCCCGGGACCCCGGCCGGCGGAACGAGGGAGACGCGATGAGCGGGCGCCGAACGCGGACGATCTGCGCGGTGAGCCTCATGGCCGTGCTGGCGCCGACCGCCGTCGGCTGTTCGGACGACGGGGGCACCCCGTCGTCCGAAGTGTCCCGGGCCTCCGCCGCCATCGCCTCCGCGAGGTCGTCGGCCCAGGCCGAGCTGGACAAGATCAAGGGCGGCTCCCAGGCCAAGCGCGAGGTGCGGGCCGGCCGGGCGACCCGCGATGGCGCGGGACGGGCCGTGGCACCGCTGACCGTCACCAACGGAGGCAAGCACACGGCCAACTACGCCATCGAGGTCAACTTCCGCAACGCGGGCGGGGACTTGGTGGACGCCGTCGTCCTGCACCTGTCCAAGGTGCCCCCGCACCGGCCCACCAAGGCCACCGCCCGCAGCCACCGCAAGCTCACCGGCCGCATCACGGCGCAGGTGGGCACCGCGGTGCGGTACTGATCACAGCGGTGCCGATGGTTCGTTCAAGCCGCCAGGACCTTGGCCTTGGCCCGCTCGTACTCCTCGGGCGTGAGGTCGCCGTGGTTCTTGAGCTCCACGAGGTGCTCGAGCTCCTCCGCCCGGCCGGTGGCCGCGGTCGTGCGCACGAACTCCCGGAAGTCCTCCTCCGCCCGCTCGGCACGCTTCATCTCGCGCATGCCCATCCCCCGCCCCCGTGCCACCAGGTACACGAAGACCCCGAGGAAGGGCAGCAGGAGGGCGAAGACGGTCCAGCCCGCCTTGGCCCAGCCGCTCAGCGAGTCGTCACGGAAGAGGTCGGTGAAGACACGGAACAGAAGCGCCAGCCAGAGGATCCAGAGAAAGACCCACATCGTGGTCAGGAAAACATTCAGCAGCGGATAGTCCATCGTCAGCCTCCCGTCGGCCACGCCCGGCGCGGCCGTGAGCGCCCCGCCGGGCCCCACCTCTTCAGCTTACGGCGCCACGGTCGGCGCAGCGCCGGATGCCGTGGCGGCGGGCGGTGCGTAGAAATGGGAGTCGGGAGGATGATCGGGCGACGCGGACTGGAAGGGCAGGCGGCCGTGGATCTGCAGATTCTCCCCCTGGCCATCACCATGATGGCCGGCCCTCAGATCGTGGCCGCGGTCATCCTGGTGACCACCGCGCGGCCGGTGCGGGTGTCCCTGGCGTTTCTGCTCGGGGTGGCGGTCGCGACCGCGGCGGGGGTCGCTCTCGCCCGGGGGCTGTGCGGGCTGCTGGGGCAGGTGGTCTCGCCGGGCAGCCCGGCCGACCGGGGATCGGCCGCTTCGGTCGTACAGCTCGTGCTGGTGGGGCTGTTGGCACTGGTCGCTGTCAAGAACGTGGTGAAGCGGCGGACGGTCGAGCCGCCGAAGTGGCTGGGCGCGCTGATGGAAGCCGGTCCCCGTAAGGCCCTCACGACCGGCTTGCTGATCATCCTGCTCATGCCGTCCGACATCGTGGTCATGCTGACCGTAGGGGCGAATCTGGTGCAGCACCGGGCGGGGTTGGCGGCGGCGCTGCCGTTCATCGCCGCCACCGTATTGATCGCGGCGCTGCCGCTGCTGGTCTACCTCCTCCTCGGCGACCGGGCGCGGCGCGCGATGCCCCGGCTCCGGGAGTGGCTCGCCGCCCATAGCTCGGTGGTCAATGTCGGCGCATGCCTGATCTTCATCGTGCTCATCCTGACCCCATGACGGCCTGGCCCTCTGCCCCCTCCTGACGGACGGCCTGTGGCCCCTAACGGCCCCTGCCGTGCGCCCCCGTGCGGCCCGTGGCGGCCAGGAGGGCGATCACCGCCAGGGCGGCCAGCAGGATCAGCACCAGGAAAAGCACCGTCAGCACGGTGGGGTGGTTCCACAGGGCGAATACCGCGGCCGGCACCAGCAGGGCCGCCGTCGTCAGCCCTCGCCGGTGGTCCGCGGTCCAGGTACCGGCCCGGCCGGTACGCATCCCGTGGGCCGCGCCCCAGCGGGCCGCGCTGTCGGCGACGACCTCGGCCGTGCCGCGCACCCTGCTCGGCAGCCGCCCCGGGCCGACCAGATAGGCACCGAGCGCGACCACGACGCCGAGCACCAGCGCGGTGAGCACGGTGACCCGCAGAAAGCGCACCACCGTGTCGAAGAGGGCCGAGGCGGCCTCCCTGGACAGCACGCTCACCGGCACATGGTCGAGGTAGTAGCGACGGCCCACCGCGAGGGCCAGCGCCAGGGTGAGGGAGGCGAGCGCGGTGCCCAGGGCCGCGCGGGCGAGCGCCCGGCGGCGCCGGTGGGCGAGCAGCACTCCGGTGCCACCGAGGGTCACCGTCAGCGCGGGCAGCCAGTTGCCCGCCAGGTCGAGAAGGCGTGCCGACCGTCGGATGGTGTCGAGCCGGTCGGAGTGGAAGAGGACGAGCCGCTGGTGGATGTCGGGGATACCGGTCACCACGGGGAGTCCGGCGTCCACCAGTTGCTGTCGGACCCGCTCCACGGCGGCGCCGACATTGAGGGTGACGGTGTGACCCTCGACGCCGACCGGCCCGCCTCCCTTACCGGTGAGGGCGCCCACGACGGCGGTGTGCGCGGCCCGGTTGGCACCGGTCCATACGGCGGGGAACTGCTCACTGCGCACGATATGGGCCGCCACCTTCCGCACCGCCTGGTCCAGGGCCGAGTCCAGCTGCGGGGCCAGCCCCTCGATGGTGTCGGCGGCCTGTTCCGGGAGGCCGTGGGCGCGCAGCCAGGAAGCGATGTCGGCGGTGACTTCCCGGCTGTTGTGGCGGATGTCGACGGCCTCGCTGACCTGGTCCACGGCGGTGTCCTGGATCGCCGGGTCCTTCGCCAGCGGGGCGACCGTCGCCACGTAGCGGTCGGTGTCCAGGACGATGTCGTGGACCCACACCGTCAGCACGGACACCGGTACGAGCAGGCAACCGAGCAGGATCAGCAGGGCCGACACGGCGCTTCTGGCCATGAACCCATCTCCCGCCTTCCCCGGCGGGGCCGCATCCCGGGTGACACGTGCGGGTGAGCGGATATGGCCAAGCGGATCAGCGGGCCCGGCGGACCCGGTGGAACTGTGGACTCCGGCGCGGTGGCCCCGGCGGACGGGCGGGCTCAGTCGGGTCTATGGGCTCCTGCGAGTCGACAAGTGCCCACCGAGCTGCGGGCTTCAGCGGACTGGCAGGCTTCCACCGATCGGCAGCCACCTACCGATCCGCGGTCTCCAACGGACCGGCAGGCTCCAACAGACCCGCGGGCGCCGGTAGGTCAGCGGGCTTCCACCGAGCCGCGGCTCCCGGCGGACCCGCCGACTGCCGAGGTCAGGGGATGGCCGGGGCCCGCCCCGCCAGCGCGTCGAGTTCGGCGCGGCCCAGACCGGTCAGGCGCTCGACCTCGGCGCCGTCGAGGGCCCCGCAGTCCAGCCCGCGCACCAGATGACCACTGAGCGCCTTGGCGGTGGCCGGTTCGTCGGCGATGCCGGTGCCTTGGACCGTACGGTCCACATACGCGGCGAGCCGTTCCGCCGCGGCCTCCAGGCCCTCGCGGTAGAAAGCGTAGACGGCGGCGTAGCGGGTGGGGAGGTGGCCGGGGTGCATGTCCCAGCCCTGGTAGTACGCGCGCGCCAAGGACCGGCGGACCAGGCGGTGGTGGAGCCGCCACGCGTCGTGGACCCGCTCGGTGGGGCCGACGGGCAGGACGTTGGTCGAGCCGTCGGAGAGCCGTACGCCGGTGCCGGCGGCGGCGACCTGCATCACGGCCTTGGCGTGGTCGGCGACGGGGTGGTCCATGGACTGGTGGGCGGCGCCGACTCCGCAGGAGGCGCTGTAGTCGAAGGTGCCGTAGTGCAGTCCGGTGGCCCGCCCCTCGGCGGCGTCGATCATCCGGGCGACGGTGGCCCGGCCGTCGGAGCCGAGGATGGCCTGGGTGGTCTCGATCTGGATCTCGAAGCCGATGCGGCCCGGGGCGAGCCCGCGCGCCTTCTCGAACTCCTCGCACAGCCGGACCATCGCGGTGACCTGCTCCGCGTACGTCACCTTGGGCAGGGTGAGCACCAGGCCGTCCGGCAATCCGCCGGCCGCCATCAGCCCGGTGAGGAAGATGTCGAGGGTGCGGATGCCGCGGTCGCGTACGGCGGCCTCCATGCACTTCATGCGGATGCCCGCACAGGGCGGCGCGCTGCCCTCCGCGCAGGCGGCCGCGAGGAGCGAGGCGGCGCGGGCGGCCGCGGCGTCCTCCTCGACGTCGGGGCGCGGGCCGTAGCCGTCCTCGAAGTCGATGCGCAGATCCTCCACGGGCTCGCGCTCCAGCTTGGCCCGCACCCGGGTGTGGACGGGTTCGGCGAGGTCGCCGGGGAGGCCGAGGACGGCGGCGAAGGAGTCGGCGTCGGGGGCGTGCTGGTCGAGGGCCGCCAGCGCCTGGTCGCCCCAGTCGCGCACGGTGGTGGCGGTAAGGAGGTCGGCGGGCACGTAGACAGTGTGGACGGGCTGGCGGGTGCCGGGGTCGCCGGGGTAGCGGCGGGCGAGCTCGGCGTCGACGGCGGCGAGGGAGTCGGCGATGGACGCCCGTACGCCACCGGGCAGGCTGGTCGGCACGGTCCCCTGAGGCTTCATGTCCGCTCCTCCGCCCTTCCCGCCGCGGCCAGCTTGTTTCCACGTTACGGAAACGATGATCCGTAGCGCGAAGTTATCCGGGCGCTCGACGGCGGGTCAACACCCCCTTGGCAGCCGCGAGGCCCCGTACGCGCATGGCGCTTTCCAGGGGCCTCGCGGAATGTCCTGCGGGGATCGCGGAGGATCAGCCCTTGCGGGTCTTGACCTCCTCGGTCAGCTGCGGGACGACCTCGAAGAGGTCACCGACCACGCCGTAGTCGACCAGATCGAAGATCGGAGCCTCGGCGTCCTTGTTGACCGCCACGATCGTCTTCGAGGTCTGCATACCCGCCCGGTGCTGGATCGCACCCGAGATACCCGCCGCCACATACAGCTGCGGCGAGACCGTCTTACCGGTCTGACCCACCTGATTGGTATGCGGATACCAGCCCGCGTCCACCGCCGCACGCGAAGCACCCACCGCCGCGCCCAGGGAATCGGCCAGCGCCTCGACAACGGGGAAGTTCTCCGCACCACCCACACCACGACCACCGGAGACCACGATCGCCGCCTCGGTCAACTCCGGACGCCCCGTCGACTCACGCGGCGTACGCGAGACCACCTTCGTCCCCGTCGCCTGCCCCGAGAACGACACCGACAACACCTCGACCACACCCGCGGCCGGAGCCGCCTCCACCGCCGCCGAATTCGGCTTCACCGTGATCACCGGCGTGCCCCTGGACACCCGGGACCTGGTCGTGAAAGCCGCCGCGAACACCGACTGCGTCACCACCGGACCCTCCTCACCCGCCTCCAGATCCACCGCGTCAGTGACGATCCCAGACCCGATACGGACCGCGAGCCGAGCCGCGATCTCCTTACCCTCCGCAGAGGACGGGAACAGCACAGCAGCCGGCGACACCGCCTCATACGCGGCCTGCAGCGCATCCACCTTCGGAACCACCAGATAGTCGGCGAACTCGGACGCGTCAGCCGTCAGCACCTTCACCGCACCATGCTCGGCCAGAACGGACGCCGTGCTCCCGGCACCGGCACCCAACGCGACCGCGACCGGCTCGCCGACACGACGGGCCAAGGTCAGCAGCTCCAGAGTGGGCTTGCGGACAGCACCGTCCACGTGATCGACATAGACAAGGACTTCAGCCATGGGAATCGCTCTCCTGCGACATACGAAATGCGAAAGATAGGGGGCGGGAAAAGGGGGCCAGAGACCTTCCGACCCGCCAAGCGGCCTCAGATGAATTTGCGCTCCGCGAGAAAGACGGCGAGCTGCTTGCCACCCTCGCCCTCATCCTTGACGATCGTGCCCGCCGTACGGGCCGGACGCTCCGTGGCACCGTCCACCACAGTCCAGGCACCCCCGAGACCGACCTCGTCCGCCTCGATCTCCAGGTCCTCCAGGCCCCAGGAAGTCACCGGCTTCTTCTTCGCCGCCATGATGCCCTTGAACGACGGGTAACGCGCCTCACCCGACTGATCCGTCACCGACACCACCGCCGGAAGCTGCGCCTCCAGCAACTCCGTCGCGGAGTCACCATCCCGGCCCCCCTTCACCATGCCCTCCTCGACCGACACCTCCGACAGCAGCGACACCTGCGGCACACCCAGACGCTCCGCCAGCATCGCCGGAAGCACACCCATCCCACCATCGGTGGACGCCATACCACAGACCACCAGGTCATAGCCGGTCTTCTCAACAGCCTTGGCCAGCACCAGCGAGGTACCCAGCGCGTCCGTGCCGTGCAGATCGTCGTCCTCGACATGCACCGCCTTGTCCGCACCCATCGACAACGCCTTCCGCAGCGCGTCCTTGGCATCCTCCGGACCGACCGTCAGCACAGTGATCTCCGCCTCGTCAGCCTCATCGGCGATCTGGAGGGCCTGCTCGACCGCGTACTCGTCCAGCTCCGAGAGCAGGCCGTCCACATCGTCGCGATCGACGGTCAGGTCCTCGGCGAAGTGCCGGTCGCCGGTGGCGTCGGGCACGTACTTCACACAGACAACGATCCTCAAGCTCACGCCGGCTCTCCTACTGCATCGTCTCTACCGAGCTGCCTTGCTTGCTGGCAGCATAGGCGCCTTCGGGGGCGGGACCCGAGCGGTACCGCGGGCGGTTTCCTGCCGGGGCGGCCCATGCACCGCAGCAAAATATTACTCGTCAGTACATCCAGCTCATTCCCCGGACGCAAGCCGCGTGAACTGTGACCTTGCCAACGCGGCGATCAGCGGGAGGAGCGCACGCCGGCGGGAGGCCGTGACTCAGTCGCGCAGCGCGTTGAAGCCCCCCTGGTGGTACAGGAGCGGACGGCCCGCCCCGGCCGCGGTGCCCGTGGTCACCTCGCCGATCACCACCCGGTGATCCCCGGCGGGTATCCGGGCCACCACCCGGCATACCAGCCACGCCAGCACCCCGTCCAGCACCGGTACCCCCTCCGGTCCCGGGCGCCAGTCGGTGGCCGGTCCGAAGCGGTCGGCACCGCTGCGCGCGAAGGTCGCCGCCAGCTCCCGCTGGTGCTCGCCCAGGATGTGGACACCGACGTGCTCGGCCTCGGAAAGCACCGGCCAGCTCGAGGAGCCGCTGCCCACGCCGAAGGAGAGCAGCGGCGGCTCGGCGGCGACGGAGGCGAGGGAGGTGGCGGTGAAGCCGACGGGGCGGGTGCCCCGGGCAGTGATCACGGCGACGCCGGAGGCGTGCCGGCGGAAGACGGAGCGGAAGAGGTCGGACGTCGCGAGCGAGGACGTGCCGAGGTCGTGCGTTGCCGTCATGGAGTTGTCCTTCTGCCGGAGGTACGGGCGGGGGGGTGCTTGTCGTCGTTCGCTCACCCGCCAGGACACCGTGCGCCGGCGGTCCGCACCGGGTCCTCGTGCACACGTCCGCAGAGAAGGAGTCCAGGCCGCATGATGTTCAGCCTGGCCACGTCGGGTGCGGACCGTCAAGTGCGTCCGGGGCGCGGTGGCTCACACGGCATCACCCAGAGCGGCGATGACATCCGCCCGGCGCGGCTGCCCGGAGGCCCGCCGCACGATCCGCCCGGCCCCGTCGAGCACCAGCACGGTGGGGGTACGGACGATGCCCAGGGCCCTGACGAGCTCCAGCCGCGACTCGGCGTCGATCTCGACGTGGGCCACCCCGTCCACCATCGCGGCCACCTCGGACAGCGTCCGCCTGGTGGCCCGGCAGGGCTGGCAGAAGGCGCTGGAGAACTGGAGCAGCGTCGCCCGCTCCCCCAGGTCCGCGCCCAGCTCGGCGGCGCCCAGCCGCCGGCCTCCGTCGCCGTGTCGCACCTGCCTCCTCCCGATCGGACCTCCCCCGTGCAGCGTTACGGGCGGCCCGGAGATTCCCCGGAGGTCCCTGACGTGATGAGGATCTCTTGACCGGGCGGCGCCGTCCGGTAGCACATCGAGACGACATCGGGCACCATCTGGCAGAAGCCGGAAACCTACGGCCGCGTAACTTCCGCCGGGAGAACCCTCCCCGGGCATACGACGAAGGGTCCTCAATGGCAGAGCTCGTCTACCCGCCGGTGATCGGCATGGCCCGCACCATGTTCAAGGCGCTCGATCTGCGCTTCGACATCAAGGGCACGGAGAACATCCCGCAGGCGGGCGGCGCGGTTCTGGTGAGCAACCACATCGGCTATCTCGACTTCGTCTTCTGCGGGCTGACCGCCCGTCCGGCGAAGCGGCTGGTGCGGTTCATGGCGAAGGAGTCGGTCTTCCGGCACAAGGTCTCCGGTCCGCTGATGCGCGCGATGAAGCACATTCCGGTGGACCGCGCGGCGGGCATGGACGCGTACAAGCACGCCCTGAAGGCGCTGCGCTCCGGCGAGATCATCGGGGTCTTCCCGGAGGCGACGATCTCGCGGTCGTTCGCCCTCAAGAACTTCAAGTCGGGCGCGGCCCGGCTGGCGCAGGAGGCGGGCGTCCCGCTGCTGCCGATGGCGCTGTGGGGCACACAGCGGCTGTGGACCAAGGGCCAGAAGCGGGCGCTGGGCCGCCATCACTTCCCGATCACGGTGCGGGTCGGCGAGCCGATGGAGGCCGACCCGACCGAGCCCTCGGACACCCTGACCGAGCGGCTGCGCGGCCGGGTGCAGGAGCTGCTGGAGGCGGCGCAGCGGGCGTATCCGGTGCGGCCCAAGGGCCCGGACGACACCTGGTGGGTCCCGGCCCACCTGGGCGGCACCGCTCCCACCCCGGCCGAGGCGCTGGCCCTGGACCGGGGCCGGTAACGAAACCCGCGCGGGCGGGCCCCGGCGGCCCGCCCGTACCGCACCCGCCAAGGGCCTAGCGGCCCATCTCCTCCTTGACGGCGGTGACGAAGCCGTCCACGTCCTCCTCCGTGGTGTCGAAGGAGCACATCCAGCGCACATCGCCCGCGGCCTCGTCCCAGAAGTAGAAGCGGTAGCGCTTCTGGAGGCGCTCGCTCACCTCGTGCGGGAGGCGGGCGAAGACCGCGTTGGCCTGGACCGGGTGGAGGATCGTCACTCCGTCCACCGAGCGCACACCGTCGGCCAGCCGCTGGGCCATGGTGTTGGCGTGGCGGGCGTTGCGCAGCCACAGATCGCGGGCGAGCAGGGCCTCCAGCTGGACGGAGATGAACCGCATCTTGGACGCGAGCTGCATGGACAGCTTGCGCAGATGCTTCATGGCGCCCGCCGCGTCCGGATCGAGGACGACGACGGCCTCGCCGAAGAGCATCCCGTTCTTGGTGCCGCCGAAGGACAGGATGTCGACGCCCGCCGCGTTGGTGAACGAGCGCATCGGCACGTCCAGGGACGCGGCCGCGTTGGCTATCCGGGCGCCGTCGAGGTGGACCTTCATCCCGCGTTCGTGGGCGTGGTCACAGATGGCGCGGATCTCGTCCACCGTGTAGACGGTGCCGAGCTCGGTGTTCTGGGCGATCGAGACGACCTGCGGCATCGCCCGGTGCTCGTCCTCCCAGCCCCATGCCTGGCGGTCGATGAGCTCGGGGGTGAGCTTGCCGTCCTCGGTGGGGACGGTGAGCAGCTTGAGCCCTCCGACGCGCTCGGGCGCCCCGCACTCGTCGACGTTGATATGGGCCGTCTCGGCGCAGATGACCGCGCCCCATCGGTCGGTGAGCGCCTGCAGGGCGACGACATTGGCGCCGGTCCCGTTGAAGACCGGGAACGCCTGTGCGTGCGGGCCGAAGTGGCTGCGCATGACGAACTGCAGATGCGCGGTGTAGTCGTCCTCGCCGTAGGAGACCTGATGGCCTCCGTTGGCGAGCGCGAGCGCGGCGAGGATCTCCGGGTGGGCGCCGGCGTAGTTGTCGCTGGCGAAGCCGCTCACCTCGGGATCGTGGTGGCGACGGGCGTCGGTCCTCACGGCTTGGGGGTCAGCCACAGGCGGGTTCCGTTCACTTCCTGGGCGGGCTGGTCCCAGAGTCCGGTGATGGCCTCGGCCAGCTCCTTGACGTCCGTGAAGCCCGCGAACTTCGCGTTGGGGCGCTCCGCCCGCATGGCGTCGTGCACCAGCGCCTTGACCACCAGGATGGCAGCGGCCGCCGAGGGGCCGCCCTCGCCCCCCAGTTTGCGGAAGGAGTCGGCGAGCGCGAGCGTCCATGCCTCGGCGGCGGCCTTGGCGGCGGCGTACGCGGCGTTGCCCGCGGTGGGCCGGGCCGCGCCCCCCGCGCTGATCAGTACAAAGCGGCCCTTGCCGCTGCGCAGCAGGGCGTCGTGGAAGGCCAGGGAGGTGTGCTGGGCGGTCCGGATCAGCAGATTGTGCAGGGTGTCCCAGTCGGCGAGCGGGGCGTCGGCGAAGGTCTTGCTGCCGCGCCAGCCGCCGACCAGGTGGATCAGCCCGTCGACCCGGCCGAACTCCTTCTCGGTGCGGTCGGCCCAGGCGCGGGCGGCGTCGAGGTCGAGCAGGTCGACCGTCTCGCCGGTGACGCTGGCGCCGCCGTGGGCGTAGCGCGCCGCGTCCACGGCCTCGGCCAGCCGCGCCGGGTCGGAGTCGGAGGCGACGACGGTGGCACCGGCCTCTGCCAGGCGGAGCAGCGTGGCCCGGCCCGCCGGGCCGGCCGCGCCGGCCACCGCCACCACCGCACCGTCCAGCGGCCGCTCGCCCGGTTCGTTCGGGCTGGGGCTCGACGTCGGTGTGGTCATGCTCGCTGCCTCCTCGTCCTTCCCCGTACGGCGGCTGTCCGCCGTCGCGGGGCTCATGCCGCCGCCGGTAGGTCGCTGCCGGCCGTGATCCCCTTGGTGGAGGCGACCACGTCACGCAGCTTCTTCGCGAGCGCCTCGTAGAACATGCTCAGCGGAAACTCGTCGGGGAGCACGTCATCGACGAGCTTGCGCGGCGGCTGGGTCAGGTCCAGGGCTTCCGGGCCCTTGGCCCAGACCGAGCCGGGGTGAGGTGCGAGATACGTCGACACCAGCTCGTACGCCTTGAACCAGTGGACCAGTTTGGGGCGGTCGATGCCGTCGCGGTAGAGCTTCTCGATCTCGCCGCACAGCTGGTTGGTGACCTGCGAGGCGCGGGACCAGTCGATATGCAGGGTGTTGTCCGTCCAGCGTACGACGTCGTGCTGGTGGAGGTAGGCGAAGAGCAACTGGCCGCCGAGCCCGTCGTAGTTGCGGACCCGCGCGCCGGTGACGGGGAACCGGAACATCCGGTCGAAGATCACGGCGTACTGGACGTCACGGCCCTGGGCGACGCCCTCGGCCTCCAGCTTCACGGCCTCCTTGAAGGCCGTGAGGTCGCAGCGCAGCTCCTCCAGTCCGTACATCCAGAACGGCTGCCGCTGCTTGATCATGAAGGGGTCGAACGGCAGGTCGCCATGGCTGTGGGTGCGGTCGTGGACCATGTCCCACAGGGCGAACGCCTCCTGGCAGCGGCGCTGGTCGGCGAGCATGTCCCGGATGTCCTCCGGGAGTTCGAGCCCCAGAGCCTGGACCGCGGCATCGCTGACCCGGCGGAAGCGGGCCGCCTCGCGGTCGCAGAAGATGCCGCCCCAGGTGAACCGCTCGGGGGCCTCGCGGACGGCGATGGTCTCCGGGAAGAGCACCGCGGAGTTGGTGTCGTAGCCGGAGGTGAAGTCCTCGAAGGCCAGGCCGCAGTAGAGCGGGTTGTCATAGCGGGTGCGCTCCAGCTCGGCCAGCCAGTCCGGCCAGACCATGCGCAGCACCACGGCTTCCAGATTGCGGTCCGGGTTGCCGTTCTGCGTGTACATGGGAAAGACCACTAGGTGCTGGAGGCCGTCGGCGCGCGTGCGGGCGGGCTGGAAGGCGAGCAGCGAGTCGAGGAAGTCGGGGACCCCGAAGCCGCCCTCGGCCCAGCGGCGCAGATCCGCGACAACCGCCCGGTGGTAGTCGGCGTCGTGCGGCAGCAGCGCGGCGAGCCCCTCGATGGCCTCGATCACCCGGGCGATGGTCGCGGCGGCGGTCTCGCGGGTGGGTGCGCCCTCGGCGTCGAAGTCGATGGAGCCGTCCTTGGACTGCCACGGGCGAAACGTTTCGACGGCGTCCTTGAGGGTCGGCCAGGCCGGATGTTCGACCACACGCTCTGCAGGCAGAACGCCACCTTCAGCTATCGGGGACGAAAGAATTTCCGTCATGACCACTCCTTCACCGGAGAAACTTGCGTGCAGCCACCGTATCTATCGAACACCCCCTCACTCAAGCGACGGTACGGGAAATCATCCTGCGCCACACCCGCGCCACCGCAGTTTTTCCTGCCCCCATCGGCTCCGCTCATGCCACGGCCCCGCTTGAGCAGTCCTGTCATGAGCGGCCGGTATGGTGTGCGCCGGTCCGGCGGCCCGCCCGCCGAGAGCCGACGAATCTGCCTCCCCACTGCCTCCCCCGACCCGACGAAGACGACCCGACGAAGGCCGTCAAGGGCCGTCAGAAGAGCGAGACAGCGTTGACTTTTCTCACCATCGGACACCGCGGAGTGATGGGCGTCGAGCCGGAGAACACCCTCCGATCCTTTGTCCGCGCCGAGCACGAGGGCATGGACGTCATCGAACTGGACCTGCACCTCAGCAAGGACGGCGCGCTCGTGGTGATGCACGACGCGAACGTCGACCGCACCACCGACGGCAAGGGCCCGATCAGCGACTTCACCCTCGCGGAGCTGCGTGAGCTGGACGCCGGGAAGGGTGAGCGGATCCCGGTCTTCGAGGAGGTCGTGGACGCCGTCAAGGCGCCGCTCCAGGCCGAGATCAAGGACACGGCGGCCGCCCGGGCGCTGGCGGAGGTGCTGACCGGCCGCGATCTGCTGGACCGGGTGGACGTCCTGTCCTTCCACGACGAGGCGCTCGCCGAGATCCGCGGCCTGCTCCCGACCGCCCGCACCGCCCTCGTGGCCAGCCGCTTCGGCCTCGATGTGATCGACCGGGCGCGCGCCGTCGACGCCGGGATGCTGGTGCTCAACATCCGCAGGGTGACCCTGGAGCTGGTGGAGCGGGCGCACGCCGCCGACCTCAGGGTCATCGGCTGGACCGTGAACACCCCCGACCATCTGAAGCTGGTCCGCGGCCTCCGCCTGGACGGCGCCACCACCGACTTCCCGGAGATCCGGCGGGCGGCGCGCTTCACGGCGTGACACCCTCGCGGGCCACCATCACCCGTACGGCGTAAGCGGCGCTCAGTCGAGGGGCTTGACCAGCAGCTCGAACTCGAGGTCGGCACGGCGCGGCAGGCCGAACCGCTCATCGCCGTACGGGAACGGGGACCGCTCGCCGGTACGGGCGTAGCCGCGCCGCTCGTACCAGGCGATCAGCTCCCCACGGGCGGTGATCACCGTCATGTGCATCTCCGTCGCGCCCCACTCCGCCCGCGCGAACCGCTCGGCCTCGGCGAGGATCGCCTTGCCCAGGCCCCCGCCCTGCAGCGTGGGCCGGACCGCGAACATGCCGAAGTAGGCATGGTCGCCGCGATGCTCGAGCTGGCAGCAGGCGATCAGCTCACCGTCCCGCTCGACGATCATCATGCGGCTGTTCTGGTCCCGCACCACGGCCGCGACGCCCTCCCGGTCGGTGCGCCGCCCGGCCAGGAGATCCGCCTCCGTGGTCCATCCGGCGCGGCTGGCGTCCCCGCGATAGGCCGACTCGATCAGGAGCACCAGCGCCTCCACATCCGCCTCGGTGGCCGGGCGGAAGGCGAGCGGGGAGGCGGTGGCTCGTACGGTGGCGTCCGCGGTGTCCATGGCGTCGGAAGGGTCCCTTCGGGGGCGGGGGTGGGGGCGATCGGCGGTGGTGACGGCAGAGTGACCTTAACCTGCCCCAAGCGGGTCGGGTTGCGTAAGGTCGCGGCATGGTTCACGTACTGAGCAGTCGCATTCTGCTGCGGCCGACGGACCCCGAGCGCTCCCGGGCGTTCTACGGCGAGACGCTGGGTCTCGCGGTCTTCCGGGAGTTCGGGACGGGCCCCGAGCGGGGCACGGTCTACTTCCTCGGCGGGGGCTTCCTGGAGGTCTCCGGCCGCTCCGACACCCCGCCCGCCCCGGGCCTCCAGCTGTGGCTCCAGGTCGCGGACGCGGCGGCGGCGCACAAGGAGCTCACCGCGCAGGGGGTCGAGGTGCTGCGCCCGCCGAAGAAGGAGCCGTGGGGGCTGGTGGAGATGTGGATCGCGGATCCGGACGGACTCGAAATCGTTATCGTCGAGGTGCCAGAGGATCATCCGATTCGCTACCGGCCGGGGATCTAGCAGCGGATCGCGGGATCCGGACGGCGTGCGCATCGCGGTCGCGGAGGTCCCCGAGGACCATCCGATGCGGTACCGGCCCTGACGACCTTCCTGATCCCTTTCTGAGGCCTTTACGCACATCGCCCGACGGCGGCCGGGCGCCCTGCCTCCGTTCGGCCGCCCCGGCGCCCTCCGTCCGCCCGCCTGCCCCCGGCTCGCGGTGGCTAGGGGCGGTGGGACGGACGGCGGGCGGTACCGGGCGTCAGCCGGGCTGGGTGTTCTCCTTGTGCTCGCCCCAGCCGTGCCAGCGGTCGATCTCGATCCAGGCGCTGACCCGGCCGCGGTCCCGCTGCGGGTACTCCTTGCCGAGGTACTGCCGGGACAGCCGGTCGATTCCGGACAGGTCCTCGTCGTCCTGGAGCTCGACGACCCGGCCGATGAGGCTGATGTGGTTGTACCAGTTCGCCTCGTCGATCACGGTGAGCGTGACCCTGGGGTCGTTGCGGATATGGCTGAGCCGCTTGCGGCCCTCGTCCATGTTGACCAGGATCCGGCCGTTGTCCCAGAGGTACCAGGTGGCCGTGGAGACGGGCTGGCCGTCGGACCGGATCGTCGCGATCACGGCCGGGTTGGGCTTCTCGAGCATGGCGACCGCGGCCTCGGGAAGCGGTGGATTCGACACGGGCTCTCCTCCTCGTAGAACGGCTGTGCACGTCCCGTGGTGCGGCGGGGGCCTGCATGATCCACGGGCCGCATCTCTCACGGTGCCATACCGCGCCTCGCGCCCCTCACCACTCCGCACGCCTCGCGCTCCCCCGCTGCGCCCATGCGCTCGCGTGTGTGGCCCCGCGGCAGGGGATGTCTCCTGGCATTACGTCCCCCTTTCGGGAGGTGTGCCGTGTACGGAACTCCGCTCGTCGGCTGGCTGCTGGTCGCGCTGTGCGCGGCCACGGGTGCCTACTGTCTGCTGCAGATGCGCGGTGAGCCGCCCGGGCCGGGGCGGCGGGTAGCGGGCGCCGAGGCACTGATGGGGTGGGGGATGGCGGCGATGGCGGTGCCCTCCACCGTGCTGGACCCCCGTCCATGGGGCCCGCCCGCGTTCGCGGCGGTCTTCGCCGTGGCCGCCGTAAGGGCTCTGCTGCCGATGGCGAGCGGCGCGGGCTTTCCGGGGCACCGTCTGCATCACGCCATCGGGGCGCTCGCGATGGTCTATATGGCGCTCGCGATGATGATGGGCACCACGGGCGGTCACCAGCACACCGGCCGGATGGCACCGGGCCGGATGGCGGGCGGGGTGCCGCTGCTGACCGGGGTACTGCTCGTGTACTTCGCGGTCTACGTCGTACGGTCCGGGCTGCGGCTCGTACCGATGACGGACAGCGCGCTGGACGGCACGGGGGCCAGGGCCGCGGACGCAGCGGGAGCCGGTGCCGGGGTCGGAGCGGGGGCGGGCGCAGGAGCGGGCTCGTCCGGTATCGGCTGGTCACGGCGGCCCGAGCTGCGGCATGCCTGCAGGCTGTCGATGGGGATAGGGATGTTCGCGATGCTGCTCACCGTGTGAACGGGCGGCGGGCCGGGCCATAGCCCCACCCGTAGCCGCACCGTGGTATGCGTCACTTCCCCGTCGTGACCGTACCCGGTCCGAGCTTCGCGATCATAGGGTGACCGCCATGTTGGTCCCGTTCGCGCTGATGGGCCTCGGCGCACTGGCGGCGGCAATGGCGCCGCGCCTGCTGTCCCGCTCCGACTGGATCGACCGCGAACCTGTGCTCGCCCTGTGGGTGTGGCAGTGCGTGGTCGTCGGGGTGCTGTTGTGCTGCGCGCTGACCATGGCGCTCACCGCCGCGGCCGCCTGGGAGGCCGTGCGCGGAAATGTCTTCGCCCCCGCACCCAAGGGCGTGGTGGAGGCGTACGCGCTCTCCGGCTACGGGCCGCTGGCCGCGCCCATCGCCCTCGTGCTCGCCCTCGGGGCCGTCTGGAGCGCGGTGATGCTCACCCGCGAGATCGGCCGCGCCCGCGCCTGGCGCAGGCAGCACCGCGCGGAACTCCTCGTCCGCTCCCCCGCGTTGCCCGGTGAGGAGCCCAGCGGGGAGCGTCTGGTCGTCCTGGAGGGCGACAAGCCGGACGCCTGGTTGCTGCCGGGCACCACGCCCCAGCTCGTCATCACCACGGCGGCGCTGCGCCGCCTCAAGGGCCGTCGGCTGGACGCCGTCATCGCCCATGAGCAGGGCCACGCCCGCGCCCGCCATCACTGGCTGCTGCACTGCTCGGGCGCGCTGGCCACCGGCTTTCCGCAGGTGACCATGTTCGCGGCGTTCCGCGACGAGGTGCACCGGCTGGTCGAGCTGGCCGCCGACGACTCCGCGTCCCGGCGCTTCGGGCGGACGACCACCGCCCTCGCGCTGGTCGAACTCAACGAGGAGCGCGGGGTGTTCGGTTCCAGCCCCAGCGCGCTCGCCCAGGTCCCGAAGCGGGTGGACCGGCTGCTGGCCCCGGCCTCCCGCCTCTCGGTGGGCCGCCGTTGGCGCCTTACGGCCACCGCGGCGCTCGTCCCGGCCGTCCCGCTCATGGTGACCCTCGTCCCGGCGCTGCGAGTGCTGGGGTAGCCGTTCGCGGCACGAGGCTCCTGGCCCCCGGCCGTCAGAAGAGCCCCCGGCTCCCGGCCGAGGGGCCTCCTGGCTCCGAGACCCGTCCGTCGGCGATCATCGACCCATGCAGCCGGCAACCCATCACCGTCGAGCCGCCCGCACCGCGGCCGTGTTCACCGCGCTCTTCCTGGTGCTGCTCGCCCTGGTGGCCGCCCATTGGGGGCCCCTGGGGAACGTCGACCGGGAGATCGTCGTCGCCCTGCACCGCTCCGCCGTGGAGCACCACGGCTGGACCCGGACCAACAGAGTGCTCTCGGACTGGATCTGGGATCCCTGGGCGATGCGTGCGCTGCTGGCCGTGGCCGTGGGGTGGCTGCTGTGGCGCCGGGAGCGGCGGCTCGCCCTCTGGGTCGCCGTCACGGCGGCGGTGGGCACGGCGCTGCAACAGGCGGTGAAGGCCGCCGTGGACCGGGGGCGCCCCCGGTGGCCGGATCCCGTGGACTCGGCGCACTACGCGGCCTTCCCCTCCGGCCACGCCCTGACCGCGACCGTCGCCTTCGGGCTGCTGCTGTGGCTGATGACACTGCACGGTGCGCCGGCGAGGTGGCTGCGGCTCATGATCGCCGTGGCCGCGGTGTCCGTGCTGGGCGTCGGCTTCACCCGCCTGTATCTGGGCGTGCACTGGCCCAGCGATGTGCTGGGCGGCTGGCTGCTGGGCGCGGCGCTGGTGTACGGGGCGATCGCCTCGTACGGCCGCGCCCAGAGCCATACGGGTGAGCGCGAGTCGTCGCCCGATGGGAGAGTGCGGTCATGAGCAATCTCGATATGAGGCCCGCGGCGACCGTATGCGGCGGCCGCGATGACGTCACCGCCCAGCCGGTTCGCGAACTGCTGGCCGCCAAACAGGTCCCGCTGGGCGAATCCACGATGGTGCGCCGGCTGCTGCCCAACCTGGGTCGGCGCATGGTCGGCGCCTGGTGCTTCATCGATCACTACGGCCCGGACGACATCGCCCAGGAGCCGGGCATGCAGGTCCCTCCGCATCCGCACATGGGGCTGCAGACGGTCAGCTGGCTGCACGACGGCGAGGTGCTGCACCGTGACAGCGTCGGCAGTCTGCAGACGGTGCGCCCCGGCGAGCTGGGGCTGATGACCTCGGGGCGGGCCATCGCGCACTCCGAGGAGTCCCCGCGCGAGCACGCCCGCCTGCTGCACGGGGCCCAGCTGTGGGTCGCACTGCCCGACGGCGACCGCCATATCGCCCCCGGGTGGGAGCACCACGCCGAGCTGCCCCGGGTGACCGGCGGCGGAGGGCTGCGGGCGACGGTCATCCTCGGCGAACTGGACGGCGCGGCCTCGCCCGGCACCACGTTCACCCCGCTGATGGGCGCGGACATCGCCCTCGCGGCCGGCACCGACGCCCGGCTGCCGGTGCGTCCCGACTTCGAGTACGCGGCGCTCACCATGTCCGGCGAGGCCGAGGTCGACGGGGTCCGCCTGGCCCCCGGCTCCCTCCTCTACCTCGGCTGCGGGCGCACCGAACTGCCGCTGCGCGCGGATGTGGACAGCGCGTTCATGCTGCTGGGCGGGGAGCCCTTCGAGGAGAAGATCGTGATGTGGTGGAACTTCATCGGCCGCTCCCACGATGAGATCGCCCAGGCGCGGGAGGACTGGGCGGCAGGCACCCGCTTCGGCACGGTGCACGGCTACGACGGCAACCCACTCCCCGCCCCGGAGCTCCCCCCGGTGCCCCTCAAGGCCCGCGGTCGCACCCGCTGACCCTCAACACGAAAGGCACTGCACCATGGCGGGCGGCAACACTGTCGTACTCGACGATCCGGTGGGCGCGTCGCTCCGGGGGCACCACGCGCATCTCGCCCGCGGACGCGGCGGGGCCGTCAGCTACCTGCCGGGAGTCGCGACGTTCTCCGCGGTGCCCGTCGAGGCGGGAGCGGCGGAGTGGGCCGACCTCGCCCGGCTGCTGGGGCCAGGCGGGTTCGCGGACATGTTCGACTGCCCGTCGATCCCGCCGTCGCACTGGGAACCCGTCTTCGTCCTCGGAGGGCGTCAGATGGTCTGGGCGGGCGCCGGCTCGCGTGTCCCTTCCCAGGCCGAGGCCCGTACTGGCGTGGTCGAACTGGGCCCGGGCGATGTGCCCGAGATGCTCGGCCTGGCCGGGCGGACGGAGCCAGGACCGTTCTGGGCGCGCACCCTCGAACTCGGCACCTACCTCGGCATCCGTGACAACGGCACGCTGGTGGCGATGGCGGGGGAACGGCTACGGCCTCCGGGATGGACCGAGATCAGCGCGGTCTGCACCGCCCCCGAGGCTCGTGGGCGAGGCCACGCCGCCCGCCTGGTCAGCGCGCTCGCCGCGCGCATCGTGTCCCGGGACGAGCGTCCCTTCCTGCATGTGGCCGACACCAACACGGCCGCCATCGCGCTGTACGAACGGCTGGGCTTCGAGACCCGCAAGCCGGTGACCTTCCGCGGGTTCCGCACCCCGGTCAGCTCGTAGCGCTCACGCCGCGGCGGCCGGTGGTACCCGGCATCGTGGCCAGGACGTCGTGGGCCGCGCGTTCCGCGGAGGCGGGGGCGCCTTCGATGTGTCCGGCGTGCGCGGTCGCCGTCCCGGTCGACGCCCAGTGCAGTCGGCCGTCGAGGGCGGGCTGCTGGTAGCGGGGGTGGCCGAAGGGCGAGTAGTCGGCAAGGCGTCGCACCGTGGACGGGACGGTCCACCGCTCGGTGCTCCGGTTCCGCGCACGCAGGATGTCGGGAGTGGCCGCGGCCAGGCCGAAGCACTGGGCGAGCTGGGCGGTGACGGCCTCTTCGAAGTCGGGGCCGACGGCGCCGGCGTGGGCGAATCCGAAGGGCGCGGCGGGCCGGCCGCCGGGCCCCGACATGCCGTGGGGCCCCGACATGCCGTGGATCTCCTGGAGCGGGCCCAGCCTGCTGACCGCGGCACCGGCCAGTCCCGCGTCCCGCCAGGACGCGGAAGGGTACTGGGCGACGACCTCGGCGACCGCGCCCATCCAGACCGGGGTGGCCCGGACCAGACGGACCAGCTCGCGCCACGCCGGCAGCCCTTCGGCCCGGTGTGCAGGGCACCGCGGACACCGCCATGAACGTCGTCGCGGCCCTGGGCGCCGGACTGGCCGGGCCCCTGATGAACGCGATCGGCTTCGGCGGACCCAATGCCTTCCCCGCGACGCCCGTGCTCCCGGTCGTCATCTTCAGCGGCGTCCTGGCCAGGGCTCACAGGCGTGCCGGACCGGGTGCCGCCCGGGCGTGATCACCTGTCGCCGGGGCGCACGACGACGGCGTTGGTCTCGACACGTCCGCTGTGTTCGAAGCGGAGGGTGAAGGGCACCAGGTCTCCGGCCCGCCAGCGGGCCGTGGCCGGGACGGTCACATCGCTGGTGAACGGTGACATGTCGAGCGTGCCGCCCGCCGGAACGGGCAGGGAGTCCGCGAGTTGCCGGGAGGCGGCACCCCTCCCGGTCATCCGGTGACGGCTGAGCGAGATCCCCTCGGCGACCGCGGAGGAGGTCACCTCGACCAACCGGTTCTGCGCCCCGCCCGTGTTGGTGACGCGGAAGAACGCGGCGGTCCGGGGCACTCCCGGGGCGGGGAGGAAGAGCTGTGCGTCGGTGACGCCGATACGCGGGGGCCTGCCCGCGTTGCCCGAGGCGGTCCAGGTGGCGAGGCCGCCCAGTGCGAGGACACAGGCGCAGAACGGAGCGGCCGCGGCCCGCAGGGAGTCCGTGAGGCGACGGCGGGTGGGCGTCCAGGAGGGGGTCGTCATCGGGCGGGCCTCCACCTCGGTGTCGGGTCGCAGCTGCGGGCGGGCAGTCCACCGGCGGCGTACATGGGCGTCACAGTGGCCTCCGGACGGCAGGCGCGGCGGGCCGGGAGGGGCGTGGGCCGGTCGGCGACGGCTGCCAGGCACGCAGGCGCAGGCTGTTGCCGACCACGAGCAGCGAACTGACCGACATCGCGGCCGCCGCGAGCATGGGGTTGAGCAGACCGACCATGGCCAGCGGTACGGTCACAACGTTGTAGCCGAACGCCCAGAGCAGATTGGCGCGGATCGTGCCCAGCGCGCTGCGGGCGAGACGGACCGCGTCCGCCAGGGTCTCGATGTCACCGCGTACCAGCGTCACGTCGGCCGCCCCGATCGCCACATCCGTGCCCGTGCCCATGGCGATGCCGAGGTCGGCCCCGGCCAGGGCGGCCGCGTCGTTGACCCCGTCACCGACCACGGCGACCCGGTAGCCCTGCTCCCGCAGCTCGTGGACGAGGGCGGCCTTGTCCTCCGGGGTGCGACGGGCGTGCACCTCCTCGATGCGGAGGTCGGCGGCGACGGCGCGGGCGGGCGCCTCGCGATCGCCGGTGGCGAGCACCGGTCGCACGCCCAGGCGGCGGAGCCGCTCCACGGCCCGGTAGCTTCCCGGACGCAGCACGTCTCCGACCTCGATCAGTGCCTCGGGCTCGCCGTCCACGCGGACCACGACCGGTGTACGGGCGGCGGTCTCGGAGGCCGACAGTGCTTGAGCCAGTGTCGGGGGCAACGCGTCGTCCGGGGCCAGGACCTCGATCAGCCGTCCTTCCACCCGCCCGCGCACGCCCTTCCCCGGCAGCGCGACGAAGTCGGTCAGGGCCGGGAGCGGCTCTCCGGAGACAGTGCGCCGGGCATGGGCGGTGATGGCACGCCCCAGCGGGTGTTCCGATCCCTGTTCCACGGCGCCCGCCAGCCGGACCGGTTCCTCCTCGCCGAGCCCGCCCGGCACGGCGGTGACCCGGGCGACGCTCATGTGCCCGGAGGTGAGGGTGCCGGTCTTGTCCAGGACGACGGCGTCGAGGTGCTGTAGGCCCTCCAGCGCCTGCGGTCCGCTGACCAGGACGCCCAGTTGGGCGCCCCGGCCCGTCGCCGCCATCAGCGCGGTGGGGGTCGCCAGGCCCAGCGCGCAGGGGCACGCCACGACCAGGACGGCCACGCTCGCGGTGATCGCGGCCTGCGGCTCGGCGCCGGCCCCGAGCCAGAATCCGAGGACCGTGACGGCCAGGGTCAGCACGACCGGGACGAAGACGCCAGCGGCCTTGTCGGCGAGCCGCTGCGCCCGCGCCTTGCCCGCCTGGGCCTCGGTCACCAGCCGGGTGATCCGGGACAGTTGGGTATCGGCGCCCACCGCGGTGGCCCGTACCAGGAGCAGACCCCCCGCGTTGACGGCACCGCCGATCACGGACGCGCCGGGGCCGGCTTCCACCGGCTCGCTCTCCCCGGTGACCAGCGAGAGATCGACGGCCGAGCTGCCCTCCACCACCGTGCCGTCGGTGGCCAGGCGCTCCCCCGGCCGGGCGACGAAGACCTGACCGACCCGCAGTTCCTCGATCGGGACCAGGCGCTCGCCGTCGCCATCGCGTACCGACACCTCCTTGGCGGCCAGCCGGGCCAGGGCGCGCAGTGCCGCGCCGGTCCCCCGCCGGGCCCGTGTCTCCAGGAAGCGGCCGGCGAGGACGAACAGCGGTACGCCGACGGCGGCTTCCAGATAGATCTGGGCGACGCCGTCCGAGGCGGTGGGCACCAGGCTGAAGGGCATCCGCATCCCGGTACCGCCGGCCCCGCCGAAGAACAGCGCGTAGGAGGACCAGGCGAAGGACGCCGCGACACCCAGCGAGACCAGGGTGTCCATGGTGGCCGCCGAGTGTCGCAGTCCGCGCGCCGCTCGCAGGTGGAAGGGCCAGGCTCCCCAGACGGCGACGGGGGCGGCGAGCACGAAGCACAGCCACTGCCAGTTGCGGAACTGCAGACCGGGAACCATCGACAGGACCAGCACCGGGACCGCGAGCAACGCCGTGGTCACCAGCCGGTGGCGCTCCTGCCGGGCGTCCTCCGCTTCATCCCCGTCCTCGCGCCGTTCCTTCCTGGGCGGTTCGGGCAGCGCGGCGGTGTAGCCGGCCTGCTCGACGGTGGCGATCAGCTGGTCCGAGCCGATCTCGGGCGGGTGGTTCACCCGTGCCCGGCCGGTGGCGAGGTTCACGCCGGCCGTGACCCCGTCCAGCCCGGCCAGTTTCTTCTCGACACGCCGCACACAGGCGGCGCAGGTCATGCCGCCGATGGCGAGGTCGGTCACGACGGCGACCGCTGCCGGTTCGCCGGCCATCAGCGTCCACTCCCCTGGTCCATGTCACCCATGTCCATGCCGCCACCGCCCTGCCCGTCTCCTGAGCCGCCGTCTGTCGTACTGGTGCCGTGCATGCCGGGGGCGACGGGCCCGGCGCCCGCACCGACGGCGTAGGAAACGGCGAACACCAGCACCAGCAGCAGAAGGAATCCACACAGCGCAGGCGGGGGCGGTGACGTGGGCAGGAACGCACCTGGCGTCCGGCGGGCAGGTGGGCGGGGCTGCGTCATATGAGGAAACTCCCGATCGCTCCGTACGGCTTCAGCGGATCCGGCCGTACCGGTAGAGGAGTCGGGACGCCCGGCAACCGAGTTCCGGCGCCTTGCCGTGACGCGCGTCACGGCACCAGGCTCGCCTGGCGAGCGGGTGACCTGCTCAGTCCTGTTCATAGTGGCTCGGTCTGCCGTCACGGTGGACCAGACGGCCGAGCTGTTCCGCGCGGGTGCGGGGCATGAGCGTCCAGGTGCCGTCGGTGCGGTGCAGGGCGGCCGAGTGCCAAGGGGTGGTCCAGACGTCGGCGGCGTCGAGGAGGCGGATGCCGAATTTGAGGGCGCCGATGGGCTGGGGGTGGATGGACAGCCGTACGGAGCCCGGGTGGTGCTCGGCGATCAGGTCGCCCCAGGCTCTGCTGCGCTGGATGACGCCGTAGGCACGTGTGCGGCATGCGCGTTGGAGGGCGGAGCGGGTGCCGGTGAAGTCGGCGGTGTCGTCGACGAGGAACCGGGTGATGCCCCGGTACAGGGCGAGGGTGTGGTCCTCGGAGCGGACCTCGGCTCGCAGCGCCTCCAGGGTGGGGGCGTACCGCTGGTACACCTGGGCGCGCTTGGCGTCGTGGGGCAGGTCGCCCAGGACGTCGCGCAGGTCGAAGACGGAGAGGCGGTGCAGGTCCGACTCCAGGATGAGGCGTCTGAGTCCGTCCGCATAGGCGTCTATGTGGTCGTCCGGGACGCGGATCAGGTCGCCGAAGACATGGCCGTCGGAGCAGATGATCACGCGGGCGCCCGGTGGGTGGACCCGCTCGATCTCCTCGCACAGGGTGTTCAGAAAGCCGAGGGAGAGGCGTTCACCCTGGTCGGGGAGGTGGCCGAGGACCTTTGCGGGGTTCGGGGACTTGCAGGGGAAGCCGGGCAGGGTGAAGACCACGGGTTCCCCGGCGCGTACGAACCCGGCGATCTGGCGCAGCTGGCGCGTGAACGCCCCCGCCGCCGTGGGCAAGGGGTGGGTCGTGCGGTGGTACGGCAGCAGCAGGTCCAGGATGGCGGCGCTCACGCTGCTCGTGGGGCGGGTGTCCGGTGCGGTCGTCAGCGGCATGGGGGGGTCCTCCGTGAAGGGATGCGCAACGCGGGGCATGCGGGCAGGGCCGTAGGGCGCCTCGGCGTGGCACGCCGGGCGCCGGCGGATGGGGTGCGGGTGGCCGGCCGGGGGCGGTCCGCACACGGTGGCGTGCGGAACCCGCCCCGTGCGCCAGGTGGGGGCCTGCGATCGAAAGGCGCCGGGTCAGACGCGTCGGTCGTAGCCGACGGGCAGGTGGTTGGTCCCCCGGCCGAGGACGGCCGGGATCCACTCGATGTCCCCGTCTTCGATGGCCAGGTGCACCCCGGGGAGGCGGGCCAAGAGGGTGCCCAGCGCGATCTGGAGTTCGGCGCGGGCCAGGGACGCGCCGGGGCAGAAGTGGACGCCGTGGCCGAAGGCCAGGTGGGGATTGGGCGAGCGGTCCAGGTCGAGGGTGTCGGGGTCGG
Organism: Streptomyces sp. AgN23; assembly: GCF_001598115.1. Taxonomy (NCBI): domain Bacteria; kingdom Bacillati; phylum Actinomycetota; class Actinomycetes; order Kitasatosporales; family Streptomycetaceae; genus Streptomyces; species Streptomyces sp. AgN23. The sequence continues at coordinate 1,501,575 of NZ_CP007153.1, forward strand.
GGAAGCGGCGCGGGTCGCGGTTGGCCGCGCACAGGGAGACGATCACCGAGTCCCCGGCCGGGACCTTGGTGCCGTGCAGGTCGCTGTACCGGTCGAAGAAGCGCCAGGTGGTCAGCTCGAAGGCGCTGTCGTAGCGCAGGAGTTCGTCGACGGCGCGGGGCATCAGCTCCGGGTTGTCGCGCAGCCGGGCGAGTTCGGCGGGGTGGCGGAAGAGGGCGATCAGGGCGGTGGTGATCTGGTTGGTGACCGGTTCCTGGCCCGCCACGAGGAGCTGGAAGATCATCGAGTCCAGCTCCTCCTGGGAGAGCTCGCGGCGGTCACGGGCCGCGACCAGGCGGCTGAGCAGGTCGTCTTCCCCCTGTTCGCGCTTGTGGGCGACGACCTCGGCTATGTAGCTCTGCAGCCCGTGCAGGCGGGCCTCGTACAGCGGGCGCCCGGGGTCGGTCGGTCCGACCGGCTGGACGACCTTGCCCCAGTCGCGGTCGAAGCGGGCCGCCAACTCGGGTGGCAGGCCGATGACTTCGGCGAGGATCAGGAAGGGGAAGCGGGCGGCGAAGCCGGTGACAAGGTCCGCGGGGCCGGTTTCCGGGAGGGCGTCGACGAGGGCGTCGGCCAGCTCCTGGAAACGGGGCCTCAGGTGCTCGGTACGGCGCGGAGTGAAGGCGTCGGTGACAAAGCGCCGCATGCGGGTGTGGGTCGGCGGGTCCTGGTGGAGGAGGTGGACCTGGAGCTGGGAGTGCTGGGGCTCGGGCATGATCGAGGCGCGGGCTCGCCAGCGGTCGTTGCCCCGGTCGTGGTTCTTGCCGAGGCGGTCGTCGCCCAGCGCGGAGTGCGCGGCGTCATAGCCGGTGACGAGCCAGGCGTGTACGCCGCTGGGAAAAAGGACGCGGTGCACCGGTCCGGTCTCGCGCATCCGCTCGTAGAGGGGGTACGGGTTGCTCTTGTAGGGGCAGCCCATCAGCGGCACGGGCTCGGGCAGGGCATCGGGGGCCGTCCCGGATTCCTGGGAGGTCATGGGAGGTGCTCCTCAAAGGGCGAGTTCGGGCTGGTAGTGGTCCAGCCACAGGGCGAGGTCGACGACGCGTTCGAGGCGGAGGCGGTGGCTCCACTTCAGTTGGCCGGGCGGGGTGTCGAGGCAGGGTTTGAGGCGGGTCTCGTCGGCGAGTGAGCGGACGGTGTCGTCGGCGAGGGCGTCGCGGGCCAGGTTCTGCAGGCCACGGTTGTAGTCGGGGTGATGGGTGGCCGGGTAGTGGTTCTTGGGTCGGTGCAGCACCGAGTCGGGGGCCAGTCCGGTGGCCGCCGCGCGCAGCAGGCTCTTCTCCCGGCCGTCGAAGTTCTTCAGGGTCCAGGGGGTGGTGAAGGCGTACTCGACGAGCCGGTGATCGCAGTAGGGGACGCGGACCTCCAGGCCCTGCGCCATGCTCAACCGGTCCTTGCGGTGCAGCAGTTGACGCAGCCAGCGGGTGAGCGAGAGGTGCTGCATCTCGCGCTGCCGGTGTTCGGTGGGCGTCTCGCCGTCGAGGTGCGGTACGGCGGCCAGGGCAGTGCGATAGGTGTCGTCGCGGAACTCGCCGATACGCAGGTCCAGTTCGGGGTTGAGTGGCATCGCGGCCTCGTCGCCGGTCACCAACAGCCAGGGGAATGTGGGCGCGGCGAGCGCCTTGGGGTTGTGAAACCAGGGGTAGCCGCCGAAGACCTCGTCGGCCGCCTCGCCGGACAGGGCGACGGTGGAGTGCTTCCGGATCTCCCCGAAGAGGAGGTAGAGCGAGGTGTCCATGTCGCCGACGCCGATCGGCGAGTCGCGGGCCACGACCACGGCCCTGCGGTGTTCGGGGTCGAGCAGGGCACGCGGGTCCAGCACCACCGTGCTGTGGTCGGTGCCGAGGAACGCGCCCGCTTCCGTGGCGTACGGGGTGTCGTGGCCGGTGCGCAGAACATCACCGGTGAAGCTCTCGGCCTGGTCGCTGTAGTCGACGGCGTAGGAGCGGATCCGGGCGCCCGGGCCCTCGCGCAGGCGCAGTTCGTCGGCGAGCAGGGCGGTCAGGACGGTGGAGTCGATGCCGCCCGACAGCAGGGAGCACAGGGGGACGTCGGCCTCCAGCTGAGCGCGGGCGGCAGTGCTCACCAGGTCGTGCACGCGGGCCACGGTCGCGTCCCGGTCGTCCGGGTGGGCGTCGGCCTCCAACTGCCAGTAGCGGCGCTCGCGGATGCCGTCCCGGTCCAGAAGGAACACACCGCCGGGCTCGACCTCCCGCACGCCGGACCACACCGTCGGCCCGGTGGTGAAGAGCAGGCTGTACGCCGCACGCAGCCCGTCCGCGTCCACCCGGGGCCGTAGCTCCGGATGGGCGAAGAGCGCCTTGGGTTCGGAGGCGAAGGCCAGACCGCCGTCCACCTCCGCCCAGAAGAGGGGCTTGACGCCGAGCCGGTCGCGGACCAGGAGCAGCCGGTGTGCCCGCTCGTCCCAGACGGCGAACGCGAACATGCCGTCCAGGTGGCCGGCCACCTCCTCGCCCCACTCGGCGTAGGCGCGCAGCACCACCTCGGTGTCGCTGCGGGTGCGGAACTCGTGCCCCAGGCCCCTGAGTTGTGCGCGCAGTTCGTGGTGGTTGTAGATCTCGCCGCTGTAGGTGAGCACGGTGGTCGGGGCGTCGGGCCGGTCGGTCATCGGCTGGACGCCGCCGGCGATGTCGAGGACGGCCAGGCGACGGTGGCCGATCGCGGCGCGCCGGCCGAGCCAGACTCCGCCCGCGTCGGGGCCACGCGGGGTCAGGGTGGCGGTCATGGCCTCGATGACCGAAGCCTGGGTGCGGGGGTCCTGGTGGAAGGAGACCCAGCCGGTGATTCCGCACATGGGTGCGACTCCTCGGTGACGGTGAGGTGGGGGTTCAGCGGGGTGCGGCGGGCGCCGCGTCGGCGGTTTTCTCGGTGGGGTTCGCGGGACCGCGGGCGGGCCGGGCGAGCAGCGGTACGGCGGAGCAGGCGGCGAGGGTGGCGAGGGCCAGACCCGCCCGTACGCCGTCGTCCGGACCGGCCGGCCCCCAGGCCGCGGTGGCCAGGGCCGGACCGAGCGTGAAACCGAGGCTGCGGGCGAGCTGGACGGTCGAGCCGACCGTGGCGGCGCGGCCCGGTGGGGCGGCGCCCATGACCAGGGCCTGGGCCGGGCCGCCGTTCAGGCCCATGCCGAGTCCGGCCAGAGCGAGCCGCCAGGCCACGTCAGGAGGGGACCAGCCGTCGCCCAGCGGGACGAGCAGCAACAGGCCGACGGCGGTGAGCGCGGCGCCGGTGACCGCGACGGGCCGGGCCCCGTACCGGTCGGCGAGCCGTCCGCCGAGCGGGCCCGCCAGCCCCATGCCGAGGGGGAAGACGAGCACCGTCAGGCCGGTGGTGGTCGCGCTGACGTCCTCGTCGCGCTGGAGGTGCAGGGCGACCACGTAGTGCATGGCGGCGAAACCCACCGCCAGCGCCAGCACCGCGCCATGCGCCCGCAGCAGCCCCGCCGCCCGCAGCACACCGGCCACCGGCCGCCCGCCCGGCCCCCGCAGCCACCACCACAGCGGCGGTGCGGCGACGAGGGCGAGCGGCAGCCAGGCGGGGGTATCGGAGGCCAGGGTCAGAGACAGCAGCAGAATCGTCACTCCCATGGCTATCAGGGCGGTGTCGGCGAGGAAGCGCCGGTCCGCGCCGCGCAGACGGCCGTCCCCGGCCATCGCCCGCCACACCACGGCCAGCGCCAGCAGACAGAACGGGATCTTGACCAGGAAGATCCAGCGCCAGCCCAGATGGTCCAGGAGCAGACCGCCGACCGCCGGTCCGGTGACGGCGCCCAGGGGGCCGAGGGTCGCGGGCACGCTCATCGCCCGCCCGCGCAGCTCGGGCCGCACGGAGCGGATCGCCAGCACCGGCATCAACACGAACAGCACCGCGCCGCACATGCCCTGTCCGATCCGGGCGGCGATCAGCCAGGCGGCCCACGGCGATGCGGCGGCAAGCGCGCTGCACAGTGCGAAGCCGCCGGTCGCGACCAGCAGCGCGGGGCGAGTGCCCACAGCGTCGAGCCAGCGGCCGACCGGCAACAGGAGGGCGACGACGGGAAGTTGGTAGCCCAGGACCGCCCACTGGGCTGTCGCCGCCGACACCCGCAGGCCCTGGGAGATGTCCGCGAGCGCCACGTTGACGATGTTCATGTCGAGCATCGCCACAAACGCCAGCGCGCCCGCCACGGCCACCAGGAGCCAGCGGTCGCGGACTTCGGGTGGATCCGCCGGCCGCTCGGGTACGTCCCCGGGCTGATCCGCACCGGACGCGTCGTCGATCATACACCCCTCCCTCTGGTCCTTCTGGCAGACCGGCCGCCGAGCGGCGGCCTCGCTCTAGAAGTCGGGCGGACCGCGAGGTGAGTTCCCGGATGTATCAGAAAAAACCGCTGCAATTCATGATGAGCTGACAGGCTGCCCTTGGTGCTCGTCCGCCGGGTCGGCCGCTTCCGGTTCCGCCCGCCCGTCCGCCGGTTCCCGGTGGTCGAAGGCGATCAGCGGGTCCCCGGTCAGCGGGTGTTCGACCACGGCCGCGCGCACGCCGAACACCTCGGCCAGCAGGGCCGGTCGCAGCACCTCGCGGGGCGTTCCGGAGGCGACCACGCGGCCTTCGTGCAGGACGTGCAGCCGGTCGCACACGGAGGCGGCGGCGTTGAGGTCATGCAGCGACACCAGGGTCGTACGGTGTCGGCCGCGCAGCAGCGCGAGGAGTTCGACCTGGTGGCGGACGTCGAGGTGGTTCGTCGGCTCGTCCAGGACCAGGACGTCCGGCTGCTGGGCGAACGCGCGGGCCAGCAACACGCGTTGGCGCTCGCCGCCGGACAGCTCGGTGAAGCCGCGGTCGGCGTGGTCCCCCATGCCGACGTCCGCGAGAGCGCGCGCGACGATGTCCCGGTCGGCGGCGTCCTCCCCGGCGAACGCCCGCTTGTAGGGGGTGCGGCCCATGGCGACGACCTCGCGTACGGTCAGCTCGAAATCCCCGCCCCGCTCCTGCGGGAGCGCGGCGATGTGCCGGGCCGACCGCGCGGGGCTCAGCTCACGGAGGTCGGCGCCGTCGAGCAGGACACGTCCGGCGGCGGGCCTCAGATGCCGGTACACGGTCCGCAGAAGAGTGGACTTGCCACTGCCGTTGGGCCCCACCAGTCCGGTGATCTCGCCTTCGGCCGCGATGAGGTGGGCATCGGCCACGACCGTACGTCCGGCATACGCGACCCGCAGGTTCTCGATGTCGATCCTCAACTCCCGCTCCCCAAGCGCCGGTCCAGCAGATACAGCAGCGCCGGGGCGCCGATCAGCGAGGTGACGACCCCGACCGGCAACTCCTGCGTGTCCATGGCCGTGCGGCACACGAGGTCGACCACCACCAGCAGCAGCGCGCCGAAGAGCGCCGACACGGGCAGCAGACGACGGTGGTCGCCGCCGACGACCAGGCGGCAGACGTGGGGGACCATGAGGGCGACGAAGGCGATGGCCCCGGAGACCGCGACGAGGACTCCGGTGAGCAGGCTGGTGACCGCGAACAGCTCACGACGCAGCCGTACGACGTCGATGCCGAGCCCGGCCGCCGTCTCATCGCCCATCAGCAGCGCGTTCAGGCCCCGGGCCCGGGCCTGCAACAGCAGCAGGACCGCCGGAACCGCCGCCGCCGGGGCGGCCAGCAGCGGCCAGCTCGCGCCGCTCAGGCTGCCCATGAGCCAGAACAGCACACTGTGGGTCTGCTGCTCGTCCCCGGCCTGCAACACCAGATAGCTGGTGAAGCCGGACAGGAACTGCCCGATGGCCACCCCGGCGAGCACCAGCCTGAGCGGCGCGAACCCCCCGCCGCGCCGGGCCACCGCCCAGACGAGCGCGAAGGTGGCCAGGGCTCCCGCGAAAGCGGCACCGGACAGCCCGAGGCCCAGCACTCCCCCGGTGCCGAGGCCGAGCACGATGGCGGCGACGGCGCCGAGGGAGGCGCCGTTGGAGACACCGAGGAAGTACGGATCGGCCAGCGGATTCCGGACGAGGGCCTGCATGGCCGTACCGACCAGGCCGAGCCCGGCACCCACGAGGGCGGCCAACAGTGCGCGGGGCAGGCGCAGTTGCCACACGATCAGGTCGTTGGTGCCGGGCCGGGGGGCCTCGCCGGTCAGTCTGCGCCAGACCACGCTCCACACCTCGCCCGGCGGGATCGACGTGGCACCCCAGGCGACCGCCGCCGTGAGGGCCGCGAGCAACGCGACCGCCAGGAGCAGCGCCAACGGCACGGCGGGCACCGAACGCCGCGTGCGCACACGGGCATCGGTGCTGCCCTCCCCGCTCACCGTGGCGTCGAGCGCCATCAGCCGACCTTGCCCGGGTAGAGGGCCTTGGCGATTGCCCGGACGGTGTCGGCGTTCCCGACTCCGGCGATGGTGGTCCGCTCGGAGCCGATGCGCAGGAAATGGCCCTCCTTGACGGCCTTCAGGCCCTTGGTGGCGGGGTTCGATTTCAGCCACTTCCGTGCCTCGTCGAACGCCCTCTCGTTCGCCGCCTCGCTGCCCCGGTCGCGGACGCCCAGCTGGATCCAGTCCGGGTTCCTGGAAATGACGTCCTCCCAGCCGACCTGCTGGTAGTCGCCGTCGCAGTCGGCGAAGACATTGCGGGCACCGGCCAGAGTGATCACCGCGTTGGCGATCTGGCGGTTGCAGACGACGGTGGGCTGCTTGGTGCCGGCGTCGTAGTCGAAGAAGAAGTACGTCGGCCGCTCCCCCTCCGCCGTCCTGCCGACCGCTTTCCGGACGGTGTCCACCTTCTTCTTCATACCGTCGACGAGTTCCTTGGCCTTCGCGCCGGTGCCGGTGACCGCGCCGAGGGAGGTGATGTCGGCCTCCACCGCGGACAGGTCGGTCACCGGGCGTTTGTTCTGCGCCGCACAGGCGGTGGACTTGAGGTAGATGTGCTTGATCCCGGCCGCCTTGAACTCCTCCTCGGTCGGCGCGTCGCCCATGCCACCGCCCATGTTCATCGAGGCGAAGGTGTCGATGTACAGATCCGCGCCGGAGCCGAGGAGCTTCTCCTTCGGGATCACCGACTGGCCGAGCACCTTCACCTTCCGCGCCTGCGCGTCGAGTTCACCGGGCAGGGTGCCCTTGCCGGGCGGGAAGCCGGTGCCGATGATGTTGTCACCGGCCCCGAGGCGGAGCAGCAGCTCCAGGCTGGAGGCGTTACTGGTGACGATCCTCTCGGGGGCCTTGGAGAACGTGGCCTTGGCGCCCAGGCAATCGGTGACGGTGACCGGGTAGTCGCCGGTGGCGGACTTCTCGTCGGCGGGGCCCGCCTGATCACCGTCGCCGCTGCCGCCGCCGTCGCCGCAGCCCGCCACGAGGAGGCCGCACAGCACCGCCGCCGTACCCCACCACACACGAGAACGCATCGAAACTCTCCTGGATCCACTGGACACACGGGTTGCCCCGGATCAGTAGTCGTGGCGGATGCGGCATGGGTTCCCGCTCGTTGAGGGGCCGGGGAGTGCCGCCTGTGGTTCTCCGTACGCGGCAGGGTCGGGAACGACGGCATGCGATCGCATCTCACCGATCGTTGAGAGCGGATCCGCGGGCGGGTGAAGGCGGACTGCGTACGTGGCGTCGGTGACGCCCGGCTGTCCGGGAGCGGCGGTTGATGGAGTCGACGGGAGAGATCGTGCACCGCGAATCTCGCCCGGCTCCGGGGCGACTGGCAGCCCTGGCCTGTACGTCTGTCATCGCCGTGCCGGGCCGTGGCGGCGACGGCGACGAATCCGGGGCCGCGCTGACGAGCGAGCCGATCGTTCTCTCACTCTGCGGCAGATGATGGCGGTTTAATCGAGTCATGATCTACCACGTCGTACCGCTTGCCGAGTGGAACGCTGCTCCCGACCGCCCCTATGGCCCCGCCTCCCTCACGGAGGACGGTTTCATCCACTGCTCTCCCGACGAGGAGACCACGCTGGCCGTCGTCAACGCCTTCTACCGCACTGCGCCGAGGCCACTGCTGGCGCTGCTCCTCGACGAGGACCGGCTCACCGCGAAATGTGAATGGGAAGCCGCGAACCCCGCCCCGCCGCCCGGCGTTGCCGAGAACAGCCTGTTTCCCCATGTCTTCGGGCCGCTGAACCGCGACGCCGTGGCGCGGATCCAGGAGATCGCGTGGGACTCGGAAGGCCGGGCGGTGGGGCTGACGGATGTCAGCTGACGACGAGGACCGTCATAGCGCCGCGAGGCGGGCCTTGAGCAGGCAGAACTCATTGCCTTCGGGATCGGCGAGGACGTGCCACTGCTCGTCCCCGGTCTGGCCGATGTCGGCCCGGCGCGCACCGAGCTTCAGGAGGCGTTCGAGCTCGGCGTCCTGATCGCGGTCGGTGGCGTTGACGTCGATGTGCAGCCGGGACTTCCCGGGCTCCGGCTCGTCCCTGCGGCTGAGGATGATCGTCGGCTGCGGGCCGCCGAACCCTTCGCGCGGCCCGATTTCGAGGGTTCCGTCGTCCTCGCGATCGAGCACCACGAAGTCCAGGACCTCGCACCAGAACCGCGCCAGCACCTCGGGGTCGCGGCAACCGAGCACGAGTTCACTGATACGACACGCCATTGACGAAAACCTACTCTCAGCGTGGGAACTGCCGGGGTGGCCACGCGCAGATCTCAGAGGCTCCCCGCGGTGAGGACTCTCGGGAACTTACCGGGCCGGGCGAGCAGGGGCGAATGGATTTCAGGCTCTCGCCCGGCTGTCTCCCCCGGGACGCTCGTCGGGGCTGGGACTGGGGCTGTGACCGGAGCTGGGGCTGGGGCTGGAGCAAATGGCCTCGGCTGACGACTGGGCGCCTTCGGCGCCGTAGCGGCGCAGCAGCCACACGCCGTACGCGGCCTGGAAGACGAGCACACTCGCCTGCCACCAGTCCGGGGCCGAGCCCGGGGAGCGAATCTGGAAGAAGTCGTCGAGTCCATGGACGAGGACCATCGGCCAGACCGAGCCGATCGCGTAGCGCAGACCGGCACAGGTGAAGCCGAAGAGACCGGCGGACAGCATCTGCCACAGCGTGTCGTCGAGCGGGTCACCGAAGAACAGGAAGTTCTGGATATGCCCTGTTCCGAATAAGACGGCGACGCCGAGGGCCGCGCGGATCGGGCCGAGCGGGTTGAGGGCCTGCTGGACGAGGCCCCGGCTGTAGATCTCCTCATTGATGCCGACCCACAGCAGCGACACCAGGCCGCTGACGACGACCGTCGCACTGCCGTCGAGGCCGGCCACGGCGTACGAACAGGCGATGAGCAGCATCGGTGCGGCCAGCCACCAGCGGTGTGGACGGCCGAGTACGGCCACCGCGGAGACGCGCAGCCAGCCCCACCGCCACAGGACGAGCCACACTCCCGCGGCACAGACGGCGTTGACCAGGGTGGCGCCGAGATCCGGATACCACGAGGGCGCCAGCGGGGGCAGGATCACCTCGGCGAACAGCAGCAGCAACGCATGCCATGCGAAGGTCAACTCCACCGCGCCCCAGAGCGGATGACGGATGACGTGGCCTTTCCACCGATTCATCACGACAACGAGCGTAGCCGCAGACACGCAAGGGGGCAGGAGCCTTACACCGGCTTCCCCGCGCCGCTCGGCTCGTTCCCGATGTGACTGAGCCTGCCCACCGCCCGGCCGCCGGACCACCGCTCCGGGGCGACTCGCCACCCAGCCGGCCCTGCTGGAACACGGTCCGCTCCTCGATCAGCTCGTGGCCGGCGCCACCGGGCACCACAGGCGTGGCCCGATGACAGCCGCCCGGGGCAGGAGCCCCGCGCTTGTTGCCTACGCTGTGCTGATGCAAGCGATGCGCATCAGCCTCGGCTCCCTCCCGGACGACACCCCATGACGGACCTGATCCGCCGCGCACTGACCGGCCGGGCCGCCCGGACCACGCCGACCCCGAAGTCGCCGCGCGAGCGCACCTGGAAGCGCCTGTCCCCGCTCCGGCTCCCTGCTCGACCTGGGCCTGCCGCCCGCCGCGCCCTGGCTCGTCCTCGCCGCCGTCCCGGCCCTCGCGGTGACACTGCTGCCCCGCCGCCCGCATCGGGCCGACCGGCCACCGGCACCGGGACAGGCGGATCAGCCCAGGGTGAGCAGTTCCTCGTAGAAGCCGCCGAACTCCCGTTCCCGGTCGACGAGGTGGATCTCCAGGATCCAGTGGCAGCGGCGTCCGGCCTTGTCGGTGCGCCGCAGCGGGGTGTCGTTGTCGGGCGTGATGTACGACTCCACGTGCGCGCCGTCGATCGTCTCGTGCGGGAACTCCCCGACCAGATGGCCGGCGTGCCAGCCGCCCAGCTCCCATCCGGCCTCGGCGGCCAGCCGCTCCACCTCGGCGTGCAACCGCTTCCCGGTGATCTCCGGGTCGCTCTCGAAGAACCGCTTGCCCGCGTCGAAGACCGTGGGCAGATCGTCCCGCAGCCGCCGCTTGACCGGGTCCTCGCCGAGGACGAAGGTCCGGCCGAAGTCGGCCTCGTACTCTTCGAAGATCGGCCCCAGGTCGGCGAACACGATGTCGTCCGTGCCGATCACACGGTCCGGCGGGTTCTCCCGGTACGGCAGGAGCGTGTTCGGTCCCGAGCGCACGATCCGCTTGTGCCAGTGCCGGGTCGTACCGAACATCTCGTTCGCCAGATCCCGGATCCGGTCGCTGACCGCCCGCTCCCCCTCGCCCGGCGCCACCAGCCCGCGCTGCTCGATCTCCGCGAAGAGCCGCACGGCCTTCGCCTGGGCGTCCATCAACCGTGCCGCGCGCGTGGGTTCGTCGTCCGCCATGGACCCGACGGTAGGCTGCTGGATCGTTTCTCGACAACCGGATTGGCCACTGGGAGAGGTACCCCGCACATGCGCGAGACGATGCGCGACAGACTCAGGTCGATTCCGGTCTTCGCCGACGTGGGCACCGCCCACGTCCAGGACCACGACGTGCCGGACAACCCCCTGCCCCTGGTCGGTGACTGGATTCTCGCGGCGGGCGCGACGGGCCAGCAGGAGCCGCACGCGATGAGCCTCTGCACGGTCGACGCGGCGGGGATGCCGTCCAGCCGGGTCCTGATCGTCAAGGACATCGACGACGGGCGGCACGAGTTGCTGTGGCCCTGACGCGGCCGGTCGGCCTCGCCCCCGAGGTTCCCCCGGGCGGTCCTCAGTCGGCGCGGCCGGTCGCCGCCACCGTCACGCCCAGGCCGATCATCGCGAGGCCGCCCGCCCCGCCGACCATCGACAGGCGGCGGTCCGAGCGGGCGAACCAGGAGCGGGCCGCCGAGGCGCCCAGTCCCCACAGGGTGTCCGTCACCAGGCCGATGGTGACCGGGACCAGGCCCAACACCATCATCTGGACGGGAAGACGCCCCGCCGAGTGGTCGACGAACTGCGGTAGCACCGCCGCGAAGAAGACGATGCCCTTCGGGTTGGTGACACCCACCACCATGCCGTCCAGAATCGAACGCAGATCACCGCGCCGCTCTTCGGCCGGAGCGTCCATGTTCGCCACACGCATCTCCCCGCGGTGCCGGAACGCCTGCACCCCCAGGTGGACGAGATACGCCGCTCCTGCCAGCTTCACGCCGACGAACAGCGCCACCGAACTCTGCACCAGCGCGCCGAGTCCCCACGCCACGGCGACCACCACGGCATAGCAGCCGATCACATTGCCGAGGACCGTCGCGAGGGCCGTGCGGCGGCCGTGCGCCAGGGCCCTGCCGACCACGAACAGCACACTCGGCCCCGGAATCACGATCACCAAGAGCGACATCGCCGCGAACGTGAGAACACTCTCCGTGGACACCACGTGTCCGCCACCTCCTGAATCGCGCCATCCAGGGGACATACAAACAGATGGCGGGACGTTCGCTCCAGACTCGGGCCCCCAGCCGGGGCTCGCGAGAAGGAGACCCCGGCCGGCGAGCGAGCTGCTTACGGCTGAGCGCCGGACACCGGCGCGTTGAGGTCCTCGTGGACCGCGCGGGCGATGCCCTCGATGTTGGCGATGCCGTCGTCCATCGTGGCGTTGTCCTGCGAGAGCACCGTGATCGTGTAGTCGTGGTCGCCGCCGGTGAACGCGCCGAGACTGTGCACACGCCAGCCGTTCGTGGCCCGCTCCAGCCAGCCGTTCTTCACATGCACCTGGGCGTCGCCCGGCGCACCGGCCGGGGTGCCCCAGCGCTGTGAGGGGATGACCTCGGAGGTCAGCTTCAGGATGTAGGCGCGGGAGTCATCGCTGAGCACCGGGTTGGTGTGGGTCACCAGTTGGAGGAGCTTTTCCTCGTCGTTCGCGGTGATCTGGGTGAGCCCCCAGTGGCCCTCGCTGTCGAGGACGGTGTTGGTCATCCCCGCGGCCTGCAGAAATCCGTTGATCTTGTCCGCCCCGAGCTGCCTCCACAGCGCGGTGGTGGCGTCGTTGTCGGACTCGGTGATCATGGCGGTGGCACGGTCCTTCTCCTCCTGCGTCAGCGCGCGATCGTCCTGCTGCGCGTCCCACAGCAGGGTGCTGAGCACGGTCACCTTGACCGTGCTCGCGGAGTCGAAGTGCCGGTCGGCATCCACCGTGCAGGTGGTGTTCGTGGTGCGGTCGTGGAGGCTGATCGCCGTGGTGGCGGCGGAGCCGTCCAGTGCCGAGTTGATGTCCTCGGAGAGCTTGTCGGCGAGTTCCGGCCGGTCCGAGGTGCAGATCGCCGCCTGCGGGGTGGCGGCGTGGGCCGACCCCACCGAGGCGATCGTCGGCACGAGCACCCCTGCGGCCAGCGCCGCTCTTGTCGCCAGGGTGCTCCGGGGAGGCTGGGTTATTCGTCGGTGTCGACCCATGGTGCGCTTGTCCATTCTTCGTGGGGCGGTTGGACACGCGGTGCCTTCGCTCCGTTGCGAAGACATCCGGGTGCTCCGACCCTGGATGACGAGTCGGCGGCAGGTGAGGTTCACGAACGCGTCCGAGTCTCACAAGATCGCTCCACAATGGGCACAGCGCCCGGGCGGGCCGGACGCGGTGCGGCGGACGAGGTGGGCGGCGACGGCCAGGACGGCGCAGTACACCGAGCGGCCCGGCTTCCCCCGAGCGACCCGGTCAGCGCTGAATGGCCGTGAGGAAGTCTCCGAGTGCTTTCGCGACGGCGCCGGGGGCTTCCGCGGGGAGCAGGTGGCCGGCGTCAGGGACAGTCTTCAGGGTCGCGTGCGGGATGTGGGGCAGGAGGTGTTCGCGCACCACGTGCGGCGGCTCCACCACGTCGTTCTCCGCGGTCAGCACCGTCACCGGGACCTCGATACGCCGTGCGGCATCGGTGACATCCCGCGCGATTCCGCGCAGGGGCCACTCCTGCCGGGCCTCGGCACCGGCGGCGAGGCTGTCGCGCTCCGCGGTGGCCCGCACCGTCTCGGGCAGCGGCGTGGCGGTCAGAACATGGTCGAGGGCGTACGCCACCGTCTCGGCCGAGTCGTAGGCGTGTGACAGGCCCTGCCGGTACTCCTCGGTCACCATGGCGGGCGGCTGGGGCGGCGCGGGCGCGACGAGCACCAGGCCGGCCAGGCCGACCGGTCGGCGGGCCGCGACGAGCTGGCTCGCCTTGCCGCCCATCGAGTGACCGACGAGGACGAACGGCCCCGACACACGCGCCTCGATCACCCGGACGAGATCGTCGGCGAGCTGGTCGAGGTGATAGGGCCCGGGCAACGCCCGCGAGGTGCCCCAGCCGCGCTGGTCGAAGCGGACCGTCGCCTGCCCGGGCGGCAGGTGGCCGATCACACCGTTCCAGGTGTCGGCGGAGCCGCCCCAGTAGTGGGCGAACACCAGCGTCGGGCCGGTGTCGCCGCCGACTCGCACGTCGAGCGACCCGCCCGCCACCGGAACTGTCATTGTCGTTTCGGTCATCTTCGCGCCTTCCCTGTCGGCCGCGGAAAGCGACTCCGTCGTTCTGCCGCGGCTCTGAACCAGTAACCTGACCTGTCGGTCAGGCTCGGAATCGACCGTAGGCGAGAGGGTGTCCACTGCCTGGCGGAAAGGAACACGTTCATTGTGGAAAACGGACACAGTGCGGTGCGGCAACTGCGCTACCTGCCTGCCGTGGGATCGGCGTACGGGGTGGAGGTCCTAGATTTCGCCGCGCTGCGTTCGATGGACACCCAGCGCCGTCGCACCCAGCCGCAACGCCCCGACTTCCATGTGTTCGCTCTGGTCGGCTCCGGAACCGGCAGCCACGAAGCGGACTTCCACGACTACCGGCTGGGGGAAGGCAGCGCCGTGTGGATCCGGCCGGGCATGGTGCACCGCTGGAGCGACATCGACGCCTGCGACGGCCCGCTGGTCCTCTTCCGGCCCGGCTTCCTTTCCGGCTTCACCGCGTCGGAGGCCAGCACCCCTGCGTGCTGGCATCTGGATCAGCAGCGCCTGTCCCTCGCCCTGTTCGCGGCCGAGCATCTCGGCCGCGAACACAGCACAGCGGTACACACACCACGCCTGGCATCTGCTCTCCCACCTGCTGGCGGCACTGATCCTGCGCGCACTCCCCGACACACCGCCCCCGACCGGCGCGGCAAGCCCCGGCAGCCGACCTACCGAAGTGTTCCGCGCCTATCGGACCACCGTCGAAGAGCGCTTCACCGAGTGGCACCATGTGGCTGACTACGCGCGGGCATTGGGCTACGACGTACGCACCCTCACCCGGGCCACGCGTGCCGCCACCGGCACGGGCGCCAAGACCTTCCTCGACCAGCGCATCCTGCTGGAGGCGAAACGGCTGCTCGCCCACACCGATCTGCCGGTCAGCGGCTGCGCCCGACGCCTCGGCTTCCGGGACGTCGGCAACTTCACCACGTTCTTCCGGCGCCAGGCCGGTCTGCCGCCCGCCGGGTGGCGCGCCGCGTACAGCACCCCCGACACACGCGGCGTCTGACCTGCCCTCGGCGACCGGGGACCTGGAGAGTCACGGCTGCGGGGGCAGCTGCCGCAATCCGTTCTCCAGCAGGGCGAAGGCGTGTTCCGTGTCGGCCACCGCACCCGCATAGCGCTCGTCGGCCGGCTCCCCGAACGCCAGGCGTTCGGCGTTGTCCTGCGCCAGCGCCCAGTGGACCGCGACGATTTGGACGGCGGCCAGCCGCGCGGTGAGTTCCGGAGTGTCCGCCGTTTCCCGCAGTGCCTCAGTCAGTGCGTGCTCGGCGCCGGTCTTGAACCGTGCCATCCGGGCCACCAGCGAAGGGGCGTCGAGGATCATGCGGTGGAGCCTGCGCACCGCGGGATGGTCGTTGAGCCCGGTGATCGGATCCCGCTCGCGCAGCCCCTTGAGGAAGTGCTCACGCAGTGCGGTCAGCGGGGCGGTGCCGGGCGGGCGGGCCCGTACGACGCGTGCGGATTCGGTCTCATGGTCGGCCAGGCGGTGCACCACGAGGTCTTCCTTCGTCGGGAAGTAGGCGAAGAGGGTGCGCTTGGACACCTCGGCCGCCTCGGCCACCTGGGCCACCGAGACCTGGTTGAAGCCGTGTTCGAGAAACAGCGTGATCGCCGCGTCGGAGATCGCCGCGTGGGTCCGCTGCTTCTTTCGTTCCCGTAGCCCTGGCTTGCCGTCCACGGCGTCCACCGTAGCAGAAAACTGCCCCTGGTGAATTTCTGCACCCGGTGTACATTTACCCCGAGTGAGCCGAGTCGGAGCGTTGAGCTGAGATGGAGTAACGGTGTTGACGGAGAGCACGACCGAGGTCGTTGTGGCGGGCGCGGGCCCGACCGGACTGATGCTGGCGTACGAACTGGCGCTGGCCGGGGTCGAGACCCTGGTGCTGGAGAAGCTGCCCCAGCGGATCCAGCAGGTGAAAGGCGGCACGATTCAGCCCCGCACCGCCGAGCTGCTGGACTCCCGCGGCCTGCTGGAGCCGCTGCTGCGGCGGGCCATCGCGCGTGATCCGGTGGGCGGCCATTTCGGGGCCCTGCCCGTGCCCTTGGACTGCGCCCCGTGGCGGACCGAGCACCCCTTCCCGATCGGGATCCCTCAGTGGGAGATCGAGGAGGTGCTCGAAGAGCGGGCGACCGCCGTCGGCGCGCGGGTCCTGCGCGGCGCCGCCGTCTCAAAGGTCGCGCAGGACGACGACGGTGTGGTCGTCACGGCGGACGGCCTGCGGGCGCGGGCTCACTATCTGGTGGCGTGCGACGGCGGCCACAGCACGGTGCGAAAACTGCTCGGGCTGCCGTTCCCCGGCCGGGCCGGAACGCATCAGGCGGTGCTGGCCGATATCCGGCTGTCCGCCGTTTCCTCGCTGGTGCCGCGGCAGATGGGGCATATGAGCACCCTGACCCGCCATGCGGGCGGCTACTGGTCCATGCTGGTCCCTCTCGGCGGCGACCGGTACCGGTTCACCTTCGGGCACGCGGACCAGGCGGACACCGCCCGCGACACCTCCGTCACCCACGAGGAGATCGCGGCCGCGCTGGAGGCCGTGTACGGCCCCGAGACCACCCTCGGCGCCGTGGACAACTCCTCGCGGTTCTCCGACGCCACGCGACAACTGGAGCACTACCGTACGGGCCGTGTCCTGTTCGCCGGGGACGCCGCGCACATCCACCCGCCGCTGGGCGGCCAGGGCCTCAACCTCGGCGTACAGGACGCGCTCAACCTCGGGTGGAAACTGGCCGCGGTCCTCCAGGACCGGGCGCCGAGCGGGTTGCTGGACAGCTACCACACCGAGCGGCATCCGGTCGCGGCCCAGGTCCTGCACCACACCTCGGCGCAGCGCGTCCTGGCGAGTCCGAACCCGAGTGAGGACGTGGCCGCCTTGCGCGACATCGTCACCGACCTGCTGCGCCTGCCCGACACCAACCGCCATCTCGCGGGGCTGATGTCGGGTCTCTCACTGCGCTACGACCTGCCCGGGGATCACCCGCTCACCGGACAGCGCATGCCGAACGCCGACCTGGTCACCGCAACCGGCCCCACCCGGCTGTCGACGCTGTTCGGCTCCGGGCACGCCGTCCTGCTCGACCTGGCCGGGGCCGTCCCGGCCGACCTCCCGCTCCCGCCACGCGTCGACCTCGTCCGCGCCACCTGCGCCGACGATATGGGCGCCGCCGCCCTGCTCATCCGTCCCGACGGCTATGTCCGCTGGGCTACGGACGCGGCCATCGCCTTCAACAGCAGCCCCGAGGACGGCGCCGACGCGGCTCCGCGCTGGCTGTCCTAGCCGTTCTGCCGACGCCTGTGCGAAGGCCCTCAGGGTGTCCTCGCCGTCGGTCCACCAGACGCCGAGCCGTTGGCGGACCAGCAGCAAGTCCGGATCCGGCATGCGCGCCTCCCTCGGTCGCGGCCGGCCTCGCCGCACCGGCCATGTACCGCGCCGGTCCCCGTGCCGGTGCGAACGGGTCGCCCCACGCCGAAACGGGTGCGCCGTGGACCGACCCCGGGGCCGGACCCGCGGCATACGATGCCGGAAGTCCTGGCTCCTGGCCGCATCAGAGACGAGGGAGCGTGAACTGTGACCGTCAAGGGCGCGTTGTTCGACTTCTCCGGGACGCTGTTCCGGATCGAGTCCACCGAGTCCTGGCTCCGTACCGTGCTGGAGCGGAGCGGGACCCCGGTCCCGGACGAGGAGGTCGTACGGTACGCGCGGGGCCTGGAGGAGGCAGGTGCGCTGCCCGGCGGCGCCCCGCCGCTCACGGTGCCGCCGCACCTGGAGGAGGTGTGGGCCGTCCGGGACCGCAGCGCCGAGCTGCACCGGGCCGCCTTCACCGGTATGGCCCGCGAGGTGCCGCTGCCCCGTCCCGAGTTGTACGACGCCCTCTATGACCGCCATATGGAGCCCGCGGCCTGGCGGCCCTACCCGGACGCCCCCGAGGTGCTGGGCGAGTTGCGCCGGCGCGGGGTGCGGATGGCGGTGGTCAGCAACATCGGCTGGGATCTGCGGCCGGTCTTCCGCGCACACGGTCTGGACCCGCTGGTGGACGCCTATGTGCTGTCGTACGAGCACGGGGTCCAGAAGCCGGACCCGCGGCTGTTCCGGGCCGCGTGCGACGCGCTGGGAGTGGACCCGCGCGACGCGGTGATGGTGGGCGACGACCGCCGGGCGGACGCGGGAGCGGCGGCCCTGGGCTGCCGGGTCCAGCTGGTGGACCATCTCCCGGTGGACCAGCGTCCGGACGACCTGCGCGCGGTTCTCGGCCTGCTGCCGGACGCCACCACGACCCTCTAGGCCCCTCAGGACGAAGCCCGAAAGGGATCCCGCGGGGCGAACCGACCGGTTCGGGCGATCCCCCGTGTCGCCCGAACCGGCGGAGACATGCGGCCGCCCTCAAGGATCGGCGGACAACCAAACGTCGCCTGAGTATATTGGCTGACAGCCAGCCAACGCAGGAGTTACAGCATGGTCCCCCGAAGCCCGTCGGTCAATGAGGAGTTGCGCCGCCGATCCCAGACCCGTCTGCTGGAGGCGACGGTCGAGCTGGTCGACGAGCACGGCTACGAGGCGACCACCCTCGCCGATATCGCCGACCGGGCCGGGGCGGCCCGCGGCCTGGTCTCGTACTACTTCCCGGGCAAGCGGCAGCTGCTGCAGACGGCCGTCCACCGGCTGATGCACATGGAGCTGGCCCGGGGGCTCGAGCGGGAGCCGCGTCCGGAGGGCGAGGAGACCGGGCGGGAGCTGATGGCGCGGGCGATCGACGCGATCCTGGGGCTGGCCCGGGACCGGCCGCGGCTGATGCGGACGCATATGGCGGGGATCCTCACGGCCGAGGGCTTCATCCAGTGCCCCGAGCAGCAGCGGCTGGCCGGTCTGCTGCGGGACACCGTCACCCGGTACGGCTCCGAGGACCCCGAGACCGACTACCGGCTGCTGCGCGCCCTGCTGATGGGCGCGGTGGTCGCGGTGCTGCTGCCGGGGGCGCCGATGCCGCCCGAGCGGCTGCGGGCGGAGCTGTTCCACCGCTACGGACTCGACTGGCAGCTCGGCCTCCCGCCGGGCGATGAGCCGCCCGACGGGAGCCACGCTGGGGTGAACTGACGAGCGCTCAGCGGTAGTCGGGCTGCGTCTGCGCGTTGAGCTCACGCAGCCGGACCGACGCGGCGCTGTCGGTGCGCCGGTCGTGGATCTTCAGGACGTCGAAGCCCTTGTCGATGTCGTTGGAGTAGATGTAGCCGTTGTAGTAGTACGCGGACCAGGAGCCGCCGGTGATGAGCGTGTCGCTGGAGAGCGGCCCGCGCTCGAAGTAGCCGATCTCCCTGGGCTTGTCGGAGTTGGTGAAGTCCCAGACGGAGACGCCGCCCTGGTACCACGCCTGGACCATGATGTCGCGGCCCTTGGCCGGGATCAGCGAGCCGTTGTGGGCGACGCAGTTCTCGGTGTCCGCCTGGTGGCGCGGGATCTTGTAGTAGCTCCGGAAGACCAGCTTGCGCTTGTCGCCCTTGCCGACGATGTCGTAGATGCCGTCGGCGCCGCGGTTCTGACCCACCTCGGTGTTGCAGGTCGCGGCCACGCCGCCGCCCAGCTCATCGGTGAACACGACCTTGGTGCCGCGCTCGTTGAAGGTCGCCGAGTGCCAGAAGGCGAAGTTGACGTTGTCCTCGACCCGGTCGATGACCCTCGGCTTCGCGGGGTCGGCGATGTTGAGCAGGACGCCGTCGCCCATGCACGCGCCCGCCGCCAGCTTCAGCTTGGGGAACGTGGTGAGGTCATGGCAGCCGGTGGTCTGCGAGACGCCGGGGTTGGTGGGCCCGCCGGGGTTGCCGCCGTCCGGGAAGAGCACGGGGAAGTCGATGACCGCGGCCTTCTCGGGCGCCTTACGGGGCACCTTGATGACGGAGATGCCGTCATGCGGGGGCTGGCAGTCCGGGAAGGTGGCGCTGGGCGCGTACGAGGAGACGTAGATGTACACGTCGTTGCGCTCGGGCACCAGGGTGTGGGTGTGCGAACCGCAGGAGGTCTCGACGGCGGCGACGTACTGGGGGTTCCGCTTGTCGCTGATGTCGAAGACCTTCATCCCCTCCCAGGAGGACTTCTCGGTCGCGGGCTGGGTGGTGCTGGTGCAGGAGTTGTCGCTGCGCGAGGAGTCGGTGGAGAGGAAGAGCAGGTCTCCTGAGACCGACACATCGTTCTGCGAGCCCGGGCAGAGCACCTGGCTCACGATCTTCGGGCTCTTCGGCCTGCTGATGTCATAGATGACAAAGCCGTCGTAGTTGCCCGCGAAGGCGTACTTGCCCTGGAAGGCCAGGTCGGTGTCGATGCCCTTGAGGTCCTGCTTGGGGATGTTGGTGAGGTGGCTGACATTGTCGCTGTGGACCACCTGGTCCACCCCGGGGATGTCGCCGTTCTCGATGGCGGCCCTGGCTTCGGACTGCTGCCCCTTCGTCACCCGCTCCTTGTGCGGGGCGTCACCGGGGTCGGGCGTCGCGGCCGCCGGGCCCGCGGCCAGCAAGGTGGCCACCAGACCGAAGGCGGCCGCGGCCGCGCCGAGATATCTGCGCCGCTGCGGAGGTCTTTCCCACGGCTTCACTGCGTCCTCCCTTTGTCGCCGTCCCCGTTCGGAGTTGAACAGTTGACGGACCGGGGGAAGTATCGCTCTATCCATGTACACCACAACAGGTAGCAACATGTTCGTAAAGAGAATTTCCCAACACGCCCGCCACAGTCGCACCGCTGACGTGCTAAGACGGTCTGCGGATCCCAAGCGCCCCAGGAGGCCACGGTGTTGAACCGCCGTACGACGCTCCACACCGCATCCCTCGCGGCCGCCGTGGCGGCTGCCCTGGCACTCGTCCTGACCGGCTGTGACGCGGAGAGCGACGGCGGGGCCGACGCCGGAAAGGGCGAGG
The DNA here is from genome assembly GCF_001598115.1 of Streptomyces sp. AgN23. NCBI lineage: Bacteria > Bacillati > Actinomycetota > Actinomycetes > Kitasatosporales > Streptomycetaceae > Streptomyces > Streptomyces sp. AgN23. The sequence continues at coordinate 1,522,396 of NZ_CP007153.1, forward strand.
ACGGGAAGCCCGCGGTGATCGCGCCGGGCAAGCCCGGCGAGGCGGCGAAGAAGCTGTCGGCCGAGGAGGCGGCGAAGGCGGGGGACGACGACTCCCCCAACACGGCCGACCGCTCCTACGTCCGCATGATGATCGAGCACCACGCACAGGCCCTGGTGATGACCGATCTCGCGAGTGACCGGGCCGAGTCGGCGAAGGTCGAGCGGCTCGCGGAGCGCATCGCGGCCGGGCAGAAGCCGGAGATCGAGGCGATGCGCGCCTGGCAGAAGACCAACGGCGGCGCGCCGAAGGGCGACGCCAGCGCCCATGAGGGCCATGACGCGAGGATGCCGGGGATGGCCACCGCGGCCGAGCTCAAGCGGCTGCGCGACGCCGAGGGCGCCGACTTCGACGCGCTCTTCCTCAAGCTGATGATCGCCCATCACCGGGGCGCGGTCTCCATGGCCACCGATGTGCTGGCCCAGGGGAACAACATCCGGGTGGAGGAGATGGCGGGCGATGTCATCGCGCAGCAGAGCAGCGAGATCCGGCGGATGCTGCAGATGTCGTAGGCAGAGAGCCGTAGGTGGATCTCACACTCGTCGGCGGCTCTCGTAGAAGGACGTACGCGGCCGTGCGGGGCCGTTGGGTCCGGGTCTCGCCGAGCCGGGCTCGCGGCGCGGTCGCGGGCCCGTGGACCGGTGGCCGGGAGGCGTCATCGGGGCCGGTCCCCCGGCGCGTAGTGCCGGACACGGCGCCCCGCCGGGTGGGATGCTGGAGGCATCCTGCGAAAGGGGCTCCTTCGTGCTTCGTGTCGCGGTCGTCGGATCCGGGCCGAGCGGGGTGTACGCCGCCCAAGCGCTCGTCCAGCAGCAGGCTGTCCCCGAGGTGTCGGTGCATGTGCTGGACCGGCTGCCCTGTCCGTATGGGCTGGTGCGCTACGGTGTCGCGCCCGACCACGAGAAGATCAAGTCGCTGCAGCACACGCTGCGCGCGGTCCTGGAGCATCCCCGGGTCAGCTTTCTCGGCCATGTGCGTGTGGGCCCGCCCCCGCTGGTGCCCGAGCGGCTGCTGGAGCTCTACCACGCGGTGGTCTACTGCGTGGGGGCGGCGACCGACCGGCGGCTCGGCGTTCCCGGCGAGGATCTGCCGGGCAGCTTCTCGGCGACCGACTTCGTCTCCTGGTACAGCGCCCATCCCGACGCGACCGGCGACGCCTTCGCGCTCGGGGCGGACTCCGCCGTGGTCGTCGGGGTGGGCAATGTCGCGGTGGACGTGGCGCGCATCCTGGCCCGCGGGGCGGAGGAGCTGCGGCCCACCGACGTGCCGCACGCCGCCCTCGGGGCACTGTCGCAGAGCCGGGTCTCGGACATCCATATGGTCGGCAGGCGCGGGCCGTCGCAGGCGAAGTTCACCACCAAGGAGCTGCGTGAGCTGGGCTCGCTGACCGGCGCCGAGGTGCTGGTGCGCCCCGAGGAGCTGGCGCTGGACCCGGGGTACGAGGATCCCTCGGGGCTGCCGGGGGTCAACCGGCGCAATGTCGAGGTGCTGCGCGACTGGGCGCGGCGCGCGCCCGTGGGCCGGCCGCGCCGGATCCATCTGCGGTTCTTCCTGCGGCCGGTGGCGCTGCTGGGCGAGGGCGCGGTGCGCGCGGTGCGCTTCGAGCGGACCGCGCCGGACGGGCGCGGCGGGGTCGCGGGCACCGGGGTCTTCGAGGACATCGAGGCGCCGCTGGTGCTGCGGTCGGTGGGTTACCGGGGTGTGCCGCTGCCGGGGCTGCCGTTCGACGAGGAGCGCGGCACGGTTCCCAACGCGGCGGGGCGGGTGCTGCGCGGCGGCGAGCCCTCGCCCGGGGAGTACGTGGCGGGGTGGATCAAGCGCGGGCCGACCGGGGTGATCGGCACCAACCGGCCGTGCGCGAAGGAGACCGTGGCCTCGCTGCTGACCGACGCGGAGGCGCTCGCCGCCCGGCCTGTGGTGGCGGATCCGCTGCGGGCGCTGCGCGAGGCGGGGGTGGAGCCGGTGGAGTGGACCGGCTGGCTGCGGATCGAGGCGGCCGAGGAGGCGCTCGGGGAGGCGCTGGGGCGTACGAAGGTGAAGATTCCGGACTGGACGGGGCTGCTGGGCGCGGCGCGCGAGCAGGAATGAACCGGGCGGGGCGCCGGTCGGGCTTCGTCGGCGGTCCCCGGGTCCGCGCTGTCAGAGGGGTTGACACAGGACGGCAACACCCCTGAAATCAACAGATTGTTTAAGCCTTCTACGGTCGCGTCACCTTGATCCGTCGCTCATTCCGTCGCTGATTCCGTCGCCCATCCCGTCGCCGCGCGAGGAGCCGCCATGACGTCCGTACGCCATCCCGTGCCCCTACGTCACCCCGTGGACGAGGTGCCACCGCCCGGCCGGCTCGCCGCCTTCGGACTGCAGCATGTGCTGGCCATGTACGCGGGCGCGGTGGCCGTGCCGCTGATCGTCGGTGGCGCGATGAAGCTGTCGCCCGCCGATCTGGCGTATCTCATCAACGCTGATCTGCTGCTGTGCGGTATCGCCACGGTCCTGCAGTGCGTGGGGCTGTGGCGATTCGGCGTCCGGCTGCCGATCATGCAGGGCTGCACCTTCGCGGCGGTCACCCCGATGGTGCTGATCGGCACGGAGGGCGGCGGGCTGCGCGCGATCTACGGTTCGGTGATCGTGGCCGGGGTGGCGATGATCCTGCTGGCGCCGGTCTTCGGGCGGCTGCTGCGGTTCTTCCCGCCGCTGGTGACCGGCACGGTGATACTGATCATCGGCCTTTCGCTGCTGCCGGTCGCGGGCAACTGGGCCGCGGGCGGCCAGGGCGCGGCGGACTTCGGTGCGCCGAAGAACCTGGGCCTGGCCGGCGGAGTACTGGTCGTGGTCCTGGCCGTGCAGCGCTTCGCGCCCGGCTTCCTGAGCCGGGTCGCGGTGCTGGTGGGGATCGTGGCCGGAACGGCGGCCGCGATACCGCTGGGCTTCACCGACTTCTCCGGGGTGGGCGATTCCGACTGGGTCGGTGTCTCCACCCCGTTCCATTTCGGCTCCCCCACGTTCGAGACGCCCGCCGTGGTGTCCATGCTGGTCGTCGCGCTGGTGACGATGACCGAGACCACGGGCGACTTCATCGCGGTGGGCGAGATGACCGGGCGCCCGGTCGACAGGCGGCGGCTGGCGGACGGACTGCGCGCGGACGGCGCCGCGACCGTGCTCGGCGGGGTCTTCAACACCTTCCCGTACACCGCCTTCGCGCAGAACGTCGGCCTGGTGGGGATGACCCGGGTACGCAGCCGCTGGGTGGTGGCGGCCGCGGGCGGCATGCTGGTGCTGCTCGGGCTGGCCCCGAAGCTGGGCGCGGTGGTGGCGGCGATCCCGGCCCCGGTGCTGGGCGGGGCGGGTCTGGTGATGTTCGGTACGGTCGCGGCGAGCGGGCTGCGCACGCTGGCCGCGGTGGACTTCCGGGACAACCACAACCTCACCGTGGTCGCGGTGTCGGTCGCCGTGGGGTTGCTGCCGGTCGGCGTGCCGGGGATCTACAAGGAGTTCCCGAACTGGTTCCAGACGGTGATGGACAGCGGGATCAGCGCCGGGTGCGTCACCGCGATCGCGCTCAATCTGCTCTTCAACCACCTGCCGGGCGGGCGGGCTTCAGCCCCGGTCGCCGCCGAGGCGCCCCTCCTGGAGAGCCGCGGCGGCGAGGACGCTGTCGAGCAGACCGGGGAACAGCGCGTCTAGGTCCTCCCGGCGCAGCGCGTTCATCTTGGCGGTGCCCCGGTAGATCTGATGGATCACTCCGGATTCGCGCAGCACCCGGAAGTGGTGGGTGGTGGTGGACTTGCTGACCGGCAGGTCGATGACCGAGCAGGTCAGCTCGGCGGACTCCTCGGCGAGCGTCCGCACCACCCGCATCCGCATGGGGTCGGAGAGCGCGTGCAGCACATCCTCGAGGCGGATCGCCTCGCGCCGTGGATGCTCCATCGAGCGCCCCGTCGCCTGTGGCTGGGGCCCGGTCGACGTCGTCTGCGTCTGCACGGCCGCTCCTCATCGCCTCGTTCCGTGACCTCCCAGTGTAGTTTGACGATCGCCGTACTACTTCGGGCCAGGAGGGAACACTGGCGATCCGTTCTACCGGACCGCGCGGTGGTACTGGTCCGGATTGCGTACCTGGCCGCCCAGTTCGCCCGCCGCGCGGCGGGCGAAGTAGGGGTCCCGGAGCAGTTCGCGGCCCAGCAGGACGGCGTCCGCCTCACCGTTGGTGACGATCTTCTCGGCCTGCTCCGCCTCGGTGATCAGCCCGACCGCGGCGACCGGCAGCCCGGTCTCCCGGCGCACCCGCTCGGCGAACCGCACCTGGTAGCCCGGCCCCGTCGGAATGCGCACACCGGCCGCGTTGCCACCGCTGGAGACGTCGAGAAGGTCCACGCCATGATCCTTCAGCAGAGCGGCGAGCCGGACGGTGTCCTCCGGGGTCCAGCCGTTCTCCTCCAGCCAGTCGGTGGCCGAGATGCGGAAGAACAGCGGCAGGTCCTCCGGCCAGACCTCGCGGACCGCGTCGACGACCTCCAGGGCGAAGCGGACACGGTTCTCGAAGGAGCCGCCGTAGCCGTCGGTGCGGTGGTTGCTGTGCGGGGAGAGGAACTCGGCGATGAGGTAGCCATGGGCGCCATGGATCTCGGCCACCTCGAAGCCGGCCGCGAGCGCGCGCCGTGCGGCGTCCGCGAACTGGCGGGTGATCTCGCCGATCCGCTCCACGGACAGCTCCTCCGGCACCGGATGGCCCTCGTCGAACGGAATCGGGCTCGGCGCCAGAGTCCGCCAGCTCCCCTGGTCGGCGGTGAGCGGCGCACCGCCCCTCCAGGGGGCGTCGGTGGACGCCTTACGGCCGGCATGGGCGAGCTGGATGCCCGGGACGGCGCCCTGCCCCTTGAGGAAGCCGACGATCTTACGGAACGCCTCGACCTGCGTGTCGTTCCAGATGCCGAGGTCTCCGGGGGTGATGCGGCCCTCGGCGGAGACGGCCGTCGCCTCGACCAGGATCAGTCCGGTGCCACCGGTGGCGCGGGCGCCGTAGTGGACGAAGTGCCAGTCGTGCGGGACCCCGGCGCCCTCGGGCCCATCCGCGCTGTACTGGCACATGGGTGACATCCAGAGGCGGTTGGGGATGGTCAGCGACCGCAGGGTGAAGGGCTCGAAGAGGGCACTCATGAACGTCTCCGTTTCTCCTCGCGGGGCCCGGCCGGACCGCGCGGTAGTACGGTAACCATCGTAGTACGACGATCGTCAAATTACGAAGCCTCTCGTACGAGCGCTCCTGATCCCTGCCCGCATGCGCACCCATGACCTGCGGCGACGCAGAACCCTCAGATATATGCGGACGCGCTCCCTCCGGTTGTCAGTGGTCGGGTGCAGACTCTGTGATGCCGGACAGATCGCTGCTTGTTCCGCCGTCCTTCCCGCATCCGCACTCCAAGGAATGAGCCGCCATGAACGATGTCCTGCTCGCCGTCGGCACCCGCAAGGGTCTCTTCCTCGGCCGCCGCGGCGGCCGAGGGGGCTGGGACTTCACCGGCCCCCACTTCCCCATGCAGGCGGTCTACTCCGTCGGCATCGACACCCGGGGCGACCGCCCCCGGCTGCTGGCCGGTGCCGACAGTTCGCACTGGGGCCCCTCGGTCTTCCGCTCCGACGACCTCGGGGGCAGCTGGCACGAGCCCGCCAAGCCCGCGGTGAAGTTCCCCGAGGGCACCGGCACCTCGCTGGAGCGGGTGTGGCAGCTTCAGCCCGCCGGGCCCGACGAACCGGAGGTGGTCTACGCGGGCACCCAGCCGGGCGCGCTGTTCCGCTCCGAGGACGGCGGGGAGACCTTCGCGTTCGTCCGCGGCCTGTGGGACCACCCGCAGCGGCCGGAGTGGGGCGAGGGGTTCGGCGGGCAGGCCGTGCACACGGTCGTCCCCGATCCGAGGGACCCGCGGGCGCTCATGGTCGCCGTGTCCTCCGGTGGGGTGTACCGCTCCGCGGACGGCGGGGAGAGCTGGGCGCCGTCCAACAGCGGGCTCAAGGCGGATTTCCTGCCGGATCAGTACCCGGAGTTCGGGCAGTGCGTCCACAAGGTCGCCCGGGACCCGGTCGACCTCGACCGGCTCTATCTGCAGAACCACGGCGGGGTGTACCGCAGCGACGACGGCGGGGCGCACTGGGCCGAGATCGGCAAGGACCTCCCGGCGGACTTCGGCTTCGCGGTCGCCGTCCATCCGCGCCGCAGCGGCGTCGCGTACGTCTTCCCGGTCAACGACGGCTCGGACCGCTACCCCCCGGGCTTCCGCTGCCGGGTGTTCCGCACCGAGGACGCGGGCGCCACCTGGGAGGAGCGCTCCGCCGGGATGCCGGACGAGCTCCACTACGGCGTGGTGCTGCGGGACGCGCTGCGCACCGATGACGCCGACCCGGTCGGGGTCTACCTCGGCAATCGCAACGGCGAGGTGTACGCGAGCGCCGACGAGGGCGAGAGCTGGCGGCAGATCGCCCGCCATCTTCCCGATGTGCTGTGTGTCCGGGCCGCCGTGATCGGCTGAAGTGTTCGCGAGCGTGATCGGCCGGGAAGGGTCGGCCGAGAGTGATCGCGAGGCGGCACGCGGCCACTCGCTGAGCCACTAGAGTGACGCGGTGTGGCATCACGACCCTTGAATGAAATTGTGGAAGCGGGCTGGGCCAAGGCACTTGAGCCCGTCGAGGAACGCATCGCGGCGATGGGCGACTTCCTGCGGGCCGAGATCGCGGCAGGCCGTACCTATCTGCCCGCCGGGCCGAATGTGCTGCGCGCCTTCCAGCAGCCCTTCGACGAGGTGAAGGTGCTGATCGTGGGTCAGGATCCGTATCCGACGCCGGGACACGCGGTGGGGCTCAGCTTCTCGGTGGCACCCGAGGTCCGGCCGCTTCCCGGCAGCCTGGAGAACATCTACCGCGAGCTGCACACCGACCTCGGTCTGCCGCGCCCGTCCAACGGCGATCTGACGCCCTGGACCCAGCAGGGCGTCCTGCTGCTCAACAAGGCGCTCACCACGGCCCCGCGCCGGCCCGCCGCGCACCGCGGCAAGGGCTGGGAGGACGTCACCGAGCAGGCCATCCGGGCGCTGGCCGGGCGCGGCCGCCCCCTGGTGTCCATCCTGTGGGGCCGCGACGCCCGCAACGTCCGGCCGCTGCTCGGCAGCCTTCCGGCGGTCGAGTCCGCGCACCCCTCCCCCATGTCCGCCGATCGGGGGTTCTTCGGCTCACGTCCGTTCAGCCGCGCCAACGACCTGCTCGTACAGCAGGGGGCCCAACCCGTGGACTGGCGCCTTCCCTGACCCCATCGTTCCAGGTGGGCGACGGGTAGTCTGCCCGCCATGACATCACATCCGAACACCCCTGCGGGCTGGTACGCGGACCCCCAGGGCACGCCGAACCAGCTGCGCTGGTGGGACGGTGCCCAGTGGACCGCGCATACGCACCAGGGCCAGCCCGGTCAGGCACCTCCGACGCAGGCAGCCCCGCCCAACCCCAACCCCGCCAAGGTCCAGCACCAGGTGCAGCAGCAGGCGCATGTGGGGCCGGCGATGGGCGGCGGCGGCACGCTGTTCACCGAACCGGTGCTGGTGGTGAACCAGAAGGCCAAGCTGATCGAGCTCACCAATGAGTACGGCGTCTTCGACCAGCAGGGGCGCACTCTCGGTTCGGTGGTCCAGGTCGGCCAGAGCACGCTGAAGAAGGTCGCACGGTTCGTCTCGAGTCTCGACCAGTTCATGACGCACAAGCTGGAGATCCGCGACGCCAACGGGCAGCCGCATCTGGTGCTCACCCGGCCCGCGAAGTTCATCAAGTCCAAGGTGGTGGTGACCCGCCCGGACGGACAGCCGGTCGGCGAGATCGTCCAGCAGAACGTCATCGGCAAGATCAACTTCGGCATACTCGTCAACGGCCAGCAGGTCGGCGCCATCAAGGCGGAGAACTGGCGGGCCTGGAACTTCGCCATCGTCGACCACACGGACAGCGAGGTCGCCCGGATCACCAAGACCTGGGAGGGCCTGGCGAAGACGATGTTCACGACGGCGGACAACTATGTGCTGCAGATCCACCGCCAGTTGGCCGATCCGCTGCTGAGCCTGGTGATCGCCACGGCCCTCACCGTGGACACCGCGCTCAAGCAGGACTCGCGCGGATTCGGCTGAGCCGGTGGGCGACACGGTGCCCGGCGATGCGGTGACGCATGTGCTCGGGATCGATTCGGGCGGTTCCGGCGTACGGGTGGCGGTGGCACGCGCAGTCGCTCCCGGCGGCTCCGCGGGGCAGCCACCGACCTGGTCCTCGGCGCCGACTTGGTCCTCGCCACTGACCTGGTCCTCGTCCACGCCCGCCGCCGTCGGCGACCGGGGCATCGACGCGGAGAGCCTGCTGGCGCGGGTCCTGCCCGCCGCCCAGGAGCTGCTGAGCGAGGCCGGGGCCCGGCGTCTCGGCGCGGTCTGTGTCGGCGCGGCGGGCATGGCCACACTCGGCGACGATCTGCGCGCCAGGCTTCCGGACGCGCTGGCGGACGCCTTCGGCGTACGGCGTCTCGCCCTGGCGGCCGACGCGGTGACCGCCTACGCAGGGGCGTTGGGACAGCGTCCCGGCGCGGTGGTCGCGGCGGGGACGGGCCTGATCGCGCTGGGCGCGGTGCCCGAGGGCTTCGTCGGTGGGCTGGGCGGTACGGGCGGCGATTCCGGCGTGCCCGGCGCGCACGGCGCATCCGGTACGGACGCCTCGGCCACGGGCGCCTCGGGCGGCGACACCCGCTGGGCCGCCGGCGGCTGGCGGCGCGCCGACGGCTGGGGCCATCTGCTGGGCGACTGCGGCGGCGGTGCGTGGATCGGCCGGGCGGGCCTGGAGGCGGCCATGCGCGCGTACGACGGGCGCGAGGGCGGCTCGAAGCCGCTGCTGGCCCGCCTGGAGGCCATGTTCGGCCCCGCCACAGGGCTCCCGGGGCAGCTGTACCCGCGCCCCGACCGCCCCGCCGTCCTGGCCTCGTTCGCTCCCGAGGTAGGCCGGTGCGCCGACGAGGATCCGGTCGCGGAGGCGATTCTGCGGGCAGCCGCCCGCCATATCGCCGAGGCCGCGGAGGCGGTCTGCCCTCGGCTGGAGTCGAGCGAAGTGGCGCTCACCGGCGGGCTGTTCCGTATGGGCGCGCCGCTGCTGACGCCCGTGCGCGAGGAACTGTCGGCGCGGCTGCCCGGGGCAGGGATCACGGAGGCGGCCGGGGATCCGCTGGACGGGGCGCTGTGCGTCGCGGCGGCGCTGGCGTCGGACGGACTGCGGCTGCCCCGGGACCCGGCGCTGCTCAGCATCGTCTGAGCGACTCCCCGTACGGGCACGCCGCAGGGCCTCCGACGCGGACCTCAACCCATGGCTCCGTCGCGAAGCCCCAACCCGTAGCCCCGCCCCCTGGCCCCCGACCCGGGCGTCCCCTATGGGCGCTCAGCATGGGCGCCCAGTATGGGATTCCATGACCGGCAATTCCGGACACATGGTCGATTCTTCGATCAAGTATGGCCGCTGAGCGCACATCACCGCACAACACCAGTCGACAAAGCAGGACAGATACCCCCAGTCACACCCTCCCGAACAGCCGAGCCCATGGAGCGACTAACATGCGGCGCCATGAGCTCCCCCACAGGGCCCGCGTCCGGCCTGCCTGTACGAATGCCGCGTCCCCGCCAGTCCGGACGGCACCGCCGACCGGAGGCCGCCGCCGCGCCTCTCGGCGCACCTCCGCTGGTGCTGGCCGTCCCGGGTGCCCCGAGTGACGGGGCCCGGCGCCTTGCCGAGGACCTGGTGAGCATCGCCCGCTCCGAGATGCCCGGGCTCGACGCTCAGATCGGTTTCCTGGACGGGGACGGCCAGGAGTACCCGCAGCTCGAGGCCGTGCTCACCCGTGCTGCCCAGGAGAACCCCGAGCGTCTGCGACAGGCGGCCGAGGCCGCCAAGGCCCTCGCCGACGAGGCGGCGGAGGCGATCGCCGCGGCCGAGGCCGCGGGCGAGGTCGTCGACGAGGTCCCGTCCATCCCCACGGTCCCCACGGACGGTCCGGCGGCCGTCGTGGTCCCGCTGCTCGCGGGCCCGGACAGCGCACAGTTGCGCCGGATACGCCAGGCCGTGATGAGCAGCGGCTCGGCGGCCGAACTCACCGACGTCCTCGGCCCCCATCCGCTGCTCGCCGAGGCCCTGCACGTACGTCTGTCGGAGGCGGGCCTGGCCCGCGCCGACCGCGCCCGTCTCTTCACGGTCGCGACCGCCGCGGACGGCATCATCCTCGCCACGGTCGGCGGCGAGGAGGCGGCTCAGGCCGGTGGCATCACCGGCATGCTGCTCTCCGCGCGCCTCGCGGTGCCGGTGATGGCCGCCGCGCTGGACGAGGACGGGGCGGTCTTCCGCGTCTCCGAGCAGCTGCGCTCGGCCGGCTCCGCTCGACTCGCCCTCGCGCCGTACCTCATCGGTCCGGAGGTCTCGGCCGAGCTGATCTCGGCGGCCGCCGAGGAGGCGGGCTGCGCGGCGGCCGAGGCGCTGGGCGACTACCCGGCCGTGGGCAAGCTGGTGCTGGCGAAGTACGCGGCGGCGCTGGGCATCACGCTGCAGCAGGCATCGCCGGCGATGCGCTGACACCACGCACGGCGAAGCACGGCACGAGAAAGCGGGGGCGGCGACCGTCAAGGTCACCGCCCCGCTCGTATCCGAGAGGCCCCGTAGCCACCGGGCCCGCATCCGCCCGGCGAACGTCAGCCGAAGACCACGCAGGACGCCGCCGGTGCCGGGACCGAACCACCACGACGCGGCACCCCCGTCGAGGGGTCGATGTCGAACCAGGTGACATCGCCAGAGCGCTCATTGGACACATAGAGCCGGCGGCCCGACGGGTCGAGCGTCAGATCGCGGGGCCAGTGGCCGCCACAGGGCGTGGTGGTGACCAGCTCCATGCGGTCGCCGGGCGCGTCCAGGGCGAGCGTCGCGATGCTGTCGTGACCGCGGTTGGCGGCCCACAGGAAGCGGCCGTCCCCGGAGGCCACGACCTCGGCGGGGTAGGTCTCGACGTCCGTACCGTCGGGGACCAGACGGGTCTCGCCCAGCGGTTCGAGAACGCCGGACGACGCGTCCCAGCGGCAGGCCGTGATCGTCGGATCGAGCTCGTTGATGACATACCCGCGGTCGCCACGCGGATGGAACACCAGATGGCGCGGGCCGCTCCCGGGGCGCAGCCGGACCTCGTGGTGCGGACGCGGCCCGGGCAGTGCGTACACCTGGACCGCGTCGATCCCCAGGTCGACGGCGAGCAGCCAGCCACCCGACGGATCGGGCGCCACCGCATGGGCATGCGGCCCCTCCTGCCGCTCCGGATGCGGTCCGCTGCCCTCATGCCGCAGCACGCCCGCCGCCTCCCCGAGCCGGCCGTCCGCCAGCACCGGCAGCGCGGTGACGCTGCCGGAACCGTAGTTGGCCGTCAGCAGCTGCCCGCCGGCGAGCGCGAGATGGGTGGGCGCCGCGCCCCGCACCGGCACGGGCTCACCGAGCAGCGCGGGTGGATCCTGCGTGACATCCAGCGCGGCGGCCGCCCCCTCCTCGGTCTCGCTCACCGCGTACAGCACGCGCCCGCCGGGGGCGAGCACCAGACAGGACGGGTTGACGACCACGTCCGTGGAGTTCCGGATCCGCAGCGCGCCCGTCTCGTCGTCGACATCCGCGACGGTGATCCCTGCACCACCCGCCCCGGTGAAGGACCCGATATACGCCCGCAACCCACTCCCACTCGCGCCCACCGCACTCCCCTTCCGCCGACTCCGGTTCCGGTACCGCTCGGGGCCGACGGTAACAGAGCGGTCTAGACCAACACGCCGTCATCTTCCGTCCCACCGGGGCCGGAGGCTCCCTCGTGAGCACTACGGGGCGGACTCTTGGCATGCTGTCCCCATGAGCACCATGCCCGCCGTGATCTTCGACCTGGACGGCACTCTCGTGGACACCGAGCCCCTCTACTACGAGGCGGGGCGGCGGACTCTCGAGCGGTACGGGGTCACCGGCTTCACCTGGGAGGAGCACTCCCGGTTCATCGGGATCGGCACCCGGGAGACCCTGGAGACGCTGCGCGACCGGTATCGCATCGAGGCGCCGGTGGAGGAGCTGCTCGCCGTCAAGAACCGGCACTATCTGGAGCTGGCCGCGGCGACCGAGATCTTTCCCGTGATGCGCACCTTCGTGGAGCGGCTGACGGCCGCCGGGCATCCGCTGGCCGTCGCCTCCGGTTCGTCCCGCTCAGCGATCGAGACCGCGCTGAAGGCCACAGGGCTGGACGCGCTGCTGCCGGTGTATGTGTCCGCGGAGGATGTCGGCCGGGGCAAGCCGGAGCCGGATGTGTTCCTGGCCGCCGCGCGGCTGCTGTCCGTCGATCCGGGGCAGTGTGTGGTGGTCGAGGACGCCGGTCCGGGGGTGGAGGCGGCGCGGCGGGCGGGGATGCGCTGTATCGCCGTTCCGTATGTGGCCGGGCCGTCGCCGGATGGTGGGCCGTTCGCCTCCGCCGGGCTGCTCTTCCGGGGCGGGCAGCCGGAGTTCGACGCCCAGCGGGCCTACGAGTGGGTCGCGGCCGGCAGTTGAGGCCGTGAGACCATGCGTCGCGTGCCCGGACATTCACGGGCATGTCGCAGGAGAGACGGAGGGCGTATGGAAAGACGTGGGGGTAAGGCGATCCGCCGTTGGGGGACGGCGGTCATCGCCTCGGCGGCGGCCTTGACGGTCGCCGTGCCGGCGAACGCGGCCCAGGCCACCGAGGCCAGGAGCGGTCCGTCGGGGGTCAGCGCCAAGGGCGCGTATCTGCTGGACAACAACACCGACAAGCAGCTGTGGGCCAAGGCGGCCGACACCAAGCGGCCGATGGCGAGCACCACCAAGCTCATGACGGCGGTCGTGGTGCTCGACACCCGGGGGCTCAATCTCGGCAAGAAGGTCACCGTCAAGCAGTCGTACATCGACTACACCGCCCGCGTCGGCGGCAGCAAGGCGGACCTGCAGAAGGGGGACAAGCTCACCGTCAAGCAGCTGCTCTACGGGCTGCTGCTGCCGTCCGGCTGTGACGCGGCCATGGCGCTCGCGGACACGTTCGGCACCGGTGACACCACCGCCAAGCGCACCAAGTCGTTCATCGCGCAGATGAACAAGAAGGCGTCCGCGCTGGGGATGACCAAGTCCCACTACGACACCTTCGACGGCATCTCGCAGGGGGGCCAGAACTACACCACGCCCCGCGACATGGCCAAGCTGGCCAGGCACGCGCTGAAGAACTCCACCCTCGGCACGGTCGTCAAATCGGTCGACACCATCCAGAAGGCCCCGGCCGCCAATGGCAGGACCAGGACGTACTTCTGGAACAACACCAATCGGCTGCTGGGCTCGTACAGCGGCGCGATCGGCATCAAGACGGGCACCGGCACCGCGCCCGGCAGGTGTCTCGTCTTCGCCGCGAAGCGTGACGGACGCACCGTCGTGGGCGTGATCCTCAACGCTCCCAAGCGCTACCCGGACGCGAAGAAGATGCTGGACTGGGCCTTCCGGGCCCACACCAAGGTCACCTGGCGCCAGCTTCCCAAGGGCACACCGCGGGACTGATGGCAGGATCCATGGCCCGCCTTTCACGCGGGTGGTGCCCCGGCCGGATGGCCGTCCGGCCGGGGCACCGGGCCGTAGTGGCGGTGGTCAGCCGCACTTACGCCCGGTGTTGATGCACTTCACGGCCTTCTTCATCAGTGAGTTGGACATCACGTTGATGAAGTCGCCGTGGTCGGTGACCGGCTTGTGCAGCTGCTCGGGGAAGCTGTCGACCGCGAAGAGCGAGCCGGGCGCGACCTTGTAGGTGATCCGCTGGACCAGCTGCGGGATGGCCTTGAACCCCTTGGCGCACGCGCCCTTGGCGTCCGCGAAGGCCACATGGGTGCGGTGGTTCGCGCTGTCGGCGTTCTTACCGTCCCAGCAGCTCTGGAACTTGAACGTACGGACCACCTTGCTGCCCTTGGGGCACAGCGGGTACTTGTCCTTCAGCTGCCGGTTCTCGAATCCGGTGCAGCTCCAGGAGGCGTTGGCGTTGGCCGTGCCGTTGGTGAACGCCTTGGCGTCGCCGGTGATGATGCGCAGGAACTTGGGCATCTCGACGACCTTGGAGACCGCGCTGCCACGGAAGCTGATGGACGCGGTCTCCGGGCGCAGGATCCGCCCCACATTGCCCTCGGTGCCACCGCCGGGCTGGTCGGCGTCGGCCTCCTTCGTTCCGTCCTGCTGCCGCAGGACCGGCCAGTAGTGGGTGGAGCGGTCACCGTTGGTGCAGGTGGTCCCGGCGGCGGCGAGGCTGTCGTTGGTGGAGAACGCGTCGGTGCCGCGGTTGCCGACATAGTCGTGCATATGGTGGGCGCCGTTGCTCACACCGGGAGCGACGATCACGTTGTCCGAGTTGAAGTGCTTGTTCTCATTGCGGCCGCAGCGCGATGAGAAGGTACCGCGGGAGGCGTTGGCCCGCGTACGGGGGTTCTTGACGTTCGGCCGCACCCTGCGGATGTCCACGAAGTCCGCCTTCACCGGGCCGGACTGCGCCTGGCCACCCGCGGCCGGAGCGGCGGGGGCGGCGGTTCCCGCGGCGGGGGCGGCCGTTCCCGCGGCGGGGGTGGCGCCCGCCGGTGCGGAGGTGGCGCCGCCCGCCGGTGCGGAGGCCGGGGCCGCCTGCTGCACGGTGCAGGACGCCAGCGTGGCCAGGCCGGACGGGCGGCTCGCCACCCGGCCGATCTCGTTCCCGATGCGGTTGAGCGCGCCACGCCGCTGGGCGCCCAGCGGCTCCAGCACCCGGGTGCGCACCCAGTCCTGGTCGGCGCCGGCGCCGCGCGCGGCCAGCCGCTGATAGGCGTCGGCGACCTGGCTGTCCATGGTCGCCAGTTCCCTGTCCACGGCGGGCCGCGCCTGCTGCGGCACATTCGACAGCCGGGTCGCGGCATCGGGACACTTGACGGTCATCGCCGCCCAGGCCGGTGCCTGCCGCCCGGCCGGTCGGCGGGCGGCGGAAGCATCGTTGTCGGTCATCAGGAGCGCCCCGCCGCCCACGGCCAGTGCGGTCACCCCGACCACGGTCAGCCCGATGACCCTGGATCGCTTGTGTCTCCTCTTGTTCCTCATCCTTCGCCCCTCATCGGCAGTCTTCATACGCCGGGGACGTCTTGCCCTCGGCCACGTCGGGCCGCGCCCGCTCACCCCCGTCCCGGGGCGGAGGGCACAGCGCGACGCCGATGGATACGGACAGCGAGGCGATCGTTCTCAACGGTGGTCGCAACATCTCGTAAATAGCCGGAGGAGTCGGCGCATCGGTACATCTTCCTAGTGGCTTCACCACATGCACACCGGCCGGCGATATGGAACTGATCGGTTCCGGTTAAAGTATTCACTTCGCTGTATCCCCGTTACCCTTTCGCCCGCGGAGCCCCCCATGTCCAGCGCGAACTCGTCCAGTGGGCGTCATCGCAAAGCCAAGCCCATGAGCGTCGCGGTCCGCCGCGCGTTCATCATCGCCGCCGTTCCGGTCACCGGTGCGTTGCTGTCCGCTCCCTCGGCGCTCGCCGCCGACAAGAGCACCAAGACCACCACGACGACCCAGGCCGTGGCCGGCGACGGGCTCGACTCCGCCGAGCAGAAGATCGCGGACAACCTCAACACCCGCGCCCAGAACCCGAACCTGGGCGACACCTTCAGCGGCATCGTGCTGGACTCCAAGTCCGACAAGGTGATCTGGGGGCACGACGCCGACACCGCGCTGATGCCCGCGTCCAACGCCAAGCTGGCCACCGCCACGGCGGCGCTGACCGTACTCGGCCCCGAGCACCGGTTCACCACCAAGGTGGTCTACGGCGATGGCACGCTCACCCTCATAGGCGGCGGCGACCGCCTGCTGAGCACCGCCGACGTCACCGAGCTCGCGAAGTCCGCCGCCGCCGGGGTCAAGAGCGCGGGCCTGGGCTCGGTCAAGGTCCGTATCGACGACAGCCTCTTCGCCGAGCCGTCCATGGCCAACGGCTGGAACGACTCGTACTACGACGACCAGGTCTCGCCGGTGCGCTCCCTGGTGGTCGACGGATTGCTGTCCGCGGACACCTCCATCGACGCGGGGAAGATCTTCGCCAAGCAACTCGCCGACCAGGGTGTCACCGTCGACGGTGAGGTCACCCGTGGCACGGCGTCGGCCACGGATGTGCCGGTGGGACAGCATCTGTCCCCGACGCTGGCCGAGGCGGTCAAGAAGATGCTCAAGACGAGCAACAACGACATCGCCGAAACGATGCTGCGCATGACGGCGATCGCCGCCGGTAAGCCCGCCACCTTCGAGGACGGCACGGCCGTGGTACGGGACGTCCTCAGCCGACGCTACGGCGTCTCGATGGAGAACTTCGAGATCTACGACGGCAGCGGGCTCTCCCGCGCAAACCGCATCCCGGCCCGGACCGTCGCGGACATCCTCGATCTGCTCACCGATCCGCGCTACAGCTATCGGCTGCGCTCCATCGACGAGGGCCTGCCGGTGGCGGGCGAGGCGGGCAGCACCCTGGGGCCCGAGTGGGGCCGCTTCGACACCCCGGACTCCCAGTGCGCCGTCGGCCAGGTCAAGGCCAAGACGGGCACCCTGACCGGCGCCATCGCCCTGAGCGGACTGACGAAGGCGGCGGACGGCCGGTGGAAGGTCTTCTCCTTCATCGAGAACCAGTCCTCCGCCGACCCGGCCGCCACCAAGGACACCCTCGACGGCCTCGCCGCCACGGTCAACGGCTGCTGGGCGTAGCCCGCTTGCCTACGGGGCGTACCGCTCGGGTCACTGCGCGGCCCCCGTTGCCTCCGGCACGCTCACACGTGCCGGAGGCAGCAGTGTCAGCGGTTCATGGCCGCCCAGAACTCCTCGAAGGACATCTGGCGATCGCCGTTGGTGTCAAGCGAGTCGATCAGCGCCTGGGCCTCCGCGGCGGTGATCTCCGAGCCCTCCAGCTCCGCCACGACCTGCCGGTATTCATCCGCGGTGACCAGACCGTCCCCGTCGAGGTCGTAGCGCTCGAACACCTTGCGCGCCGCCGTCTCCATGATGTCTGTCATGTGCTCCGCCTATGTACGATCTTCGCTGACGGGCCCAGAGTATCCCGGTCATCTCCGGGCCCCGTCATCACGCCGAGGCGGCATCCGGAGGGGGCTCCCTAGCCCAGGAAACTCAGCCGGACCTGGCGGTCGGGGTTGTCGACGTTCGTGTCGACCAGGCACACCGACTGCCAGGTGCCCAGCGCCAGCCTGCCACCGATGACCGGGAGGGTGGCGTCTGGGGGTACGAGGGCGGGGAGGACGTGGTCGCGGCCATGGCCGGGGCTGCCGTGGCGGTGGCGCCAGCGGTCGTCGGCGGGGAGCAGCTCGCGCAGCGCCAGGAGCAGATCGGTGTCGCTGCCGGCGCCCGTCTCCAGGATCGCGATCCCGGCCGTGGCATGCGGGACGAAGATGTTGAGCAGGCCGTCGCCGCCGCCCGCCACCTCCCGTAGATACGCCTCGCAGTCGGCGGTGAGGTCGGCGACGGTCTCGGTGGAGCCGGTGGTGACGTGGAGGGTGCGGGTACGGAATGTGCTCATGGAACCATCCTGGTACGCCACCGCGTAAAACTCCCGCAACAAAGGTCCGAGGGGCAAGACACCGTTGACCGGTTCCGGACACCGTCGCTAACTTCAAGGGCATGTCTACGTCAGCCCTGCTCACCACGCGCGGTCATATCGACCTGCTGCGGGTGGCGTCCGCCGCGTGTCCCGGCCTCCGCTGACCTTTCTTCTCCCTCCCCACTCCTCCCGCTCGCCTCTGTCCCGTTCCGCCGTACCGCGCTGACCGTCGTGGCGTTCGGGCATCGAGGCGTACCCCCTTTGTGGAGCCCCCATGCCCCCGGTTCTCGAACCGGTCGTGCCGCTTTCCGCGCGCCGCCGCCCCGTGCCGCGCTGGCTGCGCCGCACGACCGGACCCCTTCTGCTGCTGGTGCTCTGGCAAGTGTCCAGCGCCACCGGTGTGTTGCCCTCCGACATCCTGGCCTCGCCCGGCACCATCGCCGGCACCGCCTCCGACCTCCTCCAGGACGGCACCCTCCCGCACGCCATGCTGGTGTCGGTGCAGCGGGTGCTGATCGGGCTGCTGATCGGCGGGGTGGTCGGTGTCGCGCTCGCGCTGATCTCCGGGCTCTCCCGGCTCGGCGAGGACCTCGTCGACGCGAGTGTGCAGATGCTGCGCAGCATCCCCTGGGTCGGCATGATCCCGCTGTTCATCATCTGGATGGGCATCGGCGAAGCCCCGAAGATCGCGCTCATCGCACTGGGCGTCACCTTCCATCTCTATCTGAACGTCTACGCGGGAATCCGCGGCGTGGACGCCCAGCTCATCGAGGCCGGGACCGCCCTGGGGCTCGGCCGCTGGGGGCTGATCCGCCATGTGGTGCTGCCCGGGGCGCTCCCCGGCGCGATGACCGGGCTGCGCTACTCGCTCGCCACCGCCTGGCTGGCGCTGGTCTTCGGCGAGACCATCAACGCCGATGACGGGATCGGCTTTCTGCTCAACCGCGCGCGGGAGTTCTTCCAGACCGATGTGATCGTGGTCTGCCTGATCGTCTACGCCGCCCTCGGCCTGCTCGCCGATTTCATCGTCCGCACTCTGGAGAGGCTGCTGCTGCAATGGCGACCGAACTTCACCGGCAAGTGAACTCCCTGGAGCAGGGGTCGGAGAGGGAGAAGGTGGCGGGCGAGGCCGGCGAGGCGGCGGTGCGCGTTCGCTCGCTGACCCGCTCGTTCGACGGCCGCGTGGTCATCGACAATCTCCAACTCGACGTTGAAGCGGGCGAGTTCGTGGCACTGCTCGGTCGCAGCGGCTGCGGCAAGTCCACCCTGCTGCGGGTGCTCGCCGGGCTCGACCGGGAGATCGAGGGCGAGGTGCTGGTGCCGCGCCGCAAGGCCGTCGCCTTCCAGGCGCCGCGGCTGATGCCCTGGAAGCGGGTCTGGCGCAATGTGCTGCTCGGGCTGCCCGGCCGCCCGGGGCGGGCCGTGGCCGAGCGGGCGCTGACGGAGGTCGGCCTCGGCCACCGCGTCGACGCCTGGCCCAAGACCCTCTCCGGCGGTGAGGCCCAGCGCGCCTCGCTCGCCCGTGCGCTGGTGCGCGAGCCCGATCTGCTGCTGCTGGACGAGCCGTTCGGCGCGCTGGACGCACTCACCCGGATCACGGCCCAGCAGCTGGTCGCCGAGTTGTGGCAGCGGCGCGGCTGCGCGGTGCTGCTGGTCACGCATGACGTGGAGGAGGCGCTGCTGCTCGCCGATCGCGTCCTGGTGATGGACGGGGGCGTCATCGCGCATCAGCTCCGGGTGGACCGGGACCGGCCGCGCGACATCGCCGATCCGCTCCTCGCCGAGCTGCGCACCGAGCTTCTGGACCGGCTGGGCGTGAAGGCGCCCGAGCCTGCCGTCCACAAGGTCGCCTGACGGCGCCTGGTTCCCCCGTACCACCCGCACCACTTCACCCGGTCGCGCCCTCTCGCGATCCCACTGGACCTCTCGTACTACCCGCACTTCCCGACCTTCCCGACCTTCCCGAACGGACCCCGCTGACATGAGACGGCGCATCCTCCCCGCCCTGTCCCTCCCCCTCGCCCTGCTGCTGTCCGCATGCGTCAGCTCGTCGCCCCACAACGGCTCCGGCTCCTCCGGCAACACCGACGGCAAGGGCGATGTGACCCTCAACGTCGGTGACCAGAAGGGCAATGACGAGGCGGTGCTGCGCGCCGCCGGGCAGCTCGACAACCTTCCCTACAAGATCAAGTGGTCGACGTTCACCTCCGGCCCGCCGATCCTGGAGGCCGTGAGCGCCAAGGCCGTGGACATCGGCGGGGTGGGCAACACCCCGCCCGTCTTCGCCGCGGCCGCCAAGTCGGACATCAAGGTCGTGGCGGCCAAGCACGGCACGGCCGACGGCGAGGCCATCCTGGTCAAGAAGGGGTCGCCGCTGAAGAAGGCCACCGACCTCAAGGGCAGGTCGGTGGCGGTCGCTCAGGGCAGCTCGGCCCACTACCAGCTGGTCGCCTCGCTCGCCAAGGCCGGGCTCTCCATCAAGGACGTACAGGTCAAGTTCCTGCAGCCCGCCGACGCCCTGGCCGCCTTCAGCCGCGGCAAGGTGGACGCCTGGGCCGTCTGGGACCCGTACACCTCCCAGGCGCTGCACCAGTCGGACGGGCGGGTGCTCACCACGGGCAAGGGCGTGGTCAACGGCCTCAACTTCCAGGTCGCCAACCCCTCCTCCCTCGAGGACGCGAAGAAGGCGAAGGCCATCAAGGACTATCTCGGGCGGCTGCGCCGGGCCCAGGACTGGGTCTACCAGCACCCCGAGGAGTGGGCCAAGGTGTGGGGCAAGGAGACCGGGCTGCCGTACCAGGTGGCGCTGGACTCCGTGAAGCGGACCAACGGCACTCGGGTGTATGTCGCGGTCGACAAGCCCGCCGTCGCCTCCGAGCAGCAGATCGCGGACACCTTCGCGAAGCTGAAGCTCACCCCGCGCCGCTTCCAGTTCGCCGATTACGTGGACACCCGTTTCAACGGCGATCTGCCGCCGTCCACCTCCGCACCGCGCACCTATGGAAAGGGATCCTGAGACGCCGCTTTTCGGAAGCGTCGCATCGGGTAAGCGCGTCTGCATCGTCAACCGCGCGAAACACACCCGATGAAACGAGGTGAGCGTCATGCACACCGCCACGGCCCAGCGGACGGCTACCCCGCCGCCCGCACTCCGGGCGACCCTGGAGTGCCGCCCCGAAGCGGCCTCGCACGCACGGCATCTCACCGGCACCTTCCTGGAAAGCCTGCATCCGGCGCCCGGTCAGCGTGCCGCCGAGGCGGTGGTGCTGGTCGTCTCGGAGCTTGTCACCAATGCCGTACGGCACTCGGGCGGCCGGTTCTGTTCGCTGCGCCTTTCGGCCCAGCCTGACGCCATCGCCATCGCCGTGGGTGATGCCAGCCGCGTACCACCCCACCGGCGCACGCCGGATGTCCGCGGAGAGGGCGGCGGATTCGGCTGGGCGATGATCTGCGACATGGCCACGGCCACGACCGTGAACGAGGAGCCGGGCGGCAAGACCGTGAACGCGATCGTCGCCCGGCACGGGCGGACAAGGGGGCATGCCACTGCCCCGACACCGAGTTGACCCGCTCCGCCACCCACCTGACGACGCCCCGCCCGGACCACCGGGCCCGAGCCGCGGAGCTGCGCGAGCCCCCGCGTTACGGCGTCGCCCCCTCCCCCGTCGCCCCCGTCTCCGCCGCCGTCCGCGCACGGTCGACGGCCACGGCGATCCCGTCGAGGACGCGTTCGAGGCCGAAGACGAAGTCATGGTCGGTCGCCGGATCGTCATACGCGCCCTCGGGCGCCGCCTCGAACAGGCCCGAGGAGAAAAGCAGCGCCACCTGCGGAAAGCGATCCGGTGTGATGAGCCGCGCGAGGGTCCTGCCATAGGCCCGCTCGGCCTCCTCCTGGCTCAGGCCCGTCTCGCTCCTGCCCTGCGCGTGTTCCTGGGCGAGCAGGGAGGCGTGGCGCACATAGCCGCTGAGCAGGGTCAGACTGCCGACCTTCGCGGCCCAGTCGAGTCCCGTGCCGCTCAGCGCGCTCAGGCCCGCTTCCATCCACGCGATCTCATGAGGTCCCATCGGCGGCCCCGCGATGGGGAGCCGGGGAAGCCAGGGGCGGTCGTGGTTGACCAGGCGCTGGGCGACGGTCCACTGCCGTAGCCCCGCACGCCAGCGGTCGGGAGCGGTCTCGACCTCGGGCGGCGCACCGAGCGCCAGGTCCCGCATGAG
Organism: Streptomyces sp. AgN23; assembly: GCF_001598115.1. Lineage (NCBI taxonomy): Bacteria > Bacillati > Actinomycetota > Actinomycetes > Kitasatosporales > Streptomycetaceae > Streptomyces > Streptomyces sp. AgN23. The sequence continues at coordinate 1,544,301 of NZ_CP007153.1, forward strand.
GACGAGGAGCTCGTCCTTGGATCCGACATGGCGGTAGAGGGACATCGGGGAGACGCCCAGCTCCTTCGCGATTTTCGGCAGCGTCGCGCCCGGCAGCCCGTCGCGGTCCGCCAGTTCCACCCCCGTACGCACCACGCGCTCGGTGTCGAGCGCGGCGGGCCGGCCGAGGCCCGAGGCCGATACCGGGAGCCTCCACAGGCGGGCCAGCTCGGCGGGCGCCTCCTCCTGGTCGGCCGACATGGCGCTTCTCCTTCTCGTACCTCGGTTGCTCACCAGGTACATCATGGCGCACGGCTACTTAGTTTTCCCCATATAGATTATCCCTTATACTAAGCAGCGCCGAGGGCTCGCTCATGTCCCGTAGCCCCATGGGCCCTCATGTCAGGACGGAGAGAGTTCCAGGTGACAGCCATAACGCAGTCCCATGTCACGGGCCCCGCACGGGGCCCTGTGCGCCGGACCGAACGGGCCCTGGCGCCCGACCTGGCCCGGGGCACCATGCTGTTGTTCATCGCGCTCGCGAACGCCGCGGTGTTCACCTTCGGCAACCAGCCGGGCGCCGAGGCGTCCCCCCACGGCTGGGAGCGCGGGTTCAACCTCGCCATGTTCGTCTTCGTGCACGCTCGCGCCTATCCGATGTTCGCCGTGATGTTCGGCTACGGGCTGGTGCAGCTCACCCGCAGACAGGACGCGCAGGGCGCCGGGCCCGGCGCGGCGCGCTCGGTGCTGCTGAAGCGCAACGCCTGGCTCATCGCCTTCGGCCTCGTCCACGCCGCGCTGCTCAACTTCGGCGACTTCCTCGGGGCCTACGGCATCGTCGGCATCCTCTTCACCCTGGTGCTCCTGCGCCGCGGCGAGCGGGTGCAGCGCGTCGTGCTGTGGCTGTGGGGCTGGATGGTGGTCTACGTCGCCGTCGTGGCGGGCATGGCCGTGTACCACGCCGCGAAGAGCACATCAGGCTCCGCCGCCGTGCCGACGGACGGCGGTGTCGATTCGCTGTCGGCACCCGACTACGCCACGTCCGTGGCCGACCGGCTCGGCGAGTGGCCGATCCACACGCTGACCGTCGTGCCGTTCATCGTGATCGTCTGGCTGGGCGCGTGGGCCGCGCGCCGGGGCGTACTGGAGGACCCCGCCCGGCACCGGCGCCTGCTGATCCGCACCGCCGTGATCGCCCTCGGCATCGCCTTCGCGGGCGGGGTGCCGATCGGCCTCGTCAGCGCGGGATTCGCGCATGTCGACGGCTCCACCGCGGACGCGTTCCTGATGCTGTACGAAGTGAGCGGCCAGTTCGGCGGCCCCGGATACGTGGCGCTCTTCGGGCTCCTCGCCCTGCGGCTGTCGAAGGCCCGCTCCGACGCGCGACCGAAGCTCCCGGTGGCGGCACTCGCGGCCCTGGGACAGCGGTCGCTGAGCGGCTATCTGTTCCAGTCGCTCGCATGGGTGCTGCTGCTCTCCCCCTTCGCCCTCGCGCTCGGAGAGCGCACCGGCAGCCCGACGCTCACCGCCTGCCTGAGCGCCGTCCTGGTCTGGCTCACCACGGTGGCCGGGGCCTATCTCCTGCAGCGCCGATCGCTTCCGGGGCCCGCCGAGAAGGTGCTGCGGAGGCTTACGTACGGACCCCGGTAGCCGCTGTGCGGCGCTTGGTGGCGCCCCGAACCGCTACTCGATCGTGCGCACCGCGGCCTGCGTCAAGGTGGTCGCGGTGCGCACGGCGCTGGCCACCGCGGTCTGCGGATCGAGCCCGCACAGATCCATGAGGGTGAAGAGCGCCTCGGCGCTCACCACCACCGCGAGATCCCGTTTGAGCTGGGCGAACGCTTCCGGGTCCGTCACCCCGAGGGTGCCGTCGAGCGGCCGGAGCGCCTGGTCGATCAGCCCGAAGCGGATTCCGGGCCGCGCGGTCGCGGCGGCGGGCTTGGTGATGGTGGCCGCGATCATCGCCCGTACCGCCCCCTCGCGGGCGAGCACACCGCGGAGCAGGAACTCGCAGGCGAAGGCGGTGCGCTCGACGCGCACTCGATCTGCGGGACGTGGCCGTCGTCGGCAACTCCATCGGCGGCTGGATCGCCGCCGAACTGGGGACCCTGAACAGCGACCGGATCAGCAGCGTCACCCTCGTCAACGCGGTCGGGATCCACGTCCCCGGCCACCCGATCGCCGACACCTTCGGCCTGACGCCGGTCGAGCTGTCCCGCCTCTCCTTCCACGACCCCTCGAAGTTCCGCTTCGACCCCAGCGCGCTCTCCGAGGCGCGGCGCGCGGCCATGGCCGCCAACAGCGCGACCCTTCAGGTGTATTCGGGCCCACACACCATGGCCGATCCCACTCTGGCCGAGCGCCTGGCCAAGGTCGCCCACCCGACCCTGGTGGCATGGGGCGCGAGCGACCAGATCGTGGACGCCGACTACGGACGCGCGTACGCACAGGCGGTCCCGGACGCCGAGTTCCGTCTGCTGCCCGGCACCGGCCATATGCCCCAGTCCGAGACGCCCGGGCAACTGCTCCCGGTGGTCTGGGACTTCGCCGATGCCCACGCCGCCGGCCGGCCGCGCCCCTGAGCCGCCCGCTCCCGCCCCCGCGCATACGCCGTGCGCACGGCGAAGGCCGGCCGCCTCGGCGACGACCGGCCCGACGTTCGACCTCCCGCGTTCAATTCCCTGCGGTCAGCTGTCCGCGTTCAGCCGCCGACGTTCACATCGATGCAGGCGTAGAAGGCGTTGGAGGTGTCCGCGATGTTCCAGACCGCGAGAACCTTCTGCTTGCCCTTCAGACCGCCGAAGTCGACCTGGTGGGTGACGGTCTCGCCCGGCTGCGCCCCGCCGTCGTCGATCTCCGCGATCTTCTGACCGCCGACGAAGTACTGCCAGGTGTTGGTGGCGTGACGTGCGGTCAGTTTCCAGCTGAAGCTCGCCTTGGACGGAACCGGCGTGACTGCCCAGCCCTTGCTGTCGTCGTCGAGTTCGGCGTACCGCGAATTGCCACCGCTGCAGCTCGTCAGGCCCTTGGGACCTTCGACGCTCTGCGGCTCGTACTTGATGTCACCACAGGCCACCGTTCCGGCGGCACACTGTGCCTGACGGCTCGGCGGGTCCGAGATGTAGCCGTGCGCGCTCGCCTCGCCCGCCGGGAGGCTCAGCGCGATCAGGGGCGCTATACCCGCGCCGACGAAGACGGACGCCCTGCGTTTCATGTTCATGCCAACTCCTTAGCGGCGAGGGCGCCACGCCGGACGGGAAGCCCTTACCGAAGTCAGGATGTGGGGGGATGTGGGGGGTGGCTGTGGCGGAACGCCTCATGGACCGCAAAGGCGGTCACGAGACCGCTCCGCACTAGGTCTAGACCATACCCTCTGTCCGTTCACGGTCAAGACATCGAGCGGATGTGGTCTGGTCCACTGTCATCCCCGCCGACGTCACCCGCCCTCGCCAGCCGGGTCCGCGCCGCGGCGCCCGGCGACAGGACCCGGCGACAGCCGGACGCGAGGACGGTCAGAACATGAAGAGGCCCAGGACGAGAGGAGTTCAGGACGAGAGGGCGGTCAGCCGTCGCCGGTCGTGGGGGGACGAACGGCGGTCCAGCCGCTCTTCCAGACGGCCCCGGGCCGCGTCGCAGCGCCCTGCGGACACCAGCGCGAACAGCAGTGTCTCCTCGACGATCTCGCGCTGGGCCGCGCTGCCACCGACACCGGGGAGCCGTGGCAGCAGCCGCTCCAAACCGCGTGCCGCCTCGGTCCAGCGCTCTTCGAGGATGTCCTCGAACGCCGTGCACAGCGGGGCGATGACACTCCGCTGCACCTCATCGGCGCGCAGGGCGTGGACCCGCAGCCGCCGCAGCCCCGGCAGGTCGCCCGCGGCGGTGAGGGCGATGGCGGCGTGCAGGGCGACGAACGCGGTGGCCGGACGCTCCAGGACATCTACGGGAGCCGTCTCCAGGACGTCGCCGATCGGGAACGGCCCCTGCCATGCGCCCGCCAGCCGGGCTCGCCACAGCAGCGAACCGGAGTCGACCAGGGCGCGGACCCCGTCCACCTTCCCGGGGGACAGTTGCTCCGCCCACCGGCGGCGGACCGCCACCGTGTCCTCGAGGGCGAGTTCGTGCAAGGCGGCGTGCCAGGAGAAGTGGGCGCGGTGGGTACCGCCCCGGCCCTGGTGGGCCAGCCATCGCTGGAGTCGCTCACGGCCCGCCTCGTGGTCGCCGCGCTCATAGTGCACATGGGCCAGGGCGTGCATCGCGTGCCCGGAGGCGGGTTCGGCGGCCAGGGCCTGCTCGGCCAGGGCTCCGGCCTCGTCGTAACGCCCCTCCTCCTGGCGCATGAAGGCGAGCAGGGACGTGTGGAACCAGCTCTCCCCGTGCGCCGGGGCGGTCCGCTCGACCACGCGCAGCGCGGTGGTGCCGTCGAGGTCGCGCAGACCGGAGAAGGCGATGGTGGGCACCGCGACGGCGAGCGCCAGCGCATCGCCCGGGTGCTCCTCCAGGTGGCGCAGGAGTGCGGTGTCACCGTCCGCGGGCGTATGCAGGACACGGCGGGAGACGACGTCCACGAAGGAGCGCTCGTGGTCGTCGGCCCGCTCGCGCACCGCGCGCCGGGCATCGGCCAGGGCCCGGGAGACGTCCACGTCGGCCCCGCACTCATGGCCGATGAGCGCGAGCGCGGCATGGCCGAGGGCGAACCCGGGGTCGAGCGCCACGGAGCGGCGGAGCGCCTGCGGGGCCCCGGCCCGGACCTTGAGCAGCCGGTCCACCCCGAGTCGGTAGGCGGTGGCGGCGGCCGCGTGCGTACTGAGGGGGAAACCGGAGGCGTCCGTGGGCCGACGTGTCCGGCGCCGGGCGGGGCCGCCACCGGCGGGGAGGGCGGGGGCCGTCCCCGGGTCGAGCACGGCCTCGGCGATGGTGGCGGCCTGTGCGCGGATCTCCGGGATGGCGGTCGTCTCCCACAACTCGCCGCGGCGGGGGGCGCCCAGGGTCCACAGCGGGCGGGTCGTGCTGCCGTCGGCGCCGTGCAACCGTCCGTCGTCGGTGGCGACGCCCATGCCCAGCGGGCCGGGCATCGCGGCGCCCTGGTCGAGCAGGCTCCGCCACAGCGGGTCGGCCGTGTCCGACAGCCGCAGGCCCGGCCCCGTACAGTCCACCACCCAGCCCACGGGCAGTGTTCGCGGGCCGTCGCCGGTGGTGAGGGAGACCGTCAGGGAGCCGTCGGGCCGTGCCGAGGCGGCGGCGAGCCGCCCCTGGTAGGTCCGCATCCGCCGGGTGCGGCGCATACGCCCCACCGCCTCCGCGGTGGCCGGGGGCATACGGTGGCGGTGGGTGTTCCACAAGGAGCCGTACCGTGCCACGAACTCGGCCCGCTCCTCGGTGGACATCGACGCCCAGATCCCGGCCGTGACCGGGCGCAGCCCGTCCACCGCGGGCCGCCAGTCGCCGTGGGTTCGCATGACGCGGCCGATGTGCTGACGTACCGCGGCGCGCAGCGCGGACAGAGACAGGCCGTGCAGTGGTGTCGTACACGCGGCGGCGGGCAGCGGGTCCACCGCATGCGCCTGCGGCAGCCGTCCGCCACGGGAGACGGTGTGCACCGTGCGGCCGGGGCGGTCGAGCGTCATGGCGATGTCCACCGAGGTCAGCCCGGTGCCGACGAGGAGCACATCCTCCTTGTCGCCTTGGCCGAGTGCGGCGTCCAGGGCGCCCGGCGCCCAGGGGTCGGTGATGAAGCGGTCGTTGCCACGCAGGGCCTCCGGCGCCCATTCGGCGTTCGCGTGGGACGGCCCGGTGGCCAGCACCACGCGGTGCGCATCGACGGTCCGGCCGTCGGCGAGTTCCAGCCGGGCCGTCGGGTCCCCGCCGGGGAGGGTGGTCCAGCGGCAGCCGGTGGCGCGGGTGCGCAGCCGGCGGACGGTGACGACGCCCTGCGCCGCCATGATCGCTCGCCCGAGGGTGTCGGCGAGGTAGGCGCCGTAGCGGTAGCGCTCCGCGAAGTCGCCGCCGCGCACGCCCGGTTCGCCGTGGTGGCACAGCCACCGCACGAAGTGTCCCGGGTCGTCGGGGTAGCAGCTCATCTTGCCCGCGGGCACATTGAGGCGGTGGCGCGGGTCGAGGGTGGAATAGGCGATGCCGCGCCCCGCCTCCGGGGCAGGGTCGATCAGCAGGAGTTCGAACGGGGTACGGCGGCGGGCCGCGGTCTCGCAGAGCTGGATCGCCACCAGTGCACCGGCGGCGCCCGCGCCCACGATGGCGACGGTCCTCGTACACGGCCCTGACGTCGTACACGGCTCTGGCGATGCCATGTGATACCTCCTGCTTCCCGGGAACCGGCGGCCGAGCAGAACCGGTGCCCCGCTCACGCAACCGGTACCGTAGCCAGCTAAGTGCACCAATTCAATGAACTTGGTGAACTGATGGAAGAACGGCGGTGAGCCCTTGGCCGAAGGCCGGTGCTCAAGCCGGTGGTTTGGTGCCTCGGCCCAGGAAACGGACGTGCGTGATAACTTGCCCAGGTGCGGATCACAGCCAAGTCGGACTATGCCGTCCGGGCGATGGCCGAACTGGCGGCCGCGGAGGGCTCACCCCTGACCGCCGAGCAGGTGGCGACCCGGCAGGACATTCCACTGCGTTTCCTCTTCGGCATCCTGCGGGAGCTGCGCCTGGCCCATCTGGTGCGCAGTGTGCGGGGCCCTGAAGGGGGATATCTGCTGGCGCGCCCGGCGAAGGAGATCACCCTCGCCGACGCGATCCGCGCCATGGACGGCCCGCTGGCCAACGTACGGGATGTGGGCCTCAGCGGTCTGGAGTACCCGGGAGCGGCGGCGGTGCTCCCCGATGTGTGGCGCGCGGTGCGGGCGAGTCTGCGGCAGGTGCTGGAGAAGACCACCTTCGCGGATCTCGCCACCGGTGAACTGCCCCCGCTGGTCCAGGCGCGGGCCCGCGAATACCTCGACGACGTCCGCCACTACGACACGTGACCGCCCGGGGCCGACCGGCCTCGACGTCTCGCTGCTCCCCCTTCCGGCCACAGCAGTTCACCCACGGGTGCCCCGCCCGGAGCGGGCGGGGCGAGGCGGTTCAGCCCTGTGGGGATGCGCTCTCGTCGGCGGTGTCCTCCGGCCGCTCGGCGGCATGGCCACCGACCGCCGGAGCGACGAACACCGCCGTGGTGACACACGCGAGAACGGCGAGCATGGCGGTGCGCAGTCCGTAGTGGTCGCCGAGGAATCCCAGGCCCGGTGGCCCCACGAGGAAGGCCACGTACCCGATGGTCGCCACCAGGCCGACCCGCGCGGTCTGGTCGGGCCCGGAGCCGCCGGCCGCCGACAGGGCGACGGGAAAGCCCAGCGATGCGCCCAGCCCCCAGAAGAAGACCGCGGCGCCGGCGACCACGGCACTGTCGGAGAAGACCACCCAAGCGATGCCAAGGGCCGCCGAGATCGCACCCGCCCGCACGACCGCGGCCTTGCCGAACCGCTCCAGAAAGAAACCGCCCCCGAAGCGACCGACGGTCATGGCGGCGGCGAAGCCGGCGTAGACGAGGGATCCGAGGGCGTCGTCGAGTCCGTGGCCGTCCACCATGAGCAGCGGCAGCCAGTCGTTGGCGGCCCCTTCCGCGAGGGCCATGGCCAGGACGATCACACCGATCAGCAGGAGTTGCGGGTCCTTCCACGTCTTCCGGGCGGAGGTGCGGGGCCCGGCCTTCCCGGGGCCGGGGCTCTTGCGCCCGATACCCGCGGGAATGGCCCTCAGAGCCTGCAGAAGGACAAGGGCGGTGATCAAGGTGATCAGGCCGAGATGCCACGGAACGGGAAAGTTCCGGGCAGTGGCGGCGATGCCGAGCAGGGCGCCCACCACCGTGCCCAGGCTGAAGCAGCCGTGCAGCGTCGGCAGCACCACCGAGTTCGCTCGTCGCTCGACCTCGACCCCGTCGATATTGATGGCGACCTCGGCGGAGCCCATGCCCGCCCCGAAGGCGAAAAGCCCTGCCGTGACCAGCGGCGCCGAGGCCAGCAGCGCACCACCGCCGATGACGGCGGTGCTCGCCACGACGAGCAGGCTGCCCACGCCGATGACCGGCCGGGTGCCGAACCTGCCCACGAGGGTGCCCGAGCAGAGGATGCCCATCATGGAACCGGCCGACAGGCCGAAGAGCACCAGCCCCATCTGGGCGGTCGATGCCCCCAACCGGTCCCTGATGTCCGGTGTCCGCGTCACCCACGACGAGATCGAGAGCCCGGGGAGGAAGAAGAGCAGGAACAGCGACTGCCGCCATCGGCGGGTGGCGAGGCCGAGCTGAGTGGGCGCGGCTCCGGCCGCCCGCATGCGCTCGGTATCGGCCGCATCGGTCATGGCGCGTGTGCTCCGATCAGTTCGCTCAGGTACGCGTAGCTCTTGGTGGCCGCTTCCAGGGAGGCGCATTCCACGAAGTGCACCACATCGTGGTCGGCCGTGGCGAGTGTGGAGACGATGCGCTCCCAGGCGATGACGCCCTCACCACAGGCGCAGCCGAGCGTGCCGCGGAACTTGGCACGGTAGCGGGCGGCTTCCTCGTGCGAGATGTCCTTGGTGGGCGGGTGGGTGGCCCGGCCGACGATGGTCTCCAGCCACGCGTGCGGGTCGTTGCCGCTGAGGTAGCTGTTGCCGGTGTCGAGGTGGATGGTCAGCGCCGGGCCCTCGATGAGTCCCCAGTGCCGGTCGAGCCGCTCGGGCGTGGCGGTGTACTCGCCGTGGGTCTCGACGGCGATGCCGCGCGGTTCCGCGACCGGGGCGGCCTCCTGGAGCGTGTACCGCATGAGGGTGCGGTTCTCCTCCTCGGTGGTCCAGGACGGCGGTGGCCCACCGCATCGCCCGGCGCGGCGCCGCGGGGGTGCGGCAGCGGAGCCCGCGCCTGTGGCGACCCGGCCCGCGGACCATCGGGTGGCGGACCACCGGAGCCGGTGATACGGACGGGGCCGCCGCCGCCGAAGGCCGCCCGGCGGAACCCGCCGACGCCGTGCTGATCCCCCGTTCGCGGGCCCGGACTCGGCGTTCGTGGCCGGCGGAGAAATCGCTCGCCGGGCGGGCCGCGCACTGCTAGCTTGCGGCCGTGGACCTCTTCTCACGCGCGTGGACAGCGTTGCGCACGGCCGTCGCCGAGCTCCCGGACGAGGACTTCGCCCGGCCCTCCGGCTGTGCCGGCTGGCTCGTACGGGACCTGGTGTGCCACCTGATCATCGACGCCCAGGACGTCCTGATCACCCTCGTGACACCCGCCGAGACGGAACCGACGCGCAACGCGGTGACCTACTGGGAGGTCGCCGAAACGCCGCCGACCGGCGACGACCCGCTCGACGCGCTGACCGTCCGGATGGCCGCCGCGTACGAGGAGCCGTGGCTGCTGAAATTCCACCTCGACGACGTCGGCTCCGCCGCCGGGCGCGCGGCCGAACTCGCCGACCCGGGGCTGTGGGTCAGCACCCGCGACGAGGTGTTCACCGCGGGCGACTACCTCTCCGTGTACGTGCTGGAGTGGACCCTGCACCACCTCGACCTGATCGCACACCTCCCGGGCGCTGCGGGACCACCCGCCGAGAGCCTCGCCGGGGCACGCGAGATGCTGGAGCGGATCGCCGGGGCGGCGTTCCCCGCGTCGTGGTCCGACACGGACACACTTCTGGTCGGCACCGGCCGACGAGCCGCGACCGATGCGGAGCGGGCCGAATTGCGCGAACTGCCCGCGAACCTGCCCCTCTTCCTCGGATAGTCCGCCGGCCGAACGGGCAGGCCGTTCAGTGTGTGGTGACTGATCGAGCCGCACGCCGCTCTCCCAGGGGTCCGCGGTGTCCGCGTCGCGCGGCGAAGAGGCCCGGCGGCGTCTGGAGGCCCTGAGCGCACGGGAGTTGGAGGTGCTCGCGCGCTCGGCGAGGGGCTGTCGAACGCCGACGCCCGTGAGCGGATCCCCATCAGCGAGGCGACGGTGAAGACGTATGTCAGCCGGTTCCTGACGACGTTGCACCATGAGAACCGGGTGCGGCGGCGCCGGCGGCACGGGACGCGGGGCTGGGCACCACGCTTTGGCGCCGTGGGCGTCATCCCGCGCGCCGGGCCGCCGGGTTGCCCTGGTGGGTGAAGGCGGCCCAGAGGTGGATGCGGTCGAGGTCGGTGCGGACGGCTTCGTCGCAGAGTTCACCGTGGAGGGTGGGCGGTGGCTCGCGCCGCGGGTTGAGCATCCAGAGCTGGGCCGCGCGCAGGGCGTCCACCGGGGCGAGGCGCTGTCTGGTGACGAAGTCGTGGAAGACGGCCATCATCAGGGCCGTCGTGGCGTCGTGGACGGCCCAGCGCGAGCCGATGACATCGGCCGCACCGCGGGCGATCAGGGCGGTGGACAGGGTCAGGGCCTCGTCGTGGTCGCGGGTGCTCAGGTCCGTCTCGCAGGCGCTGAGCACCACCAACGGGCCCGCGGCGGCCGGCTGCCCGGTGGCCGCGCCGTCCAGGAGGCGGGCCACAGTCAGGCGTCCGGCGTCCTCGGGACCGGCCGGCGGGGCGGCGAGCCACAGTGCCGAACGCGTGGGATCCGGACCGGCCAGGGCGTGGCAGGTGATGTGCAGGACGGCGACCGGGGAGCCACCGCCGGGCAGAACGGCGAGAATGTCCTCGGGGGTGCCCGGCGCGTCGCCGGCACCGGCCGTGGGGAACTCGCCGTAACGGAGGCCGTCGGGGTAGCAGGCCGCGTGCAGCGCCTCCGCCTCGATCTCGGCCCATACGAGGCTGAGTTCGGGGTCGGCGACCAGCACCTGCCCGGCGGTGGTGGGCAGCCGGTCCCGGGTCGCGGCCCGCAGGAACTCGGCGCCGGAGGGCGCGTAGCTGAGCACCGCGTCCTCGCAGGCGTACCGGTGCTCGCGCCCGGCGGTACCGTACGGAGTGCGGGCCGCGTGCCAGGCGACCGCGCCGAGGGGCCCGCAGGGCACCAGCACGATCCGCGGCGGCCGGTGGAGCGGGCCCACGACTGCCAGGACGGGGCCCATCGCGGCGGGCCAGGCCCAGTCGCACAGGTCGCGCAACGCCGCTTCCCACCGCTCGTCCCGCTCCATCTGCGGGCCCGCGTCGGCCGGGGCGTCGGCGGCTGGTCGGGAGCGCCGGGCGGTGGCGTCGAGGTAGCGCTCCAGTGGCGGGCTGCCGGGGGTGAGCAGCGGCAGCTTCAGGACGGTGGGCTGCGCGTCGCCGGCGCCGGGGCGGAGGATCAGAGCGAGGCCGGGCATGCCGGGGCGCTGCCCGGGGACGAGGTAGACGAGCGCATCGGCCCCGGCGGCGGTCAGACCGGCCCTCAGTGACGGCAGGTCCGAGGGGCCGAGCAGTTTCCAGGCGTCCGCGCCGCTGCCCGCGCCCAGCGCTTCCAGTGCTCTGCGCCGCAGCGTGCCCGGGATCTGCGGGCCGGTGGACTGATCGCCCGGCGTGGCCGGGGTGCCGGGCTGCGGCGGGTCCGCGGCGACCTCGGCGCGCCACTGCCGGGCCAGATCCGGGTGTCCCCGGGCTTCGAGGAGTTCGGGAATGCCACGGGACGCGGCCGCGGCCCGCAACACCAGGGCCCGGCCCAGTTCCAGCGCGTCCACCGCATCGGCCGGGCGGTCACACACGGTGGTCCAGTAGGCCAGCCACAGCGCCTGTGCCGACCCGAAGCGGGCCACGGACAGGCCGTGCTCGGAACCGAGTTGGAGGAGAACGTCGGCGGACAGCCTGACCAGCGCCTCGCTTCTGGTGGCCAGGGCGGCCTCCCGGTCCTCTTCGGTCCTCGGACCGCCGCGCTCACGGCGCAGCCAATGGGCTTCGGAGAGCTGGGTCAGGGCGTCGGCGGAGTGCGGCAAGCCGTTTCCCCGGGCGAACATCCCGCGGACCTGGGACAGCTCGGCGATGCACACGTCGAGCAGGTCCGGGTCGTCGAGGTGGCGGGCCGCGTGCAGCAGGGCCCGGCCGAGCTGATACCGCAGCCGGAGTTCCTCGCGGGGGGTGGGCTGCGGTCCTTGGAGGATCCGGTGGACCTCCGCGATGGCCTCATCGGCGGCGTCCCGGCTGGGCTCGATCATGATCAGCCGGATGAGCGCGGAAGCGCGCAGAGCGGGGAAGTACGGTCTGAGCATGGGGGCGATCCGCCGGGAGTCGGTCCCCACGACCTCTCGCAGATACCAGGCCGCGGCGCGGAATTCCTCCGGATCGTGGCTGCGGGCGGCCTGTTCCTGATGCACCTCGGCCAGGGTGCCGGCGAGGGTGAAGCGGTTCTCCTGGTCGGGCGACAGGGTGGCATACAGGCCGGTCAGCTCCTCGACCAGGCGCGGCAGCACGGTGGGATCCCCGCTGCGGCGGGCCAGCGCCAGGTCGTTCTGGGCGGCGAACACCACCAAGGTGAGCTTGTTCGTCGGTGTCAGTGAGTCATCGCCCTCGCTGGCGGCGCGCAATTCCCTGCCCATCGTCCGGGCGGCGTCGGCGGTCCGGAGACTGCCCCCGAGTGTCGCCGCCTCGTGGACGAGCCCGGCCAGGCCGGTGGCCAGGGTACGACGGGCGGCCGTGGCCCTCTCACCGTCCCCCGGCGAGGTGGCCATCATCTCCCGAAGCCGGGCGGCGCTGGTCTCCAGGTGTGCCAGATCACCGGTCTGGGACACCCGTACGCCATCGACCAGAGCGGTCACCTGCTGCTCCAGGCCGAAGTACCCCGGGCCGCCGGGACGGTCGTCGGGGTCCGGCCCCGGCTCCGACATGGCCTCGTCCACCTCGTCGAAGTCCATCGTGCCGGGCACCAGGAGGTTGGCGTGCACCAACAGGACGGCGTGCAGCTTGGCGACGCGGGCCCGTTCGGGTGTGTGGTCCGGCAGCTCCCGCAGGGCCCGCCGGGCGACGTCCGCGCCGTGACGGACACGCGGGGCCAGCGCCCGGGGGTCGCCCTCGCCCGATCTGAGCCCGGTCAGCAGCTCGCGCAGCGGTGCGAAGGCCGGTCGGTCCAGGCCGAGGGCCGCCAGTTCCCCGTCGGCCTCCTCGGGGGAGACCGTGGCGCGGTCCGCGGTCCTGTACAGCCACACCAGGAGTTCCGTGAACCGCGCCAGGTCGTCGGAGGCCCAGCCCAGCACGGCTTGGACGGCGTCGGCCAGCGGGTCGTCGGGGCGTTCCCCGGCTGCCCCGCTCCCCTCGGCTTCCCCGATATCCGCGAGAGGGGCTGTGCCCGTCGGCTCCGGCGTGCCCTCCTCCCGCGGCGGCGCCACATCGGGCTCCTCCACGACGGCCGGGGAACTCTCCCCGGACAGGGCCGAGGAGCCGGAGGCGGACGACAGCGTCAGCTCGATCTCCGACCTGAGAAGCCCGAGGACCCGACGCAGTCTCGGATTGTCCGGGCCGCCGGCGAGGCGCTCGATGACCTCCCTGGCCTCCGCCAGGTCGTGCCTCAGGGACGCGGTCAGCGGCTGCGGGCCGGCGGCCCCGGGCGGCGGCTCGGGGCGGCGGCCTCGGCGTTCCGCGCGCACGGCCCGCGCGTAGTGCGCCGGGACGAGCAACTGGAGCAGCACTCTCCGGGCGTTCGCCGCGAGCGGATCGGCCAGCGGTCCGGTACGGTCGGCCCAGCGCAGATGGCGCAGCCCATATGCGCGTTCGCGACGGGCGGCGTCGGACTGGTCGCCCGCTTCACGGCTGAGGATCCGGACGCCCATCAGCACGCCCAGCAAGGGGACGAAACCGCTCCGGAGCGGATCGTCCGCGGGCAACAGCCGCTCGATGGCGGCAACATGCTCGATCGCATGGGCCAGTGCGACGGTCCGCCCCGGGTCGTCCCCCGCTCCGGTCACCACGTCGCGGGCCTGGCGGGCGGCGATGGCGGCCCACGCTCGCAGGGTCCGCGCACCCTTCTGGCCGCCGTCGTGGCGCCGTCGCTCGTCCTCCACGCCGCACTCCCCCCGGTGCCCGGACATGTACCCGCTGACGACCAGCGTCCCACACGGCGCAAAAGGGCTGTATCACCCGAGCGGCCGCGGGAGGTGTGTTCTCAGGCGTCCGGCAGCACTCCGGGCCGGAACTTCTCGACGCCGACGACGCGGTGGACGTGGTGCGGCTCGATGTACACCGCCACGCGCACCTCGCCGGGGGCCGGCCAGGGGAACGTCTCCGTGCCCAGGTACTTCCGCGCGAGACGGTCCATGACGTGTACGCCCGGCTCCCCCTCGACGAAGCGGACGGCACGGCCCCGGATCTCCACCCGGTGATACGGATCCTCGGTGTCCATGCAGCACAGAGACACCCGGGGATCGCGCCGAAGGTTCTCCTCCTTGACGCGGCCCGCCGAGGTGTTGATCACCACCAGGCCGTCCTCGAGGTCGGCCCACATCGGGGTCAACTGCGGTGACCCGTCCGGGTTCAGGGTGGCCACTTGCCAGAACCTGGGCTCCTGAAGCCAAGCACGTGTGATCTCGTCCAGGGTGGCAGCCATGCGGTTCCGCTCCTTACGCGTCGTTCAAGCGGTCCAACGCCCGCCCGGCCACCCGGGTTACGAACTGCCCGGCGCCCGCCGACCGCGAACCACCACACACCGGCCGACGCCGAGGCGACCTGCCTCGGCGTCGGCCGGTGAGGTTCAGCCGTGCCCGGGAGGGCTGATCGGGGACGCCCGGTGCTGGTGTGTCCGGACTCCGGGGCGGCGCGCCCCCGGCGTGGGCGACCCGGTCACCGGCGGTTGGGCGAACGGCTGCCTGAGGCCACCGGCACTCCGTATGCTCACTGCATGATCGATGTGCCGCTCTCCGCGCTGGAAGTCGCCATGGTCCAGACTGGTACGCGAGCCGTGGACACGCTCCGCGACACCACCGCCTTCGCCCAGCGTCTCGACGCCCTCGGCTACCACCGACTCTGGTATGCCGAGCACCACCACTCCCCCGCCATCGGCGCCTTCCCACCCGTGGTCCTGACCGCCCACGCGGCCGCGTCGACATCGGCCGTCCGCCTGGGCTCCGGAGGCGTACTCGCCCCCAACCACGCCCCCATCATGCTGGCGGAACAGTTCGGCACCCTGGCCGCGCTGCACCCCGACCGGATCGACCTGGGCATCGGCCGCGGCCCCGGCACCTTCGACGAGTCCACGGCCCGGGCGCTGCGGCGCGGCGCCGGACCGACGACGGACGACGCGTACCGGGACGACGTGGCGGCGACGCTGCGCTTCCTGGTCGAGGAGGTCGCGCTCGGCCCGTTGCCGGAGCCGTGGCTGCTGGCCTCCAGCACCGCCGGTGCCGCGCTCGCCGCGGAGCTCGGTCTGCCCCTCGCCTTCGCCCATCACATCCGCCCCGACAACACCTCCGCCGCGCTCGGCCACTACCGTGCGCACTTCGCACCGTCCCCGTGGTGTGCGAGCCCCCGGGTGCTGGTGTGCGTGGAAACGATCTGCGCCGAGACCGAGGAGGAGGCGGCGCGGCTGTCCGGCCCCATGGACGTCGTCAAGGCCGGGCTCCTCAAGGGGCAGAGCGAGGTTCCGTTCCCCTCGCCCGAAGAGGCGTCCGTACACCCGTTCACGGCGGAGGATCGGCAGGCGCTGGCGGCCTTCCGGGCCCACCAGGCCTACGGCACGCCCGTGACCGTGGTGCGGCGGCTGTCGGAAGTGGCGGACGCGACCGGGGCGGACGAGCTGATGCTGGCCACGCCGGTCTACGCGCTGGCGGCCCGCCTGCGCTCGTACGAACTCGTCAGGGAACACGCCGCCGCACCGTCGGCCACGACGCCGCAGCACTGACCGCACATCCATAGCAGGCACGCCGGGCCGGCCCCGGGCCCGGCGGATGCCTCACAAGAATCACACAAAGCCCTCTCCTACGGTCCGAGCGACGAAGACGCCCAACTCGTAGGAGGTTGCGTCATGTTCGGCAGTCGCCGTCCACGTGTCCTCGCCGCCTTGTGTGCGGCTCTGGCCATCGCCCTGCTGGCCTCGTGCGCGAGAGTGGTGAGCGCGGCCACCGAAGACGACTCGCCCGCGGCCGACACCTCGGGCTCGGGCAGGAAGCCCAACATCGTGTATGTCCTCACGGACGACCTGGCGTGGAATCTCGTGGAGTACCTGCCGCATGTGCGGCAGCTGCAGAAGAAGGGGACGACCTTCACCAACTTCTTCGCCACGGACTCGCTGTGCTGTCCGTCGCGTACGTCCCTCCTCACCGGTCAGTACCCGCACAACACCGGGGTCTTCACCAACACCGGTGACGACGGCGGCTACGGCGCGTTCATGAAGAACCGCAACGAGGAGAAGACCTTCGGGCCCGCGCTGCAGCGCGCCGGCTACCGCACCGGGTTCATGGGCAAGTACCTCAACGGGTACCAGCCGGCCGACAAGAACGGCACGTCCAAGCCCTATGTCCCCTCCGGCTGGGACGAGTGGGACGTGGCCGGGGACGGCTACAGGGAGTACAAGTACGACCTGAACGAGAACGGCGAGGTCGTGCCCTACGGGAAGGCCCCCCAGGACTATCTGACGGATGTGCTGGCGAAGAAGGCGACCTCCTTCATCGGCTCCTCGGCGGATGCGAGGAAGCCGTTCATGCTGGAGGTGGCCACGTTCGCGCCGCACGGCCCCTCCACACCCGCGCCGCGCGACAAGGACACCTTCCCCGGCCTCGAGGCGCCCCAGACCGATGCCTACGACAAGGCCACTCGCAACGCGCCGAAGTGGCAGCGCTCCTTGTCGCCACTGACGGCGGAGGAGAAGGAGGAGATCGACCAGAGGTTCGCCAAGCGAGTGCGCTCCGCCCAGGCGGTCGACGACATGATCGGCCAGTTGGAGAAGACACTCGAGGAGAAGGGCCTGGCGGACGACACCTACCTCGTGTTCGGCTCCGACAACGGCTTCCACATGGGCGAACACCGCCTCCGCCCGGGAAAGCAGACCGCCTACGACACCGACGTCAAGGTGCCGATGATGGTCACCGGACCCGGCGTTCCGGCCGGTGAGGAGGTGTCACGGCTCGCGGAGAACGTCGACATCAACCCGACCTTCCTGGACCTCGCGGGCGTGGAGCCGCCGTCGACCGTGGACGGGCGCAGCCTGAGCGATCTGATGCACGGCCGGACGGAGGAGGAGTGGCGCCAGGCCGTCCTGGTCGAGCACCATCACGCGAAGTCCAAGGAGGGTGACCCCGACGCGGCGCCCAAGGACAGCGGCGACCCGCCGACCTACGCGGCGATGAGGACCGACGACTCCCTCTATGTCGAATACGCCGACGGGGAGCGCGAGTTCTACGCGCTGGGCTCCGACCCCGATCAGCTGACCAACCGGGCGGCGTCGCTCTCCCCCGCGCAACGGGCCGCCCTGCACCACACCCTCACCGCGCTCCAGCGGTGCAAGGGCGCGGAAAGCTGCCAAGCCGCGTCCCGGACGCGGACGTAGCGGCGCCCCGCGGCCCGGCCCCGGCCACTAGCCGGGGCCGGGTGCCGCTTCCAGCCCGGTCGCCTCGAACTCGATGCGGACCTCGTCCGACAGCTTCAGCGCACCCAGGAACGCGCTGTACGGCTTGATGCCCCAGGTGGATTGGGTGACGGACGCCCAGCCGCGCAGCGTCCCCTGGGGGTCGCCGCTCCCGTGCACCGTGACCGGGTGGGTCCGGCCCTTGATGGTGAGGTCGCCCGTGATCTCGAAGGACTCGGGCGTTCCGGTGATCCGGGTGGAGCGGAAGGTGATCGTGGGGTGCTCCGCGGTGTGCAGCAGCCCCTTGCCCTCCAGCGTCCGCTCGATCTCGGCCCGGTCGCCCTCGGAGAGCGGCTTCAGCCCGCCGGTCGCCTCCCGGACGCTCAACGAGTCCGTCTGGACCGTCACGGTCACCGACGACTCCTCGGGGGCGCCGCCGACCACCGTCGCCTCCCCGGACCATCGGGTGGCCTCGATCGTCAGATCGTGCCCCGCCCTCCGGCCGAGCCCGGTACGGCTGGTCTTGATCAGCAGTCGTCCGCCCGGCGGCCCGAGGCGGTGGCTTCCCTCACTCAGTGTCACAGCACTCACCGTACGCGACGGCTGCGGGCTTTCGCGGTATACCTCACGTTACGTCCCGTGGCCACGTCGTGGCACTCAGCCGCCCAGGGCGTGGATCTGGTTGACGATGGCGCGCGCATCTGGGGCGCGGATCTCTGGGCGTAGTCACGGCCGGTGAAACCCACCACTGGTCAGAGCGGGCCGGCGTGCCCGGCTGCCCGGGCGCGGGCGCCGTGACCGCGGCGCCGCCGAACCAGTGGCGCGGCATCTCCCCCTGCGGGTCGGTTTCGCAGTTGATCAGGGGGCGCCGCTGGACGGGAGGGGCCACGACCCGGCGGTGGCTGACCGGCTGGTCGCCGGATTCGGGTGAGGCCCGGCCGCGTGCGCTGCCCGGCCCGGCCGTCGACACCGACGACCGCTCAGGCGCCGGGCCGGTGTGACGCCGACGGTCCCGCTCCAGGCGGCGGTGTCATGGCGGGTATGACGCCGCCGGCGAGAACCGCCTCCCGCTGCCGGGGGGAGAGACGGTGGCGGACGGCGTACTCCTCGTCCCGGGTCGCGTTGCGGACGCGGAGTGTCGGCGCACCGGCGGGGGAAAGGGCCTCGCGCAGCCCGGACAGGTGCAGCCGGTCCTCGGTCTCGATGCGCTCGTAGTCGGCGGGATCCTCGAATTCCAGGGGCAGAACACCGAAGTTGACGAGGTTCTGCCAGTGAATACGGGCGTAGGACTTGGCGATGACGGCTCGCAGTCCGAGGTAACGCGGTGTGATGGCGGCGTGTTCGCGGGAGGAGCCCTGGCCGTAGTTCGCACCGGCGACGATGAGATGCCCGGTCTCCTCCCGGACCGCCTCGGCGCGCCGCGGGTAGTCGGGGTCCAGCCGGGTGAGGGTGAATCCCGCGAGCTTCGGGATGTTGGAGCGGTAGGGCAGGGCGGCCGCTCCGGCCGGGGAGATCTCGTCGGTCGAGACATCGTCACCGGCCTTGAGGAGCACGGGGCCGCGCAGGCTGTCCGGCAGCGCGTCCAGCTCCGGCAGTGCGGAGATGTTGGGGCCACGTTCCAGCGCTACGCGCGCGGCCTCGTCCGGCGGCAACGGCGGCTCCAGCATGGCGTCGTTGTTCGAGGGCGGGTCGGGCAGGTCCGGCGCGGGAGGGGGCACCGAGAGGCGGTCGGCCCAGTCGCGCGGATCCGTGATGACGCCGGTCAGCGCGGAGGCCGTGGCGGTCTCCGGTGAGCACAGCCATACGGCATCGTCCTCGGTGCCGGAACGGCCGGGGAAGTTGCGCGGGAAGGTGCGCAGGGAATTGCGTCCCGAGGCCGGTGCCTGTCCCATGCCGATGCAGCCCAGACAGCCCGACTGGTGGATCCGGGCACCGGCGGCGATCAGGTCGAACGTCGCCCCGCGGCGGGTCAGGTCCTGGAGGATCTCGCGGGATGTCGGATTGATGTCGAAGCTCACCCCGGCCGGGACCTGCCGCCCGGCCACCATGGCGGCCGGAACGGCGAAGTCGCGGAATCCGGGGTTGGCGGAGGAGCCGACGACGACCTGGGCGACGGGCTCTCCGGCCACCTCCCTGACCGGCACGACGTTTCCCGGAGACGTGGGCCGTGCGATGAGCGGTTCCAAGGACGACAGGTCGATCTCCTCGTCGAAGTCATAGGACGCGTCCTGTTCCGCGGTGATCTCCACGAAGTCATCGCCACGCCCCACCCCGTCGAGGAAGTCGCGCACCGCCTCGTCCGAGGGGAAGACGGTGGTGGTGGCGCCGAGTTCCGCCCCCATGTTCGCGATGACGTGCCGGTCCATCGCGGTGAGGGAGGCCAGACCGGGTCCGTGGTACTCCAGGACACGTTGGACGCCTCCTTGCACCCCGTGACGGCGCAACAGCTCCAGGATCACGTCCTTGGCGCTCACCCAGGGAGGCAGTTGCCCGGTCAGCCGAATGCCCCAGACCTTGGGCGTGGTGAGGTGGAGGGGCCGTCCGGCCATGGCGAGCGCCACTTCCAGGCCGCCGGTGCCGATCGCCAGCATGCCCAGAGAGCCGCCGGCGCAGGTATGGGAGTCCGAACCGGCGAGGGTTTTCCCGGGAGCGCCGAAGTGGTGCATGTGTGTGGGGTGGGAGACGCCGTTGCCGGGCTTGGAGAACCACAGGCCGAAGCGGCGGGCGGCCGAGCGCAGGAAGAGATGGTCCTCGGCGTTGCGCTCATCCGCCTGCAGGATGTTGTGGTCCACGTATTGCACGCTGGCCTCGGTCCGGACCCGGTCCAGGTCCAGCGCCTCCAGCTCCTGCATCACCAGGGTGCCGGTGGCATCCTGCGTCAGCGTCTGGTCCACGCGCAGCGCGATCTCCTCCCCCGGCTCCATGCGGCCGGACAGCAGATGATCGCCGATCAGTCGCTGCGTCACGGTGCCGTGCGCGCGAGCACGGGGCAGATCCATAGCGCCACCGCCTTCCGGGCGCAGCGCCCGGCCCCTCCGGGCGCCCCACAGCGGGTTCTCGCCAGCTACCCCCATACTGCACCCGCCGGGGGCCGCGGTCATGGTCCGGCGGTGCGGATGCGCGGTCAGCAGCCGCCTCTTACAATCCGACCCCCTCCGGAGCATTTTTGTCCTGAGTCTTGACGTAAATCAGCGGACGTTCGCATGCTGTGCTCCATGCCGACCAACTCCGAGCACAGGTTGCACATCGACAGACGGACGTTGTTGACCGGAGTCGCCGGATCCCTGGGCGTTGCCGCGGGACTGCCCGCGACCGCGGCCCAGGCGTCCCCCACGGAGGGCGCGCCGATGCGGCGGTACCCGTCGAACTGGCCCCAACCCGAGCCCTACGGCCTCGCGGACACCCGCCTCGACCTGTGGCCGCGCCAGGACAACTCCTTCGTCCTCCCGCTCGAACGGCGGCCCCGCGACCGGGAGCGCGGCGTGGTCTGGATGCGGGACACCTACGTCAACTGCTTTGTCGTGGACGGCCGTCCGCTGTACGTAGCCACCGGCACCACCCGCGTGCCCGGGCTCAGCGCGGCCGGCCCCTGGAACGACGGCATCTTCGTGTGGGTGTCCCCATCGCTTCGGGGGCCATGGCGGCTGGTGGACACGACCGGCATCCGCCCCGGCGCCGAGCGGGGCAAGGTGTGGTCGCCCGAGTTCGTCGGCGAGAACCGGCCCGGGCGCACGGTCGTCGCTCCGTGGCAGGAATACTGGTACGACGACCAGTTCGGCAAGCGCGGCCAGGTCTGGGCCCCGGAGCTGCACTACTTCAACGGCACCTGGTACCTCGTCGCGTGCATGGGCGACCACTCCCGGAAGGTGGGCTCGTTCCTGCTGGTGAGCGAGGGCGGGGTCGAGGGCCCGTACCGGCTCATCGAGGGCAACCTCGACAAGCCCTTCGGCGAATCGTTCATCGGGGGCCCGGACTTCATCGAGCCCGGCGCCTACCACCACATCGACGGCAGCCTCTACACCGAGGGCGACAACGCGTGGCTGGTGCTCCACAACGACCTGTACGCGCCGTTCCGGAACGACATGGAGGACATCGACCCGACGACCGAGCTCCCCACGTTCCGGCAGACGCCGTACTCCCCCGAGCCGTATCTCGAGGGCGCGTACGTGTTCAAGTACCGGGGCAAGTACTACCTCGTCCAGGCCGCGTGGGACCGTACGTCGCTCCACCCCAGCGGCAGCACGCGCTACGCCTACGACCCACCGGGCCCCGGCCGTGCGCAGTACCAGTACGACGCCGTCGTGGCCGTCTCGGACACCTTCGAGGGGCCGTACTCCCAGCGGTGGACCGCGGGGGTCGGCGCCGGGCACAACAACTTCTTCGTGGATCACGGCGGACGTCTGTGGGCGACGTTCTTCCGCAATCCGAGCTTCGGCTACTGGTCGCACCCGTCGCGCATCGCCGACGCCGCCGTCCCCGGTGTCGTGCGGCTGGAATGGACCGGCCCGGAGGGCGACCGCCTCTATGTCCAGCGCCGGAAGCGGGACGGTGTCAGGGGCTGACCGGGCCGTCGAGCTCGACGATGATCCGGATGCCGTCCGGTCGGGACCAGGTGGAGCCGCACATCACCGCGCTTGCAGTACGAGGACGACGCGCGCAGGTCGTGGGCATCGTTGTCAGAGCGGTGTCACCCCGGTGGATGACCCGTCTCACCCGGTCGGACCCTGCCGCACGGCCCGGTGCCACGGTTCCCGCGAACGTTGAGGAGGCATGGCCCTGAAGGGGGACCCAAAAGCCTGAAGGAACACCCAAAGGGAAGCGAGAACACCATGGTGGCGTCTCCGGCTGTCGGCTCCGGACGCGGACGCACCCGCGCGCGCGTCGCGGCGGCCGGATGCGCCATGGCGGTCTGCGCGACCGTGGCGGCTCCGGCCGCCGCGCAGGACGACACGTCCCGCGGAAAGCCCACGGTGGTGCTGATCCATGGCGCGTTCGCGGACGGCTCCAGCTGGAACGGTGTCATCCAGCGCCTGGAGCGCCGCGGTTACCGCGTCATCGCCCCCGCCAACCCGCTGCGCGGTCTGTACACCGACTCCACCTACGTCGCCTCCGTCCTGGACAGCGTCAAGGGCCCGATCGTGCTGGTGGGCCACTCCTACGGCGGCGCGGTCATCAGCTCGGCCGCGGCGGGCCGCCCCCGGGTGAAGTCGCTGGTGTACGTGTCCTCCCTGATGCCCGACAAGGGCGAGAGCGGCCAGTCGCTGGCCGCCCGGTTCCCCAGCGAACTCGCCACCGCCACCAGGGCGGTCCCCTACCGGGCCGGTGACGGCATGCGGGGCAAGGACCTGTACCTCAAGCGGGACAAGCTCCACCGGGTCTTCGCCGCGGACCTCCCGGCCAGTACGGCGAAGCTGCTGGCGGCGACCCAACGGCCCGCCACCACGGCCACGTTCTCGGAGAAGGCCGAGGTGGCCGCGTGGCGGCAGATCCCGTCCTGGGTCCTCGTGGCCAAGCAGGACAAGACCATCAACCCCCGGCAGGAGCGGTTCCAGGCCAAGCGCGCCCACTCTCACACGGTGGAGATCAACTCCTCCCACGTGGCCATGATCGCGCACCCCCAGGAGGTCACCGACCTCATCGTCAAGGCCGCCACGGCCACCGGCAAGGCCCGGCCGACGCCCGCCGCCAAGCCTTCCGACTCCCGCGCCGGGGCAAAGTCCCGGCCCGCCGACACGGCCGCCGCGTGGGTGACCGGGGGCGCGGCGGCCCTTCTGCTGGGCGGTGGGGCCCTCGTCCTCGGCCACCGCCGACGCCGGCGGTCGCGTTCTTCGCTCAGGTAGGACGGCTACAGCCGGCCGCGCACGCGCGCGACGCGAGCCGCCACGTGGCGGTTTTCCGCGCCGAGTTCGGCGGCGGCCGCCGACAGGTGGTTGCGCACCGTCCCGGGCGACAGCGCGGCATGGGACGCGATCTCCGCCACCGGTGCCCCGTCCTCGGCCGGCGACGGCATTTCCGCCTCGCGGGGAGTGAGTGGCGACTCACCCGCGGCGATGGCGTCCGCCGCCAGCTCGTGGTCGACGTAGCGGCCGTCCGTGTGCACCGTACGGATGATCTCCGCCAGTCGCCGCCCGGACACCGTCTTCGGCACGAAGCCGCGCACGCCCGCGCCCAGCGCTTGTTTCAGCGCCCCGCCCCGGGCGTGGCTGGTGACGATCATCGATGTGCACTGCGGCACCGTGCCCCGCAACGTCGCCGCCACCGACACCCCGTCGCATCCGGGCATCCGCGGATCCAGGACGGCCACGTCGGGGCGGTGTGCCCGGGCCATGGCCAGCGCCTCGTCGCCGGTTCCGGCCTCCGCCACCACGGTGATGTCGTCCTCCAGCGCGAGGAGGGAAGCGAGGGCGCCGCGGATGAGGTGTTCGTCGTCCGCGAGCAGAACCCTGATCATTCGGCCGTCTCCCAGGGAATCCGCGCGGTCAGACGGAAGATCCCGCCCGGGCGCCGTTCGGTGGTCAGCGTGCCGTCCACCTCGGCCAGGCGCTCGCGCAGCCCCGGCAGGCCGCTGCCGGTGCCGTGCCGGGGGGCCGTACCTGCCCCGTCGTTCTCCATGACGAGGGCCACCCAGCCCGAGACCGTCGCGCGCACCGACACCTCGCAGCGCGAAGCGCCCTGCGCATGGCGGAGCATGTTCGTCGTGCCCTCGCGGACCACCCAGCCGAGCGCCGCCTGCGTGGGTACGGGCAGCCGTGCCGCCGGGCCGTTCTCGATCCGGCAGTCGATCCCGGCCGCCTCCAGTACGGACCGGGCCCCGGCCAGCTCGGCGAGCAGGTCGGCGGTGCGGTAGCCGCGGACCACCGCGCGGATCTCCCGCTGCGACTCCTGCGCGATGTGCTGCACCTCCTCCATCTGGGCCACCGCCTCTTCCCGGCCCCGCCGCGCCAGCTGCACCGCGAGCTCGCTCTTCAGCGCCACCACCGCGAGGTTGCGGCCGAGCACATCGTGCAGGTCGCGGCCGAAGCGCAGCCGCTCCTCCGCGACGGCCAGCCGCGCCTGTGTCGCCCGCGCCTTGGCGAGCTCCTCGATCAGCCGCACGCTCCAGCCGGTGACCCGCATCGCCGTGGCCATGAACGGCACCATCAACAGGAATCCGCCGACCGCGAGGCCCAGCAGTTCCCCCGACAGCCCGCTGGCCACCGCCGCGCCGAGCGCCGCCGTCGGCACGGCCCCGACCAGCGCCACCCCGGCGCGGCGCGGCAGCGCCAGCATCGGCGGGCCCGCGTAGAACATCATCAGCCAGATCAGGTAGGACGCCAGGTCCCGCTCCCCGATGCGGCCGGCGGCCAGCAGCGCGCAGCCCACCGCGGCCATGGCCACGGTGACGGCGACGTACAGCGCGACCAGCCCGACCGGGCGCGGTCCGGCGCCGAGGTAGCGGCGCAGGGCGGCGCGGGAGAGCAGCAGCTGGACGCCGACGTGTGTCGCGCCCACCGTCGCCACCAGGGCCGACGCGAGCGTGCCGGCGTCCGACGTCTTGATCCAGAACGCCCACAGCGCGGCCTCGGCGGCGGCGAAGAAGGCGAGAGTACCGAGGGTGTAGCGGCGGTAGCGCTCGGGGCCGTCCGGGCCCCCGAGCCGCTCCACCCAGGTCTCCACGCTCATGCTCCCCGGCCCCGTCACCGCGGGCCGCGACGCCTCCGGCTCCGGCACCTCGGCCCCCGCCGCCTCCGGCCCTGTCATCACGGGCTCCGCCACCACTGGCTCCATCACCTCGGGCTCCGCCACCACTGGCTCCCGCCGCTCTCAACTCCGCGGTCCCCAGCGGAACCGCCGACGCACAGCAAACACTGCCAGGCCCGTCCATGCCAGCGCGAGGATCACCGCCCGGAGCTGATCCATAGCGGCCAGGTCATCCGTCCAGCCGCCCCGCAGCAGATCCATCACCGGCGAGAACGGCAGCCAGGCGGCGATGTCGGCCATGGTGTCCGGCATCACCTCGCGCGGCGCGAAGACCCCGGAGCCGGCCATGGTCACCAGCAGGAACGGCAGAAACGTCATCTGGGCACTCTCCGATGTCCGGGTGAAGGCCGCCGTCAGCGCCGCCCCGGCGACCAGCATGGCCACACCACTGAGCAGACCGAGCACCGCCAGGTGCGGTGCGGCCGGTGCGTCCGCGTCGAGGAACGCGGTCATCCCGACCGCCAGCAGCAGGGACTGCACGACCGCCAGCAGGAACGCCGGGAGCGCGCTGCCGACGAGGATCTCCCAGTCGCGTACCTCGCCACTGCGCAGCCGCTTGAGCACCAGGCCCTCGCGGCGCACCACGTACACGCCGACCAGGTAGGTGTAGACGGAGAAGAGCAGCGCCGTGGCCAGCGCGGCGGGCAGCATGACGGTGGCCACCGACAGGCCGGTGCCACCCAGGTCCAGCTCCTCGACCGTGCCGCGCATCGCGAAGGCCATCACGCTGGGCAGGACCACCGCGGTGACCAGGGACGCCTTGCTGCGCAGCAGCAGCGTCAGCTCGGCGCGGCCGAGGGCGGCCATACGGTCGGCGGCGGTGCGCCGGGTGGCCGTGGCCACGGACGTTGGTGCCGTACGGGCTGCTGACGTCGTCATCGCGCCTCCTCGCTGTCCAGGCCCTTCGCGATCTCCATGAACGCCTCCTCCAAGGTGGCGGACCGGGCGTCGAGACCGCGCAACTCCACTCCCCTGTCCCGGGCCCACACCAGCAGCGCCGTGGCCGTGCGCTGCAGGTCGGCGGTCTCCAGCCGGACCGTCCCCCCGGTCTCCTCGTAGCTCGACACACCCAGCGGGGCGAGCGGCGGCACATCGCCCAGGAAGTGGTCCCTGGGCAGCTCGAAGCTCATCCGCGACGGCCGCTCGGCGACCACGTCGGCGACCCGCCCCGAGGTGGCTATCCGCCCCGCGTGCATGATGGCCAGCCGGTCGGCCAGCTGCTCGGCCTCTTCCAGATAGTGGGTGGTGAGCAGCACCGTCGTGCCCTGCTGCTTCAGCTCCCGGATCAGCTCCCAGGTCTCGCGGCGGGACTGCGCGTCCAGACCGGTCGTCGGCTCGTCCAGGAACAGCACCTCGGGCCGTCCCAGCAGGGCCAGCGCGAGATCGAGGCGCCGGCGCTCGCCACCGGAGAGCTGCTTGACCCGCACCGCCCCCCGCTTGGACAGCCGGGTCAGCTCCAGGGCCTCGGCCACGGGACGGGCGCCGCTGGTGCAGCCCGCCCACATGCGCGCGGTCTCGGTGACCGTCAGCTCCGTCGGGAAGCCGCCCTCCTGGAGCATCACCCCGATACGGGGGCGGACGGCGGCGCGTTCGCGGTACGGGTCGCGGCCGAGCACCCGGACGGTTCCGGCGGTGGGGGTGGCCTGCCCCTCCAAGACCTCGAGGGTGGAGGTCTTACCGGCCCCGTTGGTCCCCAGCAGCGCGAAGAGCTCACCGCGGGCGACCGTGAGGTCGATGCCGCGCACGGCCTCGAAGCCCCGATAGTGCCGCCGTAGGTCGGCGGTCTCGATCACAGTGTCCATGCATTCCAGACTCCCGGCGCGGCGGGCCCGGCGGCAGTGCGGTCTGTCATGCGTCCATCTGACATCTGTCACGCGAACCCTGGAGATACGTCACCGGAGATGCCGTCAGAGGTCTTTGACGGCGTCGGTGAGCGCCTGGTCGAGGATGGCGGCACCGTGGGCGATCTCGTTGTCGCTCGCGGTCAGCGGGGGCGCGATCCGGAAGGTGCCTCCCATGCCGGGCAACTGGACGATGTTCATGTGCAGCCCGAGTTCGAAGCAGCGCCGGGTGACGGCCGCGCCCAGCCGGTCGGCGCCACCGGCGCCCAGGAGCTGGTCGCCGGCCAGTTCCATACCCAGCAGCAGCCCACGGCCGCGGACATCGCCGACGGCGTCGTGGCGGGTGGCGAGTGCGTCGAGATGGCCGCGCAGTGCCGAGCCGAGCTCACGCGCACGCTCGTCGAGGCGGTCGCGGACCAGCACCTCGAGGACGGTGTTGCCGACGGCGGCCGGCAGCGGGTCGCTGACATGGGTGGTGAAGAACAAGAACCCGCGCTCATGCGCCCGCTGCTCGATCTCCGGGCTGGTCACCACGGCGGCCAGCGGCAGCCCCGCGCCGAGCGTCTTGGACAGCGTGAGGATGTCCGGGACGACCCCCTCGTGCTCGAAGGCGTACCAGTCGCCGGTGCGGCACAGCCCGGTCTGCGCCTCGTCGAGGATCAACAGCATGTCCCGCTCCCGGCACTTCTGTGCCAGGGCGGCGAGATAGCCCGGCGGGAGTTCGATGACGCCGCCGGAGCTGAGGATCGGTTCGACCAGGCAGGCGGCGAGGCTGCCGACCGACTGGGCGTCGATCAGGTCGAAGCCCAGGTCGAGCTGGCGGCGCCAGTCGAGCGCGCCTTCGGCGTCCACGAAGTCGGGGTGGAAGCGGTCCGGGACCGGCAGCGCGAAGTTGCCCGGCGCGGCGGGTCCGTAGCCCTTGCGTCCAGCGCTGTAGGTGGCGTTCGCGGCGGCCTGGGTCATCCCGTGCCAGGAGCGGGCGAACGAGACGATCTCATGGCGGCCGGTGACGAGTTTCGCCATCCGCACCGCGGCCTCGTTCGCCTCCGCACCCGTGGTCAGGAGCAAGACCTTCTCCAGCGGATCGGGCAGGGTCTCGGCGAGCCGGCGGGTGAGGTCGACGACCGGGCGGCTGAGCATGCCGCTGTGCAGATGATCGAGGAGGGCGACCTGCTCGCGAACCGTCGCGACGATCGCCGGGTGGGAGTGGCCGAGGATCGCGCTCATCTGGCCGGAGGTGAAGTCGAGCAGCTCGCGACCGCTCTCGGTGAACACCGATGTGCCCGCGGCGCGGGCGATGATCTCGGAGGTGAAGGGGGCGTGGCCGCTGTAGCGGATGAGGTGGCGCTCCGGGGCGGCACCGGCAGTCTCGGAAGGCATGGCAACGACGGTAGGGATGCGCCGCTGCGCGCGTCCATCGCACAGATCCGACCGTTCTGTCAGGCGGAACCGTACAGCGCGACCGTACGGCCGAACCTACAATCGGGCGCATGCTCAACTCGGGGCGGCTGCGGCTGCTCAGCCTGCTGGAAACCCTGGGTACCGTCCGCGCGGTCGCCGAGACGCTGCATCTGAGCGCCTCGACGGTGTCCCAGCAACTGGCGGTCCTGGAGACCGAGACCCGCTGCCGACTGCTGGAGCGGACCGGGCGGAAGGTGCGGCTGACCCCGGCGGGACTGCTGCTGGCCCGTCGGGGCCGGGAGATCCTGGACCAGATGGCCGAGGCCGAGGCCGAGTTGCACGCCCTGAACGACGAGCCCATCGGCACCGTACGGCTCGGGGCGTTCCAGAGCGCCATCTACCCCCTCGCGGTCCCGGCGGCGACCCGCCTGGCCGCCACCCACCCGCGGCTGCGCCTGGAACTGATCGAGCTGGAGCCGCATGAGAGCGGACCGGCCCTGCGCTCGGGGGAGGCGGACGTCATCGTCACCACCACCGACTACGCCGGCCTCTCCTGGGGCGCGGACCTCGAGATCATTCCCCTGGGAACCGACCCGATCGTGTTGGTGCTGCCACCCGACCACCCCCTCACCGGCCGCACGACGGTGAACCTCGCGGCCTGCGCGGAGGAGACGTGGGCGGGTGACCGGCCGCGGTCGTACATGGCGGAGCTGACCGTACGGCTGTGCCGCGAGTCGGGCTTCGAACCCCGGGTGGCCTGCCGGTTCAGCAACTACCTGATGCTGCTGCAACACGTCGAGTCGGGCCGGTCGATCACCCTGCTGCCCGCCCTCGCCATCACACCGGACCACGCCGTCGCCACCCGGGAGCTGAGCACACCGGTGCACCGCAACGTCGCCATCGCGGTGCGCCGCGGCACAACGCGGCGCGCGGCGGTGCACGCGGTCGTCGCGGCGCTGCGCGACCACCCCGAACTCCCGGCCCTGTCCGCACCGCGCCAGCGCCCCGGCCGGGAACAAGGCGGCTTCGGCGCGTGATATTTTCGGTGCCGCCGTGCGCTGCTGCGAACCGAGGAGGTGAGACCGATCAACGCTGTGACAGGTCGGGCCTCCTTCTCCCGCATGGTCCAGGGAGTGCCCGCGGAAGGCATCCCGAAAGGCTTGAAACGCCATGCGCTTCACCTCTGAGACATCGTCCGACGGTGTCCGCGAACAGCTCTTCGTCCTTGGTGAGATTCCCGGTGTGCTGTGGACACCGGAAGGTGCTGCCGGTACGCGTCCCCTGATCCTGATGGGGCACGGTGGCGGTCAGCACAAGAAGGCCCCCGACATCCTGACTCGCGCGCGCCGCTACGTGGCGGAGTGCGGTTTCGCGGTGGCGGCGGTCGACGTGCCCGGGCATGGCGACCGTCCGGTGGTCGAGGAGTACGACCGGATCGCGACCGAGAACCGGGCTCGGGTGGCGACCGGAGAAGAACTGGCCCCGCTCATCGCCGGCTTCCAGGCGCTGGTGGCCCGTCAGACCGTCCCCGAATGGCGGGCGGTCCTGGACGCGGTTCGGCTACTCGAACACGTCGGCCCCG
Organism: Streptomyces sp. AgN23; assembly: GCF_001598115.1. NCBI lineage: Bacteria > Bacillati > Actinomycetota > Actinomycetes > Kitasatosporales > Streptomycetaceae > Streptomyces > Streptomyces sp. AgN23. The sequence continues at coordinate 1,574,242 of NZ_CP007153.1, forward strand.
GGCCGGTGGGCTACTGGGGAGTCTCGCTGGGGTGCGGACTCGGCGTTCCGTTCGTCGCCGCCGAACCCCGGGTCCGTGCGGCGGTGCTGGGCCTGGGTGGGGCTCTGTCCTCGGCCGGGGACGCCGCGCGGATCACCGTCCCGGTGGAGTTCCTGGTGCAGTGGGACGATGAACGAGTGCCGCGGGCCGAGGGCTTGGCCCTGTTCGACGCTCTGGCCTCGGCTGAGAAGACGCTGCACGCCAACCCGGGCGGGCACGGGGACGTCCCGGCCTTCGAGCTGGACAGCGCGCTGCGGTTCTTCGCCCGGCACCTCGGCTGAGAGCGCCCCCGGCCCAGCCGCGCCGATCGCGGCGCGGCTGGGCCGGGGGCTCAGATGATCCCGGCGTAATCGCGGAACTCCCCGTCGCGGCGGACCTGGCGGACGAGGGTGGAAGTCGGAGACGGACAGCCGAGTCCGTGGTCAGACGGGACGTACCAGATCCGGCCCGTGGTCAGACGGGGCGTACCAGATACGTGGCGCCCGCGTTCGCGGTGAAGGCCGTGACGCCCGGCTCCGGACGGGTCGTGGGGACGGGCGCGTCCCCGGAGGTCACCCGCACCTCCTTCGCCGTGCGCAGCCGCGCCGGCCCGCCCGCCCGGGCCGTCAGCCGCGCCTCGCCCAGCGTGCCGCCCCGCCAGCTGATGTCCACCTCGAAACCGCCCCGCGCCAGCAGGCCCCGCACACTTCCGTCCGGCAGCTGCGACGGGAGGGCGGGCAGCAGATGCAGCTCGTCGTGCTGGCTCTGCAGCAGCCATTCGGTCACTCCGGCGCAGGCGCCGAAGTTGCCGTCGATCTGGAACGGCGGGTGCAGGTCGAAGAGGTTGGGGGCGGTGCGCTCGGGAGTGAGCAGATCGGCGAGCAGCTTGTACGAACGGTCCCCCTCCTGGAGCCGCGCCCAGAAGTTGACCTTCCAGGCGAGTGACCATCCGGTGCCCGCGTCACCGCGTTGCACCAAGGTGGTGCGCGCCGCGGTGAAGAGCTCCGGGGTGCGGGTCCGGCTGATCTGGTTGCTCGGATGCAGCCCGTACAGATGGGAGACGTGGCGGTGCTGCTGCTCGGGGGCGCCCGCGTCCCAGTCCTGCTGCCACTCCTGGAGCTGGCCCCGCGCGCCGACCTTCATGGGGGCGAGCCGTCCGCGCGCGGCGAGCACCTGGTCCCGGAAGGCGGCGTCGGTGCCCAGGGCGTCGGCGGCCGAGGCCACGGCGCCGAACAGGTCGCGCAGCAGCTGCATGTCCATCGTCGGCCCGGCGCACAGCGAGCCGCCGCCTCCGCCGTGGTGGGCGTTCTCCGGGGAGACGGAGGGGCAGGTGACCAGCGCGCCCGTGGCCGGGTCGGTCACCAGCGCGTCGAGGAAGAACTGGGCCGCTCCCTTGAGGACGGGGTAGCGCGCCCGCAGTTTCCCCGTGTCGCGGGTGTACCGGTAGTGCTCCCAGATGGCCATGGACATCCAGGCGCCGCCCATGGGCCACATGCCCCAGAAGGCGCCGTCGACTGGGGCCGTGCCGCGCCAGGCGTCGGTGTTGTGGTGGGTGACCCAGCCGTCCGCGCCGTACTGGGTACGCGCCGTCGACCGCCCGGCCACGGCCAGCTCGTCGAGCAGGGCGAAGACCGGCTCCCAGCACTCCAGGAGGTTGGCGGGGGCGGCCGGCCAGTAGTTCATCTCCGTATTGATGTTGATGGTGTACTTCGAGCCCCAGGGCGGGCTCGTCAGGTCGTTCCAGATGCCCTGGAGGGTGGCCGGCTGAGTGCCGGGGCGGGATGCGGCGATGAGCAGATAGCGGCCGTACTGGAAGTGCAGCTCGACCAGTTGCGGATCACCGCCGGAGCCGAAGCGGGAGACGCGCTCGTCGGTGGGCAGGGCCGCCGCGTCGCTGCTGCCCACGTCCAGCGACGTACGGCGGAACAGCGCGCGGTGGTCCTCGACATGGCGGCTGCGCAGCCGGCCGTACGGGCGGCTCGCCGCCGGGTTGAGGTGCCCGGCCGCCTGGCCCGCCGCGTCACCGTTCGCGTTCTCCCAGTTCACATAGGTGGTGCCGATGGCGACCAGGACGGTCGCCGCGTCGGCTCCCCGGACGGTGACGGTCCCGCCCGCGCTGGTGGTGGTGCCGCCCTCGGCGAGCACCCGCACCAGCGCGCGGAACCTCACCGCACCGGTCACCCCGCCCGTGGCGTCCCCCGTTCCGTCGAGCGCGGCGGTGAGGGGATCGGGCGAGGACAGGGAGGTGTGCAACGGGCTCTCGAACGTGGCGCCGAAGGACAGGGCGCCCTTCTTGGACGCGGACAGCCGGACGACGACGAAGCGGTCGGGAGCGCTGGCGAACGCCTCGCGGGTGAACGTCACCCCGTCGCGGGTGTACGTGGTGGTGGCCACCGCCGAGTCCAGGTCCAGCTCCCGCCGGTAGCCGGTCACCGTGCCGGCCGTCGGCAGGCTCAGCAGGAGGCTGCCGACGGTCTGGTACTGCGCCTGGCCGCCGGGCACCCCGAGGAAGTCGGAGTTGATCAGCGTCTCGGCCTCGGGCCACTTGCCGTCGAAGACGAGCTGCCGGATGCGGGGCAGGGCGGCCAGGCCCTTGTGGTTGTCGTAGCTGTGCGGCCCGCCCGCCCAGAGGGTGTCCGCGTTGAGCTGCAGCCGCTCGGTCTCCGTGGCCCCGAACACCATCGCGCCGAGCCGCCCGTTGCCCAGTGGCAGGGCGCTCAGCCAGTCGGCGGCGGGCTCGCGGTACCACAGTGCCAGCGGCCGGTCCGCCTTCTCACGCCCGGCGGACTCCGCGGCGTGGGCCGTCCCGGCGGGCAGGCCGGCGGCCGCGAGGCCCGTGGTGGTCGTGGCGGCGAGCGCCATGAACTGTCGGCGCGGGACATCAGGGGTCACTGCGACTCCAGGCAAGGGTGAGTGGGGGCCCGGGTGCCGGGTCAGCGGCCGTGACCGGTCGTGGGCAGGCCCATGGTGTACGTGATGCCACCGAGGAGGTGCTGCCGGAAGGCGGGCTCGGCGTAGGACTCCTTGGTGTGTCCGAGACCGGTGTAGAAGGCCCGGCCGCCCTTGTACTTCTGGTACCAGCTGATGGGGTGGTCCCCGTTCATGGTGCCGCCGGCGTACGAGGACTCGTCCAGCGCGGCGAGCACGTGCACGGTGGCCGTATCGCGGGGATTGGTGCGGTAGTTGTACCACTCGTCGGTACGCACCCAGGTGTCCCCGAGGTGGCCCGTCGCCGGGTGGGCGTGGTCCTCGACCTTCATCGTGGCCTGCTGGATCGCCGGGTGGGACTGGAACCACGCACCGCACAGCCCGCCGTAGAACGGCCAGTCGTACTCGGTGTCGGCGGCGGCGTGCACCCCGGCGTAACCGCCGCCCGCCGCGATATAGCCCTCGAAGGCCGTCTGCCCGCCGGTGTCGAGGACGTCGCCGGTGGTGGACAGGAAGACCACCGCGGCGTAGCGGGCGAGGTTGCCGGGGGTGAAGGCGGCGGCGTCCTCGGTGGCGTCGACGGCGAAGCCGCTCTGCGCGCCGAGGTCCTTGATGGTGGCGATGCCGTCGGGGATGGAGTCGTGGCGGAAGCCCGCCGTCTTGGAGAACACCAGCACCCGGCCCGCCCTCGGCCGCCTGCGGGCGGACGTGGCCCGGGCGGGCGCGGACGCCGCGCCGGTGAGCAGCAGGGCACCGGCCGCGGCCTTGACCACGGCGCGGCGCTGGGTGGGGGCGGGCAGTTCGGGACGATTCCTGTGCACGGGGAACCTCCGGGGAGAAGTGTGATTCTCAAAGGGGGTTGGGCACAGGCGCGCGCCGTCGCGCCTAGGGCGCCGCACGGACACGAGCCTCGGTGAGGGGAGGGCTGCCTCCATGGGCGTAAGGGGACCGTACCGAGTCGGCCCCACTTTGCAAAGCCCGTTGACAAAAAGCTCTGGCCGCCATCCGGTCACCGCCTCGTGGGCGCGGGGCGGCCCGCCAGCCGGGGTGTGAACGTGGCGTGGAAGATGGTCGACGCGGCGCCGACGGCAGCGGCCTCTCGGCTGAGCACGGACCGTTCCACATCGACCCGGCGCAGTCGTCTGGCGGTCGGGAAGTCGTTGACAATACGGGAGATCTCGGCCGTGTAGAGGGCGGCGACCCCGTCGGTGAAGAACGGCCCGCCGAGCACGACCAGGTCGATGTCCAGCAGGTCCACCAGGGACAGGGCGCCCCTGCCGATCGCCGCGGCCACCTGGCGCACGGCCTTCTCGGCCACCGGATCGCCGGCCCCGGCCGCCGCGCTCACCACCCGGTGGGCCTCGCGCGGGTCGTGCGCGGCGCGCGGGCCGAGGAGCATGCCCAGCCGGGCGGCCGTCTCCGGGATGGACACCGGCGGATTGCATTCGGGCAGGATCTCCGGTCGGCCGTCCGCGTCGACCCGTTCCAGGGCCACGGCGCACAGCTGGCCGAACTCCCCCGCGTTGGCACTGACTCCGCGGTGGATGTCGCCGCCCAGGAACAGCCCGGCGCCGACGCCGGTGCCCAGGTACAGGTACACGAAGTCGCGGGCGCGCCGGTCCCGCCCGATCCACCGCTCCCCGATGGCCGCGGCCGAGGAGTCCTTCTCCATGACGATGGGGCAGCGGAAGCGGTCCTTGAGCATGTAGAGCAGTGGCACATCCTGCCACACCGACAGCAGCGGCGGGTCGAGGACGGTGCCGGAGGCCACGTCGACGGGTCCTGGGGTGGCCACGCCGATGCCGAGGAATCCCCCGGGCCGCACCGCGCCACCGGCGGCGGACAGGACCCCGCGGCCCAGCCGGGCGATGTGGTCGACGAGCTGGTCCGGGCTGGCGGTCTGCGCGACGGGTTCCGTACGGCTGCGCACGATGGCGCCGTCGAGGTCGACCACGACCGCCGTCAGCACCTCGGGGTCGACATGGATGCCCAGGGCGTGTCCGGCGTCACCGCGCAGCCGCACCGGGGTGCGCGGCTTGCCGGAGGTGGCCTGCCGCCGGTCGTCCTCGACCAGGATGCCGCGGTGCAGCAGCGAGCGGGAGATCCGGGAGACCGACTGCTGGGTGAGGCCGGTGCGGTGCGAGATCTCGCCGCGGGTGATGGTCCCGGCCAGCCGCACCGCCTCGATGACCACACACTCGTTGAACGAGCCGAGGTCGATCTGGTTCGCGCCGCCCCAGGACTCCCGGCGCTGCTCGCCACCGGCCCGGCAGGCGCCGGCGAAGTGGGTGGCGATGGGTTCCCGGAGCCAGCGCACGGGCTGCCGCTCGCGGGCGATGCCGGACCGGTCCGCGTAGTGCGTGAGGGCGGCGACCAGGTCGAGGTAGACGCGGTGCGAGGACTCCGGGTGCCGGGTGCAGTCCAGGCCGACCATGGCCCGCAGGAAGGTGCGCCAGGTGGTGCGCACCGGAAGGGCGTGGTGGACCACCCCGCCCCGAGCACACCGCTGGGACGACGGCCCGCCCTCCCCGGTGTCCCACAGGGTGATGGCGTGCGGCGACGCGCCCGGGTGGCGGCGCCGGGCCTCGGCCAGGTACCCGGCCAGCCGGTCCTGGCCACGCCGCTCCCCCGGCGCCGGGGACGGCGGGACGTTCAGCGCGGCCTCCACCGCCGCGTCGACGGCGGCGATGACATCGGCACCGGGAGAGGCGCCCGGCGAGGCGCCGTGGTGGCGCTCGGGGGCGGCCGGGCGGGTGCCGACGAGCAGCAGCGCCCGGTGGGTGTCCAGATACAGGCCGAGCACCCACACCTCGGCCTGCGGGAGCGGAGGACGGGTGGGCACGGCGGGGACGGTGGCGTTGCCGGGCGTGACCCGCCATCGCCGGCGGATCGCGGCGACGGCCGCGTGGCTGTAGCCGAGTTCGCGGGCGACCGCGCGGGAGGCGCCGCCGCCGTCGGGTGCCAGGACCGTACGGGTGATGACCTCGGCCTCGTCGATGATGCTGGGCCGCCCGGGCCGTGGGCGTTCCCGCAGGCCCGCCACGCCGGAGGCGTCGAAGCGCTGCCGCCAGTTGCCCACCGTCTGCCGGGAGACCTCGAGCCGCCGGGCGATCTCGGTGTTGCGCAGCCCCTGGGCGGCGAGCAGGACGACGGCGGCGCGGACGGCGCGCGAACCGCCCTCCGCCACCCAGTGCTGCAGCAGCCTGCGGTCCTCCTCGGGCAGTCCCGGGGCGTCCCGGTACGGCGGGTTCACGACGCCCCGCGCGCCAGCCGGAGGGTCAGGATCTGGAACGGGCGCAAGGTCAGGGCCAACACACCCTGTGCGCACGTCAGTTCGGCCGTGGGATTCTCCAACAGGTCGGTGACCTGGACGCGTCCGACGGCGAATCCGGCGGCCAGGGTGGTGCGCGCCCGGCCGCCTCGCGACTCGTAGAGCCGGACCACGACGTCGCCGGAGCGGTCGTCGGCCAGTTTGACCGCCTCCACCACGACGCCCGGATCGCCCACCGCGACCAGCGGAGGCCCGGCGAGCCGGGGGGCGGCGGGGCGCAGCGGGAGGCTGAACGCGTATCCCCCGGCCACGGCGTCGCCGATGTCGGCGCCGGGGTACAGCGCGTAGCGGAAGCGGTGCCGGCCCCGGTCGGCATGGGGGTCGGGGCTGTGGGAGCCGCGCAGCAGGGTGAGCCGGAGGGTCGTGGTCGTTCCGCCGTCCTCGCGGGTGAGGCGGCTGACGTCGTGCCCGTAGGTGGAGTCGGTGAGCAGGGCCGCGCCCCAGCCGTGTTCGCCGATGTGGATCCAGCGGTGTGCCCACGCCTCGAAGCGGGCGGCGTCCCAGCTGGTGTTCTCGTGGGTGGGCCGCTCGACATGGCCGAACTGGATCTCGGACGCGACGCGTTCGGCGTGCACGTCCAGGGGCCAGGCGGCCTTGAGGACGGTGTCCTCCTCCCGCCAGTCGATGTCCGTGTCGACCTCCAGGACCCGGCTGCCCGCGGCCAGGCTGAGGCGCTGTACGACGACGGACCGGCCGGTGGTGCGCTCCACCCGCACACAGGCCAGCAACGGGCCCTGGTCGTCGAGCCGGACGGCGGTCGCGGTGTCCAGGTCGCGGTGGACGTTGCGGTACTGGGCGTCCAGGTTCCAGGCGCTCCAGCGCACCGGATCGTCGGGGTGGAGCTGCAGCAGGTTTCCGGCGCCACCGGGCGCGATGGCCTCCCTGCCGCGGTCGTGGTCGTACGCGGAGCGGACCAGCCCGTCGCGGTCGATATGGACCGTCAGCGCGCCGTTGTGCAGGACGTATCCGCCCGTGTCGGCGGGACGGGCGGTGACCGGGGCCCGGTCGGCGATGCCGGTGCCGAGGACGGCGGCGCCGAGCGCGGGGGCCTGGGCGAGCACGGCATACCGGCCGTCGGACAGTCTCTGCACCGGGCCGCCGGCGGCGGGCGGCGTATCCAGACGGACCACCTCGCGCCGCGCGTGAGGGGCGGCGTTGAGGACGGCGAGTGGTTCCGTGGCGTCCGGGGTGCCCGCCGCGCGGGCCACGATCCGCTCCAGGCCGCGGTGGATGGCGCGGTACGTCTGCTCGGCCTGCTGGTGAACCCAGGAGATGGAGGTGCCGGGGAGGATGTCGTGGAACTGGTGGAGCAGCACCTGCTTCCACAGCGCGTCGAGCGTCTCGTACGGATAGGGCTCGCCGGTGCGGACGGCGGCGGTCGCCGCCCACAGCTCGGCCTCGCGCAGCAGCGCCTCGCTGCGCCGGTTGCCGCGCTTGGTGCGGGCCTGGCTGGTGTAGGTGCCGCGGTGGGTCTCCAGATACAGCTCGCCGCGCCACACGGGCGCGTCGGGGTACTCCTCGCGGGCCTCGCGGAAGAAGTCCGACGGCGACTGGACGCTGACCCGTGGCGAGCCTTCGAGGTCGGCCAGGCGGCGGGCCTTCTCCAGCATCTCGCGGGTGGGCCCGCCCCCGCCGTCGCCGAAGCCGAAGGGGGCCAGGGAACGGGTGCCCGCGCCCTTCTCGGCGTACGTGGCGGCGGCGTGAGCCAGCTCGGCGCCGGACAGCGTGGCGTTGCAGGTGTCCACGGGCGGGAAGTGGGTGAAGATCCGGGTGCCGTCGATCCCCTCCCACCAGAAGGTGTGGTGGGGCGGCTTGTTGGTCTCGTTCCAGGACAGCTTCTGGGTGAGGAACCAGCGGGCGCCCGCGAGGGCGGCCAGCTGCGGGTAGGCGGCGGTGCAGCCGAAGGAGTCGGGCAGCCAGACGCCGTCGGTCTCCACACCGAGCTCCTGGGAGAAGAAGCGGCGGCCGTGGACGAGCTGACGCGCCAGGGCCTCGCCGCCGGGCAGATTGCCGTCGGCCTCGACCCACATGCCGCCGACCGGCGCCCAGTTGCCGTCGGCCACCGCCTTCTTGATCCGCTCGAAGACATACGGCTGGTGGTCGCGCATCCAGGCGTAACTTAGGGCGGAGGAGCAGGCGAAGACCAGCTCCGGGTACTCCTCGGCCAGCGAGGCCATGGTGGAGAACGTCCGGGCGCATTTGCGCACGGTCTCCCGCAGCGGCCACAGCCAGGCGGAGTCGATATGGGCGTGTCCCACGGCGGCGATGGTGTGCGCGGAGTCGTGAGCGCGCCGCTCCAGGACCGGGCGCAGGATCGCACGGGCCGCCGCGGCGCCCGCGGCGACGCGGCGCGGGGGCACGCTGTCCACGGCCCGCTGGAGCGCCCGCAGGATCTCGTGGCGGCGCGGCAGTCCGAGGGGCAGCTCACGCATCAGCTCGTCCAGCACCTCCATGTCGTGGAGGAGCTGCCAGACGTCCTCCTCGCGGATCACGAGGTCGGCACGGCGCAGGCGGTACAGGTCCTCCTCGCCCGCGGTGAGCCGGTGGCCGTAGTGGGTGCCGATGCCCGCGCTGCCGACGATGGTCGGATTGGCGGCGGCCTCGACGAGCAGGCACACGCGCTCGCCGCCGACGGCGCGGAGGCTCAGCGGCACCGAGCGGTTGCGGGGGTGCAGGCCCTGCAGCGGGATGCCATCGGCGTCGTGGACCAGGCCCTCGGCCTGGCCTCCGGGGCCGCGGGAGAGATCGAAGCCGAGGTCGAAGAGGGCCTCCACCCGGCGGCCCGCCCAGCGTTCGGGGACCGTGGCGGTGGCGCGGAACCAGGTGGTCGACCACGGACCGCCCCAGCTGTCACCGGTGACGAACGGCCGGTACTCGGCGCGCAGCGCGTCGGCCACCGGCACCGGCTCCCCCGGGATGTGCCAGGCGGCGACCTCCAGCGGGACGCGGTCGCCGTACAGCGCCGGGCGCAGGCGCTCGGCGATGAACTTCGCGATGCGCTCTTCCACGGCGTGGCGGTCGTCGTGCATGGTCGGCCCTTCCTCCTGCCTGCCTCCGGGAAAGTGCGCGTGCCGTTTATGTAAAACCATGTGTGTTATCACGTCAACGCTTCGGCCCAATCACCGTCCAGTTGCCGTGGACAGCACCTGCGACCTGCGGATTTACTCAGTAAAAGAAGCGGTCCGATGCCCTGTCAGGAGGAAAATAAGCGGCCTTCCATCGACTGTGTCAGATAAGAGAATTGACACCGGGCACAGAAATGCGGCGGGGAGGAGTCGGCGTTCTCCTCCCCGCCGCGTGGGCCGTCCGGCGATTCCCCTCGGGTTGTCCGGCGTGGCCCGGCTCGGTTCCTGCTCAGCCGGTGGTGAAGGTGAAGTCGTCCAGATCGAAGAGATTGCCCTGGCCGGTGACGCCCTTGAAGACGAAGTAGAGCGTCGTCGTCCCCGAGGGGGCGCCGCCGAGCGTGGCGCTCACGTCCTGGAAGTTCTCCCAGCCGCCGGTGGCCGGCACGGCCGCGGTCCCCAGCAGCGTCCCGGTGGGGCTGCCCGCGCGGACCTCGATGGTGCCGCCGGGTCCGCCGGAGGAGATGCGGGCGGTCAGCTTGGTGGCGTTGTTCAGGAGGTACGGCTTGAAGGAGATCCAGTCCCCGTTGTCGGTGAAGCCGACCGTCTTGCCGCCGTGCGCCGTGGAGTGGCTCGCCTGCTCGATGCCCTGGAACGCGGTGTAGTGCTCGGCCTGGCGGTGCTTCGGCTGAGCGACGTGCTGGGTGTGGGTGGTCAGCGCGGGCTGGCCGCTCGCACCCTTGTCGGTGTATTCGGCGTCGAAGACCCCGAAGATATTGGCGTTCTCGTCGTGTTCTCCGTCCGCCAGCGTCTGCAGGGTGCCCTCACAGCCGGTGGCCGAGGTGATGGGGTGGGCGTGGCTGTCGTGCCCGAGCAGATGGGTGATCTTCACCTTGGCGCAGTCGATGGTGCCGTCCTCCGGGTCGCTGACCTTGATCCGGAAGGGCACCTTGTCACCGAAGGTGAACAACTGGCCGTCGCCGGGCAGTTCCAGGGTGACCGTCGGCGCGGTGTTGCCGACGGTGACGTGGACGCTCGCCGTGCCGGTCAGGCCGCCGGGGTCCCGGGCGGTCAGGGTGGCGGTGTAGGTGCCGTTGGCGGTGTAGGTGCGCGCCGGGTTGGCCTCGGTGGACTTCCCGCCGTCGCCGAAGTCCCAGCTGTAGCTGATGGCGTCGCCGTCGGGATCGCTGCTGCCGGACGAGGAGAACCTCACCTGGAGCGGGGCCTTGCCCGAGGTCTTGTCGGCCGCCGCCTGGGCGACCGGCGCACGGCCTCCGACGACGTTCTCGATGCGGTACAGCGCCGAGTTGGCGTCACCCGCGCCCCATCCGGTGCCGTAGTCCAGGACGTACAGCGCGCCGTCCGGGCCGAAGGCCATGTCCATCACCTGGGTGCCGGTCCAGGGGAAGGCGTTGATGGAGCTGACCGTGCCGTCCGTGCCCTGGTCGATCCGCTTGATCCACTTGCGGCCGAACTCCCCCGCGAAGAAGTCGCCGTCGTACTCCTGCGGGAACTTCACCGGCGAGTTGAGGTTGGGGTTGTAGCGGTAGACCGGTCCGGCCATCGGGGATTCCGAGCCGTTGCCGAACTCGGGCACCGACCCGCCGTCGTAGGGAATCCAGGCGGCCTGGGCCGGGGGCAGATCGGTGAGGCCGGTGTTGTTCGGCGAGGTGTTCTTCGGCGCGGCGCAGTTGAAGGCGGAGCCGGAGGTGCCGGTGGCGAAGTCGTAGTCGATGTACGGCTGGTTCTTGCCGACGCAGTAGGGCCAGCCGAAGTTGCCCGCCTTGGTGACCCGGGCGAACTCCACCATGCCCTGCGGACCGCGGGTGGAGCTGGCGTTGCCCGCGTCGGGGCCGTAGTCGCCCACGTAGACCACGCCGGTGGCCGCATCGACGCTCATCCGGAACGGGTTGCGGAATCCCATCGCGTAGATCTCGGGGCGGGTCTTGGCGGTGCCGGGGGCGAAGAGGTTGCCCGCCGGGATGTCGTACGAACCGTCGGCCTTGACCTTGATGCGCAGGATCTTGCCGCGCAGGTCGTTGGTGTTGCCCGCGCTGCGCTGGGCGTCGAAGGCCGGATTGCGGCTCGCCCGCTCGTCGATGGGGGTGTAGCCGTCTGAGGCGAAGGGGTTGGAGTCGTCGCCGGTCGACAGATAGAGATTGCCCTTTGCGTCGAAGTCGATGTCGCCGCCGACATGGCAGCACATGCCGCGGGAGGTCTTGACCTCCAGCACGGTCTTCTCACTGGCCCGGTCCAGGGTGCCGTCGGTCTTGAGCACGAACCGGGAGAGCCGGTTGACGCCGTCGAACTTGGTGAAGTCCGCGGCCGTGCCGTTCTCCGGGGCGTCACCGCCCGGGGTGTTCAGCGGCGGCGCGTAGTAGAGGTAGATGAAGCGGTTGGTACCGAAGCCCGGGTCGACCCCGACCCCTTGCAGCCCCTCCTCGTCGTGGCTGTACACCGGCAGGGTGCCGGCGACCTTGGTGCTGCCTGCCGCGTCGGTGAGCCGCAGGGTGCCGTCGCGCGAGGTGTGCAGCACCGAGCGGTCGGGCAACACGGCCAGCGACATCGGCTCACCCGTCTCGGCCACCCCCTTGGCGAGGGTGACCTGCTGGAACACGGGGGCGGCGGCCGTCCGGTCGGGGTCGGGCCTGGCGTCCGCCGCCGGGGCCGTGAGCGTCAGGGTGGCGCCGGTGAGCAGTGTTCCGGTGAGCAGCGCGAGGGATCTGCGCAGTCCGAGGCGTTTCCTGTGCACGAAGGTCCTCCGTATGCAGTGGGATACTCGCGGAAGTGCTGAGCACAGGCGCGCGCCGTCGCGCCGCGGTACGGGCCTTCGGCAGGGTGGAGGGGACCCTTGTGCCCGTACTCGACACCGCCCTAGCCGTGGCCCGCCGACGCGGCCAGCTCACCCACGAAGGGCACGGGCTCGGGACGGGAACACGTGGTGCCGACCGGGAGCGAGGTCCGCTCCCGGGCGGCGTCGAGCAGGGTGAGCATGACGTCCAGGACATGCCGGGCGAGCTCGGCGGAGGCCCGGTGCGGGCGGCCCGCCTCCAGCGCCAGCGCCAGATCGGCCAGGCCGTAGCCCCGGGCGGAGCCCACGTATCCGGCCGACGGCGCCAGCGGCTCCCAGGCGCCGCGGCGCCAGAGCTCCACCGGACCGTCGAAGGTGTTGGGATCCGGCACCGACAACGAACCCTCGCTGCCGTGCACTTCGATGCGCGGCAGCCGGGCCGCATGCACATCGAAGCTCATCAGCAGGGTGGTGAGCGCGCCGCCCCGGTGCTCCAGGACGCCGGTGACATGGGTGTCCACCTCGACGGCGAAGCGCTCGCCCGCGCGCGGCCCGCTGCCGATGCCGCGTTGGGCGCGCGGCCGGGACGCCGCTCCGGTGACCCGGACCACCGGGCCCAGCAGGTGCACCAGGGCGGACAGGTAGTACGGGCCCATGTCCAGCAGTGGCCCGCCGCCGGGCCGGTAGTAGAACTCCGGATCCGGATGCCACGCCTCGTGCCCGGCGGTGGTCATGAAGGCGGTGGCCGCGACCGGTGTGCCGATGAGCCCGTCGTCCACGGCCTTGCGCGCGGTCTGGGTGCCCGGGCCGAGCACCGTGTCCGGCGCGCAGCCGACCCGCAGCCCGGCCCGCTGTGCCGCGCCCATGATGGCGTCGGCTTCCTCGCGGGTGCCGGACAGCGGCTTCTCGCCGTACACATGCCTGCCCGCGGCGAGCGCGGCCAGCGCCACCTCGGCGTGCGCGGCCGGGATGGTCAGGTTGAGTACGGCATCGACGTCCTCCCGCGCCACCAGTTCCCCGGCCGACGCGGCGACGGCGACGCCCTGCGCGCCGCGGGCGGCGGACTCGGCGCTCTTCGCGGCGACCTCCGCGCTCTTCGCTACGGCCTCTGCGGTCCTGGCGGCGGCCTCGGCGCGGGCCCGGTTCAGGTCGGTCACGGCGGTCAGCCGCAGTCCCGGCAGACGCGGCAGCGTGTCCAGATAGGCCCGGCTGATCTTTCCCGCCCCGACCAGCCCTACTCTCAGCGGCTCACCCACAGCGGTCTCCTCCCGGTCAGCGCCCGCGCCTCGGGCGGGGTGGCGCTCGTCGCGTTCGGTCTCACGGCCTCGGCACGCTCCCGTCGGTGGTCCGCAGCAGGGCCCAGCGGTCATGGGCCAGGGGCTCTGGCGGGATACCCGCGCGCGGCGCTCTCGTCGAAGTCGACGCCCAGCCCCGGGGCCTCCCGGGGCTCCATCGCCCCCAGGCGCGGCACGATCGTCCCGGGGAAGACCTCCAGAACCGCCTCGCGGAAGGTCGCCGCCTCCTGGACGCCGAAGGCGGGGCTGGAGGTGTCGAGGGCGACGGTGGCCGCCTGCGCGAGTGGGCTGACGTCGCCCGGCCCGTGCGGGGCGAGCCGGACGCCGCGCAGTTCGCAGGCGGCGGCGAGTTCCGGGCCGGGGTCAGGCCGCCGAGCGTGGGGATCCGGGTCCGCGCGAAGTCGATCACCGGCCCGGCCGGCAACGGCGGGAACCGGGTGGGGTCGCTGAACCGCTCGCCCATCGCGAGGGGCACCGGGGACGCGGCGCGCAGCCGCGTGAAGTGGGCGGCGTCCTCCGGGGCGAGCACATCCTCCACGAAGTACAGCCCGGCGTCGGCCACCCGGCGCAGGAACTCCCCGGCCTGGCGCGGGTCGAGGCGCTCATGCGCGTCGTGCGGCAACTCGACTTCGTCGCCGACCAGTTCGCGGGTGCGGCGCAGCACCGGGGGCACCGCGCGCAGATAGGCGGCGCTGTCCCAGCGGCCGGAGCGGTCGTGGCGGGCCCGCGCCTCCGCGGCGCCGGCGGGCGCGGCGCCGTAGGTGTCGGAACCGGGGACGGCGGTCTGGATCCGGACGTGCCCGAAGCCCCGTTCGCGTGCGGCGGCGACCTTGCCGGCGAACTCTTCGGCGTCCCGGCCGTCGACGTGGGTGCAGGCGGCGGCGCGGTGCCGGAAGCGGCCGCCGAGGAGGGCGTACAGCGGGGCGCCGAACCGCTTGGCCTTCAGGTCCCACCGGGCGACGTCGATGCCGCCGAGGGCGTTGCCGGTGATCGAACCGCCGATGAGGTACGGGCAGCCCTGCGGGGCCGTCAGGAACGTGCGTACGGCCGTGATGCGGAGCTTGTCGCCGCGCCCCGCCACCCAGGGGGCCTGGGCCGGCGGGAGTTGCGGCTCATGGGGTGCGGACATGCGCTCCCATTCCGGTAGCCGAATGGCAATCGTCCATTCGAACGTAAAGAGGGTTCAGGAGCGCTGTCAATGACCGTACCGGGATACGGTCAGGACCGGGGTGCGCGGCGGTGTGCGGGGCTCAGTGCTCGCCGAGGCGCCTCAGCAGGGTCCGCAACGAGTGGGCCGCCTCGGTGACATGGGCGGCGATCTCGCTCAGCCGGGCGTCGTCCATCCGGCTGCGCGGCGCCGAGCAGCTGATCGCGTCACCGCCGCCATGGCCGGTACCGAGCGGGACCGCCACACAGCGGATGTCCACCGAACTCTCCCCCTCGTCCTCCGCCCAGCCGCGCTTGCGGGCGTCGGCGAGCTGGGCGAGCAGCTCGTCCGGGTCGGTGACGGTGCTCGGAGTCAGCGCCGTCAGCGGCCAGTTGAGCCGGCGCTGGATCTCGGCCGCGTCGTACTGGGACAGGATCGCCTTGCCGAGCGCGGTGGCATGCGCGGGCAGCCGGCGGCCGACCGCCGAGTACATCCGCAGGGCATGGCGGGATTCGCGTTTGGCCAGGTAGACGACGTCCGTATCGTCCAGCCTGCCGAGGTGGACGGCCTCGCCGGTCTCCTCGGCCAGCAGGTCCAGCACGGGCCCGGCGATCCCGGCGAGGTCGTCGCTCTCCAGATAGGCGGTGCCGGTCAGCAGCGCCTTGAGGCCGAGGCTGTACAGCGTTCCCGACGGGTCCGTCTCCACCCAGCGGCGGGACTCCATGGTGCGCAACACGGCGTGCAGGCTGCTCTTGGGCACGGCCAGGGTGTTCGCCATGTCGGCGAGTGAGAGCCGGGCACCCTCGGCACCCAGGAGTTCGAGCACTTCCAGGACGCGCGCCGCGGACTTGACGTCCTCGTGACGCCGGACCCGCGCTGCTCCCGACACCGATTCCACGCCAGCCTCCGCTCCCCGGCCCGGCGGCACGCTGGCCCCGGTCGCCGACACCTTACGCAGCTTGTCTTGACGCTATATCACGGCAAGCCTATGTTCCGTTACTCCAACGCTATTCGCTCTTCTGAACGCGTCGGCATGAGGCAGGGGCTCACATGCAGGTCAGATATCCGCTTTCTCCTCCCCCGGGGCGTTTCTCCCCGTCGCCACGACGCGTCCGCCGCGCGGCGCTGGGCCTCGCCGCCGCGCTGCCGGCCTCGGTCTTGAGCGGCTGCGGCGGGCGCTTCGGGGGCGGGCTCCGCGGACGTGGCGACGTGCTGTCCCGCTTCGCGGGGCTGTACGACACCTCGCGCTGCACCCGGCTGCTGGGCTTCGCCCCCGCCCACGGCCGGCGTCCCGCCGACGCCGTCGCCGAGGGCTCCCACCGCTCATCCCGCACGGAAGGAACATGAGATGGCACAGAGCCCCGGCACCAGTCGCCGGACCTTTCTGACGGCCGCGGCCGCCGGCGCCCTGGGCGCCGGCGCGCTCGCCGCGGCGGAAGGCCGGGCGGCCGCCGCCGCACCCACCGACGACCCCACAACACCCGCTGCCGCGACCCGTCTCGCCCCCTCTCGATACGTGCACATCTTCTACTACCCCTGGTACGGCAACCCGGTGGTCAACGGCTCCTGGCGCCACTGGCCGCAGGGCGGCCTCACCCCGCCCGACCGGATCGGCTCCGACTTCTACCCGGCGGCCGGCGCCTACGACTCCGGCGACCGCGCCGTGGTCGACCGCCATATGGGGTGGCTGGCCCAGGCCGGAACCGGTGTGCTCGTCACCAGCTGGTGGGGGCAGGGCGGTTACGAGGACCAGCGGGTGCCGCTGCTCCTGGACGCGGCGGCCGCGCGCGGGCTGAAGGTGGCCTGGCATATCGAGCCCTACGCCGGCCGCACCGCGCAGTCCGTGGTGGACGACATCGGCTATCTCATCCAGCGGTACGGCGGCCACCCGGCCTTCTACCGGGACGCGGCACACGGCGACCGCGGCGCGTACTACGTCTTCGAGTCCCTGCGGATCGTCGACTGGACCCCGCTGGACCGGGTGGCCGACCGCGCCATCGTGCTGGCCCAGACCACGGATGTGTCGAAGGTCGCGCACTTCGGCGGCATGTACACCTATGACGCCATCGCCGCCGGCAACAACCCGCAGTGGGCCGGTCCGGCCGCGTACTGCCGCGACCACGGCATGGTCTGGGCACCGTCCATCGGCCCCGGCTACATCGACGACCGCGCGGTGCCCGGGAACACCACGCCCACCCTGGAGCGCGAGGACGGCGCCACCTACGACCTGGAGTGGAACAACGCCCTCTCCCCCGCCAACGGGGGCCCGCCCGCCTGGGTCTCGATCACCTCGTTCAACGAGTGGCACGAGGGCAGCCAGATCGAGCCCGCGGCCTCCGCCCCGCCCACCGCGCAGAGCTACCGGACCTACAGCGGGGCCTACGGGAGGACGGGCGCCGCGGCCGAGACGGCGTATCTCGACCGCACCGCGTACTGGGTGGCCCGATTCGAGGCGGCTCGCCAACGCTGAGGCGTGGTGTGCCGGGGCCCCGGCCGGGGTCCCGGCGAACCGCGCTAGCCTGGTGGGCTTCCCATCAGGTCGCCACGCTGAGCGTGGACACCAAGGTCCCGCACCATCCGCTCGCCGGTGAGCTCTCCCTGGACCGGGACACGCTGACCGCCGGCACCGATCCCGACCAGCAGCTTGGTCATCTGGACCGCCGAAGTCGGTACATCCACACACGACGGACTGCGCGTCCTCGCCTCCTGGGCCGCCGACCGGCACCTGTCGGCGTCACCGGCCGACTGACCCGGCCGCACCGCCCCGCCGAGATGTGCATAGGCTGAGCTCCTGTCAGGACAACAGCGGCACGGGGGACACCATGCGGAAAGAGGCGGTTCGATACCTTCGCTGCCCCTACTGTTCCGGCGGTTTGACGATGGCCGAGGGCGCCCTGCGGTGTTCCCGGGGGCACAGCTTCGACGTGGCGAAGCAGGGATATGTGAATCTGCTGCGCGGGGCCGCCAAGTTCAGTGCGGACACCGCCGAGATGGTGGCGGCCCGAGCGGACTTCCTGGCCGCCGGTCACTTCGCGCCGATCGCCGGGGCACTGGCCGCGCTGGCGCGCGAGACGGCACCGGCGCCGGCGGGCGGGGACCCCGACTGCGTCGTGGACATCGGCGGTGGCACGGGCTACCACCTTGCCCGGGTGATGTCGGAGTTCCCGGACTCCGAGGGCGTCCTGCTCGACATCTCCAAGTTCGCCGCCCGCCGGGCCGCGCGGGCGCATCCCCGTATCAGCGCGGTGGTGGCCGACGCCTGGGCCGAGCTGCCGTTCGCCGACGGGGCCGCGTCGGTGGTCCTCAACGTCTTCGCACCGCGCAATCCGGCCGAGCTGCGACGGATGCTGCGCCCTGAGGGTGTGCTGCTGGTGGTGACGCCCCGGCCGGACCATCTGCGCGAGCTGGTGGAGGCCCTGGGGCTGCTGCGGGTGGACGAGCAGAAGGACGAGCGACTGGCGGACCGCTTCTCGGCGCATTTCACCGAGGTGGCCCGGGAGCGTTCGCGGAGCACCATGACGCTGGACCATCAGGCCGTGCCGCAGTTGGTGGGGATGGGGCCCAACGCCTGGCACCAGCAGGGCGAGCGGCTGAAGGAGCGCGTCGCGCTGCTGCCCGAGCCCTGTGACGTGACACTGTCCGTCGCCCTCACCGCATACCGTCCGCTGGTCTGACACCACCGCGAAGACGCCCCGGCCCGCCGGGCTCCGCACAGCGCCGTCAGGCCCAGACGGTGTATCCGCCGTCCACCCGGATCGCCTCGATGCCGCTGATGTACCGGGCGCCGCAGCGGTCCTGGGGCAGGACGAGCTGCGGGCCCGCCCGGTCGAGCGGGGTGCCGTCGATGGTGACCGCGAGCAGGACTTGGGCACGGCCGAAGTCCGGGTCGATCTCGGCCCAGGACAGCAGCGCCCGGTGGCCGTCCGCGCCGCGTACGGCGATCAGGAAGCGCAGGCGGTCCTTGCGCCGGGCGGGGTCGAAGGCGGGACCGGCGGAGACCAGGACGTCGTGCAGGAACGGTCCGGTGAAGCGGTGCTGCTGGATGCCGCTGGTGGCACAGTCGAAGCTGACCTGCGCCCGGATTTTCTATTGTCGATAGGCCATGTGCAGGCCCCGCCTCGACCCGGGCGAGGCCCTCGCCCGCCCTCCGCACCGGCGGACGACGGACGGCGCGGCGGCGGATGACCGGAGGCGGATGACCGGACGCGCGCCTTGGGCCGCCCGGACGGCGGCGGGGGTGGGCTTCCGCCATTGGGGGGACGGTGCGGCGCGAACGCCTCACCAAAGGGGCACCATGCATGCGAAGCCGGTCATATCCGGCGGCAGATCCCCAGCAAGGAGTTCCCATGCGTATCCGGACCGCCCTGTCCACGCTCGCCCTCACCGCCGCGTCCCTCGCCGTCGGCGCGGGCGGCGCCCTCGCGGACGACGCACCCGATCTGACCGTCAACAACTCCAGCAACACGACCTTCCCCGGCGTCTGCGCCAGCAACCAGTTCTCGTTCGTCACCGTGCCGGTCAATCTGGCGGGCGGGTCGGACTCCGGCGCGTGCTGACCCGCTGATCTCACTGATGGACGGGGTGCGGCCGGTGCACGGCCCGGGCGGCACCGGCCGTAGCCTCGGCCATCGCGTGTTCCACTTCACCCTCCCGAATACCGGACTGCCCCCTGCACACCGCCGGACGGCCCCGTAGGCTGGCTGGTGCAGCTGGTTCGCCCCGTCCGCCAGGCGGGACGCGTCGCAAGAGGGAACCCGGTGGGAATCCGGGACTGCCCCGCAGCGGTGAGCGGGAACGACCGCCGTCATACGCACTGGGTCCGGTAGAGGGACCTGGGAAGCGACGGCCACTAGGTGTCCTCCCCAAGAGGACGCGCCCGTGAGTCCGAAGACCTGCCATCTGCCCGCGTACGGACGACTCGTGCGCGGACACCCGGTGACCTCGAGGGCGGGTCGGCGTACATTCCGGTCGGACGACCGCGCGCGTGCCGCGCGAGGTCGTGGCGTCCGGTCTGTCACCCTTCGCGCTCTCCTCCCGTCGCCGGGATCTCAGGGATTCATCTCGCGAAGGAGATCTCCGTGACCACCAAGTCCGCAGCCGCGGCAGCACGGGCCACCGTGTACGGCTACCCCCGCCAGGGCCCGAACCGGGAACTGAAGAAGGCGATCGAGGGCTACTGGAAGGGCCGCGTCCCCGCCGACGCGCTCCGGGCCACCGCCGCCGAACTGCGCCGCACCACCTGGCGGCAGCTGGCCGGGGCGGGCATCGACGAAGTTCCCACGGGGGACTTCTCGTACTACGACCATGTGCTGGACACCACCGTCATGGTCGGCGCGATCCCCGACCGCCACCGGGACGCCGTCGCCACCGATCCGCTCGACGGCTACTTCGCGATGGCGCGGGGCACACAGGACGTGGCGCCGCTGGAGATGACCAAGTGGTTCGACACCAACTACCACTACCTGGTTCCGGAGCTGGGCCCGGACACGGTGTTCACGGCCGACTCCGCCAAGCAGGTCGCGGAGCTGACGGAAGCCCTCGGCCTCGGTCTGGCGGCGCGGCCGGTCCTGGTCGGTCCCGTCAGCTACCTCCTCCTCGCCAAGCCCGCCCCCGGCGCGCCCGCGGACTTCGAGCCGCTCACCCTCCTGGACCGCCTGCTTCCGGTGTACGCCGAGGTCCTGGCCGATCTGCGGGCGGCCGGTGCCGAGTGGGTGCAACTCGATGAACCCGCCCTGGTCCAGGACCGCACGCCGGCCGAGCTGAACGCCGCCGGACGCGCCTACCGCGATCTCGGAGCCCTCGCCGACCGTCCGAAGCTGCTGGTCGCCTCGTACTTCGACCGCCTCGGCGAGGCCCTGCCCGTACTGGCCAAGGCCCCGGTCGAGGGGCTGGCGCTGGACTTCACGGAGGCCGCCGCCGCGAATCTGGACGCGCTGGCCGCCGTCGGCGGGCTGCCCCGCAAGCGGCTGATCGCCGGTGTCGTCAACGGCCGCAACATCTGGGTCAACGACCTGGAGAAGTCCCTGGCCAGGCTCGGCACCCTGCTGGGGCTGGCCGACCGGGTCGATGTGGCCGCCTCCTGCTCGCTGCTGCACGTCCCCCTCGACGCGGCGGCCGAGCGGGACATCGCACCGCAGATCCTGCGCTGGCTGGCCTTCGCCCGGCAGAAGACCACGGAGATCGTCACCCTCGCCAAGGGCCTGACCCACGGCACCGACACCATCACCGCCGAACTGGCCGCGAACCGGGCCGCTCGCGCCTCCCGCGCCAACTCCCCCATCACCCGCGACCCGGCCGTCCGCGCCCGCACCGGCGCGGTCACCGAGGCCGACACCCGCCGCGCCCAGCCGTATGCCGAACGCGCCGCGGCCCAGCGCGCCCACCTCCGCCTGCCGCTGCTGCCGACCACCACCATCGGCTCCTTCCCGCAGACCGGCGAACTGCGCACCGCCCGCGCCGACCTGCGCGGCGGCCGGATCGACACGGCCGGGTACGAGGAGCGCATCAAGGCCGAGATCCAGGAGGTGATCTCCTTCCAGGAGCAGACCGGCCTGGATGTGCTGGTGCACGGCGAGGCCGAGCGCAACGACATGGTCCAGTACTTCGCCGAGCAGCTCACCGGCTATCTCGCCACCCGGCACGGCTGGGTGCAGTCCTACGGCACCCGCTACGTCCGCCCGCCGATCCTGGCCGGTGACATCTCCCGCCCCGAGCCGATGACGGTGCGCTGGACCGCCTATGCCCAGTCCCTCACCGACCGCCCGGTCAAGGGCATGCTCACCGGGCCGGTCACCATGCTCGCCTGGTCCTTCGTCCGCGACGACCAACCCCTCGGCGACACCGCCCGCCAGGTCGCCCTCGCCCTGCGCGACGAGGTGGGCGACCTGGAGGCGGCCGGGACCTCGGTCATCCAGGTGGACGAGCCCGCCCTGCGCGAGACCCTTCCGCTGCGCGCCGAGGACCGGCCCGCCTATCTGTCCTGGGCGACCGAGGCCTTCCGCCTCACCACCGGCGGCGTACGTCCCGGCACCCAGATCCACACCCATATGTGCTACGCCGAGTTCGGCGACATCGTCCAGGCGATCGACGACCTCGACGCCGATGTCATCAGCCTGGAAGCCGCCCGTTCCCATATGCAGGTGGCCCGCGAACTGGCCGCCCGTGGCTATCCGCGCGAGGCCGGGCCCGGGGTGTACGACATCCACTCCCCGCGCGTGCCCAGCGCGCCGGAGGCGGCCGAACTGCTCCGCACCGGCCTGAAAGCCATTCCCGCCGAGCGGCTGTGGGTCAACCCCGACTGCGGCCTGAAGACCCGCGGCTGGCCCGAGACCCGCTCCTCACTGCGGAACCTGGTCACCGCGGCCCGTACGGTCCGCGGTGAGCTGCCCGCGTCCTGACCCGGACGACCGGCCGGGGCCGGGGCGTCCACGAAGACGCCCCGGCCCCGGGTCGGGTCAGTGGCTGCCCGCGAGTTCACCGCTGAGCTTGCCGTGGAGATGGGCACTGGGGTCGTTCAGTCCGGTGATCTCGACGGTCTTGCCGCGCTGGGCGTACTTGGTCTCGATCGCATCGAGCGCGGCGACGGAGGAGGCGTCCCAGATGTGGGTGGCGGACAGGTCGATGACGACCCGGTCGGGATCGGTGGCGTAGTCGAACTGGGTGACCAGGTCGTTGGAGGAGGCGAAGAACAGCTCACCGGTGACCCGGTAGACGACCTCGCTGCCGTCCGGATCGACGACCGCGGTCACCTCGGCGAGGTGGGCGACACGCTTGGCGAAGACGACCATGGCGGTGAGGCTGCCCACGACCACGCCGATGGCCAGGTTGTGGGTGGCGACGACCACGGCGACGGTGAGCACCATGACGGTGATCTCGCCCGCGGGCATCCGCCGGAGGGTCCTGGGCGCGATGGAGTGCCAATCGAACGTCCCGAACGACACCATCACCATCACGGCGACCAGGGCGGCCATGGGAAGGTCCGAGACCACCGGCCCGAAGGCGATGCACAGCACCATCAGGAACGCGCCCGCGAGGAAGGTGGACAGGCGGGTGCGGGCGCCGGAGACCCGCACGTTGATCATGGTCTGACCGATCATGGCGCAGCCGCCCATACCGCCGAAGAAGCCGGTGACGATGTTGGCGATGCCCTGACCGATGGACTCGCGGGTCTTGTTGGAGCGGGTGTCGGTGATGTCGTCGACGAGCTTGGCCGTCATCAACGACTCCATCAGGCCGACCAGCGCCATGGCGAACGCGTACGGGGCGACGACGGTGAGGGTGTCGAGCGTGAACGGCACGTCCGGCAGGCCCGGGGTGGGCAGCGAGGACGGCAGGGCGCCCTTGTCGCCGACGGTCGGCACCGCGATCCCGGCGGCGACGGTGAGGACGGTGAGGACGACGATGGAGACCAGCGGCGCCGGGATCACCGTGGTGACCTTCGGGAAGAGCACCATCAACACCAGCCCGCCGACGATCAACGGGTAGACGGGCCACGGCACGTCGGTCATCTCCGGCACCTGCGCCATGAAGATCAGGATCGCGAGGGCGTTGACGAAGCCGACCATCACCGAGCGCGGCACGAAGCGCATCAGCTTCGCGACCCCGAGCATGCCGAGCACGATCTGGAAGGCACCGGCCAGGATGACCGCGGCGACCAGATAGCCGAAGCCGTGCTCCCGGTTGAGCGGAGCGATCACCAGGGCGACGGCACCCGTCGCGGCGGAGATCATCGCACGTCGTCCGCCGACGATCGCGATGGTGACGGCCATGGTGAAGGAGGCGAACAGGCCGATCGCCGGGTCGACTCCGGCGATGATCGAGAACGAGATCGCCTCGGGGATCAGGGCGAGTGCGACGACGAGTCCGGCGAGGACCTCGGTGCGCCAGACCTTGGGGTCCGACAGCCAGTCGGGCTTGAGCCCGCGCAGCCGCGCGGCCGGAGACAGTGCAGGAGCAGACAAGAGAGGCAGTACCTGTCGGGGTCGGGCACGCCCGGCGGAAAGGGGGCGTGCGGGAAGGTGCGAGAGGACCGGGCCGATGATCCGCGAAGCCCACACCTCGGCGAGCTTACGTCAGCGGGGTGGCAGCGCCGACGGAGGACCGCTGCCGCTCAGCGGCGGAGGGGTCACGGCGGACAGGAGGGCGCGGATTCTTGTGGTCATGGGGCTGTCGCGTCCGCCATGGCACCCTGACGTGACGCCGTGTCCATCCGCTTCCGCCAGCCCCCGGGCGTGACGCCCTCGCGGGCCGAAAAGGCACGACTCAGCGCGCTTCCGGTGTCGTAGCCGACTCTGACCGCGATCTCCTGGACACTCAGCGGCGTCTCCCGGAGCAGCACCTTCACCCGGTACATGCGCCATGAGGTGAGGTAGCCCAGCGGGGTGTCCCCCGTCTTCTCCTTGAACGAGGCGGCGAACGCCGAGCGTGACATCCCCGCCTTGCGGGCGAGTTCGTCGACCGTCCACGGATGGGCCAGGTCCGCGTGCAACTCCCGCATGGCGATGGCCAGCTGGGGGTCCCGCAGTGCGGCGATCCAGCCGACGGTGCCGCCTCCGACATCGGCGCAACAGCTCCGTAGCGCCTGGACGAAGAGCACATCGGACAGCCGGCTCATGATGAAGCCACCACCGAGCCCGCCTGCCGCGCTCTCCCTCGCGATGAGGTCGAACGTGGTGCGCAGAAGGTGGCTGGAGGTGTGGTCCAGGTTCAGCCGGAACAACGGCGGCAACAGCGCGAAGAGCGGTTCGGCCGCCACGGCGTCGAAGGCGAACCGGCTGGACACGATCCGGGTCAGCTCACCGTCGCCCCCGACCCGCGCCGAGTTGCCGGGAGCTTGGGAGACCAGTCCGTCGCAGTCGACGACCTCGCTGCCCGTGGTGTCCTGAAGGGTGAAGCTCACGCCCGCGCGGACCAGGAAGCAGTCATTCGCCTCCAGACGTTGCGGCCCGGCGAGCGTGTCCGCGACGAGCCGACACGAACCACTGGAGATCAGGACCAGCCGGGCGAGGTCCCGGGGAGGGAACGAGATGCCCCACGGCGCACGGGCGTCCACCCGCACATACCGCGCGTCCTCGATCTTCATGGTGGCGAGAAGGTCGTCGATGGGATCCATCTCCACCCTCCTGGACGATCTGCGCCAAACCATGGACGCCAGGATACATATCGTCCAGTCGAGCCGCCCTATCGTGGAGGTGATCCAAGAACAAAGGAGGGGAAGTGCGCACATTCCAGATCGATACGGGCGGCAGCCTGATCGCCCCGGCCACGCGTCCGGTGCCGACTCCATCGGCGGGCGAAGTGCTGGTCCGTGTGAAGGCCAGCTCCATCAACGCGCGTGACCTGCTCATCGTCTCCGGCAGGTATCCCATCGAGGTGCCACCGGGGCGCATCCCGCTCTCCGACGGCGCGGGCGTCGTGGAGGCGGTCGGGGACGGGGTTTCGCGGTTCCGGGTGGGGGATCGCGTCATGAGCACCTTCCATCCGACCTGGCTGTACGGTCCGTTCCCGCAGTGGGGGGAGTTCCACGGGACACAGCGCGATGGATGGCTCACCGAGTACATCGCCCTCGGTGAACAGAGCCTGGTCGCCATGCCGGACCATCTCTCGTTCGAGGAAGCGGCCACGCTTCCCTGTGCCGCGCTCACCGCATGGTCGGCGGTGAGCGGAGTCGGCCCGGGCGACGCACTCCTGGTCCAGGGCTCGGGCGGGGTGTCGGTCTTCGCGCTGCAGTTCGGCCGCCTGGCCGGCGCACGGGTGCTCGCCACGACGTCCAGCGAGGAGAAGGGCCGACGGCTCGGCAGGCTCGGCGCATCCGATGTCGTCAACTACGTCAGCACGCCGGAGTGGGGCGCCCAGGTGCGGGCGCTCACCGGCGGCGGTGCCGACCGTGTCGTCGAGATCGGCGGCGCCGGAACGCTCGCCCAGTCCATCGAGGCCGTCGCCTACGGCGGGCAGATCGCCCTCGTCGGCAATCTCGCGTCGGGCGGTGGGATGGATGTGACGCGATTCTTCCGCCGCGCCGCCACGCTCAGGTCGATCAGTGTCGGCAGCCGGAGCGACTTCGAGCGGATGAACAAGGTCATCGGCCGGCATCGGCTGCGGCCCGTCATCGACCGTGTCGTCCCCTTCGACCAGGCACCGGAGGCGTTCGCCCACTTCGAGAAGGGGCCACGCTTCGGCAAGGTCGTCATCGGTCACTGACGGCGTACGGCCACGGGCCACCTACGGCCACCAAGCCGCGGGTCACGGGCGCGGAGCGGCGGTGCGGGCGCCGGTGACGCGAAGGAGGTCGAGCTTGCCCGTGTCGTGCCTCGGCGTCGAAGGGGCGGCTGGTGAGGCAGGCGGGCCGGCGTGTGCGCAGCCCGTGCCCTGCCATGTCCACCGCGACAGCCGAGCGGCCGACCCGGCCGAAGCGGCGATCACCTCGGTCCAGCACCGAGCCCCATGCCAATTGCCGTGCGGGAACAGCGACGGGGCGGCTCGAACGGGCATCGTCGCTCCCTTGCGCCGGCGGCATCGGAGTACGGTCCGTCACCGTAGACCGCGAAAGGCGGCCCGCACCTCCTCCACCAGCACGTCGGGGTGCTCCAGCCCCGGAAAATGACCGCCTCGGTCCCATGCGTGCCAGAAGCGCAGATCCGTGTAGCGCCGCTCGGCCCAGCGCCTGGCCGTGGGCCATGGCTCGGCCGGGAAGAGCGAGCACGCGGTCGGCACGGTCACGGGCCGGGCGTTCTCCTCTTCGGCGCTGCGCGGCGTCCAGCGCAGCGCCTCCCAGTACCAGCGGGAGGTGGATGCTCCGGTGCCGGTGAGCCAGTACAACGCGATGCCTTCGGCCTGCCGGTCGAGGCTCACCCCTCCCCCGGCCTCGGCCCGGGTGTCGGCGTAGGCGGCGAACTTCTCGCCCAGCCAGGCGGCCAGCCCGGCGGGCGAGTCGACCAGGGCGTAGCCGAGGGTCTGGGGCCGGGTGCCCATCTGGATCCCGAAGCCATAGCCGTCGGCCAGGTGCAGATCACGCCGTTCGATCATCCGCGCCTCGGCCGGGGTGGCGGTGTCCCGGTCCTGCGGGAGCGGTGAGGCCACCGGCATCGTCAGGTGCAGGCCGATCACCCGCGAGGGAAACCGGCGGGCCAGCTCGGTGCTGATGAACGCGCCCCAGTCGCCGCCGTGCGCAGCGAAGCGGTCATACCCCAGCCGGCTCATCAGCGTGGCCCAGGCGTCGGCCGTCCGGGCGGGATTCCACCCCGTCTCCGCGGGGCGGCCGCTGAAGCCGAACCCGGGCAACGACGGAACGACGACGTCGAAGGCGTCGGCCCGGTCGCCGCCGTGGCCGGCCGGATCCGTGAGCGGGCCGATGACCTGCTCGAACTCCAGGATCGACCCGGGCCAGCCGTGCGTCAGCAGCAGCGGCATCGCGGCGGGCTCCGGCGACCGCACATGCCAGAAGGCCAGTTCCAGGCCGTCGATGACGGTGCGGAAGTGGCCGATCGCGTTCCAGGTCTTCTCGCGTGCCCGCCAGTCCACATCGCGCAACGCCGCGAGGAGCGCCCGCATCTGGTCCAGCGGCACGCCTTGGGACGCGTCGGCCACGGTCTCGGATTCGGGAAGGCGGACCCGGTCCAGCCGGGAGCGCAGATCGTCGAGATCGGCGTCGGGAACGGAGATGGTGAACGGTTCGATATCGGGCGTCACCGCGCCCGCGGGGTAAGTCGGCACGCCACGAACGCTAGAACCGGCCCAGGGCCACGGGAATGCGCGCGATTGCCGTACAGGGATCATCGATTGCGGTAGGCCGACGGCCGGACCCCCGTATGCCGCAGGAACGCGGTGGACAGTGAGCCGGGACTGCCGAATCCGCATCGCGTGGCGACCTGGGCGACGGACAGCCCCCCGGCTCCGAGCAGCCGCTGCGCCTCCTCGACCCGCAGCCGGGTGAGATAGCGGTGCGGCGTCTGGCCCGTGGCCTCCTTGAACACCCGAATGAAGTGGTAGACGCTGAAGCCGGCCTCGGAGGCCAAGTCCGCCACCGTCAACGGGCTGTGGAGCCGGTCCCGCATCATCGCCACGGCCTTGTGCACCCAGGGCGCGTCGACGCTCGCCCGGCTCACCTTCGGTGGCCGGACGCCGCCGCTGAGCAGATGCACGGCGAGAGAGGTCGCCGCGGACTCCGCGTACAGGTCCTCGGCCTCACCGGCCGCGCCCAGCGACCGCATGGTGTGTTCGACGAGCGGATCCCCCGAGGCCACCGCGGCGGCCATCCGCTCATAGTCGACGCCCGCCCCGCCCAGCTGCTCGACCGTACGGGCGACGGTGATGTGTGGAATGTGCACCTGAAGGGTCCGCAAGGGGACCACGGACCGGTAGCGGCGCACCGACGCCACGCCCGGAAGGGCCATGTCGACCTGCCCGGGCAGCCAATGCCGCCGCTGCCAGCGCCCACCGGTGCGGGTCTCCATCGATGCGTCGCCCGCGACCGTCAGCACCAGGTGCAGATCCTCGGTGGCGGGCAGTGCCATCCGCTCCACGCGCGCGGTGTGATGGAACCGCTGCAGCAGCAGCGACCGCCAGCCCAGGCTGTCCCAGCTGCTGAACGTCCGCTCGACATACGGGTTCGCGTCGAATCCGGTATACGGCTCAAGGTCGAAGTCGGGAGCGTCGCACACCACATCGAGCATACCGATGGCCGGTGCGGACCGGGCATTCCGGCGTTCGGTCCCTCAGACGTCCAGGGAGGGGTCCCTCAGGCGTCCAGGGAGGGGTAGTCGATGAATCCCTCGTCGGTGCCGCCGTAGTAGGTCGCCGTATCGGGCGTGTTGTACGGTCCGCCCGCTCGCAGCCGGGCCGGCAGGTCGGGGTTGGCGAGGAAGAGCGCGCCGAAGGACAGCATGTCGGCCGTGCCGTCCTCGATGAGCGTCAGGTCCGCCGCGCTGGTGAATCCGTCGGTCGCGGGGTTGAGGATGAAGGTCCCGGAGAACTCCTTGCGGAGGAGGGCGCTCAGATCGCGGGAGCTTTCGACGACGTGCAGATAGGCGGGGCCGGTCTCGTTCAGCCGGCGGACGAGGTGGGCGTACGTGGGCTCGAGCTCGGGCTCCTCGATTCCGTTGTAGCGAATGCCGGGCGAGATGCGTATCCCCGTGCGGTGTGCCCCGATGGCCGCCGACACGGCCGCGACCACCTCCGCCGCGAACCGGACCCGGCCTTCGACCGAGCCGCCCCACTCGTCGGTGCGCAGATTGGAGCTGGGCGCCAGGAACTGGTGGACCAAGTAGCCGTACGCGGCGTGCACTTCGACCCCGTCGAACCCCGCCTCCACGGCGTTGCGCGCGGCCCGGGCGAAATCCGCGATCGTCTCCCGCACCTCCTGGGAGGTCAGCGCGCGGGGGGTGGTGAAGTCCTTCATTCCGTGGACGGTGAACAACTGGCCGGGTGCGGCGACGGCCGACGGGGCGACGTGGACCATCCCCTCGGGCAGCAGCTCGGGGTCGCCGATCCTGCCGACGTGCGCGAGCTGGGCGAAGACCGTGCCGCCCTTGGCGTGCACCGCGTCGGTGACGCGGCGCCAGGCGGCGATCTGCTCGGCACTGTGCAGACCCGGGGTGTGGGGGAAGCCCTGGCCGACCGGTGACGGCCACGACCCCTCCGTGACGATCAGGCCGGCGGTGGCCCGCTGTGCGTAGTACGTCGCCATCGAGTCGGTGGCCGTACCGCCGGGCCCGAAGGCACGGGCACGTCCCATGGCGGGCATGACCAGGCGGTTGCGAAGGCGCAGCCCGGCAAGGTCGATCGGATCGAAGGGTGTGGTCACAACGGCTCCCGCGGGTTGATGGACATGACGGCCGACAACGAGGTCATTGGTCGACCAACGACCTCGCCGGAGAGCCACCATAACCCATTCGTTGGCTGACCAATGATTGGCTGGCCACGATAGTCTTGCCCCCATGACCACAGAGCTCCCGCACACCGACGCGACGCAGGGCTCGTACGGCGGCGCCGTCAGCCAGACCCTGGCGCGCGTTTCCCGCCTGCACCGCCTCGCCGGTGGCAGGCTGCTGCGCCCGACCGGCCTCTGTTCCGGTCAGGAATTCCTGATGATGGCCCTGTGGGATGCCGGACCGGTCCGCCAGTCGGAGCTGGCCAGGGCGCTCGACCTGGATCCGTCGACCGTGACCCTGACGCTGCGGCGGCTGGAGCAGGGCGGGTATGTCATCCGCGCACGCGATCCGCATGACCGGCGCGTCATGCTCGTCCGGGCCTCGGAGGAGAGCTACGCCCTGCGGCCCAAGGTCTCGGAGGTCTGGGGGCAGCTGGAGGAGCACATCCTGGACGGGCTGGATGACGCGGAGCGCGAAGCCTTCGCCAGGATCCTCGCCAAGGTCGAGAAGAACCTCGCTCCCGGCGGGGACAGCTCCCCCGACGCCCCTGGCGCGTGATCAGCGGTCAGTCATTGCGCGTCCACGAGCCCAGCACCATCAGCGTCTTGGTTCCGGTGACCTGCCCGACGCGGTGCAGGGCGTCGATGACCTGCTGCAGATGCTCGATATCCCGCACCCGGACGTTCACCAGGGCGTCGGGGTCGCCGGCGATGGTGAAGACGGCCTGCACCTCGGGGACCGCGTAGGCGGTACGGACGATCTCCCCGACCGGTGTCGTACCGGTGTAGGACAGCTCCACGAACGCCTCGATGCCCCAGCCGAGCTTGGTGTGGTCGATCTGCACGGTGAAGCCCTTGATCACCCCGCTGTCCTTGAGGCGGTCCACGCGGCGTTTGACCGCGGCCACCGACAGCCCGACCTCGGGTGCCATTTCCGAAAAGGTGCGCCGGCCGTCCTCGCGCAGCATCCGCAGCAACTGGCGGTCCACGTCGTCGAACTCGGGCATCGCCCCTCCGTTCCGCGACCCGCTCACACCGCACACCCGCGCAAGTTCTTTTAGCTCAGTCAGCTAATCGTCGCTTCATTTTGCGTCTTTTCCGCGATCAGCCGCAAGTTACTTGTGCTCGCCCGGAGGGTGTTGCTGTCCTGGGCCCGGACCCGAGAACGTCGAGGACCTCGCCCCGTTCGACCCCAGGAGCGCCCTTCATGCCTGTCGACCGTCTGCTTCCCACCCGTGAGGCGGAGGATCTGCTCGACCTCGTCCGCGAGATCGCCGACAAGGAGCTGGCCCCCCGCGTCGAGGAGCACGAGCGCACCGAGAGCTATCCCGAGGGGCTGTTCCACCTGCTGGGCGAGACCGGCCTGCTGGGTCTGCCCTACCCGGAGGAGTGCGGCGGAGGCGGCCAGCCCTACGAGGTCTACCTCCAGGTCCTCGAAGAACTGGCCGCCCGCTGGGCCGCCGTCGCCATCGCCACCAGCGTCCACACCCTCGCCGCCTTCCCCCTTCTGACGTACGGCACCTCCGACCAGCGCGGGCGCTGGGCGCAGGACATCCTCAGCGGCCGTCTCATCGGTGGCTACAGCCTGTCCGAGCCGCAGGCCGGGTCCGACGCGGCGGCCCTGACCTGCCGCGCCGACAAGGCCCCCGACGGCTATCGGATCACCGGCGCCAAGGCGTGGATCACCCATGGCGGCAAGGCGGACTTCTACGCCCTGTTCGCCCGCACCGGTCCGGGCAGTGACGGCATCTCCTGCTTCTTCGCGCCCGGACACACCGACGGTCTCACCTTCGGCCGACCCGAGGACAAGATGGGCCTGCATGCCATCCCCACCACCTCGGCCTTCTGGGACGGTGCGCCGCTGGCCACCGACCGGCTCATCGGCGCCGAGGGCCAGGGGCTCCAGATCGCCTTCAGCGCCCTGGACTCCGGCCGGCTGGGCGTCGCCGCCTGCGCCACCGGGCTGGCCCAGGCCGCCCTGGACGCCGCCACCGCCTACGCCCACGAACGCACCACCTTCGGCCGCCGAATCATCGACCACCAAGGGCTCGGCTTCCTGCTGGCCGACATGGCCGCCGCCGTCGACTCCGCGCGCGCCACCTACGTGGACGCCGCCCGCCGCCGTGACCACGGGCGCCCGTACACTCGCCAGGCGAGCGTCGCCAAGCTGACGGCGACCGACGCCGCCATGAAGGTCACCACGGACGCGGTCCAGGTCTTCGGCGGCTATGGATACACCCGCGACTTCCCCGTGGAGCGCTATATGCGCGAAGCGAAGATCATGCAGATCTTCGAGGGCACCAACCAGATCCAGCGGCTGATCATCAGCCGTCAGCTCGCCCACTGACCTGCCCCGGCGGCTGCTACCAGGGCACGGTCCGGCCCTGGTAGTTGAGGTACCGCAGGCCCGGTTCACCGCTGTGGCGGTCGATCGTGTCCACCACGCCGGGGATGGACTGGTCGATGGTCAGCGGCGCGTCCGGTCCGCCGAGTTCGGTGCGGACATGGCCGGGGCACATGAGCAGCAGCGTGTGCGCGGCGTCGGCGTAGCGGGCGGCG
Source organism: Streptomyces sp. AgN23 (assembly GCF_001598115.1). NCBI lineage: Bacteria > Bacillati > Actinomycetota > Actinomycetes > Kitasatosporales > Streptomycetaceae > Streptomyces > Streptomyces sp. AgN23. The sequence goes on from NZ_CP007153.1 coordinate 1,606,239, forward strand.
TAGCTGCGCATCAGCTGGTTCAGGGCGGACTTGCTGGCGCGGTAGACGTCCTGACCGCCTCTGGTGTTGAAGCCGACGCTGCCCTGGCGCGAGGACATCACGCCGATGGTGCCGGTCGGCGCGACCAGCGAGCGGAGGGACTCGACCACGCGCATCGGGCTGAGCGCGTTGGTGACCATGACCTCGACGAACATCTCGGTCGGGACGTCGCCGATCGGAATGTCGCCCCGGGTGATGCCGGCGTTGACGAACAGCGGGTCGAGCGTGCGCTCCGCCAGGCGCTCGCGCAACGCGGCGATCTGCTCGGGCGCCGTCATGTCCAGCGACTCGACGGTGACCCGGCCTCCGGACGCCTCGGCCAGGTCGTGGAGGCCGGTGCGCCGATCGCCCCGGACGGTCCCGATGACGTTCCAGCCGCGGTGCGCGTACTCGGTGGCGAGGGCGAGTCCGAGGGTGCGGGACGCCCCGACGATGAGAGCGGTCTTGGAGTTCATTCCTGCGTCTCCGGCTTGAGGACCTGCTCGCACCACTCGCGGAAGGTCGTGGGGCCGGTGATCCGGGGAGTGCGCGGCACGCCGTCGTCGAGACCGTTGTTCTTGGCGTACGCCATATTGACGTAGCCCTCCACGAGCGCGTCCCCGAGGCCGTGTCCGGCGAGTCCGGTACGGAAGTCCTCGAGCGACTGGCGCTCGTAGCGGACCGGGCGGCCGAGCACATCGGACATGATGCGCGCCATGTCGATCGCCGAAAGGTCCTCTGGGCCCAGCACCGGGACCTCGCCCGTACCCGTCCACGAGCGGTCGAGCAGCAGACCGGCGGCGGCCGCGGCGATGTCCCGGGTGGCGGCCGTCGGTGCGGTGCGGTCGGGGGCGGCGATGTCGGTGTACACGCCGTCGTCGCGGATCGAGGCCCGCTGCCGCATCAGGTTGTCCATGAAGGACGGGCAGGCGAGCGCCCGGTAGGCCACACCGGTGCTCGCGATGAGGTCGTCCATGGCCAGCGACGCCGTCACATGGCCGGCGCGGCCGGCGACGGGGGTGCCGCGGCCGAGCGCCGAGACGCCGACGACATGTCCGACTCCATGGGCCGTGAACGCCTTCGCGGCGGCATGGGTGAACCCGGAGTACGCGGCGTCCATGCTCGGCGCCCGCGGGTCCGGCGGGACCAGCCAGAAGACGGCGTCCGCGCCGGCGAAGGCCCGGTCGACGACCTCGGCGTCGCCGTGCGAGCCGGTGACGACGTCGACGCGGGCGCGGGCCTCGTCGGGGAGTCTCGCGGGGTCGCGCACGATGACCCGCAGCTCTTCGCCGCGGTCGGGGGCCTCGCCCAGCAGGATGTCCAGCAGCCGGCCGCCGATCTGGCCGGTGGGAGCGGTGATGACGATCATGTTTTCAGTCTCGGGGCGGCCACCTGTGGACGTCCAATACCCTTGCCGGCGATTGATACCTTCAGGGCATGGATCTCGATCTGCGCAAGCTCCGCTACTTCGTCGCGGTGGCCGAGCACCGGCACTTCGGCCGTGCGGCGGAACAGCTCTATATCACCCAGCCGGTCCTCAGCCGCCAGATCAGGGCCTTCGAGCAGGAGATGCAGTGCACTCTGCTGGTACGGAGCACCCGCAGTGTGGAGCTGACCGATGCCGGGAAGCGGCTCTACGAGGAGGCGCAGCGGATCCTCGCGACCGTCGCCTCGGCGGTGCGGAGCGTGCACGACGTGGATCGGGGCGTCCAACGGCTCGTGGTCGCCTTCTGCTCCGGGCTGTATGTGTCGGAGGCGCTCCGGGCGTTCTCATCGCGCCACCCGGAGGTCGAGACCGATGTCGTCCCGGTGCGCTGGTGGGAGCAGGACGCGCCGCTCCGGGACGGCCGGGCCCAAGTCGCCTACCTGCGGCGGCCGTTCGACCACTCGGACTTGCGCATCATCCCCATCGGCCACGAGACCAGGGCCGCCTGCATGCCCGCGGCGCACCCGCTGGCGTCCCGTCAGGAGCTCACCTCCGCGGACCTCGACGGCGAGCGGATGCTCGACGCGCCGACGCGGCGGACGTCGTCGCTCGAAGAGAAGTTCGAGCTCATCGCCTCCGGGCAGGGCATCGCGCTCGTCCCGCTGAGCGTCGCGCGGTCCTACTCCCGCCCCGATCTCGTCCACATCCCCGTCACGGACGCCCCATCGGTCGAGACCTGCCTGGCCGTCCTCGCGGACCGGCGGGGGAAGGTGCTGAGCGATTTCCTGGAGATCGCCACCGCGACGCTGCGGGCCACCACCTGAGCGATCGGCGGCCACGCGCCGTGGAGAACAGGGCCTGGCGATGCCCGTCCCACAAGGAGCGCAGGCGCGGGCGGGATCGGTCCGGACCGCCGAGACGGTGTCGACGCGCATGGCGGTGCGGTGCCGGGGTGATGCGTGGCGTCGGCCACCTGCTGCGGGAGGCGGTCGCCGAGCAGCGGGGCCGGTGCGCGCCTCGGCGAGGCAGATGGCCGTCGACGACCGGTTCGAGGGGCATCAGGTTCTGTGCGACCTCGCCCCACCGGGCGGGGTCGGGCTGGGCGAGGACGGCGAAGCCCAGGTCTTCCCCCTCGGGGAGGAGCTGATCGGCGGGGGCGGGATAGGGGGCCTTCGGTGCGGTGGCCCCCTGGGCCAGGGCGTCACGAACGCCCTGCCAGGGCTGGATGGGAAGCGGCGCCGGGGAGGCGGTGCGGGCCGAAGGGCGGCGCGGCGCAGGGGATGCCCTTGAACGCGGCGATTGTGCGGGGGACGCACCGAGCAGGGCGCAGCTGGGCGTGGAGACGGCGACCACGGGAGTCCTCACCTCGGGGGTGGGGCACCGGCGGCCCGCTTGTCCACCCACCTGGACGAGCACGACGACGATGACGGGGCGGAGGGGAAGAGCCTGCACGGTGATCGCGCGATGAGAAGGTACGTTGGCACGCACCGACTGGAACACGGGGACATCATGGCCGCGAGGACATCGGCAGGCGGGGCGCGAAGGATGCGGGCGCGTCAGGCGGGAGCGGGTCTGGGGCTGGCGGTGCTGACCGCTCTGGCCGTGGCCGGCTGCGGAGGGTCGGACGAGACCGACGGGGCGCCCCCACGCGCCGGCCAGCCGTCGGCGTCCCGTTCCACGCCGCCGTCCACAAGCCCTACCGGGAGTCGCGGCCCCTCGGCGAAACCCTCCGTGCCGGCGGCGGACGGGCGTGATGTCGCCGCCTGCGCGGACGGCAACTGCGAGATCGCGGTGTCCGGTCCGGTGACGGTCCGGTTCACGAGCCCGGCCGGTCCGGCGACGCTGTCGGTGACCGAGGTCGGACCGAACAAGGTCGAGTACACGGTGAAGTCGGGCAATGGCCGGTCCCAGGGCGGGGCGAGCGGTCCGGGCCAGGGGTGCATCACCGTGCTGCGCGACCACGGCAGCAGCAACTCGTGCGGAAGGGTGGGCACCATGCGGCCGGCCGCTCAGCCCGGCGCCGTGGTGATCCTGATGGCGGCCGGGGAGGACGGCACGGCCATCCTGCGGATCGTCTCCAGGTGACCGGCCCCGGGGGTCAGCTCTCCACCGGCGGGCTGCCGGGGGAACGGGAGTGGCGGATGCCCGCCTCGTAGGTCTCCTTGAGGTGCTGGAGGGTGTCGTCGAAGTGGCGCGCCGCGTAGGTGGCGTAGCGGATGTCGATCAGCAGGAGCTGGCCCCGTCCCGGACCCACAGGGCGGCGAATCCGGACTGGTCGGCGAGGCGGGCGAGTTGGGCGTGCGCTTCGAGGGAGGGCACGCCGAAAGGGCGGCCCGCCTTCCGGTCGGTGGCCAGCCGGGACTGTCCCCAGTCGTTGTCCAGGGGGAGTTCCAGGCCGAGGGTGAGGGGTCCGCCGTGGGGGTGTGTCAGGCGGCTGAGGGCAGTGGACATGACGCGAAGACGGCTTCCAGGAGAGGGGAAACGGGGGCGAGGAGGAAGGGAGACAGGGGCGAGAACGAGCCGCGCCGCCGCGGCCGGCTGATGAGCACGGCCACAGCGGCGCGGTGGAGAGGGGGCGTCGGTTCAGTTGAGGGTGTCGGGGTCCGGCCCGGTGCGCCGGCCACGGTCGAGAGCGTTGATCGCCTCGACGTCCTCAGGGGTGAGGGTGAAGTCGAAGACGTCGATGTTCTCCCGGATGCGTGCGGGGGTCACGGACTTGGGGATCACCACGTTTCCCAGCTGCAGATGCCAGCGCAGGACCACCTGCGCGGGCGTCTTGCCGTGCCGCTGCGCTATCGCGGCCAGGGCGGGGTCCTGGAGAAGGGCGCCCTGGGCCAGCGGGCTCCACGCCTCGGTGGCGATCTTGTGCTGGGCGTGGAAGTCCCGCAGCTGCCCCTGCTGGAGGTAGGGGTGCAGCTCGACCTGGTTGATGACCGGGACCACACCGCTGTGGTCGAGCAGCCGCCGCAGGTGGGCGGGCTGGAAGTTGGACACGCCGATGGCGCGGGTGCGGCCGTCGGCCAGCAGCTTCTCCAGGGCGCGCCACGTGTCCAGGTAGAGGTCGCGGGCGGGGGTGGGCCAGTGGATCAGGTAGAGGTCCACATAGTCGGTGCCCAGCTTGGCCACGCTGGCCTCGAAGGCCGCGAGGGTGGAGTCGTATCCCTGGTCGGCGTTCCACAGCTTGGTGGTGAGGAACAGCTCCTCGCGGGGGACGCCGGAGGTGGCCAGGGCACGGCCGACCCCGGCCTCGTTGCCGTAGATGGCCGCGGTGTCGATGCTGCGGTAGCCGGCCTCGATGGCGGAGAGCACCACGTCGGTGGTCTGCGCGTCCTCCACCTGGAAGACGCCGAAGCCCAGCTGCGGGATCTCGAGGCCGGTGTGGAGGGTGAGGTTGGGTACGGAGGTCATGGTGTCCTTCTCGGTTCGCTGGTGCTTGCGGGTACGTGCTGGTCCTTCGGGGGTCAGCCGAGCGTCGCGAGCGCGGTGGTGGCGATCCCGTGGTCCTGCTCGGGCGCGCCGCCGCCCACGCCGATCGCGCCGACCAGCCGGCCGTCGCGGTGGACCGGGACGCCACCGGCGAGGAACAGCAGCGGGCGGTCGAGGGCGGTGGGCAGGGTGTGGAAAGCGCCTCCGGGCTGGACCGCGTCGACCAGGTCCGCGGTGGGGGCGTCGAGCTGCAGCGCGGTGAACGCCTTGCGGGTGCTGGTCTCCCCCGCGATCAGTACGGCCCGGTCGTCGCGCCGGAAGGCCAGGAGGTGGCCACCGGCGTCGAGAACGCTGATCGCGGCCGTCACCCCGGCCGCCTCGGCGGCGGCGCGGGCGGCCTGGAGGAGGGCCTCGGCGTCCTGAGTGGTCAGCGGGGCGACGGCGGTCTCGGTGGTGCTCATGGCGGGTGGGTCTCCTTGATGGCGGTGCTGTTGGGTGACGGGTGGCTCAGTGCCGGGCGGTGGAAACCTGGGCCGGCCCGGTGGTGGCGCCGTCGGGGGCGTGGCGGGTATCGCGGCGCTCCAGGGCGGCGGAGAGGACGGCGAGGGCCAGAGCGGATCCGGCGAGGATGGCACCGACCCAGTTGGGGGCCGTGTAGCCGAGTCCGGCCGAGATCACCAGGCCGCCGAGCCAGGCCGAGAGCGCGTTGCCCAGGTTGAAGGCGCCGATGTTGACGGCGGAGGCGAGGGTGGGGGCGCCCGCGGCGTGGTCCAGCACCCGCTTCTGCAGCGGGGGCACGGTCGCGAAGCCCAGTGCGCCGACGAGAGCGAGGGAGATGGCGGCCGCGATCTTGTTGTGGGCGGTGAAGGTGAACGCGGCCAGGACCACCGCGAGGGCGCCCAGCGACACGTACAGCATCGGCATCAGCGCCCGGTCGGCGAACCGGCCCCCGAGGAGGTTGCCGCCGACCATGCCGAGTCCGAAGAGGACCAGCAGCCAGGTGACGGAGGAGTCCGCGAAGCCGGCGACCTCGGTCATCATCGGCGCGATGTAGGTGATCGCGGCGAAGACACCGCCGAAGCCGAGCACGGTCATCGCCATGGCCAGCAGCACCTGCGCGTTCCGGAAGGCGGCCAGCTCATGGACCAGGTGCACACCCTCCGGCTTGGGGATGTCGGGAATGAGCTTGGCGATGCCCGCCAGGCCCACCACGCCGAGCGCCGCGACGAGGAAGAAGGTGGTCCGCCACCCCAGCGACTGGCCGATCGAGGTGCCCAGCGGCACGCCGACGACATTGGCGACGGTCAGGCCGGTGAACATCATCGAGATGGCTCCGGCCTTCTTCTCGGGTGCGACCAGGTCGGCCGCGACGACCGATCCGATGCCGAAGAACGCGCCGTGCGCGAAGGAGGCGACGATCCGTCCCACGGCCATCACGCCGAAGGCGGGGGCGAGCGCGGAGAGCAGATTGCCCACCACGAACAGCCCCATCAGCAGCATCAGCATGTGCTTGCGGGAGATCTTCGTACCGAGTGCGGTCATCAGCGGTGCGCCGACCACGACGCCGAGCGCGTAGCCGGTCACCAGGAACCCGGCGGTGGGGATGGACACATCGAAGTCCCCGGCGACCTCGGGCAGCAGCCCCATGATCACGAACTCGGTGGTTCCGATCCCGAAGGCCCCGATGGCGAGGGCCAGCAGTGCGATGGGCATGAAAGTTCACTCCAAGTGATTGCTACCGCCCTTTACGAGCGTCCACGATACTTGCATACACACTAATTGCAAGCGCGCTATATTGCTCAGGCTGCGTATCACGTCACCGCCACCGCCGCGGGGCCCCGGCCCCGCCCCATCCCGCCCCGCCCAGGAGGCACCCATGACCACGCCGGACCTCGACGCCACTCCCCTCGCCCAGAGCTGGTGCGCCCTGTCACTGCTGCACAGCAGGATCGAGACGCATCTCGAGGGGGCCCTTCACACCCGCCATGGGCTCAGCGCCCGCGAGTACGCGGTTCTGGACGTGCTGAGCCGACAGCACGACGGGGAGAACGGCCATCTGCAGATGAAGCAGGTCGCCGAGGCCGTCGCCCTCAGCCAGAGCGCCACCACCCGCCTGGTCACCCGGCTCGAGGACCGCGAACTCCTCTCCCGCTATCTGTGTCCCACCGACCGGCGCGGGATCTACACCCATGTCACCGAGGCCGGTCTGACACTGCTCCGCCAGGCCCGGCCGACCTACGAAGAGGCCCTGCGCGAAGCGCTCGACCTGGCCGGCCGGGACCCGAGGCTCACCACCCTGGTCGCGGCCGTGGCGCCCTTGGAGGCATCACCCCTTGACGCTTCGTCACTCCGGATTCCGGGGTGCGGACTCCCCGGCTGACCTCACGCTCCCGAGGCCAGCCCACCGGCCAGTGGCCCCGCACCCGGCTCCCGCTCGTCCGACAGCACCGTCTCGTGGAACGAGGCGACGACCGGCCGCAGATCGACGTGGTGCCAGACCGCCCACAGGCGAACGGACGCCTCGTGCCAGGGCAGTGTGCGCACGGCCACGGCGTCCGTCGCCCCGCGCACCATGCTCTTCTGCCCCAGCGCCGGCCCGAGGCCGGAGGCCACCAGGCCGAGTGCCGTCAGCGGGTCCGCTGCGTCGAGCCGGATGTCGGGCGTGAAGCCCGAGGCGACACACGCGGCGACGAACGTGTCCCGCCATACCGGGTCGCCCGGCTCCTCGACCGCGATCCACGGCCGGCCGTCCAGGTCCCGTCGATCGAGGACAGCCTGCGGCGCCTGCGCACCGACCGGCTCGACATCGTCTGGGTCCACGACGTCGCCCAGGACTTCCACGGCGACGAGTGGCTCGCCGTCTACGAGAGTGCCCCGCACCGGCGCTTTCAGGGTCCTGCAGCGCCTGCTCCCCACGGCGGCCGACCAGGGCGTCGCCCTCGTCGTCGCGGCCCGTACAGCTCCGGCATCCTGGCGGGCGGCACCCACTTCGCATACCAGGACGCGCCCGCGCACATCATCAAGAAGGTCACGCGCGTCAAGGAACTCGCCGAGCGGCATGGCGTCAGCGTCAAGGCGGCCGCCCTGCGGTTCTCCCTCGCCCATCCGGCGGCCGCCGCCGTGATCCCGGGTGCGACCCGGCCCAGCCGCATCGCCCAGGACGTCGCGGCCCTTGAGGAGACCGTCCCCGCGGCGTTCTGGAGCGAGCTGCGCGACGCCGGACTGGTCTCCCTCTGGCCCCCCTGTGACAGATCGCTGCGTGGAAACGCCTGACGGCCCGCCGAGCCGAACGCCTCGGAGGCCGCCCGCCCGGGAGCACCACGCGCCCGGGCGGCGGCGTTCCCCGCCCAGGTTCAGGATGCGGTGTCAGGACGCGGGCGTAGGGGCGGTGGACCGCCGGACCACCAGCTCGGCCGGGGACTCCTGGCGCCGGGCGGGCGGCGTGCGGTCCTCGATCCGCTCGGTCAGCATGCGCACGCGCGCTGTCCATGGCGGCCTTCGCGGGACCATTCTTCCCGCTGACCGACACCCGTTCGCCGGTGCTGATCTGTCTGGCCCTGGTGGTGGTCATGGCCTTCGGGCATGGCGCGGCGTTCGGCCCGCCGGCCGCGTTCTACGCCGAGCTGTTTTCCGCCCGGGTCCGCTGCAGCGGAGTGTCGATCGATGATCAGGCGGGCAATGTGGTGCTCGGCGGTTTCACCCCGATGCCGGCCACGTCGGTGATCCTGTGGAGCGGCGGGCCGTCCTGGAGCCTGATGCTCCTGGTCGCCGCGGGCGCCCTCGTCGCCGCGGCGACGAGGGTGGCCGCTCCCGAGACCTTCCGCCGAAGCTCCTGGACGCGGAGCCGGGCGGGGCCGCTCAGGGCGGCGCGCCGAGTCCGGAGGCGGTCACGACGTCGAACTGAAATTCCAGGCGGACAGGTGGGCGGGTTTCCGGCGGGCCAGTGAGCCGGAAACCCGCCCATTTCGCTTCTCCTACGGCATGTCCTCGGCGGCCTGAAACTTTTATGGGCATCCCGCCCGCCCCACCGAAAGGGGTTTCTGAAGGGCACACGAGCGACCACAGGTGTTGATGCGACTTTCCCTTTGCCTTTACCGGGCAGGAGTTCGACCTCCGTCCACGGCTTCGGCATGGCCGATCCGGGACCGTTGCGCATGTCGGTGTGATGGCCCATCAGTTCACCGCGGCACGGGCGTTATCGTATTCCCCCGCCCCCTCCGCCCCTGGCAGAGCTTGCGCCCCATCCGGGTCTTGGGCTTTCCCCGCAGGGAAATCCGGCAAGTCGAAATTCCGTCAGCCGCGCGGTCTCCGGTTTTTGGACTTTACCAATGCATTACCAAGTCGGGGAATCGATAAATCGTTTCTTCATATCTACGATCGCAAACTATGACCGACGCTCCCCGCGCCTCCTCCGCCACCCGTGCCCGCTGGCAGACGTGTCTCAAGCTGGCCCGCGAACTCCTCCTCATCGGGCCGGACAACAGCGACCTCAAACTCGAATATCTCCATACCCTGATAGACACCGGCCGCCTCGGCCCCACCCGCCACCCCCGCAAGAAAATCCTCATCATCGGCGCCGGTATCACCGGCCTCGTGGCCGGCCGTCTGCTCAAGGACGCGGGCCACGACGTGACCATCCTCGAGGCCAATACCGGCCGCGTCGGCGGGCGCATCAAGACTTTCCGCACCACCAAGCACCAGCAGCCGTTCGACGACCCCGCCCAGTACGCCGAGGCCGGCGCCATGCGGTTACCCGACTTCCATCCGCTCGTCCTCGCCCTCGTCGACAAACTCGGGCTCGGCCGTCGGCAGTTCTACAACGTGGACATCGACCCCACCACCGGCAGCGGCCCCGATGTCCCCGCCCTCCCGGTGACGTACACCTCCTTCACCGGCCGCACCTGGAGCTACGGCGACGACAGCCCCGACTTCCGCGAGCCCGACAAGCGCGGCAACACCTGGATCCGCACCAACCGCGTCCAGGTACGGCGCGCCGACTACGCCACCACCCCGGAACGGATCAACGAGGGCTTCCACCTCACCGACGACGAGGTCCGCGCCCCCGCCGTGCAGATGGTCGACGACGCGTTGGAGAGCGTGCGGGACTACTACTCCGACGTGGTGGACGGGCAGCGCGTCAACAAGCCGTTCGACCAGTGGGTCGAGGGCTGGGCGCGGGTGATCCACGACTTCGACGGCTATTCGATGGGCGGCTTCCTGCGCGACTACGCCGGGCTCAGCGATGAGGCCATCGAGGCCGTCGGAACGCTGGAGAACATGTCCTCGCGGCTGCACCTCTCCTTCTTCCACAGTTTCCTGAGCCACACCGACATCAGCCCCAACGTGCGCTACTGGGAGATACCCGGCGGCAGTTGGCGGCTGCCCGACGCCCTTCACCGGGGCCTGCGCGACGAGGTGCGGTTCGGCCACCGCATGATCCGCCTCGAGTACGACGACCCCAGCCGCGACTCCGTGCCCGAGGGCACCGGCGCCGTCGGACCGGGCGGGTGGGGCGTGGCCGTGCAGACCGTCGCCGAGGACAATCCGGCGGGCCCGACCCAGCTGTGGACCGCGGACCTGGCGATCGTCACCATCCCGTTCTCCACCCTGCGCTTCGTGGAGATCGTCCCCTCGATGTCGTACAAGAAGCGCCGCGCCATCATCGAGACCCACTACGACCAGGCCACCAAGGTGCTGCTGGAGTTCAGCCACCGGTGGTGGGAGTTCACCGAGGACGGCTGGCGCAACGAGCTGGAGAGCATCTCGCCGGGCCTCTACGACTACTACCAGCGAGGCGGCGAGAGTGGCACCGCGCCCGCCCCCGCGCTCGCCGAGGCGGGTATCGCCGATCTTATCGGCGCCGCGGTCAAGGACAGCGGTGTCACCGACGAGGTGCGGCAGTTCAACAGCACCATGCCGCTGCGCGGCCCCGCCGTCCGGCCCGCCACCCACTGCTTCGGCGGGGGCTCGGCCACCGACAACCCCAACCGGTTCATGTACTACCCCTCGCACGGGGTCGAGGGCAGCACCGGTGGCGTGGTGCTCGCCTCGTACTCCTGGTCCGACGACGCGGCGCGCTGGGACTCCATGCGGGAGGCGGAGCGCTATGTCTACGCCCTGCGGAACCTCCAGGCCCTGCATGGCCGCCGCATCGAGGTGTTCTTCACCGGCCGGGGCGCCACCCAGAGCTGGGCGCGCGATCCGTACGCCTTCGGCGAAGCCGCCACGTACACCGCCCACCAGATGACCAGCTTCCACCTGGACGCCTCCCGCCCCGAAGGCCCCGTGCACTTCGCCGGGGAGCACACCTCCCTCAAGCACGCCTGGATCGAGGGCGCCCTGGAGAGCGCCGTCCGCGCCGCCATCGCCGTCCACCGGGCCCCGCCCCTCACCACCCCGGGCCCCGGCCAGGGGGGCCACTCATGACCGAGATCGCCCCCGAGTGCACCGTCGCCCGCCATCTGGCCCGCCGGCTGGCCGAGTTGGGCATCACCCACCTGTTCGGCGTGCCCGGCAACCACCTCGGTCCGTTCCTCACCGTCCTGCGGGCCGAGGGCGACATCGAGTGGGTCGGCACCCCCACCGAGGGCGGCGCGGGCCAGGCCGCCGACTCCTACGCCCGCCTCCACGGCATCGGCGCGGCCGCGGTCACCTACAGCGTCGGCGCGTTCAACCTGCTCAACGCCTGCGGTGGCGCCTATGTGGAACACGTCCCGCTCGTCGCCATCAACGCCTGCCCGCCCTACGAACAGTGGCAGAACTACCGCGCGCTGGGCCTGCTCACCTCCCATATGAGCCCCCGCCGGGAGAGCAACCTGGACGTCTACCGGCAGGTCACCGTGGAGGCGCAGGTCATCTCCAACCCGGGCCTGGCCCCGGGCCAGATCGACGCCGCGCTCACCGCCTGCCTGTCCGAGCGCAGGCCCGTCTATCTGGAGGTCATGGAGGACCTGTGGGACGAGCCCTGCGCGGTGGCCGGGGAGCCACTGCTGCGCCGCGAGCGGCCGTTCAGCGCGCGCAACCGGACCATGCTGGCGAGCGCCGTCGACGCGATCCTCGCCCTGATCGAGGAACACCCCGGCCCGGACGGCAGGCCCCGCCCGATCGTATGGGCGGGCGAGGAGGTCGAGCGGTTCCGCCTCGACGGGCAGCTCACCGACCTGACGCAGGCCACGGGGGTGCCGTTCTGCACCACCGTCGGCGCCAAGGCCGTCGTCGACGAGCGGGGGCCGCAGTTCCACGGCGTGTACAACGGCAAGGCCAGCCACCGGGATGTGCGCTGGATCTTCAAGGACTGGGCCACCTGCCGGATCGGCCTCGGTGCCTGGTCCACATCGAAGAACCTCGACGGGGAGCAGTGTGTCGGCACGGACTGGGTGATGGCCGCCCAGGGCGGTGTCAGCGTCGGTACCCGGTACTTCCCCGACGTCCAGCTCACCCGGCTGATCCCCGCCCTCCAGGACGCGCTGGTGGCGCGCTACGGCTCCGGGGGCCTGACCGCCGACTACTACGCCGAGGCCCACGCCCACCAGGGCGCGCCCGACGACCGGCCCGCCGGCCTCCAGGACCACCGCGCCACGCTGCGCGCCGGCGGCTCGTCGTCCCGGTCCGGCGAACGGCTCACCTACGACGGCGTATTCGACCGGATCAACCACTTCCTGGGCCGGGAGACCCGGGAGGACTGGACGGTCGTCTCCGACGCCGCGTTCTCCCTCATCGGCTCGATGAACCTGACCCTGCCCGCGGGCGGGTTCCTGTCGCAGATCAGCTGGCTGTCCATCGGCTGGTCTCTCGGCGCGGCCACCGGTGCCGCGCTCGCCCCGGAGCGAGGCCACGCCCGCCCGATGGTGTTCGTCGGCGACGGCGCCTTCCAGGAGACCTGCCAGGAGATCTCCACCCACACCAGGCTCGGGCTGCGGTCGGTGGTGTTCGTCATGGACAACGGACACTTCTACGGCATCGAGCAGATGCTGGTGCACCCGTCCTACTTCGCGGACCGGGACTCGTGCGACGCGGACACCACCCACGGCGCGGACTTCTACAACCTCCTCCACCCGTGGCACTACGACCGGCTCGCGGAGGTCTTCGCCGGCGAGAAGACCCCGGCGAACGGGGTCAGCATCGCGCACACCGCCGACCTGGACGAGCTGCTGGCCCGCCTCACCGACCCCACCGACCCGGTCAACGCCGGACCGCTGCTGGTCCGCGTCCGCCTGCAGCGGCACGACTACCCGCGGGCGATGGCATACAAGCTGGAAGAGGAGTAGGCACATGTCGGAATTCATCAACGTAATGATCGCGTTCGACGCGGTCTCGATCGCCGAACGCTACCCCGACGCCTCGAGGAACCCCGACGCGCCGACGCAGGTCGATCACGCCCTGATCTATATGACGACGCGCCAGGACCGCATCATCGGCACCTCCGGGGCCGAGCTGAATTTCCGGGCCAACCCCCGGGACATCATCAGGTGGCGCGAGACGACGCTGTCGCTCAACAGCGAGTACTGCGCCTTGCTGTATCGGTACCTGAGCGGCGACCAGCTCATCAGCAAGCCGCGGATCGTGATCGGCGACGGCACCTACCCGATCCCGAAGGACGGCGCCACCGACCAGCCGGATTTCGAGACCCAGGACTATCAGGACCACTACTGGGAGGCGGACGTAGAGAAGACCGGCCAGGTCACGTACCGCTTCTTCTTCCAGCTCCTGGACAGCGAGCAGAAATTGGCGGGGTACTTCCAGTGGGACCCGTTCATCACCATCGGCAAACGCTCCTGACGGGCATCGCCGCGACCGGGTAGCGGCACGGCACGCAGGCGGTGCGGACACCCGCACCGCCTGCGAGGCATGGGCCGGTGGTGCCTTCGGGTGACGATCGGGGTCCCTGGGCCGTGTCCAGGGCGTCTTTCCGAGTCGGGTTGCGTTTGTCCTGGTAGGCCGTAGGGGACCCGGGGCCGGAAGATCCGTCCGATGTCCATGGCCAGGAGGTGCCCCCGTGCATCAGCAGGAGCAGCGTCATCCGGTGGAACAGCACCCGCAGCCGGAGTTCCCGCAGCAGGACCAGGCTCATCCCGGTGAGACGGAGGCGATGGAGCCTCGGCCCGATCATGGTGAGAACACCTACGAAGGCCACGGGCTGCTGAAGGACCGGCGCTCTGTGATCACCGGGGCCGATTCGGGAATCGGCCGTGCGGTCGCTCTCGCCTTCGCCAGGGAAGGCGCCGACGTGTTCTTCAGCTATCTGCCCGAGGAGGAGAAGGACGCCCGGGAGACGGTGCGCCTCATCGAGGCGGCCGGGCGCCGGGCAGTCCCGTTCCCCTGCGACATCCGCGAGGAAAGCGCATGTCAACGGCTGGTGGACAAGGCAGTCGAGGCGTTCGGCGGGATCGACATCCTGGTCAACAACGCCGCCTACCAGATGTCACGGCCCGAGGGGCTGGAAGAGATCACGACCGAGCAGTTCGACCGGGTGATGCACACCAATCTCTATGCCATGTTCTGGTTGTGCAAGATGGCTCTGCCGCACATCCCGGAAGGCGGCAGCATCATCAACACCACCTCGGTACAGGCGTACAAACCCAGCCCGCATCTGCTCGACTACGCCACCACCAAGGGCGCGATCGTCACGTTCACCCAGGGGCTGGCCGGCAATCTCGCCGAGCGCGGCATCCGTGTCAACGCCGTGGCCCCCGGCCCCGTGTGGACGCCCCTGATCCCCGCCACGCTGCCGGACACCTCGACCTTCGGACTCCAGAGCCCCCTGAACCGCCCGGCGCAACCCGCCGAGATGGCCCCTGCCTATGTCTTCCTGGCATCGCAGCAGGCCAGCTACATCACCGCCGAGATTGTCAACGCCACCGGGGGCACGCCGCTGCCCTAGCGCGACCGGCGCCACGCCGCCTCAGGGCTGTGCGTGGAAGACCTCCGCGGCGTGCGCCGCCGCCGGGGCGCTCAGCAGGGTGTGGAGCCGGTGGAACAGTTCGCCCGCGGCCACGCCGTTCCACTCCTCCGGAAGGAGTTCCAGGGGAAGTCCCGGGTCGCGGTAGGGCATGCGGCGCCACTGGGTCAGCATCGGCGCATAGGTACGGAACGCCTCCAGCGGTGGTGGCTCGCGCCGGGTCACCGCGTCCAGGACGGGGCGGTACCGGTCCAGGAAGTCCGCGTACAGGGCGGTGAGTTCGTCGAGGTCCCACCAGGAGCGGACCTTCTCCCGCAGATCCCCGAAGCCGAAGTGGTCACCGGTGAAAAGGTCGACGTACGCGGCCAGTTCCCGGCGTTCCAGGGTGCGCCGGGTCTCGGCCGCCAGGTGTCCCGGGGCGATCCAGACGCCCGACGCGGCGGTGCCGAAGCCCAGCCGGGTCAGGGTCGTGCGCAGTGCGTGCCGCTTCTCGCGCTCGGACTCGGGCACGGAGAACACGACGAGGACCCAGCCGTCCTCGCGGGACGCTCTGGCCTGCCGGAAGATGCGTACGTCCCCCTCGGCGAGGGTCTGCAGGGTGGAGTCGGCGAGCGAATAGCCGGCGAGCCCCTCGTGGCGCTCGCCGCGCAGCACATCGCGGCGTTTCATCCGGGAGACCGAGGACCGCACGGCCCGGCTCTCCACGCCGAGGTCCGCCATGAGGCTGATCACCGAGGCGACCGAGAGCCAGTTGTGCTCGCCCCGGGCGTAGAGGCCGAAGACCGTGAGGATGAGCGGGGCGTGGCGGGACTCCCGCTCGCCCGCTGCGATGGTGGCCGTTGTCGTCTGCGCGGTCATGTACCGGCACCCTAACGCCTGGCGCGGCAAAGTGATCACCCGCTCCCGGACGAGGCCCGGTGCGCCGCCGCACCGCGCGACCGGCCCGCCGGGGCCGTACGGGAGAGGTCCTCGCCCCCTGCTCCGACGGGTCCGCCTCACCCCCCGGTGTGCGGCGCCACGAGCCGTTCCTCCGGGATCACGGCCACACCGAGGATCTCGATCATGGCCTCGGGCTGCCACAGCGCCGTGCAGCCGATGCCCGCCATGGCCGGGTAGACCGGCCCGGCGAGTTCGCGCCAGACCTTGCCGATCTCCTTGCCGTGCGCCTGGTAGTCGGGGATGTCGGTGAGGTAGATGGTCACGCTCACCAGGTCTTCGGGGTGTCCGCCGGCCTCGCGCAGCGTGGTGAGCAGGTTGCCGAACGCCTGCCGGAACTGTTCGACGATGCCACCCGAAACGATCTTCATATCGGCGTCGAGGGCGGTCTGTCCCCCCAGGTGGAGCGTGTTTCCGACGAGTGTTCCGTGTGAGTAGCCGCTGGGTGTCGGCAGGTCGGCCGGGTTCACGGGGACGGGGGTCATGGGGCCTCCGGCTCGGTTGCATTCCGTCCTGCACCACGGTCGGGCAGGTCCATCCAGGTGTATTGACTTTAAATGACGACCGTGAGAAACACGAGACATCGGATCCTGGTCCCCGACTGAACGGAGCCGACACCATGGAGCCCGACCTCAGTAAATACCGCCTCGAAGGCGATAATTCGATGTACCGGCTGCCCAGCGGCATCGTCGCCCCCGTGGTGACGCGCGGCGGCCTGGAGAGCGGCAACACCGCGGACTCGGGCGGTGCCGTCCGCGTCTCGGGCGTGAGCATCCAGCACACCCCGGCCACCCGCCTCTGGTTCGGCAAGGTCAGCAATGAACCCGGCTACCGCTCGGTGACCCACCACCACGGCGAGGCCGAGACCGGCGGCTACGTCCTCTCCGGCCGGGCCCGCATCTACTTCGGCGAACGGTTCGAGGACTATGTCGACATGGAGGAGGGCGACTGGGTCTTCGTACCGCCCTTCATGCCGCATGTGGAGTGCAACCTCTCCCGCACCAAGCCGCTGACCTGGATGACCACCCGGACGCCGGAGAACATCGTGGTCAATCTGCCCGACGTGGCCGACGCCGAGCTGCGCGACTGGCTGGACCGCTGATGTCCGGGACGCCCCCCACCTCGGCCGTCTTCACCGCCGCCGTCACCCTGAAGCCCGCCCAGCCCGAGCACTTCGACCTCGCCTTCACCGCCACCACCCAGCCGTGCCCGTGGCCCAAGGCGTACGGCGGCGATCTGGTCGCCCAGGCCGCGGCGGCGGCCATGCGGTCGGTGACCGACGGCAAGTCGCTGCACTCGATGCACAGCTACTTCCTGCGGCCCGCCGATATCGGGGCCGAGGTGCGCTACGAGGTGGAGGTGGTGCGCGACGGGCGCGGCTACAGCACCCGGCAGGTGCGCGGCTATCAGAACGGCAAGCCGCTGTACGTGTGCCTGGCCGGCTTCGCGGCGGGCGGGGCCGGTGCTGCCTTCGACGCCGCGTTCGCCGACGATGTGCCCGGCCCGGAGACCCTGCCCAGCTCGGCGGAGTACCTCGCCGAGCGCGACGGCGGCTCCATGACCAAGGAGTCCAAGGCGTACTGGTCCGGCGGCCGCAGCTTCGACATGCGGCATGTCCCCGGCCCCGTCTACCTCACCGTCGAGGGAGAACGCCTTCCGCACCAGGCGGTCTGGCTGAGGCCCTTCGACCCGCTCCGCCCGGTCGACGGGCTGACCGACGCCCAACGGGACCTGGCCGCCCTGGCGTACGTCTGCGACTACACGATCCTCGAACCCGTCCTGCGCGTACTCGACCTGCCCTGGGCCAGGCCCGGACTGGTCACCGCCAGCCTCGACCACGCGATGTGGTTCCACCGTCCGGGGCCGCTGGGCGACTGGCTGCTCTACGTCCAGGAAGCCGTCGCCGCCGACGCGGGCCGCGGCCTGGGCACGGGCCGCTTCTTCACACGCGATCACCGCCACCTGGCAACTGTCGTCCAGGAGGGCCTGATCCGCCCCACCTGACCCGCTGCGCTCCCCGGCGGGCTTACGGAAGGAATCTTCCGTGACTCTTCCGCTCCCCCTCTCACCCTCCGCACACATCGACACCTTCACGCGCGACCAGCTGCCGCCCGCGCATCTGTGGCCGACGATCGAGTTCACGACGCCGGACCTGCGCTACCCGGACCGGCTCAACGCCGCGACCGAGCTCATCGACACCCCCACCGCGCTCTTCGGCCCCGACCGCCCCGCCCTGCGCACCCCGGACGGCGGACTGTGCACCTACGGCGAACTGCGCACCCGCGCCAATCAGGTCGCCCAGGTGCTCACCACGGACCTCGGCCTGGTGCCGGGGCAGCGCGTCCTGCTGCGCTCGCCCAACAACCCCTGGACCGTCGCGGCCTGGCTCGGCGTCCTCAAGGCCGGTGGTGTCGTGGTGACCACGATGGCCGCCCTGCGCGCCCGGGAGCTCACCCCGATCGCCGCACGCACCCGGCCCTCGATCGCCCTGGTGGACCACCGGTTCACCGACGAGGTCCGCAGGGTCCGCGACACCGTGCTGCCCGGGCTGACGGTGGTCGGGTACGGCGGTGGCGGCCCGGCGGATCTGGTGGCCAGAGCCACGGGCAAGTCCGGCGAGTTCACCAACGTGGACACCGCCGCCGACGATGTGGCGCTCCTCGGCCCCACCTCGGGATCCACCGGCGCCCCCAAGATCACCATGCACTTCCACCGGGACATCCTGTCCATCGACCACACCTTCGGCCGCCACACCCTGAGCCTGGTACCGGACGATCTGGTCGCCTGCACCGCTCCCCTGGCCTTCACCTTCGGCCTCGGCATGCTGGTCGTCTTCCCGCTGCGGGCCGGTGCCTGCGCCCTGCTGACGGAGTCCGCCACGCCCCCGCAGCTCGCGGAGATCGTGCGGCGGCATGGCGTCACCGTGCTGGCGACCGCGCCCACCGCCTACCGGGCGATCCTGCGCGAGGGGGGGGAACAGCAGCTCGCCGGGGTGCGGATCGGTGTCTCGGCGGGCGAGCACATACCCCGCGCCACCTGGGAGGACCTGCGGACACGCATCGGCCTGAAGGTGATCGACGGCATCGGCGCCACCGAGCTGCTGCACATCTTCATCTCCGCCGCCGGGGACGCCATCCGGCCCGGCGCCACGGGACAGGCGGTCCCCGGCTTCCGCGCCACGATCCTCGGCCCGGACGGCACGGAACTCGGCCCCGGAGAGCCGGGCCGACTCGGTGTCATCGGCCCGGTCGGCTGCCGTTACCTCGGTGGCGAACGACAGCGGGACTACGTCCTGGAGGGCTGGAACATCACCGGTGACATCTTCCACCGGGACGAGGACGGCTACTTCCACTACCACGCCCGCAGCGACAGCATGATCGTCTCCTCCGGGTACAACATCGGCGGCCCCGAGGTCGAGTCCGCCATCGACGCCCACCCCGACGTCGTGGAATCCGCCGTCGTGGCCCGCCCCGACCCGGAGCGCGGCTCGATCGTGTGCGCCTTCGTGGTGCTGCGGGCCGGCGTGCCCGGCGACGCGGCCAAGGTGAAGGAGATCCAGGACCACGTCAAGCAGCTCCTGGCGCCCTACAAATACCCGCGCGATGTGCGGTTCCAGGACGCCCTGCCGCGCAACACCAGCGGCAAACTGCAGCGTTTCAAGCTGCTGCGCCAGGTGCGCCCGGCCCATGACGACGAGCGGGCCGCCGAGGCCGTCGCCGAGAGTTGAGAGGAACCCCCGTGAACATCGCGATCATCGGCGGCGGTCCCGGCGGGCTGTACTTCGCGGCCCTGATGAAACAGCTCGACCCCGCCCACCAGATCACCGTCTGGGAACGCAACGCCCCCGACGACACGTTCGGCTTCGGCGTCGTCTTCTCCGACGAGACGCTCGGCGGCATCGAGAACGCCGACACCACCATCGCGGAGGCCATGGCCCGGCGCTTCGCCCGCTGGACCGACATCGACATCCACTACCGGGGCGAGAGCCACACCGTCGGCGGCCAGGGCTTCGCCGCCATGAGCCGCAAGGAACTGCTCCGCCTGCTCCAGGAGCGCTGCCGCGACCTCGGCGTCACCCTGCACTTCTCGACCGTCGCGCCGGACACCGAGTGGCTGCGCTCGTCGTACGACCTGGTGGTGGGGGCCGACGGGGTCAACTCCTCGGTACGGGCGGCCCACGCCGACGTCTTCCGCCCCTCGCTGGACCGCCGGCACAGCACATACATGTGGCTCGGCACGGACCGGGTCTTCGAGGCATTCCAGTTCTTCGTGGAGCAGACGGAATGGGGGGTCATGCAGGTGCACGGCTACCCCTACTCCGACACCGGCTCCACGTTCATCGTCGAGATGCACGAGGACGTCTGGCGGCGGGCCGGCTTCGACGCCACCGACCGGGCCGCTGCCGCACCGGGCGCCTCCGACGAGCGGGCCGTCGAGCGCGTCCGTGAGCTCTTCGCCGACGCGCTCGACGGCCACCGGCTGTTCGCCAACAACTCCAAGTGGCTGAACTTCACGACCGTACGCAACGAGCGCTGGCACCACGGCAACCTCGTGCTCATCGGGGACGCCGCCCACACCGCGCACTTCTCCATCGGCTCGGGCACCAAGCTGGCGATGGAGGACGCGCTCGCCCTCGCGGCCTGTCTGCATGAACACCCGGACACCGAGGTGGCATTGACCGCCTACGAGACCGAGCGGCGCCCGGTCGTGGAGTCCACCCAGCGGGCGGCGCAGGGCTCACTGGAGTGGTTCGAGAACATCGGGATGTACGCCCACCAGGAGCCGACCCAGTTCTGCTTCAACCTGCTCACCCGCTCCCGCCGCATCACCTACGACAACCTGCGCACCCGCGACCCCGACTTCGCCGACCGGGTCGACACCGCCTTCGCCACCGCGCAGGGTCTCGACACGGTGGCACCGGCGATGTTCCAGCCCTACCGGCTGGGGCGGCTGGAGCTCAAGAACCGGGTGATCGTCTCGCCGATGGACATGTACTCCGCGGTCGACGGCGTACCCGGCGACTTCCATCTCGTCCACCTCGGCTCCAGGGCCATGGGCGGCGCCGGACTGGTGATGACCGAGATGGTGTGCGTCTCGCCCGAGGGCCGCATCACGCCCGGCTGCACGGGCCTGTGGAACGGCGAGCAGCGCGACTCCTGGCGGCGCATCGTGTCCTACGTCCACGAGCGGAGCACCGCCCGCATCGGCCTCCAGCTCGGCCACTCGGGCCGCAAGGGCTCGACCCGGCTGATGTGGGAGGGCATGGACGAGCCGCTGCCGGAGGGCAACTGGGAGACCGTCGGCCCGTCCGCGCTGCCGTACGGCCCCGGCTGCGCGGTGCCGCGCGAGGTCACCCGCGCCGAGATGGACCGGATCGCCGCGGAGTTCGTCGCCGCCGCCCGCCGGGGCGCCGAGGCCGGGTTCGACCTGCTCGAACTGCACTGCGCCCACGGCTACCTGCTGTCCTCCTTCCTCTCACCGGTCGCCAACCACCGCACCGACGAATACGGCGGCCCGCTGGAGAACCGGCTGCGTTTCCCTCTGGAGGTCTTCGACGCCGTGCGAGAGGCGTGGCCCGAGGATCGGCCGATGGCCGTGCGCATCTCCGCCACCGACTGGGTGCCGGACGGCAACACCGAGCATGACGCCGTCGAGATCGCCCGCGCGTTCATCGCGCACGGGGCGGACGCCATCGACGTGTCCTCCGGGCAGGTCACCAAGGACGAGCGCCCGGCCTTCGGCCGCTCTTACCAGACCCCGTTCGCCGACCGCATCCGCCATGAGGTCGCCGCCGCCACCGGCACCGCCGTCATCGCGGTGGGCGCGATCGCCTCGTACGACGACGTCAACTCCCTGCTGCTGGCGGGCCGCGCCGATCTGTGCGCCGTGGGGCGCACCCATCTGTACGACCCGCACTGGACGCTGCACGCGGCGGCCGAGCAGGAGTACCGGGGGCCGGGCGCCGAGTGGCCGCAGCAGTTCGCCGCCGGTCGGCGCAAGCCCCCGGCCGCGCGCACCGACGCCGTACGGCCCCGGCTGTCCCTGCTCCGGTCCGACCCCGCCGACCAGGCCGTCCACCTGCGCTGGAGCCCGGCCCCGGAACCGGCGCCCGTCCCCTGACGCGTGGCGTGGCCGGGCGCGGCGACGGAACGGTCAGTTCGTCGCCGCCGTCCGGTAGGGGCGGAAGAAGGCGCGCAGCTCCTCCGCGTAGAGCTCGGGCTCCTCGAACGGCGCGAAGTGTCCGCCGCGCTCGGGCTCGGTCACCCGCACGGCGTTCGTCATGCGCTCCAGCCACTCCCGCGGCGGGCGCACGATATCGCCGCGGAAGAGCGAGAAGCCGGACGGCACCTCGACCCGGCGGGCGAGCTGCGCGGGCGGGATCGCGGCGTTGGCGTGGTACATGCGCATCGACGAGCCGATCGTGCCCGTGAGCCAGTACAGCGTGACGTTCGTGAGGATCTCGTCCTTGGTGAAGCGCCGCTCGATGTCGCCGTCGCAGTCGCTCCACGAACGGAGCTTCTCGACGATCCACGCGGCGAGCCCGACCGGTGAATCGGTGAGCCCGAAGGCGGCGGTCTGCGGCTTGGTGCGGTGCATGGCGGCGTAGGCGCCCTCGGCCGCGCCCCAGGAGGTGACGTCCTCGAACCAGGCACGCTCCTCGGGTGTGAGGTCCGCCGGGTCGCCGGTGAAGACGGGCAGGCCGCCGTCCATGCGGTGCACGGCCACGACCCGGTCAGGGTGGTCGAGCCCGAGGTAGCGGCTCACATGGCTGCCGATGTCCCCGCCCGCCGCGCCGAACCGCTCATAGCCGAGGACGTCCATGAGCTCGGCCCACAGCCCGGCGACGGCGATGGAGTTCAGCGGCGGGCCGGTGGGCCCGTCGGAGTAGCCGAAGCCCGGGATGTCGGGGACGACCACGTCAAACGCGTCGGCGGGGTCGGCGCCGTGCGCGCCGGGGTCGGTGAGCAGCGGGATGACCTTCGCATAGCGCCAGAACGAGTCCGGCCAGCCGTGGCTGAGGACCAGCGGCAGGGCGGGCCCGGCCGGGGCGGTGGCCCGGACGTGGGCGAAGTGGATCCCGAGGCCGCCGAGCCGGACGCGGAAGCGGGGCAGCCGGGCGAGTTCCGCCTCCCGGGCCGGCCAGTCGAACTCCTCCGCCCAGTAGGCGACCAGCTCGCGGAGGTAGTCGAGGTCGGTCCCCAGCGACCACCCGGCGTCCTCGGGCGCGTCCGGCCAGCGGGTCGCGCGCAGCCGCGCGCGGAGGTCCTCGAGCTCCGCGGGTGCGGTCTGCGGGGTGAACGGCTCGGGGCGGGGCGTGGCATCCGGCATGGCACGTACCATACAAGCCGCGCCACGCCCCTGCGCCGACACGCTGAGCGACGCCTGGATCCAGATCATTGCGGCTCGAAGGTGGAGGCCGGCGAGGTGACTTTCGGGTGGCTTGTCCTAGCGGGTGGCGATCCCTCGCCAGGCCCGACGGTGTTCCGCTCCTTGTAGGGACCGGCATCGTGGCTGACGGGCCGGCCGCCTCCGGAACCCTTGTTCTTCCGGGGAACCGCTCAAGCCCGGGTCCATGTCTATGGTGGTGCGTGGCCACAGGCGCGCCCCTGGTCGCAGAGGCCCGCCGCATCTCAAAGGGGGATGGGATGAGCGAGTCGAGCAACGACAACGAGGGCACAGGCATCCTGATCGCACTTGGCATGACGGCCGGCCTGTCCTTGGTCTGGGCCTATGTCATCAAGGACCAGGCAGAGCTGATGACTTGGGGCGCCTTGGTGATGGCCGGAGTCACCGGCCTCATCGCCGGAAACTACAGCGACCACAGCCAGTCGGTCGCCGTCACCTGCGCCTTGGCCACCCCGCTCGGCACCTATCTGGGCACGCTCCTCGGCCTCTGCCTGATCGCCGTCGCTCGGTACGGAGGTGACTTCAGCGACGCCTGGCACGTCTTCACCAGCGACACCAGCGGGGCGGCGCGCCTGTTCGAAACGGAGGCCCAGGACCGCGATTGGCTCTTCCTGTTCCTGTCGGCGCCGGTGGGGTACGGAGCGGCGATGCTGGAGGATTGACCTGGGTACCTGCCGATCGGCAGGTACGGTCCCTATCCCGAGCGGATGCGGGAACAGTTCGAAGAGGTGATCTGGCGGTTCAGGTCCAGTGCCCAGTGGCGGGAGATGCCTGCCGAGTTCGGCCCGTGACCCACCGTCTACGGGCGCTTCCGCGTCTGGCGGAACGCCGGTGTCTTCTCCGCTCTGCTGGAAGGCATGACCGCTGAGGCGGCCCGCGTGGGGAGAACGGACTTGTCACTGGTCAGCGTGCGATGATCTGGATCGACGACCTCCTGAAGGCCACTGACTGATCACGACATCGCACAGGCCCTAGGGGTAAAGCGCGCCAGAACCGTCCAGCCGCCGTCGTTCATGCAACCGCTCGGCAGGATACCGTCCGCCGCCTCACTGCTTGGGGGTGCGGCGCAGAAAGCGGATGACCGGGTGGCCCGGATCGTGGGTGACATCGGCCTGGACGTCGTAGACCTGCTTGATCAGGGACGGGGTCAGCACCTGGCGGGGGGTGCCTTCGGCCACGACATGGCCCTCGCGGAGGACGAGCAGACGGTCGCAGTACATCGCCGCGAGGTTGAGGTCGTGGAGGGCGATCACGGTGGCGATCGGCAGACCGACGACGAGGTCGAGCAGGTCGAGTTGGTGCTGGATGTCGAGGTGATTGGTCGGCTCGTCGAGCAGCAGCTCGTACGGTTCCTGGGCGAGGGCCCGGGCGATCTGGGCGCGTTGGCGTTCGCCACCGGAGAGGGTGTGCCACGACTGGCCCGCCCGGTCGGTCAGCGCGGTGCGCTCCAGGGCCGCGTCGACGGCCCGGGTGTCCGTGGCGGTGGACGACGACCAGGCGCGCCGGTGCGGGATCCGGCCCAGGGCCACGACCTCGCGGACGGTCAGTTCGGTCTGGGTGTGGGCGTGCTGCTCGACGGTGGCGATACGGCGGGCCGTGGCGCGGCGGCCGACCCGCGGCAGTGCGCGGCCGTCCAGGGTGACGACTCCGGCGGCGGGGGCGAGGATGCCGGCGAGCAGCCGCAGCAGGGTGGATTTCCCGGAGCCGTTGGGGCCGAGCAGGCCCAGCGTCTCGCCGGGGCGCAGGGTGAGGGTGACGCCGTCGACGATGAGCCGGCCGTCGGCGCGGCGGCTGACGCGGTCCGCGCGGAGCCCGGGTGCGGCGTCCGCGGTGGCGGGGGGAAGGGAGTCGGTCATGTCTTCCTCCGGCCGCGGTAGAGCACGGCGACAAAGGCCGGTACGCCGATGAGGGACGTCACCACGCCCACCGGGACCTCCTGCGGGTCGATCACGGTGCGGGCGGCGGTATCCACCCACACCAGAAAGATGGCTCCGGCCAGTGCGGTGACCGGCAGGAGGCGGGCGTGGCCGGACCCGGTGAGGGCGCGGGTGGCGTGCGGGAGGACCAGGCCGACGAAGCCGATGGCTCCGGCGGAGCTGACCAGGGTCGCGGTGAGCAGCGCGGTCGCGCACAGCAGGACCAGGCGGGTGCGGGCCACGCGGACACCGAGCGCCGCCGCGGCCTCCTCGCCGAAGGCGAACGCGTCCAGGGTGCGGGCGTGTCCGAGACAGACCAGGAGGACGGCGGCCAGGACGACGGCGCACAGCAGCACATCGCTCCAGCCGGCGCCGGTGAGCGAGCCGAGGAGCCAGAACAGCACGGCGCGGGTGGTGTCGGCGTCCGCGGAGGTGAGGACGGTGAACGAGGTCAGCGCGGAGAACAGTTGCATGGCCGCCACCCCGGACAGCACCACGCGGTCGGTGCTGCCGCCGAGGCTGTGGCTGAGCGCCAGGACCAGGCCGAAGGAGAGCAGCGCGCCGATGAACGCACCCGCCGACAGGGACACCGCCCCGCCGCCCACGCCGAGGACGACCACGGCGACGGCACCTGTGGAGGCCCCGGAGGACACCCCGAGGACGAAGGGGTCGGCCAGCGGATTGCGCAGCAGGGACTGCATCACGGCCCCGCAGAGGGCCAGCCCCGCCCCGCACACCGCGGCGAGCAGGGTGCGGGGCATGCGCAGGTTCCACACGATGCCGTCGCGCAGCGGTGGCAACGTGCTCTCGCCCAGGCCGAGATGGGCGGTGACCGCTGCCCAGACGTCGGCCGTGGAGATGTCGGCGGGGCCGATGGTCACGGCGAAGGCGATCGACGCGAAGAGCGCGGCAAGCCCTCCCGCGATCAGCAGCAGGAGTCGGGTGCTCACTTGGCGAGTCCGAAGTGGCGCAGCCCGGCGGCGACCTGCTCGACCCCTTCGACGGTGCGGATGGACGGGTTCATGGCCTGCCCGCTCAGCAGGACGTACCGCTTCTTCTTCACGGCGGTGAGATTGCGGGTGGCGGCGTTGGTCTCCAGGAAGCGCATCTTGGCCCTGGCGGTCTCCGCGGTCTGCTGCTTGCGCGTGAGATCGCCGAGGACGATGACGTCCGGGTCGCGGTCGGCCACGGTCTCCCAGTTGATCTGCGGCCACTCGTCGTGGGTGTCGGAGAAGGCGTTCTTCGCTCCGACGGCCCGGGTGATGGCGCCCGGGGCGCCGCAGCAGCCGGCGAGGTAGGGCGACTGGGAGTTGGCGAACCAGTACATGAGGGAGACGCCGGGGGCGTCCAGTCCCTCGGTGGCCGTACGCACCCGCTGCTTCAACCGCGCGATGAGCTTCTCGCCACGTTCGTCGACGCCGAACGCGTGGGCCAGGTCGCGTATCTCGCCGTAGACGGTGTCCAGGGTGAGTGGCCTGCTGCGGGAGCCGTCGCCACCGCTGTCGGGGTCCCGGCCCGCCGAGCAGTCGGACGGCGAGACGTACGTGGGCACGCCCAGCTTGTCGAACTGCTCACGGGTGGCCACGCCGCCCTTGCCGAGGGTGGAGACGAACGAGGCGGTGACGAAGTCGGGTTCGATGTCCAGGGCCTTCTCGAAGGACGGTGCGTTGTCCGCCAGGCGCGGCACCGTCGCGTTCGCCTTCTCCAGGCCCTTCATCACCGGGTCGGTCCAGGTGGCGGTGCCCGCCATGCGGTCGGCGAGGCCGAGGGAGAGCAGGATCTCCGTGGTGCCCTGGTTGAGGGAGAGGGCCCGCTTCGGGGTGGACTTCACCGTGACCTTGTGGCCGCAGTTGTCGATGGTGCGCGGATAGCCCGCCCCGGCGGGCTTCTTGGCGTCCGCGCCGTCGTGGCCGGAGCCACCGCACGCGGTGAGCAGGAGGGCGGGGGCGAGCAGGAGGGCCGCGGTACGGCGGGCAGAGCAGAGCACGGGCATGCCTCGGTTGTCGGGGCTCGTACGCGGAGCCTGGCCTACGGACGTCCTCCCCGCACGCGGCGCGGAGGTGCCAGCAGGTCTTCGGACTCGGGTTCGTCCGGACGGGGCCCCTTCCCGGTGCTCGTTCGCGGCGGCCTCGCGGCCGTCACGGACTCCTCCCAGTGGTGTCACATGCCCCGCCCGTCCCCCTCACCGCTGCGCGTCAGCTCCGGGTTCTCACCGGATTCCCTGGCCTCGGATGTGGCACGACTGGCTCCCCGAGAGTATCAAGATTGTCGAACGATCAGGGTGTCGGACCGGTCACGGAGTGGAAAGCCACGTCCCGGGGTCAGTTCGGCCG
Source organism: Streptomyces sp. AgN23 (assembly GCF_001598115.1). Classification (NCBI taxonomy): domain Bacteria; kingdom Bacillati; phylum Actinomycetota; class Actinomycetes; order Kitasatosporales; family Streptomycetaceae; genus Streptomyces; species Streptomyces sp. AgN23. Next base: position 1,633,599 of record NZ_CP007153.1, read on the forward strand.
CCGACGGGCCTGCCTCACCTCGCGGTCGACGGCCCAGGCGTCGCCGACCGGCCCGAGGTGGGCAAGCTTGTCGGGGTTGATCACCGCCCGGATGGCCTGAACCTGCCCGTCGAGCACATCGAGGACCAGAGCCTGGAGCACCTTGCCGTCCCGCTCGCGGAAGACCGCGCCGGGCTGGCCGTTGACCTCATGGAGCTCGAAGGACACGTCGATCCGCAGCAGCCAGGGGAAGACCGTGCCCAGCAGCCGGGCCACGTTCTCCGCGCCCATGACGGCCTTGGCCAGTTGCGGGGCCTTGCCGCCGCCGTCCCCGACGAACTGCACATCGGCGGCCAGCAGGTTGCGCAGCGCGCCCACATCGCCGTCCTTCAGCGCGTCGAAGAACCGCGTCGCCAGTTCCTGCCGCTCCTGCCGGTCCGCCTCGAACCGCGGCCGCCCGGCCTCCATATGCCGCCGCGCCCGCACCAGCAGTTGGCGGCATGCCGCCTCCGACCGTCCCACCGCCGTGGCGATCTCGTCGAACCCGAAGGCGAACACCTCCCGTAGCACGAACACCGCCCGCTCCAGCGGGCTGAGCCGCTCCAGCAGCAACAGCGCCGCCATCGACACCGAGTCGGCCAGCTCCACCGCCCGTGCCGGGTCCTGATACGGATCGCTGAGCAACGGCTCGGGGAACCACGGGCCCACGTACTCCTCCCGTCGCACGCGCGCGGAGCGCAGCACATCGATCGAGATGCGCGTCACCGTGGCCGACAGATACGCCTTGGCCGACGTGGGCCGGGTCGTCGAGCCGTCGAAGCGCAGCCATGTCTCCTGCACCGCGTCCTCGGCCTCACTCACACTGCCCAGGATCCGATAGGCGATCGAGAACAGCAGCGGCCGCAGCTCCTCGAACTCCTCGACCTTGTTCACGCCGACTCCCCTCCCCAGGGCCCGTCGCCGATGCGGTTGCCGTCACCGATACCGGTCAGTGGAACTGCCCGGCCTCGTAGTCACCGGCGGCCGGCTGCTGGGTGATGACGTTCAGCCGGTTCACCATATTCATGAAGGAGACCAGGATCACCAGGGCGGTGAGCCGCTCCTCGTCATAGTGCTCGGCGGCATTCGCCCACACCTCGTCGCCGACCCCACCGGCCGCGTCCGCGACCCGGGTCCCCTCCTCCGCCAGGGCCAGCGCGGCCCGCTCGGCATCGGTGAAGACGGTGGCCTCCCGCCATACCGCGACCAGGTTCAGCCGCACCGGGGTCTCACCGGCCGCGGCCGCTTCCTTGGTGTGCATGTCGATGCAGACGGCGCAGCCGTTGATCTGACTCACACGAATCGCCACCAGCTCCTGCGTCGCCACCGGCAGCGGCGATTCCTTGACCGCTCTGCCCGCCGCCATGACGGGCCTCAGGACCTTGCCGGCGGTCTGGCTGGCGGAGTAGTTCAGTCGCGCGTCCATGATGTGCTCCTCTGAAGTCGTTCACTGGCTACACCCCTGAGACGAGGTGGCCCGACCCCCTGTGACATGAACGCATGTGACCCGCGTCTCCCCGCCGTCGGCTCAGCTCGGCAGCCTGCGTCCACCACTCGCCCTGATCCAGTCAGTTGTACGCTACGGCTCCCGCACGCTTCATGGTCAGCGGGATCCAACGGGAGACAGAGGTCATCGTGACAGAGCGCACCGGCAGAATACGTTCACCCCGTATCTACGCGATGACCTCGGGGGTGCTCACCGGGACGATCGCGCTGTACATCGCGCTCGTCGCCTTCGGGAACATCACCGACTTCGACAGCAACCAGCAGTTCGTGCGGCATGTCCTGGCGATGGACACCACGTTCAAGGACGAGGACCTGATGTGGCGGGCCATCGACTCCACCGCGCTCCAGGACACCGCCTACGTCGCCATCATCGCCTGGGAGACCCTCGCCGCTCTCGTCCTCCTCGCCGCGACGGCCCTGTGGTTCGCGGGTCCGCCCGGAGATCGCGTCCGCCGCGCCCGGCAGGCCAGCACCGTGGGGCTGTTGATGCTGATGCTGCTGTTCGGCGCCGGGTTCATCGGCATCGGCGGCGAGTGGTTCGCCATGTGGCAGTCGGAGAAGTGGAATGGCCTGGAGGCCGCCACGCGCGTGTTCATGATCTCGGGGATCGTTCTGCTGCTCATTCACCTGCTGCCCTCGGCCGAGCGAACCGATCCGGGCTCCGAGGACTGACCGAGCGGACGCCGCGGACAGGCTGCCGCGCGCTCTTGCCTCCTTGCCGCGGACTCTTGGGCCCTCCTCGTAGAGGGCTCTTGCCCCTCCTTGCCGCGGACTCTCGACAGTGACGCGCCGCCCTGCAGAGGGGCCGGACCAGTTGCGGCCCGACCGTCGACCTGTCGTCGTACTGGACCCCTACCCTCTACGACAACGGCAAAGCGGCGACACCGCCGGGCCGGTGGGCGGAGTCCCGCCACCGGGGCTCCGCCCATGCGAGACGGGGGGAGTCGACATGACAGCGGCAACCGTCACAGGGCGCGCGGTGTCCGTGCCGGCACTGCTCGCCGCCACCACGCCGCGCACCGCTGGATGCGGCGACGGGAAACCGCCTCGTGAGGAGCGGTCGACGTCGGCCACGCGGCACCCCGCCACCCGGTCCCCGAGCGGGCAGGCGACATGGGGGGCCTTCAACTCCACCGATATCGGCTGGATCCAGCTGACGATCGCGATGGACGACCAGGCGACGCTCCTGCTGAACCCCGCCCCGGGCCACTCTTCCGACGCCGGGGTGGAGAAGTGGGCGAAACCGGTGGCCACCGCCTGCCGCGACGAACTCGTCCAGCTACGAGAACCGCTCGCCCGAGCGGGCGTCCCCGACACCAACCCGCACCAGGGGCACGACATGCCCGGCATGGTGACCGGCGACGAACTGCGCACCATCCAGGGAACCAAGGGCGCAGCCTTCGACGCGCTCTTCCTCGCGGCGATACGCGAACACCTCGACCAGGCGGCGAAGATCGCCCACGCACAGCGCTCGGCATGCGTCGATCCGGCCGCCAAGAAGCCGGCCACGAGCGTGGAGAAGACGTCGCTCACCTGGCGCGCCCGTCTTCCCCAGGCGCGTCCGCTTGCTGCTCCCGCCGTGGACGGTCGCGGCTCAGGCGGGCGGCAGCGCGGCGGCGGCCGAGCCGGCGAGATCGGTGGCCAGTTCGCAGGGGCGATCCTTGGCACCCGCCCCCTTGATGACCAGGGCCACCCGCTCGGTCCCCTTCACCCGGTCCAGGCCGGTGTAGTCACGATGGACCACCTCGACGCGGCAGCTCCCCCGGCCCTCGTTCTCCGGCAGAACGATGGCCTGGCGATGGCGATCTCCCAGCTTGGTCGACCGGGCGCTCTTGTCGCGCGGCAGGTCGCCCTGGTCGAAGCGCAAGTCCACCTCGTACTCGTTGGTGGTGCTCTTCCACTGGCAGTCCCAGCGCCCGAATCCGACGTCCGGCTCCCGGGCGTCGATTCCGGGCACCTTCTCCAGCGCCTTGACGTCGAGCAACGTACATGCGTCCAGGTGCGCCAGCGAATTGGCGGGAAAATCGGGGGAACGCCGGGGAATCTCACCGCGGTTGAGCACCTTGATCGCGAGTCCCGTGGCGCGATCGGCGGTTTCGCACAGCGGCTCCTTGACGTCGGCGGGCTGTCTCGCGGCCGCGGTGACTCGAAGGCTGTTGTCGCGGGCGCCGGTCACCGCCACGACCCGCTCGCACTGATCGCCCTCGGCGGCGCGCTCCACCACGGTCACCCTGCCCGTGGTCTTCCGCGTCACGCCCTCCGGCAGCGAATCGGCGTCGAGCTCCACCCTGACGTCCACGACCTCCTCGCTTCGGTCCTTCAGGACCACGTCGCAGCGGTTGAAATTGCCGAGATCGCGGTCGAGTTGGGCCTCCCCGTACCGCTGGAACACACTGGCGCTCAGCAAGGCGCAGGGGTCGGCCGTGCGGGGTTCGCCGATGAAGCCCGCACTGGTCGGACTGGCCGGCGACGGGTCGGCTTTGTCCTCGGACTCGCCGCCCAGGCTCATCACGATGAACGGAACGGAGATGGCCAATGCCGTGACGGCGGCGGCGCCGGCCGTGAGTAACGGGCGGCGTCGGACGAGGGCGGCCGCGGTGGTCGTCGTACGGCGCCACGGTCCTTGCGCCGGGTCCTCGCTGTGCGCGAGGGTGGCCGTATGGCGCGTGGTCGCCGGGGCCAGCGGGAGCGTCGGGAACTGCTCCGGCGGTCCCGCGATCTCCGTGAGGGCGCCGAGCGCCTCGGCGGCGGTGGGCCGGGTCCCGGGGTCGCGCTGGAGCATCGCGGTGAGCACCCCGCCGAGCGGCCCGACGCGGGGGCTGAGGGCCTCCATCCGGACCACCCGCCCGGCGCCGCGCAGCGGCGGAGTCCCCGTCACCAGCCAGTACATCGTGGCACCGAGGGAGAACACGTCGGACGCACGCTCGGGTGCGCCGCGGAACGCCTCGGGGGCGGCGAAGAACGGGGTCAGGCTGACCGGTCCGTTGGGCGTGATCGTCTCACTGCCGTCCACCCGGTACGCGGCGCCGAAGTCGGTCAGCTTGGCGACTCCGTCGTGGGTGATCACGATATTGCCGGGCTTGACGTCGCAGTGCACGATGCCCTTGTCGTGCAGGGCCGCCAGCGCGCCCGCGATCTGCGCGCCGATATGCGCCGCGAGCTCCGGGGCCATCTTCACCGGGACATCCAGACTGCCGCCGGTCACATGCTCCATCACCAGCCAGAACGTGGTCTTCTTGCCCTTGCCCGCCCGGACGGCGTCGTAGAGGGTGACCACGTTCGGATGGCTGAACTTCGCCAGGGCGCGGGCCTCGGCCAGCAACTCGTCGAAGTCGTCCTGGCTGTTGTCCTCGAGCAAGGCCCGCTTGAGGACGACGGACCGGCCCAGCTCCGTGTCGACGGCGAACCAGACCGCGCCCCGTCCTCCCTCGACGGGCCCCTCCGTGAGCCGGTACTTGCCCACTCGCTCCCCCCGCCGCACGACACACTCCCCCCATACGAGACCAGAACTCCAGCCGTTACGGACACGCAGCTCGAACTTACTGCGTACCCGTAGAGACACGTACCGTTTGCGGTGCTCGTGAGGACGACACGGGGGCCGCGCGTGCCCGCGACGGACGGGAGCTGGCCGGTTGAGAAGGGAATTCACCTGCCACTCCAGAAATCTTCACTGTTGTGGAGGTTGCGGCGCCCGGAAGCGCAGACGACGGGGGCAGACGCCTCTGCCTTATGCCACCGGCACCGCTCGCACCGGAGTCGCCGCGGTGCCGGGCCTCCCGCCACGGGAAGACCCGGCACCGCGCCCCCGGCCGGAAGTGGCTAGGAGTGGGTGACCTCGATGCTGGATATGTGGACCTCGCCGTAGTTGTCGCCGTCGCACGGGTCCGAGTTCTCGCAGTTGGCCTGCGTATAGGCCCCTGCCTTGAAGTAGTTGCTGTCGTCGTCGGAGGAGATCGTGGTCTCCCGCTCCCCGTTGTAATAGGCGTCGATCTTCCCGTCCCGCGCCACGAACTTGGCCTCGAACTCGGTGCCCAGCTCGTAGTCGTCGGTGACGAGATGGTGGTGGGTGTCGTCGCCGTCGGTGATGTAGAGCTTGCCGCCTTCGAGGCGGAAGACCGTGACGTCGTCGTCCCCGCCGTGGATCTGGGCACCGACGAGCTGCGGCTTGTCGTTGGGGAGCGCGGTGAACGCCTCCTTGACCACGAGCGTGTGGGTGCCCTCGGTGGTCGACCAGCTCGCCTCGTCCTCCCCGTCGTCCGTCATCTCCCGCAGCTCGGCGCGCGGGTAGCTGGAGCCACCCGTGGTCACGCCGTCGACGGGGGACCGGAACTGGACCGCGTCGCAGTCCTCATCCGCCTGGAACCAGGGCCTGGCGGAGAAGGTGGCGAGATCGGGCTGGGTGATGTCGGTCGGGTCCTCGTCCTCGCCGGTGGGCAGGGTCAGCTTCCAGTCGCTGAGGTCGAGGACATCGGCGGGGTACTCGCACTCGGCGGCGGTGCGGCCGTGGCGGGTGGGGATGTCGGCCCGCGCCGGAAGCGCGAGGGCGGCCGTCGAGGCGGCCGCGGTGATGCCCGCGAGAACGACGATGCGCATGCGCCTCATCGGGATTCCTTCCGTTTCGGAGGACAGGCGGCTGTCATCCCCACGGGCCGTGGAGACGTCGTCATGCCACTTCGGTGCCCTGCTGAGTGCGGGCGGGCCCGTCCTGTGGATGGTCATGGTCGGCCGCCGCTTCCGGGACGGGTCCCGTCAGCGGGCACGGCGGGAGTCCAGCTCCGGTGCTACGGCTCCGGCGCGGGATCGGGCCAGAGGTCGTCGTCCTCGATCAGGTCCAGGTCGGGCGGTACGAGCGTGGTGGACTCCACCAATCCCTTGAGCAGGTTGTGCAGCAGACCGTTGTCCGCCGGGCGGCCCTGCGACTTGTCGTGCATCAGCGGGTATCTGAAGCCGGTGTTGCGCAGACGGCGGCGTACGGCCTCGATCCGGTACTCGATCTTGCGCTCGTTCCAGCCCGCGCCCGGGCGGAGATAGCTGAGCTGCTTGGCCGCCGTGGCGTACGTCAGAGGTCTCGGATCCTCCTCGTACAGCAGATACCGCTGGCCGAGGACGACCAGCAGCAGTCGTTCGTCGTCGTCCAGCGCCCAGATCTCCGGCCGCAGGGTCTCGGCGCGCCGCCGCGACACCGGCCCCTGGTCGTCATGGCCCGCCACATACAGCTCGACCAGGTGCTCGCGGTAACCGGAGCCCTTGACGAACAGCGGGGTGTAGCCGGTGTCGAGCGGGATCGGCTCGGTGCTGAGGTGCATCATCGTGCCGCGGGGCAGCCGGACGAGCTGCCGTCCGGTGTTCCGCAGCCACCACTGTCCCTGGCGGTAGGTCAGCTCGCCGTGACGTCGGCTCACCCGGAGGTCGTCCACGCCCACGCCCAGGTCCACGTCCGGCTTCTCGCCGCGCCCGAAGCAGACCGTCAGCCCCGGCCGGGGCGGGGCACTGAGGTCGCCGGTAACGGTACGGGCGTGCAGAGTGCCGGGGGTGGTGGGCGCGACTCCGCGCGCGAGGCTGGCGGAGAGGGGCATCGGCGGTCTCCTCGGTTCGGGCGATGCTCGGCGCGTGCTGGGCACCCACCAGGATCCACCCCCTCCTCCGGGACCCGTCCCCAAAGCGAGCCCGCGCAAGAGGAGCATGCCCGGGCGGCGTTGCTCACGGCTCTGGCGAGGCTATGAGTTGAGCGGCGTGTCCGGTCCGGGACGGCTCCCGATACCCCGGACGGACGATGCCCGAACGACCCCGGCATGGCCGCCTCCCGGCCACCGGACCGGCGGATCAGTGGACCAGCAGGCCCGCGGACCAGCAGGCCACGATGACCGGCTCACCGGATGAGGACAACTGGCTGGAACCGGCCCCGGCTCAGCGCCCCGGCCAGATCACCGCGGCCGCGGTGCTCCTGGTCGTCTCGGCCTTCATCGGTACCACGATCGCCGTGCACGACCCGGAGCTGACGCAGTTCGGGTATCTGCTGCTCTTCGTCACCATCGGTGCCGCCCTCCGCATCCGCGGGGGCGGACGCACGGCCTGTATCACGGCGTCGGTGACGGCCGCGCTGTTCTCGCCCGGGTCCGACAGCCATCATCGCCATCGTCGCCTCCGGCACCGGCGTGGGCCTCCTCTACTCACCGCCCAGCCGCGCATACGTTCGCGCACGCCGCCACCGGACTGCCCCATGCCCCCTCGCCGCCCGGCACCGCCGGGCTCGGCCGGGCTCGGCCGGTCAGCGCTTGTGTTCGGAGGCGGAGGGCCGTGGCTCGGTGGGCGCCCATCCCCGGCACCAAGCGCGTGGCCCGCGGGGAGGAGAACACCGCGGCCGGCCGCCTCCAGCTCAGCGCGGAGGTCCTGGCCAGGCTCTCCAGCCTGCCCCCTGCCGTCGGCGACACCCACCGCGAGGCCGGGACGCGGATGCTGGAACGCTGAGCCCGCCGGTGCGTGCCGAGTCAGTGCCGCGCCACCTCGGGGGGTACTTACGACGACACGCTCGCTCCGAGGCGCTGGGCCATCGCCCGTGCCCCATCGAGGACCAACTCGACGTAGCGCTCCTGGATCGGACTCGGGCAGTGGCTCGGTATTGCGGGCGCGGAGGCCGTCGAGGGAGATACGGAGCAGGCGGCGCCACGGGCCGGGGTGGCTGTCGTCGGTACTGAGCTGCGGAGCGATGAGCTGCGATCTGACGTGGCTGCTGCTCAAGGCCGGCTCCCGGGCACGCCCCCGGCACCATGGCGATGAAGGTCGAGCTGCCGGAGACCGGGACCATGCTCTTCACCTCGGACGCCGTCTACATGGGTGACTCCTACGGCCCACCGGCCACCCCCGCCGCCATCGTCGACGATCTGACCGCCTGGTACGGCTCGGTGGAGAAGCTCCGCGGCATCGCCGAGCAGTCGGACGCCACCGTCGTCCTCGGCCACGACGCCGAGCAGCTGCGCTCGATGCGGCTCGCCCCCAGCGGCTTCTACGCCTGATCGTCCGGGTCCCGGCGGGCGTCCGGTACCGTTTCGCCGCGTCGCTGGGACCCAACCGATCCCCAGGAGGGACGCGTATGAGCACCACCGCTCCGGCCGGACCCGAATCCGTTTTCACCTACGGCGCCCCGGCGCTGAAGTTCGGGCCGGGAGCATCCGACGAGATCGGCTACGACCTCGCCCAGCACGGGGCCCGCCGGGTCCTCGTGATCACCGACGCCGGGGTGGCCGCCACCGGCGCGCCGCACCGCATCGCCGAGCGGATGTCCGCGTTCGGCATCGAAGCCCATGTCTTCGACGGCGTACACGTGGAGCCCACCGACGTCAGCCTGCGGGAAGCGGTGGACCATGCGCTGGCGTCGGGCCCGTGGGATGCCTTCGTCGCGGTGGGCGGCGGCTCCAGCATCGACACCGCCAAGGCCGTCAACCTGCTGAGCACCAACCCCGGCGAGCTGATGGACTACATCAACGCGCCGGTGGGCAGGGCGCTGGCACCCGCGAACCCGCTGAGGCCGCTGGTCGCGGTCCCCACCACCACCGGAACCGGCGCGGAGAGCACCACCATCTGTGTGCTCGACGTCCTGGAGCTGAAGGTCAAGACCGGTATCAGCCACGCCCGCCTGCGGCCCACGCTCGCGGTGATCGACCCGGAGCTGACCTTCACCCAGCCCGCCGGGGTGACCGCCGCCAGCGGCATGGACATCCTCTGCCACGCGCTGGAGAGCTACACGGCCCGCCCGTACGACACCTACCCACACAAGCGCCCCGAGCAGCGCGTGCCCTACTGCGGCGCCAATCCCATCTCCGACGCGTGGTCGGAACGGGCGCTGCACCTGCTCGCGCGGTCCTTCCGCACCGCGGTCCGCGACGGCGACAACTCCCAGGCGCGGTCCGACATGGCACTGGCGGCAACCTTCGCCGGTCTCGGATTCGGCAACGCGGGCGTCCACATCCCCCACGCCAACGCCTACCCGATCGCCGGACGGGTGAAGGACTTCCACCCCGCCGACTACCCCGCACACGAGCCGATGGTGCCCCACGGCATGGCGGTCTCGCTCACCGCGCCGGAGGCGTTCCGCTTCACCTTCTCCGCCCGGCCCGAGCGGCATCTGCGGGCCGCGGAACTCCTCGCCCCGGAGATGGAACGTCCCGCCGACCCCGCCGAGTATCTGCCCACCGCGATCGAGCAGTTGATGCGCGACATCGGCATGCCCAATGGCATCGGCGGTGTCGGCTACGGCAAGGGAGACATCCCGGCGCTGGTGGAGGGCGCCATGAAGCAGCAGCGACTGCTGTCCACCGCTCCGCGCACGGTCACCGAGGACGACGTGGCCGGCATCCTCGACCGCTCTCTGACGCTCTGGTGATGTGAGGGACCCCATGGCCATCTATGAACTCGCCTGCGAGACCGGACACCGGCCGCCCTGCTCGGCAGTAACGCCCTGCTCATCGCGCTGTTCCAGCGAGACCTGGTGCATCAGCTGGATGAGCGGCTCCGCACCGCCGCCACGGCCACCGCGCGTCTGACCGACCTCTCCCACGTGGCGGGCGATCGGAGTCCGCAGGTGCGTGACGCCGTGGAGCAGCATCTGACCGGCGATGTCCATCTCGCCTACCTCGGCTCGAACGGCCGTGTGCGACAGGTCATCCGGCACGCCGCGCACAGCGCTCCCGCCCTGCCCCGCCTCGACGCGACAGCGGTCGGAGAACGCGACCGCCACCCCTTCGAGGTCCCGGCCGTCGACGGCGGCGAGGCATGGCGGGTGATCGCCGTACCCCTCGACGTACCGCTCAAGGCGCCGCGCAACGCGCCCGGCGGCAGCGTCGTCGTCGCCAGTTCGCTCTCCCAGGTCAACGGGACGATCAGACAGCTCGGCACCCGGATGTTGCTGATCGACTCCCTGGTGCTGGCGCTGCTCGGAGTGGCCGGGTGGTTCGCCGTGCACGGCGGGCTGCGCCCGTTGCGCCGGATCGAGGCCACCGCGGCGGCCATCGCGGACGGCGATCTGTCCAGCCGTGTCCCGGAGTTGGCCGCCTCCCGCACCGAGCTCGGCCGTCTGGCCGCGGCGCTCAACGGCATGCTGGATCGGATCGAGGCGAGTGACGCCGCGCGGGCGGCCGCCGCGGAGCGGATGCGCCGCTTCATCGCGGACGCCAGCCATGAGCTGCGTACGCCCCTCTTCGGCATCAAGGGGTTCACCGAGCTGTACGGGATGGGCGGCATGCCCGAGCGCACCGATGTCGACCGCGCGATGGGCCGCATCGAGCGGGAGGCGGCACGGCTGGTCCGGCTGGTCGAGGACCTGCTGCTGCTCGCCCGCCTCGACTAGTCCGCCGCCACCGCGGACCTCCCGCTCCGTCTCACCCCAATGGATCTGCGCACCCTGGCCGCCGACGCCCTGCACGACCTGCGCGCACTCGATCCCGGCCGCCCCGTCACGCTCACCGGCCCCGGTGGCGGCCCGCCGGGGCCGGGGCCGGTCCTCGGCGACGAGGCGCGGCTGCGGCAGGTGACCTCGAACCTCGTCGGCAACGCGGTGGCCCACACCCCGTCCGGCACCCCGGTCCGGATCGGCGTCGGCACTCAGGACGGCCTGGCGGTGCTGGAGCTCCACGACGAGGGGCCGGGGATGTCCGGGGAGCAGGCCGCCCGCGCCTTCGACTGCTTCTACCGCGCGGACCACGCCCGTGGCCGCACCGAGAGCGGCGGCGCGGGCCTCGGCCTCGCGATCGTCGACTCCCTGGTGACGGCCCACCACGGCCGGGTGGAGGTCCGTACGGCCCCGGACGAGGGCGCCACTTTCCGCATTCTGCTCCCCCTGCACACCTGAGCACGCGTCCCAACCGATTGCCGGGAACGGATGGCCACCGCCTGATCCGGATGAAGCAAGCGCCCGGCCGCTTTTACCGTTCCGGTGAAATCAGCGCGCAGGAGGCGTATATGGACATCGTTCGCGGTGCGCGGACGGCCGTGATCGTGGGCGCGGGGGTGGCCGGCCTGACCGTGGCCATCGCCCTGGCACGCAAGGGGTGGCGGGTCGACGTCGCCGAGATCGATCCGCGGGGAGCTACGGCCGGGTGGGGCCTGTGCCTGACCGGGCCGTCGCTGCGGGCGCTGGACGTGTTGGGGCTGGCAGACGCGTGCCTGACCGAGGGCTATGGCATGAACATCATCACGCATGTCGAGGTCAACGGCCGGATCGCGGACGAGGTGCGGCTGCCCCGCCTGCTCGGGGCGCATCGGCCGGCGATGGTCGGCATCGCACGCCCCGGGCTGCATCGCATCCTGTCCGAGGAGGCCGAGCGGAGTGGCGTGGTGGTGCGCAACGGCCTGACCGTGACGGCGGTGAACGAGGAGGGCGACCTGGTACGCGTACGGCTATCGGACGGGACCGTCCGGACGGCCACGCTCGTCGTGGGAGCGGACGGGATCCGCTCGTCCGTCCGGAGCCTGGCTGGCCTTGAGACCACACTCGACTACCACGGGCAGATGGCGTGGCGGGCGCTGGTGCCGCGCCCGGCCTGGGTCACCGGAATCCATCAGTTCGCGGGCAAGGTCAACACGGCCGGGATCGTACCGATTTCGGCCGGCCAGGCGTATGTGTTCCTGACGGAGAACGGAGTGGAGCCGGGCGCCCTGCCCGACGCCGAGCTCGCCCCGCGCATGCGGCAACTGCTGGAGGTCTTCCCAGAACGCGTGGCGGAGATCCGCCCTCTGGTGTCGGAGTCGGAGTCGGTGGTGCGCCGACCCGTCCGGACGGCGCTCCTGGCGGGAGCCTGGAGCCGCGGAAACTGCGTCGTCATCGGCGACGCCGCGCACGCTCCGGCACCGCAGATGGCCAGCGGCGCGGCCCTGGCCATCGAGGACGGGCTCGTGCTGGCCCAGGAGTTGGAGCGCCACGAGCAGGTCCGCGCGGGCCTGGAGGCGTTCACCGCCCGGCGCGCGAAGCGGTGCCGCACGCTCGTCGAGACCTCGGTGACGATCGTCGGCCTGGAGCAGGCACGCCGCCACCACGACGCATATCCGCTGACCGACGCGTGCCACCGGCAGATGGCCGAGCCCGCATAGCCATCCGCCCGCGCAACGCACGGACGCACCGTCCCGCGCGATCGACGAATCGGCCCACCGACGAGCCGACGAGCTGATGAACCGAGTATCGAGAATCGACGAGGAGAGCAGTTGCCTGCCGCACCGTCCCGCACTCTGCCCGAGGCGCAGCAGTGGCTGCGCGACCATCTCGAGCGACGCGAGCATCCCTTCAACGCCATCGACCGCGCCGCCGCCGCACGGCACATCGACACGCTGCCGGGCACCGATTCCGAGACCTGGGCCGAGCACTGGCTGGCGGGTGCGGAGTACTTCGCCGCCCGGGCGTGCGAGGCCGAGAGCGGCGGTGACCACGCGGGGGCCCTGGAGAACTGGTGGCAGGCGTATCAGTTCGCCTTCCTGGGCCGTTTCCCCGCCCCGCTGCACCCGGCCAAGCTCGCTGCCTATCACCGGGCCGTGGAGTGTTTCCGCCGGGTGTCCGCACTGGAGCCCACCCCCATCCAGCATGTGGCGCTGCCCTTCGAGGGGCGCGACGGTGAGGGAGACATGGTGCGGTTCTTCGTGGCACGTCCGCCAGGAGGAGCGGCGCGCCCGCCGGTGGTCATGATGTGGGGCGGCATCGATGTGTGGAAGGAGGAGAGTTACGCCCGCGGGCGGATGCTGCGTGAACGAGGCTTCGCGACCCTCCACATCGACAAGCCCGGGGTGGGGCAGTCACCTCTGCACGCCGGCCCTGATGCCGAACGGCAGTGGGATCCGGTCTTCGCCTGGCTGCGCGACCAGGACGACCTGGACACGGACCGGGTGGCGGCCCTGGGGCTGTCGTTCGGGGGCTACTGGGCGCTGAAGCTCGCCCACACCCACCGCGAACACCTGGCCGCCGCCGTCAACTGGGGAGGCGGCGTCCATCTGACCTTCCAGCCGGAGTGGCAGGAACGGAGCCGCAACGCCTCGTCCTATCTGATGGACCTGATGCCGGCCCGGGCACGCATCTTCGGCGGTAGGACCTTCGAGGACTACGTGGCCCGCTGCCCGGAACTGTCCCTGCTGGACCAAGGCGTTCTGGACCTGCCGTCGTGCCCGTTGCTTCTGGTCAACGGCAAGGACGACCAGCAGAACGCGTCGGCGGACATGTACCTCGCCCTTGAGCACGGGAGCCCCAAGACCGCCCGGATGTTCCCGGGCGGCCATATGGGGGTGGGACCCGTGTTGCCGTCCGTCGTCAACTGGCTTGCAGAACAGTTGAGTTGACCCGTCACACACGAGGAGTGCCTGAGATGAGCGACACCAGCTTGATCACCCACCTGCGGCACATCGATGTCGCCATGCCGAACTTCGCCGAGCAACGCCGGTTCTACACCGAACTGTGGGGACTGACCGAATCCCACGGCGACACCGGCGTCTCGTTCCTGGCCGCCGAAGGCTCCCCGGAGCAGTACGTGGTGCGACTGCGCGAGGACGCCCATAAGCGCACCGACCTCATCGCCTTCGGCGCTGCCGATGTGGCGGACGTCGACACCCTGGCCGCGCGGCTGATGGCACAGGGCGTACGGCTGGTGCACGAACCCCGGGCCATCGACACCCCCGGGGGCGGCTATGCGGTGCGCTTCTTCGACAACGAGGGCCGGGTCGTCGAGGTTTCGGCCGATGTCGCTCCGCGTCGGCACCGCACGATCGAGGCCCGCGAGTCCGTCCCCGTCCGCCTGTCGCATGTGCTGATGAACTCGCCCACGCCCGAAGCCACGGTGGCCTGGTACATCAAGCACCTCGGGTTCCGGCTGTCGGACACCCTGTGTGTCGGTGGCCGCGGTGAGATCATGTGGTTCCTGCGGTGCAACACCATCCACCACAGCTTCGGCATCGTGCGGGGGCCGCACGCGGCGTTCCACCATGCCTCCTTCGAGCTGCGCGGGGTCGACGAGTTCATGCGGGGCACCGGCCGGATGCAACGTATGGGCGTTGAGCGCCTGTGGGGCCCGGGTCGGCATCGCGCCGGGGACAACTCCTTCAGCTACTTCCTCGACCGGGCCGGCAACACCGTGGAGTACACCACCGAGCTGGAGGTCCTGGACGAGGACACCTGGCATCCGCACCTCTACGACCTGCGCGACCCCGCCAACGCCGACCAGTGGGGCACCGCGAATGAGATGGACGAGTTCATCGCCGCCAAGTCCCATAACGACGTCGACCCCGGGCTGTTCGTCGCCCCGCCCATGTGAGCGTCCGGCCGAGAGCGGGACTCTTCGCCGTATCGTCACCGGAGGGCGTTGCGCGGAAGGATTTCGCGTACGCGAGGCCGAAGGGAGATGAGGCCGTGGCCGCTTTGCTGCGGGATTTCCTCATGACCCGATCCGAGAACCCCGTCGACCTGCTCAATGCCGCCACCCGGCTGTTCGGCGGTTCGATCACCACGTCACCGCTGGCCGGCCTGGGCAGCGGGGACCACGAACTGCGCGGCGTCGCCGCCCACGACTTCGCGGTCGGCTTTTTCGCCTCGCCCCTGGACGTACGTGTCGCCGCGGCGCCGGGCCGGCGCTCGTATTTCGTCAACCTCGGTGTGTCCGGTGAGATCGCGGCATCCCGCGGCGCCCTGAGGGCGACCCTCGACAAGGCGACCGCGGGAGTCGTGAACCCCGGAGACACCCAGGAGCTGCGGCCACTGGGCAGCCGGACGCGATTCCTGGGGCTGCGGATCGACGCCGCGCTGGTCGACCAGGAATTCGCCGCGCTGACCGGACACCCGCCGGTCTCCACCGTGCGCTTCGACTTCGCCCTGGATCTGGCCCGGCCCAAGGGCCGGGCGGTTCGGCTGCTGGTCCGCTCCCTCATCGAACAGCTGGACTCGGGGGATCCCCTGTTCCACCGTGCCGAGCTGCAACGCAGCCAACTGCGGTGCATCGTCACCGCCCTGCTCCTGGCGCAGCCGCACACCCACACCGGCGAACTGTGGGACAGTCCTCGCCCAGGCTACCCGCGTTTCCTGCGCGCCGCCCTCGCCTTCATCGAATCGAACCTCACCGAGCGCATCAGTCTCGGTGGCATCGCCGACGCCGCGCAGTGCAGCCCGCGGACCATCAGCTCCGCGTTCCGTGAACGGTTCGGGCTGCCTCCGCTGGCCTACGTACGCAACCTGCGGCTGGCTCGGATCCGTGAGGACATCCTCACCTCCACCGACCCCGTCGGGGTGATCGCCTACCGATGGGGCATCACCCATCTGGGCCGCTTCGCCGGTGAGTACCGCGACCGCTTCGGCGAACTGCCCTCGGCCACTGCGGCCCGTAGGTAGCCGCGAACGGCTGCTGCGCGGTATCGACGGACGGTGTCGACGGACGCCGCTCGCCAGGCATCGGCGAGGCCCGCACGCCGATGCCGTTCCGCGCCACTTACGAAACGGCCCCGGAAGCAGAATCGCCGCCGCCCTTCCGGACGCCCACCCGGCGCCGGACCCCGTCGAGGATCCCTCCCACGCCGTCGGCGAGGCGTTCGTCGGGGCTCGCCGTCTCGAAGGCGGCCAGACCCGCGGCGAGTTCGGGGAAGTCGCCGGCGGCCGCCACCACCCGCTCCGGGTCCCACTGCTTCGCGGCACGCAGTCCCTCGCGCGCCTGCTCCTCCATGGTGTGACCGAGGTCGAAGTGCAGCAAACCGAAGACCGTGCCGGTCGCCCGGGCGCGCGGCAGTCCCGCGTCCGTGAGGGCGGCGAGGAGTGCGTTGCCCAGGTCGCACACACGGCTCAGCCCGGTGTGCGCCGCCGGTAGTAGTGCACGGTGACGACGGCCAGCAGCGGCCCCCACGCCACCAACGGCACGTAGCAGAGGTTCATCAGCCACTCTCCCCACCGCGTGATCTCCATGTCCGCGTGCAACGTGGTCCAGGTGAACAGCACACCGTAGATCGTGCAGCCGAGTGCGCCCAGTGCCGCGGGTACGACCGCGGCGTATACGGGGATGCGGCGGCCTCTCAGACCCGGGATCCAGCGCGGCCACACCTCGCCCCATGGCCGCACCAGCCCCAGCGTCAGGAAGGCCAGGGCCTCCTGGAACACCGACAGCAACGGCACCACGAGATACCCCCAGCCGGGGATGAGCATCGAGTCGTACTCGGATTCGGCGAGCCCCAGCGGGACGCCGAGCACCACGGCGAGCCGCCAGAGGGCGGACGGCGCGGATGCCCATAAGGTCGCGGCCGCCACGCGTCCGGCCCACGAGGGGACGGGCGCGGCGGTCAGGAGGGGCGAGGGGGCGGGCGGCGACGCGCTGATGGACATGACGCTGGCTCCCCCTATGCGTTTTTACTCCGACATCCCAGAGATTGCCACGCACCGTCCCACGGCCACATCCACCCGGAGAACGCGACGGCGTCCACCTCCGGGCTCATGGGCGAAGGCGGGAGTCAGACCTTGGGACCACCGTCTGTGGTGAGTCAGCATCAGTGAGCCCGGGCGGTGGCGGTTCACCCGGCCGCCTGGGAAGGAGGACAGATTCCGGCCGCATTGGCTCCTAACCTGCAGTCGAGCCATCGCTGAGAGCTGAGAGCTGAGAGGGAGAAACGATGCGCATCGCTGTCACCACCCCGACCGGAAACGTCGGCCGCCATGTCGTCGCCACGCTGGTCCGCGCCGGGGTCCGGCCGCGCGTCTTGCTGCGCGCCCCCGCCCGGCTGGCGCCGGAGGTGCGAGACGCGGTGGATGCCGTGCCGGTCGACCAATACGACGCCGATGCGGTGGTGGCGGCGACCACCGATGTCGACGCGCTGTTCTGGGTGAACCCGGCCGGCGGCAGCGAGGACCCCCTCGCCGAATACGACCGCGGCACCAGGAGCGTGGTCCGCGCCGTCACCGAGAACCGGATCGGCCGCGTCGTCTTCCAAAGCAGCGTAGGCGCCGAGAAACGTCATGGTGCCGGTGAGATCGACGGCCTGGCGCAGACCGAGACCGCTTTGGACGGCACGGGCGTCGATGTCACCCACCTCCGCTGCGGCTATTTCTTCACCAATCTCGAGCTTCAACTCGGGGCCCTGCGAACCGGCACCCTCCAGGTGATCCTTCCGCTCGACCAACCCATGGCCTGGGTGGCGCCGCGCGACATCGCCGAGGTCGCCGCCACCCGTCTCCTCTCCCCCACCTGGTCGGGACGCTGCGTACAGGCCGTTCATGGGCCCGCCGACCTCACCTGGCGAGAGGTCAGCGACATCCTCACCGCTGCCACCGGTCGGCGGATCGCCGTCGAACAGATCACGGACGACGCCATGCGCACCCAGCTCCACCGGGCGGGGATGGCCGAGCGCCTGGTCGAGGCCGTGATCGGAATGTCGACCGGCCTGCGCGAAGACTTCGTCCCCGAACAGCGCCGCAGCCTCCGGACCACCACCCCGACCACCCTCGCCGCCTGGGCCTACGACCACCTTCGGCACCGGCTCGCCGACGCGTCGTAAGCCATCCCGAGTCCCCAGAGTCGGAGTCGGAGTCGGAGTCATCCCGAGTCATCCGGAGCCGGAGTCCTCCGGTCACTCGGCCACCACCGCGAGTGCCTCGACCTCCATGAGGAACTCCGGCCGCACCAGCGAGACGACCTGCACCGCCGAGGCGGCCGGCAGCCGGTCGTCGGGCAGGTGGAGGGCGCGGGCCTCACGGATGGCGGGCATGTGGGCCATGTCCGTGACGAAGTAGGTCAGCTTGATCACGTCGTCGAACGTCGCACCTGCGGCGCCGAGGCAGCGCCGCAGGTTCTCGAAGACCTGGCGGGCCTGGGCCGCCGGGTCGCCCTCGCCGACGATGCCACCCGCCTCGTCCAGGGCGAGCTGGCCGGAGACGGCCACGAAGTGTCCGGTGCCCTTGACGACATGGGAGTAAGTGGGCACGGCGTCCTCGGCCAGTTTGGCGGCCAGCCTGATGGCGTCGCTGAGCATGACTCCAGCCGCGCCCAGCGCCCGAGCGAGGCGTCGCTTACGCTCGACAACTCTGCGCGATGGTGCGGTGGGAGGATGAACAGGCTTGGTGGACAAGCGAGTTGTCACCGTGACGGGTGGGGGCACGGGCATCGGGGCCGCCACCGCCCGTCTGCTGTGGCGTCCGGAGTAGCCCGGCGTGCTGCGTGCCCCCGGCACCCGACGGTCGGCCCCCGACGGTCGGCGGCAGCCGCCGGCCGTTGCCTCACCGACCGCCACCAATCCGTGCCTCGCGAACGCGTCGTCCTGGTGCGGGACCTCGAAATTGGACCGGACCATTGACACTCACTGGTCTAGTCCTGTTTTCTCGTGGGCGCGCAGCCTCCCCCCACGCCGTCCGATCATCCCGTCCCACCTCGGTTCGGCTCCGTCTTCCCCCACACCAAGGAGCGGCCACCATGAGCCTCCGTTTCCCCTTGAGCAAGAGGGTTCTTACCGGCATGTGCGTCTCTGTCGCCACGGCCGGACTGCTCGCCACGGTCTCGGCGACGACCGCCGACGCGGGCACCACCTCCGCCACCGCGAAGGCGGCACTCCCCGAGCACGCGCTCGTGGGCTATCTGCACTCGAGCTTCGCCAACGGCTCCGGATACACCCGCATGGCCGATGTCCCCGACAGCTGGGACATCATCGACCTGGCCTTCGGCGAACCCACCTCCACCACCTCCGGCGACATCCGCTTCAGCCTCTGCCCGCAGGCCGAATGCCCGAACGTCGAGTCCGAGGACGAGTTCAAGGCCGCCATCAAGGCCAAGCAGGCCGCGGGCAAGAAGGTGCTGATATCCATCGGCGGGCAGAACGGCCAGGTGCAGCTCACCACCACCGCCGCCCGCGACAAGTTCGTCGAGTCGGTCGGCGCGATCATCGACAAGTACGGACTGGACGGCCTGGACATCGACTTCGAGGGCCATTCGCTGTCGCTGGACGACGGCGACACCGACTTCAAGAACCCGAAGACCCCCGCGATCGTCAATCTCATCTCGGCCGTGAAGTCGCTCAAGGCGAAGTACGGATCCGACTTCACCCTCACCATGGCCCCGGAAACGTTCTTCGTGCAGCTGGGCTACCAGTTCTACGGTGCGGGCCCCTCCGGCGGCCAGGACCCGCGTGCCGGGGCGTATCTCCCGGTCATTCACGCACTGCGGGACGACCTCACCCTGCTGCACGTCCAGGACTACAACTCCGGACCCATCATGGGGCTCGACAACCAGTCCCACACCATGGGCAGCGCCGACTTCCACATCGCGATGACCGACATGCTGCTCACCGGCTTCCCCGTCGCGGGCGACACCAACAACGTCTTCCCGGCGCTGGACCCGTCCCAAGTGGCGATCGGCCTGCCCGCGAGCCCCACCGCGGGCAACGGCCACACCCAGCCCAGTGAAGTGACCAAGTCCCTGAACTGCCTGACGAAGAAGACCGACTGCGGCGGCTATCAGCCCCACGGCAGCTGGCCCGCCCTGCGCGGGCTGATGGCCTGGTCGATCAACTGGGACAGCTTCAACGGCGGCGAGTTCGCGAAGAACTTCGACGCCTACTACGGCGGCTGAAACCGCGTCGGACACGCGTCGCCGGCCTCACCGGGCGGTCCCGGTGAGGCGTCCCGTGTCGATGTCAGCCGGCCACGCCGCCGGCGAACGGCATCGTCCGCCATTGGTCGACGGCCGGCTCCACGTACTCCATCAGCAGCGGCAGTTGCGGTACGAGCGAGAGGGAGGCGATGGCCCGCAGCATCCCCACAGCGTTCACGAAGCCCAGGACGTCCTGGTTCAACGGCCTCATGCCGTTGCGCCGCGCGCCACGGTTGTAGGCGGATTCGAGGGTCGGCCCGAGAGCGGCCAGGTCCCACTCGACGGGGCCCAGCGTGACCAGCTCGAAGTCGGCGTAGAGGTCCCCGTCCGCCCCGGAGAAGATGTTCGCGGGCGGGGAGTCGCCGTGGATGGGCTGGAGGTCGATCCCCGGGAACGCCGTTTCGAACGCCGCGCGTGAGCGCACGAGAGGTTCCAGGACCTGCCACTCGCGGCGTGCGCGCTCCAGATCGGCCGGGCCGATGAGGTCGGCGCGCGTTTCGAGCAGAGCGAAGCTGTCCACGATGAACCGCGGTTCGGCCGCGGACAGAAACGACAGTGGACCCGGGTATGCGCGCATCGCGGCATGCAGGTCAGCGGTGATCTCGGAGTTCGCCACATAGTCGGGCTCGGTGTCCCGGCGCTCCTCGACGAACTGCCAGAAGGTCATCGCGAATCCGTCGCGCTGAACGGGCTCCAGTGGCACGAGAGGACTGGGCGGGATCACGGGGGTTCCCCGGTCCGCGAGCCACCGTGTCACATCCAGTTCCACCTGCTGGCGGCGTGCCCGGGAATCGAGGTCCACGTAGCGCGGCAGAACGGTGGGAACCCGCGCCACGACCGGTGCGGGCGCAAGGTGGACGACCACGGAGAACAGGTCATGGAGCACCTTGGCATCGGTCACGGTGAGTCCGAGATCACGCGCTGCTCCGACAGCCGCGTCGACCGCGGCGGAGGTGCGGCGGGCGATGTGTTGTGGTGGCGCGGAATCCGTCATGGCCCGATCGTCGCATGTCGGCGGAGTAGATGGCGCGGAGCGAGCGAAGGAGCCGGGCCGGTCCTCCCTACCGGGCAGCGCCGTACCCGATCGATCGGATAGGGGCCGGGTGCCCCGTGCCGTATGCACGTTTCCGGGGGCGGTGGGCGGGGACCCACCCTGTGTGAGCCGAGAACGCGGCAAGGCCACCGGCCCCGCACGGCTGCGCTTCGACGGATGGATCGCGGGCACAGGCACCTCCTCCGGGACGCGCATCGTGCTGGGGCACTGGGAGCGATCGCCGTTCGGGCCGTTCAGCGACGTGATGCTCGATCGCGCTGACGGTGAACGGCTGCTGCTCGCTCCCACACCGGAGACGGCGGACTTCATCGCCCTCACCTACACCTTCGACGCGGTGCGCATCGCGCCGGTCCGCGTGAGCGTCGGGGCGGGCACCTGGACCGTCCGGGCCGGGGCACTGGACATGCGCTTCACCACGGGCCGACGAGGGCCCCTGGGGCTGCTGCTGCGTGCCGTGCCCGGCGCACTCGCCCGCCGTCCGGGATGGAGCGCGCTGCTGGACGTCCCCGCCCGCCTGCTGCTGGCCGGTGTGCGCACTCGCGGCAGCGCCGGGGGCGGGCGCCGTGAGTGGTACGGCGCGCGGGATCTGAGGCCGATCGTCGCGGTGTCGGCGGTCTTCGAGGGTGACGACCTCGGTGTGATGGCGCCCGTCGAACCCCCGGTGCGCTTCGGGTTCGGTTCGGTGCCCCGGAGGCCGAGCGTCACCCGGGTCACCACGACGGTGGCACTGGGCCGGGGCCGCGCGCCCTTCAGGTCCCCGGCCTGAGCCGGGCCCGAGCCGGGGGCCTGAGCACGCGCCGGCCAAAAGGGTTTGAGATCCGCGACCTTGGCTAGAAGAGTGACTGACCGAGGTGCTTCGGAAAGCAGGCACACCTGGCGGGAGCCGCGCGCCACGCGCTGCGAGCCCCAGACCGTGCCGTGCCGGCCTCCCGCTCTGCTGTACAGCGACAAGCAGGGAGGAGAGAACCTCGATGAGCGCGACGTGTGCAGGCGCCCGCCGCCGTCACGACGACACTCCTGACACCGCGGCCGACTTCGAGCGGCTTGCCGCCATGGCTGAAGGACCCGAGCGGGAGGCACTGGCCGAGAAGCTGGTCGAAGCGTGGCTGCCGATGGCCCACCGCCTCGCCCGCCGCTACCGCAACCGCGGAGAGAACCTGGAGGACCTGGAGCAGGTCGCCGCCCTGGGCCTGGTCAAGGCCGTCGACCGCTACGACCCGCAGCGCGGAGGCGCGTTCCAGCCGTACGCGATCCCCACGATCGTCGGGGAGCTCAAGCGCCACTTCCGCGACTGCGCTTGGGACGTGCACGTGCCCCGGCGGGTGCAGGAGCTGCGCAACAAGGTCCGCGCCACCATCCAGGAGCTGGCCACCGCGGAAGGCGCCGATCGCTCCCCCACCGTGGCACGGGTCGCCGAAGCCGCCGGCATGAGCGAAGAGGACGTACTCACCGGGATGGAGGCCATCGACAGCTTCCGCTCCCTGTCCCTGGACGCCGAGCTCGCCGGCGCGGACGACGGCTACTCCCTGGCCGACACCCTCGGCCGGCCCGAGGCCCGCTATGAGACGGTCGTCGCCCGGGAGTCGGTCAAGCCCTGTCTGCACCGGCTGCCGGAGCGGGAGCAGCGCATCCTGTATCTGCGGTTCTTCCACGATATGACCCAAGCCGGTATCGCCGAGGAGCTGGGCATCTCCCAGATGCATGTCTCCCGTCTCATCTCCCGTAGCTGCCACACGATCCGCAAGCAGGTCGAGGCCGAGCCGCAGCCCGAGAACGTACCCGTGCCCGTCTGACGCCCTGTGAGTGAAGAGACTCCCCGTACGTGAGGCGACACCGCCCTCACCGCACGTATCACGCCGCATGATGATGAAGAAGAAGGAGCCTGCCATGCTCATGGCCCACCCCGCGGTTCTGACCGGCCTCATCCGACAGTACGAGACCCTGCGAACCCTGCACGCCGAGGACGGCGGCCCAAGGGCGCGGCAGCGGCTCGACGACGTCGCCTACACGCTGTGCGTCGTCACCGGCACCCGCGATGTGGACGCCGCTCTGATCGCCGCCCGGCATCAGCTCCCCGGCGCCCACACCGAGGACGACTCCCTTCTCCCCTCCGTCTGAGGCACACCCCCGCGTGCCCCGGCCGCCGGCCGGGGCACGCGCCCGTCGCGGTCGCACCGCACCGCACCGCACCGACCTGTATCGCACCGACCTGTATCGCACCGACCTGTATCGCACCGACCTGTATCGCCCGGCGTGCGCGGTTCGGCCAGGTGGCTACGGAGTGTCGTCCGAGCCCGTCGCGGAGGGTCCCGCGCCGAGTCCGGTGAGAAAGGCGGCGAGGACGCGGCGCAGGCGGGGTTCCACCTCGACGACCGCGTGGCCGAGCCGGGGGTCGGTCTCGTAGAGCTCCCGCAGGCGCGGGCCGGGGGTGGCCATCTGCCACAGGGCCCCGGCCATGCCGGTCGCCGCGGCGACCAGGTCGACGGTCTGCGACTCGGTCAGTCCGAGCAGTCGTCGCAGCTCGCCGTCGATCAGCTCGATCTCCTCGAGCGTCACCAGTTTGAAGGCGCGCACCGAGTCGATCGAGACATTGCGCTCGAGGTTCAACGGCGCCTGTGCCAGCAGGTCGCAGAACATCGGCCGGGCCGCCAGCGTGGCGGCGACGACCTCGGCAACCTCCGTGGGCGTGGCGTGCGCCCTCCGTGCGAGATCGCCGCGCAGGTCCGCGGACCACTGCCGCCAGCCTTCCGCGGTGAGCCGCAGGAAGATCTGCTCCCTCGTCTCGAAGTAGCGAAGCAGGGCCGACTTGTGCATCCCTACGGCCGCGGCGATGTCGGTGAGGGTGACGTCGCGGACCCCGCGCCGGCGGCCGAGCGCACGGGCCGCGTCCAGGATCGCCTCTTCCCGCGCCTGCTTGGCCTGGGTACTGCGGGCACGTTGGAAGGCAGGCGTCGTCATGCCCCACATCATAGGAACCCGTAAGGCAACGTCGTTGCATTATTAAGAGAACGGTGTTGTACTAACGGCATGAAGCAACAGGTCTGGTTCATCACCGGTTCATCGCGCGGCCTCGGGCGCGCCCTGGTCACCGCCGCCCTCGAGGCCGGCGATCATGTCGTGGCCACCGCCCGCGACCCCAAGGCCCTCGCGGAGGCATTCGGCGAGTACGGCGACCGCGTCCATCCCGTCGCGCTGGACGTCACGCGTCCCGAGGCGGCGCACGAGGCCGTCGAGGCGGCGCTCGCCCGCTTCGGGCGCATCGACGTGCTCGTGAACAACGCGGGATACGCGAATGTGTCGCCCATCGAGACATCGGACGACGACGACTTCCGCGCCCAGTTCGAGACGAACTTCTGGGGCGTCTACAACGTCACCAAGGCCGCGCTTCCGGCCCTGCGCCGCCAGGGAGCCGGCACCGTCGTGCAGATCTCCTCGATCGGCGGGCGGGTCGGCGGATCGCCGGGCATCGCCTCCTACCAGGCGGCCAAGTTCGCGGTCGACGGCTTCAGCCGGGTGCTCGCCATGGAGACCGCACCGTTCGGCGTGCGCGTCATGGTGGTCGAACCGAGCGGCTTCGCCACCGACTGGGCCGGTTCCTCCATGACGGTCCAACCCATCCCCGACGCCTACGACGAGACCGTCGGGGCGATGAACCGGCTGGTGCGGCAGAGCACAACAGGAGCGGCCGGGGACCCTCGGCGCGCCGCCGAGATCATCGTGCGCACCGTCCACCGCGACCAGGTCCCGAGCCATCTCCCGCTGGGCGTGAACGCGACGACCATGGCGCGGGACTACTCCCAGCACCAGCTCGCCGAGGCGACCGCCTGGGAAGAGGTCAGCCGCTCGGCCGACTTCGGCGAGCCCTACCCCGCACAGCTCCCGCCCGAGGGCACGGCCGAGTAGGGCCTGCCGGGATCGCACCGGTCACACCACGCGTCGCGGGCTGCGACCGGCACGACGGTGTCCCTCGTGGTCACCCGTCCTCGCCGACCGGGCCGAGGAGCCCCGCCACGAGTCCGCGGGCGTAGGCGGCGTCGAGTCCGGCGGGGCGGAAGAGAATGCGGTACATCAGGGGGGCGACGACGCGGTCGATGACCGTCTCGACCCCGGGGACGTCGTCCCCGCGTCCGGTCGCGCGGGCCAGGATGAGGCCGACCTGGTCGGCGGCATAGGCCGAGCACTGGCCGGCGTTGGTGCCGTCGGGGTCGCCGAGCAGGGCGTCGCGGATATAGGCACGGCCGGCGGGGGAGGCCATCTCGTCGAGGAACTGCTCGGCCCAGGCCGCCAGGTCGGATGCCAGGCCGCCGTGGTCCTTGGGCGCGGTATCGGGCCGCAGCCGCTCGACCGCCACGTCCGAGAGCAGCTCCGCGAGGTCTCCCCAGCGACGGTAGATCGTGGAGGGGGTGACCCCGGCGCGCTGGGCGACCAGCGGCACGGTCAGGGCGTCGCGGCCCACCTCCGCTTCGAGTTCGCGTACGGCGGTGTGCACCGACGCCTGGACCCGGGCGCTGCGCCCGCCGGGGCGCACCATCTGCCTGCTCATCCTTCCACCTTAAAGCAAATTTCTTGCTTCTAGACAGTGGTGCGCCCCCGACCGCTGCCCCAGGCCGCCGTCAGGCCGCCGGTGCGAGCACGCGGGTCGGCTGGGACTGCTCGTAGGCGTGGCCGACCCGCAGGAGCACGTTCTCCCCCAGGGGCCGCCCCAGCAGCTGCATGCCGATCGGCAGGCCCGCCGTGTCGTGGCCGACCGGGACGGACAGTGAGGGCACTCCGGTGAGGTTGGCGGGGGCCGAGAGGCGTACGTAGGCGTCGGAGACGGCTTCGACCGTGCCGTCCGCCCAGGTGATCGTCTCCTGGTCGGCCTTGGCCGCGGTCGCCGGAACCGTCGGGGCGGCGATCACGTCGACATCGGCCAGCACGCGCGCCCACTCCTGGCGCATCAGCGTCCGGGAGCGCTGGGCGCGCAGATAGTCCCCGGCGGGCATCAGCTCCCCGGCTTCGAGCAGGGTGCGCACGTCCACCTGGTACAGCTCGGGCACCGCGCGCAGGGTGCGCTCGTGGTAGGCGGTCGCCTCCGGCACCATCAGGCCCCACTGAGTGGCCTGGATATAGCGGGTCATGGGGATCTCGACCTCGACCAGGCGTGCGCCGAGGGCCTGAAGCCGGTCGACGGCCTGCCGGACCGCGGCTTCCACCTCCGTATCGACGTGCTCGAAGTAGTAGTTGCGCGGCACGCCGACGCGCAGTCCGGTCAGGTCCTGGCCCGCACCGGGCCGGTAGTCCTGCGCGGGCGCGTCCAGGGAGGCGGGGTCGCGGGGGTCGTGTCCGGCGAGAGCCGCCAGGACCAGGGCCTGGTCCTCGACGGTGCGCGTCAGGGGGCCGACGTGGTCCAGCGACCAGGACAGGGACGTGACGCCGTGGCGGGGTACGAGGCCGTAGGTCGGCTTGAGGCCGACGACTCCGTTGAGCGCGGCGGGGACGCGGATGGATCCGCCGGTGTCGGTGCCCAGGGCGAAGGTCGCGGTGCCTGAGGCCACGGCCACGGCGGATCCGCCGCTGGAGCCGCCGGCGACCCGGCCGGTGTCCCAGGCGTTGCGGGTCTGCGGGGTGGTGAGCCCGTAGGCGAACTCATGGGTGTGGGTCTTGCCGACCAGGACCGCGCCGGCCGCGCCGAGGCGGGCGGCGACCGTGCTGTCCGCCTGCGCGCGGTGGTCGTCGCGGACCCGGGAGCTGGCGGTGGTGGCCACGCCGGCGACGTCGATCAGGTCCTTCAGCCCCATCGGGATGCCGTGCAGCGGGCCGCGTGAGCGGCCGGCCGCGATGTCGTCCGCGGCCTTGCGCGCCGCGTGGCGCGCCTGCTCGGCGGTCACCGTGGCATAGGCGTTCAGGTGGGGTTCCAGCCGCTCGACGCGTTCCAGGACGGAGTCCACCAGCTCGACCGGGGACAGCCGCCCGGCCCGGATCGCGGCGGCGGCCGCGGTGAGGGACAGTTCATACGGCTGCATCGTGCTGCTCCTCTCGCGCACGGTAGGCGGGGGCGGGCGGGGTGTCACCGAAGTCGAGTTCGCGCAGGACGGCGACGACCGAGTGGATGTGATTGGCGGTGGCCGCCGCCGCGGCGTGGCGCTCGGGCGGCAGCGGGAGCCCGGCGCGGGCGGCCCAGCGGGCCGCTTCCGGAGGGGTGAGTTCAGCAGCGGGCATGGTGTCTCCCTCATGGACCGGAGAGGCGGAGCGATTCCGGAGGAGTGACCCCGGCGATCCCCGGCAACCCCGAAACAAAAGCTAACGGTTTGCGTTAGTCGACTGTAGGGCCTACAGTCCCTTAAAGCAAATGCGTCGCTTTTAGCGGGAAGGAGTCCCATGCCCAGCGCCACCTCCGGCGCCCCCGCGCAGTGCCCCTACACAGCCGTTCCCCTCCGTGAGACCACGGCCGGCCGCACCGCGCCCCTCCGCGAGACCACGGCGAACCGCACCGCGGCCCTCGTCCTCTACGCGTCGGTCCTCACGACCCTCCTGGCCGCGTCCAGCGCCCCCACCCCGCTGTACCCGCTCTACCAGGACCAGTGGGGCCTGTCCGCACTCACCATCACGGTGATCTTCAGCGCCTACTCCCTGACCCTCCTGCTGGCCCTCCTCACCGTCGGAGCCCTCTCCGACCACCTGGGACGGCGCCCCGTCCTGGTGGGCGCGCTGGTTCTGGAGGCCGTGTCCATGGTGCTGCTGGCCACGGCGGACGGCGCCGGACCGCTGATCGCCGCCCGGGTCCTGCAAGGAGCGTCCACCGGCGCGGCCACCAGTGCCTCGGGAGCGGCGCTCCTCGACCTCGACGACCCGCTGCGCCCCGGCCGATCCGCCCTGACCAACAGCATCGCCCCGGTGGCCGGCATGGCCGGCGGCGTGCTCGCCTCGGCCCTCCTCATCCCCCTCTCCCCCGCGCCCACGGTCACCGTCTACCTGCTGCTGGCCGCACTGTTCGTGGCGCAGGCGGCCGCGGTCACCTTCACCGCGGAGAGCGGACACCGACGCCCTGGCGCGCTGCGGTCGCTGCTCCCGCGGCTCGGCGTCCCGCCCTCGGCCCGCCGCGCGCTGCTGACCGTGGGCACGGGTGTCGTCGCGGTCTGGGCGCTCGGCGGGCTCTACTCCTCCCTGGGACCCGCGCTCGTACGCCTTGTGGCCCCCGGCACTCCCCGTACCGCGGGCGGAATGGTGTTCTTCACCGTCAGCGCCGCCGCCGCGCTCACCGTATGGACCCTGCGGCGCACGGCACCGACCACCGCCGCCACCGGCGGCTGCCTGGCCGTCATCCCCTCCGCCGCCCTGAGCCTGGGCGCCCTGCACGGCGCCGGACCGCTCGCCCTGTTCGGCGGCGCGGCCCTGGCGGGCATCGCCTTCGGCGCCGTCTCCCAAGGGGCGCTGCGGATGCTGCTCGGCTCGCTCGACGAGCGGGACCGGGCCACGACAGTGGCCGCCTACTACGTCCTGAGCTATCTGGCGATGAGCCTGCCCGCCATCGCCGCGGGCGCCGCCGCCCAGCACTACGGGCTCCGCGCCGCCTCCTACGCCTACGCCGTCGGCGCCGCCGTCCTCGCGGCCGCGGCGGTGGCGGCACTCACCGCGTCACCGCGCGCCGCACTCCCCCGCTAGAGACCAAGGAAACGACGGACCATGCACACAGCACACAGCATCGACATCCCCTTCTGGACCGTGGGCGACCTCATCGTCCACCGCATCGACGAGGTGCTCCTGCCGCCGCAGACCGGGCCGTGGCTGCTGCCCGACGCCACCACGGACGTGGTCACGCAACAAGACTGGCTGCGCCCGGACTTCGCCGATCAGAAGGGCATCCTGCGCCTCGGCAGCCACAGCTTCGCCTTCGAGGTGAGCGGGCTGAAGGTGCTCGTCGACACCGGCATCGGCAACGGCAAGACACGGGCCAACCCCGCCTGGCACGATCTGCACACCGACTACCTGGAGCGTCTGACCGCCGCCGGATTCCCCCCGGAATCGGTCGACTTGGTGATCCTCACCCATCTGCACACCGATCACGTCGGCTGGAACACCCACGAGGTGGACGGCGCATGGGTGCCCACCTTCCCCCATGCGCGCTACCTCACCTCCCGCGCCGAACGGGAGTTCTGGGCGAGCTATGACATGGACGAGCCGCGCGCGCAGATGTTCCGTGACTCCGTGACCCCGATCGAGGATGCGGGACTGCTCGACCTGGCCGACGTCCTGGCCGAGGGCACCGAGGTCGCCCCCGGGCTGCGGCTGATGCCCACGCCCGGCCACACCCCCGGCCATATCGCCCTCCAGCTCACCAGCCGCGACAAGACGGCGCTGATCACCGGCGACTGCATCCACCACCCCGTCCAGCTCGCCCACCCCACCATCGGCTCATGCGTCGACATCGCCCCCGAGCAGTCCGAGGCCACCCGCCGCGAACTCCTCGGCTCCCTCGCCGATACGGACACGCTCCTGCTCGGCACCCACTTCCCGCCGCCCACCGCCGGCCGTGTGATCACCCACGAGAACACCTACCGGCTCTCGCCCGTACGCCCGGACACCCGGTGACAACGGGACGTACATCGAGCGCGGCCCACCCCATCGGGGCACCCCATCAGCCCAGCTCTGGCCCGCGGTACTCGCTCATCGCGTCGATGAGCCAGCGCGCCAGGTAGTCGGCGAACGAGGACCGGGGGAACAGCCGGTAGGCCGGGGCGCCGTCGACCTGCCAGAGCAGCACCGCGACGGGCCCCACCGTGGTCGACACCGCGTGGCCGGGGCCGAAGGCCCGGGGGTGCAGGTCCAGCGGGCAGCCCTTCTCCAGCACCTGCCGAGCGGCCGGGCCGCTCAGCTCCAGCGTGGTGCGGTTCGCCGAGACGTCCACGACCGAGCCCGGCTCCGCTCCGAGTGCCGCCCGCAACGCGGCGACCACGGCGGTCCCGTCGACCCCGTCGGCCTGGGCGAACACGAGCCATTCGTCGGGTCCGAGCCAGAGAACCGTGTGCGAACCCGAGGCGGTGGTGTGGCCGCACTGCCGCGGCAGTGGCGCCCCCAGGGACTGCTCGACGCGGCCGGCCGCTGCGGAGGCGGGGTCGACGCGCAGGTTCACCATGGTGCGGAACGGCCACTCGGTCAGCGTGACGCCCCAGGGGCCGGTGACGGTGGCGGTGCGCATCCGCTCCGCCAGATGGGCCAGGGGGCTGGTGCGCAGCGCCACCGGGCCCGCGCCCGCGACTGCCCCTGCGCCCGCGGCGTTCGTCGGCTCAGCCATCTCGCCTGGTCCCTTCGGGGTCGTAGAGGACGGTGTCGGCCACCAGGACGGGCACCAGGTCCTCGCCCACCGGGGCGAGGAGGGTCTCGCCGATCCGTGCCCGCCCGTCGGCGACGAGGGCGAGGGCGAAGGGGCGGCCGAGGGCCGGGCTGTGGTAGCTGGAGGTGACGTGGCCGAGCATCGGCACCGGCCCGGCCTCGGGAGTGAGGGGCACGTTCGGCGCGATGAGCTGGGTGCCCTCGGGCAGCCGGGTCCGCCGATCGCTCGGCAGCAGGCCGACCAGCTGCTTGCGGTCGGTGCGGGAGGTGTCGGCGCGGGAGTACGAGCGGTTTCCGATGAAGTCCTTGCGCTGGGAGACCACCCAGGACATGCCCGCGTCCTGCGGGGTGACGGTGCCGTCGGTGTCCTGGCCGACGATGATGTAGCCCTTCTCGGCCCGCAGCACGTGCATGGTCTCGGTGCCGTACGGGGTGATGTCGTACGGCCGGCCGATCGCGTACACCTCCTCCCAGACCGCCGGGCCGTACCACCCCGATACGTTGATCTCGTAGGCGAGTTCGCCGGAGAAGGAAATCCGGCAGATGCGGGCGGGGATGCCGGAGGCCAGGGTGGTCTCGCGGAAGGCCATGAACGGGAAGGTCTCGTTCGACAGGTCGACCTCGGGCGCGAGATGGGCCACGACCTCGCGCGACTGAGGGCCGACGACCGCGATCGTCGCCCACTGCTCGGTCACCGAGGTGCAGTGGACATCGAGGTCGGGCCATTCGGTCTGCAGCCACTCCTCCAGCCACTCCAGGACGGCGGCCGCGCCACCGGTCGTGGTGGTCGTGAAGTAGCGGTTCTCGTCGAGGCGCAGCGTGACACCGTCATCGAAGATCATCCCGTCGGGCTTGCACATCACGCCGTAGCGGGCCATGCCGGGCTTCAGCTTCTTGAAGGCGTTGGCGTAGACGCGGTTGAGGAACTCACCCGCGTCCGCGCCCCAGATCTCGATTTTGCCGAGGGTGGAGGCGTCCATGAACGCCACCCCCTCACGGGCCGCGCGGCACTCGCGGGCCACGGCCGTGTCCATGTCCTCACCGGGCCGGGGGTAGTACCGGGGCCGCTTCCACTGCCCGACGTCCTCGAACACCGCCCCGTGGGCGACGTGCCATGGGTGGATGGAGGTCGTGCGCTCCGGATCGAACAGCTCGCCGCGCTCACGCCCGGCCAGCGCGGCGAAGGCCACCGGCGCGTACGGCGCCCGATAGCCCGTGGTGCCGATCTGCCCGGGTGACGCGCCCGCCCCGAGCGCCTCGGCGATCACACCGATGGCATTGACATTGGAGGTCTTGCCCTGATCATTCGCCGTGCCGAGCGAGGTGTAGCGCTTGATGTGCTCGACGCCGCGCATACCGGCGCCGGTGGATCGCCAGATGTCGGCGACGGTGACATCGCGCTGGAGGTCGACGAAGTGGGTGTCCCAGTCGCCGGGTTCGCTGCCGGGGCCGGGCGCGGGCACCAGCCACAGTGCGCGCACCGGGCCCGCCACGGCCCGGGGCCGCGCGTCGCGGGAGGGCGGTTCGGGCGCGGCCACCGCGAACCCGGCGTCCGTCGCGGCCGCCGCACCGGCCCGCGCCCCTTCGGCGAGACAGCCGTCGAGGTCGTACGTCCCCCGGGCCGCGCCGACGATGTGCTGGTTCCGTACGGTGCCGTCCGGGACGAAGGCGGCCAGGTCCTCGTCCCAGCGCAGCGTGCCCTGGCGCTGGCCGTGCAGGTGCACCACCGGGCTCCAGCCGCCGGAGACGGCCAGCAGGTCGCAGTCGAACGACTCGCTCTCACCGCTGAGTTGGCCCTCGGTGTCGAGGGCCTGGACGGTGACACCGGTGAGCCGGTTCGCGCCCGCGGTGTCGACCACCGCACTGCCCGTCAGCACCCGCACCCCGCTCGCCACGGCGACCTCGGCGGCCCGGCGGGACAGCTCGGGCCGCGCGTCCACGACGGCGGCGATGTCGATCCCGGCGGCGTGGAGATCGGCCACCGTGTCATAGGCGCTGTCATTCACCGTGCCCACCACGGCTCGCGAACCCGGCACCACCGCATACCGGTTGAGGTACGAACGCACGGACCCGGCGAGCATCACCCCGGGCCGGTCGTTGCCCGCGAAGACCAGCGGACGCTCGTGGGCGCCGGTGGCCAGCACCACCTGGCGGGCCCGGATGTGCCACAGCCGCTGCCGCGAGACACCTGCGGACGGCTCGGGAGCGTCGGCGCCGAGGTGGTCGGTGCGCCGCTCCAGGGCCAGTACGTAGTTGTCGTCGTAGCTGCCGAACGCCGTGGTGCGCCGCAGGACGACGACCTCCGGGGCGGCGTCGAGCGCCGCGCGCACTCCGGCGACCCACTCGAGGGCGGTCTGCCCGCCGACCCTGTCGGTGCGCCCGGAGAGCAGCGAACCGCCGGGCTCGGGCCGGTCGTCGAGGAGGATCACCCGGGCGCCGGAGCCCGCGGCAGCGGCGGCGGCCGCGAGCCCGGCCGGTCCGGCGCCGACGACCAGGACATCGGTGTGGACGTACTTCTTGTCGTAGTAGGCGGGGTCGGGGCTCGGGTCGAGCCGCCCCATCCCGGACAGCGTCGTGGCCGACAGCCCGTCGTACAGCTCCGCCGTCGTGGCGGGCACCATGCCCTCGGAGCACGGCCCGTCGATCTGCAACAGGGCATTGGGCTCCTCGACACCCGCGGCGACGATGCCGCGCGGGCGGCCGCGGTAGATCGACGGGGCGGCCTCGACGCGCCCGTTCGCCAGCATCGCCGAGGCGACGGTGTCACCGGGGTGCCCGGTCATCTCCCGGCCGTCGACGGTGAACCGCAGCACGGTGCCGCGGTCGACGCGGCCCCCGTGCGGGAGCCGGAATCGCTGATCGGTCATCGGTTGCCTCCGGCCGGTTCGGCGGGCTGGTGGACGTCCGCCCGGCCGGGCAGTGCGGGGCGTGGCTCGTCGAGCCGGTAGGCGGCCAGCACTTCGTAACTCACCGTGTCACGGAGGACGTTGAACCAGCGGCGGCAGCCGGTGCCGTGCATCCACCGCTCGGCGAACGGCCCCTTGGGGTTGTCGCGGTAGAAGACATACGCGGCCCACTCCTCGTCGGTGAGGTCCGCGGGGTTTCCGGGGTAGGGGACGTGGGCCTGTCCCCCGTAGTGGTATTCGGTCTCGTCGCGAGGACCGCACCATGGGCAACTGATCAGCAGCACGATGTCCTCCTCAGTGGGCCACGGCCGCGGCGCCGTGTTCGTCGATCAACGCGCCCGTCGTAAAGCGTTCGAGGGCGAAGGGGGCGTTCAGCGGATGTGGCTCGCCGGTGGCGATGGTGTGGGCGAAGGTCCAGCCGGCGGCCGGGGTGGCCTTGAAGCCGCCGGTGCCCCAACCGCAGTTGACATAGAGGTTCTCGACGGGGGTGGTGCCGATGATCGGGGAGGCGTCCGGAGTGACATCGACGATGCCGCCCCAGGTCCGCAGCACATGCGCACGGGCGAAGACGGGGAACAGCTCGACGGCGGCGGCCATCTGCCGCTCGATCACATGGAACGAGCCGCGCTGCCCATAGCCGTTGTAGGCGTCGACGCCCGCGCCCATCACCAGCTCGCCCTTGTGCGCCTGGGAGACATACACGTGCACGTGGTTGGACATCACCACGGTGGGGTGCACCGGTTCGTGCAGTTCGGAGACGAGCGCCTGGAGCGGATGGGACTGCACCGGCAGCCGGACGCCGACCCGCTCGGCCAGCACACTGCTGTGCCCGGCGACCGCGAGACCGACCCGGCCGGCGAGGATACGGCCGCGGCTGGTCTCGACGCCCACGACCCGGTCGCCGTCCTTGAGGAAACCGGTGACCTCGCACCCCTGGATCAGATCCACGCCCATCTCATCGGCCCGGCGGGCCAGCGCCCAGGCGACGTGGTCGTGCTTGGCGATACCGGCCCGCGGCTGGAAGGTGGCGCCGAGGACCGGATAGCGGGTGCGGGGTGAGACATTGAGGATGGGGCAGACTCTGGCGGCCTCGTCCGGCTCCAGCCAGTGGGCGTCGACTCCGTTGAGGCGGTTGGCGTTGACCCGGCGCACGCCCTCGCGGACGTCCTGGGGGGTGTGCGCCAGGTTGAGGACACCGCGCTGGCTGAACAGGAAGTCGTAGTCCAGCTCCTCCGGAAGCCGTTCCCACAGCCCCAGCGCGTGCTCGTAGATCGCCGCGCTCTCGTCCCACAGGTAGTTCGAGCGGATGATCGTGGTGTTGCGTGCCATGTTGCCACCGGCCAGCCAGCCCTTCTCCAGGACGGCGACATCGGTGATGCCGTGGTTCCGGGCGAGGTAGTAGGCGGTGGCCAGGCCGTGGCCTCCCGCGCCGACGATGACGACGTCGTAGGAGGAGCGCGGCTCGGGGGTGCGCCAGAGGTACTCCGGGTGCTCCGGCAGCGGCGTGGCGGTCATGCCGCGTCTCCGTTCGGGCGGGGCGGGTGGGTCGGGCGAGCCGGGTGAGGCAGCCGGGGATAGAGAGGGAACGCGGTGGCGAGCTTCTCCACCCGGTCACGCAGCAGGCCGGTGCGCTCGTCGCCGAGCCGTTCGGCCATCAGGGCCTGCGCGACGATGTCGGCGACCTCCCGGAACTCCGCCGTGCCGAAGCCCCGGGTGGCCAGGGCCGGAGTGCCGATCCGCAGCCCGGAGGAGACCATCGGCGGACGGGGGTCGAAGGGCACCGCGTTGCGGTTGACGGTGATGCCGACGCGGTGCAGCCGGTCCTCGGCCTGCTGCCCGTCGAGCGCGGAGGCGCGCAGGTCGACCAGGACCAGATGCACCTCGGTGCCGCCGGTCAGCACCGTGATCCCGGCCTCGGCCACATCGTCGGCCAGCAGCCGTCCGGCGAGGATGCGGGCACCGTCCAGGGTGCGCCGCTGGCGCTCCGCGAACTCCTCGCCCGCCGCCACCTTGAAGGCCACCGCCTTGGCCGCGATGACATGCTCCAGCGGGCCGCCCTGCTGCCCCGGGAAGACCGCGGAGTTGATCTTCTTGGCCAGGTCGGCCCGGCTGAGGATCACCCCGCCGCGCGGGCCGCCGAGGGTCTTGTGCGTGGTGGTCGTCACGACATCGGCGTACGGCACCGGGCTCGGGTGGAGGCCCGCGGCCACCAGCCCGGCGAAGTGCGCCATGTCCACCATCAGATACGCGCCCACCTCGTCGGCGATCCGCCGGAACGCGGCGAAGTCCAGCCGGCGGGGGTAGGCCGACCAACCCGCGACGATCATCTTGGGCCGGTGGGCGAGCGCGAGCCGCTCGACCTCGTCCATGTCGATGCGCAGATCGGACTCGCGCACGTGGTACGGCACGACCTTGTACAGCCTGCCGGAGTAGTTGACGCGCATGCCGTGGGTCAGATGCCCGCCGTGCGCGAGGTCGAGGCCGAGGATCGTGTCGCCGGGCCGCAGCAGCGCGAACATCGCGGCCGCGTTGGCCTGGGCGCCCGAATGCGGCTGCACGTTCGCCGCCTCGGCGCCGAACAGCTCCTTCACCCGGGCGATGGCCAACCGCTCGATGACATCGACGTGTTCACAGCCGCCGTAGTAGCGGCGGCCGGGGTAGCCCTCGGCGTACTTGTTGGTCAGGACCGAGCCCTGGGCCTCCATGACGGCGGCCGGGGCGAAGTTCTCCGAGGCGATCATCTCGAGGGTCGACCGCTGGCGGTGCAGTTCGGCGCCGACCGCGGCGGCGATCTCCGGGTCCAGCTCGCGGAGCGGGACGGAGAGAGGGGTGGTGACCTGGGTGGGCGGGTTCGCTGCCATGTGCGCACCATCCTGGGAGGCGAACTACTGGACCACTGATCGGCAATTGATATATCAGCCTCTGCGGTAAGGTATGGGAGCTCGCCGGACAGGTCAAGGGGGCCTCATGCGGAACGTGGCGACCGAGCCCGGGGACGGCGAGGAGCTGTCCCTCGCCGAGCGCGCCTACCGCGCCATCCGGGACCGCCTGGTCATGCTCGAGATCCGCCCGGGCGCGCCGATCAACGAGGACCAGTTGGCACAGTCCCTCGGTGTCGGGCGGACGCCGGTGCGCGAGGCGCTCAAGCGACTCCAGTACGAGCGCCTCATCACCACCTACCCCCGGCGCGGCACCTTCGCCACCGAGGTCAACATCACCGACCTGGCCTATATCTCGGAGGTGCGCCAGGAGCTGGAGCCCTTGGCCGCCGCCCGGGCCGCGCGGCGCGCCACCGCCACCGACCGTGCGACGCTGACAGCTCTACGGCGGGATCTGGGGAGCGTGGATCCGCGCGGGCTCGCCGCCGCCGACCTCATGCATCTGGATCTGCGGATCCACCGCGCCATCTACGCCGCCACGCACAACCCGTACTTGGAGGACACTCTCGTCCGCCACGACAATCTGGCCACGCGCATCTGGTGCCTGTTCATCGACCGCCTGTCCGACGTG
Organism: Streptomyces sp. AgN23; assembly: GCF_001598115.1. NCBI lineage: Bacteria > Bacillati > Actinomycetota > Actinomycetes > Kitasatosporales > Streptomycetaceae > Streptomyces > Streptomyces sp. AgN23. Next base: position 1,670,480 of record NZ_CP007153.1, read on the forward strand.
GCCGGCCACGTCGAAGAGCACGGACCGCTGATCGACGCGATCGTCGCCGGTGACCACGACACGGCGGCACAGCTCGCCGGCAGCCATGTCGAGGGCTTCGAACGGGCCGTTCGCGCGGCCATCTGAGACACCGACTTCCCCATCGGGGGCGGGAGTTCCCCCGGTCAGTGCAGCACGACGCGCTGATTCTCGCGATGCAGGCGGGGTCTGCCCGCGAGGGTGGTCCACAGCTGCGGGGCCACGTCGTCCTCGGGGAGATGGGCGATCGAGGTCCGGTCCCTGGTCGTCGGCGAGCCGAACGCGGGCGAGGACGTCGAGATCGGCCCGCCCTGGACGACTACGCGCGCACCAAACACATCACGCACAACCACGAGCGCTGATCCCCAACTCCCGCTGTGCCCGCCTCCCATGGGGTGGAGGCGGGCACAGCGGGGCGCGGTCTGGCGGGGTCAGACGCGCGTCGAGTCTTCCGCGTACGGCGGCTCCGCCATGGACCCCGGCGCGGGCGCGGGGCCGCCCTCGCTGAGGCCGAACCGTCCATGGACCGTGCGGAGGAAACCGGGCGCGTACCAGGCCGAGCGGCCGAGCAGGCGCATCGCGGCGGGGACGAGGAGCGGCGCGCCGCCGGATCCCCGCACCCGTGGACACGCCACGTTCGGCCGGCAGCTGAGGTGTTCGCCGGCGCAACGCGTCACGCGAGTTCGCTCCTTGAAGGCACGTCACTTCATTGGTGCGGACCTATTGACGGGACGCGTTCAACTCCCGAAATATATGGGCCGAGAGTCCGGCCGTGACCTTCCGGCCGAAAACCGCATGTCGCGGGCTGCGGCGGCGCCTGTCCGACGGACATGCCAGTGCCGGGGCCCGTCCGCGTCTGAGGAAGGCATCCCCCCACATGAACCACCGCGAAGAGTTCACCGCCCCGGACCGCGTACACCGCCGCCGCCGGCGGCGGACCGCCCTGGCCGTGGCCGCCGTAGCCGCCGTCGCGAGCACGACCGCGGCCGCCTGGGCCGCGAGCCCCGGACAAGCCCCCGACGCGGCATCCGCCGCCGTGGCTCCCTACCTGTACAACGGATGGGGCAACCCGCCGGACCCGGGCGAGGTGATGGACGCCACCGGCGTCAGCTGGTTCACCCTCGCCTTCGTCCTCGATTCGGGCAACTGCTCCCCGCAGTGGGACGGCAGCCGCCCGCTGACCGGCGGGGCCGACGAGCAGACCGTGAAGGCCATACGGGCCAAGGGCGGCGATGTCGTGCCGTCCTTCGGCGGCGCGAGCGGCGCCAAGCTGGAGCAGTCCTGTGGCGACGCGAAGGCCCTCGCCGGGGCCTACCAGAAGGTCATCGACGCCTACGGTCTCAAGGCCATCGACATCGACATCGAAGGCGATGCCTACAACGACCCGGCCGTCCAGCAGAAGACGATCGACGCCCTGAAGCAGGTGAAGGCCGACAACCCGGGGCTGCTCACCTACGTCACCTTCCCCAGCGATCAGAACGGCCCCGACGACAGCATGATCCGCCGGGCCGCCGAATCCGGCTTCGAGGCCGACAGCTGGACCATCATGCCGTTCGACTTCGGCGGCGAGGGCCAGAACATGGGCGAGCTGACCAAGCAGGCCACCGACGGTCTGAAGAACGCCGTCAAGGGTGCCTACGGCTACAGCGACGACGACGCCTACCGGCATAGCGGCCTGTCCTCGATGAACGGCATCACCGACGTCAACGAGACCGTCTCCACCGACGACTTCGAGACGATCCTGGACTACGCCTCCCAGCACCACCTGTCGCGGCTCTCCTTCTGGTCCGTCAACCGGGACCGCCCCTGCCCCGGCGCCTACCCGAACGACGACACCTGCTCCGGAGTCACCCAGGAGCCCTGGCAGTTCACCGGAATATTCGCCCGGTACCAGGGCTGAGGGAGACCCCACCACCATGACGAACGACACCACCAGGCGCGGGCATCGCGGACGCCGCCGCATCGCCGGCTGGACCGCCGCGTTCGCCGCGCTGGCCGGCGCCGCCGCGGCGGCGCTGACCGTACCGGCGGCGCACGGCGCGGACGCCGAACCGGACTTCGGTCCCCATGTGCAGGTCTTCGACCCGTCCATGTCCGCCCAGGACATCCAGGGCAAGCTCGACTCGGTCTTCGGCGAGCAGGAGAAGAACCAGTTCGGCCAGGCCCGGCACGCCCTGTTGTTCAAGCCCGGCTCCTACGATGTCAAGGCCAACGTCGGCTTCTACACCCAGGTGGCGGGCCTGGGCCTGTCGCCCGACGACACCACCATCAACGGCCAGGTGCACGCCGAGGCCGACTGGTTCGACGGCAACGCCACGCAGAACTTCTGGCGCGACGCCGAGAACCTGGCCGTCAACCCGGAGAGCGGCGCGGACCGTTGGGCCGTATCGCAGGCCGCCCCGTACCGCCGCATGCATCTGAAGGGCGATCTGCGGCTCGACGACGGCGGCTGGTCCAGCGGCGGTCTGCTGGCCGACACCAAGGTCGACGGGCAGGTGAAGTCCGGATCGCAGCAGCAGTGGCTCTCCCGCAACACCGAATGGGGCAGCTGGACCGGCTCCAACTGGAACATGGTGTTCGTCGGCGCGCAGAACGCCCCGGCCGGGAATTTTCCCAATCCGCCGTACACACGGGTCGACAAGACACCCGTGTCCCGTGAGAAGCCGTTCCTGTACGTCGACGACGACGGCGCCTACAAGGTGTTCGCGCCGGACGTGCGCAAGGACTCGACGGGCACGTCCTGGTCCTCCGGTGCCCCCAAGGGCACATCGATCCCGCTGGACGACTTCTTCATCGTCAAGCCGGGTGACACGGCCGAGGAGATGAACGCGGCGCTCGACGCGGGCAAGCACCTGCTCGTCACCCCGGGTGTCTACCACCTGGACGCGCCGCTGAAGGTGACCCGGCCCGACACCGTCGTGCTGGGCCTGGGGCTGGCCACGCTGATTCCCGACAACGGGGTCTCGGCGATGACGGTGGCCGACGTCGACGGCGTCAAGCTCGCCGGACTGCTCATCGACGCGGGCACCGAGAACTCCGAGACGCTGATGGAGGTCGGCCCCGAGGACTCCTCCGCGAGCCACGCCGACAACCCCACCTCGCTGCACGACGTGTTCTTCCGGGTCGGTGGCGCGGGCGTGGGCAAGGCGTCCACCAGCCTGGTGGTCAACAGCTCGAACGTGATCGGCGACCACACCTGGATCTGGCGCGCCGACCACGGTGACGGCGTCGGCTGGGACTCCAACACGGCCGACCAGGGGCTCGTCGTCAACGGCGACGACGTGACCATGTACGGCCTGTTCGTGGAGCACTACCAGAAGTACCAGACCACGTGGAACGGCGAGGGCGGCCGTACGTACTTCTACCAGAACGAGATGCCCTACGACCCGCCGAACCAGGACGCCTGGATGAACGGCTCCACCAAGGGATACGCCGCCTACAAGGTGGCCGACTCGGTCAAGCGCCATGAGGCATGGGGCCTGGGCAGCTACTGCTTCTTCAACACCGACAAGTCCGTCACCGCCGAGCACGCCTTCGAGGTTCCCCAGACCCCGGATGTGACGTTCCATGACTTGGTCACCGTCTCGCTCGGCGGCACCGGCACGATCAACCACGTCATCAATGGCACGGGAGGCCCCTCGGACGCGGGCAGCAACGTCGCGAACGTGATCGACTATCCCTGATCCTCCCGGCTGACCGGCCCACCCCAGCAGGCCGCCTGTGGGGCGCGAACCTCGCCCGCGCCCCACAGGCGACTGACGTACCCGCACCGCATGTCGTTGTCGGATTCCCCCCTCGTGAAGGACGGGCACTGATGTCCACGACCTCGGATTCCTCTTCTACCGTTCCTGGGCAGTGGGCTGGAGTGAGTCCGCTCACTGGCACGCCCCGAACGGTTTTGGGCGCACTGGTCGTCCGCTTTCACGTCCCGGACGGCGACACGGATCGCGTCCGTGCTCCGAGCCGGGTGGGCGGAGTCCCTCACGACCTGGCCATGTGGGTGCGGCCAGAGGCGACGGGGAGGCCCTGAACCATCACTCTGCTGGAGCAGGGGCCCCGCACGCTGACACCGCACTCGGCGTCCCAGATCGCACAGCCACGCTAACCCGACCCGCCCGTGGCGCCGCAAGGCCAGAAGCCGACCATCACACGATCGAGCTAAACCGGCCCTACGCACGCTCCCGGACGAGTAGTTGCCAACCCCCTCGTGGGTCACCGCGTGGCGGCTCACCGGCGACGACAAGTGGCGGACGGGCGCGATCCGGGCCGCCTCCTCGCTGGTCCGGCGGTACAACCCGAAGGGCCGGTTCATCCGGGCCTGGGGAGCGCTGAACGATCCGGCGAACGCGGGCCGGGTCATCATGGACACGATGATGAACCTCGATCTGCTGGCGTTCGCGAGCGGCCAGACCGGGGAGGGGAAGTACCTCGACATCGCCGTGGAGCACGCGAGAACCACCCAGCGGAACTTCCCCCGCCCGGACGGCTCGACCCCGCATGTCTACGACTTCGACCCGGCCTCCGGCGCTCCCCTCGGCCCGGGCACCGTACAGGGCTACAGCCCGGCCTCCTGCTGGTCACGCGGGCAGGCATGGGGGATCTACGGATTCACCACGATCTACCGCCGGACCGGCCGGCGGGAATTCCTCACCACCGCGCGCAAGCTCGCCGACTTCGCCCTGGGCGCGCTGAGCCCGGACCATGTACCGGTGTGGGACTACCTCGCGCCGCAAGCACCCCACGACATCAAGGACGCCTCCGCGGGGGCGGTCATGGCCTGTGGTCTGCTCGACCTGTCGCGAGCGACCGGCGAACCGCGCTACCGCGAGGAGGCGCTGAAGCTGCTCACCGCGCTGTCGGAGACCTGTCTGACCAGGAAGTCGACCCGCGCGGATGCGGTCGTGGCGCGCTGCACCCGCAATCGGCCGAGCGAGGACGGCGTCGAGATCTCGCTCCCGTACGCCGACTACTACCTGCTCGAAGGCATCCTGCGGGTGCTGCGGCCCGACGACATCGACCGGGCCATCGACCTGTCCACGGTCTGACCCGGCCCCGGTCGCCGAACCTGTCCACGGTCTGACCCGGCCCCGGTCGCCGACCGCCTCATCGCTCGCTCTCCAAGCCGCCGGGGCCGCCGGTGCGCCGCTCAGGCGCCCGCGGTCACGGCCTTGAGCTCGTCCAGCGATTCGCGCATCACCTGGGCCATCCCGCGTTCCTCGGACACCAGGGCCCAGCGTTCGAAGCCGACCTTGAAGACGGCGAGCCCCGCCTCCGCGGCCAGGCTCGCGGCCGGCTCCGCGACGCCGCGCCGGCGCAGGGTGCCGGCGAGCGCGGCCGACAGCGCGGCGAGCTTGATCAGCTCGCGCTCCAGGAGTTCCGCGTTCGCCGTGATCACGGCCTGGCGCTTGCGCGCGTACTCGCGGCGGTCCTCGAACAACTCGGAGACCGCGTCCAGGCCCACCCCCAGCGCGTCGATCGGCGCCGCGGACTCCGGGGCGTCGGCGACCGCCCGCACGAACAGTTCCTCCAGCTCACCGGAGCCGGCGAACAACACCTCGCGCTTGTCCGCGTAGTGCCGGAAGAAGGTCCGCTCGGTGAGCCCCGCCCGTCTGGCGATCTCCGCCACGGTGGTCTGCTCGTATCCGCGCTCGCTGTACAGCTCGAGCGCCGCTTTCGCCATGCGTCCCCGCGCGTCCGGCTGCCACCTACCCATACGCGGATCTTACGCGATGACAGCCCATGACATCAGGTGTAGTGTCGATGACAGTAACTGACATCAACACGGTCTGAGGTTTCCCCATGCGCATCTTTGTGACCGGCGCGTCCGGCTGGCTCGGCTCCGCCCTCGTTCCCGACCTCCTCGACGCGGGGCACCAGGTCCTCGGCCTCGCCCGCTCCGACGCCTCCGCGGCCGCGCTCACCAGGGCCGGGGCGGAGGTCGTCCGCGGCACCGTCGACGACCTCGACGTCCTGCGGGACGCGGCCATCGCCTCGGACGGGGTGATCCACCTCGCCTTCAAGCACGACATCGCCTTCACCGGCGACTACCAGGCCGCCGCCGAGGCCGATCGCCGCGCCGTCGACACCTTCGGCGACGCACTGGCGGGCACCGACCGCCCCTTCGTCCTCGCCGGCGGCCTGGCGGGCCTCGCGCCCGGACGGGTGGCGACCGAGCGGACCGCCCCCGCCATCGACGGTTCGCCGACCTCGATCCGATCGGCCACCGCCCAGGCGGTGCTCGCCCTGGCCGGACGCGGCGTGCGCTCCTCCGTGGTGCGGCTCGCCCCGACCTGCCACGGTGAAGGGGACCAGGGCTTCATGGCGACTCTGGTCGCCACTGCCCGGGCCAAGGGCGTCTCCGGCTACCTCGGCGACGGCGCCAACCGCTGGCCGGCGGTCCACCGGCTCGACGCCGCACGGCTGTTCCGCCTGGCGGTCGAGAAGGCCCCGGCGGGATCGGTGCTGCACGGCACCGCGGAGGAGGGCGTCACGATCCGGGACATCGCCGAGGTGATCGGCCGCCATCTCGACGTCCCGGTCACCTCCGTGGCCCCCGAGGCCGCGGCCGAGCACTTCAGCTGGCTGGGCGCCTTCCTGGGCATGGACGCCCCGGCGACGAACACCCTGACCCGTGAACTGCTGGACTGGCAGCCGACCTGCCCCGGCCTTCTCGAAGACCTCGACAAGGGCCACTACTTCCACACCCCCGCCGCCTGACGAACGGCTCGGGGACGCGCACCGATCAGGACGAGGGCGACGGCCGGACAGCACGTCAGCCGGGCAGGCTCCGCGCGACTTCCAGCACCATACGCAGTCGCGCGGGATCGTCCCGGGCCGGTCCCGGCAGCAGTTCCTCGGCCCGCTTCACACGCTAGGTGACGGTGTCGCGGGCCACCTGGAGCCCGTCGGCGGCCCTCCGCAGGCTCCGCTCGGTCGCGAGGTAGACCCGCGGGGTCTCCCGGAGTTCGCGCATGCGGGTACCGCCGGCCGCCAACGGGCCGAGAGTCTCGCGGACGAACCACCGGGCGTGCTCCGGGCCGGCGGTCGCCGGCGCGACCAGTCCCACCTCGCCGTAGTCGGTGAGCCAGTCCTTGCCGCCCCTGCGCGCCACCCGCTCGGACTCCCGTGCCCCGTGCTGGGATCGGCGCATGCCCTCGACGCCCTGAGCACACGGGCCGGGTGCGATGTGCAGTCCGGCGGGAGGAGCGAGGGCGGCCCGGACCACGTCGGCCAGGGCACCGCTGGGCCGGTCGGGCACAGCCAGCCACGACCAGACGGCGGTCTCCTCCGCCGGAATCACCAGCGAACCGCTCGCGCCCGGCACGGAGGCCAGGTCGGTGGCCAGGCGGTGCAGATGCCGCGCCGCGGGCACGGTGGGGTCCGTGCCCGCGGCCCACATCACCGCGGCGACGTGGGCACGCGTGACGCGTAGCGCGACCGCCGGACGGCCGCCGCCTCGAAGATCTGCCGCGGCCGGGGAACGGGGGCGCCCAGCTGCCCCTCGTCGTGCGGCAGGCGTTCGGCGTCCCTCGCCGCGGACGTGCCGGCCCCGTCGCGGAACTCCTCCCAGCGGTCGAAGACCGCCCGCGGGTCGCAGGAGAACCGGCCGTCGCCGGCCTTCTCGACATCGATCGCCGTCCCGTCATCGGTGATGACCACCAGGCGGCCGTTCGGATTCGCTGTGCGCACAGCGCACACCTCCAAGAGGGGGATTCGGCCGTGGCGGGGATGTTCAGAGCGCGGCACCGGCTGTGCGCCACTGGATGAGCAGCCGGGAGCCGTCCCGGGTGGTGGCGGTCAGTTCGAGGTGATCGCCTTGGAGGCGGACGGCGCGCACCAGCGTCGTGCCCGGCCACGGCCCGTAGTGGCCGGGCACGACGTGGCCACGCCACGCCGATGACCTGTGGCGCCCATGTGAAGGGCACCACACCGACGGGGCTGGCCGCCACCCGGTCGATGGGCCACACTGCTCACAGTTCTCCAAGGCCGAGCGACGCAAGGGGCGCTGATGGGCGCGTACGACGAGACTTACCACCGCAGCCTCGAGGATGTCGAAGGGTTCTGGCTGGACGCGGCGGCCGCGATCGACTGGACCCGGCCACCGACCCAGGCCCTGGACGACTCCCGTGCGCCGCTGCTGCGGTGGTTCCCCGACGGTGAACTCAACACCTCGTACAACGCGTTGGACCGCCACGTCGAGAACGGCCACGGCGACCGGACCGCGCTGATCCACGACTCCCCGGTGACCGGTGCGGTCCGGCGTTTCAGCTACGCCGAGCTGCGTGACGAGGTCGCGCTCTTCGCCGGGGCGCTGCGCTCGCTGGGTGTGGCCAAGGGCGACCGGGTCATCGTCTACATGCCGATGGTGCCCGAGGCGGTCATCGCCATGCTGGCCTGCGCCAGGATCGGCGCGGTGCACTCGGTGGTCTTCGGCGGCTTCGCGCCCAAGGAGCTGGCCGCCCGTATCGAGGACGCCGAACCGGCCGTGATCGTCGCGGCGTCCTGCGGGATCGAGCCGGCGCGGGTCGTGGAGTACCAGCCCATCGTCGAGGCGGCGCTCGGCCTGACCACCCATCAGCCGGACAAGGTCGTCATCCTGCAGCGTGACCGGGCGCGCGCGGAGCTCGGCGGGATGTACGTGGACTGGGCGGATCTCGTCGCCCGCGCCGAGCCGGTCGGCCCGGTCCCGGTGGCGGCGACCGACCCGCTGTACGTGCTGTACACCTCCGGGACCACCGGCAGGCCCAAGGGCGTCGTCCGCGACAACGGCGGCCATGCGGTCGCGCTGGCGTGGTCGATGGCCGCGATCTACGACATCGGGCCGGGCGACGTGTGGTGGACCGCGTCCGACGTCGGCTGGGTGGTCGGTCACTCCTACATCGTCTACGCGCCGCTGCTGATCGGTGCGACCACCGTGCTGTACGAGGGCAAGCCGGTGGGCACCCCGGATGCCGGCGCGTTCTGGCGGGTGATCAGCGACCATGGGGTGAAGGCGCTGTTCACCGCCCCCACGGCGCTGCGGGCGATCAAAAGGCTCGACTCGGAGGCCGTCGAACCGAAGAAGTACGACCTGTCGTCGTTCCGCACCCTCTTCATGGCCGGGGAGCGGCTCGACCCCGAGACCTACCACTGGGCGCACCGGCACCTCGGCACACCGGTCATCGACCATTGGTGGCAGACCGAGACCGGCTGGCCGATCGCCGCGAACCTCCACGGGCTGGAGCCGATGCCGGTCAAGCCCGGGTCGGCCACGGTGCCGGTCCCCGGCTGGGATGTGCGCGTCCTGGACCAGGACGGTGCCGAACTGCCCGCGGGCCAGGAGGGCGTGATCGCGATCCGGCTTCCGCTGCCTCCCGGCGCGCTTCCCACGCTGTGGGGTGACGACCAGCGGTTCATCGAGGCGTATCTGTCCCGGTACGACGGCTACTACCTGACCGGTGACTCCGGGTACCTCGACGCGGACGGCTATCTGTTCGTCATGGGACGCACCGACGACGTGATCAACGTCGCGGGGCACCGCTTGTCCACCGGTGCGATGGAAGCGGTGCTCGCGGCGCACCCGGCCGTCGCCGAGTGTGCGGTGATCGGGGTGCACGACGAGCTCAAGGGCCAGCTGCCCCGGGGCTTCGTGGTGCTCAAGGCGGGCGCCGACATCAGGGACGAAGACCTCCGTGAGGAGCTGGTCGCGGCGGTACGCCGGGAGATCGGCCCGGTTGCCGCGTTCCGGGCCGTCTCGGTCGTGGAGGCGCTGCCCAAGACCCGGTCGGGGAAGATCCTGCGCAAGACGATGCGCGGAATCGCCGACGGGCGCGACGAACCGGTGCCGTCGACGATCGAGGACCCGTCGGTGCTGGACGCGCTGCGGCCGGTGCTGCGCCCTGAGTGAGCGCTCTCCGTCGGCAGCACGTGGGTCGGTGGTGGACCGCCGCCGCGGCGCACGGCTCCGGGGGCCGGTCCAGCAGGCGCAGCAGACCCGGGAGATGAACCGGCGGGCGTTGGTGTCGGCACATTCGTAGTCGAGGAGCTGGTCGGTGCTCACGACGCGCCCGAGCGGGCCCGTGCGCTCGTCACCGCCGCCCAGATAGCCGGACGCGGCCTCCCGGAGGAAGTGCAGGAAGGTGTTGGGCTCCTGACATCGACGCCCACGTACGCCGGCGGAGACGCTCACCACCGGCGGCGACGCTCAGGTACGCCGGTAGCCACCCGGCTGCCGCGCCGAGGTCAGGCCGCGGCCTCACCGGACGTGTCCCGGCTCCCCGGCAGCCCTTCGCTGGTGGTGAAGTAGAAGATGGGGAGCAGGACGAACGCGCCCAGGGCGGCCAGCGGTGTGACGAGGACGCCCAGGACTCCGGCGAGGGCGTAGGCCAGCGCTCCGATCCACGAGCGAAGCCAGCCGTGGCGTACATAGGTGAGTTCGATGGTGTTTTCCAGCAGCCCGGGGCGCCGGCGCAGGCGGTGGTAGAGGGCCGCCCAGCTCAGACACATCGCGGCGGCGAGGGCCGCGTAGAGCGCCACGGCCACCTTCGCGTCCGTGCCCCAGGCGTCGGCCTGCAGTTCGGTGGCGACAACCTCGGTGGGAAAGGCCAGCGCCGCCGTGGTGAAGAGCAAGAAGAGGTTCGCCGCGTGCAGACCCCGGTCCATGCTGCGGATCCGCAGGAAGGCCCGGTGATGGTTGAGCCAGATCACCGCGATGTAGCTGAAGGACGCGGCGTATCCCAGGTAGGCGGGCCACTGGCGGGCAAGGGCGTCTCCCAGGCCGCCGGGTGGATGTGCGGGGGTGGTCAGGCCGAGCACCAGGAGGGTCAGTGCGATCGCGAAGACGCCGTCGCTGAACGCTTCGGCGCGCGCCGTGTCCGACAGAGTGAACCGCTGGGCGGGCACGCGGAAACGGGGCGGCATGCGAGGCTCCTTGTCCCGACTGACCCATACAGGCACATTTGACGCATAACGACTATATCGGGTTCCACTTCGCCGCGGCTCGGCACCCGGTGGGGCGGACGCGGCTCACCCCTGAACCGCATCCCTCACCTGGGTAAACTGTTGCTGTCCCGACAAGCCCCGAAGAGCACCAGGAGGCCGGATGCCGCCGCACGACACCTCCGCGCTCGGGGCACCGCGCGAAGGGCACGGCCGCGACCTGTCCCCCACCCGTCAGGCCCTGTCGGACAGCGTCTACGAGAACATCAAGGCCATGGTCATGGACCATGAGATCACCCCCGGCGCGCGCGTCAGCATCGAGGCCCTGGCCCGCGCCCTGAGCGTCTCACCGACTCCCATCCGGGAGGCGCTGGCCCGGCTGGAGTCCGACGGTCTGGTGGTGAAGAGGCCGCTCTCGGGATACCGCACCACCGAGCTGCTGACCCGCCAGGGGCTCGAGGAGCTCTTCGAGATGCGGCAGTTGCTGGAGCCGAAAGCGGCCGCGCTCGCCGCGGGCAACGCCAGTGAGGCTCAGCTCGACGGCATCGAGCGGATCGCGGAGGAGACGCAGTCCCATTCGGGGACCGCCGGGCGCTATGCGGCCTACCGCGACTTCGCCGCCCTCGACCAGCGCTTCCATGACGCGATCGCGCAGGCGTCCGGGCGGCCACTGCTCGCGGACGCGGTGGAGCGGCTCCATTCCCATCTGCACATCTTCAGGCTCAGCAGCGTTCTCGATGCCGAGGACCCCACCCTTGCCGAGCACCAGCGCGTACTGCACGCGATATTGCGCCGCAACCCCGACCGCGCGGCCGAGGCGATGGCGGAGCACCTCGCCCGCAGCCTCCGGCGCCAGCTCAGCCAGGACGACAAGTCCTGACCGAACGGCGTCCTGACCGAGCGGTGTCCTCCATCGGCCCGGCCGGGGCGGGGTCATCCCGGCCCGGTCACGCCTCCACCGCCCGTGGGCGCACCGCCGAGGGCGCGCGGTCGTGGATGATGCGGATGATCCGGCCGCTCATCCGCTCGTAGTCGCGGTCGTTGTCCACCTCACCGCGGATCCGGTGGTCGGCCATCACGGCCACCCGGTCCGCGAGCGTGATCATCTCCGCGAGGTCGCTGCTGATCAGCAGGATGGGCAGGCCGCCGCGGGCCAGCTCCCAGATGAGTTCGTGGAAGGCGTGCTTGGTGCGCACATCGACCCCGACGGTCGGCTCGTCGACGATGAGCAGCCGCGTGTCCGCCGCCAGCCACTTCGCCAGGCTCACCTTCTGCTGGTTGCCACCGGACAGCTCACCGGCGTTCTGCCCGAGCCCGGAGATGCGGATACCCAGACGTTCGACGAGGTCGTGCGCCACCTCCTGCTCCTCGCGCGCGGAGATGAACCCGAGCGCCTTCGCCAGCCTCTTCCACACCGTCACCGTGATGTTCCGGGCGATGGGCTGCTCCAGGAAGACCCCTTCCTCCTTGCGGTTCTCGGTCAGATAGCCGATGCCGAAGCGGTGCAGGGCCTGCCGGGGAGAGGCGATGCGCACCGGCTCACCGTGCACCCGGATCTCGCCGCCGGTGACGCGGTCGAGGCCGAGCATGGCCTTGACCAGTTCGCTGCGTCCCGCGCCGACCAGTCCGTACAGACCGACGATTTCGCCGGGCCGGACGTCCAGGCTGATGTCCCGGTGCCCGGCGGCGGTGGAGACGTCGTCGAACGAGAGCACCGGCGCCGCGGAGGTGTCCACCTCCCGCGGTCGCATCTCGGTGGCCGAGTGGGCGCGGCCCACCATGAGTCCGACCACGTCGTCGTGGGTGTGGTCGGCGAGTGGCGAGGACTCGAGCACGGACCTGCCGTCGCGCAGCACGGTGACGGTGTCGCAGACGGCGAACACCTCCTCCAGCTTGTGGCTGACGAAGACGACACACGTTCCCCGGGCCTTCAGCCGCCGGACGACCTCGAACAGGCGCTCCGCCTCCTGCGGGGAGAGGGACGCGGTCGGCTCGTCCAGGAGCAGCACCCGGCTCTCGGTGTACAGGGCCTTCGCGATCTCCACCAACTGCTGTCGCGCCACGGACAGTTCGCGGACCGGCTGGTCCGGGTCGAGGTCCAGACCCAGCTCACCGAGGCACCTCAGCGCGGGGGCGGTCATCGCCGCGCGGTCGATCAGGCCACGGTGCGAGGGAGGGCTCTGCAGCGTGATGTTCTCGGCCACCGAGAAGCCCGGAATCAGATTGCGCTCCTGGTGCACCACGCCGATGCCGGTGCGGGTGGCCTCCTGCGGTGAGCGCAGGTGGACCTCGCCTCCGCACCAGGTGAGATGGCCGCCGTTGGGCGTGTGCACCCCGGTGAGGACCTTGATGAGGGTGGACTTTCCGGCGCCGTTCTCGCCGAGCAGCGCATGGACGGACCCCTCGGTCAGGCGCAGTCCGACGCCGTCCAGGGCCCGTACGCCGGGAAAGACCTTGACGATGGCGTGGCATTCGAGAAGGACGTTGCTCATCCGGAACCTCCCGGGTGCGGCAGGACGGCAGTCGGTCGCGCGGCACTCGGCGGTGGTGCGGGCGGCACGCGGCCGCGCGAACCGTCCCGCTTCTCCAGCTGGGTCTGGTGGATACGGCCGCCGACCACCGTGCCGAGCACGACCACGCCGATGAGGAAGTTCACCCAGCTCGGGTCGAGCGAGAACTGCGCGCGAGCGGCGTCGATGAGCCGCATCACGAAGGCCGCCAGCACCGTGCCCAGCACGGCGACCGACCCTCCGGTGAGCGCCACGCCGCCGATGATGGGGGCCGCGAAGCTGGGCAGCAGCCAGTCGCCGCCGACACTGCGGTTGACTCCGGGCAGCGACGCCGTCGCGGTCAGGGCGGCCACGCCGATCAACAGCCCGGACAAGGTGTGGGCGAGCACGATCTGCCGGTCGGTGGAGATGCCCGAGAGCCTGGCCGCCAGCGGGTTGCCACCGGCCGCCAGGAGCCGCCGGCCGGCGGTACTGCGGTACAGGAAGGCGGCGAGCAGGGCCGCGGCGGCCAGAGCGGTGACGAACACCAGCGGGACGTTCAGCGGGGCCGCCCTGCCGAGGTCCTTCAGGCCCGCGGAGTATCCGTCGACGGTGCGCGTGCCCACCAGCCAGTACTGCGCCCCCTGGAGGATCGTCATCGTTCCGAGGGTGACGATAAAACCGTTGATCTTCGTCGCCACGATGCACAGGCCGGTCACCAGGCCGATGGCGGTGGCCGCCAGCACACCGGCCGCCACCGCGACCCCGGCGGGCACACCCTGGTCGGCCATCAGGACGCCCATCAGGCAGGCGGTGAAGCCGCCGAGCGCGCCGACCGCGAGGTTGAGCTGTCCGACGCACAGCGCGACCATCTGGGCCAGCCCGATGAGGACAGGGGTGGCCAGGTACCGCAGGAAGGTCCGCACCGAAGGGCCCTCGAGGAACGAGCCGGAGGAGGCCAGCCCCAGGGCGAGGTAGCCGGCGAGCACCACGCACAGCAGGGTCATCGTCGTGGAGCGCGAGAAGCGGCGCAGAACCGCGGCGCCCCGCTCTCCCCGATCGCGCATCGTGTTCATGTGGATCGCACCACCTTGCGATGGGCCACCACGGTGCGCGCCCGGTCGGCCGAGAGGGCCAGCAGGAGTACACAGCCGAGGTAGATGTTCAGGCTTTCGAGACCGACACCGAGCAGATCGAGCCCCTTGCGGATGACGCCGACCAGGGACGTGCCCAGCAGAGCGCCCAGTACGGAGACGACGCCGCCGGTGAGCAGGGTGCCGCCGAGCACCGAGCCGAGGAAGGACGGCAGCATGAAGTCGTCCCCGATGGAGGCGCGGAACGTGCCGGTGCCGACGGCGGCCATGAATCCGGCGAGCGCGGCGAGCAGCCCCGAGAGCGTGTGCGCCAGGATGAGGCGTCGGCCGGTGGGAATGCCGGACAACTCAGCCGCCGCGGGGTTCGCCCCGGTGAGCAGCAGCTCCCGGCCGATGCGGGTGCGGGCGTAGAGGAAACCGAGGCCGACCAGTGCCAGGACGGTGAACTGCGCCAGCTGCGGGATGACCGGGGATCCGCACACGGGCCCGACGCAGATGTCGGCCAACGAGTACGAGCGCAGTTCCGCGAGCCCGGACGGCTTGCTGGTGAAGGCGGCGTTCTCGGTCACGGCCGAGTAGAGCAGGGAGACGAGTCCCAGCAGCGCGAAGTCCATCGCCAGGGTCACCACGAACGAACTCACCCCGGTACGGGTGATGATCCAGCCGGTCAGCGCGCCGATGGCGGCCCCGGCCAGCAGGCACAGCAGCAGGCCCAGGGGCAGTGGCAGGTCCAGCCGGTCGTAGCCGAATCCCGCGAACAGGGCTCCGAAGGCGGCCATCCGCCCGACGGCCAGGTTCATATGCCCCACCGAGAGGACGACCATCTGGGCGAGCGCCACCACCGTCAGCGTCGAGACGTCCCGCACCAGCGGGAAGAGCACGAGCCGTTCGTCGAGGAACGCCGGCTGCAACACGCCGAACAGGGCACCGAGTCCGATGACGAGCACCAGCAGGCCGAGCCGCTGGTTGACCCAGAACGGCAGCCGGTGCACCGGACGCGGCGCCGTGGTCCCGGTGGATTCGGTGTCGGTGCCCGGTGGGAGGACGGGCGTCGTCATGCCACCCTCCGGTCGTCGATGGCGTCCATGTCCCAGTCGATGCCGATCCCCGGAACGTCGGGCGCCACGGCCCGCCCGTCGCGGATCGTCAGCTCGCCGCGGGTGACGGCCCGCAGCTGCGGGATGTACTCGACGAACCTGCCGTTGGGCACGGCGGCCACGAGGCTGACATGCAGTTCCATCAGGAAGTGCGGGCACACCATGACGTTGTGGCTCTCCGCCGTGTGGGCGACCTTGAGCCACGGGGTGATCCCGCCGATGCGGGCGGCGTCGACCTGCACGATGGAAGCGGCGCCCGTCTCGAGGTAGGTGCGGAACTGACGGGGCGAGTACAGGGACTCGCCGACGGCGACGGGAATCCGTGTCGCACGCGCCAGCCGGGCATGGCCGCTGATGTCGTCCGCCGGCAGGGGCTCCTCGATCCAGTACGGGTCGTAGGGCTCCAGCGCGGCCGCCAGTTGGAGGGCCGAGGACATCGTCTGCGACTGGTTGGCGTCGGTCATGATGTGCAGCGAGGGGCCGACTGCCTCTCGTACGGCGCGCAGGCGCTCGGCGTCCTCGGCGGCATGCGGCTTGCCCACCTTGATCTTGACACCGTCCCACCCGGACTTCTGGGCCTGGAGCGCACCCTTCACCAGGTCGTCGGCGGTCAGATGGAGCCAGCCGCCCTCGGTGTCGTAGACGGGAACGTCCTGGCGGTGGCCGCCGGCCAGCCGCCACAGCGGCTCGCCCGCGCGCTTGCAACGCACGTCCCACAGCGCGGTGTCGACGGCGGCGAGCGCGAGCGAGGTGATGGCTCCGGTGGTGGTGGCGCGGGTCAGGGCGAACAGCCGCTGCCACAGCGCCTCGACATTGCGCGCGTCCTGCCCGATGAGGGTGGGCAGCAGATGGTCCCGCAGCAGGGCCAGTACGGAGGTTCCGCCGGTGCCGATGGTGTAGGCGTAGCCGGTCCCCGTACTGCCGTCCACCGTGGTGATGTCGACCAGGACCGTCTCCTGCTTGACGAAGGACTGCACCGCGTCGGTGCGGTCCGTCTCCACCGCGATGTCGGCCAGCTTGGCCGTGGCGGTCGTGATGATGCTCATCTCGTGATGCCCGGTTTCTCTAGAGCGTTCTGCAGTACAGGGGCGGTGGGGTCAGCCGCACGCGAGGACGTCGTCGGCGAACCGCTTCTTCAGCTGATCGGTCTTCGCCTTCCGGGCACGGTCGTAGGTCGTGACGTTCTTCTTGGTGACGACGAACGAGCCGGAGTCGACGGACTGGCCGGGCCTGCGCATGGTGCACTGCTTCGTCTGCAGCAGCGCGAGCGCCCACGCCCCGACCTTCGCCTGTCCCACCGGGTTCTGCACGACGGTGGCGGTGACCGTGCCCTGCTTGATCGAGCTGAGGATCTTGGCGTCGTCGTCGATGGCGACGACCTTCGCCCGCGAACCGGAGCTCTTGACCGCGTCGGCGGCGGCGACGGCCGGGTTGTAGGCGGTGGAGACAATGCCCTGGATCTGCTTGCCCTTGGCCGTCAGCAGGTCGGACACCGCCTTCTGCGCGGTCTGCAGATCCTTGTCGATGTCGGTGACGGTCTGCAGCAGCTTCGCCTTGCCGCCCGACTCCTTGACGGCCCGGGCCACGCCCTTGATCCGCAGCTGGGTGTTGGCGTCCACGTTGTTGCCCGTCAGATGGACGATCGTGCCCTTGCCGCCCATCGCGTCGATGGCGGCCCTGGCCGCCTTGTACGCGGCGAGTTCGACATCCGTGGAGAGGCAGAAGTCGGCCTCGTTCCGGCCCGCCGGGCAGGAGCCGAGCGAGGCCACGGCGAGGCCCCGCGACTTCAGGTCCGCGAACGTGGTGTTGATGTCGGTGGGCGAGACCCCGAAGACACCGAACGCGTTGTAGCCGCGCGCGGCGAGCGTGGACAGCAGATTGTTCTGCTTCTGCTGGTCCCACTCCGCCGTCTCGTCGAACGTCACGCCCCCGAGCCGGTACGTCTTCTTCGCGTCGGCACCGGCGGACTTCCAGGGCTGGAAGTAGGGGTGAGCCCCGCCGGGCACGAGCGCGACCTTGGTGGCCGACCCGTCCGCGAGGACGGCCGAGCCACCACCCGCCCGCGCGGACGCGGGGCCCTGTCCGCCCGTCGGCTCACCCGAGTTCTTGAGCGTGCAGGCTGCCGAACCCGCGGCCAGCACCACGACGGCGATCACTCCCGGCAGTACAGATCCAGTCCGGAGACCCACCTCCGCACCCCCACGAATCAAATAGGAAATTGATGCCGCGATGGTGTGCCAGTCGAGCCGCCCCGTCAAGAGCCCTGACAAACACGAGATCCGGCACCCCTGACGATCAGGTGCCGGATCCCGTCTCGCAGATTCCTATAGGAAACGCATGTCCTGAATCGGATCAGCCCGCGTACTGGGCGAAGACACGGGTGAAGTCCCACGGCTGCTGGGAGACGCCCGAGCAGGTGTCGGCTCCGCCACCGGTGCAGGGCCGGTCACGGTTGACCGACCAGAAGGTCAGCCGCGCGAGGTGCCTCTGCTGGGCATAGCCCAGGATGGTGCGGAAGTCGTTCACGGTCACGGTCTCGCCGTTGTCGGTGATGCCGTTCATCGAGGAGATGCCGGTGTGCCGGTACGCCTGGTCATCCGTGTATCCGTAGGCGCTCTTGACCGTGTTCTTGAGCCCCTCGGCGGCGCGGAGGGTGAGCTGGCCCATGTTCTGCCCGGCTCCCCCGAAGTTGAACGGCATGATGGTCCAGCTGTCCACGGTCAGACCGGAGGCGGCGGCCTTGCTGATCAGGCTGTTGTCGGGGCCGTTCTGGCCGGTGCCGAAGGTGATGTACACCTTGATACCGGGGTTGTTGGCCTTGACGGTCTTCAGCGCGTCGACCGTGCGCTGCTGGACGGTCGGGCTGTCGTACGCGGCGGCCTCGATGTCGATGTCGATCGCCTTGAGACCGTAGGCGTTGATGACCTTCTGGTACGCGGCGGCCAGCTCGCCCGCACTGCCGCAGGAGCTCTCCAGCTTGTTGCCGCTCCAGCCGCCGAAGGACGGGATGACATCGCCACCGGCGGACCGCACGGTGGCGATGGTCTGCTGGTCGACGCCTCCGGTGAGCGGACGGCCACCGTCCCACTGCGGGTCGCAGTAGCCGTTGCTGAGGACGAAGGCGAGCGTGAACCACTTGACGCCGGTCGCGTTCATCACGGTGGTGGGGCTCGGCGGGCTGCCCCAGCCGTTGTAGAGGTACGGGGCCACGGCCATGGCTCCCGGCCCGGTCGGCGGAGTGCTGCCACCGTCCGGCGCCGTCCACTTCTGGTTGGCGGCACCGGTGCAGGTCCATATCTGCAGCCGGGTGCCGTTGGCCGAACTGCCACCGGTGGCGTCCAAACACTTGTCGGCCTGCGGATTGACGATGTCGCGCGCCGCCGGGAGGGACCACTGCTGCGCCGCACTGCCATTGCAGTCGTAGAGCTGGACCAGGCTGCCGTCGGCCGTGCCACCCGACGCCACGTCCAGACACTTCCCCAGCGCACGGATCGTGCCATCGCCACCAACGGTCCACTGCTGCGCCGCGGACCCATTGCAGTCGTAGAGCTGGATCGGTGTGCCGTTGGCGCTGTTGGCGCCCGCCACGTCCACACACTTGCCGCCGACACCGGTGATCTGTCCAGTGGCCGCCACGGCACCACTCGCGGGAACGCTGGTCAGGCCGGTGAGGAGGGCGGCGGCGGCCGCCACACCCAGCACGCCGCGCACCGAGGGTCTGTGCAGGAGCCTCATGTTCATCTGGTCACCGTCCACTTCTGGTTGGCGGCACCGGTGCAGGTCCATATCTGCAGCCGGGTGCCGTTGGCCGAACTGCCACCGGTGGCGTCCAAACACTTGTCGGCCTGCGGATTGACGATGTCGCGCGCCGCCGGGAGGGACCACTGCTGCGCCGCACTGCCATTGCAGTCGTAGAGCTGGACCAGGCTGCCGTCGGCCGTGCCACCCGACGCCACGTCCAGACACTTCCCCAGCGCACGGATCGTGCCATCGCCACCAACGGTCCACTGCTGCGCCGCGGACCCATTGCAGTCGTAGAGCTGGATCGGTGTGCCGTTGACGCTGTTGGCGCCCGCCACGTCCACACACTTGCCGCCGACACCGGTGATCTGTCCAGTGGCCGCCACGGCACCACTCGCGGGAACGCTGGTCAGGCCGGTGAGGAGGGCGGCAGCGGCCGCCACACCCAGCACGCCGCGCACCGAGGGTCTGTGCAGGAGCCTCATGTTCATCTGGTCACCGTCCACTTCTGGTTGGCGGCACCGGTGCAGGTCCATATCTGCAGCCGGGTGCCGTTGGCCGAACTGCCACCGGTGGCGTCCAAGCACTTGTCGGCCTGCGGATTGACGATGTCGCGGGCCGCGGGAACGGCCCATTGCTGCGCCGCACTGCCATTGCAGTCGTAGAGCTGGACCAGGCTGCCGTCGGCCGTGCCACCCGACGCCACGTCCAGACACTTCCCCAGCGCACGGATCGTGCCATCGCCACCAACGGTCCACTGCTGCGCCGCGGACCCATTGCAGTCGTAGAGCTGGATCGGTGTGCCGTTGGCGCTGTTGGCGCCCGCCAGGTCCACACACTTGCCGCCGATGCCGGTGATGGCACCGCCGCCCGGCTGTCCGCTGTCGGTGCTGACCCGGACGTAGTCGACGAGGAGTTGCTGGGGGAAGACCGTGCTGCCGTTGGGGTCTCCGGGCCAGTAGCCGCCGACCGCGAGGTTGAGGATCAGGAAGAAGGGCTTGTTGAACGCCCACTGCCGGCCACCGAGGTCGGCGGGGGTACGCCGCTGGTACACGGTGCCGTCCACGGACCAGGTGATCGCGTTGGGGCTCCAGTCGACGGCGAAGGTGTGGAAGGCGTCGGCGAACGCCTGGCCACCGGGCAGGGAGTACCCGGCGCCGATGCCGCCGGACCCCGAGTATCCGGGGCCGTGGAGGGTGCCGTGGACCGTGGACGGCTCGAAGCCCACGTTCTCCATGATGTCGATCTCACCGGAGTTGGGCCAGCCGACCTGTCCGATGTCATTGCCCAGCATCCAGAACGCCGGCCACATGCCCTGCCCGCGCGGAATCTTCATCCGGGCTTCCACCCGGCCATAGGTGGTGGTGAACTTGCCGGACGTGTTCAGCCGGGCCGAGGTGTACTCACACCTTCCGTACCAGCACTGGTAGTTGTCCGGGTTCTCGCGGCGGGCGGTGATGGCCAGATGGCCCTGTCCGTCGAGGGCGGCGTTGCGGTTGCCCGCTGTGTGGTACTGCCGCTCATGGTTGTTGACGTTGTCGCCCGTCTCGATCTGCCACTTGCCACCGTCGACGGCGGAGCCCGCGGGCCCGTCGAACTCGTCGGAGAACGTGACGGCGGCGGCCTTGGCGGCCGCGGCCGGTGGCGCGGCGGACTGCGCCGCGGAGGCGGGTGCGCCCTGCGCCAGTCCGGTGGACAGAGAGGCGAGGGCGAGGAACGAGACGACGGACAGCAGCAGTCGCCGGGGTAAGCGCGGGGAGTCCATGACTCTCCCTTCCAAGAGCATGTGCATGACAGGTACGGAGAGACATGAGGCGCATGTGAAACCAACAGGTGGAACCAAGTGGTTACGGCGCCGACCGGGGTGCGATGAGCGATCCGAGAGGTGCTTAGTTCACTACGTGATTTAAGAAGTGAAGGAAAATCCTGTCAAGGGCTTGGTATGGACCATATGTATGGACAGAAACCGCCGTGGAGGACGGCCGCACGATAGGTGACGGCCCGCGGGGGGGGGATATCCCCCATGCCGATCCTGGGGCGCGCCGGATCGCGCCCCGTTGGGGGCGAATCTAGCGTTCAGCCATGTCGCCCACGCTGCGAAAGCACCTCGCCCTGGCACTCGGTGTGGCCATGCTGTTCGCCACCGAGGTGGCCACCGCCGTCGCCCAGCCCGCGGGTCCCTCCCCCGCCGAGCGGCTGCGCCAGGACACCGAGGCGATCCACGCCCTCGGCGTCAGCGGTGTGCAGGCCCGCGTGGTCGCGCCGGACGGTCGGCACTCGGTCGCCACCAGCGGCACCGCCGACCTGAACACCGGCCGCCCGGTCTCTCCCGACGGCTACTTCCGCATGGCCAGCACATCCAAGAAACTGGTCGCCACCGTGGTCCTCCAACTGGAGGCCGAGGGCAGGCTCTCCCTGGACGACACGGTCGAACACTGGCTGCCGGGAGTGGTGCGGGGCAACGGCAACGACGGCAGCCGGATCACCGTCCGCCAACTGCTCCAGCACACCAGCGGCATCCACGACGACCTGCCCGGATACACCACGCCGGAGGAGTACTACCAGCAGCGCCACGACGTCTACGAGCCCGAGCGGCTGGTGGCCCGCGCCATGGCCCACGCACCGGACTTCCCGCCCGGCGAGGGCTGGGCGTACTCCAACACCGGCTACGTCCTGCTCGACATGGTCGTCAAGAGGGCCACCGGCCACCCCGCCCACCAGGAGATCGAAGACCGCATCCTGCGCCCGCTCGGCCTCGACCGGACCCGGTGGCTGGGCACCTCGCCCACCGTCCCCCGGCCGCATGCCAGGGCCTACCAGCTCTTCGGCCCCGGTTCCCGGGTGGACGTCACCGACCAGATCCCGGTGGACCACGAGAACCTTTCATGGGTCACGACCACACGGGACGAGAACGACTTCCTCCGCGCACTGCTCGTGGGCCGCCTGCTACCGACGCGGCTGCTGGCCGAGATGAAGCGGACCGCCCCCGTGAACGCGGAGGCCCAGCGGCTGTGGCCCGGCGGCCGATACGGGCTCGGTCTGGTCGAACGCCCGCTGAGCTGCGGAGGAACGTACTGGAGCCACGAGGGCGGGGACGGCGGCTACATCACCCTCAACGGCGTCACCGACGACGGCAGGCGCAGCGCCGCGGTCTCCATGTCCGAGGCGCGCGGTGACACCCCGGAGCACATCCTGGACCAGGAGAACGCGGCCAGCGCCCTCATCGACCACGCGCTGTGCGCCGGGGGCCATCGCGGGGGCGCGGGCGAACTACCGCTGCCGGGAGAGTAAGTTTGGCCCCCGGGCCATCACACGCAACCTCCGTACGCCCCGTGCCCTCTTCCAAGTCGGCTACGGCCGTACGCGTCGGCGTGCCCGGTCCGGGCCGCACGCCGACTGACCGACCCCATGAGGACACACCGCCCGTGCCGGAACTTGTACTGCATGCCAATGGACGCACCTGGACCCTGGACGCGTCCCGGAGCTACACCGTGGGGCGCGATCAGCAGGCCGACATCCCGACCATCGACCGCCGAGTCTCCCGGCGGCACATCACGATCCGCTGCGTCGGCGGGACGTGGGTCATCGAGGACCTCGGCAGCGCGAATGGCACGTTCGCGGACGGACACCGCGTCCAGCGGATCGAGATCGGCCACGGTTCGATCGTCCGGCTGGGGAACTTCTCCAGCGGCATGCGGCTGGACTTCACCGAGGCCGGGCCGGCGCCCTCACCCTCGGCAGTGAGTGGCGACCGGGCGCCCGCCGCCGAGCGGGGCCGCGCGGCGGCACACCAGGGCGAGGCCCGACCCGAGGCCCGTCCTCAGGCTCATCCCGAGCCCCGCCCCGAGCCCCATCCCCAGCCCCGTCCCGAGGCCCATCCCCAGACCCCTCGCGGGGCGCGAGGGGACGCGGGTTGGGGCACGGCGGCAGCCGCGGACTCACCTCCGGTGACACCCTGCCCCCAAGCGGAGGTTCCGGGAGCCCTGGCGGACGCGCCAGCCTCAGCGGGGCAAGTGGCGGCCCCGACCCGTACGGCGGCCCCGACCCGTACGGCAGGCCCGACCCGTACGGCAGGTCCGACCCGTACAGCAGGTCCGACCCGTACAGCAGGCCCGGACGTGACCCGGGACCCGCACCGGCCCGCCGCCGGCGAGCCGGACGGGCCCCAAGGAGCCGCCGCGACCCACTTCATCGACCGAAGCCCGTCGGGTGTCCACCGGCTCGTCCAGGGGCAGCCGATGCGCATCGGCCGGGCGCAGGACAACGAACTCGTGGTGGAGGGCCCGCATGTCTCCCGCCACCACGCGGAGTTCCGGCCGCTGCCCGGTGGCCGCTTCGAGATCGTCGACCTCGGCAGCCACAACGGCACCTATGTCAACGGGCAGCCCGTGGACCGAAGGCTCATCGGCCCGCACGACATCGTCGGCGTCGGTCACTCCACCTTCCGCCTCGCCGGGGACCGGCTGGAGGAGTTCGCCGACACCGGTGAAGTCTTCTTCGCCGCCCGGAACCTGACGGTGACCGTCGGGCGCGGCAAGACCATCCTGGACGACGTCTCCTTCGGCGTCCCGGAGAAGTCGCTGGTGGCGGTGGTCGGGCCGTCGGGCTCCGGGAAGTCCACCCTCCTGCGCGCGCTGACCGGCTACCGGCCCGCCGACCACGGCCATGTCCTCTACGACCACCGCGATCTCTACACCCAGTTCGCCGAGTTGCGCCACCGTATCGGCCTCGTTCCGCAGGACGACATCCTGCACAAGGAGCTGACCGTCGACACCGCGCTGAAGTACGCCGCCAGGCTGCGCTTCCCCGGTGACACCAAGGCCGCCGAGCGCAAGGCCCGTATCGACGAGGTGCTCCAGGAGCTGAAGCTCGACGTCCACCGGGACAAGAAGGTCGCCTCGCTCTCCGGCGGTCAGCGCAAGCGGGTGTCCGTCGCCCTGGAACTGCTGACCAAGCCCTCCCTGCTCTTCCTGGACGAGCCCACCTCCGGGCTGGACCCGGGCCTGGACCGCGATGTCATGAAGTTGCTGAGGGGGCTCGCCGACGACGGCCGTACCGTCCTGGTGGTGACCCACTCCGTCGCCGAACTGTCCCTGTGCGACCGGGTGTTGGTCATGGCGCCCGGCGGCTCCGTGGCCTACTTCGGCGCCCCGGACGAAGCCCTGGAGTTCTTCGGCCACGAGAGCTGGGCCGATGTCTTCTCCGCCTTCGAGAACCATCGCGACAACGACTGGGGCGGGCGCTGGCGGACTTCCCCGCAGTACGCCCGGCGTGTCGCGGAGGTCGGCTCGGCCGTACCGCCGCGGCAGCCGGGCGCCCTTCCGGCGCAGCCGCCCGCGCGAGCCCTGCAGCCCAAACGGCGGCACTGGGTCGCCCAGTTGTGGACCCTGATCCGCCGCTATCTGTCGGTCATCGCCTCCGACAAGGGCTTCATGGCGCTGATGCTGCTCCTCCCGGCCGTGCTGGGTGGGGTGAGCTGTCTGGTTCCGGCGAAGTACGGGCTCGTCCCGCCACCGCCCGACAGCGGTTTCCGCTACAACCAGGAGTCCGGAACCATTCTGCTGGTGCTTGTCATCGGCATGAGTTTCTCCGGCGCGGCCAACTCCGTACGGGAATTGATCAAGGAACGGGTGATCTACGAACGGGAGAGGGCCACGGGTCTGTCCCGGTCCGCGTATCTGATGTCGAAGGTGATCGTCCTCGGCCTGATCACCGCGATGCAGGGTGCCGTCCTCTGCGCGATCGGCTTCTCGGTCCGCCAGCTGCCCGCCCAAGGGCTGCTCCTGCCCACGGCGGTCGAGGTCTGCGTGGTGATCAGTGCGCTGGGCTTCACCTCCATGATGTTCGGCCTGGTCATCTCCGCACTGGTGAGAACGGCCGAGAAGACCATGCCGCTGCTGGTGATGTTCGCCATCGTCCAGGTGGTCTTCACCGGCGTCCTCTTCAAGCTGTTCAGCTCTCCGGGCATCGAACAGGTCGGCTGGCTGATGCCCGCCCGCTGGGCGGTCGCGGGCGCCGGGACCACACTCGACCTCGCACACACCATGCCGCCCTGGAATCTCGACAAGCCGAACGAAGTCGACCCGCTGTGGGCGCACACCGTCTCCCAGTGGGGCATCGACCTCGGTGTGCTGGTGGCGATCGGGCTGGTCTGCGGCTTCGTCGTGGCCCGCCTGCTGCGCCGGCACGAGCCCGACGTCATGCGCGACTAGGTGGCGATTAGGCAGTTTCGTTTGGATCAGTTGGTCGTTGGCCGTGTGTCGTTGATTGATGCGCAGTGGGCCGGGGACATCAACGATGCGACGGAGGCGGACATCAACGGTACGTACGGGGTGAGCCGCTGGAGCTGAGTCCGCATCCGTCCGTTGAGTTCGTCTGTCAGATGACCTCCTTCTCCTCGGTGACCATCACGGCCACCGAGTCCATGTCGATGAAGCGTGCTTCGTCGGGGTTGACCAGCGTCCGGTAGTTCTCGGAAGCGAAGAAGGCGTCGTGGTCTTCCCAGTTCTCGAACCAGATCTCCGTCAGGCCGTCGTAGGCCCGGGGCGGGTAGTTCTCGGCGGGGACCGGGTGGGACACGGTGTACTTGCGCACGTAGCGCTCCGCCTCCGGGATGGAGGTGAACAGCGGCGCGTGCTGGTTTCGGTGGTGTTCGACGAAACGCTCGTACGACATTCCCTCGACACGGTTGATCATGAAGATGAGCTTCAACATGGAGTTACCCTAAAAGCTGACATCAATGTCAGGGGCAAGTCGGTCAGGAGCCTGTGAGGAGTTCGGCATGCGGATCGGTGAACTCTCCGCCCGGACGGGAGCTAGCCCACGGTCGCTGCGCTACTACGAGGAGCAGGGTCTGCTCGTCAGCTCCCGCTCGCCCAGCGGACAGCGCCAGTACGAGGACGAGCACGTTCAACGAGTGCGCCTGGTGCAGGCGTTTTTGGCGGCGGGGATGTCCAGCAGCACCATCGCCGAGATGGCGCCCTGCATGTCCGAGCCGAGCGAGGAAGGGGCGCGGCAGGCACTGGAGATCATGGGCCGCGAGCGGGCCCGGCTGTCCGAGGCCATCGACCATCTCGCCGCCGCCAGGAATGCGCTGGACCACCTCATCGAGGACAATCACGCGTACCTGGCACGACCGGCGGATGACGAGGCGTGACCTGGGGGCTTCGGATCAGCGTTCGGACCAGAGGAAGATGCCTGCGATGTGGAGTCCGGCCAGGTAGACGGTCGCGGTCTTCTCGTAGCGGGTGGCGATGCCTCGCCACTGCTTCAAACGGTTGATGCACCGTTGGACGGTATTGCGCTGCTTATACGTCTCGCGGTCGAAGGCAGGCGGTCTGCCACCGGTCCGTCCGCGCTGCCGTCGGTTGGCCTGCTGGTCGGCCCGTTCCGGGATCACCGCGCGGATACCGCGTCTGCGCAGGTGATTCCGGATCTCGCGATCCGTCCGCCGCGGGACCGGCCGATGGCGTGGTCGTCCGGTTCGCCGGCCGGGGCCCCTTTTTCGGGCCCCGGCTGCGTGCTGGTGAGCCCGCACGAGACCCACGGCGTGCCGGTCTGGAACTTGTACGCGATTCGCGTCGACCAGCTTACGGTGATCCCGCCAGCGGCCACCCCGCTTCGGAGTCCGGTCCGGGAGCAACGGCTCGATCCGCGCCCACTGCGCATCAGTCAACGGCACACCCGGGCCAACGACCATCTGATCCGAACGAAACTGCCTAGCCCTTGCCGAAGTGGACCGCGGGGAAGGCGCCCGCGGCCCTGAGGGTTTCGGTGAAGCCACCGGCCAGCTCGGTGAGGCGGGCGGTGGCGGCCGGGCCGAGGTGGTCGTAGGGGGCGGCGTCGAGGCGGTCGGTGAGCGCCTCGGCCTCACCGCGCAGGGCCGCGCCCGACTCCGTGAGATCCCCCGCCGCGTCAAGCAGTCCGCGCTCGCGCAATCGGTCCCGGGCAGCGGCCCACTGCTCGGCCGACCATCCGCGGGTCCGCATGAACGTCGCCGACGTCACCGCGGTGCCGGTGGCGTTGTGCAGGACCAGCGCCTCGATCCCGGACAGGCCGGCGAGCGCCAGGGCGAAGAGGTGTCCGTCGCCCCGGTGCTCGCGCAGCAGCGTCGCGGCGTGCCACAGGGCCAGGTGTGGTTCCTCGGGCACCGGGAGGCCCGCGTTCGCGGCGTACAGCGGCCGCGCCTCGCGATGGCACGCCTCGGTGGCGCGCAGCGCCAGCTCGGCCGCCTCGGCCATCTCCTCCGACGCCAGGGCCGCCTCCCCGAGCAGCCGCCGCAGCACCTTGTCCGCGCCGCGCAGCCGCGCCGCGAGCACCGCCTCCGGTGTGGTGATGGCCCACGCGGCGGGGATGAACCGCTCCACATGCGCGTGGTTGAAGTTGTAGAACGTCGCGGAGACGGTGCCCGCGCCGACCGGCCCGAGCGGGGCCGCGCGGTCCGCGAAGTAGGCCATCGCCCCGCGCTCCAGCCCGAGCGCCGCGAGTTCGTCCTGCCGCTCGGGCGCGAAGTACACGCACGAGTGCAGGGGATTGACGACGCCGTGGCAGCGGCGGCCCGCACTCGGCTCGAATGTGGTCAGGTCGGCGAGGCGCATCAGGCTTCCTTCGTAGGGTCGTCGTGGGCGCGGCCGGTCAGTACGGCCGCGGTCACGGTGAGGTGCTGGACCAGGACCTCGGCCGCGGTGTCGGCGTCGCGGGCCAGCGCCGCCTCCTCCAGCCTGCGGTGCTCGCGGACGCCGTCCCGGCCCGGGTTGCGGTGTGCCGACCAGCGGCGTGCCAGCTCGCTCGCGGTCCACGTCCGGTCGAAGGTGTCCAGCAGGACGGGGTTGTCGCAGCCCTCCAGCAGGGCGCGGTGGAAGACCCGGTGAGCCTCGGCCCATGCGGCGCTGTAGTACTCGCCCTCCCCCGGGACGTACGCCTGGGTCCGGGTCAGCCGGTGGTGGGCGGCGCGTACGCGGGACTCCCAGTCGACGTCGCCGCGCTCGATGGACATGCGCAGCACGACCGGTTCGATGGTCCGGCGGGCCTCCGCGATCTCCTGCCAGCGGCGGTCGGAGTAGGCGGGGACGGCGAAGCCGCGGTTGTGCAGCCGGTCCGCGAGGCCCTCGCCGACCAGCCGTACGAGCGCTTCGCGGACCACGGCCAGGCTCACGCCCTGTTCCTTGGCGAGGTCCTGCGGTTTGAGGGCGTCACCGGGGGCGTAGTCCCCACGCATGATCGCGTTCCGCAGGTGTGCGTAGACCTGCTCGGAGAGCATCTGCTTCCCCGAGGAGGTCGACGTGTGGGTCGTCTGGGTCATGCCGCCATCATAGATGATGGCAAAGATAATCGATTATTGCTGTTATGGTCGATCGAGCGGTTCCAACGGTGCGGGACGACAGCGGTGCCCTACGCGGCGCCGCGGCCTCCATCGGCCGCACATCACCGCCACTCCACAGCACGGCCTGAAAGGAACGACGCGATGAGCGCCAACGACCCCTTCGCCCGCCTCCCCGAGGCGGCCTCCTTCACCGTCACCAGCACGACCGTCACCGACGGCACCGCCTGGCCGATCGAGCAGTTCTCCGGCATCTCCGGCGTCCCCGGCGGGAAGGACGTCTCCCCGCAGCTCTCCTGGAGCGGCGCCCCCGAAGGCACCAGGAGCTACGCCGTCACCGTCTACGACCCCGACGCCCCCACCGGCTCCGGGTTCTGGCACTGGGCGGTCGCCGACATCCCCGCCACCGTCACCGAGCTGCCCGAGGGCGCCGGCGACGACACCGGCTCGGGCCTGCCCGAGGGTGCCTTCCAACTGCCGGGCGACGCCCGCGCCGCCCGCTTCATCGGCGCCGCCCCGCCGGCCGGACACGGCACGCACCGCTACTTCGTCGTGGTGCACGCCCTCGACGTCGAGTCCATCGGCGTCCCGGCCGACGCCACTCCGGCCGTCCTCGGCTTCACCATGGCCGGACACATCCTCGGCCGCGCGGTCCTGACCGCCACCGCTGAAACCCCCGCCTGACGCACAGCGGGTCCAGCCCTGCCGGCCACCGTCGAACACAGGAGCTGTCTATCCGCCGCCCGTCCCGAGTTGAACAATCGTGGCGTTGACTTCCGCGTCAAGGAGGACGGGATGAACGCACGTTTCACACGCTTCGCGCTCGTTGCCGGGACCGTTGCGGTGACCACGCTGGGCCCCTCCGTACAGGCTCAGGCGCTGCCCGCCTGCGCGAGCAACGCGATCTGCCTGTGGCGGTTCCAGGACGGGACGGGCGAGCTCTACACCTGGCGGGGCGGCTACGTGGACCTGCCCAGCCGGTTCACCGACCACGTGGGTTCTTTCCGGGCCAACAGGACCGGTGCCTTCATCGACTGGGCCTCGGGCAAGGAATGCCACTCGGTCCGCAAGGGCGACTACGCCAGCAACTACAGCGGCCGGTTCGGCTCGAAGATCGACGCGGTCGGCGACAACTGCTGACCCCGGCCCCGGAACCCTGCTGGTGCAGGTGGTGAGTGGCTTCCTCCGACTCCCTCGCGCGCGTCCCCGCTGCCATGGCTCGGCCGGCGCGCGGGGGAGGTCGGTAGCATCGCGGTGAACCGACAGCGGACCGCCACCCGTGAAGGAGCGCCGACGTGCGATTCAGCCCGCGCACCGTGCAGGAGATCGATTCACCGATGGGCGCGACGTATGCCCTGCTGGCGGGCCGCAGCGGCGAGCGGGCGCTGCTCGATCTGGCCCAGGCCGCGCCGAGCTACCCGCCCGCGCCCGCGATGATCGAACACGTCACCAAGGTCGCGCACGAGCCGAACGGCGCCGCCTACGTACCGAGCCCCGGACTGCCCCGGCTGCGGGATGCCTTCGCCGCCGACCTCAGCCGCGGCTACCAGAGCCCGGTGGGGGCTGACCAGATGGTCGTCACCGCAGGGTGCAACCAGGCGTTCTGCCTGGTGGCGCAGGCGCTCACCGAGCCGGGCGACGAGGTCATCGAAGTCCTGCCGTACTACTTCAACTACGACATGTGGCTGCGCATGAACGGCGTGGTGCCGCGCTACCTGGAGCCCGGTCCCGATCTCGTGCCCGACCCGGAAGCGGCCGAAGCGCTCATCACCCCGCGTACCAGGGCGATCGTGCTGATCACCCCGGGCAATCCGAGCGGCGTCACCATTCCGCCGGCTGTGATCGCGGACTTCTACGCACTGGCGAAGCGGCACGATATCGCGTTGATCGTGGACGAGACCTACCGCTCGTTCCGCGACACCGTGCGACCGGCACACGACCTGTTCGCCGACCCGCACTGGGCGCGGACCCTGGTGAGCCTGCACAGTTTCTCCAAGGACCTCGCGATTCCCGGCTACCGGGTGGGCGCCGTCGTCGGCTCGCCCGAGCTGAACCGCGAGGTGATGAAGTTGCTCGACTGCGTGGCGATCTGCCCTCCGCGCGTCGGGCAGGAGGCCGCCTGGGCCGGGCTGACCTCGGCCCAGGAGTGGCGGCGTGCTCGTGCCAACGAGGCCACCGAGAAACGGCGCCGGCTGGAGACCGTGCTGGCCGAGCGGCCGGGCGGTTTCGAGCTGCTGAGCTGCGGAGGGTTCTTCGGCTGGGTCCGTCACCCCTTCGCCGACCGCGGCACCGACGACGTCGTGCGCGACCTCATCACCCGCTACGACACGCTCGTCATTCCGGGCACCGCCTTCCTGCCCGACGACCGCCAGGTCTTCCGGGTCAGCTTCGGCAACGTGGACCGGGCCGGGCTCACCGAGTTCGCCGGGCGGCTTGAGCTGATGGCCAAGGATCTCCTTGGCTGACCCTGCGGGCCGCGGCCGGCCTGACGCTTGACCTTGCCCGAAGGTCAAGGTCCAGGGTGCCGGTGACGACCGAGCAGGGTGCTCGGCTCCGGCCGAACCGGGAGGAACCCGCAGTGGATGACGACGCTCTTCTGACCGAGCAGCTGGCCTACTACAGGGCGGGCGCGGCGGAATACGACCGGCCCTATGCGGAGCGCGAGGACCTGCGGGAGTTGTTGGCTGCCGTCGATGACCTCCCGATTGCCGGTGATGTGCTGGAGCTGGCCTGTGGGACGGGGCAGTGGACCTCGTCGCTCGCCGCGCGGGCGCGTTCGGTGACGGCCGTGGACGCGGCGGCTGAGGTGCTGGCCCTCGCTCGTGCGCGTACCGCGTCCGCCACCGTCCGGTTCGTCGAGGCCGACCTGTTCGCGTGGCAGCCGTCGCGGTGCTACGACACGGTGTTCTTCGCCTTCTGGCTCTCCCACATCCCACCGGCGCGGTTGCCCGGCTTCTGGAACACCGTCGCCTCCGCACTCGCACCGGGTGGCAAAGCGGTCTTCATCGATGACGGTCCGGCCGCGGCCGCCGAAGAGGAAGTCCTCTCCGGCCGGCCGACTCCGGTGGCCGTGCGCCGACTCGATGACGGCAGCCGGTACCGCATCGTGAAGGTGTTCCACGATCCCTCCTCACTCACCACCGACCTCGCGGCGCTGGGCTGGTCCGCCCATATCCGGCTGGTGGCCGGGAAGTTCATCGGCGTCGCGGAACCGCCGGCCACCTCTGCCCGAGAACCGGCCCGGGTCCCGCGAGGGTCAGATGAGTGTGGCCACCTGCTCGGAGGGCTTGTCGCGCCGCCAGCCGACGGCGAGGTAGGCGAGCATCCCGATGGGCGGAACGGCGCAGACGGTCCAGCTGATGGCCAGGGGCGGGCCCGGCTGGTCGAGCACGCCGACGTTCCGCGGAGTGCCGCGGCCGTGGCCGGCGGGGCCGCTCCCCACCATGGAAAAGGAGATCGAGAGGAACAGCCCGATGTGGGGCGGTGAGTCTCAGGCGACGTGCAGCAGGGCGCTGGTCTCGGCGGACGACATCTCGGTGGCGTAGACGCGACTGCCCGGCTGGTGCTTGCGGCCGCCCTCGCCCAGGTGTCCGGCGTCCACGGCGGCGAAGCCGATGTCGCGGATCAGCCCGGCCACCGCGGCCTTGGCCTCCTCGTCGTTGCCGGACAGCGGGATCGCCACCCGGTCGGAGGCGCCCTGGGGGCGGGCGTGGTCGCGGAGGTTCTCCCAGTAGATCGCGTTGAACGCCTTGACCAGGTTGGCGCCGGTGTGAGCCTGGATCTTCTCGCTGGAGGTGGTGGCGTCGCTGTCGAGCTCCGGGTCGTGTCCGTCCCGTTCGGGGTAGTAGTTGCAGGTGTCGATCACGACCTTGCCGCGCAGCGGCTCGGTCGGCAGCTCCTGGTAGCGGCCGTAGGGGATGGACACGACCACTGCCTCGCCGAACCGCGCCGCCTCCTCGGCGGTCACCGCGCGGATCGGGCCGCCGATGTCGGCCACCAGGTCGGCAAGGGTGTCCGGGCCGCGGGAATTGGCGATCGCCACGTCGTAGCCGATCGCGGCGAAGTGGCGGGCCAGCGTCGAGCCGATGCGGCCCGCTCCGATGATTCCGATGCGCACGGCGTGCTCCCCTTCCTCGTCCACGGGTGGGCCACCCACCGGGTAACCCCCGCCCCGCGGGTCAAGCAGCCACTTCCCCGCGTATACCGCGGACGGGAGCGGGAGCCAGCGGGCCCGGCGCGCGTCCCGCGTATACCGCGGACGAGAGCGGGAGCGAGCGGGCCCGGCGCGCGTCGAGTCCCACGGGGAGGGCGGACCGCGGTCCCGGCTGACGAGACGGGCCTAGGTCTCCGGCCCCGTTTCAACGCCGCCAACGTCATCCGGACGCCCGATGCGGCCTTCTCGGGGCGGAGCCATCATGCCAGTGGAGACCTGCTGAAAGGAACACCTCATGTCCTACCCGGAAGACCTCGAATACCCGGAGCCTCGCTACCACGGCGACAGGGGTGAAGTGAACGCGGCCTTCCGCCCGGCCGGCACCCCGCCGGACCTCTCCTCACCCGGCGGCTCGACCCACTACCTCGCCACGAGCGAGTCGACCGGCGGCGAATTCGGCCTGTACAAGGTGGAGATGGGTCCACGGTCCGGCGGGCCCAAGACCCATTTCCACAAGTCCATCTCCGAGTCGTTCTACATCCTCTCGGGCAAGCTGGAGCTCTACAACGGCGAGAAGTGGATCACGGGCCGCGAGGGCGACTTCCTGTACGTACCGGTCGGTGGCCTGCACGCGTTCAAGAACGTGTCGGACGAGCCCACCTCCATGCTCCTGCTCTTCGCCCCGGGCGCCCCGCGCGAGGAGTACTTCGAGCGGGTCGCGGAGATGACCCAGCGCGGCGGCGAGGAACTCAAGCGGTTTCGCATCCGGCACGACAGCTACTTCGTGGAGGACTTCGACCCCGGGACGGAGTAGTCCGGGACACCGTCGCTCACCACGTCGATCAGCGTGGCCATCGGTGGCCGAGTGATGTCCAGCGAGGGTGGGTTCCCCCCTGGGGTGCCGTCAAGAGTTGGCGCGCGCGGGTACCGGCACCCCGTGTATGTCTCCAATTCTGAAGTGGTGTGAACGATACTTCCGCGAGGTCGTGGTCGAGCAACGGGCTTGCGTTCAACTCCTGAACTCTGCATGGCTCTTGACCGGCAAGGGCAGGGTCCAAGACAGTCGTTCTGTGTGAGCGCTCTCTCGACCCGATGGCGCTCGCGCTGTCCCTGTGCCCGAGTCCCCGTAGCCCAGCCTCCGCCACACCCCACGCCAGGAGCGGGCTACGGGGGCTCGCACACCCCGTCACCGACGTTCCTTCGGACGAAAGCAGCCCCCCACATGTTCAGGATCACCTCACGCACGACGGCGGAGGCCAAGCCCCGCCGCCGACGACGCGCGCTGGCCTTCGTGGCCGCCCTGTCGCTTCCGCTGACCGGACTGCTGGCTCTCACCGTGTCCTCCCACACCGCCGCCGCGGGCGAACCCACCGCCGCGGCCGAGTGGACCACCGTCTTCCAGGACGACTTCGACGGGGCGGCGGGCACCGGCCTGAACAAGAACGACTGGCTGTACGACATCGGCACCGGTTACCCGGGCGGCGCCGCGAACTGGGGCACCGGTGAGGTCGAGTCGGTCACGGACTCCACCGAGAACGTCTACCACGACGGCGAGGGTCACATGGTGATCAAGCCGATCCGGGACGGTTCCGGGAAGTGGACCTCCGGCCGGGTGGAGACCCAGCGCACCGACTTCGAGGCCCCGGCCGGTGGGCAGTTGGAGATCAGCGCCTCGCTCAAGCAGCCCAACCCCGAGAAGGCCCTCGGAATTTGGCCCGCCTTCTGGGCCATGGGCGCCGACGCCCGTCCGACCGGAGCCACCAACTGGCCGAGCATCGGCGAGCTGGACATCATGGAGGACGTCAACGGGCTGAGCAAGCACTCGAACACCTTCCACTGCGGGGAGTGGGCCGGTGAGTGCCACGACCCGGACGGGATCACCAGCGACCTGCTGCCGTGCGACGGCTGCCAGACCGACTACCACACGTACTCCGTGATCGTGGATCGCACCGACACCTCCGCCGAGCAGCTGCGCTTCTACCGCGACGGCAAGGAAACCTTCACGGTGAAGCAGAACCAGGTGTCCGCCGAGACCTGGAAGAAGGCGGTCGACCACGGGTTCTTCGCCATCTTCAATGTCGCGGTCGGCGGCTCCTACCCGAACAAGGTCTGCGGCTGCACCTCGCCGGCGGCGGACACCACCTCCGGTGAGGGAATGAGCGTGGACTGGTTCTCCGTCAAGGTGAGCCAGTAGCGACGACACGGCTTCCCGTACGTCGGGCTCCACGATCCGGTTGTGGTCGTGGAGCCCGGCGTTGTCGGGCTGTCCTAGCCCTCATAGCTCCGGATCGCGGCGACCTTCTCCGCCGACGGGGAGGTCTCGTCGAAGCTCTGCGCCAGCCAGTCGTCGGTGAGCGAACGGGCAAGCTCCAGGCCGATGACGCGCTGGCCGAAGCAGAGCACCTGGGCGTTGTTGCTGAGGACCGAGCGGCGCACGGAATAGCTGTCGTGGGCGGTGACCGCCCGGATGCCGGGGACCTTGTTGGCGCTGATGGCCACGCCGAGGCCGGTGCCACACACCAGGAGGGCGCGGTCGGCGGTGCCCTCGGCGACGCGGCGGGCCGCTTCCACCGCGACATGCGGATAGGCGGTGTGCTCGTCGCTGCCCACGCCGACGTCGATGACCTCAGCGACCCTGGGGTCGGCCAGCAGATCCCGCTTGAGGGCTTCCTTGTAGTCGTATCCGGCGTCGTCACAGCCGACGACGATCCGGAACGCGTTCGCGGTGGTCATACGGGATCGCTTCCTGTCGTCGTGTGGAGGGTGGCCACCGCGGTCAGTACGGCGGCGAGTGAGGTGGCCCCGGGATCGGGGGTGCCCACGCTGCGGTCGGCGAGGGGACGGGCGCGGCCCAAGCGGGGGCGCAGCCCCGCGGTGTCCTCGGCGGCCGTACGGGCTAGTGCCACGGCGGACGCGTACGCCTCGGCCACCGGGTCTTCGGTCCGCAGCCGCGTCGCGAAGGCGGTGGCGAACGGCGCGAGAGCGTCGACCAGGGTCTTGTCGCCCACCTCGGCCCCGCCGAGCGAGGTGACGGCGGTGAGCGCGGCCGTGGCGGCGGACGCCAGCTCCTCGCGCCCCGGCGCCCGGTCGGCCGGCAGTGCGGCGCCGATGGCGCGCAGCGCCACGCCCCACAGCGCACCCGAGGTGCCCCCGGCCTCCGCCGCCCAGGCATCGCCGGCGGCGGCCAGCACCGCCGCAGGGGCGAGCCGATCGGCGTGCGCCTTTTCGGCGGCCGCCAGTGCCGCGTCGACGCCCTTGCACATGCCACGGCCGTGATCGCCGTCGCCCGCCACCGCGTCCAGCCTGCCCAGGGCCTCCGCGTCCCGGTGCAGTACGTCGCGGGCGGCGCGCAGTGCGTGGACGGAAAGCTCCGCGACCTCGACGGCCGCGCCGGACGCCGTGGCGGCGGACCGCTCCGTTCGGCGCGGGGCGGCCGCGGGCCGTTCGGCGGCGGCGTCCACCAGGGGTTCCCGCGGTGTCCCCCGGCGGAAGGCCGGGGTGTCGGCCGGTGCGCGCCACAGGCGTTCCAGCTCGTCGTCCAGCCAGCTCAGGGTCAGGGAACAACCGGCCATGTCGAGACTGGTGACCAGTTCGCCGACCTCGGGGCGTACGGGCGTGAGCCCCGCCTCGTCCAGCCGCCGGGCCACGGCGCCCCACAGCACGTACAGCTCCTCGTACTTCGTGGCACCGAGGCCGTTGAGGACGACCGCGACACGGCCCTCGCCGTCCGTGTCCGCGGGCCGGTCCGCCAGCAGCCCGGTCACCAGGGCGCGGGCCAGGTCCTCGGCGGTGCCCAGGGTGTCCTCGCTGACCCCCGGTTCGCCGTGGATGCCGAGGCCGAGGCCCAGGCGGCCCTCGGGAACGGTGAACAGGGGCGCGTCGGAGCCCGGCAGGGTGCAGCCGTCGAAGGCCACTCCGAGCGTGCGGGTACGGGCGTTGGTGCGCTCGGCCACGCGGAGGACCTCGTCCAGTGGGGCACCTTCCTCGGCGGCCGCCG
This sequence comes from Streptomyces sp. AgN23, assembly GCF_001598115.1. Lineage (NCBI taxonomy): Bacteria > Bacillati > Actinomycetota > Actinomycetes > Kitasatosporales > Streptomycetaceae > Streptomyces > Streptomyces sp. AgN23. Next base: position 1,707,305 of record NZ_CP007153.1, read on the forward strand.
ACGCGGTCTTGAAGACGACGAAGCCGCCCGCGATGCCCCGCCGCCGCGCCGTCTGGTCGGCGGGGGCGGAGGCGATGTCATCGGTGACGGCGAAGCAGCGGGCGGGAGTGCCGCCGTCCGCCAACTGCCGTGCCGCGAGGCCGAAGTTCATCACGTCCCCGGCGTAGTTGCCGAACAGGAAGAGGACACCGCCGCCCGCCTCCGCCGCCTCGGCGACCGAGCGGGCGCGGGCGGCCGACGGCGAGGTGAACACATCGCCGATGACCGAGCCGTCGGCGAATCCGGGGCCGACGACACCGCAGAAGGCGGGATAGTGGCCGGAGCCGCCACCGGTGAGGACGGCCACCTTCCCCGTACGGGTGGGGCGGGCGCGCACCACACCGCCGGGCACGGCCCGTACGTGTTCCGGATGGGCGGCGGCGAACCCGGTGATCATGTCGTCGGTGAACCGGGCAGGGTCGTTGAAGAGCCTGGTCATCGGGTGCTCCAGCCTTCGCGTGCGATATCGAGGGCGTGGCGGTAGGCGGCGTAGCCCTCGGCGTAGTGGTCGATCAGCCCGCGCTCGGCGGTCACGGTACGGAGGCGGGCGCGCCAGGCGCCGGGGTCGACCGGCGTGCCCAGGGAGCGCCAGGCGACGTGGGCCGCACCGCGGATGCCCACGGCGTCGTCGCAGACCTCCAGGTCACCCCCGAGGACACCGGCGAAGATGCGCGCCCACTCCCCGGAGCGCGCGCCACCGCCGCAGGCGGTGACGGTGCGGGTGACGCCGAGGGCTTCCATGCAGTGCCGCGCCGAGTAGGCGACGGCCTCGCACAGCGCCCGTACCAGGTCGGCGCGGCCGGCCAGCGGGGACAGTCCGTCGAGGCGGCCACGGGCCCGCGGGTCGACGAAGGGTGCGCGCTCGCCGCTGGCGGACAGGAACGGCAGCGCGGTGACGCCCGAGGCGCCGGGCGGGGACTGGACGAGCAGCGCGTCCAGCGCCTCGATCTTCACATCGAGCAGTTTCAGCAGCCAGTCCAGACCCGCGGTGCCGATCATGGCGGGCATGACCCGCAGGTAGCGGCCCTCGTACGGGGTCGCCAGCAGCATCCCGGCCGGGTCCTCGGCGATGGCCGGGCGCGGCTCGGTGTCGAGGACCTGGGCGGCGAGGGTGGTGCCGATGATCAGGTTGCCCTCGCCCGGTTCGGCCACTCCCGAGCCGAAGGCGCAGGCCGGAATGTCGAACGGGCCGGCGGAGACCGGCAGCCCCGCGGGCAGGCCCAGCCGCTGGGCGGCGTCGGGCAGCAGCCGGTGCAGGGTGCCGGGCGGCGCCGGGTCCGGCAGCAGCCGGCGGTGTGCGGACAGTCCGCACAGCTCGAGCGCGGTCTCGTCGTAGGTGCGGGTGGCGACGTCGAGGAACGGCTGCGAGGCGTCGGAGACATCGACGGTCACGGCGCCGGTCAGCCGCTGTACGACGGCGTCCACGCAGTATCCGGCGACGTGGGCTGCCGCCAGCCGCTCCGGCTCGTGCTCGGCCAGATGCGCCAGCAGGGGTGCCGCGGAGCCGGGGAAGAGACCGACGCCGGTGCCCCGGTGCAGGGCGTGCAGGGTGCCGTCGGCGGTCCACCGGTCCAGCCGGTCCGCGGCCCGGCCGTCCATCCAGGACAGCGCGCGGCCGACGGGGGCGCCCGTGGCGTCGCGCAGCCACAGGCCGTCGCCCTGCCCGGTGAGGGCCAGGGCCTCGGCCGGTTCGTCGCCCAGCTGCGCGGCGTCGGCGAGCGCCGCCCGTACGACGGTCTCCACGGTGCCCACGACATCGTCCAGGTCCTGCTCGACGCGGTGTCCGGGCAGGGTGTAGACGGTGCTGCGGGCCTCGTGGGCGGGGGTGGTCCGGCCGTCGCGGGAGATGAGCTGGGCTTTGGTGACCGAGGTGCCGATGTCGACTCCGACGATCATGGCCGGCTCCCGGTCAGCACCTCCGGATTGGCCACGTGCCGCAGCGGTTCGCCGCGTAGGAAGCGGGCGGCCTCGGCGGCGGTGATCCGGGCGGCCCGGTCGGCGGTCTGCCGGGTGGATCCCGCCAGATGTGGCGTGGTGATGACATGGGGGGCCTTGTGCAGCGGCCAGTCGGCCGGGGGCGGCTCGATGTCGTAGACGTCCAGGGCGAGCGCGCCGAGCCGCCCGGACTCCAGCAGGCCGGGGAGCGGGGCGTAGTCGAGCAGCTCGCCGCGGGCCGAGTTGACGAGGACGGCGCCCTCGGGCAGGAGCGCGAGGTTGCCGGCGTTCAGCAGATGCCGGGTCTCGGGGGTGACGCGGGCGTGCAGGCTCACGACGGAGCTGCGCCGCAGCAGGTCGTCCAGGGAGGTGAGCTCGACACCGTCGGCCCGCGCCCGGGCCGGGTCCGTGTACGGATCGGAGACCAGGACGTGTGCGCCGAAGGCACGCAGCACACGGGCCACGATCGAGCCGATGGCCCCGTACCCGACGAGTCCGACGGTGGCTCCGTCGAGCTCCAGCCCCGCGTTCTCGTACGCGTAGTAGTCACCGCGCCACGTGCCCTCCTTGAGGGCCGCGTCGGCGAAGGTGAGGTGGCGCATGGCGGCGAGCATCAGGCCGATGGTGAATTCGGCGGCAGCGGCGGCGTTGCGGCCCGGTGTGAAGGTGACGGGTATCCCGGCGGCGGTGGCGGCGGCCAGGTCCACGTTGACCGGGCCGCCGCGGGCCACGCCGATGAACTTCAGATGGGGCGACTCGCGGATGACACGGGAGGTGAAGGGAGCCATCTGGGTCAGGGCGACACTCGCGTCACCGAGCGCCTCCAGCACCTGCTCCTCGGTGCCACTGGCCTCCTTCACACCGCCGTTTCCCGGTCCGTCGGCGCCCACCGGCCCGAAGGGTTCGTTCGGCCAGCGGGTGCGCAGCGTGCGGAAGCTCAGCCCGGCGGAGGGCAGGCTCTCGCTCAGAGCGGCGGAGAAGAGCTCGGGGGCGATGAAGTCATCGCCGGATACCAGGACCGCGGTCATGTCGGGTCACTCCCCTCGGGTGTCGAGCCTGCTGAGCAGGAAGTCACGTACGGCATGGTGGTCCGCAGAACGGTAGGCGGCGGCCGCGAGGGCGTCCTCGGCGGGTGGGTACTGCGGATTGGGAATGGCCACCACGGTCATCCCGGCGGCCGCGGCGGCGCGCAGTCCGTTGCTGGAGTCCTCCACCGCCAGACAGCGCTCCGGGTCCACGCCGAGGGCGCGGGCGGCGGCCAGATAGACGTCCGGGCTCGGCTTTCCGCGCTCCACCTCGGCGCTGGAGACGGTCGCCTTGAAGTGGTGGTCGACACCATGGTGGACGAGGACGGCGTCGATGACCCGGCGCGGCGCGGAGGAGGCGAGCGCGATGGGCGCGAGCTCGGCCGTGGCGGTGATCATCTCTCGCGCTCCGGGCAGCAGGCCGATGCGGCCGTCCGCCAGCGCCTGGACCATGCCGTCGACGACGACCTCCTCGGTGCCGGCCGCGGAGTCACCCGCCCCGCAGAACCGGGTGAGGTACGCGGCCCACTCGGGGGCGCTCATCCCCTGGACGTCGCGCGTTTGTTCCGGACCCCACTGACGGCCGCGTGCGGCGGCGTACGCGGCCCACAGCTCTTCCCACAGATGCTCGCTCTCCACCAGTACGCCGTCCATGTCGAAGACCACTGCGTCGGCCATGCGTACCCCTGATCTCCTGGCTGATGATCTCTGGCTGTGCCGGAACACCGAGGGGTGTCTGTTGCACCTCGCGGTGCCCGTTGCACCCGGCGGTGCCCGTTGCACCCGGCGGTGTCCGGCACAGCGAAATTAACATTGGCTGCGTGAGTTGTCACTGGTTCTATGTGAGAAACGAACACGGCAGGATGGGGGCATGACTACTCCCCCGTCGTCGCGCGGCGCGCGGCAGCAGCGGCACCAACTGATCGTCGACCACGTTCTGGCCCGGGGGGACGCCACCGTCGCCGAACTGGTCGAGCTGACCGGCGTCAGCCTGATGACGGTCCACCGGGACATCGCCGAGCTGGCGGACCGCGGCATCCTGCGCAAGTACCACGGCGGCGTCTCCGCGCAGCCCTCGATGGTCTTCGAGTCCAGTTCGGACTTCCGGCTGCACGCGCACACCGACGAGAAGCGGGCCCTGGCCCGCGCCGCCCTGCCGTTCGTGGCCCCGGGGATGTCGGTGATGCTGGACGACTCGACCTCGGCGCTGGCCCTGGCGCGGCTGTTGCCCGAGGTGGGGCCGCTGACCGTGGTGACCAACTACCGCCAGATCACCGAGGAGCTGAGGGGCGCCGAGGGCATCCGGCTGATCTGCGTGGGCGGCGAGTACTCACGCACCCATGACTCATGGATCGGCCTGCCGGCGATGGACATGATCGGCGGCATCTCCGTCGATCTGAGCGTGCTCTCCACCTCCGCGATGACCGCCGGCATGACGTTCCATCAGGAGCAGGAGATCGTCAGCATCAAGCGGGCGACCCGGCAGGCGGGCGCGACCAGCGTGCTGCTCATGGACCACAGCAAGGTGGGCCGTCGCGCGCTGCACCGGCTGGAGGGCGTGGACTCCTTCGACCATGTCCTGCTGACCGGCCCGGTGGACGAGGAGCTGGTGCGGGAGATGCGGGAGCTGACGGATGTGCGGGTCATCGAGGCGGAGTAGTTACCACTCGATCCCGTTATCTTTACCAAGACTCTTGATATTTCTCTCGGCGCACTTGAGTATCTGCGGTCGTACTCCTTACATCACCGCAGAGTGGAGGTCGAGCGATGCCGAAACCCTTGATCCTGGGCTATCTGGGCGTACTCCTGTTCATGATCGGCGATGGTGTCGAAGCCGGGTTCATCGCCCCGTACATGGCCGACCACGGTGCGTCGACGGACGTACGGGCCGGCTACGTCATCACGGTGTACGGCATCGCCGTCATGCTGGCGTCGTGGTTCTCCGGTGCGCTCTGCCAGGTGTGGGGGCCACGCCGGGTGATGTGGACGGGCCTGGCGATTTGGGCCGTCTTCGACGCCGCGTACCTGCTCTTCGCGCTGGGTACCGAGAACTACCCGCTGATGTTGCTCTTCTACGGCATCCGGGGCTTCGGCTACCCGCTCTTCGCGTTCGGCTTCCTCGTCTGGATCACCAACACTGCGCCGAAGGCCCGGCTGGGCACCGCGGTCGGATGGTTCTACTTCGCCTTCACCGGCGGCCTGCCCACCCTCGGCTCGCTGTGGTCGAGCCTGACGATCCCCTCGTTCGGCCGCCTGGGCACGCTCTGGTCGGCGCTCGCCCTCATCCTCCTCGGCGGCGCCATCGCCCTGGTCGGCGCCCGCAGGCGGCCCGGCGGCGACCGGATGGCACCGCCGGAGGTCACCACCGGCCAGAGCCTGCTCAACTCCGTCTCCATCATCTGGACCCATCCGCGCGTGCTGGTGGGCTGCCTGGTCCGGGTCATCAACACGGCCCCGGAGTTCGGCATGCTGGTGTACCTGCCGCGGATCTTCTCCGACGACATCGGCTTCGGCGAGGACAAGTGGCTCCAGCTGCTGGCGATCATCTACGGCACCAACATCTTCTTCAACCTCATCTTCGGCGTCCTCTCCGACCGCATCGGCTGGCGCACGACCATCGCCGGCTTCGGCGCGCTGGGCTGCGCGATCAGCGTCACGACGCTGTACTTCGTACCGACCTGGCTCGGCGCGGACTACTACTGGGTCGCGGTGCTCGCGGGCATGTTCTACGGCGCCACCCTCGCCGGATTCGTCCCCATCTCGGCGCTCATCCCGTCGATGGCACCCGAGAACAAGGGCGGTTCGATGGCCCTGCTCAACCTGGGCGCGGGCGGTGCGGCCTTCGTCGGCCCGGCACTCGCCAGCCTCTTCTTCCCCCTCGTCGGCGCCGGCGGAGTCACCCTGATCTTCCTCGCCCTCTACCTGGTCGCCTTCGTGCTGACGCTCCTGCTGAAGCTCCCCGAGGAACGGGGTGACAAGCCCCCGGCCCTGGACACGACGACCGGCCGGCAGCCCCGTACGGACCCGGCCTCGACCACCACGTCCGCCTGAACCCCGCCGCGCCGGGGGCACCCGCACACCGGCCCGCCGCACCACGAGAGCGGCCGGGCCGGGCGGGTGTGGCAAAAACCCGTTGGGGGACCACAGCGGCCACTGCTACGTTTCTGGAGGCCGTGCGAGAAAACGAGGAGGTGGTACCCGTGGACACAGTATCGACATGGGTGCTCCCCTCCGGGGTCACGGTCGGGCGATAGGTCGTCCGGGAGCGCCGTTTCAGAGCCCTCCCGAAAGGCACGACCGTGCAATTCACTTCCGAACAGCGCCTCGACGACGGCGTCCTCGAGCGCGAATTCACCCTCGGCGGCATCCCCGGCATCCTGTGGACGCCCGCCTCCGCGTCCACCTCCGCACCGGTGCCGCTGATCCTGCTCGGCCCCGCTCCCCTCGGGCTGCGCAAGATGTACCCCCGACTGGTGGCCCGGGCCCAGCACTCCGCGGCGGAAGGCTTCGCCACGGCCACCATCGAGCTCCCCGGAAGCGGCGACCGGCCCCGTTGGCCCGCCGCCGAGCAGGCCCGCGCCGACCTGCGCCGGGCGGTGGAGGCCGGCGAGACGGTCAGCGACGAGATCGTCGACGCCTTCATCCTCCCGCTGGTCGAAAAGGCAGTCCCGGAATGGCAGGCCGCCCTGGACGCCCTCCTTTCGCTGCCCGAGATCGGCGGCCCGGTCGGGTACTCGGGGGGAGTGATCTCCATCGGCGTCCGACTGGCGGCAGTCGAACCGCGCATCGTGGCCGCCGGTCTCTTCGCCGGGAGTTTCGTGCCTCGCGCCATGTTCGAGGAGGCCCGGCAGGTCACTATTCCCCTGCACGTCCTGCTGCAGTGGGACGACGAAGGCAACGACCGGCAGGCGGCCCTGGACCTGTTCGACGCCTTCAGTTCCAAGGAGAAGTCCCTGCACGCCAACATGGGCGGGCACACCGGTGTCCCGCAGTTCGCGGGAGACGCCGCGGCCCAGTTCTTCACCCGACATCTGAAGTGAGCCCGGGCCGTCAGACCGGCAGCAGACAGTAGTTGATGTCGGCCGGCACACCGCTCATCGAGGACAGGCCCCGGCCCTCTTCCATGAGCGGTGGTCGGCACCCGTACCACCGCCCCGATCGCGGCGGTACCGACCATCGGCGGTACCGGCTGATCGGGGCGGCGCGGCACCCCGACCCCGCTCGCCCTCGCGCCGGAACACTGCGCGCGTACTCATCCCCGTACCTCCCCGCACGGCGACGTGTCCGGCGAGCTGAGCGCTTTGCCCAGCACCGCGCAGCCCGCCCTGCGGTCGTCGTCGGACGAGCCCGTAGCGGCCAGCGCGTCATCGTGGGCACGCCCCTGTACATGGCCCCTGAGCAGGCCCGCGGTTTCCCGGAGCCGCGCAGCGACCTGTACGCGCTCGGATGGCTGCTCTCGGTGCCGTCGCGCGGCAGGGCACGGTGGTGTCAGCGGGCGGTCGGGACATAGGTGAGGCCGAGGACGCCGTTGGTGAGCCGCTTGACGTCGATCAGGTCGAAGTCCGTGGTGTCGATCCCGTCGTAGAGCCGTTCGCCGCTGCCGGCGATGACCGGGAACAGCCAGAACAGATACTCGTCGACCAGCCCGTGCTCGAGCAGTGTCCGGCTGAACGAGCCGCCGGTGCCGACCTTGAGGATGTCGCCGCCCGGCTGTTCCTTCAGCTTGCGTACGGCGTCGACGACGTCGTCCCCGAGCAGCGTGGCGTTCCACTTCACCTCGGTGAGGGTGCGCGACGCCACGTGCTTGGGGATGGTGTTCATCCGGACCGCGTAGTCGCCGAACGCCTCCTCCATGGTCGGCCACACCTCGGCGTGGTTCTCGTAACTGACCCGCCCGTAGAGGAGCGCGTCGACGGAGAAGAGCAGGTCCCTGGACAGCTGCTCGAACTCGCCGGCCCACCGCGTGGGGAGCCAGTCCTGGGGCGTGCTGATCTGGCCGTCCAGGGTGATTACCGCCTGCTCGATGATCTTCCGCACGGTCATTGCTCCTTGCCGGTCGTTGTCGCGTGGTCGACGTGTCGTCGCGTGGTCGACGTGTCGAGAGTGCAGACCGGTCGGAGCGAGAGAACTCATCGGTCCGGCGACGCCGTTGGCAACCGTGGCGCCGGTCCGCCGGGGCGCCCGCCTTCCCTCCGGCTGTCCCTGGTGTCGCTCCCTGCCAAACGGCGATCTTCGCGAGATGCTGCTGAGCCTGGCCCGGCCCGCCGGGCCAGCAGTCCCTTACGAGGAGCCCCCATGGCAGCGTCGCCATCCACCGCCACCCCGACCGATGACGCGTACCGCTTCGACGACCTGACCGCCCTGTACGTCAACTGCACCCTCAAACCGTCTCCGCAGCGGAGCAACACCCAGGGGCTGATCGACAGAAGTCGCGCGATCATGGACGCGCACGGGGTCACCACGGACGAGTTCCGGGCCGTCGACCACGACATCGCGACGGGCATCTACCCGGACATGACCGAACACGGATTCGCCACCGACGCCTGGCCGACGCTCTACGAGCGGGTGATGGCGGCGGACATCCTCGTGCTGGCGGGGCCGATCTGGCTCGGTGACAACAGCTCGGTGACCAAGCGGGTGATCGAACGTCTCTACGCCTGCTCGAGCCTGCTCAACGACAGGGGCCAGTACGCCTTTTACGGACGCATCGGCGGCTGCCTGATCACAGGCAACGAGGACGGTGTGAAGCACTGCGCGATGAACGTCCTCTACAGCCTCCAGCACCTCGGCTACACCATCCCGCCCCAGGCCGACGCGGGCTGGATCGGCGCGGTGGGACCGGGGCCGTCGTATCTGGACCCGAATTCGGGCGGCCCGGAGAACGACTTCACCAACCGCAACACCGCCTTCATGACCTGGAACCTGATGCATCTGGGGGCCATGCTCAAGCGTGCCGACGGCATCCCCGCCCACGGCAACCAGCGCTCCGAATGGGAAGCGGGCTGCCGCTTCGACTACCCCAACCCCGACTACCGCTGAGGTTGCCGAGGATCTCTCCGAGAGGGCCGCCGACCGGCCCGGCCTCTCGACGAGAATCGGTACCTCACGAGGGCGGCCGGTACTCGCCGAGGATCCCCTCCGCAGTGCGGGCATCCTCGGCCTCGACCTTCAGCGCTTCGTCGATCACCCGTCGCAGGCTTCCGCCCGGGATCACGACCGCACCGCTGGCGTCGGCGTAGACATAGTCCCCGGGGACCACGCATACGCCACCCACTTCCACCGCGACGTTGACAGCATAGGGCATGGCGATGTCGCCGCCCCACCGAGTCGCCTCTCCCCGGCACCAGGTCGCGAAGCCGTAGGCGCCCAGTTGGTCGAAGTCGCGCAGCCGCCCGTCCGCCAGGACTCCGGCGGCATGGGTGTGTTCGAGCCTGGAGAGCTTCGTTCCACCGCCGTGGGATACGTCGGAATAGCCTCCACTGGACAGCACCAGCACGGTGCCCGCCGGACGGTCGCCCACCGCCTGGCCGAAGAGATCGCCGAACTCGGCGTGCGGGATGTCGTCGCGGTAGGGCAGATAGGTAATCGTGGCGGCCGGCCCGAACAGCTTGCGTGGCGCGGGGCTGACGAGGCCGACGATATGCGCCCGGTGACCGTGGACCCGGCCCATGGCGTCGACCAGCGATGCGCAGGACACGCGGTCGGGCACGGGTTTCAGATCGCTGGCCACCGTCGCTTCCTCCCTCTCACCACAACACCCGACGATTCCCTCTATACCGGACACATCATGTGGCCCATGCTAGTCACCCGTCCACACCGTGGCAGCTCGGCGACGAGGCGCGGAACACCGGGGACGACCAGCCCCTCCCCGGCAGGCACACGTTTTTGCATGGCGGTCGCAAGACTGGGAGAATTGCGAATAACCCGGACATCAGATCCGGAGGGAGTTCCGCATGGACTCGTCCGAAGCACCGGGGATGCAATTCGGCATCTTCACGGTCGGTGACGTCACGACCGACCCCACGACCGGGACCGCCCCCACCGAGGCGGAGCGCATCCGGGCCACCGTCGCCATCGCGCGCAAGGCCGAGGAGGCCGGACTCGACGTCTTCGCCACCGGCGAGCACCACAACCCGCCCTTCGTACCCTCCTCGCCGACGACGCTGCTCGGCTATATCGCCGGGCAGACCGAGCGCATCATCCTGTCGACCTCGACCACGCTGATCACGACCAACGACCCGGTCAAGATTGCCGAGGACTTCAGCGTGCTCCAGCACCTGTCCGGCGGTCGTACGGACGTCATGCTGGGACGAGGAAACACCGGGCCCGTCTATCCGTGGTTCGGGCAGGACATCCGCCAAGCCGTCCCCCTGACCGTCGAGCACTACGGTCTGCTGCGCCGCCTGTGGCGCGAGGAGGTGGTGGACTGGGAGGGCAAGCTGCGTTCCGCCCTCCAGGGCTTCACTCTGGTGCCACGGCCACTGGACGACATCCCGCCCTTCGTCTGGCACGGCTCCATCCGCACTCCCGAAGTGGCGGAGCTGGCGGCCTATTTCGGGGACGGATTCTTCGCCAACCACATCTTCTGGCCCACCTCCCATACGCAGTCGATGGTGCGGATGTACCGCCGACGCTTCGCGCACTACGGTCACGGCGCCCCGGAACAGGCCATCGTCGGCCTGGGTGGGCAGGTGTTCATGCGACGCAACAGCCAGGAGGCGGTCGACGAGTTCCGGCCGTACTTCGACAATGCCCCGGTCTACGGACACGGCCCCTCCCTGGAGGACTTCACGACGCTCACGCCGTTGACGGTCGGCTCACCGGCCCAGGTCATCGAGCGCACGCTGGGTTTCCGCGACTACACCGGCGACTACCAGCGCCAGCTCTTCCTCGTCGACCACGCCGGTCTCCCCCTCAAAACGGTGCTCGAACAGCTCGATCTGCTCGGTGAGGAAGTGGTGCCGGTGCTCCGCAAGGAGTTCGCCGTCGGCAGGCCGGCCGACGTCCCGCCGGCCCCGACGCACGAGTCCCTGCTCCGCGCCCGTAGGAGCGAGGAAAAGCCGCCGTCCGACGAGGAAGAGGGACCGGAAGCGCGATGAAATTGGCGATCATCACCGGCGGTCTGCGCGAGCCGTCCTCGACGCGGCTCCTCGCGGACCGGCTGGCGACGGCTGTGACCAGGGAACTCGAACAACACGGCGAACAGGTCGAGGCGTCATTCGTGGAACTCCGTCCTCTGGGCCACCTCATCATGGACGCGATGCTGACGGGTTTCACCAAGGACGAACTGGAATCCGCCTTCCGCACGGTCGCCGACGCCGACGGCATCATCGCCGTCACACCCGCCTTCAACGCCTCCTTCAGCGGGCTGTTCAAGTCCTTCTTCGATGTACTGCCGGAACAGACGCTTTCGGACCTGCCCGTCCTCATCGGCGCGACGGGCGGAACCGAGCGGCACTCGCTGGTCCTCGAACACGCGCTGCGCCCGATGCTCACCTATCTGCACGCGATCGTCTCCCCCCGTGCCGTTTACGCCGCCACCAGCGATTTCGGCTCCCCGACAGGCGCCGCCCTGGCGGAACGCATCACCGACGCCGCGGCCGACTTCTCCCGTCTGCTGCGGGCCTGCGGTCCACGGGTACGTCGCGAACCGGCGGACGAAGACCTCGCCTCCATGCAGCGGCTGCTCGGCGACACGACCGGCGTGGGACCCGGCCGGCCGACGGATCCGACATGAAGCGCAAAGGCCAAGGGCCGGGAGGCTGTCCCACTCGACGCCTCCCGACCGATGGATGTGCCGTGGGTGCTGCTCGGGGTGGCCGGTCAGGGCAGGATCTCGACGTACCCGTCGGTTCCGTGCACGCGGATCCGCTGCCCGTCCCGGATCAGCCGGGTGGCCCGCTCCACTCCCACGACGGCCGGCAAGCCGTACTCCCGGGCGATCACCGCGCCATGGGTCATCAGGCCACCCACCTCCGTCACCAGGCCCGCGATTCCGACGAACAGCGGCGACCAGCTCGGGTCCGTGAAGGCGGTGACCAGGATGTCGCCCGCCTCGAGATCGGCCTCCCCCATATCGAGGATGACGCGGGCCCGTCCCTCGATGGTCCCGGCGGAAACCGGCAGGCCGATCAGGGCGCCGGCCGGCGCGTCGTCGCGCCGGTACGCCCCGGTGACGGCCTCACCGTCCGAGGTGAGCACCCGGGGCGGGGTGAGCGCGTGGTACGACCGGAACGCGTCCTTGCGCCGCTGGATGAGCCGGTCATCCACCTGGTGCGAGCGCACGACGTCGTGGAGTTCCTGGAACGTGAGGTAGAAGATGTCCTCCTGTTCAGGAAGCACACCTGCCTCCACGAGGCGCTCGGCCTCCGCCAGCAGGGCCCGCTTGTAGACGAAGTAGCGGCTGATGATGCCGTACTTGGGGTACTCCCGGTACCCGATGAAGGTTCTGACCCGGTCGATCATCCGCTTGGCCTCGTCGGCTTTCCGGTCTCCGTCCGGCAGGGCCCGCAAGCGTGACAGTACGTCCCGTTCCTTCTCCCGCGCCTTCTGCCGCCCTTGCTCGAAGCGCCGCCCGGCGGCGCCCGGCTCGAAGTTCCTGACGTTGTCGAGAATCACGGGCACGAGCGTGGTGGGGCGTTCGCGCCACCGTGGCCTCGTGATGTCGATCTCGCCGACGCAGCGCATGCCGTACCGGTCGAGGTAGGACTCGATGGCGTCGCGCGCTTCGGCCCCGCCCGCGACCTTCGCCAGCTCGTCCAGGAAGGCGTCGTCCTCGATGGACTCGACGCCCCGCAGGAACGCCACCACCTCCGGATGCGGGCGGATCACATCCGCGACGTCGAGCAGCGCCAGTCCCATCTCCGATGTGACGTTGTCGGGGGCGGACAGCGTGAGCGTGTCGGCCGCGTTCTTCTCGCCCAGCCACTCCCGCAGCGTGTCGTTGAGCCACCACGTGGCCTCCATCCCCGCCATGATCGCCTGCATGCTCAGCGGATCCGTGAGGACGCGCTTGTGCTCCTCGAAGGCCTCCCGCAGGAAGTCGAACAGCGCCGGTCCGGTCTTCGTCCGGATATCGCGCTCCAGGGCGGCGATGGACGTCCGGCTGCGCTCGATCAGCCCGGTGACGATGGCCGGATCGGTCTCGATCGGAGCGGACGCGCCGCGGGCCGGGGGCCCGCCGGGACCCGCGTCCGGGAGTGACGGGACGAAATCATCGCGTTCGAGGACGGTCTCCAGAGCGTCCCTGATCAGCGGATCGCCTCTGCCCACGACGTCCAGGAGGGCGGCGCGGCTCGCGGGCGAGGCCAGGCGCCGGGTGGCGTCGACGAACAGCCTCCCGCCGGCCTCGTGCATCGGCGCCATGGCCGTCAGCTGCCATACGGAGATCCCCAGGGGCTTCATGGGGTCGGTCATCATCTGCTGATGGCCCACCGAGAGGTAGACGTGATTCTCCTGGTCGCCGCTCTCGGGGATGGGGAACAGTGTCGTGATCGGCCGGCTCTGGACGATCTGGAAGTCATCGTCGACCAGGCACCATTCGATGTCCTGCGGGCGGCCGAAGTGTGCTTCGATCCGCCGCCCGAGTTCCACGAGCCGCACGACCTGCGCGTCCGTCAGCGCCGGCTGCTCCTGCCGCCGCGCGTCGATCGCCGCTTCCCGCGTACCGCCGTCCGGCAGGGCGTGGACGGCACGCTGTTTGGCGGCGATCGTCCTGGCGACGATTTCGCCGTGTCGCACCGTGAAGACGTCCGGGTTCACCAGGCCGGAGACCAGAGCCTCGCCGAGCCCGAAGCCGGCGTCCACGGTGGCGACCTTACGGTTGCCCGTGACGGGGTCGGCCGTGAACAGGATGCCGGCCGCATCCGGGAAGACCATCCGCTGCACGACCACGGCCATGTGGACCGTACGGTGGTCGATGCCGCCGCGCCGACGATAGGTCACCGCCCGCTCGGTGAACAGCGAGGCCCAGCACCGGCTGATGTGCTGGAGGATCGCCGTCGGCCCCACGACGTTCAGGTACGTGTCCTGCTGGCCGGCGAAGGAGGCCGTCGGCAGATCCTCCGCCGTCGCGCTGGACCGGACGGCGTAGGCGGCTTGTTCGCCGTGCCGGCCGAGCGCGCGGGTGATCGCCCCCGCGAGATCGCCCGGGATCGCAATCCCTTCGATGGTCCGACGAATCCGCGCGCTGAGCGTGCGGATCGCCTCCCGGTCGTCCGGGTTCACGCGCGACAACTGATCGAGCTGATCGTCGATCGACGGCACTTCCGCCATGATCCGCCGGAAGGCGTCCGTCGTCACGCAGAAGCCATCCGGCACCCGGATGCCCTCGATCCGCGACAGCCCGCCCAGGTGCCCGCCCTTGCCCCCGACGACCGCGACCTGCGTCTCGGCAACCTCGCGGAGATCCAACACGTACCGCTCACTCATCGCGAGACCTCCGGGGCAGCCGTGCTCGGCCGCACCGCGAGCCGGTCCCACCGCTGGTCCGACGTCATCGCGTCCCCCATACGTCGACAACAACACACGTACGTCGTGCCCCCATTTCCGCAGGTTGTGGCATCGGCCGACGATTGTGCGCCATGCCCCGGGGCTTGCGGCAAGCCCCCCGGCGCGCTATATGTTGAAAGTGGCAAGGAGAGAGTGTTTCTCCTTGCCTTTGCCTTTGCCGTCCATGGGAACCGACCAGCTTCTCCGCGAAGCGGCGACGCACCGCGTAGACGGTCGCCGTAGCTCGGATCGGTCGGCACCCAGCGTTCCCCGGCACGGTGTCCCCTTCACAGACACGAGCCACATGGGCGCCGAGCACTCCCGCGGCCACGGGGAAGCGATGGTCCTGCACGGCTCCGACGAACTGGCCGTCCACGGGACCGCGAAGCGTCGGTCGTCGTCCTCGCATACGCGGTCCGCGGTCAAGCGGTCAGCACCGCGCCCGCCTACGACAACCACTTCGTCTCCATCGTCACGATCAAGGACCGAGAGATCACGCACTGGCGCGACTGCCGCAACCCCGTCGCCGTGTTCGACGCCATGGGCCGGCCGACTCCCCGCGAGTGAACGTCGAAGGGTGCGGCGCCGTCCGCCGCGAGCTGCGCCGCACGGCGCAGCCACGCCGGATCGGCCCGGGTCAGGGCCGTCCGCGCGGCCAGTCGCCAACCGATCTCGTACGCCGCGCCCGGTTGACGCGAGGCGCACTCCCGTCCATCCCGCGGTCTTCGCGCACCCGCCCTCGGATCCCCGCATCAGGGCAGCGCCTCCATCAGGGCGGCGCGTATCAGGCCGGCGCCTGACGTTCGCCGTCCACGCCCGCATCGGACGGCGCGGCGAGCGCGACCGCGATCACGGCGGCGTACGGCCGTCCGCCCGTCCCCGGCACGCCGCCGTGAGCGGCCTGCCGGGTGCCCGTGCGCGGTGCTGAACCGATGCCTGCACGGTTCAGCGATGGCTGGGAGAGCCGGGTGCGGTACGCGGCCGGGAAGGCGAGAGACGACCTCGGGTCAGGCGCCGTGCTCGTCCGGCCGGACGGCGTCGTCGCCTGGGCAGGTGAGCGCCACCCGGACCGTGAGGCGTTCGAGCGGGCCGCGGTCCAGTGGTTCGGCAGCCCCGGTGCTTGAGGTAGCTCCCCCGTGCCCTTCGCGCGCGCCGTCGAAGGTGGCGTGCGCGGATCACGGGGAGACGGTGGCGGCAGGCGGGGTCCACCGGTGGGTGCGGGGCACCGTGCCGGGGATGCCGTAGTCCTTCTTGAGCTGCTCGGGGATGGCGTAGTGCATCACGCGTCCGCGGGTGAGGGAGGACAGTTCGAGGATGGTGGTGAGGTGGCCGAGGCGGTCCAGCGCCCAGGCCCCGAGCGGGGAGCGGTCCTCGATGGTCTCCAGTACACCGAGAAGGTGGGGCACGGCCTTGACGACGGTGTCCCAGGGGGTGCGCGACACCTGGAGCCAGTCGGCGCAGGTGTCGCCGACAAGGTGGCGGATGAGGGCGGAGACGATCGGGTCGAAGAAGGTCCCGGGCACGACCTCCTCGTAGAGGTCGATGAGCTGCCGGGTCAGATGCGCGCCTTCCTCCGTCGGCCCCATGTGCCGGACCATGTACAGGTCGAGGAACCGGCGGGCGTCGTCGAGAGTCGTGGGGACGACGTCCTGGTCGACGCCGAGCATGGCTCCGACCACGCGCCAGGCGTAGTAATACGCCTCCGCGCCCTCCGTCGACATGTGGATGCCGAGGCGGTGCAGGCTGTCCAGGACCAGCAGGGAGAAGAACATCTGCCCGCCGATCATGTCCTCCTGGCAGATCGGCGTCCCGAGCGCGTCGGTGTCCCAGTGGTTCTCCCGCCTCAGGTGGTGGCGGATGGAGGCGTGCAGCAGGCGGACCTTCTGGGCGGCGGGGATGAAGCGGCTGCCGGCCTCGAAGGCGCCGGGCTGCATCAGATAGACGGTGAACTGGCCGGTCTCCGCCATGCGTTTGGAGGGGTACTTCAGCCCGTGGGTGGCCGACAGCAGCTTGGCCACCTGCGGGACGAGGTAGCACGCGGGCATGGAGGCGAAGGACAGCGCGGTGGAGATGTGCACGTTGTTGTCGATGAAGAACAGCCGGGCCTTCTCCATCTCCCCCCAGTCCACCCAGGCCGGCGGGGCGCTGGTGGCCCGAAGGTACTCGCGGGCGACATCGGGCAGCCCGTCCGGCAAGGGAGCGCCGACGGTGGAGACATAGCGCATCAGGGTGTTGAACTTCCCCACCTCCCCGCGCTCGAAGAGGGTGGCGACGGTGGCGTCGGCGAGTTCGTCACCGGCCTGCCGCAGGGCGTCCATCGATGCCTCGGTGTAGGTCATGACGGGACTCCTTGTCATTGACGGGTCGTCCACGACACAGGCGGGAGCGGCGGCCGTCCCGCCTGTGCGGGGGGGGTCAGGACAGGCGGACCGCCGCCGAACGCGCCAGCGCGGTCAGGGCAGCGGCGGCGTACGGGGGTGTGTCCAGCTCGTGCAGGGCGTCGAGGGCCTCCTCGACCCGCGCGGTGATCATGGCCTCGATACGGTCCGGGGCCTTCAGCCGGGACATCACCTCGCGGACCACGTCCAGACCCTCCGCATCCAGATCGCGTCGGCCGAGGAGGGCGCTCAGCCGCTCCCGCTCACCGTCACCGGCGATGCGCCAGGTCTCCGCCAGCAGAGCCGTGGGCCGGTGGCCGCGCACATCGTCGGCGTTTTCCTTGCCGGTGCGTTCCGGGTCTCCGAACAGGCCGAGCAGGTCGTCCCGGAGCTGGAACGCCTCGCCCAGCGGCAACCCGTACGCGGAGTAGCCCTCGCGCAGCCGCCGGCCGGCCCCGGCCAGGGCGCCACCGATCAACAGGGGCTGCTCGACGGTGTACTTGGCGGTCTTGTACCGGATCACCTTCAGCGACGCCGTGGTGTCCGGATCGGCCCCGGTCCGCAGGATCTCCAGGCACTCCCCCGCGATCAGCTCCCGGGCCAGCACCGACCACAGCGGGCGGGCCCGTGCCAGGTACGCGGCGGGCAGACCGCTGGTGGCGAACAGCTGCCCGGCCAGCGACATCAGCAGGTCGCCCACCAGCATCGCCAGCGACCTGGCGGCGGCGACGGCACGCGGCCGACGGCGTACGGCGGCGCGCAGGGCGATATGCGCCGTGGGCCGGCCATGCCGCAGCGGACTGTCGTCGATGAGATCGTCATGCACCACCGCGGCGGCATGCACCAGCTCCATCGAGGCCGCCGCCCGCACAAGCGCATCGCTGTCCGGCTGCCCCACCGCGCGCCAGCCCCAGTAGCAGAACGCCGCCCGCAGCCGCTTGCCGTCGGCGACTGCCGCCTCCAACTGCCCGGCCACGGGGCCCAGGGCCGGGTCGATCGCCGATAACTGCTCGGCCTCCTGGGCGACGAAGCCGTGCAGCACCTCGTCGACGCGGGTCTTGAACGCGACCGGCCTCCAGCGGTCGGACCCCCACCGATCAGACATCGCCGGCGGCCCGCCGGGCCAGCGCGTGCCGGGCGAGAATCTCCAGGTGGGCCGGGGGGACGGCCGCGGTATGCCGATCCAGCGCCAGGCGCCCGCGTGCCATCAGATCGTGCTCGGCCTCCGCCGCCAGCTCCGCGGCATCCGAGCGGCGCAGCAACCCCCGCGCCGCCCCCAGCACCGAACCCAGCGTGCTCACCGCCAGATCGGCCAGCCCGGCCGCCAGCAGCACCGCCCGCTCGTCCAGTCCCCCGCGTCGTCCCGTGCCTTGCGCCATCCCATCCCCCACCCTCAGCCGCCGGTCACACGCCGTGCTGGCCAGCGTGGCATCACACCGGGCATATGAAGGGAACAACTCACGATCGAGTGACGGCATCGCTCGTGCGTACGGACTGCTCCTTCCGTCAGGGGCCGGGCGATCACGGCCCGGCGCACCCCCCTAGCCGCGGGGGCTGCTGATCCGTTCCGGCTGGATCACATAGAGCACCCGGACTTGATCGCGGCCACCGAACCATGGGTAGGGCCCACCGAGGTACTTCTGCGCGAGCGCCTCGCTGTGTTCGGCCGCTCCCTCGGTGGTCACCCGCACCACACGGCCGCGGATCCGGACGTAGGAGGCGGGCTGCGCGGCGGGGTCCACGGCCGGCTGGCCGCGGGCGAGCTCGGCTTCTTCTGGCCCGCCGAGCCGGCCGAACGAGGGCGCGCCCGGCGCCGTGAGAAGACGCGGAAGCCGACGCCGCGGGCAAGCGCGGGCATGGGCCGCTCGGAGGGGCTCGCCGGCGCCTGCCTGATGCTGTGGGAGCTGCGGCGCGGGCAGCGTGCGGCGCCGCCGCCGTGGCTGTACGGCTGGACCCCGGACCCGGTGGCGGAGCGCATTGTGGCGCGGATGGACGAATACGCCGAGCGCTGGCACGCGCTGCCCGACGGCGGCAGCCTCACCGTCGGCTGGACCTGCGAGCCGGCGGCGTGGGCGAGAAGGCCCGCACGGCGGACGGCCGCCCAGCGCCGCCGCTGATCGTGGCGCGGCGACCGGGCACCACGCCCGATTCGCCACGCTCCGGGGTCCAGTGACCGGGGTCGGGGACGGGGCCGGGGACGGGGCCGGGGCCGGGGCCGGCCGCAGGGAGCCGACCCCGGTGGGCCGGGCCCGTCAGGGGGCGATCCCCACACCGTCGATCCTGCTCCACGCCCGCTCCTGCGCCGCGGTCATGGCGGGCCAGCCGAGCCCGCCCGGCCGGGGACGGACCCGCGAGGCGTAGGGCGAGGGGTGGAAGGCGGAGTCGTAGAAGCAACCGCTTCCGTAGATCTCGTCGAAGGCACCGCAGGAGGCCGCGATCGAGGACGGGGTCGGCTTACGGCCGGAGCGCACCCACGTGTCCAGCGCCGAGATCGAGTTGGCGTACTCGGAGTCGCTCAACGCACTGTGCTCGGTCTCCTTGGTGAACGTCTGGACGAGGTTTCCGCCCCGGCCGACACCCCGGAGAGTGGCCCGGTAGGCCGCCTCGTGCTCCACGAAGGCCGTCGGGTCGTCGATCGCGTGCAGGGTGAGGACCGGAAGGGAAACCCTGCCGGTGAGGTCGCTGTCGTAGGAGAGGTCGCGGCGGGCGGCGGGATCGGCCGAGAACCGCTCGACACCCGCGTTGAGCGCCTCGTCGTCGTGTGAACCCGAGTACCACACACCCCGGTTGCCGAACGGATTACGGCCGCCGAGCCGGTTCCACACGATGTCCCGGAAGGTGAAGGTCGAGAACTGCAGATGCGATGCGAGTGAGCGCTCCGGGACGCGGGTGACGGCGAGGATGTCGTCGAGGTTGCGCTGCTGCGCCGCGGTCCGGTCCGCGGGGTCGGACGCGTAGCCGGTGCACTCCTGCAGACGGGCGCGGAGCCCGGTGTTCGTCAGGGTGGAGTCCGGGCGCAGCCCCTGCCACAGCGGGTATTGCGGCTCCGTCGGCCGGGGATGGTTGTGGCAGTAGTACTGGTAGACCACCCGCAGGTCGACGCGGTAGTCGTAGCCGCGCGAGCCGCCGCCGAGGACACCGCTGGTCAGCAGCGCCCCGTCGTAGGCCCCGGGCTGTGTGCCGTAGGTTTCCGCGACCTTCGCGGCGACGTTGCCGCCCCAGGACTGGCCGTGGATGTACGTCCGCTTCGGCTTGCCGAACCGTGCGAGGAACAGGCGGCGTACGTTCTCGGTGTCGGCGGCGGCCATCCGGGTTCCGTAGCCACCGCGGCGGTAGGAGGAGCCGGCCCAGGCATATCCCTGGTCGACCATCACCGCCCAGCGCTCCAGGTCGTCGACACTGCGGGACGGGTCGGAGGAGTCGCCGAGATCGGGTCCGCCGTGTGCGTGCACGACGAGGGATCCGTTCCAGTGCGTGGGCACCGCGATCGTGTAGTACGCCCCGTTGGTGTCCTGGCCGGTGTAGCAGTTCGCCTTCCCGGCCAGCTTGGCCGGGCAGGCGGCGGCCTCGGGCTGGGTGGTCCGGGCGTGGCCGGTGGGTGCGTTGCCGAGGGCGCCGAGGGACACGGCCGCGAGCACGGCCGCCAGTACCGCTGGACGGCGTCGGCGGTGGGAGGCCCACCAGGAGACATGCGTGGGCGCGTCAGATGTGTTCAAGGAGTGGCTCCTATCGTGCTCCGCGCGAAGCTGCGCTGCGCACGGGGATGCTAGGAACCGCAGGGGGCGAGCGCCATGCCGTCGATCATTGCGTTCATATTGTTCGCCGGGTGCGCCGATGACGACGGCGGCGATGAGGTCAGGAGGACGCGCGGACCACGGGGCGTGGCTCGATCACCGTCGCGCCCGTTCCGGCACCGGCCATCTGGGCCGCGACCTGCCCCCGCCGGAGCTTGAGGATCACCGACCACGGCGCGGTCGGCGACGGGCGGACGATGAACACCGCGGCGTTCCGGGCCGCCATCGCCGCCTGCCACCGGGCGGGCGGCGGCCAGGTCGCCGTCCCCGAGGGCCGCTTCCTCACCGGAGCGATCCATCTGGGCAGCCGGGTGGATCCGCATGTCACCGCGGGCGCCACCATCGCCTTCAGCCCCGATCGGCGGCGAGGAGGGGACGCTGCCGGTGTCCGTGCGGAACATCCATATGGACCGTATGGCCATCGACGGCGCCCAGACCGTGCTGCGGCTGGTCGGCCTGGACGCCGACCACCTGCGCGGCGTACACCTCTCCCGCTCCGCCTTCAGCGGTATCCGCAACCCCGACAGCATCGCCTGCACCGACGACCTCACGTTCCGGCGGGTCATCGTCAACGGCCAGGAAGTGCCACCCCTGCCACACCCCTGATCGGCGCGCGGCCGGGAGCCATCGGCCGGGCTACTCGAACCGTGCCGTGTCACCCGCCCCCCGGCGTACGATCTCGGCCTCGCCGCTGGAGAAGTCGATGACCGTGGTCGGCTCGGTGCCGCAGTCCCCCGAGTCGACCACGGCGTCCACCACATGGTCGAGCCGTTCCTTGATCTCCCAGCCCTGCGTCATCGGCTCGTCCTCGTCGGGGAGCAGCAGGGTGCTGGAGAGCAGCGGCTCACCGAGTTCGGCGAGCAGGGCCTGGGTGACGACATGGTCGGGGATCCGGACTCCGACCGTCTTCTTCTTCGGATGCGGAAGCTGACGCGGTACCTCCTTCGTCGCCGGGAGGATGAAGGTGTAACTGCCGGGCGTCGCTGCCTTGATCGCGCGGAACACGTCCTTGTCGATATGCACGAACTGGCCCAGCTGCGCGAAGTTCTGGCACATCAGGGTGAAGTGGTGACGGTCGTCGAGGTTGCGAATCGACCGGATTTGATTGATTCCGTCACGATTGCCCATCTGGCATCCCAGCGCGAAGCAGGAGTCCGTCGGATAGGCGACCAGCCCGCCGGAGCGGATCCTGTCGGCCACATTGCTGATGGTGCGCTGCTGAGGGTTATCGGGATGCACATCGAAATACTTCGCCATCCACCGAGCCTACGTGCACCGCCGGTACGTCTCGACCTCGGTCGCCTGATCGGCCGCGCCACGATGGCCGGGCGGCGCTCGCGGCGACCGTGGCCTGGACCGTATGGAGGTCGAGACCCGCGGCCAGGCTGGTGTCGGAGGGGCCCGGGCCGTGCGGGTGCAGCAACGGGACGATGCCCACCGAGCGGCCGTCCTCGTCCAGCGACCGGCCCATGTGCTTGACCGTGCGCAGGACCGGCGAACGGTCGTCGATGGTCAGACGGGGCAGCCGCCGTCCCGGCCGTTGTCACCCGGACCGTGCGCGACACGGCGGCGGTGCTCGACGCGGTGAGCGGTGGCGCGCCCGGAGACCTGGGTGGCCCCGCGCCACTTCCGCCGGGCGGCCCGGCCGCGATGGCCGGCCGTGATCCGGGGCGGCGGCGGGTCGGTGTCCTCGCCCATGCGCCCGACCACGCGCCGCAGGTGGCGGATGAGGTGCGGGAGGCCGTTCTCGACACGGCCCGGATACTCGAACGGCTCGGCCACGAGGTCGAGGAGGCGTATCCGGCACGCATGCTCGAACCCCGGTGCCTCGAGGCGTTCTTCGACGCGCCGAGTGTCACCGCGGTACCGAGCGTCGAGACCTCGACCAGGGAACTCGGCGAGGAGCCGGGCCCCGACGACCTCGACCCCGTCACCTGGCTCCGGGTGCGGCGCGGGCGCGAGATCACCGGGCTGGAACTCGCCGGCGCGCTGGTCCGGCAGAACGGGCTCCGGGCCGCCATGGCCCACTGGTGGCAGGAGTTCGACCCGCCGCTGAGCCCCGTGTTCGCCACACCGCCGGGGCCGGTGGGGTGGCCGTGGCGGGAGCCGGACGGCCGCCAGAAGTCGGTGGACGCGCTCACCTTCACCGCCGTTCAACACCACCGGCCAGCCCGTGATCGCGGTACCGGCGGCGCTGAACGAGTCCGGCGAGCCCATCGGCATCCAGCTGGCGGCGGCCTACGGACGGGAGGACCTGCTGGTGTCCGTGGCCGCGCGGCCGGCGGCGGAGCGCCCCTGGGCGTCACATCGGCCCCAGGTCTTCCCGGCCGAGGGGATGCAGCACTCCTCGATGGGATGGTTCAGTCCGCCAGGGCCCGGCGGTAGACCGCTGGATCGACGTTGCCGCCCGACGCCACGAGCGCCACGGTCCTGCCCCGAACGTCCACCTTCCCGGACAGCAGGGCCGCCAGGGACGCGGCGCCGCCCGGCTCGACCACGATCTTGAGGAGGCGGTGGGCCGTGTTCATGGCGGCCAGGGCTTCCTCGTCGGTGACGGACAGTCCGGTCACATCGTGGTGGCGCAGGACGGCCAGCGGGCGCGCACCGGCCGCCGGGCCGGAGATGGCGTCCATGAGGCCGCCGGGCGGGTGGGGGTTGGCGCATACGCGGCCGGTCGCCAGCGACCGGGCCATCTTGTCGAAGCCCGCCGGTTCGACGATGTGGTGCGCCAGGCCGGGGAACGCGTGGTGAAGCGCGGTGATCACACCCGCGGCCAGCCCGCCGCCACTGCAGTTCACCAGGACCACCTCCGGGGTCAGACCCAGCTCGCGCGCCTGCTCGGCCATCTCCAGGCCGACCGTGCCCTGCCCGGCCATGACCCCGGGGTCGTCGAAGGGCGGGATCAGCGTCATGCCACGCGCCTCAAGGATCTTCCGGGCGACCTCTTCCCGGTCCTCGGTCCGCGGGTCGTACAGGACCGTCTCGGCGCCCCACCAGCGGCAGTTGTCGACCTTGATACGCGGGGCGTCCTGCGGCATGACGATGACCGCGGGACAACCGGCGAGCCGAGCCGCGGCGGCCACGCCCTGCCCGTGGTTGCCGGCCGAGTAGGCCACGATCCCGGCCCGGCGCGCCTCCTCGTCCAGGGTGAGCAGGGCGTTGAGGGCCCCGCGCACCTTGAACGAGCCGGTCAGCTGCAGGCATTCGGCCTTGATCAGGACGCGGGCGCCGACGAGCTCGTCCAGCATCGGGGAGTTCAGCAACGGCGTCCGGACCACGTGGCCGGCCAGGCGCCGCGCGGCCTCGTGGATGGCGTCCATGCCGAATCCGGGCACGATGCCGTCCGCGACGGCCGCCACGTTCACTTCCGAGGGCTCGGGCGGACGCGCCCCCTGCTCCCCGGTTCGGTTGTGGATCTCGGACAACGGTGGGTGTCCTCTCGCGTGGTCGGGGCGGGGTCCTGCACCGGCAGGGTACGCGTGTTGTATTCCTTCCGCCCGTGTCGTCAGGGTGCGAACGCGCGGCGCACGGTGGCGGCCAGGCTGTCGCGGTGGCGCTGCTGATCGGCTGCGGGATCGGCCGTTCTCGCGGCGCAGGTGAGGCCGGTTGGTGACCAGGTCATGGCCGGCCCGCCCGGTCGCCCGAGAGACGACCGGACAAGGCCGGCCCGGCGGTTGTGTCAGGCGGGCGGCCAGTTGCGCAGGGCCAGGTCGGCCACCTGCCGCAGGTCGTCGCGGGGGGCGCCGCCGACGGCCTGGACGGCGATGCCGTTCGCCACGGTCATGAGGTAGCGGGCGAGCAGTTCGGGATCGGTGTCCGGGGGCAGATCGCCTTCGCCGACGGCCCGCTGGAACCGGTCACGGAGGTGGGAGACGCCCTCGTCGCGCCAGGCGACGAGGGCCTCGCGGGCGTTGCGACCAGGGGCGCCGACGGCGAGGGAGCCTTGGACTCCGAGACATCCGGCGGGGCAGTCGGGGCGGGTGGTGGCCCGGACGGAGCCGTCCAGGAACGCGGTGGCCACCTGCCGGGCGGTCGGCTCCCGCAGGGCCCGGGCCGCGTACGAGGCGGGGCCTTCGGTGTAGCGCTCCAGCGCCCTGCGGAACAGGTCCTCCTTGTTGCCGAAGGCCGCGTACATGCTGGTGCGGGTGATGCCCATGGCGCTGGTCAGGTCGGTGAGGCTGGCGCCTTCGTAGCCCTGTTCCCAGAAGACCCGCATGGCGCGTTCGAGGGCCTCGTCGGCGTCGAATCCTCGCGGCCGGCCGATCGACGCCTTCCGGTGCGTATCCATGTCCCCCACCCTATCTCTTCCGCACCGGTCGGTACGGAAGTGCTACGGCCTTATTCGGTACCGATCGGTACCGAATTCTGGGGAGGTCATTCTCATGGGACAGCTCGAAGGCAAGACCGCCGTCGTGACCGGAGGCGGCACCGGCATCGGCCTGGCCACCGCCGTACGGCTGGAGCTCGCTGGAGGACCACCGCTTCCTCCTGGCCGCCCGTCTCGGCCTGCTCACGCTCGGCCTGCTGCCGAGTGCGCAGCGCACACCGGCTGACAACGGCCACTCAGCCCCCGGCCCGTGACGCTTCCCTGACGTCGCCCGCGGCCGGACCCGAGGCGCGGAAGGTGCGCCGGTACGCCGACGGGGCCACCCCCGCCTCCGCCGCCAGGTGCCGCCGCAGCGAGGTGGCGGTGGCGAAGCCGACCTCGTGGGCGACCCGTTCCACCGGCAGATCGCTGGACTCCAGCAGATGCCGCGCCCGCCGCAGCCGCTGCTGGGTCAGCCAGCGGCCGGGGCTCAGGCCGGTCTCCTCCCGAAAGCGCCGGGCGAAGGTGCGGGTGCTCATCGCCGCGTGCGCGGCCAGCTCGTCCAGCGACAGCGGCAGTTCCAGCCGCCGCAGCGCCCAGTCGCGGGTCGGCCCGGTGCCGGTTTCGCTCGCCGGTGGCAGCGGCCGCTCGATGTACTGCGCCTGCCCGCCGTCCCGGTAGGGCGGCACGACGCAGCAGCGGGCGACATGGTTGGCCACCTCGCTGCCGTGGTCCTGGCGCACCAGGTGCAGGCAGACATCGACACCACTCGCCGCCCCCGCGGAGGTCAGCACATCACCGTGGTCGATGAAGAGCACACCGGCGTCCAGCTCGACCTGGGGAAACAGCTCCTGGAAGTGGCCGGTGAGCGCCCAGTGGGTGGTGGCCCGGCGCCCGTCCAGAAGACCGGCGGCGGCCAGTAGGAAGGCGCCGGTGCAGATGGACACCAGCCGGGTGCCGGGGCGGACACGGGCCAGGGCGGCGAGGGCCCGCGGGTCCGGGGCGGCGGCCGAGGCGCGGGTGATCGCGTACGGCGGGATGACCACCGTATCCGCCTCGGCCAGCACCTCCGGGCCGTGGCCGGGGGTGACGGTCAGATCCGAGTCGGTACGCACGGGCCGCCCGTCCACGCTCGCGGACAGCACCTCGTAGCGGCCGTCGGCGGAGCCCAAAACCCGGTGCGGGATGCCGAGTTCGAAGGGATAGACGCCGTCGAGAGCGAGGACGACGACCTTGTGGGCGCCGGGCCGCGGCTCCGGGCGCATCCGGCGGTCCAGTTCGGCCGCGCGGGCGGCGAGCTCACGGGCCCGGGAGGGCGCGGCGGACGCGGCGGACGCCGGGCGGGCGGTCGGAGTGGTGCGGGCGCCGGGAACGGAGCGGGCGGCAGGGTCGATGGGCATGGCAGGAATGTATCGGAGGCTGACCTTCTGGCCATCGCCCCGGGCCGGACCGTACGGCCAGGATCGAGCCATGACTTCGACGGACACCCCTACGACGGACACCCCTACGACGGGGACCCCTTCGGCGGATACCCCTTCGGCGGACACCCCCGAGCACCTCGACTCCCCGGCCCCGGCGGCCGCCACGGACACCCCGCACCCCCCGGCCCCGGACGGCGCCCCCGTGATGCTCGCCCTGCACCAGACGGCCCTCGGCGGCCCCGAGGTCCTGCGGCTGACCGAGCTGCCGCGGCCCGCGCCCGGCCCCGGGGAGATCCTCGTCGCCGTACACGCGGCCGGACTCAACCCCACGGACTTCAAGCACCGCGCCCTGAGCATCTTCCTGCCGCCCCCGCCGCTGACCCTCGGCTGGGACGTCTCCGGCACCGTGGTGGAGACCGGCTTCGGCGTCACCCTCTTCCAGCCCGGTGACGAGGTGTTCGGCATGCTGCCCTACCCGTACGGGTCGGGCTCCCACGCCGAGTACGTGACCGGACCTGCCCGCGCCTTCGCCGCCAAGCCCGCCGGAATCGACCACGTCCAAGCGGCCGCGCTGCCGCTGGCCGCGCTCACCGCCTGGCAGGCCCTCGTCGAGACCGCGGACCTGCGGGCCGGGCAGCGGGTGCTGATCCACGCCGCGGCCGGCGGTGTCGGCCATCTCGCCGTACAGCTCGCCAAGGAGCGCGGCGCACATGTCACCGGGACGGCGAGCGCCCCCAAGCACGACTTCCTGCGCGGACTCGGCGCGGATGCCTGCGTCGACCACCACTCCGAGGACTTCACCGACACCGAGGAGCGCTACGACGTCGTCCTCGACGCCCTCGGCGGGGAGACCGCCACCCGTTCCGTGAGCGTACTCCGCCCCGGTGGCGTGCTCGTCTCCCTGCTGCCGGGCGCCGAGGACACCCGGGCCGCGGCGGAGCAGGCGCAGGTCCGCGCCGTCACCCTGCTCGTCGAGCACGACCATGCCGGGATGCGCGCCATCGCCGAGCTCGTCGAGCGGGGCAGGCTCCGCGCCCATGTCTCCGGCACCTTCCCGCTCGCCGAGGGCGCACGCGCCCACATCCAGGGGGAGATGGGCCGCACCACGGGCAAGTTGGTCATCACCGTGCGCTGAGGCGGGATGGCTCGGGGCCGTGCCGAGGCGCAGGAGGGCCGACCCACCGTGGCCGATCCGCATGGCGCCTCGCCCACCCGCTCACGATTCAGATACCGGCTCGGCTAGTTCCGCGGCCCAACGCGCTGCGTCCATCCCCGTGCGTACGGCCGGCGCGTAAGCCACGGAACGGCTGCTTCCATCGCTGGAGCACCCCGGTCCGCTCCCGATACGGCGTGTGGAGGCACCGTTGAGCACCGCCCCGAGCCCTCTGCCGGATCCGTGCCCGGCGCCCGCCGACCCGCCGAACCTGCCCCGGCGGAACACCCTCGCCGCCCCCGCCAGGCGCGACGCGGTCGGCACCGACTTCGACGGTTTCACCGCGGCCGTCGCCGATATCCACCGCCATCTGCTGCCCGACCCGGCGGGGCCGGGCGGCCGGACACCTTCCGGCCCCGAGCCAGGCCGGTCCCGACCGGTTCGCCGTGTCGGTGTGCCCGGTCGGCGGGCAGCGGTTCTCCGTCGGTGACTCCGGTACCCCCTTCGCGGTGTGCAGCCGGTGCGCAAACCGGTCAACTGCCTGATGGCGCGGGACGAGCACGGTCCGGAGGTGGTCCACCAGCCCGGCGGACACCAGCCCGGCGGGCACGGCTTCGCCGCGCCGACACTCACCCGTGACGGGCGCCCGCCCAACCCGTGACCAGCTCCGGGGCAGTCACGACCTGCTCGCTGCTGGAGTCGCGCCACCCCGCGACCAGGTTCACCCGGGTCCTGGACACCTGGCGGTGGCTGTACGGCGGCACCACCGCGCCCGAGCTCGACGAGGAGGGCTTCCACTCCGAGAAGAGCACCCTGATCCGCGACATCGCACACCAGTGCGGTGAAGGCGGTCGACCACACCACGGCCGGGACCCTGGTGTTCGACGCCACGCTGCTGCCGCTGCCCGAGCACCCCGGGCACCATCTGATCCTGCACCCCCCGGGCACCGACACCCAGCAGCGGCTGGAGGAGCTGATGCGGCGACGCAGCCTGGTGGCGGCACACCCAGGATGAACGGACACTGCCCGGCCCCCTGACCAAGCGGCAGCATCACTGCCATGAACCGCGATGACACGCAGATGAAGGCAGTGACCATCCCCGAGTTCGGCGACGCCGGGGTGCTCCGCGTCGGCACGGTGCCGATCCCTGCCCCGGGGCCGCGCCAGGTCGCCATCGACGTGGCGTACGCGGGTGCGAACTTCGCGAGCGTCCTGGTGCACGCCGCCGTCGGCGGCGTGGGCAGCCAACTCGGCCAGGCGGCCCGTCTGTTGGGCGCGGGCCGCGTCGTGGGCACGGTCGGGAGCGCCGCCAGGATCGACACCGCCAAGGGCTTCGGCTACGACGAGGTGATCCTCCGTGACCGGCTCGCCGACGCCGGTGAGTTCGACATCGTCGTCGACATGGTCGGCGGCCCCGCCCGCCGGGCGAGCCTGGACCGGCTGACCTCCATGGGACGCCTGGTGATCATGGGCAAAGCCTCGGGCGCCGAGGACGTCGGCGTCCCGGCCAACGAACCGTGGTTCAGCAACAAGACGGTCTCCGGATTCAATCTGGCCGACTTCGCCGCCGCCCACCCCGACGAGGCGGGCCGGGCGCTGCGCCGTGCGGTGGAGGCCGCGGCCAAGGGGGAGCCGCGGGTACAGGTTGAGGCTCCGCCGCTGGAGCGAGTCGCCGAAGCGCACCGCCGGATCGAGGCGGGGGCGACCACAGGCAAGCTGGTGCTGGACGTCGCGGCGCTATGACGTGGTCACGGTGCGCCGGAATTCGCTGGGGTTGACGCCTCGGACCCGTTTGAACGCCGCGCTGAACCCGAACGGGTCGGAGTAGCCCACGGTGCGGGCGATATCCGCGATGGTCGCGGCCTTCCGCTCGACCAGGAGGTCTGCCGCGAGCGTCATGCGCCAGCGGGTGAGGTAGGTCAGCGGGGGTTCGCCGACCAGGTCGGCGAATCGCTTGGCGAGTGTCGAACGCGACACTCCGGTCCGCTCGGCCAGCGCGGCGACCGTCCATGGTGCCGCCGGTTCGGCGTGCAGCAGGCGCAGCGCGTCGCCGACCACCGGGTCCCGCTGGGCGGCCCACCAGGCCGGGGGCTCGCCGCCGGGCCGGTCGAACCACTCGCGCAGCGTGCAGACCAGCATCCAGTCCAGCAGCCGGTCGAGGACGACCTGCTGGCCCGGTGTGTCGATGGCGACCTCGGCGGCGAGGTGGTCCAGCACGGGGTCGCCCGTGCCCCCCTCGTCCACCCGCAGCACGACGGGCAGCGCGTCCAGCAGTCGACGGCTGATCTCGCCGCGCACGGGATAGGCGCCGACGATCAGGGTCGTGGCACCACGGCCGTCGTCGGGGTTCCCGCCCGGGCCGTCACCAGTGTCCCCACCGAGGCCGTGACCGGTGTCCCCGCCCGGGTCGTTCCAGCCGCGCCGGTGCCGGGTCCCGCCCTGCTCGGGTGTCGCGCAGTGCTCGCCGCATGCGATCGGTTCGGCCCGGGTGCCGACCTCGTCGACGAAGGTGAACGTCGCGGGGCCGCGCACGACGATCGTCTCGCGGGCGCGCAGCGGCTCGGGCGGACCGTGCTCCGGCACGATCCAGCCCGCCCCGGTGAGGACGGTGCACAGGGTCAGTGGCGCGCCGTCCACGAAGTGCAGTGCCCAGGGCGGAGACAGGGTCGAGCTGCCGAACAACGAGCCGTGGGCTCGCACCCCGCGGATCAGGTCACTGAAGGCGTCCACCCCAGTGACTTTAGACGCACACACAGGCGATCCGGCTTTTTGCCCATGGGTTCGTCCGAATCGGCCGTGTTCAATCGGCGTTATGAGCAACGACACCACTCTCGTCCTCGGCGCGACCGGCAAGACGGGTCGGCGGATCCTCGCGCGGTTGCGGCTGCGCGGCACGCCGGTGCGGGCCGCCTCCCGATCGAGCCGGACCCGGTTCGACTGGTCCGACCCCGGCGGCTGGGACGCGGCCCTGCGGGGCATCGCCGTCGCCTATGTGGTGGCGCCGCGCGTACCGGGCCCGGTGCACGAGTTCGTGGCCCGGGCCGAGGCCGCCGGAGTGCGGCGGCTGGTCCTGCTCTCCGGGCGCGGCTCCGACACCTGGGGCGACTCCTCGTTCGGCCTTGACATGCGCTCGGCCGAGGACGCCGTACGTGGCTCGGCGCTGGAGTGGACCGTCCTGCGGCCGTCGAACTTCGCGCAGAACTTCGACGAGGACGTCTTCCACGCCCCGCTGGTCGCCGGGGAGCTGGCGCTCCCGGCCGGCAAGGTTCCCGAGCCGTTCATCGACGCGGAGGACGTCGCCGACGCCGCGGCCGCGGTGCTGACCGAGACCGGCCGGCACGCCGGACGGAGCTACGAGCTGACCGGGCCGCGCGCGCTCACCTTCGGTGAGGCCGTCGAGCTGATCTCCCGGGCGTCCGGGCGGCCCATCGCCTACCGGCAGGTCTCCCCCGCCGAGTACACCGCGGCACTGGTCGACGAGGGTGTGGGCGAGGAGGACGCCCACCACGTCGCCGAGATGTTCGTGCTGATGGAACGCGGGCTGCTGGCCGGGACGACGGATGACCTCGCCACCGTCCTGGGACGGGCGCCCCGGACCTTTGAGGACTACGTCGTACGGGCCGCGGCGGCGGGAGCCTGGGGGCTATGACCGCCCGGCGGCGGCCGAGCTGCCCGGCCACCGCCCTGGCCATGCGATCAGAACGAGCCGACGCCTCGTTCCACGACCTCGAAACCATTCCCCTCACTCATCGGAAGGGCCATGATGAGCACCGACGCCACTTCACTGACCACTCAGGACCTCGAGTTCCTCCGACGCCCCCTGTACGGGTTTCTGACCGTGGCCGGGGGGCCGCTTCCGCCACAGCCCCGGCCGGTGTGGTTCGAGGCCACCGCCGAGGGCACGATCCAGCTGTTCACCGGCCCGGACACGCTCAAGGTGCGGCGCCTGCGCCGCGACCCCCGCGCCTCGATCGTGGTCGCCGCCCCGGTGGGTGAACGCGAGCGCTGGCTGTCGGTCGCCGGCCGCACCACGGTGGAAACCGACGGAGCACACGACCTGGCCGCCCGCCTGGCCGCGCGCTACTGGGACCTGGACGACGACCCGGCCCGTGCCGACGACCTCGCCGGGATCCTGGCCGAGGAATGGGTCCGTGTCGTGATTCACCCGGAGACCGTGAGCCGCTACGCGTTCTGACCTCCGCGACACCTCTCGGAAGACCACCGAGGGACTCGGTCCAGGGGATCTCGGGGACGAGACCCCGTAGGTGTGGAGCGCGCTGTTCGACCCGTGGGACGTCCTCCACCTCATCAAGAGTGGACGTACCGAGGACGAGGCGGCCCCGCCGCCTCGTGGCCGCCCTGCGCGGCGCCCCGATCGGCTGGTCCGCCCCCAGCCCCTAATCTGGGCGCGGCAACCGCACGACCCACGGATCCACGCCCGGCTCGCCCTCACCTGAACAGAGAGACACCACATGGACGTCAGTGCCCAGATCGAAGCCGTCTACGACACCCTCCGCCGCCGGAACCCCGGGGAAGCGGAGTTCCACCAGGCGGCCCATGAAGTCCTGCACGCCATAGGCCCCGTGCTCAAGGCACACCCGGAGTACGCGGACGCCCGGATCGTGGAGCGGCTGTGCGAACCGGAGCGACAGCTGATGTTCCGGGTCCCATGGGTGGACGACCAGGGAACGGTGCAGGTCAACCGCGGTTTCCGGGTGGAGTTCAACAGCGCCCTGGGGCCGTACAAGGGCGGCCTGCGCTTCCACCCCAGCGTCAATCTGGGCATCGTGAAGTTCCTCGGCTTCGAGCAGATCTTCAAGAACGCGCTGACCGGACTGTCGATCGGCGGCGGCAAGGGCGGGTCGGACTTCGACCCCAAGGGCCGCTCGGAAGCCGAGGTGATGCGGTTCTGCCAGTCCTTCATGACGGAGCTGTACCGGCATCTGGGCGAGCACACCGATGTGCCGGCCGGGGACATCGGGGTGGGCGGCCGTGAGATCGGCTATCTCTTCGGCCAGTACAAGCGGATCACCAACCGCTTCGAGGCCGGTGTGCTGACCGGCAAGCCGGTCGGCTGGGGCGGTTCACACGCACGTACCGAGGCCACCGGCTATGGCACGGTCTTCTTCGCCCAGGAGATGCTCGCCACCCGCGGTCAGGACTTCGACGGACGCCGGGTCGTGGTCTCCGGGTCGGGAAACGTCGCCGTCTACGCCATCGAGAAGGTCCACGCCCTGGGCGGCCTCGTGGTGGCCTGCTCCGACTCCTCCGGCTACCTGGTCGACGAGAACGGCCTCGACCTGGCCCTGCTCAAGGAGATCAAGGAGGTGCGCCGGGAGCGGCTCTCCGCCTACACCGAGGCGAAGCCGAGCGCGCGGTTCTCCGACCGGGGGTCGGTGTTCGACGTGCCGTGCGAGATCGCCCTGCCGTGCGCGACCCAGAACGAGCTGCACCAGCAGGACGCCGGCGCGCTGGTGAAGAACGGTGTGCTGGCCGTGGCCGAGGGCGCGAACATGCCGTGCACACCCGAGGCGGTCGAGGTGTTCCGCGGCGCGCGGGTCCTCTTCGGCCCGGGCAAGGCGGCCAACGCGGGCGGGGTCGCCACCTCCGCGCTGGAGATGCAGCAGAACGCCTCCCGCGACCGCTGGACCTTCGAGCGCACGGAGGACCGGCTCGCCGGCATCATGGGGCAGGTCCACGCCCAGTGCCGCGCCTCCGCCGAGATCTACGGGGGTGACGCCGACGACTATGTGCTCGGCGCCAACACCGCGGGCTTCCGCCACGTCGCGGACGCGATGATGGCCCAGGGAGTCATCTGAGGCACGGGCGCACCCGACGTTCGCACACGAAGGCGGTTTCATCAGGGCTTGCCTTCGTGTGCGCTCCAACTCCTACTGTCTTCGGGCATGGAGACCACGGCGCACAACAGAACACTGGGCCGCAGCGGCATCGAGGTGAGCGCTCTCGGCTTCGGCTGCTGGGCCATCGGCGGTGAGTGGCAGTCCGCCGACGGGCAGCCCCTGGGCTGGGGCAAGGTCGACGATGAGGAGTCCGTACGGGCGATTCGGCGCGCACTCGACCTCGGCGTCACCTTCTTCGACACCGCCGACGCGTACGGCACCGGCCACAGCGAACGCCTCCTCGGCCGCGCTCTCGGCAAGCACCGCACCGACGTCGTCATCGCGACGAAATGGGGCAACCTCTTCGACGAGCGGACCCGCATCCGCGACGGGCAGGACGACTCCCCGGAACACCTACGCCGCGCCCTGACCGCCTCGCTGCGGCGCCTGAACACGGACCATGTCGATCTGTACCAGCTCCACATTTCCGACGCCGACCCCGAACGCGCCGCCCAACTCCGTGACGTCTGCGAGGAGTTGGTGGGCGAGGGCCTGATCCGCGCGTACGCCTGGAGCACGGATGACCCCGCCCGGGCCGCCGTCTTCGCCCAGGGCCCGCACTGCGCGGCCGTCCAGCACCGCCTGAACATCCTCCAGGACGCGCCCGAACTCCTCGCCCTCTGCGCCGAGTCGGACCTCGCCAGCATCAACCGCAGCCCCCTCGCCATGGGACTGCTCACCGGCAAACACACCGCCGGCCGCGCCCTGGACAACACGGACATCCGCAACGCGCCCCCCGCCTGGCTGCCGGGCTTCCTCGCGAACACGGGCGCGGACCCGGCCTGGCTCCAGCGCGTCGACGCCCTGCGGTCCATCCTCACCAGCGACGGCCGCACCCTCGCCCAGGGCGCCCTCGCCTGGATCTGGGCCCGCAGCCCGCGGACGATCCCGATCCCCGGTTTCCGTACGGTCGCCCAGGCCGAGGAGAACGCGGGCGCCATCGCGAAGGGACCGCTCACCGCCGGGCAGATGGCGGACGTCGACCGGATCCTGGGGCGCTGAGCGCCCGGCCGGGCGGCAGAGGGCCCACGGCGCGACATAGGGTGCGTTCGACTTCTTCAGGCGAACCTCGCCGTGGCGCTCTTCTTGCTTCATCTCTTGACGTGTCTGGTTCAGACCTTTAGCTTCACCCATCGCCCGTCTGCGAAAAGCCGTGCCTCTGCGATGGTGGACGAACCCGCTCCGCAGCTGTGTCGGCGTTGGCCGTCGGTGTCCAGATCCCCCACCCGTGACAGCGGCAACATCCGTCAGCGAGGAGCGCACATGCAGGAGAGCAGAGACGTCGGATCGCCCAGAACGGCATCCGTGGGCATACGGCTGCTGGTGCTGTTGGCCACGCTGCTGGGCCTGGCGGTCGCCCCCGTCCACGCGACGGCGCGCGGCGCGGCCGCGCCGTTCAAGGTCTTGGCCTTGTACAACGGAACGTGGGACGCCGCCCATATCAACTTCGTCCATGAAGCGAACGAGTGGTTCCCCCAGCAGGCCGCGCAGAACGGCTTCACCTACACGGCGAGCGACAACTGGAACCTGCTCGCCGACGGCGGGGTCGACGAGTACAAGGTGGTGCTGTTCCTCGACGACCTGCCGCAGACCTCCGCCCAACGTGCCGGTTTCGAGCGCTATATGCGCGGGGGTGGCGCCTGGATGGGCTTCCACGTGGCGGCCTTCACCACCGAGGCGCAGAGCTGGCCCTGGTACCACAATGAGTTCCTCGGCACCGGCAACTTCAAGTCCAACACCTGGGGACCGACCACGGCCACCCTGAAGGTCGAGGACCGCACACACCCGTCCACCAAGGCCCTGCCCGCCACCTTCACCTCGTCGGTCAGCGAGTGGTACAGCTGGTCCAACGACCTGCGGCAGAACCCTGACATCAAGATCCTGGCCTCCGTCGACCCGAGCAGCTTCCCGCTCGGCACCGACCCCAACCAGACCTGGTACAGCGGCTACTACCCGATCCTGTGGACGAACAGCGAGTACAAGATGCTGTACGCGAACTTCGGCCACAACGCGATGGACTACGACACCAACACCCCCCTGTCCTCCACCTTCGCAAGCGAGACTCAGAACCGCTTCCTCCTCGACGGCCTGAAGTGGCTCGGCGGCGCAGGCGGCACCCAGTCGCCGGCGGCCCCCACCTCCGCGTCCGCCCGGACGGCCATGAGCCAGAAGTAGACCGCGCGCCATCAAGAAACCGCGGGGACACCCCGGGAGCCCCGCTCCCGCCCACCCCCGCCCAGGCCGCCCCGGAAATCCGGGGCGGCCGCCTTCGTTTCCGACTGGGACGACGACACCTTGTCAACGCTAGAGATGCTGCCGAGACTGGATCTATCGTCCGGTGATGCCGGCGATCAGCGTGCTCCTGCTCGTCGCGTAACCGCGGGCGGCGGCGCCAGGGGAACCGGGTGCGGCTTCCGCGTCGCCTGATACCCCAGTGATGATCACCGGGTAGAGTCCCTGCACACCTGCGGACCCCGCCAGGCCCCTACGACCTGCAGTGACGCATTGATGCACGGCACACGATCAGCCCTCATGCGCAGGAGGCCGCCATGTCCCCCCAATCCGTCCTCGCCGCCCTGACCACCGGGTTGCGAAGTGGTGCGATCGAAGTCGTCGACCTCACCTCGCCCCTGTCGTCCGCAACGCCGGTGATCCAGCTGCCCGCCGAGTTCGGCCAGACCGCGGTGTTCGAGCTGGAGGAGATCAGCAGGTACGACAACCGGGGACCGGCCTGGTACTGGAACAACTTCCGCAGTGGTGAGCACACGGGCACCCACTTCGACGCGCCGAACCACTGGGTCACCGGGAAGGACCTCACCGACGTGGCGTCGGTGCCGGCAGGGCGGCTGATCGCACCGGCGGCCGTGCTGGACTTCTCCGCCGAGGCGGGGGCGGACCCCGACTTCCTGGTCGAGGTGGAGCATGTGAAGGCATGGGAGGCCGAGAACGGGCCGCTGCCCGAGGGGGGCTGGCTGCTGGTGCGTACCGGGTGGGACGCCCGCTCGCACGCGCAGGAGCCGTTCCTCAACGCCGACGCGAGCGGCCCGCACACCCCTGGCCTGTCGCCGGAATGCGCTCGGTGGGTGGCGGAGGAGTCGCCGGTGATCGGGCTGGGTGTCGAAACGGTGGGCACCGA
Organism: Streptomyces sp. AgN23; assembly: GCF_001598115.1. NCBI lineage: Bacteria > Bacillati > Actinomycetota > Actinomycetes > Kitasatosporales > Streptomycetaceae > Streptomyces > Streptomyces sp. AgN23. The sequence continues at coordinate 1,743,882 of NZ_CP007153.1, forward strand.
CGCGGGACAGGCGCCTTCGTTCGACCCGGCCTTCCCATGTCACTCCTCTCTCATGGGCAGTGGCAAGTACGGGCTGACGCAGTTGCAGAATCTCTCGGTGCTGCCGCCGACCGGCGCGGTCATCATCGCGGGGCCGTTGCCGATCGTCACCGGGTCCGGTGCTCCGGCGCGGGTGCTCGCGCTGGTGGAGCGCTCATGAAGGTCGCGGAAGCCGTTGGCCGGGCGTTGTCCGCGGCAGGTGTCGACCATGTATTCGGCGTGGTCGGCTCGGGCAACTTCCACCTGACCAATGCCATGGTGGCGGCCGGTTCCCGGTTCGTCGCCGCACGCCATGAAGGTGGCGCGGCCACCATGGCCGATGCCTACGCGCGAATGAGCGGCACGGTGGCCGCGCTGACCGTGCATCAGGGGTGCGGACTGACGAACGCCCTCACCGGTATCGGCGAGGCGGCCAAGAGCCGTACGCCGCTCCTCGTGCTGGCGGCCGAAGCCACCGAGCCGAGGTCCAACTTCTCCGTCGACCAAGAGGCGCTGGCGCACGCGGTGGGCGCGGTCACGGCGCGTGTGACATCGGCGGAGGACGCGGTCGAGCAGGCATGCGCCGCGGTGCGACGAGCCCTGCACGAACGGCGCACCGTGCTGCTCAACCTCCCGTTGGACGTGCAGACCCTGGAGGCGCCCGACGAGGCGCCGACCGTGGCCGCGCCACCGCCCGAACGGACCGCGGTCGAGCCGGTAACGGACGACGTGGCGGCGTTGGCGCAGGTGCTCGAGCAGGCACGACGTCCGGTCTTCGTGGCCGGCCGGGGATCGCGCGCACCCGGCGCCCGAGATGCCCTGGCGGCGCTCGCCGAGCGCCACGGTGCGCTGCTGGCCACGTCGGCCGTCGCGCGCGGGCTGTTCCACGCCGACCCGTGGTCGCTCGACGTGTCCGGCGGCTTCTCGTCCCCCCTTACGGCAGAGCTGATCCAGGGGGCGGACCTCATCGTGGGCTGGGGCTGCGCGCTGAACATGTGGACGATGCGCCACGGTCGGCTGATCGGCTCGGACACGAGCGTCGTACAGGTCGACGACGACACCTCGGCGCTCGGTGCGCACCGGGCGGTGCACCTCGGCGTCACCGGCGATGTGGAACTCACGGCCCGGCAGGTGCTCGATACGCCCGGACGGCAACGGCAGGGCTACCGGACCGCCGACGTCGGGGCGGCCATCGCCGCACGGGTGCGGTGGCGGGATGTGCCGTACGAGGACGAGAGCAGCCGTGAACGGATCGACCCGAGGACGCTGAGCATCGCGCTCGACGACATCCTCCCCGCCGAGCGGGTGATGGGCGTGGACTCCGGAAACTTCATGGGCTACCCGACCATGTACCTGGCCGTGCCGGACCACAACAGCCTGTGCTTCACCCAGGCGTTCCAGTCGATCGGCCTGGGGCTTGCGACGGCCATCGGGGCGGCGCTGGCGCGGCCGGACCGGCTGCCCGTGGCCGCGCTCGGCGACGGCGGTGCGCTGATGAGCGCCGCCGAACTCGACACGGTGCGCCGTCTCGGGCTGCCGATGGTGGTCGTCGTCTACAACGACGACGCCTACGGAGCGGAGGTGCACCACTTCAAGCCCGGTGGATATCCGCTCGATACGGTCGAGTTCCCGCCGACGGACATCGCCGCCGTGGCGCGAGGGTACGGCTTCGAGGCGGTGACCGTACGCACGCCCGCGGACCTCAAGGCCGTCGAGGACTGGGTTGCCGGACCACGATCCGCGCCACTGCTCATCGATGCCAAGGTGGTCGGCGACCACGGGGCCTGGTGGCTGGAGGAGGCGTTCCGCGGCCACTGAGCCATCGGGACCCCGGACTCCTGGCTAGAACGGCATGCGGCCCCTGGCCCGCCGTCCGGCGGAGCCGCTGCGGCCGACCGCCTTGGAACTGCTGCGGAAGGGCTTGCTGAGGATCCGCCCCAGGATGCCGGGGGCCTTGCCGCCGGCGCGTGAGCCGACTCCCAGGGTGCGCTGGGTGCCCCGTTCGGGATGCCGGGACAGGCGCGGGACCAGGAAGGCCAGCACGGCCAGGAGGACACAGAGGCCAACAATGCCGAAAATCATGGCGAAGCACTCCTCAGACGACGTGTGCCTGCCGAGTACCCCACCCGCCCGACCGCATGCGCCGCCGCCCGGTCGACCGCGCCCGATGCGCTTCCGGTGCCGGCGCGACTGAGTCGGCGCCGACCGGGTCGGCGCCGACACCGAGGGTTTACGACACGACGGGCTGCTCGTCGCTCTCCAGTTCCTCCGGCGAGTGGCTGAGCTGCTCGCGCAGGTAGTTCCAGACCACCGCGATCAGCGCGGCAACCGGTACGGCGAGCAGACTGCCCACGATCCCGGCCAGGCTGCTGCCCAACGTCACCGCCAGCAGGATGACCGCCGCGTGCAGACCGAGCCCACGGCTTTGGATCATGGGCTGGAACACATTGCCCTCCAGCTGCTGCACCACGATGATGATCGCCAGTGCGATCAGTGCGTCCGTCGTGCCGTTGGACACCAACGCGATGAGCACCGCGACCGCACCCGCGAACAAGGCCCCCACAATGGGTACGAACGCGCAGATGAAGGTCAGGACCGCCAGCGGCAGCACCAGCGGCACTCCCAAAGCCCACAGGCCGAGTCCGATGAAGACGGCGTCGAGCAGGCCGACCAACGCCTGGGAGCGCACGAAGGCGCCCAGAGTGTCCCAACCGCGCGCGGCCACCACGGGGATGTCGGTGGCGAGCCGACCGGGGAGCTGACGGGTGAGCCACGGCAGGAACCGCGGGCCGTCCTTGAGGAAGAAGAACATCAAGAAGAGCGCCAGGACGGCGGTGACCACGCCATCGATCACGGTGCTCACCCCCGTGACGACAGTGGTGACCAGGCTTCCGGCACTGCTCTGCAGCCGGTCGGCCGCGGTGTCGGTGGCCTTGGTGATCTGGGCATCGCTGATGTTCAGCGGTGGCCCGGCGGCCCATTCACGCACCTGCTGGATGCCTTCGGTCACACGGTCGGTCAGCTCGCCGGACTGGGACGCCACCGGCACCGCGATCAGCGCCACGATGCCCGTGGCGACCAGGAGGAACAGCACGGTCACGACCGAGGCGGCCAGCGCGGGCGGCCACCCGTTCCCACGCAGAAAGCGCGCCAGCGGCCAGGTCAGTGTCGTAAGAAGTAGGCCGACTACTAGTGGCCAGACCACCGACCACATCTGGCCCAGGACCCACAGGACCACCGTGGTCATGACGAGAACCAGAAGCAAATCAAGGGAAATACGCGCCGATTGGCGGAGCGCGACACGGGTTTTCGTTGAACTCAACGTGGGAGGCATGGGCCACCCGTACCCCATGGCTATTGCCGCTGTCCAGGAGCGCCCTCGCCGGGGACCCACGCCGCACCGCGGTCCGCGAGGACTGACGGCCGGCGGTCTTCTCCGGGTCGATGCCGCAGGCGACTTGGGCGACGCGCGGGGTGCCGCGGGCGGCGGTCACGGTGTCGGGACGGCGGGACCGTCGGCAGTCCCGACGCCCCGGAACTCACTCGCAGAACACCTGCACCTTGGCGTCGGGATCGTCGACGTCGACGGTGACCTCGTCGAGCTGATCGATGAGCTCCTCGAGATGCTGCGGCTTGAGCTCGGCGAGGTCGATCGGCACCCCTGACTTGTTCAGCTCCGCGTTGACCCGGGTGAGCGCCTGCGGCGGGATGAGGCTTGTGAGCCGGACCCCGGCGCGCAGCAGCTGCAGCGGGACCCGGACGTTGACGCGACCCGCCTTATACCTTGAGTTTGTTAAGCTGCCAACTAGAAACCCTTGATTTCTCGCATGTGATGTTCAACATTTCGGTGAGGGACGGCCGGGTCACGTCCTTGCTCCGTGCCCTCTCAGCCGGCGTGGAGGACCCGAAGTCGAGCGGGGTCCGCCGGATCCCGATCAACGACCTGGACGGGCGTCCAAGCCCATTGCCACACGCTGATGCCCGGCGTGCGGGAGAACTGGATCTGCCCGCGGGTGCCCTCGACCGCGACGCGCGGCCAGGCTTCGGCAGTGCGCGCCCAGTCCACGCCGTGCGAACGCAGCACCTCGGCGAGTACGGCGATCGTGTCGTAACCCTCGAAGGCGACGAAGGAGGGCGCTTCGGCCAGCCGCTCGCGGAGAGCCGTCTCGACTCGTGCACCGAGTGGGCCGGGGCGCTCGGGCAGATAGCGCAGGAACGGGATCGCGGCGCCGTCGCCGCCCAGCAACGTCGCCCATTCGGCGAACTCCGGTTGCCCGGCCGGAGCACCCATCATCACCTCGGCGAGGCGCTCGTCGCGGCGGACGGCCTTGACGATCGACACGGCCGGCTCGGGGTGGCCGACCAGAAGCAGGAGCGCTGTCGCGCCGTGTTCGACGAGTTCGTCGCACACCGCCGTGGGGGTGAGCGAGCTTATGCCGAGTTCGACGACGGTGCCGCCGCGCGGCGCGAGATAGTCCCGCAGAATGCGGGTCCCGGATGCCCAGTAGACACTCGGCTGGGCCGCTACGGCGATTCGGCTGTGGCCCGCACCGAGGAGGAAGTCCGCGAAGATCTGCCAGCCGTGGGACTGCGCCGGGGCGAGGCGCGCGACCCAGTCCGTCGGCTGTTCGGTGAGCGCGTCGAGAACCGCTGACGAGCAGAGGAACGGCAGGCCGAGGGCGTCGGCCCTGGCGGCAGCGGCACGGGCGACGACGCTGTGATACTCCCCCGCCAAGGCGGCCACGCCGAGGCGAGCCAATTCGTCGACGGCCACCGCGGCTCTCTGTGGATCAGCCGCGGTGTCCCGGACCACCAGCTCGAGCGGTCTTCCGGCGATCCCGCCGCCGTCATTGACGTCGCGAACGGCCAACTCAAGCCCAGCGAGCAGGTGTTGACCTGCCCCGACCCAACCAGGCCGAGTCAGCGGAACGAGAGCGCCGATCTGCACGGCTGACCCGTCGGTCCGTCCCGCTCCAAGCGGGGTTGGTGGTGATGGTGGCGTATTCATGTGCTGGCGTCTCCCGCGCGACGATTCGGTTGCGGTCGCCAGGATCGCAGAGTGATCGTCAGTGGCACCGAGCGTGGCCGAGCCTCACTACGCGGCCCCGCAAGCGGCCCCTCCCCCGACGGCGGCGAGAGGCTGCACGCGTGAACGATGAATTCAGGCGGCCGATCGGGTCTGCCCTGACATGACTCGAATCGTCGCTGACATCTCGGTCTCCCTCGACGGCTTCGTCACCGGGCCCGACCCCGGCCCGGACAACGGTCTGGGCACCGGTGGCGAGGCCCTGCACACCTGGGCGTTCTCCGAGGACCCCGACGACCGCCGGATCCTGCACGAGGCCACCGCCCGCTCGGGCGCCGTCGTCCTCGGCCGCCGGCTCTTCGACATCGTCGACGGACCGAACGGCTGGGACGACACGACCGGCTACGGCGCCGGCGAGGTCGGCAAGCCCGCGTTCATCGTCGTGACGAGCTCACCGCCGGAGACGGTGCGGCTCACCGACCTCGACTGGACGTTCGTCACCACCGGCCTGCCCGCCGCCGTCACCGCCGCGCGCGAGCGCGCCGAGGCGGCGTCGTCCACCAGCGGCAAGGACCTCGACGCCTTCCTCATGGGCGGCGGCGCCACGATCGGCTCGGCGCTCGCCGCCGGTCTGGTCGACGAGCTGACGCTGCACCTCGCCCCCGTCGTACTGGGCAGCGGGACGCCACTGTTCACCGGCGGCGCGCCACGCACGCTGGTGCAGCGGAGCGTGACCTCGACATCGACCGTGACACACCTGACCTACGACGTCCGCTGACGCCTAGGACCGGAGCTGACGGGAAGCGGGCGCCTCCCAGCCGAAGCCTTCGGCGATCAGTCGCACCGGCCGCACAGATATCCACGCCGCGAAGCGGACTGAGAGTTGGCCAACCCCGGCACAGGCGCCCACCGGCCGCGGTGTGTCCGGTGCGGCGGCGGGCCGTACGGCGACTGCCAGGCCGGCCGATCGGCTCGGCCCGAGCCGCGCACCGCGTGGCGCCGTACGACCGGGCCCGGGAGCAGTCCGGTTACCAGGCCGGGGTCGTTGTCGTGCGACATGGTCAGGAGCTCGGGTTGTACGGAACGCCACAGCGCGGGGAGCCAGGGGTTGCGGAACTCGTGGTCCGCATGGACGCGGAACGTGTCGTTCGCCCGGAAGTGCCCGGAGGCACACCTGTGGCAACGGCGGAGAACGATCGGCAGGCAGGTGGGCACGACAGCCCAGTTCTTGGACACAGAGTTACACCGCTTCCAGTGAGAAGACCGCAGCGAAAAGGAGCACGGCGCACAGGTGCGACGCGCGACGGATCAGCGCTTGGGGGGTCTCACTTGGTGTACAACGGCATGTCCTTGACAGAGTGACTGTGGGCGGGAGCACCGTAACGGCACACGGGAGTGCGGCTCCACTGATTTTCGGGCGGGTGGCGATGCCTGGCGGCGGGCGCCCGCTGCCCTGAATGGCGTGGGCACGCTCGCCGAAGCGGGTCGCTACCGCGCGGACCCGCTCCGGGGGTGCCGATGTCGGGGTGGGAGTCGATCCAGATGACGGCCAGCTCGTCGCCGTAGCGGCGGGCGAGTTCGGCGAACGGGGCCACGCTGACCGCGCACTCGCCACCGAGCGCGCGGTCCAGCAGGCCGACCTGGGCGAGCACGGCGGCTTGATCCCAGTAGACGTGTTCGTACGCCACCGCGGTGCCCAACTCGACCTGCGCCGTTGACGAGGTGGACATGCGTCGGGTGGGCGTCGTGGTTGGGATTGATACGCTCCCAGATTTCGGTCGCGCCCGCCTTGATGAAGTCCTGGGACGGCTCCATGCATGGCACCGCGTCGAACGTCATGGTGCCGAGGAGCTGGTGCTGGTACTCGGCCGGGGAACGAACGGCGGGCGTCCCGGCCGGTGCGATCAGGGGGCGATCAGGACGGTCTTGCCGGGCAGTCGCCCGGCGGCGGAGTCGTCATGCACGGCACGCGACTCGGCCACCGGGCGGCGGTCGGCGATGTGGAGGCGGAGCCGAGCGTCGTCGACCCTGGCCACCAGCTCGGTCAGCTGGGTGGCGTCGCTGCGGACCCACAGGCCGGCGCTGCGTACCGAGCGGGCGGGATCCTCCGGTATCGGACCCGCTGTGCTGGCGGCCACGCCGCCGTCGGCGACATAGCGCGACAGCCGCGCGGCCTCGTCCTCGGTGCCGCGCACATGGTTCAGCAGCACCTCGAAGGGACCACCGACCGCGGCGGGGCCCGCGGCGAGATCGAGGCGGTCGACGACCCGGGCGCCGTAGCTCTGAAGGCGCTCGGCGTGCCGCGGACTGGCGGCCGCCGTCACATGCGCTCCCGCGTCCACGGCGAGCTGGACCGCGAGACTGCCCACCGCGCCCCCTGCCCCGTTGACCAGGAGGGTCTGCCCGCGCTTCAGTCCGGCGAGCCCGAACAACACCTGCCAGGCCGACAGGCCAGTAAGAGGCAGCGCCGCGGCGTCGACCAGGTCGATCGACCGGGGCGCCGCGACCAGGGCCTCGGCCGGGGCGAGCACGTACTCGGCGGCCGCGCCCACGGCGTCGAGGGGCAGCATGGCCACGATCCGGTCGCCCACCTCCACGCCGGTCACCCCCGCGCCGAGTTCGGCGACCGTGCCCGCCAGGTCGATCCCGGGCACGTGCGGGAGAGCGATGGGGAGCATCGCGTTCAGGGCTCCGGCGCGGATGTGGTCGTCGACCGGGTTGAACGACGTGGCCGCGACCCGTACCAGCACCTGCCCGGTGGCGGGGGCCGGACGCTCGATGTCCTCGTAGCGCAGGACCTCGCTGCTGCCGAAGTCGTGGTAGCGCACTGCCTTCATGGCATTTCCTCTTGTGTGTGTCGGTGTGGCGGTGTGGCGGTGTGGCGTATCGGCGTATCGGTGTTGGGCGAGAGCGTCCACGGCGCATTCGTCGAATGCCGCGGTCTCAGCGGCGAGTTCGGGGAAAGTCGGCCGTCACCGGCTCCGAAGTCGTCCGTTGACTTGCCCAGGCAAATCAAACGTAACCCCGATTGAGTTGCCTGGGCAAGTCATCTGAGTTGCCCAGGCAAGTAGGATGTGGGGTATGGACACCTCATCACCCTGGCTCGACGACGATCAGCAAGAACTGTGGCAGGCCCTGCTCACCGTCGTCATCGCACTTCCGGCGGCCCTCGACCGTCAACTGCAACGCGATGCGGGCATCTCCAACTTCGAGTACGGCGTTCTGGCCCGGCTGTCCATGTCCGACGAGGCCACCATGCGACTCAGCGACCTGGCCCGGGACTGCGACAGCACGCAGCCTCGCCTGTCGAAGGTGATGGACCGCTTCGAATCCCGCGATTGGGTCGTCCGCCGCCCCGACCCCACCGACGGCCGGTACACCCTCGCCACACTGACCGACATCGGCCGGCAGAAGGTCGTGGCGAGCGCGCCGGAACACGTTGCGCAGGTGAAGCGACTCGTCTTCGATCCGCTCAGCGCCGCTCAACGCCGCCACCTCAGCGCCGCACTCACCCGCATCGCCGCCACCGTGCGCCAAGAAGTCGAAGGAGGGTGAGCCTCGTCCGACGCCCAGACGCTGTCGTTCCATGGATGGTTCGGCTCAGCCGATCGGTGCGCTCGGAAACTCGCGCTTGTTCCGCCACAGGGCCGGCAGGAAGCTGATGGCATCCAAGCGGTTCCGACGCACTGCGGGTGGCGAGCCCACCGAGTTCATGTCGTACGAAGTCACCGGCCGCGTCGAGATCGGTGGCCAACAGCGCGATGGCGGCGAACGCCTCGGTCGTTGCCGCATGCCCGATCCGGACGCCGTGCAACACCCGCTCGAGCGGTACGGCCCGATGGACGCACTCGTGGATGCCCTCCAGGATCGCCTCATCGGTGGGCGGGGGCGGCTGCCGGGCCTTCCACCAGGGTGAACAGCGCCCGCAGGGTGGTCGCTTCATTGCCTCTGCGGAGCAGCTCGACCGCGGCCGGGCTCCCGCCGAGGACCGGCACCTCGCCGACGATCCGCCGCACGACCACGGAATTCAGCTCGATCGCCCAGCGCACGGGGTCCGCACCGACGCGCGCGACGGCGTCCTCGACGACCGCGCGCGGGCTCGCCGCTCGGTCCACGTCGACCTCACCCCGCGGCCCCAGCCGCGCGATCCAGGCCCGTCGCGGCCGCCGCCCACCGGTCTCGGTCACACTGTCTCCCTCGGGCTACGAGGCCGCGGCGGGGTCATCGATCCCGGTCGCGGTGATCGGATGTGACGCCCATACTCGGTCCCACGCGAGGGGCTGATCAACTGCGGATCGCCGAAGCCATCGTTCGGCAAAACCGAACGATGTGGTAGAGGAGTCTGGCTGCTCGTCGCGGTGCGAACACCATGGAGTTCGCACTCGGAGCACGGTCTGTGACAAGGACCCGGGGAACGACACGCGCTGAGGACCCGCCGGACCGGCGTGGCGGGCAACACCCCTGGCCGGCTGTTCAGGCTGCTACCCGAACGGCCGGTCAGGAATCCGGCATGGAGGAAGACGACGGACGGGCCCGGCCCTCGGCCTACGCCACGGGGATGATGCCGCCGTCCACCCGGAACTGGGCTCCCGTGAGCCACTTCGCGCGGCCGGACGCGAGGAAGGCGATCATCTCCGCCACGTCCTCGGGATCGCCGGGCCGGCCCATCGGCACCTTGAGGTGATCCACGATCTGCTGCTGGACCTCCGCCACGCCGACGCCCTGCCGGTCGGCGATGTGCTGGAGGTGCTGGACGGCGCCCTCAGTGGCCACAAAGCCCGGCAGCACACACACCACCCGCACTCCGTGCTCTCCCACTTCGGTCGCCAGCTCGCGACTGTAGGCGTTGAGCGCCGCCTTGGCCGCCGCGTAGGACGCTTCGGTGCGCTGCGGCAGACGGCTCGCGATCGACGAGACGTGCACGACGACGCCGGAACCCCGCTCGACCATCCCGGGAACCAGGGCCCGGTCGAGCCGGACGGCGCTGAGCAGGTTCATCTCGAGGTCCGCACGCCACGACGCGTCGGACCGCTTCAAGGTGGGCATCGGGGCGCTCGCGGCGGCCGCGTTGTTGACCAGGACATCCACCCCGCCCACGCTGTCGATGACCCGTCGGCCGAGCTCCGCCGCTCCTTGATCCGTCGCGAGGTCCGCGGGGATGAAGGTGGCCGGCAGATCCTCCGGAGGCGCGCTGCGCGAGGCGGTCAGCACCGTCGCGCCCGCGGCGGCGAATCGACGGGCGGTGGCCTCGCCCAGACCGCGGCTGCCTCCTGTGACCAGCACACGAAGGCCGCTGAACTCCTCTTTGGGAACTGTCATGAGAGTGCCCCTCCAGTAAGGTGAACCCGACTCCGGAAACTATACATAACCGGAACCCGACTCACCTTACGGAGGCACTGTTGCCGTCGTCACGTCCGATGCGCGCCGATGCGCGCCGCAACCGCGAAGCGCTGCTGGCCACGGCGCGGGAGGCGTTCCTCACCGGCGAGGCCGACGCCCACGTGGAAGAGATCGCCCGGCGGGCCGGAGTGGCGGTCGGGACGCTCTACCGCCACTTCGAGACACGCGAAGCCCTCATCGAGGAGGTCTACCGCCAGGAGGTCGACGAGCTGTGCGCCGCACCCGCGGAACTCCTCGGCCTGCATGCCCCGGACGAGGCCCTGCGCCACTTCCTGCTGCTGCTCGTGGACCACGCCGCCGTGGGCAAGGGAATGGCCGTCGCGCTGGAGAGCATCATGGCGACGGACTCACCGATCTTCGATGACGCCCGCACGCGGATGGCGCGGGCTCTCCATCAGCTGCTCGAGGCGGGCGCAGCGGCCGGCACCATCCGTCGCGGCGTCAGCGGACGCACACTGCTGCGCGCGCTGGGAGGCATCTGCGGAATGCACACCACGGAGGGCTGGCAGGACGAGGCCGCGCAGATCACGGCGATCCTCTTCGACGGCCTGCGGTTCGGCGCGCGGAACGCGAGCTGAGCCGCCGCGCCTCGCGCCGACGAGACCTGTCCGGGAGACCGGCGCGTCGGACGCGTCAGACCCCGATGGCCACCATCACGACCAGCACGATCAGGAGCAGGACGACGTAGGCGACGGAGTGGACCCGGTCCGGGACCCGGCCGGTGACGCGCCTCGCCACGGCGATGGTCGGCAGTGATCCGATGAGCAGGGCGGCGCCCGCGGTGAGATCGACGTAGCCAAGCTGTCCCGGGCCGGCGGATGTGGCGGGGGCGAGGGCGTAGACGAGGGTTCCGGCCAGGGCGACGGGGACGCTGAGGGGGTTGGCCATGGCGGTCGCCTCGGCCATGGGAAGACCCCTGCGGCGCAGCAGCGGAACCGTCATGACGCTGCCGCCCACCCCCAGGCCAGCGGCCACCAGGCCGATGCCTACGCCGCCGAGGGTGGTGGTGCGCCGCCCCAGGGGCTCCGGACGGGTTTGATGCGCCACGGAGAGGAAGCCCTTCCTCAGCAGGCTGTCGGCGATCGTCACCAGCAGATAGGCGGCGAACAGCAGGCGCAGCGCCGTACCACCGATCAAGGTGGCCGCGAAGGATCCGGCGACGGCGCCGACCGCGATGAACGCCGCCAGCGGCCAGACGTAGGCGCGGCGCAGCCGGCCCTGCCGCCACTGGGCCAGCGCCGCCGCGGCGGCATTGACGACCATGACCGCTGCCGAGGTCGCCACGGCGATGTGCATGGCGTCCGCGTCCTTTCCCGGAGCCGCCGTCACGGTCAGGACGCCGTAGACGACGGGGACCGTGATGAAACCGCCGCCGAAGCCGAAGAGCACCGTCGTGATGCCGGTCAGGCACCCGAGGAACAGAAGAGTGGAGAACGAGGTCAGCACTGGTCAGACGCTATTGACCGGCAGGCGTGGCGGGCAATCGACGGATCGCCATGTTCCTACGCGCAGCAGACAGGGGCGGGCGGTCCCGCGTAGCCTCGCGGTATGCGCAACATCCGGGTCGCGGACGTGGACGACCTCGATCGTGCCGTGCTGGCCATCGGCACCGACTACCCCCAGGACCATCTGCTCGTCCGGCATGAGCACCGCCGCGCCCAGGTGCTGTACGCGGCCACCGGGGTGATGCGGGTCGAGACGGCGGACGGCAGCTGGACGATACCCACCGCCCGCGCCGTGCTGATCCCGCCCATGACCGGGCATCAGGTCACGATGACGGGCGTCAGCACCCGGAGCCTCTACATCGAGCCCGCCGCCGTGCCGTGGTTTCCCGCCCGCTGTCAGGCCGTCGATGTCTCCGCGCTGCTGCGGGCGCTGATCCTGGAGGCCGTCGAGATGGAGCCGCGCTACCCCGAGCACAGCCGCGACGCGGCGGTGGCGGCCCTCATCCTCCACGAGCTCAAGAACCTCACCCCGCTGCCGCTCGATGTGCCGCTGCCCTCCGATCCGCGGCTGCGTGGCCTGTGCGAGGCGTTCCTGCGGAAGCCGGACATCCATGACCCGCCCGCCCGCTGGTGCGCTGCCCTCAATATCAGCGAACGCACCCTCGCCCGCCTGTTCCAGCGCGGCACCGGTCTGAGCTTCTCGCAGTGGCGGCAGCGCGCCTGCGTCCTGCACTCCCTTCAGCACCTCACCGCGGGCATGCCCGTCACACGCATAGCGGCCCAGCTCGGCTACGACAACCCCGCGGCCTACACGGCCGCGTTCAAGAAGCTCCTCGGCCAACCGCCGACGGCGTACCGGAGCCCCGACGCCACGGGCCTCGGCGACCGGGGCGCGCGGTGAAGATGTCCACGGCTTCCTGCGCCCGCGCGAGCGCCTGCTCCCTGCGGCCGGACCGCCGCAGATAGGGGACCGCCGGATACATCGGCCAGTCGCCCAGCCCTCCGCGAAACCTCCCGGGGTTCACGGTGGCGAGTCGGCGGAGCAGGTCGGGGGCCCTGGGCCACTCTGGTGGCGCCGGTGGGGCTACACCTGGGTGAGGATGCCTCCATCGACGCGGAACCGCTATCCGGTGAGCCAGCGCGCCCGCTCCGACACCAGGAACGCGACCAACTCGGCGGCGCCCTCAGGGGTTCCGGGCCGGTTCATCGGCACGTTCAGGCGCTCCGCGAGGCCGCGCTGCGCCTCCTGCAGCGAAACCCCCTGGCTGTCGGCGATCTTCTGATGGTGCGCGATCACCCCCGGGGTGGCGATGAAGCCCGGCAGCACGCACACCACCCGTACCCCGGCCGGGCCGACCTCGGCCGCGAGCGAGCGGCTGTAGCTGTTCAGCGCGGCCTTGGCCGCCCCGTAGGCGGCCTGGCCCGGCTGCGGCAGATGGCTTGCGATGGACGAGACCCGCACCACGACCCCCGAGCCGCGCTCCACCATGCCCGGGACCAGCTCCTGGTCCAGCCGGGCCGCGGCCAGCAGATTGCTCTCGAGGTCCGCCTGCCAGGTTGCCGGTGGCCGGGTCAGCGTGTTCTCCGGGGCGCTGCCGGCGCCGGCGTTGTCGACGAGGATGTCCACCCCGCCAACGGCGTCGCGCACCCGCTTGGCCAACTGCCGCGCTCCGTCGGGGTCCGCGAGGTCCGCGGTGAAGAACCGCGCGGGCAGCGAGCCCTCGGGCGGCGCCGATCTGGCTGCCGCGAACACGGTCGCGCCCGCCGCGGCGAGTCGCCGCACGATCGCCGCGCCGAGCCCGCGGCTGCCGCCCGTGACCAGCGCGCGCCGCCCCGCAAGCTCTTCGTCGAGGATCGGCGAGGACCCGTCGATCCCGCTCCCACCAGTGGGTAGGCAAGCCGTCGAGGAGTTCGACGCCCTGGTCCGTGGCGAGCACGGTGCCTCGCTGGTGCGCGCCCAGGTCAACGAGCACGCCCCGTGGGGCCTGGCCGCCGCGCGCACACTCCAGCAGCGGCTGGGCGACCTGACCCGCGCACTGGCCACCGGCGAAGGGCCCGAGGGCATGCTGCGCGGACGGCTGGCCCTGTCCGCTGTGATCATGGCCGCGGCACGCGGACGCGAACTGGGCGGTCGGCAGGCGGAGCGCCACGCAGCGGCGCTCGCGGTGGCCCGCTCACTGATCGCACCCGAGACCGGGTCCTGGAAGGAGTCTCCCCGCCGCCGCCCGGCGGATCACGATCCGAGCCGTTCAGGGGTGCAGTCCGGTGAGGAGACTGCGGCGGGCGGAGTCGACGTGTTCTTCAGCGCGCCGGGCCAGGGTCTCGCGGTCGCCTGAGCGCAGGAGCGTCGCCAGTTCATGGTGCTCGTCCACCACCCGGGCACGGTAGTGCTCGTAGCCGAGGGCGATACGGCGGAGCTGGAAGAGATAGATCTGTGAGCGTACGGCGCGCCATGCCGCGCCGAGCCTGCGGTTGTTCGAGGCCGCGTAGATCACGTCGTGGAAGGCGATGTCGAGCGCGAGCAGCCGCGCGCCGGACGCCTCGCCGCCGATCTCCTCCGCCATCGCCTGGACCAGCGTGTCCAACTCGGTCAGCTGATCGGCGGTCGCGTTGCCCTGCGCGCTCGTCGCCGCGAGGCGGTCGAGGGCGGCGCGCACCGCGTAGACCTCCTCGACGTCCTGCTCGGTGACGTCGATGACGGTGGTGCCACGGTGCCAGGCGCTCCGGACCAGCCCTTCGCGTTCGAGGAAGGCGAGTCCTTCGCGTACCGATCCGCGGCTGACCCCCAATGAGGCGGCGAGTTCGACCTCGCGCAGCGGCGATCCGGGCGGGAAGTGGCCGGCGAAGATCGCCTCGCGGATGAGGTCGGCGGCCTCTTGTGCCAGTCCGCGGCGGCTGGCTTTGGGGAGCGGTGCGGTGGGCATGTCGAATGTTGACATTGGGATGTGCGGTGCTGCAAGGTCTGAAGCCATCCGAGCCGAGGGAGCCGCTCCATGTCTGTGCGTCCTGCCGTGCATCTGGCCATACCCGTGGATGATCTGGATGCCGCACGCCGGTTCTACGGAGGCGTCCTCGGGCTTGCGGAGGGGCGTTCCACCGGCCAGTGGGTCGATTGGGACCTGCACGGCCATCAACTGGTGACCCATGTGGTCCCCGGCGGCCCCGTGTCCACCGGGACCAGCTCGGTCGACGGGCAGGAGGTGCCGATTCCGCACTTCGGGCTGCTGCTGTCGACCGGGGACTTCCACGCGCTCGCCGACCGACTCCGTGCGGCGGGCACCGGCTTCGTCATCGAGCCCTGCCTTCGCTTCCGGGGCGAGCCGGCGGAGCAGTGGACGATGTTCCTCCACGATCCGGCCGGCAACGCGCTGGAGTTCAAGGCGTTCCGTGACGAGTCGAAGGTGTTCGCGCGATGAGGCGGGTGCTGGTCACAGGGGCGTCGCGGGGCATCGGCCGTGCCGTGGCCCATGCGTTCGCCGAGCGCGGCGACCGCGTGGGGGTGCACTACGCCACCGGTCTCGCGGATGCCGAGGACACCTTGCGGGGCTTGCCCGGCTCCGGCCATGGTCTGTTCGGCGGCGATCTCGGTGAGCCACGAGCGGCGCAGGACATCGTCGAGCAGGCCGTGCGGACGCTGGGCGGGGTCGATGTGCTGGTCAACAACGCGGCCATCGCGCCGTCCACCGGCAACCGGCACTCCGTGGCCGATGTGTCCTACCCGGACTGGCAGCGGATCTGGCACCGCATGATCGATGTCAATCTGCTCGGCGCGGCGAACATGACCTACTGCGTCGCCCGGCATCTCATCGACCGCGGCGCGACCGGAAGCATCGTCAACATCGGTTCCCGCGGTGCCTTCCGGGGCGAGCCCGACTTCCCGGCGTACGGCGCGAGCAAGGCCGCGCTGCACGCTTTCGGGCAATCGATGGCCGTCACGCTGGCGCCGCACGGGATCGCGGTGGCGTCCGTGGCCCCCGGGTTCGTCGCGACCGAACGGCAGGCCGCCAAGATGGCCGGTCCGGCCGGGGACGGGCTACGGGGCCAGAGCCCGTTCGGGCGGGTCGGGACGCCCGAGGAAGTCGCCGCCGCCGTGCTGTACCTGGCCTCACCGGAGGCCGCGTGGTCCTCCGGAGCCGTGCTCGACCTCAACGGCGCGTCCTACCTCCGGACCTGAGACAGCACCTCGGTCATACGGCCCGGCCGAGGGCGACGGCGAGCAGCGTGAAGGCGAGCACGATGACGCCCACCCGAACGTAGTGAAACCGGTCCCACCGTCCCACCTGCTGCTTCCAGTCCGCGGGCACGCCCTCGCGCGACCAGGTCGCGACCCGCGAATTGATCGGCACGAGCAGGAGGACCGACATCACCACGCTCAGTACGAGCAGGAGCGTGCCCGCGGCGATGAACGACGCGCCCGCGTCACCCCACGTCACCGCGGCCCACACCGCGCCGAGGACGACCGAGCCGATGTACCAGAACGGCATGACCCTGCCCAGGACGCGCGCCCCGTCGCTGCGAGCGTCGAGTCCGCCGTCGTCCGGGAGCCGGTCGAGGATCGGGTTGACGAACGCCGCGACAGAGAACTCCACGCCCACCATCACCCCGACCACGACGACCGTGACGACTGCCAGTACGTCCCGCATGTCCCCTCCAAGGTTTTCCCAGCATTGATTCCTAGCACCGCTAGAATCTGGTGCGACGATAGACCTGCCGACGCACGATTGTCTAGCGATGCTAGAATCGGGCCATGTCGGTACACGAACGCAAGGCACGTGAGCGGGCCAACCGCCACAAACTGATCGTCTCAACGGCCCGCGAACTCGCCGAGACCCACGGCTGGGACGCGGTCACCACGCGCCGGCTCGCCGAGCGGATCGAGTACAGCCAGCCCGTGCTCTACAGCCACTTCCGGAGCAGGAACGAGATCGTGGGAGCGGTCGCGCTGGAGGGTTTCGCCGAGCTGACCGCCGCGTTGCGCGCCGCGGTGCCGGAGGGGCCGGTCGACCGGGAGGCGGTGACCGCGCTGGCCCACGCCTACACCGACTTCGCCGAGCGCAACCCCGCCTTGTACGACGCGATGTTCAGCCTCGACAACGGCCTGCCCTTCGCCGACGAGGCCACGCCCGCCCCCCTGCGCGAGGGGTACCAGGCCCTGCTGGACCCTCTCCAGGACCACGCGGGCTCCGATGCACCGGGGTTGTTCGTCGAGACGTTCTGGGCGGCGCTGCACGGACTGGTCACCCTCACCCGTGCCGGACGCATGCCCGCCGACCAAGTGCCCCAGCGCCTCGCCCTCCTGATCGACCGCTTCATCCCCCGCCGAGGCCCGCGGGACGCCGCCTGACACCCCCGCCACGGACGCGAAGCGTGACCGATCGGCTCGGCCCGCCCGGCGACCCCGGCCCGGTTCGCCAAGCGGTGTCGTGGACGTACGTCGCGGCGAACCCGGCGAGGCACCGCGGGGCCGGCCGACTACCCGACGCTGACCTGGCGCCTGCTGACCGACCTTCCGCTGCGGGCCTATGTCGCCCCCGGCCACCGCTGGGCGACCGAGGGCCGACATGCGAACACGATCACCGAGCTGGTCACCGAGAACCTGTTGCTGCTGCCCCGGGAGCACCCGGCGCGCGTGATCCTGGACCGGGCGGCGTCCCAGGCGGGCCTGGCCTATGCTTCGCCGACCCCATGCCGATTCGGCGCCGGACTGCCTTCATCAACAGCAGCGTCTACGTCGGCCCGCTGGTGTGGTCCCTCGGCGGCGCCGATCTGTCCTGGCCCATCGGGCTCGTCGTGGGCGCGGTGGGGTACTACGCCTGTACCAAGCCGTGCCCCGGCCACCGGCCCCGGCCGGTCGCGCCACCGCGGGAGCACGCCACGCTCGCCGGCACCGATCCGGCCCCTGCCGACCGGCGCTGACCAGGCGCCCGCGGGCCTCGGTCACGCCCGGACCGCTCAGGAGCGGACGGCCGCCATGCCCGTCGGGCGTGCGGAAAGCAGCGCCAGGCAGTTCTCCCACAGGGCTTCGAGGTGCTGGGTGTTGTTGTACAGCTTGGCGAACAGCACCTGGCCCTCGAGCTGAGCGACGACCGACCGGGCGGCGTCACGGGTGTCGCCGACGGTGACCTCCCCGCGCTCCCGGGCTTCGGCGATGACCGTATCGACCATCTCCACCTGGGCGTCGAAGATCTGCTGAAGGCGTGCGCGGATGGGCTCGGTCTGATTGCTCAGTTCCAGGGTGAGGTTGCCGAACATGCACCCGGAGACCGTTCCACAGCTCTGCTGGCCCGCGCGCAGACCGGCCTGGGTCTGCTCGAACAGCCGGCGCAGCCGCGACAGCGGCTCCGCGTCGTCCTCCAGGGCCCGGGCCCACTGACCGCGCTGCGTGTGCCAGTGCTCGTCGAGGACGGCCAGGGCAAGCGCCTCCTTCGACTCGAAGAAGTAGTAGAAGCTGCCCTTGGGAACGTCGGCCGCCTTGCAGATCTCGGCGACGCCCAGCGCCGAATAGCCCCGCAGTTCGATGAGCGAATGCGCGGCGTTGAGGATCTTCTCCTTCGCATCACTGGTGCGTCCCATGGCGGCAAGTGTACGACCGATCGTCTATACCCAGGATCCGCGGCCCCCGGGGCCCGTCGGGCGCCCGGGGTCGGCCTGTCCCCCGTGGATCCATGGTGATGGTTGACCAGTCCACTAATCTTAGGGCACCGACCCCGCCGGCCACCTGGTCCGGCTGTGGCGCCCGGTGGGCGTCCGCAGCATCGGCGTGTGGCGTGCCGACAGCGAGGCGGATCGCGCGCACAGGTGCTGGGGACCCTGCCCCTGTGGCCCTGGATGACCGCGGTGGTCACGGCCGTACAGCCGCACCCCAACGACCCGGGACGGCGCTAGTGCCATCGGGCGAATTCTGCGTGGCCGAGAGGGCCTTGATGCGTATTTAGGCATCCATCCCGTTGCGCTGAGCGGTGTTTCGTGGCCTGTTCCAGAGGCCGTTACGGTCGGATTTATGGAGTGGAATTTTGAGACGGCCGAAAACCTCGGGGCCGCTTTGCGTGCCGGTGAAGTGACCTCGGCGGAACTGACCGACCAGGCGATCACCCGTATCGAGCGGGACGACAAGGCGATCAACGCGATCTGTGTGCCGGACTTCGACCGCGCGCGGGCCGCCGCGCGCCGTGCCGACGAGGCGCGCGCCCGTGGTGAGGACCGGCCGCTGCTCGGCATTCCGGTGACGGTCAAGGAGTCCTACAACATCGCCGGGCTGCCCACGACCTGGGGCATGCCGCCACACCGGAACTTCATGCCCGCCGAGGACGCGGTGCAGGTGTCGCGGCTCAAGGACGCGGGCGCGGTGGTGCTCGGCAAGACCAATGTGCCCTTGGGGCTGCAAGACATCCAAAGCTTCAACGAGATCTACGGCACCACCAACAACCCGTGGGACCACGGCCGCACGTCGGGCGGATCCTCCGGCGGATCAGCGGCGGCCCTGGCGTGCGGATTCGGCGCGCTGTCCATCGGTTCCGACCTCGCCGGTTCGTTGCGCACCCCCGCGCATTTCTGCGGTGTCTACGCACACAAGCCGACACTCGGCCTTGCGGCCGGCCGCGGCATGGTCCCGCCGTCGGAACCGGCCTTGCCGGTCGACCTCGACCTCGCCGTCGTCGGTCCGATGGCGCGCACCGCCCGCGACCTCACGCTCCTGCTCGACGTCATGGCCGGACCGGATCCGTTGACGCTCGGCGTGGCACACGACGTGAGGCTGCCGCCCGCACGCCACGAACGGCTCGACGACTTCCGGGTCTTGGTCCTCGACGAACATCCGCTCATTCCCACCGGGGCGGCGGTGCGGGCGGGCGTGAACCGAGTCGCCGACGCGCTGGTCGACGGCGGCGCCCACGTCGAACGGCGCAGTCCGCTGCTACCCGATCTGGCCGAGGCCGGGACGCTCTACAGCCAGTTGCTGGTTTCGGGCTCCGTCGCACGTTTTCCCGTCGAATCGTACGAGCAGTTGCGGACCCGCGCCGCCGGACTGCGCGCGGACGACCAGAGTCTCGACGCGGCACGGCTGCGCGCCATGGTGTTCAGCCACCGCGACTGGCTCCAGGTGATCAACCGCCGCGAACTGCACCGCCACGGCTGGCGGCAACTGTTCGCCGAGTTCGATGCCGTGGTGTGCCCGATCACGCCCACTCCCGCGTTCCCGCACGACCACGACCCCAATCCGCTGGAACGCCGGATCGACATCGACGGCGTCGAGTACCCGTACTTCGACCAGCTCGTCTGGGCCGGTCTGGCCACCATGCCCGGCCTGCCCGCCACCGCCATACCAGCGGGCCGGACCTCCGCTGGCCTGCCGGTGGGAGTGCAGCTCATCGGCCCGATGTTCGAGGACCGCACCCCGCTGCGGCTGGCCGAGCTGCTCGAGCGGAAGATCGGCGGCTTCCAGGCACCGAAGTAGGGCGTACCACCGGGCGTCCCCCACTCCGCACCAGGGCAATCCGTGAGGGATAACCGGGTCACGGCCAGGTGATCCGGCTCCCCCCGCACACAGGTAACGAGCTTTTCAGCCGCCCACCCGCAGGTGCCGTCGTTCGGCCAGTTCCTCCGGGCCGACCACGGTCAGAACCGGGGTACCGGGAGGCGCGAACATGGTCACCACCAGCTGCGACCGCGCGTCCGCGAGGTTGTTGGCACCCTGGTAGTGGATCACGTCTCCGCCGGGCTCGAACAGGGCGTCACCGGCCTTGAGCACCCGGGGCGCCTCCCCTTCCAGCTCGAAGAGGATCTCGCCCTCGGTCACGTAGCCATAAAGCGGTCCGGGGTGCCGGTGCGGCGGCGCGCCAGGGTCACCGGGCGCCAGGGTGACCCGGACGGTCCTGGCCTCGGCACCGGCCGGGATCCGGTCCGACGCCTCCGGCAGGATCGCGATCACCTCAACGCCATGTGGCAGGTGTGCGTGCTCAGCACTCATGGGTTCCTCCACACAGGGACTGTCCATAGAAAGGACAAGACGGCCTCCCGGTTTGTGACAGCCCCGCCTCCGCTCTTCGAGAAGTCCGACGAAGGACGAGGCGACGAGGGCGACCGCGCGGTCGTCGTCGCGGGCCAGTTGGCGCAGGACCTCCCGCACGGTGGTTCCCGACAGCTCGACCAGCGCCTGGGCCAGGCGGATCCGTGTCGCGGAGTCCGCGGTGGGGGCGGCGAGTTCGTCGACCAGTGCGGTCATGATCCGGTCCGCGCACTCGGGGTCCTGGGACAGCGTTCCCAGGATCTCCGCCGCGTCGACGTCGTTGGAGCCCTCGACCACCATGCCGACGAGGGTCGGCACGGCCGCGGTCACGCCACGCCTGCCCAACGCCAGAGCGGCCTGTCTGCGCACCGTCGGGTCCGGGTCCCCGAGCGCGTCCGCGAGCGCCGCGGTGGCGCCCGGGACCTCGGGCAGTTCGGCAATCGCCAGTACCGCGCGCCGCCGGATGTCGACGTCCTCCGAGTACACACCGGCGGCCAGCGTCGCCACGCCGTCGCCGCCGGATCGGGCGAGCGCCCAGCGCAGAGCGCCCGCGACGTTGGGGTCGGATTCGGCCAGGACCGCCCCGGCCAGCAGTTCGGCGGGAACCGACACATCCCCCGGCCGGGCCAGGACGGCCTGCTGCCGGCGCGCGGCGCTGGTCGAGTTGAGCCCCTGCATGAGTTCGACGACGCGCAGAACGTCCTGCCAGCCGGTGGGCGCCGACGCATCGATCGCGCGGAGCCGCTCGAGCAGCTCCGCTTCCTTCGCCAAGCGGTCCTCCGTCCATTGGATGAGGTCGCTGACCAGGGCGGACGGGGTGAAGGCCGGGTCGTCCAGCGCGCGCCCGATCTGCTTGAGCGAGAGCCCGAGGGACCGCAGGCTCTCCACGTGGAAGATCCTGCGGACGTCCTCGGCGGAGTACTCGCGGTAGCCACCGACGGTGCGACCGGTCGGGCGCACCAGCCCGAGGGCGTCGTAGTGCCGGAGCATCCGGGCGCTCACGCCCGAGTGACGGGCCACCTCGCCGATCAGCAATCCGCGATCTCCGCAGCCTCCGCGGACGCCGCAGCCTCCGCGGTCTCGGCGAGGCCCGGCGCTGCCGCGGCGGCGGCCTCCGCGGCAGCGGCCCCTTCCGGGCCGAGTGCGACGGCTCGCCTCGCCTCGTCGATCGCCGCGTCGAAACCGGTCTCCGGGTTCTGCCGGAGCAGCTCGGTGGCACGGGCGTGCGTGGCCACCTCCGGGTCGGGGTTCGCCGCGGCCCGCTCCAGGGCGGGCTCGGTCACATCGCCGAGGTCGGCCAGGGCGCGGCTCAGGCTCAGCCGCGCATCGCGGTCGCCGCGGCCGAGCCGCGTGACCAGTTCCTCGACCAGGCCCTCCTTCTCGTCCTCGGGTACGAGAACGACCGCGACGCGCCACGCGGTCCGCGCCACCTCGTCGTCCGCGTCGTGCAGCAGGTCGCGTGTGATCCAGGCCCACGCGCCCTTGTCGCCGATCTTGGAGAGCGTGTGCAACGCCTGGCTGCGGGCCTGAGTGCGCTGGGAGTCGAGCTCCCGGCGGATCCGGGGCAGGGTGATCTCCGGTGGGAGCCGGGTCAGCGCCCAGGACAGCATGTCCCGTACGAAGAAGTCCGGCTCGACCGCGCACCGCTCGACGAGCGTCTCCAGGAAGCCGGGGTCGGGGTTCGAGCCGACCGCCAGGGCCGCCTGAAGCCGGACCGAGGAGTCCTCGGCGCTCAGGGCATTGGCCACGCGGGTGTTCTGTGGGGTTCCGATGGTTGTGTTGATCGGGGCCACCTCCTGCACCCAGGGCACACGTTATCACCGTGTCAAGGTCAAGCCCGTGACCGGCGGATCAGAAGATCCGCTGGTCACGGGCCGAAACCGGTGCACCCTGGGGAACGGCGCTCAGTCGCGCGACGCGGATGCGGAGGACCGGTTCGCGGAGCCGTTGATCACGAACTGCGAGCCCGGCTCCTTCACCACATCGCCCTCGGCCGAGTTGGTGATCGTCACGTTCGTCAGCGTGGCGCTGCCGCGCGCCCCGCTCATCGCGAGGATCCCGGACCCGTTGGTGGACTTGTCGATGGTGACGTTCTCGATCCGGACGCCGGGCATCGCGCCGCCGCCCGTCTTGAACTGGATGCCGTCGTAGGTGGAGTCGTGGATGTCGGTGTCGCGGATCGTGACTCCCGGGATGTCCTGTCCCTGGGCGAACAGGGTGATCGCGCCGAACTCCTGCGCCTCGCCCCAGAACGCGCCGCCCGTGCGGTACAGGCCGTTGCCTGCGATGAGCGTCTGGCCCGAGAAGGGCAGCGGGTCGTGGTCCGTGGCCAGCATGATCCCCGGGTAGTTCATGGTGTCGGAGATCACGTTGTTCTCGATCGTGTTGCCGTAGCCGCCGTAGACCGCGATGCCATTGGCCCGCCAGGGCAGCTGGATCGTGTTGTTGCGGAAGTGGTTGTCGTGGCCGATGTCCGTCGACGTGTCCTTCACGTATTTGTTGGCCCAGACGGCGAGTGAGTCGTCGCCGGTGTTGCGGAAGGAGGAGTTGTAGACGGTCGAATCGCGGGTGCCATTGGTGAAGTTGACGCCGTCGGCGTAGGTGTTGCGGATCCGTACGCCGCTGAATTCGAGGCCGTCACCGGGCCCCCACAGCTCGGGGATGTTGGAGTAGTCGCGGCCGACCCAGGCGCCGACGTTGGCGTGTTCGAGCCACACATTGGTGATCTTGGTGTTCTTGCCGAAGCGGCCATTGAGTCCGACGCCGCCCTCGGCGCCGCCGTCGCCACCGCGGATGGTGCCGGAGCCGAAGATGGCGATGTCGGAGATCTTGGTGTTGTCGTCGATGTCGAAGCCGAAGTTGCCCTCGTGGGGGTGGTTGATGCCGCCCGCTTCCTGGGGCGGGATGAGCGAGTAGAGCTGGGAGTGCCACATCCCGGCGCCGCGGATGGTGACGTCCCGGATGCCCATCTGGTTGTACTGGCCGTGGTTCTGGGGGTCGTCGGTCAGGATCTTCTTCTCCTGGCGCCACTGGCCCGCGGGGATCCACACACAGGGGATCTGGCCCTCCTGGTCCGCCGTGACGGCGCGCTGGATGGCGTCCGCGTCGTCGATACCGTCGTTGGGCACGGCCCCGTAGTCGGTGATGGAGGCGCAGTCGGCGGGCTTGGTGGCCGGTGCGGCGACCTGCTCCAGGTCGACCAGGTCGATGATGTAGAAGGCCGCGTCGTCACCGGCATCCCGCTGCAACCGGAACGTCGTACCCACCGGGTAGGAGTCGGTCAGCAGGGCGTGGGACTCGTCGAACAGCCGCCGGGCGTCGCCTCCGGGCCGATTGGTCAGGCCCTCCGGGTCATCGGTCGTGCCGTAGAGCCAGCTGTGCTTGGAGGACAGGGTGAGTTTGCGGACGAACTTCCCGTCCGCGTAGAGGCTGATGGTGGCCTCCTTGCCGCCACCGGCTGCCGCGTCCGGGATGGAGTTGCGGACGACGATCGAGTTGGACGGGGTGGTGGAGGTGAACTCCACGTACTGCCCCGTGCTGTCGAGCCGGACCGATTCGCGCCCGGAGGACTCGGTGGCGAAGTTGGTGTGCCCGAAGGTGCGCTTGGCGTCCGACTTCAGCAGGGTCCCGTCGTACCGGCCGTCCTCCGCCTCGTACTCGGTGTACGGCACGGCGGCGCCGCGTCCGACGACGAGGGAGCGGGCGAAGGTGTTGTTGTCCTCGTTGGTCTCGGCGACGGTGCCGGTGGCGTCGGCCGTCGCGGTGAGTGTCGCTCCGCCGTTGGTCGCGGTCCACTCGCCGCCGATGGCCACGGTGGCGGTGCCACCGGCCGGGATGGCGCCCGCCGTGCCGTTCAGCGTGGTCTCGCCGGCGGTGAGCCGGGTGACCGATCCGGCGGGCACCGCGCCCGTGCCCCTGTTGTGCACCGCGACGGTGAAGGTGACCTTGGCGCCGACGGCCGGGCTGGAGGGGTTGGTGGTGATGCCGGTGACGTCCAGGTCCGGCCCGGGGGCCTGGCCGACGACCAGCTTCGTGGCGGCGTTGCGGCTGTTGTTGCTGTTGTCGAGCTCGGCGACCGTGTCGGTCGGGTCGACGACGGCGGAGACGGTGTAGCTGCCCATGGCCCTCTTGCCGACCTTGACCGGCACCTTCACCGACGCGCCCGGCGCGAGCGCGTCGACGGCGCCGCTGCCGGCGACCGCGCCCTCGAGGCTGACGTTCACGGTGGTCGCGGGTGCGGCGACCGGCCCGGCGTTGCGGACCGTCGCCTCGACGGTGACCGCGTCCGTCTCGGAGGGCGACTGGGGCGACCAGGAGAGATCGGCGACGGTCAGATCGGGGGCGGGGGCGGCCGCGCCGACGACCTCGAACTCGGCGACCTGTCCCCCGCCGGCGCCGGTGTTTCCGAAGAACTGCAGCCGTACGTCCGCGTACCGGCCCGAGACCGGGATGGTCACCGCGTTCTTGTTCTGCGACGGGTTGAACGTGTAGTCGGCCCGGTCCTTCAGCGAGGTGAAACCGGACTCCCCGACCGGCCGCCCCAGCACCTGAATGCTCTGCGACCGGGTGCTCCAGGCGGGATCGGGGTTCAGCTTGACGACGACGCCGGTCAGATCGGCATCGGCGCCGAGCTTCGCGGTCAGCGTCGAGGACTGCCCGCTCGCCTCCCAGTAGCTGGAGGTGCTGCCGTCGTTGGCGTTGCTCGCCACGTAGTTCTGGGTGGTCGACGACGCCTCGATCGGCTTGCGCAGGGCCAGGTTGGTGCCCGCGGGCGGGTCCCCGGGGGCCTCCCCGCCGACCTCCCCGCGCACCTCCACCTCGGAGAGCTGGGCGGCGTTCCAGCCCGTGTTGCCGGTCACCCGCACGCGCACGTACCGCGCCTCGGCCGTGACGTCGAGCGCCACGGTGTTGCCGGACGACGGCGAGAAGTCTTTGGCCGCGTCGGCGACCACGGTGGTGAAGTTCTGGCCGTCAGCGCTGGCCTGGATCCTCACACCCTCGGTGCGGGACTCCCACGACGCGGGGAGCTTCAGGACCACCTCGTCGATATCCGCCGTGTTCCCGAGGTCGACCTGCACCCACTGCGGGAACGAGCCCGCGGGACCCTCCCAGTAGGAGGACTGGCTGCCGTCGGTGACATTGCTCGCCGGGTAGGAGCCGTGAGCCCCACTGGCTGTCACCGGCCTGCCCAGCGCCAGGTTCGCTCCCTCTGCGGCATGGGCTGCCACGGGCAGCAGCCCGACCGTGAGCAGACCCGCCGTCACCAGCCCGGCGGCCAACCGCCGACCGTGATGTCTTCTTCTCATGAGGCCCTCTCGATCCCTTCCCCTGAGCGCCCGCAACCGACCCCGCCACCCGCCGCCCACAGACGCGCAGGATTTCTCGGGGCAGGGAGCACGCAGGCAAGAGGGAACGGTGCGCCTGGTGGACGATGACGGTGTTCAGCGGGCCCAGACGATGTCGCGGTGAAGAGCCGAGCCAGCCGCAGTGCAAGAGTTGAGTAATTTCGTCTATCTTTTGCAGTGCCTTGACGACAGATTTCTACTGCCCATCGACTTTGTCAACGGCCTGGTACATCGCAGTACTTGGTGCGGAGCGCTCCAGCCGGCCACCGGCGCGGTGAGCGTCGCGTCCCCGGAGGCGGCGGCTACTCCTGCCACGTCCCGTCGCGCATGATGGCTCTCCCGCGCAGCTCCTGCTCGCCGCGCCAGGCGAGCACCCTTTTCGGCACCACGCGGACGTACAGAAAGGGCTCCTCCTCCGTGCGGGGGTCCCAGCCGAACTTGGCGGTGAACGCCTCGGCCGCCTCTCCGGGGACCTCCTGGTCCGGGAAGCACTCCGCCTCCCCCTGGAGCAGCACCACGTCGAAGGTGTCCGGCAGTGCCAGGCGCACGCGCGGCTCCTCGCGGAGGTTCCGCGCCGTCATCGAAGTGGCGGTGGTGCACATCCACACGGCCTGCCCATCCCACAAGAACCACAGCGGCACCTGGTGGGGTCCGCGCTCGGGATGCCCCGTCGACACCCATACATCCCGCTCGGTGACGAGCCGGTCCAGTGTGTCGCGCCTTCGCTCCGCCGTCTGGCGACGAACGTTTCCCGTGGTCCGCATGGGAGCCCACGCTAGCCAGCGGACTCACCGCGCGCATGAGGCGCGGGACCTACTACCAGCGACCGGTGGACGGGCCGAGATTCGGCGAGGTCGACGCCGATGTCGGATTCCCGGCAGAAAGGACCACCCGGCAGTGTCCGGCCCGGCGCGGGACCGCCACGCAGCAGGCCAAAGCCCACCTCTTCCGCCCCCTGCACACCGTCGCGCCGCCTGACCCGCCTGCGCGCCGCCTGACCCGCCTGCGCGGGCACGTCATAGGAGGCCGCGGGCGGGGACTGGCCGCAGCCCGGCAGGTCGGCCCGAATGACGTGATGGTGGCGAGCGAGCGCCGGGACCACCGGGCCCCGCTTCCCCGCCCGGGAAGGGGAAGGAAGCACGCCGGTGCGCGCCGCGGCCGGCGAGGGTGAAATTTTTCGGATATCCGCGTGAGGTAATCCGTCACGCCGCGCCTCGTCCGTTCCTGCGCTCCAGATCTGCGGGTGTTACCCCTTCGTGATGTACACGGTGCCGGATCGCCCGGCTGTGACCAGGAGCGATGCAGGATTCCCTCATTGACGAGCGGAAAAGCGCTCATTAGCGTCCGCCCCATGACCCACCAAGCCCTCGTGGACACCATTGATGACCTGGACCGTTGCGTGATCGCGGCGCTCCAGCTCAACGGTCGTGCCCCGTGGTGCGCGGTGGCCCGTTGGGTGGGTACCAGCGAGACGACCGCCCAGCGGCGCTACAAGGCCCTGCGCGAGCGGGGAGTGCTGCGGGTCGTCGGCACCCTGGAGCTGGACCGCACCCGGGAGGGCTCGTCCATGCTCGTCCGGGTGCAGGCCAAGCCCGGTCGCGGGCTGGACCTCGCCGAGCAGCTCGCCGCCAGCCCGGATGTGCGCTTCCTGGCCGTCGTCACCGGTGCCGCCGATCTCATCGTCGATTTCGTCGCCCGTGACAACGAGGAGATGATGCGGATGCTCTTCACGGACCTGCCCGGGGCCGACCTGATCACCAGCACCGAGGCGGTCGCCGTCATCCGCGCGTTCACCTCCGCGTCGATGTGGGACACCGGGCTGCTGCCCGCCGAGGCGGCCGCGGACCTGCGGCCCGCTTCGCTCGCGTCGTCGTGCGACCGCGACGACTGGGACGAGGCGCCAAAAGCGCTGACCGGTCTGGAGCAGGAGGTCGCGGCGGCTCTCAAGGAGGACGGCCGGGCCCAGATCAGCGCCCTGGCCCGGCGCCTGGGCCACACCGAGGCCGGTGTCGCACGGGCCATGGAACGTCTCATATCCCGCGGCATCCTGCAGTTCCGGACGCTGGTCGAACCGGGCCTGCTCGGGTACGACGCCGAGTTCATGGTGTGGCTGTCGATCGAGCCCGACCGGCTCGAAGCCGCGGGACGCCAGCTCGCGCGGCATCCGGGAACCAAGTTCCTGGGCGCGGCGACCGGGCGTTTCAACCTCGTCGGACACATGGTTCTGCCCCGTCGCACCGATCTGCTCCGCTACACCAGTGAGGTCATCGGGGCGCTGCCCGGCCTGATCGCCTCGGATGTGACGTTGCACCTCGCCACCCTCAAGTACTCCTGGCACCGGATGGTCCGCACCGTCTGAGCCCCCGGCCGGCCGCCGGGCACATCGCCCGGTGGCGGCCCGGCCGTACCCTCTTCCGCTCTCTTCCGTCCTCTTCCGTCCTCTTCCGCTCTCTTCCGCTCTCTTCCGCTCTCTTCCGCTCTCTTCCGTCCCCTTCCGTCCCCTTCCGTCCTCTTCCGTCCTCTTCCGCTCCGATCCTTGTGGAGATTCACCATGCCCACAGACGACTTCGGCCTGCCCTCGGAGAGCTGGCGCTGGCCCGAACACACCTGGCGCGGCCACGTCGACGCGGTCCGTGCCGGGCGGCGGCTGGTCCCGGACCGCTGGCCCGGCGGTGCCCGTGTCGCGGTCGCCCTCTCCTTCGACGCCGACCACGAGACGATCCCGCTGCGCGACGGCGGGACCAGCCCCGGTCTGCTCGCCCAGGGCGAGTACGGAGCCCGCGCCGGCTCCCCGCGGATCCTGGACCTCCTCGCCCGCTACGGCGTTCCCGCGACCTTCTTCATGCCGGCCGTCTCCGCCCTCGTCCACCCCGAGGAGGCCCGCGCCTACACCCGTGACGGGCACGAGCTGGCCGTCCACGGCTGGATCCACGAGCGCAACATGCTGCTGGGCCGCGAGGACGAGAAGGACCTCACGGCGCGCGCCCTGGACACCCTCACCACGCTGACCGGCCGGCGCCCGGTCGGCATCCGCACTCCGTCCTGGGACTTCTCCGACTCGACCCTCGCCATCATGCTCGAGCTGGGCTTCGCCTACGACTCCTCGCTCATGGCCGACGACGAGCCGTACGAGATCGTCGCCGACGGCCGGCCCACCGGCCTGGTGGAGATCCCCGTCGACTGGATCCGGGACGACGCCCCGTACTTCACCATGGACCGCTACGGGTCCGCCCGCCCGCACAGCCGGCCGCGCGACGTACGGGAGATCTGGACCGACGAGTTCGACGCCGCCTACCGGGACGGCGGCGTCTTCCAGCTCACCCTGCACCCGCACGTCATCGGCCACCGCTCGCGCCTGGTGGCGCTGCGGGAGCTTCTCGACCACATCGCCGCTCACCCCGGCGTCTGGTACGCCACGCACGCCCAGCTCGCCGACACGGCCCGCGACGTGCTGCACGGCCGGACCACCGCCGGCTCCGCCGCCGACACTCCGGAGCACACGCCATGAACACCGGATCCGCCACGCCCACCGGCCCCCTGCGCCAGGACGGCGCCGCCCCCGCCACGACCCGGCTGAGCGGCGCCCAGCGCAAGGCCATCGTCGCCGGCACCATCGGCAACACCGTCGAATGGGTCGACTGGGCCCTGTACTCCATCTTCGCCAAGATCATCGCCGATGAGTTCTTCCCGAAGGGCGACGGCGCGGTGGCCCTGCTGTCCACGCTCGCCGTCTTCGCCGTCGGGTTCGTGATGCGCCCGGTCGGTGCCGCCGTCCTCGGCGCCTACGCCGACCGCCACGGCCGCAAGAAGGGCATGACCCTCACGGTCGGTCTGATGGCGGCCGCCGGTTTCGTCATCGCGATCACCCCCTCCTACGAGACCATCGGCGTCGTCTCGCCGCTGCTCCTGCTGGTCGCCCGGCTGGTGCAGGGCTTCTCCGCCGGCGGCGAGTTCGGCTCGTCCTCCGCGTTCCTCGTCGAGTCGGCGGCCCGTGGCAGACGCGCGTTCGCCGGGTCCTGGCAGCAGGTGTCGGTCGCCGGCGGTGTGCTCGTCGCCTCCCTCCTGGGCACCCTCGCCACCTCGGCACTGAGCGAGGACGCCCTGCACTCCTGGGGCTGGCGTGTGGCGTTCATCCTCGGCGGCCTCCTCGGGCTGGTCGGCCTGTGGCTGCGGGTCTCGGTGGCGGACACCGACTCCTTCGCCCAGGTGCGGGGCTCCGGCCGCACCCGCGCCAATCCCGTCAAGACCATGTTCGTGGAACACCCCGGGGCGGCCCTGCGCGTCGCCGGCATCACGGTGGCGGGCACCCTCACCTACTACATCTGGGTCAACTACCTTCCCACGTACGCGAATCTGACCACCGGCATCCCGCTGAAGACCGCGCTGCTGTCCCAGACGCTGTGTCTGGTCGTCTTCGTCATCGCGTTGCCGCTCGTGGGCGTGGTCTCGGACCGGCTGGGACGCAAGCCGACCATGGCGGGGTTCGCCGGTGGCTTCGTCGTCCTGGCCTGGCCGCTGCTGCACCTGCTGAGCAACAGTTTCCTCAGCCTGTTCCTGGTCCAGCTCGTCGGCATGCTGCTGATCCTCGGCTACTCCGCCAACTGCGCCGTCATCATGGCCGAGCAGTTCCCACCGGAGGTGCGCGCCACCGGCATCGCCCTGCCGTACGCCCTGGCCGTCGCGCTCTTCGGCGGCACCGCGCCCTATCTCACGACGTGGATGCACGAGCACGGCCACAGCGACCTGCTGTGGATCTACGTATCGGCGGCCTCACTGATCTCCCTCGTGGTCTACCTCACGATGCCGGAGACCAAGGACAAGGAGTTCAGCTGATGACCCACGTCCTGGTCACCGGTGCCGCGGGCGGCATCGGCGGGGCGATCGCCGAGGAGTTCGCCGCCCGGGGCGCGTTCCTCACCCTCGTCGACCGCGACCTCGCCGCGCTCCAGCGGACCGGGGCGCGGGTGGGAACCCGTACCGCGGCACGGGCCGCGGACCTGACCGACCCCGACGCGCCCACCGCCGTCGTCGAGGCGGCCTGGGCGGAGCACGGCCCCATCGACGTCCTCGTCAACGCGGCGGGCGTCTACCCCTCCCTCGACATGGCCGAGGTGGACGCGATGGCCTGGGACCGGCTGTTCGCCGTCAACCTGCGCGCCCCGGTCCTGGCCACCGCCGCCTTCGCCCGGCTCGCCATCCGGCATGGACGGCCCGGTGCGGTCGTCAACATCTCCTCCGGCTCCGCGCTGCGCGCCCGCACCGGCGGAGGCCCGTACGCGAGCTCGAAGGCCGCCCTGGAGATGGCCACCCGCGCCGCCGCGCTGGAACTGGGCACGCACGGCATCCGCGTCAACGCGGTCAGCCCCGGTTTCATCCCGGTGGACAGCGACTGCAACCCCGTCTCCGCCGAGTACGCCGAGGCCATCGGCGCCAACCCGCTGGGCCGCCCGGGAACGCCACAGGACATCGCCCGGGCGGTGCGCTGGCTCACCGGCCCCGACGCCTCCTGGATCACCGGCGAGGTGGTGCGGGTGGACGGCGGATCCAGCACGGGCGCCCTGCACCTGCCCCGGATCTGGCAGCCCGACGACACCCGCGTCACCCCGCCCGCCCCGGTGCCGGCGACCACCGCGACCACCGCGACCACGACCACCGCGACCACGGAAGAAGGACGAACAACCCGATGAAGGACGCCCATCCGGTCAGGCCCGGATACACCGTCGTCGGCGCGGGAGCGATCGGCGGCACCCTCGCCTTCGCCCTCGCCCGGGCCGGCCACCCGGTCACCGTCGTGGACACCGACCGCACGCATGTGGACGCCATCCGCACCCGCGGACTCGTCGTCGCCCGCGGCGGCACCCGCGAGAGCGTGCCGGTCACGGCCACGACCCCGGACGAGTTCACCGGCACCCTCCACCGCGTCCTGCTGGCCGTGAAGGCGCAGGCCACCGGCACGGCGCTGGACTGGATCGCGCCCCGCCTGGCCCCGGACGGCTACGTCGTCTCCCTGCAGAACGGCTTCAACGAGTCGCTGATCGCCCAGCGGCTGGGGGCCGCCCGCACCATCGCGGCCTTCGTGAACATCTTCGCCGACGTCATCGAACCGGGCGTCATCCTGGACGGCGGCGCCGGAGCCCTCGTCATCGGCGAGCCCGACGGCGGGCCGGTCAGCCCGCGGGTCCGGGACCTGGTGGCCCATCTGCACAGCTGGGGCCCGGCCGTGGCCAGCGACAACGTCGAGGGATATCTGTGGGCCAAGGCCGGGTTCGGCGCCATGCTCGCCGCCACCGCCCTCGCGGACGCCCCCATGGCCGACCTCATCGACCGGCACCGCCCCGCCATGGCCGCGCTCACCGGCGAGATCTTCGCCGTATCCGACCGCCTCGGCGTCACCCTGGAAGCCTTCGACGCCTTCGAGCCGCACCCCTTCCGGCGAGGAGCGGATCCAGCCGCCCAAGACGCCGCCTTCGACCGTCTCACCGCATGGCTGCGCACCCAGACCAAGGACCGCAGCGGTATCTGGCGCGACCTCGCGGTGCGCCACCGGCCCGTGGAGGCCCCCACCCACTACACCGAGGTCTTCGACCACGCGGCACGCGAAGGTCTGCCCACGCCCCTGCTGCACACGGTCGTGACCGGCCTGCGCCAACTGGAGGGCGCCGCGCAGAACATGTCGGAGTCACGGCTGGACGAGCTGGACCGCCTGGCGCAGCCCCCCGCGCCCTCGCTCCCGCTCCCGCTCGGCGCCGAACAGGCCGACGCGGTGCGGCAGTGGCTCGACGCCCACCGCGAGGACATGGTCGCCGACCTCGCCGCCTACACCTCCCAGGGCAGCGCCAGCGACGACCTGGACGCCCTGGACAGCTGCCTCGGCTGGCTGCGCGACTGGCTCGACCGGCGCCTGGGCGCACCGGACGCCGAGGAGACCCTCGCGCGCGAGGAGGCCGGCGACATCCTCGTCCGCCGCTACTCCGCCCGGGGCACCACCGCCCAGGACCACCGGCCCGTCCTTCTCCTCGGGCACTACGACACCGTCTGGCCGACCGGCACCCTGGACACCTGGCCCTTCCGGCGGGAGGGCGACCACATCACCGGCCCCGGCGTCTTCGACATGAAGGCCGGCCTGGTCCAGGCGGTCTGGGCACTGCGTGCCCTGGACGCCCTCGATCTGCCCCGCCCGGCCTGCACCGTGATGCTCAACGGCGACGAGGAGACCGGCAGTCTCGCCTCCCGCGACGCCATCGTCGAGGAGGCACGCGACAGCCGGCTCGCCATGGTCTTCGAGGCCGCCGCCGACGGCGCGATCAAGACAGCCCGCAAGGGCGTCGGGCTCTTCACCGTCACGGTCACCGGCGTCGAGGCCCACGCCGGTCTGGACCCCACGGCCGGGGCCAGCGCCGTGGACGAACTCGCCCACCAGATCCTGCGGCTGACGGACCTGCGCGCCCCGGACGCGGGCACCTCGCTGAACGTGGGTGTGGTGGAGGGAGGCACCCGCAGCAACGTCACGGCGGGGCACGCCGTCGGCCACATCGACATCCGCGTCGCCACCGCCGCCGAACAAAAACGCCTCGGAGACGCCCTGGCCGCTCTGCGTCCCGTCGGCCCACGGACCCGTGTGGAGGTCACCGGTGGCTGGAACCGCCCGGTGTTCGAACGCACGGAAGGGGTCGCCGCACTCGCCGACCTGGCACGCCGGTGCGCCGCGCTGCTCGGACACGACCTGCCCGAGGCGTCGGTCGGCGGAGCCAGCGACGGCAACTTCGTCGTGGCCCAGGGCACTCCGGTCCTGGACGGTATCGGCGCGGTGGGCTCGGGCGCACACGCCCGCTCGGAGAACACCTCGGTACAGGGCATGGTCACCCGCGCGGCGCTGGCCGCCACCATACTGGCGGCGCTGGCAAGGGAGTGACCCCCTGCCAGGCACGACCCGGTAGGACATCGAACCGCGTGCCTTACAATTCCCCCGCCACTGGCGAAAAATGAGCGGTCGAAGGCATGGGCCGCAGGGGCGAGGAGGAATCACGATGGCATCGGGGGGATGGGGTCTGCCGAACGACCCCGGACAGGGAGGAAACCGCTGGGGGCCTCCGCCGTCACCCGGTCCGTACGGGCCGCCGACGCCGGATCCGTACGGGCCACCACCACCGGCACCGCATCCGTACGGGCCACCAGCGAACCCCTACGGGCCCCCTCCCCCGCCGCCCGGGCCCTACCGCCCGGCGCCCAGGAACCGGCACTGGTACCGGCGGGTGCCCTTCCTCTTCTTGATCGTCCCACTGCTCCGCTCGGTGCACCGGGCCGCGCGCAGGGTGTTCGACCAGGACGGCGGCGGGCGTGTCCACGATCCCGTGGTCACCCGCTTCCAGATCACCCGCACGGTGCTCGGCGTCCTCGCCACGCTCGCGCTCTACTACATGTACGGGGCGGACGACGGCCTGGAGGACCAGGCCAGCGAGGGTCTCGGCCAGCTCCTCCTGACCCCGGTCCTGCTCATCATCGCCGGACCGGTGGTGATCACTGCCTTCATCCGCTACGCGCCCGCGGAGCGGCGGCGGCTGCTGCGCTCCCGGCTCGGTGTCCCGGCCAAGACCGTCGGCTGGTACGTCCTGGTCGTGGCAGCCCTCGTCGGCACGGCGTGGGTGATCTCGGGCACCACGCTGCTGCACGGGCTGCACGGGGTGTGGCTGTTCGTGGCCGCCGTCCCCGCGCTCGCGTTCGTGCTGTGGGGGCTGCCGTTCTTCTTCATGGCCTCGGCCTACGTCGCCCGCTCCGCCTTCAACACCGCCTATGTGCACGCCGCGCTGCCGGCCGTGCTCACCGTGGTGATGGTCTGGATCATCGCCATCCTCAACCTGACCGGGAGCGGCATGCCGAACGGTCCGATGTGGGCCCAGTTCTGCTCCCTGTTCGGCGGCCCGCTCTCGGTGACCGGGCTCTCCCTGTGGGAGCTGCGCCGACTGCGGACGCGCCACGGCGTGACCATACGCGGCTGAGACCTCCCCCCTTCCCGGTGGCGCGGCGGTCGTACCGCGGGCACCAGGCGCTCCGCCGCGTTGCCCGCGAATCGACGGCGGACGCGGGCGGTGGCGGCCTGTTCCGTACCCTGGCGGCATGCGTATGCGCCCCACCTTGAGCTGGACCCCGGTCGAGGACCTGCCGCCGGGCAGCACGGACCTGGAGCCGGTCGCCGACGCGCTGAGCACCGGCGGTGTGCTGGTGCTCAGCGGGGCCGGCATGTCCACGGAGTCGGGCATCCCCGACTACCGGGGCGAGGGCGGGAGCCTGAGCCGGCATACCCCGATGACCTACCAGGACTTCACCGCCGGCGCCCAGGCCCGGCGCCGGTACTGGGCCCGCAGCCACCTCGGCTGGCGCACCTTCGGCCGCGCCCGCCCCAACGCCGGACACCAGGCCGTGGCCGCGTTCGCGCGGCACGGCCTGCTCTCGGGTGTGATCACCCAGAATGTCGACGGCCTGCACCAGGCCGCCGGCAGCGAGGACGTCGTGGAACTCCACGGAAGCCTGGACCGGGTCGTCTGCCTTGCCTGCCGCACCTCCAGCCCGCGCCGCGAACTCGCCCGGCGGCTGGAGGAGGCCAATGTGGGCTTCGCGCCGGTGGCCGCCGGAATCAATCCGGACGGTGACGCCGACCTCACCGACGAGCAGGTCGGGGACTTCCGCGTGGTGCCCTGTACGGTCTGCGGCGGCATCCTCAAACCGGACGTGGTCTTCTTCGGCGAAGCCGTTCCGCCGTCGCGGGTCGAGCACTGCCGCGAGCTGGTCCGCGAAGCCACCTCACTGCTGGTCCTGGGCTCCTCACTGACGGTGATGTCCGGGCTGCGGTTCGTCCGCCAGGCGGCCAAGGCCGGGAAGCCGGTACTGATCGTCAACCTGGACCCGACCCGGGGCGACCAGCACGCCGTCACCCGGGTCGCACTCCCGCTGGGAACGGCCCTCACCAGCGTGGCCGACCGGCTGGGCATCCCGGGGCCGGCACAGCCCTGACGCGGATCCGGCGTGACGCGGACCGGATCCGGCGTGACGCGGACCGGGTCCGGCACCTTTGCGGCCCTGGCTGTTCCGCCGGGCGTAATCCACCTCCGGGCGAACTGCTCGGCTATCACACCTGGGGTGGCGTCACCCGGGACGGCACCCGGACGGCCGTGGTGTACGTCACCAGCGACGGCGGCGGCGACACCCAGCAGGTCATGAGCACACTCGTGGACCAGGAGCTCTGCCGGACCCGCACCTGGTACTCCGCTCCGTTCCGCGACCCAGGTGCGGGCCCGGTCGCCGCTGCCAGTGGCCTGCGCCCATTCGACCAGTACGGCAGGGCGGCCGGACAGAGGCGTGGGCGAGCGCTACGCAGCGCGCGCCGCGAACACCGCCGCGCCCAGCATGGCCTGGTCCTCGCCGTCGTCGCGTAACGACAGGGCGAGGCGTGCGAGTCGCGGGTCGTGGTGGGTGAGGCCGGCGGAGAGCGGCGGGCCTGTCAGGGGCCATGCGGCCGTGATGGAGCCGCCGAAGACCACCGTGTCGGCCTCGAAGGCGGTCAGCCACGGGGCGAGGGGGTCGCCGAGGGCGCGCAGGACAGAGGTGATGATGTCGCGGGCGGTGATGCCGGTGACGGCCAGGACCGTCAGCTCCCGCAGCCCGTCGACGGGGCGGCCGGTGCGGTCCGTGTAGCGAGCGGTCATCGTGCGCATCCGCGGCGCGGGGTTCGGCGGACCACTCGGCTGTATGACCGGTGGACCCAGCAGGCACCGGCCTGCGTTACGGCGTGTGGGGCGTTTGTTCGCTGCGCGTACGTCGCTCGTCATAGTCGGATCGGGCGGCTTCCACCACGTCGAGGTTGTCGACGACCCACCTCAACATCGCTTGCAAGGGTGACTCGAGGCTCCGGCCCAGGTCAGTGATGCGGTATTCGATCGCCACCGGGTCCGTCGACACGACCAGCCGTTCGACCACGCCATTGCGCTCGAGCCGCCGCAGGCATGTGGTCAGCGACTTCGGCGTGACGGCAGGCAGGTGCTGGCGAAGCTCATTGAAGCGCCGGGGGCGGTCGCACAGCGCCTCCAACACCAGCAGGGACCACTTGTCGAAGAGCTGGTCGAGCAGGCGACGGCCTTCGCTGTCGAAGTCCATTCCCGTCACGCCGGTCTCCTCCGCGATACCTGGTTTCGTTGAAGTATATCGCACCTACTAGGTATACAGAAGATACTCCATTGCTCGACCAGTGAAGGCAGGATCCATGCCCGGCGCATACTCGGCTCTCCAGGTCTCCATCAACGGCGGTGTGGCGCACGTCGTCATCGACCACCCGCCGCTCAACTTGCTGGACGCCACCCTCATGCTCGACCTGGACCGGTTCGCGGCCTCGATGTCCGGCAACGACGACGTCCGGGTGATCGTCTTCGACAGCGCGGACCCGGACTTCTTCATCGCGCATGGCGACATGACGTTTGCCGACGATCCCGCGACGTTCTCGGCACTCCCGATCGCCCCCGAGGGGGACCAGTCCTTGAACCCGATGATGCGGCTCCACGAACGCCTCAGGTCGCTGCCGCAGATCACGATCGCCAAGGTGCGCGGACTGGCACGCGGTGGCGGGGCGGAACTGCTGTCGGCGATGGACATGCGGTTCGCTTCCCTCGAGCACGCCGGTCTGGCGCAGCCCGAGGCTGCGGGTGGGATCATCCCGGGCGCGGGAGGCACCGCGTACCTGCCCGGTCTCGTGGGCCGCGCACGGGCTCTGGATATCATCCTCGGTACGCGGTTGATCGATGCGGCGACCGCGGAACGGTACGGATGGGTGAACCGGGCCGTGCCCAACGCCGAGCTCGACCATGTCGTCGACACGCTCGCTGCCCGAATCGCCGCCTTGCGACCCGGTGTCGCGCGCGCCGCGGTCGAAGCGGTCGACGCCGCGTCGGACTCGATCGCTCACGGCCTGGAAAGGGGGAATGAACTTCTCGGCCAGCTCCTCGGCGGGCCCGCCGCGGCTCGTCTCACCCAGGCCGTACTGGCCGCAGGTGCACAAACCCGCGATGGGGAGCGGCACTTGGAGGACATTTTCGACAAGGTCCAGTAGGTCCGTCTTCGAACGGACCCCAAAGCGGGTGGAAGGGTGGGCCGTTACTCGTCACACGCGACTGCGAGCGCGCGGGGCGGGGCATCGGAGGCCAGGGGGTGCGCCGCGCGTACCGGCCGAGCGCCGGTGCGATGGCGAGCCCACGTCGCGTCGCCGACGCCCGCGGCGGCGCGGCCCACCGCACAGAAACTACGCGGCGAGCGGCCGGCGGACGAGCACGAAGCCGCTCCGCGCTTCGACGCCCCAGGCGCCATGGACGATGTGGTGGTCGGCGACGCCGCCCATGCGCCGTCCCACCTGACGGGGCAGGCCATCGGCCTGGCCCTGACCGGTGCCTACCTGCTCGCCGTCGAGAAGCCCGGCACTCCCCCCTCGTCCACCCGGGCGAACTCGCCATCGCCACCGCATGAGGCACGGGAACACCCATGGCGATTCCATGCCTCATGCGGTGTTGCGGCCCCGCCCCGGGAGCGTCGACCGCACAAGACGGTCACGGCAGTACGACCAGCTCACGGCTGGTGCGGTTGAGCCGTTCGCCGCCGTCGTCGGTGCAGATGACGATGTCCTCGATGCGGGCTCCGAATCGGTCGGGAAGATAGATGCCCGGCTCGACGGAGAAGGCCATGCCGGGCTCCAGCGGCAGGGCGGAGCCCGCCACGATGTAGGGCTCCTCGTGGGTCTCCAGCCCGATGCCGTGACCGGTGCGGTGAATGAAGTGAGGCCCGAAGCCCGCGTCCGTGATGATGTCCCGGCCGATCGCGTCCAGTCGCTCGGCGGTGATACCGGGCCGCACCGCGTCGGTCTGGGCGCGCTGGGCGGTCAACAGCACCTCGTACAGCCGTCGGTACTCCGCCGGGGGCTCGCCGACGACGTAGTCGCGGGTGGAGTCGGAGCAGTAGCCGTCTTCGGTGGTCCCGCCGATGTCGACCACCACGGGGTCACCGGGCTGGATCACCCGGTCCGACAGCTCATGGTGGGGGCTGGCGCTGTGGGGTCCGGAGCCGACGATGACGAAGTCGGTCCGCACATGGCCTTCGGCCGTGATGGCTTCCGCGATGTCCCGGCCGACCTCGCGTTCGGTGCGCCCGGCGCGCAGCCACTCGGCCATGCGGGCGTGCACCCGGTCGATGGCCGCGCCCGCCCGGCGCAGCGCCTCGGCCTCGGCCTGGGTCTTGCGGATCCGCAGCCGGCCGAGCACCTCTCCGGCCAGTGCCTGATCGGTGTCGGGCAGCACGGCGCGGAAGGCGATCACCTTCTCGGCCCACATGTGGTTGTCGACGCCGACCCGGGCCGTACCGGCGGGCAGCCTGGCCGCGACGAGGGCATACGGGTCCTCGGTCTCGGCCCATCCGGTGATCTCGATGCCGAGGTTCCCGGCCGGGGACGCGAGCGCCGCGGGCCGCTCCAGCTCCGGCACCAGGAGGAAGGGCTCGTCGTCCACGGGGATCACCAGGCAGGTGAGCCGCTCCAGGGGCAGGGCCTGGTAACCCGTCAGGTAGCGCAGGTCGGCGCCGGGACTGATCAGCAGCGCACCCAGGCCCGCACCGGCGGCGGCCTCCCGGGCGCGCTCCAGACGGTCGGCGGGGTAGAGATCGGTGGGGATCACAGGGAGTTCTCCATCCTGGTATCGGGCCGGTCCGGGCCGAGGCAGCGGGCCGGACCGTCCTCGACCGGCTGGGCCCCTTCAGCCTCAGCCTCAGCCTCCACAGCATGCAGCACAGCGGCATCCCCGAAGGCACGGGACGCACTGCCCGCGCCAGGTCCAGCCGCCTTGGCCGGTTCGCTCGGCACTACCGCCCGACCGACGAGGAGTCGGGGCCCGCTCCCGGCCCAGGGGTCTCAGGCATCGTAAAGACGACGGCGGCCCGCCTCGACGGCGTCCGGGATGGCTTCGGCGACACGGACATCGATGCCGTGCCGGACGGCGACTTCGGCGACGCCGGAGCCCATGAGGCCGCAGCCGACGACGCCGAGACGGGCAACGGGATCCATCTGGGGTCCAATCCGGTGAGATGGTGGTGTGCCGGGGCTGGTCAGACGTTGCGGCGGTACTGGCCGCCGACCTCGAAGAAGGCGTCGGTGATCTGCTGCAGCGAGCAGACCCGGGCGGCGTCCATGAGGACGGCGAAGACGTTGCGGTCACTCACCGCCGCGTCCTTGAGCGCGGCCAGCGCGGCATGGGCCGTCTCATGGTGGCGGGCCTGGAAGTCCCGCACCCGCGCCAGCTGGGACTGCTTCTCCTCCTCCGTGGCGCGGGCCAGCTCGATGGCGTCGGGCTCGGCGGTGTCCGCACGCGGGTTACGGAAGGTGTTGACGCCGATGATCGGCAGGGTGCCGTCATGCTTGCGCTGCTCGTACAGCATCGACTCGTCCTGGATACGGCCGCGCTGGTAGCCGGTCTCCATCGCCCCGAGCACACCGCCACGCTCGCTGATCCGCTCGAACTCCTCGAGGACGGCCTCCTCCACCAGATCGGTGAGCTCGTCGATGATGAACGACCCCTGCAAGGGGTTCTCGTTCATCGCCAGACCCCACTCACGGTTGATGATCAGCTGGATGGCGAGGGCCCGGCGGACCGAGTCCTCGGTGGGGGTGGTGACCGCCTCGTCATAGGCGTTGGTGTGCAGGCTGTTGCAGTTGTCGTAGATCGCGATGAGCGCCTGCAGAGTGGTGCGGATGTCGTTGAAGTCCATCTCCTGGGCGTGCAGCGAGCGGCCGGAAGTCTGGACGTGGTACTTCAGCTTCTGGCTGCGCTCGTTCGCACCGTACTTCTCCTTCATCGCCACCGCCCAGATGCGGCGGGCGACCCGGCCGAGGACCGAGTACTCGGGGTCCATGCCATTGGAGAAGAAGAACGACAGGTTCGGGGAGAAGTCGTCGATGTGCATGCCCCGGGCGAGGTAGGACTCGACGTAGGTGAAGCCATTGGCCAGGGTGAAGGCCAGCTGGCTGATGGGATTCGCGCCGGCTTCGGCGATGTGATATCCGGAGATGGACACCGAGTAGAAGTTGCGGACCTTGTTGGCGATGAACCACTCCTGGATGTCGGCCATCATCCGCAGGGAGAACTCGGTGGAGAACAGGCAGGTGTTCTGGCCCTGGTCCTCCTTGAGGATGTCGGCCTGCACCGTGCCGCGCACGGATCCCAGCGCATGCGCCCGCAGTTCGGCCGCCTCCTCGGGCGACGGGTCGCGGCCCTCGGCGGTACGGAACCTCTCGATCTGCTGGTCGATCGTGGTGTTGAGGAAGAACGCCAGGATGGCCGGCGCCGGCCCGTTGATCGTCATGGAGACCGAAGTCGTCTGCGCCACCAGGTCGAAGCCGTCGAAGAGCGCCTTCATGTCCTCCAGGGTCGCCACCGACACTCCGGAGGTGCCGACCTTGCCGTAGTTGTCCGGGCGCTCGTCCGGGTCACGGCCGTAGAGGGTGACGGAGTCGAACGCGGTGGACAGCCGGGTGGCCGGCTGGCCCTCGGACAGCAGCTTGAAACGCCGGTTGGTACGGAACGGATCGCCCTCGCCCGCGAACATCCGCGCCGGGTCCTCGCCGTCACGCTTGAACGGGAAGACCCCGGCGGTGAACGGGAAGTGGCCGGGCAGGTTCTCCCGGCGCCAGAACCGCACCAGTTCCCCGTGGTCGGTGAAGCGGGGCAGGGCGACCCGGGGGATCTTGTTGCCGGACAGGGACTCGCGGGTGAGCGTGGTGCGGATCTCCCGGTCCCGTATTCTCACGATCTGCTCGTCGCCGGAGTAGGAGGCCACGACGGCGGGCCAGTTCTCGATGCGTTCCGCGACCTCGTGCGGGAGTTTCCGGCGGGCGTCCTCGAGCAACGACCGCACATTCCCGGCGTCGGAGCCGGCCTGGACGAGTTCGCCCTCCACCGCCTCCAGCCGCTGCACCCGACGGGCCGACTCGGCCATCCGGTCGGTCTCGGCGTGGTACCCGCGGACCAGCTCGCTGATCTCGGCGAGGTAGCGCACCCTCTCCGCCGGAACCACCTGCCGGATACCGGAGGAGTAGCGCACATCGACGGGCGCCAGCCAGCCCTCGGACAGCGGCAGCCCCTTCTCGGCCAGGGAGCTCTTCAGGTGCTGGTACAGCGCGGTGACACCGTCGTCGTTGAACGTGGCCGCCGAGGAGCCGTACACCGGCATCTCCTCGGGCCGCATGCCGAACGCCTCGCGGTTGCGGACCAGTTGGCGGCCCACGTCACGCAACGCGTCCTTCGCGCCGCGCCGCTCGAACTTGTTGATCGCCACGACGTCGGCGAAGTCGAGCATGTCGATCTTCTCCAGCTGCGAGGCCGCGCCGAACTCGGGTGTCATCACATACATCGAGGTGTCGACGAACGGCACGATCGCCGCGTCGCCCTGGCCGATGCCCGGCGTCTCCACGATCACCAGGTCGAACCCGGCCGCCTTCACCACGTCGATCACATCGGCCAGGTGTTCCGGCAGCTCACGGCTGTTGCGCGTGGCCAGACTCCGGAAGAACACCCGGTTCCCGTCCAGGGAGTTCATCCGGATCCGGTCACCGAGCAGCGCACCGCCACCACGACGGCGGGTCGGGTCGACCGCGATCACCGCGACCCGCAGCTTGTCCTGCTGGTCGACGCGGAACCGGCGCACCAACTCGTCGGTGAGCGACGACTTACCCGAGCCGCCGGTGCCGGTGATACCGAGCACCGGTGTGACCCGTGCCGCCGCGGCGGCCCGGAGCTGCTCCAGGAAGTCCGCGGGCAGCTTGCCGAGTTCGGCGCCGGTGATGGCGCGGGCGACAGCGAACCGGTCGCCGGCGAGTACGGCGGCGATGTCGGCCTGCCTACCGTCCCACAGGTCGAAGTCGCAGTCCTTCATCACCGAGTTGACCATCCCGGCGAGGCCCATCCGCTGCCCGTTCTCCGGGGAGAAGATGGTCACTCCGCTGTCGCGCAGCCGGTCGATCTCCTCGGGCACGATGACGCCGCCACCACCGCCCACCACACGGACGTGCTCCGCCCCCTGCGCACGCAGCGACTCCACCAGGTACTCGAAGTACTCCACGTGACCGCCCTGGTAGGACGAGACCGCGACACCGTGTGCGTCCTCCTCCAGCACCGCGTCCACGACCTCCCGCACCGACCGGTTGTGACCGAGGTGGATCACCTCCGCGCCCTGGGACTGGAAGATCCGCCGCATGATGTTGATCGACGCGTCATGCCCGTCGAACAGCGCCGAGGCGGTGACCAGGCGGACGGGGTGCGCAGGACGGTGCAGATCGCTCATGAGGGCCTTCCCAGACAGGTCAGGGCGCTGACTGAAGAGATAGTAGGACGTCCTAGTAAATTACTGGAGGCCGGGGCGGTGTGAAGAGCAGCACACGTCCCCCCGGGAACGGCCTTCGCCGGAGCCATCCCGCCCGACAGCAGCGTCCAGCTGCCGCAACGGCTGTCAGGCACCTGTGAGCTGGACATCGTCCGCGACAGGGGCCCTCCGGATCCCCTGGCAATCAGCGCGAGGGCTTGCCATGCACGGAGACGGCATACTGCCCGCCGGTGTAAGGATCCCGGGACCATGTCGCGTACCTGGCTTCAACGGTGAGTCCCACCGCACGGCAGTGCGCGTCGTAGTCGTCCAGCGTGTAACCGCGGTCCAGGGCGAAACCGGCGACAAGACGGCCGGCCGGACGCACATGGGCCGCCGCCCCGGCCACCAGGGCCGGTTCCGTACCCGGCGGGGTGAACAGAGGGACATTGCCCGCCAGCACCACGACATCGAAGGACAACCCCAGATCGAGGCCGACCAGATCCCGCTGATACCAACGGATCTCCGGGGCCAGCCGCCGGGCGGTGGCGAGCATCGACGCGTCGGTGTCCACGCCCACCACGTCGATCCCGTGACGGGCCAGCTCGATGGCCACCCGGCCGGTGCCGCACCCCGCATCGAGGACGGTGGCGGGCTGGAAGGAGCGGACCAGCGCGGCTTCACCGTGGATGTCCCCGCCTTCGGCGGCGATGCGGTCAAACCGCGACTGGTAGTCGTCACCGTTCCACCTCATGCTCACGCTCATGCGGCCAGAGTGTCACATGCGTGGTCGCGCAGGACAATGCGGGCAGCCAGGACCTCTGGCTGACTCGGGAACCCGCCCGCGAAGGCCGCGGTCAGCCCGTCCCAGCCCTCCCCTCAACGCATCGCTTGGCACATTATTTCGCACTCC
Organism: Streptomyces sp. AgN23; assembly: GCF_001598115.1. Lineage (NCBI taxonomy): Bacteria > Bacillati > Actinomycetota > Actinomycetes > Kitasatosporales > Streptomycetaceae > Streptomyces > Streptomyces sp. AgN23. The sequence goes on from NZ_CP007153.1 coordinate 1,788,409, forward strand.
ACAGGTCGCCCGGCCGGAGCCGGCGGGTCGCTGCCGGGAGCCGGGCGGGGCCAGCTGACCACCTTCAGCTCCCCCTCGGAATTGCTCGCCGGAAGGGAGGCTCGTCCGCTCTGGCCCCGTCGGCGCGGGTTCCTGCGCGCCGGACGGCGGAACGGAGATAGCCGGGTGGAATTCTGGTCTATACCAAGCACGTCCGTCCCAGTATTCTCATCCATGGCCAGTAGCACACCATCCCCCACCCAGGTTGCGTGCTGGCGCGGGCGAGACCCCCTGAACCTGCCCAAGCAGCCAGGTGACCTCCCGATTCACCGCCTCTAGGAGGATCACGGTGAAAGTTCGCACCAGAAGTTCGGCGATCATCGGCACCATCTGCCTCGTCGCTTCCCTCGCCTTGACCACGGCCTCCGCCGACCAGCCCGCCGCCCCGCGGCAGGCAGCGGCGAAGGTCGCGCTCAAGAATGTGGCCACGGCCCAGAATCCGACCGCCGGCGCCGCCGGTCCCGGAGGCACGGTCTGGATCGCCGAACGCCCAGGCACCGTAAGGGTTTTGGATGATCAGGGACTGGGCGAACCCGTCCTGGACATCTCCGACGAGACCACCACCGACGGCGAGCGCGGCCTGCTGGGCATCGCGTTCGACAAGGAATTCGCGCACTTCTACATCTCGTTCACGAACCTCGAAGGCACCAGCACCGTGGACGAATTCGCCATGCGGGACGGCAAGATCCAGCCGGACACCCGGCGCACCGTCCTCACCCAGACGCAGCCGTACTCGAACCACAACGGCGGCGATATCAAGTTCGGCCCCGACGGCTACCTCTACATCGCCTTGGGCGACGGGGGCGCGGGCGGCGACCCGCACGGCAACGGGCAGAACCTCGACACGCTGCTCGGCAAGATCCTGCGGATCGACCCGAGCGGCGGCGAGCCGTACGCGATCCCGCCGGACAACCCGTTCGTGGACGACCCGAACGCGAAGGACGAGATCTGGGCGTACGGGCTGCGCAACCCGTGGCGGTTCTCCTTCGACGCGGGCACGGGCGACCTGCTGATCGGTGACGTCGGCCAGAACGACTGGGAGGAGATCGACTGGGCCCCGGCGGACAGCAAGGGCGGCGAGAACTACGGCTGGTCCCAGATGGAGGGCACCCATCCCTTCCGTGGCGGCACGGAACCCGCGAACCATGTGCCGCCGGTCCACGAGTACGACCGCACCAATCTGGGCTGCTCGGTGACCGGCGGCTACGTCTACCGCGGCGACGCGATCCCGGACCTCAAGGGTCAGTACGTGTACAGCGACTACTGCGACGGCACCGTCCGCTCTCTGCGGATGGAGAACGGCAAGGTGACCGGCGTGAACGACCTCGGAGTCAACGGCGGTGAGGTCATCTCGTTCGCGCAGGGCGGCAACGGCAAGCTGTACGTGCTCGCCATAGGTGGCAGCATCTCCCGCATCGACCCGGCCTAACCACTACGGGACCCGCGGCCGAGTGGCGAGTGCCACCGGCGCACGTCGCCGCCCTCCTCTGTACTGAAGGGCGGCGACGTGTCCGGGGCGAGTCGTCATGCATGGAGTTGCGGGTCCTCGATCACCGTGGCGACCCGCGCGCGTTCCTTCGCGTCGAGGCCGCGGAGGGGAAGCGGGAGGCCGCGGGGCGCGGTGAGGCCGAGGTGGGCGGCTGCTGCCGCGACGACACGCAGGGACCCGTCGTGCTGGGCGAAGAGGTCCCACAGGGGCTGGAGCCGCTGGGATTCCTGCTCGGCCCGCTCGGCCCGGCCGGTCTGCGCGGCCCGGGTGAGGGCGAGGGCCACCTCGGGGAAGAGGCCGCCGATCACCGAGTACCAGGCGTTGCATCCCGCGTTCAGCCCCCTGGCCGCGTCCGCGTCGCCGCTGACGCCGATCGTCACCGTGGCGGGCAGAAGGTGCCGCAGGTGCTCGATGCGGGCGCGGGCCGCCGCGGGGGCGGCGGGCGCCCCGGAGATCTTGATGGAAGCCACGTTGGGGAGCCGGCCAAGCCGCGCGTACAGCTCGTCGGTGAGGTGAAGCGCGTCGTGCGGGGGTTGTCGTAGACCACCAGGGGGACGGACAGGCTCGCCGTGACGTCCTCGAAGAGGCCGAATACCTCGTCGTCGGTGAGCGGCTGGTACGACACCGGCGCCAGCAGGACTCCGGCCGCCCCCGCGCTCTGGGCGTCCTCGGCCGCTTCCAGCACGTGCCGGGTGCGCAGGGCCCCGATTCCGACGATCACCGGGACTCCGTCGGCGTGCTCCACCGCGATACGGGCGGCGCGGACCCGCTCGGGGGGGCTCGAGGTCCCCGGAGTTCGCCCTTTGGTGTCAGCAGAACGACTGGAAAGTACAACGGACCGACCGCGCGAGGTCAACCGAACGACCGCGTGGTACGGCAGACTGAACTACGTGGAGAGGAGCGACCTGATGGCGGAGACCGAGGCGGCTCTGCGGACGCTGGCGTACAACGTCAGAACCGCTCGCACGCGCGCGGGGCTGTCCTTGGACGAACTCGGCCGACGGGCCAAGGTCAGCAAGGGCTCACTGGTCGCTCTGGAGAAGGCCCAGGGGAATCCGAACTTCGCCACCCTGGTCCGGCTGGCCGACACCCTCGGCGTCTCGGTGTCCTCCCTGATGGAGGGGGCGTCCCAGGAGCGCGTCCGGGTCGTGTCCGCCGAGGCCGTGATGCCACTGTGGGCGGGAACGCACGGCAGCGAGGCCCGGCTGATGCTGACGACCTCCGGGCCGACCACGGTCGAGGTCTGGCGCTGGAAACTCCAGCCCGGCGAGGAGTACCCCAGCCACCCCCACCAGGCCGGCGTCGTGGAGACCCTCAGTGTCACGGCCGGCCGGATGGTCCTGGTCGTCGACGGCGTCGACCATCCCGTCGAAGCCGGGCAGACCGCCGCCTTCGACGCCGACACCCCCCACACCTACCGCGGCGACGGCGGCGGGACCTGCCATCTGATCATGACCGTCCACCTGCCACCCGGCCCTGCCTGACCACGTCGACCCGTTCCGTTCCGTCCCCACCCGCCTCGAAGATCAAGGCCAAGAGGAGGTTCATGTCCGAGCGCGCGAAAGAATCCGTCATACGGGCCCCGGGCATACCGCACCTGCTGATGGTGGTGCTCTGCTGCTTCTCCGGATTCGCCCTGCTGCTGCCGGTCTCCCCGGCGTGGGCCGTCAGCGGAGGAGCCGACGAGTTCGGTGCCGGACTCGTCACCGCCGTCCTGATGGCCGCCACCGTCCTGGCCCAGCTGTGCGTCAAAACGGCGCTGCGCGTCCTCGGCTGGACCCGCATCCTCGTCCTCGGTTCCCTGCTGCTCGGCCTGCCCGCCCTGCTGCAAGCCCTCAGCGACCACCTGTTGCCCATCCTGCTGACCACAGCCTTCCGCGGAGTGGGCTTCGGCATCGTCACCGTCTGTGGATCCACCGCCGCGGCCGCGCTGGCCCCGCGCGGACGCCAGGGAGCGGCCATCGGCCTCTACGGCTTCGCGGTCGCTCTCCCCCAAGTCGCCCTCACCCCGGCGGCGCCCTGGCTGGTGGACACGTTCGCCCTCCCCGCGATCATCGCGTGCGGCGCGCTCCCCGTTCTGGCACTGCCCTGGACACGAGCCCTCGGCCGCGTCGTCGAGGCCCGCATCGGCAGCCCCGCGCCAGCGGACAGCCACCCGCGGCACCCCGCCCCCGCGACCACGGTGCTCCGGCGCATCCTGCTCCCGCTCACCGTGCTGCTGCTGGTCACGGCCGCGGGCGGTGCCGTACTCACCTTCGCTCCGCAGTTCACCACCACCCCGACGCTGGCCGCCACGGCCCTTCTCGCCCTCACCGCCACCGCCGCGGTGTCCCGTTGGGGCTGCGGAGTGCTGGCCGACCGGATCGCTCTGCGGCCGATCAGCGGCGCCCTCGCCTCGGCCGCGTGTGCGGGCCTGGCGCTGATCGCCCTGGCCGTGGGCTCGGAGAGCGTCCCCGTCCTCGCCCTGCCGGCCGGACTGGTCGTGCTGGGAGCGGCGTACGGAGGGCTGCAGAGCCTCACGCTGGTGCAGGCGTTCACCTACGCGGGCGCGGAGAACCGGCATACGACATCAGTCGCGTGGAACATCGGCTACGACGCGGGCACCGGACTGGGCTCCCTCATGCTGGGCCTGGCAGCCCAAGCGGCCACCTTCTCCACCGGCTTCGCCACGATGTCCGCGGTGATGGCGGTCGCGGCCCTCACGGTTCTCCTCACCGGTCGCAGACCGGCCACCGGCCGCTCGGCGAACAGCCGCCGGCGTACGCGAAGCCGAAAGCGCCGATCGCTCACCGACCGCTAGAAGCCACTCCCACGCAGGTGTGGGTCACGGGACCGCGCCCCGAACCGCCGTGGCTCAGCCCAGCGCGTCCATCACGGCGGTGACATAGGCATCCAGCCGCTCCTCCACGGCTCGTGTCGTCAGCTCTGTCCTCCCTGCCTCCCGCCATGGCCGCGACACCAACCGCACTTCTTCCGAGCACGCCAGCCCGTCCCGCACCTGCCAGTACAGCCGCTCGCTCGCGGTCGCGGCCAGCACCCCGCCGGCCTCCTCGTACGCCTCGGCGAACCGCAGGCCCCACGCCGGGCCGTGCAGCAGCGCGAGATTGGTGGAGCAGTGCGCCACATCGAGATCCGCCGGGCCCCAGGAGGCCCCTGCCCAGTCGACGACGCCGGTGATGCGGGCACTTGCCGGCCTCGAGGGCTCCACGTCGAACAGCACGTTGCCGGGTTGGAAGTCCCGGTGCAGGAAACGCCCTTCATAGGGTGGCGCGGGCTTGCGGATCACGTCGATGGCCGCGGCCCATGCCGCCGCGTCGGCGCCCTTCGGAGTCACGACGGTGTCGGCGGTCGTCAACGCCACGTACTCCCGGGGCCGAACGGCGGGTCGCACCGCGTGGATCGCCACGAGTTGACGGGCCAGCCGTGGGACGCGCGTCTCCAGTCCCTCGTCGTCGAGGACCGTCCGGCCCGCCAGATGCGTCATGAGGAGCGAGGGATACTCGCACTGCGCGGCGGTCGGATCGACCGCGACCAGCCCAGGAGCCGGCACGCCGGTCCCCGCGAGCAGGGTCAGGGCGCCGGCCTCCCGGTTCAGCCAGTCCTCGGCGTGCTCCATGTTGACGAAGGTCCGCAGCACCAGGTGACGGGTGTCTCCGTCCCGCGTGCCGATGGTCAGCCTCCGCATGTCGGCAGTGATGCCGCCGTGCAGCGCCTGTGCTCCGACGACCCGTTCGCCGGCCTCCAGGTGTCGGTTCACCCAAGTCAGTGTCAACGGCCGGACACCCGCCGCCTCATCGTGGTTGTTCACCGTGCCACCTCACCATCCGGACGGCGGCACGCGCGAACGCCCGGCCCATCACGTTTCGGTAACCTGGCCGAAACCCTTGACGTTGCTCATGGCTCGTTCTTAATCTCGCTGCACCGCGTCATCAGCAGTTCCAGCAGTTCGCGCGCTGCGGCGTTTTCCGCAGTGTTTTGGCAGGCACAGACATAGACCACCTGTCGGTGGCTTCGTCGTGCCCTTTTCCGTGCTCCCCGTGCCGCCGGTAGGTCTTCCTCGAAGGCGGATTCATGGCACAACGTCCGAGCGTCAAAGGCGTCGCCGATGTCGTTGCGCTCATCGATGGGCTGGGAAAGATCACCGGCCGGGCGCAGATCATCTGGTTCCTCGTGTTCGGCGGGCTGTTCCTCGACGCCTACTCGAACGCGGCGCTGAGCGCCGGTCTGGGGCCCATGACGACCCAGATGGAGCTCACCAGCACCCAAGTCTCGATCCTCACGGCCACTGCTCCGGCGCTGGCCATCATCTTCAACCCCCTCGGTGGCTGGCTCGCCACCCGCATCGGCCGCGTCCGCCCGCTGCTCATCGCCAAGGTGTTCGCCCTCGCGGGCGCCCTGCTCGCCGCCTTCGCCGGTGACTTCACCGTCGTGTGGCTCGGCCGGGCCCTGGTGGGTGTCGCGTACGGCATCGACTTCGCGGTCGCCATGGCGCTGCTCGCCGAGTACACGCCCGCGAAGCTGGGCGGCCGGCTCAACCTGTGGCAGGCCGTCTGGTACGTCGCCACCACCAGCAACCTCGCCCTGGCCCTGCTCTTCTTCAACCTGGATGTCGGCTCGGACATCTGGCGCTGGTCGGTCGGCTCGGCCGCGGTCGTCGCCGTCGCACTGCTGCTGAGCCAAGCACTGATGCTCAAGGAGAGCCCCACCTGGCTGGCCGGCAAGGGCCGGCTGGGCGAGTCCGTCATCAACCTGGACCGGATCTACGGGATCAAGGCAGTCGTCGGTACGCCCGACGCGATGACCCGCATCGCGGCTGAGGCACCGGTCGTCGGGTTCCGCCAGACCGGGCTTCTGTTCAAGGGCGAGTACCTGCCGCGCACGATCCTCTCATCGGTGATCTCGCTCGGGCAGTCGATGCAGTACTTCGCGGTCGGCTGGTACCTCCCGCTGATCAGCCTGACGATCTTCGGCGAGAGCTTCGAGAAGGCCACCATCGGCTCGATGGTGTTCAACGCCTTCGGTATCGCGGGCGGGCTGCTGTCCGCGTACTTCGGCCGCCGCCTCGGGCTGCGGCTCAGCTCCGCTGCCGGCTTCGCCGGGGTCTTCGTGGCCCTGGTGGCGATGGGACTAACCTTCGAGAAGGTGCCCATGGCCGTGGCGTTCCTGCTGCCGGTGCTGTTCATCCTCTGCCACTCCGCGGGCCCCGGTGCCAACGGCAAGTCCATCGCGGCGCTCTCGTACAGCAGCGATGTCCGCGCCCTGGGCACCGGTGTCACCGGGATGGTCGGCAGCTTCGGCAGTGTCGCCGGCCTGTATGTCTTCCCGCAGATCAAGGACTCGCTCGGACTCGCCGACACCTTCTTGGCGCTGTCCGTCGTGCCGCTGCTCGGCCTGATCACCTGCCTGGTGATCAAGTGGGACCCGACGAAGGCCGCCTCGCCCGACGAGGTCGCCGGGCAGGACCGTGACGCCACTGCGGCGCTCTCCGTGACCGCCGGCTGATCCGCCGCCGGACCTGGCGCACCGCACGGTGGTCCCCCTCCTCCGTGTGCGCCCCTTCCCCAGCCCTTCCCCGCCGCATCCGTCCCCTCCCTATCCCTCCGCACGGCTCGCTCGCGGTGCTCGAACGAAAGAGCTGCCATGACCCAGACGTTCCCCGGCGCCGCCCCACGGCGTGGTGTGCTGTCCATCGACGAGGGCACCACTGGCACCAGGGCCGGAGTCGTCCTCGACTCGGGCGCCACCCACGAGGTGTTCTACCGGCCGATCAAGGTCAGCCATCCGGATGACCTCTCGGTCGAGCAGGACCCGATGGAGATCTGGACCGCCACCCTCGAGGTGGCGCGCCGGGCCGTCGGCGGGGCCCGCGAGGACGGCATCGAGATCACCGCCGTCGCGCTCTCCACCCAGCGGGCCACCGCGATGCTCTGGGACCGCGTCACCGGGCAGCCGCTGCTGCCCGCGGTGGTGTGGCAGGACCGGCGCCACGCGACCGAGCTCACCGCCTACGAGGCGGAGTGGGACGCCGTCCTGCTGGCCCGGCAGGGCCGGCCGGTCGGCGCCCGCGCCCCGTTCCTCTGGGCCGCCCGGCAGATCGCCGAGCACCCCGAGGTGGCCGCCGCGCACCGCCGGGGCCGGCTGCTCTTCGGCACCGTCGACACCTGGCTGATCTGGCGCCTCACCGGCGGCGCCGTCCACGCCACCACGCCGACCAACGCCGCGTCCACCGGTGGCTATCTGCTGGAGCGGCACGCCTGGGACCAGGAGTGGATCGGCCACCTCGGTTTCCCCCTCGGCCTGCTGCCGGAGCTCCGCTCCGACGACACCGGATTCGGTACCACCGACCCGGCCGCCCTCGGCATCGCCGTCCCGCTGGCCGCCTCCATGGGCGATCAGCACGCCGCACTCGTCGCGCTCGGCGGTCTCGCCGCCGGGCAGGGCATGTGCATGTACGGGACCGGCGCCTTCGTCGACGCGGCGACCGGCACCACGCCCGCCCTGCCCCGGCCGGACATCTCCGGGGTGCTCGCCCAGCCCGGCCGGCGGCAGGGCGACATCAGCCACTACAGCCTGGAGGCATACACCTCCACCGTGGGTTCGGCGCTGCGCTGGCTCTGTGACGATCTGAGCCTGTTCGCGTCGCCGAAGGAGCTCGGTGAGGAAGCGGGCCGGGTCCCCACCCGGCCGGGCCGCACCCCGCGTTTCGTCCCGGCGCTCGCCGGGGTCCGTACGCCGGTCTGGCAACCGGAGGCCACCGCGTCCCTCACCGGGCTCACTCTCGCCACCACTCGCGCCGATCTCGCCCGTGCCGTGCTCGACGGGATCGCGCACTCGGTGTGCGATCTGATCGACGGGGTCGCCGACACCATGGGCACCCCGTTCACCCGGCTCCGGGTCGGCGGCGGCGTCTCCGGCAGCGACCCGCTGTTGCGGATCCAGGCCGACCTGACCGGTCTGCCGCTGGAGCGGGTCGCCGACTCCGCGACCGCGAGCCTGCGCGGCACCGCCTATCTGGCGGGTGTCGCCCAGGGTCTGTGGCCCTCGCTCGAAGAGGTCGTCGAGGCGCAGCCGCACGGCCGGATCTTCGAGCCCGCGATCACGGCGGCCGAACGCGCCGAACAGCGCGCCGCCTGGCGCGATGTGCTGATCGCCCATCTGAAGGACCCCGCGCTGCTCCCCCTGCGGGAGGGCCCGCCCGAACCACCCACCCCCCGCTGACGGCCCACCGACCGTCGCACCGGTGGCCCGCCGACCACGCGGCCGCCGTACCGAAACACCAGGAGTTGATGTTGTGATCACCATGCCCGCCCGGAAACCGCGGCGCACCGCCGCGGCGACCCGTCGGACGCCGCTGCTGCTCGACCGGGCCGCCATCAAGCGCCAACTGGCCGACGAGACCTACGACGTGCTCGTCATCGGCGGTGGCATCACCGGGGCGTACACCGTGCTCGACGCCGCCTCGCGCGGGCTGCGCGCGGCCCTGATCGAGAAGGACGACTTCGCCTCCGGCACCTCGTCGAAGTCCTCGAAGATGGTGCACGGGGGCTTGCGCTATATCGAGCAGGGCAACGTCAACCTGGTCCGCCACTCGCTCCTGGAGCGGCATCGCTTCCGCAAGAACGCCCCGCACCTGGTGCACCGGCTGCCGTTCCTCTTCCCGATCCTGGAGAAGGACGGCATCTTCGACGCCCGCCTCGCCAAGGGCTTCGAGGGGCTGCTGTGGACATACGACCTGGTCGGCGGCTGGCGGATCGGCAAACTGCACCAGCGGCTCACCGTCCCCGAGGTCCTCGCGCAGGCGCCGACGCTGCGCGCGGAGAACCTCAGGGGCGGGCTGATGTACTTCGATGCCCGTGCCGATGACGCCCGGCTCGTCCTGACCATCGTCCGCACCGCCGCCGCGCTCGGCGCCACGATCCTCAACGGTGCCAAGGCCGAGGGTCTGCTGATGGAGACGGACCAGGTGGCCGGTGCCCGGGTCACGGCGGACGGCGACACCTTCGACATCCGCTCTCGGGCCGTCGTCAACGCCACCGGGGTGTGGACCGACGAGCTCGACGCGAAGGCGGACGACGGTCACCGGCCCCAGGTCCGCCCGGCCAAGGGTGTGCACATCGTGGTGCCCTGGGACAAGGTGCGGATCAACTGCACGGTGACCGTGCCGATCCCCGGCCGGGCCCGCCGCGCCACCTGCACCCGCTGGGGCAACAGCGTCGTGCTGGGCACCACGGACGAGGACTACCAGGGCTCCCGGGACGATGTGCACTGCACCCGTGAGGAGATGGACTTCCTGCTGGAGGGGGCCAACACCGCCTTCGAGGGGAAGCTCACCCCGGACGATGTGATCGGCTCCATCGGCGGTCTGCGTCCGCTGGTGGGCGGCGGCGAGGGCGCGACGCTCGATATGCGCCGCGACCACCACATCACCGTCGGCCGCACCGGCATGGTGACGGTGACCGGCGGCAAGCTCACCACCAGCCGGCACATGGGCGAGCTCGTCATCAACAAGGTGATGACGGTCCTCGGCCGCAGGGGGAAGAGCCGTACCACGGACCTCCCGCTGCTCGGCGGCGCCGGCTACGACGCCGAAGCCGTCGCGGCGTCCGGTGGCGTGGCCGCGCACCTGGGCGAGCGCTTCGGCACCGAGGCCCGTTTCGTCGGCGACCTGATCCAGGACGACCCGTCGCTGGCCGAGCCGATCGTGGCGGGGCTCCCGTACACCAGGGCCGAGGTCGTGTACGCGGCCCGCGCCGAACTGGCCCGCTCGGTCGACGATGTGCTCTCCCGCCGCACACGCGCCCGGCTGTTCGCCCGGGACGCCTCCGTGGACGCCGCCGAGGCCGTCGGCGCGATCCTCGGCCAGGAACTGAACCTCACGGAGGCCGAGGTCGAGCGCTCGGTCGCCGAGTACCTCGCAGCCGTCCACCACGAAAAGTCCGTACTCCTCGAAGGGGCAGCAGCATGATCAGCCGCCAGACCATCACCCACCCGTTCAACCGGGGCGACTACACGATCGGCGCCCCCAGCTCCGCCAGGTGGGCGCGGAACACCCCGATCGGGGAGGGCGAGGCGGCCCTCCAGGTGAACCCGGTCGAGGTCCCCGAGTCCGTGGTCGAGGCGCTGCGCGAGGCAGCGCGCGCCGTCCACACCTCCCGCCACGAGGTCGTCACCCGGACCCGTGACTGGTGGGCCGGTTCGATGATCGGCGAGACCGAGGGCCGTCCCGCCACCCCGAACGCCGTGATCGTCGAGGCGGCCGACGCCGACCAGGTCGCGGCCGTGCTGCGGATCTGCCACGAGGCCGGCATCCCGGTCACCCCCTCCGCGGGCCGCTCCAACGTCACGGGCGCGGCGCTCCCCGTCTTCGGCGGCGTCGTCCTGGACGTCTGCGGGCTGGACCAGATCATCGACTTCGACGCCGAGTCGAACATCGTGGATGTCCAGGCGGGCATGTTCGGCGACCTCTTCGAGAAGCACCTCCAGGAGGAGTACGGCGTCACCACCGGCCACTGGCCGTCCGCCTTCGCCGTCTCCACGGTCGGCGGCTGGATCGCCTGCCGCGGCGCCGGTCAGCTCTCCACCCGTTACGGCAAGATCGAGGACATGGTCGTCGGCGTCGACGTCGTGCACGCGGACGGTACCCGTGCCACGTACGGCGACTACGCCCGCGCCGCGGTCGGCCCGGACCTGCGCCAGCTGTTCGTCGGCTCGGAGGGCACCCTCGGTGTCATCGTCTCGGCGCGCCTGCGGGTCCACCCGCTGCCGCGGTACGCCGACGCCGTCGCGTTCGGGTTCACGACCTTCGCGGAGGGCCTGGACGCCTGCCGCGAGATCATGCGGCGCGGTGCCACCCCGGCCGTCCTGCGGCTGTACGACACCCTGGAGTCCGGCACCCACTTCGGCCACCCGGAGACCAACCTGCTGCTCATCGCCGACGAGGGGGACCCGGCCATCGTCGACGCCTCGATCAAGGTGGCGACCGAGGTCTGCGCGGCGTACGGCCCCGAGCTGGACAGCAAGGCGGTCTTCGAGCGCTGGCTGGACGAGCGGATGCTGGTCGGCAAGTCCGCCGACGGCTTCACGCCGGGTCCGGGCTTCGTCGCCGACACCCTGGAGATGGCCGCGTCCTGGACCGACCTCCCGGTGATCTACGACGAGGTGGTCGCCGCGATCCAGTCGGTGCCCGGCACCCTGGCCGCCTCGGCGCACCAGTCCCACGCGTACACCGACGGCGCCTGCGTCTACTTCTCGCTGCGCGGCGATGTGGCGCCCGAGTCGCGGCGCGACTGGTACCGCTCGGTGTGGGACGCGGCCAACGCCGTACTGATCAAGCACGCGGCGGCGCTCAGCCACCACCATGGCTGCGGTCTGCTGCGCGGCCCCTACCTGGAGGAATCCCTCGGGGCGGGCTTCGCGACGTTCGTCGCGGTGAAGCGGGCCCTCGACCCGACGGGCATTCTCAACCCTGGCAAGCTGGGCCTTCCCAGTCGCTTCGGCGCGTCCCCGCTGAACTGACCTGATCAGCCACGTCCCCCTCCTTCCCCAGGCAGGTCTTCACCATGGCCCCTTCCCCGTCCCCGTCCGGCGCCGCACTCGCGCCGCGGCTCGCCTCGGCCTTCGCCGAGGTGCCGGTCGTCGCGTCGGTGATCGGCACCGAGCCGCTGCGGCAGTTCCTGACCGCACCGGCCAAGGTGTGCATCCTCGCGTCGTTCACCGTGGGACAGCTGCCCAAGGTGGTGCCGGCCCTGGTCCGGGCGGGGAAGACCGTGTTCGTGAACGTGGACAGCACCCCCGGTCTGGCTCAGGACCGGGGCGCGCTGGACTACATCAAGAGCCTGGGCACGCATGGCGTGGTCAGCACCCGGCTCTCCCTCATCGAGAAGGGCCGTCCGCTGGGTCTGCTGACGATGATGAAGGTGTTCGTCACCGACCGGTCCAATCTGCGCCGCTCCACGGACGCGATCTCGCGTGGGGCACCGGACCTGGTCGAGATCATGCCCGCCCCGATCGTCGCCCGGATGAGCGCGCAGGCACAGCGCGCGATGTCCCCCTCGATCGCGGCGGGCTTCGTGGAGACCCCCGCGGACGTGGCGCTCGCGCTGGCCCTCGGGTCCGTCGCGGCCGCCACGTCCGACCCCCGCCTCTGGCACCTGCGCCGCGAACAGCTACCGCCGGTCCCGCCCTCCGCACCGAAGCGGCCTGCCACACCCTCCCAGGAGTAAGCCCCCATGTCCTACGTCGTCGTCGCCCGCTACCGCACCAAGGAGGGCGCGGAGAACACCGTCCTCCCCCTGCTCGACGCGATGGCCGCCGCGTCCCGCCAGGAGCCGGGCAACCTCGCCTACCGCGTCCACCAGGGCACCGAGGACCCGCGGGCGCTCGTGCTGTACGAGGAGTACGTCTCCGAAGCCGCCTTCACCGCGCACTGCGCCACCCCGCACTTCCAGGAGATCGTGCTCGGCAAGGTCGTCCCGCTGCTGGAGAGCCGTGACGTGCTGCGCTGCGCCCCGCGTCCGCAGATGCGGGCATGAGGACCCGTGCGGCGGTGCTGCGCCGCGTATCGCCCGCCCGGCCCTGCTCCGAGACCCGCCCCGTCGAGGTGGAGGAGCTGGAGCTGGGTGCCCCGCGCGCGGGCGAGGTGCTGGGCGGCGCGGCCCGAGCGCCCTGGAAGGTGCGGGTCAGCCGCCCTGACCGAGGCCGCCGATCGGGCCGACCTTCACCGGGGGGCCGGCGCCGCCCGTGACGGGCAGGGTGCCGCCGCCCGGCCAGTCGAGGGTGACCGACTTCGTCTCGTTCGGCGGGGTCACCACCGGCCCCGTGACGCGGACGCCGGAGCCGCCCGACTCGTTGATCGGGTAGTCGACGCCGAAGTTACACGACCGGCCGGGCGCGGCCGTTCATCAGTGGGGCCTCCCGCGTGCGAGGCCGCGCGACGGATCAGAGGGTGAGGACGAGCTTGCCCTGGAGGTGACCGCCGTCGAGCAGCCGGTGCGCGTCGGCGACGCGCTCGAACGGGAACATCTCCTGCACGTGGACCCGGAGCCTGCCCTGTTCGACGAGGTCGACGAGACCTCGCAGGGCGACCGGATCGGGGTCGACCGCGATGCCGCTGAAGCGCATACCGGCCGCCTCGTACCGTGCGACGAGCTCCGTATCCTCCTCGGCGACCGCCGTCACCAGGTGACCGCCTGGGCGGAGCACGCCGAGCGACCGCTCGACGGTGTCGCCGCCGATCGTGTCGAGTACGAGATCGATGCCGCGGGCCGCCTCGGTGAAGTCGACCGCCGTGTAGTCGATCACCTCGTCGGCGCCGAGCCCCTCGACGAACTCCCGCTTGCTCCCACTGGCGGTCGCGATCACATGCGCGCCGAGCGCTTTGGCGATCTGGATCGCGACGTGGCCGACCCCGCCACCACCGCCGTGAACCAGGACGCGGTCCCCCTCACGCACGCCGCCGAGGTCGACGAGGCCCTGCCACGCCGTCAGCCCGACGACCGGCAGCGCCGACGCCTCGGCGTGCGAGAGCGACGCCGGCTTGCGCGCCAGGTGCACCGCCGGCGCCGACACGACCTCGGCGTACGCGCTCGCCGCCCGCGGGAACAGCGGCATCCCGAACACCTCGTCGCCGGGCCTGAACCGATACGTCAGCGACCCCTCCTCGACCACGCCGCTGATGTCCCAGCCGAGGACGAACGGCGGCCGGCCGAGCATCGGGGGAAACTCGCCGGAGCGCAGGAGCGCCTCCAGCGGGTTCAGCCCGATCGCCTTGACGCGGACGAGGACCTCGGTCGGAAGGGGCCGGGGCTCGGGCGCGTCCACGATGGTGAGCACCTCGGGACCGCCGAGCGACTGCTGGGTGATGACTCGCATGACTCTCCTGGCTTGGAAAGGGGGAGAGAACTCAGGCTAGGTTTCCGACAGGAACCCGCAGGTACCTCTGGCACAGGTACCTTTGGCGCCATGAGCGGTTTCGGTCCCGGTGATCCCTTTCTCGCCGACTGCCCGGCGCGTCTGACAGTCGAGCTGCTCGCCGACAAGTGGACGGCGGTGGTGCTCTACGGCCTCAGCGAGGGCCCGGTGCGCCATGGCGAGCTGATCGAGCTGATCGGCGGCATCTCCCGCAAGATGCTCACCCAGACGCTCCGACGGCTCGAGGCGCACGGACTCATCCGCCGCCACGCCTACGCCGAGGCGCCGCCCCGCGTCGAGTACGAGCTCACCCCGCTCGGGGCGACGCTGATCGACCCGATCCACATGCTGACCGAGTGGGCGAGGGCGCACGGCGACGCGGTGCTCGACGCGCTCGACGCCGATCCCGAGCCGGTCGCCCACAGCGAACCAGGCCCCCGCTAGGGCCCTGAGCCTCACCACACCCCGCCCGGGTGTGGGAGCCGATCACCTGGGGCCGGGGAGTTCCGGCAGGCGCGGGGCGTGGAGCCAGGCGGTGAACAGCGCGTCGAGCGGCTGCGCGGCGCGGCGCCCGGCGAGAGCGGTGAACTCCTCGGTGCTGACGGTGGCGTGGCGGCGGTGGCCGTCCATTCGCGCGGCACCGAAGAAGGTGTCGTCGCCGAGGACCGTACGGAGCGCATGCGGCGTCAGTGCGCCCCGCTGGTAGACCCGGTCGTCGAACATCCGCGGCATGCCCGGGTCCGCGACCGGCAGGTCCTGCGGCTGATCGGCCGGCGTGGCCCTGGTGCGGGCCGCGACGGCGGCGGGGACACTGCCGGAGACTTCCGACCACAGCCACTCGCTGTACTTGGCGAAGCCCTCGTTCAGCCAGATGTGGCGCAGCCGCCACCGTCTCCGCTGCTCGGTGCGGGGTCGGTGGCGACATGCGGGGTACCTTGTGAGCCGCCGCGGCACCGAGCGGCGCCGGCCCTGCGCGCATGAAGAGGACGACCTCGAACGCCTTCGCGGATTGGCTGATGGAAGCAGTCTCCGCCCATCGCAGGGGCGGTGCCCAGGGCGGCGCCCCCCGGTGCTCCCGCCGGATCGCCCTGCGTGCCGCCAAGCGCGGGCCACCCTTCCCCGTCACGCACCCTCGGCGTGCGGCACCACCGGGCAGGCCCTGAGCGCGGCCCGGCCGGCAGTGTCGGGACGCCTCGGGGTTGCCCGGTGCCGGCAGCCCGGAGAACTCCCGTCATCACAGGTCACATGGCACGCCTTCGCCATCAAGGCCCCCACGGGCAACCACCGCCCAGTGGACCCGGCTTCAAAGTTTGAGCACAAATTGCACACAACTCTTCTTCAGGCGGGCCCCGATGTTCTAGATTGACCCGTGCTTCACAAGTTTGGACACGAGCGACAAATAATGATCTACAGATCCGGTGCTATGGGCGGCCAGCAGGCGCGTCCCCGGCGCCGGACGTGGGGTTGATCAATTCTCGGGGCCCGAGAGGGGCGGCCTTGGGTGTGGGGAGCACCCGAGGTTTCGACGGGCTCCCACGCACCTCGAAGTCTGGCAAGACACGCGAGTCCGCACCCGTCCGGGTGGGGTGTCCAAGTAGCGCTGCGATTCCGGGATGTCATTCGCGGGGGCGGGGGCCTCCCGGCGGAGGAACAGCGCGACGGGAGGCGGGGCCTCCCGAGGGGAGGAACAGTGCGGGAGGCAGGGGCGCCTCCCGAGGGGGAGGAACAGTGTGAGGCGAACACGTCGAACCACTGGGGACCTGGGGGGGTTCTGTGCGGCGAGGGGGATTACTCAGCCCGTTTTCGTCAGAGCGCGGGCGTCTGGCGAACGGGGCAGTCAGCCGGCCCGCGAACAACTGGGAGCAGCGGTACCGCCGTACCGTGATCACCAGCGATGCCGTGGCCACCGCCTTCGTGGTGGCGGCGATCGGCAACTTCTTCGGGGCCCGGGACGCGGCCAACTGGCACGAGAAGTGGGGAATTCTCGCGTTCGGCACCGAGCTGCTGGTGCTGGGGGCGCTTGCGGTGAGCCGGTCATGGGCTCCGGCCGTGCTCGGCCAGGGTGCCGAGGAATTCCGCCGGCTCGGACGCTCACTGTTCACGGCGACCGTCGTCCTGGCGCTCGGCGGGATCGCCCTGACCTCGCGCAATATCAAGCTCTGGATCTTCGTCGCGATCCCCGCGATCGCGCTCATCACCATGACCGCGCGATATCTGCTCCGCCTCTGGCTGCACAAACAGCGCAAGGAAGGACGGTGCCTGAGACCGGTGCTCGCTGCCGGGAGCCCGGCCACCGTGCGCGACCTGATCGCCCGAACCCGCAAGTTCCCGCATCTCGGCTGGCGGGTGGAGGCGGTGTGCACGACGGACGGTCGCGGGCTCGACAGTGACCAACTGGACGGAGTGCGGGTCGTCGGCCGACTGACGGACGTCGCCAAGCACGTCCGCCACGACGGCTACCGTGTCGTCGCGGTCACACCGGACCCGCACTGGTCACCGGACCGGCTGCAGCGGCTGGCCTGGAACCTCGAAGGCAGCGATGCCGAGATGGTCGTGGCCCCCGTGCTGATGGAGGTGGCCGGCCCGCGGCTGCACGTCGACGCGGTGCTCGGGATCCCGCTGCTGCGGGTCAGCATGCCGACCTTCACCGGGGGCCGCCGGGCGATCAAGGAGGTTGTCGATCGGGTGGGCGCGGCGGTCCTCCTGATGCTGTTCGCGCCGCTGATGGTGCTCGTCGGACTGCTCGTGCTGCTGGACAGTCGGGGCGGGGCGTTCTACCGCCAGCGCAGGGTCGGAAAGGACGGCCGCGAGTTCACCATTCTCAAGTTCCGCACCATGGTCGCCGGGGCCCACGGGGCACGTACGGAGCTGGCCGACCGCAACGAGGGCGCGGGCCTGCTGTTCAAGCTCCGCCGGGATCCGCGGGTGACCCGGGTGGGAGCAGTGCTGCGCCGGTACTCGCTCGACGAGCTCCCGCAGCTCTTCAACGTGCTCACCGGATCGATGTCGCTCGTCGGACCGCGGCCTCCGCTTCCGGAGGAGTCCGCCGCGTACGGCCCGGACATCCGGCGGCGGCTGCTGGTCAAGCCCGGGCTCACCGGCCTGTGGCAGATCAGTGGACGCAGCGACCTGCCGTGGGAGGAGGCGGTCCGCCTCGACCTGCGGTACGTGGAGGACTGGTCGCTCGCCCTGGACACAGTGATCTTGTGGAAGACGCTGCGTGCGGTGCTCCACGGGCAGGGGGCGTACTGATGCGCGGAGGTCGTCCGACCGGCGCGCGGACCGCAGGCCGCAAGGGCCTGCCTGGGGGGAGAGACGGGTCATGAGAGTCAGCGTTTTCGGGCTCGGCTACGTGGGCTGCGTATCGGCCGCGTGCCTGGCCAGCATGGGGCACGAGGTCATCGGGGTGGACGTCAACCAGATGAAGGTCGACCTGGTCAACGACGGCAAGGCCCCGGTGGTCGAGGAGCGGATCGGCGAGCTCATCGCCGAGGTCGTGCGGACCGGAGCGTTACGCGCCACCGGCGACGTCCGCGAGGCGATCATGGACAGCGAGGTGTCGCTGGTCTGCGTGGGCACGCCGTCGGAGCCCAACGGCAGCCTGTGCACCACGTATCTGGAGCGGGTCACCGAGCAGATCGGCGCCGCGCTGGCCGAGGGGGTCGAGCAGGGGGGCCGGCAGACCGTCGTATTCCGCAGCACCATGCTCCCGGGCACATGTCTGAACCTGCTGGTGCCGATCCTGGAGAAGAACGTCGGCGGCACAGCCGGGGTGGACTTCGGGGTCGCGGTCAACCCGGAGTTCCTGCGCGAGGGCACGAGCGTGCGGGACTTCTTCGACCCGCCCAAGACCGTCATCGGCGAACTCGACCCGGCAAGCGGCGACGCGGTGATGGCGCTGTACGACGGCTTGCCCGGCGAGGTGTTCCGGGTGCCGGTCCCGACAGCCGAGGCGATCAAATACGCGGACAACGCGTTCCACGGCCTCAAGATCGGCTTCGCGAACGAGCTGGGCGCGGTGTGCCAGGCGCTCGGGGTGGACTCGCACCAGGTGATGGACGTGTTCCTGGCCGACCGCAAGCTGAACATCAGCCCCGCCTACCTGCGGCCCGGCTTCGCCTTCGGTGGCTCCTGTCTGCCCAAGGACCTGCGCAGCCTGGTCCATGCGGCGCAGCGGGCCGACGTCTCGGTTCCCATTCTCGCCCACGTACTGCCCTCCAACTCCGAACACCTGCAACGCGCGGTGGACCTGGTCGAACGCACCGGCAAGCGCCGGATAGGCATGTTCGGGCTGTCCTTCAAACCCGGCACCGACGACCTCCGCGAGAGCCCGCTCGTCGAACTGGCGGAGAGGCTCTTCGGCAAGGGCTACGACCTGCGGATCTACGACGCCAACGTCAACCTCTCCCGGCTGATCGGCGCGAACCGCGAGTACATCGAGAACCGGCTGCCGCACCTCGCGCAGCTGCTCGCGGAATCCGTCGGCGAGGTGCTGGAGCACGCCGAGGTGTGCCTGGTCGGGACCAGGGATCCGGCCGTGCTGGCGGCGCTGCCCCAGGGCGACGGTCCGGTGCTCGTCGACCTCATCCGCCTCCCCGACGCCGAAGCGCGCCGGGCCGAACCGGGGTACATGGGCCTTGCTTGGTGACACGCCGTTCGATGAGACAGCCGGCGGCGACGGGTCGCACCGGCGCGCGCTGATCCTGGTGGAGAACCTGTCGGTGCCGTTCGACCGGCGGGTGTGGCAGGAGTGCACGACGCTGCGCGACGCGGGCTGGGAGGTGCACGTCATCTGCCCCCGGGGGGAAAAGCGGGACACGGAGCCCGAGGCGGAGATCGACGGGGTGCGGATCCACCGCTACCCGTTGCGCGCGGCCACCGGAGGACCGGCCGGGTACCTGCGGGAGTACGGATCGGCGCTGTGGCACACGGTCCGGCTGGCCCGCAAGGTCGGCCCGGTCGACGTGGTCCACGCCTGCAACCCGCCGGATCTGCTGTTCCTGCCGGCACGGTGGCTGAAGCGGCGCGGTGCGCGGTTCGTGTTCGACCAGCACGACCTGGTACCCGAGCTGTACCTCTCCCGGTTCGACCGCGGCGAAGACCTGCTCTACCGCGCCGTGTGCGCGCTGGAACGGCGGACCTACCGGGCCGCGGACATCGTGCTCGCCACGAACGAGAGCTACCGGGAGGTCGCGCTGCGCCGTGGCGGCCGGAGGCCGGAGGACGTCTTCGTCGTGCGCAGCGCGCCCCAGATCGACCGGTTCCAACCGGTGCCTGCTGAGCCGGAGTTGAAGCGCGGCAAGCCTTATCTGCTGTGCTACCTCGGCGTCATGGGCCCTCAGGACGGCGTCGACTACGCCTTGCGGGCCCTCGCGAAGCTGCGCGACGAGCTCGGACGGACCGACTGGCATGCGGTGTTCGTCGGCGCCGGCGACGCCTTCGACGCGATGGTGGACCTGTCCCGGCAGCTCGGGCTCTGTGAGCAGGTGCGATTCACCGGACGCGTCCCGGACGCCGACCTGGTGCGCTACCTGTCCACCGCGGACGTGTGCCTCTCCCCCGACCCGCGCAATCCGCTCAACGACGTGTCGACCATGAACAAGGTCCTGGAGTACATGGCGATGGGCCGGCCGATCGTCTCGTTCGACCTCAAGGAGGCGCGCGTCTCCGCCGGTGACGCCGCGGTCTACGCGCCCGCCAACGACGAGGCCCAATTCGCGGGGCTCATCGCGCTGCTCCTCGACGATCCGGAGAAGCGGGCCCGGATGGGCAAGGTCGGTCAGGAGCGGATCGGCGGGCCGCTCTCCTGGCGGAACTCGCAAGCGTCGCTGCTCGCCGCCTACGCCGCTGCCTGCCGCGACCGCACTCCGGTGCCGGCGGGCTACCCGGCACGGTCAGGGAAGAGGCCGCGCCGTTGAGCGATGACACGATACGCCTGGTCACGATCGGGCGGATGCTCCGTCGGCGCTGGCGGCTTCTCACCGTCGTCGCCGTGCTGGGTGCGCTCGTCGGCTACGGCACCTCCTTGCTGTTTCCGCCGCGGTACACGACGTCGGCATCGGTACTGCTGCCGGGGCAGTGGGAGGAGCGCGAGCTGCTGACCCAGGCGGAGATCGCGACCAGTTCGGTGGTGGTCGACCGCGCGGCCGCCACGCTCGGCTGGCCCGGGGTCAGCGGCAGCGAGCTGCGGGATCGAGTGAGCGCCAAGGCCACCGACGGGAACATCATCAAGATCTCGGGTACGGCCGACACCCCGGAACGTGCGCGGCAGCTCTCCGACCAGGTGGCCCAGCAATTCATCACCTTCGCCGCGCGGCTCGCGGGCGACAACACCGACCCCGAATCGGCGGCCGGGCCCGAGGACTTGCGGAAGATGGTGGTGCAGACCAACCGCCGCATCACCGACCTGGCCGAGGCGGCCGATCCGGGGCAGACCGTGGAGAGCGTGCAGGCCCGCACCGAGCTCGCGAAGCTGCGTACCGCGCTGCAGCAGGCCGTGAAAAAGCTGGACGAGGCCGACCCGACGACCAACAGGGCCAACATGGTCGTCATGGGGCCGGCGGCCCGGCCGACCGGCGAGGCCGCGCCGACGAGGACGCAGTTCATCGTCGCCGGGGTGCTGCTGTTCTTCCTGCTCGCGGTCATCGGCCAGCTCGCCGCCGCACGGGTGAGCCGCCGACCGCGCACCGCACCGGAGATCGCCGCGGCGCTGGGCTCCACCTTGCTGGGTACCGTCGACGTACCTGATGAACGGCGCGCGCACCGGCCGGAAGGCCGTGGCCCGCGGGCCCGGATCCGCCGGCTGCTGGGCGTCGACATCCGGTGGGACGCACCGACCCCGCGGACGCCCGGCGACGAGGCCGGCAGGCAGATCCGCTACCGGCGGGTGTGCGCCCGCCTCCGGGACCAGGTGCCGGCCCCCCGACGGCTGCTGGTCGTCGTCCCGGACGGCGACGAGGTCGCCCGCCGGGCCGCCGGGCAGCTCGTCGCCGAGGCCGAGAGCGATCCTTCCCCGGCCTCTTCGAGCAGGGGATACCCCATGCTGCGGGTGGTGGGGGTTTCGGTGTCCGGGCCGATGGTGCCGGACCGCGACACCGAGTCCGGTGCCCTGGTCGTGCTCAGCGTGGGCAGCCGGACCGCGGAGGAGCTGGCCGACGTCGCCGAGGCGTGTGCGGACGCGGGGCATGAGGTCATCGGCACCGTCGTCGTCGGCACGGTCCGGGCCCGTCCGACACGGTCCGCCGACCCTCCTCGGGATGCCGTCACGCCGGCGCTCACGGTCCGCGGCCACGCGCCGGGAGGTTCGGCGTGACGACGAGCAAGACTTCGGAGTCGTCGGCCTCCGCTCCGCTGCTTGACCTGCAGGCGCTGGTGGTGGCGGTGCGCAGGCGCCGTCGCCTCTGGTGCTCCTTGGCGCTGCTGGGACTGCTGGTCGGTGGGGCGGTGGCGGTCCTGCTGCCGCCACCGCCGACCGCGGTGGCCAAGGTGCTGGTCGCGCACAAGGAGGACCAGCCGAACGACACCGGAACGCTGATCCGCACCGACGTGGCACTGCTGCACACCACGCGGATCGCCGACAAGGCCCTGCGGTCCCTCACGTCCCGGGACAAGCCTGAGGACTTCATGGGGGACTACCGGGGTACCGGCTTGACCAACAACTTGCTGCAGATCACGGTGACAGGCGACAGCGACGCGCAAGCGGTGGCCCGCGCCAAGGCACTGGCCGACGCGTTCGTCGCGGACCATGTGCGGCGGATGCGGGAAACCGCGAAGGCCGAGTCCAAGGCCCTGCTCGACCAGCGTGACCGCATGCGGGACGAACTCACCCGGGTCAACGAGGAGATCGGAGATCGATCGCCGGAGAGCGATCCAAAAGCGTCGGCGGGCATCGAGTCGCTCTTCGCCCGCCGCGCCGAGCTCAACTCGCGGATCGCCGAATTCGACCAGCGCGCCGCGGAGGCGCGCACCGGCACGCCCAGGGTCGTCTCCGGTACGCAGATCGTGGACGCCCCGCGCGCGGTGCGGTACTCCCTGCCCAAGGCCGCCGTCACCGACGCCGCGATCGGGCTCGTCCTCGGGCTCGTCCTCGGGCTCGCGCTGGCCGCGGTCGGCACGGTGGTGGCGGACCGCCCCGTGCTGCGCCGGGAGATCGCGGCGAACCTCGGTGCCTCGGTCATCGCGGAGCTGCCCTGCCGGTCGGGCAGGCTGTGGCAGCGCCGGCGCACCCGGTCGGCACGGACAAGGCTCACCACGTCCCTGGCCCGCACCGTGCGCGACTGTGCGGAACCGGTGTCGCTGCTGGAACTGGGCTGTGCGCGCAGCACGAGCGCGATCGCCCTGGACGTCGCCGGGGCACTGGCGGCGGACGGCCCAGTGGTCATCGTCGATGGGCTGCCCGGCCGGCAGCTCGCAGGCCGCCGCCCGAAGCCGGGAGACCCGACCGTGGTCGGCGGCGAGCGTGCCGCGGCCGTGCCGGATCAGGAGCGCCGGCTCGGAGTCGGCTCGGTCGCGCCCGGCACGGCGTGGACCGACCTCCAGTACCTCGGCACCCAGACCGTGCTCGTCGTGCGTGCCGGGCACGGCAGCGCCGCATGGCTGCACACCGTGGCGCGGCAGCTCGCGGACCAGCGCATTCCAGTGATCGGTGTGGTGTTGATCGACCCCGATCCGCGTGACCGGACCGACGGCACGTTATGGGACGGGCTGCACATCGCGCTGCGGGGCCATGGCGAACGACCGGCCCGGCAGAACGTGAAGGGCCGGCTACGGACGGAGCGGCTGCCGATGTGGGCCGCACGGGTCCCGGACAGCGACCAGGAGGCGCGGTAGGACATGTGTGGCATCGCAGGCACGTACCGATGGCCGGACGGGAAGGTCGTGACCGACCGGCTCACCGACACCCTCGCCCATCGCGGTCCGGACGGGGCGGGCCGGTACGACCACCGCGCCGGTGACGGCGAAGTGCACCTCGGGCACCGCCGGCTGGCCATCATCGACCTGTCCGGGACCGGCGCCCAGCCGATGGTCTCGGACGGCCTCGCCCTGACGTACAACGGCGAGCTGTACAACGCGCCCGAGCTGCGTGCCGAGCTGACAGCCGCTGGGGTGCGCTTCCGCGGTACCTCCGACACCGAGGTGCTGCTCGAGGCATGGCGGCGCTGGGGCACGGGCTGCCTGCCCCGGCTGCGCGGCATGTTCGCGTTCGGGATCTTCGACGAGCGCACCGGCGACCTGGTGCTCGCCCGCGACCAGCTCGGCATCAAGCCGCTGTTCCTGCTCCGGCGCGGTGCGGGCCTGGTGTTCGCCTCCGAGCTCAAGGCACTCGCCGCCGCCACCGGCGAGTCGCTGGAGGTGGACCATGCGGCGCTGGTGGCCTCGCTGCTGTACTACTGGGTGCCGGACTCACGGTGCGCGTTCCGCGAGGCGGAGAAGCTGCCGCCGGGGAGCTGGCTGCGGTTCCGGGCCGACGGCCGGGTGGAGCGCGGCCGGTTCTGGGACCTGAAGGACGTCGCCGCCGAGGGGCGGGAGCGGGCCCGGGGCGGCGAGCAGCCGGATGTCGCTGCCGTCGTCGAGGAGTCGACTCGGCGCCACCTGCTCTCCGATGTACCGGTGGCGACCTTCCTCTCCGGCGGTCTGGACTCCAGCTACCTGACCGCGCTGGCGGCCCGCGACCGACCCGGGATCTCGGCCTACACGATCGGATTCCGTGCCGAGGACGCCAGGTTCGAGGCGATGCCGGACGACCTGCGCCATGCCCGGCGGGTGGCCGAGCGGTTCGGCGTCGACCTGCACGAGATCGAGATCGCGCCGAACGTGCTCGACCTGCTGCCGGAGATGACGTACCACCTGGACGAGCCGATCGGCGACCCCGCCGCGATCAACACCTTCCTGATCTGCTCGGCCGCCCGGGAGGCCGGGGTCAAGGTGATGCTCTCGGGGATGGGTGCCGACGAGCTGTTCGCCGGGTACCGCAAGCACCTGGCCAACCTGCTCGCGCTGCGCTATCAGCGCGTCCCGCGGCCCCTGCGGCGCGGGGTGTCCGCGGCCGTGGACCGGCTGCCGGTCGCCACGTCCCGCCGGGGGTACCGGTCGGTGCGCTTCGCGAAGCGGTTCCTCTCCTTCGCCGATCTGCCGGAGGAGACCGCGTTCCGGCGCAGCTACACCATGTACGACCAGGCCGAGCTGCTCGCCCTGATCGATCCGGACCTGGCCGGGACGGTCGAGGACGTGCTGACCGAACACGCGGACATCTATCAGGACAATGACCTCGACGACTTCGTCAACCGCATGTGTCTGGGCGACGCCCGGATGTTCCTGCCGGGACTGAACCTCACGTACACGGACCGGTCGAGCATGGCCGCGTCGACCGAGGTGCGGGTGCCGTACGTGGACGTCGAGGTGGTCAGGGCGGCGTTCGCCGTGCCCGGGAATCGCAAGATCGTCGGACGGCAGGGCAAGGCCGTCCTCAAGGAGGCGGCCACCTCGGTCCTGCCCCGGGAGATCGTGTACCGGCCCAAGGGACTGTTCAGCGCCCCGCTGCGGGCCTGGATGAGCCGGGATCTGGCACCGCTGGTGCGTGAGGTGGTCAACGACGGGGTGCTCGTCCGTTCCGGGTTCCTGCGCCGCGACGCGCTGGCGCGGATGGTCGCCGAGGACGCCGCCGGACAGCGGGACTTCTCCAAACATCTGTGGCATGTGCTGACCCTCGAGTACTGGTATCGCGACGCGACCTCTGGGTCCGGCCAGAGCACTCGGTTAACGGCTTAGGAATACAGAGGAGTTCGGGTGAAACAGGTTGTGCAGAACTACAAGAGCGGCGAGCTGGCGGTGCTCGACGTGCCGGTGCCGGGGTGCAAGCCCGGCGGTGTGCTGGTCCGCAGCGCCTACTCGCTGATCTCCACCGGGACCGAGCTCATGAAGGTGTCCGAGGCCGGCATGTCGATGCTGGGCAAGGCCCGCTCCCGGCCCGACCAGGTGGCCAAGGTCATGCAGAGCGTGGCCACCAACGGGGTGCCCGCCACCTACCGCAAGGTGATGGGCAAGCTGGACTCCTACACGCCGCTGGGCTACTCGCTGTGCGGGGTGGTCGAGCAGGTCGGCGCCGGGATCGACGATGTGAAGGTCGGCGACCTGGTGGCCTGCGCCGGCAACGAGCACGCGCTGCACGCCGAGTTGAACTGGGTGCCGAAGAACCTCTACGCACCGGTGCCGGACGGCCTCGCGCCGCGGCACGCGGCCTTCGGCACCGTCGGGTCGATCGCGATGCAGGGCGTCCGCCAGGGCGAGTCCCGGCTCGGCGAAGTGGCGCTGGTCATCGGCCTCGGCCTGATCGGTCAGTTGGTGGTGCAGCTCCTCGCCGCCTCGGGCGTCCGCGTCGTCGGGGCCGACCCCGACCCGGCGCGCTGTGAGCTCGCCGCGGGCCTGGGCGCCGCGGCCTGCGGCGATCCCGCGTCCACGACCGTGGAGGCCGCCGTCGCCGAACTCACCGGCGGGCACGGAGTGGACCAGGTGTATCTGGCAGCCGGCGGCGGCAGCAACCAGCCCGTCGAGCTGGCCGCCCGGCTCTGCCGGGACCGCGGCCGGGTCGTCGACATCGGCAAGTGCCGCCTGGACCTGCCGTGGAACGCGTACTACGAGAAGGAGCTCGACGTCCGGTTCTCCCGCAGTTACGGCCCCGGTCGCTACGACCCGGAGTACGAGCTGGAGGGGCGGGACTACCCGATCGGCTACGTGCGCTGGACCGAGCGCCGCAACCTGGCGTGCTTCCTCGATCTCCTCGCCCGCCGCAGCGTCGACGTGGAGCCGTTGGTCTCCCACGTCGCCGACTTCGACGACGCCGTCGAGACGTACCAGCGCCTGAAGGACGGCGGTCTGAAGGCCGTGACCGTGCTGTTCCGGTATCCCGGGCACCCCGACCAAGCCGTGGAAACAGGGGAAGCGGCGGCCCCGGCGGTGGCCGTGCCCGCGGTGAGGCCACGCAGCGGTGGAGCGTCCACCCCGGCCCGGGCCGTCCCGACGCCGGTGCGCCTCGCGTTCGTCGGCGCGGGGAACTACGCGACGTCGATGCTTCTGCCGCACCTGGCGCCGCGCGACGGAGTCGTGTTGTCGACCGTCGTCACCACGACGGCGCTGTCCGCGGCCAACGCGCAGCGGAAGTTCGGCTTCGCCGAGGCGACCACCGATCTCGACGCCGTGCTCGGCGACCCGTCCATCGACGCGGTGTTCGTGGTCACCCGGCACAGCTCACACGCCGAACTGACCCGAAGAGCACTGCTGGCCGGCAAGCCCGTGTTCGTGGAGAAGCCCCTGGCCCTCACCGAGGACGAACTGGCCGGCGTGCTCGCGGCGGTGGAGGAGTCCGGCAACGACCGGCTGCAGGTGGGCTTCAATCGCCGGTTCGCCCCGCTGCTGCAGGAGGCCAGGAAGCGGTTCGGCGCCCGGACCGGTCCGGCGAACCTCCGCTACCTGGTCAACGCGGGCCGCCTCGCGCACGGCAGCTGGTACCTCCAGCAAGGCACCGAGGGCTCGCGGTTCGCCGGCGAGGGCGGACACTTCATCGACACCGCGAGCTGGCTGCTGGATTCCGACCCGGTCTCGGTGTACGCGGTCGCCACGTCCGGCCACGAGGACCTGCAGGTCGTGCTGCGCTACCCGGACGGCTCCGCCGCCACCATCAGCTACGTCACCAGCGGCCCGGCCGACTTCCCCAAGGAGACGCTGGACCTGGTCGCCGATGGCAAGGCGCTGCGGCTCGACGACTTCGTCCGTGCCACTGTTCACGATGGCGGCCGCAAGCGGTGGATCAGTTCGCGGCTGCCCAAGGCCCGGGACAAGGGCCAGTCCGCCGAGCTGGCCGCGTTCATCAAGGCCGTGCGGACCGGCGGGCCGATGCCGGTGCCGCTGGAGTCGCTGATCGCCACCACGACGGCCACCCTCGCCGTGCGGACCGGCCTGGCCGGCGGTGCGCCGGTGACGTTGGCGAGGGCGCGATGACGGTGAACTCGGGGAGTCCGGGCTGGTACCTGCGGCGGCTGTCCCGGATGGGACCGCGGGAGGTCGCGGGCCGGGTGGGCGACGCGGTGCGCAGGCGGCGGTGGCGGTCGGCGCGGCCGGACTGCCCGAGCGTGACCGGCGCCCGGTTCACCGCGGTACTGCCCGCCGGGACGATCGCCGCGGTGTCACCGGACGCCGCGAAACGTCTCATCGCCGAGGCGGACCGGCTGATGTGCGGGCACGCCGAGTACTTCGGGGTGGTCCGCGACGACCTGGCCGACCCGGACTGGTGGTGCGACCCGAAGACCGGGCGCCGGGCTCCGTGGGGCTACGCCTTCAACGTGCCGTACCGGAACGAGGACGCGGTCGGGGACATCAAGCAGATCTGGGAGCTGTCCCGGCATCAGTACCTCACCGTGCTCGCCGCCGCCTACGCGATCACTGGGGACGAGCGGTACGCCGAGCGCGTGGCCGCGCACCTGCGGTCGTGGTGGGCGGCCAACCCACCGCTGCGCGGCGTGCACTGGATCAGCGGCATCGAGCTGGGGATCCGGTTGCTGTCCTGGGTGTGGATCCGCCGGCTGCTCGACGGCTGGCCGGGCGTGGCCGGGCTGTTCGAGGGCAATCCGGTGGCGCTGAACCAGATCTGGCACCACCAGCGCTGGCTGGCCGCCTTCCCCAGCCGGGGATCCTCGGCGAACAACCACGTCATCGCCGAGGCCGCTGGGCAGTTCGCCGCGGCCTGCGCGTTCGGCTGGTTCCCCTCCTCGGCGCGCTGGCGGGCCGGCGCGCTGCGGTCGCTGGAACGGCAGCTGCGCCGCAACACCTTCGACTCCGGCCTCAACCGCGAGCTGGCCACCGAGTATCACGGACTGGTACTGGAGCTCGGCCTGGCCGCGGTGGCCGAGGCGGATGCCACCCGCGTGCCGGTCCCCGCGTCCATCCGGCTGGTGCTGCTGCGGATGACCGACGCGCTCGCGGCCGTCGTGGACAGCCGGTTACGTCCGCCGCGCCAGGGGGACGCGGACGACGGGCACGGCCTGGTCGTGGACGGCACGGGCACCGACCGCTGGGCCTCGCTGCTGGCCACCGGGGACGCCGTATTCGGCCGCCTCGCCTGGTGGCCGGAAGTGACCGGTACCGATGTGCGTACCCCGCTGCTGGCCGCGCTCATCCGGCCGTACGCGAAGATCGCGGCCGCACCGGTCGTGACCCGCCCGCCAAGCCGGCCGGGCCACTTCGCCGACGCGGGGCTCACCGTCCTGCGCGGTCCGGGAGAGATCTGGTGCCGCTGCGACGGCGGTCCGCATGGCTTCCTGTCCATCGCCGCGCATGCCCACGCGGACGCGCTGTCCGTGGAGGTCCGGCACGACGGGGTCGACGTGCTCGCCGACCCGGGGACGTTCTGCTACCACGGGCAGCCCGAGTGGCGGCGGTACTTCCGGTCGACCCTCGGCCACAACACCCTGCAGGTGGATGGCGGTGACCAGTCGGTCTCCGGCGGCCCGTTCCTGTGGACGCGGCATGCCCGCAGCCGCGTCCTGACCGCGGACACCTCGGACACCTCCGACGGGGGGACGGCCCGCTGGTGTGCCGAGCACGACGGTTACCAGCGGTCCGTGCACCGCCGCCGGGTGGAACTGGCCACCGCGAACCAGGAGTTGACGGTCGTCGACGAGGTGCGCGGTCCGCGCCGGGACGTACGCCTGGCGTTCCACCTCGGCCCGGCCATCGCCGCGGACCTGGCGGGGAACCGGGCAGTGCTCACCTGGACCCGGGACGGCGAGGGGCGTTCCGCGGTGCTCGACCTGCCCGGGCAGCTGTCCTGGCGGGCGCATCGCGGCGAGACCGACCCGCCGCTGGGCTGGTACTCCGCCGGATTCGGGCGCAAGGAACCCGCCACCACGCTGGTCGGCACCGGCTTCGCCGACGGCACCGCGCTGTTGGGGGAGTTCACCACCGTGCTCAGGTTCCACGGCTAGGGGGGCGCGTGGGGATCAGGAGGCGGCACTGGGCGTTGGCGGCACCGCTGGCGCTCGCCCTGCTGGCGGCGACCGGCTGTGAGAGCACGCCGGGCGCCCGGGCGAAGCCGACCGCTGTGCCATCCATATCCGTGGCCCGGGTGTGCGCCAAGCCCGCGCCCGGGCCGGCGAAGCCGCCGGCGGGCGCGGTGGCGATCGACCCCGCGGTGGCCGGTGACCTGGCTGCGAAGACCAGGAGCAGCCCCCGGAACACCACGTTCTGGCTTCGACCGGGCAGGCACAGGCTCGAGTCGGACCGCTACGCCCAGGTCATCCCCAAGGAGGGGGACCGCTACCTCGGTGCGCCGGGCGCGGTGCTCGATGGCCGGAAGAAGAACCAGTACGCGTTCGGCGGTACCGCCCGCAACGTCACCATCCGCTACCTGACCGTGCGGGGTTTCGTCGCGCCGCACGACGAGGGCGTGGTCAACCATGACTCGGCCGACGGGTGGGTGATCGAGCACGCGACGATCCGGAACAACTCGGGTGCCGGGCTGATGGCCGGTGCCCGCCAGCGGGTCCGCGCCAGCTGCCTGCGCGACAACGGTCAGTACGGCATGAACGCGTACAAGGCCGAAGGCCGTATCAGCGGCCTGGTGGTCGAGGGCAACGAGATCGTGGGCAACAACACCGGCGACTGGGAGCGGCGGCGGGAGGGCTGCGGCTGCACCGGGGGCATCAAGTTCTGGGCCGTCAACGGCGCCGACATACGCGGCAACTGGGTACACGACAACCGCGGAACAGGGTTGTGGGCGGACACCAACAACAACGACTTCCGCATCGAGAACAACGTGCT
Organism: Streptomyces sp. AgN23; assembly: GCF_001598115.1. Taxonomy (NCBI): domain Bacteria; kingdom Bacillati; phylum Actinomycetota; class Actinomycetes; order Kitasatosporales; family Streptomycetaceae; genus Streptomyces; species Streptomyces sp. AgN23. The sequence continues at coordinate 1,818,656 of NZ_CP007153.1, forward strand.
CGAGGCCAACGACGGTGCCGCGCTGATCTACGAGACCAGCTACAACGCGGTCATCCGGAAGAACACGATCCGGCGGAACAACTGGGTCGAGGGCCGCAGGTACGCCGACCGCGGCGACACCTTCCCGTATCCGGCCATCTACCTGTCCGAGTCCGGCGGCGAACCACGGATCCGAGCCCGCACGGACAAGATCGAGATCTACCGGAACGTGCTGGAGAACAACTGGTCGGGGATCACCCTGTGGGAGAACGCCGACCGGTTCTGCAACAGCCCGGCCAACACCTCCTCAGGTGACTGCACGTTACTGGTGAAGAACACCGGCCGCTGCGCACAGCCGGCGATCGCCACCGCACCGCTCTACGCCGACTGCCGGTGGAAGACCCAGCGGGTGGACATCCACAAGAACCGCTTCGTGCTGGACAGGTCCGTCGTCGACTGCACCGGGAAGTGCGACCGCATGGCGGTGCTGGCCAACTACGGCACCTATCCGGACTGGTCGCCGTACCAGGGTGAGCGGGTGGCCGAGGCCATCACGCGCAGGCAGCACAACCGCTGGCACGACAACGTCTACCTCGGACCATGGAAATTCGTCGCCCACGACCCGAGCCGGATACTCGACTCCTGGCAGTGGCAGAGCACGCCGTACCAGCAGGACGCGGACAGCACCTTCCGCGCGCGGGACGGTGGTTGAGATGAGCGCCGGCCACGCGTCGGGCACCTCGAAGACCGTCGGGACAGTCTGGGGGCTGCTGGTCCTCAACACGCTCGGCTCCGCCGGGGCGAAGACCATCATCCCGCTGCCCCGCTCCCTCATCCAGATGGTCACCATGGGTGCGCTGGTCGCCGCGTTCGCGCTGGCGCTCGCGGTCAATCTCCGGCTGCGCATCCGAGCCGGCGCCTGCTTGTTCCTGCTCACCCTCCTGCTGGTGCCGAGCGTGATCTCCAGCGCGGACCTGGAGTCCGGGTTCGGTGCGCTGTTCCGCTGCGCCCGGCTGGCTCTCTTCGTCGGCACGCTGTGGCTGCTCAGCCGCTGGTGGGACGGCGGCCTGACCTTCGTTCGACACCACATCCGGATGTACTTCGCGGTGCTCGGGTCGGTGGCCGCCGGACTGGTCGTCTCACCGGGCGCGGCCATGCCCGAGCTGTACGGCGGGCGGCTGGTCGGCGCGTTGTGGCCGCTCACCCCGCCGCAGATCGGACAGTACGCCGCGGTGATCACCGGGCTCACCGTGCTGCTCGTACTGGGCCGCCGGACCGACAAGGCCGGCGCCGCGGTGGTGATCGTGCCGTCACTCGTCCTGCTCGCGTTGACCCACACCCGGACGGCCACGCTCGGCCTGTTCATCGGGTTGGCCTTGGCGATCGGCTCGCTCATCCTGACCAGCGCCGCCGCCCGCCGGTTCTTCGCCTGGGCGGTGCTGTGCGCCGCGGTGGCCGCGGTGGCGTTCGCCTCCGCGCTGCAAGCGTGGTTCCTGCGCGGACAGAGCAAGGAGAACTTCTCCAATCTCACCGGCCGGGCCAAGGTCTGGGACGCCCTGCTGGCCGCGCCCCGGTCGACCTCGGAGAAGTTGTTCGGCGTGGGCCTGGGCGACAAGTCGTTCGGCGGGCTGCCGATCGACAACAGCTGGCTGGCCGTTTACCACGAGCAGGGTCTGATCGGCGTCACCCTCGTCTCGGCGATCATCATCGTGCTGGGCGGCGTCGCGTTGCTGCGGCCACCGTCGCTGCAAAGGGCCTGCGCGATCTTCCTGATCAGCTACTGCGCCATCGCCTCGTACACCGAGGCCGGGCTGGGCGACGCCTCACCGTATCTGCTGCATCTGGCCCTGGCCGCCTCGCTGTTGGCGGCACCCGCCGCGGAGATTCCCCCCTCGACGCCCGAACTCCCTCGACGACACATCCCGCGCTGGGCCCGTAGACCGGAGGTTCCTTGAGCATGCACGTCATGCGTGTACTGGTAGTGCACAACCGCTACGCCTCGGCGCAGCCGAGCGGGGAGAACAAGGTCGTCGACCAGGAGGTGGCACTGCTGCGCGAGGCCGGCCACCGGGTCGAGGTGTTCGAGCGGCGCAGCGACGACATCGCCGCCCGGTCCCTCCTCGGCAAGGCCGCGGTGCCGCTGCTGGTGCCGTGGAACCCGGCGGTCCGCGCGGAGCTCGCCGCCCGGCTGCGCGCCGAGCGGCCGGACGTGGTGCACGTCCACAACGTCTTCCCGCTCCTGTCGCCCGCGGTGCTTGCCGCCTGCGCCGACGTCGGCGTGCCCGCCGTCGCCACGCTGCACAACTACACCCAGGTCTGCCCGCCCGGCACGCTGCGGCGGGACGGCCGACCGTGCACCGAGTGCGTCGGATCGGCGCCGGTGCCCGCCGTCCGGCACGGCTGTTACCGGAACTCCCGCCTCGCGACGGTGCCGCTCGCGGTCAGCCTGTCGGTCAACCGGCGGCGGTGGTGGTCCGGCGTGGAGCGGTTCTTCTGCATCTCCGCGGCCCAGCGCGACGTCCTGGTGCGGTCCGGCATGCCGGCCGAGCGGCTGGCGGTGAAGCACAACTTCGTGCCGGAGCCCGGCATTCGCCGAGCAGGCGGCGGAGAGCATCTGCTCTATCTCGGCCGGCTCGCGGAGGCCAAGGGCGTGCGGCTGCTCATGACCGCGTGGGACGAGATCGCGGCGAGCGGCGGTGTGGGCGTCCCTCTCGTGATCGCCGGCACGGGGCCACTGGAGCCAGAGGTGACCGCCTGGGCCACGGGCCGGGACGATGTGCGCTACGTCGGCCTGTGGGACCCGGCGGAGTGCCGGAAGGGCATCGCGCGCTCGGTCGCCGTGGTGGCTCCCTCGACGTGGCTGGAGGCGTTCGGCCTGGTGGTCGTGGAGGCGATGGCGGCGGGGGTCCCGACCGTCGCCGCCGGTCACGGCGCCTTCGTCGAACTCGTCGAGGACGGGGTGACCGGGCTGCTGCACCGGCCGGGCGAGTCCGCCTCGCTCGCGTCCCGCATCCGCCGGATCACGACCGAGTCGGCCCTGGGCCGGGAGATGGGCCAGGCGGCCCGGCGCCGTTACGAGCAGGGTTTCAGCCCGGCCGTCGGGCTGGAGCGCCTGGTGGAGGGGTACCGCACCGCGATCGCGGGTCGGTCAGCACTGGCTCACGGCGGGGACACCCGCGCGAGCAGGGGGGATGGGGACAGTAGATGACACGATGCCGACTCTGCGGCTCGGAAGCGATGACGAGCGTCGTCGACCTCGGGGCGACGCCACCATGTGAGAGCTTTCTCGCCGCGGACCAACTGGATCAGCCGGAGCCGGCGTACCCGCTGCACCTGCGGGTCTGCACCGACTGCTGGCTGGCGCAGATCCCGCCGCTGATCACGCCGGAGGAGACGTTCAAGGAGTACGCGTACTTCTCCTCCTACTCGACCTCCTGGGTGGAGCACGCGCGCACGTTCGTCGCCGACGCCGTGCGACGGCTTCCGCTCGGCCCCGACGCCTTCGTGGTCGAAGTGGCGAGCAACGACGGGTACTTGCTGAGGCACGTGGTGGACCGCGGGATCCGCTGCCTCGGCATCGAGCCGTCGGTGAACGTCGGCGCCGCGGCGCGCGAGGCGGGTGTGCCCACGCTCACGGAGTTCCTGGACCCGGCCACCGGATCGGGCGTCCGCGCCGACCACGGCCCGGCGGACCTGGTCGTGGCCAACAACGTGTACGCGCACATCCCCGACGTGGTCGGGTTCACCCGGGGTCTGCGCGCCCTGGTCGCCGACGACGGCTGGGTCTCCATCGAGGTGCAGCACCTGCTGACCCTGATCGAGGAGAACCAGTACGACACGATCTACCACGAGCACTTCCAGTACTACACGGTCGCTTCCGCGATCCGGGCCCTTGCCAGTGGCGGACTCGCGCTCGTGGACGTCGAGTCGCTGCCCACGCACGGCGGCTCCATCCGGCTGTGGGCCCGGCCCGCCGAAGTGGCCGGCGAGCCCGCCCATGGGGTATCCCCTGCTCCGGGGGCACCTCCCGGCCGAAGGCTGGGGGAGGAGCCGGGAGCTCGCGGAAGGGTGGCCGACGTGCTGGCCCGGGAGAAGGCCGCCGGGCTGGGGACGTTGTCCGGATACGCCGAGTTCTCCGCCCGGGTCGCCAAGGTACGCCGCGACCTCCTCAAGTTCCTGATCGAGGCGGCCGAGCGCGGTGAGACGGTCGTCGGCTACGGCGCCCCGGGCAAGGGCAACACCCTGCTCAACCACTGTGGCATCCGGCCCGACCTGCTCGCGTACACGGTCGACCGCAACCCCTACAAGCACGGGAGGTTCACCCCGGGCACCCGCATCCCGATCCTGCCGCCCGAGCAGCTGGCCGCCGACCGGCCCGACTACGTCCTCGTCCTCCCGTGGAACCTGCGGGCCGAGCTGGTCGAGCAGCTGTCCTTCGTCCACGACTGGGGCGGCCGGCTGGTCTTTCCCATCCCGGAACTGAGCATTGTCGAGATCGCGTCGTGAAAGAGGTCACAGCATGAAGGTCGTCCTGTTCTGCGGCGGTTACGGGATGCGCATGCGGAGCGGTGCCGCAGACGACGTGCCCAAGCCAATGGCGATGGTCGGGCCCAGACCGCTGATCTGGCACGTCATGCGCTACTACGCGCACTTCGGGCACACGGAGTTCATCCTGTGCCTCGGCTACGGGGCCCACCACATCAAGAACTTCTTCCTCAACTACGAGGAGACGACGTCCAACGACTTCGTGCTGCGGGGCGGGCGGACCGAGCTGCTGTCCACCGACATAGCCCAGTGGACGATCACGTTCGCGCAGACCGGCATCGAGTCACCGATCGGGGAGCGGCTGCGCCGGGTGCGGCACCACCTGGACGGGGACGAGATGTTCCTCGCCAACTACGCCGACGTGCTCACCGACGCCCCGCTGCCGGAGATGATCGAGAACTTCGCCCGGCGTGACGCCGGTGCCTCGATGATGGTGGTGCCGCCGCAGTCGTCGTTCCACTGCGTGGACCTGGGTGAGGACGGCCTGGTGGGGGGCATCACCGCGGTGAGCGACATGCCGCTGTGGGAGAACGGCGGCTACTTCGTGCTCCGCCAGGAGGTCTTCGACCACATACCGGAGAACGGGGACCTGGTCGCCGACGGATGCGCCCAACTGGCCAAGCGGGGCAGGCTGGTGGCGCATCAGCACCGCGGCTTCTGGAAGCCGACCGACACGGTGAAGGAGCGGGCCGCGCTCGACTCCGCCTACGCCCGGGGCGAGCGCCCGTGGGCCGTGTGGGAGCGCGACGGGGCGGGGGTGGGCGCGTGATCCGGCTCGGGGCCGGACGCCTGGACCGGATCGTCGCGGTGGGCGCGCACTGCGACGACATCGCCATCGGCGCCGGCGGCACGCTCCTGACGCTGTGCGGCGCGCGGCCGGGCATCCGCGTCGACGCGCTGGTGCTCTCCGGCGGCGGCACCGACCGGGAGCAGGAGGAGGAGGCCGCACTCGCCGCCTTCTGCCCGGGCGCCGACCTGCGGCTGACCGTGCTCAAGCTGCCGGACGGGCGGATGCCCGCGCACTGGGAGGAGACCAAGGCCGCGGTCGAGGAGCTGCGCGCGCGGACCGAGCCGGACTTGGTCCTCGCCCCGCGGACCGATGACGCGCACCAGGACCACCGCGGCCTGGCGCAGCTGCTGCCCACCGCGTTCCGCGACCACCTCGTGCTCGGCTACGAGATCGTCAAGTGGGACGGCGATCTCGGCCGCCTCGCGGCGTACCAGCCGCTGTCGCCGGAGATCGCCGAACAGAAGGTGCGGCTGCTGCAGGAGCACTACCCCTCGCAGCGGCACCGGCCCTGGTACGACCGGGAGGCCTTCCTGGGCCTTGCCCGGATCCGCGGCATCGAATGCCACGCCCGCTATGCCGAGGCGTTCGCCGTCACCAAACTCACGCTCAACCTGGGGGGTTGAACCTTGCGCATACTGCTGACCGGACACCAGGGCTATCTGGGCACCGTGATGGCCCCGGTCCTTAGCTCCGCCGGACACGAGGTTGTCGGCCTCGACGCCGGCCTGTTCGCCGACTGCGTGCTGGGCGAGCCGCCCGCGGACCCGCCGGGTCACCGGGTGGACCTGCGCGACGTCACGGCCGAACACGTGGCCGGGGTGGACGCCGTGATCCACCTGGCCGCGCTCTCCAACGATCCGCTGGGATCGCTCGCGCCGCAGCTCACCTACGACATCAACCACCAGGCGTCGGTACGGCTTGCCCGGCTGGCCAAAGACGCCGGAGTGCGGCGCTTCCTGTACGCGTCGACCTGCTCGGTCTACGGCGCGTCAGGCGGCGGTGACTCGGCGGACTTGGTGACCGAGGACGCCCCGCTGCGCCCGGTGACGCCGTACGCGGAGTCCAAGGTGCGGGTGGAGGACGACCTGCACGCGCTGGCCGGCGACGACTTCAGCCCGGTGTTCATGCGCAACGCCACCGCCTTCGGCTACTCACCCCGGCTGCGCGCCGACATCGTGCTGAACAACCTGGTGGGCCACGCGCTGCTGTCCGGCGAGGTCCTGGTGCTCTCCGACGGCACCCCGTGGCGCCCACTGGTGCACGCCGCCGACATCGCACGGGCCTTCGCGGCCGCGCTGACCGCGCCGCGGGAAGCGGTGCACGACCGGGCGTTCAACATCGGCAGTGAGACCAACAACGTCACGGTCGCCGAGATCGCCGCGCAGGTCGCCGAGGCGGTGTCCGGCGCGAAGGTGGTGATCACCGGGGAGACCGGTGCCGATCCCCGGTCGTACCGGGTGGACTTCTCCCGGTTCCGCGCCGCGATACCCGGCTTCGACTGCGAGTGGACGGTGCAGCGGGGCGCGCTCGAACTCGCCGACGCCTACCGGAAGCACGGGCTGACCCGGGAGGGCTTCGAGCAGCGCTTCACCCGCCTCGCCGTGCTGCGCGCGGCGTCCGGCGCCGGCACCGTCGACGACACCCTCCGGTGGCGCCGGTGACCGAGGTGAGCGAGGAGATGTACACGCTGGTGGAGCGGATGTACCCGCTGTGCCGGAGCATCACCGGCGACGGTGTGCGCGCCACCCTGGACATCGTCGGGGAGTACATCCCGCTGCAGGTGCACGAGGTGCCGACCGGGACGCAGGTGCTCGACTGGACGGTGCCGCAGGAGTGGAACATCCGGGACGCGTACATCGCCGACGCCGCCGGCCACCGGGTCGTCGACTTCGCCGCGTCCAGCCTGCACGTGCTCGGCTACAGCGTGCCGGTGTCGAAGACCATGCCGCTGGCCGAGCTCCGCGCGCACCTGCACACTCTGCCGGACCACCCGACCTGGGTTCCGTACCGCACCAGTTACTACCAGCCGGAATGGGGGTTCTGCCTGGCCCAGGAGACCCTGGACGCGCTGCCGGACGGCGAGTACGAGGTCCGCATCGACTCCACGCTCGAGGACGGCCACCTCACCTACGCCGAGCATGTGGTCCCCGGGCAGGTCTCCGACGAGGTGATCGTCTCCTGCCACGTCTGCCACCCGTCGCTGGCCAACGACAACCTGGCCGGCATCGCGGTGGCGACGTTCCTGGCCCGGGCGCTGGCGCAGGAAACGCCGTACTACACCTACCGGTTCATCTACGCGCCCGGCACCATCGGGGCGATCACCTGGCTGGCCCGCAACGCGGAGCGGATCAATGGGGTATCCCCTGCTCGAGCGGAGCCGAGAGCCGGGGGAAGCGTCAAGCACGGGCTGGTGCTGGCCTGCGCCGGCGACCCGGGCCGGCTGACGTACAAGCGGAGCAGGCGCGGCGACGCCGAGATCGACCGGGTGCTGCGGCATGTGCTGACCGCCTCCGAACGGCCGCACCGTGTCATCGAGTTCACCCCGTACGGCTACGACGAGCGGCAATACTGCTCGCCCGGGTTCAATCTCGGCGTGGGATCGCTCACCCGGACTCCGTACGCCGGCTACCCCGAGTACCACACCTCGGCGGACAACCTGGACTTCGTCTCCCCGGAGGCGATGGCGGACACCCTCGCGGTCTGCCGCGAGGCGTTCGCCGTCCTCGACCGCAACCGCCGGTACCTCAACCTCAGCCCCTACGGCGAACCGCAACTGGGCCGGCGCGGGTTGTACGACGCGCTCGGCGGCCGCAGCGACACCAAACAGGCCCAGATGGCCATGCTCTGGGTGCTCAACCTCTCCGACGGCGAGCACAGTCTGCTGGACGTCGCCGAGCGGTCCGGGCTCCCGTTCGACACCGTCGCCGACGCGGCCGGCGCTCTGCACGGCGCCGGGCTGATCAAGGCATGAGGCCGATGACCACCGAGCGGGAGAATCCGCAGAAAACGGCGCCACCGGCCCGGTCCGCCAAGCGGGCCCTCGTCGGCCGGCTGTCCTGGGGACTGGCCGACCAGGCGGCCTCCAGCATGAGCAACTTCGTGGTGGGCGTCTATGTGGCCCGCTCACTGGGGGTGACCGCGTTCGGCGTGTTCAGCCTGGCCTGGGTGACCTACGGCGTGGTGCTCAACGTCTCCCGCGGCCTTGCCACCGACCCGCTCGTGGTGCGCTTCAGCGGCGTGTCGGACGCGTCCTGGCGCGGGGCGGTGGCCCGGTCGACGGGTACCGCACTCGGCGTCGGTGCGGCCATCGGCGCGGTGTGTCTGGTGGCCGGGCTCGGCCTCGGCCACCGCGTGGGGCCCGCGTTCGCCGCCCTTGGCGTCATGTTGCCGGGGCTGCTGCTCCAGGACGCCTGGCGGTTCGCGTTCTTCGCCGCCGGCACCGGGCGGAAGGCGTTCGTCAACGACGTCGTGTGGGGTGTCGCGCTCATCCCGGCCATGGTGGTGGCGGCCCGTGTGGGCAGCGTGGCCGCCTATCTGCTCGCCTGGGGCGCGTCCGCCACGGTGGCCGCGGGGTACGGCTACCTCCAGTCCGGCATCCGGCCCCGGCTGACCGACGCGCGCGGCTGGCTTCGCGAGCAGCGCGATCTCGGCTACCGGTACCTGGTCGAGAACGTCAGCCTCAGCGGCGCCGGCCAGGTGCGGGCGTACGGGCTCGGCGTGATCGTCGGGGTCGGCGCGGTGGGTACGGTGCGGGGCGCCGAGCTCCTGCTCGGCCCGTTCCTGGCGGTGCTCATGGGGCTTTCGCTGGTCACCGTCCCGGAGGCGGCACGGGTGCTGCGGCAGGCCCCGCGTCAACTGGGCAGGTTCTGCTTCCTCCTCGGCGGAGGGCAGGCCGCCGGAGCGCTGCTCTGGGGCTCGGCGCTGCTGCTGATGCCGGGCCGGCTCGGCGAGCTGGTGCTCGGCGGCGTCTGGCACTCCTCCTCGCAGCTCATCGTGCAGATCACCCTCAGTGTCGCGGGAGCGGGCCTCGGCACCGGCGCGGCGGCCGGGCTGCGCGCGCTCGGCGCCGCCCGGCGCAGCCTGCGCTGCCAGCTGTTCGCCTCCGCCTGCTATGTCGGCGGCGGGCTCGGCGGGGCGGCCGTCGCCGGCACGGCCGGCTCGGCCTGGGGCGTCGCCGCCGCGACCGTCAGCGGCTCGGCCGTGTGGTGGCTGCAGCTGCGGTCCGCCCTGCGCGAGCGCCACCACTCCCCCATCCCCGAAGTGAGGACCGCATGACCGACCGACCCAGGCTGAGCATCGGCCTGCCCGTGTACAACGGCGAGGAGTACCTCGCCGAGTCGCTCGACGCCCTGCTCGGCCAGACCTACGAGGACTTCGAACTCGTCATCTCCGACAACGCCTCGACCGACGGGACCCAGGACATCTGCCGCGAGTACGCCGCGCGCGACGCACGCATCCGGTACCTCCGGCAGCCCCGGAACATCGGCGCCACGCCGAACCACAACCAGGTGTTCGCCGAATGCCGCGGCGAGCTGTTCAAGTGGGCCTCGCACGACGACCTGTACGGCCGCGACCTGCTGCGGCGCTGCGTGGAGGCGCTGGACGAGCGGCCGGAGGTCATCCTCGCGCACGCCGGCCAGGCGGTCATCGACGGCGACGGCCAGGTGAAGGTCCCCTATGAGTACACGCTCGCCACCGACTCGCCCCACCCGCCGGAGCGCTTCCGGAGTCTGCTGTTCGAGCCGGGTGGCGACGACTTCTACGGGGTGATGCGGGCCGACATGCTGCGCCGGGTGAAGCCGATGGACAGCTACCACCACGCGGACCGCACGTTCGTCGCCGAGATCACCCTGCACGGGCGCTTCCACCAGGTGCCGGAGCTGCTGTACTTCCGCCGCGACCACCCCACCCGCGCCGAGCGGGCGAACCCGTCCAAGCGCTCCCGGTGCGTCAACCTGGACCCGCGCCGGGCGGGCCCGCTGCACCCGACGCCCCGGCTGCTCGCCGAGTACATCTGGGGCTTCGCCTCGGCGATCCGGCGGGCGCCGTTGTCCCCGGCCGACCGGCGCGCGTGCTACCGCCATCTGGCCGCGTGGCTGACCAGCCGGGTCCGGCCGGGCACCGGCGAGCGGGTCGAGGACCGCACCCCGGTCGACCCGGCCCTGCGCACGGTCTCCGTCGACGCCCTCGTCGCCGGCCGCGAGGGGAGGCGGCCATGACGTCCGCGGACAAAAGTCCGGTGCGCGTCGGGGTGTTCGGCCTGCTCGGCTCCGGCAACCTCGGCAATGACGGTTCGCTGGAGGCCGTCCTCGGGTACCTCCGCGCCGAGCACCCGGAGGCGGTCGTGGACGCGCTGTGCGGCGGGCCCGAGGCCGTGAAGACCCGGTTCCAGATCCCCGCGACACGGCTGCACTGGTACCGCGGGGAGTACCGGACCGCGTCCCGTGCGGGCGCCATCGCGGGGAAGGGCCTGGGCAAACTCGTCGATGTCTTCCGCACCGCCGCCTGGGTGCGTCGGCACGACGTGGTGATCGTGCCGGGCATGGGTGTCCTGGAGGCCACACTGCCGCTGCGGCCGTGGGGCTTCCCGTACTCGCTGTTCCTGCTCTGCGCGAGCGGCCGGCTGCTGGGCACCCGGGTCGCGCTGGTCAGCGTCGGCGCCGCCGAGATCGGCAACCGGCCCACCCGGGCCCTGGTGCGCTGGTCGGCGCGGCTGGCCGCGTACCGCTCGTACCGGGATGCCCAGTCCCGTGACGCGATGCGGGCGATGGGCGTGGACACCGCGCGCGACGGGGTCTACCCGGACCTGGCATTCGCCCTGCCGACCCCGCCGGAATGGGATATCCCCTGCCCGGAGCTTGTCGGAGAGCTTGGGGAAGTGCCCTCGGGCCCGCCCGGCCCGGTCTGCGTCGGTGTCATGGACTTCCACGGCGGCAACGACGACCGTGCCCGGGCCGATGAGATATACCGGCGCTACCTCGACGGGACGATCCGGTTCGTCCGTGCGCTGGTCGAGGAGGGCAGGCCGGTCCGGCTGCTCACCGGAGACGAGTGCGATGCGTCGGTGGTCGCCGCGATCCTCGACGCGGTTGACTCATCGCTGGTCACCGCTGCCCAGCCGACCTCACTGGCCGACCTGATGAAGGAGATGGCGGCCGCCGACACCGTGGTGGCGGTCCGGTACCACAACCTGATCTGCGCGCTGAAGACCGGCACGCCGGTGCTCGCCCTCAGCTATGCGGCGAAGAGCGACGCGCTCATGGACCGGATGGGCCTCGGCGCGTACTGCCACCCGGCGCGCGAGGTCGACGCCGACCGGCTGCTCGAGCAGTTCCGGGCGTTGGAGAAGCGATCGGCCGAGCTGCGGCAGACCCTCACCGAGCGGAACCTGGCCGCCGCCCGGCAACTCGAGCATCAGTTCACCGCCTTGACCGCGGCCCTGTTCCCGGCGCCCGACCACGCCCACGCCCACGCCCACGCCCACGCCCGCCAGGAGGCGCCATGAAAGCGATCGAAGTCCCGGCGATCACGGGTGCGTACCTGTTCGAGGCGACGCCGTACGTCGACGAACGTGGCTTCTTCTGCCGCACCTTCGACGCCGAGGTGGTCCGCTCGGTGGGCCTCGACCCGGACGCCTTCGTCCAGGACAGCCTGTCCCGCTCGGTCCGGGGCGTACTGCGCGGCCTGCACCTGCGCTCCGGCGCCGGCGAGGCCAAGCTGGTGCGGTGCTCGTACGGGAGGATCTTCGACGCCGTCGTGGACCTGCGGCCGGACTCGCCGACGTACCGCGACCGGGCCTTCTTCGAGCTGTCCGGCGAGACGCAGACGACCCTGTACATCCCGGCGGGGTGCGCGCACGGTTTCCAGGCGTTGACCGAAACCGCCGACACCTCCTACCGGATCGATCGCCCGCACGATCCGGCCGAGGACGTGACGATCGCCTTCGACGACCCGGAACTCGCCATTCCCTGGCCGCTGCCGATCACATCGATGTCCCAGCGGGACCGGGAGGCGCCGAGCCTCGCCGAGGTCCTGAAGCACCGAGGAAGTTGAGGTCCCGTGAACGCCGAAGAGCTGCGCCTGCCCCTGTCCCGGACGGCGAACGAGCGGCTGCACGCCATGATCCCCGGGGGCGCGCACACCTACGCCAAGGGCGACGACCAGTACCCCGAGAACCTGGCTCCGGTCATCAGCCACGGCCGCGGTGCCCACGTGTGGGACATCGACGGCAACCGCTACCTCGAGTACGGCTCCGGCCTGCGATCGGTCAGCCTCGGCCACGCCCACCCACGCGTGACCGAGGCGGTGCGGCGGGAACTCGACCGCGGCAGCAACTTCGTCCGGCCGTCCATCGTGGAGGTCGAGGCCGCGGAACGCTTCCTGGCCACGGTGCCGACGGCCGAAATGGTGAAGTTCGCGAAGAACGGCTCCGACGCCACCACCGCCGCGGTGCGCCTCGCCCGCGCCGCCACCGGGCGCCCGCGGGTGGGCATCTGCGCCGACCATCCGTTCTTCTCCGTCGACGATTGGTTCATCGGCACCACACCGATGTCCGCCGGTGTTCCGGCGGCGACCACCGAGCTCACCGTGGCCTTCCCTTACGGGGACCTGGCCGCCACGGAGGAGCTGCTCACCCGGTACCAGGACGAGGTCGCCTGCCTGATCCTCGAACCCGCCACCCACACCGCGCCTTCCCCAAGCTCTCAACTTCTCCCCCAGCCTTCGGCCGGGAGGTCCCCCCAGAGCAGTGGAGACCCCACTCCCGGATACCTCGCGGGCTTGCGCGAACTGGCCGACCGGCACGGCTGCGTACTGATCTTCGATGAAATGATCACCGGCTTCCGCTGGTCCGAGGCGGGCGCCCAGGGCCTGTACGGCGTCGTCCCCGACCTCTCCACGTTCGGCAAGGCGCTGGGCAACGGATTCGCCGTCTCCGCGCTGGCCGGGCGCCGCGACCTGATGGAGCGGGGCGGACTGCGTCACTCCGGCGAGCGGGTGTTCCTGCTGTCCACCACGCATGGCGCGGAAACGCACTCCCTGGCCGCCGCGATGGCCGTGCAGACCACCTATACCGAGGAAGCCGTCACCGCCCAACTGCACGCCCTCGGCGAGCGGTTGGCGGCGGGTGTCCGGGAGGCCGCGGCCGCCATGGGCGTCGGCGACCACCTCGTCGTCCGGGGCCGAGCCAGCAACCTGGTCTTCGCCACCCTCGACGAGAACCGGCAGCCGTCTCAGCAGTACCGCACCCTGTTCCTGCGCCGGCTCCTCGCGGGCGGGGTGCTGGCCCCGTCGTTCGTGGTGAGCAGTGCGCTCGGCGACGCCGACATCGATCACACCGTCGACGTGGTGGCCCAGGCGTGTGCGGTGTACCGGAAGGCACTGGAGGCCGCTGACCCCACCCCCTGGCTGGCCGGACGACCGGTGAAGCCCGTATTCCGCCGCCTGGCGTGACAGGACGTGACGTCAGTGACGCTCCCGCCGACCGGCGTCGGCCAGCCGGTCGGCCAGCCGGTCGACCAGCCACGCGGTCGCCGGTATCACCGCCAGCGCGGTGCACCAGCCGCCGAGGACGTCGGTCGGGTAGTGCGCGCCCAGGGCGACCTGCGCCCAGCCCATCGCGGCGCCGGCAACCAGCGCCGCGGCGAGCACGAGTGATGTGCCGGCCGTCCTGCCGAGGCCGAGCCGACCGGTCGCGAGCAGGGCCACCACGAGGGCGAGCGCGGTGAGGAAGGCGGTGTGCCCGCTCGGGTAGGAAAGGTTGTCGGCGCCGTGGATGGTGCGTCCCACCAAGGACTTGAGCAGGGTCGCGGTCCCCACGGTCATGCTGGCGCCGACCACGACGAGCACCGCCGCGCGAGGACTCCGAAGCAGCAAACAGCCCGTCACGGTGGCCACGACCAGCGTCGCCGCTCCCACCGGCTCCCCCAAGAAGTCCGTGGCCGAAGCGACATGCCGCCACGGCGACCCCATACCGTCCACCGCCGCCCAGATCCGGGCGTCCACCATGCCGGGCCCGCTGTCGCCGGCATACCGGACCCCGAGCACGACGACCACCAGCGCGGCGAGGGCCGCGATCGGCCCGAGCCACACGCGCAGCGATGGGGGCAGCACCGCAGGCGCCGACCGGCCGGTCACCCGCCCACCGCGTCCGGTCGACCCGCTCCCGCCAGGCGATCCAACGCGAGCCCCCCTCGTGTCCGACCCACTCTCAAGCCGCCGTCATCCTAACCAACCGTCCGGTCGCGGCAACCGCCGTCGGATTCCGTGTCCTCGCGCCTGCTGTGAGCCGACCGCCGTCAGGGGTGAAGGACGACCTTGATGGCTCCGGAGGCCCGGTCACCGGCCACGCGGAAGGCCTCCGCGGCTTCGTCGAGCGGGAAGCGGTGGGTGATCACGGTCTGCGCGATCGTGGGGTTGCCGGCGAGCAGCGCCGCGGCCTGTTCGGTGTCGCGGATGCCGTCGTGTCGGCCGTAGGCGATGGAGTGGACGTAGGTGAGTTCCTTGACCAGGCTGACGATGCCCGGGATGGGAAGGGTGTGCTGGTATACGCCCAGCAGCACGACGCGACCGCCGGGGCGGGCCAGTTCGGCGCACCGGGCGAGACCGGTCTCGCTGCCCGCGGCGTCGATCACGACGTCGTAGAGTCCTTCGGCCGAGCCGACTTCGAGGCGTTCCGCCGCGATCCTCTGGTGCTTGTGGCGCACCTCGATATCGACGTCGAAGCCGCGCTGCCGGGTCGCGGCCGCGGCCAGCAGCCCGATGCTGCCGCCGCCCACGACTGCCACCCGCTCCCCCGGCGTGAGGGCCGCGCTGCGGACACCGTGCCAGGCCACTGACGCCGGCTCCACGAGGCAGGCGTCGCGTACGTCCAGGCCGTCCGGAAGCGGGACAAGCATGTTCTCGGAGACTGTCACGGCATCGCACATGCCGCCGTCCCGGAATATCCCGAGCGTTCCGTGCTCCGGGGCGACGCACCGCTGGACATGGCCGGCGCGGCATTGGCCGCACTCTCCGCAGTACACCGTGGGCTCGACGGCGTAGCACCGGCCGTCGGCGGCAGTGCCGGCGAACTCGTGACCATAGGTGTAGCCCTGAACGCCACCGGTCGCGAAGTTCACGTCGGTCCCGCAGATGCCCGCCGAGCGGACGGTGAGGCGTACCCCGGGCGCCTCCGGTTCGTCGGCCTCGGTCACGAGGATGCCCTGATCGGTGTTGCGTACTGCGCGCATGGTGACCCCTTCGACCTCCGCTATGCGAACGCTGTTAGCTTATGTTAAGTGATCGGAGTTCGCCTCACACCTATCCTTGTCCGGTGCGTGAACCGATGACGAAAGCCACGGCAGGCGAGCCGCCGCCGGAGGCCCCGCGGAAGAACCAGCGGGCGGACCCGAGGCCGGGCACGGCGGCCTGGTGGCTTGCCCGGGAGAACGAACCCGCGCGGCAGCGGCGGCGCAGATCACTGACCCTCGATGCCGTCCTCGACGCGGCCATGGCCCTGCTCGACACGCGTGGGGCAGCCGCGCTGACGATGCGCAACATCGCCGATGCGCTCGGCTGCACGCAGGCGTCCCTCTACCGCCATGTGCGCAACCGTGAGGAACTGGTGACCCTACTGGTCGACCGGGCACTCGACGTGGCGAGCTCGGTTCCGCCCGACGGCGGGGACTGGGCCGAGAAGGCGGCGTGGTCCGCACGCCTGTTCCGCGAGCACCTGCTCCGGCACCCCGGCGTGGCCTCGCTCCTTCGCGGGACCGAGCGGCTCGGTCCCAACTCGCTGGCCGGGGTGCAGTACTCCCTCGAACTGTTCATCGGCGCCGGCCTCAACCCCCGGCTCGCGTCCGCCGCCGCATCGTCGCTGGCCACCTTCATCATCGGCTCGGTGCACCTCAACCTCGGCCTGGACATGTCGGATCCCGAAGAGAGCCGTCACCGACGCCTGCTGTACCGCTCCCGAGACGCCGCGGCCTTCCCCCTGCTCGTCCAGCACGCCGACACCCTCGCGGAGGTCAGCAGCGACGACGAGTTCGAAGTCGGCCTCAACGCCTTGTTGACCGGATTCCGCACCCTGATCCAGAACTCGGACCTCACACGCGACTAGGGCGCGTTCACGGGGCCTGTGAACGGCGCGCTCCCGCACCACCGCGCTGAGCCCGAGACATCGACACCAGGATCGACGACGTCACATACTGGCCCTCGTCGAAAGCTGGCCCTTCTGCGTCCGGGCCTTCCAGGACAGCGACTTCTGCCGCGATCACGATGAGGAATCCCAGTGAACGCACCTACGTCACCGGCGGTTTGGGTGACCGGCGAGACCGTCGACGGCCGGTACCGGGTGATCGGCGAGCTCGGCCGGGGCGGGATGGGCGTCGTGCACCGGGTACGGCATCTCGGCTGGGGCATCGACATGGCGGTGAAGAGTTCGCGGCCCGAGCTGTTCCGGACCCCCGGCGATCAGGAGCTGTTCGTCAGGGAGGCCGAGGCGTGGGTGTCCCTCGGGCTCCATCCCAACGTCTGCGCCTGCCATTACGTGCGGGTGATCGACGGTGTCCCCCGCGTGTTCGCCGAGTACGTCGACGGCGGCAGCCTGGCCGAGTGGATCGGCGACGGGCGCCTCCACGCCGGGGATGCGCGGCAGGCCCTCGCCCGTGTTCTCGACACGGCAGTCCAGGCGGCCCGTGGGCTCGAGCACGCCCATCGCGCAGACCTGGTGCACCAGGACGTGAAGCCGGCCAACATTCTGCTCGACGGCACGGGCGCCGCGAAGATCACCGACTTCGGTCTCGCCCGGTCCAAGGCCGCCACGGCCCCGACTGACCTCCAAGGGGCGCCGGACGCCAGCGTGCTGGTGCCGTTCGGCGGCATGACGGTCGGCTACGCGTCCCCGGAGCAGCTCGCGGGCGAGCCCGTCGGGCGGCGCAGCGATGTCTACAGTTTCGCGGTCTCGGTCCTGGAGATGTTCACCGGCGGTGTGCATTGGGCGGCTGGTTCGGTCGCGGGTCTCGCCCTGGAGGAATACCTGGCCGACCCCTCGAATCCGGTCGCGGCGCCACCGGAAGTCGCCCACCTGCTCCGGCGCTGCCTGCGGCAGCACCCGGCCCACCGGCCGGCCTCGATGGCGGACATCGCGGATGTACTGGCCGGGATCTACGAGCAGGCGACCGGCTCGGCGTATCCGCGTCCCGCGTCGCAGGCCGCCGATCTGCGCGCCGACGAGCTCAACAACCGTGGCCTCTCGCTCCTCGACCTGGACCGGGCCGCCGACGCCGAGCATGCCTTCGACCAGGCGCTCGCGGTCGACCCGCACCACGTCGGGGCCGTGTACAACGGTGGCCTGTTCCGGTGGCGTACGGGGGCGATCACCGATGGGGAACTCGTCGCCCGGTTGGAGGCGATCCCACGTGGGTCCGGCGCGTCCTCCTGGCAGGTGCGGCTGTTTCTGGCCCGGGTCCACCTCGAACGCGGCGACCTCGCGGCGGCACACGACCTGCTCGACGCGCTCGTGCGCGAACGGCCCGACGACACCGACGTACGGGCGGCGCTGCGGGTGGCGGCCTCCGGAACCGTGGCCGATGCCCGCCACACCGGCACCCGCGTGTTTCGCGAGCCGTTCGCGCTGCCGTTCGCGCCGGTGGAACTGCTCGCCCGGCACGAGGTGATGGGCTACCTGCCGATCCGGTTCACTCCCGACGGGCGCCTCGCGCTGAGCGGCCACTGGGACGGCGTGCTGCGGCTGTGGGACACGGCGACCGGCGCACAGCGGTTGGCGGTCGAGGGCCACCGCACGCAGGTGCTCGGCGTCGACCTCACCCCTGACGGCTCGTACGCACTGTCCACGAGCCGCGACGGCACGGTGCAGTTCTGGGATCTCAGGGCAGGCAGGTGTACCCGCGTCCTCCGCTCCACCGCACGCGCCACGGGGTGCCCGGTCAGGTTGAGTGCCGACGGGCGCATCGGTGTGTGGCAGGGCGTGGACGGGCGCGTCCAGGTCTGGGAACCGCGGACCGGGACCCACCGGTGGTCGCTCGGGGCAGCACTCGAGGACGGCGCCCTGGACGGCTCGCAGTACGAGGTGAGCGCCGACGGGCGCCATGTGCTCACCGCCGAGGAGGACGGGGCGCGGCTGTGGAACGTGGCCGATGGCCGGTGCCGGGTGCTGGCCGCCGGCTCGGCGACGCATGCGCTGTGCTTCCGTCCCGACGGGCGGATGGTCGCGGTGGCCGGCACGGACCGGGTGATCCGGTTGTGGGATGTGGGGGACGGCCGACAGGTCGGTACATCGCGTACCTTGACGGGGCTGACCGCCGCGGCCGGTCACCTGGCCTTCGCCGACAGTGGGCGGCTGCTGCTGTCCGGAACCACCGGCGACCACACCGTTCAGATCTGGGAGCTGGGCAGCGGCCGGTGTCTGCGGACCTTCACCGCCCACGCGTACGGGATGCACCACGTCGGATTCCCCGACGGCGACGACCGGTTCGGCTGCTCCGTCGGAGGACATCCCGAACTGCCCCTGCACCGCTGGCGGTTGCCCGACACCGCATACGCCGCCGAGCCGCACGTGATCAAGCCGCGCGAGTACGCGGAGGTCAGCCGGCTCGGCGGACTGGCCGAGGGACTGCTCGCCGAAGCACGTCAGGCGATGTCGAACGGCCGACACCGGTCAGCCTTCGACCTGTTGACCCGCGCACGGGAGATACCGGGGTACGAGCGCGCGCCCCAGGTCCTGGCCGCCTGGCACGAACTGGGCCGCTCGGCGCGCCACGTACGGCTGCGCTCCGCCTGGTCGCGGCCCCTGGACGCCGGCCACCTCTCCTTCGGCGCCATCACGGCGATCGGTGTCGCCGCGGGTGTCCGGCTCGCCGTCAGCGGGCAGAGCGACGGCACGGTACGGATCTGGGATCTGGACAGCGGCGCGTGCACGCACGTCCTCGACGATCACCCGGGCAGGGTGGGCGGAGTGGCGTTGAGCGACGACGGTCGGCACGTCCTGTGCGAGGGCACCAAGCCACTCGCGATCATCCGGCGGCGACTGGCAGACGGCGAGTGCCGTCGGCTGACTCCGGACTGGGACATGAGGCGGACCATCGTGTTCACCGGCGACGGAAGGTACGCCTGGTTCGGCAGCGGCGACGGTGTCCTTCGCCGATGGGACCTGGACGACGACCGCTGCGTCACGACGATCACCGGACACGGCCCGGTCAACGTGATCTCCACGGCCGCGGACGGGCGGCTCGCGGCGGTCGGCGACTCAGGCGGCGTGGTCCGGCTGCGAGATCTTGACACCGGAGCCTGCCTGCGGACCTGGACCGGCCCCCGGGAACCGATCCTGTCGGCGTGCCTGAGCGCCGACGGCCGCCTGGCCATGTCCACACACCAGGTCATGTCCTCGGGCGCCGAGGACGAACCGATCCGGCTGTGGGACGCCGGTTCCGGGCGGTGCGTACGCGAGTTCGCGGGGCACGAGGGCTGGGTCTCCGCCGTGCGGTTCACACCCGACGCCCGGTTCGCCTTCTCGGCCGGCCACGACAGAACCGTACGGATGTGGGAGGTCGCCACCGGCCGATGCCTGCACGTGCTCGAAGGGCACCAACAACGCATCCGGCACCTCGAACTCACCTCCGACCTGCGCAACTTGGTCTCGGCGGGAGACGACGGCATCCGGCTCTGGGACCTCGACTGGGAGCTGGCGGCCGACTGAGCGGAGCGGGAGGCGAACGGCCCGACGCCGTGCTCAAGCTGCTGCTCGAGCCGGCGCACGGCGGCCGCGCCGACCTCAAGGCCATCCGCGGCTACTCGGTGATCCGGGAGCTCGGCCGTGGCGGCATGGGCGCGGTGTACCTGGCCCGGCACGAGGCCACCGGCGTCGAGGTGGCGCTGAAGGTGATGCTGCCGAAGGTGGCGGCGAGCGAGACGGCGCGCGCCCGGTTCCTGCGCGAGGTGGCGCTCACCCGGGCAATGAAGCTCCGCACGTCGTCGCGCTGCACGACGCGGGCTTCGGATACGGAACCTCCGCAAAGACCTCATGGCCGACCAGGAAGCCGCCTATGCCCGCCGCACGCATCCGCCGGGGTATCCGACAACTGCCACGCGATATGGCGTCCGACAGGACCGTGTCAGGCGTTCTCAGACGTCCGTGATGTGAACTCGTTCGCCTTGCTGCCCGTAGAGCACGATGGTCTCCGCCGGCGTATCGTCCCGGGCATTGCCGATCCAGTGAGGCACGTTCGTATCGAACTCCGCCGCTTCGCCCGCCGTCAGTTCCGTCCGGGTACCGGTGAGGACTAGGTGGACCGCCCCATGGAGCACGTAGAACCACTCCCGGCCGGGATGCCTATGAAATTTCGGCGGCGGGAGTCGCGAAACCGGGGGATAGATCACCTTGTACGCCTGCAAGCCACCTGTTTTCATGCCCAGCGGCACGAATGTCAGCCCATGTTTGCGAAAGGGGCGCAGGTGGACTCGCGGATCGGCACTGGCCGGCGCGGCAACCAGTTCATCGAGCGGCACAGCGTAGGCGCGGGCAAGCGGCAATAGCTGTTCCAGAGTCGGACGAATGTGTCCGCGTTCGAGCCGAGAGATGGTGCTCGGCGTGAGCCCCGTGCGTTCCGCCAGCTCGGCGAGGGTGACACCGAGAGCCTTGCGGAAGCCCCGCAGCCTCGGACCGACGTTCTGCAATACCGCTTCGTCTTCCGTCACTGACCGGCTCCTCCACTCGGATCCACCCGGGGCCATTTTTGCAATCCTGCAAAAAAGTCTCCAGAACCGCAAGGCCGCATCTGAGGATTGCGACATGAACCTGACTCTCAACCACAGGCGCCCTCCCCGCCGACGCCTCCTCCTCGGAGCCGGCGCGCTGGCCCTCTCACTCGCCGTGGGCAGTACTGCCGGGTGCGATGGGCACGACGGGGCCGCCGCGTCATCTCCCGCTACCGTCTCGACGGCCGGGCCGGCGGCGTCGTACGACGCCGCGACGGAGCATGACGCAGAGTTCAACGCGACGTTCAAGCACAAGTTCTCGACCGTCCGCGGTGTGCGCATGCACTACGTCACCGGCGGCAAGGGCCCGGCGCTGGTGCTGCTGCACGGCTGGCCGCAGACGTGGTACGAGTGGCGGAAGATCATGCCGGCTCTCGCCAGACATCACACGGTATACGCTCTCGATCTCCCCGGCCTCGGCGACAGCAAGGGAAGCCCGGAGAGCTTCGACAAAAAGACCCTGGCACGTTACGTCCACGGTCTCCTGCGTGACCAGATCGGACTCGACAGGTTCGACCTGGTCGCACACGACCTCGGCGGTGGCGTCGGTTTCCAGTACGTCTCGCAGTTCCCCGGACAGGTGAACTCTTACGTACACATGGACTATCCGCTCCCCGGGCGGAAGCTTCCCGCCGCGCAGTACCGGACCTTCTCCTGGCACATGGCCTTCAACAGTCAGCAGGCGATCCCCGAGAAACTCGTCGACAACCCGAGCGATGTGCGCGAATACCTCACGGCGTTCTATCCGCAAGTCGCCTACGGCGGAACGTCATTCGGCGGCAAGAGGACACGGTCCCCCTTCACCGAGGCGGAAATCAACGAGTACGTCCGCACCTACAGCCGCCCGGACGTACTGCACGCGGGATTCGAGCTCTACCGAAGCCTGGACAAGGACGAACGTGACAACACCGCGGCCGCCCGTATCAACACCCGCACCCTCCTCCTCACGGCAACCGGCTCACTCGCCTCCACCCGACCCACCCTGACACCGGCGCTGCACAACATCACCCGCGCAGTCGAGATTCCCACATCGGGCCACTGGCTCGCGGAAGAAAACCCCGAGGCCGTGGTGCGTGAGATCCTCTCGTTCATCAGCAAGACGGGAACGAAGTCGTACTCAAACTCGGGTACGAGCACCTGAGCCGCCACGACCCTGCGCCACACCGGCCTGACCTGGATGGCAGACGCCGGAGTCCCGTCCACGTTCTGCGAGGAATCGCCGGACACGGCTCGAACGCCGGTCCGGCGGCCCAAGGCCACCGGATACAGTGCGCGAGACGGCAGCCTGGTCAGGGAGGGACAGCGTGACCGACACCAGCAACACCCGGCCCGCCGAGGGCGAAACGCAAGCGCCACGGCAGAGCCGGCTGCGCCGCCTGATGCACTACATACCCCTGATCGCCCCCGTCCTGCTGTGGGCCGTGCCCTGCTGGGTGCTCCTGCACACCGGCCAGCACTGGCCACCGCCCGTCACCCTGGTCGGCACCGCCCTGTTCGCCCTCGGTCTCATCGGCATGCCGCTCGCGATGGTGCGCGGCCACGGCCGGCGCCAGCAGGACCGGGCGGCGATCATCGGCGACACCCTGCTGGGCACTAGCTGGATTCTGTTCACCTGGTCCGTTCTGCTCGGCGTCCTCTTGCGGCTCGCCCTGACCGTGGCCGGCGTCGGCGAGAGCCAGGACCGGGCCCGAATCGTCACCTGGGCCGTCCTCGGCATCACCGCCGTACTGCTCGGCTGGGGGTACGCCGAGGCCCGACGCGTGCCACGCGTGCGCCGACTCGACGTGCAACTCCCACGGCTGGGAGCCGGGTTGGACGGCATGCGCGTCGTCCTCGTCACCGACACCCACTACGGCCCGCTCGATCGCACTCGCTGGTCGGCGCGGGTATGCGAGACGGTGAACACTCTGGAAGCCGACCTGGTCTGCCACACCGGCGACATCGCGGACGGCACGGCCGAACGCCGCCGCGCCCAGGCCGCCCCACTCGGTACCGTGCGGGCCACCCGGGCCCGGGTATACGTCACCGGCAACCACGAGTACTACAGCGAGGCCCAGGGCTGGGTCGACCTGATGGACGAGCTGGGCTGGGAGCCGCTGCGCAACCGCCATCTGCTACTCGAACGCGGAGGCGACACCCTCGTGGTCGCCGGCGTGGATGACGTCACCGCCGAGTCCTCCGGCCTGGCGGGCCACCGCGCCCACCTCGCCGGAGCCTTGAACGGCGCCGACCCCGACCTCCCCGTCCTGCTCCTGGCACACCAGCCCAAGTTCATCGACCGGGCGGCAGCCGCCGGCATCGACCTCCAACTCTCCGGCCACACCCACGGCGGCCAGATCTGGCCCTTCCACCACCTCGTCCGCATCGACCAGCCCGCCCTCGCCGGCCTCAGCCACCACGGCCCCCGCACCCTCCTCTACACCAGCCGCGGCACCGGCTTCTGGGGCCCGCCGTTCCGCGTCTTCGCCCCCAGCGAGATCACCCTGCTCGTGCTCCGCTCCCCGCACCTGCCCACCTCGACGTAGCACTCGACGGGCCGACACAACCACCTGGAGCAGTCCACGAGCCGAGGGATGCAGCGTCGGCAGATGACCAGACCCGTCTCGTCGTCCCGGACCCGGCCGGTGCGCTACCTTCCCTCCGCGCTCGCGGAAGGTTGTCCCGTGAAGGAGACCGGCGCCGACGCGGTGGCCGAGCTGCGGGGACTGGACCTGAGGCCCGTCCTGCTGACCGGCGACAACCAGGCCGCTGCCGAATCGGTCGCCAGGGCCGTCGGCATCGACGAGGTGATCGCCGAGGTCCTGCCGCAGGACAAGGTGGATGTGATCAAGCGTCTGCAGGACGATGGCCTGGCCGGCGCGGCTTCGCGATGGCGCCATGGCCATCCTGCGGCCCAACGGCCCAATCCCCTCCGCGCAGACCGCCCGACCTGTAGGGGCACTCAGTGACTGCTCAGTGGCTTGCCGTACTTCTGGGCCGTGGACAGGTACGGGAGGCCGAGCGTACGGGGCGAGAGGGCCGTCGAGCCGGCGGCCGAGCCGCTGCGGAAGAGCCATGCGGCGCCCAGGGAGGCGTTCTCGCCAGGGGATCCGACCGTGACATCCGGTACGCCGTCGGCGTCGCAGTCACCCGAGGCGACCGCCGCGCCGAAGGTGTCGCCCGCCTCGGCGACGCCCGGGACACCGGGCGTGTCCTGGTTCCAGGAGACGGATGTGGCGGCGCCGCCTGCGTCGAGCAGGCCCTGAGCACTGCCAGAGAGCAGCCAGGCGGCGCCCGCCCCCGCTTTACTTCCGATGGCCTCACCAGGAGCACCCACGACCAGGTCGTCGCGGCCGTCGCGGTTGACGTCGGCGACGGCAAGGGCGGCGCCGAAGCGGTCGCCGTCCTCGGCCACGCCCGGGACACCCTCCGTGTCCTGGTTGAGAGTCTGGGCGCGGCTGCCGAACGAGCCGCTCGCGGGGCTTCCGTAGTGGAGGTGGATGCCGCCCCCCTCGGCGAGTCTTTCGGGGCCGCACGGGTCGTCGATGTTCTCGTCGGCGATCTCACGGCACTCGCCGAGGGCCAGGTCGTCGTGGCCATCGCCGTCGAAGTCGCCGGCGGCCAGGGCGGTCACGCCGGCGTTGTCCGTGTTCCAGAAGTTGGCCATCTCCGACCGGTCGGCGTCCCACTTCCACAGGCGCACGTGAGACTGCGTGTTGGGGTTGCCCGCGGTCCAGTACGCCACGGCCAGGTCCGCCGTGCCGTCGCTGTCGAAGTCGCCGGTGGTCAGGACGGGGGCGCGGCCGCCCATGGGGGCGGCGACGACGGTGGTGATCATGCTGTCTTCACCCTGGATGACACGCGCGACGACCCTGTCCGTGCCGCCGATCACGATCTCCTTGTTGTCGTCACCGGTCAGCTCGGCTGCCGCGACCGATGTGCCGTACGCGGCCGACGGCGACGGCCCGGTCAGGACTGTCGCCCCCGGTCCCGGCGCGTCCGTCGAGCCGCCTACGGCGATGACCATGCCTGCGTCCGTACCGCGGTCGATGACATCCTCGCCGGGGGCACCGGCGAGCAGTTCCGCGATGCCGTCGCTGTTGAGGTCCACCAGGGCCACGGATGCGCCGAAGCGGTCACCCGCCTCCGGGGTCCCGGGAACCTCGGGAGTGGCCTGGGTGACACGGATGCTTCCGTAGGCGCCGAGACCCTTCGGCCCACCCCAGACGATGTTCACGTATCCGGCCTTGGCCTGGCCGCCGACGGTCCCGTCCGGGACGCCGACGGCGAGGTCCGCGTAGCCGTCCCCGTTGAAGTCGCTCGTGGCGGTACGGGGTGCGGCAGCGGTGGCGCCAGGCGGGAACACGAACCCGGCGGTGGCCACAGCGCCGGCCGCGATGGCGTATGTCAGGATGCCGCATCTGTGTGGCACGGAGGCTCCCACTCGGTCGACGGGTGCGGGTTATCCGGTGTGACCGTCGAAGGCCGGTGCTGGTTGTACGGAAGGCCGGTGCCGGTTGTACGGAGTGCACCGGTGGTTGGCTCGCTCAACGCCCTCACTGCGGATGCGGACACTTTGGAGCGCATCCTCGAGGACACGGTCTTCTCCTCCCGCGCGCACCTCGAAGTACAGCGGCAGCAGGCTGAGCGGAAGCTCACCCAGACCCGTCAAGCCAACCTGAACCTGGCCGAGGAGCTCACCGCCGCCGCCGTCGCGCTGCGCTTGCGGATCAGCGAGGCGGAAGCCGAACTCGCCCGCATCTCCCGACGCCGCCGCGGCTGCTTAGGCTTGGGCGGATAGCTCTTCGGCCAGTTCCATACAGCGCAGGCGGGCTGGGGAGAAGTCGTAGGGCATCTTGCCGGTGGCTTCGAACGCGCTCATGGAGTCAGCCTCCCGCCCGCCAGAGCTGAGGTCGGCCTCGTCCTCGCCGTCATCGGCGGTAGCAGGGTGCATGGTGTCCCAGGCGTCGCAGAGGGCATCGTCGTCCTTGCCCAGGCCGGACTCCTCGATGACGGCTTGCAGGGCGCATTCGAAGGCGTGCCGCTCGACCGCCACTTGAGCCACCCGTGGATCATCGACGGCGACGCTGTCATCGAGTGCCTCCTCGGCGTCGTCGATGCGGTCGGAATCCTCCCGCAGAGTGGGATGCGTGGCCAGGACGACGAAGCGGGTGGCCTGGAGGGCCGCGCCGAGTGGGCCGAAGATCCGCTCAGTGACCAGCAGACTGTCCAGGTCCGCCTGACGCAGGGAGCCCTCGGGCAGGCTCTTGAGGCGTTCGGTGACGACGTCGGAGAGCAGGCCCATCCGGCTGCCTTCGGTGCGCATCCGCTGCACGGCGGTCCGTTGCCGCCGCAATTTTGCCTCCTGCTCGGCGAGGGTTTCCTCCAACTGCTCCAGGATGCCCGCGATACCGTCTCCGCTGTCCGCACCGGCGGAAGCCATGCCGGTGGTAAAGGCGTCACGGATGTCGTCCAGGGCGATCCCGGCGTCGGCCATCTTGCGAATCCACAGCAGGCGGATCATGTCCTCGTACCCGTAGCGGCGGCGGTCATCGCCGCCCCGCTCAGGCTCGGGGAGCAGGCCGATCGCGTGGTAATGGCGAATCGCCCGTGGCGTGCTGCCGGCGAAGGCCGCCGCGTCACCGATCTTGACCTGGCGGGGTGGCATGAAAGACGCATGCATGAGCAGAGACCTTTCCTCAAGGGATCGGGACGTAAGTCCACCGGACCACATGCCGCTACGGAAGATGCAACCCCATACACACCGCCCCGCGCCAATGCCAGGAAATGCGCCCTTCCTCCGTAATGACCGCAGGGCGTCGTTTCCTGCCGGGGCGTCCACACGACGGCAGGCTGAGTGTTCACAGCCACTGATGAATCGCCGCGACCTGAACCGTCGCCTCGAACCGAACCGCAGGTTCGTCAAACCGGGTCGCCACGGCCCGGTGCTGCGTGAGACGGCTGATCCCGCATTCGACCGCGTGCCGGGCCTTGCAGTCCTCGCGGTCGAAGAAGGGCGGACGGCCACCGCCACGTCCTCGGCGCCTGCGGTTGCGGACCTGATCGACCGGCGCAGGAATCGTGCACCTGATGCCACGTCTGCGCAGGCAGGAGCGATTCGCGCGTGAAGAGTACGCCTTATCGCCCCGCACCCGCGGCGGGCGGCTTCTCGGCCGGCCGGCACCGGGCCGGGGCACCCCGATCGCGTCCGGCGCGGGAGCACCCGGGGTGGGGCTACCGCCGCAGCCACGGCCGGCTCGTCGGCCCGCAGCGAGTCGTTGGATTCGCCGAGCGGTACTGGACACCGTCCCTCGCCGCCCGCGGGCGTCTTCTTCCCTTCGCTTACGCCACGTTCTGCTTCCGTCGAGGTCATCCGCCCTGGTCAGAGGGGATACACCAAGCTCCGCGGTCGTCGGCCACGGTCGCTCGTGCAGATGCTCTCGCGTAGCCGGTGGTCCACACGTGATGATGACCGATCGTGCGGCCGCGACTGGCCTACCTCGGCGTGACGAATGCGTTCGCGCTGCTGCGTCTGCCGCCGTTGCCCGCCCAGCGGCGTCTGCGACGTTCGGCACGCGGTTGTACGTACTCGTGGTGACCGGGCACAGCAGCCGCCGCATGAGGTGCTCGGCAAGGACACCGATCCGCGGGCTTCGCGAGCGGGTAGAGCGGACACGGCCTGGGTGCGGATATCCTCATGCCAGCGACAACAGCCGACGCAGAGCGTACGGGCTGCCCCCGCTGCGCTTGTGCAGGGCCAGCGTCGCCTCGGCGTCGACGTCGGCATCGACGTGAGTGGCCACCAGGGCGGCGACCGCCTGCTCGGAGAGGCCGCCCAGCCGCAGGGTCAACGTCCGGGCGCTGCCCAGCAGATGGTCCAGCGCCGTCTGCGGTGTGCTCTCGGACGCCGGGCGCGGGTCGGCGCTGGCCACCAGGACGCCCAGCGGCACCTCGGGCAACCGGCAGGTGAGCAGGTGCAGCAGGTTCAGGGAGGAGTAGTCGGCCGACTGCAGATCGTCCAGCACCAGCAGGAACGGCTTCTGCCGGGCCAGCGCCACGAGGATGGCGCACACGGCGTCCTCGACGAGGAAGGGCGCCCGCAGCGGCGGTTGCACGTCCTCCACCGCGTCTGACGGCACGTCGGACAGGAGGCCGCCGAGCAGACGGCTGTACCGTGCGCTGACCATACGGAAGCCCTCGGGGTGCGTATGGGAGAGCTGCCGCAGTATCCGGGCCCACACCCCGTACGCCGGACCGTCCTTCCCGCGGCAGGAGACGCCGATCACTTCGTGCCCGGCTTCCCGCGCCCCACGCGTGACTTCCATCGTCAACTCGGTCTTGCCGATCCCGGATTGACCCGTCACCGCGGCCAGACCGCCCTCGCCGGAGAGGGCCGCGTCCGCCCAGGCGCCGAGCACGGTCAGCTCATAGGTGCGGCCGACGAATGGCAACGATGTCAGGGGGTGGGGAATCCCCGCACTGCGCGGAACCCCGGCACTGCGCGGAACCGCAGCCCCGGCATCCGGCTCCGCCCGCTCATGGGAGAGGGCCGACCGGGCCGACCGGGCGCCGCACGCCACCACGTCCTCGTGGCCGCCACCCGTGGGGTGTTCGGCCTGCGGTGAGGCCGCCGCGTCAGCCCGGTCCTCGCCCGCGGTCACCTCCACACGCGTGGCGGCACGGTCGCCGAACGGCAGCTCCTGCCGCAGTATGGCGGCGTGGATCCGCTGGAGCTCGGCGCCGGCGTCCACACCTAGCTCCTCCGCCAGGTGCGCACGCGTCCGCTCGAACAGCCGCAGCGCGTCGGCCTGCCGGCCCAGCCGGTACAGACCGGTCATCAGATACGCGATCAGGCATTCGCGCGTCGGGTACCGCTGGGCCTCCGGATGCAGCCGCGCCACGACGGCGTCGTTCTCCCCGAGCGCGAGGGACGTCTCGGCGTGCAACTCCACGGCGGTCAACCGCGCCTGCTCCAGCCGGGCGCTCTCCTCGGCCATCGGCGCGTAGTCGACGAGCTCCAGGTAGGGGACGCCCCGCCACAACGCCAGGGCGGCGCCGAGCCGGTCCTGCGCCACCCGGTGGTCCTGGGCCGCTATGTCGCGCCGTGCCTGGATCACCAAGCGCTCGAACCGGTGGGCGTCGACCTCGTCCGGGTCCAGGGCGAGGACGTAGCCGGGCGCCTGGTGGCGCACCAGCATCGACGGGCCTCCCGGCCTCGCGCCGAAGCTGAGCGCACGGCGCAGATGGCAGATGTACGTGTGCAGGGCGGCCGTTGGGCGCCGGGGCGGACGGTCACCCCACAACTCCTCGATGAGCTGGGGGACGGGGACGACCTGGTTCAGCCGCACCATCAGGAGTCCCAGCAGCGCCCGATGGCGCGGAGCGCCTAACGACAGTTCCCGCGTCCCGTGTAAGGCGACCATCGTCCCGAAGACCCGCATCCTCAAGCCCTGGGCGGAAAGCGCACGTCGCTGATCACTCATAACTCTCCCGCCGTGCTTTGTCGTTACGGTGGTTTGTTACCCTTCCCGCCAGGTCCTTATCCGCTCGCCCCACGTCCTCGGCCACCATTGTGGCGCTCAGCGTCGGGGGACCGACGGACCGTCAGACCGACAGGATATGGTCAAACTTGTCCCGTTCTGCCTCGGTTTGGATATCTCCGCATGCCCTCTGCCCCTGGGCCCACATCCACACACGCGTCATTGCCCGGCTACGGGGGGTTCCTGACCGGCTGGAGCGCCACCGCGTTCGGC
The DNA here is from genome assembly GCF_001598115.1 of Streptomyces sp. AgN23. Classification (NCBI taxonomy): domain Bacteria; kingdom Bacillati; phylum Actinomycetota; class Actinomycetes; order Kitasatosporales; family Streptomycetaceae; genus Streptomyces; species Streptomyces sp. AgN23. Next base: position 1,848,455 of record NZ_CP007153.1, read on the forward strand.
AGCGGTATGGTGCTGCCCCTCATCGTGGCCTACCTGCGGGAGACGCTCGGCGTGTCCACCTCGGGCGTCTCCTTATACTTCGCGCTGTTCGCGCTCTCCGGGCTCGTGGTCAATCCGTTCGCCGCCTGGATCGGCCGCGTCCGGGGACCCGGCCCGACCGCGGTCGCCGCCACCGTCCTCCAGGCCGCGGGCGCGACCTGGCTCACGACGGCGGACTCGATGGCGGCCACGGTGCCCGCCGCCTGCCTGTCCGGTGCGGGCACGGGCATCTACTATGCGGTCCAGACCCCGTTGCTGACCAGGGCGTTCGGCGACGCGGCGTTCAGCCGTGTGCTGTCCGGCCAACACCGCGCGTCCGCGCTGATGATGACGGTCGGTTCACTACTGGGCGGCCAGGCCGTCCAGCGGCTCGGTGACGACGGCTACACCGTGTGCCTGGCGGCCAACGCCGCCAGCTACCTGGTGTACGGGGTGATGCTGGTCCGCCTCAGGCGGACACGCGTGGAGCCACCGGGCTCGATGTCCAGTGCCAGCGCCACCGAGGCCGCCGCCGCGCCGGGTCGGCGCTCCGCCGCCCTGCGCGATCCCGTGTTCCTGCGTCTGCTGGTGCTCCAGTCGGCCCTCGTGATCTTCGGACTCGGCCAGTTCGAGTCCGTGGTGCCCGCCGTACTGCGCGACGCGCACCTCTCCGTGGTGGCGATCAGCGTCGTCATCGCGTGCAACACCGCCGGAATCATCATCTTTCAGGGGCTCGCCCTGCGCGTCGTCGAACGCGTCGGCTACACGAGTGCCCTGTGGGTGGCGATCCTGGCCTGGATGGCGGCGCTGGCCTTCCTGGCGGGCGCCCTGCTGGTCCCCATGCCGCGTGGACGACTGCTGCTGGGAGTCCTGTTCGGCCTCGTGTTCTCCATCGGGCAGTGCCTCATCGCGCCCAGCGTCCAACCGCTCGTCACCCGGACCGCTCCGCCGGGCGCGGTGGAGGGCTATGCCGCCGCCACGTCGCTCGCGCACGGCCTCGGCATGTTCGTCGCGCCCTTGGTGGTGCTTCCGGTCGTGGAGAGCGGCGGGACCGGGAGCTATCTCTCCGTCCAACTCCTCGGCTACTGCCTGGCCCTGTACGCCCTGTGGTCCTTCCGCACCCGGAGGACCACCCCGCGCCAGGACACCGTCCAGCCCGCCGGCAAGGCGTGGGTGTCGCGGTGACCCAAGGCCCGTCGTGTGCGCCGCGGCGGGCGTGCAGCGGGGCGTGGTCCGCAAAGGCCCCGTGGAGCGGAGACCTCGGTCCGGTACGGGCCCATGGCCCGGCCCCGAACCGGCGTATGGGCGCGGTCACTTGTGCCAGTCGGTGGTCCGCGCCGGCCGTACGGTGATGCGGTGCGGTCGCTCGTTGCGGAGCAGAAGGCGGTAGAGGGTCCGCTTGATGTCCGCGGTCAGCGCCGGACTCGGGTGATCCACGTACACGTCGAGCTCGTAGCGGTGCTCGCCGTTCTCCGCGTGCACCCGGCTCGTGGACCGGCGCACGCCCGGGATGGCCTCGGCGGCGGCGCGGACCGAGGGAAGCCAGACCTTCTCGCCGCCCACGATGATGGAGTCGGAGAGCCTGCCCTGGATGTAGTGGTATCCGTCCTCGTCGATGGTGAAGAGGTCGCCGGTGGCGATGGTCCCCGGTGCGACCAGCGGACTGCTCTGGTCGTCCGGCACCCTGCGGCGGAGCACCGTGCTGGATTCCACCAGGAGTTCCTGGGAGCCGTCGGCGAGACCGGACGGCCGCAGCCGCGTACGGACTCCGTGCAGCGGAAGGCCGCTGGACGCGTACCGGCGGGGCGGCTCGCGGTGCGCCGCCAAAGTGGTGACCCGCGGGCCGGCCTCGGTGAGGCCGTACGTGAGGTAGAGCTCGAGTCCGGGCCTGGACGCCAGCAGCCTCCGCACGTGGGCCGGTGGCAGTCGGTCTCCGCCCACGGTCAGGGTGCGCAGTGTGCCCGGCAGGGCGAGGTCCTGCTCGATGAACCGGGCGACCGCGGCCGGGGTCAGGGACGAGAGGGCGACCTGGTGGGTGCGCAGCGCCTCGGCGTAGGTCCGCGGAGTGAACGGCGGGCCCGTGATGACGAGGCGTGAGCCGCGGACCAGCGCGGCGAGGGCCTGCGCCACGAGAGCGTACGAGTAGTGCAGCGGAAGGTTGAGCAGCACCGTGTCGCCCTCCCGCTGGCCGACGGCGTTCGCGTGCCGTGCCGCGTTCTCCAGCAGCGAGTCGAAGGCGTGCAGGCACCCGCTGGCGATACCGGAGGTGCCCGAGGTCATCAGGATGACCTCACCACGGGAGTGGTGCCGCCGTTCGCTCCACGGCAGGAGCAGCAGATCGGCGTCCCCGAACGGGCGCGGGGGCGCCGCGCCGTAGCGCCGTGCGTCAACTCTCGGCGCGATCAGCGCACGTGCGCCGAGCCGGCGGGCCACTTCGGTGATACGGGCGGAACTCGACGCCGGTGCCAGGGGAACGGGCACGCCGCCGTGGAGGAGCACCGCGAAGAAGGCCGTCAGGAGGGACGTACCGTTGGGCATGGCGATCAGGACGGGCTCCCCCGCGCCCACGACCGTCCCGGCGAGGTCGTCGAGCGCGGCAGCCAGGGGTCGGGGCGGGCCGTGCCCGTGCACGTCCACCGTGCTGCCGAGGAACGTCTCGATCACGTCCGCGTCCGGAAGGGAGTCCGTCGGCATGGCGCTCACTCCCGGCCTGCCGTGGCACGGCCCACGTCCCCGGCGTGTGCGACGCCGGCCGCGGGGGCCAGCAGGGCACAGCGCACCGAATGCCCCTGTCCCTCGTGCACCTGGTGGGCGCAGAGCACCACGTAGGGGGCGGCACCGGAGCGCAGCCATGAACGGGCGACCGTACGCGCGGCGGGCAGCCCGTCCTCGGGTGTCATCGAGAACGTCAGGGACGATCCCTTGAAGCCGTGCAGCAGGCAGAGCAGACTCCCCGCGCTGCCCGGACTCGCGCCCGCGAAGCGCAGCGGGGACACGCGTGGGGCGGGCAGCGAACGCGCCACCGCGTCCATGGTGTGCAGCGTGCAGTGCGCGCTCACCAGGATCACGGCGACGTCTTCGCGGCAGGCCAGGACATCGGCGGCGCACTCCGACAGCGCGTTCTCGACCGCGTCCGCGACCAGCCAGGCCAGCGGGTCGGCGTACAGGGACGGGATACGGCTGCGGACAGCCGTCAACTGCTCCCGGGAGGCGTCCCCGTGGCCCACGACGGCGACGTCCGCCGTGTCCGGCGGACAGATGGCGTACGACCCGAAGGCCGGGAAGGCGTTCATGGTGTCCCCTCAAAGGCCAGGCAGGTGTTGAAGCCGCCGAAGCCGAGGGTCACGCTCAGCCCGAGTCGGCCGGTGAACGCGGCGGGCCGGCTTTTCGGCACCGGCAGCGGGAAGTCCGGACGGAGCGTGGTGAGGCCGTGGACCGGTGGCACCGCGCGGTCACGGAGAGCCAGCAGTACGGTGATGGCCTCGATCGCACCGGTCGCCCCGAGGGTGTGGCCGAACGCCCCCTTGGTGGCGAACACCGTAGGGGCGCCTGGCGCCTGGCCGCCGGTGCCGAACAGCCGTGTGTAGCTGACGGATTCGACCGCGTCGTTCGCGGGAGTGCCGGAGCCGTGGGCGTTGACCACGTTCACGTCGGCCGCGCCACGGGCCGCGCCGCGCAGCGCCTTGCTGACGGCCCGTACGACGCTGTCACCGGTCGCGTCGGGGGCCGCGGGGCTCACCGCGTCATTGGCCGAGCCGGTGCCGACGAGGAAACCGTGCGCGCGAGCCCCGCGCGTACGGGCCGACCGGCCGGATTCCAGGACGAGGAACGCCGCGCCTTCCCCCAGGATCGTGCCGTCGTTGTCGACATCGAAGGCGCGGAGCGAGGTGGGCGACATGGTGCCGAGCACCGAGTGCCCGAGTCTCTTGGCCGCGGTGAGGACGTCCGCTCCTCCGCAGACGCAGAGGTCCTCCGCACCGCTGCGGATGAGCTCCGCGCCGACCAGGAGGCTGTCGGAGCCGGAGGAACAGGCGGTCGTCACCGAGAGCGGGGCCTTCGCGATGCCGAGTGCCCGTACGGCATCGGCGGCCCAGCGGTCGAGGGCCGGTACGCCGACCGTGTCCAGGTGCGGTCCGTAGCTGGTGCCCAGCACGGGCCGCAGGCGCGCGTCGGTGAGTTCGAGTCCGGCGTCGCGCACCGCGGCGGCCAGGGTGTCCCGGGTGAGGAGGTGCTGGCGCTCGACCGGGGTCATGGACAGCGGAAGGTCGCGGACGACCGCGGCGTCGCCGTTGCGCAACCGGTGCTCGGAGGGGACCGCGTCGACACCGGTACGGCCCTGCAGCAGAGCGCTCCAGACCTCCTCCAGCCCGCATCCGAGGGCGGTCGCCCACCCCAGGCCCGTGACCCACACGTCCGCGTTCTCCCCTGCCGACGCGGGAGTCGACGCCGGTGCCGGACGTGAGCTGGACGTCACCACAACTGCTCGCCCAAGTCCGCGATCTTGGACCGCACCAGCGTGCCCTTGAACGCCGCGACGACGTGGTCGTCCACGGTCGCCCTGCAGGAGAAGCTGAAGGTGTTGCCCCTGATGCGGTCACTCCGCACATCGAAGATCACACGGTCGCCCGGGACCACGACGCGGGTGAAGCGCGCCTTCACCGAGCCGATGACGGTGATCTCGTCGTCGGTGAGGCGGGAGGTGCTGAGCTGGTAGAGGATGATGCCCGACTGGGCGAACGCCTGGGTCAGATGGCTGGCGGGGAAGACGGCCCGCTCCGGGAAGTGTCCCGCGATCACGTCCATGGTCCCGGAGACCGACAGGCTGCTCCGGAGCCGGACCCCGGGCTCGTAGTCGAGGATCCGGTCCAGATACACCATCGGGTGGCGGTGGCGAAGCCAGCTCTTGAGCTCCGTGAAGCCCATGGTCCGCTTCGCCGTCGGCTCTGTCGTCTGGGCGGAATCAACCCTCTGCACGGGCAGTGCACTCCTTCAGTGTGGTTCTGACGTTTTCGGGGAGCAGGGAGGGTGCCCCGGTCGAGCGGTCCACCGCGCCGAGCAGCAGGCTCCCGGACGCGCACCGCGGCACGTCGCCGGGGTTCTCCCGCGAGATCTCCCCGGAGACCTGGACGCGTGCGGGCCCGACTCGTTCGACACGGGCTCTGACGCGGACGTGGTCCAGGAAGCGGGCCGGTGCGTGATAGAGCATGCGAAGTTCCACGACGGCCAGTTCGAGGTTCGCGCGAGCCAGAGCATCGAGCCCGGCGCCGAGGCGATCCAGATTCTCCAGCACGGCGGTTTCGAGCCAGGAGGAGTATCGGGAGAAGTGCACGACGCCGGACGCGTCGGTGTCGACGTGCTCCACGCGTCGACGGACCTCCGCCCATTCCCGCGGTACGGGTTCTACGGCGGTCACGCGGATACCTCGAGAAAGGAGCGGGAACCGGCCGCCAGACGCTCCACGATCGCGTCCGCGTCCGCGAGGGTGGAGACGATGGGAGGGGCGACCCGCATGGTCGGGAAGACGTAGCGCAGACCGCCCGAACGCCGGCCCGCGCCGCCCATGAATTCGACGAACACACCGCTGCGGATCATCGTCTCGCGGAATTCGCCCAATCGGTCGGCCACGCGTTGCGTCAGCTCGACGCCGTGCATGACGCCGGATCCTCGGCTCTCCGTGTAGAGCTCCGGGAAGGCGGTGACGAGTTCCTCGTCCAGCCGCTTGGCCACGTGCTCACCCAGGCCCCGTGACTTCTCCAGCATTCCCTCGGCCTGGATGTGTTCGAGGCCCGCCCGGATCACCGCGCAGGTGAGGGGGCGAAGGTCCGAGGTGGAAATGGCGCCGGTGGCCCGTACGGTCAGGTTGCGGCGGGCGATGACCATGGACGTGGACAGCGCGCCCATGCCGAGGCTCTTGCCCACCACGGAGACATCGGTCGGAATCGGCCCGTTCTCGTCGGCCATACCGAAGAACTGGCCCGTCTTGGCGAAGGTGAGGACCTCGTCCGCCACGAGGAGGGCCCCGCTGTCCGTGCACAACCGGGCGACTTCACGCAGATAGCCGGCGGGCGGCACGATGATTCCGGCGTCGCCCTGAACGGGTTCGATCACCACCGCGAGTACGCGGTCACCGTGTCGTGCGAAGAATTCGCGGGCCGCGTCGAACTGCCCGAACGGGATGTGCCGGACGGTGAAACCGTACGGCTCCGGTGCCACGGAGGGCAGTCCGATCCGGTAGTGCCTCTTGTTCAGCAGCGGGAGCAACCCACCGGTCCAGCCGTGCCACGCCCCCTCGAAGGCGAGAACGATGTCCCGATGTCCCCGCCCTTCCGCGGGCCGTAGACGACGGTGGTCGAAGCGGGATTCCAGCGCCAGCCGCAGCGCCATCTCCATTCCCTCCGACCCGGAATTGCGTCCGGCGACGTGGTACTCGTCGGCCGGAAACTGCTCGGCCCACAACCCGTCTCCGCGGAAGAGGAGTTCGAGCAGTTTCGAGCGTTCCCACGAGTGGATCTCGTCGGTGACATAGCCCGCCTCCTCCACGGCGCGGGAGAGAGCCGCGCCGACCACCGGTGAGCCGGCCCCCAGACACGCGCTGGCATAACCACCGCTCGCGTCGAGGACGTTCAGCTCGCGCCCCCGGTCGGCACCGCTCAGCTCCACGAAGCGGTGGGTCAGCCCCTTGGCGCCGAGGCTGCCGAACGGAAGCCGCGTTCCGTACTGGTCCATGTGCATCGTGCGGTCGAACCAGGACTCGGTCGTTTCGCTGTCATGTCCGTGAGTCATATCAGGCAGCTCGCTTCGCGGGAGGTCCTCTGCGGACGCCATAGGCTCAGGTCGTTTCGAGCTGGGTCTCACGCAGGCGGAGAACCAGGTCGGAGATGGATCGGATGCTGGTGAAGTTCTCGGGAGTGAAGTCGTCCTCGGAGATCTCGATGTCGAACTGCTGCTCGCAGATGACACGCAACTCGAGGAAGCCGAGTGAGTCGAGTGCCAGTACGTTCCGCAGTCCGTCGTCGACTCCTATCTCGGATTCGGGGATCTCGCAGAACAAGTCGTTCACGATGATCGACCTGATGGCAGCCTGAATTTCCTTCATCGCGCACTCCCTTCGTAGGTCACACATAGGGCCCCTGGACGGTCAGGGCGCGTTCGGCCTCGGTGAGGCGTTCGTGGACCTGATCGGCGTGGGTGCCCTCCGCGATCACCCACCCGGCCCGGCCGAAGAAGTCCTCGGGCGGAGGCTCCACCACGGCGCCGCGTTCGGGCAGTTCACCTACCTCGTGGAGCCACGGCTGCGCCCTCAACTCCGGTGCCTCGGCCAGCCCTTCGAAACGCTGCCGGCGGGCGGGGTAGAGAAACTTGATGCCGGCGGCGCGGTGGGGAACGGGCTCGGCGCGCAGCGGGCGCCCCAGAGCCGCGTCCGCCAGCAGGCCGCCGACGCTCAGACCGGTGCCGAGGTGGGCGATCACGGAGGCCAGGTCCCCGGCGGGGCGCCCGTTGATCTCCATGACGCGGGGGCCGTGGGGCGTCAGCACGACGTCCAGGTTGGCGATCGTGCGGTCGATACCGGCGGCCAGGACGGCGTCCCGGGCCAGGGCGAGGCCGGCGGCGTACTCCGCTGCCGGGAGCGCGCCCTCGCCCATGATGTGCCCGGTGTCGATCGGGTACGGGTCGCGCGCCATGTACTTCCGGCCGCAGTAGACGACCTCGGCCGTTCCCCCGCTGCTCCAGACGTCGACCAGGAACTCGGTCCCCGTCACGCACTCCTCGACCAGGACGCCGTCGCTGGCCAGGTCCATCTTGTCGACTCCCGCGGCCAGTTCGAAGAACCGGGTGAAGTCCGCCGGGTCGGCGACGCGGCCGACACCGAGGCTTCCGGACAGGCCACGCGGCTTGACCACGACGGGGTAGCCGATGTCGGCGGCGGACCGCAGCCCCTCGTGGACGTCGTGTACGAGGACGGACGCGGTGGGCGAGAGACCCGTGCGGTTGAGCAGCTCGCGCTGCCGGTGCTTGTCCCTGCTGATCCGCGCCGCCTCGACGGGCAGGCCGGGCAGGCCGAGCGTCGCGGCGAGTTCGGCCGCCAGGAGGATTTCCGACTCGTTGTAGGCGACGACGGCCCGCACCTCGTGATCCCGGCACAGCCGGCGGGCCTGCTCCACGGGGAACGGCGTGTCCCGGGGGTCGTACACCTCCGCGCCCTTGAGCCAGGGCTTCTGCCAGGTCGGTGCCACGGTGTCGAGGAGGACCACGTCAGCGGCGGCGGCCAGCTGGGACAGGAGGTGTCCCTGACGGAGGCGGGAACCGGATCCGACCAGAAGGAGGGTGGACGAGGTCGCGGGTGGTTCGGACGGAGGCAGCTTCAAGGCGCGAACTCCTTGCCGAGGGCGGGACGGTGTCCGGGCGTTTCCACGGTGAGATGTGTCTCGCTGACGTCGCGTGCGGCCGAGGATCCCCCACATCTCAAAGGAATAAGCGGCGATGGGATTCAGGGCCAGCGAAACAGATTCCGTCGCCATGGTCGATACGGCGTGGTCGATCCGTGTGTGGTACCAGTTCCGGAAGTCTCCACCATGCTCCTTGCGGTTGTCTTGTCCGCGGGCTTGTCCAACTCCTTACGGGGCTCTTGCGGCCGGCTTGGTTCCCGCGGCCGCCGCCTGTTCCACCGGCCGATTTACGTAAACGCCGGAAAGCTGACTGCGTGACCCCTACAAGGAGTTGGACAAGGTGGTGAACAAGGTATTGGACAAGCCGACGGGTAAGACGGCCGTAAGACGCGTCGTGGAGACTTCAGGAATTCAGCGCGACGCTGTGTGCCGCGGAAGTGATGGCGTGAGGGGAAGGGCGAATGAGGGCGTTCACCGACCGTTGGGCCGCCAAGTTCTCCACCACCTGCCCGGACCCACCGTGGCGCGGCCGTCCCGGTGCACCGCCTCGCCGGGGATCGAGCTGATCAAGCTGGTGGTCGACGGGGTGATCAAGCGGGGTGACCGCGTCGTCGACTTCGGCTGCGTGGCCCGGTGTCGGCCCGGCACGAACTGATCCGTCCTGCGGTCACCGCGCCCGTAGACGTGGCAGAACAACCGGTTCTCGCCGGTCGGCGCGTCAGGGCGGAGCCAATCGCCTACGTCCACGGCCAGCACGATCCGTCCGTCGGCCGCCCGCTACCGCCGTGCGGGGAGTCGACGGGATCCTGCGCCACCGCAACGACACCGGCGAGGACCCGAGGAGACTTCATGCCGGAACGCACCCCCGGTCCTGCGTCGATCCCGGAGGAGCGTGAACCATGACCCACGACTTGCGCTTCGAGATCCTCGGTCCACCCCGCCTCGTCGTCGACGGTCGCCCCCACCCGATCCGGTCGCGAAACCTGTCAGTGATCCTGACCACCCTGCTGGTCCGGAGCGGCCGCGTGGTCAGCGTCGAGGAGTTGATCGGCGAGGTGTGGCACCAGCCGCCACGGCGGGCCCGGGACGCCATCTACGTCTACATCTCCAAGCTGAGGGACCAGATCGGGAATGGGGTCGTCGACAGCCAGTTCCCCGGCTACACCATGCTTGTCCGCGGTCAGCAGCTGGACGTGCAGCTGTTCGGCCGGTATCGCGCCGACGGCCATCTCAGCATGGCCAACGGTGATCACGAGGAGGCGGCGCGGGCGTGGCGCAACGCGCTCGCCCTGCACCGGGGCAGCCTGGTGGGGGGCGTGTGTGCGGGGCCGATCCTCAGCTCGTTCGATTCATGGCTGCGGCAGTCGCGCACCGAATGCGTGGAACTCACCGCCTGGGCGCAGCTCAGCGCCGGCCTGTACCACGAGGCAATAGGCTTCCTCACTCAGCAAGTGCCGCGGAATCCGCTCAACGAGATCCTGCACCAACAGCTGATGCTGGCGTTTCTCCTGTCTCGTCATCGTGCCCAGGCGCTACGGGTGTTCGGCAACGCCCGTCGGACGTTCTCGGACAGGCTCGGTCTGGAGCCCGGCGGCGACCTGGTGGAGGTGCACGACATCGTGCGGTCCGACGACGTCGGCCGGGCCAAACGGGCCATCTCGAGCGCCGTCGCCTCGCGACTGCGCTCGCACCGGTCGCCGGTGGAGTCCTGACATCGGACGTGCGGGGGGGCGCAGATGGGCTCCCGCACCGCCCCGGTGCGGTCCGGGGTTCGGACCGGAGTTCGGTAGATCGCCTGCGTCACGGGGACGCAAAGAATGCTGGCCCGGACCGCGACGCGGCGGCCTCACACCACGGGCGATGCGCCGCCGTCCATATTGATCGCCGTCCCGGCGGTGAAGCCCGCGTGATCCGAGCACAGGAAGCAGGCCATGGCGGCGAACTCCTCGGCCTTGCCCATGCGGCCGACCGGGATATTGGCGCCGGCCTTGGCAACATAGTCCTCGAATGAAACGTTCGTGCCCTCGGCCCTGTAACGACGCACGATCTGATCCGACACGATCTGGCCGACGAGCATGGCGTTGACCAGGATGCCATGCGGGGCGCCCTCACCGGCGAGGACCTTCATCAGCGCCATGCCGGCCGCACGCGACACCACCGTGGGGGCACCATTGGCCTGCGGTGTCTTGGCCCCGGTGTTGAGCACGTTGATGATCCGGCCCCATGTGCGTTGCTTCATACCCGGCCAGACAAGCCGGGTAAAGCGGATCGCCGCGAAAACCTTCAGATCCAGGTCTTCCTGCCAGATGTCATCGGTAATCTGGTCCGACGGCATGGACCGGGTCTGGCCGGCATTGTTGATCAGGATATCGACCTGCCCGAACGCGCCGACGACCGCATCATAGGCATTCTGGATGTCGGCGGCTTTGGAAACGTCGCAGCCGAAGGTTTCGACCCGTCCCTGGGCACCGGCCGATGTAACAGCCTTGGCTGCGGCCAGCGTATCGGGATCGCGGGCCAGGATCGCCACATTGGCGCCGGAGGCAGCGAATTCCTTGGCCATCGCGAGTCCGAGACCCTTGCTGGCACCTGTGATGATGGCGCTGCGGCCGTCCAGACGGACGTCCATCGGTTTCCTCCCGGGTTCCTCAACCGTTCTGGGCCGCTCCAAGGGCGACAGTGTGCCGTGACGCGTCGCAGTGGGCGGCAAGGAGGTCGTCGCCGAAGTCACCGCAATGGCGACGCCAGACGGTGTGGATGTGGTTGGCCTCGTTGAATGTGTTGTCGTACTCGATAAGCAGTTCCGGGCCCTGGACGCGGTAATAGTGGCCTTCGCCGCGCCGCAGCGAACCCTCCCACGAGAAGTGCAGGCGTTCCTGGTCGATCCGCGCGAACTCCTCGTCGGCCAGTTCGTGCCTGAGCCGGTCGAGGTAGAAGCGGACGATGTCGAGCAGTAGCTCGCCGGCGGGCTTGCTGAGTTGCGCCGGGGTCACGCCGACCGGTTCCGATGGGTTGACGCGCGGGGAATCGCTGCTGCGGATGTCGTGTGGCGTGAGGTCCGACACGACGGCGAGGCGGCGGGCGGTCGGGTCCATGCGGTCGAGGAGTTCGCGGGCGAGTTCCTCTTCGAACAGCAACGGTTGGCCGACGACGCGGCCGCGGTAGGTGACGCGGGCCGGGTTCGCGCCGAGGAAGAACGGTGTCGCCGAGACGCGGCCGTCGGCGACGAGGACGTTCACCGACAGGTGGTGGCCTTCGATGCGCCATCCCCACGGTTCGTCGCCGTCCGGGGTGCCGAAGAGGATTGTCCAGTAGTCGCCGCTGTGACGGTCGCGGTGCCCGCCCTCTCGGTGGTCGAGGACGTCTTCCAGCGCCATGACCGCCGCGGCCTGCGTGTAGGTGTGAGGACTGAGCACTGTCGCGAGCATGCCGTGCACCGCCTTGCGCTGGTCTCGCCGCAGATCGCCGAGGACCAGGCCAGGTCGTATGCCGGGGGCGTATCCCCAGCGGTGCCTGAGATCGTCGTCGGTGACCGAGCGCATCGCGTGTTCGCGTTGGTCGGCGTCCAGCAAACCGATAAACCGGCGCGTGGCATCGGTGACATCGTGCAGCATGCTTCGGACTCCCCTTCACTCGCTTCCAGAAACCGCTTGACGAATGGAATTCCTCCGCCGTCGCCGGTTCAGCACGCGGGGCAGGCCGCCGGGCGGCTCGGCGCCGACCGCAGCCACGGTCTCTGCCACCGGTGACTCAGCTCCTGAGCGCTGAGAGGACGGGAGACGCCACCTCGTGCCGGGCCGCACGATAGATGTCCTGGAGCAGGATCAGGGTCTCCAGCCCGGCCCGTTCGTCGGCGATCATCTTGTGCCCGTCCCGCACGGCCGCCGCGAAGTCCGCGATCTGCCGGCGGTGGGAGATGCCGTAGTAGCCGATCCCCGGCGGAGCCTGCTCCACCTCCGCTGAGGCGAGTTCTGCCGCCGCCGCGCGCAGCTCCTCGTTGCCTTCCGCCACGTGCAGGGTCCCGGGGTGGTCGAGGTCGAACAGGACCGACCCTCCGGTGCCGATGATCTCGACGCGGGTGCGCCAGGTGATGCTGCTGGCCACGGTGACCTGGTAGGTCACCAGCGCGCCCTGCGGGCCGCGCAGCAGAGCCGCGAGGGTGTCCTCGGTCTCCATGCCGCCCCGCGGCGCGGTGTGCCCGGCGGCCGCGCCGACCACCGCGAGCCCGCCGGTCAGCCAGCGGGTCACGTCGAGCGCGTGGTAGCCCTGGTTGACCAGCGCCGAGCCACCCTCACCCGCGTAGGTGCCGCGCCAGTCACTGCCCGCGTAGTACGCGTCGTCGCGGCCGCACTGCAGGCTGACCACGCCCGAGACGAGGCTGCCGAGCAGGCCGGCCCCGATCCAGTCCCGGACGGCGGTGACGACGCGGTCGTAGCGGTGCTGGGAGACGACCGACAGCACCCGTCCGGCGCGCTCGGCGAGGGACGTCAGGGCCGCGCCGTCCTCGGCGCTGAGGGCGAGCGGCTTCTCCACGAGCACGTGCTTGCCCGCTTCGAGCGCCGCCGCGGCCAGCCCGTGGTGCGTGGCGTGCCCGGTCGCGACGGAGACGCTGTCCACCTCCGGGTCGGCCAGCACCTCGCGCACGTCCGTCGTGACGCGCGGCAGGCCGTGCGCGCGAGCCAGCGACTGGGCGGTCGTGAGATCGCGGTCGCAGGCCCAGCGCACCTCCACGTCGGGCAGGACGGAGAAGCCGTCGACGTGGTTGGGGGCGACACGGCCGCAGCCCACGACGGCATGGACGAGACGCTTCACTTCGCACTCCCGGCATCGCTCGAACCAGTGAGGGAGGGGACCGACGGCGCGCCAGGAGCTCGGTCGAGGTGCACCGGGGTCAGCCATTCGTCGTGCTTGCCGGTCACGGCTCGCACGGTGTCGTGGTAGCAGGCCTCGATCGCCTGCGTGATCTCACCCGCGGTCTTGCCGTCGCCGACCGGGAAGCCGTCCACCTCGACGGCGGGCAGCACCTCGGCCGAGGTGCCCATGAGGAAGATCTCGTCGGCGAGGTACAGCTCGGTGCGCTCCACCGGCCTGGTCTCCACGTCGAGGCCGAGCTCCTCCTGGACCAGCTGGATGAGCGTGCGTCGGGTGATGCTGTCCAGCACACCGTCGGACAGGGCCGGGGTGACCAGCCGGCCGCGTTCGACCAGGGCGATGCACGACCCCGACGACTCGGTGACGTGGCCGCCTGTGTTGAGGAAGATCGGCCAGTCGGCCCCGCGTGCTCTGGCGTCGATGTTGCCCAGTCGGCCGTTGTGGTAGTTGGAGAACACCTTCATCGACGCCGGTGAGGCACCGTGGTTGAACCGCGGCCACGAGCTGACCGCGAGCGTGCAGGTGCGGCCTTGGCGCAGCTTGCTCTCGAACTCCCAGGTCTCGATGGCGATCTCGGCCGGGGTGCCGCGCGGCACCATCTGCTGGCGATGCGTTCCGGCGGCGAAGCCCCACGGGCGGATGTGCAGGTCCTTACCCGTGGTCTGCCAGGACGCGAGGAGTTCGACCGTCGCGGTGACGAGCGCGTCCGCGTCGAACTCGGGCTCCATCCAGCTCATCCGCAGCGATTCGAGCAGGCGTTGCATGTGGTCGCGCAACCGGAAGCCGTGGAGCGTCTCCCGCGTGCTGCTCCAGTACGCGTGCACGCCTTCGAACGCGGCTGAGACCGAGGCGTGGCCCACTGAGCTGATGTGGACGGTGGCCTCCTCCCACGGCAAGAGGACACCGTTGCGCCAGATCAGCCGCCCGTAGCCAGCAGACATGAATGGTCCTTTCCGGAAAAGGATGGGGCAGAGAACAAGGATGTCCATGCGCGCGAAGCCGTATTGGCCGGCAGGGTCAGCTGTCGGGGCCGGTCGAACGGGGCGTCGATGTGCCCGAGCGCACGCCGATTGACATCCGCACCCTGTCGTTCGTGCCGTGCCGGAAACCAGAGCCGGGCGTCATCCGCACCCCGCTCACGGTCAGAACCCGTTCGCGCAGCTGCTCGGGTCGGCCGGTTTGAGCCATGCAGTACCGTATGGGACTGGCGCTCTGTCAGAGACGCTCTCGTACCGCGGGCGACGCATCGACATCATGGTGCCCCCTCGAAGCGAATTTCTGGTGTACGCGGCTCGATTCGCAGCCGGCCTGTGGTGATCACGGACGCCGTGGCTCCCATCACAACACGGCAACGAGCGGCTGTCCAAGATTTCGAGGCGTCGACGATACTTCATTTAGGCGAGGTATAGGCGGGCGTTTAGGTCGCATTTAGATTACTGGCAACCGGGCGATCCAGGCTGATACAAAAAAGCGATACGTTTCTTTCGGGCCCACCGGGAGCGGCGGAGACGACCTTCTCGACCGCGGGTGGGCATCTGCCCCGGTCTCGATCAGGAGGTGGAGGGCTGGCTGAGACTGGCGAGAAGCCGTTCAGGCGGAATCCGGACTCCGGTGGCCGTGTCGTTCGCGGGCGCGGCTGTCGCTCTCTACACCAGTCCGGCCTTCGTCAAGGCGTTGAGCGACGTCGCGGGTGAACAGGTGTTGGAGTCGCACGATCATCGACATGGCTTACGCGGCCGAACGGGATCTGAGCGAGGAAGTTTCGCACGAAATCATGGAAGACCTTTCTGCGTCTAGAAGCCAGACGGCTTTGTCCCGCGCTTATCCGGCTCATTCCAACCCCGTTCTCGCGAGGAGTGTTCCTTATGTCGAACGTGGACGAACTGGCCAGGCGGGCCCGACTCCGCGTCGTCGAACTGGCGGCGCGCAAGGCCATCCACTTGGGCCCCGCGCTTTCGCTGATCGACGTGCTGGTCGCGCTCTACACCAGGATTTTGCGTCGCGACCCGGCCCGCCCCGACTGGCCGGACCGCGATCAGCTCGTCCTCAGCAAGGGCCACGGCGTCTACGGCCTGTACGCCGTGCTCGCCGAACTGGGCGTGCTGACCACGGACCTGAATGAGCTGCCAGGGCACCCCTCGGACGGTATTCCCGGGATCGAGGCGGCCACCGGGGCGCTGGGCCACGGCCTGTCCCTCGCAAGCGGCCTGGCGCTGGGCGCACGGCTCGCGGGCAAGGACCGCCGGGTCTACGTGATCACGGGCGACGGCGAGCTCGACGAGGGCAGCAACTGGGAGGCGGCGCAGTTCGCCGCCCACCACCGGCTCGGCAACCTCGTGGCCGTCGTCGACCGCAACCGCCTTCAGCAGGAGGGTGACACGGAAGAGGTCTGCGCGCTGGAACCCCTGGCGGACAAGTGGCGTGCCTTCGGCTGGCGGGTCGGCGAGAGCGACGGCCACGACATCACGGCTGTCGCCGACGCCGTCACCGCGCTGGAGGCCGGTGACGGCCCGGCGGTGCTGATCGCCCACACCACCAAGGGCAGAGGCGTTCCCTTCGCCGAGGGTGATCCCGCCTGGCACATGGGAGAGCTGGACGCCGCCCAACGCCGGATCGCCGTCGCGGCGCTGACCGCGACGGCGTGAGGAGACTACCTTGACCACCACATCCATCCCGCCGCACCACACATCCATCCCGCCGCGGAGCATGCGAGCCGCGCTCGCTCCGGTGCTGGCCGCCGCCGTGGACGCCGACCCCAGCCTGATCGCCCTGGGTGCGGACGGACGGGCCTTGTTCACCCAGGTCCTCGAGCAGGATCCGCGTCGCTATGTGGACGCGGGCATCGCCGAGGCCAATCTGGTCGGCGTCGCCGCGGGGCTGGCCCGCGCCGGCCTGCGTCCGGTGGCCGCCGCCATGGCGCCGTTCCTGGTCCGCCGGGCCAACGAACAGATCCGGCTGGACGTATGCGTGCCCGGCCTGCCGGTCGTACTGCTCGGCGTGGGCGGCGGCTTCGGCTATGGCCCGCTCGGCCCCACCCACCACGCCCCGGACGACATCACCCTGATGTCGGCCATGCCCGGCATGAGGGTGTACTGCCCGGCCGATGCCGCCGACGCCGTCTCCGTGGTGCGAACGCTGCTGGCCGACCCCTCGGGACCGGCCTACGTGCGGCTCTCCGCGCGTCCTGATCCCGTGCTGCCGGCCGCGGCTTCCGAGAGTGATCCCCGCGGGCCCCGGCTGCTGCGGGACGGCGAGGACGTCCTGGTCCTGGCAACCGGGCGATGCGTGGCCGAGGCACTCGACGCCGCGGACGGGCTGGCCGCGGACGGGGTGGCGGCGGCTGTCGCCTCGGTGACCACCCTGCACCCCTTTCCCGCCACCGCGATCCGAGAGCTCGCCGGCCGCCGGCCGCTCGTCGTGACCGCGGCGGAATCCCTGGCGCCCGGCGGTCTCGGTCCGTCCACCGCGGAGGCACTCGGCCGCCGCGGTCCGGCGGTGATCAGCCTGCACACCGACCACCGGTACCCGCCGGTCGCCGCCCACCAGGACCTTCTCCGTTTCTACGGCGTCGACGGCCAGAGCATCCGGTCCGCCGTACTGAGCTACCGCAACCGGAAGACGAGGGAAGCGTGACGATGAGGATCCTCTCCAGCGCCCAGGCCTGCGGCTTCGGACCCATCTCCAAACTGACCGCCATATCGCCGCTGTTCGAGGGCGCCACGATCGACTTCACGGGCCGCGACGTCGCGCTGGACTTCGCGCGGCGCCACGTGCACCGCTTCACCAACATCAGCGAGGGCGACACCCAGCGGTACGAGGACGTGGCGGCCGGCCTGGCCGAGGCCGACTTCGTGGTCAGCGTGATGGACGCGGAGCTGGTGTTCTGGGCGGTGCGTGCCGACGTGCCGGTGCTGTTCTTCGACAGCCTGCTGAGCTTCTGGCTCACCGAGCGCAGCATTGAGGAACTGGCCGCCCGCGCTCAGCTCGTGCGCTGGTCCGACGACGAGACCGCGCGGTTCGTCTTCGACACGCTGACGCCGCACGAGCGCATCCTGCTGGCCCACCTGCTGGCCACCCGGTCCTACGCGCAGAACTTCCCCGGTGTCGCGGCGCGCATCGACTCCCTGACCAGGGCGGGCGCGAGCCACATCGAGCTGTGCGGCCCCATCGTGGACCGAGGCGCGCTGGATGCCGCGTTGTCCGCTCCCGCCCCGGACCGCATTCCCGACCTACTGATCAACTTGGGTGGCTTCCAGAACTTCTTCCTGAATTACGAGTCCCACAACGCCTATCTCGACCTGCTGCGCCGGTGGGTCGCCGAACTCGCCGCGGCGCAGCCCGAGCTGCGCCGCGTCCTGGTGTGCGGTGGTGCGTTCCGCGAATCGGTGACCGAGACCCACGGAGGCGTCGAGATCGAGTACACCATGTTGCCGCACAAGGACTTCCTGCGGCACCTGGCCCACGCCCCGTTGTACGCGGTGCCGCCCAGCCTCACCTCGTTACACGAGGCGGTCATCCTGCGCAAACTCCCGCTGCTGCTGCCCGAACAGCACTACGGGCATGTAACCAACCTGCGGGCCCTGCGCGGTACCGCGATCGGTGACAACGCGGCCAGCCTCATCGACCTCGGCACCCGGTTCAAGGTACCGGAGGACGATCTGGAGGGCACGCGGGCGCTGGACCGGCTCACCCGCGAACTCCTCTCGGACGAGGCGGAGTACCGCTCCTTCGCCGACTACCTGGACAAGCGGCTGGCCGACTACCGGCAGCTGACGAACCAGGAACGCGACGCCGCCGTCGACGAGCTCGGCGGGCTTCTCGGCGGCCCCGCCCTGGCCGACCTGCTCGCCCACGTCAGTGACCGCCTCACTCCCGCCGGGAAGACGTCGTGACCGCCGCCGATCTCGCGGAGCGCACCGTCGACACCGACGAGATCATTCAACTCATGCTGGCCGCGCACCGGGAACGCACCGGGCAGGGCGAGGTGTCACCGGAGCGCGTGACCACCAGCACCTGGACGCCTGCCAGCGCCCGCAAGGTCCGCCGTCGGACGTTCGTCCGTCTCGACATCGACGGAGAGGCCGTGGCGGTGGCCAAGATCCCGCTGTCGCACAGCGACCCAAAGCTCGCCGGCGAGTTCGAGGTCCTGCGCTCCTTCCGGCCTCCGTCGCCCCTGGGCTGTCCGGCTCCGCTCGACGCGCTGGGGGGCGGGTTCACCATGAGCTACCTGCCCGGCGTCGACCTGCCCACCGCCGTCACGGGCGTGGACACCCCTGACGGCCTGTGGCAGGTGCTGCGCCCGGCAGTGGACCGCGTCGTCGAACTGCACCGGTCGCATCCCGCGGTCTCCAGCACGCCCGAGCTCGCGCTGGAGACGGCCGCTACTTACGTCCGCACGCCGGAGTTCGGCGTTCAGCAGGCCGACGAGGCACTGCGCACGGCACTGCTGGCGCCGACCCACGGCGACCTCGGCCCGTGGAACGTCCGCTGCGACCCGCGTGACGGCACCGCCAGGGTGCTGGACTTCGAGGACTACCGCGCCACCGGCATCGCCGCCATGGACGTCGTCAACCTGCTCATCACGACGGCGCTCGCGGTCTTTCCCGACTACCAGGAGCGCGGCTTCGACTGGCTCTACGACCAGGTCTTCGACGGCGAGCACTGGTTCGGCGCCGTCCTGGCCCGCGGTCTCGGCCACTACGCCGCCCACACCGGTCAGCGGCCCGGCCGCGTGCTCGACCTGCTGCCGTTCACCTGCCAGTGGCTGATCGAGCGCATCGAGGCCGAAGGCCGCGACACCAGCCGTCTCTTCTACCGCCCCTTCCGCGAGCGCTACCTCGAACGGCGCCCAACGGTCAACGGGAGGATCCATGTCTGACCCCAACGCCACGCCGGTCCGCAGCGACGCCGTGGTCATCGGCGGCGGCCCCGCCGGACTGTTCGCGGCCCTGACCCTGGTGCGGGCCGGCCGCCGCGTCGCCCTGCTGGAGGCCGGCGGCGACATGCGGGAGAGCCTGTGCTCCCGCCTGGTGGCCCGCATGGACGGGCGGTCCGTGCGGGACGCCGAGAAGTTCCGCCTGCAGTGCCCCCGCTGCACCTGCCTGACGGGGCTGGGCGGCGCCGCCTTCCACTTCGACACCAACCTCGGCTACATCTCCTCGCTCACCCGCTCCAAGATCGAGTCGGCGCCGGACGGCACGGTCCGCTCCTACAGCGGGCTGGAGCGCGCCCTCGGTTCGTTCCACCGCGCCCAGGAGCTGATCTCCACGGCGTACCGCGTCTTCTACGAACTGGGCTTGCCGCCCGCCGAGCCCGTCCACGCCGAACAGGACGACTCCTTCGGTGCGATGTTCCAGCACGTCGACACCGCGTTCTCGCAGAGCGTCACCGTGGACGACTCCCTGGTCGTCATCGCCCGTCTCAAGGCCGAACTGGAGGAGAGAGGCGGCCGCGTCCTGCTGCACCACCGCGCCGAGGACATCGAGCCGCTGGACGGCGGCGGGTTCGAGGTGCGCGCGGCCACTCCTGACGGGCCGGCCGCCTTCCACGCCGATGACGTCGTGGTGGGCGTGGGCAAGCTCGGCCTGCCGTGGGTGCGCGAGCTCATCGGCCGGATCGGCGTGCGCCACCGGCCCAGCCGCCGCGTCGATCTGGGCGTGCGCCTGGAGACGCGGCGGGAGGACCTCGACCGCCTGCTGGACGGCTGCCACAACCCGAAGCTGTCCTTCCTCAACGAGGAGGGCCACTCCGTGCGGACGTTCTGTGTCTGCGGGGGCGGCCGGGTCATGCAGTACGGCTTCC
Source organism: Streptomyces sp. AgN23 (assembly GCF_001598115.1). Taxonomy (NCBI): domain Bacteria; kingdom Bacillati; phylum Actinomycetota; class Actinomycetes; order Kitasatosporales; family Streptomycetaceae; genus Streptomyces; species Streptomyces sp. AgN23. Next base: position 1,868,533 of record NZ_CP007153.1, read on the forward strand.
TGGACGCCGTCGCCCTGGACGGGCAGCACTGCCTCAACCAGCCCACCAGCAAGTCCAACATGGGTGTTCTCACCACCGTCGACCTGCCGGAGGGGACCGACGGCACCGAGCACGCCGCCGCGTTCGCGGCCAGGGTCGCGGCCTACGGCCGAGGTCTTCCGGTCGTGTCCACCGTGGACGAGTTGGCGCAGCGCCCTGCCGTGGAGGGGCCGCTGACCACCAGCCTGATCAACTACCACCACGGCGACCTGCGCGAGTGCCTGCCCCCGTCGCTGGTCCGCGACGTGCTGGCCATGGTCGAGCGGCTCAACGCCCTGCACCCGGGACTCGTGCCCGGCACGGCCACCGTCGCCGCCCCCGTTGTCGAGCGGATCTTCCCCGACATCGAGCTCTCCGACGACCTGGAGTCCTCCATCCCCGGGCTGTACTTCGTCGGCGACAGCTCCTCGAAGATCATCGGCATCACCTACGGCGCCGCGACCGGTATGGCGGCGGCTCGCTCCGTGCTGCGCCGCAGGGCCGGCCTGGCGACCGTGACGGGCGGGGATCGGTGATGATCACTCTCCCGCAGCGCATTCCCGATCACGGCGAGCCGCGGCCCCGGCACGCCACGGCACGGTTGAGCAGCCCGGCGGCAGCTTCGCTGCGGGGGCCCGGCGGGGTGGTCCGGCTGGCCGCCCTGAGCCGTCTGCTGCTGCACCGCTACGGCGCCGGCTGGGATGTCGTCTCAGTCGCCGACGACGGCCGCACGGTCGTGTGCCACGACAGCGATGCGGACCAGGAGACCGCCCCGCTGGGCGAACTCGCCCGCGCCATCCGGCCGCGGCCCGCCGCGCCGCCTGCCGAGGGCGAGCTGTACACGGCCGTGCTCCCGGCCCCCGCCGAGATGCCACCGGCCGTACTCGGCCGGCCCGTCTGGACGCTTTCCGCCGACGGTGACGTACTGGACCTGGCGCACGACGCCGCCGTATTCGACGACGGCAGTGCGGATCGGGTCGCGGAACACCTGGCGCTGCTCGCCCACGAAGTGGCCGAGCACCCGGACCGGGCCGCCGGCGACGCCGAGTTGCTGCTGCCGGCGGAGCGCACGCTCCTGCTGGAAACCTGGAACGCCCCGCACACCCCGCACGCCGACGTCACCTTGCACCGCCTCTTCCGCGAGCAGAGCGCCCGCACGCCGGATGCCGTCGCCCTGCGGTACGGCGACACCGAACTGACCTACGGCCGGCTGGACGCGGCCTCCGACCGGTTCGCGCACGCCCTGCTCCCGTACCTCGGGGCACCCGGCGACCTCGTGGTGCTGACCGGTGAGCGGGACCTCGTCCTGTTCACCGCCATCCTGGGCATCTGGAAGGCGGGCGGCGCGTTCGTCTACCTCGACCCGGCACTGCCCGCACCGCGGGCCGCGGACATCCTCGGCCTCACCGATCCGGTGGCCCAGCTCACCACCGCCAGTGGCCACACCGCCGTCGGCGGGCAGGCCCGGAAGGTCGAGGCCCTGCTCGCCCTCGACCAGCCGTCCGGTCCCCCGCCGGACACCGCACAGCCCGACACCACGGCCTACGTCCTCTTCACCTCGGGCAGCAGCGGCACCCCCAAGGCCGTGCTGCGCCCGCACCGGATGCACACCTCCCGCATCCGACTCGAACAGGACCTCTACGGCCCCGGCCCGGCGGACCGGCACCTGCTCAAGTCGCCCATCAGTTTCCGGGAGTTCGTCTGGCCGCTGGCCGGCGGTGGCACCGCGGTGCTGGCCGAGCCCGGCCGCGACCGGGACGACCGGTACCTCGCCCGGCTCATCCACGACGAGGGCATCACCACCGTCAGCTTCGTGCCGTCAATGCTGCGGCTCCTGCTGACCCAGCCCGCGTTCCGCACGGCGCCCGCGTTGCGGCACGTGTTCGTCGGGGGCGAGGCGCTGAGCCAGGACCTGGAGGGCGAACTGCGCTCGCTGGGCTTCGCGGTGCACAACACCTACACCCTCAGCGAGGCCGACTACGTCTGCCACCGCACCGCGGCCCCGGCCACCCCCGCGACCGGCGGCCCCGGCACCAACGTCGGCGTCCCACTCGACATGCGCGTGTACCTGTGCGACTCAGCGGGCCGGCTGGTGCCGCCCGGCATCCCCGGCGAGATCCATACCGGAGGCCCCGGGCTGTCCGACGGCTACCTCGGGCGGCCCGACCTGACCGCCGAGCGGTTCCTGCCCAACCGGCACGATCCCGGTCGCCCGCCGGTCGTGTTCCGGACCGGGGACCTGGCCCGGTACCTGCCCAGCGGCGAGCTGGAGTACCTGGGCCGGGCCGACGACCAGGTCAAGGTGCGCGGGCAGCGGGTGGAGCCGGCGGAGGTCGAGACCGTGCTGCGGGGGCACCCGGGCGTGGCCGACGCCGCCGTCGTCAGCGCGCCGGATCCCGACCAGGGGGCCGCCCTGGTCGCCTACGTCGTGCCCGCGGGCGAGGAGGTCCCTGTCCAGCGGCTGCGGGAGTACCTGGCCGGGCGGTTGCCGGACTTCATGGTGCCGGCGCGGCTGGCTTCGGTGCCCGCCCTGCCCCTGCTGGGCAGCGGCAAAGTCGACCGCAAGGCACTGCGGGTCGTGCCCCGTGGCCGTCCGGAACTCGACGTGCCCTACGCCGAACCGGCCACTGCCGGGCAGCGCGGGGCCGCCGAACTCGTGGCCCGCGTCCTGGGGCTGGACCAGGTCGGCCTCGACGACGACTTCTTCGCCCTCGGCGGCGACTCGCTGCGTCTGATGCTGCTGCGCGGCGCGCTGGAGACCGCGGCGGGCAGGCAGTTCGCGCTGGCCGAGGTGTTCGCCGCCGGCACCCCGCGTGGCTACGCCCGTCTGCTGGACGCCCAGGAGCCCGCCCGCCCACCCGCCCGGCGGCCGTCCGACCGCCGCCGGCGCGTCCACTCTCGGACCGCCACCCACGTCGAAGGAGGTGATTGAAGGTGAACGCGCTCGACCACGAGGACGCCGTCGCGGTCGTCGGCCTGTCCGTGCGGCTGCCCGGCTGTGACAGCGTGGCGCGGTACTGGTCCATCCTCGAAGCCGGCGTAGACAGCATCACCCGGCGGGAGGCCGCCACGGCTGCCACGTTCGTGCCTGCCTACGGATCGGTGCCGAGCCCCGGTCACTTCGACCGCGACCGCTTCGGGATCGCCTCGTCCGAGGCACTGCTGACCGATCCGCAGCAGCGGCTGCTGCTGGAGGCCGTCGACGAGGCCCTGACCACGGCCAACGTCGACCGGGCCGGGACGATGGCGGTCAGCGTCTACGCCGGGGTCGGCCACAGCGACTACGAGCGGTGGGTCGGCAGTGCGCTGGCCGGCCGCCCCGGCGTCGACGCCCAGTCCCTGGAGGTGACCAACCGCGGCGACTACGCCGCCACCCGGGTCGCCTACCGGCTCGGCCTCCAGGGCGCCGCCGTCACCGTGCAGTCGGCCTGCTCCACCGCGCTGACCGCCGTCCACCTGGCCGTGCAGGACCTGCTCGGCCACGGCAGCGACCTGGCCGTGGCCGCCGTGTCCTCGGTCCGCGTCCCCGCTCCCGGCGGCTACGACGCCCCGCTCGGCGGCATCGGCTCCCCGGACGGGGTGTGCCGCCCCTTCGACGCGGCGGCGGGCGGGTCCGTACCCGGCGACGGCGTCGGCGCCGTCGTCTTCAAGCGGCTGGCCGACGCGGTGAGCGACGGCGACGAGATCTGGGCCGTGGTGCGGGGCAGTGCCATGAACAACGACGGCTGGGGCAAGTCGGGTTTCGCCGGGGTCGACGCCGCCGCCCAGGCCGAGGTGATCCGGGCCGCACTGGACGTGGCCGGGCTCGGGCCCGGGGACATCGACTACGTGGAGGCGCACGGCAGCGGAACCCGGATCGGGGACTCCACCGAGTGGTCGGCGCTGGCCGAGGTGTTCGCCGAGGCCGGCCACCCGGTCCACGTCGGGGCGGTCAAGGGCGGTCTCGGGCATCTGCGGGAAGCGGCGGGCCTGGCCGGCTTCGCCAAGGCGGTGCTCTCGCTGCGCCACCGGCGTCTGGCCGCCACCCCGCACTTCGAGCGGCTGCCCGCCGACCTGGCCGCCCGGTCCGGCCCGCTGCGGCCACTGGGCGAGGCCCTGGACTGGCCCGCGGTGCCCGGCCGGCCCCGGCGGGCCGGGGTGAGTGCCTTCGGCCTGGGCGGCACGAACTGCCACGTGGTACTGGAGGAAGCGCCCGCCGCACCGGTGACGCCGCCTTCGCGGGATCCCGAGTTGCTGCTGCTGTCCAGCCACCACCCGGACGCCCTGGACGTCGACCTGGCCGCTCTGCGCGACCACGTGGGCGAGAACCCTTCGCGGATCGCTGACGCGGCGTGGACGACCCAGACCGCACGCCACCGCTATCCGCATCGTGCCTACGCCGTGGTGCGCTCCCCGGACGAGGTGGCCGCGGCGTTCGGCGGCGACCGGCTGCGGATCCAGCGCGGCCACGCCACAGCCGACGCCCCCGAGGTCGTGTTCGTGCTGCCGGGCCTCGGCAGTCACTACCCGGGCATGGGCGCCGAACTGGCCCGTACGGACCCGCTGTTCGCCCGCCACCTCCAGGCCGTCGTGGCCGTGGCGGACACGCTGACCGACGGTGCCGTGGGCCGGTCGTTCGCCACCGAGCCGGCCGGGCCGGACCGCCAGGGCGACCGCGTGGACCTGCGCGCCCTGCTGCGGCGCGGCGGCTCGGCGCCCGCGCCCCGGGTACTGCGCGAGGTGCACCTGTCACTGTTCTGCATGGAACACGCCATGGCCCGCACGCTCATGGACCTCGGGATCCGCCCGGCCGCGCTGCTGGGCCACAGCCTTGGCGAATGGGTGGCGGCCGTACTAGCCGGGGTCGTCGGGCCAAAGGACGCGATGGCCGCCGTCGCCCGCCGGGCCGACCTGGTCGAGACCGCCGGGCCGGGCGCCATGCTCAGCGTGCTCGCCGCCGCGGAGGAGGTGGAGCGCTACGCCGAGGAGGACACCTGGATCGCGGCCGAGAACGGGCCGGGCCACTGCGTGTTCTCCGGCCGGCCGGAAGCCGTGTCGACGCTGGCCGCCCGGCTGCGTGCCGCGGGGTTCACCACGTTGCCCGTGGACACCAGGCATCCCTTCCACACACCGCAGTTGGCGGGCGCCGCCGCCCTGCTCGGCGAGGATCTGCGCCACGTGGACCTGGCGCCGGCCCGCATCCCCATCGCTTCGAGCGTGCTCGGCGCGTGGCTGGACGGGGAGGTACCCGAACCCGGCTACTGGCGTGACCACATGGTCAGCCGGGTGCGGTTCCGCACGGCGGCCGGGCTGGTCCTGTCCCGGCACCGGGTCCTGGTCGAGGTGGGACCGGGCACCGCCCGTCCCTGGATCGCCCAGGCCGACCCGGACGCCGTGTGCGTGCGCACCGTGCGGCAGTCCTACGAGAACGCCGGCGACCGGCAGATCCTGCTGGAGGCACTGGGAGCACTGTGGGCCCACGGGGTCGAGGCCGACTGGCCACGCCTGCGCCGTGATCCGGCGCGCCGGGCCAACCTGCCCCCGCGCGCCCTGCTGCGCCGCCGGTACCTGCCCGACACCGAGCCGCCCGCCGGTCCCTGGCCGGCGCCTGCCACGGCGCGGCAGGCCGGGCCGGCACCCGAGACCCCCGCGCCGGCGCCGCCGGAAGAGGCACCCGGATCCACCGTCGGGCAGTTCCTGGCCCACCGCTTCCGGGTCCTGCTCGGACTGCGCCAAGTCCATCCCGACGACCACTTCTTCCACCTCGGTGGCGATTCCCTGATGGGCGTGCACCTGATCGCGGGCCTCAAGGAACTCACCGGACAGGCCGTGCCCTCCTCCGTCGTCTTCGCCTCCGCGACCCTCGGCGGCATGACGCGCGAGATCCAGGACTGGCTCGCCGCCACCGAGCACGAACCGGAACCCCTCGACCACGGGAGCCCAGTGTCATGAGCGCACCCACGCTCGGAGTGATCGGAGCCGGTGTCATCGGCTCCAGCGTCGCCCACGCCGCCGCGGCGGCAGGCTACGCCGTCACCCTCGTCGACACCGATACCTCCGCACTGGACGCGGCCCGCGCGGCCGTCCGGCGGCACGAGCGGCTGGCCGCGCTGCTGGGCGGCCGGGGACCGCGGCCGCTGGACATCCGCTTCAGCACCGGCCTGGCCAACGTGGCCGGCGCCGGATTCGTGGTGGAGAACACCACCGAATCGGAATCGGGCAAGCGCGAGCTGTACCCGTTGCTGGACAAGGCGCTGGCGCCCGGCGTGACCATCGCCGCCAACACCTCCGCCATCCCCATCGCCCGGCTGGCGGAGTGCCTTGCCGACCCCGGCCGCGTGGTCGGCGTGCACTTCATGAACCCGGTCGACCGCATCGACATGGTCGAGGTCGTCCGCTCCCCGTCCACTTCGGACACCGCGCTGGCCGCGGCCCGGGATCTGCTGGGCCGCATGGGCAAGCGCTCCGTCGTGGTCAACGACGCCCCCGGCTTCGTCATCAACCGCGTGCTGATGCCGGTGGTCAACCTCGCGGCCGCCGTCGTCGCGGACGGTGTCGCCACCCCGAACCAGGTCGACGAGCTGTTCAAGGGCTGCCTCGGCCACACCTCCGGGCCGCTGCGCACCGCCGACCTGATCGGCCTCGACACGGTCGTGCGCACGCTCGAGGTCCTGCACGAGCACTACGGGACCACCGAGTTCGCCACCCACCCGCACCTGCGCCGGATGGTCGACGAGGGCCGGACCGGGGCCAAGAGCGGCCGCGGTTTCTACTCCTACGACGGGAGCTGACACGATGACTGCTCAGAGCACGCCCACGCATGAGGAAATCGCCGCCGTGGTGCGGGAATTCATCGCCCGGCTCAGCGGCCACCCGGACATCGAGGACGACTGGCCGCTGATCTCCGGGGGCGTCCTGGACTCGATCGCCGCGGTCCAGATGGTCGACTTCGTCGAGCGCACCTTCCACGTCGAGGTGGCCGACGAGGACCTGGAACTGCTCAACTTCGACTCCGTGCGGGGACTGGCCGCCCTGGTCACCCGCCGGGTGGCGGCGTGAGCACCACTGTGCCGGTAGCGGTCCTCGACGTGCTGCGGGGCGAGCAGTTCGCCGACCTGGCCACGACCTGGGAACGGGCGGGCGCCGTCCCGCGCGAGGACGTCGAGTTCCTGGCCGGGCACGGACTGCTCGGCATGACCGTCGGCACCGCGCACCACGGCAGCGATCTCCCGCTGGTGGACGTGACCGAGGTGCACCGGCTGGTGGCCGCCGCCTCGCCCAGCCTGCACAGCCTGCTGGTGGTCCACGCCATGGTCTGTCACGCCCTGCGCCGCTGGGCGGTGCGGGAGACCCGCGACGCGTTCCTGCCCGAGCTGGCCACCGGCCGGGTGCTCGCCGCCTTCGCCCTCACCGAGACCACCGGCGGAGCCGACGCCGGGGCACTGACCACCAGGATCGACCGGGAGGGCGACACCCTGCGCGTCACCGGGGTGAAGCGCTGGCTGTCCTTCGGCCAGATCGCCGACGCCTACCTCGTCTTCGGCCTCACCGAGGGCCTGGACAGTTGCGCGCTGGTCGACGCGGGCGGTGCGGTGCGGGTCGAGCCCGAACCCCGCACCGCGGGCCTGCGGGCCGCGCGGCTGGCCCGCGTCGCCTTCGACGGGGCGACCGCCCCCGCCGCCCGTGTGGTGGGGCGACCGGGCACCGGCATCCCGTTCGTCGCGACGTCGTGCCTGACCCTGGGCCGGCTCTGCGTCGCGGCGGGTGCGGCGGGCATCGCTCAGGCCGCGCTCGACCTGGCCGTCGGCCATGCCACCACCCGCTCCACGGGGGACCGCGTGCTCGGGGACCACCAGCTGGTGCGCGGGCTGCTCGCCGACGCCGCCCTCGCCACCGAGTCCGCGACCCACTACGTGCGGTCGGCGGCACAGGAGGTCGAGAACCGCACGCCGACGGCGGCGGTGACCGCCGCCCGCGCCAAGCTGCTGGCCTCCCGGGCGGCCAGCAGCGTGACCGCCGCTGCCTCGCGTCTGCTGGGCGCCGAGGGCCAGACCGAGAACCATCCGCTGGCCCGGCTGGCCGCCGCGGCCCGGGTGCACGAGGTGATCGAGGGACCCACCGAGGTGCTCCAGGACGTCGTGGCCACCGCGCTGCTGCGCGACCAGGGCGCCGCGGGGAAAGGAAAGCAGCGATGACCCCGGCCACGGCCGAGAACACCGTCAAGTGCGTGGTCTGGGACCTGGACGACACCCTATGGGACGGCACGCTCCTGGAGGGCGACGAACTCCACGTTCCCGACGCCAACCGCACCCTCGTGCGCGTCCTGGACGAGCACGGCATCCTCCAGTCCGTCGCCAGCCGCAACGAGCCCGGTCCCGCCGAGGACCGGCTCCGCGACTTCGGGCTCGACACGTACTTCCTGCATCCGCAGCTCGGCTGGTCGGCCAAGTCCGCTTCGCTGCGCACGCTGCTGGACCTGCTCAACATCAGCGCCGACAGCGTGCTGTTCGTCGACGACTCGGAGTTCGAACGTGCCGAGGTGGCCAGGGAACTGCCCGAAGTCCGCTGCGTGACGCGGGAGAAGCTGCACGAACTGGTCGCCGGCGGCCGGGTCCTGCCGCGGCAGGTGACCGCCGACGCCGCCCGCCGCCGGGAGATGTACCAGGCCGAGGACCGCCGCCGCGGGCACGAGGAGACGTTCCAGGGCCCGGCCGAGGAGTTCCTGTCCTCGCTGGGCATGACGTTGCGGGTGCGCAACGCGACCGAGGGCGATCTGGACCGCGCGGCGGAGCTGACCCGGCGCACCCACCAGCTCAACACCACCGGCATCACCTTCGACCGGGACGAGCTGGCCGAGCTGGTGCGGGACCCCGGCCACCGGGTGATCGTCGCCGAACTCGACGACCGCTTCGGCACCTACGGCACCATCGGGCTGGCGGTGCTGTCCACCGGTCCCGAGTGGACGATCCGGCTGCTGCTGATGTCCTGCCGGGTCATGGGCCGCAACGTCGGCACCGCGCTCATCGCGGCGCTGGCCCGCACCGCCGCCGCGCACGGTGCCCGCACCGTCGCCCACTTCCGGCCCACCGACCGGAACCGGCAGATGCTCGTCACCTACCGATTCGCCGGATTCGCCGTCGTGTCCCGTTCCGAGGACCGCGTCGTCCTCACCATGCCGGAGGACCGGATCCCGGCCGTACCCGGTTACGTCCGCCTCGTCACCGACGACACCGCCACCGTGCTGAGCCGCCCGACCCAGGAGGTCACCCGATGACTGCCTTCACACAGAGCTGGACCGACACGTTTTCCTCCGTCTATGCCAACGAGTCGCTGGCCAAGCTCTCCTGGTTCAACGCCTCCCCCGGCCTGGAGCTGATCAAGCGGGTGATCGACGGCACGCTGGCCCCCGGTCAGCGCCTGATCGATCTGGGCAGCGGCCCCGGCGTCGACGCCGTCTTCCTGTCCGTGCAGGGCCTGGACGTCACCGGCGTCGACCTGTCCGCGGACGCCGTCGCCCGGGCCACCCGCTGGGCCGAACTGGCGGGCGCCGACGCCGAGTTCATCGAGGGCGACGTGCTCGACGTCCCGCTGCCGGACTCCTCGGCCGATGTCGTCACCGACTCCTTCGTGTTCCACAACATGCGTGACGACGCCAGGTCGCGCTACGCCGACGAGGTGCACCGCCTGCTCAAGCCCGGCGGCCTGTTCCTGCTGAACTCCTTCTCCGACAAGATGGTGGCCGGTACCGGCCCGCGCCGGATCACCAGCGAGGAGATCCTCACCACCTTCAGCGCCGACCGGTTCGAGTGCGTGGCGCTGTACGTGTACCGCAACGTGCCCACCCGCTCCAAGCCGGACCAGCTGCACTGGTTCGGCGAGTTCCGGGCGCGCTGATGCGGGTCGTGGTCACCGGCGGCGGCCGGGGCATCGGGCGCGCCGTCGCCCTCGGCTTCGCGGCCCGCGGTGCGCGGGTCGCGGTGCTGGCCCGCACCGGGTCCCAGGTGGAGTCGGTGGCAGGCGAGATCGCGGAACTCGGCGCCGAGAGCGTGGCCGTGGACGTGGACGTCGCGGACGAGGCGGCGCTGGGCGAGGCGGCCGAGCGGGTGGTCCAGAGGTTCGGCGGCGTGGACGTCCTCGTCAACGCCGCAGGCGTCTTCCATCTCGGGCCCACTGCCGGGTTTCCAGCGGAATCCGCGCGGACCCTGCTGGAAACCAATGTCATGGGCACGTTCCTGGCCTGCAAGATCTTCGGCAGGCACCTGCTCGAGCAAGGCCATGGCAAGGTCGTCAACTTCTGCTCGCTGTTGTCCTACACCGCTTTCCCGGAACGGGCGCTGTACGCCGCGAGCAAGGGCGGCGTACTCCAGCTGACCCGCAGCCTGGGGGTGGAGTGGGCGGCGCGCAACGTCAACGTCAACGCGGTCGCCCCCGGCATGATCCGCATCGAGACCCCGCATCCGGCCGCGCTCGACGAGGACGCCATCGTCGGGCGCATCCCCTCCGGCCGACGCGGTCGGCCGGACGACATCGTCGGACCCGTCCTGTTCCTGGCCTCCTCTGCGGCCGACTACATAAACGGCCAGACCCTGGTCGTCGACGGAGGCTGGCTCAGTTATGGATACCTCTGAAAGCTCCCTGGCGCTCGGAGTCTTCTGTGGCTTCTCCACGGGACCGTCGGACCGGTACGTCCAGGCCGCCGCCGAGCTCGGCGCCGGCTTGGCCGCCCGCGGCCACCAGCTGGTCTACGGGGCGGGCGGGGCCGGCCTGATGGGCGCGGTGGCGCGCGGTGCCGCCGAGGGCGGTGCGCCGATCCTCGGGGTCATCCCGGAGTTCTTGCGCGCCAAGGAGATGAACGACCACCTGCCGCCACAGCAGATCGTACTCACGGAGGACCTCCTGGAACGCAAGCGCGTCATGATCGACCGCGCGGACGCCTTCGTCGCGCTTCCGGGCGGCTACGGCACGCTCGACGAGGTGCTCGAAGTGGTGTCCATGGCCGCACTCGGGCAGGACGTCGGTCCCCTCGTGCTCCTGGACGTGGACGACGACTGGCTGCCCTTGCTCAACTACGTCGAGCGGCTGCGGAGACGGGGTTTCGTGCGCGACGCCGGCATCCTGCGCGTGGCCCGGACACCGGAGCAGGCGCTCGACATGGTGGCACCGACCTCGGCCGGTGCGCTTGCCCTGGCGGGCGATCCGCAGGGCACGCAGGCGGCTTCATGATCTCCGCGGTGTCCCGGGCACGACTGGCCGATTACCGGGCTTTCCTGACCGGCTGGGGTGCCACCACGTTCGGCAGCGGGCTGGTGGGAACTGCCGCGGCGTGTCTGTCGCAGGCGAAGCCGTCGGCAAGATGATGTACCCGCTCGTCCGCGAGCCGACTGCCGCCGGTGCCCCTTACCGGGTGCCGGTGGCGGTGACGTACCGGGTGCTCGGACTGGCCCGCCGGCCCTACTACCGGTGGCTGGACCGCCCGGTCACCGACGCCGAGAGGCTGGACGCCTGGAGCCGACGATGGGCAAGGGAAACGGACACCGCGACCCGGTATGACACGACCGCCGCGGCCTATGAAGCAGCGGTCTCCCTGGCCTCGCGCCTGCTTTGGGCAAGATCCGTTTGATGACGGGCCCTGGACGGCATCGCACGTCTTGTACACACATCGACGAGGGTGACACCTCCTCGCCGAGAAACCCTCGGTACGCGGTGCGAGTCCGACCGGCGCATCCCGGTCGGACCCTCACCGCAGTTTCGGTGGCAGCTCGCGCCTGCCCGTCGGTCAGACGGCCGCAGGGGCGCCGAGCATCGCGGATGCCTGCTGCAACGGGTTGAGGACGCGAGCGGGCGGGGCGGCCTGGGGAAGGCCGCGGCAGGTGAAGCCGAGCTGGGTCATGGCCCGGAGGACTTCGCCGGCGCTGAAATCGCGGCGGTCCTGGCGCGTGATGACCTGGCCGACCTGCTTGACGGGGTAGGTGCGCCGGCCGATGATCACGGACTCGCCGGTGACCTGCTCGGGCTTGACGCCCTTCATGGCTTCCAGGACGCCGCTTTTGGTGAGGTCGAACGGGAAGCGGGCGATGACACAGCGCATGATGCCTCACAGGAAGAAGAGTGAAGGGGGATGGTTCTGCCGCGGTGAGGTGGTTCAGCGGGCAGGGGCGAGGACACCTGGAGCGCTGCCTTGTTTGTCGACGACAGGCAGGGCAGCGTGCCGGCTGTAGCGCATCGCGTGCTCGGCTTCGGTCATCGTGGTCACGGGCGAGGTGAACAGCCCGTGGTCGCCGAGGATGTCGCGCAGTTGGACCCGGTCCGTGTACGCGGAGCTGTCGCGGACTGCGGCGAGCTGGGCCCGGGTGACCAGTCCGGTACGCAGGCCGTCGTCGTCGCAGACGAGCAGGTGCCCGGTGCGGGCGCTTGCCATGACGGACAGGGCGACCTCGATGGTCATGTCGTCGCAGACCTGCGGCCCGGCTGTGTCCACGGCGTCGGCCTCGTTCCTGGGCACGGGGGTGGCATTCGCCGAGCGGAGCTGCATCTGAACCAGCGTCAAAACGTGCCTCCTGCAGAGATAGGTCAGTTTTCTGATCACGAAGGCTCTAGGCTGCCTTCGCGTCGAAGGAGGACTGCCGCGCGGTCACGCGCCGGGAAGCCGAAGCGGGGCTGCGCCGGCCGCGTGCGGCCGTGCTGCGCTTACGTCGCTCGGTCACCGGCGCGGTGATCGTCACGGGGACGCCGGAGGGGGTCTGGGCACCGGTGATCTGGCTGAGTGCCTCTTCGCCGGAGCGGATCTGGGTGGTCTGGGGCACGATGCCGGCGGCCGTCATGAGGCGGGTCATGTCGCGGCGCTGGTTGGGGGTGACCAGGGTGACGACACTGCCGGTCTCACCGGCTCGCGCGGTACGACCTCCGCGGTGGAGGTATTCCTTGTGGTCGGTCGGCGGGTCGACGTTGACGACGAGGTCAAGGTTGTCGACGTGGATGCCGCGCGCCGCGACGTTCGTCGCCACGAGCACGGTGACGTGCCCGGTCTTGAACTGGGCCAGGGTCCGGGTGCGCTGCGGCTGCGACTTCCCGCCATGCAGGGCGGCGGCCCGGACACCGCTGTTCAGCAGGTCCCGCGTCAGCCGGTCGACGGCGTGCTTGGTGTCCAGGAACATGATCACCCGGCCTTCGCGGGCCGCGATCTCCGTCGTCGTCCGCAGCTTGTCGGCGCCGTGGATGTGCAGCACGTGGTGCTCCATCGTGGTGACCGCACCTGCGGACGGGTCGACGGAGTGGACGACCGGGTCGGTGAGGTAGCGGCGGACCAGGAGGTCGACGTTGCGGTCGAGGGTGGCGGAGAACAGCATCCGCTGGCCCTCGGGGCGGACCTGGTCCAGGAGCGCGGTGACCTGGTGCATGAAGCCCATGTCGGCCATCTGATCGGCCTCGTCCAGGACGGTGATCGCGACCTGGTTCAGCCGGCAGTCACCCCGGCCGATAAGATCCTTGAGGCGGCCCGGCGTAGCGACGACGACCTCGGCGCCACCGCGCAGCGCACTGGCCTGACGGCCGATCGACATTCCGCCGACGACGGTGGCCAGACGCAGCTTCACCGAGCGGGCGTAGGGGGTGAGCGCGTCAGTCACCTGCTGGGCCAGCTCACGCGTCGGCACGAGGATCAGGGCCAGCGGCTGGCGGGGTTCGGCGCGCTGTCCGGCGGTGCGGGCCAGCAGGGCCAGGCCGAAGGCGAGGGTCTTGCCGGAGCCGGTGCGCCCGCGACCGAGGACGTCGCGGCCCGCGAGGCTGTTGGGCAGGGTCGCGCCCTGGATCGGGAACGGGACGCTCACGTCTTGTGCGGTGAGCGCGGCCAGCAACTGCTCGGGCATGTCGAGATCGGCGAACGCCTCGACGGCGGGCAGTACGGGAGTGATCGTTTTCGGCAGGGCGAACTCGCCCTGGGGCTCTGCGGGCCGCCGGCCGTGGCCGCCCGAGCGGCGCTGCCCCCCTGAACGGCCCGGGACGGGCGAGCCGACACGGCTACCCCGGCCCGCACCGGCACCGGAGCGGAAAGCGGGGCCGTCGGTGCGGCGGGGGCGGGAGGAGCGGCCGTTCGTACGTGAGGGGTTCATTCAGAACCTTCCTTGATACGGCGCGTATCAAGGAATTCCCGCAGCGGAAGAGCAGCGCGGGCAATCACAAGAACGGGCCGAATAGAATGCGAAAGCCAATCTGGCTTGCAGTGAATCTGGTGCGGGCGCAGCCATGAAATGGGTGACGCCAGGTGGACGTGAAATCCAGGATGCCGACGGGTGTAGCTCCGAAGAGGACCGCTCCCCGGTGAGGGGGTCACGGACGGCGCCATCCCACAGGTGAAACCTCGGAGAATGCCCGTAGCCGAGGCCCGCGCCCCGAGGGATGCGGGCCCCAGTTACAAAGTGCGCGTCAGCATCAGAGAGGAACGATGTTCTCGGCCGTCGGGCCCTTCTGACCCTGCGCGACGTCGAAGGTGACCTTCTGGCCTTCGAGCAGCTCACGGAAGCCCTGTGCGGCGATGTTCGAGAAGTGGGCGAACACGTCAGCGCCGCCACCGTCCTGCTCGATGAAGCCGAAACCCTTGGCCGCGTTGAACCACTTCACGGTGCCTGACGCCATGTCATATCTCCTTTGGGGCAGTACGCCGGACCCGCAATGCACGGATACCGGGTCGCCGCGATGATGCCCCACCCGGAAAATGACCGGAAATACAAAATGCTTCCAACGGCAAAAATGCCGATGGAGGTGCTTCAAGTTTGGGAATCAAGACTGCAACTGAGATCGACACTAGCATGCCGTAGCAGTCTGTGCACGTTAAATGATTCCACTCTGTTCATTGCGGTAAGAAAATTCTCCGCACGGCACGTTAAACCTTCACGTCGCGGCCATAGATATTGATCCGCCCGGAGCACAACGTTTCAGGAAGTTCGGGTGACCCGTTAGGCAGCAGGGCGTGCCCGGGGGCAGCCGTACGCTCCGAGCGCGGGCGGGAAGGTCAGGCGGGGTTGTTCCCGTAGCCAGTCTTATGCCTTCCAGTCGATGAACGCCTCCCACGACGTACGGAAGGGGGGACGACCCATGCGCCACGCCCCGCGTATGCGGGGCCGCCGGTACCCGGCGGGCCCGCATCACCTCAGACCGCGGGCGGTGAATTCACAGATTCGGCGGCACGGCGGTATTCGGCGTTGATGCGCTGGGCTTCTTCGAGCTGGTCTTCGAGGATGACGATGCGGCAGGCGGCCTCGATGGGGGTGCCCTGGTCGACGAGTTCACGCGCGCGGGCCGCGATGCGCAGTTGGTAGCGGGAGTAGCGGCGGTGGCCGCCCTCGGATCGGAGCGGGGTGATGAGGCGCGCTTCGCCGATGGCGCGCAGGAAGCCGGGGGTGGTGCCGAGCATCTCGGCGGCCCGGCCCATGGTGTACGCGGGATAGTCGTCGTCATCGAGACGGCCGAACGAGTCGTCTGCTGTCATTGCACCTCTCTGTGGAACACGCTGGAGGGGCCCTGGTGCCAATGGCACCA
Organism: Streptomyces sp. AgN23; assembly: GCF_001598115.1. Taxonomy (NCBI): domain Bacteria; kingdom Bacillati; phylum Actinomycetota; class Actinomycetes; order Kitasatosporales; family Streptomycetaceae; genus Streptomyces; species Streptomyces sp. AgN23. Next base: position 1,884,064 of record NZ_CP007153.1, read on the forward strand.
GGGCCCCGAAGGAACTGCTACACCATCTGCCGGCCCTGGTACTGCGCCGGCGTCATGTTTCCGCTGACCCGACCGAGATGCTGTCGGGGTTGCGGGGATCGCGGTTGCTTGACCGGAGACCACCTCACTATCGATGTCCTGCGGTACCCGGGCTCAGACTTCCGCCCGGGCGATCCTGATGGCGCGTGGCTCCTCCGTTCTTCCCTCTGGGACCAACCGCTTGCCAAGCGGGGGACTGCGTACTTGCTGGTGATGCGAACTCTCTCCGTGGCCTGTGACAGCGCCACTCTTCGGCAGCCAGCCCCATCGCCCGTCCTGCGTTTGCTCTGGCTTGGAACCCCACTGCCGAAGGTCCCGGTGCGCGCGTCCGCAGCCGACGCCTTCACCGAGGTGCTGCTTACCGACTTCGCTGCTGGGTACTGCGACCTGCTCTTACGGGTACTGCCACTGCGGTACTGCTTACGGCGGCCCCTGATCACCGCGGGCCACCCGGTCCGGTCGCCAGTCCCGTCGCCGTCCTGCAACCACCTTGGCTTCGGAACTCCACCACCGCACCGTCCTGCGCACTGCAACTGCGTGTACTACCGCCTGCCAGTTCGTTTCTGCCAGGCCCTGTTGACCTCGGTTACGAGAGAAACCATAACCACACCACCACCCAATGTCTACTCCAGCCAACACAGATTTCCGCGTGTTCGACTGTGAGGTAATCCACCTCGAACAGCGATGGAGGGACGGGAGCGAGATGGTCGTCGCCGAGTTGGCGGACCGCCGGCCGGGGCACAGGCACTGGCACTGGCAGGGCAGAAGATGACCGTCCAGGGGCCGGGCTGTTGAACTCCGCCCGTCCCCCGCTCAGCCCGGATCGGGCGCCGTGGTAGGGCGGGGGAGCCGGGTCCGGAAGACGGTGGTGCCCGGCCTGCTGGTCAGCGTGATCGTGCCGCCGTGGGCCGCGACCACGGCCCGGACGATCGCCAGGCCCAGTCCCGTTCCGCCGGCCGTCCGCGAGCGGCCGGGGTCGGCGCGCGCGAACCGCTCGAACACCTCGTCCTGGAGTCCGTCGGGCACCCCCGGACCGTTGTCCGACACTGTCAGCTCCGCCCAGGCCGCACCGGCCGTGGCGAGCCGTACGGTGATCCGCGTGCCGGGCGGGGTGTGGGTACGGGCGTTGGCCAGCAGGTTGCCCACCACCTGCTGGAGCCGGTGCTCGTCGCCGAGTACCCTCACCGGCTCCTCGGCCAGCTCCAGCGTCCAGCGGTGCCCCGGACCGGCGGCCCGTGCGTCGTCCGTCGCGTCCAGCACCAGCCGGGTCAGATCGACCGATCGGCGGCCCAGCGGCCGTCCCGCGTCGAGCCGGGCGAGCAGCAGCAGATCGTCCACCAGCGTGGACATCCGCTCCGACTCGGCTTGGATTCGCTCCAGCGCGTGCCGCACCTCATCCGGCACCGGACCTGGATGACGCAGTGCCAGCTCGGCGTGTCCGCGGACGGAGGCCACCGGCGTCCGCAGCTCGTGGCTGGCGTCGGCGGCGAAGTGCCGCAGCCGCTCCTCGCTCGCGTGACGACGGGCCAGCGCGTCCCCGACGTGGCCGAGCATGCGGTTGAGCGCGGTGCCCACCTGGCCCACCTCGGTGCGCGGGTCGGTGTCCGGCACCGGTGGCGGCATGGCCACCTCACCGCTGGCCAGTGGCAGCTCGACCACTTGGGCGGCCGTCGTGGTCACCCGCCGCAGCGGGCGCAGCGACAGCCGTACCCACAGTGCCCCGGCCACCCCGGTGACCAGCAGCGCGCTGCCGAACACCACGGTCTCCACAAGCTCCAGCCGGTGCACGGTCTCCTCCACCGGGCGCAGCGGCAGCCCGGTGACCAGGACGTCGCCGTCGTCCCCGTGGACGGCGGCCACTCGGTAGCCGCCGAGCGCGGACAGACGCACGCTGTGGCCGTCGCCGTCCACCGGCACCCCCGCCAGGACCCGCCGGTCGGCGCCGGTCAGCGGTACGGCGGCGTCCGTCTGGTCCCGTACCACCGCGGCATCGGTCGTCGTACCGCGCAGCAGCCGGGCGCCGAAGGTGCGTTCCGACTGGCCGCGGGTGTCGGGCGCGTTGTCGGCGTCGGGGCGCCGCTCACTGTGTTCAAGGCTGGCCGGGAACCGGCCTCCGGCCGCCGTGAGCTGCTGGTCCAACCGGCGCACCAGAAATCCCTCCAGCGCGAACACCGTCGTCAGCCCCACCGCCAGGCTCGCCACCGCCAGCAGCACCACCAGACCGGCGGTCAGCCGGGCGCGCAGCGTACGGGGCAGCCACCCGGGCAGCCGCCCCCTCATGACACCTCCGCCTTCAGGACATAGCCGACCCCGCGCACCGTGTGGATCAGCGGCGCCCGCCCCGCGTCGATCTTCTTGCGCAGATAGCTGATGTACAGCTCGACCACATGAGCCTGGCCACCGAAGTCGTAGCTCCACACCCGGTCCAGGATCTGCGCCTTGGACAGCACCCGCCGGGGGTTGCGCATCAGGAACCGCAGCAGTTCGAACTCGGTGCGGGACAACTCAACGGCCACACCCCCGCGGGTCACCTCCCGCGCCTGCTCGTCCATCACCAGATCCGCGACCACCAGCCGGTCGTCGCCCGGCTCCCGCGCCATCCCGGCCCGGCGCAGCAGCCCGCGCAGCCGGGCCAGCACCTCCTCCAGGCTGAACGGCTTGGTCACATAGTCGTCGCCGCCCGCCGTGATACCCGCGATCCGGTCCTCCACCGCGTCCCGCGCGGTCAGGAACAGCACGCACACATCCGGCAACTCCGACCGCACCGCGCGCAGCACCGCGAGCCCGTCGGTGTCCGGCAGCATCCAGTCGAGCACCACCGCATCCGGGTGGAACGCCCGCACGGCGTCCAGCGCGGACGCGCCATCGGCGGCGGTACGGACCTCCCAGCCCTCGTAGCGCAGCGCCCCCGACAGCACCTCGGTCAGATCGGGCTCGTCGTCGACGACGAGAACGCGGACCCGGGCGCCGTCGGGCCGCAGCAGAAAACGGCCGGTGGTGTGCGTATCCATGATGCGTCCAGCATCCCTCGCGGTGCGCCGTGGGCAGGCCCGCCCTTCCTCTGAGTTTCCTCTGAATCCGAAGGCGTCCGCCTCGTTCACAGGGTCCACAGGGCTTCGCCGATGACGCTGGCCGGGCACAATCGCCCGGGAGGACCCCCATGACCAGCACGACCCCAACGGTCCCGGCCATGACCCGCCCGTCCCGGTCGGCACCGCGCCCGCCCAGCCCCGTCCCGGCACTCGCACACCTGATGATCTGGGGCGGGGCCGCCGCCGTCCTGGCACTCGCCCGTCTCCACACCGGCCCCCGGGTACTCGCCGAGGGTCCGTACGGGGGCTTCACCGCACGCCGCCGCACCCGCAAGACCCTCCTGCTGGGCGGCGGCGTCGGGATCACCCCACTGCGGACCCTCTTCGAGACACTGCGGCGAGGTGACTCTCGTCTACCGGGCCCGGCGCCCCGAGGACCTGGCGCTGCGCGGCGAACTCGACGCCGTCGCCGCGGCGCGCGGGGCGGCCGTCCATTACGTCGTGGACGAGCCCGCCGTCTACTCCTCACCGCCTTCTCTGCCCCCTCCTCGCGGACCTCGGGAGCCTGAGCGGTCCGCGCCGCGTGCGGCGGCAGCATCCAGGTGTTCACCACAACGCGGGAGGGGCAGCCGACCGGACGTGTCGGTCTGACCAGACGACTTGCGCAGCAGATCGGCCTCGGACACCACGCCGATCGGACGCCTCATGGCTCCCTCTCCTGGCCACACGGCCCACCAGCGGGCCGTTCGGCCCCTGGTTCGAGGGCTGGCCGCCCCCGGGACACCGCTCGCCGACCGTGCCACGTTGGAGGTGAGGCAGAGAGGCGGGATGTCGATGCGTGCCCAAGTCGGCGACCAACTGATTGTCGAAAGCCCCCACACCGGTGCCACCAAACGGGACGGTGAAATCGTCGGACTCCACCACGACGACGGAACACCTCCCTATGACGTGCGATGGTCGGACACCGACCAGATCACCCTCGTGTTCCCCGGTCCGGACGCACACATTCACCCCATCGGGCACAGGCCGGAAGGGCAACGGGAGACGACCGGCCCCCACGGGTCCGCAGTGACGCACCGCAGTGCGCGTTCGCTCTCCGAAGCGGTGGTCATGGCGCTGGTGCGGGACGCCACGGCCGCCCCCTCGATGCACAACGCCCAGCCCTGGCGATTCCAGTACTCCCGGCGCAACCGCGTCTTCCATCTGCGAGCCGACCTCCGGGGCGCTCTCCCGCACACCGACCCCGTACTCCGCGCCCTGCACATCGGCTGCGGCGCCGCCCTGATGAACCTGCGGGTCGCGGTCGCCCACGAAGGCTGGCAGGCCACCACCCGGGTACTGCCCGACCCCAGCGACCCCATGCTGCTGGCCACCGTGACCCTCACCGGCCCGCTCGGCGACAAGGACGATCCAGCCGCCCTGTACCCCGCCGTGCACACCCGCCACACCAGCCGGTACCCCTTCGCCGAGACCCCGCTGCCCGATGCGGTGCTGACCGCCCTCGCCGAGGCCGCACACCGGGAGCACCTTTCGCTGTCCTTCGCCTCCGGCTCGCATCTGCGGTCCGTTATGGACCTGGCGCTGGAGGCCGAGGCCCGCAACCTCACCGACGCCGGCGCCGCCGCGGACCTGGCCCGCTTCACCCGCCGGGCGGGCGACACACGGCCGGCCACCGAAGGGGTCCCGGAATACGCCTTCGGGCCCCGCCGCCGCATCGGCAAGGCCCCCATGCGCGACTTCGCCGGCGGCAAACCGATCCCCGGCCGCCCGACCGTCGATTTCGAAACCGCACCCCACCTGGCGCTGCTGAGCACCGCACGCGACCGGCCCCTGGACTGGCTGCGCACCGGCCAGGCGACGGAACGGGTCCTGCTGCGCGCCACCGTCGAGGGAGTCTCGACCTCGTTCCTCACCCAGGCCCTCGAATGGCACGACCTGCGCTGGCCACTGCGTGACCCCATGTCGGGCAACGCGTATGTGCAGATGGTGCTGCGCCTTGGATACGGACCTCCGGGTACGCGGACCCCCAGGCGGCCGGTCCACGATGTGCTGGACATCGAGCCATAGCCACACCCGCACGATCAGGAACACCCCGTTCAGAAGGTGCCCGCCGTCGTCTCCCCCCGTCCGACACCCCGGAAATGGCACTCGACATCCACCACGCCCTCCACGGCCCGGGCAAGGCGCGCGGCCACAGGGATCGGCGCGGTGTCGCGGAGCTGCCCGCTGAGCGTGACAACTCCCTCATCCACCCCGACATGGATGCCGCTGTCGCCAGGAAAGAGATAGGCCACCACCGTGCGGCGGACCTCCTCCTCAATGTCCTCGTCCGGACGAAGGAAGACCTTCAGCAGATCAGCCCGGCTGACGATTCCCAGCAACATCCCCTCGGCATCGACCACGGGAAGCCGTTTGACCCCTCTGACGGCCATGATCCGGGCCGCCTCGGCCAACGTGGCATCCGTGTGCACGCTCACCGCCGGGGAACTCATCAGCTCCTCCGCCGTCACCGCCCTCGCTTTGGCGAGGTCAGGGAGGCGCCGCAGCTGCTCGAAGCGGCCCGGGTCGCTGTCCCGGAGTTCCTCCTTGGGCAGCAGATCCGCCTCGGAAACGACGCCGATAACACGCCCCTCACCCTCCAGCACCGGCATGGCGCTCACCCGCCACTGCCTCAGCGTCTGCACCATCTCCTTGAACGGCGCGTCACGCCCGACGGCGACCACCGTCCGGGTCATCACATCACTCACGATGTGCGGAGTCTCGGACACACGACCATCCTCCTTCTGCTTCTGCCTCGCCCGCCCCACGGCTCCCGACGCCCCACCACTTCCAGTCTCCGGCCGGGGAGTGTCCTCCGGCCACCGGAGAGCGCCCGGCCACCGGAGAGCGCATCGTTCGGCGAATCAGTCGATCACCGTCCTCTCCGCCCTGCGGGGGACATGGATCACCCCACAGCTGCTGGACGTCGTCCGTATCGTGATCGCGCTGCAATGGCCGCCTGGGCTGCTGTGCTGCCGAGGCGGCCTTTCGGGGGGATGGTTGGGGTCAGCGGCCGGGTGTGAGTTCGCCACTGAGCTTGCCGTGGAGGTAAGCGCTGGGCCCTCGGACACCGGATCGCCGCCTCGACCACTACAACAGACACCGGCGGCACCGATCCGTCGGACAACGGGCACCAGACCGACTCACCGGTCCAGAGCCGCCCATCGCCGGGGACCACACTCGCATCAGTGGACACGATCGGCTCAGCGGCCTCATCCGCGAAGACGCGCGGATCGCATAGGGTGACACGGATTCCGGCACCCACAGGCCCCGATCCGACCGGATCGGCGACCGCCCTCACGCTGCGGTCACTCAGAGAGTGGAGAGCTGGGACAGCGAGGCTCGACCCCCGCGCGCGGCCGGCCAGGGTGAGCCTGCGGCGTTTGCGGGGCTGATGCGACTGCCGGCACCGGTGACCACGGTGATCGCGCTGCTCAGGGCAGCGGTCACGAGAGGACTTCCTCGAAGCAGGGGTAGTCGGTGTAGCCGCGGTGGTCGCCGCGGTAGAACGTGGTCTCGTCGGCCTCGGCGAGCGGCGCGCCGAGGCGGAGGCGGTGCACGAGGTCGGGGTTGGAGATGAACAGCGTCCCGAACGAGAGGATGTCCGCCAGCCCGTCGTCGACCAGGCGCAGTTGCCGGGGGCCGGCGGGCCAGTCGTGGTGGGTCTCGTGCGGATTGAGCATGAACACTCCTGCCCAGTGCTCCCGCAGTTTCACCGTGAGGTCGCGGTGGCCCGGGAACTCGAATACGTGCAGGTAGGCCAGGCCGCGTGGCAGACCGTCGACCAGGGTCGGGTAGAGCTCGTGCAGGTCCGGCTCTTCGAGGCCGAACGCGGTGCAGCCAGGGGAGATCCGCAGTGCGAGCCGCTCGGCTCCGATGCGCGCGGCGACGGCATCGACGAGGTCGAGCGGGAACCGGACGCGCCCGGCGACGTTGCCTCCGTAGCGGTCGGTGCGGCGGTTGGCGTTGCCGGAGAGGAACTGCTGAATGAGGTAACCGTAGGCTCCATGCAGTTCGACACCGTCGAACCCGGCGTCGATCGCGTTCGCGGCCGCGTCGGCGAAGTCGGCGATGGTATCCGCGATGCCCTGCAGGGTCAGGGCTTGCGGTATCGGGTACGGCTTGCGCACGGCCGGTTCGCCGCCGTGGACGCGCACGACGCCTTCGGCGGCACACGCGGACGGCGCGAGCGGGTGCAGCCCGCCGCCGAGGAGTTCGGGGTGGCTGTTACGGCCGGCGTGCATGAGCTGTGCGTAGATCCGGCCGCCCGCGTCGTGCACGGCGTCGGTGACCTGGCGCCAGGACGCGACCTGCGCCGTGTCGTGCAGGCCGGGGGTGTCGGTATAGCCCTGGCCGACACGACTGGGTTGGGCGGCTTCGGCGACGATCAGCCCGGCCGTCGCGCGCTGCCGGTAGTACTCGGCCATGAGCGGGGTCGCTGACAGGCCGTCGCCGTAGGCGCGGCGGCGGGCCAGCGGGGCCATGGCGACGCGGTTGGGCAGGGTAAGCGGTCCGATGGTGATCGGGTCGAATGCGTTGGGCATCGGAAGTTCTTTCTCGGAGGGATGTGTTCTCGTGCCCCGCCACAATCCCCTCGCGCCGAGTTCCGCGGCAGGAACACCGTTTCAGTGGGCGCTATCCGACACGAAGGGCCTCGTACGCGGCGCTATCCGACGATCGGAGACGCCCCCTTGACCACCCGCATACTCGGCGCGGTCTCCACCGACAGCAGCCCGGGCAATGCCGCCACCGAGCCCGTCAGGTACTCGTACAGCGCCGTGCCAGTGGGGCACTGCACGCTCGCGTACAGATTGGACACACCGGTGGTGGCAGCCGCGAAGCTCACCTGCGGATGCTCCGCCAGCGCCGCACCCGCAGCCGCCAGCTCACCCGGCGCGACCGTCAGCCACAACCCCGCCGACGTCCGCGACCCCAGCAACGCCGGGTCGACATCGACATCGAAGTACACCACCCCGCCCGAGCGCAGCTCCGCCAGCCGCCGCCGCACAATCGTCTGCGACCAGCCCGTCGCCGTGGCCAGCGACCGGAACCCGGCCCGCCCGTCCAGCGCGAGCGCCTCCAGCAACGCGTTGTCCCCCGCCGACAGTTCCACCGGTCCGGTCACGCGTTTCGCCGCCGGTGGCGACAGCTGCGCGCGCTGCTCCGCCGTGAGCGGCCCGTTCTTCGTCAGCTGACTCTCGCTTCCACCGAAGAACGGGTGCAGCACGCGGTGCGCACTCACCCCGGTGACCCGGGGCGTGCGGGGCAGGCGAGACAGCACGGTCGACTCCGCGGCCGGCGTGTCCGTCACCGCCTGAACCATGCACAGGACCTCCGCGCCACCCGAGGCGATCTGCACCCACGACGTCTCCGCCTGCTTCGCCAGCGCTCGCGCGAGCCCCGCGACCGCCTCCGGTACGCACCGCACCCGCACCAGCCACAACTGCCGCCCCACCGCCTCCGGCCACACCGCACCGATCACCCGAACGCCCGCCTCGTTCCGCAGCCGCGCGTACCGGCGCGCCACTGTCTGGTCCGAAACCCCCAGCACCGCACCGACCAGCGAGAACGCGACCCGCCCATCGATCTGGAGCGCCTGCAGCAGCCCACGTTCGACCGCGTCCAACATGTGTCCCGTCCTACCGATCCGACTCATCCAGCGCGCCCCGTGGGCTCCCCGTACCGGCCACGCCTGATGGGCTCCGCCAACTACGCGTATCAGGGTTGATGCTCCGGTCTCGACGCCGTTGAGACCGGCCCGGCGTTATACGACAGACCGCTGGCCGACGGGGTGCTATGCGTCGATGAGTTCGGCCCGCTGCAACCTGATGCCGCGCGAGGCCAAGGCTTGGCGCCTGCCGGCCAAGCCTTGGCGCCTGCGGGCCACGTACAACCGCTAGCGGCGGGGTGATCCACACGCTCGCAGCCCGCGACCTGACCACCGGCCAGATCCGCTACCGGATCCTCAAACGCTGACGCGAGTTCCACGCCGCCCGCATCCGCTGGTACAACGCCCGCGCCGAGCCGAGGAACCGCCCCGCACCCAAGTCGCCCATCCGGCAGTGGACCGAGTACCCGGCCAAGGCTGCGTGGCAGAGCCCAGCGACGGCGATCTCCGCGGGACGCACATGGTCCGACGCGCGGTTACGGCCTGATCGACGGGGAACGCATCCGAGGGTCAGATCACCAGGGGACGACCCCGTTGTCGTCGAAAAGCTGGCCGGTCGGGCCGTCGTCCGGCAGGGTCGCCAGCCGGATGGCGATCGCCGCGCCCTGCTCGGGGGTCTGGGTCCCGCTGAATCCGTTGAGGTCGGTGGCCACGTAACCAGGGCAGGCGTTGTTGATCAGGATGCCGGTGCCGTCCAGCTCCTTGGCGTACTGGATGGTGATGGCGTTGAGGTAGGTCTTCGTCGGCGCGTAGGCCCCGCTGATCCCCCCGAGGTCGACAGCGGGCGTGGTCTGCAGGGTCAGGGAGCCGACATGGCTGGACTGGTTGACGATCCGCGGGTGCGCCGAACGGCGCAGCAACGGCAGCATCGCATTGGTGACCCTGATGACGCCGACGACATTGGTCTCCACCAGCCGCCGCACGGTGTCGAGGTCGAGGGTCGAGGGTTCCTCCGGCCAGCCGCCGGCCACGCCGGCGTTGTTGACCAGTACGTCCAGCCGCCCCGCACGCTCCTCGATCAGTTGGACCGCGGCGATCACGCTCTCGTCGTCGGTCACGTCCAGGGGCACACCGAAGGCGTCGGCACCAGCCGCGCGCAACTTCGCCACGGCGTCCTCCCGGCGCTGCTCGTCCCGGGCGCCGACGCCGACACTCCAGCCCCGCGCACCGAGCCCGGCCGCGATCTCGTACCCGATTCCCTTGTTCGCGCCAGTGACCAGCGCGATCGTTTTCTCGTTCACGACAGCGAGCATGCCCGCGCCGCGGCCGGACACCAACACCTACTCGGTCGTGCAGAAATACCCGAACGATATCGATCAGCCGTGAGCGGTCATTAGCCTGGGCGCATGGAAATACGCGAGCTGCGGTACTTCGTCGCCGTCGCCGAGGAGCTGCACTTCGGCAAGGCTGCCCAGCGCCTTGGGATAGCCCAGCCGCCCCTGTCCCGCACGATCACCCAGCTCGAACGGCGGCTCGGAATCGCACTGCTGGAGCGCACCAGCCGCAAGGTCACGCTCACCGAGGCCGGAGCCGTGCTGCTGGCCGAAGGACACGCGATCCTCAGCGCAGTGACCGCGGCTGAGCGGCATGCTCAACAGGCCGCGACAGCACACCCCAGCCTCGTCCTCGCCGTCAAAACCGGCACCGCCGGCGAGCTGCTGACGAAACTGCTCGACGCCTACGCCGCGGAACCCGGCGCAGCCACCGTCGAGCTGCTGCTCTGCGAGGCACACCAGCACCAGCGGCTGCTGCAGGACGGGCAAGCCGACGTGGCGCTGCTCCACCTGCCCTTCGACTCAGCGGCCGGGCTCGACACCGAAACCCTGTACACAGAGGGACAGGTCGCGATCCTGCCGGCCTCACACCCGCTCGCCGGCCGCTCCCAGGTCCAGATGGCCGACGTCACCACCCTGCCAACCCTCCCGATGGCCCGCTGGCCCGGCCCCGGCGGCAGCTACCCAGAAGGACCGGGCGCAGAGGTACGGAACCTGACGCAGCTCTTCCAGCTGATCGCGCTTGGCCGTACCACCGTGGTCATTCCCGAGTCCGCCGCCGCCGACCTGCGCCGGGACCTCGCCGCCGTGCCGGTCCTGGATGCCCCGTCCGTGACAACGGTGATCGCCTGGCCGCCGCGCAGCCGCCTTCGTACAGTTGCCGACCTGATCCGCGTGGCGACACGTCTTTGAACCGGGACGAGGAGGGCGGGAGCCGCGACCGCTGTCGGCGGGCGGTGCGAGACTCAGCCCCATGAAGCCCAATGACCCCAAAGATGACCTGCACCGCTACCTCAAGGCAGCCCGCGAAGCCGTCGTCTGGAAGCTGGACGGACTGTCCGAGTACGACGTCCGCCGCCCCCTGACACCGACCGGCACCAACCTTCTCGGCCTCGTCAAGCACCTCGCCAGCGTCGAACTCGGGTACTTCGGCCCAACCTTCGGCCGCCCGCACAACGAATCCCTCCCCTGGCACGAGGAGAACGCCGAGCCCAACTCGGACATGTGGGCACCCGCCGACGAGTCGCGCGAGGATGTCCTCAGCCTCTACCACCGCGCCTGGGCGCACGCGGACGCGACGATCGAGGCGCTGCCACTCGATGCGATGGGCCACGTCGCGTGGTGGGGCGACAACGACGGCGTGACGCTTCAGCGGATCATGCTGCATATGACGGCCGAGACGAACCGTCACGCCGGCCACGCCGACATCGTCCGCGAACTGATCGACGGCAAGGTCGGCATGCGGGAAACCAACAGCAACATGGATGGTGGCGACGTGGCCTGGTACGAGGAGTACTGGAACAGGCTGGAGGCGTCTGCCAAGGAGGCCCAGGCCAAGCCGAGCTGAACGGAGTCCGTTCGCGGAGGTGGGGGCTTGCTCGGGCAGCTCGCGTTGTCGCTACCTCCCCATCTCCACCTCATGAGGGCGTCGTCCGTTCCGCAGATTGATGACGTGAGGAGCCGTGTCCCGGAAGAAGTGGTGGGACAGGGGGCACCGCGAGCCGAGCCATCAACGGCAGCCAGCCTGAAAACCATCCCTGCCCCACCTGCAGGTCCCCATCGTCGCGAGCGATCAGGACGTGCTCAAGAAGGTAGGGCCGCCTGACCACCCATGGTCGCTTGTCAGTTGCCGCACCCGCAGCCCGCACCGGCCGCGGCGGGCGCGTCTTTCTCTTCGCCGCCGCAGCATCCGCCGGTGCCGGTGCCGGAGCTGGTGCTGAGGGCGGGGCCGTTGCCCATCTGCTCGGTGTCGGCCTTGACGGTGTAGACCTCCCAGGGCTCCTTGCCCGGGCCGTGGACCCAGACCTTGTCCTGGAGCGCGTAGCAGCAGGAGGTGTCGTTCTCCTCGAAGGTGGCCAGCCCCGCATCCTTCAGACGACCGGCGGCCGCGAGCACCTGGCCGGTGGAGGTGACCTCGACGCCGAGGTGATCCAGGCGGGTGTCCTGGCCGGGTTCGCCTTCGATCAGGACGAGCTTGAGCGGCGGCTCGCTGATGGCGAAGTTGGCGTACCCGGGGCGACGCTTGGCGGGCTCGACGCCGAAGAGCTGAGAGTAGAACGCGATGGACCCCTCAAGGTCGGCGACGTTGAGAGCGAGCTGGACGCGGGACATGACGATCCCCCTGTTCTCGTTGTATCGATGTCTGTCGATATAACCTTGCGCCTTGAATCGAAGAACGTCAACATAGAGGCATGTCGAAACAAGAGCTTGATGTGCTCGACCAGGACGGGGTCGAGGGCTGCTGCCCGGGACTGCTGACCGCCCCGCTGGACGAAGCACAGTCGGTGGAGCTGGCGAAGGTGTTCAAGGCCCTGGGCGACCCGATCCGGCTGCGGCTGCTGTCAATGATCGCCTCCCGGGCGGGGGGCGAGGTCTGCGTGTGCGACCTGACCCCCGCCTTCGACCTGTCGCAGCCGACGATCTCCCACCACCTCAAGCTGCTGCGGCAGGCCGGGCTGATCGACTGCGAGCGCCGTGGCACCTGGGTGTACTACTGGCTGCTGCCGGAAATGACCGACCGGCTCGCCGGCATCCTCACCCGCCCCGCGGGCACACCGCTCCCCGAGCGGACCGGGAAGACCGCCGCGGGGGCCGCCTCATGACCGCCCAGACACCCCACTCCGGGCCGGTCGCGGCCCGGCTGTCATTCCTGGACCGGTTCCTGGCGGTCTGGATCCTGCTCGCGATGGCCGCCGGCCTCGGCCTGGGACGGCTCGTTCCCGGCCTGGGCGAGGCGCTGGCGAAGGTGACCGTCACCGGTGTCTCGCTGCCGATCGCGCTCGGCCTGCTGGTGATGATGTACCCGGTGCTGGCCAAGGTCCGCTACGACCGCCTGGACACCGTCACCCGGGACCGCCGCCTGCTCATCCCCTCCTTGGCCGTGAACTGGATCGCCGGACCGGCGGTGATGTTCGCCCTGGCCTGGCTTCTCCTGCCGGACCTGCCGCAGTACCGGACCGGCCTGATCATCGTCGGCCTGGCCCGTTGCATCGCCATGGTCATCATCTGGAACGACCTCGCCTGCGGCCACCGCGAGGCGGCCGCCGTCCTGGTGGCGCTCAACAGCGTGTTCCAGGTGATCGCCTTCTCCGCGCTCGGCTGGTTCTACCTCTCGGTGCTGCCCGGCTGGCTCGGTCTGGAACAGACCGGCCTCGATGTCAGCGTGTGGGAGATCGCCCGCAGCGTGCTGATCTTCCTGGGTATCCCGCTGCTGGCCGGGTTCCTCACCCGCCGCCTGGGCGAGAAGGCCCGGGGCCGCACCTGGTACGAGAACAAGCTCATCCCGCGCATCGGACCGTTCGCGCTGTACGGGCTGCTGTTCACCATCGTCCTGCTCTTCGCCCTCCAGGGCGACGCGATCACCTCCCAGCCGTGGGATGTGGCACGCATCGCGTTGCCGCTGCTGGTGTACTTCGCCGTGATGTGGACCGGATCCATGGCCCTGGGACGGGCGGTCGGGCTGGACTATCCGCGGGCGGTCACGCTGGCCTTCACCGCGGCGGGCAACAACTTCGAACTGGCCATCGCGGTCGCCATCGCGACCTTCGGCGCCTCCTCCGGACAGGCCCTGGCCGGAGTCGTCGGCCCGCTGATCGAAGTCCCGGTCCTGATCGGCCTGGTCTACGTCGCCCTGGCCGCACGGCGCTTCTTCCCCGCCCCCGACAGCGCCCTTCAGCCGACCGTTGCTCCGGAAGGTTCCGCCCGTGTCTGAGTCCCGCAAGCCCTCGGTGCTGTTCGTCTGCGTCCACAACGCGGGCCGCTCGCAGATGGCCGCCGCCTTCCTCACCCACCTGGCCGGCGACCGCATCGAGGTCTGCTCCGCCGGGTCCGCCCCCGCGGACACGATCAACCCCGCCGTGGTGGAAGCGATGGCCGAGGTCGGCATCGACATCGCCGCCGAAACGCCCAAGGTCCTCACCAGTGAGGCCGTGCAGGCATCGGATGTGGTCATCACCATGGGCTGCGGCGACGCCTGTCCCGTCTTCCCCGGCAAGACCTACCTCGACTGGAAACTCGACGACCCGGCCGGACAAGGCGTCGCGGCTGTCCGACCGATCCGCGACGACATCCGCACCCGCGTCCAGAACCTGATCAACGAACTCACCCAGGGACACCGCGCGTGACCGCCACCACCGGGATATCCCGCACGAGGTCGGTCAACCCGCCCTACGGTGCGTTGATGCCCTGACCGGAGGCGTCCATGGAGACGACGGCCACCATGCAGCCGTACAGCTCGTTCCTCGGATGAGCACACCGTGGTGCGGGGGCCGGGTACCGGGTGGGATCTGCACGAGTACCGCCATTCCGTCCTGACCCACCCCGCGAGCAGGGCACTTCGCTGCTGATGCTGATGGCGAAGTCCCGGCACAAAAAGCCGGAGAACGTCCGCCGCGACTTCAAGCCGTCCCCCGAGGCGATCTCGGAGCTGACCAGCCTGCTCGCCCCCGGCGACGCCCGCCGCCGACCCGGCTGTCACAGCTGTGCCCCGCCGTGGAACCGCACCACGGCCAGACGGCATACCGCTGCCCGCCACCGCTCCGGGCGCCCACGCCGCCCGGGGCACAGTCGGTCCGCTATGGTCAAGGCATGTGCTGCTGTGCTCCCATGACAACAACCGCCGCTTAGCGGCGGTACCGCGGTTCCCGTAACCGCGGCCATTGCCTGCCCCCGCATGGGGCGGTGCCAGGACGTACCGCCGGATCAGTGTCCTGCCGGCAGTCACTCATCTTCCTGTGACGCCGGGTCGTCCTGCCTGATCAGGGAAGTCATGCCTCAGTCGCAGCGTTTCGATTCACAGCATCCGCATGCAGCCGGACCCAGCGTTACGCAACACCCACGTGCTGCCATCCTGCTTCTGATGGTCGGGCTCCCCGGGGCTGGGAAAACCACCCGCGCAAAAGAACTCGCCGCAACCCACCGGGCGCTGCGGCTGACCCCAGATCACTGGATGATCCCGCTGTTCGGCGATTCCATGGCCGACGGCAAGCGCTGGCTGCTCGAAGGGCGGCTCATCTCGGTCGCCCTGCAGGCGCTGAGGCTGGGGACCAGCGTCGTGCTCGACTTCGGGCTCTGGAGCCGCGATGAACGGTCGGCGCTGCGCTGGCTGGCCCGGTCGGTGGGGGCCTCATGCCAGGTGGTCTACCTACCCGTGGACAAGGACGTCCAGCTCGCCCGCGTCGCGCACCGCCAGGAAACAACACCGCATCAAACGTTCCCGATGAGCGAGGCCGACCTGGATGCCTGGCGGGAGCAGTTCCAGGTGCCTGACGCCGCCGAACTCGACGGCGGCGAGATTCCCACCCCACCGGCGGGCTGGCCGGAGTGGGCGGTAGACAAATGGCCCTCGTGTACCGACAGCTGACCTGGCCGGCCGCCATCGGCCACCACCCTTCGGTGATGACGCTCGACCCGCTGCGACTGGCAGCGGTGTTCCCGCGCCGCGCCGCCGGCGCAGAGATCACTCACCTCATCCACGACCGGGACGCGAAACTCACGACCGCCTTCGACGCCGTGTTCACCAGCGAGGACATCACCGTGGCCAAGGCCCCTCCACGCAGCCCCGACTACACCCCACACCCAGAACGCTTCACCCGCTCGGCACGGAAAGAGTGCACCGACCGTGTCCTGCTCTTCGACCGTGGTCACGCCCAGAAGATCCTCCGCACGACTACGCACACCACTTCAACAGCCGCCGCCCCCGCCACGGCCGACGCCGACAAGCCGCAGGCCCCATCAACGAGTACCACCGAGCCGGCTGACCGTAAGGAAAATCCCAGCTCACAACCAGCGAAGCCGTCTCAAGCGCTACGGGGTTCCCCAAGCCGCCGGCCCGGTGCGCAGGGCGGTGCGTGGTGTCACATGCCGTGACGCCGAAGCCGACCGGCACCCGTAGCGGCTGGTCAATCCACCTGGATCCGGCGACCGGTGATGCTCGTGGGCTCGAGGCGCAGCCACAGGTCACGGCTGCCGCCGGGCCATGGGGTGGTGAACGCCTTGTCGGCCAGCTCGCGTACCGCCGCCGGCTCTGTGACCTGCTGAGCGCGTCCGACGACGAGAACGCTCCAGCCCTGGCTGAGCGCCTCATCGAGATGATCCACCTCGAAGGCGACCTCGGTGCCGCCGGCCGCCGCCGTTGCGGTGTCGGGCGCGGTCCGGAAGACGACGGCGTCGTCGATCACGCTGTAGTTGACCGGGAGGATGACCGGTCCCCGGGAGGTGGACACCGAGATCCTGCCCACGCCGTGCGTCGCGAGTCGGGCCCGACACTCGGTGATGTCCAGCTCCAGCAGTCGGGGGTGGTGTCCGGCCCGACCGAGGCCGGGCGGCTGATCGGTGCCGCAGCCGTGCAGTGCGGCCGTGGTGGTCTCCAGGGCCGCGGCGATCCGGAGGAGGGTGCCGAAGCTCGGGTCGGCGGCGGACTCCTCCAGATAGCGCACGTAGCCCGGCGAGCTGCCCGCACGGGCGGCTACCTCCTCCTGTGAGAGGCCGAGCTGCGCGCGCCGCAGCGCGATGCGCCGCCCGAGGTCGCCTCCGTCGCCGGTGGGCTGCCTCGCTGCCGGGCTGGGGCGTGGTGGCTCGGACATCGGGGATCACCATCCCTTCGCCCATCGATGTCCTCTTCTGATACTCCGTGCGCGACCTTGAGCGGCGCCGGTGCTCCGGACGCCGAGCGCTCGGGACCCGAGCGCCTCGGCCATGGCCTCGCGGCCGAGGAACCTGCCAATCCGTCCTCCCAACCCGGTCATGAAGGCTCACTCGCCGCGACGTGGACTCGAGCCCCGCCGAAAAGGATCGCCCTCATGGCTCCATCGAATCACCGCTGTGGCCACACCGCGACGGGGCAAGCGGTGAAGCCGCGCATGACCGACTCGCGGCCGACGGACGCGCGTGGTGGGATCGCGCGCCCACGGGTACCCGAAGCGACCGGGACAGCCGCAGGAGAGGCGGTGGAAATCATGGATCTCCCGCTGGTGGTGGGTGTCGACGGCTCGGACTCCAGTCTGCGAGCGGTGGACTGGGCCGTGGACGAGGCGGCGCTCCATGGGCTGCCCTTGCGCCTGATCTACGCCTCCCGATGGGAGCACTACGAGGAAGAGCTGGCGTCGTACACGGGCTGCTCGTCAGGGGAAGTGGTCGCGCAGCACATCGTCGCCTCCTGCGTGGAACGCGCCCGGCTCCGGAGTCCGGCGGTGAGGATTTCCGGCGAGGTCCTGTACGACGGCCCCGTGTTGGCACTGCTGCGAGAGGGCCGTGAAGCTTTCGCTCTGGTCACGGGCTCCCGTGGCTGGAGCGAACCCGTGGAGACCCTTTTGGGCTCGGTGAGTCTGGCAGTGGCGGCCCGCGCCGTGTGCCCGGTGATCGTGGTCCGCGGCCCGGAGCAGGACCGGCGTGGGGCCGGTCGGCCGGTGGTGCTCGGGATCGGCCGCCTCGCTCAGGACGCCGCGGCTGTACGGTTCGCCTACCGCGAGGCGCGGGCGCGGGGTGCCGAGCTGCACGCCGTACACGCCTGGCGGCGCCCCGCACAGGCGCAGACGGGTCGGTCACTGCTCATGCACGAGGCGACTCATCTCCTCTACGAGGAACGGGCGACGACCATCCTGGACGAGGCCATGAGCCGGCTCCCGTGCAATGGCGGGGAGACGGTGTGCCGCCGCAAGGTGGTCGAGGGGCCGGCGCACAGGGTCCTCCTGGCGGCGTCGGCAGGGGCCGACCTGCTGGTCGTCGGCGCCCTCCGGACTCCGGGCGACTCCGGTCTGCAGCTCGGCCGGGTCGCCCATGCCGTACTGCACCAGGCCGACTGCCCGGTCGCCGTCGTCCCGCGGCGGGGATGAGCCCACGACGTCGCACCGCGGGCCGCCCGTCCGCCGGTGTGTCCGCACCACGTCGCAATCCGGCCTCAGCCGTGGGGGACGACCGCGACGGGGCACGCCGCGTGGTGGAGCAGGGCATGCGCCACATGGCCGAGGCGCGGGCCGACGGCGGGCCGGTGTGAGTACCGGCCGACGACCACGAGCCCCGCCCCTGCGGCCGATGTCAACAGCACCTCCGCGGCGTTGCCCAGCTCGACGTGCTCGGTCACCGGTACCTGCGGGTACTTCTCCCGCCACAGCAGTACCGCTTCCGCCAGCCGTTTCCGCTCACCTGGTCCGATGCCACCGGCCTCATCGAGGGCCCGCAGATACGCCGGGCCGTACTCGAACACCGGCGGCAGCGCCCAGGCCCGCACGGCGCGCACTCCCGTGCCTCGTGCCGCGGCCGTGGCGAAGGCGAACTCGATCGGTGCGGCCGACCCGGGCGGGTCCTGGATGCCCACCACCACATCTCCCCCGGCTGCCCCATGAGCCTGGCCGCTCCGGTGCCGCACCAGCACGACCGGACGCGTGGCCCGGCCGAGCACCCGCAGCCCAATGGAGCCGAGCAGGAAGCCGGCCATGGCGCCACGGCCCCGCGAACCCAGCACCAGCATCTGAGAGCCCGCGCCGTGAGCCGCCAAGGCCGGGACGGCCGTCTCCGCCACCAGCTCGGAGGAGACCGCCACCTCCGGGTAGCGGGCGGCCAGATCGGCTTCCGCGTCGTCCAGGGTCTTGCGGGCCCACTCCTTGCGGACCTCGGGAGCTTGAGCGGTCCGCGCCGTCTGTGGCGGCAGCATCCAGGCGTGTACCAGACGCAAGGGCGCATGACGCCACCGAGCCTCCCGCGCCGCCCAGTCGGCGGCGTCCAGGCTCTCGGGCGATCCGTCCACGCCTACGGTTATGGGGTGGGTCATGGAGCCTCCTCCGTATCCGCCGCGGTTCACGGCTGCCGAAGGCGCGGGGTCGGGTCAGGTGACCCCGGTGAGGTGATCGACCACATCGTCGACGTCCTCGATCGCCCGGATCGACTCGACCAGTCCGGGGGCTGCTGTCACGTCCGCCCCCTGCCCTCCACGGCCACGACGCCGCCCTCCACTGTCACCTCGATGGCATGCGGGTCGAGATGGTGTTCCTCGCGGAGGATCCGGGACTCGATCGCCTCGCGGATCTCCGGGGCGCCACGGACGGGCGACCGCGGCAGATCCGCCCGGGTCACCACGCCGACGACGTGTTCTGCGGCATCGACCACCGGTATCGCGCTCAGATGTTCGTGCGCGAGCGTACGGGCGACATCGAGGAAGGGCGTATAGCCCGGCGCCGGGACGGCCGGCGCCCTCATCACCTGGCCCACCCGCGGTGCGGTGGCGTGTGCCGGAGTCCGGCGCCTGGCGCGTACGGGTGCGGCCCGCCCCTCTCGTGCCGTCTCTCCCGCGGTGGACGAGGCGGTGGCGACGGCACCGAGGTAACGCCTCAGCATGTCCTGGCGCCGCTCCGCCTCCGGTGTCCGGTGGCGGCCGGGGGCGCCGTGGTGGGCTTCCTCCCCCGCCGCATGACGTTCGAAGTCGCTCATGGCAACCTCCCCATGAGCGCGGCCGGTCACCTATGCCGCCAGTGTCGCACCGATCGGGCGGTCGCGCCGCCGGTCGCACGGCCCCACGGGCGGGCCCGTTCGGCGCGACAGGTAAGCAGCGCGTACGCACACTTGGGGCAGGGGCCTGACCGTGAGGAGGGCGGCAGTGGCCGGATTCCGGGATTTCCTGCTGCGGTTCCGCCCGGTCGGCTCTCCGGGCCGGGCAGCGCCCGGAGGTGTGCCCGCGGACCGCGCCGCCGAGCTCACCGCGGAGCTGGTGCCACCGCTGTCCTTGCTGGAAGAGGCCGAGGCGGAAGCTCGTGGCATCAGGGACGAAGCGGCCCGCACGGCGGCGGAGAGGCGCCGCGTGGCCGAGCGACAGGCCGAGGAGATCGTGGAGCGGGCGACCGCGCGTGCCCGGGACCTACGGGCGCGGACGGCGGCCCGGGTGCGCCATCAGGCCGAGGCAGCGGCCGCGGCGCTGCTCGACGCAGCGGAGCGGGAGGTGTCCGCGGTGCGCTCCCGTGCCGAGGCCCGTATGCCCGCCCTCCTGGACCGGGTGGCACGGCTCGTGGCCGAGGACATCGGGATGCCGTCGGCCCCCGGAGCCGGGGGCCCCGGGACGCCGGGGCACCCCGAGGGGCCGCGGAAAAGGGGCCCGTGATGGGCGCCGGCTGGGTCGCGGGGGTCACGCGTGCCAGGGCCATGCTCTCCCGTGCCCTCGGGAGGGAGAGGGCCGAACAGGTGGCTTCGGCTCCGGGCCTCGATGACGCCGTGCGTAGTCTGAGCGCCACGGCGTACGGCCACGATCTGCTGCCCGGGGCGTGTCTCGCCGATGCCCAGCGGGCGGTCGGAGCGACGCTGCTGTGGAATCTGCGGGTGCTCGCCGGCTGGCAGCCGCCGGCGGGCGCGACCGCCCTCCGCCTGCTCGCCTCCGGCTTCGAGATCGCCAATACCCGGGACCATCTGCGTGCGTTGACGGGCAGCGGGCCGCCCCGGGCTCCGTACCGTCTGGGCACGCTGGCGACCGCCTGGCCGCTGCTGGCCCGTACCCGTTCCCCCCAAGAGCTGCGGGCCTCGCTGGCCGCCTCCGCCTGGGGTGATCCGGGAGCCGCGTCCCCGGCGGCGGTGGCCACCGGCATGCGGGTCTCCGCCGCGGTGCGCACAGGAACTGCCCTGCCGGAGGCCGTGCGCTGGGCGGCGGGCCGCCTGGCGCTGCTGGTCGGCCGTGAGGTGTTCGTCGCCCACCGCCCGATGACGCGGGCCTCCGGGCGACGGGCGGGGCGGCTGCTCGGTGCCGAGGCCATGACGGCGACGTCGTATCAGGACTTCCGGCAGCACCTGCCGACCACCGCACGCTGGGCTGTGAACGGCGTCGAGAGCGCGGGCGACCTGTGGCGAGCGGAGGCACGGTGGTGGTACCGGGTCGAAGACGACGGACGGGAGCTGCTGCACGGGGCCCGGCTGGGCTCCGCACCGGTGGTGGGTGCGGTCGCCGTGCTCTCCGCCGACGCCTGGCGGGTGCGTGGCGCGCTGGAGCTGGCCGCGCGGGGCGGGGGACGGCTGGAGGTCTTCGATGTTCCGGCTTGAGGAGATGACTCCGGTTCGCATGCGGCGGGTGGCGATCGTCGCGCCGCGAGAGGCGATGCGGAGCGCGCTGGTGCGCGTCGCCGAGGCCGGATGCGTCGAAATCGACAGTATCGACAGTATCGACGACGCCGGATCGGTCGGGCCGTCGGCCGCGCCGGGGTCCGCCGTCCGCCGGCTGCGGCACGCGCGCGTCGAGCCGCCGCGCGCCATCCTCAGCGTGGCTCCACCCGATCTCGACTCACTGGAGCGTGCGGGGCGTATGGACCTGCTGGCGGGCGAGGCACAGCTGGAGGAACGCCTCGGCGGCGCGCTGCCGCACGGCGCCGTCGCGGCACTCGCCGGATGGTGTCCCGCCGCGGACGTCCCGGCGACCGCCGAGCGCCTGGCCGGGGCGGGCGCGGCGCTGGTACCCCTGCGCGCGCCACGCGGAGCCGATCCGCCGACGCTGCTCCGCGGTACCGGGGCGGTACGGCGCTCGTTCGCGCCACTGGTGCGCACCTACGGCACCGTGCCCTACGCGGACCTCGACCCGACGATGCCCGCGGGCATCGTCTACGTGGTGATGTTCGGGGTCATGTTCGGGGACGCCGGACACGGGGCGCTGTTGCTCCTCGCCGGGCTCCTGCTGCGCCTCGGGCGCCCCCGCCGGGCCCGACCGCTGCGTCCGCTGTGGCCGTTCATCGCCGGGGCCGGGCTGACCAGCGCCCTGGCCGGTGTGGCGTACGGGGAGTTCTTCGGCCCCACCGGTGTACTGCCGGTGCTCTGGCTCAATCCGCTTCAGGAGCCGATGCGGCTGCTCATCGCCGCCGTCGAGTTCGGCGCCGTGCTGCTCGCCCTGGCCTACGGGGTGGGCATCGTCAACCGCTGGCGGGAGGGCGGGCCGACGGGTGCCCTGTACGCGCTCTCCGGCATCGCCGGAGCGGCGCTCTACTTCGGGCTCGCCGCCATGGGCGGTGCTGCCTCGCTGCACCGCGCGGAATGGGCTTATGCGGGCGCGGCGCTCGCGGGCACGGGTCTCGTCCTGGCGGGCACCGGTCTGTTCGCCGTGACCGGCGGCGGACCGGGAGGCGTCGTCCAAGTCGGCATCCAGCTCTTCGACGGGGTGCTGCGCATCGGGTCGAACGTCGTCTCCTTCGCCCGGCTCGCGGCGTTCGGACTCACGCACGCGGCGCTCGGCGCGATCGTGTGGCAGGGCACCACGGCGCTGGCGGGATGGGGCCCGGCGGGACTGCCCGCGGCCGTGGTGCTCTTCGTCGTCGGGAATGCGCTCGCCTTCGCCCTCGAGGCTCTGGTCGCCGGGGTGCAGGCGCTGCGGCTGGAGTTCTACGAGTTGTTCTCGCGGGTTTTCGAGCCCCAGGGCCGCCCGTTCCACCCCTGGCGGCTGCCCGTGCTGGACGGTGACGGGCCCATGGCCGCTCCGCCGCGAGGGGACCCCCCTGGCAAGGAGACCACATGATCGTTTGGCTCATCGTTCTGCCCGTTGTGGCCGTCGTCCTGGCGGTCGGCCGGGGGCTGCTGCGGCGTTCCGGGCACACCGCCCTGCGGTGGGTGCTCGCCACCAACTCCCTGCTGTTCATGGGTGCGGTGGCGCTGCTCTCGGTGGCGCTCGACCACCGCCCGGCGCAGGCGGCCGCGCCGGCCGCGGCGGCGGCGCAGGGCTCCGGTTCCGCCGCGCTGATCGGTGCGGCGATCTCGGTGGCCGGGGCGTCCATCGGCGCCGCCATCGCCGTGGCCTACACCGGGGCCGCCGCCGTGGCCGCGATCAGCGAGCGTCCGGAACTGTTCGGCCGGGCGATGGTGATCGTCGGGCTGGCCGAGGGCATCGCCATCTACGGACTCGTCGTGGCGATCATCTTGATCGGAAAGTCCTGATCATGGGTCGGGTGGTAGCTGTCGGGGAGTGGACACGAGTGGCCGGATTCGTCCTGGCGGGGGTCACCGTGGTGGCCGCCGAGGAACCGGACGCGGTCCGCGAGGCGTGGCGGGCCCTGCCCCCCGGGGCCGCGCTGGTCATCCTCACTCCCGCCGCGGCGGACGCCCTCGGCCAAGTCCTCGTGGAGAGTACCCGGCCACTCACCGTGGTGATGCCGTCATGAAACCGGCTTCCGACCAGGCGGTGACCGCGCTCGCGCCGGTGCGTGCCGCGTTGCTGCGCACGGCCCGCGGTGAGGCGCAGGGGCTCCTCGAGCGGGCGGACCGGGAGACCGCGGCCCTGCTCGACGAGGCGAGGGCCCAGGCGCGCTCGCTTGTGGAGGAGGCTTCGCGGCAGGGCGAGCGGGACGGCGCGGCCGCCGCCCGTGCCATACGGGCGGACGCCCGCCGCGCGGCCAGGGCCCGTACGCTCACCGTCCGGCGGGAGGCGTACGAAGAGCTACGTCGCCGGGCTTTCGCACGTGGCCGTGGACTGCGGGACGCCGAGACGTATCCGGCCGCCCGGGACCGGCTGCGAGGGCGGGCGTCGCGGTTGCTGGGCCCTGATGCCGAGATCACCGAGGCCCCGGATGGAGGGGTGGTGGGCCGCGCCGCGGGCCGGCGCGCCGAATGCACTCTCGACGGTCTCACCGCACGCGCGCTGGACCGGCTCGGGGCGGAGGCGGAGACGCTGTGGTCGCCGTAAGCGGGTCCGCCGAGGCGTCCGGGCGATCCGGGCACCGAGCCGGCCCGGGAGGTTCCTGCCGCGTTCTGCGGGTCGCCGGGCCACTGGTCGAGCTGGAGTACGTGGGCGGTACCGCGATGTACGACCTGGTCTCCCTCGGTGAGACCGGGATTCCCGGCGAGGTGGTGGCGATCAGCGGCGGAGTGGTGACCGCGCAGTCCTACGAGTACACCGGCGGGCTGGCCCCGGGTGATGTGGCGCGGCCGCAGGGCACCCCGTTGTCCGCGTCGCTCGGCCCCGGACTGCTCGGTGGCGTGTTCGACGGCCTGCTGCGGCCGCTGTCCGGCAGCGGGGACTGGCTCTCGCCGGGGACGGCCCGGGGCGTGGCCGAGGAGCGCGCCTGGCCCTTCGTGCCGGCGGTGAGCGAGGGGGACCGCGTCCAGGAGGGCGGCGTGGTGGGGCGAATCCGGGACGGGGGGCCGGTCCCGTTGCGGGTCCTGGTGCCTCCGGGGGCCGGTGGAGTGGTGGAGCGCGTCGCCTCCGAAGGGGGATACCGCCAGGAGGCGGTGGTCGCCGTCGTGAACGGGACGGAGGTACGGATCGGCACCACATGGCCGGTCCGCCGTCCGCGCCCGGTGCGGACGCGTGGTGGCGAGCGGGAGGCACTCGCCACCGGACAGCGCGTGATCGATCTGCTCTTCCCCGTGGCGCGCGGTGGCACGGTGGCCGTCCCGGGTGGCTTCGGCACCGGGAAGACCATGCTGTTGCAGCAGATCGCCAAGTGGTGCGACGCCGATGTGATCGTCTATGTCGGCTGCGGGGAGCGCGGCAATGAGATGGCGGATGTCATCGCCGAGTTGTCCGCCCTGGAGGACCCGCGCGGCGGGGGGCGGCTGGCCGACCGCACGGTGACCATCGCCAACACCTCCAACATGCCGATGATGGCCCGCGAAGCCAGCATCTACACGGGGGCCACGGTCGCCGAGTACTTCCGCGACATGGACCTCGATGTGGTCGTCATCGCCGATTCCACCTCGCGGTGGGCCGAGGCGTTGCGCGAGTTCGCCTCCCGTACCGGGGCACTGCCCGCTGAAGAGGGCTATCCGGCGGGCCTGGCGTCGGCGATCGCCGCGTTCTACGAGCGTGCGGGGGCGGTGACGACGCTGGGGGGCGGGCAGGGCTCGGTCACCTTGATCGGGGCGGTCTCGCCGCCCGGCGGCGACCTGACCGAGCCGGTCACCGCGCACACCGAACGTTTCGTGCGCTGCCTGTGGACGCTGGACCGCGATCTGGCCTACGCCCGCCACTATCCGGCGCTGTCCTGGGCGGGCTCGTTCTCCCGGGACGCGGCGGCGCTCGCCGCCCGGCACGCGGCGGCGGGCGACCCCGCCTGGTCCGTCCGGCGTGACCGGATCGCCTCGGTGCTCGCGGAGGCCGACCGGCTGGCCGACCTGGTCGACCTGATCGGCATCACGGCCCTGCCCGACCAGGAGCGTGTCAGTGTCCTGGCCGGGCGGCTGGTGCGCGAGGGAGTGCTGCGGCAGAGCGCGCTGTCCGCCCACGACGCGTACTGCGGGCCGGACAAGGCCGCGGCGCTGGCCGAGGCCGTGCTCGCGGTCGTCGACCGCTGCCGGGAACTGGTCGCCTCGGGGCTGCCCGCGGCCACCGTCGAGACGGTGGACTTCGGCCCGGTGCTCCGGGCCGGGGAGGAGGTGGGGCCGCACGACGCCGAAGGGGTGCGGGCGCGGCGGGAGGCGATGCTCACCCGCCTGGGGGACCTCCGGTGACCGGGTGTCTTCCACCGTCCCGCGGCGGGTCGGGGGTGAGCGACCGTGACCGGCTGGAGTGAGGTCGAGTACACGGCCGTGCGGGAGCTGCGCGGTCCGCTCGCCATCGTGGAGGGGGTCTCTGGAGTGGGGTGGGACGAATTCGCCCGGATCACTCTCGACTCGGGCGAGCGCCGCTACGGCCTGGTCCTGGAGGTGGATCGCGAACTCGCCGTGGTGCAGGTGCTGGAGGACACCTCCGGAATGGACCCGGAGGGTGTACGGGTGTCCTTCGCCGGGCAACCGCTGCGGATCCCAGTCGGGCCGGGCTGGCTGGGCAGGGTGTGCAACGGCCGGGGCGAGCCCGTCGACGGCGGTCCGCCGGTCTTCGGTGAGCACAGCGCGGCGGTGGGCGGCACCCCGATCAATCCGGTTCGGCGGGAGCCGCCCTCGGATCCGGTCCTCACCGGGGTCGGCGCCGTCGACGCTCTGACGACGCTGGTGCGCGGGCAGAAGCTGCCGGTGTTCTCCGTGGCCGGGCTCCCCCATCTGGAGCTGGCCGCCCAGATCGCCGCGCAGTCCACCGTCGGCGGCGATCCGTTCAGCGTGGTCTTCGCCGGCATGGGCCTGACCCACCCCGATGCGCGTTTCGTCCGGGACGTCCTCGAAGAGCGTTCGGCCGCCGGGGAACTCGTGCTGCTGCTCAACACCGCCGACGATCCCGTGATCGAGCGGATCCTGACCCCGCGGATCGCGCTGACCGTGGCCGAACACCTCGCCTTCGCCGGCGGACGCCATGTGCTCGTGGTGATGACCGACATGACGGCCTACGCCGAGGCGCTGCGCGAGGTCTCCGCCGCCCGGGGCGAGGTCCCGGCCCGCCGCGCCTACCCCGGCTACCTCTACAGCGACCTGGCCTCGCTCTACGAGCGCTGCGGGCGGATCCGCGGCCGGAAGGGATCGATCACCGTACTGCCGGTCCTCACGATGCCCGCGGGCGACATCACCCACCCGGTCCCCGACCTGACCGGCTACATCACCGAAGGCCAGATCGTGCTCTCCCGCCGCACACATGCCCTGGGCGTGTATCCGCCGATGGACGCCCTCTCCTCGCTGTCCCGGCTGATGCGCAAGGGCGCGGGCCCTGGGCGGACCCGGCCCGATCACCTCGATCTGGCCGCCCAGATGCTGGCCGCCCTCTCCCGGGCACGGCAGGTCCGGGAGCTGGCCGACCTCGTCGGGGAGGCGGCCCTGAGCCCGACCGACCACCGCTACCTCGCCTTCGACGAGGCGTTCCTGCACCATTTCGTGGACCAGCCGCGCGACGAGGCGCGCTCCATGGACCAGACGCTGGACACCGCCTGGCGGGTGCTGCTCGCCCTCCCCCGCAGCCAACTCGCCATGCTTTCCCCCACACTGCTCGACGCGCACGGCGCGCGGGAAGGGACAGCCGACGGCGAGGAACGGGAGTCAGGAGCGTGAGCGCCACGTCCGCCATCCCGCCCTCACGCGCGGCCCGCCTGCGGCTGCGGCACAGCCTGGACGTCGCCTTGCGAGGAGCCGACCTCCTCGAGCAGAAGCTGCGCATCCTGCGAACGCGGCACGAGAGCCTGCTGCGTGCCGAGGAGGCCGGTGCGCGCGCCTGGCGCGACACGGTCCGAGAAGCTGAGACCTGGCTGCTGCGAGGACTTCTCCAGGGCGGCGAACACGCCCTGGCGACGGCGGCGGACGGCGTCGGCCCCACGGAGATCACCTGGCGCGCGGAGACCACGATGGGAGTGCGCCACCCCTGGCACCTCTCGTGCCAGGTCCCCGACCGCTCCCCCGACGCCGCCACTCCCGGGAACACTGCCTTGGTACACGCCGAAGCCGCCTGGCGGGAAGCGCTGCGGGCAGGCGCGGAGTACGCCGTCGCGCGGGCGGCCGCCGGGATCGTCGGGGCCGAGGTGGCGCGCACCCGCCAGCGGGTGCGCGCGCTGAGGCGCCATTGGATCCCCCGTCTGGAGGAGTCGCTCGCCCAGATCGGACTGGCCTTGGAGGAGAGTGAACACGAGGACGCCGTTCGACGCCGGTGGACGACCGGTTCGTCCGACACCGGCAGGACCGGTGGCGGATGACCTCCGCCCGGCCCTGGCCCCGGCTGGTCGGATGCGCCGACCGCCGCGGTGGACGCGAACCCGCGTCAGCCGCCGCCCTTCTCACTCCGGGTGCGAGGTGAGGAACTCGGCGCAGCCGGACAGGGTGGTGAGCCGCGGAGTGTCTTCGTCGTCGATGCGGACGCCCGTGCGCCGGCTGAGTGTCTCGATGAAGCTCAGGAAGTCCAGCGAGTCGAGGTCGAGGGCGTCGCGGAAGGCATCGTCCGGGCGCAGGGCGGCGAGGTCGGCACCCGGCACGACCTGCGCCAGGGATTCCTTGACGACGTCCGTCGCTTCGGTTCCCCCACCCGGCCGAGGAACGCCAGGTCATTCGGCACAAGTCCTTCTGCCTGGCTCGCGAGTCACCCGACGAGGCGGCCTTCGAGCCGGAGACGATGGACTACGGTCCACCTGTTCACCGACATCGGAACCGGCGAGGACAGCGTGCTGTACCGGTCCGGCCCGACCGGCTACCGCCTCGCTCGGGTACACCCCCACCCCCACCTCTCCGGCCTGGTGGCCGTGCCGCTCACCCTCAGCGACCTGCCCGCACCCCGGATGAACGTGGCCAGGGCGAAGCAACGACTGGACCTCGCCGGCTTGCCGTTCGTGTTCTTCGCCGACGACACCACCGGGCGGGGATAGCGCTCGGCTGGGCCGCCGACGCGGCGGACCGGCGCCGTCTGCCGCTGGTCCTCGCGCAGAACCTGCCGACCCCGGGCTACCGGCCGACGGGTGGGCGGCCCTCCTGGGCGGAGTGGAACGAGGCGGTGCAGGTCCTCGCCAAGGCGTCCGAGCACGCCCTCGGCCTGGTCGTGGGCACGCGCGGGCGCGGCGGCTTCACCGGCATGCCGCCGGACTCCGTCAGCCAGGGAGCGGGGCACCACGCGCTGCCCGGTCATCGCTGTTCCGCACGCGCACGATGAGTAGGCCGCCGTTCATCGAGGGGAGGCTCCTCAAGTCCGGGCCCCCTCTGTCTGGCTAGATCCGCCCTCGATCCTTCCGCGGTGAGACAATCGCCCGCCGCACCACCCACGGCAGGATCCGCCACAGCCCCACGCACACCAGCAGCGTCCCCGCACCGGCCGCGACCCCTGTCACACGGCCGAGCGACACGTCCACCACCAGTAGCACCGAGCCGGTGAACGCCAGCATGAGCACCCACATCCCGATCTTGGCCAGGCGCGAGGAGACGCGCACGACGACGGGCTTGGCATGCTGCTGGAACAGCGCCCTGTGCAGCGCGGCGGGTGCTGTGAAGATGGCCGCGGCCAGCATGGCGAGCAGGAGCGTCGTCACGTACGTGACGCGCTGGACCGTGTCCAGCGTCGGAAAGCGCGGAGCGAAGGCCAGCGTCAACAGGAACGCGAAGAGGATCTGCACCCCGGTCTGGGTGACGCGCAGCTCCTGCAACAACTCGGCGAAGTTACGGTCAGCACGCTCCAGGGACGTCTCGTGCCGTGCTTCGTCGGGAGGTCGGTCGGCCATGCTCAACAAGTATCCGCTCCATCCCCTCACGCACGCGAGGCAAGGCGTGCTTCGTGGAGTGACGGCAGGCCGACGGGGTAACGGCGTACCGCGGCGTCACCCCGTCGGACGACGCAGGCGCCCGGCTCGAACAGGCTCATATCCAGCCGTCCCAGTCCGTGTTGGAGTCCCTGGCCCGCGTTCTGCGTCTGGACGACGACCAGCGCGCCTACCTGTACGAACTCGCGGCCAAACGGCACCACGTCGGCCGCCGGTACGGAAGAGTCCACGCCATCGCGTCTCACCCGGGCGGTCGGCGCGCTGAGGGCCGTCAGGGCGGCCACGGCACGTTCCGCCCTGACCTCCTGGACGACGCCGGCCACGGTGTTCACCGTGATGACGAGCGGGATCACCGAGGCGTCGGGCAGGTCTCCGTGGCCAGGGTCAGCACGGCGGCCACGAGCAACACCACGATCAGCGGTCGCGCAACTGCTGCAGCACACGACGCCACACCGGAGTGCGCCGCTCCCGGGCGACGACATCGGAGCCGTACTCCTCCAGCCGCCGCGCCGCCTCCTCCCGCGGCAGACCCGCGGCGAAGCGCTCGGCGGGGCCGGGGGGCGGCATGCCTTCATCGTGTGGCCGATGTTCCCGGATCGCATCCGGCGCCCACCGGACCGGGCGACGGGGGCCGAAGCCGACCGGTTCCGCCGTCAGAACTGATCGGTCCGAGCGGGGAAGCGGGGCGGTGTGTGCGTGGCCACGGGGTACCCGAGGCGGACGAGTCGACCGGAGGAAAGGCGGTGGGGATGATGGCGCTCCCGCTGGTCGTGGGTGTCGATGGATCGGAGTCCAGCCTGGAGGCCCTGGACTGGGCCGTGGACGAGGCGGCACGCCATGAACTGCCCTTGCACCTGGTCAACGCTTCCCGATGGGAACGGTACGAAGGACGTCTGCCCTCGTTCGGCACCGATCGTCCCACCGGGGATGTGGCGGCCGAGAACATCGTCGCCGCCTGCGCGGAACGCGCGACGTTGCGCAACCCTGATGTGAAGGTGTCCGCCGAGGTGCTGGCCGAGGACACCGTGATGGCGCTGTTGGAGCAGAGCCGTGAGGCGTTCGCCGTGGTCACGGGGTCCCGTGGCAGGGGCGCGATCACGGAGTCGCTTCTGGGGTCGGTCAGTTTGGCGGTGGCGGCGCGTGCCGTCTCCCCGGTGGTCGTGGTCCGTGGTGGGGAGAGCAACCGCGCGGGCGCCCTCGGGCGCGTGGTTCTCGCGGTCGGCGACCTGGTGGAGGGGTCGGTGGCCGTCCGGTTCGCCTTCCGCGAGGCGCGGGCGCGGCACGCCGCACTGCACGCCGTACGCTCCTGGCGGCGCCCCGCGCACCCCCGTGCGGGCCAGTCGCCGCTGGAGCGTGAGGCGAGGGGCCTGATCTACGAGGAGCAGGCGGCGGGCGTCCTCAGCGAGGTGCTGGACCAGGTCGAGCGCGAGCAGGATGACCTCACGGTCCACCGCGAGGTCATCGAAGGACCGGCGCATCGGGTGCTGCTGGACGTGTCGGAGCAGGCCGATCTGCTGGTCGTCGGTGCTCTCCGGCGCCGCGACCACATCGGACTGCAACTCGGTCGGGTCAGCCACGCCGTACTCCACCGCTCCGCATGCCCGGTGGTGATCGTGCCGCAGGTGTGACGGCGGCACGGTGCTCAGGCCCGCCACTGCCGGGCGGCGCGCAGCCGCCGCAGATAGGGATCGTGCGCATGGCGTGGCAGGAGGCGCAGCCGGACGTCCAGGGCGACGACTCCGTCTGGCCGGGCCACCACGGGGTTGAGGTCGGTCTCGGCGAGCTGAGGCAGGTCACAGGCCATCCGGGACAGCCTCAGCAGCAGCTGTTCCAGCCCCGCCAGGTCCACCGGCCCGCCACCCCGGTAGCCGAAGAGCAGCGGGGCGCAGCGCGGGGCGGTGAGGAGGCTGTGCACATCGCGGTCGGTGAGGGGGCGAGCCTGGCGGCGTGGTCGGCGAGGAGCTCGGTGGCGGTGCCACCGAGGCCGAAGAGCACCAAGGGGCCGAACACCTCGTCCTGGACGACGCCCGCGAACAGCTCGATACCCCGGCGCGCCATGGGCTGGAGGAACACACCGGCCATCCGGTCACCGAAACGCGCGCGCAGGTCCCGGTAGGCGTGGCGCACCTGGTCCGGTCCCTCCAGGTCGAGCCGCAGCGCTCCCAGGTCGCTCTTGTGCACCAGCCCCGGCCAGTACGCCTTGATGGCCACCCGGCCGCGCTCGTCCGCCACCAGGTGCCGTGCGGCGGCCAGGGCGGTGTCCTCGTCCTCGGCCCAGGCCCAGGGCAGCTGGGGGATGCGGTAGCGGTCGAGCAGGGCCGCGCAGTCACGGGGGTCGGGCCATCCCCCGTCGGGGTGGCGGGTGAGGAACTCCTCAACGATGGCCGTGGCACCGGCGGGGTCGATGCCCGACAGTGGTGGCACGCTGCCCGGCGGTTCGGCGCGCCAGCGCGCGTAGCGGGCGGCGTGGACGAGTGCGCGCGCCGCCGACTGCGGCTCGGCGTAGGCGGGTACGGGGCGGTCGTCGGCGCTCGCGAGCAGCCGTACGGGGGCCTCCTGGTCGAGGAGGACCGCGGCCACCGGCCGGGGCCGCCGTCCCGGTGCTCCGGTGAGGGCCAGCAGCGGGTCGTCCCGCGTTCCGGTGGCGAGCGCGGTGGGCACGAGCACCACCAGCACGGCGTCCACGGTTCCGTGCGCCGCCAGCCGGTCCACGCAGGAGCGCATCCGGTCGGCGGTGACGGCGGCCGTGGTGTCCACGGGGTTACTGGTGGCAGCGCCGGGCGGCAGGACCGCCCGCAGTTCACCGGCCAGGCCGACGTCCAGGGCGGGGACGGCGAGTCCCGCGTCGACGCAGGCGTCGGCGGCGAGCACACCGGTGCCCCCCGCGTTGCTCACCACCGCGACCCGGATGCCCGCGGGCAGCGGTTGGGCGTGCAGCAGGGCCGTGGTGTCGACCAGTTCGGCGATGCTCCGGGTGGCGATGATGCCCGCCTGGGTGAACAGGGCGCCGCGGGTCATGGTGGGGGTGGCCGCGGCGGCGGTGTGCGAGGCGGCGGCGCGCCGTCCGGCTTCCGAGCGGCCCGCGTCCACGGTGAGCACGGGCATGGTGCGGGCGACACGGCGCGCGGTGCGGGAGAAGGCCCGCGGATTGCCGAAGGACTCCAGGTGGAGCACGGCGAGCCGGGTACGGGCGTCCGCCTCCCACCACTGGAGCATGTCGTTGCCGCTGACGTCGTACTTGTCGCCCAGCGATACGAAACTGGACACGCCGACGCCGAGCCGTCCGAACTGCTCGAGCAGCGCGATGCCGACCCCTCCGGACTGCACGGCGACCCCAGCGCACCCTGGTAGCGGAGGATGCGCGGCGAACGTGGCGTTCAGCCGCGCCTCGTCGGCCGTGTCGGCGATGCCCAGGCAGTTGGGGCCCACCAGCCGCATCCCGTGGCGTCGGCAGCAGGTGAACAGCGCCTCCGCCTGGCCGGTGTCGAGCCCCGCCGTCAGGACCACCAGCGCCCGCACACCCACCGTGCCGCACTGCCCGGCGACGTCGGCCACGGCGGGCGCCGGTACGGCGAGTACGACGAGATCCGGTACGAGCGGGAGGTCCGCCACGGAGGGGAACGCCGGTGTCCCCTCGATGACCCGGGCGTGCGGGTTGACCGCGTACAGCGCCCCGGTGAGGCCGCCGGACCGCAGGTTTCGCAGTACGGCCCGCCCGACCGATCCGGGCCGCCGGCCCGCCCCCGCGACGGCCACCGAGCGTGGTCTCAGCAGTGGCCGCAGGCTGGCCACGTCGGCGATCCGGCCCCGTCGGTCCACCGCCGCCAGGTAGTGCTCGTCCTGCTCCAGGTGGACGGTGCAGCGGACGTCGGTGCCGTCGAAGTGGCGGGAGGTGCGCAGCCCCAGATCGGCGAAGACCTTCAGCACCTCGTGATTCTCTGCGAGCGCTTCGGCGGTGAAGCCGGAGATGCCCGCCTCCCGGGCAGCGTGGACGAGGTGTTCGAGCAGCAGGGTGCCTATGCCTAGGCCGTGGCGGCCCTCGGCGACGGCCAGAGCGATGTCCGCGGACACCGGTTCGCCGGGGGCCATGGGCAGCATGGTGTACTCGGCCACCCCGACCACCCGGCCGTCGGCCAAGGCGACGAGCGCTCGGTGACCACGGTGTCCCGGTGTGCAGATGCGCTCCGCCGCCTCCTGTGCGTAGCGCGGGTTGACGGCGAAGAAGCGCAGCCGCATGGCCTCGGGAGACATCTCCTGATGCATGCGCAGTACTTCGTCCCGGTCCTGTGGTCGCGCGGGGCGTATCTCAACGGTGCTGCCGTCGGCGAGCAGGGCGTGGACCGTATCGGGACGGTGTGTGGTGTCCGTCATCCGTGTCCCCTCGCTTCGGCCGTGTCCGTGTCGGGGGCTGGTCCACGGCCCGGCGCCAGGAGTGAGGCCGCGTGGTCGGGCACGAAGGTCTGCAGCTCCTTGGGCGGCCGCTGGTAGCCGGTGGACGGGGGGCGGGACGGCAGGCGCAATTCCGGGAGCCGGACGTCGCCGTACGGCACGGTCGACAGCAGATGGGCGATCATGTTGATCCGGGCGGCGCGCTTGTCATCGCTGTCGACGACGTACCACGGGGCCTCGGGGATGTCGGTGCACGCGAACATCTCGTCCTTGGCGCGGGAGTACGCCTCCCAGCGTTTGACGGATTCCAGGTCCATCGCGGAGATCTTCCAGCGCCGCGTGGGATCGCTCAGCCGCTGGCGGAACCGCCGTTCCTGTTCGGCGTCGCTCACCGAGAACCAGTACTTGCGCAGCAGGATCCCGTCCTCGACCAGCATCCGCTCGAAGACCGGGCACTGGTGGAGGAAGCGCTGATGCTCCTCCTCGGTGCAAAAACCCATGACGCGTTCGACGCCGGCCCGGTTGTACCAGCTGCGGTCGAAGAGCACGATCTCTCCCGCGGCGGGAAGCTGTTCGGCATAGCGCTGGAAGTACCACTGGGTGCGTTCGCGGTCCGTGGGCACGGGCAGGGCGACGGTGCGTACGACGCGCGGGTTCAGGCGTGCGGTGACCCGTTTGATCGCTCCGCCCTTCCCAGCCGCGTCCCGTCCCTCGAAGACCACCACGACCCGCTGTCCCCCGGCCCGCACCCACTCCTGGAGCTTCACCAGTTCGATCTGCAGACGGCGCAGTTCCTTCTCGTACCGGGCGCGCGGCAGCCGTCCTGGTCCGTCTTCGCCCTGCGGTGAGCGGCGTGCCATCGGTGCTCCCTTCCGGACCGGCCGAGCAGTGACGTCATGGGTGGGGCACGACAGCGACGGGGCACGCGGCGTGGTGGAGGAGCGCGTGAGCGACATGGCCGAGGCGTGGGCCCACGGCGGGCCGGTTGATGGGGCGGCCGACCACCATCAGCCCGGCCTGCGACGCAGCTCCCAGCAGGACCTCCGCCACGTGTGCCTCCCGCGCCGCCCAGTCGGTGGCGGCCAGGCTTTCGAGTGCCCCGTGCAAGCCCGCGGTGATGGGGTGAACCATGGAGATCTCCGTCGTCGGGAATGCGGATGGTCATCCGTCCCGCCAATGCCGCGTCCCGGTCATTCGTGGGGGACGACGGCGACCGGACAGTCCGCGTGGTGCACCGCCGCCTGCACCACGGGCCCCAGGCGGGGACCCAGCGCGGGCGGGTGCTTCCGCCGTCCGACCATCAGCAGATCGCTGTCGGCCGCGGCCTGTACGACGGCCTGGGCCGGGCTCTCCAGCCGGACCTCGTCGACAACTCGCACCCGGGGGAACTTCTCCCGCCAGGGCCGCAGTACCTCATCCAGCTCCCGTCGCGCCTGCTCCATGGTGTCCTGAGCCACCTCGGGTTCCCCGCCCCGGGCGGTGTGAACCCGGTCGGGCCTTCTTCCGTGGACGGCGTGCAGTGGCACATCGCGAGTGAAGGCGGTGACATAGGCGAACTCCAGGAGGTTGTCCTGGGGACCGTGCAGACTCAGGCCCACGACCACAGGTCGCCGGCGTCCGTCCGCTTCCCGCCCCGCGCGCATCAGCACCACCGGCCGCTCCGCCCGGGCAATGGTGTGCGATCCGATGTCACCCAGGAAGAAGCTCGCCACCCGGTCCAGCCCTCGCGACCCGAGCACCAGCATGCGGGACCGCGCCGCCGCGTCGAGCAGGGCCGTCTCGGCCTCGTCCGCGACCAGGTCCTCGATGATGGTCAGCTTCGGGTGGCCGCGGGCCAGTTCGGTGTGCGCGTCGTGCACGATCCGCTTCGCCCAGTAGTTCTGTTCTTCCGCCGCTGGGCTGTCGGGCGTGGGCGGGCACAGCAGGATCCACGCGTGCGTCAGACGCAAGCCCAGCTCACGCCGTTCCGCCTCGTCGGCGGCCCAGCGAGCGGCGGCCAGGCTCTCGGCCGAGCCGTCGAGACCCACGGTGACCACTTGTTCCATGGCAGTGCCTCCTGCCGGGTGCTGGGGTGTCGGTGGGGTGCCGGCTTTCACGCGGCCGCGGCGGAGCCGCCGGTGTCATCGGTGCCGTAGGCGATGTGCTCGGTGACCGACACCACCCCGTCCACGCCGCGGCACAACCGCACAATGACCGGGATCAGGCTCCTGGCCTCGACCGATCCGTCCAGTGTCACCTCGCCCTCCCGCACATCGACTGTCACGGCCGAGGGAGCCAGCCGCAGGGTCCGTCGCAGCAGATCCCTTTCGATCTCGTCGCGGATCGCGTCGTCGTGGCGCAGGAAGACCCGCAGCAGGTCGCCACGGCTGATGATGCCGAGCAGCTTGCCGGTCTCGTCCACCACGGGTAGCCGCTTGATGTTCCCGTCCGACATCACACGGGCCGCCTCGACGACCGTCCACTCCGGGCGCGCGCACACCGCGGGTGCCGACATCAGCTCCTCCGCGCTCGCGCCCTGCGCCTTCGCGCGTTCCCACGCCTCCAGATGCGGGACCGGGAGGAGACCGGAGGGATCCGCCTGGCCGGACGACTTCCGCAGCAGATCACCCTCGGACACAACGCCGACCGGACGTCCCGAACCGTCCACGACCGGCACGGCGGTGACATCGTGCTCCGTGAGCAGTTGTACGAGTTCCTTGAACGGCATGTCACGCGGTGCCTGGACCACCGGACGTGTCATGAGCTCTCCGACCGTTCTGTGGTGCATGTCCCGACTCCTCTCGCAGAGTCGCGGTGGGTCGGCCCGTGTTCCCTTATAGAGCTTGCCAGCTATAGAGCCTGTCGGCTCGTCCCCGCCACCGAATGAGCCTCATGGCTCCCTCTCCTGGCCACACGGCCCCCAACGGGGCCGTTCGGCCCCTGGCTCGAGGGCTGGCCGCCCCCAGGACACCACTCGCCGACCGTGCCACGTTGGAGGTGAGGCAGAGAGGCGGGATGTCGATGCGTGCCCAAGTCGGCGACCAACTGATTGTCGAAAGCCCCCACACCGGTGCCACCAAACGGGACGGTGAAATCGTCGGACTCCACCACGACGACGGAACACCTCCCTATGACGTGCGATGGTCGGACACCGACCAGATCACCCTCGTGTTCCCCGGTCCGGACGCACACATTCACCCCATCGGGCACGGGCCGGAAGGGCAACGGGAGACGACCGGCCCCCACAGGTCCGCAATGACGCACCGCAGTGCGCGTTCGCTCTCCGAAGCGGTGGTCATGGCGCTGGTGCGGGACGCCACGGCCGCCCCCTCGATGCACAACGCCCAGCCCTGGCGATTCCAGTACTCCCGGCGCAACCGCGTCTTCCATCTGCGAGCCGACCTCCGGGGCGCTCTCCCGCACACCGACCCCGTACTCCGCGCCCTGCACATCGGCTGCGGCGCCGCCCTGATGAACCTGCGGGTCGCGGTCGCCCACGAAGGCTGGCAGGCCACCACCCGGGTACTGCCCGACCCCAGCGACCCCATGCTGCTGGCCACCGTAACCCTCACCGGCCCGCTCGGCGACAAGGACGATCCAGCCGCCCTGTACCCCGCCGTGCACACCCGCCACACCAGCCGGTACCCCTTCGCCGAGGCAGAGATCCCCATGTCCGTGCGGACCGCCCTGGTCGACGCAGCGGACCAGGAGCACGTCTCGCTGTCCTTCGCCTCCGGCTGGCATCTGCAGTCCGTCCTGGACCTGGCGCGAGAGGGTGAGGCCCGCAACCTCACCGACGCCGGCGCCGCCGCGGACCTGGACCGCTTCACCCGCCGGGCGGACGACACACGGCCGGCCACCGAAGGGGTCCCGGAATACGCCTTCGGGCCCCTTCGCCGGATCGGCAAGGCCCCCATGCGCGACTTCGCGGGCGGCAAGACCGTCCCCGGCCGCCCGACCGCCGATTTCGAGACCTCCCCTCACCTGGCGTTGCTGACCACCTCCCGCGACCGCCCGGTGGACTGGCTGCGCACCGGCCAGGCGGTGGAACGTGTTCTGCTGCGCGCCACCCTGGCGGGACTGTCCGCCTCGTTCGTCACCCAGGCCCTCGAATGGCACGACCTGCGCTGGCCACTGCGTGACCCGATGGCGGGCATGGCCTATGTGCAGATGGTGCTGCGGCTCGGATACGGACCTCCGGGTACGCGGACCCCCAGGCGGCCGGTCCAGGATGTGCTGGACATCGAGCCGTAGTACCGGCCGCGTGTCCCGGAGGAATCGCCCTCGGATCGTGCGCTCCGCCTCGTCCGGTCCGACGCCCGGAAGTGGCATTCCACCTCCACGGCCCCCTCCACGGCCCGGGCGAGGCGAACGGCCACGGGCACCAGCGAGGTATCGCGCAGCTGTC
Organism: Streptomyces sp. AgN23; assembly: GCF_001598115.1. Classification (NCBI taxonomy): domain Bacteria; kingdom Bacillati; phylum Actinomycetota; class Actinomycetes; order Kitasatosporales; family Streptomycetaceae; genus Streptomyces; species Streptomyces sp. AgN23. The sequence continues at coordinate 1,922,148 of NZ_CP007153.1, forward strand.
CGCCGAGCGTGACCACTCCCTCCCGCACCCGGACATGGACACTGCTGCCAGGGAGAAGGTAGGGGAGCCGGCGCAGCTGCTCGAAGCGGTCCGGATCGCTGTCCCGGAACTCCTCCTTGGGCAGCAGATCCGCCTCGGAAACGACGCCGACAACCCGGAGACCGTGCCGTTCAGCAGATCCGGGGCAGTTGCTCGCCCAGCGGCAGATCGACGATCCGGGTCCCGCCGAGTCCGGTGCGGGCCACGACCATGCCGGGGTGTTCGGCCACACACGTGCCGATCACGGCCGCCTCCCGTCCCAGCGGATGGGCACGCATCGCGTCCAGTACCGCGTCGGCGTCTTTCCTGGGCACGAAGGCGACCAGGCGGCCCTCGTTGGCCACGTACAGAGGGTCCAGGCCCAGGAGGGCGCAAGCGGTGGCCACCGCCTCCGGGACAGGCACCGCTCCCTCGTCCAGGACGACACCGGTGTCCGAAGCGGTCGCGATCTCGTTGAGCGCGGCGGCCAGGCCGCCTCGCGTCGGATCGCGCAGGACGTGGATTCCGGGGGTGACGGCGAGCATCGCCTGGACCAGTCCGGCCAGAGGCGCGGTGTCACTGACCACCTCGGTGCCGAACGTCAGCCCTTCGCGGACGCTGAGGATGGCGATGCCGTGCTGTCCGATCGGCCCGCTGACGATCACCACGTCACCGGGCCGGGCACGCTGCGGACGGATGTCCACGCCCTCGGGGATCAGCCCGATCCCCGCCGTGTTCACGTACACACCGTCGCCGTGGCCGGAGTCGACCACCTTGGTGTCGCCGGTGACCACCGTGACGTCCGCCGCTCGGGCTGCCGCGCCGAGCGCCTGGGCGATCCGGCCGACGGTGCTCAGCTCCGTGCCCTCCTCCAGGATGAACGCGCAGGACAGATAGGCGGGAACGGCTCCGCTCATGGCGAGGTCGTTGACGGTGCCATTGACCGCCAGATCCCCGATGCCGCCGCCGGAGAAGAACAGCGGGCGGACGACGTAGGAGTCGGTCGAGAAGGCCAGCCGGGCGCCCCCGAGCGTGACGGCGGCCGAGTCGGTGAGTCCTCGCAGCGCCTGGCTGCCGTAGGCCGGGAGGAAGAGGTGCCGGGTCAGCTCCGCGGAAAGCGCTCCTCCGCCGCCGTGGCCCATCACCACCACCGGGTGGTCGCGCAGCGGCGTCGGGCAGGACCAGCCTGCGGTGTCGGCGGTGATGTCAGTCAACGGAAGCCGTCTCCTCGATGCGGGGCGTGGCCAGACGCCGGTACAGGTAGTAGGCGGCGCACGTGCCCTCGCTGGAGACCATGGTCGCGCCGAGCGGTGTGCGCGGAGTGCAGATGGTGCCGAAGGCCGCGCACTCATGGGGCTTGATCAGGCCCTGGAGCACCTCTCCGCTGCGGCACACCGCGGGCTCGTCGGTGACCAGACCGGTGACCTCGAACCGGTGCTCGGCGTCGTAGTCACGGTAGGCGTCCGACAGCCGCCAGCCACTGTCCGCGATGGTGCCGATCCCGCGCCAGGCGCGGTCGGTGGTGGTGAACACCTCTCGCAGCACGCTCAGGGCGACCGGATTGCCCTGCGGGCGCACCACGCGTGGGTAGGCGTTCTCGACGCGGTGTTCTCCTCGCTCGAGTTGGCGGGCCGCCCGCCGGATGCCCTCCAGGATGTCCAGCGGCTCGAATCCGGTCACCACAATGGGCACCTTGTAGGTGTTGGCGAGGTCGGGGTACTCGGTGGTGCCCATGACGCTGCAGACGTGCCCGGCGGCGAGGAACGCCTGGACGCGGCAGTCCGGTGATCGCATGACCGCCTCGATGGCCGGCGGCACCCGGACATGTGAGACCAGCAGGCTGAAGTTCCGGACCTCGAGCCGCTTGGCCTGGTGGACCGCCATGGCGATGGCGGGCGCGGTGGTCTCGAAGCCGACGCCGAAGAACACCACCTGCCGGCCCGGGGTCTGCTGGGCGATCCGCAGCGCGTCCAGCGGTGAGTAGACGACACGGACGTCACCGCCGCCACTCTTGATCCGGAACAGGTCGCGGTCGCTTCCCGGCACCCGGAGCATGTCGCCGAATGAGCAGAAGACCACACCCGGGCGCGAGGCGATTTCCAGCGCCTTGTCGATCACTTCCAGCGGTGTGACGCAGACCGGACAGCCCGGCCCGTGGATCAGCTCGATGTTCTCGGGCAGCAGTTGGTCGATGCCGTGCCGGATGATCGAGTGGGTCTGACCGCCGCAGACCTCCATCATCGTCCAGGGCCGGGTGACCGTCCGGGCGATGTCGTCCAAGAGCCGTCGGGCCAGGGCAGGGTCCTGGAATTCGTCGATGTATTTCACCGGTTCTCCTCCTCGGGCGCCCGTTCCACCTCGGCCGCCGCTCGTTCCCAGGCATCGCCGAACTCTTCGTCCAGTGCCCCGATCCGCTCGAAGAGCCGGAGGGTGGCCAGGGCGGATTCCTCGTCGAGCCGCTGGATGGCGAAGCCGACGTGGACGATCGCGTACTCACCGACCTGGATCTGAGGCAAATAGGCGAGGCAGACGTCCTTGACCACCCCGCCGAAGTCGACCCGCGCCATCGGCGTGCCGTCCCGTTCCTCGATGCCGACCACGCGGCCGGGTACCGCCAGGCACATGTGCTCCTCCTCGGTTCCTCAGTCGTCGGCGACGCGGCCGGCGATGACCGCCTGTCCCAGGGCCAGGCCGCCGTCGCCGGGCGGCACCACCGTGTGCCCGAGGACGGTCAAACCGTCCTCGCCCAGCGCGGCGGTGCACATCTCGTCCAGGAGGGCGTTGGCGAACACCCCGCCGGTGAGGACGACCGTCCGCACTCCCGTGCTCTGGCGAGCCTTCCGGCAGGCCGTGCGGACCGCACCGGCCACCGCCAGATGGAAGCGGGCTGCGATCAGCGGGACCGCCGTACCCGCGCGGAGGTCGGCCACGATCGCCGCCAGCAGCGGTGCGGGAGCCTCGAGCGCGAAGGCATAGCCGTCCCGCACCCCGTCGGCGGTCAGGGCCGCGGCCTCCAACTCCACGGCGGCCTGAGCCTCGTACCCCGCCCGGTGACAGACACCGACCAGCGAGGACACGGCGTCGAACAGCCGCCCCACGCTGGACGTCGGCACACACGCGATACCGCGCGCCAACTGGCCTTCCAGCAGCCGGCGTTCCTCGGGCGGACAGGCGGCCACGCACGGCAGGTCGGGCGACCAGGCGAGACCGGCCGCGCGCAGATGCGCCAGTGCCATCCGATACGGGTTGCGCACCGCCGCGTCACCGCCCGGCAGGGGTGCGTACGCCAGGTGTGCCAGACGGCGGTAGCCCGCGTAGTCGGCCAGCAGCACCTCGCCGCCCCAGACGGCGCCGTCGTCGCCGTAGCCAGTGCCGTCGAAGGCGACGCCGAGCACCGGCTCGTCCAGCCCGTGCTCCGCCATCACGGAAGCGATGTGGGCATGGTGGTGCTGCACCAGGGTCAGCGGCCGGCCGCCACGCCGTGCCCATCGCGCGGACCGGTAGCCGGGGTGGCGATCAGCCGCGACGCGGACCGGGTCGACGCGGGTGAGCGCCCGCAGATGACCCTCGGCACGCTCGAAGGCCCGCTGGGCGGCCAGGCTGTCCATGTCCCCGATATGGGCGGACAGCCAGGCGGAGTCGCCCTCTGCCAAGCACAGGGTGTTCTTCAGATCCCCACCGACGGCGAGAACCGGACGGACGGCCACCGGAAGACCGATACGCACCGGGGCGAAGCCGCGCGAGCGGCGGACCGGCAGCGGCGAACCGTCCGCACGGACCCGGACCACCGAGTCGTCACAGGCCACCACGATGGGCCGGTCGTGCCAGAGCCAGGCGTCGGCCAGCCCGTCCAGACGGCGCAGCGCCTCCCGGTCGTCGGTCACCAGCGGCTCGCCGGAAACGTTTCCGCTGGTCACCACCAAGACGCCGGGACCAGGTGGATCGCCCGGAAGGCCGAACAAGAGCCGGTGCAGCGGGGTGTAGGGCAGCATCACCCCGATGTCCGGGCTCCCCGGACACACCTGCGGTGCGAGCGGAGACGGAGTTCGGCGGCGCAGCAGCACGATGGGGCGGGACCGCCCGGTGAGGACGCGATGCTCCGCCGGGCCGAGGTGGCCGAGCCGGGCGGCGGAGTCGGAATCGGGGGTCATGACGGCGAACGGCTTGTCCGCACGGGCCTTGCGGCGTCGCAGTTCGCCCACGGCCCTCGGGGCGGTGGCGTCGCAGACCAGGTGATAGCCGCCGATGCCCTTGACCGCCAGGATCGCCCCGGCCGCCAGCATCCGCCGGGCCCCGGCCAACGCGGCCCCGCCCTCCCGTCGTACGGAGCCGGTGAGTCTCAGGCGTGGCCCGCAGGCCCAGCAGGCGATGGGCTGGGCGTGGAACCGCCGGTCGGACGGGTCCGTGTACTCCGCCGCGCAGTCCGGGCACATCGGGAAGGCCGCCATGGTGGTCGTAGCCCGGTCATACGGCATGGCGGTGGTGATGGTGAAGCGCGGGCCGCAGTCGGTGCAGGTGATGAACGGGTGCCGGTGGCGGCGGTCGGCCGGGTCGGCAAGCTCCGTCAGACACGCGTCGCAGGTGGCGGCGTCGGGCGGGACCAGGGTGCGGCCGTGGCCCTTCGCGGAGGGCACGATCGCGAAACCGGTGCCGCCGGTCGGGCGCAGCTCGGAGCTGGCCACCGCGGCGATGTCCGCCAGCGGTGGTGCGTCCGCCGTCAGCCGGTGGCAGAAGGCGTCCACCACCTCGGGGTCGCCCTCGATCTCGATCCGCGCCCCGGCCGGTCCGTTGGCCACCTGTCCGGACAGGCCCAGTTCGGTGGCCAACGCATGGACGAAGGGCCGGAAGCCGACTCCCTGCACCACACCACCGACCGCCAGCATGCGGCGGACCGGCCGTTGCGAGCCCTTGGTGTCCGGCTCCGCCATGGCGGAGCCGGACACCAAGGGCTGTTTCATGGACACGGCGCTTCCGTCCGGAGTGGTCATGAGCCTGCGTGAGGTTCCGGCCGTGCCACCAAACCCGTCCGACCAGACCGTTCGCCATGTTAGGAACGGGGCCGGCCATCGTGGGAAACCACGCCCGCGCGGCGGCCCGACGCACCCCGAACGGCCCAGGCGACGCACCATGTTGCCCAGCGGGCGGACTATGCGGTTCCCCGGTCGTCGGTCAGCGCGCTCGCGAACCGAAACCGGTCGTGCGCCTCGTCGATGGCCTTGGCCACGTGGCGGATCAGCTCGGGGAGCGCGTCGGCCACCGCGGTGCTGAACCCGCGGCCGAGGCCGAAGTCGCCCCCTTCCACCGCGTGCACCGTCAGCTCCCTGGGCATCCGGTCGAGCGCCGCGGCCAGGGCGAAGGTCTCACCGAGCCCGAGGGCATGGGTACTGGCGGAGCGGGCGGCGCATCGCGCGGCACGCTCCGCCGTCAGCGTGTGCAGCCGCCCCGGCCGCCCGGGATGCGCGTGCACCACCTCGACCACGACAACGGCATCCTGCCAGCGCCACAGGCCGAGCATCCTCCCGGGCTCGCCATCGCTGTCGGCCAGCACCGTGCCCGCAGGCACTCGGGTACGCAGGGCCTCGATCACGGCCGGGCCGGCTCCATCGTCCCGGCGGTACGGATTGCCCACGCCAATGACCACCACCCGGCCCGTCATCCGCGCTCCACCGTCAGGTCCAGGAAGTGCGCGGAACAGGAGATGCACGGGTCGTGGTTGCGGACCGCCCGCTCGCACAGCGCGGTCAGCTCCTCGTCGCCGGGCGGCTCGCCCGGCTCATCCAGGCGGGACTGCACCTGGCGGCGCAGGTCGTCCTCGATGGCCGCCTGGTTCTGCGCGGTGGGCGGCACGATACGGGCCAGGGTGAGGGTGCCGTCGGCGTCCATGGCATAGCGGTGATAGAGCAGCCCGCGCGGCGCCTCGGTGGCCGCGCAGCCGGTGGCCGGGCGCGCTGGGACCGCGACGTACGGCCGGGAGGGCGGCTCGTAGGCGTCGATGATCCGCAGCGCCTCAGCCACGGCATGGGCAACCTCGACGGCGCGGACGATGATGCTCCGGAACGGATTGCGGCACACCGCGCCGGTGGCCGGATCGCCCAGCCCCGCCGCTCGTGCCGCGTCGAGGGCCGAGGGGTGGAGCCACCGTCCGCTGATCGCGTAACGGGCCAGGCAGCCGGTCAGGTAGTGGTGGCCGTCCAGCTCGGACACCAGGGCGGTCGAGTGGGGCACCTGCCGTTCCACCACATGGCGCTCGAACTCCTCCACCGGAAGCGCTCGTACGGGGGCGGCGCCGTCCGATCCCGCCCCGGCGGCCATGACGGCCGGGGTTCCGGAGGCGATGGCGTACCGGCCGGGGTCGCGCATCGCCAGCAGCGGGCCGTCGTATTCGACATCGGGGAAGTCGAAGCCGGCCACCCAGCGCACGGTCTCCAGCGCGTCGTCACGGGCCCGGCGCAGCCGCTCGGCCAGCGGGGCGAGTTCGGCCGGAGCGGGTACGTGGTAGAAGCCTCCGATCCGGACGTTGATCGGGTGGATGGCGCGGCCGCCGAGCCGCTCCATGATGGTGTTGCCCGCTTGTTTGATCCGCAGGCCGCGCTCCACGGCCGCGCGGTGCTCGCGGGCGAGTTCGACGGCGCTGGGGTGGCCGAGGAAGTCGGGGGCGTGCAGCAGATGGATGTGCAGGGACTGGCTCTCGATCCATTCGCCGTAGTAGAGCAGCCGCCGCAGTTCCGCGACCGGTCCGTCGACCGTCACCCCGCAGGCCCGCTCGATGGCCTGGCATGCGGTCGTCTGGTAGGCGACCGGGCAGATCCCGCAGATCCGTGAGGTGATGTCGGGTGGCTCGCCGTGGCCGCGGCCGACCAGGAACGCTTCGAAGAAGCGGGGCGGCTCGTAGATCCGCAGTCGCGCCTCGGTGACCGTCCCGTCGCGCACGGCCAGGTGGAGGGCCGCTTCCCCCTCCACCCGGGCGAGTGCGTCCAGACGCAGCACACGGGATCCGCGGTGGCTCATCGGGGCTCTTCCTCCGCCGGGGGCCCGGGGGTCTCCTGCGCCGCGAGTTCGGGTACGGGGCCGTATTCGGGCGAGGCCGCGTTGAAGGTGCGGAAGACCCGCACGATGTCCCGCTCGGTCATGCCGTCGTGCCGCAGCTCGCGCACCATGGCCTCCAGGTTGGGCTGGACCATCGGCCCGAAGCAGCCGTAGCAGCCACGCCCGTAGGCGGGACAGAGGGCACCGCACCCGGCATGGGTGACCGGCCCCAGGCACGGGATGCCCTGGGCGACGGTGATACAGGTCGTGCCGCGCCGCTTGCACTCGAAGCAGACACTGTGGCCGGAGACGTTCGGCTTGCGCCCGGCCAGGAACGCCGTGATCACCTCCAACAGCTGGCCGCGGTCGATCGGACAGCCGCGCAACTCGAAGTCGACCGGCACATGCGCCGAGATGGGCGTGGAGGTGTCCAGGGTGGCGATGTACTCCGGACTGGCGTACACCGCGGCCCGGAATTCCTCGACGTCCGCGAAGTTGCGCAGCGCCTGGATGCCGCCCGCGGTGGCGCAGGCGCCGATGGTGACCAGGCGGCGGGAGATCCGGCGGATGCGGTGGATGCGCCGGACATCCTCGGCGGTGGTGATGGACCCGTCCACCAGGGAGAGGTCGTACGGCCCGGTCCCCGCGAGGGTGGCCGGCTCCCGGGAGTCTTCAGCACTGGACATCTCCAGGAAGTGCGTGATGCGCACCCGGTCGGTGAGCGGGAGCAGTTCGTCCTCGCAGTCGAGCAGGGTCAGCTGGCAGCCGTCGCACGAGGCGAACTTCCACACGGCCAGGGAGGGGCGGGAGTCGGGTTCCACGTCACAGCTCCCTGACGGCGAGCAGGGGCCGGGCGCGGTCGTAGCCGACCACCGGGCCGTCCCGGCACAGCAGCAGGGGCCCGAGCTGGCAGTGACCACAGTGGCCGGTGCCGCAGCGCATGTTCCGTTCCAGTGACACCTGGATCCGACGCGCGGGCAGGCCGCGGGTGAGCAGCACCCGGGCGGTGTGCCGGATCATCACCTCGGGGCCGCAGATCAGCACGGCGGTCCGATCCGGGCGCCAGTCGACCCGGTCCAGCAGGGTGGTGACCACGCCCACGCTGCCGCGCCAGCCGGGGACGGGCCGGTCGACGGTCACCTCCACCTCGGCCGAGGCGCGCCGCCAGTGCTCCAGTTCCTCCCCGTAGAGCAGATCCTCGGGGGTGCGGGCCCCGATCAGCACGTGAAGGCGGCCGTAGTGGCCGGGGCGGTCGAGCACATGGCGTACCACCGGGCGCAGCGGGGCGAGCCCGATACCGCCGGCGACCACCAGGACGTCCAACCCGGCCGCCGCGTCGAGGTCCCAGCCCGTACCGTAGGGGCCCCGCAGGCCAATCGCGTCCCCGGCCCTGAGCCGGCACAGCGCGCCGGTGACCGCGCCGATCGCACGCACGGTGTGCACCAGACGGCGGCCGTCACCGGTCGCGCTGACCGAGATCGGCACCTCCCCGACGCCGAAGGCGTACACCATGGCGAACCGGCCCGGCGAAAACTCCGGCAGCGCCCGCCCCACCGGTGCCACCTCCAGCGACACACAGTCCGCGGTCTCCGCCGAAACAGCGGTCACCCGGTACGGCACGGGCACAGTGGTCACGACGGGACGCTTCCGTGCGGCGTGTACAGGTCGAGCAGCCGCAACCGGGTGGCCTGCAGCCGGTCGGCGATCAGCGCCGCGCAACGCAGCATCAGCTCGTATCCGAGCGCTGTATCGGCCATGCACAGCTCACGCACCTCGGCAGCGGGAAACTCCCACGTCCGCACGGTCCCCAAGGCGCGGGCGCCCAGATGCCAGCGGTACGGCGGGAAGATCCACGACCATCCGAGCTGCTGCCGCGGCCCGAGGGTCTCCACCACCTGGGCCCGACGGCCGGGGACGTAAACATCCAGGGCGACCTCGCCGGAACGGATCAGCCAGAACCGGTCGGCGATGTCGCCCTCGTCGAACAGGGTGCTGCCCGCGGAGAAGTCCCGCTCGTCGGCGAGCGTGAACAGCCGGTCGCGCTGGACCCGGGGAAGGGTCTCCAGCAGCAGTGGCCACCCGGTCATCATGGCTCGTCCTCCGCACGCCGGGTCCAGTCGTACAGGGCCGCGGCCTCCTCGGTGATGTCGATGGCGACCGGACACCAGACGATGCACCGCCCGCAGCCCACACATCCCGAGGACCCGAACTGGTCGTACCAGGTGCCCAGTTTGTGGGTGAGCCACTGCCGGTAGCGGCTGCGCGGCGAGGCGCGCACGGGTCCGCCCGGAAGATAGGAGAAGTCCAGGTCGAAGCAGACGTCCCAGACCCGCCAGCGCTCGGCGTGGTCCCCCGTCAGGTCGGTGACATCCTCGGTGGTGGTGCAGAAACAGGTGGGACACACCATGGTGCAGTTGCCGCAGGTCAGGCACCGGGAGGCGACGTCGTCCCAGCGGGGCGCCTCCAGCGTTTCCGCCATCAGCCGCCGCATGTCGGTGTCCGGCATCGTGCGGCCCATCCGCTCGGCGGCGGACGCGACGGCGCCCACGGCGGCCCGGCAGACGGCCTCGGAGGCCGGTTCGCCCGGTAGCTCCGCCAGGATCTCGGCCCCCTCCGCGCTGCCGGCGCGGGCCCAGAACCGGTGTCCCCCGTCGTCGACCAGCTCGGTCAGCACCAGGTCGTACCCGGGCCCGGCGGCGGGACCGGTGCCCATCGAGACGCAGAAGCAGGTCCCACCGGGCTCGGTGCACTCCACCGCCACCAGAAACGCCCCGGCCCTCCTGCCCCGATAGACCGGGTCGGAGTGCGGCCCTGCGGTGAGGATCCGGTCCTGGACGGCGATGGCCCGCAGATCGCACGAGCGGACACCGAGGAACGCGAAACGGGGAGGCGCGGTGTCGTCCGCCTCGATGACCAGCTCTCCGCCCGCGCGTTCCGCCGTCCACTGGCGGACCCGGGCGGGGTGCAGAAAGGTCTTCCACGACTGCGGACCGGCCGCGTTGGCGAACGCCGCGCCATCCGTACGCGACCGCAGCCGGTACTGCCCGGCCTCCAGGTCCACGCCCCATCCATACGGCAGCTGAGCAGCGGATTCCAGCTCCTGCAAGACAATGGCACCGTCCCGCACAGTGGGTCCGACCACCGTGTACCCGCGTGCCCGCAGCACATCGACCAGGGCGACCAGCCCCTCCTTACCGATCGCGACTCCTTCGGCAGAAGGAAGGGTCGGCGCACTCACCACAGCTCACCCCGGTCACCGGCGGACAACGGGCCCCATATGCTCACACGTCCCGCCATCAGCGCGGGAAGTGCGGCCCCGACACGGCGATGATCGGCCGAACGCGCACACCGGCACCACTTGTGCGGCGCAGCCGCGACGTCGAACGCCGCGTCATCCCTGAGACCGGCAGCAGCCGGTGGGGCAAGCTCGCCGAGTGAGAGAGCGTGGTCCGTGAAGCCTCGCCATGCCTCGGTCGCCGCCCGGTGCCCGGCTGTCACCGTTGCCGTCATCGCCGGTCTCTCCCTCACTCCGCCCGCGGCACTTCCGCGCTTCGCATGCTCGTCGCTCGCGATGGCCGTCTGGAGGGACTCTCGGCGCACCTGGGGCGCGCCATCCGTCCCTCTTATGCCGGGCTGTAGGTCCCTGCCAGGACGGCCCCCCTTCCCATCGCCTGCCCTCAGGACGCGCCTATGGGCTCGCTCCGCGGCCTGGCCTGTGGCAGCGCGAACGGCCGGGGCACCTCCGCCAACGAGCGGAGGTGCCCCGGCCCGAGAAGCATCCGGCCCTCAGAGGAGCCAGCGGTTGCGGCTGACGAAGGGCAGCCGCGCCCCACCCCGCCCAGCCCCCCAGCGGCGCCGGCGCCCGCGGCTGCGAGTGCGGGCTGCGTCCGCGTCGGCGTTGCTTTCCAGGCCGAGCGGTACCTCGCGCCCGTTGGCGCAGGGCTGGTCCCCTCGGACGACCGGGTGGACCGGTCCAGTCGGCCGACCAGCTCTGGCGCCAGGCGCTGGATGAACGCCGCAATCTCCTCCACGAGCGGTGGCCGACCGGGCGCGGCTGGAGTTCGGCGCGATTTCCAGCGCACCAGACGACGGTGCCACGTCAGCAAAGTGCCCGGTGTGACCAGCCGAGGGCACCAGCCGCGGGTGACACGTCTGCCGCGCGACCGCACGCTGCCATGCGGGGTGGACGTCGGGGGCCTGGTCAGGGCGTGGGCTATTGGATTTCCGCCCATCGAGTGGTCCCGCCTTGGTAAATCGCGGTTCCGGAGCGGGCGGACAGTGCGGCGACGATGGCGCTCCCGCGGCCGCTCTCCTCGGGCTGCCGAGGACTGCCGCCGTGGTGGCGCGGCAGCGCCGGGCCCGCGTCAGTGACCTCGATGCGGACAGCGCACGCAGCCCGGCCACCCTGCCGGGACAAGCAGAGCGACGCAGGGGGAAGGGCATGAACGACCGCGTTGGTGATCAGTTCGGAGACGACCAGAAGCGCATCGTCCGCGAGGTCCGAGGGGATGCGCCACTGTTGCATGGCGCGGGCGGCGCGTCGCCGGACGGCGGCAAGACCTTCTGGAATGGGAGGCAGAGGGAAGACCACATCTGTCCGAGCGGACGAGACTGTCTCAAGGCTGTTGCCGAGCTTCACGGGCAGGTTGTGAGGCATGGTGCTGTCCTGGGGGTGTTCCCGGTGGGGCGGGAGACGACGAGGCCGGAGAGGAACGCGTCGGGCGCGGTGTGGCGGTGCCCGGCCACCGGGGATCCGGCGGGGGTGGCCCCTCAGCCATGGCGACGACGTCCGTACCGACTCTTCCGTCGTTATTCATGACTAACGTTATGGACGATTCACATTCAACGTATGTCCTGATATCAGGGCAGTCAAGGCGTGAACGAAAGAGAAAAAGGTTAATGCGCAGTAATGTGCCCGCCGCGTCAGGCTTCGATCCGCCATCCCCTCGCGCGGCTGCGACCCGACGGCACCACCAGGGAGGACGCGGCCCAGGCACGACAGGAGGACCAAGGCGGGTGGCGACCTAGATCACGTACAGATGTCAGACATTCGGTGTTAGGGTCGCCTTATGAAAGAACTTCATGCGCCTCGCCGCGTCGCGAGCTTGTCGGCGCAACTGGTGGACACCCTTCGCGAGCAGATCACATCCGGCGCATGGCCTGTAGGGATGCGGATTCCGCCCGAACATGATCTGGTCGAGCAACTCGGTGTCGGGCGTACAACGGTGCGCGAGGCGCTCGGCGCACTGGTGCATCTGGGCCTGCTGGAGGCTCGGAAGGGTGACGGGACGTACGTCCGGACATCGAGCGAAATGCACTCGGTACTGATGAGGCGCGCCAACACCTCGAGGTGGAGCGACGTGCTGGAACTGCGCGCAGTGCTGGAAGAGTACGCCTCGGGCTTGGCCGCGTTGCGGCGTACCGAAGACGACCTGAACCGCCTGCGGCACCTCCTCGACGAGGCCGAGGCGACAGTGGAGTCAGCGGAGATGCCCGCCATCGCGGAGAGCGATACCCGCTTCCACCAGGCCGTGGTGAGTGCCAGCGGGAACACCCTTCTCACCGAGGTGTACGACGTCCTCAGCACCGCGGTCACCGAACAGATCGGCGGCACGCTCTGGCCCAGCGCGACGGCCTCAGAGCACAGCCTTCTGCACAGGCGTCTCGTTGAGGCGATCGCCGCCCAAGACGAGGTCGGTGCACGCTACTGCGCCACCGAGATCGTGAAGCTCACCGAGACCGGAACGGAACGGCAGAAGTGACCACCTCGAGGAACTCCAGCGCCGGCCTCACCACGGCTACGAAGGCCGACCGGATCACAACCCCGAAGACGCCGGTTACTACGCCCGCCCTTTCGGCCGGCCTCTTGATCGCGATCCTTTTGGTGGCGGCCAACCTACGCGTGACCTTGACGGGTGTGGGCACACTGCTGCCGGCCATCGAGCACGACACCGGGTTGACCGCGTCAGAGGGTGGCGTACTGAGCACCCTGCCGCTGTTTGTGTTCGCTGTGACTTCGCCCTTTGTCGGGCGCGCCTCGCACCGGGTCGGCACCACCCGCCTCCTCGTAGCTGCCCTCGCAGTGCTGGCAGCGGGCACCGTGATCCGGTCCTTGCCTTCGCTTGCCTGTTTGTTCGTCGGAACCGTGATCCTCTCGGTGGCGATCGCAGTTGGCAACGTCCTGCTGCCCACGGTGATTCGCACCCACGTGCCCGGCTCGCGGGTTCATACCGTCAGCGCTCTCTACGTCACCGCCATGGGAGTGGTCGCCGCTCTGTCGTCAGGCATCTCCGTCCCGCTTGCCGAGGCCCTACCCGGAACCTGGCATTCCGCCCTGGCCTGGGGAGTAGTCGTCGCCGTCGCCGCTCTCGCCGTGTGGCTGCCTCGGCTACGCGGGTCCCGCCCGGACAGCGGCCTTCGGTCTCGTGGGACGCACGCTCGAACCCCATGGCGATCCTGGCTGGCGTGGCAGGTGTCCTTCTTTATGGGCCTGCAATCCCTTGCCTTCTACACCGCCGTCGCCTGGCTGCCCACCATCCTCAGTGAGCAGGGCATGAGCACCACAGCTGCCGGCTGGATGCTGTTCTACTACCAGCTCGTCGCACTGGTCACGAGCATGCTGCTGCCTTTGATCACTCGAGGCCGCCACGACCAGCGCTTCGCCGCGGCCGCGGGCTCAGCGATCGTCGCCGCAGGCTTCGCGCTTCTGCTCCTCTTCCCAGCGCTCGCACTCGCGGCGTGCACTCTTCTCGGGTTGGGCGCCGGTGTCTGTCTCGTGCTCGCCCTGAGCTTCCAAAGCCAACGTGCCACTGGTCCCAGCGAGACCACGGCCCTGGCCGGGATGGCTCAGTCCATCGGCTATCTCGTCGCCGCGGCCGGACCCCTTCTTCTGGGCGTCCTCCACGACACCACCGGCAGCTGGACTGGTGCTCTCCTTCTCCTCACCGCATTGAGCCTGGTCATGGCCGCTGCCGGTTATGGCGCTGGACGCGACCGCCACGTTCGCATCCGGCCTGACCGCGAGCGGGACTAACGCCGTCCAGGACGCGTCGGACCGGATGCGGAGAACGCGGAGTCGGCCTCCTGAGCCGCTGCGGGAAAACTGCAGCTCAGGAGGCACCCTCCTGCCGCGGTGGGCGGGTCTCGGACGCCGCTGCGGTGGACGAGGAGGCCCGCTTCCCGCAGGAGGCCCGCAAGGCCCTCGTCGCGAATGACCTGCACGCGATGCACGTGCCCGAGGAGTACGGTGGGGCGGGCGCGGACGCCCTCCCCACCGTGATCGTGGACGCCGGCTCCGACGCGGCCGGCATGAAGACCAAGACGGTCCGCGACGGCCACCACTGGGTGCTCAACGGCGTCAAGCGCTGGATCACCTACGGGGACGTGTCCGAGTACTGCACGGCGATGGCCGTCACCGGCCCCACCAAGCGCTCCAAGGGCATCAGCGCATTCGTCGTCGAGGAGTCCGACGAGGGCGTCTCCTTCGGCACCCCGGAGAAGAAGCTCGGCACCAAGGGCTCCTCAAGGTACGAGGTCTGCCTGGACAACAAGGTACGAGGTCTGCCTGGACAACAAGGTACGAGGTCTGCCTGGACAACGTCCGCATCCCCGCGGACCGCATGATCGGTGAGGAGGGGACCGGCTTCGCCGCCGCGATGAGGACGCTGGATCACACCCGGTCCTCAATCCGGTGGAGCCGGTCCCCTCCCTGGTGGGACTTGGCAGAAGGCCCAGATGCCGTTGGCGGAGCCTGGTGCGCGAGCCATCCCTCGATGGATGCTTTGCGACGTTCTCGCCGGTCAGGTCTCCTCGGACGTCAAAGCGCGCTCCGCTTTGGGCATACGCCCGCCGCCGTCTTTGGTGGTGGAAGACGTGCCGGCGGCTACTTGCCGTCGTCCTCGCGCTCGAGGGCTTCCAGCGCCCGCCGCGTGACCTCGTCCACCGGGCCCAGGGAGGAGATCGTGACCGCCAGGCCCTGCGTCTTGTAGTACTCGATGATCGGCTCGGTCTGCGTGTGGTAGACCTCGAGCCGCTTGCGGACGGTCTCCTCGGAGTCGTCGTCGCGCTGGTAGAGCTCACCGCCGCAGACGTCGCACACGCCCTGCTTCTTCGGCGGGCTGTACGAGACGTGGAACACGTGTGCCGGCCGGCTGCGGCAGATGCGCCGGCCGGCGATGCGCTCGACGACCTCTCCCTCGGGGACTTCGAGGTCAAGAACCGCGTCCAGCGTGATGGCCTCGGTCTTCAGCAGCTCGTCGAGCGCCTCGGCCTGCGAGACGTTGCGCGGGAAACCGTCGAGCAGGAAGCCGTTCTCGGCATCCGGCTGTCGCATGCGGTCCTTCGCCATCGCGATGGTGAGCTCGTCGGGGACGAGGTTGCCGGCGTCCATGGAGACCTTCGCGAGTTTCCCCAGCTCGGTCTGCCGACTGATGTTGGCCCGGAACAGATCGCCCGTAGAGATGTGCGGGATCGACAGCTTCCCGGCCAGACGTGTGGCCTGAGTGCCCTTTCCAGCACCCGGCGGCCCGACGAGGACGATGCGCATCAGCGGAGGAACCCTTCGTCCTCGCGCTCATCGGCGGCGGAGGCGCTTGCCGACGGCTTGGAGACGACCTCGCCGATCCTGCCACCCACGGCCAGATACGGACGACTGGCTGACGGTGCGGCTGGTCGGGGAATGGCCGGAGCCCCGGACCACTTTCGTTCGATTCCGCTCAGAGCCTTCATCACATGTCCAATCGTCTGGGTGGTGCGTCTGCTCGGCTCGCCGTGGGAAGGACGGACAGGTTGGTTGCGACCGTCCAGCGGCACGGCGCGGCTTGTCAGGGCGGGTGCCGCGCCGTGCCGCCGGACGGAGTGGGTGGGGAGCTGTTGCCCCATGGGGTGGTGGTACGGGTCGGCTGTGCCGGGACCGTCCGGCGGTACGTCTTTCCGGCAGGACAGGGACGTGCCGCCGGACGGGGTATGAGAGGCGAATCCCCGGCGAGGGGACGGCGCGGCGGACCGGTTGTGCATGGTGGCTGCCGCGGTCAACTCCTGGTGCGACCCAGCACGGTGTTGTCGAGGGTTCTTCCTCAATCGACGAGGTCGAGGGCGGTGGTGACGATGCTGTCCGTGTCGATGCAGTGGTAGCGGTAGACGTCCTCGATCGCCCCGGACTGGCCGAACCGGGTCACGCCGAGAGTGCTGACGGGAACGTTCTGGATCGTGCTCAGGAAAGCCAAGGTGTGGGGATGCCCGTCCAGGACGGTGACCAGCGGGGTGGCCCGGCCTGGGGGGAAGACCTGGTCGAGGATCCAGGCCGGGTCGTCCGACAGGCCGCGACGGGCCTGGAGCGCGCGGAAGAGCAGGTCCGGGCTGGTCACGCAGACCACGTCGGCGCCATACCCGAGGGCGGCGAGCCGGTCGGCGGCGGCCAGGGCCTCCGGGACCAAAGCGCCCATCGCGGCGAGTGTCACCACGGGCTTCTCGTGCTGCCGCAGCCGGTAGGCCCCGGCGGTCACCTGTCGGCGACGGCGTTCGCGAGCGGCCGGGTCGCTGGGCACCGCGGCTGTCGACTGGTCGATGGGTCGGGTCGACAGCCGCAGATAGGCCGACCTGCCTTCTGGACTGGCCAAGTTGCCGAGTGCGGCGAGCAGGCACCATTCGGTGTCGATGGCGAACGCCGGCTCATAGGTGACGCAGCCGGGCTGTTCGATGCCCAGCGAGGGGGTGGTGATCGACTGATGTGCACCGCCCTCCGGCGCGAGGGTGACACCGGAGGGGGTGCCGACCAGGATCGACTGGCCACCGGCATAGATGCCGAACGACCAGGGCTCCAGTGCCCGGTTGACGAAGGGATCGTAGACGACGCCGATCGGCAGCAGCGGCTGGCCCCACCGGCTCCAGGTGGCGCCCAGCTCGCCGAGGAGACCGACCAGGTTGGTCTCCGCGATGCCCAGCTCCACGTGCTGACCGGCCGGCTGCTCGCGCCAGTGCAGGATGGTCTCGGCGTCGTCGGCGAACCAGTCGGTGCGCTCGGTGGGCGACCACACGCCCACCTTGTTGAGCCAGCCGCCCAGGTTGGTGGTGGAGCTGACGTCCGGGCTGACGGTGACGATCCGGGCGGCCGCCTCCGGCGCCCGCCGGGTGAGATCCAGCAGGACGCGGCCGAGAGCCTGCTGAGTGTTCCCGATGCCGGAAGGGGCCGGGCGCGCTAGGTCGGCGGGGACCGCCGGGGGCTTTTGGGGCGCCTGTTCGGGGCGGCGCAGCCGCTGGGCGGCCGCCGCGCACAGGGCCGCTTCCGCCGAACCCTCGCCGAAACGCGTCCACGGGTGGTCGAGATCGGTTCCCAGGCGGTCGGCCAGTGCACTCATCTGGTCGGCCGTCAGGAGCGAGGAGTGGTTTTGCGGGTGGCCCTCGACGGGGAGCCCGTAGCCCTTGACCGTGTAGGCGAAGATCACGGTCGGGCGGGTGTCGTCGACACCGGCGAACGCGTCCGACAGCGCGCCGATGTCGTGGCCGCCCAGGTTGCGCAGCGCCGCCAGGAGCGAGGCGTCGTCCAGGGGGGCGATGAGGTCGGCGATCGGCCCGGCGGTCGAGCCGGTGCCGGGCAGGCGCTCGCGCAGCTCGTCGGCGGAGCAGCGCAGCAGGCGCTGGTATTCGGGGTTGCCCATGGCATCGATACGAGCGCGCAGGGCCTCGCCGCCGGGCCGGGTGAACAACTCCTGCAGGAGACGCCCGTACTTGAGGGAGATCACTTGCCAGCCGGCCGCGGCGAACATGCCCTGCAGCCTGTCCGCGGCGATGCCGGGGATGACTCGGTCGAGAGACTGCCGGTTCAGGTCGACGACCCACACCACTTCGCCCAGGCCCGGCACCATCGGATCCTGGAGGGCTTCCCAGATCGCGCCTTCGTCCAGCTCGGCGTCGCCGAGCAGGGAGTACTGGCGCCCCCTCCCGGCACCGCCGAAGCGCCCCTCCACGTAGCGCCGGGCGAGAGCGCCCCACAGGGGCGCGGTGGCGCCGATACCGACCGAACCGGTGGAGTAGTCGACCGGGTCGGGGTCCTTGGAACGACTGGGGTAGCTCTGCAGACCGCCGAAGGCACGCAGCGTGGTCAGGTAGGACTCGTCCAGCTCGCCCAGCAAGTAGTTGATCGCATGCAACACCGGTGAGGCGTGGGGCTTGACCGACACCCGGTCCTCGGCAGTCAGCGCATGAAACCACAGCGCCGTCATGATCGAGGTCATCGAGGCACTGGACGCCTGGTGACCGCCCACCTTCAGCCCCGAAGGGTTCGGCCGCACCCGGTTGGCGTGGTCGATGATCGCGGTGGACAGCCACAGCACCCGCTGTTCGACCGACTCCAGCGCGGCAAGCTCCTCCGGCTGGGCAGGACCGCCGTCGCCGCCGGCCGACCTCAGTTCCTCGACCATCACAGACCACCTCCGCATTCGGCACCATGCCGTAGAAATTTCGCGTTATGCTCCGCCAGAAGACGGGTAACTCTGCGACTGCACAAGATGTTTCTTATAAATCGAGCATTCTGCTCGGATTCGGGCAACCTGATCGGCTGGCCCGGGGCGATGGACCGGTTCGCACCGGCCTTAAGACGCGACCCCATCACGCGCCTTGGCTGACGGCAGAGAGTCGACTGCGCGCAGGACATCCGTCAGCCATGCGACCTGCCCGTCGAACTGTGGCAGCTTCCCAGGCCGTACCCACCGGTATGCCTTGTGCTCCCAGTTGAGAGTGAGCCGGCGTTGACTGGTGCAGGCCAAAAAAGTGTGCACGGTCCAGTCCGGCCCGCCACGAGGGTCGGCCAGACGCAGCGTGGGGCCCGCAGTCAGCTGCTCCAGAGCGCGGGCGGGGAGCAGAGTCTCCTCCCAGATCTCCTGGATGGCTTGCCGTACCGGGTCGCTGTCAGCGTCCAGGTATCCGGTGATGCAGTGCCACAAGCCCGCATCATGCTGGACAGATCCACTGTGCTTGAACAACCCGATGCGGCCCCGCCACATGAGGATGACAGCGACTACCTGCCGCGGGCCCTGAGACCTGGGGCGACCGGACGCGTTCAGGGACTGGGCCCCTGATGAAGCCCGGGAGACCACCCCGCGACCACCGCCTTCGGTACGGACACCCGGGGAGGACCCGACGCGCTTCTTCATCTGGTGCCTCCTTCATGTGAGGGCCTGGCCAAGGAGAAGTCCCCTTGCGGGCAGGAACTCTTCGTGTTCCCGAACACCCGCCGGGCGCCCTGCCGCGTGGAAGCACGAGGCGTGACACTCCCTGACGACGACCTCGCGTGCCACGGGTCCGTTCACGTCGTTCACCGGATGCGGCTCTCGCTCCCGGCCCATGCCTTGTCCCGCAACACAAACTTCTGGATCTTCCCGGTGGAGGTCTTCGGCAACTCGGCGAACGTGACCGTCTTCGGCGCTTTGAACCGGGCCAGCCTGCCCCGCACATGCTCGATGATCTCCGCCTCGGTGGCTGTAGCGCCTTCCCGCAGGCTCACATAGGCGGCAGGGACCTCACCCCAGCGCTCGTCCGGCACCGCGATCACCGCCACCTCCAGTACCGCCGGATGATCCATGATCGCCTGCTCCACCTCGACCGACGCGATGTTCTCCCCACCCGAGATGATCACGTCCTTCGAGCGGTCACGCAGCTCCACGTACCCGTCGGGGTGCAGGATGCCGATGTCCCCGGTCCGGAACCATCCGTCCGGCACCGCTGCCAGGGTGGCCTCCGGATCGTCGAGGTAGCCGAGCATGAGGTTGTTGCCGCGCAACGCGATCTGCCCCGTGGTGACACCGTCCGCCGGGACGTCCGTGCCGTCGTCCGCGATCACCCGCGGCACGCACGAGATCATGTTCCCGACGCCCTGGCGCGCCTTGAGCCGCGCTTGTGCCGCGGCGTCGCGGTCGTTCCACTCCGGGCGCCAGTCGCACAGCATCGCTGGGCCGTAAGTCTCGGTCAGCCCGTACAGGTGCGTGACCTCGAACCCCAGCTCCGCCATCCGCCGCAGGATCGCCGGTGACGGCGGCGCCCCACCGGTGGCGATCCGCACCGTGCGGTCCAGTGGTGCGGCTTCCTGGGCGTAGGCGATCATCGACAGCACCGTCGGCGCCCCGTTGAGGTGCGTGACGCCCTCCTCCCGGAGCAGTCGCCAGATCTCCGCCGGATTCACCTGCCGCAGGCAGACGTGCGTCCCAGCCGCCGCGGTCACCGCCCACGGGAACGTCCATCCGTTGCAGTGGAACATCGGCAGCGTCCACAGGTGCACGCTCGACGGCGTCAGTCCGGTGTGCCCCACCATCGCCACGGCCTGGAGGAACGCGCCCCGGTGGTGGTACATCACGCCCTTCGGGCGGCCCGTGGTCCCCGAGGTGTAGTTGATCGACAGCAGCGCCCGTTCGTCGGTCGGGGTCAGATGCAGCGGCTCCGCCGCGGCCAGCAGATCCTCGTATTCCCGCCCCGCCCTGATCCGGTGCGGTGGGGCGGCCAGCCGGGCCAGGGCCTCGTCCACCAACGCGTCGAACGACGGGTCGTGGATCAGCACGGACGCCTTGGAGTGCTCCAGGATGTAGGCGACCTCGCCCACCGACAGCCGGGTGTTCACCGCGACCAGCGGCACCCCCGCCCACGGCACCCCGTAGTGCGCCTCCAGCGACACATGCGTGTTCGGCGCCAGCACCGCCACCGGACGCCCCCCGGCCAACGGGGCCAGCCCGCCCGCCAACCGCTGACACCGATCACGCAGCTCCGCATAGGTCCACCGGGACCGCCCATCCACCACCGCGACCCGATCCCCGTGCGCCGCCGCGGCACGATCCAGATACGACGTCGGGGTCAACGGCTCGAAGGACAAGGAGCCCGGGTCGCGGGTCATCGCACCGCTCCGGGCGCCGGGACGCCGGTCGTGATGAGGAGGACGCCGTTGTCGTGGCGTTCGGTGAGGACGTCGCCGGTGCCGTGGTTGTAGAGGTCGGTCATCGGCTGGTCTCCTTGTCGTGTGTGGGGTTGTGCTGGGAGTGGAACTGGCTGAGTGCTTCTTGGTGGGCGGGGCGTGCGGCTCGGATGTCGGCGAGTACGTCGTCGGCGGGGCGGACGACGTTGCGGGGGTTTTTGAAGTGGGGGATGACGTATTTGCCGAAGAGTTCGATGGAGCGCATGAGCTGGTGGTGGGGGAGGCTGTCGACGCGTAGGACGAGTGCGTCGACGCCCATGTCGGCGTATCGCTGTACGTGTTCGATGCAGTGGTCGGGGTCGCCGACCAGGAAGCCTTGGGAGCGTTCGAACATGTACTCCTCGTCGTTGAAGTCGATGTCTTTGACGGCTCCCATGTAGGCGTAGTCCTGTGAGAGCTTGGAGAGTCGTTCGTAGGCGTCGGTGGAGAGTTTGGCCATGTCGAAGAGGGGTTTGGCTTCGGTGCGGGCCTGTGCTGTTGTCTCGGCGCAGTGCATGCCGCCTGAGATCGCGACCATCTTGCGTGGTGTGATCGGGTGGGGGTGGTCGGTGGCGGCGAGTGTCTTGTCGTAGAGCTTCACCATGTTTTCGACGAGGTCGTATCCGAGGTAGAGGCCGCCCATGATGGCGCCGATGCCCATGGTGGCCGCGGTTTCGACGGAGCTGGGGCTGCCGGCGGCGGCTGAGATGGGCGGGTAGGGCGTTTGGAGGGGCTTGGGGACCAGGCTGCGGGGTGGGATCTTGTAGTGCTCGCCCACGTAGGAGAACGGGTCGTCGAGGAAGGCGCGGCGGATGAGTTCGACGCCTTCTCGCCACTGGGACTTGTTCTCGGACGGGTCGACTTCGAAGGCGCGCAGGGCGAGGGTGGTGTTGCCTCGTCCGGTGCCGAGTTCGACGCGGCCGTTGGAGAGGATGTCCTCGGTCGCGACGCGCTCGGCCACGCGCAGTGCGTGGTTCATCCGTGTCGGCAGCAGTGTCACGAGGTGAATGAAGCGGATCCGGCTGGTGAGAGCCATCAGGTACGGGTAGAGCACCTCCGGAGCCGAGACCGAGGCCGTCCCGAGGGCGACGTGCTGCTCGGAACTGCCGAAGGCGTCGAAGCCGACGCGCTCGGCGAGCAGTACCTCCTCGACCAGTTCCCGGTAGCGGTGCTCATGCGTGAGCCCGACCGGGGTGTCCCCCTCAGACATGAGGATGAAGTCCATACCGACCCTTCCGTCGAATGTTATTCGCCGATAACGTAGGGCGTAGCACAGCCCAGGTCAAGGCCCCAGAAAGAGCGACAGGCGTTACCTTGCGATAACTACGAAGGTCACCCAGGCGCGCACGGGAGGGGTCACAGCCAAGGCGACCCCGGTCGCACCGCGACCGACGACCACAGAGGCGGCAGCGGCCTGAGGTGGCGCCCACTTCGTTACTGTGCGCTAACGGCCTAGCCTCTCCATTCGGGGACTTGACCGCACCTAAGCCAAGCCTTACGTTATTCGTCAATAACATTCGAGGGAGGATCGACATGGACGTCATCGTCATGACTGAGGGGGACATCCCGACGGGGCTCGCACGTGAGCACCGCTACCGAGAGCCGGCCGAGGAGGCGCTACTCGCAGAGCATGTCGACGTTGATGCCTTCGGTAGCTGCCACGACCTTGCCGCCCGAGCTGCCCGCGAGGTGTGGAATGGCTGACCAAGGGCTGGACGCGGCTGCCTTCCGTTCGGCGTTGGCCCGCTTCCCTTCCGGCGTGACGATCGTGACGACCCGAAGCGCCGGGGGCACGTCGCATGGGTTCACCGCGAGTTCCTTCGCGGCGCTGTCGCTTGATCCACCGCTTGTTCTCGTCTGTCTGGACCAAGGAGCGGACTGCTTCCCAGCTTTCATAGCGGCTGAGCAGTTCGTCGTGAACATCGTGACGCCCGCGCATGCGAAGCTGGCCAAGAGGTTCGCCACCAAGGGCGAGGACAAGTTCGCACACGGGAGCTTCGAGTCCGACGAGGGCGGACACCCGATACTGCCCGACGCCGCAGCGATCATCCGCTGCGAGCTGGAGCAAGCCGTACCCGGCGGAGATCACGTCATTCTCATCGGTCGTGTGCACGACGCACGCATAGGCAGCGGCAAGCCGGTGATGTGGTACCGCGGTGACTTCCTCCACCTCGGGCAGAGCGTCACATGACTGACATCGAGCCCGGCTCGTCAGCTCCGGTGGATCGCGCGAGTGATTCATCCACGCGCGGCGCGCGGTGTGGTGGAACCCTCCGCTCGGGCCGTGCTGCGGGGGCCGTCCGGTGAGTGATTCCGTGGAGTTCGACCGCGTGAAGATCGGGAACGTGCTGCACCCGGTGGCCGACATCGACGCCGCCGTGCGCTTCTACACCGACACCTTCGGCCTGGCCACCAAGTTCGTCGACGGCGACCGCTACGCCGCCCTCGACGCCGGCAGCACCACGTTGGCCCTGACCGGCCCGGCCGAGGACGTCACCGGTGGGGTGCCCGCGGCGTCGTTCAAGGTCCCCGACGTGACCTCGGCGCTCACCGCCCTCGTACAAGGCGGCGGATCCGTAGTCCGGGAGCCCGAGCAGGGCCCGCACGAGGTCCGAGCCGTGGCCCGGGACCCATGGGGCAACACCGTAGTGATCTACGGGCCGCGGTAGCGGTCAGTCCGGTAGCGGATCGGCCTCCGCCGTGCCCCGGACCGAGACGTCGGATGCCATGGACATTCCTGTTCATGTCCCTCCCCGGCCGTCGGCCAGATCCCAGATCTTTCGCGCGCCGGAACGACCTGCGCGTCCGAGGCACCAGCACTCGCCGACCGCGTCACCCGCCCTCCAAGCCCGGAAGGTTTCCGTGCACCCCGTCTTCCCCTCACCCTCACCCGATCGCCCGCCGGCACCGGACCCATCGCTCGATGCCCTCCGACTGCGGCACGGTGAACGTCTCCGCGAAACCACGCGTCGTGCCCGGCGGGCATTCGTTGCCGCCAACACCGTCCCTCTTGCCGTCGGCATCGCGCTGTCCTTGCTGACCTCCGTTCCCGCGGTTCATGTGTACGGGCACATCACCTTCGGCCTTGTCTGGGGCGTCCTTCAGTGCGGCCTCTTCGTCGCCACCGTGTGGGTGTACGAGGCGCGTTGCACAGCCTGCGATCCCGTCGAGCGGGCCCGGACCTCCGGCATGCCCCAGGCCGAGACGTCGGGTGCGTCCACCGTCGATGATTCCTGGCGGAAGCGGTGACCGTGCCCATCGTGAGCGCAGCTGTACTCGACCCGATCGGTTCAGACGCCAGAGGCCCCGTGATCGTCGCCTTCCTGGTATTCATCGGGCTGTCTCTCCTGTGGCTTTTCACGCTTGCCTCGAGTCAGGAGCACGAGCCGGAAAGGCTCTACATCGCGGACCGGTCACTCTCTCCGGTCTTCAACGGGTTCGCCATGGCGGGCGAGCAGATCACGGTCGTCACCCTGTTGGTGACGTCCGGGTTTATCGCTCTGTACGGCTACGACGGGTTCAGCATCGCCATCGACCTCATGCTCGCCCTCGGCGTACTGCTGCTCCTTGCTCAAAAAATACGCGACAGCGGACTTTACACTCTCGGTGACCTCTTCTCCCTGCGTGCCGCGGGGCGCACGTCGCGGACTGCCGCGGCCCTGGTGACACTTGCGATCACCATTCCCCTACTCATGGTCCAACTGCGGGCCACCGGCATCAGCGTGGCCCTCCTGATCGGCCGGTCGACCCATGGAACCCAAGTGGTCTGCACGGTGCTGATGGGGCTTCTCGTCGGCTTCTTCGCCGTCGTGGCAGATCTGCGAGGCACCAGCTTCATGCAGGTCGTCAAGGTGGTCGTCACCCTGATCACGCTTTCGCTGATCACGCTGCTGGCCCTCGGCAGATTCGAATGGAACCCCGGGAATCTGCTCTCCGCGGCGGCGGAGAAGAGTGCGTCGCCGAACGGATATCTGGGCCCCGGGCTCTGGCCTCGCACCGCGAACCTCGGATCGCTCAACGTGATCGGCGAACACATCGTCGTCATCCTCGGTACGGCCGTGCTGCCGAACCTGATCCTGCGTGTCGGCGCCTCCCGCACCGGGCGCTCGGCACGACGATCCATGAGCATTGCCTCGGGACTGGGCGCTGCCTTTGCCGTCCTCCTGAGCGCGGCGGGCTTCGCGGCCGCGGCCGTGGTGGGAGGCGACGTCATTCGAGCGGTTGACGACGCTGGGCAGGGGTCCCCGATTCTGCTGGCTTCGGAAGTACTCCCGCACGGCTCAGTGGCGCGCGTCGCGCTCATCACGGCCATGGCGTCCGTGGCCTTCCTCGCCGCACTCACGACCGTGTCAAGTGTGGCCTTCGCTGCCGCTGTCACCTTCGCGCGTGATGTGTTCGCTCACGGCAAGGGCCCGCGCACCCGATTCGGAGAAGCGCGAGTACTGCGTCTGGCCCTCGTCGTCCTGGTCGCCGTGAGCCTGTCGCTGTCCACAGCCATCAGCCGGTATCCGGTCGAGTCCCTGGTCATCTTCGCTCTCTGCGTTGCGGCGTCGAGTATATTCCCGGCGCTGATCTACACTTTCTTCTGGCCCAAGTTCAATCGCCGGGGGCTTCTCTGGTCCGTCTACGGGGGACTGCTGCTGTCCCTCGTGCTCACGGTCTCCTCACCCGTCGTCACCGGTACCAAGAACTCACTATGGCCGGAATTGAGTTTCAACTGGTACCCGTACTACAACGCGGGCATGGTGTCCGTGCCAGCGGCACTCTTCCTCGGGTGGATCGGCAGCCTCACCTCACCAAAGAGTTCTCCACCCGTTGCCGGTGCGGTGAATACGACGGGGAGGGAAGTCGGACGGAGGAGCACAGCCCGCCCGCGGACAGCGCACGGTCGACATGCAGGCTGATCCGCCACGGTTGGTATCCGCAGGCTCGACGATCTCCCGCACCCGGGCGGCTTCCGCGCGGGTGCGGGAGATCGTGGACCTGGCCGTCCGCTTAGGCGGGCAGCGGTTTCGACGCGGTCTTCGGCAGTCGCGCGACGGTGATCACTCCGATGAGCGTTACGGCGAGGATCCAGTAGACGGGGCTGGTTCTGCTTCCGGTGCCGGCCACGAGGGCAGCGGCGACGAGTGGCGTGATGCCGCCGATGATCACGCCCAGGTTGTAGCCGATCGCGATGCCTGAGTAGCGCACGTTTGCCGGAAACAGCTCCGTGGCCAACGGCCACGTAGGTACCTGCGCCCACCCGGTGAAGAACATGAAGACCAGATAGACGGCCCCGACGGCCCAGAGGTTGGTTGCCGCGATGAGGAGTGCGAAGACCGGCCAAGCGATGACGGCGAAGATGATGTAGGACGCCAGCAGGATGGGCTTGCGGTCGTAGCGATCCGTCAACTTGCCCGCCCAGGGATAGGTGAAGGTGGCCAGGGCGATGCACAACGCCGAGGTCCAGGCGACGCCTGTGGCGGAGAATCCTTCCTCCTGCAGGAAGATGGCGAAGTAGGCAACGCCGAAGTAGCCGGTGCCGTTGAACGCGATAGCCAGGCCCGCCACGCGGGCAACCGACAGCGGGTGGCTACGCAGAGCGGCCAGCATCGGGCTGCGTACGATCGCGGCCTTCTCCTTCAGCTCTTGGAATTGAGGCGACTCCTCGACACGCAGCCGAGCCTGCAGACACACCACCGTGAGGACCAGCGAGAGGAGGAACGGAATCCGCCAGCCCCACGTTGCCATCTGGTCGGCCGGAACCAGCAGACGGACCAGCCCTACGACGCCGGCGGCCACGGCGAACCCGAGAGTGGACCCCATGGAAACCGTCGATCCGTAGAAACCCCGCTTGCCGGGCGGCGCCAGCTCGGCGATGTAGGTGGCAGCGCCACCGATCTCACCACCGGCAGCGAACCCCTGGGCGAGTCGCACGACGATGATAGCGATGGTCGCTGCGACTCCCACCTGTCCGTAGGTGGGCAGCAGCCCCATCACGCCGCACGCCGCCCCCATCATCACAATCGTCGCGACGAGGGCTGTCCGGCGGCCGCGGCGGTCGCCGAGGCGACTGAAGAACCAGCCACCGAGCGGACGGATGAGGTAGGACGACGCGAACACCGCGAGCGCGGACAGGGTTGAGACCGTCGGATTCTCGCTGGGGAAGAACAGCGGTCCGATAGTGAGCGTCAGAAACCCATAGACGCTGAAGTCGTAGTACTCGATCAGTGTCCCGACGCCGCCGGCCAGCGATGCGCGCCGGGCGGACCTCAAACTGATCGTCTTTTCGGGATGTTGTGCCGTCGTCATTGACTCTCCTTGTCACACCAGGATGGGAGGTGCGCCGTTCGGCCGCCCTCGCCGCGCGAGGTCGGCGCCGTCACGTTGTTCGGCGCGATCAGAGGGTTCAGAAGGTGGGTACTGACGGGAACCCGTCCGTCGGGTCAGGCTCCGAGGCACTATGGCGAGGTCGATGGTTGCCGGTGCCCGGTGCTGCCTCAGGGGGCTGAAGCCCCCACCTCTCCGGGTTCGAGCGGCGCAGGCGTCGGGGCTACCTCGTCGGTGACTGCTGATTCGACGACTGCGGGATGGCCATCGGATGAGGGGGCGCATTGATGGAGCGCCGTCGATCGCATGCCATACCTCATGGGTCAGCAAGAACTGCGTACGCGCACACTCGCTGCACTTCTCATGTGCTGACTCTGACCCGTCGTGCACAGACGCGCAATGCACTGATACGACTGGACTAATTCAAATTCCACAAGCATGGATGCAGAAGAGACATGGTCCGGGAGTGGCGCGCAGGAATGGAATCAAGTCAGCATTGCCGAACGACTCAAGCCGCAGGGCGGTCCGGGGAATCGGCCCAGGGCGGAAGCCCGAGATGATCTGTGGTCGTCGCGCCTGTCGCGCGCTCACCGAGTCCGCGTCGCGGTGCCGCCTTGCGCTGCTCGGATCTGTTGCCGTGTCAGGTCGGGAGCCACATGAGTCCACCCATTGCCGTACACGCGTCAGCAGACGTAGGAGCCATGGCCAACCCATCAAGGTTCTTCGCTCAGGCGACCGCTACCGTAGGTGGTTCGCGATCGCTGTGCCGTCATTCCCGCCGCACATTTCGTCGATCAACGTGGCGAATGAGTGCACTACCGCGTTCCGCCTGACCTTGCCGTTCGCGGTCCGCTCGCCGCGTTCGGCCTCGAGGGGCCGAGGCAGCACGCGGAAGTCCTTCAGCTGTTGGGCGCGTGCGAGGTCCGTGTTGACTCGCCCTAGCTCAGCTCGCAGGCGTTCGGACAGCGCCGTCATAGTCAGCGCCCTGGCCTGTGCGCTCGACTCGAGTAGCACGGTGAGGCACCTGCGCGCGTCGCCCACGACGATCGCTTCGCTGATCAGCGAGCTCTCCGTCAGCCGGGTTTCGATCGGCTGCGGATTGATCGTTTTGCCGCCGCTGGTGATGATCACGTCCTTCTTTCGGCCGATGCGGCGGATCTCACCGTGCGCGGTACGCTCGACCAGGTCGCCGGTACGGAACCAACCGTCCCGCAGAACGGCATCAGTCTCTTCCGGGTCGCGCCAGTATTCGCGGAACAGCAGTGGTGCGCGGACCAGCATCTCACCATCATGTGCGACCTCGGCCTGGAAGCGTGGGTCCGAGAATTCGCGACCAATATATCCCGGGCGAGGAAACGTCTGGTCGAAATGAGCGACGGGGCAGCCGGCTGTTTCGGTGAGGCCGTCGCTTTCGCGTAGATCCAGCCCCCAGACCTGCCACAGCGCAATGACGTTCTCGGGCGTCGCGGCAGAGGCGGTGAAAGCGACCCGAAGGCGGTCCAATCCGACGCTTGCCCGCAACGGCAGGAAGACGCGGTGGAGCACGGTGGTGTATGCGATCCGCAGCAATACCGAGGGCTGACCACTGGACCAACGGCGCTCGGCCATTCGGCGACCGACCCACATCGCGCCTTTGTAGGCGTACCGGCGCGCCCGGGGCCAAGTCCGCGTTCGTGCGATCAGCTCGCCGGCGACCTTCTCCTAGAAGCGCGGGGGCCACAGCAGTGCCGTCGGAGCGCGCACGGTCAAGCAACAGCTGCGGATGCGTCCGGATCGGTTCAAAATTCATCAGACCCCTGGACCGCCGCCGACGACGCGGTGCCAGCGCTCGCCGCCAGCGGCGCGCCGGCATCCGGGCCACCCCGAAGCGCCGGGTCACCTCCCGGTTACCGGCCCCGGCCTGGATCAGGTCAGCGGCTACGAGCCGCGCCCTTGAAGACCGCTCTTCTTGTCAGATCGCGTCCGCGGGGACGAGCAGCGCGTTGATCGCGGCGGTGCGGATGGTCGTCGCGACGATGTCGGGATCGAGGCCGCTGTTGAACTGGGGTACCGCGTTGATCATCGAGAAGACGGCGTGTGTGAGAACGCGGGTCTGCGCGTCTGACAGGTCGGGCCGCAGCCGGGTGACCAGTCCGCTCCACTCTTCGGCGTAGAGGCGCATCATGCGTCTCATGCGATGGCGTTCGTCATCGGGGACGTTGTGTTCGTTCTTCAGGAACACCAGCGTGGACGGAACGTTCTGGAGACTGCGTTTGACGTGGTAATCGATCATCTCCTCGAGTGCCTTGCGTGGATCCGTCACCTCGGCTGCCGTCTTGCGGGCATGAGCCAGCAGTTCGTCCAGCGGATCCTCGAGCACGGCGATCAGCAACGCCTGCTTGCTCGGGAAGTGCCGGTAGAGCGCGGGGCCGGTCACACCGGCACGCGCGCCGATCATCTCAGTGGTGACCGCATCAAAGGCACGCTCGTTGAACAACTCTCCGGCGACCTTGATCAGCACCTGCCGACGGGTGGCTCGGGGAGACTCGGTACGGGGGGTAGGTGAGCTCGACACACCGAAAGTCTAGTCTAGGTGAGCGGCCGATAACGCGCCATTGCGTGTTCCGCGAGCAGGTCGGCCACCGCGGTCAGACAGGCGAAGCCCAGCTCAGACGACATGCCGCGCGGATCACCGAGCACCCCGCTGGGGGCGACTGCCTTGACACCGTCAGTGAATACGCGGGCCAGCAACGCGTCATCCATGGACCCGGTGAAACCCGCGGCGGCGCGATCGTTCCTCACGGCGTCCGGCCGCACGGCCAGCATGATCGAACTTTCGGCGACGTCGGCATGTCCCCCGACGTGGTCGGCGAGGCCGGCGACGCGTTGAGCGGCATCGCGCCACGCGCGGAGGACCGCTGCCGAGTCCGCGAACGCGATGACATCCAGGTCGGAGGGGAGCCGCGCGGCGAGCTTCGGCTCGATGTCACTGAGCACCGGATAGTTGCCGATATGCGCCGAAAAGATCAGCACCCGGCGGAAGCCGTGCGCAGCAAGGCTCGCGCAGCAGTCGGCGCAGATCGCCTCGAGCGTCTCGGCCCGCACCGAGAGCGTTCCGGCGAAGCCGAGATGGTGCGACGAGCAGCCGATCCGCACCGTCGGCAGCACGAGCGCGTCGCCAAGCCGCTCGGCGACAAGAACGCCTAGCCGATCGGCGTGATCACTGTCGACCGACATCGGCAGGTGCGCGCCGTGCTGCTCCGTGGCGCCCAGCGGCAAGACCGCCGTACGCATACCGCTCGCGATGGCGCTCGCGATGTCGGGCGAGGTCAAACGCTCAATCCGCAACTCGCTCACGTGTGGTCACTCCTCCTTCTGCGCCCGCTCGGCCAGTACCTCACGGATGCGTCACTACTCGACGGATGGGGAGAGGCCCGCAGTCCAGGCCCACGCACGTTAATCAGAACTAACACCCGTCGCTCTTTCTGGGGCCTTGACCTGGGCTGCGCTACGCCCTACGTTATCGGCGAATAACATTCGACGGAAGGGTCGGTATGGACTTCATCCTCATGACCGAGGGGGACACCCCGGTCGGGCTCACGCATGAGCACCGCTACCGGGAGCTGGTGGAGGAGGTTCTGCTTGCGGAGCGGGTGGGCTTCGATGCCTTCGGCAGTTCCGAGCAGCATGTTGCTCTGGGTACGGCTTCGGTCTCCGCTCCGGAGGTGCTTTACCCGTACCTGATGGCTCTGACGAGCCGGATGCGGTTCATCCACCTGGTGACGCTGCTGCCGACGCGGATGAACCATGCGCTGCGCGTCGCGGAGCGTGTGGCGACCGAGGACATCCTGTCCAACGGCCGTGTCGAGCTTGGTACCGGGCGCGGCAACACGACGCTCGCCCTGCGCGCGTTTGAGGTGGACCCCTCCGAGAACAAGGCTCAGTGGCGTGAGGGCATCGAGCTGATCCGGAGCGCGTTCCTCAACGACGTGTTCTCGTACGTGGGCGAGCACTACAAGGTTCCGCCGCGCAGTCTGGTCCCCAAGCCCCTGCAGGGTCCCTACCCGCCCATTTCGGCTGCCGCCGGCAGCCCGAGCTCGGTCGAGACGGCCGCCTCGATGGGTATCGGCGCCATCATGGGCGGCCTCTACCTCGGGTTCGACCTCGTCGAGAACATGGTCAAGCTCTACGACGACACGCTCGCCGCCACCAACCACCCCTACCCGATCACGCCGCGCAAGATGGTCGCGGTCGCCGGTGGTATGCACTGCGCCGAGACCACTGCCCAGGCCCGCCTCGAGGCGAAGCCCCTGTTCGAGATGGCCAAGCTGTCCACCGACGCATATGAGCGCCTGTCGAAGCTGTCGAAGGACTACGCCTACATGGGCGCTGTCAAGGACATCGACTTCAACGACGAAGAGTACATGTTCGAACGCTCCCAGGGCTTCATGGTCGGCGACCCCGAGCACTGCATCGAACACGTACAGCGATACGCGGACATGGGCGTCGAAGCACTCGTCCTGCGTGTCGACAGCCTGCCCCACGACCAGCTGATGCGCTCGATCGAACTCTTCGGCAAGTACGTCATCCCCCGCTTCAAGCACCCCCGCAACGTCGTGCGCTCGGCCGACGACGTCCTCGCCGAGATCCGAGCCGCCCGCCCCGCCCACGAAGAAGCACTCCGCCAGTTCAACGACACGCACAACCTCGCGCAGAAGGAGACGGTTCGATGAGCGACCTCTACCAGCACGGCACCGGCGACGTCCTCACCGAACGCCACGACAACGGCGTCCTCCTCATCACGATCAACCGACCCGACCGGTACAACTCGCTCACCCTGCCGATGTTCGAGGAGATGAACCAGATCTGGGCCGACGTCGAGCGCGACGACCAGACCCGGGTCGTCGTCATCACCGGGGCCGGCAAAGCCTTCTGTACCGGGATGGACGTCGCTCAGCCCGATCCCACGCCCCAGGATGCGCTCGCGATGCTGGAGACCGAACGCAAGCGGGTCGCGACGATGTTGCGCATCGAGAAGCCGATCATCTCCGCGATCAACGGCCCCGCGGTCGGCTACGGGCTGTCGACCGCGCTTCTCGCCGACATCAGCATCGCCGCGGATGACGCGGTGCTGATCGAAGGCCACACCAAGGTCGGCGTGACCGCCGGCGACCACGCCGCCCTCATCTGGCCATTGCTTGTCGGCATGGCCAAGACCAAGTACTACGTGCTCACCTCCGAGAAGCTGACGGGCGCCGAGGCCGAGCGGATCGGGCTCGTGAGCCTGTCCGTTCCCCGCGAGCAGGTGTTGCCCCGCGCCCTCGAGGTCGCGTCCCAGCTGGGCCGCGGTTCCCAGCAGGCGCTCCGTTTCACCAAGCGCGCTCTCAACGCCTGGCTCACCAACGCGGTGCCCCAGCACGAGCTGTCCTCGGCGCTCGAGATCCTCGACTTCGCCGGTGCCGACTACGCCGAAGCGCGCCAGGCTTTCCGGGAGAAGCGCCCCGTGGACTTCCCCTCCGCTCGCACCGCCGGCGGACCGGCGAACTGAGGGAAGGCGAGCATGAGCATTGCCTCGCACAACACAGCGCCCAGCGCTGTGCACGCGTCCGACGAAGTGGACGGCGTGGTTGTACTCACCCTGAACCACCCGCCGGCGAACGCGCTCAGCAACTCGCTCGTCAGCGAGCTGACAACGACGCTGGAAACCCTCGCCAACGGCCCCGGCACCCCCGCGGTGGTCTTGACGGGAGCTGGTGAGCGCTTCTTCTGCGCGGGTGGCGACATCAAGGAAGCCATCGGCTTCGGGGCCGATTCGATGGTCGAGCGGATGGCGTCGTTTCACGCGCTGCTCTGCGCTCTGGAGGACTTCGCCCGGCCGCTGGTGTGTGCGGTCAACGGCTGGTGCGTCGGTGGTGGCATCGAAATGGCACTGTTCGCCGACATGGTGTACGCGTCGTCTGAGGCGCGTTTCGTCTTCCCCGAGATCAACCACGGGATGCTGCCGGCCGTGAAGGGGATCACCCGGGCACGCGGGGTCCTGGGCGACCGCGCGGCCCGGCGCCTCCTGCTGGGCGGAGAGCCCGTCGACGCGTTCGACGCGGAGCGGATGGGCATCGTCGACCAGGTGGTCGAACAGGACGACCTGCTCGCGACCGCGATGGCGTACGCGCGGACGGCAGCGGCGAAACCACCTGCCGTGTTCACGGCGCTGAAACGGGCCCTGCACTCAGGGACTTCCAGTTGGCCGGTCGAAGAGCAGCTCCGCGTCACGGTCGCCGACGCGCGCACGGTCTTCAACGACCCTGCCGCCCGAGCTGCCCGCGAGGGATATCATGGTTGATCAATTTCAAGGGCTGGACCCGGTCGCCTTCCGCTCGGCGTTGGCCTGCTTCCCTTCAGGCGTGACGATCGTGACGACGCGAAGCGCGTCAGGCACGCTCCACGGGTTCACCGCGAGTTCCTTCTCGGCGCTGTCGCTCGATCCGCCGCTCGTCCTGGTGTGCCTGGACCAAGGAGCGGACTGCTCTCCCGTCTTCATGGCAGCTGAGCGGTTCATCGTCAACATCGTGACACCCGCACACGCCGAGTTGGCGATCAAGTTCGCGACAAAAGGTGAAAACAAGTTCGCCTACGGAGCCTTCGAATTCGATGAGAGGGGTCAACCGCTCCTGCCCGACGCAGCGGCAGTCATCCGTTGCGAACTGGAGCAAGCCGTACCCGGCGGAGATCACGTGATCCTCATCGGCCGTGTACACGACGCGCGGACAGGTAGCGGCAAACCGGTGACGTGGTACCAAGGTGGCTTCCTCCACCTCGGGGAGAGTGCCGCATGAATCTCATCGGGCCCGGGCTTGTCGGCTCTGGAAGAGAGGCCGTGTCATGGATCTGACCAATTTCGAGCCAACCCGGACGCTACCGGGGCTGCTGCTCGATCGCGCGAACAGGGAACCCGACGCCGTCGCACTGCGTTACTGGCGTGATGGAGTCATGCAGGCGATCACCTGGCGAACGTACCGGGATCGCGTGCAAGATCTCGCGCTCGGCCTTATCGCACAAGGTGTGCAGCACGGTGATCGCGTCGCGGTGATGAGCGGCGCACGCCCGGAGTGGGTGTTCGCCGCGCTGGCCGTGCAGAGTGTCGGCGGCGCCGTGATCGGCGTCTATCCGACCAACTCACCTGCCGAGATCCAGCAACTCCTCGCACACAGTGAGGCCGTCGCCTTCATCGGCGAGACGACGACGGAGCTCATCAAGGTGGCGGAGGTCGCCGCACACACACCGACGCTGCGGCTCGTGGTCGGAATCGACGCCACTCCGCCGGAGCTACCCGAGGTGATCAAGAGGACAACGTGGGAGGCGCTGTGCGAGGAAGGAACACAGTACGCCAACGACAGCGCCGATCCCCTGTCCGAATTGGTCGCCGGCGGATCCCTCGACGATGCCGCCGTGCTGTTTTACACGTCGGGGTCCACGGGAGTTCCGAAAGGCGTCACACACTCGCACCGCACGCTTCAGCACTCGGTTCAGACCTTCGTCGGCCTCTACCCGCAGCTCCTCAGTCACGAGCACGACGTGGTGGGCTTCCTGCCGTTGGCCCACGTGGCGCCGGCGGTGGTGTCGGTGTTCGCGCCGCTGCTCTCACGGCTGGTGGTCACATACTGCCCCATTGGTGACTACCCAGACGTGTTGCGCTTGGTGCGGCCGACGGCAGTGCTCTGGCCGCCGCGGTTCTACGAGAAGATGGCCGGCGAACTGATCGCACAGACGGAGGTCTGGCCGCGCCTTCGTCGCTACGCCTATGACGCCGCCATGTGGACCGGCCGCAGAGTAGCCGAACGCCGCTGGTCCCGTCGCCGGCCCTCGGTACTGTTGCGGATCGCGTACGCTGCCGCACTTCGTTGGGTGTTCTTGCCACTGCGGGCAACCGTCGGAATGGATCGTATCCGGGTTGCCTACACCGCATCTGCCGCGATGCCCGAAAGCGTCATCGCGATTTGGCAGATCTGGGGGCTCGATCTTCGCGAGAACTACGGTCTCACCGAGACCGCCGGGTGTCCCATAGCCCATTTCAACCAGCCGTTCCCCCGTCCGGGCTTCATCGGCAGGGAATTCCCGGACCCGCGGTTCCAGGTGAAGGTCGCGGACGATGGCGAAATGCTGCTCCGCGCGCCGTTGCTCTTCGACGGATACTGGCGCAACCCGGCGGAGACCGAGGCTGTTTTCCAGGATGGCTGGTTCCACACCGGTGATCTGATGGAGCGCACACCCCACGGCGACATCCGGCTCATCGGCCGGAAGAAGGACGTGATCATCACCCGAGGCGGCAAAACGATCAATCCTCAGCCCATCGAAAATCGGTTGAAGGAGAGTTCGCTGATCAACGAAGCGATCGTCGTCGGCGATGCCCGCAAATACCTCACCGTCCTGCTCGAGCCGAGCCCGAGCACAACCGCAGACGCCCGGTCGGCAGAGGTGCTGGCCGAACGCCTGCGAGCGGAGGTCGCTCGGGTCAACGCGGACCTCGCGCGCGTAGAGCAGTTGAAGGACTTTCGCGTTCTGCCGCGGTCACTGGAAGTCGAGCGCGGCGAACGGACCGCGAACGGCAAGATCAAGCGCAATGCCATCGTGAGCTCGTTCGCAACGTTGATCGACGACATGTACGGCGCGAACGACGACGTGGCGATCGCGAACCACGTGCGCTCGAGGTCGAACTAGGCGGTTGATCGCGTGAAGACCGCGTGAACTGAGGTCGGTCCGCAGGCGTGGGAGGAGGGCGTTCAAGGTTGACGTGTGAACGAAGACCTGAACACCCTTCTCGTGCACTCTCCGTGTTGATCAACGATCACGTCGTCCTGTCCCGTGCCTGCCGTGGCCGTCAGCTGTTGTTGTCCGCCCCCCTGTGCCCTGCGGCATGTCGCGGGAAACGGTCACGGTCAAGCGCTCGGAGCCGGCAGGGCACACCGAGAACGGCTACTGCGCCGCCGGACCGCAGGCTCAGTCGTGAATGCAACGTCCACCCGAGTGTGCGGCAATAGGTGGAGCCATGCCGATCCCTGACCTGACGCTGCAGCAGCTTCGCGCAGTACGGGCACTCGCCGCATCCGGCAGTTTCACGAAAGCAGCCGCGGCGGAGCACATCTCTCAGTCAGTCCTCAGCAGAAGGATCAAGGAAGTCGAGCGTCTCCTGCGAGTGCGGTTGTTCGACCGCTCCACTCGGCAACTCGACATCACGGCCGCAGGGCAGGCCTTTCTGCTCATGACGGGCGCCGTCCTCGACGACATGGACATGCGACTGAGCCGCTTCATGTCATACGTAGCGGCTCAGTCCGGAACCATCGCCGTAGCCGCGCTTCCGTCGCTCGCGGCGGCTGTGCTGCCGGAGATGATGCGCGGCTTCATGCTGGATCACCCCGAGGTGGAGTTCGAGATCATCGACAGGGCTGCGGATGAAGTCGTCGAATGCCTCGAAAGTGGGGCTGTCGAACTGGGCTTGACCGCCCATGGTGACCTGCCGGACGGATTCTGCTTCACACCACTGCTGCAGGAACAGTTCTACGGCGTCGCGCACCACAGCCACCCTTGGTCGGCGCAGAGCTCCATCTCGTGGTCGGACTTCAACAGGGAGACCGTGGTCGCAACGCGGCCCGGTACCAGCATCCGAGCGATCACTGATGCCGCGTTCAGCAAGTACTCGATCTCGGTGAGCCACCGCTTCAATGCCTCTAGCGCGGCGACGATCTGTGGGCTGCTACGGGCCCGCGTGGGCGTGGCAGCTCTGCCGGCCTTGGAGTTGCAGGGTTTCGGCCTGAATGATCTCGTGGCGGTACCCGTGGATTCTCCGGGAGCAACCAGGGTCATCGGCGTGATGTACCACCGCTCTCAGGACCTCTCCCCCGTCGCGGCTCGCTTTTTGGATTTCATGCGCGCCTCCGAGATCGCTCTCCCGCGAGGAGTCTCCCGCGTTCACGGGGGCTACACCGGCGGACCAGACACATCGAGCCACGCGGAAGCGCAGCCGGCAGGATGAGGTCGGCGATCGTCTCGGGCCGGATGGTGCTTCCGGGTGGCCTTCGGCAGGCCGCCGGTCTTGCCGTATCGGCCCAGCCACCGCCGTCCCACGGTCGCGGTCGCCGGGGGCCGGGGCCGGGGGTGACGCTCGGGTGGTCCTCTGTGGGTGTGCGGGTCGAGGGTGCGGTGTCGCTGCTCGGCGCGCCGCACCCGGTCGACCGCCGGGTACTCGCGCCGCTGGTGGCGGGGGCGTACCTGTATCTCGGCCAGCTGCCGGCGGCGAGCCCGGCGCGCCCGTCACCGCCGGCACTCGGCTGGGCGACATCGCCACCGGCTTCCACACCGACCCGGGAGCGCTGACCGGGGCGAACGCCGACCTCCTGGTGCGGGCCGTGTCCGACCTGACCGCCCAGCCGTCGCTGGTCCGCACCGACTACTGCCTCACCGGGCACGGTGATCCGCTGAGCACACCGCTCATCCGGACCGGCCTGGATGTTCGGCCAGGGCAGTGCCGGCGCGCAGGGCGATGAGTGTCTGGCGCAGGGTGTGCTCGTGGCCGCCGTAGAGGGTCTCGGCGCCGCGACCCGTGGCGGAAGCCGCGGCCCGCTCCAGGTGCTCGCGGGCCTTCGCGTCAGGGGAGAGCTTCTGCATGGCGTGGTTGCCGTTTCTCTGTCGGAGAGCTTGTGTGGGATCGGGTCAGTAGCGGACACCGATACGGCGCCGGCGGCGTCCGCTCGTGCCGGGTTCCGTGGGGTGGGCGGCGGTGCGAGAGCGGTAGAGAACGAACGGCCGCCACAAGTACCACAGCGGGACGCTCCAGGCGTGCACGAGCCGGGTGAAGGGCCACACGGCGAGGATGGCCCAGGCGGCGGTGGCATGGACCTGGTAGATCGGCGGGGCGTGGGAGATCGCGGCCACATCCGGGTTGCCGGCGAACAGGCCGCGGAACCACAACGCCACGCTCTGGCGGTAGTCGTAGCCGGCGCCGAGGAGGTTGACGCCCATGGTGGGGATGATGCCGAGCACGATGACGACGGCGAGCAGGATGAGGGCCACCCAGTCGGCGGGGCTGGTGGTGGCACGGACCTTGGGCACGGTGGTGCGGCGGAAGGCGAGGATCCCCATGCCGATGATGACGGCGAGCGCGGCGACGGTGCCGCCGATGGAGGAGAACCAGCGGTAGGTGTCCTCGGGGATGCCGAGCCATCGGGTGAGGGATTCGGGGATGAGGATGCCCATGACGTGGCCGGCGATGGCGGCGAAGGTGCCGAAGTGGAAGAGCGGCCCGCCCCATTTCAGCAGGCGGCGTTCCTGGAGCTGGGTGGAGCGGCTGGTCCAGCCGAACTGGTCGTAGCGCCAGCGCCAGACGTGGCCGACGACGAAGGTGACAAGGGCGAGGTAGGGCAGGGTGACCCACCACCACAGGTCCCAGGAGCTCACCGGCCCTCCTCTGTGCTCAGGAACGCTCTGTGCGTCGGATATGGGGATGTCGCCGCATGTCCGGGCGGGGCGAACGGCTCCAGGCCGGTCTGCTCCGGTGGGCCGAAGGGCTCCAGTCCGACGTGTTCGCCGGGCGGTCCCTCGGCGGCCAGCCGCCGCCAGGCGTCGCGCTCTCGGCGGGCCGGTTCGGGCAGTCGGCCGCAGAGCGTGTCGAGGACAGCGGCGTAGGGGGTGGAGTGTTCGTGGAGCGCCTGCCGGAGGAGTTCGAGCCCGGCCCGGCACTGCAGCAGGATGCGGTGTCCGGGCTCGGGAGCGAGGGCGGCGAACTCCAGAATCAGCGGCAGGAAGTCCGGCAGCTCCGCCTCGGGTGGTTCGTGTCCGGCTTGGCGGTAGGCGTGTTTCAGGGCGAGCAGGGCCATGCCGCGGGCGCGGGTGTCGCCATGCCGGTAGTAGGTCAGGTGCAGACTGCGGCGCCGGGTGTGGTCAAAGGTGTCCACATACCGCTGGGCGGCCTCGGTCGGCCTCAGCTCGAGCAGGCGGTCGCAGACGGTGGCGAGACGGGTGCGGTCGACCGGGTCGGCGACGGCGGGGAGTGCGGTAGTGATGTCGTCGACGCAGGCGAGCGTCTTCTCGTCCGGGTAGCGCAGGAGGACCGAGGCGATGCGGTGCACCAGGGGGGTGTCGGCCGCCGGGCGGCGGGCGCGGCGGCGGGGGATCACCGGCCGCTCCCGTCGTCGAAGAGGCCGGGTGCGGTGCCGGTGCCGTTCCAGCCGAGGAGGTTGAAGCGGACCTTTCCGTCGCTGTCGCGGAACTGGCTGCCGCCGCCTGACGGGTTCAGGCCGGGCAGGGGTGGCGGGGCGGGGGTGAGCCGGTCCTCGTCGTGGGCGGCGAGGTCGGCCGCGCCGCCGGGGTAGTCGAGGGAGCAGTGCTGGGCCATGAGGGCGCCCGAGCCCTCGGCGTGCGCGCGGGGGATGACGTAGCGGTCGTCGTACTTGGCGATGGCCAGCAGCCGGTACAGGTCCTCGATGTCGTCGGCGCTCGCGCCGACCTGGCCGAGCAGATCCTGATCGGGCGGGTCGCCGAGCTGCCGGGCGCGCATGTGGGCCCGCATCGCCGTCAGTTTACGCAGCACGCCCTCCACCACGGCGGTGTCCCCGGCGGTGAAGAGGTTGGCCAGGTACCCCATGGGGATGCGCAGAGCGTCGATGGCGGCGAACACCCGGTCGGGGTCGTCGTCGTGGTAACCGGTGGCGTGCACCGCGTCCGTGACCGGGGACAGCGGCGGGACGTACCAGACCATGGGCATGGTGCGGTACTCCGGGTGCAACGGCAGCGCCACCCGGTGCTTCTTGATCAACGCGTACACCGGGGAGCGGCGGGCGGCCTGGATCCAGTCGTGGGCGATGCCGTCGCGTTCGGCCGCGGCCAGGACGCCGGGGTCGTGGGGGTCGAGGAAGACCGACAGCTGCGCCTCGTACAGCTCCTCGTCGTCCTTGACCGAAGCAGCGTCCAGGACGGCGTCGGCGTCGTAGAGCATCACACCGAGGTGGCGTAGTCGGCCCACGCACGTCTCGGAGCAGATGGTGGGCTCTCCGGCCTCGATGCGCGGGTAGCAGAAGGTGCACTTCTCGGCCTTGCCGGTGCGGTGGTTGAAGTAGACCTTCTTGTACGGGCATCCGGAGACGCAGAACCGCCAGCCTCGGCAGCGGTCCTGGTCGACCAGGACGATGCCGTCCTCCTCTCGCTTGTACATTGCCCCGGACGGGCAGGAGGCCACGCAGGACGGGTTGAGGCAGTGCTCGCAGATCCGCGGCAGGTAGAACATGAACGCCTGCTCGAACTCCATCCGCACCCGCTCGGCCATGCCCCGCAGGTTCGGGTCGGCGGTGGCGTACTCGGCGGCTCCGGCCAGGTCGTCGTCCCAGTTCGGGCCGTGCACCGGGCGCATGTCCCGGCCGGTGAGCTGGGACTTGGGGCGGACGCTGGTGAAGCTGTCGGACAGCGGCGTGGTGGTCAGGCTCCGGTAGTCGTACGTCCACGGCTCGTAGAAGTCGTCGAGCGAGGGCAGGTCGGGGTTGTAGAAGATGGTGGCCAGCTTGCGCAGCCGGCCGCCGGCCTTGAGCTTCAGCTTGCCGCGGCGGTTCAGGGTCCAGCCGCCCTTCCACTTCTCCTGGTCCTCATACCGGCGCGGGTAGCCGGCGCCCGGTTTGGTCTCGACGTTGTTGAACCAGACGTACTCCGATCCGGGCCGGTTGGTCCAGGTCTGCTTGCAGGTGACCGAGCAGGTGTGGCAGCCGATGCACTTGTCGAGGTTCATCACCATCGCCACCTGGGCCATACAGCGCCCGATAGTGCCTGCGGCACGGGCCATCAGAAGTCCACCTCCTGGCTGCGCCGCCGGATGACGGTGATCTCGTCGCGTTGGTTGCCGGTGGGGCCGATGTAGTTGAAGCCGTAGGAGAACTGGGCGTAGCCGCCGATCAGATGGGTGGGTTTGATCAGGAGCCTGGTCAGGGAATTGTCGCCGCCGCCGGGCAGGCCGGAGGTCTCCGTCTTCGGCACGTTCAGGTGCCGGTCCATCGTGTGGTACATGTACACCGTGCCCTCGGGCATCCGGTGGCTGACCACCGCGCGGCAGGCGACCACGCCGTTGCGGTTGTACGCCTCGATCCAGTCGTTGTCCGTCACGCCGATCTTCTCCGCGTCCAGCGGGCTCATCCAGATCACCGGCCCGCCGCGGAAGAGCGTGAGCATGTGCAGGTTCTCCTGGTACTCGGAGTGGATCGACCACTTCGAGTGCGGGGTCAAGTAGCGCACCACCAGCTCCGGGTGACCGTCCGGTGAGCGGGTCGGATCGCCGAACTGGGCCACCATGTTCAACGGCGGCCGGTACACGGGAAGTTGTTCGCCGAACTCGGCCATCCAGTCGTGGTCGAGGAAGAAGTGCTGGCGGCCGGTGAGCGTGTGCCAGGGTGTGAGGCGTTCGACGTTGACCGTGAACGGGGAGTAGCGGCGGCCGCCGGACTCGGTGCCGGACCACTCCGCCGAGGTGATCACCGCACGGGGCTGGGTGCGGGTGTCCTCGAACGTGATGCGGTCGCCGGAGCGTTCCTCGGCCAGGTCGGCCAGGTCCACGCCGGTGCGCTCCTCCAGCGCCCGTAGCGACTGAACGGCGAGGCGGCCGTTGGTGGTGCCGGACAGGGCGAGGATCGCCTCGCAGAACTGGTCGTCGCGGGCGATCGAGGGACGGCCGTCGGCGATGCCGCCGCGGACCGTGCCGTTGCGGCGGCACAGGTAGTCGATCTCCGCTTCGGGTTTCCACGTGAGGCCCTTGGTGGTGGTGCCCAGGGTGTCCAGCAGGGGTCCGACGGCGGCCATCTTCTCGGCCACCGCGGTGTAGTCGCGCTCCACCACGATCAGCCTGGGCATCGTCCGGCCCGGTACCGGCTCGCACTCGCCGGCCTTCCAGTCCCGCACTCGGCCGTGCGGCTGCGCCAGCTCGTCCGCCGTGTCGTGGGCCAGCGGAGCAGCGATCACGTCCCGCCGCACCCCCAGATGGACGGCGGCGAGCTTGGAGAACTCGGCGGCGACGGTGTGGAAGACGTCGAAGTCGGTGCGGGTCTGCCAGGGCGGTGCGATGGCGGGGCTGAAGGCGTGCACGAAGGGGTGCATGTCGGTGGAGGACAGGTCGTACTTCTCGTACCAGGTCGCGGCCGGCAGCACCACGTCGGAGAACAGGCAGGTGCTGGTCATGCGGAAGTCGACGGCCACCGACAGGTCGAGCTTGCCGACCGGGGCCTGCTCCCGCCAGGTGACGTCCTTGGGGCGCACCTCCGGCGGGGTCTCGGCGGCGGTCACCGCGTCTTCGGTGCCGAGCAGGTGCCGCAGCATGTACTCGTGGCCTTTCATCGACGAGGCGAACAGGTTCGCCCGCCAGATGAGAAGGACGCGGGGAAAGTTGGCCGGGTCATCCGGGTCCTCGGCGGCGAACCGCAACCTGCCCGCCTTCAACTCCTCGACGACGTACTCCGGTACGTCCTTGCCGGCCCGCTCGGCCTCGTCGCAGACGTCGAGGGGGTTGCGGTTGAAGGCGGGGTGGGAGG
The DNA here is from genome assembly GCF_001598115.1 of Streptomyces sp. AgN23. NCBI lineage: Bacteria > Bacillati > Actinomycetota > Actinomycetes > Kitasatosporales > Streptomycetaceae > Streptomyces > Streptomyces sp. AgN23. The sequence continues at coordinate 1,964,967 of NZ_CP007153.1, forward strand.
GCATCCAGCCCAGGCGGGCGGCCAGTGCGTTGCAGTCCGGCAGGGTACGTCCCGCCAGCCGGCCCTGCCCGAGCGGGCTGGCCAGCGTGTCGGCGGGGAACGCCTCGTAGCGCCACTGGTCGGTGGCCAGCCAGAACAGCGGCGTGCCCACCATGTGCCGGGTGGGCCGCTGCCAGTCCAGGCCGAACGCGAGATGGAACCAGCCGGTCAGCGGGCGAACCTTCTCCTGGCCGACGTAGTGCGCCCAGCCGCCGCCGTTCACGCCCTGACTACCGGTGAGCATCACCAGCGACAGGAACGCGCGGTAGATCTGGTCGGAGTGGAACCAGTGGTTGGTACCCGCCCCCATCGCGATCATCGACCGGCCGCCGGTGCGTTCGGCGTTGCGGGCGAACTCCCGCGCCACCCGCGCCGCGGCCTTCGCCGGCACCGAGGTGATCGCCTCCTGCCAGGCCGGGGTGTAGGGCGCGTCGGCATCGTCGTACCCGGTCGGCCACTCCCCCGGCAGGCCCTCGCGGGCCACGCCGTACTGGGCGAGCACCAGGTCGAAGACGGTGGTCACCAGGTGCCCGCCGACCCGCGCCGTCGGCACGCCGCGCCGCAGCACCCCGCCGGACTCGCCGGGCCCGGCGTCGAAGCGCGGCAGGTCGACGGCCACCGCCTGGCGGTGCGGCCGTCCGTACAGGGACAGCAGCGGATCCGCACCTTCCAGGTTCAGATTCCACCGGGGGCCATCATCCTGGGAGGTCCAGCGAAAGCCCAGCGATCCGTTCGGCACCAGCGCTTCTCCCGTACGGGCGTCCAGCAGCACCGTCTTGAACTCGGCCGCCTCCTCCTCACCGTCCCGGCTGGGAAGGTCGGCGGCGGTGAGGAACTTCTCCGGCACGTATCCGCCGCCGTCGCGCTCGCGCAGCCGGACCAGGAACGGCAGGTCGGTGTAGGTCTGGGCGTACTCGGTGAAGTACGGCACCTGCCGGTCGTGGTAGAACTCGGTCAGGATGACGTGCCCCATGGCCATCGCCAGGGCGCCGTCCGTGCCCGGGGCTGCCGCCAGCCAGTCGTCGGCGAACTTGGTGTGGTCCCCGTAGTCCGGGGAGACCACCACGACCTTCTGCCCCTTGTAGCGGGCCTCGGTCATGAAGTGCGCGTCCGGGGTGCGGGTGATGGGCAGATTGGTGCCCCACACGATCAGGTAGCCGGCGTTCCACCAGTCGCCGGACTCCGGCACGTCCGTCTGGTCGCCGAACACCTGCGGCGAGGCCATCGGCAGGTCGGCGTACCAGTCGTAGAACGAGGAGATCGTTCCGCCGATCATCGACAGGAACCGTGTACCGGCCGCGTACGAGGCCATCGACATCGCCGGGATCGGCGAGAAGCCCACGATCCGGTCGGGGCCGTACCGCTTGACGGTGTGCACCTGTGCCGCCGCCACCAGTTCGGTGACCTCCTGCCAGGTGCAGCGGACGAAGCCACCCTTGCCGCGGGCCCGCTTGTAGGTGGCGCACCGTTCCGGGTCCGAGGTCAGCCACTGCCACGCCTCGACCGGGTCCGCGTGCTGCGCCCTCGCCTGCCGCCACAGCTGAAGCAGCGGGCCGCGCACGTAGGGGTAGCGGATGCGGGTGGGCGAGTAGGTGTACCAGGAGAACGAGGCGCCGCGCGGGCAGCCGCGCGGCTCGTACTCCGGGGAGTCCGGGCCGACCGAGGGGTAGTCGGTTGCCTGCGTCTCCCAGGTGATCAGGCCGTCCTTGACGAATACCCGCCAGGAGCACGAGCCGGTGCAGTTCACTCCGTGCGTGGAGCGCACCTCCCGGTCGTGGCGCCACCGTTCCCGGTAGAACTCCTCCGCCGCCCGGCCGCCCTCGCGGTACAGCATCCGCCGGTCGGGTGACTGGGTGCCGGGGAAGAAGTACTGCGCCGTACGCATCAGCCGCTCGGCCGCGGCGTCGGCCCGGTCGGTGCTCACACCATTCGCCTCCTCAGCTGCTGCAGCTGCCTGCTTGCGCGTTGTGCGCCCCGATGCCTCGGGTGACCGGCCCTGAGGGCGGTGGCCACCATGCTCTGCCGACGGCCGTGTCGAATCGAGCAGACACTCCGTCAGCTCACATACACGGCAGGCCAGGATTTCGAGAGCTGAAGTACGACGGCCCGTGTGCGGGCCAGGCATCGGTGCAAGGCGTAGGGGGACTCTGCCAGGGGGCCGTGCTGTCGCGGCCGTGGCCACTCCCGCTGCGGACGGCGCGGTCCGGGGTCCGCGTCGGGATCCGGGCACGGTCAGCCTTGGGGCCGACTACCCCAGCTGCGACCGGCCAATCGCACACACCGTCTCTCGCGCATCCCGTCACTTGGATCCCGGCTGCCGGGAATGCCGGAACGCGGTGACCGGTGCGGCGAGCATCCCGGCGAAGACCACTGCCCACACCGCCAGCCCCGCCCACGCCTCGCCCATGCCGGTCGCGGTCATCCAGCCCCAGCCTGCCGCCTCGCCCAACTCCCGGGTCGCCACCCCGTACATGCCGATGGGGAAGACCATGCTCCACAGACTTGTCTCATACCGCAGCGGCACGCGGTGCAGCACGTGCCGCCACACGCCCATGGCGAGCAGCAGCGGGATCAGCCAGGTGCAGAACGACCACACCACCGCGGAGACGCCCAGCACGAACGCTCCGGGCAGCAGAGCGTCTGCGGGCGGGAGACGAAGGAGCCTCGCACCGGCCAGCACACTGATCGCGGCGGCGCCCATGAACACCCAGTACGGCGGGATCAGTTCCGTCGGCTCGACGGGCTCCAGCAGCAGGCGGGCCAGCGCCAGCGCGGCCACCAGCAGGTACTGCAGCAGTCCGACGGCCCAGCACGCCGAGGCCAGGACACCCAGGGCCCGGCTCCCGGTGTGCGGGACGAGGGCAGCGGTGACGACCGCGACGGTCTGCGTGCCCACCACCCAGATGAACCAGGTGCCATTGACCTGACGCAGCGACAGGCCACGGACGGAGCAGACCAGCAGCAGCGGCACACCGTAGCCGAGCACCAGCCACCCGGCCACACCGATCACCGCCAGTGCGGTGGCGGCGCCGTAGTGCCCATCGAGGGCCAGTCGGCCGGCCAGCACGTCGGAGGCCGCGACCAGGGTGAGGAAGGCGAAGCCGCGCGGCCCGGCAAGGTCGGTGCGCACACGCTGCCATCGGAACGCCGTGCGCCACAGGTAGCCGGCCCACAGCACCACGTATCCCACGGCCGCGATCCACAGCAGGACCGCCGAGGAGGCCGACGCGCCGCGCCCGGCCAGCGCGGTCGACACGATGCCCGTGGCCATGACGAAGGCGAACGCCCCGGGGCTGAGGTCCTCCGCCGCACCGACGACCGCACCCCGCCAGGTACCGGGCCTGCTGGATACCGCATCCACGCCCTCACCTCCGTCTCGGCTCCAAGGTGACTGGTTTGCCTCGCACCATTCCGTCCCCGTCCGTGGTCGACGCCGCGGAATCCTCCTGGCCCGCCGCCTTGACGCCCCGTCAGCGATTGCCCGATACGCAGCCAGGCGTGCCACGGGCCGTCGCGAATGTGCACGTGGCAGCTCCCTGAGCACCCAGCACCCAAACCGGTGCGATCAGTACGATACCGGGTGCGCCGCCATCGAGTGTGTGAACGCAGCCGTGAGCGATGAAGCTGAGCAGGCCCCGAGCACCCGCCGCTCCGGCGCATCCGGTGGTGGGCGATGCGTACCGTGAGCTGGCCCGTCTGACGGATGACCACCAGGCCGACGCGCGGGTGCTCGGCACTCCGGAGCACCGGCTGCACCACCTCATCGGGTCGGTACCGGTGTGGAAGGCCCGCCACGCGCACTGCCCCGTCGTCATCGCTTTGGACCGGCACCGGCTGCGGCACCTCAGAATCACGGGGGGAACTTCAACGCTTGCTTCTCCGCTCCCACGTGCACACCAGGGCCGTTCTGTGGCAATCGGCCTTGAGGAGCTATTCCGGCTGGGTGACAGCCGTACGGCGGATGACCACCTCGCCCTGGTCCGTAGCGACTGCCACGGCGTACAGACCGGGCCGCCCGCCGTTGTACTCAAGGGGAAGGTCGGCGGCGCCGTCGCCCAGCCACGCACGCATGTCCGCCTCGGTGCCGCCGACCTCCATCCACGTGATCCCGTGGGGCGTGTTCCGCTGCCCGTCGCGCGGCTGTGCGGCGGGGTGCTCGGCGAGGTCCTCGATCAGGAATACGTTGGGCACTCCCCGCTGCCAGCAGGGGATCGTCTCGGGAACGCGGATCGCATTGCGCTGCAGGCCGTCCGTCCGCTTGCGCAGTGGCGCATCGATGACACCCGTGTCGAAGTGCTCGGCCAGTTCCTCCAGCTCGCTGCGCGAGTCGACGCGCAGACACCAGCCGATGAACACGTCGCCGCCTTCGATCTGGTCGTAGAACCAGCGGGCATTGGGGTTGGTCCGCGGCGAGTAGGCATCTATGACGCTCTCGACCTCGATGTACTGGTCGGGTCCGAGGGGGACGATGCGGTTGGCGATGCCCAGGTGGGGAAACCAGCCCCCCTCATACTGCCCGAACCCGGTCTCCTCGCAGAGCTGTTCGGTGCCCGCGTAGATGTTGCGGGATCCCAGGGAGATGTGGTCGATCGTGAGCAAGGTGTTCATCCTTTGTCAGTGGGTGGTGACTTCTTCGACGTCGCCACGGTGTGAAAGGAAGGTGGGGAGGGCCGCGCTGCTCGTCCGTATCCGGTTGCCGGCCACGGTGACGACGGCACAGCCGATGAGCGAGGCGGCGATGAAGTACAGACCGCTGTTGTAGTTTCCGGTCGCGTCGCGCAGCCATCCCACGATGTAGGGGGCCAGGAAGCTGCCGATGTTGCCGAGCATGGTCGTGAGGGCGATGCCGACGGACATGGCGACGGGGCCGCGCAGGTGCCCGACCGGGATCTGCCACATGAGGAAGAGGGCCGCATAGATACCGGAGGTGAGCAGGACCGTACCGAGCAGGGTGAGCCACAGGCCGGAGGTGTTCGCGGCCAGTACGGTGCCGGTGGCGGCCAGCAGCGCACCGCACGCCACGTGCCACACCCGCTCGTTGCGCCGGTCCGAGCTGGACACCCATATCAGGGCGACGAGTGTCGCGGGGACGTAGACGGCCCCGGACAGCAGGCCCGTCTGAAGCAGGCTCAACTTGGTGTGGGCCTGCTGGGCGAAGCCGGTGATGATCAGCGGAAGGAAGGAGGTGATGGCGACGAAGCCGACCCACAAGAGGCTGACGCCCACGGAAAGGGTGACCAGGCGGAGATCGCGCAGGCGCTGGAGGACATCGCTGAACCGGATCTTCGGCTTCTGGGTTGAGGTCTCCGCCGTGGTGACCCGCAGCAGTGCCTCCCGTTCCGCCTCCGTGAGCCAGGCGGCGGTCGCCGGAGAGTCGGTCAGGAACCGGAGCAGCACCAGACCGAGGATGATCGTCGGCACCCCCTCCAGGACGAACATCCACCGCCACCCGGCCACTCCCAGCATGCCGTGGGCGTACTGGATGATGGCCGCGGACAGCGGCGTTCCCAGGATCGCGTAGAACGGCAGGCACACCACAGCGGTGACCCGGCCGCGCATCCGCGGCGGGAACCAGATGGTCAGGTACATCAGCATGCCGGGGAGCATGCCTGCCTCGACGGCGCCCAAGGCGATTCTGGTCGCGATGAGGCTGCCCTCGCCCTGGATCAGGCTCGACGATACGGCCACGACGCCCCAGGACACCGTGAGCAGACCGAGCCAGCGCCGCGGGCCCAGCCGGTTGAGGGCTAGGTTGCCGGGGACTTGCAGGGCGATGTAACCGGCCGAGAAGATCCCGGTGGCGAAGCCGAAGGCGGAGATGCTGATGCCGAGATCGGCGTTCATGGTCAGCGCGGCGGTCCCGAGGTTGACCCGGTCAAGGTAGCCGGCTGTGTAGAGGAGCAGGACCAACGGGCCCAGTCGTCTGAGGGCCTTGCTGACTGCCCGGCGCTCGGCCGGGGAGATGTCTGACACGGTCGGTTCCCTTCTCGGAACGGTTCTGTCCGCCGGCCTCAGCGGCGGAGGGGTTTGGCGTCGCGTCGTGCCCCGCGCCACCCGGCGAACGGCTGTCGCCGGGTGGGCTCGTACGGGACCGCTCACGGTGGGGGAGCCGTAGTGCGGGGAGGTCGGGTGTCGCCGGGCCCGTCACAGGCCGAGGAACGCCCGCGCGTTGGCGGTGAGCGTTCCGGCATCAGGTCCGTGGTCGGTGGCGAAGCGGACGGGTTCTGGCTGGGCCATGTCGAACGGGTAGTCGCTCCCGCAGACGACGCCGCCCTTGGAGGCTTGCGCGGCCAGCAGCCCCAGCGGCCCGGGGTCATGGGTGACACTGTCGAAGAAGAGCTCGCCGAACACCTCCGCCGGCGGGCGGGTCGAGTGGCGGCGCACATCGGCCCGGGTCCGCCAGCCGTGGGTCCACCTGCCGAGCAGCCATGGTGCGCAGCCACCGCCGTGTACGAAGCAGATCCGCAGCCGTGGCAGCTGCTCCTTGACACCGCCCAGGATGAGCGCGGCAACGGCGGTGGCGCTCTCGACGGGGTTGCCGACGAGGTTGGAGAGGTAGTGCTGCGACCACTCCGGCCGGGACAGTTGCATGGGATGGACGAGCACGGCGAGGTCGAGGTCAGCGGCATCGGTGAGGACGCGGCGCAGCTCGCCCTGGTCCAGGGAGCGGCCGGCGAGCAGCGGCGGTATCGCGATCCCGGCGATGCCGTCGGTCCGGGCCAGCCGCTCCATCTGTGCGCGGGCCTCGTCCGCGTTGCCGAGGCTCACCAGGCCGAGCCCCACGAGCCTGCCACCGGCCCCGGACACCACGGCGGACAGCGCGTCGTTGAACGCCGTCACATACTCACCGGCCCCCGGCACGCCGCCCACGGGGAACGCGAAGGGCGGTGCGGACAGGACCCGCACCCCCACCCCCGTGGCGCGCATGTCCTCGAGGATCGCGGGAACGTCGCTCATCGCCCGGGTCGGGATGGACAGCGGGATGTCGCCGAGGTGGAGTTCGCCGCCGCGGTCGTGCATGCGCCCGTACGGAGCGCCCGGGGGGAGGTGGAACAGCTCGGTGGGCAGCCAGTGGGCGTGGACGTCGATGACTCCTTCGGCGAGCGGGGCACTGATCACGCCTCTCCCCCCTGCCTGGCGTCCGTCCCGTCGTCGTGTATGTCCAGCGGCGCGTTGGCGCCGTCGAGGTGTTCGACGGTGGTGAAGACGAGCTCGGTGTCGCCGACGTTCTCGATGTCGTGCAGGAGGTATTCGCCCGGCCCGAAGGTGAAGTGGCGGGTCTCCCCGGCCGCGTAGGAGACCTCCCGGGTCGTGCCGTCGTGCGTGTGCTGGCGGCTGCGGCCCGCGTTCACCGCGGTCCAGAAGTAGTCGAGGACATGCCGGTGGGCATGCCAGCGCTCGCCGGGGGCGAGCCGGATCTCCCAGACCCGTACCCGCGGTGTCTGGCTCAGCAGCCGGGAGCCGACCCGGCCGTCGTGGGCATGCGCCTCGAACTCGGCGCGCAGCTCCTGGGGCCATCCGTTGAACCCGGTGGCGACGAGGTTGCCCGCCAGAGGCAGGTCCGCGAGGAAGTTGTCACTGGTCATCGTTTTCTCCTGGGGCGTGGCCGGTGGTGGATCGTGGGGACGCTCGGATCCGCGGTGGGGTCAGCGTCCGGGGCCGTAGAGCCCGAACCGCAGGCTCGGGTCGCCGGGCGTCCAGGTGTTGGAGAACTGGGATCGCTCGCCCATGGCGACGACCCGCTCCAGCAGCCGGGCGCTGAGTTCGAGCTGGACCGGCTCCCATTTACGCAGGGCGGCACTGATGTCGCCCTCCGCCTCCCGCAGCGCGGCGACCAGGGCCCAGGCGTCGGCCGCCGCTTTCGCGGTGCCGGCCGCGGCGTGCGGCCGGGCGGCACACGCGGCGTCGCCGATCAGGGCCACCCGGCCGTCGGCCATCCGGGACGCGCGCGCGTCGGAGACGACCTGGATGTACGGCGTGGCCGTCGAGGTCACGACTTCGGCCGCCGCGGGCGACAGCATCCGCCGCGCGGCGTCACGCATCTCGGCCACGTAGCGGTCCTGGACCTGGGACGGGTGGATCGACACCGTGCCGGCGAAGCCGCGCTTGTCGATCAGCATCTCGGACAGCTCGGGGCCCGCGGGGACGTTTCGGTACCAGACGTAGTTCATGAGTCGGTCCTGCGGCCCGGTACCGCCTTCGCCGGGGATCGGGTAGAGCGTGATGTGGGAGTGGGGCACCACGGTGTAGGTGATGGAGTCCTTCAGCAGCTCACGGGTGGTCTCGGACAGGTCCTTCTCCGGGACCGTGCCGCGCCATCCGATGTAGCCGGAGTAGGTGAGATCCGCGGCCGGGTCGAGGCGCCGGCGCCCGATGGAGGTGATTCCGTCGGCGAAGACCACCAGGTCCGCCGTCACCTCACGCCCGCTCACGAACCGCACCGTGACGGACCGGTCGTCCTGATGGAATCCGCAGGCGTACTCACCCAGGTGGTAGTGGTCGTGTCCGAAGTCGCTGAGCAGGGCGCGGTAGAACGTGCCCCATGACGTGTAGCTCCACGTTCGTCGCTCGCGGTGCACGAGCCGGTTGTCGATGTCCAGGTATTGCACCCAGTCCGTGGTGGTGCTGAGGTTCTCCGGATGCTGGTCACTGCGCTCGGTGAACCAGCGCAGGGTGTCCGGCTGCAACACGATGCCGCTGCCGCGTCCGTCGAGGGCGGTGGGGGTCCGCTCGAAGACGTTGACGGTGAAGCCCAGGTCGCGCAGGAGGAGCGCGGTGGTGAGCCCGCCGATCGACCCGCCGATGACCACCGCGGTGGTGCCGTCGTACGCGTTCATGTGTGCATCTCCTTGCTGGTGATCGGCCCGGTCTGTGGCTGTGCCCGGTCCGGGCCGGGGTCGCTGGGGTCGCTGGGGAGCTCGGCTCCGCGGGTCTCCGGTGCGAAGGCCAGACCGGCCACGGCGATCAGTCCGACCGCGGCGACACAGGTGGTGGCCAGGCCCAGGTCTCCGCCGAACCACGAGGCGGCGATGACGCTGGCCACCAGCGGGCCGGCCGCGGTGATGAACCGGCCGATGCTGTTGCACAGGGCCATGCCGGTGGCTCGCACACTGGGCGGGAACAGTTCCGGGCCGTAGACGAAAGTGCCCGACAGGGCCCCGAACAGGCCGAACCCGACGACCGGCAGGGCGAGCAGGAACTCGCCGTAGCCGTGGTGGAAGGGGAAGAGATAACCGACGCTCACCGCGGAGACGGCGAAGCTGACGGCGAATGCCTTGCGTCGGCCGAACGCGTCGGCCAGGAACCCCCACGAGGCATAGCCGAGGACGCCGCCCGCGTTGAACAGCATCGAGGCGACCGCGACGCGGCTGTTGGCGGTCTCGGGGGACATCGCGCCGGCGGCGGTCATCTGGCGGATGATCTGGGGATACCAGGTCGACACGCTCCAGAAGGCGATCAGCGAGCCGGTGGCCAGCGCCGTGCAGATCGCCGTCTTGCTCAACAGCGGGGCGGCCAGCAGCCGGCGCAGGACGAACCGGTCCGCCTCGGCGACCTGCCCCTGTGCCTTGCGCGTCCGGCGGGCCGCGATGCTGTCCCGGATCTCCGGGGGCTCGGGAACGTAACGGCGGATGAACCACACCAGGAGGGCCGGCGCCATCGCGATGCCCATCATCAGCCGCCAGCCGTGGCCGCCGAGCAGCTGGTAGGCGAGCGCGGCGATGAAGAAGCCGGCCGCGTAGCCGGACATCATCACACCACAGGCTCGCGCCCGGTAGCGGTTGCGCCACACCTCGGCCACCAGCGCGGCCCCGACCGGGGCCTCGACGCCCGAGCCCAGACCGGCGACGAACCGCAGGGTACCGAGTTGCCACCAGGTGTCGGCGAAGGCCGCCAGCGCGGTGAACACCGCGTAGGTGACGATGCCGGCCGACAGCACCCGGACCCGCCCGAAGTAGTCGGCGAGCATGCCGAACAGGAGCCCGCCGACCGCCCAGCCGACGAGGAACAGGGCCACGGTCAGACCGCCGTAAAAACCGATGCCGTCGGGATTCACCACGATCCCGCTGTGCGGCAGCAGTTCGGTCATGGCCGGGCCGAGGACCAGTGCGTAGAGGCTTCCGGCGAAGCCGTCCAGGGCCCAGCCCATCGTCGTGCCCAGCAGGACGAGCCATTGTGTTCGGGTGATCTCCGCGCGCCAGCCGTGCGGCCGGGCGGTCTGTGTATTCGACATGGGCGGGTCCTTCGTTGGACGTGGCCGGTGCGGGAGTGGGTTCATGGGGACCGGGGGCAAGCTGGTGGGGGTGGGAGGGGAGGGTCGGTCAGTTGAGCCGCCCGGGCTCGGTGTTCCCGTACCAGTCGACGTCGTCCGCGGCGGTCCGCACCACGACGGTCTTGATCCAGGTGAAGTCGTCGAAGGACTCCTGGCCGGCGTCCCGTCCGGTGCCGGACTCCTTGACCCCGCCCCACGGGAGCGACGGCTCCAGCCGGTGATGGTCGTTGACCCACACCATTCCGGCGGTGACGCGGTCCGCGACGCGGTGGCCCCGAGCGATGTCGCGGGTCCACACGCCGGCCCCGAGACCGAACCGGTTGTCGTTGGCCATCGCGACCGCCTCGTCCTCCCCGTCGAAGGGCACGACGACCGCGACCGGCCCGAAGATCTCCTCGCGCGCGACGGTCATGGACATGGTGGCGTCGGCCAGTACGGTGGGCTGCACGTAGTAGCCGGAGGCGAGTTCGGCCGGCAGGTCGGGGACGCCTCCGCCGGCGGCGACGCGGACACCCTCCTCGACACCGGCCGTGATCAGGCGCAGGACCTTGTCCCGCTGGACGTCGCTGATCAGCGGCCCCAACTGGGTCTCCGGTCGCACCGGGTCCCCGATCCGGATCGCCGTCGCACGGGCGCTCAGCGCCTCGACGAAGTCGTCGTAGACCCGGCGCTGGACGAGGAACCGCGAGCCGGCCACGCAGGACTGGCCGGCCGCCACGAAGGCGGCGAAGGCCGCTCCCTCGGCGGCGACCCGTGGGTCGATGTCGTCGAAGACGACGATCGGGGTCTTGCCACCGAGCTCCGCGGTGACGCGGGCGAAGCGGGCCGCTGTGGCGACCGCCGCGGCCCGCCCGGCCTCGGTGCCACCGGTGAGTGTGATCTTGGCGATGTCGGGATGGCCGGTGAGCCGTTCCCCCACCTCGCGTCCACCGGTCACGACGCGGACCACGCCCTCGGGCAGCCCGGCCTCGCGCAGGATGTCGACCAGCGCCAGCGTGGTCAGCGGTGTCATCTCGGAGGGCTTGACCACCACGGTGTTCCCGGTGGCCAGCGCCGCGGACAAGCTGCGCGCGAGGATCAGCAGCGGGTGGTTGAACGGCGTGATGATGCCGCACACGCCAAGCGGGGACCGCCGCTGATAGGTCAGATAGGGGCCGTCGCCGGGCAGAACGGCGTCCCGCTGGGTGGCCAGCAGCCCCGCGTTGTAGCGGAACCATTCCGGAACGCGCGACAGCTGCGCCCTGGTCTCGGTGATGGGGCGGCCGTTGTTCCGCGTCTCCAGTTGGAACAGCGCCTCGGTGTGCGCCTCGATCGCATCGGCGAACCGCAGCAGGCACCTGGCTCGCTCACTGCGCGGCATACGCGGCCACGGACCCGATGCGAAGGCCGCCCTCGCCGCCCGCACCGCCTCGTCCACCTCGACGATCGTGCTGTCCGCGACGGTGCGGATCACCTCGCCGGTGGCCGGGTTGATGATCGCCCGGACGCGGTGCGGAGCGTCGTCCGACGCCGTCGTGGCTACGGCGTCGGTGAGCGGGGTGGCGTTCTCGTTCATGGGCTGTCCTCACGAAAGGCACAAGGTCGGGGATGCGGGCGCGGTGGGAAGGGGGGTGGGCGCGGTGTCCACGCCTCGGCGCGGCGGCGTGCAGTCGAGTATTCAGACAGGACCTGGGCTGCTCCATGTTTCGGCTGACACAATCAGCCCGGGTACGTGTCATCGGCAACACTGCGCCGCGTGCCATGCTGGGGGGTATGCAGACGAGGTCGCCGGAGGGCCCGGACCCCGCGGGGCCGGGCGGAGCCGAATCGCACACCGAGCTACGCCGCTGGCTGGAGGCCGTACAGGCGCTGAGCACCGCGGTGAGCGCCGGGCACAGTCTGCGAGAGGTCCTCGACCTCGTCGCGGACACGGCGCGGGCCCTGCTGGGCTTCGACTTCTGCGGAGTCCTGATCCCCGACGGCTCCGGGCGGAATCTCGTCATCAAGGGGTGGAGCGGGCTGTCGGCCGAGTACGTGGCACGCGTCAACTCCGACCGCCCGGTGCGCCTGCACGGGGACGGTGTCCACCACGCGCCGTCGAGCCAGGCATACCAGTCGGGTCTGCCCGTCGCGGTGCGGGACATCGCCCGAGAGCCGCAGTTCACGCCGTGGGGCGGGGTCGCCAGAGAACAGGGCTATCGGTCGATGCTCTCGGTGCCGCTCGTCGCCGGCGGGGATGTGGTCGGCACACTCAACAGCTACCACTCAGCCGTCCACGACTTCACCGACCGCGAGGTCGAGCGGCTGACCCTGCTGGCCAACCACGCCGCGATCGCGCTCACCTCGGCACGGATGGTCGAGGAACTCCAGCAGCTGAACGTCTCGCTGCGCCGCCAGCGCGACCTGCTGACGAAATCGGAGCGGATACACCAACGTCTCCTCGCGGTCGCGCTCCGGGCGGGCGGCCTGGACGGCATCGTCCAGGCGCTGGCCGAGCTCGTGTCGCGGCCCGTACTCGTCGAGGACGCCCGGGGCGCCGTGCTCGCCCGGACCGGCTCCCCCTCGGAGCTGCCGGGCAGTGATGTCCGGGCCGCGCTACCCCTGGAGGAGGACCCCTCGGCCCCCCGAGCGCCCGGCACCGGCATCGTTCGCGCGGAAGGCGGATACATCGCCGCCACCGTCAGGCTGGCGGGGGAGGTGGTCGCCCGCGTGTGGCTGCCGCGCGGCGCCGCGTTCTCGTCCCTCGACGAACGGGCGCTGGAACACGCCTCGATCGTGATCTCGCTCGAACTCTTCCGGCTGCGCACCGGTACCGAGGCCGAGCACCGGCTGCGCGGTGAACTGCTCGCCGACATCCTGAACGGCGCCGCCGTCGCGTCCCGCCCGGTCACGGAGCGCGCTCGCCGACTGGGCCACGAGCTGTCCCACCCCCACGTCGCCGTCGTCGGACAGCTCGACGTGGCGACCGAATCCCGGAGGTCCTACGCCTACCAGCGGGCCTTGTCCCTGGTCTCCGAACTCGCCGCCGGATACACGCCGAGGCCCCTCGTCGCGATGCACCAGGGAGCCGTGGTCGCGCTGTGGCCCCTGGACAGCGTCCATACCAGAGCGTCGGCGGGCCCGGCCGGCGATACGGAGCACATGGAGGTTGTCGCTTCCTCGATCCGGCGTGCGATGGCCTCGGTCCCTGACGCGGAGGGAGCGACCGTCGCACTGTCCGGTGCCGATCGGCGGACCTTCCTCCAGGCATACCGGACCGCCCGCGGAGCACTCAACGTGGCGCTGCGCACCGGGCGTTCGGACACCGTCGTGACACTGGACGACCTCGGCGTGGCCGGCCTGCTTCTGCAACTGGGCGACGCCCGGCAACTGGTCGCCTTCGCCGACCGCACACTGGCAGCGGTCCGACAGCACGATCTGCTGCGCGGCACTCACCTGCTGCGGACGCTCCGCGTCTTCCTGGACAGCGAACTCAACAGGACAAAGGCCGCACAGCGGCTCAGCGTCCATCCCAACACCGTGAGCCAGCGGCTGCGGCGGATCGAGATGGTGGCCGGCCTCGACCTCTCCGCTCCGGCGACCCTCGTGGAGGTCAGCGCGGCCCTGACGCTCCTGGACGTGGCCGAGGGCAGTCACCCGGCAGGCTGAGGTCTCAGTTCCCCGCGGTGAGGTGGTCGATGACCTGTGGTAAGCGGTGGGCAGTCCACCGGTATCTCCTGGCGCCTGACCGCGCCGGCGGGTAGCGGGATGGTGTCCCGGTCGTGGTCCGGGGCTCGTGGGTCGAGGCGGAGGTGGGCTCGTCCGGTGCTGGAACTGACGGGCCTCGACCTGTCCGCTCCGGCAGCCATGGCGGAGGCCGGTGCGGCTCTCGTGCCCGCAGCGCCCCCTTCACCAGGTCGTCGGTGTCGGGTCGAGCCGGCCGCCCTCGGTGTCGTAGACCGGAACCTGCGCGGGCGGGAGCGCCCAGCGGCCGGGAGTGCCGGCGGCCGACGGAGCCGCCTGCCGACCTGAGTGACGCCGCCGCGCAGAAAGCCTCCTGACGGGCAGCAGCGCCCGGCGCGGGATGGCCATCTCCGAATGAGATGACTGACATCTGGATTCATCGCTGAGGAAGGGGAAGCAAGGGGAGCCGCCCAGCGCTTATCCCCCTGTGAGAGCAGCAAGGAAGTTGCTCGACCACCATCAGGCGTCCTTGTCGAGCCGTCCACCAGTCGACTCCCCCTCCATGAAGAAGGTCCCCGTGTCCCAGTCAACCGATCTCCGGACCTCGCGTCAGGGCGCGACCAGCGCAGAAGCCGCACACGGTGTGCCGGGCTGGCTGATCGCCCTGCTGGCCGTCGCCTCCGGTATGACCGTCGCCAACCTGTACTACGCGCAGCCCCTGCTGGCGTCCCTGCGCGACGTCTTCCACACCACGACGGCCACCGCAGGCGTGCTGATCACCCTCACCCAGGTCGGCTACGTCATCGGCATGCTCTTCCTGGTCCCCCTCGGCGACCGCCTGGAAAGGCGCAGCCTGATCACCGTCCTGCTCACGGTCACCACCCTCGCTCTGATCGCGGCCGGACTCGCCACGAACTTCTCCACGCTGCTCATCGCATCCCTCATCAGCGGCGCCACCTCCGTCGTCGCCCAGATCCTGGTGCCCTTCGCCGCGGACCTCGCCCCCGACCACGCCCGCGGCCGCGTCGTCGGCCGGGTGATGAGCGGCCTGCTCACCGGCATCCTGCTCTCCCGCACCGTCAGCAGCCTGGTCTCCGAGGTCGCCGGCTGGCGCGTCGTCTACCTCGGCTCCGCGGCCCTGATGGCCCTCCTGGCCATAGCCCTGCGGGCCGCACTGCCACAGCACGCGCCCACCACCTCCGTGCCGTACCACCACGTACTGCGCTCCACCATCACACTGGTACGAACCCACCCCGCTCTCCTGCGCCGCGGCCTCTACCAGGCAGCCATGTTCGGCGCCTTCAGCGCCTTCTGGACCACCGTCTCCTACGTGCTCACCGGCCCCCACTTCCACTACTCCCCCATCGGCGTCGGCGTCTTCGCCCTCGTCGGAGCCGCCGGAGCCGCCATAGCCCCGCTCGCCGGACACTGGGCCGACCGCAAGCTGACCCGACCCATGACCGGCGCCGCCTTCGCCCTCACCGCACTGGCCTTCGCCCTCGCCGGCTTCGGCCAGCACCACATCGTCCTGATCGCCCTCGCCGCCGTCCTCATCGACATGGCCGTACAAACCACCCTGATCCTCGGCCAGCACACCATCTACCAACTCGACCCCCGCGCCCGCGCCCGCCTCAACAGCGCCTTCATCGCCATCTTCTTCCTCGGCGGCGCCCTCGGATCCCAACTCGGCTCCATCGCCTACCGCACCGCAGGCTGGACCGCTGTCACCGCCCTCGGCGCCGCCCTGCCCCTGATCACCCTCATCTACTGGAGCACCGAGCACCGCCCACAACGCCGATCCACACGTTGAGCACCCGACGTCGGGAAGCTCGACGTACCGCACGGCCGCCGCCGAACACACCCGCTTCCGGCCCGGGGAGACTGACCCCGGTCTGAAGCGGGTGCCGGTGTCGGCCGCTCGCCGTGGGCTCGATCACGGCCGGGACGGGCGCCTGCCCCGCATCGAGGGCCAGGACACCCGTGAACGCGCTCCGCCCGTCAGCTTTGGCCTGGCGTGGGAGTGATGTGCCGCAGCAGTGCCTGTACCGCCGGGGGCGCTTCGCCGCGGGGCCGGGCCACCATGACCTTCCAGGTCGGTACGTGCTGGACGAACCTGCGCACGGTCAGGTCGGGGAATCGGGCGGCGATCGATGTCGGCATGACGCAGACGCCCAGATCGTGCCGGACCAGTTCGGACGCCGCGACAATGTCGTTCACTTCGAAGGTGGTGACGCGCTCGACACCGGCAGCGCGGAAAGCACGATCTACTGCGTAACGGATCGCCCAGCCGGATGTGAAGTCCACGAAGGGCAAGGGAGCGACCTCGGCAAACGCCACCACGTCGTCCTCGGCGAAGGCCCGCTCCGGCGAGGCCACCAGGACCATCTCCTCGCGTGACAGCAACCGGGTCACCAGACCCCTCTGCTGCTGGCGATCGAACGCGACCACAGCCAGATCTACCGTGCCTTCCCGCAGCGCCTGCCGAATATCGGCCACCGCCGCCTGCCTGAGATGGACGATCACGCCTGGGTGCTCCGCCCGCAGACTTGCCAGGGCACGGTGCAGACCAGCCCAGACGCCCTGCATCGTGCCGACCGTGACCAGTCCCCGGAGCTCCCCTCGTACGACGTCGACCGCTGCCCGGGCCTGCTCGGCGGCTCGCAGCACCGCACGCGCGGCCGGTACGAACGCCTCGCCGGCCGGGGTCAGCGCCACGCGGTGCGTCGTGCGTTCGAACAACTGGCTGCCCAGTTCCTTTTCCAGTGCGCGCACCGTGCTTGATACCGCGGACTGCACCACGTGCAGCCGCTGCGCCGCCGCCGTGAATCCGCCCTCCTCGGCGACCGCGACAACGACCTCCATCTGCCGCAGATCCATGTGCGCCTGCCGCCGCCTCTCCGATCGGTGAACTCAGCGAGGAGCCATCGCTCGACGAGATCATTCCACGCTTGAATCAGCCGGGTGCTCGGGCCGGACGCCACGGGCCGCCAGGTCGAGGGTCAGCCTGACAGCGTTCCAGGCGCCGCCCTGGGGACCGGCGGCCGACAGGTCCGAAGGCGGCGCAATATACCCGGTCGCTTCGAGCACTCCCGCCCCGTCGGCTCCGGTCGGCGCCTCACGCCGCATCGAACGGGGGCGTCACGCATCACGGTGCGGCAAGCCGGATGCCGTGTGGGCGGTCCAGCCAGGCTGTTCCCGCGGGGGCTGGACTCCGCCCTTCCCGTTGACGAACCCCGGCATCGGGTCGATTCCCTTGGCGTTCCTGTCCGCGACCGTCGCGACGCTGTGCACCGCGCGCGCAGAGCGGCAGCCCGGCCTCGTGGATCTGCGACCGCGGGCGCTCTCGGGGGGCCTCTGCGAGTCGCCGGCCATGAGCCCGCGCAAAGATCAGCCGTCTGCCGGCAGCTGAACCCCGGGCATCCGGACCTCGTCGGTGCTCTTGGCACGCACGACGGCCACCGCTCGGCCAACAGGCGTCCGCACCGCCTGGTCGTGGGAGAGACCGGCGACGATGTCCGGATCAGTCACCACCCGGCCGGCGGGCAGCCGTCGCCTTGCTCCGTTCCGTTCCTCCCCTGGGTGGCGCGCTTCCCGGCGCGACCGGCTCGGGCTCGAAACGCGTACCGGTCGGGTGCGGCGAGCGGTGCCAGGCACTCGGGGCGGCGGCACTGGCCAGGAGCGCCGCCGCCCGGCGCGGCGGTCAGGCAGAGCCGCGGCGTCCAGGCTGCTTACTGGGCACGGCAGGTCCTGAGGTAGCTGAGGAACGATGCCTGCAACCCGGTCACGTGGGTTTCGTGCATGAGTGCGCTGGTGACGGATCCGCTGCGTGAGGTGAGGCGGTGAAGGAACGTGGCCGCGTTCTTCGCGAGATTCTGGTAGATCGCCATGTCTCCGAGGATCTCTCGGTCGTTGAAGGTCACGTGAAGCTTGGTAGCGGGCAGGGTGTCACCCATTGCTTGAAGACGAGCGAAGACCTGACTGTCTGCATTGACGATGCCGGGGCTGCCCGCGCCGATGCTCTCGAAGAAGGTGCTCTTGGTGAGCCAGGCGTAGAGACTGAAGAGTCCGCCATAGGAATAGCCGAAGAGACCGTGACCGCTCGGGGCTGTGCCGTAGTCGCGTTCGATCCGCGGGTGTAGGTCGTCGGTAAGGAAGTCCAGGAACATATCCCCGCGGCTGTCGCTCAATTCGGCGAGGTAGGCGTCGGCTTGCTCGCGAGTCGTCGTGCCCGCTTCGACCCCCATCTCCACCGCATCGATGTACTCCTTCGCGATGGGTTCGCCGGGGGGCACGAGGTCGCGGTTGCGCAACCGCTCCCACTGCTCTGCTTCCTCGCCTGCGTAACCCACGCTGACCTGGACGTAGGGCTGAATCGACTGCATGGGGTCCAGTTGCGTGACGATGAGTGGGGCGGTCATGCCCACGGCCCAGTTGCCGTCGAGCACGTACACGACAGGCGCTTGCGCCGCGGCAGGGTCGTAGCGCGGCGGCGTGGTGACCCAGACGCCGTAGTCGTGCCCACCGCTTGAGCGCATCTCGAAGTAGTCGGTGTGGGCGAGGCAGCCCTGCCACATGGCGCTCATCGGAGGTCCTTTACGATTCGGCCGGCCTGGATGACGAGGACGGCGTTGGTGGGGTCGGAGAACAGTTCTGGGTCTTCGAGCGGGTTGCCGTTCCAAAGAACGAGGTCTGCCTGCGCGCCGGGAGTGATGACACCCACCTGGCCGGACAGGCCGAGGATCTCGGCGTTGGTCCGGGTCGCCGCCACGAGCGCGTCCATCGGTGTCTCGAGGGCCGCGCGCAGGCTGAGTTCCGTGCCGCGACGGTCCTGGGCCGGACCGATGAGATCGGAACCCAGCCCGATCCGTACTCCTGCGTGCTTGGCGACGGCGAGCGCCTTCGTCATCTGCTCGCGTACGCCCTTGACTCGGTCGCGGGTCGACTCGGCGAGACCGGCTCCGGCGGTGTCGTGCAGCAGTTGCTCGACGACAGCGAACGTGGGCACGAGGGCAACCTCGTGAGCGGCCATCAGGGTCGCTGTGGATTCGTCGAGGCTGGTGCCGTGCTCGACACAGCGCACCCCGGCCTCGACCGCATTTCGTATGCCCTCGTTGTTGTGGGCGTGAACGGTCACATAGGTGTTCCGTGCCGCGGCTTCTTGAACTGCGACAGCGATCTCTTCGACGGTGAACTGGGTGTCGCTCAGTCGATCATGTGCGCCCACCACTCCGCCGGTCACGCAGAGCTTCAGGAAGGAGGCTCCGCGACGGAAGGCTTCGCGGACGTTGTGTCGCAGCTCGTCCGCGTTGCCCGCCATCATGGAGAGGGCGCACAGGCCCGGGATGTGGTGGCTGCTCCACAGCTCGGTGGGTTCCCATTCGGCTCCGTAGTAGCCGTGCCCGCCGATCTGGCACTGAACAGGTCCGCACGACAACACGCGCGGCCCTCTGACCTTGCCCTTCGCGATCGCGGTGACGACACCGCCGTCGATCCCGCCGGTGTCGCGAACGGTGGTGAAGCCGGCGTCGAGCGTCGCGCCGGCCGTGGCGAAGATGTCCGCCGCGATCTCCGCGGCGCTTATCCGAAACGAGAAGTGCGGCTGGATCGGGCTCGACAGGCCCAGGTGGACGTGAGCGTCGATCAGGCCGGGCGTCATCGTCAATCCCTCGGCATCGAGGCGCTCGCCGTGCGCGCTGGAGGCACCGAGGTGGGTGATGCGGCCGTCCTCGATGGTGATGTCGAGGTTGCTGGGATCGCGCCCCGACCCGTCGATGACCGTCGCGCCGACTACATGAGCAGGTCCCATAGTCGATCCTCCGTCGTTGCGAGCTGACTGCGACCATGTGTGAAGCAACACGGAACCGCCAGTCCTTCTTTTCCAATGGATAAACTGTGGGAGTGATCCTGTCAACCTCGGAACGCAAGGGCAGCGCGCGCGAGCGACTCCTGGCACGGCTTCTCGACGCCTTCGGCGAGGCCCTTCCCCCGCCGGAGATGTCGCTCCGTGAGATCGCCGCCCGGATCGAGACCAGCCACGCCCTGCTGCGATACCACTTCGGGTCACTCTCGGGCGTCTTGGCCGCCATGCTCGAGGCGCAGCGATCCCGTGACAACGAGGCACTTCTGGAGGCCGCCCAGCAGAGCACCTTCGACGATTTCGTGGTGGCGATCTGGCGCACTTACACCCGGCCGGAGCGGCTGTCGCGTGCCCGCGGCTTCTTCTACGTCGCCGGACTGGCCGCGTACGGCCCCGAGGACTTCCGTGAGTTCGTGGAGTCGCTCGGTGACCTGACCGTGATGCTGTCCGCACTCGCGGAACGCGAAGGGCTCGACACGAAGGAAGCGCGGGATGTGGCCACCGTCACCGTTGCCGCGCTTCGCGGCCTCCTCTTGCAGGAAGTCCTGACTCCCGGAACCCGCTCGGAGGACGCGGTCACCTTGATCCTGCGCATGAGAGAGGGCCGATCCCTTCCACCATCACGTCCGGAGCGTTGAGCAGGCGCACACGCGCGCGACAACTGTTGGGTACGACGACAGAAAGTGGCGACAACAGTCGCCGGAACATGGCCTCTGAACTGCGTAATCTGCGGACAACGGGCGGAGCGGCGACCCTCCGCGCCGCCAGAGCGACCGTCTGATCCGGCAACGAGAAGGTGGGTTGGAACATGGCTGAGAGCACAGACGCTGTCGTCGTCGGAGCCGGGGTAATCGGATCCTCTATCGCTCTCGAACTGGTGCGGAGCGGTCTACGGGTCGTCGTGGTCGACAAGTTCGGCGGCGCAGGCAACGGCTCCACCAGCGCCTCGAGCGCCGTAGTCCGCTTCACCTATCCCACGATCGCGGGCGTCACCGCTGCTTGGGAGTCCCGTCACTGCTGGGAAGCATGGCGCGACCATCTCCAAGCACCCGCCGGTGAACCCCTCGCAGCGTTCAACCGCTGCGGCGTCACCATGCTGGACGTGGACTTCGCACCCTGCGGCATGTTCACGCGACACTTCGACACGGTCGGTGTCCCGTACGAAAAATGGGGTGCGCGAGAGCTGTCCAAGCGGTTGCCCGCCGTGGACACCGGCCGGTACTTCCCGCCCCGCCCCGTGGATGACGACGAGTTCTTCGCCGACGCGTCCGCTCGGCTCGGTGCTCTCCACACACCCGACGGGGGCTTTGTCGACGACCCGCAACTCGCCGCGCACAACCTTGCTACGGCGGCCCAGCGGCACGGAGCCGCCTTCCGGTGGAAGGCCACCGTCACCGCGGTGACGCGGCGCGGGGGACGCGTGCGCGGGGTGCGCCTCAAGGATGGAACCGAACTGTCCGCCGGGGTGGTCGTCAACGCGGCCGGCCCATGGTCGGGACAGCTGAACCGGCTCGCCGAAGTGGGCGGCGACTTCACCGTCGGTCCGCGGCCGCTGCGCCAGGAGGTGCACCACGTAGCGGCACCCGCCGGCTACCACGACGCCGGCGGCGACGGGCACGCACCGGTGCTGCTCGATATGGACCTCGGCACGTATATACGGCCCGAGGGCAGGGAGTTCCTGCTCGTCGGCGGTACGGAACCCGAGTGCGACCCGCTGGAATGGCTCGACGATCCGGACGACGGGAGTCCCACTCCGACCGTGTCGCGGTTCAGGACGCAGGTGACGCGGGCGGCTCGCCGACTGCCCGGCCTGCGCGTTCCCAACAAGCCTCGTGGTGTGGCAGGCGTATACGACGTGACCGACGACTGGACCCCCGTATACGACCGAACCGAACTTGCCGGCTTCTACGTGGCCATAGGCACCAGCGGGAATCAGTTCAAGAACGCCCCTCTGGTAGGCCGCCTCATGACCACCCTGATCCACGGTGTCGAAGGCGGGCACGACCACGACCGGAGTGCGCTCACGCACACCTGCGAACACACCGACCAGACCATCGACCTCGGTGCGTTCTCACGCCGGCGTCGGCCGGCCCCGTCCACGGGCACAGTCCTCGGCTGACGCCGGCCGCTGAGCCGGGTTCCCCGTCGCAGAGGATGGCTCGTACCCGGCGGTCGACCACCTGTGCGAACCTGGCGAGCCGGAGCTGGGCGACCCCACGCAGTGTGCGAAGCGCACATCAGCGGCACCAGCGACGTCTTCGACCAGCTAGCGGATCCTGCTCGCCGTCGCCGCCCCGGAAGCGTCAACAGCAGTTCTCCTCTCTGCTGGAGGCAACGACCGGTGTGGTGGGGGTGTCGCCTGTCCCCCGGTCGCGGTCCGGGCCGCCAGGGGCCGGTCAGGCGCGCTCGCGGCCATCCGGCAGCGCATCAGCCGCCTGACGGGCGAGAAAAGCACACCCAGCTGAAGGAGCCCACCCGCATGGACCACTACGTCGTCTCGGCCGACCTGGTGCCGGGTAACCGGTCAACGTTGCCGCGCATCATGGCGACTTTGCACAGCCGCAACGCCGACATCCACGAGGTGAGCTTCCGGCGCAGGCCCGCAGGCACCTCCGTCTTCAGCGCCGTAGTATGCGCGGATCCCGAGCGCCTTGATCATCTCGTTGCGGCACTGGGCAGGCTCGTACACGTCACGGGGGTGACGGCGCGGCGAACGCCGCAGGTTCTGCGGCGACCGTAGCAACGTTGCCCAGCTGCTGCCCCGTGCTCAGAACACCACGTCCGGCGCTGTCATCGATGCCGGCGAGCGGGGGTGCAACTCTGCCATCTTCAGGCCGAGATGCGCGGCCAGTCGGTCATCGCCGACGTCCAGTCGCAGTCCAGTGAGCTGCTCGACGCGATGCAGCCGTTTGTAGAGTGTGGAACGGTGGATATGTAGGGCGGTGGCGGCGTGCTGGGCATCGCCGGCGTGATCGAGATACACCCGCAGGGTTTCAACCAGCCCACGGTGCACGGGGTTTGAAAGCAGGGAGCGCAGCCCCGGGTGGATGCCCTCGGCAAGCTCGTCGGGGGTGAGCTTGCCCAATAGCGCGTACACGCCCAGCTGTGTATGAGCCACCACTTGGCCCAGGGTGCCCGTGATGCGGGCGACCTCGGCAGCACGGCGGGCTTCCTCGTAGGAAGAGTGGGCCTCCGTGAGGCGTGGGCGTGGCCCGCCTACGCCTACCCAGCACAGGGCGGCCCGTCCCGGGCCGAGTTCTGCGACCAGCTTTTCGCGCAGCACCTCGGCAAGCTCGGCGGCATTGCGCTCGATGACCTGGGAACGTGCCCCAGGCCAGATCGTCAGCAGAAGCGCGTGATCCGGGCGCGTCAGAGCCAATCCGCGCGAGGGGGGAAGCCGTCGTCGACAGTGGTCGACGGCGAGCTCCAGGGCCAGACGGCGTTCTTCAGCCAGAGGCTCGCCCTCTTCGCGCGCCACCATGGCTACCAGGACGGTGACCGGGCCGGCCACGGCGTGTTCCTCCTCGACGAGCGCGGCACCCGCCTCCGTCCGGAGTGCCTGGTCCGGGGCGATCAGGTCGCGGACCAGCTTCCTGGCGTGGCTGCGAGTCACTTCGACGCCAAGGTGGCCGCGGTGCAGGATCAGGGCGGCTTGCGCAGCCGCCTCGCGCAGCAACTGGACGGCCCGGTCGCCGATAGGGCCATCGGAGCCGATCAGCCATACGTAGCCGAGCAGGGCATCGTCGTAGCGGATCGGCATGCCGACCCGTTCCATCGTGATGCCGATCTGGGGGCACGGCGGAAGAGTGAAGACATCGGAAGCCTGGGCAGCGCCCTGCTCGCAGACGTGCGCGACCAGCGCGGTCGACACACCACGGTGCATGACCGATTCGATCCGGGCGTCGTCCACGTCGCCAGTGTGCGCGTTGTACGCGAGCAGCTTGAGTCGCGTGTCGTCGATGGCGATCGACCGACCAAGGCGGGCACCGAACGAGTCGACAAGTCGCTGCAGCTCCGAAACCATCTCGGCACTGTATAGGGGGCATCCACAAATCGGCATACGGCGTCGGCCCTCCATCGTGGAGGCGATGGCATCCGGCGAGCCAAGTCATCGTGCGCTGAATGATCCACCGGTGCCGGCCGAGCCGCTGCGAGGTTTCGGCGCCTGCGCCGGCGATGCGATGCCGGATGCCTCGCCGGGAAAGCCATTGCCACGGGTGGCGGTAGTCGTAGCCCTTGTCGGCGTGGAGCTTGCCGGGCTTGCGGCGTCGCCGGCCCCGGCGGGAGCAGAACGGAGGTATACCCTTCACGAGCGGGATCAGGGCTTGTCTGTCGTGCAGGTTGGCGCCGGAGATCCCGACAGAAATGGGCGGACCGGTCCGCTCGGTGATCAGATGGATCTACGAGCCGTACTTGCCTCGGTCGACAGGATTCGGACCGGTCAGGTCCCCCTTCTCACGGCCCGCATGTTCACCGAGTCGATCGCGCATCGCGACCAGTCGAGCTCTTTACGGGAGCCGAGGTCGTCCAGGACCAGCCGGTGCGATGTGGCCGACACCCTGGCCTTCGACCACTCGGCGAACCGGCGGCGAGCGGTCGCACCGGACGGTCCGAAACGACGCCGATGGGGCCTGCTGCCACGTACAGCCCGACGTCGCCACGAACACGATCGCGGCCAGTACCCGACAAGCTTGCCGTCCACTACCTCGCGGCGCTGAATCACACACCGCCGGGCGAGGGAGCCGACACGGTACGGTCGGCTTCATCGCCCGGCGGTGCGCAGTATCACGCCCCCGCCGGGTGCACGGTCAGCAGGTCGCCCAGGTCGATCCGGGTCAGGAACTCACGGCGGATCCGGTCTGCGACCGTCGAGACTTCCTCGGAGCCGTCGTTCGCCGGGTCTATGTGGACCCGGTACGGGCGCTCGCCGTCGGGCAGGGAGACGATGCGGGCGATCTCGTCGGAGACCAGCGATGCCTCGGCGCTCTCCGGGGCGAGCGTCGCGAGCTTCTGGGAGACCTGCTGGAGCAGCCCCGGATACTTGGTCTCGTACTCGGACTCGACGGCACCGTCGGCCGGGTGACCGGAGTGCGCGAAGTGGTTGGTGCCGCTGGTGAAGGAGCCGGGCACCACGATGGAGGTCTCGACGCCCCAGCGAGCCAGCTCGCCGGCGTAGCTGACCGCGAGGGAGTCCATCGCGGCCTTCGCGGCGAAGTAAGGGCCCAGGTAGGGCGGGGTGCCGCCCTTGACACTGCTACTGGACACCCAGACAACCAGACCCCGGCCAGCCTTGCGCAGGTGCGGCAGCACGGCACGGTTGACCCGCTGAGTGGACAGCACGTTGACGTCGTAGAGCTGGGCCAACTGCTCCGGGGTGAATGCCTCGGCCGGCCCGGTGACCATGTGACCCGCGTTGTGGATCACGACGTCGATGCAGCCGTGCTCCTCGATCACCTGCTTGACCGCCGAGTCCACCGAGTCGCCGGAGTTCACGTCCAGTTCGATGGAGCGCAGGTCAACGCCATGCTCCTTAGCGTAGTCGGCGGCGGCCTGCACCTGCGGCGCGTTCCGGCCGGCGGTCTCCCTCATACCGGCGTAAACGGTGTTGCCGGCGTCGG
The DNA here is from genome assembly GCF_001598115.1 of Streptomyces sp. AgN23. NCBI lineage: Bacteria > Bacillati > Actinomycetota > Actinomycetes > Kitasatosporales > Streptomycetaceae > Streptomyces > Streptomyces sp. AgN23. Next base: position 1,990,393 of record NZ_CP007153.1, read on the forward strand.
CGAGGGCGCGGGCGGCGAGAGCGCCGAAGCCGCTGGAGGCACCCGTGATAACGACGATCTTGCTCATGGAATCTCCTTGACCGCAGAGTGGATTACTAAGGTGCGTGAGGGTGGGTGGGTGCTGAGAGGAGTCGCCTGTGGACTCAGGCGATGCCACCGTTGGCGAAGAGGATCTGGCCGTTGATCCATCGGGCCGGGCCAGCCAGGAAGGCGACGGCCTCGGCGATGTCCTCGGGGATGCCGAGGCGCTCCAGCGGGGCCGCCTTGGAGAGGTTGTCGAGCGCCGTCTGGTCCTTGCCCTCCAGGAACAGCGGGGTGGCGGTGGGGCCGGGGGCGACGGCGTTGACAGTGACGTCCTTGCCTCGCAGTTCGCGGGCGAGGACCAGGGTCATCGCCTCGACCGCGCCCTTGCTCGCGGCATAGGCACCGTAGGTGGGGAACTGGAGCCGAGTGACGGACGTGGAGAAGTTGACCAGCGCGCCACCGCGGCGCAGACGCCGGGCCGCCTGCTGGGAGACGACGAAGGTGCCGCGGATGTTGGTGCGGTGCATCCGGTCCAAGTCGTCCAGCTTCAGCGTGGCGATCGGCGCAAGGAGCATGATGCCCGCCGTGTTGACGACGACGTCGATGCCGCCGAATTCAGCCTCAGTGGCGTCGAAGGCGGCGGCCATGGCCTCCTCGTCCGCCACGTCACCGCCTACGGCGATGGCCGCGCCGCCACGGGCCTTGATGGCGTCGACCGTCTCATTGGCCTTGGCCTTGTTGCCCGCGTAATGCACGGCGACGGCGTAGCCGTCCTGGGCCAGCCGGTCGGTCACGGCCCGGCCGATGCCTCCGGTGGCGCCCGTGACCAGTGCGACGCGGGTGTTGGTGTCCGTCATGATGACCAGTCCTTCGAGTGATGTGACAGTGCTCGACAAGCGGGGACGAGCTGTAAGCGGCGATGCCGCCTTGACGTGATCAACGATAACACACGACCACAGCATCGCCAACGCTTTTATGTGAGCATCGATAACGGCGCTGAGTGGAAGGGAGGCCCTCGATGCACCGCAAGTCTTCCGTCGGCACTTTCCGCAACCATCGAGCAGGCTGGATTTCAGGGCGTGCGACTGCCCGCACACAGGCGTAAGGACCCCAAGCGGGCGTACGAGAACCCACCGACGGCGTCAACGGACGTGACGGCTCACCCTGCGGCGGTCAGCTCCCGCAACCGGGCCACCGAGCGCCCGCCCGCTGTGGCCGACGACGCGCTGGCGCTGAAGGCCAACGGGACAACTGTGCACCCGGACTCATCGAGGCCCACGTCCACATTTTGATCGCCGGCCTGGACTTCGCCGAACAAGGCTCCTGGGAGCCGGCTGCGCCACCGTCCGCCCGCTGAAGGAGGCCGACCGCATGCCGCGGCTTCGCTACCGTCCGTTACATAGGCGGCCAGACCATGGCACGCCCGAGGCCCTGTCCGAGGGCCTCATCCACGGCGACCCGCGCCCCCTGCTGCGGCCACCGCCCCGGCTTCGCCCGTGTCGCAGACGGTGTCGACGCCGTCCATGCCGCCAGCACGCGACGAGTTCCGTAAAGGCGCGCCACCTCAAGGTTCTCTTGTCCGGCGGCGACGCCTCGCCGCACGACCCGGCCTCGGCCGACATGATGTCTCGCACGTGTCTGCCACGGGCCCGTAGTGAACCGGGCCCGTGGCTCGCAGGCGACTGCCGCGATACGTCAGCGTTCGCTGTCGAGCGTGGCCATCATGGGGGCGGCGTACCGCTCGCCCGCCGCCGCGTCGACCGGGACGACCTTCTCGATCTCGTTCAGCGTCGCCGTGTCGAGGGTGAGGGCTGCCGCGTCCAGCGACTCCGCCAGCCGCTCCCGCCGCCGCGCTCCCACCAGCGGCACGATGTCCTCGCCCTGGGCCGCCACCCAGGCGATGGCCACCTGGCTGGTGGTGGCACCCAGCCGCTCCGCCACCCGGCCAAGCGCCTCGACCAGACGCAGGTTGGCCTCCAGGTTCTCGCCCTGGAAACGTGGCGAGTGGGCACGGAAGTCATTGCCCGCCAGCTCGCGCGAGGGTGTCCAGTGGCCGCTCAGCAGACCGCGCGAGAGCACGCCGTACGCCGTCAGGCCGATGCCCAGCTCCCGCAGTACGGGGATGATGACCGCCTCCGGGCCGCGCGACATCAGCGAGTACTCGATTTGCAGATCGCAGATGGGGGCGACCGCGGCGGCGCGACGGATCGTCTCGGCGCCCAGTTCCGACAGGCCGATGTGGCGGATGTGACCGGCCTGGCGCATCTCCTCCAGCGCGCCGACGGTCTCCTCCACCGGGATGTCCGGGTTCAGCCGGGCCGGACGGTAGATGTCGATGTGGTCGGTCCCCAGGCGGCGCAGCGAGTAGGCCAGCCGGTCCTTCACGGCTTCCGGCGACACGTCGTAGGGCACCGGCTGGAAGCTGCCGTCGGGGGTGCGGCGGGAGCCGAACTTGACGCTCAGTACGACGTCCTCGCGCCGCCGTTCGCGCAGGGCGCGGGCGATGAGCATCTCGTTGGCGCCCGAGCCGTAGAAGTCGGCGGTGTCGATCAGGTTGACTCCCGCGTCGATCGCCGCGTGCAGCGTGGCGATGCTCTCCGCGTCGTCGGCCGGGCCGTACAGGTCCGACATTCCCATGGCGCCCAGGCCGATGGCGGAAACCTCGGGGCCCGAGCGGCCGAGCGTGCGCCGATTCACAGACATGGCTTTCTCCTTGTACGAGTAGTCGCGGGTCTTGGTACGGATACAAAAGGGGACTTGGCGCGGTTGTTCACCGCGGTTCAGAGGCGGCCGAGCAGGCCGGTGATGCCCATGCGGCGGGCCAGGCGCAGCCTCAGTTCCTCGGCGGCGCCGTTGATGATCTCGGCGCCGTAGTCGGAGCCGTCGGCGATGGCCCGGCGCGGACGCTGCCCCACGGGCAGCCCGGCGACCCGGACGACTTCGTCGGCCTTCCTCGCGTTGCGGCCCCGCGGGTCGCGCATCGAGGCGAAGACGCGGTGGCCGGCCCGGGCGAGCGAGACGGATGAGAGGGCTCCTATGCCGGTGCCCGCGCCGGCGACCAGAACCGTGCGCGAGGGGGAGGGCGAGGGCGCTGTGGACATGTTCTTCCTCCTTGACGATGGCGACGACGCGCCACCCTTCGGCCGTATCGGCGATCACCAATTCAACACATCAACGATAACATAGCGTCGATCACGGTCAACCGTTATCATCGATCCATGACGGCATCCGACATCGAGACGACCCCGCAGCAGCCGCGCGAGCGCATCCTCCGGGCGGCGGCGGACCTGCTGGCCAAGGGCGGACGCGAAGCGGTCTCCACGCGTTCCGTCAGCGCGGCCGCGGGTGTCCAGGCACAGACGATCTACCGGCAGTTCGGCGATATGCAGGGCCTGCTCGACGAGGTCGCCTGGCGGGGCCTCGCGGCCTATCTCGCCGAGAAACAGGCCAACCTCGCAGCCGGCGACCCCGTGGAGCAGCTTCGGCACGGCTGGGATCTGCACGTGGCCTTCGGGCTCGCCAACCCGGCCCTGTACCGGCTCCTCTACACCGACCCCCACCCCGGTGAGGGCTCCACTGCCATGGGCGAGGCATACGACATACTGCTGCACCTGGTCACCCGGGTCGCCGAGACGGGCCGGCTGCGCATGGGCGTCGAGGCCGCGGCGGCGATGATCCAGGCCACGGGCATCGGCGTGACCGTCACCCTCATAGGAGCGAACGCGGCCGGGCGGCTTCCCGAACACGAAGGACTGTCGGACAGCACACGTGAGGCCGTACTGGCGGCCCTGGTCGCGGACCCGGAGCAGGACCCCGCCGAGGACACGCACACGGCACGCGGCGCTCGGCACGCGGTGGCGCTCAAGGCCCTGCTCGACGCCCAGGAGGACCACGCCTTCACCCCGGGTGAGCACCTTCTGCTCTCCGAATGGCTGACCCGCCTCGCCTCCGGCACGATTCCCGGCAGCACCGGCTAGCCCTCTCCCGCCCGCGCCACCGCGCCACCCACCCGGCGCGGGCCCTCCACTCCCCCACGCGCGCCGACCCCACCCCGTGCACCGTGGTCTCTACGAGATCGAGGGCTGCCCACAAGCTGTGCGGCACGTACGAGGCGAGGGTCCCGGCGGGGCTGATCACCGTCGCGTGCCGGTAGACGCCCTCGAAGTCGCCCTGCCCGGCGACAGGCCGGTCAGCGGCCTGCGCGGCCATCGACCGGTCCAGGAGCAGGCCGCGCGGATCCACGACCTGGCCGCGGACGCGTTGCGGCGTCCGTCGGTGGCCGCGAAGGTCATGGCCGGCGATCCCACCCGGCAGGCGGTCAACCAGGCCCAGACATAGCCGACCCGCCGCAGTGAGCCGGCTGGGTCAGTGAAGTCGTCCAGGTACCTCTTGACCTCACCAGCTTGTTTGAAGGTGAGGAACGCGGAGACTAGCTCGACATTGACTGGGCGGTCGTCGAAAACCCAGAGGCACCGCCGGCCATCCCGCCGGCCCGGGCCGGGCTCCTGGACGGCCGGCGGGTCACGACACACTGGGCGTGCTGCGACCAGCCCGCCCGGGACCACCCCGCCGTCGGAGTATGTACGGCCGGGCATCCTTCGAGCTTCCGCGAGCCCGCATCCTCATACCGCGTTGATCAGGTCGTGCGTGAGGTGGTGCAGACGCAGTGCGCTGGCCTGGTCAAACGCAGGGCCTTTCAAGGGCAGCTGGTGCGTGGCGCGGTGGGCGGTGAAGCGTTCGCCTGGTGGTTCGTCCAGGAGACAGGCCATCGGCGTGACAGCCTTCGTCACCGAAGCGGCGAACAAGGTGAAGGACGCCTTGGTGAGAGCGCGGAGCGGTTGTGGAAGGTGGCCGGGCATGCCGGTCGACACCACGCCCGGGTTGTAGCCGACATAGCGAATCGGGGTATCGGCATGCAGGACGGCGAAGGCCACGCCGAGCAGGTCGTTGGCACGGAAGGACTGCAGTGTGGCCTTGAAGCCGCTATAGCGGCGCGCCAGTTGCAGATCGTCCCAGTGGATCCGGCCCAAGGGGACACCGGGAGTTGCCACGTTCATAATGACCGGCTGTGACGCGGACTCCAGCACCTTGCGCAGGCCGTGGCTGAGGACGTAGCGGCTCAGGTAGGCGAGGGCGAAGCTATGTTCGAAGCCCTCGCGGGTAACAGTGCGGGAGCCGAAGAGCCGGTACCGCTGGGCGCACAAAACGAGTTTGTCCACCGAGGAACAGGTGCTCTCGACCGCGGCAACCAGATCCCTGGCTGCCGCGACCGACGTCAGATCGGCTCGCAGGAAGGCCGCGCGGCCAACGGCTGAGATCGTTGCCGCCTGGGCCAAAAGGGCCTCACCCTTGGCGGGCGTACTGCCCACGGCGATCACGCGTGCTCCTTGGCGCAGGTAGTGCAGTGCGAGCCCCCTTCCAAGCCCGTCGGTTCCTCCGGTGATGACCACAGTCTGCATCCCTGGCTCTCCTTCCCTCCGAACTGTGCGACGACGGGCGGCACGGCACCCCGAACAACTATCCGGATAACCGATATCCGGTTCCGTCAGGACCGTAGCATGAAGCGGATATGATGTATCCAGTTATGGATCGGTCACGTCGCCGGAAGGGCAGCCCATGGGCAGGCACAGGGGGGAAGAGGAACCCGCCGCGGCGGGGACACGTCCGCTGAGGCGGGATGCCGAACTCAATCGCCAACGCATCCTCCAAGCCGGGCGCGAGGTCTTCGCCGCCCGCGGACTGCAGGCCACGCTCAACGACGTCGCACACCACGCCGGGCTCGGAGTGGGTACCGTCTACCGGAAATTCCCCGACAAGCAGGCGCTCGCGGTGGCGATCTTCACCGAAGAGCTCGACGAGATCGCGGCAATGGCACAAAAAGCCCGCGCCGAGGGCGACGCCTTCACCGCCCTTGCCGGCTTCCTCGAGGGAGCCCTGGGGCGGGCCGCGCATAACCGCGGGCTGCGCGAGTTGATGCGTCACGGCACCGTCGAGGGCACCGGCCTCGCCCGAGCGCGGCGGGAGATCACATCGCACTGCGAGGCCCTCGTGGCACGGGCCCGCACTCAAGGTGCGCTGCGCGATGGGGTCACCGAGACCGACATCGCACCGATCGCCGCAATGATCGACGCCATCATGGCCCTGCCCGGGGAACGGCCCTCCGAGCTGTGGCGGCGCTATCTGGCGATCATTCTCGACGGGCTCCGCGCCCAGCCGCGCCAGACACCGCTGCCCAGTCCTGGCAGCGTCGGCTGACTTCGGCGTTCACGAGATCGCCGACAGAACCTCGAAACGGCCACCCCCTGCTCGGGGATGACCCCACACCTGCTCAGTGGATCTCCCCACCCATCTGGCGTCTGACCCGCGGGACCAGTCAATCTCCTACACCCCGGTGCGGTGCACCAGGCCGTTCAGGATGAGGGCGAGGCCCGCCTCGAACGCCGACGAGTGATCGATCACCGGTACGTCAGCCGGTAGATCCGCGCTGTCACCAGGGCCGGTGTCTGCCTGCTCTTCCAGGACGCTGCCGACCGTGAAGCGGCTAGCCGCCAGCATGGCCATTTGCGCTTCCCGCTCGGGGACGCCGGAGGCGACGAGGAAGTCCATCTTGCGGCGGATCCGGTCGAGGTTGCCGGTGGGGGTGGAGCCGGCGTGGAGCCGTGCGCCGTCCCGGCGCATCAGCAGGGTGCGCCTGAAACTGCGCGTGTTGTCCAGGAACCAGTCGCGCCAGTCGTCATCGGGCGTCGGCAGTGGTGCGGTCGCATGGGGTGTCATCGCCGCCTCCGCCATGGCGGCGAGGAGGTCCTTCTTCGTACGGAAGTACCAGTAGAGCGATGGCTGCTCCACGTTCAGTCGCTTCGCCAGCCGTCTCGTACTGACGGCGTCCAACCCCACCTCGTCGAGCAGGGCGAGCGCCTCAGCGATGACTGCCTCGCGGTTCATCTTGGTCACGTTGACAATCTATCGCTGATAGATGACTCTGAAAAGGAATCTTTCACCGATAGATTTGAGGTGATGGGCATGACAAAGCGATCGAGAACGCAACCCCTGCGGGTCCTCGTCGCCGGTGGTGGTGTCGCGGGACAGGCTCTGGCCTTCTGGCTCACACGGAGCGGCCACCGGGTGACCGTTGTCGAACGCTTTCCGGCACTGCGGGCCACCGGGGCTCAGGTCGATCTCCGGGGGCAGGGCATCGAGGCCGTCAAGCGCATGGGGCTCCTCGACGCCGTCCGGGGCAAGCTCGTGGACGAGGCGGGCGTCGCCTTCGTCGATGCCCGAGGCACGGCCAAGGCGACAATCATGGCCAACACCTCCGGGCGGGGCCGGCAGACCCTCACGTCCGAGTACGAGATCATGCGCGGGGACCTGGTGCGCATCTTGCACGACACGACGAGGGACGACACCGAGTACGTTTTCGGCAAGAGCGTGGACGGCTTCGAGCAGGACGAACACAAGGTCGTCGCGCACTTCTCCGACGGGTCCTCCGGCGAATTCGACCTCCTGGTCGGCGCGGATGGGCAGGGATCACGCATCCGGCGAGCGGTTCTCCCGGAGGGCTTCGACCCGTACTGGCGGGTGGGCATCCACATGGCCTACTGGTTCGTTCCGCGCATCGCGTCCGACGGCAACATCCGGGACACCTACATGGTCCCGGGAGGCCGCCAGATCATGCGCCGCAGCCACAACCCGACCGAGACCCAGGTGTACTTCGTCATACGGGAGGAATCCGATGAAGCCTCAGCGATCCACCGGGCGCCCGTCGAGCGCCAGCAGGAGTTCTGGGCCGACAGGTTCCGCGACGCCGGGTGGCAGACCGAGCGCTTCATCGAGGGCATGAAGACGAGCCCGTTCTTCTACTCCCAGGAGGTCGTCCAGGTCCGTACCGACACCTGGTCCAAGGGCCGCGTGGTCCTGGCCGGCGACGCCGCGCACTGCGCCTCCCCCTACAGCGGCATGGGAATCTCCGGCGGCCTGGTCGGCGCCCATGTCCTGGCTGGTGAGATCAACCGGCACCCGGGCGACCTGCCGACTGCGCTGGCGGACTACGACAGCGTGCTGCGGCCCTTCATCAACGAGATCCAGGGCGAAGTGAATCCGCGCCTTCTGCGCCTGGGCATGCCGATGACCCGGCGTGCGATCGATGTCTTCCAGGCCGCCACCGCGCTGGCCTGCTTCCTGCACGTCCCCGACCTCGCCGCGCGCCTTTCGAAGAAGGACCGCGGCGGCAACTGGCAGCTCCCCGAGAACCCGGCACCGATCAGCGCCGCCTGAATGCGACCGGGCAGCGGAAATCGATGGCCGTCATGACCAGGGCCCGGCCGGTGGCGCGAACTTGTGCCGCTCGAAAATTCGCCGCCGCACGTCCTGCCGCGTATCTGTACTCGTTGATGCGGCGATCCGAGGCCCGGGTCGAGTCGACTCCCCTTGGCTCCGTCGGTACCCCACCGCGGATTCTCTCGGGCCAGCCGCATGACGAGCGACTTGATCGCGGCCGGGGTGGGCGGTCGTCCCGCGCGTCGGCGCGCGGTGTAGTCCCACTTCGCGGCGATGCACCTGCGGTGCCAGGTAAGCAGGGTGCCGGGGGTGACAGGGAAGGAATCGCGCCAGTGGCGTCGGGGGATCAGTGCGGACAGGGCCGCGATCCGGAGCCGGTCGGCGGGTTCATAGCGGACCGGCCCGGCCAGTTGGCGGCGCAGGACCGCGTTCTCGTGCCGCAACACCAGCAATTCTGCGTCCTTCGCCGTCCCGCGGCGGAGGAGCACCGCTGGAACGGTCAGCAGCATCCGGGTCACCTTGCACAGCAAGGAAACGATCACGTGGACAGGGGCCCAGCGGCCTGGCCACACCGCGCCCGTCTGCGGCATGACGTTTCGAGCGGCACAGGATAGCCCCGGGACAGGCGTCAGGTACCGTCCCGAGGCCGGTGCGGGGGATGTGTTCAGCCGACGGCCTTCAAGACCATGCGGCGTTCGGGGTCAGTACGCTTCATGGTCAGCTCCCCGTTGCCCTTCCTGCCCTCTCCCGCTTTCGCGCGCGGAGCCACCTGCTTACATCCATGCGGTCGAACCATCGGGGCGCACGGGCACCCTCCGTTTCCAGGAAACCCAGTCGTCCGTCCTCAGCGCTGCCTCGTCGATCTCAATACCCCAACCGGGACGTTCCGGGCGAAGGTCGAGGTATCCGTCGGCGGGCAGGTAGGGGTCCGGGCACCATGGGACGGCGTCGGGTTTGTACTCCAGGATGCCAAAGTTGGTCGTGGCCGCCGCGAAGTGCACATTCGCCGCGGTCGCCAGCGGCCCCAGCGGGTTGTGTGGCGCCACGGGGACGTAGTGCGCGTCGGCGATGGCCGCGATCTTCAGCATCTGCGTCAGCCCGCCGACGACGCAGATGTCGGGCTGCGCGATGTCGGTGCCCCCCGCGCTCAGCAGCGAAAGGAACTCGTGCGGGGAGTACAGCGACTCTCCCGTGGCCAGCGGTACGGCAAGCTCGCCGCGGATGCGTGACCAGGCTGGGATGTGCTCCGGCCGCAGCGGCTCCTCCAGAAACAGTGGCTCGTTCGGTGCCAGGGCCGCGCCCAGCTCGACGGCTTGCCGGGGCTGCCAGAGGCAGGCGTGTGCGTCGAACGCGAACTCCCAGTCCGCGGGGTGTGCGTCGCGGACCTCGCCGAAGTAGCTGCCGAGCTCCCGCGCCACCCGCCCGAACCGGGTGCGGTGCAGGTCGCTTCGATAGGGGCTGAGCTTGAAGGCGGTGAAGCCGAAGCGTTGGTGCAGCTCCGAGGTGGTGTCCCGGAGTTCGGCGAGGTCGGGGGCTGTGTACAGCCCTGCGTACACGCGTACCCGGTCACGGACGGCGCCGCCGAGCAATTGGTAGACCGGCACCCCAAGCGCCTTCGCCGCGATATCCCACAGCGCGAGGTCGATCGCGGCGATCGCGGCGAGCCCGAGCGCCCCCTGCGGGAAGCGGGAAGACTGGAGCAGAAACTGGTTGACGTGGCTGGGACGCCGAGCGTCCATGCCTCTGATCTGCTCGAAGAGGTAGTCGAGCAGGGGCGGATACGCGAGGTCGGGGCCGTGGTTGTACACCTCCGACCAGCCCTCGACCCCGGAGTCAGTGGTGATCTTCACCAGTACGCGGGGACGGTCCCCCACCCGCTGGAGGTAGGTGTGGAGCGCGTCGATCCTCATGCCACGCGCTCCCTGCCGAGCTGGGGCACAAGGGAGCGCCACGGCTGGATCGCCATGGCCACCTCCCGAGCGAGCGTGGCGGGCAGCGGATGGCTTGGCGGACGGACCTCGCGTCGGCACAGGCCGAGTTGGTGCATGGCCTCCTTGACCACGGAGACGTTGTTCGCCGAGCCGTCCCTGGCCCGCAGCTCCTCGAAGTGCCTGATCCGCTGCCACACCCGGGACGCGGCGGCGTAGTCGCTCTTTCGGAGTGCCGAGAGCATCTCCAGGCACAGGGCGGGGGCGAGGTTGACCAGGCCCGAGGTGAAGCCGCGGGCACCAGCCTGCCAATAGGCGGGCGCGTAGGACTCCGCGAGGCCCGCGATCCACAGTAGTTCGTCGCCTGCCTGCGTCTTCACCGTGGTGAACGTGACGGGGTCGGCTACCGAGTACTTCAGCCCGACCACGTTGGGCGCGCGTTCGGTCAGGCGCGCGATGTGGGCGCCGGAGACGACGGGGTTGGTGAGGTAGGGCAGGACCCCGAGGTCGGGGACGGCAGCGGCGACGGCCGCGTTGTACTCGACCCAGCCGTCGGCGGCCAGATACGGCACCACCGGCTGGTGGATCATGATGGCGTCCGCACCGAGGTCGCGTGCGAAGCAGGCGTCGGAGACAGCGGTGTGCACGTCGAGCCCGACACCGGCGATGATCGTCGTAGTGGCGTCACGGGCCGAGACGACGCTCGCCAGCACGGCACGGCGCTCCTCAGGGGAGAGGGCGTAGAACTCCCCGGTGTTCCCGTTGACGGTGAGCGCGGACACGCCGTTGCCGATCAGGCGGGCGGCGAGCGCCACCGTCAGATCATGGTCGATCTTCCCGTCGGCGTCATAGGGAACGACGGGAATTCCGACGACGGTGCTGAGGCGTTCGGCCAGGCCCGGGTGGTTGACGGAGCCGTTCACGAGGTGGTCCTTTCATCGGGTGCGGCGGGCGTCCCCAGTCCGTCGTCAGGTGCGGCGATCGGCTTGACACGCACCCAGAACAGGTAGATCGAGGCGCTCACCAGACAGCTCGCGGCCGCCCCCAGCAGCGGTCCGACGTAAGAGCCGTTGCTGGAGGTGAGGAACAGGCCGATGGCGATGGGACTGATCAGGCTGCCGATCTGGGAGCCGAAATTCTGGAAGCCGGCGACGGTACCCACGCTCTGTGGAGAGGACGCGACCTCCGCCGGGAGACTGAGGATCGCCGCGCCGGCGAAGGAGTGGGCCGCGCTGCTGACGGTGAGCACGATCATCAGCACCAGGTTGCTCTCGATGAACGGCGCGCATCCGATGCAGGCACTCAGGCCGAGTCCGGCGACGATCGGGACCTTCCGGGCGGCGCCTGGCGACCGCCCGGCCGCCAGCATCCGGTCCGATACGATTCCGCCGAGCACGGTGGATCCGATCGCGATGATCGGCGGAATCGCCCCCACCATGCCGAACTCTGCCTCGGTGAATCCGCGGTCATCGAGCAGGTAGCTGGGATACCAGGTGAGGAAGAACGTTCCAGCAAGCGAGCGGAAAACGTACCCGGTGGTCAGCGCCCAGACCTGGTTATCGCGGAGCAGCGGCCGCCATGACACCGTGGCGTCGGTAGCCTCGGTGGCCACCATGTCGCCTCTATCGGAGCGAATGTGCGCCAGTTCCGTGGCGGAAACCCTCGGATGCTTCTCCGGGGGGCGATAGACCGTGACCCATCCCACGATCCACAGCAGTCCCGCGAGACCGATGACTACGAAGGACATGCGCCACCCGGCGGCGAGAGTCAGTGCCGTCACGATGGGAACAGAAAGCGCCGTACCGATCTGCTGGCCCATGTCGAACAGGCTCGACGCGAACGCGCGCTCTTTGCGTGGAAACCACTGCGAGACAACCTTGACGTTCGCCGGCTGTACCGGCGCCTCACCGATACCGAGGCCGAGACGGAACGCGATGACCGAGCCAACGCCGGTGGCGAGTGTTGTCGCTGTCGTCCAGATCGACCACCAACCGACCGCGATCGGATAGATCACACGGGGGCCGAACCGGTCCAGCAGCCAACCGGAGGGAATCTGGAACAGCGCGTAGGTCCAGAAGAAGGCGGAGAGGAGGACGCCCTCAACCGCGGGACTGATCTTGAAATCGTCCGCCATGAACGGCATCGCCACGCTCAGCGCGGCGCGGTCCAGGTAGGCGATGGAAAGCCCCAGGGCCGAAAAGCCGACTATCGTCCAGCGCATGCGGCTGCGCCGACCAGCAGGCGTACTCCCGGCTGTCGTGGATGGGGTCACGCTAGGATGAAGCATCGTTGCTCCTGAGGGGTGACGTGACGCTCAAAAGAGCGTTTATCCGGGGTGCGGCCTGGGATCTTGGCGGAAAGCGGGCCGCACCTCGTTGTTATCGCGCAGGTCAATCCCTTCTGATCTGCCGATCGATAAAGCCTTGGATATGGCGGTGGACGAGGGCCGCCGCACCATCCGGGTCGCCGTCCACCGCTCTCTCCAGGATCTCGGCGTGCTCCTGGGCTTCCTGCTCCCAGGACGCGATGCGGGACCACGACGACGCCGAAACGAGAGCGGTCTGGTCCCGCAGGCCGTCGAGTGTGCGGACCAGCAAGGGGTTCCCGCACTCGGCATACAGGCCCCCGTGGAAGTCCCGGTTCGCGGTGCTGCGCTCGGAAGCGTCCGCCGCGAGCGCCGCGCGGTCCAACGACTGCTTGGCGGCGGAGAAATCCGCACCCGCCCGGATACTGCGTCGTACCGCCTCCGGCTCCAGTAGCAGGCGCATGTCGTAGATCGCTATCGCGTCCTTACCGCTCAGTCGGCGCACGGTCGCTCCCGCGTACGGGCGGATGACGACGAGCCCGGTGCTCTCCAGTGTTTTCAGCGCCTCACGCACCGGCGTCTTGGAGACCTTGAACTCGCCGGCGAGCTCGTTCTCCACCAGCGGGCTCCCCGGCTCGAACCGACCGTTGAGAATCGCCGCCTTGATGGTCTCCAGTACGTGGGCGGTCCGCGAGGGCAACTCGCCGGGACTGGTCAGCGGCATCGACGGCTCCTGTGGTACACCATATGTCATATACGATGTGAGACTGTAGAACTGATTACCGCTCATGACAAGCCATCTGGCCGAAGGACACCACCTCCGCAGAGTTGTTCGGCGGCCTCGGGGTCGAGGGCATAGGGGGCCACACCGCCGGCGCTTCCGGCCTGGCGGGACTGTGTGTCCCGCGCCGCTTCGGCCTAGTTGCGGCCTTCGAAGTACCGGCCGGACATCCCCAGCTCCCCGCAGACCTGCTTGGCCATGACCGGCGTATCCGCCCGTCGCACCACGTCCATGATCTGCTGGTGGTCCTCCGGCAGTACCGTCTCGTCGGTGCCGCGCTCGCGCTGCGACACCAGCAGCATCGCGCGGCCCGCGACCTGGCCGACGCCCCCAGGCGTCGTCCTGGGACTTGACCAGCGGTTGGAAGACTGGGCGTACCGGCGGGCCAGACCTTCCTGACCAGCCCGGACGGCGAGTACGACGTCGTGTTGAGACGTGGGCGGGCCGGCCCGGAGCATCTGCTCCGGGCCGGCCCGCCCACGCGATATCAGCTTGCGGTGGGCACCGGGTCGCGGGTTGGTTCGGGCATCGCCTCGGGTGCGGGCGTCTGCCTCGGATCGGGCTCGGCTGTCACCGCGGAGGGAGCGGGGGTGGGGGCGTAGGGGATCTCTCCGCTCAGGACGGCCTTGGCGCGGTCCTCGTCGAGCTCGCCCTCCCAGCGGGCGACGGCCAGGGTGGCGACGCCGTTGCCGACCAGGCTGGTCAGGGCGCGGGCTTCGGACATGAACCGGTCGACGCCGAAGATCAGCGCGAGGGCGGCGACCGGGACGTGCGGGACGGCGCTGAGAGTGGCGGCCAGGGCGATGAAGCCGGAGCCGGTGACGCCCGCGGCGCCCTTGGAGGTGAGCAGCATGACGGCGAGCATGGTCAGCTGCTGGGTGAGGCTGAGGTCGATGCCGAGGGCCTGGGCGAGGAAGACCGAGCCCATGGTCAGGTAGATGGCGGTGCCGTCGAGGTTGAAGGAGTACCCGGCGGGCAGCGTGATGCCGACGACCGGTTTCGAGGCGCCCGCGTGCTGGAGCTTGGCCATCATCCGCGGCAGGACGGGCTCGGTGGAGGAGGTGCCCAGGACGATCAGCAGCTCTTCCTTGATGTAGCGCAAGAACGGCAGCATCCGCAGTCCGTTCAGGCGCATCACGGTCCCGAGGACGACCAGGACGAAGAAGAGGGCGGTCAGCCAGAACGAGCCGACCAGCAGGGCCAGGTGGCGCAGGGTGCCCAGACCGTAGTTGCCGATGGTGAAGGCCATCGAGCCGAACGCGCCGACGGGGGCCAGCCGCATGATCCAGCGGATGAGCGTGAACAGGACCGTGGAGAACTTCTCGACGCCCCGGGCGATCCCCAGGCCGGCCTCCCCGCTGGCGTGCAGGCCGAAGCCGAACAGCACCGACACCAGCAGCACCGGCAGGATCTCGTTGCCGGTCAGAGCGCTGACCAGGGTGGCCGGGATGATGGCGAGGACGAAGGCGGCGAAGCCCTCATGGGCCGTGGTCGCCTCCGGCGGCAGGCCCTTGGCGGACAGGGTCGAGAGGTCGATGTGCAGACCGCTGCCCGGCTTGACGACGTTGACGACGACCAGGCCGATCACCATGGCCACGGTGGTCAGCACCTCGAAGTAGACCAGAGCCTTCAGGCTCACGCGGCCGACCGCGCGGGCGTTGCCCATGGAGGCGATGCCGTGGACGACCGTGCAGAAGATGATCGGCGCGATGAACATCTTCACCAGCGCGATGAAGCCGTCGCCGAGCGGCTTGAGGGCAGCGCCGACGGACGGCCACAGCCCGCCCACGGCGGCGCCGAGGAGGACGCCGATCAGGCACTGGACGTACAGGTGGGACAGCATCCGGCGGATGCGGCCCGGTGGTGCGGTGACGGTACCCGGGGCGGCGTCGTTGCGGCTCATGCGGGGCGTCCTTCCAGGACGGGAACGAGGAGTTCGGCTCGGGCGATACGCCGGGCGGCACGGTGCAGCAGCACCGTGGGGGACGCGCCGTCCGGTGCGGGGACGGCTTGGGTGGTGACCACGCCGGCAGGGGTGCCCAGGCGCAGCGTGCCGTCGGCGGTCTGCCGGGCGACGCGGTGGGCGAGGGTGCCAGGGGTGGCGGCGGCCGTGGCCAGGGCCACGGCGGAGGTCAGGCCGATCGCCGGGTGCGGCGCGTGCATGGAGACCATGCGCACGGCCAGGTCGTACTCGTCCTGGTTGACGAGTATGCCCTGTGTGGTGCGATAGGGGGCTGGACGGGCGACGATGCCCGCTTTCGGCACCGCGTGGCTGACCGGATCGCCCTCGCGGGCCAGGCCCATGGCCAGCGCTGCCTGGCGGCGCAGCAGCGTCAGCGCGGGCACGGTGGTGGCGAACGCGGTGAGGGATTCCGTGCCGTCGAGGCCGAACGCCTTGGCCTCGAACAGAGCGGCCGGCGCGCCGGCGTCCACCAGGGATGCCTCGACGGGACCGTCCGGACCGGTCAGCTCGTCCAGTGCCCGGCCGGTCGGCAGTGCGCGGCCGGTCGTCGAGCCCGCCGGGTCCTGAAACCCGAGCAGGACCGGCACGCCCGGCGCGGAGGTACCGGGCACCACGGCCGTGCCCTCCTCCGGGGTCACGCCCGCGGGGGTGGGGATCGTGCCGGTGAGGCGGGCCCCGGTGTTGATGTTGAGCATGCGGACGGTGGTGGTGTCCGACGCGATCGGCACGAGGTTGTGGTGGACGGCGTACAGGGCCACGGCGGTGGCGCAGTTGCCGCAGTTGCTGGCCCACTCCACGCGCTCGTCGCCGATTCCGACCTGTGCGAAGGCGTACTCGACATCCACACCGGCCTGGGTCGACGCCTGTACGACGGCGGCCTTGGATGTGGTGGAGGAGGCGCCGCCCACGCCGTCGATCTGGCGGGGGTCGGCGGCGTTGAAGGCGGCGAGCAGAAGGGCATCGACGTCCACGCCCGTCGCGGCCACGTCGCGGTGGTCGAAGATCCAGCACTTGCTGGTTCCTCCGCGGATCATCTCGCCCTGCAGACGCAGCACAACTGACTCCTCACAGACATGGAAGGGGAAGTCCACCGACGGTCCCGCCGTGCGTGGTGTCCTCCACGGTGGGTGACCGCAGCGTGAAGTACAATCTCGGAAATCTGCATGGCTATTAAGATGAAGTGAACGCTGGAGGAGGCGGCATGCTCGATGTCCGGCGCATCCTGTTGTTCACGGAGGTCGCCCGGCGTGGCTCGGTGACCGCGACAGCCCGCGCTCTCAGCTACACCCCGTCAGCGGTATCGCAGCAGATCAGCCGCCTGGAAACGGAGGCAGGCCAGCTCCTGCTGGAGCGCCACGCCCGGGGTGTCACCGTCACCGACGCCGGACGGGCGCTGGCCGAACGAGGGCAACGGATCGAACGTGAACTGCGGGCCGCGGAAAACGAACTCGCCGACTTCGCCGGCCTGCGCGCGGGCACGCTGCGTATCGGCACCTTCCCAACGGTCGGCGCCTCGCTCCTCCCGCAGGCCGTGATCGCTTTCCGGGACGCCCACCCCGACGTACGGCTGACCGTCCGCAGTGCCCGCATCGCCGGACTCTGGACCATGCTGGAGAACCGGGAGATCGAAATGTCGCTGATGTGGGACTACGACTGGAGTCGAATCGACCGGGAGGACATCGTCGTCACCCGCCTCCTCGATGACCCGCCGGCCCTTCTCGTCAGCGACCACCATCCACTCGCCGGCCGCGACGCCGCCTCACTCGCCGACTTCGCACACGACCCCTGGATCACCCGCGCCGACCATCACCCGGTGGCCGAAGCGCTCGTCCGCGGCTGCCGCGCCGTCGGCTTCGAGCCCCAGATCGCCTACGAGGCCCACGACTACCAGGAAGCCCAGGCCATGGTCGCCGCCGGCATCGGCGTCGCCCTCGCCCCCACTCTGGCACTGGAGGGCATCCGTCCCGGCGTCAACATCCTGCCTCTCCAGCCGTCGGTCCCCATCCGCCGCATCCTCCTGGTTCGCATGGCCGACCACTCGCTCACCCCCGCCGCCCTGACCTTCGCCGGACTCCTCCGCGACGCCGCTGCGGCGCGAACCCTCTGACACCGAACCACGCCCACCGGTCAGGGAACCGTCGCGCTCATCGCCGCCTGCAATCCAGGCCCCGCACTTCGGTGTTGGACCTGAGCAACGGACGGCGGCAAGCAACCCTGGCCATACGTTGGGTTCGGCGGCATGGACCGGAAGGAGCACGGGATCCGAGGTGAGCTTGGCGAGCGTCGTCCCCATGACGAAGAACACGTGGAGACGCTTGAGGAAGACAGTCTCCACGTGCATGAAATCGCAGGCCAGCAGCGTGTGGGCCTGGGCGCGGAGGAAGGAGCGCCAGGTCTGCTGGGAGGCTCGCTGCGGTGCCGTCGGGGCTCGCCTTGGATTCTGACGTATCCGGTCGGCCACCCTTACCGGAAGAGACAGTCGCGCTCATCCAGCGTCTGGCGAGAGAGAACCCCGCCTGGGCGCCGGCGAAGCACAGCGACCTCATGACGAAGCACAAGCATCTCGGCGTTGTTCGCGGCCGACCGGCCCAGCGAAAGAAGGCAGCCCAGTAGCCGGCAGAAGATCAGGCAGAGCAGGCGCAGATCCGCGATCACTGATCATGCCCACATTCAGACGATCGCAAAGCCCCCGGTCAACCACCGTAGGGCAATAAAGACACCCTTCAGGGCCGTTGGCACCTACAACGTCACGATGCCAGCACCCGAGTGAGATCAGGCCGGCCTGATGAGGCGTTACTGGCCGCTGGTGTTCCAGTAGACGTTGTAGTTGTGGCCATGCGCGTCGTGGAACGGGCCCAGTCCGACGGTGGAGCCGTTGGCGGTGGCCGTGAAGGCGAGCGAGCCGCTGCTGGTCCGCGTGATGGAGGACGTGTTCAGGGACGGGAGGGAGGCGAGCGAGGTGTTGCCGTAGTTGCCCGACAGCACCACCGGTCCGTAGGTGATCGCGGCGATGTTCGCGTTGTCGTTGGCCGCCCGCATGATGATCCGCATGGGCAGGCGGACGGTGACCGTGTCGCCGGAGGTCCAGGAACGGGTCAGGGTGGCGTAGCTGCCAGGGGTTGTGGTGATGTTCTGCGTCGTGCCGTTGACGCTGATGGTGGCCCCGGCGGTCCAGCTCGGGATGCGGACGCGCATCGTCCAGGTACCGCTGACGTTTCCGGTGACCTGCAGGGTCGTGGTGTCGCTGACGGGGTACGACGTGGTCTGGGTGACCGTGATCCCCCGCTGTGTCCAGTTGAGCACCGAAGGCATGAACAGGTTCACGATCAGCGTGGTGTCGCTGGAGAAGTAGACGGAGTCCATCAGCTTGGTGTGCATCTCAAGGCCGGTGCCCTGACAGCACCAGAAGCTGTCGTAGTCGGTACTCCAGGTGCCACCGCCCCACGCCGGACCCACGCCACGTCGGCCCCCCGGGTTGAGCGGGGTGAAGTAGGTGACGTGGCCGTGGTTGTCGGCCGGGTTCTGCTGGCCGATCATCTGGTTCAGCCACGCCCGTTCGTAGTAGTCGAACAGCGCGACCCGGTTCGGATCCAGCGTGAACAGCTCCCGGGTGAGCGTGAGCATGTTGTACGTGTTGCAGCTTTCGCACGTGTCGCGGTTCAGGTAAGCGGCGATGGCGTTCGGGGGGCGGAAGTGCTCCGCCTGGCTGTTGCCGCCGATGACGTAGGTGTGCGCGTTGACGCAGATGTTCCAGGCGTTGAAGGCGATGTCCCGGTAGCGGGTGGCACCGGTGGCCTGGTACTCCCGGGCGGCGCCGATCCACTTGGGCACCTGGGTGTTGGCGTGCAGTCCGTTCAGCCGGTCCTGATTGGACGCCAGCGGGTCGAATACCGCGGCGTGGTCGAACCGCTGGGCAGTGGTGAGCCATCGCGAGTCGCCGGTCTGCTGGTAGATGTCGGCCAGCACGGCGTTCATACCCCCGAACTCCGTCCTCAGCACGGACTGCATCTGCCCGCTGCTCAGCCGACCAGTGCGCCAGTCGACCCACCCTGCCAGACCCAACAGCACGTCACGGGCTTGGGTACTGCCCATATAGCGCCACACATCCAGCAGGCCGGCCAGGATCTTGTGGATGACGTAGTACGGCACGTTGCCGTTGGACAGGGTTCCCGCCTCGAGAGCACTGAAATCGGACTCGGGGAAGCCGGACAGGTACCCGGTGTTGAACCCGGCGGCGCCGTTGTTGGCCTGGCACCTGGCCAACTCGGCGACCATATGGGCGGCCTTGTCCCGGCAGGTGGTGTCCCCCGTCACGGCATACACCTGCGCCCATGCCGTGAGGAAGTGCCCCTGCGCATGGGAGCGGAAGGGGAACGTCGGCCCGTCCCACCCGCCGTTGGATGCCGCACCGTTGGTGGACAGCCGGTGGTTGGCCCGGAAGTTGTACAGCAACCGCTCGGCATCGACGAACCGGAGGTAGTTCCGCGTGCGGTTCTGGTTGTCCAGCCATCGGCTCGCGGTCAACTGGACCTGACCGAATGCGAAAGGATGGGCGGACACGCCGATGTCGGCCCGGCCGGCGGTGCTTGCCGCTCGGGCGGGCGAGGATCCGATGACGGATTCCGCGGCGGAGACCGCGGCCGTGGCCCCGGTCGCCTGCAGCAGTCGTCGTCGACTGATGGAGGAGGACATGTGCACCCTTCCCGTGGTCAAGGAAAGCGGATACGTCCAATGTGTCGCGCCCGGCGCCGACCCGTGTCGCAGGGCTACAGGGTCGCCCCCGTTCGGGCCCTCCCGCTCCAGGAGGGCGTGTGAGCGGCCACACCACTGGATGATTCTGGCGGCCGCGCCGGGAGTGTCAATACCTGACACCACATCAGTCGTCCCGGTTTCGTCGGACCAATCACCAGGGCCGGGTGAATGAGGGCAACGGGGAGTGGCAACCGGACCGGGGATGCCGGTCGCTCGGCGGCGGAGTGCGCGGTCACCTGCCGTCGGCCGAAATGAGCGAGGTTCCCGACCGGCTCAGCGCCCGCCACCTGCCGATTGCCGCCTCGTTCGGGGACATGGGCCGGGGTGGGCGGGCCGGTTTCCGGTCTCGGGTGACGCGAGAGGTGTTGACGTCTGCGCCGGGCCGCCTATTATCCATGCTTGTCCGACGACCCGTATACTGTTCGACATTTCGAATAGGAACGGTAGACAGGTTCACGCTCGGCCCCACAGGCGACTACAGCCGTGCCCGGTGAGGTTCCCCCGCGCCATCCGTGCCGGAATTCGACGGCACAGATGGCGTCCGGGTGGTTGCTCCCGGCCGTCACCAACGGAGCTTCCGCATGCCCGCTTCTCTCGAGCGCGCCTGGACCCGCGACGACCGCGGGCTGATCCACACCCCACCAAGGAGGTTCCGCATATGTCCTCTTCAGGAATCAGCCGTCGCAACGTGCTGGTGCTGACCGGTCTCACCGGGGCAGCGACCGCCGGCCTGTTACGTGGCGGCGTGGCCCATGCCACGGAAGGTCCGAGCGGCTACACCCCGAGCTGGTCCTCGGTGGACCAGCACCCGCCGGCGCCGGAGTGGTTCCAGGACGCCAAGTTCGGCATCTACTACCACTGGGGCGCCTACAGCCTCCCGTCGTTCGGCAGCGAGTGGTACCCGCGTCTGATGTACAAGGCCGGCGACGGCTGCAACACCCATCACAAGGCGACGTATGGCGACCCCTCGGCGTGGCCGTACCACAACTTCATCCTGGGCGCCCGGGACAAGGCCGGCAACTTCGTCCAGTTCGCTCCGAAACTGAAGTCGGCGGGCGGCAACTTCGACCCCGACGAGTGGGCCCAGCTGTTCGCCGACGCCGGTGCGAAGTTCGCCGGGCCGGTGGCCGAGCACCATGACGGGTTCTCCCTGTGGAACAGCGCCGTCAACGAATGGAACTCAGTCGCCAAGGGCCCCGGACTCGACCTGCTGCGGCTGCACGCCGACGCGATCCGCAGGAAGGGCCTCAAACTGTGGGTCTCCCTGCACCACGCTTACAACTTCCTGGGCTACTTCGACAGCGTGCCCGCCCAGTCGGACAGCGGTCTGAAGAAGCTGTACGGTCAGCTCGGCCGGGCGGCGGAACAGCAGCTGTGGCTCGACAAGCTCAAGGAAGTCATCGACGGATACCAGCCCGACATCCTCTACCAGGACTTCGCGCTGAACCAACTCGACGAGTCGAAGCGGCTGGAGTTCCTGGCCTACTACTACAACCGGGCGGTGGCCTGGAACAAGGATGTCGTCGCCACCTACAAGGACGGCTTCAACAACAAGGGCGAGGTCTATGACTTCGAGCGAGGCGGGCCGGCCGACATCCAGACGCCGTACTGGCTGACGGACGACTCCGTGTCGAGTTCGAGCTGGTGCTACACCACGGGGATCGGCTACTACTCGCTGAAGGCACTTCTGCACGCTCTGCTCGACCGGGTCAGCAAGAACGGCACCATGGTGCTGAACGGCCGGGACCTATGTCGACCTGCCGAACCGCAGCCAGGACGGTTCGGGTCTGCGCATCACGATGCCGTCGGCGAGCGCGCCGTTCAGCGCCCCCGCCTACGTGTTCAAGCTGACCTTCTCGGGACAGATCCCGCCGCTGAAGGCCGGTCCGCTCCCCACCAGCTGGGTGAAGATCGGCAATGTCGCCAACGGGCTGGCGCTGGACAGCGGAGGCGGTGTGGCCTCGGGGTCCGTGGTCAAGCAGTGGACCTTCACCGACGGTTCCGCGAACCTGCAGTGGCAGTTGGCCGAGGCCGGCAACGGGTACCACCGCATCGTGAACCGGACCAACGGCATGGTGATCGACAGCCTGGGAGACGCGACCGCCGGCGCGAACCCGCGACAGGCGGCCTGGAGCGGCAG
This sequence comes from Streptomyces sp. AgN23, assembly GCF_001598115.1. Taxonomy (NCBI): domain Bacteria; kingdom Bacillati; phylum Actinomycetota; class Actinomycetes; order Kitasatosporales; family Streptomycetaceae; genus Streptomyces; species Streptomyces sp. AgN23. The sequence goes on from NZ_CP007153.1 coordinate 2,012,560, forward strand.
CAACAACCAGCAGTGGAAGATCAGCGACATCGGCAATGGCCGCTACACCATCGCCAACCGCAGCACAGGCACGTATCTCGACTCCGGCGGCGACGTCAGCGTGGGCACAGCCGTCAAGCTCTGGCCCGCGGACAGCAGCTCCAACCTCCAATGGAGCATCACCTCCATATAGCCCTGGTGCGACGACGCGGGCGTGGCCGGTGCCGATGCGAGGGCCGGCCACACCCACGCCGCTCCCGCGGTCGCAACCCACGATCACTGATCACGCCCATACTCGGGCAATCACAAAGCCCCAGGTCAACCACGGTACGGCAATAAAGACACCCTTCAGGCATCGCCAACATCACCTACGGCCGTGGCTATGCCGACTCGTTCCCCAACAGCCGCTTCGTGCCCATCCCCGACGCTGGTCACTTTCCGCAGATCGAGCAGCTCGGACAGACCCTTGAGGCCATCGGTGACTTCGTCGACACTGTCGTCAAGCCCGGCCTGGCCGACTGACTCCGGGGGCTCGCTCCGACCCGCAGGATGGCCGACCCGGTCCGCGCAGCCGTACGGCGTACGGGCCCCGTCGGCGCCGGGCAAATCACGGGTGCCATGACGTCTGACCGCTGAACGGCGGTGCAGATCTGACGCACGCACCGGCCACCGTCACGCGGGAATCCGTGGCGAGCAGGCCGGTGTGTCACGGTTGCCGGGTGGCCGCCGATGTCGTGCCGGGTGGGTCGAGCAAGCCGGCCAGCAACTGGAGTCGTTCGTCGTCCGGGCCTCCCGGCTCGGCGGTGTAGGTGATGAGCACCGGGCCGGGAGTACCGGGCATCGGGTAGGCGTCCCAGTCCAGGTTCAGCTCGCCGACCAGCGGGTGATTGACACGCATCCGGCCGCGGGTGGCATCTTGGACGTCGTGGCGTGCCCACAGTGTGGCGAACTCGTCGCTGCGGACGGCGAGTTCGCCGACGAGTCGCACGGCGCGCGGGTGCCCCGGGTCGGCGGCGATCTGGGTCCGCAGCATCCCGGTCAGCTCGGCGACGGTGGCCGCCCGGTCCGGGCACGCCTGGTCGGCTTCAGGGTGCAGCAGCAGCATGAGCAGGTTCCGTTCGGCCCGGTGAAGCCGGGTGAACTCGCCGAGCAGGACGCCCGCCAGCGGGTTCCATGCCAGGACGTCCAGGAAACGGCCGACGACCAGCGTGGGCGTGGTCATGGTGCCCAGCAGCCGCAGCGTGGTGGGCGGTACCTCCTCTGGCGCGCGGTGGTGTGGGCCGTGGGCGGGCGTGCGCGCGGCGGCGGCGAGGCTGTGCAGGTGGCGGGACTCCTCGGCGGAGAAGTTGAGAGAACGTGCCAGAGCGTCCAGGACCTGTTTGGAGGGCCGGACGTCACGTCCCTGCTCCATGCGCTGGTAGTAGTCCGCGCTCACACCGGCCAGCAGGGCCAGTTCTTCCCGCCGCAGCCCGGCGACGCGGCGCCTCGGGCCGGGTTCCAGGCCGACATCCTGTGGGAGCAGCCGGGTTCGGCGGGTTCGCAGGAACTCGGCGAGTTCACGTCGGGGATGCTCAGTCACGGCGTCAGTATGCCCTGGGCGCCGCTCTTGAGGGTGGGACTGCCAGACCCAGGACAAGGAGAACGACCGTGACGCCGCGTGCAGGGTCCAGCATCGGATTCACCACAGTCGGCCACGGAAGGACAGCGACATGAGGGCCGTTCAGGTCATGAGCTACGGTGCGGCGGACGTCCTGCGCATCAACGAGGTCGCCCGTCCCGCACCCGGTGCGGGCGAAGTACTGATCTCGGTCGAGGCCTCCAGCGTGAACGGACACGACGTGATCGTCCGCGCGGGAGGGCTGAAGATGATCTCGGGACGCCGGTTCCCGATCGGTGCTGGGCTGGACTTCGCGGGCGTCGTCGCCGCGACCGGCGCTGATGTCGAGGGTTACCGGGCTGGTGACCGGGTGTGGGGCATGGTGCATCCCCGGCAGCGGCACATCACCGCCGGGGCGGCCGAGTACGTTGTGGTCCCCGCAGACCGGATCGCGCCCGCCCCGGAAGGCATTTCGCCGGTTGAGGCGGCCTCCCTGGTCGTCGCGGGCTCCACGGCGTTGATCGCGCTGCGCGACAGCGTGCGTCTCACCAGCGGGGAACGGGTTCTGGTCCGGGGCGCGGCCGGAGGCGTTGGCACGGCCGCCGTGCAACTGGCGCACGCAATGGGCGGCCGTGTGACCGCGCTCGCTCGCGCCCGCCACGCCCGGCTCCTTGGCGACCTGGGTGCCGACGAGGTCCTCGACTACGGCTCCACCACCTCGGAGCGGATCGGCCCCTTCGACGTCATCGTCGACACCGTAGGCTCGGAACTCAACTGCTATCGAAGCCGGTTGGCCAAGGGCGGCCGGATGGTCACCGTCGGGCTGTCCGGTTCGGCCCTGGCCGCGATCGCCGCGTCGAGCGTGTACGGTGCCCGCCGCATCCGCACTTTCAGTGCCAACCCCGAAACCGCCGTGCTCCGTGATATGGCCGGCCATGTCGCGTCGGGTGCGCTGCGCCCCGTGGTCGACAGCGTGTATCCGCTCGCGGAGATCGCCGCCGCGCACCAGGCATTCGAGCGTGGCGGCGTCCTGGGCAAGCACGTGGTCGCGGTGACCGCGTAGCTCCGTCGTTCTCGTGAGCGTCCGGTGTGACGGACGCTCATACAGCCGGCGATGCCGACGGCTGGTTGCAGCGCGATCAGCGGGGTGACGAACCCTGCACCTGCCGCTGACCGGTTGGCCGACAGGGCGTAGGCGCACTCCGTCTCGTTGCCGCGTCGGCGGCCGACGGCACCATGCGCTTGAACAATTCCCACGGCTCGTCCGGTACTGGACGCTCACCGATTTGAGCGCTGGGAGACCATCGAGACCCAGCGAATGAGATGAGCTGTAAGCCAACCGGCCGTGTGGGGCGGGCGTACGCCCGCCCCACACGGCCGGTTGGCCGACCACAGGTCACACTGGGTGCTGTGGTCCTCTCGTGCGCCCGCCGCCAGAATCCGTGCACGTGAACCGTCGGTCTGCCGACGCGCTCCAGAGCACCTTGCCGGGCCTAGCGCCGACCCACCGAGAGCGGCTACCTACGGCGTCGTCACGGCTGTGACGGCGCTGGAGTCAAACTGGTTGATCGCTGACTGGGTCACGTCATGGGACGTGGAGAAGATGCCGGCGTCCTGTTTTGCTGCGGCCGAGGCCAACGTCACGGGCTGACCGATCGGGACATAGTTCGCGCCGTCGTAGGAGTACGAGGCTCTGAACGAGGTGCCGGATCGGGTGAGCTTCACCCAGACGGGGCGGAAGACGTCGACACTGGCGCGGGCGTCGGTGTCCAGGTACCCGTCGCCGTCGGTGTCCCACTGGAACACGACGCCGTTGCGAGCGGTGACCGCGACGACGGCATACCCGGCCGATCCTCCCGCCTTGGTCATGTCGTTGCGGACCATGACACCGGACTTGGCCCAGGCGTTGGCGTCGTTGACCGACACCACTCGGGTGGACACGCTCGAGCCGGCCTTGAACGCGCCAGCCCGATAGATCGAGCCGAATTGGTCGTCACGCTGACCGCCGGCACCCCATACGTCGGCGCCGGCCGCCGCGATCCCGAATCCATCCCCGCTCTGGCCGAAGTACGACCTGACGGCCGAACCACCCGCAGTCGCGAAGCCGCCTGCCACCGGTGCGTCGACTTCGCACCCGCTGAAGCCGAACTGGTTCGCGTTGAGCGATGTCCGGTACTGCGGCGCGACACCCGCCTGGCAGATCACGTCGCGTGCGCCCGAGGGCCAGTTGGCACCGGCGACCTTCACGTTGTTGATCAGCTTGTTGTTGTGCGCCTCGGCGTTCGGTGTGGAGGCTCCACCCGAGTTGTACCAGTTGTTCTGGATGACGTTGTCACTGGTGTTGTTGCGGAGGCTGTATGCGTTGGTGAAGAGGAAGGAGCCGCCCTGGACCACGTTGTTCTCGTACGTCATCGAGCGCGAGCCCTCGTCGAGATAGAGGCCGACTCCTGAGATGTTGAACAGGTAGTTCTTGGCGACCACGGTTCCCGGGCTGGCGGAGAGGTTGTAGACCGATCCGCCGTCGGCGAAACGTGCCTTCGTGTTGTGCACGAGGTTGCCCTCGATGCGGTTGTTCTTGAGCGTGGTCGGCGTCGAGTACAGCGTGTTCCACTTGTAGTAGCCACGGTCGACGTAGTCGTTCGACCCCCCGGCGTCGTTGATGCCCCAGCCGTAGCCGGTGTCGATGCCGTCATAGGGAACGTTGGAGACCTCGTTGTGCAGGATGCGGGCGCCTGTGACGTAGGTGCTGAGGATGCCGCTGTTGTCCTTGTAGTCCACCGCCACGCGATTGATCGTGTTGTTGGCGATCAGGATGTTCTGGTTGGCCATTCTCGGGTCGCTGGGGTGGTGCGCGTCAGGCAGTACGCCGCCGACCGCTATGCCGTGCCCACTGTTCTCCGTGAACCGGTTGCCGACCACGTCGATGTCGCCGGCGCCCAGCCCCACGCCGGTCCTCGTGGCGTTGGCGTCGTTTCCGACGCCCAGCGCCGACTGGCCGAGGTTGGTGAACGTGTTGCCGGTGAACGAGATGCGGCTGGCGGCGGAGACCTGCACGGCCGCGGGCTCCTGGTACCAGCTGGTGCGCGCTCGTTCGAACATCTCGCAGCCGCGCGAGCAACTGGTGAACGCGTCGGCGGGGCGGTACTTGTAGGCGCCCTTGATGAAGAGACCGTTCTGCTGATCCGCGTACCCGTCGGTCGAGGGGCCGAGCCAGGAGGTTCCGGAGAACTGGATGCCCTCGAAGGCAAGACCGGTCACCGGCTCGTCGTACGTCCCGCCGATGCTGATCAGTGTCTCCAGGCGGGGCAGCTCGATGTCGAGCCGGTTGGGGTCGACCCCGTCCGCCGGCTTGTAGTAGAGCTTCCCGGCGCCCGGATCTATGTACCACTGGCCGACCTGGGTGAGGAACTTCAGTGAGTTGTCGAGGTACCAGCTCGGTCCGGCCAGGAATGAGTTCTGGACGGTGTCCCAGCCCCACGTGTTGTTGTCCCATGCCGGTTGCGCCATCGTGATCTCGGTGGCGCTGATGCTCTGAACCGGCGAGTAGCGGTTCGTGAAGTCGCCGAGGGACTCGAACTCGATGCGCCCCTGGTCGGGGAGCGTGGCGAGGTAGCTCAGTGCCGGGTTCTTGATGGTGAGGCCGGTTGCGGTGGGAGTGACGTCCGCGTTGGCCAGGCGGATGGCGGCGCGAGGGGCGATCACGCTGTTCACGTATAGCTGGCGGGTGTCGAGGCCGCGGGGGGTGTCCGCCTCCCAGATGCCTGACCCTGCCTCGGACTTGGACCAGCCGGTGACCTTCGAGGCGCCTGTGATGACGGGGTGGGCGCCCGGGGCGGCGGTCCAGTGGACGGTGTGGTCGCCGCCGTCATCGCCGGGTCCGAACCGGAGAGGCTCGGAAAGGCGATAGGTGCCGTCGGCAAGCTGAACGGTCACGTCACCTTGCTTGGCGGCCGGGCCGGCCACATGCTGAGCGCGCTTGAGCGAGCACGGCTGCGACTGGCCGCAGGGTCCGGAGTCCTTGCCGTCCGGTGCCGCGAAGTACACCGTGCGAGGCGCGGCTTGCGCCTGGAGGGGAATGAGCGCTGAGGCGATGACGGCGCAGGCGCCGAGCGTCGCAAGGAGCCCTGCCCTGCGCCTCCACCGCGCGCTCACCGAGCGTGTCGAGTCTGACGTGGATGTCATGTTCGATCGCTTCCTGTGACTGGGGCCTTGATGCCCGCCACAGGGTTAGCATACGTATGATGTTTGCCACAAGAATTCGTACGATGTTTCCTTGGGCCCCGGGGCGCTAGCGTGTGCGGGCGGGGTCCGGGACGAGTCCTGTGAGGTGCAGCTCCTCCCACAGTGCCTCCGGGATCACCGCCCGATACCGCGCGGCATTGCCGCGCACGTGCTCCTCGGTGCGCATCCCTGTCACCACCGAGGTGACCGCGGGATGGCGCAGCGGGTACTGGACGGCGGCGGCGGGAAGCTCCACGCCGTGTCGCTCGCAGACGGCGGCGATGCGGGCAGCGCGTTCGACGACGGACCGCGGCGCTGCCCCGTAGTCGTAGGACGCCGAGCCGTCCACGGCCGTACTGCTCAACAGCCCGGAGTTGTAGACCGCCGCGGCGACGACGCCGACGCCGCGGGCGCCGGCGAGGGGCAGCAGGTCGTCCAGTGCCGATTGATCGAGGAGAGTGAACCGCCCGGCGACCATCACCACATCGACGTCGGTCCGCCTCACGAACTCGGCCAGCATCGCCGCCTCGTTCATGCCGGCGCCGATGGCACCGACGACGCCCTGGTCCCGAAGCTCGGCCAGAGCGGCGATCCCGCTCGATGATGCCGCCCCCCAGTGGTCGTCCGGATCGTGCAGATAGGCGATGTCGAGCCGGTCCGTCCCGAGCCGCGCCAGCGACTCCTCGACGGAACGAAAGATCCCCTCGCTGCTGAAGTCCCAGACCCGTCTCTTCGCCGCCGGCACGACGAACCCGTCGCCGTCGAGCCGGTGAGCCGTGGCGGGGCTGTCCACGAGCAGACGCCCGACCTTCGAGGAGATGACCACACCTTGTCGAGCGGTCGCACGCAGGGCGTCCCCCAGGCGGCGTTCGGACAGCCCGAGGCCGTAATGCGGCGCGGTGTCGAGGTAGCGGATCCCTTCCTCGGCCGCGGCTCTGACGGCGCGACACGACTCGTCGTCGGTCGTCTCGGTGAACAGATTGCCGAACTGGGCTGCGCCCAGGCCCAGTTCCGTGAGCCGGTGCCCGGTACGCAGGCCCCGGGCGGGCAGCGTCTTTCCCGTGGATGCGTGGTCGCGTGGCGGTTGCTTGCTGGTCACGAGGTCGAGTTCTACCATGACAGCATACGTATGATGTTTCATGCTAGGCTGCGCAGCCCCTGTGGGCCGGCGCGGCCCGCGACATGGCGAGGAGGAGCCGATCGGTATGTTGGCGGCAAGCTACGTGGGCGCCGGCACGATGACCATCGAGGAACAGGAACCGGCTGAGCCCCGTGCGGGGGAGGTCCGAATCGCCGTGGCCTACGTCGGAATCTGCGGCACGGACCTCCATGTCTTCCACGGGGACATGGACGGTCGGGTCAGCAAACCGGCGACGATCGGACACGAGATGTCAGGCACGATCGTCGCCCTCGGCGCCGGCGTGGAGGGCTGGTCGGTGGGTGATGCGGTGACCGTCATGCCGCTGGCCTGGGACGGCACCTGTCCGGCCTGCCGTGCGGGGAACGAGCACATCTGCCAGAACCTGGACTTCATAGGCATCGACAGCCCGGGAGCCCTTCAGGAGTACTGGAACGTACCGGCGTCGACACTCGTGCGGCTGCCCTCGGAGATCTCGCTGCGAGACGCCGCGCTCGTGGAGCCCGGCGCGGTGGCCGTTCACGACGTACGACGTTCCGAACTCGCCGCGGGCGACAAGGCGGTCGTCATCGGTGCGGGCCCGATCGGCGTTCTGATCGCGATCGTCGCCGCCGCGTTCGGTGCTGAGGTCGTGATCGCCGAGATCGACCCGACCCGGCGGGCCGCCGCCGAGGAGATGGGGCTGACGACGATGGACCCCTCGTCGGTCGATCAGGTCGCCTGGGTGGAGGAGTGGACGGACGGCGCCGGGGCGGACGTCGTGTTCGAAGTCTCCGGCTCGGCCACCGCCGTGCTCGGCGCCACCAGCCTGGCGAAGGTCCGCGGCACGCTCGTGGTGGTGGCCATCCACTCGCAACCGCGCCCCATCGACCTGCACCGCGTGTTCTGGCGGGAGCTGAGGTTGCTCGGTGCACGGGTCTACCAACGCCGTGACTTCGAGCACGCCATCGAGCTCCTGGCCGAGGGCGCCATCCCGGCCGAGAAGCTCATCACGGGCATCGTGCCCCTGAGAGAGGCCGAATCGGCCTTTGGCCTCCTTGAGACCGGGCAGGCGATGAAGCTGCTCGTCGAGGTGAGCGCGTCATGAACCCGTTCGACCTTACCGGGCGCCTCGCCGTGGTGACGGGGGCCAAGCGTGGAATCGGATTCGCCGTCGCCGAGGCTCTGGCCGCCGCCGGCGCCGACATCGTCGGACTCTCCGCCACCCTCGATCCGGACTCATCGGCGATCGGCGACCGCGTGCGCCAACTCGGCCGTGACTTCTCGGGACACCGCGTCGACTTCGCGGACCGGCGGCAGGTGACCCGGTTCGCCGAGGAACTCTCCGCAGGCGAGCGCCCGGTGGAGATCCTGGTCAACAACGCCGGGACCATCCGCCGCGCTCCCGCAGCCGAGCACCCCCTGGAATGGTTCGACGAGGTGCTCGAAGTCGATCTCACCAGTACCTTCGTACTCAGCCAGATTCTCGGGCGGCGGATGCTGGAGGCGCAGCACGGGCGCATCGTCTTCACCACCTCCCTGCTCTCGTTCCAGGGCGGGATCAATGTGCCGGGCTATGCGGCAGCCAAGTCCGGCGTGGCGGGACTGATCCGGGCGCTCTCGAACGAGTGGGCCGGACGGGGTGTGACCGTCAACGGCATCGCCCCGGGCTACATCGCGACCGACAACACCCAAGCGCTTCAGGACGACCCCGACCGGTCCCGCGCGATCCTCGAGCGGATTCCGGCAGGGCGGTGGGGAACGGCGGAGGACATCGCGGGCGCTGCTGTGTTCTTGGCGTCGGAGGCCGCGCGCTACGTCTCCGGGGCGATCCTGCCGGTCGACGGTGGCTGGCTCGGCCGATAAGGCTCTCCCCTTGCCGTAGCCCTCGGCCGACTCGGCATCGAGGCGGTCGCGGTGGGACGAGTCGGAGCCGACGCCCTCGGTCGGCGGGTCGTTCGCGACATGCGAGAGCAAGATGTCGGCGCGAGGGCCATCGTCGGTCCCGACGCGCCGACCGGCCCGATAGTCAAGGAGAGGCGCACCCTCACACCACAGGAGTGCGGTTCCACCGGTGCGCCGGATCGGCGCGAGCAGGCGATGGCCTGGCCGCAACCCTCATCACCCGCCCGGACGGCTCACCACCGCCATTGCTGCCTCAGCCGTTCGACATTCTCGGCAGCGGCAAGGCAGGCGTCGACATAGTCCCGCGCCGCGTTCGGGGTCACGGCGGCCGGCTCGCGCAGGGCGTCGGCGCTCAGTCGATGCAGGCGCTCGATGACCATCACCGTGTACGGGGACGCCCCGAGCGAGGTCAGTCGGGCGCCGACCTCCGACGGGTGGGAGGGCGCGGGGAGACCGACGGCTGTGACCACGTCGGCGCACAGGGCGTGCAGTGCGTTCCAGGCTGTGGCCACGGCACCGGCAGGCGCGGCGTCCACTTCGTGGCGTGCCTCACGCAGTTGAGTGCCTCGGATGTGTGCGGAGTACCCCCCGTTCTGGAACGGGGGGTACTCCGCAGGACGGGGGGCGGGTACCGGCCCCGGATACCCGTATCCGGCCCCGGATCCGGGCCGGGGCCCAGAGAGCGGTCCTCCTGGTTGCGGGCGATCGCCGGGTTCGCCGGCCCTTTCCCCGGTAGCGGGAGGAGGCGACTCGGTGTCGCCGCCGAACGGTGGAGGCTGCGGGGTGGAGACGGGCGGCGGCACGGAAGTCTGCGGGGGAGCGGATATGGCGCTGCTGTCCGTCGCGGTCTCGGACTGCCGGAGTACGTCCCGCGCTGCGGCTGCGAATTCGATGGCTCCGACCGGTGTTTCCAGCCGGGACATCCGCGCGATGGTGTCGCGCAGATGGGCCCGAAGGAACCAGAGCACGGTGAGTGTGACGGCGGGCCAGGCCAGCGCCTGCACATATTTGAGGATGAGTTCGGCGATGTGCATGGTGCCATGGTGGCGCATGAGCCCGGTGGTCAGCCTGACGGTCGGGCGCGTTCCTCGGGGACGAGTTGAGCCGTCCCTTGATCGCGGTCGGCTTCAGCGACCCCGAGTCGACAAGAGGCCCTGCCTCCACGCCGGCGTCCGACGGCGATCACGAGGCCGCCGTTCGCTGCGCACCCCTCAAGATCGCACCGACAACAGCCGCTCAAGGTGATACCCATCGCGCTCGTGACAAACATCATACGTATGCCCTACAGTCCTCGGCGCGGAGTCGTCAACGAAGTCGACAAGACGAAGGACATCTCATGGTCGGAATCCACACCGGGGTACGTTCGCGCCGTAGGGCGTCGACCGTCGCCGTGATGTGCGCCGCGACGGCGCTCCTCACCCTCGCTGGTTGCGGCGGCGGAGAAAGCTCGGCGAACGGGGCGTACGGCTTTCCCGAGGCCAAGCAGGAGCCCTCCTCGACGATCACCGTCTGGGTGGACGCGGACCGAAAGGCTGCTGCGAAGGCGTTCCAGACAGCGAACCCGGACACCAAGATCAAGGTCGTCACCTATGACGGGTCGGCCAACGGGTCCAACTCCTTCCGGACGAAGATGCAGCTCTTCGACCGCGCCGGCAGTGGCTGGCCCGACGTCGTCTTCTCCAGCCAAAGCAACGACGCGGCATGGGCCAGCCAGAAGAACCTCGGCAAGCAGGCGTTCGCGGCTGTGCTGGACAAGGGCCTGGTCCCGAAGAAGACGCTCAGCGACTTCACCAAGGGCTCGCTCGACCCCTGCACGGTGGACGGCCGCGTGTACTGCCTGCGCAATGACCTCGCCCAGGCGGTGCTCTGGTACAACAAGCCCCTGCTGGAGAAGTTCGGCTACGCCCTCCCGACCACGTGGGAGGAGTACCAGGCGCTCGGGGAGAAGGTCGCCAAGGAGCACCCCGGCTACATCATCGGGACGGCCGGGGATGCCTGGACGCCCGAGGTGTACATGTGGGCGAGCAAGTGCCAGGCCAATGACGTGACCGGTCCCAAGTCCGTCACCGTGAAGACCGATTCGGCCGAATGCAAGCGGGCGGCCTCGATGCTGGACACCCTCCGCCACAACCGGACCGTGCCGGTGGTCAGCGTGTTCACCCCCGAGTTCTTGAAGAAGTACTCCGGCAAGGTGCTGATGATGCCGGGTCCGGCGTGGTACGCCGGCGCGATCTTCAACAACCCTGAGTCGCTCGACGTGCGAGCCGGGCAGCTCGGCGTTGCCGCGCCGTTGGCCTGGAAGGGCGAGAGCAAGGCTGTGACCGGGAACGTGGGAGGCGGAACCTGGTTCATCTCCAGCCATTCGAAGAACCTGAAGGCTGCCGAGAAGTTCGTACAGTTCGTCACCACAGCCGACGCGTATCAGGTCGATGCCGCACCGGGTTACCCGGCGTACGCCCCCGCCGCGGAGAAGTGGATCGCCAAGCAGGAGGCGAGCGAGTACTACGCCACCTCGCTGCAGCCGGTGGTGAACGCGGCGTCACGGGTCTGGGGTGGTTGGGGTTACCCCACATTCAGCCAGGAGGCGATCTGGGCGAAGACGATGACCACGGGGATCACCGGCGGCAAGTCGATCGTGGACCTGCTCTCGACGTGGCAGACGGCGATCGAGAACCAAGCCAAGGTCAACGGATACGTGGTGAACTGAGATGACCCTGGCTCCTTCGAGTGATCAGCTGACCATCGACGCCTCGGAGGGGCGGCGGTCACGCCGGGGCGGCGGCAAGCCGGCTGGCCGCGCCTTCGCCCGGAGTCCGATCGGCTATGTCTTCGTCTCGCCCTACGCGCTGCTCGCCATCGTCTTCGGGATCGTTCCCTCGCTCTACGCAGTACTGCTGGCCTTCACGAACGCCGACGGCGGATTCGCGGGCTTCGACAACTTCACCAAGGTCATTGACGACTTCCGGTTCTGGCCGGCTGTGTTCCACGTGACCATCTATCTCGTCATCTGGCTCCTCGGGTTGGTCGTCTTCGTCGTCGGCCTGGCGCTGATGGTTCACGCCATCGGCGTCCGGTGGGTGAGCACGACCCTGCGCTTCGTCTACTACTTGCCCGGCGCGCTCGCGGGCGCGTCCAGCGTCCTGTTGTGGCTCTTCGTCCTCGATCCGACGGCGAGCCCGGTCAGCGGTCTGCTCGGCGCGATGGGGTTCGACAGCTTCGTGCAGGTGATTCAACCGGGCAACCTTCCGGCAATCTTCGCCATCATCGCGTTCTGGACCGGAGCCGGCGGGTGGATCATCATCATGTACGGCGCCCTCAACAACATCAGCACCGAGGTGATCGAGGCCGCCCGCATCGACGGTGCGAACGCCGTCCAGATCGCGTTGCGGATCCAGCTTCCGATGCTGCGCAAGTGGGTCGCGTACATGGGCGTCATGTCGCTCGCGGCCGGCACCCAGCTGTTCGTCGAGCCGCAGCTGCTCAGCCAGGCCAGCAACGCGGTGGTGCCCAACGACTACTCGCTCAACCAGCTGGCTTACCAGTACGCGTTCCAGCAGAACGACTTCAACGGCGCGGCCGCGATCTCGTTGATCCTGCTGGTCGTCGCACTCCTGCTGTCCTGGGTGTTCGTGACCCGCGGCGGCCTGTTCGAGAAGGAATGACCATGGCAGCACTCTCCACCGAACGCCGTCGGTCGAGCCTCAGCGGCTGGAGCGGGCGCTCCATCATCGGTGTCCTGCTCGTTGTCTTCATCCTGTTCTTCGCCGTCCCGATCGTCTGGCTGCTCCTCGCGGTCACGAAATCCTCGAAATCGCTCGTCGTCGCCCACTCGTTCGCTCCCGGGTCCTGGTCGGACCTCGTCGCCAACTGGCAACAGCTGTTCGACTTCCAGGACGGTGCGGTGACGACATGGATCGGGAACTCCGCGCTGTACGCGATCGGCGCTCTGGTGATCACGCTCCTCGTGAGTATCCCGGCCGGCTACGCACTCGCGCTCACGGAGTTCAGGCTTCGGCAGGCGCTGCTCGTGCTGACCCTCGTGGTCATGCTGATCCCCAGCACCGCATTGGTGCTGCCCATCTTCCTCGAGCTGAACAGTGTCGGTCTGATCGGCAGCCCGCTGTCGGTGATCCTGCCCATGTCGTTCTTCCCGTTCGGCGTCTATCTCACCTACATCTACTTCTCGACCAGCATCCCCCGCGACATCCTCGCCGCCGCGCGCATCGACGGCTGCAGCGGGTTCCAGGTCTTCACGCGGGTCGCCCTTCCGCTGGCCGCCCCGATCGTCGCGCTGGTGGCGTTCTTCAGCTTTGTGCAGAACTGGAACAACTTCTTCCTCCCGTTCGTGATGCTCCCCTCCAGCGACGGCTACCCGATCCAGGTCGGGCTCACCTCGCTTCTGGCCGCAACCCCGGCCTTCAATCCCAGCTCCGCAGGGTCCGACTCCGTTCAGCTGCCCACCTTGGCGCTGGGGACGATCGTGTCGATCCTGCCCGTCCTGATCGTCTTCCTGTTCTCCCAGCGATTCCTGGTCGCGGGCATGACAGCTGGAGGGACCAAGGAATGACCGCTAGCGCATGCAAGGAGAGCCACTGCCGATGAAGATCACTGGGTACCGCAGCCTGAGCACCGTCCATGACTGGGGCAGAATCACCGGGGACGTCAACGGTGTCCAGCCCGGCCACGCGACGCCGGTCCCGGTCCTCATCATCGAGACCGACACCGGAATCGAGGGGGTCGGCCTCGGGTCCCACGCCGACATCGCGCGTGTCTTCCCCGCGATCGAGGACGATGACCCGCGGTCGGTCGTGGCGCTCTACGACCGGATGCTCGCCTGGGTGTTCAAGGCCGGTCACTCAGGATCCACCTTCGGCACCATCGGGGCCGTCGACATGGCCCTCTGGGACATCAAGGCCAAGGCGGCCGACGAACCGCTTTGGCGGACCCTCGGGGCCCGCTCGCGCTTCGTACCCGGGTATGCGTCCGGTCTCGAGTACGGCCTGACCGATGAAGAACTCGCCGACCTCTACGGTCGGTTCACGGACCGCGGGTTCAAGGCCGGCAAGCTCAAAGGCGGCCGCGACCTCGACCGCGACCTGCCTCGGCTGGAGATCATGCGCGACATTCTCAGCCGCAACTCCCGCCGACCGGCGCTCATGTTCGACGCCAACGAGTCGTGGAACCACGCCCAGGCGGCCCGGTATGTCGCGGCCATCGAGCAACGCGTGGACCTCACCTGGGTGGAGGAACCGCTACGCCGGTGGGATGCGGCCGGAATGGCCGCGCTGCGCGGGAAGGTGCGCGCAGCGATAGCGAGCGGCGAGAACCTGACCGGGCTGGAGCAGTACCGCCCACTGCTGGACGCCAACGCGGTCGACATCGTGCAGGTCGGCAACGTGTGGGGGATCACCCACTTCCTCCGTGTCGCGACGCTCGCCCACGCCCACGATCTGCCGGTGAGTCCCGTCGCGTACAACGCGAACCCGGTGGCGCACGCAGCCGCCGCCGTACCGAACCTCCTGACCTACGAAGTCCAGGATCTTCTCTTTCCCACCGGTCTCGACGTCGACCAGCAGTTCGACGACGGAGGCATCGTCCTGGGTGATCGCCCAGGGATCGGGATCGTGGTCGACGAGTCCCAGATGTCACCGGCCGGAGCTGCAACGCCCCAGCCCGCTTCAACCGGACCGCACATCCGGCCCGAACGAGCTGCCCTGCGGCTGGTGGCCGAGCCGGATCTGACGGACACCCCGTTGCACCCCGGAGGCCGGCCCTCGTGACCTGTCGACCTGAGCGCAGGGCCTTCGTCGTGGGTGTGCGGCCCGAGAAGCGCGAGCAGTACCTGGCGCCGCACCGGACCGTGTGGCCGAGCGTCGAGCGGAAGCTCACCGAATGCAATGTGCGCGACTACAGCATCTTCATATGCGGCGACATCCTTTTCGCCTACTACGAGTACGTCGGGGAGGACCACGAGGCGGATATGCGACGGATCGCCGACGACCCGGCTACGCAAGAATGGTGGACGCACACCGACCCGTGTCAGGTGAGGATCGCCGAGGAGCGTGTTCCCCGGGCGCCGTGGCAGCCTGTCGACGAAGTCTGGCACCTCGCATGAGCGCCGGTATCGACGCCCACGTGCACCTGTGGGATCGAGCCATGGACCCGCAGGACTGGATCGACGCGGAGACCATGGCCCCGATCGCCCGCGACTTCGGCGCCTCCGATCTGAGCGAGATGCTGGCCTCGACCGGACTCGACCGTGCCGTGGTCGTGCAATCGAGCAACAGCCTCGAAGAGAGCATCCGGCTCGCCGAGCTGGACTCACCGGCCATCGCCGGCCTCGTCGCGTGGGTCGACCTCGCGGCGGAGGTCGGACCTCAGCTCGACCGGATCCGCGAGAACGCTGCTGTTCCCGTCGTCGGGGTGCGGCATCTGGCTCACATCGACCCGGACCCGCAGTGGATGATGCGCGAGGAGATCAGCGCGGGCCTCACCGTGCTCGAGGATGAGAACCTCTGCTTCGACCTCGTCGTGCGCGAGTGGCAGCTCCCCCAGGCAACCCGCCTGGCCGCGCGCCACAGCGGACTCCGCTTCGTCCTCGATCACCTGGGCGGTCCCCCCGAGCCCGGGCAGGACATGAGCAGGTGGGCGTCGCGGCTTCGGGAACTTACGCGGCAACCGAACGTCGTCGCGAAGGTCTCGGGACTCACCTCGGGCCTCGCCCCCGGGTCATGGCGTGCAGCCGATCTCGCCGCCCAGGTGACGCTCGCCCTGGAATCCTTCGGCCCTGAGCGTCTTCTCTACGGCTCCGACTGGCCATTGGCTGAGCTCGGCGGAGGAGCGGCGCCCTGGAAGTCCGCTGTGGAAGCCCTGCTCGACGGGCTTTCCACCGCGGAACGAGCGCGGGTGTTCGGCGGCAACGCCGCCGACGTCTACTCGCTTTCCTGACCGAGCGCCCGGCCGCGCGCCCGCGGCGCGTGGTCGGGCAGCCGGCGGCGCTCCCACGAAACGTGGATGTGATCATGCATCGCCTTCTGGGCCGCGGCGACGTCCTGCCGTGAGATGGCGTCGACGATCGCCGCGTGTTCCTTCAGCGTCAGGTCGAACGCGTCGGGCGGGTCGATGCCCTGGTAACGGCTCGACTCCACGGCCCGCTTGTACAGATGCTTGGCGATGTTCTCCGCCAGCCGGTTGCCGGAGATCTCCATGAGCGCGTAGTGGAACACCACATCCGCCTGCCGGAAGGAGTCCGTCTCGGACGCGCTTTCACGCATCGTGGTCAACGCGTTCTCCAGTCTCCTCAACCCGTCTGCGCTGCGAGATCCGGCAACCGCGCCCGCCATCGCCGACTCAAGGCTCGCCCGCACAATCGTCAGCTCGTCGAGGATGCCGAGCGTCTCATCGTTGTCGATCAACGCGGACAGCACCACCGGATCGAGCATGTTCCAGTAGCCCGGCGCCCGCACCTGAGTGCCACGACCCTGGGAAACGATCACCAGGCCCTTCTCCTCGAGCCGCTTCACCGATTCACGCAGGACCGTGCGACTCACGCCGAAGTGTTCGCTCAGCGGACCCTCCGGGGGCAGCAACTCGCCTTCCTTCAGCCGGCCCGTCACGATGAGGTCGACGAGCTCGGAAACGACGGCAACACCCAAGCGGCCGGCGGGAAGACGTCGCGGGAACAGAGGGGCTGCGGGATGCGACTCGGTTGGCATACGTATGACCTTACCGCTCGATCAATCCGCGGTTGAGGACGTCCCTGGTCCACGACATGCCGTGGACTTCAACGCCCGGGTCGCCGAGGCGTTCACGATGTACACCCTCGGAGCCGTCGATAGTGGCATGGCGAATCAGGGCCTGGACCACGGCGGTTTGCCCCGGTCGCCTACGGCGACGGCCTGGCCGACCGGGTCCGAGCGGACGCGAACGCTGCTCCCGGTGCCCTGGAAGAGATCGCCCGCCTGGTCGGGCGGGCCGACTGCGGGTGCCTGTCGCGGCGGCCCTCCCGATCGAGCAGATCCGCCGCGCGGCGGAACTCCAGGCCGGTGGGCACGTGCAGGGCACGGCCGTCATTGACCTCTGGTTGCTCTGTTTCGCTGGCTCGGGTGCCTTACAGATGGTTCATGTAGAAGTCGGTGAGGCGCCCGGCGGCAGCGTCGACGTACTCGGGCTCGTCGTACATCTCGTAGTGGCCGGCGCCTTCGATCACCATGAGGTCGACGGGGTTGGGGGCCTGCGGGTGCCGGGAATGATGTCACCCGGGATGACCTGCTGGTTTGGATCTGCCAGACCTCAGCAGGCCGCGAGCCGTTCCGAGGCAGCATGCCGGTCGTGGCGCCCTCGACGCCCGCCACTTCCACGCCGGGGTCATCGCGCGGTGCCAGTCGCAGGGTCAGCTCCGCACAGCCGGCCATCAACACCGTCACTCCCGCATACCCGAAGACCAGCACGAACGCGCTGCCGATCGACCTGTTCGTCCAGGCGTCCACTCCATCGAGCCCGATGTGCTTCGGCATCCGCCCCGGTAGGTCTGGGTAGCGGAACACACCCCAAGTCGACAGCACGACGAGCAGGACGGCGTGGGGAAGCAACCACATCCGGACAGAGGAGGAAAAGGGCACCATAAGACCCATCATGTGAGGGGAGCTTGAGGGTGGAAAGGGCTCTCAGCCAGTGACCGTTTGCCGCCCGGAGCGCGGCAGGCCGTCGAGCAGGGGACCAGCGCCACAACTCGTGAATAAGGCCAGCAGGGTGCGCCACGGACTCCCGCTACCGCGGGCTGTATCAAGTTCTCGTCCTGAAGGCGATGATGGGGGGATGTCCGCCAGCTCACGTGCCCGATCGTTCGATGTGGCCGCTGCCCAGTACGCGGCGAATCGGCCGTCTTATCCACCCGGACTCTTCGACCGCGTCGAGGAGTTCGCGGGCCGTCGCCTGGCCGGTGCCCGGGTCGCCGACGTCGGAGCGGGCACCGGAATCGCTACCACGCTCCTGCGGGAGCGGGGGGCCGAGGTGATCGCTGTCGAGCCCGGCGAGGCCATGGCCGCCGCGTTCCGCCGGGCGCTTCCGGACGTGCCGATCGTGAGGGGGGACGGCAACGCGCTGCCGCTGGCCGAGGCTTCCCGTGACCTCATCGTCTACGCGCAGTCCTGGCAGTGGACCGATCCCGGCCGCTCTGTTCCGGAAGCGTTGCGGGTCCTGCGTCCGGACGGCGCGCTGGCGATCTGGTGGAACACCACGGCCTTCGACGTCCCGTGGCTCCGTGAGCAGCACAATCGCATCGCTCACCACTGCGGGGTGAAGCCGAGATCCGCGGTACGTCCGAACGACGGCGATGCCACCCGGCTGGCGGGCCTGACGGGGCTGCGGGTCGCGCGCCGTCTCGTGCGCTGGAGCCGCACGGTCTCTCTGGACACGCATCTCGCCAACATCGGCAGCCGTTCGGCGTTCCTCGTCCTTGATGAGGCCGACCGTCACGCGTTTCTCGCCGATGAGCGGGAGCGGCTGGGCGAGGCTTTCCCCGACGAGTGGGTGGAAGAGACCTATGTGGTTGATCTCCTGGTGGCTGCCCGCCCCTGACGGTCCGATGTGGGCCTCGATCGAGTTCTCTCCCTCCCGTGACAGGGGGCTCGGCATCAGAGGGCCCCCGGGCACGCGGCCGCGCGGGGTGTGTCCGCGGAGGACCGGCGCACCAGCGTGATTTCGCTCACCGGAGATGGCCGACGGATCGCGAACGAGGCCACCGGGCGCAGGCGGCGGGAAAACGCGCGCATCGTCGACGTCATGCCGTCCGGCCAGCGACGCCATCTGGTCGAGGCACTACAGGCGTTCACGGAAGCGGGCGCCGAGCCCTCCGTTGCCAACGGCGCTCAGGCGCACGCGACCTGGTGACTCCTGGAGGCGGCTTCGACGCGCCCCCGGCCACCACGTACGACGCCCCGCGCGGCTGACACCGGGCCGACGCCGGCTGTGCGCCGCAGGCATTCTTTTGCATAATGCAAAACATGGTGAGTGAAACGATTAGTCCCAGGCGAGCGCCTTCCTCCCCCGCCCGAGCGGGAACTCGGCTACTGAGCGGCGCGGGGCAGGCGCAGCGAAGGGTGATCGCGCTCGCACTGGTCGTGGGGTGCGGGGCCGGGCTTGGGGCGATCGCCTTCCGGTGGCTGATCCAGACCTTCACCCGACTGCTGTCGGGCCACGCCGACTACTCCGCCGCCGGGCACGCCGCCCACCCGTGGTTGCCATGGCTCGGCCCGTGGTTCGTGGTGCTGGCGCCGGTGGCCGGCGGGCTGCTGTACGGGCCGCTGGTGCAGCGTTTCGCCAAGGAGGCACGCGGACACGGCGTACCGGAGGTGATGTACGCCGTCGCCCATCGTGGGGGCCGGATCGCCCCGCAGGTCGCGGTGGTCAAGGCGCTGGCGTCGGCGCTGTGCATGGGGTCGGGCGGTTCGGTGGGGCGGGAGGGGCCGATCGTGCAGATCGGCTCGGCGCTGGGCTCGACCGTCGGGGGCGTGCTGCGGGTGCCGGAGGACCGCAGGCGGCTGCTGGTCGCCTGTGGCGCGGCGGGCGGCATCGCCGCCACCTTCAACGCCCCGCTGGCCGGGGTGTTCTTCGCCATGGAGCTGATCCTGCGGGACTTCGCCGTGGAGTCCTTCGGCGCCATCGTCCTCTCCAGTGTCACGGCGAGCGTCATCGGCCGGGCGGTCCTGGGGGACGAGGCGTTCCTGACCCTGCCCGCCTTCCATGTCGCCCATCCCGCGCAGTACCTGCTGTTCGCCCTGCTGGGAGTGGTCGCGGGCGTGGTCGGTGTGGCGTTCACGCGGGTGCTGTACCTGATCGAGGACGCCTGCGACTGGGCCTGGCGCGGGCCTGAGTGGCTGCGCCCGGCGGTCGGCGGCCTGCTGCTGGGCGGCCTGCTGCTGGCGCTGCCCCAGATGTACGGGGTGGGCTACCCGGTCCTGGAGAACGCCATCGAAGGCCGGTACGCCATCGGCCTGCTGCTGCTCCTGCTGGTCGGCAAGATCGTGGCGACCAGCCTGACCATCGGTATCGGCGGCTCGGGCGGAGTGTTCGCGCCCAGCCTCTTTCTCGGCGCGATGACCGGCACCGCCTTCGGCGTCACGGCCCACCATCTGCTGCCCGGCACCGCCGGAGCGGTGGGCGCCTACGGGCTGGTCGGCATGGGCGCGGCCTTCGCGGGCGCGGCCCGCGCCCCCATCACCGCCGTGATCGTGCTGTTCGAGCTGACCGGGCAGTACACCATCATCCTGCCGATGATGCTCGCCATCGTCCTGGCCACGCTCACCAGCCGCCTGCTGTCACGCGACACCATCTACACCCTCAAGCTGCGCCGCCGCGGCATCGACCTGGACAGCGCGCGGCTGCGGTCCCCACTGGCCGGCGCGAGCGTCCGCGATGTGATGGAGGAACTTCCCGCCGCGTTGTCCGGCGGCCTGCCACTGGAGGACGCCACCGATGTGATCGCCCGCTCCGGCCACGGAGTCCTGCCCGTCACCGGCCGGGACGGGCGGTATGCGGGTGTGGTCACCGCACGTGCCGTGGCCGAAGCACTCACCGAGCCCGATCCCGCCCTCGACGCGCACGCCACCCCGCGCGTCGTCGCCGACCTCGCCGAACGGCCCCCGGCGGTGACCGCCGGCGCCCCCCTGAGCGGGGCCCTGCACACCCTGGTCACCGCCGACGGCGCCGGACTGCCCGTCCTGGACGCGGAGTCAGGCGAACCGGTCGGCTGGCTCACCCACCAGACAGTGCTGAGCGTCCTCCACGCGCCCGCGGCCCCCGCCGGGAACGCCTGACCGCACGTCGGCGCGTTTCCGCGAGCGCCGTGACTCACCGCGGCGTGGGCCGTTCGTCGGGGAGGACGCGGACGAAGGGGAGACGACTCCGGCCTGGTCGACGAGGCCACCTACGACGACATCGCCTCCACCTTCTGACACCCGCAGGCCTGCCAGGACGGCAGGCGCGCGCCGGGCGGGCCGAGGGATTCCCCTCTGCCGGGCCGCCCCGTCCATGGTCAGCCGTCGCGATAACGGAGCAGCAGCATGGCGGCGTCGTCCTGTAACGGCCCCTCCGCATGCTCCATCAGGTCCTGCCGCACGGCGGCCAGCGCCGCGTCCGGGTCACGCTGCGCGAGCCCGCCCACCCGCTGTTCCAGCGGATAGAAGTCCCCCGAGGGGTCACGTGCCTCGGTCACCCCGTCGGTGTAGAAGAGCACCTGGTCACCCGGAGCGAAAAGCACGTCGTACGGCTTCGGCCCCGGGGTTCCATGCGCACCCAGTCCGAGCGGCAGCGCCCGCTCCGGCGGCGCCAGATACCGCACTTCCCCATGTGTCCGCACCATCAGCGGTGCGGGATGGCCGAAGTTGAGCAGGGTGACGTAGGCGCCGCCGTCCTGTACCTGGGCCAGCACCGCCGTAACGAACTTCTCCCGGGTCAGATGCCGCTCCAGAGCCCGCTCCAACCGTTCACCGACGGCGGTGAGATCGGGCTCGTCGTACGCCGCTTCCCGGAAGGCGCCCACGACCACCGCCGCGGTCTCCACCGCCTCCAGGCCCTTGCCCTGCACATCCCCCACGATCAGCCGCACCCCCTGCGGCGAGGTCACCACCTCGTACAGGTCACCTCCAATGCGCGCCTCGGCGACAGCGGAGGTGTACGAGACGGCCACCCGAAGCCGCCCGGCGCCGCGCGGCACGGGGCGCAGCAGTACGCGCTGCGCCACCTCCGCGATCGAGCGGACATTGGCCAGCTCGGTCTCGCGCCGCTGCCTGCGCACCGCCGCCGCGAGACCGGCGGCCGTAACGCCCGCGATCGAGAGCAGTGCGGTGAAGCCGCGGCGGGTGCCGTACAACCCGTCGTACGCGCTGAGCACGAGGCACAGGGCGACGGCGACCACTCCTATGGCGACCGTGCGCCGCCATCCACCGGTGAGTCCCGCGAAGGCCGGTCCCAGGGACACCAGTGGCAGAAGACCCACTCCGGGCCCCGTGATGAGATCCGCCGCGGCCACCACCGCCATGACCCCGAACGGCAGGAAAGACAGGAGAAGGGAGTCCTTCGGACCACTTCCTTGAACCAATGAACCCTCCCAAGGGCGTCGCGTTGGCGCGTGCCGCTGCCACCGGGGCAGGACACAGGCCAGGACGGGCCCTTTGACCCTAAGCAAGGAGGGTGGTGGTGACCCTAAGCAAGGAGGGTGGTGGTGACCCTAAGCAAGGAGGGTGGTGGTACGGGTCACATCCGGGACACGACGCGATCGACGCCGCGCCGAGGGCGATCGAGCGGCCCGGCGGGCGGGAAGAGGCGGTGGGTCAGCCGGCGCTGCAGCCTCACACCCGCCCAGCCCGCTCCCGCCACGGCCGGCAGCACGGCGACGCGCAGCCAGTGCCGATCCGTCAGCGCGTCTCCGGCAAGCGCGATGAACCAGGCAGCCAGCGCGATTCCGGTCACGGTCACGGCGGTGCGCCGGGTGCCGACGGTGCCGGGGCGGACTCCGTCTCTCCCGTGAGCCCCGCCGCCGGCCCCGCCGATCCGCGCCACCAGCCGGTACCCGGCCACGACGAGGAGCGTCAGGCCGGACAGGCCCGCCGGACGCTCCTGCGCGGTCCGTGGACACTCAGCCACAGCGCCTCCCCCGATTCCCCCGTCCTGGTGCCGGGCACATCGTGACACCGGAATCACGAGCCGCACATTGCCGGATCCCGGCAATCTTTACGCGTTCCTGACGGCCTGGTAACACCGGAACCGCATGGGCAGGCCACGCCTACAACGGGCTCCCCGGCCACCCCAGCAGCCGGGCCCCCATGGCAGCCGTCTCCAAGGTGAAGCGCTGCAACGCGTCGCCCGGGTCGTAGCCCGTCAGGGCCCTGATGCGCTCCAGCCGGTAGGAGAGCGTGCGGACGCCGACGTTCAGTCGCCGTGCCGCCTCCGCGTTGACGTACCCCGCCGCCGCACACGTGGTGAGCGTCTCCAGGAGCGGGCCGGCCCCGCCCCGGGCCCGCGTGAGCGGGCCGAGCACCGTGCGCACCAGGTCGGCCATGGCCGCCCGGTCGCGCAGAAGCACCGGAAAGACCAGCAGTTCGGCGGCGCGCAGAACAGGGCCGGGCAGCTCCAGACGGTCGGCGAGCTCCAAGGCGCTCAGGGCCTCCTCGTAACTGCTCACCACACCCCCGGCCCCCGGGTGCTCACGGCCGACAGCTACCCGCCCCTCTCCCACGTACTCACTGCCGGGATCGTGCACCCGGCTCACGAAGGCATCCAGGATCGCGCGCTCACGCTCGCCGCTGGCCGCGACGCACACCAGCCGCCCGTCCTTCGTGGTCAGCAGCACATCGTGCTCACCGAACCGGGCGATCAGCTCGCGCTCGACACGCCGTACGACCGGATGCACATCGTCATACCGCTCTTCCCCCTCGGCGACCGCCACCGCGTGGCTCCGCGCCAGCCGCAGCCCGAACCGCTCCGCCCGCTCGGCCAACCGCCCCAAGTCGCTGCGCCCGTAGAGCAGGTCGTCCACGAACTCCCTCCGTGCCGCCTCCTCCTGCCGCACCGCCAGGCGCTGCGCCCGTTCATGGCCCTCACCGAGGGCGCCTACGGCCGTGTCCACGGCGCCCAGCAACGCGTCGACGGTACGGGCCGACGCCGACGCGCCGGACGCCCGGACCGCACCCGGCAGCGACCCCCACAGCCTGCGCGTCTCGCCCAGGTACAGCCCGATGAGCGGCCCAAGTCCGTATCCGGCCTCGGCCGCCCGCTCCCCCAGATCTCGCAGTTCGTCCAGCTCGGGACGGAGCAGCAGGCGGCCGGTCTCGGCGACGTCGGTGAGCATCCGCTCGTACCCGCCGAGGAAGTCCTCAGGTACCCGGGGCTGTCTCATCGGTCCGCTCCCTGTGATCGTCGTAGCGTCAGCTCAAGGCGAAGTACCGCAGCCACAGATATCCGGCGGACAGCACCACCGTCACGGCGGTGACGACCAGGCCGTACCGGGTGAACTGCCAGAAGGAGATGGGCTGGCGGTTGCGTTCGGCGATGCCCAGGACGACCACGTTGGCGGAGGCGCCGATGGCGGTGGCGTTGCCGCCCAGGTCGGCGCCGAGGGCCAGTGCCCACCACAGCACGTGGACGCCGTCGCCGCCGAAGCCGTGGGCGAGGTCGGCGGTGATGGGGGCCATGGTCGCGACGTACGGAATGTTGTCGACTATCCCCGACAGCACCGCCGAGCCGAACAACAGCAGCATCACCGCGCCGAGTTCGCTGCCGCCGGTGGCGTCCGCCAGGGCCCGGGAGATCTCCCCGATGACACCGGTCTCGATGAGCGACCCGACCATGATGAACAGCCCGGCGAAGAACGCCAGCGTCGGCCACTCCACCTCCTTCAGCGCCTCACCCGTCTCCACCTTCGAGACGGCGATGAGCAGCCCGGCGCCGAGCAGGGCGACCACGCTCGGCGCGTAGTGCAGCACTGGATGCGCCACGAACCCGAAGACGACCAGGACCAGGACCCCCAGCCCCTGGTACAGCAGCCGGTGGTCCCGGATGGCCTCCCGCTCCTCGAGCGCCATCACCTCGGCGGCCCGCTCCTCGTCGTACACAAGCGCCTTGCGGAACATCACCCGGCACAGCACCACCAGCACGGCGGTCAGGACCACGGCGATCGGGGCGAGGTGGACGAGGAAATCGTTGAAGGTCAGCCCGCCCCGGCTGGCGATGATGATGTTCGGCGGGTCACCGACGAGCGTCGCGGTGCCGCCGATGTTGGACGCCAGCACCTCCGCGATCAGGAAGGGCGCCGCCGGCAGCGCGAGACGTTCGCACACCAGCAGGGTGACCGGGGCGACCAGCAGGACCGTGGTGACGTTGTCCAGCAGCGCGGAGGCGGACGCGGTGATGACTATCAGCATGGTCATCACGCGGAAGGGCTTGCCGCGGGCGCGTTTGACCGCCCAGATCGCCAGATACTCGAAAAGACCCGTCTGCCGCAGGACCCCGACGATCGCCATCATCCCCAGCAGCAGGAAGATGACGTTCCAGTCGATCCCGGAGCGTTCGTCGAAGAAGGCGGCCTTGTCGTCGGTGGCACCGATCAGGAGCATGACCGCCGCCCCTCCCAGGGCGGCGGCCGTCCGGTGGACACGTTCACTGATGATCGCCACGTAGGCGACGACGAAAACGGCGATCGCCGCCCAACTGTGCCAGTCACTCATGGGGCTCCGCATGTCCGAGGAGTCGATGGAGGAGCTGCGAGGCGGTGATCACCCCGAGCAGATACAGGCCCGCCTTGTCCCGCCTCGCCACCGCCACCAGCGGGCTGCGCGCCTGCGCCATCAGCGCGGCCACCTCCAGCGCCGTGTCGTCGGGGTCGGCGATCGGCGGCCGGGCCGCCTTGTCGGACAGCAGGTCGCCGACCCGGCTGCCACGCAGTGCCTCGCACAGCCGGTCGGCGTGTTTCTCGTCGATGACCGCCGCGAGTGCCGGGTCCTCGATCACATAGGGCGGGACGAGTGCCTTGATCACCTGGGAGGCGGGCAGGATCGCCTTCGGCTCCCCCTCGCGGTCCAGGACCAGCAGCCCCGGCAGTTGGTGCTCGGCCATGAGGCGGGCCGCCTCCAACGCGTCGTCATCGACGCGGACCGACTCGTACGCCACCGCCAGATCACGTGCGCGCATCGTCGTCCTCCTCCACTCGGGACGCCGTCCGGGCTGCCCGGGCGGTCTGCTTCTCCCTGCCCTCATCGTGGCCGTCATCGTCATCGTCCGGGATGCCGACGAGGTCCTCGACGTCGAAGAGACGGGCGACGGGCACGTCCGTACTGCTGTGCGCGGCGATGGAGAACGCGATGCACACCGCGATCAGGGTGTACGCCCGCTCGCCCTGCGGGATGCCGGACTGGAGCACGAGCAGGCCGTACACGACGGAGGCGAAGCCCTTCGGCCCGAACCAGGCCGCCGCCAGCATCTCCCGCCGCGCGAAGCGGGTGCCGATCAGTGAGATCAGCAGCGAGGCCGGGCGGACCAGCACAATGGCCAGCACCACGGCCACGTAGCCGCCCACCGACAGGTCCCCGAACAGCCGAGGCGTCAGCAGCGCGCCGAAGACCAGCAGCGCCGCGAATTTGCTCAGCTCCGCCACGGCCTCGCCCAGTGGCTCGAAGGCACGGCCGGACTCCGGCGAGACGGAGGCGAGCACCGCGCCCGCCGAGAAGGCGGCCAGGTAGGGGTTGGCGTGAGTCAGATGGCAGCCGGCGTAGAGAATCACACCGGTCGCCAGCGGCAACAGGGGCTGGAGCTTCGGCTCGGCACCGAGTACCGGGAACCGCACGAGCGCACTGACCACCAGCGGCAGCACGGCGCCCAGGGCCAGGCCGCCGAGCAGTTCCAGGGCGATCTTCGACAACGACGTCTCCGCCTCGCCCGAGGCCGGACCGGCTACCGCGATCAACACCAGGACGACCGGCAGCGCCAGCCCGTCGTTGATGCCGCTCTCCACGTTCAAAAGCTGCCGCAGCCGAGCCGGAACCTCCTTGCGCCCCACGATCGCCGACGCGAAGACCGGGTCGGTCGGCGCCAGCACCGCGCCCACCAGGAACGACGTCGTCCAGTCCAGCCCCACCAGGAAGTGGGTGATCAGTGCCATCCCCACGAACGCCAGCGGCATGCCCAGGGCGAGCGCACGCGCCGGATTCCGCCAGGCGCCACGCAGCGCCGGGAACGAGACATGCATGCCGTCGGTGAACAGCACCGCGAACAGCGCAAGATCCGCCGTGACCGCCACGATCGGGCTGTCCGCCGTGATGTGAATCAGGCCGAAGGCCCCATCGCCGACGAGCGCGCCCGCCACGAGAAAGAGCAGCGAGGTGGAGAGAATCGAGCGGGCCGCCAGGCCCGAGACCAGGACCACGATGAGAAGCGCCACGCCGAAGACCGCGATGAGCACCATGAATACCGTCCCCGATCGGTGAAGAGAGCAATCCCCTACCGCCGACCAGGCTTCCCGGCACACCGCACGGCACTTTACATCACCCTTACGCTCTCCCTGCGGAACGTTGATGGGATACGGTCTTCCTGCGGCGCTGGTTCGTGCTGTTCTTCATCGACCACGGCACCCGGCGGGTGCACATCGCCGGCACCACCCGACGCCCGACCGGCCCCTGGATCACCCAGCGAGCACGGAACTACCTCATGGACCTCGGCGACCATGCCGAGTCGGTCAAGTTCCTCATCCGGGATCGCGGGGCCTACTTCACCGACAGCTTCGACGCCGTCTTCCAGGCGATCGGCGCCCACGTCCTTCCGACACCGCCCCGGGTACCGCGGATGAACGCCATCGCGGAACGCTGGATCGGATCATGCCGACGCGAGGCAACCGACCGCATCCTGATCACAGGCTCTGCCGTGCGCCAAGACGCCTGCCGCAGCTTCAGGTGGCCGTGCGTCAGCTTCAGGTGGCCGTGCGTCGGTCAAGCGGTAGGATCCTGGGTAATGCCGATAGACCGCCATTCAGCTCTGACTGTCATCCCATCGCACATGCCGATGCACAGCGGAGGCGGCTGGCTGCCGCATGGCTACCACCTCGACTCCCACAGCCACGCCCAGGGGCAGTTGGTGTACGCGGCCGCCGGGGCCCTGGCCACCACGACCGAGCGCGGCACCTGGGTTTCCCCGGCCAACCGAGCGACGTGGACGCCTCCAGGATTCGCCCACTCCCATCGCTTCTACGGTCGCACCGATGTCCGCGTGCTGGCGATTCCAGTCGATCTGTGTGGCGACCTGCTGCCGCATCCCAGCGTCTTCACCGTCCGCCCGCTGTTGCGCGAGGCCGTCCTCGTGCTGACCGATGGTCGGACCGAGGTCCGACCGGGCGCCCACCGGCGCATACTTTCCGTGATTGTGGATGAGCTGTCCGATAACCCGGACCAGTCTCTGCACCTGCCAGAACCCAGAGACGAGCGGCTTCGCACCGTCACTGACCTGCTGCACGCCGACCCCGCCCGGCCTGCGACGCTGACCGAACTGGGCGGTGCCGCAGGAGCCAGCGCCCGTACCCTCAGCCGCCTGTTCCAGGCCGAGCTAGGCATGAGCTTTCACCGCTGGCGGACCACTCTGCGCATCCACCATGCACTGGCCCACCTCACGGATGGCATGTCGGTGACCGACACCGCGGTGATGTGCGGATGGTCCAACCCTTCCAGCTTCATCGACGCCTTCAGCGAGATCGTCGGCCAGACGCCCGGCAGCTACCAGGCCGCCCTGCGCGTCAGCGCGCCGGACGTAGGGAGTCTGCGCACCTAGCGCCCCCAGGTTGGCGGCTTTCCGGTATCTGGTGTCCATTAGCCGGTGGTGAGCGGTGGGCCGGCTGCTCCAAGGTGGGGTCAGTACGCCGCTCAATCCGGGCGGCACTGATACGCGCACAGCGCGGAACCCTGCTATCTGCACGGAGGCTCGAAACACCATGTCCGAGACACGCGAAACTATCCCTGTCGTCATCGTGGGTGCTGGGGTGGCTGGGCTCACACTCGGCAACATCCTCCTGTGCAACGGCATCGACTGCATCGTGCTGGAGAAGCGCAGCCGCGCCTACGTCGACCAGCGTCAGCGGGCCGGCGCCCTCGACCGCTTCGGCATGGACACCTTCCGCCAGTGGGGCCTCGACGGGGTCTTGGAGGGCGACCCCATCACGCACGAAGAGGGTGGCTTCTTCATGGACGGTCAGGCCCTGCCGATCGACATCGAACACGACGAGGACAGCGGAATGTTCATCCCCCAGCACATCCTCGTCCGTAACCTCACCGACGCCTTCCTGGCCGCTGGCGGCGACCTCCGCTACGAGGCCCTCGACGTAACCCTTGCAGACATCAACACTGAACACCCCGCTGTCCACTACCAGGACACCGACGGCACAACACACACGCTGTACTGCGAGTTCATCGCCGGAGCGGACGGCTTCCACGGTGTGAGCCGGGCCTCGATCCCCGCCGACACCCTCACCGAATACTCCCACGAATACGGCTACTCATGGCTCACCGTCTGGGCCACGGCAGCGGCCAGCCCGGCAGGCATGGCAATCCACGAGCGTGGCTTGGGCGGCATGATCCCCCGCGGCGCCGACGCGGCACGCATCTACCTGCAATGCCCGGTCGGCGACACCCCCGAACAGTGGCCCGACGAGCGAATCTGGAGCGAACTGGAGGCGCGCTTCGGAACCCCCGTGACCCGTGGAGAGATCCTCAGCAAGCACATCATCCCGCTGCGCAGCGTGGTCTTCGACCCGATGAGCTACGGCAGGCTCTACCTGCTCGGCGACGCTGCCCACATCGTTCCGCCGATGAGCGCCAAGGGCATCCATCTCGCCCTCCACGACACCGACCTCTTCGCCCACGCCATCATCGCCCGGACCGAAAAGGGCGACTCGAGTCTGCTCGCCAACTACTCCTCGGCTGCCCTGCGCCACGTCTGGAACTACCAGGCATTCGCCGCATGGATCACAGACCTCATGCACAACTCCGGCGACACCTCCTACGAAGGAGAGTTCCGCAAGAAGACCGCCCGCGCGGAAATCGAGCGAATGTTCACCTCTCCCACGGCGAACAAGCTCTTCGACGAGCTCACTGCCGGAACCAACTAGCCCTCACCACTTCGCACTTGTAAGGGCTGTCCGCGCGCTCACAGGTGCACCGACAGCTCTCGCAAATGCGCTCCGCATTCTCCACCAAAGAAGAGAAGAACATGAAGAGCCGCCTAGTGGACCGCCTTCTCCTGCCGGTCCACGTCGACACCGTTGAGCAGTTGGGGCCACGTCTTCGCAGGGTCATCCTCACTGGCTCCGCATTGGCCGGTCTCACCTGGCATCCCGGTCAGCACGTGCGTCTGCAAGTCGCGCCCGCGCCGCCGGCCCTGGACTGGATCGTGGGCACCCTACGCACCTACTCCATATGGGATTTCGATGACCAGGCCATGGAACTTATCGTGTTCGACCACGGTGAGGGGCCTGGAGCGGGCTGGGCCCGCACCGCCCGACCCGGTGACGAGCTGATGCTCCTCAAGCCACAGGGCAACCTCGCCGTGCAGAGCGAGGCTCGTTATCACCTGTTCGCCGGGGACGAGACGGCCCAGGTCTCCTACGGCCCCATGCTGCGCGCACTGCCGGACGATGCCCAGGTCTTCGCCCGCGTGGAGGTCGACAGCCCAGCTGAGCGCATCGACCTGACCCCGAAGCAGCGGCCGGCGGCGCGACCCGGCTGGAATGTGGACTGGACCTACCGTCAGGGGCGCTCCGCCGCCTCCTCACGGTCCCTTGTCGAAGCTGTTCGCAGCCTGCCTCTGCCCGATGAACCGGGAATCGCGTATCTGGCGGGCGAGGCCAGAACCATCCAGCTCATCCGTCGCCACCTCGTCGAGGAGCGCAACTGGCCACGACGCCACGTGCGTACCAAGCCATTCTGGACTCCCGGACGCAAGGGCCTGGACTGACCCCTGCTGAGCGTTTCCGCTGCCCGTGATCACGCGGAAATGCTCGATGGGTGCTGGTTGCGCAAGGCCCTCCTGTGGATCGGCCGGGACCGTGACAGCTGGCCGGAGATGCAGCTGGGCCCGTCGGCCGGCACCAGGTGGCAGCGGCTGCGCCACACCGTGGATCCGAAGACCGGCGAGCACAGGTTCCAGCCGGCCACGAGCCGGCACGTCAAGCACTACATCTGGGGCGGGGTCTGGCAGCTGCCCGGCGGCTCCGCTCCTGTCAGGGATGCCGGAGTGGGTGTGAGGAGCTCCGAAGGGCTTCCGACAGGGTGTGCAGGCGGACCGCCACCGAGACGCGGAAGAACGAGTCCGGGTCCCGCCATGTGTCGCCGAGCAGTTGGGTGATCCTGTCGAGCCGCTGCAGCACGGTGTTGCTGTGCACGCCCATCAGCCGCGCGGTGCGGGCGGGGCTGGCGTTGCAGTCCACGAAGCGGTGGAGGGTGGCGAGCAGATCGGTCCCCCGTTCGGCGTCCCAGCGCCGGACGGGGCCGATGGTGCGATCGATGAACTGCCGCACGCTGGTGGGGTCGTGGGCGAACAGCGTCGTGTACGGCAGGTAGGCGTCGGCCGCGACCGCGGCCGCCTCGATGCCGAGGGCGGTCAGCACCCGGCCGCAATCCCGGGCCGTCGTGAAACGCGCGCTCAGTTCGTCGAGGCTCTCCGCAGGGGACCCGGCCACGGTCAGCACCGCGCCGACCCCCGTCGCGGCACACAGGCGGTCGCGGACGGCCGTCGCCGCGCGCTGCGGATCGCTCTCCGGCACGACGAGTGTGACGACGCCGTCCACTTCGCCCGCCAGGCCGGACGGCGCGGCCACGGCCTGGGTGGCCCGCAGCGCGGCGCGGCGCTGTTCGGGTGCCACCACGGTGATGACGACGGTCCGCAGGTCCTCCGGGCGCAGTCTGCGGGCGCGCAGCCGGGCGGGCAGGCTCGCGCGCCGCCGGGCGTCGGGACTGACGAGGTCACCGAGAAGCTCACCGCGCACATGGTCCTCGGCGTGGAGGACCGCGTCCTGTTTCAGAGTGAGGAGCGCGGTGATCTGTGCGGCGCGCTCGATGGTCCGCTGCTCCACCGCGCCGAGTTCGACCGTGCCGTCGCCGATGAGCAGCCCGCCGAGCATCATCTCTCCGGCGAGCACGGCGACCGCGGTGTGAAACTCGCCGGTCGGCGGGTCCAGCGGAGTGCAGCGCCCGGAGCGCAGGCTGTCGGTGATGGCCGCCCGGACGGCGGGCGGGTCGATCACCGAGGCGGTGCTCCGGTCGTCCGATGCGGCGAGCACGGCGTAGGTCTCGTCGAGGATGACCACGGGCCGCTCCAGTGCCGCTTCCAGAGTCCGCGCGACGTCCGCGGCACCGCCTCCGCGCAGAACCGCGGCGGTCAGCTCCTCGTGCACCCGGCTGGCGCGTTCCATCGCCTCGACGTGGTCGGCCAGCGCGTCATAGGCGCGCTGCGTCTCGGCGGCCGCGTCCCGGGCCTGGGTGAGCAGACGGGCCGATTGCAGTACGACGGCGACGTTGTCGGCGAAGGCCGACAACAGTGAGACCTCTTCCGGGGAGAAGGTGTGCTCGGTGCGATTGGCGGCGAACAGCACTCCCAGGACCCTGCCGCCGGCGATCAGCGGGACGCCGGCGATGGAGACGAGGCCCTCGGCGCGGACGGCGTTGTCGATGCTGTCGTCATGGGGCACGTCGCGCAGTTGCTCGTAACGTGAGGTCCACTGCGGGGCGCGGGACTCGACGATCTTGCTGGCCAGACCGATATGGGGCGGCACCCTCAGCTTCTGGAAGGACGGGGCGACCGCTCCCGCGGTGGAGCGGACCCTCAGCTCATGGGTGGTCTCGTCGAACTCGGACAGATAGGTGACATCGGTCCCGGCCAGGTCGTGGGCGCGCTGTACCAGCCGGGTGATCAGCAGATCCACATCGTGCAGTTCGGCGAGTTCCCGTGCGCTGGAGAACAGAGCGGCCAGTTCCTGTCCGCGCCGGTGCGACCGGGCCATCGCGCCCTGGAGCTCGCGAACCCGGCGGCCCACCTGGGTGGCCGTGGCGGTGTCGAGATGCTCGGTGAGCAGCAGGTCGGTCACGGCGTCGGGCTCGTCCGGGGGTCCTTTCGCGGCGAGATCGAGCAGGGTCAGGACAGCGGTCACCGGGATGTCGGCCCGTGGTGCCGGCCGCTCGGTGTCCTGGGGCGCTCCCATGTCCACCACCTTGTCCGCCCTGTGTGAATCACCCATTAAAAACTTTGCACCGTGTACTGATGGTACATGGGCGCTGTTACACCGCGTATCTAAAGTCTGAGGTGTGACAGCGGCGTCATCCACTGAAGATCTGCTGGTCACAGTGCCGCAACACAGGGGCCCGATGCCCACCTCGACCATAGTGCGACTCTCCGGCGTGACGCCGGACTCTTCACCGCAGGACATGATCGTGATCGATGAACAGCTACTCCAGCCCACCCACCGCCGCCGGTGTGGCGGGGCCGCGTCCCGGCAGCGGTCCGCCATGTGCTCCATGGGCGTGGAGCCCCGGGCGGTTCCCGCTCTGCGGGCCTTCACCCGCGACGTGGCGACACGGTGGGGGGCGCCCGAGGAAACCGTCGACGCACTGCGCGTGATCGCCACGGAACTGGTCACCAACAGCGTGCTGCACAGCGGAAGCCCCGAGGTGAGCCTGCTGCTGACGGTCGACGACTGCGCGGCCTCCGTCGAAGTCAGGGACGCCGGCACCTGGCGGGAACGGTGCCCTGGCACGGGGACGCCCGACCAGATGGTGGACGGGCGGGGGCTGGGCCTGGTCCACGCCTACGCCACAACGTGCCGGGTCCAGCGGGACTCGCAGGGCACGGCCGTCCGTGTCGAGCTGCTGATTCCGCTTCCCGCTCAGCGAGGACAGCGGCGGGAGCCGCCCGGCCGCCGGTCGCCGACCGGGTGTTGAAACGGACGGCTGCGGCGCCCGGCGGCGTCCTGGCCGTCATGCCCCGGGAGCCACGTCGCCGCTCGCCCGCCGCGGGGCCTGTCTCCCCGTGAGCTCGTCACCGAAAGCAGGAGGATCCATGGCAGTCAACAGCAGGCTTTCCGGCGTGAAGGATGTGTCGATCAGTGAGCGCCGCGGCCGTATCGCGCGCGGTGCCGCGGTCGAGCCGGAGAGTCTGGAGGTGCTCGATCCCGAGCGCGGCCTCACCCTTGAGCAGGCCGACCACATGGTCGAGAACGCCATAGGTGTCCTCGGCATCCCGCTGGGCGTGGCCACCAATTTCACCGTCAACGGCCGCGACTATCTGATCCCCATGGCCACCGAGGAGCCATCGGTGATCGCCGCGGCCAGCAACGCCGCCCGTATCGCCCGCGTCACCGGCGGATTCACCACCTCGACCACGGAACCGCTCATGCGGGCACAGATTCAGGTCCTCGGTGTCGCCGATCCGCACACCGCCCGGCTGCGGCTGCTCGAAGCGCGTGAGGAGCTCATCGCGCTGGCCGACGCACAGGACCCTCAGCTCATCCGGTTCGGCGGCGGCGCCCGGGATGTGGATGTGCATCTGGTCGACGCTCCCGGAGGAACCTATGTGGTACTGCACCTGATCGTGGACGTACGCGACGCGATGGGCGCCAATGCCGTCAACACCATGGCCGAGGCGATCGCCGGGCGGGTCGGGGAGATCGCCCGGGGGCGCACGCTGCTGCGAATCCTCAGCAACAAGGCCGACCTGCGGCTGTGCCGGGCACGCGCCGTGTTCGACCTCGACGCGCTCGGAGGGCCGGAGGTGGTCGACGACATCGTGCACGCCGCCGCCCTGGCCGAGGCGGACCCGTACCGCGCCGCCACTCACAACAAGGGGATCATGAACGGCGTCATCGCGGTCGTGCTGGCCACCGGCAATGACACCCGTGCCGTCGAAGCCGGCGCCCACTCGCACGCGAGCGGCCGGTACGGTGGGTACACGTCCCTGTCGCACTTCGAGAAGGACTCCGACGGCAACCTGGTCGGCGCGCTGGAGCTGCCGATGGCGGTCGGCCTGGTCGGCGGAGCCACCAAGGTGCACCCGGTCGCGCAGGCCGCCGTGGCCCTGCTCGGCGTCACCACCGCCCGCGAGCTGGGCGAAGTCATCACCGCTGTCGGCCTGGCGCAGAATCTCGCCGCGGTCCGGGCCCTGGCGACCGAGGGCATCCAGCGCGGCCATATGTCGCTGCACGCCCGCAACGTCGCCGTCACCGCGGGCGCCACCCCTGAGGAACTGCCGCTCGTGGTCGCCCGGCTGATCACCGACCGGGCCGTGCGCGCGGACCACGCCGAAAAAGTCCTCGCCCAGCTGCGCGGCGAGGGCTGATGCCCCGCCTCACCGCCTGCACGTATCCGAGCCAAGGGAGACGCTGAGACATGGCACTACAGGTTGGTATCGACGTCGGTGGCACATTCACCGACGCGGTCGCGGTCCTCGACGGCCGCGCGGTCCGTGGGAAGGCGTTCTCGACGAAGGACGTCACCACCGGCATCCTGGGCGCGCTGGCCGTGCTCCAGGAGCGCGCGGGCATGTCCGAGGAGGAGTTCTACCCGGCCGTCGACCGGTTCGTGCTCGGCAACACGATCGTCACCAACGCGGTCGACGAGCAGAAGTACGCCACGGTGGCGCTCCTCACCACGCAGGGGTTCCGCGACACGATGCGGATCGCCCGGTCGGCGCGGACCGACGAGCGCGACCCGCACAAGATGCTGCCACCGCCCGGCATCGTCGAGCGCGGCCGCGTCATCGAGGTCGCCGAACGCGTCGATGCCCACGGCGAGGTCCTTGTGCCGCTGCGGCAGGAGGTCATCGCCGCCGCGGTGGACTCCGCGCTCGCCACGGACGCGGAGGCCATCGCCGTATGCCTGCTGTGGTCGTTCCGCAACCCCGCCCATGAGCAGGCCATCGGCCGGTATCTGCGGGAGAACCACCCGGACGTCCCGTTCACCCTCTCCAGCGGCCTGACACCGGTCTACCGTGAGTACGAGCGCATGGTCACCACGGCGCTCGACGCCGCGGTCAAACCGCTCGTCGCCTCCCACTTCGACCACCTCGCCGAGGAGCTGCGCGCCCGCGGCCTGCGTACGCGTGTGCAGATCATGCAGGTCCACGGCGGGTTCCTGTCGGTCGAGGAGACCAGCAAGGCGCCGATCTCCATGTTCAACTCCGGGCCGGTCGGCGGGGTCACCGGCGCCCGTCTGCTCGGGCAGCAGCTGGGCAGGCGCCGGGTGCTGACCGCCGACATGGGTGGCACCAGCCTGGATGCCGCCGCGATCATGGATGGTGAGTTCCGGCTGCTCCCGCGGGCCGAGATCGGCGGTCTGCCGACGAGTCTGACCGTCGTCGACATCGAGACGATCGGCGCCGGCGGCGGCAGCGCCGCCTGGGTGGACGGCCGTGGGCTGCTCCGGGTCGGTCCGCACAGCACTGGCTCCACTCCCGGTCCCGCCTGCTACGGCAGGGGCGGAACCCGCCCGGCGGTCACCGACGCCGCGCTCGTGCTCGGCCTGATCAACCCCGGCTACTACCTCGGCGGGACAGTCGAGCTGTACGAGGACCTGGCCCGCGAAGCGCTGCGCGCCCATGTCGCGGAGCCCCTCGGAGTGGCCGAGGACGCCGCGGCCGAGGGGGTGTACCGCCTCGCCACCTCCCAGATGGCGAACGCCCTGCGCAAGATCACCGTCAACCGTGGCCACGACCCGCGGGAGTTCACCCTCGTCGGTTTCGGCGGTGCCTGCGGCCTGTTCGCCGCGAGCATCGCCGCCGAGATCGGCGTGAGCGAACTCGTCATCCCCCGAAACGCCGCGGTGTTCTCGGCCTACGGGCTCATGCACGCCGATTCCGTCTTCTCCGCCGTGCGGACCAGCCCCTGGACGATGCGGCAGCCGGCCGCCGACCTGGACCGCGAGTTCCAGGCCCTGGAGCGGCGCGCGCGGGCGTGGTTCGACGCCGAGGGCATCCCCGAGGACCGGCGGGAGCTCCACCGCGAGGCCGATATGAAGTTCGTCGGCCAGATCTTCGAGGTCACCACACGGCTGAAGGGCGGGACCTTCACCGAGGCGGACAAGGACGAACTGCGCGCGCGGTTCATCGCCGACTACGAGACCGAGTTCGGGGCCGGGACGGCCTGGACCGAGACCGACATCCTGCTGGTCAACTCCCGGGTGCGCGCGGTCGGCCGCAGTGACGTCCAGCAGGTCCGGCAGATCGTGGAGACCGACGGGGAGTGCCATACCCTGCTGCGCCGCACCATCCTCGAACCGGTGACCGGGGCCCGGACCGAGGTGGATGTGCACCGCGGCTTCGCCGCGCTGGCGCGGGCGAAGGGGCCGTGCCTGCTGGAGGAGCCCGACACCACCGTCTACGTACCCACCGGAGCCACGGTGGAGCTGACCGACGCCGGCCACTTCCTCATCCGGCTCCAGCCGTCCGTCTGAACGCCACGGCCCGATCCAGGAGACCCACATGACCGAATCCGCCACCGGCCGCCTTCCCGCCGGGTTCGACCCCGTCACGCTCGAGGTCATCCGTATGCGTCTGGACTCCATCGTCGAGGAGATGGGCATCGCGATGATCCGCTCGTCCGGCTCGCCGGTGATCACCGAGGCCGGCGACTTCAACACCGCGCTGTTCGACCCGACCGGCCGCATCTACGCCTACTCCGACTACGTCCAGTTCCACATCGGCTCCGGCAGCGTCGCCGTCCAGAATCTGGTCCGGGAGATCGCCGGTGAGCCACTCGCCCCCGGCGACGCCTTCATCTGCAACGATCCGCACACCGCCGGGGCGAGCCACCCGCCGGACACCAATGTGATCTCGCCGATCTTCCACGGTGACGAGCTGATCGGGTGGGCGCAGTCGCAGGCCCACCTCGTCGACGTCGGCGGTATGACACCGGGCGGCTTCGCCCCCGGGGCCTATGACTGCTACAGCGAGGCGCTCCGGCTCCCGCCGGGAGTGAAGATCTTCGACAAGGGCGAGCCCGTCGAATGGGTGCGGCGCATCCTGCTCAACAACGTCCGGGTGCCCGCGCTGTTCTGGAACGATGTGCGCTCCCTGGTGGCCAGCAACAACACCGGGATCCAGCGGCTTCTCGCCACGATCGGGGAATTCGGGCTCGACGACTTCCGCGAGTACACGCGGCTCAGCTTCGAGCTGGCGGAGCAGGTGGTCCGTGACCGTGTCGCGAAGATCCCCGACGGAACGTACACGGCCGAGGAGTGGACCGAGCACAACGGCCATGCCGACGAGCTGTACCGCGTCGCCTGTGCCATGACCAAGCGGGGCGAGCAGATCACGTTCGACTTCACCGGATCCAGCGAGCAGACCGACGGCTTCGTCAACTGCAGCTACGGAGCCCTCGTCGGCAGCGTCGCCACGGCGGTCGTGCCCATCCTCGCCTGGGACGTGCCGTTCAACGAGGGCGTCATGACCGCCTTCGAGGTCATCGCCGAGCCGGGCTCCATCGTCAACCCCACTCCCCCGGCCCCGATCAGCAACGGACACCTGACGACCGGTGCCCGCGTCAGCCGGCTGGTCACCAAGCTGATGAACGACGCCTGCCGGGGCAGCGCGGACGAGACCGTCCGCGGCCGCACCCAGGGTGTGTGGGCCGACTCGTGGACCGGCGGCATCTCGGCCGGCACCTCGGACGACGGCGAGTACTTCGTGCTGTTCAACATGGACGGCGGAGGAATGGGGGCGGGAGCCCAGCCGGACACCGACGGCCTGGACTGCGCCGGGATGATGACGCAGGTCAACAACATGCTCCCGGACATCGAGATGAACGAGATGCTCTATCCCGTCCTCTACTTGTGGAAGCGGCTCAACATCGCCAGCGCCGGGCACGGGGCCCACCGCGGCGGCCTGGGACTGGAGTTCGCCTGGACCCTGCACGGCGCGCCCTCCGCCACGCAGACCGTGTTCGCCCCCAGCGCCCAGGTGGTCGCCGACGGATACGGCGGCGGGCTTCCCGGCGGGGGCAGCGGGCACGAGATCCTGCGCCGGTCCAACGTCGCCGGCCTGCTCGCCGCGGGCACGGTGCCCACCGACGACAGCCTCGACTGCGACACGCGGGACCTGCTGGCCATCAACCAGTCCTCGGTGCGGGTCTCGGCCGGCGATGTCTTCGTCCAGTGGATCGCCGGTGGCGGCGGGTACGGAGACCCGCTCCTGCGTGACCCGCGGCGCGTCGCCGAGGATGTCCGGGACGCGTACATCACCGACCACACGGCATCCGCCGTCTACGGGGTGGTGCTCACCGACGGTGCCGTGGACGCCGCCGCGACCGCGCGCACACGCGAGGCGATGCGTGCCGCCCGGATCGGCGGGGAGCCGACCGCGCCGGTCGCCGCCGACGCCGCCGCCGGGGCGTCCGCGCCCCGCCGTGCCGCGGACGGCTGGTACTGCCCGGCCAGCGGCGCCCTCGTCAGCACCAAGGACGACTGGCGGCAGGACGCCATCGTCACCACGCGGGTGGCCGCCGACCGGCTGGGCGAGTACGGCGTCCGGGTACGCCCCCGGGGCGACGGGCAGCGGGTGCTCCTCGATGAGTTCTACAGCCCGCGCTGCGGCACCCTGCTCGACGCACGCATCCGGGTCGAAGCCGCCACCACCCGCTGATTCCACAGCGGTATTCGAAGAAGGAGGTGTGGTCGCGTGACGGAGTTCAACACCGGGTTCGACCTCGCTGCCGTCCTGCCGGGCGGTCCCGCACACGGGGCGCTGCGCGGGGTCGTGGTCCTCGACATCACTCGGGTGGTCGCCGGGCCGTTCTGCTCGATGATGCTCGCGGATCTCGGAGCGACCGTCATCAAGATCGAGAACCCGAAGGACCCGGACTATGCGCGCGAGTTTCCCCCCCTGCTGACATCGCCCGAGGGCGAGGCGTTCAGCGCGTTCTTCGCCCAGTACAACCGGAACAAGCTCGCCATGACCCTGGACCTGTCCCGGCCCGAGGGCAAGGACCTGCTGCGCACGCTCGTCAGCCGCGCGGACGTCCTGGTCGAGAACTTCCGTGGCGGGACCATGGACAAGCTGGGCGTCGGCTACCGCGAGCTGCGGAAGGTCAATCCACGGCTGATCTACACCGCGATCTCCGGCTACGGCCAGACCGGCCCGTACCGGCGCAAGCCCGCGTACGACAACAGCGCGCAGGCCACGGGCGGTCTGTGGTCGATGAACGGCTTCCCCGACCGCCCTCCGGTCCGGGTCGGCACCATCATCGGCGACCTGTCTGCCACGCTCTACGCCGTGATCGGCACGCTCGCCGCGCTGCGGCACGCCGAGCGCACCGGTGAAGGGCAGTTGGTGGACATCTCCCAGCAGGACTCGGTGCTCAGCCTGACCGAGAACGCGGTCGTGTCGCACACCGTCGAGGGCAAGGTGCCGGCTCCGCTCGGCAATGAGCATCCGTTCGTCAAACCCTATGAGCTCTATCCGTGCAGGGACGGCTTCGTCTTCTTCGGTGGCTACACCGACAAGTTCTGGCGGTTGACGTGCGAGATGTTCGGCGAACCCGAACTGGCGGCCGACCCGGAGATCGACACGATGGCCAAGCGGTTCACCCCGGAGGTCTACGAGCGCCGGGTGCGGCCGCTGCTGCACAGGTGGTTCGCCGATCGCGCCAAGCTCGAACTGGAGGAACTCGCCGGCGACCTCGTGCCGCTGAGCGCCATCAAGGACATCGGGGAGGTCATCGCGGATCCCCAGATCCAGGCCCGGGACATGGTCGTCGACGTCGAGTACCCGGACTTCGGTCCACTGCGCATGGTCGGCACACCGGTCAAACTCGACGTCACCCCGGCCCGGCCCCGGGGACTGGCTCCCCGGGTCGGCGAACACACCGACCAGTTGCTGCGCGCCTTCGCGGACCTCTCCGAGGAACACATCCGCGCCCTGCGCGAGTCGGGGGTGGTCTGACATGAGCGGCATCACCCTCGACCGTGACGGACCGGTAGCGCTGATCCGCTTCGACCGGCCGGAGAAACTGAACTCACTGACCCTGGCGATGTACGAGGAGTTGGGAGCGGCATTCGAAGAGGTCCGCGACGATGAGTCGATCGGCGTCGCGGTCCTCACGGGCGCGGGGCACCGTGCCTTCTGCGTCGGCGCCGATCTCACCGAATCGATCCCCGCGCTCGCCGAGGGACGGTTCGACATCTCCCGGTGGGACGGTGCCCATCAGAAACACACCACCTTGTTCAAGCCGGTCATCGCGGCGGTCAACGGACTCTGCCTCGGTGGCGGGTTCGAGATCATGCTCTCCACGGACCTGCGGATCGCCGCCGAGACGGCCGAGTTCGGGCTCCCCGAAAGCGGTGTCGGAGTCGTCCCGGCCGGCGGCACCCTGACGCGGCTGACCCGGCAGATCCCTTACGTCTGGGCCATGGAGCTGATGCTGCTCGGCGACCGGATCACCGCGGCCACCGCCCTGCGGTACGGCCTGCTCAACGCCGTGGTGCCGGCCGACCGGTTGCTCGAGGCGGCGATGGACCGGGCGCACCGGCTCACCGCCCGCAGCGGCACCGCCCTGGAGACGATCAAGGAATCGGTGCTGCGCCTCGGGGACCTCCCACAGGACCAGGCATTCCACTGTGAGGCGCGGTACGGGCAGCGGGCGTTCACCTCCCCGGACGCCCATGAGGGACTGGCCGCGTTCGCCGAACGCCGTCCGCCCGACTTTCCCTCCCGCCGGAGTGTCGGCAAGCCCCCCGTATGACGGATCCACGCGGGAACATCGCCCGCCGGTCCACCGTTGCCGGACGTCCGGCGCCGCGACGCTCCGCGGGCCGCACCCTCCGCCCTTCCCACCGCCTGACGAGGACGCCATGACACCCGAGACCACCTCGTCCACCGAAGCACTGCCCCGCGTCGCCCCCCAGCAGGGCATGCCCGAACAGGTCCGCATCTACGAGGTCGGCCCCCGCGACGGCCTCCAGGCCGAAGCCGTCCGCGTCCCCACCGCCGTCAAGGCCGAGTTCGTCCGGCGGCTCGTCGACGCGGGTCTGACCACCATTGAGGTCACCAGCTTCGTCTCCCCCCGATGGGTACCCCAACTCGACGACGCGCACGAGGTGCTCACCGCCGTGGGCCCCCTCGATGACATCCGCCTCCCGGTGCTCGTTCCCAACGACCGAGGTCTGGAGAGGGCACTGGCCGCCGGCGCCCGGGAGATCGCCGTCTTCGCCAGCGCGACGGAGTCCTTCGCGGAGAACAACCTGGCCCGGGACATGAAGGGGGTGCTGACGATGTTCGAACCCGTCGTGTCCCGGGCCCGCTCCGCGGGTCTGCCGGTGCGCGGCTATGTGTCGATGTGCTTCGGCGACCCCTGGGAGGGCGATGTGGAGCCCCGTGAGGTCGCCTCGGTCGCCCGCAGGCTCCTCGACATGGGCTGTACGTCCCTGTCGCTGGGAGACACGATCGGTACCGGCACCCCCGGCCACGTCCTGGAACTCCTCGACACCGTACGGGGCGCGGGCATCCCCCTGGACCGGACCGCCCTTCACTTCCACGACACCTACGGCCAGGCCCTCGCCAATGTGCATGCCGCGCTGACGGCGGGTGTCACCGAGTTCGACAGCTCGGCCGGCGGCATCGGAGGCTGCCCCTACGCCCGCAGCGCCACCGGCAACCTCGCCACCGAGGACCTGGAGTGGATGTTGCGCGGACTCGGCATCCACACCGGGGTCGACCTGAACGCGCTGGCGGCCACCAGCCGGTGGATGGCCCATCACCTCGGCCGCCCGAGCCCCTCCCGCGTCGTCACCGCCCTCGCCTGATACCCCGCCCGGCGCTCACGCCGACTTTCGGCCGGGACCCGAGGAGGAGGCGCAGTCAGGTACTCGACCTCGGCCGGGGTCCCGTGGTGGTCCAGGTAGTTCGGGAAGGCGGTCGGCGGCCGGGATGAAGGTGCTTCTCCGGTCGGCGGCCGTCGGCTGAGGCGCTCGATGTTTTCTTCACGCCACAGCCCGCCCAGGTGGTCTCCGACCCACATCGCCGTTGTACCGCCCGGGTTGCTCGCTCGCGCCATCTGCACGGTCAGAGAAGGGACTTGCTCACCAGAGCGGGCGTGGAGCGACAACGGGCACCTCGACAACTGCATCGGTACTTGAACAGAGCCGAGCTTCCGGACGGCCTCACCACCGTCGCGCACATAGTCGACGCGGTCGGCATCGACCCCGTCATGTCCGGCCCCCCTGGCGGAGGGGGTACGACTGGAACCGGGCACCGAGCCGTTCGGCGCCAACGTGGGCGCCGAAGAACTGCGTGCGATGCTTTTCCGCTTTCCGGAGTCGGAGCGCGCAAAGAGCATACGGTGCGCGCGGGCCGCCGCCGCGGAGTCGGCGGAGCACACGGCCTGATCGCCCAAACCGAGGCGGTCGGCGGACGGATAGCTCGAACGTGGTGAGCAACGCGCCGAGCAGCGCCATGACCAGGCCGCAGCACCGAGTGCGCGCACCCGCACCGGCCACGACCGGCACGGCACCGACCGGCACGGCACCGACAAGTCGGTGCCGTGGGTGTCTCGACGCGGCGTCCGTGAGGAGCCCGGTGGCCCACGGAGAGCTGGGCACAGTGGTTTGCGCCAGTGCTCGTCAGATCCTGGGGTCGTGGAACCGGATCTCGACGAGGACGGCGATCATCTCAGGGGCGGGGAATGTTTCGCAGGTTGGCGCGGGCCAGGTCGAGCATCTTGCCGACGCCCCCGTCGAGCACTGTCCGGCCCGCGGCGAAGGCGAATCCCTTGACCTGGGCGGCCGAGATGTGCGGCGGGATCGACAGCGCGTTGGGGTCGGTCACCAGGTCGACCAGGAACGGTCCGTCGTGGGCGAGCGCCCGCTTGAGTCCCTCGACGACATCCCCGGGGCGCTCGATGCGGATCGCCTCGATGCCCGCGCCGCGGGCGATTGCCGCGTAGTCCACCGGCTCGTGGTCAGTCTCGTGCTCGGGCAGCCCCTCGACCAGCATCTACAACTTCACCATGCCCAGGGAGGAGTTGTTGAAGACGATCGTCTTGACCGGCAGATCGTGCAGCTTCACTGTGAGCAACTCGCCCATCAGCATGCCCAGTCCACCGTCACCCGACATCGATATCACCTGGCGGCCGGCGTCAGCGAACTGCGCGCCGATGGCGTGCGGCAGCGCGTTGGCCATCGTGCCGTGCAGGAACGAACCGATCACCCGGCGCCGCCCATTGGGGGTCAGATAACGCGCCGCCCAAACGTTGGACATGCCGGTGTCCACGGTGAACACAGCGTCGTCAGCCGCGAGTTCGTCCAGAACCGTGGCCGCGTACTCAGGGTGGATCGGGATGTGCCGCTCGACGTCGTGGGTGTAGGCCGAGACCACCGTCTCCAGCGACTTGGCATGCTTGTGCAGCATCCGGTCCAGATAGGCGCGGTCCCGCTTCGCCTCGACCAACGGCAGCACAGCCCGCAGC
The DNA here is from genome assembly GCF_001598115.1 of Streptomyces sp. AgN23. NCBI lineage: Bacteria > Bacillati > Actinomycetota > Actinomycetes > Kitasatosporales > Streptomycetaceae > Streptomyces > Streptomyces sp. AgN23. The sequence continues at coordinate 2,056,351 of NZ_CP007153.1, forward strand.
GTCTCCCGGACGTCGCCGTGGACCCCGAGTTCCAGCACAGTACGACGGCCGAGGCGGCCCGCATCGTGGTCGATCTGCACGGTCCGTGCCTGCGGCAGGAAGTCGTTGTACGGGAAGTCGGTGCCGAGCAAGACGACCAGGTCGGCCTCGTGCATTGCGTCGAAGCAGGCGCCGTAGCCCAGCAGACCGCTCATGCCCACGTCGTACGGGTTGTCGAACTGGATCCACTCCTTGCCCCGCAGGGTGTGCCCGATGGGGGCGGCAGCCTTCTCGGCAAGCGCCATGACCTCGGCGTGCGCGTCCCGCACTCCCGCACCGCAGAACAGCATCACCTTCCGTGCCGCGTTCACCTTCTCGGCCAGCGCCCGAACCTGTGTGTCCGGCGCGACGACCCGGCCGCGCTCAGTGACCAGGTCGCTGCTCCCCGTCGGGTGAGTCGCCTCGTCGTGCGCGACATCGCCCGGTATCACCAGGACTGACACCGCGCTGTTGCCAAGAGCCCGCTGCATGGCGATCCGCAGAACCCGGGGCATCTGCCCGGGGGTGCTGATCATCTCGCAGTAGTCGCTGCACTCAGTGAACAGCCTCTCCGGGTGGGTCTCTTGGAAGAAGCCGGTGCCAATCTGGTGGGTCGGGATGTGCGAGGCGAGTGCCAGCACGGGCGCACCGGAGCGGTGCGCGTCGTACAGGCCCTGGATCAGATGCGTGTTTCCGGGGCCACAGCTTCCGGCACACACCGCGAGCTTGCCGGTCAGCTGTGCCTCCGCTGCCGCAGCGAAGGCGGCGGCCTCCTCATTCCGTACATGCACCCACTCGATGCCGTCGGTACGGCGCACCGCGTCGACCACCGAGTTCAGGCTGTCACCCACCACGCCATAGATCCGCTCCACGCCCGCCCGGCGCAGGATGTCCACCATCTGCTGGGCCACGGTCAGATTCCGCATCGCCGGACTTCTCCCCTCGGGCTGCACACCCGCCCCATGTCTCATGTGACTCTCGACAGCCTTGATATAGTTGATACATCTACCTTAAGGCTACGGGCGCCAGGGCTCGCCACTGTGGACGGCTCAGCCGCCGGACCTCGCATGGTGAGCCGGGAGCGAAAGCGGAGGCCGGGCCTTTTCCACCCCGACTCCCCGCTCCGTCGCGAATACCCGGCACAAGGCCGAGGTCCTGCGGGAGGCGCGCGCCGCATGGGTGGACGGGAGGACGCTCGCACTGCGGTGCTGATCGGGCTCATCTCCGCCAGTGGCGGCCTGCCCAGCCTCCACCGCACCATTCCGCGGTCGGGGAAAGGTCTACGAGCGCGCAAAGGAAGTCGAGAAGGGAGCCTGGGGCGCGGACGCGGTCAACACCGCCGTGAGTACGTCGATGGCGATCACTGTAGGGTGCACCGTCGCCGTGACCAGCGCCGTCGACGGAGGCGGGATTCCGGCGCGGCCGGCGCGGCCGGCACCGGAACGGTCCGCGCGGCCGCGGACGTCAGCGCGTACGGCCGCGGGGCTTGAGCGGGGTCACCGGCAAGGCGGGCGCGGGCAGCGGCGAGCCGTCGTAGCCGTTCACCGTTCCGAAACGGTCACCGGACGTCCACGCCTCGCGTCCCTGGGCGATCTCCTCCTGGGTTCGTCCGATGAGGTTCCACCACATGATGATCTTCTCCTCAAACGGCTCTCCCCCAAGCAGCAGCAGCCCCGAGTCGCTCAGGGCGCGCAGCGGCAGCTCGGAACGTCCGGAGCCCAGATAGAGCATGGAGCCGGGGTCGAGAGGCACCCCGTCGACCTCCGTGGCCCCGGACATCGTCAGCACGGCGTACTCGAAGTCCGGCTCCACGGGCAGCCGTACATTTGCGCCTTCGGCGAGTGCGAGGTCGGCGCTGACGAGAGGTGTGTACGTCGTGCCCGGCGAGACCGCGCCGTCCAGCCCGCCCAGGACGACGGTGGCCTTCAGCCCCGGGGCCGTGACGACGGGCAGGTCGGCGTGGTGCTCGAAGGCGGGCGTGGTGTGCCGGTAAGCCTCGGGCAACGCGACCCACAGCTGGGCGCCGTGGAGCAGGCGGGGGTGCGACACGGTGCTCTGCTCGGAGTGCGCGATGCCCCGCCCCGACGTCATCAGGCCGAGCTGGCGAGGGTGCAGGGTCTGCACGCTGCCAACGCTGTCCCGGTGCAGAACCTCGCCCTCGTGCAGCCAGCTCACCGTTTGCAGGCCCATGTGCGGATGCGGTGGCACCTGCATGCCTGGCTCGTCGGCGATGTCATCGGGGCCGTAGTGGTCGACGAAGCACCAGGCGCCCACCATCCGCCGCCCCAGATTCGGCAGCAGTCTACGGACGACCGTGGCGCCCAGGCTTGCCTCGCGCGGGTTCAGCAGTTCCCTGACGGGCCGCCCGGACACGTCAGCCCGGCCCCCGCACTCACGGAGACCGGGCTGGAGGTCGAGGTCACTCATGACGACTGCATCCTTTCTGCGGCGGCGGGCTGCGGTAAGGGTTGTGCCGCGCCGAGCGTTCGAGCGCGGGCACGATGGGCGTTTCACCGTGTACCACCCGCGTTCCAGGGGTCCGGTCGGCGCTCTCCTCCGTCTCCGGCACGGCCGCCTTACAGCCCGAACCGCGCCCGCTGCCCCTGCGGCACCAGGTCGGTGTACTCCGGGTGCTTGCCGATCCAGCCACGGATGAAGGGGCAGAAGGGAAGCACTCCGAGTCCTTGTTCCCTGGCCGCGTCGAGGGCGGCACGGGCGAGTACGCCGCCGAGCCCTCGGCCCTCGAACCGCGGGTCGATCTCCGTATGAATGAAGGCGATCTCGTCCTGGTACCGGTGATACTCGGCAAAGCCGGCGAGCTCGTCGTCGTCGAAGACCTCGAAACACGATCGTCCGGGATTGTCCGCCACGCGGGGTTCCATCGCTCCTCCTCGGGATGGTCGCTGCGTCGTATGTTCCTCCGCACGAGGAGGAGACTTCCGAGGCAAGCCAACCACCGACTTGGTTGACTAGTCAACTGATGCTGTTCCTCGACAACGGACTGCGCGCAGAAACGGGCACGACGGCGTCGCTGAACGCAGGGCCCCGCGTGGTCGCAGTACGGCTGGAGGCAGCTCCGCCCACAGCAACACAGCACGCCTCTGGTCCCGGCGCGCGGGCCTTCCGGCGTGTCCATACTCCGCTCACCCGCGCACGGTCAACCGCCCGGCGGCACTGCGGACGATCGCGGTGGGCCGGCCGGGGCATCTGTCCCGCCGTCCACGAGTTCGTACCGCAACGCACCCGAGGGACAGCGCCGCACCACTTCCGCCAGGCGCTCGGCCGTGGCGTTGCCCGGCTGGATCCACGGGCGCTTCGCTATGTCGAACACCTCAGGCAGGCCCTGGACGCATTCGGCGGCGTGCAGGCAGCGCCTGGCTTCGAAGGTCACCGTGATCGACCGCGCCTGGTACACCTTCTTCTCGGACCCACCGCTCATACCTGCCTCCGTCACTGCCGTACTCTGCTCTTCAGTCACTGACCTTGCTGCGGGACTGGTACAGCAGGTCCTGATACTCGGGGTGCCGGCTGATCCAGCCCGCGAAGAAGGGACAGGTGGCGAGCACTCGCAGGTTCGCGGCGCGTGCCTCGTCAAGGGCGGTGCGGGCCAGCGCGGACCCGACTCCCCTGCCCTCGTACTCCGCGCCGACCTCGGTGTGCACGAACGCGACGAGTTCCGTCGTACGAATGTATTCCGCGACGCCCGCCACCTTGGACTCGCCATCGACGCGGGCCTCGTAGCGCTTCGCCTCGGGCACGTCGCTCACTTCGACCGTCATATGTCCTCCTCCTGGGCCTGATCCCGCCCAATTCGGCAGAATCCCGTCAGCCAGGGCATCAGCCTAACCCCATCAGGTTGATGGATCAACTTAACCCCCGGCAAGCACGCTCGTACCGCGGAGCGAGCACGGAGGCCGGAGAATGCGGCGCCACGTCCCGACATGACCGCGGTCGGCCCCCTTCATTCCGCGGTGAGAGCTTCTACGTGGGGAGAGGCGAGCCCTCGGAGGAACGATCCCGGCGGTGACAGACGATCCACCACGACCCGTTCTTCGGTACGTTCTTCACCCGTCCGACGGACACCGATCCCGGCGCCTTCCGGCTCGCGCACCAGGACGGGCTCCGAACCGAGGCGCCTTGGACACGACGGACGCGGCCTCGCCGAGGGTACATCGCCGCCACCGCGAGTAGATGAGCTGTCAACGATTTCGTTAGACTACCCTGCATGGACGCACCGCCACGCTGGCTCAACGAGGAAGAGAAGTCCGCCTGGGACAGCTTCATCCGCATGCAGGAGACCCTCATCGGACGGCTGTCCCGCCGCATCCAGGCCGACTCCGGAATGTCCGCCTCCGACTACATCGTGCTTGTCAGCCTCACCGAAAGAGGCGGCGGGCGGATGCGCTTCTTGGATCTGGCCAAACTCGTGGAGTGGGAGAAGAGCCGGATGTCCCACCAGGTCACACGGATGGCGAAACGCGGGCTCGTGGCCAGGGAGGAATGCCCCGACGACGGACGCGGAGCATTCATCGTCGCCACCCCGGCCGGCTACGAGGCGATCGAAGAGGCCGCACCCCAGCACGTCGAGCACGTGCGCCGCCTCTTCATCGATGCCCTGACCCCGAACCAGCTCAGCACACTCGGCCGACTCTCCAAGCGCGTCCTGGACCACATGGAGAAGCAGCCGGACTGACCAGGCAGGGGACGCGACTGTCTGGATCACGAGAAGTCAGCCCTGCGTCAGCCCGAAGGGATGTCCTCGTGCGCGGGGCCGCCAACAATGCAAGCTTCCTCCCCCTCCGCCCACACCAGGGCCGAAAGGGCGCAGGACTAGCCGCGCTTACATCCAGAATCCTAGGGCAACATACTTGACCCGTCAACCTCTGAGGATCAGGGCAGAAGCAGCCACACCCCGCGTTGACCGACATAAGAGGTCTCAAGTCTCTGGCGCTCTCCGCGCAGGCGGCGACAAGGCCGGCGTCGGGCGGCGCTGCCGGGTCTAGACCATTGTTTGTCACGGCCGGCGAACCCCTGACGGTAGTCCACACCACAGGAGAGGGTGCCGACACATGACTCGTGCTCGCCGGGGCTGTGCTCGCGGACCTTGCCCTTCACGAATCGGTAGCCATTACGACAACCCGGACCGGGTCCATCAACGTGGAAGCCGTCCGGGAGAAGGCACCACCGTCGGACGAGATCCTCCACTCCGCCTGGGAGTACGTGTCGGACAAACCTCGTGGCGTGCAGACGGTGCTCCCCGCGATCGGTCCGAGGCTCCGTCACCCCCTGTTGGAACGCCTCATCGCACGCGGCGACATTCGCAGGGAAAACCGCAAGGTACTCGGCTTCTTCAAGATGACCGCCCTCAAGGACAGCCAGAACGGGCGGCGGGCCGGCCTCCTCAAAGAAGTCCGTGACGTCCTCGTCGACGGTACGGAGCCAACCGCTCGCATCGCCGCACTTGCCGCTCTGATCTGGGCCAGCGGCGCGCTCCCCCAGTTCGACCCGCAGATCCCCTGGACCCAGTCGGTGATCAACCGTGCTCGGGAGCTGGAACGCGGCAACTGGGGTACCGGAGCCACCAGCGAAGCGGTCACACGCACCGTGACCGCGGTCATCGTCAATAGCGTCATCAGCACAGCCGCCGTGGCGTCGCCGCATCAGTGAGCGCGTTCAGAGTGGCCGCTGAGTTCGCCCGGGTGACGAGATCCACGTCATGCTCGTCGATCAGCCGCTCGTAGATCCTGGGAACGTTGTCGGCATTCCCTTCGTCGTCGTACCGGACGAACTCCACAGGCCGGCCGAGAAGGCCGCCCCGGCTGTTGACGTCCTGACGCCAGATTTCATGGGCCAGACGGGCCGACCGGCCGTTGTCCGCGAGGGAACCGGTTAACGACAGGCAGTACCCGATACGAATCGGTGCCGGGGCGGCGGCGATGTCAGACCTCGTTTCCGGTGGGCGTGGCCAGGAGCTGCGTCTCCCAGGCGTAGGCCACACCGCTGGCACCGCCGTGCTGCGCCTGGACCTCGACGATGCCCGGCACGGTCTTCTCACGGGCCCAGTCGCGCTGCCACTCGGCCATCACGGCGATCCAGGTGATCGGGGTCACGCCCGCCTGGATCATGCGCCGCACCGCCATGTCATGGGCCTCCTCCGAGGCACCGCCCGACGCGTCGGTGACGACGAAGACTTCGAAGCCCTCGCCCGCCGCCTGTATCGCCGGCATGGCCACACAGACCTCCGTCCAGAGGCCGGCGATGATCAGCTTCTTGCGTCCTGTCGCCTTGACGGCATCCACGACGCGCTCGTCCTGCCAGGTGTTGACGAAGGTCCTGTTGATCGGCTTCTGCTCCGGGAACACATCCTGCAGACCCTGGAGAAGAAGGCCGCCGCGCTCCTCCAGAACGGTTGTCAGAATGGTCGGAACGTCGAACACCTTGGCGGCCTTGGCGAGCCCGACGGCGTTGTTGATGACCATCGTCGGTTCGTGGCTGTGCAGGTTGGCGACCTGGAACGGCTGGTGGTCGATGAGGGCGAGCACGCTCTCCTCGGGCGTCAACAGCGCGCCAAGTCCGGCCTTGTTGCCAGTACTCACGAGATTCCCCTTCTGGAACTTTGCGTCCGCGCGGGTCTCCGGCAGTGCACCGACATCTCGATGCCCCGCAATGAGGCAGATACGGGATGGCCGGGCCGGCAACCCCCAACCATTTGGTTGACGCGTCACCTACGCTATATGTCGGTGATTGACGCGTCAACTAGCGCCGGTCCTGGGCGTTCAGGCGAGCTGGTCAGCCATGGCCATCGGCGTCCGTGAAGCCCAACTGGGCTGCGAGGTTGGGGCGCTGCGGACCATCCCGGGTGGCGGGGCGGGCGGTCCCGCTGATCCCGCACCGCAGCGAGAATCCCGACGAAGCCGCGCTGCCCGCTGACTGCCGCAAGATCCTGGCGATCGTGCGGGCCGCCAAGGGAGCCGTCAGGTACGACGGCCCCGTCCAGGTAAGGGCGGTGGGCGAGGAAGGCGCAGGCGAGCAGCGTGTGGGCCTGGGAACGGAGGAAGGAGCGCCAGGTCTGCTGGGAGGCGCGCCGCGGTGCGGGCGGTAGACCGGAGCGGCGTAGAACGCGCCGGATCGTGGCGGCGGCAACCCGATAGCCGAGCCGTCGAAGCTCACCTTGGATCCTCACGTATCCCCAGGTGGGGTTCTCTCGCCAAACGCTGGATGAACGCCGCAATCTCCTCCGCAAGCGGTAGCCGACCGGGCGCGGTGGGACTTGGGCGCCATTTCCAGCGCACCAGACGACGGTGCCACGTCAGCAATGTGCCCGGTGCGACCAGCCGATGGCAGCGGAAGACGGGTGGCAGGTGCCGGGCGAGAGCGGAGAGCACGGCACGATCAGCCCACGAGAACCGCGGCCGCGGGAGTTGCCTGCCGCGGTGCCTTCCGCTCGTTGGGGCGGTGTCGCCCGGGCCGCCACGGCCCCGGGTGGCCTTCTCCGTCTCACTCGCCCCGGAGTGGTCTGGAACGCACTGTGGCCCCGCCGGGTGGGTGGCGGGGCCGCAGAGTGCGTTTGTGTCCGGGCACACCGGACTTGGCCACTGTGCAGTACAGCGCGCCGCTTTGGCGGCTACGGGGTGTAGCGGGTGCGGCTAGCCGACCTTCCACTGGCCGGTCTCGTCGGCAAAGCCGCTGTTCATCGTGAACTGCAGCGTGGCGACCTTCGATGCTTTGGGTACCTCGATGACGACCCAGCCGAGTGCTTTATCGCCTGCGGGGAGTTTGAGGTCGGATGTCATCTGAGGGCCGGCGGTGATGTCGCCGAACGTGGAGTCGAACCGCTGGCCGTCAGTATCTGCGGCCTGGATGCAGTTGGATGGGCTGTCGCTGTACGTGGTGGTGCCGGTGTTGGTGAGCTGGATCTGGACGGCGACCCAGCGTTTGCCGGCCGCAGGTGCGGTGAATTCATCGGCGCTGTTGGCGGGGTCGAGCCACTTCTTCATGGTGACGTCGAGTTGTTGGCCGTCGTCTTGGCCGGAGAGGGTGATGGTGTCTCCGATGCGGGCGGCTTTGGGCGGTTGGGATGGGGGCGTGGTCTCTGCGGCGTCTGCGGGTTCCACGGCTTCGCTGGTGGGCGCGGCCTGTGACGATGAGTCGGCCTTGGGCTTGGTGCTGATGCTGTCGTCGTCGTTTCTGCCGCATGCGGTGAGTGGCAGGCAGAGGATGGCGGCGGTGAGCGCGGCGGCGCGGATGCGCATGGTTTCCCCCTGAGTGTGCGCTGATGTGATGTGTGTGGGGGGAAGAGCACTATATCGGTCATGTGGGGTGGCGCGTAGTGGGTGGCCTTGAAATGCCGTCGCCCCTCGGTAGTCGACGGGGTGGGCTGCCCGAGTAGCCGCTCACGCAGCGCAGTTCGGGTGGGGACGACGTCAGCGTACGGCGGGGCTCGGACAGCGGCTCGCCCGTAGGCTGCGCGCATGAGTGGGATCGATTAGGGCGAATGCCCCGACATGGGTTGCTGGCGCTTTCGCATCTGCTGCGGCGTACTACACGCGGGGGACGCTGCCGAGTCAGCAGAAGCAGATCCGCGAGCAGCGGGAGTTCATCGTCGAGCAGTCGGCGACAATGGCTCTGGAGCGAACTGAGTTGCAGGCTGCGGCGAGTGATCGGCGAAACGCACGTGACCAGGCTGCTCGCCGAGTTCACCGACGGCTGCCCGGCGGCCCAGGGGCTGGAGTCGGCCGACGCACGGCTGGACGGAGCGGTCATCGACCTGACGGTGTGATCTTCGCCTTCGAGAAGGACGTGCAGGACGGCTACCCCGCCGACTCGCCACGGCCTCACTTGGCGAGTCATTCGGTCGTCCGTCAACCGTTAACTCAGACGGGAAGTTCGGTGATGCTGAGGGCGAAGTCCACGTTACCCACCCCGTGGTTGGCGAGGCCCACCGTGACCACGCCCGCTCCTTCCAGCCAGTGCGCCATTTTCAGGCCGCCGACGTCCAGCGGGCGCAGCCCGAGGGTCTCGATGAACGCCTCCACACTCGCCTTGGCCTGCGCATTATCACCAGCGATGAAGACGTCGGGCCGACCCTTCTCCAGGACATGGCGGAAGATGGTGTTGAACGCCTTCACCACGCTGGCGCTTGCCGGGGCCACCTTGGCGACTTCATGCGCGATCGAGGTCTCCTCGCGGTGGGCTAGCCCGTCGAACGTGGAGTTGAAGGGATTGCTGATGTCGACGATGACCTTGCCCGCGAGAGCGTCTCCGTACTGGGCGACGACCGGCACGACGCCGTCGTACAACAGGGCCACGATGACGATGTCCCCGGCCGGGGCGGTGCCCCATTCTCCCGTCGTGGCGCCGCCGCCGAGAGCCTTGGCCAGGTCAGCGGCCTTGGACTGATCGCGGCCCATGACCTCGACGGTGTTGCCGCCCGCTATCGCCCGCGCTCCGATGGTGCGGGCCATGTTCCCGGTGCCGATGATGCTGATGTTGCTCATGAGATGTCCTGCCCTGGTTGTGGTTGTTCGGTTTAGATGGCGGTGGTGCCGCCGTCGGCGACGAGTTCCATGCCGTTGACGTAGCTGGAGTCGTCGGAAGCGAGGAAGAGGGCGGCGGTGGCGATTTCGTCGGGGCGGCCCATCTGGCCGCGGGGGATGAGGGACTCGAACTGGCGCTTGGTGGCCTCGTCGAAGAGTTCTTCCTGCTTGGCGGTGGCGACCTGGCCGGGGGTCAGGACGTTGACGCGGATACGGCGGTCCTTGAGCTCGTTGAGCCAGACGCGGGCCCATGCCTGCTGGACAGCCTTGCTGCCGGCGTAGACGCTCCAGCCGGGGAAGGCGCCGAGGGAGGCGTTGGAGCCGGTCATGAGGATGGAGCCGCCGTCGTTGAAGAGCGGAAGGGCCTTCTGGACGGTGAACAGGGTGCCGCGGGCGTTGAGGGAGAACGCGGCGTCGAAGTGGGCCTCGGTGATCTCGCCGAGCGGGGCGGGCTCGCCCCCGCCTGCGCTGGCCCACAGCACGTCGAGGCTTCCCTTCTCCCGCTTGACGGTGTCGTACAGGCGGTCCAGGTCATCCAGGTCGGCGGCGTCGCCCTGGACGCCGGTGACGTTGCGGCCGATCTGCTTCACGGCCTCGTCCAGGGCGTCCTGGCGGCGGCCGGTGATGAAGACGTGCGCCCCCTCGTCGACGAACCGCTTCGCGCCTGCCAGCGCCATGCCGGTGGTGCCGCCGGTGATGACCGCGACCTTGCCGTCAAGCTTTCCCATAGTCGTTCCCTTGGGTCGGTGGTGCCCTGCGTACCTGGGGTGACGGCGTTATGTACACCGCACTGTGTGCTTACGGTACGGGGTGGGCGGCTGGGACGCAAACTATGTACACCGATCGTTACCTAGCTGCGGTATGATGGAGCCATGACGGAGTTGGAGAAGGGCCCCACGGGCCGCCGCCGCGGCCGGGGCGCCCGCGAGCGCATCATCAGCGCGTCCCAGCAACTGTTCCGCGAGCAGGGCATCAACCGCACCGGCATGGACCAGCTTTGCGCGGCGGCCCAGGTGTCCAAGCGCACGGCCTACCAGCACTTCACCGGCAAGGACGAACTCGTCGCCGAGTACCTGCGCCGGTTCGACCCCTCCGTGCTGTCCGGCGTGTTCGACCGCACCGACCTCACGCCCCGCGAACGGCTCCTCGCCGCGTTCGACATCCCCCCTACCACCCCCCTGTGCCCCTACATCGCCGCCGCCGTCGAACTTCACGACCCCCAGCACCCCGCATCCCAGTACGCGCGCGACTACAAGGAAGCCGTCGCCGCGCGGCTCGCCGACACCGCCCGCGAAGCCGGCGCCACCGACCCTGAACAGCTCGGCGAGCAGCTCGCGCTGCTCATCGACGGCGCCGCGGCCCGCACCCGGGTCCTCAACGCCGACGCCTTCCCCACCGCCGCCGCCATCGCCGCCGTCCTCATCGACAACGCCATCCCCGCCACAGCCAGCGATGACCGACGACGGGAGGAAGTGTCGAGTTGACGTGGCACATCGCGGCCGGGCTGGACGCGCTACCGGTCACGCGGCAGCACCGGCTGGCTGCAGGCTTTTACGGAACTGGCCGCCCCGCCCGCCTGTTGAAGGCCGCAGCAGAAGCCGCCGGGAAGAATGGCGGCCCTCGAAGGTTGCAGGAGTTCGAGGCCGTCGTCTCGGCCCAGGGCGCTGACGCGCCGCCGGTTCGAACAGACAGCTGATCACATACGTCCGTACGCGGTGGCGCATGAAGAACTCGTACGCAGCTTGCCACCCCCTCATCCGGAACCCGCCATCGGGTTCTGGATAACAGGGACTGACTCCCGACGCTACGAACGGCAGACCGTCAGTGAACGGCTCCGCTCCGACGACAGGGCGATCAGCCGATTTGAGCCGCGTCCGCAGCACGTACTTCCAGTCGGTCTCAGGTGCCTCCGGGCCCCGCAGACAACTGCTGGCCGAAGAACGGAACCGTCTCAGACGGTCAGCCGCAACAGCACCACTCCGTCAAGCCATTTCACTCTTCAGCGCATGGTGAACGGGGTCAGTCGAACGGCTCAAGCGTGCCTTGTGACGGCATCGCCTCCAAGCCGCCACATCTCATAGTTCCCACATTCTGCCGTGATCTCGGCCGTCGACTGAGCCGCGGTGACGAAGTCATCCACTACCAGCGAGGTGTGCGATGCCGCCACCGCGAGGCACACCTGTTCGGGCGCCAGATCCGGGATGGGCACATAGACGACGTCTGGATGCGAGTAGAAGACAGACGCCGAACGGGCCAGGAAGGAGACGCCCCGTCCGGCCGCGACATGCTCGAGCGTCTCGTCCACCCCGCGCACCGGGTACCCGGCATTGCGGAGCGGGCGCTTGGTGGGCTGCGTGCTCGGGGCACCGTGCCAAACCAGCGGTTCACTGGTCAGGTCGGCCTCGGTGACCTCCTCCTTGCCGGCAAACCGGTGTCCGGCGGGCAGTACCGCTACCCGCGGCTCGGTGTACAGCGGGGTGACGCGCAGGCCGGCCTCATCGATGGGCAGCCGCACATAGCCGACGTCGATGCGGCCGTCGAGCAGCATCGCTGCCTGGTCGTCCCCTTCGATCCGCTGCACGTCCACGACCACGTCCGGGTGCCGGTCCTCGAACGCCCGGGCCGCCGGGGTGACGGCAATGCCGGCCCGGAAACCGACCATCAGCCGCCGCTTGCCGCTGGCGGCCGCGGACACCCGGCGGCGGACCGCGTGGGTTGAGGCGAGCAGCGGACCGGCGTCGGCCAGCAGTTGCCGGCCCGCGTCTGTCAGCTCTACTCCGTGGCGATCCCTCGTGAACAGCGAGGCGCCGAGATCCTGCTCGAGCGCGCGGATCTGCCGGCTGAGCACCGGCTGCGCGATATGGAGCTCATCGGCGGCGCGGCCGAAATGCAGCCGGTCGGCCACGGTGACGAAGTAACGCAGTTTGCGCAGATCCAGATCCATGGCACCTCCGGCCTGGTGATGCCTTCAGGGTATCACCACGGCTTCAAGAGGTCTTGGACACCCACTCGGACCCGATGGCAGCCTGAAAACAGGCGCTTAAGGGCACCGAAGCGAATTCGACCCAAGAATTCGACACTGGAAGTTGACAGCAGGGCCAAAGCCCGGAAAGCAGAAACACCGATGAGCAGCATCAGCATTATCGGACTGGGAAACATGGCCCGTGCTTTGGCCGGCCGGGCGCTCGCCGGCGGTAACGCCGTCGAGATCATCGGCCGCGACCTGGCCAAGGCCAAGGAATTGGCCGCCACGCTCGGCGGCGCCACGGTCGGGACGGCCGGGGCCGCCCCGGCCGGGGACATCGTCATCCTCGCCGCGCCGTACGCCGGCGCGGCGGCGGTGGTGAGGGAGTACGGGGACGCACTGCGCGGCAAGGTCATCGTCGACATCACCAACCCCGTAGCCCCCGACCTGCAGGGCTTCGTCGTCCCCGACGGCAGTACCGGCGCACAGGAGATCGCCAAGGCGGCTCCCGACGACGCGCATGTCGTCAAGGCGTTCAACACTGTGTTCTCCCACGTTCTGGCGGCCGGCCCGGCCGAGGGCCGCCCTCTGGACGTGTTCATCGCCGGCGACGACGCGCAGGCGAAGGCACGCGTGTCGGCGTTCGTCGAGAGCTTGGGGCTGCGCCCCTGGGACACCGGGGAACTCGCCATGGCGCGGGCACTGGAGAACGTCGGCCTGCTGGAGCTGGGCCTCATGAACCACTCCGTCAAGCACACCAATTTCTCCCTCGGCATCACCATTCTCGGCTGAGCGCACCCCTACCACTACCTCTCGTGCCGCATTACGCCAGTTCACTTACGGCACGAAGAGACCCTGCACCTACCCTCATAAGGAAAGTCAGATGCGCGTATTCGTCACTGGGGGGACCGGCCATTCCGGTTCGTACATCATCCCCGAGCTCATCGCCGCCGGGCACGAGGTCACCGGCCTGGCCCGGTCGGACGCTTCCGCGGCGGCCGTGTCCGCGCTCGGCGCGAAGGTGCGTCGCGGCGACCTCCAGGATCTCGACGGGCTCAAGGAGGCAGCCGCGGACTCCGACGGCGTCATCCACGTCGCGCACAGGCAGGATCTACTGCCCTCCGGCGGGCTCGACGCCGTGGCCGCCGCGGAGCTCCCGATCATGCTCGCGTACGGCGAGGCACTCGCGGGAACCGGAAAGCCGCTGGTCACGGCGGGAAGCATCGGCTCGCCCGGGAACCTGGGCCGGCCGGCCACCGAGGAGGACCCGGCCCTCCCCACCGGCGAAGAGCACAAGGGCACCCTGCGGGTCCGCAACATCGTGGAAAGGGCCGTTGTGGACCTCGCCGAGCAGGGGGTGCGGTCTTCGGTCGTGCGGATCGCCAACATCGCGCACAGCACGACCGATCGTGCCGGCTTCCTCCCCACGCTGATCGCGCTCGCGAAGGAAAAGGGGTTCGTCGGCTACCCCGGAGACGGCGCGAACCTGTGGAACGCCGTGCACATCCGCGATGCCGCCACCTTGTTCCGCCTGGCGCTGGAGAAGGGGCCGACCGGCAAATACTGGCACGCGGTCGAGGACGGGGGCATCCCGTTCCGCGACATCGCCGAGGCCATCGCCAGCCGCCTGGGCCTGCCCGCCGTGAGCGTTCCCAACGATGCCCTGATGACGCCGGGGTACTTCGGGTTCCTCACGAATATCGTCACGCAGAGCTACCCGGCGTCCAACCTCATCACCCGCCGGACTCTCGGCTGGGAACCCGCCCGGCCCGGCCTGCTCGCCGATCTGGACAACGGCCATTACTTCCCCGCCGGCTGACGGCGGGAACCCGGATCGTAACGAGCCCGGCAACCGGCAAGTTCGGCTCTTCTGAAGGACGTTGAGATTATGACGACTGTGGGATTCATCGGAAGCGGAAGCATCGGCAGGACCCTCGCGCGACTCGCAGTCGGGGCCGGGCACCAGGTGGTGCTCAGCAACTCGCGCGGTCCCGAAACGCTCGCGGACACGGCCGCGGAACTGGGGCCGCGGGCGTCCGCGGCGACGAGCGAAGAGGCCGCGGCGGCCGGTGACATCATCGTGGTCACGGTGCCTGTCAGCGCCTTCCCCCACGTGCCCGCCGCGCCGCTGGCCGGAAAGACGGTCATCGACACCTGCAACTACGGCCCCGAGCGCGACGGGCACATCCCCGAGCTCGACAGCAAGTCCCTCACCTCGAGCGAGCTGCTTCTGCGGTACGTCCCGGACGCCCTGCTCGTAAAGGCGTTCAACAACATCTTCTTCAAGCACCTGCTGTCACTCGCACGCCCGGCAGGGGCGGCCGACCGCTCCTACCTGCCGATCGCCGGGGACTCCGCACCGGCGAAGGCGGCGGTGACCGAATTCATCGACTCCATCGGCTACAGCGTGGTGGACGCGGGATCGCTGGCCGGCAGCTGGCGGCAGGCGACGGGCACGCCGGTGTGGGGAACACCGTACGGGCCGTACTCGAACGAGCAGGGCCAGCCGGTCGGCGAGGACGCCATCCGCGCGGCTCTGGCCACCGCAACGCGGTAACCGTCAATTACCGCGGACCGTGATGTGGTCCGGCCGTGCCATGCCCCCGCCCGGGGTACCGGACGCTGTTGGTAAATCCGGGGGCGTACGTGACGACGGCCTGTACCACCCCGTTGGGGGTACAGGCCGTCGTCGCGATTTCTGGGGTGGGTTCGTGTCGTTGCGTGGGGTGGAGTTGACGGAGATCCCGGAGGAGACCGCACGGGTGGCGTGTGCCGTGTTCCCGAAGGGCGATGCGGGTGCGGGACGTGCTGGACGCCACCCACGTACTGGCCTCGACGAGGGACCTGAACCGGCTGGATTTCGTGGAGGCGCCACTGGCTCAAGAACTTCCCTGCCACCCCCGGCACCTTGCTTGCCTGGCACCGCAGGTTCATCGCCGCGCAGTGGGACTGCACCGCGCGCCGGGGCACCGGCCGCCCACCCACCCCGGCCGCGATCAAGAAGCTCGTCGTGCGGCCGGCGAGGGAGAATCCGACGTGGGGGCACCGGCGGATCCAAGGAGAGCTGGCCCGACTCGGGTATCGGATCGCCGCCTCGGCGGTGTGGGGGATCCTCAACGCGGCCGGCATCGACCCCGCGCCACGTCGCTCAGGTCTCACCTGGCGCGAGTTCCTGACCACGCAAGCCGAGGGCATCATCGCGGCAGACTTCTTCCACATCGACACCGCCCTCGGCAGACGGCTGTATGCGCTCGTGTTCCTCGAGCACACCACCCGGCGACTGCACATCACCGGGGCCACAACCCACATCGGCAGCATCCGACGCGAAGCCCTCGACCACATCCTCATCATGAACGGATGCGCGGTCAGGTCGTGGGGGGCGAGGCGGTCCTCGCGGACGGCCGGGTACTGAATCGGCTCTCCGGGCTGCCCAAGGACAGCTCCGGCTACGACCTGACGCAGTTGCTGGTGGGCAGCGAGGGAACGCTCGCGGTGATCACCCGGGTGCTGCTACGGCTGATCCCGCTGTTCACCGACCGGGACACCGTCCTGCTCGCCCTTCAAGACACCGCCGCTGCCCTGCGGGTGCTGGCCCTGGTATGCGGCAGCGTGCCCTCACTGGATTCGGCCGAGATCACCTATGCGGACGGCCTGGAGCTGGTCCACAAGCACCTCCGGCTCCCCGCGCCGTTCCGAACCCGGGCTCCATACCCGATCCACCTGCTGCTGGCGTGCGCGGCCCAGCGGGACCCCGCCGACGACCCGATCGAGGGCCCTGGAGCGCAGCCCCGACCTGGACCCCGCCTGAGCCTTGTGTCCGGGTACCCGAGCCACGGTCGGCGGTCACGGCCGCGTGGCGGCGCTCTGCCGCCACGAAGTGCGGAGGGAGCCACTGCGCTACTTGGGTACCTCTGCGAGTAGCACGCCGCGCATGTGGAAGTGGATGGGGTGGTAGTAGTTCTCGGAGAAGTTGATGTAGTTGTCGTCGATGTCGTAGGCCCAGCGGTGTTCACGCAGCAGCGGTGTGCCTTCGGCGATGTCGAGGAGTTCGGCTTGGTGGGGTGTGGCGAGCCAGGCGCTGACTTCGTACTCGATGCGGCGGGTGTGGTGGCCGCGGCCTCGCATGACGGCGTCCAGGCTGGAGTCGCGCAGACGCTCGGCGCCGAAGTCGGCGTAGGCCCGGGGCAGGTGATTGCCGAGGAGCGCGATCGGCGTGTCGCCGGCCAGGCGGAGCCGGTCCAGTGCCACCAGCTCCGTACCGACGGGGAAGCCGGTGCGCTCGGAGAGGGCTCCGTCGGCCGTGGCCGTCTGCCAGGAGATGACGCGGGTGACGGGGTCCCGGTGCGCCGACTTCAGATCGGCGTACAGGCTGGGACTCGTCAGCGAGGAGTAGTCGAGCGTGGGGACCCTGCTGATTCGAGTGCCAACGCCGGGGGCGCGGCTGAGGATGCCCCTGTCGATGAGTTGCCCGGCGGCACGGCGGACGGTGGTGCGGCCGACGCCGAAGGCGCGGCAGAGTTCCGGTTCCGGTGGCAGGAACTGGCCGGGGTGAATGATGTTGCGCCGTAGCGCGTCTTCGATCTGGTGCACGACCTGGGTGTAGAGCGGTATTCCGCTGCTGTGGATGACAGGACGGAAGCACTGGGCGAATTCGATGCGTTCGTCGGCCACGCTGAGTCTCATCCTTCCCCGGGGCGTCACTGGGTGGTACCCGGCTGCCCGGTTGGGGGGTAGCAGGTTATGAGCACCGGGTCGGCGGTGCTCACAGCCTACGGGACGGGTGATGTGTGTCAGTGGTGGGAGGTGCGCCAGAAGTCCTCCCAGTCGGACTTGGTCCGGTAGTCACTGAGCAGGTCGGTGGCGCGCAACGGGGCCATCTGCTTCAGGTAGTTCTTGACGTGCGAGGGGTCGTTGGGCGGTGGGACCTTCGAGCTGGTGGAGGGCTTGCCGTCGGCGAGCTGCAGCGCGAAGCCCTCCTGGGTGAGCATGTAGTGGATGTAGAGCTTGGCGGTGTTGGGGCTCTTGGTCTTGGCTGCGTAGGCGATCGCCGACGGGAATGCCTGGAGGGCGTTGGGCTTCATACCGTCGCAGATGGCCAGGTGGTAGCCCTTCTGCGCGACATTGCGGAACTTCGCCATCGATATCGGGCCGAAGCTCGGGGTCTTCTGGCCCGGCGCGCCGACGGCCTCGGAGACCTCCTCGTCGGTCTGCGTGATCTTTGGTTGGTTCGCCGCGAATCGCTTGAGCCATTCGTGCGCCGCGTCCGGCTGGTCGGTGGACAGGTCTGTGCCGTACTGCTGCTTGTAGGCGGCACGCAGCGCGTCGTCGTCGTTGCGGGCGAGGGAGTTGAACCAGTACGGGTACTTGGGGTTGCTGAGCGGGTCCGCGATGGCGACGCGACCGGCGAAGTCGGGGTCGGTGAGCTGCCAGACGTTGGACACCGGGCAGTGGGAGTAGGTCTTGTTGTTGTAGACCCAGCCCATGGGTCCGTAGTGGACGGTCAGCGGGTACCGGTCCTCGGGTTTGATCGAGTTCTTGAGGTCGCCGGGCACCCAGTTGACGAGCGCGCCGCGCTGGAGCAGTTCCACGGCGTAGGTGGGCAGGTCTTCGTTGATGACGACGTCTCCGATGACGTTGCCGGACTGGTTCTCGCGCAGGACTTTGTCGATGGCCCCGAGTTCGACCTTCACGCCCGTGGCCTTGAGGCCGTACTTCTTGGAGAACGCCTTGGCGGTGTCGACGACCTTGCCCGTCTGGTCGTAGACGGTGATGCCGGGCTCGTTCTTCGCGGCCGCGATCAGCGCGTCGAGGTCGAAGCCCTTGGCGGTCTCGTCGGGCTGGGTGCTCTTCTGCGCCAGGGGTGTGGCGGAGGACTCGGTACCGGTGGCCGGGGGCGGGGCGCAGGCGGCGAGCGCGGTGAACAGCGCCGCGCCGGTCACGGCGGCGGCGAGGCGTCCAACTCTCGATCTGGGCGTGTGCATGGAATCTCCTTGTTCCGGAGTGACCCGGTGGCTGGGCTCAGGCGGAGCGGAGCCGGGACCCTTCGTGCATGGTGCGGGTGATCAGCGGGAAGTCGGCGTCGGCGACGTGACCGAAATAGTCGGGGGCGAGGAAGTCTCCGTGGGCGGGCTGCTCCACTCCGTCGATGTAGGCGTGGTAGCTGCCGCCGGCGAGTTTCAGCAGCAGGCTGCCCGCGGCGACGTCCCAGGCGTTGGTGCCGAAGTTGAAGGTGGCGTCGGCCCAGCCGGCGGCGACATGGGCCAGGCACAGGGCGCCGCTGCTGGTGTTGCGCACAGCGGAGAAACCGCGCACCAGCGCACCGTAGCGGCGCAGACTGAACTCCTCGTCGGCGGCGAGGTCGGCGGGCATCGGATAGTGGGCGAGGACGGTGGCCTGGTCACAGACGCCGAACCCGCGGGCGTGGATGGGTTTCCCACCGAGGCGGGCGCCGGTGTCGTCCGCGGTGAACAGATTATCCTGTACGGGGTCGTAGATCACTCCGGCGATCACCTCGCCGTCGACGGCAGCGGCGATGGACACACACCAGAACGCGATGCCCCGGGCGAAGTTGGAGGTGCCGTCGATCGGGTCGATGTACCAGGTGGGATCGGCGCCGGCCCGTGGCCCGTCTTCCTCGCCGACCACGGCAGAGCCAGGGAAGTCCTCTTCGATGATCTCGCGGATGCGGGCTTCGGCGGCCCGGTCGTACGTGGTCACGACGTCGTGGAAGTCGGCCTTGAGGTCGATGTTCATGTCATTCCGGAACCCGCTGAGCAGCATCGGCGCCACGTCCAGGGCGGCGCGCCGCGCGGTGGCGGAGCAGCGGGCGGACAGCGAAGGCATAAGGGCGATCCTCATCGGGTCGTATGGAGTCCCCCACCACGTGATGTGGTGGGGGTGCGAAGCGCGGCGCGCAACAGGGCGTGCAGACCGGCGGGGTCACCGACCGTGTGATCGGGTTCGGGCCCGCCGTCGGATGCCGACTCGGTGCGACGTGAGCGCATCAGGATGGTGGTCCCGGCACGGGCGCGGCGGCCGCAGACCACGTCGCGCCGGTAGGTGTCCCCGACGTACCAGGTGGTGCCCGGGGTGACGCCGGCGACTCCGATGGCGTCGAGGAGCAACCGTGGGTCGGGCTTGCGGATGCCGACTTCGTCGCTGAACGACAGTGCGCGGAAGTAGCCGGTCAGGCCGGCTTGGTCCAGGACGCTGCGGTAGGCCGGTCCGGAGATGGTGTTGCTGACGACGCCGACGGCGATCCCGGCGCGGGTGCACTCGACAAGCAGCTCGCGGATGCCGTCGCGTACTTCGCGCTCCTCCCATACCAGGCAGAGCTCGGCGGTGAGGTCAGCGCGGTTCCGGATGATGTGGTCGAGCAGTGGTCTTCCCCATGTGGGACGGGACAGCCCGGCCCACAGCTCGCTCCGGCTGAGTTCGGCGCCGCCGACGGTGCTGTCCTTCCAGGAGTCGTGGCGGGCACGGCCGTCGGCGAGGTCGGTGGCGACCTGCTCGATTGTGGGCAGGTCGGTGCCGGGGGGCAGGCAGTGGCGCGCATGGCCGAGCAGGCGGGTGGCGAAGCGCGCCGCCCACCCGGGAGCGGGAAGGGCCTCGACGATCACGCCCCCCATGTCGAGGGCAAGGAGTCGCGGTGGCAGCAGTCGCGGTTGCGGCTCAGGAGAGACCGACACGTTCGCCCTCCGTGTCGAAGACGTGGACCTCGTGCGCGGCCACGCGCAGCCGTACGTCGTCCCCGGGTCGGCAGGTCGGCGGGATGGACGTGGTGGCGAACAGATGCCGACCGTCCGCGACCGCTTCGATGGTCCAGCTACCTCCGGTCGGCAGGATGGCGAAGATGGAGGCGTCGATCGTCAGGGCGTCGGGGGTCGGGGCCTGGGAGGGCGACTCGATCCGGATGGATTCGGGGCGGATGCCGATCGAGCCGGGGACAGCCGTGGTGCCGTGCGGGCGGGATTCCGCGAAGCGGTGGGCCGCGGCGATGTGCGGGGTGGGCTCGTCGTCGGTGAACTCGATGATGTTGATCGGTGGGTTGCCGAGGAAGCCGGCGACGAAACGGTTGCGGGGTCGGTCGTAGATGTCCGTAGGGGTTCCGATCTGCTGGAGCCGACCGTCGGACAGCACCGCGATGCGGGTGGCCAGCGTCATCGCCTCCCACTGGTCGTGGGTGACGAACACGATGGTCGAGCGGAAGTCCTGGTGGATGCGCTTGAGTTCGGTGCGCATCTCCAGGCGCAGCCGCGAGTCGAGGTTCGACAGCGGTTCGTCGAGCAGCATCACACCGGGGTTGACGGCCAGCATGCGGGCCAACGCGACACGCTGCTGCTGGCCGCCGGAGAGTTGGGAGGGGTAGCGGCCGGCGAAACGGCCGATGCCCATCACGTTCATGACCTCATCGGCGCGGCGGCTGCGCTCGGCCCGGCCGATCTTGCGCAGCCGCAGGCCGTACTCGGTGTTCTGCCGGATGGTCATGTGCGGCCACAGCGCGTAGCTCTGGAAAACCAGGCCCATCTCGCGACGTTCGGGCGCGACGAACACACCCTGCTCGACCGAGTCGAGCACGCGGTCGCCGACCGAGATGGAGCCGCCGGTGGGCTGTTCCAGGCCGGCGATCATCCGCAGCGTGGTGGTCTTGCCGCAGCCGGACGGGCCGAGCATGCACATGAAGTCGCCGTCGTTCACGGTGAGATCAAGGCTGTCGACCGCGCTGGCGGTGCTGCCCGAGTAGCGCTTGCTGATGCCATGGAGCTGGATCGTCGGCATCTGTCACCCACCTAGTCCCCGACCGAGGTCGGTCTTCATCGTTTTCTGGATGGCATAGGTGCCGCCGAAGGCGACAGCGGAGACGACGAGGACCACGCCGTTGGCCGCCTGCGTGTAGCCGTACTCGACAAGCCTGATCGCGAAGGTGGTGAGCACGTCCATGCCGGGGACCGCGAGGATCACCACCAGGCTCAGGCTGCGGACACCGGCGATGAACGGCATCAGTACACCGGTCGCCAGAGCGCGTTTTTGGATCGGCAGCACGACATGGGCCATGCGTCGCCACCAGCCGGCGCCCGCGACCTGGGCGGCCTCCTCCGGCTCGGGGCCGAGCTGCATCATCGACGAGATGCCGGCCCGGGTGGCGAACGGCATCTGCTCGACCATGTAGATCAGCACCAGGAGGGTACTGGTGCCGTACAGGGCCGGGATCGGTCCGCGGTCCACTGCGAACAGCGACAGGTACGCCACCGCGAAGGCGATGCCGGGCACGAGGTAGGGCAGGAAGGTCAGTTGCCGCAGTGCGGTACTGAGCAGTCGGCTGGGGGAACGGACGACCACGTAGCCGACGAGCTGGCCGAGCACACCGGCGGCTACCGCGGCGAGCCCGACGATCCAGAAGGTGTTCCAGGCCGCCGACCACACGGCCCCACTGACCAGAACGCCGTCCGTGAAGGCCGGCGTGTCCAGCCCGTGGCCGAGCCAGTAGTCGAGGGTGAAGTTGTCCGCGGAGAAGTCCGCCGGCCGGCGCATGACCGTGGAGAGCGCCAGCACCCCTATGGGCACCACGACACTCAGCACGAACGCCAGGCCGCACAACGCGGTGGCGGGTACCCGCCACCGGCCCAGTGCGCGGGTGCGGTCCATCGCCCCCTTCCCCCCGATGGTGACGAAGCGCCGGGCCTCCTTCAGGAAGTGCACGTCAACCCAGAGCGAGAGCAGCCCGATCAGGATGATCGCACCGGCGATGACGGCGGCGGCGCCGTCCTCCCGGGTGGATATGCTCCGGTACAGCGAGGTCGCCAGAACGTTGAAGTCCGTGGGCAGGCCCAGGATGTAGGTCACGCCGAACTCACCGAGAACCTTGGCCAGGATCAGCGTCGCGGCCGACACGAGGGCTGGGCGCATCAGCGGCACCACCACGGTGCGCACCACCGTGCCGTAACCCGCGCCGAGCATCCGGGCGGAGTCCTCGAGCTGCGGGTCCAGGCGTTTGAGGGCATTGCCCAGCAGCAGGATGACGAACGGTGTGAAGTACAGCGTGAAGATGATCGTGATCGGCACGCCGCCGTATGCGAGCCAGTCCGGCGGGGTGACCCCGATGGACTCCAGCCATCCGGGCTGGCCGCCCGCGGTGCGGTTCTTGAAGATGGTCGTCCAGGCGAGCGCGAACGCCCACGTCGGCAGCATGTAGGGCACGATCAGCGCGGTGCTGAACCAGCGCCTGCCCCACAGGTCGGTGCGCGTGATCAGCCACGCCAACACCCCGCCCACGATCAGCGAGAACACCACCGAGCAGGTGCTCACCACGAGCGTGTGCACCAGCGGACGCCAGAACAGGTCGGCGGCCACCGGCGACAGGAACACCCGCCACAGGTAGTAGGAGGTCGGTGACCCCTCCTGCTGCTGCACGACGACCGTGTCCTTCGGGCTCACGGTGAAGCCCTGCATCAGCATGGTGACGATCGGCACCGCGATCAGATAGCCGAAGAGGATCAGGGCGAGCACCCCGATCGCCGTGGTGGGTCGGCGAAGCCCCACCCGCATTCCGTAGCGCAGAGTGCGTCCGCCACGCCCGGGCGGCGGAAGGGGAGAGACGGCCGGCGATGTCGTCTCTGCCGTGGCGGCGCACGGTGGCGCCTGAGCCTGTCTTTTCACAGCGACGTCCTCGTCTCACTGCACTTGTCAGGACATCTCTTTTTAGAGATGTCCCGTACCGTCGCAGAGGCCCTCGGGCGTGTCAATACCTGCTCGGGCAAAGAGAACGCGCACCCGCGACGGCCCGGCAGGGCGATGGAGATCCGGGTCCGCCCCGACCCGGCGCCCGCCCGGCACAACTGAGGGATCTTGTGGCATTCGTGATCCCTTCAATACGATTCCTGCGAAATCCCCATATCTGCTCGGCGTCCTCATTCCTACTAAGGAGTAATGTGGGCGCCTTGGCTCTCAGCGCCCTGACCGCACTCACCACCGCGTTCACCCTGGCAACCGGGCCCGTGGCACCGGTGACCGTCACGGCCGCCGTGGAGACTCCCGCGGTGTACGACGACGAGGCCGGTGGCAACGCCGACGCCGACGATCCGGCCGTGTGGGTCGACCCCGACACCCCGGGCCGCAGCATCGTCATCGGCACAGTGAAGGAGGCCGGTCTCGACGTCTGCGGACTCGACGGCCGGCGCCTGCAGCGCATAGCGGCGCCCCAGGCACCGGGCGAGAATGCCAAGCCCGGCCGTATCAACAACGTCGTCTGGACGCCTTCTCGCCGTCCCGACAGTGCTTCTGCGGCGGGACACCTCGAAGGAGGCCGAACTCCTCGTCCTGCGCCATGAAAACGCCGTGCTACGACGCCAACTACAAGGACGAGTACGGTACGAACCCGCAGACCGCCTGTGGTTCGCCTCCCTGTCCTCCCTGATCCCCCGCCGCCGCTGGGCCAAGGTCTTCCCCATCACCCCCAGCACGCTGCTGGCCTGGCATCGCAAGTTCGTCGCCCGCCGATGGGACTACTCCCCCGACGCCACGGTCCCCGACGGCCGCCCACGCAGGCTGCCGTCAAGAAGCTCGTGCTGCGCCTCGCCCACGAGAACAGCCGATGGGGCCATCGCCGGATCCAAGGTGAACTGGCCCGGCTCGGACACCCGATCGGTACCGATGAAGAGGATAATTTCGTGGCGGCCGATACCCTCGAGGATGGTGCCGCAGCAGCGGCCGAATCATTCCTCTCAGAACCGCAAGCAGTGGTGAGAACGCCCGCTGAAAACATCAGCACGGTGAGCGTGAGTGCCGAACCACGCGCTGTCGAGCGACGGTGCGTGAGGGCAAGAATTTGTGCTGAAGTATGCATGCTTCCGCTCCACGAGCCCGCTGCGAGGTTCCGTATGTCCCGGCCGAGCGAAGGCCAGTCCGCGTTTATGCGGCGGTGGTGCCCAGGTTTATGCGGCGGTGGTGCCCAGCAGGCGGTCGAAGGCGTCATTCGCCTCCCGGAGCACCGCCGTCGCGTCGTGGCCGCCGAGGCGCCACGCCGCCTGGTAGCAGGCGACGGTCAACTGGGCGGCGAGGACGGCGGTGGCCGGCGGGGTGCCGTGGTCGATCAGGTGTTTCTCGAGGAGGTCGGCGTAGTGCCGGGTCTTGCGGGTGTGGCGGTCTTCGAGCTCGGGGTGCTGCTTGACCAGACGGTGGTAAACCGCGTAGTGGCCGGGGTTGCGGGCGGCCTCGGTGCAGATCGCGAGCAGCAGCCGCCGAGATGTGGCCAGTGCCTGCGCGAGATCCTGGAGCGGCTCGGTGGGCGCATCGCGCATGGCCGCGGTGAGCGCGCGCAGGGAGTCGTCCTCGGTGGAGAAGACGACTTCCTGCTTGTCGCCGAAGTAGCGGAAGAAGGTGGTGCGGCCGATCTCGGCCCGCTGGGCGATCTCGTCCACGGTGACGACATCGAACCCCCGCTCCATGAAGAGCGCGAAGGCCGTCTCGATGATCCGTTCCCGGGTCTGGCGGCGTTTGCGGTCCCGCAATGGCTCCACCGGAAACTTGTTCGCGCTCATTCGGTCAGGATATCCGCCCGTCTCGCCCCGCGGTCAGTGTCGACGAGGCGGGCGGCCTCGCGCCACAGCTCCTCCTCGCGGTCCTCGTCGTGCGACTCCGGCGACGACGGCACGTTGCGGCCGCGATCGAGGTAGGACCCGGTCCGGGCGGTCAGCCCGGTCAGGATCGTCTCAGCGAGCCGCGCGCCCGCCTGCTGCGGCGTCATGCCTCGGCCGAGGAATCGCTGAAGCTGGAAGAATCCGTTGAGCACGCCCCGCACGGGTCCCGGGGCGTGGCGGAAGAAATCGGTGCCCGCGACGAGCGCCGGGTTGTAGGAGTAGACGCCGACGCTCTCGGGCAGGCGGCGGGCCAGCGCGTGGGTCAGGTAGATGACGCCGAGTTTGCTTGTCGCGTACGCCCGCCCGGCCTCCCGCGCGCCACCGGCACGAGGCGTGGCCAGTCGTTCCGGCGTCTCCCAGCGCGGCGGCGGCGTGGCGCCGAACGTATAGCGGAACTGCCCGAAGTGGCAGTCGCTCGAGGTAAGCAAGATCCAGCCCGGACCGGTAAACCGGGGCAGCAGCTCCCTGACGAGCAGATAGTGGGACAGGACATTGACCCCGAAGGTCATCTCGTACCCGTCCGTGGTGCGTTTCTCGGTCGTCGTGAGCGTCAGGCCGGCGTTGCCGAGATAGCCGCCGAGCGGCGGCAGGTACCCGGTATCGAGCCCACGCAGAATCTCCTCCACCGCCCGCCTGATCTCGGCGAGCGAAGCGAGGTCACAGTCCACGCCTGTGACCGCGGAAGCGCCGGTGGCCTGGGCGAGTTCCGCAGCGAGGCGTTCGCCGCCGCGGCGAGCCAGCACGACGTAGTGGTCCTGCGGCCGTTCCCGGATCAGCAACTCGACGGACTCGCGGCCGAAACCGCGGGTCACGCCGGTCAACACGATGGTCCGGCTATCCATGGCAGACTCCTTGGTATCGAGTTCCAAGTGGTACTCAGTACCATAACATGCCATGGCTGACTTCCACGGTGAGCGACGAAACCGCAGCTGCCACGCCGGCCCGCATTCCCAGGCTCGAACGGATCTGCATCCGCGGCGTGTACTTCCCGGCCGCCAGGCGTGTGCGGGACCCCGCGAGCTGGTACCCGAGCTTCAAGGCGGCGATCGACGGGCTGACCCACAAGAAGCGCTGGGCGCTTCCCGACGGACGACCTCGCTGTCGATACCCTCACCCTTTGTCAGGGGCTACTGGTGGAGATCGATTCCTTCGGTCTGTTCGAGTACAGGGCGGCTCGGCGCCCTCGGGAACGCCACTATCAAGAGCACGATCTGGCTGGTCACACGGGTGCCGGACGCACGCCTCGCGCCGATCGGGCCGCGATGCCTCCTCATGGACCACACGGCATCTCTCCGCCGCCGTCAGCCCGACCGAGACCGACGGCAGCCGCAGACCCTCGCAAGATCAATGCGGCGCCGCACTAGGCCGCGCTTGATGTGGACGCTCGCACGTCGTGTGCTCGTGCTTCTTGCGTGCCGCCGGGCAGAGCGTCACTCGGCATCGATCCCGTCCGGGAGAGTGAGACGATCAGTCCAGCGGCTGTTATGACGAGTGTTGCGGCGGCGTAGATGACTGCTGCGGGCACCAAACCGATGGCGTCGCTGAGGAAGCCGGCCACGATGGTAGGGACGCCATACGCGAGATAAGCGACGACGTAGACGGCGGAGAACAGCTTCGCCCGTTCCTGCGCTCGCGTCAGCGGAACAAGGAGCCCGAGCGTACTGGAGAAGACGGCGCCGAAGCCGAGACCGGTGATGATCGCGCCGCAGATGATGAGCGATGCGAGGCCCGCCGCGAACGAGCACGCCTCCAGCGACACACCGGCGAGGACCGCTACATATCCGGCGAGCATGAACCGCCGGGGCGGCATCAGCGGGCCGAGTACGAGCGCGGAGACGGCCGCAGCCAGGGGCTGGGCTGCGACCACCAGGCCGAGGGCGGCTCCATTGGTGATGTGCAGGGCTTGATGGACAATCGACGCCCCGAGGCCGAGGACAAGCCCGGCCGACATCCAGATCCCGATCATCCCTGGGGCAGTGCGAGCGAACGCGGTCCGGGCCGCGGATGGAACGCCGATGCGTAGCACGAGGGCATCGCCGATCCCTTGACGCTCGCCAACCGTCTCAGGCGAGGCCGCTGTGACGACGATGGCCATGACGATAATCGCGAGTGCGGCTCCGAACACGACCGCGGCGGGTGCTGCCGCGAACTGGATGGCGACGCCGGTCAGGACCACACCGATGCCGAGACCGGCGACGGATGCGATGCTCACGACCAATGCTGCGACCTTTTTCTGCGCCGCCGGTGCGACCTCGGCGATGTAGGCGCTGAACGCGCTCGTGGCCGCTCCCGTCGCGAAGCCCTGCAGCGCCCTCGCGGCGATGATGACGCCGATATTCGGCGCGAGCAGGAACACCGCCATCGCGACCGCCTGGAGTGCGAGGGCCGCGATGAGTACCGGACGGCGACCGATTCGATCCGACAGGGAACCGATGACGAGGAGCGCGAGGAGGAGCGCGAGGGCGTAGATCGCGAACGCGATCGTCAGCTCGCTGTCGGGAAAATGCCAGTGCTGCTGGTAGACGACCAGCAGGGCGCTCGGTGCTCCTGCGGCGGCCATCACTGCCATGAACGCGATAGCCGACGAGACGAAGGCAACGACCGGCGGAACCGTTGGACGCGGCATGGAACGAACTTCCCATCCACTCGACATAGTGCCGAACCCGACTGGACGGCCCACTCAGTGTCGAGCGTTCGGACGACACCCTCCAGTGGCATGAATGCCAACATGTGCGAGGATTCTGCCACAGGGGGTTGATCACCGCGAGCTGAGGAGATGGGCAATGATGGGTTCGCACCAGGTGATGGTGCTTGTGCTGGATGGAGCGCTCCCGCTCGACGTCGGCATCCCGACCCAGGTGTTCCATGCGCGTGACGGACTCCCATACGAGCTGACCGTGTGCGGCTTCGCTGCGGGAGCGGTGCCGTCCAGTGGGGGTTTCGGGTACACGGTGCCGCGGGGTCTCGACGCGCTGGCCGAGGCGGACACCATCATCGTCCCCGGTTATGCGCCGGTCGGCCGACCGATCCCGGCCGCAGTGCACGAAGCGCTCCGGAGGGCGCATTCAAGAGGAGCCCGCATCGCATCGATCTGCTACGGCGCGTTCGCCCTGGCCGACGCGGGTCTGCTGGAAGGGCGGCGCGCGACAACGCATTGGGACGCGGCGGAGATGCTGGCGCTGCGCCATCCGGCCATCGTGGTGGAGCCCAATGTTCTGTTCGTCGATGAGGGTTCGGTCCTCACATCAGCCGGGGTCGCGGCGGGCATCGACCTGTGCCTTCACATCGTCCGGCGCGACCTCGGCGTGAGCGTGGCGAACGACATCGCCCGCCGTCTGGTGACGGCGCCCTATCGGAGCGGCGGCCAGGCTCAGTACCTTCCTCGAAGCAGCCCGGCACCGCATGGCGAAACGCTCGCGGCGACCCGGGAATGGGCGCTGACGCGCCTCCACGAACCGCTCGCAGTCACCGATCTCGCGACGCACGCGCGGATGTCGCTGCGCACCTTCATGCGCCGCTTCGCCGAGGAGACCGGCGACACGCCGCTGCAGTGGGTCCTGCGCGCTCGGGTCGACGCTGCCCGAGCGCTCCTGGAAACCACGAAGCTCCCGGTCGACCAGATCGCCGAGCGCGTCGGACTGGGAACCGGATCCAACCTCCGCCTGCATTTCCGGAGGATCCTCGACGTGTCGCCCTCCGAGTATCGGGCCGCGTTCTCCGGCCGGACGATTCTGACCCCTTGAGCGGAAACTGCCGGCGCTCCGCGGCTCCCCAACCCGCCCCCACGGCGGGACCAGCTCACCCCGGAAGCCCACCCTCGGCGATGGGCACCCCGGCTGCCGGTGCTCTTCCCACGCAACGCCTGCCGCGAGTGCAGTGCAGCGGGAACGTCAATGGCAATGGACGCCATATCTTCCTGCTGTCGGCTCCAGCAGGCGATCCAGGCCCGGATCCGGCACGAGCAGAGGACCGACCAGTGGCGACGGCACTACGCGATCAGTGCCGGGCGGATCCGCCAGTGTGGCCAGTCGCTGTGGCAGTCCCGGCAGTGCGCGGTGCTGACGCAAGGGCGACTTGATCAGGCAGACACTGGCAGACTGACGGCACTTCGAAGCTCCGGTTCGGCAGGGCGATTTGAGTGGCTGTTCTGCGAAGGTTCGGCCACGCCTTGGTGGCCGGGCTCAAGCAGTCGTCGCCACAGCGATGGCCCAACCGATGTAGGCAAAGTTGAGAAGCACCTTGACGGTTGCGCTCGCCAATCCGCCAGCACGGCACGGTCGCTCAGCCACTACCCGGGCCAGCCCATCGAGATGCGCGACGACGAAGACCGAGATCATCGCCGCGGCGAGCCACCCGCCCGCCGCTCGGCTCCGCGGCGCGAGGAGGAGAACACTGTCGGTGATCAGCGCAACCCCGCCCGCAGCGACGAGCAGTCGTGCGCGACCCAGCCAGGAAGGGACCAACCGGCGGACGTGGTCCGGGCGCACGAAGTGCGCGACGCCGTTGACAATCAGGAAGGCCGCCAAAGCGACGGCCACAATAGAATTCATGCCATGACAGTGCCGCCGACCCGGGCGTGGACGCTTGAACGAAACGATCGCCGCCTCCACTTCGCCTCCGGCCGGGCGGCGACGATGTTCGCCGAGTCCGGCGCCTTCCGGGTACGCCCTCACCGGCACCCAGCGTGGAAGATCGTGCTCGCGCTCGGCGGCGGTGTCGAGGTCGGCTACGGCGGTAACCGCACCGTCGCTGCGGTCGGCGCGATCGTGCCGCCGCAGCTGGCACACACCTGCGCCGTCTCGTCGGCCTACGTCGCCCTCTTCCTGGACCCGTGGGAGCTGGCGCTCGGCACCGGCCCGGCCCACCTGAACGAGACCGCGACCCACCGCGTACTCGCGGCCCTCGACCATCCCGGCCCCGACGCCGACCTGGACGCGGCCCGTGCCGAGCTCGTGACCCTCGCCGGAGCGGGCGCCCCGCTCGATTCCAGGGTCGCCCACGCGGTGCGGGAGATCACCCGCCCCGGGGCCACCGCCACGATCGGCGCGGTCGCCGCTCAGGTCGGGCTCTCCCAGCCGCGGTTGCGCACCCTCGTCCGCGACTGGGTGGGTATCCCGCTCCCGCGGCTACGCCAGTGGGCCATGCTGCGCACCGCCATGACCGCACTACCGGCCGAGTCCGCGGCCGCCGCGGCTGCTTTCGCGGGCTTCGCCGACCAGGCACACCTCACCCGCACGGCGCGAACCCTCGCCGGCCGCACCCCGTCGGAGATCCTCCGCCCGGGAGCGTGCGGCGCCCCGGCGTAGACCCGTCAACCCTGGCATTCATGGCCCCGGCGGGCCCCTCTCGGAGCCGATCAGCTCCGCTTCCTTCTGCCCGGATCCCATACCTCATCCGGCAGATCGCTCGGGTACGACTCGCGCCCGCCCATGCTTTCCGGCAGACCGTCCCCCGGGCCAACCGTGAAGCCCCGGAACCGGACAACCCGCCCTCAAGCGCGACGACATCTGTCACGCACCCGCACGACGGGCCTGTTCCCGCGGCGCCCAGGTCCCGGCGAGCGGCGTAGTCATGCACACATCCACACATACTGCCCACTGCCCGAGCTCCGCCACGATGGGAACTGCCGGCTGTCGACTCTTCACCCTCCACAGGTAGCGGGATGGATGTGCCATGAGATGAGACCTGTACTCGTGATGGCAAAACCCTGAGCTCAGGTTTGATAGCGCTGCGTGGGCGTGCGCGGTGACCTGGAGAGGAGCCAGGTGGGCGGGACGTTGGTAAAGCGTCCTTCAGGAGACGAGGCCATACGGGTCGACCTGCTTATTCCGATACGGTGGGAGTGCTCCGACATGGCCGAGGGAAGGAAAACGTGGATGCCAGACGCAGGGGACGGCGGCTCGGCACGATACCCACTGGGTCCAACGATGATCATGATCCTCCAGGGGCGTTCTTTGGAACGACGGGTAGAGGACTCACTGAAGGGCATCGGCCTGTCCCTGCGACGCCTGGGCCTCTTGGGGCACCTGCGACGTGATCCAGGCATGTCGTTCAGCGCACTGGCGCGGCGAGCGGGGATCAAAGTGCAGAGCCTGCACCCGATCATCGACGCGCTAATCTCTGACGGATACGTCGCCACCGTCGGGAGTGGGGGGCAGGGCCGCGCAGCGGTGATAGAGCTGACGGACCGTGGCGTGAAGGTGCTCGAGCGGGCAAGCCAGTTGATCGCGGACTACGACCATGAGGTGTTCGCCGAGGACGAGTGGAAGGACCTAGGTACAGCGCTTACTCGTTTGGGGGAGGCGTTGTGGCGCGAGCACATGGCCTCATCCGATGGAGTGACCGCTCCGACGGCGGCCCCCGTGGCCGGGCGTCCTTCCCGAGGCTGACGTCTTCTCTGGGTCCGTGGACCCCTTCCCCTCATCGCTCAGCCGGCCCCGCAACCGCCGGGCCACAGCGGCCAACCGCGAGCACCACGCAATCATCCGCAAGACCGTCACCGGCCTCGCCTCGCCCACCGGCTCCCCGCATCCTCGCCCGAACTGTCCGAGCACCCGGACTACCCGCGCATCCTCGCCGTCTTCAACGAGTCGATCAGACCCCTGCGGGCCAAGGACGTCTGCCAGGCCCTGAGCCACGAACCGTTGCTTAGCGTTCAGGTCGACCGGTCGGATTCCTTGTGCGCCCGCAGTGGGGCTCCCAATGGGATATGTCGACCTACCGCGCTGTCCCGTGTGCTCGATCCCGCACTTTCCCATTTACTCAAGAACATGCGGAATCGCCGTACGACGACGTAGCTTCCACCTGTCATCCATGCGGGTGAAACTGCGTCACCCCATACCGGCCCACCGGTGGAGGCACGGCTAACGGCGATGTTATTGGTGCCGTCGATCTGGCCCATGAGATTGCGGCCATTGCTGCTAGCAGTCGAGGCGGCAGCTCCGCGGAAGCCATTCATCTGCCAGCGGGGCCGCAGAACACGCTTCGCAGCCGCGCGAACGGCACGTACGGCGCCCCCAAGGTATATGGCGTCGTCGGAGCAAAGTTGCACGAAGACAGCGCCATGTGAGGCTGCGACTTCGAGCTCGTCGCCGGGGAACAACGGCAGGTCGACGAGTGCAGGTGGGCGCTTTATGCCAAGTTGGTCGAGAGCAGCGCCTCCGAGCCCCACGGTCATGGTGAACTTTCCTGGCGTTGAGCCGGTAGACACCAGTGATGTATCGGCAGAGGTGTCTCCCCTCATCAGAGCCGCCGCAAGACCCGTCCACGCTCGCATGACGTCCACCAGGTCAGATTTTTACTGTCGAGGTTTTGAGATCGAAGGCGAGGAAAGCCGCGTTTGGTTGGGGTCGGATCGGCGACGCCCGGCTGGTGGGCGCCAAAGAACGGGATGATGGAGGGCGTATGGTGTGTCGGCGAGGGCGCCGCACTGGCCGTTCCTTTGTGTGGGAGCTGCATTCCGGCGGCAGTTCCCACTGCCGCAGCGCCCAGCGTGGCACCAGCACTGCCGGTCAGGAATCTCCGGCGGGTGTGTTTTTGCACGTCCATTAGTCAGCTATTCCAGCCAGAATCTGTGATCGTGGTGAGGGACCCCGCACTTGCGTTGAGGGCGTGTCCGGTTCAGGTGCTGCGTATCCGCTACAGGCCACGTCGCTGATCCTGTCGACTCCACCAAGATTTCTTGCTCGCTGAATGTTAGGAGCAGAAGCGCGGGAGCGCCGGTGCGACAGAGTTTTCGGCTGAGTCAGTATTTCACAAGTGTATCGATGGCCACTGCGGCGAACAACAATGCAAGATACGCATTCGATACCACAAACATCCGCATTGGTCGCGCGGCGGCTTCCGCTCGACGGGCAGCGGCCTGGAGTCGAAGAGCTTCCCATACGAACCATGCTCCACCGACTACAGCCACCATTGCATAGGTCCAACTCATTCCCGCAATAGGAATGAGGAGAATGGAGGTCATGACAGTCACGACGGCATATGCAATCACTCTCTTGGCCACGTGCTCGATTCCGTGGACTGCGCCGAGCATGGGGACGCCGACACGACGGTAGTCCTCGCCGTGCTTGACGGACAGAGGCCAATAATGAGCCGGGGTCCAAAAGAAAATCACTAGAAAGAGTATTACTGCCGGCCATGCTACGGTCCCTGTCCCTGATGCCCAGCCGATAACTGCTGGGAAGCAGCCCGCGATGCCGCCCCACACGATGTTTTGCTCAGTGCGACGCTTGAGGAGAATTGTGTACACGACGACGTACCATAGAATCGCGCTGACAGACAGTACAGCGGCCAGGTAATTCACAAGCCACCAGAACCAAACCGTCGAGGAGATGGCCAGGAGCCAGGCGAAGATCAATCCAGATCGCGGTGTCACCTCTCCGGTCACCAAAGGGCGACCAGATGTGCGTCTCATCCGGGCATCCATGTCCCGGTCCAGGTACATATTGAAAGCCGATGCGCTGCCTGAGCTTACCGCTCCCCCAATGAGCGTCACCACGATGAGCGACAAATTCGGCAAGCCGCCATGAGCCAAAACCATGGTCGGCACAGTCGTGACAAGTAGGAGTTCCATAACTCGCGGCTTTGTCATAACAACGTAGGCGCGGACGTGTAGGAATCTTCTATATGCAATTGAGTCTGACGGATCGCGCGTGAGATGGGATGCGATTTGTTCGCTCCGCTCTTCCGAGTTTCGGTCCTTAGTAGTGCGCACGCTGTTCTGTCGAGCGTCTCCGCTGCCCACAACGGCCTACCTTTCCGGCGCAGGGCGGCAAGCCTCACGGCAGCTCCCGCATCGGCTCTCGGCCTTCGCCACTTGCAGTTTAGCTGTAAGTTCGAGGCGTCTTGAACGGGGGTCGATGGTCCGTGCTGCCACGGCTAACAGGCAGAGACCGCTCGCACAGCGCGGCTACGCGGTCCCTGAGTAACCCGGGCTGCGCGTGAGGACGCTGCCAGACGTGTTCCCCTATCCCCAGGCCAAGGGTGTCAACGTCACACCGGGAGTGGGCGCGAGACGCGTCCGCTCCGAGGGCGTCCCCTGCGACGATCCGGGTCCTCAGGCATCGGCCGCTGGGCGCGCTGAGGCCACGGACAGGTCGAGCGCGTCCGCCACCGCGGCGTTCCGCCTTCCGTATCGCCGCTGCCACACCAGCAACGGCCCGGCGACGGCGAGCACCAGCACGCTCGACATCCGCCATCCCAGGGTGTCGAATACGGTGGCCGACAGCAGGGATGCGACGACGGACGCGGCGCCGGTGGCGCCCTCCACGACCGCCTGGAGGCGCGAGCCCCGGCCGGTTGCGTAACTGCGCACCAGGAACGCCGTGCCGGCCAGGTACGTGAAGTTCCAGCCCACGCCCGCACAGATCATCGCCGTCATCATGGCGGCCGCGCCGTCGCCGGAGGCCCCCGCGACCCCGCCGAGCAGCGTGATCCCAATGCCGATGAGCGCGGTGTGCCAGGGGCCGCTCCTGCGCATCAGCTCGCCACTGATCAGTGCCGGGGCGAACATCCCGACCAGGTGCCACTGGATCAGTGCGGCCCCCAGCCCCGCCGAGTGGTGGGCGTGGACGTTGGCCAGCGGCCCGATCGCCATGACCAGCGTCATCAGGGCGCCCGAAAGCGGCAGCAGGACGAGCGCAGCCACGAAGTTCGGGTTGCCCCGGCCTTCGCGGAAGGTCGTCGGCCCGGCTGCGTCGTCCTCTCCGCCGGCGTTCGCACCGGCCGGCGGGGCCGCGACACTGGGCTCGCGTGAGACGGTGAGCGCCAGCGGCACCGCCGCCAGTCCGAGGAGCGCGACCAGCGCGTACGACCCGATGAACTCGACCGCGAAGGCACGCGAGGCTGCCAGCGCGACGAACGGTCCGAGGAACGCCGCGATGAGGCCGCCGTACATGACGATCGACAGCGAGCGCTCCTTGCGGCCGTCGGGCGCGAGGTCGGCGGCCAGGTAGCGGATGTAGCCACCTGTGGAGCGGTACGCGCCGAGCAGCGAGGTGGCGAGGCACAGCAGCCAGAAGGCGTCCGCGTACACGGCGATCATCGACAGCAGACCGCCGACGACCGCACAGCCGCCACCCATCGCCATCACCGCGCGGTAGCCGTAGCGGGCCGTCAGCAGCCCTGCCGCGACCGAGGCGAGCAGGCCGAAGCCTGTGATCAGGGTGAGCGGCAGGGTCGCCAGGAGCGGGGTGGGCGCCAGGCGGAGTCCGGCGAGGGAGGTGAGGGTCAGGTCGACGCTCACCGCTCCGTAGTAAATCGTCTGCGACGCGACCAGCCGGGTCAGGTCGGCGGCCGAGCGCGGGGGGCGGGGGGACATGCGGATGCTCCCTAAGAACGTCGGCGGTCCGGGAGGACCGGGTGTGGCTGATGCGGAGTTGCCGTTGATACCTCAAGGAGAGTGGCCGCCCGGTCCTCCGGGACGCTCCGGCTGCTGATTGAGAGTTGCGGTCATCGCTGGTTGGGGACTTGTCGGCGGAGTGTTCCTCGGGCTGCGAAGCGCTCGTCACGAGGGAAACGGAGGGACGGGATTGAGCACGGCTCACGCGCGAATACGGGTCGGTGTCGATGCCGGCAAGGGAGATCACTGGACAGTTGCAGTCGAGGCCGACGGCAAGACGCTGTTCTCGATGAAGGTGATCAACGGCGAGGCGCAGATCGTGACGCTGATCGAGGCTGCTCGGGAACGTGCCGACGAGGTGCGGTGGGCGGTGGACATCTCCGGCCGTTCCTCGACCCCGCTGCTGACCCTGCTCGTCGCGCACGGCCAGAACGTGGTCTACGTGCCCGGTCGCACGGTCAACCGCATGTCCGGCGCCTACCGCGGTAAGGCCAGAACGGATGCCAAGGACGCCCTGGTCATCGCCGACACCGCCCGCGTGCGCCGGGACTTCACGCCTCTCACCGTGCCGGACGACACGCCGGCCGCCTCGCCTCGCACGCGGGCCTGGCCCCCGTACCCCGCGACTCCGGCCGCCGGACAGGCAACTACCACCGGCCCAAGCGCTACAGCCGGCGCCTGCGGCACGTCCTCCAGACTTCGATGGCCTGGACGGCCACCACGCCTACGGCCAGGCGCCTATCAGATGCCGCTACATCCGCCATGCAGCGGAGGAAAGCGGTGGCCTTGACGTCCGTGTTGTACTCGTGCGGCTACCCGCACGAGTACAACACGGACTCCGGCACGACCTCGCCCAGGTGGTAGATCTGGTCACCGGTTCAGCGTCATGCTCAGTCGTTGACGATGCCGGCGGCGGGATCGGCGTTCTCGTCTGATACAGGGTGCGAACTTGTTGCTGCACGCTGTTCCAACACGTGGGACACAGCGTTTCGGAGGGCGGTGTCGGGCTCGGCCATGAACCGCGTGCGCAGTGCCACGATTTCGGGACCTGCGCTCTCCGGCGACCCGGCGTTGAACGGCGGCTCCGGGTCGTACTCCATGACGAGCTGTGCAAACCTTGCGGCCTTCTCGCCCAGGGTGTGTGCGACGACGGTGAGCCCGAAATCGATTCCCGCGGTCACGCCGCCCCCGGAGAACCTGTTCCGGTCGATGCACACACGTTCCGTCGACACCTCGACGCCCAGCCGTGCCAGCTGGTCCCGGGACGCCCAATGCGTAGCTACGCGGTAACCGTCGAGCAGTCCGGCCGCCGCAAGAACGAGCGGACCGTTGCAGACCGCGGTGATGTAGGAAGCCGTCGCACCGCGGTCTGCCAGCCAGGCGATGGTGGCCGGGTCGAGCATCGGCTTGTACACCATCCCGCCACCAGGAACGAACAGGATGTCGAGCCGCTCAGGGCAGTCATCGAAGGTGGTGGTGGGAGCGATGGTCATGCCGCCGTCGTCCGAGACGACAGGGTCGAGGGTCTCGGCCACGAGGTGGACCTTCATGCCCGCCAGTGCAAACGTCGTGTATGGACCAACAAGGTCGAGTGCCGTATGCCCCTCGTAGAGAAGGATGCCCACTTCCAGTGGCTGGGCATCGCCTGTCAGGTGATCGGGCCAGTTCGTGGTTTGATCCGTCATTTCCGGAATCTCCCAAATTAAAACGCTTGCAGTGTTCCTGTCGTACTGAAACGCCGGGGGGCGGGTACTCCACCGCGCCGTTCACCGACAGGAGTGGAAGCTGCCTCATCCGCAGGTTACAGTCAAACTGAA
The DNA here is from genome assembly GCF_001598115.1 of Streptomyces sp. AgN23. Taxonomy (NCBI): domain Bacteria; kingdom Bacillati; phylum Actinomycetota; class Actinomycetes; order Kitasatosporales; family Streptomycetaceae; genus Streptomyces; species Streptomyces sp. AgN23. Next base: position 2,093,664 of record NZ_CP007153.1, read on the forward strand.
ACTTTCGACCGAGTGAGGTGCCGTGACCGTCCCGCCGCAGCCTGTGCGACTCTGTCGCTTGATTCTTGGGAGTCGGCTGACCTGTGGATTCTTGGGGTGGGATGGTGTTGGGGATCGGTCTGTTCGCGGGGAAGTGAGGAGGATCGGCGGTGTCGCTGCGTCCTGTCCCCGCTCCCGAGATCCCTGAGACGACCGCTCGGGTGGCCAGGGCGGCGTCTCCCAAAGGCTGTCTGGCGATGCGGGTCCGCGATGAGCTGGGTGTGCTGTTCCAGGACGCGGACTTCGTGGGGGCGTTTCCCGGCCCGTGGTGGGCCGGGTCTTGCTCCGGGGACGCTGGCCGTGGTGTCGGTCATGCAGTTCGCTGAACGGCTGACGGACCGGCAGCCAGCCGATGCCGTCCGCTCCAGGATCGACTGGAAGTATCTCCTCGGGCTGGAGCTGGAGGACGAGGGCTTCCCCTTCTCCGTCCTCTCCGGCTTCCGGACCCGCCTGGTTGAACACAGCCACGAGCAGGGGGTCCTGGACCGGCTGCTGTCCCGGCTGTCCGGGCTGGATTTCCCGCGCGCGGGCGGACGTGTCCGCACGGACGCCACCCACGTCCTGGCTCGGGTAAGGGACGTGAACCGGCTGGAGTTCCGCACAGAGACCCCGCGGTGCGCGCTCGAGGCCCTGGCGGTCGCCGCCGGTGACTGGCTGCACGCGGCCCAAATCGCGGATGCGTCCTGGCAGAAGCGTTACGGACAGCGCGCGGACTCCTACCGGCCGCCGAAAGGCGACGTGCAGCGCGGGGCTTTCGCGGTGCAGGACGGAGCCGACGGCTTCACCCTGCTGGACGCGGTCCATCGGCCCGATGCGCCGGCCTGGTTACGGCAGCTGCCTGCCGATGCACGTTCCGCGGCGGGCGTGGGTCCAGCAGTACCACCGGGGCGGCGAACACGGCCAGGGGATGCGCCAGCGGGAGGGCAGACCTCCCACCGGGCAGACTCCGGCCGGCCAGCCCGCACGATACGAACGCACGCTGCACGGTCAAACGCGGCATGACCTGGGACGGCTACAAGGTCCACTACAGCGAGACCTGCGATACCGGTCTTCCCCGCCTGATCGTGAACGTGGCCACCACGCACGCCGCGGCGGACGACTCCCACCTGGTCGCAACCGTCCACGAACACCTGGAACGACACGGGGGCGAAACCAGGAGAGCACCTGGTCGACGGCGGCTACACCTCCGCCACGATCATCCTGGCCGCACGCGCCCAGGGCATCGACCTCCTCGGGCCCCTACCACCCGCAAGTGACCGCCAGACCCAGGCCAACAAAGGCTTCGCGCTCACCGACTTCCAGATCCACTGGAACGAGAAGTACGCCGTCTGCCCCAAGGGGGACAAGAGCCGCTACTGGGGCAGCACCCACATGGACGGGCAACCGCGGACCGTGGTCATCCTCCCCGACTGGGACTGCCGCAACTGCAAGGTCCGCACCTCATGCACCAGCGGCTTCACCCGACGCCTGACCCCGCACCCCCGCGAGGAACCTGCGGTCGGCGGGCCCACACCGTCAGACCGTCGAACGCAACCGGTCCAATTCGCTGCTGATCTCCTCCCGCAGCACGTCATGCTGCGGACCGAGCCTGAATCGTTCATCACTCCACCGCTCATGCGGATACAGCCACACAGGCTTTCCCACCAGCTCGGCCGACTCCCACTCGAACCGCGGCCAGACATGGGCATGCAAGAACGGGTCCGTGTTACCGAGGATCTCCAGGTTGACCCGGCGAAAATCGGGATCCAGCCGCCGACAGGCCCGCTCAACCGCTTCCCCGAGCTGGTCCATATCGGAAAGAAACGCCAGACGCTTGGTCTTCGGCAGGTCAGACAGCCGTTGAACACCGGGTTCGTCTACGAGGAGGACCGAGTAACCCGGCAAGAACTGAACGTCGCCGATCACCGCGAATCCCGACTCAAGCCGCCGCAGCACGGTCGGGTTCTCCCCTCTCAGGGCAGCCCCGATCCGATCCATCCGCCAGTCACCAGTCATGGCCAGAACCTACCCTCAAGAGCGAGCCCCGCTCCTTGCTCCCCCCTTCCCCACACACATCAAGGACCAACCGCCGTCGATGACGACACCGAGCCTGATGTCAGCGCTGTTTGTGACAGTTGGCTCCACCCCGATCGGGTGGGTTGTCTGGCGGCGGTGGGGGGCCGGGGCGGTAGCGTGAAACGCATCGGATCCAGACCGGACGGAGGGCCCCCGACAGGCTCGACGGACCGCAGGATCTCGACCCGTGTTCGATCCGGGACCGTCGGATTCTCCGATCCGCGGTGGACGACGAGGACGGGCATCGGTTCGGCCGGCGGAGAACGGATGGGCCCGACGTGGCCGAGGCCGAGGCCCCTTTCGGGGTCCGGCCTCGGTCCTGTACTGATCTTGCGGCCGAGCGTGATCCGCTGTCATCGGTTAAATCGCTTGCGCTTGCGAGGTGCGTGAGCACAATCGGCGCGTGCAGATCTTGTCGTTCCCAGAAGCAGCCACTCCCACCGACTTGCGTGTCCAGGTGAGAGAGATCCAAGAGCAGGCATGGCCGTCCGAGCGTGTGTCAGACGTTCCTGTCGACGCCCCCAGCCATGATCCTGCACTGCGGCCGTTGTCGATGCTGCTCGTGGAAGAGGGAACCGTGCTGGCCACGCTGGACATCCTGTCCAAGGAGATCGTCCATGCCGACCGGCGCTTTTCGGCTGGTGGGCTGAGCACCGTGGTGACGAGCAAGGAAGCACGTGGCCGTGGGTATGGCCGGCAACTGGTGACAGCGGCGCGGGAGGAAATGATCACCCAAAGCCTGGACCTGGGCCTGTTCACGTGTGATCGCCCGCTTCAGGCGTTCTATGAGAGTGCGGGCTGGCGTGTGCTTCCGGGAGCCGTACTCATCGGCGGAACACCGCAGGGTCCGTTCCCCAGTGACCAGCCCGGTTTCGACAAGGTCACTATGGCGGACTTCTTCTCGTCTGCGGGCCGGCAGGCCCAGGCGTCGTTCCGTCATTCCCGGATCGAGCTGTTTCCGGGGGAGATCGACAAGCTCTGGTGATAGCCGTCAAGCGGTGGGTGGCCGGCGAGTCGGGGCACTTGTGAACGGCCCAGACCCGCCGGCAGACGCACGTCAGGCTCTGCGGCGGCGCTTCTCCTGGGTCTGGGCCAGGCGGAAGCTGTCGGTGCCGGTCTCGACGATGTGCGCGTTGAACGTGACCCGGTCCACGATCGCCGAGCAGAGCCGCGGGTCGGTGAACGTCTGCTTCCACTCCGAGAACGGAGCCTTCGACGCGATGGCGATCACCCGTCGTTCCTCACGCTCCGTAAACACCTGGAACAGCACCTTCGCGCCGGTCTTGTCCAGGTCGAGATAGCCGGACTCGTCCAGACAGAGCAGGTCAACGCGCCCGTAGCGGGCCAGAGTCCGGTTCAGCTTCTTCTCGTCCGCGACCTCGGCGAGCTCGTTCACGAGGTTGGCCGTGGTCGTGTAACGGACCCGCAGACCCGCCTCGGCGATCGCGGTGCCGATCCCGATCAGCAGGTGGGACTTGCCCGTGCCGGAGTCCCCGATCAGGCAGGGCGGCAGGCCGGTCTTCACCCAGGCCGGGTCGGCGAGGGTGTTGACCTGCTCTTGCACGATGTTCGGGTGCTTGTCGAACTCGAAGTCCTCCAGCCGCTTGGGGCGGGGGAAGTTCGCCTCCCTGACCGGCCGGACGTTCTTGCGTTCCTCGCGCTGGAGGCACTCGGCTTCCAGCAGGTCGGCGAGGAAGTCCTTGAAGGTGGCCCGCTCCTTCAGCCCGGTGGCGGCCAGCTCCTCCCAGCGGGAGCGGATCGTGGGCAGGTGCAGCGTCCGGCAGGCTTCGTCGATCACGGTCTCGACCGCGCCGGCCGCGGCTGCGTCCTTGCGGGGCTGCGGGACCCCGACGTCGAAGAGAGCGGTGCTGTCGGTCATGCGGAACCTCTCGGTTGGCGGGTCAGCATCTGGTCATAGCGGTCCACCGACGGCGGTGGGCGCCGGTCCTCGGGCAGAGCGGCCCGTCGTTGGGGCAGCGACAGCACCCGTGCGACGTTCTCCTCGGCCCAAGGCGGAGGATCGTCCTTGTCGTCCTCCGGCCCGGGGTCCCGGGCGGCGGCCTCGGCCTCGGGGGTTTCGATGGCCACCACGTCCAGGCTGGTGGAAGAGGACATCCCGGCAGCCGCCCCGCAGGGTCAGCCGCGGATGCCGGGCGACGAGCTCCCGCTTGTTGAAGACCAGCAGCTCGTCGCCCCGCAGCAGAACGCGTACCCGCTGGCCGATGAAGCGGGCCGGCACCGAGTAGTAGCACTGGCGGACGGTGATCCTGCTGGTCCGCTCGACCTTCGGCGTCAGCGTGATCCCGCACTCGAAGTCCTCGGCCGGCAGCGGGGCCAGTTCGTCCTGCTCGATGCGGAAGTTGAAGCCGACCGTGGTCAGCTTGCCCCGCAGCATCCGCTCGTCCTCGGCCTCGTCAATCGTCGTCAGGCGGGCGTTGAGTTCCTCCAGCGAGGCGACGTCGGGGACCGGGATCAGGTGGGCCCGGCGGAAGCGTCCGCCTTCCTGCTCGACCCCGCCCTTCTCGTGGGCGCCGTCCTCGCCGGGCATGCAGTAGAAGGCGTCGAAGCCGTAGTGCGAGCGGAACAGGGTCCATCGCTCGGACTCCACCCGGCTGCGGCCGGTGCAGACCCGCCGGACGGCGGACTTGAGGTTGTCGTAACGGATGTGCCTGGTCGGGACTCCGCCCAGGACCCGGAAAGCCTCCGCGTGGCCCTCCAGGAACGATTCCTGGGCCTGCGAGGCGAACATCCGGTGCACCGCCTTGCCGGAGCAGGACAGCCGCAGCGTGAACAGGTGGCACTTGACCGCTTCGCCGGCCACCCGCACCCACACGTCCACGAAATCGACCTCGGCTTCCCCGCCGGGCAGATGAGCCTGCGGCACCATTCCCTCCAGGTGGCGGCTGCCTTCCTTCGCCTCGGTCGCGATCTCCGGGCGGCGTTCGCGCACGTAGTTCCGCACCGACGAGTACGACGCCTGGTCGAAGTCGTGCTCTTCCGCGAGCCGCTTCACGATCCGCTAGACGGTGTGCTTCTGCTTGCGCGGGGCCTTCAGGTCCTTCCGCAGCATCGCGTCGATCCACCCCACCGCCGGATCCAGGATGCGGAACTGCCTGCGGGGCACCTTCCGAAGCGGCGGGACCGCGGATGCGATCGCCTGCTTAACCGTCCGCCGGTGGACCCCGTACTTCTTCGCCAGAGCCCGCTGCGACAGCGACGGATCAAGACGCACGTCCCGACGGATGTGTTCGAACAGCCCGACACGCGACAAGCCCACCCTGGCCTCCCGACACGGCCACGACCAACGGCACGGCCTCCGACATGACCGAATGTCGATCAAGGTGGAGCCCAAAGCCCGAGGCTAGCCTCGGGCCTCGGGTGAGGTGAGGCCGCTCAGCAGCAGCCGCATGCCGCGGTGGAAGTGGGCGTCCCAGTCGTCCTCCTCGATCAGCGGGAAGTGGCCCGCGAGGGTGGGGTATTCGTCGATGTGAGCGCGGAGGTGGGCGTCCACGGCCGAGCGGGTGGCCGCCTCGTCGGAGCGCTTGCGCCACACCGCTTCGGAGGAGGCAGAGCCGATCACATAGTGGGTGATGGTGGCCGCGGCGGACGACAGGTGCACCCCGTCGAAGCCGCCGGTGGTGAGCGCGGTGTAGGCGAACTCCGAGGACCGCAGGGCGTGCGGGCCCATGAGGGGGCGGGAGTTGGCCAGGGCCGCGGCCCAGGGGTGGCGCAGCAGGACGGACCGCAGCCCGGTCATGAACGCCTCGATGTCGTCCTGCCAGGAGGCGCTGTGCTCGTCGGGCAGGTCCAGTTCGGCGAACACCGCGTCGAGGGCCAGATCGAGGACGTCGTCCTTGGTGGCCACGTGCCAGTAGAGGCTGGTCGCATGGGCACCCAGCCGCTCCGCGAGGCGGCGCATGCTCAGTTTCTGCACGCCATCGCGGTCCAGCAGCTCAACAGCGGTGGCGATGATCCGTTCGTGTGACAGATGAGGCCGTGGGCGGGAGGTCTTCTCCGCGCGGAACCATACCGCTCCCGGTGCGTTCTCCAGCGTCTTCTTTCCCGTGTTCCCGTTCGGCTTCCCGCTCACGAGGCCGCAGCCTACCTCGTTGCCGTTTCCCGTCCGCGACTCCTACAGTGGTGGATGTACTCCTACACTGTTTGAGAACAGCAACGAGGGAGGACCATGAGGGAAGAAGAAGGTCATCCGCGACGGTGGGCGATCCTGGTGGCGCTGTGTGCCGCACTCCTCGTGATCGTCATCGACAACACGGTTCTGCATGTCGCGGTGCCCGCCATCGGCGACGCCTTCGAGGCGTCGACGGGCCAGCTCCAGGCGGTGATCGACGCCTATGTCGTGGTCTTCGCCGGACTCCTCATCACGGCGGGGGTGGTCTCCGACCGGTACGGCAGGCGGCGCACCGTGGTCGCGGGGCTGCTGGTGTTCGGCGTGGCGTCGGCGCTGGCCGCGGCGGCCCCCTCGGTGGAGTGGCTGATCGCGATGCGGGCCCTGATGGGCGTGGGCGCGGCGCTGGTGATGCCCGCGACGCTCGCGGTGCTCGTCGCGGTGTTCCCCGAGAAGGAGCGTCCGCGGGCCTTCGCGGTGTGGAGCGCGGTGGCGTCCGTGGGCATGGCCGCCGGGCCCCTGCTCGGGGGTGCGCTGGTCGACGTGTGGAGCTGGGCCGGGGTCTTCCTGATCAACGTCCCCGTGGTGACGGTGGCCCTGGTGGGCATCGTCCGGCTGGTGCCCGAGACGCGGGCCGGGGACGGCCGGGGGCTGGATCCGCTCGGCACCGTCCTGGTCACGGCGGGGATGACCGGCCTGGTGTGGGCGCTGATCGAGGCCCCGGCGTACGGATACGCCTCCCCCGCGGTGCTGGGCGGGGCGCTGGTGGCGGTGGTGGCGCTCGTCGCCTTCGGCGTACGGCAGACCCGCTCCTCGGTGCCGATGGTCGATCTGCGGCTGTACCGGGACCGGAGGTTCTCCGGGGCGAGTTTCGCGGTGGCGGTGATGACGGTCGCGACGGGCAGCACCCTCTTCATCCTGAGCCAGTATCTGCAACTGGTACTGGGCTACAGCGCGTTCGAGACCGGGCTCGCGGCCATACCGCTGGCGGCGGGGGTCGTCGCGGGCTCCACGGTGGGCGGCCGGGCACCGGCCAGGTTCGGGCCGCGGGCCTGCATCGTGGCGGGATTCGCCGTCACCGCGGCCGGTTTCGCGGTGCTGGCCTCGCTGTCCGAGGGCAGCGGCTACGTGGCGGTGTCCGCCGGGCTGGCGCTGGCCGGTGTGGGCTCCGGCGTCGCGGGGCCGTCGGCCACCAGCACCGTGCTGGGCGCGGTGCCGCCGGAGCGGGCCGGTATGGGCTCCGCGCTCAACGACACCCATCAGCAGCTCGGCATCGCGCTGGGGGTGGCCGGCCTGGGCAGTCTGCTCGCCACCGCCTACCGAGGCGACCTGCCGGACGGACTGCCCGATCACGCGGTGTCCTCGCTGGGGGCGACACTGTCGTACGCGAAGGACCACGCGGGCGGAAGTGCCCTGGCCGAGTCGGCCCGTTCGGCCTTCACCGACGCCCAGTCCCTCACCATGACCATCGGGGTGGCGGCGGCCCTGGCCGGTGCGGCCGTGGCGTTCTTCGCCCTGCCTGGCCGCGCCGCCCGGTCCCCGGCTCCCGACCGTCGGCGAACGACCCGGCGATGACGCGCTCCTGGAACGCCCCGTCCTCGGGGCTCATGGCCCCGATGCGCCGGCGTACCGCGTGCGGGGCCGGTTCCCCGAAGAACCCGGGCACCGACCGCCCGTCGTCGAGCAGCCGCTTCCGCGACCCGGGCAGGGCCTCGAACAGCGGGATGTCGCCGCGGAGCACCGCGTCCATCTCGGCGCGTACGACGGCTTCGCCAGCCGCTCCCGCGTGGCGTCCGGCGCACAGCCGGGCCGTGCTGCGCTCCCGTTCCAGCGCGTCCCGCAGGAAGTCCGGGTGCATGCTCTCGGTGAGCACCTTGGCGTAGACGAAGCTCGCCCTGGGCAGGAAGCGCACCGGGGCGCGGGCGAAGCCCGCCACCAGGCGCGCCGGGCGTGCGCACGTGTTCCCACACGATGTGCACCTCGCCGGTCCCGGTGTTCTTCTCGACGGGCACCAGGACGACAGAGGGCTGGTCCGCAGCTCCGTTCAGCCCGCCCTAGTCCGCGGCGCCCGCGGCCGCGTCGAGGACCACCTTGGCGGGCAGCAGGGCGGTGGCGCGCACCGACTCGCGCAGGGCGGCGCGGGCGGGCTCCTCGTCCCCGGCCCTGCCCGCACCGGGTTGGGCGCCGGGTTGGGCTTTTCCGGGGGCAGTGGGGTGCAGCAGCGCTTCGAGGTCGACGAGGACGGGGTGTTCACCGGCGGCGATGATGTTCTCGTGGTGGAAGTCGGTGCCGCGCAGCGCGTGGACCAGGGCCAACAGCGCGCCGGTGCGCCAGTAGAAGCCGGCCGCGTCGGGTGCCGCGGCGCAGGGCCGGGCCGTCACGCACTCCGCCCAGCCGTGGTCGCCGCGGGTGAGGGTGCGCGGAGTGCGCAGGGCGTACGGGCTGTCCTCGTTGAACCGGTGGACGAGCCGGGCGAACTGCGCCGATGGCAGCGGAAGACAGGTGGCAGGTGCCGGGCGAGAGCGGAGAGCACGGCACGATCAGCCCACGAGAACCCCGGCCGCTCGACCTGTCGGCGAAGCACGGCGACCTCATAGTTGATGTGACAACCGGATCGGGCGGGAGGTGCCCTCGGTGAGCGCTCCCTCTACTTCGGGTCGCCGGAGACGGTCGTCCGCAAGATGGCCCGCGCGATCAAGGCACTCGGCGTCGGCCGCTTCGACCTCATCTACGGCAACCAGCCGATCAGCACCCTGTGGGACCCTGTCGCTCGTTTCTTGGGAACCGGCTGACCTGTGGGTTCTTGGGGTGGGATGGTGTTGGGGATCGGTCTGTTCGCGGGGAAGTGGGCTGTCTGGCGATGCGGATCCGCGACGAGCTGGGTGTGCTGTTCCAGGACGCGGACTTCGCGGCAGCGTTCCCGGCCCGTGGTGGGCCGGGTCTTGCTCCGGGGATGCTGGCCGTGGTGTCGGTCATGCAGTTCGCTGAACGGCTGACGGACCGGCAGCCAGCCGATGCCGTTCCTGATCCGTGACCGGGACAGCAAGTTCACCGCCGCGTTCGACGCCGTCTTCGCCGGGAACGGCACACCCGTCATCCCGATGCCGCCGCGAAGCCCACGGCCCAACGCGTTCGCCGAACGATGGATACGCACAGCCGTACCGAGTGCACCGACCGGCTCCTCATCACCGGCGAGCGGCACCTGCGCACGGTCCTCGCCACCTACGCCGAGCCCTACGAGGTTGAGTCCGCTGGCGTGCGCGGGTGCTGAACCGCCTGCGCGCCCGACCCAAGGCGACCGCCCGGCCGAGGCGGTGGTCTTCTCGATCGATGTCCTGCCGGGCAGTATCGGTTGCATGCCCGATTTCACGGAGATGTCAGGACAGGGCGGTACGGGGCCGGTAGTGACGGTGGGCACCGATTCCGTCCCGGCGCCCGAGCGGCTTGGCTGGTGGTCCGAGATGGTCGACCACGAAGTCATGCCCGTGGCGGTACACAGCGCGCACACGGCAGTCTTCCGGGGCCGTGCGGAAGCCGTCGAGCTGCCGCACAGCCAGGTGACGGCCTTCGATTTCTCCCCGATAACAGCCCATCGCTCGCCGGCCCACATCCGCCGCCAGGACCCCGAGAACTACTACCTGCTCCTGGTCCGAGACAGCTCGGTCCGGCTGGAGCAGGCGCGTGGCGTCGCCTGCCTCCAAGCGGGCGACATGGCCCTGTTCTCCACTTCGCATCCGCTGGCCTGCGAGTTCCTTGACCACGGTCGCCAGACCCGCCTGACGCTGATGCGGCTGCCGCGCCCCGTCCCGCCGCTGGCCGGCGGCCAGGCTGACCGGCTGCTGGCCGAGCCGCTGCCGCCCCGGGCCGGGTCGGCGGCCCTGCTCGGCCTGTACCTGGCGCAGCTGCCGCAGACCGCCCGCACCTGCGGCCCGGCGGAGCTGGCCCGGCTTGGCGCTATCGGGGTGGACCTGGCCGTCACCTTGCTGGCGGCCCGGCTCGGAGTCCAGGACACCCTGCCCACCGAGACCCGCAATGCCGCACTGCTGGCCCGGATCAACGCCTTCATCGACCACCACCTGGGCGACCCCGAGTTATGCCCCGCGGCCATCGCTGCCCACCACCACGTCTCCGTACGCACTCTCCACCTGCTGTTCCACAGCGAACCGGAAACCGTCAGCGCCCGGATACGTCGGCGCCGCCTGGAACATTGCCATGCCGACCTCACCGACCCCCGGCTGCGGCGGCGGTCGATCAGCGCCATCGCCGCCCGGTGGGGGTTCCTGCGCCCGGCGGACTTCAGCCGGGCGTTCCGCGCCGCATACGGCGTGGCACCCAGAGAGCTCCGGCAGGCGGCGCTGCGCAGTCTGCCGGATGCCCGACGGGTTGCACGGAGTGACAAGTAAGGATGCACGCATCGCCAACTCGCGGTCGACGGTGCGCGTCACGATGTGAGGGCACAGAAAGGGGACACCGGCGCGCCAGCGCTATCCGAGGGCGAGCGGAGGTACCGAAAGATGAAACCGTATTCCGCTTAACGTTCACGCCGGATCTGCTGGCGGCGGCCCTCACTGAAGGAATCTTGGTAGCTCACGCTCAGGCTAGAAGGGGATTGATCATGAAACTTGTCAAGAAGCTCTTGATGGTTGGCGCAGCTGTCGCAACCACCGCAGGTCTGGGCATCATCCCGGCCGAAGCCAGCTCCAGCGCCGCAGCGGCCTGCTGGACCTTCGGAAACACGACCAGTTTCGGCACGTACGGCGGCCAGGTCTGCGACAGCAGTCATGTCATGGGCTGGGCCAAGGACACGAAGGCCGACGGCTACTGCGTCTTCTTACGAGTGCACTACCCGAACGGGTACGCCGACGGCCCGTGGGCCTGCCCGAAGAACGTGCAGAAGAACTGGGACTGGTGGGCCCCGCAGGGCATTACTCACGTGAGCATCGAGAAAGTCTACGCTCCGTAACAAGACATCACCTCTCGCAAAGCTGATCACGTGTCAGCGTGCGACAGTCAGATCCTCGGGTGAACAGGCTGCAGAGGACGAACAGGGAGCTACCGGACGGAGCCCGGTCGACCGCGGTTGGCCGGGCTTCAAGCGCCACCTGCTCTGCGATGCCGTCGGCACCCGGCTCACAGCCACGCTCGCTGGAGGCAACCGCAACGGCATCACATGCCTGAAGGGTGTCATGATTCCGATCAGGCTGCTGAGCTGGGCGTTCTCCGTCGGTGGTGAGGCAGTCGGAGCGGCGTGGTGTGGTACTCGTTGAGCAGGAGCTGGGTGACCCATGCGCCGGTGGGGCGGGCGGTGACGCCCAGGATGTTCACGCGCCGGGTGGCGATCTCCATGACGAAGAACGCGTAGAGGCGTCTGAGGGAGACGGTGTCCACGTGCATGAAATCGCAGGCGAGCAGCGTGTGGGCCTGAGTGCGGAGGAAGGTACGCGAGGTCTGCTGGCTTGCGCGCTGCGGTGCGGGCGGCAGACCGGAGCGGCGTAGAACGCGCCGGATCGTGGCGGCGGCAACCCGATGACCGAGCCGTCGGAGCTCCCCTTGGATTCTGACGTATCCCCAGGTCAGATTCTCTCGCGCGAGGCGCTGGATGAGCGCGACTGTTTCTTCTGGCAACGGCGGACGACCGGGTCCGACCGGTGCTTGACGCCATTTCCAGCGCACCAGACGGCGGTGCCAGTTCAGGCCATCGACCGGCACGTCCGTCACCATCCGCCCGTGGTACCCGTGCACCTTCGCCGTCGGCGTCCCGCACACCGGACACGGCACCGCGTCTTGCCGGGCGCGGGCCGTGACAGCGAAGCCTTTGTTGGCCTGGGTCTCCTGGTGTACCGCCAGGTCGGGTTCTCTCTCACCAGGCGGCGGAGAGCACGGCCACCGCACGGCGATAAAGACAACCTTCAGGGCACGCGCTCATCGAGCAACACGGCCAGGTGGTCTCGCGGATGTCCTCTCGACCATGGTGGAACGGGGCGGACAGCGTGGTCAGGTCTGCTGTCACTGGATGGGAGTCCGGTGCACGGCGCCGTCCTGCATGACGAAGTCGATGCCCGCAACGGCCGTGATGTCGTCGAAGGGGTCGGCGGGCAGCGCGACCAGGTCGGCGGTCGCGCCGGGCTGGAGGCGTCCGAGGTCGGGCCGGTCGAGCAGGTCGGCGGCGACGCTGGTGGCAGCGCGAAGGGCCCGCACGGTGGCGATACCGGTCGTGACCATCGCTGGAAACTCGCGCCAATTGTCGGCGTGCGGAAACATGCCGGCGTCGGTGCCGAACGCGATGCGCACGTTGCTCGCGGCGACGTTGTGCGCGGACTCCCGGAGCTGGTCGGCGTAACGGGTGAACTTCACCCGTTCCGCTGGATCCTTACCCTCCCAGTAGCTGTCGTCGTCGAGGTGGTCGAGCGCGTCGAGGACCATGAATTGGGTCGGCACGAGGAACACGCCCCGTTCTGTCATCTGGGTCAGTGTCGATGCCGATGCGAGGTTGCCGTGCTCGATCGAGCGAACACCGGCGGTGACGGCACGCGAGACGCCCGCGTCGCCGTAGGCATGCGGTGTGCAGGGGATGCCCAGGTCGCGGGCTGTGGCGACCAGCGCGTTCATCTCCTCCTGCGTGTAGGTGGTCTGTGTGGGATCGTCGGCGGGCGTAGCGAAGCCGCCGGTGGCTCCGAACTTGATCCAGTCGGCGCCGGCACGGATGTTCTCGCGCACCCTGCGCGTGATCTCATCCGCTCCGTCTGCCAGTGCGCCGATCTCACGGTTGAAGTGTGACGCGAGCAATGTCGAGGCGTCGCCATGCGCGCCTCGCGCGGAGATCAGGTACGGCGCGACGATCATTCGTGGTCCCACGATGTGACCACGGGCGATGGCGTTGCGCAGGTACAGCGTGACCGGCTCGGCGGCGAAGGTGGCCAGGTCGCGGATGGTGGTGAAGCCACGGTGGAGCAGGTTACGCAATACCGGCAAGGCGCGCAGCGCGATCGCCGCGGACCCGTCGGATACGAAGGCCCGCAGGAGCCGGCTGGGATCGACGGTGGTGTGGATGTGGCAGTCGATCAGTCCCGGCAGCAACATGCGATCGCCGAGTTCGACTACCTCGGTGCCGGCGCGGTCGACAGCCGGCCCGACCTCGGCGATCCGACCGTTGCGCACCACCACCTCGGTGTGTCCGGAGGGCCGGTCCGCCAGTCCGTCCCAGCTCCGTCCGGCGATCAGCACCACCGCGCCCTGTTCCGTGTCACCGTCACGTCTTGTCACAGCGTTACCCTCCGCTTGCGCCCCCACCAGATGTCGCTCGCCCGCCATTGGTCCCGCGGGGTCCAGGGTGTCAGCGGGGCGACAGGTCGCGCATCGCGTGTCGGCCGTTCGGGTCAAGGCGGTGCGCGCACTGTGACCTGGTGAGACAGTGCCGAGGGCTTCAAGAGGAGCGACGGCGGGACGTGTGAGGGGTCGACGATGCATGGCTATGGAGTGCTGCACCTCGTACTCGACCTGCTGGGCACCTTCGCGTTCGCGTTGAACGGCGCGCTCACGGCGACGCGGGTGGCACGTCTGGACATCGTCGGCGTGCTCGCGCTCGCCATGGTGACCGCCCTGGGCGGCGGCGTGCTCCGGGACGTGCTCGCCGGCGCACTGCCCCCGGCGACGTTCAGCGACTGGCGGTACCTGGCGGTCGCGGTAGCCGGTGGCATGGTCACGTTCCTGCTGTGGCGGCACCTGGAGCGCTACAGGACGCTGATCATGGTGTTCGACGCGGCCGGCCTCAGTCTGTTCGCGGTCACCGGCGCGACCACCGCGTTGGAGTATCACATCGGCGCGCCGCAGGCGGTGCTGCTCGGCGTGGTGACCGGGGTCGGCGGCGGCACGTTGCGCGACGTGCTGGTGTTGCGCTTGCCGACGGTGCTGTACGCAGACCTGTACGCGATCCCCGCGCTGCTGGGGGCCGGGATCACCGTCGCCTGCGAACGCACCGGCGTCTACGGCGTGCCCGCCGCGCTGGGGGCGGCTGTCGCCTGCTTCACGCTGCGGATGATCGGCGACCACTACGGGCTCAACGCCCCAGGGCCGCATCGCGCCGACGGCATCGCCCCGTCCGACGGCAGCTCGCGCGACGCTGCGTCATGACCCAATGCCATGGGTTTCTGTGGCCTCTGGTTCAGCTGGCCGGCGTCGACGTTCTCGAGTTTCATCGCATCCCTGCTCTTCCAGGAGTAAGTACCGTTCCCCGATCGTGTGGTTTCTCCTACCGGCGCCCGCCCGAGTGGAGCGGTGGTCTTTCAATGTGGGCGTGAACCATCTCTCCCGAGCTGGCGGCCGCCGCGCTGACCGTGCCCCTCCTGACCGCCGCGGCTCCCGCCGCCGTGCCAGCGGCCGCAAGGCGGGTAGGGATCGACTGCCCCGGCGTGTGGGTGCCGAAAACCTCATCCATAGCGTGTGACCTGCATGTTCTCCGATACGGCGGAGGAGCGCCGGATGGGTACGCCAGGATGATCAGTCGTGCTGCACCGCGATCTGCTCCGCCGTCGCCACACCAAGGTTTCCCGCCCGAAACGGCCGGGCCGACCGCCCACCATCCGCAGCGTCCAAGCCCTCGTCCTCCGCCTGGCCCGGGAGAACCCCAACTGGGGCTACCGGCGAATCCACGGCGAACTCGCCGCGCTGGAAATCAGGCTCGCCCCCTCCACTGTCCGGGAAATCCTCCAAGCCCACGGCATCGAACCCACACCCCAGCGCGATTCATCCTTTCTCAACATCGCGGTCGGCAGGGCGTCCCGGTGGCACGCTCCAGCAGGTCGGCGATCGATTCGGCGAACCACTGGTGGCCACGTGGGGTGGGGTGTAGACCGTCCTCGGACCACATGTCCGGCCGGGACCACTCCGCGGCGGCGGTGACGTCCAGGCACAGGGCCCCGGTGGACTCGGTGATCTTGCCGAGCACCCCGTGGGCCAGGACGAACCGCTCGCGCAGCAGCTCACGGAAGGGTCCGGGCACCGGCAGATGGGCGGGGATGTCCGCGTAGGTCGCGGTGAACACCACGGTGTCCATCCCCGTCAGAGCGCCGAAGACCGGCCGCGGGCGCTGCCGTTGTCCCGCACCGGGGCGGTTCCGGAGCCACCGTCCGTGAGGGCCGCCTCGGCTCCGGCACGGCCCCGCGCACGGTTCGCGCCGGGCCGGTTCACCACCGGGTGCCGTGCTGGTCGGCCCATTCCGGGTCGCGCAGGGTACGGCGGTCGAGCTTTCCGCTGCCGGTGCGCGGCAGCTGCTCGAAGCGGTGGTAGACCGCGGGCAGCATGTACTGCGGCAGCCGCGCGGCCATGTGTGCGCGCACCTCCTCCGGGACCGGTTCACCCGGCCCGGCGACCGCCGCGCGCAGCACCGCCAGCGTCGGGTCCGGCCGGTCGACCACGACGACGCACTCAGTGATTCCGGGGAACTCCAGTAGCGCGGCCTCTATCTCACCGGGGTCGATACGGATACCCCGGATCTTCATCTGGTCGTCAGCGCGGCCCAGGAACTGGAGCTCGCCGGAGGGCAGCCAGCGCCCGATGTCTCCGGTGTCGTACATGAGCCCCGGCCCGCCGCCGAACTCAGGCACGAACCGCTGGGCGGTCAGCTCCGGGTCACCGAGATATCCGCGCGCCACCTGCACACCGGCCAGGAACATCGTGCCCCACACGCCGACCGGCGCGGGGCTGCTGCCGCGCATGACGTACACCCGTGTGTTGTCCACCGGGCGGCCGATGGGCACACTGGCCGTGCCCTGGTCCGCAGGGCAGTCGTACGCGGTGACGTCGACCGTCGCCTCCGTGGGCCCGTAGAGGTTCACCAGCCGGGTCCCCCGGCCGCCGAAGACCTCGCCGAACGCGGTGACCGCGGCCGGTGACAGGCTCTCGCCGCTGGAGAAGACCCAGCGCAGCCGGTCACCCGAGGCCTCGGCGCCCTTGCCGCGCACGTACTCGACGTACATGTTCAGCATCGACGGGACGAAGTGCAGCACGCTGACGCCCTGGGCCCGCACGGTGGCGGCGATGGCGAGCGGGAAGCGCTCCATTCCGGGGGCGAGCAGATGCAGCCGGGCACCGGCGAAGAACCACCAGAACAGCTCCCACACCGAGACGTCGAAAACGAACGGCGTCTTCTGCAGCAGGGTGTCCTGCCCGGTCAGCGGGTACTGGCGCTGCATCCACGCCAGCCGGTTGACCACCGAGCGGTGCTCGACCATGACCCCCTTGGGGCGGCCCGTCGAGCCGGAGGTGTAGATGACGTACGCCAGGTCCTCCGGCCCCCCGCGGCCGGCCGGGACCTCGTGCCGCCCGTCGTACAGACCAGGCTCGTCCAGCGCCGTCACCGGTGCCGCCAGTCCTTCAGGGGCCATCACGCCCGGCTGGACCAGCACCCGGACCGTGCCCGCCCGCTCGACGAGATCGAGCAGACGGAGAGCGGGGGCGGACGGGTCCAGCGGGAGGTAGGCGGCACCGGCCTTGAGCACGCCGAGGACGGCGACCGGCAGTTCGGCGCAGCGGTCGCTGAGCACGCCCACCACGTCACCGGGGCCCACACCGTCCGCGGCGAGCCGGCCGGCCAGCCGGTCGGTGCGCTCATCGAGTTCACGGTAGGTCAGCGAGGTGGTGTCCGTACTGACAGCGACCGCGTCCGGGGTACGGGCGGCCTGTTCGCGGAAGACGCCGTGCAACGTCGCGTCCCAGGGGAAGTCCCGCGCGGTGGCGTTGAACTCCTCCAGTACCCGGGCCCGGTCCTCCTCGCGCAGCAGCGGGTGGCTGCCGACCGGGAGGCCAGGGTCGGCGAGTGCATGCTCCAGCACGGTCCGGTGGACCTGAACCAGCGCGTCAGCCTCCAGGGGGCCGTCGGGTGCCCCGTCATGCCCCGCGGACGGCTCCGCGCCGCTGAGGTCGAGCACCAGCCGGTAACCGTCGCGGGGGGTGTCCGGCGCGCGGGTCACCAGCAGCTCCGGCGTGTCCCCGGAGCCGCCGTCCGCGGCCCCGGTGCCGTCCGCGGCGGCCTGGACACGGTCGGCGAACTCCTTGAAGGACACCGCCGGGTCCACCGGCACCGCGACCGTACGGGGCGCGCCCACCGGCGGCACGACGCGCGCCCGGGGTACGGGGTCGTGGGTGACGTGGTGCAGCGCCAGGAGGGCCGCGGCGAGCAGTTCCCGCTCGCCGGGCCCGTCCGGCGCGGTGTCCGTCCGTGCCACGCTCACCGCGAGCCTCCCGCCCCGTTGACGAGCATCGGGGCGAGGGTGCGCTCCAGGATCTGCTCGGTGCCCTCGATGATGTTGAGGACCTTGCTGTCCCGGTAGGCGCGGGCCGTGACGGAGCGCTCCGAGACACCGGACGAGGCGAGCAGCTGCACCGCGGAGGCGGTGTGCTCCTCGGCGACACGGCACACGAAGTACTTGGCGAGCAGGACCGCCCGCATCGTCTCCGGTGCCTTGTCCTGCATCGCCCGCGAGGCGGCCACGCACAGGTGGCGCGCGGCCTCCAGGTCAGCGCCCATCCGAGTGACCAGGGTCTGGATCTGGCCGTGCTCGATCAGGGTGCTGCCGAACGTCTTGCGGGTGCGCACGAACCGGGCGCACTCCTCGAAGCACGCCTCCAGCATGCCCAGCGCCATCCAGGCGACGGCGTGCCGACCGTGTTCCAGGGCGGTGGGGACCAGCACCGGAACGGCGAAGCCGGGCTTGCCGACGACGGCCTCCGGGGCGATGACGCAGTCCTCGAAGACGATCCGGGCCAGGCCCGCCGCGCGCAGGCCGAGCATGTCGCCCATCGGCTCGATGGTGACCCCGGGGGCGTCACGGCGGACCAGGCATGCCTCGGACTTGCCGTCGCGCTGGACGAAGACCAGCAGGTCGTCCGCGCGCTGGCCGAAGGTGATGTACACCTTGGTGCCATTGAGCAGCAGCCGGCCGTCACGCTCGCTCAGTGTGGTGGTGATGCCGCTCAGGTCACTGCCCGCGTGCGGCTCGGTCATACAGATCGCGGCGATCCGCTCCCCCGAGCCGAGAGCGGGCATGATGTGCTCGTGCTGCCAGGCGGTGCCCCAGCGGGTGAGGGTCTGCGCCATCATCCCGTGCACGTTGACCAGCGAGGCCAGCGAGATGCTGACGCGGCCCAGGGCCTCGTACAGCAGTCCGGACTCCATGGCGCTCCAGCCGCCGCCTCCGACCGAGGCGGGCAGCGGGGCACCGGTCAGCTTCTGCTCGGCGCACCAGACGACCACTTCCTCGGGCAGCAGCTCCCCGCTCTCCCAGGTGTGGGCCTGATCCTCCCAGCGGTCCAGCACCAGTTTGAGCATCCGGCCGCGGTGTTCCCGCTCGTCCGGTGTCAGCAGCCTGTCCACAGTGTGTTCTTCTCCTTCGGGTCAGGCGGGATTCGCTTCGAGCTGCTTGCGCTGCACGAAGTCGGTGATCTTGGCGATGCTGGCGAAGTTGCGGAGGTCCAGGTCGTCGACGTCGACGTCGACCTCGAAGGTCTTCTCCAGGAAGCTCATCAGCTGGATGGCGAACAGCGAGTTGACGCGGCCGGTCTCGAACAGGTCCTCGTCACGGGTCGGCTCGGTGTCGGTGCTGTGGGACGCCAGGTACTGCAGGAGGGTCCGGTCGATGTCTTCGGTGGTGAGCTGGGTCATCGTGCGTTCCTTGTCGTGTTCGCCGCGGCGGTTCCGCGGTAGTGGTAGAAGCCCTGGCCGCTCTTGCGGCCCAGGCGGTTGGCGGCGACCATTTCGCGCAGCATGCCGCACGCCTCGTAGCGGTCGTCCTGGTAGCTCTCGTGGAGGTATTCGAGGGTGAGCAGCACCGTGTCCAGGCCGATCAGATCCGCGGTCTCCAGCGGGCCCATGGTGTGGCCGAAACACTTCTTGAAGATGTCGTCGACCACCTCGGGCAGCTCGCCCTGGTCCTGCACGGTGCGGATCGCCTCGTTGAAGAACAGGTGCGAGATGCGGTTGCTGACGAATCCGGGGAAGTCGCTCACCACCACGGACTGCTTGCCGAGGAGGCCCAGGATCTCCTTGGCGTGGTCGAGGCACTTGCCGGAGGTGTCGTCCCCGCACATCACCTCGACGGCGTCCTTGAGGTACGAGGGGTTCATGAAGTGGATGCCGACGATGTGCTCGGCCCGGGTGGTCTCGGCGGCCAGCCGGCCGATGGGGATGCTGGAGGTGTTGACGCCGATGCCGACCCCGGCGGGCAGCACCGTGTCCAGCTTGCGGTACAGGTCGCGCTTGGCCTCCCAGCGTTCGCTGATGTTCTCCACCACGAACTCGCA
This sequence comes from Streptomyces sp. AgN23, assembly GCF_001598115.1. Taxonomy (NCBI): domain Bacteria; kingdom Bacillati; phylum Actinomycetota; class Actinomycetes; order Kitasatosporales; family Streptomycetaceae; genus Streptomyces; species Streptomyces sp. AgN23. The sequence continues at coordinate 2,113,180 of NZ_CP007153.1, forward strand.
CTCGGCCAGGGCGTCCAGCTCGTTGCTGGTGACCAGCCGCTCGTCGGCGGTGGCGGCGGGGAGCCGCTCCAGCCCCGGGCGGACCGCGGGCAGGAAGCGGTTGGTCTCGCGCAGCAGCCGGCGGGTTTCGTCCAGTGCCGTCTGGTCGGTGTCGACCGCGACGACACGGAAGCCGTGGATGACGAGGTCGACACAGACGCTCGCGCCGATACAGCCGGCTCCTACCACGCCGATGGTGCGCAGGGGGGGTGCCATGGTGCTCTCCAGAGGGGGTGTAGGGGGAAGGGGGTCACAGGGCGTCGAGCCAGTCGTGCACCACGGCGGCGGCCTCTCCGGCGTTCTCCGCGACGATGGTGCAGTGGTCGCCCGGGATGACGGCCTCGGTGTGCGGCAGCGGCCAGTGGGCGCGCCAGTCCTCGGTGATGGGCGGTGCCTCGGGGTCACCGGGGATGCAGTCCCCGGGGCGGAGGAACAGCGTCGGCGCCGTGATCGGCTCGGGGGTCCAGCCGCGGAACAGCTTGCGGTAGGTGCCGAGGGCCGTGAGCGAGGTGAAATTCATGGTGGTGAACCGTGCACGGCGCTCGTTGACCTCGTACGTCATAGCCTGCCGGACCGACAGGGGCATGCTGTCGGGCAGGTAGGTGTCCAGCAGGACGACGCCCTTCGCCGGGGTGCCGGTGGCCTCCAGACGGGTGGCGACGCTGTGGGCGAGCCAGCCGCTGGAGGAGTAGCCCAGCATCACGAAGGGCTTGCCGTCGGCGCAGCGCAGTGTGGCGTCGGCCAGGACCTCCACGAGGACGTCGATGCCGTCGGCGAGCGGTTCGTCGGGCAGGAAGCCGGGCACGGTCACCATCGACAGATCACGGCGGTCACGGAAGAAGGTCGACAGGCGGGCGAACTGGAGGGACTGCTCGACGGGCGCGAACGGCGGCAGGCAGACGACCACGGGGTCCCGGTCGCCCTTCGCGAGCCGTACGTAGCCGGTGCCGGTGCGGGCCTCCGAGGCGTCGGTGAAGCGCCTGCGGAGTCCGGAGGCGCCGCTGAGCAGGGCTTCGACCTCCGCCATCCGGCCGCGCAGGGCGACCTGGCGGTATACCGCCGCGAAGGATTCGGTGGCGTCGACGCTCTCCTCTCCGGCCTTTCCGGCGGCGGCCGGCGCGGAGGCGCCGTGGTCGAGCGCCTTCTGGAGGAAGGCGCAGACGTCGGTGACCGTGGGGTGGTCGAAGACCAGCATGGCGGGCAGGTCGAGGCCGGTGGCCAGGTTGAGCCTGCTGCGGACCTCGACGGCCGACAGGGAGTCGAAGCCCAGCTCCACGAAGGGCTGGTCGTCGCCGACCGAGGCCGGGTCGGTGTGCCCGAGTACCGCGGCCACCGTGCCGCGCACGAGCGCGGCCAGTTCCTCGTGCCGCTGTTCCGCGGGCAGGGCGGCCAGCCTGCGGCGTACATCTCCGTGATCGGCCGGGGAGGCCGTCTCGTCGCGTGCCGCCAACAGCTCGCGTACCCGGGGGAGTTCCCCGATCAGCGGGCGCGGCCGGGCAGCCGTATAGCCGGCGAGGAAGGGCTCCCAGTCGACGTCGGCGACGACGAGGGTGGTCTCGTTGCCGTCCAGGGCCCGTCCGAGTGCGGCGATGCCGTCGGCGGGGTCCATCGGCACCAGGCCGCGGCGACGCAACTGCCGGCCACCCTCCGGTCCGACCATGGCGGAGTCGCCCCAGACGCCCCAAGCGACGGCGGTCGCGGTGACGCCGCGGGCGCGGCGGCGTTCGGCGAGGGCGTCGAGGTAGGCGTTGCCGGCGGCGTAGGCGGCGTAGTGGCCGCTGCCCCAAACGCCCGAGACCGAGGAGAACAGCACGAAAGCGTCGAGGTCGTCGTCGTGGAAGAGTTCGTCGAGGACGTCGGCGCCCGCGGTCTTCGCGGCGGCCACGGTACGGAACTCCGCCAGGTCCATGTCGGCGAGCGGGGTGTTCTGTCCGACACCGGCGGCGTGGAAGACGGACCGGACCGGCTCGCCGTCCGCCGCGAGCCCGTGGACCAGTGCGGACATCTCCTCGCGGTCGGACACGTCGGCGGCCACGATCCGTACCCGGGTGCCCGCCTTCTCCAGTTCGGCGGCCAGGTCGGCGGCACCGGGGGCGCTGTCGCCGCTGCGTGAGAGCAGGACGAGGGAGACCGCGCCGCGGGCAGCGAGCCAGCGGGCGACGTATCCGCCCAGCGATCCCGTGCCGCCTGTGATGAGAACCGTTCCGGTGGGCTTCCAGGTGCGGCCGGTGGCGGGCGCCGGTGCGGGGACGACCCGGCGCCGCAGCACGCCGCCCGCGCGCAGCGCCACTTGGTCCTCGGCGCCGTCTCCGGTGAGCAGTCCGGCCAGCAGTCCGGTGGTGCGGTCGTCGAGGGTGCGGGGCAGGTCGATGAGGCCACCCCAGCGGTCGGGGTGCTCCAGGGAGGCGACGCGGCCCAGGCCCCAGGCGGCTGCGGGCCATGCGCGGGGCTCCTCTCCGGCAGTGGCGGCGACCGCGCCGCGGGTGAGGCACCACAGGCGGGCGCCGATCGCGGCGTCGCCGAGTGCCTGGAGGAGGACGAGCAGCGGTTCGGGCTCCTCGACCAGGGCGATCACCCCGGACAGCGGAGGTGCTCCGGCGGCGGCCTCGGCGAGCGCGGTGCCTGCCTGCGCGCGGTCGGCGCCGGTCTCGACCGTCACCACGTCGGCGAGCACGCGGGTGAGTACGCGCAGCGTGGCGGCCTGGTCCGGCACGCCGCCCGCAGGCAGGACGACGAGCCAGGTGCCGGGGGCCCGGGCGGCGGTGACGGGCTCGGCGGCCGGATGCCAGGCGACGCGGTAGCGCCAGGAGTCCTGGGCCTCGCGGCGGCGGCTGTCACGGTGCCAGCCGGCCAGCTCGGGCAGGACGGGCAGCAGGGCGGCGGGGGCGCCGAGCGTCTCGGTGAGCACATCGTGGTCCTGCTGTTCGACGGCGTCCCAGAAGCGTCCGTCGCGGTCGGTCGCGGCGTGCGCCGCGGTGTGCGGGGCGGAGCCGGTGAGCCAGTAGGTCTGGCGCTGGAAGGGGTAGGTGGGCAGGGGTACGTACGGGCGGGGTGTGAGGAGCGAGGACCAGTCCACGGGGGCGCCGTGGGCGTGGGCCTGTCCCACCGCGTGCAGCAGGGCGGACACCTCGTCCTGGGCGCGCCGTGCGCTGGGCAGGACCGTACGGTCCGCCAGCATCGGTGCCAGTACGGCGTCGGGACCGATCTCGACCAGCACATCCGCCGTACCCAGCCCGGCGACCGCATCGGCGAACCGCACCGCATGCCGCGCATGATCGACCCAGTACTCCACCGACGCGAAGGCGTGCCCGCTCTCCGCCGCCGCACTCACCGCCACCCGCGGCGCCGCGAACGACAACTCCCCGACCACCGTACGGAATTCGGCCAGCATCGGTTCCATCAACGGGGAGTGGAAGGCGTGACTGACCCGCAACCGGGTCGTACGCCGTCCCTGGTCACGCCAGTGACCGGCGACACGTTCGACTGCCTCCTCCTCGCCGGAGACGACCACGGCCCGCGGACCGTTGACGGCGGCGACGGCCACCATCGGCTCGACATCGGTCAGCATCCGGACCTCGTCCTCCGCCGCCTGTACCGCCGCCATGGCGCCGCCCTTGGGCAACTCCTGCATCAACCGCCCACGCGCCACCACCAGACGAGCCGCATCCTCCAAACTCAGCACACCCGCCACCACAGCAGCAGCGACCTCCCCCACCGAATGCCCGGCAACCGAACCGAACACCACCCCAAAGGACTCCCACAACCGCGACAACGCCACCTGATACGCGAACAACGCAGGCTGCGCGTACTCAGTACGCTCCAACACCTCCGCCGACTCCTCCCACATCACCTCACGCAGCGACCGGCCCAGCAACGGGTCCACCACCGCACACACCTCATCCAGCACCCGCGCGAACACCGCGAAACGCCCCGCCAACTCCCGCCCCATCCCCGGACACTGGGAACCCTGGCCCGAGAAGACCGCAGCCACACGCCCCTCCCCCGCCACCACCGGCACCACACCCGACAACGCCTCCACCGCACCCGCACGATCCGACACCGGCACCACGGCCCGCACCTCGAACAACGACCGCGCCGACACCAACGACCACGCCACATCCGCCAACGGCACCCCAGGACACTCACGCAAGAACCCGGCCAACGCCGCAGCCTGATCCCGCACCGCCTCCCCGGACCGCCCCGACAACACCAACGGCACCGGCCCCTCCACCACCACAGCCTCAGCAGCCGGCTCCACCACAGGAGCCTCCTCCAAGATCACATGCGCATTCGTCCCACTGATACCGAACGAAGACACACCCGCACGCCGCGGACGCCCCTCCGCCACCCACGAACGAGCAGAAGACAACAGACGCACCTCACCACCACCCCAGTCCACGGCGTCCGTCGGGGTATCGGCATGCAAGGTGGGCGGGAGGGTGCCGTGCCGCATGGCCTGCACCATCTTGATGATGCCGACGACTCCGGCGGCCGACTGGGTGTGACCGATGTTGGACTTCAGCGAGCCCAGCCACAGCGGACGCTCCGCCTCACGGTCCCGGCCGTAGGTCGCCAGCAGCGCCTGCGCCTCGATCGGGTCGCCCAGCTGGGTGCCCGTGCCGTGCGCCTCCACCGCGTCCACGTCCGACGGACCGAGACCGGCACTGGTCAGTGCGTCGAGGATGACCCGCTGCTGCGACGGGCCGTTGGGCGCGGTGAGCCCGTTGGACGCGCCGTCCTGGTTGACCGCGGAACCCCGTACCACCGCCAGCACCCGGTGCCCCTTACGGCGGGCCTCCGAAAGCCGCTCCACCACGAGCATGCCGACGCCCTCGGACCAGCCGGTGCCGTCGGCTTCGGCGGAGAAGGACTTGCAGCGCCCGTCGCGTGCGAGGCCGCCCTGGCGGCTGAACTCCACGAAGACGCTGGGGGCGGCCATGACGGTCACCCCTCCGGCGAGCGCCAGGTCGCACTCGCCGCGACGCAGCGCCTGGCAGGCCAGGTGCAGGGAGACCAGCGACGAGGAACAGGCCGTGTCGATCGTCAGGGAGGCGCCCTCCAGGCCGAGGGTGTAGGAGAGACGGCCGGACAGCAGCGACGTGGAGACGCCGGTGATGCCGTAGCCCTCGACGCCGACACCGCCGCTCTGGACGTCGAAGCCGTAGCCCTGGGTGGCGGCTCCCACCCAGACCGAGGTCCGGCTGCCCCGGAGCGTGCCGGGAACGATCCCGGCATCCTCCAGGGCCTCCCAGGTGGTCTCCAGGAGCAGCCGCTGCTGCGGGTCCATGCCCAGCGCCTCGCGCGGAGAGATACCGAAGAACGCGGCGTCGAAGCGGCCCGCGCCGTAGAGGAAGCCGCCCTCACGGGTGTACGTGGTGCCGGGCCGCTCGCCGCTGGGGTCGTAGATGCCCTCGGTGTCCCAGCCCCGGTCGGTGGGGAACCCGGAGATGGCGTCGGTACCCGACTCGACCAGCTCCCACAGCTGGTCCGAGGTACTGACGCCGCCGGGCGCCCGCACACCGGCGCCGACGATGGCGATCGGTTCGTTCTGCCGGGCCTCGTGGTCGCCGAGGCGCTTGTTGGCCTGCCGCAGTTCGTTGGTGAGCTGCTTGATGAAGTGGCGCATCCGGCTCTCTGCGGACGCGCTGGTCTCTGGGGGCATGGCGAGAAGCCTTTCGGGAGCGGGCCGGGTCAGGAGATGCCGAACTCGCGGCCGAGGGCATCGAACAGTTCGTCGTCGGAGGCGGTGTCGGTGCCGGTGCCATCGGGGTCCGCCGGCTCCGTACCGGCGTCCGGCGCCGTGAGCTGTCCGGTCTCCTTCCAGCGGGTCAGGAGGCTGGTGAGCCGCATGGTGATGCGGGACCGGGCGACGGAGTCGGTCTCCAGTCCGGCCAGAGCGGTCTCCAGCCGGTCGAGGGCGGTCTCGGCACCGTCCTCGGCGAGACCTTCGGCGGCACGCAGCTCGCCGAGCAGGAAGGCGGCGGTGGCGGCCGGTGACGGGTGGTCGAACGCCAGGGTCACCGGTGTGGTCAGACCGGTCCTGGCGTCCAGTCGCTTGCGCAGGCCGACCGAGGCCAGGGAGTCGAAGCCCAGGTCGCGGAAGGAGCGGTTGGTCTCCACCTGCTGGGGGTCGGACAGACCGAGTTCGGCGGCGGCCTCGGTGCACACCAGGTCCAGCAGGGCGCCCTTCCACTCGTCGGGACCGAGGGACCCGAGCCGGGCGCGGAAGTCCTCCGCGGCGGCCGTGTCGGCTGTCCGCGCGCCCTCGCGCAGCGCCCGTACCTGCTCCAGGTCCTCGATCAGCGGCCGGCGGCGGGCGGCGGTGTAGCCGGCGGCGAAGGGCTCCCAGTCGACGTCGGCGACGGTCACCGTGTCCTGTCCGGCGTCCAGGGTGCGCTGGAGGGAGGCGATGGCGCGCTCCGGGGGGATGGCGCCCAGGCCGATACGGCGCAGGACGTCGGCCGTCCCCGCGTCGACCATGCCCGCGTCGGCCCAGATGCCCCAGGCGACCGAGGTGCCGGCGGCTCCACGGGCGCGGCGCCGCTCGACCAGGGCATCGAGGTAGGCGTTCCCCGCGGCGTAGGCGCCGCTCTGTGCGCTGCCCCAGATGGCGGAGATGGAGGAGAAGACGACGAAGGCGTCGAGTTCGCTGTCGCGCAGCAGGTCGTCCAGGACCTCGGCGCCCGCGACCTTGGCGGAGGTGACGGCCTGGAACTCCTGCGCGGTCATGTCCTCCAACGCGGTGTTCTGAGCGATCCCGGCGGCGTGGAAGACCGAGCGGACCGGCTCGCCCTCGGCGGCGAGCGTGTCCAGCACCCGGGACATCTCGTCCCGGTCGGCGACATCGGCGGCCAGCACCCGCACCGGGGTGCCCCCGTCGCGCAGTTCGGCGGCCAGTTCCGCGGCGCCCGGCGCTTCGGGGCCGCGCCGCGACAGCAGCACCAGCGAGCAGTTGCCGTGCCGGGCCAGCCAACGGGCCAGATGGCCGCCGATCGCTCCCGTGCCGCCGGTGACCAGCACGGTGCCGGAGGGCTTCCAGCCGCCACCGGCGGGCCGTGCGGCGGCGGTGGTGAGACGGCGGACGTACAGGCCGTCGGGCCGCAGGGCCAGCTGGTCCTCGGGGCCGGCCTCGGCCAGGACGGCGGCCAGCATGGCGTCCGCGTCCTCGCCGGTACTCCCGGCGGGCAGGTCCACGAGTCCGCCCCACGCCCCGGGGCGCTCCAGGCTGATCACCCGGCCCAGTCCCCACAGGGCGGCACCGGCCGGGTCGGGGGCCGGGTCGGAGGCGGACGCGGCCACCGCGCCGCGGGTGAGGCACCACAGCGGGGCCTCAGTCCGGGTGTCGCCGAGCGCCTGGACCAGGGTAAGCACCTCTCCGGCGCCGTGCCCGGCGTACAGCACCCCGTCGAAGGGGCCCTCCAGAGCCGCCAGCCGTCCGGTGAGCGCCGCGCGGTCGCCGAGGGCCGCGGGCAGTACGGCGGTGTCCTCGAAGATCTCCGCGGCGGGCAGCTCGGCCAGGTCACCGGCCAGCAGCCAGCGGCCGGGCACCCGCGCGGCCGCCGGAGGGATCTCGGTGGTGCGCCAGATGACCCGGTAGCGCAGCGCGTCCAGGTCGGAGTGCAGCCGCCGCTCGCGCCGCCAGCGGGCGAGCGCGGGCACGACCTGCGGCAGGCCCTCCCCGGTGCCGAGGTCGGCGGCGAGCCGGTCGAGGTCCTGACGCTCCACGGCCTCCCAGAAGCGGGCGTCGGCGTCGGAGAGCCGGGCCGCGGACGGCATGAGCCAGTAGTGCTCGTGCTGGAAGGCGTGGGTGGGCAGAATGACCTGCTCGCCGCGGGCAAGGACGCGGGTGAGGTCCGCGGGCAAGCCCTGCACGTATCCCTCCAGGAGGGACAGCAGCATACGGTCGGCGCCGCCGGAGTCGCGGCGCAGCGAACCGGTCACGACGCCCTCATGGTCGGCGGCCTCCAGGGTCTGCTGGACGCCGACGGCCAGCAGCGGGTGTGTGCTGGCCTCGACGAAGAAGGTGAACCCGTCAGCGGCCATGGCCTCGACAGCTTCCTGGAAGCGCACGGTCTCGCGCAGGTTGCGGTACCAGTACTCGGCGCCAAGTTCCCGGCCCTCGGTCCGGGCGCCGGTGACGGTGGAGTACAGCGGTATGTCGGTGTCGCGGGGCTCGACGTCCTTCAGGGCGGCGAGGAGATCCCCGCGGACCGACTCGACCTCGGGCGAGTGCGAGGCGTAGTCGACGTCGATCCACCAGGCCCACACGCCGTCGGCCATGCACTGCTTGGCGAAGGCCCGCAGTGCGTCCTTCTCCCCGGAGACGACGGCCGAGTCGGGGCCGTTGACGGCGGCGATGGACAGCGCGTCGGCCCAGGGGGCGACGGCCTCGGCGACACGCGGCGCCGACAAGCCGACGGACAGGGCCCGGCCGCGCCCGGACAGCCCGGCCAGCAGCCGGGAGCGGGCCACCACGACCCGGGCGGCGTCCTCCAGGGACAGCGCGCCGGTGACGCAGGCGGCGGCGACCTCGCCCTGCGAGTGCCCGACGACGCCGTGCACCGGCACGCCCCAGGACTGCCAGACCCGGGCCAGGGAGACCATCACCGCGAAGAGGGCGGGCTGGACAACGTCCACCCGTTCCAGAAGCTCCTCGTCCTTGCCGGTGACGGCCTCGACGAGGGACCAGTCCACCAGCGGGTCCAAAGCCGCCGCGCACTCGCGCAGCGCGTCGGCGAACACCGGTACGGAGGCGTACATGTCGCGGGCCATACCGGTCCACTGCGCGCCCTGGCCGGGGAACATCAGCGCCACCCTGCCGTCGGCGGCGGTGCCGCGGACCACGCCGAGCGGCAGGCTCTCGTCGCCGGTCAGCGACTCCAGCCCGGCCAGCAGGGTCTCGCGGTCGGCGGCCAGCACCGCCGAGCGGTGGTGGAACGGCGAGCGGGTGGTGACCAGCGACCAGGCGACGTCGCCGACAGGGACGCCGGGGTGCGCCAGCAGGTGGTCACGGAGGCGGGCGGCCTGGCCCCGCAGGGCGGCGGGGGACTTGGCCGACAGCACGACGGGCGACGGCCCGGCCACGGCGGCCGGATCGTCCGTTCCCTCCGCTCCGCCGACTCCGTCCTCGCAGACGCGGGCGTCGTGCTCCAGCACCACATGGGCGTTGGTACCGCTCATGCCGAACGCGGAGACCGCTGCCCGGCGCGCGCGGTCCACCTCCGGCCAGGGCAGCGCCTCGGTGAGCAGCTCGACATGCCCGGCCGACCAGTCCACCTCCGGTGTCGGGGCGCTGACGTGCAGGGTCTTGGGCATGACACCGTGCTGGAGGGCCATGACGGTCTTGATGATCCCCGCGGCGCCCGCGGCGGCCTGGGTGTGGCCGATGTTGGACTTCAGCGAGCCGAGCCGCAGCGGACGTGCGGCGTCGCGGTCCTGGCCGTACACCTCCAGCACGGTCTGGGCCTCGATCGGATCGCCGAGCGGCGTCGCGGTGCCGTGCGCCTCGACCAGGTCCACCTGGTCGGGGGTGACGCGGGCGGCGGCCAGCGCGGCTTCGATCACCCGGCGCTGCGAGGGGCCGTTGGGAGCGGTCAGGCCGTTGGAGGCGCCGTCCTGGTTGAGGGCCGTGCCGCGGATCACCGCCAGCACCTGGCGGCCGTTGCGCCGTGCGTCCGACAGCCGCTCCAGGACCAGCATGCCGCAGCCCTCGGACCAACTGGTGCCGTCCGCGTCGGCGGAGAAGGACTTGCAGCGGCCGTCGGGGGCCAGGGCGCGCTGCCTGCTGTACTCGCTGAACACCGTCGGGGTGGCGATCACGGCGACGCCGCCGGTCAGCGCGAGCCCGCACTCGCCGCGGCGCAGCGCCTCGCAGGCCAGGTGGAGGGCGACCAGCGCCGAGGAGCAGGCGGTGTCCACCGTCATCGCCGGGCCTTCCAGCCCGAGGGTGTACGAGACACGGCCCGAGGCGATGCTGGGCGCGGTGCCGGTGACCAGGTGGCCCTCGACCTCGGTCGGTACGGACCCGCCCGCGCCGTAGTTGTGCGCCGACAGGCCGACGAACACGCCGGTGTCGGTACCGCGCAGCGAGGCGGGGGCGATACGGGTCCGCTCCAGCGCCTCCCAGCTGATCTCCAGCAGCAGCCGTTGCTGCGGGTCCATCGCGAGGGCCTCGCGCGGGGAGATCCCGAAGAACCCGGCGTCGAACGCGGCGGCGTCCTTGAGGAAGCCGCTCTCGGTGACGTAGCTCTTGCCGGGCCGGTCGGGGTCCGGGTCGTAGAGGTCCTCCAGCGGCCAGCCGCGGTCGCCGGGCAGCGGGCCGATCGCGTCACCGCCGGTGGCGACCAGCTCCCACAGATCCTCGGGCGAGCGGACGTCCCCCGGGAACCGGCAGCCCATGCCGACGATGGCGACGGGCTCGGCGGCGCGGTCGCGTTCCTCCTGCAGCCGCTGCCGGGTGCGGCGCAGGTCGTTGGTGACGCGCTTGAGGTACTCGCGGTACTTCTGCTCGTCGAAGCGGGCGTCGGGGGCGGGTTCGGGCACGGCGGGGTCTCCTCGGGCGGTACGGGCGGGGCGGGGGCGGGGGCGGGGCTCAGTCCATGCCCAGCTCCCGGTCCACCAGGGCGAAGATGTCCTCGTCGTCCACGTCGTCCTCGGGCTCGCCGGTGTCACCGGCCGCTCCCGGTACGTCCTCCAGTCCGTCGGTCCACCGCCACAGCAGGGCGCGCATCCGGTCCGTGACGCGCCGCCGCTCCTCGCCCTGCGGGTCCTGTTCCGCCAGCAGCCGGGCGAGCTGGTCGATACCGGTGTCGACCGGGGAGACGGCCCGCTCGGGCGCCAGGCGTCCGGCGAGGTGCTGGGCGAGCCCGGTCGGAGAGGGGAAGTCGAACACCACGCCCGCGGGCAGGGTGAGGCCGGTGGCGGCGGTGAGCCGGCTGCGCAGTTCGACCGCGGTGAGCGAGTCGAAGCCCAGGTCGGTGAAGGCCTGGTCGGCTTGGACCGCGGAGGCCGAGGAGTGGCCGAGGACTTCGGCCGCCTTCTGCCGTACGAGGGCCAGCAGCCTGGTCTCGCGGTCGGCCGGGGACAGGGCGGCCAACTCGTCGCGCAGTGCGGTGTCCTGCTGGGCCCGCGCGGAGGCGGTTCGGCCCGCCAGCCGGTGCAGCAGGGCCGGCAGGTCGGGCGCGTCGGCGCGTGACCGCAGCACCCGTACGTCGAGGCGGGCCGGGAGGAGGACGGCGTCACCGTCACCGCCGGTGGCGGCGTCGAACAGGTCCAGGCCGAGCCGGGTGGGGAGCTGGCCGAGCCCGATCCGGCCCATCCGGCGCACGTCGGTGCCGGTAACCGAGGCGGTCAGGCCGCTGCTCTGCTGCCACAGGCCCCAGGCCAGGGAGACGGCGGGCAGCCCCGCAGCCCTGCGGTGCTGGGCGAGGCCGTCGAGGAAGGCGTTGGCGGCGGCGTAGTTGCCCTGGCCGGGTGCGCCCAGGACGCCCGCGGCGGAGGAGAACATCACGAAGGCGGCCAGGTCCAGGTCCGCGGTGGCCCGGTGCAGTGCCCAGGCGGCGTCGGCCTTGGGGCGCAGCACGTCGGACAGGGTGTTCGGCCTGAGCGCTTGGATCACGGCGTCGTCGAGCACACCGGCGGCGTGCACGACGGCGGTGAGCGGGTGCTCGGGGGCCACGGTGGCCAGCAGCTCGTCCACGGCGCCGGGGAGGGTCAGGTCGCATGCCTCCACCGTCACGCCCGCGCCGAGTTCGGCGCACAGTTCCTCCGCGCCTTCGGCGGCCATACCCTTGCGGCTGACCAGCAGCAGGTGCCGGATGCCGCAGGCGGTGACGAGGTGGCGGGCGATCAGCTTGCCCAGACCGCCGGTGCCGCCGGTGATCAGGACGGTGCCCTCGGGGTTCCAGCCCGCGGCGGCCGGGCCGCGGGCGGGGAGCGTGTCGTCCTGCGCGGCGGCCTCCCGGGGGGCGGGCGGCTCGGCGCGCACCAGCCGCGCGATGTGTGGGCGACCCTCACGGATGGCGTACTGGGTCTCGCCGTCCGCCAGCGCGGCCGGGACGGCCATGGCGGACACCGGCCGGTCGTCCAGGTCGACCAGGACGAAGCGGTCCGGGTGTTCGGACTGCGCGGAGCGCACCAGGCCCCACACCGCGGCCTGCACCGGGTCGGCCGGGGCGCCGTCACCGATGCTCACCGCTCCCCGGGTCAGGAGGACCAATCGGCTGCCGGACATGTGGTCGGCGGCCAGCCAGTGCTGGAGCGTCTCCAGGGCCCGGCCGAGTGCCTCGTGGGCCTCCTGTGCCGAGTCGCCGCTGCCGTCGACGGGCCACCACAGGGCCACGGTGTCCGGGGGCGTGTCCTGGTCCGCGGTGACCTCCGGCAGGGTGGCGCCGGTGGCGGTGACGGTGACGCCGCTCCACAGGTCGGCCGAGTGGCCGGGGTCGCCGACGACGGCCCAGCGCTGCCCGGCAGGCTCGGCCTGCTCATCGCAGGGGGCCCAGTCCAGCCGGAACAGGCTGTCGCGCATCTCGCGGTCGGCGGCGGATCCGGCTTCGCCCAGCGGGCGTACGGTCAGGGCGCCGACGGTGGCCACCGGCAGGCCCTCGCCGTCCGCCAGGTCGAGCGCGGCGGGTTCCCCCTCGCCGCCACGGACCCGGACCCGCAGCCGGGTGGCGCCGCTCGCGTGCAGGCCGACGCCCTCCCACAGGAACGGCAGTACGGGGGTGGTGTCCGCGCCGCCCCGCAGCGCCAGGGTGTGCAGGGCGCTGTCGAACAGGGCCGGGTGCAGGCCGAACCGGCGGGCCGCGCCGTGGGCCCGCTCGTCCAGCTCCACCTCGGCGTACAGCTCGCCGTCCGCGGCCCAGGCCCGGGTCAGGCCGCGGAACAGCGGCCCGTAGTCCAGTCCGGCAGCGGACAGCCGTGCATAGAGCCCGGTGGTCTCCAGGGGTTCGGCGGCGGGCGGCGGCCAGGGCGCCGCGTCGGCCGGTGCCGGCAGGCCGGGCGCCAGGGTGCCCGACGCGTGGCGGGTCCACTCGGTGTCCGCCGTGGCGCGGGAGTGCACGGTTACGGCGCGGGCGCCGCGGGCGTCCGGGGCTGCCGCCGCCACCCGCAACAGCCGCGCCTCGCCGGTCTCCAGGACCAGCGGCGTCTCCAGGACGAGCTGTTCCACCTGGTCACAGCCGGTGGCGCGGGCCAGGTGCAGGGCCAGCTCGACGAGGCCGGTGCCGGGTACGAAGACGCGGCCGTCGACGACGTGTTCGGCCAGCCACGGCTGCGCGGACAGCGACAGCCGCCCGGAGGCGGACACCGAGTCGTCGTCCACTCCGCCGATCAGTGCGCCGAGCAGCGGGTGTCCGGCGTCCTCCAGACCGGCCGCCGCCAGGTCGGCCGCGGCCCGGCCGTCCGGCCAGAAGCGGGTGTGCCGGAACGGGTAGCCGGGCAACGGCACGGGGGCGGCCGGCACGCCGTCGTAGGTGCGCGTCCAGTCCACCGGTACGCCGCGCAGCCACAGGTCCGCGAGGGCCGACAGCAGTGCGCCGCGGTCGGCCGGGGCGGCCGGCCCGGGGCCTGCCTGCACCGTGATCCGGAGTGCCGCGGCGGCGGGCGGTTCGGCGGACGGCAGCGGTTCCCGGCCCGTGGCCTGCTCCAGCGTCAGGCCGCCGTTGAGGTAGGCGGCGACGCGCGCGCCGTCGCCGTCCCCGGTGCACCACACCGGTGCCACGCCGTGTGCCTGCCACATGCGGGCGGCTGCGAGCAGCCCGGTGAACGACGTCAGCTGCCCGCCGTCGCCCTCCTGCGCGGTGTCCAGCGGGTCCTGGCCGGAGCTCTCCGTCACCTCGGTGCGCGCCCGTTCCAGCGCGGCGGCGTAGGCCGGTAGAGCGGCGGCCCAGGCCCGGACCTGTCCGGGCGTGCCGGGGCCGGGCTCGGGCAGGTGCAGGACGACCTCGGGGGTCTCGTCGGCCTCCGCGTACGGCGGGGTGTCCAGCAGCGCGGCGGCCATCCGGCCGGTCTCCTCACCGATCACGACGGCGCGGTGCGCGAGGCGCCCGGCGCGTCCGGCGAGGGCGGTGCCGATGCCCGCCGCCGGTCCGCCGATACGCGCGACCGCGGCGCAGCGGGCCTCCAGCGCCTCGCGGGTACGGGCCGACAGCACCCAGGCGACCGGGGTGGCCGGGGCAGGGGCCGCCGTCTCCTGCGGCGTCTCCTCCCTCGGTGCCTCCTCCAGGATGATGTGGGCGTTGGTGCCGCTGATGCCGAACGAGGAGACACCGGCCCGGCGGACGCGCTCCCCGGCGGGCCACTCGCGTTCCTCGGTCAGCAGCTGTACACCGCCGCTGCTCCAGTCGACGTGCGGGCTCGGCCGGTCCACGTGCAGGGTGCGCGGCAGTACACCGTTGCGCATCGCCAGCACCATCTTGATGATCCCGGCGGCACCGGCCGCGGCCTGGGTGTGGCCGAGGTTGGACTTCAGCGAGCCGAGCCACAGCGGGTCGCTCCCTGCCCGCTCCCGGCCGTAGGTGGCCAGCAGTGCCTGGGCCTCCACGGGGTCGCCGAGCCGGGTGCCGGTGCCGTGCGCCTCGACCGCGTCGACCTGGGCCGGGGAGAGCCCGGCGGCGGCGAGCGCCTGCCGGATCACCCGCTGCTGCGAGGGACCGTTGGGTGCGGTCAGGCCGTTGGACGCGCCGTCGGAGTTGACCGCGGAGCCGCGTACCACGGCGAGTACCTGGCGGCCGGCCCGGCGGGCGTCCGACAGCCGCTCCAGGGCAAGCAGTCCGGCGCCCTCGGCCCAGCCGGTGCCGTCCGCGGCCTCCGCGAAGGGCTTGCAGCGCCCGTCCGGGGCGAGTCCGCGCTGGCGGGAGAACTCGATGAACATCAGCGGGCTGGCGATCACCGTGGCGCCGCCGGCCAAGGCCAGGTCGCACTCGCCGGCCCGCAGCGCGCGGCAGGCGAGGTGCAGGGCGACCAGCGACGAGGAGCATGCGGTGTCGACGGTGAGGGAAGGCCCCTCCAGGCCGAAGGTGTAGGCGACCCGGCCGGAGGCCACCGACATCGCGTTGCCGGTGGCCAGATGGCCGCGGGTCTCCCCCGCGGACTGTGCCGCCGTGGTCAGGTAGTCCTGTGCTCCAGCGCCGACGAAGACACCGGTGCGGGAGCCGCGCAGAGCCGCCGGGTCGGTGCCCAGCGCCTCGAAAAGGTCCCAGGAGGTCTCCAGCAGCAGCCGCTGCTGCGGGTCCATGGCCAGGGCCTCGCGCGGGGACAGTCCGAAGAACTCCGCGTCGAACCCGGGGGCGTCCTCCAGAAAGCCGCCGTTGTTCACGTAGCAGGTGTCAGGCCGCTCCGGGTCCGGGTCGTAGACGGCCTCCAGGTCCCAGCCGCGGTCCGTGGGAAAGTCGCCGATCACGTCACGGCCTTGGCTCAGGACATCCCACAACTGCTCGGGCGTGTCCACCTGTCCGGGGAACCGGCAGCTCATGGCGGTGATGGCGATCGGTTCCGCGGCGGCCTCCTCGACCACACGCAGGCGTTCACGCGTCTCGTGCAGTTCGGTGCTGACCTTGCGCAGGTAGCCGAGCAGTTCGCGTTCACTGGTCATAGTCAGTTCACCTCGTCGGGCGCGGTGATGCCCAGTTGGTCGGTGATGAAGTCGATGACGTCACCGGCGGTGGAGTCGCCGTCCAGGACGGCCGGGGCGCTGCTGTCGGAGCGTCCGCCGCCTTCCAGCCTCCGTTCCAGCTCGCGTAGTCGGGCGGTGACGATGCCGCGCCCGTCGCGGTCGAGGTCGGCGGCGCTGAGCAGCGCGTCGAGCCGGTCGATCTCGCCGAGCAGGGTCTCGGGCCCGGCGGAGATCTCGCGCAGCGTCTCGGTGTGCAGGAAGGCGGCCAGGGCCTCGGGCGTCGGATGGTCGAAGACGAGCGTGGCGGGCAGCTCGACGCCCGTGACGCGGTCGAGCCGGTTGCGCAGCTCGACGGCGGTGAGGGAATCGAAGCCCAGGGCCTGGAAGGTGCGGTCGGGCGGAAGCTGCCGCCCGTCGGTGTGCCCCAGGGTGGCGGCGATCTCGGTGCGCAGGGTCTCCAGGAGTACGGTCCGCTGTTCGCCCTCGGTCCGGCCAACCAGGCGCTGGACGAGGGTGCCCTCGGCGGTGGCGGTGCCCGGCCCGGCGGTGAGTTCCGCGAGCTGCGGGCTGGGGCGCGCGGCGCAGACCTTGGCCGCGTAGGCGTCCCAGTCCACGTCGGCGACGAGCAGCGAAGGGGTGGACTCGCCGATGGCCTGCCACAGGGCCTCCAGGGCGTGCGGCGCGGGCATGGGCCGCAGGCCCGCGCGGCGCAGCTGCCCGGTGTCCACCCGTCCGGCCATGCCCTCTTCGGCCCAGGGGCCCCAGGCGACGGAGGTGGCGGGCAGGCCGAGCGCGCGCCGGTGCTCGGCGAGCGCGTCCAGATGGGCGTTGGCCGCGGCGTAGTTGCCCTGTCCGGCGTTGCCCAGCACTCCGGACAGCGAGGAGAACAGCACGAATGCGTCGAGCGGGAGGTGCTTCGTCAGCTCGTGCAGATGGTCGGCGGCGGTAGCCTTGGGCGCCGCGACACGAGCGAACCGTCCGGCGTCCTGACCGTCCAGCACGCCGTCGTCGAGGACTCCGGCGGTGTGGAAGACGGCACTCAGGGGCTGCCCGGCCGGTACGGACTCCAGCAGCGAGGCGAGCGCGTCACGGTCGGAGACGTCGCAGGCGGCGAGGGTCACGGTGGCACCGAGGGCTTCCAGTTCGGCGCGCAGCGGTTCCGCGCCGGGGGCCTGCGGTCCGCGGCGCCCGGCGAGGAGCAGATGGACGTCTCCGCGGGCGGCCAGCGCTCGGGCCACGTGGGCGCCGATGCCGCCGGTGCCGCCGGTGACCAGGACGGTCCCGTGCGGGTTCAGCGGCTCCGCCGGGGCCATGGGCAGCCGGGCGATGCGGCGGGCCAGCAGCCCGCCGGAGCGCACCGCGAGCTGGTCCTCGGCGCCGGTGAGCGCTGCGGCCAGCAGTCCGCCGGTGCTCTCGTCACCGGCCGCGGGCAGGTCCACCAGGCCGCCCCAGCGGTCCGGGTGCTCCAGGGCCACGACCCGGCCGAGTCCCCACACCTGTGCGGCGTCCGGGTCGGGCGCGCCGTCCCCGGCGTCGACGGCTCCGCGGGTGAGGCACCACAGCGGTGCGGTGATCCGGGCGTCGCCGAGGGCCTGTACGAGGGTGAGGGTGGCGGCGGCCGCACCGGACGGGCGGTCCAGGGCCAGGGTGCTGAGCACGCCCTCGGCCGGTCCGGCGGCGGCGAGCGCCGCGGCGAGGCCGTCCCGGCCGGAGTGCGTCCCGACCGGTACCACGCGGGCGCCCTGGGAGGTGAGCCACTCGGCGGCCTGCTCGTGCCCGCCGTTCCCGACGAGGAGCCAGGTGCCGGACACAGTGCGGCCGGTGGCGGGTACGGGCCGCCACGCGGCCGTGTAGCGCCAGCCTCCGGCGGGTGTGGCGGCGGCGGACAGCCGCTCCTGGAGCGCGGGCAGGACGGTGGCCAGGCCGGCGTCCTCGGGCAGGCCGAGTTCGCCGGTCAGCGCGGCCGGTCCGGCGGCCAGCAGCTCCCGCAGACGGGTGTCCTGGGCCCTGGCGCCCCCGGCGGGGACGTCCAGCCAGTGCCGTTCGCGCTGGAAGGGGTACGTCGGCAGGTCGAGGTGACCCGCGCCGTCCCCGGGCAGCAGCGCGGCCCAGTCGGGCTCCGTGCCCTGGCAGTACAGCCGGGCCAGGGCGGTGAGCGCGGCCTGCGGCTCGGGCAGGTCCCGGCGCAGCAGCGGCACGGACAGCGTGTCCCGGTCGGTCAGGCAGTCCGTGAGCATGCCCGTCAGGACCCCGTCGGGCCCGAGTTCGAGGAAGGCGGTGACACCGTCGGCCTCGAGGATCTGCGCGCCTTGGTGGAACCGAACGGCCTCCCGTACGTGCCGCACCCAGTAGGCGGGGTCGGCGAGGTCCTCAGCGGTGGCGAAGGCGCCGGTGACGTTCGAGACGAGCGGGACGGACGGTGCGGAGCGGCGGACCGAGGAGGTGACGGCGAGGAAATCGTCGAGCATGGGGTCCATGCGCGGGGAGTGGAAGGCGTGGCTGACGTTGAGCAGCTTGACGGGGCGGCCCCGGCCCCGCCAGGCGTCGGCGACCTCGCCGACGGCGTCCTCGTCGCCGGAGATCACGACCGCACGGGGGCCGTTGACGGCGGCCAGGCCCAGCCGGTCCTCCCTGCCGTCGAGCAGGGCGCGCACCTCGGCCTCCGAGCCCTTGAGGGCGGCCATCGCGCCGCCGCCGGGCAGGGCCTGCATCAGCCGGCCGCGGGCGGCGACCACCGCGCAGGCGTCGGGCAGGGACCAGACCCCGGCGATCCGGGCCGCGGCGAGTTCGCCGATGGAGTGGCCCAGCAACCGGTCGGGACGGATCCCCCAGCTGTCCAGCAGGGCGGCCTGGGCTACCTGGAGGGCGAACAGCGCGGGCTGGGCGTACTCGGTACGGTCAAGCAGGGGGGAGCCTTCCAGGACCACTTCGCGCAGAGGTTCCGCCAGATGCGGTGCGAACGCCTCGCACACCTCGTCGTAGCCGGCGGCGAACGCGGGGAAGGTCTCGTACAGCTCCTTGCCCATACCGGGGCGTTGGCTGCCCTGGCCAGTCAGGACGTAGGCGAGGCGCCCGGCGGGCCGGGCGGTACCGGTCATCGCCCGGCGTGTCTCCATGCCCCCGGCCAGGGCTGCCAGCCCCTCCTCCAGGGCCGGCAGGTCGTCGCCCAGGACGACGGCCCGGTGCTCGAAGCGGCTGCGGGTGGTGGCCAGGGCGCGGGCGGTCCGGTAGGGGTCGGTGCCGGGCCGGGCGGCGGACCACTTCAGCAGTGCGGCGGCCTGCTCGCGCAGCGCCTCTCCGGTGCGGGCGGACAGCAGCCACGGGGCGGGGCCGCCTACGGCGGCCGGGGCGGCGCCGGACGGCTCCTGCGTGTCCGGGGCGGCGGGGGCGGGAGCCTCCTCGATGAGGACGTGGGCGTTGGTGCCGCTGATGCCGAAGGAGGAGACCCCGGCACGCCGGGGGCGGTCGGCGCTGCGTGTCCAGGAGCGGACCTCGGTCAGCGGCAGGACGGTGCCCGGCGACCAGTCGACCTGGTCGCTGGGCGGGTCGGCGTGCAGGGTCGGCGGGAGCGTCCCGTGCCGCAGCGCCATGGCGACCTTGATCACCCCGGCGACGCCGGAGGCGGCCTGGGTGTGGCCGATGTTGGACTTCACCGAGCCGATGAGGAGGGGGCTCGCGGGGTCTCGGACCGGGCCGTGCACGGCGAGCAGCGCGCGGGCCTCGATGGGGTCTCCGAGTGCGGTGCCGGTGCCGTGCGCCTCGATCAGGTCCACGTCTCCGGCGGACCACCCGGCGGCGTCCAGCGCGGCGCGCAGGACCCGCTCCTGCGAGGGGCCGTTGGGCGCGGTGATGCCGTTGGAGGCGCCGTCCTGGTTGACGGCCGAGCCGGTGATGACGGCGAGCACGGGGCGGCCGAGCCGGTGGGCGTCGGAGAGCCGTTGCAGCAGTAGCATGCCCGCACCCTCGGCGAGGCCGAAGCCGTCGGCACCGGCCCCGAACGCCTTGCAGCGGCCGTCGGGGGCGAGCGCGCGCTGCCGGCTGAACTCGGAGAAGGCCGTCGGTGTGGTCAGCACCGTCACCCCGCCCGCCAGGGCGGCGGTGCACTCGCCGTTGCGCAGGGCCTGCGCGGCCTGGTGCAGGGCGACGAGCGAGGAGGAGCAGGCGGTGTCCACGGTCACCGACGGCCCCTGGAGGCCCAGGGCGTAGGAGATCCGGCCGGACACCACGGCACCGGTGGAGCCGGTGACGACGTAGCCCTCGGCTGCTTCACCCGCGTCCGCGAGCACCTGGCCGTAGTCCTGGATGTTGGATCCGGCGAACACGCCGGTGGTGCTGCCGCGGAGCGTGCGCGGGTCGATCCCGGCCCGCTCCACCGCCTCCCAGCAGACCTCCAGCAGCAGCCGCTGCTGCGGGTCCATGGCGGCGGCCTCGCGGGGCGAGATGTCGAAGAACTCGGCGTCGAACTGGTCGGCGTCGTGCACGAAGCCGCCGGCCCGGCTGTAGCTGCGCCCGGAAGCGTCCGGGTCCGGGTCGTACATCCCGGCGACGTCCCAGCCGCGGTTGACGGGCAGCCCGGTGATGGCGTCACCGCCCCGCGCGACCAGATCCCACAGGTCCTCGGGCGTGCGGACCCCGCCGGGGTAGCGGCAGGCCGCCGCCACGACGGCGATCGGTTCGCGGGCGCGGTCCTCCAGTTCGCGGACCCTGGTCTGTGCGTCGCGCAGGTCCGCGCTCATCCTGCGCAGATGCCGTCCGAGGCGTTCCTCGGTGCTGTGGTCGTTGCTCACTTCTTCTCTCCCACCCTGATCGGGCTCAGGCCTCGCCGAACTGCCGGTCGAGCAGGTCGAGCAGTTTCTCGGTGCTGTCGGCGGACTCCAGCCCGCTGTCCTCCCCCGGGGCCCGCGGCGGGCGGACGACGGTCATCAGCGCGCCGATCCGCGAGGCCAGACGTCCGCGGACGGTCTCGTCGTCGAGCGAGCGGCGGATGTCCGCCTCCAACTGGTCGATGCGGGTCAGCAGGGACTCCGCGGAGTCCCCGTCGACGTCCGTCAGCAGTTCCCCCAGATGTCCGGCCAGTTCGGCCGGGGTGGGGTAGTCGAACACCAGGGTCGGCGGCAGGGTCAGACCGGTCGCGGCGGCCAGGCGGTTGCGCAGCTCGACGGAGAGCAGCGAGTCGAACCCGGCCTGCCGGAAGGCGGCGTCGGCCTCGACCATGCCGTCCCCGCCGTGCCCGAGCACGCTCGCGGCGTGCGCCTGGACGAGTTCGGCCAGGGTCCGTGCGCGGTCCGCCGGGGTCAGCGCGGCCAGCCTTTCGCGCAGCGCGCCGCCCTCCCCGCTCTGCCCGTCCTGCCCGGCGGCGGGTTCGCCCGCCGCCTCCGGGATCTCGGCCAGCAGCCGGGTGTCACGTCCGGAGGTGAACACCGGTACGAAGGTGGGCCAGTCCACGGCGGCGATGGCCACGAACGCCTCTTCGTCGGCGAGTGTCTGGTACAGGCCCTCGAAGGCGGTGTCGCGGTCGATGAACGGCAGGCCGCGGCGGACCACCGCGTCGGCGTCGGTGCGTTCCTTGGTGATCTGCTCGTCCCAGATGCCCCAGGCGACGGAGGTGACCGGCAGCCCGGCAGCGCGCTGCTGCTCGGCGAAGGAGTCGAGGAAGGCGTTGGCCGCGGCATAGGCGCCGTGGTCACCGCTCCCCCACACTCCGGCGATGGAGGAGAACAGGACAAGTTCTCGCAGGTCCGCCGGGTCGAGCAGCCGTGCGAGGTGGATCGCTCCGTTCACCTTGGCGTGCACCACCTCGGCGAACTCCTCCAGCGTGGTGGTCGCCAGGGGGGCGATGTCCAGATGGGCGGCCGCATGCAGGACAGTGGTCACCCGGTGCCCGTCGGCGGCCAGGGATCCCAGTGCGGCCTCCAGCGCCTGCGCGTCGCGTACGTCGCAGGCGAGCACGGTGACCGCGGTGCCGGCCTCCGCGAGTTCGGCGGACAGCTCGGCCATGCCGGGCGCCTGGTCGCCGCGCCTGCTGAGCAGGGCGATGTGGCGGGCGCCGCGGGCGGCCACCGAGCGGGCCAGGTGCGGGCCGAGCGAGCCGTTGGCACCGGTGATCAGCACGGTGCCCGCCGGCTGCCAGGCGGGGTTGGTCCCCCCGGCCGGGCGCTGGTGGCGCACCAGACGGCGTACCCGGGCCTCGCCGTCGCGCACCGCCCACTGGTCCTCCGCACCGGCTCCGGCCAGGATGCCGAGCAGCAGCGCGGTGTCCTGTTCCGAGGGCTCGGCGGGCAGGTCCACGAGTCCGCTCCAGCGGCGCGGGAACTCCAGCGCGGCGACCCGGCCCAGACCCCAGACCTGGTGCTGGCCGGGGTGCTCGGGCGCCTGATCCCCGGTGCCCACGGCTCCGGTGGTGACCGCCCACAGGGGCACTGCGGTGTCCTTCAGTGCCTTGACGGCGGTGACCGTCAGCGCCAGGCCGCAGGTCATGCCCGGCAGCTCCGGGTGCGGGCGCTCGTCCAGCGCGAGCAGGGAGAGGAGACCGCTGAGGACGGTTCCGTGCTCAGCGATCCGCTCGGCCAGCGCGGCGGGGTCGGTCTCGCCGGGCTCCAGCGTCAGCCGGCGCACGTCGAGCTTCGCGGCGGTCAGCAGCGCGCAGACGGCCTCGGCCGCGTCCGTACCGGTGTCCAGGACGAGCCAGGGGCCGGTCGGCCCGGCGCCGGTGTCCACCGGCCGCGGGCGCCAGGCGGTGGCGTAGCGCCAGTTGTCCAGCACCGACTGCCGGCGGCTCTCGCGGCGCCAACGGGCCAGCGCGGGCAGCACGCTGGTCAGCCCGTCCGCTGGGCCGATCTGGGCGGCGAGCTCCTTCATGTCCTCGCGGTCCACGGCGTCCCAGAACCGCGCGTCCGTCTCGGACAGTACGGCCGGGGTGTCCTGCGAGTCGAGCCAGAACCGCTCGCGCTGGAAGGCGTACGTGGGCAGGTCGGCACGGCCGCCGGGCCGTACGGTGTCGTTCCACCGCACGGGCAGTCCCTGCACCCAGCCCTCGGCCAGGGACAGCAGTATCCGGTCGCGGCCGCCAAAGCGCCGGCGCAGTGTGCCGAGGACGGCGCCCCGCTCGCCCAGCGTCCGGCCGAGGCCGACGGCGAGCACCGGGTGAGGGCTGCACTCGACGAAAAACCGGTAGCCGTCGGCGGCCAGCGCCTCGACCGCCGTCTGCAACCGCACGGTCTCGCGCAGGTTGCGGTACCAGTAGGCGGCGTCGAGTTCGCCGCCGGAGAGCCGGGTGCCCGTCACCGTGGAGTACAGCGGCACGGTGCCGTCTCGCGGCTCGATGCCGTCGAGCTCGGCGACGAGCCGCTCGCGGAGCACCTCCATCCCGGTGGAGTGCGAGGCGTAGTCCACGTCGATACGGCGGGCTCGTACGCCTTCCCGCTCGGCCCTGGCCATCAGGGCGTCCAGTGCCTCGTTGCCTCCGGAGACCACCGTGGAGTCCGGGCCGTTGACCGCGGCGACCGATAGGCCGTCCCCCAGCCAGGACTCCAGGTCGGCAGCGGGCAGCTCCACCGACACCATCCCGCCGGTGCCGGACAGCTCGCGCAGCAGCCGGGAGCGGGTGACGACCACCCGTGCTCCGTCGGCGAGCGAGAGCGCTCCGGCCACGCAGGCGGCGGCGATCTCGCCCTGGGAGTGGCCGGCCACGGCGTCGACGGTGACACCGCAGGACTGCCAGACCCGGGCCAGGGACACCATCACGGCGAACAGGACGGGCTGGACGACGTCCACGTCCGCCAGCGCGTCCTTGTCGGTGCTGCGCAGCATGTCCAGCAGCGACCAGTCCACCAGCGGGTCCAGGGCGTCCGCACAGGCACGGATCGACTCGGCGAACACCGCGTCGGTGTCGAGCAGTTCCCGGGCCATGCCGGGCCACTGGGAGCCCTGGCCGGGAAAGAGCATGGCGACGCGGCCGTCCGCCGCCCTGCCGGTGACCGTGCCGGCGGGGGCGACGGCCTGCGGATCGCCGAGGGCGGCCAGGCTGTCGAGCAGCGCCTGCCGGTCGGCGGTGACGACCGCGGCCCGGTGCTCGAAGGCGGACCGTACGGTGGTCAGCGGCCCGGCGATGTCGGCGGGGCCGAGGTCCGGTGCGTCCAGCAGGTGGGAGTGCAGGGCCCGGGCCTGGGCGGGCAGTGCCTCGGGGGTGCGGGCGGAGAGGACCACCGGCACCGTGCCGGGCTCGGCGGGCTCCGGGACGGTGAGCGGGTCGCCCTCTTCCAGCAGCACGTGGGCGTTGGTGCCGCTGATGCCGAACGAGGAGACGCCGGCCCGGCGCGGCGGGCCGCCGGTGGGCCACGGCCGGGCCTCGTCGAGCAGGGCGACGGTGCCGGAGGACCAGTCCACCTCGGGGGACGGGGTCCCGGCGTGCAGGGTGCGCGGCAGGCTCTGGTGGCGCAGGGCCATCACCATCTTGATGACGCCGCCGACACCGGCGGCGGCCTGGGTGTGGCCGATGTTGGACTTGAGCGAGCCGAGGTACAGGGGCCGCTCCGGGTCGCGTTCGCGCCCGTAGACGCTCAGCAATGCCTGGGCCTCGATGGGGTCGCCGAGCCGGGTGCCCGTGCCGTGCGCCTCGACGGCGTCGATCTCGGCGGGCTCCAGTCCGGAGCGCTCCAGTGCCTCCCGCACGACACGCTCCTGCGAGGGGCCGTGGGGGGCGGTCATCCCGTTGGAGGCGCCGTCCTGGTTGACCGCGGAGCCGCGGATGACGGCCAGCACCTCGTGCCCGAGCCGCCGGGCGTCGCTGAGCCGCTCGACGACCAATACGCCGGTGCCCTCGGACCAGCCGGTACCGTCCGCGTCGGCGGAGAAGGATTTGCAGCGGCCGTCCCGGGCGAGCCCGCCTTGGCGGCTGAACTCCACGAAGATGTTGGGCGAGGCCAGCACCGTCGAGCCGCCCGCGAAGGCCAGGTCGCACTCGCCCTGCCGCAGCGACTGGCAGGCCAGGTGGAGTGTCACCAGCGAGGTGGAGCAGGCGGTGTCCACAGTGACCGCAGGGCCCTCCAGACCGAGCAGGTAGGACAGCCGTCCGGACATCACGCTGTTGCTGTTGGCGATGCCGATGATGCCTTCGAGGCCATCGGGGATGCCGTTGAGCCGGTTGAGGTAGTCGTTGTACATCACGCCGGCGAAGACCCCGGTGCGGCTGCCGCGCAGCCGTTGCGGGTCGATTCCGGCGCGCTCCGCCGCCTCCCAGGCGGTCTCCAGGAGCAGCCGCTGCTGCGGGTCCATCGCCAGGGCCTCGCGCGGCGAGATGCCGAAGAACGCCGCGTCGAAGGCCGCGGGGTCGGTGACGAAGCCGCCCTCGCGCGTGTAGGTGCGGCCGGTCCGCTGCGGGTCCGGGTCGTAGAGGTTGGCCAGGTCCCAGCCGCGGTCGGAGGGGAAGGGGGTGATCGCGTCCCGGCCCTCGTCGACCAGCTGCCACAGCTGCTCGGGTGAGGAGACGTCACCGGGGAAGCGGCAGCCCATGCCGACGATGGCGATCGGCTCGTCGAAGAACGCCGCGGCGGCTCGGACCGGGGTGGTGACGGGCTCGACGGGGGCCGTGAACTCGCGCTCCAGACGGGTGACGAGGGAGGTGGCCGTGGGGTGGTCGAAGACCAGGGTCGCCGGCAGCCGTGTGCCGGCGGCGGTGGAGAGCCGGTTGCGCAGTTCCACGGACATCAGCGAGTCGAAGCCGAGTTCCTGGAGCGGGCGCTCCGGGTCGATCCCGGCGGGGTCGACGTGACCGGCCACCGCCGCGATGTGCTCGCGCACCGTGCGCAGCAGTTCCGTGTGGCGGGCGGCGCCGTCCAGTCCGGCGAGCCGCTGCGCGAGGGTGCCCTCCGGGGCGACGGGGCCGGCGGCGCGGGGTGCCGCGGGGGCGAGGGCGGTGAAGAACGGCGCGGGGCGGGAGGCGGTGAAGACGGGCAGGAACCGCTGCCAGCTGACGTCGGCCAGGACGGCGTCGCCCGCGGTGTGCAGCGCGTGCGTGAGCGCTTCGACGGCGTCGGCCGCGGGCATCGGCGTCAGCCCGACGCGGCGCAGCCTGCCGTCCAGGTCCGCGTCGACCATGCCGTCACCGGCCCACGGCCCCCAGGCCAGCCCGGTGCCCGCCAGGCCGCGGGCCCGACGGCGGGCGGCGAGGGCGTCCAGGGCTGCGTTGCCCGCGGCGTACCCGGCCTGGTGGGCGGCGCCCCAGATGCCGGAGATGGAGGAGAACAGCACGAAGGCGTCCAGCTCGGTGTCACCGAGTGCCCGGTCGAGGGCGAGGGCACCGGCGGCCTTGCCGGACATGGCCTCGCGCAGTCGCGCGGGGGTGGTCTCCAGCAGCGGTGCCTCGTCGGCGATCCCGGCGGCGTGGAAGACCGCGCGCACCGGGGCGCCACGCTCGGCCGCGTCCCGCAGCAGGGCGGCTGCCACCTCGGGGTCGGCCACGTCACCGGCGGTGATGCGGACGTCGGCGCCCAGGGCGGTCAGTTCGGCAACCAGGTCGTCCGCTCCGGGCGCGTCGGGGCCGCGGCGGGAGACCAGCAGCAGCGAGCAGTCGCCGCCGGCGGCGGCGAGCCGGCGGGCGACGTGGCCGCCCAGCGCCCCGGTGCCACCGGTGATCAGGACGGTGCCGGAGGGCGTCCAGCCGTCGCCGGACGGCACGGCCTGCGGGGCGGGTACCAGCCTGCGGGCCAGCGTTTCGCCGGGGCCGACGAGGACCTGGTCCTCGGCGACCGGTCCGGCCGCCCCCGCGGCGAGCAGGCCGGCGAGACGGCGGCCTGCCTCCTCCTGCACGGGCCCCCGCGGAAGGCCGATCAGACCGCCCCAGCGGTCGGGGAGTTCCAGTGCGGCGACCCGGCCCAGGCCCCAGGCGGCAGCCACGTCGGGGTCCTGCCGGGGGTCCCCGGTCAGGCACCAGGTGCGTGCGTCGATCCCGGCGTCGTCCAGCGCCTGGAGCGCGACCAGCAGGGTCTCCGGCCGGGACACCAGGACGAGTACCCCGGTGTACGGGCCGGCGGGGAGCGCGGCAGCCAGTGCGGCACGGTCGGGCTCGGGGTCCGTGACGACGGTGGTGGCCCGTTCCAGCAGCCCGCTGACCCCGGTGGAGTCCGCGGAGTCGTCCAGCACCAGCCAGGAGCCGGGGACGATGGCGGCGGTGGGCATGTCGGCGAGCGGCTGCCAGACCACCTCGTACCGCCAGGAGCCGAGGCGGGTACCGGCGGCGTCCCGGATCCGGGTGCGCTCCACCTCGCGCAGCACCACTCCGGCCGACAGTGCGGGGGTCCCGGTGGTGGTGGCGGCCCGGAAGTCGACGACGGCGTCGGTGATGCGCAGCCGCACGCGCAGCGCGCCGGCGCCGGTGGCGTGCACGGCGGCCCGGCTGAAGGTGAACGGCAGCCGCACCTGGTCCCGGTAGGAGCCGTCGATGAGCGGCAGCACGTGCAGGGCGCTGTCGAGTAGCGCGGGGTGCAGGGCGAACCGGGCGTCCTGCCGTCCTTCGTCCAGGGCGACCTCGGCGTACACGTCCTCGCCGAGCCGCCACACCGCGCGCAGTCCGCGGAAGACTGGGCCGTAGCGGTAGCCCTGGGTGTCGAGCCGCTCGTAGAGCCCTTCCAGCGGCACGGGTTCGGCACCGGCGGGCGGCCAGGGGCCGGCGGCCCAGTCGGCGGCGGCGGGCGGCGCGGCGGCGCCGATGGCACCGGTGGCGTGGCTGGTCCAGACGCCGTTCTCGTCACGGGAGCGGATGACGAAGTCGCGGGACGCCGCGCCCTCGTCGGGCGCCACCCATACCTGTACGTCCACGCCGCTGTCGGGCAGGACCAGGGGCGCTTCGAGGACGAGGTCGGTGACCTCTCCGGCGCCCACCTGGGCCGCGGCGCTCGCGGATAGCTCCAGGAAGCCGGTACCCGGGAACAGCACGGTGTCGTACACGGCGTGGTCGGCCAGCCACGGGTCGGCGGAGGGCGAGAGCCGTCCGGTGAGCAGGACGCCGCCGGAGCCGGGCAGTTCGACGGCGCCGGACAGGACGGGGTGCTCCAGGCCGTCCATCCCGGCGCCGGAGGGCGGTGGCGCGGCGAGCCAGTAGGTGCGGCGCTGGAAGGCGTACGTGGGCAGGTCCACCTGGGTGCGGCCGGGGAGCACGGCGGCCCAGTCCACGGTGGTGCCGTGGGCGTGCGCGGAGCCGAGCGCGGCCAGCGCGGTGGCAACCTCGGAGCGGTCGCGGCGGCACGAGGCCAGGGCGGTCCGCTCCCCCGTCATCGGGACCAGTACGGCATCGGGGCCGATCTCGATGAGCACACCGGTGGCGGGGAGCTTGTGCAGGGCGTCGGCGAAGCGGACGGCGGCCCGCACGTGGTCGATCCAGTACCCGGGGCTGCTGACCGGCTCGTCGGTGGCAGCGGAGGTGGCGAACGTGACGGCGGGCTCGTGGAAGTCGAGTTCTCGTACAACGACGGCGAACTCGTCGAGCATCGGCTCCATCAGCGGGGAGTGGAAGGCGTGGCTGACCCGCAGCCGCGTGGTGCGCCGCCCCTGGCCGCGCCAGTGCGCGGTGACCGCCTCGACGGCGTCCTGGGCACCGGAGACGACCACGGCGCCGGGCCCGTTGACCGCTGCGAGCGCCACCTCGCCGTCCAGAGTGGGGAGGATCTCCTCCTCGTCGGCGGCGATGGCCACCATGGCGCCGCCCTCGGGCAGCGCCTGCATGAGCCGCCCGCGGGCCACGGCCATCCGGGTGCCGTCCTCGGTGCTGAGGACGCCCGCGACGACGGCGGCGGCGATCTCGCCGACCGAGTGTCCCGCGACGGCGGTGATGCCGATGCCCCAGGACTGCCACAGCCTGGCCAGCGCCAACTCGAACGCGAACAGGGCGGGCTGCGCGTACTCGGTGCGCTCCAGCACCTCCGCGGGCTCGTCCCACATCACCTCGCGCAGCGACCGGCCCAGCAGCGGGTCCGCCACCGCGCACACCTCGTCCAGCGCCTGCGCGAACACCGGGAAACGCCCGGCCAGCTCCCGGCCCATCCCCGGCCGCTGGGAGCCCTGGCCGGAGAAGAGCAGGGCGGCGCCGCCGGGTCCGGCAGTGACCGGCTCAACGTCGGACAGCGCGGACAGGACCTGCTCGCGGTCACCGGTGACCGCGGCGCGGTGGTCGAAGCGGGTGCGGGTGCCCGCCAGGGTCCAGGCGACGTCGTCCAGCCGCAGACCGGGGTGGTCCAGCAGGTGGCCGCGGAGTGCGGCGGCCTGGTCGAGGACCGCCTGCGGGGTCCTGCCCGACAGCACCAGGGGCACCGGTCCGGCGGCCGGGCGCTCCGCGGCCTGTTCCGGCTGCCCGTCGCCGCCCTGCGGCTGCTCACCGTCCGCGGCCTGCCGCGGGCCGGTGAACTCCTCCAGGATGACGTGCGCGTTGGTGCCGCTCATGCCGAAGGAGGAGACCGCGGCCCGGCGCGGGTGGGCGCCGCGCTCCCAGGGGCGGGCCTCGTCCAGGAGCCGGACGGTGCCCGCCGACCAGTCGACCTCTTCGGTCGGGTTGTCCGCGTACAGGCTCTTCGGCATGGTGCCGTGCCGCATCGCGAGGATCGCCTTGATGATTCCGGCGACACCGGCGGCGGCCTGGGTGTGGCCGATGTTGGACTTCAGCGAGCCGAGGTGGACCGGGTCCTCCGGAGTGCGGCTGGTGCCGTAGGTCGCGAACAGCGCCTGTGCCTCGATGGGGTCGCCGAGCCGGGTGCCGGTGCCGTGCGCCTCGATCAGGTCGACCTCGGCCGCCGCTATTCGGGCGCTGGTCAGCGCGGCCTCGATGAGGCGCTGCTGAGAGGGGCCGTTGGGGGCGGTCATGCCGTTGGAGGCGCCGTCCTGGTTGACCGCGGAGCCGCGGACGACCGCGAGCACCGGGTGGCCCTGCCGCAGCGCGTCGGACAGCCGCTCGACGACGAGCACGCCGACGCCCTCGGACCAGCCGGTGCCTTC
This sequence comes from Streptomyces sp. AgN23, assembly GCF_001598115.1. Taxonomy (NCBI): domain Bacteria; kingdom Bacillati; phylum Actinomycetota; class Actinomycetes; order Kitasatosporales; family Streptomycetaceae; genus Streptomyces; species Streptomyces sp. AgN23. The sequence goes on from NZ_CP007153.1 coordinate 2,142,812, forward strand.
GCCGTCGGCGGCGAAGGAGCGGCAGCGGCCGTCCCGGGACAGCACCCGCTGCCGGCTGTACTCCTGGAAGTAGAGGGGGGTGGACATCACGGCGACACCGCCGGCAAGCGCCATGTCGCACTCGTCGCCGCGCAGTGCCTGGCAGGCCAGGTGCAGGGAGACCAGCGAGGAGGAACAGGCGGTGTCGACGGTGACGGCCGGGCCTTCGAAGCCGAACAGGTAGGACACGCGTCCGGCGGCGATGCTCGGGGCGCTGCCCGCCGCCAGGTAGCCCTCGAAGCCGTCGGGGGCCTGCTGGAAGCGGGTGCCGTAGTCGTGGTGCATCACGCCGGTGAAGACACCGGTGCGCGAACCGCGCCGGCCGGCCGGGTCGATACCGGCCCGCTCCAGCGCCTCCCAGCTGGTCTCCAGCAGCAGTCGCTGCTGGGGGTCCATCGACATCGCCTCGCGGGGGCTGAGCCCGAAGAAGTCGGCGTCGAAGCGGTCCACACCGGTCAGGAAGCCGCCTTCGCGGGTGTACGACTTGCCCACGGCGTCCGGGTCGGGGTCGTAGAGGTTGGCGACGTCCCAGCCGCGGTCCTCGGGGAACGTGGTGATCTCGTCGCGTCCCTCGATCACCAGCCGCCACAGGTCCTCGGGGGAGGTCACCCCGCCCGGGTAACGGCAGCCGATGCCGACCACGGCAATGGGCTCGGCCTGCTTCTCCTCCACCTCGCGCAGCCGGATACGGGCCTTCTGGAGGTCGGTCGTGACCTTGCGCAGGTATCCGACAAGCTGTTCTTCATCGGCCATGAGGGGCACCTATCGAGTGGAGACGGGGAAGGAAGTCGGGGGCGGCGGCGCGGCGGGCGGGGATCACAGGTCGCCGAGCTCGTCGATGAAGCGCATCAGCTCGTCGGCATCCGCGGTCTCCAGGTTGGACGCCTCGGACACGGGGCGGGCGTCCATCTCGGACAGCCGGTCGAGCAGCGTGCCGAGCCGGGAGGCCAGGGCCGTGCGGACGGCCGGGCTGGTGAACACGGACAGCGCCGTCTTCTCCATCCGGTCGAAGTCGTCCAGCGCGGAGCCGGTGCCGGGCCGTGCGTCGTCCACGGTGACCTCGCCACGCAGGTGCTCGGCGAGCGCCGACGGGGTCGGGTGGTCGAACACGAGCGTGGCCGACAGCCGGACGCCGGTGGCCTCGGAGAGCCGGTTGCGCAGTTCGACGGACATCAGCGAGTCGAAGCCCAGATCCTTCAGCGCCCGATCGGGGGCGATACCGTCGGCCTCGCCGTGGCCCAGGACCCCGGCGACGGTGGCCCGTACCAGGTCGAGGAGGAATGTGCCGCGGTCGGCCTCGGACAGTGCGGCCAGCCGCCGCGCCAGGGGTTCGCCGCCGGAGGGGGCCGCGGACTGCTGCGGGACCCTGGGGGCGAACCGGGACAGCAGCGGGCTGGGCCGGGAGGCGGTGAACGCGGGCAGGAACCGTGACCAGACGACGTCGGCGACCACCAGGTCGGTGCCCGAGGTGACGGCCTCGTCGAGGGCGTCGAGCGCGGCGTCCACGGCCAGCGGTACCAGCCCGCGGCGGCGCAGGTCGCGCTCCACGCCGGGCTGTTCGACCATGCCGCCGCCCGACCACGGGCCCCAGGCGACGGCGACCGCGGCCCGGCCGGTTGCCCGGCGGCGGCGGGCCAGGGCGTCGAGAGCGGCGTTGCCCGCCGCGTAACCGGCCTGGCCCGCGGCACCCCAGACACCGGAAATGGAGGAGAACAGTACGAACGCGTTCAGATCCGGCAGGAGTTCGTCGAGGACGAGGGCTCCGGTGACCTTGCCGGTCATCTCCTCGGCGAGCTGCCGCGGGTCGCTCTTCTCGATCGGTATGTCGCGCACCACTCCGGCGGTGTGCACCACCGCGTCGACCACGGTGCCCCCCGCGCGCAGGTCCTCCAGGAGCGTGGCCATGGCCTCGCGGTCGGCGACGTCGGCGGCCAGCACGCGGACCTCGGTCCCGGTGGCGGCGAGTTCGGCGATGAGTCCGGCCGCGCCGGGCGCCTCGGGGCCGCTCCGGGAGAGCAGGAGCAGCGAGCAGTCGCCGCGGGCGGCGAGCCGACGGGCGACGTGGCCGCCCAGCGCCCCGGTACCGCCGGTGATCAGCACGGTGCCGGTCAGCGGTGCGGCGGCGTCGGGCGCGGAGGCGTCCGGTACGGGTGCCGGGAGGGCCTGTGCCGGCACGACCCTGCGGGCCCACACCCCGGCGTCGCGGATGGCGAGCTGGTCCTCGGCGCCGTCCCCGGCGAGCAGCGCGGCCAGCAGGTTCCGGGCGGGGTCGTCGAGCCGGGCGGGCAGGTCCACCAGACCGCCCCAGGTGACGGGCGTCTCCAGTGCGGCGACGCGGCCCAGGCCCCAGGCCGCGGCGGCTCCGGTGTCCGCTTCCGGATCGTCGGTGCCGACGGCGGCCGCGCCGCTGGTGACGCACCACACCGGTGCCTGGATGCTCTGCTTCCGCAGCAGGGTCAGGGTCTCCAGGAGTTCCCCGGCGCCGGCGGCCGTGCACAGCACGCCGTCCAGCGCTCCGGCCGACTGCGGTGCGGTGGTGCTCTGTTCGAAGAGCCCGGACAGGTGCCCGGTGCCGAGCAGCAGCCAGCGGCCCGGTACCGCGGCCACCTCGGCCGGGTCGGGGAGCCGCTCCCAGGTGACGGTGTAGCGGCCGCTCCGGTCGGCGCCCACCGCGTCGAGCTGTGCCCGGTCCACAGGGCGCAGCACGAGTGCGTCCACCGCGATGGCGGGGGTGCCGGAGGCGTCGGTGGCGTGCACGGCGACGGACTCCTCGCCGGCCCGCAGCCGTACCCGCAGCCCGCGGGCGTCGGGGGACAGCGGCAGGACGCCGGAGAAGGAGAACGGCAGCCGTACCTCGTCGGCCTCGTAGCCGCGGCCAGTCAGCGGCAGGGCGTGCAGTGCGGCGTCCAGCAGGGCGGGGTGCAGGCCGAAGCCGGTGGGCTGCCCGTCGGGCAAGGCGATCTCGGCGAACACCTCATCGCCGCGCTCCCAGACCCCGCGTACGCCCTGGAACACCGGGCCGTACTCGTAGCCGCGTTCGGCCAGGTCGGGGTAGAGCGTGTCCACCGGTACGGGCACCGCGCCGGCCGGGGGCCACTGTGCGCCGGTCCAGTCGGAGGTGAAGGCGTCATCGTCGGTGGTGCGGGGGCCGACGCTGCCGGAGCCGTGCAGGACCCACTCGCCGTCGGCGCCGCGGGAGCGGATGTGCAGTTCCCGCTCGCCGCCGCCGTCCGCGGCCACCCACACCTGGACGTCCCTCGGACGGCCGCCGGGAAAGACCAGGGGGGCCTGGAGCACGAGTTCGGTGACGCCTCCGGCACCCGCCGCGCGGGCGGCCTCGGTGGCCAGTTCGACGAATCCGGTGCCGGGCAGCAGCACGGTGCCCATGACGGCGTGGTCGCGCAGCCAGGGGTCGCTGCCCGGGGCCAGCCGTCCGGTGAGCAGCAGCCCGCCGTCCCCGGGCAGTTCGCTGCGGGAGGACAGCATCGGGTGCGGCCAGCGGTCGGAGCCGGGGGCGTCACCGGAGACGGCGGGAGTGGCGAGCCAGTAGGACTCGCGCTGGAAGGGGTAGGTGGGCAGGTCGGCGGTGGGCCTGGTGGGCAGGAGCGCGGTCCAGTCCACCGGGGCGCCGTGGGCGTGTGCCCGTGCGACGGCGGTGAGCCAGGTGGTGGTCTCCGCCCGGTCGCGGCGGGCGCTGGGCAGCGCGGTACGGCCGTCCAGGTGCGGCAGCAAAGCGGCGTCCGGGCCGATCTCCACGGTGAGGTCCGCTTCGGGCAGCCGCTCGACGGCGTCGGCGAACCGGACGGTGGCGCAGACGTGCCGGGCCCAGTAGGCGGTGGTGTCCACGGCGTGCGGAGTACCGGCGGAGGTGAACATCGGCAGGGTGGGCGGCCGGAGGTCGAGCGTCTCCAGCAGGGCGGTGAAGTCGTCGAGCACCGGTTCCATCAGCGGGGAGTGGAAGGCGTGACTGACCCGCAGCGGTGTGGTGCGCCGCCCCTGGCCGCGCCAGTGGTCCGCGACGGCGGCGACGTCGGCTTCGGGGCCGGAGACCACCAGTGCGCGGGGGCCGTTGACGGCGGCGACGGCCGTGCCCTCCGGCAGGGTCGGGGCGACCTCGTCCTCGGTGGCGGCGATGGCCGCCATCGCGCCGCCCTCCGGCAGCGCCTGCATCAGGCGGCCTCGGGTCACCACCAGGCGGGCGGCGTCCTCCAGGCCGAGCACACCGGCCGCCACGGCGGCGGCGATCTCGCCGACCGAGTGTCCCGCGACAGCGTCGAAGGTGATCCCCGCGGCCTGCCAGAGCCGGGACAGTGCGACCTGGTGGGCGAAGAGCGCGGGCTGGGCGTACTCGGTGCGCTCCAGCACCTGCGCGGGCTCGTCCCACATCACCTCGCGCAGCGACCGGCCCAGCAGCGGGTCGACCACCGCGCACACCTCGTCCAGCGCCTGCGCGAACACCGGGAAACGTCCGGCCAACTCCCGGCCCATGCCGGGGCGCTGGGAGCCCTGGCCCGAGAAGACTGCGGTGACGCGGCCGGTGCCGTCCGCGGTCACCACCGGCTCGCGCAGGGCGTCCGTCAGTTCCCCGCGGTCTCCGGCGACGCCGGTGCGGTGGGAGAAGTGCGAGCGCCCGCGGGCGAGCGTCGAGGCCACGTCGGCGAGGGGCACCTCGGGGTGCTGCGCCAGGAAGACGCGCAGGGCCGCCGCCTGGTCCCGCACGGCCTGTCCGGTGCGTCCCGAGAGGACCAGCGGCACCGGCCCCTCTTCGGCGGCGCTGTCGGCGGCGGGTTCGGGGGCCGGGGCCTCTTCCACGATGACGTGCGCGTTGGTGCCGCTGATACCGAAGGAGGACACGGCTGCACGGCGCGGACGGCCTTCGCTGTCCCAGGCGCGCTCCTGGTCCAGCAGCGCCACCGTGCCGGAGCTCCAGTCGACCTCGCCCGTGGGCTGGTCGGCGTACAGGCTGCGCGGCAGTACTCCGTTGCGCAGCGCCATCACCATCTTGATCACACCGGCGACACCTGCGGCGGCCTGCGTGTGGCCGATGTTGGACTTCAGCGAGCCCAGCCACAGCGGGCGCTCGGGGTCGTGCTCCCGGCCGTAGGTCGCGAGCAGCGCCTGCGCCTCGATCGGGTCACCGAGCCGGGTCCCGGTGCCATGCGCCTCCACCGCGTCGACCTCGCCCGCCGACAGACCGGCCGCGGCGAGCGCCTGACGGATGACCCGCTGCTGCGACGGACCGTTGGGCGCGGTGAGCCCGTTGGACGCGCCGTCCTGGTTGACCGCGGAACCCCGTACCACCGCCAGCACCCGGTGCCCCTTACGGCGCGCGTCCGAGAGCCGCTCGACGACCAGGACGCCCACGCCCTCGGACCATCCGGTGCCGTCGGCCTCGGAGGAGAAGGACCGGCAGCGGCCGTCCGTGGCGAGTCCGCCCTGGCGGCTGAACTCCACGAACATGCCCGGTGAGGCCATCACGGTGGCTCCGCTGACCAGGGCCAGGTCGGTCTCGCCCTGCCTCAGGGACTGGCCGGCGAGGTGCAGTGCGACCAGCGACGAGGAGCAGGCCGTGTCAACGGTGACGGCCGGGCCCTCCAGGCCGAGGACGTAGGCGGTACGGCCGGAGGTGACGCTGGATGTCGTGCCGGTGAGGGCGTGGCCGTCGGCGGCGGAGCTGGACTCGTAGAGCCGCGGGCCGTACTCCTGCGCGACCGCGCCGGTGAACACGCCGGTGCGGGTGGAGCGCAGCGTCTCCGGGTCGATTCCGGCCCGCTCCAGCGCCTCCCAGCTGCTCTCCAGCAGCAGCCGCTGCTGCGGGTCCATCGCCAGCGCCTCACGCGGCGAGATCCCGAAGAACCCGGCGTCGAAGGCTCCGGCCCCGGTGAGGAAGCCGCCCTGGTGGCTGTCGGAGGCGGTGCTGCCCTCGCGCAGCGCGCCGAGGTCCCAGCCGCGGTCGTCGGGGAAGCCGCTGATGGCGTCCCGGCCGTCGGCGACCAGCTGCCACAGCTCCTCGGGCGAGGAGACCCCGCCGGGGAAGCGGCAGCCCATGCCGACGATCGCCAGCGGCTCGCCCGCGCCGGCGGCCGCTGCCGCGGGGGCGGCGGGGGCGGCGGGCTCCCGCCGCGTGTTCTCGCCGAGGAGCAGCCCGGCCAGATGGTCGGCGACGGCCGCGGGCGTGGGGTGGTCGAAGAGCAGGGTGCTGGGCAGCGGGCGCTCCACGGCGGCACTGAGGCGCTGCCGCAGCTCGAGCACGGTCATGGAGTCGAACCCGGCGTCGGAGAACGCGCGGCGCGGGTCGACGGCGGTGGCGTCGGCGTAGCCCTGGACAGCCGCGGCGTGCGTCAGGACCAGGTCGAGCAGCGCCTCGGGGGTGACCGCGACGGGGGCCGCGGCCACGGTGGCGGTACGCCGCGCAGCGGGTGCCGTACGAACCAGGGAGCGCAGCACGGCGGGTACGGCCGGCTGGCGGCGCAGGGAGGCCGCGTCGAAGGCCAGCGGCGCGGTCACGGGCTGCCCGAGGCCGAGGGCCCGTTCGAACAGTTCCAGGCCGGTTTCGGCGGACAGCGGGGCGATGCCTCGCCGGGCCCAGCGCTGCCGGGCGGCGTCGTCGAGTCCGGCGGTCATGCCGGTGCTCTGGTCCCACAGGCCCCAGGCCAGGGAGGTGGCGGGGAATCCGGCGCGGTGACGGCGTACGGCCAGTGCGTCGAGGTAGGCGTTGGCCGCGCCGTAGGCCGCCTGGCCGGGGACGCCGAGCTGCGCGGAGACGGAGGAGAACAGCACGAACGCGGCCAGGTCCGAGCCGCGTGTCAGCTCGTCCAGATGAACGGCGGCTGCCACTTTGGGCGCGAGGACCGCGTCGGCGCGCTGAGGGGTGAGCGAGTCCAGCAGGGCGTCGTCGACGACTCCGGCCGCGTGCACGACTGCGGTGAGCGGGTGGTCGGCCCCGATGCCCGCGAGGACTTCGCTCAGCTGGTCGCGGTCGGCGGCGTCACAGGCCGCGACGGTGACGTGGGCGCCGAGCCCGGTGAGGCCGGCGCAGACCGCCTCGGCCTCCGGGTGCTCCGAGCCGCGGCGGCTGAGCAGCACCAGATGCCGTATGCCGTGCTCCGTGACCAGGTGCCGGGCGAGCAGCGCGCCCAGGCCTCCGGTGCCGCCGGTGATCAGTACGGTGCCCTCGGGGTCGAGGGGTGCGGGCAGGGTGAGCACGACCTTGCCGGTGTGCCGTGCCTGCTCCATGTGCCGGAATGCCTCGGAGGCGCGGCGCAGGTCCCAGGCGGTGACGGGCGGCAGTTTCAGCTCGCCGGAGCCGAACAGGGCGGTCAGCCGCTGGTTCATGGCGGCGATCAGGTCCGCGTCGACCTCGTAGAGGTCGAACGGCAGGTAGCGGGTGCCCGGGTGGTCGGCGGCGACCTGCCCGGGGTCGCGCAGGTCGGCCTTGCCCATCTCGACGAAGCGTCCGCCGTCGGCCAGCAGGCCGAGGGAGGCATCGGTGAACTCCCGGGCCAGCGCGTTGAGCACTACGTCCACGGGCCCGAAGGTGTCGGCGAAGGCGAGGTCGCGGGAGGAGGCGATGTGGGCGTCGTCCAGGCCGAGGGCGCGCAGCGCGTCCCACTTGCCCGGGGACGCGGTGGCGAACACCTCGGCGCCCAGGTGCCGGGCGATCTGTACGGCGGCCATGCCGACGCCGCCCGCGCCCGAGTGCACGAGGATCTTCTCGCCGGGTCGCAGGGCGGCGACTTCGGCCAGCCCGTACCAGGCAGTGAGAAAGGCGATCGGTACGGCCGCGGCCTCGGCGAAGGTCCAGTGGTCGGGGACGGGGGCGAGCAGGCGCCGGTCGACGACGGCGACGGGGGTGAACCCGCCGGAGCACATGCCGGTGACCCGGTCGCCGGGGCGCAGGTCGGTGATGTCCGGGGCGGCCTCGGTGACCACTCCGGCCACCTCGCTGCCCAGCACGGCCTCGCCGGGGTAGGCACCGAGCCTGATCAGCACGTCGCGGAAGTTGACGCCCGCGGCGCGTACCGCGATACGGACCTCTCCGGGGCGCAGGGGCCGGTCCGCAGCAGGGTCGGGGAGCAGGGCCATTTCACGGGTGCGGGCGTCGTCGACGTCCAGGCGCCACGGGCCGTCGGGGGCCGTGAGCGGTGCCCCGGCGCGCTCCATGCGGGGCAGCAGGACCTCGCCGTCGCGGAGCACGAGGTGCGGCTCGTCGGACAGCAGGGGCAGGGCGCGCTCCAGGACGGCCTCGGACGCCTGGCTGCCGTCGCTCTCCACCAGCCCGAAGCGGTCCGGGTGCTCGGCCCGTGCGGCCCGCAGGAGCCCGCCGAGTGCGGCTCCGGCCGGATCCCCCGTAGCGGTCACCAGTGCCAGGCGGTCGATTCCGGTGTCGATCCACTCCCGCAGCCGGGTGAGGACCTGTGCGACGGCGGTGCGTGTGTCGGCCGCCGCGTCGCCGGTGGCCGGCATCTCGGGACGCAGGAGGACCGTCCCGGTGCCGGCGGCCTGCCCGCCCCCGGGCAGTTCGGCCGGAACCAGAGCGGGGACGAGCAGGGTTCCGGCGGACGCCGCTCCGGCGGCTTCCCGCAGGGTCAGTGACGCGACGGTGAGCACCGGCTCTCCGGCCGGAGTGGCGGCGTCCAGCCGTACGGTGCCGTGGCCGCCGGTCAGCCGTACCCGGAGGGTGTCGGTGTGCCGCGGTGACGCGGCGGTGCCGGTGAAGGAGAAGGGCAGCAGGACTCGGTCGCCGCTGGTCAGCAGCAATGCGTGGAGCGCGCTGTCCAGCAGGGCGGGGTGCAGGTCGAAGGAGGTGCCGTGCACGGCAGGGTCCAGCCGCACCTCGGCGTAGGTCTCCTCACCGCGACGCCAGACGGCGCGCAGACCGCGGAAGGCGGGCCCGTAGCGGTAGCCGCGGTCGGCGAGGCCCTCGTACAGCCCGTCGAGCGGGACCGGTTCGGCGTCGGCGGGCGGCCACTGGCCGGGGCTCCAGCCGTGCGGCGCGGGCTCCCCGGAGAGGGTACCGGTCGCGTGGGTGACCCAGTCACCGCCACCGCTGCGGGCGCGGATCTCCAGTTCGCCGCTGTCCGGGGCGGTCCACACCTGGATCTCGGCCCCGGCCGGGGACAACGCCAGCGTGGTGTGCAGCACCAGGTCGGCGACGCCGGTGGCACCGGTGTGCCGGGCGGCGCGCAGGGCCAGTTCCAGGAAGCCGGTGCCGGGGAACAGCACGGTGCTGTCGACGGCGTGGTCGGCGAGCCACTGGTCGGAGCTGGGCGAGAGCCACCCCGAGAGCAGGACACCGGCGGTACCGGGGAGGTCCAACGCCTCTGTCAGCAGCGGGTGTTCGAGCGCGTCCGTGCCGGTGCGGGCGGCGGGCCGCGACCTGAGCCAGAACGACTCGCGCTGGAAGGGGTAGGTGGGCAGGGGTACGTACGGGCGGGGTGCGAGGAGCGAGGACCAGTCCACGGGGGCGCCGTGGGCGTGGGCCTGTCCCACCGCGTGCAGCAGGGCGGGCACCTCGTCCTGGGCGCGCCGTGCGCTGGGCAGGACCGTACGGTCCGCCAGCATCGGGGCCAGTACGGCGTCGGGACCGATCTCGACCAGCACATCCGCCGTACCCAGCCCGGCGACCGCATCGGCGAACCGCACCGCATGCCGCGCATGATCGACCCAGTACTCCACCGACGCGAAGGCGTGACCGCTCTCCGCCGCCGCACTCACCGCCACCCGCGGCGCCGCGAACGACAACTCCCCGAGCACCGTACGGAACTCCGCCAGCATCGGTTCCATCAACGGGGAATGGAAGGCGTGACTGACCCGCAACCGGGTCGTGCGCCGCCCCCGGTCCTTCAGCTTTTTGACGACCCGCCGCACGGCCCTGTCCTCGCCGGAGAGGACCACGGCGTCCGCGGCGTTGACCGCGGCGACCACGACCGTGCCCGTCCTGGGCAGCAGCGGCAGGACCTCGTCCTCGGACGCCTCCACCGCCACCATCGAGCCACCCTCCGGCAACTCCTGCATCAACCGGCCACGCGCCACCACCAGACGAGCCGCATCCTCCAAACTCAGCACACCCGCCACCACAGCAGCAGCGACCTCCCCCACCGAATGCCCGGCAACCGAACCGAACACCACCCCAAAGGACTCCCACAACCGCGACAACGCCACCTGATACGCGAACAACGCAGGCTGCGCGTACTCAGTACGCTCCAACACCTCCGCCGACTCCTCCCACATCACCTCACGCAGCGACCGGCCCAGCAACGGGTCCACCACCGCACACACCTCGTCCAGCACCCGCGCGAACACCGCGAAACGCCCGGCCAACTCCCGCCCCATCCCCGGACACTGGGAACCCTGGCCCGAGAAGACCGCAGCCACACGCCCCTCCCCCGCCACCACCGGCACCACACCCGACAACGCCTCCACCGCACCCGCACGATCCGACACCGGCACCACGGCCCGCACCTCGAACAACGACCGCGCCGACACCAACGACCACGCCACATCCGCCAACGGCACCCCAGGACACTCACGCAAGAACCCGGCCAACGCCGCAGCCTGATCCCGCACCGCCTCCCCGGACCGCCCCGACAACACCAACGGCACCGGCCCCTCCACCACCACAGCCTCAGCAGCCGGCTCCACCACAGGAGCCTCCTCCAAGATCACATGCGCATTCGTCCCACTGATACCGAACGAAGACACACCCGCACGCCGCGGACGCCCCTCCGCCACCCACGAACGAGCAGAAGACAACAGACGCACCTCACCACCACCCCAGTCGATGTCCTCGCTGGGCCGGTCGGCATACAGGCTCCGCGGCAGACTTCCGTTCCGGAGCGCCATCACCATCTTGATCACACCGGCGACACCGGCGGCGGCCTGCGCGTGGCCGATGTTGGACTTCAGCGAGCCCAGCCACAGCGGACGCTCCGCCTCACGGTCACGGCCGTAGGTCGCCAGCAGCGCCTGCGCCTCGATCGGATCGCCGAGCCGGGTCCCGGTGCCATGCGCCTCGACCGCGTCGACATCGCCCGCCGACAGACCGGCCGCGGCGAGCGCCTGACGGATGACCCGCTGCTGCGACGGGCCGTTGGGCGCGGTGAGCCCGTTGGACGCGCCGTCCTGGTTGACCGCCGAGCCCCGTACCACCGCCAGCACCCGGTGCCCCTTACGGCGGGCCTCCGAAAGCCGCTCCACCAGCAGCACGCCCACGCCCTCGGACATGCCGAAGCCGTCGGCATCGGCCGAGAACGCCTTGGAGCGTCCGTCCGGGGCCAGTGCGCGCTGCCTGCTGAACTCGATGAACATGCCCGGCTCGGCCATGACGGTGGCGCCGGAGGCGAACGCCAGGTCGCACTCGCCCTGACGCAGCGCCTGGCAGGCCAGGTGCAGTGCGACCAGCGACGAGGAGCAGGCCGTGTCGACGCTGACGGCGGGGCCCTCCAGGCCGAGCAGGTAGGAGAGTCTGCCGGAGACCACGCTGGAGGTGGTGCCGGTCAGCACATAACCCTCCAGGTCGGGGCGGGCCTGGTGCAAGGGCTGGCCGTAGGGCAGGTTCATCACGCCGGTGAACACACCGGTACGGGAGCCGCGCAGCGTGTCCGGGTCGATCCCGGCCCGCTCCAGCGCCTCCCAGCTGCTCTCCAGCAGCAGCCGCTGCTGCGGGTCCATCGCCAGCGCCTCGCGCGGCGAGATACCGAAGAACTTGGCGTCGAACCGGTCGATGCCGTCGAGAAGCCCCGCCTCGCGCTGGTAGAAGGTGCCAGGCCGGCCGGCGTCGGTGTCGTAGAGGGCTTCCAGGTCCCAGCCCCGGTCGGAGGGGAACCCGGCGATGGCGTCGCGGCCCTCCTCCAGGAGTTCCCAGAGGCGTTCGGGCGAGTCCGCGCCGCCGGGCAGGCGGCAGGCCATGCCGATGATCGCGATCGGGTCGTCCGGGTCGGCGGGCACGACGCGGGGGGTGTCGGGGAGTGCTTCGCCTTCGCCGAAGAGGCGGTGGCAGATCTCCTCCGCCAGGGCCTCCGGGGTGGGGTGGTCGAACACGGTGCTCGTGGGCAGCCGCAGCCCGGTCGCCTCGTTGACGCGGTTGCGCAGCGCGAGGGCGCCGAGCGAGTCCACACCGAGCGAGCGGAAGTCCTGCCCGGCGCGGACGGAGCCGGCCGCGCCGATGCCCGGCAGCTCGGTGAGCTGCCGGGTCACCAGTTCCCATAGTTCGGCGAGCCGCGCGGAGGGCTGCAGCGGCAGCAGCCGCTCGTACAGTCCGCCGTCACCCGTCCCGGTGCCGTCGGCGTCGCTCTCCAGCCGGTAGCCGGGCAGCGCGGTGCGGCCCGCACCGGCGAGGACGGTGGCCCAGTCGGGAGCCGCCCCGTGCACGTGCGCTTCGGCGAGCGCCTGGAGGTGGCGATCGATCCCGGCCTCGTCGCGCCGCATGGTGTCCAGGACCACGGCGTCGGGAGCGGCGTGTGCGACGGTGTCCTCGGCGCCCGGGGTGAGCACCGGGTGCGGGCCCATCTCGGCGAAGAGGCGGTGGCCGTGGCGCAGTGCCTCCTCCATCGCCGTGTCGAACCGGGCTGTGCCGCGCAGACTGCGGTACCAGTAGGCGGCGTCCAGGGTGGCGGTGTCGACCAGGCCACCGACGGCGGAGGCGTACATCGGCACCTGGCTGGTACGCGGGCGGATCGGGGCGAGTTCCCGCAGCATGTAGTCGCGGATGTCCTCGATCTGCCGTGAGTGTGCGGCGATGCCGATGGGGAGGAGCCGGCTGCGGACGCCGCGTTCCGCGAGCTTTCCGGTGAGGGCGGTGGCGGCCTGCGGGGCGCCCGCGACGACCGTTGTGCGGGGGCCGTTGACGACCGCGATCTCCAGGTCGAGCGCCCACTCGGCGAGCAGTGCCTCGGTCTCGTCGGCGGAGAGGGCCACCGCGACCATCTCGCCCCGGCCCTGAATCAGCGCCTGGGCCTTGCTGAAGGCGGTGACGAGCAGAGCGCCGTCGTCCAGTGACAGCCCTCCCGCGGCGGTGGTCGCGGCGATCTCGCCGAGGCTCTGTCCGATGACAGCCGCGGGGTGCACGCCGTGTGCGCGCCACAGGCCCGCCAGGGAGACCATGACGGCGAACATCGCGGGCTGGATCACGTCGATGCGGTCCATCGGTATCTCGCCGGACAGCACGCTGTGCAGCGGCACGTCGGTGTACTGCCGCAGCGCACGGTCGCAGGCGTCCAGCTCGCTGCGGAAGTGCGCGTTCTCCTCGGCCAGTTGGCGGCCCATGCCGATCCACTGGCCGCCCTGGCCGGGGAAGAGGAAGACCGCGGGCTGCTGTCGCGGCACCGTGCCGCGCACGGCGTTGGCGGGCTGTTCACCGGCGGCCATGGCGCGCAGGGCGGCCAGCTGCTCCTCGTGCGTTGCGCCGGGCAGCGCGACGCGCCGGGGCCAGACGGTGCGGGAGGTCAGCTGGGTGAAGGCCACGTCGGCCGGGGCCGTCGCGGGGTGCGCGGCGAGGTGGGCGGCCAGCCGGGCCGCGTGGTCGCGCAGGCCCGCCTCGGTGCGGCCGGAGAGCAGGAGCGGCGGACTCAGCCGGGGCGATTCGGCGACGGGGGGCACCGGCAACGGCCGCAGTGCGGACAGCCGGGCCACCGGGTCGTCGCCCAGCACGCCGTAGCGCTCAGGGTCCCCGGTGTGCGTCAGGACCACGGCCACGTCCGCGCCGGGCTCGTGCACGGCGACCACGGCCTCCTCCGACCCGGCGAGCGCCTTGCGAACGGCCGTCCAGAGCTCTTCGCCCTGAAGGGGCTCGACCCGGACGCCGGGGACGCCGGCCAGTTCGGAGAGCCGCTCCGGGGTCGGCACAGTGACCGGCCGGTCGGGTGAGGGAACGATCCCGGCATCCTCGATGGCGGCCCACAGCGCCGCGGCGGCCGGGTTGCGCGCCGGCTCCTCCGGGCACGCGACACCGGCGATCACGACAGCAGCGGCTTTCTCAGCCATGTTGGGTAGCTCCTACCAGGTTGCGGCGAGCGGCGTCGCAGGCCCCCCGACAAGCGCGCTTTCTCTACGTAAGCCCCATTGAAAGTTCGGCCGTAATTAACCGACCACCCCTAGGCGACCCCAAAAAGCCCCCTAGCCTCGCGCATTCACGTGGCAGGGTGTCCGATGGGTGACCAGAAACACGAAGAGCGCCCCTGACCTGCAACGATGAGACTTGTTCAGAGTCCAATTCGTCGCATAAAAGAAGATCGGGTCCGCTCCGCGTGTCCGTACTGAGGGCGGCGGTCGGGGGGTGGTGTCGCAGGCCGGTGGTGTGCTGCTGGTCGGGACGTCCGTAAAGCCGGTTTGGGCGGGGCGATACCGGCGGCGCTCGCGCCGTGGCGGCGTTCCCGGGCGGTGCATGATCCGGGGAAGATCCTTCCGGCCGGATGCCGATGCCCGCCCTGACCGGCCGACCCCGGCTCTGGGAACCCCGCCGCCTGCGGCTCCGTCTCTTCTCCGCCGCCGCCCAGCCGATCACCACCGCCCGCCGCCGGCACCTGCGATTCACCCACCACCGGCCCTGGACCGATGTCGCCACAGGCGCGATCGAGCGACTCGACACCCTCCCGAACCCCGGTTGACCGGCAGATCCACCTGCCCCGACGAGCCTGAAGCCGGCCGCATTACCGACGGACACTTGCCGATGCCGGGAAATGGCCTCGCCGGGCGGTGAGAGAGCTGCGGGCCGTTGCCTGTCCCGCCAGACCACCACAGGCCACGAATCACTTATCGGAACGACCCCTAAAGCACCCCAGAAAATGTTTCCGGACCCCTTTTCCTGAAGTCGCCCAGGCGTCCGCGCGGAACGCCGTGAAATGGGTTACCCCACGCCGGGCGAGTTGGGCACGCCGGTGTACGATTCCCGAAAGTAACGAGCGCCCAAGCAGCCGATCGACAACGAATGGATTCGCATGCCCGTTTTCGACCCCCTGCCCCCAGCTCCTGCTGCCGACGATCTGCCACTACGTTTCTGGGGCACCGAAGATTTCGAAGTGGTTCCCTGGCCGGAAGGGACTTGGGAGATCGGCTACAACTCCCACACCTGGCTTCTGGAACGGCCCGGTGATCGCGCGGTACTGAAGGCCGTGCCCAAGGCGTACGGCGTCAAGTTCGCCTCGGGTCTCCGGGCGGCCGAAATGGCTGAGCAGCACGGAGTTCCCTCCGGGGCGCCCCGCCGTACGGTCGGCGGCGAAGTGGTCGCCGAGGACGGGGAGTGGTGCTGGGGGCTGCTGGAGCACCTCGAAGGACGGCCCACCGACACCGGAAATCCGGATGAGCTCGCGCAAGCGGGCCGTACGCTCGGGCGGATTCACGCATCGCTGAGCAATGTGCCGCCGCTGCCGGAGACCATGGTGTGGGCGCATATGGAGTGGCTACTCGAACCGCAACCGTTCCTGGAGGGTCTCGAATGGATCCAGCAGGCCACACGCGAGGGCTTCGCAGCCCTGCCGAAGGGCATGTCCGACGGCATCATCCACTGCGATCCCCGGCTCACCGAATTCCGTTTCCACGGTACCGCGGTCGGCCTTCTCGACTGGGGCGAGGTGATGCACGGCCCGCATCTCCTGGATGTCGCGACCACGCTCAGCTTCATGGACGAGGAAACTGATCACGTACCTTTTTTGACCGGTTATCTGGAGACCGCGCCGACTTCGGAAGGAGAGTACGCGCACCTGCCCACCATGCTGAAGCTGCGGGCTGCCATCGAGGGCTGGATCTATGCCCGGCGCCGGCATTTCGACGTCGATCTCGGGCAGGTGGGCGAGCACACCAATGACACCCTGATCCAGCGTTCGCGGGACAACATCAGTGCGGCCGAAGCGCTGCCGAAGGACTTCTACCTGCTCTGAGAGACGTACACGTTCCCGGACGCGTACCCATCCTGATGCCGTCGGGCCGGACAGCGATGTGCGGCCCGACGGCTCAGTGCTGTCACCGGCCGGTGACGGCTGAGCCGCGCAGGGCGGCCACGGCATGGCGTACCGGTACGGTCCCCGCGGAGACGGCGAGCAGACCGCGCGCCGGTTCCGGTGCGATCAGCAGTTCACAGATCGTCGCCGCGACATCGGCCCTGGCGACCGAGGACTCCGGGCGGGGATCCCCGCCCGTGCGGAGGAGAACCCGGCCGGACCCGGCGGAGTCGTCCAGCGGTCCCGGGCGCAGCACGCACCAGTCCAGTGCGCTCCCGCCGAGGGACCGCTCGGCGTTCTCCTTCTCGGCGAGGTAGGCCGGGAGGTCGGCGCCGAGTTCCCTCCTGGTGGACTCGCCCGGTTGCAGCGCGCTGACCATCACGTAGCGGGGCACCCCGGCCTTCTCCGCCGCCGCGGACAGCAGCCCGGCCGGTGACTGGGCGGCGGTGGCGGCGCCGAGCGAGCCGGGTCCGGTCCCGGTGCCTGCCGCCAGGACCACACCGCCCGCTCCGCTCATCGCCTGGAGCAGCTGGTCCCGGACCTGTTCGCTGCCGGTGTCGAGCAGCACGGCCTTGACGCCCTCGGCCCGCAGCCGCTCCTGCTGCTCGGGCTTGCGGACCAGCCCGACCGGCGTCAGGCCGCGGTCGAGCAGCGCCTCGGACAGCCGGGCGCCGAGGCCGGTGGCGATGCCCAGTACGACGACGCGCATCGTCAGCTCGCCTCCGCGGCCGGTGCCGCCGCTTCCGCCTCGGGCTCGTCCCCGGGCTCGACCACGCGCTTCGGCAGGCTGAAGGCCAGTCCCGCCGCGAGCAGGGCGGCGACCGCGCCCGAGCCGATCGAGGCCGAGGGCCCGACGACGTCGAGCAGTGTGCCGCTGAGCGACAGCATGATCGCGGCACCGCCGGTCATCGCCGTGGCCAGCCAGCCGAATGCCTCCGCTCGCCGTGCCTCGGGCGCCAGCTCACCGATCTGGGCGTTGTTCGCCGCCATGCTCGGCGCGACGACGCTTCCGGCGACGACCATCATCACCGCCAGGAGCCACACCGGCGTCGCGTCGCTGACCGGGGGCAGCAGGAGCGCGAGCACACCGATGCCCGCCGCCAGTCCGAGGGCCCCCAGGCCGGTGCTGCGCTTGCCGCCGCGCCCGATGGAGAGCAGACCCCCGAGCGCGGATCCCAGCCCGAACACGGCGATCAGGGCACCGGCGACCCCCGGTGTGCCGCGGTCCCGTCCCCAGGCGACGATCGAGAGGTCCACCGAGAACAGCGCGGCGATCAGGGAGAGGGAGACGAGGACGGCGCGCAGGAAGACCATGTCACGCAGCAGGGACCGCTGCTTGACCTGTTCACCCCCGTCGGCCTCGGGCTCCGGGCGGCGCTCTCCCCGGTCCAGTCCGTTCGACCGCAGCACCAGTCCGAAGATCAGCGCCCCACCGGCCGCGATCAGGCCGCACGCCACGACCGCCGCCGTACCGCCGGAGAGCACGACGATCCCCGATGCCAGCAGCGGACCGCCCATCGCGACCAGTTCGTAGCCGGTGGCCTCCAGCGTGTACAGCGACTCCCGTGCCTCCCCCTTGGCCAGCCGCGGCCAGAGCGCCCGCGAGATCTGGGAGATGGGGGGCAGCGTGAGCCCGGTGAGGAAGGCGATCAGGACGGCGACCGGCCAGAGTTTCCCGGGAAGGACCATGGTCGAAAGGATCAGTACGGCGAGTCCTACGAGGTAGGTGCCGCCGGTGACGAACAGGACACCGCTCGCGGACTTGCGGTCGGCGACCCGGCCGCGTATTGGCCCCGCCACCGCCTGCCCGATCGCCATCGCGCCGCTCACCAGGCCGACGGTGGTATACGCCCCGGTCCACCCGGCGATGAGGAAGGACAGGGCGACCGGCAGACCGCTGACGTGGATGCGGCCGAGTAGCGACAGGGGTAACAGCACGCGCAGAAGTGGGACCTCGAATAGCGCGCGTAGTGAACGACGCATGCGTTACTGCTCCTCGTGTAGTGAACGCTGCGGTACGGCGCGCATGCCCGTGAGTCGCAAGCTGTCCAGGCTGTCTCTGATCAGGCCGAGGACGGCGGGGCGGTCGCTCTCGAAGAAGAAGTGGCCGCCCTCGGCCTCGTAGACGGCGCAGGGGCCGCTGGTGTGTCCCGACCACGCCTGCGCGTCGGCCCAGGAGACGCGCGGGTCACTGTTCCCGGTGAGCACCGTCAGCGGGCAGGAGACCGCCGCTCCGGGCTCGGGAACGTAGGACTCGGCCAGCCGGTGGTCCGCCCGCAGGACGGGCAGGATCAGCTCCAGGACGTCCGGATCGTTCAGCAGAGCGGGGTCGACCCCGCCCAGGACACGCATCTCGGCGATGATCTCCTCGGTGCTGAGGTCGGCCCCGCCCTGCGGAGGCCGCACCGAGGGCGCGCGGCGTCCGGACGCGATCAGCCCGGCGACCGGCCTGCCCCCGGCCTCCAGGGCACGGGCTGTCTCGAAGGCGAGCAGGGCTCCCAGGCTGTGCCCGAAGAGCACCAGCGGCGTACGGGGGCCGCCGGCCAGCACCTCGGCGACCGTGGCGGCCATGGTCGGGACCTGCTCGATCGACGGCTCGCGGCGGCGCTCCTGCCGTCCGGGGTACTGCACGCACAGCAGCTCGCCCTGCGGCGGCACCGCCGCCCGCAGCCACGCGAAGTACGAGGCCGAGCCACCGGCGTGCGGGAAGCACACCACGCGGAACCCGGGTTCGACGGTCGTGCCGTACGGCACGAGCCAGCTCCGGACGTCCGGAGCGGCGGAGGACGGTGCCACCGCCCTCCGCACCTGTTCGAAGTGGCCGATCACAGACTGCTCACCAGACTTCCCAGCTCAGAACGGCCACGGATTTTCATTTTTCGGTAGATGTGCGTCAGGTGCTGCTCTACCGTGCTCACCGTTACATACAGGGCATCGGCGATCTCCCTGTTGGTGTAACCCTGCGCCGCCAGTTCGGCGACCCGCCCCTCGGCCACGGAAAGGTCGGGGTACTCGGTCGGCAGTGCGATGAGCTCCGGCGGGGTCCTGCTCGACACGGTTGCCGCGGAGATCTCCCGCAGCGCCCAGACACCGTCGCTGCGCTCGGCGAGCCTCTTCGCCCGGCGCAGCGTTCTCCGACCGTAGGCCAGCTTGCCGGTCTGCTGGTAGGCACGTGCCAGGGCCCCGAGGGCGCGCGGCAGTTCGAGTGCGTCACCGCAGCGTTCGAGCACCGTGACCGCTTCCCGTAGACCGGCCGCCCGGTGGGACAACGGCGAGGCCATCGCCCGCAGTCGCAGCGCCGTACCGCGCGCACGCAGGGGTACCTCCGGAAGGAGGGAGAGGTGCTCCTCCGCGAGGAGCCGTGCCTCGTCTTGCTGGCCGAGCAGCAGCAAGGTTTCGGAGAGGTCGAGGCGCCACGGCACCAGACCGGGCAGTTCCATGCCCCAGGAAGCGAGGATGTCGCGGCAGCTGCGGAAGTCGGCGAGCGCGGCCTGGAGACCGCCGGTCGCCAGATGGTGACGGCCGCGCGCCCGGAGGTAGACGAGTCCGTACGGGCTCCGGGCGAAGGACGGCGGGATCGGCCGCAGCAGTTCGTCGGCCACCTCTTGGTGCCTGCCCTGCTCGGTCATCGCCATGAGCATGATGCCGCGGGGCAGCCCCGCCAGGGCTCCCCACTGCTGTGTGTCGAGCAGCCGCAGCGCCCGCTCCACGGATTCCACCGCGCCCGGCAGGTCGCCCTGCCACAGGCGGCCGACTCCCTCCGCGACGTACAGCATCGAGCGCCACTGTGGCAAGACGGTGTCGTCGCCGTGCTCCGGGGTGAGATCGGCGAGCCAGGGCCGGACGGCGTCCGGGAGTCCGGCCGCCAGCAGGGAGAACAGCGCCACCTGCGCCGCTTCCAGATTCGTGTGGTTCGGCCGGCACTGCTGGAGAATCTCTTCCGCCCTCAGCTGCACGCCGTCCTGCTTGCCCGCGACGAGAAGGGCGGGCAGTTCCCGGGCACTGCTCAGCCAGGGGAAATCGCCCACGAACATCTCGGGGGCCAGCTCATCACTCCCGCGGTGGGGGGCGTGGCGCGCCGCCCCAGGGAAAAGGTGAGCGATCCAGAAGTCGCTGATGGCGAGTTCGATCCGGGTGGCGAGATCCTCGTGGGGGGAGTCGAGGGCCAGGCCGAACACCTCCTCGACCTCGTCGACGCTGCCCAGCCAGGCGAGCCGGCGGGCCAGCCGCGCCAACCACTTGCTGGACAGGCAGCCCTTGCGCGCGCTGTCCAGCAGGGACCTCAGCTGGCGCGAGACCATCGTCGGGTCGAGCCACCAGCTGATGTCGACCAGATTGGCGCGGATCTCCACTCGCGTGGCGTGGTCGGAGCACCAGCGCGAGGCGAATTGGAGCAGTGAGACCGCTTCCTGGTACCGGTAGGAGCGTGTCGCCTGGTCGGCGGCCTCACACAGGATGGCCACGGCCCAGGGCTGCGGGGCCGATCCGTTCATGAGCAGCTGGCGGGCGACTTCCGGTGCGGGCGCGCCGTCGTCGTAGAGCACCTCGGCCGCACGTGACTGGAGCAGCGGCAGCCGGGTGCCGTCCGCGGACTTGAGCAGGACGTCACGGATACGCGGATGCAGCGTCAGTTCGTCCGACAGCACACCGCTCGCGATGAGACCGTCGACCATCCGGTGCAGCCCACGTGGCTCCTCGACCGTACGGCTGAGCCGTTCCATGTCGCACGAGGCGCCGAGCACGGAGATGGCCTGCGCGACCTCGACCAGTTGGGGACAGGCCGGAGCGTGCAGTCCGAACAACACGGCCTGGGTGAACACCGGTCCGAACACCAGGGAGTCCGTGACCCCCGCGGCGACGGTATCGTCGAGTACGGCCTGAATGAGGAACACGTTGCCGCCGGTCACCGCGGCGAGTTCCTCGACCAGGACGGCCGAGGGCTCCACGGAGAGCCGCATACGGACGAGTTCGGCCATCCCCACCGTGGTCAGCGGCGTGGTGACGATTGGCCGGCTGCGTCTCCGGCGGAAGAAGGGAAAGAGCTCCTTCAAGAGCTGACAGGCCGCCGCGTGCCGGGTGCCGGAGACCAGCACAGCGATCGGGGCGGTCTCGGCCCCGTAGGCCGACACCAGCGCTCGGAGCAGCGTGTACGAGTCGGGGTCGATCAGATGCACGTCGTCGACCACCACCAGCAGCGGCGCCGAACGTGTGAGGGCCAGCAACTGCTTGGCCAGTGCACCGAGATCCTCCGCGGGCACGTCCCCGGTGATGGACCTCACCAGTTCACCAGCCGCTCCCACCACGTCGACCCGCGGGGTTCCCCCATATCCGTCGCGACCAACGGGCAGAACCCGCATTCCCCGCTTTCTGGCAGATTCCGACGAGGCCGCCAACAGTGCGGACCTACCGGAACCGGCCGGGCCGCTGACGACGACGAACTCGCAACGGCCTATCGCGCCGGGATCCAATCGGTCGGCGAGTTCGGCCAGTTGCACGCCTCGTTCGACTAAGTACACAGGGCCTCCTGCACCCTTTTCGGCATATCCCGCACGGCGACACCGGCACACAGGACAGCACACCACCCCCGACCACTCACAGAGCAGCAACGATTCTTCGTCAACTGCAATTCCCCTGGCCTCTCCTTCCGACTCCAACCCCATCGACACCAAACATGCGGAATACGACTACCGGATCACGGAAATCGCTTACCACCGTCGACCTGACACATACGGACCGACGAATGGAACCTGTCGCTTCACATGAAGCCGCCGACAGGCCCGACTTCACCCCAACCCGTCGACTTGATTGCATAGTACACACCTCAACAACCGGAAGTGTTCACCTCCCGTTCATTATTGCCATGATTTTACCTCTATGGGATTAGCCACAGAGTCATTTTTCGTACATGGGAGAGACGCGCTCTCCGTCGGACTTCGTCGCATATCGCCGACATCCGGGACCTACCGCAACGGCGCAGTACCTCGTACCGGCTAAAAGAATTTCTAGACTTTTTCTATCGATCAAAACCAGCCACCTCCTATGTACCGTAATGACGGAATCGGGTATTGGAACTGACTGAATGCTCAATCCCAAGAGCGTCTGGCGGCCGGCCTGAGCCGTAGGCCGACCGCGTCGCGGCGGTTGTGGCTGGTCTGCCCGCGCCAGGTCGATCGGCAGCCGCTTCGCCCGGCCCGTGCGCAGGGCCGCAAGTCGACGATGCCTCGCGCGACGGGCGCTGATGTGTGCCTCGATTGGCGCGGCACTTGCGTAGGACTGGACACGCCGGGCGGCAATCACCATGACGAAGAAAATATGGCCTGTCCGAGACCTCGCCGGCCGCAGCCTTCTCCATCCCCGGCCAGGAACCACGTGTCGGGTCCATCGGCGTGCCCATCCCTGGTGCCGAGAGGCCCGGGCCACGAGTTCGGCCTCGGTCGTGGGACTCGTGGGGACGCCGATGACCGCGACGAGGGAGACGGTCAGGTGCTCCATCAGGAGTTCCTCGATCTCGCGCGGATGGACATCGAAGCCGCCACGGATGATCACATTGCCACCGCTTTGGCCAACTCGATCAAGCTGGCGTGCACGGTCTGTACACAACCGGACCGAGGTCGGGCACGGTGGCAGCGACCGCCCTGCGCCCTCGCCGACCAGCACGTACGCAGTGGCCGCGAAACACCGCCTTCGACTCGCGCAGTGCATGCTCCTCGCCCGCGGGCTCAGAGGTTTCCGAAAGCACTCCGCAGGGGTGATTTAGGGGGTGTCCTGGGGTGCGCAGCAGGCAGGCGCGCGCCTAGTGTCTCGTGAATCCGCTCGTCGAACCTGAGGGACGTCTGTGATCGTGGAGTCCGGTATGGATAGCTCCTCTGAACAGATGGCCGAGCTGCGGGAGTTGGCAGGTTCGCGGGATGTGCTGGCTGTCGTGGCGGTTCGCATGCGGATCGTGTTGTGGTCAGCCGAGGGGCCGCGGCGCAAGGACAGCGCCGAGCTGGCCGGTGCGGCACCGCTGACGAGATCCTCACCGAGGTCCGACTCGCCCAGACCAGCGTGAAGAAACTCGTCAATAACAACTCGAAGTGGCCCAACCGGGATCACGAAGCACTGGATTAAAAATTCCAGACTCTCTCGAATTGTAAGTCGGAAGGGATTGTTTATGCGCTCCGGTGGCGATGCCTCACCTTTATCGGCTCTCGATGTGACAGCAACGGAATTCCTACGCAACCTCACTCGGCTTGGCCTGGTGAATCTGCTACGCGCATACGGCACCAGTGGCCTGCGAAAAGACGCAATTGCACGAGACCGTGCCACGTTGTGTCCGGACCTCAGTGAAGCAGTCGACCTGCTCTGCCTGTCCCAACCTGTCCCTGAGGCGGCAGCCGTGGCCGTACTGACCGAGCCGATGCTGGAGCATATGGTCGACATCGGTGTCGCCGCTACCGGGGACGAGACCGTTCAACTACCTGGCATCCGGTTGGTAGACCACCTGGGGAGCATTTTATTCGTCGCCGCATCGCAGAACAATGGTTACGGTTACTATGGTCGCGACTCAATCGGATTGGGGCGGCAATTGCTGGGGGCTGGAGGCAGATGCCTCGACCTTTGCTGCTCCACCGGCTGTCAGACCGCCGTCCTTGCCGCTACCGCGGAATCTGTTGTCAGTGTGGAGATCGACGCCTCCCTCGCCCCGTTGTTCGAACTCAACATGTGCCTCAACGGTGTGCGTTCCAGAGTCGAGCCGCGGTGGTCGGACGTGCGGGAGGCCGAGTTCGATGAGCCCTTCGACGTAGTAGCGGTCAACGCCCCGATGATGCCCACCTTCGGCGTGTTCGACCTACCGTGGTTGGTTGACGGTGGAGTGGATGGCGCAGGGCTGCTGAAGGGCATCCTGGGACGGGTTCCGCTTGCAGCCAACGGCCGGCTCATGGCCACCTCGATGATCCCTGGCAATGCCGCCGAACTTCAGATCGACTGGCTGCGAGAACTCGCCGCGGATCGGGGCTGGTCGGTGACCGTGATGCCAACCGATCACGAGCCGCTGAACGCCGACTCGGCCTTCGTAAAGGCATCCATGGTACGGCTCCTGGGGGCACCTACCGATACGGCGGAAGTGCCCGATGAACTACTCGACGCCTGGGCGAAGGCTGCCATCGATCGGCTGTATTTCTCGCTCATCCACATCACAGCCGACTGCGATGATTCGACCTTCCGCATTGTGTCCACCGAACTGCAGGGCGAACGCTACAGCCTTTGAAGGACAGGGAGCAATACAGCCATGGCTCCGCTCGAGCATGGCTCCGCTCGAGGTCGTTGTGCTTCGTCGGCAGGTCCAGCGGCCGCGGCCCTCATGGGCTGATCGTGCTGTGCTCTCTGCTCTCACGCGGCACCTGCCGTCCTGCGCTTGCCGAATACCTCATCCGTGCAGGTCACGCGGCATGTCTGTATGCGTGGGGGATGCCTGTGGGGCTCGGCTATTCATCGCTGCTGGTCAAATGCCCCGCCCAGCGCGCAGAGAGTCACGGAAACGCCGTGCTACGACGCCACATACCAGGTCGAGTACGGTACGAGCCCGCGGACCGCCTGTGGTTCGCCTCCCTGTCCTCGCTCATCCCCCGCCGCCGTTGGGCCAAGGTCGCAGATACGCCCGAAGCCGCAGCCAACACACAGGCCCGACTCTCACCGCTCGCGCCGCAGCTCACCAGACAGATGGACGCTTCTCACCAAGCTGGACGTAATATTCAGCGTCCGACCCCGACGTCAGCCACTGCTGCCACTGTCCGACCGGCATTCGATTTCCTCCGACAGGAAGGCGGCCAGGCGCCGCACACCCTCCTCGATCCGTTCGGGATCGAGGTAGCTACAGGAGAGTCGAAGTTGGTGATCACCTGCTTGATCCAGGTAGAACTGCCGCATCGGAGTCCACAGCACTCCGTATTGGGCGGCAGACACCTCTAGCAGAGCGGCATCCACAGGGACGGGCAGATGCACGCGGACGAAGAACCCTCCGCTAGGGCGGTTCCAGCGGATTTCGGGATGCGATCCGTCTCCCAGATGCCGGTCCAATGCGTCGACCAGGCAGGTCAGGTTCCGTTGGTAGATTTCGGACTTGCGACGGCTCAACTCGATCACGGAGCCTCCGTGCTCCAGCAACATCCCGCCGATCACTGCCTGGCACAGCGGGGATGTGTTCACGGTGACCATGCTTTTCACGGCGGCCAACTCGTCCGCCAGCAGTGTGCCGCCACAAGACGAGCCGATCGGCTGATCAGCGATCACATAGCCGACTCTGGCTCCCGGGAAGGCAACCTTGGCGAAGGTGCCGATGTGAACCACACTGCGAGCGGTGTCAAGCGCTTTGAGGGGAGGCAGTTCGGCTCCGGCTGCCGCCGTGAACCCGTAAGCGTTGTCCTCTAAGACGAGGAAGTCTTCGCGCTCCGCAAGGTCGAGAAGTCTCCGACGGCAGTCAAGCGACATACGTGCCGCACCAGGATTGGAGAAGTCTGGTGCGACGTACAGCGCACGAACCGGCCGGCCGCCTTCCCGAGAGGAGCGGCACGTCTGCTCCAAACCGTCGAGATCAATCCCGATGTCCGTCTCTTCCACCGGAATCACATCGATGTCCAGGAGCCGGGCCGCTCCGACGATGCCCACGAAGCACGGATTGGCCACCGCGAGCACGCCCTCGGCCGAGCGGAACAGCGCACGCAGCACGAGCAGCATCGCTTCCTGGGCACCGACGGTCATGACGAGTGTGTTCGCGGGGGCGTCGATCCCATGGTCCCGGCGCAAGGCATCAGCGACGATGTCGTTTATCACGCCCCGGCTCGGCCCGTACTCGAGAAGAAGTCGTCGTGCCTGCTCCGGACTCCGTCCCGTTTGGACAAGATAATCGATGAAAATACCAACGTAACGGTCGGTGTCGATATTTTCGAGCGTGTCCGGGTGCGGCGCGCCGGGTGCGAAGGATATCGCTTCCGGATAGCGGCTCATCACCTCATTCAGAAACCCGATCGAACCGAGAACCGGATCCCGCAACGAGCTGTGCAACGAGGAGGAATGCAGTCTCATCCGCCTGACCTCCTCCTACACGCGAGATTGTGAACGCCGTCTGCGCGTTCCACCCGGTCCAAAGGATCATCACTCTACGCTCCCGCCGTCCTGTCGTGAAGATCCACCACCTGAACCGTGAGGCACCATGCACCTGCCCGGTCCCCGCCTGGTCTGCCACGTCCTCGGCGGCGAGGACACGGAAGGCACCAGCCCGGCGGAGCCGGATCCGCTCACCCCGCTTCTGCACAGCGTGGATGACGACGGTCACGAAATGGACCTCGGACACCTGCACCACGAGGTTCTCAACATCTGCGTCGGCGTGTTCGAGACGACCACCAACGCGCTCTCCTGGGCGTTCTGCCTGCTCGCACGCCACCCCGAGGCCGAGGCGCGCGTCCACGAGGAGGTGGACCGGGTCCTCGGCGGTCGCGTGCCGACTTTCGACGACTTGCCTCGCACCTCACACCCGAACGCGTCGCGGGGCGGCCCAAGCACGCCTACGTCCCCTTCGGCAGCGGCCGACGCGTCTGCGTCGGCAAGCACTTCGCCCCCGCCGAACTCGTCCGCGCCCGGCAAGCCTGTCGGATCCGACCTACGACGGGGCAAGAAGTCTCTGCCCGTCGTAGCGGCGCTCACTTCGAACCGCCCAGAGGCACGGAGGCTGGACGAGCCCTACCGACCGGACGCCGGTCCGTTGACCGAGGACGGGATCCGCGAGGTGGCTCACCTGATCGAACGAGCGGGCGGACGGCTCCGGGTGGAGCGCGAGGCGGAAGGTCAACGGACCATGGCCCTGGCTGCGCTTGAGGCCGCCGCACCGGCGGAGGAGGGCGCCCGGGCACTCAGCTCGCTCGCCCGGGTCATCACGCATCGCGACCGCTGAGCGGTGTGCAACTCGGTCACGGGTACGCGGCTTCCTGTCCGCTGTACCCGCGACATGCGGTACCCGCCACGCCGATCGTTCGATCTGCCTGGACCAGCGGGCAGTACGTCGGTTGGAAAGCGGGCAACACGGTGCTCACCGCGCGCTCCCCCGTGCCGCGCGCCGCCGTTCGCGTTCCTGCCAACGCCGTTCGACCTTGGCCAGAACGTCCGGGGCGTAGGTGCGTTCGGCCTGTACGACGGCGAACTCGGCGAGGTAGGCGCGGTACAGATCGAGAGGTTCCTCAGCGACGGTGAGCATGTGGCGGTTGGCTGGGACGGCGGGCGCGCGGAGGGCTTCGACAGCCCTGTCGACGGCGCCGTCCATATCCTCGGCGGGCACCACGGCGTCGCACACATAGCGGGCCTCCGGTTCGCTCGCGGCGATCCGGCGTCCGCCGAGCACCACCTGACGGGCCAGCCGGGCTCCGGTGAGCCGGGTGAGCCGGAGGTTGCCCAGGCCGGGCACGATGCCCTCCTCGGCGGCGGGCAGGCTGATGTAGGCGTTCTCCTCGGCGATCACGTGGTCGAGGACCAACAGGAGCTGCATACCGCCACCGATGGCGAAGGTGTCGACGGCGCCGATCCACGGCTTGCCGACGCTCCGTTCGCACCAGTCACCGGGCGGCGGGGCGGTGAACAGACCGCGAAGCATCTTGTTGACATAGCCGAGCTCGCGGCCGAGGAGGAACTCGACGAAGGAGATCCGCCCGTCGCGCAGGTCGGTCAGGTTGACTCCGGCACTGAAAACACGGCGTCCCCGGTACTTGGGATGGTCGACAGTGCCGCCGCGCAGCACACCGACCTTGATCGCGTCATCGAGCAGGACGAGATCGACGGCGGTTTCGAAGTCGGCGATCAGCCGGTCGTCCTCCGCGTTCAGCCGGTCGGCGTTGCGGAACTCGATGTGACCGGCGACACCCCGACGTTCGAGGTGCACGGTGTCCAGCTCGATCCGGCCCTCGGTGCGGAAGCCGTCGAGGAGGGTGAGGGCGCGTGGGGTGGGCCGGAGCATCGTCTCGACGAGGTGCCGGCCGGCGGTGGGCGAGCGCAGCACCGCGCCGCAGAAAATGCCCTGGTCGATCTCCCGGCCCTCCTTCTCCGCCTGGACGAAGCGGCGCTCGGCCGCCATCTGGGCACGGGTCGGCACCAGGCCCGGGAACCGGTCGGCGGCCTCGTACACGAGGTCCGCCAGGCGTACGGGACGGGTCAGCCCGTCGGTGAGCACCCGGTAGGCGGTCTCGGCGTGCCGGTCGAGGAAGGCCCGGCGGGCCCGGCGGGCGCGCGCGTGGACCGCGACGGCGCGGCCGCGGTCGTGGGGGGTGCGGTCAGGAACGGGCGGCAGCGCCGCGAGCCGCCGCTCCGTGCCGGCGATGTACTCGGCCAGACGGCGGGCGTCTGTCTCGATGCCGCCGGTCGGCTCGGGTACGGGATCGAGGGAGGCGCCGCTGGGTTCGTCGGCGCTCATCCGGCCGCCTCGACGTGGCCCGCCGAAGTCCCGGCCGGGGTGCCGGGTCCACTGTTCCGCAGGCGGCGCAGCTCGCGGTCGCAGGCGGCGAGATGCGCGCCGAGGGCGTCCTGGTACTCGGCGGAGGCGGCCTCCGCCAGCAATCGGCGGCGGATTCCGGTCTCACGGTCGAAGAGCCGTCCGCGCGGCACGGCGGCGTTACGGAGGGCTTCGGTCACATCGTTGCTGACCTCGTCGACGATGCCGAGTTCGATGGCGTCGGGGAGGGGGATGTCGGAGTCCCACAGCACAATGCGACGGGCCCGGGCCGGACCGATGTGCTGGACGAGCCGGTAGAGGGCCATACCGGGCCAGAAGTGCCCATCGTTGACCGGAAGTACCAGATTCAGGTCGGGGGTGCCGATCCGGAAGGCGGCGGCCAGCAGCAAGTCGAGGACGGGACCGCCACACGTGCCCTGGGCCACGGCGATGGTGACGTTGTCGAGGCGCTCCAGGCGACGGACGGCGCGTTCCCAGCGGTTGACCTCATGGATGGAGACATCGCCGGGCCATTCGCGGGCCCCGGACGGCGACGGCGCGATCCGGAGGACGACGGCCGTCCGTTCGCTCTGTTCCTCGGCCTGCTCACACACGGTGTTCACCGCCGCGGTCAACTCGGGCAGCGGGCTGCCGCCGTCCAGCCGGGCCAGGATGGCCACGCCGTCGGGCAGCAGGGTCCGGTCGGGCTCGGTCTTCATGTCAGCAAACCTTCCTTCCGTCACCAGCTCACCAGGGCCGTCTCGATGGTCGACCCGGGCCCCATCGTCATCAGCACCCCGAGGTCACCTGGCACCGCGACCCTCTCGTCACGCAGCCGCTTGTAGGAGAACAGGAACGAGCCGCTGGAGAGGTTGCCGTGGTCGCGCAGGACCCCGGTGGTGTGCCGCACGTCGTACCGGGAGAGTCCGAGGTTCACACGAACCGAGTCGATGACCTTCTTGCCGCCGGAGTGCACCACCCAGTGGGCGATGTCGCCGATGCGCGCTCCGGTGCCCTCCAGGAGCCGTGCCACGGCGGTCTCCGCGTTGGCCCCGACGACGTAGGGGACCTCGGGGTCGAGGTAGAAGCTGAACTTGCCGTGCCCGTCGTCCCAGTCGTAGCGCATCGCGTCGACCGCCTCGGGGATGATGTGGCTGGTGAACCTCAGCAAAGCCGAGTCCGGCGAGGGCCCCTGTGGAGCGGCGCGGACCGCGACAGCTGCCGCGCCGTCGCCGAACAGGCTGTTGACCACGGAGGAGCGCATGGTGCCGTCGAAGACGTAGGCGGCGGAGCAGACCTCGATGCATACCATCAGGGCGAGCTCGCCGGGGTGGCCGGCGGCCCAGCCGACGACGGCGTTGAGGGCGTTCAGCCCGGCGTTACAGCCCATGCCGACGACATCCAGACGCTGGCAGGACTGTTCGATACCCAGGTCCTTGATGAGGAGCGCGGAGAATCCGGGGGTGAGCAGTCCGGTGGAGGTGACGCAGCACAAGTACCGGACGTCGCCGAGCGCGGCGCCTGCGTCCTTCAGGCAGTGTTCGACGGCGTCCCGGCCTATCCGCAGCCCGCTCGCGGTGTGTTTGCTCAGCAGCTCGCCCTGGGACTCGACGGGGGGCAGTCCGTCGGGGCCGGCCGGGGGCAGGGTGAGGTTGCGGCGTTCGATGGCACCGCCGAGGAAGACGGCGCGGATCCGCCGATCGGTGATGCCAAAGGTGTCGAGGATTTCCTCTTGCGTGTAGGAAGTCGGCGGCACGGCGGTTCCGACGCCGACGATACCCGGGGCACCGGAGCTCGTCCGCTCCGGCGGGTTTTCTGGAGCTGAGGCCGCCGGTTGCTGCGTTGCGCGCACGTTTCTCCTCCGTATGACACGTGACCGGTCCGGCTGGACGGTCGCGGATGTCGGCCGCGTGGGCCGCCAGACCGTCAGACGAGGTGGCCCCGGGGGCCGCCGTCACGGACGGTGTCGAGGGTGAACCTGTGGAATGCGCCGCCGGACAGCCACCGGTGCCGGACCGGCACCACGGTGAGCTCGACCTCCTCCAGGGCACGGAGGGATTCCGGGCATGCCTCGTTGACCGGGAGACGGTGTCCAGGTCGGCCGACGGCGCGTCGAGGTCGGTTGAGCGACGGGACATCCGACGCCGGCCAGGCGGGAGTGGTGCCCTTGGTGGTGTCCGGGTGCGGCGGCAGCGGCCGGTGCACGGTGGCCCCGAGGGGGCGCGAGGTGGCGCCGAGACCCTCCAGGTCCTCGGTCATCTCGTCGACACAGCGCCGGGCGACGGGCCGCCGCTCCAGGTCCGCGCCCTCGCCGCGTGCGGTCAGCCAGGGGTGGTATCGCTCGGAGCGTCCCGGCGGGGCGCCGGACTCCGTGCGCCCCGTGGTCTCGTGGACGAGAGCGTTGCGGAAGAAGACGAGGGGCAGTTCCGGTTCGGGCGAGGCACAGGTCGTCGCCGATCCGGCGACTACGTCACACACGGTGACCACGCGTCTACATCGCTCAGAAGCACGCGACAGACCACCTGCTCTTCACTCGCCTCGACATGGACGCGATACTCCGGGAAATTTCCGTGATCGGCACCAGTGCTAGCCGCAGTTACGGGACGCCGAACGTCCGTAACGGCTACGGTCGTCCTGGGAGACTCATGACGAACACCGTGAGTGCCCATAGGCCATCCACGCACGTCGCAACGGCGCCTTCAGCTGCACAGGGCACCCGGGCATCACCATCCGTCGTGCTGCTGCGTCTGGTCCATCTTGCCGCGTACTGGTTCCGCAACGCCTGTCGGCAAGCCCAGGTTCGAGGACACCGACGGCGCTGTCCTCGTCGCCTGCTCAGTTGACGAGGTCATCGGGTAGGTACTGTGCCCCTATCCGAACGGGTCGACGGGTCGCACGCGCCTCGGCACACCCACGGCACAGTCGCACGGGACGAGGCGCGTCATATGTGTGCGGCGAGCCGCCCCGGAGGCGGCACACTTACGGCGCCCTGGAACAAAAAGGAGTATTTCACGGCAGCACTCGGGCATGATTCGGGCAGCAATTAATGCGAAACGGGCTTGGATCATGTGATCAGCCATGCCTAGAATGCGGTTACGGCGTGATCAGCACGGGACGCCGAACTGACGGGGGCACAACTGCCACGCGGTCACGATACGTGACATCGAGGTTCGGAACGCCGAAAGGAAAGCCCCGGTTTGCGCCTTACCCACGTGAATGAGCCAATCAGCGGCTTCTCGTCTCCCGGCAAAGAGAAGGCGTACGCGCCGTGGGGATCCAGCAGCCAAAAGCCCTGGCGTCCTGTTGCCCGGGGCACGAGAAAACGTCAATCGGCCCCCTTTCACCTGCTATCCCCCTGAGTCGATAACCGCCCCATGCGGCGGCGCGCCATCGGCACAGGGAAGCCGCACCGCCATCCAAAAGATCCGCCCGGCAGAACGTCATACGTCGGCATTTTCACCCATTACCACCTCTTCCATGGTTCTGGATTTTCCCAGATCGTGATGGACGACCAGGTGCCCCCGGCGCACCCTCTTCGACTCTGCGCCCGCGGTCGGAACCCATAAGACACCCGGTCACACCAGCCGCGGCCAACGGCGTTGGGCCGCACTCCGGCAATCACTCCCGACGATAACCACCATTACCTTCGCGGATTACCTATTCTGGTTCGCGAACCGCAGCCGTGTGTCATCGCCGCGAAATCCCTTAGCCCCCGAAGACGCACCCCCATGGCGCGGGGTGGCGCCGCCGGGCAAGGCAGCACTTACGGAAAGGTGCCAGGATTGATTTCCAAATCCTCTAACACCGCTATTTCCTGCGATATGTGCGGCAAGCGCATCGACAAGAGAAACCCTGATAGCGCGACGCCGCTTCGCTCTCGGTACTGCTCGAACGCCTGCCGTCAGCGTTCCTATCGGCAACGGCAGAAAGCCGGCGGAATGGGCACAGAGGCTGTCGGCGGGCCGCTGACCCAGTTGAGCAGCTTCGTCGGCCGAACCGATGAGATGGTGGAGTTGGGCCGGCTGCTCCACGGTGTACGGATGCTGACGCTGACGGGGCCCGCCGGTGTGGGCAAGACGCGCCTGGCCCTGGAATTGGCCCGGCAAGAGCAACGCAGCAGGCATTGCGAAGTCATCGTCGTGAAGTTGGCGAGGCTGACCCACATCGACCAGATACGGCGGCAGATCCTGATCGCCATCGGCGAGCTGGCCGAAGACGGTGCTCCGCGCGCACCGCAGGCAGCACCGTACGCGAACGAGCGGGAACGCCTTCTGGTGCTGGACGACTGCGAGCACGTTTTGGACGAGTGCGGGCTGATGCTGAGCGAACTGCTGCCAAGAGACCCGTATCTGCGGGTCGTCGCCACCAGCCGCGAACCATTGGGGCTCCCAGGGGAGGCGATGTTCTCACTGTCCGGTCTGGCGTTGCCCGATGTGGACGGCGGTTCGTTCCTCTCGGAGTGTCTGCGGTCGGACGCCGTGCTTCTGTTCCTGGACCGGGCGCGAACGGTGGTGCCCGATTTCCAGCTCACCCAGGAGAACGCCAGGCACGTAGCCGAGATCTGTACCCGGCTCGACGGCCTGCCGCTCCCCATCGAGATGGCTGCCCGGCTGATAAGAGCGTTTCCGCTGGCCGAGATCAGCGCTCGCCTGGACGACCGCCTGTCCCTGCTGACAAACGGATGGCGCCTGGCGGACCAACGGCATCAGAGCCTGCGGGCCTCCCTCCAATGGGGCTACGATCTGCTGAGTCCGGCCGAAGGGTCGCTGCTGCGGAGGCTGTCCGTACTACCGGGCGGCTTCGGGCTTGACACGGCCGCCGCGGTAGCCGCCGACGGCGACGCCGCGAAACCGGGAACGTCCGAACTGCTGATCGCCCTTTCGGTCAAGTCCGTCATCACTCCGCACACCGATCAGGACGGCCCGGCCCGGTTCCGGCTGCTGGAATCGATGCGAAGTTTCGGTCACGAACGGCTGGTTGCTGAAAGCGAGGACACCGAGGCGTACGGACGGCTGGTGACATGGCTGACACAATTATCAGAACCGCTCCATAGGGAAACGTTCCCTCAACCCGCGACGTTCCGACGTTTGAGGGAGGAACACGGAAATCTCACTCATGCCCTCCACTGGCTGATCCCGGGCGCTGACGAGCGGCAGCTGCTCCTGGCCGGCGCACTGGCCACGGTGGAGTTGTCCCAGAGACCCGCGGACGACACGCTGACGCTGCTCACGCACGTCCTGGACCACAGCGTCGAGTGCTCGCCCTACCGGAGCGTCGCTCTGGAGGGTGCGGCCGCGCTGGCGGGACGACAGGCGGACTACGACACGGCCATGCGCCATGCCGAGCAAGCCGTGGAGCTGGAACGCGGCTATGACCGCGATCCGCTCCTCAGCCGTCTCCTGCTGCTGCGCAGCGCGCTCCACGAGATACACGACGACCAGGGCAGTGCTGTGGCGGACCTGCGGGAGTGCCTGAAGATCGGCCACCGTCTGCGTGACGAGACCCTGACGGCCCTCTGCCTGGTCGGTCTCGCCCGGTACCACTTGCTGAGCGGTGAACTGAGCCGGGCCGAGCAGGTGATCGAGAAGGCCCTGCCCCTCCTGCGATCGAGGCTGTCGCCACGGTGGCTGCACACGGTTCTCGTCACGGCGGGCGCGCTCGCTCTCGAGAAGGACGACCTGCCGTCAGCGGAGGCGTACTTCATCGAGTCGTTGCGCAGTCCCGCGGAGCACACGGCCGGGCCGACCGACGCGCTTCAAGGACTGGCCATCGTCGCCGCCCACGCCCACCGGTTCGAGAGAGTGCTTCAGCTCATCGGGGCAGCCGAGCGGATCGGCCCGCGTGCTTCGTGGGGTGAGGCGTGGTGGCGGAAGCGGGTGAACGCGGCACGGTCCGCGGCGCTGAAAGCCCTGCCGGCCAACCGGGCCAGCGCCTCGCTCGAAGCCGGACGCGCGATGCGGCACCGTCATGTCCTTGCCTTCGCCCTCGGCTCCCAGGCGACCAGCGCGACCGCGGAAGACGCCGACAGCCTGCTGAGCAAGCGGGAGCGGGACGTGACCGCTCTGGTGGTCGAAGGGCTGACCAACCGGCAGATCGCCGCCCGGATGCATGTGTCGGTGCGCACCGTCGAGACGCATATCCGCCACATCAGGACCACTCTGGGCCTGCGCTCGCGTGCGCATATCGCGGCATGGGCCGCGGCGCGGCGAACAGCGACCGTGCGCCCCGCCGTGCTGTCTCCCCCGGACCGAGGACCGCTGGCCGAGGGCGGTCCCCTCGTGTGGGTGTCCACAACGGGTGCGGACCGGTCTTCTCGATCGCGTGAGCTGCGAGGTGTACGAGGAAGCGGATGACCACACCATCGGTCTTCGTTCGCACGGTGGGGGCTGCGCACGTGTCACGCCCAGCCCCCGCCGCAGCCGCGAAGGTGTACGCCGCGGCGGTCAGTCCTGGACGGTCACCACCTCCACCAGCCGCACGGCGGCGTCCAGGGCCTCCTCGACCTCCCGGGCCGAGCCGCCGCCCGCGATCACGTAGCCGAGCCGGTCATAGGCGTCCCGCGGCGGCCGTACCGAGCGGCCCGGCAACCCGGTGGTCACCACCCGTTCGACGCCGGGCACACGCTCCGCCGCCGCGGTTCCCGTGATGGCCACAAGGCGTCCTGCCTGACGTGCGGTCAGGAATCTGATGCCCGCGTGCCGGGCCCGGTCCGCGAGCAGCCGCACGGGGTACCCGGCCGCGGCCCGCACCTGCTGCTCCAGAAGGTCGGTCCCCGTCGCCATACGGACGAGTTCGGGGATCATGCCACCGGCGAGCCTGGCGTTGATCTCGATGACCGCGGGACCCATGTCCGTCATCCTGATCTCGACATGTGCGGGACCTCGGTCGAAGCCCACCGCCTTGAGCGCCTGGCGGGCCGACTCCGCGAGTTCGCCGGAGGTGGCCTCCGGCAGCTCGGCGGGGAAGACATGGCCGGTCTCGACGAAGTAGGGCAGCGCGCCGGTGGTGCGCTGGGTCACCCCTATGCAGGTGGCCTCCCCGTTGTCGCAGAACATCTCCACGCTGTATTCCGGGCCGCGCGCGTACTCCTCCACCAGGACCTTGCGGGCGGTGGCCTGGCCGCGAACGTTCTCGGTCACGGCCAGGACGCGGGCGGCGTGCTCCGTGGCCGTGGCGGCGTCCTCGCACCACAGCACGTCCTGCGACCCCGATCCGCCCACGGGCTTGACCACGCACGGCACGCCCACGGACGCGATGGCACCGGTGATGCCGGCGGGGTCGTCGATCACGGCGAACGCCGGCTGCGGCACACCGGCGTCCCTCAGCGCCGTACGGGTCAGTGACTTGTCACGGCAGGCCGCCACCGTCTCCGGAGGGTGGCCCGGCAGGCCGAGCGCGGCGGCCAGCCGTGCGGTGTGTTCCAGATAGAAGTCACTGGTCGTCGTGAGCCCCGCGATGGTCCGCTTCCCGGCCGCCTCCCGAACCGCCCGCAGGACGTCCGCGTCGCTCTCGGTGTCGCAGGCGACCGTCAGGCAGCCGGTGCCGTCGAGGCCGGCGTAGCGAGCGGGGTCCTTGGCCAGCAGGACCGGCTCGAAGCCGAGCCGCACCGCGGTACGCAACGCGAGCATGCCCGTCCCTGTCGTGTTCGACTCCACAAAGACCAGGACGGGACGGTTCCTGCGCGGGATCGAGGCGAACGACCAACCGGTGACCGTCGTGCCGTAGGGGACCTCGGCGGGCCGGGCGGCGATCGGGCCGACGGGCCGGTGGCGGTACACGCTGTCCGCGTAACGGTCGCCGCGATCCGGCAGGATTCCCACCAGACGGGTGCCGGGCACCGCCTCGGCGGCGAGGTGGGTCAGGATCCGGTACACCGACCCGGAGGTGTTCCCGGCGAAGATCTTCTGTTCCCGGGCGAGCCGCTGCGTGGCGTCGAACGCCTCGTCGTCCGAGAGCCAATGCACCTCGTCGAGGAGGCGGTAGTCGATGTTGTCCGGGTACAGGCTGTTGCCCAGTCCACTCTGTTGACGGGCCGGTACGTCAGGCTGGCCGAAGAGCACGCTGCCGACGCAGTCGACGCCGACCACCTTCAGGTCGGGCAGCCGCTCCAGCAGCGCCGCGGACGTGCCGCACAGGGAGCCGCCGCTGCCGACGGAGCCGACCACGACGTCCACCGTTCCCAGGTCGCCGATCAGTTCGTCAGCCAGCGTGCGGTACGCGGCCGGGTTCTGCGGGTTGCTGTACTGCTGGGGCCAGTAGGCACCGGGCATGCCGCTCATCAGCTCCGCGAGCCGCTCCAGCCGAGCGCTCTGCCACCCTTGCCCGGTCATCGTCTCCACCACGTGGACCACGCACCCGAGGGCCTCCAGTTTGGTGAGGGTGATCGGGTCGATGCGGGGGTCCGTGACGATGTGCACCGCGTGCCCCAGGTAGGTGCCTACGAGAGCGATTCCCAGCGCCATCGTGCCGGACGAGCTCTCCACGATGGGCGCGCCTTCTTTGAGCGCACCGGACCGGCGGGCCTCGATGATCATCTGCCGGGCGACGCGGTCCTTCATCGCGTAGGGGTTCAGCAGCTCCAACTTGGCGTAAACCTCGACCCCCTCGGCGGCGTCCACCCGCAGCCGTACGGCCGGGGTGTTGCCTATCGCGTCGACGATGGTGTCATGACGCATGCGCGCTCCCTGGTGACGTGAACGAACGAAAGACGGTGGTGGCGCCGGGCAGGCGCGAGCATGCCGCGGCGGCGGCCGACAGCTTGTGCTGGTGGTCGGGGTCGCCGGCGTCGAGCAGGAGGCCGAGCATGGTGCCGCTGTGGGCGCAGACCACGCCCAGAGCGCCGATCTCGTCGCTGACCCGGATCATGGCGTCGAGGTTCCGCTTGGGAACGAGCCGCTGGTTGAGGACCGCGCTGCGGGTGGCGATCGTGCCCACCCGGGCGAGGTCACCGTGATCGACGGCCGTGGTGAGGTCCCGCACCAGGCGCTCGTACTCACGCCTCTGGGCAGGCGTGCGGTGCAGGGGCCGCTGGTTGAAGGCCACCGTGTCGAGGTGACCGCCCTCGTCGACGGCCACCACCGTGGCCGGGGGCAGTGTGCCGAGCGACGCGCGCAACCGGACCGTCCGGTGTTCGAACACCACGATGCCCGGGTGCATCACCCCGTCAGTGGGCTCGATCGGGCGCAGCCAGCCTTCGACGGCCTCGGGCGAGGTGTCCAAGCCGAGCACCGCCCCCACGGCCCTGGCCGTGGCGACCAGGTCGGCGGAGGAGCTGGCGAGCCCCTTCCCCACGGCCAAGCCACTGTCGAGGACCAGGGTGCCGCCGCCGAGAATGCCTTGGGCGTCGAACATGGCCCGCGCCAGGCGCAGCGACTTGGTCTTGTGGGAGGGGAACACGTTCAGCGGGCCGTCGCGGTCGTACCGGAACCATGCCCTGGTGCCGCGTGTGATCGGGAACGTGACGAGGAATTCGACTCCGTCGGGCAGCGCCCCTTGAAGCAGTTCGCCGAAGGTCCCGCAGGCGGTGCCCGCGCCTTCGCGCAGGTCGACGCCCGGCCTGCGGGCGACCAGCGCCGGCTCCCTCATGACCGCCGCTCGGCCGCGGCGAGCAGGTCGTCCCGTCGGTGGGCGGCATCGGCGGATCTGCGTGCGCGCAGTGACCACTCGTCGGTGAGCTTCGCGAATGCGCCGTCCTGGTCCGCGAGCATCGCCCGCACCTCGTCGGGGTGCGCGGAGCCGGCCGATCGCTTGGCCCGCAGTCCTTCGTCCACGTCGAAGGCGGCGACGAGGAGGGCGTCGGTCCGTGCGACCTCGTATCCCGCGTCGGCGCAGAGCGCGGCCAGCAGCGAGCCGTCTGGTTCGGCCGGCCGCAGCCCCTTCTCCAGGGCGCGCTTGATGTACCGCCCGGAGATCACCTGAGCCGTTCGCCAGGGGATGCCGCACTCCAGCGTCAGCTGGTTCGCGAGGGTGAATCCTCCCAGGTACTCCCCCGCGCACGCCTCGCGCATCCGGTCTGCCGAGAAGGCCGCTCCGGCGATGACCGCCCGCGTCAGCCGCAGCACCGAACGCATGGCGTCGAATTGGGTGCGCAGGTGCCCGCCCGCTTCCTTCGACACCTCCACGGTGTTGGTGTACGCGGTGTTGCGCTGCCCGGCGGCGATGTCGGTCGCGCACCCGGCGACGTGGGCACACCGGCCGCGGATGCGCTCCAGCACGGGAAAGTTGCGCTTTTGCGGCATGGCCGCGGAGATGCCCGACAGCTCGTCAGGAAGCTCCAGGAAGCCGAAACCACTGCCGCCCCAGGCCATGAGGTCGGTGGCGAAACGGCTGAGCGTCACCGCGTAGCGGGCCAGGTCGCCGGAGATCGCCATGGCCCAGCCGCGGGAGGCGACGGCCACCAGCGCATGCGGCTGGACGCCGGCGAAGCCGAGCAGTTCGGCCATGCGAACGCGGTCCCAGGCGAGCTCCTGGCCGGCCATCGTTCCCGAGCCGAGTGGGCAGGCGTCGACCTCGTCGTAGGTGTGCAGCATCCCGCGCAAGGTGGCCGTGGTCTCGGCTGCGAGGGCCGTGAGGTGGAAGCCCGGACTGATGATCTGCGCGGCCTGCGCATGGGTGTATCCCGGCATGGGCACGTCCGCGTACCGGGCGGCGAGCGAGGTGGCCGCCCGGCCCAGCGACAGCAGGTCGGCGGCCACAGCGGTCAGGTTCTCGCGAGCGGACATCAACTGGGCGCAGACTTGGAGGTCGTTGCGGCTGCGGTCCACGTGCCACGCGTGGAACGGCGGGACCGGGCCGGACAGGACGTGCCGCTCGACAGCGAAGGAGATGTCCGACATGTTCTCCTTCGGATCGGCGCGAACGACGTCCGGGGTCAGCGAGTCGAGCCGCGCCCCGATTCCGGCCGCCCCGGCGGCGTCCACCAGTCCCATCCGCACGTACTCCAGCAGCAGGACCTTCTCGATGGCGAGGTAGTGCCGAAGGAGGTGCTCCACTTCGTAGGCGAACTGCGGGGCGAGCACCTCCTCGTGCCAGATGTCGCTCGGTACGCCGTCGATTCGGCCCGTCACCGCCATGCCGTCCTCCTCGGGCGCTTGCGTGCGAGTTCGGTGGCGAGACCGGCCACCGTCGGGTCGGCGAAGAACGCCTGGATGCTCAACTCGACGTCATGGTCCGCCGCGAGGCGCGCCAGCATGCGCAGGGCCTGCACCGAGTGACCGCCCAGGTGGAAGAAGTCGTCGTGGACGTCGGTCACCGCGGTGCCGAGGACGACGCTCCACACCTCGGCGACCAGCTTCGCCGTCGCGGTGCGTGGCGTGCCGCCCGCGGCTGTCCGGGCGGGGGGCGTCGCCGGGGTGCCGCCCGGCCGGGGGGCGGCCGGGAGACGCGGCAGGGGCATATCCACTTCGGAGACTCCCGCGACGAGCAGCGCGAGGTAGTCGGCGAGCAGCGCGTCGGCGGTGCTCTTCTCGACGAGTGCCACGTTGTACTCGATGCGGACCGTGTCAGCCGTGATGTCCAGCAACAGGTCGTCCTCACAACCAGCGGAACTGGAGGAGGCAGCTCCCAGGCCGCCGCCCGAGGGCACATGGTTGAAGGCCAGTTGGTACAGGGGCGGCACCCCGGGCAGCCGTGGCACGGGCAGCAGTTCGACGAGGGTCTGGAAGGGGATGTCGTACCGATCCTCGACATGGGCCGCCGACCGTACCCGGCCGACCAGTTCGGCGAAGGTCGGGGCGCCGCCGGCATCGACCCGAACCACCAGCATGTTGACGAACGTGCCGATCATCGGCAGCACATCGGCCTGGCGACGGCCTGTCACCGGCAGACCGACGACGATGTCCTCCTGTCCCGAGTGGCGGTGCAGCAGGGCCACGTAGGCGGCGAGGCAGAGCATGACGGGCTCGGTGCCGAGCCGCCGTGCCGAACCCGGCAGCGACGCGGTGACCTCCGGGGGGAGGCCGGCCCGCACCTCGGCCCCCACGAACGTCCGGGCCGCGGGCCTCGGGTGATCGAGCGGCAGCCGGTGGACGGGCGGGAGCCGGGCCAGCCGCGCACGCCAGTACGCGGCCAACTCGGTTCGCCGGCGGGGCGACAGCCGGTCGCGCTCTCGCCGTGCGTAACCGGTGTAGCTCAGCGGAAGCTCCGGCAGCTTCGGCTCCCTCCCCTGTTCGGCAGCCGCGCAGATCTCGGTGAGCTCGGCATGGAGGTTGAACCGTGAGGCGGCGTCGTAGACGACGTGGTGGGCGGCGAACACCACCGCCCATTCCCTCTCTCCGAGGGCGAGCAGCTCCGCGCGCCAAAGGGGGGCTCGCTCCAGGTCGAAGGGCCGGCTCACCAGCTCTGTCGCGCGAAAGCGCCGGGTGTCCGCCTGCTGGGCGTCGTCCACACCGGTCAGGTCGACGTGGCGGAGCACCAGGTCGATGCGCGGGAGTACGTACTGCGTGAGCCGGCCGTCGACGATCCGCAGGGCGGTGCGCAGGGCCTCGTGGCGCCGCACCAGCAGGGCGAAGGCACGCCGCAGGTCGGTCTCGGTCACCTCGGCGTGCACGACCAACTCATCCACGATGCGGTACGCCGACGCGTCGGGCGCCATCCGGCTGGCGAACCACACGCGCTCCTGTGCGGGGGACGCGGGGACGGTGCGCGGCGCGGCACCGTGATGCGACCGCGGCTCGACGCCCACCGCGTGCCCTGGCCCTGCCGTCATGGCGTGGGGCGGGGTGAACCCGGCCGGTGGAGGGGGCGGGCGCCGGTCACGCCTGCTCACCGCTGATCCCCGCGTCGGTGGCCGGCTGGAAGCGGCCGGGCATCCGCACCGCGTCGCCCATGACCACCACGATCTCGCGCTGTCCCTCGAACGGTTCCCGGCTGTGGGCCATCCTGAGGTTGTCGACGACGAGGACGTCCCCGCGCCGCCAGGGCTCGCCGACCGTGAACCGGTCGTACACGGCGTTGACGGTCTCCACGGTGTCGCCGTCGATGGCCGTGCCGTCGCCCACCATCGTGTGGAACGGCAGGCCGTGCGGCCCGTAGACGTCGGTGAGGTACTCGCGGACGGCCGGATCCATCGTCAGCCCGTTGAGGAAGGCGATCTGGTTGAACCATCCGGGAACACCTGTCGTGGGATGGCGTACGACAGCGGCACGCCGCTGGCGGGTGCGCAGCTGGTCCCCGGGCAGCCACTCGTGGTCGATGCCGGCGGCGGCGCAGTACGCGTCCACTTCGGCGCGGTCGTCGGTCCCGAACGCTTCCGGCCACGCCATGCCCACCTCGTGGTACATGCGGGTCAGCAGCCAGCCGTGGCGCTCGAAGGGGGCGACGAGATCGGGCGGCAGCGCCTTGAGGACCTGCTGGGAGTCCGCGACGTTGGTCCTGCCGCCCCGGTCGGGGGCCGTGAGGCAGCCGAAGACCAGGATGCCGGGGACTGTGGCGGCGTAGCTCAGTTCGTGGTGCATGCACATCGGCTCGTCCGACGGCCAATGGCTCGAGGAGTAAAGCCCCGGGACGTGGGCGGTCCTCGGGGCGAAGCCTTCGCGTTCGGTCATCGCGGTGATCCCGAGTCCCTCCGCGACCGCGGCGACATCGGCGGCGGTGCGCACTCCGATGCCGCGCAGCAGCACGGCGCCGGACTCGGCGACGGCCGTGCGGACGGCGGTGCGGTGCTCGGCCGCCCAGGCGGCGGGGCCCTTGTCGGGCTGTGCGGCGAGCACGCGTGGTACGGGCCGCGACTCGGTGTCCGGCGCCGCTGCGGCCTTGCGGTCGACCAGGGCGGCGATGTCCGCGACGGTGGGGGTGCCCCACAGCTCGCCGACGGTCAGCCGACGGTCCAGGGCGATCGACAGCCGGATCACGGACAGTGAGGTGCCGCCGAGTTCGGTGAAGCGGGAATCGCGTCCGATCCGCTCCAGCGGGATCTTCAGCACCTGTGCCCACAGGTCCGCGATCTTCCGCTCGGTCTCCGTGGCGAACTCCGTGGCCCGCACATGCCCGGTACCGTGGCGATCCCGCTGGGCGATATCGGTCAGAGAGATTTTGTCGATCTTCCCATTGCCGGACAGGGGCAGCTCAGCGGTGTGGTAGAGGCGCGGCGGGACCATGTACTCGGGCAGGGCCTGGGCGAGCGTCCTGGCGACCTGCCCCGCGTCCGGCGCGTCCGCGCCGGTGTAGTAGCCGACGAGCTGTGGCTCGGTGGCGGATCCGGCGACGACCACGGCGCCGTCCCGGACGCCGGGAACCTGCAGGAGCCGGTCCTCGATCTCGCCGATCTCGATCCTGAACCCGCTGATCTTGACCTGCGAGTCGCGGCGGCCGAGGTATTCGAGCTCGCCGGAGGGCAGCCAGCGGCCGAAGTCGCCCGAGCGGTAGAGGCGCTCGGGCGGCCGGAGGGGATCGCGGCTGAAGACGGCCGCCGTGCGCTCCGGGTCGTTCACGTATCCGCGGCCCACGCAGACACCGGCGATCACGATTTCACCCGGGAAACCCACCGGGAGAAGCTGGAGCCTCTCGTCCATGACGTAGACGCGTGAGTTGCGCACGGGGTCGCCGAGCGGCACCGAGCGGTGTGCGGGCAGGGCGTGCATGACACCGTGGTTGGAGTCGTCGCTGACCTCGGTGAGGCCATAGCAGTTGACCAGCGGCACGGTGGGGAAGGCGTCGAACCAGCGGCGCACCAGCTCCTTCTTCAGCGCCTCGCCGGTGACCGCCATGACACGCAGACCGGGCAGCTCCCGGTGCTCCTCGGCCAGCGTGGAGAGGACGAGTTCGAGATAGGTGGGCACCAACTGCGCCACCTGGACCCCGTTTTCGGCCAGAGCGTCGATGAACGTGTGAACGTCCATGATCACGTCCTGCTCGACGATGAGCGTCCGGCCGCCCATGAGGAGCCCGGAGACGAGCTGCCACAGCGAGATGTCGAAGCACTGCGGCGCTGTCTGCGCAACGACGTCTCCCTCCTGGACGCCGAGGTCTTCGATCTTGGCGTAGAGGTGGTTGAGGAAGCCGTCGTGCTCGCACATGGCGCCCTTGGGTTCGCCGGTGGAGCCCGAGGTGAAGTAGATGTACGCGAGCTGGTCCCCCGCGATGGCGAGGTCCAGGTTGTGACACGGGCCGCCTTCTTCGAGAAGGTCCCGTACGTACAGGCGCCGCCTGTCCTGGCCGGCCAGCGCCTCCTCCAGCGGCGCGACGCCGTGGTCGGCGAGCACCCACCGGCACTCTCCCCGGTCAAGCGTGTTCGCCATCCGCTCGGCGGGGAAGTGCGGTTCGAGCGGCAGATAGCAACCACCCGCCTTGAAGACGGCGATGACGGCCGCGAGCCATTCCAGGGTGCGTTCCGTCACCACCGCCACGACGTCCTCTGCGCGCATCCCTTCCCGGTGCAGGGTCCAGGCGATGACGTTGGCGTTCTCGTTCACCTCGCGGTAGGTCCAGCTCCGGCCGCCCTGGACGGCGGCCACCGCGTCGGGGTGGCGGCGCGCCCGCTCCTCGAACAGCTCGTGGAATCGACGCCCCGGCAAGGGCTTCACCGGACCGGAACAGAAGGCGATCGTCGCCTCGGTCTCCGCCTCGGACAGCAGGCCGTGGCTGGTGTGCGGTTCGTCGGGGAACTCGGTGAGCAGGCGCAGGGCGAACCGCATGTAGCCGTCCAGCCGCTCGGCGGAGACGTGGGGCTGTTCGGTCGTACTGTCCCAGGCGTCGTCGGCTTCCTTCCGCCCTGCCTGTGTGGCCACGCGCCGGATCAGGTCGCGCCATGTGGCGTCGGGGGGAAGGACGGGTGCCCCGGTGGCGGCAGCCGCGACCTTCAGCCGGGCGGCGGCCTCGACCGTCTCGGCATCGACGCCGCAGGCGCGGGCGAGCACGGTGACGGCGCCGGCCGGCTCGGCGGACGGTTCGGGGGCAGG
The DNA here is from genome assembly GCF_001598115.1 of Streptomyces sp. AgN23. NCBI lineage: Bacteria > Bacillati > Actinomycetota > Actinomycetes > Kitasatosporales > Streptomycetaceae > Streptomyces > Streptomyces sp. AgN23. The sequence continues at coordinate 2,187,136 of NZ_CP007153.1, forward strand.
TGTGGCCCGCGCGTCGCCCGCCTCGCGATGGGCTGTGTCCTGCATGGAGTTCCTCCTGTCGATGACCCTGCGGCAGATCGGCACCCGTGAAAGGGAATCCACCCTGAAAAGTGGCTAATCAGTCTCAGCCAGGCCCAGCTCGTTCGCCACGATGTCCCAGATCCGCCGCACGGCTTCAGGGTTCAGCAGCAACTCGCGGTGCGGGCAGTCGAGCGTGTGCTCCAGCACCTCTCCGGAGACCAGGGGGCGCCACAGGTCCGCCTTCGCGTCCGAGTCACCGGAGATCAACAGCAGGTCGCCGGCTGTCTTCCGCGTCTGGTGTGCCAGCAGGATCTTCGTGTTGTTGCGCACGATCCGGACGTACGCCTCGTGCTCCTCACCGGTGAGCGCCTCGGCCACCGTGTCCTCCTGTTCGGCGAAGTCCGCCCGCACCTCGGCGGTAGGGCGGCCGTCCACCGGGCTCGAATCCAGCACGACCAAGGCCGCCACCTCTTCACCGGCCTCCTCCAGCTGAGCGGCCATCTCCTGGACCACATGACCGCCGAAAGACCAGCCGAGCAGGTGGTACGGGCCGCTGGCCTGCACGGTACGGATCTGCGCGACGTAGTCGGCGGCCATGTGTGACAGGGAATCAGGCAGTTCGGCCGAGTCCGTGTCCAGTCCCCGCGGCCGCAGGGCATAGAACGGATAGCGCTCCGGCGCACAGTCGGCCAGCCAGCCGTATTCCCAGCCGAGCCCCATGATGGCGTGGGCGCAGAAGAACGGCGCGTGGTCGCCGGTTGACCGCATGGGCACCAGCACATCCGTGGTCTTCTGCTCGCCACTCTCGGCGATCCGGGCAAGGAGGCCGGCCACGGTCGGCGCCTCGAACACCGCCCGCATCGGCACCTCCATGCCAAGGACGGCCCGGATCCGGTTGACCAGCCGCACCGCCATCAGCGAGTGCCCGCCCAGCTCGAAGAAGCTCTCCTCGGCCCCGACGGACGACACCCCGAGCACCTGCTCGAAGATCGAGCAGAGCAGTTGCTCCCGCAGCGTGACCGGGCCCCGCCCGCCCCGTCCGGTGCCGGCCGAGTAGTCCGGTGCGGGTAGCGCGGCCCGGTCCAGCTTGCCGTTCGCCGTCAACGGCAACCGCTCCAGCGCCACCACCGCCGACGGCACCATGGACTCCGGCAACTGGCTCGCCGCGAACTGCCGTACCACGGGCACCAGTTGCCCTCCGGCGTCATCGACTCCGGCATCACCACCTCCCCCGTCGCCAGCTCCGGGGTCCGGAACGACATACGCCACCAAGCGCGGGTCACCGGGGGTGTCCTCACGAGCGACGACCGCCGCCTGCGCCACCTGCTCGTGTCCGGCCAGCACAGCCTCGATCTCACCCGGCTCGATCCGGACACCCCGAATCTTCACCTGGTCATCCACGCGGCCGACGAACTCCAAGCGGCCCGCGGCGTCCCACCGCACCATGTCTCCGGTCCGGTACATCAGCTCACCCGTCGGCCCGAACGGACAGGCCACGAACCGCTCAGCCGTCAGTGCCGGACGCCCCAGATACCCCCGGGCCAACCCGGCGCCGGCCACGTACAACTCACCCGCCACGCCCGGCGGCACAGGCCGGAGCCCTCCATCGAGCACATACGCCCGGATGTTCCAGATGGGCCGCCCGATCGGCACCGTCCCGCCGTCCCGCTCCGGATCGCACCGCCATGAGGTGACGGCGACCGAGGCTTCGGTGGGGCCGTAGAGGTTGTGCAACGGCACCGCCAGCATCTCCTGGAAGCGGTCGCGCACCGGTGCCGGGAGCGCCTCCCCGATGCATATGACCGTCCGCAGACTGGTGCACTTCTCCACGGCGGCGTCTTCCAGGAACGCCCGCAGCACGGAGGGGACGAACTGAATGACCGTCACCCGCTCCCGGTTGATCAGCTCGATGAGGTACGCGGGATCCCGGTGCCCACCCGGTCGGGCCATCACCATCCCGGCACCGTTCAGCAGCGGCCAGAACAGTTCCCATACCGAGGCGTCGAACCCGAACGACGCCTTCTGTACGATCCGGTCCTCCGCGCGCAGCTGGAACTCTGCCTGCATCCAGGCCAGTTGGTTGACCACCCCGTGGTGCGGAACGGTCACACCCTTCGGGGTGCCGGTGGACCCGGAGGTGTACATCACATAGGCCGGATGACCGGGCAGCAGCGGCCGTCCCCGGTCGGTGTCGGTGACCGCCCGGGCGTCCGCCGCGGCCACGGCCGCCCGCACCGCCGGATCGTCCAGCCTGATCCACTCCGCCGCGGACCGCGCCAACCGGGGCTGACCGGAGTGGCGTTCGAGCAGGTGGGCGGTGACCTCGCCGGTGCTCACCACGACCTCGGGGGAGGCGTCGGCGAGCACCTGGTCGATGCGCTGGAGCGGCTGGCCGGGGTCGATGGACAGATAGGCGCCGCCGGTCTTGATGACGGCCAGGAGTGCGACGACCTGTTCCACCGAGCGGTCGAGGACCACGCCGACCACGGTTTCCGGCCCCGCCCCATGGGCGATCAGGTACCGGGCGAGCCTATTGGTCCGTGCTTCCAGCTCGGCGTAGGAGACCCGCTCGTCCTCGGAGACCAGCGCGAGGACGTCGGGGGCGCGATCGGCCTGCCGGCGGAACAGTTCGGCGAGGGTCGCATCCGGCACCGGGCGGGCGGTGTCGTTCCACTCCACGAGCATCCGCCGCCGCTCCGCGCCATCGAGCAGGTCGATGCGGTGGACCGGCAGGGTGGGGTCCGCGGTGACCGCCTCCAGGACCCGCACCAGCCGGGCCGCCAGCGTCTCCACGGTGGACTGGTCGAACAGCTCGGCCGCGAACACGATCCCGCCGTCCAGGCCGACCGGCGCCCCCGCTTCGTCACACCGCTCGTGGACCTCGATGTCCAGGTCGAACCTGGCCGACAGCAGCCCGGCGGGTTTCTCGGCCACCCGCACACCGGACAGCCGCGGCACCGCCGGACGGTTGTTCTGCACGGCGAGCAGGACCTGGAACAGCGGGGGCCTGGCCATCGAACGCGCGGGGGCGAGTTCCTCCACCAGCCGCTCAAAGGGAACGTCCTGGTGCTCGAACGCCTCCAGACTGGCCGCACGCACCCTGTCGAGCAACTCCACGAAGTCCGGGTCACCTGACAGATCGGTGCGCAGCACGAGGGTGTTCGCGAAGAACCCGACCAGGTTGTCCAGGGCCTGATCCAGCCGCCCGGCCACCGGGCTGCCGATCACGATGTCCCGCCCGGCGCCGCTCTTCGACAACAGCACCGCGACCGCCGCATGGAGCAGCATGAACATCGTCACCCCCTGACCGCGCGCCAGCTCGGTCAGCCGTGCGTACACCTCCGCCGGTATCCGCAGCGGCACCCATCCGGCGCGGCGGCCGGCCACCGCCGGCCGCGGCCGGTCCACCGGGAGGGCGAGTTCCTGGGGCGCTCCCCTGAGCCGGGCCTTCCAGTAGGCCACCTGCCGGGCAAGCACGCTCTCCGGGTCGTCCATATCGCCCAGCAACGCCCGCTGCCACAGCGTGTAGTCGACGTACTGCACCGGCAGCGGCTCCCAATCCGGCGTACGCCCCGCACACCGTGCCGCGTACGCCTCCGACAGATCCCGCCACAGCGGACCCATCGACCACCCGTCACCCACGATGTGGTGGAGGACCACCGAAAGCACCCATTCTTCGTCGTCGGGCGACTCACCCTGGGTCAGACGGAACAGGTCCGCCCTGAGCGGCAGTTCGGCGGCGAGGTCGAAGGCATGGGCGGCGAGCCGGCCGAGGCGCTCCTCCAGCTCCGCGGCCTCGACGGCAGTGACCGGCATCTCGATGGCCACCTCTTCGACGGGCTGGACGCGCTGGGTCGGCCGATCGCCCACCAGGGGAAAGGTGGTCCGCAGGCTCTCGTGCCGGGCCACGACATCGTCGAGGGCCGCCCGCAGGGCCGTGGTGTCCAGATGCCCGGACAGCCGCAGCCGCAGGCAGATGTTGTACATGTGGTTGGGCCCCTCGAGCCGGTCCAGGAACCACAGCCGGCTCTGCGCGTAGGACACCGGCAGCTCGCGCGGACGCGGCATGGCCACCACCGTCGGCCGCGCCGGGCCACCGGGTTGCGCCAGCCTCCGAGCGAGACCGGCCGGAGTCGGCGCCTCGAACACGGTTCGCACGGAGATCTCCGCCCCGAAGACCGCCCGGATGCGGCTGACCAGTCGCACCGCCAGCAGGGAATGCCCACCCAGGACGAAGAAGTCGTCCTCGACCCCCATCCGCGACAGCCCCAGTACCTGCGCGAACACCGAGCACATAAGCTCCTCGCGGGCGGTGGCCGGCGTCCGTCCCGCACCGGCGCCGGAGGCGTGGTCCGGCTCCGGGAGCGCGGCACGGTCGACCTTGCCGTTCACCGTCAGCGGCAGGCGCTCCAGCACCACCAGCGCCGACGGCACCATGTGCGACGGCAGCCGGGCCGCCAGGGACTCCCGTATCGCGTCTGCCACCGCGGGCCCGCCCGGCTTCCCGGCGGATGGGGCGTCGGTCCGGGGCACCACATAGCCGTTCAGGCGCTTGCCACCCGGGGTGGCCTCGCGGACGACGACCACCGCCTGGGCGACCAGCTCGTGCGCGGCCAGCACCGCCTCCACCTCGGCCGGTTCGACGCGGAAGCCGCTGATCTTCACCTGGTCGTCCGTACGGCCCACGAACTCCAACCGCCCGGCACGGGCCCAGCGCACCAGGTCACCCGTCCGGTACATCCGCGCACCAGCTCCCTCGAAGGGGCAGGCAACGAACCGCTCACCGGTCTGCCCCGGACGGTTCAGATACCCCCGGGCCAGCCCCGCGCCGGCCAGATACAGTTCTCCCGCCACTCCCACTGGCACCGGAGCCAGCCGCTCGTCCAGCACATACGCCCGGGTGTCGGCCAGCGGGCGTCCGATGGGGATGTCGCCCCCGTCGCCGGTGTCGGCCTCGGTGACCGGGTGGGTGTGGGTGTAGGTGGTGCTCTCCGTGGGGCCGTACCCGTTGATGAGCCGGGTGTCCGGCAGAGCCTCGAGGAGGGTCCGGCACTGTGGTACCGAGAGCACGTCCCCGCCCGTGAGGAGGGTGCGGACGCCTCGCAGCGCCTCGACGTCGATGTCCACCACCTGGTGCAACAGGCCCGTGGGCAGCACGGCGACGGTGACCTGATGGTCGGTCAAGAAGTGCCGGAGGCCGGCCACGGACAGCGTCCCGGCGGGGCCGACAGCGAGTGTCGCCCCGTTGAGCAGGGCGATCCACATCTCGAAGGTGGTGCAGTCGAACGACACCGAGGCGAGGTGCGCCACGACAGCGCCGGGACGTACATCGGCGTACTCGGCCGGACGCACGAGGCGGTCGATTCCCCGGTGGGTGACCGTGACTCCCTTGGGGGTGCCGGTGGAGCCCGAGGTGTAGATGACATAGGCGGCCTGGTCAGGACGCGGCGGTGCGGGACGGTCCAGCCGGGTGAGCGGGCCGTCGTCCTGGCCGGCCACCGCCGCCCGCACGGCCGGATCGTCCAGCGTGATCCGGTCCGGGCCCGCCTCCGGGTCGAGGGGGCCCGAGCCGGGCTGGTCGAGTCGGCCGGCGAAGGACGCGGTGGTGACCAGGGCGACCGGCGCCGCGTCGGCCACCATGAGACCGATGCGACCGGCGGGGTACGACGGGTCGATCGGCAGATAGGCGCCGCCGGCCTTCAGCACCGCCAGCAGCACGGCGATCCTCTGGGGCGAACGGTCCATCACCACCGCGACCACGGACTCGGGACGTACCCCGTGGTCGATCAGATACCGGGCGAGGCGGTTGGATTCCGCGTCGAGCTGCGCGTACGTCATCCGCTCGTCGCCGCGGACCAGCGCGACGGCCTCGGGGGTACGCGCGGCCCACGTGCCGAACAGCTCGGGCACGGTGGCGGCGGGCTCCGGGCGTGCTGTGTCGTTCCACTCGGTCAGGATTCGCCGCCGCTCGTCGTCGTCGAGCAGATCGATTCCGTGCAGGGACCGGTGGGGGTCGGCCGCGGCCGTGCGCAGGATGTGGACCAGCCGGGTGGCGAGCGTCTCGGCCGTGGCCCGGTCGAAGAGATCGCAGGCGTAGGTGATCCCGCCGTCCACACCGGCCGGCCGGCCCTGGTCGTCGAAGCGCTCTTCGACCTGGAAGTCGAGGTCGAACTTGGCCATGGAGACTTCGGAGGGCCGGGCCTCGATGTCCAGGTCCGGCAGGTCGATCATCGCCTGGGGAACGTTCTGCACCGCCAGCATGACCTGGAACAGCGGGTGCCTGGCCAGCGAGCGGACCGGGGCCAGCTCCTCCACCAGCCGCTCGAACGGCACCTCCTGGTGCTCCAGCGCACCCAGCGCCCTCTGCCGCACCCGTCCCAACAGTTCGGCGAAGCTCGGGTCACCGGACAGGTCGGTGCGCACCACCAGCGTGTTCACGAAGAACCCGATCAGGTCCTCCACGGCCTGGTCGTTCCGCCCTGCGACCGGGCTGCCGATCGGGATGTCCTCCCCCGCGCCCAGCTTCGACAGCAGCACCGCCAGGGCGGCCTGCCACACCATGAACATCGTCACACCCTGCCGGGCCGCCAGCTCCGCCAACTCGGCGTGCAGGTCGGCCCGCAGGGTCAGGGGCACCCAGCCACCGCGGCGACTGGCCACCGCGGGCCGCCGCCGGTCCACCGGAAGCTCCAACTCCGTCGGCGCACCCCGCAGCTCGGCCTTCCAATAAGCCACCTGGCCGGCCAGCACACTGTCCGGATCCTCCGGATCGCCCAGCATCCCCCGCTGCCACAGCGCGTAGTCCGCGTAACTCACCGGCAGCGGCTCCCAGCCCGGCGCACGCCCCGCGCACCGCGCCGCGTAGGCGGCCGACAGGTCCCGTAGCAGCGACCCCATGGACCAGCCGTCGGCCGCTATGTGGTGCACAACCAGCACCAGCACAAAGTCGCCCGTGACCACCGACCCGGCATCGGGTGTCGGCCGACTGGTGCCCGAGGTGAACAGCGTGGCGCGCAGGGGCGGCTCGCTCGCGAGGTCGAAGGCGTGCGAGCACGCCCGGTCGATCCGCGCTTCCAGCTCGTCGGTGGCGACCGGGACCACCGGCAGGTCGACGCCCGCCTCGGCGACGGACAAGATCTCCTGGTACGGCTCCCCCTCCGCCTCCGGAAAGCGGGTCCGCAGACTCTCGTGCCGCGCCACCACATCGCCCAGCGCCGCCCGCAACGCCGAGCTGTCCAACCGTCCCGACAACCGCAGCACCAGCGGAATGTTGTACAAGGCGCTCGCGCCCTCGAGCCGCTCCACGAACCACAACCGCCGCTGGGCATAGGAGAGCGGCAGCACCCGCGGACGCGGCCCGGCCACCACCGCCGACCGCGCGGGCACACCACCGCCCTGCTCCAGCCGCGCCGCCAGACCGGCCACAGTCGGCGCCTCGAACACCGCCGGGACCGGGACCTCCAGACCCATGACCGCCCGGATCCGGCTGACCAACCGCACGGCCAGCAGCGAATGCCCGCCCAACGCGAAGAAGTCGTCCTCCACGGTGACCCGCGGCAGGCCGAGCACCTGGGCGAACACCGAGCACAAAAGCTCCTCGTACACGGTGGCCGGTCGCCTGGCCGGTCCCGTGCCAGTGCCGGACGCGTGGTGCGGCGCGGGCAGCGCGGCCCGGTCGACCTTGCCGTTCACCGTCAGCGGCAGCCGGTCCAGCACCACCACCGCCGACGGCACCATGTACTCCGGCAGCCGACTCGCCATGAAGTCCCCCGCCACCGTGACGAGCCCGGTGTCCGCCGCGTCGTGGGTGGGCACGACGTAGGCGGCGAGGTACTTGTCACCGGGGGTGTCCTCGCGGGCGATGACGACCGCTTGGGCCACCCGCTCGTGGTGGGCCAGCACCGCCTCGACCTCACCCGGTTCGACGCGGAAGCCACGGATCTTCACCTGGTCGTCCGCCCGGCTCACGAACTCCAGCTGACCGGCGCGGTTCCAGCGCACCACGTCACCGGTCCGGTACATGCGCGCGCCGCCGCCTTCGAACAGGCAGGCCACGAACCGCTCACCGGTCAGCCCCGGACGGTTCAGATACCCCCGGGCCAGCCCCGCGCCGGCGATGTACAGCTCACCGGCCACCCCCGCCGGCACGGGGTTGAGGAATTCGTCGAGCACGTACATCCGCGTGTCGTCCAGCGGATACCCGACCGGCACGACATCCCCGATCGCCTTGGGATCCTGGATCGGGATCTGGGTACCGATGACGGTCACCTCGGTCGGACCGTAGGTGTTGCGGACCGTGATCGAGGGCACGGCCTCCAGCACCTGCCGTACCGCCGCGGCTGGGACCACGTCCGCGCCGGTGAACACCTCGCGCAGCCCGGCGAACGCGGTGGGGTCCTCCTCGGCGATCACCCGGAACAGGCCCGCGGTCAGCTGGACGTGGGTCAGCTCGTGGTCGCTGACCAGCGACCTGAGCAGCGCCGCGTCGATCCGGCCCCGGGGGGCGACGACCACCTGTCCGCCGGTCAACAGCGGTACCCACAGCTCAAGGGTGGAGCCGTCGAAGGTGTGCGGCGCGGCGAACAGGCCCCGGGCCTGTCCAGGGAAGTGCCAGCAGCGGTCACCGGCCAGTTCCACCACGTCCCGGTGGGTGGTCGCGATGCCCTTGGGCTCACCCGTCGATCCGGAGGTGAACATCACGTAGGCCAACTGGTCGGGCAGGACCCGCACCGGTACGGCCGAGTCCGGCGCGTCGGCCCACGCGGCCGCCGCCTCGGCCGCGCCGGCCACGACCACCGTGCCGACGTGCTCCCGCACGGCCGGCGCGTACACCTGGTCGACCAGGCACACATCCACGTCGGCCTGGAGCAGCACCTGCCCGATGCGCTGGGGCGGCTGGCCGGGATCGACGGGCACATACGCGCCACCGGCCTTCATCACCGCCAGCAAAGCGGTCACGAGGTCGATCGACCGGTCCATGACCACGCCGACGAGGGACTCAGGGGCCACTCCACGGTCCATCAGATGCCGGGCGAGACGATTGGACCGGGCCTCCAGTTCACCGTACGAGACCCGCTCCTCGCCAGACGCCAAGGCAATGGCCTCAGGGGCGCGGCTGGCGTGCGCGGTGAACAACGCCGGCACCGTGACGTCGGCCGGGCGGCGGTCGCCGTTCCATTCCGTCAGCAGTTGCCGTCGCTCGGCGGAATCCAGCAGGTCCAGGCGGCTGACGGGACGGGCAGGGTCGGCGGTGACGGTCTTCAGGAGGCGGATCAGCCGGGTGACCAGCGTCTCAGCCGTGACCTGGTCGAACAGGTCGGTGGCGTACGTGAGTCCGCCGAGCAGGCCGTCGGGCCGCCCTTGTTCGTCAAACCGCTCGACGACTTGGAAGTCGAGGTCGAGCTTGGCCATGGTGGCTCCGCCCGGGCGGGCCTCGACGTCCAGACCCGGCAGGTCGATCGTCGCCTCGGGAACGTTCTGCACCGTCATGGTGACCTGGAACAGCGGGTGCCTGGCCATCGAACGGGCCGGGGCCAGCTCCTCCACCAGCCGCTCGAACGGCACCTCCTGGTGCTCCAGCGCACCCAGCGCCCTCTGCCGCACCCGTCCCAACAGCTCGGCGAAGCTCGGGTCACCGGACAGGTCGGTGCGCACCACCAGCATGTTCATGAACAGTCCGACCAGCTCCTCCACCGCCTGGTCGGTCCGTCCGGCGACCGCGCTGCCGATCGGGATGTCCTTCCCCGCACCCAGCTTGGACAGCAGCACCGCCAGGGCGGCCTGCCACACCATGAACATCGTCACGCCCTCGGCACGGGCCAGCTCCGCCAGATCGGCGTGGAGTTCCGGCGGAGCGTCGATCACCGCCCAGCCGCCCCGGTGACTGGCCACCGCGGGGCGCCGCCGGTCCACCGGAAGCTCCAACTCCGTCGGCGCGCCCCGCAGCTCGGCCCTCCAATAAGCCACCTGGCCGGCCAGCACACTGTCCGGATCCTCCGGATCGCCCAGCATCCCCCGCTGCCACAGCGCGTAGTCCGCGTAACTCACCGGCAGCGGCTCCCAGCCCGGCGCACGCCCCGCGCACCGCGCCGCGTACGCCACCGACAGATCCCGCCACAGCAGCCCCATCGACCACCCGTCGCCCGCGATGTGGTGCACAACCAGCACCAGCACCGACTCACCCGTCACCACCGTCCCGGCATCAGCCGGCGACGGGCCGACGGCAGAGGTGAACAGCGTGGCGCGCAGGGGGAGCTCGCTCACGAGGTCGAAGACGTGGCAAGCCGATTGCTCGATCTCCGCTTCCAGCTCGTCGGCGGCGACCGGGACCACCGGCAGGTCCACACCGGCCTCGGCGACGGACAAGATCTCCTGGTACGGCTCCCCCTCCACCTCCGGAAAGCGGGTCCGCAGACTCTCGTGCCGCGCCACCACATCGCCCAGCGCCGCCCGCAACGCCGCCACATCCAGCCGCCCGGACAATCGCAGCACCAGCGGAACGTTGTACAGCGCGCTCGCGCCCTCGAGCCGGTCCACGAACCACAACCGCCGCTGGGCATAGGAGAGCGGCAGCACCCGCGGACGCGGCCCGGCCACCACCGCCGACCGCGCGGGCACACCACCGGCCTGCTCCAGCCGCGCCGCCAGACCGGCCACAGTCGGCGCCTCGAAAAGGGCGCGGACGGGCAGTTCGACTCCCAGCACGGTGCGGATCCGGCTGGCCAGCCGCACCGCCTGCAGCGAATGTCCGCCCAGTTCGAAGAAACTGTCGTCGACCCCGACCTGCGGCACGCCCAGCACCTGGGCGAAGACCGCGCACAGAAGCTCCTCGCGCACCGTGGCCGGTCGCCTTCCCGGTCCCGTGCCGGATCGGGATTCAGGGGCGGGCAGGGCGGTGGGGGCGGATTCCGCCTGCTCTTCCGCCGACGCCACGAGCTCCAACTGACCGGCGCGGTCCCACCGCACCACGTCACCGGTGCGGTACATCCGTGCACCGGGTTCCTCAAACGGGCAGGCCACGATCTGCTCGGCGACCGGACCCGGACGGTGCCGCTCCCCGCGGGCCGGCCCGGCACCCGCTACATACAGCTCACCGGCCACCCCCGGCGGCACCGGTTCGAGAAAGGCGTCCAGGACGTAGACACGCGTGTGGGCCGACGGATACGCGATCGATACGCGCCCCCCATCGGGTACCGACGTCGCGGCGTCGTTCCACTCTGTATTCCACTCTGTCAGGATCCGCCGCCGCTCCGCGGCATCCAGCAGGTCGATCCCGCGGATGGGCCGACGGGGATCACCGACGACCGCCCGCAGGACCCGGATCAGCCGGGTGCCGAGCATGTCCACCGTGGCCTGGTCGAACAGATCGGTGGCATAGGTGATGCCGCCGCCCAGACCGGCCGGCAGACCCCGTGCGTCGAAACGCTCGATGACCTCCAGGTCCAGGTCGAACTTGGCACCCTGTGCCCCGGACGGCATGACGCCGACCTCAACCCCGGGCAGGTCCAGCGCCACGTCCGGGACGTTGTGCAGCGTCAGGGCGACCTGGAACAACGGGTGCCTGGCCATCGAACGGGCCGGGGCCAGCTCCTCCACCAGCCGCTCGAACGGCACCTCCTGGTGCTCCAGCGCACCCAGCGCCCTCTGCCGCACCCGCCCCAGCACCTCGGCGAAAGTCGGGTCACCGGACAGGTCGGTGCGTACCACCAGCGTGTTCACGAAGAACCCGGCCAGCTCTTCCAGGGCCTGATCGTTGCGCCCGGCTACCGGACTGCCGATGAGGATGTCCTCCCCCGCGCCCAGCCTGGACAGCAGCACCGCCACCGCGGCCTGCCACACCATGAACATCGTCACACCCTCGGCACGGACCAGCTCCGCCAGCTCCGTATGCAGTTCCGCGGGCACCTGGAAGGTGGCCAGCCCACCCCGGTGGCCGGCCTCCGCGGGCCGCGGTCGGTCCACCGGCAAGGCCAGTTCCTCCGGCGCCCCGGCCAGCGCCTCCCGCCAGTACGCCAGCTGGCCGACCAGCACGCTGTCCGGATCGTCCGCCTCACCCAGCAACTTCCGCTGCCACAGCGTGTAGTCCGCGTAACTCACCGGCAGCGGCTCCCAGCCCGGCCCGCGCCCCGCGCACCGCGCCGCGTACGCCACCGACAGATCCCGCCACAGCAGCCCCATCGACCACCCGTCGGCCGCGATGTGGTGCACGACCAGCACCAGCACCGACTCACCCGTCACCACCAGGTCATCCTCTGGCGGCGACTGGTCCGAGTCGAGCGCGAACAGGGTGGCGCGCACGGGCAGTTCGGCCGTCAGGTCGAAGGCATGGGAGGACGCCCGGTCGATCCGCGCCCGCAGTTCGTCAGCGGCAGCGACCGGGATCAGGGGCAGGTCGACACTCGCCTCGGCGGCAGGCACGATCTCCTGATACGGCTCCCCCTCGACCTCCGGAAAGCGCGTCCGCAGACTCTCGTGCCGCGCCACCACATCGCCCAGCGCCGCCCGCAACGCCGCCACATCCAGCCGCCCGGACAGCCGCAGCACCAGCGGAACGTTGTACAGCGCGCTCGCGCCTTCGAGACGCTCCAGGAACCACAACCGGCGCTGTGCGTACGACAGCGGCAACACCGACGGACGTGGTCCGGCCACCACCGCGGGCCGCGCCGCATCGCCACCGGCCTGCTCCAGCCGCGCCGCCAGACCGGCCACGGTCGGCGTCTCGAACAGCGCCCGCACCGGCACCTCCGCACCGAAGACCGCGCGGATCCTGCTGACCAGCCGCACCGCGAGCAGGGAATGCCCGCCGAGGGAGAAGAAGTCGTCCTCGGCCCCGACCCGGGACAGGCCCAGCACCTGCGCGAAGAGCGAGCACAGGAGTTCCTCACGCATGGTGGCGGGCCGCCGTCCCGCGTCGGAGGCGTAGTCCGGCACCGGGAGGGCGGCCCGGTCGAGCTTGCCGTTCACCATCAGTGGCAGCCGCTCCAGCACCACGATCGCGGACGGCACCATGTACTCCGGCAGCCTGCCTGCCAGGTGCCCGCGTACCTCCGACTCCAGCCCTTCGCCGGCGGCCGTGCCAGGGGCACCAGTGGGGACGAGGTAGGCCGTCAGACGCTTGTCACCGGGGGTGTCCTCACGGACGATGACCACAGCCTGCGCCACCCGCTCGTGCCCGGCCAGCACGGCCTCGATCTCACCCGGCTCGATCCGGAAGCCGCGGATCTTCACCTGGTCGTCGGCGCGGCCGACGTAAAGGAGCTGACCGTCAGCGGTCCAGCGCACCTTGTCGCCGGTGCGGTACATCCGCCCTCCTTGCCCGCCATCGGGCTCGGGACGCCCCCCGGCCGCCGGGCCGGGCGATGGGGCCGCCCCGCGGAACGGATCGGCCACGAACCGCTCGGCGGTGAGCCCTGGGCGGTTCAGGTAACCCCGGGCGACACCGGCGCCGGAGACGTAGAGGTCGCCCACCACCCCCACCGGCACGGGCGCGAGGTGTTCATCGAGGACATAGACGCTGGTATTGGGGAGCGGCCGGCCGATGCACGGCGGGTCACCGGGGCGCAGCGGGCCCGCGGAGGCCGCGATCACGGTGATCTCGGTCGGTCCGTACGCGTTGCCGAACCAGCGGCCGGCGCCCCACCGGTCGACGAGTTCGGAGCCCAGTGCCTCACCCGCGACCAGCAACGTCCGTACGGACGCGAGTTCGGCCTCGGTCTCGACCATGCCGAGGACCGTGGGCGGGATTTGCATGTGCGTGACGGCGTGCCGGGCCACCACACCGGCCAGTCCGGCTCCGGGCAGCAGTTGCTCGGCCGGCGCCACCACCAGGCATGCCCCCGCGGCGAACGCCATCATGATCTCCCAGGTCGCGACGTCGAAGCCGATCGACGCGAACTGCAGCAATCGGCTGTCGGAGTCCAGGTCCGGCCAGCGGTCGGCCATGAGGTTCACGGCGTTCGCGTGCTCCACCACGACACCCTTGGGCGTCCCGGTGGAACCGGAGGTGTAGATCACATAGGCGGCGTGGTCCGGACGCAGGGGGGCGATCCGGTCGGCCTGGGTGAGTGCGCGCGGGTCCTGGTCGGCCGCCGTCGCCCGGACCACCGGGTCGTCCAGCGTGATCCACTGCGGGCCGGTCTCCGGTCCGCGCCCGTCCGGGTGGGGCTCACGCAGTCGGCCGCCGATCGCCGTGGTGGTGAGCACGGCGACCGGGGTGGCGTCGGCACATATGAAGGCGACGCGCTCGGCGGGCTGGCCAGGGTCGATGGGAAGGTAGGCGCCACCGGCCTTCACCACCGCCAGCAGCGCCGTGATCAGGTCGGGCGAGCGGTCCATCACCACCGCGACCAGGGACTCCGGCCCCACTCCGCGCGTGATCAGATACCGGGCGAGGCGGTTGGCACGTGCCTCCAGCTCGGCGTAGGACAGCCGCACGTCTTCGTAGGCCAGCGCATCGGCGTCGGGGGTGCGGGTGGCCTGGGCGGTGAACATGTCCGCCAGGGTGGTGACGGGCACCGGGCGGGCGGTGTCGTTCCACTCCGTCAGAATCCGCCGCCGCTCGGCCGCGGAGAGGACATCGATGTGCTCGAGTGGGGTGTCCGGACGCTGTTCCAGAGCGCTGACCAGGTTTTCGGTGGTGGTGTGCAGCAGGCGGTTGATCAGGTCCGGGTCGATCGCCGAGGCCGCCTGTACCACGAAGGCGAACTCGTAGCCGCTGTCGTCCACGGACACGACCAGGGGATAGTTGGTCCGGTCCCAGGAGCCGAGAATCTCCGTCCCGTGTGGCTTGGGCGCCACCCAGTCGCCGCTGAAGAAGTGGCGGTAGTTCAGCAGAGCGGTGAACAGCGGTGCCGGGGCGCGGACGCCACTGGCACGCTGGGCGACAGCCAGTGAGGCGTGTTCGTGCACGATCAGGTCGGCCAGCTGAGTCTGCATCGAGCGCATGGCGTCACGCACACTGATGCCATTGCCGGTGTGCGCGCGCACCGGCAGCGTATTGATGAACAGCCCCGGGACACGGTCGGCCCCCGCTCCGGCGTTCATCCGTCCGAACAGCACGGTGCCGAACACCACGTCATCGCGGGCGGACACCGATGCCAGGACGCGGGCCCACACGGTATGGAACACCGTCGCGGGGCTCACCCCCAGCAGGCTGGCCTGCTGCCGCAACCGCACCGCCAGCCGCCCGTCCACCGGCAGCCGGGCCTCCCTGACAGCCGTACCGTCCCCATGCACGTCCACCAGCCCGAACGGAGCCGTCGGCTCGGCCACGTCTCCCAGCAGCTCCGCGAAGTACCGCTCGTGCTCAGCCGGAGGTACTCCCATCCGTGCCTGCGCCACGAACGTGCGGAACGGCAAGGGCACCGGCAGTTGATCCCCCCGCCCGTCCAGGACCGCCTGCACCTCGTCCAGCACCACGTCCAGGGCGGTGTGATCCTGCACGAGATGATGGAACTGCAACACCCCACGCCAGCGTTGACCGTCCGGTTGGGCCGCGACACACACCCGCAGCAAAGGGCGCCGGTCGATATCCATCGCCGAACCGCTCGCGTCCAGCAGCTCCTGGACCGTGTCGAAGGCCGCGCCGTCCAGGGTGATTTCCCGAACGGGGAGCCGGGCCTCGCGAAGCACCACCTGGACCGGCTCCCGCAAGCCTTCCCACAGGAACACCGTCCGGAAGGTGTCATGCCGATCCACGACCGTCTGGAAAGCGTCCAAGTACCGGTCCAGACGGGCCCGGGAGTCGAACTCCAACACGATGGACACGACGTATGCGTCGTTGCCGCTGTCCCGCATGAGGTGATGGAAGAAGATGCCTTCCTGCAAGGGCGCCAGCGGATACACGTCCGCCACGTTCGCCGCCCCGCCTGGGACCTGCTCGACGAGCCGTTCCATCTCCTCGCCGGTCAGATCGACGAGCGGCAGCATGTCCGGCGTGATCGCCTCCGCCCCCACCGGAATCATGTTCGGCGGGACCACGACCTCGGACTGACCGGCCACCACGGCCAGACTGGCCACCGTCGGTGCGGTGAACAACGCCTGCACGTCAACGGTCAGATCTCGCTGCCGCAGCCGCTCGACCAACGACACCGCGAGCAGCGAGTGCCCACCCAACTCGAAGAAGTTGTCATCGATGCCCACCTGCGGCAGCCCGAGGACCTCGGCGAACTCCTCGCACAGGATCTCCTCCCGCGGTGTCCGCGGCCCGTGCGCCGACACGGACACCTCAGGCGCCGGCAGCGCCTTCCGGTCCAGCTTCCCGTTCACCGTCAACGGCAAGCCGTCCAGCACCACCACCGCGGACGGCACCATGTACTCGGGCAGGCATCCGCTCGCGTACGTACGCAACGCACCGGCGAGTGCGTTCGTGTCGTCCGAGCCCCTCGCCGGAACCACGTACGCCACCAGACGCCTGTCATCAGGCTGATCCTCGCGGACCACCACCGCGGCCTGCCCCACCCGCTCGTGCCCGGCAAGCACCGCCTCGACCTCACCCGGTTCGATCCGGAACCCCCGGACCTTGACCTGGTCATCCGCCCGTCCCAGGAACTCCAGCCGCCCGCCGCTGGTCCAGCGCGCCACGTCCCCGGTCCGGTACATTCGCCCCCCGGCGCCCTCGAACGGGCAGGCCGCGAACCGCTCGGCGGTCAGGCCCGGACGGTGCAGGTAACCCCGTGCCAGCCCGGCGCCGGCCACGTACAGCTCGCCCGCCACGCCGACCGGCACCGGATTGAGGAAGTCGTCGAGGACGTAGACCCGAGTGTTGTCCAGCGGGTAGCCGATGAGACTGCCCATGTGTTCGTCGTCCACCATGGCCGCGTCGAGTCGGAGGTGGCTGACATGCACGGTGGTCTCGGTGATGCCGTACATGTTCACCAGCATCGGCGTCTCACCCCGGTGCCGGGCGTACCACTCCCGCAGCCGACGGAGATCAAGCGCCTCACCGCCGAACACCACCAGCCGCAGCGCCAGTTCGGCGCCCACCTCGGCCTGCTGCCCGTCGGCCTGCACGAGCTGGTAGAACGCCGAGGGAGTCTGGCTGAGCACCGTCACCCGCTCCCGTGCCAGCAGGCGCAGGAACTCCCCGGGAGAGCGCGAGGTCTCAAACGGAACCACCACCAGGCGCCCGCCGTGCAGCAACGCACCCCACAGCTCCCACACCGAGAAATCAAACGCGAAGGAATGGAACCAGGTCCACACGTCCCCGCTGACGAAGCCGAACCGCTCCCCCGCCCCCTGCAAAAGGGCTGCCACATTCGCATGCGCGACAGAAACACCTTTGGGAGCACCGGTCGATCCAGAGGTATAGATCACATAGGCCGGGTGTTCGGGCCGGAGTGGGGCGCTTCGGTCGGCCTGGACCAGGGTGTATGTGTCCTGCCCGGCCACCGCGGCCCGCACCACCGGATCGTCCAGCACGACCCACTGCGCCACGGACAGTCCGGCAGGTGGCCCTGACCAGCCCAGGCGGCCGGAAACCGCGGCAGTCGTCAGCAAAGCGACCGGGGCCGCGTCCGCCACCATCGAGGTGATGCGCTCGGACGGATATTCCGGGTCGACCGGCAGATACGCGCCACCCGCCTTCATCACCGCCAGTAGCGCCGTGACCAGCTCGGGCGAGCGATCCATGACCACCGCCACCAGCGACTCCGGGCCCACACCCCTGGCGATCAGGTACCGGGCCAACCGGTTCGACTCCGCCTCCAGTTCCGCGTACGAGACCCGTTCCTTGCCCGATACCACCGCCACGGCCTCAGGCGTGCGCGCAGCCTGCGCGCTGAACAGCTC
This sequence comes from Streptomyces sp. AgN23, assembly GCF_001598115.1. Taxonomy (NCBI): domain Bacteria; kingdom Bacillati; phylum Actinomycetota; class Actinomycetes; order Kitasatosporales; family Streptomycetaceae; genus Streptomyces; species Streptomyces sp. AgN23. The sequence goes on from NZ_CP007153.1 coordinate 2,204,944, forward strand.
CGGCACCGTCGCGGGCGTCACCGGGCGCGCGGTGTCATTCCACTCGACCAGCGTCCGCCGGCGTTCGTCGGCGTCCACCACCTCGACACGGTCCAGCCCGATTCCGGGGTCGGCGACCACCGTGCGAAGGACCCGGACGAGGCGGGTGACAATGCCTTCGGCGGTGGCCCGGTCGAACAGAGCGGCGGCATAGATGAGCACGGCGTCCATACCGGCCGGCCGGCCCTGGCTGTCGAATCGTTCCACCACCTGGAAGTCCAGGTCGAACTTGGCCAGGGGCATCTCGCTCGGCCGGGTCTGGACCACCAGGCCCGGCAGGTCCACCGTCCCCTCGGGGGTGTTGTGGAGTGTGACGTTGACCTGGAACAGCGGATGGCGGCCCACCGAGCGGACCGGGGCCAGCTCCTCCACCAGCCGCTCGAACGGCACCTCCTGGTGCTCCAGTGCGCCCAGAGCAGACCGCCGCACCCGCCCCAGCACCTCGGCGAAGGTCGGGGCACCGGACAGGTCGGTGCGCACCACCAGCGTATTCACGAAGAACCCGACCAGATCCTCCAGGGCCTGATCGGTCCGCCCGGCGACCGGGCTGCCGATCGGGACGTCCTCCCCCGCGCCCAGCTTGGACAGCAGCACCGCCACCGCGGCCTGCCACACCATGAACATCGTCACATCCTGCCGAGCCGCCAGCTCCGCCAACTCGGCGTGCAGTTCGGCAGGCAGGTCGAGCCGCACCAGTCCGCCGTCGTGATCGGCTGTCGCGGGACGCGACCGGTCCAGCGGCAGGGCCAGCTCCTCCGGTGCCCCGGCCAGGGCCCGCTGCCAGTACGTGAGCTGCCTGGCCAGCGCACTGTCCGGGTCGTGTGCTTCACCCAGCAACTCCCGCTGCCACAGGCTGTAGTCGGCGTACTGCACCGGCAACGGCTCCCAGCCCGGCGCACGCCCGGCGCACCGCGCCGCGTACGCCTCTGAAAGGTCCCGCCACAGCGGGGCCACCGACCACCCGTCGGCGGCGATGTGGTGCACCACGAGCACCAGCACACACTCACCGGTCACCACCGAGTCGCGGTCCACCGGCGGCTGCCCGGACACCGGCGTGAGCAGTGTGGCCCGCAGCGGGATGTCGGCCGCCAGGTCGAAAACGTCCATGGACGCGCGGACGACAGCGGATTCCAGCTCGTCGGCAGGGGTGGGAACCACGGCCAGGTCGACGCCCGCCTCGTCCGGGGGAAGGATCTCCTGATACGGCTCCCCGTCCAGCTGCGGGAACCGCGTGCGCAGACTCTCGTGCCGGACCAGGACATCGTCCAGCGCGGCCCGGAGCGCCACGACGTCCAGCCGTCCGGACATCCGCAGCACCAGCGGGATGTTGTAGACCGCGGTCGGGCCTTCCAGCTGGTCCAGGAACCACATCTGACGCTGCGCATACGACGCAGGGATCACAAGAACTCCTTACGGGCGGGCGCATCCGACGAAGGAAGGAGAACGACCGTGACGGGCCTTCAGGCAGTCGTGATCCCGACGGCAGCCAGGGATCCGGGCGCCGACCAAACCGTGCGTCCACTCCAACGGGTGCGATGTTCCAAGGACGCGCCTGTTCACGCCATCGGTAGGAGCCACAGTTACGGCTCGCCCCCGCGGTTCCCCTGTCGTTCCGTCAGCCGAGTCCGTCACGGGCGGCGCTCGTGCCCACTCTCGCGGAGGGCACGCGGAAGAGTTCTCAGCAGGAAGCCCGGGGCCCGCTGCGGAATGCCTCGACGATGCCCCGCCGGTGTCCGGCCGGGGGGTGGCGCAACCGTAACGGCGGTCGTCACCGATGTCTTTGGCCGCGGGTCACCGAATGATGACCCATGGAAGATCGGATATGGAGCGCCAGATCGGTTATCCCATCATTCCCAGCTGTCCAGCAAGGTCGACGGGCCCGGACGCCTGCTCGACATCAGCCGGCTCGCATGTGCGGAGCGCCTTATGACGCCTTACTTCGAGAAGTACCCTCCTCAATACGGGAGCGACGCATGAACAGGACCGACTCCAGGGAGACCGCCGCCGATCTGGCCGCTGACGCCGCTCTCCTTGAGATCGCCGATGGCCTCGGCCTCTCCGCCCTCCTGGACCGGGCCGCACCCTTCACTCTCCACGAGGTGATGGCCTCTGCCGACGTGCCTGAGTCCGGTGCCGCCGCGTTTCTCGACGCACTGCTCTGCGCGGGACTGGTGGAGCGGGACGAGGACCGGCACTGTCTCCGACCCTGCTCCGACATGGCCGACCGCCGGTACGCGGCCGGATACCTCTCCTGGGCGCTCAATGCGAACCGCCCGTACATCGACAACGCGACGTTGTTCCTCCGCGATCCGGCGGCGGCAGGCGCGCGGTACCAGCGTGACGGGCGCCGGGTGGCGGTCTCGTCCCGCTGGATCGGGTCGTACGGCTTCTACCCCGGCGTCATCTCGGAGATCACCAGCCGCAAACCTCGGCGGATCGTGGATCTCGGCGCGGGAGCCGGCGGTCTGCTGATCCACCTGCTGACCGCGCTACCGGACAGCACCGGACTGGCACTGGACCTGAGCGCGGCGGCCTGCGAGGAGGCCGAACAGGCCGCCCGGCGGGCAGAGGTGGGCGATCGTCTTCAGGTGGTCAACCGGTCGATCGAATCGCTCGTCGAGGATTGCTCGCCGGTCCAGGACGCGGACGTCGTGCACGCGGGATTCGTGATGCACGACGTGGTGAGCGAACCCGACGTGCTCGATGGCGTTCTGCGCACCTGCCGCGCGTCGGTCGCGGACGGGGGGTGTCTCGTCGTCACCGACGCGGTGCCCTACGTCGCCGATCCGAGGGAGCGGAGCTTCAGCGCGCTCTTCACGTACCTGCACTCCAGCTCGATGGAGGTAACGCTGCCACCCGAGGAGGAATGGCGCGCCGCGTTCCGTCGGGCCGGGTTCTCCGACGTGACCAGCACACCGCTGCGGATGCCCGGCAGCCGGATGTTCGTCGCCGCCGGATAGGACGGGAGCGCTGTGAGGATGTCGGGTGAAGACACCGTGGCCAGGGCGAGAGCCCTCTACGAGGCGCGGGCCGAACGAGTACCCATCGCGCCGTTCACCGACGCGGCCCCCGCTTTGGGCATGGATGACGGGTATGCCGTCCAGCGTGAACTCGTGCGCATGCTCGTCGCGGACGGCGACCACGTCGTCGGGTACAAGGCGGGCCTCACGTCCGCTCCGATGCAGGACATGTTCGGCGTCGACACACCGGACTACGGCCCCGTGCTGGCCTCCACCGTGTACGCCGACGGGGCGACCGTGTCGTGCGACTCATTCATCGCGCCCAAGGTGGAGGCCGAAATCGTCTTCCGCCTCGGCGCGCCCCTCACCGGTCCGGGCATCACGCTGGAGCAGGCGCGCGGAGCCGTCGCGGAGGTCATGGCGGGGCTGGAGATAGTCGACTCCCGGATCGAGAACTGGCGCATCAAGCTCGCCGACACCATCGCTGATCTCGCGTCGAACGGTGCCGTTGCCCTGGCCCGGCCCGTCGTCCCCACCGTGGACTGCGACCCCCGTCTGATCGGCATGGTGTTCTCGCGCAACGGCGAGATCGTGGCGACCGGCGCCGGCGCCACGGCCCTGGGAGATCCGGTCGCCGTCGTGGCATGGCTGGCGAACGTGCTCGGCGAGCGCGGGGTGTCCCTGGACGCGGGGCAGTTGATCATGACGGGGGCGCTCCACGCCGCGGTCCCCATCAGCCCCGGGGACACGTTCATCGCCGAGTTCGACCGCTTGGGCTCCATCACTCTGCACGTGGACGGCTCCTAGGCAACCGTCCTTCCGACCGGAACGCCGTACTCGGGCTCGTCAAGGCGGGTCTGCGCACAAGGAAGGGCGATACAGCCATGAGTACAGCCAGGAAAAGAAGCGGGCGACTATCCGCGGCGGTGCTCGGCGCCGGCCTCATCGGAGTCGACCTGGCGGCCAAGATCATGCGTTCGCGTTCTCTCGACTGCCGGCTGGTCGTTGCACGCGACGACGACACGCCAGGTCTGCGGCACGCGACCAGGCTCGGGCTGCCGACCGCGACGGGCGGCCTCCAGTCCCTGGTCGACGCCACAGACCCGTTCGACGTGGTCTTCGACGCCACCAGCGCCGTGTCGCACGCCGAGCACGCGGAGCGGTTGAAGCCCTTCGGGACGATGCTCGTCGATCTCACACCGAGCAAGGTAGGGCGGATGGTGGTCCCGACTGTGAACGGGGCGGATGTCCTGGAGCACGGCGACATCAACATGATCAGTTGTGGCGGTCAAGCGTCGATACCGATCCTGCACGCGATCGCGCGGCGGCACCGGATCGACTACGTCGAGGTGGTGGCCACTGCGGCCAGTCTGAGCGTGGGCCGGTCCACCCGGCTGAATCTCGACGAGTACATCGAGACCACCCAGGACGCGGTCCGTGAGTTCACCGGGGTCAAGGACGTCAAGGCGATCCTCAACGTGAGCCCCGCCAAGCCGCCGGCGACCTTCCGAGTCGCCATGTCCGTGCTGGGGCAAGAGCTCACCGCGGAATCGGTGCGCGCGGCCGTGACGACCGCGACGGAGTCGGTCCGGGCATTCGCCGGTGGTTTCCAGGTCACAGCGTGCGTCGTGGAGGACGGGAAGGCCCTCATCGCCATCGAGGTCACCTCATCCGGCGACCGCATCCCGCGGTACGCGGGCAACCTCGACATCATCAACTCCGCCGCGCTTCACGTCGCCGAACTGTACGCGGCGGCCCATCTCCCGACTGCCGGCGCGGTGATGTCGTGATCCGGACGGCAGACAGGGAGAGCGGCGCGCGGAAGCCGGTTCTCGTCCATGATCCGACCCTGCGCGATGGACATCACGCGGTCCGCCACAACCTCGGCCCCGACCAACTGCGCGGGTACGCGGCCGCCGCGGACGCCGCGGGTATTCCGGTGGTCGAAGTGGGACACGGCAACGGCCTGGGCGCGTCCTCCCTCCAGGCCGGTCAGGCTCGGCTCGGCGACGACGAGATGCTGTCCGTCGTACGCGAGGCTCTGCCGAACAGCAGGATGGGCGTTTTCATGATCCCCGGATGGGGCACCGTCCAGGACCTGAAGAAGGCCATCGCCCACGACGTCGACGTGGTGCGGATCGGCACGCACTGCACCGAGGGGGACCTCGCCGAGCGGCATCTGGGGTTTCTCCGCGACGCCGGTGTCGAAGCGCACGGCGTCCTCCTGATGAGCCACATGGCCAGTCCCCGGCAACTGGCGGAGGAGTGCGCCCGGCTCGTGGAGTACGGGGCGAGCGGGGTGGGGATTCTCGACTCCTCCGGTCATTTCCTCCCGGCAGACGTGGCCGAGCGCATCGGCGCCATCCGCCACGCCGTCGACGTACCGGTGATGTTCCACGGTCACAACAACCTCGGCATGGCCGTCGCCAACTCGGTCGCCGCGGTCGAGGCGGGGGCGAGCATCGTGGACGCCTGCGCCCGGGGTTTCGGAGCGGGGGCCGGCAACACCCAGCTCGAGGTCCTGGTGCCCGTGCTGGAGCGGATGGGATTCGCCACGGGCATCGATCTGTACGGTCTCCTGGACGCGGCGGACATCGCCGGACGCGAGCTGATGCCCGCCCCGCCGGCCATCGACTCCGTCGGTGTCGTCAGTGGCCTGTCCGGAGTGTTCTCCGGCTTCAAGAACCGGGTCCTCGACATCTCCCGGCGCGAGGGGGTCGACCCGCGCGACGTCTTCTTCGAGCTGGGCGAGCGCCAAGCGGTGGCCGGCCAGGAAGACCTCATCGTGGACGTCGCGCTCGCCTTGCGGGAGGAGACCCACAGTGGCCGGCCCGCCGGGGGATCGCGGGCTTCCGGTCAGGAGTGACAGCGAAAGAGGAACACGCCATGTACGAGGTACTCAAAGGCATCCTGGTGGACGACCTCCAGATGAGGGAGGAAGAGGTCGTGCCGACGGCCGGCCGCGAGGAGGTGGGGCTCGACTCCCTCACGGCGGTGGAACTGGCGGAGCTGCTGCGGAGCCGGCTCGGCATCGAGGTCCACGACTACGAGCTGATGGACACCGCCACGGTCGCGGACATCGCGCGTCTGCTGACGGAGCGACTGCCGCACGCCGGAGCCGAGTCCGCCGAGGGGCGCCCCTGAGTCCGTCTCGCGAATGCCGGATCACCTGCCAGATCACGACGTACTGGCCTTGCGTGCTTGGGAGCCCCTTTGTCCTTGCCTCGACTCCGCGCGGTCCTCGGCCGTCTCGCCGCGTACCAGCCGACCGAAGGCGTGCACGCGGCAGCGACGCGCACGCGCCCGCTGTCGGCGAACGAATCTCCCCACGGCCCGCTGCCAGGCATCGTAGAAGCGATCACGGCGGCGGCTTCGACGGTGAACCGCTACCCCGACCCGGGGTGCGGCCAGCTGACGCGTGCGATCGCGGAGACGCACGGGATCACGGAGGACAGGGTCGTGGTGGGCGCGGGGTCCGTCGCTCTCCTCCAGACGCTGCTGCAATCCGTCGGTGACCCCGGCACCGAGGTCGTCTACGCCTGGCGGTCGTTCGAGCTCTACCCCATTCTCGCCGACCTCGCCGGTCTGCGCTCCGTGCGGGTGCCCCTGGTCCGGGACGCGCACGACCTCCCGGCCATGGCCGACCGGATCACCGACGCCACGCGACTGGTGCTCATCTGCAATCCCAACAATCCGACGGGCACGATGGTCGCCAGGGAGGAACTGCTGAAGTTCCTGGCACGCACCCCGCCGACCTGTCTGGTCGCCCTCGACGAGGCGTACTACGAGTACGCGCGCGAGCCGACCGCCTCAAGTGGCATGGAACTCGTCGAGGCGCACCCGAATCTCGTGGTGCTGCGCACGTTCTCGAAGGCGTATGGACTCGCCGGCCTCCGGGCCGGCTACCTGGTGGGTGATCCCCGCGTGGTCGAGCAGCTGCGCAAAGCCTGCCTCGTCTACGCGGTGAACGGGGTCGCGCAGCAAGCGGCCGTGGCGGCCCTCGGGCTCGAGGATCAGTTGCTGCGCCGCGTCGACGCGACGGTCAGGGAACGCGGCCGGGTCCGGGACACCTTGGTGGCCCGTGGCTGGGACGTTCCGGCCGGCCACGCCAACTTCCTCTGGCTCCGGCTGGGCGATGCCTCGGCCGAGTTCGGCAGGTGGTGCACGGGCAAGGACATCGCCGTGCGGACGTTTCCGGGCGAGGGCGTGCGCGTGTCGATCGGTTGCGCCGAGGACAACGACGCCTTCCTCGCCGCATCGGCCGAATGGCGCCGCCGCGAGCAACAAGGGCCTTGAGCAACCCCACCAAGACGGTAGGGCCCTACGAATGGCTCGCTCAGCCCGATCAGACAGGCAGGGAACAATGAATCAGAGCACTACGACGCAGCCCGTCCGGGTGGGTGACGACAGTTCGCCGTCCCGCCACGTGGTCGTCGCCCCGGGCATGTGCAGTGGCGGATCACTCATCTTCGGTCAGATCGGGGACTGGACCTGGGAGGCAGTGGCGGCCGCCTGCCACACCAATGTGCACGCGGCCCGCACCTCCGAGGGGCAGCCTGCCTACCTGTCCTTCTACTACTTCCACGTACGCGGCGGCGACGTCGTCCATCCCCACGGCCTCACCTTCGGCGACGAGCTCCAGGTGACCTCCCGGGTGTTCCAGTTCGGCAGCCAGTCGGTGATCACGCTCCACCGGCTCGCGCCGGCAGGGCTGGGCCTGGCCGACGCGCCGTTGGATCCCGCGGAGCTGTACGAGCACCCCCACCCGGACTGTCTCTACGCCGAGAACTTCAACCGCTGGATCGCTCGTAGCCGCCCGAGCAGCAACCGGCAGTTGTCCCAGGTCGCGCCTCCGGACTTCGCTTACAGCGGCCTCCCCCGGCTGCCCAACGCCTACTCGCCGCGCACCCTGGTCGGACGCGCCCGAGAGACGGGCAGCTTCTACTCGGCGGGGCCGCCCGGCCTCCTCGCGGCCGGGCCGCCCCACACGTCCGAGTACGCGCTGGACGTCGCACGCGACCTCAACGGTGCCGGGCTCGTGTACTTCGCCTCGTACTTCTCCATCTTCGACACGGCGCTGCTGCGCGTATGGCGGTCGCTCGGCCGCGGCGACGAGCGGTTCTTGCGGCGCAAGGTGGTCGACCAGAAGGTCGGGTACTTCGGCAACGCCGACCCGGGCGCGGTGTTCACCATCACGGTGCGCAGGTGGCTCAGCACGGCGCAGCCGCGGATCGAGATCGCCGACATGGCCATGCGTGACTCCGGCACGGGTCGTCTGCTCGCCGTCGCCGGCATCGAGATCGACGTCGAAGCGTCCTGACCGCCATGCTCTGCGGCCACCACGTCTCCCACCCGGCACCCGACTATTTCCTCCGGGAGAAGCCGAAGCCTTGCCGCTCGTACTCGAATTCTCCGAGCTGTCGCCCGTTCCCACCGGCGCGCCGCTCCAGGAAGCGAAGCATCGGCCCGGTCATGGCGGTGGTCACCAGAGCCATGAGGATCATCAGGGAGTAGAAGGAGGCGTCGATCACCGCCAGTTCGAGGCCCGCGGTCAACATCACGATCTCGGTGAGACCGCGGGTGTTCATCAACGCTGCCAGGGCCGTCGACTGCAGCCTGGGAATCCCGCTCAGCCGCGCACCCACGAAGGCACCGAGGAGCTTTCCGACGAGGGCCACGAGCAGGATGAGGGCCAGTTCCCCGAGTCCGGCGAAACCGATCCCGGAGAGGTCCACCCGCACTCCCGACAGGACGAAGTACACGGGCAGTAGAAGAACACTGCCGATCGACTCGATGTACCCGGTGAGCTCGGACCTGACATCGGTCCGCTGAGTGCGGGGTACCACCGTACCGAAAAGGAAGGCCCCGAAGATGAAGTGGATCCCCACCCACTCGGCGGCCCAGCAGGAGAGCATGAGCCCGGTCAATACGGCTACCAGTGGGCCGGTCGTGCCCCCACTCTCCTCCGCTGCGGTGAACACCCGGCGCAGCAGGGGGCGTACCAACGTCAGCATCGCGATCAGGCCAAGGGGCACCAGCAGCAACCGCGCCTGACCGGTACCCCCGTTGACGGTCACGACGAGGCCGAGAAGCAGCCAGGCCAGAACATCGCCGATGCCCGCGCCGGCCAGGGCGATGCCACCGAGACGGGTCCGGTCCAGTCCGCGGTCGGTCAAGATCCTCGCCAGCACCGGGAACGCCGTCACCGACATCGCCGCGCCCAGGAAGAGCACGAAACCGGACTGGCTGTGCACGTGGTGATCGCGGACCAGGTACAGCGCGAGCAGCGCACCGAGGACGAAGGGCACCGCCACGGACCAGAGTGAGATCCGAACGGCGACCCGCGCCTTGCCGCGCAGCTCGTCGAATGGCAGCTCATAGCCGATGACGAACATGAACAGGGCCAGGCCGACGTTGGCAAACGCCGCCAACAGCGGGCGAGTGTCCGGGGGGAACAGGAAATCCGCGAGGGCGCCGCCGAACAGCGATGGCCCGATGAGGATTCCGGCCAGGATCTCCCCAACCACGGCAGGCTGTCGCAGGAGACGGGCCCCGGCGCCGAAAAGCCTGCTGAGAACCAGGACCGCGACGAGGCCAAGGAACAACCACTGCACCTGGTGAGTAGTCAGCACATGGGGTCCCTCAGGAAGGCCGTTCGGGGCGAGCCCAGTGCATGCCGTCGGGTGACTCGACCAGACCGCCCTCGTACAGGGGAGCATCCCCCACGCTCTCGCCGAAGAGCGCCTGGACCTGAACCCGGGATCCCTGCCAGTGGATCTTCCGCGACTGCTCCAGCAGATCCGCCCTGCGTTCCTGGCTGAGGGAGGGCGCGGTACCGATCAGTGCCTCCTCATTGGACGCGCCGCCGCCTACCAGTTCCGCGAATGACTCCGCCGCCGAGGCGGAACTCCCGATGACGTCCTTCGCCTCACGGAAGTAGGCGTGTTCATCCTTCTGCAGGTCGTAGAAAGCGACCAGGAAGTCGTGGAATACGTCATACTCCCTGCGGTAACGGGCTTCGTACTCGCGGAAGCAGTGGGCCTCGTCGATGACACCGCCCAGTGTGGTGTTGATCGATCGGGCCGCCAACAGGGCACTGTACGTGGACAGATGAACGCCGGAGGAGAAGAGCGGGTCGATGAAGCAGGCGGCGTCGCCGACCAGCACCATACCGGGCCGCCAGAATTTCTCTTGAATGTAGGAGTAATCCTTGCGGACGCGGACCTCCCCGTACGGCCCCTCGGTGACTCGCTCTGCCTCCGACAGGTAGTCGGCGATGAGGGGGCACTCCTCGATCAGGCCCTCCAACACCTTGTCCCGGGGCCCGTCCTGGAGGCGTGCCAGCGCCTCACGCCTCAGCACCGCACCGACACTGGTGAGCTCATCGGAGAGCGGAATGTACCAGAACCAGCCGAGATCGAATGACGCGCAGGTGATGTTGCCCGTCCAGGGGGCAGGCGTTCGCTTTCCGCCTGTGAAGTAACCGAATACGGCGATGTTCTGGAATACGTCCGAGTATTTACGCGCACCGCCGATCCGATTGTGTATGCGGCTCTTGTTTCCCGAGGCATCCGCTACGAATCTGGCACGGACCTCCCGCCGGACGCCTTCGGCGTCGTCGTACCGCACACCGCGGATCCGCCCCTCCTCCTCGAGAACGCCCACGACCTCGCTGCGTTCACGGACGTCCACACCCTTACTGCGGGCATTGTCCAGGAGGATCTTGTCAAACTTCATGCGCTCGACCTGGTAGGCGTAAGAGGTCGGGCCGGAGAACTTTTCGGAAACGGAGAAATCGAAGGTCCAGGGCTCAGCGTTGAGCCCCCACCGGAAGGTGCCTCCGTGCTTCTTCATGAAGCCGGAATTCGCCAGCTCATCCGTGACTCCGAGGAGGCGGCAGATCCCGTGCACCGTGGACGGGAGCAGCGACTCGCCGATCTGGTGCCGCGGGAACTCCTCCTTTTCCAGGAGCAACACCCGATGGCCCTGGAGTGCCACGAGCGTCGAAAGCGTGGATCCACCAGGACCGCCCCCGACGACCACTACGTCATAATCTGATTCAACAGCAGAATTCACGTCTTTCGCTGCCTCTCATATCGTTCGCCGGTGGGCAACGGTTCTCCAAATCTCTGCCATCATCACGCGCGGCAGTAAGCCCGGCATCGGCAAGAGCCACCGTTACACAACGTGTCTCGGCCCGCGTCGGTCGCGAGCGACGCCGTCATGCTCGGGGTCGTGGCCTCAGCAGGGGCCTCGGTCGCTTGGGGGGAGCCGCGTACGCGGCGAGCAGGTAGTCGGCCAGAGCGGTCGGCGTGGCGTGGGCGAACACCGTCGCGGCGGTGAGATGGATGCCCGTGGCCGCGCTGAGCCGGTTGCGCAGGCGCATGGCGGTCAGGGAGTCGAATCCCACCTCCGTGAAGCGACGACCAGGGGCAATCGCGTCCACACCGGTGTGCCCCAGCACGACGGCGGCATGGGCTCGCACGAGTTCCAGCAGCTCCCGCCCCCGTTCGACCTCGGGCAAGGCTCGGAGGCGGCCGGCGAGGGCGGCCGGATCCTCGGCCCGCGTCGCAGCGGTGTCGTCGGCCGCGTCAGTCATGAGCTTCCGCACGTCCGGGATACCGCTGAGCAGCCGTTCCAACGAGCGGGCTCCGAACGCGACGCCGAAGCGATGCCAGTCGGCGTCGACCACGACGGAGGTCCCGCCCTCCACCAGTGACCGCTCCATCGCCATGAGTGCCGATCGCGGATCCATCGGGGCCAGACCGCTGCGCCGGACGTTGCGGCTGACCTCGCTGCTGCTGACGGCCATACCTTCGTCGGCCCATGGCCCCCACGCCACCGAGGTAGCCGTCAGCCCCTCAGCCCGCCGCTGCTCAGCCAGCGCGTCCACAAGCGCGTTCGCCACCGCATAGTTCGCCTGTCCGGCAGAACCCACGACGCCCGCGAACGAGGAGAACAGCACGAACGCCGAGAGTCCCAAGTCCTTTGTGACCTCGTGCAGATGCCATGCCGCCTCGCTCTTCGACCGCAAGACCTCCTCGAACCGCTCCACGGTCAGCCCTTCCAGCACCCCGTCGTCCAGGACCCCGGCCGTGTGAACGACTCCTGTCAACGGCGCCCGCGCTGTCACGCCCGCCACCACGTCGGCGACGGCCCTCCGGTCACCCACGTCGCAGGCCACCAGCTCGACCTTCGTACCCAGGCCCTCCAGCTCCTTGCGCACGTCATCCGCCCCGTCGGCCCCGGGGCCGCGGCGGGACACGAGAACCAAGCGATCAGCGCCGGCGCGTGCCAGCCACCGCGCCACGTGCCGGCCCAACGCTCCCGTACCGCCGGTGACCAACACGGTCCCCGAGGGCTGCCACCCGGCACCACGGCGTCCGCCGGCGGCGGCCCGCACCACACGGCGGCAGAACACCCCCGCGCCTCGGACCGCCGTCTCGCTCTCCCCCGAGCCGCCGGCGAGTACCCATGTCAGACGATCCGTGATCCATCCGTCCAGCACGTCCGGCAGGTCCACCACCCCGCCCCAACGCTCCGGAGCCTCGAGACCGATCACACGTCCCAGGCTCCACACCCCCGCCTGCTCTGTGCTCCGCACCCGTTCCGTTCCGTTCACGGACATGGCTCCGCGGGTGACGCACCACACCGGGGCGCGCACTCCCACCTCGCCCGCCGCCTGCACCATGGCCAGCGTCAACGCCACCCCCAGCGGCACCGACCCATACACCGCGTGCCGTCCTTCCGCGAGCGCCAGCAACGACAGCACGCCGACGATCCTCGCGTCACCGGCCCGTGCCAGCGCCGCGCGCAACGGTCCGGCCGCCGCGTCGCCGTCCGTGGCGCTCGACGCCAGCTCCACGACCACGGGGGACGCCCCGGCCCTCTCCACCGACTTCACGACGTGCGACACCCACGCATCCCCGGTGTGCCCCTCGGGGACGATCACCAGCCACACCCCCGTCAGCGTGCCTGTCCCACCGGCCACCGGCCACCACGCCACCCGGTAGCGCCAGGCGTCCACCGATCCCAGCTCCCGTCGACGCCGCCGCCATGCCGACAGCACCGGGAGCACCGCCGTCAGCGACTCACCGGTGCCGTCTCCGTCCTCGACCGACAGCTCGCTCGCGAGCGCGCTCGCGTCACCACGCTCCACCGCCTCCCAGAAACCGGCGTCCGCCAGGCCCCCGGGCACCGCGTCACCGGCGGTCGTCGCGGCGGTCTCAGCGGTCGAGCGCAGCCAGAAGCGCTCCCGTTGGAAGGCGTACGTGGGCAGGTCCACGCGTCGCGGCGACGAACCGCCGGCGGCGATGACGGCTGCCCAGTCCACCGCCACGCCCCGCACGTACGCCTGGGCGAGCCCGTCGACGACGGAGCTGGTCTCGTCCGCGTCCCTCCGCAGGACCGGCGCGAACACCGCGTCGGGCAGGCACTCGTGTCCCATTCCGGAAAGCACACCGTCAGGACCGAGTTCGACGAACGTCGTTACTCCCTGCCCGGCCAGGGCCCCCACCCCATCGGCGAAGCGCACCGTCTCCCGCACATGCCGCACCCAGTAATCAGGCGCGCACAGCTCGTCGGCCGAGGCCATCGCGCCCGTCACATTCGACACCACCGGAAGGTGCGGCGCGCGGAAGGAGAGCCCGTCCACCACCTCGCGGAACGGGGCGAGCATCGGCTCGGTCAACGGCGAGTGGAAGGCGTGCGACACCCTCAGCCGCTTCGCCTCCACGCCCCGTTCCGCCAACACCCCCACCACCTCGGCTACGGCTGCTTCCCTTCCCGAGAGCACGACGGACCCGGGGCTGTTGACCGCCGCGACGCTCACCTCGTCCGCATACCCCGCCAGCAACGGCAACACCTCCGCCTCCGCCTCCCGCACCGACACCATCACCCCGCCCCCGGGCAACTCCCCCATCAACCGACTCCGAGCCGCCACCAACGCACAGGCGTCCTCCAACGACAACACTCCCGCCACATGTGCGGCCACCACCTCCCCCAACGAATGGCCACCCACGAAATCCGGCCGCACACCCCACGACTCCACCAGCCGGAACAGCGCCACCTCGACCGCGAACAGTCCGCACTGCGTGAACTCCGTTAGGGCCAACGCGTCCACGTCCCCGAACACCACCTCCCGCAACGACCGGTCCAGCAGGGCGTCGAAGCGCGTGCACGCCGCGTCGAAAGCCTCCGCGAACACCGGGAAGCTCTCGTACAGCTCCCGCCCCATGCCGATGCGCTGGCTGCCCTGCCCCGAGAACAACACCGCCGACTTCCCGGGCAGAACGGCGCCGCGCACCACACCAGCCGCCGGCTGCCCCGACGACAAGGCCGCCAAGCCCGCCAACAGCCCATCACGCCCCGCGGCCAACACCACACCACGGTGCTCGAACACCGACCGGGACGTCACCAGTGACGACGCCACCTCCACAGGCGACAGGCCGTCATCGGCCCGCACGAACTGCGCCAAACGCTCCGCCTGCGCACGCAACGCCACCTCCGACCTTCCGGAAACCACACACGCCACCACGCCTGCCTCATCCGCTGACGCCTCCACGCGCTCCTCCGGCGGAGCCTGCTCCACGATCACGTGCGCATTCGTCCCGCTGATGCCGAACGACGAGACGCCCGCACGCCTCGGCCCTCCCTCCTCAGGCCACTCCACCGCGTCCCGCAACAGCTCCACCCCACCGGCCGACCAATCCACGTGCGGCGTCGGCTCATCGATGTGCAGCGAGGGCGGCAGCACACCGTGCCGCAGCGCAAGCACCACCTTCATCACGCCTGCCACACCGGCGGCCGCCTGGGTATGCCCGATGTTCGACTTCAGTGACCCCAGCCACAACGGCCGACCCCCGCGCGCCCGCTCGCGCCCATACGTCGCCAGCAACGCCTGCGCCTCGATCGGATCCCCCAGCCTCGTCCCCGTACCATGCGCCTCCACCGCGTCAACGTCCGCCGCCGACACCCCCGCGTCCGCCAACGCTCCCCGAATCACCCGCTGCTGCGACGGACCATTCGGAGCCGTCAACCCATTCGACGCACCATCCTGATTCACCGCGGAGCCGCGCACCACCGCCAACACCCGATGCCCCCGCCGCCGAGCATCGGACAACCGCTCCACCACCAATACCCCCACACCCTCGGCGAGCGACGTCCCGTCCGCGGCCGACGCGAACGCCCTGCACCGCCCGTCGAGTGCCAGACCGCGCTGCCTGCTGAAACCCATGAATGGGCCGGGATTCGGCATCACGGCGACACCGCCGGCCAGCGCCAGGTCGCACTCGCCCTGGCGCAGCGACCGCACCGCCAGATGCAGGGCCACCAGCGACGACGAACACGCCGTGTCCACCGTCACCGCGGGCCCCTCGAAACCGAAGGTGTAGGCCACGCGCCCGGACAGGACGCTGGCCGCGGTCCCCGTCATCAGGTGGCCTTCGGAACCCTCCACCGCCTCGTGCAGCCGCGGGCCGTACTCCTGGTAGTGGGATCCGACGAAGACACCTGTCCTGCTGCCGCGCAGCGACGATGGAACCAGCCCGGCGCGTTCGAGCGCCTCCCACGAGGTCTCCAGCACCAGACGCTGCTGCGGGTCCATCGCCACCGCCTCATGCGGTGAGATCCCGAAGAACCCCGCGTCGAACGCGGCTGCGTCGTAGAGGAACCCGCCCTGACGCGCATACGTCTTGCCGGGCGCGTCAGGGTCCGGGTCGTAGATGCCGTCGAGATCCCAGCCGCGGTCGGTGGGCAGTCCGCCGATAGCGTCCCCGCCGGAGACGACGAGCTGCCACAACTCCTCCGGGGACGTCACGCCGCCCGGATAGCGGCAGCTCATCCCGACGATCGCGATGAGGTCATCGTGGGACATGCCATCGCTTCCGCCGGCCGGGGACGTCGCCGCCGCGCCGTCGGCCTGCCCCACCAGTTCGGCCAGGATGTATTCGCTCAGTGCCTTGCTGTTCGGGTAGTCGAAGGCCAGCGTGGCGGGCAGACGCAACCCGGTCGTCGCACTCAGCAGATTACGCAGCTCGACCGCCGTCAGCGAGTCGAGACCGAGATCCTTGAACGCCCGGTCGGACTCGACCGCGTCAGGCGTGGCGTGCCCCAACACGGCCACCACCTGCGCGTGGATGAGCTCCAGCACGGTGTGGCCGCGGTCGGCGAGGCTCATGCCGAGCAGCCGCTGCCGCAATTCGGTGGCCTGGTCGACCGTGCGGAGCGCGTCGGCGTGGACGGCAGCGCGTCGTGCGGGGATCGGCCGTCGCAGGAGTCCCTTGAGCATGGCGGGTACCGCGGTGCCGGAGACGGCCGGGGCACCGGTGTCCAGCCGGGCGGGTACCACCAGGCTCTCCGCCAGGGCATGCGCCGAGTCGAAAAGCCGCAATCCCTCGTCTGACGAGAACGGCACCACACCGACCCGCGCCATCCGCGACAAATCCGCCTCGCCCAGGTGCTCCGTCATACCGGAACGCTCGGCCCACATGCCCCACGCCAACGACACGCCGGTCAGACCCAGAGCACGACGATGCGCGGCGAGCCCATCCAGGAAGGTGTTCGCCGCCGCGTAATTCGCCTGCCCCGCCGAGCCCAATACACCAGCGGCCGACGAGAACAGCGCGAACAGCGCCACATCATGACGCCGCGTCAACTCATGCAGATTCCACGCCCCCGCCACCTTCGCCCGCAACACCGCGTCAACCCGCTCCGGCGTCAGCGACGCCACGGTCCCGTCGTCCAACACCCCCGCGGCATGAACCACGCCCGTCACACCACGCCCGGCGGGCAATCGCTCGACCGTCTCCGCCAGGGCGTCGCGATCAGCCACATCGCATGCGGCGACGGTCACGGACGCACCCATGCCGGTCAGCTCCGCCTCAAGCTCCGGCATGCCCTCGGCCGCCGAGCCACGACGAGTGACCAGCAGCAGGTGACGCACCCCATGCTCGGCCACCAGATGCCGAGCCACCACACCGCCCAGCACGCCCCCCGCGCCCGTCACCAGCACCACCCCCTCCGGGTCCAGGGTGGCCGGAACGCTCAACACCAGCTTCCCCACGTGCCGCGCCTCACGCATGAACCGAAACGCCTCGCTCGCCCGGCGCACATCCCACACCCGCGTCGGCAACCGCTTGAGCGCACCCTGCTCGAAAAGGCCGACGATCTCCGTGAGCATCTCCCCGATGCGCTCCGGCCCTGCCTCCACCAGGTCGAACGCCCGGTATGCCACTCCGGGGTGCGCCGCCGCGACCTCGTCAGCGGACCGCACGTCCGCCTTCCCCATCTCGATGAAACGCCCGCTCTCGCCGAGCAGCCGCAGCGAGGCGTCGACGTACTCACCCGCCAGGGAGTCCAGCACGACATCAACACCACGCTCACCCGATACCGAGCGGATCCGCTGCTCGAACTCCAGCGACCGCGACGACGCCAGATGCGCGTCGTCAACTCCCAGGCCGCGCAACACGTCCCACTTGCCAGGGCTGGCGGTGGCGAAGACTCGGAGGCCGAACACCCGCGCCAGCTGCACCGCCGCCATCCCCACCCCACCGGCCGCGGAGTGCACCAGCAGCGACTCACCGGGCCGCACGCCCGCCAGCTCGCGCAACGCGTACAACGCCGTCACGAACACGACCGGAACAGACGCGGCTTCGGTGAACGACCAGCCGTCCGGGATCCGGGTCAGGGTGCGGTGGTCCGCCACCGCCAGCGGCCCGAAACCGCCGGTCCACAGACCCATCACGCGATCACCGACGGCGCAGGACTCGACCCCCGGGCCGGTGGCCACCACCACGCCGGCTCCTTCACTTCCCATCAGCGCCTGATGGTCCGGATACATGCCCAGCGAGATGAGCACATCACGGAAGTTCAGTCCTGCCGCGCGTACGGCGACGCGCACCTCGAACTCACCCAGTTCACCAGCCGCGTCTTGAGCCGTCGCCAGGGTCAGCCCCTCCAGCGTGCGCTCCCTCGAAGGCTCCAGCCGCCATGGCCGCCCCTCGTCCACGGGCACCAATACTCCACTCGCTGGGCCTTGAGTCAGGCGCGGCACCAGTACCTCACCCCTGCGCACGGCTACCTGCGGTTCACCGGTCAACACCGCCTCGCGCAGGGCGTCCAGCGAAGCGCCGGCGTCGTCCACGTCCACAAGGACCAACCGCTCCGGGTGTTCGGACTGGGCCGAGCGCACCAGTCCCCACACCGGGGCCGCGGCCAGATCACGCACATCCTCACCGGCCTCGACCGCCACCGCACCCCGCGTGACCACAACCAGCCGCGATCCAGCGAACCGCTCCTCCGCCAACCACCCCTGTACCCAGCACAGAACCCGGTCGACCGCCGCACTCACCTCCGAGACGACACCCCGATCACCAACACAGCCAACACACACCACTACAATCTCGGGCGCACACTCGCCCATCTCGTCGAAAGCCGCGAACCCCTCCGCCCCCAACACCTCGATCACCCCGAAATGGTCCCCCCCGACCACCGCGCACCCCCGTACCCCAACCTCCGGCCCCGCGGCCGGCGACGCGGGCACCCACTCCACGCGATACAGCGACTCCCCCACCGCAGCAGCGGCCGCGAACTCCCCCTCTCCCACCGGACGCGTCACCAAGGCGTCCGCCGACGCCACCGGCACCCCTGCCCCGTCGGCCACCGCTACCGACACCCCACCGTCGCCGGCCGGCACCACCCGCACTCGCACCACCGAAGCCCCGACCGCGTACAACGAGACGCCATTCCACGCAAACGGCAACCGGATTCCCGCGGCCTTCATATCGGTGGCCGTATCATGGTGGGCCGACCAGACGTGGAGTGCCGCATCCAGCAACGCGGGATGTACCCCGAACCGGCTCGCCTCGGTTCGCATGTCCTCCGGCAGCGCCACTTCGGCGAAGAGCTCATCACCTCGGCGCCAGGCAGCCCGCAGTCCACGGAACGCCGGGCCGTACGCGAGCCCGGTGGCCGCCAGCCGTTCGTAGAGCCCCGCGGTCTCGACCGCCTGGGCGCCGGTCGGCGGCCAGACGCTCAGATCCGCGGAGGCCGCTGTCGGGCCGGCGGCGGTCAGCGTGCCTCTCGCGTAACGCGTCCATGACTCACTCGGCGCGTCGTCGCGGCGCGCGTATACGCTGAATGTGCGGTGTCCCGTTTCCCGCGGCCCGCTCACGGCCAGTTGCACCTGGACCGCGGCGTCCTCGGGCAGCACCAACGGCGTCTCGAGCGTGAGCTCTTCCAGCCGATCACATCCGGCGGCGTCGCCCGCTCGCAACGCCAATTCGACAAACGCCGTACCGGGCAGCACGACACGGCCCAGCACCGCATGGTCAGCGAGCCAGGCATGGGTACGAAGCGACAGACGGCCCGTCAACAGGAGACCCTCGGAGTCGGGCAACGGAACGACGGCTCCCAGCAAGGGGTGCTCGGCCGAGGCCAGTCCTGCCGATGACACGTCACCGGCCTCAGCCGCCTCGGACTCCAGCCAGTATCGGCGGCGTTGGAAGGCATACGTCGGCAGGTCCACGCGGCGCGCACCGGTACCGGCGAACACCTCCCGCCAATCGACGTCGGCGCCACCCACGAACGCCTCGGCCGCAGACTTCAAGAACCGCGCCGGCCCACCCTCGTCACGACGCAGTGACCCGACCACCGTCGCCTGCGTTCCGTGGTCATCGGCTGTCTGCTCGATCCCCATGGTCAGTACCGGATGGGCACTGGCCTCCACGAACACCTGGATACCCTCGCCCAGCACAACCCGTACCGTCTCATCGAAGCGGACCGTCTGCCGCAGGTTCCGATACCAGTAGGCGGCATCCAACTCCGCCGTATCCAGCACCCCGCCGGTCACGGTCGAATAGAACGGCACCGCCGACGACCGCGGAGCGATCCCCGCGAGGTCGCCGAGCAACTCGTCCTCGATCGCCTCCACATGTGCGCAGTGCGAGGCGTAATCCACCGGAACCCGGCGCGCCCGTACTCCGTCACGTTCGCACCGCACCAGCAGTTCCTCGAGCGCGTCGGTGTCACCCGACACCACCACGGCCGAGGGCCCGTTCACCGCCGCCACCGACAGCCGTTCGCACCACGCGGACAGCCGCTCCCGCACCTCGGCGACAGGAAGACCGACGGACACCATGCCGCCTCGGCCCGACAGCGCCCGCAACGCCCGGCTGCGCAGCGCAACCACTCGCGCCGCGTCCGGCAACGACAACCCGCCCGCGACACACGCGGCCGCGATCTCTCCCTGGGAGTGACCGATCACCGCCGCCGGCACCACACCGTACGAACGCCACAGCTCGGCCAATGACACCATCACCGCCCACAACACCGGCTGCACCACGTCCACCCGGCCCAGCCAGCCGTCCCCGTCGGTGCACCGCAAGACGTCGAGCAGCGACCATTCCACATACGGCGCCAACGCGACGGCGCACTCGCCCATCCGCTCCGCGAACACCGGCGAGGAATCCAGCAGCTCCGCCGCCATCCCGGCCCACTGCGATCCCTGCCCCGGAAAAACGAGCGCCACTTCGGTGCCGTGTCGTGCGACGCCCGCGACGAGCCCCGGAGTGTCGTGGTCCGCGACGTACGTCTCCAGCTCGCGTACGGCGCCCGCGTGGTCCGGCGCGAGGACCACCGCGCGGTGGTCGAAGACGGTCCGGGTGGTTGCGAGGGCCAGGCCGGTGTGCACCGCGGCAACCCCCGGATGCCTTCGCGCGTGGTCCAGCAGCCGGGCGGCCTGGCCGCGCAAACCCGCCGCGGACCTGGCCGAGAACACCCACGGGACGAGCGGGAGCGATGCCGAAGCCACCCCGGACGGTACGGCGCCGTCATCCGATGCGCCGTCCGCTTCGCCCTCCGGCGGGTTGGGCGCCTGCTCGATGATGGCGTGCGCGTTGGTGCCACTGATGCCGAACGAGGAGACACCTGCCCGGCGCGGTTGCTCACCCTGCTGCCAGGGGGTGGCCTCGGTGAGGAGTCGGACGGTGCCGGCCGACCAGTCGACGTGCGGCGACGCCTCGTTGACGTGCAGAGTGGGCGGCAGCACGCCGTGCCGCATGGCCAGCACCATCTTGATCACACCGGCCACGCCCGCGGCGGCTTGGGTGTGCCCGATGTTGGACTTCACCGAGCCCAGCCACAACGGCCGGTCCTCGTCCCGGTCGCGACCGTACGTGGCCAGCAGCGCCTGCGCCTCGATCGGGTCGCCCAGCGTCGTGCCCGTACCGTGCGCCTCCACGACGTCGATCTCACCCGCGGTCAGCCCCGCGTTCGCCAACGCCGCCCGGATCATCCGCTGCTGCGAGGGACCGTTCGGCGCGGACAACGCGCTGCTGGCCCCATCCTGGTTGATCGCGGTACCGCGTACGACGGCCAGCACCGGATGGCCGTCGCGGTGCGCATCGGACAGCCGCTCCAGGAACAGCATGCCGACGCCTTCGGCAAGCCCGAAGCCATCCGCGGCGGCTGAGAAGGGTTTGCACCGTCCGTCCGGGGCGAGCCCGCGCTGCCGGCTGAAGCTGATGAAGGTACCGGGCGTGGCCATGACCGTGACACCGCCGACCAGCGCGCTGGAGCACTCGCCTTGGCGCAGGGACTGTACGGCCAGGTGCAGGGCCACCAGCGAGGAGGAGCACGCCGTGTCCACCGTCATCGCGGGACCCTCCAGGCCGAGGGTGAAGGCGACCCGTCCGGACACGACGCTGAGACCAGTGCCGGTCATCAGGTGGCCCTCGACACCTCCGGTCGCCCTGTGCAGGCGCGGGCCATAGGCCGGGGCGACGGTTCCGATGAAGACACCGGCCTGACTTCCCTTGAGCGACACGGGATCGATGCCCGACCGTTCGATGGCTTCCCACGACGCTTCCAGCAGCAGCCGCTGCTGCGGGTCCATCGCCAGCGCCTCACGCGGCGAGATCCCGAAGAAGTCGGCATCGAAGTCCCCCGCGTCGGTGAGGAAGCCGCCTTCACGGGTGTAAGAGGTGCCCGGCCGGTCGGGATCCGGGTCGTACACGGCGTCGACGTCCCAGCCACGGTCCGTGGGAAAGGGCGCGATCACGTCCTGTGCGCCGTCCAGCAGCTCCCAGAACTCCTCGGGAGTCCGCACACCACCGGGGTAGCGGCAGCTCATCCCGACGATCGCGATCGGCTCGCGCGCCGCCGCCTCCACGTCCTGAAGGCGCTGTCGGGTCTCATGGAGATCGGCGGTCACCCGTCGGAGGTAGCCGAGGAGCTTTTCGTGGTCCGACATCAATACCTCACGGGATTGAGCTTCGGGAGCGTGGGTGTACGGCGTGCGGTTGGTGTACGGCGTGCGAGAGCGTGCGCTCAGGACGGTCCGAATTCCTGGTCGATGAAGCTGAAGAGGTCGTCGGCCTCCGCGGACTCCAAACGATCAGCGATGGTGACCGTGGCCTTCTGCGCCGAGCCGGCCTGTGTCGGGCCGGCCTGTGTCGGGCCGTCGGGAACGGGACCGTCCGTCACCGCGCGGTCCCGGTTGCCGCTCCACTGGGACAGGAGACTCTCCAGGCGGCTCGCGACCATGCTGCGCGTCGCGTCGTCCGGCTCCGCGCGCGTGGCCAGGAGCGTGGACTCCAGCCGGTCGAGCTCGGCGGTCAGGAGAGTGTCCACGCCCCCCGTCGTCCCAGCAGGTGCCAGTTCCTTTCCGAGGTGTTCGGCAAGCACGGCCGGACTCGGGTAGTCGAAGATCAGGGTCGTGGGCAGCCGCAACCCGGTCGCCGCGTTCAGCCGGTTACGCAGTTCCACCGCGGTGTGCGAGACGAAGCCGAGGTCGAGGAAGCCTCGATCAGGCGCCACGGATGCCACTTCCCCGAGGCCGAGGATGGCCGCGGCGTGTTCCCGGACCGACCGAAGCAGTACCCGCTGTCGCTCCCCGTGGCTGAGGCTCGACAAACGCTGTACCAGCGGCGCCCCTTCCGAACGGGAAGCTTCGGCGTGGGTGGGGGCGGGGGTGCGTCGTGCGGGGACCGGCCGACGGACGTGTCCCTTCGGCTGGGCCGAGCGCGGCGTGAACACCTCGCCGCCACGTACAGCGACCTGGTCCTCTCCTGCCAGGACGGCCTGACGCAGGACATCGAGCGACGCCGCCGAACCGTCCACGTCCAGCAACACGAACCGCCCCGGATTCTCAGCCTGCGCGGATCGCACCGACCCCCACACCGGCTCCGCTGCCAGATCGCGGACGTCCGCACCGGCCTCGACGGCCACCACGCCCCGCGTCACCACCGCCAACCGCGAATGAGCGAACCTCTCCTCCGCCAACCACTCCCGCACCACACCCGAAATCCCGTCCACGGCACCACTCACGGCCGACACCACCGCCACATCCGGCGCCGCGTGCTCGCTCAGCGCGGCGAGATCCTCAAAGAGCTCCGCCCCCAACGCCTCGGCCAGTCCGAAGACGTCCTCCCCCACCACGGCGCACCTCGGCGATCCGCCCCCCAACGCCACCCGCAGCTCAGCCGGCACCCACTCCCTTCGGTACAAGCTCTCCCCCGCCCCCGCCGGGACCGGGAACTCCGCCTCCCGCACCGGTCGCATGACCAGAGCATCCACCGACACCACCGGCATCCCCGCCGCATCGGCCACCGCCACCGACAGCCCGCCATCACCATCCGGCGCCAGCCGCACCCGCGCCACCGAAGCCGCGGCCGCAGCCGCATGCAGGGACACACCACTCCACACGAACGGCAACCGCACCCCGTCCCCAGCGCCGTCCGCGCATGCCAGCCACGCATACAGCGCCACATCCAGCAACGCCGGACGCATCCTCAAGCGACCCGTGCTCGCCCCCTCCGGCAACTCCGCCTCGGCGAAGACCTCCTCCCCCCGGCGCCACACCGACCGCAGCCCGCGAAACGCCGACCCGTACGCGAGCCCGATGCCCGCCAACCGCTCATACGTCCCGGCGAAATCCACCGTTTCCGCTCCCACCGGCGGCCATGCGCTCAGATCCCCCGAGCCACTCGCCTCATCACCAACGCTCAACACTCCGCGCGCATGACACGTCCACGAACCGCTGCCGCCACCACGGGCGTACACGCTCAGCTCACGCCGGCCTTCCTCCCGCGGCCCGCACACGACGAGCTGCACCTGGACCGTGCCCTCGTCAGGCAGCACCAGCGGCGCCTCGAGCGTCAGCTCCTCCAGCCGGCGACACCCCACCTCCTCCCCCGCCCGCAAAGCCATCTCCACCAATGCCGACCCCGGCACGACCACCCGGCCCAGCATCACGTGATCGGCAAGCCATGGCTGGGCACGCGGCGACAAACGCCCCGTCAGCAAGAACCCGTCCGACTCGGGCAGCGGCACCGCCGCCCCCAGCAACGGATGCTCCGTCGGCTCCAACCCCACCGACGCCGCATCACCGGATACCGCGGCGATGCGCGAGTCGAGCCAGTACCGCCGACGCTGGAACGCGTACGTCGGCAAGTCCACGCGCCGTGCCCCCGATCCCGCGAACAGCGCCGACCAGTCCACCCCAGCGCCACCCACAAACGCCTCGGCCACGGACGTCAACAACCGATCCGGACCCCCCTCGCCACGGCGCAACGACCCCACCGCCGCGACCCCGACTCCACAGGCGTCGGCGGTCTCCTCCACTCCCATCACCAACACCGGATGCCCACTGGCTTCCACGAACACCCGGAAGCCCTCGCCCAGCAACACCCGCACCGTGTCGTCGAACCGCACCCTTTCGCGTACGTTCCGATACCAATACCGCGCGTCCAATTCCACCGTGTCCAACACCCCGCCCGTCACCGTCGAATAGAACGGGACCGACGACGACCGCGGAGCGATCCCGGCAAGACCGCGCGCGAGCTCGGCCTCGATCGCCTCCACATGCGCACAATGCGAGGCGTAATCCACCGACACCCGACGCGCTCGGATTCCCTCCGCCTCACACACCGCCAGCAACTCATCGACCGCTTCCACATCGCCCGACACCACCACCGACGTCGGCGCGTTCACCGCCGCCACCGACAACCGCCCACCCCACGCCGCCGCCAACCGCTCCTCCGCCGCTGCCACGGGCAGACTCACCGACGCCATCGCCCCACGGCCTGACAGCGCCCGCAACGCGCGACTGCGTACCGCCACCACCCGCGCGCCGTCCTCCAAGGACAAGCCACCCGCCACCACCGCGGCCGCGATCTCCCCCTGCGAATGCCCCACCACCGCCGATGGCACCGCCCCCAACGAACGCCACGTCTCCGCCAGCGACACCATCACCGCCCACATCACCGGCTGCACCATGTCAACCCGGTCAATCCACTCCGGCCCCTCGACACCTCGCACCACATCCACCAACGACCACTCAACCGACGGGGCCAGCGCCGCCGCACATGTCCTCATCCACTCCGCGAACACCGGCGACGAATCCAGCAACTCGACCGCCATCCCCACCCACTGCCACCCCTGACCGGGGAAGACGAAGACCGTCCTGTCGTCGGAGCCGGAAACGGCACCGTGCGCCACGCCCAGGGCTTCCCGTCCCTCCGCCAAGGCGGCCAGGCCGCGCGCCATGTCGGCGCGATCCGCGCCCAGGACCACCGCGCGGTGGGCGAACACCGCGCGGGTGGTCGCCAGGGAGAATCCGACATCACCCGTTGCCGGCATGTCCGGGCCGGCGCACTCGCCGGCAAGCGACAGCAACCGCGCCGCCTGGTCCCGGACCGCCGCCTCGGACTTCGCCGACAGCACCCAGGGGGTGATCCCGCCGTCCGAGATCGCCAGGGGGTCCGGCACGGGCTCGTCGTCCGCCTCGGCCTCCGCAGCCGGCTGTTCCCGTGCTGGTACCGGTGGCTGTTCCAGGATGACGTGGGCGTTCGTTCCGCTCACGCCGAAGGAGGACACACCCGCCCGACGCGGTCGGCCCGTCTCAGGCCACGCGATGGGGTCGGTCAGCAACCTCACCGTGCCCGCGGACCAGTCCACATGCGGCGACGGCTCATCGACGTGCAAGGTCCGGGGCAACAGGCCGTGCCGCATGGCCAGCACCGTCTTGATGACACCGGCTATCCCAGCCGCCGCCTGGGTGTGGCCGATGTTCGACTTGACCGAGCCGAACCACAACGGCCGGTCCTCGTCCCGGTCGCGACCGTACGTGGCCAGCAGCGCCTGCGCCTCGATCGGGTCGCCCAGCGTCGTGCCCGTACCGTGCGCCTCCACGACGTCGACCTCACCCGCGGTCAGCCCCGCGTTCGCCAACGCCGCCCGGATCACCCGCTGCTGCGACGGGCCGCTCGGCGCCGTCAGGCCGTTGGAGGCACCGTCCTGGTTCACAGCCGAGCCCCGTACCACCGCCAGCACCTGGTGCCCCTGGCGTCGGGCCTCCGACAGCCGCTCCACCACCAGTACGCCCACGCCCTCGGAGAAGCCGGCACCGTTGGCCGTCGCCGCGAACGCCTTGCAGCGCCCGTCAGGAGCGAGCCCGCCCTGGTGGGTGAACTCGGTGAACAGGCCGGGCGTGGCCATGACGGTCGCCCCGCTGACGAGGGCGAGCGCGCACTCGCCGGTGCGCAGCGACTGTACGGCCAGGTGCAGGGCCACCAGCGAGGACGAACATGCCGTGTCCACCGTCACCGCGGGGCCCTCGAAGCCCAGCGCGTAGGCCACCCGTCCGGAGAGCACACTGGCCGTGTTGCCGGTGATGGCGTATCCCGTCACCTCCTCGGGCAGGTCGGAACTCATGGCGAGGTAGTCCTGGCCGTTCGTCCCGGCGAAGACGGCGGTGCCGCTGCCCCTGAGCGCCAAGGGGTCGATGCCCGCCCGCTCCAGCGCCTCCCAGGACGTCTCCAGCAGCAGTCGCTGCTGCGGGTCCGTCGCCAGCGCCTCACGCGGTGAGATCCCGAAGAAGTCGGCATCGAAGTCGCCCGCGTCGTGGAGGAATCCGCCCTCGTCGGTACAGGACGTCCCGGCGCGTTCGGAGCCCGAGTCCGGGTCGTACAGGGCCTCCAAGTCCCATCCACGGTCGTCGGGGAACCGGGTGATTCCCTCCCCACCCGTATCGAGCATCTGCCACAGGTCCTCGGGTGACCGGACGTCACCGGGGAATCGGCAGCTCATCCCGACGATGACCACGGGGTCCTGGTCCGTCGCCGGCTCGGCGGTCACGGGCGGGGCGGATGCCGTCTCCGGGTCGGTGAGCAGTTCCGCGCGCAGGTGGGCCGCGAGCGCGCGGGCGTTCGGGAAGTCGAAAGCCGAGGTGGGCGACAGGCGCAGGCCGGTCGCCGTGTTCAGGTGGTTGCACAGCTCGATGGCAGTCACCGAGTCGAGGCCGAGGTCTTTGAACGCGCGCGACGGATCAACCGCGTCGGCTCCCACGTATCCCAGCACCGACGCCACGTGTCCGCGTACCACGGCGAGCATCGCCGTCTCCTGTTCGGCCCGGGTCGCCAGGCCGGCCAGTCTGGCGGCCAGGCCGTCGGGCGCGGCCGCCGCGTGTGTGCCGGGACCCGCCGCGTGTGCGAGCCTGCGTACGTCGGGCAGGTCGGCCAGGAAGGGGCTGGGGCGCGTGGCGGTGTAGGCCACGTGGAACCGGTCCCATTCGATGTCCGCGATCACGACGTTGGGCTCGCCTCCGGCCACCGCGCCCGCCAGTGCCGACACCGCCAGTTCGGGGGCCATCTCCGGCAGGCCGTGCCGGCGCGCCACCGCGCCGATCCCGCCCTCGGCCATGCCTTCTTCGGCCCAGGCGCTCCAGGCCACCGAGGTGGCGGGAAGGCCGAGGCCGTGCCGGTGCTCGGCGAGGGCGTCGAGGTAGGCGTTGCCGGGCGCGTAGTTGCCCTGTCCAAAGGCGCCCAGGGTGCCCGCCACGGAGGAGAACAGCACGAACGCGTCCAGGGCCATGCCCTGGGTCAGTTCGTGGAGGTACCAGGCACCGTCGGCCTTCACCCGCAGCACGCGGTCGATCTGCTCGGGGGTCAGCCGCTCCACGACCGCGTCGTCCAGGACCGCCGCGGTGTGGACCACCGCTGACAGCGGGCAGCCGTCGGACACGTCATCGAGGAGCCTGGCCAGTGCCGTGCGGTCGCTCACATCGCAGGCGGCGATGGTCACCCGCGCGCCGGTGGCCTCCAGTTCCTCGCGCAGCACGGAAGCGCCGGGCGCGTCCGATCCACGGCGGCCGGCCAGCACCACGTGCTCGGCGCCCGACCGGGCCAGCCAGCGGGCCACCTGCGCGCCCAGACCACCGGTACCCCCGGTCACCAGCACGGTGCCGCGCGGGCGCCACTCCAGTCGCGGGTCGAGACGCGTGGCGCGGGCGAGGCGGCGGGTGAACATTCCGGAGGGACGGATCGCGACCTGGTCCTCGCCCTCGGCACCGGCCAGTACCGCCGCCAGCAGGCGGCCCGTGCGTATGTCCCACCGCTCCGGCAGGTCCACCAAGCCGCCGAACCGCTCCGGGTGCTCCAGGGCCACGATCCGGCCCAGGCCCCACACCATCCGCTGGGCGGGGACGCCGGCCTGTTCCCGGTCCGCCACGGCCACCGCACCGCGGGTCAGACACCACAGGGGTGCGTTCACGCCCGCGTCGCCCAGCGCCTGGAACAGGGCGAGCGTCCCGGTCAGGCCCGCCCGGGGGATCCCGGCCTCGGTGGGCGACCCGTCAGCCAGGGACAGCAGCGACAACACACCCCCGAACTCGCCGCCCTCCCCCTGGGCACCTCGCAGCAGGTCGGCGATCTGCTCGCGGACGGCCCCGGCGGGCAGCTCGACCGTGACCGCGTCGCCACCGTGGTCCCGCACCGCGGCCGCGGTCGACTCCACGGCCTCCCCGGCGCGGCCCTCCGGGGCGACCAGCAGCCAGGTGCCGGACAGCGCCGGCTGACGCGCCGTGCTCATGGGGACCCACCTGGTGCGGTAACGCCAGCCGTCCACCGTCGAGGTCATGAGCTGCCGCTGCCGCCAGGACTTCAACGCGGGCAGCACGTGCGCCAGCGACTCGTCGTCGACCTCCAGCGCGCCGGCCAGCGCCTCCGCGTCGCCGCCCTCCACGGCCTGCCAGAACGCCGCGTCGGCCGGGCCGGCCTCCGGCGCCGGCGCGGCCTCCGGCTCCCACCAGAACCTCTCGTGCTGGAACGCGTACGTGGGCAGATCGACGCGCCGTGCCCCCACCCCGGTGTACGCCCGCGTCCAGTCCACCGGCACGCCATGGACGAACGCCTCGCCCAGCGACGTGAGCATACGGCGCGTACCGCCGTCGTCGCGGCGCAGCGATCCGACCACCACGGCGTCGCTTCCCGCGGTCTCCAGCGTCTCCCGCACGCTCGCGGTCAGCACCGGGTGCGCGCTGCACTCCACGAACGCCCCGAAGCCCTCACCGGCAAGCGCCCGGATCGCCTCTTCGAAACGGACCGTCTGCCGCAGGTTGCGCACCCAGTACTCGGCATCCGGGCCGCGCTCGCCGTCCAGCCACTCCCCGGTGACCGTGGAGAAGAAGGGCACCGCGAACGCCTGGGGTTCCATCGGCGCCAGATCGGCGAGGATCCGTTCGCGAACCTCATCGACCTGCGAGGAGTGCGAGGCGTAGTTCACCGCGACACGACTCGCCCTGATTCCGTCGCGCTCGCACCGCGCCAGCAGCACGTCCAGCCCCTCCGGTGTACCCGACACCACCGTGGACGACGGCCCGTTGACCGCCGCCACCGCCACCGCCCCGCTCAACGCCTCGATACGCCGGCGCACTTCGTCGACCGGTGACGCCACCGACACCATCCCGCCGCGCCCGGCCAGCACGGTGCCGATCGCACGGCTGCGCAGCGCCGCCACCCGGGCACCGTCCCGCAGCGACAGGCCACCGGCCACCACCGCGGCCGCGATCTCCCCCTGCGAATGGCCCACCACGGCCGCCGGTTCGACACCGTACGAGCGCCACACCTCGGCCAGCGACACCATGACCGCCCACAGTGCCGGCTGGACCACGTCCACGCGCTCCAACGCACCGGCGTCGTCGAGCACATCCAGCAGCGACCACTCCACGAACGGGGACAGCGCCTCCGCGCACTCGCTCATCCGTGAGGCGAACGCCGCCGAGGACGACAGCAGGTCCCGAGCCATTCCCACCCACTGCGACCCCTGTCCCGGGAACACGAACACGGGGCGAGGCGTGACTCCGCCGTCTCGCGCCGCACCGCTCGTATCGGTGGTCTCGGCCACAGCCCGTACCCCTGCGAGGAGTTCCTCCCGCGAGCCGCCCGTCACGACCACGCGCCGCTCGTGGAGCGACCGTGAGGTGACCAGTGACACTCCGACGTCAACGGGCGACACCTCGGGGCGCGCCTCCAGGAAGGACGCGAGCCGTCGCGCCTGCCCGCGCAGCGCCGCCTGGCTCTTCCCCGACAGGACCCAGGGCATGACAGCGGGAGCGTCACCTGGTTCCTCCGCCGGTGTTTCCGGCTCGTCCGGGGCCTCTTCGGCCTCTTCGGCCTCTTCCAAGATGACGTGTGCGTTGGTGCCGCTGATCCCGAACGAGGACACGCCCGCCCGCCGCGGACGACCGCCCCCGGCCCACGCACGCGCCTCGGTCAGCAGTTCCACCCCACCCGCCGACCACTCCACCTGCGGCGTCGGCTCCTCCACGTGCAACGTCCTCGGCAGCACGCCGTGCCGCATCGCCAACACCATCTTGATCACACCGGCCACACCGGCGGCCGCCTGCGTATGACCGATGTTCGACTTCAACGACCCCAGCCACAATGGCCGATCCCCGCACCGGTCCCGCCCATACGTGGCCAGCAACGCCTGTGCCTCGATCGGGTCCCCCAGCCTCGTCCCCGTACCATGTGCCTCGACAGCGTCGACCTCATCCGCGCCAAGTCCCGCGCTCGCCAACGCCGCCCGTATCACCCGCTGCTGCGACGGACCATTCGGGGCCGTCAACCCGTTCGACGCGCCGTCCTGGTTCACCGCGGAACCACGCACCACGGCAAGGACCCGGTGCCCGTTACGCCTGGCGTCCGACAACCGCTCCACCACCAGCACACCCACGCCCTCACCCCACCCCGTACCATCCGCACCCGCCGAAAACGCCTTGCACCGGCCATCCGCCGACAGCCCGCGCTGCCGGCTGAATTCGATGAACATGTCCGGGGAGGCCATGACCGTGACGCCGCCGGCGAGGGCCAGGTCGCACTCGCCGGAACGCAGCGCCTGACCAGCCAGATGCAGCGCCACCAGCGACGACGAACACGCCGTGTCCACCGTCACCGCCGGACCTTCCAGTCCCAGCGCGTAGGCGATGCGCCCGGACATCACGCTCGGCGTGTTACCGGTCAGCAGGTAACCGGCGAAGCCGTCAGCGGCCTGGTGAGCACGTGGACCGTAGTAGTGGGTGGTGGCCCCTATGTAGGTGCCGGTCGCCGACTCGCGGCGCGATCGCGGATCGATTCCGGCTCGCTCCAGTGCCTCCCATGAGGTTTCCAAGAGC
This sequence comes from Streptomyces sp. AgN23, assembly GCF_001598115.1. Lineage (NCBI taxonomy): Bacteria > Bacillati > Actinomycetota > Actinomycetes > Kitasatosporales > Streptomycetaceae > Streptomyces > Streptomyces sp. AgN23. The sequence continues at coordinate 2,236,393 of NZ_CP007153.1, forward strand.
AGCCGCTGCTGGGGGTCCATGGCCAGCGCCTCACGCGGCGAGATCCCGAAGAACTCCGCGTCGAAATCACCGGCCCCGGTGAGAAAGCCGCCGTCTCGTGTGTAACTGGTGCCCCAGTGTTCGGGGTCCGGGTCGTAGAGCCCGTCCAGGTCCCAACCCCGGTCGGTGGGGAACCCGGAGATGACGTCCTCGCCGGTGACGACCAGCTGCCACAGCTGTTCGGGCGTGCTCACTCCACCGGGGTAGCGGCACGCCATGCCCACGATGGCCAACGGCTCCGCCGTCGTCCTCGCGACGCGCGTGACGGCCGCCTGTCGCTTTCCGGTGATCTCTTCGTAGAGGTGGTGGGCGAGACCGCGCGGGGTCGGATAGTCGAAGACCAGGCGGCCGGCGAGGGGCAGGCCGGTGCGTGAGGCGAGCCCGTCGGCCAGCTCCTGCGCCATCAGCGAGTCGAAACCGAGGTCTTTGAACGTCAGCGTGGCATCGACCCGGCCGGCGTACTCCATGACCGACGCCGCCTGGTCGCACACCGTGTCCAGGATGGCATCACGCTGTTCGGGCTCGGACAGCCCGGCCAGAACTGCGGTGAGGCGTCCGTCGGCGCGCTCCGAGTCCAACGCCGTCGCCTCCCCGCTCCCGTCGGTCTCGCGGACCTTCCGCGGAGGTTCGGCGACGGTCCGTTCCGGTGACGGCTGACTCTCGATCCAGTACCGCTCGCGCTGGAACGCGTAGGTGGGCAGATCGACTTGTCGCGCACCCACGAAGAAGGGTTCCCAGTCGACCTCCTCACCGCGCACCCACAGGTGAGCCACCGCGGTGGTCGCGGTATGCCTCTCGTCCCGATCCCTGCGGCAGAACGGGACAGCGGCGACGTCGGGACGCGTCCGCTCGTCCTCAGTCCAGGCCCGGACCGACTCCTTGACCATGGGGGTGAGGACGGCGTCAGGGCCGATCTCCAGAAAGGTCGCCACCCCATGCTCACGCATCGCGGTCACCGCGTCGGCGAACAACACCGTCCTCCGCACCTGGCGCACCCAGTACTCCGGGTCCTGCAACACCCCCGGAGCGGCCATGCGTCCCGTGACACTCGACACCACCGGCACAGACTGATCCCGGGGCTCCACCGACCGCACAACCCGCCCGTACGCCTCGAACATCGGTTCCATCAAAACCGAATGAGACGCGATCGACACCGCCAGACGCCGTGTCCTGACCCCCGACCCCGCCAAGCGCCCCGCCTCGGCCAACACTGGTTCCACCGCCCCCGAAAGCACCACCGACTCGGGACCGTTCACCGCCGCGAGCTCCACGCCGTCCCCCAGACGCACCGCATCCACCCCAGCTCCCACCGCCACCATCACGCCCTCGCCGGCCGGCAACCCATGCATCAACCACCCACGCGCCAACACCACCCGAGCCGCGTCCCGCAACGACCACACACCCGCCACATGCGCCGCCACCAACTCACCCAGCGAATGCCCCGCCACCACCGAGGGACGCACATCCCACGAACCCAGCAAACGCCACAAAGCCACCTCGAACGCGAACAACGCCGGCTGCGCCCACCCCGTCCCGTCCAACCCGTCAATGCCTCCGGACATCACCTCCCGGAGGCGAGCCGAATAATCACCTCCAACCCCGAAAAACTCGCGCGAATCACCCGAGAGTTCAATGTCAGCGGCCACACCGCTGGCGACCTCGTCATAGACGCCCAACACCTCATCCAGCGCCTCAGCAAACGCGCTGAAACCTGACAACCCCTCGCCCATACCCACTCGCTGCGCACCCTGCCCCGAGAACACCACCCCCACGGCACCGTCCACCGCCGAACCCGACACCACGCCTGGTCCGCCGTCCCGTCCGACCAGCCCGGACAACCCCTCGGTCAACTCACCCCGCCCCGTACCCACCACCGCCGCACGATGCCCGAAACACGACCGCGACGACGCCAGCGACCAACCGACATCCACCACGTCCACGTCACCAGCGCCCTCGGCGAAGCGGGTCAGGCGGTGCGCCTGTCCGCGCAGCGCTTCCCCGGTGCGGGCGGAGACGATCCACGGCACGACCGGCAGATCCGGTCGGTCACTCCCGCCGGTGCGCTCGTCCGCCGGTTCCGGCCGCCAGTCCGAGAGCACGACATGGCAGTTGCTTCCGCCCATCCCGAAGGAGCTGACCCCCGCGACGAGTAGCTCGTCCGGCGCCGGGTCCCCGGGCCACGGAGTGAGTTTCCGCTGCACCTGGAGGTTGAGTTCGTCCAGAGGAATCCGGGGGTTCGGTGTCTCGAAGTTCAAGCTGGCGGGCAGCAGCCGGTGCTTGAGGGCCAAGACGGTCTTGATGAACCCGGCGATACCACCCGCGCCGCTCAGGTGGCCGATGTTGGTTTTGATCGACCCGACCGCGAGAGGCCGCCCGGCCGGACACCGACGGCCGATGGCCTCTCCCAGTGCGGCAGCCTCGACCGGGTCGCCTACCGGGGTTCCGGTTCCGTGCAGCTCGACGTAGCGGACGGCGGCCGGGGACAGGCCGGCATGGTCGTAGGCCCGGGTGAGGACGTCGACCTGGGCGCCCACCGTCGGAGAGGTGAGCGTCTCACTCCTGCCGTCGTTGTTGATCGCGCTGCCACGGACCAGGCACAGGACGCGGTCTCCGTCCTCGAGCGCGGCGCTCAGACGCTTGAGCACGACGGCGCCTCCGCCCTCGCCCGGTACGTATCCGTTGGCCTTGGCGTCGAACGTGTAGCAGCGACCGTCCGGCGAGAGACCGCCCAAGCTCGCGGCGAGCAGCACACCTTCCGGCATCAGGTGCAGGTTGACGCCGCACGCGATGGCCAGTTCCGACTCCCCGGACCGCAGGCTCTCGCAGGCCAGGTGCACGGCCACCAAGGAGGAGGACTGTGCGGAGTCGACCGTGAGACTCGGGCCGCCGGCGCCGAGGAAAGCGGAGAGCCGGTTGGCGATGACGCCGCGCTGAATGCCCGGCATGGTGTGGTGGGAACCGAGTGCCTGGGCATGACGAGTCAGCAGCTTCGCGTAGTCGTCCGCGTTCACGCCGACGAATGTGCCCAGTCGGCTGCCGCTGACCTCGCCGGGGACCACGCGGGCGTCCTCGAGGGCTTCCCAGCCCAATTCCAATACAAGTCGTTGCTGCGGGTCGACGAAAGGCGCCTCGCGGGGGGAGAGGCCGAAGAAGCCCGCGTCGAAGTCCGCCGGCCGGTCGAGAAAGGCACCCCACCGAGGTGCCTCGATGGAGGCCGGACCTGTCCAGCGGTCCGGCGGGACCTCCGTGACAGCGCTCTCGCCCGACGCCAACAACTCCCACAGCCGCTGCGGGCTTTCCGCCCGCGGGAACCGGCAGGAGACGCCGATCACGGCTATCGCCGTGTCCGGGTCGACAGCGCCTCCGGCGAGAACCTCTCCAGACAGGCCGACAGTGGTCATCGAGAGAAACCTCCAGCGCCGGACGTACGGCCGAACGGAAACGAATTCAGAAGAAGCCCGGCGTGGAGTTCGCGCCCTCGATATACCTGGCATCAACTGCCCTTAACTGTCCGACGCCACACCCACCAGTGACATCGGCGATCACCGCCGTTACGGCCCCGCCCCAACGGTGTCCCACAGCGGGCGAGAGCACGTTCCGGACCTTCTCGAAACGCCGGTGACGTGTACATCCGGGCCGGTCGAACGCGCGGTTCACCGAGTGCCGTCGCGGATCGTCCGCGGCGGCGTCAGCTTTCGCAGCCCATTGCCCAACGGGCCGTCGGATGATAAACGTGACATCAGCGCATGCCGAGTGTGTTTTGGCACCGGCCGGCCGATCCCGTCATCCGGTGAACCGCACTCCGCTGAGCGGCTTCCCAGATACATCACACCGACTTTGCGCATCACAGCCGGGCGGCCATCGGCCTCGGCCAATGAATCCGCTGTATCATCATGGAGGGCACAAAGGGTATGCCGAACTACGACACCGTGGCTTCCGAGATCACCGAGATACGCTCGGCCTATATCCGCGACCGTTTCGCTTTCGTCCCCGGCGCTCAGCTCACCAGGATCGTCAAGGGATTGGGCGCCACAGACGACGACCTCAAGAAACTCACCACCGTCAGCGACGGCCTGAAGAGCGACCCGACCCTCCCGTTCCGAAAGACCAGGACCGGTCGCTTCGGATTCGACCCAGGGTCCATGCGGGTGCGCCGGCTCGAATTCCAGCCGTTCATGCTGTCCATGGACGACGACTTCGTACGGCACGACTCCGGCCAGGTGCGCATCTTCGACGAGATTCAGAACGACCTGCAGCTCAACACCGCCCTGCAGGCGCTTTTCGTCTTCAAGTTCATGGTCCTCGACGGCGTGACGGTCGCCCACCGGCCGAAATTGGACTACGACAGCGACCAGTGGATCTGCACACTGCTCAACGTGAGGACCCTCACCGACGGTGACCTGATCGGCGAACCGGCGCTCGAAGGGGTGCACAGCGACGGCGTCGACCACACCATGACGACCTATCTGGGCAGCGAGAACATGACGGACGACAGCGCCGTCACGTTCCTGCACGACATGCGCGAGGTGAACGGCACCCGATGGCACGACGCGAACGCCGAGCTGGTTCGCGCCAAGGCGCAGCACCGTGACTTCCTCGACACGTGCCTGATCGTCGACCACGAGAGCAAGCACAGCGTCTCGACCTTGTACGCCGCCGACACGTCGAAGCGCGCCACGCGAGACCTGCTGGCCTTCCTGACCCGCAAGCCGGTGGCCGAAGGGCACCACTCGCATTCCTTCGATTCGCTCAAGCCGCACCGGGAGCTTCCCATGACGGTCGGCCTGCGCCTCCTCGACAGCACACCGTCCACGTAGCGGCCGCGCCCCGTCAGGCCGATAAACTCACGAAGCGGCCCACAAGTCATGGAGGGATCGCTTCAGTGGCACCTGTGGGGACCAGCCCAGCAGCCTGCGCGCGAGCCGGATGTCGGCCTGGGTCCACGCGCCACCCTTGCTGTGTACCGGGGCCTGCCCCTTCCGCACCAGACGCGGGGGCACGCCCGACACGGAGACGAGAATCCCGGCGAGTTCCCGCATGCTGGTGGCGACCCCTGAACCGATGTTGATCAGGCGTCCGGCCGTTCGTGCGCCCGCCGCCAGCACCACTGCCTCGGCGATGTCACGTACATCGACGAAGTCGCGCTGGTCGTCGACGACGGTCAGGTCGAGCGGCGTGTCCTCGCTGGTGGCGCGCAACTGGGCGGCGAGTCGGCCGAGGAAGCCGTGCAGCGGGGCACCAGGTCCGCAGCCATTGGTGAGACGGAGCACGCAGCCGTCCAGCCGCCCCGCCTCGGTGGCATCCAGGACGATTCGGCTGCCGGCCAGCTTGGTGCGCGCGTACAGGCCGCCAGGGGCGGTCGGGTGGTCCTCCGCGATGGCCGTGCCCTCCGGGACGGGGCCGTACTCGTGCACGGTGCCGAGCTGCAGCAGCCTCGGCCGTCGGCGCAGCGTCGAGACGGCGCGCACCAGCCGGTCGACGAGCAGGACATGCCCGGCCGTCATCCGTTCCTCGTCGTCCGCTCCGACATCGCCCGCCGCGTTGACGACGAGATCGGCGGAGCCCACGGCCTCGGCGATGTCCCCGACCGTCGCGGATGCCACGTCGAGCGGAAGGAAGGAGGCCCCGGGAAGTGACTCAACGGGTTTTCTCGCCACGGCCAGGACGTCATATCCGCGGGCGGCCAGCGCTGCGCAGATGTGCCGTCCCAGGAATCCGGTACCGCCGATGACGACGGCGGCGCTCCGGCGCGCATCGCTCACGTCGTTCATCGTGGCCCGTCACCCCCGGCCACGCGGGTGTCCTCGTGCAGCGCCCGGCACACCTCGTACGACGGCAGCACACCGGCGCGGCGGGCCTCGGCCAGCGTCGGCGCGTCCCGGTCACGTTGGGAGACCAGGTACTCCATGCCGTCGGGCCAGGGCAGCCCGAGCGCCGGGTCGAACGCGTCGATCTCGTGTTCGGCGGCAGGATCGTACTCCACCGACGTCACATAGGCGGCCACCGTGTTGTCCCGCAGGGCGATGAACGCGTGCCCGAGTCCCTCCTCCAGGTACACCGCATGGCAGGAGTCGGGGTTCAGCCGGGTGCTGTCCCAGCGGCCGAACGTGGGGGAACCGACCCGCAGATCGACCACCACGTCGAGCAGCTCCCCGGCGGGGCAGGTCACCACTTTGGCCTGGCCGGGCGGTACGTCCTCATAGTGCACGCCACGGACGACTCCGCGCCGGGAGAAGCTGTGGTGGACCTGGCCCAGGCGCAGCGGATACCCCACGGCCTTCGAGAAGGCGGTTTCGACGTAGTGGGCGACGAACGCGCCGCGCTGGTCGCGGTGGACGTCGGGTACGAACTCGTAGGCGCCGGACACTGCCAGCTCTCGGACCTTCATCGGCGACGCTCCGCGGTGAGGTTTTCCAATACGGGCACCAGATCGTGTGGGGTGGGCGCGTTCAGGTTCTCCTGGCGCAGGCGCTCGGCTCCGTTCTGGAAGGCGGGGTCCTTGATCAGCCGTTGCACGCTGTCGTGCAGGACATCGGCCGTCAGCTCGGAGGCGTGAACGGCGAGTCCCGCACCGGCCTTGGCCAGGCTTGTCGCTCTGTTCCACCAGTCGGCGTAGCGGATGGTGGGGATGAACTGGGGTACGGCGTTGGCGAGGGCCGTGCCCCAGGAGCCGAAACCGCCGTAGTGGATGACGGCCGAGGCAGTGGGAAGCAGGGCGTGCAGGGGGACGAAGTCGACGATACGGGTGTTGCTGGGGACCTTGACGAGCTTCTCGGCTTCATCGGGCGGCAGCGTGGCCACCACATCCACGTCCATCTCGCCCAGCGTGTCGATCATGTCGGGGATCGGGAGGAGGGTGCCGCCGATCACGGCACGCGTGGAGATGCCGGGAGTCAGGACGACGCGCGGGCGTTCGGGTGGCTCGTGCAGCCAGTCGGGGATCTCGGAGGGGCCGTTATAGGGGAGGTAGCGGACCGGTATCCGTTCCACCGTCAAGGGAAATTGGAGGCTGGTGGGTACCTGGTCGATGGTCCACTGGCCGACCACGACCTCTTCGTCGAACGAGCTGCCGTAGCGGTTGAGGTGTTTGCCGAGCCAGTCGGCCATCGGGTCTTCACGGCGCTCCCGCGGGCGCTCCGCCCGGCGTTGGAGGAAGACGTCGCGCATCGCGGAGTGGTTGTCGAAGCACCACAGCAACCGGGCGTGGGCGGCGCCGACGACGCGCGCCGCCACCGGTCCCGCGTAGGTGAGGGGTTCCCAGACGACCAGGTCGGGTCGCCAGCGGCGGGCATGGGCGACCAGGTCGGGGATCATGGGGTCGTTGTAGACCTGGTGCGAGAACATGACGCTGACTCTGAGCTTCGCCAGCGCCTGCTCCCACGAGTGCGCCTCCAGGGTCGGGTCGGACCAGTCGGAGAGCGGGTTCTCCAGCGAGCCGCTGTTCCGCGCCAGCATCTCGTGGAAGTTGTGGTCCTCCCCGACGGAGACCGCGGTCAGGCCCATGCTCTTGATGGCGTCCACCAGAGCGGGGCTACTGGCGACCTGGACGTCGTGGCCCGCGACAGCCAGGGACCACGCGAGCGGCACCATCGACAGCAGATGTGACCTGTCGGAGAGTGTCACGAAAAGTACACGCATCGTTCGGGCCCTCCCTCAGCCGATGGTTTGTCGGCCGCGGGCCCGCGGCGCGCACAGGGTGTCCGTGATCGCCGCTGCCACCGCTGTCCCGTGGTCGGCGAGATAGAAGTGGCCACCGGGGAAGACCCGCAGGTCGAAACCGCCCGTGGTGTGCTCCCGCCAGCTCGCCGCCTCCTCGACCGAGACGTGGTCGTCGGCTTCGCCGGTGAGCGCGACGATGTCGCACCGCAGTGCCGTGCCGGGCTCCGTCTGGTAGGTCTCGGACGCCTTGTAGTCGCTGCGGATCGACGGCAGGGCCAGTTGCAGCAGTTCAGGTTCATCGAGGATCTGCGTGTCGGTGCCACTGAGCCGCCGCAGCTCGGCGACGAGCCCGGCGTCGTCGAGACGGTGGATGGTCCGGCCGCGCTGGAGCGAAGGCGCGGACCTGGCGGAGGCGAAGAGCGCCAGGGGTGTGGTTCCCAGCTCTCGTTCGAGCAGCATGGCCAGTTCGAATCCGACGCCGGCGCCCATGCTGTGACCGAACAGCGCGACGGGACGCTTCACGGCGAGCGGCTTCAGCACGTCGAAGACGGCTCGTGCCATCTCGGGGACGCTCTCGACGCACGGCTCACGCAGCCGGTCCTGTCGCCCCGGGTACTGGACGACCAGGGCCTCCACCGTCGAAGGCAGCAGCTCGGAGAGCGGGAGGTAGAAACTCGCGGTTCCTCCGGCGTGCGGCAGACACACCAGGCTGATGTCGGCCTCCGGGCTCGGATGGAACCTGCGGAACCACCGGCTCTCACCGGTAGCGGGCAACGCCATGGCTCTCGTTGTTCCTTTCTCTGGTGTTCCTGTCCTCTCGTGGACGAGAGGTTCCCTCAGCTCCGAGAGTTCCCTTCCGCGCGCCCACCCACTATCTGCTCACCTTCAGTGACTCCCACCAATCGCGCCGCCCCGCATACCATTTCACGGTATCCGCCAGGCCCTCCTCGAAGGACACGACAGGCTGAAAGCCGAGTTCGCCGGAAATCTTGGCGGTGTCCAGCGAATAGCGACGGTCATGTCCCTTTCTGTCCGGCACCTTCCGCACCATTGACCAGTCGGCACCGAGCAATTCGAGGAGTCTTTCCGTGAGCTCCCGATTGGCCAGTTCCGTACCGCCGCCGATGTTGTACACCTCCCCCGCCAGACCCCTTTCCGCGACCAGGGCGACGCCCCGGCAGTGGTCTTCGACATGCAACCAGTCCCGCACGTTCGCACCGTCGCCGTACAGTGGCACCGGCTCACCGTCCATGAGGTTGGTGATGAACCGCGGGATGGCCTTCTCCGGGTGCTGGTAGGGACCGTAATTGTTGGCGCATCTGGTCACGCACACGGGAAGGCCGTGGGTGCGGTGAAAGGCCAGTGCCAGTAGATCGGACGATGCCTTGGACGCGGAATAGGGGGAGTTGGGGTCGAGTGGTTCGTTCTCCGTCCAGGAACCCAGGTCGATTGAGCCGTACACCTCGTCCGTGGAGATGTGGATGAATTTCGCCACCTCGGCTTCGGCCGCCGCCTCGAGGAGAGTGTGTGTACCCAGCACATTGGTCCGGACGAACTCCTCTGCGCCGGCTATGGAACGGTCGACGTGCGATTCGGCGGCGAAGTGGATCACCTGGTCGGTCCCCCGCAACAGGTCGTTGACCAGCCCCGCGTCGCAGATGTCACCCCGCACGAAGCGCAGCCGGGGACTGGCCGCGGCCTCGGCCAAGTTGGCCTCGTTGCCGGCGTAGGTGAGTTTGTCGACCACCACCACCTCCGCATCCACCAGGGCCTCGTACGCCCCTGTCAGCGCCTGGCGGACGAAGTGCGAGCCGATGAAGCCAGCGCCGCCGGTCACGACTATGCGCATGAGTTCGTCCCCTCAGCGGTTTTCGGCCGTGATGTCCATGAGATATTTTCCGTAGTCCGTGTGCCGCAGTTGCTCGCCGAGCTCGTAACAGGCCGCGGCGTCGATGAACCCCACGCGGAAGGCGATCTCTTCGAGACAGGCGATCCGCACTCCTTGGCGCTGTTCGAGGAGCTGGACGTACTGTCCGGCCTGGAGCAGCGAATCGTGCGTTCCGGTGTCGAGCCAGGCGAAGCCGCGGCCCAGGCTGATCAGCCTGGCTTTCCCGCGTTCCAGATAGACCCGGTTGACGTCGGTGATCTCCAGTTCGCCGCGCTCGGAGGGCCGGATATTCTTGGCGATGTCCACGACGTCGTTGTCATAGAGATAGAGTCCGGTGATCGCCAGATTTGACGTGGGCTCCGTCGGCTTCTCCTCCAAGTGGATCAGCCGGCCCCGCTCGTCCATGGTTCCAACGCCATAGCGCTCCGGGTCCTTGACCGGGTAGCCGAAGAGCACGCAGCCGTCGATGCTGCCTGCCTCCCGGTGCAGAATCCTCGAAAAACCCGGACCATGGAAGATGTTGTCCCCGAGCACGAGGGCCACGGGCTCGCCCCCGATGAATTCCGCACCGATGACGAAGGCTTCGGCGATGCCGTTCGCCGCAGGCTGCTCGGCGTACTCGATCGACATCCCCAACCGACTGCCGTCGCCCAGGAGCGCACGGAACAAGTCCAGATGGCGCGGCGTCGATATGACGAGGACTTCCCTGATACCACCGAGCATGAGCACCGACAGCGGATAGTAGACCATCGGCTTGTTGTAGACGGGCAGGATCTGCTTCGACACCGCATGCGTCAAAGGATGCAGCCGGGTACCGCTCCCGCCCGCGAGGACTATCCCCTTCATGCCGTAACGCGTGCCGAGGGCGGCTCAGCCGCCCATCTTCTCGATCAGGCTCTTGGGGCGCATGTCCGTCCAGTTCTCCTCGATGTAGGCCAGGCACGCTTGGCGGGTGTCCTTGCTGTGGGCGACACGCCAGCCGCCGGGCACGTCCGCGAAGGCGGGCCACAGCGAATGCTGCCCCTCGTCGTTGACCAGCACCAAGAACTCGGCGTCGGGATCGTCGAAAGGATTCACGCCAGTCTCCGCCTCTCATGCCGTCCTGCGGTGGAAGGACCACCTGAACGCCGCCATCCTCACGTGTTCCCGACAGCTGCGGCGTCCGCGAGAGCCACAGTTACAGCTCCGGTCACACCCTGGATCAGTGCCAAGTAACCCTCCCTGTGGCACTCTTGCTGCGCAGCCACCGCCGCAGACCCACCCTTCGTACTCACACGCTGGGTAGCGGCCCGGTGCCGACCTCGTACACCACGCAGCCCGCGGATCGCCACGCGCGCTTGGCGGCCGTGTTTCCCGGAACGAGCAAAGGCGGAGTCGATGACCGCGACAGGTCTGATGTTGCCGTCCCGCGCCGCGCGGCCCCGTAGCGTGTCGAGGCTCGCCGCTTCCGCCGCCGCGGTCGACGGCGGGGTGATGAGCAACCCGGAGGTACTGGCTTGGCTCGACAGGCGTCGTCACGAACACGCGCAGCGAGTGGAACAGGTGCCGTTCGCCGCGTTGCGCGGGTGGGGCTTCGACGAACAGACGGGCGATCTGCGGCACGCGAGCGGACGGTTCTTCTCGGTGCACGGGCTGCAGGTGCGGTCGGACTTCGGTCCGGTGTCCGCATGGTCACAGCCGATCATCCGGCAGCCGGAGATCGGCCTTCTCGGCATCGCGCTGCGGGACTTCGACGGTGTGCCACATCTGCTGATGCAGGCGAAGTCCGAGCCAGGAAACGTCAACGGCCTGCAACTGTCACCGACGGTGCAGGCGACCAAGAGTAACTACCGCCGGGTGCACGGTGGTTCCGCCGTCCCCTATGTAAAGCTCTTCCGCCACTCGGCACCCGATTCCGTCGTAGCGGACGTTCTGCAGTCAGAACAGGGCTCGTGGTTCCTGCACAAGCGCAACCGCAACATGATCGTGGAGGTCGGCCCCGAGGCCAAGGCGGGTGAAGACTTCGCCTGGCTGACGCTGGGACAAGTCCACGCGCTACTGCGGCAGGACAATCTGATCAACATGGACGCGCGCACTGTCCTGTCCTGCCTTCCGGACTGGCGGCAGGAGGACACGCAGCGGGCGCTCCACGCGGATCGGGAGATCCGTAGCTGGATCACGCGGCGGCGGGCCGAGCAGGAGATCGAGGTGGTACCGATCGGCCTCGCGGAGACCGTGGGTTGGCACCGTACGGCGGACGAAGTGGCCCACGAGCAGACGCTGTACTTCAAGGTGGTGGCGGTCGACGTCTCCTCCCGCCGGCGTGAGGTGCCCTCCTGGTCCCAGCCGCTGCTTGAACCGCACGGCATGGGCATCGTGGCCCTGTTCATCCGCCGTGTCGACGGCGTACCGCACGCGCTGCTGCGGGCGAGGGCGGAGCCGGGCTTCCTCGACGTGGTCGAGCTCGGTCCCACGGTGCAGTGCGTGCCTGAGAACTACGCGCATCTGCCCACGGCCGACCAGCCGCCCTATCTCGCCGAGGCACTGGCCCGTGCCGGTGGCGCCGGCTACGACGTGGTCCTGTCGGAGGAAGGCGGCCGGTTCCGGAACGCCCAGAGCCGTTACCTGATCATCGAGGTGGAGAGCGACTTCCCCGCCGTATCGGACGATTTCCGTTGGGTGACACCATGTCAGTTGGACGAACTGCTGCGCTACGATCATCACGTGAACGTGCAGGCCAGGACCCTGGTGGCGGCGCTGCGGGCGTTGTGAGCCGGGCCGGAGTCCGGCCGTTGCGGCTGGGGGCGCTCGCCACGTCGTCGATCGCCCGCAGGCGCGTGCTGCCCACCGCGGTGAGCACGCCGGAGGTCGATCTCGTCGCGGTCGCCGGCAGGTCTGCGGACAAGGCGGGCCGTTTCGCCGAGCAGTTCGGCTGTGCGGCGGAGCTGGACTACGCGGCGCTACTGAAACGTCCGGACGTGGAGGCGGTGTACATCTCGACACCGACGGCGCTGCACCGAGAATGGGCGGACCGCGCGCTACGCGCCGGCAAGCACGTCCTGGTCGAAAAACCGATCGGGGTGAACGCCGACGAGGCACGCCAGTTGTACTCCCTCGCGCGGGAGCGGGGTCTGGTGCTGCGGGAGAACTACATGTTCCCGCACCATCCGCAGCACGCGTTCGCCGCGGACCTGGTGCGGCGCGGACGGATCGGCACTCCGAGCACGTTCCAGGCGTCCTTCTGCATTCCGCCGCTGTCCGCTGACGACATCCGGTACTCACCCGGCCTCGGGGGCGGAGCACTGCTCGACGTGGGCGTCTATCCGTTGCGTGCCGCGGCGCTGCTACTGGGGCCTGAGCTGCAGGTGGCGGGGGCAACGCTGCGCACCCGTGCTTCGGACGGGCTCGACCTGTCCGGGCAGGCGTTGCTGATCTCGCTTTCCGGAGTACTGGCCCAGGTGACGTTCGGCTTCGAGCACGTGTACGCGTCGTCGTACACCCTGTGGGGAGACCGGGGTCGACTGTCGCTGACGCGCGCGTTCACTCCGCCCGCGGCTCACCGGCCGGTGCTGGTACTGGAGGAACAGGACCACGAGGAACGGTTCACGCTGCCGGCATCGGACCAACTGCGTTCCTGCCTACAGGACTTCGTGGCCGCGGTACGCGGCCACGAAGTGGGCGACGGGAGCGCGGAGGCGGACAGGCGGCGAGACGCGATCGCCCTGATGGAATGCGTGGATGAGGTGCGCGGACATGCCGTGCGCGTCACGACCGACGACTGCCCATAAGGGGGCCCTGTCGGCTAAGGGAGCCCTGACGACGGGTTCCCCCTCCTGACCGTCGGGGGAGAGCCACCATGAACCCCTCGACGCCCACCGCTGATGACGCCAGGACTACGTTGACCCGGCTTGGCGAACCGCTGGCCGGACCGCCCGTCAGGCCGCTGAGATTCATGAGAGGCAGCAGCAGCGGGGTGGGACGTCGGCGGGCAGGCTGGGCACGGCCAGGGCCGAGAGCCAGGACCGGCTGTGCCGGCCTGCCGCGCGCGCAGCGCGAGACCGACCCTGACTACATCCTGGTGGATGGCACCCTTGCCCGCGTGCGTCAGGGTTGGCGACAGCAGGGCCTACTGCTTCCTCTCTGCGGCGCGCACCGGTCGAACGCGGGTGTGGCGGGTCTGAAGTCCTGGCACACCTCCCGCGGAGCCCGGTGCAGCCCGAATCGAATGTCGTCAATCACTGCGGCCGTCCCCACTCTGGTGGGGGCAATGCTGAAATAATTCTCAACCCGGCTCACCGTAACTGTGGTGATCACGGATGTTTTTCCACCACGACAACGAAAGGCTGGGACCGTATCCGTTACTTCTGAATACATCTACCAGGAGTGCTGCCATGCATGTCCGGGACGCTGTTCCGATGGAACATGATCCCGAACCGCTCCCGCAACCCGTAATTCGCACCATACTCCGGCCGATCACTGACCGTTTCATAAAACGGAATGCCGCTCACGTTTCGACCCATCGCAACGAATCAGCGCTGAGTGACGTCCTCAGCGCGACCAGGGGATGATGATGACAGAAACACCGCGCCGATACCTATCCCCAGAGCACAACAGCGTCCGCTGGGACGACTTTCCGCTGCGTGACGGCGATATCGTCATCAGCACCCCACCGAAGTCGGGTACGACGTGGGTACAGATGATGTGTGCGTTGCTCATCTTTCAAACGCCCGACCTCCCGCAGCCGCTGGAAGTCCTGTCACCGTGGTTGGACCAACCACCATGGTTGGACCAAATGCGCTCACAGGAGGAGGTCTACGCGCGTCTCTCCGAGCAGAAGCATCGCCGTGTCATCAAGACGCACACCCCGCTCGACGGCCTGCCGCTCGACCCGCGCGTCAGCTATATCGTGGTCGCCAGGCATCCTCTCGACCGGGCGTTGTCTGTCTACCATCAAACCGCCAACATCGACCTCGAGCGAGTCTACGCCGCCCAAGACGGCTCTGACCCGCAGTCTCGGCAGTCTCCCCCACCGCTCCCGTCGATGCGCGAGTGGCTGCAGTATTGGTGTCTGCCCCAGCCGACCGACGACCAGGGAATAGCGGTTCCCGAGAGCCTGCACCAGACGGTCCATCATCTCTATGACGCGTGGAACCGGCAGGCGCAGCCGAATGTGAGGCTCCTGCACTACAACGACTTGTGCGCCGACCTCGCCGGCCAGATGGCGGCGCTGGCCGAGTGGCTGGGCATTACGGTGAACAAGTCGGTCTGGCCCGATCTGGTGAAGGCCGCGACATTCGACGAGATGAAGAGTCGCGCGGAGCGACTGGCACCTGACACCGAAATACTCAAGGATCCGGCGAAATTTTTCCGCAGCGGGCGGTCGGGCGGCAGTCAGGATTTCCTGACCGAGGACGATCTCGACGCATACCGGAAGCGGGTTGGCGACCTCGCTCCGAAGCCGTTCTTGGATTGGCTGCATCGCGACCCACCCGTCATCAGTGATGGAGCCGACGCCGACGTGTGAAGGGCTTCTCTCGGACGCGGACATCAGCCGTCCAGGCCAGCCAGGGCAGCGGTGGTGCGATGGCCTCCCACTCGGCGTCCCTCCGATCCAAGGCGCACAGACACGGACGCGCGGGATGGTCGGCACCGTAGCCGAATCCGCAGGCCACCCCGTAACGCTTCAGAATGGCGTCACTGGGCCTGACCTCGGGGGGATGGCCTGCGCGCGGCAGAATCGATCCTCGTGCGGCCCCAGGTGAGCGGCGTCGTGCTCGCGCCCTCCGTCATACCGGCGAGCAGCAGGAGCATGCCCGCCGCCACCAGCAGCAGACCCAGCCCGATGGGCAGGCGCGGGGAGAGGCATCGTCGCCCTGGCCGCCATCCACGCGGCACGGCCGAAGATGATCCGGACGATGCAGCTGGACGACGTCGACCTGGGCAACCGGCGCATCACCGTCGGCGGCCACGTCCACCCGCTCGACGACCTCACCCACCGAGCAGTCCTGGACTTGCTCGACCACCGCCGCAGCCGCTGGCCGAACACGGCCAACCCCCACCTGCTGATCGCCCAGAAGACCGCCGTCGAACTCGGCCCGCGGCAAGCTCTGGACCACCCGAGCCACCCGCAACCTCACCGCCACCCTCGAACGGCTCCGCGTCGACCGACAGCTCGAAGAGGCCCTGACCCACGGCGCCGACCCACTCCACCTCGCGCTCGTCTTCGGCATCGACGAGAAGACCGCCATCCGCTACGCGGACTCCGCTCGGCAGCTTCTCCGGCCGAGATCGAAGCCGGGGTATCGCCGAGGTGAGCCCCAAAGGGGCCATTTCGGTCAGCCCCTGTCGGTCGACCAGGGACGGGACACCTTCGTGTCCGTTGTGGACAGCTTCCGGAGTCGTGGGGCGCCTCAGCGGGCCGTCGGAGCCGGCAGCGTGACCGCCTCGCGCAACTCGTCGGAGGCCTGGGCGATGAGCTGGGAGAGGGAGGCGTCCGGGGAGGTCAGCCAGCGGGACGTGGCGCGCCGGTGGATCGCCAGCACCACGTCGACGATGAAGCGTGCCTTGCCGGGCTCGACGCCGCGGCGCTCGAGCGCCAGCGCCAGCGCGTCGGCGATGTCGGCGAGTTTGATCAGATCGCGCTCAGCCAGTGCCGGATTGGCGGCGATCACTCTGACGCGGCGCAGCAGGAACTCGCGCGGGCGAAAGATCTCCTCGGCGGTTCTCAGCGCGGTCAGCAGCGCCTCGATCGGCGTGAGGCCCGGGTCGGTCGCCTCAACCTGGGCGACGAGGTGGGCCTCGAGTTCGTTACCGGCGAAGAGGACTTCCCGCTTGTCGGGGAAGTAACGGTAGAAGGAGCGCTCCTTCAGGCCGGCGGCGCCCGCGATCTGCGCGACCGAGGTGCGCTCGAACCCCTGTGCCTCGAACAGCTCGAGCGCCGCGCGCTCGAGCCGGCCTTGTGCGTCAGATTCCCATCTCGGCATACCCACCAGGGTACGACAACAGCATCTGTTGTCACGATGTTAACGTTGATGACAACAGATGCTGTCATAACTTGGGAGATCGTCATGAAGGCTCTTCAGTTCGACCGGTTCGGATCCCCGGACGTGATCGTGCTCCGCGACGTCCCGCAGCCGGAGCCGGGACCCGGTCAGATCCGGATCGCCGTGCGGGCGTGCGGCCTGACACCGGCCGACTGGCACGTCGTCGACGGTCTCCTCGCCGACCATCTGCCGCCGCTGCCGCGCGGGCTCGGCTTGGAGGTCGCGGGTACGGTCGACGCGCTCGGTGAGGGCGTCACCGGCGTCCGGATCGGCGACCTCGTGTTCGGCCCGGCCACCTTCGACGGTCCGACGGCCGGTGCTGCCGAGTACGCACTGATGCCGGCCTGGGCACGTATCCCCGAAGGCGTCACCGTCGAGCAGGCCGCCGCGTTGCCGATGGCGGCCGAGACGGCGTGGCGCGCGCTCGACGACCTCGGCGTCCAGCCCGGTGAGCTGCTGCTCGTCCACGGCGCGGGTACCACCGTGGGTGAGGCGGCGGTGCGCTTCGCGCTGCACCGGGGTATTCGGGTGATCGCCACCGCCGGGCAGACCCGGGCAGCAGCTCTGGATGAGATCGGCGCCCAGGTGGCCGCCTACGGCGAGGGCATGGCCGAACGTGTCAGGGCACTGTCCGGAGGCCACATCGATCGTGCCCTCGACGCGGCGCCGACCGGGGGCCGGATCGACCACGCCGACCAGCCAAGCCCGGCCGGCGGCTCGCTACCGACCCTGATCGAGCTGACCGGGGATCCCGACCGTGTCCTCACCGTCTCGGACTTCGCCGCCGCGGCCGAGCTGGGCGTCCGGACCACCACCGAGATCCGCTATGAGCAGATGGACGAGTTCGCCCGGCTCGCCGGCGAAGGCATCTTGGTCGTACCGGTCGCCCGCACCTACACGCTCGACCAGATCCAGGAAGCGGCCGAACTCAGCCAGTCCCGCCGACCCGGCGGCAAGCTCATGCTCGTCCTGTGATCGCCCTGCCGGCCTGACAAAGCGAGACCACCTCGACGAGGAGCGGGGTCAGGCCTCTTTTCCAGGCCGGCCTCGAAGCCGCTCCCGCGTGTTCGCCGCGAACCCACGGGTCAATCCCCGAGAATGGCGTCCCTGGACCCTCGGGTTCCCGCTGAAGAAGCTTCAGTTTCCGCGAACTCGCGGGGATCTCGGCCCAGTTCTCGTATTGCTACGGCGAACGGACATGTAGCGCCCCGTAGCCATCTGGCAACGGTCCCGATCTTCTGATGTTCTGGCTGGTGCCAGGTCGCCACGCTGTGGTGATCCAACTGGTTGGCGAGGGAGTACGGGTGCGGCAGGACTGGGAGCCGGAGGACCTGACCCGGAGCCCGGGTGAAGACGATGTTGTCCGAGGCGCTGAAGCGTCCCGGGCAACGTGTGTGAGCGGCAGCGGCGGGCTGACTGGCCCGGTCTCCTATCCGACCCACGGCGCAAAGTAGCTGCGGCGCCCCCGGATGGCCCCTCGCCGGACCGCTACGGCCGCTCGCTCCGGGGACCTCGTTGACGTCAGTGCCGAACTACGCGCCGCGACCGAGGCATCGGCTCCCAGACCCCGCACGAGGCATTCGCCACCACCCCGGGCGGGCACCTGACCCTGGGCGTCCTGCTCAGCGTCGCAGGCGCTACGCCGTGGCCTGCGGAGTCAGCGACTCGGGGTGGAACTGCTCGACGCGGTCGCGCTTGGTGTACATGTTCCAGTAGTGCTCTGCGAGGTCGTCAGGGTCGACGACCGGGAACTGCGGACCGTCGGCCGACTCGAAGGCGGCCTGGGCCGCGGCGGACACCTCGCTGCGGGCGATCAGGGACGCGATGGTCAGGGCGCCGACGTAGATACCCGTGTCAGCCAGCTCGGCGTTGAGGGAGTACAGGTAGTTACGGGTGGCGGACATGACCGGGCCCAGGCCGCTGAGGTGGGGCATCGGCTGCGCCGCTGAGTAGCCCTGAGCCAGCAGGAAGGCACCCTCGCCGCGCTCGCTCCACTCCGGCAGCACAGCTTGGACCACCTCGACCGGGGTGAACAGCAGCAGCGGGGTCAGGCCCTCCAGAGTGGCCGCGTCCAGCTTGGCGGCCGGGGTGAAGCCCTGGTCGCCGCTGATCGGCCCGTACGCGACCACGTCGATCCGGCCGAAACGGCCACGGATCGTCTCGATGAGAGCGGGCACCTCAGCGGGCCTGGAAAGATCGGCGGAGAAGGCGACCGCCTCGATGCCTTCGCCAACGAGCACCTCGACGAGGGCGTCCAGCCGGTCCTTGCGGCGGGCAACCAGGGCGACCCGGAAACCTTCGCGCCCGAAGCGGCGGGCCACGGACACACCCAGACCAGTACCGGCACCGAAAACGGCGATCACTTTGGGCATGGGACTACTCCTTGCCATAGCAGCGTTCTTGACCCACGGGTCAACTTTCCTGTCGAAGGTAGCATTCAACGTGACCCAGGGGTCAAGTTGATGTGCCAGGGAATGCGACCATGGAGGCCGCAATGCCAAAACCAGGAGGAACGACCCGATGCGGGCCGACGCGCAACGGAACGCGGAGAAACTGCGGGCAGCCGCCGCCGAGCTCTTCCAGGAGCGCGGCCTCAAGGTGCCCCTGAAAGAAATCGCCCGCCGGGCCGGTGTCAGTCACGGCACCCTCTACAACCTCTTCGGCACCCGCGAGGCGCTCATCGACGAAGTGGTGACCGGCCTGGCCGCGGACCGTCTCGCCGAAACCGCCGAGCGCGCCCTGTCCTTCGAGGAGGCCCGGGAGGGGTTCGCGTATTACGTCGAGAAGGTCTGTGAACTGCAGGCCACCGATCCCGCGGTCGCCGACGTCGTCAGCGGACGCTATCCGGCTGCCGAGTGCCTGATGGCCATCTGCGCCCAAGCGCAGGACGCCGCCACACGGATCATCGAGCGAGCCCAGGCGGCCGACGCCATCCGCCCGGACTTCACCAGCGAGGACCTCCTGCTCTTCTTCTGCACCAACGCCCTGCTCGCTCGCGCAGTCGCGGACACCGCGCCCGACGCCTGGCGCCGCCAAGTCGCCTTCCTGCTTGACGGACTGAGCACAGAAACCGCGCAAGGGCCGCTTGCTGTCGCCCCGCTGACCGCGCAGCAGATGTACGTCGTGATGGGCAGGCTCGCCGGCACGCCGTAACAGGTGCGGACGCCTCAGGGTGCGGAAGGAGTGAAATGTCGTTCGCCGGTGATGAGGAGGCGATCGGTGCATTCTGTGCGGGCTGTGCGTATCCATGGTTCGGCGAACGCGTTGGACCGCGGGCTCTGCGGCGGAGTCGGGATGACGGCTGTGCCGTTGCCCGCGAAGACGGCGTCGGACGCGGCGGTGAACTTGCCGTCCGGTCCCGGACGAGGAACCGGAAGCACCCAGCCCTCTCCTCGAGATCCATGAGCAGGTTGCGGGCGAGTTGGGCGACCCAAGCACCGGTCGGGTGGAATCAGCGCCATCTCATCAACGCGCTGAGCGAGTTCGAGACTCATGACAACAACCATCGCCCGCACCGCGCCCTCGGCCAGGGCCCACCTCTGGGATCACGGCCCACGCCGACCAACGATCCGGACCGGATCGTCCCACTGGACGTACGCCGACGCGACCGACTCCGCGGAACCATCCACGAGTACCGACATGCCACCTGACCAGCGTGGACATACTTTCCGGCACCCACAGTCTTCACATCTGGGCGCATCGCCGTCTGCAAGGGCCGCACGATTGGCACCAGCGCCTTCGTGCACTACGGCGTCGTCATCGACGGCCACGCCCGTATAGGCGCTGACTCGTTCCTCGTGAAGGGCGAACACGTACCAGCCCACGCCCAGTGGCGCGGCAATCCGGCAGTGAAAGTGACCGCCGATGCTGCCTGCCGGGGAAAAGCCGTAGCCGAGTGTGACCGGGGCGCTCAGGCAAGCCACCCGGCCGGATGACCGCATCGGACGGAGGGCGTGGCTGTCGGCAACGTTCCCGAGGCCGGCGTCGCGGTAATCAGGATGCGTTCAGGTATCCGGTGGCAGGTTCAGGTTTCATGACCTCCGAGACATCTGAAACCTCCGTGACCCCGGCGGCCGACGGACCTGCCTCTCGATCGCGCCACCGACTGCGCCGGAACAAGGTGCCCGAAGTCACCGTGTACTTCTGGGTCATCAAGGTGCTGTGCACGACGGTCGGTGAGACCGCGGCCGACCTGCTGAACGAGAAGGCCGGACTTGGCCTGACCGGGGTGTCGGCACTGATGAGCGCGCTGCTGGCCGTAGTGCTGGTGGTGCAGTTCCGGACCCACTCCTATCGCGCGGGCGTGTACTGGCCGGTCGTCGCTCTGATCAGCGTCGTCGGCACTCTGATCAGCGACAATCTCACCGACAACCTGGGCGTGCCGCTGGAGACGAGCACGACGGTGTTCGCGATCGTCCTGGCGGTCGTGTTCGTCCTCTGGTACCGGCGGGAGCGGACACTGTCCATCCACAGCGTCGACTCCACCAGCCGTGAATCCTTCTACTGGCTTGCGGTGCTGTTCACCTTCGCGCTGGGAACCGCGGCCGGCGACCTGGTCTCCGAGCGGATGAACCTCGGGTACTGGCTGTCCGCCGTGCTGTTCGCCCTGGCCATCGCCGCGGTCGCCGTCGCACACTTCAGCCTCGGCCTCGACGCGGTGTGGAGCTTTTGGATCGCCTACATCCTCACCCGCCCGCTCGGCGCCTCCGTCGGCGATTACCTTTCCCAGCCGACCGGTGACGGCGGGCTCGGCCTGGGCACGGTCGTGACCAGTGTTCTGTTCTTGGCGGTCATTCTCGGCCTGGTCGTGTACCTGTCGGTGACGCGCAAGGACGTCACCGAACCGGAACGAGCCGCCCGGCGGAGTGTCTGAGCCCCAGCGTGCGTTCAGGACGCGTTCAGGCTGCGGGACGCACAGTCATCACACCGCCGCCGTCCGCGGTCGGTCCATCTCGCAGGGCGCTCGGCCCCGTCGGTGCGGGCGCCGTACTCCGAACAGACTGGAGCAAGTGACATTGGGGAAGCCAAAAGTCCTCACCGACCTCGACGTCGCGAGCACGAGCACGTCGGTGATGAAGAAACTGCCCGAGGTCACCCTGGCCTTCTGGATCATGAAGATCGCCGCGACGACGCTGGGTGAGACGGCCGGAGACCTCTTCGCCCAGACTCTGAAGCTCGGCTACTTCCTCACCACGATCGCGCTGTTCCTGATCTTCGTGGTGACCCTCGTCGTCCAGCTCAGGTCCAGCCGCTACAACCCGTTCTTCTACTGGACCGTGATCCTTTCGACCAGCATGGCCGGCACCACCATGTCCGACTTCATGAACCGGGACGCCAGCGCCGAGTACCTCTCCGGCGGCGCCACGTCACTCGGCTGGGGCCCGCAGGGCCTCGGCCTGGGATACCCGGCCGGCGCAGCGATCCTGATCTCGATCCTGCTGGTGATCTTCCTGTCGTGGAAGGTGAGCGGGATGACGTTCCAGATCCGCGACATCGTCACCTTCCGGGGTGAGGCCCTGTTCTGGTCGGCCATCCTCGTCTCCAACACGCTCGGCACATCGATGGGAGACTTCCTGTCCGACAGCTCCGGCCTGGGCTACGCGGGTGGCGCGCTCCTGGTCATCGGGTTGCTGGCCGTCCTCGTCGCGCTGATGAAGGTCCCCGCGGTGCCGAACGTGCTGCTGTTCTGGATCGCCTTCGTCCTCACCCGGCCGCTCGGCGCCACCGCGGGCGACTTCCTCACCAAGCCGGTCGCCAAGGGTGGCCTCGACCTGGGCACGGCGGGCTCGTCGGCTGTCCTGCTGGCCGTCCTGATCGGGCTGATGGCCCACGCCCACGTGCGGGAGCACCGGGTCCCGGACCCGCGGAACGCGGAGCGGGAGCCGGTCACCCAGCGGGCAGAGTGACGGTGAACCGCGCCCCGGGCGCGTGCCCGGCGTCGTGGAACACCTCGCCGCCCGCGGAGCGGGCCAGACGGCGCGCAAGCGGCAGTCCGAGGCCCGCTCCGCGGTGACCGTCGTCGGGGTCGGCGCGCCGCCCAGGCTGGAAGAGCTCGCCGACGAACGCCTCCGGTACGCCCGGTCCGTCGTCGGTGATGTCGATGACCACGGCGCCGGGGATGCGTCGCACGGACACGGTGACGGTGGAGCGGGCGTAGCGGACGGCGTTGGCGAGCAGCGGGCTGACGATGCGTTCGAGAAAGGCGGGTGCCACTCCCGCCTCGAGTCGCCCGTCCTCGGCCCCCACCACGGTTTTCACCTGCGCCGGTGTGTCCAGGCACTGGGCCAAGCGGCCCAGAACAGGTACGACATCGGCCGTGCCGGGGGCCGTTGAGGTGTCGGCCGCGTTGTCGCGAGCGTCGCGCAGGAGTGTGTCGCAGATGGTTCGCATGGACTGGGCGGCCTCGTCGATCACCTCGTGAGTGGCTCGGGTCTCGGCGGCCGAGCGGGGCCGGGATCCCCACCAGTCGAGTTCGGCGATGATCCGGGTGAGCGGCGTGCGCAGCTCGTGGGACAGCTCCCCCGTCAGTTGCTGCTCATGACGGAGTACGGCACGTATGCGGTCCAGCAGCGCGTCCAGCGAGGTGCCCAGACGGGCCAGTTCGGCCGGGCCTCCCCCGGTGCTGAAGCGTTGGTCGGAGGCCACGGCACTCCGCTGGGTGGCCTGGTCGGTCATCGTCCGCACCGGGCGCAGGGCCCGGCCGACCGCGAGGCGTGTGAGCACGTAGGCGCAGGCCAGCATCACCGCGTCCAGGGTCAGCGATCCCCTGAGCAGGGTGTCGGCCGAACTCTGGTACGGGGCGAGGTCGAGGGCCGTGACGACGGTGGCTGTGGCATTGCCACCGGACACGGGCCGGGCGCACAGGCGGACGGACCGCTGGCCCCCGGCGTGGACGGTCGCGCAGTCGGGCGCACCCCGCGCGGCGAGCCGGCCAGCGGTCCGGGTGAGAGGGCTGCTCTCTGCGGTGGCGGGCGGCTTCTCCCGCAGGCGCTTCCCCGCGTAGATCCACACGTTCGTGTCCAGCAGCTGATCGTTGGCGGTCTCCAGAACGCGCACCCGTGGGCCGCTGGTGTCGACGGTCGCGGCGACGGCGGTCGCCCGGGCTCGCAGCTCGTCGTCCGCCTGGTGCCGCAGGTGCCGTTCCACCACGGTGTTGAACACGACGGTCAACGCCGTGATCAGCAGCGCGGCGGTGGTCAGCGCGACGAGCGAGAGCCGTCCGCGCAGGGTACGGGGAGCCAGAGCGCGAAGCACCGGTCGGTGCCGGACCGATCTCATGACAGGCGGTGCCCGATCCCCCGCGCGGTGGCGATGGTCAGGCCGCTGCTGGTCTCGCGCAGTTTGCGGCGCAGCCTGGTCAGATACTGGTCCAGGGTGTTGTCACTGACCTGTCCGCCTTCGGGCCAGCCCGCCCTGACCAGATCACGGCGGCGCACCAGGTCCCCGTCCGCGGCGACGAGCGTGGCCAGCAGCCGGAACTCCGTCGGGGACAGCACGACCCGGGTACCGTGCACCGTCGCACTGTGCCGGACCGCGTCCAGGACCAGAGCACCGGCCGAGGCGGTCGGCGGGGGCGCGGCCCGCTTGAGCACCGCCCGCAGCCGGGCGGCGAGCTCGGCGAGGTGGAACGGCTTCGGCAGGTAGTCGTCACCCCCGGCCGAGAAGCCGGACAGCCGGTCGGTGAGGTGGCGCCGTGCGGTCAGGAAGACGACCGGGGCGTGGAACCCGCCCGCGCGCATCGCCTGGCATACGTCCCGTCCGTCCGCGTCGGGCAGGCCAATGTCCAGGACGACCGCGGCGATGTCGGCGCTGACCAGGCGCAGGGCGGTGGCGCCATCGGTGGCCGGGACGGGATCGAAGTCCTCGTCGTACAGACCGCGACGGAGCACATCACGCAGGGCGTGATCATCCTCGACGATCAAAATCTTGCGGCGCATGCTCCTCCATCGGTCTTTCGGCCATGGGAGTCCGTACTCGTCGCGGTCATGCGGTGAGCGCTCCGGTACCCAGCAGGCCGAGGAGCAGCAGGCCGATGGCGATGCGGTAGACGACGAAGGCGTTGAAGGAGTGCTTGGCGACGAACTTCAGCAGCCAGGCGATCGAGGCGTAGGCAACCACGAACGAGACGGCGGTGCCCACCACGAGGGAGGCGGTGCCGACCCCGGCGCCGACCGCGTCCTTCAGCTCGTACAGGCCCGCGCCGGTCAGCGCCGGGATGCCGAGGAAGAAGGACAGTCGGGTGGCGGCCACCCGGTCCAGGTCGAGGATGAGCGCGGTGGACATGGTGGCGCCGGAGCGGGAGAAGCCGGGGAAGAGCAACGCGAGGATCTGCGAACAGCCCACCAGCATGGCGTCCTTGAAGCCCGTGTCGTCCTCGCCGCGCTTGTGGCGGCCCATCTGGTCGGCCACCCACATCGCACCGGACCCGAGGACGAGGGAGCCGGCGACCACCCACAGGGATGCGAGCGGGCCCTCGATGAGCGGTTTCGCGGCCAGGCCCACGATCACGATGGGGATGGTGGCGCAGATGACCCACCAGGCGAACTTGTAGTCGTGGTGGTACCGCTGTTCGCGGTGGGCGAGTCCGCGGCCCCAGGCGGAGACGATCCGCACGATGTCGTTGAAGAAGTACACCAGCACCGCGGCGATCGCGCCGACCTGGATGACGGCGGTGAAACCGACCACGGAGGTGTCGTCGACCGGGATGCCCATCAGCCCTTCGGTGATCTTCAGATGGCCGGTGGAGGAGACGGGGAGGAACTCCGTGATGCCTTCGACGATGCCGAGGATGGCCGCCTGGCCGATGCTGATGGCACTCATCTGGATCCGTTTCTGTGGTGGATGGAGCGGGCCGTGTTCCCGGGGGAAGGGCGCGGCGCGGTACGGCCGTGGGGAGTGGGGGGAGGGGTCAGCGGCGCAGGCGGCGCAGGGCCCGGCCCGCACGGTTGCGCCAGCGGGCCCCTCGGCGCTGCCAGGCGCGGGCGGAACGCGTGGCGGCGAGGTCGCCGAACAGTTCCTCGTAGGCGTGCGCGACATGGGCCGGGTCGAAGCGGCGGGCCGCGGCACGGGCGGCCTCGCCCATGCGGCGGCGGCCGGACTCGTCGGCGACCAGGTCGCCCAGCGCGGCGGCCAGTGCCTGTCGGTCGCCCATGGGGACCAGGCGGCCGTCGACGCCGTCGTTGATGATCTCGGCGGGGCCGAGCGGGCAGTCGGTCGCGACCACCGGTATGCCACAGCGCATCGCCTCGACCAGCGTCATGCCGAAGGACTCCGCGTCGGAGGCGGAGGCGACGATCGACGCCTTGGCGAACTCGGCCTCGATCGGGGACACCGCGCCCATCAGTGCCGCCCGGCCTCCAAGACCCTGCTCCTCGATCAGTCGCTGGAGCCGGTCCTTGTCGGCACCCGCGCCATAGACGCGCAGCGACCAGTCGGGGTGCTTGGCGGCGACGTCGGTGAATGCCTCGATGAGCAGGTCGAAGCGCTTGGCGCGCACCAGGCGCCCGGCCGCGGCGATGACGGGGGCGCTGCCGTCGGCGGGCGGCAGGCCCGGGTCGGGCACACCGTTGGGGACGGCCAGGATCCGCACGCCCGGCAGCCGCATCCTCGCCCGGTAGACGGCCGCGTCGGCGTCGGTCGTGGTGACCACGGCATCCAGGTCGCGGTAGTTTCGGGTGAGCTGGGCGCGCAACTTCTTGGTGTGCATGTCGTGGGTGAGGTGTTCCTGGGCGATGCGCAGCGCCCGGGGCGGGGCGAAGCGGGCCAGGTACACGTTGATGCCCGGCCGGGTGCCGATGATCACGTTTGCGTCGCAGCTGAGCAGGTACTCCCGCGCCCGCTGGTCGGTGAGGCGGCTGTACTGCCGGTACCGCTTCTCGGCGGTGGGGAAGACCTCGGCCGGCTGGTGCAGCAGCGGGTCGGCCGCGTCGGCGGCGTCCGCGCGTATGTCGACCAGGGGCACCACCGTCACCCGTGGATCGATGACGAACCGAGGGCGGGTGCGGTGGCGGAGCATCGACACGATCGTCACCTCGTGCCGGTCGGCGAGCGCGGCGGCGAGATTGAGCGTGGTGCGGATCGTGCCGCCGATCGCGTACACGTTGTGGATCAGCAAGGTGATCTTCACTTGGCGCTCCCCGCGGTGGGCTCTGCGGTGATGCGGCTCCGGCGGGACCTGAGGGCTCCCAGGGCCGGCGGGAGCAGGGAGCCGGCGACGATCACCGCGACCACGGGGAGCAGGTAGCGGTCGACGTTCGGGACGCTCGTGCCCAGGGCGTAACCGCCGAGCACCAGGCCCACCGTCCATACCGCGCCTCCGGCCACCTGCCACAGCGCGAAGGTGCGGGCGGGCACGCCGGCCATCCCGGCGAGCGGGTTGAGCACGGTCCGCAGGACCGGGATGAACCGGGCGAGCACGATCGCCCTGCCATGGCCATAGCGGGCGAACAGCACCTCCGCACGCCTCACACCGTCGATCAGGTGTCGGCTGCGGGTACGGGCCAGCAAGGCCCGCCCGGCGCGGCGGCCGATCAGGTAGCCGGTCTGGGCGCCGAGCAGCGCCCCGGCCGCGGCAGCGAGCAGCACACCGGGCAGCCACAGGTGGACGCCACCGCCCGAGGCCGTACACAGCAGGCCGGCGGTGAACAACAGGGAGTCACCGGGCAGGAAGAAACCGATCAGCAGCCCGGTCTCGGCGAACAGCACCAGGAAGAGGCCCGCCGTGCCAAACGCGGTCAGCAGCGGGGCGGCATCCAGCGGATTGAGGGCCAAAGGCACCGCAGGGTCCTTTCCGGCCGTGCGCGCCCAGGGCAAAGTTCTGACCGGGTATGAGCGCATGGCACACTTGGGAGACAGCAGCTTTTACACTGGTGTAGGAGTCCTACACGAGTGTAGGTGATGAGGGAAGGGAGGCCAACCGCATGGGCATCCGCACGCCAGGACACGGACCCAAGCGGCCCAACGGTGCACGCGAGGCCGAGATCCTCGAACTGCTGCAGCGGGCCGACGGCGCGCTGACCCCCCGCGAGGTCACCGAACGCCTCGGCGGCGAACTGGCCTACAACAGCGTGGTGACGATCCTCACCCGCATGCACACCAAGCAGCTGCTCACCCGCACCCCGCGCGGCCGGGCCTACGCCTACGCCCCCGTCACCGACGATCCCGGCTTCGCCGCCCGCCGCATGCGCTCGGTCCTGGAAGAGCGGTCCGACCGCCAGGACGTCCTCGCCCGCTTCGCCGACGAACTGTCCACCACCGACGCGGACCTGCTGCGCCAACTGCTCGACCCCGACCAGTAGGAAGAGGAAGAGGCCGCCCAGATGCGCATCGCCGTCTACATCCCGCTGCTGCTCTCCCTGCTCGCTCCCCACGGAGCACGACCCCTGGCGGAGCGATGCGAACCCCGCCTGGCGACCTGGCTGCTCACCGCCTCGGCCCTCGTACTGGGCACGGCAACCACCATCTCACTGGGGCTGCTGACCATCACCGGGCTGATCCGCTTCCCCCAGCTGGCCGACCTCGGCCACTGGTCGGCCCACACCGCGCAGCGCAGCGACCCCGCCGAACTGTCCGTCGCCCTGATCGCCGGACTGCTGCTCGGCGCCGCCGTCCTCATGGCCGCCCGCATGCTCTGGCGGCGCGCCCGCACCCTGGCCACCGCCGCCCTGGAAGCGGCCTGCATGCCCGCCGAAGACGGCCTGGTCGTGATCGAGGACGAAGCCCCCAACGCCTTCGCGATCCCCGGCCTGCCCGGCCGCGTCGTCGTCTCCACCGGCATGCTCCACACCCTGGACGAGACCGAGCGCCACATCCTGCTCGCGCACGAACGCGCCCACCTGGCGGCTCACCATTACGCCTTCGTCGCCCTGGCCCAGCTCGGCGCCGCCGCCAACCCCCTGCTACGCCCCCTCGCCACGGCCGTGACGTACACCATCGAACGGTGGGCCGACGAGATGGCGGCCACCGCCACCGGCGACCGCGAGCGGGTCGCCCGCACCGTCGGCAAGGCCGCCCTCGCCGCCCACCGCACCCCCGCCCGCACCCCGGGCGCCGCGCTGGCCATCCTCGGCCGCCGCACCCCACTCACCGCCGCCGGACCCGTGCCCCGCCGCGTCGCGGCCCTCCTCGCTCCCCCCTTCGGCCGCCACCCCCTCCTCGCCGCCACGACAGCCACGCTCCTCGCCGCCGCGGTCCTGTCCACCGCCGAAGCCGCCCACGACCTCCACCTCCTGCTGGAAACCGTTGGTGCCCGGTAGAGCAAGATGGGGGTCTCCCAGTCCGCGGAGCGTTCCGGCGTCCCGGCTAACTCTCCTATGCCGTGCTGCACGGCATCGGCGATGCCACCCATGAGGAGTAGGACATGGTCGGATGTGGCGTCGGTCCGCAACCTGCCGTCCCCGGCACCGGCCTCGATGCGGGAGGCGAGGCCGTCGGCGCATGGGTCGACTCCGGAGGCGATGACCGCGTTGAGCGCTGCGCACACACCGCTCTTGGCCGTGGCGTAGGCTCCCCATCCGGGTGGCCGGCACACCCGGCTTCCGCAGTACGTCAAAGGCCGTAGCGGGATCGTTCAGAGGCGTCATGGCTTTTCGCCTTCCCTGACGCCATGGCGCACGGCAAAGGGCCCCTCTACGCGAAGTGGCCGCTGGCGAAGTAAAGGCCGATTACGCTGAATACGTCGCGCCCCCACTGACCGCGAAACACCGGCTTGTCAGGCTCGGTCGAGACAGCTTGCCTCCGACGTCATGAATTCCATTCAGGCCGCAGCCCCCTCACTGGACGTAGCGAGACGCGTGCCGATCATGGAGTCGCGATTGACCAACTCCGTGAGCTGCTGGACCGAAAGAGTGTCGGTTCCAGCAGGGCGTTGCGGGATGACAACGTAACGAATCTCGGACGTGCTATCCCACACGCGAATCTCTTTCTCGGGCGGGACCTCGGTGCCGAACTCCTCGAGCACCTTGCGCGGTTCGAAAACCACACGGGATCGGTATTGGAGCGCCTTGAACCAGGCCGGCGGCAGGCCGAGAGCTGCCCAGGGGTAGCACGAGCACAAGGTGCATACCACGACGTTGTGCACCTGATCAGTGTTTTCGACGAACATTACATGGGCGCCCTCGAATCCCGTCATGCCGAGGTCAGCGAGCGTCCCGGTGCCGTCTTCGAGAAGCCGTGCCTTGAACTCCGGATCATCCCAGGCCCGGGCGATGACGGCGGCCCCATTCTTTGGGCCGATACGGTTTTCGTAGATGTCCACGATCTCGTCGAGAGCCTGCTGCACGATCAGACCCTTCTCCACGAGAAGAGACTGGATGGCTTTGATACGCAGTGCCGCGTACGGCGGCGGTTCCGTGCAGCCGTCGCTACGGGCCATTTCTTCCATCATCGTTCACTTCCCTGGATATCGACTGCCACGACGATTCCCACACTGAGCCTTCTGTCGTGGAGATGGGATCCGGCGATGCCGGACTACGGAAGGTGTGACGCGCCAACAGCCGTGACCCGCGTGATCGAACGCGGTTCGCGCCACACCATCTGGAGGTTGCCGAGAAGCCGGTAGGCTCGCAGCGCAGCTTCGTTGTCGACCAGTTCGGTCATGGCCCGGTACTCTCCGATGGTGCCCACGAACTTGTTGAGCACACCGTTTTCCTGCCATGCCTCCCCGTCCACGGCGGTGTGGCGGGGCAGGAAGTTGCGCTGGAGGCAGCGCCGGGTTGCCCGGTCTATCACCTCGGCGTCGAGGTCGGGAAACTCCCGCTGTGCCACATGCACTGCCTCATCCGGAAACGCGTGGGCGTATTGGCATGCCTTTTCCAGTGCGGTGACCACGGCTCCGTGCCGTTCGGGATCGGCCTGGATGACTGCACGGCGAGTGGCGAGCGCGGAAAGCAGGTAGGGCCCGAAGAACCGGGAGAAGTCGAATATCTCATGCAGTCCGGCGGAGACCGCGATGTCCGCCTGCGGAGGAAACGCGAGGCACAGGTCGGCTTTCCCGGCGAGTACCGGTTCCGGCTCGGTCCCGATCGGAACCTGCAACACTCGAGGTGCCTGTGCCGGATCGGCTTCGTAGAGGAACTTCAGGAATCGCAACAGGGACCATTGTGAATCCGGCTGTGGTTGCGTGCAGACGGTCCGTCCGTTGATCGTTTCGGTGATGAAGGTCCGGGGGTCCTCGGTCGCCTGGATGGACTCGTCGCGTGCCAGTGCCAGAATGGCCTGCCCGTTGCAGAGCGTTCCCACGACGACCGCGTCCCCGACGCCCTGCTCGTGTGCTCGCATCGTGAACACCGGGTCGTGCACGGAATAGTCCGCGAGGCCGCTCTCCACTGCCGACCATGCCTCGGTACCGCCGCCCGCCTTGGTGATCTCGACGGTCAGTCCCTCATCCTCGAAGAAGCCGACATCGTGAGCGATGTAGAGCGGCAGGTACAGCAGGGAGTGGAATGCCTCGGCGATGCGCACGACGCCGTCCCGCGCACCGTCCACGGCCGGTTCCGTGTACTGCGCCCGAGGCGCGCTGGGCTCGGCATCCGCCTGGTCTGTGCCCGCGAACAGGGACGCGATAGACACAGCCGGCAGGCCGAGCATGATCGCCTCGGCGATGAACGCCTTGCGGGTCAGATCGCCACGCTGATAGCGCTCGACCAGCCCGTCAAGCTTGCGCCCGGTGGTGACCGGGAGCTGGCGGCGGCGGAGCAGGCCACGGACCCGGTCACGCATATCGTCCTCGGCCGGCTCCGCCGCGGGCCCGTGTCCGCGCCGGAACATCTGGTCCGCCTGCTGCCGGTCCAGGACGGCGATGGGCCGCAGCAGGATCGTCCCGTCGCTCTGCGGTACGACTTCGACGACGTCGCCTTCCTGGAGCTCGGACGCGCGCCGGACCTGGATCGGCAAGGTCAGCTGGCCGTTGCTGCGGATATGGGCGGTCTCCGGGCGATCCACGGTGCCTCGCTCTCCTGAGATCTCAAGTCGCCTGAGATTTCAGATAGCATGCGGGCGGCCGGGTGCCCTGTCAAGACTTCAGACCGCCCCCTCCGTCAGCCGCCGGACTCAGCGATCAGGCTGGTGGCGGCCTGCGCTGCCTGGCGGGCACAGGCGTCGGTAAAGGCGGCCATGGTTTCCGCCATCGCGGCGTCCCCATGGTCACGACGCCGGCGCAGCGCCTCCTCCGTATCTGCGGAAGCTCTGCCGCCCATCGCCGCTCGAGCTCGTCGAACGCGGCCCGGACGACGGGCTGCCGTTCGGTGAAGTTCGCACCCCGCTCGTCGCCCCTCACTCGGCGCGTCGGCCGCGGCCACCAGACGTCCCGTACGGGCGACCACGAGGCCCGCAGCAGGTCCTGCCACAGATCCTCGATGTGTTCGCAGCCCACGCTGAGCCGCGGGAGCCCCGGCGCTACGTGTTCCTGACCGGGATGCTCCGTCCCGCGCTCGATCGTGGACTCCACACCGCCGAGACCGGTGTCCAACGCGATGACCCGCACCGCGTCGCAGGCGGCGTCGGCAACGGCCGCGTCCGCGTCCGCGAATTCGAAGCTCAGAACCGCGCCGAACCCGTTCATCTGACGGGCCGCCATCATGTGGCCCGGATCGCCGGGCAGCCCCGGGTGGTGAACCTGGGCCACTGCGGTATGCGAGCCTGCGGCCGCCTCGTGGCCGGGCCAGGAGGCCCCTCCAGGGGGAGGTCATTTGCGCAGGTGTTCCAGCAAGTTCCTCTCAGCGTGCTTGAGGTGCTCCAGGCCCACTTCGCCAGCTTTGGGGACGTCGCCGTCGCGAATGGCTGTGATGATCGTCTGGTGTTCTTCGGCGATCTCTGCTGGGGCGAGGAGGTGCGCGTTCTGCACTTGGGCGAGACAGAGCCGGATTTCATTCATGATCACGCTGTGCCCGCGGGAGATGCGGTCGCTCTCCAGGCCGTCGATCAGCGCCCGGTGGAAGGCGACATCCGCTTGTACGAGGGCCGCCACGTTCGAACCTTTCGCACACTCGCCGAACGCCTCATGAGCCGTCAAGGCTTCCGGGGGCAGCAGCCGCTCGTCGGCCAGCAGTTCGTAGGCCCGCACTTCTATCACCCCGCGGGCGAAGTACAGGTCCCGTACGCGCGCCTCATCGAGCATCGGAACGCGGGCGCTCTTGTGCGCGGTGCGTTCCAGCAAGCCTTCGCCGACCAGCCGCTCGATCGCGCCCTTCGCGGTCTGCCTTGCGACCTTGTACTCCGCGGCGACCGATGCCTCCGTCACCGCCATGCCGACGCTGATCTCGTCCGCGAGTATCCGCTCACGCAGTGACGTCACGAGGGCGTCGCCGACGGACTGGGTTACGAGCTCGATCGGCATGCGCGTCCTTCGCGTCGTGGGTGAGAGCCGGGGTTCACAGAGTATCCGCTGAGCGCTAGACAAGCCGACAAATGGGTGAGATAACTTGACGAACAATTTTCGGGAGGAGCGTCTCTATGCAGGTAGACGCCGTCCGGCGCGTCGTCCTCGCCCCGGATAAGTTCAAAGGAACCGTGTCGGCCCAGCGTCTCGTCGAGGTCATGGCGGCAGTGATCGCGGAGCAGGCCCCCGCTGCGGCCGTGTCGCGGCTGCCCGTCGCCGACGGCGGCGACGGCAGCGTGGCGGCCGCGCTGTCCGCAGGCTGGAGAGCCGTCTCGGTGCCGGCGTCCGACTCCTGGGGCGCACATGTGCAGGCGCCTGTCGCCAGGCTCGGCGGCCGGGCGATCGTCGAGGTGGCGTCCGTCTGCGGCCTCGGTGCGCGGCGCCCCGACCCGTCCGAGGCGGCCACGGCCACGACGTACGGCGTCGGCCAGGTCGTAGCCGCCCTCCTGGACGACGGGGTCGAGGAGATCACCCTCGCGCTCGGTGGCACTGCCGCCACCGACGGTGGTACCGGCCTGCTGTGCGCGCTCGGCGCCGAACTGCATGACGCACAGGCGAACCGGCTGGTGCCGGGCGGTGCCGCACTGCTCGAGCTCGCGACCGTCCGTACCACGGGTCTCCATCCCGGCCTGCGGAACGCCCGGCTGGTTCTGGCGTGTGACGTCGACACGCCCATGGTGGGATCCGACGGCTCGGCCGAGATGTTCGCCCGGCAGAAGGGCGCGGACGACGACATGATCCGCCGGCTCTCCGCCGGGCTGGCACATGCGGCGGACATTCTGGAGAGCGCCTTCGGCAACCGGGGGGCGGCCCGGCGGCCGGGCTCCGGGGCCGCGGGCGGCCTCGCATGGGCCGGGCTCCTGCTCGGCGGACACCTGCGTTCCGGCTCGGAGGTGTTCCTCGATCTACTGGGAGCGGGGAACGAGATCCGGGGGGCGGACCTCGTCATCACCGGCGAGGGCTGCCTCGATCCGCAGAGCCTGCGGGGCAAGGCCCCCGTGAGCATCGCCCGGCTCGCCCGGACATTCGGGGTGAAGACCGTCGCGATCGTAGGAAGCGACCGCCTGCCTGCCACGGCGGACAAGGGGACGCTCTTCGCGGACACCATCGCGCTCGACCGCATCGATCCCGCCTGCGCCAACGACCCCGAGCTGACCTGCCGCCTGGTGGGGCAGGCCACTCGCGCCCTCATCCAAACCCACCTGGGACTCAGGACCGCCCACAGCAATGGAGCCCGCACGTGACGACTCGCCCCTGGAGCTGCGACACCATCGTCGCGCTCCCCGACTCCACCCGCCGCCGAGCGGTCCTCTTCGGCAAGAACAGCGACCGCCCCGCCGGGGAGGCCCAGCCGCTGCGCCGGTACCCGGCCCGGCCCGCGGGCGGTCCCCTGCGCCTCGCCTATCTCACCATCGAGGACGCACCCGCCTACGCACATATCGGCTCGAGCCCCTTCTGGTGCTGGGGATACGAAATGGGCGTGAACGAGCACCGCGTGGCCATCGGCAACGAGGCCGTCTTCAGCCGCGTCTGGGCGGACGCCGTCGCGAGGGAGAAGGCAGGCGACCCGCAGGAGCCGGGCATCCTCGGCATGGAACTCGTCCGCCTCGGGCTGGAACGCGGCAGCACCGCACGAGAAGCGCTGGACATCATCACGGACCTGCTGGAGCGCTACGGTCAGTGGGGCTCGGCCATGGTCGGCACACCCCACGCCGAAGGCTCCTACGACAACGCCTTCGTCATCGCCGATCCGCGGGAAGCCTGGGTACTGGAGACGATCGGACGCGACTGGGCGGCCCGCCGCATCACCAGCGGTGTCGCGTCGTTCAGCAACGAGCTGTCCATCCGCACGGACGCGGACCTCACCAGTTCCGGTCTGCGCACAGCGGCGACACGGGTGGGCTGGCCGTCCACCCAGCCGCTGGACGTGGCGGACGCCTTCACCGACCCGGGCACGCCGCTACAGGTGTCGCGCATTCGTCGCCGCCGCTCCCACCAGCTCCTCACCGACGAGGCGGTCACAGGAGTCGGCCTGCACGCCATGAAGGGCGTCCTGCGCGATCATCTGGAGGACACCTTCCTCGGCGGTCCCTCCTTCGACGCCGCGCGCCCGGACTTCCACACACTCTGCATGCACGAGCACCCGTCCGGTTTCACCTGGGGCAACACCGCGGCCTCACTGATCGTCGAACTGCACGACGAACCCGGCCCCCTCACCCTCTGGTGGTGCCCCGTCACCCCCTGTACGGGTGTCTACCTTCCTATCCCGCTGGACATCGAGAACCTGCCCGAGGGGCTGACCCAGCCCGTCCCCGGGCTCTCATCGGACCCCCGTGATCATCGTCAGCCCTCGCACGACCCGCTCGCGGTCTGGTGGCAGTGGCACCACCTGCTCGACGCCGCGAAAGATCCCCAGGCACGGAGCTTCGCCGCCCGTGCCGAGCGTCTGCGCGTCTCCTTCGACGACCTCGAAGCACGGTGGGAAAAGACACTCCCCTCCCCCGCCGACGGCCCGGAAGCCCAGGCTGCGTTCGCCCGCACCTGTCTGGACGAAGCCCGCGCCACGGCCACCGCGCTCGCCCATGAGTTCGGCACCGATCCCACCATCGCCCTCGACAGCCGTTGGGCCGCACCGACCGCCTGACTGCGCTCCGCCGAAACACCGCCCGCACCACTGGGAGAACCACCCATGTCCATCAGAGAGTCCTTCCGCGGCCCCGAAGCCTCCATCGACGACCAGATCGAGAGCTTCGCCGTCGATCGCGTTCCCGACAACAAGCGCTGGCCGATCCCCGCCATCAGCCTCGTGCTGCTGGGCAACGCCACCGCCATGTTCTTCTTCTCCTTCGGCGCCCAGCAGACCTTCCTCGTGGGCTGGCCGGCGATGCTGCTGCCGATCAGCTACTTCTTCATCGGCGCCATCCTCATCGGCTCCCTGACCATGCGGATGGCCAGCCGCGAAGGTCTCTCCCAGAGCCTGATATCCCGCGGTCTCGGCTTCGGAAGCCGAGGAGCCGCACTGACCTCGTTCATCTACGCGGTCAACTTCGTCTACTACTTCCTCTTCGAGGGGACGATCGTCTCCCACGCGATCGCCTACTACTTCCACATCCCCATCGACTCCCTCGCCGGCATCGGGATCTTCGCCCTCATCGGTCTCCTCACGATCGGCTTCGTCTGGCGCGGCATGTACGCCATGTCGACGCTTCAGAAATGGGGCTTCCCGATCTTCGTCGGGCTGCTTGCCTGGGCACTGATCTCCCTTGGCTCCCACCACGAGGTCGCCGGCCTCAGTCAGTGGAACTCCACCGCGACCGGCGGTGGAGCCGCGCTGTGGACCGCGATGAGCTTCGCCAACGGGCAGATGATCTTCCAGGGGCTGATGGCCACCGACTACGGACGCTTCGCCAGCACCAAGATCCGCTACCGCGGCACAGCGACCATCATGCTGCTCGAACTCATCCCCATGTTCGTCATCATCTTCCTCGGCGCCATGCTCGGTGCGTCTCTCGTCGGCTCCTTCGGCGAGGCGAAGGCACAGGACCCCGGATTCGTCTTCGTCCACCTGATGGGGCTGCTCGGCGTCGTCTTCGTCGTCATCACCCAGATCCGCATCAACGTCATGAACCTGTACGGCGGTTCCATCACCTTGTCCAGCGGCTTCGACGTCGTCGCGGGGTTCCGTCCCGGACGCCCCTGGTGGATGTTCGGAGTGTGGCTGTTCGGCGTCATCTTCTACGCCACGAACGTCATCAACCACCTCGGCACGTTCCTGGCCGTCACCGGTGTCCTCACCAACACCTGGGTGCTCATCATCCTCGCCGACTACTTCATCTGCCGACGCTGGCTCAAGCTCGGCCGAGCCGAGGGCATCGAATTCCGCGAGGACGACGTGCGGGAGTGGAACCCCTGCGGCCTGCTCTCCCTCGGCCTCGCCGTGTTCGTCGGCGCCCTCGGCATCCTCGGCCTCTACCCGGTGGCGTACGCGTCGTTCATCTCGATGTTCCTCGGACCCATCGTCCACGTCATCCTCACCAAGACGACGAAGGGACGCTTCTACACACCCGCCCACGCCGCCGCCGACCGAATCCCGTCCACAGCGGCCTCAGGGAACTGACACCGGGTGCAGGACCATCCATGCTCACTGAAATGCGAGCGCAACGGCGGCCGGCCGGGCCTGGCCTGGCCGGTGCCTGTCGCCATTTCCAGCGCATCAGACGGCGGTGCCAGGTCAGCAGGGTGCCCGGGGTAACCAGCCGATGGCGGCGTAAGGCAGGTGGCGGGTACTGGGCGAGAGCGGAGAGCACGGCACGGTCAGCCCATGAAAGCCATGGCCGCTCGACCTGCCGACGCAGTACAGCGGCCTCATGCCGAAGGGCAAGGATCTCGGCGTTCTTCGCGGCGGCCGACCGGCCCAACAAGAGGAGGCAGCCCAGCAGTCGGCAGAAGATCAGGCAGAGCAGTCGCAGACCCACGATCACTGATCACGCCCATACTCGGGCGATCACAAAGCCCCAGGTCAACCACCGTACGGCAATAAAGATACCCTTCAGGCGTCCAGGCCCCCGTTGGTGCCCTGCACGATGAGTTCGCGGATGAACTCCGCCGGCGCGGCGAAAACGTGGAACACCAGGCGCCCGCCCGGCGTGGTGGTGTCGAGCGCCTCGTGTAGCGAGGTGAAGCCGACGCCGCGCTTGCGCAGGCCGGAGACGATCGCGATGAGGTCCTGGATCGAGCGACCGAGCCGGTCCAGGGACGGGACAACGAGGGTGTCTACTCCTTCGCGGAGATAGTCGAGCGCCTTCCACAGATCCTCGTCGGCGTTCTTGCCGGACTTCTTGTCGGCGAAGATCCGGATGCAGCCCGCTTCGGTGAGTGCGTGGATCTGCCGGTCGAGCAACTGTCCCTTCGTCGATAAGCGGGCGTACCCCACGAGGGCGCCGGTCCGTATGGCGGGGACAGGGGTGAGGAGATCGGCGGTGTCGTCATCGGAAGGTGTCTGCACCCGCGAGATCGTTCAGACGAGG
Source organism: Streptomyces sp. AgN23 (assembly GCF_001598115.1). NCBI lineage: Bacteria > Bacillati > Actinomycetota > Actinomycetes > Kitasatosporales > Streptomycetaceae > Streptomyces > Streptomyces sp. AgN23. Next base: position 2,274,403 of record NZ_CP007153.1, read on the forward strand.
GTACTGCTCAAGTTCTCGTGCATGCAGACTTTCTGACACCGTCTTACGAGCATGATCCGGCGCCGGTCCGGCCGCGAACCCCCGTTAACCGATCTTGCTCATCAATCGGTCGGTTGATGAACGCTGGCGCCCTCCGCCCGCCCCCTCCAGTGGGAGAGGCTGCGCTGGGCGGTGAGTGTGTGGGGATGGTCCGGGCCCAGCACGCGCCGCGTGTGCTCCAGCAAGTCGGCGAATGCCGCCGCGGCTCCGACCGCATCGCCCGCCCGTCCGCGCCACTGGGCGAGATTGCCGCGTGTGGCGAGGGTGTGGGGGTGGTCCGGGCCCAGCACGCGCAGCAGATGCTTCAGCAGCTCGGCGAGTGCCGCCACGGCTCCGTCCACGTCGCCCGCCTGGCCCCGCCACCGGGCGAGATTGCTGTGTGCGGCGAGGGTGTGAGGGTGGTCCGGGCCCAGTACGCGCCGCGTGTGCTCCAGCTGCGCGGTGAATGCCGCTGCGGCTGTGGCCTCGTGCCCCGTCTCCCCAAGCCACGAGGCGAGAGTGCCGTGCAGGGCGAGGTCTGCGGGGTCTGGGCCCAGGATCCGCAGCCGCTCCATGAGCAGTTCGGCGAATACCTTTACGGATCCCGTCGCGTCCCCCGCCGCCGCCAGCCAGGAGAAGAGGTCCTGTCGGGTGTCCAGGACGTCCGGATGATCCGGGCCCAGGATCCGCAGCCGGTCGCCGAGCAGTTCGGCGAGTGCGGTCGCGGCTCCGGCCGCGTCCCCCGCCTTTCCCCGCCAGACCGCGAGATTGTTCCGGACAGTCAAGGTCTCCGGATGGTCCGGGCCCAGGATCCGCCGGATGTCCACCTCCAGTTCGGCCAAGGCGGCGGCGGCTTTGGCCGCGTTCCCCGCCTCTCCCCAGGAACGGGCGAGGAGGCCCCGGGTGGTCAGGGTGTGAGGGTTGTCCGGACCCACGACCCTTTCGAAGTCGTCGAGCAGCGTGGCCAGGGCGGTGGCGGCTTCGGCGGGATCACCCACCTTGCCCCGCAGCGTGGCGAGGCTGCCGCGGATGGTCAGGGTGTAAAGGTGGTCCGGACCGAGAACCTGTTCGACTTCGCCGAGCAACTCGGCGAAGTCGGCGACGGCTCCGGCCGGATCCCCTGCCTCTGCCCGCCAGTGAGCAAGGTGGTCCCGTGCGTTCAGAGTGGCGAGGTGCTGGGGGCCGAGGCGGTTTCTTGTCTCGGTGGCCAGGTGCTGGAAGTGGTCGCGGGCCGCCGCGGCCTGGCCGGAATGACCGAGGCTCCGGCCGCTCCGGAAGAGCGCGAGGTGCACGCCGCCGTCCTGGTACACGGCGTCTTCGGCGTGGCGGGTGAGGGCGTCGGTGTTGGCGCGCAGGGCCTGGGCGAGGGCGGTGTCGCGTTCGATGTCGGGCCAGGCGTCGATGAGGGCGTTCGCGGCGGCGCGCGCGGCTCGGCCGCGCTGGTCGGAAGGGAGGTTGTCGCGGGTGGCGCGTTGGATGAGCTGATGGATGCGGACGGTCTGGTGGGGAGTGCCGGGGGTGTGGTCGATCAGGTTGAGATGGTGCAGGGCCCGCAGGGCTTTGATGGCGTCCTCGGCGGTGACCGGGTCGGGTTCCCGCTCGCCGGGGGTGCGGTGGGTGGTGAGGTGGGCCAGGGCGGCATCGCTGGTCAGAACGGTTTCCGGGATGCCGTTGGGGTCGAGCATCGCGGCGAGCTGGAGCATGGGCTGAGCGAGGCCGGCGGTGCGCAGCCGGTCGGCGCGTTCGATGGACAGTGACCAGGTGGCCGCGACGGTGGTGGCCTGGTCGGGAGGCAGCGCACTGGGCTCGGGCAGCAGGTCGGCGAGCTTCCTGCGCTGATCCGCCAGCAGCCGGCGGTAATCGGCGCAGGAGATGTCGGCGTCGATGATGTAGGCGGCGGCTTGGGCCAGAGCGAGGGGCAGGTGTCCCAGGTCCGCGGCGAGGCCGTTGATCTGGTCGGTTGGCCCGTGGCGATGGCGCTCGGCGAGTACGGCGGTGAGGTACCCGGCGGCTTTCTTCGGGGTGAACAAGCCCACCGGGATCAGGCATCGGCCTGCTCCGGTCAGGGCGGTCTCGCGGCGGCGCGTGGTGACCAGGACACGGCCGTGCGGGCTGGCGGGAGGCCACCAGCCGGGCTTATCAGGACGATCGCCGCGCAGATCGGCAGGATCTGCGACGTCGTCCAGTACGACCAGCCACCGGCACGGCTGCTGTCCGGCCTTGGGCTCCAGCCAGGACAGGAACGCCCGCGCGGTCTGCTCGGGGGCGCTGGGGTCCTCCGCGAGCACCTCGATGCCGGCCTGCGCGTATCCGGCGATGATGGCCTGGCGGCTGCTCGCGCTGATCCACACCAGCACGTCGACCTCGCCGCTGTCCAGGGCGGTGCGGGCGTATTCGGCGGCCAGCTGGGTCTTGCCCACTCCGCCGGTCCCCACCAGTACCTGGCCGAGCGCTGCCGTGCCCCCGCTGCCGGACGCCGCCCGCAACTGGTCGACCTCGTCCCGGCGCTGGAAGGACGAGGCACGAGACGGGATCCCGCCGACCAGGTGCGGCCAGGCGGCCGGGGTGCGGGACGAGGAGGCGTGATGATGGACTTGCCCGGCGTAGCCGACGGCGACGCTGCCGTGGTCGGCGAAGACGCGGCTGATGTCGTAAGTCGGCGCGGCCGAGGCGGTACCGGGTGCGCTCAGTCCTGGTGCGCGCCCGGCTGGGAAGGGTCTCCCAGGGTCACATTCCCCATGGTCACAGCGGCGGCGGACCTGCGGTCGGCCCGGATGTCCACGTTTCCGCCCACGGCAAGTCCACTCTGGCCCGCCGACACGCTGCGGTGGGAGGTCTGTTGGGCCTGCAGGGTGCGCAGCTCATCCACGACCCGGGCTCGCTCGACGTCCTCCAGACTTTCCAGCAGGGCCTCGATCCGCCCCTGCCACGCCGCCTCATGACGAATACGCACCCGCTCCACCTCGGTCGGCCGAACCGCCTCCAACTCGCCCGCGGTCTGATCGAGGCGCTCCAGCTCGGCGTGCTCGCGCTGCGGATTGCCCCGGCCGAACCAACGGGCCACCTGCTGGCGCATCTCTGTCCATGCGTCGGTACCTGCGGCCTGCACCACCGCGGTGCCTCCCGCCGCAGCCAGCGCGGTCATTGCCTCCGACAGCATCCTCGCCCTTCCCCCTGAGAGATCAGTCCGGAACTGGGGCACGCACCACACCAGTGCCGTCAGTACATCACTCCATCAGACACGCACTGCCATTGTCCCTGGTTCCGTCAAGAGAGCGGCCGTGAGTCCCAGCGCGGCGAATCGGTTCCGCCAGGTCCGCACGGTGTCCAGGTGTAATCCGGTCTCACGGGCGATGCGCGCGTTGGAGCGCCCACGCGCCGCGTGCAGGACCACCTGAGCCCGCATACGCAGCCGGTGCTCGGTCTTTGGACCGTAGGCCATCCTCTTCAGCCGCTCGCGCTCGGCGGGGGTCGGGGCTATCGCACGGGCCGGGGCAACAGACAAGACAGGCAGGCCAATCCGCAGAAGTGGTTTTTTGCCGCCCGCATTCTGGGAAGCCCTGCCTGTCGCACCCCTGCACCCCTGCACCCCTGCACCCCTGCACCCCGCCGGATCGTCCGTCAGCGGTTGACCTCGAGGTTGATCAGGAGGAGCAGGGCGCGCCGTGGCCGGTGCGCACGTGGGCACAGACCCCGGTCACAGCCCCGCCCGGGAGGACATGCCGCCGCTGCTCGCCGCCGCATGCCCGGGACCGCCGAACTTGGTGTACGGGCTGTCAGTCGGTGCGGTAGCCAGCCATGATCGAGGCCGGGTAGCGGCTGCCTGCGGAGCCCTGGGGGAGGACCTCCCGGATACGGGCCAGGTCGGCCTCGGTGAGTTCTACGTCGGTGGCGCCGACGTTCTCCTCCAGACGTGTGGCGCTGCGGGTGCCCGGGATCGGGATGACGTCCTCGCCCTGGGCGAGCAGCCAGGCCAGGGCAAGCTGGGCGGGGGTGCTGCCCTTGGTGGCGGCAAGCTTTCGGAGCCGCTCGGCGGCGTTCAGGTTGTAGGCGTAGTTCTCGCCCTGCCAGCGCTCGTCCCAGCGGCGCATGTCGCCCTCGGGGTACTCGTCAGCGGGCTTGACCACGCCGGAGAGGAAGCCGCGGCCGAGCGGCGAGTACGGTACCAGGCCGATCCCCAACTCTCGCAGGACCGGCAGGATCTCGTCCTCTACTTCGCGTTCGAAGACCGAGTACTCGTACTGAAGGGCTGTGACCGGGGTGACGGCGTGGGCGCGGCGGATGTACTGCGGGCCGACGTTACTCAGGCCGAAGTACTGCACCTTGCCCTCGGCGATCAGGTCACCGACAGTGCCGGCGACCTCCTCGGCCGGTACGTCGGGGTCGGAGATGTGCTGGTAGAAGAGGTCGATGCGGTCGGTCTGGAGGTAGCGCAGGCTGTTCTCGGCGACCTTGCGGATGTTCTCCGGGCGGCTGTTGACGCCGCTCCCCGGCGTCTTGCTGGTCATGTCGAAGCCGAACTTGGTGGCCAGGATGACCTCGTCGCGGAAGTCCTTGACTGCGCTGCCGAGCAGCGTCTCGTTGCTGCCGGTGCCCTGGCCGTACACCTCGGCGGTGTCGAAGAAGTCGACTCCGAGTTCGTGGGCGCGGCGGATGGTGGAGATGCCGTCCTCGTCGTTCGAGGGGCCGTAGGCCAGGGACATCCCCATCATGCCCAGTCCGAGCGCGGAGACGCGCAGTCCCTGCTGTCCCAGGGTGCGGTACTGCATGAGATCGCTCCTCGTGTCATGTCGGCAGCCCGTAGCTGACCAAACCAAACTGTTCGGTGTGAACCTACGCCCGTCTGGAGTGCAACGCAAAACCGAACGGTTCGGTCGCCTATCCTGGACTCATGCCTCGCTCCACCAACCCTGGCCAGACCCCGGACGCCGCCATCGCGGGCGAGTCCGCCGACTCCACGCGTCAGCGGATCGTCGCCGCAGCCAAGGAGGAGTTCGCCCGGCACGGGATCGCCGGCGCCCGCGTGGACCGCATCGCCAAACAGGCCAGGACGAGCAAGGAACGTGTCTACGCCTACTTCCGCAGCAAGGAAGCCCTTTACGCGCACGTCGCCGAACGCGAGACGACCGCACTCATCGAGGCCACTCAGCTGGACCCGGCCGACCTGCCCGGTTATGCCGGCATCCTCTTCGACCACTTCACGGCACGTCCGGACCACTACCGCCTGATCATGTGGGGCCGCCTGGAGCTGGCCGAGCCCGCAGACAACACCACCAGCGCCCTCCAGGCCACGATCGCCGGCAAGCTCGACCAACTCCGCGACGCACAGCGCATCGGGCTGCTCGACCCGGCCTGGGACCCGGTCGACGTCCTCGCCCTGATCAACCAGATCGCCATGACCTGGGCAGGTCAGCCCGAAATCGCCGCCGCTGCCGCAGACCAGGCCGTGGACCCCACCATCGCCGCCCGCCGCGCCGCACTGGTGGCCGCCGTCGAGCGCATGTTCCCTCGCTCGGACTGAGAACAACGCCCAAACCGTTTGGTTTGACGCACACCTCCGGGTGTGTCCGTTGAAGGTGACCTGGTGGACGAACGCGCGGTCCGCTGGCGCGGGAGTGATGACGTCGAGCCCGCGGCCGGCCAGGCGGTCGGTGATGGCCGTGGCCATCCGGATTGGCGGTAGCAGCCCTCGTCAACGGCCGCCGACCTCGCCGAGATCGTGCGGATCTACGGCATCCGCAACTGGATCGAGCAGAGCTACAAGCAGGTCAAGGACGAACTGGGCTGGGCCGACTTCCAGGTCCGCACCGACCGTGCCATCCGCCGCCACCGGACCCTGGTCAACTGCGCGTTCTCCTTCTGCTGGGAAGCCGGACCGCCGTCGACGCCCGCCAACCGGTCGACCCGGCCAGAGAGGGGCCACCCGAACGCACCACCCGGCACGCCGGCCCCAGGCCCCACGTACCGTCCGCAGTTGGCTGACCCCCACCATCATGCTGCAACGCTGGTGGAAAGCCTGGTCCAAGCACGCCCCACCAGCAGAGTTACAGAACCTGATCAACGCAGTCAGTACCGGCCGACCACTCAGCCGTTACCTCCACCTCCCACTCCCGCCTTAACAAACCACCGCTAGCTGCAGATGGCGATCACGGCGTCAAGTTCCACCAGTGCGCCTTGAGGCAGCACGTGGGCCGACAAGGCGGTTCGAGCGTGACGGCCCGCGTCGCCCAGGACGTCGAGCAACAGCCGCGAAGCCCCATCAATCACCGACGGCTGGTCCACGAAGGTGGCTGAACTCGTGGCCCAAGCATTGAGCTTCAGTATCTGCTGCACATTGTCGAGGCCGACCGCGTCGTCTATGCGCGCCAGGAGATTGAGCGCAGCGGTTCTCGCAGCGGTCACTCCGTCGGCCAAAGTGGCATTGTCTCCCAAGCAGCCCTGCAGGGTCTCGCCTGAGGCGGTCCGTGAGATTTGGCCGGACACGTAAAGCAGATCGCCCCATCGGACGGTCGCCTCGTACGCGTAGCGGGGCGCACCGAGCACCGGAAGTTCGATGGATAGCGCCTTGAGGCGCTCCTGCACGTCAGTCATGTTGCATCCCAGTTCAACAAGTCGGACAAGCGACACGATCCCGCGTTCCGTGCAGCCCGCTGAATCGGCTCTCTGCGAACGAAGTGGCTGTTGGGCAGTTCAGCCGTCATCGCTTGCTCAGGATGTAGGTGCGGTCGCGTCCGATGTACCAGAGATCCTCGGTGCCGATCGCCGCGTTCTCGTAGCGCCAGGGGATCTCGGCGGCGCCGTACGAACCGACCCCGAGGACGTGCTTGTAGCCGGGCCGGAGCTCGTTGGCGAATGACTCCTGCTTGCCCATGAGGTGGCCGACGTTGCGCTTGCGGTACTCGGTGTTGAAGTCGACGTCCGTCCCGAGCATGCCGATCTGGACCATCCGGTCCAGGTGCGGCGCCAGGTAGCGCAAGGTCCCCTCATGCACGTCCTCGCACACCACACCGGGCTTGAGCTGCCCGATGATGCCCTCGCGCACCACGTCGAAGAAGAAGGTGTACGCCTCCTTCGCGGCCGCGGTGCGGGGCAGCGAGCGAGCCATGTCGGAGGTGGCTACGTTGACCCCGTCGAACACGATGCGCACTCCGGCGTCGAGCTGGATGCACGTCGTCTCGTCGTTGATCGGGTAGTCGACCGGCGGGCCAGGGAAGAGCATTCGGTTCGACGAGTGGAGGTTGGTGAAGTACGGCTCGATGCCGAAGGGGATCTCGTTCACCGTGCGGAACTCGGCGATCTTCTTGAGGTACACCGCGTTGATGTCGAGTTCGGTGAACGAGCGGCCGGCGTCGAGGCCCTCCTCCGCCCAGGCCAGCGCCTCCTCGATGGCGAACACGCTCGCCCGCGCGGCGACGACCTGGAAGGCGAGGTCCTCGTGATCACGGATGTCCCGCCAGTGGCCGAGGTCCGCCGAGACCGGAACCAGTTCCGCTCCCTCGCTCTCGAGTTCACGGGCCAGGCCGACGCTGATCCACTCGTCCTCGACCCCGGTCCGTACGCCGCCGGCCAGAGCCCGGACGGCGGCGCCGATGGACGGGAACTGGCCGATGGCCGCCCCGGAGACCCCGGAGGTTCCCCCGGGCGCCAGCACGATCAGCTTGTCCGAACCGGCCAGCCACAGGCCGACCGCGCCATCCGGCTGTGCGAACCCGGTCGCTTCGGTGAAGTTGGGGGGCGCGGCGAGGAGCAGCGCGTCGAGGGAGCGGTCCCCGACGAGCGTTTTCAGCGACGAGAACCGGCTGTCCTGGTCGGCGGTGAACTCGTCCGCCAGTCCGGAGAGGTGTTCGACGTTCTCGATGAGCCGCCGTGCAGTGCGGACGCCCGTCTCGCGCCACGCCGCGAACCTCGTCAGGACCTCCTCGAGGTCGAGTTCGTAGGCGGTGACGGGGGTGGGGTCCTGGTCGGCGACGACGAGTTCGACGGAGCCGGACAGGGCGCGGTAGTGGCTGTAGACGACATCGGCGGCCAGCCTCACCGCGGCGCCGCCGGCGAGTTCCTGCACCAGGCTCGTCAGGGACATCGAGGCGGGAGTGTCGGCGACGACCCGGGGGTCGATCGTGACCCAGGGAGCGTAGAACCTGATCTGGTCCTTCGGGACTCCGGCGGAGAGGGCGTTGCCCTGCTCCTGCTGGCGCACGAGCAGGTACTGGCCCTTGTCGGTCTGTGCGATCAACGGTGCGACGAGCGGGTAGGAGTCGAGGCGGATCGCGGAGAACAGGAGGCTCTTGCGTGCGTTGAGTCCGTAGGTTGCTTCGACTTGCGAGGCGTCTGCGGTGAGGCTCAGCATGGGTGCGGTGCTCCTATGATGTCGATTTCGGTGTCGGCGTCCGGGCCGGCTGCGGTCAGCTGATTCCGGTCACGACTCCGATGTGGGATTCGATTTCGGTTGTGTAGTCGGAGAAGGCAGCGGAGAACCGGTGCTCCTTGCCTCGGGGCCGCGGGAAGTCGATCGCGATGTCGGCGACGATCCGGCCGGGGCGGTCGCCGACGACGACCACCCGGTCGCCGAGCCAGACCGCCTCGGAGATGCTGTGGGTCACGAACAGGACGCTGCACCCCGTGGTCTGCCAGATGCGCTGGATCTCGAAGTTCATCGAATCGCGGGTCATGGCGTCGAGCGCGCCGAACGGCTCGTCCATGAGCAGCAGTTCGGGGCGGGAGACCAGCGCGCGGCAGATGGCCACCCGTTGCTGCATCCCGCCGCTGAGCTCGTAGGAGTAGTGCTTGGCCTTGCTGCCCAGCCCCACCATCTCGAGCAGTTCCTGGGCGTAGTGGCGTGACTCGTCGGTGCGCGTGCCGCGGAACTCCAGGGGCAGGAGCACGTTGTCGATGTTGTTGCGCCACGGCAGGAGCACGGGGCTCTGGAACACCATCGCGATGTCCTCGATCCCGTCGCGGATCGGCCGCCCCTTGACCAGGATTTCGCCCTCGGTGGGCTCCTGGAGGCCGGAGATCGTCTTGAGTAGTGTGGTCTTCCCGCTGCCGGACTGTCCGACGATCGAGACGAACTGGCCCGGCTTCACATGGAAATCCAGCCCCTTGAGCACCGTGTTGCCTTGGCCGTCCCGGGATCGGTAGGTCTTTCCCACGTTGTTGACCGAGATGGCGTACTCGTTGTTCATGTGACTCTCCGTCCGGCCGTCACGGCGCCTGGATGGTCTCGTTGGAGTGCAGGGGCTCGAGGTAGGAGTTGCTGTACACGTCCTTGGGCGTGAGGTTGCTCCCCGGGTTCAGGCCGAGGAACTGGCGGGCGACGTCGATCGTCTTCTGGACGCCGGCGTCGTCCATGACACCGAACCGGTTCGCCGACTTACCGGTGCCCCAGTTGAGTCCGCACTGTGCGCGGATCGCGAGGGTGATGGTCTTGGCCTCGTAGCCCGAGACCTCTTTCTGGAAATCCTTCGCGGCGTCGGCCGGGTGCCGGCACGCCCACAGATAGCCCTTCTGCATCGCCCGGTTGAACCGCCGCACCTGCTCGGGATCGTTTTTGAGCTTCTCGTCGGAGACGACGATCCCGTTGCCGTAGAGGTTGATGCCCAAGTCGGACCACTTCAGTACGAATGCCTTCCGGCCGAGTGCGTCAATGGCCGGCTGGTCGGAGACGTACAGGGCGAGGTTGGCGTCCCACTGACCGGCCAGCAGGCCGGGGATCTTCGATGCGCTCGCGGCGGAGACGACGTTGACATCGCCCTCCTTGAGCCCCAGCTTGTGCATCGCGAACGGCCACATCGCGGCCATCGCACCACCGCCCTCGGTGGCGACCGTCTTGCCCCGGAGGTCGGACCACCCCTTGATTCCGGTGCCCGCGAGCCCGACGACCGCGTAGGCGGACCTGGCCTGAAGAAGGTTGACCTGCTTGACCTTGGCGCCCCTGCCCTGGGCGGTGACCGTGGCGCCGAAGTCCGCCCAGCCGGCGTCGACCTTGCCGGTGACGACGGAGGTGACCGTGTTGGTCGAACCAGACCCCGGCATGACCGTGAGGTCGAGACCTTCCGCCTTGAAGAAGCCCCGCTCGACGGCCGAGATGAACAGAGCGTGCTTCGGCAGGTATCCCACGTCGAGCATGAGGGTCATCGAATTCTTGCCGCCGTTGCTCACGCAGCCCGACACGGACATGAGGAGCACCGCCCCGGCGATCGCGGCGATCCTGCGGATCGAGTTACGCATTCGAGTCTCCGATCCCCGCGGTCACTTTGCGTGGTTCTTCCACGGGACCAGCTTTCGTCCCGCGAAGTCGACGATGAAGAACAACGCCAGGGCGATGGCGGCGAGCACGATGAAGGCCGCGAACATCGACGGGAGGTCGACCTGGCTGTTGGCGAGGAGGATGACATATCCCAACCCCTTTGAGCCGGCGATGAACTCACCGACGACCGCCCCACCCACAGCGAGTGAAATGGAGATCTTCGCTCCGGAGAAGATCGACGGGATCGCGTAGATGAAATCGATCTTCGTCATCTTCTTCCACGGCGATGCCTTGTTGATCCGTGCGAGTTCTTGCAGTTCGTGGGGTACCGAACTCAGACCGTCATAGGTGTTGATCACCAGGGGGAAGAATGCGATGGCCATCGCGACGAACGCCTTCGACTCGAAGCCGAACCCGAACCACACGATGAACAGCGGCGCGAGCGCCACCTTGGGGATGGTGTCGATCGCGATGAGTGCGGGGTAGAGGAAACTGCGCACGGTCGGCGAGTAATGCAGCACCGCGCCGCACAGAACCCCGAGCGCGGTGCCGAGCGCGAACCCGGCAAGCGCCTCCTGCAACGTGACCCAGGTGTTGATCGCGAAGTAGTCGGGCCGCTTGATCAGCTCGTCGAAGGCCGAGATCGGCCCGACGGCCAGGTATTCCGGCGGGCTGAAGATGATCACCACCAGTTGCCACACGACGAAGAGGCCGATGATTCCCGCGACCGCCTTCGCACCAACCGCGATCGAGTCACGGCTGAACATTCTCGGCTTGGATCTCACCGGTCCACCGAGCGCCGCCTCGGGCGGGGGCTGACGCAGGCTGTCCGAGCCGACTTCACTGACTTCAGGAGAGGCCATGGCGGAACCCCCCGTCGAAGGGCACGCCGTGCGCGGACAGGGCCACAGCTACCGGGTGGGGGTACGGGCGCCAACAGGAGCCTGCGGCGGGGAGCGGCGACGCGGCCGGTATCCGGCGCGGCGAGGGGGGCGGCGAGAGCCATCGCGGTGTCATTACGTCCTCACAACATTGGAAGGGTTGCCACTGGGCAGTCGCGGGCATGGCCGGCGGGGCCGGACCTCGGCCAGGTGGATATCGCCTCACCCGGCCGACCGGTCAGTCGGCGCTGTCGACGGCGAGCGCGTCTCGACTGGGTTCACCGTCGAGTCGGCGCCACACACCAAGCGGATTTTCGTCACGAACCTCAGCAGGCAACAGCGCGGTCGGCACGTCCTGATAGGCTACGGGCCGCAGGAAACGCTCGATCGCGAGCGTTCCGACGGAAGTACTTCGAGGGTCTGTCGTGGCCGGGAACGGTCCACCATGCACCATCGCATGTCCGACCTCCACCCCGGTGGGCCAGCCGTCGAACAGGATCCGGCCCGCTCGCTCCTCCAGGAGCGGCAGCAGCCTCGCGGCGAGTAGGTGATCGGCCTCATCGGCGTGCACGGTCGCGGTGAGCTGACCTTCCAACGTCTCCACAGCCGCGGTCAGCTCTGCGGTGTCCGCGCAGCGGACGAGCAGCGATGTCGCGCCGAAGACCTCGGCCTGTAGCGCCGGATCGGCGGCGAACCGAGCACCGTCGACGGTCAGCAGCCGGGCACGGCCACACGCCGCACTGTCGGGTCGGCTGCCACGTGCGAACTCATCGACGCCGTCCCGGGCCGCGAGGGCGTCACCGGCGGCGGCGTAGTGATCGGCGATGCCCGTGGTGAGCATGGTGGCTCCGGCGTCGGCGGCGACGGCGTCGGCCGCGGCCTTCGTGAACGCCTCGAGGCCCGGTCCTTCGATGGCAAGCACCAGACCGGGGTTGGTGCAGAACTGCCCGGCGCCGAGCGACAGCGATCCGGCGAACGCGGCGCCCAGCTCGGCGCCGCGGGATTCGAGCGCCGCGGGTAGCAGCAGCACGGGATTGATGCTGCTCATCTCCGCGTACACCGGGATCGGCACCGGCCGATCCGCCGCCATGGCCGCGATCGCCAGCCCGCCTTCGCGGGACCCGGTGAAACCCACGGCACGGATCCTCGGATCTCTGACGAGTCGGGCACCTACATCGGCCCCACCGCCGACGAGCTGGGAAAACACTCCCTCGGGCATGCCCGTGTCAGCCGCTGCCTCGGCGATCGTCCGCGCCACCAGCTCCGCGGTACCCAGATGCGCCTGATGCGCCTTGACGACCACCGGGCACCCGGCGGCCAGCGCCGATGCCGTGTCGCCCCCGGCGGTGGAGAAGGCCAGGGGGAAGTTGCTCGCGCCGAACACCGCGACCGGACCGAGCGCGATCCGGCGCTGCCGGATATCGGCGCGCGGGAGCGGTTCGCGGTTGAGCCGTGCCGGATCAATGCGGGCACCCTGCCAGGTCCCCGCCCGCAGCTCCGCGGCGAACAGGCGCAGCTGACCGCTGGTACGGCCGACTTCGCCGGTGAGTCTCGGACGAGGCAGCGCGGTCTCGATGTGGGCCCGCTCAACCAGTGAATCCCGCCGCTCGTCGAGCAGATCGGCGATGCGCTCGAGGAATTCGGCACGCCGCTCGGCAGCGGTCGCCCGAAAAGACGGAAAAGCCTGCTTTGCCAGAGCACAAGCCCGCTCAACGTGGTCGACGGACGCCGCGTGGTAGTCAGGATCGAGAGCCGCGCCGGTACGGGGATCGACGGACCGGATCTCCTCACCCGTGCCGATGACGGGTTCGGCTCCGATGACCATGACGCCGGTAGGGCTGGTCTGAGGGTGAGCGGACACGAGTGGCTCCTTGCGCTTCATCGGGCTGGTGGCGTCAGGCGATGGCAGTACGTGACGCCTCGATGACATCGGCCAACAGTTCACGTTCGGCATCGTCCAGATCGGTCAGCGGCGGCCGCACCGGACCGGCCGGATGTCCAGCCAGATCCATACCGGCCTTGACGATGCTCACCGCGTAGCCCGCCTTGCGGTCACGAATCGTGGTGTAGGGCAGCACGACATCACCGAGCAGTCGGCGCACCTTCGTCCGGTCCCCCGCTCGCACCGCGCTGTAGAAAGTCAGGGCGAACTCGGGCAGGAAGTTGAAGATCGCCGAACTGTAGGTCGTGACACCCAACTCCATGTACGGCAGCGCCAACGTCTCCGCCGTCGGCAGCCCGCCGATGTAGACCAAGCGGTCGCCGAGATGCGAGTGGATCCGCGTGATCTCCTCCAGATCACCGACACCGTCCTTGAATCCGATCAGATTCGGGCAGGTGTCAGCTAGCGTGGCCACCGTGTCGGCTGTATACACGGCATTCGCACGGCTGTAAAGCACCACGCCCAGAGAAGTGGAATCGCAGACCGCGCGCACATGAGCGGTGAGGCCGTCCGCGGATGCCTCGGTGAGGTAGGGCGGGAACAGCAGCAGGCCGTCGGCGCCCGCTGCCTCGGCTTCGCAGGCCAGCTCGACCGCTTGCGCGGTGCCGTGTCCGGCCGGAGCGAGGATCGGGGTGCCCTTGGGTGCACTGCCGACAGCGGCTCGGACCACGGTGCCGACTTCCTGCGGGGTCAGGGAGAAGAACTCCCCCGTCCCGCCGGCGGCGAACAGACCGGCGATCTCGTACTGGCCCAGGCGGACGATGTTCTCCCGGTAGGCGGGCTCGTCGAACGCCAGGTCACGGGAGAAGTGGGTGACGGGAAACGACAGCAGCCCGGAGCCGAGGCGCTCGGCAAGCTCGGTCGGGGTAAAGGCGGGCATTAACGTTTCCTCTCGGAGGTGCGGGACAGTGACTGCGAGAACCATAAGAATCAAAACGATGCACGTCCAACACTCTTTCAGGATCAATCGATACCTATAATGGATCGATGTTTACACTGAGCCAGCTTGAAAGCTTCGTCGCGGTCGCCGAGACACTGCACTACGGCCGCGCGGCGGAACGGCTGTCGATGACCCAGCCCCCTCTGTCCCGGCGGATCCAGCTACTGGAGCGCGAGCTGGACGTCGAGCTGTTCGACCGGATCGGTCGCTCCGTCCGGCTCACCGCGGCCGGACAAGCGTTCCTGAGCGACGCCCGGCGCATTCTCGGGCTGTCCGAGCAGGCGGCGCTGTCGGTGCGCCGGGTACCCGCAGGCGAGATAGGGACAGTGGCACTGGGTTTCACAGCATCGTCAGCGCACTCGGTGCTCGACGCCATCGTCGGCCGCATCCACACCCAACTGCCGGGCGTCGATCTGGTGCTGCGCGAACGGGTGTCGGCAACACAGATGGAGGAGCTGCGCTCCGGGGAGCTGGACCTGGGTCTCGTCCGTCCCCCGGTCCCCGGCACCGGGCTCGAGCACTGCCCGCTGCACCGGGAGGCCTTGCTGGCCGCCATCCCGGCCGGGCACCCGCTGGCCGCGCCGGACCGGGTGCCACACGTGCGCGACCTCGATGGCGAGCCGTTCGTGATGTACTCACCGGCCGAGGCCCGCTACTTCTACGAGGTGCTGGTCGGCGTCTTCCGCGGTGCCGGGATCATGCCCCGGTACGTACACCACCTCAGCCAGGTGCACACGATCCTGGCGCTGGTGCGAGCCGGGTTGGGGCTCGCGCTGGTGCCCCGGGCGGCCGAGACACTCGGGCTGGACGGCGTCGTGCTGCGCCCGGTAACCGGGGTCGAGGGCGAGCCAGTCGAACTCGTCGCCGCCTGGCGGGCGAACGACGATAGCCCAGCCCTGCACGCCATCCGGGATCTGGTGATCGACATGGCAGGCCGAGGCTTCTCCTGACATCTGCGTTCGCTGGGCGGCTATCGACGCCGCTCGGCCCACTTAGGGCGTGCAGATCATTAACTCGCAGCTTCCTGCTCTGTGCCTCGTTGGTCTGCTATGAGCATTGGAACGGAGCAACCGGCCGTGCTGGCGGGGAAGTTCGAGACGATCTTGCCGCATCTCGATGAACGTCAGCGTCGTCTGCTGCTGGGAGCGGAGGCGCGATCGATCGGTCACGGCGGGATCCGGCTGGTCGCGCAGGCCGCCGGTATGCGGCAGGCGACCGTCTCGTCTCGCTGGGGGTGCGCGAGCTGGAGTCCGGTGAACCGCCGCTGGGACGCACCAGGCGGCCGGGCGGCGGCCGCAAACGGGTCGTGGATCTGGATCCCGGTCCGCGTGATGCGTTGCTGGCGCTGGTGGAGCCGGACGTGCGTGGGGACCCGATGTCGCCGCTGCCCTGGACGACGAAGTCGACGCGGCACCTGGCAGCCGAGCTGACTCGGCAGGGCCACCCAACGCTGGCACGTAGAGCGCGCCCACGCCTGGCAGAACGCCTTCTACCGGCTCGCACGCTGCTACGAACGCCGCACCAGCGTCATCAACGGCTACTTCGACCTCACGGACGCCGTCATCACCGTGCGTAGCACCATCCGCCGCGCCTGGACCACCCGCCGCTGGGACGACCGCCCCACCCGACGACCATGAGCCCACACCTATCTGCGCGAGCTTTAGCGACGCAGAGATGACCTAGCGGCCGAGGGCCTGTCGCACGGTCAGGTTGTGGTACTTCCGCAGCCGGTACAGTTCCCAGCACGACAACACCGTCACCGACACCGGAGCGCCGAGCAGGAACACGATCCGGGCAAGGACGGGAACCTCGGTGTTCTCGTTGTTGATCACGTCGAGGGCGGCCATCACCCACACCAGCAAGGTGGCGAGGATCGGCGGCAGCACCGGGTGGATGTCGGCGGTGCGGAACACGTGCATGAGGCAGAGCGCGATCCCGTACAGGGCGAAGCCCAGCGACCACGCGCAGAGGGTGATGAGGACGACCATGCCGGGGGTCCCGATGGCGTCACGGAAGCCGGCGGTCTCCGGGTCGGGCGCGACGGCGAGGGGGAACGTGGACATGGCCCCCATCAGAGCCGCCACCGCCCCGAAGGACTTCAGGGACCGACGCAGGTAGAGCCCGCGCAGCGCATCCTGCGCGGCGAACGCGAACAGGGCGATCACGAGCGGGAAGGCGCACACGAGGACGAGTGTGCTGATCCAGCTCTGGTTGAACTTGTCGCCCGCGACGGTCTCGACGCCCTTGGCGGTGTCGACCGGCTTGTACGACATGACCAGCACGAGCCAGGCGGCGATGCCGAGCCCAGTCCGCCACATCTGGATCTTGCGTATCATCAGGTCCTCGACGGCGTCCGGGCGCGAGGGGCGGAAGGCCCGCTGGGCGGCGTAGAACGGGTTGTAGACGCACTTGAGGATCCGCTGCCTGCGCGTCAGCGGCGGCCGGGGCGGGCGCGGGAACGGCGGCTGCGGGCCACCGCCGTGCGGATGCCCCGGGTACCCCTGCGGCGGCACGGGCGCGGGCTGCGGCGGGTAGGGACCCACGCCGGGACCGCCGGGGTACGGGGGGTGTCCGGCCCCGGGGTAGGGCTGATGGCCGGGACCTGGGCCCGGCTGTCCACCGGGACCGGGTCCGGGTCCGGGTCCGGGTCCGGGTCCGCCCGTCGGACCCCAGTAACCATTGCCGTTCGTACTCATGCCGTGCTCCCCCGATGTTTCGATCTGTGCCGTGCGCGGCGCGGCTCGAACCGCCCGCTCAGCGTGCGGCGTGACCCTACCCATCGCGGAGGCCGAGAAGTGCACGTTCCGGGACCGGGCCGGGCACCGGAGGGTAACGACCTGGGGTGCGATAGAGAGCGGCAGCGTTCTTCTGGCAGACCTGATCGCCCTACCCTGTTCGCCATGAATCGGGTAACGCTCTTTGTGCTCCTCGCGGTCGCGGCGTTCTTCAGTTCGGGAGCCCTCATCCAGGTCCAGGGTCGGGGCGAGTAGTGGCGAGTCATGGCAGTTCGCTCCGGCCAGGACCCGGCCCAGCGGGGTTCCGTAACCGTCCGTCATTCCAGAGCGTTTGAGATCCGGTCGCTGATCCGCGGTCGGTGGCAGCCCAGTGGGTGGGCCGGATCGTAGACCGGCCGCTGGGGCAGCAGCGCCGCGAATTGGTCCCAGAGGAGTTCGGTCGACCATGATGGCAGTGCAGGCACAGGTCTCCCGGTGATCACAGAGCGCCGCAACTCCATGATCACTAAGCCCTGTGCCTCCTCCACTCCCGAGTGCCCACCGCGCCTATCTGCGCAAGCTCCAACCCTCAGGATTTCTGGCGCAGCACACTAGCACGGTCATCGCAGGAACGGCCTGGACGGCTTCCTCCCAGACCGTGCATCCGGCACGGCACGTCAATAATTAACTTCACCAATCCATCTGACGTTACTTATTGACGTGCGGTGTCTACCTTCCGATACTCGACACCGCACACACCAAGTTCACCGGCGTCCCCAGTGGCCTCTCAGCTGCCCATGCCCCGAAGCTTCCTCCCACCAAGAGTCTGACGTCGGCCACCTGCATGGGCATGCCACCACCCAGTCCCGGAAAGAGCGGAGTTCACACCATGAACCTATCCCGACGTCATCTGCTCGCCGCCGGATCGGCCGTGGGTGCGCTGGCGGCCGCAGGCGCCTCCGCCGCTGCACCGGCAGCAGCGGCGAAGGGCGGCCGGCAGTTGCGCACCGGCTTCCAGCGCCTCTCCGAGGACGGCTACGCGCTGCTTAGCGGCCAGAAGGTGGGGGTGGTGACCAACCCAACGGGCGTCACCGAGGACGTCCGCCACATCGTTGACGTGATGAAAGCGGACGAACGCGTCGACCTGGTGGCTGTCTTCGGGCCCGAACACGGCTTCCGTGGGACCGCTCAGGCGGGCGGCTCCGAGGGCCGATACGACGATCCGGCGACGGGTCTACCGGTGTACGACATCTACCTCATGAGCGGCCAACCGCTGGCGGACGTCTTCATTGCTTCCGGCGTGGACACGATAGTTTTCGATATCCAGGACGTCGGTGCGCGCTTCTACACGTACATCTGGACGCTCTACGACTGCATGGAGGCAGCACAACGCGCGGGCAAGAAGGTCGTGGTCCTGGACCGGCCCAACCCTGTGTCGGGCCGTAGGGCGCTGGGGCCGGTGCTACATAGCGAATTCGCGTCGTTCGTCGGTCGGAAGCCCATCGCCCAGGCGCACGGCATGACAGTCGCGGAACTGGCGCAGCTGTTCAACGCCGAGTTCCTGAAGGCGCCCGTACCCCTGGAGACGGTCCGGATGACGGGGTGGCGTCGCTCCGATTTCTACGATGCCTCCGCTCTTCAGTGGGTTCCGCCGAGCCCCAACATGCCCACGCTCGACACTGCCCTCGTCTACCCCGGGACATGTCTGTTCGAGGGCACCAACCTTTCCGAGGGGCGCGGCACGACTCGCCCCTTCGAACTGCTGGGTGCCAAGGGCATCGACGCACGATGGGCCGAGGCCGCTAACGCCCTCGGCCTGCCGGGAGTCATGTTCCGCGAAACCTACTTCACTCCCACCTTCTCCAAGTTCCAGGGTCAAACCATCGGTGGCTTGCAGATCCACGTCCGTGATCGCACCCTGTACGACCCCGTGTACACCGGTGTGGCGCTGCTGGTGACCGTGAAGCGCCTGTGGAGCGACTTCGCCTGGCGTGCCGACAACGCCATCGACAGGTTGACGGGCAGCACACGGGTTCGGACGATGGTCGATGCGGGAGCCGGAGCGGACGAGGTCGCAGCAGCCTGGCAGGACGAACTCGCAGCGTTCCGCGAGGTGCGCGCCCACTACCTCCTTTACCGCTGACACGATCCGCATGCTTCTGGCCGCACACTCCAGCTGTCACGTGGTAGCACGACCACAGGGGCGGCCTGCGGAACGAAAACCGTCAGTCCGATGCCCCAGCTCCGACCGGCCAGTTGTTGTCAGGCGTATTTCCCCCGGCGGCAACTCATCCGACATACCGCCGACTCGATCGGCGTGTGTCTGTGATCCAGCGCCATGCCGACGCGAGTCTTTGAAACAGGTCGGGCTGAGCCGTGGTCTCGGGATCGCCCCGGTGGCCTGACGTCGGACCCCCGGTCTCGATTCGCGCGATCGGGGGCCCGACGGGAGGAGTCAGCGGGACGCGTAAGCTCGCGGGCTGGTGATCGTGAATGGCGTGGGACGGGTCAAGGGAACCGCGATACAGCCGGCCAGCTCATGCTCGGGCAGTGAGGCAGGTCCCTGTGGACGGGACTTGCGGGGCGCGCGGCATGCGCACAGGGGACGGCGCGAGAACTACTCCCGGGCACCCACGTCCGGACAGCGAGGGGCAATGCCGCCAGGCTACCCGAGCTCAGGCTGCCCACCCCGCTTCGTCCCTGCGTTCCAGAGCGGGGTGGGATCAGGCAGTGGCCTCGTCGAGGAGTTCGAGTACGTGCCGGTAAGGGCGGCCCGTGGCACGGGTCATGCCCATTTCGCAGGTTCGGTTGCAGGAGGCGTAGGCGTCGTAGGTCCGGCCGGTGATCTCCTTGGCTTGCACGGCTGTGGCACTCGCGGTGATTTCCGGGTGCAGTAGGCCGCGGTCGCCGGCGAAGGCGCGGCAGCCCCAGTTGTCGGGGACGGTGACCTCGTCGCTCACGGCCGCGGCCACGGTGTGCAGGGCATTGTCGATGCCCAGGTGCACCGTGGAGCAGGTGGGGTGAAGGGCCAGGCGGGCGAGGCGGCGCGGCTGTGGCAGCGCAGGCAGCAAGTGCTCGGCGGTGAAGGCGACGCTGTCGACGAAATCGAGCGATGTGAAGCGGGCGTGGTCGGGCTCCGGGAGAGCGTCGGCCAGTTGCTGCAGGCCGTGGGTGCAGGAGGAGGCGTCGCAGACCACGGGCAGTCGGCCGTGGTCGCTGGCCTCCCACAGCGCCTGCAGGGTGCGAGCGGCCATGGTGCGGTGGCCGGTGGTGTAGCCCTTGGAGTGCCAGGAGTGCCGCAGCACAGGCTGGCAATTCGCCGGGTACGGCGACGGGAACGCCCGCCCGTTGGCACAACCGCAGGAAGGCGGCCGCTGAACCTGTCGCACCTTCGGGGTTCTCCTCGGGGGCGAAGATGCTGCCGATGCAAGCGGCGAAGAACACCGCACGCGGCTCGGCCGTGCGTCGGGCAGCGGGACGGGTGGGGCCGCCGCGGGGGATGTCGTCAGCCCAGAGCGGGACCAGCTCCCCCGCTCCCAGCTGGCGGACCGCCCCCGTGGCGGCGCGCAGGACTGGCAGTGGCTGCGGACGTCGACGAGGACGCCCTCGCCCTCGCCTGTCCCGCCAGGCTGGTGCCACCCGAGCGCAGGGTGAGGGGCAGCCCAGCGGCTTGGGCTCCGGCCATCAGGGCGCCGACCTCGGCCGCGGACGCCGCGCGCACGACGGCGCGCGGCGTGAACAGGTACGGCGAGGCGTCGTGTGCCGCCGCGAGTCTGCGGGGCACGTCGGTCGTCACTCTGGCCGGGTCGCTGACGCACGCCGCCAGGAGCCTGGTCAGGCGGGTGTCCTCTTCGGCTGTGGGTGACTCGGCGGAACGTGCGGTGGACGGGCTCATGGGTCCTCGGTGCCGGGGCGGGAGGTCAGGGCATGAGGCGGGGCGGGAGGTCAGGGCGTGATGCGCAGAAGGCGGGGCGACTGTGCGGCGGGGGCGGGCAGGCGCAGCGGCGACAGGCCGGGGGTGATGCTGCCGAGCAGCGTGGCCCGGCGGGCGCCGGTGCCGGACGGGAGGGCCCCGGGCAGCCCGTGGAAGGTGAGAAAGCCGAGAACGGCGAAGGCGAGCGCCTCCTTGGCCATCGACGGCAGGCCCAGGTCGTCGCTGGGACGCAAGGGCACGCCGGGCAGTTCTTCGGCGATCATGTCCATCAGCACCGGGTTGCGTGTACCGCCACCGGAGACCACGAGCTGCGTGACGTCATGGGCACGGCAGGCGTCCGCCACGGTGATGGCGGTCAGCCGGGTCAGGGTCGCCAGGACGTCCTCGACGCACGGCACGGGTACGGCGTCGAGGGCACGCTGGAGGTAGGGCAGATGGAAGTGCTCCTTGCCGGTGCTCTTCGGGGCGGGTCTGCGGTAGTAGGCGTCGTCAAGGAGGACCTTGAGCAGTTCGGGGCTCGTCCGGCCCGCGGCGGCCCTGTGTCCGTCCGCGTCGTAGGTCTCGGTGCCGTTGGTGAAGTGGTACACGGCCGCGTCCAGCAGTGCGTTGGCGGGGCCGGTGTCGAAGGCCAGCGGCTCGGCGCCGGGGGCGAGGACGGTGACGTTGGCGATGCCGCCGAGGTTGAGTGCGGCCGGGGTGCCTGGCAGGGCGGACAGCAGCAGGGCGTCGGTCATGGCGACCAGCGGTGCGCCCTGGCCACCGGCGGCGACGTCCCGGCTGCGCAGATCGGAGACGACCGGCAAGCCGGTCGCCTCGGCGATCCAGGCGGGCTGACCGAGCTGCAGCGTGCCGCGGACCGTGCCGTCCTCGACCCAGTGGTGCAGGGTCTGGCCGTGGCAGGCCACGAGGTCGGCTTCTGAGTCGCACAGTCCGTGCAGGGCGAGGACGGCGGCGTCGGCGAAGGCCTGGCCGATCTCGGTGTCCAGGGCGCAGACGGCCTGGATGGTCGTGGCGGCCGGTGGCAGTGCGGCGGCGATCAGCTCACGCAGGTCGGGCGTGTAGGGGACGGAGAGGTGCCCGAGGGGGTGCAGGAGGAGGTTGTCTCCGTCCAGGGTGAGGTCCGCGGCGGCGGCCTCGATAGCGTCGAACGAGGTGCCCGACATCAGGCCGATCACACGCACGACGCCTCCTGCCAGGTGGTGGGCCGCGGGGACGCGGTCGGCTGGGACTGGTGCATGGTGTCTCCGAAGGTGTCGCTGAAACAGAGGGGTGCGGGGCTGTGAGAGCCCCGCACCGGATGGCTGCGCGCCTCGTCACTCCTGACCGACGGTCGCCGCCGCGTGATGGGCTTGGCTGCCGTCGTCTTCCGCCGGGATGTCGGCATTCTCGGGCGCCCGGTGGAACAGACTGGTCACACCGCCCACGATCAGGGTGATGGCCACGCCGATGGGGACGAGCCATTGCGCGGCGATCGCGGTGGGCACGGTGGTGCCGGCCACGCTGACGTCGATCTTGACGCCGCGCACGATGTACGTCATGACACCGACCGTCACCAGGAACGCGATGACGGCGTCGACCTCGTTGGCGCGCCGGACGATCCGCCCGAGGAGGAACGCCCCCAGAAGCGCGCCGTAGGTGTAACCCGCGATCGTGAGGCCGGTGAGGTAGACGTTGCCGGTGCTGGTGCTGAAGGCGCAGGCGAAGAGCGCCATCAGCACCGCCCACACCAGGGTCATCAGCCGGGCGAGCTTGAGCAGGAATTCCTCGGAGGGCGGGGTGCGGAAGAAGCTGTGGACGATGTCGGCGACCGTTGAGTTCGACATGGAGTTCAGCGCCGAGGACAGAGAGCCCATGGCCGCACCGAGGATGCCGGCCACGAGCAGACCGGAGATCACCACGGGCAGCCCGTGCAGGATGAAGTCCGGGTACAGGTTGTCGGAGCTGGCCAGGCCCAGCTCCTTGAAGCTCTTGCCCTGGTTGTAGGACCACAGCAGCGCGCCGACGAGGGAGAACGCGGCGAACTGCAGGGTGACGAAGACACCGGAGGCGATCATGGCCTTCTGACCGTCGCGCAGCGAGTGGGTGGCCAGGACGCGCTGGACGATCAGCTGGTCGGAGCCGTGGCTGGCCATCGCGAAGATGGCTCCGCCGATGATCGCGGTGGGGAGAGCGAACGGGCTGGTGAGGATGTGCGCCAGGCCGAAGTCGGTGTCGAAGAGCCTGAAGTGGCCCGCGTCGAGCGCCTGCTGAACGCCCTCGCCGCCGACGTGACCGAGGAGCACGGCGATGGCAAGGAGGGCTCCGCCGAGGTACAGACCCATCTGGATGGCATCGGTCCAGATGACCGCCTTGATGCCGCCGAGGTAGGTGTAGACGACGGTGATCACCGTGAGCACGACGATGATGACGCGGTACCCCGCGTGCACGCCGAACTCGTCGAGCAACAGCTTGATCGGGATGGCGGAGGCGAACAGCCGGACGCCTTCGGCGAGGAGCCGGGTGAGGACGAAGGTCACCGATGCAAGCCCCTGCAGTTTCAGCCCGAACCTGCTCCCCAGGTACTGGTAGGCGCTCACGAACCCGCCACGCTTGTACAGCGGGATCAGCACGGTGGCCACGACGACCCGGCCGATGACGTAGCCCAGAGCCAGTTCGACGTTTCCGAAGCCCTGACCGCTGTAGGCGCCGCCGGGCACGCTGATGACGGTCAGCACGCTGGTCTCGGTGGCGACCACGGAGAACGAGACGGTCCACCAGGGCATGCGCCCTTCGCCGACGAAGTAGTCCTTCGCCGTCTTCTGCCGTCCGGCCAGTCGCAGTCCGATGACGGCGATCGCCACCAGGTAGACGACGATGACGACGAGGTCGAGTTGGCGCATGCTCACTCCTGAACAGCGGCCGCCGGTGCCGGCGGCTGGGTGGGGACGGTGGGTGTCGCCCGCTGTACTCGGACGACATGAGGTTCGTGTGACGCGGGCGGCTTCACCGCGAGCATGCGGGCGCCCTCCAGCGGCCGGCCCAGGGGGGGCCGCAGGTGAAGGGGACGCGGTGAGTCGGCGAGCGCCGAGCGCAGTGGCTCGAGAAGGGGTTCGCCGAGGCCGGTGAGCCCGCCGGTGACGGTGACATCCAGGTGCTGCCGGCCGCCGACGCGGTGGGCTGCGGCGCGCACGGTCGTGGCGAGGTGGCCGGCGGCCTGCCGAAGGATGTCGGCTGCCGCCGCGTCGCCGGCGTCGGCCGCGCGGGCCACGTCCGGGGCGAACGAGGCGGTGGTGCGGGCCGGGCTGCCGTCCCGGCCGATGGCCGAGGGCAGTCGGTCGGGGTCGCCGAATCGCTCGACGGCGGCGCGCAGCAGGACCGTGTCCGGTCCGCGCCCGTCGTGGGCACGCAGTGCGGCCCGCAGTCCGGCGGTTCCGATCCAGGCGCCGCTTCCCTCGTCGCCGAGCCAGGGGCCCCAGCCGTCGACGCGGGCGAAGGAGCCGTCGGCCCCGATGCCGACGGCGACACAACCAGTGCCGATGGCGAGCACCACACCGGGACGGCCGCCCAGGGCGCCCGCATGGGCGGTGACCGCGTCGCTGGTGACAGCCACCTCGTGGATGGGCAGGTCGTCCAGGAGATGAACGGCGAGGGCCCGTGCGGCCTGCGGATCGGTGGCGGCGCCCGCGGCGCCCACGCAGACCGTCGTCGGCTTCAGGGAGCGCTGCCGTTCGAGGAGCGGGAGGACAGCGGCGCATACGGCAGCACGTGCCGTCGCCACTCCGCCGCCGTCGGCGAGACCAGGAGCCCCGGCTACTTCGTGGACGTGTTGGGCGGGGTCGGTACCGGCGGTCCACAGCACGGCACGGCAGCCGGTCTTGCCCAGGTCCACCGCTACTGCTGCTGTCATGCGGAAAGCCTTCGCGTCGGTGGGATCCGTCGCATCCGGCGGTCACCGGGCGAGAGGGGAGAGGGTGACCGAGGCGGATCGCGGTGCAGCGAGTATCAGAAGGTTCACCTACGCATGTCAATAACTAACTCCAAAGAGAATTTCCTCGTAACTTTTTGACCTATCAGTCGCGGCGTGGTTACCGTGTGGACCACCCAGCAAGGAGGGAACGACCATGGCCCGCCAGGAACCGCCGCCCCGCACCTCCGGCCGACTTGCGGAGGACGCCTCCCCCGCCGGGATTCTGGCGCGCATCCGCGCGGCGCTTCCGTCCCTGGCACCGTCGGAACGGCGTGTGGCCGAAGCCGTCCTCGGCGACCCCGGGCAGGCGTCGGAGCTGTCCATCAGCGCGCTCGGCGAGCGGGCCGCCACTTCGGTGGCCACGGTCATGCGCTTCTGCCGTGCTGTCGGGGTGAGCAACTACCCGCAGTTGCGCCTCGCGCTGGCCGCCGCAGCGGCCCATGAGCGTGCTCGGGGTAACGAGCGGCCGGTGCCGGGCACCGACATCGGCGCCGCGGACACCCTCGCGGACATCATCGACAAGATCGTGTACACCGAGGTGCGAGCGCTGGAGGACACCGGGTCCGGGCTCGATGTCGACGTACTGAGCCGCGCCGTGGACGCCGTGGCGAAGGGCCGGCGCATCGACATCTTCGGCGTCGGCGCGAGCGCCTTCGTCGGCCAGGACCTGCATCAAAAGCTGCACCGCATCGGCCACATGGCGTTCGTGTGGACCGACCAGCACGCCGCGCTCACCGCCACCGCCCTCCTCGGTCCCGGTGACGTCGCGGTGGCCATCTCCCACTCCGGGGAGACGGAGGACACCATCGACCCCCTCCGGGCCGCCGGCGAGCGCGGCGCCACCACCATCGCCCTCACCAACGCCCCGCGCTCCACCCTCGCACGGAGCGCGGACCTCGTGCTGACGACCTGCGCTCGGGAAACCCCCTTCCGCTCCGGCGCGACCGTCAGCCGCATCGCCCAACTCGCCGTCATCGACTGCCTGTTCGTCGGTGTCGCCCAGCGTTCCTCCGACGAGGCGACCGAGGCCCTGGAGAAGACCCACCGGGCCGTACAAGGTCACCGACGCCCGCACACGCAGCGCCGCACCAAGGGTGACGACTGAGCTCCGTCCGCCTCATCAGCACGCCCTGAAAGGAAGCCCGCCCTGTGGACCTCAGCACACTCGGCACCGAAACCCGCAACGAGCGGACCGCCCAGCTGGACCGCATGCCGGTCCTGGAACTCCTGTCGGTCATGAACGCCGAGGATCAGAGCGTCGCCCTCACCGTCCGAGACGCTCTGCCGGACATCGCGGCCGCCGTCGACGCCATCACCGCTTCGCTGCGCCGAGCCGGACGGCTGATCTACCTCGGAGCGGGCACCAGCGGCCGCATCGGTCTGCTCGACGCCGTCGAGTGCCCCCCCACCTTCGGCACCGCGCCCGACAGGGTCATCGGCCTGCTCTCCGGCGGCCCGGGAGCCTTCGCCCTGGCGGTGGAAGGAGCCGAGGACGACCCCGCCCGGGCGGTCGCCGACCTCGAGGCGATCGGCGTGAACAACCGGGACACAGTCGTCGGCCTCTCCGCCAGCGGCCGTACCCCCTACGTCGTGGGCGGCCTGAAGCACGCCGCCGCCAACGGCGCCGTCACCGTGTCCGTCGCCTGCAACCGCAACGCGCTGGTCAGCCGCTACGCCGACTTCCCCATCGAGGTTCCCACCGGCCCGGAGGTCCTCACCGGATCCACCCGGCTCAAGGCAGGCACCGCCGAGAAGATGGTCTGCAACATGCTCTCTACCGCGTCGATGGTGCAGATCGGCAAGATCTACGGAAACCTCATGGTCGACGTGCGGGCCAGCAACGACAAGCTGGTCGACCGGACCCGTCGCATGGTCGCCGAAGCCACCGGTGCCGACGCCGATGCCGTAGCTGAAGCCCTGCGAGCGGCCGACGGCCACGCCAAGACGGCTATCGTCATTCTTCTAGCGCACTGCACCGCCGAGGAGGCGGCTCGGCGCCTGGACGAGGCGCACGGTGACGCACGCACTGCCGTCGGCCTGGTTTGACGACACGTGCGAACATTACGCTGACGGTCGGCACAGGAATGCCTGACAGCCGCACAGGTACCGACCCGGACGGGCCTCGCTTCGCCGCTCGTCGAGCTCCTGCGCCGCCACCAGAAGGCTCCCGAGCCGATTACCTGTGCAACGTAGCTGGCCGCGGCCGCCTCACGCCTCGGCCATCCTCCGCACGCCCATTTCGCCCACGCGCAGGTACCGCCAGGCCGCCCCCGTGGACCGCTTCCACAGGATCCCGTTGACCACCTGCCGGCGACCCCGCACCGGTATGGCGGGGCGGTGTCGGAGAGTGGTCTGCACGCATCCGGGGGACGAGGGCTCCGCGCAGTTCCCGGTCCTGGTCGGTCTCCAGCGGCATGTCGAGCTGGATGATGCTCACCCCGGCCGCCCGTAGCCAGCCGATGCGGGCGGCCACTGTTTCGGGGAAGCCGACGTACGCGCCGGCCAGGGAGCGGGCGATGTAGGCGGAGAGCTGGTGGTGGTGGCATGGCGCCAGATGCGCAGGCTCCGGCCGTGTTCCGCAAGCGGCTCGGCGTTGCACCAGGCCAGGCGGTAGTCGGACCGCTTCCCCGGCCCGGCGGTAGCGGTCCGCTTCGCCGAGGGTGTCGCCGTCGCGTGCCACGTCGGCGTCGCTGGAGCCGACGATGACGTGGGCGGCGGCCCGCCCGCCGGAGAGCCGGTCCAGGGTGGCCAGAGAGCAAGCGGCCGCGGTGGGCGTAGGGGTGCCCACCCGGTGGGCCACCACCATGCGGAGCCTGCTGGTGGCCGCCAGTGCCCAGGAGGCCACCAGCCAGGGGTCCGGCCAGGAGCTCGACTGCACGACGAGGGCGCTGTCCAGCCCGTCCTCCTCGTTCTCCCGGGCACTGCGGGCTACGAATTCCGGGTCGGCGTCGCGGTCGCGCGGGGCAGGGGGTCAGCGGGCGGCGGCCGGGCTGAGCCGGGCCAGGGTGTCCAGGATCCGGGCCCGGCTGGCCAAGACCTCGGGAGGCAGGGACACGGACAGCCTCCGGGAGTCGAGCAGCCGGGCGAGCGGGGCAGGGGTGGTGCGGGCCCGCGGTACGGCGCGAGCGGACTCATGCTCCAGACGTCAGGGCGCGAAAGAGCCCGAAACCAGGTTGCCCCGTTGCTGGAGCCTCCCTCAGACGACACACCTGCCGAGGGGAGCCTGTCCCGGTGCCAGGAGATTGAGCCCACCGGGGTGCTGCGCGGCTACCACGCCCTCGTCGAACCCGCGGCGATCGGCCTGGCTGTCGAAGTCCTGGGTCTCCATCAATCTCATCAGGGGCGACGGTGCGTCCTTCGCCGCCTTCGACAAGGCGGTCGCGGCAATGCTGAGGTGGTCCAGCGGAGCGGCCGTATGGGATCCCGGCTACCTGCTGCGCATGCTCACCACCGTTATGAAGCCGGTCACCGCCGGCGTTCCCTGCCCACCTGGTCCGAGCCGGTCCGCAGCTATGCTCCGTGGCGGGGCCCTGCAGGGCAGTTCACGTATTCTCTGGGCATGGTGACGAGTGTCGATCTGGCGCGACATCTGGGGCTCTCGCAAGCCACGGTGTCGCGGGCGTTGCGCGGCCATCCCTCGGTGACCGAGAAGACTCGTCAGCGGGTTGTGGAGGCGGCGCAGGCGTTGGGGTATCGCCCGGATCTCGCCGCCCGGATGCTGGTCACCCGTCGGGCGAAGGCGCTCGGCATCGTCGTGGCCGACTTCAGGAGTCCCCTGTACCCGCCCGCGATCGCGGCGATGCAGGAGCGGTCAGCGGCCCGCGGCTACCGCATGGCTCTGATCCGTGATCCCGAAGAAGCCCAGGACGTGGACGCTGTAGATGTCCTGAACGAGACGATCGTCGACGGACTGATCTTCATGTCGGCCACGGACGACTCGCCGACGGTGGCCCGAGTCGCGGCCCGTGAGACGCCGATGGTGCTGCTGAGCCGCGGTGTCTCCGGACTCCGGGCGGACATGGTCATGAGCGACGACCGTGCGGGCGGCGAACTGGTCGCGGATCACCTGGTCGGACTCGGACACCGCAGGATCGCGCTGGTGTCGGTCCGGCGCACCGTGAGCAATGGCCGTGACCGTGAGGACGGCATGCGGGACGCGCTCCGGGCGCGAGGCCTGGACCTGCCTGAAGAGTGTGTGCGACGGGGATCGATCAGTCACGCGAGCGGTATGGAGATGGCCCGCTCGTTGTTGGCGATGGAGCCGCGGCCGACTGCGGTCTTCTGCTCGACGGACTCTTTCGCGTTCGCGGTGCTGGACGCGGCATCCCAACTCGGCATCCGCGTTCCCGAGGAGCTGTCCGTGGTCGGATTCGACGACTCGGAGCCGGCTCGTTGGTCGATGATCAACCTCACCACGGTGCATCAGCCGTTCACGGAGATGGCGGCGAAGGCGGTGGACGTGCTGATCGACCGGCTCGATGATCGGGCGGACAGCAAGGTTTCCCAGACGGTCTTCCCGGTGCGGCTGGTCGAGCGCGGCACGACCGCCGCACCGGCGTGAGCGAGCAGGAATCATGCAGTGTTGCGGCCGCCGCTGAGGTCGAGGGTCTGCCCTGTGGTGTAGCTGGCCTCGGATGAGAGCAGCCAGGTCGCGAGCGCGGCGAATTCCTCGGGTGTGCCGACCCGCCCCATCGGCACCCGGGCGAGCAGTGCAGCGTTGCGTTCGGCGCTGAGGTCGTCCAGCATCCGGGTCCGCATCATCGAGGGTGCGACGGCGTTGACGGTGACACCGTCGCGGGCGTACTCCTTGGCCGCGGTCTTGACCAGGGAGATGACCGCCGCCTTCGACGCGGAGTAGGCCGCTTGGTGCGGGTTGCCTTCCCGCCCGGCGATCGAGGACAGGATGGTCACGCGTCCGTAGCCGCGTTCGCGCATGGGTGGCAGAGCCGCAGCGAAGCCGTGCAGGCATCCGTCGAGGTTAATGGCGAGGGTACGCTGCCAGCCATCCCGCGGTGTCTGGTCGATGGGTGTTTCGGGCCCTTGCACCCCGTGGGCGAACAGCGCGCCGTCGAGCCGACCGTGTGCGTTCAAGATGTCGGTGACAACGCGGGACCATGCCTCCGGGTCGGTGACGTCCAGGCTCAGGCATGCCTCGGGAGATGAGCCGTCGCCGCCGGCTGTCACATCGGTACAGATCACCGTGGCGCCCTCCCGCGCAAGGCGCCGGCAGGTGGGTGCGGCGAGTCCTCCTGCGGCTCCGGTGACCAGGATGACCTGGTCGCGGTATCGGCCCGGCCAGTGGCCGGTGGTGGTCGGGGTGGTGTCGACGAGGTCGGTCATCAGCGGACTCCTGCGGTGTCGATGGAGGTCAGCAGTGTGGTGGTGGCCAGGTGCAGTGCCGCGAGATGGGCGCTCGTCCCCTCGCGAGCGGCCTTGGCGACGTCGGGAACCTCGACGCTGATCGGCACACCCGGCAGGGCGCAAAGGATCTCGGCCAAGGGGAACGCGCCGGCTCCCGGCGCCAGGCGGTGTGAGCGGGATTCGATCTGGCGCGGTGAGCCGTCAAGGCTCTGCCCCAGCGGTAGTTCCGTCGGTGTGGGCAGATCCGGGACCGCGGACGGGCCGTCGCAGAGCTGGATGACCTCGACGATGCCGGCGGGCAGCGCTTCGAGGTCGGCGACAGAGCCGCCCGCCCGCACGAAGTGCAGGACATCGAGCATGATTCCCGCCGCGGTCTCCTCAGCCAGCCCCGCGGCGTCGGCGAGCGTGTCGACGTACTGGTAGGAGATCGGTTCGAGGCAGGGACGTATGCCGAAGGGAGACGCGTCTGCCACCAACGCAGCCAGCGACTCCCGCAGCCGAGATCGATCAGGATCTCCGCCGATGACGTTCAGGATGCGCGCGCCGAGCTCCGCCCCCGTCTCCAGTGCGGGCATCCAGTCGGCGGGTCCGCGGGCCCCGTCGAGCGTGAAGACCTCGACGTCCAGGACAGAGACTCCGGTGGCGCGGCACCGCCTGACTGTCTCGGCCGTCATCGGCGTGCCTGGCGAGAGCGGGTAGCGGGTCTCCCCTGCGGTGGCGGGGAAGACCCGCACCCCGACCGAGGCGAACCCTGCCTCAGCTGCCGCCGTGACCAGTGCGGGCGGTGCCAGATGCAGGGCCGACAGGTGAGCGAGTCCGAACGTGACGTTCACGTGGTTGAACCACCAATCGCGTGTGGGTATTGACGCGGCGCAGAAGACGTTCCTACGCTGACCCGACCAGAATGAATACGTAGTCATTCTGTGTCAATGACTTCCTGCCGCAGCAGGACCTCGACTCCCCCACGGCCCGCGCAGTGATCGATGGCCGCCCAGGTTTGGAGCAACGATGCGCCACAGCAGCGACTCTCACGCATGGCCCGTGGAGACGGCAGTGACCGCCTCCATACCCAGGCCGCACGCCCCCTCCCCCGGCGCCTCGTCCCGGCGCCGGGCGGCCGCCAGCATGGCCGGTGCCGTGATCGACTGGTACGACTTCTTCCTCTACGGCATCGCCGCCGCGACGGTCTTCGGCCCGCAGTACTTCCCGTCGCACGACCAGTTCGTCGGCCTTCTCGCCTCGATGGGCTCCTTCGCCGTCGGCTTCGTCTTCCGACCCCTGGGCGGCGCCATCTTCGGTCACTTCGGTGACCGCGTCGGACGTCGACAGATGCTATTCCTGACCGTGCTGATCATGGGGCTGGCCAGTGCCGCGATCGGCGCACTGCCCACATACTCGGTGATCGGCGCAGCAGCCCCCGTCTGTCTGGTGCTACTACGAGCCGTGCAGGGCATCGCGGTCGGCGGCGAGTGGGGTGGCGCCGCGCTGATGGCCGTGGAGAGCGCACCGCAGGGGAAGAAGAACTTCCTGGCCAGCGGCGTCCAGGTCGGTTCATTCATCGGTCTGCTGCTCGGCACGGCCATTTTCTCACTGATGCAGGCCCTGACCACGCAGACCCAGTTCGAGGCCTGGGGATGGCGGATCCCCTTCCTGATCAGCCTCGCCTTCGCCGCCATCGGCCTGCTCATCCGCACGGGCGTGGCGGAGTCCACCGAATTCACCGAACTCAAAGAGCAGCGACAGCGGACCAAGGCACCGCTGTGGGTCGCGCTGAAGACCTCTCCGCTGCAGATCCTCGCGGTGATCGGCATGCGCCTCGTCGACCAGGGCTGCTTCTACATCGCCTTCACCTTCTCCCTCGTCTACGTCGAGAACTACACCGAACACCCGACGAGCACCGTGCTGACCGCGTCGATGATCGCGCTGGTTCTCGCCTCGCTCCTCACCCCGGCCTACGGCAAGCTTGCCGACCGGGTGGGCGTCCGCTGGTTCTACATCGCCGGCCCGCTCTGCGCCACCGCGGCTGCGATCCCCTTCTTCCTGGCCCTGCGCTCGGGTTCGCTGGCGCTGATGACGCTGGCCTTCTTCGCCTTGATCAACCTGGGCCACAACATCTCGACCGCGGTGCAACAGACCTGGTTCACCGGCATGTTCGACATCTCCGTACGCTACAGCGGCGCCGGATTCGGCTACGCCCTGGCCGGGGCGGTCGGCGGTTTCATCCCCCTGGTCGCCACCGCTCTCGCCGGGCACGACGGTGACTGGCTCGGTGTAGCGCTGCTCCTCAGTGGCCTCGCCCTCAGTGCCTTGGTCACCGGCCTGTTCGCCTACCGATGGACCTCGGCAGGTTCGAAAAACCGAGGACAGACACCGGCATGACCCCACCGGCACGGTGACGTCCGCGTGACCGGCGGCAACTGGGACACGCCGGCCGCTGTCGGCGTGGCCGCCCGCTTCGGGCCGACGTCGTAGGCAAGACGAGCAAGCAATACGCCGAAGAAACACCCCGGCGGGTAGGAGAGTACGCAATGAGCGCGAATGCCATGACCCACGCACGTCACCAGGAAGGAGCAGCAAGGCAACTGGACTGCGATCTGCTGGTGATCGGGTCGGGCGCCGGCGGCCTTTCGGCCGCGGTGACCGCTGCCTGGCACGGTCTGAACGTGGTCGTGGTTGAGAAGGACCCGGTCTGTGGCGGCGCCACCGCCTGGTCCGGCGGCTGGATGTGGACCCCGCGCCACCCCCTCGCCCAGGCCGATGGCTTGACCGAGGACATCGACCAGCCACGTACCTATCTGAAGAACGTGCTGGGCGAGGACTTCGACGAGGCGAGGGTGAACGCCTTCCTCGAGGCCGCCCCCCACATGGTCGGTTTCTTCCACAATCGCACCAGCCTGCGGTTCGTCAACGGAGCCAAGATCGCCGATATCCAGGCAGGGCAGCCCGGTGCGAGCACCGGCGGCCGCCAGGTGGGTCCCAAGCCGATCAACGCCCGCCGCCTGAGCAGGTCCCTGCGCCGCAAACTACGGCCGCAGATGTACGAGACTTCCTTCCTTGGCATGGGCATCATGGCCGGGTCCGATCTGCAGCACTTCCTGCACGCCACCACTTCACTCAAGGGCTTCCTCCACGCCGCCTGGCGCGTCGCCTTCCACGTCCTGGACCTGGTCACACACCGACGCGGAACACAATTGGTCAACGGGCCCGCTCTCATCGCCCGGCTGGCGAAGTCCGCAGACGACCTGGGCGTGAAGCTCTACGTGAACGCCCCTGCCACACGCCTGCTCACCGAGGGAACCGAGGTACACGGCGCCGTGGTCTCCACCCCCCAGGGCGAGGTCGCCATCCGCGCCCGCCGCGGAACCGTCCTGGCGACCGGCGGCTTCCCCCACGACGGGGAGCGACGCCGCGACCTCTTCCCCAAAGGCACCGGCGTGAACCATCAGACGCTCGCCCCTGCAGCGACCACCGGTGACGGCATCCGCCTTGCCGAGGAGGCGGGCGGCGTCCTCGACGCTTCTGGCGCCTCCCCCGCCGCTTGGTGCCCGGTCTCCCTGATCCGGCTGCCGAACGGCCGCACCGGCACGTTCCCCCACATCGTCGATCGCGGAAAGCCCGGCCTGATCGCAGTGATGCGCGACGGCCGGCGCTTCGTCAACGAGGCCAACGGCTACTACGACTACGTAACCGCCATGATCGACGCGACCCCGCCCGGAGAGGAAACCGTCTCCTGGCTCATCTGTGACCACCGATTCCAACGCCGATACCCCTTCGGCATGGCCAAGCCATTCCCGGTCCCATCCTGGCCCTACCTGCGCAACGGCTACATGAAGCGGGGGCGCACTTTGGAAGAACTCGCGCACGCCTGCGGCATCGACCCGGTCCAACTGCGTCGCACCGTCGAGGAGTTCAACCGGCACGCCCGCGCTGGAGAGGACCCCGTCTTCCACCGCGGCACCACCCCGTTCAACCGCAGTTCGGGGGACTACGCCCACGGCCCAAATCCCTCACTGGCTCCCCTGGACCAGGGCCCCTTTTACGCGATCAAGGTGCTCCCCGGGAGCTTCGGCACCTTCGCGGGCCTGAAGACCGATGCCCACGCGCGCGTGCTCAACGCGAACGGCGAGGCCATCCCCAACCTCTACGCCGTCGGCTGCGACCAGGCCAACGTGATGGGCGGCCACTACCCCTCCGGCGGCATCAACATCGGACCCGCCATGACCTTCGGCTACATCGCCGCCCGGCATGCCGCGGACACCTCCGTCTATGAGACCCGCACCCAGGCCAGCTGACGTGTCACGACTGCCATCCTCGACGTTCAGTGAGCTCCGGCGGCGCACGTGTAGCTGGACAAGATAGGGATGTGAGTTCGTAGAGACCAGGTGCTGCCGGAGGAGAGGTCATACGCTCTCGGCTACGGGGGCCGCCGTCACAAGGAGCCTTTGCTCTGTCTTCGGACACCGCGCCAAACGGGGCACTCACCCTCCCGGTAACAGCCCGAGTGGGCTGCTCGGCTTCGTGATGCGCTCCACCAACGCGGACGGCGGCCGCGGCCGCTGGTACCGATGGTGACCTGACACCGAACACACCCCCGGATAGGGCCCGGCCGAGACCTATCGGCTTAGCGCGGCGCCCGGGGCACCACTGTCCTGCAGGACGACGATCTGACGCCCGCCGTCCTGCAGGATGGCGACGGTGTCTCCATCACGACGCTGCTGCGTGTTCTGCGTTTCTCCGCGGAGTGCTGGTGTGTCACGGCCGATGACGCCTGATGGGCGTACGGCACCGGTGTTGCCACGCTCGACGTCCCGCGCCACACCGCCGAGTTCCTCGCCCGGCTGCTGGCTGTCCACCAGCGGCGGTTGCGCACCCCATGGCCTCTGACCCCTGCTGATGCCTTCGAGGCATGCCGTCGAACCCCAATTGGTCTTCGACGGCAGCACCGCGCGTCCCCAGAATGCGGGCATCATCCCTGCGCGTTTCCGAGGAGTTCACCGTGCCCCTCTTGTACGCCCGGCCCGGCTGGGCCGTGTTGACCGTCCTCGTGCTGGCCCTGGCCCTCGTGCCGTTGTCACCGCTGGCGGCGAGACCCGCGTCCGCCGTACCCGGTGATCCGCTCACCGGCAGCGGTGCCGTGACCAGGTCGGTGCTGACCGCTGCCGACCTGACCCGTGGCACGGCCACCGGCACCGTCACCAACGACGCCTTCGCGCTGCCCGCGGCGGCCGCCGCCCCGACGCACACCTTCGAGGGCACCCTGACGCTCAACGGCGTGGCCACCGCACGCGGCTTCAGCACCGTCAAGGACACCTACGACTACGCGGACACCGCCGCGCTCAAACACCTGCCGCCGGTGAGCATCGACCTCGTGCAGAACGGCAGCCACGTCATCCCTGCCGTCCGCGGCCTGCAGATCACCGGGAGCGCGTACTGGAACCTGATCGTCGAGGGCGGCCGCGCCTGGAACGAGAACGGCGACGGCGGCCGCACCCGCGCCTCGCTGCCCTTCGCGCTGGTCGAGCGCAACGCCAACTGCGTGCACAACGGCCTGCTGACCTTCCTCTTCGACGACAGCAAGATCTCCCAGGTCCGCTACCAGATCACGCACGAGACGTGCGCATACTTCCAGTTCGACATGTGGGGCCAGGTCGACGCGACCTACTCCCGGCACACCGTGACCGGTGACACCGACCTGAAGAACGCGTACGCCGCCGAGGTCGCCGACCGCATCCCGGCCAAGCCGATCAGCGCGCTGAGCACCGACTACCCGAACGCCGGGATCGACACCAGCGCGTTCGGCAGCGGCACCACCGCCTCGGCGCTGAGTACGTACGGCGTGTCCTACGGCGGAGTGAACTACGTCGGCGCGTGTAAGACCCGGCAGGGCGCGTACCCGTACTGCAACCAGATGGTGCTGCCGTCGTTCTCGCTGGCCAAGACGATGTTCGCCGGCATCGTGCTGATGCGGCTGACTCAGGTCTACGGTTCGTCCGTGCCGTCGCAGCTGATCCGCGACTGGGTCAGCGAGGCGGACACCTCCGCCTGGACCGGCGTCACGTTCCAGGACACCGCGAACATGGCCACCGGCAACTACTCCTCCAGCGGCTTCGAGTCCGACGAGTCCGGCAGCGGCATGACGGCGTTCTTCGACGCCGAGGCGTACGGGCCGAAGATGACCGCCGCGCTGGCCTTCCCGCACTCCGCCGCGCCCGGCACGAAGTGGGTCTACCACTCCTCCGACACCTTCGTGCTGGCCCGGGCGATGCAGAACTACCTGGTGTCCAAGGCCGGCGCCGGCAGCGACATCTACCGCTGGATCCGCGACCAGGTGCTGGTCCCGCTGCACCTGAGCCCGAACGTGCTCACCACCGAGCGCACCGGCAACAGCGCCACCGGGCAGCCGTTCGGCGGGTACGGCCTGTTCTACACGCAGGACGACATCGCCAAGGTCAGCCGGTTCCTGAACGCCGACGGCGGGAAGATCGGCGGCGTGCAGATGCTCGACCCGACGATGCTCGCCGACGCGATGCAGCAAAACCCGGCGAACCGCGGCATCACCACGCCCGCCGACACGACCGGCAAGACCTACCACTACCAGTACGGCCTGTGGGCCCGGCAGTTCACCTCGGCGGACAACCCGGTGTTCACCAGCCCGGTGTACGTGCCGTTCATGTCCGGCTTCGGCGGCATCACCGCGGCGATGCTGCCCAACGGCGCCACCTACTACTACTTCAGCGACAACAACGAGTTCGGCTGGTCGGCGGCGGCCGCGCAGGCGTACAAGCTGCCCGCCACCGGCGGAGGCGACAGGGGCGGCGGGACGTGCACGGCCGGCCAGCTGCTCGGCAACGGAGGCTTCGAGACCGGGACAGCGTCGCCGTGGACGGCGGACGACAAGGTCGTGTCCAACAAGCGGGGGAAGTGCCGCACAGCGGCGAATGGTTGGCCTGGATCGACGGCTTCGGCACC
Source organism: Streptomyces sp. AgN23 (assembly GCF_001598115.1). Lineage (NCBI taxonomy): Bacteria > Bacillati > Actinomycetota > Actinomycetes > Kitasatosporales > Streptomycetaceae > Streptomyces > Streptomyces sp. AgN23. The sequence goes on from NZ_CP007153.1 coordinate 2,311,354, forward strand.
ACGCACACCGACAGGCTCGCACGGAAGGTGACGATCCCGGCCGACTGCACCCACGCCCACCTGGCCTTCTACCTGCACATCGACACCGCGGAGACGCAAGCCGGCGCCCACGACACGATGACCACCGCCGTGCTGGACTCCTCCGGCACGCGCATCCGCTGGCCACCTGGGCCAACACCGACGCCGCGCCCGGCTTCACCTTGCGCACCTTCGACCTGTCGGCGTACGCCGGGCAGACCGTCACGCTGCGCTTCTCCGGGACGGAGGACTCCTCGCCCCAGACGTCGTTCGTCATCGACGACGCGTCGCTGAGCACCAGCTGAGCACCCGCTCGCGTACCTGCTGGGCCGCCGGCACGGCCCCCGCCGCCACAGGCGCTCCCGCTTCCGGGCGTCCGGGGCGGGGGCCGCGCTGGCCCCGTAGCGCTGCACGAAGTACGCCCGCAGCTCGTGCATCAGTCCCCTCGACATCGATCGCGTGCGTCAGCAGCGTCATGTTGCTGAAGATCTCATCGGGATCGGAGCCAGCTTCTCGAAGAGCTGGAGTGTCTTGGTTCGGCGGGCGTCGAGACGCTGGTACACGGGCTCGGGGATGCGGATGCCCTCGTCGTAGTTGCCGACCTTGGTCGGGTCGTGCCACAGCATGGCAACACCGCAGTAACGGCCGATGCGGGGAAAACAGCGCCGGGTGTCTCCCAGCAACGGAAGATCCCGCTGCTCAACTCCTGCCGGCACCCCCCAGCGAGATGGAAGGACGCAGGAGGGTCAGCGGCACCGGGACGTCGCGTTCGACGTCACCCATGGTCAGAAGGACCCCCAAGGCCGGGTGTGCCGCACGGTCGAGGGCCTGGGCGGCCGATGCGTGGGACCAGTGGTTTCGTGCCATCAGCGCCTCGGCTCCGCCCAGGGCGAGGACGGAGTGGTACTGCAGAACCTGGGCGGTGAGCTCGGTGGCCGCGCAGCCTACGCATTCCACGCGACGTGCAGCGGGTCGGCGGGGTCGTGAGCGCGAGGGTGATCCGGCCGTACGTCATGGCGGCCGGTGACTCTCAGTCCGGCCTCGTCGAACACTCGAGCACCCCGGTCCGAGAGCGGAGACCGAGGTGCTCGACGAGGCCGGACAGGATCAACCATCCCTCACCGCCGGGCCCGAGATGCGCGGCGACGTCGATCGCAGCAGCTTGGCCGTGTGGGGGGCGGCGGCCTGATGGTGCGGTCCTGATCGCCACCTCGGCCGTCGCCGCCGTCCTGTGGAACGGGGCCGGATTGCGCCCGCCCGCAGCACAGACCGGACGGCGCGCTCGTCGGCACCGGCCGCGGATCCAGCGCCCGCCTCAGCACCGCTCCCGACCCTGAAGGCCGGGTCGACGCCACCTCTGCCCGCGTGGGTGACGTGGCCCAGGCGCCGCCCGTCAGCCGTGTCGTGAGCGCTCACGCCGCGGTCGCCGTCGCCACGTCATGACAGGCACATGCTGCGGCCCGCGAGCTGCTGCGCCAGTCGTCTCGGGCTGGCAGCTGATGCGGGATATCGCCGCATGGTGGGACGCACCGGGCCACCGGCCCATGCCTGCCCGGTCGGGTCAGGCCTGCCAGGCATACCTCCAGCTCTCCTTGGCCTGTCGGCCGTCGGGTCGGCGTGCGGTCATGCCTCGCGTCGTGGTGAGGGCCGTGGTCTGTAGTCGTCGCTGCAGTTCATAGGCGGGCGGCGACCTGTGGCCCGTACCGCTCGACACAAAAGCGTGACAACCCGGCCGCGAATGCCTCGATGCTGCGCAGCGCATAGTGGCCGGCGTCCCACGCCGCGTGCAGGTGGATCTGCAGCGGTTCGCCCGTGCCGTCGAGGATCAGCAGCGGGTGCAGGTCGAAGCGGGGATCGTCGGAGACCACCGCGACACCATGGCCCGAAGCCGCCATGGCCTGTGCGACGTGCGGGGTGTCGCATTCGAGTACGATATCGTACAAGACGTCCGCATTCTGCACGGCATGGTCCAGGATGCGGCGGGTGCTGTGCGCCGAGGTGAGGACGATGAGGGGCTCCGCGGCAAGTTCCCTGATGGTGACGCAGTCCCGGTACGCCCAGGCATGGTCGGCACGGACGTAGGCCCACAGCGGCAGTCGGGCCACCGGGAGCCCGGCGAAACGGCGCCTCGAAGGTGCCGAGGAGATGGCCACATCGGCGCCCCCCGCAAGGGCCTGGTACGCATGTGCCGGACTCTCCGCCTGCACGGTGACGAGCGGATCCTCCGGCCCCCAGGTGGCCAGGAACGGCGCGATCACGTCGGTGATGGTGGTGGGCGGCGCCGCCACGGTGATCCGCATGGCACAACCGGCAGCCAGCGCACCGACTGCGGCCTCGGCGGTGTCCGCGCGGGCGACCAGGTCGCGGGCCAGGGGAAGGAAGCGCCGACCGGCCGCCGTCAGGACCATCTGCTTGCCGCCGCGGTCGAAGAGCGTCAGCCCCAAGGTCCCTTCCAGGCCGCGCAGTTGGCGCGACAGCGAGGGCTGAGCGACGCGGACCACCTCGGCAGCCTTGGTGACGGAACCGGTCTCCACGATGGTCAGGAAGTAGCGCAGCACTCGGAGTTCCATAGCGGTGATCCTTCGGGAGACGGAGGGGACATGACACCATCATGCCTCAAAGGCATGGCAATCAGCCCTGCCAAGTATTTGAGGCTATGGCTGACTGGCTGCATTCTTGTCCCACCGGAATTTGCGGTTATCGACACCCGAATCTCCGTCGACTTCTCCTGGTACAACCATTCTTTCGATTGGCTGGTTCCCGCATGGCCCGCCCCCTGCCCCTGATCCTCGCCCAGGCACCCGGCCGCCCGGCCGACGACCTCGCTGGCTTTGCCGCCGACGTGGAGCGGCGCGTGAAACCGCACGCACCCGGCGCCCTCGTCGTCTACCCCGAACTGCACCTCGGCGAGAGCGCCCCCGGCGTCCCGGCCGCCCCGGAGGAGGAGGGCGAGCCGCTCGACGGCAAACGCGATGCGGCCTTCGCCGAGCTCGCGGGTGATCTGGGCATCTGGCTTGTACCCGGCAGCGTCTACGAACGAGGCACCGGCGACCGCGTCCACAACACGGCACCGGTCTATTCACCACAGGGTGAGCGCCTCGCCGCGTACCGCAAGATCTGCCCGTGGCGCCCGTACGAGACGACCACCCCCGGCGACCGGTTCGAGGTCGTCGACCTCGCCGGGGTCGGCCGCATCGGACTGTCCATCTGCTACGACACCTGGTTCCCGGAGATCTCCCGCCATCTGGCCTGGATGGGCGCAGAGCTGATCGTCAACGTGGTCCGCACGTCGACGAGCGACCGCGCGCAGGAAGTCGTCCTCAACCGCGCCAACGCCATCACCAATCAGGTCTTCGTCGCCAGCGTCAATTCCGCTGCCCCATCCGGGACCGGCCGCAGCCTCGTCATCGATCCACAGGGCACAGTGCGCGCCGAAACCGTCGATGCCGGCAACTCCACCCTCACCGACGTGATCGACCTCGACGAGGTCAGCAACATCCGCCACTACGGCACCGCCGGCCTCAACCGGATCTGGGACCAATTCCGCCCCGGCGACCCAGCCATCGAGCTCCCGCTCTACGGGGGCCGCATCGACCCCGCCACCTGGAACCCCGCCCACACCACCGAGGAGCCACCACGATGAACAGCGAGACCACAGGGAACACCATGAGGCTGAAGGGCGACCTGAGCCTCCTCTCCGTCGTCCTGTTCGGCCTGGCCTACATCTCCCCCGGCATCGTCGTCACGATCTTCGGCGTGGTCGCCGCCACCAGCGGCGGCGCGGCCCCGACCGCGTTCGCCATCGCCACCCTCGCGATGCTGCTCACCGGGCTGAGCTACGCGAAGATGGCACGCGCCGTGCCCGGCGCGGGGTCGGTCTACACCTACGCCCGCAAGATGCTCGACAGCCGCATCGGTTTCCTGTCCGGCTGGGCGATGCTGCTCGACTACTTCTTCATCCCGATGGTCGGCTGGCTGATTACGGCGATCTACTTCAACGCCCAGTTCCCTGACATACCCAAGTGGGTCTGGCTGATCGTCTCGGTGGGCGTCACCACCGCCATCAACGTCTTCGGCATGAAGCTCGCGGACCGCGTCAACAAGGTCCTGATGTTCATCGCTCTGGGGTCGCTGGTCCTCTTCGCCACCCTGTGTGTCGTCTTCCTCGGCAAGCACGGCTCATCCGCTCCCGCCACGGACGCCCTGTGGAACTCCGGGACTTCGATCAGCGCGGTCACTGCGGCCGCTGCCATCGCCGCGTACTCCTTCCTCGGCTTCGACGCCGTCTCCACGCTGGGCGAGGAGGTCAGGGGCGGGGCGAGGACGATCGGCCGCGGCATCATCGGCTGCGTCATTGCCGCCGGAGCGATCTTCATCGTGCTGTCCTTCGTGATGCAACTGGTCCACCCCGGCGCGACGTTCGCCGACGTCGACGCGGCCGCCTACCACCTGAAGGTCCAGGTCGGCGGCGAGACGTACGCCGAGATCATCAACTTCGTCACCATCGCCGGATCCATCGCCTCCTGCATCGCCCTGCAAGCCTCCGCCGCCCGCCTCATGTACGTCATGGGACGCGACGGCGCACTGCCCAAGGCCGTCTTCGGCAACCTGTCGAGGAAGACCGGCACGCCCGTCTTGAACCTGCTGCTGACCGCGGCCGCAGGTGTCATCGCCATGAAACTCGACCTGACCACAGCCACCTCATTCATCAACTTCGGCGCCTTCCTCGGCTTCACCCTGGTGAACGTCTGCGTGATCGCCCACCTGGTCCAAGAGCGCAGTCACGGCCGCACCCCCAACCTCTTCTCGTACCTGGTGATGCCGGCCATCGGCGCCGGCGTTTCCCTCTACCTGCTCACAAAGCTCGGTCACGTCGCACTCCAGATCGGCGGCGTCTGGCTGGCGATCGGCGGCGTCTACCTGGCCGTCCTGACCAAGGGCTTCCGCCGGCCCGCACCGGAGATGACCTTCGACGACGACACCGCGGCCACGGACGCAGTCACCGCGTAGCTCCCCCGCCTCGACGTCCACATCGACAGGAGGTGTGGGCCAAGCTGCACCGGCTGGTCCTGGACGAACTCGGCGCTCGCGGTCAGCTGGACTGGTCCCGGTGCGCGATCGACTCAGTGAACATGCGGGCGTTGAAAGGAGGGAGCTGACGGGTCCGAATCCTGTGGATCGCGGCAAGAACGGGGCGAAGGTCCACCTGATCACCGAGCGCACCGGTCTGCCCCTGTCGCTGGGCATCTCCAGCGCGAACCTGCACGGCAGCCTGGCGCTCAAGCCCCTGGTGCGGGGCATTCCGCCGATCCGCTCGCGCCGCGGCCCGCGGCGGCGTCCACGTGGTACGGGCCCTGGAGGGTCAGGGCGGTCACCTGGTGCGGTCCGCTGCCCGCCTGGGTCGCGTACGCACCCAGGTCCGCGAGGATGTGCGCGTCGAACGCGAGGAACCGGCCCTCGGAGTCGATGGCGAGGCGAGCGGTGGTCCGCTGACCCCGCCCCTGGTAGGCGCCGGTGAGGTTTTCCGTGCGCGACTCCACCCAGCGCACCGCGGCGCCCAGGGCGACCGCGGCCGCGCACACCATCGCCTCGTCCGGGTAGAGCAGGACCTTGCTGCCGAACGACCCGCCCACGTCGGGCGCGATGACGCGCACCCGGTCCGCACGCATCCCCAGCACGGTGCAGAGGTCCTGGCGCATGGAGTGCGGGGACTGGCTGCTGGCGTGCACGGTGAGCAGTCCGGTGCCCGGGTCGTACTCGGCCAGCACACCGCGCGGCTCCAGAGGGGAGTGGTTCACCCTCGGCAGGGTGAACTCGCGTTCCACGACCAGTTCCGCTCGTGAGAGAGCCGCGGCGATGTCCTCCTCGGGAGAGCCGAAGCGAATGCTCCCGGCCTCGTTGCCGACGGCGCCCGGCACGATGAGCGGCGCTTGCCCGGCCAGCGCGTCGGCGATGGTGGCTGCCGGAGGCAGGGGATCGAGGTCGAGGCGTACGGCTTCGGCCAGGTCCTCGGCCGCGGTCGGCGTGTCCGCGACGACAATGCCCAGCGGCTGCCCGGCGTAACGAGCGGTGTGCGTGGCGACGGGGATGTGGTCCTCCGGCTGGCCGGGCAACCGCCAGACGGTGGGGATCGGTGCCGTGCGCTCGGCGAGGTCGTCGGGGCCCAGCACGAGTGCGCAGCGCGGGTCGTTCCTGGCGGCGGTGGCGTCGAAGCCGACAACCCGCGCGTGCGCGAGCGGGCTTCGCACAAGCGTCGCGTACAGCAATCCCGCCGCGCGCAGGTCGGCGAGGAACCGGCCGTGCCCGCGCACCAACCGGTCGTGGTGGTGGGGCGGAACGGGCCTTCCGATGTGGTGGTGCCGCGTCCCGCTCATCGGTCGGTCCCCGAGTCACCGGAGATCCCGCGAAGCGCGGCGCGGATGCCGCCGTAGCCGGTGCACCGGCACAAGTGCCCGGCCAGCACGTCCTCTTCGCTACCGCCGCGGTCGGCGGCGTGGGCCATCCGCACCACCAGGCCGGGGGTGCAGAATCCGCACTGGAGGCCGTGCTCCTCGATGAGGGCCCGTTGCGCCCTCGTCAGGTCACCGCTGGCGGCGACGCCCTCCACCGTGCTGACCTCCCGGCCGTCGGCCTGCACCGCGAGGACGAGGCAGGAGCAGACCGGGTCCCCGTCGAGCAGCACGACGCAGGCGCCGCAGTCCCCGGTACCGCAGCCGACAACGCGCGCCGCTCGCGCGCCGCGGGCGGGTTGCTGCACCACTTACGGGAGATCGAGGTACACGGGCACCGCTTCTCCGAGCGCGACGTGATCGCGCAGGCGGCACTGCTGCTGTTCGCGGGCGTGGCGTCCATCCGGTATCTCATCGGCAACAGTGTGCACGCCCTCGCCGCCGTCCCCACCGCCGAGCGGGACCTGCTGCTGCATCCCGGCTCCGTGGGCCCCGCCGTCGAAGAACTGCTGCGCGTGTGCACACCGGTCTCGTTCGTCGGACGAGTCGCGGGTGAGGACTTCGAGTACACCGCTTCCGACGGGACCGTCGTCCCCCTGCGCAAGGGGCGGCCCCTGCTGCTGTACGTGGCCTCGGCCAACCGCGACCCCGACGTCTTCGACCGCCCGGACGAGCTGGTCCTCGACCGTCCGCTGCCCAACCGGCACCTCACCTTCGGCATCGGCCGGCACCTCTGCTTCGGCGACCCGCTCGTGCGTCAGACGACCCGGACCGCGCTGAGTGCCCTGTACCGCAGGTGGCCGGGCCTGCACGTGCCGCCCCAGGAGACCAACTGGAACAACAACCTCGGCTTCCACGGCTTCACGTCGCTGTGGGTCACCGACGGCCACTGAACACCGGACTGGGCCGGTCGCCGCTCGTCCGCCACCAGCGGCAGATCCACCTCACCACCCACAAGGGACTCCTCGGAGAGTACACACCGAAGCACACCTCCTATACCCGGCGCGAGCCGGTGGGAGTGTGCGCGCAACTCGCCCCGTGGAACTTTCCGCTGCTGATGGCGGTGTTGAAGGCGGCTCCGGCGATAGCCGCCGGGAACACCGTCGTGCTCAAGCCCGCGCACACCACCCCTTCGTCGGCGCTCATGCTGGCCGACCTCGCCACCCGAATCCTGCCGCCCGGCGTGCTCAACGTGGTCTGCGGCGGCCCGGCGACGGGGCGCCTCATGGTCGAGCACCCCGTTCCCGCCGCGGTCTCGCTGACCGGATCGGTGGCGGCCGGTGTAGACGTGGCCACCCGCGCCGCCGCCACGCTCAAACGCACCCACCTCGAACTGGGCGGCAAGACCCCGGTCCTCGTGTGCGCCGACGCCGACATCTCCGACGCCGCGCGGACCATCGTCACCGGGGCCGTCACCAACGCGGGGCAGGACTGCACAGCCGCCAGCCGGGTCCTGGTGGTCGACGCGGCGCACGGGCCGCTGCTCGAGGCGCTCGTGGCGGAGGCCTCGACACGGCGCCCCGGTCCGCCCTCGGAACCCGGCAGCGCGTACGGGCCGCTGAACAACCCCGAGCAACTGGCGCGTGTGCGGGGGTGCATCGACGCGCTACCGCCGCACGCACGGGTGGTCACGGGCGGCCACGAGGTGGGCGACCGAGGCTTCTTCTACGCTCCCACCGTCATCGACGGAGTGCGCGGGGACGACGACATCACACGTACGGAGATCTTCGGCCCCGTGATCACCGTCGAGCGCTGCACTGACGAAGCGGACGCCCTGCGACGGGCCAACTCCTCGCCGTACGGCCTCGCTTCCGCCGTCTGGACAACCGATCGCCAAAGGGCGATGCGGCTTTCGGCGGATCTAGCCTACGGCACCGTGTGGGTCAACACCCATCTACAGTTTCCCTCGGAACTGCCGCACGACGGCTTTCGCCAGTCGGGGCACGGCAAGGATCTGTCACGATACGGTTTCGAAGCGTACACACGGATCAAGCAAGTGACGCATCGCCTGTAGCAGTTGGTTGAGGAAATCGTGGAACGTTCCCCTGGTGTTTTCGCACCGCAGTGGCGGCTCACCAGCATCGGTATCGCCGTGGCCATCAGCTTGTTCGCGTTCGAGGGTCTGGCGGTCGCGACCGCAATGCCCTCGGCGGTGCGCGAGCTGCGCGGGCTCGCCTTCTTCGGCTGGGCCTACAGCGCCTTCTTGGTCATGAACCTGGTGGGCCTCGGCGCGGCGGGCCAGTGGTGCGACCGCGTCGGTCCGCGCAAACCGCTGCTCACCGGCATCGCCGTGTTCACCGTCGGGCTGCTGGTGGCGGGAACCGCTGTGAACATGGCGTTGTTCGTCCTGGGCAGGGGCGCGCAGGGGATCGGCGTCGGGCTGGCCTCGACAGCGGTGTTCAAGATCGTGGCCACCGCCTACCCGTCGGAACTGCGCCCCCGGGCACTGGCCATCATCTCCGCGGCCTACGTCGTGCCGGCACTGGTCGGGCCGATCCTCTCGGGCACGATCACCGCGCACGCCGGCTGGCGCTGGGTGTTCCTCGGCCTGGTACCGCTGGCGCTGGCCTGTGCGGGGGCGCTGCTCCCCGCCCTGCGCACGTCGGACGCGCCCGGTAGCGCCCCGGCGGGCGGGTTCCGCAAGCCCCTGTTCGCGCTGCTCGCCGGGGGTGGAGTCGTCGCGCTGCAGTCGGGGGGCAACGCCGTCGTCGCCGGGCGGACGCCGCTGGCCGTGCTCCTGCTGGGAGTGGGTCTGCTGGCGCTGGTGGCGGGGCTGCGGGAGCTACTGCCCCGGGGGGCGACACGACTGCGCAGGGGGGGTACCCGCCGTGATCGCGGTGCGCGGCCTGCTGGCGGGGGCGTTCTACGCCGTGGAGTCCGTCGTGCCGTTGACCCTCGCCACGCTCCACGGCTTCGGGACTGCGGCTGCGGGCCTGCCCCTGCTCGCGGGATCCATCGGCTGGTGGGTCGGGGCCCAGGCGCAGGGCCGGATCACCAGGATGACGAGGTCGTCGCTGCTTCGCTGGGGTCTCATCGCCCTGGCGTGCTGCTTCGTGGGCATGGCGGCCCTGTGCCTCGAGGGGGCTCCGGGGTGGCCGGTGTACCTGCTGTGGATCGTGGGCGGACTGGGCATGGGGGTGTGCGTTCCCACCACCGGTGTACTCGTCCTCGAACAGTCCGCCGAGGGCGAGACGGGAGCGAACTCGTCGGCGCTACAGATCAGTGACGTGACCGCGGCCGGACTGGGCACGAGTGGGGCCGGACTACTCGTCGGCGCCACCGAGACCGGGCACCTGGGGTTCGGCGTCGGGATGGGGGTCCTCGGCCTGGTGGCCACGGCCGTCTGCGCCGCCGCGGCGATGGGTGCCTCGCGCACCGCCCCCGCAAGGGAGAGTGCCGCTGCGGGCTGATCCGTGCGGGACCCGGGCACACCAAGAACCGGCTGGCGTGTCTCGGCAGCAGGTTGCTAACATGACGCGCATGTCTACTCCGCGTGTTTCCTAGCGACCTATCCCGCCTCGGGGGACAGGTCTGCCTTCAGGAAGCCACGGAGAGTATTCATTGATTACAGTTTCTCGTGTGGATGTGTGTGTCGGTGCACGTCTACTGCTGTCGGACGTCGACTTCCACATCTCCCCCGGCGACCGGGTCGCCCTCGTCGGGCGCAACGGAGCGGGCAAGACGACGCTCATGCGCACGATGGCGGGTGAGCTGCGGCCCGCCGCCGGGACCATCAAGGCGACCGGACCGGTCGGGTACCTCGCACAGGACCCCCGCGGAGCCGACCAGAACCAGACGGTCATGGACCGGGTCCTGGCCGCCCGTGGCCTGGACCGGGTCACGGCCGCGATGCGCGCCGCGGAGACCGCCATGGCCGAAGCCCGGTCCGACGCCGAGCGGGACCGGGCCATGCGCGCCTACACCAGGGCGCAGGACGAGTTCGACGTCCTTGGGGGATACGCGGCCGAGGCCGGCGCCGCACAGGTGGCCGCGGGCGTCGGGCTGCCCGACCGGGTACTGACTCAGCGGCTCGGCGAACTGTCCGGCGGGCAGCGCCGACGGGTGGAGTTGGCGAGAATCCTCTTCGCCGAGCAGGACACGCTGCTGCTCGACGAACCGACCAACCACCTCGACGCGGACTCCATCGCCTGGCTGCGCACCTTCCTGTCGGGGTTCCCCGGCGGTCTCCTGATGATCAGTCACGACGTTGATCTGATCGCGGCCGTGGCGAACCGGGTCGTCCACGTCGACGCCGAACGGCTCGCGATCGAGGTGTACAACACCGGTTGGCGGCGCTACCAGGCCGACCGTGAGGCCGCCGAGCGCAGGAGAGCCAGGGAGCGTACCAACGCCGAACGCAAGGCGGCGGCGCTGCGCGCGCAGGCTGAGAAGATGCGCTCACACGTGGCGACAGCGGTGGCCGCGCGGAACATGGTCCGGCGTGCGGACACCATGCTGAGGGAACTGGAGCCGGCACGCAGGGCCGAACGCGTGGCCCGGGTGCGGCTGCCCACCCCGGAACCCTGCGGGCGCATCCCGCTGGCGGCGGTCGGCTTGACCAAGTCGTACGGCGAGCACACGGTCTTCAACGGGATCGACCTGGCCGTCGACCGGGGCAGCCGCCTGGTCGTGCTGGGGCTCAACGGTGCGGGCAAGACCACGCTGTTACGCGTCCTGGCAGGTGAGGAGCAGCCCGACCGGGGACGGGTGGTACCGGGATACAACCTGCGTCTGGGGTACTTCGCCCAGGAGCACGACACGCTCGATCCCTCCGCGACGGTGTTCCAGACGCTGTCGTCCGCGGCCCCGGGACTGGCCGACGGCGAGGTGCGACAGGTGCTGGGCGCGTTCCTGTTCCGAGGCGACGACGCCGACAAGCCCACCGGTGTGCTCTCCGGCGGCGAGAAGACCCGGCTGGCGCTGGCGTGTCTCATCCACTCCGGCGCGAACGTGCTGCTGCTCGACGAACCCACGAACAATCTGGACCCGGTCTCCCGCGACGAGGTCCTGGCCGCCGTGGGCGACTATCCGGGCGCGGTCGTCATGGTCACCCACGACCGCGGCGCGGTGGAGGCCCTGCGCCCCGACCGGGTCCTCTTCCTCCCCGACGGGGAGGAAGACCTGTGGAGCGAGGAATACGCCGACCTGATCTCCCTGGCCTGACCCCGGACACCGGCGCGCCGCCCGGTCCGTAAGGACCGGGCCCCTTCCGGGCCCATACCGGCAGAACACCATACGGCCATACCCGGTCCTTGCGGACCGGTCGATTCGCTGAGGGAGCACCATGCTCGACCTGAAAGGCCGCACAGCACTGGTCACCGGTTCCTCGCGCGGGATCGGCCGCGGCAATCGCCGAGCGGCTGGCTGCGGACGGCGCCCGTGTGGCCGTCCACTACGCACACGACGAACGGGCTGCCCAGGAGACCGTGGCGCACATCCGTGAACGCGGCGGAGAAGCGTTCGCCGTCGGTGCCGACCTGTCGACGGTCGCCGGGGTGGACGGCCTGCTGGCCGAGACGGGCTCCCGGTTCGCCGACGGCGGCCGGGATAGCCTCGATGTGCTGGTCAACAACGCGGGCTTCAGCACGACGTTCTTCGAGGCCACCACCCCCGAGATCTTCGACAGGCTGTTCGCGGTGCATGCCCGGGCGCCGTTCTTCCTGGTACAGCGCGCGCTGCCGCTGCTCGCCGACGGCGGCAGGGTGGTGTCGGTGTCCTCCGCGGCGGTCCGGGTGGCGGTGGCGGACGTGGCGTACACGATGGCCAAGGCTGCGGTGGTGGCCATGAACCGGACCCTGGCGCACCTGCTGGGCGAGCGTGGCATCACGGTGAACACCGTGGCCCCCGGTGCCGTGGACACCGACCTGACCGCGGCCGAGCGACGGGAGCAGCCGGAAACCAGGCCGGTCATCATCGACATGACCGCGCTCGGCCGGATCGGCACCCCCGCCGATGTCGCCGATGTCGTGGCGTTCCTCGCCTCGGATGACGCGAGGTGGGTCACCGGGCAGCTCATCGAGGTCAGCGGTGGCCTGTTCCTGGGGCTTCCCCCGGGTCTCTCACACTGACCGCGTTTCCGCCAATGACGGAGGGGAGGAGTCCGTGTCTTCAGGGCGTGTTCCGAAACTGCCGCCTGCCCGTCGATGCCTGGCGCGCACGCTCGCTGCGTTGTCGGGATCGTCCGAGTACGCCCGGTACGAGGGCGAACTTCCGCCGTGCGATCGCACGCACCAGGCGCCGCCGGGCCCGCCCTGCGGGCGGACGGCGCTCATTTCGAGGCACGCCCTAGAAGGCTCGTGAAGATCTTGGGTTCTGGCCCTGCCGTGTCAGCGGCAGGGCCAGACTTGTCTTGTGGCGATGGGTGAGTGGGTCGGCGAGATGGTCGGGCCGGATGTGTGGGAGACCTGCCGGGACCTGATTCCGGCCGGGAGTGTGTTCGCGTTCCTGGCCGAGCATCGTGGCGAGCTGTTCCCGGCTGAGATGTTCGTGGACATGTATCCGTCGGCGAATGGACGGCCGAGCATGCCGCCGCAGATCCTGGCCGCCGCGATCGCGCTACAGGCCCTGCACGGGCTGTCGGACTTCGAGACAGTCCAGGAATTGCGGTGCGACCTGCGGTGGAAGGCCGCATGCGGCCTGGGCCTCAACGACATGGCGTTCGATCCATCGCTGCTGGCCTACTTCCGCCGCCGGCTGGCCCGTTCCGCCCGCCCGAACCGCATCTTCGAGACCGTACGCGAGGTCGTGAAGGCCACCGGTGTCCTCAAGGGCAAGCACCGCCGGGCTCTGGACTCCACTGTGCTGGACGACGCGGTCGCCACCCAGGACACCGTCACCCAGATCATCGCCGCCGTCCGCGCGGTGATCCGCGAAGTCCCCGGCGCCGACACGGCCGCCGCTGCCCAGTGCACCGCCCACGACTACACCGACCCAGGCAAACCGAAGATCGCCTGGAACGACGAGCAGGCCCGCGCCGAGCTGGTCGACGCACTCGTCACGGACGCGCTGCGGCTGCTGGGCCACCTGCCCGAACAGCAACTCGGCGAGAAGGCCGCGAACGCGGTGGGCATCCTGGCCCTGGTCGCCGGTCAGGACGTCGAGCCCGCCGAGGACTCCGACGGCCGCGACGGACGCTGGCGCATCACCCGGGGCACCGTCCCTGGCCGGATGGTCTCCACCATCGATCCGGAAGCCCGGCACATCCACAAGACCCGCAGCCACCAGCAGGACGGTTTCAAGGCCCACCTGGCCATCGAGCCCGAGACCGGCTTATACACCGCCGTCGCCCTGCGGCCCGGCTCCGGGCCCGAGCACCATGAGGCTGCCGTGGGTCTTGAGCTGCTCGCCGACGAGGACACCCCGGTGGACGCCTTCGGTGACACCGCCTACTCCACCGGCGACGCCCGCCAGGCCCTGGACCGGGCCGGGCACCGGCTGTTCCTCAAACCCGCCCCGCTGCGGCCCGCCGTCCCCGGCGGCTTCACCCTCGACGACTTCGCCATCGACACCACCACCGCCATCGTGACCTGCCCGGCCGGACACGCCGTGGGCCTGTCCGACCCCGGCGGGCAGCACCACCAGCGCAAAGCCTCTTTCGGGAACTTATGCACCGGATGCCCCCTGCGCGAGCAGTGCACCAAGGCCAAGGCCGGACGCATCCTGACCATCCGCCCGCACCACGACCTCCAAGCGGCCGCCCGCCACCAGGCCGCCACCGATCCTGACTGGCAGGCCGACTACCGCCGCTGGAGACCACCGGTCGAACGCGCCGTCGCATGGCTCGTCCACCACGGCAACCGCCGACTCCGCTACCGCGGCACCCTCAAGAACGACACCTGGCTCCACACCCGAGCCGCCGCCCTCAACCTCCGCCGACTGATCAACCTCGGACTCACCCGCATCGACGGCGCCTGGCACCTCGCCCCAGCCACCACATAACGAAGAGGGGCCATCCGGCCTCCGGCCGGACAGCCCCTCACCAAGATCTTCATCGGCCTTCTAGTGGGACTCGCCGAGCCAGCCCGCGTCCGACGGGGCATCACAGCCGACGAAAGTGTTCACGAATGCCTCGACGGCCCGCTCGTCGGCAGCGGTCCGCGTCAGGTCGTCGAGGAACTCGGCGGTGAAGGGACGCAATTCGGCCTGCTGGCAGGTGTAGGCAAAGGCCGCGAGCCGCTGCGCATCGCGGGTCGCGGAATAGCCCGCCAGTGCCTCGTCGAGCCCGAGGGAACCCGAGAGCCCGGCGTCGAGTGCGTCGGCGAGCACGGCGGCGTCGGCGAAGGCGTCGGAGATGCCCTGGGCCGAGACAGGATCCTTGTGGTGGCCGGCGTCGCCGGCCAGGACCCATCCTGGGCCGTGGACGTGTCTGCGGGCATTGCGGACAGCCGCGGATCGAGGCTGCGATACCAGGTCCGCGCTGGCCAGGGCCTGCCCGACCTCGGGTACCTCTCTCAGCGACGACATGTAGAACGCATCCCGCGCCGTACGTCCCGGGGCGGGGGCCTCCTCCGGAGGGAAGACCAGCGAAACCACGGTGAGATCGCCGTTCGTCGGCCACAGGAAGATGCCGCGCCGGCCGCGGAACACCACCCGCACCCCCCGTTCCGCGGTACCCCTCCAGTAGCCGTAGAGGCTGCGTGCGAGGATCCCCCTGTCCTCCAGGACCGGGGCCTTCACCAGGCTGGCGACCGTCGAGTTGCGGCCGTCGGCCCCGACGACCACGCGGGCGTGCAGGTCGACGGGCCCGTACGGGCCGGCCCCCCGCACCCCCGCCACCCTGCCGTCGACGACGATGAGACCGGTGACCGCGAAGCGTTCCCGCAGCCGCGCCCCCTTGGCGCGGGCCTCGGCCACACCACAACGTCGAACGACTGCCCGAGGTCGAGGTCCACCAGGTCGCGCTGGTACCAGCTGATCCCCGGCGCCCGGCGCCGGGCGGTGGCGAGCATCGACTCGTCGACGTCCACGCCCGTCACGGCGATCCCGTGGCGGGCCAGCTCGATGGCCACCCGCCCGGTGCCACAGCCCGCGTCGACGACCGTGGACGGCGCGAAAGAACGGACCAGCGCGGCTTCACCATGGGCATCCCCTCCCTCGGCGGCGATGCGGTCGAACGGGCCTGGTACTCCTCACCGTTCCACGTCATGCGAGCACCATGGCACACCCGCCACCCCGCCCCAAGACCGATCTCCGCCGAAGGCCGGAACGCTCTTCCCAAGCCGCCGGCCACATCACCCTCGACCGCTTCCTGAACAAAGTGCGTTTCAGACGCGGTGACGCCCGCATCCCCATCACGACCATCCGTTCCCTGGAGACACGCAAGCTGGTCCACCGCGAGCCCGGCGCGCTTGTCCTGCATGACTAGGATGCCGAGCGCGTTACATGATCAGGGACCGGGACGGGAAGCAGTTCTACAACGCACACCGACCACACCAGGGCATCGCCAACGCCCGCCCACTGCACCCATTACCTGCGCCGATCGACGACCCGGACACATTAACCCGCCTCGACATACGACGACGTGATCGCCTCGGCGGCCTCCTCCACGAATACCAGCATGCCGCATGACCTGCACGGATGAAGTTATCGGCAAGGTGGGTGTGCATCGCGTCGCTGGTGGCGACTGTGCCGGCCAGATCCTCGAGGGTGTCGAGCAGAGGCCGGAAGCGGGTGATCTCGTTGGTCTTCTCACCGACGTCCATCTGGGCCAGGACCAGTGCGTTCCCGTGGTCGCAGGCGACCCGGAGGTGGATCTTCCGTCCCTTCGCGCGGGCCGCACCCCGCAGCGACTTCCCGTCGACCACGAGCCCTCGCAGCCCTTGTCCCCTGGTCTGCCGGTCCGCGAGCCCGGCTCCGACCGCCCGGTCCAGGGCGTCCGCGTCGATTCTGGCGAGCAGTCGCCGGATCGTGGATTCCGCGGGTCCGGGACCTGTGCGAGGCGTTCCAGCAGATCCGGAAGATCGCTCCCGGACACTTCCGGATGCGGTCTGAGCTGTTCAAAGGCGGGGGAGGTCTCAGATGATGCGTCGGCAGGCACGGGCAGTCCAAGGTCACAGAGCGTAGAGAACTCCATGATCGCGGACGTCCATGCCTGCTGTGTACCGAACCTCGCCCAATATGACGAGACGTCAGCAACCGGGCGTCAGCCGACTACGCCGAAGTCCTGACCGAAGAGGGCGCGGTAGTACGCGACTTCCGGTTCGCGCTCCATCCAGATGTTGCCGGTGGGGTCTCCGTTGTTGCACTGTCGGACCATCCGGTTGGTTTCCGCTGCGCTCTTCGAGATGCACGACGAATGGTTCGCCTTACCTCGCCGCCACCTCCCCGAAGGCGATATGGGTGATATCTGTCATACACTCTCTTTTTGTTCCCCCGCGCTACCCAACGCACCGAAATGCAACCGCCAGTTGATCTTCAACAGCATGACGGGGGACACTACCTGGCGGATGCGTGTTCCCGACCGAGTGACACTCGCTTCGGCATCCTCCCACGCAGGTCATCGGAGGCCATTTACCCTAAGATTACTGGGCAGTTGACCTCAGGGTTTCGTGGTAGCGTATTTGTTCGGAGGGACAGTGCGACCTGAAAGGGAAATCGTGAACACGGAGAAGATCACCGCTCGCCGCCTCTCGCTGGAAGAGGTGACGAAGCTCGGCGTGAAGGACAGGCTCTTCATTTCCGCCGACACGGCAGAACTCAAGCTTCCCGACTGCTATGTCCCTGCTTTTCTGACCAAGTCCGGTGAGGATTTCGAGGGCGGCTCGATCACGGCGAGAACCGTATTCCAGGAAGTGGTCTCCTGCCTTCCCGACGACGAGAATGAAGCCGGGATCTACGTGGCTGACGAGAACGGCTCGGTGACCATCGAGGTCCTCCAGTCCGCCGGTGTCGTGCTGGACCTGGCACTTTTCGTCCCTGGTGGGGACAAGGGAGCCCTCACGGCCCTTTACGCTGCGGCCCGGCAGGCCTTCGGCGCCGACACCGTGCAGATCTGGCGCCAGGGCCTCAAGGAGGTTCCCGACGTGAAGGTCGACATCTTCGAGGAGCAGATTCCCCGGGGGCGCAAGGGGGCCGACAGCCCCAAGCGTGACCGTCGCGCGTTCGACACCTACCCCACCCGTGCAGACTTCATCGAGTTCTCCACGGGGTGGAAGCCGGTCATGGAGATTCACAGGCCGATTGTTGACGACACCCCGACCATCTGAGGCGGCGTTACCTCTCGTTCTCGGCATGAGAGAACGCCGAGAACGCATGCGCCGGACCCGGTCGACCCCTGAGCGGCCCAGGGAGCCGTCGGAAAATAACTCACGAACGACGAAGCGCCGTTCCACTCGATGACCTCGCGAGACAGACCGCCTGACCAAAATCAAAGCCTGAAGTTATTCTGCGACAGCCCTCAGGGCTTCGCCGTAGTCGAGTGACGTCCACTTCGTGCTCGGGCGAGGCCGAGGAGCATGAGGGGTCAGGGCTTCGGCGTAGTGCCGTGACGTCTGGTTCGTGATCATCCGAGGCCGAGTAGATCCGGGCACCGCCCAGCGGCAGCCCGAGCTTGCGCAGCCGCTGGGTCACGGCCTTCGCCCCGCCGCGAAGCTGGCGGGCTCGCCGGCCGCGAGCGTCTCGATGCAGTACGCGCACTGGGTGGTGAGCGCCACGGCCACGGCCATCAGCTCGGCGTACTTGGGCGGGATGGTGTTGTCGGGGTTGCGCAGAACCTGCTTGTCCAGCTCCATGAACGCCTTGACCGCCTCGGGGGCGCCGGCGCGGAGGTTGCGGGCGTACTTGTAGTCGGTGTGCTCGTGGTAGCTCATGCTCTGTTCCTGGATCTCTCAATATGCGGTGGGCCGTGCTCGCGGGCCTCGGGCGTGGTGTCGACTCAGGCGAGCGGGTTGAGGACGAGGTAGCCGTCCAGGCGGGAGACCTGGTCGGTGTCCGGGTCGGTGGGGAGGGCGTGGCCGAGGTCGTTCGCTCGGACTTCGCCGATCCACTGGTCGTGCTGGTACTCGTGGTTGATCAGCGCGACCAGGAGGTGGCGGGCGACGACGGTGAGCTGGTCCGGGGCGGCGACACGTCCGCCCGCGATGTCGTTCATGCGGGCGTGGGCGCGTTCGGCGACGGTGTCGCGGAACGCGCCCAGCCGCTCGACGGTGGGAAGCGCGCCGCGGAACTTCTCCGGGTTGGCCGAGTCCATGAGCCCGTCCAGTTCCGGGTCGGGGCTGGGCTCGGCGGCGGTGAGGTTGCGGACCATGAAGTGGGCGACGTGGGCCTGGTGGCCCAGGTGCCAGCCGATGGCGCTGGAGTCCTCGTGGGGCCGCCAGGTGATCTCGTCGGGGGTGAGGTCCTTCCACAGGGCGTCGGTGTAGGCGCGGGCGCGGTCTTACTCACGCAGCAGGGCATCTACCTCATACACGGGGGTTGCCTCCGAGGGCCGGGGTCTGCAGTGAGGTGTTCAGGCGGAGAGGGAGGGCTCCGCCGGCGTGGGCTCCTCATTCGGGTCGGGCAGGGCATGGAGGATGGCCTGGGCGGCGCGTTCGCCGCCCAGCAGTGCTCCGTCGATATGGCCGGCGTAGCTGCGGGCGGTCTCGGTGGAGGCCCAGTGGAGCCGCCCGTCCAGGGCGGGGCGCTGGTAGAGGCGGTGGCCGAAGAGGGAGTAGTCGCCCAGTTGTGCCACCTGCGCGGGGGACGTCCACTGCTCGGCGCTCCAGTCCTGGACGTGCAGGGCGAGGGGCTGAGCGGCCTGTGGGCCGAAGAGCTGCGTCAGATGCCCGGTGACGGCGGCGCGGAAGTCGGAACCGCCGTTGCGGGCCGTGCTCGGGTGGGCGAAACCGAACAGGGCGGCCGGCTGTCCGTCGGGGCCGGACATGTCGTGGATTTCCTGCAGCGGGCCGGTGCGGCTGAAGGCGGCACCGGCCAGGCCGTCCCGGCGCCAGAACGCCTCGGGATACTCGGCGACGACCTTCACCACGGCGCCCATCCAGACCGGGGTCTGCTCGGCTACGCGGACGAGGTCGGCGGCCAGTTGTCCGCCGAAGTCGATACGGTCCAGGGCGAGGGACGGCGGTACGGCGAGGACGACGTGCTCGGCCTCGATGACGGAGTCGGGGGTGCGCACGCTGATGCCGGACGGGGTGGTCCGGATCGCGGTGACCGGGGTGCCGAGGCGGAGGGTGCCGGAGGGCAGTGAGGCGGCCAGTACGTCGGTAAGGGACGCGGCGCTGGTGGTGAAGCGATTGGCGCGGGCATCGATCGGGTTGCCCGCGAGGCGCTGTACGCCGCTCGCGTCCTGGTAGACGGCGTCGCCGGTGGTGTGCTGCGGGAAGCTGCCGAGCGCGGAGTCCGCGAGCAGGGCGCGGACGTGCCGCTCGTCGTCCCAGAACCAGGTGGCCCCGAGATCGAGGGAGCCTTCCGGTGTGGCCGGGGCGCTCAGCAGGCGGCCCCCGATCCGCTCGCGCGCCTCCAGGACGACGACGTCGTGGCCGGCCTGTGTGAGAGTGCTCGCTGCGGCGAGGCCCGACGCACCTGCCCCGATCACGACGACGGACCGGCTTGTGCTGTGCGCCATGCGCGAATCCTTTCCTGATCAGGCCGGTGGCACCGGCCCGGTACTGCTCGGGGATGGTGAGGGGAGGGACTGTCAGCCGTCGGTAGTGAGGACCATGCGGAAGCGGGCCTGTCCGGCCTGCTGGGTCTTCAGCGCCTCGGCCGCCTGCTTCAGCGGCGCGGTCTGCACTTGCGGTCGTACGCCACTGGCCAGGGCGAAGCGCATGGCCTGCTCCGTGTCGACGGGGCTGCCGGTGACATGTCCGGTGACGTGCCGGGCGTGCATCACCAGCTTGTCCAGCGGGAGGTCGAGCGGGGTGCCGTCGAAGCCGACGACGGTGAGCCGTCCGTGCGGCGTGAGGCCGTCGATGAGTCCGGCCAGCGGCTTGCTGCTGGAGGCCGTGGACAGCACCAGCCGGGCGCCGCCCAGGGCGCGCAGCGCCTTGCCAGCGTCCTCGGCGGAGGCGTCGATGTAGTGGTGTGCGCCGAGGTCGAGCGCAGTGTGCCGCTTGTCCTCACCGCGGCCGATGGCGACCGTCTCGAAGCCCGCCGCAGCGGCGAACTGCAGCGCGAAGTGACCCAGGCCACCGATACCGAGGACGGCGACCAGTTCGCCGGGCTCGGCCCCGCTGTGCCGCAGCGCGTTGAAGGTCGTCACGCCCGCGCACCCGAACGGTGCGGCCTCCTCGAAGGAGAGCCCGTCGGGGATGCGGACGAGGGCAGCGGCGGGGACGGTGATGGTGGTGGCCCAGCCGCCCGGGTAGGTGAGGCCGGGGATCTGCCGCTCGGCGCAGTGGACCACGTCGCCCGACCGGCAGGCAGTGCAGCGTCCGCAGGAGCCGCCGAACCAGCCGACCCCGGCCCGCTCGCCGACCCTCCAGCCCGCCACTCCCTCGCCGACCTCGGCGACGACTCCGGCCACCTCGTGCCCAGGGGTGATCGGGAAGCCGTACGCGGGCGTGGGGTTCGCGGCCATACCGGCATCCGCCCCGCAGATACCAAACGCCCTGACGTCGAGGCGCACCTCGCCGGGGCCCGGCTCTCGGGGCTGGACCGGGGCGAGGTGCACCGGCCCTCCGGGCACGGTCACCTGAGCGGCACTGTGTACCTGGCGGTCGGTCTCGGACACGGCAATCACTCCTGACAGAAATGAGGGGGCATTCCCAAGCGGATTTTCCGGGTACTGTGAACTCACCGGGCGATAACAATGCGCGGAAATCACCTGCCCGGTCGCGTCGGCGGAGCGCGCTTCGCCAACCGTAGGACGGATGCCCGGCATCCGGTAGACGACGATCATGAATACGGCTATAACCTGAGGCTGTAGCCGAGAGGGATTCACGATGAACATCGAAGGGCTGAGGTACGCGCAAGCCGTGTCCCGGACCAAGTCGTTCAGCGCCGCGGCACGCGACTACGGCGTCACGCAGCCGGCGCTGTCGAACGGGGTGGCCCGCCTGGAGGAGGAACTCGGGATCAAGCTGTTCGACCGCTCGCCGCGCGGCGTCAAACCTACGGTGCACGGCGCGCGTGTGCTGCCGCTGATCGACCGGGCCCTGGAGACGCTGGACTCGGTCACGACCGAGGCGCGGCGGCTCACCAGCCCGGCCGCCGGGGCGATCCGCATGGGCGTCTCGCCGCTCATCGGCGCGGATCTGGTGGGCTGCGCCTTCAACGCCGCCCGCGGCCTGACCCACCCGCGTGACCTGGTGCTGCGCGAGGCCGACCTGGACCTGTTGCGCACCGCCCTCAAGGACGGCGAACTGGACGTGCTGCTGGTGCCCGAGGTGGAGGCCATGCCCGCCTACCGGCACCACACCATCTTCACCGAGCCCGTCGTCGTCATCGACCCGGCCGTCGCTCCCGGCACCGATGGCCCCGTGGAGCTGACCGATGCCGCCGGAGCCGACTTCATCCTCGTGCCCAACAGCTGCGGCCTGACCACCTTCACCACGCAGCTGTTCCGGGACAACGACCTGCCGCTTCGGACCTATCCGGGCGAGGCCTCCAACTATCGGGTGCTGGACGAGTGGGCGCGCCTCGGCGTGGGCGCGGCCCTGCTCCCTCAATCCAAAGTGATGCAAGAACACGCGAACTGCCGTCCCCTGGTGCGGGGCGGGGTTCCCGTGGAGATGTCCTACGAGTCCGTCTGGGGGCGCGACAACCCGCTCGGCGCCGATCTGGAGGAATTCGTCGGCTGCCTCGCCGACTCCGCCGGTTGCCTGGGGCCCTACCCCGAGCCCGGCGGCGATGCCCCTTCGGGGCAGGCGGCAGACGTCTCGCCGGGCGCGCCTTCCGAGTAATGCAAGCTCGTTATAGCGGCATCACTGAAGATCCTCTACCGGACGCCGTCGCGGCGACCTACTTTTGACTCATCCGAATCGCCCGCGGAAATTCCTGCGGCAATGCCGACGAAAGGATGGGTCATGGCTTACCTGGAAATCACGCTGAAGGTGGCAGCGGAAAACCGCGTCGCGGCGGCCGGCGTGTACCAGAAGTACAAGCAGCCGTTCCTCGATACCGTTTCGGGCGCCGAGTCCAAGGAACTGCTCGTGCGCGACGTGGACGTCCAGGTGCTGCACGGCTTCACCACCGTCGCCGAAGCCCGCGCCTATCTCGACAGCACCCTGTTCAAGCAGGACGTCGTCGGCGGCCTGGCACCGCTGCTGGCCGCCGACCCCGAGGTCCGGATCTACGACACCGTCTGACGGTCCCGGACGGGCCGCCGCACCTCACGCGGCGGCTCGCCGCCCATCCCACCGCCTCCCTCTCCCTCAGCCCCACGGCCACTCGCCTCATGAGGCATTCCCGGCACCCAAGCGGCAATTTGCCCCGGTACAGGTATGTTCTGGGGTCGTCCAGGGCGTAACACCCTCACACCCGCCTCGCACCAGGAGCACCAGCATGTCCCGCACCACCATCGACCTCACCGGCAAGAAGGCCGTCATCATCGGCGGCACCAGCGGCATGGGCCTGTCCATCGCCCGGCACATCCTGGACGCCGGCGGCAGCGTCGTCGTCACCGGCCGCTCCGAGGCCAGCGCGGTAAAGGCTGTAGCCGAACTGTCCAGCCCGAACGCAAGCGGCCTCGCCGCCGACCTGAACGACCCCGAGGCCGTCGAGCGCCTGCGCGCCGAGCTGTCCCGGGACTACGCCGACGCGAGCCTCCTGGTCAACGCGGCCGGCGTGTTCGCCCCCAAGCCGTTCCTGGAGCACACGCCCGAGGACTACGACCGCTACCAGGCCATCAACCGCGCCTTCTTCCTCATCACCCAGACCGTCGCCGCGAACATGGTCGAGCGCGGCACCAAGGGCTCCATCGTCAACGTCGGCTCCATGTGGGCCCACCAGGCCGTCGCCGCGACGCCGTCCTCCGCCTACTCCATGGCCAAGGCCGGTCTGCACTCCCTCACCCAGCACCTGGGCATGGAGCTGGCGCCGTACGGCATCCGCGCCAACGCCGTCGCCCCGGCGGTCGTCCGCACCCCCATCTACGAGGAGTTCATCCCCAAGGCCGAGATGGACAGCGCCCTGGACGGCTTCAACTCCTTCCACCCGCTGGGCCGCACCGGCACTCCCGACGACATCGCCGCCACCGTGGTGTTCCTGCTCTCTGCCCAGACCGACTGGGTCACCGGCGCGGTCTGGGACGTCGACGGCGGCGTCATGGCCGGCCGCAACTGACAACCCGTCCCCGGGACGGAAACGCCCCCAGCACACGCAGAGAACGGAGCAGACATGAACACCCCCACGGGAGGCGGCCACTTCGACCTGGTCGTCATCGGCGCCGGATCGGGCGTCGGCGTACTCGACGAGCGGTTCGACGGGCTGAAGGTGGCCATCGTCGACAAGGGCGTCGGGCCGCTGCGGAAGTACGTGGGCACCTGCCTCAACGTCGGCTGCGTTCCCACGAAGATGCTGGTCCACACCGCCGACACGGCGCGTGCCGCCCGGCACGGCGCCCATCTGGGTGTGGACCTGGAGCTGCGCGGTGTCGACTGGACGGCCGCCATGGACCGCCTTAACAGGCATATCGACCCGGTGTCCGCCTGGTGGCTGGACGGCCACGAGAAGCGTGCCAACGTCACCGTCCACTACGAGGGCACCGCCCGCTTCACTGGTGAGCGCCGCCTTGAGGTGGAGACCGCGGAAGGAACGGTCGAACTCACCGCCGACCAGGTCGTGGTGGCGGCGGGCAGCCGTCCGGTGGTGCCGCCGATTCCGGGGCTGGCCGAGGTCGGCTTCCGTACCAGTGACGATGTCCGCATCATGGAGCGGCTGCCGCGCCGGATGGCCGTGGTGGGCGGTGGCTTCGTGGCCACCGAGCTCGCGCACGTGTTCTCGTCGCTCGGTGTCGAGGTCACCGTGGTGGAGATGCTCGACCAGCTCCTGGCCCGTGAGGATGCGGAGATCGCGCAGCGCTTCACCGAACTGGCGAAGCAGCAGTGGGACGTCCGCCTGGGCCGAAAGATGGTGAGCGCCCGGCGCAGCGACGACGGGATCGTGCTGAACCTCGAAGGCCCGCAGGGTGCGGAAGAGGCCGAGGTCGACGAGGTGCTGATGGCGATCGGTCGGCGCCCCAACTCCGATCTGGTGGACGCGGCGGCCGGCGGCCTGGCCACGCATCCCGACGGCCGGATCGCGGTCGACGAGCAGCAGGCCACCTCGGTGCCCGGCGTATGGGCGCTGGGCGATGTCTCCTCGAAGTGGATGCTCAAGCATGTGGCGAACGCCGAGGCGCAGACGGTGATGCACAACGTCCTCCACCCGGACAACCTGATCGCCACCGACCATCGCTACGTTCCGCACGCGGTGTTCTCCTCCCCGCAGATCGCCACCGTGGGGCTGACCGAGCAGGAGGCGAAGGAGACCGGTACGCCCTACGTGGTGGGCCGGACCGACTACTTCGACACCGCGTACGGCTGGGCGATGGAGGACACCACGGGCTTCGCCAAGGTGCTGGCCGACCCTGCCACCGGGAAGCTGCTGGGAGCGCACATCATGGGCCCGCAGGCGCCTACCCTGATCCAGCCGCTGATCCAGGCGATGTCGCTCGGCCAGGACGCCCGCTCCGTGGCGCGCGGCCAGTACTGGATCCACCCGGGCATGCCCGAGGTCGTCCAGGGAGCACTCAACAACCTCCCGCTCGACTGACGTGCGACGCTGGTCTTGCGCACCTGCCCCGCGCAAGACCAGCGTCACCGGTGCAGCCGGTGCAGTCCCGAGCCGATCATGTCGCCCATGTGTCCTCGATCAGCTGCTGATCTTGAATGAAGGACGGCAACGCTCGGGGCGGAGCCGACGCCGACCCGGGTCGAAGGTGGTCGTACTGAGGTGTACGCCGTGGTCCCGAGACCGGCTGGCGCCGCGCCCGCTCCTGGACTCCCTCGAAGGACCCGGACTTCGCGGGAAAAGGACGCGGATCATCGGCCTCTACACCCAGCCACCCGAGGGCTCGACGGTCATCTGCGCCGACGAGCTGGGGCCGGTGATCCCCCGGGCCTTCCCGCCCGC
This sequence comes from Streptomyces sp. AgN23, assembly GCF_001598115.1. Classification (NCBI taxonomy): domain Bacteria; kingdom Bacillati; phylum Actinomycetota; class Actinomycetes; order Kitasatosporales; family Streptomycetaceae; genus Streptomyces; species Streptomyces sp. AgN23. The sequence goes on from NZ_CP007153.1 coordinate 2,336,868, forward strand.
ACCGGGCTGGTCACCGGACGGCACTGCATCAAAGCAGAGCTCGATTACAGCCGTGGGCCTGAGAAAACCTGGGGTCTACGGCCTTGCGCGTCCGGGACGGCCAGCAGATCACCATGACCGCTTCCTCCCGCAACAGCGTCTTCTACCAGCAGTTCCTGCAACAGGTCGAGGACGCCAACCCGACCGGCGAGATCTGGGTCGTCACCGACGACCTGTCCTCCCACAACAGCCTGTCCACCCGGATCCGGCTGGAGGACCACGCCCGGATCCGCCACGCGTTCATCCTGGTCGGCACGTGCCGGCTGAACCTGGAGGAACGGCCCGCGCCCCGCCGTCGGCTCGTGGTCTCCGCCGTCCTCGCGTACTCGTTGCCGAGCTGGGACGTGGCGTGCCAATGCTCCTCCTGGGACACGGCCTCCCGCAGCGTGGCGAGGACGGTCCGGACCTCTCGGTCGGCTTCCGCCATGGACGGTCCGGTGCGCTCGTGCACCCTGGGGATCGACTCCTCGGGGTCGGGGAGCTCCATCTCCCGCCGCCCCCGGTAAGGATATTCCCGAAGGGGTTCCGGAAGCTCCAGGGCGAGATCGCGGGCCTCGCCGTCGCTCAGCCGAAGCGCCAGCACCTCGAGAGTGGCGCGGGGTGAGGTCGGCCGCTTCCTGCCCCGAGAGCTGGGTATGGTCCGCCACCGTCTGGAAGAACTCCCTTTCGTCCATGCGGGCCTCCTTGCCGGAGTCGAGGACGTCACCCTCCGCCTTGCCCCGCGGCCACCCGCCACGCGCGGTACCACTAGCCCCGCCGAGCGGGCCCCGCTCACACGCTCAGGCCGTACGGCATCATGCAGACGACGACATCGGTGCGCGCCCTGAGGACCGTGGCCAGCAGCAGTCCGCGCTGGTTCTGGAGGATCTTGTAGCGCCGGTGCCGGGGCTCGACCTCGGGGATGAGAACGGCGATCTCCCGGCCGCCCCCGGCCTCGCGCCGCACATACGCGACCATCGGCTGCACCAGGGAGCGGTGCGGGCTGTCGATGATCTCCAGGCGCACCCCGGGATTCCAGCGCTCCCAGGTGTCCCGCAGCGCCCGCGCCTTCTCGGGCTCGGCCTGGACGCTGACCGCCACGACCTCGTCGCCCAGGGCGAGCGCCGCCGTCAGCGCGCGCTGCGCGAGCCTGCTGACCTCGCCGAGCGGAACGATGACCAGGCTCATGGTGCGCACCGGTGGCGGCGGGATCCGTCCGAGCCCGAGTTCCTCACCGGCCGTCGCGTAATAGCGCTGGACGCGGGTGAACAGCAGCATCAGCAGCGGCACCGTGACGAGGACCACCCAGGCCCCTTCGAGGAACTTGGTGGTCAGCAGGACCAGACCGGCCCCAGTGGTCAGTACGGCCCCCAGGCCGTTGATCATCGCCCGGCGCAGCCACCCTTCCGGCTGCTCGGTCGCCCAGTGCCGTACCAGCCCGACCTGGCTGATGGTGAAGCCGGTGAACACCCCGATGGCGAACAGCGGGATCAACCGATGGGTCTCGCCCCCCACCGCGATGAGCAGCAGGGCCGACAGCAGCGCCACCGCCACCACTCCGTACCGGTACACCGGCCGCTCCGCGCGCAGCCCGAACAGGTGGGGCAGCCGGTCATCCCGCGCCAGCAGGCTCATCAGGACCGGGAGGCCGCCGAAGCTGGTGTTGGCGGCGAGCGCGAGAACAAGGGTGACGATGAGGTTGGTCGCGTAGTACTCCCATCCGGTTCCGTACGACCCGGCGGCGAGCTGGGCGAGGACCGTCACACCGCCGCGCGGCGCCACACGGTCGCGGCGGATCAGATACGCCATCCCGAGCAGCATCATTCCGAGGAGCATGCCGAGCATCAGCTCGGTGTGCTGGGCCCGCTTGATGCGCGGCTCGCGGAACATCGGCACGCCGTTGGCGATGGCCTCCACCCCGGTCAGGGCGGAACAGCCCGAGGAGAACGCTTTGAGGATCAGCAGGACGCCCAGCGCCTCGGTGGTCCTAACGGGATGGGCGGCGCCGACGACGGCGGCGGGGTGCGAGCGCAGGATCCCCATGACGACGATGCCGAGCATGCTGACGATGAACAGCACCGTCGGCAACATCAGCACCCGGGCACTCTCGGCCACTCCCCAGAGGTTCACGGCCGTGAGCAGGGCGAGCAGCACCAGGCAGACGGCGAGCAGATGCGAGGAGAGGATCGGGAAGGCGGAGGCGAGGCTGGCGGCGCCGGCGGCCAGGCTGACGGCGACGGTGAGGACGTAGCGATGGTCAGGCTCGCCGCGGCGAGCAGGCTCACCCGTTGCCCGAGGCTCTTCTTCGCCACCGCGTAGGCGCCGCCGCCGTCCGGATGGACGGCGATCACCTGGCGGTAGGAGATCACCAGCACGGTGAGCAGGATGGTGATGACGACAGTGATGGGCAGCGTGGCGGTTAGGGCCCCGGTGCCGGCGGCGACCAGGACGACCACGATGGCCTCGGGGCCGTACGCGACCGAGCTCAGCGCGTCCAGGGAGAGCGCGGCCAGTCCCTCAAGGCTGGTGAGATGGTGCTTGTCGCCCTCCCCGTGGCGCAAAGGTACCCGCGGCCGCAACGCGCGGTGTGCCAGTCCGAACGCCATGGGGAACCTCGGGGCGGGGTTGTCGGGGGGCCGTTCCGCGACAGTGTGCCCTGCCGTGGCGCCCGGCTGCCTGAGGCATGCCCGAGCAGCCGCCACTTGTCCGCCGCCTCCGTGGCTCCGCTGACCTGACCGAGTACTCCTCACGGCGCTCCCCGAGTGTCGCCGCGGCGGCGGGAGCCGCGCCCATAGCATGACCTGGCGCGGTCACCGACCTGTCGGCAGCAGGCCGGGCCGTTCGATTGGTTCCTGGGGGCCCATGCGGTCGCGCATCCGGCGAGCGAGGGTGGCGCTGACGAGGCGCACCGGGTTGGGCCCGGCGCCGGACGACTGGAGGTTGGTGACCATGACGGTGATGTCCGTGCCCAGGTTCGAGCGGTTCTTCCGGGTGGCGGCGGGACTTGATGTCGACAAGAACGACCTCAAGCGCTACAGCGACTTCGTGGACGCCAAAGTCTACGATCTGCTGCTCATCGCCGAGGCGGTCGCGAAGGCCAATGCCCGGGACGTGATCGTGCCGTGGGATCTGCCGATCACCAAGGGGCTACAGGAGAACATCCACCGCTTCCGGGACCTCGACCACGAGATCGAGTTGAAGCCCATCCTCGATCAGCTCGTCAGGCACCCGCCGCTGGACCGCGCGCCCGACGACGCGACGGAGGCGAGGTTGCCGGAAATCGTCGGCGGGCTCAGTCTGGCGCTCGCCAAAGCATTCAAGATCATCTACCCGGACCTGAAGAACCCGCAGACCAAGCACTGGGAGACGGTCTGGCCGCTCTTCAATCTCCTGCTGTGACACCGGGGTTGTGAATGCCGAGAGCGATGCGGTGGCCGCCGGACCGGCTAGGAGGGCATGACCGCGGACATCGAGGCGGGCATACGCGCCTTGAGGTCCTTCCACTCGCCCTCGCTGATGTGGTGTTCGAGGACATGCAGGACCGTGCGCACCAGTTGCTCGGTATCGCCCTCGATCGCGTACGGAAAGTCGTGCCGGACCCGCCGGAAGAATTCCTCGCTGTTCAATTTCACGGGCGTCTCCGCGGGCTTCCACCCGTCGTAGTAGACGCCGCGCAGCAAGGTCGGAAGCTGTGCTCCGAAGTGCACGGCCTCATCGACCGACAGCCGGTCCCGCAGGTGGTGCAGGACCGCGCGCAGAGCGGCGTACGACTGCTTCCGGCGCTCCTTGGGCCACCCATAGGCGTGCTCGATCTCCTTCAGGACGTGGTTGGCCTTGTCGACCATGGTGTCGAACGAGGAAAAGCCTGCCGCAACCATCATGTAGCCCTTCCGATGCCCGCGGCGGCACCCGGCGGAGCGGGGCCGCCGCGGGAGAAAGCCGGATCCCGGCGGTCTCAGCCGCCCTGGCGTTCGCTGCTCTCGGTTATCTCGATGTGACGGGGCTTGGCGGTCGCCGCCTTGGGGACGGTGATCGTGAGCACGCCGCTGGACATGCTCGCCGCGACGTCTTCGGTGTTCACTTCGCTCGGAAGCAGCAACCGGTACTCGAAGCGACCGGTACGGCGACTGCTGTGCCGCATGATGCCTTTGCGCTCCCGTTCCTTGATCTCCCCCGTGACGGCCAGCTCCTGACCATTGACCTCGATGTCGACGTCCTTGCGGTCCACGCCGGGGAGCTCGAGCTCTATGTGATAGGCGTCGTCGGCTTCGGTCACATCGGCGGACGGCGTCCACGCCGTTATGGCGGGAGCCGTGCTTCCGAACGTGGATTCGAGCAGACCGCCCATCTGGTTGATGAGGTCGTCGAATTCCAGAAGCGGATTGCGCGCCCAGGCCCTGGGACGCTCCACCGTTCCCTGGCCTCGCTGCTGTCGGCGAACCGGCATGTTCATCGTCCGTCACCTCCGGTGTCGGTTAGTTGGCAGGGGATGTGTTGCGACCACCGCCCGGCTCGGCGAACCGACCGGACGGAGCTTCTGGGTCATCGGGGTGGCGCGCGACGTCGACGGTGGTGTGGCCGAGGTGCTCATGGACCTGGTGGACGGCCATCGCCCCTTCGCCGGCGGCGGAGGCCACCCGCTTGACGGAGCCACTGCGCACATCGCCCGCGGCGAAGACCCCGGGCAGGCTGGTCTCCAGCCCCAGACAGGTACGGCCCTGGCCCTCCCAGACCGTGCCACTCGCGCGGGCCTGCGCCGAGGCGCCGGTGAGCACGAAGCCCCGGTCGTCCAGGGCGACCACGTCGCCGAGCCACGCCGTACGGGGCCGGGTCCCGATGAAGACGAACATCGCGCGCACGACCAGATTGCGGCGCTCCCCCGTACGGTTGTTCTCCACCACGATGGCCCGCAGGACATCGTCGCCCTCCACCACCCCGCGCACCTCGCTGTTCAGCAGCACATTCACTCGTGGATGACGTTCGATCTGGTCGACGAGGTAACGGGACATCTTGGCGCCGAGGTCCGGGCCCCGGATCAGCAGATGCACGCGCGGGACGCGCTGTGCGAGGAAGAGGACGGCCTGGCCCGCGGAGTTACCGCCGCCGACCACCGCGACCGGATCCGCGCTGCACTGCTGCGCCTCGTACACGGTCGCCGCATAGTAGACGCTCGTCCGCTCCACCCGTTCGATGCCGGGCACTTCGAGCCTGCGGTACCAGGCGCCCGTTGCCAGCACGACGGTGTGGGCCACCACATCGCCGCGCTCGGCGAAGGTGATGCGGTAGGCACCCTCCTCGGGCTTGAGCGAGGTGGCCTCCGCGGGAACCCAGACCCGGGCCTCGAACTTGCGCGCCTGGAGCTCGCCTCGTGCGGCGAGGTCGGAACCGGAGATCCCGGTCGGAAAGCCGAAGTAGTTCTCGATGAGAGACGAGGTGCTGGCCTGGCCGCCCGTGGCGATCGCGTCCATGAGGTCGGTGGTCAGTCCTTCAGAGGCGCTGTAGACGGCGGCCGCGAGCCCGGCGGGTCCGGAGCCGACGATGAGCAGATCGCTGCGCCTCTCCTCGGTGAACGGAGGGGAGAGACCGATGAGCCGCGCCAGTTCTGCGTTGCTGGGGTTGCGCAGCACCCGCTGATCGCGCCAGATGACGATCGGTGTCTCCTCCGGGGGGATGGAGAAGCGGCGCAGCAGTGCCTCGGCCTCCTGGTCGGCCTCCAGGTCGATCCAGCGGTGCGGCAGCCGGTTGCGGGCCGCGAACTCGCGCAGCCGCCGGGTGTCGGGTGAGTAGCGCGAGCCGAGGATCCGGAAGCCAGCGCCGGCGCCGACGAGCAGCGCGCGGCGGCCCAGATAAGCGCGGAGGATGAGGTCGCCGAGGATCGGATCGCGGCCGACCAGCACCCGCAGCCGGTCGATCGGAAGGGACAGCACCTCCCCGGGCTCACGGACCCGGGCGGTGTAGAAGGCCACCTGTCCCTGGAGCAGCCCCAGCTCGCCGAGGAAGCGCCCCGGCCCGTGCACCCTCAAGACCCGCTCGTCGGGGGTGCCGTGGGCCTCTACGACCTCGATGGAGCCGCTGAGGATGACCAGGAACTCCGCACACCCCTCCCCCTCCCGGACCAGCACCTGGCCCGGCTCGACCCGGAAGCGCTCCGCGTGTTCGGCGAGGAACGCGATCTGGGCTTGCGACAGCCGGGGGTAGGCGCCGTACAGATCCGGGGTCTCGAACGACACCGCCTCGTCGGGAGCGGCCTCGGGGGGCCGGTCGTCGCCTGCCATCAGGCCGGCGCCTCGTGGGCGTAGCACCAGCGCCAGTTCTCGCCCGGCTCCATGGGTTCCACGATGGGGTGCTGCTCGGCGTAGGCGTGGGCGCGCGCGTGCTTGAGCGGCGAGGAGTCGCAGCATCCCACGTGCCCGCAGGTCAGGCAGAGCCGCAGATGGACCCAGGGGGACCCCAGGCGCAGGCACTCCTCACACCCCTCGGGGCTGCGCGGGGAGACCGGGCGCACCATCGACAGGTGCGGATCGGGTTCGATGGCCATGGACGTCACCCTCTCTTGCTGTCCCGCCGGCCCGCCGTCACCTGCTCGACCCACGAGCGCAGGGTGCCCGCCGGGGCGGCACCCGCGCGGCGGGCGACCGGCTCCCCCTTGTCCAGGATGAGCAGGGTCGGCACGGCCTGCACCTCGAACCGCTGGGCGAGGTGCGGATTACGGTCGATGTCGACCTTGACGAGCTTGACCTTGCCCGCCAGCTCCGTGGCGACCTGCTCAAGTGCGGGGCTGACCATCCGGCAGGGCCCACACCAAGTCGCCCACAGATCCACGACGACGAGGGGCGTCGCCTTCTCCGCGACCTCGGCGAAGTCGTGCTCGTCCGCGTCCACGATCCACGGCAGCGGCGACTTGCAGTTGCCGCACCGAGGGGCGCCCTCGGCCGCCGCGGGGATCTTGTTCGCGCGTCCGCAGGTGGGGCACTTGATGGTCCGGGCTTTGATCGTTGGGCTTGGCATGGCCGGTCACGCCGCCTCTCCGACTTCCTGCCGGGCCCGCTCCTCGAGGTGCTCGCCCGATGGCTGTTCGTAGGTGATCAGCAGTTCGCCGTGCTGGGCGTCGACTTTGACGGTGGCGCCTTCCTCGACATCGCCGCGCAGCAGGGCGCGTCCGATGAGGGTCTCCACCTCATGGGAGATGAAGCGGCGCAGTGGACGGGCCCCGTACACCGGGTCGTAGCCTTCGTGGGCGATCACCTTGCGGCCGGCGGGGGTCAGTTCGACGGCGATCAGGCGCTCGGCCAGCCGCTTGCGCAGTTCGTTGAACTGGAGTTCCACGATCTTCTCGATCTGGGGCTCGCCGAGGGGCTTGAACAGCACGATGTCATCGACGCGGTTGAGGAATTCGGGGCGGAAGTGGCCGCGCAGCTCGGTCATCACCAGGCTCCGGGCGTCCGGTTTGAGTTCGCCGTCGTAGGTGACGCCGTCGAGCAGGTGCATGGAGCCGATGTTGGAAGTCATGATGATCACGGTGTTGCGGAAGTCCACCAGCCGTCCCTGGGCGTCGGTGATCCGGCCGTCGTCCAGAACCTGCAGCAGGGTGTTGAAGACATCGGTGTGCGCCTTCTCGATCTCGTCGAAGAGCACCACCGAGTACGGCTTGCGCCGCACCGCCTCGGTGAGCTGACCGCCCTCCTCGTAGCCGATGTATCCGGGAGGGGCGCCGACCAGCCGGCTGACGGTGTGCCGCTCCTGGTACTCGCTCATGTCCAGGCGGATCATGTTCTCCTGGGTGTCGAAGAGCGCGGCGGCCAGTGCCTTGGCCAGCTCGGTCTTTCCGACGCCGGTGGGGCCGAGGAAGATGAACGAGCCGATCGGGCGGCGCGGGTCCCGGATGCCCGAGCGGGCCCGGATGATGGCGTCGGTGACCAGCTTGACGGCCTCGTCCTGGCCGATGACCCGCTCCTGGAGGATCTGGTCCAGGCGCAGCAGTTTCTCCCGTTCGCCCTCCTGCAGGCGGGAGACCGGGATGCCGGTCCAGGCGGAGACGATGTCGGCGATCTCCTCCTCGGTGACCACCTCGCGCAGCAGCCGGTGCGTCCCCTGTTTGGCGGCCAGCTGCTCCTCCTCGGCGGCCAGCTTGCGTTCCAGTTCCTGGAGCCTGCCGTAGCGCAGTTCGGCGGCGCGGTTGAGGTCGTAGGCGCGCTCGGCCTCCTCGGCCTCGCGGCGTACCTCCTCCAGTTCCCGGCGCAGCTCCTGCACCCGGCGGATGGACTGCCGCTCGGCCTCCCACTGGGCGTGCTTGGCGTCGGCCTCGGCGCGCAGATCGGCCAGTTCGCGGCGGAGTTCCTCCAGCCGTTGCCGGCTGGCCGGGTCGGTCTCTTTGGAGAGCGCGGCCTCCTCGATCTCCAGCCGGGTGACCCGGCGGGTGGTCTCGTCCAGTTCGGCGGGCATGGAGTCGATCTCGGTACGCAGCCGGGCGCATGCCTCGTCCACCAGGTCGATGGCCTTGTCCGGCAGGAACCGGTCGCTGATGTAGCGGTGGCTGAGGGTGGCGGCGGAGACCAGGGCGGTGTCCTGGATCTTGACGCCGTGGAAGACCTCAAGGCGCTCGCGCAGGCCCCGCAGGATGGAGATGGTGTCCTCCACGCTCGGCTCGTCCACGAGCACCATCTGGAAGCGGCGCTCCAGCGCGGCGTCCTTCTCGATGTGCTTGCGGTATTCGTCGAGGGTGGTCGCGCCGATCATGTGCAGTTCACCGCGGGCCAGCATCGGCTTGAGCATGTTCCCGGCGTCCATGGCGCCCTCGGCGGCCCCGGCGCCGACCACGGTGTGCAGCTCGTCGATGAACAGCAGGATCCGCCCCTGGGCGGAGGTGACCTCGGTGAGCACGGCCTTGAGCCGCTCCTCGAACTCCCCGCGGTACTTCGCGCCGGCCACCAGGGAGCCCATGTCCAGGGCGAAGACGGTCTTGTCGCGCAATCCCTCGGGCACGTCGCCGCGGACGATGCGCTGGGCCAGGCCCTCGACGATGGCGGTCTTGCCGACGCCGGGGTCGCCGATGAGCACCGGGTTGTTCTTCGTCTTGCGGCTGAGGATCTGGGTCACCCGGCGGATCTCGGCGTCCCGGCCGATCACCGGGTCCAGCTTGCCCGCACGGGCCTCCAGCACCAGGTCCCGGCCGTACTTCTCCAGCGCCTCGTACGCCACCTCGGGGTTGGCGGAGGTGACCCGTTGGCTGCCGCGCACCTGGGTGAGCGCGTGCAGGAACGCCTCCTTGGTGACGCCGTGCTCCCCCAGCACCCGCCCCGCCGCGGTGGCGGACCCCTCCTCGGCGAGCGCCAGCACCAGGTGCTCCACCGAGACGTACTCATCCTTCAGGCGCCCCGCCTCCCGCTCTGCGGCATCCAGCAGGTGGGCCAGCCGCTGGGTGATGAAGACCTGCCCCGGTGCGGCCCCCGGGCCGGTGACCCTGGGTTTGCGCGCCAGCTCGGCCTCCAGCAGGGTGCGCACCGCCTCCGGGTCGGCGCCCACCTGGCCGATCAGCCGCGGGATCAGACCCTCCGGCTGGTCCAGGAGCGCGAACAGCAGATGCTCGCCGTCGACTTCGGTGTGCCCGAACCGCATCGCAGTGGTCTGGGCGTTCTGGAGGGCTTCCTGGGACTTCTGGGTGAGGCGGTTCATGTCCATGGCGGTTGTTCACTCCTCACGCCACTGCGGCGCAATGCGGCCTCGAGCCGGTCGACTTCGGTGTGCCCGAACCGCATCGCAGTGGTCTGGGCGTTCTGGAGGGCTTCCTGGGACTTCTGGGTGAGGCGGTTCATGTCCATGGCAGTTGTTCACTCCTCACGCCACTGCGGCGCAATGCGGCCTCGAGCCGGTCGATGCGGTCGAGCAGATCGAGCACCAGGCCGATGGAGGCGTAGTTGAGGCAGAGTCCGGTGTGCAGCCGCTCGACGCGGCCCAGCACCGCCGGGGCGCCCGGGGCGAACACCAGCCGCCCCGCGGCGTCGCGCTCGGCGTCGACCAGACCGAGGGCGACGAAGCGCCGGATCAGTTCGGGGTGCAGCCCGGTGCGGCTGGCCACGGTCTCCAGGGTCAGCCTGCGGGCGGGCACTAGCTCGTAGTGGACGGACGTCACGGGCGCGTACCGGGTGGCCGTGACGGTCCCTCGTGCGTGGGTGCTCATCGCTCCCTCCTGGGGTCGAAGGAGGAGGTGCGGCCCAGCTCCTCGAACAGCTCCCGTTCGCGGTCGGTGGGTTCGGGCGGCACCATGACGCGGATCTCGGCGTAGAAGTCGCCGTTCGGACCGCGGGGGTTGGGCATGCCCTCGCCGCGCAGCCGCAGCCGGCGGCCGCTGGAGGACCCGGGCGGAACCGTCACCTTGGCGGTGCCGCCGGGCGTGGGCACAGGGACGGTCGCGCCGAGCGCGGCCTCCCACGGTGCCACCGGAAGGTGGACGTGAACGTTCCGGCCGTCCAGCCGGAACCGCGGATGGGGCTGGATCCGCACCCGTAGATACAGATCCCCGGCCGGTGCGTCACCGGTGCCCCGGCCGCCCTGCCCGGCCAGCCGGATGCGCTGCCCATCGACGACCCCTGCCGGGACGTTCACCTCGAAGGTGCGCTGCTGCCCCGAGGCCCCGGCCAGAGTGACGCCGCGCCGCCCGCCGCGGTACGCGTCCTCGACGGTGAGCGGCAGCTCCGCCTCCTGATCGGCCCCGGGGATGGTGACGCCGCCCGCGCCGCCCGGCCCCGCCCCGCCGCCGCCGAAGAACGCGCCGAACAGGTCCTCGAAGTCCACTCCGCCGCCCCCGGCGTCCTCGCCGAAGCCACGGACGAACCGGACCCGGTCCCCGTCCCCGGAGGTCGTCCAGCCGCGGAAGCCACCGCCTCCGCCAACACCGCCGCCGACACCACCGGCGCCGGCGCCGGCGCCGACGCGCTCCTCCCAGTCCTCGGGGATCTTGCGGAAGTCCTCGCCGAACCGGTCGTAACGGGCACGGGTCTTCGGGTCGGAGAGCACGCTGTAGGCGTCGTTGAGCTCCTTGAACCGCTCCTCCGCGTTCGGGTCCTTGTTCACATCCGGGTGATGGCGGCGGGCCCGGGTGCGGAACGCCTGCTGGATCTCGTCCTGGCTCGCCCCCCGGGAGACCCCGAGCACCTCGTAGTAGTCCCGTGCCATGGCCGGCTCACTCCCGCTTCGCCACGGCCACGGCCACCGGCCTCAGCTGGTTGCCGGGGTCCCCGTAGCCAGGGCGCAGGACCTGGACCACGGTGCCCGGTTCCGCCTCGGGGTCCTCGACCACACCCACCACTTCGTGCCGGGCCGGGTCGAACGGCACCCCCGTCTCGCCCCGCCGCTCGTAGCCCAGCCGGGCCAGGGTGTTCACGGCCTGGTCACGGATGGCCTTGACGCCCTCCACGATCGAACCGGGGTCGGCCTCGGCATGGGAGAGGGCGAGTTCGAGATTGTCGATGACGGGCAGCAGGACCGCCGCCGTACTGGCCCGCTCGGCAGCCCGCTCCCGCTCCAGCTCCCTGGTGTGGCGCTTGCGCAGGTTCTCCAGATCAGCCAGGGCCCGGCGCCAGCGGTCGTCCAGCTCCGCCAGCGCGGCAGCCTGCCCGCCGGACGCCTCGCCGGACGCGGTGTCGGCGGGGCCGCCGGCCGCGTCCGGACCGGGGCCCTCCCCGCCCGCGCCGCGCACCTCCGCGGTACCCGGGGCAGGCAGATCCGGCTCCGGCTCCGTCACGGCGCCCTCCGGCACCGGCTCGGGCTGCTGCGGTTGAGTGGACATGGCGGCCTCTCCGTCAGCCTTCCTCTACTTTCGCCGTATCGGCCGTATCGGCCGTATCGGCCGTATCGGCCGGGTCGGTCGTACGGGCCCGGCTGGTCAGTCCTTGTCGAACTCGGCGTCGATGACGTCCTCATGACCTCCGCCGCCCCCGGCCCCGCCCCCGGCCCCGGCGTCCTGGGCGCCGCCCGCCGCGCCCGGACCGGCACCGGCCGTCTCATGCGCGGCCAGGCCCGCGTAGACCTGCTGAAGCTCGGAGACCAGCGGCCTGGTCCGGTCGACACCCGCCTCGTTCCTGACCGCCTCACGGGCATCATTCACCAGCATCTCGGCACGCGACCGCTCATGGGAGGGCACCGCATCACCCAGGTCGGATAGCCGCTTCTCGACCTGGTAAGCGGTGGCGTCCAGCTCATTGCGCGCATCCACAGCCTCACGCAGCGCCTGGTCCTCACCGCGGTTGCGCTCAGCCTCCTGCACCATCCGCTCAACCTCACCACGGTCCAGATTGCCGGTCTCGCTGATCTGAACGGACTGCTCCTTGCCGGTGTCCTGATCCCGCGCCGTGACATTCAAAATGCCATTCGCATCGATATCGAAGGTCACCTCCACCTGCGGCTCACCCCGCGGCGCCGGACGGATACCCGTCAGCTGGAAACGCCCCAGCACCCGATTGTCAGCAGCCCGCTCACGCTCACCCTGCAGGATCACGATGTCCACCGCCTGCTGATTGTCCTCGGCCGTGGAGAACGTCTCAGTACGCCGCACCGGAATAGTCGTGTTCCGGTCGATGATCTTCGTCATCACACCACCACGCGTCTCCACACCCAGCGACAGCGGAGTGACATCCAGCAACAGGACATCCTTGACCTCACCCTTGAGCACCCCGGCCTGGATCGCGGCCCCCAGGGCCACGACCTCGTCGGGGTTGACGCTCATATTGGGCTCCTTGCCACCAGTCAGCCGGCGGACCAGAGCCTGTACGGCCGGGATCCGGGTCGAGCCGCCGACCAGGATCACCTCGTCGATATCGCTCTCCCCGGCCTTGGCATCAGCCATGGCCTGCTGCACCGGCCCCAGACAGCGCTCCACCAGATCAGCGGTGAGGTGCTCGAACGTAGACCGCATCACAGTTTCGGCCAGATGCTTGGGACCAGCGGCGTCCGCCGTGATGAACGGCAGACTGACCTGAGTCTGCGTCACCGAACTCAGCTCGGTCTTGGCCTTCTCCGCGGCCTCGAAGAGCCGCTGCAGCGCCTGCGGATCCCCGCGCAGATCGATGCCGTTCTCCTGCTGGAACGTGTCGGCGAAGTGGTCCACCAGCCGGCGGTCGAAATCGTCGCCGCCCAGGTGACTGTCGCCCGCGGTGGAACGCACCTCCACCACCCCGTCCCCGACATCCAGAATCGACACGTCGAAAGTGCCGCCGCCGAGGTCGAAGACCAGGACCGTCTCATGGCCCTTCCTGTCCAGGCCGTACGCGAGAGCAGCGGCAGTCGGCTCGTTGATGATCCGCAGCACCTTCAGACCGGCGATCTCACCGGCATCCTTGGTGGCGCTGCGCTGCGCGTCGTTGAAATACGCGGGCACCGTGACGACCGCCTCGGTGACCCGTTCGCCGAGCTGCTTCCCGGCGTCATCAGCCAGCTTGCGCAACACCCGGGCGCTGATCTCCTCCGGCGAGTACAGCTTCCCACGCACCTTGAACCGGGCCAGGCCCTGGTCATCCGGAACCACGTCGTAGGCCACCGCCCCGGCCTCGCCGGACACCTCCTCATAGTGCCGGCCGATGAACCGCTTGGCCGAGTAGACCGTGCCCTTGGGATTGAGAATCGCCTGGCGCCGGGCCAACTGCCCCACCAGCCGTTCACCGGAGTCGGTGAAGGCCACCACCGACGGTGTGGTGCGGCTTCCCTCGGAGTTCGGAACCACCGAGGACTCACCCCCCTCCCACACCGCGATCACCGAGTTGGTGGTACCCAGATCGATACCGACTGCCTTGGCCATGGCAACTCCTTCCGGAACGGCCGCGGGCCACACACAACCCGATCAGCCGCGGGAACAGGATCGGTGAGCAAGCCTTCTTCCAAGGGTGACAAATCGGACGCATGAACGCCCAGGCCTGTGGGGTCTAATGTCGGCGCCCCAGACCGCCACCGAGGACAGGTACGAGCGGGCGCGATCCGGGCGACCCGCACCCGGGCACACCGGCTCGCCGCTTCCCAGGCCGACCCGGGCAAGGATGGCCGCCCCGCGCGGCCAGGATGCGCCCCGGCCTCGTGGGCCTCGGGGCAGGCACCAGGACAGCGGCGCCCGGCCGCCGGGTCAGCCGGAACCGTCCGGGTGCAGGATGACCTTGGTCCAGCCCTCGTCCCGGCGGTCGAAGTGGTCATAGCCGTCGGGGGCCTGGTCCAGCGGAAGCTCATGGGAGACCACCCAGCCGGGCTTGGCCTTGCCCCCGGCGATCAGGTCGCGCAGTCGGCGGTTGTACCTCTTCACCGGTGCCTGGCCGGTGCCGATCTTCTGGCCCTTGAACCACAGCTTGCCCCAGTCGATGGGCACCTTGCCCTTGGCCTCGAAGTCGCCGATCTGGGGCTGGGCTTCCCTGCCGCCCGGATCCTCGGGGACGAACACGCCCACCACGCCGATGCAGCCGGTGAAGCGGACGTTCTCGATCAGGCCGTTCAACGTGCGGGAGGCGTCTTCGTGGCCCGATGGGTCATGGGCCTGGTAGCCGACGCACTCGCAGCCGTTGTCGGCGCCGAGCCCCATGGTGGCTTCCCTGATGACCTCGCCCGGGTCCTGCTCGCGCATGTCGATCGGTATGGCGCCGATCTCCTCGGCCTTGCGCAGCCGATCGGTGTGGAAGTCGCACACCCACACCCGTCCAGCACCCTTGATCACCGCCGAGTAGGCCGCCATCAGCCCCACGGGACCCGCACCGTAGATGACGGTCTGGTCCCCGGGCTTGACGCCCGCCATCTCGGTGGCGTGGTAGCCGGTGGGGAAGATGTCGGCCAGCATCACGTAGTCCCTCTGGCGCTCTTCGGCGTCCTCGCCCAGCCGCAGCGCGTTGAAGTCCGCGTACGGCACGCGCAGGAACTCGGCCTGGCCGCCCTGGTACGGCCCCATGTCCGCGAAGCCGTAAGCGGCTCCGGCGGCCGAGGGCTCGGGCTGCATGGTCAGGCAGTAGTTGGTCAAGCCGCGCTCGCACTGTTTGCAGAAACCGCAGGCGATGTTGAACGGCGGCACCACATACATGCCGACCTTGAGCTTTCTGACCGCCGAGCCGACCTCGACGACCTGCCCCAGGTTCTCGTGCCCGAAGATGCGGCCCCTCTCGAACGAGGTACGCCCTTCGTACATGTGCAGATCGGAGCCGCAGATATTGGTGGTGGTGATTTTGACGATCGCGTCGCAGGGGTGCTCGACCCTCGGATCGGGCTTCTCCTCGACCGTGACGTTCCGCGGTCCTTCGTATACAGCTGCTTTCATGATCACTCCTCGCCTCACCACCACACGCATGCGCCCACTGTCGTCACCCGGCCCAGGCCGCGAGTGATGGTGGATGGATGGTGGCGCGGCCGTCATGTCCTGCGGCCCCGCTGCGAGGGCGGCACATGCCGCCTGCTGTGGGAGACGAGTCGCCCTGTCCTCCACGGTCTCATCCGGGCACCTCGAACGCGACCGCGGTCGGCGGGGGTGGGGCGGCGCCCACGGCCCCGGTCATTCGTCGGAGAGATCCTGCTCGGCCCAGATGGTCTTGCCATGGACCTCCAGGCGAGTGCCCCAGCGCTGGGCGAGTTGGGCCACCAGGAAGAGGCCGCGGCCGCCCTCGTCGAAGGTGCGGGCCCGGCGCAGATGCGGTGCCGTGCTGCTGAAGTCGGAGACCTCGCAGAGGAGCGTGCGGTCGCGGATCAGGCGCAGCCGGATGGGCGGGCGGCCGTAGCGGATCGCGTTGGTGACCAGTTCGCTGACGACCAGCTCGGTGGTGAAGACCAGCTTCTCCAGTCCCCAGTCCATCAGCCGGGCGGTGACCTCCCGCCGGATCCGGGGGACGACGGCGGGTTCCGGGGGGATCTCCCAGGTGGCGACCCGGTCGGGGCCGAGGGCCCGGGCGCGCGCGAGGAGCAGGGCGACATCGTCGTCGGGGCGGGCGGGGAGCAGAGTCCGCAGGACAGTGTCACCGAGGGCGTCCAGGGACGGGCCCGGCTGGGCCAGGGCCTCGCACAGCGCCTCCAGTCCCTGGTCGATCGCTCGGTCGCTGCCCTCGACCAGACCGTCGGTGTAGAGGGCGAGGACACTGCCCTCGGACAGTTCGGTCTCGACCGCCTCGAAGGGCAGGGTGCCGAGGCCGAGGGGCGGGCCGTTGGGGACGTCGAGGATGTCGGCGCTGCCGTCCGGGGTGACCACGACGGGCGGGAGGTGGCCGGCGCTGGCGAGCGTGCAATGGCGGGAGACCGGATCGTAGACCGCGTACAGGCAGGTGGCACCGGTGGCCCCGGGGGGTTCGGGATCGTCCTCGGCCGCCAGCCGGGTCACGAGACCGGCGAGGTGGGTGAGCAGCTCGCCGGGCGGCAGATCGATATCGGCCAGGGTGCGTATGGCGCTGCGCAGCCGCCCCATGGTGGCGGATGCCTCGACGCCACGGCCCACGGTATCGCCGACCACCAGGGCGGCGCGAGCGCCGGAGAGCGGGATCACGTCGAACCAGTCGCCGCCGACGCCGGCCCAGGTTTCCGAGGGCAGATAGCGCGAGGTGACCTCCATCGCGGCCAGGTCGGGCAGGCGCCGCGGCAGCAGATTGCGCTGCAGAGCCCTGGCCGTCATGCGCTCGCGCTTGTAGCGGCGTGCGTTGTCCACGCATACGGCCGCTCGGGCCGTGATCTCCTCGGCCAGCAGCAGGTCGTCCTCGTCGAAGGGTACCGGCGTCCGATGGCGCGCGAAGAACACCACGCCAAGGGTGACACCGCGGGTGCGCATCGGCACCACCAGCTCCGAGTGGATTCCGTACTCCCGGATCCGGGCGGCCCGTACCGGGTCGAGGGCGTCCCACCGGACCATGAGCTCGTCGCTCACCTGGTAGAGGATGGCCCGGCCCTCGGCCAGGCATTCGCCCGACGGTGAGGACTCCGGGTGGGTGTCCAGTTCGCCCACGCCGACCACGGCCTCCGGGGTTCCGGGGAGGACGGAGCGATGGGCTGCGCGGCGCATGGTGATGGGGCCGGACAGCCGGCCCGAGGGGGGTTCCTCACCCTGGTCGAGAAAGGTGAGCAGGTCGACGCCGACGAAATCGGCGACCCGGGGGACAGCCACGTCGGCCAGTTCATGGGTGACATGCGCGAGGTCCAGGGTGGAGCCGATGCGCTTCCCCGCCTCGTTCAGCAGCAGCAACCGTTCCTGGGCCTGGTGCCGGCGGGCCGTGTCGTAGGCGGCGAAGCACACGCCGTACACGCGGCCCCTCCGGTCCTTGAGCGGCGCGAGCGAGATCGTCCAGGCATGCTCACGGCTCTCCCCGGGCACCCGCACATAAACCTCCAGGACCTGCCGTTCGCCGCTTTCCAGCGCGCGGCGCATGCCCTCCTCCGTCTTCTCGCTCTCCGGGTGCGGCAGGAGTTCGACCAGACGCATACCGCGCATCCGATCCTCGGTGACGGCCGCCGCCGCCTCCATTTCGGCGTTCGCCCGCACCAGCCGCAGGTCCGTGTCGAAGACCGCGAGCACGCACGGGGCCTGGGTGAACGCCCCCACAGCCGCGTCGGCCTCGGGCGAACGCGGTTCCCGCGCGACGGCGGACACCAGGAGCCACCCGGTGGCACCGCCGTCCGCCACCACGCGGTGCGCCAGTGCCTCCGCCTCCACCCGATGGCCGTCACGGTGGCACAGCCCCGCCCGTCCGCTCCACTTCGACCGGCCGGCCAGGCAGCGCCCGACCGCCTCGGCGGCGGTCTCCCCGGCCCACAGCTCGGTCACCGCTCGCCCCACGATCTCCTCGGGCCGGTAGCCGAGCAGCCGCTGGGCGCCATCGCTCCACCCGGTCACGACGCAGTGCGAATCCATCGTGGCCGTGGCCAGGTACACCATGTCGAGAGGCTCGTTCACCACGGAGGACATCGTCTTACGGTCCCGGCGGCCACCATTCGATCATCAGAATCGTGGCGTCGTCGCTGAGTTCGTTGCACCGACGGTCGACGATGGCATGAACAAGCAGGCGGAGCACCTCCGTGGCGTTCTGCCCGGCGGCCGTCGACCGGATGATGGGGTCGGTGAAGCGGTCCAGGCCGAATTGTTCGCCTCCCTCATCGCGCGATTCCACGACACCGTCGGTGTACAGCGGAATCCGGTCACCGCGTTCCAGGGATGCCGCGTGCATCTGCCGGGGACCAGCGGCCAGGCTGGCGGGCAGCCCCAGCGGAAGCTCGGAAGGCCGCTCCAGTTCCTCCTCCAGCAGCCGGTGGCGGCGGATGAGCGAGGGGGACGGATGGCCGCAGTTTGACCAGCGCAGCACCCCCGTGGGCATGTGCAACTGGGTGAAGATGCCAGTGCAGACCTGATCCGGGAGCCAGGTCGACAGCGCCGAGTCCACGGCGCCGACGAGCGAGGCCAGGTCGGCGCCCGTACGCCGGGCGTTGCGTGACCCCGCCATGGCCACGGAGGTGGCGAGGCCGGGCGCCAGATCGTGGCCCATGACGTCGAGGATCGTGGCGTGCAGCACGTCCTCGGTGAACGAATGGTCGAAGGCATCGCCTCCCAGCTCGTACGCGGGCTCCAGGACCGCGGTGGAGACCACCCGGCCGGTACCGATCGAACGTGGTGGCAGAAAGGCCCGCACCATCTCCGTGGACAGCTGCATGGGCCGGGTCCGGGTGCGCTGCGCGAACGTGTCGATGTCGGTGCGCTTGGAGGTGATCACCAAGCCGAGGATCGAGGCCAGCGCCCGCGAGCGCCACAGCCGCAGCCCGTCCAGGGACTCCATCCGCAGGCGCAGGGCTCCCAGCCGCTCGGCCCCGTTGGCCAGCGGCAGCCATACGACCAGCCCGCCCGAGCCGTCCTCCTCCACCCGCAGGGCGTCCGTGCGGTACGCCCATCCGGCGAGGGAGGCGTCCACCGGGAGTTCCGTCTCATCCTCGGCCAGCGGCAGCAGCAGCCTCTGCTGGAGATCGATCAGATGGACGACGGCACGGCCCAAGCCCATGGCCCCGGCATAGCGGTTCAGGACCTCCGGGAACTCAGCAGGGGAGGCTTGCTGGGTGGCGCTGACCAGCTCCTCGAGCAGCTGTTCGGCGGCCCCGGCCGAGGTCGGCACATCCGTGTCCACCATACGAGCAACTGTACGGCGGGCTCTCTTCCGGCGTCGTCCGCGGCCACCGTCCCGGCCTCCCCGCGGGGCCGACTCAGCCCTCCTCCGTCGGTCGGCGGCCGAGGCACGCCCTCGCGCTCCGCACGGGCCACCTGTTTCTCCGCCTCGTCCAGCTGAACGCGCCGCTCTTGCCGGGCCGGCTCGACGCCCCGTTCGTCCACCACGACCTGATCCCGGCCCTCGGCCCGATCCGCCTGGACGAACTCGCCTACGAACACACCCACCACTTCGTACAAGCCCAGCTCACCGCAGGCCGCGGACGCCCCACCATCTGGCACATCCTCGCCACCCTCTCCAGCGCGATCGGCGACGCCGTCCGCCAACACCGACTCCCCGTGAACGTCGTCCGGCCCACCGTGCTGCCACGCCCGGCCTCCGCCGAACGCACCATCTGGACCCCGACCCAGGCAATCCGCTTCCTCCGCCACTGCCACACAGCCGATCCGGACTTCGCCGACCTGACCGAGTTCCTCATCGGCACCGGCCTCCGCAAAGGCGAAGCCCTCAGCCTGCACTGGGACGACGTCCACCTCTGCTCACGCACCGGCTACATTCGCTGGACCCTCTCGGCGATCGACAACAACAAGCTCGCCCTGACCGTCCCGAAAACCCGCAAGAGCAGCGACTCGTATCGCGCTGCCCTCAGGCTGTGGAGCCGTCCTTCGAATGCACCGACGTCCATGGAGCGCCCTCGCCCGGCAACGGCCCCCATACGAGTGCGCCCCGGTGAAATCCGGGTGTGGCCTCGGCCATCAATGGGCCGGTGCCTTGAGTGAGGGCTTCAGCAACAATGTCCAGGAACTCGCTGAGGGATCCGTACCCAGGAGAGGTGAGCGGTGCCGACGGCGGCTCACCGCCCTCCTGGTTGAAGGTGGCGAGGCGGCCTTCGACGTCGATTGCCAGGCCGCCCCACGGGGGGAGGGAGTAGTCGGTGACGGCGAACGGAACCCACGACCCCCAGAACGGGTCGATGTTCCCTCCGCGGCCCCGGACTTGCGTGATTTCCTCAAGCGGCAGCAGATGATGCTGGGCGAGGAACAGGCCCGGGTCGTACTCGTCGGGGTCTCGGTCAAGGGCTGAAGCATCGACCGTTCCGTCGCACATCGTCAGCAGCGTCACCAGGTCGACGGGCAGGCCCATTCCCAATGCCTCCTCGGTGGAACGAACATCGGCCACGGCAGCGCCCGGCCGTAAGGTGGCGTGCGAGGCGGGCGCGTGCACCGCCAGCCAGTTGGTGATGGCGGCCCAGGCGGGCAGAACGTCGCTCATCATGTCCTCCATTGACGTAGGCGAGGGGAAAGAGGGGCACGCCTACCCGAAGTCCACCAGGTGGGCGTGCCCCTGCGTAGCCGGACCGCACAGGTCAGTCCATCCGAACCTGCGCGGCGCAGCGACCGGTCACTTCACACACCCCGGGGCCTTGCCGGATATCACCTTGGCGCAGCGGGCCGTCGTTGGCGGCGACACTATCTCGTCCTCGCCGGTCGGATCAGGGACACCCGGAATAGTCGTACCCCAGTCCATCCACCACCGCAGCGGGAGTCCCTGGAGAGGTCCTTGTCCTTGCTCCCAGAGGGGTTGTTGACGCCGCCGTTCCACTCGAAGTCGGCGGCTCCGGTGATGATGTGCTGGTCCTGGTTGCCGCTCCACCTGGACCGACCTCCGTAGAAGTCCCAGTCCTGGGCCTGCTTGTCGCAGCCGTCGGACTGGCACCACGACTGGACGTCAAGCAGAATCATTCCGTTCGCTCCGCCGGGGAACGGCAGCTTGGGTGCGGGGATCGACCAATCCCTCGGGTCGATCTGCATCCACGTCTTGATCTTGTTGCTCTCCGGATCGGTCTTCAGCATGTACAGCACGTCGAACATCTGCTGGTACACCTTCGGCGGCTGGGACGCCAGATCCGTAACCTCAAAGGTCACCTGTGTCGGCAGACACTCCTCGGTCCGCGTCATCTGCGCCTTGATGTTCACCAGCGTCTGGTCACACCACGCCCCCTTGATGATCGGGTCCGGGTATTCGGGCAGTCGCAACTGCCGTCGCGCACTCGCCGCTTCCTCCGGGCTGCGCTTCAACTCCGCCAGCGGCGTCAATGTCACCGTTGAACGGCTCTTCGGACCGGTGCTGCGATACATCTGCGGCCTGCCGTCCCTGACCATGTCGTTTTGCTGCACGGTGGCCCAATCCCACGCGGGCTGCGGCTCATCATGAGATCCGGGAGCGGTCGCGCCGATGTTCGGCTTGGGAAGGTCGATGTCGATCTTCTTGGCACGCCCGTGTCGGTACGCCTCGGCGACGCGAAGCCGTAGACGCGAGTCGCGCCCGTGTTGTCGGCCCGGTCCACTGACCGCACCTCCGCCTGATGGTTGCCGTCCTCGGCAGGGGCGGCGTAGAACGAGGTTTTGGCGGCGAAGCCGTTGTTGGTCGTCGGAGTGCGTTGCCACCCCTCAGTGCTGGTGTTACCGCTGTTACCGTCGTCGTCGGTGTCGGCCGGCCCGATCCGGTACTCCACGTCGCGGGCGTCATCGACGCCGGTATCGACATCGAACCGACCCCGCTCCCCCACGGCACCGCCCGGCAGGTTCTCCGGGTACGTTTCCGACACGACGCTCTTCGGCACACCGGGGGCGGTGGTGTCCACGACGAACTCCCGCCATGGCGAGAAGTTCAGGTTGCAGTGGGTGCCGTCGTAGGCGTTCGTGTGGCAACACGACCACCTCCACCAACAGCAACGCATCGCGCAGGAAACCGACACCTGGAAACGGCGCTTCACCAAGCACTCCGACCTCGATGGCACGATCTCCCAGGCCGTCCACACCACCGGCATCCGCCGCAGCCGATACCGAGACCAGGCCACAACAGCCCTGACCCACCACACGCCGCACCCACTTCGCCGACCCCGACCTCAAACCCCCACCCCGCAGGAAAACACGCACACGACGTCCGTGAATCGGGCGCCAGAGTCCGACAGGGTGCCGCCTGTGCTGTCCACCCCGGTATGTCGGCGCCCATGGCGACGGCGTAGGGCGACGGCGTAGGGCGACCGATCCACACGTAACGGGGGCCTGTCGGTACTGCTGGCGGGCGGCGCTTCACCGGGGGTCAGAGGCCGGATTCCGGGTGAGGGGCCGAGGGGTGCCGTTCTGTGTGACGAGGGGCAGCAGGCGATGGCTGACGCGCTCGCTGAGGGCGACTTCCGTCTTGGTGCGAACGACGCCCGGCGTCTTGATCAACTGCTGGATCACGTCTTCCAGATGGTGGTTCTCACGCGCCACGACCCTGCATACAAGATCTCCCTCGCCCGCTATGGTGTGCGCCTCGATCACCTCGGGTATCAGGACCAGCCGTCCTGTGACCTTGTCCAGCTGGCCCTGTGCCAGGTGGAGGTGGACGAAGGCGAGCACGGGATAGCCCATCCGCGCGGGGCTCAGATGCGGAGCGAGATCAGCGATCACGCCCTCGCGCTGCAGGCGTGTGAGGCGGGCCTGCACGGTGCCCCGTGCCACCCCGAGGATCCGCGCGTACTCGCGCATGCCGGCGCGCGGCTCTTCCAGCAGAAGGCGGAGGAGTGCGGTATCGAGGTCGTCCATGGCTGTACCGATGGCCTTTCCGCTGTCGGCTCGATGAGCCTCCGATGAGCTATTGGCTCAACATACTCTCGGATCTCTTGACATTTCTAGATATCGCATGCCTACTCTTTGGTCCACTTGCACAGTCATTCAGGGCTGGGGGGGAGAGTGTCGGCCGTCCATACTGAGGGCGTGGCGCAGTGGTACTCATCGGCCGACTTGAGGGCCGCAATGGGGGCGGAAGGCCAGATCCAGTGGATTCGAGGCGTCCGCGTCCAGCCGTACCCGCATTCCCCGGTGCACGGCTGAGGGGGTTATGTCGATGACGCGAGCACGCAGCGAAAAGCCCTCCTGTATATGGATCACTGAGTAGTTCCGTCGAGTATTGTCGCGGAAGATCGATGTGGCGTGCAGGACATCGCCGATGCCCTCGCTCAACACCCACCCCAGGCGGGACGATCTGCATATCGGGCACAATACGCGGCGGAACGCGGGTGTCTGGCACCAGAGGCAGCGTTGGAAGTAGAGATTCCCCTCGCTGAACCCGTTGAAGGACGCGCCCTCCGCTGGCCGGGGAAGCTCTGAACACCAACTCGTCGCTGTGGTCCTTGTGTCGAACATGATGATATCTCCCGGCCGTGAATGGAAATCAACGAGAGCCCCTTGTTTCACTGACTACCACCTTGGCCTTTCTCCGGGCAACCCCCGGCAGCAACCACTGCTCGGCCACACACTTCACACAACAGCGAGCCGAACTCGGTCGAGGTCGACCCGGATGTGCCAATGGCCTCTTGAGGTCAAGAGACGCTCATCGCTCACTGGGCCGGTGGCCCAGTGACGAGAGTTTCTCGTTGACGCACATCCATAGGCGGCCCATAGCATCAGTTGAATTGACCCCAGCTTTAATGTCCGAGGCCCTTGAGAGTCAGGTGATGTTTGGATGTCCGCAGCGGTTGTCCACGCGGCGACGGATGATGATTTCACGCTCGACGACCGTTATCTGAGGGAGCGGGGGACGGTCTACCTCACCGGCGTCCAGGCTCTGGTGCGTGTCCTCTTCGACCGGGTCAGGCATGACCGGCGGCTGGGACGGGACACCGCGGCCTTCGTCTCGGGGTACGAGGGCTCACCGTTGGCCGGCTTCGACCTGGAGCTCGCGCGACGCTCCGCGTTGCTGGCCGAGCACGCCATCTCCCATCAGCCGGGGCTGAACGAGGAACTGGCGGCCACCTCGGTGATGGGCAGCCAACTGGCGGGCGAGGCGACCCGTATGGGGCCGGACGGTGTGATCGGGCTCTGGTACGGCAAGTCCCCGGGGCTGGACCGCGCGGCCGATGCCTTCCGGCACGCCAACCTCGTGGGCGTCCCGGCCGCGAGCGGTGCGCTCGCGCTCGTCGGCGACGATCCGGTGGCCAAGTCCTCGACGGTGCCCTGCGCTTCCGAACGCGCCCTGGCGGACCTGGCGTTGCCGGTCCTCTACCCGGCGGATACGCAGGACATCCTGGACTACGGACTGCATGCCGTGGAACTGTCCCGGGCCAGTGGCGTCTGGGCCGCGATGAAGGTGGTCACCAACGTGGCGGACGCGGCCGGCACCGCGACAGTCGACCCCGGCTGGCGCCCTCCGGTCCTGACCCCGCGCGGCGGCACCACACCGTACAGCCACCGTCCGAGCGCCCATCTGCTGGGCACCAGCCTCGCCGCGCTGGAACGCAGCCTGCACACCGTACGGCTGCCGCTCGCCACCGAATACATCCGCGCCAGCGGCATCAACCGCTTGATCAGCGGCACCTCCGCCGACCGGATCGGCATCGTGGCCGCGGGGAAGCCGTACCTCGATCTCCGCCAGGCGCTGCGCGACCTGGGACTCGACGAGAAGGACCTCGCGCGCCACGGGATCCGGGTACTGAAGCTCGGTGCGATCCACCCCGTGGAGCCCACCATCATCAAGGAGTTCGCCGGCGGACTCACCGAGATCATCGTGGTGGAGGAGAAACGGTCCTTCATCGAGGCGGCCATCAAGGACATCCTCTACGCGGTGCCCGGCGCGCCCGCCGTGTACGGCAAGGTCGGCCCGGACGGTACGACGCTCTTCAGCGAGATCGGGGAACTGGGTCCCGAGACGATCGCGGCCGGGCTCGCCCGCCGCCTGACCGCACACAGGGACATCGGCTCCGTCACCGCCTGGCGGACGAGGCGCCGCAGGGAACGGATCTCCCTGCCCCTGCTGACCCGGACGCCGTATTTCTGCTCCGGTTGTCCACACAACTCATCGACGAAGGTTCCCGAAGGCTCGCTGGTGGGAGCCGGTATCGGCTGCCACACCATGGCCGTGTTCATGGAGCCCGAGCAGGTGGGGAACGTGGTCGGGCTGACCCAGATGGGCGGTGAGGGGGCCCAGTGGATCGGGATGGCCCCGTTCGTCGCCGACAAGCACTTCGTACAGAACATTGGCGACGGCACGTTCACCCACTCCGGCAGCCTCGCGGTACGGGCGGCCGTCGCCGCGGGGGTCAACATCACCTTCAAGCTCTTGTACAACTCGGCCGTCGCGATGACCGGCGGCCAGGATGCGGTCGGCGGCCTCCCCGTCGACCGGCTTGCCGCACTGCTGCTCCTGGAGGGGGTGGCGAAGGTGGTCATCACCAGCGACGCCCCGGAGCGGCTGCGCAAGACCAGGCTGCCCAAGGGCGTCGAGGTCCGCCATCGCGACCGGCTCCTCGGCACTCAGGAGGAACTGGCCGCCATACCTGGAGTCACCGTGCTCATCCACGATCAGGAGTGCGCGGCCGAGAAGCGGCGGAAGCGGCGCCGCGGCAAGGCGGCCACGCCCGATACCAAGGTGGTGATCAATGAGCGGGTCTGCGAGGGGTGCGGGGACTGCGGTACGAAGTCCAACTGCCTGTCCGTCCATCCGGTGGCCACGGAGTTCGGCCGTAAGACGGAGATCAACCAGTCCTCGTGCAACCTGGACTACTCCTGCCTCGACGGTGACTGCCCGTCCTTCCTGACCGTCGTCCCCGGGCGCTCCGAGCGCCGCCAGGACGTGCCCGACCTGGCTGCCGAAGCGTTGCCGACGCCTGAGCGGCGGACCATTTCCGATGACTTCACGGTGCGCATCACGGGAGTGGGCGGCACCGGTGTGGTCACGGTCGCCCAGGTCCTCGCCACTGCCGCGGTGATCGATGGCAGGCAGGTGCGCACCCTCGACCAGACGGGGCTGGCGCAGAAGGGCGGCGCCGTGGTGTCGGACATCAAGATCACGTCAGAGGTGGTGGAGCAGGCTGCAAAACTCGCCACCGCCGAATGCGATCTCTACCTGGCCTGCGACGCCCTGGTGGGCGCTGAAGCGCAGTATCTGGCGGCGGCGGACCCCGGCCGGACGACCGCCGTGGTCTGCACAACCGAGATCCCCACCGGCCGGATGATCATCGATCCCACGGTTACCTTCCCCGCGGAGGGCCGTATCCGCTCGGCCATCGATGCGGTCAGCGCGTACGCCGTGTATCTGGACGCCCGCGCGCTGGCGGAGGCGCTGTTCGACGACGACCAGTACGCCAACGTCCTGCAACTCGGCGCGGCGTTCCAGACCGGAGCGCTCCCACTGACCGCGGAAGCCATCGAGCGCGCGATCACGCTGAACGGCACGGCAGTGCGACGCAATCTTCAGGCATTCCGACGGGGCCGTCAGCTCGTCGACGACCCCGAGGCGTTCACAGCCGCCGCCACGCCCGGCCCGTCCGCCTCGGCCATGGCCACAGCCAGGCGTGTCCACCCGGCCGCTGGGCGGGTGCGGGCCATGGTCGGCGCGGACCCCGGCTCCGAACTGGCACGTCTGCTGGACATCCGGGTGCCGGACCTCATCGCGTACCAGGACGAGCGATACGCGCGGGAGTACGCGGAGTTCGTCGAGCGGGTCCGCCGCCACGAGCCGACCTCCACCGCGGTCACCGAGGCGGTCGCCCGCAACCTCTACAAGCTCATGGCCTACAAGGACGAGTACGAGGTCGCCCGACTCTCCCTCGAGCAGACGCTGACCCAGGACATCGAGGCCCGGTTCGGTGAAGGGGCGCGGTACTCCTACCGACTGCATCCTCCGGTGCTCAGAGCACTCGGCATGGATCGGAAGATCAGCCTGGGCCCCTGGTTCCGCCTGGTGTTCCGGACCCTCCGGGCCATGCGCAAGGTCCGCGGAACCCGCCTGGACCTCTTCGGCTACGTGGAGGTCCGCCGCGTCGAGCGCGAGCTGATCCTGGAGTACCGCGAAACCATCCTGGGAGCCCTGTCCACCGCGCGGCCCAATGATCTCGATGCCGTGATGGAGCTGGCAGAACTTCCCGACATGGTCCGCGGCTACGAGCAGATCAAGCTGGACAACGTCGATGCCTACCACCGACGGCGGACCGAGCTCCTGGAGAAGCTGCGGCCGACCCCCGTACACGAGGCGCCGACGCGTCGTTGAGACCAGGGTTCCGCGATTGCCTCACCATCGACAGAGAACGCCCAGCTCAGCAGCCTGATCGGAATAATGACACCCTTCACGCGACCCTACTGCCGGACGTGGAGCTGGCGGAGACGGAGACGCCCCCCATGCTGGGCCTGCTGTCGTTTCGGGCACCGGAGCGCGTGACGGTATGGCGCACTGCGCGCCCTCCGCGTCCCCGTGCGCTACCTGCATAACGGAGCGAAAGGCTCGCATACGCCGAGGCGGACGCGTCCCCCGAGGACCGTGGTCTCGGCGACGCGTCCGCCCGGTGTACTGGGGCCGGTCGGGTGGGCGGTGACGCCCAGGACGTGAACGCGTCGGGTGGCGCTACTCTTCGCGAAACTCAAGGTCAAGCACGGAACCGTGCTGGTCGTGGTCGACCAGACGGCCTCGATCAGGGCCTTGCCGCTGGCGGTCGAGCGGGCCATGGGCTGCCCGGTCGCCTACCCGCCCGGACTAACGATGCAGCGGATCGCCGACCTCTATCCCGGCGAGGCCAAGACCGACGCGAAGGACCTGTTCATCATCGCCACCGCGGCCCAACGCGAGAGCAATGCTCATTACCCGTGGATCAGCTCGGGAGGGCACACGTGGAGGGCGTATTCCCGAGTGATCGATTGACTGGCATCGAGTAGGCCCGCGTTCGCAGCGCGGGTCGGGAAGGCACGCCCGTGCTCAGCGTAGTGAACGACGATGGCACCGCCGCCAACGGCTCCTCTCCGATCGACGAGATCGTCCGGGACGGCGCCCGGCGCATGCTCGCGGCGGCCCTGGAGGCCGAAATCGACTCTTATATAGCCGAGTTGGCCGCTCAGAGGGACGACGTCGGCCGACGGCTCGTGGTTCGCAACGGCTACCACCAGCCTCGCAAGGTCACCACCGCGGCCGGGGTGGTCGAGGTGAAGGCACCGCGGGTGAACGACAAGCGCCTCGACGAGGCCATGGGCGAGCGCAAGCGGTTCTCCTCGGCGATCCTTCCGCCGTGGTGCCGAAAGTCGCCGAAGATCAGCGAGGTGCTGCCGCTGCTCTACCTGCACGGCCTGTACTCGGGCGATTTCGTCCCCGCGCTGGAGCAGTTCCTCGGCAGCCCGGCCCGGGCTTTCCCCGGCCACGGTCACCCGCCTCACCCAGCAGTGGCAGACCGACCACGCCACGTTCATGGACCGCGACCTGGCGGACGTCGACTACGTGTACGTGTGGGCCGACGGCATCCACCTTAAGGTCCGCCTGGAAGAAGCCAGGGCCTGTGTCCTGGTGCTCATCGGGGGCCGCACCGACGGTTCCAAGGAACTGGTCGCGCTCAAGGACGGCTACCGCGAGTCCACCGAGTCGTGGGCCGACCTGATGCGCGACTGCGCACGCCGGGGCATGCGCGCCCCCGTGCTCGCGGTCGGCGACGGCGCCCTGGGCTTCTGGAATGCCCTGGCCGAGGTGCTCCCCGAAACCCGTGAACAAAGGTGCTGGGTTCACAAAACCGCCAACGTCCTCGGCTCCATGCCGAAGACCGCGCAGCCCGGCGCGAAAAAGGCCATCCAGGACATCTACAACGCCGAGGACCGTGACCACGCCGAGGCGGCGGTCAAGACGTTCGCCAAGCTCTACGGCGCGAAGTTCCCCAAGGCCGTCAAAAAGATCACCGAGGACGAGCCCGAGCTGCTGGCGTTCTACGACTTCCCGGCCGAGCACTGGATCCACCTGCGCACCACGAACCCCATCGAGTCCACCTTCTCCACCGTCCGGCTGCGGACCAAGGTCACCCGCGGCGCCGACTCCCGCACTGCCGCCCTGTCGATGGTCTTCAAACTCGTCGAAGCCGCCCGGCAGCGGTGGCGGGCCGTGAACGCACCGCACCTCGTCGCCCTCGTCCGCGCCGGAGCCCGCTTCGAAGGCGGCCAGCTCGTCGAACGGCCCGACGATCGGCTCCAAGCCGAGGCTGCTTAAGGTGGCGTGATGCCTGCAGCGGCAAGTCTCGATGAGAAAGCGAGCGGCATGGACATCGTCGTCGACGACCTCTCCGGTCGGCAGATCGCCGAGTTCCTCGAAGAGCACGTACAGGAGATGCGCTCCATCACACCGCTGGAGAGCAAGCATGCCCTCGACCTCGACGAACTTCGCGTCCCCGAGGTCGCCTTCTGGTCGGTCCTGGACGGTGACGCGCTGGTGGGTTGCCGTGCGATCAAGAAGCTGGACGCGGGTCACGCAGAGCTGAAGTCGATGCGCACCTCGTCGGCGCGCAAGCGAAGCGGGATCGCATCCCAGCTGCTGGAGCACGTCCTAACCGAGGCCAAGCGTATCCGGCCACGCCGCACAGCACCCCGCTGGTCGCGAAGGCGATTCCTTGCACAGTGGGGCGGGGTGGGCATGGTGCCGACGCGTTCGAGTGCGCCGGCACCGATGACCCGATTCAGCAGACCCTCTGGGGGAGCTTGGACGGGGTGACGGTTGCGGCATGTCGCTCCGTGCCCTTGACGAAGCGTGCGATGACCATTTGGCCACCGGCCCTGGCGTGGCATTCACCCGTCCACGTCGTCCGTCCGATGGCCAGCTTGTGGTTCTTGTACGCCTCCAGGTAGGGGCGGATCTTCTCCGCACTTGTGCTGTTGGTGGCCTCCACCGCGTCCACGATGGTCTGAACGGCGCTGTAGCCGGTGAGGAAGGCGAGCGACTGGGTAACGGGCTTGTCGGCCTTCTCCGCAGCCTTGAATGCCTTGGCCGCCTCGGGGTCCTTGGCCTGGCCGGGGGTGACCGCGGCGAAGCTGATGGAGTAGGTCTTCCGCAGGTCCGGAACGGCCGGCGTCCAGAAGTTGCCGTCGAATCCGGTGCTCAGCAACAGCGGAGCGGTGACACCCGCCGCGCGCAACTTCCGTATAGCGGTGGCGCCCTGTGGCGGGTATCCGCAGAGCATGACGCCATCGACCTTTGCGGCGGCCGCCTTCACGCGGCTCACCGCCGAGACGACCGCGGACTCGCTCGCCTGCTGGAAGGAATCCTTGGTGACCCGGCCGCCATGTGCCCTGAATGCCCCGGAGAAGCCAACCTCGCAGGTCGCCTTCTGAGCCGCCAGCCCGGTGTCCTGGAGTACATAAGCCTTGCGCCACTTGAGGGTGGTGTACGCGTACTCGGCCAGCGCCGCCCCTTGCGTGGGACCCCCCGTGCCGAGGTTGAACACGTTGTCGCCGAGGCTCTTGCCGAATCGGGTGTCGTCGGCGGCGCCGAGAACGATCAGGCCGCGCTTGGCACCGATGCGGGCAGCAGCGCGACCGTAGTTGTAGTCGATGGTCGGCACGAGGAACTGCGCTCCCTCGTTGACGACGTCCTGGGCGGCGGCCGTTCCCTGGGCGATGTTCGAAGCGGTATCCGCCGTTATCACCTTGATCTTGTGTCCCTTGATGCCGCCCTTCGTGTTGATCTCATCCGCGGCCAGCCGGACACCGGTCAGGGTGTTGCCGTCGTAGGCGTTGATCGGCCCCGTCAACGCAATGGGCATTCCGATCACGATCGGACCGGACGGAATCCCGTGCCCGGAGTCTGCGGACTCGTTCTTCCCTCCCCCACATGCGGCGAGCGTCGAGATTGCGATCAGCCCTGCACAAACGCGTATTGCCTTGGATCTCATGTGACCTGACTTCCGGAGCGGAGAGGAACCACCCATAGATGGGGAGCAAGTGCCGAGAGATCCATCGAGTCGCCTCGCCACTCGGCCGCCATGGGTCTGAATGTACGACTCAGAGATGCCACTATTAATTGAGACCTCAGAGAGATCTCAATTCTGCGTGTCTTGCAACGAAGCCTGCACAGCCTCGTACTGAAGTCTCCGGAGCACACTGCTGGGTGAGGTGTCCGCCATCATGCTTCCTCCGACGGACCGGCGGATGTCCCGGCTGACCAGCCCCCAGGAGGGCTTTCCGACGGGGAACAGCTCGGCTGTCTCCAATTCCCCGAGCAAAGGCCGAATACGCTTGTCCTTGCCGTGGGCGAGTATCCGCTGGGTCGCTGATGTGGTGACCGGCAGCAGACCGTAGCGGTCGACGAACCGGTCATGGTTCTCGGCCTGGTAGACATACCCGAGGAAGGCTCGGATCTCCTCTCGGTTCCCGTTCGCCTTGAAGGCCATGATCCATTGGGCGTCGCTCATGCTGCGATGCACGCGTCGGCCATTGCTGGGTGTCGGCGCCACACCGTAGTCGAATTTCCTGCGGTCTGCCTGGCCCATGAGAGTTGAACTGCCGTTGACCATACCGACTTCGCCGCGAGTGAAGAGGTCGAACAGTTGCTGCCGATCCGCGATGGCGGGATTGGCCGTGGTGAGACCGGCCCCGACCAGGTTCACCCGCAGCCAGTTGAGGGCCTGGACATTCGCAGGCGCGTCGATGGCGTAGTCGTCGTACTCGGCGATGCCGCCCCCGTTGTTCAGCATCCAGGTCATGGCTTCCACATGTGCGTCCTCCTCACCCAGCGGCAGCCCGAACGGGATGGTGATCCCGGCCGCCGCGAGTGCGTCAGCCGCCTGTCTCAATTCACGCCAGGTACTCGGCGGGGAATCGGGGTCGAGACCCGCCTTGGCAAACAGCCTCTTGTTGTAGAAGAGCATCTGGATACCGGCCACGAAGGGCATCCCGTACTGCACATGGCGCACCGTGCCGGCCTTGGCGAGAGGGGAAATGAAGTCGGCCTCCGTTGGGACTGAGAGCACCCGGTCGGCGGTGTAGAGCTGTCCGGCCGCGGCGTACTGGGCGAACGAGCCGATCTGCGCGATGTCCGGGGTCTCGCCTTGTCTGATGAGTTCTGCCACAGCCTCCTCGGCGCTCCCCCGGCTGTGCACCTCGACATCGACCGTGATTCCGGGGTGCTCTCTCTCGAACTTTTGGATCAATGCGTCCCAGTAGACCTGGGTGGGATTGTTGCCCTCCAGATCGCTGAAGTCAGTGGCGATCATTTTGAGAACCGTCGGATGGTCACCGGGCGCACTGCATCGCGCACTTCCCCACAGCGCAGGGCCGGCCAATCCCGCCGCGATGCCCATGAATCCGCGTCGGTTCATGCTTCTTCTCATTCTGCAACCTTCTCGATTCCGAAGCCGGTTGGCAGGAAGCTGCGACGCCCCGGTTCGGCATCCGACGATGAACATGGGATATGTGTCGTCGTGCTGGACCGGGGCGTCTGGCAGGATCCTCAGAGCGGAAGGGGTATCGCTCTTGCAGAGGAGCGGTCTACCGCTCTCCGAGCCAGGACCCCACTGTCATGACCTGTGCGCCTCGCCCGGGAAAGACCCGCTCCATGAAGAAGTCGTGGACGTCCGCCTCGGCATCCGCGCAGGCATCGCTCATGACGGTGAGCCGGTAGTCGCGATCCAGGGCGTCGTAGAGCGTTGCCGCGACCATGGCGCTGGTCGCCACGCCTGTGAGCAAGATCGATTCGACATGCCGCGCGCGCAGCACCAGGTCGAGTTCCGTTCCGACGAATGCGCTGGTGCGGCGCTTGGTGATGACGACATCCTCTGCTTGCGGCGCCAGTTGCGGAACGACGTCCGTCTCCCCGGATCCCTCATGAAACAGCGTGCCGGCTTGGTGGAGCGCTGTGAACGAGGTGTTGTTCTCGGAGACATCGACTCCCGAGGCACGCAGTTCTGTGCGTACGAAGACAACGAGGATGCCGTGCTCGCGAGCCACGGATACAAACGACTGCATGGGGTGCAGGGGCGCCCGGGAGAACGGGTAGTTCGCCAGTATGCCGGTCTGCATGTCACCGACGATCAGTGCGGTGTTGGTGCGCCGGGTCACCCGATCTCCTCCGTGTCGTGAATCTGAGGCAGTGAATCCTGAGCGGTGGACTGTTCCGCCTTTCGCCCTGCCGTCAGCAGGATCGTCATTCCGATGATCATGATGAGGGCGATGGCCAGGAGGGCGTAGGTGAAGTCGCCGGTCGCGTCCGCGATGGCGCCGGTCATATAGGGGCCGATGAAGCCGCTGACGTTGCTCACCGAGTTGATCAGCGCGATGCCCGAGGCTGCGGCGGCACCGGTCAGACACAGTGGCGGCAGTCGCCAGAAGTGCGGCATAGCGGTGAAGATGCCGGAGACGCTGACGCAGAACGCCGCGATGAACAGGACGTCGTTGTGGGTGAAGGTGGCCAGCAGCAGACCTACGACACCGAAGGCCATGGGTACCGCGGTGGAGAACACCACGGACCGGCGTGCCGCCACCTTGGCCCAGGCGAGCATGGCGACGATGGCGATGGCCGAGGGGATGCCGGCGAGCAGCACACTGCTGACATCCGAGATCGTGGAGGCGTTCCCGGTGAGCGTGGAGATCATCGTCGGCAGAAAGAAGGCGATGGGGTACAGCCCGAAGACGATGGCGAAGAAGGCGAAGGACAGCATCCACACGTGTCCGCTGGAGAGCGCCTGGCGCATCCCGGTGAGTGCGCCGTGTGCGTTCTGCTGGGCGGTTTCCAGGGTGAGCCGATGCTGGATGGCGTCCTTCTCCTGGGGTGTCAGCCACTTCGCGTCGGCGGGCCGGTCCGGCAGCAGGCAGTAGATCAGGGTGCCGGACAGGATGGTGAAGAGGCCCTCGGTGAAGAACAACGACCGCCACCCGGCGTACCCGGTGAGCTGTTCGCCCCAGGACAGCATGGCCGCGGCGAGTGGCGATCCTATGATGCCGGACAGCGGAATCATGATGAAGAAGATCGACATGGCCCATGCGCGCTGTCTCCTGGGAAACCAGAAGGTCATGTACAGCAGGATTCCGGCGGCCAGCCCGGCCTCCGCGAAACCGAGCAGGATTCGCATGACGTAGAGCTGGCCAACGCTCTGCACGGCCGCGGTTCCCATGGTGACGAGGCCCCAGGAGACCAGGATGCGGGTGATCCAATTCCGCGCTCCGAACCGGCGCAGCATCATGTTGCTGGGGATTTCCACGAGAATGTAGCCGATGAAGAACAGGCCGGAGGCCAGGCCCATCTGTCCGGCGGTGATGCCGAGGCTCTTGTTGAGCGACTGTGCCACGTAGCCGAGATTGGCACGGTCGATGTAGCTCATCACGTAGGCGAGGCCGATGAGCGGGATGATGCGGATACCTACCTTGCGCCATACACGGCGCATGTCATCGTCGGTCTCTGTCAGGGCGGTGACCTCGGCCATGGCGGGGTCCTCTCGGTGAGCGGTTTCCGAGGGTGGTGAGGTGGGGGGCGGGGTTGGTGCGGCGGGGCCGGTGCTACGGGCGCCGGGGCGGTGCTACGGGCGCCGAGCGGCGCGCCGGCGCTGCGTTGCCGCCGTGTCGATCGCGCCGTCGGGGGTGATGACGACTCCGTAGTCGCGGGTCGCCGCGGAGGCGGTGACTTTCCCGTCGAGTACGTCCTGGAGGACACGGTCGGGATCCCGGGTGAAGGGGTCCCCGTGACCGCCTCCGCCGGCGGTGACGTGCCGGTGGCGTTCGCCGGCGGCGAGGAGCTGGACGACCTTGGCGGGGAGTGTCTGCTCCTGTGGGGTGCCGGGGTTGAGGATGTTGGACGACGGTGTGCCCTGGGCTCCGCCATCGAGGCCGTAGGGCAGGTGGGTGCGCCGGTCGGAGCGGATCTGCACCGAGACCGTGGGGGCGAGGACCGTCATGTCGCGGAAGGTCGACAGGCCGCCGCGCCACCGGCCGGCGCCGCCGGTGTCGGGCAGGTAGCCGTAGCCGTCGATGCGCACATGGCCGGACTGCTCGAGTTCCTCCACCGGTACGTTGGCCAGGTTGGCGCCGAGCGGGCTGACACCGTCCACACCGTCGCGGTCCGGGCGGGCTCCCCAGGCCCCGCACAGGATGTCCCACAGGACGTTGGTGGTTCCGTTCTCCCCGGTGATGCCGATGGCCACGGAGTCCGGCCCGCCGTCGCCCGCGGCCGGGACCCGGTCGGGGAAGACGGGAGCCAGCGCTCCGAGGACGGTGTCGATGACGCGGTAGGCGACCAGGCCCCGGGCGCCGCGGGCCGAGGGCCTTCGGCCGTTGAGGATGGATGCCTCGGGGATCGTGAAGGTGAGGGGCCGGTAGAAGCCGCTGTTGGCCGGGATGTCGGATCCCAGAGCGCCCTGGATGGCCGCGTAGGAGGCGGACCGGGTGAAGGACTCGGTGGCGTTGAGGGCCGAGGCGACCTGGGGGGAGGACCCGGTGAAGTCCATGTGCAGGGTGTCCCCGGTGATGGTGACGGTGACGCGGAAGGGGATGGGCGGCGAGCCCATGCCGTCGTCGTCGATGAAGTCCTCGAACGCGTAGGCACCGTCGGGGGCCTTGGCGAGCGCCGCGCGCAGCAGGGTCTCGGAGTGGGCGAGGAGTTCCTCGTTGAGTGCGGCCAGCCCGTCGGTGCCGTGGCGTCCGGCCAGCTCCTTGAGTCCTTCCCCGCCCGCGTGACACGCGGCGAGCTGTGCCTCCAGGTCGCCACGGAGAAGGTCCGGCTCGCGTACGTTGCGGAGGATGAGCGCGAGGAAGGTCTCGTTGAGCGTGCCCGCGTCGTACAGCCGGGACGGCGGTATCTGCACGCCTTCGGCGAAGATGCTGGTGGACTGTACCGCCATGGATCCCGCGGCCCAGCCTCCCACGTCCACGTGGTTGACGACGGTGACCGAGTAGCCGAGCAGCTCCTGCCCCGAGGTGAACACCGGGGCGATCGCGAAGATGTCGGGCAGGTGCATGCCGCCCAGGTCGGGATCGTTGAGAAGGTAGACGTCGCCCGGACGGACGGAGTCGCCGAAGGCCGTCAGCACGGCGCCCATGGCCTCGGGGATGGAGCCGAGGTGCACCGGACAGGTGTTGGCCTGTGCGATCACCCGTCCCGAGGCGTCACACAGCGCGGCCGAGAAGTCCATGCTGGAGGCGACGATCTGGGAGTGCGCGGTGCGCAGAATGGTGATCGCCATCTCGTCCGCGAGTCCGGTCACCGCGTTCCGGTAGACCTCGAACGTGGCGGCGTCGCTGATCGGGCGCGGGCTCATGAGGCTGCCTCCGGGGCGGTGGTCGTCCAGCTGATGACGATGTTGTTGAAGCGGTCGCGGTGGGCGGTGGCCTCCGGTGGTACGAGGGTGGTGGAATCCATGTCCTCGATGACGAGGGGGCCTTGCCGGGGCTCCGGTGACAGTGCGGCGCGGGGGATGACCGGGGTCGGCTCGGTCCGGTCGAATCGGCACTCCCGAGTCGTTGCGGCACGGGGCACCGACGGCGGCAGGCCCAGGAGCCGCTCGACACCGATGGGATTGCGCACCCGCCCGCGGACACGGAGGTTGACGATCTCCACGAGCTCGTCGGTACCGGCGCGGCCGTAGGTGCGGTGGTGCTCGGCGTGGAACCGCTGCCGCACGGAGGCCATCAGGCCGGAGTCCAGCTTCCCGTCGGGCACGGTGACGGACAGCTCGAACCGCTGACCGCGGTAGCGCATGTCGAGGACCCGCTGTACCTCGGTGTGCGCCGAGGGGGCGGCCTCCGCCAGGGCCTCGGTGACTTCCTTGGCCATCCGGTCGAACTCCGCGCCGAGCAGGTCCAGTGCGTCGAGGTCCGCCCGGTGGGGCACCACCGCCTGCCGTTCGGTGTCGGCGACGAGGAGTCCCAGACTGCTGAACAGCCCGGTGTGCACGGGGACGATGACGGTGTCGATACCGAGTTCCCGGGCGATGGCCGCGCCGTAGAGGGGCCCGGCGCCGCCGAATGCCACCATGACCGCCTCCCGCGGATCGCGGCCGCGTTCGCTGGTGACGGCCTTGACGGCCTTGGTCATGCTGGACACGGCGACCTCGTAGGCTCCGCGCGCGGCCGCCGGGATGTCCACGCCGAGGTCGTGGGCCACCGGGGCGATGGCCCGCCGGGCGAGGTCCGGCTCGATGGCCACCCGTCCCCCGGCCAGGGCCTGCGGGCTGAGGTAGCCCAGGACCACGTTGGCATCGGTCAGCGTGGGGCTGGTCCCTCCGTTGCCGTAACAGGCGGGACCGGGCCGGGACCCGGCGCTCTCCGGTCCGACCCGCAGGGATCCGGCGACGTCGGTGGAGATGACGCTGCCCCCGCCCGCACCCACTTCGGCGATGTCGATGGAGGGCACGCGCACCGCGTATCCCGCCCCCTTGCCCATGCCGCGGGTGATGTTCATGCCCCCGCCGACCTCGTAGTCGCCGGCGACGAACGGTTCCCCGTTCTCGATGAGGGATGCCTTGGCCGTGGTGCCGCCCATGTCGAAGGCGACCACCGAGTCGAGGGCCATGAGCTGGGAGAGTTTCCGTACGGCGATGACGCCGGCGGCGGGCCCCGACTCGATGATCTGTACCGGGCGCCCCACCACCGAGGGGGCGTCGAGGAGACCACCGCTGGACTGCATGATCATCAAGGGCGCGGAGACGCCCGCTTCCCGCAGATCCTCGCCGAGCGCCGTGACATAGTCATGGACCTGGGGGCCCACATAGCTGTTGACGACCGCGGTACTGGTGCGCTCGTACTCCTGCATCTGAGGCGTGATGTCGACGGAGGCGGTCACATAGGTGCCGGGCAGGAGGGCCCGCAGTTCGGCGGCGGCCCGGCGCTCCTCCTCGGGACGGACATAGGAGTTGATCAGGCACACCGCCACCGCCTCGATGCCCTCGGCCCGGATCTCGCCTGCCACCCGCGCCAGTTCAGCGAAGTCCACCGGGGGCTCGAGGTGGCCGTCGGCGATGATGCGCTGGTCGATCTCGTAGCGGTGGCGCCGGGGAACCAGCGGGGTCGGCCGCTGCCAGGAGAGGTCGTACAGCAGGGGGCGGCGCAGGCGCCCGAGTTCCAGAACGTCCCGGAATCCCCGCGTGGTCACCAGGGCGGTACGGGCTCCCCGCATCTCCAGAATGGCGTTGGTGGCCACCGTGGTGGCGTGCAGCATCGCCGTGACCTGGTGCGGGAGCGCGTCCGCCGCGGAGAGCGCGGTCCTGGTTCCGCCGAGGACGCCGCTGCCGAAGTCCGGCGGTGTGGAGAGGACCTTCACGGGGACGACCCGGCCGCCCGGGCCCAGGGCGATGACATCGGTGAAGGTCCCGCCGATGTCGGCGGCGACTCGCCAGCTTCCGTCGAGATCGGTCTTGGCAGGTCCTGGCACGTTCGACTCCTTGAAAAGCGGCCCCGGAGGGCTCCCTCACGCCGCCCCTCCGGCAGCTGCGAAGACCATAAGGCAGATCTGAGATCTCAACAATGACTTCTGAGATCTTTGTTGTGCGCGACACCACGCCTCCGTGCACGTGACGTCTTCTGTCCCGCGGCTTCTATCCCGCGGCAGGCGCAGGCGGCCGGGCCTCCCCCGCGCTGCCCGCACTCCTCCGAGTCAGCGCCCTGAGCCGCCGCCCCACTTCCTCGAGACTGGCCGCGGATCCGCCGTACAGCATGCGAACGTGCGTGCCCGGCCCGGCGAAGGCGTCTCCGGCGAGGGCGGTCAGA
Source organism: Streptomyces sp. AgN23 (assembly GCF_001598115.1). Classification (NCBI taxonomy): domain Bacteria; kingdom Bacillati; phylum Actinomycetota; class Actinomycetes; order Kitasatosporales; family Streptomycetaceae; genus Streptomyces; species Streptomyces sp. AgN23. The sequence goes on from NZ_CP007153.1 coordinate 2,375,497, forward strand.
CCGTGATCCATCAGCAGCCGTTCCAACCGGCGTCCCTGGAAGCCGAGGGGCGTGCAGTCGACGAAGGCGAAAATCCCGGCGTCGGGCCGCACCGATACGAGGCCGGCGCTTTCCAGCCCGTCGCGAAGAATGTCGCGCCGGGCCCGCATGGTTGCGAACTCTCGCTCGATCCACTGCTGTGGGCCGGTCACGACGGCATGCGCCGCGGCCTGGGCCACGTCCCCGACGTTGATGGCGTCCCATTCGAAGGCACGGTGTACCGGCTCCAGCAGGTGGGCGGGCGCGTGCACATATCCGACCCGCCAGCTGGTGAAGGCGTAGTTCTTACTGAGGCTGGTGACGGTGACCAGGTCCGGATGATGATCGCGCAGCAGCATCTGCGGCACATAACCGGGCCCGTCCCATACATACCGCTCGTAGGACTCGTCGGAGAAGACGATCAGACCGTGGCGCGCGGCGACAGCCAGAAGCTGACACAGCCGCTCCCGGCTGGGCACATAACCGGTCGGATTGTTGGGGTTGCAGATCAGCAGCGCCCGGGCGGCCGGAGTGACCGCGGCCTCTACAGCTGCCGGAACATGGTCCCAGCCGCGGCTCTCGTCGGACGGTACGTACACCGGCCGGGCTCCCGCCAGGCGGATCATGCCGTCGAAGAAATAGCTCGGAGCGGGGACCACGACCTCGTCGCCCGGCGACAGCAGGGCCCTCAGCGCCACGCTCATCCCGTGCTGGGCGCCATGGGTGATCAGCAATTCGCTCTCCGGATCCACGGCGAGCCCGTGCACGGCCTCCAGGCGCGAGGCGATTGCCCGACGGAGTTCCGCGGAACCTCGACTGCGCCGAGGGAACACCTCACTTGCGGCCGTCCGCGCCGCCTCCACGACGTGCTCCGGCATGGGAATCATGGGCACACCGCGGAAGGGGACCATGGCCGCACGGTCCGATGGTGCCGCCTGGGCGCGGTCGGCTAGTTCGAGAGCTGGCAGACGTTCCCACTTCATCAGGTTCCCTTTCGCAGATCTTGGTTACGACAACAATCCGGCGCTCCCGTGCGACGACACCGCGCCCAGCACCCCGCGGCATGGACGGGCGGTCAGGCTCACGAGAGCGCGCCGGGCAGCTGAGCCCACAGGGTCTTGCCGTGGGGGTGCCTTTCGGAGGTGAGACTCCCGCCGAATTCGGCGAGCAGTGCATCGACGATCGCCGTCCCACGACCATGGGTGGCCTCCGGGGACGTGGCCAGCTGCCTCGGGAAGACGCGACAGTTGTCGCTGACACCGAGTTCAAGCGTCCCTTCCTCACCGATCGCGAGCGTGACGACGATGCTCGGAGTGTGTGCACCGGCGTGGGTGACGGCATTGGTCACCAGCTCCGAAGCGATGAGACCGAGGGCGTAGAGCAGCTCACCATCCTCGGGCAGACCCCATTCGACGAGGGTGTCCACCAAGGCGCGCCGGACTCCGGGCACATCAGCGGTGGAAGGCGGCAGAGAGAATGTCCTGTGAGTCCGGCAGAGCGTAGTGGCATTCATGATCATCATCTCGATGTTGACGGAGGGCGGAAGTCGAGAATCCAGGCCCCCCGGCTTGAGATCTCCATATAGCACATGTGAGATCTCAATCATTCTCACAAAAACGCCTGTCACCCTTCGGCGCGGACCATGGGCCGGGCCATGCGGTGTTCAGGAGGGGCGGCACCCACCCCCGGAAGGGTGTGCGCGACACCGAGTCGGTCTATGAATCGCTCCGTTGTGCGGACCGGACCCAAGGACCTTGAGGTGACGAGATCCCTATACGTCCATCTGAGATCTCACCACTTCCAGTGCACCACTCGCGGGAACGCCCGTCAACCCCTCGGGGAATGCGGGATGAACCCGGCCCCCGAGCATCAGGTAATGCTGATACTGACCTCGGCGAGGGACGCGTGCGACACAAGCTGGTTGATGATCTGCTCCTGCGAGGACTGCGTTCTGGCGCTCATGGCCGCACGGGCCGCAGCCGGGTCACGGTCCCGGATGGCCTCGAGGATCTCCCGCCGCTGGTGCGCGGCGGACTCCGAGAAGGACAGTGACTTCAACGTGATCCGCAGGACTCGCTCCAACTCGTCGAAAGCCCGGACGATCGTCTGGGCCAGCATGTCATTGCCGCATCGGTTGGCGATGATCGCGTCGAACTCGATGTTGGCCCGAAGGAACGCGTCGACACTCGCCTGGTCGCCGATCTCATACGTGGCAGACAGGAGCTCTTCCATCCGGGCAAGATCGCGCTCCGGAAGGCCGAGTTCTGCTGCGAGGCCCACAGCCTCGACTTCCAGTAGCCGACGGAAAGCGCACAGGTCACGGGTCCCTTTGAGGGTGACCGGAAGGATGCGGTAGCCCGAGCGTGGAAGCACCCGCACCAGACCGTCCCGCTGCAACCGGGTCAGGGCCTCCCGGACGGGCATCGTGCTGGCACCGGCCCGGCGTTCAAGGGTCGATTTGGTGACATGAGTGCCAGGCTCCAGCTCGAGTTCGATGATCTGGCGCTTGATGGTGGCGTATGCGCGCTCGGTCGCGCTGAGACTCGGATGGTCTTCACCGAGGATGGCCGGCAGATACTTCACGCTCCCACCTTAACGCAATTGTGATCTCACATCCCTGTCATGCGGATCTCAAATCCGCACACCTCGTCCACTCACCCGGAATCGGGACACTGACCTGCTGCGATGCGTCGCCCACTGCTGGCGCCGGGCACGGCCGCCTAGCGTTGCCGGTCGAGCTCGCGCCTCGCCATCGGCGTGGGGCGCGGGTAGACAGCTCCGGCCGCACCCACTAACGTCCGCGCCGTGAGTTAACGTTCACTAATGCCGGGCCGTCGGGCGCCTGGTCTCGCCTGGCCGCCCGTATCGGACCCGGTCGGCAGCGAGCCCCTCCTCGACACTCGGCAGATCCCGGGGGCACGGCGGAAGCTGCCTGCCTCGCGGACTCCGGCGCCGACCACTCTCACAGCTCGCACAAGCGGCTGTGGCCTGTCGACGACTGGCCATCCTCGGCGCACCTGACCTCAGACGGAGGGCACACATGGACAAAGTCGTTACTTCCGCCGCCCAAGCCGTGGCGGAGATCCACAACGGGGCTTCGCTGGCAGTGGGCGGTTTCGGCCTCTGCGGCATCCCTGCCGTGCTCATCCAGGCGCTCCTGGAGCAGGGAGCGGCAGAACTCAGTGTCGTGTCCAACAACTGCGGCGTGGACGGCTGGGGGCTGGGCGTGCTCCTCGAAGCACGGCGCATCTCGCGCGCGACGTGCTCGTATGTGGGCGAGAACAAGGAGTTCGCTCGCCAGTATCTCTCCGGCGACCTCGAGTTGGAGTTGGTGCCGCAGGGCACGTTGGCTGAGCGGTTGCGCGCGGGCGGTTGTGGCATACCCGCCTTCTTCACGCCCGCGGGCGTGGGAACCCAGGTTGCCGACGGCGGACTGCCCTGGCGCTACGACGCCGAGGGCAGTGTCGCCGTCGCCTCGCCGCGCAAAGAGGTCCGTGAGTACGACGGCGCGGAATACGTACTGGAGGAGTCCATCACCACCGACTTCGCTCTGGTACGGGCAGCCAGGGGTGACAGCCACGGCAACCTCGTCTTCGACAAGTCCGCACGGAACTTCAACCCGCTCGCGGCCATGGCCGGGCAAGTGACCATCGCCGAGGTCGAAGAACTCCTCGAACCCGGAGAGCTCGCCCCGGACACGATCCATCTTCCCGGTGTGTTCGTGCAGTGGGTGCTCCCACTCACCACAGCGGAAGCCACAGACAAGCGCATCGAGAAGACGACCGTGCGGGCAGCGCACACCGGCATGACGGGAGGGGACAACTGATGGCTTGGTCCAGAGACGAGATGGCAGCCAGAGCAGCACGCGAACTGGCCGACGGCGCCTATGTGAACCTCGGCATCGGACTGCCCACCCTGGTGCCCAATCATCTGCCACCCGGCGTCCATGTGGTGCTTCAGTCCGAGAACGGCATTCTGGGCCTGGGCCCCTACCCGACCGTTGATCAGGTGGACCCGGACCTGATCAATGCCAGCAAGGAGACCGTCAGTGTGCTGCCGGGAGCCTCGTTCTTCGACTCCTCCCTGTCCTTCGGCATGATCCGGGGCGGGCACATCGACGTGGCGATCCTCGGCGCCATGCAGGTGTCCGCAACCGGCGACCTCGCGAACTGGACCATCCCGGGAAAAATGATCAAGGGGATGGGCGGCGCCATGGACCTCGTCCACGGAGCCCAGCGCGTCATCGTCCTGATGGACCACACTGCCAAGGACGGCAGCCCGAAGATCGTGGAGCAGTGCGTGCTCCCCCTCACGGGCAAACGGTGTGTACAACGCGTCATCACCGACTTGGGCGTGATCGACATAACGGAACGCGGCCTGGTCCTCGCCGAGACAGCCCCGGATGTCTCCCTCGACGAGATCCGGGACAGAACCGGAGCGAATCTCGAAGTCCGGGCGGCGCCCAGGCCGGCGTGACCGCGCCGCCCTGCCGCGGACGACTCAGCGACGCAGGGCGGTCTCCCGCTCCATGCGCGACAGCTTCTCGGGATTGCGCACCACGTAGAGCCCGGTGATGAGGCCGTCATCGACACGCACCGCGATGACGGTGTCGATCACGTCGTCGAAGCGGACGACCAGCGCCGGACAGCCGTTGACCGGTGCCGGTTGCAGTGCGGCGGCGGCGCCGGTTGTAGTAGGCCAGCCAGCAGAACAGCTCCAGGCTTGCCGCCGGACGCGCGGTACAGCGCGACGGCGCCCCTCCGGAACTCCTCCGGGTACGGAGACTTACGTCCCACCTGGACATCCCTCCCTGGACCACCAAGATCCATTGTCAGGGTGTCCACTCCAAAGGATCAGCCTCACATGGGAGCTGGCCCGTGGGTGACGACACCCCTCAGACGCCCCCCGGGCCGTGGCCTCGCCCCGACCCAGCAAACCGTCAACCGAGCGCTGTCCGCAGCACGGGCACCGGTCGAGCGCGGCGTCGCGCGGCTGAAGTCGTGGCGGATCTTCCGCAGGCCCGGTGCAGTCCGAATCGAATGTCGTCCATCTCCGCGGCCGTGCTCACTCTGGAGCGGCAATGCTGAAAGAGCTCATTGACTCAGCCGCCGCTCTTGCGCCGGAACGACCGCTGGCTCGCAGCCGGGCCGTTCGCCCTACGGACCTTCGACGCCTCGACGTTCGCAGCGAGGTCAGCGGCGTCCGCCTGCACACTGCGCTTGCGCGCCAGGGCCTCCCGGAACTTGCGTTTCAGGTCGTAGTGGCCGTCGCTGTCGGGCACCAGGGCGGACGTCTCGGGGTCGGTCGACTCCGAACCTTCTTTGGATACAGACTCTGCGGTCATGGCGACCTCCTGGGTTCGGGCAGTGGGAAGCACAGTTTGTCATGCCGAGCACACCACGAGGGCGTTCATCTCGTAGGTGTATGCACCGGAGGGTTTCGGGCCGGGCTGGAGGTTTTCCGTTCCGGGGTCGGAAGTTTTCGACTATCAGGGCGACGGCTCTCAGCCGCCGCGACGCACCAGGGCCGCCTTGCGGGCTTCGGCGAGCTTGCGGGCCTCGCGGGCCTTTCGGGACTTGCCGCCGGCGCCGCGGGAGGTGTCCTTGCTGGTGCCCAGGCCGCGGAAGGGAGCGTTGGTGTTCTTGGGCCGGGGCGCGGCCGGCCCGCCGTCGAGCGGGGTGCCGGAGGGGGCCTTGGCCCCGGTGATCCGGCTCAGCTCCGCCTCGCCCGAGCGTACCTTGGTGATGGTCGACTCGATGCCGGCCTCTGCCATCAGTCGGCTCATCTCGCGGCGCTGGCCCGCCAGCACCAACGTGACGACGCTGCCGGACTCACCGGCCCGGGCGGTCCGGCCCGCGCGGTGCACATAGTCCTTGGGGTCGGTGGGCGGGTCGACGTTGACCACGAGATCGAGGTCGTCGACGTGCAGGCCACGGGCCGCGACATTGGTCGCCACCAGGACGGTGATCTGGCCGTTCTTGAACTGCGCCAGGGCCCGTGTGCGCTGCGGCTGGGACTTGCCGCTGTGCAGGGCCGCGGCGTGCACTCCGCTGGCTCGCAGATGCCGGGTGAGCTGGTCAACCGCGTGCTTGGTGTCCAGGAACAGCAATACGCGGCCGTCGCGGGCGGCGATCTCCGTGGTGACGGCGTACCGGTCGGGGCCGTGGACGACCAGAACATGGTGGTTCATCGTCGTGACTGCGGCCGCGGACGTGTCGACCGAGTGGACGACGGGATCGTGGAGGTAGCGGCGGACCAGGTGGTCGACGTCGCGGTCCAGAGTGGCCGAGAACAGCAACCGCTGACCGTCAGGGTGTACCTGGTCGAGTACCTCGGTCACGTGCGGCAGGAAGCCCATGTCGCACATCTGGTCGGCCTCGTCGAGGACAGTGATCCCTACCCGCCCCAGGCGGCATGCCCTGCGCTCGATGAGGTCGTGCAGACGGCCGGGGGTGGCGACGACCACCTCGGCTCCATCGCGCAGCGCAGCGGCCTGCCGACCGATCGACATGCCGCCGACGACCGTGGCCATCCGCAGCCGCAGTGCCTTTGCGTACGGCGCAAGCGCCTCGGTGACCTGTTGGGCCAGCTCTCGGGTAGGCACCAGGATCAGAGCCAGGGGCTGCTTCGGTTCCGCGCGCCGCCCAGCCATCCGTGCGAGCAGCGGTAGGCCGAAAGCGAGCGTCTTGCCCGATCCGGTGCGCCCGCGCCCCAGGACATCGCGTCCCGCAAGGGCGTTGGGCAGCGTGGCTGCTTGGATCGGGAAGGGCTCGCGCACACCGAGTTCGCTGAGCGTTCGCAGCACCTCGGCTGGTAGTTCCAGGCTGGCGAAGGAAGCGACCGGGGGCACCGTGGGCGCAGTGGCCATGAGCGGGGCGGGATCGCTGTGCGAGGTGCCGGGGAGGTCAGGGTGATTCATGAGGAGCCTTCCGCATGCGAACGTACCGAGGAAGGCCCGGTAGGAATGAGCAGTCGACGAACAAGAGGAACCGGACAGGCAGGATCAACCGTCACGAGTACGCAAAAGCATGAGGCTAACACGAAGTGACAGCCCCGCGCCCCGAGATCGCATCCCGGCAGTCCCGGCCTCAGTCGGCCGTCAGCCCGCTACTTCCCCCGCTTCGCCCACGCCGAAGCCTCTGGACGCACGGCTGCAGCGTGACGTGCACGAACGAGGCATTCAGCAAGGGCGCCACAGCCCTTAGCCGTGCCGGTGGCGAAGGACGGCCACCTCCCACCCAGGAGTTGTGCAGTGGAGCGGGCGCGCCCGCTCCACCGATGACGCACCCGTGACGCCGCGAAGGCACGGCTGCGACGGCACAGGTGCGACCCTGCGGCCACCATGCCTGTGCATATAAAGGTCCGCACGCCGTGCCCGACGACACCGGCGGTGCCCCCGGTGCGCGATCCACGTATGCGGAGCGGGGCGGAGGTATCGGACCCTGCGTGGGCCGACCGCGCGTACGTCGAACTCGGCCATGGAACCCGGCCCGTCGCGCGGGCGCGGGCCGTGGCCGGAAACGCGGCGCAGGAAGCGGCGGGCCCGCGGTCACCGGGTACGGACCCGAAGTTCCAGGCGTTGAAGAAGGACGTCGCGGTCAAGAAGCAGCGGGGTGGCGTCGAGCCACCCACCGCCGACCGCGGAGGCCGGTGCCGCGCAGGGAGCCGCGGTGCCGCCGGCCGACGACCAGGAGGCCCGTGGCAAGGCGGCGCACGCGGAGGGCATGGACGCCGCTCAGCCGAAGGAGTTCGACAAGCAGTCGTTCATCACCGCGGTGGAGAAGGCCATCAAGGACCGGGCCCCGAAGAACCTGGACGAGGCGGACAAGTTCGGGGAGTCAGGCAAGGCAGAGGAAGTCAAGACCGCGGTCCAGGGCAAGGTCGGTGAAGGCAAGGAGGCCGCGGGCCAGGAGATCGCCGACACCACCGCCGCCACACCGGAACCGGCCCCCAATGCCAAGGAGGTCGTGCCGCTGGCGGCGGACTCGGTGCCGGGCAAACCGGGGGCCCCGAACCCGAACCAGGCCGCCCCGGACGCGTTGCCGAAGTCGGCCACGGACATGTCGGCCGGTCCGGACCAGGGCAACCAGCAGATGGCGTCGGCGCAGGTCACCGAGCAGCAGCTGTCGATGAAGAACTCGCGGGAGCCTGTGTTCGACAAGGCAGTGCGGAACAAGCCGACGTCCACCTTCCGGAGCAGGTGCTCTACGTCCGCTACGCCCTCTCCGCCGTCAACAACACCCGCCTGGTCATCACCACGCTCAAAACCCGCGCCAGCAAGAACTGGGTCGCCCTCTCACCCCGCGTCATCGAAGCCCTCGAACACCATGCGGCAACTACTCGCATCCATACCGGCGACCCGTCAGATCTGTTCACCGGTTTGGTCTTCTGCCGACCCGACGGACAACCGCTCCGGCCCCAGACTGTCCTGGACCGATTCCGCAAACGCGCCAAAGAAGCTGGATCCCCCGCATCACCCTGCACGACCTGCGTCACCTCGCCGCCACCCTCACCCTCACCGCAGGCATCCCCCTCACCATCGTCTCCAAGACCCTGCGCCACTCCACCCTCTCCACCACCGCCAATATCTACAGCCACCCACCCACCGCGTCCCAGCCCCAGGGAACGCATGCGACCACCACGCGACCACCACACCGAAACACACGGAAAAGGCCGTCTCCGCTACTCGCGGAAACGGCCTCCGAACTGGGAAAACGCTGGTCGGGACGACAGGATTTGAACCTGCGACCCCTTGACCCCCAGCGCGCAGCAATTCTCCTTGTCTACTCCGTTTTGAGATTTCCGTGGACTTGGCGCCCTGTCAGGCTCCCCAAAGCGCCGTACACCGCAGCCGACAAGTGCCACGAGATAGCTGTGACATAGACACAATGCGGCCAAACCACAGCACAAGCATCATCCAGAGATGGCTTGGGAATCCGCAGCGGTGGGGAGGCAGGCAGTCAGGTGTGCTCCATGGGGGCTGTCGGTTATGCGGAGGGTGCCGTGGTGAAGGGTGGTGATGTGGTGGGCGAGGGCCAGGCCGAGGCCGGCGCCGCCGCCGCTGTCCTTGGTGCGGGCGTCGTCGAGGCGCGTGAAGCGTTCGAAGACGCGGGTACGGTGCTGAGGCGGGATGCCGGGGCCGTCGTCGAAGACTTCGAGTACGGCTTGGTGCTGGTCGAGGCGGTGGGTGAGGCGGACGGTGACGGTGCTGGTGGCGTGCCGCTCAGCGTTGTCGAGGAGGTTGCCCAGCACCCTGGCGAGCAGTGATCGGTGGCCGTGCACGAGGACGGGTTCGTGTGCGGGTGCGTTGCCGAGGTGCAGTGTCAGGGCGACATGGGGTGGCGGGTGACGGCGGGCAACCTCGTCGCGGACGAGGTCATTGAGGTCGACGTGCTCGCGTGTGGCGAAATGGGGATCGTGGTTGCGGGCCTCCGCATCCAGGCGAGCCAGGAGCAGCAGGTCGGCGGCGAGGCGTTGCAGGCGGAGGGTGTCGCCGAGTGCGTCGCGTACGGTGCGGGGCCAGTCGGTGGTGGCCGGCCGGGTGAGGGCGAGTTCGAGTTCGATGCGAAGGGCTGCGAGGGGGGTGCGCAGTTCGTGGGAGGCGTCGGCGACGAACCGTTGCTGCTGTTCGAGCGCGGCGTGCAGGCGGTCCAAAGTGGTGTTCAGCGTCCGGCCCAGTCGGCTGATCTCGTTGTCCGTACGGGGCAGAGGGACGCGCCGGTCGAGATGGTGCGTGCTGAGTTGGGCGAATTCGTCGCGGATGGCTTCCATCGGCCGCAACACCCGCCCGGCCGCGTACCAAGCGCTCGCGCTCGCCAGGGCGGTGACGAACGCGACCGCTCCCACGAGCGACCACACCACGGTCCGCAACTGGGTCTGCTCTCGCAGCAGCGGATTTTCCGCCAACAGTACCCAGTCGGGCGCCCGGCCCAGGATCTCGGATGTGTCCGGCACCACGAACCGGTAGGCGCTAGCGCTGCTGAACGGCCACAACGACAGCGCGCCTCCTTTCGGCCCGGTCAGAAGCTCCTTCCATGCGGACGGCATCGAGTCCCAGCGGCAGAAGCGATACACGCTGCCAGGCGCACCCGCTTCATTCCATACGTCCAACGGTTTCTCGCACGGACTCCGCATGATGTCGAGGTCGTAACCCTGGTATCCGAGGGCCACGTTTTCTGCTGCGGCCCTGGTGTCGGGGGCAGCCTGATGCAGGAGACTGGCCCGTACGGCCAGAGCGGCCACAGCGGCGACTCCTGACAGAGGCACGGCCACCAGCAGGGCCACGAGCGCAGCGGCACGGACCCGGATGGTGGTGGGCCGCAGCCTCCCCAGAAAGGTGCGGATTCTTCCCCAGATGGTCATGTGGAAGCGGTGTCGAGCTCGAGGCGGTAGCCGCAGCCGCGCACGGTGTGAATCGTGTGCAGGCCGAACGGGGCATCAATCTTGCGGCGCAGGGCACTGATGTAGACCTCGACGATATTGGTGTCCCCGTCGAAGTCGTTGTCCCAGACGTGTGCCAGGACCTCGGTCTTCGAGACGACCTCGCCGCGGCGGCGGGCGAGATACTCGAGCACCGAGAATTCCCTGGCCGTCAGTGTCAACACCGCCTCGCCGCGGCGGCAGCGTCGCGCAGCCGGATCGACATGCAGGTCTCCGACCGCGAAGGCAGCCGGGCGTTCGCGCTGGCCACGACGGATCAGGGCCCTCAAGCGGGCAGTCAGCGCCACGAAGGAGAACGGCTTGGTGACGTAGTCGTCCGCGCCAGTGTCCAGTCCCTCCGCCTCGTCGTACTCGCCATCTTTGGCGGTGAGCATCAGCACGGGCGTCCACACCCCCGCCGCCCGCAGCCGGGCACACAGCCGAAAGCCATTCAGTCCCGGCAGCATCACATCTACAACAGCGGCGTCATAGGCGTTCTCCATCGCCAAGTCCAGGCCCCGAGGGCCCTCGTACGCCAAGTCCACGGCGAAGCCCTCACCGATCAACCCCCGTCTGAGTAACTCCGACAGCCGACGATCATCCTCCACCACGAGAATCCGCATGTCCCACAGCATCCCGCAACCCCGGCTGAAACGACCCTGAAGGGCCCTCAGTCTTCTTCAGCATCCCCTCAGCACTCGTATGGAAGCATCGATCAGAGGGAGAGCCCATCCCAGCGGAACCTGTACCGTTCGAAAAGTTATCGCTGCACGTCATTCTGCATGTCTACACTCGTTGGCAGTGCGCACACGACGAAGGAGCGGGCAAAGGTGCCTCTCGATCTGCGATACGTAGAGTTCTGTGTGCCGGGAACAGATTTCTATGACAAACAGAGCACCACGGAGCAGGCCGAATTCTCCTTCACTCACGCCGCGCCGCCCCATGGGTGGGAACGCAGGACGACCATGCCATGGGTCTACCTCCGACCCAGGCATGCGACCCTCCCTCCCCAGGGCTGGAAGATTCACGTGTCTGCCCACCCGGAAAATGCCGAGAAGGTTCTTGAGCGCGCCTGGGAATACTGCTGCCGGCATCATCTGCCCTTCAAGTTCCTCTACGGACCGGAACAACTGAAGAAAGTGAACGCGAAGTACGCCGACCGTGGTTCGAGCGGAAAGTTCATCACCGTCTACACGAGTGACACGGAGCAACTGCACCACGTTCTGCTCGGTCTTGACGAATTGTTATCCGGAGAGGAGGGCCCCTACATACTCAGCGACATACGCTGGCGTTTGGGCCCGCTGTACGTGCGATACGGGGCGTACACTCCGCGCTTCTGTTCAAATGACGACGGAGATATGGTCCCCGCACTACAAAACCGGCAGGGAAAACTGGTTCCTGACGTTCGCCGACCGGTTTTCCATGTTCCCGACTGGGTTGAGATTCCGTCATTTCTGCGTGAACAACTGGAGAGTCACTCCACTAGCGCAGTCGAATTCCCATACCGTCCTTCGTATGCGCTGCACTACTCCAACGGGGGCGGTGTCTACGTAGCGCGAACCGTGGGCACCGGGGTCGAGGTGGTACTCAAGGAGGCGCGACCATACGCCGGCCTCGACAGTGCCGGCCAGGACGCCGTCACACGCCTCAGGCACGAGGCTCGTGTGCTGTCCCAGCTGGCCGGCTTGCCAGGCATACCGAAGCTCTACGGCTACTTTCCTGCCTGGGATCACCACTTCCTGGCAATGGAACGCATCAACGGCCTGGACCTGAAAAGGGCATCCATGCGCCGTACGCCTCTGTTACGTCCCGGCGGTGTCAGTCTGGAGGACACCAAGGACTACGTCTCCTGGGCGCTGGCGGTGGCGGAACGCCTGGAAGAGACTTTGGAACGGATCCACGGGCGCAATGTCGTGGTCGGCGACCTCCATCCCAAGAACATCGTGCTCCGCGACAGCGAGCCGGTCTTCCTGGATTTCGAGTTCAGCGGCCTCGACGATCCCTCACACGTGGCCCTGCACGGGGCACCGGGCTTCCGGGCCCCCACCGGCGTCACGGGGCGTGAGGCAGACCTCTGGGCCCTGGCCACAGTAAAGCTGGACCTCTTCCTGCCGCACACCATGCTCATTGAGTACGACCAAGGCAAGGCCGTCCAACTCGCCGAGTACGTGTCACGTCGTTTCAGACTCGGGGATGGCTTCGTCTTGTCCATTCTGGAGGGCATGGGGCTGGCGTCCGGTGCAAACTCCGGGTCTCCCCCCGCCCCGGCACCCGGGCCTGAACGCATCCATGACCGTTGGGGTGTGTCGCTGGGACGTCCAGCGACCGAGATCACCCGCCGGTTCCTCCGCGCCGAGGACCCGACTCCATGGGATGAAGCCATGCGTTCCATGGGGCACGCAGTGATCGCAAGTGCCACTCCGGAACGAAGCGACCGGCTCTTCCCGGGAGACATCGAACAATTCCTTGGTGGCAACGGCGTCTGCATAGCCTATGGCGCTTCCGGTGTCCTGCTTGCCCTGGCCGGGGTCGGCCTGGGCCACTGGCCCGCTTACGAACGGTGGTTACTCGACCAGTTGGTCGACACGGACATTCCGCAGGGCTTTTTCACCGGCTTGCACGGCATCGCCTACGCCCTGGACGCGCTGGAATTGCGACAAGAAGCCACGGACGTGCTGCTGCGAGCGCGCCAGGGCAACATCGAAAGCCAGGGGTTCGATCTGTTCCGAGGTATGGCCGGGGCAGGTCTGACCCTGTTGCACTTCACGCGGTCACGGCAGGACGGCACCCTCTGGGACGAGATCTTCCAGATCGAGGAGACACTCCGTCAGCGGCTGACCGCGGCGACCGCGCCGGACACCGGACGCGGTCATCCGGGGCTCATGCGGGGCTGGTCCGGGCCGGCCTTGTTCTGGCTCCGCCTGTACGAGACCACTGGCCGTGCACTGTTTCTAGAACGGGCCGCCACGGCCCTCAGGCGCGACTTACGGGACTGCACACTCACACGGGACGGCGCGCTGGAAGCCGACGAGGGGTGGCGCACCCTGCCTTACCTGCACACCGGCGGCGTGGGGGTGGGCATCGTGCTGACCGAATACCTTCGCCACGCCTCGGATGAAGAATTCCTAAAAGCCGACCGCGCAATCGAGCAAGCCGCCGGTTACGAGTACTACGGCATGCCGACGATTTCGTTCGGCAGTACGGGAATACTCCTGTACCTGGCCAACAAGCAGGCCGTTGCACCCAGTGCGCGAACGCGGGAACAAATTCAGCACATCCTATCCACTCTCCGGCTGCACGCCCTGCCCTACGAAGGGCACATCGCATTTCGCGGAAATCAGTCCCTCAGGCTGTCAATGGACTTGGCCACGGGGACGTCGGGAATCATGCTCGCTGTGCACACCGCCCTCTACGGAAACCCCGGACTCCCTTTCCTGCCGCCTGGTCGGTGAACAGCGCAACACATCAGAGCTTGGCCGTCGCCGGTGGTACGGCGCACATGGCTGAGGACTGGGCAATCCAGCCCGGCTCAACAACTATCAAGAGGGGCAGACGAAATGAATCAGATCCTCGAGATGCAGGACCTTCCGTCGGTGCAGGATGGCGAAGCGGCTGAGGCGTTCGTCAGCACGCTCAGCATCGAGGCGCCGTGCCCGGGGTGGCCCAGCACCTTCACCTGGGGCAACTGCTGAGCCAGTTCGTCAGAGCGAAAAGTGCCGGGGCAGATGGATATCACTGCCCCGGCACGTACCGCCCGCACGCGCCATCCCGGTCTCAAGCTTCCCGGTGGATGTGTTCCAGCACCGTGACCGCGTTCTCCGCTCCGTTCCCTTGAGTTTCTCCGCCAGGCGACGGGGTGTTGTCGACGATCTCCGGGTTCGTGTTCGTGTGCCGCACCGCCCCGACGAGTCCGTCCACGGTGAGGTCGTTGTACGGGATGGGCACCGGTGCAACACCGAGGTAGGGCAGGTGGTTTCCCCACATCAGCTGTTCCTTGTAGAAGGGGCAGGCCATCTGGAGGATGCCTGCCATGAGGGCCGCGTTGAGGGTGCCCGGGCCCCCTGCGTGCACGGCCGCGCGGACCAGGGGGAACAGCCAGTCGTACGAAACGTCGCTCCCACCAGGACGGTCGCGGGTGGATCGGTGATGCTGATGCCACCCCAGCCGGCGACGACGACGGCACGCACACCCGTCCGGCGCACAGCTCCTCCGCCAAGGGCCGCTGCTCGGCGGGCAGCGACCAGAAGCCGGTGGTGCGGGCCCAGTCGGGCCGCTCCGGGGCCGGTTCGAGGACGTGCGGGCTGAAGCCGTGCAGGACCGGGGTGGGTGAGGGGTGTCAATAGTCCCATCAGGCTGCTGAGCTGGGCTTTTCCTGTGGATGGTGAGGCAGTCGGAGTGGCGTGGTGTGGTGTGGTACTCATTGAGCAGTCCACCAAGTACCTGTCGGCGCCTGACCGCAGCAGCGGGCAGGGGAATGACGTTCAGGTCGTCGTCAGGTGCTCGTAGGCCGAGGCTGCGGTGGGCTCGTCCGGCGTTGTAGTGCTCGGCGTTTGCAGTAAGGACCGTCCGCAGGTGTCGTTCACCGGTGATGAGGAGCCGGTCGGTGCACTCGGCGCGGGCCGTGCGTATCCATCGTTCGGCGAACGCGTTGGCAACCGGGGACTTTGCGGCGGAGTCGTGATGACGGCTGTGCCGTTGCCGGCGAAGACGCCGTCGAACCCGCCGGTGAACTTGCTGTCCCGGTCCCGGATGAGGAACCGGAAGCACCCAGCCCTCTCCTCGAGGTCCATGAGCAGATTGCGGGCGAGTTGGGCGACCCATGCACCGGTCGGGTGGGCGGTGACACCCAGGACATGAACGCGCCGGGTGGCAATCTCCATGACGAAGAACACGTAGAGACGCTTGATCAAGACAGTCTCCACGTGCATGAAGTCGCACGCGAGCAGCGTGTGGCAGGGCCAAAAGCGCATGTCGATCGTGGTGACGGCAGGGCAGCGTGGCGACTCGCCGCAGTTCGAAACGGTGCTGAAGAAGGTCCGCGTGCCCCGCCTCGGGCCAGGCCGGCCGCGCGTCCGCCCCGGTCGCGTGCGCGCTGACAAGGTGTACGCCTCCCGCAAGAACCGCACCTACCTGCGCCGCTGCGGCATCCGCTGCACCATCCCGGACAAGGCCGACCAGGCGCGCAATCGCCAGAAGCGAAGCTCCCGCGGTGGCCGGCCACCCAAGTTCGACGCCGAGGACTACAAAGCTCGGCATGCCGTCGAGTGCGGCATTAACCGCCTCAAAAGGAACCGAGCTGTGGCCACGAGATACGACAAGCTCGCGGGCCGCTACGAGGCCACTGTCCTCGTAGCGGCCATCAATGAGTGGCTGTGACGAGCACAGTCAGGGATGGCGGACGGGCAGCCCGTGGAGTCCTGGTGGTTCAGGGGGTGATGGCGTGTTCGGCGAACTGGCCGCAGGAGCGGAACCCCAGGCGGCGGTAGACAGGCTCGCCGTCAGCTGATGCCTGCAAGACTGCGATGTGGTGGTCTCGGTCGCGGGCTGTGCGGAGGGCCGCGAGCGTGATGGCACCGCCGTAGCCGCGTCGGCGGTGGGCGGTCAGTGTGGAGATGTTGTAGATGCCGGCGACTCCCGAGTGGTGAAACACTTCAGCGGAGCAGACCGGACGGTTCTCCACGTAGCCCACCAGGTACCGGGCCGGGCAGTGCGCGGCCAGTGCCTGCGGGGTGGCCTGAGCGAAGAAGCGTCGGACGGTGTCTGCGGGCGGGTCCCAGTTAGCGGCAAGAACCAAGGCGTAGTCGGCAAGTTGTTCGGGCGTGGTCACCGTCTGGATGTCTAGTCCTTGGACGGTGGGTGGTGGCAGGGTGTCGTCCAGCTCGGCCCACATCGCCGTCTCGCGTTCGGACGCCGGCAGACCTGCCGCCGTCAGGAGGGTGGTGAGGTCCAGCGGTGTCGAGGCGGGTCCCACCCACCAGGAGAAACGCCGGCCGGTGCGGGCCAGCGACTCAGCGGTCTCGGTAATACGTGCTGTAGCGTCGGCGGCGGTGAAGCGGGCCGCGGCAACGATGTTGAATGTGTCGTCGTCCAGGCCACTGTCCGCGACAAGCAGGTCACCAGCCTCCGTAACGGCCGCACCAGCCATACTACGGTGCAGGTGACAGGCATGTTCCGCCAGGTTCTGTTCCATCCTGTCGGTCAAGTCGGCGTCATCAAGAAAATGATCATTCATAGCGATTGATCCCAGCATGACCGGGCGAAGATCGCATGCGATTTTCGGCCGTGCCGCGCTGACGACCAGCACATTCGAGACGCGCCCTGTAGTTCTTGTCTGCTGCGGCGCTGGAAGCGCGCACTACGTCCATGTCGAGGCTGCGTGCCTGGTTGATGAGGTCATCGAGTCCAGCCTCCGGCAGGGCGCCGACCTGATGGAAGATGGCGATCTGCTCGCGCACGATCATGAGGGTGGGGATCGACGTGATCTCGAATTCCTGCGCCAATTCTCGCTGTCCCTCAGTGTCGACCTTGGCGAATACGACGCCCTCGCGCTTGTTCGAAACCTGTTCGAAGACGGGCCCGAACTTGCGGCACGGGCCGCACCATTCGGCCCAGAAATCGGTGATCACAAAGTCGTTTCCGGAGACGACATCGTTGAAGTCGTCTGCGGTCGGGTCGATGGTGCTCATGAGCGCTACTCCTGCATGTGATCGGGGGTATCGGGTTGTGCTCAGGGCGCTGTGCGGCCGTCGGGCGCACCGTGATGTCGCGGTGAGTCCCGACAGCCGCCTGCCGTGCGGGCGGCGTCGTGCTCCACCCGCACGGAGTTTCTGCGGGATCAGCGGGCGGCGGCGTTCTCCACGACCTCGGTCTCCGGGGCTGCCTCGGCGTCGGATTGGAGGGGCGCGGTGTTCTTCGGGCCGCGCAGGGCAACGTAGACAAGCAGTGCGGCCATGACGGCGGCGCCGATCCACATGGCCTGCTGCCAGCCGTCGACGAAGGACTGCTGTGCTGCGTGGATCAGGTCCTGTGCGTGGCTGCCGGTCTTGGGCGCGACCTCAATGGCGTTGGCGATGCCTTCGCGGGCGGTGCCCGCGGCGCCCGTGGGCACGCCGTCGAGCTTGTCGTCGATGGCGCTGCGGTAGCCGTTGGCCAGGAGCGCCCCGAGCATCGCGACACCCAGGGCGGTGCCAAACTCGCGGGTGACGTCGTTGAGAGCGGAGGCGACGCCCTGCTTGGCGCGGGGCAGGGAGCTGGTGATGGCCTCGGTGGAGGGCGTCATCGACAGACCCATACCGATACCCATGGCGAGCATGCCGGCCAGGATGGACAGGTAGCCGCCGTCGACGGACACGAACAGCGCCATCAGGGCCAGACCGAGGGTGGCCAGGGCGATGCCCACAGCCATGGTGGAGCGGGCGCCGATCTTGGCGGCCATCTTGGGGGCCAGGCCCGAGGTCATCATCATCATGACGGCCATCGGCATCATCGCCACGGTCGACAGCAGCCCGGACCAGCCCAGCACGGCCTGGAAAAACGGGAAGAGCACGACGGCGATACCCGCCTGGACGCCGAAGACGACCAGCAGTGTGATCGAGCCGCTGGCCAGACCGCGCTCACGGAACAGGCGCACATCCAGCAGCGAGGCATCGCGACGGTGCAACTCCCAGGCCACGAAGGCGATGGCGGCGACTAGGCCGACGCCGAGACTGATCAGGGTGATGGGGGCGGTCCAGCCTCGTTCGGGGCCTTCTTGTAGGACAAAGATGAGACCGATGACGGCGATGGTGGAGACCAGCGCACCGATGGTGTCGAACGAATGGGTGGAGCGTTCGCGGGAGTTGGGCACTGATTTCAGCGTCATCGCCAGCGCGACGACGACCAGAACCACGGGGAGCACGAACAGCCAGCGCCAGTCGGCGACATCGACCAACAGGGCGGAGAGGAACATGCCCAGGATGCCGCCGCCTCCGGCGACACCGGTCCATACGCCGATCGCCTTGCCCCGGTCCTCCTCAGGGAAGGTGGAGGTGATGACGGCCAGCGTGATCGGCATGATCATCGCGGCGCTGATACCGGCCGCCACACGGGCGCCGATCATCACCGCGGCCGACGGGGCCAGGCCAGCGACAACGCTGGCGGCACCGAAGATGCTCAGCCCGGTGATCAGCATGGGCTTGCGGCCCAGCCGGTCACCGATCGCCCCGAGCGGCAACAGCAGGGCAGCCAGAGCGAGCGTGTAGATGTTGATGATCCACAGGATGGTGGTCTGCGAGACGCCCCATTCGACCGCCATGTGGGTCTGGGCGACGTTCAGCCCGGACACGGATGCGATGACGGCCATCAGCGCGATCGAGACGGTGATCAGGATCGCGCGCAGCTGACGCGCATCCGGCGCGCCTCCGCCGGTGACCGGCGCGGCCGCCGTCTGGGGAGGCTGGTTCGTACTCATGTTTTCCCTCCAAAAAGGGCATGCGGAATCAGCGCCGGGACAGGACCGGTCGCCAAGACAGTGAGGTGGTGACCTGCTCACGCGCGGACCGCTGGATCGCGGTCGCGCGGTTCTTCAGCAACGGGGGCTTATCGTCAGCCGATGGTTTTTTGCGCGGCGGCGAGCGCGGCGTCGGTGTCCGCGGTGGCCAGCAGGGCGTTGATGTGGGAGCCGGCCAGGGCTCCGGCCGCGGCGGAGGCGCCGACCTGGGCCGTGAGGTCGGTGGCGTTGCCGGCCACCCACACGCCGGCGATCTCGGTGGTACCGGCCATGGAGGAGGCGAAGCGGCGGCCCATGTTGTCGGGCAGGTCTTCCATCGGCAGCTTCAGGCCCTCCAAGCCCTCGGTACGAGCCTGCATCTGCGTGGCCACAGCCAGAACCCGCCGTCCCACAAAGGTGCCGTCCGTCAAGCGGACGCCTGCGAGGGCGTCCGCTTCGCTGACGACTTCCTTCACGTCGGTCTCGATGATGCGGATGTTCCGAGCGGCAAAGCGGGCGCGGGTCTCCGCGTCCAACTCGGTGCCGCGGGTGAAGTAGATGAGGTCATCCGTCAGTTGGCGGAACAGCCAGGCGTGGTGGACGGAGGCGGGGCCGGTGGCGAGGATGCCGATGGACTTGTCGCGGACCTCCCAGCCGTGGCAGTAGGGGCAGTGCACCACGCTGTGGCCCCAGTGGTCGGCCAGGCCGGGTACCTCGGGCAGCACGTCGCGCAGGCCGGTGGCCACTAGTACCCGGCGCGCTGTAAGCGTGCGGCCGTCGGCCAGGTTGACGGTGAACCGCAGGTCGCCGTCCGCTGAGGGGGCGGCGGGTTCGGCCGTGGCCACTTCCCCGAAGACGATCTGGCCGCCGTATTCGCGTACCTGCTGGCGTCCGCGCTTGAGGATCTCGGGGGGCGGGGTACCGTCCAGGGCGATGAAGCCGTGCATGGCGGCGGCGGGGGCGTTGCGCGGGGTGCCGCTGTCGATCACGACGACCGAGCGGCGGGAGCGGGCCAGCATCAACGCGCCGTTCAGCCCCGCGGCGCCGCCGCCGATCACCACTGCATCCACGGTTTCGGCGGGTAGTGCGTCGCTCTCGTAGCGGGAAGTCTGCGCAGACATGTCGCGCCCTTTCGTCGTACGTGGCCCCCGTGCTGGGCCATCTGTATTCGACGCTAAACCCGCGTTGCATCAAGGGCATACTATGTTGCTTATGACGCAAGAAGATGGGCGGCTGGACAGCCTCGTACGCAAACGGATCCGCGCGCTGCGCGTCGCGCAGGGCTGGTCACTGGAGGAGCTGGCCACCCGCGCCAACCTCAGCCAGTCCTCACTGAGCCGCATCGAGAACGGTCAGCGCCGCCTCGCCCTGGATCAGCTGGTCACCCTTGCCCGCGCCCTGGACACCACCTTGGACCAGCTCGTGGAGAACGCCACCGACGACGTCGTCATCAGCCCGATGATCGACGGCGCCCACGGCCTGATGCGCTGGCCCATAAAGGGCGACCCTGGAATGAGCGTGATGCGTCAGCGGATGACCGACCCTCCGCCCGACAACCCGGCCCGGATGCGCGCCCACCCCGGCCGTGAATGGCTGGTGGTGCTGTCCGGCACCGCCATCCTCATGCTCGGCCACCGGCGCATTCGCATCGAGACCAACCAGGCCGCAGAGTTCCCCACCATGATGCCGCACGCCATCGGCGCCGATGGCGGACCGTGCGAGATCATAGGCATCTTCGACCGCGATGCCCGCCGCGGCCACCAGAAGGACGCCGTCGCTGACGGCTCCGAAGCCGACTGCGGAGGCGTCCAGGGCCCTTGCGAATAGCGAGCTACGGTCGACCGGACCCCCGGCGCGGTGGGCGATCTTGCGCGCCAGGCAGCACACCAAGCCACCTTCTTGCCTATTTCGCAAGCAGTCGTGCGGCAGGCGCATGACCCGCTTACGGTGTTGCCATGACCCAAACGCACCAGCACACCCCCCACCATGGCGAAGGCGATCACCACCCCGACCACAGCCATAGCGGCCACCAAGAGCACAGCGATGCCGGGCAGGCGGAGATCCTCGATCTGGATGCCGAGGTGCTCGCCGAGCACATAGCGTCCATCACCGCCTGGCTGCCGCTGAAGAGTGAGCCGCGCCAGATCGTGGACCTGGGCTGCGGCACCGGCGCGGGCACCTTCGCGCTCCTCGAACGCTTCCCCGACGCGCACGTCACCGCCGTCGACACCTCGGCCGGGCACCTCCAGTTCGTGCGCGAGAAGGCATGCGCCCGCGGTGTCGAGGGGTGCGTACGGACCGTGCAGGCCGACCTCGACAGCAACCACTGGCCCGATTTCGGCAGGCCGGATCTGGTGTGGGCCTCGGCCTCGATGCACCACATGGCCGACCCCGACCGAGCCCTCCGGAGCGTCCGCGAACTGCTTGCCCCCGGGGGCCTGTTCGCCGTCGTCGAACTCGCGGGCTTCCCCCGCTTCCTGCCTGCCGGCGCCCCGGAGAACCGGCCGGGCCTCGAAGAGCGCGTCCATGCCGCGACCGACAGCTTCCACGCCGAGCACGTTCCGCACCGCGGCGCGGACTGGGGCCCGATGCTGACAGCCGCCGGCTTCACCGTCGAGGACGAGCGCACCATCACCGTCAACATCGAAGGTGAGCGCAGCGAGGCGATCGGCCGCTACGCCTACGCCAGCCTGCAGCGCATCCGCGGCGTCGCCGCCCCCGCTCTCAGTCCCGAGGACCTCACCGCTCTCGACGACCTCCTGGGTACCGACAGCCCGAACAGCCTCCTGCGCCGCGAGGATCTCGCCGTACGCACCGAGCGCACCGTCTGGGCCGCCCGCCGCCCCTGACACCAGGCGCAACACAGAGTTGCCTGCCGGGCCGCCTCAACACCGAATTGCTTGCCTCATACGCAACCACCGCCTGCGCAGCGCCAAGCGCTTCGTTGGGCTGAGCAACCACGCCCGCGCAGCGCTGTCGCCGCGACCCCACAGCGCGGGCGGGTCGGCGCCTCCGGAACCACCCGCTGGAACAACTCCCACAACCCCGTCCGGCACCAGACGTTCGACCATCAACACACAACCAGGCTACCGGTGAGGCCAAATGAGACGTGCTCTCATGCGCGGCAGTCGTTGCTGAAGGCCAGTTGTTTGGGAGTGACGAGAGCGACAAGGCGCGGGGTGTGCCGCAGTGCCATGTCTGATGAGGCGGCCTTGTGTCATCTGCACTGTCAGCAGACCATCGACGGCAGGCCGCGAGTTCGGGCCGCCGGGAGATCATCGATGTCTGCTGTCGATGCCCGCGGCGCGAAGAGTACGGTCTGCTCCCCCCATAGCGCGCTCAGCGGCTATACCGGCTTCGCCTCAACGCCCGCGGTCGTTGTCATGTCGACCGCGGGCACGCGTCATCCGGCTCAGGCTCACCGCGGTGCGTGAGAAGGGCATGGCACGATCGGCGAACTCAATTGATACCACGCGTTGTTCGGGCTCCGCTCTGGGCGTTGACCCGCGCGGGCCGCCGGTGGTGATGTCAGATCGTGTCTGCTGGGATGAGGAGCCCGTTGATGGCGGCTGTGCGGATGGTGCGGGCGACGATGTCGGGGTCCAGGCCGCTGTTGAACTGCGCAACCGCGTTGATCATTGAGAAGACGGCGTATGTCAGGACGCAGGTCTGGGCGTCTGAGAGGTCGGGCCGCAATCGGGTCACCAGCCCAGTCCATTCTTCGGTGTACAGGCGCATCATGCGTCTCATGCGGTGGCGTTCGTCTTCGGGAACGTTGTGCTCGTTCTTGAGGAAGACCAGGGTGGACGGAACGTTCTCGAGAGTGCGCGCGACGTGGTAGTCGATCATCGCCTCGAGCGCCTCGAGCGCCTCGCGCGGATCTGTCACCTCGGCCGCCGTCTTGCGCGCGTTCGTCAGCAGTTCGTCCAGCGGATCCTCGAGCACCGCGATGAGCAGTGCCTGCTTGCTGGGAAAGTGCCGGTAGAGAGCTGGACCGGTCACGCCAGCGCGGGCACCAATCATCTCAGTGGTGACCGCGTCGAAGGCGCGCTCGTTGAACAGTTCTCCGACGACCTTGATCAGCACCTGCCGACGGGTAGCGCGCGAAGATGCGGTATGGGCAGGAGAGCTCGGCACTAGTGTCCTGCGCCGGAGATCCGTCGTTAGTTTGTGTATGACTGCTTCTGCGGATGTGCCGGTGCCTCGTCGTGGTCCGAAGTTGGAACCGTTGTTGCTGTCGCCTGATGAGCGTGTGGTGTTGGAGCGCTGGGCCCGCAGGCCGTCATCTGCGCAGGCAGTGGCCTTGCGTGCCCGCATCGTGTTGGCATGCGCCGGTGCTGATGTGCCGCCGATTGTTGTGGTGGCACGGGAGTTACGGATCGCGGCGGACACGGTCCGCAAGTGGCGTCGCCGCTTTCTGGCGGCCCGTCTGGACGGGCTGGTGGACGAGCCCCGGCCGGGCCGGCCGCCCACCATCAGCGTGGACCAGGTGGAGGCGGTCGTGGTCAGCACGCTGGAAGAGATCCCGAAGAACGCCACGCACTGGTCTCGTGCGTCCATGGCCGACCGCAGTGGCCTGTCGAAGTCGACCGTGGGCCGGATCTGGCGACGATTCCAGCTCAAGCCGCACCTGGGCGACACGTTCAAACTGTCGACGGACCCACTGTTCGTGGAGAAGGTCTACGACGTGGTGGGGCTGTATTTCAACCCGCCCGAAGGTGCAGTGGTCCTGTCGGTGGACGAGAAGTCCCAGATCCAGGCTCTGGACCGTTCCCAGCCGGTGCTGCCGATAATGCCCGGCATGCCTGAGCGTCGCACGCACGACTATGTCCGCAACGGCCTGACCACTTTGTTCGCGGCCTTCGACGTCGCGACCGGCGAAGTCATCACCTCGCTGCACCGCCGGCACCGGGCCGCGGAGTTCAAGAAGTTCCTCATCAAGATCGACAACGAGGTCCCCGCGCACCTGCAGGTCCACTTGATCTGCGACAACTACGGCACCCACAAGACCCCGGCCATCAAGACATGGCTCGCCAAACACCCGCGGTTCCACCTGCACTTCACACCCACCGGCTCCTCCTGGATCAACCAGGTCGAGCGATGGTTCGGCTTCCTCGCGGACCAAAAGATCCGCCGCGGCGCCCACAAGAGTGTGCGCTCCCTCGAAGCTGACATCCGTGCCTGGGTCAAGCAATGGAACGAGAACCCGACCCCGTTTACCTGGACCAAAACAGCCGAAGAGATCCTCGACTCACTCGCCCGCTTCTGCCAACGGATCTCCGGCGCAGGACACTAGTGCCTACCTTAAGTGAGCGGCTGATAACGTGCCGTTGCATGGGCAGCGATCAGGTCGGCTACGGCGTTTAGACATGAAAACCCCAGTTCAGACGACATGCCCTTCGGGTCGCCAAGCACTCCGTTGGGAGCGACTGCTCTCACGCCGTCCGTGAATACGCGAGCCAGCAGCTCATCGTTCATCGACCCGGTGAAGCCCGCAGCAGCTCGATCGTTTCGCACCACCTCGGGCCGCACAGCCAGCATGATCGAAGTTTCCGCGACGTCGGCATGGCCTCCGACGTGGTCGGCGAGGCCGGCGACCTGCTGGGCTGCGGAGCGCCACGCTTGGAGGACTGCCGTCGAGTCTGAGTAGGCGATGACATCCAGGTCGCAGGAAAGCCGCTCGTCAAGCCTTGATTCAATGTCTTTGAGCAGCGGGTAGTTGCCGATGTGCGCCGAGAAGATCACAACGCGACGGAACCCGTGCACAGCAAGACTCTCGCAGCAGTCTGCGCAGATCGCCTCGAGCGTACCGGCCTGCAGGGACAGTGTCCCGGCGAACCCCAGGTGGTGCGCAGAACAACCGATCCGCACCGTCGGAAGCACAAGCGCGTCACCAAGCCGCTCGGCGACAAGGACACCCAGCCGGTCAGCATGATCGCTGTCGACGGACAGCGGTAGATGCGCGCCATGCTGCTCCGTCGCACCCAGCGGCAAGATCGCCGTACGCATACCCCTCGCCATGGCTTCCGCGATATCAGGCGAGGTCAAATGCTCAATCCGCAACTCACTCATGGTGGGGTCTCCTCTTCCTGTGCGCACCTGCCCAACCCCACGAAGTTACCAATACCTAACAGATTTGGGGCCTTGACCTGGGGTTAGCCGCGACCTACGTTATCGGCGAATAACATTCGACGGAAGGGTCGGTATGGACTTCATCCTCATGACCGAGGGGGACACCCCGGTCGGGCTCACGCATGAGCACCGCTACCGGGAGCTGGTGGAGGAGGTTCTGCTTGCGGAGCGGGTTGGCTTCGATGCCTTCGGTAGTTCCGAGCAGCATGTTGCTCTGGGTACGGCTTCGGTCTCCGCTCCGGAGGTGCTTTACCCGTACCTGATGGCTCTGACGAGCCGGATGCGGTTCATCCACCTGGTGACGCTGCTGCCGACGCGGATGAACCATGCGCTGCGCGTCGCGGAGCGTGTGGCGACCGAGGACATCCTGTCCAACGGCCGTGTCGAGCTTGGTACCGGGCGCGGCAACACGACGCTCGCCCTGCGCGCGTTTGAGGTGGACCCCTCCGAGAACAAGGCTCAGTGGCGTGAGGGCATCGAGCTGATCCGGAGCGCGTTCCTCAACGACGTGTTCTCGTACGTGGGCGAGCACTACAAGGTTCCGCCGCGCAGCCTGGTCCCCAAGCCCCTGCAGGGTCCCTACCCGCCCATTTCGGCTGCCGCCGGCAGCCCGAGCTCGGTCGAGACGGCCGCCTCGATGGGTATCGGCGCCATCATGGGCGGCCTCTACCTCGGGTTCGACCTCGTCGAGAACATGGTCAAGCTCTACGACGACACGCTCGCCGCCACCAACCACCCCTACCCGATCACGCCGCGCAAGATGGTCGCGGTCGCCGGTGGTATGCACTGCGCCGAGACCACTGCCCAGGCCCGCCTCGAGGCGAAGCCCCTGTTCGAGATGGCCAAGCTGTCCACCGACGCATATGAGCGCCTGTCGAAGCTGTCGAAGGACTACGCCTACATGGGCGCTGTCAAGGACATCGACTTCAACGACGAAGAGTACATGTTCGAACGCTCCCAGGGCTTCATGGTCGGCGACCCCGAGCACTGCATCGAACACGTACAGCGATACGCGGACATGGGCGTCGAAGCACTCGTCCTGCGTGTCGACAGCCTGCCCCACGACCAGCTGATGCGCTCGATCGAACTCTTCGGCAAGTACGTCATCCCCCGCTTCAAGCACCCCCGCAACGTCGTGCGCTCGGCCGACGACGTCCTCGCCGAGATCCGAGCCGCCCGCCCCGCCCACGAAGAAGCACTCCGCCAGTTCAACGACACGCACAACCTCGCGCAGAAGGAGACGGTTCGATGAGCGACCTCTACCAGCACGGCACCGGCGACGTCCTCACCGAACGCCACGACAACGGCGTCCTCCTCATCACGATCAACCGACCCGACCGGTACAACTCGCTCACCCTGCCGATGTTCGAGGAGATGAACCAGATCTGGGCCGACGTCGAGCGCGACGACCAGACCCGGGTCGTCGTCATCACCGGGGCCGGCAAAGCCTTCTGTACCGGGATGGACGTCGCTCAGCCCGATCCCACGCCCCAGGATGCGCTCGCGATGCTGGAGACCGAACGCAAGCGGGTCGCGACGATGTTGCGCATCGAGAAGCCGATCATCTCCGCGATCAACGGCCCCGCGGTCGGCTACGGGCTGTCGACCGCGCTTCTCGCCGACATCAGCATCGCCGCGGATGACGCGGTGCTGATCGAAGGCCACACCAAGGTCGGCGTGACCGCCGGCGACCACGCCGCCCTCATCTGGCCATTGCTTGTCGGCATGGCCAAGACCAAGTACTACGTGCTCACCTCCGAGAAGCTGACGGGCGCCGAGGCCGAGCGGATCGGGCTCGTGAGCCTGTCCGTTCCCCGCGAGCAGGTGTTGCCCCGCGCCCTCGAGGTCGCGTCCCAGCTGGACCGCGGTTCCCAGCAGGCGCTCCGATTCACCAAGCGTGCGCTCAACGCCTGGCTCACCAACGCGGTGCCCCAGCACGAGCTGTCCTCGGCGCTCGAGATCCTCGACTTCGCCGGTGCCGACTACGCCGAAGCGCGCCAGGCTTTCCGGGAGAAGCGCCCCGTGGACTTCCCCTCCGCTCGCACCGCCGGCGCACCCGCGAAGTAACCGGAGACGAGCATGACCGCAGGTTCGCACAACACAGCACTAAGCCTCGTCCACGCATCAGACGAAGTGGACGGGGTGGTTGTACTCACCCTTAGCCATCCGCCTGCCAACGCGCTCAGTAACGCTCTCGTCAGCGAGCTGACAGCGAAGCTGGTCACGCTCGCCACCGGCCCTAACGCTCCCGCAGTGGTCCTGACGGGAGCTGGCGAGCGCTTCTTCTGCGCAGGTGGTGATATGAAGGAAGCCGTCGACTTCGACGCCAATGTCATGGTCGAGCGGATGGCAGGCTTTCACGCGCTGCTTTGCGCACTGGAGAACTATCCCCGGCCGCTGGTGTGTGCGGTCAACGGGTGGTGCGTCGGCGGCGGGATCGAGATGGCCCTGTTCACCGACGTGGTTTACGCGGCGGTGGGAGCGCGTTTCGTCTTCCCTGAGATCAAGCATGGGATGCTGCCAGCTGTGAAGGGCATCTCGCGAGTTCGTTCGGTCGCGGGTGACCGTGCAGCTCGGCGTCTCTTGCTGGGCGGAGAGCCCGTCGACGCGGCGACTGCGGAGGCAATCGGGATTGTCGACCAGGTCGTCGAGCAGAACGAACTACTTGCGACCGCGGTGGCGGATGCGCGCTCAGCAGCGGCGAAGCCGCCTGCCGTATTCGCAGCACTGAAGCGGGCCCTGCACTCGGATACGACCGGCTGGCCGGACGAAGAGCAGCTTCGCGTCACACTGGCTGATGCGCGCACGGTCTTCAACGACCCTGCCGCCCGAGCTGCCCGCGAGGGGTACAATGGTTGATCAATTTCAGGAACTGGACCCTGCCGCTTTCCGCTCGGCATTGGCTCAGTTCCCTTCAGGTGTGACGATCATGACGACGCGAAGCGAGGCAGGCACACTGCACGGATTCACCGCGAGTTCCTTCGCCGCGTTGTCTCTCGATCCCCCGCTCATCTTGGCATGTCTGGACCGAGGAGCTGACTGCTTTCCCGTCTTCATGGCGGCTAAGCATTTCGTCGTGAACATTGTGACGGACGCCCATGCCGACTTGGCGCTGAAGTTCGCCACCAAGGGTGAGAACAAGTTCGCGGACGGCAATTTCGAACTCGATGAGGCAGGCAATCCGCTGTTGCCGGATGCGGCAGCAGTCATCAGCTGCGAGCTGGAGCAGGCCGTGCCCGGCGGAGATCACGTAATCCTCATCGGTCGCGTACGCGATGCACGGACAGGTGCCGGCAAGCCGGTGACGTGGTACCGGGGTGGCTTCCTTCCCCTTGGGGAGCGAGCCGCATGAGTCTCATTGAGCACGGGCTTGCCTGCTCTGGAAGAGAGGCCGTCTCATGGATCTGATCAATTTCCAGCCGACCCGGACGCTACCGGGACTGCTCCTCGATCGCGCGCGCAAGGAACCCGATGCCGTTGCGCTGCGCTACTGGCGTGATGGATCTGTACAGGCGATCACGTGGCGCGCGTACGCCAATCGTGTGCGCGAGGTTGCACTCGGTCTCGTGGCTCAGGGTGTCAAGCACGGCGATCGCGTAGCAGTGATGAGCAGCGCGCGCCCAGAGTGGGCTTGCGCAGCGCTTGCCGTTCAGAGTGTCGGCGGTGTCGTAATCGGCGTGTATCCCACCAACTCGCCTGCCGAGATAGAGCAGACCCTTGTACATAGCGAAGCGGTGGTCTTCGTCGGTGAGACGGCCACGGAGCTCAACAAGGTAGCTGAGGTCGCCGCTCGCACCCCGGATCTGCGGCTTGTGGTCGGAATCGATGCCGATCCGCCGACACTGCCCAAGGGTGTCAAAGGAACACGGTGGCAGACCCTGTCCGATGAAGGCGCCCGACACCATGAGGGCGACTCAGGTCTCCTCGCTCAGTTGGTCGCCGCGGGATCCCTCGACGATGCCGCCGTGCTCTTTTACACGTCCGGGTCCACGGGAGTACCAAAGGGCGTCACGCATTCGCATCGAACACTCCAGCACGCGGTCCAGACCTTTGTCGGTCTCTATCCGCAGAGCCGCCGCCAGGAGCACGATGTTGTGGGCTTCCTGCCGTTGGCCCATGTAGCGCCAGCCCTTGTGTCGATCTTCGCGCCTCTGCTCTCACGTCTGGTGGTCACATACTGCAGCATCGGTGACTACGAGAGAGTGCTGCGCTCAGTCCGGCCAACGGCAGTGCTATGGCCTCCGCGGTTCTACGAGAAAATCGCCGGCGGGCTGATCGCACAGACGGAGACTTGGCCACGACTTCGCCGCGCTGTCTATGACGCTGCCATGTGGGTTGGCCGCAGGGTGGCTGAGGACCGCTGGTCTCGTCGCACGCCCTCAGTGCTGCTGCGGATCGCATACGCTGCGGCACTTCGTGGAGTGTTTCTGCCACTGCGGGCAAAGGTCGGGATGGATCGCATCCGCGTGGCCTACACGGCATCTGCGGCAATGCCTGAGAGCGTCATCGCGATTTGGCAGATCTGGGGGCTCGATCTGCGTGAGTGTTATGGCCTCACCGAGACCACCGGAGCCCCCATCGCGCATTTCAACCAGCCGTTCCCCCGGCCAGGCTTCATCGGCAGGATTTTCCCGGATCCGCGCTTCCAGGTGAAGATCGCGGAAGACGGAGAAATGCTGCTCCGAGCGCCGCTGCTCTTCGACGGATACTGGCGCAACCCCACGGAGACCGAAGCGGTCTTCCAAGATGACTGGTTCTGCACCGGTGACCTGGTAGAGCGTGCACCGAATGGCGACCTCCGGCTTATTGGCCGGAAGAAGGACGTAATCATCACTCGGGGCGGCAAAACGATCAATCCTCAGCCCATCGAAACCCGGTTGAGGGAAAGTTCGCTCATCAACGAAGCCATCGTCGTCGGAGACGCCCGTAAGTACCTCACCGTCCTAATTGAGCCGAACACGCCAGCAGACGGCCAGTCGGCAGAGGCGGTGGCTGAGCTTCTGCGAGCAGAGGTTGCTCGGGTCAACGCAGACCTTTCGCGTGTCCAGCAGTTGAAGGACTTTCGCGTTCTACCACGGTCCCTGCAAGTCGAGCATGGCGAGCGGACTGCGAACGGAAAGATTAAGCGTAATGCCGTCGTCCGCTCTTTCGCGGCACTGATCGACGAAATGTACGGCGCTAACGAAGATGCGGCGATCGCGAACCACGTGCGCTCAAAGTCGAATTAGCTGGCTCATTCATGACAGTCGCTTGATTGGAAGCGATCTTGAAGGCGTTGGAGGAGGGCGTTCCACTTCGATGTGCAAGCAAAGAACCGAACACCTTTCCAGCGGCCTGCCTATGGCCATTCTATGGCCCGACGATCTGGTCGTCATACCCCGGCAAGCGGCGCTGAATCCGACCTTTCCTCATCGCCTACTGACGAATCTTCCCGCACCTGCCAATCCAAGCCGGCTAGCACAAGGGGCTCAGGAATGCGTATCCGTCGCTGTACTGCCCTCGAGCCGAGGAGGCCGCAGGGATCCGGTTTCGGGACGAGAGCACAGGTTCCATCGTGATTGCCATGTCCGTCCGTCTGTGCAGCACTAGGTGGTGCCATCTCGATACCTGGCCTGACGCTGCGGCAACTGCGCGCAGTCCGGACCCTCGCCCAATCATGCTGCTTGGGTCAGCGCGTATCCGCGCAAGCCCGGAGTTGAATCAATAGTTCCTAGCCGTAGCCGCGGACCCGACCCCCCTTTCTGCCCTATACGCTTCACGCGCTTTTTCTCTTGTGCCTCGACGAGGTGAGAGTTCCGAGCCATCCGAGAAAAAGTGCCGCTGGCATGGAAAACAATCCTGCGTTGTAATAGGGGTTACCAGTTGAGGTCCAGTGTCGGCCATAGCGAACTCTCAGTCCCTGAGACGGCCGGTGAGCCAATCGTGAACAGGAGACACAGTGCCAGCCCTCCATAGACCGACCAGAGAAGCCCTCTGCGATTGAACCTCGGCCAGAAGAAGGTGTAGATCAGCGCAGGGAAGATGCATGAGGACGAAATGCTGAGCGCGTTGGGCTTCGCACGTTCGGGCCCCCGGGACCGGAACTGACCGCCTACCGCGGCCCGTAGATCACCACGGTGTTGCCCCATGGGTCTCGAGCCACGGCCCGAACCTCGTGGGCGCCCTGCTCCGGTTCCCGAACAATGGCCCCGCCGCCCTGGACGAGGGCGCCGAGCGCGGAGTTCACATCGGGAACCTTGAATGATGCGGCGGGCATGCCGCCCGTAACGTCCTCGGTCGGGCCGGCCAGGGCCAAGGTTGTGCCGCCAGCGTCGAGTGCGGCGTAGCGGTCGCCATCAACGAACTTCATAGCGAGTCCGAACGTTTCGATGGAGAAGCGCATAGCGGCGTCGACGTCGACTACCGGGCGCAGCACGTTCCCGATCTTCACGGGATCATTCACCGGACCGAGCGGAGGGTCGCACTGCCCGGTGTACTTCATGCAGCACTCTCCCCAAGGCGGAGGAAGTCGCCCTTGTACCATGTCACCGGCTCGCCGCTGCCTATCTGTGCGTCGTGGACCCGGCCGATAAGAATTACGTGATCTCCGCCGGGCACAGCATGCTCCAGCTCGCAGCGGATGACCGCTGCTGCGTCGGGCAGGACCGGGTAGCCGCCCTCGTCAGACTCGAAGGTTCCGTGGGCGAACTTGTCCGCGTCCTTCGTGGCGAACTTCTTCGCCAACTTCGCATGTGCGGGCGTAACGATGTTCACGACGAACTGCTCAGCCGCTATGAAAGCAGCGAAGCAGTCCGCTCCCTGGTCCAGACACACGAGAACAAGCGGCGGATCCAGCGACAACGCTGCGAAGGAGCTCGCGGTGAATCCGTGCAACGTGCCCCCGGCAC
Source organism: Streptomyces sp. AgN23 (assembly GCF_001598115.1). NCBI lineage: Bacteria > Bacillati > Actinomycetota > Actinomycetes > Kitasatosporales > Streptomycetaceae > Streptomyces > Streptomyces sp. AgN23. Next base: position 2,407,420 of record NZ_CP007153.1, read on the forward strand.
TGCGAGTCGTCACTATTGTCACGCCTGAGGGGAAGCGGGACAGCGCCGAGCGGAAGGCAGCTGCGTCCACCCCTTGCAGTTGCTCAGTCATTCCACACCTCGCGGGCAGCTTGGGAGGCAGGGGCGTTGCGGGTGTCCACGAGGATGAAGTCCATATCTACCTACCCTTCCGTCGAATGTTATTCAGCAATAACATATGGGGTGGCCCGAGCGAGGTCAAGGCCCGAGAGTGAGGCCAGATTCGTTAGCGGTCAGTAACCTACTGATGGGTCCGCTCCTCTCTGTGACGCGTGCAGGGCGCGAGGAGTGGCGGCCAATCTGCGTTAACACGTCGATATCGATCAAGGCAAGGGAGATATCGCTCCACGTGTCTGGGTGAGGTGGCTGTAGAGGTTGGCGGTGGTGGAGAGGGTGAAGTGCCGCAGGGTTTTGGAGACGACGGTGAGCGGGGTGCCCGCGGTGATGGACAGGGTGGCGGCGAGGTGTCGCAGGTCGTGCAGGGTGATGCGGGGGACGCCTGCTTCCTTGGCGCGTCGGCGGAAGCGGTCCAGGACGGTCTGAGGTCGTAGCGGGCGGCCGTCGGGTCGGCAGAAGACCAGTCCGGTGAAGGGATCCGAGGAGCGGTCAGACAGTGCTGAATCCTGGGCTTCGGCTGCGCGGCGTGTGAGCGCGGCTGCCACGCGCGGGGTGAGGTTCCCCCGCGATGCGGGGAGGGGTGACGGGCGGTCAGATGGGTCTCATGAGAGGAGCCCAGACGATGCCTGCCCCGAGGAAGTACCCGCTGGAGTTGCGTGACCGCGCGGTCCGCATGTATCGCGCCGTCGAGCCGAAGCCCGTCATCCGCCGTATGGCAGAGGAACTCGGGGTGCATCACGAGGCCCTGCGCAACTGGATCCGTCAGGCCGAGGCCGATGCCGGCGAGCGAGGCGACACCCTCACCACCGCCGAGCGTGAGGAGCTGGCCGCCCTGCGCAAGGAGAACGCCCAGCTCAAGCGGGCGAACGAGGTCCTGCGGACGGCCTCGGCTTTTTTCGCGGCCCAGCTCGACCCGACCCGGCCCAGGTGACCGCGCTCGTCGATGCGCACCCGCACCTGGGGGTCGAGCCCGCACTCCGGGAACTTTCTATCCCCTCCTCCACCTACTACCGCTGGCGCCAGGCCGGGAAGGAGCCATGCGAGCGACGCCGCCAGGACGCCGAGCTCACCGGGAAGATCCGGCAGGTCCACGCCGACTCCGGCGGGACCTACGGCTCACCCCGCGTGCACGCCGTCCTCCGGCGTGAAGGCATCCACGTCGGCCACAAAAGCGTCGAACGGCTCATGCGCCAGGCCGGCCTGGCCGGGATCAGTCCCCGGCGGGGCAAGGGCTTCACCCGACGTGACCCGGACGCGGACCCGGCCCCTGACCTGGTGCAACGCGACTTCACAGCGAACGTGCCGAACCGGCTGTGGGTCACGGACCTGACCATGATCTGCGACCGAGGAGGGCCCGCTGTGGCTGTCCGCGATCCGCGACGCCTTCTCCCGCCGGGTGGTGGCCTGGGAAACCTCCGCCCACGCAGACGCCGATCTGGTCCTGACCACGCTGGAGTATGCCCTGGCCAGCCGCGAAGTCGCCCCCGGCGAGCTCATTCACCACGCCGACCACGGCTGTCAATACACGTCCGTGAAGCTCACAACACGCCTGGTCAGGGCCGGTATCCAGGCGTCCATGGGCTCGGTCGGGGACTCGTTCGACAACGCCCTGGCAGAGAACCTGTGGATGACCATCAAGGCCGAGTGCATCCGCGGCCGTGTCTTTGCCACCAGAGCCGAAGCGAACCTCACGCTCTTCGAGTACATCGACGGCTTCTACAACCCCCGCCGCATCCAGAAACGGCTCGGCTACCTCAGCCCGATCGAGTACGAGGAGAAGCACTACGCCCGAGCGCCTGGGCTCCTGCACTCCATCGCCTTGCAGCAGTTCGACGCAGCCTGGGCGGATGGCTCACCCGCACTCCCGGTGCCACAGCCCTGACGCCCCTGAAAAGGGGTGGTTGCTGGCCAGCGTTCACGATGGGGCGCTGCGGTGAATGTTCAGGCTTGTCCAGTTGCTGTGGGTCAGTACAGTGCGAATTCGGGGTAGTAAGCTGCGGCGGCGGTCGCCGTGTCCATGTTCCGTGGGAAGAGCGCGGCTTCGTAGGCGCGGATGGCCGCGTCGACGTTCTTGGGCTGCTGGGCGATGGCGTTGCCGAGCTGGCCTGCGTCGAAGAGTGCCCAATTCGCTCCTTCGCCGTCCGGCGGTGCCAGGTGGGCGGCGTCTCCGATGAGCGTAGCCCCGGGTACGTGTTCCCAGCGGTGTCCGATCGGTAGCCCGTACAAGGGGCGGAAGACCGGCGGGATGTCGCTGTCCGCGACCAGGGCGACGAGCTCCGGCGCCCACCCCTCGAACATCGCCGCGACCGTACGGGCGGCCGCAGGGCCGTCATGGAAGTCGATGCCATCGAACCAGTCGAGCGGCTGGTCGAACATGGCGTACGAGTGCAAGGTGTCCGCGCGCTCGCGCTGCACGCCGAGACCGATGCGAGTGGTTTTGTCGTAGGCGGTCATCGACCCGCTGCCGACCAGCGCCAGGGTGGCAGGGTGCCGGGTGTCGCTCTCATACAGGTACGTCTCGATCATCGAGCGTCCGGCATAGACGGGCGTGGCATCGGAGAGCAGCGGCCGGACCTTCGACCAGGCGCCGTCGGCGCCGACGAGGATGTCGGTGCCGATCGTCGAGCCGTTGACGAAGGTCACTTCGTGACGACCGTCGGCGAGGGTCCGGACACTCCGAGTCCTGTGGCCCCAGACGACCGTGCCGGGGGGCAGGGATTCGAGCAGCAACTGCCGAAGCTCGCCACGCTGCACCTCGGGGCGGCCTCCGGCGGGGTCATCGGGCCGGTCCGCCAGGATGGTGCCGTCAGGTGCCACGTCGCGGGACGCCTGGCGGCCTTCGAGGACGAGGGACCGGAAGCCGTTCATCAGACCGGCGGCTCGGATGCCGTGCTGTCCGTTGTAGTCGTGGATGTCGAGCATGCCGCCTTGGCCCCGGGCCTGAGCAGACGCCTCCGCTTCGTACACCGTGGACGGGATTCCATTAACCGCCAGGGTTCGTGCCAGTGTCAGTCCCGCAAGACCGGCACCGATGATCGTGATCTGGGTCATACCTGTTTCCTTACTGCTGCTGGAAGAACCGGCGGTCCTGCCCGGGGGCTCCCGGCCGCCATGCGGAGCAGTAGGGCCGGGTCAGGGAGAGCTGGGTGGCTCGATCCGGGACGCGAGCTGTTCCAGCAATGCATGGAGCCGCGCCTGCCCTGCGGCGCCCAGCGGCGCGAGAATCGACTCCTCGACGCGATCCATGGCCTCTTCGAACCCCTGGATCAGCTCGGAGCCCGCTGCGGTGACATGCACCCGGCGGCTGCGCGTGTCGCTCTCCTGCGTCTGGCGTTCCACGAGTCCGCGCCGCTCGAGTCCGGCCAGGAGCCGCGAGACGCTCGGCGCGCTGGTGCGCATGGCCCGCGCGACGTCACGCTGAATGGCGTCCGGGTTCTTCGACAGGTACGCCAACACGGCACTCTGCTCGTGGGTGAGGCCGCGTTCCCGTATCCAGTCTTCAGCGAGGCGTCGCTGCCCCCACACGACCCACCGCATCAGCTCCAACGTGCTCTCTCGGTTCGATCCACCCATAATTAGCACACTAACTGTTGCCACGTTAACTATCAAGCCTTTGGGCTGTGCCTCACTGCACGGGTGCACACGCTGCCGCGTTGGACCTCCGCACGCAGAACCTGTCCGCGGTCGCTCCGGCGATCAAACGGAAGCACGGGTTCGTCATCCCGGTACGACGCCACGATCGCCTTGGTGGCATCCTCCACGCATCCAGACATGCCCGTCGACCGAACCTGGCTCGCCGTCCTTTCCCGGCTGGTCCCGCGGGAACGCTGGCGCCGCGTATTCGCAGTCACCCCCACCACGCTGCTGGCCTGGCACCGGCAACTCACGGCGCGGAAGTAGACGTTCCCCCAGCACCGCCGCCCAGCCAGGCCGTCCACCGCTCCCACCATCAAACAGCTCATCCTGCGGCTGGCCAAGGAAAACAGCACATGGGGCCACCGCCGCATACAGGGCGAACTCGCACGCCTCGGCCACCCGATCGCCCCGTCCACGGTCTGGGAGATCCCGCACGCGGCCGGCATCGACCCCGCTCCGCAGCGCTCCGGCCCGACCTGGCATGAATTCCTCACCACCCAGGCCCACGGCATCCTCGCCGCCGACTTCCTCCACATCGACACCATCGCGCTCAAGCGCCTGTACACCCTGATCTTCATCGAACACAACACCCGGCGTGTTCACCGCGCCGGCGTCACCGAACGCCCCACCGCCCAGTGGACCATCCAACAGGCCCGAAACCTCACCATGACGCTGGGGTGCCGGATGGACTCCCTGCGCTTCCTCCTCCGCGACCGGGACAGCAAGTACACCAACGCCTTCGACGCCGTCTTCCAGGCCGACGACGTGGGAATCCTGCTCAGCCCGCCCCGGGCACCCAAAGCGAACGCAATCTGCGAGCGAGCCGTAGGCACCCTACGCCGCGAAGTCCTCGACCGAATCCTGATCTACAACGAAGCCCACGCCCGAGCAGTCCTGACCGAGTACATACGGCACTACAACCGACACCGCCCCCACCAATCCCGGCAGCAACTACCCCCGGACAGTGCCGACCGCCCGCCCCGGCCAACCTCACCGACATCCGAGCCCACCGAATCCAACGACGGCCCGTACCCGGCGGATTGATCAACGAGTATCGCCAGGCTGCCTGAGCGAGCGGCATCGCGGCAGCTCACAGTACCGAATCGTATTCTCGAGCGGCACAGGCAGACCCACGCCGTCTGAGCAGCCAGAAGCACAGATCAGGTGTCAGACCGCCGGAATCACGCTGGTTATCTGCACGGCCAGGTGGGCGAAGTGGCGTGCGGCAGGTAGTGGTCTTGGGGGCAGCGCCACGGCGACGTCACACCAAGATGCGTCGGTGATGGTGGGGTAAGCCAGACCGGGGCGTGCATAGAAGCGAGCGGCTGTGGCAGGTGCGATGGAAATGCCGCGGTCGGAGGCCACAGCCTGCAGCTCTGCCTCGAAGGTGGCCGCCTCGTACACCACCAGTGGAGCGTTTTCGCCCCGGTGATCGAGGAGGAGCCAGTAGTCGCGCCACGTTCCGCTGCCGGGCGCGGCGACGATCGGCTGGTCGAGGAGGTCCGCGACGCTCACCTCGGTGCGCGCGGCGAGCGGGTGAAGGTCGGAGACGCACGCCACCCGGGGTTCGCTGCGCAGTACGTGCACTTCGGATCCAGAGGGGAGGTCGACCGGCGGTCGCAAGATCGCCACGTCGGTCGCGCCGGTGTCCAGGCCCGCTTCGGGCGAGCGGAAGTCGAACTCCTCCACCTCCAAGGAGACCTCCGGGTAGGTCTCGTGGAAGGCACGCAGGATCGCGGGGATGTAATCGATCGCGGAGCCGATGAGGTGGCCCAGTCTCAGCTGTCCCACCAAGCCGGATGCGACCCGGTCCGCCTGGCGCATGGCGCTGTCGAAACGCTCCAGTACAGCGCGGGCCTCGGCGAGGAACATCTGCCCGTCCGGCGTCAGCGCCACCGACCGGGTCGTGCGCCCGAGCAAGGTGAAGCCGAGGGTGTCCTCCAGCTGGCGGATGGTCTGGCTCAACGTGGGCTGAGACATGTGCAGTTGAGCGGCGGCGCGGTTGAAGTGCAGCTCCGTGGCCACCGTCACGAAGGCCCGAAGATGTCGCAACTCAACATTCATCGACCGCACCAATGAATTGTATGGGAATTCCTATTTCACTTCCAGCCCTCATCGGTCTTAGCTTCTTCTCACAGGCGGCCGCCTTTGCCCTGGTCAACGCACACAGAGAGGGGCACCCATCATGGATGTCCGTGCCGCATCGTCCCCGGACGAGACCCTCGCTCGCGGCCGCCGCGCGCTGCTGCACCAGTCTCCGCAAGTCAGCGACGAGATGCTGACTCTGGTACAGGCCCGCGGTTCGCTGGTGTGGGACGTCAACGGCCGGGAGTACCTTGACTGCACCGCCCAGGCGTGGTCGAACAACCTCGGCGCGAACGACCCGCGGGTCGTGGAGGCCGCGGTGGAACAGCTGCGCCGCATCACCCATGCCAGGCCCACCTTCCACACGCCGGCTCTGTTGGAGCTCGCCGACCTGCTCGTCGGCATCGCCCCCGACGGGCTCGAACAGGTCGGTTTCACCCTGCACGGATCGATGGCCGTGGAGATGGCACTCAAGCTCGCCCTGCGCAATCGACCCGGAGCCCAGCACGTCCTGACCCTGCAGGACGGCTACCACGGCCGCTCGCTGTCCACGATGGCCGCCAGCTGGCCCCACCCGGACAACGTCTTCGGCCCGCTCCAGCCCCGCTTCACCCGCGCCCCGCACCCCGACACCTACCGGCCCCGCCCCGGCCTGGACCCTGAGCAGGACGCCGAGCTGTGCCTGCGGCTGCTGCGGGACACCATTCGCAAGGGCGTGGACGGAAAGGTCGCCGCCCTGATCTACGAGCCCATCCAGGGCAACGGCGGCCACATCGAGTTCCCCGCCCTCTGGCACGCCGGGCTGCGCCGTATCTGCGATGAGGAGGGCATCCTCCTCATCCTCGACGAGGTCCAGACGGGCCTCGGCCGCACCGGCAGCATGTGGGCGGCCCAGCACTACGGCATCCAGCCCGACATACTGGTCTTCGGCAAGGGCGTCGGCGGCGGCTTCCCCCTCGCCGGCATCCTCGCCCACCATGACCTGCAGCGCTTCGAGCCCGGGGACGACCAGCTCACCTTCGGCCAGTTCCCCGTCGCCATCGCCGCCGGTCTTGCCACCGTACGCGCCATCATCGAGGACCGGCTCCCCGAGCGCGCCACCGAGCACGGCGCGTATGCCACCGAGCGTTTGCTGGAGATGCAGCAGCGTCACCCGCTGATCGGCGACGTACGCTGTCCCGGGCTGATGGTGTCCATCGAACTGGTCACCGACCGAGCCACCAAGGAACCCGCCACGAAGGAAGCGCACCAGGTCTATCTGCGCGGTCTCGACCACGGCGTCATCTTCGGCGAGAGCCGCTACGCCGGCCTCGGCAACCTCATCAAGATCAAGCCGCCGCTCGACGTCACTCACGAACAGCTCTCCCGGGCCCTCGACGTCCTGGACACCGTCCTGACCGAGATCGAGAACGGCCGAGACTAGCGGAAGGAAGGTGTCTCTGACATGGACAGAATCCCAGCGGCCCCCGAACCTCCGCACCTGGACGCCACCGCCCCGACGGGCCCGCTCGCAGATACCGACAGCGATGATCTGAGCACGCTGGGATATGAGCAGAAGCTTCGGCGCAGCATCGGCGGCTTCACCTCGTTCGCACTGGCCTTCTCGATGGTGTCGATCAACACTGGCATCGTCACCCTCTTCAACGATCCCTTCGACCGGGCCGGCGGCGTGGCCATCCTGCTCTGGCTCGTCGTCATCCCGATGGTCTTCACCGTCGTCCTGGTCTACGCCCACCTCGCCGGACGCATCCCGCTCACCGGCTACGCCTACCAGTGGTCCAGCCGTCTGGTGGGCCCGCACTTCGGCTGGTTCACCGGCTGGATCGCCCTCGTCTCCTTCATCGCCGGCACCGCCGCCACCGCGGCGGCTGTCGGCTCCGTCTTCGCCCCCGAGATCTGGGACGATCCCAGCCGCGGACAGGTTCAGGCGCTCAGCATCGGCGTCACTCTCGTGGTCTGCCTGCTCAACGTCTTCGGTGTGCGCATCGCCGGCATCGTCAACAACGTCGGCGCGTCCATCGAGCTCGTCGGAACGGTGCTACTGGCTCTCGTGCTGGCCGTCGGAGCCTTCTTCGCCTTCCGGCACACCCAGGGACCGGCCATCCTCACCGACACCACCCCCGTCGACGGCAGCCCCATCACGCTCACCAGCGTCGCCCTGGCCGCACTACTGCCGGTGTACGTCCTTCTCGGCTGGGAGGGCGCGGCGGACCTGGCAGAGGAGACCACCGATCCCCGCCGGACCACTCCCCCGGCGATGATCCGCGCGGTCGCCGTCTCCGGAGCCATGGGACTGATCGTCTTCGCGCTTCTGGCGATCGACCTGCCCGCCGTACCGGCCACCTTCCTCAGCGGGCCCGGCAATCCGGTCCTGCACCTCGTCGGTGCTCAGGTCGGCGAGGTGGCTCGCGCGGTCATGACGGTGGTTGCCTTCGCTTCGCTATTCGCCTGCCTCATCGCGAACATGGCCGTCGCCACCCGCATGGTCTTCGCCCTCGGCCGGGACAAGATGCTGCCCGGCTCCACCGCCCTGGCATCGGTTGGCCGACGCACCGGCGCCCCCGTAACAGCCATCCTGGTCATCACCGCTCTCGCCATCGCCCTCAACCTTCTCAACGCCGGCCTGGTCGAGAAGATCTTCGCGATGGTGGGGCTCACCTACTACCTCACCTACGCGCTCACCCTGACCGCCACCGCGGTCGCCCATCGCAAGGGCCGCATTCCCTCAGCTCCCGAAGGCGTGTTCAGCCTCGGACGCTGGCTGTGGCCCACCCTCGTCGTCGGCCTCGTCTGGTGCGCGACCGTCATCGTCGTTCTCACCGTCCCCGACGAGAACAACCAAACCGCTCTCACCGTCGTCGTGGGCGTCGGCCTCGGCTTTGTCTGGTGGCTGCTGGGCCTGCGACGGCGCATCAACACCGGCCAGGCCGGCCCGCCCGCGGCAGCGGTGTCCTCGACGAGTGACCGTCACGGCGCATCAGGGGTCTGATCGCAGATCCGTATGCGGTCCCTGCAGCGGCTCCCCTTCGTCCGGAGCCGCTGCATGCGCTGTTCCTGGTGCTGCGACGCGCACGAACAACCCGGCCGGGAATGAGGATGCGGCGCGTGCCGTGCTCAAGGAAGAGCAGGGCGCAGGCCCGGCGAAGATCCATAAGCTCGGTGTCCTGCGGCAGCCACAGCGCGGATTCTCCATGTCGGCCGGCGACGTCCCTGGCGTCACAGCGAAACCGGCTGGCGCAGACAGCGGCGCGATCACCCTCAGTCCGGCCGTCTGATCACACTGGCCTCAGCGCCCGCACAGGTCCGGGGCCGAGCGGTGGACTTGTCCACCCACCGTCCGGGCTTGAAGGGTGTCAATATCCCAATCAGGCCGCTGAGCTGGGTGTTTCCGGTGGATGGAGAAGTCGTTGGGGTGGCGTGGTGTGGTACTCGTTGAGCAGGCCGCCGAGTAGCTGCCGCCGTCGGAAAACGGCAGCGGGCAGGGGGAAGACACTCGGGTAGTCGTCTGGGGCTCGTAGGTCGAGGCTGCGGTGGGCCCGTCCGGTGTTGTAGTGCTCGGGGTACGTGGTGAGGACGGCACGGAGGTGTCGTTCGCCGGTGAGGAGAATTCGGCCGGTGCATTCGGTGCGGACTGTGCGTATCCATCGTTCCGCGAACGCGTTTGACCGGGGGCTTTGCGGCGGGGTCGGTATGACGGTTGTGCCGTTGCCCGCGAAGACGGCGTCGAACGCGGCGGTGAACTTGCTGTCCCGGTCCCGGGTGAGAAACCGGAAGCACCCAGCCCTGTCGCCGAGGTCCATGAGCAAGTTGCGGGCGAGTTGGGTGACCCATGCGCCGGTTGGGTGGGCGGTGACACCCAGGACATGGACGCGCCGGGTCTTGATCTCCATGACGAAGAAGACGTAGAGGCGTTTGAGGAAGACGGTCTCCACGTGCATGAAGTCGCAGGCGAGCAACGTTGTGCCTGCCGAAAAACTCATCCGTCCTGGTGGGGGCTGGTGTACGGGGGGTGTCGAGCGCGGGCGCTTGGGCGGGTGCCCGGGGCACCTGGTGAGTGCCCCGGCAGGATGATCTGTCGTGCTGCTTCGACTTGCCTATCTGGGTGTGGCGAACGTGTTCGCCCTGCTGCGGCTGCTGCCGGTGAGCAACGAGGACAAGGACGCGGAGATCCTCGCGCTGCGTCATCAGATCACGGTGCTGGAACGCCAACTCGGCCGGGATCGGGTGCGGTTCGCCCCGAGTGACCGGGTGTTCCTGGCCGCGCTGCTGCACCGGCTCCCGCGCGGTGTGCTGCGCCGGGCACGGCTGAGTGACTTCTTCGAGGCGGTCACCCTATCCGGGGCGCGGCTGTACGTGTTCGCGGTGATCGGGCACGCCGGCCGGCGCATCCGCGTCTTGGGCGCGACGGCGCACCCTACCGCCTCCTGGGTGGCGCAGGACGCCAGGAACCTCGTCATGGATCTCGAGGATGCCGGCTGCCGGGCCCGGTTCATGATCCGCGACCGCGACGGGAAGTACCCCGCCTCCCGCAGCTCGATCAGCGCCTGCCAGGTCGACACTTAGTCGCCGTTGTAGAGCGTCGGCAGCGGCCAGTGGATGAGGAACAGGTCCACGTGGTCGAGGCCGAGTCTGTCCAGGGACTCCGACAGCGAGGCCGTCGCCCGGGCCGGCTCGTGATAGCCGTTGTGCAGCTTGGTGGTCACGTACAGCTCTTCGCGAGGCAGGCCGGAGCGGGCCAGAGCCCGGCCCACTCCGGCCTCGTTGTGGTAAAGCTGCGCGGTGTCGATGTGCCGGTAGCCGACGTCGAGGGCCGTGCCGACGACGTCTTCCGTCTCGCCGTCGGGCACGAACAGGACTCCGAACCCGAGCTGCGGGATCGTCGTGCCGTCATTCAACGGCACCCGGTGTGTCTTCATCCGACTCTCCCTGGAGGTCACCGGCACCCCTCGGATCAGCGACTCGGGTCGAGCAGCAGCTTGCCGGAGGTACGTCGCGATTCGATGTCGGTGTGTGCCTGGCGGGCCGCTTCCAGCGGGTAGCGCTCGGTGATGTCGATCTTCAGCTTGCCCTCGCGGACCTTGTCGAACAGGTCCGTGGCGTGCCGGCACAGCTGCTCCTGGTCGGGGATGTGGTCCGCGAACACCGCGTAGGTGATCTTGATGCTCTTGGGCAGGTCGAGCATGCTCACCCTGGGGACCTCGCCGTTCAGCGGGCCGAAGAAGACCAGCGTACCGACCCGTCGCAGGACCTCGATCGAGGGCCGGAACGTGGTGGCGCCGCCGCCGTCGAAGACCGCGTGCACCCCCTCGCCGCCGGTCAGGTCCTTGACCCTGTCCACGAAGTCACCGCCGGAGGAGACGAGGACCTCGTCCGCGCCGGCCTCCTTGGCGGCCGCGACCTTCTCCTCCCGGGAGACCAGACCGATCACCCGCACGCCGCGCAGTTTGAGCAGCTGGGTGACGATGCGCCCGACACCGCCTGCGGCCGCGTGCACGAGCGCGGTCTCACCCTCGGCCAGGGGGGCGGACTCGTTGACGAAGTGGTGCGCGGTGATGCCCTGCATCATCATCGCGGCGGCGACATCGCTCGGGATGTCGTCCGGAACATGGACGACCTTCTCGGCGGGGACCGCGACCTTCTCGGCGTAGCTGCCGTAGACCAGGACCCAGGCCACCCGGTCGCCGATCTCGAAGCCGCTGACGCCTTCGCCGATGGCGCTCACCCGGCCGGCACCCTCGACGCCGGGGACGAGGGGCAGGTCACCCGGCACGAAGAAACCGGCACGTGTGCCGGTGTCCATGAAGTTGACACCGCAGAAGTCGAGATCCACCACCAGTTCACCCGGCTTGGGCTCGGGGTCGGGCCACTCCCTCAGCTTGAGGACCTCCGGACCGCCCAGCTCTTCCAGGACCACAGCACGCATGGTAAACACCGCTCTCTTTTGGTATGACGCCGAACGACCGGCGAATACACAGGAGGGACCCCTGGATCGGAAGAGCCCCTGGTTGTCCCGGAGTTGTCCCCGGGAAGGATCACGGGAACCCGGCCGTCCGGCCACGTGCGCGGCCCGGCGGACCGCTCAGGCCTGCAGCAGGGTGGAAGCGTAGGCGGGGTTGGTGTAGTCGCGCCAGGCCGCGATCTTGCCGTCGCGGAGCTCGTAGACCGCCATGTTCATCACCGGGGCGAGCTTGCCGCCGGGCAGGGCAAGCCCGTGGATCTGCTCGGCGATGACGACGTCACCGTTCACCGCCTGGTGCACGGTCTCGAACTTGACCTGCCCGAAGTTCGCAAACACGCCCTTCCACAGGGCGATCACCGCGTCACGGCCCTCGACCGGCGAGTCGCCGTAGGCGGTGAAGACGACGTCGTCGGCCAGGAACGGGACGAGGGCGTCGGGGTCCTTTGCTGCGAAGGTGTCCACGAAGTCGCGGACCAGTGTGTCGTTATCGGTGGCAGCCATGATGAAGATCTCCGTGATCGTTACATACGTGTGTTCGGTTGCCATCGGTGCCGACCCCTGCCCATCAGGGCGACCGCGTGACGAGCCCGAGCGTAGATCGCAATTTTTGGACCAGCAAGTCCACAAATTGCATAGCCCAGAGGTGAGAAAACAGGCACGAAACGGGAGGCGAGCGACCAAAGACTGGACCGCCTGTTCCATAACAACCTGATGCCATGGCACTGACTGCGAAGGGCCGTGCTCCCAGCAGCGCATCATCGAAGGGGCGTCGGCACACATGCTCAGCGACGTGCCGGGGACGGTAACGCTGACGCGACCGACTCCGCGGAACCATCCACGAGTACCGACATGCCACCTGACCAGCGTGGACATACTTTCCGGCACCCACAACCTGCCGACTGTCTCGCTACGGCGCTACAGAGCCCGCTAGGGCGCTCACGCCCTGGGAGTGCCCCGTCCGCCGGCAGACGCCAAGGGGCATTACCTCGTCTTGACGCTGCAGGTTCCTTGCAGCCGGGACACCCGAGCACCGACTGCCTGCGGAAACACGCCTACCGAGGCCCTCAGCCCACAGCTTCCCCCTGTCGCACGGGGAGCACGAGATCGTGCTCCCACCCCGAAAGGTGCTCGAGAACCGACAAGGGGCCTTATGCCTCTCGATGCACAGAGCATCCGAATCGATGGGGTGACGTCCGGGGGCCTGTGGTTGACGACGGCGCGTGGGAGCGCGGTACGGCGCTGTAGGCGTACCGGATCGGGTGACGGACGAATCGGGCACCGTTGACACGTCTGCGAGTTGGGAGCACGAGGGCACCCAGAGGGCTCCCATTTGCTCCCAGCCGGGAAAGGGTTAAGGCCGCTTCCACTACCCGCGGAAACGGCCTTCGACCTGCGAAAACACTGGTCGGGACGACAGGATTCGAACCTGCGACCCCTTGCCCCCAGGCGCGGGGCAATTCTCCTCTTATGCTCCACTTTAAGACTCTCTCAGATCTATTGCGCTGTGAAGCTCCGTACGACGCTGTACGCGACAGCCCTCAAGTGGCAACCCCGTACGTCCCCGCAGGCGTGGAGTCACAGGGAATGTGGGACGTGTGTGCGAGGATTCGCGGCGGGTGTTCATTCAGTGACGACCCGAGTGGGCCGGGGAGGGAAGAGTTGTCGTTGCGTGACCTGATCCGTGACGAAATGGCCGCACCCAGGCCTCGTTCGGAGCGGTTGGCGGCGATGCGGTCGGCGCGGCTGTATTTTCGGCGGCCGGATGAGCCGGGCTTCCTGGTCTCGGATACGGAACGCGGGCCGGTGCTACGGGATTTCACCTTCCTGGCCACGCCCGCGCTGTTCGCCGGGCCGTGCAGATGGGCGTCGACGACCATGACGGATGTGGCAGAACTGCTACCCGAGAACGTGCGCGTGTTGGTGGACCCCTGGGCCCACCCAGATACCGGAGCACTTCAGCCCACGTACGGGCAGGGAGGGCACGATGGCGGAGCATGACGGGGGAGCGTCGAGCTCCGGTGGTCCGAAGCCGGGTGATGGCTACAGGATCGAGATCGCGTCGGTGCGTAAGGTGCTGACGCCGCTGGAGGAGTCCGTCGTCGCCGCCCGCAAGATCAAGGGCGACTGGAAGTCGCTGGCCGAGACCATCCAGAACTCGGCCGACTTCGACATCTACGACTCGGCCGAGAAGATGCTCTCGTCCTGGGGTTTTGGCATGGGGCGGGTGGCCGAGCACACGGGCACCGTGGTCGAGACGCTCCGGCAGGTCATCGCCGCCTACATCCTGGCCGATCTGCTGCGCATCAAGGACTTCACCCCGACCGCGGACAACATGGCCAAGCTGCCCTTCGGCGAAGCGGGTCTGAAGGCGTGGCAGGCGGGGTCCCGGCCGAAGTTCGATCCGCCGCCGGAGATCTATCAGGAGCCGTGGCTCGACGACAGCGGGACCGGCGGTACGCAGGACGTGCCCACCAACCCCCGCAAGCGCTACGACGGCGGCTGGGAAGTCGACGGCGGGTCGAAGGAAACCATCGCATGACCCAGCGCGATGCGACAGAAGGTGGCGCGACCGAGCGGATACCGCCGAACGCGAAGCCGTCCGAGGTGATTTACGGCAGCCCGTCGGATATCGAGGACCTGGCTGTCAAACTCCGCGCGTACGCCGGTGCGTTCAAGGACGGGCAGGACAAGCTGGATGTCTTGTCCCTGATGGACTGGACCGGCGCCGGTGCGGAGGGTTTCCAGGACGCGACCCGGAAGCTCCCCAGGGAACTGGAATCCGCTCAGACCTACTTCAAAGCGGCCGCGAACGCCCTGGACGACTACGCCGAAAAGCTGCGCTCGGTCCACAACCGCGTCAAGCCGATCATCGAGGACGCTGACGACGCCCGGGCCGCCTCCAAGCGCTACTGGAACAAGGTCACGGACTACAACGCCGCCGTCGACCGGAAGGACGATCCGCCGCCGGAACGTCCACCGGAGGACGACCCGGGCCTGGCGGCACTGGAAGGCTGCTACGGCCGGCTGGACAAGCTGGAAAGCGAGCTCCAACTCGTCATCGACGCGGCCAAACGCAAACTCGACAAAGCCGCCAAGGAGGCCCCGGACAAACCCCCGGCCCCCAAAGGCTGGGACAAATTCAAACAAACCCTCGGGGACTACGCCGGCGGCACCGCCGACACCCTGGGCAGCTGGTACGACGATTTCGACGACCTCGTCCACGACGGGCCCGATGGACTCGGCCTGCGGCTGGCAAGCACCGCAGACGGCGTCGCCTACGCCGCCCAACATCCCAAGGAGTTCGCCAAGGCAGTCACCAACTGGGACGAATGGCAGCGCAACCCCGCCCGCGCCGCCGGCCAGCTCACCCCCGACCTCCTCCTCGCCCTTGCCACCGGCGGCACCGGCGCCGCACGCCGCGGCACCAACGCGGCCAAAAATGCGGCACAACGCCTACTCAACCGCGAACGTGCACTGCGCCGCGACGGCAGCGCCCGCAAGCACACCGACGACGATCCGAACAAGAGCTGCACCCCCGGCAAGGACAAGTGCACCACCGGTGAGCCGATCGACGTGGCCACCGGCGAGATGGTCATGTCCGACACCGACGTCACCCTGCCCGGCGCCCTGCCGCTGGTCCTGGAACGGCACTACGTCTCCGGGCACCCGTGCGGAGGCTGGTTCGGCCGCACCTGGGCCGGCACACTCGACCAACGCCTGGAGATCGACGACGCAGGCGTCGTCTACATCACGGACGACGGCATGCTCCTGACCTACCCAGTGCCGGAACCGGACGTACCGACTCTGCCAAGCTCTGGGCCTCGCTGGCCACTGTGCTGGGACGGCAAACCCGACGGCACCTTCACCATCACCATCCCCGAACACAACCGCACCCTCCACTTCGCCCCGCTGCCGACAGGCGGCCGAGAGCTCGCTCTGACAGCGATCACCGACCGCACCGGCGAAGGCGACCGCACCGACGTCACCTATGACCCACAGGGCGTGCCGACAGGGATCGTCCACTCCGGTGGCTATCACATCGCGGTCGACACCGATCCGAAGCTGCTGCGGATCACGGCCCTGCGTCTACTGCACGGCGAAGACCATGAGCACAGCACCACCCTGATCTCCTTCGGCTACAACACAGCCGGTGACCTGACGGAGGTCATCAACTCCACTGGTAAGGCGCTGCGGTACCAGTACGACGACGAACACCGCGTCACATCATGGACGGACCGCAACGGCACTGCCTATGCCTATGTCTACGACCACCGAGGCCGTGTGCTGCGCGGTATCGGACCGGACGGCATCCTCTCCGGCCGCCTGCACTACGACGCGCAGGCCCGGACCACGCGCTACACCGACTCGCAGGGCAACACCACCACCTACGTCTGCAACGAGGCCTACAAGGTCATCGCCGAGACCGACCCGCTGGGCAACACCACCCGCACCGAATGGGACGAATCCAACGGCCACCCCATCGCCGTGACGGACCCCCTTGGCCACACCACCCGCTACCGCTACGACGACCAGGACCGGCTGATCGCCGTCGAGCGCCCCGATGGCACCGTCACCGAAGCCGTCTACGGCGACCACCACCTGCCTCTGGAGACCCGGGAGTCGGGTGGAGCAATCTGGCGCTACACCTACAACGACAGGGGCGCACGCACCTCCACCACCGACCCCACTGGCGCCACCACCTACTACGCCCACAATGCCTCCGGCCACCTCACCTCCATCACAGATGCCCTGGGTCACACCACCGAGGTCACCCCGAACGCAGCGGGCCTTCCGGTCGCAGTCACCGATCCCCTCGGCCACACCACTCACGTCCGTCGGGGACCACACGGCCGGATCACCGCCGTCACCGATCCTCTCGGCCACACCACCCGTCATGGCTGGACCATCGAGGGCAAACCTGCCTGGCGCGAAGGCCCGGACGGCTCCCGCGAAGTGTGGCAATGGGACACCGAAGGCAACCTCGCCCGCCACACCGACCAGGCCGGTCACACCACCAGCTACACCCACACCCACTTCGACCTGCCAGCCACCCGCACCGACCCCGACAATGCCACCTACACCTTCACCTACGACACTGAATTGCGCCTCACCGCCGTCACCAACTCCCAAGGCCGACAGTGGCAGTACGAGTACGACGCAGCAGGTCGCCTCGTCGCCGAAACCGACTTCAACGGCGCCCAACGCACCTACGAACGTGACGCGGCAGGCCGCCTGATTGCCCATACAAACCCGCTCGGCGAAACACAGCGCTACACGCTCGACACCGCCGGGCGCATCCTCTCCCAGCTCGACGAGACCACCGGCGAGCAGGCGACCTACAGCTACGACACGAACGGCGCCCTGCTCCACGCGGCCAACACCAATACTGAACTGACCCGTGAATACGACCGGGCAGGCCGCGTCGTCTCCGAGACCATCGACGGTCGGACCACCACCTACACGTACGACGCCCTCGGCCGCCGCACCCAGCGCACAACCCCAACGGGCCTGACCTCAACCTGGACGTACGACGCCAACGGCCGCCCTACCGGTCTGAACAGCAACACCGGCACGTTGGGCTTCACCTATGACGCGGCCGGACGCGAACTGGAACGCCGCCTGGGCAATCACACGAGTCTCACGCAAACCTGGGACCAAGCCAATCGCCTCACCACCCAGAACGTTACGACCCGCCACCAAGCCGAAGCGGACCATATCCTTCAGCACCGCTCCTACACCCACGGCACGGACGGCTACCTCGCCGAAATCCGCGAGCTCACCTCGGGCACCCGCCGCTTCGAGCATGACCCGGTCGGGCGCGTCACCAGAGTCCATGGCCACGGCTGGAGCGAAAGTTACACCTACGACACGGCAGGCAATCTCAGCCACGCCACCGCACCCACCCACAACGCCCCGGGCGACCGCTCCTTCACCGGCACGATCATCCATCGCGCCGGCCGCACCACCTACGAACACGACGCGGCCGGCCGTCTGACGCGCCGAACCCGCAGGCTCCTCAACGGGCAGACCCGAACCTGGACCTACACCTGGGACACCCAGGACCGCCTCGACCTTGCCACAACCCCCGACGGCAAGAGATGGCGCTATCTCTATGACCCGCTCGGTCGCCGCACCACCAAACAACGTCTCCAAGGCGACGGCACGGTCGCCGATCTGATCCACTTCACCTGGGACGGCGCCCGCCTCGCCGAGCAGACCATCTCAGGTGGCACGGCGACAACGTGGGACTACGCCCCGGGCACCCACCGCCCCGTATCCCAATCCACACACCGAACGCTCAACCCCTGTCCCGGGCCCCTCGGCCTCTCCCCCGCCGACACCCCCCAGTCCGCGAACGACGCTCAATTCCACGCGATTGTCACGGATCTGGTCGGCACGCCAACCGAACTCGTCACCCCTGACGGCGCCCTCGCATGGCAAGCCCGCACCACCATCTGGGGCATTCCCCTCACCGCCCCACCAGGCGAGGTGGACTGCCCCCTCCGGTTCCCCGGCCAATACGCCGACCCGGAAACCGGTCTGCATTACAACCTCTTCCGGTACTACGACCCGGAGACGGCCCGCTATCTCACCCCCGACCCGCTTGGCCTCGCACCGGCCGACAATCCCCACACCTACGTTGTCAACCCCCTGACCTGGGCCGACCCACTTGGTCTGGAAGGCTGCGGGCCGGGCATCGACGACGACACATATGATGAGATAGAGGCACAATACGGAGCGCGCGTCGCGGAAGGCGTGGACCACGATTTTCAGCGCATGAACGATGGCTCCGACAACGCAGCAGATCACTCCATATCAGGCATCGGTTCGAACCCGAAGGAGTTGGCTCGATATCTGGCGTCCTTCGAGGGTAAGACCACCCACGTCGACACCAAAACCGGGTCGAGCGTTGCCTATGACAGAGGGCGCGGCGTCCTGATTGTCGAGACAGCGTACCGAATTCACGCATACCACTATTCAGCAGATTCTTTCGACTCGGAGAGATACAGGCCAAAATGAGAGCAAGGATTCGAATCCAGTCATGTGCCCCAGGAAGCGTTTCGTTGAAGCTTACGCCTGCACAGGCAGCCCTGTTTCGAGAGTGTATTGCGCTCACCGTGGAGGCCCATGGCGGAGACACCATGACAGAACTCTGCACGGGCAGCCCGAGGAGGGAGCTGGAAAATATCACGAAAGAGGTAGGGCATGTGCCAGAAAATGCATCTGGCACATGCACTTTCACACTCAGGCAGCTCCACTCGATTTATGCCAGCATTACACATGCGGTCGTCGCACTGCCGTCAGAAGAGGCCTTCCACATTCGAATTGGATTTTACCGCGAAAATGCCATCGCATTGGCGAATTCCATGAAATCGGCTGTTCACGATTGCATGCGCTCAGATCCATAAAGGCACGGCAGCCTGCACTGCTTGGAAACTTATTACCGCTGGCCAGGCGGCGTATTCGTATTCGCCGATCGGTCCTGAGGGTGCCAAAATTCCGATCAGGCTACTGAGCTGGGCGTTTCGTGTGGACGGTGAGGCAGTCGGAGTGGCGTGGTGTGGTATTCGTTGAGCAGTCCGCCAAATACCTGGCGGCGCCTGACTGTGCCAGCAGGTAGGGGGCCCGGAGCAAGGCGCCGGCCTTGCCGTCAACAAGGAGTTCCTCGGACACGCCAACATCAGCGTCCCGGCCAGCCTCTATGCCCACATTCGACTCGAAGATGCGAACGCGCATTTCCCGCGTCAGCCTTTCCCAGCAGGATCGGAAGAAATTCTGAATCCGGATAGCCATCCCCTTCAGTATCCTTCAGGGCCCAGACTTGCAACCAAATAGCGATCATAATCTCATTGCAAGCTCGAGCTTGTTCCAGTGCATCCGAGTCCTCGGCATTGCCCGCTCCAGCTTCTACTACTGGCGCGCGACGGCTGCAGAGCGGGCTGCCCGGCAGGCGGCCGACGCCCGCCTCGCCGCCCGGATACGGGCCGTGCACCGCGAGTCGGACGGCACCTACGGTGTCCCCAGGATCACCACCGAGCTCCGCGAGACTGGCGAGCGGGTCAACCACAAGCGGATTGCGCGCGTGATGCGGAGTCGGGCTGCGGTGTCCGAGGCGGGAACGGTCGTAATAGTGCAGGTCGGAGCGCCTTTCGTCATCCGGCCGCTGTTGGGTTCTGACGCGATTCGCTGTTCGTAGTCCGAGCCGGTTGTGCGGACCACCTCTTTTCACTGCCCGGGTATCAGCTCTGAAGCAGACCGAGGACCGCACCTCTCGCTGGGGTTGCGGACGGCTGGTGGGATGACGTGCCTGGAGCACTTCCATTAGGGAGCACGCGCCCCCTGGACAGGCTCTGGCCTGCAGCAAGAACCACGACACAGGAGGGTGGAATGGAGATCACAGGGTTACCGACGCCCGTGTTCTGCGGGGTGGACTGGGCGGAGGACCATCACGACGTCGCGCTCGTCGACGCCGGCGGGAAGCAGCTCGCCAAGCTGCGGATCAGCGACGATGCCGCTGGCTTCGCCCAGCTCACCGCCTTGCTGGTCGAGCATGGTGACTGTGCGGACGAGCCGGTTCCCGTCGCGATCGAAACCTCTCGCGGGCTTCTCGTCGCCTGTCTCCGGGCCACTGGCAGGCCGGTCTTCGCGATCAACCCGCTGGCGGTCGCACGCTATCGCGACCGTCACTCTGTCGCTCGGAAGAAGTCCGACGCCGTCGATGCCGCGGTACTGGCGAACATTCTGCGAACCGACATGGCTGCTCACCGACCCCTGCCAGCGGACTCCGAGTTCGTACAGGCCATCGCCGTGCTCGCCCGGGCCCAGCAGAACGCCGTCTGGGACCGAGGCCAGGCCCACAACAGGCTCCGCTCGCAGCTGCGGGAGTTCTACCCGGCGATCCTTGAGGCCTTCGCCCAGCACAAGCACGGCTTGTGCTCACGGGAGGCCCGCACCATCCTGGCCGCCGCCCCGACGCCGGCCAAAGCCGCCAGACTGACAGTCCGACGCCTTCAGGCCCTGCTCAAACAGGCCGGCCGGGTCCGCGGCATCCAGGCGGAAGCGGACAGGATCCATGAGGTCTTCCAGCGCGACTACCTTCACCAGCCGCCCCAGGTCGAGGCGGCACTGGGCCGGCAGACAACGGCCCTGCTCAGACAGCTGAACACCGCCTGCCAGAACGCGGACGAGCTGGAAGAGGCGACCGCGCAGACCTTCGAGGAACATCCGGATGCACAGGTCATCCGCAGCTTTTCCGGTCTTGGATCCTTAACCGGCGCCCGCGTCCTGGCCGAGATCGGCGCCGACCGGACTCGTTTCGCGTACGCCGGCGCGCTGAAGGCCTACGCCGGAAGCGCCCCGGTCACCCAGGCCAGCGGCAAAAGCTGCGTCGTCATGAGCCGCAAGATCAAGAACCAACGGCTCGCAGCTGTCGGTTACGTGTGGGCATTCGTCTCCCTCACCAAGTCACCGGGCGCCAGGACCCACTACGACCGCCGCAGAGAAGTCGGCGACCGCCACGTTGCAGCACAACGCAATCTATTCAACCGGTTCATGGGCATGCTCTTCGACTGCCTCCAACACGGCCAGCTCTACGACGAGACGAAAGCCTTACCAATCCAGCCGCTGGAAGATCTGCTGGAAGATCCGTCCAGCATCGCCGCTTGACGCTTATCCGCGTGGAATGTCTTGTCTCCGGCAACCGCGTCCGGCCGGGTACGGGGGCGGCCGACGGGGCCGCGGACTCGCAACTTCTTGAGCACCGGCATGAACTGCGGACTGTGCGCTTGCCGGAAATGTCATCCACCCTGGTGAGGCCCGCTTCTTCAGGTTACCGAGAGCTTGGCCGCGGTAGCTCGAGTCGGCGCTCTCGCGCAGTCGGTGGTCCGCGCGCCATGACCGTGCTGCTGCGACTGGCTTACCTGAGTGTGACGAACGCGCTCGCGATGCTTCGCCTGCTGCCGATGACCGACCGGGACAAGGACGCGGAGATCCTCGCCCTGCACCACCAGATAACCGTACTGGAACGCCAACTCAGCAAGGAAAAGCTCCGGTTCACGCCCAGCCGATCGGGCGTACCTAGCGGCGCTGCTGCACCGGCTGCCGATGCACGTCCTGCGACAGTTACGGCTGCTCGTACGCCCCGACACGATGCTGCGTTGGCACCGCACCCTCGTCAAACGCCCCCATGCCGCCTCCTGCCGGCCCAAACGCCCGGGAAGACCACGCACCGTGCGCTCCATCCGCGCATCCTGGTGCTGCGCCTGGCGAAGGAGAACCCGAGTTGGGGGTACCGACGCCTGCACGGCGAGCTACTCGTGCTGGGGGTGAAGGTGGGCGCGTCCACCGTCTGGGAAATCCTGAAGGAGGCAGGCATCGACCCGGCGCCCGAGCGGAACTCCAGTACCTGGGCCGCCTTCCTTCGCAGCCAGGCTGATGCCCTGCTGGCGTGCGACTTCATGGAAACAGTCACCCTGTCGGGGGCACGGATGTACGTGCTCGCGGTGATCGAACACGGCAGTCGCCGGATCCGCGTCCTGGGCGCCACCGCACATCCGAGCGCATCCTGGGTAGCGCAAGCGGCGAAGAACCTCGTCATGGACCTCGAAGACCTCGGCTGCCGGGCACGGTTCATGATCCGGGACAGGGACGGGAAGTTCCCCGACCTATTCGATACCGTCCTCAAGGACGCAGGGATCGAAGTCGTCCTCAGCGGCATCCAGACGCCCAGAATGAACTCGATCACGGAAAGGTGGATACAGACCTGCCGCACCGAACTCCTGGACCGGACGTTGATCTTCAACCAGCGACATCTCCTCCACGCCCTGCGCGAGTTCGAGTCCTTGTACAACGGACACCGACCACACCCGGGCATCGCGAACGCCAGACCGCTGCACCCCTTGCCCCGCCGATCGACGACCCGGACACGTTGGCCCGCCTCGGCATACGCCGGCACGATCGCCTCGGCGGCATCCTCCACGAATATCAACATGCGGCGTGAGCTGCACGGATGACATTTCCGGCAAGGGCACTGCTCCGCCTATGAACCTCGTCCGCAAACGGGTAGTAAGCGGCTGCCTGCCCGGGTGTTACGCGAGTCTGGCAGTCGGCTCACCGGGCGTGGGCCAGCAGACGTCGCAGGACGGCGTCGGCCACCCGCCCCGCCGTTTCCATGGGGCCACCGTCGATTTCCCTCAGTCCCGTCGGACTGGTGATGTTCACTTCGATGAGCCGGTCCCCGATGAGGTCGATTCCAGCGAAGCCGATACCGCGCCCGATCAGCTCGGGGCGGAGCGTCGCGCAGATCGCGCGGTCGGTCTTCGAGAGGGGTACCGGGGCTGCTGAGGCCCCGACGGCCATGTTGCAGCGGAAGTCGGGCGCCTTGGCTGTTCGGCGGAGCGCGGCGACCGGTTCACCGTCGACGACAAGGACTCTTCGGTCACTGTGGGTGCCGTCGTCGACGAAACGCTGCAGCACCACTTGTCGCCGTCCCCGCGCGGTGCCGACCTCGATCAGGCCGGCGAGGTTCGGGTGTCCGTGTTCCAGCAGTAGTACGCCACGTCCGCCCATGGCATCGGTGGGCTTGAGGACCGCGCGCCCCCATCGCGCCACCGCGTCGGCCAGCTCCGCCGCGGAGGCGCTCACCACGGTCTCGGGGATGAGGTCGGGAAAGTGCAGCGCGAAGAGCTTCTCGTTCGTGTTCCGCAGTGCGTCGGGACTGTTGCACACGGGGGTGCCACGGCGTTGCGCGAAGTCGAGGAGGTAGGTGGCCCGCAGGTAGTCGTCGTTCACCGGGGGATCGGTGCGTACGAGCACGAGGCCGACGTCGTCCAGGTCCAGGACCTCGGCCCGGCCGCGGCCCAGGGAGCCGGAACGGAGGTCGGCCGCGTGGGCGCGGGCGAGTACGTGGCCGTCGCGTAGGGACAGTTCGCGCATTTCGGCTATGAGTGCCTGATGGCCGCGCGCGGTGGCTGCTCTCATCAGCGCGATGGAGGAGTCGTGAGCGGGGTCGAGCCGGTCCGGCGGGCTGACGAGGAACAGCAGTCTCATGCGGCGGGCCCGGTGTCCGTCAGCCGCTGCGGGTTGTGCACCAGGATCCTCTGGCGCAGCGCGACGTCGTCCACCCAGTCGCAGAAGATGTCGGCGAGGTCGGCGACGTCGGGGGCGGATTCTCCCATCCGGACGAAGGGCCAGTCCGAGCCCCACAGCAGCCGGGTCGGCGCGGCCTCGACGAGAGCGTCGTGGAACGGGCGGGCATCCGCGTAGCCGCGCGCGGGGTCTCCCACGCGGCACAGGGTCAGCTTCACCCAGCCAGCGCCGCCCCGCACTCGGTCGAGCAGGGCGCGGAAGGCTGCCGAGTGGGGGCCGGCGGCCACGTCGGGCTGGGCCATATGGTCCAGGACGATCGGTACACCGGTGTCGGCGAACTCGTCCACCAGCCGGACGCAGTCGTCCAGCCCCGCCCAGATCTGCGCGTGGATACCCAGCTCGCGCATGGCCGGTGCCAGGGCGCGGAAGGCCTCGGTTCCGATGGCGCCGGGGAAACGCGCGCCGGTGGAGGGGGCGATCCGGTCGTTGAACCGCAGGGCCCGGACACCGGCGGCGTGCAGGCGGGCCAGCTCATCGGCGGGGCAGTCGGCGGTGGCCGTGGCCACGCCCACGGCCCGGCCGTGCGACTGTGCCAGGGCGTGTTCCAGCGCGCTGGTGTCGTTTCCGTAGGGTGCCGGCTGAACGAGCATGCCGCGTGTGGTGCCCGTGCGGTCGAGCATGTCGAGGTACGTCGCGGGAGGCGCGTCCGGAATGGGATAGGTGGACGGCCCGGGCGGGAACCGGTCGAAGGGGCCGAAGACATGGGAGTGGCAGTCCCAGGCGCCTGCCGGGAAGTCGCGGGCGGCACGCCTGGGCAGGCGCGCCGGGACGGCGTTTGCGGTGGTGGACATGGTTCAGCCCGCCGTCGGTGTCATCGTGGCAGGCGCGCCGAGAACGGCTTCGGGCAGTTCCACGAGCCGGCGCACCGGCCCGCCGGAGGACGCCAGCGGGCGCTCGCCGCCGGGTGCCGGGATCCGGTGGACGTTCAAGGTCATGGCGACGAGCGTGTAGTAGCCGACGACAGAGGAGAGTTCGACGGCGCCCACCTCCCCCCAGCGCCGCCAGACCCGCTGGTACACCTCTTCGTCGACATCCCCGGTCTGCTGGAGCCGGCGGGCGAACTCATGGACGTCGTAGGCGTCCTGGTCGTGGAAGACCGGGGGCTCGCCGGTGCGCAGGGCGTCGACGATCTCGGGTTCCAGACCCGCGCGCAGCGCGGCGTCCGCGTGGATCGACCATTCGAGCTGGGCGGTCCAGTGCCGGGCCACGACCAGGATGGCCAGTTCGTTGAGGCGGTCGGGCAGGCTGGTGCCGTAGCGCAGTATCTCGCCGAAGCGCTGCCAGCGGTCGGCGAGTTCGGGCCGGTGCAACGCCGCTCGCAGCGGTCCGACCAGCCGGGCACGAGGGCCGTTCACGATGTCGCGGTAGACCCTCTCCTGCTCCGGAGTCATCGTGTCGGGGTCGAACAGGGGGATGCGGGGCACGAAGGGCTCTCCTGCTTCTCGATGGTTCACAGAGGTGGGGGGTCGGTTCGTCAGGTGCGGTTGCGAGCTGTCAGACCGTCGGTGACCTCTGCGCTGTGCTGTCCCAGCAGCGGCGGGGCCATGACGAAGTCGAGTGCGGCGTTGCGGAAGCGCAGAGGGCTGACCACCTGGGGAACGGAACCCAGGGTCGGGTGCGGCAGTTTTCGGACCATGCCGCGATGGCGCACCTGCTCGTCGGCGAAGGCCATCGGCACGGTGTTGATGGGACCGCACGGCACCGAACGGCTGCCGAGTTCGTGCAGCCAGTGCTCCAGATCGCCGCCGGCCAGCGTCTCCCGGATGAGGGCGGTGAGCGCTTCGACGTTGCGCACGCGGGCCTTGTTGGTGGCGTAGTCGGGGTCGGTAGCGAGTTCGGGCTTGCCGAGTGCCTCGCAGAACTGGACGAACTGGCCGTCATTGCCGACCGCGACGACGAGGTGGCCGTCCCGGCAGGGGTACACGTCCTGGGGCTGGATGTTCGGGTGGCGGTTGCCGCGGCGGACCGGCACGTCCCCGGAGATCAGGTGGTTCATCGCCTGGTTGGCGAGGATGCCGACCTGGACATCGAGCATGGCGAGGTCGATGTGGTCACCCTCCCCGGTGCGGTCCCGGTGGGCGAGGGCCGCCAGGACCCCGGTGGCCGCGTACATGCCGGTGAAGAGGTCCACCACCGGGATGCCGACCTTCTGCGGGCCTCCTCCGGGGCGGTCGTCGGGTTCGCCGGTGACGCTCATCAGCCCGCCCATGGCCTGGATCATGAAGTCGTAGGCGGCCTGGTCGCGGCGCGGGCCGGTCTGGCCGAAGCCGGTGATCGAGCAGTAGATGAGGTCGGGCTTGACGGCCCGCAGGTCCTCGTAGCCCAGTCCGTACCGGTCGAGCGTGCCGGCTTTGAAGTTCTCCAGCACGATGTCGCTGGTGGCGGCGAGCCTGCGGACGAGTTCCTGTCCCTCGTCGGTGGCGAGGTCCGCGGTGACCGAGCGCTTGCCTCGGTTGACGGAGAGGAAGTAGCCGGATTCCGTGTCGAGGAACGGCGGTCCCCAGGAGCGGGTGTCGTCGCCGGTGCCGGGCCGTTCGACCTTGATGACGTCGGCGCCGAGGTCGGCGAGCACCTGTCCGGCCCATGGCCCTGCCATGATGCGGCTCAGGTCGAGGACGCGCACGTGCGTCAGCGGGCCCGTCATGACGCGCTCCCGTCGGCGAGAGTGGCGGAGTCGTCGAGGATCCGCGTAGCGCGCATCGACGGGCGGTCGGACACCTCGGCGTGCCATGCGGCGAGGTTCGGCCGCCCAGCGCGCCAGTCCAGGACACCCCAGCGGAAGTCCAGGTGCGCCAGGGCGATCGCGATCGAGACCCGGCCGATGTCGAAGCGCTCGCCGAGTTCGTCGGCGCGGGACTCCAGGTGGTCGAGCGTCGTGGTGACCTTCAGGCCGAAGGCGTCGAGGTAGGGGTCGGCGGCGTCGTGGGCGATGCCGCGGTCGCGATGCCAGTTGCGCCACACGAGGAGCAGGTCGAGCAGGCCGTCGCCGAGGGCCTGGAGCGAGGTCGCCTCGAAGTAGCCCGCGTCGTCGTTCGGGTACAGCGCCGTGTCATTCGCCCTTCGGGCGAAGAACTCGCAGATCACCCGCGAATCCAGCAGGACCCGCCCGTCGTCGAGCAGCAGTGTGGGGATCTTGTTGAGCGGATTGGCCTCCAGCACCTGGGGATTGGGCTCGGCCATCTGCACCGGAGTGCGCACGGTGTCGACGTCGCCCGCTTGGTCCGTCTCGTGCAGTACGACCATGACCTTGCGGACGAACGGTGACTTCGGGGACCAGAACAGTCGCACCAACACTCCTAAGTCATTGATACAGCTTTATAGCTTTTTACGGTAAAGGTTGTCCCCGCCGGCGGCAAGTCGCCCCGGCGTCAGGAGTGGACGGAGATGTCCAGTCGGACCACGTCACCTCGGTACATGCCGTCCCCGACGAAGACCACGACCCCCTCCGCGTCGACCGCCGTGCGCTGGAGCCGCGCGATCGGCGAGTTCAGCGGGACATCGAGGTCGCTGCTGAGTTCGACGTCGGCCATCACGATCGTGAGGGTCTGATGCACTGTGGCCAGGTGCAGGCCCGGCATCTCCTTGAGCATCCGCAGCGTCGTGTTCTCGGCGAGCTGTTCGTCCGTGATCCGCGCGGCCCACCGCTCCGCGATGTAGGCGTCGCCCAGGTAGTAGGGACGCCCGTCGCGGGAGTGGCGCCGCCGCCAGTGCCGGTACGACGGCGCCGGCGTACCGTCGGCGTGCTCGACATACGGCGGCTGGGCAGCGACGTCACTCGACAGCAGTTCGACCTCGATACCGGGAGGGGAGAGCAACAGGCCGTTCCAGTCGGTGGGGACCTCGCACCACAGATCCTGCTGCGGCCGCCGCCTGACGAACGTTCCCTTGGCCCGGTACCGCTCGATCAGCCCGGCCTCTTCGAGCAGTCCGAGCGCCTGCCGGACCGTGGCGGGCGCGACACTCCACTCCTCCGCCAACTCCACAACGGTGGGAATGCGCTCCCCCACGACCCAGTGACCCGACTCGATACGCCGCCGGAAGATCGTGGCCAACTGACTGTATCGGGCGACGCCGGCGCTGTTGCCGTGAGGGGTGATAGCCATATCGGCCATTGTTGCAAACCGGTCGTACGGCGGGGACACGTGCGGGTCAGGCCCTGGCCCCGGTGCGCTCCGGACGGATGAGGAGGAACATCAGCAACGTACCGACTCCCAGAACCACCCCGTAGAGCAGCTGGTTGTACGCCTGGGTGCCGGTCGCGCTGCTCAGCCATCCGGTGACGGCGGGCGTGATCAGGTTGCCGATGCCCGCGAAGGCGGTGATGGTGGCGATACCACCCGCGGCCGCGGTACCCGTGAGCAGCGCGGCCGGCATGCTCCAGAAGGGTCCCATCGCTCCCATCGTTCCCACGGCGATCAGCGTGAGGACCACGAGCGCGAGCCCGGTCTGCCGCGCTACCAGCGGCAGCAGAAGCCAGCCGACGGTTCCCACCAGGGCGAGGAGTCCGGCGTGCACGCGGCGCTCCTGGGTCCGGTCCGAATGGCGGGCGTTGAGGTACTGGACGACGACCGCCGCGGCGAACGGCACCGCGCTCAGCAGCCCGATCTGCACCACGCTGAGCGAGCCGGCGTCCTTCAGGATCGTGGGAAGCCACAGGAACAGGCCACTCGTACTGGTCATGATGCCGAAACCGAGCGCGGCCAGACCCCAGAACCGCCCATTGCGCAGGGCGGCGCCGTAGGAGTCCGGGACCTTGTCCCCGGTGGGCCGGTCGCGCTCGACCTCGCCGGCCACGAGGCGGCGTTCGTCCGCGCTGAGCCAGCGCGCCGACTCAGGGCCGTCACTGAGCACGAAGTACACCACGACGCCGAGCAGACAGGCAGGCAACCCCTCCACCACGAAGACCCACTGCCAGCCGTCCATGCCCCCGAAGCCGTCCATGGCGTCCATGATCCCGCCGGATATGGGGCCGCCGACGATACCCGAGATCGCCATCGCGGACAGGAACGTCGCGTTGGTGCTCGCCCGCCGCTTCGAGGGGATCCAGTACGACAGGTAGAGCAGGACCCCGGGGAAGAAGCCCGCTTCGAAGACGCCGAGGAGGAACCGCACCGCGTAGAAGTGGCCCGGGGACGCCATGAAGGCGGTGACCGCGGACACAAGGCCCCACGGCACCATGATCCGCAGGAACGTCTTGCGGGCCCCGATCTTGTGCAGCATCAGATTGCTCGGCACCTCGAACAGCACGTATCCCAGGTAGAACAGGGACGCTCCGAGACCGAACACCGCGTCGGAGAATCCGAGGTCCGCGGAGAACTCGAGCTTCGCGAACCCGATATTGGAACGGTCGATGAACGCGACCACGTAGCACACCACGAGCAGCGGCAGGATGCGCCACTTGATTTTCCGGTAGACCGCGTCGGACTGCGGGCGCCCAGTGCTCTCCGGCCGGGTATCCGGCGTGGCTTCCGTCGCCATCGGCTGGCTCCTCATCGTTGAGAGTTCGCGACGGAGAGAGGCACCGTCGCGGCGGTGGCGAGGACGCTAGGCACCGACCAGGCAAAAGTCAATGACCTAACTTTTTGATTGTTGCGATTTTCCGCGCTAGGTTCGTTGAGTCGGCGTTGTCAGAGCCACGGGAGGAACGAAACCTTGGCGATCACCTATGACGTGCTGAAAAGCGTCACGTCCCAGATGTACGCGCGGTCGCTGCGGGCGGTGCCCGCCGACGCGAAGAAGGCCCTGGCGGGCGCCCGGACCCGGGAGACGAACCCCGTCGCGCGCAACACCCTGGACCTGATGGTGGCCAACGCTACCGCGGCCGAGGAACGCGGGCACTTCCTCTGCAGTGACTCCGGAGTGCCGACGTACCAGATCCGGGTCGGGACCCAGGCGAGGTTCGACGGCGACGTCAAGCGGGCGATCCGCGACGGGTTCGCCGAGCTCGTGGCCGCCTCCGACCCGCCGCTCCTCAAACACGTCACCAACCCGCTGACCAACGAGCGCGGTCACGCCGGCAAGGACATGCCCATCGTGACCTTCGACCTGGTCGACGGCGCCGACGACGTAGAGATCATCTGCTCGCCCAAGGCGCTCGGCTCCGGACGGTGGGCCGCACGGGAGATCTTCACGTTCCCCTCGATCGCCGAGATCGAGGAGTACATCATGAAGGTCGTCCTCACGGCCGGCTCCCAGGCATGTCCGCCCGTGGTCGTGGGCGTCGGCATCGGCGGCACCTTCGACTACGCCACCAAGCTGGCCAAGGAGTCAGTGGTGCGGCCGATAGGCCAGAGCCATCCCGAACCGCTCATCGCCGACATGGAAGAACGCCTGCTCGAAGCGGTGAACAAGACCGGCTTCGGCCCGATGGGCACTGGAGGCGCCACCACCGCCATGGCCGTGCACGTCGACTACGCCTCCGGGCACGGGTTCACACCTGTCGCCGTGTGCTTCAACTGCTGGATCGATCGCCGCACGCGGGTACGGATCAGCAACGACGGCACCGTCACCGAGACGGAGTGAGGACCATGGCCGAGATACGGGACATCGAGCTGCCCGCCGACGAGCACTTGGTCCGGGAGCTGCGCGCCGGCGACCTGGTCCGGTTGACCGGGGAGATCGTCATCTCCGCGGGACTGCCGGCCTACCGGCGCCTGCTGAGCGAGCTGCACCAGGGTATCGCGCCGCCCCTCGGCCTGCGGGGCCGCGCGCTGTTCCACGTGGGCAGCCTGGGCGAAGAGGCCGGCGGCGAGTACAGGCTCCGCTACCTCAACCCCACCACGAGCACGCGGTTCAACGCCGAGATGCCGGAACTCATCCGCGGACTCGGCATCCGCTTCGCCGGCGGCAAGGGCGGTCTCGGCGACGAGTCGGTGGCGGCCATGCGCGACACCGGTTGCGTCTACCTCTCCTTCCTCGGCGGCGGCTGCACGCTGCTCTCGGACGCCATCAGACGCGTCACAGCGGTGCACTGGACCGAGATGGTGGAGCACTACCGCCTCGTGCGGGTCGAGGTCGAACGGCTGGGGCCGCTAACGGTCGGGATCGACACGCACGGCGCGAGCATCTACCGGGACCTCAGAGACGACGCCCAGGCCAGGCTTCCGGACATTCTCAGCGGGCTCGCCGAGGCGCGGGAGATCCGATGAACTGTATCCAGAAGCTGACGCAGTCTGCACGGCGCCTGTCTTTTCCGGGACGTCGTCAGCCGGCAGAGTCGAGGACGAAGCGCAGGGCCTCACGGATCGTCTTCGGGTCGTGGGCTCCCGCCACGGACGCGAGGACGGTCAGCGCCGTGCGTGCAAGATGCTCGGCGACCAGCCGGGAGGCCTGCCGGCCGTCCCGCGCCTGCGCCGCCCCCAGGATCTCCTGGTGGCCGGTCCGTCCCATCGAGATGAGGGCCAGCCGGTAGCCGGGCTCGTGGTGGTAGATGCGCAGATAGCGCACCGAGTGGTCCCACATCGACTCCGCGTGTGTCCGCAGCCGGTCCTCCGTGCGGGACAGGAGCAGGAAGTGGAACCGGCAGTGATGGTCCGTGGCCCTTTCCTCATCGCCGTCCGACGCCGCCGTCTCCATGGCCGTCAGCGCCACTTCCAACTCGCTGACGTCCTCCGCGGTGAGCTGCGGCACCGACAGCAGTACCGCCAGCGGTTCGACGGCCAGCCGCATCGCGTACAAGGCCTCCAGGTCCGGGATGGACAGCGGAGCGACCCGGATCCTGCGGTTGAAGTCCAGTTGCACCAGCCCTTCGGTCTGCAGCCGCCGCAGCGCCTCGCGCAGCGGCGTCCGGCTGACGCGCAGGTCCGCCGCCAGCCGCACCTGGGAGATCCATGTTCCGGGCCTCAGCTCGCCCCGGAGGATCGCGTCGCGCACGTGCTCGTACGCGAGGGTCATGGTGTCGCCGGCCAGGTCATGCGGGCGTTCACCGGAAGAAGGAGCGGGAGTCGTGGACACAGAACCCACATTAGCGGACCCGATCTTCCCTCCAGACGGTGAGAAGACTTCCAAAAACTGTATCCAGTTTACTTGGATCGTAAGTTCCTTCTGTGTAGAGTCCAGTCACATGACAGCATCTGCAGACAATCCAACGACCGTGCACGGCGTCCGCCTGGAGATTCACGGTCAGGTGGCTGAAGTAGTACTCGACCGTGCTCCGGTCAATGCGGTGACCGTCGGGATGTACGAGACGCTCATCACCGTCTTCCGCGAGCTGTCGACCCGGACCGACGTACACGCGGTCATCCTCCGGTCCGCTGTGCGGATCTTCAGCGCCGGGGCCGACATCAAGCAACCGGTGGAGGCGGTCTCTCCCTCCGAGAGCGCGGCCGAGTTCCGGCAGCGGATGGCGCGGACCGCCTACGAGGCCATCCTCGACTGCACACTCCCCACCATCGCCGTGATCAACGGAGCCGCGGTCGGTGCCGGGGCGGTCCTCGGCGCCTGCTGCGACATCCGCTACGCCGCCGACGACGCGCGGATCGGACTGCCCGAGATCAACGCCGGCCGCTGTGGCGGCGGCGCCCACCTGATGCGGCTGCTGCCCCAGGGGCAGGTCCGGCTCATGTACCTCACCGGCGACCCCGTGGACGCGGCCGAGGCATACCGCACCGGACTGGTCCAGCACGTCGCCGCGCCCGACGCGATCCTTACTGAGGCCCGGGAGCTGGCCGCCCGGATCGCCGCGAAGAGCCCGCTCGGCCTCCGGCTGGCCAAGCAGGCCCTCAACGAGGCCGAGAACCTGCCTGTCCGGCCGGGGTACGCCGCCGAGCAGGTCTACACGCTGCGGCTCGGTGCTCACCCGGATGCCGCAGAGGCGGCGAAGGCCGTCCTGGACAAGCGCGAGGCGGTCTGGTCCTGGCCCGGCGTCGCGGAGGGCTGAGCAGAGCCAGTCGAGCCGAGCACATGCCACCCCTCAGGAAGAGTTCCCCGTGAGTGAGTACCTCCGCACGACCGGCACCCCGCGAGCCGCGGCAGGCGTCTGCCAAGTACCCCGGGCCGCCACCGTCCCCTGCCCGGAGACGGTGCGAGTCCCGTGAACACCGTGACCATCGACGAACGTGACGACCGGACCGTCGTCACGCTGAACCGGCCAGATGCCCGCAACGCCATCAACGCGGCGATGATCGCTGAACTCCACGAAGTGTGCACGCAACTGGAGGCACGCCCGAAGCCCCTGCTGCTGACCGGTTCCGGCGGGGTCTTCGCTGCCGGTGCCGACATCGCCGAACTGGCCGGGCGAGGCCGGGAGGATGCCCTGCAGGGCATCAACAGCCGCCTCTTCGACCGCCTGGCCCGGCTTCAGCAGCCCACCGTCGCCGCTGTCGACGGCTACGCGCTGGGCGGTGGCGCGGAGCTCGCCTTCGCCTGCGACATACGCATCGCTTCACACACGGCCCTCTTCGGCAACCCCGAGCCGGGCCTTGGCATCATCGCCGCCGCCGGGGCCTGCTGGCGACTGGCCGATCTCGTCGGTACCTCCGTCGCCAAACAAGTCCTGCTCGGCGGGATACGCCTGGACGCGGAGCGCGCCCACCGCCTGGGCCTGGTCGCCGACGTGGTGCCGGCCGCTGACCTGCACACGCGGGCCCACGGGCTGCTGGACCGCATGACGCGCTCGTCCGCTGCCGCCCTGCGACTCACGAAGCTCGTCGTGGACTCCCCGGGCGGACACCCCTACATGGACGACCTCGCGCAGGCGGTGTTGTTCGAGACGGACGACAAGCGTGACCGGATGGCCCGGTTCCTGACCAAGGAGACCCGATGACAGCGGTACCCCACCGGATCGGAGTGATCGGCGGCGGCCGGATGGGGGGAGGAATCGCCCAGGTCTTCGCCGCCGCAGGCGCGCACGTGACCGTGGTCGAGAGCTCGCCACAGGCCGCCGACACCGCCCGCGCACGCATCGCGGACAGCCTCGAACGGGCCGTCCAGCGGGGCAAGTCGAATGCCGATCCCGCCGACGTGCTCAGCAGGCTCGACCTGGTGCCCGACGTGTCCGAGCTGCCCGAGGAAGCCGATCTCGTGGTGGAAGCGGTACCGGAGATCACGGCCCTGAAGGCCGACGTGCTCACCGCCGTCGAGCAGGTGGTCTCCGCACGGACCGTCCTCGCCACCAACACCAGTTCGCTGTCGGTGAGCGAACTGTCGGCCGCCCTTCAACACCCCGAACGCTTCCTGGGCATGCACTTCTTCAATCCCGTTCCCGCCTCCAAGATGGTCGAGGTGGTCACCTCACCGGCCACCTCGGACACCGTCCGCGACCAGGTGCTCGGGTATGTGGGAGCGCTCGGGAAGAAGGACGTGCTCGTACGCGACTCGCCCGGGTTCGCCACCAGCCGCCTCGGTGTCCTGCTCGGTCTGGAAGCGATCCGCATGCTGGAAGAGGGCGTCGCCGACGCCGACGCCATCGACACCGCCATGGAACTGGGCTACGGCCATCCCATGGGACCGCTGCGCTCCACCGATCTCGTCGGCCTCGATGTGCGTCTGGCCATCGCCGACCACCTGCATCGCACCCTCGGAGACCGGTTCGCCCCACCGCAACTGCTACGTGACAAGGTCACCGCGGGACAACTGGGCCGCAAGACCGGACAGGGCTTCCACGCCTGGCCTCGGTGACCAGCTACGTACTCGGAGTACGGATCGGCATCGGCCGCGACGCGCGCCACCGCTACCGCTACCGCTACCGCTACCGCTACCCGCGGCGATCACCCACGTGGTTGTCCATCTCCGCCGACCCGAAAGACCCGCCCCGACGAACTACAGCGAAGGCCGGAGCCGGGCTCACCGGCCCGGCGCAGGCCACGGCCGACGAAGCGGCACGGCACGGGGCCCGGTCAACGCCGACCGGCGGCCCAAGGATGTACCGCTCGGCCGGACAGGCACGGTCAAAGACGCCGCCGACGCCGTGCTCTTCCTTCGCCAGTGACCCCTCGCACATCACGGGCACGGCAACTGAGGTCACCGGCGGAGGACCTCGCAGACCCGCCCGCGAACGAAAGAACGATCGATGACATATCTCTACGCTGCGGCTCGCACACCGTTCGGACGGTTCAACGGGGCGCTGGCCGGCGTACGCCCCGACGACCTCGCCGCACACGCGATCGCCGCGGTACTCGACAAGGCGCCGGAACTCGACAGGGCCCGAATCGACGAGGTCGTATGGGGCAACGCCAACGGCGCGGGCGAGGAAAACCGCAATGTGGGCCGGATGGCCGGGCTGCTGGCCGGACTCCCCGTAAGCGTGCCCGGCACGACGGTCAATCGACTGTGCGGATCCGGCCTCGACGCGGCGATGGTCGCCAGCCGGCAAATCGAGACCGGCGACGCCGAAATCGTACTGGCCGGCGGAGTCGAATCGATGACGCGCGCACCGTGGGTGCTGCCCAAGTCCGACCGGCCGTACCCGGCGGGCGATGTCACCGCGGTCTCGACGACCCTGGGCTGGCGGCTCGTCAACGACCGGATGCCCGCCGAGTGGACCGTCAGCCTGGGTGAGGCGAACGAGCAACTGGGAGAGAAGCTCGGCATCTCCCGCGCACGGCAGGACGAGTTCGCCTCACGCTCCCACGAACTGGCGCACCAGGCGTGGGAATCCGGCTTCTACGACGACCTGGTCAGTCCCGTGCCCGGCACCGGCCTCACCCGGGATGAGAACATCCGCTCAACCACCACCGCCGAGGTGCTGGGAGGCCTGCGACCCGTGTTCCGTACGGACGGCACCATCACCGCGGGCAACGCCAGCCCACTCAACGACGGCGCCTCCGCGCTGCTCCTCGGCTCAGACCGGGCCGCTCTCGCCATAGGGCTGGACCCGGTCGCACGGATCGCCGGCCGCGGCACGTCGGCCCTGGAGCCGCAGATGTTCGGCTACGCCCCCGTAGAGGCCGCCAACCGAGCCCTCGCACGCGCAGGTATCAGCTGGAAGCAGGTCGGCGCCATCGAGCTCAACGAAGCCTTCGCCGTCCAGTCGCTCGCCTGCATCGACGCGTGGCGGGTCGACCCCTCGATCGTCAACGTCCACGGCGGCGCGATCGCCATCGGCCACCCCCTCGGCGCGTCCGGGGGTCGCATCCTCGGCACCCTGGCCAAGGCCCTGCGGGAACGAGGCGAACGCTACGGTGTCGCCGCACTCTGCATCGGCGTGGGCCAGGGCCTCGCAGTTGTCCTGGAGAACACCGAGACCGTCGCTACGCCCGCCCCACACGCCGACTCATACTGCAACGGTGCTCGCTGACGCGGGCTTGGTACTGGCGTCGTCGTCGCCAGCGGGACCAGTGCAGGATGTGGCTGACCGGGGCGGGGCGGCGGTCGGCGAGGCGGGTGATCAGGCGTCGTATCTCGGCGAGGCTGAGGTGGATGAGCTGGGAGGATCCGTTTTCTGCTTTCTCCGCATCCAGCTCTCGGGCCCTCACGACGGTCAGGCAGACGTGGGCGGCCATGGCCAAGGTCATGTGGCGGTGCCAGCCGGGATAGCGGCGGACCTGGTAGTCGTCCAGGCCGCACTCCTGCTTCGCGGTCTGGAAGCATTCCTCGACGGTGTGAGGCTCGAATCATCACCGCTCCTGGTCAAGCGGCATATCGGTACTCGTTAATCACGCTGCCGAGGATGCGAGTGCGCAGGATTCTGCGGCTGGCCGGCTCCAGGACCGGAGGTGGTTGTCCGTGAGCTTGGGGAGCTGGTTGGCGTCGGGCCCGGTGGGGGCGGTGCGCGTTGTAGTGCCTCTGATACGTGGCCAAGGACCTGACGCGCGTGGGCTTCGCCGAGGATGAGCATGTGGTCCAGGACTTCTCGGCGGAGGGTGCCGATCATTCGTTCGCAGTGGGCGTTGGCCTTTGGTGCCCGGATCGGCGTCTTGCTGATCTCGATGTTCTCGGCCTGGAACACGGCGTCAAAGGCGTCGGTGTACTTGCTGTCGCGGTCCCGGATGAGGAAGCGCAGCGAGTCCATGCGTATGCCCAGGTCGGTGGCGAGGTTGCGGGCCTGCTGGGTGGCCCGGGCCGCGGTCGGGTGTGCGGTGACGCCGGCGATGTGCAGGCGCCGGGTGCGGTGCTCGAGGAAGATCAGAGCGTAGAGACGTTGCAGGCTGATGGTGTCGATGTGGAGGAAGTCGCAGGCGATCAAGCTGGTGGCCTGCGCGGAGAGAAACTCGCGCCAGGTTGGGCCGGTGCGGCGTGGTGCGGGGTCGATTCCTGCGGTGTGGAGGATCTGCCAGACAGTGGAGGCGGCGATCGGGTGTCCGAGCCGGGCCAGTTCGCCCTGAATCCGGCGATGGCCCCATCGGCTGTTCTCACGGGCAAGGCGCAGCACGAGGTTCTTGATGGCGGCCTGCGTACGCGGCCGTCCGGGACCGCGGCGGCGTCGGGAGTAGTCCCATCGGCGGGCGACGAGTCTGCGGTGCCAGGCCAGCAGCGTGCTCGGTGTGACCGGGAAGACGTTGGCCCAGCGGCGGCGGGGGATCAGCGAGGACAGGGCTGCGAACCAGAGACGGTCCGCCGGCTCGTACCGTACCCGCCCCTGCATCTGGCGTCGTAGTACAGCGTTTTCGTGCCGGAGGACGAGAAGCTCAGCTTCCTTCGAGGTGTCCCGCTGTAGGAGCACTGCTGGGACGGAGAGAAAACGTCGAGTCATCCGGTAGAGAAGCGACACGACCATCCAACCAGGATCGCAGTGCTACGCGGAGGCCGTGGCGTTTTGACCAGCAGCGATGAATATCCGAGCCCCACAGGGAAGATAGCCCGGCTCCCGTGTCACAGCGCGACCACCCCCGCCACGGCCGCCGCCGCCACGACCAGCACACCCACGACGTTGACGGTCATGTCCCGCTTCCAGGACCGGCGTTCGGCCTCGACGTCCAGGACGAAGACTGCGGGGTCGTCGGGGGCGTAGTGGATCGTGACGTTCAGGCCCCGCGATCCGGCGGGGTCCGTCAGTCCGGACTCGCAGTAGGCCGTGACGGCCCTGCCGTCGAGGGTGGTGAAGGTGACGACCGGTACCAGGTGGGTGGAGGTGCTCCCGTCGTTGGAGTCGACGGTGACGCTCTTGAGCACGGCGACGACACGGCCGGGTACGGCGGCCATGGCGGCCAGCGCGTCGATACGGCGGTTCCTGTCGCGGACGTTCCCGGGCAGGTGGTACGCGCCGGACACGGCCCATGGTCCGCAGAAGCCGAGCAGAGCCCACGGCCAGCCCCAGTCGATCGCGGCGGCGACGACCAGACCGGCGTAGACGAGGAAGAGCGCGAAGGTCGGCCAGCCGAGTCCGCGCCCGCCTTCGGAAAGGTGGTTGGCGAACCGGAAGGCGTGGGGCCTGCCGCGCGGGTAGTGGACCCCGATCTCCCGGCCCATCCATGCCACGCTGATCCTCTCACCCCGCTCATCGTCGTTGGTGACGGTGAACTCCTGCCCGGTGGCCGGGTCCTGGAAGGAGACGACCACGGCTATCCCGTCCTTCGGGGAGCTTCCGTGCCGGGGCTCCCCCACCCGCTCGATCCGCCCCTTCGCCCAGACCGTCCGCTGCGCCCGGGTCATCCCGGCCAGCGACCTCCCGTACCCGACCAGCGCCACCGCGCCGAACACGCCACACCACAGCACCAGATATCCGTGCCAGCCCATCCGTCTCTCCTCCTGCCACTTCGGGGACGGCCACCGAGCACACCCCTTGCCGTCCGGAACAGTGCGATCCCAGGGCACCTCACCGTGCGGGCGCGCGCCGCACCACCTTGCCCTGTCCATCCGCCTCCAGTGACGCCGTGCTCTCGGCCCCGGTCACAACGACCCTGATGACGAGAGAGCCGGTGAGACGGTCAGCGGTGATCTGCCAGGTCTGCGGGGAGCGAACGCCGAGGGTGGTCGTGGCCTCCTCGACCAGGGCGGGGAAACCGCCGTAGGGCAGCGCACGGGGGTCGAATCCCGGAGTCTGCGTGCCGGCGGGCGAGAACACGACCGACAGCAGGCGCTCCTGCACGACGACAGTGAGCGCCTGGCGTGTGTCCCGTGTGTCCCCACCCTTGGTGAGCGAGCCGAGGGCCCGGTCCAACTCGCCCTTGTCGAGAAACGACTGGCCCGGGCCCAGGGCGACTGTTCCGGACGCCGACGACACAATCGTGGTCGACGACGTGGAGGAAACGGACGGCCGTGCGGCCGAAGGCGACTTCGCGGTGTCGTCCCGGTCAAAGAGGTCCGCGCGGAAAGCCAGGAGCACGGCGGCCACGCCGAGCAACAGGCCCAGGAGCACGACGAAGCCGAAGGCACAGCCTTGCGGGGGCGCGGCCACTGTGGCCGCCCCCGGCACCGAATCGAGTTGGGCCGAGGCCGCCCGGTCCTCCCACTCCGGCGTCGGCCGCTTGACGATGCGCACCCGCCATGGCCGGTCCGGCGGGTACTGGACCACCACGACACCGCGCGGCCGGTAGTCGGCCAGGTCCACGAGGTTGATGTCCTGCGTGATTTCCACCCGGTACGCCGGCCCGTCGTCCGGTACGACGGTGAGCTCGAACCGCACCGGTACCTCGCTGGTCTCGCCCTCGACGGCTTCCCGGCTCTCGATCATCGCGAGCGCCGTACGGGGCACGACCGCCGCCTCCCGGGCACGCCTCGGCATACCGGCGAGGGACCACAGCAGTCCGTAGACCACGGGCAACACCAACCCCGTTACGAACAGCGGTGCGTTCTCGACAATCCCGCCCACGACGAGCGCGGCAAGCGACGTCCCGACCACGCCACCGGTCAGGAAACCCCGGGCGAGCGCGACGGGCAGGTTGTGCGTGGGCGGAGGCGCACCCGTGGTGATCGTCATACGAGCGATTGTGCTGGGCTCAGCTGACGGCCGGTAGACCTCAGTATGATCCGCCGGCAGGTCACGGTGGGATCGCCTCGATCGCTTCGTTGAGGTGGTGCAGCACGGCGCCGAGTTCGCCCGGTTCCGGAGTGGCCAGTGTGCCTGCCGAAGCGCTCGCGGACGATACGGGCTGGTGGCGAAGCGCGGATGTTTTATCGGCACCCGCAGGTCAGGAGGAGACAAGAGCTGTGGCCGCTGCCGTTGCGCTGGCGCCGGTGGCTGCGCTATGTGGCGGCCTGTTCCGCCGCCTGCGGAGCAGCAGAAGCGGGGCACCGTTCATGCGACGGCGCGGGACAGCGTCCGCCGCGTGAGGTCGCGCTTCTCGATTCGGACCGGGCGGGTGATGCCGAGGGCCGCGCCGATTTTCCACGCCGGCTGGCGTGGGCTGCTGAGGCGGCGGGCGTAGCGGTGGCCCAGAGCGGCGTAAGCCTTGGCGTAGGCCGTATCGCACCGCACCGTGCTCGGGAAGCCGCCCGCGGCCAGAGCCTTGCCCCCTTTCTGGAGACCCTCTGCGGCCAGCCCAGCAGTCGCTTGGCACACTTTTTCCGATGGCGAGGGCACCTGCCGACTGTCTCGCTACGGCGCTACAGAGCCTGCTAGGGCGCTCACGCTCTGGGAGTGCCCCGTCTGCCGGCGGACGCCAAGGGGCTTTGCCTCGCCTTGACCCGGCAGACACCTTGCGGCCACAACGCCCGAGCGTCGGCCGCCTGCGGAAACACGTCGGCCAAGGTCATCAGCCGACAGCTCCCCTCCTGTCGCATGGGGGGCACGGCACCGTGCTCCCACCCCGAAAGGGGGTCGAGGGCCGACAAGGGGTCCTTATGCTTCTCGATGCCGAGAGCATCCATAACGGCGGGGTGACCTTGGTGGCCTGTGGTTGACAACGGCACACAGGGGCGCGGTACTGCGCTGTAGGTCTACCGGATCGGGTGACGGACGAATCGGGCACCGTTGACACGTCTGCGAGTTGGGAGCACGAGGGCTCCCAGAGGGCTCCCCATTGCTCCCAGCCGGGAAACGGTCAAGGCCGCTTCCGCTACCCGCGGAAACGGCCTTCGACCTGCGAAAACGCTGGTCTGGAGACAGGATTTGAACCTGCGACCCCTTGACCCCCAGAGCGAAGGGAGCCCCGTCGGGGCAGGGTGACCAAATGGGTCCCCTGCCCCGACGGAGCTCGGCTGGCCGGGCGGCGGGTTACCGGCGCCCGGCAGAGACCGGTGCCGTGTGCGACGCTCCCCTGCTCAGCCGAAGTTCACGTCGCTGCACCACATGTAGGCCTGGTCGAGGTGCGAGGCCTGCCAGATCACGAACAGGATGTGGTGTCCGGTGTAGCCGGAGGTGCTGACGTTGAACGTGTAGTCCGTCGCCGGGCCGAAGCGGCCGGTCTGCGTGATGAAGTCGAGGTTGCCCCAGCCCAGGGTCTGGGTCTTGGGGTCGAAGCCCTGCTTGCTCACGTAGGCCGTGAAGTAGTCGGCACCGTGGGACGCCTGGTCGTGCACGTGGACCGAGAAGTTGTTGCCGACGGTGGTCGTCTTCCACTGCCCGGGCTTGTTCAGACTGGCGTTCCTCGAGAGGTTGTTGCTGCAGAGCGTCCCGTTGGGGGTCTGCGACTGGAACTGGCCACCGAGGCCGTCGCGGAGCGCGCTCATCCAGTTCCACATGGTGTCGGGGTTGGCCTGGAAGGCCTGCCAACACATGGGGTCTTCGGTCTGCATGGCCGGGTTCATGTGGTCGTTACCCCACCTTTCCCAGCAGTGGTACGCGCGGGAGGCGGGGCCGACGACGGAGCCGTGAGCCTGGGCGGGGGCCGACCAGGTCAGTGCGCCGACAACCACGGCGAACAGCATGGCGAGCGCCTGGAGAGGCCGGCGGAGGGCCGACCGGGAACGCCCGGTTAATGGGCTCTGTTTGCGCATGTGGGGGGGAACTCCTTCCAGTTGAAAGGCACCATGGGAGCGCTCCCAACGTACGACTTCCGAGTGAAATGTCAAGGAAACAAACGGAGTTGATTACAGAGGTGGGCGGCGATCAGGGAATCTGCCGTGAGCCGGGAGTCACGGGAGGCTTCGGCGACTTCGGTGGCACGACAGTCAGAACCCTTCCCGAAACCGGAAAGCGAGGGTGCGGCCTGCCTGCGTTCCGCGTAATTCGGAGCTCAGAGAGCCACGACACTGCGGGTGCCGATGAATCATCCACGCAGGTTGGGAGCCTGATCACGGATCTTCGATTCTCCTCGACGTTCACCCCCGGGGTCTTCACCTGCGCAGGGCCCCGGCGGCATCATGGTCTGTCGTGCTGCTGCGTCTGGCCTACCTCGCCGCGACTGGCGTTCATCGGCCTCGCCCCGTATCGAGGAGCTCAGGCTCCTCGATACGGGGCAAACCGCTGTGTTGTTCAGCGGCAGGACGTCACGATCTTGAAGTTGGTGACGGTGCCGAAGGGGACGGTCAGGAGCTCGTGCCGGCCAGGCATCCGGAGGCGGATGCGGCCGCCATCGGCCGAGCGTAGCGTCCCGCAGCTGGACTTTCCCTGATGGTTGACTCTTACATAGGCGGTCTTGCCGCCTGAGGGAGGCGGCGCCCACCAGGTCGTCACAACGCCGCCGATCAGCAGAGCGAGCGCGGCGGCGACGACGCCCTGTGCGATGCGTAGGCGCCGCGCGGCTTGGTTGGCCACGGCCACCTGGTAGGCGGCCACGGAGTTATAGCGGCGGTGAATGTCGTGCAGAGTGACGGCGCCAGGACGCGTGCCCGCTTGGGCTGCGAGCGTCAGCCACAGCCCGATCACCGCGGTCAACAGCCCCCCGCCGATGAGCACGGTGACCGCGACAAGCCAGGGAGCAGGAAGGCCGGCCGCCGTATCGCGTCCTTTGATGATGACCCCGGTGGTTACCAGCGTGAGGAACGCCGTGAGCCCGTTCCGCCATGCCTCGGCGCTGGCGCGGACCGACGTGGTCGACGCTGCCGTCAGCGCGGCAAAAGCGTCCCGCTCGGCGATGTCCGAAGCGGAGGGGGCACGCGCGGGCCTCCGGGGACGGTAGGCGCTCATTACGAG
The DNA here is from genome assembly GCF_001598115.1 of Streptomyces sp. AgN23. Taxonomy (NCBI): domain Bacteria; kingdom Bacillati; phylum Actinomycetota; class Actinomycetes; order Kitasatosporales; family Streptomycetaceae; genus Streptomyces; species Streptomyces sp. AgN23. The sequence continues at coordinate 2,450,274 of NZ_CP007153.1, forward strand.
TCCCCATCGCCAGTGTTTGCTTCCAGCTCCACACGGAAGCTGACACCGCAGCCGGTCCTGCCCTCGGGGGCCGCACCGTGTGCCATACCGCAGCCACAGGTTACATCTATGGTCACCACGGCCGGGCCAGATATCCCCGGAACCGCCGTGCTGCGGTGTACGCCAACCATCAGGTCGGTCACCGCGGTGTGTACCTGCCGGTCGTCCAGCACTCCGTTACAACGCGGACATATACCTTGGACCCGCGTGCTGAGCACGCCGTCGACCACTTGGACATCAGCGTTCAGCAGACCCTGTTCCAGCAGGGAGTAGGCACGGTCGGTCCAGTGGAATGCGGAACGTTCTTCCCAGGGCTCGTCTTGGTGTACCGGATGCTGTATCGACACGATCTTGCTCTCCAGCCTCCGTCCGCCATAGAGGGCGCAGCCGCCACGCCGATAGAATAGAGAAATCTCGTAACCATAGGAACCATAGGAAGTCCATGGAGCCCATGCGTGCGCAAGACGGACTGGTCACGGCACTCCGCGCACGGATGGCCCGGTTCAAGGAAACTGGCGACGCGTCGGTGCTGTTTGAGGATACGGCCCATGCCGAGGCGGACACTCTCCACGCCTGCCTGACCCGAGCGGATGCGTCCAGCGGTGGCGTGCCCCACCTGCCTGCTCTGGACACATTGGTGGAGTTTCTCCTCGTCCGATACACCGCCACACCCGGCAGTTACGGATTTGCCTATCTCGGCAACGCGCTACACCTCATGCGATGGAGGGCACAGGTGCGGCCAGAGGGCGTGCCACCTCAGTTCTATGCGGAGCTGGAGAGTACGGCCGAGAAGGCGGAACGAGCGGCCGCCGAGGGCAAACGGCTGCTGGAGGAGTACACCCGCTCCGGAGACAGTGCCCCCTTGGACGAGGCGATCGACCACTGCCGTTGCGCAGCTGGGCTATCGATCGCCACCGCCGCTGAAGACGGCCTGACACAGCGGCTCAGCGACCTGTCCGTTGCCCTGGGTTTACGGTTTCGGCGCACCGGGAGCATGCCGGATCTGGAAGAGGCCATCGCAGCGCGACGCCAGTCCGTCGAGCTGTGCGGTCCGGACCATCCCGCGCGGATCCGGCGTCTGTCGATACTGGTCGAGCTCCTTCTGCTGTGGTGCAGGTCCGGCGCGCGGCCCTGGGATGTCGATGAGACCGTGCGGTTGGCACGGGAGGTCGTCGCAGCCACCGACTGTGGCGACTCCTATCGAGCCCTCCGGCTCAGTCGGCTGGCGCAGGCGCTGTACTACCGCTTCCAAGACACCGAGCAACTCGGGGATCTGGACGAAGCCATTGAGGTCGGAAGGCGTGCCGCTGAGGCTCTCGCCCCTGACGACCGGGGAGCATACCTCCTATCGCTCGGGATGTGGTTGCAGGTCCGCCATGACCGGACGGGCATCGCCGACCTCAAGGGCCATTTACAGCTGATGCGCCGTAGGCTGGCCGATGCTTCGCGCGAGCAGCGTCCCCAACGCCTGTCGCAACTCGGCACCGCGCTCTACCACCTGTACGAGTACAACGGTGAGGTCGCCCATCTGCAGGAGGCCATTGAAGCCGAGGAGCAGGCCTTGGCCCTGACTGCCGAAGGCGACGACCAGCGCGGTGACCGCTTGACCAACCTGTCTGTCTCCTACCGGCTCCGCTACGAGCGTCTGAGGTCCGTCGCCGACTTGGACGCTGCTATCCAGCTGGGCACGGAGGCACTCTCCGCTCCGTTGAACGACAGCGCCTTGGCGGCGGCCAGTCTCTCAACCGCGTTTCAACTCCGCTATCGGCACACGCTCAACCAAGCCGACCTCGATCGCGGAGTGCACTTGGGCAGGAAGGCGGTCGACAAGTCAGAGGACGGCTCGCCTCATCGATCCGCCGCTTTGACAACCTATGCCAATGCCTTGAGCTGGCGTCTGGCGGAGTCGGTCGGCCAGAGGCAAGAAGTGGATGTCGACGAGGCGGTCCGACTGACCCGTGAGGCCGTCGCGACGCTCCCTGTGCACGATCCCGACCGCGGCCTGCATCTGATGCAGTACAGCAGCTGGCTGCGCTACCGGTATACGCGCTGGGGCGATCCCCGCGACCTGTCGGAAGCCGTGGAAGTCGCCGAAGAGGCCGTCGCCGTCACCCCCAACGGGCACCGCTACCGGCAGACACTGATGCATACCCTGGCCATCGTTCTCAGCACGGAGGTCGAGCGTCCTGACGGGGCAGAAAGGGCCGTCGACCTGGATCGGGCCGTGATGGTGGCCCGGGAGGCGGTGGCAGTCAACGGACTGGAAGACACATCGATCGTCACGGCCCGCATCACGCTGGGCACCGTACTGAAGCAGCGGTATCGGGCCCGGGATGATGCGACCGACCTGCGGGAGGCGGTTCACTGGTGGCGGCAAGCGGCGGAATCGACCGTCGGCACGTTGCCGGACCGCATGTCCGCGTGCACCGCGTGGGGGGAGGCAGCGGTCGAACTCGGCGACCTCAAGCTCGCGGTGGGAGCATACACCCTGGCGATGGAGCTCCTTCCCCAGCTGACCTGGCACGGGCTAAGCAGACCAGCGCGGGAAAGGCAGATGGCCGATTGGTCAGGTCTGGCGTCGGACGCAGCAGCGTGCCTGGTCATGGTGGGGCAGCCGGAGCGCGCCATCGAAATCCTAGAGCAGGGAAGGTCGGTCGTCTGGAATCAGATTCTGCACACACGCACCGACCTGTCGCTGCTTGCTGAGCGGGCCCCGGCGCAGGCCCAACGCCTGTCCCGTATCCGCGACACCCTGGACGCCCGCCCATTCGACACGATGCTTCCGATAACCGTCCTGTCACAAGATGCCTTGCTCGCACCCTCCATGTGGGAACGGCTCGTGGAGGAGCGGGCTGCGCTGCTCCACGAGTGGGACGAAGCGGTTGCCGAGGTGCGTCGGCTGGAGGGCTTCGCACACTTCCTGCGGCCAGTGCCTTTCGCCGAGCTGGCCAGAGCGGCGGCGGAGGGACCGGTGGTCCTGATCAACGTCAGCCGGTTCGGGTCACATGCCCTTGTAGTCGGTCGCAATGGCCCGGCCGTCGAGGCCATCGAGCTACCGGAAGCAGCATGGAAGGCAGTCTCACAGCGAGCGGAGACGTTCTCCAACATAGTGGCCGCAGGTGGGCAGCCACACCGCTCGTTCCTCGAACGGGAACGCCACCGGCATGCTGTCCACGACATACTCGACTGGCTATGGAATCACGTGGCCGAGCCGGTGCTGGACTTCCTCGGCATCTGGCCGGGTGAGGATCCGATGCCCCGGGTCTGGTGGTGTCCCACAGGTCCGCTGGCGTTGCTGCCGCTACACGCCGCAGGGCACCATCCACGCCACCAAGGAGCGCAGTCGCCCGCAGACCGTTCTATGCCCGACCGGGTCGTTTCCTCGTATACTCCGACGCTCGCGGCACTGTGCCGGGCCCGGGGCCGGAAAGGCCCCGCCGGTCCCGCCGGGCGCCTGACCGTGGGTATGCCGGAGACCCCAGGTCACTCTCCGTTGCCCGGTGTCGAGCGAGAGATCACCGCTCTCGACGCGTGCTTTTCGAACTCTCAGGCGCCACACAGGTCGCTCATCGGCCCACAGGCAACCAGAGAAGCCGTGAAGCAGGCACTCACGGACAGCCCGTGGGTGCACCTCGCGTGTCATGCCGTTCAGGAGCCCATGAATCCGGCTAGCAGCGGATTTGCTCTGTACGATGGATTGCTGACGGTCGCAGAGCTGAGTGGGATGCACCTGCCGCAGGGAGAACTGGCCTACTTGTCAGCTTGCCGCACCGCCACGCCGGGTGTGCGGGCCCTGGACGAGGCCGTACACCCTGCAGCAGCCGTCCAGGTAATCGGGTATCGGCACGTCGTCGCCACGATGTGGAACATCGGCGACAGCTCCGCGCCGGACGTCGCCGCTGCCACCTATGCCGCGCTCCTTGTGGACGGCCGGACTGACGCCGCCCATACGGCCCGCGCCCTTCATGACGCGGTGGCCGCTCAGCGCCGTGGGGACCCTACGGACCCTCTGCGCTGGGCGGCCTATGCGCATTACGGGCCGTGACTCTTCCCTTGCCGGAAGTCTCATCCTGTGGGGCTCGGTTATTCATCGTTGCTGGTCAAACACCCCTGAAGGGTGTCAATATTCCGATCAGGCTGCTGAGCTGGGCTTTCCCTGCGGGTGATGAGGCAACCGGGGTGACGTGGTGCGGTACTCGTTGAGCAGACCGCCGAGTACCTGGCGGCGCCTGACCATGGCAGCCGGAAGAGGAATGACGTTCGGGTCGTCGTCAGGGGCACGCAGACCGAGGCTGCGGTGAGCCCGCCCCGAGTTGTCATGCTCGGCGTACTGGTTGAGGACAGTACGCAGGTGCCGTTCACCGGTGATCAGGAGTCGATAGAGACACTTGAGGAAGACGGTCTCCACGTGCATGAAATCGCAGGCGAGCAGCGTGTGGGCCTGGGAGCACAGGAAGGAGCGCCAGGTCTGCTGGGAGGCTCGCTGCGGTGCGGGCGGTAGGCCAGAACGGCGCAGGACGCGCCGGACCGTAGCGCCGGCAACCCGATGACCGAGCCGGCGCAGCTCGCCTTGGATCCTGACGTACCCCCAAGGTCGGGTTCTCTCTTGCCAGGCGCTGGATGAGCGCAACTGTCTCTTCGGGCAATGGTGGCCGACCGGGTCCGACCGCCGTCTGGCGCCACTTCCAACGCACCAGACGACGGTGCCAGGTCAGCAGCGTGCCTGGAGTGACCAGCCGATGGCGGCGTAATGCGGGTGGCAGGTGCCGTGCGAGGGCGGAGAGCACGGCACGATCAGCCCACGAGAGCCGCGGGCGCTCGATCTGCCGGCGCAGCACAGCGACCTCATGGCGGAGCACGAGGATCTCAGCGTTGTTCGCGGCGGTCGACCGACCCAGCAAGAGCAAGCAGCCCAGGAGCCGGCAGAAGATCAGGTAGAGCAGTCGCAGACCCACTATCACTGCTCATGCCCACACGCAGACGACCGCAAAACCCCAGGTCAACCACCGTATGGCAATAAAGACACCCTTCAGGCCTGCCAGCTCGCACAAGCCCATCAGACGCTCGGTGCGAGCGCCCGCGGGCACCTGGTCGACCAGGCCAGCGCCGAACCAGTAGTCGGCGGAGCAGGGGAAGGCGTAGCCGAATCCCGCGGGTGTCCCGCCCGCGTACGCGACGACCAGGGTGAAGCCGGCGTATTTGAGATGGCCGGTGAGCTGGCGGTGGAGGGCTGCCACGGACAGGCCGGTGGTGCGGACGAGTCAACCACGGGCACGCGATGGCTCTCACCGGTCCACGCCTCCCATCACCGGGTCGATGCCGGCCACGGCGACGATGACGTCCGCGACCTGCCCGCCCTCGCACATCGCGGCCATCGTCTGCAGGTTGGTGAAGCTCGGGTCGCGGAAGTGCACCCGGTAGGGGCGCGTGCCGCCGTCGGAGACTACGTGCACGCCCAGCTCGCCCCTGGGGGACTCGACCGCCGTGTAGGTCTGCCCCGGCGGGACGCGGAAGCCCTCCGTCACCAGCTTGAAGTGGTAGATCAGCGCCTCCATGGACTCGCCCATGATCTTGCGAATGTGGTCCAGCGAGTTGCCGAGCCCGTCCGCGCCGAGCGCCAGCTGGGCCGGCCACGCGATCTTCTTGTCCGCGACCATGACCTCGCCGCCGCCGCCCGTGAGCTGTTCCAGGCACTGCTCGACGATCCGCAGCGACTGCTCCATCTCGTGCAGCCGGATCAGGAACCGCCCGTAGGAGTCGCAGGTGTCGGCGGTCTCGACCTCGAAGTCGTAGCCCTCGTAGCCACAGTACGGCTGCGACTTGCGCAGGTCGTGCGGCAGGCCGGTGGCCCGCAGGATCGGGCCGGTCGCGCCCAGCGCCATGCAGCCCGCCAGGTTCAGATAGCCGACGTCCATCAGCCGGGCCTTGAAGACCGGGTTGTTGGTGGCGAGCTTGTCGTACTCGGGCAGCCGCGAGCGCAGCAGCCTCACGCCCTCACGGATATCGTCCAGCGCGCGGGGCGGCAGGTCCTGCGCCAGCCCGCCGGGCCGCACGTAGCCGTGGTTCATGCGCAGGCCGGTGACCAGCTCGAAGATGTCGAGGATGACCTCTCGGTCACGGAAGCCGTAGACCATCAGCGTGGTGGAGCCGATCTCCATCCCGCCTGCGGCCACGGCGACCAGATGGGAGGAGATCCGGTTGAGCTCCATCATCATCACGCGGATGACGCTCGCCCGCTCCGGGATGTGGTCGGTGATGCCCAGCAGCTTCTCCACCGCCAGGCAGTAGGCCGTCTCGTTGAACAGCGGCATCAGGTAGTCCATGCGGGTCACGAACGTCGTGCCCTGGACCCAGTTGCGGAACTCCATGTTCTTCTCGATGCCGGTGTGCAGGTAGCCGATGCCGCAGCGGGCCTCCTTCACCGTCTCGCCGTCGATCTCCAGGATCAGCCGCAGCACACCGTGCGTGGACGGGTGCTGCGGACCCATGTTGACGATGATCCGCTCGTCGTCCGCCTTCTCCGCCGCGGAGAAGATCTCGTCCCAGTCGCCGCCGGTGATCGTGTAGGTGTGACCCTCGGTGGTGTCGCGGGCGCCTGCCGGTTCATGCTCGGGGCTGCTCATCGGCTGTAGAACCTCCGGTGTGGTCGCCGATCGCGTCCGCGTGTGCGGGCTGCGCGCGACCAGACACATCATCCAGAATTGCGCATCTTCGGCAGGAATGCCCACCCGTCCTGGACCTGGCCCACAACGCCGCCCCCGGCACCCTGTACGCGATCTTCCAGCTCCTCACCGCGCTGCTGCTGCTCTCGGCCGCGTCCTCCTCCTTCCAGGTCGGGCCCGGCCTGCTGAAAGCACTGGCCCGCCACCACGGCCATGGCGGCACCGATGCCGGAATCCTGCCCGCCGTGTGGGGACGTACCAACTGCACCACGCCCCGTACTGGGGCGTGCTGCTCTTCCTGGCCGTCTCCGCGGTCGTGATCATCACGGCCGGCGGTGACGACCAGCGGCTGGTCCTGTTGCGCGAACGCCGCTTCGGACACGCGGCGGTCAACCTCGTGGGCGCGGTCGCCGTCGCCTTCGTGCGGGTGGTCAACCTCTCCCGGGGCGAGCCGATCGCCTCCCTGGTCGCCGCGGTCGCGATCGCCGCGGTCCTGCACCGGATGTGGGTCAAGGCCGGACGCCCGCGCGGCATCCGCGACGTCACGGCCGAGGCCGAAGCCGGCCACTGAGCCCGAGACGGGGGCGATCAGCGGGCAGCAGGCGGCGCCGAAGAAGAAGGCCGCGAAGAAGACGAGTGCGGGCCGGAAGAAGGCGGCCTCGAAGAAGAGGCCAGCGTCGTAACCGACCGCGGGCAGGGGGCGCAGCCGGGGCCGCGTCGCCTTCGCGCGGCGGGCTTTCGAGCGATACGGCGCTTACCGCTCTGCGGCCCGACGGGGGCGGCCTGCTACTGGTCGGGGTGGACCGCCGCTGATCAGCGCGAGCTGACGACGGCCCGCCAACCCGCCCGCGTCCTGATCACCCGCATCCAGCACACCGGTCGAAATCCGGCGCCCAACCGCCGTGCCGAAGCTGCTCGCCAACGCTCGACCATCACGGCCTCGGTCCCGCCCAACAGGCCACAGAACTCGAACTGGGCGGCCTGGCCGACCTCTTCACCATCGACGAGTGGGGTGGGCTAGGGAGCGGTTCGGCTTGCCTTGAGGGTCTCGATGCCCGCCCGGTCCGTGTCCTCCGGCGCCGCGTTGAGGCGGTGGATCAGCACCCAGCGGCCGTCGTCCATCGCTCCGGCGAAGAGTGATGCGTGGCGTGTCGCTCCGTTGTGCCAGCGCAAGGGGCCAGACGTCTGCCAGCTCGGAGCGGGATCCCCCAGTCGGCGCTCCACCAGGATCCGTACCACCAGGTCGGCTGCCGCACGGGGAGTGGCCCACAGGCCGCCCGCCGGCAGGATCGCGCCGTCCATCGTCCAGGGCTTGCGGGGCCGGCCGAGGAGCCCGGGGATCGGCAGACTTCGGCCGGGTTCGGGGTTCGCGGTTACTTCCGTGAGGTCGAGCGGCCGCAGGACATACTCGGTTACCAGTTCCTCGTACGTCGTCCCGGAGGCTGCGGTCAGGGCCGCGCCGAGCACGGCGTAGCCAAGGTTGGAGTACTCCTCTTGCTGGCCGGGGGGTCGCGTGGCAAGGGTGTCGAGCCGGGGCAGCAGGCAGTCCAGCGCGGGGCGGTCGAACGCAGCGTACGGGTCCCGGCGGGAGAGGCGACCTGGTGGCAGGCGGGGGAGGCCGGAGGTGTGCCGGGCCAGGTGCAGGAGTGTGATCCCGGTCGTGGGGGCGGCGGGAAGCCATCGTTCGACGGGGTCGTCGAGCGCCAGCACCTCGGACGCGGCCATGCTGGTCAGCGCTGTGCCGGTGACGACCTTGGTGAGCGAGGCGATCTGGACGAAGCGGTCGACGGCGTGACCGTCGCTGAGGGCCGGCGGAGCGGTGTCGCTGAACACGCAGGTCGGTATCAGGCGCACGCCGGTCCTCACCTGCCGCGCGGCGGCACCGCGCATGCGGGCGTGCCGCCGGGTAGACGATGGCGGTTGCGGGACACCCAGCGGTAGACCACGCGGGCGCAGGCGCGGATGCCGGGGAGACGGATCACGGCCGCGAGCGTGCGGTAGGTACGCGACGGCGAGGAGCCCACGTAGCGGGCCAGCGCGTCCGACCCGCCCGCGAGGACCGTACCGCCGCGCAGTAGCAGGACCTCACGGTCCAGGCGCTCGAGGTGCAGCGCCGTCGCCTCGGCGGGCAGGAACTGCCACGGCACCGCTTCCATTGTCGGTGCGGTGAGGGCCCGGATACGGTCGACGGACGTCTGACAGAAGCCGCAGTCCCCGTCGTAGGCGAGGACGGCTGGTGACTGTGGTGTCGAGGGCGGTGGCTTGACGCCGTGGCGGGTCACGGGTTCTCCGTCCAGTGCTGCAACAAGGACTCTCGTTCGACCGGGCGCGGGGCATGCGGTCTGGGGGAATTCATCAGCCAGTCCGTGAGCATAGCCGGGGACGCCTTTCCCTGCGGCGGCCTGACCAAACCGGCGATGAGCAGTGGGCACTGATCGAGCCGGTGATTACGGCGTGGAAGGCGGCGCGTCCCTCGGCGACCGGGAACGTGACCCGGTATTCGATGGTGCGGTCGTGAACGCGATCACTATCAGAACCGCGTCGGCTGCTCGTGGAGTCTGCTGCCCGATGATCTGCTGCCGGACTGGACCGTGACGTACTCCTTCCACCGCTGGCGCGATGACGGGCTGGATGCGGAGATCTGCGAGTTGCTGCGCACCCGGGTGCGGGAGCGCGCGGGGCGCACCGAGGATCCGAGTCTGGTCGTGCTCGACGCGCAGTCGGTGCACGCGGCCAGTCAGGAGTTGGTAGTCGATCTCTCATGGTGGTGGTCGGTGCGGTGCTGCTGCCGGTAACGGCCAGCTGAGATCCCGTACTCGCGTTTGAAAGCGTTGGCGAAGGCATAGGCGGAGCCGTAGCCGCTGCGCTGCGCCACGGTGGACAGCGGGACGTCGGTCGTCTGGAGCAGGCGTGCCGCCATGGTGAGCCGCCACCACGTCAGATAGGTGAGCGGTGGCTGCCCCACCATGGCGGTGAACCTGCGGGCGAAGGCGGCACGGGACAGGCCCGCGTGCGCGCCTAGCGACTCCACGGTCCAGGGATCGGCGGGGCGTTCGTGCACGGCACGGAGTGATCGCGCAATCACCTCGTCGTCGAGGGCGACGCACCAGCCGGTGGCCTGCGGTCCCGCACGTTCGATCAGGCAGGCCCGGATCAGGTGCACGAGGAGCACTTCGAGCAGCGCCGGCAGCACCAAGTCCCTGCCGTGCATCTGTTCGCCAAGTTCGCTGAGCAACAGGTCGATCGACGCCTGGAGACCCGGGTAGCGATCTGGCCGCGCCGGAAGACTCACCAGATCGGCGAGGTCCTGGAACAGCGGGTGCGGGCGGGCCCGCTCAAGCCGGTAGGCGCCGGACAAGAACTGGGCAGTGCTGTCGGTGGCGTTCACGAGCGTGTGCGCAATTCCGTGCGGGAGCAGAACGGCGTCGCCCGGTTGCAAGGTGATGACCGCTTCGTCCGGTGCCGTTACCCGGATGCGTCCCGTGGTGCCCACGTAGAACCGGGCACCCGCGAAGGTCTGGACCTCCTTCTCCCACGACGGGTCCGCCGCCTCCAGCGACAGGGAGGGGTGCCCCGCTCGCATGGTGCCGATCGCGTCGCTGAGCACGTCCATGGCCGAATCTTCCCTTACTGAGTCAGGCGTCCGAGAACGGCGCCCATCGCTTGATCGAGACGGCCCCGTTCGACCGCACGACTTCGGCGGCACCCGCTCCGCCCAGGTGCGCCGGCACGACCAGGCTGTTCGTCGCGGCTGCCCGCTCCAGGACGCGACGCCGGGACTGGGTGGCCTCGGTTTGGTCCTCGCTCAGGCAGGTGTCGTGATCGGGTTCGACCATCTGCAGTGGGGTGTGGACGAGGTCGCCGACGAATACTGCTCGGTCGATGCCGGACTCCAGCCACAGCACCGTCGAACCGGGCGTGTGACCGGGGGCCAGTTCCAGGACCAGGTCCTCGTCGATGCGGTGACTGTCGCCCTCCCACAGCACCGCCTGACCGGCCTGATGGACGGGCAGAACGCTGTCGTTGAACGTGACCCCGGTGTCCGAGGCGGACTGGAACGGAGACTTCGGGACGTGGCCGTTGGCGGGGTTCCAGAAGTCGAAGTCGGCCCGGCTGATCAGATATCGCGCGTTGGGGAACGTCGGCACCCACTCGCCGTCAACCAGCCGGGTGTTCCACCCCACGTGGTCGTTGTGTAGGTGGGTGTTGACGACGAGATCCACGTCCTCCGGCCGCACCCCGGCCGTCGCCAGTCGGTCGAGGAAATCGCCGTCGCGCTTGTTGAACACCCCGACTTCGCGTTGCTTGTCATTGCCGAGGCCGGTATCGACCAGAATGGTACGGCCCGCGCTTCGCAGCACCCAGGTCTGCACGTTTGCCTGCCACGCACCCGTCTTGGAGTTCAGGAAGTCGGGCGCCAGCCAGGATTCGTGCTGGCGCCACAGTTCGCCGGGCACGGACGGGAACAGGACATCGGTGGTGGCGAAAGCACCCTGCCACTCGACCACCCGCGAGACCTCGACATCACCGAGAATGATTTTCTTCACCACGTCACCGTAGGAAGGGATGGTGAGACGCGAAATGCTCCGACGTCTCTCTTTGTTAAGGTAGCGTCTCGCGGGAGTCCCCGTACGTCCCCGGCCGCCGCGTGTGACCAGCCTGCTGGTGCGTTGGTTGCGGCCGCGTCATCCGGATCGGCCGCGAGGCGTTACGGTGCCTGCTCGCTCGCCGCGGCATCACCTTCCAGCGCACCGAGACCTGGCAGGAGTCCCCGGACCCCGAGCGCGACGCCAAGCTCGACCGCGTCGAGCACGTCCTGGACCGCTTCCCGGACCGCCTCTTCGCGTTCGACGAGTTCGGCCCGCTCGGCATCCGCCCCACCGCCGGCTCGTCCTGGGCCCGTGCCGGTCACTCCGAACGGCACCCTGCCACCTACCACCGCCCCCTTGGTGTGCGGCCGCTGGGCGAAGAACAACCGCGTCGAGCTGTGCTTCACCCCGACCTATGCGTCCTGGGCCAACCCGGTCGAGGCCCACTTCGGGCCGCTGCGGCAGTTCACGATCCTCAACTCCCACCACCGCAACCACACTGCCCAGACCCGGGCCCTGCACGCCTACCTCCGCTGGCGCAACCAGAACGCCCGCCACCCCGACATCCTCGCCGCCCAACGAAGGGAACGCGCCCGCATCCGAGGGTTGCTGCACTTGGGATAGCGTCTCCGGCTATCGCGAGCCCAACTACCGACAAGGACAGCCTCCTGGTGCACAACCCGTCGACGGCGAGTGCGGCCTGGATCTCGCCTCGCGCGGTTGTGCACCGCGCTTGTGCCTGTGGGCGAGGCGCGATCACACACGGCGGCGTCGGGTTTCCGGGATTGTGCCCGGGCTGTCAATCACCTCGGTGAGGCGGTCCAGGCGCCCGTACAGAGCGCGGACCAGCCGGGCGCGGTCCTGAACACAGCGCCCGGTGCCCTGCAGCGCTCGGGACAGGCGGCGGCGGGAGTCCTCGAGGACGTCCTCAGCGAGCACCCGGGCCGGATGGTCTGCGGGCAGCTGGTCGGCGGTGCGGCAGACGTCGCCGGCCACCGCGCGGGCGGCGACGGTCAGCTGCAGCGCGATCTGCTGGTACTCACCCTCGTGCAGCCCCGGGTCACCATCCCACCCGAGGACGGCGTCGACCAGGCGCTGATAGGTCTCCCGATCGAGGGGAAGTTCTGCCTCGAAATGGCCCTGGGGGTCGTGCAGGACCCTGTGGGTGCTGGTCATCGGGCCTCGCTGCTGGTGCTCCGGGGGGCGCCGCGGCCGCCCGGGGAGGCGGGGGTGTCCCTGGCGGGCGCGGGCGAGCGGGCCGGGAAGGGTGGCTGTGGCCCGTGGCGGCGTTCGTGTGTGCGCGTCAGGTCCCGCTTGTCCCGGGCTGTGGCGTCGGCTTCCACGCTACGGAGCCGGTGGATCGGGTCTCAATGAAGTTGCGGATTGTTGCGCGGGTTTACTCCAGGGCGTCGATCGCGGCCCGGATGAGCGTGCGGGCGGCGTCGCCGTGGACGGCCATGCGGGACAGGCCGGTGAAGGCGCCGGCGTAGTCGGCGAGCTCGCGGGGCTGGCGGATGCTGATGCCCGCGGTGAGGGTCTCGACGACGGCATGGTGGTCGTCGTAGAGGTAGAACGCCTCCAGCGGCCATACGTTGCGCTGGGCGCCGAGCGGGATGATCCCCAGGGAGACCGAGGGCAGCGGCATCACGGTGAGCAGGTGTGCGAGCTGGCCGGCCATGGTCTCGGCGGGCCCGATCCGGGTGCGCAGGACCCACTCCTCGATCAGGACGACGAACCGGTGGTCGCCTTCGTACAGGAAGCGGCTGCGGGCCAGGCGGGCGGCCACGGCCTCGGGGATGTCGTCGGGGGTGCCCTGGAAGTCGGTGATGGAGCGCATCAGGGCCTCGGCGTAGTCGGCGGTCTGGAAGAAGCCGGGGATGACGTTGGAGGTGTAGGCGCGGCAGAGGCGGGCGGCGGCATTGCGGGCGAGGACGTCCTGCTGGGCGCGGCGCATCCCGTCGCGGTGCTGGCGGCGCCATTCCAGGTACATCGAGTCGACCGCGCGGGCGGTGGCGATGAGGTCCGCGGTCTGGTCCTGGGCGGAGCAGGCGGTGCACCAGGCGCGGATGTCGGCTTCGGACGGTGCGGCCTTGGCACGCAGGATGCGGGAGGTCTTGGCCGGGTGCCAGCCGCACCGGGCGGACAGCTCACGCCCGGTGATCCCGGCGTCCCGCACCAGATGGGCCAGGCGAACGGCGAGAGCTTCGCGGGCGGCCTGGGCGCTGGACGAGGGGGATGCGGGCATGGGCTGTCCGTTTGCTTTTCAGACGGTGTACTTCTCGTGCGGGACGGCCCGCTGCCACACCGCCTCGAACGCGGCGGCACACAGGGCGACGACGTCCGCGTCCTCGGTGTGTTCCTTGCCGGCCCAGTCCCCTTTCCCGGTGAAGTGGTGGAACTGCACGAGCCGTCCGTCCAGGAGCCAGAAGTCGTTGCCGGGCAGAGCGAGGTCGCTCGCGCGCCGCCGGGGCAGCCAGCGTACGTCCTCCCCGGCCTGCAGGTTCAGCACGGTGATGGCGTGCTCGTAGCGGATGTAGTCGGTGACCGGCTCGGAGACGATCCGCGCCCGTCGCATCACCACGCCGCGGGCGACGGCGTCGGTCACCAGCGGGAGCCACTGGGGCCAGAACGACGTGGCCGGGTCGGTGTTGGCCACTCCGGTGTCCAGGAAGGCGGCGTAGTCCTCGGCCTCGTCACCGACCGCGTACTGGTCACGCATCTCCAGGTGGACGGCACTGTGCCGGGTAGCGGCGAGTAAGTCAGCGAACGTCGTTGCCTTCAGCGACATCACACGCCTCCCTCAAGATCGGCACCATCCGGGCCGGGATCCGGATCACCCGCTCGTGAGCGGGGATCCCCGTCGCGTGCCCGGGCACCCACTGAGTGCTGCCGATCAGCTCCTTCAAGAGCGCCTCGGCCTCCTCGCCCTGCAGGATCAGGTCGGCGCTCCCCTCCTCCACCCACACCGTCGGCGAACCCTCGCCTCCGGTATTCGGGTCCATCCCGACAAACCGTAACGTCATAACTGCTCCTCTTGTCGAGCCCGTTGCGCTCAGTTGCGCCACGACCGTCCCGCGCCCACCAGGAGCGGTCAATGCCGCCTCGAGCCGGGGTCCGGCACCCACGGCCCGGGCGTGAAGAACACCGGTATCGGATGACACGGGGGCTCGCCGATGCCCGCCCCGACCTGCTGCGCGGTGAACCCGCCGTCCGCGTCACCTGACGCGGCTGCCTCGAGGTCGAAGCTGCTCCTCAGCCATTCAGGTGAGGTGACAGGCCGCGTCCGCGTGCGAGCCCGGGCGGTGCGGTACGTAGAGCGGCATGGCCACTCACCCCGATCCCCCGCCGAACGCGGAGACCGTGAGCCGCGAATCCCTGGCGAACCGCAAGGGCTACAACGACCGCTTCCTGGGCCCGACGGTGCCGCTGCCTCTGCCTGCCGATTCGGGCGTCCTCTGACTGCCGATTCGGGCGTCGAAACGGTGATCCTCCCGTACACCAACTTCAGCGTCGTCTTCCGCCCGGACCGGCGGCTGGCCGCGGCAACAGCCGTCACGATCGACGGCGCGAACCTCATCGATGTGCCACGCAACGACGACTGGCGTTTCGACCCCCGCCTTCCCGAAGCCCAGCAGGCCGGCCACCCCGTCTGCGAAGACAACCCCCTGGACAAAGGCCACCTGGTCCGCAGACTCGACCCGGTATGGGGCGCGGAAGCGTCCACGGCGAACAGCGACACGTTCCACTACACGAACGCCGCTCCGCAGATGGACATCTTCAACCAGGGCAAGAAGCTCTGGCAGGGGCTGGAGAACTTCCTGCTCGACCATGCGGAAGACTTCGACCGCAAGCTGACGGCCTTCACCGGGCCGGTGCTCGAGGATTCCGATCCGCCCTACCGGGGCGTCCAGGTACCGCTCCGGTTCTGGAAAGTCGCCGCGTTCATGCACGACGGGGACCTGGCGGCCACCGCCTACGTGCTGGACCAGAGCCCCGACCTGACCAAGGACGCCGCCGCCCAAGCCATGGCCGAAGCCGCGCGAGCAGGCGACCCTCCCCCGCTCGGCGCCTTCCGCACCTTCCAGGTACCTGTGGCCGACATCGCCAACCTCACCGGTCTGGACCTGGGGCCCCCTGCCAGCCGCCGACCGGCTCCCCGCCGGAGTGCGGGCAGCACGGCGCTGGACCCTCCTGGAGTCCTACGACGACATCACCATGCCCACCTCGCAGAAGGGCACATGAGGCCGCGGCCGAGCTATGGACGCCGCCGTTGGCGGACGCGCAGGTCTTGACGAGGACCCGGGAGCGGTCCCGGCGTTGCCCCGACAGGCGTAACACAACGTGATCGTATTCATACATTGCGTTCGTGCAGTGGCCCCATGTGGCGTCTTCCGCAAGACGGTACCCTCGCCGTCCTCAAGCTCCCAGCCACCCTGCTGCTGATCACCCTCGCACTGATGGGCATCGGCACGCTCCTGTCGGCGGGCGGCCTGACCGTGCTGACCGTGCACCCCACGCGGACGGTCACCCCGAACCCCACCGACACGGACACCACGTCCAGCCCGCCGACTTCACCGCCCACCACACCGCCGACCTCACCCGCCACATCCCCACCCACCTCCCCGCCGTCCGCGCCCGCCACACCCGGCCCCGCGTCGGGCCCACTGGCCCAGGACACACAGCAGGTGATGGTCAACTCGGCAGCACTGCTCACCACCTGGATCGGGCTGATCAGCCAGGTACTCGCGCTGCTGACAGCGATGATCGGCCTGGCCACCGCAGGCCGCCGCCCGGCCACCGCCGAGCCCACCGACAGCGATGGACCCGAGTCGCCAAGGGACAGACGACCCCGCCACCGGTGACCGCCGTGATGTCACGCCACTCGCAGGGTTGCTAGGCAGCGAATAGCCGCTCTTCAGGATCAGGCAGCGGGTCCGACCACGGCACGGGCGCGGCCGTGGCCTGCTCGGTCCGCGCCGCCTACTGCTCGCGCAGCTGCTCCAACGACGTCGCCAGGAGGTACTGGGCGATGCGGTGTCGGCGGCCTTCGCCGCAGTCCGCCCCGGCTCGGACCGAGCTGAGGGCGTGGGGCGGCTGGGGAAGAATGTTGGCAGCGATCACGAGGGGGTGTTGTGCGGTTGACGATCGACACTGAGATGGACACCTACGAGCAGGCGATTGCCACTGTGCAGGCTGCCTACGGGCTGCGTCCCGTCGCCCCTGCCGACTGGCCGGAAGCACCAGCCGTCGACCCGCGTCCCGACCCGCACCCGCCGCTACCTGCGCAGACGAGAAATCCGGCACGTCATCCCGGAGAAAGCCGACCAGGCCGCCAACCGGGCCCGGCGCGGCAGCGCCGGCGGTCGGCCGCCTGGTTTCGACAAGGACCGCTACAAGAAGCGCAACACCGTCGAACGGGCGATCAACAAGCTGAAGGCTTTCCGCGCGGTTGCGACCAGGTTCGACAAGCGCGGCTATGTCTACCTCGGCACCGTCACCGCAGCCGCACTCGTCATCTGGCTCCGCTCATGATCGCCAGGACACTCCCTAGGAGGCCCTAGATGAGTAGCTCCGTTGTCCGAGCTGTTGCGCCGGTTTGATGTCGAATGCGCGCGTGGTCCGGATCAGCGTCGTGCCCTGGGGTGCTGCTGGAGGCCGACGTAGGGTCACTGATCCATGTCGAGTGCTGGCGTCCAGGCGTCCGTCAGCAGATGGAGGAGCTGTACATCCCGCCAAGCTGGCGGATCTCCTCCAGCGGGTATGGGGTCTGCCTGCTCTGGCGCTGGAACTTGCGGTTGAAGTCGGACATCACTGCGGCGATCGGCGCGTGTCGGGCGAGGATCGCCGCGGCCACCTCTGGGACTCCTGCGGGGCGCTTGCCCTCTGCGTAGGCGCGCACCAGCGCGTAGCGGCCCTCCCGGTCCTCCCTCTGGTATCCGTACAGAGCGGTGACCAGCCAGTTCACCAGATACGTGGCGGTGTAACAGCGGTCGTAGGCCTGATGCCGGTCGAAGAAATCGGCCTCGTCCTGCGACATCTCGAACACGGAGGAAATGGCGAGGCCGTAGTCCGCGAAGTAGAGGCGCTGGCCGTCGGTCAGGATGTTCTCGAAGTGCGCGTCGAAGTGCAGGAGCCCGCGGCTGTTCATGAACGAGGTGCCGGCTGCCAGGTCCCTCTCCACCATGGCGCAGGCCCGGTTGGAGGTCTCGTCTCCTGCTTCGACCTGGGTGCCCAGCCACTGATGCAAGTTCTCCGGGATGTACTCCAGGAACAGCGCGACGCTCGCCGAGGACTGCTGGAGAGCCTCGATCCGGCGGCGCACCTGCGATCCGCCGCCCCAGTAGGCGACGGCCCGTTCGATGTCGGCCAGTTCTTCGGGCAGGGGCGTCGAGTCCGGCAGCACCCGCCAGTGGTACATCAGGGGGAAGCCCTCGTATTCCGCCGCGAGAACCCAGTTCGTTGTCATGGTGTGCACGGCGAGCTCTCGCCAAGCCCCGAAGCCCGGCCCGCCGATGGTGCCGATGCCGTACTGGCAGAAGACGAGCAGCTCGAACAGATTCGCCGTGGACCGGACGTGCTCAGGTTGCCTCTCCGGATCGGTTAGGGGCACCCGCTTCACGAAGACCGGGGTTCCAGCGACCTCCAGCAGGGCCGATTTCCCGCCGATGCCGGATCCGATCGGCACGGCCGTGTCCACGAGCTCGCGCAGGGCGCGATCACTGCACATGGCCAGGGACGTGGAGACGGCGCTATGGGCGGTCAGACGCGCACCGCGCGACATGTCAGGGCACTTCGCTGCGGCCTCCACCTTGGTACGACCTCGATTCTGCAATGGCTCTTCATGAGTCGCCTCCACCGCCGACCACCGATGGCCCGATGGGGACCGTACCCAACCCGCCCGCTATGGACGCCTGTTCACACCCTGGGGCCACTACGGCGCATAGCCATGAAGCGTTCGTGACGCAACACGCCCAGGACGCATAGCCAGCTTCGAGCCGGTGGGCGCCAGCTCCTGGGATACGGGGAGATGGCCCACGGCAAGGAGAAGTTCTCGTGCTGGGCCAACGATGCCCGAACCCACTCTCACGTGACCCGTCTCACACACTTCGCCCCCACATGGATGTCACATTTCGCTGACCCGATCGCACTACCGAGTATCAGGCTGATCGCAGCAGCGCTCGACAACGAGCGCGTGGAGAAGGGTCGTTGTGGATGGACACGGCGATGGCAGCCACTCTGATAGCAGGACTCGCCACCGGCACGGGGCGTCTGCTGATCGTGTGGCTGCGCGAGCGTGCGGCAGTGCAGCGGATGCGGGTGAGCGAGCAAGGGCTGTGCAACCGCGTCCTAGGGCTGCCGGCAGGCAGCCGGTTCCGCGAGCGTCGTGCGGACCGGAGGGAAATCGTGATCGAGGTCGGTCCCCGACCGGAGGGAGGGGGCACTCATGAGTGAGACCCACGCCCCCAGCGCGGCCCTGGCGCCGACGGCCCTCCCCTTCCCCCGGCAGCGGCCGTTCCCGCAGGACAGCACCGCACGGGCGGCCTTCGCGGACTACTACCGGCAGGACTTCCTCAGCCTGACACGGTTTGTCATGCGGCTGGGAGCGACAGCGTACGAGGCTGCGGACGCTGCCCAGTCCGCTTTCGTCCTCGCCTACGAGCAATGGGAATCGCTGAGAAATCCACGGGCGTGGGTGCGCACGGTGGCCAAACGGCGGTTACACGTGCTCCGGTCCGGGACCGCGCGGGAACAGCCGGCCGATCAGCTGCCGGATCTGCCCGGAGGTCGGTGTCCGGTGGCGGCTGTGGAACTGGGTGAGGAAGAGGCTCGCGTGTATGAGGCGCTGAGCTGGCTGCCGCCGCGGCAGCGGGAGGTGATGGCGTGGACGCTGGACGGGTACCGGCCGCAGGAGATCGCCCAGATCATGGGCATCGCACCGGAGGCGGCCCGGAAGAATCTGGAGCGTGGCAGGACATTGCTGAAGCAGGCGCTGCTGAAGCCTGCGGGCAGGAGCGGACAGTGAGCGACCTCGACCAGGCCCTGCCCGGTCAGCAGACCGACGACGAGGATGCCCAGCTCGATGCCCTGCTGGCGGCGGCCGACGCCGCTGTTCTGGGCAGACTGGCCGAGGCGGTCGACATCGACGCCGGCCGGGCCGCGGTCTTCGCGCCATCGGTCACCGCCGAGGAGGTTCCTTCCAGCGGTGAGGGAGACGCGTCCGGGCTGGAGTGGATGCTGCCGTTCGGTAAGGACTCCCTCCTGCAGTGGCTGGCGATCTCCGGGCCCGGCTACCTGCCCCGGCAACTCGACAAATCCACCTCCACCATCCGCACCATGACCGTCGTGGGCAGGGCCCTTCTCCCTCATTCCATGCGCGCCTACTGGGGGCTGGCCAGCGACTTCCTCACCGCCAGCAACGACCACCTGATGCGGCTGAAGGCCGGACTCGCCCACCGCGAACTCACCCGGGAAGCGGCCCTCGCCGCCCACCACGCCGCCCACACAGGCCTCGGTCAGTTCCTCGGCACGCTGCGCCAAGCCGCACAGGCACCGAACGATCCGCAGACCGGCCGTGTCATCGAACGGCTGATCAGCACGGGAGAAATGGTGCTCACCCTGCTGGAGTGGGCACGTCAGAGCATCGAACAACTCTTCTCCGACACCGACCGCAGCCTCCGCTGCCCCACCGGATAAACCACATCCCATCTGGTACGGCTGGCGCCCCGAGGGGGACGCCAGCCGTACAGCCCGCATGGGTACAGCAGTGCACACGGAGTGCCGCGGACAGCACCGGACGGCTTCGGCCGCGAGGGACCTCGCGGCCGAAGCCGTCCGACTCATAGGCCCTCGCCCCCGCACAGGTCGCTCATACGAGTGGCGTGCATGCCGCTGGCGAACCGGACTGGCGCCAGCGGTGTCGCGTCAGGCATGGACAGTATCGACGAGGTGCACGTGTCCGAGCCCGGCTTGGTGGTCCTGGACATCACGGCCCGGGATGAGGAAACCGCGGCGGCGGTGATGTCCAGGCTGGATGAGCTGTGGGCGACATCCGGCGTCCAGCCGGTGCGGCGGGTCGCGGGTGAGCCGGGAGTACGGGCCCTGCGCTTGCCGAGAATGTCATCCGCCCTGGTCGGACGCCTGCACCCGGGCTGGGGGTGGTCGGCCTCGTCGCTCTGGTCGGCGCTCCCAGCTCATCCACCTCAGCCTCGCCGAGATCCGGCGCCTGATCGCCCGACTCACAAACCGCCACCCCACCCCGGTCGGCCACATCCTGCACTGGTCGACATGGCGCCGCCGACGCCAGCACCAGGCCCCTGTCAGTCACTACAACGACGCGGACGCAGCCCCTGAGCTGGTCAGCAGTCACGGCAAACACCGTTGCAGTACTAAGGCCCCGTGCGGCACGGCCCGCACTCGTGACGCGCATGGACCTCCTGCGGCGGGAAGGCGGAGAGGTCGGCTCGACCAACGACGTGATGGGTCCGCCGGCCATCGCTATCCGTCGCCGGCCGCTCGACGTGCAGTACGGCCGCGCCGTGGTCATCCACTGCTGGATGACCACGGTCCACTGATCCGATGCCTGCCGGACTCGGACGGATGACCGAATCAGGCCCGATGGGTTCGGTCGCCCGCACGGACCAGCCGACAACGATTCACGCGAGACTGAACCCGTGTGGCTCAGGGCCGCGACGACGCGGCGACGATGAGGAGACGGGCATTGACCGACGAACGGGTGACATGGCGCGACCGGGCGTTCCCTGACCGCGATGTGCCGCTCACAGAGGTCGGCGCGCAGGGCTGGCACCTTCTCGACGGCGACTTCCACCTACCGGTCGTGGCCCTGCGGGAAACAGCCATCGAGCGCAACCTCGCGCTGATGCGGGACTACTGCACACGCCACGACGTACTGATTGCGCCACACGCGAAGACCACGATGAGTCCGGCGCTCGTCCAGCGCCAGCTCGCCACTGGCGCCTGGGGCATCACGGTCGCCAACGTCCAGCAGGCGAAGGTGTTCATCACCGCAGGGGTGCGACGGGTCCTGGTAGCCAATCCCGTCGTCGGTCCGGCCGACCTCGCTTACCTCGCCGCCCTGAGGCGGGCCGACCCGGACCTCGAGGTACTGCTGCTGGTCGACTCCGTCGAGGCGGTCGCCCTCCTGGTCGACCGCGTGAGCCCCGACGCGGCCGACCTCCGGCCCCAGCCCGTGCTGGTCGAGCTCGGCTACGCCGGCGGCCGCGGCGGCGTGCGGTCAACAGACGACGCCCTGCGAATCGCGCAGGCGGTTCGCGACGCCGACGGGGTGGAACTCGTCGGGATCGAGGGCTTCGAGGGCCTGGTACCTGGCGCCGACCTCGTCGAGCGCCGCGATCGCGCTGCCGACTTCCTCGACTGGTCCGCGACAGTCGTCCGCGAGTTGATCGACCGCCGGCTGCTGCCTGGGAGCGGTGCCGTCGTGTCGTTCGGCGGCAGCTCGTACTTCGACCTAGTCGTCGCACGGTTCCGGGAGCTCTGGAGCGGCGATCGGGTCGAGGTGATGCTGCGCAGCGGCTGCTATCTGACGCACGACCACGGTCTTTATGCGCGCACGTCGCCGTTTGTTGAGCACGACCCGGCGCCGCTGCCGGCGCTTGAGGTGTGGGCCGAGGTGCTGTCACGCCCAGAGCCGGCACTCGCGATCCTGGGCGCCGGTCGCCGCGACGTCTCCACCGACGCCGACCTCCCGCTGCCCGTCGCGGTCCGGCGCGACGGGCACACCCGGCCTGTCGACGACCTGCGGGTCACTGCCGTCAACGACCAGCACGCGATGGTGGCCGTCTCGGAGGACGCCTCGCTCGAGGTCGGCGATCTCGTGTGCCTCGGCGTCTCCCACCCCTGCACGACGTTCGACAAGTGGCGGCTGGTCCCGGTCGTCACCGACACGTACGAGGTGATCGATGCCGTCCGCACCTACTTCTGATTCGGTCCCGTCCGCTGCACTGGGCCAGCCTTCCGGGGTCCCGGCCGTGGACCTCCATGAGTTCCTCGCCGACCTGGAGCGGCTCGTCCAGGTCGAGTCACCCTCGACGGACCGCGGCGCGGTGGCCCGTTCGGCCCGGGTCGTGGCCGACGTCGTGGAGCGGCGGCTGGGTCGGCGCCCCGAGATCGTGCGGGTCGACGGGGTCGACCACGTTGTACTGCGAGGCTGCGACAGCCAGGTCCTGCTGCTCGGCCACCACGACACTGTCTGGCCGATCGGCACCCTGGCGGATCTGCCGTTCTCCGTCGAGGACGGGGTCGTCCGCGGGCCGGGGTGCTTCGACATGCTCGTCGGTGTCGTACAGGTCGTCCACGCGCTGGCGCTGCTCCGTGCCAGACACGGTGACACGGTGCTCGACCGGGTCACCGTGCTCGTGACGGGCGACGAGGAGATCGGATCGACCACGTCACGCGGCCTGATCGAGACCGAGGCTTCCGGCTGTAGAGCCGCCTTGGTACTCGAGGCCGCCGGTCCGGGCGGTGCGCTGAAGACCCAGCGCAAAGGCGTGTCGCTCTACGAGCTCGAGGTGCTCGGCCGGGCGGCGCACAGCGGCCTGGAACCCGAGCGCGGCGTCAACGCGACACTCGGTGTGGCGGAGCTCGTCCTTGCGCTGGCCGACCTGGCTGATCCCGCTGTCGGCACCACCGTTACGCCCACGCTCATGGCGTCCGGTACGGCGGCCAACACCGTGCCCGCCCGGGCGACGGTCGCGGTCGACGTCAGAGCCCGCACGGTCGCCGAGCAGGAGCGAGTCGATACTGCGGTCCGAGCACTGAGCGTCGGTGTCGCCGAGGCGATCGTCGTGGTGCACGGCGGCATCAACCGCCCGCCTCTCGAAGCGGCGGCGTCGGGCGACCTGTTCGCGCGGGCGGCCCGGCTGGCCGCAGACCTCGGCCAGCCGCCGCTCACGAGCATGGCGGTTGGCGGGGCCTCCGACGGTAACTTTACGGCTGGTGCTGGCGTCCCGACGCTCGACGGACTCGGGGCGGTGGGAGGTGGCGCACACGCCCGCGACGAGCATGCCGAGGTCGCGTGGATCACGCCGCGCGCCGAGCTGTTGGCTGCGCTGGTTCTCGACCTGGTCAGCGACGGTTCGTGATCGCTTGTCGTGCGCGTTCGCTGCTCAGCGCGAGCTCGTAGAGCACCGTGATGAGCCCCAACACGTCCTCCGCGCTCTCGAGGACCGCCGCGACCGTGCGGTCGGCCGTACGGGTGCAGCCAGGGATACAGGCGCTGAGCTCTGCGGCCACGGGCGAAGGCATGTCGACCTCGAGCCTCAAGGGAGTGCCCGCGGCAGGGCGCGGCAACGAGGCGGCGCCCGCGACGGCATGGGCGGCACCCTCGCGCACGAGGCCGAGCGCGACGCTCGGCGCGACCGTGTCGGTCGCCGAGAAGCCGTGAGCCTCCTTGACCGTCACGACCGTCGCTCCTGCGAACACGTCGGACGCGATCGCGCCGATAACGTCGTCGCCTGTCACGAGACCGACGGGCACGCCGAGCGAGGCCGCGTAGAGCCCGTTGACCTCGGCCTCGGAGACCCGGGCGCCGTCGATCCGCACCTCGCCGAAGTAGGCCGAGAACGTGTGGGCCAGGACCCCCGGAGCGCCGGCCGGCGCGTGATACCCCACGAACAGGGCGACGGCGCAGTCGTCGGTCAGGCCCTCCGCCATGCACTGCGCCTTTGGGGCGCCGAACACGAGCCGGGCACGTGGGTCGAGCCGGTTGTGCAGCAGGTTGTCCATCGTGCCGTGCGAGTCGTTGACCACCACGCTGGTCGCGCCGCCCTCGAAGGCGCCCGCTATCGCTGCATTGGCCTCCTGAGTCATGAGCTCCTGGGCGCGGGGATACCCGGAGCCGCCGCGGACGATCTGGTCGAGGGTCGCGATGCCCGCGACGCCCTCCATGTCGACCGAGATGTACACCTTCACCGCTGGCTCCTGTGCTCGTCGTGCTGGGCCCCGCCATTCTGCTCTCGTGAGAGGGTTGTCTGATAGTGCGATCGACCGAAATCGACTCCTCCCGGCTGTACTGTCGACCCGTGCCCATCCCTGTCTTCACGACGCCTCTGGGACGACTGACCGAGCGCCTGGGGTCGACCCTGCTGACGCTCGAGGCCGGCAAGCACCAAGCCACGCGCACCGTGTCAACAGTCGTGCTGTACGACCCGCTGGACCCCCCGGATATCACGCGGGACGCGATCGTGCTCGCCGTGGCGGTCGCCACAGACCGCGACCTTGCCGACCTCGTGCAGGCGGCGGGTGACGCCGGCGCCGCGGCGCTCATCGTCCGCGAGCCGCTGACCGTGGGGCGCGAGGTGGCCGAGGTCGCCGAAGAGGGGAACGTCTCGGTCTTCAGCCTCGTCCGGGGGGCGTCGTGGGTGCAGGTCGCGACGCTGCTGAGCGGCGCGCTCAACCTGGGTCCGGAGGGTCCAGAGTACGGCGGCGACTCCGCCAGGGACCTGTTCACGTTGGCCGACTCCCTGTCGACGCTGCTCGGGGCTCCCGTGACGATCGAGGACCGGTCGTCGCGCGTCGTCGCGTTCTCGGCCGACCAGGTCGGTACCGATGAACCGCGCCGCCTCACGATCCTGGGTCTGCAGGTTCCCGAGATGTACAGCGCTTACCAGCGCACGCAGGGCGTCTTCCCGGTCATCTACGGGTCCGAGCGGCCGATCTTCCTGGCTGAGCCTGCGCCCGGCACGATGCCGCGGGTCGCGATGCGGATCCAGGCCGGCGACGAGGTGCTCGGCTCGATCTGGGCCGTGACGCCCGAGCCGTTCGACGCCGAGCGCGAGCAGGTCATGGTCGAGGCCGCCCAGCTCGTGGCCCTCGCGATACTGCGGGCGCGGGTCAGCGCCGACGCCGCCCAGCGAGTGGCCGAGTCGCTTGGGTCGCAGCTCCTTGATGGAGGCTCGGAGGCATTTGAGGCCGCCCAACGACTCGGGTTCGAGACCTCGCCCGCATGCGTCCTCGTGTTGGGTCCCCTGGTGGACGACGACGAGATCCGCACGGTTTCGGACACCCAGCGCGCCGCCGCGGCCCTGCGGATGCACCTGCGGTCGGTGTATCCGCGGGCGGTTGCGGTGCCGATCGGCGGACTCGTGCACGCGGTCGTCCCGCTCCGAGCCGCCGACGAGCGCACGCTCACGGCAGTGCAGCAGCATGCGACCGAGTTCGTCGGGCGGCTCGACACCTGGACCGAATTCTGCGCCGGGATCGGCGGGGTCGTCGCCGACGTGCGTGACCTGTCGGCCTCGCGCCGCGACGCCGAGGCCACATTGCGGGTCCTGCGCGCCCGGCCGCACGAGGAGCGACGGGTCGCCCGCTCCGCCGAGGTGCAGGTCGAGGCCCTGATGCTGAGGATCGGCGACTCCCTCGCCGCCGACGGCATCGAGCTCGGCGGACCGCTCGTGGCGCTGCGCGCGTACGACGCGGTCCACGAGACCGAGCTCGTCGCGACCCTGCGCGCCTGGCTTGAGCACTTCGGCAACGTGACCGCTGCGGCGCGCGAGGTCCACGTTCACAAGAACACGTTCCGGTATCGCCTGGAGCGGGTCGAGGCGATCGCCGACGTCGACCTCGGTGACCCCGACACGCGCTTCGGTCTGCTGCTGCAGTTGCGTCTGGACGCGTGTTCGCGACCGGCCTGAGCCTGTCGCGCCACACTCGCCACCGGTGGTTCGTGCGCTCGTCCAGGAGTCCAGGTCAGGGATTGGACGAACGTCCGATGAGTGGCGCGGATCGACGATCGAGGATGTGACCCGATCCACATCACGTCAAAAGGGGCGGCCTCCGTGAACAAGCGCATTCTTGCTCTCCCCATTCTTCTCGCGGCCACGTCGGGCCTTGCGGCCTGCAGCGGCTCGGACGCGTCGTCTGGGGGCGGGTTCGCGACTGACGCCACCTTCACCGTCGCGGTCGACTCGGATCCTGGTGACCTGAACCCGCTGGTCACCAACCTCGTCAATGCACAGATCGTTGGTGCGTACTCCTACGACAGCCTCCTCTCGGTCGATCCCAAGACGGGCAAGCTATCGCCTTTCCTTGCACAGAGCTGGACCGAGAGTCCGACCAAGGTCACCTACACGCTTCGCAACAACATCACGTGCGCTGACGGCACTCCTTTCACCGCGCAAACGGCGGCGGACAACCTCAATTGGATCGTGGACCCAGCACACAAGTCGCCGCGTCTCGAATCGGTCGTGCCATCCGACGCCAAGGCAAGCGCCAAGGGGAATGTCCTCACCGTCACCACCTCAAAGCCGCGGCCGTTCATGCTGAACAACCTTGGGGCTCAGCAGATGGTGTGCGAACACGGCCTGAAGGACCCGAAGATCCTGAGGTCCGGCAGTGATGGAACGGGACCGTTCGCCATTGACCACGTGGTGGCCGGCGATTCGATCACCTTGATCAGGAGGGCCGGATACACGTGGGGGCCGGAGCGCAGCACCTCCGAGACGCCCGGGATGCCCAAGACCGTCAAGATCAAGATCGCGCCAAGTCCGTCGACCCGAGCGAACCTCCTGCTCTCCGGCGGACTCAACGCGGCCATGGTGAGCGGAAAGGATGAGGCGCGCCTGACTGCTCTCAAGTCACTCCCATCACCGGCCATGTCCGGGATGATCATCTACAACCACTACCAGGGGCTCTCGACAGCTGACGTCGACGTACGACGAGCGCTGACCCAGGCGATCGACCTCGGTACCCTCACAAAGATCGTCACTGGCGGCGCGGGTGAACGCGCGACCTCGCTCCTCTCCGAGCACCCAAGCTTGTGCACCTACGACTCTGTTTCCGGGAATCTGCCTGCCTATGACCCGGACGCAGCCAATCGCGCTCTGCACGCGGCGGGTGCGTCCCCGACGATCACACTGGTATACGACAACAGCACGGACACGGGGACCGCTGGGGCCGAATACGTCGCGAAGCAATGGGAGGCCGCTGGGGCCACGGTGAAGCTCGATGGTGGCGACGAGAACTACGTCATCAGCAAGACATTTGCAGCCAAAGACCCGTCGGGCTGGTCGGCAACGCTCGGACTCAACCTGCAAACCGGAACGCCGGCGATCTACCCGCAATACCTGTCGGGCCCGGCGGCACCCGCGGGGACCAACTTCGCGTCGATCGACAACAAGGATTACAACAGTCGTGTATCTGCAGCGGCTCGTCTGACTGGTGACGACGCGTGCAAGGGTTGGAAAAACGCGGAGAAGGCGCTGATGGCGAGTGCTGACCTTGTTCCCGTATCCGTTACGCCATACCCCATGTACTTCAATGGGGCCACCGCGCTCTATCCGCCGGTAGGCGGCGTTCTTCCTGGCTCTGCCATCCGTGTGCTGAAGTGAGCCTGTCGTGACTACTGATCCGATTCGCGCCCTGCCGACGGACGACTTCGCGTCTCAGGCAACACCATCGAGAGTCGGCCGAGCTGGGGGAAGGCAACTGGGCGCCTTCATCCTGCGACGGCTCGCACGGCTCGCCTATTCGGTGGTTGCCCTGGCGACGGTTGCCTTCTTGATGATCCGGTTGATCCCTGGAGATCCAGTCCGAAATGCGCTTGGAATCAATGCGACTGCGGCGGTCGTCGAGAGGCAACGTGAGAGCTTGGGCCTGAACGATCCCCTGTGGATGCAGTACTTGGACTTCTGGAAGGGTCTACTTACCTGGGACCTCGGAGATTCGTTCTCGCTGCACTTGCCAGTCACGACGGTTATCGAACAACGCTTGCCAGCAACTCTAGAACTCACGTTCTTGTCCTTGGCGGTCGTGCTGCTGGTTTCTGTGCCGCTCGGGATCCTGGCTGCCGCGTTCACCAGGGGTGGCCGACGGCAATTCATCGACGTGGCGTACACCACGATGAGCGGACTGCTCGCCGTCATCCCCGAATTTCTCATAGGCGTCGCACTCGTGTATCTCTTCGCGGTTCAGAGCCACGTATTTCCCGTTGCGGGACGCGCGGGACCGAGCTCGTACGTACTACCGGTATTGGCGTTGTCGATCGGGACCGCGGCTGCGGTCTCCAGAATCGTCCGAGTCGAGGCATTGACGGTATTCCAACAGGATTACATGCGTACCGCTCGTTCGAAGCGGATGCCACGGCGTCGCCTCTACTTTCGTCACGCGCTGCCGAACCTCATGACCTCCTCGCTGACGATCGCAGGCATCGTTCTCGCCTCCTTGGTGGCGGGCACGGTGCTGACCGAGACCATCTTTTCGTGGCCGGGTCTCGGGCTGACGATCGTGGACGCCGTGAGAAGCAAGGACTTCCCGCTCGCACAGGGAATCGTCATCGTGTACGGCCTGATCGTGCTCGTTGCCAACCTCATCATCGACATCGCCCTGGTCTGCCTAGACCCTCGCTCAGCACTCAAGGACACCTGAGAATGGCGACAACCTCTATGCCCCCCTCCACCAGTGACGTTGCCGGCTCGCCGGCCTCGCGGCACACCGTGTTCGTGGCTCTCCGATCGCCCCTCGGGATCGTTACGTCGCTGGCCCTCGTAGCGCTCGCGTTCTTCGCGATCTTCGGCCCTATGATCTGGGGCGGCACAGCCGCGGTTGCCGACCTGACCCAGCTCTCGGCCAAGCCCAGTGCGGAGCATCTGCTCGGAACCGACGCCGGCGGTCACGACGTTCTCGCACAGCTCCTGAGTGCGACCCAACTTTCGGTTGTGACAGCGATCCTCGCAACACTCATCGGAGTATCGGTCGGCGTCGCCCTGGGCCTCCTGCCGACCGTCGCCCCGCGTTGGATGGCCCGGACGGTTAACGGCGTCCTCGGGGTGACGCTGGCCTTCCCGGCACTGCTCCTCGCGATCGTGGTGTCGATCGTCCTGGGGGTCGGCGCGGTCAGCGTGACCGTGGCGATCGGCCTGGCGATGGCGCCGGCCTTTGCGCGCCTGACGCAGACACTGGGCTCTTCGGTCGCGGGACGTGACTTCGTCGCCGCGGCCCGGATTCTCGGGGTCGGACGATTCCGGATCCTGACGCGCCACGTGCTGCCGAACGTGCGTGACCCGCTCATCGTCAATGCGAGCATCAGTGCGGGCACGGCGCTGGTCGCCGCGACGGGTCTGTCGTTCCTCGGCCTCGGAGTGCAGGCGCCGCGTTACGACTGGGGGCGGATGCTCAACGAGAGCCTTGACGGCATCTATGTCAACGCAGCCCCCTCGCTCGGGCTGGCCGCCGCGATCGTCTTCGCGGGCGTCACGTTCGCCCTCCTGGGCGAAAACCTTTCACGGGCGTTCGGCCTGCACCCGCCCGCACGCCGGCTGCGGCGCCATCCTGCTTCATCGACCGACGCCGTCGTGCCGCTGCACGTCACCGATGACCCCGTCCTGCGGGTGCGAGACCTGCGGGTCAGCACGCCTCGTGGCACCACCTGGGCCACGCCAGTCCGCGGCGTGAGCTTCGACGTGGGTCGAGGAGAGATCGTCGGTGTCGTCGGAGAGTCGGGCTCCGGCAAGTCGCTGACGTGTATGGCCGTCGCGGCGCTGCTCGAGGCGCCCCTGAAGGTCGCGGCGTCGTCGGTGCATTTCGACGGAACCGAGCTCGCAGTCGACGGCCGGGTCTCGGACCGGACGTCCACCAGCCTGGCGCAGCACCTGGGCACGCGCATGGCGTTCGTGTTCCAGGACCCGTCGACGTCGCTCAACCCGGCCGTGCACGTCGGCACGCAGGTTGCTGAGGTCGGTCTGCTGCACGGGGGGCTCCGCCGCAAGGACGCGCACGACCGGGCGATCGACCGTCTCAACGCCGTGCGGATCCCCGACGCGGCGCGGCGCGCGCGCCGCTACCCGCATGAGTTCTCCGGCGGCATGCGGCAGCGCACGATGATGGCGATGGGCCTGATGAGCAAGCCCGCGCTGCTGATCGCCGACGAGCCCACGACCGCGCTGGACGTCACGGTGCAGCGCGAGGTCATGAGCCTGCTCTCCGAGATCAACGAGGTCAACGGCACGGCGTTGCTGTTGGTGTCGCACGACATCGCACTGGTCTCGTCGTTCTGCACGCGCGTCCTCGTGATGTACCGGGGCGCGATAGTCGAGGACCTCAGTGCCGAGGAACTCGCCGCAGGTTGCGCCCAGCACCCCTACACCCGCGCCCTCGTGGAGGCCGTCCCGCACCTCGAGGCCGAGCCCGGCACGGAGTTCGCGACGATCGCCGAGGACGTGGAGTTCCCGACCGAGCCCGTGAGGAGCCGATCGTGACCGACCTGGTCCTTGAGAACGTCCATGTCCGCTACGGCAGCGGGTCGTCTGCCCACGACGCCGTGCGCGACGTCAGCCTGACCGTCACAAGCGGCCGGACCGTCGGCCTGGTCGGCGAGTCCGGGTCCGGCAAGTCGACTCTGGCGCGGGCCGTCGTGGGTCTCCATGAGCCGTACGCGGGTCGCATCCTGGTCGGCGGCACCGACGTCGTGCGCGCCCGGGGCCGTGTCGCCGCCGCGCGGCGCGACGTGCAGATGATCTTCCAGGACGCGAGCTCCTCGCTCGACCCGCGCATGACGGTGGGTGCGTCCGTCGAGGAGGCTCTCGAGGTGCGCGGGTTCGCACAGCGAGATCAGCAAGGACGTGAGCGCACCGTACGAGGTCGCGCTAGGCGTCGCGCGGAGGTCGTCAGGTTGCTGGAAACCGTCGAGCTCGACCCGGCCCGCGCCAACGACCTGCCCTCGCAGCTCTCGGGCGGGCAGCGGCAACGCGTCGCGATCGCGCGGGCGCTCGCCGCGTCGCCCCGGGTCCTGCTGGCCGACGAGATCACCTCCGCCCTCGACGTCTCGGTGCAAGGCACCGTGCTCAACCTGCTCCGCAAGGTGCAACAGGAGCTCGACCTCACCGTGCTCTTCATCAGCCACAACCTCGCGGTCGTGCGCCAGCTCTGCGACGAGGTGGCCGTCATGAAGGACGGTCGGGTCGT
This sequence comes from Streptomyces sp. AgN23, assembly GCF_001598115.1. Lineage (NCBI taxonomy): Bacteria > Bacillati > Actinomycetota > Actinomycetes > Kitasatosporales > Streptomycetaceae > Streptomyces > Streptomyces sp. AgN23. Next base: position 2,481,499 of record NZ_CP007153.1, read on the forward strand.
CGAGACCGGCCCGACGACGCGAGTCATCGACGCCCCCGAGCACTCGTACACCCGTGAACTGATCCGCGCCGTGCCCCGGTTCGCTGGCTCGCTCGTCGACACCCCGTCCCTGTACCGAGGAGCCGCCTCATGACGCCGCGCGCCGCCCGCCTCGACGACCTCCACCGGGTCGTCACCGTGACCGAGACGGCGATCCGCCCCGACGGCTCAGCCGTCGTGCTGACCCGTCGCCAGGTCGTCGACGGCCGCACCGTGACCTCGCTGTGGGAGGTCGACGAGCACGGTGGCGAACGTCGCCTGACCAGTGGTCCCGACGACAGCGGCGCTGAGTTCGGCCCGGCCGGGCTGCTGTTCCTGCGGCGTGTCGACGGCGTGCCGCAGCTGCACCTGCTGCCGACAACCGGCGAGCCCGTGCAGCTCACGACGCTGCCGCTCGGTGCGGGGCGGCCGGTCGTCGACGCCTCCAGCCGTCGCGTCGCCTTCCTCGCCCCGGTGGAGCGCGGCGCGGGCGACCCGCAGGCGCCGATCGTGGTCGACACGCTTGACCAGAAGACCGACGGCGTGGGGTGGCTCGGCAGTGTGCGATACCAGGTCGTCGTGCTGGACCTCGCCGACGGCAGCACGCGTCAGGTCACCGACGGCGACGCCGACGCGGGGGAACCCGCCTGGTCCCCGGATGGCACCCTGCTCGCCTTCGCCGCGGGCACCTCGCCGCGCGCCGACGTCGAGCGGGAGCGTGCCGTGCACGTCATCGACGTCGACGACCTATTGGCGCCAGCCCGGCGCGTCGGTTCGGCGACGGGCGTCACTGGGCCACTCCTGTGGACGCCCGACGGCGGATCGGTCGTCGCGGTCGGCCATCGCACCATGGCGATCGGCCACACCCGTCTGCTGCGCCTGTACCTGGACGGCAGGCCGGACGAGGACCTGACCGCGGAGCTCGACCTCAACGTCATGCCAGGCGCCGTCGGCTACCCCGGGGGGCGTCCCACGCTGACGCACGATGGCGCGCAGATCCTGTTCTGCGCGCGCAACCGAGGGTGGACGCACCTCTACGGGGTCGACCTGGCCGGAGGCGCGCCTCGGCCGATCGTCGCCGAGGACCACCGAGTCGTCTCGGCGCTGTCCGTCGCAGCCGCGAGCGCGCGCGCCGCCGTCGTCGTCACGACCCAGGACTCATTCGCGGAGGTCGCCCTCGTGGACCTGGGGACGGGCGGGCATCGCGAGCTCACGATGCTGATGCGTGACGCCCTCCCGGACGTCGAACTGCTGCGCCCCGAGCCGCGATCCTTCACGATCAGCGACGGCACCGTCGTGCACGGCTGGCTCCTGTCGTCGCCCGGCACGTCGGGCGCGGCGCCCCTGCTGCTCGACGTCCACGGCGGTCCGCACAATGCGTGGAGCGGGGTCGCCGACGAAGTGCACCTCTACCACCAGGTCCTGGCGCACCGAGGCTGGCGCGTCCTGACGCTCAACCCCCGCGGCTCGGACGGCTATGGCGAGGACTTCCTGACGGCAGTCCACGGCGGATGGGCGCGGGTCGACCTGCCAGACTTCCTCGAGCCCGTCGACACGCTCGTCGCTGAAGGCCTCGCGGACCCGGACCGGCTGGCGGTCACGGGCTACAGCTACGGCGGGCTCTCCACGTGCGCGCTCACGGCGCACACCGACCGCTTCGCCGCGGCCGTCGCCGGGGGCCTCTTGTGCGACTTCGCAGCTCTCGCCGGTCAGCGGCTCGAGCCCGAGGGGTTCTTCTCGGCGGCCACCGCGGGTCTTGAGCCGACCGATGTCGGGCGCCTTGCCGAGCGCTCGCCGATCGCTCGCGTTGACCAGGTCACGACCCCGACCCTCGTGCTGCACGGCGAGCACGACGAGACGTGCCCGAGCACGCAGGCCCAGGAGTGGTTCTCGGCCCTACGGATCCAGGCCGTCCCGAGCCGGCTCGTCGTATACCCGGGCGGCGGGCACCTGTTTGTCGTCGCGGGATCGGTCGAGCACCGGCTCGACTACCAGCGGCGGCTGATCGAATGGGTTGAGCGGTACACGCGCCCAGCGGTGGACACGGTGCCGCGACCCGCGGCAACATCACCGGCTGCCCGCGACGCCGCCGCGTGGCAGCGTCGGCTCGACCTCCTGCGGGAGCGGTACGGCGTCGTGGGCGCCCAGCTCGGCATCGTACAGCTGACCGAGGACGGGAGCGTGCTTAACCGACTCGCCCTGTCGTCCGGCGTGCTCGACGTCTCGACAGGTGTCCCCGTGACGGACGAAAGCGTGTTCCAGATCGGGTCGATCAGCAAGGTCTGGACGACGATGCTCGTGCTCCAGCTCGTCGAAGAGGGTCTGCTCGACCTCGACGCCACGGTGCGCAGCGTCCTCCCTGACTTCCGGCTCGGCGACGACGCTCCCGACGTCACGATCCGCGAACTCCTGCACCACACCAGCGGCTTCGAGGGCGACCTGTTCACCGACACCGGTCGCGGCGACGATTGCGTCGAGGCGTACGTCGACCTGTTGGCCCGCACCGACCGGCTGCACCCACGCGGGGAGCGGTTCTCCTACTGCAACTCAGCCTTCGTCGTCGCGGGGCGCATCATTGAAGTACTGCGCAGCACGACGTGGGACGAGGTCGTGAGGACCCACCTGGTCGAACCGCTCGGACTGCGCCACACATTCACATTGACCGAAGACGCTCCGCGGTTCGCGACGGCGACCGGACACTCGGGGCTCGGCGCCGCCGCCGTGCCGGCGAGCACGTGGGTACTGCCGCGCTCGATGGGGCCGGCGGGACTGATCGCGGCAAGTATCGGGGACCTGCTGACCTTCGCCGAGACCGCGCTTCGCGAGGGTCTCGCCCCCAACGGCACCCGCGTCCTGTCGGCTGAGAGCGCCCGCCTCATGATCACCGAGCACGTCGACCTACGCACCAGCGTGGTGTCGACGTCCGGTTGGGGCCTCGGGTGGTTCCTGCAGGACTGGCAGGGCAGCCGTGTCTACGGGCACGACGGCGGCACGATCGGCCAGCGCTCGTATCTGCGAATCTTCCCGGGGACAAGCCTGGCTGTGGCGCTGCTGACGACCGGTGGCCACCCCGATGGCCTCTATCGCGAGCTCTTCGAGGACGCCGCCCGCACGCTCGACGGGGGCGCACTGCACGCGGTGCTGTCCGCGGACCGCTCGCGGTCGCCTGAGCCACTGAGCGGATCGTGGGAGTCGGCCGGGTTCGTGGCCGACATCGCCCCGCACGAGGACGGGCTGCGCCTCACCCTACGCGAACGCAAGGGCTACGCCGGCGGTACCTCGCCCGACGACGTCCAGGAGATCGAGCTGTACCCGTCGACCGTCCCAGGGGTCTACGCGTTCACGAACGACGAGATCGCCGGGTGGGAGCAGGTGCGGCCGGTTCCCGGCGGCCTCTACCTCGGCTACCGATTCTTGCGAGAGGTGCGGTCGTGACGAGCGAGACCCAAGGAGTGCCGATTGAGACGGGACTGATCGAGGTAGAGCGGGCAGGGGCGGAGCTGCGGATGCTGCACCTGCCCTCCGACATGGTCGCCGCGACCGAGCTCGTGGCTAGCGTCTGGCAGGTCGACGTCACGCAGTCGCACGTCAACCCCGAGCTGCTGACCGCGCTCGCGCACGCCGGCAACTACGTCGCGGGCGGGTTCCGTGGCGACGAGCTCATGGCCGTCTGCGTCGGATTCTTCCACCCACCACTCGAGCGGGCCCTCCACTCCCATCTCGCGGGGGTCCGTCCCGACGCGGTCGGCACCGGGTGGGGACATGCGCTCAAGAGCCACCAACGTGCTTGGTGCCTTGAGCGCGGCGTCACCCGCATTACGTGGACCTACGACCCGCTCGTCGCCCGCAACGCGTACTTCAACCTGCACAAGCTCGGCTGCACGGTCGACACCTACCTGCCCGACTTCTATGGCGTCATGGGCGACGGACTGAACAGTGGCCAGCGCAGCGATCGAGTGCTCGTGGTGCGGGACCTCGAGCGTCCGGCCGGGCCGCGCCGACCCATCGGCAACGACATCGAGCCGCCTGCCGCCGTCCTGTGGTCCGAGCACGGACGACCCGTCCTCGACCTCGACCGCGCCCGCACCCTGCGCACCTGTCGCGTCGACATCCCGAGCGATATCGAGCAGGTCCGGCGCACCGATCCCGACCTGGCGGTCGGCTGGCGACTCAGCCTGGGGCAGGCCCTCGGCGGGCTGCTCGCCGACGGCTGGGTCGTCACCGACTTCGACCGCCGTGGTCACTACACCCTGACGAGGAGCCTCTGAAATGCACATCGATCGCGTCGAGCTGATCACGGTCCGGATGCCGCTGGTCCATCCGTTCACGACGTCGTTCTCGACACAGACCGAGCGACGTCCGCTCCTCGTCCGGGTCACGGCGACGCGGGACGGCCGCACCGTGACGGGCTGGGGCGAGTGCGTCGCCCTGGCCGATCCGTCGTACTCGCCGGAGTATCTCGACGGCGCCCGCGAGATGCTGCGACGATTCCTGGTCCCGTCGCTGCTGGGCTGGCAAGCCGCGGGTCACACCGTCACACCGGAGGTCGTGGCGACCACGACGGCGCACGTGGTGGGTCACCGCATGGCCAAAGGGGCGCTCGAGATGGCGGTCCTCGACGCCGGCCTGCGCCTGGACGACCGGGCCTTCGCCGACCACCTCGGGGTCACGCGCGACGTCGTGCCGTCCGGCGTGAGCGTCGGGATCGAGTCGTCGATCCCCGATCTGCTCGCCCAGGTCGGCGGCTTCCTCGACGAGGGATACGCCCGCATCAAGCTCAAAATCCAGCCCGGGTGGGACATCGAGCCGGTCCGTGCCGTGCGCGAGAGGTTCGGGGACGTGCCGCTGCAGGTCGACGCGAACACGGCCTACCAGCTCTCGGACGCACCGCTCCTGCGCCGGCTGGACCCGTTCGACCTGCTCCTGATCGAGCAGCCCCTGGCCGAGGACGACCTACGTCAGCACGCCGTGCTGGCGCAGCAGATCGCGACCCCGATCTGCCTCGACGAGTCGATCGTTTCGGTCCAGGCCGCCGCCGACGCGATCACGTGGGGCGCCGCGAGCATCATCAACATCAAGCCCGGCCGGGTCGGAGGCTACCTCGCGGCACGCCGCATCCACGACCTCGCCCAGGCGCACGGGATCGCCGTCTGGTGCGGCGGCATGCTGGAGACCGGCATCGGGCGCGCCGCCAACATCGCCCTAGCCGGACTGCCCGGGTTCACGCTGCCCGGTGACATCTCGGGCTCGGGCCGGTTCTACGCCCAGGACGTGACCGAACCGATCGTCATGAAGGACGGCGTCGTCGCAGTGCCGGACGGGCCGGGCTTCGGCGTCGAGCCCCTCGCCGACGCGCTCGCAGAGCTGACGGTCGACGCAGTCGACGTCACGGCAAGGCGGGGCTGAGCATGCGTCCAGAGCCCCCCGTTCCCGAGGTCATAGTTGTCGGTGCCGGATCGGCCGGGTCGGCGCTCGCGGCGGGGCTCGTCCGGTCAGGTCGCCGCGTCCTGCTGCTGGAGGCCGGACGTGACTACCCGGCCTCCGAGCTGCCTGAGTCGTGGCGCTCGCCCAACCCCCTGGCCGCGATCCTGGATCCCGGGAGTGAGCCGCTGCTGTGGGAGGACCATCTCGCCTCGCGGACAGCGACACAGGAACCCTCGCTCTACTGGCGTGGCAAGGGACTGGGCGGCAGCTCGGTCATCAACGGGCAGATCGCGATCCGCCCGCCTCTGGAGGACTTCGACGACTGGGCGGCCGACGGCTGCACCGGCTGGTCGGCCGACGACGTGCTCCCGTTCCTCGCCGACCTCGAGTCAGACCAGGAGCACGGCGACGACCCGTTCCACGGCGCCGACGGCCCGATCCCGGTGCACCGGTACCCCGAGGAGGCATGGGGCTCGGTCGACCTCGCGCTGCGCGACGCGGCGCTCGCCGCGGGCCAGCCGTGGACGCCCGATGTCAACGCGCCGGGCGCGACCGGCGTCTCGCCGTATCCCGCCAACTCCGTCGAGGGCCGGCGGGTCTCCTGCCACGATGCCTACCTCGAGCCGCTCCGCGGCAATCCGCTGCTCACGATCCGGGGCGGGGCGCTCGTCGACCGCGTCGAGTTGGAGGCGGGACGCGCCGTCGGGGTCCGTCTCGCGGACGGCGAGGTGCTGCGCGCGGACCTCGTCGTCCTCAGCGCGGGCGCCACCGCGACGCCCTCGATCCTGATGCGCTCCGGCATCGGCCCTGCCCGGCATTTGGCTGAACAGCGCATCGCGGTGCACGCGGACCTGCCCGTCGGCGAGGGTATGCAGGACCATCCCATGGCGCTGATCGGCATCCCGCTCACGGTGGCGGCGACGGCGAAACCCTGGGACCGCCACACGAACTGCTGCGTCAGGTACTCCAGCCGGATGACTCCGGACACGAACGACATGATGTTGGTCGCCCTCAACCAGAACGCCCTCGCGATGGCCTCGGCCGAGCCGCGGGCGGGTGCCGGCGCGGTCGGGGTTTTCGTCAACCGCACGTACTCACGCGGCACTCTGCGCCTGCGGGGCGTGGACCCCCGCACTCAACCCCAGCTGTCGTTCAACATGCTCGACGTCGAGCTCGACGTCGACCGGCTGGCAGCGGGGATCCGGCAGCTCGCCGAGCTCGTCGAGCACCCAGCTTTCGGCGCTATCGCCGCGTCGGACGTATGGGCGGCGAACGCCCAGTTGTGGGCTGTGCTCGACGGCCCTGAGGAGAGACTGCGGGACTACCTGCGTGCGACCGCGGTCGACACCCAGCACGCGACCAGCACCTGTCGCATGGGCGATCCCACCGCTGCGACGACCGTCGTCGATCCTGAGGGGCGGGTGCTTGGCGTCGAAGGTCTGCGGGTCGCCGACGCGTCGGTCTTCCCATTCGTCCCCCGCGCCAACACTCATCTGGCGAGCGTCCTGGTCGGCGAGCTGCTGGCCGCGCGCCTGACGACCTGAACCTGCGAGACGAGGAGCTGACGTGAGGCGTCTACACCACCTGATCGACGGAGTCGCCGTCGCATCGACCGATTCCGAGACCCGCCTGATCGTCGACCCGTCGACCGAGGAGGTCGTCGCCCGCATCCCGGTCGGCTCCGCCGAGGACGTCGACGCCGCAGTGCGCTCCTCGGTGACGGCCCAGCACGGTTGGCCGCTCTCGACCTGACCGAGCGCCTTGCGCTCCTCGCGCGGGTCGCCGACACCGTGGAGGAACACGTCACGGAGCTCGCCCGCCTCGAGAACCTCGAGATGGGTAAGCCGGTCCCGCTCGCGGAGCAGTTCATCGCCGGCGGCGTCGCAGGCTGGCGCCAGGGACTCGAGCGCGCCGGGACCTACCCCTTCGCCGCCGACGTCACGGTGCCAGGCGAATCGGGGCGAACCGTCGTCGAGCGGCGCCCCCTGGGGGTGGTGGGGCATCATCCCATGGAACTTCACGATCACCTCGATCCTCGGGAGCCTGCTCCCTCTTCTGGCGGCCGGTAACACTGTCGTACTCAAGCCATCGGAGAAGTCGCCACTGTCGGCGGCCCGGTTCGTCGAGCTGCTCGACCTGCCGCCCGGCGTCGTCAACCTCGTGCACGGCGATGCCCGAGCTGGCCGGCCGCTCGCGGCCCACGAGAACGTCGCGCTGCCGCATTTCACAGGCTCGGTCGAGGCGGGCCGCTCCGTGGGGGTCGCGGCCGCGCAACGTCTGCAGCGATCGGTGCTTGAGCTCGGTGGCAACGACCCCGTGATCGTCGACGCAGACGTCGACGTCGCGGCAACCGCCCAGGCGGTGGCGTTCTCCTCGTTCGTCAACAGCGGGCAGATATGCACGTCGTCAGAGCGCATCTACGTGCACCGGGCTGTCGCTCAGGAGTTCATCGCCGCGCTGGTCGATGCGGCAGGGGCGTACGCCCTCAACGCCGACCGTGACGGGACGGGCCTCGGCCCGCTCGTCGACGAGACGCAGCGCTCCCTCGTGCACGCGCACGTCGCCGAGGCCGTGAGCTCGGCGCGACGGTGCTGTGCGGCGGCGTGGTCCCGGACGGTCCCGGGTTCGGCTACCCCGCCACAGTCCTGACCGGCGTGACGGCCGACATGCGCCTGATGCGTGAGGAGACGTTCGGGCCCGTCGCACCCGTCGTCGTGGTCGACTCCTTCGACGAGGCCATCGAGCTCGCGAACGGCACGGGCTTCGGGCTTGCCGCGACGGTCTACACCCACGACCCCGTGCACCAGCAGCGCGCTGGGGACATTCGGGCGGCGCTCGTGTGGATCAATGCGTGGCAGCAGGGCGGCGTCAACGCAACCTACGAACCGTGGGGGCTCAGCGGCGTCGGGGCCGCCGGCGCGGACGCCTCGTTCGACGCCGCGCCCCGGCCCGTCTCGGTGCTGCTGGCCGCGACCGACTGACCTACGTTCTCAGGCAGTGCCGGGCGCGAGGTGCCGACGCACGAGCGCCGCGAGCGTGTCGGCCGGATTCACCTCATCGGTCGACTTGTCCACGTTGGCGAGGACGACGATGGTCCTTCCCGTGCCCGGCTCGTGTCCCGCGAAGGCCTGGAAGCCCGGTAGCTCACCGTTGTGGCCCCAGATGCCGCCGAAGTTGGCAATGCCCAGGCCGTAGGACCAGTCCGTACCAGGCACGGGGACGCCGGCCAGGCGTGCCCGCTGGGTCTCCTCCGCGAGAAGGTCCCCTCGCACGAGCGCCTCGACCAGCACCACAAGGTCGTCGGCTGTAGAGATGGCGTTGCCGGCCGTCCACGCCCACGACGGGTTGACGTCGGTCGTGTCGACGAGCTCGGCACCGACACGGTGGTAGCCGCGCACCGTGGCGTCGGGAAGCGAGGTCCCGGCGGCGGAGCGCGGGGGCAGTGAGGTGTCGTGCAGACCCAGCGGGTCGAGCACGAGTTTCCGCGCGAGGTCCTCGACGAGATCGCCGGTCACGTGCTCGGCCAGCATCCCGAGCAGGATGTAGCCGGCATTGCAGTAGTCCCAGGAGCTGCCCGGCGCGAAGCGGTGTGGTTCGCGGAACGCGAGGTCCAGCAGCTCCTGAGGGCCCCACACCCGGTCCGGCGTCGTGTGCGAGATCTCCATGAACTCCTCGGTCGTGTACTCCGGCAGCCCAGCGGTCATGTCGAGCAGGCGACGTACCGTGACCCCACTCGGCACGCGCACGTGCGGCAGGTGGGCCAGGATGTCGTCGTCGAGGCCGAGCTCGCCCCTCTCGGTCAGGCGCAGGACCACGGTGGCAACGATCGTCTTGGTCACACTGCCCACGCGCAGTACGGCGTCGACTGCAAGCGGCTCGTCGGTCGCGATGTCACGGACCCCGAGGGCGACCGACCACGGCTCGGCGTCCGGCGACCGGACCGCAACGACAGCGCCGGGAACGCCGAGACGCTGCCGCTCGGCGTCAACTGCGGCGAACACCGCTGCGACGGTGGGGGACAGCTCCCGGGGCAGAGTCGTCATGCGGACCTTCCTTGTTCGTGGGTTGGACGGGCCGTCGTAAGGTCCAGAGGCCCAGAGACGCCGGGTATGGCTTTCATGCGGTTGCCCTCGATGGTTCCGGTCACCTGGCCGCCCGGTGTCTCACGACGACTCGGCCGCTGATGAGGAGTTGCGAACGCCTTCGGGTGGATCGCTGAGTAGGACCACGCCGGCGAGGTCGTCCGGGGAGACGGAGCGTCATCGAACGGCCGGAGGAACTGGTGGCCCAGATCTGGGCGGGTACGGGCATAGGCAAGACCCATCACCACTGCGTGGTGCTGACCGCGCAGGGTGAACGGCTGCTGTCGCGGCGTGTGCTGAACGACGAGCCGGAGCTGCTGGCCCTGCTCGCCGATGTGCTGGCCCTCGGCCAGGACGTGGCCTGGGCGGTCGACGTCGCTGACGGCATGGCCGCGCTGTGGATCAACGTGCTGCTCAATCATGGCCAGCACCTCGTCTACATACCCGGCCTGGCCGTCAACCGGGCCTCGGCCGGCTACCGGGGCATGGGCAGGACCGACGCCAAAGACGCCACCGTCATCGCCGACCAGGCCCGAATGCGCCGGGACCTGACGGTCCTGCTGCCGGACGACGAGCACGCCATCGAGCTGCGGGTCCTCACCAGCCGCCGGACCGGCCTGAACGCCGACCGCACCCGCCGGGTCAACCGCCTGCGCGGCCAACTCTTTCGCGACCACGGGCTCGCCGACGTGATCGCCAGCATGCCCGGCATCGGCCCGCTCCTGGGCGCCGAATTCCTCGCGGCCACCGCTGGCGACATGAGCCGCTACGGCACCGCCGACCGCCTCGCCAGCCTCGCTGGAGTCTCTCCGCTCCCGCGGGACTCGGGCAACGTCAGCGGCAACCTGCACCGACCTCGGCGCTATCACCGCGGCCTGCAACGCGTCTTCTACACCTCCGCACCCATCAGCATCCGCGGCTGCGACGATTCGCGCCGCTTCTACGAACGCAAACGCTCCGAAGGCAAACGGCACACCCAGGCTGTGCTTGCTCTGGCCCGTCGACGCGTGAACGTCCTGTGGGCTCTCATCCGTGACGGACAGTGTTACCAAAGCAACCTCCGCGTCACTTCCGCAGCTTGACAACATCATTAGGAGGTGATTGTCCAGCAGTGGGTTGCGCGCCGCATGGTGCGAACGACCGACAGGAGATGGGGGTTCTCGGTCGGTAGCCCGATCTCCCAGGGCCGTCCTCCTCCCTACCCTCGGTCGTGCCCCGCTCACTCACCAGGAGGAATCACGATGGCCGAGGACCAGTCCGCGACTGAGACCCGCACGATCGTCGGGCCACCCGACGCGCTCCTGGCGATGCCGCGATACGCGGGCGTCTCGACCTTCGCGAGGCTGCCCCGGCTCGACGAGGTCGGCCGGGCCGACGTCGCGGTATTCGGCGTGCCATTCGACTCCGGCACGACGTACCGCCCCGGTGCGCGGTTCGGCCCTGAGGCCGTGCGGGCCGGCTCGAAGCTGCTGCGCCCCTTCCACATCGGGCTTGAGGTCGAGCCGTGGGAGACGCTGCAAGTGGCGGACGCGGGCGACGTCGGAGTGACGCCGTTCGACATCGGCGAGGCGATCGGCCAGATAGAGCAGGCGGCCCGAGGGCTCTACGCGAGCGCCGATCGCATCGTCACACTCGGCGGCGACCACACGATCGCGCTCCCGATGCTGCGGGCGGCCCACGCCCAGCACGGCCCGGTCGCGCTCGTGCACTTCGATGCCCACCTCGACACGTGGGACAACATCTTCGGTGCTCGCGTGGTGCACGGCACGCCCTTCCGTCGCGCGGTCGAGGAGGGACTGCTCGACGTCCACCACTCGGCCCATATCGGTATCCGCAGCACCATGCCGTCAGCGCAGGACTTCATCGACGACAAGGAGCTCGGCTTCGCGACGATCACGACGCTCGAGATCGCACGCCGCGGGATCGACGATGTCGTCGACCGCGTCCGGTCGCGCGTCGGCGACCGTCCGGTGTACGTCAGCATCGACATCGACGTGCTCGACCCGGCCAACGCCCCAGGCACGGGAACACCTGAGCCTGGCGGTCTCACGACCCGTGAGCTGCAGATGATCCTCTTCGGCCTGGCCGACCTCGACGTGATCGGCGCCGATGTCGTCGAGATCGCTCCGGCATACGACCACGCGCAGATCACCGCGCTCGCCGCGGCCGGGCTCACGTTCGACCTGCTCGCCATGATGGCGCGGCCGGCAACCCCCTGGGCCGGCTGACGCCGCGTGGCTCCCTCGCCTGCGGGTAGTGACGCTCGGAGGGGGGCTTGTTGGTGTATGAGGCGGTGGCTGGCCTGGTGTGTTGCTGGTTCGTTGAGAGGCGGGGTGGGCGGGGGACTGCTGCATGATCGGGTGACAGCGGGGCTTATGCAGCCAGGGCTGCGGGTGGGGTCATGATGGTCTCGTACTCGATGGGGGTCAATCGTGCCAGGCGTCTCTGACGTCGGCGTCGGTGGTAGGTGCGCTCGATCCAGGTCACGATCGCGATCCGCAATTCCTGGCGGGTGGCCCAGGTACGGCGGTCGAGGACGTTCTTCTGCAGCAGCGCGAAGAAGCTCTCCATGGCCGCGTTGTCTCCGGCCGCGCCGACTCGGCCCATGGAGCCGGCCAGGTCGTGACGTGCGAGAACGGACACGAACTTCCGTGAGCGGAACTGCGATCCGCGATCGGAATGAACGATGCATCCGGCGACCTGACCGCGACGGGCCACCGCGGATTCAAGGGCTCTCACCGCGAGGCCGGACTTCATCCGGGCATCGATGGAGTAGCCCACGATGCGGCCCGAGAAGGCGTCCTTGACGGCGCACAGATACAGCTTGCCCTCGCCGGTGGGGTGCTCGGTGATGTCTGTGAGCCACAGCCGGTTCGGCCCGTCGGCGGTGACATCGTGCTGGACCCGGTCATCGTGGACCGGCGGCCCGGCCTTGGCGTTCTTGCCGCGGCCCCTTCGCCTGCCGAACGCACTCCACCAGCCGTTGTCCCGGCAGATCCGCCAGGCGGTCCGCTCGGCCATCGCCTCACCAGCGGCACGGGCCTCGTCGAGGAGGAACCGGTGGCCGAACGAGGGATCGTCGCGGTGCGCGTCGAACAGCGCGTCGGCCCGGTATGCCTCGGCCATCGCGGCATCGGTGACCGGGCAGGCCAGCCACCGGTAGTAGGGCTGGCGGGCCAGCCGAGCACCCGGCACGTCACCGCCACCGGCACCCGGTAAGGGGCAGCGGCGGCGGCCGGCTCGCGGACGAGCGGGTACATCATTTTGCCGGAAGGTTCGCCTGCGACAGATACGCCGCGGCCCTCCGCAGCACCTCGTTCTCCTGTTCCAGCAACCGGATCCGCTTGCGGGCCTCGCGCAGCTCGGCCGACTCACCCGACGCCGCTGCGGGCCCGGCGTCCTCGTCGGTGTCGGCGCGGCGCAGCCACTTCGACAGCGTGATCGGGTGGACCCCGAAGTCGGCGGCGATCTGTCCAGCGGAGCAATGCTCATTACCGGTGGATCGGCTGGGGAGGGCACACGCGGAGGGCGTACCTTCCCGAGTGATCGATTGACTGGTATCGAGTAGGCCCCGCGTTGCCGCGCGGGTCGGGAAGGCACGCCCCGTGCTCAGCGTAGTGAATGCCGACGGCACCACCGCCAACGGTTCCTCTCTGATCGACGAGATCGTCCGCGAGGGTGCACGGCGGATGGTGGCCGCCGCGCTGGAGGCCGAAGTCAACGCCTACATAGCCGAGTTGGTAGATCAGCGGGACGACAAGGGCCACCGCCTGGTCGTGCGCAATGACTACCACCCAGCCGCGGAAGGTGACCACGGCGGCCGGGGTAGTCGAGGTGAAGGCGCCGCGGGTGAATGACAAGCGTGTCGACGCCGAGACGGGCGAGCGCAAGCGGTTCTCCTCGGCGATCCTGCCGCCGTGGTGCCGCAAGTCCCCGAAGATCAGCGAGGTGCTGCCACTGCTCTACCTGCACGGACTGTCGTCCGGCGACTTCGTGCCCGCGCTGGAGCAGTTCCTCGGCAGCCCGGCCGGGCTCTCCCCGGCCACGGTCACCCGCCTCACCCAGCAGTGGCAGGCCGACCACGCCGCGTTCATGGACCGCGACCTCACGGAGGTCGACTACGTGTACGTGTGGGCCGACGGCATCCACCTCAACGTCCGCCTGGAAGAGGCCAGAGCCTGCGTGCTCGTCCTGATCGGCGTGCGTGCCGACAACGCCCTGGGCTTCTGGAAGGCCCTGGCCGAGGTGTTCCCCGACACCCGCGAGCAAAGGTGCTGGGTTCACAAAACCGCAAATGTGCTCGACGCCATGCCGAAGTCCGCGCAGCCGGGAGCGAAGAAGGCCATCCAGGACATCTACAACGCCGAGGACAGGCGGCACGCGCAGGCAGCGATCAAGACGTTTGCCCAGCTCTACAGCGCGAAGTTCCCCAAGGCCGTCAAGAAGATCACCGACGACGAAGCCGAGCTGCTGGCGTTCTTCGACTTCCCGGCCGAGCACTGGATCCACTTGCGCACCACGAATCCGATTGAGTCCACGTTCGCCACCGTCCGGCTGCGGACCAAGGTCACCCGCGGGGCCGGCTCCCGCAGCGCCGCCCTGGCCATGGTCTTCAAGCTCGTCGAGTCCGCCCAGCAGCGGTGGCGGGCCGTGAACGCGCCCCACCTCGTCGCCCTCGTCCGCGCCGGAGCCCGCTTCGAACGCGGCCACCTCGTCGAACGTCCCGAAGCCCGCGCGGCATGAGCGATCGCAACCGATCCGCAGAACGCCACCCATGGCTCCGGGTCACGGGCGCGGGAAGCGGGCGCGCATGGCGTCGATGCAGGTGTCCCGGGACGTGGGCCCGCCGAACCGAAGACGGTCGTAGGCCGTGAACGCCGGTTCCAGCGTGTCGAGTTCGTCGACGAGGGTGTGCAGCCGCTCAGACCACTGTGCTGAACCGACATCCGGCTCGTCCGCTGCGGCGCTGATCGCGGTCGTCAGGTAATCCTTGCGCTGAATGGCGGCCGGGGTCACCGAGTGCAGACACACGTACTGTCCGCTGAGATACGCATTCCACTCCGCCTTCCCGGTGACCGGGTCGACCCAGTGAGCGGTGAACCACGCTTCGAGTGGCTCTACGCCGCCCGCCTCGTCGGCGAGAGCGAACAGGTCGGCCGGCACCATCTCAGCACCGTCGGAGCGCAGATATCCCGGAAGCGGCAGACGGTGCCCCAGCATCAGCTGGCGGACCGCATCGGCATCGCCGCCATGGACTGCGCACAGTTCTTCCAGGGCAACGAACTGCGCGCTGACGTATGCGTCATCGGCATCGGTCATCGGATGATCGCCGTTGACTTCGCGGAATCGCTCGGCGAGCTGCTGCTTCAGGTCTGTCTCCGACATCGGGTCGCCTCCGGCGTTACCAGCGCGGGCATCTCCCGCACAGGACTCGGCACGCTACCGGCCGGACGGTTCGGCACTCACCGAACCATCGATGGAATCACGACAGCACGAGGGCACCTCGCCCTCACTCCACCCACCGATCCACAGCTCTTGACAATTACTCGTTCCAGCGTGACGCCGGGCTCACGGTTGGCGCAGACGGCGAAGGACCTGGCCATGGACCTCGAGGACGTAGGCTGCCGGGCACGGTTCATGATCAGGGACAGGGATGGAAAGTTCTCCGGACTGTTCGATGACGTCCTCAAAGACTCGGGGATCGAGGTCGTCCTCAGCGGCATCCAGATGCCACGAATGAACTCGATCATGGAACGGTGGGTGCAGACCTGCAGACACGAGCTCCTGGACCGGACCTTGATCTGGAACCAGTACCACCTCCTCCACGCACTCCGGGAGTTCGAGCAGTTCTACAACCCTCATCGGCCCCACCAGGGCATCGCGAACGCCCGGCCACTGCACCCGCTGCCCGCACCGATCACCGATCCGGACAAGTTAACCCACCTCGACATACGACGATGCGACCGCCTCGGCAGCCTCCTCCATGAATACCGGCATGCCGCATGACCTGCATGGATGTGTTTTCGGCAAGGACAGGGTCGGGGTGGCCCAACTCAATGAGCAGGTCCCGCGTCTCGCGCACCCCTGGAAGAAGGCCGCGGCCAGGCGTTTCTTCCGCAGGCTCCTCAAGAGGACCGGTGCGGTGTCGCAAGTGGTCGTCACGGACAAGTTCCTACGGCGCCGCTCACCGCGAGGGCATACCCTCCGTGGAGCACCGACGGTCGAAGCACCTGAACCAGCGGTTCCTGTCCGCCTTCAGCGGCATCTCACCCCACTTCCGGCCCCGCCACCGTCTCATGACCGCCCCCGACCACCGGGCCGAGATGGGCATTCACCTCGCCATCGGAGAGCAGGTCACTGGCGTCGCCGGTCGGCCCACGGCGGCCTCAGCACAGGCCGGCATCCAGGCCCACCAAGGGCCCCGACACGCCGTCAGACACCCAGGCCCCAATAACGCGACAGTGCCGGTATGCGGTCTCTTCTGCCCGCTGCCCCAGCGTTTGCACTCGTCGGCGCCATCCTTTTCACTCGCTTGGCACAGTATTTACCCCGACAAGGCCCCGCACGGCCGTTTCATTACGGCGCTCCAGAGCCGGATACGGCGCTCACGCCCTGGGAGTGCCCCATCTGCCGGCAAACGCCAAGGGGCTTTACCGCTCCTTGATGAAGGCCGCCTACGGCGACCAGGATGCCCGCGTGCCCACCGCCTGCGGAAACCGACCCGGAGAGATCACCGGCGGCCGCCCGTTCCCCGGTCGCATGGGGAGCGCGGCTCCGTGCTCCCACCCCGAAAGGGGGTCGGGAGCCGACAAGGGGCCTTATGCCTCTCGATGCACAGAGCATCCGAAATCAATGGGGTGAAGCCAGGAGCCTACGGTTGACGACGGCGCGCAGAGGCGCGGTACGGCGCCGTAGGTCTACCGGATCGTGTGACGGACGAATCGGGCACCGTTGACACGTCTGCGAGTTGGGAGCACGAGGGCTCCCAGAGGGCTCCCCATTGCTCCCAGCCGGAAAACGGTTAAGGCCGCCTCCGCTACCCACGGAAACGGCCTCCGACCTGCAAAAACGCTGGTCGGGACGACAGGATTTGAACCTGCGACCCCTTGACCCCCAGCAGTGTGACAATTCTCCTCTTATGTTCCACTTTAAGACTCTCGCAGACCTACCGCACCGTCAAGCTCCATACAGCTCCGTAGGCCGCAGCCGTCAAGTGCCAACCCGGTGCGCCTCACCGCTCGGATTCCGCCTGCCACTCGACCGTCCCGGCCCTGGATCCACATCCGAATCACGCAGCTGCCGGCCCTTGAAGGTGAGCACTCCAGCTCCGCACCGGCCCTCCGCTCCCCATCAAGCCCTTCCGCCAGCGCTACGCTCGGACCGCCGCCCCAACAGCATCGCCACCAAGCGATCACAATGCCCGGGGGCGACCTCATCGAGCTTCGCACTCACAGCCCTGCCTAGCCGATTCGCCGTGAGATCGTCGTCTGAACGCAGAGAGCCCCGGCCGTCGTCAGCAACCGCAGCATCCGACGCGGTCGGCGGCGGTGTGCCAGCCAGGTACGACGCCAGAACCTCGGGAATGGCATCCTGGTGCTCCTCGACCAGCACATTCAACTTCCCCGGCGAGCAGTTCTACATCGCCCACGGGCCGCACCGCGGCCTCGCCAACGCCCGACCGCTGCGCCCATTGCCCACGCCGATCGACGATCGCGCCGTGTTCACCCGCCGCGACCACCTCGGCAGCATCCTTCGCAAACACCAACGTGCGGCACAACCTGCACGGATGAGGTATTCGGCAGCGACAGAGCCATCGATTGCCAGCATGGGAGCGACCTGCTCACCCCGCTGCTCCGGCCTCCCGGCGCAATACACTTCGCGCTAGACCTCACCTCTGAGAACATCTCCAACATGACCGTGAGACCTCGTTCTCATGACCGCGCTAGATGGCCCGCTGGGGCTGCTCATGCCAACGTCCAACTGAATGAAAACGGCATTGATCGGGAGTAGAGTCCCAGGTCAGCAAGTATCGGCGCCGCGCCAGCGGGGGGCGAGGACTGGGACCTCAAGTTCGACGCGTTCGAGGTCGGCCTCGCGCCAGACGGGGTGGTTCGACGCGTGCCAGAACTGTGAGGCGCTCCCAGAAGTCGGCCCCTCGCCAGCGGGGTAGTTCAGCAAAGACCGAACCGGTCCGGCCGGCCCAAGGCGACCGGATACAGTGCGCGAGACGGCAGCCTGGTCAGGGAGAGGAAGCGTGACCGACACCAGCAACACCCGGCCCGCCGAGAGTGAAGCGCGAGCATCGCGCTAGAGCCGACTGCACCGCCTGATGCGCTACATCCCCCTGATCGCCCCCGTCCTGCTGTGGGCCGTGCCCTGCTGGATGCTCCTGCACACCGGACAGCACTGGCAGCTGACCGCCACGCTGGTCGGCGCCAGCAGGATCGGGCGGCGATCACCGGCGACACCCTGCTGGGCACCATCTGGACTCTGTTCACCTGGTCCGTTCTACTCAGCGTCCCCACCGCGCCCACCTCGCCGGAGCCCTGAACGGCGCCGACCCCGACCTCCCCGTCGTGCTCCTGGCACACCAGCCCAAGTTCATCGACCGGGCAGCAGTCGCCGGCGCTGACCTCCAACTCTCCGGCCACACCCACGGCGGCCAGATCTGGCCCATCCACCACCTCGTCCGCATCGACCAGCCCGCCCTCGCCGGCCTCAGCCACCACGGCACCCGCACCCTCCTCTACACCAGCCGCGGCACCGGCTTCTGGGGCTCGCCATTCACGCGTCTTCGCCCCCAGCGAGATCACCCGCTCGCGCTCCGCTCCCCGCACCCGCCCATCTCACCGTCAGGGCGGGCCGACGCATCCACTCGAAGCAGTCCACGAGCCGAGGGATGCGGCATCGACAGACGACCAGGCCCATCTCGCAGCGGACAAGATCCGGACCATTCCCGGGCCGACGGCTCCAACGAGCGATACGTGGCCACGTTTTACGCAGGTCAGCGACGCGCAACGCCTGTACCACCAGCAGACGAAGAACCTGCCGGTACCCAATGGTGGGCAGCTCCCGGCGGTGGGGAACTCCACTGTTCCCGAGCCGCCGCCCTTGACCCCCAGCGTCAAGTGCCAACCCCGTACGTCCCCGCAGGCGTGGACTCACAGGGAATGTGGGACGTGTGTGCGAGGATTCGCGGCGGGTGTTCATTCAGTGACGACCCGAGTGGGCCGGGGAGGGAAGAGTTGTCGTTACGTGACCTGATCCGTGACGAAATGGCCGCGTCGAGGCCTCGTTCGGAGCGGTTGGCGGCGCTGCGGTCGGCGCGGCTGTATTTTCAGCGGCCGGATGAGCCGGGCTTCCTGGTCTCGGATACGGAACAGGGGCCGGTGGTGCCGGTTTTCACCTCCTTGGAACGGCTCGCGTTGTTCGCCGGGCCGTGCGGGTGGGCGTCGACAACCGTGGCGGATCTCACGGAACTGCTGCCCGAGGACGTGCGCGCGCTGGTGGACCCGCTGGGCCCACAGGCGTTCGTGCTGAATACCGAAGCGCTCCAGTCCACCAACGGGCAGGGAGAGCACGATGACGGAGCATGACGGGGGAGCATCGAGCTCCGGTGGTCCGAAGCCGGGTGATGGCTACAGGATCGAGATCGCGTCGGTGCGTAAGGTACTGCAGCCGCTGGAGGAGTCCGTCGTCGCCGCCCGCAAGATCAAGGGCGACTGGAAGTCGCTGGCCGAGACCATCCAGAACTCGGCCGACTTCGACATCTACGACTCGGCCGAGAAGATGCTCTCGTCCTGGGGCTTCGGCATGGGGCGCGTGGCCGAGCACACGGGCACCGTGGTCGAGACACTCCGACAGGTCATCGCCGCCTACATCCTGGCCGACCTGCTGCGCATCAAGGACTTCACCCCGACCGCGGACAACATGGCCAAGCTGCCCTTCGGCGAAGCGGGTCTGAAGGCGTGGCAGGCGGGGTCCCGGCCGAAGTTCGATCCGCCGCCGGAGATCTATCAGGAGCCGTGGCTCGACGACAGCGGGACCGGCGGTACGCAGGACGTGCCCACCAACCCCCGCAAGCGCTACGACGGCGGCTGGGAAGTCGACGGCGGGTCGAAGGAAACCATCGCATGACCCAGCGCGATGCGACAGAAGGTGGCGCGACCGAGCGGATACCGCCGAACGCGAAGCCGTCCGAGGTGATTTACGGCAGCCCGTCGGATATCGAGGACCTGGCTGTCAAACTCCGCGCGTACGCCGGTGCGTTCAAGGACGGGCAGGACAAGCTGGATGTCTTGTCCCTGATGGACTGGACCGGCGCCGGTGCGGAGGGTTTCCAGGACGCGACCCGGAAGCTCCCCAGGGAACTGGAATCCGCTCAGACCTACTTCAAAGCGGCCGCGAACGCCCTGGACGACTACGCCGAAAAGCTGCGCTCGGTCCACAACCGCGTCAAGCCGATCATCGAGGACGCTGACGACGCCCGGGCCGCCTCCAAGCGCTACTGGAACAAGGTCACGGACTACAACGCCGCCGTCGACCGGAAGGACGATCCGCCGCCGGAACGTCCACCGGAGGACGACCCGGGCCTGGCGGCACTGGAAGGCTGCTACGGCCGGCTGGACAAGCTGGAAAGCGAGCTCCAACTCGTCATCGACGCGGCCAAACGCAAACTCGACAAAGCCGCCAAGGAGGCCCCGGACAAACCCCCGGCCCCCAAAGGCTGGGACAAATTCAAACAAACCCTCGGGGACTACGCCGGCGGCACCGCCGACACCCTGGGCAGCTGGTACGACGATTTCGACGACCTCGTCCACGACGGGCCCGATGGACTCGGCCTGCGGCTGGCAAGCACCGCAGACGGCGTCGCCTACGCCGCCCAACATCCCAAGGAGTTCGCCAAGGCCGTCACCAACTGGGACGAATGGCAGCGCAACCCCGCCCGCGCCGCCGGCCAGCTCACCCCCGACCTCCTCCTCGCCCTTGCCACCGGCGGCACCGGCGCCGCACGCCGCGGCACCAGCGTGGCCAAAAATGCGGCACAACGCCTACTCAACCGCGAACGTGCACTGCGCCGCGACGGCAGCGCCCGCAAGCACACCGACGACCATCCGAACAAGAACTGCACCCCCGGCAAGGACAAGTGCACCACCGGTGAGCCGATCGACGTGGCCACCGGCGAGATGGTCATGTCCGCCACCGACATCACCCTGCCCGGAGTGCTGCCACTGATCCTGGAACGGCACTACGTCTCCGGGCACCCGTGCGGAGGCTGGTTCGGCCGCACCTGGGCCGGCACACTCGACCAACGCCTGGAGATCGACGACGCAGGAGTCGTCTACATCACCGACGACGGCATGCTCCTTGCCTACCCGATCCCGGAACCCGACGTCCCCACACTTCCCACCTCTGGCCCTCGCTGGCCACTGCGCTGGGACGGCAAACCGGACGGCACCTTCACCATCACCATCCCCGAACACAACCGCACCCTCCACTTCGCCCCCCTCCCGGCATGCGGCCGAGAGCTGGCCCTGACCGCGATCACCGACCGCACCGGCGAAGGCGACCGCATCACCATTGCCTACGACGAGCAGGGCACACCGACGGAGATCACCCACTCCGGCGGCTACCGCATCGCCATCGACACCGATTTGCAGCTGCTGCGCATCACCACCCTCCGTCTGCTCCACGGCGCAGAGCATCAGCACAGCACCCCCCTGATCTCATACGGCTACAACGAAGCCGGAGACCTGAGCGAGATCGTCAACTCCACCGGACTTCCGCTGCGTTTCCAGTACGACGACGAACACCGCATCACGTCCTGGACCGACCGCAACGGCACGACCTACGCGTATGTCTACGACCATCGCGGCCGCGTCCTGCGGGGCATCGGCCCGGACGGCATCCTCTCCGGCCGCATGCACTACGACGCCCAGACACGCACCAACCGCTACACCGACTCCCTCGGCAATACCACCACCTACGTCTGCAACGAGGCATACCGGGTGATCGCGGAGACCGACCCGCTGGGCAACACCACCCACACCGAATGGGACGACAACAACCGTCATCCCCTCGCAATCACTGACCCGCTGGGTCACACCACCCGCTACCACTACGACGATCTGGACCGCCTGATGGCCATCGCACGCCCTGACGGAAGCGTGACGAAGGCGGCTTACAACGCCCAGGACCTCCCACTTGAGGTCCACGAGCCCGGTGGTGCGATGTGGCGCTATACCTACAACGACCGTGGGGACCGCACTTCCGTTACCGATCCCACCGGCGCCACCACCCACTACATGTACGACGCATCTGGACACCTGTCGACGATCACCGATGCTCTCGGCCACACCACGCAGGTCACCACCAGCGCGGTCGGCCTCCCCATGGCCATCACCGACCCCCTGGGCAACACCACCCGCGTCCGCCGAGGCCCACACGGACTGGTCACCGCCGTCACCGATCCCCTGGGCAACACCACTCGGCAGGGCTGGACCATCGAGGGTGAGCCCGCCTGGCGCGAGGGACCAGACGGAGCCCGTGAGGTGTGGCAGTGGGACACCGAAGGCAACCTCGCCCGCCACACCGACCAAGCCGGACACACCACCGCCCACACCCACACCCACTTCGACCGGCCCGCCACCCGTACCGATCCTGACGGCGCGCAATACGCCTTTGGCTACGACACCGAACTGCGGCTGACCACCGTCACCAACCCTCAGGGCCTGACCTGGACCTACACCTACGACGGGGCCGGACGGCTCACCTCCGAAACCGACTTCAACGGTTGCACCCGCACCTACGAACACGACGCCGCCGGCCGCCTCACCGCCCAAACCAATCCACTCGGTCAAACTCTCCGCTATACCCTCGACCCAGCGGGACAGCCCATCACCCAGCGGGACGAGACCACCGGTGAAGAGACGACCTACGCCTACGACGCCCACGGCGCCCTCATCCACGCCAGAAACGGGGATGCCGAACTGGTACTGGAACGCGACCGGTTGGGCCGCTTGGTCGCGGAGACTGTGAACGGCCGCACCACGACCTACGGCTACGATGCGGCGGGCCACCAGACCCATCGTTCTATGCCCTCGGGCCTGATCTCCACTTGGACCTACGACCCCACAGGCCGCCCCGCAACGCTCACCACCGCCGACAACACCCTCACCTTCACCTACGACGCGGCGGGCCGCGAAACTCAGCGGGCCATGGGAGCTGCCACCCTCACCCAGACGTGGGATTCAACGGAACGCCTGGCGGCCCAGTCGATCTCCTCCTCCCCGGATTACCTTCTCCAACACCGCACCTACACCTACCGTCCCGACGGCTACGTCACCGAGATTCGCGAACTGACCACCGGCACGAGGCACTTCACCATGGGATCGACAGGTCGCGTCACCGGCGTACAAGCTCATGGATGGTCCGAGACCTACGCCTACGACACAGCCGGCAACCAAACCCACGCCACAGCCCCAGCACATGGCTCAGGGGGCGACCGGGCATACAGCGGCACCCTCATCCGCCGTGCGGGCCGGACCACCTACGAACATGACGCCGCCGGCCGCCTCATCCGCAAAGCCCGCAAACTCCCGAGCGGTCAAACTCGCTCCTGGACCTACACCTGGAACGCCCAAGACCAGCTCACCAAAACCACCACTCCGCTCGGCGAGGAGTGGACCTACGCCTACGACCCCCTGGGGCGCCGCCTCACGAAGACAAGCCCGGATGGAACACCGCTGACCTTCACCTGGGACGGCACCCGCCTCGCCGAGCAAGCCACCCGCGACGGCGCTACCACCACCTGGAACTACAGTCCCGGCAATCACTGCCCTCTGACCCAAACTCACCGCGAACTGGACGCCACCCGCCACTACGCCATCATCACCGACACTGTCGGCACCCCCACTGAACTCCTCACCCCCGATGGTCGTTTGGCATGGCAACACCGCACCACCCTCTGGGGCACCTCCCTCCCCACCCCGCCCGTCGGCGATGGGAGCGTCGACTGCCCCCTACGCTTCCCCGGCCAATACGCCGACTCCGAAACCGGCCTGAACTACAACCACTTCCGCTACTACGATCCCGAAACCGCCCGCTACCTCACCTCAGATCCGATCGGTCTCGCCGGTGGCTATGCGCCGCACAGTTACGTTCCCAACCCGTTCATGTGGCTTGACCCTCTCGGACTGTCCCTCCTCGACGTCAGCAAGAACGGCGTGCGCATCGTCGTGCACGAGTACGACGTCGACAAGCCAGCGCACGCTCATGTCACCGGTGGCGGTGGCCGCGAGGTGCGGATCGGGCCGAACGGCCACCCCATTGACGGCCAACCAGAGCTCACGCGCACGCAGCGACAAGCGGTGGAACAATACAAGACGGAGATCAGGAAAGCTGTCAGGAAGCTCGGCAGGCGAAATCAGGCGGAGGAGCAGGCTGAACGGGAGCAACGCGAGGCCGCCAAGAGTCAAACTTGCGGCAAGGGATGAAGCGATGACATTGCATTCCAATGTGGCTGAGTTGCTAGCGGGGGCCGGCATCGTCGACGTGGACGTCGACGATGCCGTCGCGGACGAGCACGTGCGATCGTCCGCGTACCAACGCGTCGTCTCGGTGACCGCCTCCTCGCGGAGCCGCGACCGAGACCGCGCGATTGTGGCCACGATCTTGCGCGACCCCATCGAGATGGTGTCCAAGGGGGCGGTGGTCGCCCTCGTGGACAGGATCGCGCGGAAGGTGACCGGTCCTGCCGAGTTCCGGCAGTGGTCGGCCGAACTACTGCCAGAGATCGACCAGCTCAAGACGGAAGGGAACCGCGAGTTCATCCGCCGCCGCATCCACGACTGGCTGTTCTACCTGTCCATCGAGGACGGTCATACGCCGACACCGGCCGAGTTGGCGGAGGTCACGGACTGGATGCAGCGCTTCCTCGCCGAGCATTCGACATCGCCGGCGGTACTCGCCCTGGTCGCCGAGTCAGGCAGCACAAAGAAGATCCGAAACATCGCGAAGAACCGAGCCGGAAGCCGCAAACAGAGAACGCAATGAGTCGGTACCGGCAATTGGCAGGCGCGCCGACTGCCTCACCCTGTGGGTGCCGGGAAGTATGTCACCCGGACTGACCTGCTGGTTCGGATCTGCCAGGCCTCAGGAGCCGCCAGTCGTTCTGAGGCACTATGCCGGTCGTGGTGATACGGCTGATCTACCTGCTCGCCTGCCAGACCTTCCCATGGCTTGCCCTGCCCGCCCGCTCGGACGCCGCGAAGGACACAGAGATTTTGATGCTCCGGCATAAAATCGCCATCGCGCAACGCTGAAGGATGGCAATATCCCGCTCAGGCTGCTGGGCTGGGCTTTTCCTGTGGATGGTGAGGCAGTCGGAGTGGTGTGGTGTGGTACTCGTTGAGCAGTCCACCAAGTACCTGTCGGCGCCTGACCGCAGCAGCGGGCAGGGGAATGACGTTCAGGTCGTCGTCAGGTGCTCGTAGGCCGAGGCTGCGGTGGGCTCGTCCGGCGTTGTAGTGCTCGGCGTTTGCAGTAAGGACCGTCCGCAGGTGTCGTTCACCGGTGATGAGGAGCCGGTCGGTGCACTCGGCGCGGGCCGTGCGTATCCATCGTTCGGCGAACGCGTTGGAAACCGGGGACTTTGCGGCGGAGTCGTGATGATGGCTGTGCCGTTGCCGGCGAAGACGCCGTCGAACCCGCCGGTGAACTTGCTGTCCCGGTCCCGGATGAGGAACCGGAAGCACCCCAGCCCTCTCCTCGAGGTCCATGAGCAGATTGCGAGCGAGTTGGGCGGCCCATGCACCGGTCGGGTGGGCGGTGACACCCAGGACATGAACGCGCCGGGTGGCAATCTTTATGACGAAGAACACGTAGAGAGGCCTGAGGAAGACAGTCTCCACGTGCATGAAGTCGCACGCGAGCAGCGTGTGGGCCTGGGAGCGACGGAAGGAGCGCCAGGTCTGCTGGGATGCGCGCTGCGGTGCGGGCGGCAGGCCGGAGCGGCGCAGGACGCGCCGGACCGTGGCAGCGGCAACCCGATGACCGAGCCGTCGGAGCTCGCCTTGGATTCTGACGTATCCCCAGGTGGGGTTCTCTCTCGCCAGACGCTGGATGAGCGCGACCGTCTCTTCCGGCAACGGTGGCCAACCGGATCCAACCGCCGTCTGGCGCCACTTCCAGCGCACCAGACGGCGGTGCCAGACCAGCGGGGTGCCCGGAGTGACCAGCCGATGGCGACGTAAGACGGAGGGCAGGTGCCGGGCGAGAGCGGAGAACACGGCACGGTCAGCCCACGAGAGCCGCGGCCGCTCCACCTGCCGGCGCAGCACAGCGACCTCATGACGAAGCACGAGGATCTCGGCGTTGTTCGCGGCGGTCGAGCGGCCCAGCAAGAGGAAGCAGCCCAGCAGGCGGCAGAAGATCAGATAGAGCAGTCGCAGACCCACGATCACCGATCACGCCCACATTCAGACGATCGCAAAGCCCCAGGTCAACCACCATACGGCAATAAAGACACCCTTCAGGCCGGTGCCCCGGCGCGCGGTGTAGTCCCACTTCGCGGCGATGAACCTGCGGTGCCAGGCAAGCAAGGTGCCGGGGGTGACAGGGAAGATCTCGCGCCAGTGGCGCCGGGGCATCAGCCCGGACAGCGCTGCGAACCAGAACCGGTCGGCGGGCTCATAGCCGGACCGATCCGGCCAACTGGCGGCGCAGGACCGCGTTCTCGTGCCGCAGCACCAGCAGTTCCGCCTCCTTCGCCGTCCCGCGACGCAGGAGCACCGATGGAACAGTCAGCAGCTTCCGGATCACCTTGTACAGCAAGGACACGATCACGGAGGACATGATCCCAGCGGACTGATCGCATCCAACCCACCTGCGGCGATGACTTTTCGAGCGGCACAGATGACGAACCACCCCTCGTCGGATCCTCCGTCCGCTGATGTGGCCGTCAGCTACTGCTGTCAGACGCCCTAGAGGCCCCACCAGAAAAATCTGGTGGGGCCTCGACTGGATTATCGCCGAGAATTCCCGTCAGAGACGATCAGGTATTTCCTCGGCTGCCGTCTTGATAGCTTCCAGCCCTTCATCGTCCACCACAAGTGGCGCTGCGAGCGTCTCGACCCACTGACGCAGTTCGACCGCGGATAGCTCTCGCCAACGCGGATGCAAGACAGCCCTTCGCGCAATGACCCCCCAGCGCTGCTGGTGCTGCGAGAGTCGATACCAGCCGGCCTGTTTCTGCGCTCGCCCTGGCGTTGAACTCGAACGCAATCCCGAGATCAAACCTTCGCGAAGGCGATTCAACGCGGATGCGTAGACCGGACTCCCATTGAGCACGTCCGTGTCATCTGAGAGCTCGAACTTGAGCTCCATGCCAGCACGGAGCAACGCTTCCACTTCGGCGAAGTTGTCGAACTCGACTAGTTCCGACATCAGAAGGGGTTCCTTCGATGGAAGAGAACGTTCACCGCAGGAATCTTCAACGAGCCTCTCGTGATCAGCTCATTGGGCTGAGACCCTGGGCCAAGCTCGACACCTCCAGGCATCCGGAAGGCGAACATATAGTCAGCCTTTCCAGCATACATTGGGCTACCAATGAAGATATTCTGCTCAATCTCTGACGGGCTTCCAATTTCCTGGGTCACGTGGACCTTTCCGGCAGAGTTGGCACCAATTCTGAGACTACCGTCATCGGCCAAGATCCCACTGTGCCCTCCCTCGCTCGTGTAATGGAAGTAGACATTGTCATCGACAACGTTCCCGGCATCATGAGTCGCCGCATTACCGCAGTTGTGCACCAGGACCGGCGTGGTCCCCGCCAGCACATAGTACGTGTGGATGCCGCTTACGGTCAGGTCGTGGGTGCGCAGGCGCTGCGTGAAGTGACGGGCGTGCTTGACGGTGACGGTGCGGCCATCCGGGGTACGCAGAGTCATCCCCGGCCTGAGGTCATCGGCTTTGACCCATGCGTGCTGGGACTGGACCCAGAAGGGGTGCGTTGTGGTTGCTATGAGGCCCGCTGAAGGTTCACCAGCGCTGTTGGCGACGGTGAGGTCGACGAAGTTCTTGTCGTCTTCGGTGACGATGGTGCCGGCGACTTTGCGTGTCGTGGTCTTACCGGTGTCGGGGTCGGTGACTTTTACCTTGTCCCCGGTCTTGATGTCCTCGATGGGTTTGGTGGATCCGTCGGCGAGGAGGACTCCAGTGCCTGGAACGAAGCTGTGGCATCGAGTCTCTGATGTCCGCCCTGCCGGTTCCTCGGCCGGTTCCTTATTGCGGCCCCTCCAAGTCTCGACTCCTTCTTCCACCGCCTTTTTGGCGCCACGAGCGATGAGTTTGGCCTTGTTGTAGCCAGTCATGTCGATGGCAGCCTGAGTGCAGGGTCCCAGGTCCCACGTGGCGTAGCACGTTCCTATGGCGGCAAGCGGGTTGAGTTCCTTGAAGCTGGTTTTTGCTACCTTGAGCCACCAGGAGTCGGGCAGGTTCTGCCGCTTCGTTATGTGGTCCTGAACCAGATAATCGACGCGTGAGCCGTATCCAGTGGTGAGCTTGCCGTACTGGCAGTTGTAGCCGCAGCGGTACTGGGCCCTCGCGGCCGCACCTGCGCTACTGCTTCCGCTGCTTCCGCCGCTGGGGTAGTGGTTTTCGGGTGGGGCGCCGTGGCCTGCGTGTGCCGTTCAGAAATCCGTCGCGGCTTGTCAGGCCGCGTATCTGTACTCGTTGCTCAGGCCGCCAAGGACACGCGTACGGAGTAGCCATCGCTTGCTGTCCAGGTCAGTCAACGGCGCGGTCTGGTCGCCGGCGAGGGGAGGCAGTTGCCCTCGGGCCTGGTGTGGGCGATGCCCGTTGTAGTGCTGGGCATAGGTTTCGACAACGTGTCGAGCATGGGCCTCGTTCCAGAGCAGCACGTGATCGAGGAGTTCACGCCGTAGCGTCCCGATGACTCTCTCGCAGTGCGCGTTCATCCGCGGGGACTGCGGGGCGGTCTTCACGGTTTCGATGTCCTCGGCCGCGAAGACCGCGTCGAAGGGCTCGGCGTATTTGCCGTCCCGGTCGCGGATCACAAAGCGCAGCGACTCGAAACGCTCGCCCATTTCGAGGGCGAGGTTGCGGGCCTGCTGGGCCGTCCACTGCACGGTCGGATGCGCGGTCACTCCAGCGATGTGGAGGCGGCGCGTGCCGTGCTCAAGGAAGATCAGCGCGTAGACGCGGCGAAGATCCACCAGGTCGACGTGCAGGAAGTCGCAAGCGATGATGGTCTCCGCCTGGGATGTGAGGAACTCGCGCCATGTCGGCCCGGCGCGACGGGGAGCCGGGTCGACACCGGCTGCCGTCAAGATCTTCCATACCGTGGACGCGCCGATCCTGTGGCCCAGCCGGTCGAGCTCTCCCTGGATCCTGCGGCAGCCCCAGCGCGGATTCTCCCGTGCCAGCCGCAGCACCAACTCCTTCACGGCTTTCGCTGTCGCCGGCCGGCCCGGCTTGATCCGACACTCGCTGTAGTCCCACCTGCGTGCAACGAGACGCCGATGCCAGCCGAGCAACGTCCCTGGTGCCACAGGGAACACCTGCGCCCAGCGGCGCCGCGGTATCAGCGAGGACAATGCCGCGAACCACAACCGGTCCGCCCACTGATAGCGCACCGGACTCGCAAGTTGCCTGCGAAGCACCGCGTTCTCGTGCCGGAGCACGAGCAACTCAGCACCTCTGGCCATCCGCCGACGCAGCAGCACCGCTGGGACCGACAGAAGCTTCCGCGTGACCCGATAAACCAGTGAAACGATCACCTGGACAGGATCCCAACACGCCCGCTGATTCCGTCATACCGCCTACGACCTGCAGCGACGCATTTCTGAACGGCACAAGGTGGGCGGTGACACCCAGGACGTGAACGCGCCGGGTGGCGATCTCCATGACGAAGAAGACATAGAGACGTCTGAGGAAGACGGTCTCTACGTGCATGAAATCGCAAGCGAGCAACGTGTGAGCCTGTGAACGGAGGAAGGAACGCCAGGTCTGCTGGCTTGCTCGCTGCGGTGCGGGCGGTAGACCGAAGCGGCGCAGAACGCGTCGGATAGTCGCAGCGGCGACCCGATGACCAAGCCGACGCAACTCCCCTTGGATTCTGACATACCCCCAGGTCGGGTTCTCTCTCGCCAGGCGCTGGATGAGCGCAACTGTCTCTTCCGGCAATGGTGGACGACCGGACCTGACCGCCGTCTGGCGCCACTTCCAGCGCACCAGACGGCGGTGTCAGGCCAGCAGGGTGCCCGGAGTGACCAGCCGATGGCGACGTAAGACGGGTGGCAGATGCCGTGAGAGGGCGGAGAGCACGGCACGATCGGCCCATGACAGCCGCGGCCGCTGGACCTGCCGGCGAAGCACGGCGACCTCATGACGAAGCGCGAGGATCTCGGCGTTGTTCGCGGCGGTCGAGCGGCCCACCAGGAGGAGGCAGCCCAGCAGTCGGCAGAAGATCAGGTACAGCAGTCGCAGACCCACGATCACTGATCACGCCCATACTTGGACGACCGTAAAGCCCCAGGTCAAGTACCGTACGGCAATGAAGACACCCTTCACGCTGCCATCCGCAGGCCGCCGTCAGCCTCGGCCCCGTCCGCACGGTGGAGTGGCTGTGCGGGGCCCGCGAGATAGACGAGCTGGCCGTGCGTCCCGACGCCCGGGGCACCGGCCTCGCCGCCGGGCTGCTGGAGGCGGTCACCGCGGACGCGCCCGACGGCCGCTCCTGGCTGCTCACCTCCGTCCAATCAGGACGGGCCATGTCCTTCTACCGCCGCCAGGGCTGGACCCAGGCCACCCATCCCGCTCCCGGCGGCAAGGGCATCGGTCTTCCTCGGCCCCGGCCACCCCGCCCGGCACCTGGCCGTCCCACCCCTGTAAGCATCCGGAGCCCCACCTTGCGCACCGCCGAGATCCGCCGCCGCTTCCTCGACTTCTTCGCCGGGCGCGGCCACACCATCGTGCCCAGCGCCCCGTTGCCGACGCCCGACCCGACGCTGCTGTTCGTCAACGCGGGCATGGTCCCCTTCAAGCCGTATCTGACCGGCGACGCACAGGCCCCCTGGCCACGCGCGACGAGCGTGCAGAAATGATGCGCACCCTGGACGTCGAGGAGGTCAGCCGTACCACCCGGCACGGCTCCTTCTTCCAGATGAACGGCAACTTCTCCTTCGGCGACTACTTCAAGGAAGAGGCGATCGCCTTCGCCTGGGAGCGGTCCACCGCCCCGGTCACCGACGGCGGCTACGGCCTGGACCCGGCC
This sequence comes from Streptomyces sp. AgN23, assembly GCF_001598115.1. NCBI lineage: Bacteria > Bacillati > Actinomycetota > Actinomycetes > Kitasatosporales > Streptomycetaceae > Streptomyces > Streptomyces sp. AgN23. The sequence goes on from NZ_CP007153.1 coordinate 2,512,318, forward strand.
CGGATCTGGGTCACCGTCCACCACAGTGACGACGAGGCCCGCGCCCTGTGGCGGCGCGTCGCCGGTCTGCCGGACGAGCGGATCGTGGCGCGCGGCGGCGAGGACAAGTTCTGGTCGATGGGCGTGCCCGGCCCGCGCGGCCCCTGCTCCGAGCTGTACTACGACCGCGGCCCCGCGCTCGGACGCGCGGGCGGCCCGGCCGTCGACGAGGACCGCTACATGGAGTTCTGGAACCTCGTCTTCATGAGTCACGAACGCCTTCCGCTCCACCCTCCGCCAGGGCCGTCCTGGACACGGCGGTCGCCCAGGTGAAGGCGGACAGCGGGCATCAACTGCCCGGCGCCCAGGCGTTCCAGGTGGGGCAGCGAAGAAGTCGGGGCAGCCTTGTGTGGTCCAGTGGTATCGGACCTGACCGGCTAGTCCCTGCCCGCCTGCTCGAAGCGGTGTCCCGCCTCCGCGAGACCCTTTGACACGGCCTCGGCGAACGCGGCGATCGACTCATTGTGGCGGCTCGGCACCCACACCACGGACGTCTGCCACGCCAGCGCTGTCCCGTTCAGCGGTCGCCACACCAATCCCTCGGCGAGCGGGGAGGACGGGGCCTCGTTGAGGTGGATGCCGCGGCCGGCGAGTACCAGGCCGTGGACGAAGTTCGGGTTGCGTGCGTGGCGGATGGAGCCCGGGAGGTACCCCTCGTCGCGGCAGATGGTCAGCATGTGGTCGTACAGGCGCGGGGCCATCACCCGGGGAAAGATCACCAGCGGCGCCCCGTTCAGGTCGCGCAGCCGCACGGGACCGTCGTCCGCCGCGGCGGCGTGGTCGGCGTGCAGCACCACGCCCAGCTCCCGTCGGGCGACAGGGCCGGATTCGAGGCCCACGGTGTCGGAGGGGTGGCGCACGACACCGGCGTCGAGTTCGCCCTCCCGCAGCCGCGCCAACTGCTCGTCGGTCGTGAACTCGTGGATGTCGATCAATACGTCCGGCGCCCGTAGGGCGAACTCGGCGATCAGGGTGCGCAGCACCCGCGGGTCGGTGTCCGGCGGCACGCCGGCCCGGAGCACGCCCGCCTCGCCGGGTCTGATCCTGCGCATCGCGTCCCGGGCATTCTCGACCCCGGCGAGCACTGGCCGTACGTGCTCCAGGAGCAGGGCGCCAGCTTCAGTGAGCTGGACGCGGTGCCGGGTGCGGTCGAAGAGCCGGACGTTCAACTCCCGCTCCAGGTCCTGGATGCGCTGCGAGAGCGGTGGCTGGGCCATGTGCAGCCGCTCCGCGGCCCGGCCGAAGTGCAGTTCGTCGGCTAGTACGGCGAAGTACCGCAGGTGACGGAACTCCATGGGCGAACCATATCACTGCGATATCACAGTCAGTCCCCATTGGTGTTGGCTGGATCACATCAACGCCTGTTTGCATGGCTGCTCACGGGACGTCTACCACCGGACGCCAACCCGTCACTCTCCCGCTCCGGCCCCGAATGTGCACCGGTGGCCTCCGTATGCCCCCCGAAAGGCCTGTCCCCATGGCTGAGATCAGCACCGTCGTCGTCACCCGTCACTCGGTGACCTCCCTGCCCGGCGACGTCCACGTCGCCCAGGTCACCCTCAACCGTCCCGACAAGCTCAACGCGTGGACCGGCGAGATGCGCGCCCGGCTCGTCGCGGCGCTGCAGGAAATCGGCCGCGACGAAACGTGTCGCGCGGTCGTGCTCACCGGCGCCGGACGCGCCTTCTGCGCCGGACAGGACCTCGCAGAGACCGCGGCCATCGACCCCGACGACCACGCGGCCGCCGAGGCGTGGATCGACGACTTCGGCCTGCTGTTCCGCACCGTGCGCGCCCTGGACAAGCCGGTCATCGCCGCCGTCAACGGGGTTGCCGCCGGTTCCGGTTTCCAGTTCGCTCTCCTCGCCGACCTGCGCATCGGCCACGCCGACGTCCGGATGGGGCAGCCGGAGGTGCTCTCAGGCATCCCGAGCATCACCGGCATCTGGGCCATGAGCGGCATCCTCGGTCGGGCCAAGACCGCCGAGTTCGCCCTCACCGGCCGACTCGTCGACGGGGCGGAGGCGCAGCGGCTCGGTCTGCTCTCCCTCCTCGTCGACGAGGACCAGGTCAAGGCCGAGGCGCTGGCCGAGGCCGCCCGCCTTGCAGAGTTGCCGACGGGTGCCCTCGCGCTGACCAAGGGCCGGCTCCGCGAACTGGACGACGCCGCTCTCGACGACGCGATCGACGCCGCCAAGAAGGTGCACATCGCCGCTTACGCCACCGGGGAGCCCCAGCGCGAGATGGCCCGATTCCTCGCGGGACGCCGCCGCTGACTCCACCGCATCGGCTATAGCCCCAGGGTTCCGCCGCGCCCGTCCCGCTCCTGCGTACAAGAGGACTTTCATGACGACCACCGCATCGCCGCACCCCGGCGCAGCCCTCTCCGGCGAAGGCGAACAGGCTTACCGCCGCCTCGTCGAAGACCACCAGTGGCATGTTCCAGACCGGTACAATATGGCGGCGGATGTCGCCGACCGTCATCCCGGCAACCGGCTCGCGCTCATCTTCGAGGACCACACCGGCCACCGCGAAGAGGTCCGCTGGCAGCAGATCCAGGACCGTTCGCGGCAGATCGCCGCCCATCTCCATGCGCTCGGCGTGCGCAAGGGCGACCGGGTCTCGGTTCTGCTGCCGCAGCGACCCGACACTCCGGCCACCTACCTGGGCGTCCTGCGCACCGGCGCTGTCCTGGTGACGATGTCCCTGCTGTGGGCCGACGAGCCCATCCGCTTCCGGCTCGCCGACTCCGGCGCCACGGTGCTGATCACCGAGACGGCCGCCCTGGACCGGACGGGGGGATTCGACGGCACCGTCGTGAACGTCGACGATCCGACGATCGCCGCGAACCTGCCGGAGTACGAGACGGTCGACACCGCCGCCGACGACCCGGCCCTGATCTTCTACACCTCCGGCACGACCGGCGAGGCCAAGGGCATCGTGCACGCCCACCGCACACTGCTCGGGCACAACGAGTTCCACTACTGCCACGATCTGCGGCTCGGCGATGTCTTCTACGGCGCCGGTGAGTGGGCCTGGTCCATGGCCAAGCTCATGGGCCCGCTACGGGCGGGCGCCGTGCACCTGGTGTACCGGCCCGCCGGCGGCTTCGACCCGGAAGGGCTGCTGGCGAGCATGGCCCGCAACAAGGTCACCACGGCCCTGGTCAACCCGACGTTCCTGCGTAAGATGAAGCAGGATATCCCGGACGCGGGCAGCCGTTACCCCCAGTCGCTACGGGTGGTGTGCTGCTCGAACGAACCGCTCACCACCGATCTGATCGACTGGTTCCGGGCCGAGTTCGGCGTCACGCCGCTGGACTACTACGGCTCCACCGAGTCCTACCCTCTGCTCGGCAACTTCCCCGGGGTACCGGTCAAGCCCGGCTCCATGGGCCGGCCGCTGCCCGGATGGGACGTCGCGCTGCTGGACGCCGACGGCCAGGAGGTCTCCGTCGGGGAGCCCGGCGAGATCTGTCTGCGGGCCGGATCTAACCCCCAGTTCCCGCTGGGTTACTGGAAGCGGCCCGAGGCCTCCACCGAGTCGTTCGGCGGGACCTGGTACCGGACCAAGGACCGGGCCGTGAGGGACGAGGACGGATACTTCTGGTTCCTCGGCCGCACCGACGACGTCATCAAGACGTCCGGATACCGTGTCGGCCCGTACGAAGTGGAGGCAATCCTGCGACGTCACCCCGCCGTCGCCGACGCCGGAGTCGTGGGCGTTCCCGACCCCGTCCGTGGCCAGGCGGTCAAGGCGTGGATCGAGCTGAACCCCGGCCATGAGCCGGACGAGAGCCTGGCCCAGGACATCACCCGCTTCGCCCGTGCCGCGTACTCCAAGTTCGCCTACCCCCGGCTGATCGAGTTCATCGACGAACTACCCCGCTCGGCCACCGGCAAGATCCAGCGGGCCGCCCTGCGCGCCCGCGACCTCGACTCCGCCGCCCCCGCGGCCGTGACGCCACCCCGGAAGGACGGCCGGACATGACGACCGACAGCCACTCGCCCTCAGTGCCCCCCGTCACCGCCGAGGAGGCCCCCGGCACACCCTCCGTACGCCGAAAGGTCGCCACGGCGACGGCCATCGGCAACTTCGTGGAGTGGTTCGACTCAGGAGCCTACGCCATCATGTCCGCCACGATCGCCGGGCTCTTCTTCCCGCAGTACGACAAGACCGCGGCGCTGCTCGCGACCTGGGCCGTCTTTGCGGGCGGCTTCATCGCCCGACCGATCGGCGCGGCGTTCTTCGGCCGTTACGGCGACCGGATCGGCCGCAATCGCATGTTGGCGCTGAGCGTCCTGTGCATGAGCGGCTCGACGCTCCTCATCGGCCTGTTGCCCAGCTACGCCACACTCGGTGTCGCCGCCCCGATTCTGCTGTTCCTGCTGCGGGCCATGCAGGGCTTTTCCACCGGCGGCGAGTACACCGGCGCCTCGGCGTTCATCATGGAGTACGCGCCGGAAGGCCGCCGTGCCCGGTATGCGAGCGTGGTGCCGCTCACCGTCGGCCTGGCGTCCGTGGCGGGAGCGCTCACCGGGCTCCTGATCACGTCGGCGCTCGACGACGGGGCGCTGCAGAGCTGGGGCTGGCGCATCCCGTTCATCCTGGCCGGTCCGCTCGGAGCCATCGGCCTGTTCCTGCGCAGCCGGATCGACGACACCCCTGTCTTCCGGGCGCTGGAAGGACGCAACAGCGTCCAGGAAGCCCCACTGCGCGAGGCCTGGCGGGTCTGCCGCAGGCAGGTACTGACGCTGTTCGGCTACAGCATCACGAACGCCGTCGGGTACTACCTCATGAGCAGCTACATGATCGCCTACATGTCGGAGGAGGTCGGCTACACCAAATCGGAGGCCATGCTGACGAGCGTGCTGGCCATGCTCGCCTACAGCGCGGCGTGTCCGGTGGCAGCCGCCGCCAGCGACCGGTTCGGCCGCAAGCCAATGCTGCTCGTGGCGTGCGGCGGCTTCGCGGTGACGACATTGCCCGCGTTCTGGCTGATCGGCACCGGGCTGCCGGGAGCCATCACCGGCACGATCGTCCTGGCGGTGCTGGTGTCGATCATCGGTACGTCCAACGTGCCAGCGATGGTCGAGATGTTCCCTGGCCAACTCCGCGCCAGCGGTTCCGCCATCGGCTACACGGCCGCGTACGTGCTCTTCGGCGGCACCGCGCCGTTCGTGGCAACCGGCCTCGTCTCCCTGGCGGGCACCCCACTCGCACCCGGCTTCTACCTGATGGCCCTGGCGGCTGTGTCGGCCCTGGTGGTGCTGTTCTCCTTCCGGGAGACACTGCGGCTGCCGCTGACGCGGACGACTGTGCTGGACAAATAGCGGCGGGTCCGGAACCCCGTGCTCGAAGACCGAATGGTCTCGGGGCACGGGGTTGCCGGGAGACATCAAACGCCCCCGCAGCCGTCGGCCCCGAAGCCCGAAGTCTTGGCGCAAGGCAGTGTCGCGCGTCGACCAGGTACAAGACCGTGCTCCCGCTCACAGACATCCTGCGGACGGCAGTCGGCCGAGCGCCGGCCCCCGCGAGCCAGAGCGCCTTCGCCGTCCGCTGCGTCAAAGCCCGCAGCTCATCCCCATGGTCAGCGGGCCCGCAGGAGGCCGACACTGGCCTACCAGGCCATCAAGCGAATCGACGTCGGCGAGGGCGACACCGCCCTGGTCCACGGGGCCGCCGGGAAGCTGGCCGTCACCGTGAGCCGCTCCTTCCCGCTGGAGTAGGCGGCCGACACCTGGCGGGCGTAGCGTTCCAGAATGGCTTCACCGGACCTGACCTGGGGCAACGTACGTGGCCACCTGGTGTCCAGCATGATCAGTCCTCATGCTGGTACGGCTTACCTACCTGATCGCCACGCGAATCTTCGCGTGGCTGTTCTTGATGTCTCGATCTTCTGCGGCCAAGAATGTAGAGATATTGATCCTGCGGCACGAGCTCGCGGTTCTGCGTCGACAGGTCACCGCGCCCAAGCCCGGCTGGCCGGACCGCGCGCTGCTCGCCGTTCTGACCCGGCTGATCCCCCAAGCCCTGCGCGAACGCCGGATCGTCTCCCCACGCACCCTGCTGGCGTGGCACCGGCGTCTGGTGAAGCAGAAGTGGACGCAGCCGCCGTCTACCGGGCGACCGCCCCTGCCGGAGGAATCCGCAACCTGATCATCCGGCTCGGCACCGAGAATCCTCGATGGGGATTCCGACGCGTGCACGGCGAACCGCGCCGCCTCGGGCACAAGGTCAGCCCCGCCGCCGTCCGTCGGGTGCTGCGTGCCGCCGGTCTCGGTCCCGCGCCGCGTCGCCAGCCGGCGCGCGGTGAGTGGGCGGCGTTCCTTAAAGCCCAGGCCAGCGGCCTGCTCGCCACCGATCTCTTCCATGTCGACACCATCGGCCTGCAGCGGCTCTACGTGCTATTCATCATGGAGGTGCGCACCCGCACCGTTCATATCCTCGGCGTCACCGCCCACCCCAGCGCCGTATGGGCCACTCAGCGGGCCCGGCAGTTTCTGTGGCAACTCGGCGATCGGGCCGCCGAATTCACTCACATCATCCGCGACCGGGATGCGAAGTTCACCGCCACCTTTGACGCCGTGTTCGCCAGTGAGGACATCACCGTGGCCAAGGTCCCTCCACGCAGCCCCAACTGCAACCCACACGCAGAACGCTTCATCCGCTCAGCACGGGAAGAGTGCACCGACCGTGTCCTGCTCTTCGACCGTGGCCACGCCGAGAAGATCCTCCACGACTACGCACACCACTTCAACAGCCACCGACCACACCAAGGCCGAGACCAACTCGCGCCCAGCGACAATCCGAACGTCATCCCCCTGCCTACAGCCCGGATCAAACGCCGACAAGCCGTCGCCAGCCTCATCAACGAGTACCACCGAGCCAGCTGACCATAGGAAAAATCCCAGCTCACAACAGTGAAGCCATTCTGAGGCGCTACGAGGTGGTTCGGTGCTGCCTGAGGGTAGTTGCTGTCGGGACTGGTGGGGGCGGTGCTGGTTGTAGTGCCTGATGTAGGCGGTGAGCACTGCTTGGGCGTGGGCCTCGTCGTAGATGAGGATTCGGTCGAGGATCTCCCGGCGGAGGGTGCCCACGACTCTTTCGCAGATTGCGTTCGCTCTCGGTGCCCGGGGTGGGCTGAGCAGGACCTCCACGTCGTCTGCCTCGAAGACGGCGTCGAAGGACCGGGTGTACTTCGAGGCCCGGTCCCGGAGGAGGAAGCGCAGTGAGTCCATCCGGCAGCCCACTGTCATGGCGAGATTCCTCGCCTGCTGCGTGGTCCACTCGGCGGTGGGGTGGGCGGTAACGCCGGCGAGGTGAACGCGTCGGGTGCCGTGCTCTATAAAGATCAGGGCGTACAGGCGCTTGAGTGACACGGCGTCGAGGTGCAGGAAGTCGGTGGCGATGATGCCGTGGGCCTGGGCGGAGAGGAACTGGCGCCAAGTGGGGCCGGAGCGTTGAGAGGCAGGGTCGATGCCGGCAGCGCGCAGGATCTCCCAGACGGTGGATGGGGCGATCGAGTAGCCGAGGCGGGCGAGCTCGCCCTGTATTCAGCGGTGACCCCAGTTGCTGTTCTCGCGGGCCAAGCGCAGGATGAGCTGCTTGACGGTCGGCGCGGTGGATGATCGGCCAGGGCGGCGGCGGTGCTGGGTGAACGGCACGGAACGGTGGGTGCAGACCTGCAGACACGAGCTCCTGGACCGGACCTTGATCTGGAACCAGCACCACCTCCTCCACGCACTCCGGGAGTTCGAGCAGTTCTACAACACTCATCGGCCCCACCAGGGCATCGCGAACGCCCGGCCCCTGCACCCACTGCTCGCATCGATCACCGATCCGGACCAAATCGCTGGCCTCGACATACGAAGACGCGATCGCCTCGGCGGCATCCTCCATGAATACCGACATGCCGCATGACCTGCATGGAGGAAGTTCTCGGCGAGGACAACGTTAAGCGCCGCTCCCAGGCAAGGTAGTCGTTGTGTTTCGGTCTCGCTGATTGGTCTGATGACGCAGGTCGATGGTCCGCAATGTGGCGGGGAGATCTGCCCGGTAGGGGATCAGGCCGAATCGCCGATGCTTGATGGTGGCCGCCACCGTCACCCGGGCCTGAACGGGAGCACCGGCGGTGGCCTTGACGATCAGCATGAAGGTCTCGTCGCCGATCAGGGGGTGACGGCTGGTCGCCTGGATGCGCCATTCCGGGTCGCTGTCCCTTTCACCCATTCCGATGACGAAAAGATCCTCCCTGCCTTGGCCGGGGGTGAGTTCGAGGGTGGATTCGACGATCGCGAGCTTGGCGCTGAGTCCGATGGTGGTTGCCCTCTCCACCGGGTGGGAGCGCTTCTTGGGAGAGATCGACCAAGCGATCGGCTGTCGGTCCGCAGGCTCATCAGGGGACTCCAGGAGAACGCCGACGGCTGCGTCGGCGAAAGGGTCACCGTTCGCCGGTGGGCGGAAGGCGCACGTGAGGCTGAGAAGGAGATAGTCGCTGTGCGACGCCTCCGCGGTCAGGAAGCCGAGCCATTCCGCCTCGCCCGCGGCTGCTTCCTCCGCCGTCAGTGGGTGGACGACGGCGGTGCTGAGCGATACCCGCCCTTCGATGCGGTGCTGTGGGGCAGGCGACTGCAGCCGGGGCACCTCCACCAGGTCGATCTCCTGGAGCGGGGTCAGGGGTAGTTCCAGATGGGTCACGAGACAGCTCCGTGGTTCGAATCCGAATGACGCCAGTCGCCGATGAAGCAGAACGAGCCCCAGTCCCGGAATGCCGGATGGCGGCCGCGGACTGCCGACTGCGCGGCGCGGAAAGCGGCCCGCCGGTCCGGTGTCTGCGCAAGGCACTCGTAGAGCGTCCCGAAGAACTCGGTCGCTACCTGTGGGTGGACCGGCCATAGGCATCCGATGACGGCCGAGGCGCCGGCGGAGAGGAACGCGGCGGGCAGGCCGCGCAGATTGTCATTGACGTCGAACCGGCCTAGGGCAGATTCGCAGGAACTCATCGTCACGAGTTCGACACCCCGCAGGTCGGCCTGGAGAACGTCGTGGGCCAAGACACGACCGTCGTTGTCCGCATCCGGCGACAGGAACAGGCACTGGTACCACGACGCCCACTCGTTGTGCGCCCCGTGCGCGGCCACGTGGACGTAACGCGCGCCGGCGAGTTCTGTGAGCAGTCGCCGCGGTGTCGCCGCAGTCCCCAGCACCGCGTTTCCGCCCATCGCCACAGCGACCTGGTTGGCGTGTGTTTCCAGGGCGTCCTGAGCAAGGAGACCGTGCCGGGCGGCCCCGGCCGCGGACGCGAAAGCGACGAGCCCACGCCCAGGCGGACGGTGAAGACCGGGCGCCTGCGTGCGGAGGAACCCCAGGCTCGGCACCTGAGTGACGGCCCAGTCCTCGGCGAGGGGACGGCCGTCGACCTCCAGCAGGTGGTAAGGAAGGTAATGCAACGGGCCGTTGGGCCAAATGCACAAATGCCGCTTCCCCTGGGCCCGCCAGCCGTCCAGCGAAGCGGTGAAGCCCGCCAAATGGGGGACGCTGTCCTCCCTGAGCTGCCTTTGTGCCTCACGGCTGACAGGCCGGTACAGCGGGTCCGCGACGATGGCCTGCCGTAGGGCGGCGACGTGAAATGCCACCGGGTGGGCGGAGAGAGAGTGCTCTGCGCGCGTGAAGCGAATGAGCCCGGCTTCGAAGTTCGACAGGAGCACGGTGTGGTGCTCCATATCGTCGCGGGTCACTGCCAGGCCAGACAAAGAGGTCACCGGCGCCTCGGCTCGGTCCCGGCGTGCGTGGCCGAGATACAGCGAGAGCAGCACTGTGTCCTCGGTCAGGAGTGCCTGCAACTCGTCAGGGAACATTATCGGTATGCGGTCCATGCGGCCGGCGGCGAGGAGTTCCTGACTGATCCACCGGTCCGCGGCACGCTGCGTGTTGCGGTGCTCCGTTTCGGCGTCGCTTCCGAGTTCGGACTCGCCGGTGCCCACGTAGAAGAGCATGGACTCTTCGGAGCCCGGCAGTTCGGGCTCGCTCAGCGGTCCGGGCAGCTGTGACTCGTCCGCTCTGATGCGGGCCAGTAGTTGCGAGAGTTGCGCGGAGGGTGCGAACGGGCCGGGCCGTCCGGCGATGACCGTGAAGTCGATTCCCTTGGCAGCTTGGTGAATTGCCATCATCAGGCCGTAGGAGATGGTGGGTCCGCTCAGTTTGAGGATCAGCTGTTGGTACAGATCCCGGAGCTTCCATCCGATGGCTTCGTCGACGCCGCCCCGCAGCCATACAGCGGCGGGGATCAGAGCCGCCACGGCCGCGCCAGCGCTGCTCTCGTCGGCTGCCAGCACACTGCGCAATGCGGCATCGAGGCTGTTCAGCGCCATATCGGTCTGGCCGCACAAGGCATAGGCGGCGAGTGCGTCGGCGAAGTGACGCGTGGCGAGGGCCTCCTGGACCGTCTCCGACATGCGCAGCCCCATGTCGTACGAGAGTGTGCCGTCGAGGTAGTCCAGTGCGGGACCACACCGGCGGCACAGCTCCGGAGCCAGCTCCCGCGCCTCCGCTGTCAGAGCGCGGCCGAGGTGTTCCTCCTCGTTTCCCCGGGCGTGGGCGGCGAGGTGGATGAGGGTCGCCGCGCGTTCCTCGGGGGGCCAGCCCTCTTCGTCCGCGCGGTTGCGGAGCTGACCTGCGGCTTCCTCCACTCGGATCAGCCCTGCGAAGCAGCCCAGGCGATTGTCCGCCAGACAGTGCACCTCGCTGGCCCAGCGGCGACGTCGGTAGGAATCCGTGGGCAGCTCCGGCAGTTCGCGGTCAGCGGCCTCGATCAGCTGCAACTCCAGGTCGGGCCGGCGGGCCTCCTCCGCAAGCGTGAGCGCCTCGGCGAGGACGCTCGCGGCCTCCCGCATCCCCTGTCGGTCCCGGACGGCTGCCAGCGGCAGGGGCAGCACGTCCTGAAGGTTGCCGGGCAGCGAGAGCTCGCCGGACAAGCACAGGATTCTCAGCAGGTATAGATGGGTGAGGGGATCCCGGACCGGGTCCAGCAAGTCGAACGCCTCACGGGCAGCCGCCCGGATCTCCTTGTCATGCGACTCCTGCTTGAGACCGGCGACCATGGACAGGGCTTCAGCCAACGCCTTGAGGACACGCCCTCGCTCGTGCTCGCGCGACAGGTCGGCGGCCTCACGCAGATACCGGACCGCCTCCTCGGCGGCGACCAGTGGAGGGGGCATCTCCGCAGTTTCCGGTGCGACGGAATCGTCGGGGTGGACCAAGCGGTGCCGAGCTTGGCGTTCGCGCCACAGATCATGAGCCGACTCGAAGGACAGTCCCGACATGTTCCCCAGATACGGGCTGACGCGCAGCAGCCCCGCGGCGAACAGCGTCTCCGCGAGTTCGGCGACGTCCTCGGCGCGGCCGCTGTCGCGCAGAACGGCGATCTGTTCGTCCGCCACGGCACAGGCGCGGCTGAAGAGCATCCCGTCGGCCACGTCGATCAGCGCATGTCGTCCTGCTTCGACGTAGGCATCGGCTGCCCACCACCAAGGCGTTCCCTGTCCGGCACCCCAACGAGAGCGCGCGGCCTCCAGAGCGAGGGTCAGTGTCGGCACCGCATCGCGCGGCGTGCCAGCCTGTACGAATCGTAAGGCTCCGAGCACTGCAGAACCCACGGCGGCATCCGAGAGCTCAAGGGACTGATCCTTCACTCGACGTATGGCCTCGCTCTCGGTCACCACCCGCGCCGAGAGCTGTCCAGCAAGGTCGGCCAAGGTTTCGGCCTGGCGCCGGACCGCAGGATCTTCCGGATGGGCTGCTCGCTCGTCCTCGGCCGCAACAGCGTCGTTGGACGACGGAAGCCGCCTGGCCGTCCTGGCACGGGACGTCCACTCAAGAAGAAGCCTCATGACTCTGCTCAGGTTGGCCAGGTACTCCTCGCGACCCGCGCCGTTCGTCAGATCGACCGCCCGGCGCAGCCACCTGGCCGCTTCCCGCAGCATCGGGACGACGCTGTCCTCGTCACCGACTGTCGCTTCCACTGCTTCCGCTCGACGGCCGAGAGCCGAACCGAGTCCAGCCGCCGCACGCGCATACGCAGAGGCGTCCCCGGCAGTGTCCGCGAGAGCGGCCCGACAGACCCTCTCGGCTTGGGTGAGATCCCCGATGTTCCCTGTTACCTCGAAGCGCCGTACGAGGGCATCGGCGAAGGACGCTCCGCGGCTCGCGCGCCGTAGGGCGGACGGCTCCGGGAGAGCGGCCACACTGCCCAGCAGTTCCACGGCGGCATCGGCGTCAGCGCTCCGTTCCACCGCAGGACGGTCGGGAAGAGCTGCGCGGTGTTGGAGCGCGAGGCCGTGGACGGTGTCCCGGTACGAGTTGTCATCGCTGTCGGCGACGGTCTTGATCAGGCTGATCGCCTGGTCGAGGGCAGCGATGTCACCTGTCTCCTCAGCATCGCCGACCAGATCTGCCGCATGTTCCAGCGGGTCGCTCCACGGGTCGTATCCCGTCTCCTCGGCGAGCCGGGGCCACAGCTCACGCGGCACCCGCCGGTGATCGGCCAGGTAAAGCAGACCGAATACACCGATCGCCGTCTCAAGGTCCCGGGCGGCGACGGTGCCGCCCTTCTGCGCCTGGGACCGGGCCCAATAGAACGCGGCAATGGTGTGAAGGACATCGGGATCGGCTTCTTCGGGTCGCCCACCCACCGACGCGAAGAGTTCCGCCGCGACAGCCAAGGCATCGTCTTCGAGTACGCGCCGCGGATCTCCGCCGTCGCCGAACTCCCGTACACGAGCGGCCAGCTCGCTAAGACGCGCATCCTCCACGAATCCCCCCGTCCGTTGGAGTGCCCATCGTAGTGAAGGCGACACGAGCGACCCGGACGAACCGTCGCTCTACACGAGGGCAGCTCACAGGCCCTGCTCTTGCCAGAAGTCTCATCCGTGCAGGTCACGCTGCATGTCGCTACTTGTGGAGGATGTCGCCGAGGTGATCGTGTCGGCGTATGTCGAGGCGGTTAACGTGTTGGGATCGTCGATCGGCGAAAGCAAGGGGTGTAGTGGTCTGGCGTTGGCGATGCCTTGGTGTGGTCGGTATCGGTTGTAGAACTGCTTGAACTCGCGCAGGGTGTAGAGGAGGTGCCGCTGGTTCCAGGTCAACGTCCGGTCCAGGAGTTCGCGGCGACAGGTCTGTATCCACCTTTCCGTGATCGAGTTCATCCTTGGCATCCAGATGCCGGTTGAGCACTGCCGGTAGTTTCTCAGAGGGCGTTTATGCAGGCCAAGAGCCATACGCGCCTTATATGGGCACCCCATTTAATAGCTGATAGCCCGATATGCGAAGAACATTGCCCGGCGGGGCGATAGCCTCGTCGCCCGTCTCATCCGCTTCTGGGTTCGGAAACCCGTCTGACGTAGAGATGCAACAGAACCTCCCAGCTGCCAGCGGAACGAGTGATTCCGGCATGCCCATGCTCAGGCTGTGCCGTGAGTGACCGAAAGCCGTACCCCAGCGACCTGTCGGACGCCCGATGGGCCCTGATCGAACCGACGTTGACGGCTTGGCGGAATGCCCGCCTCGAACATCGTCCCACCGGTCAGCCGGCGAAAGTCGACCTGCGTGACGTGTTCAACGCGATCCTCTATCTCAACCGCACCGGAATTCCCTGGAAATACCTACCACATGACTTCCCCGGCCACGGCACCGTCTACTTCTACTACGCCGCCTGGCGCGACGAGGGAATCTTCGCCCAGCTCAATTACGACCTCACCGCCCTGGCCCGCGTGAAGGAAGGACGGAAGCGAGGCATCATCGCCGACACGATCGGACTGATCCTCGCCGTGACCGTCACCGCCGCCGGCCTCTCTGAAAACACCCTGGGGATACGCCTCCTCGACCAGGCGAAAACCACGTACCCAACCATCACCAAGAGCTGGGTCGACACCGACTTCAAGAAGGCCGTCGTCGAACACGGCGCGAAACTCGGGGTCGATGTCGAAGTTGTCGACAAAAACCCAGGAACTCGCGGCTTTCACGTCCTGAAAAGGCGGTGGGTCGTGGAACGGAGTATCGGTTGGATCATGATGCACAGACGTCTTGCCCGTGACTACGAGACGCTCGCCGCCAGCTCCGAAGCCATGATCCACCTCGCTTCGATCGACAACCTCGCCAAGCGCATAACGGACGAGGCTACGCCAACCTGGCGAGGAACCTACTAGAACATAAGTGACAACTCGGTCACATCAAACGCCCTCTGAGGTCGCCGTCGTTCTCAACCAGCGCATCATCGCGCGCGAGAGTCTCGACTCGTCGGTTCCCGCGGCGCCGAAGCTCAAGAAGCGGGTCAAGCGGTTCGCGCTCGACAACGAACTCGATCACCTGGCCGTCGGCGACATCGTCTCGGTCGCGCTGGACGAATGGCTCACCGCCCGCGGCTTCTGAACCCGGCCGAAACGCACGGGGGCGGCCGTCCCCTATCGGATTCGGCCGGCCACCCAGCATCGGGCGTCAACACTGGGACGCCTGCTCCGGCGACACCACCCCCGGCACACCCCTGCCTCGCTTGGCACACTTTTTCTTCGCCGTGGGACCCATCGGACTGTCTCGCTACGGCGCCACAGAACCGCATACGGCGGTCGCGTCCCGCGAGTGCCCTATCTGCCGGCGGACGACAAGGGGCTTTGCCCTGCCTTGACGCGGCACCCCGGCAGCCAGGAACCCCATGCACGAGCTGCCCGCGAAATCCGGCCCTGAGGGATCAGCAGCGGTTCGCCCTACCCCTGTCGCATGGGGAGCACGACACCGTGCTCCCACCGCGAAAGGTGCTCGAGAGCCGACAAGGTCCTTATGCCTCTCGATGCAGAAGACATCCGGATCGATCGGGTGAAATCGGGGGTCCGTGGTTGACGACGGCGCGTGGGGGCGCGGTATGGCGCTGTAGGTCTACCGGATCGGGTGACGGACGAATCGGGCACCGTTGACACGTCTGCGAGTTGGGAGCACGAGGGCTCCCAGAGGGCTCCCACTTGCTCCCAGCCGGGAAACGGTTAAGGCCACCTCCGCTACCCGCGGAAACGGCCTCCGACCTGCGATGACGCTGGTCGGGACGACAGGATTTGAACCTGCGCCCCCTTGACCCCCAACCGCGCGACAACTCTCCGCGACGATCCGTATCAGGATGTAGCCGAACGTCGGGGCTCCGTAAACCGCCGTACGAAGACAGGAGAGCGACCTCATCAGTCGCCGCCCCAGAGAGCACCCATATGGCCATCACACTCCTATATCCTGACCCCTGTCGACCCGGGTGCCAGAGATCACGAAGGAGGATGAACCGTGAGGCCGGCCACCGCTGCGAAGCTCCGCGCCAATGCCGCGACGATCCACCAGCTCGGACGTCAGCACGGCTTGCACTCCTTCGCACTCAGCTCCGAACCCGGTGAACTCGTCGCAACCCTGGACGCCGACCGCTCCTACTTCGACATCACGAGCTTCGAAACAGATCTGTCCACCATCCTCGGCGCCCTCGTGGAAGTCGTCCCCCGAGGCCCCGGCGTGGAGGTCGACGAAACCGAACCCCTGAACGATCTGCGCGGGGCAGCGTGACCACACGCACCGACCGAGAGCGCCAGGAACTGCTACGCCTGACCGACGCAACGGCAGCGCTTGAACAGGCCCGCTCAATCATCTGCGACGGAATACCGAAGCCAGGCGACCAGAGCCTCCTCGCCCTGGCCTATTGCATGCTCACCTTCGGCGAAATGCTGAAACAGGCATCTCATGGCCTTGTCACACAGGCATACAGCGGCCCCATCGCACTGCGCGACAAACTCGCCCACCTACCGCACCGCAAGCTCAACGCCGAAGTACTCGCCACCTCCGTTGAACGAGCCACCGCCGAGATCCTCCCCCTGATACAAGCCCGCATCCAGGACCTCAGCAACACCAGCAACTGACAGGACCCCAAGCTCACCGTCAACGATTAAGCCGTCGGCCTCCCATGGGCGACGTAATGCCACGCCTGCCGAAGCTACATCACCTTGCGGGTGCCGCTACATCATCCACGCAGGTCGGCCGCCTGATCACAGAACTTCGGCTCTCCTCGACGTTCACCCCAGGTGGGCGCATCGCCCTGCCGACGCCATGACTGCGTTCCCTCGAACATCACCGGGCGCAGCAGCGCCTGGAGCGAAATGCGACGGGCGAAGGTTGGCAGGACAGGCTACGTCTTCACTCGGCCCAACGGTACCCCGATCGAAGGGACCCTCACCCGGCACTTCACTGCTTTGCTTCACCGGGCCAGGCTCCGCCGCACCCGGTTCCACCTACGCCACTCGGCGGCGACCCTCCTCCTGGAGCAGGGAGTGGAACTCGTCGTCATCAAGGAACTCCTCGGACACGCCCACATCGGCGTCTACGCCCACGCCCGACTCCGCCTCCAACGCCGAGCTATCGACACCCTTGGCTACGCCCTCGGCCGGCCGACGATGCCCCCGAGGACCCACCCTGCGCTTGCCGAAAATATCATCCGCCCTGGTGGGAGGTGGTGTGCGCGGTGTACGGGAGGTCGACCGGCGGAGTCGCCCGAGCGGGTGCTCTCGCGAGGCTGGCGCTTGCGGCGGCAAGGTGATCGACTGTGCTGCTGCGACTGGCTTATTGGGGCGTGACGCATGCGTTCGCCATGCTGCGCCTGCTACCGATGGGCGATCGGGACAAGGCTGTCGAGATACTCGCCTTGCGCCATCAGATCGTGGTGCTGGAGCGCCAACTCGGCAAGGATCGGGTGCGGTTCACGCCGAGCGACCGGGCATTTCTGGCGGCGCTGCTGCACCGGCTTCCCGTGGACGTGCTCCGCGGGGTGCGGCTGCTGGTGCGTCCGGATACGGTGCTGCGCTGGCATCGCGACCTTCTCGCCCGCCGCCATGCTGCCGCCTCGCGGCCCAGGCGCTCGGGACGGCCTCGGACCGTGCACTCGGTGCGGGCCCTGGTGCTGCGCCTGGCGCGGGAGAATCCTGGCTGGGGGTATCGGCGCCTGCACGGTGAACTGCTCGTCCTGGGCGTTAAGGTGGCCGCTTCCACCGTCTGGGAGATCTTGCAGGAGGCCGGCGTCGATCCGGCACCCGAGCGGTCCTCCAGCACGTGGGCGGACTTTCTGCGCTCCCAGGCCGATGCCCTGCTGGCCTGTGACTTCTTCGAAACGGTCACCCTGCCCGGGGCTCGGATGTACGTGCTGGCCGTCATCGAGCATGCCAGCCGACGGATCCGGGTGCTGGGTGCCACCGCGCACCCGACCTCAGCGTGGGTGGCACAGGCCGCGAAGAACCTCGCCATGGACCTTGAGGACGTAGGATGCCGAGCGCGTTACATGATCAGGGACCGGGACGGGAAGTTCCCCGCCCTGTTCGATGCCGTCCTGGCGGATGCGGGGATCGAGGTCGTGCTCAGCGGCGTTCGGATGCCGAGAATGAACTCGATCATGGAACGGTGGGTGCAGACCTGCCGACGGGAACGCACGTCCCGGCGATTCAGGCACTCGACGGCATCACCCTGGAAGCGGTCGCCACCCGGCGGGAGGAGAGCGCACGCGAGGCAGCAGCGGCTTTCGGGGCCCGGACCTGGCACACCGACCCGTTCGCCATGATCCAGGACCGCTCGATCGACATCGTCACCGTGGCGGTCAAGGTCCCCGACCACCGCGAGTACGTGCTCGCAGCACTTGAGGCCGGCAAAGCCGTCTACTGCGAAGCACCGCTGGGAAGCTCCCCCGCCGAGACACGGATGCTCGCGGCATCAACCCAAACAGGACACAGCGTCATCGGTCCGCAAGGCCGCCTCAACCCGTCGGTGCGGCGTGCGGCCCAGATCATCGCCGAGGGCCGCATCGGACGACCGCTCAACGCGCGGGTCGTGTCGACCTCGTCCGCCTTCGGAGCGGCGAGCACCTCAGTGTACGAGTACTTCGAGAAGGAGGAGTCCGGCGCTTCCCTGCTGACGATCACCGCCGGCCACACCCTCGACCTCGTCGAGGCACTGCTCGGCGAGATCACCGCGGTGGACGCCCGCACCGAAACTCTGTGGCCGCACCCCCAGCTCCTCGACACAGGTGGACAGGCACGCCGGGAAGTACCCGACCATGTCGATGTCCTGGCCCGGACCACGACAGGAGCGATCGTGACCGCCGACGTCGTCGGCGGTGTGCCGCCCGAGGACGCGGACTTCCGGTTCGAACTGCGCGGCACCGACGGATGGCTCACGCTCACCGGCGGCACCCTCTACGGAGTGCAAGGCGGGGACCTCAGCCTGGCCTCCAGCATCTCCTTCGCCGCCCCCGACAAGCCCGCGGCTCCTGCCACCACCGCAAGCCCCGCGCTGAACGTAGCCGAACTCTACGCATGTCTGGTTCGCGACCTGCAGACGGGCAGCCGGTCCGCACCCGATTTCGCCCACGCGCGGCACAATACCGACCTGATGGCGGCCGTGTCCCAGGCCGCGAGGTCTGGGCGGCGCTGGACGTCCGCGAACAGCTGACGATCCGCTGACCCCCTGGACAACGAAGAGCGCCACCGGGCTGCCGGACCCCGAACCGGCTGCGCGGCAGCTCCTGCCCCGCCGCCTCCCACCAGGCAGCGGTCGTGCGGGCGCCGAGCCGTATCTGTTTCCACCGACACTCGGCGATGAAACGTTCGGTCCTGTCCCGTGGCAGCTCATTGAGGTTTGGCCAGTTCATCGACTCAGGGCGGGGGTCTCTCCTTCTTGAGGACTACCCAGCAACGCCCGTCTTCGACTCAAGGCCGGAGCAGTAACGGGCATGCGGTCGGATGTCTGAGATTTCGCCGGCACAGACGATGGAAGCCACAGCGAAATCCCGTTGATCCACCTCGGCGGGCCCTCGGCATCTTCCGAGTCCAACGACCCCATACAACAGGAGCACTTCATCGTGACCGCCTTCCCCTCCAGCGCTCCCACCACGGCCCGCCCTGCCGTGGCCGCGGCCCGCGCAACGGACCTGACCAAGGTCTACGGACAGGGCGAGACCCAGGTGGTCGCCCTGGACAGCGTCTCTCGGGTTCCGGCAGACCGAATTCACAGCAATCATGGGACCTTCGGGATCCGGCAAGTCCACGCTCATGCACTGCATGGCCGGACCAGGCAGTGGCATTGCCCTGACCGCGACGCCTGAGCGGCGCCATGCACCGGTACCTGACTTTCCTCTCACCGCGGCGACTGCCAGGGCGCCGCCCGGATCCTGTCCCCGTCCGACGCCGTCGCGCGCCGTTCGCACGGTGCTGGTCACGGCCACGGACGCGCGGAACCTCGTCGACACACCGAGCGGACGACCAGATGGCCATCCGCCCTCCCCGGCATCGATAAAAGTCCGGGAAGGCGGCCTGCGACGGTGCCCCAACCCGGGGCGACCGCGCCGCCGATGGGGGGCGTGGGTTTGGTGTTGTTTGGTGTTGCGGCTGTTCGCATGGGCAGTGAAGTCGTCTGGGTTCTCTGGCAGTGGTGTGGGGGACGGACCACCGCCTTCGAGGCGGCCGTACCGTTTCTCCTCAGGAGGTTGGATTGATCCCCGGGCTTGGATTCGACGTACTCGGCGAGATGCGCGCCTATCGG
The DNA here is from genome assembly GCF_001598115.1 of Streptomyces sp. AgN23. NCBI lineage: Bacteria > Bacillati > Actinomycetota > Actinomycetes > Kitasatosporales > Streptomycetaceae > Streptomyces > Streptomyces sp. AgN23. Next base: position 2,531,955 of record NZ_CP007153.1, read on the forward strand.
GACGGCACGGAGCTGCCCCGGCTGGGGGCACCGCAGCAGCAGGGCACTTTGCTGGTTCTCCTACTGCTGGCGGGCCATGCCGTGTCGATGACCCAACTCGTCAAGGCACTGTGGGGCGAGGAGCCCCCCGCCGCGGCCGTACGCAGCATCCGGACCCACATCTGGCGGCTGCGCGGCCTCCTGGGCAGCGAGGGCTCGCCCGCGCACGAGCTGCTCTCCGTGGGGGATGGCTACCGCCTGGACATCGACGCATCCGCCGTGGACGCCAACCGTGCGGAGGCGATGCTGAAGAAAGCCCTGCGGCTGCGGCTCGCCGGGCAGTCCGACACGGCAAGCGACATACTCGACGAAGCCATGGACCTGTGGCGCGGCGATCCGCTGGCCGGCGTGCCGGGCCCCTTCGCCGAACGGCAGCGTGACAGGCTCTCCGAACTGCGCCTGACCGTCACCGAAGAGCAACTGGAACTCGACCTCGCCCGTGGCCGCCACCAGATGACCATATTGCGCTTACGGGAACTGGCCGACGCGTATCCCCTTCGCGAACGGCTGCACGGCCTGCTGATGCGGGCCCTGTACGCGGCGGGACGCCAGGCCGACGCGCTGGCCGTGTTCAACGCGACCCGCACCCTTCTGGTGGAGGAGTACGGTCTCGAACCCGGTCCCCAGCTGACGGAGCTTCACCAGCGGATTCTGCAAGGGGACCTGCTTCCGGCGACCGTCACCGAGACGGTGACGGTGACGCCGCCCGGCTCGGCCCGTCTCGTCCCCGCGCAACTGCCGCCCGACCTGCCGGACTTCACCGGCCGGACTGCCGAGATCGACGAGTTGTGCGAGCTGCTGACCGGGAGCCGGGGCAGCGCGCCGGCCGTCGTCTCGCTCACCGGTATGAGTGGGGTGGGCAAGAGCGTGCTGGCTGTGCACGTGGCGCACCGAGTGCGCGACGCCTATCCCGACGGCCAGTTGTTCTGGGGCCTGAGGGGCACCGGCGACCGTCCGGCGCACAGCGGTGAGGTGCTGGCGGGGTTCCTGTCCGCACTGGGCGTGGAAGCGGTGCCTGCTGGCACGGCAGCCCGCTGTCGGATGTTCCGCTCCCTGCTGGACGGCAGGAAGATGCTCCTGGTGCTGGACGATGCACGCGATGCGGACCAGGTGCAGGACCTGCTGCCGGGGTCGTCCAGCTGCGCCGTGGTCGTCACCCACCGCGCGCGGCTGGCCGGGCTGCCGCTCACCCGCCAGCTGGGACTGCGTTCCTTCAGTCACCACGAGGCACTGGAACTGCTCGGCCGGACCCTCGGGCGGCACCGGCTGGAGCGGGAACCCGACGAGGCGTTGCTCCTCACCGAGGCCTGCGGCGGGCTGCCGCTGGCGCTGCGCATCCTGGCGACCCGTTTGGCGGCCCGTCCGGACTGGTCCCTCGCCGTCATGGGCGAGCGGCTCGGCAACGAGCGGCGTACCGTCGCGGAACTGCAGGTGGGCGGACTCTCCGTGAGCAACGCCCTGGAACCGGGCTACCGTAGGTTACCGCCGGAGCAGGCACGCGCCCTGCGGCTGCTCGCGAGGGGCACGGGTGAGCAGATCACGGTCTCCGCCGCCGCGACGGTGCTCCACGCGGACCGGTTCGCGACGGAGGACCTCCTCGAGGCGCTCGTGGACGCGGTGCTGCTGGAACCCGCGACGCCCGGCAGCTACACCATGCACCCCCTGGTCCGCCGCTTCGCCCGCCATCACACACGGGCGGAGGAGACCGCGAAACTTCGCACGGTGCCCGCCTTGTCCGCCGCCTCGCGGCGGACCACGTACGTCGTGTCCCGGCCGGAATGACGGTGGCCCCCGAAGGTGCCGGGGCCCGCGGGCGTGGGCGCCATCGCAGGTTCCCGGACCGGTCCGTACGGACGAAACAGTCTCCGTCGCACGCAGCGTGGCCCGCAGCCCCCACCTGTGGTGGCGAACACCGCGAGGAAGTCCTCCAACTGCTCGTGCGGATGAACGCTGTTGCGTGCGACCGCGACCGCGTCAGTCCCCCGGACTGCGACGTCGGCCGGGCAGGAGGCCGGCGGGCACGCCTCGTTGCGGCCGGGTACCGAAGGCCCACGTACGGAGCGCCCCGTGCATACCGCGGCCGGCGGCTGTCCGGGGTCCGGGGTCCGGTCCGAAGAGGGCCGCCGGGAGCAGGCCCCGCCAGCCGCCGCAACGCGTCCGGGCCGAGGCGGATGCCACGGCGCGAAAGCCCGTGCAGGGCCACGAAGAAGAGGCGAGGGAACCCTACGACACCAGCCCCGCTCCCGACCCGTTCGCCCCTACGGCCGGACCGCCGATTGGACAGGTGGCCGAGCGGGGGCGTTCGTGTGGCTCAAGGCCCCGGTGCGATGCCCGGTCATCGGACTGGTGGGAGGCCGGGAGACACGCCACCGCATTCCAACCGGCTCACGCCGCGAGGTGGGATCGCCGCAGCCGCGCCGCGAGATCCGCAGTGTGCGTGCGACGTCGCAGGGGGCGGGCGGTGCCCAGGAACGGCTGGGTGTCCCTGCGGAACGTGAGGGCTGGTTCACAGGGCTGCTGCTGAGCCCTTCTCATCGGCTGCCCTCCTCCTGATAGGCCTCGGCCTGAGTCCTGTACAGCTCCGCGTAGTGGCCGCCTGCGACCAGTAGCTCGGCATGGGTGCCCTGTTCGCTGACGCGGCCGCCGTGCAGGACCACGATGTGGTCGGCTCCCCGAACGGTGGAGAAGCGATGGGAGACCAGGAGGGTGATCCGGCCGGGGTCCGCACCCGCCTGCCGCATGAACAGTTCGTACAGTTCGTGCTCGGCCAGCGGGTCGAGGGCGGCGGTGGGTTCGTCCAGTACGAGCAGCAGCGGGTGTCGGCGCATCAGGGCGCGTGCCAGAGCCAGGCGTTGCCACTGCCCCTGGGAGAGTTCCGCTCCTCCGTAGACCGTGCCCAGTTGGGTGTCCAGGCCGTCGGGCAACCGGTTGATGATCGGGTCGGCCCCTGCCTCGTGCACTGCACGGGCCACCTCCTCCCGGTCGTCCATCGCGTCCGGATCGCCGATCCCCACGGTGTGACGGACGGGCAGCTGAAAACGGACGAAGTCCTGGAAGGCGCCGGTGAGACGGCGGCGCCAGGCCATGGTGTCCAGTTCGTCCAGCGGAACGCCGCCGACCTCGATCCTCCCTGCGGTGGGCGCGTACATCCCGCTCAGCAGTTTGATCAGGGTGGTCTTGCCCGCACCGTTCACCCCTACTACGGCGATGGTGGATCCGGGCCGCAGCGTGAGGTTCACCCCGGACAGGACCGGCTCCTGCGAACCGGGGTAGGTGAAGGCGACGTCCTGCACCTGGATGCCGTCCTCCGGCATGTGAGGGACGAGGTGGGTACCGGTGGGCCGCTGCCGGCGAGCGTAGGCCAGCAGCCACAGGTAGTGGCCGGTGGTGTCGCCGGCCTCGGCGACGCGGGAGTAGCCGGAGACGGTGCCGCGGATCTGGAGACGCAGCTGGGTGCCCAGAGTGATGACCAGCATCAGATCCCCGAGCGAGGCCGCGTCCCGGGCGACCAGCCAGGTGGTGAGGACCAGGGCTGCGATGAACCCGGCCGCATAGCAGACCCAGCCGGTGAGCTGCCAGCCGATCGCCCCGAGCCGGGCCTTGAGGACGACGGTGGCCACGCGAGTGCGGGCGGCGTGGGCGGTCTCGTCCAGCACGGCACCGGCTCCGGCCAGGTAGATCTCCTTACCCGTTTCGGGTGTCAGGAACATGCGGTGGATCCGGTCCTCGAGACGCTGGTCCTCGGCCGTGGCGGCACGGGCCGCGGCAAGGCTGCGTTTGGCCCGCTCGGCCGCCCACAGCGGGGGAAACGCAAGCAGCGCCAGGACGGCGAGGGCCGGGTGGACACCGGCCAGGAGCCACACCGACAGCCCGGCGCTGATCACGTCGATCGCGGTGTCGCTCAGGGACCAGCAGGATCCGGCCAGTGCGCCGGTCTGGCGACGCAGCAGCTCAAGGCGGTTGAGGTAGTCGGGACGTTCGAGGTGCTCAAGGGTGGGGATGGAGGCGGTGGCGGTGAGGATCTCCCGGTTCACCTCAAGGTCCACGCGGTCGGTGAGGTCGTGCTGGTAGTTGTACCGGACGCGGTTGCCCGCCGCGGCGGTGACATGACCGGCCACCCCGATCAGGACAGCTAGGACCAGGGCACCGAGCGGATGCCCGCCGGCGCTCTGCGCCGCGTCGACGACCCGGCGCTGGCTCAGGCCCGTGGCCGCGACCGCGCCCGTCTGGGCGAGGGAGAGGGCGACGACCACGCCCACCACAGGAGGGTCGATACGCCATGCCAGGGCGAAGGTGTGGCGCGCGGTCCGCAGGGTGCCGGACCCGGACCTCGCCGCGCCTGCGGAGCTCTTCGCACTCATCGTGCGGCTTCCTTCTCTCCGGTGCGGGGCCCGGTGTCGGTGAAACGGGCGGCCTGGATCCTGAAGAGGCGGGCGTACTCGCCGCCGTCGTCCAGCAGTTCGCGGTGGGTGCCCTGCTCGGTGACCTGCCCGGCCTCCAGGAGGACGATCCGGTCCGCCTGACGCACCGTCGACAGGCGGTGCGAGATGAGCACCACCGTCGCCCCGGTGACCTCGGCGACGACCTGACGGTAGAAGCGGGCCTCCGCATGGACGTCCAGGTGGGCCGTCGGCTCGTCCAGGACCAGCAGGTCCCGGCCGTGTTCGACGGCAAAGACGGCGCGCGCGATCGCGACGCGCTGCCACTGGCCGCCGGAAAGGTCCGTGCCGCCGGTGCGGTCGGCGCTGAGCAAAGTGTCATAGCCGTCGGGACTCCGGTCGGCGAGGACGTCGACGCCGGCGCGGCGCGCGGCGGCTCGGATCCCCTCCTTGTCGTGGCGGTGTTCGGGCGCCGAGAGGGCGATGTTGTCGGCGAGCGAGAGCGGATAGCGGTTGAAGTCCTGGAAGACGACCGCGACGCGCTTGCGCCACGCCGACGCCCCCGCCGCGTCCAGGGGCCGTCCGTCGACCAGCAGACGGCCGGCGGTCGGGAGGTAGAGGCCGGACAGCAGTTTGATCAGGGTGGTCTTGCCGACGCCGTTGTGCCCGACCAGTGCCAGCACTTCGCCGGAACGGACGGTCAGGTCAAGACCGTCGATGACCCGGTGCTGACTGCCGGGGTAGGCGAAGACGAGCCCTTCGGTGCGCAGAGTCGCCGGGGCACCCTCTTCCGGGGTGGCCGACGGCTCGCCGGCCTGCTGGACATCGGTGCCGGCGGACGTGGCGATCCCGTGTTGCGTGGCGTTCAGACGCTCCAGCGCGCGGACCGCGCCGAGGCCGTACTCGATGTCGAATGCCTCGCGCCCCATGGAGGCGATCTGGAAGACGCCCCATGCGGCAACGATCACAGTCATCAAGGCGCTGGCGGAAAGGTCGCCGCGCGCGGCGGCCAGCCCCGGCAGGAGCAGCGCGGAGCCGGCGGCGATCGCTGCCAGCAGAGCGATCCAGCCTTGCTGACGCAGGATCTCACGGCGAGCCGACCAGATCGTTTCCGCCCAGGCCAGCAGTTCGTGAGTACGCCGCCGGACCACCCACTCGTGCAGGCCGAAAAGACGGACCTCCTTGGCGGCCGGCCCGGTCGAGGCGACATCACTCCAGTACTCCGCCCGGCGCCGCATGCTCTCGCGCTCGTCGCGCACCTCGGCGAGGTGCACCCACCAGCGCCGGATCAGCGCCCGGTTGACGGCGCAGACCACCAGCAGGACGACGGCGAGCCAAGGAGAGAAGGACACGGCGATCACGGCGGCGGAGCCCAGCGCCCCTAGAAAGCGGAAGCACAGACGGAGTTGGCCCACCGCCGCGGTTCCCGGTGATCGGACCCGGCCCTCGCCGACGTCCGAGGCACGTGCGGCTTCATCGGCGAAGACCGGGTCCTCCAGGTGCGCCATGCTCGACGGTGCCATGGCCAGGCGACGGACCCGACGCCGTATACGCGCGTCGATGCGTCCGGCGTTGTACTGCTCCAGGGTTCTGCCCAGCGAGGTGAGGATCTCGTCGGCCACCAGCAGCGCGGAGACGGCGATCAGCGGCCACGCCACTGCCGAGACGGTTTCCCGCCCGGTGGCGGCGCCGGTGAGTCCGGCCACCAGCCAACCGGTGGCCACCGCGGTGAGCGCGGGCACCGCCGCCGCCCACAGGTGGACCAGGACGAGGAGACCGCTGACACGGCGGTCGGCTGCGGAGAGCCGCAGAAGGTCGAGACGGTCCGTGAGCAGGGACTTGGTGAGGGGTGTCGTCCCGCCCGCACCTCGATCGGTGGACATCCTGTTCAACCGTCCCCCAGAGGATCCGTACCCGTCGGAGACGGGCGTTCTCGCTGCGAAGCCGTCCACCGACGGGTTCGCCAGTCCGTGACGTCGTCCGACGGTCCGGGAAGGTGGGCCGGAGAGGGCTCTGTGCCGGCAGTCGTGGTACTCATCGGCCGAGCGATTCCCGGTGCGGGGCGCAGAGCTCCGCCACAGCACGCAGGGGCCACGGTCCCAGCAGATCGTCCGGGGTGGGTCCCGCGAATCCCAGCGACGCGAGATGCTTCACCACTGCTGGTGCCATGACGGCGGTTCCTCCCTGTTGCGCGTAAGAAAGATCCAGATCGACCTCGGCGTCGTCCACGGCCGCCAACAGGGCTGTCGTCAGCGCCCGGTCGCCCGTCCCGGCGGTCCGACGGTCCGAGTCGCGGTGGACGGCGGACGCGGTGGCTGTGCCGGGCGCGATGTCGGTGGGCAGCGAGGCGCCGGGTTCCAGCAGCCTGTCGCGCCATTCGAACTCATGCGGGCAGATGAGGTCCGTTTCCTCACGCAGCGCGGCCAGGATGCGAGCTCGCACTTCCGCCTGCCTGCCCGGCTCGCCGACGAGCCGGGCAACGAGGGCATGTTCACGTGGGGGGCGTTCCGCGACGCGGACCGAAGCAGCTTCGACCCCCTCGACCGTGCGGATCAATCGCTCCAGTTCGGACGTGTTCACCCAGCTGTGATCAATGTGGACCCAGCCCTCGCCGTAGTGTGAGACCGGTAGTCTGAAACGCTCCACCACCTCCGTCACCGTTGTGTTCGCCAGGTCCGGTTCGTCCGCCCAGGCCATCAGGAACCGTTCCATCCCGGTCAGCATCCTGTCGATCTGGTCCTGCCCGATCACGGTCCGGTGTCCGATGAGGTCCAGGATCGCTTCTCCGTCCTTCGGGTAGCTCCTCAGGCAGAGATCGGTGTATTCATCGCGCCACAGGCACTCAAGCCTCTTGATGGAACTCGGCCGGACCTCTGCGGGGTGGGTCGGGATGCCGGGGCCCTGCAGCGCCTCCTTGAATCGGCTGCTGCAGTTGATGATCGTGCCCAGCCGGATCGGGTGACCGCGCTGTGCCTCCACTCGCGCTTTCAGGTCCCGGAACCGCAGATATGAGTACTGTGCATGCCTGGCTCCTACGAGAGTGCGATGCTCGGTTTCGGTCATCAGCTCGCCGATGGTGACGTCCGGTAATGGGTTCACAGAGACCAGCGCCTCCTGGAAAAAGCAACCGACCGAGTTCTCAAGCTCCTGGAACCGGTTTGAAAAGTTGGTTCTGAAGACGACCCTGGGGTTTCCAGAGAGCGCGGCGACAGCTACGGAGAATATGGTGGACAGCATGGAGGACACACTGGATCCGGATTTCCTGTCCGTTTTTCGCAGGGCCAGGAGGAGTCGAGAGGACCGAAGGGACGACCGCTGGTAGCGATTCCCGGCCTCCGCATGCGGGTACGCGCCCGCGGTGGAACGAAAGCGGGGAAACTGCGCCGCCGGCGCGGAGGACAGAACATCCTCGCAGTGTCGCAGGGCCCTGTCATTCCGTGCATCGCGCATGCCTGATTCCTGCTGCCGTGCGAGCGACGACGGCTGCACCTTCACCTGTCGCCGTTCAGCGGCTGCCCGAGGGCCCGCATTCCGCGAGGAGAGGCCAAGATCCCTTTCCAGTTCCGCTCGTATGACAGAGAGGCTCGCCCCATCAGCCGAGATGTGGTTCAGCAGCAGTACGAGCGTTTTTACGCGTTGGTTCTCCATCGTGAATCCCAAGCGGAGCGGGAGATCCGCGGACTGATCCATAGGCGGGTCGAAGAGGGCATGAAAGACTGCCTCGACCTCTTCCGGTCCGTCGCCGTCCCGACGGACCGGAAGAGGATCCTCGAATCGATCGAGTACCAGTTGAAAAGGGAAACCGGAGCAGTCGGTCGGATAAAGGGTCCGCAGGGCCTCGTGCCGGAGCATCAGGTTTCGGACGGCATCGACCACCGACTTTTCCGAGGCGCCCGGTCCCGGTATTCGGATGGTAAGCGGAATCTTCGCGCTGTCGATGACGGGGAGGGGGAGATGATACTGGTACCAGTACATCTCCTGAGACCACATCAGAGGGACTCGAACCCCCTCGACAGGAGACGACATATGCGGTTCCCTACTCATGGAGTCCTGCCGGCGAGTCATTTTTCTCCTTTCGACAAGAGCAGCGCACACGAAAATCCACGACGTTCACGAGATGTCCGGTCCTGCCGGTCTGCCGGCCTTCGTACGGGCAAAGACGTGCTCGACGTGGGCGTGGACCTGTGCGGGGAACTGTCGCGTTCCTCTTTCCGGGCCGGGCATCGCCCGGTCCGGGTCGAGAGCGGCACAGCGCAGTCGGCGCTGCGGAACGCCGGCGTATCCGCCTCTGGCGGGTTCACAGCAACGTGACGCCGCGGTCGAGCAGGCACAGCGCTCCGTTGGCCGTCCACAAGCGGTCGTTGGAGTAGTTCAGCGCGGCGGAACGCAGATCCCGCAGCGTCCGCTCCAGTGGGACGGGCGAGTCCGCGCCGTAGCCGACCGCCAGTCCAGCGAGCTGCACCATGCGGTCGACCGCCTGATAGGTCAGCTCCGAAGCGGCTGTCTTCAGGGAGTTGAGGTGGATCTGCACCTCGGCGGAGTCCGGCCGGGACCGGTCGGCGCGTACTCGCTCCACTTCTTGGCGCACCCCGCCGAGGTATCCGCTGACCAGTTCCAGGTCGAGCCTTATCCGGCCGAGGCGCTCGTGCACCAGGGGCGAGGAGAGGCGGTCGCGCTGCTCCCTGCTGAGCCAGCGCAGCAGGGCGGAGAAGGAGGAGCGGGCGGCGCCGAGCCAGCAGGCGCTCCAGGCCAGGTGTCCCACCGGGATCATGCTGTCCAGGGCGACCTCCCGGAAGCCGCCGGGCGGCCCGACGACCTGGTCCGGGGGCACCGCGCCGGAGAGTTTCAGTGCCCCGCTGGCCGTGCCCCGCATCCCCAGGGTGTTCCAACCGCCGGTTGCCTCGACCGTGAGCGCGTCGCGGTCGGCGTAGACCAGGCTGAGCCCGTGCCCGTCCGCGTGGGCCGTCTCGCGCATGGTGATCAGGAAGCCGTCGGCGTGCTCTCCTCCGGTGACCACCGGGGCCTCGCGCCGCAGCAGGATCTCCTCCTCGATGCCGCGCTCCAGAGCGTCGGCCGCGGAGAGCAGGTGGCCTCCGGTCACCGTCCCGGTGGTGACGGAGGCCAAATACACCTCGCCGGCGGCCACCCGCGGCAGCAACTCCGCGGCCAGACGCGGGCCGGCGTGTCGGACCAGCACGTCGGCCTGCTGGCAGTGCATCGCCCAGATCATCGCCGTGGAGAGGCAGGCTCCGGCGAGGCGCTGCGCCACCGTGACCAGGTCGGCCAGGTCGCGGCCCATGCCTCCGTACCGGTGGGGTATCAGGAAGCCGAGGTAGCCCGCACTGCGCAGGGCCGCGAGGTTCTCCTCAGGGAAGCATGCGGTGCGGTCGACGCCCGCGGCGTTGACCGCGAGCAGGGCGACCAGCGCGTCCAGGTTGTCCTGCGTCCTGCCGTCGCAGGCCGGTCGGGCGGGGATGGGGCGGGTGCGGGACTCAGACAAGGGGAGCCACTTTCTCCGAGCTGATGACCAGGCGGCGGGCGCTGTGGATCCGGGCGCCCTCGACGACGACCTCGACCGGGCCAGTGTGGCTCAGGAAGCCGAGCAGGCTGGCGGTCGGGCCGTAGGCGCCGGTGTTGGGCACGGCGAGCAACTGCCCCGGCCGCGGATCGACCAGGCGGGCCGAGGCGTTGAGCACGTCCAGCGGGGTGCACAGCGGGCCGGCCAGCGTCACCGCCGTCTCCTCGCCGGCGCCGCTCCCGCCAACGGTGAAGGGCTGGGCACTGGGCGCCCTCAGGCGGCCGAGGCCGGCCATCCCGCCGAGCACGTGCACCCCGGCGTCCAGCACCACGAAGGTCCGGCCGCCGGATGCCTTGACGTCCAGGATCCTGGTGAGCAGGGTGCCGGCGGTGGCCGTCAGGTAGCGGCCCGACTCGAAGAGGATACGCGGCCTGCCCCGGCGCCAGCCCGGGAATGCCGTGTCCAGCTCACCCTTGAGGCCCGCAGCGAGGTCCGGATGGCGGGCCAGCGCGCCCGGCCGTGCCATGGGTGCTGGAAACCCACCGCCGAGTGCGAGCAGTCGCGGGGCGAACTCTGCCGCGCCGCACACGGTACGGACGGCGGCGAGGGCGCTGCGGAACTCCTGGAGCAGCGCGGCGGGCTCGTCGACGTTGGTGGCGCTGAAGGTGTGGGTGCCCACGGGGCGGACCCGGCCGCGGGCCCGCAGCAGTGCGGCGATCTCCTGCCGGTTGGCCAGGTCGGTGCCGAACGCGGTGGGCCGCCCGGTCATGCGCAGGGCGCCGCGCGCGCTGCCTCGGGGGGTGTTGAGCCGTACGAGGTATTCGGCGTGGACACCCAGCATGTGGCAGGCGTCGGCCAGCCGGTCCCGGTCGACCAGCGACTCCACCGAGAAACAGCGCACCCCGGCCGTCAGGGCCCCGACCAGGTGCTGGAAATCCTTGCCCGGTCCGGTGTACATGATCTTTTCTGGTGAGCAGCCGGCATCGAGGGCGGCTGCGAGTTCGCCGGGTGAGCTGACCTCCGCACCGTTGCCACCGGTGACCAGCCGGCCGACGACCGCCGGATGCGGATTCGCCTTCAGCGAGTACATCAAGCCGCTGGGGACGGGCAGATCCGCGGTGAGCATCGCGGCCGCGGCGCTCACCGCGGCCAGTTCGTAGACGTATGCCGGTGTGCCGTATTCCTGGGCGATCCGGCTGAGCAGGTCGGGCATCACGGTGTACCCGGGGCGGCTCATCGCTGCCACCCCCCTGTGCGCAGCGCCACACGGTCCACCTTCCCGTGGGCCGTACGAGGCAGCTCCGCCAGCACGACGCAGCGGTCCGGCGCCCGCGCGGCGCCAAGTCGCTCCACCAGTGCCCGCAGCACCTCGTGCGCCGCGAGATCCGTGACCACCCAGACGGTCAGTACGCCGGCGGCGTCGGGCGGCGCCGTGGCGGCGGCCCTCACCCCCGGAACGTCCAGCAGAGCCGTCTCCAGCTCCAGGGTGCTCATCCGCCAGCCACGGTGCTTGAAGATGTCGTCGCTCCTGCCGAGGAAGTACAGCCGCCCGTCCGGATCGATCCGGCCCGTGTCGCCCGTGTAGACGGCCGTGCCGTCGCCGTCCGGGGCCGGGCCGAAGCGGTGCGCGGTCTCCTCGGGGGCGTTCCGGTAACCGGCCATGACGTGCGGACCCGCCGATACGATCTGGCCGGCGGTGCCTGGCGGTTGCGGGCGGCCGTGCTCGTTGACGACGAACAGCCGGGTGCCCGGCAAGGCCCGGCCGACGGTGCCCGGGTGCGTCAGGTCTTCGTCGGGGTCGGCGATGGTGATGCGCTTGCACTCGGTCATCCCGTACATGCACACGAGGGAGCTGCCGGGGAACACGGCGCGGACCCGGGCGGCGTCGGCGCCGACGAGGGCCGCGCCGGTGTTGGTCAGCAGCCGCACCCGGGTGGGGCGCGGGTCGCGCCGTGCGAGCCGGGCCAGCGTGACACCGAGGGCAGGGACCAGGGGCAGCACGGTGGCGCCGCCCTCACGCAGCCGCGCCAGCTCGCCCGCGGACACCTCCCCCGGCGGCAGCACCAGTTCGGCGCCGGCGAGTGCGCAGAGGAAGAGCTGGTAGAGCCCGTAGTCGAAGGAGAGCGGCAACCGGTTCCAGACGACGTCCTGCGGTTGGTAGCCGAGGCGCTCGGCAATGGCGCGTGCGGCGAAGACCACCGCCCGGTGAGGGCAGACGATGCCCTTGGGGCGTCCGGTGGAGCCGGAGGTGTAGAGCAGCAGCGCCTCGTCCGACGCTCCGACCTGGTGGCGGGGCTCGGGGGCGGCGGCGGGGCGGACACCGTCGCGCAGCAGGGTGGAGACGCGGACCGCGGCACCGCCGGCGGCCGGGACCGGTCTGTCCGCGGTCGCCACGAGCACGGGCCGTGCGTCGGCCAGCAGGTGGGAGAGTTCGAAGTCGCTGCTCGCCGGGCGGGCCGGGACGAGGGAGCACCCGGCCCGCAGCACGCCGAAGAGCAGCGCGGCGAACTCCCGGCCCGGCGGCAGCACCGAGAGCACCCTGCCGCCCGGTTCGACGCCGTGCTCGGCGAGTCTCCTTGCGACCGTCCAACTGGCGGCGGAGAGCCGGCTCCAGGTCCAGGATCCAAAGGCGTCACGCACCGCGGGGCGCGGACCGTGCAGACGGGCGGCCCGGTCGAGGACGGTCACCAGGTCGACGGGGATACCGGGGGCCGCCGGTGTGGTGGGAACGACGTCCGTCATCACTCGCCCTCCCCGCCCGGCCGGACCGAAGAGCGGCAGGGGCCGTCGTGCGCTGGTGACGCGTCGTGCCGCCCCGCCTGCACGACGCGGCCCTCGTCGAGCACGACGATCCGGCCGGTGTCCTCGACGGCGGTGAGGCGGTGCGCGATGACGACCAGGGTGGTTCCGGGCCCGCGCATAAGGGTGTCGGCCCGGCAGGACTGTGGATCGGCCGGATGCACTCGTCGGCCGTCGATTCGGTCCGGCACTACGAAGTGGCTGAAGTTCCGGAGCGGGAGCGCGCCCGGCGGCAGTCCGCGCAGTGCCTTCGGGACGGAGCACACGCCCCGGTGGCGGACCCCGAGGTCCCGGGCGCCGTCCGGGATCCGGCGGGCCTCGCGCGGTTGCCGGACGGAGACGATCACCCCGTGCAGGGCAAAGACCGCGGCCGGGCACGCGACGGTGTAGCCGGTGGTCCGCGTCTGCGGACACACCGGGACCCGCGGCCCCCGCAGCGTGACGAGGGGGGCCCGCGCTGCCTTCCGCGGCGGCCTGCGCTCCGCGGGCCCTCCATGCCTGTCCCGGACCGTGTCTCGGCGCCGCAGGCGGGATTCCGCGGCGTCCACGGACATCCCGAATTCCGGAGGGGCGCCGCGCGCGCCCGTCGCCCGGGCGTGAAGGAATCGGTCCCTGAAATTCGGTGACGCCTCGGATTCCGCCGGCGTCCCGGTGTTCTCCACCGCTGTCTCCGGAATGGCGGCTGGGTACATGACTCCTCAGACATGGGATTCGGGCAGGTATACGCGAATACCGGATCGGGGCGGGCTGCCATGCCCTTCTCCCTCAATTTAAGACCGCCGGATCTATTTCCGATCTTCGATCGATCAGCGTCCCTGCGGAGTCCGCCCCCCGGTTCCGCGCCGCGGCGGTGAAGGCGTCGGCGGCCTCCGAGGTGAAGTCCCGCGCACCGGAAGGGAGTCCCTGCCGCGGGGGATCCGTAGTCGTGCACGGTCAGGTCTGATCCGTTGCGGCGACAGGCGCCGACAGGCCCACGGCGTGCGGAGACGGCCCGGCGAGCGAGCGGCGCGGTGTCCGGCGCTGGGGCGGTGAGTCATCCGGACAGGGCGCTCCGAAGGCACCGGCGTCGAGCGGCCCCCTCAGTCCGCAGCCCGGACCTGACGGGTTCGGGCGGCGCTCCGGCCGGAACGGCACAGGACGCCTCCCGCTCCCGACCGGACATCAGCCGAATTGTGCCGCCTTTCCCATAGAAGTGTTTCCGTGCGACTCGGCACTGGAAAAATGGAATGGATTCTGCGACGATTCGAGTCGTCACCGGAACGCGAAAGGCGAACTCATGGACAGGTGCGAGGTCACCGATATCGTGCGCGCACGGGTCGGTGAACTACTCGGCGACGCCCAAGGCATCGGAGATCTGGACATCCTCTCCCATCACGGTCTCAACTCGCTGCTCAGCGTCGAGCTGACTCTCCGCATCGAGGAGGATTTCGACATCATCTTCGAAGACGACGAGTTGAATTTCGAGAACTTCGAGACGCTGAAGAGCATTACTGACCTGGTGGCCGGAAAGGAAAACGTCCATGGCTGAGCAGGAGGGTGCGACAGGAGGCGGGACAGGGTTCTTCGCCCACCTCGACGAGTTGGTCGCCTCGGCCGAGCTGGTCGTCGACCGGCCGAAGGGATCGCGCCACCCGCGCGTCCCCGAAGCCGTCTATCCCGTCCACTACGGGTATCTGGAAGGGACCACCGGCGGTGACGGCGACGGGGCGGACGTCTTCGTCGGCGACGCGTCGGACGCCGGCGTGGTCGGCGTTTTCCTGACCGCCGACCTGCTCAAGCGGGACGTCGAGGTGAAGATCCTGCTGGACTGCTCCCCCCAGGAGATCGAGCAGGTGCACCACCTGCTCAACGACGTACTGGAGATCGGCGGACTGCTGGTGCCCCGCCGGTAGGCCCGGAGCGCGGCCTCAGGGGCCGGTGTCCTGCCGTTGCGGCAGTGCCCCGGCCCGGTGTGCGTCCGGGTAGGGCAGGAGGCCGAGCGCACGGTGGTCGCAGTCGGCCGGGCAGCCCAGGAAGCACAGGCGTACCGTCCCGGCCGGGGCCCCGAAGTCCTGTCCGTCGCCCACGCGCAGGCCGTGCTCCCGCAGCAGGTGGTCCACCGGCTCCTCGATGCCGAGCCGTACCAGCACGCTGGCGCCGCCGTGCTGCCGGGCGCCGGACACGGCCGAGGCGTGGGCGGTGAGGGCGGCCACCGCCCGGCAGCGCTCCAGCAGCCGCTCGACACCCCCGTCCGCGGCGAAGCGGGCCCAGGCCCGCTGCCATACCGCCGGCGGGGCAGCGGCCCGCAGGTGTGCCTCGACCTGGGGCGGCACCGTGTGACCGTGCAGCCAGCCCAGCCGGGCCCACGGCCCGGCAGCTTTGGTCATCGACCCAGCGACGAACGCGCCCGGCACCCGCAGGCCCTCCGCACGGAGCCCAGGAGGGGTGAAGAACCGGTACGTCTCATTCTGCACCAGGACTCCGCCGTCGGCGACGAAGCCGGCCAGGCGGTCGGCGGCCGCCCGGTCCAGGCTCCAGCCGTCGGGGTTGCGCCAGGGCGAGGTGATCCACAGCAGGTGCTCGCGGGCGGGCCGGGCGATGCGCAACGCCTCCCTCAGATCCGCCTGGAGCACCCGGGCACCGCACCGTTCGAAGGCCGTGACGACTCCGAGGAAGCTGGGCCTTTCCACCACGACTCTGCGTCCCAAGAGGGCGAACGGCGCCACCAGAGGGCGGATTCCCGAGCTGACGAGCGGCCCGCCCGCCGCCACGGACAGTCCGAGCACGGCGCCCAGCGCGGCCCGCAATTCGGGATCGCCCTGCCAGGGCGGCCGGGCGTCCCAGCCCGGATCGCGGGCCGCCCGCCGAAGGCAGCGCCGCCACAGCTCCACCAGGTCGTCCGGCCACCGGTACGGGGCTCCGGTCAGATCGTGCATCACAGCCCCGAACGGTCCCAGTCCAGCGCCCCGAGCCCGCGCGCGGACCGGAAGCGACCGATCTGCGCGGTGACCCGCACGGTGGCCGCGTGCCGTCCGGCCTGCCGGATCACCGGCAACTCGAAGGGCAGCCGTGCGCGGAGCACGGCGTCCTGCTCGTCGACGGCCGCGTGCGCACGCTCGGCGTCGGCCTCGGTGGCCCGGTAGGAGAGGGGCAGGGCGCGCAGGGCTGCCGCCACGGGATGGCCGGAGGAGGCGATAAGCGCGTGCAGGTGCTCCCGCTCGGGCACTCCCTGCATCCCGTCCAGGGAACAGTGGCACACGAGGATCGCGTACAGCGCCTTGGCGCATGCCTCGACGCACAGGTCCCAGGCGCCCGTGGCCCGCGCCGCCTCGATGTCCTCCAGCGTGGGGTCGACCGAACGGGCATACCGCCAGGCGCCGTTGGCTCCGTGCGTCCCGAGCCACAGGCCGTCGATCCCGTCATCCGAAGAGAAAAAAGTCACGGCTGCAGCCTCCCCCGCACCACGTCGGGATCGGCCACCAGGTCCAGCTGGGCACGCCGAAAGGCGTCCAGCAGCCGTCCCGGCGAGTGCTCCCCCAGCACCCGCGCGAGGGGGCCCTCGGCCTCCAGCCACTCAGTGAACAAGCGGTCGTGCCGGTTGACCAGGAAGCCGCGCCCGGCCAGGTCGGCCCGGCGCAGCCCCTCGGCGGGGCGGACGCGGACCGCTTCCAGTACACCGGAAGGCGTCCAGGCGAGCCGGGCGAGCAGTCCGGCGCCGCCGTCGGCGGGCGGTCCCGGGTCCGGCAGCGGCAGCCCGAGCCGTCGCACCCGGGCGGGCAGCCACTTCTCCCCCGTGGTCACATCGCCTGCGGCCCGGCAGTGCACCTCCAGGACGCCGCGCGCCGCGCGGTTCCACAAGTAGCCCGACGCCTGCGCGGTCCACCCGTCCGCCCCCTCCCGGGTGGCACGGTCGGCAAGGAGTGCGACGGCGGCGTCCACCAGGGCACGGTCAAGGGCCTGCCGGACGATTGCGGGCAGCAGCGCCCGGACCTCCTCCTCGGAGAAGAGCGCCCCGGTCCCGGCGTCCAGCGGCACGGCGTGCACCCAGCGGCAGAGCCAGCGCCGTTGGGAGCCCCGCACCGCGGGGTCCAGGGCGACCCGCCCGAAGGGCAGGTCGGCGACCGGGACGCCGCTCAGACGCGCCACCTCGCGCGCGGGCCACTGCGCGGGGAACAGCTCCACATCCACGGTCGTGTCGCCCACATGGTGCAGCCGGGATCCGACGGGTTGTTCCAGCCCGTCCACCAGGACGTGCACATCGACGTCGCTGCGGGCGTTACCGAACCCGGAGGCGAGTGAACCGACGACGTAGCGGGGCCCGTTCGCCTTCCCCTCGTCCACCAGCGCGGTGATCCGGCCGGCGGTCAGGCCAACGGTGGCGAGCGCCTGCCCGGCGTCCGGCGGCCGGAGCCGTACGGTGCCGGTCATCGGCCCGCCTTCCCGGTGGCACGGACCACCGCGCGCGGCAGTACGCCCCACACCGTCGAGACGAAGACGGAAGAGCCGTAGGTCAGCGTCCGGTGGCCGGCCGACCAGCGCAGCCCGCCCTCCGGTGCGCCGGACCCGGTGCGGCCTTCGGCGTCGGAAGCGGGCGTGGTGGGGGCCGCGGCCGGCGTGAGCCGGTCGCCGGGCCACCGGTCGCCCGCGTCCGTGCCCTCGCGGTCAAGCGTGCGGGCCAGTTCGAGCGGGACCAGCCGCACGCAGCGCCACGGTGCGGGCCGCCGCGACAGCGCGGGCGCGGCGACCACCCGCGGACGGGTGGGCAGGGCGTAGAAGGCGAGGGCGCCGAGCACCGCACCCGCGCGGGCCGGGAGCGAACGGGTGTGCGCGCCGGCCTGCCCGAAGGCCCGGCCGGTGGTGCGCAGCACACGGACGGGCGCGGTGCGGGCCATCAGGCCGGTGGCGACCACCGGCCGGGCGGCGCGCCTCGGACCTGCCGCGATCAGGGCCTCCAGCACCTCCCGCTGGCCGGCATCGGTGCGGGTGATCTCCAGGACGACGCGTGCGATGTCGGCCAGGTGCCCGCCCAGCACAGCGGTCCTGGCGTCGGCCGCGAGTGCGCCGACCTCGGCCGGGCCGAGCGTCCGGGCCGCGACCCAGAGGTCGTTGACGTCCTTGAGGGTGATGTGCACGTCTCCGCCGCTGTTGCCCAGCATCGGCCGCAGATTCGCGACCTGAGGCAGCGGGCGCAGGCCCGGTTCGGTCGGCGCGGGCAGCGGCAGCAGGCCGCAGTGGCCCGTGGAGTAGCCGGGGCCGAAGTGGATGTCCACGGCGGCGAATCCGCTCGGGCCCGTGAGTTTGTACTGCCCGTAGGGCCTGCGGTCCGTGGTCTGTTTGATCCACGGCAGTTCGCCATGGTCCGTGCGGTAACCGTGTCGCCGCAGCCGGTCGGCGAGCGCCAGTGCCTCCTCGGCCCCGGCGACGCAGACGTCCGCGTCGCGCAGTTCGCGCAGCTTCGGCTCCGGGTAGTCGGCCCGGCTGGAAAGGCCCTTGATGCCCCATACCGGGATACCGAGTTCGGTTCCGAGGCGGTCGAGCAACCCGGTCGCGGCGTCCTGCGCGGCGGCGCGCCTGATCCGCTCGGCGACGAAGGGCTCGAGTTCCCGGGCGAGTTCAGCGCCGTCCGGCGCGGTGGCGAGATGGTCCGCGGCGATCAGTACGACCCGGTTGCGCCGGATCACGTCGGCGACGCGGTCCAGCGGGCGCTCGCCCCGACGGACCAGCGAGGCGATCCGGTCGAGTGTCTCCGCGATGGGCGACGCCGGGACGAGGACTCCCATCTGCAGTTCCGGAAAGGCGGCCGGGACACGGGTATCGGGCATGGTGGTCTCCTGGCGGGGTCAGGGCTCTGCACGGCCGGACGGGGGGTGGGAGGGCCGGACCGGGGCGGACATAATCTGGGCATGATCACGCAACCGGCCCGAGGAACAGAGGAAGCACCGGAACCGGCGCAACTGATGGTGCGGCGCGCACGGCTGGCCGACCAACCGGACCTGGTGGACATCCTGGTGCGCGACGGGCGGTTCGCCCGGATCGGTGCCTCGTCCGGGCGCGGCACGCCGGCCACCGTCGCCCGGGTCATCGACGCCGACGGGCGGCTGGTGGTGCCGCCGTTCGTCGATGCCCACATGCATCTGGACTCCGCGCTCACCCTGGATCCGGCCGACCCCAACCGCTCGGGCACGCTGCGGGAGGGAATCGCTGTCTGGGCGCGGAGTAAGACCCGGCTGACGGGCCGACAGATCTACGGCAACGCGCGCGAGGTGCTGCGCTGGATGGTGGCCGCCGGCACTCTGCACGTGCGCTGCCACGTGGACGTGAGTCCGGGCGCCCCGGACGCGCTGAGCGCTCTGATCGACCTGCGGGAGGAGGCCCGCAGCGTCTGCGATGTGCAACTGGTGGCCTTTCCGCAGGACGGGCTGCTGCGCGAGCCCGGCCAGCGCGAGGCGCTGCGCGCGGCCATGTCCAAGGGCTGCGACGTGGTCGGCGGCATCCCGCACTACGAGCGCACGCCCCGGGACGCGGAGCGGCACGTCAAGGAACTCTTCGACGTGGCGCAGGAGTTCGACGCCGACATGGATCCGCACTGCGACGAGAGCGACGATCCGGGCTCCCGGCTGGCCGAGGTGGTGGCCCGTGAGACACTCGCCCGCGGCTGGCAGGGCCGGGTCGCGCTCGGGCACTGCACCGCCATGGCCGCCTACGACCCGGGCACCCTGGCGGCGGCGACCGGGCTGCTCGCCCGCGCCGGGATCGCGGTGGTGGCCAATCCGATGGTCAACGCGGTGCTCCAGGGCCGCGGTGACGCGCCGCCGGTGCGCCGCGGCATGGCGCCCGTGGCGCAGCTGCTGGAGGCCGGTGTCACGGTGGCCTTCGGACAGGACTCCGTCCTCGACGCCTGGCTGCCGCTGGGCACCGGGGATATGCTCGCCGTCGCCCAGCTGGGCGCGCTCTTCGGCCACCTCACCGGACACACGCAACTGGCCGGGGTGCTCGACCTGGTGACCGTCTCGGGCGCGCGGGTGCTGCGGCTCGGCGAACGCTACGGGATCGCCGAAGGCCGCCCCGCCGACTTCGTACTGCTGGACGCCTCCGATCCGGTGCAGGCGCTGCGGCTGCTGCCCGCCCGGCTGCACGTGGTGCGGCACGGACGCGAGGTCGCCCGCACCGTCAGCCCGCGCGGCGAGCTGGTGGGGGACTTCGCGCCGGGCACGGTCGACCTCGGCCGTCACGGGTAGTCCTCCGCGGCGACCGCACGGGCGGCCTGGGCCACCGCGCCGCCCGGCCAGGCTCCGTCGAGTTCCCAAGCCGCGTCGAAAACGCGCACCTGGTGCTCCAGACTGCGGCGGTAGAGCCGCTGCAGCATGGCCCGTTCGGCGGCTCCCCCCTCGGCGGCGGCCCGCTCCACCACGTGGGCGTGCGCCGCGCACATCTCGGTGCGGGTGCGCCGGGTGTACATGTCCGCCCAGCGGCGGTAGGCGGGCGGGCCGGGGATCTCCACGCCCGCGAAGCGCTCCCCGATCACCTCGGTGAAGAGCGAACACGGGTAGACACTGGCGGCGATCTGGGCGAAGGTGCCCTCGTATCCCACGCGCACCAGGTGGTTGAGGTAGCCCTCGCGGGCCGGGGAGCAGGTCCACCGGTCGAAGGCGGGTTCGGCGCGGAAGCCGATCTCCTCGACCAGGGAGCGTTTCTCGCCGAGTTCACCGACGGTCGACAGGTCGTCCAGGACGTGGGCGGCGGCCGTGGCCCACGCGTGCCCGACCGGGGCCTTGGCGATGCCCAGGGCGAGGGTGCGGTTGAACTCGGCGACATGCGGACCGTCGTCGAGCTGGAAGAAGACGAAGCGTTCCGGGCTGAGCGTGCCCGCCGCCATCGCCTCGATCCAGGGATGGTGGCGGTAGGCCTCCCAGACGTCGGCGCAGTGCCGACGGCACTCCTGGAGGAAACTCATGTCGGCTCCTTCCATCGTCCGAACCGGAACCCCGCGAGCAATGCCTGCTGCTCCGCGGCGGGTGCGGCCCGCCCGTCCTGTTCGGCGTTGAGCAGACCGACGAGCAGGTCGGCCGAGCCGGGGCCGGCGATGTAGCCCTCGCCGCCGTGTCCGAAGCAGCCGTAGAGGCCGGGTGCCAGGCGGTCGACGACGGGGGCGCGGTCGGGCAGGAACGGCCGCAGGCCGCCGCGCTGGGCGGTGATCCGCAGCCGCTCCACGCCGGGGACCAGCTCATCGGCGCGGCGCAGGATCCGCTCCGCGAGGTCGTCCGGCTCTGCCTCGTCGTGCGGGTACCAGGAGCCGCCGAGAACGAGGCCGCCGTCCGGCGTTTGATGGGCCAGCAGTGCCACTGACCGCGGCACGCCGATCACCGACTCGGCCAGGACGTGGTCGAGGGTGAACGGCGCGGGTTCGGTGACCAGTACCCGCCCACTCACGGAGGTGAGCGGAACGCGCAGCCCGAGGGGGGCGAGCAGGGCCCGCGCGCCGGCCCCGGCGGCGATCACGACGCGGGGTGCCGTGAACCGCTCCCCGTCGGCGCGCACGAACGCCCACCCGGACGCACCGGCCTCCTCCAGCCGGAGGGGTCCCAGACCGAGGCGCAGCGCCGTCCCGGCACCGGCAGCCTCGGCCAGCAGCGCGCCGACGGCCGCCGCCGGCTCGATGCGGCGGCCCTCAAAGAGCAGCAGGCCCGCCGTGACCAGCGGACCGAGAGCGGGTTCCAGCGTGCGCAGCTCCTCCCCGGTGAGCACCTCGGCATCCGGGAAGGTCCGCGCTCTACTGGTGTCGACCGCGCCGGGCGCGGAGAGGACCAGCGTGCCGGGGGGCTCGGCGTCCCAGGGCATCCCGGTGCGTTCCGCAAGTTCCGCGTAGAGGGCCAGACTTCGCTGCCACAACGGCCGCAGTTCCGGCGAGGGCGGCACGAGCTGGCCTTGCGCGCCGAGCGAGGCCCCGGATCCGGCCGTTCCGGAGTCGAGCAGGGTGACGGCGGCCCCCTGGCGTGCGAGCAGCCAGGCCGTGGAGAGGCCGACCACTCCCGCGCCGAGGACCGCGACATCGCAGCCCAGTGAAGTCACCACGGCAGGCTTCCGGCGGTCAGCTCGACCGGATGGCGGCCGTTCCCGATGTCCGCCGCGCCGTGCTCGATGGCGAGCGAGACGGTCGCGTGCGCGGTGCGCGCGGCGCGGGTCAGCGGCATGCCCCGGGCGAGGAAGGCGGTGAGCAGCGCGGAGTGCGCGCAGCCGGCGCCGTGGTCACATCCGGAGGCGCGCCGGGGTCCGGTGATCTCGTGATGCCGTTCACCGTCGAAGAGCCAGTCGCCGGCGCCGCCGGGGAAGGCGTCGGTGATGAGGGCGGCGCGAGCGCCGAGTTCGACGATCGCCTCGGCCAGTTTCGCCGGGTCCTTCTCCTCCTCCAGCCGGGTCAGCCGCCGTGCCTCCGTCATGTTCGGGGTCGCCACCCAGGTCAGCGGCAGCAGTCCCTCGCGTACCGCGGTCACCGCTTCCTCGTCGCCGCCCAGTGCGGAGCCGGCTGCGCTCACCATCACCGGATCGAGGACCACCGGCACCTCGTCCAGCCAGACCAGCCGGTCCACCAGCAGCCAGATCAGTTCAGCGCTCCAGGTGGTGCCGATCTTGACTCCATCCGTGCCGATGTCGTCGAGCACCGCCTTCAGCTGGTGGCCGACCATGCCGGTGCCGATCGACGTCGTGGCGGTCACGCCCAGGGTGTTCTGCGCCGTCACACCGACGATCACGCTGGCGCCGTAGACGCCGGCCCGGGCGAACGCCTTCAGATCGCCCTGGATGCCCGCCCCGCCGCCGGAGTCGGAGGAGCCGATGGTGAGGCAGCGAGCGCGCGGCCCGGCGGGGTTCCCGCTCACGCCGGTACCCCCGTCCACGCCGCGTCCTCCACCGCATCGCACACGGCCTTGGTGTCACCGGTGTGCTCCAGAAGCCGTACGGGGGCGATCCCGGGCAGTCCCCCGACCAGCGCGGCGCACTCGGTGCCCGGTTCCACCAGGACGACCGTCGGGCGGCCGAGTGCGGAGGCCCAGCCGAGCTCCACGTGGGTGCCCGGGGAGGCGGGCTGGCCGGGCAGGGCCACGAACACCGAGCAGCCCAGCATCCACTCCCAGTCGCGCCGGGTGCACTCCTGGTCGCTGACCAGTGCGTCGCCCCAAGCCTCGGTCCGGTGAGCGCTGAAGACCCGCCATCCTCGTTCCTCGAACGCGTCGATCAGGGTGGTGTAGCCGGCCCGGTCGGCCTCCGGGACTCTTCCGGTGACCGGGTCGAGCAGGCCCTTGAAGGGTCCGCCGAGGAAGACGGTGAGGCGTGCGGGTCCCGGTTCAGACTGCGGCATCGGTGGCCTCCAGGGAGGACGGGGCCGCACCCAGCGTGGGGAAGCGGCGGTACATCAGGTGGCGGTAGAGCGGAGGCAGCAGGTCGGCCAGGTCGCCGGCGGGCTCTGCGGCGAGTGCCCGCCGGTGGAGTTCGAAGAGGGTGACGACCTGCGCCCAGTAGAGGGGCATGCCGAGGGCGTCGATCCGGTCGGCATCCAGACGCAGCGCGCCCGTGCGCAGCGCCTCCTCCAGTTCCAGCACCCGGGCGACATGGGGCCGGTTGTCCCCTTCGGGGAGCGCGGGCATGCGGTGGGGCGGCAGGTCACCGCGCGTGCCATCCGCCACCAGGCGGGCAGCCGCTTGCACATCGGGCCGGTACAGGTGCAGTGATCCGGCGACGTGTGTGTACGTGCCCACTGGCACGCGGAGCTGCCGTGCCATCGCCTCCTGGAGGAAGGTGAACGAGAAGACGTCGCTGACCATGCCCCGGTAGGCGTCGTTGGCGCGCATGTAGGCGACTGCGTGCAGCCTGCCCTCGCGCAGCAGGAACTGCAGGGCGAGCGTACAGGCGACATCCGGGTTGGCCGGGACCAGGAGCTCGCGCGGTTCGAAGATCTGGATGATCGCGCGCTTGGTGTCGGGGTCCTTCCGGATCGTCTCCGTGACGGCGGCCCACTGGTCAAGCGCGCCGGGGCCGTGGCGGAAGATCCGCGGCCCGTAGGCGGTGCCGGTCAGGTGCCTGCCGTCGACGGAGTACCGGGTCAGACTCGGCGCGTAGTGGGCCGGGAAGGCGAGGTCGTCGCGCCCGGAGAGGTACCAGAGGGCCTCGGCGAAGTTGAACACCAGATTGGTGCGCCGGACCGGGTGCGTGACCAGGCGGCGCAGCGGGTCGTCCAGGGTGAAGCCGGAACCGATGATCTCCTGGCTGTCGTGGCCGCGAGGGGCGTTACGGAACTGCGGCTCCTCCAGCAGCTCGGCCAGATGGTGCAGGTAGGCGTCCTGGAGCCCCTGGAAGCGGTTCACAGCAGGTCCTCGGGAAAGGAGGAGAACATGTCGCGGTGGTTGCCGGTCGCGACGCGCGCGCAGCCGCACTCCTCGGCGGGGGCGTCGCCGAGGGTGGCCAGTCCTGCCTCGATGATGCGCTCGAAGTGCTCGCGTCCGTCGGCGATCGCCCGCCGGGAGCGGGCGCGGAACACGTCGGGGTCCTGCTCCGCCTCGTTCTTCATGTCGTGGTAGGAGTCGATCGCCACCGCGATGGCGGCGTAATGCCGCCGGCGCAGCCGCGCCAGGGTGAACTCGGGGTCCAGGGTCTGCCCGACCAGCCGGACGCCCAGCTTTTCCATCAGGCTCAGCTCGGCGTCCGTCTCGATGCGGGCAAAGCCGTAGAAGTTGAAGTACACCCCGCTCTCGTGCACGGCCGTCCCGGTCTCGCGCGCCCCGCGGAGCAGCAGCGAGCGCAGCAGGGGGCAGAACGCCGGGACGACGTGCGCGTTGCTGAAACGGTTATCGCGCGGCGGCAGGCTGATGCCGGGACCCGAGAAGCTGATCAGGTCGTGCGGGACGACGAGGTCGCCGCCGCGCACCGCCTTGTCGACGCCGCCGACGACGAAGGTACCGATCTGGTGGTCCACGTCCAACTCGTCGAAGGCACTCTGGTTGGCCTGGTAGGGAATCTCCCAGCTCGGTGTGCGCCGGCCGGGGAAGCGGCCGTAGAGGAAGTGGGTCTCCACCCCGTGCAGGGCACCGCTGAAGATGCGGTCCACCGGGCCGTAAGGAGTGACCACCCGGTTGTGGCGGAACTCCTTCTCCCGGATGAGGTTCTCGGCGCGCAGGACGACTCCGAGCTTCATGCGGTCACCGTCCAGGCGGCCATGGCGGAGGAGACCGGTGCGACGGCGCGGGCGAAGTCCAGGAAGTCGTCCACCCAGCCACTGACCGGGTGGGTGAAGCGGAAGAACCGCAGCGAGCCCACCACGGAGCCGAGGACGTCGGCGGTGAGTGAGGGCGGCGGGGCGCCAAGGGCGTCGATCAGGTCGAAACGCCGTCGGTCGGCGGCATCCTCCAGGTATGCGCGCAGCACGGTGGCTGCCTCCTTGTCGTCCAGTGCGTGATCGCCCGATCGGTGCCGTACGGATCGATCCGGGTCGCTGACCAGCTCGATGAGCACGTGGGCCGGAGCCTGGACCTGTACCGAGCCGCCTATCCGCTCGACCGCTCCGGGGGCCAGGAACCGCTTGCCGGGGCGGTTGGAGGGGTGCGCGCCGGTCGCCTCGGCGAGCCGGGCCGCCGAGAGCACCGGTCGGTGCTCGCCCAGTGACTCCATCCGGATGCCCACCGAGCGCGGCCCGCCGACCATCCGCCAGCCCTCCGGGCCTGCGACGAGCAGGACGTCGTCGTTGGAGATCAGTGCGCCGCCGCTTCGGACCAGGGACAGCGCGGCGGTGGTCTTCCCGGCCATCTTCTCGCCCGTCAGGATGATCCCGGTGCCCGCCAGTTCCACGGCCGCGCCGTGCAGCGGGACGGCGCCCGCCCCGATCGCCACCGCCCGGCTGAGGGTCCGGGCATGCCGGAGGCCGATCACCGGCAGCCACTCGGCCTCGGCGCAGAGCACGGTGATCCGGCGAGCGGCCGTGTCGAAGTCCGTGCGGTGCGCGGGGGTGCCGTCCGGTTCGGCCTCCGCCGTGCCACCGGCGGGTCCCCGGACCAGGTCCAGCTGCCAGTGGCTCTCCGGGGCGGGTGGCGTGCGCAGAGACCGTCCGTCCGGGCCGCAGGAGGGCGGGAAGAAGGGAGCGGCCAGTTCCTCCAGCGCGGCCACCGTACGGGGGTCTCCGGTGACGGTCAGCGTGATACCGGCCGCCGGAACGGCCAGCAGACGGGACGTCGAGCTCTTGGTCGTCATCGCAGGACTTTCAGGATTGTGAGGCCTTCGGCCTCGAAGTCGGGGTCGTCGGTGCGCCGTGCC
This sequence comes from Streptomyces sp. AgN23, assembly GCF_001598115.1. Lineage (NCBI taxonomy): Bacteria > Bacillati > Actinomycetota > Actinomycetes > Kitasatosporales > Streptomycetaceae > Streptomyces > Streptomyces sp. AgN23. Next base: position 2,557,965 of record NZ_CP007153.1, read on the forward strand.
GCGGTCAGCGTGCTGACCGCGCAGGACAGGCGGGCGAAGTCGAGCAGGACCGGGTCGGGCGGTCCCGGGTCCGTGTCCCGCTCCTGGCGGTAGGCGGCGGTGAACGCCGTGCGGCCGCCCCTGATCGCTGCCAGCTCCCGGTCCCACAGCCTCTGCAGGTCGACTTCGAACGGGCCGAGCGCGGCCCGCTCGAAGTCGAAGACCACCTCGCGGCCCCCGGCCCCGCGGGCGACGTTGCGCAGGGAGAAGTCGCCGTGCAGCAGCACCCGCGGAGCGGTCACCGAACGCCGTCCGGCCTCTCGCACCAGCGTGCTCAGGGCGGGTTCGGCCAGCCGCCCGCGGATCAACCCGTACAGGTCCGGCGCTTCGGCGGCCAGCGCCGACAGCTGCGTTTCGAGATGCGCCTCGCAGGGCGTCTGGTCCTGCAGCGGCGCGGCGCCGGGTGGAGCCGTCTCGTGCACGGCGGCCAGTAGGCGGCCCGCAGCCGCGGCGGAGTCGGCGGTCGGCGGGAGCGGGACGAGGCGTTCCCAGTCGAAGACCGCGTATCCGCCGAGGTCCGGGGCCGTTCCGCTGTCCAGCAGGCGCGTGCTGCACGCCGGACCGAGCGATCGGGCGACCAGCCGTTCGACGACCGCCCGGTCCTGTCGTGCGTAGAGCTTCACGAAGATCTCGCGCCTGCGGGCCGTGCCGCGGAACCAGGCGTTCGCCGACCTCTCCTTGAAGCTGTCGGCTCGCACCTGGACCAGGTGCTCGGCACCGATCCGTGCCGCCATCCGGTCGGCCACCCGCTGCGGCACCAGGTCGACCAGTGCCCCGTCGAGGACGCCGCCCTTCCCGGGCAGCGCGGTCACTTCGGCTTGCCGATCCAGGTGCACAAGTAGTCCATGTGCACCAGGCGTTTGTCGGTCGGCACCGTGGGCTGCTGCGGGAACTCTTGCTTGGGCGCGACGTCCTTGGGGCAGTACGGGTCCCGCACGAACAGCGAGCGCTTGCCCGTCTCGTGCGCATGGTGCAGGTAGGAGCGTCCGGCGCAACCGCCGCGGCAGGACTGCAGCAGCTCGCAGCCTTCGCACCCTTCCAGCAGGTGTGGGTTGGCGTTGCGGCGGCGGAAGGAGGCGAACTGCGGAGAGCGGATGATGTCGTAGAGGTTGTCGACCCGCAGGTCGCCCACCTTGTAGTCGTGCAGGTACACGCAGGGCGAGACCGGGATGCGTCCGTCAGGTGTTATGGAGTGGATGCGGAACGAGGTCCGGCCGCAGGGGCAGCCCTTGGCGTTCTGGTAGTCCGTCACCGCGGCGATCGGCGGCTCGCCGAGGTCGACCGGAGAGCAGTGCTTCATCAGGAAGGAGAAGCCCTCGTAGTACTGCTCAGCAGGCAGGAGCGAGTCCATGTGTTTGGACTCCACGGGCTTGATGGGGTTGATCCGCAGGTGCGCGTCGTACTTGACCGCCAGTTCCAGCAGGCCTTCCAGGTGGGCCTGGGTGAAGTTCCAGTTCATCGCGCACATGATGATCGAGTGGTCGAGGCCGTACTCCTTGGCCAGCTCGAGGGTGCGGATCGCCTGCTTGTAGATCTTCGCGCCGCGGTTGGCGTTGTGCTCGTCCTCGAACGGGGAGTCGAAGCTGATGTCAAGGTCGTTGAGCCGGCGCCAGCTCGCGTTGTGGTCACGCTCCAGGTGCAGGGCCGTGATACCGGAGGTGGTGAGTCCCACGATGATGCCGGCGTCGGTCAGACCGTCGATGATCCTCGGCAGCAGGGTGTTCTTGGGGTTCGGCCCGTTGGTGAAGAGCGGTTCGTTGCCGCCCAGGTTCACCGTCTCGACGTCGTTGGCCGCCAGCTGCTCGACGATGCGGTCGACGATTTCGGGTGTGAAGTCCATGCCTTTTTCGCGGGCGGACATCGAGTAGCAGTGGGTGCAGCGGTAGGGACAGTCGTTGCCGAGCGTCCAGCCGATGTTCTTGATGTCGATCGGGCACTCGTCCGCGTCCTCATGCTCGATCGGGCCCACCGGCCGGGTGAAGTGCTCTTTCGCGTCGATCACCGCAAGCGGGAGCGACTTGCGCTGCCAGGGGAGTTCCACTTTGGCGCTCTGCTCTTCGGACACGTTGACCACGGCCTTTCCGTAAAAGGGAGAACTCTCCAGCGGCGGGAGGAGTAGGGGCAGTCGGAAGGGATCAGCACAGGAAGGGGTTGTCGTCCGCGTCGTAGACGAGTCCGACCTCGCCATACGCCTCCTCCACCTGCGTGTCGAGCTTCCGGTAGTGGGGGGCGGTGCGGGCGATCTCTGCCTCGACCAGGTCGTGGATCTCCTCTTCCAGGTGCGCGGTGGCCGTGGGCCCGGTGGCGACGTCGAGCAGCAGGCGGAAGAGATCCAGGTCCGTCTCGCGCAGTTCGACGGAGAGTCTGTGCATCAGGGCGAGTTCGGCGTCGTCCAAGGCCTTGGGGGCGGAAAGCGGGTCGATGGCCTTGTCGTAGACCGCCGCGTGCTCCTTCTGCCAGCGCTTGAGCGCGCCGTAGACGCACCGCACCCGGGGATCCAGCACGTCGTAGCGGGTGTTGCCGAGCGCGTCCTGGTCAATCTGCAGCCCGCCGCGCCTGGTCAGCGTCCTGGTGAAGCGGGTGCCGGCCGCGGCGTACATCTCGGTGAAGATGCCCTTGGAAATCGTCCACGAATAGTGGCGCATCGCGGCGTAGTTGTCCTCCAGTTCCGCCAGCGTGGTGCGGTCGTCGAAGAGGATGTGCCCGGCCTGGACGTAGATGCCGTGCGCCCGGAAGCGGTCCAGAGCGGCGAAGTTCTGCTCCACAGTGGCGCGTTTGGCCATCCGGCGCAGGGCGGAGGGGGAGAAGTTCTCGATACCGCAGGAGAAGGAGAAGAAACCGGCCCGGGCCAGCTCCCGGACCACGTCCTCCTCGGCGCGGTCGGCACGTATCGAGCCGCGCAGCCGGGGGCTCACTCCGCGGGACTCGAATTCGTCGGCGAGTTCGGCGCACCAGGCGGCGTCCCGCGGCGGTTCGACCAGCGAGTCGTCGATGACCTTGAAATACCGGGCGCCCTGTTCCCACAGCCGCTCGATCTCGTCGGCGACGTCCCGGATGCTGCGCTGGCGCCAGGTCGGTCCGCCGCCGACCCGCTCGAAGGCGATGATGGAGCAGAACGTGCAGGTGGCCTGGCATCCGCGAGCTGTCTGCAGGTGCACAAGGCTGCGCCGCGCGATCGTCAGGTCGAGTGTGTCGCGGTGCGGGTGCGGCAACTGTGCGAAGGGGAGCTTGGGGGCGGGCTCGGCGTTGTGCCGCTGGGTCCCGTCGGTGTCGCGGAAGCTCAGACCCGGAATGCGTTCCAGCGACGGGGTGCCGGTACACACGTGTTGGGCGAGCATCCGCATCGGCAACTCGCCCTCACCGCGCACCACCGCGTCGAATCCGGCCTCCAGGAACTCCGCGGCGTGGAAGGTCGGACCGTAGCCCCCTGCCACCGTCACCGGCCGGACCCCGGCCCGGCGCACCAGCCGCATGGCCTCGATGGCGGGCATCATGTTGCTGCGGTAGCAGGCGAAGCCCACCAGCGCGGGGCGAGCATCGACGATGCGCCGCGCCAGCGCCTCCACGTCGATACCCTGCAGCCAGCCGTCGATGAGCGCGACCTCGTACCCTTCCTGACGCAGGTAGGCGGCGAGGTACCCAAGACCGAGGTTTTCCTCCGCGGTGCGGTGCGTGACCGGCGAGGGCGTGGCCAGCACAATGCGGTCCGGCCCATTCCGTTTGCTCATGGGGTTCAGGATCACCCTCGGCGATCTCTGCCGGGTCGGCGTCGGATCGCCGCCGGACACGCACTCGCGAACTTCACCGCATTCCCCTGGCCCGTGACGCCGACGACCCAGCAAGCTGCACAGAGAGAAGGGAGATGACTAGTGTCCTGCGCCAGTAGTTGATCGTTAGTTACTGCATGACTTCTTCTGCTGCTGGTGCTTCGGTCCCTCGTCGGGGCCCGAAGCTTGAACCGTTGCTGCTCTCCGACGAGGAGAGGGCGGTGTTGCAACGGTGGTCGCGTCGGGCAACGTCGGCTCAGGCGCTGGCCCTGCGGGCGCGGATCGTGCTGGCGTGTGCGGGCCCGGAGGTGCCGCCGATCGTGGTGGTCGCCCGCGAGTTGCGGGTGGCCGCCGACACGGTCCGCAAGTGGCGGCGGCGGTTCCTGGCCGAGCGACTGGACGGCCTGACCGACGAGCCCCGGCCGGGGCGACCGCCCACCATCGGTGTCGAGCAGGTGGAGGCGGTCGTGGTCGCCACGCTGGAGGAGATCCCGAAGAACGCTACGCACTGGTCGCGGAAGTCGATGGCCGAGCACAGCGGTCTGTCCAAGTCCACCGTCGGCCGGATCTGGCGGAAGTTCCAGCTCAAGCCACACCTGACGGACACCTTCAAGCTGTCCACGGACCCGTTCTTCGTGGAGAAGGTCTACGACGTGGTCGGGCTGTACTTCAACCCGCCCGAGGGCGCGGTTGTCCTCTCGGTGGACGAGAAGTCCCAGATCCAGGCACTGGACCGGTCCCAGCCGGTACTGCCGATAATGCCCGGCATGCCCGAGCGGCGCACCCACGACTACGTCCGTAACGGCCTGACCACGCTGTTCGCCGCCTTCGATGTCGCCACCGGCGAGGTCATCAGCTCCCTGCACCGGAGGCACCGGGCGACGGAGTTCAAGAAGTTCCTGGTCAAGATCGACAAGGAGGTGCCCGCGCACCTCCAGATCCACCTCATCTGCGACAACTACGGCACCCACAAGACACCCGCGATCAGGACGTGGCTGTCCAAGCACCCACGCTTCCACATGCACTTCACCCCGACCGGATCCTCCTGGATCAACCAGGTCGAGCGGTGGTTCGGCTTCCTGGCAGACCAGAAGATCCGCCGCGGCGCACACAAGAGCGTCCAGACCCTCGAAGCCGACATCCGCGCCTGGGTCAAGGACTGGAACGCAGACCCCAAGCCGTTCATCTGGACCAAGACCGCCGAGGAGATCCTCGAATCCCTCGCCCAATTCTGCCGACGGATCTCCGGCGCAGGACACTAGTAGAACTCCGTTAGAGGTGGTTTTCATCTATTTTGCGTTGCCGCAACTACCTCACTGGAGTGCTTGCGTCTCTAGGGCGACAGATCGGTGGGGGCGCGTAGCGCTTCAAAACAGCTTCACCGCTGCTGACCTGGGCATTTACCCCGCGGTCGGGCATGATCAGTCATTGTGCTCGTACAGCTGACCTACCTACTCGCCACACGAATCTTCACGTGGCTCGCTCTGCTCTGCCGATCACCGCGGCCAAGAACGCCGAAATACTCATCCTGCGCCACGAGGTCACCGTGCTGCGCCGACAGGTGCCCACCCCAAAGCCCAACTGGCCGGACCGGGCGCTGCTTGCCGCACTCGCCCGGCTCCTGCCCCGCGCCCTCCGCGGCAACCGGCTCGTCTCGCCACGCACTCTGCTCGCCTGGCACCAGCGCCTGCTGAAGAAGAAGTGGACCCGGCCACCTCCGCCAGGCCGCCCACCGATATCCGAAGAAGTCCGCGACCTGGTCATCCGGCTTGGCATCGAGAACCCACGGTGGGGCTTCCGCCGCGTACACGGCGAGCTACGCCGCCTCGGCCACATCATCAGCACAGCCACCGTCCGCCGTATCCTGCGCGCCGCCAGCTCAACTCAGGGCAATGCCGGCAGAAGGCGCGCAGAGAGTGGACGGAATTCCTCAGGGCACAGGCAAACGGCCTCCTGGCCACGGACTTCTTTCACATCGACACCATCGGACTGCAGCGGCTGTACGCCCTGTTCGCCATGGAGGTCCACACTCGCACCGTCCACATCCTCGGTGTCACCGCCGACCCCACCGGCGCTTGGACCACCCAGCAAGCCCGACAGCTGCTCTGGCAGGTCGGCGACCGCATCACGAACTTCACCCACCTCATCCGCGACCGGGACCGGAAGTTCACGGCGGCTTTCGACGCCGTGTTCGCCAGCGAGGGCATAGACGTGGCCAAGATCCCGCCCCGGAGCCCCAACTGCAATCCGCATGCCGAGCGGTTCGTACGCTCCGTCCGCGAGGAGTGCACCAACCGAGTACTGATCTTTGGCAGAGGCCACGCGGAGCAACTCCTTCACGACTACGCCCGTCACTTCAACAGCCATCGGCCCCACCAAGGCCGAAACCAGCTCGCACCCCTCGACGACCCGAACGTCATACCGCTACCGACAACTCAGATCGCACGCAGACAGGCTGTCACAGGCCTCATCAACGAATACCACCGAGCAAGCTGACCACCCAACGAAACCCCAGCTCACGACCGGTGAAGCCGTTCTGAAGCGCTACGGGTCCTGCGCCAGTTGGCCGGACCGGTGCGCTACGAGCCCGCCGACCGGTTCTGGTTCACCGCCCTGTCCGGGCTGATACCCCGGCGCCACTGGCGTGAGGTCTTCCCTGTCGCCCCCGGCACCCTGCTCGCCTGGCATCGCAGGCTCGTCGCCGCGAAGTGGGACTACACCGCGCGCCGTCGCACCGGACGCCCACCCACCTCGGCAGCGATCAAGAAGCTCGTCCTACGGCTGGCCCGGGAGAATCCGAGGTGGGGGCACCGGCGGATCCAGGGGGAGCTGACCCGACTCGGGCATCGGATGGCCGCGTCGACGGTCTGGGAGATCCTGCATACTGCGGGCGTCGATCCGGCGCCGCGCCGCGCAGGCCCCGCCTGGCGCGAGTTCCTGACCGCGCAAGCCGAGGGCATCATCGCGGCAGACTTCTTCCACATCGACACCGCGCTCGGCAAGCGGCTGTACGCGCTGTTGTTTCTCGAACACGGCACACGGCGCCTGCACATCACTGGCGTCACCGCCCGCCCGACACAGGACTGGGCCGTGCAGCAGGCGCGAAATCTCACCTCCGACCTGGGCCCACGTATCGACTCCCTGCGCTTCTTGCTGCGCGACCGCGATGGCAAGTACGGCGAGACATTCGACGCCGTCTTCCAGGCCGAGGACATGGAGATCCTCAAAAGTGCGCCACAAGCTCCCCGCATGAACGCGCACTGCGAACGCATCATCGGCAGCATCCGACGCGAAGCCCTCGACCACGTCCTCATCATGAACGAGGAACACGCCCGCCACGTCCTCGCGGCCTACGAGCGGCACTACAACGAGCACCGCCCTCATCAAGCGCGCAACCAGTTACCACCCGACGCCCCCGAACATCCCGCTGCGGCGCATGACCTCAACACTCACAAAGTCCTGCGTACCCGGATCCTCGGCGGTCTCATCAACGAGTACAGATATACAGCATGACGTGCAGCGATGACTTTTCGAGCGGCACAACGTCGGCTCTTCAGCCCGCTGACATCGATGGCCTACTCGGAGCCGAAATGCACGCGCGTGCCGTCTGGCACCACGCCGTCGTTGTGGCCGTCGCGGCGTGGCCCGCGTGGGCCCAGGTAGTGAATCATCGGCATCAGCTTCGCACTTTGGATTTGTCATGCGCGAGAAAAGGGGATTCTCGTAGCGTGTCCGTGGACGGTCAGCTGGGACGAGGTGGTGCGGAATGGATCCGGTATCGGTGGGGTTACTGGCAGCGTTGGCAGATGGCGCTGGCGGTGAGATCGGCCGTCAGGTGTGGGTGGGGCTGAGCACGCTGGTGCGGCACCCGTTCCGAGGTGGCCAGGACGCCGACGACGACTCGGCGGTGAGCTCGGGCGAGGCGGAGCTGACGGAGTTGGAGCGGGTTCCGGCCGACCCAGTGCGCGCGCAGGCGCTGAGTACCGCGCTTGCGCTGCGGGCTGCGAGGGACGCCGATTTCCGCCTCGGCCTTGAGCGGTGGCACGAACAGACGCTGCTGCTGCGCAGCAGCGAAAGCAAGGTGGACAACACGATCAGCGGCGGCATCTTCCACGGCACGACACTGCAGGGCAGAGACTCCTCCGGGATCTCCTTCACCACCGCGCCCGCGTCTCCACCTCCATCTTCCCCCGACCACGAAACCTCCTCCGCGCAGGGATAAGGCATGCCCGACGCAGTCCCCCAGGGCGAGGGGGAGGCAGGCGCCGCGGTGTCGAATGAGATCAGCGGTGGATTCTTCTTCAACACGGTGATCCAAGGCCGGGACATCCAGGTACACCTGCCACCGGAGATCACCCCCGCGCTGTCCGGCCTTCCCCCCGCCTCGCCCGCTTTCACCGGCCGCGACCGACAGGTCGAGGAGTTGCTGGAACTGCTGGAACCTGGCAAGGAGCCTCTGCAGGCCGTCTTGGTCGCGGCGGTCGCGGGACTTGCCGGCGTCGGCAAGACCGAACTAACCGTGCAGACCGCTGCACGCGCGCTCAAGCGACCAGGCTGGTTCCCCGGCGGTGTCCTATTCGTGGACATGTTCGGATACGACACGGAGCGCCGAGTGTCTCCCGAACGCGCCCTGGACGGCCTGCTGCGCGCGTTGCGTATACCCAGCGAACACATCCCTGCCGAACTGCAGGACCGCTCCCGGTTGTACCGCAGCGTGCTGGCCGCCTTCGCCGAGCAGAACCGCAGAATTCTGGTCATCGTCGACAACGTCTCCACTGCCGAGCAGGCCCGCCCTCTGCTTCCCACTGACGGCGCCACGGGAGCCCTGCTCACCTCCCGACACACCCTGGACCTCGACGCCCGTCTACACGACTTGGACGCCCTCGGCGAGGACGACTCGGTCGAGCTGCTCCGCCAGGTCCTCCTGCAAGCTCGCGGCCCCGCCGACACGCGGGTCGACGAGGCCCCCGAGCACGCCGCCACGATCGCCCGGCTGTGTGGCGGACTCCCCCTCGCGCTGCGCATCGCCGCCGCCCTGCTCGCCGACGCCCCCACCCGCCCCCTGTCATCTATCGTGCGGGCCCTGGAGGCCGCACACGCCCGACTGGACCGATTACGGCGCGAGGACCAAGGGGTACGTGCCGCCTTCGACCTGTCCTACCAGCACCTGAGCAACGATCACACTCGACTATTCCGGCTGCTGCCACTCAACGTCGGCCCAGACCTGTCGACCGACTCCGCCGCGCACCTGGCCGACACCGACCAAGCACGCACCGAGGAACTGCTGCAGGATCTCGCCCGCGCCCATCTGATCGAACACGGACGCACCTGGGGCCGCTGGCGTCTGCACGACCTGGTGCGCCTTTACGCCGCCGAGCTTGGCCACCAGCACGCTCACGCTGACCACCGCGATGCCGCCGAATACCGCCTGCACCGACACTATGTGATGAAATCCAGAGCTGCCCGCTCACGCATAATTGCGAAGGAGCGTTTAACTCCTCTGCACGAGCCAGCTTCTCCGAGCTTCCCTGGCCTCTCTGAGGCCATCAAGTGGTTTGATGAAGAATACTCGAATCTGACCGCTCTGATCACTGCCGCCCCGGCGCGCGGCAGAGCAGTTACGGCCACAGTACTTGCAGGATTTGCGGCCCCTTACCTCAGAAGGGAACTTCACCTTGGGGACCTCCTCGCGATTGCCGAAACGGTAAAGACTCTCTCCCTTAAACGTGCGGATACTCCATCACGACTGGGCATGGCACTGCTCATGGTCAGCTACGAGCTAGATCGAGCGCATTACAAGTTAGATGCAGTCAACTTGCTCATGGATGCCGTTGAGTTCTTCCGCGAGTGCGAAAAGCCTGCCGCCGAAGCCATGGCTATAGCGGAAATCCGTCACCACCTACTCGGCATTTTCCGGTCGGGCGCCCTGTCCAAGACCTGCGCTTTGAGGCTCCTTCGGCTCATCGTCGCGCACACTTATTGCGTGGACCCGGAACATAGGGAACAGGAAAACGTTCGTTCTCGGGCATGCTGGTGTCGCCTGTGCTGGGAGTGGCGGATCATGGAAGCCAACAAGAACATCCAGCGTAAAGGTCATAATGAATTGCTCGTTCATGGACTCCCCGAATCTTTGCCGTAACCCCTACCCCGATCTGTTCGCGCTGGGACTCAAGAACACGTTCGTTTCATAGGTGGTCCCCGTTTCAACACCGGGCGCCAGCAGCATCGCCGCAGGTCGATTTGTTTCACAGGCCGTTTCCTTCCTCTTGGCTGGTGAAACGCACTTCTGAAACGATCCGAGCGTGATCACCGATCCGTACCGGCTCGTCGAGTCGCACGCCTGCCCGATGTCCAACTGCCAGGCCCCGGCGGGCTCGCCCTGCCGCACCACCTCCGGCAAGGTCGCGCTCAAGTACCACACCGCGCGCTTCCAGCTCGTCCCCGCGCTCCGCTCCGAGCTGCACGTCGCCACCCCGGCCGTACGCCATCCCGGCTCCGCCTGGCAGGCCCTGCCGGTGCAGAAGTTCGCGGCGCCTGCCGTGACGATGGAGGTCCGGCTCGCGTACGCCCGCGTCTCCAGCCGGACGCAGGAGGTCCAGTCCCAGGTCGACGCCCTCGAATCCTCCGGCGTACACCGGCTTTTCCAGGAACGGATCAGCACCCGGGTCCGCGAGCGCCCCGAAATGAAGGCGGCCCTGGCGGCGGCCCGCGAGTACCGCTCGCTGGGGGCGAGGGTGACCCTCGTGGTGCACGAGATGAAGCGGCTCGGCCGCGGCGCCCTGGAACTCCTCAAGGTCGCCGAGGAACTGCGCGACGCCGAGATCGAGCTGGAGTTCCTCACCGGCCCCCTGGCCGGGAAGCAAGACCCGTCCGGCCACGGGGCCGCCCCCTGTTCGCCTTCTTCGCCGCCATGGCGGAGTCCGAGCGCGACTACATCCGCGACAAGACCCTCGAAGGCCAGGAGACCGCCCATACGAAGGGCAAGGCTATCGGCGGGGTCAAGGTCTCCGACGAGGACATGCTCGCCACCGCCCTGCGCCTGCGCGACGACGAACGCCTCGCCGCCCTGGGAAGTCTTCTGACCGATACGGAGATACCGATGCGACTCCGCGTTGCCGGAGTCATCGTTCTCCTTTACGCACAGCCGCTGAGTCGCGTCGTCCGGCTCACCCTCGACGACGTCATCCGCGACGGCGACGCCGTGCTGCTACGACTCGGCGAGCCGCCCTCGCCCGTTCCCGCGCCGGTCGCCGCCCTGCTGCTGGAGCACATCACGAACCGCGGCAACATGAACATCGCCACCAACCCGGCGTCCCGCTGGCTCTTCCCCGGCCGCCGGACCGGCCAGCCGCTCGGCCCCAACCACCTGTCCGCGCTCCTGAACAAGGTCGGAATGCCGATCGCCGCCTGAAGGGTGTCTTTATTGCCGTACGGTGGTTGACCTGGGGCTTTGTGCTCGCCCAAGTGTGGGCATGATCAGTGATTGTGAGTCTGCGACTGCTCTACCTGATCTTCTGCCGTCTGCTGGGCTGCTTCCTTTTGCTGGGCCGCTCGACCGCCACGAGCAACGCCGAAATCCTTGCCCTTCGTCATGAGGTCGCCGTGCTTCGCCGGCAGATCGAGCGCCCGCGGCTCTCATGGGCTGATCGTGCCGTCCTCTCCGCTCTCGCGCGGCACCTGCCACCCGTTTTGCGCCGCCATCGACTGGTCACTCCGGGCACCCTGCTGAACTGGCACCGCCGTCTGGTGCGCTGGAAGTGGCGCCAGACGGCGGTCGGCCCCGGTCGGCCACCGTTGCCGGAAGAGACTGCGGCGCTCATCCAGCGCCTGGCGAGGGAGAACCCGACTTGGGGGTACGTCAGGATCCAGGGTGAGCTGCGCCGGCTCGGTCATCGGGTTGCCGCCGCCACGATCCGGCGCGTCCTGCGCCGCTCCGGTCTACCGCCCGCACCGCAGCGCGCCTCCCAGCAGACCTGACGCTCCTTCCTCCGCGCCCAGGTCCACACGCTGCTCGCCTGCGACTTCATGCACGTAGAGACTGTCTTCCTCAAGCGTCTCTACGTCTTCTTCGTCATGGAGATCAAGACCCGGCGCGTCCATGTCCTGGGCGTCACCACACGTCCTACAGGCGTATGGGTTACTCAACTCGCCCGCAACCTGCTCATGGACCTCGAGGAGAGGGCTGGGTGCTTCCGATTCCTCATCCGGGACCGTGACAGCAAGTTCACCGCCGAGTTCGATGCCGTCTTCGCCGGCAACGGCACAGCCGTCATCCCGACCCCGGCGCAGAGCCCACGGTCCAACGCGTTCGCCGAACGATGGATACGCACAGCCCGCGCAGAATGCACCGACCGACTCCTCATCACCGGCGAACGACACCTGCGCACCGTCCTCACCACGTATGCCCAGCACTACAACGCCAGACGACCCCACCGCAGCCTGGACCCACGAGCCCCAGACGACGACCCGAACATCATCCCCCTACACGCTCGCACGGTCAGGCGCCGACAGGTACTCGGTGGACTGCTCAACGAGTACCACAGCACGCTGCCCCGACCGCCTCACCATCGACAGAGAACGCCCAGCTCAGCAGCCTGATCGGAATAATGACACCCTTCAGGGAAGTTCCCCGCCCTGTTCGATGGCGTCCTCGCGGACGCGCGGATCCCAGTCGTTCTCAGCGGCATCCAGATGCCGAGAATGAACTCGCTCATCGAACGGTGGGTACAGACCTGCAGACCTGAGCTCCTGGACCGGACCTTGATCTGGAACCAGCGCCACCTCCTGCACGCCCTGCACAAGTACGGACAGTACAACGCCCACCGACCCCACCAGGGCATCGCCAACGCCCGACCGCTGCACCCACTGCCCACACCGATCAACGATCCGGACAAGTTGAGCCGCCTGGACATACGCCGCCACGACCACCTCGGCGGCATCCTCCACGAATACCAACATGCAGCATGACCTGCACGGATGAAGTATTCGGCAGGGGCACGGTCCGCCAGATGACCGACGGTGACGCCCAAGACCAGCGCGACCTTACCGGCCATGCCGGGCCCGAGCCGCCACCTGCCCTGCCGGGGGAAGCGGGGCCCGGCAAGCCTGTGGCACGCCACTCGCATGATCAAAGAGCGTCGCCACGGCCGTCCGCCGATCAGCCGATGGGCTCGGCCACGATGAGCTGGAACCGCTCGAAGGACAGCTTCACGGTGTTGTGCTGAGCAGTGGCAGTTCCGAGTGACTTGCCGGTGAACGGGTCGGTCAGGCGGTACCGCGTGCGGCCCAGACCGCGCAGCTCAACCGTCCCGTCCCACTGGTCGGCGTAAAAGGCGTAGTGGAGGGTCCGCTTCGTGGCCACGACATGCGCCTCGGGCTTGTCGAAGCCGATGTCGTACAGCTCACCGCGGTACTCGCCGGTGGGCAGCATGTTCTTCTCGTACAGGGACACCCACTTGCGCCAGAGGACCTCCTTCTCCGGGGTGAGGTCGGTCGCCTTGTCCGGGGCTCCGGTGCCGGGGAGGGTGAACTTGGTCGACAGGACGGCTCCGACCCCGTAGGAGGACGCGAAGTCGTCGCCGTTGTCACTCAGTTCGACGTGGTCGCCGGCGTAGCTGCTGCCCGCGCCCATCAGCGCCTTCATCGACTTGCCCTTGCTCCGGACCTGGTAGGAGGACTCCGGGTCCGAGCTGGGGTACTGGTCGACGTAGGGCAGGTTGTGGAAGGCGAAGGCGGTGCCGCAGGGGCAGAGTTCGACAAGGGCGTCGGGGTTCGCCGCGTGCACGGCTTCGTGGATCGCCTTCCAGAACCGCGCCACGCCCTCGGTGGATTCCTCGGGGCGGGCGTGCCGGTGCTTCGGGTTGTAGCAGGGTGCGACGCTGTTGAGGTGCTGGCCGTCGATCTTGAGCCCCTCGTAGCCCCAGTCGCCGATGAACCTCTTCGCCTGCTCGACGAAGTAGTCCACCGTCGGCTGGTAGGCCGGGCAGAGCGTGTAGGCGTCCCACCAGGTGACGTCCTGCTTGTTGCCGTCGCGGTCCAGCAACAGCATGTCGGAGCGGTCCCGGATCAGGTTGCTGTCGGGGTCCGCCGCCAGCGGGGCCCACCACAGGCGCGGTCGCAGGCCGGCGTCCCGTATCTCCTTGGTGAAGGCCCGCATGTCCGCTTCGCCGCGCGAGAACTTCGCCGTGTTGATGTCCCAGTCGCCCTCGTTGGTCTGCCAGCCGTCATCGAGCACGACCCAGCGCAGGCCGACCTCGTGCGCCTTCGGCAGCGTTCCGGTGACCTGCTCGACGGTGAAGTCGCGCTCGTAGCCCCAGGCACACCAGATGGGCTCGAAGGCCGAGGCGGGGACCTTGGGAGCGCGCTGGCCGATGTCGCTCATGTAGTCGCGGTACCGCTGGAGCGGCACGAAGTGGTCGCCCGGGAGGGCCGTCAGGAACGTGGTGTCGGTGCTGAGCCGACGGCCCGGCTTCAGGGTGCGGGCGGTGTCGTCCTGGATGGCGATGCTCGCTCCGGCGTCCGTCTTGCGGACCGGCATGCGCAGGATCGTCGCCACGGGCTCGACGTGTCCGACGGAAAGGCCCGCGCCCCGGCGCCAGACGGTCGCCAGCGGGGTGCCGCCGCCGTAGTCGGAGGAGTCCATCCCCAGCGAGTTCTCCTGGACGTAGCCGTCCTTCACCGGCATCACCCAGTCGCGGCGGTCCGTGTACGTGGTGCCGGAGAAGGTGTAGAAGCCGCCGGGGGTCTCCAGGAGTTCGTGGGCTCCGTTGCGCCACCCGGTGACCTTCAGTGCGATGGAGGACCTGTTGGTGTAGGTCACCTTCATCACGATCATGCCGGTAAGACGCTCGAAGGAGGTCAGCTCGACCGTCTTGTGCACGCCTTCCTTGGACGTGCCCTCGATCGTCACCCGGACGCCCGCGCCGTGGCGGGGGTGCCGGGTGTCGCGGGTCCGGTGTCCGCGGTAGGCGAACGCCTCGATGGCCTTGTCGCCCACCAGCAGGGCTTCGCCGGCGTCGAAGCGGGTGAGGTCGACGCCCTTAAGCGCGACCCGGCTTCGCAGTTGGTCGTCGAACTCCAGGGTGATGGAGGTGTCGCCGACTCCTACGAGGTCAGGATCCGAGTTCGGTGCGGCGGCCGCGGGTGAGGCGCCCATGGCCACGGCGGGGATGGCGGCCAGGCCGGCACCCCCCAGCGCGACCTTCAGCACGCTTCGCCGGTTCATGTCCGTCATGTCGAACTCTCTTTCGGTCGTGCGTGCCCGACTGGGGCAGCTGCCTTCTGTCCGTCGTGGTGGATCGTTCAGAGTCGAGCCGCGTGCTCGCGACGAGGCGACCGTCCGTAAGGCTGGTCGATGCCTGGTCTGCTACTGGTTTTCGCAGTGGGTCGGGTGGAGTCGGGGGACGGCGTGGCGTCCGAACGGGCACCCCGGTGCGAGGTCGCCTCCGGCGGCAGTGCGCGGCCATCCTCGGTGAGCTGCGACAACGCTGCCTCGATCACCGGAGGGCGCCCGGGGCACGGCGAAACGGAAGGTCGCTCACGGGCGACTTCTTCATCATCGGGTGGCCTGCTTCGAGAACGTAAGTGGTATTCGAGTGGCATGTCAAGGGGTGGGCCTCCTGGACGAGGGTTCGCGCCGTCGATCGAATTGGTATGTTTCTGGTATGACGGATGCGAGAACGCCGATGCCCAGAGGCCTGTTCGGGGACGATGCCCTCCCGTTGTACGAGCGCACGGCCACGCAGTTGCTCGAGGACCTGCGCGCCGCTGCCGCCCGCCCCGGTGACCGGCTGCCCTCCGAGCGGGCTCTGGTCGAGCGGTACGCCGTGTCGCGCGTGACGCTGCGAGCGGCCCTCGCGCAATTGGAGGCACGGGGCATCGTGCGGCCGTCGTCGTCGCGCGGGTGGTTCGTCGCCGAGCTCGGTCTGCTCCCCGAGGCGACGATGACGTCCGGCTCGGCGGCCCCGCAGGTCCAGGGGTTCGCCGACTATGCCCAGGCCAACGGCTTGACGACGGCCAGCAAGGTGCTCTCCGCCACCGTCCGCCCGGCCACGGTGTCCGAGGCCGAGCAGCTCCGGATCGCTCCGGGCGCCGACCTCTTCGACCTCCACCGACTGCGCTTCCTCGACGGTCTACTGGTCGTGCTCGAGCACAACCGGCTCCCTTTGGCGGCCTGCCCGGCCCTGGCCGAAACCGACTTCAACACGGCCTCGCTCTACGCCACCCTGCGCGCCGCCGACCCGCCGCAGTTGCCCCGCGTCGCCGACTATTCGGTCGAGGCCCGCCACCCGACGCCACGGGAGATCGAGCTGTTCGAGATCGGGGAGACCATGCCGATGCTCGTCGCGACCCAGCTGACGTCGAACCAGGAATCACGCCCGATCGAACTGACCGTCCAGGTCTACCGGGGGGACCGCTACCGGTTCCGGGCCTCCATCACCAATCAGGGCTGATTGATCACCGCAGGTCACGGAGGCTCTCCTCCTTCACCACGTACCAGCTACGGGGCGGACGTGATATCCGGTACCGAATACCAGATGCATACCAGAATAAGACTATTGACGGCCATCAATGAGGCCAGTACTGTCCCCACTGGGCTCCGGGCCAACGTGGCGAAAGGGCTCAAAATGCACGTTGAGTAAGGGGTTGGCAATGCAGAGCCCATTGAGCGAGGTGGTCCGGCGTCAGAAGGCCGGACAGCCGCAGGGCATCACCTCGGTGTGTTCGGCTCATCCGCTGGTCATCGAGGCAGCCGTGGTGCAAGCACGGGAGAGCGGCGGTCATGTACTGGTGGAGGCGACCTCGAACCAGGTTGACCAGTACGGCGGTTACACGGGCATGCGGCCTGCGGACTTCTGCGACCTCGTGTACCGCATCGCCGCCGAAAGTGGTCTGCCACTGGACCGCGTGATTCTCGGCGGCGACCACCTGGGACCGAACCGGTGGCAGTCCCTGACGCCCGACGAGGCGATGGAGCGGGCCGACGCCCTGGTCGCGGCCTACGTGGCGGCGGACTTCACCAAGATCCACCTGGACTGCAGCTTCGCGTGCGCCGGTGACCCCGTACCGCTGACCGACGACGTGGTCGCCGAACGCGCCGCGCGGCTGATCCGGGTGGCCGAGGAGACGGCCGGCCCCGAGCGGGCCGAGCGGATCCGGTACGTGATCGGTACCGAGGTGCCCACGCCCGGCGGCGCGCACGAGACGCTCGGCGCTCTCGTCCCGACCACGCCCGAGGCGGCGCGCACTACTCTGGAGCAGCACCGCAAGGCGTTCGCCCGGCACGGCATCGACGAGGTCTGGCCGCGTGTCATGGCCCTCGTCGTCCAGCCGGCCGTCGAGTTCGACCACCTTCAGGTCGTCGACTATCGGCGGGAGCTGACCGAGGAGCTGCGCAAGGTCCTCGACGACGAGCCCACCATGGTCTACGAGGCCCACTCGACCGACTACCAGACCGCCGAGGCGCTCACCGCGCTGGTCGAGGACCACTGGGCGGTCCTCAAGGTGGGCCCCGGGCTGACCTTCGCCCTGCGCGAGGCGCTGTTCGCCCTCGCCGCGATCGAGGACGAACTGGTGCCGGCCGCCGAGCGGTCACGGCTTGCCGAGGTCGTCGAGGGGCGGATGCTCGCGGAGCCGACCACATGGGAGGGCTACTACCCGGGCGGCGCCGCCGAGCAGCGCCTCGCACGCCGCTACAGCTACAGCGACCGGATGCGTTACTACTGGCCCGACCCTGAGATCGAAAAGGCCCAGGCCCGGCTGATGGACAACCTTTCGGCCGTGGACATCCCCCTGCCGCTGCTCAGCGCACATCTTCCGCTCCAGTACGCCCGTGTCCGCCACGGCGAGCTCGCCGCCCGGCCGCGCGACCTGGCCGTGGACCACGTCCGCGATGTTCTGCGCGACTACGACCGCGCCTCCCGCCCGAACCAGAAGGAGTACGTGTGACCACGCCCTCCGGCACGCTGTCCTTGGACGACGGCGCTGTCCACACCGTCCGCGAGATCGCCCAGCAGCCCGCGCTGTGGCGCGAGGTCGACCGGATCGTCTCGGCCTCCCGGGACTCGCTGGACCCCTTCCTGCGTCCGCTCGTCGCCCGCGGCGATCTGCGCGTGGTGCTCACCGGTGCCGGCACCTCCGCGTTCGCCGGCCAGGTGCTCCAGCCCGCCCTGGCCCGGCGTCTGGGACGGCGCGTCGACGCGGTTGCCACCACGGACCTCGTCGCCGACCCCCGCGGCTGTCTCGCCGAGGACGTTCCCACGCTGCTGGTCTCCTTCGCACGGTCGGGCGACAGCCCGGAGTCCGTGGCCGCCACCGCCCTGGCCGACCAGGTCCTCTCCGAGGTGCACCACCTCGTGATCACCTGCAACGAGCAGGGCCGCCTGGCGCGCGAACACGCGGAGCTGCCTGAGTCCCACGTGCTGTTGATGCCGCCCGGGTCCAACGACCGCGGCTTCGCCATGACGTCGAGCTTCACGTGCATGACACTCGCGGCACTGCTCGCCCTGGGCGGCAGCGCCTACGACGGCGTCGCCGAACGCCTGGCCCGGGCAGCCGAGTCGATCACCGACAGCAGCGCTGTCGACCGCACCGTCGGCGCCCTCCTGGAGAGCGCGCCCGAGCGGATCGTCTTCCTCGGCAGCGGCCCGCTGAAGGGCCTCGCCGAGGAGTCGGCGCTGAAGGTGCTCGAGCTCACCGGTGGGACGCTCATGGCCGTCGCGGAATCCTCGCTGGGATTCCGGCACGGTCCCAAGGCGGTGCTCAACGACCGTTCGGTCGCGGTGGTGTACATGTCGAACGACCCGTACACCCGCAAGTACGACCAGGACATCTATGCGGAGCTGCGCGGAAATCTGCCCGCCGGCAGCGTCGTCACGGTCTCCGCGGACTCCGGTGCGGGAACGGAGGGCACAGGCACCGACGCCTGGCCGCTTCCGGGCCTCGATGGCGTCGAGGATGTCGCCCTGGCGCTGTCCGCCGTGGTGTACGCCCAGCTCATCGCCCTGCGTGCCTCTCTGGCCCGGTGCCTGCGGCCCGACAACCCGTTCCCCTCGGGTGAGGTCAACCGCGTGGTGCAGGGCGTGACCTTGCACTCCTTGCACAACTGATCAAAGGCATCGACGGCGCGGTTCGAGGGCGCCGGACGGAGGTACAACGATGTTCCTAGGTGTCGACGGTGGCGGTACGAAAACCGCATTCTGCATGGTCGACCGGTCCGGACAAGTCGTGGCGCGAGCGCAGGCGGCAAGTTCGTACTACTTCTCCCACGGCATCGAGCTTGTCGAGGGTGTGCTGAAGGAAGGCGTCGAAGCTGTCTGCGCGGCGGCCGGGCTGACCCCTGCCGACATCGAGTACGCCTTTTTCGGGCTGCCCGGTTACGGGGAGGCGACCCGCGATCTGCCCGTCCTGAACGCGACCCCGCGAGCGGTGCTCGGGCACGACCGCTACGCCTGCGACAACGACATGGTCTGCGGCTGGGCCGGTTCACTGGGCGCGGTCGACGGCATCAACGTCATCAGCGGCACCGGTTCGATGACCTACGGCGAGCGGCTGGGCCGGGGCGTGCGCGTCGGTGGCTGGAGCGAGATGTTCGGCGACGAGGGGTCGGCGCACTGGATCGCGGTCCGGGGCCTCAACGCCTTCTCACGGATGGGCGACGGACGGCTCCCCGAGGGCCCCCTGGCCGAGGTGTTCCGGCGCCACCTGGATCTCGCGTCCGACCTCGACGTGATCGACGTCGTCCACAACCAGTGGCAGGGCGACCGGAGCCGGATCGCCGCGCTCAGCCGCTCCGTGGCCGAGGCGGCCGCTCTGGGCGACGAGGCCGCCACGGAGATCCTCACCGACGCCGGCCGGGAACTCGCCCTGCTCGTCGAAGTCACCCGCGAGCGGCTGGAGTTCGGCCCGGACGAGACCGTACCGGTCTCCTACTCCGGCGGCACCTTCGGCGCCCACACGGTTCTGGAGGCGTTCGCCACCGGACTGAAGAATCGTTTTACCAACTATGAGCTGCGACACCCTCTCTACGAGCCTGTCGTAGGCGCCGCCCTGTACGCGGCGAAAATCGCCGGAACCCCGCTCGACCAGCCCGCGCTCGACGCGCTGCGCATGGCCTCCGGGATCTCTGCCTCAGGAGGGGAAGACCGATGAACAGAGGCACGAAGAGCTGGATCCTGTACGCGTCGCTGCTGGTCCTGTTCTGGGGTGTGTGGGGCGCCTTCTCCAGCGAGCCGAACAGCAGGTACGGCTACCCCAACGAGATGATCTACATCATCTGGGCCTTCACGATGCTCATACCCGCGTACTTCGCGATGCGCGGCAACACGTTCGACCGCCGGCCGATCGCCGCCGTGTACGGACTGATCGCGGGACTGACCGGCGCAGGCGGCCAACTCCTGCTGTTCCACGCGCTCGCCAACGGCCCGGCGTACCTGATCTTCCCCCTGGTGTCGCTCTCCCCGGTGGTCACCGTCCTCATGGCGATGGCGCTACTGCGGGAGCGGATCAACCGGCTCGCCCTAGTGGGTGTCGTCGCGGCGCTGGCGGCGATCGTGCTGCTCAGCATTCCCAGCGGCAAGGACGACTCGAACTCGCACGGCCCGTGGCTGCTGATGGCCATCCTGATCTGTGTTGCCTGGGGCGTGCAGGCGTTCTGCATGCGCAAAGCCGCGGTGGTCGGGGTCAACGACGCGACGACCTTCGGCTGGATGACCATCAGCGGACTGCTGCTGGTCCCGGTGGCGTTCGTGATGATGGGCGAATTCCCGTCCGACGCTCCGTGGCAGGCGCCGGCACTCACCGCGGTGACGCAGGTCCTCAACGCGGTCGGCGCGTTGTTCCTGGTCATGGCGTTCAGCCGGGGCAAGGCCACGGTCGTCGCCCCCATCACCAACGCGCTGGCCCCGGTGCTGACCATCGTGCTGTCCCTGGCTGTCTACCGGACGCTCCCGAACGTGTGGGGCGCCCTCGGTATCGTGCTGGCCCTCGCAGGCTCGACCCTGATGGTCTACAGCGACGAGAAGAGCGGCGAGAACTCCGTGGCCCCGGGCGCGGCGGACGACGGCGCGGACGTGAGTCCGGCCCCGCAGAAGTCCTGATCGCCCACATATCCGTACCGGCCGAACCACGTAGCAATACGGGCCGACACCGGCCCGTACTCACCGAACCGACATGAAAGCGAGGGGACACTTTTATGCCCCTGGTTCCCACGCGCGAACTCGTCTCGAAGGCCGCCGCCGCAGGCCGGGCCGTCGCGGCGTTCAACGTGATCACGCTGGAGCACGCCGAGGCGATCACCGCCGGCGCGGCCGCCGCGGGCGCCCCGGGGGTGATCCTGCAGATCAGCGAGAACGCCGTACGGTTCCACGGCGGCCGGGTCGAGCCCATCGCGCGGGCCGCGGCCGAGGTCGGCAAGGCCTGTGACGTCGACGTCGCACTGCACATGGACCACGTGACGGACATGCGGCTGCTGCGCACGGCGGCCGACGCGGGGTTCTCCTCCGCAATGTTCGACGCCGGGGCGCAGCCGTACGCCGAGAACCTCGCCGCCACCCGCGCCGCGGCCCAGTGGGCCCACGGCGCGGGCCTGTGGCTGGAGGCCGAACTCGGCTATGTGGGCGGCAAGCCCGACGCTCCCGCGAGCGCCCACGCCGCCGGGGTGCGCACCGACCCGCAGGAGGCGGCGCGCTATGTCGCAGACACCGGCGTGGACGCCCTGGCCGTCGCCGTCGGCAGCAGCCACGCGATGACCGAACGCTCCGCGACCCTGGACCACGCGCTCATCGAACGCCTGCGGGAGGCCGTGCCCGTACCTCTGGTGCTGCACGGTTCGTCGGGCGTCGGCGACGACGATCTGCGACAAGCCGTCCAGGCGGGCATCGTGAAGATCAACATCGGTACCGCTCTCAACGTCGCGTTCACCGGCGCGGTCCGCGAAGCGCTGGGGGCCCGGCCCGACCTGACCGACCCCCGCCCCTACGTCGCCCAGGGCCGGGAGACGATGGCGGAGACGGTCCGGGTCCTTCTCGGTGTGGTGAGTGGCTGAGCAGGCCCGAAGCTTTCCCGCACCTGATGTCGCCTGGTCGGTGACGGGTTCCGTGCGTCGTGGGCACCTGAAGGGTGTCAATATTCCGATCAGGCTGCTGAGCTGGGTGTTTCCTGCTGACGGTGAGGCGGCTGGGGTGGCGTCGGGTGGTACTCGTTGAGCAGTCCGCCGAGTATCTGGCGGCGCCTGACCGTGGTTGCAGACAGGGGGATGACGTTCGGGTCATCGTCTGGGGCACGTAGGTCCAGGCTGCGGTGGGCTCGTCCGGCGTTGCAGTGCTCGGCGTACTGGTCGAGGACCGTACGCAGGTGTCGTTCACCGGTGATGAGGAGTCGGTCGGTGCACTCGGCGCGGGCTGTGCGTATCCATCGTTCCGCGTAGGCGTTGGACCGTGGGCTTCGTGGCGGAGTCGGGATGACGGCTGTGCCGTTGCCGGCGAATACGGCGTCGAAAGGGGCGGTGAACTTGCTGTCCCGGTCACGGACGAGGAACCGGAAGCGCCCGGCTCTGTCCTCGAGGTGCATGAGCAGGTTGCGGGCGAGTTGGGTGACCCATACGCCGGTCGGGTGGGCGGTGACGCCCAGGACATGGACGCGCCTGAAGGGTGTCAATATTCCGATCAGGCTGCTGAGCTGGGCTTTCCCTGCGGATGATGAGGCAACCGGGGTGACGTGGTGCGGTACTCGTTGAGCAGACCGCCGAGTACCTGGCGGCGCCTGACCATGGCAGCCGGAAGAGGAATGACGTTCGGGTCGTCGTCAGGGGCACGCAGACCGAGGCTGCGGTGAGCCCGCCCCGAGTTGTCATGCTCGGCGTACTGGTTGAGGACAGTACGCAGGTGCCGTTCACCGGTGATCAGGAGTCGATAGAGACGCTTGAGGAAGACGGTCTCCACGTGCATGAAATCGCAGGCGAGCAGCGTGTGGGCCTGGGAGCGCAGGAAGGAGCGCCAGGTCTGCTGGGAGGCTCGCTGCGGTGCGGGCGGTAGGCCAGAACGGCGCAGGACGCGCCGGACCGTAGCGGCGGCAACCCGATGACCGAGCCGGCGCAGCTCGCCTTGGATCCTGACGTACCCCCAAGGTCGGGTTCTCTCTTGCCAGGCGCTGGATGAGCGCAACTGTCTCTTCGGGCAATGGTGGCCAACCGGGTCCGACCGCCGTCTGGCGCCACTTCCAACGCACCAGACGACGGTGCCAGGTCAGCAGCGTGCCTGGAGTGACCAGCCGATGGCGGCGTAATGCGGGTGGCAGGTGCCGTGCGAGGGCGGAGAGCACGGCACGATCAGCCCACGAGAGCCGCGGGCGCTCGATCTGCCGGCGCAGCACAGCGACCTCATGGCGGAGCACGAGGATCTCAGCGTTGTTCGCGGCGGTCGACCGACTCAGCAAGAGCAAGCAGCCCAGGAGCCGGCAGAAGATCAGGTAGAGCAGTCGCAGACCCACTATCACTGCTCATGCCCACACGCAGACGACCGCAAAACCCCAGGTCAACCACCGTACGGCAATAAAGTCACCCTTCACGGGTCGTGGCCTGGGAGACCTCCGCCCGCGCGGACGCGAACCTGGTCCTCACTTCGCTGGAGTATGCCCTGGCCAGCCGAGAAGTCGTCCCCGGCGAACTCGTTCACCACGCCGACCACGGCTGTCAATACACGTCCGTGAAGCTCACAACACGCCTGGTCAGGACCGGTATCCAGGCGTCCATGGGCTCGGTCGGCGACTCCTTCGACAATGCCCTGGCGGAGAACCTGTGGATGGTCATCAAGACCGAATGCATCCGCGGCCGCGTCTTCGCCACCAGAGCCGAAGCGAACCTCGCGCTCTTCGAGTACATCGACGGCTTCTACAACCCCCGCCGCATCCAGAAACGGCTCGGCTACCTCAGCCCGATCGAGTACGAGGAGAAGCACTACGCCGACCAGGCAGAGACCAAACCAGTGAACCTGAAACCACGCCAACCCACTCTGACCAGCTAGTCAGCCACTCCCGCACTGCGGGGGAACCTCGGCGCTTCCTGGAACAAGGCCTGGACGGCTTGTCCGATGAGTCGCGGCCCGGTGTTCCGCGGAAGATCACTGATGCCGATGTCGAGCGGGTGATCGTCAAGACGCTGGAAGAGACCCCGAAGAACGCAACCCACTGGTCCACCAGGTCGATGGCCGCGGCCACGGGAATGTCGCAGTCGGCCATCTCGCGGATCTGGCGGGCGTTCGCCCTGGCCCCGCACCGCACGCAGACGTTCAAGCTGTCCACGGACCCACTGTTCATCGACAAGGTCCACGACGTGCTCGGGCTCTACCTCGACCCGCCGGAGAAGGCCCTGGTCCTGTGCGTGGATGAGAAATCGCAGATCCAGGCGCTGGACCGCTCCCAGCCGGTCCTGCCGATGATGCCCGGCGTTCCCGAGCGCCGCAGCCACGACTACGTCCGGGCCGGCACCACCACCTTGTTCGCCGCTTTGGAAGTGGCGACCGGGAAGGTCATCGGCTCCCTGCACCGCCGGCACCGGGCGGTGGAGTTCAAGAAGTTCCTGGCCAGGCTCGACAAGGAGATTCCGACGGGTCTGGGCGTGCATCTAATCCTGGACAACTATGCGACCCACAAGACGCCCGAGGTCAAGAAGTGGCTGCTGGCGCACCCGCGCTTCCACCTGCGCTTCACACCCACGAGTTCATCCTGGCTAAACCTGGTCGAGCGGTGGTTCGCCGAACTTATGCAGAAGAAGCTCAAGTGCGGCGTCCACCGCTCCGTCCAGGCTCTCGAACGCGACATCCGAGCATGGCTGGCCGACTGGAACAAGCAGCCGCGACCGTTCGTCTGGACGAAGACAGCCGACGAGATCCTCGACAAAGTCGCCGCCTACTGCCACCGAATCTCTGACTCACGTCACTAGGTTCCGCCATCCCGTTGCATGCGGTCGATACGGGCCCCGGGCTGCAACTTCCGTTCACGTTCGATGACACGGGACACGCGACGACTGTGACTGAGTCCTTGAGATGGCCCGTGAGCGGTTGAGTTGGCCCGGGTGAGCGTCGTGGTTGGCCCGAAGGGTAACGGTCAGCGCTCTCACCTGCGGGGCTTCGGGCGGTTGAACTGTTGGTGGCCTTGAAACCCTCATCTGGGCTGATCTTGATTGGTGGGCTGGGCGGCTATGTCCGCCATCTCGGCGGTGATGGCCCAGCGCTCGTGGTCTCGCCACTCGCCGTTGATGAACTGGAAGGCGGCCGAGTAGCCCTCGCGCTGGAAACCCAGGCGTGTGACGAGGTTCAGCGAGGTGATGTTGTCCGGCTGAATGTTCGCCTCCAGTCGGTGCAGTCCGAGCTCGACGAAGGCGTGCCGGATGACGAGCCAGAGCCCTTCGGTCATGTAGCCGCGGCCGGTCGTGGAGGCGTAGGCGGTGTAGCCCAGAGTCCCGCTCTGGAGGGAGCCCCGGGCAATGTTGTTGATGTTGACACCGCCTACGATTGCGGCGGTGTCGCGGAGGCAGACCACGAAGCCCTCTTGGGTGGGCTGCTCGAACCGCTTGAGGTAGCCCTCGAACGCCTCCACCGTGCTCTCGCGGGCGCCTAGTGTCCTGCGCCAGTAGTTGATCGTTAGTTACTGCATGACTTCTTCTGCTGCTGGTGCTTCGGTCCCTCGTCGGGGCCCGAAGCTTGAACCGTTGCTGCTCTCCGACGAGGAGAGGGCGGTGTTGCAACGGTGGTCGCGTCGGGCAACGTCGGCTCAGGCGCTGGCCCTGCGGGCGCGGATCGTGCTGGCGTGTGCGGGCCCGGAGGTGCCGCCGATCGTGGTGGTCGCCCGCGAGTTGCGGGTGGCCGCCGACACGGTCCGCAAGTGGCGGCGGCGGTTCCTGGCCGAGCGACTGGACGGCCTGACCGACGAGCCCCGGCCGGGGCGACCGCCCACCATCGGTGTCGAGCAGGTGGAGGCGGTCGTGGTCGCCACGCTGGAGGAGATCCCGAAGAACGCTACGCACTGGTCGCGGAAGTCGATGGCCGAGCACAGCGGTCTGTCCAAGTCCACCGTCGGCCGGATCTGGCGGAAGTTCCAGCTCAAGCCACACCTGACGGACACCTTCAAGCTGTCCACGGACCCGTTCTTCGTGGAGAAGGTCTACGACGTGGTCGGGCTGTACTTCAACCCGCCCGAGGGCGCGGTTGTCCTCTCGGTGGACGAGAAGTCCCAGATCCAGGCACTGGACCGGTCCCAGCCGGTACTGCCGATAATGCCCGGCATGCCCGAGCGGCGCACCCACGACTACGTCCGTAACGGCCTGACCACGCTGTTCGCCGCCTTCGATGTCGCCACCGGCGAGGTCATCAGCTCCCTGCACCGGAGGCACCGGGCGACGGAGTTCAAGAAGTTCCTGGTCAAGATCGACAAGGAGGTGCCCGCGCACCTCCAGATCCACCTCATCTGCGACAACTACGGCACCCACAAGACACCCGCGATCAGGACGTGGCTGTCCAAGCACCCACGCTTCCACATGCACTTCACCCCGACCGGATCCTCCTGGATCAACCAGGTCGAGCGGTGGTTCGGCTTCCTGGCAGACCAGAAGATCCGCCGCGGCGCACACAAGAGCGTCCAGACCCTCGAAGCCGACATCCGCGCCTGGGTCAAGGACTGGAACGCAGACCCCAAGCCGTTCATCTGGACCAAGACCGCCGAGGAGATCCTCGAATCCCTCGCCCAATTCTGCCGACGGATCTCCGGCGCAGGACACTAGTGCTCTGACCGCATAGGTTCGCCGGGGGGCGGTTGGATGTGGGGTGACGTCCGATCCGACCGCTGGAGGCGCGGTGGCCGAGCCTGTCCGTGTGCGCAGACTGACCGACCAGGAAGGGCAGCGGCTGCAGCAGATCGTGCGCCGGGGCAGCACGAGTTCGGTGCGCTACCGGCGTGCGATGATGCTGCTGGCCTCGGCCGACGGGAACCGGGTGCCAGTGATCGCGCAGCTGGTGCAGGCCGACGAGGACACCGTCCGGGACGTGATCCACCGGTTCAACGAGATCGGTCTTGCCTGCCTGGACCCTCGATGGGCAGGAGGCCGTCCCCGCCAACTCAGCCCTGATGACGAGGACTTCGTCGTTCAGATGGCCACCACCCGCCCCACCAAGCTCGGCCAGCCTTTCACCCGCTGGTCACTGCGCAAACTCGTCGCCTACCTGCGGAAAGTCCACGGCCGGGTGATCCGCATCGGCCGCGAGACGTTACGCGTCCTGCTCGCCCGCCGCGGTGTCACCTTCCAGCGCACCAAGACCTGGAAGGAGTCCCCCGACCCGGAACGCGAGGCGAAGCTGGACCGGATCGAGGAGGTATTCGACCGCTTCCCGAACCGGGCGTTCGCCTTCGACGAGTTCGGCCCGCTCGGCATCCGGCCCACCGCAGGATCCGGCTGGGCCACGCGGAAGCATCCCGACCGGGTGCCGGCCACCTACCACCGCACCCACGGGGTGCGCTACTTCCACGGATGCCACTCGGTCGGCGACGACCGTCTGTGGGGCGTCAACCACCGCAGGAAAGGTGCCGCGAACACGCTGGCCGCGCTGAAATCGATCCGCGCCGCCCGCCCGGACGGCGCACCGATCTACGTCATCCTCGACAACCTGTCCGCCCACAAGGGCACCGACATCCGCGGCTGGGCGAAGAAGAACAAGGTCGAGTTGTGCTTCACCCCGACCTACGCCTCTTGGGCCAACCCGATCGAAGCCCACTTCGGACCACTGAGGCAGTTCACCATCGCCAACTCCCACCACCCCAACCACACCGTGCAGACCCGGGCGTTGCACGCCTACCTGCGCTGGCGCAACGCCAACACCCGCCACCCCGACGTCCTGGCCGCCGAACGTAAAGAACGCGCCCGCATCCGCAGCGAGAAAGGCATCCGCTGGGGCGGACGCTCCCTCGTCGCTGCGGCCTGAACAACCCGGCGAACCTATGCGGTCAGAGCACCAGAGGTCCACTCGGTGGTGAAGGTCCTCGGTCGGTGTTCCCGCACTTCCCGGGACCGTTCCATAAACGATCGCGCACGGAGTGTGATGTCACGATCACCGTACAGCACCGATCACGCGACCCACCACCTCGCGCAGCAATCCTGCAGCAACCCCGCCTCCACGAACGGCACTTCGGGCGCCAGCGCCGACTTCTGCTTCAACGGCCAGGTCAACGCGCGCACCCTCGCGACGCATACGGCGTCGAAGTGGACGCCGACCTGACGGAGGCCGCGACCGGCGGCCGAAATCCTGCCCAGGAAGCCCCTCCGATTGCCGTTGACAACCACCCGCGCCCCCCTCCATCATCATTCCACTAATCAAGTAGTGAAATGGTGGTGGTAGTCATGGAGTTCCGCATCGACAGGCGGAACGGAGTCCCCGCCTTCCAGCAGATCGTGCAGCAGACCAAGCAGGCTCTGCGGCTGGGCGTACTGGTGCCGGGCGACCGGCTGCCGACCGCCAAGGACGTCGCCGAGGTCAGCGCGGTCAACCCGAACACCACCCTCAAGGCGTACCGCGAGCTGGAGCGTGAGGGCCTGGTCGAACCGCGACCCGGCAAGGGCACGTTCGTACGCCGCACGCTGGCCCGCCCCTCGGCAAGCACCGACTCACCGCTGTACGGGGAGTTGGTGGCGTGGGTGTCCCGGGCGGCCGAGGCGGGGCTGGAGCAGGAGGACGTGGCCGCGCTGGTCGCGTCGGCCATGGAGAAGCAGTACGCCGCCGGTACGGAGACGGCGGCCACGACAACTAGGAGCACTGGTGAGTAACGGTATGTACGCGGGGGACTCGGCGCTTGAGGCGCACGGCCTGGGGATGCGCTACCGGCGGGGATGGGCACTGAAGGACTGTTCCTTCCGGCTCCCGGCGGGACGGATCTGCGGGCTGGTCGGTCCCAACGGGGCGGGCAAGACCACGCTGCTGAGCATCATGGCCCACGTACTGGAACCGACGGAGGGCACGCTCAGTGTGTTCGGCGCGGCACCGGGCTCGGTGGACTCGGGGCGCACCTCGTTCCTCACCCAGGAGAAGCCCCTGTTCCGCGGGTTCAGCGTGGCGGAGACCCTGAGGCTGGGGCAGGAACTGAACCCGGGCTGGGACCAGCGCACCGCCGAGGACATCGTCCGCGCGGGCGATGTGCCCTTCGACGCGAAAATCGGCACCCTCTCCGGCGGCCAGCGTACCCGCGTCGCCCTCGCCCTCGCCCTCGGCAAGCGGCCCGACCTGCTGCTGCTCGACGAGCCGATGTCGGACCTCGACCCGGTCGCGCGTAAAG
Source organism: Streptomyces sp. AgN23 (assembly GCF_001598115.1). Classification (NCBI taxonomy): domain Bacteria; kingdom Bacillati; phylum Actinomycetota; class Actinomycetes; order Kitasatosporales; family Streptomycetaceae; genus Streptomyces; species Streptomyces sp. AgN23. Next base: position 2,587,082 of record NZ_CP007153.1, read on the forward strand.
AACTGACAGGCACCCTCCTCGCCGAGGCTGCCGAGCACGGCACCACCGTCCTGATGTCCACCCACGTCCTGGCCGAACTGGAGAACGTGTGCGACTACCTCGTCGTCCTCTCCGGCGGCGGAGTACGCCTCGCCGGTGACGTGGACGAGCTGCTGTCCGTACACACCATGGTCACCGGCGCCAAGGAGGGCGAGGGCCTGCCCGCCTCCCTCGCACACCACCCCCTCGTCGAGTCCCGGATCAGCGGACGGCAGTTCACCGCCCTGATCCGCCCCGATGGCCCGGTCGCCGGCCCCTGGGAGACGGACAGCCCGAACATGGAAGAACTCCTGCTCGCCTATCTCCGCTCACCCGACGCACCACCTCTGATCACCCCCACCGCCCAGGCCCAGGACCAGGCGTACAACACCCGGACGGTGGCAGCATGAGCTCTCTCACCAGCACCTCGACGACGACCAAGTCAGAGGCCCCGGGCAGCACGGGCACCGGCCGACTCCCCCAGCTCCGCCAGCTCCTCAAGGGCATGACCTGGCTGGTCTGGCGCCAGCACCGGGCCGTGTTCTGGACCGTCCTCGGCGCCTCCGCGCTCGCCGTGGCGTTCATCGTCTTCCAGCGCTCCCAGCTGCATACCGCTGGGTACGGCCCCACGTCCACGGGACTCCGGCTGATGCCGATCCTGCTCGGCGTCTTCCTCGGTGCCCCGCTGTTCACCGGCGACCTGGAGAACGGCACGGCCAAGCTGGTCGTCACCCAGTCCATGAGCCGGACCCGCTGGCTGACCACGAAACTGGCCCTGACCGCGCTGGTGGTCGTGGTGAGCACGGTCGCGCTGTCGGTCGCGTTCGGGTGGTGGTGGACCCTCTACGACGAGTCCACGGCCTGGGAGTGGACCTCCGGACCCACCTTCAACAACACGGGACCCATGCCCGTCGCCCTCGCCCTCTTCTCCGTCTTCGGCGGGGTGGCGATCGGCGTGGTGCTGCGCCGCACGCTGGTGGCCATGGTGGTCACCCTCGGTTTCACCGTCATCGTCCAGATTGTCTGGTCCCACTTCCTGGCCCACTTCCTGCTGTCGCTCGCCAACGTCGTCACGATCACGACGAACAAGGGCGTCACGTTCGAAAACGTGATGCCGCCGTTGCCCACAGGCGCGCACCAGGTGAACTGGTCGAATCCCCCGTACATCACCAGCGACGGGAAACTCCTCGGCTGGGGCACCTGTGGGGACGCGCAGACGGAACAGGCGTATGAGCTTTGCATGAAGAAGGCCGATGTCGTGGGCTGGTCGGTCGACTACCTGCCGATCTCCCAGATGAACGGCATGCAGTGGTTCGGCGCGTCGATCCTGCTGGCCCTGACGGCCGCCGTCACGGTGTTCCTCTTCTTCTGGGGCCGTAAGCGCCTCGCCTGAGACCCGCCCCCGGTCTGTGCGGGAGCTCGGACGGCTCGGGCGTATCGAGAGGTCACCGTGTGGTCGGCTCGCACCACCAGCACCAACGAGTCGTCAAGGCAAAGGGCGTTGACGCTCGACGGCGCCGGGCATCGCCGCTCTGCACGGAGGCATCGTGGCCAGGTAGAGCACAGGCGTTCGCCCGGCGCCCACGAGCGGCAACGCCTCGCCTTACGGTGGTGGCCGCGAGGACGCCGAACGCCACCGCTCTGTTGTGAGACGTCGAGGCCAGGGCCTCTTGAGGCGTCCGTCCGACAGCCCACGCGACCACCACCATGAACATCGGGGCCCACACCGCTCTCAGTGGAGGCCTCAACGGCCAGGGTCCAGAAAGGCGTCGCAGCCCTCAGTCTGGCGCGAGTGTGGTCCCCGCTACTGGAGCTGTTAACAAGGAATTAGGGTCCAGGCAGGCCAGGCCGATCTCGTTGAACCGGTGGATCACATCCCGGACGGTGTCCTCGCCGGCCTGCACCAGCTGGGCAATCACCGGCACCCGGTTGCCGCCCGCCGAGGCAAGCAGCAGCATCGCCCGCCGGTAGCGCACCGAACTCGTGCTGCCCCGGCGCACGATCTGCTGCAGCTTCTGCCCCTCCTGGTCGGTCAGCGCACACGGACAGGCTCGGCCACCGCACCTCCAGCGGTCGGAACGGACATCACCACACATCCAACCGCCACGACCACCGACCCGGCGAACCTATACGGTCACAGCACTAGACGTGACGGACACCACATACCCGAACCCCGGAAACTTTGACGGATATCAGCCACGCCAGGGCCGTAAAGGGAAGATGTCACCGACTTGCGAGGAGCCCGCAGCCCATGACCTCCCATGCCACCCCGGACCTCAGGGCCGACGAGCCATCAGGGGACAGCAAATTGGCCATGGCCATGGCTCAACTATGGGCGGATGCGGAGAGGGCGGCACCGCCCCCCGTACCGGGAGTACGTGTGATGCTGAGGGTCACTGATGCTGTCAGGGGCTCAGCCATCATCGACGTTCACGCCGACGGCACCGTCGCAGCGCGCAGCGGAGCCCCATACTCCACACATGCGTTGCGCCACTGGGCCCGGGCGACCAACTCCGATCTCCAAATCGTCACCTACAACGTCGACAACCCCACCCCGGCATACGGGCACCCTGCGGCGCTATTAGGGAGTCGCGTCACGGGTGCTGTTGCGGGCGTGCCTCACACGATGGCGGCCCTCGGCCTCCGCCGGGTGCTGTTGTCCGGCGACCGCGCCGTCTCGACCAAGGACGACTTGGTGGACTCCTTCGCCACAACAGTGCTCGGTCGACGCGGCGCACGGTGGCGAGAAGCCGTTTCGACCGCGCTCCTGAGTGACTGGGCCGACCCCTTCTTCGGCGGCGAAACCCTTGGGCCGGCAGCCTTGGATCGGCTCAAGGCGGAGGCCGAAAGGGTGCACTGCCAGTTACTGCCACTTTGGCGTCGCCGTACGCGCGGCTCGGGCCTGCTGCTGCTCGACACCCCTCTGGGCGACGGCCTTTGTCTCTACGATCTGTTGGCCAGCCGCCCCGGCCAACAGACGTTGACCGGCACAGAGCCAGACGACGCCCGGCTCGCCACCCTGCTTCGAGCACTGCGCCCGGACGAAAGGGCGGTCGCCCTCGGCTGGGCCCACCCCGGGGTCACCACCTGGGCTGAAGCCGCCTGGCTCGCCGGGGCCACCGACCCGGCCACTACCGGCGAGCGGGTACGCCGCAAGGTTCAGCGCCTCGCTGCCGAGCAGCAACGGCGCCGCGCCCAACAGCAAACAGCCCAGCGCACGACGAGGCCAGCGTGACAGCGCCCGCCCTCGCTCCGGCTATCGGTAAGGCAAACGATCCAGGCCCACGACTCGCTTCCCAGGCTGTGAAGACCCGGCCAGTTCCGTCGCAACCTCGATCTCGCCACGGGCCAGGGCCCTGATCAGCCCTGGCCGCAGGGCGCACTGGAGGAACATCTGACGCCGGCGGTGTCCACAGATGTTCCTCCATCGGCTTGCCGGAGCCGAGCTGGATACGGCCGGGCGGGATGGAGCGGCCCCTACGGGTGAACCGGCCTGGACCGCCGATGCGAACGTCTACAGCCACTGCCCCCAAGGTCCTATTTTCAGCCATTTCTGTTGCCGGGTGCGCGCCCAGCGGCGATGTTTGTCCGGCTCACCTCCGCCTGCGCGGAGAGCACGGCGGTGGGGATGGCGGGTGTGCGTCCGGTCTTGGCTCACCTCCGCCTGGGCGGAGGTGAGCCCGGTGGACCATCGGCAGAGCCTGCTTTACCCCCGGCTCTGCGCGCGAGCTGAGGCGGCCACCATCACGCTCATCGGCTTGCGGCGCTCGGGCAGGTTGTTCCAGTCGGAATTGATGCATGCGCGCCAAGTCGGTGCTGGGAACACTGTGTCGACTGGGCTCGTTCGTCTGGCGGTTGGGCCGTCGTAGACGAGGAGAGCGATACCGGACTCGGGATTCCCGCCTAGGCAAGCGCGTGGCCGAGGAGCCAGCTGGTATCGCGGAGATTGCCACATCCACTCCGTGTACTCGGACGGCGAGCTCACTCCTGAGCAACTGGCAGCCGACGCTCGCACACAGCTTCATGTACCCCTACCAAGGCCTCGATGCAGTCGAGGTATGGAACGGGCTGTGGACGTCGGACCGGCCGTGGAACGCCAACAACGAGGCCACCGTCGCCGAGTGGGGCCGAGGACTGGCGGAGGGAATACACGCAGGGCGCTGGCATCCGGCCATGGGCAACAGCGACACCCACCTCAAGGGGCAGATCGGCATCCCGCACACTGTCGTGTTCGCCGGGGATCTGAGCACGCCGGCCGTCCTCGCAGGAATCCGTGTGGGCCGCAGTTGGATCGCCGAATCGGCTGCCGTTGATCTGTCGCTCACGGCCGTCGCCGCCGGCCACAACGCGGGGATCGGCGAACGCCTGGCAACCCATGGGGAACCCGTTATGGTGCGCGCGCACATACGCGGTGTCCCATCGGGAACAGTCAGCTTTCACACCGACCGGGGCAAAGTCCACCGCGAATCGCTGCCAGACTCCGGCGTGGGTACCGCCGAGTGGCACACGACCTCGGAGGACTCGGCGTTTGTCCGGATCGAGGTACGCCATCCGCATGGCCATATGGCCGCTCTCACCAACCCGATCGTGCTGACTTGACCTTCAGATTGCTCCGACGATCGTCCTCTCTGCGCAGGCGGAGTTAATGGCGGGTCGGCGTCAGCAACGATGACGTACTCGGCGACGCCGAGCACACCGTCCTGGCCGAGCGGCATGCGTCGCTGCTGGGACCACTTCACCGAGGCGGTGCTGCCCGACACCATCCCCCACGTCTCGTTGATCTGAACTGTGGCCGCGATGATCGCCCCGAAGACCTCCCCGGCAGGGACAAGCCGGCCAGCAGTGCGTCGACTTCTTCGGACAGCTCACAAGGCCAGCCTTCCGGCTCCTGGTCGTGCGACTCACTCAACGGGCAGCCCGGCCGCCTGGCGGCGCGCGATGGCTGCCGCGACACTCTTCGTGGGCAGGGTGCCGTTCAGCGCGGCCTCGCTGACCCGGCCGCAGGCCGGGTCAGTGTCCAGCATCGCCTCGCACCACCAGCGGCGCAGGACCCCCTCGGCGTCCTCCGGCGCGGCCGCCAGGAGCTCGCGGTAGAACTCCATCCGCCGCTCGCCCTCGATCGAGGCCGCGATGCCCTCGGCGTTCCGCGGCACCCGGTCCGGCTCCGCGTGCGGGTGAATCGACTGTGCACTCATGCTGCCCCTTCCCTCCGCCCCTGAGTCTGCCGCGCCCCGGACCATCCCGTCGACCGGACCGGCGTTGCGACCGAGTGGAGCCGGGGACGGGAACGACTTTCGCCTTCTTCGTCTGCCGCTTGTTCCACTCCCCGCGGTGGAGCTGGCATCGCGAGTAGCCGACCATTGCCAGCCGCGTGCAGCTCAGCGGTTGGACCAAGGCCTTCACCGATCCCCGGCTTTGCGCGGCCGTCATCGACCGGCTCACCTTCGGCGGCAGCCTGATCCAGACCGGCACCGACTCCTACCGCCTCGCCCTCACCCAAGCCAGGGCCGCCGCTCAGGGCACTACGGCAGGCTGACCCGCATGCTCTGCCCTACTGGTGGAGTCCCAGCGACGGACTACCGACGGTTGGCGGGGAGGCTCTTGATCATCACGCCGTTGACCAGGATGACGAGACAGCCGCAGCCGCCGACGCAGTATTCGACCTCACCTTGAGGCCGCTCCGGTACCGTTTTTGGACGCACCACCCGCGAGTCGGCTACGAGTCCCCTTCGGAAATCTCGAACCCACGGCCTTTTGCCATCTCCCCCAGCCGCTTCACCACGGCACGGCAGTCCGAGACCGCCCGGTGGTCTCCTCCGTACAGCGGCTGCCAGGCGTAATTGCCCCAGTACTCGGACCAGTCCCCGTACCAGTCCGATTCCGTGGCAAGTCCAAGGCGTGTTGCCCGCTACCTGTGCTGGCCCTCCCCAAGGCGCCGGTCACCAAAGCCTGAGCTGGCCCCGGGGACCGCCGGGGGCCGTCTGCTCACTGATCCGTGGTGCTCAGCCGGCCGGTTCTGTCATCGCGTGTGGCCGTACCGCCGGTTCGAGCAGCGACAACGTCCGCTCCTCTGCATCGAGGGCGGCGCGGATTCCGACGGGCATTGGCAGATTCGGGCCGGCGTGTCCGACCTCGACATTGCCCAGGACCGGGATGTCGCGGTCGCCGAGGACATCGAGGACGATCTCGGCCAGGGTCGGGGAGCCGTCGGGCGAGTCGAGCCCGTCGATCGCCTCCGGAACACCTACGACCATGCCGGAGATCCGATCGAGAATGCCGCTGTGCCGCAGTATCTGCAGGTAGTTCCACACGTACGATGCCTGGCCGCCCAGCTCCTCCCAGAACAGCACCGCGCCGTCGAAGCATTCGAGCGGCAGCGCGAAAGGCGTTGCCTGCGCCAGCACGATGCGGTTGATGACCCCGCCGATCAGCGGACCTTCGGCATGCCCGGCACGCCAGCATTCCCACGACGGGCCGGCGGGCACCGCACCGATCGGCTCCGTGCCGGTCAGCAGCGTCGAGTAGAGCTCTGCCAGTTCCTCCCTGCGGGCCGCGGACGCTCTCTGCCAGTGCCCGCCGAGACCGGGCGTGGCCAGGTCGGTGTGGAATCCGACCAGACCCGTGCGTGCGTAGAGCACCAGGTGCAGCAGTGAGATGTCGCTGTAGCCGAGGATCGGCTTGGGGTCGGCCCGGATCGCGTCGAAGTCAATCAGGTCGAGGTAACCAAACACCGTATGGCCACCGTCGTGCGCGACGATCGCGCGCACCTCGGGATCACGCAGCAGACCGTTGAACTCCTTGGCGATCTCGTCCGGCCGCGCCGCGCTCCACCAGCGGCGCCGTCCGGCTTCGAGGAGCGGCGCGAGGCGAACCCGGAATCCCATCCGTTCGATCTCGGCCGCCGCCCGTTCGAGATCGGGTGCGTATTGGGCATGGAGCGGCCCGGACAGCGCCGCGACGACGACAAGTTCCCCGGGCACGAGGGCGCGAGGGCGCAGCAGTTGAGGCAGTGCGGAATCGATCACCGCCGCAGTCTTCCCACATGCCCAACAACACGCCACACATTTACCGATAGACCGCCCAGCCCGGCGACCGCGATATCACTCAATCGAAGTGGAGCCAAAACAACTTGGAATCGTCGTCCCGAAAGAAGTGCGTATAGACACCGGCCGCCGTAGGCGGCCGGAGAGTCAGCGCGGTGTCCGGGTTAGGAAGTGGAGGTTGCCAGGGCCGTTCGCAGCGGTGGTCCGGGGCTGGTCGTTCTCCACCTCCAGGACGTGGATGATCCGGGCCATCTGGGCGGCTTCCTTCTTGAGCTGCTGGTGCTTGGCCCACAGCTCGCTATGACGGCGCTTGAGATCGTCATCCTTGGCCTGGCGCTGGGCAGGGATGGCCGGCCGTTCCAGGGTCTTGACCAGCGCGTAGAACAGATCCTTCAACCCGGTGTGCTTGTGGGTGAGCTTGTTGCGCCGCAGTCCCGCTCCCTCGGCCAGGGACTTGACGGTCAGCTGGCCGTCGGAACGCAGGGGCGCCCCGACGAACAGTCGGATCATCGCCTCGGTGATCGCCTGGATCTCCTGGGCGTCGACAGGCTTGGCGGTCGGGGACACCTCGGCGCTCTGGGCCCTGAGGGTTCCGATGACCCGGGCGATGTCGGCGGCCAGACCCTTCGGGCTGGCGCCGGCGTCATCGGCGGTCTGCAGATCGGGCTGGGTCACGTCCGGTCTCCGGTCGTCGGGGCGGGGTGGATGCGCGTGCGCTCGTGCTTGTCGATGATCTCGGCGAGCGTCGCACGTCGTTGTTCGAGGCGTCGGGTGATCGGCAGGGGGTTGAGGCCTTCAGCGCACTCGGCGTTGATCTCGGTGATCTCCGCCTTTGCGCGCTCGATGTGGGTGTCGGTGCGGGCGATGTTCGGGCAGGCGGCCTGGCACCGGTCGTGGCTCGGTGTGCGCTGGACGGGTTCCCCGCCGGGCCGCTCGCGCTGGCGCAGCGCGGCGTAGGGGGCGAAGTTGCAGGCCAGCAGGGAGCGCTCATGCTCGAACACCTGGAGCTTCGGATTGGTCCGGATCGCCTTCAGCTGGCGCGTGGTCACAAACGCACCGGCGTACTTGTTCCCGTACTCGCTCACCGCCGCCAGATACCGCTCGGCGGCCGGACCGCTGACGCCCTCGCCCGAGGAGAGGCGGTCGGACGCCTCGGCGAGGGAGTCGGCCATCGCCAGGCCCTGCTCGAAGTTCAGGATCTGGAGCGTGTCGGCCTTGGAGCGGCCAGCGTACGACTCTCCCATGGTGCTCTCGACATGGCCGTACTGGACTCCGAGCGCGATCCGGCCGCCGGGGCGGTGGTAGATGAACCACGCGACCGTTCTTCTGAACCGCACCAGGACCACCGCGCCGTCCAGGTCCTCGGGGATGAACTCGTGCGGGCGGTCGTGGAGCTGGGACTGCTCGTTCGCCCACGAGATGAACTTGGCGATCCACGCGGTCACCATGTCCTGACTCGCGACCGGAACGCGGATCTCCACCGGTTTCGGCTTCGTCGTGAGGCTGTGGGGAAGCAGAAAACGCTCGTCAGTCAGCTCTTCCAGGACGGCGAGGGCCTGGTGGACCGGCTCGATCACGATCCACGGGTCCTCGCGGATCTCCCTGCCCGCCTGGGTGTTGCCGTCCTTGTCGCGGACGCCGCTGAAGTGCCGCCCGGTAATCTTGTACCGGACCGTGCCGTCCTCGCGCTCCTCCGTGGACCGGCAGCCGCGTTCCAGGTGAAGAGCCTCTTCCGGGCGCGTTCCGGACAGGTAGCTGATCACCACGAGTGCGGCAGCAGCCAGGCAGATCGCGAGATCGGGTACCTGCGCGAAGTCAATCTTCTCGGTCCACGAGTGGTCGCCGATCTTCGCGGTGACCGGGATGTCGAGCGGGGCCCCGTGGCCGAACAGGTGCGGCGGGAACTCCTCCGCGCGGTCGCGGACGAAGGTGCTCACCTGGGCCGGTGCCACTTCCAGCAGCCCGGCCAGGTACTGGGCGGCGACCGGCAGTCTGCCCACCCCCGGCGTCACGGTGGGATCGGCACCCCGCAGGCCGAACCTCGGTTCGAGCTCCCGGCGAGCGTCGGTCGGGATCTTCTGGCCGCTGTCCACCAGCTGCCCCAAGTACTCCCTGATCGTGGCCCGGCCGCCCTTGACCGCCTCAGGGACCATCCGTGCCAGCAGGCGCTTTCGCTCGCGCACGGCGGCGAGGATGTCGGGGGCCAGTTCGGTGACCATGCGGATCGCCCAGACCAGCAGCGGCGACATGACCGCCGGATGGATGACCGGGGTGCTGGCCTCGCCCCCGGTCGATGCGCGCTCGCCCAGGTATTCCGCGTGGCTGGCGCCCTCGTCCTCCCACGGCGGCATCGGGATCCGGTCCTGCGGCAGGAGGTAGGGGGCGTATGCCCACAACCTGTAAACAGAAGTCCGAGTACGGCACCATCGCGTCCTCGAACCGCGCCTTGCCGAGCCAGGAGTCGGCGGCTCCTTCGGGGCCCTCGTGGCCGGTCTGCCGGTAGTGCACGGTCAGCTCGTACCGGGGCCTGGCAACGTCGAACGCCCGGTTGTAGATGACGCAGCGGCGGCCGTGCAGCACTGCGGCGAGCTTGTCGAGGACGGCCCCGAACGAGGGCGCCGTGGCCACCTCGGCGTCCGTGATCTTGTGCATATCGGTCGCATCAGGTGGGATCGGCTCGCCCGGGTTGATGAGCGTGTCCACCAGGACGTCACCGGCCGCGCCGGTGACCCCGAGGTCGACGATGCGGGCCTCGTCGTGCAGGCCCGTGGTCTCCATATCCAAGATGGCCGTGTCCGGATCGGCGAGAATGTCCCGCGCCCACTCCTCGAGCGCCTCGACCTCGCGCCGCCGGGCTTCGACGGCACGCTCTTCGGCCTCCCGCCGCTCACGTTCCCGCTCGGCCCGTTCCTGCTCGTCCCGCTCGGCGCAGGGCGAGCACCAGCGCGGCCCGCGCCACGTCCCGGCGGCGACCTCCTCATCCGTCGCGGTCACCTTGTGGCAGTCCCGGCCGGGGCACGTGCGCCGCCACACCACCAGCGGCTCCTCCTCGAGCTGGCGGCGGATCACACGGTGCAGCCAGCACGGCACGCACTCGCCGCGCCTGCCCTTCAGGCTCGCCGACACCGGATGCGGCGTGGGGGACACTCGACGGCACCACATGCAGGTACGCCGCTGGAGTTCAAGCCGCTGCTGCTGCTCCCGGTCCGCACACTCCTGGCACATTCGGTGCACCACGTAGCCGCGGACCTGTCCGCACTCCGGGCACGTGCGCTGAGCCGTCATCGCTGCCTGCTGCTTCGCCGACAAGGGCCGCATCTCTGCCGCATCGGCCGGGTCGTACAGAGGGAAATGGCCCCATCCGTGGCCCCGCCGGTACTTCCGCAGCAGCGCCACCGGCTGCTGACCCTCGGCCGGCTTCAGGCGCTGCTCCTTCAGCTGAGTCATCGTGCGCAGACGGTCCGGCACTTCCCCCGCCTTGTAAACGGAAACCAGTGGGTTCGTGGAATCTGAAGGTGGTCGATGAGCGAACCCGCTGGTGATCTGAGGTGTAGCCACCGGGTGGAGGGTGAGTTCAGGACCGTTCGTCTGCGACCTGGGAGGCCGACGGGCTTCCACCGCGCTGGGTCGTAGGGTCTCGTGCATGCAAGCAAATAGTTCTCTGGAGCCCCGTTCTCTCCTGATCAACGGCACTGTCGGCGTCGGCAAGACGTCGGTGGCTGAGAGCGTGGGCGGCCTTCTCGCCGGTGCGGGGATACCGAATGCCGTTATCGACCTCGACTGGCTGCGCCAGTCTTGGCCAGCGCCGTCGGGAGACCGCTTCAACTTCGGCATGATGTTGCGGAACCTGCGCAGCATGGCTGGCAACTACCTCGCTGCGGGGGCGGCTCGGCTGGTCCTCGCCGGTGTGATCGAGGATTTGGATGAGCGAAAGCTGTGTGGTGATGCGGTCGGCACTGAGCTTTCGGTGTGCCGGCTCCAGGTCGATTTGTCTGTCAACCACCAGCGACTCATACGGCGCCACGAGAACGAGCCCGAAGCGTTGCGATGGCACTTGGCCAGGGCCAGCGAGCTGGGTGGGATCCTCGACCAAGCAGCAGTCGATGACTTCAGCGTTGATGCCACCACGCGCTCGGTTGGCGAGGTCGCAGCCGATGTGATCAAGAAGGTCGGCTGGCTGTGACGCAGCTGCTATGCCTGCGTCGGATCGATGGCGAAGCGTTCGGGGTGGGCGGTGCGGACGTAGTGGATTGCGGTGTAGGAGGTGATCCCGAACAAGCGCATCAGCCTGACTGGGTCGGCGGTCTCCCGTGCTTCGTCCAGGAACCGGTCTTGCCGCAGCTGGGTGAAGTTGATGCCGATGCGGTCGCGGAGCGATTTGAAGTTGGAGATTCCCACGGACGGGCGGTCGATGTGCAGTGCTGTGAGAGGACTGACGATTAGGTAGGGGTTGGTGCTCAGGGGCCATCTGCGGTGTCGTTCGGTCAGCCATTCCTTGACGAGTTGCAGAGCGAACTCGTCAAGGCAGATCTCGTGATCGAGCCGGTTTGGCCTGCGGATTCGTAGTCGTCCTGTGGACCGGTCAAGGTCGTCGAGGAGGATTTCGGCGACTTGCTTGGGGCGAACCGTGTAGACGGCCATCAGGACCAGGGCGAGTCGGTCCTTGGTGCCGCCGGCCTGGTTGAGCATGCCTTTGAGTCGATCCGCCGGGATGGGTCGGGGGACCCTGACTGGGGTGGTCAGATGCACGTTTCTGGCCGGATCGCGGAAGATTCGACGCTCGCGTCGCAGGGCTCGGAACAGCGAAGGCAGTGAGGTGAACACCGAATAGTTGGCAGCCGCTGCCTTCACTTCCTGCTCGGTCACTTCGCTCAGCGAGGCGAGATGCTCCCAGGTGCCGAGGACGGACACGACGTGAAGGGTGTAGCCGCGGATCGTGGCCCAGCGCATTGGCGGCGAGGGGCGTTTGCCGCCGCCGCGGAGCACGGCTATCCAGCTGTGGAGATCCGCCTGGAACTGGGGCGGCGCCTGGTTCACCCATCGGCGAACCGATGCCTCGTGGGTGCCGACAGTGTCCGAGTCGACCACCAGCATGCCCTTGGCCTGCAAGAACCCGGCGACCCGGACGGTGTTGTAGTACGGGGAGAGATCACCGACGCCCACGACGTCCCGCTCGAGGATCGGAGTTCCGGTGCCGAGCCAGGCCAGCAGAACCCGCAGGGTGCGAAGACTCTTCTTGCGCGTGGCACTCGACCATGCCTGGTCTCGGGCAAGCTGGTCGAGCTCGCCGATGATCGCCTGCCCTGGTTCGCTGATCTTCAGCAGGCCCGGGTCCTGGATGGCCTTCCAATTCCTCTCCGGAGCCGGGAAGAGTTCGAGTTGAGCGGGATCGATCAAGTGCTCGGGCCAGTAACGGAGCTCTGACCGGCGCTGTTGAGCCTGCCGGTCCCGTGCGTTGTTGAGGTCGCGGCCCGTCTTGTTGACGTAGATGTCGATGTCCCCGCCGAACCACAACTGGTCAGGGACCGGGGCGTCGGCCAGGGTCTGCTCCAGCTCGACGACGCGGCAGCGACGACAGCGTCCCAGGGAGAGAGGCAGCGTCCGATGGCAGCGTCGGCAGGTGCCCTTCTCGCTGGACAGTCGCCAGTTCTTGCAGGCGGAGCACAGTTTCGCGGTGGTTCCTGACCAGGACAGGCAGTGTTCGCAGCTGACGGCCGGCGAGTGAGGGTGAAGCGCGAGGTGCCACCGGTTCGGGCGTCGCCGCAACAGACCCGCACGACGGAAGATTTCCACCAAGGGTCCGCGTAGTTGCGGTAGTTGGGCGATGTCCTGTTCGCTCACCAGGGACTGGTCGGCATCCCGCGCGGCAAGCGCGAGGCGGGCCATGTGGAGGGCGAGCCTTTCCCATGCGTCGCTCAGGTTCCGCTCGGCCGTCATCTGCGCGATGACGGCGGCCAGGGTGGGCAGTTCCGGGAATTCCCGGTCCATGATCCGCTGCGCGTGGTCCACCCTCAGCGTCCGTGGCGGCGACGGCCAGGACAGCTGACCGTGTACCTGTGTCGGACAGATCCGTGGATCGTCGCGGACGGCCGGCGCCTGTGGATCCGGCGACCAGGGACGCCAGTGGCCGTCCGGAATGGGCAGCTCAGGGAAGCGGAAAACCCGCTGACGCCAGTGCATCGCGTCCTGGCCTCAGTTGGGCGGAAGGCCGCGCAGACCACGACCCGTTCCCGGGATCGGCCGGACCGCAGAACCGCGGTCGGGCCGGGTGCCTGCCACCCTGCGTTCCTCACGCTCCCGGGATGCGAGGTGCGGCTCGGGCTCGGCCTGCATCAGGTCCGCAACGGTGCAGTCCAGAGCCGCACAGATCTTGTCCAGATCCTCCAGCCTCACCGTCACGGGCTTCCCGCTCCACAACGCCGCGACCTTGCTCAACGAGGGGGTGAAGCCCACCTCGGCCAGAACGGTCTGCAACTGGGTCGGGCGCCAGATGTCGCGCTGGGCGGCGACCATCCGCAGATTCCATTTCACCCTCATGCCTCCATGCTCAAACGTCGCACTGCCCGGCGCGCGGACTGCAAACTCGCCAATTCGGGGTCGGCCTGGACGGTCGAGAGGTAGCCGACCGTCGTACTGGCCCAGATATGGCCGAGGGCTGTTCCAGAAACGCGAAGTAGCTGTCGAGCTTGGTCAGCTTGCTCCGTACCGTCGAACGGGCTCGGCGCCCCGGGCCCGTGTAGAACCGGTCCACATGCCGCGGGGTGAGCCGCCACGGCACCAGGTCGTAGAAGGAACACAGCTCCAGAATCGGCCTGACCAGGTTCTCCAAGGTTGTGGGAGCAAGACCGGCGACATCGCGGGCCCACAGATACTCCGACACGGTTTCCAGATAGAAGCCCTGTTCATCGATGGCATCACTCTGTGCAGCAGCCCGCCGCTGGAGTATCTGGACATCGGCCAGACCCCGGTCCTCGGCCTCGGTCGAGCCCTGCGCGTCGCTGTCCTCTGGCTGCCCGGTCAGCAGGGTCAGACGGCGGCGACTTCCTGAATCCTGCATGGCATCGCAAGTTACTGGCCGTACTCGCAGAATCTGCCAGTTACTGCGAACACCTCACACGTACGGATGAAGCTCGATAGGAGGACTCCTACCTCCCCACTTGCACTCTTCGGCAGGCACATCGCGAAGGAACCCGCGTGAACTCCAATTGGCAGACTGGCTGGCTCGGTGGACGTGGTCACGAAAACCTCCACGGGGCGAGGTTGAAGAGGCGTGATACCAGGACACACCACAGCACTGACAGCGGTAGGGCGCTCGGGAGCGGCGCACGGTCAGGTGCTGGCCGGAACAGCCTGAAGTGCGGGGTCGCAGGGATGGGGCACTGCTAGGGTCCTGACCATGTCCAGTCAACAGCAGCCAGGATGGAACAACGCTGGTCAAGGGGGATCTGCTGGGTACGGCCCCGCCCCGTATGGCGCCCAGCAGCCGTACCAGCCATATCCGGCCGGCGCCGCGGGCCCGGGCGGGCACGACCTTCAGCCGGCGGCGATGCCGGGGACGGTCCGGGCTGCGCAGGTGCTGTTCTTTGTGATGGGTGGGCTCGGTCTGCTCGCCTTGGTGCTCGCCATCGTGGCGGGCAAAGCGGAGGCAGCCGGCTCGATCACCGTCACCTCTCTCCCGGCGTTCGTGGGCCTGGTCAGCGCTCTGCGGTTCCCCAAGAGGAAGCCCAGCTCACGAGGTACGGCGATCATCATCGCTTCGCTGATGATTGTCGTCGGGTTCGGCACCGCAGGGCAGGGGCAACCGGCCGGGCTGATCCTGTGCGCGGTCGGTGTAACGATCATTATCCTGCTCTCTCAGCGGCAGTCCGGTCACTGGTTCGGCCGCCCGGTCCGCCCCTGACAGGCAGGAACTCGCCCGGAAGAGCAGATGCTCTCGTGACGATCGGTGCGGGTCGGGCGCCGGGCCGATCTGCCGATGCCGCGACCGGGCCATGTGCTTTCGCTGTCAGCGATCCGGTCGAGCTGCATCTCACCACCATGTGCACTCGTGACGCGGCTCGACCGTCTGGCTACAGGTGCCTCAGGCACCGGGCCGGGACAGCGGGTGTTGGCGTCAGCGGGCCGGTGTGTAGTGATCCGACCGTCGTGGCAACCGGAAGCGAGGTCGGCAAGAGCGGCTACTTCGCCTGGGTCTGCCGCCAGTTGCCAGCGGGCCTTCACCACGACCCATTCCTGGAGGTACCGGCAGCGGGCTCCGGGATCGGTGGGCAGCCACTCACGGGGGTCCTGGTCGGCTTTGGATCGGTTCTCCCGGGCGGTTACCGCGGCCAGGGACCTGATGTCGCCGAGATCATTTGCGTAGTCCTGGCGCTCCTGCGCCGACCAGTCCGAGGCCTCACTGTCCCATGCCTCGGCCAACGGGACCATGTGATCAATGTCCAGGCCCCGGGCGCTCGGGACATCCGTGTCGTCGTAGTACGAGTGCCACATGCCGCCGCGCGGTCGACCAGGCCGTGCGCCTGGACGGCGTAGCCGCCAGTGATGACCAGGGGGTAGGGGGTGCCGATGGCCAGGACGTCGGAGAGGAGCCGGCGGTGAAGGCCGCTGAGGTTCACGCTGCGGCTGCCGGGCGAGCCGAAGCCAGCTCGGGGAAAGCCTCTTCCCACACGTCGCGGATGGCGCGGCTGATCAGCGTGCGCAGGACGGGCCACTTGGCGATCAAGAGGTCCTGGTTCAGCAGGGCGATCAGGTCATCGTGCTGCCCTTCAGCCAGCACCGTGCGGTACATGCTCATCCGCGACCGCGGTCGGCCCAGATCGAACCGCGTCACACCCGACCACGCCACATGCAGCGGCAGCTGGACGGAGCCATGCGCCGGCCCGGCCAGCTCGCCGAGCGCGTCGGGAAGCCTTCGCACATAGCGCTGCCGCAACACCTGGGCAGCGGACGGTGACGGCTCAGCGGCAGGCATGGCGGACATGGCACCAGTATGAGCGATGAGCACGTGGTTCGTGGCAGAGGGAACCGGGCGACTGGGATGGCCGGGATGTCGATGCTGGTCGTCGAGCTCCGCCTGGAGGCCCGTGAGATCTGCGACGAGGAGCCCAGGGAGGAGAGGATCAGGCTGGGGATTCGGTGACCTGGGTGGGACGTAGGGCTTGTCCTCCGGCCGATCACGCGTCTCGTTAAGGTGTCCTCGCGGGAGAGGGTCGATGGGTGGCGTGGAGATGAGCCGAGCCGAGGCGGTTGCGCTCGCGCAACGGATCATGGATGCGGACTACGCCTCCGAAGAGGAGGCGGACAGCTGGCTGGACCTGCTCGACAGGACCCTGGCATGCCCGACTGGGTACGTCAGCAGCTTGATCTTCTGGCCGCCGCCGGACCGAGAGCTCTCGGCCGATGAAGTAGTCGATCAGGCCCTGGCATATCAGCCGATCGCCTTGTGAGGCCCTGGTTCAGCCCCCTGATGCAGATGAACGAGGGTGCGGTGGAGCGCGCGGGAGCACCAGCGTGCTCACCATCCCACCGGCCCGCCACTCTGAGCCCCACCTCGAGGCCACCGTCTTTCTGAAGGTCTGCGGGATGGTGCCTCTCCGCCCACCCGCTCGGCATCATCCGTCTCTGTCCAGAACCCGAGCAGCTCACGCTCCACCCGTGTTTGCGCGGCCTCGGGCGACAGCGGCCCGGGGCAGGGCCTGCGCCCCTTCCGCGACCCGGACGCGATCGAAGACGCCGATGCGGAGTGACGGGCGGCGTCATCGTGGTGGGCCGCTGTCGGCCGCCGGGCCCGGTGTCTGGGAGCGGGCCTTGGGGTGTGGGTGGGAAAGCCGCAGGAATGCGGTGGCGTGGGGCGCGGTGGGGGCGAGGGTGTAGGTGACGATGGTGAGGCCGGGGTCGGCAGGGACTTCGAGGGCGTCGTAGTCGAGGTCGAGATCGCCGACGCCGGGGTGGTGGAAGCGCTGCTGACCGCTGCGGTAGTACTCGACGTCGTGGGCGTCCCAGCGCTGGGCGAATTCTTCGCTGCAGGTAGTGAGTTCGTCGATGAGGTCGGCGAGGTCGGTGTCGGCGGGGGTGCGCGCGGCTTCGGTGCGCAAGCTGCCGACCGCGTCGTGGGCAATGCCCTCCCAGTCTCGGTAGAAGCGTCGGGCGCGGGGGTCGCGGAAGACGAAGCGGGCCAGGTTGGGCGGCTGCTCGTCGCTGTCGAGGGCCTCTGTGTACAGGGCGCGGGCGAGAGCGTTGGTGGCGAGGATGTCCAGGTGGGCGTTGCGGACGAAGGCGGCAGCCCCGGTCATGGCGTCGAGGATCTGCTGGAGGTTGGGCCGTACGTGGCTGGCGCCGCCGTCGCGGTCGGGTACGCGGTGGGGGTTGTTGGCGGCGCGGACCAGTGCGGCGAGGTGGGCGCGTTCGACGTCGTTCAGGCGCAGGGCGTGGCTGAGGGCGTCGAGGATGTCCTCGGAGACGCCTTGGACGTTGCCGCGCTCGATGCGGGTGTAGTACTCGACGCTGATGGCGGCGAGCTGGGCGACCTCTGAGCGTCGCAGCCCGGAGACCTGCCGCCGCCCGCCGAAGTCGGGCAGGCCGGCCTCCTTGGGCGTGATGCGGGCACGGCGGCTGGTGAGGAAGGTGCGGATGTCTTCGCGGACGGTGTCGGCTGGCACCGCTCCAGCGTAGGCCGGTGCCGTTTGCGGGGGTCCCTGCCAGTACCCCTCCTAGCAAGGACTCCCAGGTCAGAGGCGGTGCGTGGTTCTGTAGATGTGTGCCCGGACCGGCTGGCCCGGCACGTTCCACCCACCGGAGAGGATCACGCCCCGCCATGACCGTCAGCGCTTCCTTGCGCCGCTCACCGGAGGTCGGCACGGCTGACAGAGGCCGGCACGCCACGGCGACACTGGCCGCCACTGTGCTGGGGTTCTTCGTGATCACCCTGGACGCGACGATCGTGAACGTCGCTCTGCCCTCGATCCGTGAAGCGCTGGGCGGCGGGCTCACCGGCCTACAGTGGGTCGTCGACGGCTACACGCTGATGTTCGCCGCCCTGCTGCTGTCCGCGGGCGCCCTGTCGGACCGGATCGGTGCGCGCAAGGCGTTCGCCGGCGGCCTGGTCCTGTTCGTTCTCGCCTCGCTGGCGTGCGGGCTGGCCCCGTCGCTTCCGGTCCTCATCGCCGCCCGGGTGGTGCAGGGAATCGGCGCGGCCGTGACCATGCCGACCTCGATGGCTCTGGTCCGTCACGCCTTCCCCGACCCGGCCCGCCGGGCCCGTGCGGTGGGCGTGTGGGCCATGGGCGGCGCCGTGGCCGCGGCCACGGGCCCGGTGCTCGGCGGAGTGCTGAGCCTGGCCTCCTGGCGGATGATCTTCTTCATCAATCTGCCGGTCGGCCTGCTCACCCTGGCCCTGCTCGCCCGCAGCCCCCAGTCCCCGACCCGCCCGGCGCCATTCGATTGGATCGGGCAGATCACCGGCATCCTCGCGATGGGCGGGCTGACCTTCGGCGCGATCGAGGCCGGCGAGGCCGGGCTCACCGCCCCGAAGGTGCTGATCTCGCTCGGCGTCGCGGTCGTGGCGCTGGCTGCGTTCGTGCTGACGCAGGCCAAGGTGGCACACCCGATGGTGCCGCTGTCCCTGTTCCGTATCCCCACGGTGGTGATCGCCACCGGGATCGGCTTCGCGTTCATGGTCGGCTTCTACGGGCTGCCGTTCGTCTTCAGCGTCGACTTCCAGCAGCAGCACGGACTGTCCGCGCTGGGAGCCGGGATCGCGTTTTTGCCGATGATGCTGCTGGGTGCCTGCCTGACCCCGTTCTCCTCCCGGATCGCGGAGCGCCCCGGTCCCCGGGTGCCGGTCATCGCCGGTCTGGTGCTGATCGCGGCCGGATCGATCGCCCTGGCCGTGCTGCCGGCCTCGGCACCGGTGTGGGCCAGCGCCCTGCTGCTGATCCCTGTAGGCATGGGCGGGCCGCTGGTGATGCCGCCGACCACCGCGGTGCTGCTGGAGCACGTGCCGGCCGAGCAGACCGGCACCGCCAGCGGGGTGTTCAACACCAGCCGTCAGATCGGCGGCGCCCTGGCCGTGGCCGTCTTCGGCGCACTGATCTCCGGCACGGCCGGCTTCCAGCACGGCCTGCGCCTCAGCCTCACCCTGGCCGCCGTCGTCGCCCTGGCCGCGGCGCTGGCCACCCCCCGCATGGCCGCCGGCAGGCACGGCAGCTGATCCCACCCCCTACCGACCACCGACCACGGGACAGTCCGGCACAACCCGTAGCTCACCGCCCCGCCGCCTCGGGGCCCGACGTAAGGAGCCATCCATGTCCGACAACACCGAGCAGCCCTCGGGTGCAGCGAAGATGTTCGGCGACTTCGCCCCGCAACTGGTGCACTTCACCGACGACGTCCTGTTCGGCGAGGTGTGGGAGCGTCCCGGCCTCAATCCCCGCGACCGCTCGCTGATCACCGTGGCGAGCCTGGTCACCGGCGGCAGCACCGAACAGCTGCGCCACCACCTGGGGCGCGCCAAGGACAACGGCGTCACCGAAGCGCAGCTGATCGAGGCCATCACCCACCTCGCCTTCTACACCGGCTGGCCTCGCGCCATGTCCGCCATGGCCGTCGCCAAAGACCTCTTCACCCGCTGACCCACCCCTACCTCGTTCAGGAGCCACCCAATGGAACTGCGCACGCGTCCCGCCACCGCCAAGCTGCCCGAGAAGATGTTCACCGGCGACGCCTGGGCCGACGTCATCTATCGCGGCGAGGAGCCCTCCAGGACGCGGGCCAACGCGGTGCACTTCGCACCGGGCGCCCGCACCGCCTGGCACTCCCACGGCATCGGCCAAACCCTCTACATCGTCGAGGGCATCGCCCTGATCCAGTCCCGCGGCGGCAAGATCTTCGAAGCCCACCCGGGCCAGGTGATCTGGACCCCGCCGGGCGAGGAGCACTGGCACGGCGCCGCCCCCGACCACTTCATGACCCACATCGCCCTGTGGGAAGGCGATGACGTCGACTGGCTCGACCACGTCACCGACGCCGAATACGCCGGCCCCCGTACCCGCGAACTCTGACCCCTTCCCGAACGACAGCAAGGAGCACCCCGCCATGCGTGGAGCCATCCTGTACGGGCCAAAGGATGTCCGCGTCGAGGAACGCGACACCCCTCGAATCCTCAAGCCCACCGACGCCGTGATCCGCACCTTCGCCACCTGCGTGTGTGGCTCGGACCTGTGGGACTACCGCGGCATCAACCCCGCCCAGGACCCTGCCCCCGTCGGCCACGAATACGTCGGCATCGTCGAAGAGGTCGGTGACAACGTCACCACCGTGCGGCCGGGCCAGTTCGTCGTCGGCTCCTTCTTCGCCAGCGACGGCACCTGCGTGAACTGCCGAAACGGCTACCCCAGCAACTGCCTCAACCGCGAGTTCGTCGGCGGCTGCCAGGCCGAGTACATCCGCATCCCGTGGGCCGACGGCACCCTGGTCGCCACGCCCGAGCTGCCCACCGAAGCCCAGGTGCCCGACCTGCTGGCCTGCTCCGACGTCATGGGCACCGGTTGGTGGGCCACCGTCGCCGCAGGTGTGCAGCGCGGCGACACCGTCGCGGTCGTCGGAGACGGAGCCGTCGGGCTGTCCGCCGTCCTCGCCGCACGCGAGCTCGGCGCTGAACGCATCATCGCCATGTCCCGCCACGAGAGCCGCCAGAAGCTCGCCGTCGAATTCGGCGCCACCGACATCGTCGCCGAACGCGGCGACGAGGGCGTGGCCCGCATCAAGGACATGACCGGCGGAATCGGCGCCGACCGCGTCCTGGAATGCGTCGGCACCGACCAGTCCACCCATCAGGCCCTGAACTCCACCCGGCCCGGTGGCGGTGTGGGCATCGCCGGAGTCCCCCACGGCGTCCAGATCGACGGCACCGCCCTGTTCTACTCCCACGTCGCCGTTCAGGGCGGCCCTGCCCCGGTACGCCGCTTCCTGCCCGACCTCATCGACCGCGTCATGACCGGCCGCATCAACCCCGGCCGCGTCTTCGACCTCACCCTGCCCCTCGACCAGGCCGCCGAAGGCTACAAAGCGATGGACGAACGCCGCGCCATCAAGACTCTCCTCCGCCCCTGACCACCACCGGAGGCAAGAACCCCTCCCCGCGGTCCGCCGAGGTTTGGTCGGTGGGACCGCAGGGCCCCACCGACCGCCAGTTCCTTCAAAAAACCTTTGTTTTCTGAAGATCGCTCTGAGAGGCCGCCCGGATCCCGCAGAGCCTTCAAAAACCTGGGTCATTCAGTAACCCCGAACCGCCGTTTTCTGACACGATTCGGGGCCATGACCGCCATCGAACCGGCCGAGCCGGGCCTCCTCGTCGCCGAACCACTCGTCCGCACCGAGATCCAGATCGGGTACGCGCGAGTCTCGACCAGCGGGCAGAAGCTGGAGCGGCAGCTCGACGCGCTCACCGCCGCCGGGTGCCGGAAGATCTTCGCGGACAAGAAGTCCGGCAAGAACGCACTCCGCCCCGAACTGAAGGCGTGCCACGCCTTCCTCGACCCCGGCGACACCCTCGTCGTCCCGAGTCTGGACCGCTACGGCCGCAGCCTCCAGGATCTCATCAACATGGTCGCCGAACTGCGCGAGCGTGGGATCGGCTTCACGTCGCTGCACGAGAACCTGGACACCACCACCCCCGGCGGCCGGCTCGTCTTCCACGTCTTCGCCGCGCTGGCCGAGTTCATCCGCGAGCTCATCGTCATCGGCACCAACGAGGGCCTGGCCGCCGCCCGCGAGCGCGGCCGGGTCGGCGGGCGCCCGAGCGTCGCCACCGAGGAAGTCATCCGCGCCGCACGCGATCTGCTGCCTGACCCCGGCCGCTCGATCACCTCGATCGCCAAGCTGCTGGGCGTCTCCCCAAGCACCCTCTACAACCACATCCCGGACCTGCGCGAGCTGCGCGCTGGCGCCGTTCCCCGTCAGCTCGGAGCGCCGACGAGGTAAGCCAATCTCAACATGATCAATCTCAGCGGCACTTTCTGTACCGCAACTACTCACACCCGTAGAGGCCCGCGAGTTCGCGAAAACTGAAGGGATCTCGGCGGGAACCCGAGGGTCTGTCGCCATGCCTCGCGACGTCGGATCCGTGGGTTCGTGGTGAAGTCGCGAGGCCAGCGCGACGGCAGCGGGTGGACTGAGCCAGGTTGGGCCCCGCAGTCACGACTGGTCGGGGTGGTTGAGACGCACCGTCTCTGCGCCGAATGGTAGGTGCGTGACTCGGCTGGAGAGGAGCCAGGTGTCCTCGACCTTCCGGAATGTGTCCTCGTAGTGGCCCACGTTCGCGGGGAGCCTCGGGAGCACCATGCCATCGGTATAGCCGTCGACCCGGTAAGTGGCGAAGTAGGAGGTGGCGGTGGCCGCCAACGCGGAATTCACCGTAACCAGGATGTTCGTAGACATGCGACGTGACAGCCGGTCCATGGGGCGCGAACCGAAGTAGCTGCGGAGCGCCTCACGCCCCTCCACTCTGCGGTCGCCGTGAGGCCACTCCCACAACCCGTCAGGGGTGAAGAGGTCCGCGACACTGCTCGGATCTCCCAGGTCAAGGCGGCGCGCGAACTCGACGATCAGACGCTCGCAGGCTCGCTCGGCGAAGAGACGTTCCATCGAGTCAAGGGCTTCAGTTGACATCTTCAATGGCTACCAGCCCTCCATGGGGCACCGCGATAGCATTTTGGCTCGTGATTCCCCTGGCCCGTGAACGCGAGACCGTCTTCGACGTGGCACGGCAGTCAGAGCCGCTCGGCGGATCGCTCCAGAAGCGCTCGTGCGGAGTCCGCGTAGCGCATCGCGGTCTTCTCATCGAGCCCGAACACCTCGGCGAGGTGGAGCGGATCGGGCCCTGTGCCGCTCGAAAAGTCATCGCTGCATGTCATGCCGCGTATCTGTACTCGTTGATGAGGCCGCCGAGGATCCGGGTGCGCAGGACTTTGCCGGTGCTGAGGCCATGCGCCGGTTGTTCGTGGACATCGGGTGGTAGCTGGTTACGGGCCTGGTGGGGCCGGTGTTCGTTGTAGTGCCGCTCGTAGGCCACGAGGACGTGGCGGGCGTGGGCCTCGTTCATGATGAGGACGTGATCGAGGGCTTCGCGTCGGATGCTGCCGATGATGCGTTCGCAATGCGCGTTCATGCGGGGAGCCTGTGGCGCACTTTTGAGGATGTCCATCTCCTCGGCTGCAAAGACGGCGTCGAACGCTTCGCTGTACTTGCCATCGCGGTCGCGTAATAAGAAGTGCAGGGACTCGATGCGTATGCCCAGGTCGGCGGTGAGATTCCGCGCCTGCTGCGCCGCCCAGTCCCGTGTCGGGCGGGCGGTGACCCCGGTGATGTGCAGCCGCCAGGTGCCGTGCTCGAGGAACACCAGCGCATACAACCGCCTGCCGAGGGCGGTGTCGATGTGAAAGAAGTCTGCCGCGATGATGCCCTCAGCTTGCGCGGTCAGGAACTCGCTCCAGGTCGGGCCTGAGCGACGTGGAGCAGGGTCGATACCGGCCACGTTGAGGATCTCCCAGACCGTCGAGGCGGCGACTCGATACCCGAGTCGGGCCAGCTCCCCTTGGATCCGCCGGTGCCCCACGTCGGATTCTCCCTCGCCAGCCGCAGGACGAGCTTCTTGATCGCTGCCGGGGTGGGCGGGCGGCCGGTGTCCCGGCGCGCGGTGTAATCCCACTTCGCGGCGATCAACCTGCGGTGCCAAGCAAGCAGGGTGCCGGGGGTGACAGGGAAGATCTCGCGCCACTGACGCCGGGGTATCAGCCCGGACAGGGCGGCGAACCAGAACCGGTCGGCAGGCTCATAACGGACCGGTCCGGCCAACTGGCGACGCAGGACCGCGTTCTCGTGCCGCAGCACCAGCAGTTCCGCCTCCTTCGCCGTCCCGCGACGCAGGAGCACCGATGGAACAGTCAGCAGCTTCCGGGTCACCTTGTACAACAAGGACACGATCACGGAGGACATGATCCCAGCGGACTGACCGCATCCAGCTCACCTGCGGCGATGACTTTTCGAGCGGCACAGGATACGCACAGTCCGCGCCGAATGCACCGAGCGACTCCTCATCACCGGTGAACGGCACCTGCGTACGGTCCTGACCAGGTACGCCGAGCACTACAACGCCGGACGAGCCCACCGCAGCCTGAGCCTACGGGCGCCGAACAATGCTCCGAACGTCATCACCCTGCCCGCCGCCACGGTCAGGCGCCGCCAGGTACTCGGCGGACTGCTCAACGAGTACCACCCGACGCCACCCCGGCCGCCTCGCCGTCCGCAGGAAACACCCAGCTCAGCAGCCGGATCGGAATATTGACACCCCTCAGCCATACCGTTCACTCGCTTGGCACACTATTTACCCCGACAAGGCCTCGCACGGCCGTTTCATTACGGCGCTCCAGAGCCGGATACGGCGCTCACGCCCTGGGAGTGCCCCATCTGCCGGCAAACGCCAAGGGGCTTTACCGCTCCTTGGTGCAGGCCGCCTACGGCGACCAGGATGCCCGCGTGCCCACCGCCTGCGGAAACCGACCCGGAGAGATCACCGGCAGCCCCCCGTTCCCCGGTCGCATGGGGAGCGCGGCTCCGTGCTCCCACCCCGGAAGGGGGTCGGGAGCCGACAAGGGGCCTTATGCCTCTCGATGCACAGAGCATCCGAAATCAATAGGGTGACGCCAGGGGCCTACGGTTGACGATGGCGCGCAGGGGCTCGGTACGGCGCGATAGGTGTACCGGATCGGGTGACGGACGAATCGGGCACCGTTGACACGTCTGCGAGTTGGGAGCACGAGGGCTCCCAGAGGGCTCCCACTCGCTCCCTGCCCGGAAATGGTTAAGGCCGCCTCCGCTACCCGCGGAAACGGCCTTCGACCTGCGAAAACGCTGGTCGGGACGACAGGATTTGAACCTGCGACCCCTTGACCCCCAGCGGCGTGGCAACTCTCCTCTTATACCCCAGTTTAAGACTCTGCGATCCTGTCGCGCCGTCAAGCTCCATACGTAGCCATACGCTGCAGAGTTGCTCCCGTAGGCCGTGGCCGGCGAGTGTGCGGGGCGGGGCGACGCCTGTGGGGAGGTAGCCCACTTGACCGCCGACCTGGACGAAGTGTGACTGCCGGCCCTACGGCAGACCGACGGGTGGTCCCTCACCTCACCGACAGCGACCTGCTCGTCATCGCCGAGCGGGTCGCGGGCAGGTACGCGCTGGAGGTTGCGGGCAATCGTCTGTCTCGCAGCGCGCTTCTCTTGCTCAGGCCCAGCGCTTCAGGAACTCGATCGCAGCGGAGTCGACCTCCGCGGGCTTCGAGGCACTCAGGAAGTGCTGCCCGTCCGCAATGACCTCGCAGCGTGCCTCGGGGGAGCTGGTGAACATCCGGATCTCCTCTTGGGCGTTGGCCACGGAGTACACCTGGTCCGCGGTACCGTGCAGCCACAGGACGGGGCTGCGGACCTCGTCGAGCCTGCCGTAGAGCCCGTCGCGGTCGCGCAGGTTCACCGTGCTGACACGCAGCCGGTGCCGCCCGGCTTCACCGGCGTAGTTCTCGCGGTAGTGGGCGAGCCAGAAGTCGCGTTCCCCGGCCGAAAGGCCACCCATGGCCGCGTCGAACGTGTCGTCCACGAACTTTTCCGGCACGACCCAGTCCTCGCCGACAGGGTCGGCGAGGGCGTCGATGACCGGCGTGCAGAACTCATCCCCGTCCCAGCACCCCAGCTCGCGGCTGCGCGGGCTCTCGAAGTCCATCGAGGTGCCCAGCAGGATCAGCCCCTTCACCACGTCCGGGGCGAACAGCGCCATGCGGGCCGCCACCCAGCCACCCTGGGACGTCCCCATCACGAAAGCCTCGCGAATTCCCAGGGCCGTGAGGGCCTGGAGGTTCGCGATCGCGCTGTCCCAGTAGGTGAAGTGCTGGTACGAGGCCCTCGTACGGCCGTGCCCGTAGGGCTCCAGAGCAAGCAGATTGGCTGCGGACCCCAGGGCCGGGTCGGCGAACTGCGGCCGGTACAGCTCGGCCGAGGTGGTGTACGAGTTGATAAGGACCAGCGTCGGCCGCGTCGGGTCGTACGGCTTGCCGAAGGTGCAACCGATGCTCGACCCGCCGAGGTGGGGGATTTCGACGGTCTTCCGGATTGTGCTCATGGACAACTCCTCAATCTGTAAGGGAAAACATTTCTGGGGACGCGCATCGAAGCGGAGGGCCGGAGCCCGGTGGCTCCAGGCAGGTGCCGGCACGACCACTGAGCCGATGAGCACCACCGCGGACGGCACAGGCAACGGCCTGGCTCCAGATCGTCAGACCGGGACGGTGACCGCAAGACCGAAGACAGCGGTGAACGTCGATCCGGGCCACCACGGAGTTGGTGTAGGCCATCGACACGAACCAACTGGAGAACGGCCGCTCCCCCTACCGCGTAATTGCTGAACGTCGTGACATCACGCCGCCGTTTGGACCTGCAGAACGAGGACGATCAAAACGAAGAAGCCGCCGAGCATGCCGAAGGTGACCGACATCAGTCCAGCACCCCCCGCCGCTCCTCCACGAGCCACAGTCCATACGTCACCGCAATGGCTACTGCCGACGCCGCAAGCAAATACCAGATCGACGCCGGAACCACTGCGATCAAAACATGGTTCCGGGAAAGCGGGATGTCGGCCGGGGCAACAAGGCGACTGCAAAAACCAGCGTGAAAAGCACCGCGAACAGTGCACCGGACCGCAGCTCTCCTGACGATCGATGATCGGCACCTGTACTTTTCATGGAACGCACCTCGCAGATTTGGAAACTTTCACGATCTTGACGGCGAGTTTAAGCACAGCCTCTGCTCTGGTGGCATCAGTCAACTGACGTATCTGACCGAGTCGAGCAGCAACTCAAGCGAGAACTGGGCTTTGGGCCAACTTCGTACTGGGATTGTCTTCGTCTCATTGGCCGTTGGTCTCTACGCTATCGTCGGGGCCAGCATGTTCGCCAACGGTCTCGCCTGGATCTGGGGCCGCCTGACCGCCTTAGCTGGACAAGTCCTGCTGTCCCTCGTACTCGCCGAACGAGCCCCTATGCCTCGCACGCGCTATCCGAGCGGACAACCTTGCAGCATCGATCCCCCCAGAACGGCGTGGGATATCCGTCGGGGTAAAAGTAACGTACCGGGCAAGAGTGATATAATTTCTTTGCAGGGTCTTACGTCGACACCCTGAGGGGACAATGGGTGGCACTATGAGTGTGGATGGGCGACGCCCACAAACCGCAGAGGCCATCAGTCGGTCGGGGCGAGCTAGGCTTCGTCTGCTAAGCGTCGCGCGTGACAGCCTGAGCGGCACCGCGCCGTTTACTGTCACTTTTGGACAGGTGGCCGCCAAACTCGGCGGCGCCCTGGGCGGCATGATCCATCTGCGCGATCCGCGCCAGGTCGGGATCCACCTGGTGGCGAGCGTCGGGCATCCCCTGCCCATGGGATGGGAGACGCTCACCGAAGAGGACAGCGCGGCACCCGTGTCATGTCTGCGCTACGGAACTTCCGTCTGGACACCACCGCCACCCGGCGTCTTTCAGTGGCCGCACTCGCCGTCGTCCCCGCAGCCCCCTTCCAGTGCCCCCCGGCGCCGGCACGCTTCCGCGTGGAAGCGGTGTGGCGTCAGTGCCCTTGATCACGGCCGACGGGAGGCTCTGGTAGCGCTGTCCGTACCGGCGGGCACGCATGGTGATCTCGACAGCACACAGCACGACTTCCTGCGGTTGGTCGCCGACTGGGTCGCCGAGCATCTGCCTTCCGCCCGCCCCGCCGCCACGAATGCCGGGCAGGAGGTGGAGGCGGTCGGCCGAGACGCCCTCGGCGGCGCCGCTTGGCAGAGATGAACGACGGCGTTCTCATCCTCGACCCGCACGCACGGCTCACCTTCGCAAACGCCGCGGCCCTGTCGTTGCTCGGCGCCACCGCCGAGGAGGTGCTGGGGGCCGTGCTGTGGGACCACCCGGTGATCCGCGACACTGGGATGGCGGACTACTGCCACGGGCGGGTCGCGGCCACCGGCGCACCGGCCGGCTTCGACACCCGGTGGCCCGGCCGGTCGGGCTGGTATCACCTGCGCCTCGATCCCTTTCCCGACGGAATGGTCATCCACGTCACGGACATCACCGAACGCCGGACGCAGAAGGCCGAGCGGTCGGCGGCCGAGCGCACCGTGGCGGACCAGGTCATGCGCATGGGGGAACTCACCTCGGCGCTCGCCAAGGCGCTGACCGTCCAGGATGTCATTAAGGCGGTCGCCGACCGGATGCTTCCGCCGTTCGGCGCGACCGGCCTGATCTGCCAGCTAATCGAGAACGAGCAGCTACGCATGGTCGGTTCGGTCGGGTATCCGGAGGAGTTCCTCAAAATCGTCCGGACGGTACCAGTCTCGAAGATGTCCGCCCTCGTCGAGGTGCTCAGCTCCGGCTCCCCGATCTTCCTGTCTACTCCGCAGGAGTACGCCGAACACCACCCGGATGCCGTCAGCTACCTCTACAGGAGTGGGAAGCAGGCGTGGGCCTTTCTCCCTCTGATCGCCTCCGACCAGCAAATCGGCTACTGCGTGGTGTCCTTCAGCGCCCCCCGCCACTTCTCGGAGAAGGACCGTTCCCTGCTCATCGCCCTGAGCGGGCTGGTCGCCCAGGCGCTGGAGCGGGCCCGGCTATACGACGCCGAGCACACCCGCGCCCAGGAGCTCCAACGTGGACTGCTTCCCCGAAGGCTGCCCGTCGTGCCGGCCGTCTCCGCGGCCGCCCGCTATCTGCCCGCCGCCGAGGGCGGGCAGGTCGGTGGCGACTGGTACGATCTCGTCCCTCTGTCCGGGGAGCGGGTCGCCCTCGTCATCGGCGACGTCATGGGCCATGGGCTGTCCGAGGCCGTGACGATGGGCCGACTACGCACGGCCGTCCGCACCCTCGCCGATCTCGAGCTTCCGCCCGATGAACTTCTCGCCCACCTCAACGATCTGGTCAGCGACCTCGGCGATGACTTCTACGCCACTTGCTTGTACGCGGTCTATGACCCGACCACCAACCTCTGCACCTTCGCGAACGCCGGGCACCCACCGCTCGCCGTCGTCCAACCCAACGGCACCAACCAGTTCCTCGACGTCAGTGCCGACCCACCGCTCGGCGCTGCCATCCCGCCCTTCGAGACCCATACCGTCCACGTCCCCGACGACAGTCTCCTCGTGCTGTACACCGACGGCCTGATCGAATGTTCAACCGATGACATCGACGACGGCATGGCATGCCTCACAGAGGCCCTTACCTGCGCCGCCGTATCCCCCTCGGCCCAGCCCGGACCAGCCATGGCCGCGTCCATCACCACGACTCTCCGTGATCTCGACCGCCTGTGCGACGCCATCGTCAGCACTTTGTTGCCGGAGCAGGCCGAGGCCCCGGACGACGCCGCGCTGCTCATCGCCCGCGTGCAGTCGCTACCCCCCGACAAGGTGGCTTCCTGGACGCTCCCGGATGGCCCCATCGCCGCTGGTGAAGCCCGCCACCGTGTCACCCACCAGCTGTCCGCATGGAATCTCGACGCGCTTTCGATGACAACAGAGCTTCTGGCCAGCGAGTTGGTCGGGAACGTCGTCCGGCACGCCAAGGGCCCTATGACACTGCGCCTGCTGCACGGCCGGACACTGATCTGTGAGGTCTCCGACAGCAGCCTCACCACCCCGCGGATTCGCCGCGCCGCCGACACTGACGAGGGAGGCCGCGGATTGCAACTGGTCGCCGCACTGTCCCAACGGTGGGGCACGCGTTTCACGGCGACGGGCAAGTGCATCTGGACGGAGCAGACACTCCCCAAGATCTGACCGACCCAGAGTCCGCCTCATCTGAACCTCGACTCGGGCCTGCCCGGGAGTGCGTGGCCACTGCCCGCACCAGCGCAGGAGCTGCTCGAAGGTTCCGGCGTTGACGACGAACTTCCGCTGGCCGATCTTGTGGCCTGCCGCGTCGACGGCGACGGTGTGAGAGGACTTGTGAGGGTCGACGCCGATGGTGATCACGTACGTCCTGACCTGGTGCTCGGTGGAGCAGAAGTGTGCGGTGGGCGCACCCTGACTTAAAGTTGCGGTCACACACGTTCATGCCTCCTTCGAGCCACACCGCGCAGGTGCCGGACAGCGGCGGCACGCAAATCATGAGCCAGCCTGGCTCATTGGGCGGCAAGGAGCTATGCGAGCCAGTGCCGTCCAGCACCTGGACGCTACGGCTGCAGACCGAGCGTCTGGGATCGATTCAACAAGTCAGGAGCTGCGAACGCCTTCGGTCGGATCTTGAGTAGGACCACACTGGCGAGGTCGCCCGGGAGAACAGAGCCTCATCGCACGACCGGACTGGTGGCCCGGATCTGGGTGGGTGCGGACATCGGCAAGACCCATCACCACTGCGTGGTGTTGAACGCGGAGGGCGAACGGCTGTAGTGGCGGCGCGTGTTGAACGACGAGCCGGAGCTACTGGCCCTACTCGCCGACATCCTGGCCCACTATCAGAGCAGGCTACTCCCGCGCACTTGCGTTCGGCTATCGCGGAAGCAGCGTGTACTTCGTTGAAAGGAATTCGTTGATACCTTCGAAGCCACCTTCGCGGCCGATGCCCGATTGCTTGATGCCACCAAATGGTGCTGCGGCGTTCGACACAAGACCCGTGTTGAGACCCATCATTCCGGTTTCAAGCTCCTCGATCATGCGGTGCCCGCGGTGAATGTTCTCGGTGAACACGTAGCTCACGAGTCCGTACTCGGTGTCATTCGCGATTTTGACGGCCTCGCCCTCGGTGGAGAACCGGATGATCCCGAGTACCGGCCCGAAGATCTCTTCGCGCATCATCGCGGACTGCGAGCTGAGCTTGTCGAGCACGGTCGGCTGAAAAAAGTTGCCTCGGCCCTCGATCGCTGCGCCGCCGGTCACGACCACTGCACCGGTGTCGACTGCGTCCTTGACGAGTCGAGCGGTCTTGGCGACGGCCCTCTCGTCGACGAGCGCACCGATGTCGATGCCTTCTTCCGCGCCGCGACCGATCGTCATCTCGGCGACCTTCTCGCCGACGCGACGGGCGAACTCGTCTGCGACTGACTCATGCACGATGATGCGGTTGGCCGCCGTGCAGGCCTGACCGATATTGCGGAACTTCGCCAGCAGCACACCCTCGACCGCGCGATCAAGATCCGCATCCTCGAATACGAGGAACGGCGCGTTGCCACCAAGCTCCATAGAGGTGCGCAGCACGCTTGGTGCCGCCGCAGCGAGCAGCATCTTGCCGACCGGGGTGGAACCGGTGAAGCTCAGCTTACGAAGGCGTGGATCCGAAAGCAGCCGTTGGGATTGTGCGCTTGGATTTGAGGTCGGTACCACGTTCACGACACCGGCGGGCAGGCCCGCCTCCGCAAGCAGCTGCGCGAAGAAGATCGTGGTCAGCGGAGTGAGTTCAGCTGGTTTGATGACCACGGTGCAGCCCGCGGCAAGCGCAGGCGCTATCTTGCGGGTCGCCATGGCGAGCGGGAAGTTCCACGGGGTTATGAAGTAGCACGGTCCCACCGGAATATGGGAAACGACCATGGTGCCACTACCTTCGGGGTTCTCTCGATAGTCGCCGCGCACGCGAACGGCTTCCTCTGAAAACCAGCGAAGGAATTCACCTCCGTAGTTGACCTCCCCGCGCGCCTCTGCGATCGGTTTGCCCATCTCAATGCTCATGAGCAACGCAAAGTCTTCCTTGTGCGCCATCAACAGATCGAACGCACGACGAAGGGTGTTCGAGCGCTCACGAGCTGCGGTGGCCGCCCAGCTGTCCTGCGCAGCCACCGCGGCATCAAGTGCACGCACCGCGTCTTCAGCAGTGGCGTCGGCGACCGACTTGATGATCTCACCGGTCGCGGGGTCCAGGATGTCGAACCTCTCCCCCGAACTTGCGGGCTCCCAGGTTCCGGCGATGCCGAGACCGTCCTGAACGCGGTCGATCAGCTCCTGCTCATGAGGTGTCAGTGCCATGGTTCTCAAGTCCTTTCCGGTTGGGCTCAGGTGTTGGTCTCGAGTGCTTCGGCGACGATCCGCAAGCCCTCGTGCAGCAGTTCGTACGAGATCGAGAGCGGCGGCAGGAAACGGATCACGTTGCCGGAAAATTCTTGTCGGTCATGCCCATCGTGAGATTGGTGCGGCCGTGAAAGGCGTGGTCGAACACCACAATCGCCTCTTCTTGGTGTGATGACGCGCTACTTTGACCGCGTTCTCGAGCGCCTCGGCGCCAGAGTTGAAGAGCGCGGAACGTTTCTCGTGGGGGCCAGGGGCCAGCTCATTGAGCTGCGCTGACATGGATTTCCTTTCCTGGGAAGCGGCACTCGGAGACTAGAGCCACCGGGGAGCCTCCGGTACCGCGGAGATTTCGCGGCCCGCAGAACCAACTTCCACAACTCCGTGACGACGTCGTCCGGCCGCCCACATCACCAGATCCGGCAAGGTGCCGGCAACGTTCGTCGCGCCAAGGTCGTTCCTCTGTACGCCAAGCGGTTGCACCTCGACACCGGAGTCGCTAACTCGCGCGCGCACGGCAATGCCGTCCCGACTGGCCCACACAGTGAGAACATCCTGAAGAATTCGATGCAGTGCCGAGTCAGGGATATCATCGGCGCGCGCGCCGTTGTCGAGATCGAGCGCATGCAACCAGAGCTCACGCGATCTCATCCACACGGTCTCCGCTACCGAAATCGACACACCCTGCGCGTTCTTCACGTGATATTCCCAGCGGTCCTTCGGGAGGTTCCGCCACGCCTTGTCCAGCTGCCCTGCTTCGTCTGCGGACAACTGAAGTAGTTCTGGTCCGGAGAGAGTCGCGCCAAGGTCGATTTCCCTGTTGCGCGCGTCAGCCGACTCGTACATCGGGCACTCGATGTTCGACTGCGCCCAAGCGACCAGACGGCCGAGCGCACGGGCGTTGTATGCGACGTGTGCGATCACGTGCGCACGAGTCCAGCCGGGAAGGAGTGAGGCCTGCCGTAGCTCCACGATGTCGAGTTCGCGAAACTTCTGGTCGAAGAACGCTTGCCCCTGACGTGCGTCCGCAAGATCGGCGATGATTTGCGAATCTTGGAGCGGGTCCGCCGATCGATCCGCGTTGAGCAACGACTTGGCAGTATTCTTTTGAACATTCATCGTGAGCGCCTCGATTCGATGTAATGAGTCTTGTGGTTGTCATGACTCTTGCGAAGCCCCAGCGGGGTCGACACCTGCCCGCGCGTCATAACTCAGCTTGCCGCCGAGCACGGTCGCCATGATGTCGAGTTCGGCGATGCTCTCCGCAGTCAGTGGCGACCCCGAAAACACAGTGAAGTCGGCCAGCTTGCCGCGCTCGAGGGTGCCTTTGTCCCTGATCTGTCCCGTGGCGCGCGCCGCCCACTCCGTGTGAGTGCGCAGTGCCTCTTCAGGCAAGATCGCCTCGGCGGGTGCGAGCGCCGAGCCGGCGTCGGTCCGTCTGTCCACGGCCGATTGCATACCCCGGCGCAAGTTGTTGTCGGCGACCGGCAGATCTGAGGAGCCTGCCAGCAAGATGCCAGCGTCAACCACGGACCGACCCCGGTAGAGCCAGGACTCACGCTCGGCACCGACGCGCTCAGCCATCTGCTCGCCGAGCGGTCCGATGAAACCCGCTTGGGGAGCCACCGCGATGCCGAGCCGACCGGCGCGCTCCACCTGATCCGGGCGCGCGATCCCGAAGTGCTCGATGCGACACGGCACGTCGCCGCATCCGTACCGCTTGTATGCCTCCTCGATCAGGTCCAGGGCGAGATCGATCGCGGCGTCCCCGATGGCGTGCAGCGCGAGCGGCCACCCAGCCCGGTACGCGGCCAGGGCCCGCTCGCGGTACGCCTCCGGTTCGTCGAGCAGGTAGCCGGTGTTGTGATCGTGCCCGCAAAAGGACTCGGTCACGGCAGCGGTCGCGCCGAGCAAGGAGCCGTCGAGGAAGACTTTCACGTGGCCGAAGCGCACGTTGTCGTCACCGAAGCCGTATCCGACGCCGAGGTCAAGTCCCATGCCGGCACCCTCGCCGAGGAAATCACGAACATGCGCGCGCAGCGGACGGAGCGCGTCGATGGCGGGCATCAGCTGGGCGCGAGCGTGCAGCCGCCCCCTCGAAGCCGCGGTTTGGTAGGCGGTGACTTCGATGTTGCTGTGTCCGATCCACCCGCCACCGACGCCCGCCTCAGAGAAGCTTGTGATTCCTTGGGCTGCGTAACGCGTGGTCGCCTTCTCCAATGCGTCGACGAGGCGATCTGTGGAGTAGGGCACCAGCAGTGCTTGGACGAGTCCTTGCGCGGCTTCCTCGATGAGCCCCGTCGGTCTTCCCTCGCCATCGCGTACAACGATGCCTCCCTCCGGGCTGGCGAAACCCGGCTCGAGAACCCCGACCTGGCGCAGAGTAGCGGTGTTGGTGATCGTTGCGTGCCCCGAAGTGTGCCTGAGACACAGCGGACGGTCTCCGGTGAGTTCGTCGAGGCGGGTGATGTCAGGAAAATTCCCACCGTGAGACGCGGGGTTGAAACCAGTGCCATGTACCCAGGCGCCTGGGTCGTCGGCGAGGCGCTCCACCTCTGCCTTGACCATGGCGTAGAGCTCTTCGAGGCCGCTGGCTCGACTGAGGTCGAGCGCGGTGAGTCCAAGCCCCCACCATGCCGTATGGCAGTGCGCGTCAATAAGCCCCGGTGTAACGCAGGCATTGCCGAAGTCGAGCGTGCGTTCGGCCGCAAGACCGGCGATCTCGTCGTCGAAGCCGACGATACGGCCGCCGATCACGCCGACCGCCCGCACGGTGGGCCGTGCGCGGACCATAGTGAGGATCTCCGCCGCGCGCAGGATCAGATCGAGCTTCACCGTGTGCCCATTCCTTTCGAGGAAGCGACAGGAGTTTCGGGCGGCTCGGCTCGGACTCGCCGAACCGGCCCGCAGTCCTGTTTAGTGCTTGAATCCGGGCAGGTCCACACTGAACCGCGGCGCGACCGCGCCGGCGAACGCGGTAATCAGAGAGATCAAGGCAAGCATCACAGCGGCGGGCCACCAGCGATTGCTGGCTGAGGCCACAATTCCTGTGACAAGCAAGGGAACGAACCCCGCCGCCATCGCCGCAATATTGTTCGCGACGGCAACACCCGTGTAGCGAGTCTTCGCGGGGAACAGACCGGTGAGAACGGCCCCGGTACCGGCGTAGGGAAGCGAAAGGGTCGACACCGCAAGTGTCATGGCGAACACGACGAGCACGGGAACACCGGAAGTAAGCAAGAGAAATGCCGGGATCGCAACGAGAGCGGAGGTGATTCCGCCCCAGAGGATGACTCGACTCGAGCCGTACTTGGTGCCCAGTCGTCCTCCCCAGATCACCACGAAGATCTCAGCGATCGCGGCGACGATCGTGCCGAGCAGCATCAACGACGAGTCGTAGCCAAGAACCTGGACGCCGTACCACACACAGAAGGTGGTCACAAGGTAAAAGCCACCCATGCCAAGGAGGGACGCCGCCATCCCAACGAGGATCTGCCGCCAGTTGCGCGTGAACGTCGTAGCAACAGGACTCTGGGCGACCTCGCCCGACTCCTTGAGCTGGCGAAAGACGGGCGACTCTTCGAGTTTGCTGCGGATGTAGATCGCGACGAGCAACAACGGAAGAGAAAAGAGGAACGGGATACGCCAACCCCAGGAATTGAAGTTCTGTTGCGAGAAAAGGTTCGTCACCAGGAAGAAGCCACCGGAAGACAGAATTGTACCGATCGGAGAACCAATCAACGGGATCACTGCGTAGCGTGCTCGCAGGTGCAGGGGTGCGTTCTCGACCACCAATGTCAAGGCTCCCGACCACTCACCACCAACGAACAGACCCTGCACTATTCGCAGCAACACCAACAAGATCGGAGCCGCGACGCCAATCGCGGCGTACGTCGGAAGCACACCTATGAGGCCAGTAATGAGGCCAATCCCGGCGATCGTAAGGATCAGCGTCTTGCGGCGTCCGATCCGGTCACCCATCGCGCCGAAGATGACGCCGCCGAGAGGTCTGGCCGCGACGCCCACCCCGAAGGTTGCGAAGGAAGCCAGCGCGGCTGCACTGGCGCTCTCATTCGTGAAGTACTGAACGTTGAACACCAGCGCGGATGCGGCGCTGAAGAGAAAATAGTCATAATACTCCAGTGCAGTGCCGATAAGTGCACCAAAGGCGACCTTGTTGGCCTCCTTTCCACTGAGCCCCTGGATAGCCGCGGACTCCATAGTCGTCATCTGTGTGGACTCGCTCATAGCACTCTCCATTGAGGATGCGGGATCCAGTCGTGCTGCTAGCGGGCAACAGTCTGTAGCGGAAGGTTTCAAGGAATACGCCCTTCGGCGCTCGCATCTTGTCCGACTGGGGCAATATTTGCTCACCCTGCGGGTCGGTATCGCCTCAGCTGATGCTGGTCTGTGTGGGCTTCGCCAAGCCGCCATCATCGTCGAGGACTTGGCGCGACTCCTGAAACCCGAAGAGAAAGGTGCATGGCCTGGCCGCGGGGCTGGGCAAGGCTTGCGGGACGAAGCCTGCGCGCAGCAGGAGGTCCGATCCTCTCCGACGTGCACACCACGTTAGAGAACTGCGGCAAAGCCGAGCGTGCGCGGTTGGAAGAGAGTGTGCAAAGCTATCTCCGCACGGGAAGCGTTGGCGCGTCCGTGGGGGAACTCTTCTGCCACCGCAACACTCTCACCAACCGCCTCCGCCGTTTCGCGTAAACTCACGGGGCCGATACCACCGTTTCTGAGCAGGCGGCCCGCCTCCTGGTCGGCTGGTCCTGAACCCCACTGCCGAAACGGTGGCGGATAAGGACCCGGCCTGGTTCCGTCCCACACTACGGAGCGGAACCAGGCCCAGGTTGGCGCAGTCACCAGTTGGCGGCTATACAGGTCGTTTCCAAGTACTCGTCAATGCCTGGTCACACGCCGATTTCTTCCCAGTCGTACACCTTGGCGACGATCCGCCACTCGCCCTCGTGCTGAATGAAGGTGAGGTCATCGGTGAACAGCTTGGGCAAATACGCCGCCTGAACTCGAGCATGCACAGCCGTCGGGCTGGACAGCGTCAGCGACAAGATCCGATCGTGCCGGGCATCGCCGCGGCTCTCCGAGGACGGGCGCCCCTCAAGGATTTTGACGTAGTCGGCGACACTGAGCTCGATGAACTTGTTGCCAGTGGCGGAAAACAGCCGCCCCTGGGGATGGAAGACGCTCTCCATCTTGGGGCCGTCGCCACAGTGGAGCGCATCGAAGTACTGGGCCAACACGTTTTCCACTGCCCGCAATTCCTCAGACATCATGCTCCTTCATTGTGAATGGACCTGCCGCGAATGCGGCCGGACGGCCGCGTCGACTCACCGCAGGTTAGCTATGCCCGTATCTCCGTCGCCATACGTCAATCAACGGACTTTGCTCGGCCATGATCTGGATCACGGCACGACGAACGGCTTTGGGTTTAGGAACCGCTCCACGACGTTACGCACCAGGTGCGAGATGTTGTTGTCGTAATCGGCGTGCGACAGGCTGCCGGAGAAGGCGATCGAACTTGCGGAGAACACCGCTCCCCCGCTGGTGGTTTCGAAGAATGTCATATCGGCTCGGACCAGGTCGGAGGTCGTGCCGGTATGAGTTGGGGCATTGACCAGGATTTCGTCGTTGGTCACCATGTAGACATCGGAGTGCCCGGCTGAACTCGCCACGACCAGCGCATGCGCTGGTGTACCCAGCAAGGGATCGGCACGGTCCAGCTCCAAGCCCGCGGCGCCGCCCCCGATCAGACCGAAATCTCCGAGGACCTCGTCGTCAATGCCCTCGAACATGAACGCCACACGGGGATCGGAGCTCTCGGGCCGCCGGTAAAAGGGTGAGGAGACGTCGAAGCCCTGAGCAGTAAACCCCGTACCGAGCAACTGCTGTGGAGTCTTGCCGGAGTTGCGCCACAGTCCGCTGTACTCGCCGGTGAACGCGGTGTAGTATTCTCCCGGCTGGGCTGCCCAGGCTCGCACGCCGTTCTCGGCCTTCCGTACTTCCATGACGCCGGGCAGGCTGTCGCTGAACGCGATCTTCCAGTAGAAACCGTTGCCACCCATATAGATCAGCCGGCCCGAGGAGTTCAGATACTCTTCGAAGCTCTGCCGCATCCGTGTCGAGATGTATTCCGGATGAGTGCCGGTCATGACTACGGGGTACGGCGCCAACGCGGACAGTCCATCCCGGTGAATGTCTTCGTCGGTGATGACGTCGTAGTCGATGTCGTTCGCCTCGAGCCAGTCCACAATATGGGTGTCGGCATTGAACTGCCACAGTGAGGATTGGTTGCCCCCGAGCCAGGATGCGTATTTCGGTCGCATGTTCAGGATCGGTCGTAGGCGTGAGGAATAGCAGACCCCGCTCCCGTCGGAGTGCATGTCGTAAGTGGAGCTCCCGTATTCCCGATGCTCGGCCAGGAACAGGTCGTTGTTATCGAAGAGGTGCAGTTTATCGGTCAGCAGCTGGGTCAGCTGTCCATCGGTGGCCATGTGCTCATTGGCGTAGGCGAGATAGCTTGCGGTCGGCGCGACGAAGAGCAACCGAGCGCCTTGTCCCGGCTTCTTGGCTTTGACCACGAAGGGGATGTAGTCCTCGACTTCTCCATGCCAGACGCGGACCGCGTAGAAGCCGCTGAGCAGGTTTGCTGGCAGCTCGACGGTGAAGTCCACATCCCAGGCCGCGTCGTAAAGGTCGTCGTCATGGAAATGGATCGCGCCGTACTCGTGGGGGCGATGTCGCCAGGACATCTCATCACCGGACCAGTTCGCACCGGTGGCGCCACGTACTGGTAGCTGGATCAGCTCACCGTTGAGCTGGTTGGGCGAAACGTCGAGGATCGTCGTCCCCGGAATGTCAACCGAGAAATCCCAGATGGCCAGCGCGGTCGAACGTGCGGCCGACGAGGGCATGACCTCTGCCAACTCTTGCATCTCAACGAAGTTCAACGCGCGAACTGCCAGCCGAGGTCGCTCGATCTTCCCGTTGAAGTGGGCAGTACCTACGGTGTTGCCGCGTACCGTGCCGACGTAGTCGGCGGCGAACATCAGCGGCACCTCACTGCTGGTCTCAATCGCAGCCGGTCGGTCCGCAGCCAACGTCGCTGAACTGGTGTGTCGCTCAGGGATGGCCTGCGAGAGAGCCAACTGATGCAGGGACAGCTCGCGAGTCTCCGCGTTGTAGGAGGCGCCGACCAGATACCACTCGCGGGCAAGCAAGGGGACACCGGTTGAGACGGTGACCGGATCACCGTCTCTCGAGCCGACGGTGAACGCCAGGGCGCCCGCCTTGTCTATACCGAGTCGATATCCTCGCCGTGTGCCACTGTGGAAGCGGCCGATGATCGTCTGCTCGCCCTTGTCTGGCGTCGTCGGCCAGATGAATGCCTGAACCGAAAAGGAGGCCGGCAGCTCCAGCGCGGAGTCGGCGGCGACCATCCCAAATGAACCCGCATGTATGGTCTGAGCGCGTGCCGTACCGGTTATGGGCGCAATCGCAGTGATCGGCTCCGTTTTGAAACCGGGCCCGTCCGGATTGACGTCGCCGTTGATGATTCTGACCATCTCGGCCGTGTACGACTCAATACCCTCACAGCTGAGCATCACGCTGATCGTGGCTCCTGGCAGGACGCTGATCTGGTCGGCGTACCCGGCAATGTGCTGATCCATCGTGTCGCTCCTCACTGGCCCTCACGATCAAGTTCTTCGCCGAAGAACTGTTTCCACCTGCGGCAGAAAACCTCCCACTCGGCCTCGGCTCTGCTGTGAAAGCGCTGATCGGGCAAGACAGTGATGCCCTTGTCGCGACGTCCCGAGAGCTGGGCCAGCAGCAACGTCCCCGCATTCTCGCCGTGAACGAGGGCGTACTTGCCCTCAAGTGGTGAGCCTCGGAACAGGTAGAGCAGTCGTTGCAGCGGAGGTGAGTGGCGCCCCAGTGGATCAGCTCGGAACTCCTCGGCCAGCGTCCGCGGCGGCGGTTGAGTCATTTTTTGCTCCTCGAGTACGTGTGTAGCCAGTGGCGATCGCCGGGCTGCGCCTTGGGTTCACGTGGCGGCACCGCGCTCCGCAATGAACACCATTGGCCGTCAACCGTTTGCTGGCGCAAGGGATGTGACTGCTTGTTCGATCGGGGTGTCGCCGACTCCTAGTTCAAGCATCCGATGAACGACATCGATTCGATTGGCCAGTCCGACCAGCACGGCTGCGACGTCGTCCCGGGAGACCGGGCCCCGAGGTACGGCATCGGCCAGGGTGACGTGTCCGGTGCCAGGCTCGTCCGTGAGTTGCCCTGGGCGAAGGATCAGCCAGGGTTGCTGATGCGCCCGCAAGTCTTGTTCGGCGGCCAGTTTGGCGCGCAAATAGTCCGTGAACGTCGGCGAGGCCCCTTCCGGTTCAGCCCCGTCGCGCACCAAATCCACGCGCATGGCCGAGACGAGGAGCAGTCGGCCAACCTTGGCCGCGGCGCTGGCGTCGGCCACCAGACTGACGCCCCGCCGATCCACTGCGTCCTTGCGCTCCCGGCTGCTTCCGCCGCCAGCGCCGGCAGTGAAGATCACGGTCCGGGCCCCGGCAACGATCTCGGTGAACTCGGTGACCGTCGCGGACTCGAGATCAGCTACGACCGGCTCCATACCGACCCTCGCGATATCAGCTTTCTGGTCAGCCTGCCGGATCACGCCGCGAACCCGGTCCCCCCGCGCAGCCAACAGGGCGCCGACGCGTATGCCAATGCCGCCATGAGCGCCGACGATGACGGTCAACGCATGTTGGCCAGGGCCCGAGTCGCCATGGGGTCCGGGATCAGTCACGTTCGGCATCGGTGTCACTCCTTCTCATTTCGCACCAGACCAGCCGAGATCAGGTCCATAACCGACGAGTCTGCGAGGGTGCTGGCGTCGTCAATTTCACGGTTCTCCGCGACGTCGCGCAGCAGACGGCGCATGATCTTGCCGGAACGGGTCTTGGGCAGCTCGGGTACGATCATGATCCGACGTGGGGTGGCGATCGGCCCGATCTGCTTGCGAACGTGCTGACGTAGCTCCTGGACAAGGTTCTGGCCACCATCGCCTGACTCGTCGCGCTGAATCACGAACGCGCACACCGCCTGGCCAGTGTCCTCGTCGCTGGTGCCGACGACGGCAGCCTCGGCGACCGCGGGATGTGAAACGAGCGCAGACTCAATTTCACTGGTGGAGAGCCGGTGGCCGGAGACGTTCATGACGTCATCGATGCGGCCGAGCACCCAGATGTCGCCGTCCTCGTCCTTCTTCGCACCGTCGCCGGCGAAGTAATATTCCTTGTCTTGGAAGCGGTTCCAGTAGGTTTCGACGTAACGCTCGTCCTCGCCCCACAGCGTGCGCAGCATCGAGGGCCACGGTGAGGTCACAACGAGGTAGCCGCCCGACCCGTTGGGCACCGAGTTGCCCTTCTCATCAACCACATCCGTGGTGACTCCGGGGATCGAGACCATTGCCGAGCCTGGTTTTCCGGCTGCGACACCGGGGAGCGGACTGATCATGATCATGCCGGTTTCGGTCTGCCACCAGGTGTCGACCACGGGGGTTCGGTCGCCGCCGATGACATGGCGGTACCAGATGTAGGCCTCGGGGTTGATGGGCTCACCGACCGAGCCGAGGATCCGCAGTGAGGACAGGTCGTAGCGCTCCGGAACCTTATTTCCCTGCTTCATGAACGACCGGATCGCGGTAGGTGCGGTGTAGAAGATCGTCACGCCATACTTTTCGATGATCTTCCACCAGCGACCCCGCTCCGGGCTGTCCGGAGTGCCCTCGTACAACACCTGGGTCGCGCCGTTGGCCAGCGGACCGTAAACGATGTAACTGTGTCCGGTAACCCAGCCGATATCCGCAGTGCACCAGTAGACGTCAGCGTCGGACTTGAGGTCAAAAACCGCCCAGTGCGTGAACGCCGCCCCGGTCAGATAGCCGCCGGTGGTGTGCAGAATCCCCTTCGGCTTGCCGGTCGTACCAGAGGTGTACATCACGTACAACGGGTGCTCGGCGTCGAAGGGCTCCGGAGTGTGTGTGGCCGAGGCGCCGTCGACGATGTCGTGCCACCACACATCCACCTCGTCGTTCCACGCAACGTCCTGCCCAGTGCGCCGGACGACGAGAACCTTCTCCACGGCGCTGGTCTTTGTGAGTGCCTCGTCGACCGCGGGTTTGAGCGCCGAGGCCGCACCGCGCCGGTAGCCGCCGTCAGCGGTCACCACGACCTTGGCTTGGCAGTCCTCAATCCGCGAGGCCAGTGCATCGGAGGAGAAGCCGCCGAACACCACCGCATGAGGAGCCCCAATCCGCGCACACGCGAGCATGGCCACGATCGCCTCGGGGATCATCGGCAGATAGATCGCCACCCGGTCGCCGACGCCCACGCCGAGATCGGTCAGCGCGTTGGCAGCCTTGCTGACCTCGGCCTGCAGGTCGGAGTAGGTCAGATCGCGGGTGTCGCCCTCCGGCTCACCCACCCAGTGAATCGCAACCCTTTCCCCGCGCCCAGACTCGACGTGGCGGTCAACGCAGTTGTACGCGGCGTTCAGCCTGCCGCCCACGAACCATTTCGCAAACGGCAGCGAGCTCGCATCCAGCACCGTGTCCCATTTCTGTGCCCAGGACAGTCGCTCGGCCTGCTCGGCCCAGAATTGCTCCCGGTCCACGGTGCTGTGCTCGTAGACGTCCGCGGTCAGGTTCGCGTTCGCCGCCAGACCATCCGGTGGCTCGAAGCGACGGTGCTCGTGCGACAGGCTCGACAGCCCCTGCTTCGATCGTTCGGCACGTGCGCTCACGTCGGTTCCTTCCCTGGCCTCTGAACGCGTGGATATGTGTCGATGGTGGAGGCCGCCGCGGGATTGATCCGAGCGACGGCCTCCACGCTGAGCCTGCTACGGGGTGGCGGGAGCGGCGTCCGACGACGTCACGGAGGCGGGTCTCGCACCCGCCTCGACGCGACCGGATCGCGCGTGCTCAAACAGCTCGTTGACGCGCTTCCTTTCGGCTTGTGAGGTCGGCACCAGGTAGCTGCACAGGACGTAGACGACCAGGTTCGCGGCGAGGCCCACCAGGCCCGAACCGATGCCCGCCAGCCACGGAATCGCGCCGGCCTCGCTGAAGTACGTGACACTGAGTCCGATGGCGACCACTGCCCCCGCCACCAGCCCGGCGATCGCGGCCACACCGTTTCCGCGTCGCCAGAACAGACCGGCGAATAGCGGAACCGCGATCTGAATGATCCCCTGGTAGGACAGCTGAGCGAGGTTAACGAGGTTGGGCCAAGCGTAGGTCTGATAGGCCGCAACCGCGGCGAGCAGGACGTACACCACCATCGCAGACTTCGCGATCACGATCTCCTGCTTATCCCGCAAGGGACGCACCGCGCCGACGATGTCGTTAGCCATCTGAGTGCCGAGGGACTGCACGACTCCATCGACGAAACCCATCGTGGCGCCAAATACGATCAGCAGGGCGGCAGCGAGGAGCCAGGTTCCGCCTGCGTTCTGCGCGATGGCGAACCAGGCCGATTCGGGACTATTCGTGGCGAAGGCGAACGGGATCGCCGCCATCGCAACGAGGGTCATCAACCCGTAGAAGACCAGAGTGATCGCCATCGTTTGGATGACGCCCTTCTTGACCTGTCGGACACTTCCTGCCGTGTAAATGCGAGTCATGATGTTGGGCCAGCACAGGCTGCCAATGACGCCCGCAGCAACGATGCCAAAGTAAAACCAGCCGCCAACGGACGAGTGGAAGTCCGGCAGGCTCAACTTCGCTGCCGGCAACTCACCGACACCATGAAGGCCATGGAAGTAGAACATGATCAGGCAGAGGCTGAGCACGGCCGAGCCGACATAAGCAACGAGGCCCTGGACCATGTCAGAAATAATTAGACCGCGCATGCCCATCTGGATCGTCCAGAACTGACGAATCGCGATCAGGCCGACGCCCACCAGGATGCAGGTCGTCAGGGAGAGCTTCCCGAACGATGCCCACGAAATGACCGCACCCATGGCCTGCAGGCCAAGGACCAGCCACGGAAAAAGTGCAAGTGAACTTATGATGCTGGAAAGCGGCTTGATGGCCGGCTTGTTGTAGCGGAGCACGAGGAGGTCGGATTGCGTGCGCAGATCGAACCGCTTGCCCCACTTCCACACCGGCCGCGCCATGAAGTACATGGCCATGACGCCAAGAACTGTGTAGACGAGTGCATAAAA
Source organism: Streptomyces sp. AgN23 (assembly GCF_001598115.1). Lineage (NCBI taxonomy): Bacteria > Bacillati > Actinomycetota > Actinomycetes > Kitasatosporales > Streptomycetaceae > Streptomyces > Streptomyces sp. AgN23. The sequence continues at coordinate 2,631,458 of NZ_CP007153.1, forward strand.
TCCGAGGACACCCGAGGTGATACCCAGACCGAAGAACACAGTGAATGTTGCGCCAGGCCACCACGAGTTCGTGTAGGCCATGGCGACGAACCAGCTACTGAACGATCTCTCTCCTACCGCGTAATGACTGAATGTCGAAAGATCCTGTCGCTTCTTGGAAACATGCAGAACAGCGATGATCACCGCAAAGAACGCTGCAAGAGCCACGAATGTGATAGCCATCAGTCCAGCTCCTCACGTGCGGATTCGTAGACGTACAGCACGATACAAAGGCCAAGGGCAAACAGACAGTCGAGGAGCGGGTACCACACCGAAATCGGCAGTCCCAGGACGACGTCGTGAAGTTTCGTCATGCCGATGTAGATCGGCGGGAGAAGTGCCAGGAGATATGCGACGACGAAAAAAACACCGAACACGCGTCGAACACCGGAGCCTGACGCGTCGACGCTGATACCCGCGGATTCTGACATTCTCGACCTCCTTAGGGCTCGAGTTAACCTGGCGGATGCGGTGAGGCTATTCACCAGCCACCCCCAGAGGACATCCGTCAACCGACGTATCAGAAGGAGGTGGCAAGCTCAGGGGTCGGGGCATTTGATCTTGGTTCGGCGGATGAGGATGCTTGCAGTACGCAGGTTGTTGGTCAGTGAGCCTTTTCCATCTTCACCCTGAGCAGGTCAAATGAAGGGTGAGTACGGCCTGGACGAGGCTGGTGATTCGGGTGGTCGAGCACCGCACTTTGCGGAGGAGCCGCCAGGACTTGAGGGCGGCGACGGCCTGCTCGACGAGGGCTCGGATCTTCGCGTGGGACCGGTTCACCGCCTGCTGGCCCGAGGAGAGGGTCTCCCACCGCCCCCAGCACGGGACGCGGACCGTGCCCCCGGCACCTCGGTATCCCTTGTCGGCCCAGCACGGGACGCCGGCCTCGGCCAGGGCGTCGATGATGCCGTGTTCGCGGGCCGCGCGGATGTCATGGACGGCGCCGGGCAGAACCGGTGATGCCCACAGCAGCCGGCCGATGGGATCGGCGATGACCTGCACGTTCATCCCGTGCTTCTTGTGTTTGCCGGAGTAGAACGGCCGGTCCGCGGCGATGCGGTCGATCGGTAGGAGCGTGCCGTCGAGGAGGAGATAGGGCCTTCGCCGACGTGATCCGCACCGCGTCGGCCAGACTGGGGGCGAGAGCCGCCAGGAGCTCGACCGCCTCGGTGACATATCGGTAGGCCGTCGTGGTGCCGACGCCGAATCCGGCGGCGAGCTGGGCATAGGTGTGTCCCACCCGGAGGTGGGCGAGGGTGAGCAGGGCCTGTCGGCCGGCGGTCAGGCGCCGGCGCGTTCCACGTCGCAGGCGTGGGCTTTGCGGTGCCGATCATCCTGGGCCGGCGGCGCGGCGAACCGCGTCGCACAAGGACGCGGCCGCGCGGGTGGGTTCGACACCGCATGCGGTGGGCCGGTGGCGGAAGCGGCGGGCTTCCGGCCCGCGGCCGCACTGCGGCGAGACGTTCGAACCGTCGACGGATCGGTACGTCGTCGACAAGGTCCACGATGTGGTCGGGCCGTATCCGGATCCGCCTGAGCGGACGCACTCACACCCTCTTCACCCCGGCTGTTCTCACGAAGCGTGGATGAGCCACTCGAGTTCGGACCCGCGCGGTTGCCTGTCCGCGAGTATCCGTGCTTCTTCGCCCGGGTGTGCGGCGCTCGGGCCTCTCCAGACAACCCGAAGCCCCGCGCTGATCAACGCTCGCTCCGATCCGGCATTCTTGGTCAAGGTTCGAGCGGTGACGGTTCGGTTCGGGAACGAGACCTGGGCGGCATTGACCGCCGCGGTCGCCAACTCGGTCGCGTAGCCGCGGCCCCAGGCGGTCGGCGCGATGCTCAGCCCCAGATTCCAGAGGTCAGCGGAGAGGGTACGGACGCCGCCGATGCCGACGAAGGTGCCCGAGGGGAGCCGCCCATCCGCACTGTCGGCTCGGAGGAACGCGGTCCAGATACCCAGCCCGGTCGCGCTTCGGCTCAGCTCTGCGGCGTCTATGAATCGAGTGGTGGTCTTTTCCGCGTCGGCGGGGGAGCCGTCGAGGTAGGTCCACACGCGTTGATCTTCGAACATGGTGAGCAGGAGCCCCCGATGCCGGGGGAGCAACGGCTCCAGCCTCAACGAGGACGTGAAGGCCGGCGTGGTCATGCGAGTCCCTGTTCACGGTCGGGGTGGCAGCGTCGCGTTCTCATGGACCATCGACGGGCTCAATGGCCTTGGCGCGTCGGCTGAGATAGATGATCGAGGACCGGATGTCGGCGATTTCGGGCCGCCGGGCGAGTTGAAGAACGAACTCGCGCAGTTCGTCGGTAGTGGGAACGGCGACGTGCGCGAGGAGGTCGGCCTCGCCGGTGACCATGTACACGGCGATCACATCGGGGAGATCCGCGACCGCGTCGCAGAAGGCGGACGCGGTCGGAAGCGCTTGAGGCCGGATCTTGATCGACACATGCGCCTGCACACTTCTCCCGATCCCACCGAGATCGACCGCGGCGTGGAAACCGGTGATGACGCCCCGGTCCTGAAGTGCCGCCACCCGAGCCAGGCAGGTGGAGTCGGCAACGCCGAGTTCGCGGGCGAGTTGCCGGTTGCTGAGCCGAGCATCTTGCTGCAACCGGCGCACGATCGTGCGATCTGTTTCGTCCACAACACCCCCCAAGACCCTGCAACCGAACTAGTTTCGATTTCGGGCCAGTATAGCCGAAACATGTGTAGCCTTGCCGTCGAGAAAGCGACAATGAGTGAGGTTCCATGGCAGGCAAACTGGTGATCGTCGTCGACGAAGGGCTGGAGCGCGGGGTGGCGGCCAACGTCATCGGGCTGCTCGGTATCAGTGTCGGGCGCCATGTCGAGGGGATTGTCGGACCCGACGTCGTGGACGCCTCGGGCATCTCTCATCGCGGCATGAGCACCATCGGGCTCCCGGTGCTTGCCGCGGACGACGAAGCTCTCAACCGGCTGTACCAGGAGGCCTCGGATCATCCCGGCATCACGGTGCTTGACGTCACCGACGCGGCCGTTTCCTCGCGCGACTACGACGCGTACACCCAGCGACTGCAAGACCCGGAGCGAGGGTGGCGTCCGCTGGGCCTTGCTCTCACTGGGCCCAGGCGTCAAGTCGACCGCCTCACCGGCAGGCTGGGGCTGCTCGGGTGACCGCCACCACCAGCAGGGTCCGCCCCGTGCGGTATCCGCTCTGGGCCGGACGCACGACAGCGCTTTTCGCGATCACCGTCTCCGCGCTGAATCTGCGCTCCGCCGTCACGTCGCTGTCACCGCTCCTGGACGGGATAGGCGACGATTTCGGCTTCGGTGCGGGCACTGTCGGAGTCTTCGGGATGCTCCCGCCGGCGTGCTTCGCCCTGTTCGGCGCACACACTCCTGCGATGATCCGCCGCGTCGGCCTGGAACACACCGCGGTCGTCGCGATGCTCGTCACCGCGACCGGCGTCGCCCTGCGCGGTCTGGCCGGGAATACCGGTTCCCTGCTCCTGCTGTCCATCGTGGCGCTCGCCGGGATGGGCATCGCCGGCGTCGTCATCCCCCGCTGGTGCGGGAGTACCTCTCCGACCGCCTTGCTCTGATGAGCACCGTCTACCTGATCGCGCTCCACCCCGGGGCGCTCCTGGCGGTGCCTCTCGCGCATTCGGTCGGCTGGCGTCCTGCCCCCGCCGGCTGGGCCGTGATCGCCGCCCTCTCGGCCGCACTTTGGATCGGCACCGACCGGACCCGCGAGCACCGTCCGCACCCCCACCACGTCAACCGGCTCGAGGCCGAGGCGCAGCCGGTCGGCGTGCTCCCGAAGCACGCCTGGAGGTCACCGACGGTGTGGAACCTCACCGTCCTGTTCGGCATGGCCTCGCTGAACGTCTTCGTAAGTGAGCTTTTTCCAGCCTGGTGCTCAGGCTGGCCAGTTGGGCTGACAACGAGGTGAAGCCCCTGGTAGATGGGTTTTCGACCAAGAGAACCGTCTCCACCAGAGGCTTCACGTGCTTGTCTACCCGTCGGGCGTCGGCGTGTCCAGCTCCGCCCTCCGCTTCCTCGCGCAGCAGTTGCGGCGCCACCGCCGCGCGATCGGCTCCCCGTGGCGGCGCCTGACCGCCGGCCGACAGGCCCTGCTCACCCTCGCCCACCTCCGGGTGGGACACACCTATGCCCAGCTCGCCGCCGGATTCGGCGTCGGCACCACGACGGCCTACCGATATGTCACCGAGGCGGTCGAGCTCCTGGCGGCTCTCGCCCCCAGTCTGGCCGACGCGGTGCGGATCACGTCGGCGAAGGCCCTATCTCCTCCTCGACGGCACGCTCCTACCGATCGACCGCATCGCCGCGGACCGGCCGTTCTACTCCGGCAAACACAAGAAGCACGGGATGAACGTGCAGGTCATCGCCGATCCCATCGGCCGGCTGCTGTGGGCATCACCGGTTCTGCCCGGCGCCGTCCATGACATCCGCGCGGCCCGCGAACACGGCATCATCGACGCCCTGGCCGAGGCCGGCGTCCCGTGCTGGGCCGACAAGGGATACCGAGGTGCCGGGGGCACGGTCCGCGTCCCGTGCTGGGGGCGGTGGGAGACCCTCTCCTCGGGCCAGCAGGCGGTGAACCGGTCCCACGCGAAGATCCGAGCCCTCGTCGAGCAGGCCGTCGCCGCCCTCAAGTCCTGGCGGCTCCTCCGCAAAGTGCGGTGCTCGACCACCCGAATCACCAGCCTCGTCCAGGCCGTACTCACCCTTCATTTGACCTGCTCAGGGTGAAGATGGAAAAGGCTCAGTGGCTGATCGGGAGGAGATCTCTCGTGGCTTGACGGAGTCGTTGGAGAACAAGGAGTTCGGTGCCCAGATCGGTCGGGACCCGTCGGTTGGGTCGCGGGAGGTGGCCCGTCATGGAGACCGGGACGGTTATCGGGCTGTGATTGCAGAACGGGGCGCGAGGTCGTCTCGGTCACGCCCGAAACCGTGGGCAGTGGATGCCCGGCAAGGGGGTGAGACCGCGATAGCCGCCCTGGTCGAGCGAACGAGCCGGTTCGTGATCCTCGTGCCCTGACCGGGCAAGACTCGCTCACCGTGAGCCAGGCGATCATCTCCGCGGTCGGCCCGCACTCGGAACCGATCAAGGTCGCTCACGGGGACTGCCGCACGGACATGGCTCTGCACCAGGATGTGACCGCAACCGGACTCCCGGTCTACTTCGCCACCCGCACCCGTCCCGGGACGCGCCGGCGAGAACCGCAACCGTATCTCGTCCGCGAGTACCCCCCCCCAAGGTTGTGGAGATCGCCAGCGATCCGCACTACCTCGCCGCCGTCGCGGCCGAGATCAACGACCGACCCCGTAAGATCCACGACTGGATGAAGCCCGGCGAGATCTTCACCGAACTCCTCGAAACGGATGCCTCCACCACCTGAACCTGCCGCTTGGAGCGACGCGCAGACGGACACAGCTTGCCCCTGGCCCTGATGGGTCGACATCCATTGGTGAGCAGTTCGCCGCTGTGAAGGTCAGAGTCCGCTGCCGAGCGCTTCCTCGATGAGCAGCAAGTCCGCACTCACCGCGATCGCCGCGAGCTGCGCCCGCGACTGGCATCCGAGCTTGCCCAGGATGTGCTCGACGTGCGTCGACACGGTTCTCGGGCTGATATACAGCTGGGCCGCAATCTGCGGGTTGGAGTAACCCTCCGCTATCAGGTAGAGAACTTGGGCTTCCCGCTGACTCAGACCGAACGGCCAAGGAATCTGCTGTTCGACGACGAGACTCAACTGACCGCGACAGGGAATGGTCTCAATCCGGTGACAGGCGCCCTCGGAATCGGCCCAGAGATACCGTCGACGACCGAGCAAATTCGCATGCCGCGCGAGCAGCATCCTCAGGAGGCTTCCCTCGGCGAGCACCGGACCGGTTGACCGGCCCGGCATGTCGGCAACCTTCCCCTCGCTCGAGACGAGAACAGCATGCGCATCGGGCCCCATCCGGTCGGCTCCCCGATGCGCGGTGCGGAGCAGGTCACAAGCGGTGGCAAGCAGCGGGCGAAACCGCTCGATGGTATTGCGCGCCTCATCGCTGGCGGCCTTGGCGTTCGCCCAGCTGACGTGCAAGGCACCTGTGTATCGGCCATCGGGAAGCCGCAGACACATAGTGGCGCCTTCCTTGAAGCCTGCGGGAATCAGTACTTCCTCCGCGGAGTACGTACTCGCGAACTTGACATGCCAGTCGCGAGCCAGGTCGGACCACCGCAGCGCGCGGGAAACGCGCGTGTGAAGCAGCTGGAACCCAGGGTTCTGCGCTACGAAACCATCGTTCATGTGGTCCTGGACCTCGGGCGAGTAGCCCTCGCTCGCGAGCGTGACATGACGGTGAGTTCCCGACCCGGCATCCCACGCAGACAAGGCGTACCCATCCCACGGAATCAACTCGCGCAGCACATGCATCGCCGTCAGCGCGCGCACTCGCACGTCGGTGTGGTCGACGACACCTTCCGAGTCTTCTTCAGCCATCGCAGGCAGAATGGCTTCAATCTGCATGGTTCCCCTAGGAAGCGCGTCAACACGTCGTCGAACATCTGATGTTCCGAGACCTGACCGTACGTCTCGATTCTGGGCTTATCGGCTACATTGTCCCACTCGGCTCACGACCTGGGTAGGGTCTCGCGTTCGGCGATCATGTCAGGTGGCCTTCACGCGCCAACCGAGCCTCGAGCGCCGTCACGGAACGGACACCTTCGCACGCCGCGGGAGCCGACGCCGCGGCGACCTCGCGCCAGTACGTGATTTCTCGGCGGCCTGGTCCAGCAGGGCGATGCCCGCGCTCACCGGAACTGCCCGAGCACCCGGACTACCCGCGCATCCTCGCCGTCTTCAACGAGGCCACCGGCCCGCTGCGGGCCCGCGATATCTGCCAAGCTCTCGATCACGCACTGCTCCCGAAGAACATCGAAGGTGCCCCCGCGAAGCTGAAGCACCTGGTCAAGCTCGACACAACCGGCGGGGCTGGATAATCGGCGTTCGAGAGCTGCGAGCCCACCTCGCAGGTGTGCTCGCAGCACGGGCTGAACGGCCCGAGCCCCTGCACGTCCGGGTGTGGACGTGCAGGGGCGTGCGGCGGCGGTCCGGACCGGGACATCAACGCGGTGGGCAACGTCGCCAAGGCGGCGGCCGGACCGGCCGTGCCAGCCCGTGGAGGCGCGGGCGAGAGGGGGACCCGTCCCGCACCGCACAGCGCAGCAGGAACCCGTCTGACACCACAGCCGACAACGGCGTGGTAGGCGGAAACCGCCAGCTTTCCGGGCGGCGAGGCTGTCAAAGCCGAGCAGTGACCACGTCGGTGAGGTGCTTGGCCAGGAGGCCCGGTGCCTCCGTGTGGGCAAGGTGCCCCTGTCCAGGCAGACGGAGGACCCTGGCCTGGGGCAACGCTCGGGCCAGGACGTTGAATGCCGTGCCGTAGGGGGGCTTGTCCTCGTTGAACGCACCCAGCAGCAGCGTGACGGGCACCTTGATGTCGTGGTAGCGGTTCCATGCCGGGTGGTGGGCGTTGAGGGCGGCGAGTTCGTCGGCAAGAGGGTGGGTGAGGGGCCGCAGCACCGGCCATACGGGATCCTCGCGCAGAGCGGCCACGTATTCCGCGGAGTATCCAGCCGCCGTGCGTTTCACGATCTCGACGGCCCGATCGAGGTCACCCATGCCGAGCGCGATACGCAAGGGCTCGATGGCGTTGAGGGCAAACGGCCTGGAGACTGGTTCATAGGCGACGACGGATCGCAGGCTACTGCGTTCGGTCGCGGCTTCCAGAGCGATGAGACCGCCGTAGCTCCAGCCGAACAGTTCGACATCCTCACCGATGGCGTCGAGGACATGGTGCAGATCGTCGATCTCGGTGCGCACCGAGTAACCGGCTCCGAGCGGGCCGCTGGGCAGCCGGCCGCGCCGGTTGAGCACGATGACGGGGTTGGGCAGGGCCAAGGCGTCGACAACGGCCCGCCAGGCCCGGGCGTCGGACATCACGCCGGGGACCATGACGAGCGGCGGCCCGTCGCCGTCCCGCTGCTCGGCGAACAGAGTGGTGCCGCCCCGGTCGAAACGCAAGAGTCGCATGAGGTTTCCTTTCAAGGAGCGGTGCTCTGCAGGCGCTCCGCCGTGGTCAAGAGGTGCTGCTCGGAGCCGGGCGGACCGACGAGTTGGAGCGCGGTCGGCAGCCCGTCGACGAGACCGGCCGGGACCGAGACGGCGGGCAGGCCCAGGATGCTCCACGGGCTGGTGAGGGCAAGCAACGCCGCATTGACCTCGACGGGCTCTCCACCGATCCGGTCCGTGCGGGTGTCCAGGGGCGGCGCGAGCATGGGGATGGTCGGCAGGGCGAGGAAATCGTAGGCCTGCAGGAGGTCCATGACGGTACTGCGAGCACGATCGCGGAGCTCCAGAGCGCGGGCATACTCCCAGCCGAGGACTTCACCGCCCGCGCGGAGACGATCGCGGACCTCCTCGCTGTAGAGCTCGGGCGCGGTGGAGAGCCGCTCGGCGTGCAGGGCGTAGGCCTCGCTGCCTTGGATGGTTCGGTACGAGGCTCGGAGCTCCTTCAATTGCGGGACCGAGACCTCGCCGATGAGGAGGTCTCCGGCGAAGTCTCGTGCGGTGCGGGTGACGGCGGGTGTCGTGGGGTGGACGGAGTCCGGGGGAATCCATCCGATGCGAGCCGAGGCAGAGGTCTGCCGGTGGTCGGCGGTCATGGCCGTCCACAGGAGACGGCAGTCGGCGGCGGTCCGGGCCATGGGGCCCACGGTGTCGAGAGAGGGCGCCAGCGGGACCACACCGGCGGTGGTGATGGTGCCGTGGGTGGGTCTGAGGCCGACTACGCCGCAGCACGCGGCGGGGATGCGCGCCGAACCGCCGGTGTCGGTGCCGAGGGCGAGCGGGACGATGCCGGCGGCCAGCGCAGCGGCCGCCCCGCTGCTGGAGCCCCCCGCGATGCGGTCGGTCGCGTAGGGGTTGCGTGTCGGGCCGCTCACAGAGCGGTCACCGGTCGGACCGTTGGCAACCTCGTGCGTATTGGTCTTGCCCACAATGACGGCTCCGGCTGCGCGCAGGTGCCGGACGCACTCCGCGTCCTCCTGCGCGATGTGCCCGGCGAAGTGGCGGGAACCTGAGGTCGTCGGCAGGCCGCGGACGTCGATGACGTCCTTGACCGCGACGGGGATGCCGTGCAACGGACCGCGGTCCACCCCGGCGGCCATTTCCCGAGCCGCCTGGTCCGCCGCCTCAAGGGCACCTGTCTCGTCGACGGTGACGAACGCGTTGAGCACGGGCTGCCAGCGCGCGGCTTCACCGAGCGCCGCTTTCGCCAGATCGCGGGACGACACCCGGCCCGCCCGCAGGGCGCCCGCCAACTCGGCAACGCTGACGTGGGCGAAGTAGCCGGCACCGGGTGGCGGGCCGAACCTGGTATCGAGCGGTGACTGCATACGGGCTCCCCTCTTGCCCAAACGTTTGGGTTCAGGCCCGGCCAGGCTACCCAAACGTTTGGGTAGTCGTTGGGTAGTATCAGCGCGAGGGGGGCGGACCTGTCAAGGACGGCTAGCAAGGGGGTGCGGCGGTGGCTCGACCGGGCCGGACGCGACCGGCCACGTTGCGGATGATCGCGGAGTCCGCCGGAGTGGATGTGTCCACCGTTTCGCGGGTGCTCAACGGATCACCCGAGGAGGCGGCGCGCGCGGCGTCGCGGGAAACCGTCGCCTCAATCCGCGCATGGGCCGCGCGACTGGATTACCGGCCGAACCCTCACGCGAAGAGCCTTCGGACCGCACGCAGCAACTTGATCGGTGTGCTGGTTCCCCGGTTGTCGGACATCGTCCTCGCCATGATCTACGAGGGCATCGAGGACGCGGCGGCACGGCACGGGTGGGCGACCTTCGTGATGAACAGCTACGACCGGCCCGCCGAGCAGCGCGCGCGGGCCGAGTTGGCGCTGTCCCGTCGCGTTGACGGGCTCGTCATCGGCGACGCACACAGCGACGCCGCCTTCGTCGACGAGATGGCCGCCCGCAAGGTCCCGTTCGTGCTGGTGAGCAGGCACGCCGGCGACCACCCGTCGGTGACCTGCGACGGCTACAAGGGTGGTCGGCTCGTGGCCGAGCACTTCCTGCAGCTGGGGCATCAACACGTGGGTGTGATCGCGGGTGAGTCGTTCGCCAGCACGGGGCTCGACCGGACGGCCGGATTTGTGGACCGCTATCGGCAGGCAGGTGTCGACGTGCCCGCGGTGCACTCGGCGTTCGACACCGCAGGGGGGCACGAGGCCGCGGAACGACTGCTTCGGCGGCACCCTCGTCCGACGGCCATTTTCGCGGTGAACGACTTCGCTGCCATCGGTGCCCTTGGTGCGGTGCGCGACGTGGGCCTGCGCCCGGGTGAGGATGTCGCGGTGGCCGGATTCAACGACACGCCGCTCGCCTCGGAGCTACCGCTCCCCCTGACCAGCGTCCGTTCTCCCACGCATGAGATGGGCGCCCGAGCACTCGAACTGCTCGTCTCCGTCATGGAGGGCCGGAAACCGGTGTCGGAGTGCCTCGATCCGGAGCTGGTCGTACGGGCCTCCACACTGCTGGGCCGCCCTCGCGGGTACGGTCGTTTGACTGAGCGGGGCCTATGAACGTGCGGTGTCCCTGCTGGCGCCGGGGGACCGGCCGGTGACGCGTTTGAAGGCGCGACTGAAATCGGTCTGCGAGGTGTAGCCGAGGCGTTGCGCCACGGTGTGCCGTTCGGAAACTCATCGCTCCTGCTCGCGGGTGGTCTGGCGCGCCATCACCGTCTGCTGGAACCCTGTCCGGGTGATCGTTTCGCTCCTATACCAGGTGACTCGGAAGCTGCTCAGGGTCCCGGCGGTGCTGCTGCGCCGGGACACAGCCAAGAACGCGGAATTGCTCGTGCTCCGGCACGAGAATGCGGTGCTGCGCAGGCAGCTCACGAGGCCGGTGCGCCACGAGCATGCGGACCGGCTGTGGTTCGCAGCGCTGTCCTCGCTGCCCCCGGCACCGGTGGGCGCAGGTGTTCCCGGTGACGCCCGCGACGCTGCCGGCATGGCACCGCAGGCTGGTCGCCCGGAAGTGGGACTACAGCAAGCATCGGCGCAGGCCCGGGAGACCTTCGGCGGCGGGTGCGGTGAAGGCTCTGGTGCTGCGGCTCGCCAGGGAGAATCCGCGTTGGGGCTGTCGAAGAATTCAGGGCGAGCTGGTCCGGCTCGGACACCCGGTCGGCTCGACGACGATCTGGGAGATTCTCACCGCGGCGGGCATCGATCCAGCCCCACGCCGCAGCCGTCCGACATGGCGCGATTTCCTGACCGCGCAAGCCCAAGCCATCATCGCCTGCGACTTCGTCCACATCGACCTGGTCGATCCGCGCCGGGTGTACGCGCTGGTGTTCCTCGAGCACGGCACACGCCGACTGCACATCGCGGGAGTGACCGCCCATCCCACCGGACCCTGGACGGTGCAGCAGGCAAGAAACCTCGCCGTCGAGTTGGGTATTCGAGTGGACTCGCTGCGTTTCCTGCACCGCGACCGGGACGCGAGGTACACCGAGTCCTTCGACGCGGTCTTCAAAGCCGACGACATCCAGGTCATGAGGACCGCGCCACGGTCCCCACGGATGAACGCACACTGCGAACGGGTCATCGGCACCATGCGCCGCGAGGCCCTCGACCACCTCTTGATCTGGAACGAGACGCACGCTCGGCAGGTCCTCGATGCTTACGCCCGGCATTACAACGGTCATCGCCCCCACCAGGCTCGTGGGCAGCTCCCTCCCCTCCTCCAGGAGCACCCGACGTCCATGGTCGGCCTGTCCGCTCACCGGGTTCTGCACACCCGAATACTCGGCGGCGTGATCAACGAGTACAGATACGCCGCCTGACCGGGAACGACGAGTTTCCGAACGGCACAAGTTGCGTACCTGACCGACAAGATGAGCGAACCATGGACGATGCCCATGCTCGCGGCAGCCCTCCACACCAGCGAATCGACGCTCTTCGGACGATTCAAGCAGGCAACCTCGATGACTCCGATGCAGTACCTCAAGCGGCTGCGGCTTGGCGAGGCCCGGCACCGCATGGTGATTCTCGGGGAGTCAGCAGCTCAGGCCGCCCGAACCGTCGGCTATCGCAGCGCGTCGCACTTCTCACGCGACTACCGCGCCGTGTATGGCGCGCCGCCCGCCACCGATGCCACCCGCTCTCGTACCCACCTCCGACAGATGGCCCCGGCGCTTACGGACAGCGGCGGCGACCAGCCGACAAGTCCCTGACGCAGACGTCGTAGCCGTGGCCGGGGTTCCGCCGGTGCACACGTCCGCCGCTGCCGTCGGATTCGCAGCTGGTCTGCCTGGCCGTGGCCCAAGTGCTATTGCAGGCCCACAACGAGCCGCGCCGGCTGCGGTTCGTCGGGTCGAGTCGGGCAACGAAGCAGTCTGCAGATCACTGACCGCCTACGACCATCAGGAACTTCTCGTTTAGCTAGTAGTCGTCGCGGCGGCGTTCCTTCTCCAAGGACAGCCGGCGCTCCTCCCGCTCCTCATGGCGCTCATCGCGCCGTGCGCCCCGCAGTTCCCGGCGCTCGGCGCGCAGCTCGTTCCTGCGCCCGGCCTTCACCCGGCGGCGCTCCTCCTTGAGGCGCTTGTGCTCCTCCTTACGGAGCTTGCGCTCGACGCCGACCCCGCCGAAGAGCGCGAGGCCGGTGACGGTCACCCGCGGCGCGACTCACTGGGGGAGATTCGCCTGCACCGCTGCGGTGTGCGTCCCCAGTCCCAAGGCAGCGGCCAGGGCGAGGTCTCCGGGTACGTCGACGTCCAGTCGGGCGCCAGGGACCCCGGAGTGCGCGATCTCGTAGGCGCCGTTTGCCGCATGCCGTGCGCGTGAGGCGCCTTCGAAGCCGGGCAGAAGGAATGACGGGTCCTGCGCGGTCAAGACCGTGGACCCATGGCCCCTATGGTCGGCGAGGACGGCACGAGGATGAGGGCCGGCCTCGGCCAGAACACTCGCCAGTTCGCGCGGCTTCAACGCCGGGAGGTCTGCCGCCACTACAGCCACCGGGTCGGTACGGACACCGGCACCATGGCCGGCTGCGGCTGCGGCTGCGGCTGCGGCACCCAGGCGAGCGGCGGCGTTGAGACCGCCGACCGAGGCTTCGTGGATCCCTTCGGCACCGGCCCCGGCGGCGAGGGCGTGGGCCTCCGGATCAGCGGTCACGACGATCAGTCTGCACACCTCCGGGGTGTGGAGAATGGCGCCCATCGTGTCCAGGAAGATGGCCCGGGCGATGTCCCGCCTGGCGGCACCCGCCCACGACCCGAGACGGCTCTTGCCCAGGGCGAACGGCTTGACCGGCAACAGCACGGTCCAGCGGCTGCCTGGTGAGCCGGACATCATCACGCGTCCAGGACCGGGAGTAGCTCCGGGAGGTGCCCGTCGGAGGCATCGGCGGCCCGCCTGCGCTCCTCCGGGACCTCCCCGTACAGCGTGGTCCGCGGCCTGGCCGGGCGCCCCGCCGCCTCCGCCACCGAGACCAGGTCCCGGACCGACTTGTAGGAGCCGTAGGAGGACCCCGCCATCCGGGAGATGGTCTCCTCCATCAGGGTGCCGCCCAGGTCGTTGGCGCCGGACCGGAGCATATCGGCTGCGCCCTCCGCGCCCAGTTTGACCCAGCTCGTCTGGATGTTGGGGATGTGAGGGTGGAGCAGCAGCCGGGCCATGGCGGTCACCGCACGGTTGTCGCGGACGGTGGGGCCGGGGCGGGAGATGCCGGCCAGGTAGACGGGCGCGTTGGTGTGGACGAAGGGGAGGGTGACGAACTCGGTGAAGCCGCCGGTCCGTTCCTGGATGCGGGCCAGGGTGCGCAGGTGGCCGAGCCAGTGGCGGGGCTGGTCGACGTGGCCGTACATCATCGTGGACGAGGAGCGGATGCCCACTTCGTGGGCGGTGGTGATGACCTCGATCCAGGTGGCGGCGGGCAGTTTGCCCTTGGTGAGGACCCAGCGGACCTCGTCGTCGAGGATCTCGGCGGCCGTGCCGGGGACGGAGTCCAGGCCGGCCTCCTTCGCCGCGGTCAGCCACTCCCGGATCGACAGGCCGGTGCGGGTGGCGCCGTTGACGACCTCCATCGGTGAGAAGGCGTGCACGTGCATCCCGGGCACCCGACTCTTCACCGCCCGGGCGATGTCGAAGTACGCGGTGCCCGGTAGGTCCGGGTGGATGCCGCCCTGCATGCACACCTCGACCGCGCCGACGTCCCATGCCTGCTGAGCGCGGTCGGCGACCTGGTCCAGGGAGAGGGTGTAGGCGTCGGCGTCGGTGCGGCGCTGGGCGAAGGCGCAGAAGCGGCAGCCGGTGTAGCAGACGTTGGTGAAGTTGATGTTGCGGGTGACGATGTACGTGACGTCGTCGCCGACCGCTGAGCTGCGTACGTCGTCGGCGACCCGGCACAGCGCGTCCAGAGCCAGCCCGTCGGCGTGCAGCAGTGCCAGCGCCTCGGCGTCGGTGAGCCGGGTCGGGTCGTCGGCGGCGGTGGCCAGCGCCTGGCGGACGTCAGTGTCGATGCGCTGGGGGACCATCCCGGGGGCGGCGGCCTCGCGCAGGGCGCCCCAGTCGCCGTACACCTCGTCGAAGTCGTCGCGGCGGTCGCCGGTGCGGCCCTCAGTGTCGATGGTGCGGTGCAGGTCGGTGCGGCCGGAGGCGGTGAACGCCTCATCGGGCTCTTGCCAGGGCCGCCCCTCCACCACCGCGGCCTCGCGGACGAGTCCGGTCTCCGGGTCGGCGAGGGCGGTGACGTGCGGGAGCAGGCGCGGGTCCAGCCAGGGCTCGCCGCGCCGGACGAACTCCGGGTAGACGCAGAGACGTTCCCGCAACTCGAAGCCGGCCGCGAGGGAACGCCGGGCTAGTTCCTCGATCTTCGGCCAGGGGCGTTCGGGGTTGACGTGGTCGATGGTGAGCGGGGAGACGCCGCCCCAGTCGTCGATGCCGGCACCGATCAGCCGCTCGTACTCGTCGTCCACCAGGTTGGGCGGCGCCTGGAGGCAGGCGGCGGGGCCCATGATGTGCCGGGCGACGGCCACCGTGGCGACCAGCTCGTCCAGTTCCGCGTCGGGCATGCCGCGCATTGCGGTGTCCGGCTTGGCGCGGAAGTTCTGGATGATCAGTTCCTGGACGCCGTGGTAGGCGCGGGCGACCCGGCGCAGTGCGAACAGCGACTCGGCGCGCTCCTCGTACGTCTCGCCGATGCCGATGAGGATGCCCGAGGTGAACGGCACCGAGGAGCGGCCGGCGTCCTCCAGGACCCGCAGCCGTACCGCCGGTTCCTTGTCCGGGGAGCCGTGGTGCGGGCCGCCGGGCTCCGACCACAGCCGGGTCGCCGTCGTCTCCAGCATCATGCCCATTGATGGCGCGACCGGCTTCAGGCGCTGGAAGTCGGTCCAGGTCAGCACGCCGGGGTTGAGGTGCGGCAGCAGGCCGGTCTCCTCCAGGACGCGGACGGAGATCGCCCGTACGTAGGCGAGGGTGTCGTCGTAGCCGTGCGCGTCGAGCCATTCACGGGCCTCGGGCCAGCGGTCCTCCGGCTTGTCGCCGAGGGTGATGAGGGCTTCCTTGCAGCCCAGCGTGGCGCCCTTGCGGGCGATGTCCAGGACCTCGTCCGGGGAGAGGAACATGCCGTGGTCGGCCCGGCGCAGCTTGCCGGGAATGGTGACGAAGGTGCAGTAGTGGCAGGTGTCGCGGCAGAGGCGGGTGAGAGGGATGAAGACGCTCTTGGAGTACGTGATCACGCCGGGGCGGCCGGCCGCTTCGAGACCCGCGTCGCGCACCCGGGCGGCGGAGGCGGCGAGGTCGACCAGGTTCTCGTCGCGCGCTTGGAGCAGCACGGCCGCCTCGGCGACGTCGAGGGTCACTCCGTCCCTGGCTCTTTTCAGCGCCCGGCGCAGGGAGTTCGCAGTAGGGGCCACGGTCGGTTCTCCAGATCTCGTACGTGTCCGCGGGCGAGCGGTTCCGCCTCGCGGAGGTTTCCTGGTGGTGGGCCGGATCAGACCAGTGCCCGGACCGGCTTGTGGCCGGCGGACGACGCGGACGAGTCGTCCTTCTCGGCCTTGCGCTCGGCGGGTCCAGGGGCCGTGATGCGGCTCAGTGCTCCTGGCCCAGGGTGGGGTGGTGCTTGGCCGGCCAGGTGGTGTTCGCAGTTGGTCCCACCGGCTGCCGTTGTGCGGTCGTGGCCGGTGGGGACCTGGAAGCGGCTCACTGAGGGAGGGGTTGTCCCTTGGTCTCCGGCCCGACGAACCAGACGGTGGCGATGGCGATGACGTACATCACCACTCCGACGACCGTGGCAGCGGCAGTGATCCCGCCGAGCAGGCTGATGAGCATTCCGGTGCCGAGGGTGACCAGCGCGCCTGCGATGCGCGCGGAGTTGAACACCGCGGAGATCGCTGTGGCGCGGCCCGAGGTGGGGAACAGCTCGGGCATGTAGATGGGCATCCAGGCGAACTGGCCCAGGACGAAGAACCCGGCCACGGCTGCCACGGCCAGTGCCGCCTGCGGGGTGTGGACGGCGAAGAAGAAGACCGGGACGACGGCCGCGGATACGGAGTAGTAGAGGAGCATGGTGGGTTTTCGGCCCCAGCGGTCGGCCAGGTAACCGAGCAGGAGGTAGCCGGGTACGGAGGCGCCGTTGAACACCAGGCCGGCGTTGGCACCCCATCGGGTGCCCGTCTCGCCGGTGTCCTTGGCGAGTTGGGCGGTGTATGCGGGGATCCAGGCCGACACGGCGTACAGGCCGATGACCGACACGACAGTGAGCACGAGCAGCCGCAGCCCGCGACGGCGTAGGTGGGCGTGGCTGAAGACGGCGGTGAAGGGGGAGCGCAGGAGTTCCCTGTCTGCGGCTGTGACGGTGTCGCCGGCTTCTTGGGCGGCTTTGGCCTTGCGCCGCCGGTCGCGGACCGAGGTCCACATCTCCGGGTCGCGGACGGCCCGCCGTACGTAGAGGACGATGAGTGCCGGGAGTGTGCCGATCAGGAAGAGGTAGCGCCAGGCGTTGTCGCCCACGGGCTCCAGCAGGTACCAGGCCAGCGCGGCGAAGACTGCGCCGACGCCGAAGCCCGACTGAAGCACTGCGGCCGCTCGTCCTCGTGAACGGTCCGGCCAGAGTTCGCCGATCAGGGCGGTGGCGCTGCCCCACTCCGCTCCCAGTCCCATGCCGGTGATGAAGCGCAGGGTGAGCAGCCACCAGTAGTCGGGTGCGAGTGCGGTCAGACCGGTGAAGAGGGCGTACCAGAGGATGGAGAGGATGAGGGTGCGGCGCCGGCCGAGCCGGTCGGCCGCGAAGCCGGCGAGGATCCCGCCGAGCGCCCAGCCGGCGAGGGTGGCCGCGAGCAGGCCGCTGATGTAGGTGGGAAGGTCTGCCAGCTGTGCTTCGGTGCCCACCGCCATGACGGCTGTGGGGCCGACGAGGACGAGGGCGTAGGTCTCGAACCCGTCGAAGGTCCATCCCAGCCAGGACGCGAACAGCGCCCGGCGGCTGCTCTTGTCAATGGTACGCGGGTCCGACATGGTGCTCTCCTTTGAGCGGTCGCGCGACGTCGTGACGTGCCCGTCGTCAGCCGATGACATTGACCGGCCTGAGGACGGAAACCTCGACCGGTTCGGCGAGAAGGTCGGACAGCTGGGCGCGGTACGCCTTGTAGTGGGCCGTCGTGCGGTGCGCCTCCAGGGCTGCGGAGTCCTGGTAGCGCTCCAGGAGGACGAAGTCCGGGGCTTCCGTCTCGGTGGTGTAGAGGTCGTAGGAGCGGCATCCCGGCTCGGAGCGGGTCGGGGCGATCATTCCTTCGAGCAGGGCCCGCAGCTGCGCGGCGCGGTCTGAGGCCGGGGTGAAGCGGGCGATCACGGTCACAGGGTTCTGGTCCGACACGGGGGCTCCTTTGATTCCCGGCGGGTGCTACTTACGCCCGCCCAGATGTAAGACGTTATAAAACGTCTTATGAAGCTCGTCAAGGGTTCGGTGACTCCGCCGGCCGTGACACCCGAAGGGGTTGTTACGCGCCCGGGCCTGTCGCCGGGTTCAATACGACTTATGACATCTGACATGGGCAACGAGCCCCGCTTCGACCTGTCGGCCGCCGGATTCCGGATCGAACGGGGCCGGACACCGGCGACGACGCAGCTGGCGGAGCAGATCAAGGCACTGATCCTCAAGCAGCAGCTGCCGCCGGGAACGCGGCTGCCCACAGCGACTTCTACAGCATCGACGGAGCCGTCGGCCCGGACATCCATCCATCTGGGCAACCTCGCCGACCTCGACCCGGACGCCGGTGAAATCCCCGAGATCCGGACAACGTCCAGCCCCCACAGCAGCCCAAATCCAAAGGGAAAAGGCCCCGCAACAAGGTCTTCGACGACCGCGGCAGTCAAAAGGCCGCCGATGGCTGACAGCACCACGCCGACGGGACGACCTCTCTCCCGCGAGACTCGCCCACCGGCTTCACCTCTCGCCCATCCGGCTCGCCCGCAGGATCGGCGTCGTCTCCCCCGCGACCGCCCGCCTCGGGCGTCGGCTCCCCTTGGACCTGGACAACGACGGTTTCGCCCGCATGACACGTCTCAAGCGTGTTGCGGGTGCGGTCTCCCGCGCGTCGTTCTCCCCTGCGTCCGTCCTTCTCGGGTCGTGTGCGCCACGGTGCGGAGACGATCGCATCCGCCGTCGGGCCGGCAAGGTGCGGCGCCGCCGCGGAGCGCGGGAGTCTGGGGTCGGTGCCATTGCCGCATGGGCGCGGCGAGCGCCGCTCCAGGCCGGAGCGACGACCAGCGATTTCTCTCCGACGAGGAGAACTGCCCGGAGTTTTGCTCCTTGTCAGTCGGGGGCGAGGACGCCGGGGCGTCGTTGTTCCGTCCAGATGTACTTGCCTGTTGCGGTGAACCGGGCGCCCCAGCGGTAGGAGAGGGCGGCGACGAGCTGCAATCCCCGGCCGCCCTCGTCGTTGTCGCCGGCGTGCCGGATGCGAGGGGTGGCCGGGCTGCCGTCGGACACTTCGCAGATGAGGGTCCGGCCGCGCAGCATACGCAGATGGACCGGCCCGTCGGCGTGCCGGATCACGTTGCCGACCAGCTCGCTGACGAGCAGCTCGGTGGTCATCGACAGCTCCTCCAGGTCCCAGTCGCCCAACTGAGCGCGCACCAGTTTGCGGGCCTGGCCTGCGGCTAGGGGGTTCTCCGGCAATGACCAGGAGGCCATGTCGCCCGGGTCCAGTGCATGGGTGCACGCCACCAGCAGGGCCGCGTCGTCGAGGTACGGTTCCCCGAGCGGCAGCAGATTCGCGGTGACTCGGTGGCAGAGGTGTTCGAGACGCACGGAGTCGCCGCCCGGGCCCGACGGGTACGGGGTGTGACCCGTCGGCGGGCGGGATGCGGCCGCGGTGACGGAACGGCCGAGCTCTGCCATGCCCGCGTCGATGTCCTTAGCGGGCGACTCGACCAGCCCGTCGGTGTACATCACCACTAGGCTCTCGGGGGGCAGCACAAGTTCCACGGTGTGCAGCGGAGGCTGGACCAGGCCGAGCGGGGGGCTCGGATCAAGGGGCGGGAAGTAGGCGCTCCCGTCGGGGTGGAGGATCGCCGGCGGCGGATGACCGGCGCTGGCGAAGGCGAGCGTGCAGTTCGTCGGGTCGTAGACCGCGTACAGGCATGTGGCGCTGGAGGCGCCGCCGAGGGTGTTGACCAGGCTGTCGAGGCGGGTGAGTAGTTCGTCGGGCGGCACGTCGAGATCAGCCAGGGTACGCACGGCGGCTCGCAGGCGTCCCATGGTGACAGCCTCGGAGACCCCGTGACCCATGACATCGCCGATGACGAGGGCCACGCGTTCGGACGGCAGGGGGATGACGTCGTACCAGTCGCCGCCGACTTCGGCGTCCGGACCGGCCGGGATATATCGGGCCGCCGCGGAGACCGCCGGGAGCACCGGTAGCGTCTGGGGTAGCAGGCCCCGCTGGAGTTCCTGGGCCCGGGAGTGCTCGGCGTCGTAGAGCCGGGCGCGTTCGAAGGCATGGGCGACCAGTCCGGCCAGCGCGACCAGCAGCGTGCGTTCCTCGTCATTCAGGGTCCGGGGAGTGTCGAAGGCGATGACGCAGTAGCCGACGGACCGGCCCGAGGCGATCAGGGGCAGGAACGCCCACGCCTGTTTGCCGCCCCGGGCGCGTAGGTCGGACAGGTGCGGATATCGTTTTTCGTATTCGCGGGCCGATGAGATGAACATCGGGGTGCGGCTGCGCAGCGCGTCCGTGGCGGGCGACATGGCGTCGAGACCGATGGTGTCGAACAAGTCGATGAACTCCTTCGGATAGCCGAAGGACCCGACCACGCGCAGCCGCCGCCCGTCGATGGCCGCGGTCACCAGGGCGGTCGCGCCGAAAAGTGGGAGGACGGGGACGGCCATCGCCTTCACGACGTCCGAGACGGTGAGTGCCTGGGCAAGTCCTTCGGTGAGTTCGGCGATCCGGGCGGCGCGTTGCTCCATCCTCTGTGCCGCGCTGATCTGCTCCGCCGGGTCCGGTTTCCCGGTGTTCCCAGCCAGGAAGCCGTCAGGCGTGGGCCGCAAGAGTTTTTCCGTGGCGTCGCGCGTGGCCCTGGTCCAAGTGACCTCCCAGACGGTTCCGGTCAGCCGGGCCACGCCGCCTCCGGTGCCGGGTGCGGCGTGGCCGCGGCCTTCGACCCACGCCGTTCCGCCGTCCGGGCGGTGCACCCGGTACTCAGCGACGTAGTCGCCACCGCCCGCCACGGCGTGCTCGGCAGTAGCGCGCGTGACGGGGGCGTCGTCGGGGTGCACGGCGGAGAACCAGGTCTCGGCCCGTTCGTCATAAGTGTCCCGGCTCAGCCCCATGACCCACAGTGCGGTCTCGTCGGCGACAACCCGGTCGGCACCTGGGTCCCAGTCCCAGAGCCCGACGTTCATCTCCCGGATGATCTCCGAGACGCGTGAGAAGGGGTTCGGTCGCGGTACCGCAGGGAGGGTTCCGGTGGCGACGTGGAGCCAGCGGTCGTCGGTCGCGGCTGCCAGCTCACCGAGACACCGCTGGTCAGAACCGGACAGCGGGTCCGGCAGCGCCATGAGCACGCTCAGCACACCCTGCGGGTGCCCGGGCCCGGTCAGCGGAACGCCGATCACTCCGGCGGCCAGGGGGAATGCCCTCCAACGAGGCGGACGCGACGGATCGAGAGAAAACCTGACCAATCGCCCCTCGCGGAGGGCCACCACCGGGCCGGCACGTGCGGCAGACGGCAGTTCCTCCCGGGCTCCGGCCTCTTCCAGCGGAAGGCCGTCCCGTGCGGCAGCCGCTCGCGGCGGCGAATCCTCCCGCCCGCCTGCCACGTCAAGCGGCAGATCGTCCCAGGCTCGGGCCGCGTCCGGTGACAAGCCGCATGCAGCGACCAACCGGAGCCGGTCGCCTTCGCGCACGTGGGCGACGCCGCCGAGGCCACCGAGTCCAGCCACCACCTGATGGAGGACGAAAGGCAGCAGCTCGGCCTCGCTCAGGGCACCGACGGCCGCTGCCGCCATGCGCAGCCTCGGTGCGTCCGGCTCCACCTCCTGGGACCCCGGGTGCTCTTCGTCCACCACTGACTCCCGGCCCTGCCCTCCGATTCGCATAAGTATTATATCCGCTGATTTTACAGCAAATAGCTCTTATCATTTCATTCGCTTCAGATGATGTCGGCGCGAAGCCGGACCGCAGGCCAGCCGTACCGGCGGATCGTCCGGCGTTGCACCCCGCCGCCAGGTAGGCCCGTAGGGTGGCGAGGTCGTCGCTACCGCGGCGCCGGTCCTGAAGGGTGTCAATATTCCGATCAGGCCGCTGAACTGGGCTTTCCCTGTGGACGGTGAGGCAGCCGGGGTGACGTGGTGCGGTACTCGTTGAGTAGTCCGCCAAGTACCTGGCGGCGCCTGACCGCGGCAGCGGGCAGGGGGATGCTGTTCGGGTCGTTGTCGGGTGCTCGTAGGTCCTGGCTGCGGTGGGCTCGTCCCCCGTTGTAGTGCTCCGTGTACGTGGTAAGGACCGTGCGCAGGTGTCGTTCGCCGGTGATGAGGAGGCGGTCGGTGCATTCGGCGCGAGCTGTGCGTATCCATCGTTCGGCGAACGCGTTGGACCGTGGGCTTTGCGGCGGTGTCGGGGTGACGGCTGTGCCGTTGCCGGAGAAGACGGCGTCGAACGCGGCGGTGAACTTGCTGTCCCGGTCCCGTATGAGGAACCGGAAGCACCCAGCGCTGTCGCCGAGGTCCATGAGCAGATTGCGCGCGAGCTGAGTGACCCATGCGCCGGTGGGACGGGCGGTGACGCCCAGGACATGGACGCGCCGGGTGGCGATCTCCATGACGAAGAAGACATAGAGACGCTTGAGGAAGACGGTCTCCACATGCATGAAGTCACAGGCCAGCAGCGTGTGGGCCTGAGCGCGGAGGAACGAGCGCCAGGTCTGCTGGGATGCACGCTGCGGTGCGGGCGGTAGACCAGAACGGCGCAGGACGCGCCCGACCGTAGCGGCGGCAACCCGATGACCGAGCCGGCGCAGCTCGCCTTGGATCCTGACGTACCCCCAGGTCGGGTTCTCTCTTGCCAGGCGCTGGATGAGCGCAACTGTCTCTTCCGGCAATGGTGGACGACCGGACCTGACCGCCGTCTGGCGCCACTTCCAGCGCACCAGACGGCGGTGCCAGGCCAGCAGGGTGCCCGGAGTGACCAGCCGATGGCGACGTAAGACGGGTGGCAGATGCCGTGAGAGGGCGGAGAGCACGGCACGATCGGCCCATGACAGCCGCGGTCGCTGGACCTGCCGGCGAAGCACGGCGACCTCATGACGAAGCGCGAGGATCTCGGCGTTGTTCGCGGCGGTCGATCGGCCCACCAGGAGGAGGCAGCCCAGCAGTCGGCAGAAGATCAGGTACAGCAGTCGCAGACCCACGATCACTGATCATGCCCATACATGGGCGATCGCAAAGCCCTAGCTCAGCCACCGTACGGCAATAAAGACACCCTTCAGGGATTCGGGCCGATGGAAGACGCGGACGAGGACGAGGTGAACACCCCCGCCAAGTTCGCCTTGGCGCACCACGTCACAGGAGTCCGGCTGACGCGCCGGCTCCTGGAGACGGCGGAGTTCACCTGCGGGCTGGTGACAAAGAGCCCCGCCACCTCCTGGCTGCGGGCCTGAGGCCCCGGCAGACCGGCGGCCCGCTCGGTCACGCGCACCCGCCACCGGCCGGCCGTGGAGCTCCGGCGCTCGGGGCCCGACCGCGCGTGCCCGCGCGGCGCCCGGTCACGGGGCCAGTGCGACCGCCCACCGCGTGAAGATCTCGGCGTACCGTGCCGGGTCGGACTGGTGCATCATGTGTGACGCCTCCGGCACCGACTCGTAGTCGACCTTCACCCCTGCCGCTTCCATCAACCGCCTGGCCTGCGCGGCCTGTTCGTCGGAGAGCGCCCCGAGCAGGTTCCCGGTCTCCGGGTCGGTGGCGCGCATGTGGTGCGTGAGGAGTACCGGCGTGTTGACCCGGCCCAGCATGCGCTCGTGCGGACAGTTCAGCCCGACGGTCCCCTCGTAGAAGGCCCGGGCCCATTCCGGGTCGTACTCCTTCAGGTGCTGCGGGATCGCGTCCGCCACGAAGGACCGCGCCATCGGCGACGCCGAGGCGCCGGCCGCGCGGCAGAACCCCTCCCAGTCACCCACACTCCACTGGTCGCCGAGATACGTGCGGAACAGCTCGAACACCGGGCCTGCCCCCTGCCGGACCGAGTGACCGTGTGCGGGGACGAGTTCGGACGCGAAGAACGGCGGGTCCTCGCACAGGACGCCGCGGAGCTGACCGGGCATGGAGTACGCCGACAGCCACGCCGCGAGGACGCCGCCGGAGGAATTGCCCGCGACGACGACGGGCCGCTTCACCACCAGGGTGATGAACCGGACCAGGTCGTTGCCGAAGTTGTCGAGGCTGTACCGCTTCGGGGTCCAACTGCTGCGCCCCTGGCCCCGCAGGTCGACGGCGTAGACGTGGAAGTGCTCCGAGAGGAGGACCATTGCCTCCTCGTACGACCACCAGGATCCCGTCTGCTCGGGGATCAGCAGCACGGCGGGCCGGTCCGGGTCACCGGCTTCGGCGTAGTTCATGGTGATCTCGCCGAGATCGACCTGCTGTTCGGGGTAGGCGTGCGGGACGTGGACGTCGCGCAGCGCGGGGCTGGTCACCATTGTGGTCTCCTCGGTCTGTGCTGCCCCTCGTTACGGGCGGACGGCGCTTCCCGCGGCCCAGCGCCGGTGATCAGAGCCGGCGCCCGCCGTCACCGGGTGGGCACGTCACAGAGCTATTATTCGAACCGTGGCAGACGACGCGCACCGACGATTCCGATGAGTGGAACACCGGTACAAGTCCCGCGCTCAGGCAGGCCGTTGCGCGGCGAGCCGGTCCTGGAGCGGGCCTTCCGGGTCCTGGGTGCCTTCACCGAGGCAGGTGAGGGCCTGGCACTCCACACACTCGCGGCGCGGGCGGGCCTTCCGAAGAGCACCACGTCCCGGATCGCGGCCCAGCTGACGGACGTGGGAGCCCTCGAACGTCTCGACAACGGCGAGTTCGTCGTCGGCCTGCAATTGCTCGAGATCGCCTCGCTGGCACCCCGCGGCCACGGACTGCGCGCCGCCGCGCTGCCGTTCATGCAGGACCTGCACCGGGTCACCGGCCAGCACATCCTCCTCGCCGTGCGCGACGGCGACGAGGCCGTTCTGGTCGAGCGGCTGTCCGCACGGGGCGCAGCGGCGGTCAAGTACCGGGTCGGAGGACGCCTCCCCCTCATCGGGACCGGCATCGGCATCGCCCTGCTGGCGCACGCCCCCGGGCGCATACGGAAGGAAGCGCTGGCCGGCGCGGACGACGCGGCCTGCGTCCGCCGACTCCTGGCCACCGTACGAACGGACGGCGTCTGCGCCGTGACGGTGCCCAACCCACTGCGCTCCGGGCCCACCGCCATGTCGACCGTCGCCGCCCCGATCCTGAATCGTCGCGGCGACGCACTGGGCGCGTTGTCGCTGGTCGCACCTGACGAGGGCGCACCCCGTACCGCGGCCGTGACGGCGCTGCGCAGGGCGAGTCTGGCGATCTCCCAGGCCGCGGGGCCGTGAACCACGCCTGCGCCGGGCAGCAGACCGGCGCCCGTCGGCGGGAACGCCTACGGCCCGGTCCCCTGTCACCGTTCCGGCCTGAAGGGTGTCAATATTCCGATTAGGCTGCTGAGCTGGGCGTTTCTTGTGGGTGGTGAGGCAGCCGTGGTGACGTGGTGTGGTACTCATTGAGCAGTCCGCCAAGTACGTGGCGGCGCCTGACCTCGGTAGCGGGCAGGGGGATGACGTTTGGGTCGTCGTCGGGTGCTCGTAGGGCGAGGCCGCGGTGGGCTCGTCCCGGGTTGTAGTGCTGGGCGTACGTGGTGAGGACCGCGCGGAGGTGTCGTTCGCCGGTGATGAGGAGTCGGTCGGTGCATTCGGTGCGGGCTGTGCGTATCCTGTGCCGCTCGAAAAGTCGTCGTCGCAGGTGGGAGTGGTACGGCCAGTCCGCTGGGATCATGTCCCCCGTGATCGTGCCCTTGCTGTACAAGGTGACCCGAAGCCTGCTGACTGTTCCATCGGTGCTCCTCCGTCGTGGGACAGCGAAGGAGGCGGAACTGTCTGGTGCTGCGGCACGAGAACGCGGTCCTGCGCCGCCAGTTAGCCGGACCGGTGCGCTACGAGCCCGTCGACCGGTTCTGGTTCACCGTCCTGTCCTCGCTGATACCCCGGCGCCACTGGCGTGAGATCTTCCCTGTCACCCCCCGGCACCCTGCTCGCCTGGCATCGCAGGTTCCTCGCTGCGAAGTGGGACTACACCGCGCGCCGTCGCACCGGACGCCCACCCACCACGGCAGCGATCAAGAAGCTCGTCCTACGGCTGGCCCGGGAGAATCCGAGGTGGGGGCACCGGCGGATCCAGGGGGAGCTGACCCGACTCGGGCACCGGATCGCCGCGTCGACAGTCTGGGAGATCCTGCATGCCGCGGGCGTCGATCCGGCGCCGCGCCGCGCAGGCCCCGCCTGGCGCGAGTTCCTGACCGCGCAAGCCGAGGGCATCATCGCGGCAGACTTCTTCCACATCGACACCGCCCTCGGCAAGCGGCTGTACGCGCTGGTGTTCCTCGAGCACGGCACCCGGCGACTGCACATCACTGGCGTCACCGCCCACCCGACACAGGACTGGGCCGTGCAGCAGGCGCGGAATCTCACCTCCGACCTGGGCCCACGTATCGACTTCCTGCGCTTCTTGCTGCGCGACCGCGATGGCAAGTACGGCGAGACATTCGACGCCGTCTTCCAGGCCGAGGACATGGAGATCCTCAAAAGTGCGCCACAAGCTCCCCGTATGAACGCACACTGCGAACGCATCATCGGCAGCATCCGACGCGAAGTGCTCGACCACCTCTTGGTCATGAACGAGGCCCACGCCCGCCACGTCCTTGCAGCCTATGAGCGGCACTACAACCAGCACCGACCCCATCAAGCCCGCAACCAGTTACCGCCCGACGCTGACCACCAACCGGCCACGGGGCACGACATCAGCCCCCGCAAAGTCCTGCGCAACCGGATCCTCGGTGGCGTCGTCAACGAGTACAGATATGCGGCATGACGTGCAGCGACGACTTTTCGAGCGGCACAGGGTGGCGCTCGCGGGCGACAGACCGGCCGCCGAGCCCAGGAACTGCTCCAGCGCCGGTACGAAGTCGCCGGAGGACAGGCCGTGCAGGTAGAGCAGCGCCTCGCTGATCTTGGGGGACTTGCGGTACCAGGGCGGCAGGATCGCCGAGGATAACCGTTCACCCGCGGCGCCTTCACCTCGACCGCCCCAGCACGGTCCTTGGGACCGGATCTACGACCTGTTCCGCCGATGGCAGCGAGACGGCATCTGGCAACGGATCCTTACCCTGCTCCAGTCCCTGGCCGACGCGAAGGGTTTGATCACGTGGGATCTGAGTGTCAACTCAACCGTGTGCCGCGCCCATCAGCCTGCCGCCGGGGCTCACAAGCAGGGTGACCTGTAGAAGGAGCCACCGGGCGGTGTCTTCACCGAACCCGGCGATCACGGGCTGGGACGCTCGCGCGGCGGGTTCACCACCAAGCTGCGTCTGGCCGTCGAGCAAGGCCAAAGGCCGACCAGGCGCGCAACCGCCAGAAGCGCGGCTCCTGCGGCGGCAGGCCACCGCATTTCGCGGAGCGGGTGGGGAAGCGGCGGTAGGCGACGCCGACGCCGGCCCGGCGGACCACCGTGCCCACGGTGCGTCGACGCCCTGGGCCGCGAAGACCTCTCGTGCGGCCTTCAGGACGCGTTCACGGTTGCGGCGGGGTCGGCGCGCAGGTCCGCGGAAGGCGTGCTCACGTGCCGTTCCCAGGGGCGCTGCTGAGGCGGGATCGTCCGCCTTATGAGAGATCTCATCAGGCATGTTTCTCACTTGCCGGCCAAATGGATGGTGCCGCCCGCTGACGTGGTTAGCGTGAACGAACCAAGCCGATCGGCCTCCAGCCCGAGGAGAATCATGCAGGACCTGTCTCGTCTGTCCGGTACCACGGCGCTGGTTACGGGGGCGTCGGGTGGTATAGGCGCCGAGTTCGCCGCCAGGCTCGCCCAGCGTGGTGCGGACCTCGTCCTCGTGGCCCGATCAGGCGACAAACTGGAGGCGCTCGCCTCGTCCCTGCGCTCCGCACACGGAGTGCGCGTGCTGACGGAGAAGCTGGACCTGTCCGAGCCCGAGGCGCCTCGGGCGATGTTCGAGTGGACCGTCGAGCACGGGCTGGAGGTCGGTTTCCTCGTGAACAACGCGGGCGGGGGTGTCGGCGGGGCAGCGGCGAAAGCCGAT
Organism: Streptomyces sp. AgN23; assembly: GCF_001598115.1. Classification (NCBI taxonomy): domain Bacteria; kingdom Bacillati; phylum Actinomycetota; class Actinomycetes; order Kitasatosporales; family Streptomycetaceae; genus Streptomyces; species Streptomyces sp. AgN23. The sequence goes on from NZ_CP007153.1 coordinate 2,659,427, forward strand.
CCGGCGGTCGTCGCAGCGATGGTGACCCTGAACGGGCAAGCCGTGGTGGAGAACACGATCCGCTTCCTGCCGGGCATGGTTTCACGTGGCCGTGGAACAATCGTGAACGTCACGAGCGCTTCCGCGTTCCTGCCCACCCCCTACCTGGCCGCCTACGGCGCAAGCAAGGCGATGGCGCAGTCATTCACACTGGCGGTCGGTACCGAGGTTGCCGACGCGGGCGTCCGGGTGCTGGCGGTCTCTCCGGGGGTGACCGTCACAGGGCAGAAGTCCGAGGACATTCTGCCCACAATGGGGAGGTTGGGCGGGCTGCGGCAGCCGGAACAAGTCGTCACCACCGCTTTCCGAGCACTGGACTCGCGCAAGGCGTCGGTGGTCGACGGCCGCCGCAACGCGCTGTTCGCTCGTCTGGTCCAACGCCTGCCGGATCGGACGACCCGCGCGCTGGGACGCCGGCTGACAACGAGGCTCACCGGCTTTTGATTAACGGGACACGCACCGATTACTACCGCCCGCCCTCGTGACGACGACGCCGCGGCCACGCCCGCCCTGCACGACCGCGCGCGCTACACCGACGGCTGCGCCCCTACCCTGGGCGGGCATCGTGGCGCAGGTCCTCGGCGATGGCCGGCAGCTCGGCGGCGCCGCGGCCCAGGCGCTTCATCTCGTGCACGGTGAAGATCACCCGTTGGTGTGGGACGGCCTTCTTGATAGTGCGGGCGAAGTCCATTGACCGGGACGAAGAGCATTGCGGGTGCCGATAAAACATCCGCGCAGCTCAGGCTGTGTGTTGGTACTGGTGGAGGGTTCCGCCGAGGCGGTCTCGTCGGCGGACTTCGAGGTGGCTGAGCTGACCTTGTTGCGTGATGGGTGTGGGTAGTGGGCGGCATGGGGCGGCTTGTGTCAGGGCCCTGTGCGGGCGGTGTTCGTTGTAGAAGGATTCGTACTCGCGCAGTGTGTGGAGGAGGTGGCTCTGGTTCCAGATCAGGGTGCGGTCCAGGAGTTCGGTGCGGCAGGTTTGTATCCAGCGCTCCATGAGCGAGTTCATCCGTGGTACTCGAATGCCGGTGGTGACGACCTTCACTCCGGCATCGGCCATCAGGGCGTCGAAGGCGGCTGTGAACTTCGAGTCGCGGTCTCGGATCAAGAACTTCGCCTTGCTGTCTGCGTCCTCGAGGTCCATGAGGAGGTTGCGTCCGAGCTGCACGATCCACTCCGCGGTGGGGTGTGCGGTGGCGCCGAGGATCCGGACGCGACGGGTGGTGTGCTCGATGACAGCGAAGACATACAGGCGCGCCCCGGTCAGCGTGCGGACTTCGAAGAGATCGCAGGCGAGTAGAGCTTTGGCCTGGCTGCGGAGGAAGTCCGCCCAGGTGGTCCTCTGCCGTTCGGGTGCGGGTGGGATGCCGTGTTCGCGGAGGATCTCCCAGACCGTGGAGGCGGCGACCTTGATCCCCAGGGCTGCGAGTTCGCCGTGGACCCGGCGATACCCCCACGAGGCGTTCTCCCTGGCCAGGCGCAGGACCAGGGCGCGGATCGATCGGATGGTGCGTGGGCGTCCGCGCCGTCTGGGTACGCAGGTCGCGGCATGGCGCCGCCTGAGCAGTTCACGATGCCAGCGCAACACCGTGTCGGGCCGGACCAGCAGCAGAAGGTGCCGCAATCTGTCTTTGGGGAGGTGGTGGAGCAGGCTGGCGAGGATCGCACGGTCGCTGTCGGTGAAGGTCGGCTTGCTGGCCTGACGCTGCAGGACCAGCAGTTGGTGCCGGAGCACCAGGATCTCGATGTCCTTGTCTCTGTCGCTCATCGGCAGGAGGCGTAGGAACGCCAGGGCGTTGGTCGCGGCGAGGTAAGCCAGACGCAGCAGCACAACAGATCATGATGCCGACAGGACCCTGAGCGGGTGAAGGCACCTGGGGTGGACATCGAGGAGAACCGAAGATCCGTAATCAGGCTCCCGACCTGCGCGGATGATTTATCGGCACCCGCAAAGTTCACCGCCGCGTTCGACGCCTTCTTCGCCGGCAACGGCACAGCCGTCATCCCGACCCCGCCACAAAGCCCCCGGTCCAACGCGTTCGCCGAACGATGGATACGCACAGCCCGCGCCGAATGCACCGACCGACTCCTCATCACCGGCGAACGACACCTGCACACCGTCCTCACCACGTACGCCAAGCACTACAACACCGGACGAGCCCACCGCAGCCTGAACCTTCGTGCCCCCGACGACGACCCGAACATCATCCCCCTACCTGCTGGCACGGTCAGGCATCGGCAGGTCCTCGGTGGACTGCTCAACGAGTACCACACCACGCCGCTCAGACTGCCTCACCATCGACAGAGAACGCCCAGCTCAGCAGCCTGATCGGAATAATGACACCCTTCAGGCCTCATCAACGAGTACAGATATACGGCATGACGTGCAGCGATGACTTTCGAGCGGCACAGGCGAGCAGCGAACCGACGTCTCATGATGTTCCCCTGGGGGCGGTCCAACCGGCGCGGTTGAACTTCTTGGTCCCTGGGAGGGCCATGGCGGGCCGCGGCTTTCCTTCGACTTGCTGCGCGGCGCGGAGGGTCGCAGCAGAGCTCATCTTCCAGTCGTTCCCGTCCCACTCGGCGGCCAGGAGAGTGCGGGTGTAGGAGCTGTGCGTCTTCTCGATCGCCCCAGCTTTCACGGTGACGCGGGCGAGAATGTAGACGCTGACCTCGTCCTTCGACTTTTTGATGATCTTGAAGCCGATGGTGCGAACTCGTGAATATGCGCGCGGCGGCATGTCGCCCTTGGCTGGGATTCCGAACTTTTCACGCAAGGCGGCGTCCGTCTGGATCGCCCGCTGCTTGACCTTCTCCTTGTTCGTCGGCGTCTGGTCGGCTGCGGCCAGGTAGGAGTCGTAGACGCCCATCTGCTCGTCCACCATGTCCCGACTGCCCTGTACGGTCGTCGAGTTCGCGGCGGACAGCATGCTGACGGCCCCTTCGGCGGTGTGCGGGAACAGAACCTCATTGCCGTTGCTGTCGGTGCGCTTGCCGCGCGGCAGCGCCGCCCACTGCTTCGACCCGGCCCACTCGTCCGGGACGCTGGAGCCCGGCTTAGTCTGGTGTCGGGGCGCACTGGCGGCTCCGCCTTTCTCGCCTTTGCCAGCCCCCTCGGTGTCGTCGTCTCCACTAGACGCCGAACAAGCGGTCAGGGCGAGCACGGCAGCGGCAACGCCGCTGGTGCCCCATATCATCGCTCGATTCCACCCGTTCATACGCAACATCAGCCCAACACTCCATCACCATCGAAATTGCCGAAACGATCAACACGATGGCAGGTGGACCGCCGCACATCCAATGGAACGGTTCACTTCCGCCGTCCCCTGGGCTTCCACCGACGGCCCATCGCGCGGGCGGCGGAGACCCGTAGCGCTCCATAATGGCCTCACCGGGTACGACCTGAGGCAACGCACCTGACCAGCAGGTACCCGGCAGGATCAGTCCTCGTGCTGGTCCGACTTGTCTACCTCATCGGCACGCGAATCTTCGCGTGGCTGTTCCTGATGTCCCGATCTTCTGCGGGCCAAGAATACGGAGATACTGATCCTGCGACACGAGCTCGCGGTTCTGCGTCGACAGGTCACCGCGCCCAAGCCCGGCTGGCCGGACCGCACACTGCTCACCGTTGTGACCCGACTGATCCCCCAAGCCCTGCGCGAACGCCAGATCGTCCCCCCGCGCACCCTGCTGGCCTGGCACCGGCGTCTGGTGAAGCAGAAGTGGACGCGGCCGCCGTCTACCGGGCGACCGCCCCTGCCGGAGGAAATCCGCAACCTGATCATCCGGCTCGGCACCGAGAATCCCCGATGGGGATTCCGACGCGTACACGGCGAACCGCGCCGCATCGGGCACAAGGTCAGCCCCGCCACCGCCCGACGTGTGCGTGCCGCCGGTCTCGGTCCCACGCCGCGTCGCCAGCCAGCGCGCGGTGAGTGGGCGGCGTTCCTCAAAGCCCAGGCCAGCGGCCTGCTCGCCACCGATCTCTTCCACGTCGACACCATCAGCCTGCAGCGGCTCTACGCGCTATTCATCATGGAGGTGCGAACCCGCACCATCCACATCCCCGGCGCCACCGCCCATCGGCGCCACCGCATAGGTCACCCAGCAGGCCCGGCAGTTCCTGTGGCAACTCGCCGATCGCGCCGCAGATATCACTCACCTCATCCGCGGCCGAGACGCGAAATTCACGGCCGCCTTCGACGCCGTGTTCGCCAGCGCCGACATCACTGTGGCCAAGGCCCCTCCACGCAGCCCCAACTGCAACCCACACGCAGAACGCTTCATCCACTCGGCACGGGAAGAGTGCACCGACCGTGTCCTGCTCTTCGACCGTGGCCACGCCGAGAAGATCCTCCACGACTACGCACACCACTTCAACAACCACCGACCCCACCAAGGCCGTGCCCAACTCGCGCCCAGCGACAATCCGAACGTCATCCCCCTGCCTACAGCCCGGATCAAACGCCGACAAGCCGTCGCAGGCCTCATCAACGAGTACCACCGAGCCAGCTGACCATAAGGAAAATCCCAGCTCACAACCAGTGAAGCCGTTCTAAAGCGCTACGCGGCTGGTCACCCCCGGAACGCTGCTGCGCTGGCATCGCCGTCTGGTGACACGGAAGTGGACCTACGGGAGCTGGTCTGCTTGGCACACTATTAGTCCACACCGAAGCCCCCAGCCGACCGTCTCGCTACTGCGCCACAGAGCCCGATACGGCGCTCACCCCCTGGGAGTGCCCCGTCTGCCGGCAGACGCCAAGGGGCCTTGCCTCGCCTTGACCCGGCAGGCACCTTGCGGCCGCAACGCCCGAGCGTCGGCCGCCTGCGGAAACACGTCGGCCAAGGCCATCACCCGACAGCTCCCCTCCTGTCGCATGAGGAGCACGACGACGTGCTCCCACCCCGAAAGGGGGTCGAGGGCCGACAAGGGGTCCTTATGCTTCTCGATGCCGAGAGCATCCATAACGGCGGGATGACCTTGGCGGCCTGTGGTTGACAACGGCACACAGGGGCTCGGTACGGCGCCATAGGTCTACCGGAACGGGTGACGGACAAACCGGGCACCGTTGACACGTCTGCGAGTTGGGAGCACGAGGGCCCCCAGAGGGCTCCCCATTGCTCCCAGCCCGGAAACGGTTAAGGCCGCTCCCGCTACCCGCGGAAACGGCCTCCGACCTGCGAAAATGCTGGTCGGGACGACAGGATTTGAACCTGCGACCCCTTGACCCCCAGTCAAGTGCGCTACCAAGCTGCGCCACGTCCCGGTGCTCGCTCGGCTTGGGTTTTCCCCTTGCCGACCGCGCATGAAGAACAATACCGCACCTCAGGGGGTGGCTGCTGCCACCCCCGGGTGAAGATCGGGAGTCCGGCGGGACCAGCTGGGGTGTTCGCTCTGTGGGATGGGGTGGTTGCTCAGCGTCAGCGTGGGGCGCTGCGGGTTGCCGCGCCGGCGGGGAGGCGGGGCTTGACCTGAAGCCCGGTTTAAGTTGCACGCTCGGTCTATGACCTTCACCGACGTTCACACCGCGCAGGGGTACGACGATCTTCCTCGGCTGATGAGTCTGATGACCGGGGACGAGAAGCACGGGCCGGCCGCGACCTCGACGCTTGACGTGGTCTGGGTGCTCTACGACCGGGTGCTGCGGGTCTCGCCGGAGGCCGTGAATGCTCCGGACCGGGATCGGTTCCTGCTGTCCAAGGGGCACGGGCCGATGGCGTACTACGCCGTGCTCGCCGCCAAGGGATTCCTGCCCGAGTCGTTGCTGCCGGGGTTCGGGGCGTACGAGTCGCCGCTGGGGCACCATCCGGATCGGGTGCTCGTACCGGGTGCCGAGATCGGCAGTGGCTCGCTCGGGCATGGGTTGCCGTTGGCCGTGGGGAGTGCGCTCGGGCTGCGGGCGCAGGGGCGCTCCGGGTCGGCGGTGTGGGTGCTCGTCGGCGACGCCGAGCTGGACGAGGGCAGCAATCACGAGGCGATCGCCTATGCGGGGGCCGTCGGGCTGGAGCGGTTGCACACGGTCGTTGTCGACAACGCCTCCGCCACCCATGGCCGGCCCGGGGGCATCGCCGCGCGCTTCGAGGCCGCGGGGTGGTCCACGGCGACCGTGGACGGGCGTGATCACCAGGCGCTGTACGAGGCGTACACCGCACCGCACCCGGGGCGGCCGCATGCCGTGGTGGCCCGGGTCGAGGCCAAGGTCTGAATTCTTTCTCCAGAGTGAGAGGAACTGTCTTCATGGACACCATGCGTGAGCGTTTCGCCTCCGTCGTCTCCCGTCTTCTCGACGACGACCCCCGGCTGGCCGTCGTGCTGGCGGAGATCGGTAAGGACGGCTTCACGGACGCGGCCCGGGCGCATCCCGACCGGGTGATCAATGTCGGCATCCGCGAACAGCTGCTGGTCGGCGTCGGCGGCGGACTGGCCCTGACCGGGATGCGGCCGATTCTGCACACCTTCGCCAGCTTTCTGGTCGAGCGGCCCTTTGAGCAGGTCAAGCTGGACTTCGGGCATCAGGGCGTGGGCGGGGTCCTGGTGAGCGCTGCCGGTTCGTACGACTGGCCCGCGGGCGGCTACACCCATATGGCCCCCGGCGATGTGGCCCTGCTGGACACGCTCGACGGCTGGACCGTCCAGGTGCCCGGCCATCCGGACGAGGCCGAAACCCTGCTGCGGGACGCGGCCGCGGCCGGTGACGACTCGGTGTACGTACGGCTGTCGGCGCACTCCAACTCCGCCCCGCGGGACATCGCCCCCGGCCGCTTCCTGACCGTACGGGAGGGGCGTGGCGGCGTGGTGATCGCGGTCGGGCCGATGCTCGACAGCGTACTCAGGGCCGTCGAGGGGCTGGATGTGACCGTGCTGTATGCCACCACGGTGCGGCCCTTCGACGAGCGGACGCTGCGTGCGACGGCCGGGGCGGCAGCGGGAGCCGGGGCGGCAGTCGATGTCGTGCTGGTCGAGCCGTATCTCGCGGGCACCTCGACCGCCGCCGTCAACGACGCGCTCGCCGATCGTCCGCATCGGGTGCTCGGCCTGGGTATCGCCCGGCGTGAGCTGCGACGCTACGGCACGATCGACGAGCATCTGGCGGGTCAGGGGCTGGACCCGGCGTCGTTGCGCGAGCGCATCTCCGGCTTCCTGGGCTGAGGCGGTGGCTCCGCCGGGGCCGTGCGGCCCGCGGTTCAGAGGTGCTTTTCCAGCCAGGTCAGCACGTCCTGCTGGACTTCATCCCGGTTGGTCTCGTTGAGGATCTCGTGCCGGGCCCCCTGATATCCCTTCCAGCTCAGCTCCCGCGTGCCCCCGTAGCGGAAGTCCTCCAGGAGTTCGTAGACGAGCGTCATCCCCTGGTTGCACGGGTCCTCGGTGCCGACCGCCAGATGCACCGGCAGCGCGGCCGGGATACGGGCCTGGTGGCGCGGGTCGTTGATCTTACGGACGCCACGGACCCAGTCCAGGGACAGCCCGGCGCTGAACGCGAAGCCGCACCGCTCGTCCGCCGCGTACGCGGCCACCTCCGCGGGGTCTCGCGAGAGCCACTCGAAGCCCGTCCGGTCCTGAAGGGACTCGTACGGGTCGTTGAACGAGGCGAAGAGGGTCGGGGTGAAGGTGGACGGAGCGGTCCGACCGCGTTCCGCGATCTCCTGGGCGATGCCCTCCAGCGCCGCCTCGGTCTCGGTCCCCGGGAGGGAGCGGAAAGTCCCGGAGAGGATCAGGCCCGCCAGTTCCTCGCCGTACTCCTGGGCGCAGTCGCGGGCCAGCATCGAACCCATGCTGTGGCCGAGCAGGACCAGCGGCGCATGGGGGTGCGCGGCCCGGGCGCGGTCGCCGATGGCGCGCAGGTCCGAGACGATCGCCCGCCAGCTGTCGCCCTCCTCGCCCACAACGCCGAATCCGCCCGTCGACTCGGCGGTGGCTCCGTGACCGCGGTGGTCCGAGGCGACCACCGCATAGCCGTGCCCGGCCAGGAAGCGGGCGAACCGGTCGTAGCGCCGGGCGTGTTCGGCGGCGCCATGCGCGATCTGGACGATCGCGCGCGGGGCGCCGTTCTCCGGCAGCCAGGTGTAGGTCGCGACCCGCACACCGTCGGGCATGGGCAGATGGTCGGTGCGGTGGGTGATACCGCCGTCGGGCATGCCGTCTCATCTCCTGGTGCTCATCGATTGGGTGCACATCGATCTGGTGCTGGTCGGTGTGGTGTCAGCCGATCTCGTGCTGGTCGGTCTGTGTCCGTGCTGGTCAGTCTGTGGCGGTGCTGATCGGTCTCGTGCGGTCGGTCTGTGCGAGTCGGTGTGGTGGGTCTGGTGTGAGTCGGTCTGCGTGCAGGGGTGCGGACGGAAGCCCACTCTCCCTTTGCCGGGCCCGCAAGCCAAGGGCATCGACGCGCTCTTGTCCTCCGGGACGCAGGGGGTGTAACGATCAAGGGCTTGGTACCGCGTATCGACTCCTGATCCATGCAACTCCCTTGCTCCAGGAGGACCGTTGGACACGCACGACGCTTCGCTCTCCCCTGCCTCCGCCCTGTCGCGGCGGCGTTTTCTGCAGGCCGCCGCCGCGGGCACCGCCGCCGCCACCGCGACCACCCTGCCCTTCGAGACGGCCGCCGCCGCACCGGCCCGGCCGGGCTCGCTCTCCTTCACCGCCGCCACCAACGGCGCCGCGACCCTCTCGCCGTCCGGCGACCGCATGATCGCCGAGGTCCAGAACGTCCTGTGGTCGGTCGCCCGTAAGGGTGGCGAGGCCATATCGCTCACACCGGCCGATCTGGAGCCCACCCGGCCGGTCTACTCCCCCGATGGAAAGCTGCTGGCCGTCTGCGCCTACCGGGGCGGCGGATTCCATATCTGGACGCTGCGCCCCGACGGCTCTGGTTTGTGGCAGCGAACAGACGGCCCGTGGGACGACCGCGGTCCGGCCTGGTCGCCCGACGGCACCCGGATCGCCTTCGCGTCCGAGCGCGGCGGCGACCCCGTGGCGGGCAGCCCGTACCGGATCTGGGTGCTGGAGGTGGCCGGCGGTGAGCTCACGCGGCTCACGGGCGCGGACGGCCAGGACGGGCCGCTCCAGGACGGCGCCTGGGAGGACTTCGACCCCACCTGGTCCGCGGACGGCGAGCGGGTGCTGTTCGTGCGCGGTGCGCTCGCCGGGACAAAGCTGAACGCCCGTACGGTCGCCTCCGTACGGGCCGACGGCACCGGGGCGGTCACGGCCGAGCACACCGATCCCACCGCCGCCGCCCAGGTGATGACGCCGTCCGTGTCGGCGGACGGCCATCTCGCCTATCTGCGGACCACGGCCGCTCCCGCAGCCTCCTGCACGCTGGTCGTGGCCGGCGAGCCGGTGGCGATCACGGGGGATGTGCAGCCCGTGCCGCCCCGTTGGGTGTCGCGGGACGAGTTGCTGCTCACCGTCGACGGCCGGTTCCGGGTGTTCCGGGTGTCCCCGGCGGTACGGTCCGGCGCGGCCGGAGCCGGTGAGGAATCCGACCGTAAGGGCGTCGCGTACGAGGAGATCCCCTTCTCCGCCACCCTCCCGGTGAACCGGCCCCGGTATCGCGTGAAGCGGTACGACTTCGACAGCGGCGAGGTGCGGCCGGTGCGCGGGCTGCATCTGCCCGCGCTCTCTCCTGACGGCCGTAAGGTCGCCTTCGCCGCCCTCAACTCCCTCTGGGTCGCCGATGTCTCCGGCGGCCGCGCCCCGCGCCGGGTCGTACGGGCGGCCCCCACCCGGTATCTGCTGGCCCCCACCTGGACGCCCGATGGGCGCGCCCTGGTGTACGCCGACGACCGCGATGGCCTGCTGGCCGCGCGCCGCCGGGACCTCGCCTCGGGCGAGGAGACCGTGCTGGCCTCCGGCGGCAGGGTGCATCCGGCGCTCTCCCCCGACGGCAAGCGGCTCGCCTGTGTCGACATGTCGGGAAACCTGGTTCTGCGCGATCTCGACGCCGGTACGGAACGGGTGCTCGCCGCGCCGATGGGCGCCGGCGGACTGCCCGGCCGGCCGAGCTGGTCGCCCGACGGGCGCTTTGTGGCCCTGTGCGATCGCAACCGGCTGAACCAGCGGTTCCGCGAGGGCTACAACCTGATCCGGGTGATCGACACCGACACCGGTACGGCCAGTCAGCATGCCGTCGCACCGCACACCTCCCTCTCCGACCGCTATGACTCCGGACCCGTCTGGTCCCCCGATGGCCGCCATATGGCGCTCATCGTCGAGTCCGCCCTGTGGCTGCTGCCGGTGAGGCCGGACGGCACCCCCGACGACGCGCCGCGCCGGCTGACCGACGAGGCCGCCGACCATCCCTCCTGGTCCGGCGACTCCCGCCACATCCTGTATCTGTCGGCGGGCCGACTGCGGCTGCTGGACGTCGAGCGCGGCACCGCCCGCACGGTCCGCGTCCCGCTGGACCACCGGCGGCCGCGCCCCGCGGACACCGTCGTCCACGCCGGACGGTTCTGGGACGGCACCGGAGGCGAGGGCGGCGGCGCCGGTCATGACGGCCGTAAGAGCGGCACGGTCCGCGAGGACGTGGACATCGTGGTCCGCGGCGGACGCATCGCGGCCGTGGAGGCCCACCGGGCCGGGCGGCCCGCTAAGCGGCGCGTCGACGCCTCCGAACGCACCGTCATCCCGGGGCTGTGGGACGCCCACACCCACCCCTGGCAGTACACCTATGGCGGCCGTCAGACCGCCCTGCAACTCGCCTACGGCATCACGACGGCCGTTTCCCTCGGCGGCTTCGCCTATGAGCAGGCGCGCCTCAGGGAGGCCGTCGCGGCGGGCGCCCTGGCCGGGCCGCGGCTGCTGGCCACCGGCGAGCTGCTGGACGGACCGCGCGTCGCGTACAGCATGGGCCGGGCGCATCGCACCCGGGACGGTCTGCGGCGCTCTTTGGAGCGCGGTGCCGCGCTCGACTGGGACTTCGTCAAGACGTATGTACGCGCGCCGGGATGGATCATGGAGGAGGCGGCCCGGTTCGCGCATGAGCGGCTCGGTGTGCGCACCGGCAGCCATCTGTGCTCACCGGGCATACAGCTCGGACAGGACCTGACGACGCATCTGCAGGCCACCCAGCGGCTGGAGTACGGCCACGCCACGACGGCGTCCGGGCACTCCCAGCAGGACGTGACGGAGATCTACACCGCGACCTCCGACTTCCGGCTCATCGCCACGCCGTTCACGGCCTCGCCCCTGGTGGGCGCGGACCCCTCGCTGGCGGAGGACGAGCGGGTCACCCGGCTGATGCCGCCGTGGGACACCGCGCTCGTACGGCAGCTCGCCGGGACACCCCCGACGTCGGACCAACTCACCACGCTGGGCACCGAGATCGGGGTCTACCGGCGGATTCTGGCCGAGGGCGGGGTGGTGGCCCTGGGGACGGACCAGCCGCTGGTGCCGGTGGGCCTCCATCTGCATCTGGCCCTGCGCGCCCTGCACCGTTTCGGACTGTCGCCGCAGGAGGCGCTGCGCACGGCGACGATCCTCCCGGCGCGGGCCTTCGGTGCCGATCGCGACCTGGGGACCCTGGAAATCGGGAAGCTGGCGGATCTGACGGTCGTGGACGGCGATCCCTTCACGGACTTCGACACGCTGGTAAGGACGGTGTCGGTGCTGCGGGGCGGGGTGCCGTACGAGCAGCGCGAGCTGGTCGAGTCCTTCCCGGGGGCCGGTGCCGCGGCGGCACCGCACGGGCGGTCGGCGGATGAGTGGCTGGAGGTGGGGCGGCTGTTGCGGCGCGACTCCTGCTGCTCTGTGGAGGGCTGAGGGTGCTGAGCGGGGTGGGGCGGGGGCTCGGGCCCCCGCCCCACCCCGCCTGGTTCCAGCACGCGGTTTCGGGGATCGGAACCGGGGGCCGAGACGGTCACCGGTGGACGTCGAGCCTGGCCAGGGAGCCCGTTTCCAGGGCGCACCACAGCGCGCCGTCGTACGAGGCGATGCCATGCGGCTCGCAGTCGGCTCGGGGCAGGTCGTACGCCGTGATCCGGCCGTCGGCGGTGAGGCGTCCGATCCGGCCGCGGCCCCATTCGGTGAACCACAGCGCCCCGTCGGGGCCAGGGGTGATGGCGTGCGGCCGCGCCTCGCGGTCGGGCAGCGGGTACTCGGTGACGGTGCCGTCCACCGTGATGCGGCCGATCTGCCCCGCGCCGATCTCGGTGAACCACAGGGCGCCGTCCGGCCCTTGAGCGATGCCCACCGGCGCGGCGGCCTCGGTCGGCAGGGGGTGGGCGGTCGTCACGCCGTCCATGGTGATCCGGCCGATGGCGTTGCCCTGGTTGAGGGTGCACCACATCGCGCCGTCGGGACCGGCCGTCAGGGCGGCCGGGAAGGCCCCGGGCGCGGGGTACTCGGTGATGTCGCCGTCCATGGTGATCCGGCCGATGTGGTCGGCGCGCGACAGCGTGAACCATATGGCCCCGTCCGGGCCCGCGGCGATCCCGTACGGGCCGCCGTCGGCGGTCGGCGGTTCGTAGGAGGAGATCGCGCCGTCCAGGGTGATCCGGCCGATGCGGTGGGTGCCGTACTCGGTGAACCACAGGGCGCCGTCGGGACCTTGGGCGATCACCGTCGGCTTGGCTCCCACGGGGTGGACGGTGATCCTGCCGTCCGCGTCCCTGCGGCCGATCGCGCCCTGGTGGACCAGGGTGAACCACAGGGCGCCGTCGGGGCCGCCGGTGAGCGCGTAGGGGCCCGCGTCCGGCTCGCTGACGGTGAAGACGCGGACCGGGTCGGCGAGCCACCGGCCGATCCGGTCCAGCAGCACCTCCCCCGGCTCGGACAGGTGGAAGGCGTGCGGCATGTCCGCGTACTCCTCCAGGCGCACGCTCACCCCGGAGGCGTCGGCCGCCTCGGCGAAGCGGCGGGCGTCGTCCAGGAGCACCTCGTCCGCGCCGACGGCGATCAGCAGCGGCGGCAGCCCGCGCGGATCCCCGTACAGCGGCGACTGCGGAGCCTGGTCGCCGGGCGCGCCGGCCAGGTACTGGGCGCGTATGGAGTCGAGCACGGCCCGGCTCATGATGTCCTTACCGTCATTGGCGGCGAGCGACACACCGGTAAGGGCGAAGTCGGTGACGGGTGAGATCACGACCGCGGCACCGGGCCGCGGACCGCCGGTCCGCTCGATCTCCAGCAGGGCGGACAGCACCAGCGTGGCCCCGGCGGACTCACCGGCGAATACGACCTCGGCGGCGGGGACGCCCTCGTCCAGCACGCTTCGCCAGGCGGCCAGAACGTCCTCGAGCGCCGCGGGATAGGGGTGTTCGGGCGCCAATCGGTAGTCCACCCGCAGGGCGGGACGTCCGGTGGCCTTCGACAGCCTATAGGCCATCGCCCGCTCGGCCTCGGGCATGGTGTGGGCGAACCCGCCGCCGTGCACATAGATCACCGCGCCGCCCCGGACGCCGGGCGCGCGGACCCAGTCGCCACGCACCTCGGCGTCGTCCGGGAGCGGGGCGGCGATCAGCGCGTCGGCGCGGTCGCGGACCGCTCGGGCCGCCTCGGGCGCCGCAGGTACGGCGATGACGTTCAGCAAGGGTCCTCCGTCGTGGGGCGGTCCGGACTCGCGGGGGTCGAGATCAACTCCCGTAGGAAAATTACTCTGCGCGACCAGCGCGAGGAGGCCCTGGCCGTCGCCCCCAGCCGTATCCGCTCGGACGTGAGTCCGCCGTCAGCACGCCGCCGCCAACGCGGCCGTGAGGGCGGCGGGCGCCTCCGCCAGCGAGGGGCCGTACCAGGTGAGGTGACGACCGCTGACCAGGGCCGCCGGGATGCCGGGGAACGCCTCGGGGCCGTCGTCGGCCGTGAAGCGGTACGGCTCGTCGGGCAGCACCACCAGATCCGCGTTGCGCGCCGTCAACTCCTCGATCGGGATGCGGGGATAGCGCTCGGGATGCGCGCTGTAGAGGTGCCGTACGCCCAGCCGGGCCAGGACGTCACCGGCGAAGGTGTCCCGGCCCAGCACCATCCACGGACGCCGCCACACCGGTACGACGGCCTGCCGCGCCGGACCACTGGCCCGTACGTCCGCCCAGGCGGCCTCGGCCGCGTCAAGCCAGCCGGGCCGGGCCAGTCCGCAGCCGCGCACCAGGACCCGCTCCAGCTCGGTGAACGCCTGGTCCAGGGTGCGTACTTCGGTCACCAGGACCTCGAGACCGGCGGCGCGCAGCGCGGCGAGGTCGGAGGGGCGGTTTTCCTCCTCGTTCGCGATCACGAGATCCGGTGCGAGGGCGGCGATCCGGGCGGTGTCGGGGTTCTTGGTGCCGCCGATGCGCTCCGCCGCGAGGCCGGGCGGATGGGTGCACCAATCGGTCATCCCGGCCAGCAGCTCCGGCGCCGTGGCGGCGACGGCCTCGGTGAGCGAGGGGACGAGGGACACCACGCTTCGTACGGGGGTGCGAGAACTCATCGCTCCACCGTACGGCGCGACCGGTCTCGCGGTTTCGCCATGCCGGACACGAGCCGTAAGGCCCCCGCATGAGCCGTAAGGCCCAGATGCCACTCGTAGGGCCTCCATCTACGCCGCCTCCGCCAGTCGCTCCCACGGCCAGGCGACCCGGCCGCCGCGGTCGCTCTCCGACAGCAGCCCGACCATCGTGAACAGCTTGTCGCTGAAGCCGCCGATCTCGTACCGGTTCGGCCGGCCGGTGTCGATGGACGTGGCCGCGTAGCCGGTGGTGTTGACGCCGAACACCGGCACCCGCGCCGGAACGGCCTCCGAGACCGGCACGGACCGGCCGCCGCGCGCATCGGCGAACGCCTGCATATCCGAGACGATCACCACCCGGTCGTGGCCGCGGTAGGCCGCCCGCAGCGCCGCCCCCGTCTCCGTGCCATGGCCGACCTCCCCGATCCGCGCGCAGAATCCCTCGATGTCGCGGAGCACCGAACCTCCCGGGGTCAGCCGGTGGCCGAAGTGCCCGGAGGCGAAGCCGACCAGGTCCACCTGGCAGCCGCGGTGCGCGAGCGCGGCCCCGAAGAGCGCGCCGATGTCCGCATGGCGCACCTGGGAGCGGCCCGAGACCGGCGCCCGCATGGAGCCGGAGGTGTCCACGAGCACGAGGGTGCGGCCCGGCAGCGCCGGGACGGCCGCCGTGGCCGCGGTCAGCGCCCGGTCCAGGGCGTGGCCCCAGCGCAGCGACGGCGCGGCCCGGTACGCGGACAGGAAGCGGTACGGGAACTGACGGGAGCGGGCCACCTCCGCCGGGTCGGCCAGCCGTGCCGCGATCCGCTCGGCGACCGCGTCCGGCAGCCCGGCCTCGTCGAGGTTGCGCAGATTGCGCAGCAGCGCCATGTAGCCCATCGAGGGCAGCACGGCCTGCCAGGCCACCGCGTCCATCGGCCCCTGCAGCCAGCCCGCGAGCGCCTCCCAGGTCATCCCGGCGGTGCGGAGCGCTTCGGCGGCGTCCGGCCGCTCCAGTACGGCGCGCCGCTCCCACTGCGGCAGGCCGGTCAGCCGGGCGCGGGCGCGCAGGGTGCGCAGCGAGACCGGGGGCGCGGCGTCCCGGTGGTGGCGGCGGTCGATGGCGTGCCGGAACAGCTCGCTCTGCCACGGCTTTTCGGGGTCCGGGGCGGCGTGCACCAGCTCCAGGACGTCGGCGAAGCGGAAGCCGTGGCTTTCGGTGTCGTGCTTGAGCAGCGATCGCTCGGTGTAGAGGCGGCGGGCGGCGTCGGCGAGGCCGCGCTTGACCGGCTTGGGCAGGGCACGGCCGTGGTGGGCGGTCCAGTGGGCGAGGAACTCACCGGGCTCGTCGGCGCGCAGACACGCGGCGTCGACGATGCGGCGGTTGCCGCCGTGCAGCCCGGCCGCGAGACGTGCCGCGACGGCCTCGGCGGCGGCGACCAGCGAGGCGGTGCGCATCTGGGCCTCGCCGCGCAGCCAGGTGACCAAGCGCGCGGTCCAGTCGGCGTCCTCGACGGCGACGGTGCGGACGAGGGTGCGGAAGCGGTTGTCGCGGGCGCCGGAGGACTCGTAGAAGGTCTGCTCGCCGACCATGTTCACCACGGCCAGGAGCACCAGTTCGGACCTGCTGTCGCGGGTGGCGGCGGCGCCGCCCTCATAGGTGGTCGTCGGGGCCGCGGTGGTCGTCGTGGCCGTGGCGCGCCGGATGGCCCGGTTGAACTTCGTCATGCGGTCATGCCTCTCCCCCGAGTGGGCACAGGAGGGAGGCGGCGCACCGGTGCGTCGGCAGCGCCTGAGGTCGAAAAGTGGGCTGCGGGCTGCTCTGGGAAAGGAAGTAACCGCGGCCCGCGCACCAGGCGCTCCGATGCCGTGCGCGCGCCTCCCGAGATCAAAGTCGACGACGGTACGTTTCCCACCCCGCGCCGGCGGGGTGTTTCGGGAATCGAACCCAAATCGACCGAAGTAACCGTCGTCTTCGCACCGGGAGGTGCGTTCACGGATACGACAGTAGGGGCCGCTTCTTTCGCCGTCATCCGGTTTTCTCCGCCCCAAGGACCGCGGACCACGGCACCGCGGCCCGGAGCGGGTGCTCCGGGCCGCGGTGTGTGCGTGGTGTCCGCCGTGGGTCAGCGGACCACCTGGTGACAGGTCAGGAAGCCACCGGCGCCATCTTGTCGACGATGCCGGGGTGGGCGTCCATCCACTTCTGGACGCCCTTCTCCTCGTTGCCCTTACCGGCGTCCTGGATCGCCGCCTCCAGGCTCGCGAGTTCCTTCTCGGTCATGTGCCACTTCTTCAGCCACCCGTTGAACTCGGGGAACTTCTTCGGGAAGGACTTGTTGGCGAGCGTGTGGAGCTGGTTGCTGGCCCCGAACGCCTGCTTCGGATCGGCGAGCTTGGTCAGCTTGTACTTGCTGTAGGCCCAGTGCGGGGTCCACAAGACGACCGCGACCGGCTCCTTCTTGGCGTACGAGCGCTCCAGCTCGGCCAGCATCGCCGGCGAGGAGCCGTCACTGACCTTGTACTCCTTGTCCAGGCCGTACTGCTTGAGCACCTGGCCCTTCAGGAGCTTCATCTCGCCGGTCCCGGGCTCGATACCGACGATCTTGCCGCCGAAGGTGCCGGACTTCCCCTTGAGGTCGGCGAGCGACTTCACGTCCTTGACGTAGGACGGCACCGCGATCTCCAGGGAGGTCTTGTCGTACCACGACCCGACGTCGACCAGGTTCTTCTTGTATCTGTCCCAATACTGCTTCTGGGCGACCGGCAGCCAGCCGTCGAACTCGACATCGACCTGTCCGGTGCTCATACCGGTGAACATCGAGCCGACGTCGTACTGCTTGATCTCCGGCTTGTAGCCACGCCGCTCGAGGACGTTCTTCCACAGGTAGGTGGTGGCGATGTCCTCGTCCCACGGGAAGTAGCCGATCATCGGCGCGGCTCCGGCGTCCTTGCCCTTCTGCTCACCGCCGGGCACCGGGGCCAGCTTGTTGACCAGGCCCGGGTTCTTCTTGAGCCAGGCGCGCACGCCCTCCTGCTCCTTGCCCTTACCGGCGTCCTGGATCGCCGCCTCCAGGCTGGTGAGCTGCTTCTCGTCCAGCTTGAAGTCCTTGATCCACTTGGCGACCTGCGGGTTGTCCTTGGAGAAGCCCTTGCGCGCGAGGGAGTCGATGCGGTCGCCCTTGCCGAAGGCGCCCTTGGGGTCCTTCAGCTTGACGAGGTCGTACTTGTCGTACGCCCAGTGCGGGGACCACAGGGTGACCGCGATCGGCTCCTTCTTGGCGTAGGAGCGGTCCAGCTGGGAGAGCATGGCCGCGGTGGAGCCCTTGACCAGGGAGAAGTTCTTGTTCAGGCCGTAGCCCGGCATGACCTTGTCCTGCATCAGCTTCATCTCACCGGCACCGGGCTCGATGCCGACGATCTTCTTCTTGAAGGTGCTGGACTTCTTCTCGAGGTCCTCCAGGGTCTTGACGCCCTTGACGTACGAGGGCACCGCGACCTCCAGGGAGGTGGGGCCGTACCAGGAGCCGAGGTTCTCCAGCTTGTTCTTGTACTTCGCCCAGTACGAGGCGTGCGTGGTGGGCAGCCAGGAGTCCGTCTCGAAGTCGACGTTGCCCGCGGCCATACCGGTGTACAGCGCGCCGACGTCGTACGACTGGACCTTGGGCTTGAAGCCGCGCTGCTCCAGGAGCTCCTTCCACAGGAAGGTGGAGGCGACGCCCTCGTCCCAGTTGATGTAGCCGATGTTGACCGACTGGCCCTTGCCGACGTTGGCG
This sequence comes from Streptomyces sp. AgN23, assembly GCF_001598115.1. Taxonomy (NCBI): domain Bacteria; kingdom Bacillati; phylum Actinomycetota; class Actinomycetes; order Kitasatosporales; family Streptomycetaceae; genus Streptomyces; species Streptomyces sp. AgN23. The sequence goes on from NZ_CP007153.1 coordinate 2,677,638, forward strand.
GAGACCTCGGGTCCCTTTTCGTCGCTGCCGAACATGCTCATGCCGCCGGCGACCAGCGCCAGGACGACGACGCCGACCATGGCGACGGAGGTCGCCGGGCGCCAGTGCAGCACCTTGAGGCCGCTGAGCGCCTTGGCCTTCTCCTTGGCCAGCGCACGGCGGGCCAGCGGGGAGACGCGCTGGTTGAGCGCGCTGGTCATCCGGTCCAGGTACATGGCCAGGATGACCACCGCGATACCGCCCTCGAAGCCCATGGCGACGTCGACGGAGCTGATCGCCTGGAAGACGGTGGAGCCCAGGCCCTCGGCGCCGACCATGCCGGCGATGACGACCATGGACAGCGCCAGCATGATCACCTGGTTGACGCCCGCCATGATGGTGGGCAGGGCCAGCGGGAGCTGGACGCGCAGGAGGGTACGGCGCGGATGGGTGCCGAAGGCGTCAGCCGCCTCGACCAGCTCCGCATCCACCTGCCGGATGCCCAGTTCCGTCATGCGGACGCCCGGGGGCATCGAGAAGATGACGGTGGCGACGACGCCGGGGACCACCCCGAGGCCGAAGAAGAAGATGCCGGGGATCAGGTAGACGAAGGCGGGCATCGTCTGCATGAAGTCCAGCACCGGACGGATCACGGCGCTCACCGCGCGGTTGCGCGAGGCCCAGATGCCCAGCGGCACCGCGAACACGATGGTGATCACACCGGCGACCAGCACCAGTGCGAGGGTGTTCATCGCCTCGCCCCACAACTCGATCGAGTCGATGAGGGCGAATCCCAGGAAGGCGAGCACGGCGGGCAGCAGTCCGCGCAGCCACCAGGCGAGCAGCGCCAGGATGCCCGCGAGCAGCAGCGGCTCGGGGCCGCTGAGCACGGTGTTCAGCCCGTCGTACATGCCCTGCACGACGCTGGAGATGAAGTCGAAGAGCCAGCTCAGATTGTCTCGGAGCCAGTTGACGCCGGAGTTGATCCAGTCGCCGACCTGAAGCCTAGGCACCGGTGATCACCTTCTTGGCGGCCTCGGGCGCGTCCGGGGTGTCACCGGCCGGCGGCTGTGCGCCGTCGGGTCCGGCGTCCGGCTCGCCGAGGACGGCGAGCAGCCGGGCACGGGTGACGACGCCGACGAGCGCACCGTCGTCGTCGGTGACGGCGACCGCGACCCCGCTGCGCGAACAGGGCCGGAACAGCTCGATGATCGGCGTGGACTCGGGGACGGTGGCGGGGGCGGCCGCCAGCACGTCCTGCTCGGTACGGAGCGTGGTCCCGTCGTCGGTCTTGCTGCCCAGCGCCTCACTCGGTTCGGCCATGATCGCGCCGGCGGTGAGCACCCGGCTGCGGTCGACGTCCTGGGTGAAGGAGGCGACGTAGTCGTTGGCCGGGGTGACCAGGATGTCCTCGGCGGTGCCGATCTGGACGATCTGGCCGTCGCGCATCACGGCGATGCGGTCGCCGAGCCGCATGGCCTCGTTCAGGTCGTGGGTGATGAAGACGATGGTCTTCTTGAGCCGCGTCTGCAGCTGGAGCAGCTGGTCCTGCATATCGCGCCGGATCAGCGGGTCGAGCGCGCTGAAGGACTCGTCCATCAACAGCATGTCGGCGTCGGTGGCCAGGGCGCGGGCGAGCCCGACGCGCTGCTGCATACCACCGGAAAGCTCATCGGGCCAGGACTTCTCCCAGCCGGCCAGGCCCACCATCTCCAGCGCCTCGGTGGCCCGCCGGACGCGCTCCTCGCGCGGCACACCCTGCACCTCGAGGCCGTAGGCGGCGTTCTCCAGCACGCTGCGGTGCGGGAAGAGGGCGAAGTGCTGGAAGACCATGCTGATCTTGCGGGACCGTACCTCGCGCAGGTCCTTGGGGCTGAGCACGGTCAGGTCGTCGTCGTCGAAGAGCACGCGTCCCGCGGTCGGCTCCAGCAGCCCGTTCAGCATGCGCAGCAGCGTGGACTTACCGGATCCGGACAGACCCATGACGACGAAGATCTGACCCTCCTCGACGGTGAAGGAGGCATCGATGACCGCTGCTGTCGTCCCGCTCGCGCGAAGCTCTTCACGGTCCGCGCCGCTCTCGAGCCGCGCCACCGCCTCATCGGGTCGTCTGCCGAACACCTTGTACAGGCGTTCGGCTCGCAATGTGGCCACATGCACCTCTCAGATCGCACCAAAAAACGACCCGCCACCCCCGCCGGCGGGTCGTGGAGCGGCGCGGCATCGGACCGCGGACCGCCGCAATAGTTGAAGTACTGAACGGGTTCGCTCCGGTGGCGCGCCTGCCCTGATCGGTTTGGCGTAAACCAAACGGTGATCCACATCACATCATCCCAGGAGTTCTGTCCGTCGGGTAGTGCATGATCGGGGTGTGACGCGACGCCTGATGCTCCTCGACACCGCCTCCCTCTACTTCCGAGCCTATTTCGGAGTGCCGGATTCGGTCCGGGCCCCCGACGGCACACCGGTGAACGCCGTGCGCGGGCTCCTCGACTTCATCGCCCGGCTCGTCCAGGACCACCGCCCGGACGACCTGGTGGCCTGCATGGACTTCGACTGGCGCCCGGCCTGGCGGGTCGCGCTGATCCCCACGTACAAGGCCCATCGGGTCGCCGAGGAGGCCCCGGAGGGCGCCGGGGTGGACCAGGAGGAGGTGCCGGACACCCTCTCCCCCCAGGTCCCGGTGATCGACGAGGTGCTCGACGCGATCGGCATCGCGCGGGTGGGCGCCGCGGACTACGAGGCCGACGATGTGATCGGCACGCTCACGGGCCGGGCGAGCGGCCCGGTCGACATCGTCACCGGCGACCGCGATCTGTTCCAGCTGGTGGACGACGAGCGCGGGGTGCGGGTGCTCTACCCGGTCAAGGGCGTGGGCACCCTGCAGCTGATCGACGAGTCCTACGTACGCGAGAAGTACGGGGTCGACGGCCGGGGGTACGTGGATCTGGCGCTGCTGCGCGGCGACCCCAGCGACGGGCTGCCGGGGGTGCCCGGCGTCGGCGAGAAGACCGCCGCCAAACTGCTGGCCGCCTACGGCGACCTGGCCGGGATCATGGCCGCCGTGGACGACCCCGCCGCCAAGCTGACCCCCGCCCAGCGCAAGCGGCTGGCGGAGGCGCGGCCGTATGTCGAGGTCGCCCCGAAGGTGGTGCGGGTCGCCTCGGATGTGGCGCTGCCGGCCTTCGACCCGGTGCTGCCGCGGTCACCGCGCGACCCCGGCGCCGTGGAGGCGCTGGCTGAACGGTGGGGATTGGGCGGATCTCTGCGCAGATTGCTGTCCACTCTCGAGGGGTGAGCTGTTAGGTTAGGTATACCTAACTCTTATTGATCAGGGAGGTGCCATGGCGGACCGTCCGGCCCGTAAGACGCGCACGCCGCATCGCGCACAGGTGGTGCGCACCGACCGGCTGACCCCGCACATGGTGCGGGTCGTCCTGGGCGGCGACGGTCTCGCCGACTTCCACGCGGGCGAGTGGACCGATCACTACATCAAGCTGCTCTTCCCGACCGGGGGCGCCACCTACCCCGAGCCGTTCGACATGGAGCGGATCCGCGCCGAGTTCCCGCGCGAGCAGTGGCCGGTCACCCGGACATACACGGTCCGGGCCTGGGATCCGGCGGCCCGCGAGCTGACGGTGGACTTCGTGACCCATGGCGACGAGGGGCTGGCCGGGCTGTGGGCCTCGCAGGTCCAGCCGGGCGAGGAGATCCACTTCATGGGGCCGGGTGGCGCCTACGCCCCGGGCGCCGAGGCCGACTGGCATCTGCTCGCGGGGGACGAGAGCGCGCTGCCCGCGATCGCCGCCGCGCTGGAGCGGCTCACCGACAGCCGGGCGGACGGCGCGGCCGCGGTGCCGGTGCACGCGTTCATCGAGGTGGCGGACGAGGCGGAGGAGCTCAAGCTCACCGTGCCCGAGGGGGCCCGGGTGAGCTGGCTGCACCGGGGCACCGCACCGGTCGGCGAGGCGCTGGTGGCGGCCGTCCGGGGGCTGGAGTTCCCGCCCGGGCAGGTGCACGCCTTCGTCCACGGCGAGGCGGGCTTCGTGAAGGAGATCCGCCGCCATCTGCGCCTCGAGCAGCAGATCCCGCGCGAGTGGCTGTCCATCTCCGGTTACTGGCGGCGCGGCCATGACGAGGACGGCTGGCGGGCGTCGAAGCGCGAGTGGAACCAGCAGGTCGAGGCGGAGCAGGAGAAGCCGGGGCCCGAGGAGGCCGCGGCTTAGGGAACGCGGCACGTACGACCGTCAGGCCCCGGCCGGGAACATCCGGCCGGGGCCGATTCCGTGTTCCGGCCTCAGCGGGCACGGCGGAACACCGGCGTCGATCCGGCGGCGGAGAGAGCGCACTCCGGCTCGCAGGAGTGCGTACCAAAGACTTGACATATCGTCACACAAGTTCCGTACGCTCCTTTTTCGCACCTTACACACTTACCGCTCTTTTGGTTCACTCGAATCTAACGAGATCCCGGCGCCACGGTGAACCTGGCGCCCGTCCCGTTCCGTTCCGCACAAGGCTCGCCCTCCCGCTATCGACTGAGAGGCACCGAGCCCCCTCCCGTGACACCGCTCCGGTTATTCGGCCTCCGCTGAAGACCAGGGCGGCCCGGGCCCTGAAGGTCCTTCTCCTCCATTCAGCGACATCGCCCCCCTCCGCTCAGCGCCGACGAAGCCGGTACGGCCGACCGGCACGCCCCCGCGCCCAGCGCCGCAAACACAAGGAGAAACTCATGGCTCCAGTCATCACCCCCCCGTTGGTGCCCGCCCAAGGCAAGACCGGCGACACCGTCACCGTCAACGGCTCCGGGTTCACCACCGCCGCCACGGTGAACTTCGGCTCGGTCCTCGCCTCTACGACATTCGTCTCCAGCACCCAGCTCACGTTCGTGGTGCCGAGCGGCGCTCCCTGCTCCGGCACGGTCCAGGTCAGCGTCACCCAGACCGGCGTCAAGAGCAACCCGGTGTCGTTCGTCATCCTCCCCGCGCCATCCGTCACCTCGGTGACCCCGGCATGTCTGCCCGCCGCCACCGGTGGCAGCGTGACGGTCACGGGCAGCGGTTTCGCGTCCGGGGGCACCATCAACCTGCCCACCACACCGACGCCGACGGCGCTCACGATCACCCCGCCCGTCAACAACAACGCGGTCTCGGGCACCATCCCCGGAGGGAGCGACCCAGGAACGTACCAGGTCACGGTCACCACCCCTGGTGGCACCGGCACGCCGAACGTCGCATTTGTCACGTTGCAGGCCGCCCCTGCCCTCACCAGCGTGGTCCCGCCGACAGGCGACCTCCCCGGCGATCAGGTCACGATCTACGGCAGCGACCTGGACAACCTGGTCTCGGTCACCTACACGGTCGGTGCCACCACTCTGACGGACACCACTGCCACAGCCTTCGGCACCTACGTGCTCAGCACCGTGCCCACTGGGCTGCCCGCGGGTGCGGGAACCATCACCGTCACCACCTGCGGCGGCTCCGACACCATCGCCTTCAACTGACAGCTCTCGCCGGGTGACCGACGGAGCCCCCCGCCGCCGGCCGCGACACATGGCGCGGTCGGCGGCGGCTCTCCTCGTCCGCTGCCCCTGGCCGACAACTGCCGGCCAGGGGGCCGGTCGTCCCTGCGGCACAAGTAGGAGATGAAACGTTCGTGGTCCCCCGTCATGACCAGCGTCAGTCCTGCCTCAGGCAATCCTGCCGGCAGCGTCTCCGCCACGGTCATCGTCGCCCGGACCCGCGCCAAGGACCAACGGTGAGGACCGCCCCCGCGCCCTGGCCGACCCCGCCGGTCGGCCAGGGCGCGGCCGTCCTCCCGGCACCCCAAGGAGAACAATCGTCATGGCTCCCGTCGTCACCAGCGTCAGCCCCGCCCAAGGCAATCCGGCCGGAGGCACCTCCGTCACGATCAACGGTTCCGGCCTGACCAGCGCCACCGTGGTCAGATTCGGCTCCAACCTCGCCACCAACGTGGTCGTCGTCAGCGACACCCAGATCACGGCCACAACCCCCCCGGGAAGCGGCACGGCCAAGGTCACGGTCACCACACCCGGCGGCACCAGCACCCAGAACGTTCTCTTCACTTACACCACTGCCCCGGCCCCCACCATCACCAGTCTGTCTCCTTCCACCGGTCCGGCAGCGGGCGGGAACTCGGTCATCGTCTCCGGCACGAATCTCTCCGGCGCCGTACAAGTGCTCTTTGGCTCCACCCCCGGCACCATCCTCACCTCCGCACCCTCGCAAGTGATCGCCACCGCCCCAGCGGGCACGGGAACGGTCAATGTCACCGTCACCACACCCAACGGCACCAGCAACCCACTCCCCTACACCTACACCCCAGTACCAGCCCCCACCCTCACCAACCTCAACCCCACCAACGGCCCCACCGCAGGCGGCAACACCATCACCATCACCGGCACCAACCTCACCGGCACCACCCAAATCCTCTTCGGCACCAACCCCGCCACCACCTTCACCATCAACTCCCCCACCCAAATCACCGCCACCGCCCCACCAGGCACCGGAACAGTCAACGTCACCGCCACCACACCCAACGGCACCAGCAACCCACTCCCCTACACCTACACCCCAGTACCAGCCCCCACCCTCACCAACCTCAACCCCACCAACGGCCCCACCGCAGGCGGCAACACCATCACCATCACCGGCACCAACCTCACCGGCACCACCCAAATCCTCTTCGGCACCAACCCCGCCACCACCTTCACCATCAACTCCCCCACCCAAATCACCGCCACCGCCCCACCAGGCACCGGAACAGTCAACGTCACCGCCACCACACCCAACGGCACCAGCAACCCACTCCCCTACACCTACACCCCAGTACCAGCCCCCACCCTCACCAACCTCAACCCCACCAACGGCCCCACCGCAGGCGGCAACACCATCACCATCACCGGCACCAACCTCACCGGCACCACCCAAATCCTCTTCGGCACCAACCCCGCCACCACCTTCACCATCAACTCCCCCACCCAAATCACCGCCACCGCCCCAGCAGGGCCGGCCTCCGCGGTAAACGTGACCGTGACCACCCCGGGCGGCACCAGCAACCCGCTCCCCTACATCTACGTCGCCGCCCCGACTGTGGCCTCGGTGAGTCCGCAGTTCGGGCCGGCGGCGGGCGGGACCACGGTCATCATCACCGGTAGCAACCTGGCCCTGGCGACGCAGGTCCACTTCGGCCCCAACCTCGCCACCGGCCTGACCGTGGTCTCCGACACCCAACTGACGGTGACCGCCCCGGCCGGAACCGGGACGGTCGTGGTCACCGTGACCACACCGGGCGGCACCAGCACCGTGGGCCTGGGGATCCCGTACTACACCTACCTCGGCGCCCCGGTGATCAACGCGCTCATCCCGAATAACGGCACGGCGGCAGGCGGCGACTCCGTCACTATCGGCGGCTCCAACCTCATCTACACCGACTCCGTGACCTTCGGAGGAACTCCGGCCTCCTTCACCGTGTTCTCGGACACCATCGTCGTCGCGACGACGCCGGCCCACGCGGCCGGAACGGTCAATGTCCAGCTCCACACCCCCGCGGGCAACAGCAACACCTTCCCCTTCACCTACGATCCGGCCTGAGCCCGCCGAAGTGAGTGACCGGCTCAGCCGACGACCTGTTCAACCGACGACCTGTTCAACCGACGACCGGTTCAGCCGACGACCGGTTCAGCCCACCGAGGAGTACGCCACGACCCCGCGCAGCAGCCCGTCGACCGCACGGCGGGCGCTCCGCGCCACCGAGCCCTCCGGGGCCGCCGCGGCGATCTGGCCGAGCACATCGATCAGTTGCTTGGTCCAGCGCACGAAGTCACCGGCGGGCATGTCGATTTCCCGCAGCACCTCGTCGAGCCCATGGCCGGACGCCCAGCGGTAGGCGGCCCAGGCGAAGCCCAGGTCCGGCTCGCGCTGACCGACGCCCTCCGCCTGATTGATCTTGTGCTCCTCCTCGAGAGCGTCCAGCCGCCCCCATATGCGGACCATCTCGCCGAGCGCGTCCTTGGCCCGGCCCGGGGGCAGTTTGGGCGGCAGCGCGTCATCGGCCGTTCGCGCCTCGTAGACGAGCGCGGAGGCGCAGGCCGCGAGCTCGGCGGGGGGCAGCCCCTCCCAGACGCCCTCGCGCAGGCATTCGCTGGCCAGCAGGTCCAACTCGCCGTACAGCCGCGCCAGCCGCTTCCCCACGTCCGTGACCTCGTCGCCGCGCAGATAGCCGAGCTCGCTCAGCAGGGAGCAGATCCGGTCGAAGGTGCGGGCGATGGTGTTCGTACGGCCCTCGATGCGCCGCTCCAGCTGCCGGGTGTCGCGCAGCAGCCGCTGGTAGCGCTCGCCCCAGCGGGCGTGGTCCTCACGGTCGCTGCAGCCATGGCAGGGGTGAGCCCGGATGGCCGCGCGCAACCGGGCGATCTCGGTGTCGTCGGCGGCGGCCGAGCGCTCCTTGCGGCGGCGCCCCACATCGTGGTGACCGGCCTTGCCGCGCAGCGCGGAGGCCAGATCGCGGCGGGACTGGGGGCTGCGCGGATTGAACGACTTGGGGATCCGCATCCGGTCCAGCGGCTCGACCGGGACGGGGAAGTCGATCGAGGCCAGCCGCTTGACCTGCCGCTCGGCGGTGAGCACCAGGGGCCGCGGCCCATCGTGGTACTCCATGCCGCGGTGGCCGCCGACCCGCCCGGCGGGCAGCCCGGGGTCCAGCACCAGCGCGAGCCCGGCGAACTTGCCGGTGGGCACATGGATGACATCGCCCGGGCGGAGCTTCTCCAGGGCGACCGCGGCGGCCGCGCGCCGCTGGGCCGCGCCCTGCTTGGCCAGCTCGGTCTCGCGGTCCTTGAGCTCACGGCGCAGCCGCGCGTACTCGTCGAAATCGCCGAGATGGCAGGTCATGGAGGCGCGATAGCCCTCCAACCCCTCCTCGTTGCGCTGCACCTGACGGGAGATGCCGACGACCGCCTTGTCGGCCTGGAACTGCGCGAAGGAGGTCTCCAGCAGCTCACGCGAGCGGTGCCGCCCGAACTGGGAGACGAGGTTGACCGCCATGTTGTACGACGGCTTGAAGGAGGAGCGCAGCGGATACGTCCGGGTGCCGGCCAGCCCGGCGAGCGCCGCGGGGTCCATGGTGCGCTGCCACAGCACCACCGCATGGCCCTCGACATCGATACCGCGCCGCCCGGCCCGGCCGGTCAACTGGGTGTACTCACCGGGGGTGATGTCCGCGTGCTGCTCGCCGTTCCACTTGACGAGCTTCTCCAACACCACCGAGCGGGCGGGCATGTTGATGCCCAGCGCGAGGGTCTCGGTGGCGAAGACCGCCTTGACCAGGCCGCGGACGAAGAGCTCCTCGACAACTTCCTTGAAGGTGGGGAGCATTCCGGCGTGGTGGGCCGCGATGCCCCGCTCCAGCCCCTCCAGCCATTCGAAGTACCCCAGCACATGGAGGTCTTCGTCGGGGATCCCGGCGGTGCGCTCCTCGACGAGGGCCCGCACCCGGGCGCGCGCCGCCTCGTCGTTGAGCCGCAGCCCCGCGTGGAGACACTGCTGGACGGCGGCCTGGCAGCCGGCCCTGCTGAAGATGAAGGTGATGGCGGGCAGCAGCCCCTCGGAGTCGAGCCGGTCGATCACCTCGGCCCGGCCGGGGGTCCAGATGCGGCTGCGCTGACGGCGCTCGCGCTCCCGGTCGGCCTCGCGCATATTGCGGCCGCGGCGCTTGTCGCGGCCGAAGGTGGGGCGGCTGCTCTCCATCCGGGCCAGCCGGACGAGGTCGGGGTTGACCTCGCGGCGCCCGCTCTGGTCTCCGTCCCGGCCGCTCTCCTCCTCGAACAGGTCGTACATCCGGCGCCCGGCCAGCACGTGCTGCCACAGCGGCACGGGGCGGTGCTCGGAGACGATGACCTCGGTGTCACCGCGGACGGTGTCGAGCCAGTCGCCGAACTCCTCGGCATTGGAAACCGTCGCGGAGAGTGACACCAGCGTCACCGACTCGGGGAGGTGGATGATGACCTCCTCCCAGACGGCGCCGCGGAACCGGTCGGAGAGATAGTGGACCTCGTCCATCACCACATGGCCGAGGCCGAGCAGCGACTGGGAGCCGGCATAGAGCATGTTCCGCAGCACCTCGGTGGTCATCACGACCACCGGGGCATCGGAATTGACGCTGTTGTCCCCGGTGAGAAGGCCGACCTTGTCGGCGCCGTAGCGCTTCACCAGGTCGGTGTACTTCTGGTTGGACAGCGCCTTGATGGGCGTGGTGTAGAAGCACTTGCGGCCCTGGGTCAGCGCCAGGTGGACGGCGAACTCGCCCACGATGGTCTTGCCCGAGCCGGTGGGGGCGGCGACCAGCACGCCCTTGCCGGACTCCAGGGCCTTGCACGCCTCGATCTGGAAGGGATCCAGCTCGAAGTCGTACATCTCGCGGAAGGGGGCCAGCGCGGTGGCCTGCTCGGCGGCCCGGGCGCGGGACGCCGCATAGCGCTCGGCGGGAGTTAGCTCGTCGGTCATCGTATCTACGAGCCTACCGGCCGCCTCCGACAGCGCACGCGATCTTTATCGGGGCTTTGTTCGGCCCGTCGGGCCGGGCGGGGCCGTGGACGGCTGCCCCGCCCGCGCCGGGAGCGGTTACGGACGGCTAGGTGACGTCGTCGTAGCCGTTGCGCCGGGGCGTGCCGGAGTCGTCCCCATCGGTGAGCTCCGGCCTGGCGCTGGGCGCCGCGACGGCCTCGGGGGTGAGATCCAGCGCGGACGCCTCGTCGTCGCTCAGGCCGAAGTCCGGGTCGGCGGCCCGGCGGCGCGCCTTGCGGCGGTCGTTGGCCAGGGAGACGCCGACGGCGCCGAAGTAGAGCACGACGACCGGCCCGGCCAGGGCGAACATGCCGATCGGGTCGGTGCTGGGGGTGGCGATGGCGCCGAAGACCGTGATGCCCATGATCATGGCGCGCCACCAGCCGAGCATCCGGCGTCCGGAGAGGACGCCGGTGAAGTTCAGCAGGATCAGCAGCAGCGGAAGCTCGAAGGCGAGCCCGAAGACGACGATCATCCGGGCGAGCAGATCGAGGAAGTCGTCCAGTGGGAGGAGGTTGTTGGCCCCCTCCGGGGTGAAGCCGATGAGGACCTTGGCGCTGGTCGGAAGGATCAGGTACGCGAAGTACGCGCCGGCGACGAAGAGCGGTACGCCGAGCCCGACGAAGAACAGGCCGTACTTCTTCTCGTTGCGGTGCAGCCCGGGAGCGAGGAAGGCCCAGAGCTGGTAGAGCCAGATCGGGGTGGCGACCACCAGCCCGGTCGTGAAGGAGACCTTCAGCATGATCGTGAACGGCGACAGCAGACCGTTCACGGTGAAGTAGGCGCAGTCGTGCCCCTTGCTTCCCTTGCCCGAGAGATCGGACAGCGAGACCCCGTCACAGCCGACGGCGTCCAGCACCGGCTGCATCAGGAATTTGGCGATGTCCATGTAGAAGAACATCGCGACGATCGTGACCACGCAGATCGCCAGGACCGACTTGAGCAACCGGTTGCGCAGCTCACGCAGGTGCTCGGCCAGGGGCATCCGCCCCTCAGGGTCCTTCTCCTTCTTGCGGGCAGACTTGAGCAACCCACGTCCTCATCTCGTGCGTCCGGTGGCGGCCTTCCACTGCCGCCTTCAAGTGGCCCTGGGTCAGCGCTTGGTGGTGTCGCTCGGCTCCGACACCGGGCGCGAGCTGGTCACGTCACCGGGCGCGGCCTGGATCGTACGGTGGGACTCGTCCTGGCCGGGCTGGGGCGGGTCGGTCGGCGCGGTCTGCTGCTGCTGACCATCCGACTTCATGGCCTTCGCCTCGCTCTTGAGGATCCGGGCCGACTTGCCCAGCGAGCGGGCCATGTCCGGAAGCTTCTTGGCACCGAACAGCAGCAGCACGACGACAAGGATGAGGAGAATCTCGGGAACGCCGATCTTTCCGAACAGCATAAGCGTCTTCCTTCTCACCGAGGCGGCTGGGGGTGGGGCTGCCCGACCGGTCGGACAGGTGTCCGGCAGCCGTGCTGTCAGCGATCGTAGCGCGCAGGGGTAAACCGGAAGCAATCCCCGTGCGGACTCCGGGTTGCGGCCCTCCGCCTCGCTACCAGGGCCGCGAAATCTCAGCGTACCCCGCTTGGCTGTGGCACAGCAGAGCGCCCATCAGTCGCGGTCCCCGCTCCTGGCACCCGGCGGGCTCTCACTCGCGACGCGGAGCGGTTCTCACTCGCGCCGCAGAGCGTCCACCGTTGACCCCAGCGGAGCCGAGGCCCGCTCCAGGTCCTCGGCGGCCCGGGTGATCCGCTGCGAGCTGTCCGACACCTGCCGGGCCAGCCTGCGGACCTCCGCGTAGACCCGCACCGAGAGCACGGCGAGCACGGCGATTCCACAGAAGGCGAGGGCGAGGGCGAGCATCGGCCAGAGCATGTGCCAGAGCCTAGACGGTGGAGTGCAGCCGCAGCGTACGCACCCCGCCACCGGTGAGCAGCTCCACGATCCGCTCCCCCGCCGGTTTGCGCACCATGGTTCCGCAGTCGGGGCAGGTGAAGGAGTAGAAAGTGGTGCGGTCGCTGGCGCCGATCGCCAGCCGCAGCGCGCCCGCGGCCAGCTCGAACCGGCCCCGGCACTCCGGACAGGCTGCCTTGAAGACAACCGAAGCTGCACTCCCCCGTGCGGTCACTGTGTGCGTCCCTTCACTCACCGTACGCCGCGAGCGCCTGCCGCGCCGCGTCCCGGGCACTGTCCGCCAGACCCTGCGGCGAGACGATCCGGCCGTCCCTGCCGAGCCGCAGCGCCAGGCGCCGCAGCGAGCCGGGGTCGGGCGCGCGCAGGGTGATCCGGAGGCCGCCGTGGGGCAGCTCATCCGCGCTGTCGTGCGGGTAGTACTCGGCGACCCAGCGCCCGCCGGGGCCGACCTCGACGACCACCTCGGGGTCCTCGGCACCGGTCTGCACCAGCGCGGAGGACAGCTCCGACAGGTCGCGCAGCTCGATGGGCGGCGGATCGGACGCCTCGTCGAGCAGCTTGATCTCGACGACCCGGTCGAGCCGGAAGGTCCGCCGCGCCTCGGAGAGGCGGCACCACGCCTCCACATAGGTGCGGCCGACGGCGAAGAGCCGGATCGGGTCGACCTCGCGCTCGGTGATCTCGTCGCGCGCCGGTGAGTAGTAGCGCAGCCACAGCCTGCGGCGCTCGGAGATGGCACGGTCGACGTCGGCGAAGACGCCGCCCTCCGACTCGAAGATCACCGAGAGCCGGGAGCTGGCACCCGCCACCTCGCCCGCCGCGGCCTCCAGCTTGGCGGTGGCCCGCAGCAGCGCCTCCCGGTCCCCTTCGCGCAGCCCAGGGAGGGTGGCGACGGCGCGGGCGGCGACCAGCAGCGCGGTGGCCTCGTCGGCCGCCAGCCGCAACGGCTCGGCTGTGCTGGTGCCGGAGGCATTCGGGTTGTGCCACCAGATCCGCTCCCCGTCGGTGTCGATGTCCAGCAGATCGCCGCCGCGGAAGCTGGTGCCGCACAGCGGCAGCACATCGAGGTCGGCGATCAGCTCGTCCTCGCTGATGCCGAAGGCCCGGGCGACATCGGCGACGCGGGCGCCGGGGCGCTCGCGCAGATAGGTGACCAGGGAGAGCATCCGCCGGGTCTGGTCAATGGCGTTTCCGGCCATAATGAAGTGATCCGTCCCCTCAGCCCTTGGCGACCGCGCGCAGCCGGTCCACGACATCCGCCCGCAGTTCATCGGGCCCCAGTACGACCACGTCCGGGCCGAACTCCACGAGCCAGGCGTCCAGGCCGTGCCCGTAGGGAATCTCCAGCTCGTCCCAGCCGTCGTCGGCCGCGCGGGTGGACAGCGCCTTCGCCCGCAGCGGATAGCCGTGGCCCGCGCGCAGCCTGATCCGGGCGGTGCCGGTGGCGGTCTCGCCCGCCCAGGTCTCCACGGTCTCCCGGACGGTGACGTGGTCGGGCACCTCGGCGGTGAACGCGTCGGACCGCAGCCGGACCCGGCCGGTGATCCGGGAGAGCCGGAAGACCCGCTCGGCGGCGCGCTCGCGGTCCCATCCGGCGAGATACCAGTGGCCGCGCCAGGACTCCAGGGTCCAGGGCTCGACCTGCCGCTGCTCGGGGCGCGCGGCGTTCGACTTGCGGTAGTCGAAGACCACGGGGCGGCGGTCGCGGCAGGCGAGCATCAGCGGCTCGAAGGCGGCCTCGTGGACCGGGATGCGCGGCTCCAGCGCGCTGTGCCCCGGTGTGTCGTACGGGTCCTCGGCGACCGGCATCCCGGCGGCGCGCAGCTTCTGCAGCGCCCCGCTGGCGGCGCCAGCGAGCCGGGCCTGCTGCCAGACCTTGGCGGCCAGGCCCAGGGCGGCGGCCTCCTCGACGTCGAGGGTGATCGGCGGCAGGCGGTTGCTGTCCCGGCGGGCGAGATAGCCGATCTCGCCGTCGAGGCCCTCCACCGTCTCGATGATCAGGCCGAGTTCGCGCAGATCGTCCTTGTCGCGCTCGAACATGCGGTTGAACGCGTCGTCGTTCGCCGCGTCGGTCTGGAGGTACGCCTCTATGGAGCCCCGCAACTCCCGTTTGGTCAGCGGACGCCGCGTTCCCAGCAGGCACAGGGCCAGATTCATCAGCCGCTCGGCCTTGGCAATCGCCATCGACGCCCTTTCTTCGTGACCTTACGCACGTGACCGTACCGCTACCGGGACGCGCGGCAAAAGCCGAGGGCCCCTGCCCATCGGCAGGAGCCCTCGGCGCGACGGACCGCCGTCTCAGACGGAGACCAGATCACAGACGAAGATCAGCGTCTCGCCCGGCTTGATCCGGCCACCGCCGGCGCCCCGGTCCCCGTAACCGAGGTGCGGCGGGACGATGAGCTGCCGGCGGCCGCCGACCTTCATCCCCTGGAGGCCCTGGTCCCAGCCGGTGATGACCTGGCCGACCCCGAGCTGGATCCGCAGCGGGGTGCCGCGGTTGTAGCTCGCGTCGAACTCCTCACCCGTGCTGAAGGAGACGCCCACATAGTGCACGGCGATGTTGTCGCCGGCCTTGGCCGTGGGCCCGTCGCCCTCCCAGATGTCCTTGATCTCCAGCTCGGCCGGCGGCTCGCCGCCCGGGAAGTCGACCTCGGGCTTCTCGATGCTCACGAAATTGCTCCTTGTGACGTTGTGGGCAACCCGCACAGGCTACAGAACGGCCAGGATGTCCACGGAGAACACCAGCGTGGAGTTGGCGGGGATGCCCTTCTGGGCCGCCTTGCCGTAGCCCAGGTCCGGGGGCACGACGACCAGCACCCGGCTGCCGACCTTCTTGCCGGTGAGCCCCTGCGACCAGCCCTTGACCACCTGCTGCAGCGAGAACTGGGCGAGCTCACCGCGCTTGTAGGTGGAGTCGAACTCCTTGCCGCCGTCCCACAGCACGCCCTTGTACTGGACGAGCAGCGCGTCGGTCTTCTTGACCTCCTGGCCGTCGCCCTCGATGACGTATTCGGAGACCAGTTTCTTCGGCGCGGCCTTCTTGGGGAGGGTGATGGTGGGCGCCTTGCCGTCGGTGTTGGTGGACACCTTGGGCAGGTCGGCGTCGGTCTGGTCCACCTTGCTGCCCTTGGCCGAGCTCTTGGCGTTGAAGGCATCCACGAGGTCGATGACGAAGACCAGCGTGTCGGTCCCCTTGATACCGGCCTGCGGCTGGCCCTGCTTGCCGTAGGCGTACGCGGGCGGGACGGCGAGCTCCAGCCGGCTGCCGAGGTTCCGGCCCAGCAGTCCCTGGTCCCAGCCCGGGAGGACCTGGCCCTTGCCGATCGGGAAGGCGGCGGTCTTCTTCTTGTCGAAGGTGTTGTCGATGGCCTTACCGGTGTCCCAGATCTGCGCCAGATAGTTGATCTGGACCCAATCTCCCTTGACCGTCTTCCTGCCGTCCCCCTGGCTGATCGTCTTGACCGCGAGATCGTGCGGCGGCTTACCCGTGCCCTTGGCGACCTTCGGCTTCTCACCGAACTTCTTACCCGCGGTAATCGGCGGCACCGGTCCGGAGACGATCTTGCCGGTGGGGGCCGGTGAGGCACTCTGATCCGTCGGCTCCTGTGACGGCTTGGTCTTGTCGGACCCTGATTCGTCGTCACCACAGCCCGCGAGTGTCAGCAGGCCCGCGGGCAGGGCAAGGAGTACGGAGCGTCGGCGCACGGAGTCCTCGTTAGGTAGATCTTGCGATGGCCAATGCGCGCCACTCTACGACGTGACTCGGGCCCCGTCCGGAGAACGCACGGGGCCCGAGGGCAAGGTAAGCCGTACGCCGGTCACATACCGGCGATGAGTTTCTCCACCCGGTCGTCGACCGAACGGAACGGGTCCTTGCACAGCACGGTGCGCTGTGCCTGGTCATTGAGCTTCAGATGTACCCAGTCGACGGTGAAGTCGCGGCGCTGCTCCTGGGCCCGGCGGATGAAGTCGCCGCGCAGCCGGGCGCGGGTGGTCTGCGGTGGCACCGACTTGCCCTCGAAGATTTTCAAGTCGTTGCAGACCCGGGCCGCCTGGCCGCGCTTCTCCAGCAGGTAGTAAAGGCCGCGGCGGCGGTGGATGTCGTGATAGGCGAGATCTATCTGGGCGATCCGCGGATGGGACATGGTGATGTTGTTCTTGGCCCGGTACCGCTCGATGAGCTTGTACTTCATCACCCAGTCGATTTCGGTGCCGATCCGGTCGAGCTCCTCGGTGCGGATCGCGTCCAGGGTGCGGCCCCACAGCTCGAGGACGCGCTCGACCATGCCGGTGCGGATGCCACGGCGCTCGCAGAAGTCCACGGCCTTCTCGTAGTACTCCTGCTGCACTTCCAGTGCGGACGCCTCGCGCCCGCTGGCGAGCCGCACCTTGCGCTGCCCGGTGATGTCGTGGCTGACCTCGCGGATGGCCCGGATGGGGTTCTCCAGGGTCAGGTCACGCATCACGGTGCCCGCCTCGATCATGCGGAGCACCAGATCGGTGGCGCCGACCTTGAGCAGCATGGTGGTCTCGGACATGTTGGAGTCGCCCACGATGACATGTAGCCGGCGGTAGCGCTCGGCGTCGGCGTGGGGTTCGTCGCGGGTGTTGATGATCGGCCGGGAGCGGGTCGTCGCGGAGCTGACGCCCTCCCAGATGTGCTCGGCGCGCTGGCTGACGCAGTAGACCGCGCCACGCGGGGTCTGGAGCACCTTGCCCGCACCGCAGAGCAGCTGCCGCGTCACCAGGAACGGGATGAGAATGTCGGCGAGCCGGGAGAACTCGCCGTGCCGTGCCACCAGATAGTTCTCGTGGCAGCCGTAGGAGTTGCCCGCGGAGTCGGTGTTGTTCTTGAAGAGATAGACGTCGCCCGCGATTCCCTCCTCGTGCAGGCGACGCTCCGCGTCCACGAGCAGACCCTCGAGAATGCGCTCGCCTGCCTTGTCGTGGGTGACCAGCTCGGTCACGTTGTCACACTCGGGGGTTGCGTATTCCGGGTGCGAGCCCACGTCGAGATAGAGGCGGGCGCCGTTGCGCAGGAAGACATTGCTGCTGCGGCCCCAGGAGACGACACGGCGGAAGAGGTAGCGCGCCACTTCGTCAGGAGACAACCGGCGCTGTCCCCTGAATGTGCACGTGACGCCGTACTCGTTCTCCAGCCCGAAAATGCGGCGGTCCATGCCTGAACATTACGCCTGATGGCGTGCTCTGAAACCGGGTTCGACGGCACGGTTGCGATCATTTTCCGCACAGGGTTCATCCGGTGTTGGGGGAACGGTCGGCCGGACGACGGGGCGTGGCCGGTCCAGGAGGAAGCGCTGGGCGGCCAGCAGCACCGCCAGCGCGGCCACTCCACCGGCCGCGGGCACCGCGAATCCGGGGGCCACTCCGCCGAGCTGGACCGCGGGCCCCGCCACGGCGGTGCCGACCGCGTTGCCCACCACGAACGTGGTCACCAGCCAGGAGAACGCCTCGGTGACCGTGCCGGTGGGCGCGTGGCGGTCCACGACGACGAACGCGCAGGCCAGCGCGGGGGCCAGGAACACTCCGGCCACCCCGGCGAGGACGGTCATCATGACGACGCCCGGCACCAGCATGAGCGGCAGATAGCCGAGTGCCAGCGCGGCCACCAGCAGTCGCAGCCGCCGTTCGGGCGCGCCGGGCCAGGTGCGGCCGCCGTAGACGATGCCGCCGGCCAGCGCGCCCACGCCGAGGGCGGAGAGCAGCCCGCTGGAGACCACGCCACCACCGTGCTCGTCGGCGTAGGCCACCGCGGCCACCGCGATCGCGCCGAGGGCGAGCCCGATGAAGAAGAACGACCCGAGCAGCACCAGCAGCCCGGGCGAGCGCAGCGCGCCCAGCCAGTGCGCCTCGCGCGGCGCCGAGCGCCACTGCCGCGACGGACGCGAGACCACGACCCAGAGCGCGCCCGCGACCCCGATGGCGTTGATGACCAGCAGCGCCGCCGCCTCGGACCATACGGCCACGCTCAGGGTGACCAGCAGCGGGCCGACGGCGAACATCACCTCCTGGGCCACGGCGTCCAGCGCGTACGCCGCGTGCACCTGGTCCTCGCGCCGCAGCACCGAGGGCCACAGCGCCCGCAGCCCGCCCTCCAGCGGCGGCGTGAACAGACCGGCGATCAGCATGGCGGCGTACGCCACCAGCAGCGGATCGAGCCCGACGACGGCGAACAGGACCATCCCGAGCGCGGAGGTCACGGCGGCGGGGAGCATCACCCAGGTCTGGCCGAAGCGGTCCACGGCCCGGCCCAGCAGCGGCTGGCCCACCGCGTTGGCCACGCCGTAAGCGGCCGACAGCCCCCCGGCGAGGGCGTAGCTGCCGCCCTCCGCGCGGGCGAAGAGCAGCACGGCCAGGGCGGCGGTGGCGTTCGGAAGCCGTCCCAGCAGCGTGCCGATGAGCAGCCGTGCCGCGTGCGGGGTGCGCAGCAGTTCCCCGTAGCCAGCCGCCATTTACCTGCCCCTTCCTTGCCAGGTCCTGCTTCAGGTCCGACTTCAGGTCCTGTTCCGGGTCCCTGCGGATTGTCGTGGGTTGTCGCCAATGCGTCGCGGGTGCGGCGCGGGTCGTGTGGGACGTTGTACGTATAACTGCCAGCGTCATACGTACCATGGCCGCCACCGCGGGTCCACTCGCGGGCCGGAAATGAGCAGCCGCGCGGCGGCGGAGGGAGCGGAGGCGATGGTGGCGAGCGCGGACCGCGCCCACGCGGCAAAGGGGGCCGCCGGGAGGGGTTCCCGGGGCACCGGCCGGACGAGTGAGTCCGCGCACCGCGAGGGCCCGGGCCAGGGCGGGGGCGGGACGGCCGCTCGCTCAGGGGATGCGGCGGGCGCCGGTCCAGGTGGCGCGGCGGCCACGGGGCGGCCGGTCGCGGGACGGGCGACGAGCCGGGATGTGGCGCGGCTGGCGGGCGTGTCCCAGGCGACCGTGTCGCTGGTGCTCGGCGAGAAGTGGCCCGGACGGGTCTCCGAGCGCACCGTGGAGGCCGTGCGGGCCGCCGCGCGCGATCTCGGCTACCGCCCCAACCTCGCGGCCCGCAGCCTCCGCCTGGGCCGCACCAGGACCGTCCTCCTGGTGGTGCCCGCCCTGACGACCGAGTTCTTCGCCCGCGTCTACACCGGCGCCGAGCGGGTCGCCGCCGACCATGGCTTCGGGGTGGTGCTCTATCCGTCCCCCGAGGGCGTGGGCCCGGCCCGGGACCCGTTCGACTCGGCCCGCGCCTCGCTCGACGGGGTGATCGCCTCCTCCATGGCGGCCGGCGCGCTGGCCGCGGTGCGCGGCGGCGGGCTGCCGCTGGTGATGCTGGACAGCGATCCGGACGACGTGGCCGCGGCGGCCACCGTCAACCTTGACATCGCGGACGGGGCGCGGCAGGCGGCGGGG
Organism: Streptomyces sp. AgN23; assembly: GCF_001598115.1. Classification (NCBI taxonomy): domain Bacteria; kingdom Bacillati; phylum Actinomycetota; class Actinomycetes; order Kitasatosporales; family Streptomycetaceae; genus Streptomyces; species Streptomyces sp. AgN23. The sequence goes on from NZ_CP007153.1 coordinate 2,697,498, forward strand.
CATCTGCTGGCGCTCGGGCACCGCCGGGTGGCCCATCTCGCGGCGGCGGTGGACTCCTGGACCTTCCAGGTCCGCGCCCGGGCCCTGGCGGAGGCGATGGACGAGGTCCCGGGCACCGCGTTGGGCATCGAACCGGCGGGGCTGACCGTCGAGGAGGGCCGCCGGGCCGCCGAACGCGTCCTGGCCCGCCCCGGGCTCCGGCCGACCGCGCTCGTCTGCGACGACGACATCCTGGCCGCGGGCGCCTGCAAGGCGGCCCGCCGGCTGGGGCTGCGGATCCCGGACGACATCTCGGTGACCGGCTTCGACGATCTGGCGCTGGCCACGGCGGTGGAACCGGAGCTGACCACGGTGCGGCTCCCGGCGGAGGCGGTGGGCGCGGCCGGTATGCGGGCCCTGATGACGCTCATGGACGGCGAGACGCCCCGGGACACCGTGCTGCCCGTCGAGCTGATCCCCCGGGGCTCCACGGCCCCTCCCCCACGGTCCTGACCGGCCCCGGGGCCACCATTCCGGTCGTTGCGCGGGGCCCGGGGGCGGTGTGTGGGGCCGTGTGGGCTCCTCAACGCGCCCCGTGGGGCCGTACACGACGTCGCCGCCGCCCCGGATGGGCCCGGGGCGACGGCGACGGAGAAACGAACGGCAGCGGCCGGGTCAGTCCTCGGACTCCGAGGTGGACTCCTCGGTCCCTTCGGAGTCGGACGACTCCTCCGAGCCCGCCGCGCTCTCTGCCGACTCCAGGAGCCGGGAGAGCTGACCGCCCAGGACGCGCTTGAACTTGCGCTTCTGGGGGCGGTTGCGGTCCAGGACCGCGACCTCGAGCTGTTCGGCGGTGAGGCTGCGCTCCCCGCCGTTGTTGTCACGGGAGAGCGAGTCGACGGCCAGCTTGAGAGCCTCGGCGAGGGTCATGCCGTCCCGGTGGCGCTGGTCGAGATAGCTGCTGATCTGGTCGGCGTTGCCACCGACGGCGACCGAGCCATGCTCGTCCACGATGGATCCGTCGTGCGGGAGGCGGTAGATCTGGTCGTCCTCGGGGCCCTCCCCGACCTCGGCGACGATCAGCTCGACCTCGTACGGCTTCTCGGCGGCACTGGAGAAGATCGTGCCCAGGGTCTGGGCGTAGACATTCGCCAGCCCGCGAGCCGTGACATCCTCACGGTCATAGGTATAGCCGCGCAGATCGGCGTAACGGACACCGCCGATGCGCAGATTCTCGAATTCGTTGTACTTACCGACCGCCGCGAAGGCGATCCGGTCATAGATCTCGCTGACCTTGTGCAGCGCGCGGGACGGGTTCTCCGCAACGAAGACGATGCCGTCGGCGTACTGCAGCACGACCACGCTGCGGCCGCGGGCGATGCCCTTACGGGCGTATTCGGCGCGGTCGGCCATGGCCTGCTGAGGAGAAACATAGAACGGCGTCGTCACCGGCTGTCCGTCCCTTCTGTCAATGGCGAATGCATTCCGGCTGGACCGTCCTCTCAGAGAAGAGCGGCGCGGGGGCCGTCCGGCTCTTCGAGGCGCCGTTCATGGATGGCACGGGCGAGCTCGGACACCTCGTCCTCGCTGAACCTCTTGAAACCGTCCTCGGTGAGGGAGGTGATGATCGGGTAAATGCGGCGGGCGAGATCCGGCCCGCCGGTCGCCGAATCGTCGTCGGCCGCGTCATAGAGCGCCTGGAGCACGGCGGTGGCGGCCTGCTCCTCGGTCAGGTCCTGGCGATAGAGCTTCTTGAGCGCGCCCCGGGCGAACATCGAGCCCGAGCCGGTGGCGGCGAAGCCGCGCTCCTCCGAACGCCCTCCGGTCACGTCGTAGGAGAAGATGCGCCCCTTCTCCCGGTCGACGTCCCACCCCGCGAAGAGCGGGACCACGGCGAGGCCCTGCATCGCCATGCCGAGGTTGCCGCGGATCATGGTCGACAGCCTGTTCGCCTTGCCCTCGAGCGAGAGGACGGTGCCTTCGACCTTCTCGAAGTGCTCCAGCTCGAGCTGGAAGAGCTTGACCATCTCCACGGCGATACCGGCGGTCCCCGCGATCCCGACGGCCGAATACTCGTCGGCGGGGAAGACCTTCTCGATGTCACGCTGCGCGATGACATTGCCCATGGTGGCGCGGCGGTCACCGGCGAGCACCACGCCGCCGGGGAAGCTCACCGCCACGATGGTGGTGCCATGGGGGGCCTCGATGGCGCCCTGCACCGGGGGCAGCGGACGGTTCCCCGGAAGCAGCTCGGGCGAGTGCTCGCCCAGGAAGTCCATGAACGACGAGGAGCCGGGCGTCAGGAAGGCAGCCGGCAGACGCCCTGTGCTACGAGTGTTGGCTTCCACACGTTTCCTTCCACCAGATCTTGAAATACTGCACGGACCATACCCCTGGCCATGGAAGTCATCCGTCCTGCGCCCCCTTCGCGGGGACGCAGGACGGAGAAGACGCGCTTTACTGCCCGCCCTTCTGGACGAACGACCTCACGAAGTCCTCCGCGTTCTCCTCGAGCACGTCGTCGATCTCGTCCAGCACGGAGTCGACGTCGTCGGAGAGCTTCTCCTGCCGCTCCTTCAGGTCCTCCGCGGCCTGCGCGTCCTGCGCCTGCTCCTCGACCTCTTCGGTCGAGCGCGACGCCTTCTGCTGACCGCCGCCGGTGTCCTTGGTCGCCATATCCCTCACCCCGCTCGGTTCGCCCGCTGATTCGATCGGTCTCAAGATCAGACCCTACAAGCCGGGTCCGACATCGGCCTCCCACTCGCTACAACGTACGGAGGCCACCTCGATGATTCCCGGCTGGGGGGCATTTCAGCCGCCGGACAGCACCCGGACCAGGTCCTCGGCCGTGCGGCAGCGGTCCAGCAGCTCCTTGACGTGGTTGCGGGTGCCGCGCAGCGGCTCCAGCGTGGGGACCCGTTGCAGAGAGTCACGGCCCGGCAGATCGAAGATCACCGAGTCCCAGGAGGCCGCGGCGACGTCGTCCGCGTACTGCTCCAGGCAGCGGCCGCGGAAGTAGGCGCGGGTGTCCTCCGGGGGCTTGTTCTGCGCGCGGGCGACCTCCTGGTCGTCCAGCAGCCGCTTCATCTTGCCGCGGGCCGCCAGCCGGTTGTACAGGCCCTTGTCGGGGCGTACATCGGCGTACTGCAGGTCCACCAGGTGAAGCCGGGCCGCGTCCCACTCCAGGGTGTCGCGCCGGCGGTAGCCCTCCAGCAGCTCCCGCTTGGCGATCCAGTCCAGCTCGCCGGACAGGCTCATGGGATCGCGCTCCAGCCGGTTCAGCACGTCCTCCCAGCGGGTCAGGACGTCCCGGGTCTGCTCGTCGGCGTCCGCGCCGTAGCGGTCCTCGACGTATTTGCGGCCAAGCTCGAAGTACTCCATCTGGAGCTGCACCGCGGTCAGCGTGCGGCCGCTGCGCAGCGTGATCAGACGGCGCAGTGTCGGGTCGTGCGAGACCTGGTGCAGGGTGCGCACCGGCTGGTCCACCGCGAGGTCCACGGCGATGAAGCCGTCCTCGATCATCGACAGCACCAGGGCGGTGGTGCCCAGCTTGAGGTAGGTCGAGAGCTCGGAGAGGTTGGCGTCCCCGATGATCACGTGGAGCCGGCGGTACTTCTCGGCGTCGGCGTGCGGCTCGTCGCGGGTGTTGATGATCGGGCGCTTGAGCGTGGTCTCCAGGCCGACCTCGACCTCGAAGTAGTCGGCCCGCTGGCTGATCTGGAAGCCGTGCTCATGGCCGTCCTGGCCGATGCCGACGCGGCCGGCGCCGGTGACGACCTGGCGGGAGACGAAGAAGGGCGTCAGGTGGCGCACGATGTCCGAGAAGGCGGTCTCCCGCTTCATCAGGTAGTTCTCATGCGTGCCGTAGGAGGCGCCCTTGTTGTCGGTGTTGTTCTTGTACAGGTGGATCGGCTGTCCGCCGGGCAGCTCGGCGGCGCGGAGCGCGGCCTCGGCCATGATGCGCTCGCCCGCCTTGTCCCAGAGCACCGCGTCCCGGGGATTGGTGACCTCGGGGGCCGAGTACTCCGGGTGGGCGTGGTCCACATAGAGCCGCGCGCCGTTGGTGAGGATCACATTGGCCAGGCCGATGTCCTCGTCCGTGAGCTGGCTGGCGTCGGCGGTCTCGCGCGCGAGGTCGAAGCCGCGGGCGTCCCGCAGCGGGTTCTCCTCCTCGAAGTCCCAGCGGGCGCGACGCGCCCGGTGCATCGCCGCCGCGTAGGCGTTGACGACCTGGGATGAGGTGAGCATGGCATTGGCGTTCGGGTGCCCCGGGACGGAGATCCCGTACTCCGTCTCGATTCCCATTACGCGCCGTACGGTCATGCGGCCCTCCTTGCCCGGCGCCGCCCCCGGCTGAGGTCGGCGCTCAAGTACCGCTGCGCTCCCGGTCCATATGCGGCCCCCGATCCCCCGTGCCGCGATCGTGCGGTACCGAAGAGCCTAGAACGGCCAAGCGGTGCTGCGGAGATCATTTCAGTCATTGCTCCGGTCGGGCTCGTAGGACTCATACGAAGAATGCGGTCCGAAAAGCGCATCCGGCTGCGGATGCCCCGTCCAGGACATCCGCAGCCGGACTGCGGTGTTACAGGTACTGACCGGTGTTCGCCACCGTGTCGATGGAGCGTCCCGTATCCGCGCCCTGCTTTCCGGTGACCAGGGTGCGGATGTAGACGATCCGCTCGCCCTTCTTGCCGGAGATCCGGGCCCAGTCGTCCGGGTTCGTGGTGTTCGGCAGGTCCTCGTTCTCCTTGAACTCGTCCACGCAGGCGGCGAGCAGATGGGAGACGCGAAGGCCCTTCTGGTTGTGGTCCAGGAAGTCCTTGATCGCCATCTTCTTGGCGCGGTCCACAATGTTCTGGATCATGGCGCCGGAGTTGAAGTCCTTGAAGTAGAGGACTTCCTTGTCGCCATTGGCGTAGGTGACCTCCAGGAAGCGGTTCTCCTCGGACTCGGTGTACATCTGCTCGACCACCGACTGGATCATCCCGCCGATCGCGGCCTTGGGCGACTGGCCGTGCTCGGTGAGGTCGTCCGTGTGGATCGGCAGGGACTCCGTGAGGTACTTCGAGAAGATGTCCTTGGCGGCCTCGGCGTCCGGACGCTCGATCTTGATCTTCACATCGAGACGGCCGGGGCGCAGGATCGCCGGGTCGATCATGTCCTCGCGGTTGGAGGCACCGATCACGATCACGTTCTCCAGGCCCTCCACGCCGTCGATCTCGGAGAGCAGCTGGGGGACGATGGTGTTCTCCACGTCCGAGCTGACCCCGGAGCCACGGGTGCGGAAGAGGGAGTCCATCTCGTCGAAGAAGACGATGACGGGCGTGCCCTCGCTGGCCTTCTCCCGAGCCCGCTGGAAGACCAGCCGGATGTGCCGCTCCGTCTCACCGACGTACTTGTTGAGCAGCTCGGGACCCTTGATGTTGAGGAAGAAGCTCTTCCCCGCGGGCTTGCCGGTCACCTCGGCGACCTTCTTGGCAAGGGAGTTGGCCACGGCCTTGGCGATCAGCGTCTTGCCGCAGCCGGGCGGGCCGTACAGCAGCACACCCTTGGGCGGCCGCAGTTCGTGCTCCTTGAAGAGGTCGGGGTGGAGGTAGGGGAGCTCGACCGCGTCGCGGATCAGCTCGATCTGGTTTCCCAGACCGCCGATCTTGTTGTAGTCGATGTCCGGAACCTCTTCGAGGACGAGCTCCTCGACCTCGCTCTTCGGAACGACCTCGTAGACATAGCCGGACCGGGACTCGAGCAGCAGGGCGTCACCGGGGCGGATGGTGGTGCGCAGCAGCGGCTCTGCCAGCCGCACCACCCGCTCCTCGTCGGTGTGCCCGATCACCAGGGCGCGCTCGCCGTCCTCAAGGACTTCCTTGAGAGTGACGATGTCCCCGGCGCGCTCGAACTCCATGGCCTCGACCACATTGAGCGCCTCGTTGAGCATGACCTCCTGGCCGCGCTCGAGGTCGTCGAGCTCGACGCTTGGGCTGACATTCACCCGGAGTTTACGGCCCCCGGTAAAGATATCGGCCGTACCGTCCTCGTTCGCCTGCAGAAAGGCTCCGAAACCGGCCGGCGGCTGGGCAAGCCGGTCGACCTCCTCCTTGAGGGCCACGATCTGGTCGCGGGCCTCACGGAGTGTGTTCGCGAGCCGCTCGTTCTGTGCGGAGACTCCCGCCAGATTGGTCTGCAGCTCGACGATCCGCTCTTCGAGAATCCTCGTATGACGCGGAGAGTCGGCGAGCTTGCGGCGCAGGACGGCGATTTCCTGCTCGAGATAGGCAACCTGGCCGGCAGGGTCGTCAGACCCCCGCCCCGGCCGGATGCCGCGGTTGATGTCGTCGTCGTGGGCTGCCACGGTCCTCACCTCCTCCAAGGGGAGCTGGACGCTTCCTGACCCTACCTGGGCCGGTGCGGGTTGAAACCCCTAGATCACAAACCCGGTCGGCGTGTGTCCGATCTTCACCCTTGCGCACTCCCTCACACCAGCCGAATACCCACCCAACAACATCGGAAAGCGACCGGTTGTATCGTCGACACGGTCAACACCCGTCAGGGCTGGCGATATTTAGACACTGTTGAATGGCGTATCGAAGGAACAGCAGGGGGCACACCGTGCGGAACGAGGAGCTCGGCGATCTTGAAGTGTGGATTGACCAGGACCTGTGCACCGGCGACGGCATCTGCGCCCAGTACGCTCCCGAGGTCTTCGAACTCGACATCGACGGTCTAGCCTACGTCAAGAGCGCCGACGATGAGCTGCTACAGGAAAAGGGTGCCACCGCTCCGGTGCCCCTGACCCTGCTCACCGAGGTCAAGGATTCGGCCAAGGAATGCCCCGGCGACTGCATCCATGTACGCCGCGTCACGGACCGGGTCGAGGTCTACGGCCCCGACGCGGAGTGACACTCCGCGAGCGACCGCTCACACACTCCCCGGAACCGGCAGCGCCTTCAGAACGAACCTGCCGTCCCGCCACCGCCAGTTGACCTTGCGCTGCTGATCCGGACAGCACCGCGGCACCTTGGCCGACGAGTATCCGAGCAAGGTGGCCGAAACCGTCTTTCCGCGCACCGCGAAATCGCTGATGCTCATCCCTTCCTTCGGGTCCACGAAGGTGGCCACCACGCGGGGCGCGGCGCCCACGCGGGCCGGCTGGGAGAGCACATACACGCCACTGGGCGGGGTGCCGAACGCCGTCCGGCAGCGCACCACGACGGCGGTCTCCGGCCGCCCGTCGCCGTTCAGGTCCGCCGAGGCCCGATCGATGACGTCGGGCCCGGCCCGTCCGCAGTCCACCGGATAGTCCGCGGCGCGGGGATCGGGCGCCTTGGCCGCCGGAAGCCCCCCGGCACGCGGGGCGGAGGCGGCGGCGGACGTGGTGGCCTTGGCGTCGGAGGGCTGGAAGAACGACCCCCCGGCGATGACGGCGGCCACGGCGGCCGCGGTCGCGACCCAGTGCACCGGACGGGGATGGGTGTGCGCGAGATCCGGGCCCAGAGGCTGCACGCGGGATGACTCCATGTAAGGGCTGAGGCGGGAGATGCCCCGCATCGTGCCACATCTCACAGGGGCGCGGCCACCGCCCGCACACGGGGAATTCGGTGGCCGCGCCGAGCTGTTGTGGCGCCGGTGTCCGTCAGGCGGCTCTCAGGCGTCGCCGGACGGGGCGTCCTGGCCGCCGGAAGCGCTCCGGCCGCCTCCTGAGGAGTCCGCGGCACCGGAGTCCTTCGCGGTGCCCCAGCCCACGTAGTCCTCGCCGTAGGCGCCCTTGGCGGGCCTGCGGCGGCGCATCGGGGGCTCCACACCGTCCGCGAGCCGGCGGGCGGTGAGCAGGAAGCCGGTGTGGCCGATCATGCGGTGGTCGGGCCGTACGGCCAGGCCCTCGACGTGCCAGGTGCGCACCATGGTTTCCCAGGCCGAGGGCTCGTTGAAGGTGCCGTGCTCGCGGATGCACTCCACGGTGCGGGCGAGCTGGGTGGTGGTGGCGACGTACGCACACAGGATGCCACCGGGGACGAGCGCCTTGGACACCGGCTCCAGGCACTCCCAGGGGGCGAGCATGTCCAGGATCACCCGGTCGACCTCGGTGTCGCTGAGGTTGTCCTGGAGATCGCCGACGGTGAGCCGCCAGGCGGGGTGCGGGGCGCCGAAGTAGCGCTCGACGTTCTGGGCGGCGATCTCGGCGAAGTCGGCCCGGCGCTCGTAGGAGTGCAGCATGCCCTGGTCGCCGATGGCCCGCAGCAGAAACATGGAGAGCGAGCCGGAGCCGACGCCCGCCTCGACGACACGTGCGCCGGGGAAGATATCGGCCATCGCCAGGATCTGCCCCGCGTCCTTGGGGTAGACCACGGCGGCACCGCGTGGCATGGACAGGACATAGTCGGGGAGCAGGGGGCGCAGCGCGAGATACGCGACGTTTCCCGTGGTACGCACGACGGTCCCCTCAGGGGCACCGATCAGCTCGTCATGGGGGAAGGATCCCTTGTGGGTGTGGAAGTTCTTCCCGGCCTCGAGCGTGAAGGTGTAGTGGCGTCCCTTGGGGTCGGTGAGCTGGACCTGGTCCCCGACCTGGAAGGGCCCGCGACGGCGGGCGGCACCGGTCGGTTCGGACATGTGAACAGCCTACCGGGCACTTCACCCTGCCCGGACCACACCGGGGGCCTCAGGAGGGGCCCGCGGGCGTCCTGGCCATGGCCGCCACGAAGGCGCGCTCGACATCCGCCGTGGAGAGCACCCCGTAGATCTCGCCACTCTCCTCCACCACCAGGTACTCGGTGGCGGGGGTGGCCCGCAGGGTGTCCAGCAGCTCCTCGCCGGTGAGCTCGGCGGAGACCCGCATACCGTCCTTGAGATCCTGGGCGAGACCGCTGACCGCGACCCAGGGGCGGCGGTGCTCGGGGATGCCCACGATGGCGGCCTCGCGCACCACGGCGGTCGGGGTGCCATGGCCGTCCACCACGACCAGGGCGCGGGCCCCGGCCTCGTTCGCCCGGCGCAGCGCCTCGGAGAGCGGGGTGTCGGCCGCCACCGGGACGGCGCGCCGGGTGAGCGTACGGGCGCGCAGGTCCGGCAGCCGCTCCCGCAGCCGGGCCATCCGCAGGCTGTTGCCCGCGCCGGTCCAGATGATCGCGGCGAGTATGGCGGCCAGCAGCGCGTCGGTGAGCGAGTCGACGCTGCCGAAGCTCTCGGGCTCCTCGCCGAGCCCGCCCGCCTGGGTGAGCAGCGGCAGTCCGACGAGCACCGCGACGGCGAGCGCGCGGCCGCTCCAGGCGGCGGCGACGGTGCCGGTCATGGGCCTGCCGCTGATCTTCCAGACCACCGCGCGCAGCATCCGCCCGCCGTCCAGCGGAAGCCCGGGCAGCAGGTTGAACGCGGCCACGATCAGGTTGGAGATCATCAGCCCGGCGAGCAGCACCCCGGGCACCGTGCCGGGCTCCACAACCATCATGCCCAGGTAGAACACGCCCGAGAGGACCAGGGAGAGCAGCGGGCCGACGAAGGCGAGCACGAACTCCCGGCCGGGAGTCTCGGTCTCCTTCTCGATCTCCGAGACACCGCCGAAGAACTGCAGCTGGATCCGGCGCACCGGCAGCTTGAAGCGGAGCGCGGCCACGGTGTGGGCGAGCTCGTGCACCAGCACCGAGGCGTAGAAAGCCACCGCGAAGAAGAGCGAGACCAGATAGCGGGCGGCGCCGAGCTCGGGCAGCACCCGGTCGAGCTGACCGCCGAAGACCCAGGTGATGAGGGCGGCGACCAGGAACCAGCTGGGCGAGACATACACCGGCACGCCGAACGGGCGGCCCATGAGAATGCCGCCGCCCGCCTCGCGTGGGCGCGGCTGTTTGCCGCCCTCGGGCTCGGTCGTGCGGTCCGATTCCCCGTTGTCGGACTGCCGCTGCCCGCTGTTGTCCACGGTGTCCCCTCGTCGGATGCTCGGTCGCACCCCTCTTTTGATACGGTCCCCACGATCATGCAGTGCGAGGGGCTCGGACGTCGATGGTATGCGTCCGGCTGTCAGTGGCGGGTCGTAGGGTCTTCGCCATGGGAACCACCACGGGAACCACCACCGGGAAGGCCGAACCGTCGGACGGGCCGCCGAAGTCCCGCCCCGCCGCCTCGTTGTCACCGTCACGGGCGGCCGATTTCATGCGGTGCCCGCTGCTGTACCGCTTCCGAGTGATCGACAAATTGCCGGAGAAGCCCAGTGCGGCGGCCACCCGCGGCACGGTGGTCCACGCGGTGCTGGAGCGGCTCTTCGACGCACCGGCCGCCGAACGCACCTCGCCGCGGGCCCGGGCGATGGTGCCGGGCGAGTGGGATCGGCTGCTGGCCGCCAAGCCGGAGCTGGCCGAGCTGTTCCAGGAGGAGGACGGCGCCCCGGCGCCGGACCGGCTGGCCGAGTGGCTGACAGGGGCTCAGACGCTGGTGGACCAGTGGTTCTCGCTGGAGGATCCGACCCGTCTGGAGCCCGCGGAGCGGGAGCTGTTCGTGGAGACGGAGCTCGAGTCCGGGCTGCGGCTGCGTGGCATCATCGACCGGATCGACATCGCTCCCACGGGTGATGTGCGGATCGTGGACTACAAGACCGGCAAGGCCCCCGCGCCGCAGTACGCGGGCGAGGCCCTGTTCCAGATGAAGTTCTACGCGCTGGTGCTGTGGCGGCTGCGCGGGGTGATCCCGCGGCGGCTGCAGCTGGTGTACCTGGGCAGCGGCGATGTGCTGACGTACGACCCGGACGAGCGGGATCTGCTGGCGGTGGAGCGCAAGGTGCTGGCCCTGTGGGAGGCGATCCGGCTGGCCACGGAGACCGGTGCCTTTGTCCCCCGCCAGACCAGGCTGTGCGGTTGGTGCGACCACCAGGCCCACTGTCCGGAGTTCGGGGGTACGCCGCCGCCGTATCCCCTGGCCGTCGTGCCGCCCCAGAATCGAGGGTCCGCGTAGCGCCCCCTGAGGACGGTGGCGGGCGACGGGCAAGAAGGAGGTGCCGCGTAGCGCCCCCTGAGGGCGGTGGCGGGCGACGGGCAAGAAGGAGGTGCCGCGTAGCGCCCCCTGAGGGCGGTGGTGGGCGACGGGCGGGCAGAATGGACGCGGTCTAGTGAAGGAGTTCCCGTGGCGATCCGCGTCCTACTGGTCGATGACCAACCGCTGCTGCGCACCGGCTTCCGGATGATCCTCGAGGCGGAGCAGGATCTGGCGGTCGTCGGCGAGGCAGGGGACGGTCTGCAGGCCCTCGACCAGGTGCGGGCGCTGCAGCCTGATGTGGTCCTGATGGACATCCGTATGCCGCGGATGGACGGCGTGGAGGCGACCCGCCAGATCACCGGTCCGGGGCGGGACGGCCCGGCCAAGGTGCTGGTGCTGACCACCTTCGACCTGGACGAGTACGTGGTGGAGGCGCTGCGCGCCGGGGCCAGCGGCTTTCTGCTGAAGGACGCGCCCGCGACCGAGCTGGTGCAGGCCATCCGCGTGGTGGCGGCGGGCGAGGCGATGCTGGCGCCCAGCATCACGCGCAGGCTGCTCGACAAGTACGCCGGTCACCTCCCGTCGGGCGAGGAGCCGGTGCCGGACACCTTGCACACCCTCACCGAGCGCGAGGTCGAGGTGCTGAAGCTGGTGGCCCGGGGGCTGTCCAACGCGGAGATCGCCGCGGATCTGTTCGTCAGCGAGACCACGGTCAAGACGCATGTGGGCCATGTGCTGACCAAGCTGGGGCTGCGCGACCGGGTGCAGGCAGCCGTCTACGCCTACGAGAGCGGTCTGGTCCGCCCCGGCGCGCAGTAGCCGCATCGCGGGACGGTGGCGGTACGGCGGGAGGCCCGGGGCACGTGCCCCGGGCCTCCCGCCGTACCGCCGTAAAGCCGCGCGTGCCCGTCAGCTGTCGGACGACTTGCCGATCTCCCAGAAGCGGAAGACCGTCGAGGAGTCGAGGGTCCACTGCAGCCCGGAGATGTCGTCCTGGGCCACCGCGTACTGCTTGCCCTGCCACAGCGGGAGCATCGGCACCTCGTCGGCGACGATGTCCTGGATCCGCTGGAAGTCGCCGACCGTGGCCTCGCGGCTGGGCTGCTCGGCGGTGGCCGGGATGAGCTGCGCGGACAGCCGGGGCGAGGTGTAGTGGTTGGCCAGGACGTTGCCGGCGCCGAAGAACGGGGCGACGAAGTTGTCCGGGTCCGGGTAGTCGGGCACCCAGCCCTTCACATAGACGCCGTACTTCCCGTCGGCGACGCCCTTCTCGTACGCGGCGACGTCCGCGCTCTTCACGTCGACGTCGAACAGCCCGCTGGCGTTGAGCTGGTGGGCGATCTGGCGCAGGCCCGGGACGGTGCCGGGGCCGTAGCGGATCGGGGTGCCCCACAGCGTCAGCCTGACCTTGCCGGAGATGCCCTCGTCCCGCAGCGCCCGCTTGGCCTTCTCGGGCTGCGGGCGGTCGCCGTACTTGTCGTAGAAGGCGGTGTTGTGGCCGGTGATCCCGGCCGGGACCACCGAGTACAGCGGCTCGGCGGTGCGCTTGTAGACGTCCCGCACCAGGGTGGAGCGGTCGATGAGGTACGCCATGGCCTTGCGGACGCCGAGCTTGCCCGCCACCGGGTCCTTCATGTTGAAGACCAGGTGCTGGACCTCGGCGCCGGTGCCCTCGACCACGTTCAGGCTCTTGCCGCCGCCGAGGCTCTGCGCCTGGAGGTCGGCGAGGTCGCGCATGGCCAGCCCGCGGTAGGCGAGGTCCACATCGCCCTTCTGCACGGCGGACTTCAGCCGCGCCTGCCCGCCGTGGAAGAACCTCAGGCTCAGCCCGGAGTTCTTCGGCCGGGCGGGCCCCTGGTAGCCGTCGTTGACGGAGAAGTCGGCCTCCTCCTTGGTGAAGGAGTCCAGCTTGTAGACGCCGGAGCCGACCGCCTTGTGGTCCGTGCGCAGCTTGTCGGCGGGGTATTCCCGGTGGTCGACGATGGACCCGGCGCCGGAGGCGATCTTCTGCGGGAAGGTCGCGTCGGAGCCCTTCAGATGGAAGACGACGGTCCGCTTGTCCGGGGTGTCGATGCTCCCGATGGAGCTGAGCATCAGCGCCGGACCGTTGGCGTCATTGATCCGCTTGGTGCGCTCGAAGGAGAACTTGACGTCCTCGGAGGTGAGGCCGTGACCGTTGGAGAACTTCAGGTCGTTCTGCAGGGTGCAGGAGTAGACCCGGCTGGCGTTGTCCTTGAAGGAGCACTTCTCCGCCGCCTCCGGCTGCGGTGTGGTGCTGCCCTTCGGGAAGCTCAGCAGGGACTGGAAGACGTTGTTGAACAGCAGCCAGGAGCCCGGGTCGTAGCCGGATGCCGGGTCGGTGGCGAGCACCTCGTCCGACATCCCCATGACCACGTGCTCGCCGCTGCCCGCCGCGTCCCCGTCCTCACTGCCGCATCCGGTGAGCAGGGCGGCGGCCAGTCCCGCGCCGAGGGGAGCCGCCAGCCACTGATCACGTTTCCTCAACGGTCTTCCTCACACATTCGTCGTCTCGTGCCTGACCCCCGTGGGTCGTTCTCAGTCGCCCTTGCCGAGCTCCCACAGCTGGAGCATGGTCGAGGAGTCGAAGGCGTACTCGGCGCCGATGACGTTCTCGCGGGCGGCCACGTAGGTGTTGCCCTGCCACAGCGGGAGATAGGGCACGTCGCCGGCGACGGTGTTCTGGATGGACTGGAAGTCCTCGTCGGCGAGGCTGCGCTGGGCCTCCTGCCGGGTCTTGGGGATCAGCTCGTCCTGGATGGTGCTGTTGCGGTAGGGCGAGTTGAGGAAGTTGTCCGTGGTGAGGAACGGCGCGGTGTAGCTGTCGGGGTCCGGGAAGTCGGGCAGCCAGCCCATCCCGGAGGCGGAGAACTGGCGCTTGACGAGCGCCGGGCGGAAGTCCCGCCACGGGTAGCCCTTGATCGTGACGGAGAAGAGCCCGCTGGCGTTGAGCTGCTTCTTCAGCTCCTTGAACTCCCCGGCCGTCTCCGGACCGTAGTGGTCGGTGGTGTAGGTCAGCTTCAGCTTCACCGGGGTGCTGATACCGGCGTCGCGCAGCACGCTCTTGGCGGCCGCGGGGTCCGGGTCGCCGTACTCGTTGTGGAAGGAGTTGATATGCGAGGAGATGCTGGTGGGGATCATCGAGTAGAGCGGCTCGGCGGTCCGCTTGTACACATCGCGCACCAGCGCCTGGCGGTCCACGAGATGGGCGATGGCCTGCCGGACCGCCTTGTTCTTGACCACCGGGTCCGAGGTGTTGAAGACCAGATAGCGGATGCCCTGCCCGGAGGACTCGAAGAGCCGGACGCCCTTGACGTCGCCCTTGTTGAGCTTGTCGATCTGATCGGGCGAGAACCCCCGGTGGACCACGTCGAGATCACCCTTGACCAGCGCCTTCTCCATGGTCGCGGCGGAGTCGTAGAAACGCATCTCCGCCTTGTCGGCCTTCACCTCGACATCGCCCTTGTAGCGGCTGTTCTTGGTGAAGACGACCTTGACCAGCCGATTGTCGCGCACCTCGGTCTTCGCGGTGTACGGGCCCGAGCCGGTCATCTCGAACCCGTTGCGCAGCGCGTCGGGCTTGTAGACCTCGCTGTCCAGGATCGCGGCGGCCGGAGTGGTGAGCTTGGACGGGAAGGTCGCGTCCGGCTGCGAGAGGTGGATGACGATCTCGCGGTCGCTGGGGGTTTCGATCTTGTCCACGTTGGACAGCAGCGACTTGGTGCCGTTGGGGTCGTCGATGCGCAGCACGCGCTCGAGGGAGAATTTGACGTCCTCGGAGGTCAGGTCGTGACCGTTGGAGAACTTCAGACCGCTGCGCAGCGTGCAGCGGTACTGCTCGCTCTGCCGGTCCTGGAAGCCGCACTTCTCGGCGGCGTCGGGTATCGGCTCGGTTCCCGAGCGGGGCAGTCTCATCAGCGTCTGGAAGGCGTTGTGCAGCACGCTCCAGGAGGCGAAGTCGTAGGCCAGGGCCGGATCCAGCGGAGCGGGCGCCTCCTTCGACGCCTCGATGCGGTCCGTGCTGCCCAGGACGATCGCCTTACCGTCCGAGCCCGAGCCGTCGGTACCACCGCACGCGGCGAGCGTGGAGATCAGGAGGCCGGCCACAGCCGGCAGCACCAGCGACTTGCGCGTCATTGTCGGGAGTCTCCCTGCCATCGATCAACTACTCGCGACGAGATTAGTCCGCGGCGCCGACCATGCTCAGACACAACGAAGTTGAGGCGATATCACGCCCCGATAACGAGCGGCCATTGACCGATATCCGGACGCTGCCACGATTCGTACGGCATGCCGCCAATCCCGGCATATGGGTTCACCCAAATCGCACCAGACGGGACGCGCGACAGGCAACCATCCCGCCCGTTCACCGCCCGGGCAGTGATAAACATCACGTTCCATTGTCGCCAACGGAACGTGAAAAATGCGCCCGCGCTATTCAGTTTGCAATTTACAGAAATACGCTCGGTGCGCGTTCAGTGCATTGCAGTGACCAGAGTACGCAAAAATGAAAGATCGACTTCTTCGAGCGAGCCGACGACCGTACGCCCCGCGGCGGGCTCGATCGGCACCACGGACGGCACCGCGACCACCCGGCACCCGGCCGCCTCGGCGGCCCGT
Source organism: Streptomyces sp. AgN23 (assembly GCF_001598115.1). Taxonomy (NCBI): domain Bacteria; kingdom Bacillati; phylum Actinomycetota; class Actinomycetes; order Kitasatosporales; family Streptomycetaceae; genus Streptomyces; species Streptomyces sp. AgN23. The sequence continues at coordinate 2,713,071 of NZ_CP007153.1, forward strand.
ACGCCCGTGTCGGTGTCCTCGATGACCACGCACCGCCCCGGCTCGGCGGTCAGTCCGGCCGCGGCGAACAGATACGGGTCCGGGTGCGGCTTGGTCCGCTCGACCTCGTCGCCCGCGACCGTCAGGGTGAAGTGCTCGGGGCCGAGTGAGCGCAGGACCCGGTCCATCACCCGCCGGTGGGAGGCGGAGACCAGGGCGGTGGGGATGCCCTGCGCGGCCAGCTCGGTGAGCAGCCGGCGAGCGCCGGGCAGCATCGGCACACTGCCGTCGATCAGCTCGGTGAAGCGGCTGTTGAGCAGGCCGGTAAGCTCGGCGAGGGCGATCTCGGCGCCGGTGGCCTCGATCAGGAACTGGGCGCTGCGCGACATCGGGCCGCCGACGACAACCTGGCGGTACTCCTCGGCGAGCGCATGACCGAGCTCGGCGAAGATGGCGACCTCCGCGTCCCACCAGATGCCCTCGGTGTCGACCAGGGTGCCGTCCATGTCGAGCAGAACGGCTTGCAGTGCCGAGCCTTCGGCCGTACGGGTATCGACGGCGGGGATGCTGCTGGTCATCCAAACACCTCCGGATAAGGGGCACGAAGGCCGGCCCCCTTCCCCTGACGGGAAGGCGACCGGCCTCTACCGGATCGACCATTCTACGTCGCGTCGCGCCGACGCGCCTCGTGAGCACCGTAAGGCGGTCACGAACCGCCGCCGCGGAACTACCGCGCGTTGAAGTACTTGGCCTCCGGGTGGTGGATGACGATGGCGTCCGTGGACTGCTCGGGGTGGAGCTGGAACTCCTCCGAGAGCTTCACCCCGATCCGCTCGGGCCGCAGCAGATCGGCGATCTTCGCGCGGTCCTCCAGGTCGGGGCAGGCGCCGTAACCCAGCGAGAAGCGCGCGCCGCGGTACTTCAGCGCGAACATGTCCTCCATCTCGCTCGGGTCCTCACCGGCGAAGCCCAGCTCGCCGCGGACCCGGGCGTGCCAGTACTCGGCCAGCGCCTCCGCCAGCTGGACGGACAGGCCGTGCAGCTCCAGATAGTCGCGGTAGGAGTCGGCGGCGAACAGCTCGGCGGTGGCCTCGCCGATCTTCGAGCCGACGGTCACCACCTGCAGCCCGACGACATCGGTCTCACCGGACTCCTCGGGCCGGAAGAAGTCGGCCAGACACAGCCGGCGGCCGCGGCGCTGGCGCGGGAAGGTGAAGCGGGTCCGCTCGCTGCCGTCCTCGTTCAGCAGGACCAGGTCGTCGCCCTTGGAGACGCACGGGAAGTAGCCGTAGACGACGGCCGCCTCCAGCAGGTTCCCGGTGTGCAGCCGGTCCAGCCAGCCGCGCAGCCGGGGCCGCCCCTCGCTCTCCACCAGCTCCTCGTAGCCGGGCCCGTCGCCGGTGCGCGCCTGCTTGAGCCCCCACTGGCCCTTGAACAGCGCGCCCTCGTCCAGCCAGGAGGCGTAGTCGGCCTGCTGGATGCCCTTGACGACGCGGGTGCCCCAGAAGGGCGGCGTGGGCAGGGGGTTGTCGGTGGCCACGTCCGAGCGTGCGGGGCCCTCGTCCGGCTCCGGCTCCCGCACCTGGGCGGCGCGCTGGGGGACGCGGCGCTGCCGGAGCTCGGGGAGCGCCGCGCCGGGCACACCGCGCTTGACGGCGATCAGGGCGTCCATGAGGCGCAGGCCCTCGAAGGCGTCGCGGGCGTAGCGCACCTCGCCCTCGTAGATCTCGTGCAGGTCCTGCTCGACGTAGGCGCGGGTGAGGGCGGCGCCGCCGAGGATGACGGGGAACCGGGCGGCCAGCTTGCGCTGGTTGAGCTCCTCCAGGTTCTCCTTCATGATCACCGTGGACTTCACCAGCAGCCCGGACATGCCGATCACATCGGCGCGGTGCTCCTCGGCGGCCTCCAGGATCGCCGAGACCGGCTGCTTGATGCCCAGGTTGACCACGTTGTAGCCGTTGTTGGACAGGATGATGTCCACGAGGTTCTTACCGATGTCATGGACGTCGCCGCGGACGGTGGCGAGCACGATGGTGCCCTTGCCCTCGTCGTCGGACTTCTCCATGTGCGGCTCCAGATGCGCCACCGCGGTCTTCATGACCTCGGCGGACTGGAGCACGAACGGAAGCTGCATCTGGCCGGAGCCGAACAGCTCGCCGACCACCTTCATGCCGTCCAGCAGCGTCTCGTTGACGATGTCCAGGGCGGGGCGCTCCTGGAGCGCCTCGTCGAGGTCGGCCTCCAGCCCGTTGCGCTCACCGTCGATGATGCGCCGCTTGAGGCGCTCGTCCAGGGGCAGCGCGGCCAGCTCCTCGGCCTTGCCCGCCTTGAGGGACTTGGCCGTGGCGCCCTCGAAGAGCCCCATCAGCTTCTGCAGCGGGTCATAGCCCTCGGCGCGGCGGTCATAGATCAGGTCCAGGGCGGTCTTGACCTGCTCCTCCTCGAACCGCGCGATCGGCAGGATCTTGGAGGCGTGCACGATCGCCGAGTCCAGGCCCGCCTTGACGCATTCGTCGAGGAAGACGGAGTTGAGCACGATCCGGGCGGCCGGGTTGAGGCCGAAGGAGATGTTCGACAGGCCCAGCGTGGTCTGGACGTCCGGGTGGCGCCGCTTGAGCTCGCGGATCGCCTCGATGGTGGCGATGCCGTCCTTACGGGACTCCTCCTGACCGGTGCAGATGGTGAAGGTCAGGGTGTCGATGAGGATGTCCGACTCGTGGATGCCCCAGTTGCCGGTCAGGTCGGCGATCAGCCGCTCGGCGATCTCCACCTTGTGCTCCGGCGTGCGGGCCTGGCCCTCCTCGTCGATGGTCAGCGCGATCAGGGCGGCGCCGTGCTCCTGGGCGAGCCGGGTGACCTTGGCGAACCGCGAGTCGGGGCCGTCCCCGTCCTCGTAGTTGACGGAGTTGATGACCGCGCGTCCGCCGAGCTTCTCCAGCCCGGCCCGGATGACGTCGACCTCGGTGGAGTCCAGGACGATGGGGAGGGTGGAGGCGGTGGCGAACCGCCCGGCCAGCTCCTCCATGTCCGCGACGCCGTCCCGGCCGACGTAGTCCACGCACAGGTCGAGCAGATGGGCGCCCTCGCGGATCTGCTCCCGGGCGATCTCCACACAGTCGTCCCAGCGAGCCTCCAGCATGGCCTCGCGGAACTTCTTGGAGCCGTTGGCGTTGGTGCGCTCGCCGATCGCCAGGTACGAGGTGTCCTGGCGGAACGGCACCGTCTGGTAGAGCGAGGCGGCGCCGGGCTCGGGGCGCGGGGAGCGCTCGGTGGGGGTCAGGTCGCGGACCCGCTCGACGACCTGGCGCAGATGCTCGGGCGTGGTGCCGCAGCAGCCGCCGACCAGGGAGATCCCGTACTCGCGGACGAAGGTCTCCTGGGCGTCGGCCAGCTCGCCGGGGGTGAGGGGATAGTGGGCGCCGTCCTTGCCCAGCACCGGAAGGCCGGCGTTGGGCATGCAGGACAGCGGGATGCGGGAGTGGCGGGCGAGATGGCGCAGATGCTCGCTCATCTCGGCGGGGCCGGTGGCGCAGTTGAGGCCGATCATGTCGATGCCGAGCGGCTCGAGGGCCGTGAGCGCCGCGCCGATCTCGGAGCCGAGCAGCATGGTGCCGGTGGTCTCGACGGTGACCGAGCAGATCAGGGGGAGGTTGGCGCCGGTGGCGTCCAGGGCGCGGCGGGCGCCGAGGACCGCGGCCTTGGTCTGCAGCAGGTCCTGGGTGGTCTCCACCAGGAGGGCGTCCGCGCCACCGGCGATCATGCCTTCGGCATTGGCCTGGTAGGCGTCGCGGAGGGTGATATAGGGCGCGTGGCCGAGGGTGGGCAGCTTGGTGCCGGGGCCCATGGAGCCCAGCACCCAGCGCTGGCGTCCGTCGGCGGCGAACTCGTCGGCGACCTCACGGGCGATCCGGGCGCCGGCCTCGGAGAGCTCGTGGACGCGTTCGGGGATGTCGTACTCACCGAGCGCCGCGTGGTTGGCACCGAAGGTGTTGGTCTCGACGCAGTCCACCCCGGCGGCGTAGTACTCCTCGTGGACCGAGCGGACGATGTCCGGGCGGGTGATGTTGAGGATCTCGTTGCAGCCCTCGAGCTGCTGGAAGTCGTCGAGACTGGGGTCCTGCGCCTGGAGCATCGTCCCCATCGCACCGTCGGCGACCACCACGCGGGTGGCCAGTGCTTCGCGGAGCGCGTCGGCTCGGGCGGCGGATGTGGGCGATGGCGTATGCGAGGCCATGGATGTGCTCCCTGGAGTGCGACGGCTGTCGGCTTTGCGCCCTCCCTGGGGACGGCGCACCACGCCAGAGTAGCTGCCAGTGGTCATTTCACGATGGTCGTTCCATCAGCCGGGATGGGCGCGGGCGGCCGGCCCTCGGCGGGCCCTTGATCGTCGACAGATGGCCTTGCGGTACCGCAGGGTCGACATGGACCGATAGTGTTCAGCATTGTCGAACCGCAGTCAGGAGGTTGGCGATGGCCCGGAACATCCAGTCGTTGGAGCGCGCCGCCGCGATGCTACGCCTGCTCGCCGGTGGTGAGCGACGTCTGGGACTGTCCGACATCGCCTCCACTCTGGGGCTGGCCAAGGGCACCGCGCACGGCATACTGCGCACGCTGCAGCAGGAGGGCTTTGTCGAGCAGGACGAGGCATCCGGCCGCTATCAGCTCGGCGCGGAGCTGCTGCGCCTGGGCAACAGCTATCTGGACGTGCACGAGCTGCGCGCCCGCGCCCTGGTCTGGACGGACGACCTGGCCCGCTCCAGCGGCGAGAGCGTGTACCTGGGCGTGGTGCACCAGCAGGGTGTGCTGATCGTCCACCATGTCTTCCGGCCGGACGACAGCCGCCAGGTGCTGGAGGTCGGCGCGATGCACCCGCTGCACTCCTCGGCCCTGGGCAAGGTGCTCTCCGCCTACGACCCGGTGGCCCACAGCGAGGTGACCGAGGCCGACCGCAAGGCGTTCACGCCCCGCACGGTGACCGGGGAGCGGGAGTTCGAGGGCGTACTGGACCTGATCCGGGCGCGCGGCTGGGCCTCCGATGTGGAGGAGACCTGGGAGGGCGTGGCGTCGGTCGCGGCGCCCATCCACGACCGGCGCCGGCTGCCGGTGGGCGCGGTGGGGATCACGGGCGCGGTCGAGCGGGTGTGCGACGGCGGGGAGCTGCGCTCGGAGCTGGTGGCCGCCGTACGGGACTGCGCCCGCGCCGTCTCCCGGGACCTGGGCGCCCTCCGTTTCTGAATCGTGGCAACCCGCGTGGATCTGCCCCCATATCCCGGCATGACCTGCTTCATCACGGTTTCACATACGCGCGATTTTTCCTTCACACGACCCTTGACGGGGTCTTCGCTGTGAAGAAAACTGCCGTTCATCGGTCGGCATTGTCGAACACCTGACGACAATATTCGCTATGGTGGACTCGCCGCGGGCCGACCAACGCCCTCCCACGAGGGCGCGGACCACCGGTGAGAACCCGGGGGTTCGCCTTCCCCTGGACGAAGGACAAAGGAGTCGCGGGTGTCCAGCTCCGACATCTTCATCGGCGAGACCATCGGTACCGCCGTACTCATTCTGCTCGGCTGCGGTGTCGTCGCCGGCGTGATCTTGAAGCGATCCAAGGCGTTCGAGGCGGGGTGGGTCGCCATCACCCTCGGGTGGGGCTTCGCCGTCCTCACCGGCGCGTATATCTCGGCGCCTCTCTCGGGGGCCCATCTCAACCCGGCGGTGACGCTGGGCCTCGCCATCAAGGGCGGCATCGAGTGGAGCGATGTGCCGGTCTACTTCCTCGGCCAGATGCTCGGCGCGGTGATCGGCGCGGCGCTGGTGTGGCTCGCCTACCTCGGCCACTTCCACGCCCATCTCACCGACCGCGAGATCGTCGGCGGCCCGGGCGCCCAGGACACGGTTGCCGCGGACAAGCAGCAGGCCACCGACGCCGGCCCGGTGCTGGGCGTCTTCTCCACCGGCCCCGAGATCCGGAACGTCGCACAGAACCTGGCCACCGAGATCATCGCCACGGCCGTGCTGGTGCTCGCCATCCTCACCCAGGGGCTCAACGGCGACGGCAAGGGCCTGGGCGTCATCGGCGTCATGATCACCGCCTTCGTGGTGGTCGGCATCGGCCTCTCGCTCGGCGGCCCGACCGGTTACGCCATCAACCCGGCGCGTGACCTCGGCCCCCGTATCGCCCACGCCCTCCTGCCGCTGCCCAACAAGGGCGGCTCGGACTGGGGCTATGCCTGGATCCCCGTCGTCGGCCCGCTCATCGGCGGCGCCATCGCCGGCGGGATCTACGAGATCGCCTTCGCCTAGCCCACCCCACCACCCGCAGGAGAGCAGCAGATCATGACCGACACCCACACCACGAGCGCCTCGTCCCACGGCCAGGGCCCGTTCATCGCGGCCATCGACCAGGGCACCACCTCCAGCCGCTGCATCGTCTTCGACCGCGACGGCCGCATCGTCTCGGTGGACCAGAAGGAACACGAGCAGATCTTCCCCAAGCCCGGCTGGGTGGAGCACGACGCCACCGAGATCTGGGAGAACGTCAAGGAGGTCGTCGCCGGCGCCATCAGCAAGGCCGGCATCACCGCCATCGACGTCAAGGCGATCGGCATCACCAACCAGCGCGAGACCACCCTGCTGTGGGACCGCAAGACCGGTGAGCCGGTGCACAACGCCATCGTCTGGCAGGACACCCGCACCGACGCCCTCTGCCGCGAACTCGGCCGCAACGTCGGCCAGGACCGCTTCCGCCGCGAGACCGGCCTCCCGCTGGCCTCCTACTTCGCCGGTCCCAAGATCCGCTGGCTGCTCGACAACGTCGAGGGGCTGCGCGAGCGGGCCGAGGCGGGCGACATCCTCTTCGGCACCATGGACTCCTGGGTCATCTGGAACCTGACCGGCGGCGTCAACGGCGGTGTGCACGTCACCGACGTCACCAACGCCTCCCGCACCCTCCTGATGAACCTCCACACCCTCGACTGGGACGAGAAGATCCTCACGTCGATGGACATCCCGGCCGCCGTGCTGCCGCGGATACGCTCCTCCGCCGAGGTCTACGGCCACACGGCCGAGGGCATCCTGGCGGGCGTGCCGGTCGCCTCGGCGCTCGGCGACCAGCAGGCGGCCCTCTTCGGCCAGACCTGCTACGCCGAGGGCGAGGCCAAGTCGACCTACGGCACCGGCACCTTCCTGCTGATGAACACCGGCGAGAAGCCGGTCAACTCCTACAACGGGCTGCTGACCACGGTCGGCTACCGGATCGGCGACGAGAAGCCGGTCTACGCCCTGGAGGGCTCGATCGCGGTCACCGGTTCGCTGGTGCAGTGGATGCGGGACCAGATGGGCCTGATCAACAGCGCCGCCGAGATCGAGACCCTCGCCAGCTCCGTCGAGGACAACGGCGGCGCGTACTTCGTGCCCGCCTTCTCGGGCCTGTTCGCCCCGTACTGGCGGGACGACGCGCGTGGCGTGATCGCGGGCCTGACCCGCTATGTCACCAAGGCGCACATCGCGCGCGCCGTGCTCGAGGCCACCGCCTGGCAGACCCGCGAGATCGTCGACGCGATGACCAAGGACTCCGGGGTCGAGCTCACCGCGCTCAAGGTCGACGGCGGTATGACCTCCAACAACCTTCTGATGCAGACCCTCTCGGACGCCCTGGACGCACCCGTGGTGCGCCCGATGGTCGCCGAGACCACCTGCCTCGGCGCGGCCTACGCCGCCGGTCTGGCCGTCGGCTTCTGGCCGGACACCGACGCCCTGCGCGCCAACTGGCGCCGGGCGGCCGAATGGACCCCCCGAATGGACGCGGACGTCCGCGACCGCGAGTACAAGAACTGGCTCAAGGCCGTGCAGCGGACCATGGGCTGGATCGAAGACGAGGAGTAATCAATGACCACCCTGCAGAGCGTTCCGTCCCTCGGAACGCACCCGGCTGCCGGTTCGAACCCGAGCCGAGCCGAAACCCGGGAACAGCTTTCCAAGGCGACGTACGACCTCCTGGTGATCGGCGGCGGCATTCTGGGCATCACCACTGCCTGGCACGCCGCGCAGTCCGGGCTGCGGGTGGCGATGGTGGATGCCGGTGACTTCGCCGGCGCCACCTCCTCCGCCTCCTCCAAGCTGCTCCACGGCGGCCTGCGCTATCTCCAGACCGGCGCGGTCAAGCTGGTCGCCGAGAACCACTTCGAGCGGCGCGCGGTCTCCCGTACCGTCGCCCCGCACCTGGCCAACCCGCTCACCTTCTACCTGCCGGTCTACAAGGGCGGCCCGCACGGCGCGACCAAGCTGGGCGCGGGTGTCTTCGCCTACTCGGCGCTCTCCGCGTTCCGGGACGGCGTCGGCCATGTGATCGGCGCCGAGCGGGCCGCGCGCGACGTCCCGGAGCTGCGCACCGAGAACCTCAAGGCGGTCGCGGTCTACGGCGACGGCCAGATGAACGACAGCCGCATGGCCCTGATGACGGTCCGGGCGGCCGTGGAGGCGGGCGCCACCGTCCTCAACCACGCCGAGGTCGTGGGCCTGCGCAAGAGCGACGGCCGGGTCACCGGCGCCGAGCTCAAGGACCGCACCGACGGCACCGAGTTCGGGGTGAACGCCCGTCTGGTGCTCAACGCCACCGGCCCCTGGGTCGACCATCTGCGCCGGATGGAGGACCCGAACGCGGCGCCGTCGATCCGGCTGTCCAAGGGCGCGCATCTGGTCCTCAAGCGCACCTCCCCCTGGCGGGCGGCGCTGGCGACCCCGATCGACAAGTACCGCATCACCTTCGCCCTCCCCTGGGAGGACATGCTGCTGCTGGGCACCACGGACGAGGAGTTCGAGGGCGACCCGGCCGATGTGGCGGTCAACGAGGCGGACATCGCCCAGATCCTGGACGAGGCGGCCTTCTCCATCCGCGACCAGCAGCTCTCCCGAGACCTGATCACCTACTCCTTCGCGGGGCTCCGGGTGCTGCCCGGCGGCCCCGGCGACACCGCCAAGGCCAAGCGCGAGACCGTGGTCACCGAGGGCAGGGGCGGGATGCTCTCCATAGCCGGCGGCAAGTGGACCACCTTCCGCCACATCGGCCGCACCGTGATGCACAAGCTGGCCCAGCTGCCGGGCCGCCCGCTCGCCGACGACATGGAGCCGGTCAAGCTGCTGCCCAAGCACATGCCGCTGCCGGGCCTGGCCAATCCGCACGCCGTCGAGCACCGGCTGCTGGTGGACGGCGGCACCCCCGGCCCGCGCATGGCCGCCGACACCGCCCGTCACCTGGCGACCCACTACGGCTCGCTCTCCTTCGACATCGCCCGGCTGGCCAGCGGCGACGCGGCGCTCGCCGAGCGGATCCACCCGGACGCCCCGGAGATCTGGGCGCAGGTCGTCTACGCCCGGGACTACGAGTGGGCGCGCACGGCGGACGACGTACTGCGCCGCCGCACCACCCTGACCATCCGCGGCCTGGACTCCGAGGACATCCGGAGCCGGGTCGAGGATCTGCTGGCCAAGCGACCCTGACCCCCACGGGCCCGCCTTCCCAGTCCGGGCGGCCGGGTGAGACGAAACGTCGTCTCACCCGGCCGCCCGGACTGGGTTCGGACCCCGGCCGGATCGCCCCGGTGGTGCGCCGGGGCAGCGCGCAACACGCCGCGGAGCTGACCTGAGGCTTCCCCAAGTTCCGTCGTCTGTACGGCAGTTGGCGGTGATCCTCTGTGCGGGCCGCGGACTTACTCGCGCGTTAAAAATCTGCGGAATCGCTCTTGCCTTCTTCGGCGGTGCGCGCATCAATGACATCGCCCGTGGATGACGGGCGGGAACCCCCCACACATCAGCGCACTCCCCCACTCCGGAAGGCAGTCCCATGAGACGCTTCAAGCTCGGGATCAGCACGGCAATGGGAACAGCAGCACTGGCCGCCGGCGCGCTGGCGCTGGCGCCGACCGCGTCCGCGGTCGACCCCACGACCGCGACCCTGACCGCCGACTGCGGGACCTACGGGTCGGGCCTGGCCACCCTCACGGCCACGCAGAGCGGGACGGCCGCGACCATCACCCTGTCCTCGGGAGCGATCAAGGCTCCGATCGACGTCCCGGCGGGCTCGGTGAGCTCGACGCTGACCCTGTCGAAGAACGGCTCCGGGACCGCCACCTTCACCGGCAACGCCAACCCGGCGATCCCGACCGGCTCCGATGTGACCACGGGCCCGCTCAAGGGCACGGTGGCCGCGGGCGACGTCCTGGAGGCCAAGTCGCTCAAGCTGGTCATCTTCGGCCTGATCACGGTGAACTGCACCGCCACCTCGCCCCAGAACCCGGGGCCGTTCACCTTCTGAGCCCTCCGATGAACCGGCGCTGAGCCGGTCTTCGGGCCCTCCCGGCAGCAGGCCACAGCGGACCGGCGGCGTCCCCGGCGGACGCCGCCGGTTTCGCGCGCGCCATAAGCCATAATGGACCCCTGATACATCGGATGTTTGGCTCCGGGGAGGTCCACCATGGCGGTCACCGACGAGGCGATCGAGAAAATCAAGGGCATGATCGTCTCGGGCGCGCTGCGGCCCGGTGACCGGCTCCCCAAGGAGAGTGAGCTGGCCGCCGATCTCGGGCTGTCCCGCAACTCGCTGCGCGAGGCCGTGCGGGCCCTGTCGCTGATCCGGATCCTCGACGTACGCCAGGGCGACGGCACCTATGTGACCAGCCTCGACCCCCAGTTGCTGCTGGAGGCGCTGAGCTTCGTCGTGGACTTCCACCGCGATGACACCGTACTGGAGTTCCTGGCCGTACGGCGGATCCTGGAGCCCGCGGCCACGGCGCTCGCCTCCGCCCGGATCAGCGACGCCGAGCTGGACCGGCTCCAGGAGCAGCTGGACGCGCTCGGGCAGGAGCCCTCGGTGGAGGAACTGGTCGCCTGCGACCTGGAATTCCATCGCGGCATCGTCCAGTGCTCGGGCAACTCGGTGCTCTGCTCACTGCTCGACGGGCTCTCCGGGCCCACCACCCGGGCCCGGGTGTGGCGCGGTCTGACCCAGGAGGACGCGGTCAGCCGCACCCTCCATGAGCACCGGGCGATCCTCTCCGCGCTGCGGGACCGCGACGCGGAGGCGGCGCGGTCCTGGGCGACGGTGCACATCGCGAGCGTGGAGCAGTGGCTGCGCTCCACGCTGTGAGCCCCGGCGGGCGGTGCGCGCCTTACGGCCGGAGGCGGTAGGCGCGGGCCGCGTTGCCGCCGAAGACGGCGGCGCGCTCGTCCTCGCCGAGCTGGAGCGTGGCCCGCTCCGCGAGGGCCACCACCTCGTCGTAGGTCGCGGCCAGGATGCACACCGGCCAGTCGGAGCCGAACAGCACCCGTCCGGGCCCGAAGGCGTCCAGGACGTGCCGCGCGTACGGCAGCACCTGCTCCGGCTTCCAGCCGTCCCAGTCCGCCTCGGTGACCAGTCCGGACAGCTTGCAGTCGACGTTGGCCAGGGCCGCGAGCGAGGTGAGCTGCCGGGCCCAGAGGTCGCGCTCACCGCTCGCCACCGGCGGCTTGGCCGCGTGGTCGAGGACGAAGCGCACCTGCGGCAGCTCGCGGACGGCGTCGATGGCCGCGGGGAGTTCGCGCGGGGTGACCAGCAGGTCGTAGACCAGCCCCGCGTCGGCCACGGCGGCGAGCCCCCGGCGGGCGTCCTCGCGGTCCAGCCAGCGCGGATCCGGCTCGTCCTGCACCTGGTGGCGCAGGCCCACCAGTCGGTCGCCGCCGGGTCCGGCGGCCAGCTCCGCGAGCACCTCGCACACCCCGGGATCGGTGAGGTCGGCCCAGCCGACGACGCCCGCGATCCGGTCCGATCCGCCCGCCAGGGCCAGGAGTTCCCGGGTCTCCTCGACGGAGGAGCTGGACTGGACGACGACGGTGGCGCCGATCCCATGGGCGTCCAGATGCGGGGCGAGATCGTCCGGGGTGAAGGTGCGGCGGATGGGTTCGGCCCAGGGGCCGTCCATCCAGGGCTGCTCACGGCGGGTCAGGTCCCACAGATGGTGGTGAGCGTCGATACGGCGAGGCAAGATCACTCCTCGGGGGTGGGGACCGGCAGCGGGATGTCCTCGTCGAGCAGCCCGCGCGCCACCAGAGCCTGCCACAGCTCATCGGGGATGTCGTGGCTGAACAACGCGGCGTTGTCCCGGACTTCGGCCGGGGTGGCACAGCCGACCACGGCCGCGGCCACGGCGGGATGGCCGAAGGGGAAGCGCAGCGCGGCGGCCCGCAGCGGCACCTCGTACTCGGCGCACACCTCGGCCAGCCGCTGGGCCCGCGCCAGGAGCTCGGGCGGCGCCTGCTGGTAGTCGTAGCGGGCCCCGGGGGCGGGGTCGGCGAGCAGCCCGGAGTTGTAGACCCCGCCGACCACCACGGAGGTGCCGCGCCGCTCGCAGACCGGCAGCAGATCGTCGTGGGCGGTGCGGTCCAGCAGCGTCCAGCGCCCGGCGCACAGCACGACGTCCACATCGAAGTCGGCGACGAACCGGGCGAGGAGGTCGCTGTGGTTCATGCCGAAGCCGATGGCCCGGACGAGTTTCTCCTGCTTCAGCTCGGCCAGCGCCGCGAAGCCCGTCTCATAGACCTCACGGATGTGGTCTTCCGGATCGTGAACGTAGACGATGTCCAGGGCGTCGACCCCGAGCCGCTCCAGGGAGGACTCGAGAGTGGCGCGGATGCCGTCCCGGGTGAAGTCCCACTCCCGGACCCGGTCGGGGGTGTCGGCGAACCCGTCCGGCTGGACGGGCTCCCCGGGGGCCCGCGGCCGCAGCCGCCGCCCCACCTTGGTGGAGAGGGTGTACGAGGCGCGCTCGCGCCCGGCCAGCACCCGCCCCAGCCGCTCCTCGGAAAGACCCACGCCGTAGTGCGGCGCGGTGTCCATATAGGTCAGGCCGGTGTCGAACGCCGCCCTTACGGTGTCCCGCGCACGCTCCTCCGGCACCGCCTCGTAGAGATTGCCCAGCGGCGCGCAGCCAAGACCCAGGGGTGGTACGCGCACCCCCGAGCGACCCAGTTCGCGCGGACCGCTCGGGGCCCGTCCTCCGTCGCCCACCATGGCTTCCTCCCGACCGGCTCTCAGTCCTGCTTCTCGCCGCTGGCGTAGCGGGAGATGATCAGCGCGACGATGATGATCGAGCCGTTGATGAACTGGTTCCACAGGGGCGGTACCCCGCCCAGGGTCATCACATTGACGACCAGTTGCAGCGTCAGCACGCCCGTGAGCGCGCCGAAGAGCGTGCCGCGGCCGCCCTTGAGGCTGATTCCGCCGATGACCGCCGCGGCGAACACCTGGAAGATCCAGCCGTTGCCCTGGGTCGCGGCGACCGAGCCGTAGTGGCCGGTGTAGAGGATGCCCGCGAAGGCGGCGAGGAGCCCGCCGACGCTCAGCACGATCCAGGTGATCCGGTCCACCCGGATGCCCGCCGCCCGCGCGGCCTCGGGGTTGCCGCCGATCGCGTACAGCGCGCGCCCGTGCCGCAGATAGCCGAGCGCCAGGCCGCCGAGGGCGTACAGCCCCAGGCAGATCCACACGGCGGCGGGCACGCCCAGCCAGTCGGCCTTGCCGAGGTAGCGGAAGGACTCGGGGACGTTGACGATCGACTGGCCCTCGGCGACGCCGACCTGCAGTCCGCGCAGCATGGTGAGCATGCCCAGGGTCGCGATGAAGCCGTTGACACGCAGCTTGAGCATCAGGAAGCCGTTGGCCGCGCCGATCAGCGCCCCGACCGCCAGGCACAGCGGTATGGCGGTCCACACCGGCAGCAGCCCCAGGCCCTCGAACCGCGCCCCGTGATCGGGCAGGACGAGCCATAGGGCGATCACCGGCGCCACGGCGATGGTCGACTCCAGGGAGAGGTCCATCCGCCCGCTGATCAGGATCAGCGCCTCGCCCAGCACCAGCAGCCCCAGCTCGGTGGACTGCTGGACGACGCCGATCAGGTTGTCCTCGGTGAGGAAGGCGGGCGAGACGATGAAGCCGATGACCCCGAGGACGAAGATCACGGGGACCAGTGACAGATCGCGCCAGCGCGCGATGTCGATCCGCGGCCGGCCCCGCCCCGCCGGGCCGTCAGCCACCGCCTCGGCGGTTTGCTGACGTGCCGTATCGGTCATGACTGCCCTCCCTCTGTGCGGTCTCCTGTGTCCCTCGCCGTGCCGTTGGTGCCCGGCTCCGTCATGCCCTCCATGGCGGCGACGAGCTGACGGTCGCTCCAACCGCTGTCGAACTCCGCGACCACCCGCCCGTGGAAGAAGGCCAGGACCCGGTCGCAGACCCGCAGATCGTCCAGTTCGTCGGAGACGATGACCGCGCCGCTCCCGGCCGCGGCGACGTCCCGTACGACGCCGAGCAGGGCATCCTTGGACTTCACGTCCACCCCGGCGGTCGGGCGGATCGCCACCAGGAGGCTGGGCTCACGGGCCAGGGCCCGCGCGATGACGACCTTCTGCTGATTTCCGCCGGACAAACCCGAAACGGGCTGCGAGGGGCCCGAGGTCTTGATGTCCAGGGAGGTGATCATCCGCTGGGCGAAGGCACGGGTCCGGGAGGGCAGCACCGTGCCGTAGGGCCCGAGTTGGTCGGTGACGGTCAAGGTGGCGTTCTCGGCGACGCTGCGGCCCAGGACCAGGCCCTGATCGTGCCGGTCCTCCGGGACGTAGCCGATGCCCGCGTCGATGGCGTGCGGCACGCTCCCGGGGCGCACCGGGCGGCCGCGCACCGAAAGCTGCCCGCCGGCCGGTTTGCGCAGGCCCACCAGGGTCTCGCCGACCGCCGTGTTGCCGCTGGCCGTGACCCCGGCCAGGCCGAGCACCTCGCCGGGGCGCACCACCAGGTCCAGCGGGTCGAACTCGCCCTCCAGGCTGAGCCCTTCGGTGCGCAGCACCGGCTCCCCGCCCGGGCCGGCCTCCTTACGGGCGACGGGGGCGCGGACGGCCGCCCGGGAGTCGCCTCCGGGCGCCGCGCCGTCGTCCCCGGTCATCGCCGCCACCAGCTCCTCCTTGGGGAGGCCGGCGACCGGGGCGGTGAGCACATGCCGGGCGTCGCGGAAGACCGTGACGGTGTCGCAGAGTTCGTAGACCTCCTGCAGATGGTGCGAGATGAACAGGAAGGCCACCCCCTGCCGCCGCAGCTCCAGCAGCTTGGCGAAGAGCCGGTCGATACCGCCCGCGTCGAGCTGGGCGGTGGGCTCGTCGAGGATGATCAGCCGGGCGCCGAAGGAGAGGGCGCGGGCGATCTCCACGAACTGCCGCTGCTCGACGCTGAGATCCCTCGCCCGCGTCCGCGGATCCACCTCCACGCCGTACTCGGCCAGCAGCGCGCGGGCGTCCTCGCGCAGGGCGCGCCAGCGGATGTGGCGCGTCCCCGGGAAGCGGTTGAGGTAGAGGTTCTCGGCGACCGTCAGGTCCGGGACCACCATCGACTTCTGGTAGACGCAGGCCACCTTGCGCTGCCAGGCGGCGGTGTCGCCGTAGCCGGGGGCGGGCTCGCCCCCGAAGGCCACCTCGCCCTCGTCCGGGCGCTCCATCCCGGTCAGGACGGACACCAGCGTGGACTTGCCCGCCCCGTTGCGCCCGACGAGCGCATGGGCCTCCCCGGGCCGTACGGCCAGCCGGGCCTGGTCCAGGGCGACGGTGGGACCGAACCGTTTGACGATGCCCTGGGCCCGCACCACGGCGGGCTGCTCGACCGTGCCCATGGTCACTTCTTCTCGAGCTGGTTGGCCCACAGCTTCTTGTCGTCGACGTTCTCCTTGGTGACCAGCGGCGCCGGGAGCTGGTCCTCCAGACCGTTCTCGATCTTGACGATGGTGGAGCCGTGATCGGTGGGGCCGGGTTTGAACGTCTTGCCGTCCAGAGCGGCCTTCGCGTAGTTCAGGGCCCACTGGGCGTAGAGGTCGGCGGGCTGGGAGAGCGTGGCGTCGATCTTCCCGGAGCGGATCGCGTCCAGCTCCTCGGGTATCCCGTCGTTGGAGATGATCGTGATGTGCTTGTCCGAACCGGCCGGCTTCAGCAGCCGCTTCTGCTCCAGCAGCGCGAGCGTGGGCTGCAGGAATGCGCCGCCCGCCTGCATGTAGATGCCGTTGATGTCCTTGTGCTGGGCCAGCAGGCTCTGCAGCTTGGCGGAGGCCACATCGCCCTTCCAGTCGGTGGGCAGCTCATGCACCTTGATGCCGGGGTACTTCTTCTTCATGCAGGAGGCGAACGCCTGTGAGCGGTCCCGGCCGTTGATGGAGCTGAGGTCGCCCTGGAGTTCGGCGACCCGGCCCTTGCCGCCCAGCTTCTCGCCGAGGTACTCGCACGCCTTGGTGCCGTACGCCCGGTTGTCGGCCCGTACCACCATGTAGACCTTGCCGGAGTCGGGCCGGGTGTCCACGCTCACCACGGGGATCTTCTTCTCCTCCAGCTGTTCCAGGGTGGAGGAGATGGCGCCGGTGTCCTGGGGGGCCATGACGATCGCCTTGGCGCCCTGGTCGGTGAAGGCCTGGACGTTGGCGACCAGCTTGGAGATGTCGTTCTGCGAGTTGGACAGCGGCAGCGCGGAGACGGTGCCCTTGTCGACACCCTTCTCCAGGTACTGCTGGTAGGAGTTCCAGAAGTCGGTGTCCGTCCGCGGCATGTCGATGCCGACCTTGCCGCCGCCGGCGCCATTGCTCTCTCGATTGCAGCCGGTGAGCGCCACGACGGCCAGCAGCACGGCGCAGGCGGCGGTGCCGGTGGTGCGGAGTCTCGTCATCGAGTCCCGTCCTTGGTCATTCTGGGTCGAGTGGTGCGGGTGGTACCGGTCTCGGGCGTAGCGCCGGGCGAAGCCGTTGTCCACAGTGGCGGCGTCGTCCGGGGTGGAGACGGTGTCTCAGGAGGAGGCGGGGCGCAGCCGCAGTCCCTGCATTCCTCCGTCGACGGCCAGCGCGGTGCCGGTGACGGCCGCGGCGGCGGGGCTGGCGAGATACGCGACGGCGGCGGCCACCTCGTCGGCGGAGACCAGCCGTCCGGTGGGCTGACGGGCCTCCAGGGCGGCGCGCTCGGCCGCCGGATCGGGGGCCTGGTCGAGCAGCCGGCCGACCCACGGGGTGTCCGCGGTGCCGGGGTTGACGCAGTTGACGCGGACCCCCTCGCGGATGTGGTCCGCGGCCATGGCGAGGGTCAGCGAGAGCACCGCGCCCTTGCTGGCGCTGTAGGCGGCGCGCTGCGGCAGTCCGGCGGTGGCGGCGATCGAGCAGGTGTGGGTGATGGAGACGGCGCCGGGCCGGTCGACCGCGGCGGCGCGCAGATGGGGCAGCGCGGCCCGCGCGGTGCGGACCAGGCCCAGCACGTTGATGTCCAGCAGCCGGTGCCACTCCTCGTCGGAGTTGTCCTCGACGCTGCCGATGGCGCCGATGCCCGCGTTGCCGACGAGGGTGTGCAGGGCGCCGAACTCGCTCACCGCCACGTCCACCGCGGTCCTGACCGCCTCGTCGGAGGTCACGTCGGCCGTGAGCGCCAGCGTGCCGTCCGGGGCGCCCGACGGATCGCGGTCGAGCACGGCGACCCGCGCTCCCCGGTCGCGCAACGTGGCGGCGATGGCGGCGCCGATACCGGAGGCGCCGCCGGTGACGAGCGCGGCCAGCCCCTCGAAGTCGCCGGTGGTCACTGGTTGTCCTCCTGTCGAACGGGCGGTGCGGATGCGGGCTGTACGGATGCGGGCGGGGCGGATGCGGGCGGTGCCGGTTCGGGCCCCGCGAGGCGGGCCCGCCATTCGGGCCCGTCCGGATAGCGGTAGGCGGCGATCGACTCGGGGTACATACGGGCGGAGAAGCCCGGCGCGGTCGGGGCGCGGTAGCGGCCCGACTCGATGACCACGGGATCGGCGAAGTGCTCGTGGAGGTGGTCGACATACTCGATGACCCGGTCGTCCCAGCTGCCCGATACGGCCACGAAGTCGAACATGGCGAGATGCTGGACGAGTTCGCACAGCCCGACGCCGCCCGCGTGCGGGCACACCGGCAGTCCGTACTTGGCGGCGAGCAGCAGGATCGTGAGGTTCTCATTGACCCCGGCGACCCGCGCCGCGTCGATCTGGACGAAGTCGACCGCCTCGGCCTGGAGCAGCTGCTTGAAGACCACCCGGTTGGCGACATGCTCGCCGGTGGCGACCTTGACCGGCTGTCCGGCGCGGATGGCGGCGTGGGCGAGGACGTCGTCCGGGCTGGTGGGCTCCTCGATCCAGTACGGGTCGTACGGCGCCAGGGCACTCATCCAGCGCACCGCCTCCGCCACGTCCCAGCGCTGGTTGGCGTCCACGGCGATGCGCACATCGGGGCCGACCGCCTCGCGCGCGATCCGCATCCGCCTGAGGTCCTCGTCGAGATCGGCGCCGACCTTGAGCTTGATCTGGCCGAAGCCGTCGGCGACGGCCTCCTGCGCCAGCTTGATCATTTTCTCGTCGGAGTAGCCGAGCCAGCCGGGCGAGGTGGTGTAGGCGGGGTAGCCCCGCTCGCGCAGCAGCGCGGCGCGCTCGGCGCGGCCGGGCTCGGCGGCGCGCAGGATGGCGAGTGCCTCGTCACGGGTGAGCGCGTCGGTGAGGTAGCGGAAGTCGACCAAGTCGACCAGCTCCTCGGGCGACATCTCGGCGAGGAACTGCCACAGCGGCTTCCCTGCCTGCCGGGCGGCGAGATCCCAGGCGGCGTTGACCACCGCGCCCGCCGCCATATGCATGACGCCCTTCTCCGGCCCGAGCCAGCGCAGCTGCGAGTCATGGGTCAGTTCACGGTGCAGGGCGGCCAGATCGGCCGCCGTCAGCGGCGCGGGGCGGCCCACCACATGGAGGCGGAGAGAGCGGATGGCGGCCGCGGTGACATCGTTGCCGCGGCCGATGGTGAAGACGAAGCCGTGCCCCTCGGACGCCGCCCCCTCCCCCGCGTCCGTGCGCAGCACGACATAGGCGGCGGAGTAGTCGGGGTCCGGGTTCATGGCGTCCGAGCCGTCGAGCTGCTCCGAGGTGGGAAATCGGATGTCATGGACCTCGAGCTCGGTGACGGATGGACGCAGACTCAATGGGGGCTCCCTGAAACGATGCGCGAGAGAGAACATCGGACCTTTCGCGATGGTCCGATGTATAGCGCTGCGCGAAGGGTTACGTCCAGAGGTACGCAAGAACTTCCCAAGGACAGATCGGATGAATCTCTTAGTGGTCCTGGACAGGGGCTGCGGCCGGAGCACCGGAAAGCCGTAGGCTTGGGTGGCACGCAATGGGAACTGCAGCCGGTGGCGGCACCGATCCGTCCGCCCCGGCCGGAAGGAGGCGCTGGGTGATCGAGCTTGAGGGGGTTCCCGAGCTGATCGACCCGGTCATGATCTGTGCCTTCGAAGGCTGGAACGACGCCGGAGACGCCGCCTCGACCGCGGTCGGGCACCTGGACCGGGAGTGGAAGGGCGAGGTCTTCGCCTCGCTCGACGCCGAGGACTACTACGACTTCCAGGTGAACCGGCCCACCGTTGCCCTGGAGGGCGGCGTGCGCAAGATCACTTGGCCGACGACCCGGCTCTCGGTGGTCCGGGCGGACACCGGGGAGAAGTCCCGGGACCTGGTGCTGGTGCGCGGTATCGAGCCGAGCATGCGCTGGCGGTCGTTCTGCAACGAGATCCTCGGCTACGCCCATGAGTTGGGCGTGGAGATGGTCGTCATCCTCGGCGCACTGCTCGGAGACACCCCGCACACCCGGCCGGTGCCGGTCAGCGGGGTCACCTCCGACGCGGACCTGGCCCGCAGTCTCGATCTGGAGGAGACCCGCTACGAGGGCCCGACCGGGATCGTCGGAGTCCTCCAGGAGGCCTGCGCCCACGCCGGCGTCCCGGCGGTGAGCCTGTGGGCGGCCGTGCCGCACTACGTCTCGCAGCCGCCGAACCCGAAGGCCACCCTGGCGCTGCTCAACCGCCTCGAGGACCTGATCTCGGTGCGCATCCCCCTCGGCGAGCTGACCGAGGACTCACGGGCCTGGCAGTTGGGCGTGGACCAACTGGCCGCCGAGGACAGCGAGGTCGCCGAGTACGTCCAGTCGCTGGAGGAGGCGCGGGACACCGCCGAGCTGCCGGAGGCGTCGGGCGAGGCCATCGCCCGCGAATTCGAGCGCTATCTGCGGCGGCGCGACGGCCAGCCCGGCCCCGGCGGCCATGCGACCGAGAGCGGTGGTCTCGCGGAGGGCGGCACGGGCGGCCCCGGCGCCCCCTATCTGCGGGATCCCTCCACCGGCCATGGGCGGCCGCGTAAGCCGTCCCCCAAGGACGAGGTGGCCAACGACACCGAGGACACCGGCGGCGCCGAGGACGACGCCAAGGGCCCGGACGACGCCCAGGGCGCCCAGGGCGGTGAGGGCCAGGACGCCTCCCGCCGCGACGAGGGCGGCACGGACCGGGGCGGCGACGGGGACGAGGGGTCCGGCTCCGGCCGGTAGCCGCGGCCGCGCCACCGCGCGCGTACGCCACGCTCCGTACGGTGCACGGGCCCACATGACGCCCGGCGTCACGCGTCCCCACGTCAGCCCGTGGCGCGGCAGACGGGACGCGGCGACGAGCCCGCGCCGGGAGGACCCCGGCGCGGGCTCATGCGTTCACCGTCATCCCGGTGCGGCGATACGACGCCGCGTCAGAGCGCCACGCCCAGCAGCGCGTCCACGGCGCGCGAGACCAGCCCGGGCGCCCCCTCGTCCGTACCGCCGGTGGCCGTCTGCGTGGCCGCCCAGCGGTCGACGGCGGCCAGGGCGGCCGGGGAGTCCAGGTCGTTCGCGAGCGCCTCGCGGATCTCCTCCACCAGCGCGGCGGCCGAGGGCCCGTCCGGTCGCGAGACGGCCGCACGCCAGCGCCCGAGGCGCTCCTCGGCCTCCCGCAGCACCCCGTCCGTCCACTCCCAGTCCGCGCGGTAGTGGTGGGCCAGCAGCGCGAGCCGTATGGCCGCCGGGTCCACACCGTCGCGGCGCAGCGCCGAGACGAAGACCAGATTGCCCTTGGACTTGGACATCTTCTCGCCGTCCAGGGCCACCATTCCGGCGTGCACATACGTTTTGGCGAACGGCCGCTCACCGGTGAGCACCTGGGCGTGCGAGGCGCCCATCTCATGGTGCGGGAAGGCGAGATCGGATCCGCCGCCCTGCACATCGAAGCCCATGCCGAGATGGTCCAGGGCGATGGCCACACACTCGATGTGCCAGCCGGGGCGGCCGGCGCCGAGCGATCCGCCGTCCCAACTCGGCTCGCCGTCACGGGCGGCCATCCACAGCATCGGGTCGAGGGGGTTCTTCTTGCCGGGGCGCTCCGGGTCGCCGCCGCGCTCGGCGGACAGCAGCCGCATGGCCTCGGCGTCGAGCCGGCTGACCGACCCGAAGGAGGGGTCGGACTCCACGGAGAAGTAGATGTCGCCTTCGAGTTCATAGGCGGCGCCCAGGTCGCGCAGCCGCTCCACGAGCGGCACGATGCCCGGTATCGACTCGACGGCGCCGATGTAGTGGCGCGGGGGCAGCATCCGCAGGGCCGTCATGTCCTCACGGAAGAGGGCGGTCTCGCGCTCGGCGAGGGCCGTCCAGTCGTCGCCGTTCCGCTGGGCCCGCTCCAGCAGGGGGTCGTCGACATCCGTGACGTTCTGGACGTAGTGAACCTGGCGCTTGGTGTCGAGCCATACGCGCTGAACGAGGTCGAACGCGTTGTAGGTCGCGGCATGACCCATGTGGGTCGCGTCGTACGGGGTGATCCCGCAGACGTAGATGCGCGCGACGGGACCGGGGGTCAGAGTGATCCGTCCCCCGGTCGCGGTGTCGTGAATGCTCAGGTCCCGGCCACTGCCGGGCAGGGCGGGAACCTCAGAAGCGGGCCAGGCATACATGCAATGAGCGTAACCGGATGCAGCGTCCGTATACGAACCGGACCAGCGGTGTTGGCCGGAAGGGCGGTCTTGTGGATGCGCCCGTGAGCTGCATGGGCCCCCTGAGCCGCGTCCCACGGCTGCCGGGCGGGGACTCGGCGGAGCGCCGCCCGGAGGCGGAACGGGACACTCCGCTCAGACCGGCGGCCAGGAAACCCGGAGCCGGACGCGGCCGCCGGGCCCGGTGGCCGCCGGGCCAGGCGGCCTCAGACCGGCCGCCTGGACCGGCCGCCTCAGACCGGCGGCCAGGGGATGGCGGGCCACTGGCCGCTGGGCTCGGGGTGCTTCCCGGTCCGCAACAGCGTGGCCACACGGGCCCTGAGAGCCTCGATCTCGGCCCCGGTGATCAGCTCCGCCAGCCGGGCGCAGAGCGCGCCGCCGTCGGCCAGCTGGTCCGCCAACCGGCGCAGCACCTCCAGCACATCGTCCGGCAGCGGCTCCCCGGCCCAGCCCCACAGCAGCGTGCGCAGCTTGTCGTCGGCGTTGAAGGTCACTCCGTGATCAATCGCATAGAGCCGGCCACCGGCCGCGGGCAGCAGATGGCCTCCCTTGCGGTCACCGTTGTTGATCACCGCGTCGAGGACGGCCAGCCGGCGCAGCCGTACGTCGTCGGCGTGGACCAGCAGCGCCGTACGGCCCTCGCCCACCTCGGCGTAGCCGATCGCCTTCCAGCCGGGGCCCGGTTCGTCGCCCTCGACGAGCGCGAGCAGCTCCGCTCCCCCGATCTCCCCGGATCCCTCGCCGTCGCCGTCCGCGGATCCGTCGCTGTCCGCCCCGTCGGGGGCCACCTCGACCTCTATCCAGAGCTGGCACATCCCCTGCCCGTACGGCCCGTCGCGCAGCACGGTGGGCGGCACCAGGCCCCAGCCGGTGGCCTCGGAGATCTCGTACGCCGCGACCTCGCGCTGGGCGAGCGTGCCGTCCGGGAAGTCCCACAGCGGCCGTTCCCCGGCCACCGGCTTGTAGACGCAGGGGGCACTGTGGCCGTCGTACTCGACCGTGCAGTACAGCACCGCGTTGGACGCCTCCCGGACCTGTCCGCGCACCGTCAGCTCACCGAGAGCCAGCAGCTCGGCCGGGGGCAAGAGGCGCGAAGCCTCCGTTGAGGGTGGTGGTGCGAGACGGGTGGGCGGCGTCAGGCTCCGCGGCGGTATCCGTTCTGGCGCGGACATACGTGTCCCTCCGGGTCGAGCGGCAGACTGCACAGCGGGCAAGGCGGCCGGCCGGCGTTGACGACCTCCAGGGCGCGCTTGGCGAACGCCCTCGCCTGCGTACCGGTGAGCCGCACCCGCAGCATGGGCGGGCCGTTCACATCGTCCTGGAGCAGCCGCTCCTCGGCCTCGGCCAAGTCCTCCTCGGACTCGGCCTCCAGCTCGACCAGCGCCTGTGCCTCGACGATCATCCGCTGTTCCTCGCCGTCCCAGGCGAGTGCCATGGTGCCGACCCGGAACTCCTCCTCCACGGGGGCCTCCAGCGGTGCGGTGTCGGTGAGTTCGGTCGGCGCGACGGCGGGGACCGGGGCGTTTCCGCCGGTGCGCCGCACCACCTCGTCCAGCAGCTCGTCTATCCGCTCGGCCAACGCGGCGACCTGCGTCTTCTCCAAGGCGACACTGGTGGTCCGGCCACTGGCGGACGCCTGCAGGAAAAAGGTACGGCGACCAGGCAGCCCGACCGTACCGGCGACGAAACGGTCCGGCGGGTCATAGAGGAACACCTGACGGGACAACGTCCTGCTCCATTTTGGTTCGACTGTTCGGCTGACTGACTGCTGACCGCTGGGTGCCACGACCGCCCGGTCAGGGCTGTCACGGCGCCCTCGCACCGCGGCACCACCCTACTGCGCACGGAGATCACGGTGCTCCCGCGTCGCCGCCCACCGCCGCGTCCCCGCCCCGGTCGCCGGTGGTCTCCTCGCGCGGGGCCAGCCCCGCGAAGTCGCCGGTGTCGCCGAGCCGGACGACGAAGGGCCGGGTCGGGGTGTACCGGATCGCGGTGACCGAGCAGGGCTCGACCGAGATCCGCTGAAAGAGATCGAGATGCAGCCCGAGGGCGTCCGCGACGATCGCCTTGATGACGTCCCCGTGGGAGCACATCAGATAGACCGCGTCGGCGCCGTGCTCCCGCTCGATGCGGGCGTTCCAGTCGCGCACCGCCTCGACCGCGCGCGTGTGCATGGCGCGCATGGACTCGCCACCGGGGAAGGCGGCGGCCGACGGATGCTGCTGGACGATGTTCATCAGTGGTTCATCGGCGAGCTCGGCGAGCTTACGGCCCGACCAGTCGCCGTAGTGGCACTCCCCGATCCGGTCGTCGGGGTGCAGCGGCAGGTCGGGGCGGGCGGCGAGCAGCGGGGCCAGCGTCTCCCGGCAGCGCTGCAGGGGGCTGGTGACGGCGGCGGCCAGGGGCAGCCCGGCCAGCCTGCCGGGCAGCGCCGCGGCCTGGGCCGCACCGCGCTCGTCGAGGGCGACACCGGGAGTCCAGCCCGCGAGGACGCCCGCGGTGTTGGCGGTGGACCGGCCGTGCCGTACGAGGATCAGCATGGGCATGCCTGCCACCCTACGACCCCTCCGGCGCCGCTCAGCGGGCATGCGCACCGATCCCGCACAAGGGCCCCCTGTGCCTACCGCCATCACGCGAGGCAGAATGCGCTGCGTGATCGTGGATTGTGCCATCTACCGGGACGGGTGCCGCACCGAGGGGCCCGCCGACTTCTCCGACGCCCTCGACGAGGCGCGCGCGAGAGGGGACGCCTTCTTGTGGATCGGCCTGCATGAGCCGACCGAGAAGGAGTTCGAGCTGGTCACCAGCGAGTTCGGACTTCATCCGCTGGCCGTGGAGGACGCCCTGCGCGCCCACCAGAGGCCGAAGCTGGAGGTCTATGACGATTCGCTGTTCCTGGTGCTCAAGCCGGTCCAGTACGACGACAAGGCCGGCACCGTCACAGCGGGTGAGCTGATGGTCTTCGTCGGTGACTCCTTCGTGGTGACCGTAAGGCACGGCGGAGCGAATCCGCTCAGCACGGTGCGGGACCGGCTGGAGAAGACGCCCGAGGTGCTCCAGCACGGTCCGACCGCGGTGATGTACGCGGTCTCCGACGCGGTCGTGGACCACTACCTGGACGTGGCCGACGCGCTGCACGGGGACCTGGAGGGGCTGGAGACGGAGGTGTTCGCCCCGAACGCGGGCGCCGGGCAGAACACCGCCGGGCGGATCTACGCCTTCAAGCGCGAGGTGATGGAATTCCGCCGGTCGACCGGGCCGTTGGGGGAGCCGATGGAGCGGCTCACCGGCGCCGGGGTGCCGTTCGTGCACGAGGGCTCCCGGCCGTTCTTCCGCGATGTCAGCGACCATCTGACCCGGGTGAACGAGCATGTGGAGGGGCTGGACCGGCTGCTGTCGGACATCCTCTCCGCCCATCTCGCGCAGATGGGCGTGCGGCAGAACGACGACATGCGGAAGATCTCGGCGTGGGCGGCGATGGCGGCGGTACCGACGATGATCGCCGGGATCTACGGCATGAATTTCCAGCATATGCCCGAGCTGAAGCAGCCCTGGGGATACCCGGGGGTGGTCGCGCTCATGGGGGGTGTGATCGCCGTGCTGTACCGCTGGTTCAAGCGCCGCGGCTGGCTCTGATCGGGCGGCTGCGGTCCGGCGGCTGACCCTCCTGGCGGCACCTGCCCCCGGGCGCGCCCGCGGGCCCGTCGGCGGGCTCAGACGAACTCGGCC
Organism: Streptomyces sp. AgN23; assembly: GCF_001598115.1. Taxonomy (NCBI): domain Bacteria; kingdom Bacillati; phylum Actinomycetota; class Actinomycetes; order Kitasatosporales; family Streptomycetaceae; genus Streptomyces; species Streptomyces sp. AgN23. Next base: position 2,738,656 of record NZ_CP007153.1, read on the forward strand.
GCCTCGGATGCCCCGGAAGCGCTCTGCGCGGGCCCGCCGAGCGCGTTGCGCCGCTCGGGCATTCGCAGGGACACCATGCGCCGCCAGCCGCCCAGCCGCTCATACCCGTGCAGGGCGTGGATCCCGGCCGCGAACAGCGCGGCCTTCGGCTTGGGCCAGCCGAGGACGCACCCCATGTGGGCCATCACGGCCAGGCTGACGTCCCGGTAGACCTCCATCTCGACGAGTGCGCTCTCCCGCAGGACCCGCTGGATGGTCCGGCCGTATCCGGCGGCGGCCAGGCGCAGCAGCTCCTCGTGGCAGTAGGCGAGGTGGTTGTCCTCGTCCTCCGCGATCATGCGCACGGCGCGGCCGAGGTCGGGGTGATCGCCGAAGCATCTGCGCAACATCACCATCTGCGCCGAGGCACGCTGTTCGGTGACCCGGCTGTGGGCGAGGTAGATCACGATGTCGTGCTCGGTGAGCGGCTCGTCGCGGCGCAGCTTGTCATGGGCGAGGCCGATGCCGCGCGCCTCCAGGAGCATCGTGTAGTCGGCCGCGCGCGGCACCTCCATGGGCTCCAGATCGCGCTTGCTCAGCAGGGCGTTGAAGATCCGGCCGTGTTTGTCCTCGTCGGCGCCATGGCGGGCGATCTTGGGGGCGAGGTCGCGCAGGCTCTCGGGCACGAGGGCGGCGATCCGGCCGTTCTCCCAGCCTCCCTGGGCCTCCCCGCTGGCCGCGACGGAGCAGAAGAGGCGGAACGACTCGTCGTTGTCGAGGATCTCCTGGAACACGCTTTTCGCCGAGAACATCGCCGCCACCTCCGTGCGCTTGTCGTGCGCAGCCGTGCGCTTCCGTGCCGACATCCGCGCAGGGGCCGCGCAGAATAAGTCAACGGCCCGGTGGGCGCGGCGGCAACAGCTGAGCCTCACGGCTCGGCCGAACGGAGGACGGTGTGGGTGCCGCGCCCCCGTAACTCCTGGGCGGCGGAGGCGTTGTGCTGGATGACGGCCGTGGCGGGGAAGACCCCCGAGCCCCCACCACGGCCGCAGAATCCTCCCGGCGCGGCGCCGGAACCGGCTCCCCAGCAGAGCCGACTCTTCAGCCGAGAGCCGACTCCCCAAGGGCCTTCGACGGCCGGTGTGCGGCTTGTCACGGCGCTGCGAGCGCCATCGCGACTTCTCACCGCCTTACCGCGAGCAGGGCCGCCCCTGGCGCTGGTCGCCCTCTCGGCGCCCGATGGCGGCCCTTTGCGCTGGTCGCCGCCCTTTACGCGACTCCGGCCCGATCCAGGGCCTCCACGCCCGCCCGCAGCCCGGCGAGGCGCTCCTCCAGCGTGGAGCCCGTGGGGGTGAGCGACAGGGTGGTGACCCCGGCCTCCGCGTACGCCTGCATACGGTCCGCGATGCGCTCCACGGGGCCGAGCAGCGAGGTGGAGTCGATCAGCTCGTGGGGGACGGCCGCGGCGGCGCCCTCCTTGTCCCCGGAGAGGTACTTCTCCTGGATCTCGGCGGCCTCCTTCTCGTACCCCATGCGCTGCGCGAGCTTGTTGTAGAAGTTCTGCTTGGCGCTGCCCATACCGCCCACGTAGAGCGCCGTGTACGGGCGGAACTGGTCGGCGAGGGCGCGCACATCCTCGCCGAGGGCCATGGGGACGGTGGGCACCACGTCGAAGCCCTCGAGGTCCTTGCCCGCCTTCTCCCGGCCCGCGCGCAGCGAGCCGAGGGTGGTCGCCTCGGCGTGCTCGGGGGCGTAGAAGAGGACCAGGGCGCCGTCGGCGATCTCGCCGGTCTGCTCCAGGTTCTTCGGGCCGATGGCGGCGATGTACAGCGGGATGTGCTCCCGCACCGGGTGCACGGTCAGCTTGAGGGGCTTGCCGGGACCGTCGGGCAGCGGCAGCGTCCAGTTCTGGCCCTCGTGCGTCAGCCGCTCGCGTGACATCGCCTTGCGGATGATCTCCACGTACTCGCGGGTGCGGGCGAGCGGCTTGTCGAACCGCGTCCCGTACCAGCCCTCGGACACCTGCGGCCCCGAGACGCCGAGCCCGAGGCGGAAGCGGCCACCGGAGAGGGTGTCGAGGGTGGCGGCGGTCATGGCCGTCATGGCGGGGGTACGGGCCGGAATCTGGAAGATGGCGGAGCCGACGTCGATGCGCTCGGTCTGCGCGGCGACCCATGCGAGGACCGTGGCCGCGTCCGAACCGTAGGCTTCGGCGGCCCAGCAGACGGCGTACCCGAGCCGATCGGCCTCGCGGGCGACCTCGAGGTTGTCGGCGTCCATTCCGCCGCCCCAGTAGCCAAGGTTGATCCCGAGCCTCATACCGCACCTCTTACTGATCAGTAACGCTGCTGTTCCGGGGACTCTAGCGCGCACGGCCGGGATACGTCAGGGGTGGGTTATCCACAGGCTGCCACGGGTCACTGTCCGGACAGTAATCTCGACGTTCATGGAGCTAAGGCACCTCGGCCGCACGGGTCTGCGCGTCTCCCGGCTCGGCCTCGGCACGCTCACTTGGGGGCGGGACACAGACGAACACGACGCCGCGGATCAGCTCAAGGCGTTCTGGGAGGCGGGCGGGACGCTGGTCGACACCGCGGATGTCTACGCGGACGGCGGCGCCGAATACCTCCTGGGGCAGCTGCTGGAGGGGCTGCTGCCGCGGCGCGATCTGCAGATCGCCACCAAGGCCGGCAGCGTGCCCGATCCCGACCGCCGCTTCGACGGCTCGCGCGGCCATCTGCTGGGCGCGCTGGACGCTTCCCTGGAGCGGCTGGGCACGGACTATGTCGACCTGTGGCAGGTGCACGCCTTCGACCCGTTCACCCCGCTCGAGGAGACCCTGCAGGCGCTCGACATCGCGGTCAGCAGCGGCCGGGCCCGCTATGTGGGGGTGTCCAACTTCAGCGGCTGGCAGCTCGCGAAGGCCGCCACCTGGCAGCTGGCCTCCTCCGGTGCGCACACCCGGCTGGCCAGCACGCAGATGGAGTATTCACTGCTCCAGCGCGGTGTGGAGCGCGAGGTGCTGCCCGCCGCCCTCGACCTCGGCGTCGGGCTGCTGCCGTCCTCGCCGCTCGGCCGCGGTGTGCTCACCGGCAAGTACCGCCACACGACACCCGCCGACTCGCGCGGCGCCTCCGAGCTCGCGGCCTTCGTCGCCCCCTATCTGGACGAGGAGGCGAGCCGGATCGTCGAGGCGGTCGCCATAGCCGCCGACGGCCTGGCGACCACCGCGCTCAATGTGGCGCTCGCCTGGGTCCGCGACCGCCCGGGTGTCACCGCGCCGATCGTCGGCGCGCGCAACGCCCAACAGCTGAGAGCGGCGTTGTCGGCGGAGAGCCTTAGTCTTCCGGACGAGATCTGCCAGGCGCTCGACGATGTGTCGGCGCCCGTGCACCGCTATCCCGATCAGGACTGGAGCACGCTGTGAGTACCGACCGCCTCGCCGGCGAGGCCGCATCCGCGCCCGAGGAGGCCGAGCCCCATCCCGCCGTGCCGGCGGAGCCGGACGGCACCGGGACCCCGGCCCCGGGCGGCCCCGGAGGCCCCGCCACCGCCGGGACGGAGCCGGACCACACCCCGGACGACCACAGCGAGCCCGGCGGCGCGAGTGCCCCGTCGGGGAGGGACCGGAACGACGCGGGGACGGCGGCCGCCGGACAGGGCGGGGCCGACGACACCAAGGCTCCCACCGCCGGAACGGGCGGCACCCACGGCGGGAGCGCCGACCGCGAACAGCCTCCGGCGGGCGAGGCCGACGGTCCCGCTACGGAAGCGGGCGCCCACAGCGGGAGCGGCGACCGTGAGCGGGCCGCGGCCACCCCCGGGGACGGGGCGGGCGAGAAGGGGCGGCGGTCGGCGGCGGCTGAGGCGTTGGCCGCTGCCGTACGGGCCGTGGAGAGCGGTGAGCGGTCGGCAGCGTCGTTCTTCAACGACGCCCCCGCGCGCCGTCCGGCGGCGCCCACCCCCACCGCCCCCGCCGGGCCCGTGCGCGAGCGGCCCCGTACGGCGGCCCCCGCACCCGCGCCCGCTCCCGTGCGGCCGCCATCGGCCCGTCCGGCGCCCGGGCCAGGGGGCGAGATCCCCGGCAGCGGGGACGTTCGGCAGGTGCTCGCGGCGGGCGGAGCCCCCGAGAGCCTGGCCGGGCCGGTCGCCGAAACGCTCGGGGAGCGCGCCGCCGAGACGCTGCGCGAGGACCCCTGGCAGCTGCTGGCCGTGCCCGGTGTGCGCCCCGACCAGGCGGACGGCTTCGCTCGCGCCCTCCTCGGTCCGGCCTGCGAGCCCGGCGACGAGCGTCGTGCGCTGGCGCTCACCGGCTGGCTGCTGGAGCGCGCCGCCCTCGAAGGACACACCGCGCTGGAGTCGTCCACGCTGCGCGACGCACTCGCCAAGGTGTCCGTGCCGGACCCGGACGAGGCACTGCGCACCGCGATCGCGGAAGGTGCGGTGCTGGTCTTCCAGGACGCGCTCGACGCCCCGCCAGGGGCCCGTCCCCAGGCGGCCGACGACGAGGAGGCCGAGCAGCCGGTGCGGGTGCTGCTGGGGCTGGACCGCTATGCCCTGGCGGAGGAGAGCCTGGCCGACGCTCTCGCCCGGATGGCGAGCACCTTCGTCCCACCGCAAGACGGCGAGCCAACCGCGGACGGCCCCGGCGCGCCCGAGTGGGAGAGCGCGGCCGCCGCCGCGCCGACCGCCTCCGCCGCGGAGCTGATCCGTACGGTCGCGGCCCACGGCCTGGTCACCCACAGCGGTGGCGAGGCGGCGCGCGACGAACCGGCGGCGCTGGTCGCCGCCGCCCGCGCCCTGGGCCTACGGGCCTACGCGGCGGCGCACAGCGAGGACGGCAGGCGGCGGCTGGCCGCCTCCCTGAGCGAGGCCCCGGGCGCCGATCCGGAGGCCGCTTCCGCGGCCGTCACCGTCGCCGGGCTGCTGGCTGACGCCGAGGGCCCCGGACGCGACGAGGAGGGCGCGCTCGCGCTCGATCTGCTCGCCGTGCTGGACGCCTCACAGCTCGATGTGGAAACGGCCGCGATGCTCGTCGAGTCGCTGCCGGACGGCGCCCGTCTCGTGCTGAGCGGGGACACCGGGGTGCTGTGGTCGGCCGGCCCCGGCCGGGTCTTCGCGGACCTGGTGGCGGCCCGCCGCTGCCCGCAGGTCGTCTCCCGCACCCCCGACCCGGGCCCCATCGGCGAGCTGGTCTCGGGGATCGGGATCGGCGAGCTCAACCAGGTGGAGGCGCCCGGCAAGGAAGTGGTGATCGTGCCCGTGCGGGACGCGGGCGAGGCGGTGCACCGCACGGTGCAGCTCGTCGCCGATTCGGTGCCCCGTGCGATCGGCATCCCGGCGGAGCAGACCCAGGTGATCACCCCGGGCCACGGTGGCGCGGCCGGCACCCGCGCGCTCAACGCCGCCCTGAAGACCCGGCTCAACCCCGGCCCCGGCCAGTTCGGCGGCTTCGACCCGGGCGACCGCGTGGCATACACCCCGGCCCCCGGCCGTACGGTGCCGGGCACGGTGGTCTCGGCGGACGCCGAGGGGCTGCGGCTGGACTGCGCGGGCGGCCCCGTCGTGGTGCCGCGCACCGAGGTCGGCGAGCTGGTGCGGCACGGCTGGGCCCTCACCGCCCACCAGGCTGCCGGAGCGCGCTGGCCCGCGGCCGTGGTGGTGCTGCCGGGCGACGCCACGGCGGGGCTGACCCGCGCCTGGATCTACACGGCCTTCAGCCGCGGTGAGCGTCATCTGTCGGTGGTCCACGGCGCCGAGGGGGCGCTGCCCCGGGCGGTGGCGGAGATCCCCTTCAAGGAGCGCACCACACGGCTGCGCGCCCTGCTCCAGGCCCAGGTCCCGGCCGGGCCCACCGGCTGACCTGCGGCCCGGCACCGGCTCGCGACAGGGCCCCGGACACACCATGGCCCCGGATCACCCCACCGTGAGGCGGGGTGATCCGGGGCCGGGCGATCAGTCCGGAGCGGCGGTGCTCAGCTGCCCGGCTCCAGCACCTCCAGCTCGTCCTCGTCCTCGAGCCCTTCGTCCTCGAGCTCCTCGTCGAAGACCGAACTCATGTCGAAGCGGCACACGACCATATGCGGATCCGCCTGGTCGAAGGGGGCCGAAAGCCACTCCCCCGGCTCCGGGGGCTCCTCGGCCGCCACCACCCAGAGCGTGGAGTCGCCCTCCTCCAGACCGAACTCCTTGTGACGAGAGGCGATCTCATCGGCCTCGAACTCGCCGAAGATCACGCCCAAGGCGGTGTGCACACTCTCCCCGGCGGCCGCGCCGCCGCCCTGCCGGTCGTTCCCTGTGTCGATGTCCGGATCCAGGTCAGCGATCCGCTGCGCCTGCGAGAGCAGCCGCTGCGGTTCGACGACGACGTAGTCCCTGCGGATCAGCACGCTCAGCGCGCTCGGCTCCTCCGGCCCGGCATAGGCGGGGAGGCGGTCGTCACCAGGGATCTCGAAGGGCGTCACCTCGTCGTAGGCGTCATAGAGCAGCTCGTCGTAGACCTCGGCTGCCGCGGCCAGTTCGTTGAACGCGGCGTAGACGGCCGGATCGCCTTCCCCCGACCGGCGTTCGACAGCGTCGAGGTGACGATCCAGTGCGGCTTTCACCGCTTCGGCAGCGGCGCGTACCTCGGCAGCGGATGGCTGCGCAGCATCAGACATAGTGCAGACGCTATCCGTAGCAGGGCAGTTCCCGCACAATAGATGCGATGCCGGAATACGAATTCTGTGATGTGTATGTGCCGCGCGGGGTTTCCCGCAAGGCCACTACCCGCCTGCTCACCGACCATGCCGAGTACGGACACTGGGAGTTGGATCGCCTCAGACTCAACCCCGACGGCAGCCGCAGAGTGCGATTGCGGCGCCGGATCATCCGCCAGCTTCGGGCCACCTGGTAGCGGGCCGGAACAAGGCGGAGCGGGCCCCGCTTGGTGCGGGGCCCGCCGAGAGTGACGCCACGGTCACCAGGCTAGGAGATCCGGTGTGTGATGCGTGGCGTGCGAGGTGCGGTGCACGGTGTGCGGTGCACGGCGGGTGATGCGTGACGACCACCACACGGCACGGTCAGCGCCTGTCTCACCCGTCTCGCACCTACCTGGCAGCGCGATGTGTGATCAGCGCTGCGCGGCGCGGGCCCGACGGTAGAGCACCGTGCCCGCCAGCAGCAGGCCCGCGGCGGCCGGAATGGCCAGCTCGACGGGGCCGGCACCGGTGTGCGCGAGCTGTTCCTTGCCGCCGAGGTTGGCGGACGGGTCGAGGCCGTGGTTTCCCGCCTGCTCAGCGGGGTCATCCGAGCCACCGCCGGGGTTCGAGCCTCCGGGGTTCCCGGGGTTGCCCGGATTGCCGGGGTTACCAGGGTTACCGGGCTCACCCGGGTTGCCAGGGTTGCCGGGCTCACCAGGGTTTCCGGGGTTACCGGGGTTGCCCGGGTTCCCGGGGTTGCCAGGATTGCCCGGGTTTCCGGGGTTGCCCGGATTCCCAGGGTTACCGGGGTTGCCCGGCTCACCCGGCTCACCCGGGTTCTCCGGCACCGCCGGGACCGTCTCGGCGCAGTCCCCGCCGTCGCTGGTGTTGCCGAATCCGACCGCGCTGATGTTGTTCCCGCACACATTGACCGGAACGCCGATCGGGGCCTGGATGTTGTTGCCGGAACCGATCCCCGACGAGTCACTGGCGCTGCCCTGCGCCTGCGGACCGCCGGCCTGGGTACCGCCACCGCCGGACGAGTCGTCCGAACCGCCGCCGCACCGCCCCCCACCGGCGCCGTTGAAGACGCCGATGACACTCACCGTGTTTCCGCACAGATTCACCGGCACATGCACCGGGACCTGGATGTTGTTGCCCGAGACGACACCCGGCGAGTACGCGGCGCCACCGTCGGCCCCCGGACCCGCCGCCTGGGCGTAGCCGCCGGTCACGGCGAGAACGCCGCTCGCCGCGGCTACGGTGATCAGGCCCTTTTTCGCAACCTGTCGCATAACTGTCTGCTCCCCTAGCCTTCCGTCCCGGCCGGAGTGCGCGCGGGCGATCTCGCCCGCACCCCCATCCCCGGGCGTCCCGGAGCACACACACTCCGAAACCGCCCGGGGCTCACACCCCGGTGGACCGTGACCCGATGTCACGTGATCGATGCGGTAGTTGCCGAAGGCGGGGTACAGCACCACCCCTTGTCGGCACCGCGGCCCGGTTACGGGCCGCACACACCATGTAACGAGGAGGGAGCAATCAAGCTATCAAGCTACGACACCATTCACCCTTTTTGGTTCCTTCGGTATGTGTGATCGATTAGGCCGTTGGTGCAGCCCTCAGCAGGCGTCCAGGAACCGGTCCAGCACCCGCACGCCGAACTTCAGCCCGTCCACCGGCACCCGCTCGTCGACCCCGTGGAACATCCCGGCGAAGTCCAGCTCGGGGGGCAGCCGCAGCGGCGCGAATCCGAAGCAGCGGATGCCGAGGTCGTCGAAGGACTTCGCGTCCGTACCGCCCGAGAGGCAGTACGGCACGGCGCGGGCGATCGGGTCCTCGGCCTTCAGCGCCGACTGCATGGCCTCGACCAGCGCCCCGTCGAAGTTGGTCTCCAGCGCCTTGTCCGCGTGCACGTCCTCCCGCTTGACCCGTGGGCCGAGGATGCGGTCGAGGTCGGCCAGGAACTCCTCCTCGAACCCCGGCAGGAAGCGCCCGTCCACATGCGCCGTGGCCTGACCCGGAATGACGTTGACCTTGTAGCCGGCGCTGAGCATGGTCGGGGCGGCGGTGTTCTGGAGCGTGGCCCCGATGATCTTCGCGATGCCGCCCAGCTTGGCCAGCGTATCGTCCATGTTCTCCGGGTCGAGCGGGGTACCGAGCGCATCGGACAGCTCGTCCAGGAAGGACCGTACGGTCTTGGTGACCCGCACCGGGAACTTGTGCCGCCCGAGCCGCCCGACCGCTTCGGTCAGCTCCGTGATGGCGTTGTCGTTGTTGGTCATCGAGCCGTGCCCCGCGGTGCCGTCCACCGTGAGCCGCATCCAGTGCATGCCCTTCTGCGCGGTCTCGATCAGATAGAGCCGCAGATCCTCGTTGACGGTGAAGGAGAAGCCGCCGACCTCGCCGATCGCCTCCGTCACGCCCTCGAAGAGGTCGGGGTGGTTGTTGACCAGGTGCTTGGCCCCGTAGACCCCGCCCGCCTCCTCATCGGCGAGGAAGGCCAGCACGATGTCGCGCGGGGGCTTGCGGCCGCTGCGCAGCCGGTCCCGGACGACCGCGAGCGTCATCGCGTCCATGTCCTTCATGTCCACCGCGCCCCGGCCCCAGACGCAGTCGTCCACGATCTCGCCGGAGAAGGGGTGGTGGGTCCAGTCCTCGGCGTTGGCCGGTACGACGTCGGTGTGGCCGTGGATGAGCAGCGCCGGACGGGACGGATCCTCCCCCTCGATCCGTGCCACGGTCGACGCCCTGCCCTTGTGCGACTCGAAGATCTTCGGCTCGAGCCCCACCTCGGCGAGCTTCTCCGCGACGTACTCGGCGGCCGCGCGCTCACCGGGGCCGGAGTGGTCGCCATAGTTACTGGTGTCGATCCGGATCAGGTCACGGCAGAGGTCGACCACCTCGTCCTCGCCCCTGACCGTTCCGGTCGTCGTCGCGCCCGAAAGCGACTCACTCACGATGCCTCCTCGTCGTTGCGCTGCCACGGGACGCCCAGGTACGGACCCCCGCGGCAGGGGTCACCCGCCCATCCTCCTCCGCTCGCCCGCCCAGCCCAAGGCTGCAATACCGCCGTCACGCCCCCGTCACACAGCGCTGCCGCGGAGGCCCGGCCGGCTGTGATCGAGCACGTCCCGATGTTTGCTATGGTTTTCCACGTCGGAACGGCCACAGGCCGGCCGGCAGACACCTGGTCCGGGTGGCGGAATGGCAGACGCGCTAGCTTGAGGTGCTAGTGCCCTTTATCGGGCGTGGGGGTTCAAGTCCCCCCTCGGACACGATCTTACGTACATGGACGATGCGGGTTGTGACTCAACGGTCACGACCCGCTTCTTCATGGTGCAGGTGAGCCTTAGTGCCCATGCCGTGACTCTGTTGGTGATCTTTCAAGCCTCTGTGCGGCGGCGGTGCAGAGGGAGTGGAGGTGACAGGCGGGCGTCGGCAGTCCCGGCGCAGACGCCCGACCCCCTTCGACATCACCGCCACACGGCCGTCTTGCGGAGCACTTTGCCGGGGCGGTGTGGGGTGAAGGTGCCATCGCGCAGCACCGGGCGGCCGTTGACGAGAACGTGGCGGGTGCCCTCGGCGTAGGAGAGCGGTACGTCGTACGTGGCGGTGTCGCTCACCGTACGGGGAACGAAGATCCGCGAGATCGGCGACCGTGCCTTCGCTCGGGGTGCCTCGGTCAGTGAGGCCGAGGCGGGCCGCGGGCAGTGCGCTCATCTTGCGGATGGCGTCCTGAGGGTCAAGGATCTGGCGGTCGCGGGTGTACCGGGCGAGGACCCGGGCGAACGTGCCGAAGTGACGGGGGTGGGGGTGGCCGTCGGTGGTCGAGTCCAGTTCCCAGCCGTCGCTGACGACTGCGCTCGAGGGGCGGCGGAGCACTGTGTCCACATCCGCCTCGGACATGGCGTGGTTGACGATCCAGACTTGAGCCCGGTGGGCGCGCGGCACGTCGAGGGATGCCTCGGCTGGGTCGCGGCCGGTGGTGGCGGCGATGTCCTGGATCGTGCTTCCGGCCCATGAGGAGGAGCGGCCCGGTGGCATCGCGGCGATGACGGTGGCTTCGGGCAGGAAGGTGTGTCCGGTCTTCGCCCGGTCCGCGACGGTCGCCTCGCGGGTCTTCGGGTTGTCCAGCCGGGCGAGGAGCGCGTCGGGACCGCCGTCCGCCTCGCACCCCATGCCGGACCGGGCGAGCAGCCGCAGTACGGGGGGAATCCCAGGTGAAGGCAAGACGTCCTGGACCAACACGGGACCCCTTTGGCTGGTGGCCTGCCGGGCGGGCGGCGGCTGACCTCGGCCTTTCGTTCTGGCCCATGAGCGGGTTTCGGCCTGGTGGAAGGCTGAACGGCACGACTGGACCGGGCTCTGTCCAGCGGGAGTTGACCGGGTGACGGCGGGTTGCCTCACCCGGTCACGAAGGTGGCCACGCTTCGAGCGGGCAGCTGGCCCGTGAAGGAACCGTTCGACACGTCGATCGCACCCCCGGGCGCGAGGTTCCTGCTCGCATCCGTCAACCAGGACGACACGCTGGACGAGGCGTTACCCACCATGGTGAACGACTGACTCACCGGCGAGGTCCCCTTGTTGATGGCGACGATGACCACTGTGGAGTTACCCCCCTTGTAGGCCGAGACGTAGAGGTTCGACTGGGGATTGGAGGTCGCGTCAATCCGTACGTACCCCGGGCGGACGAACTTCGAGAAGTGCGCCATATTGGCGCCGCGCTTGCTGATGCGCCCGTCTTCCCTCATCGGGCCGTAGCTACGCCGGATGTACCACCACACATATGCCTGGAACTCGGCGTCCACCAGGGCGCGATGAATGTGTTCTCCCACGTCGAGCGCTTGGGGCCAGAGATCGGCCGAATCGGTGCTGTTGGGATGGTAGACCTCGGTCATCCAGAGTTCTTTGCCCCGGCCCTTCTGCTTGAAGAGGGGGTAGGGGAAGTTCTGGTACGGCGTGCCGTAGAGATGAGCCCCGAGGATGTCCAGGTTGGCGAGCGCCCCGGGGTCATTGAGGATCGGGTCCGAGAAGCTCTTCACATACTGGAAGGACTCCGGCGCGATCACCTTGGTACCGATCGAGCCGGCGTTCTCCCGCAGGAATCGCACCATCTCGCCCGTGGTCCACCATGTCCAGTCATGCGCGTAATCGGGCTCGTTCTGCACCGAGATGGCGTACAGGTTCACCCCGTTGTTCTTCATGTACGTGACGAAGTCGTTCAGGTGCTGCGCGTAAGCGCCGTACATGTCGTACCGGAGCCGTCTCGCATTGGTCTGACTGCCGTGGACGAAGGTCTCCACCATGTGCGCGGGGGGATTCCACGGCGACGCGATGACGGTAGCGCCGTGCTCGATCGCGCGCTTCGCCGTCGCCACCTCGCGGCTCCAGTCCGCCTGGTTCTCGTGTACGGGGATTCTCAGCACGGAAAACCCGAGTTGCCCCTCACCGTTGCCGAAGGCCACGTCCCTCTGGGCAGCGGTCAGGTCACTGACCCAGAGCGTGTGGTTCATGCCACCGAAGCCCCGGATGGTCTGCCGCTCCGCCGCCGGGTCGATGGTCACGTTGGCGGCCACCGCCGCGGACGCTCCGGCGGCCGGTGTCGCGGACACGAGGACCGGCAGGGCGCTCATCGTGGCCAGAACAGACCTCCGACTCGGGAATTCCCGCCCGGGGCCCACGGATTCATTCCGACGCGGCGTCATCGATGTTCCTCCTGAAGGTTGGAGTTGATCCGCACTGGACCGGTCCTCATCGGTCGGCGTCGGACGCTCTCGCTTTGGGAGCGCTCCCAATTTCGGCAGTCAGTTCCGGCGGGCTTATGGCTTCGTCCACGTGACGGGCCGGTGAAGCGCGCCGCTGGCACTCGGCTCCGGGGCTGAGCAGCCGCTGCCCCGGAACCCGCTGATCACGATGGCGTTCACGGCGCTGGCCCTGGCGACCGTGGAACCATCCAACAGCGGGCGTCGGGGCGCGGCGACCCCGGGCGCGTCAGGACCTCGTGTCCTGCGCCGCCCGACTCATGCGTGAACGGTCACACCACCGCATGATTGTGGTGACGGATTCCGAAGTGTCAAGAGCCATCACAGCGCCGTTTTCTCCGGGCCGGATGTGCCCGGCCAGAGGTCCGGCGTCCACGCTGGGTGATCGCCGCCCCTGCTTCCAGGAACAGGTGAGTGACCGGTCGGATGCGCTCCGCGGGTCGGCACACGGGCTGATGCGCACCACTCCTGACAGCGCGGGCGCCCCACCGTGACCATCCGCGACGTCGCACGGGTAGCGGTGGTCTCCTACCGGACGGTCTCCCGTGTGATCAACGGGCATGGCTCCGCGTCCGCGAAAGCACCGGCCCGCACCGCGGCACCAGCGGCTGAACGACAGGCGGAGAACCGGCCGCCGGCCACACGCCGGGAGCCAGGTGCCGCTCCGGCTTCCCCGCCCTCGTACGGCCTTGGCCGGTATGCGTGGGACTCTTCGGCGCCAGAGGTGTTGACGCCTCTCGTCGCCCGTCTATCATCCATGCTTGTCCGAGCATCCGATTACTGTTCGATATATCGAATTCCCGTCGGACGGACAGGTTTGTGCCGGCCCCACAGACCACCGCTGAAAGCCGTACCTGGCGATGTGTTCATGCGTCATCGTGCCGCGGTCCAAGGACACGGTGGCGTCGCGGTAGCTGTGCCCCAGCCGACTCAGGGAGTTTCCTCATGCATCCGCACCCGGTGGGACGCCGCTCCCCAGGTGTTCTGTTTCTCGCCGAAGGGCTGCCCGCGCCCATGTGATGCCCGCCGCCCCGACCACAACGAGAGAGAGCGACCCTCCATGTCCTGGCTCCATGATGAGCACAGTCGCCGCAAGGCACTGGCAACGGCCACGGGGCTGGTGGCAGGGACCCTGCCCCTCTCCGCCGCCGCCCGCGCCACCGCCTTGCCCCGCGAGTCCGCCGCGGTCACTCCCGCGGCCGCTGCCGCCCAGTTCACGAATCCGGTGATCTGGCAGGACTTCGCGGACATCGACATCATCCGCGTCGGCAACGCCTACTACTACTCGGCCTCCACGATGCACTACTCGCCGGGGGCACCCATTCTCCGTTCGTACGACCTGGTGAACTGGGAGTTCGCCGGCCACTCGGTGCCGGTGCTGGACTTCGGCTCCAAGTACGACCTCAGCGGCTCCCGCGCCTACGTCAAGGGCGTCTGGGCGTCGTCGCTGGCCTACCGCCCGAGCAACCGGACGTTCTACTGGCTCGGCTGCATCGAATTCTCCCGGTCGTACATCTACACCGCCCCGTCCGTCGAGGGGCCCTGGACCAGGCTCACGACCATCAACAACGCTTATTACGACGCGGGTTTGCTCATCGACAGCGATGACACCATGTACGTGTCGTACGGGAACACCACCATCAGCGTGGCCCAGCTCTCCGCCGACGGCCGCACCCAGGTCCGCGCACAGCAGGTGTTCACCACGCCGTCGAGCGTGGGGACCCTGGAGGGCTCCCGGTTCTACAAGATCAACGGCAACTACTACATCTTCCTCACCCGCCCCGCCAACGGCCAGTACATCCTGAAGTCCACCAGCGGCCCCTTCGGCCCGTACACCATGCGGCAGGTCCTGCTCAACCTGGGCGGACCGGTCTCCGGCGGCGGGGTGCCGCACCAGGGCGGGCTCGTACAGACTCCCGGCGGCGCCTGGTACTACATGGCCTTCGTGGACGCCTACCCCGGCGGCCGGATCCCCGTACTCGCCCCGGTCAGCTGGACCTCCGACGGCTGGCCCGTCGTACAGCTGGTCAACGGCGCGTGGGGCGCGTCGTATCCGAGCCCGGCCCTTCCCGCGCCGCCGCGCCAGGTCACCCCGCTGACCGGCGTCGACACCTTCGACGGTACGACCCTGAAGCCGCAGTGGGAGTGGAACCACAACCCGGACAACACCAAGTGGTCGGTGAACAACGGCCTGACCTTGCGCACCGCGACGGTCACGAACGACCTGTACTGGGCCCGCAACACCCTCACCCACCGGATCCAGGGGCCCACCTCAACCGCCACCATCCAGCTCGACCACTCCGCGATGCGAGACGGCGACCGGGCCGGACTGGCGCTGCTGCGCGACTCGTCCGCGTGGATCGGGGTGAAACGGGACGGCGGTGCGACCCGGGTGGCGATGGTGAGCGGGCTGACCATGGACGGCAACTGGAACACCACCGGCACCGGAACGGAACTCGCGGGCGCCGCTGTCCAGGGCGGCCGCATCTGGCTGCGCGCCACGGCCGACATCCGCCCCGGGGCGGGACGGCCGGGCACCTTCTCCTACAGCACCGACGGCACCAACTTCTTCCGTCTCGGGCCCTCGTTCACCATGGGCAACGACTGGCGGTTCTTCATGGGCTACCGGTACGCCATCTTCAACCACGCCACCCAGGCACTCGGCGGCTCGGTCAACGTCACCCGGTTCGAACTCGCCACCCCCTGACCGGCCCTCTTTGGGCCACTGTCCGCGCACGGACGCGAACGCACTCGTACGCCCGATTCTGGGAGCGCTCCCAAAACGGCCGCTCCCACCCATGTGAGGAGAGAGATGAACGATCGCGAACGACACGACCGGCACGGCCGGCGCCGCACCTCGACGTTAGGGCTCATCGCCGCAGGCGTCATGGCGGTGGCCGGGATCGCCACCGCCGCACCCGCCACCGCGTCCCCATCCACCCAGGCTTCCACCCTGGGCGCACAGGCGGCCCAGTCCGGGCGGTACTTCGGGACCGCCGTGGCCGCGGGCAGGCTCGGCGACTCGACGTACTCGACCATCCTGGACCGCGAGTTCAACATGGTCACACCCGAGAACGAGATGAAGTGGGACACCACCGAGCGGTCCCGCGGCTCGTTCAACTTCGGCCCGGCCGACCAGATCGCCAACCGCGCGACCTCGCGCGGGCAGCGCCTACGGGGCCACACCCTGGTCTGGCACTCCCAGTTGCCCAGCTGGGTCAGCTCCATCGGCGACGCGAACACTCTGCGCAGCGTGATGAACAACCACATCAACAGCGTGATGGGCCACTACAAGGGCAAGATCTACGCCTGGGACGTGGTCAACGAGGCGTTCGCCGACGGCGGCAGCGGCCAGCACCGCTCCTCGGTCTTCCAGAACCTGCTGGGCGACGGCTTCATCGAGGAGGCATTCCGCACCGCGCGCTCGGCCGACCCCGCGGCCAAGCTCTGCTACAACGACTACAACATCGAGAACTGGAACGACGCCAAGACCCAGGGCGTCTACCGCATGGTGCGCGACTTCAAGGCGCGCGGGGTGCCCATCGACTGCGTCGGCCTCCAGTCCCACTTCGGCACCGGCGGCCCGCCGGCCTCCTTCCAGACCACCCTGTCCAGCTTCGCCGCCCTCGGGGTGGACGTGCAGATCACCGAGCTCGACATCGCCCAGGCGCCCACCACCGCGTACACCAACACGGTCAAGGCATGCATGAACGTCCCGCGCTGCACCGGCATCACCGTATGGGGCATCCGCGACACCGACTCCTGGCGCTCCGGGGACAAGCCACTGCTCTTCGACGGCAACGGCAACAAGAAGGCCGCGTACAACGCCACCCTGACCGCCCTCGGCGGTACACCGGCCGCCAGGAGTACGACCCCTCCGGCCGCCTCAGGGCCGTCCGGTCTCCGATGAGGCTCGAGCTGAGCCGTCGGCCTGCTGACCCACCGCAAACACCCGGGCTCGGCACGGAAACGGACACCCGCGACCCACACATATGCCCCTGACCGAACGAGAAAAGGAGTGGTGTGATGCTGAGGCCCAGGTTGTGGCCTGCCATGGTCGCGGGGCTCCTCGCCCTGGCCATGGGCGGCGCGCAGGGCGACTTCACCGGAAGCACGTCGCTCACGGCGAGTGACTCCGCCGCGGCATCTGCCGGATGCGGCAAGGCGCCCGCGCTGACCAGCGGTACGCATACGTTGCAGAGCAACGGAAAGAACCGCAGCTACATCCTGAAGGTTCCGGACAACTACGACCAGAACCGCTCCTACCGGTTGGTCTTCGGGCTCCACTGGCTGGGCGGCACCGCCACCGATGTCGCGACGGGGCGAACGGTGGAAACGGGCACCTGGGCCTACTACGGGCTCCAGCGGCTGGCGAACGACAGCACCATCTTCGTCGCGCCCCAGGGTCTCAACAACGGCTGGGGCAATGCCGGCGGTGAAGACGTGACCTTCGTCGACAACATGATCAGCCAGATCGAGGGAGCGCTCTGCGTCGACACCTCACGGCGCTTCGCCGTGGGATTCAGTTACGGCGGTGCCATGTCCTACGCGCTGGCGTGTGCCCGGCCGACGGTCTTCCGCGCGGTCGCGGTCCAGTCCGGCGGCCAGCTCAGCGGATGCAGCGGTGGCACCCAGCCCATCGCCTACCTCGGGGTGCACGGCATCAGGGACGGAGTGCTCGGCATCTCCGGCGGACGGACCATGCGCGACACGTTCGTCAGGAACAACGGCTGCGCCGGACAGAACCCGCCCGAGCCGGCACAGGGCAGTCGAACGCACACAGTCACCACCTACGCGGGGTGTTCGGCCGGGCATCCGGTCGCGTGGGCCGCGTTCGACGAAGGCCACATCGCCGCTCCCCAGGACGAGGCCGGCGGCGACAGCGGCTCCAGGACCTGGGTTCCCGGAGAGATCTGGAAGTTCTTCACCCAGTTCTAGGCCACCACCCCGGCGTCGGGCCGATCCGCCCGACGCCGAAGGCCCGGAGGCTTCCGCGCCTCCGGGCCCGCACGTCCGCGGGAACAACAAGGTCTGGGGCCATGGCGCCGGCAATGGGCACGTCCTGGACGACGGTCCGTGCGACCGTGAGCACCGCGGCTCCGACCGGCCCCGCCAAGGTGTGCGGCGGGGCCGGTCCGCGCTCGCGCACGGTAAGACTCCTGAGCGAGGTCTGAGGATGCGCAGGGGCTTTCCCATGGACCGAGCGGTATCGAGCGGCCTCTTCGCTCCGAACAGCGGAATGAACACCATCGCCAGCGGTCGCGCTCGCCCTTCGACATGCCGCCGAAGACGGACATGATCAGGTCGTGGGCCTCGCCGGCAGGTGCGAGGTGACGTCGGGGTGTCAGGTCTCCCGGCGCTCGCTCAGAACAGTGCCAGGCCCTCGCCGCTGGTGTCCGCGATGACTGGCCGGAACTGGGCGGGGAGATCGTCCAAGCGGTCAGGACCGGCCGCGGCGGCCACGGCAGGGGCCGTCTCGGCCAACCAGGGGCGAAACCGCTCGGCGGCTTCGCGGTAGGGGACTCGCGCCAGGACACGGTGCTCGCCGGAGGGGCAGAAATCGACCGCGACCGTGAGCAGGCAGGAGCGGGGCGCGTTCTGACTGCCCGTCCAGGACACGCGCAGAACACCGCAGGGCTGGCGTCCGCGGGGGGCGCGGTGGGTCGGGCGCAGCGATCGGCAGGCGATGTGGGCGGTCCATGCGGCGAGGTGTGGCAGGGGCAGGGTGGTGCGTGCGCGGCAGCCGGGGCAGCGGTGCCAGTGGCGAAGCCAGTCGTCGGCGCCGGTGTCGAAGAGGCGTGTGTAGCGGTTCGCCACGCGGATGTCGTTGCTGTACAGGTGGTCGGGGCGTTCCTGGGTGTTGCAGGACTGGCAGACGGGGGCGCGGACGTAGCCGTGTTCGTGGCAGTGGTCGAGGACCGTGGCGGGCGCGGTGCGGCAGACGGCGCACGCCCACCCGGCCACCCTGCGGGGGGTGCCGGGCTTCCTGCTGAGCACCGAGTACAGCTGGCCGTCCAGCTCCGCGTGGTACGGGCGCGGTGAGGCGGTGGAGCCCTCGGTGCTCGTCGTCCGCGGACCGCCGGAGTCTGGGGCCTGCCGGGGGTGGGAGGGCGGCTTGATGGCGGCTGTGCCTGCCCGGCGGGTCCGCGCGGCGTGCGCCCACCGGGTTTCGGCGTGCTCGGCCGCGTCGAGCAGCCTGACCACGGCACGCGGCAGCCACCACGTCGGCTGTGTCCCGTCGCGGGTCCGCTCCACGAGTATCTGTCGCCAGTCGATCCCCGCCAGATGGTACGGCCGGCCGACGTCACGTCGTGCTGCCCGCTCGGGGCCGCCCAGCTCGCGCAGTTCCCCCGTGATGCGCCGGCGCCAGCGCAGCGGCGTCTCCTGGTCGTGCTCCTGCCCCGGCGCCGCACGAAAGGGACCGATGCGGACCAGGTCCCGCCGATCCATCCCCACCGCGTTCAGTTCCGCGGCCGCCCGGCGCACCTCGGCCTCCGGAACACTCCACTGGCCGCCGCTCGACCGCACCGTCGGCACCACATGGCCGCCGAGCAGGACGTACCCCACCCGGGCATGGGCAGGAGAGCGGGTGAAGGCCCCAGAGGCCGTCGGTACGGCGCTGTCGGCCGTCACCTCGACCCACAGGGCGTCCGCGGCACCCAGGGTGATCAGGCCGTCCGTACAACCGGGCAAGGCACGCTCCGACATACCGACAGGCTAACGGCCCGCGACGCGGCAACGGGCGCCACGTGCCCCGGTCGGCCGGGCCGCCGCCACGCCGCATCCGCCGCCCGCAACCCACGTTCGGGCTCGCCGTCGACGACGAGGACGCGGACCCGGGCGCCGTCGGGCCGCTGCGGAAAACGGCCGGTGGTGCGCGTATCCATGATGAGTCCAGGACCCCTCGCGGTGCGCCGTGCCCAGGCGCCCCCTTCCTCTGAGTTTCCTCTGAATCCGAAGGCGTCCGCCTCGTTCATAGGGTCCTCAGAGCTTCGCCGATGACGCTGGCCGGGCACAATCGCCCGAGAGGACTCCCATGACCAGCACGACCCCAACGGTCCCGGCCATGACCCGCCCGTCCCGGTCGGCACCGCGCCCGCCCAGCCCCGTCCCGGTGCTCGCACACCTGGTGATCTGGGGCGGGGCCGCCGCCGTCCTGGCGCTGTGGTGGCACGACACCCCCTCGGTCGTCGGCGCCGCCGGCTGGCTGACCGGCGCGGGGCGGATCACCGGGCTGCTCGCCGGTTACGCCTGCGCGATCCTCCTGCTGCTGATGGCACGCGTACCGCTGCTGGACCGGGCCATCGGCACCGACCGGCTGGCCCGCTGGCACGCCCTGGGCGGTCGCTACACGATCTCGCTGGCCTGCGCCCATGTCCTGCTGATCATCTGGGGGTACTCGCTGGAGTCGCACACCGGCGTGGTGGACCAGACCACCACTCTGGTCCTCCACTACCCGGATCTGCTCAAGGGGACGATCGGCTTCCTGCTGTTCCTCGTCACCGCGATCGTGTCCGCGCGCGCCGTGCGCCGCCGCATCCCCTACGAGACCTGGCACCTGCTGCACTTCGCCACCTATCTCGCGGTCTTCCTGGTCTTCGGGCACCAGCTCTCCAATGGGGCCGACTTCACCGGGAACCGCACCGCCCAGCTGGTCTGGTACGCCCTCTACATCGGGGTGGCGGTGCTGCTGGCCTGGTACCGCTTCGCCGTCCCGGTACGCAGGGCGCTGCGCCACCGGCTGTACGTCACCGAGGTCCGGCCCGAGGCGCCGGGCGTCGTATCGGTGTACCTGTCGGGCAGCGGGCTGGCGGAGCTGCGCGCGGAACCCGGCCAGTTCTTCCGGTGGCGGTTCCTGACCCGGGGCATGTGGTGGGCCGCCAACCCCTACTCCCTGTCGGCCGCACCGCACCCCGCGTACCTGCGGATCACGGTCAAGGCGTCCGGCGGGCACAGTGCGGCCCTCGCCCGTCTCCGCCCCGGCACCCGGGTACTCGCCGAGGGTCCGTACGGGGGCTTCACCGCACGCCGCCGCCGCACCCGCAAGACCCTCCTGCTGGGCGGCGGCGTCGGGATCACCCCACTGCGGACCCTCTTCGAGACACTGCCCGGCGAGGTGACTCTCGTCTACCGGGCCCGGCGCCCCGAGGACCTGGCGCTGCGCGGCGAGCTAGACGCCGTCGCCGCGGCGCGCGGGGCGGCCGTCCATTACGTCGTGGACGAGCCCGCCGTCTACTCCTCACCGCTGACCGCCGGGGCACTGCGCGGTCTGGTGCCCGACCTCGCCGAGCGCGACGTCTTCCTGTGCGGCCCACCGGGCATGACGGAGGCCGCCCTGTCCGCCCTGCGCGAGGCAGGAGTGCCACGCCGCCGTATCCACCACGAGTCGTTCGCGCTCTGAGTCCGATCCGCCTGAATCCGATCCCGCGCCGCGTCCGATCCGCGCCGCGTCCGAAGTCGCGTCCGAAGGAGATCCGCCGTGCGCAAGGCCGCCGTCACCACCGTCTCGACCGTGGCAGGTGTGATCCTGCTGCTGTCGCTCAAACCGCACCAGAACCCGGCCCCGGCCGTGGCCGAGCCGTCGGGACGGCCGTCCCCCGCGCCGACCGGGCGCACCCCCTCGAACGGCGGCGTCTCCGGCACGTACACCGGCAGCGTGATCAATACCTCGTACGGACCGGTCCAGGTGTCCGTCACGCTCTCCCACGGCAGGATCACCACGGTCAAGGCGCTCCGCACCCCGTTCGACCGCCCCCGCTCCCAGCAGATCGCCGCCGACGCCGTGCCCCGGCTCACCCAGGAGGCGCTGAGCGCCCAGAGCGCGCACATCGACGCCGTTTCCGGCGCCACCTACACCAGCGAGGGGTACGCCCGGTCGCTGCAGAGCGCACTGGACAAGGCCGGTGTCTGAGGCGTGCCCGCCCGCGCGCGGAACGCGCCACGTCGAGCACGTCATGGGCACGGTGTTCTCCTTCGACCTCCGCGATCCGGTCACCCCGCCCGTCCGCCGGGCCCTGGAGGAGGCCGTGGCCTGGTTGCACCACGTGGACGAGGTCTTCTCCACCTACCGTCCCGACAGCGCGATCAGCCGCCTCGGCCGGGGCGAGCCGGTCCCGGAGCGGTACGGGCCCGAGGTGGCCGAGGTGTTCGCGCTGTGCGAAGAGGTGGCGCACACCACCGGCGGCTGGTTCAGCCACACCCCCGGCGGCCGGCTCGACCCGTCCGGATTGGTCAAGGGCTGGGCGGTCGAACGGGCGTCGCGGATGCTGTACGCGGCGGGCACGCGCAACACCTGCGTCAACGGCGGCGGCGACATCCAACTGCGCGGCGAAGCCGCCCCCGGCACGCCCTGGCGGATCGGCATCGCGCACCCCGCCCGCCCCGGGGAACTGGCCGCCGTGGTCACCGGACGTGATCTGGCCGTCGCCACCTCGGGAACGGCCGAGCGCGGCGCGCACGTGGTGGACCCGCACACCGGCGAGCCCGCCACCGCCCTGGCCTCCCTCACGCTGACCGGCCGCAGCCTCACCCGGACCGACGCCTACGCCACGGCCGCGTTCGCCATGGGCGCCGGAGCCCGTGACTGGGTCGAGGCGCTGGACGGCCACGAGGCGCTGGGGATCACCGCGGCGGGCGACATCTGGCGCACCTCGGGCTTTCGCTGAGCCACCCGCGCCGCCCCATGGCGCCTCGCACCACCCCACGGCAGCAGAACGATCGGTTCCGGCCACCCCTCGCCGCAGCGCCCGTATGGGTCGCGTCAAGGGGGTGCGGATCGGCGTATGGGACCCGTCAACGACGCTCGGATCCGGCCATGGGCGGGGTTTTCTTCTATCGACAACCCGTCCGATCCGCCGCTTGCGGATTCCCCCGACCTCTTTCCAGGAGTTCGCGATGGCCGATGTGGCCTTCGTCGTCACCACGCTCGCGGTGTTCGCGCTGGTGGCCTTTGTCGCCAAAGGGGTGACGAAGCTGTGACCGTCGAAAACGTCGTCGGCCTCGTCGTCGCCGTCGCCCTGCTGGGCTACCTCGTCCTCGCCCTGATCTTCCCGGAGAGGTTCTGACGGTGACATCAGCTGCTACCGCGGCGGGAGGCATGGGCCCCGTACTCGCGGGCGTGCTCCAACTGCTCGCCCTCATAGGGGCGCTGGCGCTCGCCTACGTTCCCCTCGGCAACTACATGGCCAAGGTCTTCTCGTCCGAGAGGCACTGGCGCGTGGAGAAATGGATCTACAAGGGCATCGGTGCCGACCCCGACACCGAGATGCGCTGGGCCTCGTATCTGCGCGGGGTGCTGGCCTTCTCGGTGGCCGGTGTGCTCTTCCTGTATCTGCTGCAGCGGCTGCAGGGCAGCCTGCCCGGCTCCCTCGGGTTCTCCTCGATCGAGCCGGCGCAGGCGTTCAACACGGCCGCGTCCTTCGTGTCGAACACCAACTGGCAGTCGTACTCCGGCGAGCAGGCCATGGGCCACGTCGTGCAGACCGCCGGACTCGCCGTGCAGAACTTCGTCTCGGGCGCGGTCGGCATCGCCGTCGCGATGGCGCTGGTGCGCGGCTTCGCGCGCTCGCGCACCGGTGAACTCGGCAACTTCTGGGCCGATCTGGTGCGCGGCACGGTCCGCGTCCTGGTGCCGGCCGCGGCAATCGCCGCCGTCGTGCTGGTCGCCTGCGGGGCCCTGCAGAACTTCTCGGGCATCCACGAGGTGGGCCAGTTCATGGGCGGCTCGCAGCAGTGGAACGGCGGGGCGGTGGCCTCGCAGGAGGCCATCAAGGAGCTGGGCACCAACGGCGGCGGTTACTTCAACGCCAACAGCGCCCACCCCTTCGAGAACCCGACCCCGTTCACCAACCTCTTCGAGATCTTCCTGATCCTGGTCATCCCGCTGGCGCTGACCCGCACCTTCGGCATCATGGTCGGCTCGGTCAAGCAGGGCTACGCGATCCTGGGGACCATGGTCACCATCTGGGTCGGCTTCGTGGCCCTGATGATGTGGACCGAGTTCGCCCACCACGGCCCGGCCCTGCAGGCCGCCGGTGGCGCGATGGAGGGCAAAGAGGCCCGCTTCGGTGTCGGCGGCTCGGCGCTCTTCGGGGTGTCGACCACGCTCACCTCGACCGGAGCGGTGGACTCCTTCCACTCCTCCTTCACGGGCCTGGGCGGCGGCATCACCATGCTCGGCATGATGCTGGGCGAGATCGCGCCCGGTGGTGTGGGCTCCGGCCTCTACGGCATGCTGATCATGGCGATCATCGCGGTGTTCATCGCCGGGCTGATGGTCGGCCGCACGCCCGAGTATCTGGGCAAGAAGATCGGTGCCCGCGAGATGAAGCTGGCGGCCTGCTACATCCTGGTCACCCCGGCGCTGGTGCTGATCTTCACCGCCGCCTCCATGGCCCTGCGGACGCCGCCGAACTCGATGCTCAACTCCGGTGCGCACGGATTCTCCGAGGTGCTGTACGCGTTCACCTCCGCCTCGAACAACAACGGCTCCGCCTTCGCGGGCCTGAACGCGAACACCGACTGGTTCAACACCACGACCGGTCTCGCGATGCTGCTCGGCCGCTTCGTGCCCATGGTCTTCGTCCTGGCGCTCGCGGGCTCGCTCGCCGAGCAGAAGCCGGTGCCGACCACCGCGGGCACGCTGCGCACCGAGAAGCCGCTGTTCACGGGATTGCTGGTGGGCGCGATCCTGATCATCACCGGTCTGACGTACTTCCCGGCGCTGGCGCTGGGGCCGCTGGCCGAGGGGCTGGCGTGATGACCACCCGCACAGAAAACCACGAGGACTCCATGTCCACTGCCATTCCGACCAGGGCGCCGCAGAACGGCGTTCCCACCGGGCACGGCTCGGCCGAGGACCGTGCCGGCGCGGGCCTCTTCGATCCCGGACAGCTGCTGAAGTCGCTGCCGGACGCCTTCCGCAAGCTGGACCCGCGGGTGATGGTGAAGTCGCCCGTGATGTTCGTCGTGCTGGTCGGGTCCGTGCTGACCACGGTGTTCTCCTTCAAGGATCCGGGCGACTGGTTCGGCTGGGCGATCAGCGCCTGGCTGTGGCTGACCGTGATCTTCGCCAATCTGGCGGAGGCGGTCGCCGAGGGCCGTGGCAAGGCGCAGGCCGACACCCTGCGCAAGGCCAAGACCGACACGGTGGCCCGGCGGCTGGCCGCGGACGGCACGGCCGAGGAGCGGATCCCCGGCACCGGGCTGAAGATCGGTGACCTGGTGGTCTGCGAGGCCGGCGATGTCATCCCCGGTGACGGCGATGTGGCCGAGGGCGTCGCCTCGGTCGACGAGTCGGCGATCACCGGCGAATCGGCGCCGGTCATCCGCGAGTCCGGCGGCGACCGTTCGGCCGTGACGGGTGGCACCAAGGTGCTGTCCGACCGCATCGTCATCAGGATCACCACCAAGCCGGGCGAGACCTTCATCGACCGGATGATCAACCTGGTGGAGGGCGCCGCCCGGCAGAAGACGCCGAACGAGATCGCGCTGAACATCCTGCTCGCCTCGCTGACGATCGTGTTCCTGCTCGCCTGCGTCACGCTGCCGCCGTTCGCCGATTACGCGGGCACGCGGCTGACGATGGTGGTGCTGGTGGCGCTGCTGGTCTGCCTGATCCCGACGACGATCGGCGCGCTGCTGTCGGCGATCGGCATCGCGGGCATGGACCGGCTGGTGCAGCGGAACGTGCTGGCGATGTCGGGCCGGGCGGTCGAGGCCGCCGGTGACGTCTCCACACTGCTGCTGGACAAGACCGGCACGATCACCCTGGGCAACCGGCAGGCAGCGGAGTTCGCGCCGGTGCGCGGCACCACCGAGGCCGAGGTCGCCGACGCCGCCCAGCTCTCCTCGCTGGCCGACGAGACCCCCGAGGGCCGGTCCATCGTCGTCCTGGCGAAGGAGACGTACCGACTGCGCGAGCGCCACCAGGGCGAACTGGTGGGCGCCGAGTGGATCGAGTTCACCGCGCAGACCCGGATGTCGGGTGTGGACGTCGGCGAGCGGAAGATCCGTAAGGGCGCGGCCGGTTCGGTCATCGCCTGGGTCCGGGAGCGGGGCGGCACGGTCGCCGAGGACGCGGACCGGATCGTCCACCGGATCTCCGAGGCCGGCGGCACCCCGCTGCTGGTGGCGGTCCAGGACGCCGACGGGGCGCGGGTGCTGGGCGTCATCCACCTCAAGGACGTCGTCAAGGAGGGCATGCGGGAGCGGTTCGACGAGCTGCGCCGCATGGGCATCAAGACCGTCATGATCACGGGTGACAACCCGCTGACGGCCAAGGCCATCGCCGAGGAGGCGGGCGTCGACGACTTCCTCGCCGAGGCCACTCCCGAGGACAAGATGGCCCTGATCAAGCGGGAGCAGGCGGGCGGCAAGCTGGTCGCGATGACCGGCGACGGCACCAACGACGCCCCGGCGCTGGCCCAGGCGGACGTCGGCGTGGCCATGAACACCGGTACGTCGGCCGCCAAGGAGGCCGGCAACATGGTCGACCTCGACTCCAACCCGACCAAGCTCATCGAGATCGTGGAGATCGGCAAGCAGTTGCTGATCACCCGGGGCGCGCTGACCACCTTCTCCATCGCCAACGACGTCGCGAAGTACTTCGCGATCATCCCGGCGCTGTTCGCGGCGGTCTATCCGGGCCTGGACAAGCTGAACATCATGCGGCTGTCCTCGCCGGACTCGGCGATCCTCTCCGCGGTGATCTTCAACGCGCTGATCATCATCGCGCTGGTGCCGCTGGCCCTGCGGGGTGTGCGCTACCGGCCGATGAGCGCGGACAAGATGCTGCGGCGCAACCTCGGGATCTACGGCCTCGGCGGCCTGATAGCGCCCTTCATCGGCATCAAGATCATCGACCTGCTCATCTCCCTCATTCCCGGGATCGGCTGACCGCCATGAACCATTCCGTCATGAACACCGCCCGGCTGTTCGGGGCCGGCCTGCGGGCCCTTCTCGTACTGACCCTGGTCACGGGCGTCATCTATCCGCTGGTGGTCACCGGCATCGCCCAGGGGCTGTTCCACGACAAGGCGAACGGCTCCGAGATCAAGGCCGACGGCAAGGTCGTCGGCTCCTCGCTGATCGGGCAGCCGTACAACCTGCCGCTGAGGAAGGGGCAGGAGACCCCGGATCCCGATCTGAAGTGGTTCCAGGGGCGCCCGGCGAACGGCCTCGGCGCCAACAGCGTCAACACCCAGTACACGCTGCTGCTGTCCGGAGCCACCAACCTCTCCGCCGACAGCAAGGACCTCCTCCAGCAGGTCAAGGACGCCAAGGCCGCGGTCGTCAAGAACAACTCGGTGCCCGGCTACACCGTCAGGCCGTCCCAGGTCCCCGCCGACGCGGTGACGTCCTCCGGCTCCGGCCTGGACCCGGACATCTCCCCGCGCTACGCCGAGATCCAGGTCCACCGGGTCGCGGAGCGGAACGGGCTGTCCGTCGCCCAGGTGGAGAAGCTGGTCGAGGACAAGACCGAGGGCCGCGTCATCGGCTTCATCGGCGAGCCGCGGGTGAACGTCCTCGAACTCAACATCGCGCTCAAGGCTCTCGTGGCCCGGCACTGACGGCGGCACACGCCCCGAGAAGCGGGAGCCGGCGGCCGGAGACATGCGGCCGCCGGCTCCCGTCGTCATGTCCCGGGGGCCGAAGCCGCCCGGCTCATCCGTCGCTCTCCGGCCGCTTCATCTCCCGCAGTTCGTTCTCGACGACGAGCGCGGCCCGGCGCAGATGCTGGTCGGCCGCCGCGATGTCGTCCGGGCCGAGCGTGGCGTTCAGAGTGTCGCTGATCTTGAGTACCTCGGCGCTCATCTCCGTCAGCGCGGCCTGGCCCGCGTCGGTGACCTTCATCGACCGCGAGCTGCTTCATCGACCGCGAGAGGCCAACGGGCCGGCGGAGGAGGCCGGCGCGCCGGGCAAGGGACGCGTGCGGCACACCGGCCCGGTGCCGGCCCCCGGCCGACCCGGGAAGCCACTCGCCCTGGTGATACGCGGGCGGGCCGCTACGCGGGGGAACCGCTGCGCGGCCGCTCGGGCAGTACGGCCCGGTCGGGCGAGGGCGCGCCGGCCGTGGTGGTCTCGGTGGCGGTGAGGTCTTCGATGCGGTCGGCGAACCCCGGTTCGGGCAGGGGGAGATCGATGTCGGGGTCGTCGGTGAAGTCGACGGCCCGGGCGACGTAGTGGATGACGGCCATGGTGGCGGGCGGCACCTCCTGTTCCCGTTTCAGGCCGTGCAGGATGCGGAGGGCGGCGGCCATCTCATGGTCGGTGGCGGCCCAGTCCTCCACGGTGTCGGTGACCGGCGGGATGTCGTGGCCCGCCTGCTCGTGCCACCACTCCAGCCAGGCGTGCGCCTGGCCGTCCTCGCCCAGGGCCATGTGGTGGAGGTAGAGGCAGTACGCGGCGGCGGGGTCACCGGCGCCGGCGGCGAACTGCCACCAGAACTGGGCGTGGTCCTCGTGGCCGGCCAGTTGCAGGACGCATCCGAGGACCCGGGAGCCGGGCGGTTCGAGGATGCGGCGGGTGAGGAAGTCCCGTAGCTGGGTCAGGGCATCGGGGCGGGCGATGATCGCCTCGCACAGGGTGTGCAGGTCCTGCGCCATCCGTTCGTCCACGCCCGGCGCCGCGGCCCCCGCGGCCGCGGATGTCCGCTGCGCGTGCCGTGGAGGGCGCTCCTGGGGTGGGGCACCACCGGGGTCGGCGTGGCGGATGGCGAGCCGGGCCTCGGCTGCCTCGAAGTCGACGGGAGGGGTGGGGTTGAGCAGGGCCCGCGCGAGGATGCGGTCAATGGCTGAGGTCATCGGTCCTCCTTGGCCAGGAGTTGTTGCAGACGGCGGCGGGCGTAGCGGGCGGTGGAGCGGACGCCGGCCTCGGTGATGCCGAGGTGGGTGGCGGTCTCGGCGACGCTGTAGCCGCGGCAGTGGAGCAGGATGACCACGTCCTGCTGGCGCTCGGGGAGTTTCTTGATGGCCTGGTAGAGGTTCAGGCTCTCCTCGAGTACGGCGATGGGATCGACCGCGTCCCTGAGCAGCGCGGTCTCGAAGGTCGCGTTGTCCAGGAGGGCGGGGCCGCGGTTGCGGGCGCGGGCGAGGTCGACGGCCCGGTTCTTCATGACCTTCCAGGCGTAGGCGGCCGGGTTCTCCATGGTCAGCACCTTGGGCCAGCAGCGCAGGAGTTGTTCGAAGGCCGCGTCGACGGCCTCCTCGGCGTCCGCGTGGTTGCCGAGGTAGACCACGGCCCGGTCGATGTACGCCTTCCGGTGGAGCTGGTGGAAGGCGCGGAAGTCCGCGGGGAGTCCCGGTGTCATCGAGGTGGTCTCGCGCGAGCGCAGGAATTCGTTGGTCACCGCTCCCCTCCCTCCCGGTCGCTGCGATGCAGTTCCGATACGCCGACGCGGACTCCCATCGCGGCCGCGCGACGCAGGAGGGCGATGGCGTCACTGCCGAATACCCGCGCCACAAGTACGGCGGTGACGACGTTCACCACGGTTTGAAGATTCACGGACTTCGTTGTCCTTCTGTTCGTTGTACGAGGGGTGGCCCCCACACGCCCCGCGAGTGCGCGGTGTTGCGCTCTCTGTTTCAGATAGCGCTCACGGACGCCGATTCGTGCATCGGATGAGCTTAAAATCTTACGGAACGCAGCGATCCAATTACGCAAATATGAAAAACATATGGACCTGGTCCGCAGATCCGGCCCCGCCCGCGCCGCCGTACGGGGGACGGGCTAGCCGGTGAGCGTCTGCGTGCCGAGCACGGTGAGCAGGGCGAGGCGTTCGGCGTCCTCGGTGCCGGGCTCGGCGGTGTACACCACCATGCGCAGATCGCTGCCCGCCACCGTGAGCACATCGCAGTCCAGCGTCAGCGTGCCCACCCGCGGATGGTCGATGGTCTTGCGCGACGCCTCGTGGTGGCCGACGGTGCCGGAGTCCCACAGCTCGGCGAACCGCTCGCTGTTGGCGCGCAGCTCCGCGACCAGCCGTCGCAGCCGCTGGTCGGCCGGGTAGCGGGCGGCGGCCGTGCGCAGATCGGCGACCAGTGCGGCCTGGAACTCGCCGCGGTCCTCATGCGTCTGCCGGGATCCGCTGTCCTCGCCGACGAAGTGGCGCCACACTCCGTTGCGCTCGTTGCCGCGCCACCGGGACGGATCGCCCCTCAGGGCCACATACGGCGGATTGGCCATGAGCAGCGTCCAGGACGCGTCGCTCACGGCGACGGGTGTACCGGTCAGCCGGTCCAGCAGCCGCTGGACGCTCGGGGTGATGTACGCCGGCACCGTCTCCGGCCCCGGTGGCGCCAGCCCGGCCAGCCGGAAGAGATGGGCACGCTCGGTCCCCGACAGCCGCAGCGCCCTGGCCAGGGCCTCGACGATCTGGGTCGAGGGATGGGAGGCCCGGCCCTGTTCGAGGCGGGTGACGTAGTCGACGGAGATCCCGGCCAGCATCGCCAGCTCCTCGCGGCGCAGCCCGACCGCGCGCCGCTGCCCGCCGGACGGCAGCCCGGCGGCCTCCGGCGGGACCCGGTCCCGCCAGCGCCGTACCGCCTGCCCGAACTCCGTGGTCGCCATGACCACCAGTGTGCACCGCCGACCGGGGGCCCTTCCTGGTACTCGCGGTCCCAGGAAGACAGGGCACCTGGCTGCCCGCTCGCCCCGGGCGCAGCCTGGAGACATGACGACAACACTTATCACCGGAGCCAACAAGGGTCTCGGCTTCGAGACCGCCCGCCGCCTGATCGCCGCGGGACACACCGTCTACATCGGCAGCCGGGACGCCGAGCGCGGCCGCCGGGCCGCCGAACGGCTGGGGGCGCGGCTGGTCGTCCTCGATGTCACCGATGACGCGTCCGTGGCCGCCGCCGCCAAGGCCATCGAGGCCGACGGCGGACTGGACGTGCTGATCAACAACGCCGGTATCGAGGCACGGACGCCGGACGGCGGGGTGATCGGCGCCGCCGAGGTCACCGCCGACATGATGCGGACGGTGTTCGAGACGAACGTCTTCGGCGTGGTGCGGGTCACCCACGCCTTCCTGCCACTGCTGCGGCGGTCCGCCGCCCCGGTCGTGGTCAATGTCAGCAGCGGGCTGGCCTCGCTGGAGCGGGTCTCCACCCCCGACACCCCGACGCACGCCTATCCGGGGGTCACCTATCCGGCGTCGAAGGCCACGGTGAACATGCTCACCGTGCAGTACGCGAAGGCGTTCCCGCAGATGCGGATCAACGCCGTCGAGCCCGGCTACACCGCGACGGACCTCAACGCGCACACCGGCCACCAGACGGTCGAGGAGGGCGCCGAGATCATCGTCCGGATGGCCCAGGTGGGGCCCGACGGCCCGACGGGTGGGTACTTCGACATCGAGGGCGCTCTCCCCTGGTAGAGCGGCGGGCCGGTCGGCGACGCCGCCCTCACCGGGCCCCCGCGGTCACCTCGGCCCGGCTGTCCCGGGTGCGCCACAGCCACCTGATGTCGCGGGCGAAGGACCAGCTGAGCAGGGTCAGGGCGAGCAGGGCGGCGCCGAACGCCAGCGCGTAGGGCAGGACGTCGGCGCCGACGACCAGCAGCAGCACACCCTGGAGCGCGGCCACCGTCTTGCGGGCCGTGCTCGGCGGGAGCTGCCCGTTCAGCCAGGGCAGCACCCGGGCCGCGGCGACGAAGGCGTAGCGCATGGCGCCGATCAGCAGCACCCAGGGGCCGAGCGAGGTGGCCACATAGACGCTGAGCACCAGGATGAGGACAGCGTCGACCTCCATGTCGAACCGCGCGCCCAGCGAGGACGAGGTGCCGGTGCGGCGGGCCACCTGGCCGTCGACCGCGTCCAGGAGCAGCGCGACCGCGGTGAGGGCCACCAGGACGGTGACCGGCGGCGGGCTCTCGAAGGAGTCCGCGACCAGCGCGGTCACCCCGCCGACGAGCGTGGCCCGCGCCAGGGTGACGCGGTTGGCCGCGCCGAAGGAGACGAGCCAGGACCGCGACAGGGCGCGGGTGAGCACCGCCCAGGTGGCGACCGCGAAGGCCAGGCCGGTCAGCCAGCCCACGGGTCCCAGGTCGATCGCCGTGCCGAGCAGCACGAGCAGCAGCAGCTGCGCGGCCGCGCCCGCGGCCGTCTCGTTCCGCACCAGCGTCGTGTTGTAGGGATTGTTCAGGGCCACCGTGCACCCTCCGGGCTGTGTGGCGGAGTGGATGGGTGCCGCGTACCGTGTTCGCGGCTTCATGGTCACCGGTACGTGGGCCACCGCCCGATTGTTCAGCCCCTTTGGAGACGTCGTATGACGCGCACCGCCCGCGCCTTCTGGCTCCGCTCCCCCGGCCGTGGCGAGATACGGGAGGTGGCCCTGCCCGACCCCGGGCCCGAGGACGTGGTGGTGCGCACGCTGTGCTCGGGGGTGAGCCGCGGTACGGAGACCCTGGTCTTCCGCGGTGGCGTACCGGTGAGTCAGCACACCGCGATGCGCGCGCCGTTCCAGGACGGCGAGTTCCCCGGGCCGGTCAAGTACGGCTATCTCAACGTGGGTCTGGTCGAGGAGGGGCCGGCGCCCCTGCTGGGTCGCACCGTCTTCTGTCTGTATCCGCATCAGACCCACTATGTGGTCCCGGCGAGCGCGGTGACCCCGGTGCCGGAGGGCGTGCCCGCCCCGCGCGCCGTGCTGGCGGGCACGGTGGAGACCGCGGTGAACGCGGCGTGGGACGCCGCGCCCCTGCTGGGCGACCGGATCGCCGTGGTGGGGGCCGGGATGGTGGGCGCCTCCGTGGCGGCGGTGCTGGCGCGGTTTCCCGCCGTACGGGTGCAACTGGTGGACGCCGAGCCGGCGCGCGCGGAGGTCGCGCGGGCGCTCGGGGTGGGCTTCGCGCTCCCCGAGGAGGCGGTGGGCGACCTCGATCTGGTCGTGCACGCCAGCGCCACCGAACAGGGGCTCGCACGCTCGCTGGAACTCCTCGCCCCGGAGGGCACCGTGCTGGAGCTGAGCTGGTACGGGGACCGGCGGATCAGCCTGCCGCTGGGGGAAGCCTTCCACTCCCGCCGGCTGACGGTGCGCGCCAGCCAGGTGGGGACGGTCTCCCCGGCCCGGGGCGCCCGCCGCGGCTACGGCGACCGGATGGCGCTGGCGCTCGAACTGCTCGCCGATCCGGCCTTCGACGCCCTTGTCACCGGCGAATGCGGTTTCGAGGAGCTTCCCCAGGTGCTGCCGGGGCTCGCCTCCGGGGAGATTCCGGGGCTGTGCCACCGGGTTCGCTACGACGCGGAATCTGCCGTGTCATCCGTCTGAACACGGGGAACGTGAGGGCCGTACTAGAGGGCGTGCCCCGGCTGAGGGCCCGACGCGCCGTATCTGGAGGGTCATCCGTTGTTCAGCATCACCGTCCGCGATCACATCATGATCGCTCACAGTTTCCGCGGGGACGTCTTCGGACCCGCACAGCGGTTGCACGGGGCGACGTTCCTCGTGGACGCCACGTTCCGCCGTGCCGAGTTGGACGACGACAACATCGTCGTGGACATCGGCCTGGCCACCCGTGAGCTGGGGGAGGTGTGCGGCGCGCTCAGCTATCGCAATCTCGACGACGAACCCGATTTCGAGGGGATCAACACCTCCACCGAGTTCCTCGCCAAGGTGATCGCCGACCGCCTCGCCGAACGGGTGGCCTCCGGGGCACTGGGCGAGGGCGCCCGCGGGCTGTCCGGGATCGTGGTCACCCTGCATGAGTCGCATGTCGCCTGGGCGAGTTACGAGCGCGGCCTATGAGCCCGGCCGCACCGCGCACGGTGCACATCGTGATGCCCGGCGCCGTGGCCGACCCGGCCGCGCCGAGCGGCGGCAACGTCTACGACCGGCGGATCTGCCGGGATCTGCCCGGCGTCGGCTGGCGGGTCGAGGAGCATGCCATCGAGGGGGACTGGCCCCGGCCGGACCCCGCCGCCCGCGCCGAGCTGACCCGGATCCTGGCCGGGCTGGCGGACGGCACGGCCGTCCTGCTCGACGGGCTCGTCGCCTGTGCGCTCCCCGCCATCGTCGTCCCGCAGGCCCAGCGGCTGCGGCTGGCGGTGCTGGTGCATCTGCCGCTGGGCGACGAGACGGGGCTCACCCCCGGCAGGGCCGCGGAGCTGGCGGCACTGGAGGGCCGGACGCTGCGCTCGGCACGGGCGGTGGTGGCCACCAGCGCCTGGGCGGCCGGGCGGCTGGTGGATCTGCACGGGCTGGTGCCCGATCGGGTCCATGTGGCGGCGCCCGGCGCCGATATCGCCCCGCTCGCCGCCTCGGGCGGCGCGGGCTCACGGCTGTTGTGCGTGGCCTCGGTGACCCCGCGCAAGGGGCACCTGCGGCTGGTGGAGGCGCTCGCGGAGATCCCGGATCTGCCCTGGGCTTGCGACTGTGCGGGAGCCCTGGACCAGGACCCGGAGTACACCGCCCGGCTCCGGGAGCTGATCGAGAAGCTGGGCGTGGCCGACCGGGTGCGTCTGCTCGGCCCGAAGACCGGCGCCGAGCTGGACGCCGGTTACGCGGGTGCCGACGCGGTGGTGCTCGCCTCGTACGCCGAGACGTACGGCATGGCGGTGACCGAGGCACTCGCCCGGGGGATCCCGGTGCTGGCCACGGCCGTCGGCGGGGTGCCCGAGGCCATCGGGCAGGCCCCCGACGGCAGGGTGCCGGGCATGCTCATCGACCCGGACGACCCCGGGGCGCTCACGGCGGCGCTGCGCCGCTGGCTGGGCGACCCCGGTATCCGCCGCAGGCTGACCTCCGCCGCGCACGAGCGGCGCACCGCGCTGGCCGGGTGGGAGAACACCACCCGGAACCTGGCCGGTGCGCTGGAAGAGCTACGAGACGAACCGCGGAGGGCCGCGTGAAGACGACCGACGTACCGCGTTACACCCCCGACTGGCTGGAGCTGCGGGAGAGCGCCGACGCGGCGGCCCGCTCCCCCGAACTCATCGAGGAGCTCCGCCCCCGGCTGTCCGGCCCGCCGCTGGTGGTCCACGATCTGGGCTGCGGCACCGGCTCCATGGGGCGCTGGCTGGCGCCCAGGCTGAGCGGTCCGCAGCTGTGGATCCTGCACGACCGCGACCCCGATCTGCTGGACCGGGCGGCCCTGCGGATGCCCCGGGCGGCCGGTGACGGCAGCCGCATCGCCATCGCCACGGCGCGTGGCGACCTCGCCCGGCTGACCGCGAGCACGCTGGACGGCGCCTCGCTGGTGACGGCGTCCGCGCTGCTGGACGTGCTCACCGCCGAGGAGGTGGACGGGATCGCCGCGGCCTGCGCGGCGGCCCAGTGCCCGGCGCTGCTGGCGCTGTCCGTGGTGGGGCGGGTCGAGATCACCCCGGCCGATCCGCTGGACGCGGAGATCGGCGAGGCGTTCAACGCCCATCAGCGGCGCGGCTCTCTGGTGGGCCCCGACGCGATGGCGGTGGCCGCCGAGACGTTCGCCCGGTACGGCGCGACGGTACGGACCCATGCCAGCCCCTGGACGCTCGGCGCCGAACAGGCCGCGCTGACGGCCGAGTGGCTGCGGGGCTGGGTGGGCGCGGCCGTGGAGCACCGGCCGGAGCTGGCCGGGCGCGCCGAGGCGTATCTGCGCCGCCGGCTGGCGATCGCCGCGACCGGCGCGCTGCGGGTAGTGGTGCACCACCGTGATCTGCTGGCACTGCCCGCGTCCCGCACGATGGGGGCCGCCGCGTGACCGCCGCGCCGCGGGCCCGGCTCGGGGCGGCCGCGGGCGTCGCCATCCTCGGGGTGGTGCTGTGGCGGCTGGGCACCGGGGCCTTCGTGGACGGTCTGCGTACCATCGACGGCCCCACCCTGCTGGCGGCGCTCGGCCTCGGCCTGCTCACCACGGTCTTCAGCGCCTGGCGCTGGTGTCTGGTGGCGCGGGGGCTGCGGATCCGGCTGCCGCTGGGTCCGGCCGTGGCCGACTACTACCGCGCGCTGTTCCTCAACGCCGCGCTGCCCGGCGGGGTCCTCGGCGATGTGCATCGGGCGGTGCGGCACGGGCGGGACGCGGGGGATGTCGGCCGGGGCGTACGCGCGGTGGTGCTGGAGCGGGTCGCGGGCCAGGTGGTGCTGATCGCGGTGGGCGTGGCGATACTGCTGGCGCACCCCTCCCTGGCCCTGGAGCAGTTGGGCCGGCTGGCCGGCGGCCTCGGCGGCCGGACGGTGTGGGCGGCGGTGCTCGCGGGGTGCGTCGCGCTGCTCGTGACCGTGGCCGTCCGGCGCCGCCGCACGGCGCCGGTGACCGCGCGGCGGCGGGGCGCGGTCCGCGGCGCGCTGGCCGAGGCGCGCCGCGGGCTGCTGGCCCGGGGAAGCTGGCCGGGGGTGGTGGTCTCCTCGGTCGTGGTGCTGGCCGGGCATCTGACGACGTTCGTCCTCGCCGCCCGGGCCTCGGGGTCAGACGCTCCGCTGACCGAGCTGCTGCCCCTGATGGTGCTCGCCCTGATCGCCATGGCGCTGCCGCTGAACGTCGGCGGCTGGGGTCCCCGCGAGGGGGTCACCGCCTGGGCCTTCGGCGCCGCGGGCCTCGGCGCGAGTCAGGGGCTGACCGTGGCCGTGGTCTACGGGGTGCTCACCTTCACCGCGAGCCTCCCCGGTGTCGCGGTGCTGGCCGTCCAGTGGGGCGCCCGGTCGCGGGGCCGCCAGGTCGAGTTCGAAGAGGGTGTCCTCGCCGAGGGTGGAGCGGCGGACGGGCGGGCGCAGCGCGTCCCGCATGACCGGCGTCCCGTCGAAGCGCAGCCCGGGGACGCCGTCGCCGAGCAGCACCGGGGCCACGGTGACATAGAGCCGGTGCAGCGCCCCCGCGTGCAGGAAGCGGGACACGGTGACGCCGCCGCCCTCGATGAGCACCCGGCCCAGTCCGCGCCGCGCGAGCGCCCGCACCAGCTGGTGGGGGGCGAAGGCGTCGGGCTCCGTGAGCGTCAGCAGCTCCACCCCGTCCGGCGGCGCCGGCCGGCGCTCGCCGGTGGCTCCCACCACCCACAGGGTCGGAGCTGAGCCATCGGTGAACGCGCGTCGGTCGAGCGGCACCCGTCCGCGGGGATCGAGGACGACCCGTACCGGGTGGGTGCCCGCGCAGGCGCGGACGGTCAGCTGGGGGTCGTCCGCGACGGCGGTGCCGGCCCCGACGACCACCGCGTCGGCCAGGGCGCGCAGCCGGTGGAGATGGCGGCGGTCCTCCTCGCCGGTGACATAGTCGGCGTCGCCGGTGCGGGTGGCGATGAATCCGTCCAGGCTCTGACCGAGCTGAGCGATCGTCAGCCGCGGCCCGGCCAGGCACAGCGGGAGATAGCGGTCGACCAGGAGCCGGGCCTCCGGCGAGGCGGGCTCACTCCACCGCCGCCTGCCGTCCGGGCCCCGGACCAGACCGGCGTCCCCGGCATCCGCCTCGCTCCGGACGGAGCACAGCCGCGCCCAGGCCGCTTCCGTTTCCAGAAAGGTCATCACGCCTCCTTCTCGGCACCGACCAGGGAAAGATACTCGGCGAAGGAGTCGACAAGCCCGGCAAGCACTTCCTTTCCCTTATCCGCGGACGCCCTGGACGGTCGGCCGATGACGCCGGACTCCGTATAGGCGGACATACCGAGAGTGAGCAGATGTTTCCGTTCTTCGGATATCCAGTCGGAGGTTTCATGACCGGGCCGGACGAGTTCTGGATGGGCATGCAGGAGTATGGATGTCTCCAGTTCCCCCGCATGCATATCGCTGTGGGACGGGGTGCGTACTCCGGCGCGGTTCCTGGCGGCATCCCAGTCCGCCGATCCGGGGAATAGCGCCATAGCGAAGTCACCCCCGGCGGATTCCTGAACGATGTTGCGCAGTACGTAATTGCCGCCGTGTCCGTTCACCAGAATCAGACCGCGTATACCCGAGCGCCGGAGCGAGTCCGCGATATCGCGGACCACGGCGTAGAGGGTGGCCGCGGACAGGGATATCGTGCCTGGCCAGGCCGCATGTTCATGGGAGCAGGAGATCGTCACCGGGGGCAGGTGAAGCACCGGATAGACGGCGGCGATCTCGCCTGCGATCGTGCCCGCGATGACCGTGTCGGTCGCCAGCGGGAGAAATGCGCCGTGTTGTTCGAAGCTGCCTACGGGAAGCACGGCGACTTCGGCCCGGTCGGCCCGCACTTCCTCCGTCGTCCGTGTCGGCAACACCATGCCGGCCTGCGGGCGCGTTCCCGAACCGCTCATATCTCGTGGACCTTTCCTGTGTCGGCCGGACAGCTTGTTGCCCCGGCTTTGTCATTCTCCTGTACAAGGGCGGTGGTTTTCCAGATAAGATCGGGACATGACAGAAAGTGATGGCGTGTTCGATGTCGACGCCCGCCCCTCGGGTGTCGAACGAGTGGTGAATGTCCGGCTGTCCACGAAGCATGGCGACTTTCTCGCGATCGGCTACCGGGATCTCGTTCGCGGTGATGAACAAATGGCGCTGGTATACGGCGATGTCACCGGTGAGGAAGCGCTTACCCGCCTGCATTCGGAGTGCCTCACCGGAGACGCGTTCGGCTCCCGTCACTGCGAGTGCGGCGACCAGCTCTCCGCGGCACTGAAGGCGATCGTGGCCGAAGGCCGGGGCATTCTCGTCTATCTGAGGGGCCATGAGGGACGCGGGATCGGACTGCTCGCCAAGCTCCAGGCGATGAAGCTCCAGGCGGAGGGGCTCGACACCGTCGAGGCCAACCTCGCCCTCGGCCTGCCGGCGGACGCCCGGGACTACAAGGTCGCGGCGGATGTCCTGCACGACCTCGAGGTGCACTCCGTGCGGCTGCTGTCCAACAACCCCCAGAAGCGGGACGCGCTGCTGCGGCACGGCGTCAGGGTCAGCGAGCAGGTGCCGCTGCTGATGACTCCGCACAAGGAGAACCTCCCGTATCTGCTCACCAAGCGGGATCGCATGGACCACTATCTGCCCCATCTGGAAGCCGTGATCCAGCGCACCTGAAGAAGACCCTGACCCGAGGGCCGCGGCCCCGTCCACCGGCGTCGGCCGGGCGCGAGCCGCGGCCCGCCATCGGTGTGGCCATACCGCCGAACGGGCGATCAGTGCCCATATATCCGAGAATGGGGGTGCGTGTGACGTTCCGACGGACGACGATCAAGGGTAGGGACCATGGACCTGGAGATCGAGCTCCGGGTGGACGGGAGCGAGCACCGCCTCACCGTCGACACCCGTACGACGCTGCTGGACGCCCTGCGCGAGCAGCTGGGGAACACCAGCCCCAAGAAGGGCTGCGACCACGGACAGTGCGGCGCCTGCACCCTGCTGCTCGACGGCCGCCGGATCCTCGGCTGCCTCGCGCTGGCCGTCGCCCACCAGGGCGCGGACATCGTCACGGCGGCGGGGCTCACCAACGGTGAGCTGCATCCGCTCCAGCAGTCCTTCATCGCCCATGACGCCTTCCAGTGCGGCTACTGCACACCCGGTCAGATCGTCTCGGCGGCCGGCATGCTGCAGGAGGCCGGGGAGGGCTGGCCGAGTGCCGCGAGCAAGGATCTGGGCGCCACCGATGTGGTGCTCGACGACGAGGAGATCGCCGAGCGGATGAGCGGCAATCTGTGCCGCTGCGCCGCGTACGCGAACATCGTCCCGGCGATCGCGGAGGTGGCGCACCGATGAGGCCCTTTCGCTACGAGCGCGCCGATGAGGTGTCGGCGGCCGTCACCACCCTGGTCGAGGAGCCCGAGGCGGCCTATCTGGCCGGCGGGACCAATCTGGTCGATCTGATGCGGCTGGAGGTGGCGACCCCGGAGCTGCTGATCGACGTCCGGCGGCTCACCTCCGACCGGATCGAGGAGCTGCCCGACGGCGGGCTGCGGATCGGCGCGGCCGTGCCCAACAGCGATCTGGCCGCCGACTCCCGGGTCCGGCGGCGCTATCCGGTGCTCTCCCAGGCGCTGCTCTCGGGCGCCTCGGGCCAGCTGCGCAACCTCGCCACCACCGGCGGGAATCTGCTGCAGCGCACCCGCTGCCCGTACTTCCAGAACGTCACCACCGCCTGCAACAAGCGCACACCGGGCGCGGGCTGTTCGGCCATGGAGGGCTATCAGCGCGATATGGCGATCCTGGGCGCCTCCCCCACCTGCGTGGCCACCCACCCCTCGGACATGGCCGTCGCGCTGGCCGCGCTGGACGCGGTCGTGACGGTGGCCGGCCCGGCGTCCGAGCGGCGGATCCCGCTGACCGACCTGCACCGGCTGCCGGAGGCCGACCCCGAGCGCGACACCGTCCTGGAGCGCGGTGAGCTGATCACCGGGGTGGAGCTGCCGCCCCCGCACGCCGCGCTCCGCTCGCGCTACCGCAAGGTGCGCGACCGCGCCTCGTACGCCTTCGCGCTGGTCTCGGTCGCCGCCGCGCTGGAGGTCACCGACGGGGCGGTACGGGACGCGCGCGTCGCGCTGGGCGGGGTGGCGCACAAGCCCTGGCGGGCCATCACGGCCGAGGCGGTGCTGCGCGGCGCGCCCGCGACCCGGGAGAGCTTCGTGGACGCGGCGGCGGCCGAGCTGTCCGCGGCGCGGCCGCTGCCGGGCAACGCCTTCAAGGTCCCGCTCGCCCGCAACACGATGGTCGCCACCCTGCTGGAGCTGCTGGAGGAGGCGCGATGAGCCACGTCACAGCCCGCCCCCACGCCATCGGCATCCCGATGGACCGCGTCGACGGCGCGCAGAAGGTCACCGGCACCGCCACCTACGCCTATGAATGGCCCCTCGACCAGCCCGTCTATCTGTATCCGCTGCAGTCCACGATCGCCTCCGGGCGGGTCACCGGGGTGGACAGCGCGCTCGCGGAGGCGGAGCCGGGGGTGCTGGCCGTACTCAGCCATCTCAACGCCCCCACGCTGACCCGGCCCGACGATCCGGAACTCGCGGTCCTGCAGTCCGACGAGGTCGCCTGGCGCGGCCAGTTCATCGGGGCGATCGTCGCCGAGTCCCTGGAGACCGCGCGCCGCGCGGCGGGGCTCGTCCGCGTCGACTACGAGAGCCGGCCCCCCGATGTGGTGCTGCGCGCCGACCGCGACGACCTCTGCTCCCCGGCGCACGCCGCCACCTTCGGCACCGGCGGCGGAGAGCTGCAGGACGGCTCGCCGGCCGACAGTGCGCTGGGGGACGTCGACACGGCGCTGGCGGCGTCGCCGACCATGGTGGACACCACGTACTCCACGCCGATGTACCACAACAACCCGATGGAGCCGCACACCGCCGTGGTCACCTGGCGGGACGGTGAGCTGATCGTGCGCTGCTCCACCCAGGGCACTTACCTGAGCCAGGCTCTGATCTCCGGGGTGCTGGGGCTCGAGCCGGGGCGGGTACGGGTGATCTCCCCCCATGTCGGGGGCGGGTTCGGCTCGAAGGTCTACCCCCATTCGTACGCCGTGCTCGCCGCGATGGCGGCCCGGATGGTCCGGCGTCCGGTCAAGTTCTCCCTGACCCGGCAGCAGATGTTCGCCCTGGTCGGCTACCGCCCGGCGTCGATCCAGCGAATCCGGCTGGCCGCCGGCCGGGACGGCAGGCTCACCGCGCTCGCCCACGATGTGATCGAGCAGACCGCCAAGGCCAAGGGGTACGCGGAGCATGTGGCCGTCTGCTCCCGGATGATGTACGCGGCGCCGCATCGGCGCACCACCCACCGGCTGGCCCCGCTGGATGTCCCGGTGCCGACGATCATGCGGGCGCCGGGCGAGGCGCAGGGGATGTACGCGCTGGAGTCGGCCATGGACGAGATGGCGATCGCCTGCGGTCTTGACCCGGTGGAGTTCCGGATCCGCAATGAGCCGGAGGTGCACCCGGAGTCCGGACTGCCGTTCTCCAGCCGCCATCTGACCGCCTGTCTGCGCGAGGGCGCCCGCCGGGCCGGATGGGGGCACCGCGACCCGACCCCCCGGGCGCGCCGCGAGGGGCGCTGGCTGGTGGGCACCGGCGTGGCCGTCTCGACGTATCCCTCCCCCCGCTTCCCCGGCAACGCGGCCACCATCCGGATCGGCCCGGACGGCCGCTACACGGTGCGGATCGCCGCCGCCGACATGGGCACCGGCACCTGGACGGCGCTCACCCAGATCGCCGCGGACGCGCTGAGCGTCCCGGTCGGGCAGGTGGAGATGCGGATCGGGGACACGGCGCTGCCGGCCGCGTCGGTCGCCGGGTTCTCGGCCGGCATCAACAGCTGGGGCACCGCGATCTGGGAGGCGGCGGACCAGTTGCGGGCCCGGCTGCGGTCCGAGCACGGCGGTATCGCGCCGCCGGAGGGGCTGGAGGTCACCGCGGAGATGGCCGGCGGCAACCCGGACGCCGAGCGCTATGCGATGCACAGCTTCGGCGCCCAGTTCGCCGAGGTGCGGGTCGACGAGGACACCGGTGAGCTGCGGGTGACGCGGCTGCTGGGGATGTTCGACGTGGGCCGGGTCATCAACCCCAAGACGGCCCGCTCCCAGCTCATCGGTGGGATGACCCAGGGGATGTCGATGGCGCTGTACGAACACAGTGTGCTCGACCCGCGGTTCGGCCATGTGGTCAACCACGACTTCGCCCAGTACCACATCGCCTCCCACGCCGATGTCCACGCGGTCGAGGCCCACTGGCTGGACGAGCCCGATCCGTACACCAACCCCATGGGGGCCAAGGGCCTCGGCGAGGTGGGCATCGTGGGCACCGCCGCGGCCATCGGCAACGCCGTGCACCACGCCACCGGTGTCCGGGTCCGCGAACTGCCCATCACCCTCGACAAGCTGGTGTCCTAGCCATGGCCGCGGCACCGATCCTGGTGACCGGCGCCGCGGGGAGCGTCGGAGGCGTCGGCCGCACCGTGGTGGAGGAGCTGCGCCGACGCGATCTGCCGGTGCGGGCCATGGTCCACCGGGAGGACGAGCGGGCCGACGCCCTGCGGGCGATGGGCGCGGAGGTGGTGGCGGGCGATCTGGCCCGCGCCCCGGATGTGGTCCGCGCGCTGGACGGCTGCGGACGGATGTACTTCGGCCTGAGCGTGTCGCCGGGGTATCTGGAGGCCACGGTGACGACGGCGGCGGTCGCGCGCGCGTACGCGCGGCTGGAAGTGCTGGTCAACATGTCGCAGATGACGGTCTCCCAGATGGACTTCACCAGCACCACGGAGTCCGATCAGCACCGGCTGCAGTGGCTGGGCGAACAGGCCCTCGACTGGTCCGGGCTGCCCGTCACCCACCTCAGGCCCACCGTCTTCATGGAGAATCCGCTCTTCTCCGTCTTCGTCTACTCCTCCATCGCGCGGGAGGGCACGATCGGGCTGCCGTTCGGCACCGGGCGCACCTCCCCGGTCGCGGCCCGGGACGTCGCCGCGGTGGTGACGGAGATCCTGGTGGACCCCACCTCGCACATCGGCAAGACCTACCATCTGACCGGCCCGGCCTCCGTCGACATGACCACCATGGCCGCGGAGTTCGCCGACGCGCTCGGCCGGCCGGTCAGCTATGTCGACGTCTCCTACGAAGCCTGGGTCAACCACGATCTGCGGGCCCTGGGCCTGCCCGACCACGTCTTCCGGCATCTGGCGACCATGGCCCGGCTGCACGCGGAGAACCGCTACGACCGCCGGACCGACGACATCGAGACGATCACCGGGAGGCCCGCGACCGGGGTGCGGGAATTCGTCGGCACCCACCCCGAGATGTTCACGGCCTGAGAGCGGGTGGGACGAGAGGGTACGCACGTAGGAACGGAATCGCGGTGCGAGTACTGCTGGGCATCATCGGCGCCGTCATCGTGCTGGGCCCCGCCGGGCCAGCCTGACCGCCATCGACTTCTGCGCGGCGGCCACCGGCCCCATCGTGGTCGGCCTGCAGATCGGCTATCTGCCCACCCTCTACAACGCCTATCAGCGCCGCGAGACCGAGGTCACCCTGCTACAGACCCGGGCCGGCGCGCCGCCCTGGGGTCCGCAGATCCTCGCCCGCTACGCCCAGGTCGAGCTGCTGGACGACATCGGCGACCTCTTCCGCGGGGAGCGGTGGTGCGCCGTGGTGAGCGAGACCCACACCACCTATCCGATCCTGATCCACTTCCGCTCCCCCAAGGCCGACCGCAACTGGCTGATCGCCCTGCTGGCGGTGCTGGACGCGGGCGCGCTGCGGCTGGCCTTCAACCCCTCCCAGCCCCATGCCGAAACCCGGCTGGCGCTGCGCGCGGGCTACGTCTGCCTGCACGACATCGCCGATATCCGCGGCATCCCGTACGACGCGGACCCGCACCCGGAGGATCCGGTGCGGCTCGGCTACACGGACTTCCTGCGCGGGGTGGAACAGATGCGCACCTACGGCTATCCGATGGAGCGCACCGCGGAGCAGGCGTGGCCGCACTTCCGCGGCTGGCGGGTGAACTACGAGACGCTCGCCCACCGACTGGCCCAGGACATCGACGCGGTCCCGACCCCCTGGTCGGGCCCGCGCCGCACCCCTCTGTCGGTCCGGTCCCCGGTGACCCCGATCGACCGGCGTCCGACGGGGTAGGCCCGATGCGGCGGACGGTCCGCGGTCCCGTGGCGCCCGGCCCCGGGGGCGGCCGGTCTCA
This sequence comes from Streptomyces sp. AgN23, assembly GCF_001598115.1. Classification (NCBI taxonomy): domain Bacteria; kingdom Bacillati; phylum Actinomycetota; class Actinomycetes; order Kitasatosporales; family Streptomycetaceae; genus Streptomyces; species Streptomyces sp. AgN23. The sequence continues at coordinate 2,782,605 of NZ_CP007153.1, forward strand.
GTCGGCCCAGGCACCGCTCCCGGCGGTCTCGCAGACGTAGTCGGCGAAGTCCCGGGGCGCACGGCCCAGGACGCGGTGGACGCCGTCCCCCAGACGCGCGTTGCGCCCGTCCAGCAAGGTGGCGAACAGGTCGGTCAGAAACGCCCCCAGCTCGTCCGGCAGCCCGTGGTCGCGCACCAGCGCGGCCCCGTACTCCTCGGCGGGGACCGGCACATAGCGCACCGCGCGGCCCGTCGCCCCGGCGATCTCCGCGGCCGCCTCGGCGAAGGTCAGCAGCCTTGGCCCGGTGATCTCGTAGCTCCGGCCCGCGTGTCCGTCCCCGGTCAGCGCCGCGACCGCGACCTCGGCGATGTCGTCGGCGTCCACGAAGGGCTCCTTCACGTCCCCGGCCGGGAAGACGATCTCGCCGTCGAGCACACCGCTGCGCAGGATGCCCTCGTCGAAGTTCTGGAAGAACCAACTCGCCCGCAGCACGGTCCACTCCACACCCGGCACCCGCACCGCCTCCTCGGCGGGCAGCGCCGCCTCCACGCCCCGGGCGGAGAGCAGCACCAGCCGCCGGGTGCCGCTCCCGGCCGCCCGTTCGGCGAAGGCGCGGAGGGTAGCGGCGGCGCCCGGGTCGCAGACGTCGGGGTAGTAGGCGAGGTACGCCGCGGCGGCGCCGTCCAGCGCGGGTTCCCAGGTGCGCGGATCCTCCCAGTCGAAGGGCGTCTCGCCGGACCGGGAGCCGATCCGCACCGGGTGCCCGGCCCGGATCAGCCGGTCCGCGACCCGGCGGCCGGTCTTGCCGGTGCCGCCGAGCACCAGGACGGTCGTCGGGTCGGCGGGCTGTGCCGGCGCGTGCTGTGTTTCCGTGTGGTGTGTCGTCATACGGCCAGTCAACTCGCGGGTGGTGAGACGGGCCATGGCCGAGAGGCTCGGCCGCATAAGCGAGCGTCTACGCTGTGCGCCATGGACGCGCTGGCGAGTCTGCTGGACGGCCCGCGGGCCCGGGGGGCCTTTCTGCTGCGGGTCGTGATGGAGCCGCCCTGGGCGGTACGGATCGAGGACCGGGCCCCGCTGTGCGTGATGACCATGGCGCGCGGCGAGGCCTGGGTGGTGCCGGACGAGGGCGAGGCGGTGCGGCTGCGCCCGGGGGACGTGGCCATCGCGCGCGGCCCGGCTCCGTACACGGTCGCCGACGACCCCGCCACCGCGCCGCAGGCGTGGATCCTCCCCGGTGAGGTGTGCCGCACGGCGGACGGCGCGGATCTGGCCGAGGCGATGGCGCTGGGGGTGCGCACCTGGGGCAACAGCCTGGACGGCTCGGCCACCATGCTCATCGGCACCTATCAGCTCGACGGGGAGATCAGCGGGCGGCTGCTGGACGCGCTGCCCCCGCTGCTGGCGCTGGACGGCGAGGTGTGGGACTGCCCCCTGATGCCCTGGTTCGGCGAGGAGATCGTCAAGGACGAGGCCGGGCAGGAGGCGGTCCTGGACCGGCTGCTGGATCTGCTGCTGATCTCCGTGCTGCGGGCCTGGTTCGCCCGGCCGGAGGCCCGGGCGCCGGGGTGGTACCGGGCGCTGGGCGACCCGGTGGTGGGCCGTGCCCTGCGGCTGCTGCAGAACAACCCGGCCCATCCGTGGACCGTGGCCGGGCTCGCCGCCCAGACGGGCGTCTCGCGTGCGGCGCTGGCCCGCCGCTTCACCGCGCTGGTGGGCGAGCCGCCCATGGCGTATCTGACCGGCTGGCGGCTGGCGCTCGCGGCGGATCTGCTCCGGGACCCGGCGAGCACCCTGGCGGCGGTGGCCCGGCGGGTCGGCTACGGCAGCGCGTTCGCCCTCAGCGCCGCCTTCACCCGCGAGCGCGGCCTCAGCCCGCGGGCGTACCGCGAGGCGGCAGTAAGCGCGGCCAACGCTTTCGGCAACAAAAGCTAACTCGATTTTTGCTTTTGCGGCGGGGACGCTGAAGGCATGTTCCCGCGCATCGCCTCTCCCCGTCTTCTCGCCCTGGCCGGCACCGTCGTGCTGTGGGCCTCGGCCTTTCCCGCCATCCGGGTCGGTATCGAGGGGCTGGGGGTGGCCGGGCTGTCGTTTCTGCGGTTGAGCAGCACCTGATAGGCGGTCATGCCGGTGGCCCCGCACGGGGCGATCATCGGCAGATCATGTCGTCGCGGCAGACGTACCTTTGTGAACGGCGCCACCAGCAGCAGCGCGAGAGCCGCGACCCCGAGCAGCGCGCCTGTGGCGCCGCCGGGTTCGTCCCGGACATCCGGGTGCGCAGCAGCGATTTCGCCGTGCTGACGGCCCTGGTCGCCGCGGGAGCCGGTGCCGCCCTGGTGCCCCGTATGGCGCTGCCGGACACCCTCGCGCCCGTCAGTCTGCATCCGCTGGTCCATCCCGTCTCCCGGACCGTCTTCACCGTCGGCCGTGCGGGCACCGGCAACCGTCCCGGCCTGCGGCATGTGCTGGAGCTGCTCCGTGATCTGGCCCCGGGGCCTGATGGCGACCGCGGCGAGGCCGCGCGAGGCGATTGATTCCGCGCCTGCGGCAAGGGGCGGCGTCGGTGCGGCGCGCGGGCCGTCTCAACCGGCGGGCCCTCTCAGCCCGCGGGCGCGCCGCGCCGCGGCATGCGGCGGCTGATGGGGGACACCCGCAGACAGCCGTCCGGCCCGCAGGTGGTGGCGCGGTCGTAGAGGTCCATCAGGCGGCGGGCGCCGCGGGCGATGTCGTAGCGGTCGATGGCGTCCGGGACCGGAAAGCGCAGCGGGCCCGCGGCGGCCTGCCGGCGCAGGGCGTCGGCGAGGGCGGCCGGGCCGGGGGCGATACGGCGGGCGCCGGGGACGGCGCCAGTGGGGAGTTCGTCGAGGGCGGGGCAGACGGTGTGCAGCACCGGCAGCCCGGCCGCCAGCCCCTCCAGCGCCGCGAGGCCGAACGCCTCCTCGGTGGACGGCGAGACCAGCACGTCCATGGCGGCCAGCAGTCCGGGCAGCCCCGCGGGCCGGTCGTCCGGCGGGGCCACGGCGCCGTCGCGCTCGCCCAGCAGCCGCACCCGGTCGGCCGCGCCGAGCCGGGCGGCCAGGTCCTCCAGGGCGGGACGCTCGGGGCCCTCGCCGACCAGCAGCAGCCGGGTGTCCGGCACCTCGGCGACGGCCCGCACCGCCGCGTCGAACCGCTTGTCCGCCACCAGGCGGCCGACCCCGCCGACCACGAAGGCCCGGTCGGGGAGGCCGAGACGGGCGCGGGCGGCCGCCCGTGCGGCCGGTTCGAAGCGGAAGTGGCGGGCGTCGATCCCGTTCGGCACCAGATGGATCCGGGGGTTGGGCACGCCCCAGTCGCGCAGCCGGTCGGCGACGGCGGCCGAGACGGCGACGGTGGCCGAGCCCAGCCGCTCGGCGGCGAGATAGCGGGCGCGGAGGGCGGCCGTGAGCGGTCGGCCGTCGATCCGCCGCTCGCCCAGGCTGTGTTCGGTGGCGATGACCGGCCGCACCCCGGCCAGCCGGGCGGCGATCCGGCCGAGCACACACGCCCGGTACAGATGGGTGTGCACCAAGTCGTAGCCGCCGGAGCGGATGATCCGCACCAGCCTGGGCACCGTGGTGAGCTGGCGCTCGCGCCCGACGCCCAGGGGCACATGGGTGACCGGGACGCCGTCCGCGCGAATGCCGTGCGCGGTGGCGCCGGGGTCCGAGAGGGCGATGACGTCACAGCGCACCGGCAAATGGCGCAGCAGCAGCCTCAGTTGCTGTTCGGCTCCTCCGGCCCCGAGGCGGGAGATGATGTGCAGGACTCTCATCGGGCGACTGCGCCCCATCCTCCGTATTCCGATGGGCTTCGATCGGTGCCGACCCTGCCAGACGGCGGGATGTAAATCACGTAAGACGCGCACCGCTGGGCCGTCGGAGTGGATGCCTTACGGGCCCTCGACAAGGGCGCGCCGAATATTCGATGTGCACGGCCAGTCCCCATGGGATTGTTACCTTCTCATCTCGCGCGATGACCTGAAGAATATGGCCCGTATGGGTCATCGCGGCGCGCCATTCGGTTCGAGCCAGCCCCGCGGGAGTGCCCAGATGTCTGCACCGACCCCCGTCAGAGATTCCCCCCGGAAAGCCACCGCACACGCCGTATCCGCCGGGCCGCCGCCCGCGCGTACCGCGTCATCCCGCGCCCCGCACCGCCGTTCCGCCTCGGTGTACGAGTACAAGCGGTACAGCGAGCTGGCGGGCCCGTTGACCAACGCTCCCACGGACCGCCCCTACCGGGTGCGCTGCCGGAGTCTGCTGGCGCAGGAGCCGCACCGGATCCGGGCCGCGCTGCTGCTGTGCGCGGCGCCGGTGTGCTCGGCGCTGCTGCTGCTGTGGCTGCTGCACCCCGATCACTGGCTGGAGCGCGCCTACGCGCCGTGGTGGCAGCGGGCGGCGGACCTCGCGATGCTGGTCTCGATCGCGCTGATCGAGGGCTTTCGCCTGTTCACGGTCGTCTCCAACGCCCATGCGACGCTGGTGGCGCGGGATCCGGTGCCGGTGGTGGCCGAGCCGGGGACGCGGGTGGCGTTCCTGACCAGCTTTGTGCCCGGCAAGGAGCCGATCGCGATGGTCCGGGCCACGCTGGAGGGGGCGGTGCGGATCCGGCACACCGGGCCGCTGGACGTATGGCTGCTGGACGAGGGGGACGACGAGGAGGTCAAGGCGCTGTGCGCACGGCTGGGCGTACGGCATTTCTCCCGCAAGGGCATCGAGAAGTGGAATCAGCCGAAGGGCGCTTTCCGGGCGAGGACCAAGCACGGGAATTACAACGCCTGGCTGGACGCGCATGGTGACGCGTATGAATTCATGGCGTGTGTGGATACCGACCATGTGCCGCTGCCCAACTTCCTGGAGCGCATGCTGGGTTACTTCCGGGATCCGGATATCGCCTTTGTGGTCGGTCCGCAGGTCTACGGGAATTACGACACCCCGGTCACCAAGGCCGCCGAAAGCCAGCAGTTCCTTTTCCACGCGCTGATCCAGCGGGCCGGAAACGCCTATGGCGGCCCGATGTTCGTGGGCACCAACAACGCGGTGCGGATCAGCGCGCTGCGCTCGATCGGCGGGCTGTACGACTCGATCACCGAGGACATGGCCACCGGCTTCGAGCTGCACCGCCACCGCAACCCCGCCACGAGGAAGCGGTGGCGCTCGGTCTACACCCCCGATGTGCTCGCGGTCGGCGAGGGGCCGAGCACCTGGACGGACTTCTTCACCCAGCAGATGCGGTGGAGCCGCGGCACCTACGAGACGGTGCTCAAGCAGTTCTGGAAGGGCCCGTTCACCCTGTCGCCGGGCAAGCTGCTCAACTACTCGCTGATGATCGCGTACTACCCGATGACCGCGCTCAACTGGATCCTCTCCGCGCTGTCGTGCGCGCTGTTCCTGGTGCTGGGCGCGGCCGGGATCCACATCCCCGCCGAGCTGTGGATGATGCTCTACAGCGACGCGGCGATGCTGCAGATCGGGCTGTACATCTGGAACCGGCGGCACAACGTCTCCCCGCATGAGCCGGAGGGCTCCGGCGGGCTGGCCGGGATGCTGCTCTCGGCGCTGTCGGCCCCGATCTACGCCAAGTCGCTGTGCGACGCGGCGCTGCGCCGCACCAGCCGGTTCGTGGTCACGCCCAAGGGCGACTCGTCCAGCCCCGACCGGCTCTCCACGTTCCGTATCCATCTGCTGTGGGCCGCGGTGTTCGGCTCCTCTCTGGTCGCCTCGTTCTTCCTGGGCCACGCCCATGCGGTGATGCGGACCTGGGCGGTGCTCGCCCTCGCGCTGTGTCTGGCGCCGGTGGCGGTCTGGTCGGTGGGGCTGGTACGCCGCGGCCGGAAGCGCCCGGCGCGCGGAACGGTGCCGACGGCGCGCGACGCGGCCAGCCCCTGTGCGGCCCCGAAAGCGAAGAACAAGAAGAACAAGAACAAGAGCAAGAACGAGGACAAGGAGAAGGCGCCGGTCTGCGCGCTGTGACCGGCGGCCGGGCGGCTAGTGCCGGCGGGGCGCGTTACGGGCCAGATCGAGCGCGTACGCGGTCCACCAGCGGCCCGCCGGGGGGCCGCCGTTGCAGGTCCCGTCGGACTCTCCCGGCCGCTTGATCCACAGATAGGCGTCCACGAGGCGATCACCGGTGGTGGTGCTGGGCCGCTCGCCCAGCGCCCGCCCCGGCGGATTGCACCAGGAGTCCCGGGCCCGGATACCGTGCCGGGCCGCGCCGCGCAGCCGCAGCGGACCGTTGCCGTTCCGGCTGGTGTCGATGACGAAGTGGGCGCCGTCGAGGGCGGCGGAGAGCCGGTGGCCGTACGCCACGGTCCGCCGGGTCGGCTGGAAGTTGGAGACGTTCAGCGCGAAGCCGTCCGCCTGCTCGACACCGCCCTCGCGCAGCGGCCGCACCAGCCGGTGGGGATTCTTGATCCAGCCCGGGTTCCCCGCGTCCACGTACACCTGGACGTGCGGCAGGGCGGCGAACATGGCGACCGCGTCGCGCAGCATCGCCAGCCGGGCGGTGCGCAGCCTGGCCGGTACGCAGCCGTCGACGAGCTGGGCCACCGCGTCGGGTTCCAGGACGACGATCGCCTCGCGGTCGCCGATGCCCAGGGTGATCTGCTCGATCCAACGCCGGTACGCATGGGCGCTCCGGGCCCCGCCCGCCGAGTACCGTCCGCAGTCCCGGTAGGGGATGTGATAGGCGACCAGGACCGGGGTGGACCCGGTGCGCGCCGCGGATGCGGTGATGAAGCGGACCCGTTCACGGGGCGGCGCGGGGCCGAGCCACTCCGCGACCGGCTGCTGGGCGATCTGCCGGATGAGCGCGGCGTCGCGGTTCTTTCCCTCGTTCCGCCGCTCACGGACCTGCCGGGCGGCCGGGCTGTCCGGGTTCACCCAGAGCCCGCCATGCCTCGGCGGGGCGTCGAACATGCGGCACCCGCTCAGCGGCAGCATCGCCACGGCGCAGAGGGCGACATGCGCCCCAAGCCGCATAACGGACTTTGTTGCACCTCTCTCGCGCATGCGACGCATCATGGCACCGGGTGTCATGGGTTCGGCGGACGTGGCGCGCGTGGCCACTGGTTCAGCGGATGCGGTGTTCGTGGTCTCCGGTGTCGTGCTCCGCGTCCCGGTGGCCGTCCGCGGTGTCCTCGTCCGTACGCCACAGCGGATGCTCACGGGCCGCCCACGCCCGCTCGACCCGGCCCGTGCGCATCCCGCGCCGGGCCTCCGGATCGGCGAACGCCTTGCCGATGTGGCCGAGCAGGACGATGCCGATGGCCAGCGCCAGCCAGTCGTGGACAAAGGTGGCGCTGGTGCGCCACACCAGCGGGGCCAGATCGGTGAACCACATCAGCAGCCCAGTGCCCGCCATCACCATCACGGCGCCCGCGATATACCCCGCGTACAGCTTCTGCCCGGCGTTGAACTTCCCCGCCGGGCGCTCCTGTCGCCGGTGGTCGCGGCGCAGCGCAGCGCGCAGCCAGCGGCGGTCGTGCGGGCCGAAGCGGTTGAGGCGAGTGAGATCGGCGCGGAAGGCGCGGGAGGCGAGCCCGAGCAGGGCCGGGAGGGGCGTCAGGATGCCGCTCCACTCATGGACGGTGACGACGAGGGCGCGCCGCCCGACGAGTTCGGCGAGCTCGGGCAGATAGAGACAGCCCGCGCTGAGCACACACACGCCCAGCAGGAGGGCCGTGGTGCGGTGGATCCAGCGCTCGGCGGGGCTGAACCGGCGCACCCGCGACCCGTCCCGGTCCCGGTCTTCGGCTCGCGACGTCGCGGTCTTCGTCCGCTCAGGCGGTGGGGTCATCGTCGCGTCCGTTCGATCTGCCGACCCAGGCGTCGACGTCATAGCCCCGGTCCTCCCAATAGCCGGGCCGCACCTGATCGGTGACGGTGATACCGGAGAGCCATTTCGCCGACTTGTAGAAGTACATGGGCGCCACATACAGCCGCACCGGCCCGCCGTGGGAGTGTCCCAGCGGCTTGTCCCGCAGCTTCAGCGCGACCAGGACGTCCGCGCGCCGCGCCTGATCGAGGGTCAGGCTCTCGCTGTACGCGCCGTCGAAGCAGGTGAAGCGGACGGCCTTGGCCCGCGAACGCACCCCGGCGGCGTCGAGCAGCGTCGACAGCCGCACCCCCTCGAACGGGGTCTCGGGCACCCGCCAGCCGGTGACGCACTGGACATCGCGGACGAGGCGGGTCTGCGGGAGCGCGCGCAGATCGGCGAGGCGGTACTCGGCGGGCTTGTCGACGAGTCCGTCGACGGTGAGACGGTAGCTGTCGGCGTCCTTGTGGGGCACGGAGGAGGTGACGGAGTAGTAGCGGAATCCCCCGCCGTTGGGGAGGAGTCCGGTCACCCCCGTCGGGTCCTTGTCGGCCACCGCTCCCAGAGCGGCCTCCAGGCGGCCCTGCAGCCAGGGGGCCGCGGCCATCGCGCCGGCCCCGAGGCCGAGCATGCCGAGGACGAGGCGCCGGCCGACGGGGGCGCCGTGGCCGTCGGATCCGGCACCGGTGTTGGGGTCCATGGGTCGATAAGAGCACCGGGCGGGGGTGGTGCGCCATATTCGCCCGGGATTCGTCAGACTTCGGTAAGACTCCGGGACCCGGGAGCCCGGGGGCCACGCCCCGGGTCTACCCCACCGCCTTGGCCGCCGCCCGGCCCGCCGTACGGCCCGAGAAGAGACAGCCGCCCAGGAAGGTGCCCTCCAGGGAGCGGTAGCCGTGCACTCCCCCGCCGCCGAAGCCCGCCGCCTCCCCGGCCGCGTAGACACCGGGCAGCGGTTCGCCGCCCTCGGTCAGGACGCGGGAGGAGAGGTCCGTCTCGAGGCCGCCGAGCGTCTTGCGGGTCAGGATGTTCAGGCGCACGGCGATCAGCGGACCCGCCTTGGGGTCGAGGATGCGGTGCGGGGCCGCGGTGCGGATCAGCCGGTCGGCCACATATTTGCGGGTGCCGCGCAGGGCGGTGACCTGGAGGTCCTTGGTGTAGGGGTTGGCGATCTCGCGGTCGCGGGCGACGATCTCCCGCCGCAGCCCCTCCTCGTCGATGAGCGGCTCCTTGGTGAGCGCGTTCATCCGCCGGACCAGCGCCGGCAGCGACCGCTCCACGATGAAGTCCGCGCCGTGGTCCATGAACGCCTGGACCGGGCCCGGGGCCCCGGCCCGGCCGCGGCCGATCACCTCGCGGACGCTCTTGCCGGTGAGGTCGGGGTTCTGCTCGGAGCCGGAGAGCGCGAACTCCTTCTCGATGATCTTCCGGGTGAGCACGAACCAGGTGTAGTCGTAGCCGGTCCGCATGATGTGCTCGAGCGTGCCGAGGGTGTCGAAGCCGGGGAACAGCGGCACCGGCAACCGCTTGCCGCGCGCGTCGAACCACAGGGAGGACGGGCCGGGCAGGATGCGGATGCCGTGCCGGGGCCAGATGGGGTTCCAGTTCTCGATGCCCTCGGTGTAGTGCCACATCCGGTCGCGGTTGATGATGCGGCCGCCGGTCGCCTCGGTGATGCCGAGCATATGGCCGTCCACATGGGCCGGGACTCCGGAGATCATCCGCTCGGGCGGGGAGCCCAGCCGCTCGGGCCAGTTGGCGCGGACCAGGTCGTGGTTGCCGCCGATGCCGCCGGAGGTGATGATCACGGCTTGGGCGCGCAGTTCGAAGGCTCCGGCCACCTCGCGGCCGCTGGGGGTGCCGCGCTCGGCGTCGCTGGGCTCCAGGATGTCGCCGGTGACGGTGTCGACCGTGCCCGCGCTGCGGGCCAGCCCCGTCACCCGGTGCCGGAAGCGCAGCTCGACCAGGCCACGGGCGGCCGCCGCCCGCACCCGCCGCTCGAAGGGGGCGACGACACCGGGGCCGGTGCCCCAGGTGATGTGAAAGCGGGGCACGGAGTTGCCATGGCCGGTGGCGTCATAGCCGCCGCGCTCGGCCCAGCCGACGAGCGGGAACAGCCGCAGCCCCTGGGCGTGCAGCCAGGACCGCTTCTCGCCGGCGGCGAAGTCGACGTACGCCTCGGCCCAGCGGCGCGGCCAGTGGTCCTCCTCGCGGTCGAACCCGGCCGTGCCCAGCCAGTCCTGCCAGGCGAGTTCATGGCTGTCGCGGACGCGCAGCCGGCGCTGCTCGGGTGAGTCGACGAGGAAGAGACCGCCGAAGGACCAGTGGGCCTGACCGCCGAGCGACTGCTCGGGCTCCTGGTCGAGCAGGATCACCTTACGGCCGGCATCGGCCAGTTCGGCGGTGGCGGCGAGGCCCGCGAGCCCCGCGCCGACCACGATCACGTCCGCGTCGTACGCCATGGTGTGGTGTCCGTTCTCGTGAGCCCGCCGACGCCCGCCGAGGCGTCATGACCGCGATCCTGCCTACCGCCCAGTACGGCGTCAACCCGGGGTGTGGGAGCGGTTTCCGGCCGCTTCCGGCCCGCCAACCTCCCCGCGAAACATCGACGTAGAATAAAAGGTCACAATCGTTCACCGAGATTGGACACGGTTAGGCCAACCGTGCATCATCAACGACCATGGCTGACCGCTCCGTTGAGCATTCAGGGCCGACGCCCGAGGTGGAACGTCGCGTGGTGAACCCGACGCTCGTCACCCCCGGCCCGCAGCCCCTCCAAGCCGGGCCGCCCGTGGACGAGGCGCAGGTGCTCCGCGGCGAGGTGATCGGGCCCCGGCACGCCCGCCGCCGCCCGGTGGACAACCGCCGTAAGGCGGCCGCCGGGGCGATTCTGCTGTCGGCCACCGGCGCCGCCACCGCCCTCTTCATGCTCATGGGCAAGGACGCCCGTGAGGCGACGGCCTCCTCCGGACACGACACCTCGACGGCCGCCCCGGACGAGCCGGAGAGCCATACCGTCCCGTACGCCGAGGCGGCGGTGGGCGACACCCCGCTGCGCGGTGCGCGCGCCGAGAAGCCCAAGCCGCAGCCGCCCGCCGCCCAGCCCGTGGCCCAGGCCCCGGCGGCCGACCCCACGCCGGACAAGTCCCGGAACCCGTCCGCCGGCAAGAGCCGCTCCACGCCGTCCTGGCCGGGCTGGTCGTCCCGGGGGCCGGGACAGTACGACGACTGGCAGGACGCGGTGGATGCCTTCGACCGGTGGGCCGAGCGGCAGCAGGAGCGGCAGCGCGACGAGGGCGGCGGCTATGGCGGTGGAACCGGCTATGGCGACGGCTACGGCGGTGGCTATGGGGGCGGCCAGGGCGGCGGGTACGACGGCGGCTATGGCGGTGGAACCGGCTACGACGGCGGCTATGGGGGCGACTACGGCGGCGGATACGGCGGTGGCCTCCGGCGCTGACCGGTCCCGCGATCTGCTTGTATGGCGGTATGCCTGATCAGGAACCGCTTTCCGCCAACGAACTGCTCGACATCGTGGACGAGCGGGACCGCGTGGTCGGCCAGGCCCGACGCGGCGACGCCATGGCCCACCGGCTCCGGCACCGCTGCGTCTTCATCCAGGCCCGGGACGCCCAGGGCCGGATCTTCGTCCATCGCCGCACCGCCGAGAAGCTGGTCTTCCCCTCGCTGTACGACATGTTCGTCGGCGGGGTGGTCGGCGCGGGCGAGGGCTATGACGAGGCGGCGCTGCGCGAGGCGGAGGAGGAGCTGGGGGTGCGGGGGCTGCCCGCACCCGTACCGCTGTTCTCGTTCCTCTACGAGACGCCCGAGCACACCTGGTGGAGCCGGGTCTACGAGGTGCGCTGCGAGCTGCCGGTCGATCCGCAGGCCGAGGAGGTCGCCTGGCACGCCTTTCTCACCGAGGACGAGCTGACCCGGCGGCTGCCCGAGTGGGAGTGGGTGCCGGACGGGCGGGAGGCGTACCGGCGGCTGATGGAGTGGCGCCGTGAGAGGGTCGAAGCGTGACCGAATCCTCCGGGCCCGGACCTTCGGAGCCTCCGCAGCCTTCGGAGCCTGCACAGCCTGCCGAGCCGCGTGGCGGCGGTCTCGCCTCGGCGGCGTCGGACGTACGGCTGTGGTTCGCGCCCGAGCGGCTGCGGGAGGAGGGCGGCACCCCCGACTACCGCTTCTCACTCGCCAACGAACGGACCTTCCTCGCCTGGCTGCGCACCGCGATGGCGCTGGTGGGCGGCGGCTTCGCGGTCGACCAGTTCCTCCCGGAGATCGCCCGGCCGCTGCGGCTCGCGCTGGCGCTCGTCCTGCTGGCGGGCGGCGCGCTGTGCGCCCTGCGGGCCATCAGCCACTGGGTGCGCTGCGAGCGGGCCATGCGGCGGGGCGAGGACCTGCCGATGTCCCGCTTCCCGGTGGTGCTCGGGCTCGCGGTCGGAGTGGTCGCGCTGCTGATGGTGATCGTGGCCGCCTTCGGGTGGGGCGGGTGACCCGGGAGGTGTGAGGCGATGCCGGAGGGGAAAGGGACGCACGGACCACGAACGCGGGACCGGGACCCCGGGCTCCAACCGGAGCGGACGCGGCTGGCCTGGCGCCGTACGACGCTGGCGTGCGCGGTGGCCGCCTCGCTCGCGGGCCGGCAGACCCTGCACGGCGGTATCGACCCGGCCTCGCTGGTGGTCCTGGCCCTGGTGGTGGTGGCCTGGCTCGCTTTCCTGGCGCTGGCCCACCGCCGCATCCGGGCCATGCGCATGCCACGTCCGCCCGCCCTGTCCCCGCGGGCGGCCGTGGCCGCGGGGACCTGCACCCTCGCCCTGGCCGTCCTGGGAGCGGCCATGCTGCGCTGAGACCGCGCCCGGTGCCGCACTCCTCCGGCGGTCCCGGGCGGGGACCCTGGTGCCGCGGGGACCGACCCCGCCGCGCGCCCCCGCCCATGGTCGTCGCGCCTACTGGACGAAGCGCACGTCGGGGTAGGAGGCGGACGGCGTCCCCTGGCATTCCATGAGGTGTTCGGGCCGGTTTCTCAGGGCCACCACGAGGGTGATCCCTGTCGCTCAGTCCACCGCGATGGCGATCTTGCCCCTGGCGTGGCCCTCCATGCTGAGCCGCTGGGCGTCCGCCGTCTTCCGGAGGGGGAAGACCGCCGCGACCTCGACGCCGAGGGCGCCGCGCTCGGCGAGGTCGGTGAGGTCCTGGAGGTCGTCGGGGTCGGGGCGGACGAAGACGTAGTGGCCGCCGAGGCCGAGGACGGCGGGGTCGGCGATGGAGGCCAGGCGGCCTTCGGGGGCGAGGAGTTCGGCGGAGACGGTGAGCGCGTCGCCGCCGACCAGGTCGAGCACGGCGTCCACCCCGTTCGGGGCGAGGGCGCGGACCCGTTCGGCGAGGCCCTCCCCGTATGCGGTCGGCTCCGCGCCGAGCGCGCGCAGATACTCATGGTTGCGCTCACTCGCGGTGCCGATCACGCGGGCACCCATGTGCCGGGCCAGCTGGACCGCCATCGAGCCGACCCCGCCCGCCGCCGCGTGGACCAGGACGGTGTCGCCCTCACCGACCCTCAGCGCCCGCACCAGCGACTGGTAGGCCGTCAGCCCCGCCAGCGGGATGCCCGCGGCCTGGGTGAAGGAGAGGTTCCGCGGCTTGCGGGCGAGGGTGCGGATGGGCGCCGCCACATACTCGGCGCAGGTGCCCCGGGAGAGGAAGTCCTCCCGTACGTATCCGATCACCTCGTCGCCGGGCCGGAAGTCCGTCACCGCGGGGCCGGGCCGCTCCACGACCCCGGAGACGTCCCAGCCGGGGATCACCGGGAAGACCGCGTCCAGGAACGGTTCGAGATATCCGGCCTGCGCCTTCCAGTCGACGGGGTTCACGCTGGCGGCCCGGACCCTGATCAGGACGGAGTCGGGGCCGACCTTCGGCTCCGGCCGCTCCCCGTACTCCAGGATCTCGGGGCCGCCGTAGCGGGAGTAGGTGATGGCCTTCATGATGGCGCTCCTCGCGGCTCTCACATTCTCGCGGTTCTCACAGCTCCTCGCGGCTCTTCGGGACTCCTCGCGGCTCTCACGTTCTCCTTGCCGCGCTCCTCCCCTTCGACGCTCCTGCTCCCCCACCGCCGGCGCAAATCCGCACCGCCACGGCCGCCGCCCCGGCGCTAAGCCGGGCTCTGCGCCGCCAGCGGCGGCAGCGCGGCCCGTGGCTCCACCCCGCCGAACCAGAAGCCGAGCAGAAACGCGACGGTGGACTCCAGCAGGCGGGCCCGCTCCAGGCCCCCGGCGTCCAGCGGTACGCAGCCCATATCGCGGACCAGCGTGCGTACGGCCTCCAGGGCCTTCTCGTCGTCCCCGCACAGCGGGACCGCCAGCGGTCCGTCGGCGAAGACCGGCGGGGTCATCCGCCACACCGCGTCCGAGCAGTGGCAGAACGCCTTCACGACCCGTGCCCCGACGGCCCGTGCGGCGATCCGCTCGGCCATGCCCGGTCCGCCGTCGGTGGCGAGGGTGAAGCGCCCGGGGACGACCGCGTTGGTGCAATCGATCAGCGCCCGGCCGCTCAGCGTGCCCTTCGCCGCGCCCGCCGCCTCCAGCGCCGCCTCCACCCCGCCGTACGCCACCGCCAGCAGCGTCACCGCGCCGAATCCGGCGGCCTCGCGCAGACTCCCCGCCCGCGCGCCGTGGCCGATCCGGGCGGCCAGCGCCGCCGCCTTCGGCCGCGAGCGGCCGCCGATGAACAGCTCGTGCCCCGCCCGCGCCCACTGGGTCCCCAGCGCGTCCGCCATCGTGCCCGTGCCCAGCACTCCGATCCGCATCGCGGTCTCCTCCTCGTTCTCGCCTGCCGATGGGGAAGGACACTAGGAAGTCCGTCGCACACCGCGCGGTGTGCGACGGATGCGCTAGGACGGACGGCGGTCAGCAGGTCAGGAGGTCATCAGTGAGTGAACCGGCGACGACATCGCGGCCCCTCGCACCGGAGGGATTCATCGCCGACTGCCGGGCGCGGCTGGGCTTCGATCTGCTGGCCCGCACCTGGACCGCCGTCGTGATCTTCGGACTGCGGGAGGGGCCGCGCCGCCCAGGCGAACTGCGCGAGGCGATCGGCGGCATCAGCCCGAAGGTGCTCAACGACACTCTGCGCCGCCTGGAGGACGACGGGCTGGTGGAGCGGCGCCGATACGCGGAGGCGCCGCCCCGGGTCGAGTACGCGCTGACCCCGCTCGGGGAGACCTTGCTGGGGCCGGTCGAGGCGCTGGGTGCCTGGTCGGTGGAGTACGGGGAGGCGGTGGTCGAGGCCCAGGAGCGGGCCGGGGAACGGGCCGGGGAACGGGCCGAGCGGGGGCGGGGGCGGTAGTTCCGAGCCCTCCGGGCCGCGGTCCCGATGTGCCCGGTGAGGCACCGGCACTGGACTACATACCGACTGGTCGGCATCATGTTGCGGAGCGGTTCGTCCGCTCCCCTGACCGAGCGGCTGTGCGCAGTACCGAGAAGTACCGAGGAAACCCAGGAAGAGGTTCGATGAACGCAGGCAATCCCCCAGGGCTCGACCTCGATCGGCTCCGCGCCCACCTCGGCCGCGAACGCGCGGGACTGGTGCGCGGGCCGCTGAGCGCCGAGCTGATCGAAGGCGGCCGTTCGAATCTCACCTACACCGTCACCGACGGCACCTCCCGCTGGGTCGTCCGCCGGCCGCCGCTGGGCCATGTGCTCGCCACCGCCCATGACATGGCGCGGGAACACCGGGTGATCAGCGCCCTGCACCCGACGGCCGTGCCGGTGCCGGAACCGGTGCTGCTGTGCGAGGACGAGACGGTGGTCGGATCGCCCTTCTACGTCATGGAGTTCGTCGAGGGCACCCCGTACCGCACGGCCGAGCAGCTCGCCGGCATCGGCCCGGAGCGCACCCGGGAGGTCGTCCTCTCCCTCGTCGACACCCTCGTGGCGCTGCACTCCGTGGACCCGGCCGAGGTCGGGCTCGGCGACTTCGGGCGCCCGGAGGGGTTCCTGGAGCGGCAGCTTCGCCGCTGGGGCAAGCAGCTGGCGGCCTCGCGCAGCCGTGAGCTGTCCGGGATCGACGAGCTGCACACCCGGCTCGCCACGGCGCTGCCGGCCTCCCCTACGCCCACGGTCGTCCACGGCGACTACCGCCTGGACAACGTCCTGGTGAACGCCGACGACCGGATCACGGCGATCCTCGACTGGGAGATGTCCACGCTCGGCGATCCGCTGACCGACCTCGGGCTGATCGTGATGTACAGCGGTCATCCGAATCTCGCCGACTCCCCCATCTCCTCCACCCAGGGCGCCCCCGGCCACCCCGCCACGGACGAGCTGATCCAGCGCTATGCCGAGGGTTCGGGGCGCGATGTGAGCCTCGTGTCCTGGTACACCGCCTTCGCCTACTTCAAGCTCGCGGTGATCCTCGAGGGCATCCACTACCGCTACACCCTCGGCCAGACCGTCGGCGCGGGCTTCGACCGCATCGGCGACATCGTCCCCGCCTTCATCGACCACGGCCTCACCACCCTCGAGGAGAGCTGATCCTGTCATGGACTTCGCATTCGACGCCCGGACCGAAGAGCTGCGCGCCAAACTGCTCGCCTTCATGGACGAGCACGTCCATCCGGCGGAAGCGGTCGTGGAGGAGCAGCGCGCGTCCCTGGACTCCCCGTGGCAGACCCCGCCGATCGTCGGCGAGCTCAAGGCCGAGGCCCGCCGGCAGGGGCTGTGGAACCTCTTCCTGCCCGACGCCGAGTACGGCGCGGGGCTGACCAATCTCCAGTACGCCCCGCTCGCGGAGATCACCGGCCGCAGCCCCCAACTGGCCCCCACCGCCCTGAACTGCGCCGCCCCGGACACCGGCAATATGGAGGTGCTCGTCCAGTTCGGCGACGAGCGGCAGCGCAAGCAGTGGCTGGAGCCGCTGCTCGCGGGGGAGATCCGGTCGGCCTTCGCGATGACCGAGCCGGAGGTCGCCTCGTCCGACGCGACCAATATCGAGACCCGGATCGAGCGCGACGGCGACGACTACGTCATCACCGGGCGCAAGTGGTACATCTCCGGGGCGATGAACCCCGACTGCAAGATCTTCATCGTGATGGGCAAGACCGACCCGGAGGGCGCCGATGTGCGCCGCCAGCAGTCGATGGTGCTGGTGCCGCGCGACACCCCGGGCGTCGAGGTGCGGCGGGCGATGCGGGTGTACGGCTACGAGGACCACTACCACGGCGGCCACGCCGAGGTGGTCTTCGACCGGGCGCGGGTGCCGGTGAGCAACCTCATCGGCGAGGAGGGCGGCGGTTTCGCCATCGCCCAGGCCCGTCTCGGCCCCGGCCGGATCCACCACTGCATGCGGCTGATCGGCATGGCCGAGCGCGGTATCGAGCTGATGTGCCGACGGGCAGTGGACCGTACGGCCTTCGGCAAGGCGCTCGCCCAGCAGGGCCAGGTCCATGAGTGGATCGCGGACGCGCGGGTGGCGGTCGAGCAGCTGCGGCTGCTGGTGCTGAAGACGGCCTGGCTGATGGACACGGTGGGCAACCGCGAGGCGCACACCGAGATCCAGGCCATCAAGATCGCGACGCCGCGTACGGTGGTTCAGATTCTGGACCGGGCGGTGCAGTTGCATGGCGCGGGCGGGGTGAGCCAGGACTTCCCGCTGGCCGAGCTGTGGGCGGCCGCGCGGACGCTGCGGCTGGCGGACGGGCCGGACGAGGTGCATCAACGGTCGCTGGCGCGGCGCGAGTTGAAGCGGTACGTGTAGCTGAAGCGGTACGGGTGAGGGCGGGGCGGGGTTTGTTTCCCCACCCCGCCCCTTCCCGGCAGCATCCGATATGCGGCTCCGCCGCGTGGGGAGGCTCCGCCCCCGGGCCCCGGGCCTCAAACTCCCCCAGCTACCGCTGGGAGGTGCCCCCTGGACGGGCTGAACTACGGCCGCAGCGCGCGCAGCAGTAGGTCGGCCAGGTGGTCGGCGACCTCCTGGGGGCCCAGCAGGCCGCCGGGCCGGTACCAGGTGCCCAGGTGGTGCACGGAGCCGAAGTGGTAGTCCACCACCAGATCGGCCGGGGTCCGGGAGCTGAACACCCCGGTCCGCTGCCCCTCCTCGATCAGCGCGCGGAACCGCTCGTGGTAGCGGCGCCGCTCGGCGCGCACCTGCTTGTGCTTCTCCGGGCTGAGTTGGTGCATCGACCGGAAGAAGATGGTGGCGTCGTCGAGGTTCTCGATGGTGGTCACCACGACATCGGCCGCCGCGTCCCGCAGCCGCGTCTCCACCGGTGCGTCGGCGTCCGCGAAGGCGTCCAGGCGCTCCTGCTGGAGCCGGAGCACCCGGCCGTAGATCTCATGGAGCAGATCGTCCTTGGAGCCGAAGTAGTGGTAGAGCGCGCCCTTGGTGACGCCCGCCGCCTCGACGATCTCCTGTACGGACGTCCGGTCGTATCCGCGCTCCGCGAACAGGCGGGTGGCAGCCGCCAGCAGCCGCTGTGGCACCGGCTGTCCGTCACCGTCCGTCGTTTTGGCCATGGTCGCCACCCGTTCTCTTCTGCCCTTCTGACTTTCTCTCTCATCCTCGCAGTTCCCGCCGGAGGATCTTGCCACTCGTCGTCTTGGGCAGCTCGGGCAGGATCTCCACCTCGCGCGGGTACTTGTACGCGGCGAGCCGCTCCGCACAGTACGCGGACAGCTCGTCCGGTGTGGCCTCGGCCTCCGGTCGGAGGCTCACATACGCCTTGACCGTCTCGCCGCGGTACGCGTCGGGTTTGCCGACGACGGCCGCCTCCCGCACGGCGGGGTGAGTGTAGAGCACGTCCTCGACCTCGCGCGGCCACACCTTGAACCCCGAGGCGTTGATCATGTCCTTCTTGCGGTCGACCACGTACAGCCAGCCGCCCTCGTCCATGAAGCCGATGTCGCCGGTGCGCAGCTCCCCGTCCGGGAGGGCGACCGCGGTGGCCTCCGGGCGCCGCCAGTAGCCGGGCACCACCATCGGGCCGCGGACGACGATCTCGCCCTGCTCGCCGAACGGCACGTCCTGCCCGGCGTCGTCCACGATGCGCACGATCGTGTCGGCGCCGGGAACGCCGACGGCGAGGGTGCCGGAGACCGGGTCGACGGGGGCGCGGACACCGGGCGGGACGCTGGCGCAGGGCGCGGTGCACTCGGTGAGCCCGTAGCCGTTGTGCAGATACGGGCCGAGGGCCGTCTGGAACCGCTCGACCAGCGCGGGCGGCAGCGGGGCGCCGCCGGAGGAGATGATCCGGAAGGACGAGAAGTGGTCGCGGCCGGCCTGGGGGTGGGCCATCAGCGCCATGAAGGCGGTGGAGGGGCCCACCGTGTAGACGGGGCGGTGCTCGGCGAAGGCGTCGAGGACGACGCCGGTCTCGAAGCGGTAGGCCAGGGCCAGGGTGCCCGCTCCGGACATGCACGCGCACAGCTCGCAGACCATGCCGGTGATGTGGAACAGCGGGGCCAGCGCGAAGAGCGTCGAGCCTTCGGGCAGCTCGTGGAGGAGGTGCTGCCGGTCGGCGTTGTAGGAGATGTTGCCGTGGGTGTTGGTGGCCCCCTTGGGGGTGCCGCTGGTCCCGGAGGTGTAGCTGATCAGCGCGATGTCCTCGGCGCTGGGCGCGGGGACGGACGGCGGGCGGGCCCCGGCGCGGGCGGCGGCGAGGAGGTCCTCGGTGTCCTCGGGGACCGGGAGGGGCTCCTCGCGCAGCACCCGCTCGTCGTCGCGGGTCTGGAACTGACGGGCGTCGGCGGTGAACGCGATGCGCACCGGGGACGCGGCGGCCGTCTCGCGGACGTAGTCCGCCCAGGCGTGGCGGGAGCAGACCAGGGCGCTCACCTCGGCGTCGCCGAGGATGTGTGCGAGCTCGGCGCCCTTGTACATGGGGTTGACCGGGACGACCGTACCGCCCGCCTTCCACGCGCCCAGCAGCGCGAGCACGAAGTGCGGGGTGTTCTGGAGCATGATCGCCATCCGGTCGCCGGGCCCGAAGCCGCGCTCGGCGAGATGGCCGGCTATGCCGTCGGAGAGCTCATCGACCTCGCGGTAGGTCAGCCGTCCGTCGAAGTAGGCGAGCGCCGGATGGCCGGGGGCGGTGCGCACGGCGTCCCGGAAGGCGTGCAGCGGACTCGGCCGCGGGGTGATCTTCCGGCGCTGTGCCTCGGTGAGCTGGGCGAGCCATGGCTGGTCCTGGTACGTGGTCATGGGTGCGGCCCTGTCTGGACGGGGGTGCGGGTGGTGGTGCGGAGAGTACGGGAGCGGCGGACCCGCGGGGTCAGCCCGAGGTCCCGGATGCCGCCTCGAGATCCTCGAGCTTGCGCTGCAGCTTGTTGATGCCGCCCAGCCAGCGGTCGGTGTCGCCGGCGCGGGCCGCGTAGTGGCGGGCCACCTCGGGGTGCGGAAGGATCAGGAAGCGCTCCTCCTCGATGCCCGCGAGGACGGCGTCGGCGACCTGCTCGGGCTCGATCGCGGTGGGCGCCAGCACCAGGTCCCCGGCGGTCCCGGTGGCGGTCAGCATGTCGGTGCGCACCCCCTGCGGGCAGACGGCGTGGACGCCGATGCCGCGGTGGCGGTAGGTGGCGGAAAGCCACTCGGCGAAGGCGAGCGCGGCGTGCTTGGAGACGGCGTAGGGCGCCGAGCCGATCATGGTGAGTATCCCGGCGGCGGAGACGGTGGCGACGAAGCGGCCGCTGCCGCGCTCCAGCCACTCGGGCAGCAGCTCCCGGGCGGCCCGCACATGGGCCATCACATTGACGTCCCAGGACTGCTGCCACAGCTCCTCGTCGGCCTCGGGGCCGCCGTCGTGGCCGACGCCCGCGTTGGCGCAGAAGATGTCGATGGCGCCGCCGAGCGCTTCACGGGCCGCGGGCACGACGCCGGAGGCGTCGCCGGGGACGGCGGTCGCGCCGATCTCCTCGGCGACGGCGGCGGCCTTGGCGGCGTCGAGGTCGTTCACCACGACCTGCGCGCCCTCGGCGGCGAAGCGCCGGGCGAGCGCGGCGCCGATGCCACCCCCCGCCCCGGTGACCACAACACGCGCCCCACGCACGGTACCCACGATTCGCAACTCCTCGGATCGACTCGGATCGGCTCCTGCCCGCAGCGCAGACTAACCAGTCGGTATGTGTCAACGGAAGAGGCACACCCGGCCTCCCGGCGCACGGCCGGCGGGTTACCGGCCGGGGCGCTTCTCGCGCATCACCCCGCGCCAGCGGGCGTTCTCCCCGGCGAGCGCGTCCCACAGCACGTTGAGCGGATGACCGGAGTCCTGCGCGGTGCGCTCCCCGGCCCGTACGAACACCCCGATCAGCACTTCCAGCTCCGGCCCCACGCCGTCGGTCAGCTCCAGGGTGCGCAGTCCGGCACCGGCGCGGATCCGCCCGTCGGCCACCGCGTCGCCGATGCCCTCGGTGACCAGCACACAGCCGCGCAGTACCCCCGAGGAGAGCAGCTCCAGCCCGTACTGCACGGTGTCGATCTCGGCCGCGATACGCAGCTCCTGGCGGTAGCGGGCGCCGAACCAGCCACGCAGAAAGCCGGGTATGAGGCCGTCGGCCGAGACCGCGAGCGGCAGCCGGGGCAGCTCGCTCACCGGGACCGAGGGCCCGGGCAGCTCCTCGGCATCCAGGTTGGTGACCAGGGACAGCCCGCTGCGCCGCCACTCCATCACCTCGAAGCCGTCGAGCCGGCTGTCGTGGCCCGCGGTGGTGAGGACGCTGCCGCAGACCAGGTCGAGCTCCTTGGCGTCCAGCCGCTCCAGCAGATCCCGGGTGCGCACATGCTCGACCTTGAGCTCGACGCCCCGGCGGTCGAATTCCCCGGTGACCAACTCCACGGCATTCAGCAGAAAGCCGAGGGTGTATCGGGTGGAGCCGACACAGAGCCGGCTGCCGAGACGGCGGCGGCTGTCGTGCAGCCCCTCCAGCCAGTCCTCCAGGGTGCCGCGCGCGAGTCCGGCGAGGGACTCCCCGGTCGCGGTGAAGAGCACATTCTGACTGCGTCCCCGTTTGACCACCAGCGGCTCTCCGCACAGTGCGCCGAAGTTCCGGTTCAGGGTGTCCAGTTGTTTCTGCACACTGGACTGCTCCCGCCCCAGCAGCCGGGCGGCGCCCAGTGCGGTGCCCGCCTCATGGACCGCGAGCAACGTCCTGAGCTGGTCCATCGTGGTGTCCAGCAGCGCCGTCGGGTACTGCCATCGATCCTTTAAGGGCATTCCGGCCTTCCGCTCGAAGAGTATTCGGCACCCCAATGACGTTTCCGTTCGCAGCATAGTGCAGCGCCTTCCGGGTGAACTGATCCCGAGAACAGCGGGGATATTCTCCCGATGGATATTCGGGAATTCCCTATCTCCGGACGGTCCCGGAGTCGGGCATTCCAGGTTCCCGCCGCATCATTCCGGGTAAGTCGAACGGCTGGCCGATTGTCCGACGGCGACCGTATGCGTGTCGTATGGCCAGCGGACGGGGCAGTTGGGACGATGCCCGCACATCGGGCCATCCAAGGGGAGCAGCGATGACGGGGATGAGCGTACGGCCGTACTGGGAGCCGAGATTCGACGCCTACGGGGACGTCGACTTACGGCAGCGGGACCGGCTGCTGGAACAGGCCGCCCAGCGGGACCTCACGGATCTGGTGGTGTTCGCGCACGGCTGGAACAACACCCGGACGATGGCCACACGGCTGTACGACCGATTTTTCGCGCCCTTTCCGGAGCTGCTCGGCGAGGCGGGCCCGGCGCGGCTCGGCTATATGGGGGTGGTGTGGCCGTCGATGCGGTTCGCGGACGAGTCGCTCGCGGGCTCACCCCCCGAGCCGGCGCCCGGTGCGCCCCCGGACCTCGACGCGGACGTCCAGCGCCCGGGGCTCGACGCGGACACCCCGTGCCCGGGGCTCGACGCGGAGACCCACCGGGCGCTGGAGGTGGTCTTCCCGGGGCGGCGGCAGATCGTGGCGCGGCTGGCCGAGTTGCTGGCCGAGCGGTCCGAACGGCTGGCGGCGCTGGATGAGTTCGGGGTGCTGGTGCGCGGGCTGGTCCGGGTCCGGGGGGAGTACGGCACGGCCGGGGACACGGCGGAGGGGGACGGAGACGCGGACGCCGGCATACCGGCGATGTTCGGGGAGGACGTGGCGGAGGTCTGCGAGCGGTTCGCCGCCGCGCTCACCGCGGCGCGCGGCAAGTCCGATGCCGAGGACCGCGCCTTTCCCGACAGCGGGCTCGGCGGGCTGTGGGACGGGGCGCACGAGTTGCTCCGCCAGGCGACGTACTACGTGATGAGGCGGCGGGCCGGCGCGGTCGGGCGCGAGGGCCTGGGACCGGTGCTGGGCGCCCTCGCGGCCCTCCGGCCCGCCCCGCGGCTCCATCTGGTGGGCCACAGCTTCGGCGGCCGGCTGGTGTCGTACGCGCTGAGCGGGCTGCCCGAGGGCGCCACGGTGGCGTCGGTGACCCTGCTCCAGGGGGCGTTCTCGCACTACGCGTTCGCCGAGCGGCTGCCGCACGCCGCCGACCGCCGCGGCGCCCTGCACTCCGCCGCCCACCGGGTCCGCGGGCCCGTGGTGTCCTGCCATTCGCGGCATGACACCGCGCTCGGGCTGCTGTACCCGGTGGCGTCGCGGGCCTTGGGGGACGATGCCCCGCTGCTGCCGGACGACACCCGCTGGGGGGCGATCGGGTACGACGGCGTCCAGGCCGTGGAAGGGTGCCCGCGCCTGGACCTGGCCAAGGCGCTGGAGGGCCCGTTCCCGGCGGAGGGCTGTGTGAGCGTCGATGTCTCGGAGGTCGTACGGCACGGTGTGCCGCCGGCCGGGGCGCACAGCGACATCTGCCATGAGGAGCTGGCCCGGCTGGTGCTGCGCGCGGGCCGCATCGGAGAAGGGTAGCGGGCCGGGGGCGGGGCCTCGCCGGGTGCGAGGCCCCGCCCCCGGTGGCCTCAGCGGTGGGCCGGGAACTCCACGACCTGCTGGAAGGTGGGCCGGTTCTGCCAGCTGATCTTGTCGTGGGTCAGCCCGCCGACCGGCCGGTGGATGATGGCGTCGGCGCACCACTGGTCGCCCGCCGAGCAGTTGTCGTCGCCCGGGTAGACCTGGGCGGCGGTCTTGCCCACGGCCGACTTCAGGCTGGTCAGCAGGGCGTCACGGCAGGCGCTGAGCTGTCCGCCGCCGCAGTACGGCCGGGCCAGCGGCCCCTTGACGTCCTCGCCGAGGACCGAGCGCAGATCCTTGTCGACATAGGACCACCAGCCGTACTGGAAGGAGGATCCGGCGTGCGAGCCGGTGGGGCCGTGCCCGGCCGAGGGCGCCTCGTCGACCGTGAGATTGGCGCGCAGGGCGTCGTAGAGGCCGTCTCCCAGTCCCGATGTGAACTCGGCCTCGACCAGCAGCGGCCACCAGGCGTCCATGATCCGTACCGCGTCGGCGTGCCCGTAGGTGTGCGAGCCGGCGCTGGTCTCATGGCGCTGTGAGCCCGCCGACTGCCAGGACTCGAGCTGCTGTGCGGCGGTGGCGAGCTGGGGGTCGTCGATGGGCCCCGAGCGCAGCACCTTCAGCAGCTCCGGCAGCACGTCCTCGCCGCGCAGATCGGTGACGGCGGCCTCGGCCATGGCGCGGGTGAGCGCGGAGCGGGTGACGCCGCCCTTGCGGACCAGGGCGCGCACCCGGTCGTCGAGGAGGTTGCCGCGGTGCACCGAGCCGTTGCCGAAGCCGGCCGCGCTGTAGTCCTTGGCCAGCTTGTTGTTCCAGCTGATGTAGTAGTCCTGGTCGATGGACTGGGGATGTTCGGCGGGCGGCGTGGCGGCGGCGGTGTTGTCCTTGGGGTCGAAGTCCCGCCATTCGTAGGCGGTTTCACCCTTCACCGGAAGCGAGGCGTCGACGTCCGCGGCGCGCACCGGGTTGAGCCCGCTGTTGTAGTAGCCGGTCTGCCGGGAGTCGGCGTAGAACCAGTTGAAGGTGTAGTTGATGTTCTGCGCCGCGCTCTGGAAGGACTTGGCGTCGGTCACATAGCCCGGGTCATTGAGCATCTGGAAGCCGACGATGGAGTCGGCCTCGTGGCGGTAGGTGGAGCGCAGCATGGTGTAGGCCACCGGTGTGCCGTCGACGGTCGCGCGATGGGTCACCAGCCCGTACTTGGTGCGGTAGACCTGCATCCGGTACGAGCCCGCGGCGGTGGAGTCGGCGAGGGTGGGCTTCCAGGCGTTGCGCCGCTCCAGCTTGTCCATCGCCACGCAGTCGCCGTGGTAGCGGTAGTACGTGGAGTCCTTGGACGGTGTGGAGCCGTCCGGGGAGCACAGCTCGACCGCGTAGGTGTCGGTGATGTCCTGGCCGGAGGTGGTGGCGCTCCAGGCGTAGTCCTGGCCCCGGCCGAGCTGGATGTACATCCCGACCCCCGCGAAGGATGCGCCGCGAGCGCTGATCCCCGGGCCCTGGAGCTCCTGGAGCATCAGCAGCTGCGGGGCGAAGTAGCCGGTCTGCGGGCCGAAGACGGCCACCGGGTGGCCGCTCGCGGTGTACTTGCCGGAGACCACGAGCGCGTTGGACATGCCCTTCTTGCGGCTGAACAGATCGCGGGGCAGCACCCCGTCGTCGTAGATGCCGCGCAGCGGCTCCAGTGCTGCCTTCGGGGCCTTGACCTTGGTGCGGGCCGTGGCGCCGGACGTGGCGGTGGCGCCGCCCTCGCGGTCGTAGACGAGCTGTTCGGGGGTGACCGACCCGGCGTCGGGCAGCGCGGTGCCCTTGGGCGCGGCGGGCTTGCCGGCGTACGGGAAGCTGCCGTCGCGTACGGTCAGCGCCGCCTCCGGGTCGTTGCGCTCGCGGAAGGACTCCCACACCTTCGCGCCCTCGGCCAGGCCGTACTTCTGCTGGGCGGCGAGCAGCGAGAGCGCGCCCTCCACCTCACCGCCTCCGCCGTTGCCGAAGAGTGCGCCGACCACGGAGGCGAGGGCGATCAGGTCGGTGAGCTTGAACGGCTGGATCTCACCGGCGTTGGTGATCGCGTCGATATGGCCGGTGAGCACGTACTCACCGGGGAAGTACCGGCCGTCCTTGGCCTTCTTGGCGTAGGCGTTGATGCCGTCGACGTACGCCTGGGCGTCGGCCAGCGCCTGGCGGCCGCGCTCTCCGCCGTGGGCGAGGATGTAGTCGACCTGCGCCTGGTAGTCGGCCTCGGTGTACGGCGCCTGGCGGAAGAAGTCCTGTTCCAGGCCCTGGTTGGCGGGGGCGCCGCCGGCGAAGGAGGTCAGCTCGCCGCGGCCCACGTGGCGGAAGAGGTCCATCAGCCACAGCCGGTCCTGGGCGGCGGCGTATCCGGCGCCGTACTCGGTGCCCTCGCGGGTGGTGCCCTGGATGTGCGGGACGCCGGTCTTCTTGTCGCGGGTGATCGTGACGTCGCCGCGCGGCTTGGTCACGGAGGCGACCTGGTCGGCGGGGACTCCGAAGGAGGAGTCGTTGAAGAAATTCGTCAGCTTGTCGTCGGTGAGGGTGGGGTAGCCGCTCGCCAGGTCGCCGTACGGGCCGAGCTGGTCGGCGCTGTGCTCGGGGTGGGTGCCCAGCACCCGGTTGGCGAGGATGTCGGCGAGGGTGGCGTTGCCGGTGGCGCCCGGCGGGAGGATGTCGGAGCACTGGCCCCGGCAGTAGTCGGTGGCGGCCGCCGCGGCGGGCTCGGCCCGGGCCGGCTGTGGCACCGGCGCCGCGAGGGCGACGCCGAGGCCCAGCGCGGCGGCCGCGGCGAGCACGGTACTGGTGAACGTGCGGGTTCTGGTGGGCCTGGGGGTTCGTCGTCGCATGTGCGCTCCTCCCGATTGCCGTCGCGACGGAGGTTACCGGCGGTATTACCAGCCCGGAAGATGAGCGGACGTCAACTTCGTTGCGCGAGAGGACCAATGAGGACTGTCGGCGAAAGTCCGGGGAATTCGATGGATCCGGATCGCACTGCGTTACGTCCATTCGACAACGAGTCGGGTCCGCACTCGCGGAGGTGGTATGAAGTGGCCGGTTTCAGAGCACTGGCACGAGAAGTTCGCAATCCACGCAGACACATCACTGCTCGGCGCACATCGCTGCGCAAATGCCTTGAACGGTTCGCGCCGTACGGGCACCGGGCGACCTGGCACCATCTGTGCACCCGCTCCGGGATCCCCCCGGAGGACCGCAGGCCGGACCCCCTACGACTGCTCACCGCACTGGAAGAGCTCGAGGAGGCCCGCACGCTGTGGCTCGCGTACGAGGCGGACTTCGCCGCCCGGCGCAGGCAGGAGAAACTTCTCGGCATCCGGCAGCCGAGCATCGTCGACGACTGGCATCTGCGCACCTGGGGCGGATGCGACATCATTCCCTGCGAGAGCCCCTCGACCCATCCCGGCGACCGCCTCGCGGACGTGCTGCGACGGCTGATCGCCGCGATGGAGTCGGGACCGGGGTCGGCCTGCCCCGTGTGTGCGCAACGGGGCCTGGTCTGGCGCGAGGACCTGGACCGCTATCCATCGGCCGGGCCGGTCTGCGCGGACTGCGGCATCGTGGTGCCGCTGCCGCTGCTGACCACCGAGGCGCTGGCGGCGTCCCGGGGCACGGTCCGGCTGGGCCGTTACGCCACCGTATGAGGCGCCACCGTACGGCGCCCGGCCGCCCCTGGCCGGGAGCGCGCTCGCCAAAGTCCCCGCACCGGGTGGCCGGCGAGCGCGCCAAAACCCCTTGACGAGGACCGGCGAACGCTGACGTCCGCCGTGGCCGCGTCGGCGCGGAGCCCGCGTGCGGGGGCGCGGCGCGCGTTGACAGGGCCCGGGTCGGCCAACCATGCTGAGCAGTCGCTTAGTGAGTGGTTGCCCGGGAGGCACGCATGGCAGAGCCCAGGATCTTCACCTCGCCCGATGAACTGCGGTCCGCGGTCGGCGAGGAACTCGGCCCCAGTGACTGGCTGGAGATCGACCAGAAGCGCATCGATCTGTTCGCCGACGCGACCGGCGACCACCAGTGGATCCATGTGGACCCGGACAAGGCCGCCGCCGGTCCGTTCGGCACCACGATCGCGCACGGCTATCTGACGCTGTCCCTGCTGCCGTCGTTCACCCCGCAGCTGCTGCGGGTCGAAGGCGTGCGGATGGGCATCAACTACGGCGTGAACAAGGTCCGCTTCCCCTCCCCCGTCCCGGTCGGCTCCCGGCTGCGCGCCACCGGCCGGATCGTGGAGGTGGCCGAGGTCAAGGACGGGCAGCAGATGACGCTGGCGGTCACCCTCGAGCGGGAGGGCGGGACCAAGCCGGTGTGCGTGGCGGAGTGCGTCGTCCGCCACTACTCCTGACGACGGCGTCCCCCCTACGGCAGGTCCTGACCGGCCGTCGTCCTTACGGCCGCCGGTCCTGACCGCCGTCGGCGCCCACCATGCGCAGCACCAGACCCGCGTAGAGGTCGCCGACCTCGTCGGGGGTGCTGCGCCCGCGGGCGTTGAACCAGCGGGCGACATCGATGCACAGGGACAGCACCGCGACCGTGGCGCCGCGCACATCCGGGACGTCGAAGGCGCCCGCCTTCACCCCGTCCTCGATGATCGAGCGCACCGCCCCGTCCGTGGCCTTGCGGACGGCGATGACCTCGGCGTGGTGCTCCTCGGCGAGCGCGCCGAGCTCGTACTGCACCACCCGCGCGGTCATATGGTGCTCCGCGTGCCAGCGGACGAAGGCGCGCACGGCGCGGGCCAGCCGCTCGGCGGGCGTGCCCGCGCTGTCCCGCTCCCGCTCCACGATCTCCAGGGCCCGCTCATGGCCGACCTTGCTGATCTGGTAGAGCAGCTCTTCCTTGGTCTTGTAGTGGATGTAGAGGGCGGCCGGGCTCATTCCGGCGCGGCTCGCGATGTCCCGGGTGGTGGTGGCGTGGTAGCCGCGCTCCGCGAAGGCGTGCACGGCGGCGCTCACCAGCCGCCGGGCGGCGTCGGGGGTGATGTCGCCCCAGGGCTCGATCCCGCCCCCGCTGTTCTTCGGCTCCGCGTCCATGGCGGACACCCTACACGGAGAGTGAGCAAGCGCTTAGAGGTCCCCGGAGGGCCCCACAGGGCCACCCCGGACGGCCGTGCCCGCTCGACGCCGGTGCCCGGTCAGCGGGCGGCCGCCGTCTCCGTGCCCACCCGGCCGGGGAACTCCGCGCCCAGCAGCCGCAGCAGCGGGTCGCCTTCACGGCCGTCTCCTCGAACTCCTCGTCCGGGTCGGACAGCGCCACGATCGCGCCGCCCACCCCGTACCGGAACCGGTCCGGGGTCACCACCAGGGTGCGGATCACGATGCTCAGATCGCAGGCCCCGGACAGCGAGAAGTAGCCGATCCCGGTGACGCTCTTCGGCCCCGCCTTCGGGCTCGCGATGCACTATCAGGTCTTCCTGCTGTCCCGGATGCGGGAGGAGTACGAGCTGACCGGTTCGCCGACGGCCGCGGTGGCCCGGGGGCTGGAGCGCACCGGGCGCATCGTGACGGCGGCGGCGGTGGCGATCTCGGTGGTCTTCCTGGCGTTCACCGTCTCCGGCATCTCGCTGGTGAGGGCGTACGGGATCGGGCTGCCGCTGGCCGTCCTGATGGACGCGACGCTCATCCGGGGGGCCGTGCTGCCCGCCGCGATGCGGCTGGGCGGGCGCGCCACCTGGTGGGCCCCGGCCCCGCTGCGGCGGCTGCACAGCCGGTACGGCCTGCGGGAGGAGCCCGCGGCGGCGGCGCGGCGCGACGGCGACCGGGCCCTGACCGGCTGACCGGCCCGCCGCCCCAGGCGGCTCACGACGGCCCAAGCCGGTTCACGACGGCCCACGGGTCCGCCGCCCGGCACACCGGGCGCGGACCCGCCTCATGTGCCGCGGCTTTACAGCGGTTCGGCGTCCGTCGCGGCGTACTCCTCGCGCAGCACATCCAGGACGGGGTGGCCGGGGTCGAACTCCACCCCGTCGATCGACCGGATCGCCCGCACCCCCACCCCCGCGTTGAGGGCGAAGGCCGCCTCCAGCTCGCCGAACCGGTCACGGCCGATCGGCTCGGTGTGCTGCGGTCCGGCATGGCCGCGGCGGAGCAGTTCCCGGGTGACGCCGGGCAGGCACCCGGCCTCCGGCCACAGCAGACGGTGGCCGTCGAAGAATCCCACGTTCCAGGTCGCGCCCTCGGACACCGCACCCCGGTCGTCCGTCAGCAGCACATCGTCATAGCCGTCGAGCTGGGCGAGGCGGCGCAGCCGCAACAGCCCGAACAGCCCGACGTGTTTGACCTCCGGCAGGTCGCGGTGGTGCGCCACGGTGCGCACGCTCAGCGGGGGCAGCGAGGGCGACGCGGCGGGCCGGGTGGTGACCAGGATCCCCGGCCGGGCCTCGGCCCCGGGCCGCTCCAGCCCGAGGTCGGGGTCGTACACGGTCACCCGGACGGTGCGCGGCTCCGTGGCGTCCGTGACGGCGCGCCGGGCCAGTTCGCGGATCCGGTCCCGGTCCGGTGCGGTGCCGAACAGCACCCCGCAGTCCCGTACCAGCCGGTCCAGATGGAGGGACAGCCCCCGTACCCGGCCGTCCTCCACGCGCATGGTGGTGAAGTGGCCGTAGTTGGTCATGGCCAGCGCCGTCAGTTCGCGGATGCCCGCCGGTTCCCCGTTCAGCTCTGTCATCGGGCCAGTCTCGCAGCCGGGGGGTGGACGGACTCGGCGAGTCGCCCGAGCTTATCGGGGTTGATCAGGCCTTGAAGTTCTCCCCTCCCTTCGCAAGCTCAGGAAGGGGATTCCCGTCTACCTTGCGGCGACAGGCTTGACGGTCTTAGCCGCCCTGCGACCGCGCCTTCCGGCGGCCGGGACCTCCACGATGTCGTGGCCGATCCGGTACAGGTGCAAAATGTTCCTCGCTGCGTTCCAGTCGGCGTTGCACTGGAAGTCGCAGTCGGGGTTCTTGCATACGAACGTGGCCTGGTCTTCCCTGCTGCCGGGGACGGTGAATCCGCATGCGGAGCAGCGTCGGGAGGTGTTCGGGGCGGGAACCTTGACGAGCTGGCCGCCGTAGCGGGCGAGCTTGTACGTCAGTATCGTGACCGTGCGTCCCCACGCCTCTTGTGCGATGGAGCGGTTGAGACCGGCCTTGGCTCTGACGTTCTTGCCCGGCTCCTCGATGGTGCCCCGGGCGGACTTGACCATGTTCGTGATGTTGAGCTGTTCGACCACGATCACGCCGTACCTACGGGCGAGGTAGGTGGTCGTCTTGTGCTGCCAGTCCAAGGCTCGTCGCGTGGCTTTTGCTCGGAGCTGCTTGATCTGGTCGTAGGTGTGCTGCAAGCGGCGGGAGGTCTTCTCCCCCTTCTTGCGCAAGCTCTTGCGGTGTGCGGCCTGCCGTTCCAGCTTGAGGAGTTTGGCCTTCTCCTTCGGGGTGAGCCATTTGTCCCGGTCGGCGGTGCCGTCCGGCAGGCGTGGAGGACGCCCGTGGTCCTGGTGGTCCTTGTTGGACAAGGCGAGGGGGATGTTCACTCCGGCGTCGATGCCGACTTCCGGACCCTGGTGGGGCTGCGGCTTGACTTCGAGGGTCTGGATACGGAAAGCGATGTGCCAGCCAAGCGCATCCTTCACCAGCCGGGCGCCGGTGATCCTGTTGTCGGTGCCTGCTCGCTTGCCCACGGGGAGGTCTTTAGTCCAGCGGAAGCGGACGCGGCCGATCTTCGGCAGGCTGACCATGCCCCAGCGGCGGTGGACGCGGACGATGTTCAGGTCACGGCCCTGCGGGATGTCCACAGACATTGCCGACCGGAACCGGGCCTTGAAGTTCGGCTCGTCTGCCCGGCCTTCCCAGCAGTTCACCCAGGCGCGGAAGTACGTCTTCAGCACCGCCTGGGATGCCTGCGCGGGCAGCTCGGCGAGGAAGTCGAGCTCTTTACGGGCTTCCCGTATCGCCGCATCAGCGGCGGCGAGGGTCCGCTTGTCCTTCGGCATCATCTGCCACCAGGCATGCAGGCAGTTCCACATAGTGCGGGCCGCGTGCGCCTGGTCGTCCATGACCCGGATCCCGGCAGGGCTGAGCGCCAGTCGGGCACGGTGCCCGAACTGCCGCTTCACCAGGCCGAGTTCACTCATGGCGATCACTGTACTACATTTGGTTTATGTCACCTCGCTGGAACCCGAATCCTGATGTCAGGACCGGTCGCCACGTCGTCTACAACCTTCACGTCCACTTGGTGTTTGTCACCAGGTACCGGCGCAAAGCATTCACCAACGAGATGACGACGCGCTGCGAAGAGATCATGCGGGAGGTCTGCGCGGACTTCGAGGCCGATCTGAAGGAGTTCAACGGCGAAGAGGATCACGTACACCTGCTCGTGCACTACCCGCCGAAGGTCCAGCTCTCCAAGCTGGTCAACTCACTCAAGGGAGTCTCCGCCCGCCTGCTGCGCAAGGAGTACGACGCGCACGTCCGCAGGCACCTGTGGGGCGGACACTTCTGGTCCGGCTCCTACTTCGCCGGAAGCTGCGGCGGGGCGCCCCTGACCGTCGTGAAGCAGTACATCGAGAACCAGAAGCGCCCCGTGGGCTGAGCTGAATACTGCGGACCCGTACTCATGCGCGGGTCAGAACAGTTCTGAGATGGCCTTCACCCCCGGCGTAAACGCCGGAGCACTGGCCAAGATCAAAGGTAGACGCCGCGCACCCGCTCGCCGTCGGGCGCGGGGTCGAACACCCCGCCGCGTACAGCGTCCCGCCGACGGACAGGACCACCCCCGGGGCCCCGTTGAGCTGCACCGGGCGCGCGTCGAAGGGGGGCAACCGCGCGCTGACGGCGGCCACCGGGCGGGCCACCTCGTCCCGGCCCTCGACCACGCGGAGGGCGGCGCGGCGCTTGCCCCCGCCGTCGCTCCACATGACCACCTCCGGGGCCAGGACATCCATCAGGGCGTCGAGGTCACCGCCGATGGCCGCGTCGAGGAACCGCTCGGTGACGATGCGCTGGGTGGAGCGGTCGAGGTCGTAGCGCGGCCGCCGGGCCTCGACGCGCTCCTTGGCGCGGTGGGCGAGCTGGCGGACGGCGCCGGACGCCCTTCCGGCACCGCTTAGGATCGCCTCATGGCCGATCTCGTATCCGTGAACTACACCAAGTACGACGGCACTTTGCACTGGAACCTGCGGATGCGCAGGCTGGGCGAGGACGACCACGGCGTCTGGCTGGGGCTGCCCGGCGGGACGGTCATCCGCAAGGGGTACGGCCCGATGGTGCCGATCGCCTGCGCGCATGTGATCCTCCTGCCGCGCGAGGCGTGGTGGACCGCGACGTTCAACGCCCCGCCCCGGGAGACCGAGATCTACTGCGACATCGCCACGCCTCCGCGATGGGTCTCCTCCCACGAGGTCACGATGGTGGACCTGGACCTCGATGTCATCCGCAAGCGGGACGGCAGGACCCTGCTGGACGACGAGGACGAGTTCGCCGAGCACCAGGTGCGGTACGGCTATCCGGCGGATGTCATCGCGGAGGCCGAGGCGGCGGCACGGCGGCTGATGGACGCGGTCGGCGGGCGCGCCGAGCCGTTCGGGAATGCCTGTGAGCCGTGGCTGGGCATGGTCGACGGCGAGCGGCCCTGACGCGGCTCACCGTCATCCCACCGCCGCCTCACCGGGGTGGGTGCCCCGCGCCCCGCGAGGCCGAAGTGCCCTCCGTACGTCGCTCCCTGGGCGCGGGCCGGGCCTCGCCGGGATCGGTGGCCGGGCGCCCGCGCAGCGGACGGACGGCTATGCCCGCCGATATCAGAAGCAGCCCGCCCAGCATGACGAAGGGGGCGGCCGTGCCCGCGAGCCCCGCGAGCACACCGGCGGAGGCGGGCGCGGCGACCTGGCCGAGCCGGTTGCCGGTCAGCCGCAGCGCGAGAGCCGTGCTGCGCGCCCCCTCCGGGGCGGCCTGGACGACGGTCGTCATCGACAGCGGCTGTCCGACGCCGAGGCAGAAGCCGAGCCCGGCCAGCAGCACCCCGAGCGCCCAGGCGGGCACCGGCAGGGCGATGCCCGCGCACAGCAGCGCGGCGCCCAGACAGCTCACGGCCATCAGCACGGTGCGGCCCATCAGCCGGATCATCGGGGTCATGGCGAGCCGGCAGGCCACCGTGGCGGCGGCGCGCAGGCTGAGCAGCACCCCGACGACCGCGGGCGAGATACCGCGCTGTTCGCCGACGACCGGCAGATAGGCGGTGAGGATGTCGGTGGCGGAGAGCACGGCGAGGCTGATGAACATGCCGGAGGGGACCCCGCGGGTGGTCAGGATGGACCGTACGGAGACCTTCCGGGCGGGGGCCTCCTTGGCGGGCGCCGCCGCCGTCCCGGCCGGGCGGCGCTCGATGCGCCACAGCGAGGTGCAGGAGAACGCGGCGAGGGCGGCGGAGACGAACAGCGCGACGGCACTGGTGCGGGCCATCGCCCCGTCGTGTCCGGAGACCACCAGACCGGCCGCGATGGGCCCGATGAGCTGGCCGAGCGAGGCGCCGATGGTGAAGTGGCCGAAGTTGCGGTCCTGTTCGTCGGGGGCGCTCTGGCGGGCCACGATGGACTGGGCGCCGATGACGAACGACAGATGGCCGAGCCCCATCACCCCGCTCCACGCGGCCATCGCGGGCAGCGATCCGGCCGTACCGCTGAACGCGCAGCCGGTGGCGATGAGGGCGACCCCGATGGGCAGCAGCGGGGCGCACCGGCCGTGGTCGGTGCGCCGCCCCAGCGGTACGGCGGCGAACAGCGGCAGCAGGGCGTAGATACCGACGATCACACCGACCGCGCGGGCGTCGGCGCCGAGCGCGAGGGCCCGGTAGGAGACGGCGGGCCGTGCCATGCTCACCGCCCCCTGGGTGAACGAGAAGGCGATGACCAGGCGCAGCAACCAGCCCCTACCGGGCTCTGAACTCTTCACGGGTCAGATGATGCCGAAGAGGAGACCGGCGGCGAGCACCACCAGGGAGGTGAGCACCGCCCATTTCACGGTGAACCGGGTGTGGTCGCCGAATTCGACCTTGGCCATGCCGACGAGCACGTAGACCGCGGGGACCAGCGGGCTCGACATGTGCAGGGCCTGTCCGACGAGCGAGGCGCGGGCGATCTCCAGCGTGGAGACCCCGTGCGCGGCTCCGGCCTCGGCGAGGATCGGCACGATGCCGAAGTAGAAGCCGTCGTTGGACATGAAGTAGGTGAGCGGGATGGACAGCACGCCGGTGACGATGCCCATCTGCGGGCCCATGCCCTCGGGGACGCCGTCGACCAGCCAGCGGGCCATGTGCTCGACCATGCCGGTGCCGGTGAGGACGCCGGTGAAGACGGCGGCGGCGAAGACCATTCCGGAGACGTTGACGACGTTCTCGGCGTGTGCGGCGACACGGGCCTTCTGGTCGTTCATCTGCGGGAAGTTGACGGTGAGCGCGACGGCCGCGGCGAGCAGGAAGAGGACCGGGATCGGCATGGTCTCGGTCACCATCAAGGCGAGGAGAGCGATGGTGAGGGCCGCGTTGAACCAGTAGAGCTTGGGGCGCAGGGTGGCGCGGTTCGGGTCGAGGCCCTTGAACTCGTCGTCGTCCGAGGAGTCGGAGGCATCCGAGGCGCCGGGGCCGTTCGGGGACGGGGCCTTGGCGTCGGCGCCGGAGCCCGCGCCGCCGGTCATGGCGGCCTTGCCGCCCTTACCGCCCTTGGCCCCTTTGCCGCCGGAGCCCGCGCCGACCAGCACCTGCTCGGGGTCGCCCGCGGTGACCTCGTCCAGCGTCAGCACGCCCAGCCGCCTGCGCTCGCGCAGACCGAGGCCGTAGGAGAGGGCGATCACGAAGAGCAGGCCGACCGCGAGGGCCGGGATCATGGGCACGAAGATGTCGCTCGCGTCGACCTTGAGCGCGGCGGCGGCGCGGGCGGTGGGGCCGCCCCAGGGCAGCGTGTTCATCACGCCGTTGGCCATGGCCGCGACACCGGTCATCACCACCAGGCTCATCTTCAGCCGCCGGTAGAGCGGCACCATCGCCGACACGGTGATCATGAAGGTGGTGGAGCCGTCGCCGTCGAGCGAGACGATCGCCGCGAGGATCGCGGTGCCGACCACCACCCGCATCGGGTCCGCCTTGCAGAACCGCAGGATGACCCGGACGATCGGGTCGAAGAGGCCGACGTCGATCATCACCCCGAAGTAGATGATGGCGAACATCAGCATGGCGGCCGTGGGGGCCAGCTCGCCGACACCCTTGAGGACGTAGTCCCCGAGGTGCGCCCCCTTCCCGACAAGCACACAGAACAGCGCGGGGATGAGCACCAGGGCGCCCATCGGGGACATCTTCTTCATCATGATCAGGACAAGGAATGTCCCGATCATGACGAAGCCGAGGATGGTCAGCATAGTTTGGCTACCTCACGTTCGCCTTTGAACTCCCCCAGTTTTGGCGGTCGAGGTGACGTTAGGTGCGGCAACTTTCCGTTAACAAGGTCTTGACGCGTGAGCAATAAGCGCAAAACCCCAGGTCAGTGCTGTAGCGAGGGCGAAACGCGCACGGGGTGGGCATTGAGCACCGCCGTACCGGAGAGCGGATCCAGCCGTGAGCCGTCGAAGAGCTGGTTGACATTGACCCCGGGGCTGGCCCCGGCCACGGACAGCCGGACACCGGCCCGGGCGTGGCCCCAGCCGTGCGGCAGGCTCACCACTCCGGCCCGTACCGCGTCGGTCACCTCGACCGGCACCTCCAGCTCCCCGCCGTCGCCCTTGACCCGGGCCAGGCCGCCGTCGGCCAGGCCCAGCCGGGTGGCGTCCTCGGGGTGCACCTGGAGCGTGCAGCGGTTGGTGCCGCCCATCAGGGCCGGGACGTTGTGCATCCAGCTGTTGTTGGAGCGCAGATGGCGGCGGCCGACCAGCAGCAGCCCCGAGGGCCGGTCGGCCAGCGACCGGCGCAACCGCTCCACATCGGCGGCCAGCGGCTCCGGGCACAGCTCCACCGTGCCGCTGCGGGTCTTGAGCAGCCCGGGGACGCGCGGGCGCAGCGGGCCGAGGTCGATGCCGTGCGGATGGGCGAGCAGCTTCTCCAGGCTCAGCCCGTCGGGGTCGGCGCCGAACCCGTCGCCGTACGGGCCCAGCCGCAGCATCATGTCCAGCCGCCGCTCGGGGCCGTCCACCCCGGTCAGCCGCGCGGCCAGCTCGGCGGGCTCGCGTCCGTACACCGGGGACGCCGGGTCGGCGACCTCCTTGCCGAGGGTCCCCTCGATCGCCATCGCGTCCACCGCCGCCGGATCGTCGCCGCCGTGCCCGCTCACGCACAGCACCAGCCGTGCCAGGATGGCGCTCTCGCTCAGCCGGTCCGCCTCCAGCGGGATCACCGGGCGGGTGTAGCGGACCTGGTTGCGTACGGACAGGCTGTTGAAGGCGTAGTCGAAGTGGGGGCTGCGGCTGGGCGGCGGCGGGGGCAGCACCACATGGGCGTGGCGCGAGGTCTCGTTGAGGTACGGGTCCACGCTGACCATGAAGTCGAGCCCGGCCAGCGCCCGGTCCAGGCGATCGCCGTCCGGTGCGGAGAGCACGGGGTTGGCCGCGAGCGCCAGCACCGCCCGTATCCGCCCCTCGCCCGGGGTCTCGATCTCCTCGGCCAGCGCGACGGTGGGCAGTTCGCCCTTGGCCTCGGGGTATCCGCTGACCCGGCTGTGCCAGCGGCCGAGCGCGAAGCCCCTGCCGGGCCGCGCCGGGCGCTCCCGCCGACCCGTGGCGGCGAGCGGGAACATCATGCCGCCGGGCCGGTCGAGCTGCCCGATGAGCACGTTGACCACATCGACCAGCCAGCTGGTGAGGGTGCCGAACTCGACGGTGGTGGAGCCGACCCGCCCGTACACCACGCCCTGGGACGCGGCGGCCAGCTCACGGGCGAGGGTGCGGATCTCCTCGGCGGGCACATCGCACGCCTCGGCCACGGCCTCCGGCGGGAAGTCCGCGGCCAGCGACCGCACCTCCGCCACCCCGCTGACGTGCTCGGCGAGCGGGCCCGGGGCCACCAGGTCCTCGGCGAACAGCACCTGCACCATGGCGAAGAGCAGCAGGGCATCGGTGCCGGGCCGGATCGCCACATGGCGGTCGGCCAGCTTGGCGGTCCGGGTGCGCCGGGGGTCGACCACCACCAGCCGCCCGCCGCGCCGCCGCAGCGCCCGCAGCCGCCCGGGGAAGTCGGGGGCGGTGCACAGGCTGCCGTTCGAGTCCAGCGGGTTGGCGCCGAGCATCAGCAGATGGTCCGTACGGTCCAGATCGGGCACCGGAATGGCGTTGGCGTCGCCGTACAGCAGTCCGCTGGAGACATGCTTGGGCATCTGGTCGAGGGTGCTGGCGCTGAAGACGTTACGGGTGCGCAGCGCGCCGAGCAGCAGCTGCGGATAGAGCCCGCCGGCCACGGTGTGGACGTTGGGGTTGCCGAGCACGACCCCCACGGACTGCGGTCCGTGCTCGGCCAGCAGCGGGGCCAGCCCCTCCCGCACGGCGGCGAACGCCTCGTCCCAACTGGCCTCCTCAAGGCGCCCGGCACGGCGCACCAGGGGGCGCCGCAGCCGGTCGGGGTCGGCGTCGAGCTCGCCGATCGCGGCGCCCTTGGGGCAGATGAAGCCACGGCTGAAGATGTCCTCGTGATCGCCGCGCGCCCCGGTCACCCTCCCCTCGTCGATGGTGAGGGTCAGCCCGCAAGTGGCTTCGCAGAGCGGGCAGATACGCAGGGCAGTGCTGCTCATCGGTCTCTCCCAGGGACGGCGGCGAGGCCGCGATGACGCGCCGGACCCGGTCACCATACCGACTGGTAGGCATGTCGGGGAGGTGTCGACGGGAAGTACCGAGGCGGGACGGGAAGTACCGAGGCGGGACGGGAAGTGCCGAGGCGGGACGGGAAGTGCCGAGGCGGGACGGGAAGTGCCGAGGTCCCCGGATCAGTCCAGAACCCGGGCCAGATAGGCGCGCAGCAGCTCCTTCGTCTCCGCCACGATCGCCGGATCGCCCTCGGGATCCACCCGGAACGCCAGCCGCAGCAGCGCGTCCGCCGCCTCGACCGCGAGCAGGAAGGCCACCCGCAGCCGCTCCTCGGCCGCCTCGTCCCCGGCGGCGTCACCGGCCCCGGCGGGGGCGCCGGTCGCGAGCCGGTCGGCGAGCAGCATCCGCAGCCGGTCGGCGACCAGATGGTTGGGCTGCTGCGGCTGTGCGGTGGCCGGGACCGGATTCCCGAACTCGATGAGCGCGAACCCGGGCGCCCCGCGCTTCATCGCCAGATACTCGTCGACGACGACGTCCATCGCCTCCCGCCAGCCGCCGCCCCCGTTCGGCCCGGAGTCCGGCCCGTGGTCCGGCCCGGACTCCGAGGCGGCCAGCCGCCGGGTGATCCGCGCCGCGTACTCGTCCAGATTGCGGTGGGCCAGCGCCTCGGCCATCGCCCGCTTGTTGGAGAAGAAGCGGTAGACCGAGCCGATGGGGACATTGGCGCGCTCGGCGACGGCCCGGGTGCTCAGCTCTTCGTAGCTGATCTCGTCGAGCAGCTCGGCACAGGCGTCGAGGATCCGGCCGAGGCGCTCGGCGCTGCGGCGCTGGACCGGCTGGCGGCGGAGGGGCGGCATGGGCACGCCCCCATCCTGCCCGATCATTGACTCACCCGGGTTTCGATTCCTATCGTCTCATAGAGGAATCCAGCGGTGCGGCGGAGCGGTGGGAGCGCGCGATGGGCGATGGCACAGGCATGGAGCAGGGGATCGAGCAGGCGCGGAAGACGGCCGAAGGGCTGGCGTACACCTCCGGCTTCGGCAATGAGCACAGCAGCGAGGCCGTGCCCGGCGCACTGCCCATCGGCCGCAACTCCCCCCAGCGCGCGCCCCTCGGGCTCTACGCGGAGCAGCTGAGCGGCACCGCCTTCACCGAGCCGCGCGCCACCAACCGGCGCTCCTGGCTGTACCGCATCCGGCCGTCCGCCGCGCATCCGCCGTTCACCCGGATCGCGGGCGGCGCGCTGCGCGGCGCGCCCTTCACCGAGGCCGCGCCCGACCCCAACCGGCTGCGCTGGGACCCGCTGCCGGAGCCGCCGGCGGGCACCGACTTCCTCGACGGGCTGTGGACGCTGGGCGGCAACGGCGACGCCACCCAGCGCGCGGGGATGGCCATTCACCTCTACGCCGCCAACGCGCCCATGACCGACCGGGTGTTCAGCGACGCGGACGGCGAGCTGCTGATCGTCCCCGAGCGGGGCGGGCTGCTGCTGCGCACCGAGTTCGGTCTGCTGCGCGCCGAGCCGGGGCATGTCGCGCTGATCCCGCGCGGGGTGCGGTTCCGGGTGGAGCCGCTGGAGCCGTCCGTGCGCGGCTATGTGTGCGAGAACTACGGCCGCCCCTTCACCCTGCCCGACCTCGGCCCGATCGGCGCCAACGGGCTGGCGAACCCCCGCGACTTCCTCGCCCCGGTCGCGGCGTACGAAGACGTGGAGGGGGCTCGCCCGGTGGAGGTGGTCAACAAGTTCTGCGGCAACCTGTGGGCCGCCACCTACGACCACTCGCCGCTGGATGTGGTCGCCTGGCACGGCAACCATGTGCCGTACGTGTACGACCTGCGCCGGTTCAATGTGCTCGGCACCATCAGCTACGACCACCCGGACCCGTCCATCTTCACGGTGCTCACCTCGCCCTCCGACACCCCCGGGCTCGCGGGCGTGGACTTCGTGGTCTTCGCCCCGCGCTGGCTGGTCGGGGAGGACACCTTCCGGCCGCCGTACTTCCACCGCAATGTGATGAGCGAGTACATGGGGCTGATCGAGGGCGCCTACGACGCGAAGACCGGCGGCGCGGGGGGCTTCGTACCGGGCGGTGGCTCGCTGCACAACATGATGTCCGCGCACGGCCCGGACCATGAGACCTTCGAACGGGCGAGCGCGGCCGAGCTGGCGCCGCACCGGCTGGACGACGGGCTGGCCTTCATGTTCGAGACCCGCTGGCCGGTCACGGCCACCCGGCAGGCGCTGGAGGCGGACCATCTCCAGGGGCGCTATGACGACGTATGG
This sequence comes from Streptomyces sp. AgN23, assembly GCF_001598115.1. Taxonomy (NCBI): domain Bacteria; kingdom Bacillati; phylum Actinomycetota; class Actinomycetes; order Kitasatosporales; family Streptomycetaceae; genus Streptomyces; species Streptomyces sp. AgN23. The sequence goes on from NZ_CP007153.1 coordinate 2,823,389, forward strand.
CAGGGTCTGGAACGCCATTTCCGCCCTTGACCGCCGCCGTTGGACGCGGTGGGACGGCGCCGCTGACGCGGTTGACCGCCACCGTGCGGCCGCTGCCGTGACTCGTGACCGGAGACCGCGTGACCACCTTCGCCCCCGACTCCCTCGCCCTCAACCGCAAGTTGCCGCTCTGGTACCAGGTCTCGCAGTCGCTGCGGGCCTCGATACTCGGGCGGGCCCCGCACGATCCGCTCCGGCTGCCGACCGAGGACCGGCTCGCCGAGCACTACGGGGTCAGCGTGCTCACCATGCGGCAGGCGCTCAAGGAGCTGGAGACGGAGGGGCTCATCAGCCGCCACCGCCGCCGCGGCACCTTCATCGAGCCGAGCGCGCGGCGCGCCGCGCCGGTGCGGCTGCTGGGGTCGGTGGACGCGATCGTGGCCCAGCAGTCGGGTGAGCGGACGACGGTGCTGGAGCACGGCCCGGCGCCGGTACCGGCGGAGCTCGCGGAGTACTTCCCCGGCCTGGACGAGGCGACCGCCTACCGCCGGTTGCGCCGCGACGGCCACAGCGGCGAGCCCACCAACTGGGCGGAGAACCTGGTCCACCCCGAACTGGCCGACCGCATCGATCTCGCGGACCTCGCCCGGTGGCCGATGACGAAGGTGCTGCGGGACGCGGTGGGGGTGCGGATCAGCCGGATCACGGACACGGTGGAGGCCCGCCTCGCCGACCCCGAGACCGCCCGCCTGCTGCAGGTTCCCCTGCTCAGCCCGATCCTGCACTACACGGGCGTGACCTACGACGAGAGCGGCCGCGTGGTCGACGTGGCCCGCATCCACTACCGGGGCGACCGCTTCTCCTTCTCGGTCACGGTCGAGGCGGACTGAGCGGCACACCGGGTCGTGACACCTGCGGCGGGCTGTTCCCCTCCCCACCCCTTCCCACAACTGGGGCTCCGCCCCAGACCCCGCTCCTCGGACTCCCCCGGCTACCGTTGGGAGGTGCCCCCGGAGGGGCCTGGAGGGCGGGGCTTCGCCGCAGCCCCCGGGGTCCAGGGGCGGAGCCCCTGGTAACGGGAAGGGCGGGTAGGGGAAAGACCCCAGCCGGTCCGACGCCCCTCGCCCGGCCTCCGCCGTGGCCACGGCGGGCGGAGGGAGCCACCGAGCGGCGGCGGACGACCCCGGGAGGACAGGGCGGCATGGATACCATGCCGGGCGTGGGAGAACGTGACGCGCCACCGCTGGGCGACCTGATGCCGTGGGCCGTCGGGCCACTACGGTTCGGCCGGTCGTGGGTCATGGCGCCGGACCCCGCCTCGCTCCAGGCGCGCTGGGAGCGGCTGACGGGAGCCGGAGACGAGGCCGGGCGGGCCGCGCTGTTCCGGCCAACCCGCGGCCGTACGCTGCACAGCTCCGTACCCCAGCTACCCGGCCAGCCCACCTCCACCGCCCGCCTGGCACGCGAGGACGGGCCGTGCCCCGAGCCGGTACGGATCGCACACGGCCCCTTCGACCAGCTCTGGCTGATACCGGATCACCGCCTGATCGACGCCGCCCGCCCCGAGCTGTGGCGGGTGGCGGACGACCGCCAGATCCATGTCATCGAGGCCGCCGGACCCGACCCGGACCCGGTGCTCGGCTTCTCCGCGCTGCTGCCGGACGGCTACTCCCCCGCGGGCCGTCCCGGCCGTATCCGTCCGCTCTACCGCCGCCCCGGCGGGCAGGAGCCCAATCTCGCGCCGGGGCTGCTGGACCACCTCGCCACACGGCTCGGCCGCCCGGTGGCCGCCGAGGACTTCCTGGCGTGGACCGCCGCCACGGCGCGGGGCGTCCCGTGCGCCGTACCCCTGACCGCCGACCCCGAGGTGTGGGAGTCGGGCGTGGAGCTGGGCCGCCGTGCGCTGTGGCTCCATACGCGCGGGGCGCACAGTGGTGAACGCCCGCGCATGCCGGGTGGCCAGCGCCCCTACGTTCGCGCCGCGCTTCCGTCGAGCGGGCTGCCCCACTCCCTGGACTACGCCCCCGACGAGGAGGCCCTGCTGCTGGGCGAGGGCCGTATCTCGCCGGTGCCACGGGCGGCATGGGAGTTTCAGTCGGGCGGGGTGCGAGTGCTGGAGACGTGGTTCGAGCAGCGCACCGCCGCGCGGGAGCCGGGCACACTGGAGTCGATCGGCCCGGCGGGCTGGCCGCCCGCGTGGACCTCGGAGCTGCTGGAGCTGATCACCGTGCTGGCGCTGCTCGCCGAGCTGCGCCCGGAGCTGCGGGCCCTCGCCGACCGGCTGGCGGACGGCGCGCTGATCGACGCGGCGGAGCTGCGGGAGGCGGGGGTGCTGCCGGTGCCCGGAGCGGCCCGGCGCCCGGCGTCCGTACTGGATCACCATGAGGAGGGCCCGGAGGGGCAGTTCGCCCTCCTCTGAGCCCGCCGGCCAGACCTGGGTCCGGCTGCCCCGAGCACACCTGCTCTGGGGTTCTCCCGCTGCATACGGAAGGCGCGCCCGTCTCCGGGCGCGCCTCCCACTGTCCACGGCCTCACAACGGCCGCACGGCCGACCGGGCGGCCTCTTCGTCGGCATCCCACAGCGACAGCGGCGTGGGGTGGATCACAGCACGGACTCACCGGCTGGAGCGAACCGGTTGACCCCGTGCCTGCCCGGGATGACGAACGAAGACGCCTACGGGCCGGCCGGGTCAGCCGTGGTTGCCGAACAACGTGCGGCGCAGCCGGCGCAGCGGCGCGAACAGCGACACCCGCGCACCCCGGCTGTTCTTCGCGCGCGTGTGATCGCGCGCGATCAGCTCCTGCATCAGCATCGTCGCGCCCTCCGCCTCCCGCTGGGGGACGGCAGGGCCGCCCATCACCGCGAGATGGCGCTCGAGCCGCGCGCTGGACGCACCGCTTCCGCAATTGATCGCAGGCACTCGTGGCCTGCTCCGTACCGTTATCTGCTCCATGACACTCCCCACCCGTACGAGGGCACCCGCCCCGGGCAGAGTAACCCTACCTCCCCGAGCCGTCACCCACGCATCCCAGGTTCCGGATTCACCACCGCGTCAAGGGTGTTGACGATACCTATCACGCGCAAACAAATTCCCGAGCCGACCAATCCGTCCGTTCGCCAGGCCCGAATAGCCGCTTGAAGGACTGCTCCGACAAGCGTGCGAAGGACCTACAGGATGACCGCAATCACCAAGAGCTTGGCCGCGCTGGTCAGCTGCGCACTGGCCGCCGGCGGGCTCACGGCCGCCGCTGTGGCCATAACTCAGCCCGGGACGGCGCAGGCTTCGAGCCACCGCGAGGCGCCGCTGATCTCCGGTCAGCCGCAGTACGACGCCACGGACGTCTACGCGTTCGTCAGCCCGGACAAGCCGGACACGACCACCATGGTCGTCAATGTGCTGCCGTTCCAGGACCCGGCGGGCGGCCCCAACTTCTACAAGTTCGCCCATGACGCCCGCTACGACCTGCACGTCGACAACAACGGCGACGGCCAGGGCGATCTGCTGTTCCGGTGGACCTTCAAGGACCACCTCAAGAACGGCGACACGTTCCTCTACAACACCGGCCCGGTGAACTCGCTCGAGGACGCGACCCTCAACTTCACCCAGACCTACGACCTCGAGGTCATCAAGCTGAAGCATCAGAAGGCCGTCGCCCGCGCCAAGCTCGGCAGCGATCTGCCGGTCGCCCCGTCGAACGTCGGCAAGGCGTCCATGCCCGACTACCAGAAGCTCCGCGACCAGGCGGTGCGGAAGATCGGCTACAGCGGGGGCTCGACGGCCTTCGCCGGTCAGTCCGACGACCCGTTCTTCCTCGATCTGCGCGTCTTCGACCTGCTGTACGGCGGGGACATGTCCGAGGTCGGCAATGACACCCTCAAGGGCTACAACGTCCAGTCGATGTCCCTCCAGGTGCCGACATCGGCGCTGACCGAGTCCAAGGACCAGCCGGTGATCGGCGTATGGGCCACCACCCACCGCCAGACCTCCGACGGCGACTGGACGCAGGTCTCCCGGCTCGGCAGCCCGCTGGTCAACGAGGTGGTCATCCCGCGCAAGGACAAGGACAAGTTCAACGCCTCGGCGCCGTGGGACGACGGGCAGTTCCTGAAGTTCGTCCAGGAACCCGAACTCCCCAAGCTGGTCGAGCAGATCTACAAGATCAAGGCGCCGGACACCCCGCGCGACGACCTGGTGCAGGCGTTCCTGACCGGTGTGCCGGGGCTCAACCAGCCGCCGAACGTCCGCCCCGCCGAGGAGCTCCGGCTCAACACCTCCATCCCGCCCACGGGCAGCCCCAAGCGGCTGGGTGTCCTGGACGGTGACAACGCGGGCTTCCCCAACGGCCGCAGGCTCTCCGACGACGTCCTGGACATCGCGCTGCAGGCCATGGAGGGCGAACTGCTCGGCAAGAAGAACGACCTGGGCGACGCGGTGGACGCGAACGACCAGAAGTTCGGCGGCTCCTTCCCGTATCTGGCGCTGCCCAGCTCCGGTTCGGATGCCAAGGCCGTCCAGAAGAGCGCCGGGCAGTCGCTGCTGAACGGCGGTTCGGGCATCGGTTCCTCCTCCGACGACAACATGGTGCTGGCCGGGTCCGCGGCGGCCGGTGGCGGGGCCGTGCTGCTGCTGGGCCTCGGATTCCTCTGGATGCGGTCGCGCCGTCGGGCTCCCCGCATGCGCCGGCACTGAACCACGGGCGCCCTCGGGCCCGTATCACCGGGCGCGGCCCCGCCGACACCCGCGCGGCGGCCGCGCCCACGCCTCGCCCCTCCGTTCCCCCTCCCCTTCCGTTCCCCCCCGTTCCCCCCTTCCGTTCGCCCGTCCCGCCACACGGTCGTGCTCATGCTCATGCGAAAGGCAGCTGTCACCATGGCTCTTCGGCCATTCCTTCCCCATACGGCCCGGACCGCGGCCGTGGTGTTCGCGCTCGCGGCCGGGCTGACCGCCACCTCGGTCGTGATCGGCGCCTCGGACGGGCCGGGCGCTTCCGGCGGTGGCCAGGACGCCGCCCGCGCGCTGCGCCCGGCCGCCGCGCGGTACGAGCAGCTCAGCGGCGACGGCCTCGCCCGGCAGATCGGCGCCATGCAGACCCATCTGCGCGGCGAGCCGAAGGACGCGGAGAGCTGGGCCGGTCTCGGCTCGGCCTATGTCGAACAGGCCAGGAGCAGCGGCGACCCCACCCGGTATCCGCAGGCGGAGCAGGCGTTCGCCCGATCCCTGTCCCTCCAGCCGCGCGACAACGACGTGGCGCTCGCCGGGCGCGCCTCGCTCGCCGCCGCCCGCCATGACTTCCGGGGCGCGCTGCGCGACGCCGACCGGGCCCTGAAGGTGAACTCCTACAGCCAGGGGGCGCTGGCCGTGCGGGTGGACGCCCTCGTCGAGCTGGGCCGCTACCAGGACGCGTACACGGCCGCCAAGAAGGCCGACTCACTGCGCCCCGGCATCCCGGTGTTCACCCGCCTCGGCTACGTCCTCGAACTGCGCGGCGATCCGGCCGGGGCGCGCCGGGTGCTGCTGCGCGCGCAGGACTCCGCGACCTCGCCCAGCGATATCGCCTACGTCTCGACGGCGCTCGGCCAACTGGCCTGGAACCAGGGCGAGTACGGCACCGCGCGGCGGGCGTACGCCACCGCGCTGCGCGCCGTGCCCGGCTATCTCCCGGCGCTGGAGGGCCGTGGTCGTACCTCGGTGGCGGACGGGCGGCAGATGGCGGGGATCCGCGATCTGGAGGCGGTCGTACGGCGCTATCCGCTGCCCGCCGAACTCGCGGCGCTGGGCGAGGCGTACGAGGCGCGGGGCGACCGCTCCCTGGCGAGGCGGCAGTACGCGGTGGTCGACACCTGGATCACGCTCGCACGGGCCAACGGTGTGGCCACCGACCTGGACAGCGCGCTGGTCGCTGCCGACCACGGCGAGGCGAAGGAGGCGCTGAAGGCGGCCCGCGCCGAGTGGGAGCGGCGGCGGACCGTGCACACGGCCGACGCGCTGGCCTGGGCCCTGCACCGCGACGGCGAGGACGGGAAGGCCCTGGAGTACGCCGAGCGCGCCGCCGGGCCCGGCTACCGCAACGCGGCGTTCCTCTACCACCGCGGCGTCATCGAGAAGTCCCTCGGCGACGACAAGTCGGCGCGCCGCCACCTGAAGGCCGCGCTCGACCTCAACCCGGGCTTCTCCCCGACCGGCGCGCGAGCGGCGAAGGCGGCGCTCAAGGCGCTGGGGGGTGCTCGATGACCTTTCCGCACTCCGCCCCTTCCCGAGCGGCCTCCCACGCTGGAATCCCCTTTGGCGAATCCCGGGGCACGCCCCCCGAGCGGCGCACCCGTTGGCGGCTGACGGCCGCCGGTGTGCTGATGGCGGCCGTCGTGCTGGTGGCGCTCCCCACCGGCAGCGCCGAGGCGCACCCGCTCGGCAACTTCACCGTCAACCGGTACGACGGGCTGGTGGTCACCCCCGGGACGCTGCGGGTCGACCATGTCGAGGACCTCGCCGAGATCCCCTCCGCGCAGACGAAGCCGGAGATCGACCGCGATGGCGACGACGCCCTGTCCGGGCGGGAGTTGGACGCGTGGGCGGCACGGCGGTGCGCGAGCGCGGCGAAGGGGGCGCGGCTGACCGTCGGCGGACACCGGGTGCCCGTACGCGACGGGCGCGCCCGGGCGCGTCAGCGCCCCGGCCAGGCCGGGCTGCCGACGCTGCGGGTGGAGTGCCGGCTGACGGCCGCGCTGGGGCACGGCGAACGGGCGACGGTCGCGTATCGCCCTCGGGACATCGGTACGGGCCCCGGCTGGCGGGAGGTGACGGCGCAGGGCGACCGTATGACGCTCACCGACGCCGACGTCCCCAAGACCTCGGCCTCCCACCGGCTGACCCGCTATCCGGCGGGGCAGCTCTCCTCGCCGCCCGATCAGCGGTCGGCCGCGCTGCGCGTCACAGCGGGCGGCCCCGCGCTCGCCGCCACGGCGGGGTCCGGCCGGGACGATGCGGTCGGCTCGTCGGTGCTGCCGCGTGGTGTGGATCGCTGGACGCAGGCGCTCACCTCTATGGTGGCGCGCCATGACATCACCCTCGGCTTCGCCCTTACGGCCTTCGCCACCGCCATACTGCTGGGCGCGATGCACGCCCTGGCCCCCGGCCACGGCAAGACGATGATGGCGGCGGCCGCCGCGGCGGGCGGGCGCGGCGCGCTGCGCGATGTACTGGCGCTGGGCGCGTCGGTGACGGTCACGCACACCCTGGGGGTGTTCGCGCTGGGGCTGCTGGTCACGGCGGGTTCGGCGGCCGCCCCGTCGGTGATCTCATGGCTGGGCATCGCGAGCGGCGTGCTGGTGGCGGTGGCCGGGGCGGGGCTACTGCGCAAGGCACTGCGCCGCCACCGGCAGGCGCGTGCCCATCACCACGGCCACGATCACGGTCATGACCACACGCACGGCCACGACCACAGCCCTGCCCATACGCACACCCACGACCACGGCGACGGGCACACCCACACCCATGAGGTGCGGCCCACTCTGCGCGGCACGCTGCTGCTCGGCTTCGCCGGGGGCATGGTGCCCAGCCCCTCCGCCGTCATCGTGCTCGTCGGCGCGGCCGCGCTGGGCCAGGCGTGGTTCGGTTTCGTCCTGGTGGTGGCGTACGGGCTCGGGCTGGCGCTGACGCTCACGCTGGCCGGGTTCGCCGCGGTGCGCCTGGGCGTGCGGGCCACGGAGCGGCTGGCGGCCCGCAAGGCGTCGGAGGGCCGGATCGACCGGATGCTGGGGGCGGTGCGCCGCGCCTCGCCCGTCGGAACCGCCGCGGTCGTCCTCGCGCTGGGGTGTGGACTGGTGCTGAGGGGGGCGGCCACCACGCTCGGCTGAGGTGGCCGCGGCCCGAGTCGCCCGGTGGCCACGGACTGCGAGGAGGCCCCGACGGCCGGGGCCTCCTCCTGTGCGTGTGGTGGCGGGTGACGGTCAGGCGGCGGAGCTGAAGACCGGGAGGTAGCCACCGGACTGGCCGACGGGGGTGGGGTGGTAGGACTCGTCAATGGGGAAGGTGACGCTGTTCAGCCAGGCGTCGCCGGAGCAGATCTCATGTCCGGTGAAGGTCGTGGTGACGTCGCCGAAGCTGAAGCCGTGGTCGGCGGCGCGCTTGGCGGTGACGGAGTTGAGCAGATCGGCACCGCTGTTGATCGCGGCGCGCTCGGTCTCGCTGAGCCCCACGATGCACGAGCCGCTCAGCTTGTAGAACCGCGGGTAGCCGAGGACGACGACATGCGCGGAGGGGGCCTTGGCGCTGATGGCGTTGTAGACCTGGTCCAGCTTGCCGGGCAGGGTGTTCTGGACGAACGTCTTGGCGCTGTTCACCGCGTTGACGCAGGTGGACTCGGACTGCAGCACGCAGGTGGTCATGATGTCGGCGAAACCGGCGTCATTGCCGCCGATGGAGATGGAGACGAGACCGGTGCCGGAGCCCAGCGGACCGAGCTGGTTGTTGAGCACATCGCCGGTCTTGGCGCCCGAGCAGGCGGTGAAGTTGAAGCTCGAGGGGGCGTGCGCGGCGGCCCAGAGCGCGGGGTACGCCTTGCTGCTGCGCTTACAGCTGCCGCTGGCGCTGTCGTAGCTGCCCGAGCCGAGGCCGGATGAGTAGGAGTCGCCCAGCGCCACATAGGCGGGGCCCGCGCTGTTCTCGGTGGCATGGGCTGCGCCGGCCCCGGTGAGGGCGAGGACGGCACCGACGACGAACGCACCCATCGTCGCCGTGAGTCTGGACAGTTTCATTCGATCTCCCTAGCAGGATCACTGCTGTGCCGATATGAGGCGCGATAGCCCAGCAAAAGGGCAATCGCGTTCGAAACCGTCAGCCACGCCGCCAGGGATCGTTTCGGCGGTGTGACATGGATATGTCATCCCGCGCAAACGGCCGATCTATGCGAGTAGTTGGCAAAAATCTTTCGATACGTGGCCGATACGTCCCTAGGTCGGACGGAATGGGGATGAGTCACCACGCCCGCCCCGACTTCCCCGGCGCACGACCGGCGCACAGGGCGCGACCAGCCCTGATGGGCACTCAACCCCCGTGCCCGCCAATGGACCGTTCGTGCACTTTCTCCGTCTTGACGGCATCCGTCGACTGCGCGACATTGAAGCCCGGCATCCGGCGCTTCGGGGGGCAAAGACGCCAATGCACACCATCACTGACAAGAGACCGGCGGGTGGCGATTCACTGCCGGTGATCGCGGGCGCCGCGGTCGGCCTCGCGGCCATCGGCGCGGCACTCGCGCTGGCCGACGTCCACTCGCCGCTGCGGGCGCCGTTCACGCTGTTCTTCCTGCTCGCCGCGCCCGCGCTGGCCATCGGCAGCGCCCTGCGCGGACTGGACGCGCTGATCCGCCCGGTGCTGGCCGTGGCGGGGGCGCTCGCGCTGGATCTGCTGGTGGCGCAGGCGATGCTCGCGCTGCGGCTCTGGTCGGCGCGCGGCGGAGTGGCGGCGGTCGGATGCCTGAGCCTGCTGATCCTGGTGCCGGCGCTGCTCACCCGCCTCACGCGGCGACGACGCATGACCCACAGTCAGGAATAGATACGTGGAGATCGGTGTGTACCGTCCGGGTGAGCTGACCGCAGCCGACCGGGCGGTATGGACGGCCATGCGGTCACAGGCGCGTCTGCTGGGCGCGCCGGAGCTGGCGAACCCCTTTTGCCCGCGCCCCACCCCATGATGTGCTGGTTCCGCGGCATCGGGTGGCGCGACCGCAGCGCGCCCGCGGCCTTGCGGCCGCTCTCCGTGCCGTGGTCGGCGCTGTACTGGGTATGGGTGAATCCCCAGCCCGGGCCCCTGGCGCCGGCCTTCCCGCGCGCCGACTTTGATCCGGGCCGTCCCTCACCCGCGCCGGGCCCGCCGGAGCAGGTGGTCGCCACCCGTGCCATGGTGGCCCTGCCGACACCGAGCAGTGCGCCGGTCCGCCGGCGCCTCTTTTGCCATAACCTGGCCAACCCGCCCCGTTCCCTTCCCCGACGCCCCACAACGGGTAAGAGTATCCGTGAACGCCCCATTCCAGTGGGGTTCCGTGGAACAGCTCGGTAAACGGCCACAAACCTTGGTGCGCCCTCGCCCCCGGTCCTGGATCATGGGGCCGGGTGCGCTGACCGACGCACCGGCCCCCCGTTCTCAGGAGGCAGACCCTGCCTACGACACCCGCCGAAGAGTCCCTCCCCATCCGGCTCAACGTCGACGACAGCGATTCGCCGTCCGATGTCGTCGACGCGCTCTTCCTGGGGCGCTTCGCGACCGGCGAGCAACCGTATGCCCGCAGTCACTCCGTCGACCGGGTGCGGTCGGGCGCGACGCTGCTGCCGCCGTCCGCGACCGTGCTGCGCGCGGCCTGCGACGACGACCGCAGCGCGACGCTCGCCGAGGGCGACGGCTGGACCCTGCTGATCTCCCGGTGGAACCGGGGGGCCGATGTGACCGTGACCGCCGTCGACGACGCCCTCGCCGAGAAGGTGCTCCACCAGGCCGTCGACGGCGCGGAGGACGAGCCGGAACCCCAGCCGGAGAACGTGTCGATGGGCTTCTGGTACGTCTCGCCGCGCCGCGGACCGCATCGCACCTCGCGGCAGATCTCGGCCGGGACCTGGGAGGAGATCCGCGGCAACTACACGGCGCCGGTCGCGGAGGCCATGGACGGGCTGATGAAGGTCACCCCGGACGACATCGCCGGCCGCCTCCTGCTGCTGCACGGCCCGCCCGGCACCGGCAAGACCTCGGCACTGCGCACCCTGGCCCGGTCCTGGCGGGAGTGGTGCCAGGTGGACTGCGTCCTGGACCCCGAGCGGCTCTTCACCGACGTCGGTTATCTGATGGACATCGCGATCGGCGAGGACGACGGCACGGCCAAGGGGCGCTGGCGGCTGCTGCTCCTGGAGGACTGCGACGAGCTGATCCGCGGCGAGGCCAAGCACACCGCGGGGCAGGCGCTGTCCCGGCTGCTGAACCTGACGGACGGTCTGCTCGGCCAGGGGCGCAATGTGCTGGTCGGGGTGACCACCAACGAGGATCTGGAGCGGCTGCATCCGGCGGTGGTCCGCCCCGGCCGGTGTCTGGCCCGGATCGAGGTCGGCAAGCTGACGCGCACGGAGGCGGTGAGCTGGCTCGGCGGCGAGGTCGACGACCGGGAAGGCGTGATCGGACGGGACGGGGCGACGCTCGCGGAGCTGTACGCGCTGCGGCGCGGCACCCGGCCGCCCGCCGTGCCGTCGCAGCCGGGGGACGCGAACGCGGGGCTGTATCTGTGAACCGGGACCCGGGGGCCTGTGCGATGCCCCCGGGGTCCGGGACCGGGGGCCCGGCACTCAGGCGTACAGCTCCCGGAGCCGGACCGACAGGCAGGTCACACAGCCCTCCATCTTCTCGAACTCGCTGATGTCCACCGGCACCGGCTCATAGCCGAGATCGGCGAACAGCTCGGCGCTGCGCGGCGCGCTCCGAGCCATCAGCAGCTTGCCGCCGCCGAGCAGCACCACATGGGCGCCGGACTCCTCGGGGACGGGGAGGAAGCGGTCAAACGCGTCCGGGTCGTCGACCAGCGGCGGATAGCCGATGACGGTGCCGTCCGGCAGCGCGGTGACCGCCGACTTGAGGTGGAGCACCTTGCTGATCGGTACGGCCACCACCCGGGCGCCCAGCGGCTCCAGCGCGGCGCGCAGCTGGCGGATGCCGTCGCCGTTGGTGCGTTGGCCGCGTCCCACATAGACGGTGTCGCCGATCTTGAGGACGTCGCCGCCCTCCAGCGTGCCCGGCTCGCGGATCCGGTTCAGCGAGCAGCGGAGCCCGGTCACGGCCTCCTCCGTCGTCACGGTCTCGGGCCTGCGGGACTCGGCTCCGGGGTGGGCGATCACCGCGACGTTCCGGTGGACGACCATGGTGTCCTCGACGAACACCCCGTCCGGGCAGTCGTCCAGCGGCGGCAGCTCCACCGTCTCCCAGCCGTGTGCGCGCAGCGCCACGACATAGACCTCCCACTGCCGCAGCGCCAGCGCGGCGTCGACCGGCGTGCGGTCGATATGGGTGACGAGCCCGTCGGCGAGGCGGGGGCTGGGGCGTCGGACGAGGGCTTTGCGGCTGGTCATGGGGACAGCATGGCAGGCGGCGTCACCGGCGCTGTGAGCGGTGGAGGTTCAGGCGGAGTCTCCGTAGCCGGCCCGCAGCGCGTCCTCGACGGCGGCGAGGGCGGTCGCACGGTCCAAACCTAGGCGGCGTGCCCGCTGGACATAGGTCTGGGCGGCCTCGGCGGCCTGGCGCCGGGCCGCGTCACCCGCCGCCGCGATGAAGGTGCCGTGGCGGCCGCGGGTCTCGATCACCCCGTCCGCCTCCAGGGCGCGGTACGCCTTGGCGACGGTGTTCGCCGCCAGCCCCAGCTCCTCGGCGAAGCCGCGCACGGTGGGCAGTTTGTAGCCCACGGGAAGCGCGCCGGAGCGGGCCAGGTCGGCGATCTGCGCGCGGATCTGCTCGAAGGGGGCGGTCGCCGCGTCCTGGTCGACGGTGATCTGCAAGGCCACGTGGGGCTCCTGGGGCGTGGGGGCGGTGGTGTCCGGCCCCCATTGTGTGCCAGGGCGGGCGCCGCCCGGCCGATGGTCAGTGCGGTCGGCGCAGCCCCGCGATGAGCAGCTCGACCAGGTGACGTGTGTCGCAGCGGGGGTCGGTGCCGGCGCCCGCGCAGAGGCTGCCGACGCCGCGCATGAGCTCGTAGGCGTCCTGGCCGGTGCGGATCTCGCCCGCGGCGGCCGCGGCGTCGAGGAGCTGGGTGCAGACGGGCAGGAGCCGGTCGAGGAAGTAGGAGTGCAGGGGGTCGAAGCAGGGGTCGTCGGACTGCAGCACGGCCGCGAGCCCGTGCTTGGTGACCAGGAAGTCGACAAAGAGATCGATCCAGCGCCCCAGGGCGGCGTGTGGGGTCTCGCTGGTCGCCCGCAGGGCCGGACCGGCCTCGGCGAGGGCCTCGACCTGGTGCCGGTAGACGGCGACGATGAGATCCGCCCGCGTCGGGAAGTGGCGGTAGATCGTGGCCGTGCCGACCCCGGCCTTGGCCGCGATATCGCGTATCGGCGCCTCGACGCCCGAGGTGACGAAGACCGCGGCGGCCGCTTCGAGCAGGGCCTTCTCGTTGCGCCGCGCGTCCGCCCGCTTGGGCCGGGCCGCGCGCCCCGCGTCTCGATCGTTGTCGTCCACCGCACCCTTCCCTTCGCCGCCGAGTCTAACGAAACGGGACAGCGTCCCATAACCTCCGGTGGTCAGAGCGGGGTCAGCCGGCCGGGCCCCTCCGGGGTGTACGCGACCGGGTCGTCCGGCTCATGCCAGTGGAGGGCGAAACGGTGGCCCGCGCGGTACGCCTCGAGGCCGGCCCGGCAGTACGCCACCATGTCGTCCGGCAGCGCGTCCAGCGGGAACCAGCCGAGCTCGGAGCACTTCCCCGGCTCCCGGTTGACGGGCTCGAGCCCGCTCGCCCGTCCTGCCTCCGCCTCGAAGAACCACCCCGTACGGGCCGCCCCCGTGGGCGCCTTGTGCTGCAGCACAAGGACGACCCGCACCTCGTCCGGGCCCAGGGTGAGGCCGATCTCCTCGGCCGTCTCGCGGAGCATCGCGGCGCGGACGTCCTCGCCGTCCTCGACATGTCCGGACGGGGCGTGCAGCAGCCCATCCGCATAGCCGGTGTTGGCCCGGCGGGCGAGCAGAACCTCATCGCCGCGGCGCAGGATCAGATGGACGTCCACGATCTCGGTATGGCGCCGGGCCGGTGCGAGGTCGGCCACCAGGGCATACCGCTCGTCGCGCACGACCCGCCCCCACAGCGCCGCGTCCGGCGCGAGCTGCTCGACCGACAGCCGCTCCGTCACCGGCCCGACCAGTGCGGACAGCTCGGCGGCCGGCAGCCCGACGGGGTCGGACTCGCCCCACCGCCCCTCGATCAGCACCAGCCGCCCACCCGGCCGCAGCAGCCGGACCCACCGGCGCAGCACCGCCTGCCGGTCCGGCAGCATCCACAGCAGATGCCGGACCAAGACGACATCGAAGCTCCCCTCCCCCACGGGCGGCTCCGCCGCGTCCCCGACGAGCACGGTGGCCCCCGTCCCGCCCAGCTTCGCCCGCGCCAGCTCGACCATCCGGGGCGAGCGATCGACCCCCGTCACCCGGTGCCCCCGCTCGGCCGCGAGCAGCGCGAGGCTCCCCGTGCCACAGCCCAGGTCCAGCACATCCCCGGCCCGCTCGGGCAGCCACCCCCGCAGCCGCGCGGCCCACGCCTCCCGCACGGCGGGATCGCGCAGCCCATGGTCCGGCTCGTTGTCGAAGTCCGCGGCGGCGGCGTCCCAGTAAGCGGTGGTCGAGGTATCGGCGCACATGCCGCGATGGTCGCACCCATCGCTGACAACGCACCCCGGGTGCCGTCACCATGGACCCGTGCCGCCCTCACCCCGCTCCTCGCTCGCCACGTCGTTCAACGCCATCGCCGCCCTGTACGCGGCCGTCCGGCCCGGCTATCCGCCGGAACTGTTCGCGATGGTGGAGGAGTTCGCGGGGCGGCCGCTCGACGGGGCCGATGTGCTGGACGTGGGCGCGGGCACGGGCATCGCCACCCGGCTGCTGGCCGAGCGCGGGGCGCGTGTCGTGGCCGTGGAACCGGGCGCGGGTATGGCGGCCGAGCTGCGGAGCGCCCTGCCACGGATCCCGCTGGTGCGGGGCGACGGCGAGGCGCTCCCGTTCGCGGACGGCGTCGCCGACGTCGTCACCTACGCCCAGTCCTGGCACTGGACCGATCCGGCGCGCTCGGTCCCCGAGGCCGTCCGGGTGCTCCGGCCCGGCGGCGCCCTCGCGCTGTGGTGGAACGTCCCGGACACCGACGTCCCGTGGCTGGCGCGGCAGGAGGCCCGGCTGGCCGAGCGCTGCCCCGCCTACCGCCCGCCCGGCTTCCCCGCCACGGTCGCCGGGCTGCTCGCGCCGTTCGGGCTCGATACGCGGTCGGGCACCGTCCGCTGGTCACGAACGATCACCGTGGAGGACCGGCTGCGCACCCTCGGCAGCCACTCCTACCTCGCCGTGATGAGCGCCGCCGAAGCGGACGCGGTGCTGAGCGCGGAACGGGTGGAGCTGCTCGCGCGGTTCCCGGACGGGGTGCTGGTCGAACCGTTCGTCGTGGACGTCACCGTGGCGCTCAGGGGCTCCGCCGCAGTACGAGGGTGACGAAGCCGAGGGTGCCGCGGTAGCCGTGCAGCCAGCCCGTGCGGTGTTCGGCGGCGGCCTTGTACGTGTCCAGGGCGTCGGGTTCGTCGCGGTGGTCCAGGGCCCAGCGGGACAGTGAGCCGGTCCAGGACCACTCGTAGTCGTCCCACTCCCCCGCCGTGCTGACGTGGCCGTAGACGGGTGTCCAGCCGTCGGCGGTGACGCGGTCCACGGTGGTGGCGAGATCGGCGTAGTCGTCCCAGGTGGCGCCCAGGGCCGAGAGGGCGGCGGCGTCGGGTTCGCGCTCCCAGAAGCCGTCGCCCACGAGGAGATGGCCGCCCGGGGCGAGGAGTTCACGCGCCGCCGCGAGGGTGGGCAGCAGCCCGCCGAAGGCGTGCGCGGCGCCGACGCTCAGCACCACGTCGAAGCGGTGCGCCGAGGCGAAGACCGAGGCATCCATCTCGTGGAGGACCAGCCGGTCCGCGACGCCGGCTTCCTCCGCGCCCTCGCGTGCCTGCTCCAGGGCCGCGGTGTGGATGTCCACCCCCTCGGCGCGCATCCGCGGATAGCGGACCAGGAGCCGCCGCAGCCAGGCGCCGCCTCCGCAGCCGAGGTCGAGGGCGCGGTCGGCCTCGTCCGCCACCGCCCTCTCGAGCAGTCGGGCCACCGATTCGTCGGTGAGCGGGGCGGCGATCGGGTGGTCGGCGTGCGCGAGCTGGGATCTGCGTTGACGGTCCATCCGCTCAGCGTGTCAAGGTTCCGTCCTCCACCGCAGCTGCTTTATCGGTGAACGGCTCGGTTGGCCGGTCTGTGGTGCGTAGGCACCAGGACAGGTGAGTGGCTGGTCCGGGTGCACCAGGGGAAGACGGCGGCGGGAGACGATGCCCGGCGGGGCGCCGGAAGGAAGGGTGGGAATGCGCGTGAATCCCGCGCATTCCCCCCTGCCTGACGGTGTCTGGAAGGATGTCCATGTCCCTAGCTGTAGCTTCCCCGGTCCGCATCGGGAGGCTGTCGATCGGTGCCCTCGGCATCTTGGCGCTCGCCCTCGGCACTCTGCAGTCGGTGGTGGAGCCCGCGCTCCCGCAACTCCAACGTGAGCTGGGGGTCAGCCCTTCCGAAGGGGCGTTGATCGGCAACACCCTGCTCATCACCGGCGCGGTCATCACACCCGTCGCGGGCAAACTCGGCGACCGCTACGGCGGAAAGCGGGTGCTGGTCTGGCTGATGGCCGTGGTCTCGGCCGGTGGTGTGCTGGCGAGCCTCGCGCCGGACCTGCCGGTGTTGTTGCTCGGTCAGATATTGCAGGGCGTCATGGTGGGCGCGCTGCCCCTCTCCTTCATCCTGGTGCGCAAAAACCTCCCCGCACGCGAGTCACAGGTGGCGATCGGGGTGGTCATGGCGCTGTTCACGGGCGGCGGCATGGTGGGAACGCTGATCGCCGGGCCGCTCTCGGAAGAGCTGTCCTGGCATTGGATGTTCGCGCTGCCGACAATCGCGATCATCGCGACGACGTTGGTCCTGACGCGGCTGATGCCGCATGATCCGCCGATCGCATCGGACGGCAGGATCGACTGGCCGGGCGTGGCTCTGCTGAGCGGCGCGTTGCTCGCGTTCATGATCGGGCTCGTGCGGGTGACGGGCGACGGTCTGCCGCCCCTCGCGGTCGTCGCCCTCACCCTTCTCGTGGCCGCCCTCGCCACCGCATGGGTCGTCGTCGAGCGCCGGGCGGCCTCGCCGATGGTCGATCTGCGCATGCTGGCCAAGCCCGCGATGTGGCATTCGTGCGTGCTCACCTTGGTCGTCACCACCAGCTTCGGGATGGTGGCCTTCCTGCTGCCGCAGATGTTCGCGATATCGGCCGACGGGTACGGCTTTGGGCTCAGCACCACCGATATCGGACTGTTCCTGCTGCCGGGCGCCATCGCCGGGGCGGTCAGCGATTCGGTCGGCGGGGTCGTGGCGCGGCGTTTCGGTCTGCGGGCCGTGCTCGTCGGGGGTGCCGTCGTCACCGCGGCCACCACGATCACCCTGGCGTCGCTGCACACCGCGTCCTGGCAGCTCGTCCTCGCGAAGGCGCTGACCGCGATCGCCGCGGGCGTGGCCGGCACGGCGTTGCTCACCCGCGCCGCCGCCGCCGTCGGCACCGGGGACACCGGCATCGCCACCAGCCTGCTCGTGGTGACGCGCGTGATCGGCGTCGCCCTGGGCTCCCAGGTCGGCGGCGCGATTCTCGACTCCGGGGCCGACTCGACGACGGGCCTGCCGACCGAATCCGCCTTCGTCACGGGTTTCGTCACCGCCGGTCTCGTCGCCGCGGTGTCACTGCTCATTGTCCGCATCACGAAGATCCGCGGCACGCAGATCCGCAGCACGCAGAATGGAGCCCAGGCATGACATCTACCGGTCTGTCGAAGGACGCGCGTACCTCCGCCAAGCGCACCGTCCTGATCTCCGGGGCCAGTATCGCCGGGCCCGCGCTGGCGTACTGGCTGCACCGGTCCGGATGCGCGGTCACCGTGGTGGAGAAGGCGGGCGCGTTGCGCGCAGGTGGTTACCCGATCGACATCCGCGGTACCGCGATCGAGGTGGTCCGGCGGATGGGGATACTGCCGCGACTGCGGGACGCGCACATCGACTCGCGCCGCTGCACCTTTCTCGACGCCGATGGCGGCGAGGTGGCCTCGCTCAGCCCGAGCGCCGTTGCCGGCGGTGTCGAGGGACAGGACCTCGAAGTGCGGCGTGGGGATCTGGCGGCGAGTCTGTACGCGCTGGTCCGCGACGATGTGGAATTCCTGTTCGGCGACTCCATCGACACCCTCGACCAGTACGGACAAGGGATCGACGTGACGTTCCGCAGTGGGCAACGGCGCACGTTCGACTTGGTGGTCGGCGCCGACGGGACGCACTCACAGACCCGGGGGACCCTGTTCGGCCCCGAGGAACAGTTCCACCGCTACCTCGGCTACTGCTTCGCCATCTTCACCATGCCGAACACCTTCGGGCTCTCCCGCGAGGTCATGATGTGGAACACCCCGGGGAAGGCCGCGGCCCTCTACGCCGTCGGGGACGACGACGAGCTGCACGCCTTCCTGAACTTTCACCAACCGGAGCCGCCGCTCGACGCCCTCCGGAACCCCGACGCCCAGCGGGACCTGGTGGCCACGGTCTTCGCGGGCGCGGGATGGGAGGTCCCTCGCATGGTGGGCGCCCTGCGGGAGGCGGATGACCTGTTCTTCGACACGGCCGGTCAGATCCGCATGCCCCACTGGTCCAGCGGCCGCGTCGCGCTCGTCGGCGACGCCGCGTACGCACCCTCGTTCCTGACCGGACAGGGCTCGAGCCTCGCGCTGGTCGGTGCCTACATGCTGGCCGACGCCGTGGCCTCGCACCGGGATCACACCGCGGCCTTCGCCGCCTACGAGCACGGCGTTCGCGAGTTCGTCGCCATGAATCAGGCACTGGTCGACACGGGCGGGGCCACGCTCTTCCCCACCACCGCGGAGGCGCTGGAGCGGCGCAACACCCGGCTGCGTGGCCTCGTCGCCCTGCCCTCCGCGCCGGCCCGGCCGGCCCACTCGGCCCTTACGCTGCCCGCATTCGCGCCGGTGCCGTGACCTCGGACTACGACAGGGGGTCGGCCCCGCCGTCGGGGGCGGCGTGGGCCAGGCCCGTCCGGTAGGCGATGACGACGAGTTGGGCCCGGTCACGGGCCTCCAGCTTGGTCATGGCGCGCTGCACATGGGCGCGGACGGTGAAGGGGCTGAGGAACATCTGCTCGGCGATCTCCTGGTTGGACAGACCGGTCGCGACCAGTGCCACCATCTCGCGCTCGCGCGGGGTGAGCACAGCGAGCTGTTCGGCGTGGCGGGGCGGGGCGCCGGCCGGTGTGGCCAGGAAGCGGGCGACCAAGGAGCGGGTCGCGGCGGGGGACAGCAGCGTGTCGCCGTCGGCGATCGTCCGCACGGCGTCCAGCAGGTCCGCGGCCCCGATGCCCTTGCCGATGAAGCCACCGGCCCCCGCGCGCAGCGCCTGAGCGACGTATTCGTCGGTCTCGTACGTGGTCAGGATCAGGATGCGGCTGGCACGCAGTTCCGGGTCCGCGCAGATCTCCGACGTGGCGGCGAGACCGTCCACTTCCGGCATGCGGATGTCCATGAGCACCACGTCCGGGCGCAGTTGCCGGGTGAGTCTCACCGCCTCCCTGCCGTCGGCGGCCTCGCCCACCACCGTGATGTCGTCGGCGGAGTCGAGGAGCAGCCGGAAGGCCCCGCGCAGCAGGGCCTGATCGTCGGCGAGCAGCACTCGGAGCGTCACGGCGCGTCCCCGGCCTCTCCGTCGCCCGTCCGTCCGTCGCCCGTCGCCGCGTCGGCCATCTGCCCCTCGGGGGTGGTCGCTCCGTCGGTGCTCCGCGTCGTGTCCTTGGCGGGCGGGAGGGGCAGGTCGGTGGAGACGAGGAAGCCGCCCTCCGGGCGTTTGCCCGCGGAGAGCTGTCCCCCGACCGCGGTGGCGCGTTCCCGCATCCCGATCAGACCGTAACCGGGCGGACGTTCCGGCATCGTGGGCGCGCTCCGTCCCGTGGTCGCATTCGGTCCCGTACGGCCGCCCCTTCCGTCGTCGGCGACGGTGATGGTCACCCGATCGCGGTTCCAGGCGAGGCCCACCCGGGCGCTACCGGTACCGGCGTGCTTGGTCACGTTGGTCAGGGCCTCCTGGACGATGCGGTAGGCGGTGAGGTCCACGCCCGGCGACAGCGGCCTGGCCGTGCCCTCGTGGTGTACCGACACCTCCAGACCCGCGCGGCGGAAGGACTCGAGGAGCGTGGGAAGCCGGGACAGCCCGGGCGCCGGATCGCCGGGCGCGGGCGCGTCCCCGGACTGACGCAACAGACCGACCGTGGCCCGCAGTTCGTCGAGTGCGTGGCCGGTGGTCTCGACAAGCTCCGTCAGGCTCTTGCGGGTCTGCTCCGGGCGGGCGTCGAAGAGGTGGGCGGCGACCGAAGCCTGCGCGTTGGCCAGGGTGATCTGATGGGCCACGAGGTCGTGCAGTTCCCGGGCGATGCGCACCCGTTCCTCGGCCACTCTCCGGCGCGCCTCGCTCTCCCGGCTCTTCTCGGCCCGCTGGGCCCGCTCCTCCACGGCCGCCAGATAGGCCCGCCGGTTGTGCACCGCGTGCCCGAGTACGGCGGCCACCATCGGGAACGCCGCCACCGCCCCCACCCTGCTCGCGTCCTTCCACGAGAGGGCCCCGAACAAGGGGGTGGAGGCGACCAGCAGCGCCACGGAGGTGAGCGACACCGCGCTCGTCGCGTGCCGTTCGGTGCGCGCGGTGAGCGAGTAGGCGGTGATCACGGCGGGGGCCACGATGAGCGGGCTCAGCAGGAGGCCCGAGAACGGCACCAGCACACCGCTCGCGGTGGTGACCGCCATGGCGGCCAGGGGCGCCCGGTGCCGCACCGGCAGCACGGCACAGGACGCCACGGCGATGAGGTAGGCGGCGGCGGGCGGCAGTGACAGCGCGCTGCCGTCCTCCTTCAGCGCGCCGCCGAGCAGACAGAGCGCGAACGCCGTCGCGGTGATCGCTGCCTCCCGCCACCACGTGCCGCGTGATCGCGGGCCACCGCCACCTGTGGTCATCATGGCCGGCTCAGCCCCGGGGCCGGCCGGCGGGGAGCGGCGCGGCCGCCGCGTCCGGCACGGTCGCGGCGGCCGGGACATGCCTGGTCAGTGCCTCACCCTCGATATCCACATTCGGCAGCACACGGTCGAGGATACGGGGCAGCCACCAGGCCCGGTGGCCGAGCAGCGCCAGGACCGCGGGCACGATCGCCATCCGGACCACGAAGGCGTCGAAGAGGACGGCGGCGGCCAGGCCGACGCCCATCGTCTGGATGGTCGGGCTGCTCATCCCGACGAATCCGGCGAACACGCTGATCATGATGATCGCCGCCGCGGCCACCACCCGTCCGCTGTGCCGGAAGCCGCTCACGATCGCCTCGCCGGGGGACGCCCCATGGACGTGGGCCTCCCGCATCCGGGTGAGGAGGAAGACCTCGTAGTCCATGGCGAGGCCGAAGACGATGCCGATGATGAGGATCGGCATCAGCGACATGACCGGTCCGGTCTGCTCGATGCCGAGCAGATCCGCCGCCCAGCCCCACTGGAAGACGGCGACGAGGACACCGAAGGCGGCACCCACCGACAGCAGGAAGCCGAGCGCGGCCTTGACCGGGACCAGGACCGAGCGGAAGACCACCAGCAGCAGGAGCACCGCCAGGCCGATGACCACGGTGAGATAGGGGATGAGGGCGTCGGACATGGCTTCGGAGATGTCGATGTTCATCGCGGTGGTGCCGGTCACCAGGATCGCGGCGCCCGTGTCGGCCTCGACGCCGGAGACCGCGCCCCGGATCGCGTGCACCAGGTCCTTGGTCTCGCCGCTGTTCGGCGCGGTCTCGGGGACGGCGGTGAGGATGGCCGTGTCCTTGGTCCGGCTGAGTGCCGGATCACCGACCGAGGCGATCCCGTCCACTCCCCGTAGGGTCGTGACGACCTGGTGTGTGGCGGCCCGGGTGTCCGCGGACTTCGAGGCGTCCACCACCACGGTCAACGGGCCGTTGAAGCCGGGACCGAAGCCTTCGGACAGCAGGTCGTAGGCGCGGCGCTGGGTGGTCTCCACCGACTTGGACTCGTCTCCGGGCAGCCCGAGTTCGAGGCTCAGCGCCGGCACGGCGACGGCGCCGAGGCCGAGTCCGGCGATCATCAGCACGGCCACCGGCCGGCGCAGCACGAACCGCGCCCAGCGGGTGCCCATGCGCTTCGCCGGCCTTGCCGCGATGGGTTGCCGGTCGCCTGCGGGTTCACCGTGGCCGGTCGCGTGATTCCCCGCGTCCCTTCGGGGCGCTCCCGCAGCCTTGCGGTGGGCGCGGGGCAGGATCCTTCCCCAAGCTCTCGGCTTCGCTCGAGCAGGGGATGCCCCATAGCCGAAGAGGCCGAACAGCGCGGGGACCAGGGTCAGTGCGACGAGCACGGCCAGGGCCACGGCGCCCGCGCCGCCCATGCCCATCTTGGTGAGTTCGGGGATTCCGACGACCCCCAGCCCGACCAGGGCGATGAAGACGGTGGCGCCGGCGAAGACGACGGCGGATCCGGCCGTGCCCACCGCCCGTCCGGCGGCCTCCTCCGGCTCGCTGCCCTGGGCGCACTCGTCACGGAAGCGGGAGGTGATGAAGAGGGCGTAGTCGATGCCGACCGCCAGCCCCAGCATCAGCGCCAGGATGGCGACGGTGGACGTCAGGCCCAGCGGCACGGCCAGCGCGGAGACCAGCCCGAAGGCGATGGCCACGCCCAACAGGGCGGTCAGCAGCGACAGTCCGGCCGCGACCAGCGACCCGAGGGCGAGGACCAGTACCACGGCCGCCACCGCCACGCCGATGAGCTCCGTCGTACCGCCCGGTTCCTCTTCAGAATCCAGCGCCGAGCCGCCGACCTCCACGGTCAGCCCCGCGTCCCGGGCCTGGTTCGCGGCGTCCTCGAGGGCGCTCTTCGTCGACTCGGTCAGGTCGACGGCGCCCTCGGTGTAGGTGATCGTGGAGTAGGCGATGGTGCCGTCCTCGCTGACCGCGCCGCTCTCATAGGGGTCGGTGGTCGACGCGACCTGATCGTCCCCGTCCAGCGAGCCGAGCGTGTCCTGGACGGCCGCCCTGTTCTCCCTGGCCGTCACCCGCTGCCCGTCCGGGGCCCGGAACACCAAACGGGCCTCGGCGCCCTGGGAGTTGCTCTCGGGGAAGCGCTCGTCCAGCAGGTCGAACGCCTTCTGCGATTCGGTGCCGGGCATGGAGAGGTCCTCTTCCTCCCCGGCCGGTGCCATGGCGGCGGCGGCCAGGGCCAGCACCAGGGCGCCCAGCCACAGACCGCCCACGAGCCGGCGCCGCCGGAAGGCCCACCGTCCGATCCGGTAAAGAAATGTCGCCACCTGTAGATCACTCCAGACGCCGTCGGGCAAGGGGAACGCGCGGGATTCACGCGCATTCCCACCCTTCCTTCCGGCGCCCCGCCGGGCATCGTCTCCCGCCGCCGTCTTCGCCTGGTGCGCCCGGACCAGCCACGCGCCTGTCCTGGTGCGTACGCACCACGGGCGGGGACGGGGCCATCCCCCGTCCCCGCCCGGAGAAGCCGTTCACCCCAGCTCGGTGAGCCAGTCGGTGATGTGGCCGGCGGCGGCGGGGGCGTGCTGGTTGACGAGGGTGAAGTGGTTGCCCGCAGTGGTGCGGGTGGTGGTGAGGTGGGGAAGGTCCGTCTGCCAGTCGTGCGGCACCGGGTCCGCCCCGGGTGCTGCGGGGAGCGGGTCCGAGGCGCGCAGGAGCAGGGTCGGGAAGGGCGTGGGTGCGGGGGTCCAGGTGTGGATGAGCCGTTCCATCCAGGCGTAGGCGGACAGGTCGGTGGCGGTGAAGCCGCCGGTGTGGTGCTCGCGCTCGTACAGGCCGTGCCACAGGTGGGGTTGGAGGGCGCGGGCGGCGGGGGATTCCAGGATGTAGGTGTCCAGGAGGACGACGGCCCGTACGGGCACCCCCTGATCCGCGAGACGGCGGGCGGTCTCATGGGCGAGGATGCCGCCGGACGAGGTGCCCAGGAGAATCAGGGGGTCGGTGGTGCTCGCGGCCGCGGCTTGGGCGAGCCCTTCGACGAGGGCTTCGCGAGTGGCGGGCAATGGCTCGTCGGCGCCGAAGCCGGGGGGCGTCAGGCAGGAGACGTCCCAGGTGTCGGGGAGCGCCCCGGCCAGGGCGAAGTAGGTGTCGGGTCCGGTCAGGGGCACGATGGGGGCCACGCAGACCAGCCGGGTGCCCGAGGTGCCGGTGGTGAGCCGGTCCAGAGTGGATGGCATGGGCCCGGTGCTCTTGGGCCGGAGGGCGGCGAGGTCGAGGAGCAGGGTTTCGGCCTCGTTCCTGCGGCCCGTCCGCACGGCGTCGCGGTGGAGGCGGGCGACCAGATCGGTCGTCGGGTTCGCGACGGGGCCATGGTCCTCGGCCCGCGGCGTGGCGAGGTGGTCGAGGAGATGACCGGCCAGGTCGGCCGGGGTGGGGTGGGTGAGGACGACGGTGCTGGGCAGTGTCGTGCCCATCGCGGCGGCGAGTCGGTTGCGCAGGTCGATGGCGGCGAGCGAGTCCATGCCGTGGTCGCGGAAGGCGGAGTGTTCCTCGATGGCCTCGCCGGATGAGTGGCCGAGGGCGACCGCGGTCTCGCTCCGCACCAGGTCGAGGAGGAGTCGCCGCGCCTCCGCGGGTGGCAGGCGCCGCAGCCGTGCCGTGAAGTCGCCGTGTCCGCCTGCGGGTTCGGGCTCGGTGAGCTTGGCTGCCTCCGGCAGCTCGCTGAAGAACGGGCGGGGCGCGGCCTCGGTGATGACGGGGAGATGGCGGTCCCAGTCGATGTCGGCGACCGTCAGCGCGGTCTCCTGTTCATGCAGCGCCTGGGCGAGCGCGGCCAGGGCCAGGTCGGCGTCGAGGAAGGACATTCCGCTGCGCAGGAGTCGCTCGCGGTCGTGCTCGCTCATCCGCCCGCGCGCCTCCTCCCAGGGGCTGTAGGCAATCGCCGTCGCACGGGCGCCGCGGGCGCGGCGCTGGGAGGCCAGCGCTTCCAGATACGCGTTGGCCGCCGCCTGTGCGGCGTGGTGGCCGATGCCCCAGACGCCGGAGATCGAGGAGAACAGCACGAAGGCGTCCAGGCCGGTGTCATCGAGCAGTTGGTCGAGGTGCGCGGCGCCGGCCACCTTGGTGTGCAGCGCCTCGGCGAAGTGGTCGGGGCCGGCCGTGGAGAGCGGGCCCAGCGGGCTCGTCCCGGCCGTGTGCACCACGGCGCGCACCGGATGGCCGTCCGCCGAGAGCCGGTCGAGCACGTCGGCCACGGCCCCCCTGTCGGTCAGCTCGCAGGGCACCACCTCGGCGGTCGTCCCCCGGGCGGTCAGCTCCGCCACCAGCTCCGCCGCGCCCGGTGCCGCCGGGCCACGACGGTTCATCAACACCAGGTGCTCCGCGCCCTGGTGGGCCAGCCATCGGGCGACCCGGCCGCCCAGCGCCCCGGTGCCGCCGGTGACCAGGGTCGTGCCGCGGGGCGTCCAGGTGCCGGGCGAGTCGGCTCGTGCCGGTGCCCGCACCAGTCGCCGGACGAGGACGCCCGAGGGACGCACCGCCGCCTGGTCCTCCCCCGGGTCCGCCGAGAGCAGCGCGGCGAACCGCCCGGCCGCCTCGGGGTCGAGGCGCTCGGGGAGGTCGGCGGGACCGCCGCGCAGCGACGGTGCCTCCAGGGCCGCGGTCCTGGCGAGTCCGAGGACCATCGCCTGCCGAGGGTCGCGGACCGGGTCGGCCGGTCCGGTGGAGACCGCGCCGCGGGTCACCGTCCACAGCGGCACCTCGGCCCCGGCCGCCATCAGCGCCTGGACCAGCGACACGCTGAGTACCAGACCGGCGGGCAGCGCCGGTTCGCCGCTGTCCGCGTCCTCGGCGGCCGCGAGCAGCGACACCACCCCGGCCACCCGGTCGAGGCCGACGTCGGCGAGCTGTGCGGCCAGCGCCTCCGGGCCGGTGCGGGTCCCGTCGAGGACGACACGGCGCGCCTGGGCGCCGTGTGCGGTCAGGGCGGCCACCACATCCGTGTCGTCGATGGAGCCGGTGGTGAGGACCAGCCAGGTTCCGGTCAGTGCGGGACCGGCGGGGACGCGCAGGGGTGTCCACACCGTCCGGTAGCGCCGTCGGCCGGCCAACGTGTGCTCGTCCTGCCGCCGGCGCCACGCCGACAGCGCGGGGAGCACCGAGTCGAGCGCGCCCTTGCTCTCGGGTTCGAGACCGATCAGCGTGGCGACCGCGGCGCTGTCTCCCTGGTCCACGGCGGTCCACAGCGGCTGGTCGGCGCCTTCGGCGGTGCCGGTCGGCGAGGTGGACGGGGCGGGCGGGGCGATCCAGTACGACTCGTGCTGGAAGGCGTAGGTGGGCAGGTCGACCGTGCGGCCGCCGGGGAGCGCCCTGGTCCAGTCGACGGGCACGCCGTGGGCGTACGCCTCCCCGAGCGAGCGCAGGACCCGGTCCCATCCGCCGTCGTCCCGGCGCAGGGTGCCCAGCGTGACCGCCGGGCTGCCCGCGTCCTCGATCAGCTCGCTGGTGCCGACCGCGAGCACCGGATGCGGGCCGACCTCGATCATGACCCCGTAGCCGTCGCGCAGGAGACCGGTCATCGTCTCGGCGTAGGACACGGTCTGCCGCAGGTTCCGGCACCAGTACCGGGCGTCCAGCTCCTCGGTGTCGAGACGGCCCCCGGTCACCGTGGAGTAGAACGGCACCTCCGACGGCCGGGGCCGCACCGGAGCCAGCAGTTCCAGCAACTCGGCCTCGATCTCGTCGATATGGGCCGAGTGGGCGGCGAAGTCCACCCCGGCCAGCCGCCAGCGCATGATCCTGGCGGTGGACAGACCGCGCTCGACCTGGTCGAGGGCGGCCGAATCGCCGGAGAGGGTCACCGTCTTCGGTCCGTTGACCGCCGCGATGGACACCGCGCCGGACACCTCGTCCAGCAACTCACCGATCCGCTCCGGCGATGCCATCGCCGACATCATCGCGCCGCGTCCGGACAGGCGCTCGTGGATGAGCCGGCTGCGCAGCGCCACCACGCGGGCACCGTCGTCCAGCGACAGGCCGCCGCTGACGCAGGCGGCGGCCACTTCGCCCTGGGAGTGGCCGACGACGGCGGCGGGCTCGACACCGAACGAGCGCCACAGCGCGGCGAGCGAGACCATGACCGTCCACAGCACGGGCTGGAGCACATCGGGGCGCTTCTCGATCGGCGGCGCGCCGGGCTCACCGCGGAGCACATCGGTGGGCGACCAGTCGAGGTACGGGGCCAGAGCCGCCTCGCAGTCGGCGACGCGCGCGGCGAAGACGGGCGAGACATCGAGCAGTTCGGCCGCCATCCCGGCCCACGCCGCGTCCTGACCGGGGAAGACGAAGACCACCGGGCCGCGCTCGGACGCCGTGCCGCGCACCGCCGCGGGATCCGAGGTGCCCTCGGCCAGGGCCGCCAGGCTTCCGCGCAGCGCCACGGAGTCCTCGCCGACCAGCACCGCCCGATGTTCGAAGGCGGCACGGGTCGTGGCCAGGGAATGTCCGATGTCCACCGGACGCGCCCCCGGATGGGCGTCCAGATGTGCGAGCAGTTTCGCGGCCTGGGCGCGCAGCGCTCCGGCCGACTTGCCCGCCAGCGGCCATGCCACCGGCCCGTCCCCTACCGGATCCGGGACCGGGCCGGTGGACACCGGGGCCTGCTCCAGTACGGCGTGGGCGTTGGTCCCGCTCATGCCGAACGCGGAGACCGCGGCCCGCCGCGGACGGCCGAGGTCGGGCCACGGTGCCCCCTCGGTCAGCAGCTCGACCGCGCCCGAGTCCCAGGCGATACGGGAGGACGGCTCGGCGGCGTGCAGCGTCTTCGGCAGGACGCCGTGCCGCATCGCCATCACCATCTTGATGACACCCGCGACACCGGCGGCCACCTGGGTGTGTCCGATGTTGGACTTGACCGAGCCGACCAGCAGCGGCGGGTTGTCGCCCCGGTCCTGGCCGTAGGTGGCCAGCAGCGCGTGTGCTTCGATCGGATCGCCCAGTGCGGTGCCGGTGCCGTGTGCCTCGACCACGTCGACGTCGGACGCCGCGAGACCGCTGTTGGCGAGGGCCTGGCGGATGACCCGCTGCTGCGCGGGCCCGCTCGGCGCGGTCAGCCCGTTGGAGGCGCCGTCGGAGTTCACCGCCGACCCGCGCACGACCGCCAGCACCTGGTGGCCGTTGCGGACCGCGTCCGAGAGCCGCTCCAGCACCAGGAGACCGGCGCCTTCGGCGATGCCCATGCCGTCCGCCGACTCGGCGAACGCCTTACTCCGTCCGTCGGGCGCCATGACCCGGTGCCTGCTCAGCGAGACCAGCAGGTCCGGTCCGGTCAGCACGGTGGCACCGCCCGCGAGGGCCAGGGTGCTCTCCCCCGAGCGCAGCGACTGGCACGCCATGTGCAGCGCGACCAGGGACGCCGAGCAGGCGGTGTCCACCGTCACGGCCGGCCCGTGGAGGTCGAACAGATAGGCCAGACGGCCCGAGAGCACGCTGGGGAGCGTGCCGGTGAGCTGGTAGCCGTCGGAGTCCGCCGACACCCCCGTGCCGTAACTCTGGGCGGTCGCCGAGACGAAGGTGCCGGTCAGGCTGGACCGCAGGGACGCGGGGTCGATCCCGGCGCGTTCGAACGCCTCCCAGGTGAGCTCCAGCAGCATCCGCTGCTGCGGGTCCATCGAGACCGCCTCCCGTGGGGAGATGCCGAAGAACGCCGCGTCGAACTCGCCCGCGCCGTCGACGAAGCCACCCGCCGCCGAGTACGTCGTGCCCGTCCGCTCCGGGTCGGGGTGGTACGCGCCCGCGTCCCAGCCGCGGTCGGCGGGCAGCGGGGAGATGGCGTCCGTGCCCTCGGTCAGCAACTCCCACAGGTCCTCGGGCGAGCGCACCCCGCCGGGGAAACGGCAGCTCATTCCGATGATCGCGATCGGTTCCGCGTCGGCCGCCCCGGCTCCCGTACCACCGGCCGTGACCGCGGCCGGTACGGCGCTCCCCCGCCGCTCGTCGGGCTCGCCGCCCAGCTCGGCCCACAGATGACCGGCCAGGGCCTCCGGTGTCGGATGGTCGTAGATCAGGGTCGAGGGCAGGCTCAGGCCCGTCCGCTTGCGCAGGCCGTCCCGCAACTGGCCGGCGGTCAGGGAGTCGAAGCCCATGTCCTTGAACGTCCGCCCGCCCCCGGCCGCCGCCGGACCCGCGAGCCCGAGCACCGAACCCACCTGCTCACGGACGAGCTGGAGCAGGGTGTCCCGGGCCCGGTCGGCCGTCAGCCCGGTCAGCAGGCCGGAGCCGCCACCGGTGGCGGCGGCCCGGCGGACGGAGCCGACCGGGACCAGGCCGCGGAGGACGGCGGGCACGGTGCCACGCGCCCGCAGGGCGGCCCGGTCGACGCGGGTGGCGAGGACGGACGCCTCGCCCACCGCGCCCGCGGCGTCGAAGCAGGCCAGTCCCTGGTCGACGGTGAGCGTCGGCAGCCCGGCCGCGGCGATCCTGCGGAGCTGAGCGGCGCTCAGCCCGGCGGACATACCGCCGCTCTGCGGCCAGAGCCCCCAGCCGATGGACAGGCCCGCGACCCCCGCCGCGGTCCGCCGCCGCGCCAGCGCGTCCAGGAACGCGTTGGCCGCGGTGTAACCGGCCTGCCCCGCGTTGCCGAGGACACCGAACACCGACGAGAACATCACGAACGCGGTCAGATCGTGGTCGCGGGTCAGTTCATGCAGATGCCAGGCGCCGTCCAGCTTCGGACGGAACACCGTGTCCAGCCGATCGGGGGTCAGCGCCCCGACCAACCCGTCGTCGAGCACACCGGCGGCGTGCACCACACCGGTCAGCGGATGCTCGGCCGGGATCGCCGCCAGCAGGGCGGCCACGGCCGCGCGGTCGGAGACGTCGCAGGCGGCGGCGGTCACCCGCGCGCCCTGCCCGGTCAGCTCGGCCACCAGTGCGTCGGCACCCTCGGTGCCGGCGCCGCGACGGCCGGCCAGCACCAGGTGGCGCACCCCGTGCGCGGTGACCAGGTGCCGGGCCACCAGCGCGCCGAGACCGCCCAGCCCGCCGGTGACCAGCACGGTGCCGTCACCACCCCAGACGGTGCCCGGCGCGGACGGGTCCGGGGCACCGATGGAAGCCAGCCGAGGGATGAGCAACTCCCCGGCGCGCACCGCTAGTTCGGGCTCATCGCAGTCCAGCGCCGCACGCAGTGCCCCGGTGGCGGCCGCCACCGGATCCCCGGTCTCGGCGGGGTCGAGGTCGAGCAGGACGAACCGGTCGGGGCTCTCCTGCCGGGCCGACCGCACCAGCCCCCACACCGCGGCCGCCACCACGTCAGGGGCCGTACCGGTGGTGGTGGCCACCGCGCCTCGGGTCACGAACACCACGCGAGCGGGCCGGCTCCCGCCGGTCGCGTCCGCGTCGTCCGCGTCGCCTGTGTCGCCTGTGTCGCCTGTGTCGCCTGTGTCGCCTGTGTCGTCGTTCAGGTGGTGCCGCAGCGTCTCGAGTACGGACGCGGTGACCGCACGGACCGCCTCCGGCACCGGCACACCGGCCGGTGCGGCGACCGGGACCAGCACCGCCTCCGCGGCGCTCACCGGGTCGTGCCCACCGGCCTCCGGCACCGGGGCGGGCAGCCAGTCCAGGCGCAGCAGCGGCCGCGCCGCCGTGGTCGGTGTGCGGTGGACGTCCGGCGTACGCAGCGTCAGCGTGCGCGCCGACACCACCGGATGGCCCTGGGTGTCCACCGCGCTGAGCGTGACCGTGTCCTCGCCCGTCGCGCGCAGCCGCACCCGCAGCACCGACGCGCCCACGGCGTGCAGGGACACCCCGGACCAGGTCGACACCTCGGAGCGAGCCGAGGCCCGCGCCCCGCCGTCGGGCCCGGTCCACGACGCGAGGTGCAGCGCCGCGTCCAGCAGCGCCGGATGGAGGCGGAAGGCATCGGCCTCGTAGGCGAGGTGCTCGGGGAGGACGACCTCGGCCAGCACCTCGTCCCCGGCCCGCCAGACCGCCCGGACGGCCCGGAACGACGGCCCGTGGGCGAGCCCGGCCTCGCGCCGCCGCTCGGAGAAGTCATCGAGGTCGACGGGTACGGCGTCCGCGGGCGGCCACGCCGACGCGGCACGAACACCAGCACCAGCGCCGACACCGGCACCGGCACCGGCACCGGGTGTGCCCGGCGCGAGCGTGCCGGTGGCGTGCCGCGTCCAGGGCGCGTCCGGCGTGTCGGTGGGCCGCGCGTAGATGGCCAGGGTGCGTCGGCCGCCGTCGCCGGGGCCGCCGAGCGCGACCTGGATCCGCACACCGTCGTCGTCCTGCCCGGGCAGCACCAGCGGGGCGGCCAGGGTGAGTTCCTCGACGAGACCACAGCCGGCCTCGTCGCCCGCGCGCACCGCCAGCTCGATGAATCCGGCGCCGGGGAAGGTCTTGTGACCGGCCACCACATGGTCGGCCAGCCACGGCTGCGCCGCCACCGACAGCAGCCCGGTGCACAGCAGACCACCGGTCTCGGGCAGCTCCACGACCGCGCCCAGCAGCGGATGTGCCACACCGCCGAGCCCGGCCGGGACCGCGCCCGCCGAGGTGTTGCCGAGGGGCGCGGTCCAGTACCGCTCCCGCTGGAACGCGTAGGTGGGCAGCGCGACCCGGCGCGCGCCGGTCCCGGTGAACAGCTCGGCCCACCGCACCTGTACGCCCCGCACATACAGCCGGGCGGCCGCCGCCAGCGCGGTGGACTCCTCGTCGCGGTCCTTGCCCAGCAGCGGCACGGCCTCCACGCGCGCCACATCGGGCAGGGCGTCCTGCGCCAGCACCGACAGCGTGGCGTCCGGGCCCAGTTCGAGGAAGGTGTGCGCACCGGCCCGCGCCGCGGCGCCGACCGCGTCGGCGAACCGCACCGTCGTCCTGACGTGCCGCACCCAGTAGTCGGGGGTACGGATCCGCTCCGCGGCGATCCGCTCACCGGTGACGGTCGAGACGATCGGGATGCGCGGCTCGCCGAAGGCCAGGCCCTCGACGACCGCGCGGAAGCTGTCCAGCATCGGCCTCATCAGCGGGGAGTGGAACGCGTGGCTGACCCGCAGCCGGGTGGCCTTGCGGCCGTCGGCCGCGAACCGGTCCGCGATGGCCTCGACCGCGTCGGCCTCCCCGGACACCACCACCGCCTCGGGGCCGTTGACCGCGGCGAGTCCCACATGGTCCCCGGAGCCGGTGAGCAGCGCGGCCACCTCGTCCTCGGTGGCCCGCAGCGCGACCATGGCGCCGCCTTCGGGCAGCGCCTGCATCAGCCGTCCGCGGGCGGCGACGAGGGTGCACGCGTCGGGCAGGGACAGCACCCCGGCCACATGGGCCGCCGCGATCTCGCCGACCGAATGCCCGACCAGCAGATCCGGTGCCGTCCCCCACGACTCCACCAGCCGGTAGAGGGCCACTTCGAGGGCGAACAGCGCGGGCTGGGCGTATTCGGTGCGGTTCAACAGCTCCGCGTCGTCGCCGAACACCGCCTCCCGCAGCGGCCGTTCCAGCTCGCCGTCCAGCAACGCGCAGACCTCGTCCCACGCCGCCGCGAACACGGGGAACCGACCGTGCAGTTCGCGCCCCATGCCCAGCCGCTGGGCGCCCTGACCGGCGAACAGCAGCACCAGCGGGCCGGGGTCCCCCGCCATGCCCTCGGCCACCTTCATGGGCACGGGCCGCGTGTCGCCGTCTCCCGTATGGTCCGTCGCGGCCAGGAGGACCGCTCGATGCTCCAGCTCGGAACGGGTGGTCGCGAGCGAGTAGCCGATGTCGGCCGCCGCCGCGCCGGTGTCGGCCACGAACGCGGCCAGCCGGTCCAGTTGCGCCTCCAGTGCCGCCTCGGTACGAGCCGACACCGGCCACGGCACCACGTCCGGCCCGGTCTGCGACCGCGGCCCGCCCGAGGGCCGCTCGGCGGTCTCATCGGTACGGTCCCGTGGCGGCTGCTCGATGATCACATGCGCGTTGGTGCCGCTGATCCCGAACGACGACACGCCCGCGCGGCGCGGCCGCTCGGCCGGTGGCCACAGGGTGGGCCCGGTGAGCAGCTCCACCGCCCCCGCCTCCCAGTCCACCTGCGACGACGGCGCGTCCACATGCAACGTGCGCGGCAGTACGCCGTGCCGCATCGCCAGGATCATCTTGATGACGCCCGCGACACCTGCGGCGGCCTGCGTATGCCCGATGTTGGACTTGAGCGACCCCAGCAGCAGCGGGCGGTCCGGATCCCGGTCCCGCCCGTAGGCGGCGAGCAGCGCCTGGGCCTCGATCGGGTCGCCCAGCCGGGTGCCGGTGCCGTGCCCCTCCACCGCGTCCACATCCGACGGGACCAGTCCGGCACCGGCCAGCGCCTGGCCGATCACCTGCCGCTGCGAGGCTCCGTTGGGCGCGGTCAGGCCGTTCGACGCGCCGTCGGAGTTGACCGCGGAGCCGCGCAGGACGGCCAGCACCCGGTGGCCGGCCCGGGTCGCGTCGGAGAGCCGTTCCAGCACCAGGACGCCCACGCCCTCGGACCAGCCGGTGCCGTCCGCGGCCTCCGCGTACGCCTTGCAGCGGCCGTCGGGCGACAGACCGCCCTGCCGGGCGAACTCCACGAAGGTGCCGGGCTCCGACATGACGGTGACACCACCGGCCAGCGCCAGGGAGCACTCGCCATTGCGCAGCGCCTGCGCCGCCAGATGCAGCGCCACCAGCGACGATGAGCAGGCCGTGTCGACGGTCAGCGCGGGCCCGCGCAGCCCCAGGGCGTAGGCGATCCGGCCGGACAGCACGCTCGGCGAGGTGCCGGTGAGCCGATATCCCTCCGCGGCGCCGGAGCTGTCCTTCAGGCGCGGACCGTAGTCCTGGGCCATCGCGCCCATGAACACGCCGGTCCGGCTGCCGTGCAGGGACGACGGGGCGATCTCGGCCCGTTCGACCGCCTCCCAGCTCATCTCCAGCGCCAGCCGCTGCTGGGGGTCCATGGCTTCCGCCTCACGCGGCGAGATCCCGAACAGCGTCGCGTCGAAACGGTCCGCGTCGTAGAGGAATCCGCCCGCCCTGCCGGCCGCCGTCATCTCCGGCGCCCATCCCCGGTTGGCGGGCAGGTCGGAGACGGCGTCGACTTCGCCCGACACCAGATCCCACAGTCCCTCCGGGGAGTTCACCCCGCCCGGGTAGCGGCAGGCCATGCCCACGATCACCACCGGGTCGTCCGCGGGGACGGCGCGGGATGCGGGCGACGCGCCGACAGTCAGCGGGCCGGTGAGCTCCGTGGCCAGATGGTCCGCGCACGCGTCGGGCGTGGGGTGGTCGAACAGCACGGTGTTGGGCACTCGCAGCCCGGTCGCGGCCTTCAGCCGGGTCGCCAGCTCCACCGTCATCGCCGAGTCGAAACCCAGCTCCTTGAAGGACCGCGCCGGATTCACCCGCTCCGCGGAGGCGAATCCCAGCACCACGGCCGTCTCCGTGCGCACCAGCCGCCCCAGGTCGGGGCGGGTCCACGAAGTGCCGGATTCGACACGCTCCGGCTCCGGTTCCGGCTCCGGCTCCAGGTCGGTGGCGTGTTCGGCCACGGCCGCCGGAACGGCCGCGGTGGCGCCCCCGGCGGGCTCCGGGAGCCAGTACCGCTCCCGCTGGAATCCGTACGTCGGCAGGGCCACCCGCCGGGCGTCGGCCCCGGCGAACGGCCGCGCCCAGTCGACCGGCACCCCGCGCACGTACACCTCGGCCAGACAGCTCAGGAACCGGTCCATCCCGCCCAGTTCGCGCCGCAGCGTGCCGACGGCGAGCGCCCGGACGTCGGCCGCGTCGATGGCCTCCTGCACGGCGGGGGTCAGCACCGGGTGGGAGCTGACCTCGACGAAGACCCGGTGGCCCTGGCCGAGCAGCTCCCGGACGGCCGGTTCGAAGGCGACGGTCTGCCGCAGATTGCGGTACCAGTACCCGGCGTCCATGCCGGTGGTGTCCAGCCACTCGCCGGTCACCGTGGAGAAGAACGGCACGTCGGCCCGGCGCGGGGCGATGCCCTCCAGCGCGGCCGACAGCTCCTCGCGCACCGGCTCCACCTGCGCCGAGTGCGAGGCGTAGTCAATCGCGATCCGCCGCACCCGCACATCCGCGCCCGCGAGTTCCGTCAGCAGCTCGTCCAGCGCCTCCAGCTCGCCGGAGACCACCACCGAGCCGGGCCCGTTCACCGCCGCGATCGACACCCGGCCGTCCCAGCGGCCCAGCCGCGCCTCGGCCTCGGCCCGCGGCAGCGCCACCGACAGCATGCCGCCCGCCCCCGAGAGGCGGCGTACGATGGCCTGGCTGCGCAGTGCCACCACGCGGGCCGCGTCCTCCAGCGACAGCGCACCGGACACGCACGCCGCCGCGATCTCCCCCTGCGAATGGCCCAGCACCGCGTCCGGGACCACCCCGTGCGCCCGCCACACCGCCGCGAGGGAGACCATCACCGCCCAGGAGGCGGGCTGGACCACATCGTCCCGTTCCAGCGACGGGGCGCCCTCGGCCTGTCGCAGCACCTCCGGCAGCGACCAGTCCACATGGGGCGCGAGCGCGGCGGCGCATTCGGCCAGCCGCTCGGCGAAGACCGGGGACTCCGCCATCAACCGGACACCCATGCCCGCCCATTGCGAACCCTGGCCGGGGAAGACGAACACCGTGCGGCCCTCGACATCGGCCACTCCCCGCACCACGCCCGGCGCGGACTCGCCGTCGGCCAGGGCCGCCAGCGCGCCCAGGGCCTCCGGCCGGTCCGGCGCGAGGACGACGGCGCGGTGGTCGAACGCGGTCCGGGTGGTGGCGAGGGAGAAGCCCACGTCCACCGGATCGAGCCGCTCGTGCTCCGCCAGATGGGAGGCGAGGCGGGCGGCCTGTGTGCGCAGCGCGTCCCGGGTCCGGCCCGACAGCGGCCATGGCACGGCGCCACCCGCCACCGGGGCACCGTCCGCCGTGTCCGAGCCCATGTCGGTCGGCTCGGTGGCGGACACCACCAGATGGCAGTTGGTGCCGCCCATGCCGAACGACGAGACTCCGGCCAGGGCACGGCCGTCGCGGTAGGGCCACGGACGGGTCACCGACACCACGTCCAGGTGCCACTCGTCGAAGCGGATCCGCGGATTGGGCCGGGCGAAGTTCAGGCTGGCCGGAAGCTCGCCGTTCCGCAGCGACAGCACGACCTTCAGGAGGCCCACGATGCCCGCGGCGCCCTCCAGATGCCCCACGTTCGTCTTCGCCGAGCCGACCAGCAGCGGGCTGTCCGCGGCGCGGTCCGCTCCGTACACCGCGCCGAGCGCCGCCGCCTCCACCGGATCGCCCACCCGGGTGCCGGTGCCGTGCAGCTCCACATACTGGACCGCCGCCGGGTCGACCCCCGCACGTCGGCACGCCGCCGTCAGCACCGCCCCCTGCCCCTCGGGATCGGGGGTGGTCAGGCCCGCGCCGGGGCCGTCGTTGCCCACCGCGCTGCCCTCGATGACGCAGTAGATCTCGTCCCCGTCGGCCAGCGCGCTCGCCAGTGGTTTGAGCAGCACCATCCCCGCGCCCTCGCCGCGGGCATACCCATTGGCGCGCTCGTCGAAGGTGAAGCAGCGCCCGTCCGGGGACAGTGCGCCGAGCCGGGCCGCCGCCAGCGCGCTGTCCCGCACCAGGTTGAGATGCACACCGCCGGCCAGTGCCGTGGCCGACTCCCCGCGCCGCAGGCTCTCGCAGGCCAAGTGCACCGCGACCAGCGACGACGACTGCCCGGTGTCCACCACCAGGCTCGGCCCCCGCAGGCCCAGGAAGTAGGACACCCGGTTCGCGATCACGCTGCGGTTCAGTCCGGTGAGGGTGTGATGAGCGATGGCCGCGGGTCCCCTGCGCCGGTCCAGTACGCCGTAGTCGTCGGCGGTCACACCGATGAACACGCCGGTGTCCTCGCCCCGTACCTCGGCGGGCAGGACGCCCGCGTCCTCCAGGACCTCCCAGCCCAGCTCCAGCGCGAGCCGCTGCTGTGGGTCCATCGCCCGCGCCTCACGCGGCGAGATGCCGAAGAACTCGGCGTCGAAACGGTCGACTTCGTCCAGGAAGGCACCCCATCCGGTCTCGCCGGGGTCCGCCGCCTCGCCGTCGGTCCAGCGGCCCGGCGGCACCTGTGACACGGCGCTCCTCCCGCCGGTCAGCAACTGCCAGAAGCGCGCGGGATCCTGCGCGGACGGCAGCCGGCAGGACACCCCCACTACCGCGATGGCGGTGTCCTGCTGCTGGATTCGGCCAGCGGATATGGACTCAGGCCGGCTCATGGTGCCGCTCCCCACTCGTCGTCCTCACGGGCTCGGCAGGAGCGGCAAGTGCTGGCACACGCCGGGGCCCCAGAATCCGGCGACACCGGACTGCCGTTCAAGTCGTGATCAACAATGTGCGAAACAGTACATCTACGGTCGGCAGAAATCCCTGAGCCGCCAACGGAGCGGCGTGTCGCTCCCTTTGGGGCTATTCGTCGCCTCTTTCCCCCGCCATGGATGCATTCCGTGTCATTCCCGTCACCTTAGGCACGCGAAGGTTGCTGAGAATTCGCCTAGACCTCCGGTGTTTGAACGTCCGGGCAATCGCCTATCGTTGGGCGGGGTCGGCCGAAAAGAGCTGCCGAACGTCAAGCTGCCCGCTGCCCGACAGCCGACAGCGCGTCCGTCGAGACGCCGACGTGACAACACAAGCGCGAGGGTGAGGAAATGCGGCCCAGGATCGATCCGCAGGACGCGGACGACTTCGCCGTCACACCGGCCGGCCAGGTCTACCTCCAGGAGGTCAGCCAGTCCCTGAACGGGATCCTCGCGGACCGGCCGCCGCCGAACGTCCACCGGACCATCGCCAACCACCCGACGCTGCTGCCCGCGATGCAGCCGCTGATGTCTCATGTGGCGGGCGATATCCTCCCGCCGCGCGAGCGCGAGCTCGTCATCCTGCGGACGGCGTGGCGTTCACAGGCGTCGTACGTCTGGGCGCATCACCATGCGGCGGGGCTCTTCGTCGGGCTGACCGAGACGGAGATCGCCCGAGCCGCCTCGGAGGACGCCACCGGCTGGACGCCGTTCGAAGCCGCCCTGCTCACGGCGGTCGACGAACTCCACACCAAGTCGGCGATCTCGGACGGCACGTGGAAGCAGCTCGCCGAGCGCTACAGCGAGGAGCAGATCCTCGAACTGCTGGCCCTCGCCGGCACGTACAAGACCCTGGCGTTCATCCTGAATTCCTGCCTGGTCCCGGTCGACAGCTGGATGGAGCGTCCGGCGCTGCTGCCGGTGGACCCGGGACAGCTCACCTCCGGCAGACATGCCCGCCCGCGCGAGTCGCTTCCGGGATCGGGCGCCGAGACGTGGAACCGACGCATCGTGTTGCAGAACGACACCGGGCTCTCGCAGCTCACACCCTCGGCGGCCCAACCCGAGCCGCCACTTCATGAGATTCTCGTCCGCTATCCGGACCTGATGTCCACGGCCACGCAGGCCCACGAGACCGGCTCACCGCTCCTGCTGATCCGCAGGAACTCCTCGGACATCATGCCGGACACGGACGGCTACTCCTTCAGCGCCACTCATCTGTTCGCCGATTCCACGGGCGTCCCGATTCTCGCCGAAGTGGTGGAACCGCACGACACCTGGAACGCGCACAGCGCGCTGTCCAAAATTCTCGACTACGCGGGCAGCGGGGCCCGGCACTGGCCGCTCCACATACTCCAGCGCTCGCTCGAGTACACCGCGCAATTGCAGGACACCACCGCGGACGGTTTGCTGGCGGAGATGGGCTATCCGATCGACCAGGGCTCGTTCCTGCGCACGATCGAGGGGAATCTGGCCCTGGGCAGGCTCCGTATGGTCATTGTGGCCAGCCAATTCCCGCCCGAATTCAACCGGGTCATCTCGTTCCTCGGCCAGCAGCTCCGCCCCGCCGAGGTGTACGGCGTCGAACTGCGCCGCTTCTCCGACGGGTCCCACGCGGCGTACATACCGCGGGTGGTCACCTGAGCGGGGAAGCCTCCGCGGACGGCCGGGGCGGGCCGGGGCCGAGCCCCGGCCCGCCGTCAGCCATCCGTCGGCCGGTTCACTCACTCACCGGCCCGTTCACTCACCCGCGGGCGATTTCTTGCGGATCAGCGTGATGCCGTCCGCCATGGGGACCAGCGACATCTCGACCCGCGGATCGTCGTGGACCAGCTTGTTGAACGCGCGGATCCCGGCGGTGTCGACGTCCTGCGCCTCGGGGTCCACGACCTTGCCGAAGAACAGCGTGTTGTCGACCACGATCAGGCCGCGGTCGCCGAGGAGCGTCAGCGCCATCTCGTAGTAGTGCGGGTAGCCCTGCTTGTCGGCGTCGATGAACACGAAGTCGAATGTGCCGGGGCCCTCCTCCGCGAGGATCGCCTTGAGGGTGTCGGCCGCGTCGCCGACGCGCAGGTCGATCCGCCCCTCGACGCCGGCCTTGGCCCAGTAGTCGGCGCCGATGCTCGCCCAGCGGTCGGTGATGTCACAGGTGACGAGCTGTCCGCCGGGCGCGAGCGCACGGGCCAGGCACAGGGTGCTGTACCCGGTGAACGTGCCGATCTCCAGGATCCTCTTCGCCGGGGTGAGACCGGCCAGCAGCGTCAGGAGCTGGCCCTCCTCGGGCATGACCTGCATCGCGGTGCCCGCGGGAAGCTCCGCCGTCGTCTCGCGCAGCCGCCGCAGGACCTCGTCCTCGCGCAGGGAGAACTCCCGGATGTACTCCGAGAGCGCGGCCGGGAGACCTACCTGGTTCGCCATGCGTCATCCATCTTCTCTGGCTTCTGTGGCTTCTGTGGCTTCTCTGGTTCTTCTCACATCGGAACCGGCCGGGAGGTGGGCCTCCCGGCCGGCGCTGGCTCAGACGCCCTGGAGGCTGACGGCGTGCAGCTCCATGGTGGGCGGCGGGCCGGACGGCGCCGGGGACAGATGCAGCCGCTGGATCTCCTCCTGTGCGGGCGCGGGCAGTTCGGCCCGGCAGGCGCACGGATCGTCGGTGAAACCGGCGAAGCGGTAGGCGATCTCCATCATCCGGTTGCGCTCGGTCTGCCGGAAGTCGGCGGCCAGATGGACCCCCGCCTGGGCGGCCTGGTCGCCGAGCCAGCGCAGGATCGCCGAACCGGCGCCGAACGACACCACACGACACGACGTGGCCAGCAGCTTCAGGTGCCAGACGCCTTCGTGCTTCTCCAGCAGTTGGAGACCGACCGCACCATGCGGCCCGAACCGGTCGGTGAGCGTGGTCACCAGCACCTCATGGCGTGGATCGGCCAGCAGCGCCCGCAGATCGGTGATGGAGTAGTGCACACCGGTGGCGTTCATCTGGCTGGTGCGCAGCGTCAGCTCCTCCACCCGGGAGAGTTCCTCCTCGGTGGCGCGTCCGATGCGCATCACCAGTTCCAGCGAGCGCAGGAAGTCCTCGCTCGGCCCCTGGAACTGGGCCTCGGCCGCCTTCCGCTCGAATCCGGCCTGGTACATCTGGCGACGGCGGCGCGCGTCCACGGTCACCGTCGCCGGGTTGAACTCCGGCAGGGCGGAGAGCTCGGAGAGCCGCTCGGCGTCATAGCAGCGGACCTCCGGCAGATGGAACTGGACCTCGGCCCGCTCCGTCGGCTGGTCGTCGATGAAGGCGATCGTGCCGAGCGCGAAGTTGAGCTCGGTGGCGATCTCCCGCACCGAATCGGACTTCGGACCCCAGCCGATGTGCGGCAGCACGAAGTACTCGGCCACGCCCAGCGCCTCGAGCTGCTTCCACGCCAGGTCGTGATCGTTCTTGCTGGCCACCGACTGCAGGATGCCGCGGCTGTCCAGTTCGGCGATGAGTTCTCTGACCGGGGCGGGGAGCGTCACCGTCCCGTCCTCCAGCAACGTGCCCTGCCACAGGGTGTTGTCGAGGTCCCACACCAGGCACTTCACGATCGAGTTCTGTTCAGCCACGGCTCTTCCTTGTCTCGGGACGCCGACTCATGTCGCGGGCATCGACACGGCGTGGTCGGCGAGGATCAGCTGACAGATCTCCGTACTGCCCTCGATGAGTTCCATGAGCTTCGCGTCGCGGTACGCACGCTCGACCACATGGCCCTCGTGTGCCGCCGCCGAACCCAGCACCTGCACCGCCGTGGCGGCGCCCTGCGCGGCCTGGACGGCGCTCACCTGCTTGGCGAGGACGGTGGCGACGACCATCTCGGGAGAGCCGTCGTCCCAGCACCGGCTGGCGTGTTCACACACCCGGGTGGCGATCTGCTCGGAGGTCAGCAGAGTCGCCAGGTGGCGGGCGACGAGCTGGTGGTCCGCGAGCCGCTTTCCGAACTGCGTCCGGGTGCGGGCATGGCCGCGGGCGGCGTCGAGACAGGCCCGGAGGATGCCGACGCACCCCCAGGCGACCGAGATCCGCCCGTATGCCAGCGCGGTGGTCACCAGCAGCATCAGGGGCTGTCCGCCGCCGAGCACGGCGGTGGCGGGCAGCCGCACCTCGTCGAGCGTCACGTTCGCATGGCCGGCGGCCCGGCAGCCGGACGGCCGCGCCACCTGGGTCACGGTGACGCCCGGAGCCGAGGCGGGCACCACGACGGCGGCCGCGCCGGAGCCATAGCGGCCGACGACAACGATCAGGTCGGCGTAGTGGGCCGCGGTCGTCCAGACCTTCTGGCCGCGGACGATGACGGTGTCGTCGTCCCGCTCGATGGTCGTGGTCATCGCCGACAGGTCGCTGCCCGCCTCCGGCTCGCTGAACGCGACGGCGGCGAGCTGACCCCCGGCCAGTTTCGGCAGGTACTCGGCGTGCTGCTGCGCGCTGCCCAGGCGCTGAATGGTCCACGCGGCCATGCCCTGCGAGGTCATCACGCTCCGCAGGGAGCTGCACCGGCTGCCCACGAACGCGGTGAACTCGCCGTTCGCCGCGCTGCTCGCGCCGAGCCCGCCGGACGCCTCCGGCACCCCGGCGCACAGCAGGCCGCGAGCGGACAGCGTGCGCAGGACCTCGTCGGGGATCAGACCGGTCCGATCCCACTCAGCGGCCCGGTCGCCGACGAGGTCGTCGACGAGGTCCCGGGCGCCGGCGAGCGGCTCACTCATCGGCGGGCTTCTCGCCGCCGCGCAACCGCACCACCAGAGCGGTCATGGCCGCGATGGTCCGGAAGTTGTCCCGCTTGAGGTCGTCCCCCAGGATCTGCACGGAGAAGGCCTGTTCCAGATGGACGACGAGCTCCATCGCGAACATCGACGACACCAGCCCGGACCCGAAGAGGTCCTGGTCGGCAGGGACCTCCGCCTTCACCCGCTCCGAGACGAACGCCGTGATCGCCTGCTCGGTCGCCTCGGCGGTGACTGCCTGGTCCATACTCACGAAAGCACCTCTCCATAGTTGTAGAACCCGCGCCCTGTCTTGCGCCCCAGGTCACCGGCGCGCACCTTTTCCATCAGAAGTTCACAGGGCTCGAAGGTGGAATTTCCGGTCCGCTCGGCAAGTAGCCGAAGAGCGTCCGCGAGATTGTCGAGTCCGATCAGGTCGGCGGTGCGCAGCGGGCCGGTCGGATGACCGAGGCAGCCGTGCATGAGCTGGTCCACGTCCTCGACGCTCGCGGTGCCCTCGGCCACGATGCGCGCCGCTTCATTGATCATGGGGTGCAGCAGCCTGCTGGTGACGAACCCCGGCGCGTCCCGCACGACGACCGTCTTCCGCCCCAGGCGCTCCAGCAGGGACAGGATCGCGGCCATGGCGTCCTCGCCGGTCTGCGGGCCGCGCACCACTTCCACCATCTCGATGAGATAGGACGGATTCATGAAGTGCACGCCGGCCAGTTCCGCGGGCCGCTGCACCGACTTCGCCAGTTCGGCGATGGGTATTCCCGAGGTGTTGGTGATCAGCGGGACCCCGGCGGGGACCGTGCCGGAGAGCTCCGCCATGACCCGCGCCTTGAGCGCGGCGTCCTCGGTGATCGCCTCGATCACCACTTCGGCGTCCGCGACATCGCCGCTGGAGAGCGTCGTGGTGAGTGTCCCGGTGGCCTGGGAGGCGGGGAAGGCGCCCATGAACTGCCCGTGCCGCAACAGCTGGGCGATTTCCGCTCGGGCGCTCTCCAGCACATCACCCGAGACATCGACCAGCACGACATCGACCCCACGGCCCAGCGCGAGTGCGGTGATGTTGCGTCCCATTACCCCGGCGCCGACGACAGCGATCGTGTCCGATGCGGAACTCGCCATCCCCTGCCTCCAATCGTCACTCAGATGAGCGCGCCCCCGGTAGGGCACACCACAAGTGAATGCCAACAGGAACGGCAGGCCCCTGCCTCTATGGCATTTTCAGGTGAAAATACTAGGAGAGCGCGTCCGGTGTCGATGGGGCGCAACGACCGCCGCCATCTCGGCATCTTCACCTGATCCAGGGCGATTTGGACCATCCGCCGACCGTCGAGGACGGCGATCACCAGCCTACGGGACCGTTCACGTCGAAGAAGCCGCCACTGGGACCGTGCGCCGGGAGCGTGGCGGCGCGCACGACGACCTTCGCGCCCTGCGATGCTCACCGGAACATTGCGCGGCACAGCACATGCCGAGGTGAACAGCGGGCCGGGACAGGAGGGTTCAGGCGCGCGGCAGCACGCCGAGGAGTGCCGAGGTGAAGGAGATCCGCAGAGCGTCACGCAGCTCCAGGTGGAGCACGCCGAGGGCAGGCTCGTCCGCGTAGGCGGCAAGGACGCTGGGCGGCGGCGGGACATACGCCGACAGGGCACCCGCCGAGACCAGGCTCGTCAGGCAGTCGCGGTGGCCGCCCATCCCGGCGTGTCCAACACCGAGCTCGCACGCAACACACCCGCCGCGCTTCGCGCGCCCATCACCTGGCTCGCACCGCTGCTCACCCAGAAGGCCGAGATGGGCGCCCTGCCCACGCTGCGCGCCGCCACCGATCCAGCCGTCACCGGCGGCCAGTACTACGGCCCCGGCAACCGGGGGGAGATCCGCGGCTACCCGAAGCTGGTCGCCTCCAGCCCCGACTCCCACGACCAGGCCGCCCAGCAGCGCCTGTGGACCGTCTCCGAGGAGCTCACCGGGGTGACATTCTCAGCGCTGACTCCACAGCGGAGGGATTCCTGAGGCCGCAACCGGATTCGAACCGGTGTGGACCGGCCCCGGCGGACCTCGCCGGGACCGCCAAGCCGACGGTTCACCGGGGTCATAGGTCCGCACGGTCGCGGTGGCGCGGGCAGCGGCAGGGCGGGAACTGGCTGGACCGCAAGGGTTCGAGCTTGTCCTTGACCACGACGACCACCCTGCCCAGCTCCTGCGTGACGACCGCGCCGTCCGGCGAGACGCGGTAGACGCGCATCGTCATCCGTGGAGCGGTGGATTCGGTGTGTGAGAACACGTTGACCTGTCTTTCCGGTTCGGCCAATTACGTTGTGTGCACACACCGTTGCGTTCCGGCGCGTAGGCTGGAAAGAGGCGACACGTCCCAGCCAAGATCGCGGGACAAGAGGGGATATACGATGCCGTTCCAGCCACGCGAACTCTTTCCCGACCGCTCCGCACGCGACCTCTTCGGCGCGGAGATCCGCCGCCACCGCGAGAAGGCGGACATGTCGTTACGGCGGCTGTCCGAGGTGCTGAACTACAGCAAATCGCACCTGGCACGGATCGAGGCGGCGGAGTCCCTGCCGTACGACGACCTTCCGTCGAAGTTGGACGCGTGCTTTGGGACGGACGGGATGTTCGCGCGGGTGTATGCGCTGGCGAAGAACGAACCGTTCCCGG
Organism: Streptomyces sp. AgN23; assembly: GCF_001598115.1. Taxonomy (NCBI): domain Bacteria; kingdom Bacillati; phylum Actinomycetota; class Actinomycetes; order Kitasatosporales; family Streptomycetaceae; genus Streptomyces; species Streptomyces sp. AgN23. Next base: position 2,867,944 of record NZ_CP007153.1, read on the forward strand.
GCAAGTACCGGCGGGTCGCTGAGGTCGACAGCCGGGCGGTCGCGATCGAGGAGTACACGTGCGCCACCGTTCCCGGGCTGCTCCAGACCGCCGAACTCGCGAGGGAGTCATTGCGGATCGGACACCGCCACGCTCCGGACGCCGAGATCGAGGCGTTGGTCAAGGCTCGCCTCGACCGACAGGCACGGCTGGACCAGCCTCATCCACCGGAGTGCTGGTTCATCGTCGATGAAGCGGCGTTGCGCCGCCCGGCGGGCGGGCCGGAGGTGATGCGGCGCCAGATGGAGTCCCTGCTCGAGCGCGGGACACATCCGTACGTGACCCTTCAGGTGTTGCCCTTCAGCGCGGGACACCATGTGGAAGCGGGCAACTCCCTCATTTTGTACACGCTGCCGGATGAGCCGATGCTGGCCTACCGGGAAGGCAGTCGCTTCGGGACGGTCATCGAAGACAAGGACGCGGTTGCGAAGCTCCGGAAGAACTACGATTTGCTACGGGCCATGGCCCTCTCGCCCCGGGACTCCGAGGCGATGATCCGAGCTGCGATGAAGGACTGGACTCATGGTGACAACACCGAACCTGAGCACCGCCGCCTGGCGTAAGAGCAGCTACAGCAACAACGACGGAGGAATGTGTGTCGAGGTTGCCGACAACCTCCCCGGCATCGTCCCCGTACGCGACTCCAAGAACCCCGACCGACCCGTCCTCATATTCCCCAACGGCTCGTGGAGCGCGTTCATCACGAGCCTGAAGAATCAGCGCAGCAGCAATTGAAGTCCGCCCAGCACCGTAGCCCCGATCACCAGCCGCTCGAAGAGCCGCTGATTGATCCGGTCCACGCACGCCCTACCGATGTACGCACCGGGCAGGACGAAGAGCGCCAGTAGCGCGTCCAGAAGCAGGGAGCGGGCGTCGATCAGGCCGAGGCCGACGCTGAAGGGCACCTTGGCGACGTTCACGATGAGGAAGAACCAGGCCGAGGTGCCCAGGAAACTCAGCTTCCGGAAACCGGCGGAGAGCAGGTAGAGCGACATCACGGGGCCGCCCGCGTTGGCCACCATCGTGGTGAAGCCGCCGAGCACCCCGTACGAACCGGCCTTGAGCCGGGCGCCCGCCCCGTCCGCGTCGGGCGTCGCGGGGGCCTCCGCACGGGCCGCCGCACGCCGCCGCCACACCGTGACCCCGGCCATCAGCAGCAGGATCGCCCCGATGGACGTGCGCACCTCCGCGTCCCCGGCCCAGAGCAAGAACACCGTGCCCACCACGACCCCGGCCGCGACCGCCGGGAACAGCCGCACCAGGGTCCCCCAGTGGGCGTGCCGTCGGTAGGTGCGCACGGCGAGCAGATCGCCGACGATCAGCAGGGGCAGCAGCACACCGGTCGACTCCCGGGCCGGAAGCACCGCCGCGAAAATCGCGAGGCTGACGGTATTGGCACCGCTGACGGCGGTTTTCGAGAAGCCGACGAGTATGGAGGCCGCCGCGAGCGCGGCGAACTCCCAGAGGGTAACGGTGTACATGCCACCGAATGATTCCAGGCCACCGCAACCCCACCGGAGCCAGGGACCTCAGCGCACCCAGCCCTGGAGCGGCTCGGTGTCGAGCGTGACGCCAATGGGCGCGGGCAGCGTGAGCGGCTTGCCGAACGGCACGGTCTTGGTGCTCTCGTACCGGACCCCGTCGGGCTCGCTGAACACGGTGACCTCACCGGCCTCCCGGTCGACCAGCAGATACACCGGAATTCCCGTCTCGGCGTAGGCGCGCGGCTTCTCCACCCGGTCCCTCCGGTCGGTGTCGGAGTCGTACGAGGTGACCTCCACGACCATCAGGGCGGGATCGGCGTCGGCCCACTCCCCCTGGCCGACGAACGCGTCACCGTGGGCGAGGGTCCCGTCGGGGCGGGCGTGGCCGTTGCGGTACGTCTCGACCTTGAGGCCCTGGTCGTGCAGCCACAGGTCGGGATGGGCCTGAATGCAGATCCGCGCCAGCCACTGGATGATCCGCCCATGATCGCCATCCGGCACCGGCGTGACCCCGATCTTCCCGTTGATGAACTCCCACCGCACTCCCTCCGCCACGCGGGCCGCCAGCCGCGCGTACTCCTCGAACTCCTCCGGCAGCATCTGCGGACGATCGTGGGTCGCGGTCATGACCGGGAGCCTCCTTCGGGTGCGGTGCGCTCTCAGCGTAGTCGTTCTCAGGGCCCACCACCTGTGAGACTAAGGTGCACACATGGTGACAAGGCGAACCCGGGACGGGCTGCTGGAGCTGGTGGATTGGCTCGAGAGGGAGCACGGGCCGGTCACCGAGGAGGAGCGCGCCGCCGCTCAAGCAGAGCTGCGCGAGATCGACGCGGAACATGACCGGCACATGCGGGCGAACTCGCCCGCAGGGTGATACTGGCCGCATGGGCAGCCACGAGTTCGTGCGCGCCGGGGCCGGGCTCGGGTGCGGGCTTGGTGGGATGGTGGTGGGCGCTCACCTCCGAGCTGGTCACCTCCGGGGCGGAGGCGCTGGGAAAGCGGGCCGCCGAAATTCGGGAGCGGCTGTGTGAGCAGCGAACGTGGGCGGACCGGTTCGCCACGCTGGGCACGTATCTGCGGGAGCGCGCGGCGGCGGGCGAGGACGGGGCGCCGGTGCGGAGCGAGGTCGCCGAAGCGTGGACGTGGCTGGCCCGGCGACAGCCATCCGCCCTCATTCGTCCAGGTAGTGGAAGCCCGGCCGGGGGTGCATCAGGAAGTCGTGGTGCGAGATGTTCCACGCGTACGCACCCGCCATCGCGAAGGCGACGCGGTCCCCCACCCGTAGCTCGGGGACCGGGATCCGGCGGGCCAGCACGTCCTTGGGGGTGCAGAGCTGGCCGACCAGCGTGACCGGCTCCGACCGTACGGCCGGGCGCGCCCACGGCCGGGTCCAGGTGTCCCCGGTGTCCCCGGTGTCCATGGGGAGCACCTGGAACGGCTGGTCGTGCTGTTTGGTGGCGGGGGTGCGGAGGTGGTGGGTGCCGCCGCGCACCACCGCGAATGCCTCGCCCCCGCTGTGCTTGATGTCCAGCACCTCGGTGACGTACCAGCCGCAGTAGACGGTCAGCGCCCGGCCGGGCTCGATCCGCAGGGTCAGGCCGGGGTGGCGGAGGGCGAGGTCCGCCATGCCCTGTCCGTAGGCGGCCCAGTCGAAGCGGCGGTCGGGGTGGGCGTAGTCCACACCCATCCCGCCGCCGACGTTCACCTCGGTGAGGCCCAGCGCGTGGCGTTCGGACAGCTTCGCCGCCCAGTCGGCGATCGCGGCGGCCACGGCGACCTGCGCGGGGGCGTCGAGGCCGCTGGCGAGATGGGCATGGATGCCGCGCAGCCGGAGCGGGCCGCCGTCCGACAGCCGGAGCGGGCCGCCGCCCGCGCTCGCTTCGGCGAACAGCGGAAGGCAGCGCTCCACGGCCTCGGGGTCGAGGCCGAAGGGGCTCGGGCGGCCGCCCATGGCGAGCGCCGCGCCGCCCAGCTCGTCACCGGCCACCGGGAGATTGACGCGCAGGAGGACGTCCACGTCAGGGATCGCCGCGTCCTGCGCCGCCCCGGCCAGCAGCCGCAGCTCCTGCTCGCTCTCCACATGGAACCGCTCCACGCCCAGCGTCAGCGCCCGCCGCAGCTCCCCCTCGGTCTTGCCCGGCCCGCCGAAGGCCAGCGGCGCCCCGGGCACGGCCGCGCGGACATGCTCCAGCTCACCGCCGGAGGCCACCTCGTACCCGGTGACGTGGGGCGCGAGGGCCCGGAGGACGGCGGGCGCCGGGTTGGCCTTCGCGGCGTAGTACAGCTCGAGGCCCGGCGGCAGCGCGTCCCGTACGGCCCGCGCGTGGGCCCGGAGCGCGGTCAGGTCGTAGACGTAGGCGGGAAGGTCGTCGCCGGTCAGCTCCGTGGCGAGGGTACGGACGGCAGGGGTGATCAACGGCTGCTCCCGGGGTGGTGGACGACGTGGGCTTCTGGGGACACATGCGCCGCTGCCGACACATGCGCCGCCTCGGACACATGCGCCGCCTCGGACACGTGCGCCGCCTCGGACACGTGCGCCGCCTCGGACACGTGCGCCGCCTCGGACAGCAGGGCGGAGGCGAGCGGGCTGGCGATGCGGACATAGCCCGCGTGGCGGTCGGCCCGACGAGCCCAGCGGGTCAGGAGGTTGGCCTTGGCTGGCAGCGGCACGCCCGCCACGAGGGCGCGCAGCGCGGGCGGGTGGTCATGGGCCGCCGAGCGCTCGCACAGCACCCGGCGGACCGCCGACCACAGCGCGGGCTCCAGACGCGGACAGCGGTCGGCGAGGGCGGCCACCATCTCGGCGATGTGGTTGACCAGCAGGCAGTACACCACCCGGTCCCAGCCGCGTTCGCGCTCGTACGTCAGCGGGCGGGTCACCGCCTCGGGCAGCGCGGCGAGCGCGGCGGTGTGGCGCTCGGGCAGCAGCTTGGTGCCCTCCAGATCGCGGAAGATCACCTGCCGGGGGGTGCCGTCGGCGGGGTCGACGCCGATGACGACGTTCTGGAGGTGGGGTTCGAGGACCACGCCGTGGTCGAAGTAGGCGGCCAGCACGGGCGGTACGAGAAGGTTGAGATACGCCTGCCACCACGCGGAGAGCCGGTCGGGGCCGACATCGGGGAGAAGCCGGGAGATCTGGGCGCCGCTGGTCGGGTACTCATCGGCGACGGCCGCCGCGAGCAGCGCGGTCAGCCCCGGCCACAGCCGGGCGGCCAGCCCCTCACGGACGATCACTCCGAAGCCCTCGATGAGCTGCTGGTCGCCGCCGAGGTCCAGCGTCCGGTAGGCGGGTTCGCGCAGCAGCTCACAGCCGGGGAAGCGGGCGGCGAGGTCGGCGGCGACCGGCTCCAGCAGCCGGGTCAGGGCGACGGCGCCGGACAGCTCGTAGTCGGCGTTCTTGCGCAGGCAGTTGGTGATCCGCACATTGAGGCTGAACTTGAGGAAGTCCCGGCCGTCGTAGAGCGTGCGGACCGACGCGGTCGGCGCGAACTCCGCGCCGCCGGGCCCGAGGTCCAGCACGTCGTCCCGGGCGATGGCCGCCCGCAGCAGACGGTGCTCGCGCAGCATCGCGTACTGCCAGGGGTGCGCGGGCAACAGCCGGTAGCCCTCGGGGACGGCGGCCTGCCGGTCGAGCGCGGCGAGGGCTCCGGGCTCTTGGCCGACCCGTTCCTCGCGTACGTACTCCTCGCGTACGTACTCCTCGCGGACATGCTCCTGGCGTACGGCGAGGTGGTGCAGCGGGAAGCGCGCCCCGGCCTCGGGGGCGAACCGCGCCCAGGAGTCGGCGCTGCCGGTGCGGGCCTTGGGGGTGGGGTGGAAGCGGTGGCCGAAGAGCAGGGACTGCTCGGAGGCGAGGTAGAGGTCCTCGACGCCGCCGCCCACGGGCGGTGTGTCCCGGCCCTCCAGAGCCTCCCGGCCCTCCAGAGCTTCCCGGCTCTCCAGAGCCGCCAGGGCCGCCGTCATGCCCGCGTGGCTGGAGGCGACCTGGGCCAGGAACTCATCGTTGTGCACCCCCGTGCGCAGTCGCAGCTCCCGGCGGATGCGCTCGGCCAGCTCGCGCCAGGACACCTCGGCCCAGCCGCCCTCGCGCTGCTCGCTGACCGGCCCGGTGAAGCGGTGCGCCCCGATGAGGGAGGTGCGCCGCAGCCCGACGCGCAACAGCACCCCGCAGCGCGGCAGCCTCAGCCGCAGCCACCCATCGGCCACGACGGTCTGATGCTCCGGCCCCGACACCTCGCGGAGCAGACAGTTGAGCAGGGTGTGGGCGGTGGCGTGATCGGCGGAGGCCACGGTCGCGGCGGGCGAGGAGGTCATGGGCATGGGGCGGCTCCAGCGGGTGCGGAGGAGAGAGGGGGCAGGAGGGGCCTGGCGGTAACGGCAGGAGAAGCGCGGCGGAACGGCATGAGAAGCGCGGCGGTAACGGCAGGAGGAGCGCGGCGGTCATCTGCCGCTTCCCCGCAGCAGATAGTTGGGCCCGGTGACGTAGTGCTTGTTGACGTCCGCGGCGCCGGAGCGCTCCTTGGTGAACAAGGTGCCGGCGGTGACCATCGCCTTGACCGGCAGCCGGTCCGCGTCCAGCACCCGCCGCCGCAGCAGTGCGGCGGCGGCCCCGGGCCGGGTGACGGCGAGCCGGTCGACGGCGTCGGTGAGCCGGTCGCGCAGCCGCCCCAGCAGGGTGTCGAGCGGGGCCCGGCCGAGGCGGGCGAGTTCGAGGACGGGGGCGGCGGCGCACAGATGGACGGTGATGGTGGTGAACACATCGGCCACCGGCCCGTCGCCGGACGTCAGGATTCTGCGGTCGTCGAATCCGCACAGGTCGGCGGCCGGTCCTCCGCCGACCATGGCGGCGAGCCGTATCGCGTGGACGCGGGGGCCGTCGTGGTCCTTGATGAGCAACCGCAGCCGGGGCACGGCACCACCGTTGTCACCGCCGCTCTCGAAGACCAGGGAGACGTTCTGCTGATGGGACTCCAGCGCGATGCCGTACGCGAAGAGGGCGGTGTGGAAGTCGAACAGCAGGGTGAGGTAGTCGTCGAGCAGGGCGAGGACATCCCCGCCGTAGTGGCGCTCGGCGAGCCCGTCGATGACGAGCGTGCCGTCCGGGGCGCGGGCGAGCAGCCCGGCCAGCGGCACGACCGTGGCGTTCTCCAGGCCGGGCGGGTAGCGGCGGACGAGCGTGGCCAGCAGCTCGTGTCCGGCGTGGAGATGGGTGGTCTCGTCGGCGAGCAGCACGGTCGCGCCGAACCGCGGCTCGCGCGCGATCACCGCCTCCACCAGGCGCTGGGCCACCTCCCCGTCGATCAGCGTGCCGGGTTTGACCGAGCGCCGGTTGCGCATCCCCAGCGTGGAGGTGGTGAGCGGCAGTTTGAGGTGGACGAGGGGGTCATCGGCGACGGCCACGGTCCGCATGGAGAGGGTGGGCCGGACGTCCAGCAGAGGCCGGTCGGCGAGCCGGGCCTCGCCGTCGAGCCCGGCCGCGCGGAGCGCGGCTTCCAGCGGGCGGCCGACGGTGAGCGGATGCACGGGGAAGGCCAGCCGCCGCTCGTCGGAGGGCCGCCGCCCGCTTGCGAGGCCGAGTTGAGCGGGCGTCGGCCACCAGGCGGGCAGCCGCGCCGGGTCACCGTCCACCGCCTCGCGGGGGAGGACGAGCCAGCGCAGCGGGAAGGTGGGGTGGAACTCGGGTGCGTGGGCGCGTAATTGGTCCTCGGTGAAGACGGACCGGCCGCGGCTGGTGGGGTAGACCGGGTGGTCCCGGAAGGCGGCGAGCGTGTCGTACGCGACCGCCCCGGGCATCCCCGTCCACCGCCCCTCGCCGTGACGTGCGGCCAGCTCGGCGACGACGGCGGGGCGGATGCGGGTATGCAGCCGCATGGCGTCGAGGGCCTGTCGGCACTCGGTCACGAAGACGTCGTACAGCGGCCGGTCCTCGTCCGGCACGGCGGACCGGAGACGCGCGAGGACGGGGGCGAGGCCGGTGAGCGGCCGTTCGGCCGGGGCACAGTCCCTGGACACGCCGGCCGGGCCGGACGCGGACGGCGACTCGCCGTCGGCGGGTTCGGCGTCGGCGGGTTCGGCGTCGGCCGATTCGGCAACGGCGCGACCGGCGTCGGCCGGATCGGCAACGGCCCGATCGACGTCGGTCCGACCGGCGGGGGCCGGTTCAGCCGGGGCCGGTTCAGCCGGGGTCCGTTCGGCACCGCCCCGTTCGGCGTCCGCCCGATCAGCACCGCCCGGTTCGGCAACGGCGCGACCGGCGGGGGCCGGTTCGGCATCGGCCCGATCGGCCGGGGTCCGTTCAGATGTCGCGGGGGCGCACAGCCGCAGGGGGCGGCGACGGGCACGGATATCGCACTGGAAGCCCTCGGGTTCCACCGGCAGCAGCACGCTTTCGCCCCCCTCGAGCGCGATGCGCAGCCAGTCACCGTCGCTGCGCCGTTCCGGGGTGGCGCGGCTGCGCAGCTTGTAGGCGTCCTCTCGGAGGAGCGTGTCGAGCACCCGTCCGAGAAGCTCCTCTTCCTCTGTCACACGATCTCCCATCGGTGGGCCGCGAGGTACTGCGCCACCGCCGCGTCGATCCGCCCCTGGTCGGTGCCGGTGGCCCGGAGTACGCCGAGGAAGTCCCGATTGGTGCGGTGGAGCGGGTGTTCCTCGCCGACCCCGCGCAGCGGCCGGTAGTCCAGCCGTACGCCGTCGCGCTCGGTCACGCTCGCCGGAGGGGCGGAGGCGAGCCGCCCGGCGCGATCGGCCAGGACGTACTCCATGCGAACCCTGCCGTCGGTGCGCGCGCCGAGGTCGTCCGGCAGCGGCTCGCCCAGGTGCGTACGGAGGATGTACTCGAAAAGGGGGATGCCGAGGAGTTCGGCGAGGACGAGGTCGCACTGGTCGCCTATGGCACGGTAGTTGACCTCGATGAGGCGGGCCCGGTCACCCTGGACGACGTACTCGGTGTGGCACACGCCGAAGCCGACGCCCAGCGCGCGCAACTGCGCCAGCACCTGATCGGTGTGCGGCTGCGGGGGCGGGGCGGGCAGCAGGTGCAGACGTTCCTCGATGAAGTGCGGGGGCGGCGAGAGCTCGGTGCGGAAGCCGCCGAGGACGTGGAGGGTGCGGCCGTCGCCGAGGGTTTCGAGGGTGCGCAGCTCGCCGTCCAGGAACTCCTCGACGACCAGGGCCGCTCCGGGCCGCCGGGCCCGTATCTCGACGCAGCGCCAGACGAGTTCGTCCGCGTCGGCGACGAGGACGACGTCCTCGCTGGCCACGCCCTCGCGCGGTTTGACCACGCAGGGGTAGGGCGCGTCGAGTCCGGCGAGGGTGGCGGGTTCCTGTCCGGTGGCGAGTTCGGTGGACCAGACGGGGTCGGCGGACCAGACGGGGTCGGCGGACCGGAGAGGGTCGGCGGCGTCCGGGCCCGCGGCGGCGAGGGCGCGGCGCAGCTCGGCCTTGTTCTTGGTGCGCAGCGCGGCGCGCCAGTCCTTGCCCGGGAGGCCGAAGTACTCGGCGGCGAGGGCGGCCTGGGTCTGGAGGTGGTCGCTGTTGGTGAAGACGGCGTCGGGGCGGCCGTCGGCGGCGATACGACCGATGACCTCGGCGAAGTCCCGTACATCGCAGGGGACGATGTCGAGCGCGGGGAACGCGTGGTCCTGCCGTCCGTTGCCGTAGGCGCGTTCATGGGCCTCGGGCTGGTCGGTGAGCAGGGTGACCGCCAGACCGAGCCGGGCCGCCGCGGGGAGGAAGCCCTCGGTGACGGAGTCGGTGGGGTTGAGGGCCAGGAGGTGGAGCCGGGGCGGCGGCGCGGAGGCCGCCCGGGCGGCCGAGGGGGCCGGGACCGGGGCGGCCGAGGAGCCCCCGAGGGCAGGGGAAGAGGACGGCCGTGACGCCGCGTCGAGATCATTCTCGTTCACGGCCCGAGATTAGGTTAGGCATGCCTAAGACCGCTAATTCGACGTGCCGGTCCGCCCGTTTGGCCCTGATTAGCCGTCAACGACCGTCAACGGACGGCGTCAACGGGGTAGTCCGATGCGGCGATGACGGACGCGGCGCGCGGCGAGCCGCTCGTCCGGGTCCTGGGCGCGGAGGGCGGCGAGTTCGGCACCGAGGAGATGGCCGAGGTGGCTGAGAAAGGCGTCGGGAGCGCGGGAGGCGTCTCCAGCCCGGGAGCCGCCCCCGGAGCCGGAGACGTCCTCTTCCACAACGCGGTCGACGATGCCCTGGGCGAGGAGATCGGCGGAGCGTACGCCCTGGCGGGCGGCGACCTCGTACGCCCGCTCCGTCGTGCGGTGGAGAATCGCGGACGCGCCCTCCGGCGGCAGCGGCGACAGCCAGGCGTGGCGCGCGGCCACGACCCGGTCGGCGGGCAGCAGCGCGAGCGCGGCGCCGCCGGCGCCCTGGCCGAGCAGCAGGCAGAGGGTGGGCGCGGGCAGGGTCACCATGTCGGCGAGGCACCGCGCTATCTCCGCCGCGAGCCCGCCCTCCTCGGCCTCACGGCTGAGCGCGGCGCCCGCGGTGTCGATGACGGTGAGCAGCGGCAGCCCGATCTCGGCGGCGATGTGCATCCCGCGCCGCGCGGTCCGCAACCCCGCCGGTCCCAGCGCCTGCCCCTCCCTCGGCCCCTCGGCCGTATCGCCTTTGCGAGCGCTGCGCCGGTTGTGGCCGAGGACGACGCAGGGCGTCCCGCCGACCCGGGCGAGTGCGAGCAACAACCCGGGATCGTGCTCTCCGGCCCCCGTACCGCTGAGCGGACTCACGTCTTCGGCGGCGACCCGCAACAGATCCCGCACCCCGGGCCGCTCGGGCCGCCGCGAAGCCCGTATCGACACCTCCGCCGACGGCACGACGGCCTCCGGCCCCGTACTGTCGGACGCCGCGTCGGCCCGTTCCGTCTCCGGTGTCCCGCCGGGCGCGCTGCCGGGCGCGCTGCCGGGCGCGCCGCCGGGCGCGCCGCCGGGCGCGCCCCAGGCGTCCGCCGATGCGCGCGGGGCGGCCGCATCGGCAGCCGCCCGTGCTCCGCCCGGCGCACCAGGGCCCCGCGTGGGCTCGGTGGAGGCCCCGCCCGCATCCCCCGGCTGACCGGGAACGGGCCCGGCGGCCGGGGCCGGGGCGGGGGCGGGCGCGCTGTCGCCCGCGCAGAGAACCCTCAACACCCGTGCCGCCACGCCCGACAGGCGGCTCAGCGGGAGGACGGCGTCGATCAGGCCGTGGTTCATCAGGTTCTCGGCGTTCTGCACACCGGGCGGAAACTCCTCCCCGTACAGGGCCTCATGCACCCGCGGGCCCATGAAGCCGATCAGGGCGCCCGGCTCGGCGGCGGTGACATGGCCGAGGGAGCCCCAGGAGGCGAGGACGCCGCCGGTCGTGGGGTGGCGGAGGTGGACGAGATACGGCAGGCCCGCCGCCTTGTGGTCCGTGATCGCCGCTGCCACCTTCACCATCTGCAGAAACGCGACCGTGCCCTCCTGCATCCGGGTGCCGCCCGAGGCCGGGGCCGCGAGCAGGGGCAGCCGTTCCGCCGTGGCCCGCTCCACGGCCCGTACCAGCCGCTCCCCCGCGGCGACCCCTATCGAGCCGGCCAGGAAGCGGAACTCGCAGGCGACCAGCGCCACCCTGCGCCCCTCGATACGGCCCTCACCGGTGATGACCGACTCGTCCAGCCCGGTGCGCTCGCGTGCCCGCTCCAGGTCGGCCCGGTAGTCGGGGTCGTCCGTGGTGATCGCCACCGGTTCGTCCCAGCCGTGCCAGCTGCCGGGGTCGACGATGGCCTCGATCAGCTCACGGGCCGATGCGCGGGCGGCGCCACGGGAGGCGCCGGAGCCGCCGGAGCCGCCGGAAGAGTTCGTTGCGGTCATACGTGTCACCCTTCCACGCCATCGACCCCCCGCAATCATCGGCGAGCGATCACCTCGGGTACCCCGGAACCGGCCCAGTCTCAGCTCTGCCTGAGCTGCTCCTTAAGGGCGCCATAAGACCGGCGGGAGAGCCGTTGGGCGGGGCTAGCGTGCTGCGCGTCACCCCCCAACCACGTGACCTCCCGACCACGTGCCCCCGACCGCGTGACCTTCCAGCGCGTCCCCCCACAGAAGGAGCCCCCGACGATGACCGCTCGTGCGACCGCTCACCGCAGAACCGCCCGGCTCGCCGTGCTCGGCGTGGTACCGCTCGCCCTCACCGCGCTGAACGCCGACCCGGCCACCGCGCACGGTTCGATGCAGGACCCGGTCAGCCGGGTGTCGGCGTGTTTCGCGGAGGGGCCGGAGAGCCCGGACTCGGCGGCCTGCAAGGCGGCCGTCCAGGCAGGCGGCACCCAGGCGCTCTACGACTGGAACGAGGTCAACATCCCGGACGCCGCCGGGCGCCACAAGGAGATCATCCCGGACGGAAAGCTGTGCAGCGCGGGCCGCGACAAGTACAAGGGCCTGGACCTGCCGCGCGCCGACTGGCCCGCCACCGCCATGACGGCCGGTGAGCACACCTTCACCTACCGGGCCACCGCGCCCCACCGGGGCAGCTTCGAGCTGTACGTCACCAAGGACGGCTACGACCCGACGAAGCCGCTGACCTGGGCGGACCTGGAGTCGGAGCCGTTCGCCAAGGTCACCGACCCCACGCTGAAGGACGGGAGTTACGTCTTTACGGGCAACGTCCCCAACAAGTCGGGCCGCCATCTGATCTACAGCGTCTGGCAGCGCTCGGACAGCCCGGAGGCGTTCTACACCTGCTCGGACGTGACCTTCGGCGGAGGCGGAGGCGCGGCGACCAAGGGGGCCGGGACGAGCGCGAGTTCCGCACCCACCGCCGCCGCGCCCAATGACGCGCAGATAGCGGAGGGCGCCGAGAAGTCGACCGTCGATCACCACGGCCACGGCGGTGACGACGGCGCCGAGGCCAACCACCAGCCGAAGGCGGCGGACGAGAAGGGCACGGAGGCGAACCAGCCCGAGGCCAAGAGCGCCAAGGTCATGGCCGCGAATGACGAACCGCAGGACGGCAGCACCGCCGGCGGGCAGCGTCTCGCCGAGACCGGGGGCGACGGATCCACCGCCCCCATGGCCATCGGCGGCGCCGCGGTCCTCGCCGCGGGCGCGGCGGTGCTGTTCGCCGCCGCCAACCGCCGCAAGGCCGTACGCCGGGGCCGCGGCTGAGGCAGTAGGCCGTAGGCCGTAACGGCGACTAGCTAGCCTGAGCCGCCGCGGATGCGCAGCGGTGGGACGAGCCATCTCGCCCGCCCCACCGCTCGGGGGACCATCCCGCCTCCAGGCAAACTCCCGGACACGGACCGCACCAGGACCGATCGGCCCATCGGACCGGCGACAGCCGCCGGTCAGCGCACCACATACGCGGCGTGCCCTGCGCACACCAGGGGATCCCTACGCCTGCCGCGCCGCGATGCGAGGCTGTCGCCGTCACGGGGAAGCAATCCGATGGACGACGTCCGAAGTCGTCACCCCTGCGCCGGGGAGTACGCGTGCGGGTGCCCGGCGTCATCGAATACGCGCAGGAGAAGGTCCGGGCGCTCACCGGCCGGACAGGGGAGCCGGTCCTCTTCGCCCGCGTCAAGCTGACCCACCTGGCGAACCCCGCCATGGAACGACCGGCGCTCGCCCAGGCCAACCTCGACGTCAACGGACGCCCTGCCCGGGCGCACGTCGCCGCCACGACCGTCACCGAGGCCGTGGACCTCCTGCAGGACCGGCTCGCTGGGCGGCTGGAGCGGCTACCGCCTCGCCCAGGTGCACCCCCACCCCCACCTCGTCGGCCCTGTGGCGGTGCCGCTCACCGTCAGTGACCTGCCCGCGCCCCGGATGAACGTGGCCGGGGCGAAGCAGCGACTGGACCTCGCCGGCTTGCCGTTCGTGTTCCTCGCCGACGACACCACCGGGCGGGGAAACGTCCTGTACCACCGCTACGACGGACGCTATGGCCTGATCTCCCCTTCCGGGTAACGGCCCGCTTCACACCGCGCGGCATCCCCGCGTGCGTGGGTCCGGACTGCCGGCGGAGGGGCATCCGGCGTGGGTCCTGCGTGAGCGCGCCCAGCGCCTCCTCGTTCCTCCCCGGCCGCGCTCCCGCCCGCCTACGCTTCCTCGTCGGCCGCGCTCCCGCCCGCCTACGCTTCCTCGTCGGCCAGCGCCGCGTCGAGAGCCGCCGTCAGCCGCCGCACCCGGGCCTGCAGGTCCACCGCCTCCGCCAGGCCGAGGCCGCTGGCCTCGATCGCCTTCAGGGGTACGCCCCGGGCTCGCTCCTTCAGCGCCGTCCCCTCCGCCGTCAGCCGGACCGTGACCGAGCGCTCGTCGTGTGCGCTGCGCTCGCGCTGGACGAGTCCGGCCGTCTGCATCCGCTTGAGCAGCGGCGAGAGGGTACCCGAGTCCAGCCGCAGGAATTCCCCCAGCCGCTTGACCGGCATCTCCCCGTACTCCCAGAGCACCAGCATGGCCAGGTACTGCGGATAGGTCAGCCCCGTGTCGCTCAGCACCCGGCGGTAGAGGCCGTCGAAGGCGCGGGAGGCGGCGTGCAGGGAGAAGCAGAGCTGCCGATCGAGCCGGAGCAGTTCATCGGCGGACGGCGGCTCGGGGTCGGTGCTCCCGGTCGTGGGGTCGGTGGTGCGGTCGGACTGGTGTGACATGTGTCCAGCGTACCCTTTAGTTGTACACAACTTAATTGTGTGCTGTACTTCTGCTCGAAGGCGGGGCCACCCCGAGCCCCCGCCTCACACCGACTGCCTGAACACGAGAGGGATGGTCTTCATGGACGCGATCTACACCGCGGTGGCCACTGCCAACGGACGCGACGGCCGGGCCGTGAGCTCCGACGGACAGCTGGACCTGCCGCTCGCCATGCCGCCCGCCCTCGGCGGCAACGGCCAGGGCACCAACCCCGAGCAGCTCTTCGCCGCGGGCTACGCCGCCTGCTTCGCGTCCGCGCTCGGCCTCGTCGGCCGCCAGACCAAGGTCGACACCAAGGACATCTCCGTCACCGCCGAGGTCGGCATCGGCAAGGACGAGGCGGACGGCGGCTTCGGCCTCAAGGTGACGCTGCGCGTCGAGCTGCCGAGCGACCTGGAGAACGAGACCGGCCGCAAGCTGGTCGAGCAGGCGCACCAGGTGTGCCCGTACTCCAAGGCGACGAAGGGCAACCTCGAGGTCGAGCTCGTCGCCGAGTAATCGGACGACGGCCGCTCGTCGCCGGGGCGGTCGAGGGCGGGCTGGTCGCGGCGCGAGGCGGACCAGCCCGACGGGCGACGCGCCCTGCTCGTACGGACCGAGGCAGGGCGCGCCATGACGGGCGAACGTCAGTCGTCCGACGCACAGGTGGTCGGGGTGGCGTGATCCGGATCGAGGGCATTGACGGCCTCATGGAAGGCCAGACCGTCGGTCAGGCCGATGGCCAGATGCTCGGAGATGTCGGTCGCGCACAGATCCTGGATCACCACGTTCTTGACGTTCGGACCGGAGAGGAACTGTGCCCGGTAGGGGGTGGCGACCTCGTCGTACTTGGTCGCGATGACGGTGTAGCGCACTCCGGGGACGGTGTCGCCGCCCTCGTTGAGGCGCCGCAGGAAGTCCGAGCCGACCACCTGGTCCATCAGCCCCGGGGCGCCCTTGGCGATGAGATCGCCGACCCCGGGGAAGTAGTCCAGCAGCTTCGTCAGCCCGGACAGGGTGGTGCCGTGGTTGGTGGGGGCGATGCCGACCAGGGCGTTCACCTTCGGCGCGCCACCGAGGAACTTGAGGTAGTAGCGGGGCATCATCCCGCCCTGCGAATGCCCGACCACGTCGACCTTGGCGGCGCCGGTGGCGGCGAGCACCCGGTCCACATGGGTGGAGAGCTGCTTCGCCGACTGGTCGACCGCCCCGAGACCGTGGAAGAACGGCACGGCGGGCAGTTGACCGTAGTCGAGGGAGAAGACGCAGTAACCCCGCTTGACCAGGTAGGGCGCGAAGCCGAGCCAGTTGTCGACGGAGTTGCCGAGGGTGCCGTGCACCAGGACGACGGGGCGGGGGTGTTGGGCCGAGGGCTTGCAGGAGTAGTCGTTCCAGCCGCTGCTCACCCCCTGCGACGCGGTGTCCGTGGCGAGCGCGGCGGTGGGGGTCGCCGCGGTCGCCGCGACCGCGAGGGCCAGGGCGGGCAATAACGTACGGGGCTTGGTCTTCGTGGTCTTCCGGAATCGCCGGATACGCCTCCGGGGCAGCATCACATGAACTCCTCGCTGGTGGGGGAGAGAGTCGCGCTGAGGGTGCGCTGACGGTGCGCTTGCGCTGCGCCCTGCGATCCGGATCACAAGAAGTGGTGCGCTCAATCGAAATTACGCGCGAGTAGCAAAGGCATCCAGCCATGTGCCGGTGAAGGAATGTGTACACCCTTTTCACGCGACGTCCAGGAATCCGGCGGGTTACGTGACAACCAGGAAACTGGTGGGGTTACCCGACATCCGTGGTGCTGGTGAGATTACGCGACGCCGAGGAATCCGGCGGGGCATACGACGCCCAACAAACTGGTGAGTTAGGCGGGGTTACGCGACGTCGAGGAATCCGGCGGGCCGGACCGCGGAGATGCCGAAGCGGGCCCGGGCCCGGTCGGCGGCGGCCTCCAGACGGCGTGACTTCTCGTCCGCGGGGTCGAACGTGAGCTGATGAGAGGCGAGTTCGGCGTCCATCAGCCCCTCGACGCGCAGCGCCACGGACCGCACCCGGGCCCGCTGCAGCCCGAGCGCGTCATGCAGCGCGTACGCGGCCGCGGTCAGCGCCGGGGTGTGCGCGGTCGGCTCGGCCAGGGTGCGGGAGCGGGTGGTCGTGGAGCGGTCGGCGTAGCGTACGGTGACGCTGATCGCGGCCGCGACCTGCCCGCTCGTCCGCAGCCGGACACCGAGCCCGTCGGCGAGGGTGAGCAGCGCGCGGCGCCTGCGGACGGGGTCCAACTCGTCGTGCCGGAAGCGGTGTTCCGCGCCCATCGCACGGGCGGGGGCGTTCGGGGTGACCGGCGCCGGATCGATACCGCGCGCCCACGCGTGGACGCGGCGCGCGGTCGTCGCGCCGAGGATCCGCTGCAGGGTGGACAGCGGCGCGGCGGCGATCCGCGCGGCGCTGTCCAGCCCGTACGCGCTCAGGGTGCGCGCGGTCGCGGGCCCCACCCCGGGCAGGGCGATGGGCGGCTTGCGCGCCAGGAACGCGGCGACGGCGTCCGGATCGCCGGGAACGGTACGGACGGACCCGGCCGCTTGGCCGGACCCGCCACCGGACCCGCCGCCGGACCCGCCACCGGACCGGCCGCCCCTGGATGCCGGGGCGCCGGACTCCTGGGCCTCGTGGGCGGCCATACGGGCGAGCAGGGGGTTGGCGGCGACGCCGACGGTGCAGTCCACGCCGTACCGGGCCAGCGCCCGGACCCGTACGATCTCGGCCAGCCCCGCCGCGTCCCGCCCGAAGTACCGCAGCGCACCCCGCACATCCGCGAACGCGGCATCGGGCGGCAGCGCCTCGACGACGGGCGTCAGCTCGCCGAGCAGGGTGAGCAGGCCCTGGTAGACGTCCTCCCCGGGCGTGGGATGGAACCGCACGTACAACACATGCGGCACCTCGCCCTCTTGACCCGGCTCGTCCGGGACCCGGCCCCCGCCGCCTCCGCCCGCCTCAGCCGAACCCCCGCCGCCCGGGTCTCCGGCCCGGGACCCGGCGGACGAACCCTCGGCCACTTCGCCGCCACTGCCGACGCCACCCGAGGCCCGGTACCGGTCCCGGTCCTCGGCCGACGGCCCCTCGACCGTCGCATCCCCCAACTCGACAGCTCCACAAGGCAGTTCACTGGCGGCCGAGCCCGCCTCCCGATCACGGTCGGCCGCCGCGGCGACACCCCAGCGCGCGGCGGCCCGAACGCCGGGCGCGGCCACGACACCCGGCAGGGCGGTGCCCAACGGATGGACCGGGAGGAGGTGCTCGGACGTCATCCCGCGCTCCCCGGGCTCGCATGCCACAGCTTGCGGCCGGTGGCGGCCTGGTCGCCCGCGGGCTGGAGGTCGGCCCAGGGGTGCATGGCGTAACCGGTGGGCATCTCGATGCGGCGGCCGGAGTCGGAGTCGCGGCCGGAGTCGGAGTCGCGACCGGAGTCGGATCCCGCCTCGGCCGTCTCCGGCCTCGCCCCCGCCAGCTCCGCGGCGACCGCTTCGAGGCCGCCCTCCTTCCTGAGCTGGGCCAGTTCGGCGAGGTTCCACACGGCCGAGCCGACGACGCTGAGGCTGCGCGGGCCGCGCCGCTGGACCACTCCGCGCACGAGCAGCAGCCAGGAGTGGAAGACGGTGTGCGCGCACGCCGCGTGGCTGTCGTCGAAGAAGGCGCAGTCGACCAGCCCCGTACCGTCGTCGAGCGTGGTGAAGATGACCCGGCGCCCCGAGCGGATCGGCGGGGTCTGGGTGGCGGCCTTGGCGCCGGCGACGAGCACGACCTCCCCGTGCGGCGCGTCGCGCAGCCGCTTCGCGGGAATCGCGCCCAGCTCCTCCAGGAAGTCCCGGTGGTCGCCCATCAGATGGCGGGAGACGTCCATGCCGAGGATGCCGAGTTCGGCGCCGAGGCGTTCGTCCGCGTCGAGGTCGGGGAGCCCGGCGGGGGCGGCGGGGCCGGTTTCGGCCAGCGGAAGCTGGCCCTCGGCGTCGCGCCGGGCGGCGCCCCGCTGCTGCCGGTGCAGTTCGGCGATCTGCAGCAGCAGGTCGCGGCGGCTGGTGCCGAACGCGTCCAACGCGCCGACCTGGGCCAGCCGTTCGGCGACCGGCCGCCCGGGGTGGGCGCGCAGCCACAGGTCCTGGAGCGAGGAGTAGGGCTGTCCGGCCGCGATCCGCTCGGTCTCGGCCTCGCTGATGCCGTGGACGTCGCTCAGCGCCAGCCGGACACCGATATGGTCTCCGCTCCCCCTGTTGCGCCTGTCCTCCTTGTCGCGTCCGCCCCGAGAATCACCAGACGTCAGTTCGATTCGATAGGCGGCGCCCGACCGGTTCACATCCAGCGGCAGGATCGGCACCCCGCGCCGCCGCGCGTCCGCCAGCAGCAGCCGCTTCGGGTACATCCCGGGGTCATGGGTGAGCAGCCCGGCGTAGAAGGCGGCCGGATGGTGCGCCTTGAGCCAGGCGGACTGATACGTCGGAACCGCGAAGGCGACGGCATGCGCCTTGCAGAAGCCGTACGAGCCGAACGCCTCGACGATCTCCCAGGTGCGCAGCCGCACCTCCGGCGCATAGCCCCGCTTCTCCGCCTCCGCGTGGAACCAGGCGCGCACCCGCCCCTGCCGCTCGGGGTTGGACAGCGCGCGCCGCGCCTCGTCGGCGAGGTCCCGTTCACATCCGGTCATGATCGACACGATCTTGATGATCTGCTCATGGAAGACCACGACCCCGTGGGTCTCGCGCAGCGCGTCCTCCAGGTCCGGATGCGGATAGCGCGCGGGCTTGCGGCCGTGCCGGGCGTCGATGAAGGGCCGGACCATGTCGGCGGCGACCGGGCCCGGCCGGAAGAGCGATATGTCGACCACGAGGTCGTGGAAGGAGGTGGGCTGCAACCGGCCGAGGAGATCGCGCTGACCGGGCGATTCGATCTGGAAGCAGCCGAGCGTCTCGGTGGAGCGGATCAGGTCGTAGGTGGCCGGATCGCCGGGCCGGACCTGTTCGGGGTCGTCGATGTCCACGACCCGCCCGGTGGTCCGCCGGATCTCCGCGACCGCGTGCGCCATCGCGGACTGCATCCGCACCCCGAGGACATCGAGCTTGAGCAGTCCGAGCTCCTCCACGTCGTCCTTGTCGAACTGCGACATGGGAAAGCCCTCACCGCTGGTCGGCACGATGGGCGTACGGGCCAGCAGCCCGGCGTCCGAGAGCAGCACGCCGCAGGGGTGCATGGCGATGCCACGGGGCAGCCCGTCGAGCGCCTCGACCAGGTCCCAGAGCTTGCCGAAACGTTCCTGCTCGGCAGCGACCGCTCGCAGCTCGGGCAGTTCCGCGAGCGCCGCGCGGGCATCGCGGGCGCGGATATGCGGGAAGGACTTGGCGAGCCGGTCCACCTCGGCCGGGTCCATGCCGAGCGCCGCGCCCACGTCCCGTACGGCATGGCGCACCCGGTAGGTCTCGGGCATCGAGACGGTCGCGACCCGCTCCGCCCCGAACCGCTCGAAGATCGCGCGATAGACATCGAGCCGGCGCGCGGACTCCACATCGATGTCGATATCGGGCAGCGCGGCGCGCCGCACCGACAGGAAGCGCTCCATCAGCAGGCCGTTGGCCACCGGGTCGGCGTGGGTGATGCCCAGCAGGTGGTTGACGAACGATCCGGCGCCGGAGCCACGGGCGGCCACCCGGATGCCGAGCTCCCGGGTGTCGTCGACGACCTGCGCGACGGTGAGGAAGTACGAGGCGAAGCCGAGCCGTTCGATGGTGCGCAGCTCGTCCTCGAGCCGCTCCCAGCGCACCCGGTCCCGGTCGTACCCCCGCAGCACCATGGCGGCGGCGCAGTGCGACCGCAGCACCCGCTCGGCGCTCCGCCGCCCGACCCCGACCAGCCGGGGCTCGGGGAAGTGGACACTGCCCAGGCCGATGTGGTCCTCGGGGTCGACCAGACACGCGGCGGCGGTGCGCCGGGTCTCCTCCAGCAGGCGGTGCGCGGCGTCCCGCCGCATCCCGGCCGCCTCCACGATCCGCTCGGCCGCCTTCGCCATGTCCCGGGGCCCCTTGAGCCAGCGCTCACCGCTGTCGAGCGCCCCGGGGGTGCGCGGGTCGATGGGGACGAGCCGGCGGGCCGCGTCGAGGACATCGGCGACCGGCCCCTCCCCCGGATCGGCGTAGCGGGCGGCGTTGCTCAGCACGGCCGGGATGCCCTGGTCGGCGGCGAAGCCGACGGTACGGGCGGCGAGCCGCAGCGAGCCCGGTCCGGTGCCGGTGCGGCCGTGCCATACGGCTTCCAGCCGCAGCGCGTCGCCGAAGAGTTCACGCCAGGGGGTGATCAGCCGCGCGGCCCGGTCGGGGCGCCCGGCGGCCAGGGCCCGGCCGACGTCGGAGTCCGGGCCGAGCAGCACGGTCAGCGGGGCGAGCGCGCCGGGGTCGCTCACCAGGTCGCGCCAGTGCAGCAGGGGCGGCCCGTCGCCGTTCGTCCGGGCGGATCCGGAGTGGGTGAGCCCCGCATGGGCGGCGGAGACCAGCCCGCACAGCGCGGCCCAGCCGGCCGCGCCGTCCCGGGCGAGGAAGACCGCCCGGGGCGTGGACTCGTCGATGAACGCACCGCCGCGCACCGGCGTACGGCGCCGAACGGTGCGCCCCGGCTCCGGATCCTCCCTCCGTACGGCGAGGTCCACCCCGAAGAGCGGCCGCACCCCCGCGCGCTCACACGCCCGGGCGAACCGCACCGCTCCGGCGAGGCTGTCGCGGTCGGTCAGCGCGATCGCGTCCATCCCGCGCTCGGCGGCACGCTGCGCCAGCCGTTCCGGGTGCGCGGCCCCGTACCGCATGGAGAACCCGGACGCGGTGTGCAGATGCGTGAAGCCTGGCATCCGCACCTCCCGCTGCTCACACCCCCTGACCGACCCTGCTTGTCCCACGCCCCACCATAACCCCATTCTCGAACAAGCGTGCGAGTCGATCCGATCGCGCTTTCCCTCTCCACCATAAGCACCTAAAACACCCTTTAGTCCCGCGTGTCGCCTTGTGAACGCTCCGCGCGGAAGCCGGTCGTCGCATCCATGGGCCGGCCACCGGCCCGCGCGTATGCTGATCACCATGACGGAGGGATCCCTGCTCGATCTGCTACGGGAGCAGCGCACCGGCGCGCTCGTCACCCTCAAGCGCGATGGACGGCCGCAGCTGTCCAACGTCGCCTTCACCTATGACCCCGCGACGCGCCTCATCCGGATCTCGGTCACCGATGACCGCGCCAAGACCCGCAATCTGCGCCGCGATCCGCGTGCGAGCTTCTACGTCACCAGCGGGGACCACTCCTCCTATCTGGTCGCCGAGGGCGACGCCGAGCTGACGCCGGTCGCCGCCGACCCCCATGACGCCACCGCCGATGAGCTGGTGGAGGTCTACCGCGCGATCCAGGGCGACCATCCGGACTGGGAGGAGTTCCGCACCGCGATGGTGGCCGAGCGACGGCTGGTGCTGCGGTTGCGCGTGGGGCGCGGCTACGGCTGGGGCCGGCAGTCCGGGGCCCTGAGCGGAGAGCTGGACTAGGGGCCACCACCGGTCAGCTTGCCCCGGCAGGTTCTCGCTCCAGCGGGGCATGCGACAGCCCTCGCCCCAGAGACATCATGGACATCAGCCGGGATTGCCCACCTGAGCGCCCTTGAATCGATTGAGCACCTCGGGCACCTCGCTGAGCACGCCCTCCACCGGGGGCGCGAAACGGCACCGGGTCCCCTGAGGGGCGCAATCCGCGCGCCGCCGCGCACCCGGTCGCCACGCGGCGTTCCGCGCCCGGCCATCTCCCGCACGCGACAATAAGCCACCGAACGACTACTTGTAGCGACCGGAAGTGCTCGATCGACGTGCGTTCCTGACGCGCACCGCGTAAGACTCCGTCCGGTATCTGCAACGACGAGCAAGGGAGTGTTCGAAATGCGGAAGACTACTGGGGCGATCGGGCTCGGAGCCGCTCTGGCCGTAAGCGCCGTGCTGGGGATCGGCACGAGCGGCACGGCCAGCGCCCAGCCCGCCAAGCCGCAGAGCCTGTACCCGCCCTCCGCGCTGGTCCTCACCGTCGGCTGGGGGGCCGACGGGGCCACGACCGAGGTCCAGCGAGCGGTGACACTGAGCTGTCGCCCCACCGCCACCGGCACCCACCCGGCCCCCGCCAAGGCATGCGCCGAACTCCGCTCCGTGGGCGGCACGTTCGGCCAGCTGCGCACCGGCGCGGAGCCCGGCCGGGTGTGCACCAAGGAGTGGCACCCCATCACGGTCACCGCCGAAGGGATCTGGGACGGCCGCCGGGTGTCGTACGAGCACACCTTCGCGAACAACTGCTTCAAGAGCGCGGCCCCGACGATGGTCTTCGAGTTCTGACCGTCCGACCTCGGGCGCCGACCGGCTGAACGACCGCCGGGCACAGCGATGAGCACGACAGGCTGAGCGCGGCAAAGGGAAAGCCCCCGGACACCGTCCACGGGTGTCCGGGGGCCTGCTCCTGTTCACACGGAGCGGACCGCGGGAGCGAAACGCGTCCCAGGTCAGCCGATCTCGGCGCCGAACGCCTGCAGCGCCTCCGGCACCGGCTGGAAGAAGGTCTCGCCGCCCGAGGAGCAGTCACCGCTGCCGCCGGAGGTCAGACCCAGGGCCGTGTCGCCCGCGAAGAGCGCGCCGCCGCTGTCGCCGGGCTCGGCGCAGACCGTGGTCTGGATCAGCCCCTCGACCGTCCCCTCCTGGTAGTTGACGGTCGCGTTGAGGCCGGTGACCTCGCCGTCGTGCACCTGGGTGGTGGAGCCGCTGCGCGTCACCTTCTGGCCGACCGTGGCGTCACCGGCCTTGGAGATGGCCTGGGTGCTGCCGTTGTAGAGGTCGACCGCGCTCGGGTGGTCGGTGTCCTTGGTGTACTTGACCAGCCCGTAGTCGTTACCGGGGAAGTCGCTGCCCTCGTTGGTGCCGATCTCCTCGCCGCCCTGCGAGTCCGACCAGCTGCTGATGGCCTCGGTGCAGTGACCGGCGGTCAGGAAGTACGGCTGGCCGCCCTTGACCACGTTGAAGCCCAGCGAGCAGCGCCCGCCGTCGCCCCAGATGGCGTCGCCACCGGCGATGAAGGTGGAGAACTTACCGGCCGAGCGCTTCACCTCGACCTTGTCGCCCAGCGCGTCGGCGACCTTGTCGAGGGTGGCCATCCGGGCGCCCTTGACGGAGCTGTCCGCGGTGACGACGACCTTGTTGCTTCTGGGGTCCACCGACCAGGAGGTGCCGGGGATGGTGGCCTTCTCCTTGAGCGTCTGACGCGCCTTGCTCAGCTCGGCCAGGGTGTGCTTGACGACCTTGGCCTCGGCCCCGGCGTCCCGGACCTTGTCCACGACGCCCTTGTTGACCACGTTGACGACGAGCTTCTTGGTCTTGGCGTCGTAGTACGCACCCGCCGTGTCGCTCTTGAGCGAGGAGGTGAGGGTGTTGGCGAGCTTTCCGGCGGCGCCGACCGAGAGGGTGTCGGGCTGGGTCTCACCGGGGGCGGCGTTGGCGCTCTGCAGGGTGATGCCCGTGGCGACCAGGGCCGCGATGCCGGCTCCGGCTATGGCGACACGACGCTTGGGTATGCGGCGGTGCTTCAAGTCTCTGCCTTCCAGTGGGGGGTTGGGCCCGACGGCAGTGGGGTGCCAGGGCCCGGAGGGCGTAGTGACATGGCGCTTCTCCCCACCCAGGGGCGCGTTCATGCCAAATTGCGCCGCCGAGTATTCCCACCACCACCGGCCGCGCACAAGGGTGCGTTCACGTCATGGGCGTGAAATTTACCCGGCGCCCTCATGTCCGGACATGGCGGTGCCCGCACACCTTCTGGGTGTACGGGCACCGAATCAGGTATCCGGACAGGACGTCAAACCGGGCGAATCAACCCCGCGTGGATCCCTTGCCGAAGTCCCTCCGGCGAGAGCCCTCTTGGCGGATCCTCTTAGCGGATCAGATCACCTCCGGCGGGAGCGGCGGGCTTCACCTCACCGGTCCACGGCATGCGGCTCCGGCTCGCGCTCGGTGAGCGTCGGCATCGCCTGCCGGGCGGGCTGGGCCGGCTGCGCGGGCGCGGCCTCCCGCTCCGGGGCGGTGGCCGGACCGGCGGCCGGGGCGCCGCCCTCCGTCCCGCCCTCCGCCCGGGCCGCGGCCGGGATCTCCTGTGCGCCACGCTCCAGGAAGCGCAGCAGCTCGACCGGGATGGGCAGCACCAACGTGGAGTTCTTCTCGGCGGCGACCGCCATCACCGTCTGCAGCAGCCGCAACTGGAGGGCCGAGGGGGTGTCCGCCATCTGGGCGGCGGCATCGGCCAGCTTCCGCGACGCCTGCAGCTCCGCGTCCGCGTTGATGACCCGGGCACGGCGCTCCCGGTCGGCCTCCGCCTGGCGGGCCATCGACCGCTTCATGGTCTCCGGCAGCGAGACGTCCTTGATCTCCACCCGGTCGATATGGACGCCCCAGCCGACGGCCGGGCTGTCGATCATGAGCTCGAGGCCCTGGTTGAGCTTCTCCCGGTTGGAGAGCAGATCGTCCAGATCGCTCTTTCCGATGATCGACCGCAGCGAGGTCTGGGCCATCTGGGAGACGGCGAAGCGGTAGTCCTCGACCGCGATGAGCGCTTCGGCCGGGTCCACGACCTTGAAGTAGACGACGGCGTCGACCCGCACGGTCACATTGTCCCGGGTGATGCCCTCCTGGGCGGGCACGGGCATCGTCACGATCTGCATATTGACCTTCTGGAGCCGGTCGACCACCGGAGTGATCATGGTGAACCCGGGCCCCCGGATATCCGAGCGCAGCCTCCCGAGCCGGAAGACCACACCCCGCTCGTACTGCTTGACCACCCGGGCCGCGGCCAGCGCGCCAAGGGCGCCGAGGCAAGCCAGTACCACTATCAATGTCACGAGCGCATCGACCATCACGGCCACCTGCCGTCCGTATCGCGAACAATGCCCCTCATGGGTTACATGTCCACGATAGTCCGCCCGCCGGACAGTGGGGAGGGTCACGGAATAGCCCCTTCCGGAGGCACGGAAAGGCCCCCGGGGGCCCTGCCCGGAGGCACGGAAAGCCCCCGTCCGGTGGCCCGGACGGGGGCTCTCGTTCAGCCTGGCGCGGAGATGATCAGCGAAGGAACGGCGCCGATCAGTAGACGCTCACGCCGTACGCGTTCAGCGCCTCGACGACCGGCTGGAAGAAGGTGGTGCCACCGGAGGTGCAGTTGCCGCTGCCGCCGGAGGTGAGGCCGAGGGCGGTGGAGCCGGCGTAGAGCGGGCCGCCGCTGTCGCCGGGCTCGGCGCAGACCGTGGTCTGGATCATGCCGTAGACGATGTCGCCATTGCCGTAGTTGACCGTGGCGTTCAGCGCGGTGACCCGGCCGCTGTGGATGCCGGTGGTGGAGCCGCGCCGGGTGACCGTCTGGCCAACGGTCGGATTGGCGGCCGAGGTGATGTCCTGGCTGCCGACGGTGCCCTGGGGGGTGACCGAGCCGCTGTACTGGACCAGACCGTAGTCGTTGGTCGGGAAGCTGGAGCCGGCCGTCGGGCCGATGGTGGTGGTGTGGCCGGAGTTCGACCACCAGGTGCCCGCACCGTCGGTGCAGTGACCGGCGGTGACGAAGTAGTTGGCCCCGCTGCTGTTGCGCACGTTGAAGCCGAGGGAGCAGCGCCAGCTACTCGCGTAGATCGCGTCTCCGCCCGAGATCAGCTTCTGAATCTTGCCGGGGGTCCGCTTGATCTCGATCGCGTCGGCGCTCGCACCGGCGGTGTTCTTGATCTTGGCTATCTCGCCCTGGGACACCGTGCTGTCGGCGGTGACCGTGAGCTTGTTGGTCGCCTTGTCGACGTACCAGGCGGTGCCCGCGACATCGGCCTCGAGGACGGCGTTGCTCGCCGACTTGGCCTCCGCCGCACTGAAGGTGCGGGTGCCTTCGCTTCCGGCGTAGGCGGCGGGGGCGGCGAGTGCCGCTCCCGCCACCAGGGCGGAGGTCGCGGCGATCAGGGCGATGCGTCTCGCCTGCTTGCCGTGGGGGGCGTTGCGCTTGATCCTCAACTCTTCCTCCGGGGGAATCGGGGGTCCGCCTGGGTGGGCAGGCCCGTGAGGCGCAGTCAATGAGCACACCGACGACCGATACGACCCAATTCGGCGTGCCCCTGACAAGCGCTTCCGGAAGTATTCGTGGCCGCGGGCAGACCGCGCAAGAGGACAATTCGGAACAGTCGTCGGGCACATGCCACATAGCCCCGGCGGGTTCAGGCCGCCGGGGCTTGTGCTCCCATCCCCTGGGTAACCCCTGAGACGGACGCGCGGGCGATCGGGTTCCGCTATGGCGCCGACCGGTCACCTCCCCGCGGCCGGGCCGGTGCGAAGCCGCTCAGCCCCGCTCCCCCGGAAAGGGAAGTCCCAGGTGGTCACGGAGTGTCGTACCGGTGTACGCGGTGCGGAACACCCCCCGCTCCTGAAGCAGCGGCACCACCCGGTCCACGAAGTCATCGAGCCCGCCGGGGGTCAGATGGGGTACGAGGATGAAGCCGTCGGCGGCGTCGGCGGCGACGAATTCCGCCATCTGCGCGGCGACCGCCTCCGGGGTGCCGATGAACGACTGACGCCCGTTCGCCTCGATGACGGTCTGCCGGATGGACAGCCCTTTCTCCTCCGACAGCGCCCGCCACTTGGCGGCGACGGCCAGCGGATCGCCATGCCGCACCCGGCCCTGGGCCAGCTGCGAGTCGGGGTCGGGGTCGATGTCCGGAAGCGGCCCGTCCGGGTCGTAGCCGGACAGGTCCACACCCCAGATCTGTTCCAGGGTGAGCAGCGCGGTCTGCGGGGAGACCTGCTGGAGCCGGATCTCGGCGGCCTTCTCCTGGGCGTCGGCCGCGGTGTCGCCGAGGACCAGGGTCACCCCGGGCATGATCTTCAGCTCCTCCGGGGCGCGCCCGTACCGCGCGAGCCGCCGCTTGACGTCGGCGTAGAAGGCGCGCCCGGCCTCCAGCGAGCCGTGCCGGGTGAAGATGATGTCGGCGGCGGAGGCGGCGAACTCCCGTCCCTCGTCGGAGTCCCCGGCCTGGATCACCACCGGATGGCCCTGCGGTGAGCGTGGCACGCCGAACTCGCCGTCGATGGTGAAGTGCCGGCCGGTGTGGGCGAACGGACGGGGGGTGCCGTCCGGCGTCCAGGAGTCCCACAGCTCACGGGCGGTGGCGACGAACTCGGCGGCCCGGGTGTAGCGGTCGGCCCGGTCCAGGAAGCCGCCGCGCCGGAAGTTCTCGCCGGTGAAGGCGTCGGAGGAGGTGACCACGTTCCAGGCGGCGCGGCCCCCGCTGAGATGGTCCAGGGAGGCCAGCCGGCGGGCCAGTTCGTACGGTTCGTTGAACGTGGCGTTGACTGTGGCGGCCAGCCCCAGCCGTTCGGTGACGGCCGCGAGTGCGTTCAGCACGGTGATCGACTCGGGCCTGCCGACCACGTCGAGGTCGTGGATCCGGCCGTTGTGCTCCCGCAGCCGCAACCCCTCGGCGAGGAAGAAGAAGTCGAACAGCCCGCGCTCGGCGGTGCGCGCGAGATGCGCGAAGGAGTCGAAGTCGATCTGGCTTCCGAGAGCGGGGCTGCGCGAAGCGCATCGGCCGGGGGTGGTGGTCGGGCCGGCGGGCGGGACGGTCCAGACGGTGGTGTTGTTGACGCCCGGGAAGTGGGCGGCGAGATGGATCTGCTGGTGCTGCCTGCTCATCGGGCGGCCTCCCGCTCCAGGGCGTAGCGGCTGGCCGGACGGGAAAGCCCCAGGTGGTCGCGGAGTGTCGCACCGGGATAGCAGGTGCGGAACAGCCCTCGGTGCCGGAGCAGCGCCACGGTGCCGTTGACGAAACGTTCCAGGTCATGGCGTGGGGCGACGGGGGTGATGTGGAAGCCGTCCACCGCGTCGGCGGTGCCCCAGCCGGTGATCAGCTCGGCGAGCCCGGCCGGTCCCCCGCGGTACAGCGGAGGTCCGCCGGGCGTGTCGGTCAGCGCGACCGGCGCGTTCACGGCCGGGCCGGTCCCGGGCGCGCCCTCCCCGTCGGCCAGGTCCACCGCGACGGAGGCGAGCACGGTGAGCGCGCGGGCCTCCCGGCCGTGCGCCACCGCGCGGCGCCGCAGCTCGTCGCGGATGCGGCCCGCCTCCTCCGGGGAGGTGGCGCGGAGGTACACCACATCGGCGTGTCGGGCCGCGGTCTGCCAGGTCACCGGGTCGGTGGCGGCGACGGCCACCACCGGGTGGCCCTGCGGCGGCCGGGGCACGATGGCCGGGCCGCGCACCGAGAAGTGCGCGCCCTCGAAGTCCACGTAGTGCAGCTTGTCGCGGTCGATGAAGCGGCCGGTGGCGGTGTCACGGATCTCGGCGTCGTCCTCCCAGCTGTCCCACAGCCGGGCCACCACATCGGCGACCTCCCCCGCCTCGGCCCACAGCTCCCCGGCGGGCGCGGCGGGGCGGCGGCCCACCAGCCGGGCCTCCGCCTCCGTCGCCGACACCTCGACCCGCCAGCCCGCCCGGCCACGGCTGACCCAGTCCAAGGTGGCCACGGCGGAGGAGACATGGAACGGCTCGGTGTGGGTGGTGGTGACGGTCGGCACCAGTCCGATCCGCCCGGTGGCGGGCGCGACACGCGCGAGGACGGCGAGCGCGTCGAGCCTGCCCCGGCCCGGCCCCGGAGGGCCGAAGGTGTCGTCCAGGGTGATGAAGTCGAGCTGGCCCTCCTCGGCGAGGCGGGCCAGCTCCACGTAGTACGGCGCCTGGTACCGCCCGTCGCCGTCGATGGCGGCGGCCAGGTGCAGGGTGCCGGTCGGTACGGACATGGTCAGGGCCTTCCTGGGTCGGGGGTGGGGGGCACGGTCACGGCGTGGGCAGACCGGGCGGGTTGATCTCGGACTTCTTCACCGCCTCGCCGGCGAGCCCCCAGCGCTTGAGGACCTTGGCGTACGAGCCGTCCTCGATCACGTGGTCCAGGGCCGCGGCATAGGCGTCGACCAGCCCGCTGCCCTTCCTGGTGGTGGCCGCGATCTTGCCCTGCACCTGCTCGCCACCGCCCGAGAAGCGGCCGATGACCTGGGTCTGGCCGGCCGAGGCGACGTGGTAGGCGGAGGTGGGGTGGGGGCCGAAGTAGGCGTCGATACGGCCCGATTGGAGGGCGAGGTAGTAGTCGGTGTCCTTCTGGAAGTACTTGATGTCCACGGGCTTACGGCCCGCCTTCTGGTTCTGCTTGCTCCAGTCGACCAGGATCTTCTCCTGGTTGGTGCCGGAGGCGACCGAAACGGTCTTGCCCGCCACGTCCCGCGGGCCCTTGACCCGCCAGGAGGTGCCCTTCTTGGCCTCGAAGGCGAGGTCGTCCAGCCGATAGGTGGCGAAGTCGTACTTCTGCTTGCGCTCCTCGGTGACCGTCACATTGGAGAAGACGCCGTCGAACTTGGAGCTGTCGAGGCCGACGAAGAGGTTCTCCCAGGAGACCGCCTGGAAGTCGACCTTGAGCCCGAGGGTGTCGGCGACCAGCGTGGCGAGGTCGATCTCGGAGCCGATCCGGGTCTTGTCGTCGGTCGCGTAGAAGCCGAGCGGCGGGGAGGCGTCGGCGCTGCCGCCGATACGCAGGGTGCCGCGCGCGCGGATCGCGGCCGGCACCTTCGCCGCGATCGAGGCGACCTTCTTCCCTCTGACGCGGTGCTGGTCGGGGCCGATATTGATGCTGCTGGCGCCCTTCGTGCCCGTGGAGCCCACCGTCTCCCGGACATCGCCGTCGCCGCAGCCACCGAGCAGGGCGGCGGCGGTGAGGGCGGCGACGGCGGCGACGAGAGTGCGGCGGGTCTTCATAGGGGTGCTCCTCGCATGGGTGAACATCGGTGGCCTGGTGGACATCGGCCGTCTCGCGGACCTCGGTGATCTCGTGAACATCGGTGGCCTCAGAGGACCTTGGAGAGAAACGCCTTGGTGCGTTCCTGGCGTGGGGCGTCCAGCACCTCGCCCGGTGGGCCCTGCTCGACGATCCGGCCGCCGTCCATGAAGACGACGGTGTCGGCGACCTCCCGCGCGAAGCCGATCTCATGGGTGACGACGATCATCGTGGTGCCCTGGTGGGCCAGGCCCTTGATGACGTCCAGGACCTCGCCGACCAGTTCGGGATCGAGGGCGGAGGTCGGCTCGTCGAAGAGCAGCAGCTCGGGTTCCAGGGCGAGGGCGCGGGCGATAGCCACCCGCTGCTGCTGTCCGCCGGAGAGCTGCCGGGGGTACGCGGCCGCCTTGTCGGCCAGACCGACCCGGGCGAGCAGCCTCTCGGCGCTGTGGACCGCCTCTTTCCCGGGGCGGCGCAGGGCCGAGACCGGGGCCTCGACGATGTTCTCCAGCACCGTCAGATGCGGGAAGAGGTTGAAGTTCTGGAAGACGAAGCCGATCCGGGTGCGCTGCTTGAGGATCTCGCGTTCGCGCAGCTCGTAGAGGCGGTCGCCCTGGCGGCGGTAGCCGACCAGCGAGCCGCCGACGCTGATCCAGCCGCTGTCCACCTTCTCCAGGTGGTTGATGGCGCGCAGCAGGGTGGACTTGCCGGAGCCCGACGGCCCGAGGACGACGGCCACCTCCCCGGAGCGCACCTCCAGGTCGATGCCGCGCAGCACCTCCAGCGACCCGAAGCTCTTGTGGACGGAACGGATGTCGACCATGGCGGTCATCGGGTGGCTCCCCGTGAGAAGCGGCGCTCGACGTAGTACTGCGCGATCGAGAGCACGGTGGTCAGGATGATGTACCAGACGGTCGCGACCATCAGCAGCGGCACGACCCGGCCGTTGCGTCCGTAGATGACCTGCACCTGGTAGAAGAGCTCGCCGATCGCCATGACGGAGACGATCGAGGTGCCCTTGAAGAGCGAGATGACCTCGTTGGCGGCGTTCGGCAGGATCGACCGCATCGCCTGCGGGAGCACGATCTTGCGCAGTTGCCGCAGCCGGGGGATGCCGAGCGCGGCCGCCGCCTCCAGCTGTCCGCCGTCGACGGCGAGGACTCCGCCGCGCACGATCTCCGCCGCGTAGGCCGCCTGGTGGAGGGCGAGTCCGAGCACCGCCGCGCTCATCGCGCCGACCAGCCCCGCGGTGTCGAAGGAGAGGAAGCCGGGGCCGAAGGGGATGCCGAAGTCGAGCCGCTTGTAGAGATAGGTGAGGTTGAACCAGAAGAGGAGCTGGACGATGAGCGGGATGGAGCGGAACGCCCAGATGTAGGTGAAGGCGACCGACTTCAGGAAGGGGCTCTGGGACAGCCGCATAAAGGCGAGGACGATCCCGAGGGCGAAGCCGAGCGCGGTGCCGTAGAAGGTGAGCTGGATGGTGATCCAGACCGCCTTGAGGATGGTCCGGGAGGTGAAGAAGTCGGCGAAGACGTCCCACTCCCAGCCGGGGTTGGTGATCAGGCCGTGGGCGAACTGGGCCACCAGGACGGCGGTGACGGCAACGGCGGCCCAGCGCCAGGGGTTGCGTACCGGGACGACCTCGAGGGTGGAGTAGTCCTCGCGTTCTGCGCCGCTTTCGGCGGCTTTGTGGAGAGGTGGATCGGACGTCAGCGACATGGAGGGTCCTTCGAAGGGAGCGACGGGTTTCCCGGGGGGATGCTCAGGCGGTGAGCGAGGCGCGACAGGACAGGTCGCGCAGACACAGCAGCAGGGCCCGCGCGGTGGCGTCGTTCTGCCGGAACGCGGGGGCGTTGGTACGGGGCCGGGCGAAGGCGCCCGACGCACGGGCGTCGGTGTGCGGCCCGAGCGCGAAGCGGCGCGGATGCGGGCGGCCGGCCCGGTCCAGGATCCGGCCGTCGGCGGGGCTGACGGCGAGCAGTCCGGCCGGGGTGGCGGCGGCGCCGTCGCGGTGCAGGGAGCGCAGCAGGGTGTCGCGGGAGCGGTCCACGGTCGGCTCCGGCAGCCGGGCCTCGACCAGCGCACGGGCCTCGACGACGTGGCCCGGCACACTGGCCGAGCTCGCCCGGAACACCCCGCGCAGCGGATCGGCGGTCACGGTCGTCTCGGCACCGAGGAAGCGGACCACTCCGGCGCGGGAGAGCGCGAGCAACTGCTCGAGCCGTGGGCCGGGCGGGCCGGAGGCGAGGTAGCTGAAGAAGCCGTGCCACCAGCCGCCGATGTCGCCGAGCCGGATCAGCTGGCCGTAGACGGAGAGCAGGGCGAGGAAGACGGCCAGGTCAGGGCTGTGCGCGGGGTTGTGCCGACGGGCCAGGTCGGCCTCGATACGGGTGCGCAGCCCCTGCTGCAGGGCCTCGTGGCCGGGGAACCGCAGCCCGGCCAGGGGGTGGTCGAGGGCGTCGAGATCGAGCCGGTCGGCCGGGTCGGGGACGGCCGCGGCGACCAGGGCGTCCAGTTCGGGGCTGCCGGGCGGGCAGGCGGCGTACTTCTCCTCGAACGCGGGCCACTCCCCGGCCGTCCGCTCCGGATGGGCGGTGAACAGCCGGTGGTAGTGGGCGAATCCCAGCTCCTTGGCGATCAGCGGCCAGATGTCGCGCCGGAAGTCCGGACGTCCGGGAAGCGAGCGCAACGCGTCGACCTGCGCGGGGCCGAAGAAGCGCGGCACCGGGGGCCGCTCACCGCTCAACGAGTAGCCGATCTTGGCGTGATACGGAACGCCGCGCCGCGAACCGGCGTACAGCACGGGCTCGCGGCCCGAGGGCAGGTACGCCAACTCCCCGTCCGGGCCGCGCTCATAGCGTCCGCCGCGCCCCTCGGTGAGCAGCACCATCAGATCGACGAAGGCGAGGCCGAGGCCGCGCACGAGCACCGGCTCACCGGGGCACAGCACGCTCAGCTCGCTGTCGGCGGTGAACTCCGGCGGGAGGTGGACGAGTCCGTGCTCGGCGGCGAAGGCGGTGAGCGCCCGCTGCTCGGCGTCGGGTTCGGCGTCGAGGTGGCCGAGGGCGAGGACCACGGCGTCGGCGGTGAGCGGGGCGGTCCGCCCCTCCAGCCACACCTGCTGGCGTCCGTCGCGCGGCCCGGTGACGCGGACGGCCCGGTCCCGGTGCTCATGGACGGTGGTCCCGGGCGGCAGGCCGGCCACCGACCGCTCGTACACCCAGCGCAGATAGGCGCTCTGGAGGCGGCGGGTGGCGAAGCTCTGCCCGGTCAGGGCGGCGGCTTCGGCAGCGAGTTCGGGCGGCAGGGCGGGGCTGCCGGGTGGCGCTCCCTCGCGGATCCGGACGGCCCATTCGGCGAGGGAGGGGCCGGGGCGTATGGGTCCTTCGCGCTCCACCGACTCGTCGGTGAACATGGTGACGTCCTCGGCCATGGAGTTCATCCACAGCAGCGGGGACTGGTCCGGGCGCCAGATGCGGCCGCCACCGGGCGGATGCGGATCGACCAGGTGCAGCTCCAACGGGGCGCCGCCGCCGTGGAGTTCGGGGGCGTTGGCGGCGAGGCGCTCGATCAGACCGGTGGCACGCGGGCCCGCGCCGACGATGACGATCGTGGCGGGTGATCGGGAAGGCTGGTCCGGGTTCGGGGACATGCGAAGGCTCCGTGAGTTCAGAAGTGAACACACGCATGGCCTTCACACACGGCCGAGCCCCTCGGCTCGGCGGACGAGCCCCTCAGCTCGACATGGGGCTGAGGTTAAGGCGTCCCCACGGTGCGCTGTCAAGGCTGTCCGAACTGTGAGCAGCGCGTCTCACCGCGGTTGACGCGGAAGCGGATGGCTGCTCCACTTGGCCCATGGACTCAAGGCAGCGACTGGTCACGCGCGACCACATCGACTTCGGTCGAGTGTGGTCGTCGTCCTGTTCGGGCTGACCGCCCGCCTCCGCTGCCATAGGGGATTTCCGTCCCCCAGCGCTTCGAGGCTTCGCCCGCGCCCGCCGAATTCCCTCCCCCCGGCGTGGCCGCAGCACTTCCGCGTCGTCACGCGCCTTCGGCCTTCCCACACGCACACACGCTTCCGCGTTCCACCCTCCCCTCGGGCGCCCCTCCCCTCAGGCGCTCCGGCACCACCTGCCCCGTTCCCCCGCTCCTCATAGCCCGGTGCCCTGAAGGGGCGCGGGAACCGCGCGATCAGCCACGACGCCGCCGTAGACAACCGACGGCATTTCAGGGCACCTCCAGTGGCGCGCTCAGCAGTCGCAGCCGCAGTCACAACCATCACAGCAGTCGCAGCTACAGCAGTCGCCGCAGTTGCTGCAGCAGTCACAACAGTCACAACAGTCACCGCACTTATGGCACAGGCCCTCGCGCGGCTGCCCGCTCCACGGGTCGTGGTACGGATCCCGGCAGCACACCTGGCAGGTGCAGCAGAGCCCGGTCCACACCAGACAGCCCGCGAGCAGCCCCCGGCGGCGCCCCGGCGGCTCCGGCGGGGCGCCGCCGGGGCCTCCCGGGGTGATCCACGGCGACTGCGGCGGCCCGTAGGAGGACTCCGGGGTGCCGGAGCCATGGCCGGGGTGGGCACAGCCGGTGGTGCCGAAGGTGCGGTCGACCGCGCGCTCCAGCTCATGGGCCAGCAGCACATGGGCGAGCCGGCCGGAGCCCTTGCTCGCGAATGCGGTGTCCTTGAGCGCCAGCCGCACCCCGTGCACCGCGTCGTCGCACAGCCTGCGGACCTCGGCGAGGTCGGCTCCGGTGGCCGCGATCGGGTTCCAGGCACCGGTCTCGGCGTCCTCGGCCAGGTCCTCCACCGCGTCCAGCAGATGCGCGAGCCGCCCGAAGAGCCCGCCCGCCTCCTCCAGCGGGGCCCGGTTGCCGGGCCGCCCGGCCAGGACGGCGGTGTGCCCGAAGGCCGCGGCGGTCGCGGTCTCGGTGGGCTCGGTGATGGTCAGCAGCGGGGTGCCGGGGCCCGCGTGGGACTCCAGCTCAGCCTGCCGGCCGACCGCGTCGAGCAGCAAGGTGGTGTCGAAGCCGAGCGCGGCGCCGCTGCGCTCCCCCGCCCGGTCCCACCGGCCGGCCACCCGGCGGGCGGCCGCGGCGACCGGCCGCCGGGCCAACGCCCCGTCGCCGTCCGCGACATGGTCCCGTACCTTCGCCGAGGCCAGCACCAGCGAGACGGTGGCCGCCAGCCGCGCCCCCTCGCCCTGGGCGACCGACGCCGTCCGCATCCCGCGCAGCGGACAGGGCCCGGCGGTGCGCCGCCAGCCGTCCGACCGTCCGGCCTGGGCCTCCACCAGCACCGATATCACCAGGCCGTCGTAATTCGTGGCGACGCGGGCGAACTGTCCGTGATCACCCCGCAACGCGAGGCACAGCCCGCACAAATGCGCCATCCACTCGGTGCGCAGGTTTTCCGACAGCCGATGCCGACAAGGCCGGATAATGCCAAACACCACGAACCCCGTTCACCCGTATGTCCCCGACGTCACCCGCCCGGCCGCGGCGGAGTCTACCCATCGCTCCGTCAGCCTCCATAAGCAGGTGGAACTCTGATATGGCGCCAGCCGTTGTGCACCAGTAACGTCACGAATCCCCTGTGCGGCCGCAATCCACGTGGCAGACCATCCGCATCATGGACGACCATAGAGGGGCGGACGGTACACACCATCAGGGAGAGGAGGCGTCTATGGGATCGGTACGCAAGGCAAGTGCCTGGCTTGGCCTCGTCGACGACAGCGATGACGAGCGCTACTACGACGACGACTACGCCGAGGGGTCCGAGCCCGGCGACTCCTGGATGACCGACCCGCGGGCGCGGGCGGCCGACGAGACCGCGCAGGACCACAGCGCCCGGATCGCCACGGTCACCCCGGACGGGTTCCGGGATGCCCGCGGCATCGGCGAGATGTTCCGGGAGGGCGTTCCGGTCATCGTCAACCTCACGACGATGGACTCGGCCGACGCCAAGCGCGTGGTGGACTTCATGGCCGGGCTGATCTTCGGGCTGCGGGGCTCGATCGACCGGGTGGCCAACCGCGTCTTCCTCCTCACCCCCGCGGACTACCAGATCGTCAGCGGCCCGGCCGGCCACGCCACGGGCTTTTTCAACCAGAGCTAGGCCCGGACAGGGCCTGGCGCCCGGGGCCGCTCACCGGAAGGCGTCGATTCCGGTGAGCGCCTTGCCCAGCACCAGTTGATGCATTTCGACGGTGCCCTCATAGGTGAGCACCGACTCCAGATTCGTGGCGTGCCGCATCACCGGATACTCCAGCGAGATCCCGTTGGCGCCCATAATCGTCCGGGACGTACGGCAGATCTCGATCGCCTCGCGCACATTGTTCAGCTTGCCGAAGCTGACCTGCTCGGGGCGGAGCCGCCCCGCCGCCATGCGCCGCCCCAGATGGTGGGCGAGCAGGATCCCCTTGTGGAGTTCCAGCGCCATATCGGCCAGCTTGGCCTGGGTGAGCTGGAAGCCCCCGATCGGCCGGCCGAACTGCTCGCGGTCGCGCGCGTAGTCCAGCGCCGCCTCGAAGGCGGAGCGGGCGGCCCCCATCGAGCCCCAGATGATGCCGTAGCGGGCGTGGCCCAGACAGCTCAGCGGCCCCCGCAAGCCGGTGACCTCGGGCAGGACCGCGTCGGCCGGCAGCCGCACCTCGTCCAGGACCAGCTCGCTGGTGACCGAGGCGCGCAGCGACCACTTGTGCTTGATGTCGGGGGCCGAGAAGCCGGGCGCGTCGGTGGGGACGACGAAGCCGCGGATGCCCTCGTCGGTGCGGGCCCACACCACCGCGACCCCGGCCACCGAGCCATTGGTGATCCACATCTTGCGGCCGGTGAGCACCCAGTCCGAGCCGTCCCGCTTGGCGTAGGTGCGCATGCCCGCCGGGTCGGAGCCGTGGTCGGGCTCGGTCAGCCCGAAGCAGCCGATGACCTCGCCGGAGGCCATCCGGGGCAGCCACTGCTGCTTCTGCTCCTCGGAGCCGAAGCGGTGGATGGCGTACATGGACAAGGAGCCCTGCACCGACATCAGGGAGCGGATCCCGGAGTCGGCGGCCTCCAGCTCCAGACAGGCCAGGCCGTACTGGACCGGGCTCGCGCCCGCGCAGCCGTAACCGGTGAGCGACATCCCGAGCGCGCCGAGGGAGCCGAGCTCCCGGGCCAGCTCCCGGATGCCGGGCACCTCGCCGCGCTCGAACCAGTCGGCGACATGCGGCAGCACACGGTCGGCGGCCCACTGCCGCATGGTGTCGCGGACCGCGAGGTCCTCGGGGTCGAGAAGATCGTCGAGCCCCAGCGGGTCACGCGGATCGAACGACGGCAGGGTGCCAGCGGACATGGGTGGCGGCCTCCGGTGGATGCGGGTCCGGGTCGCGGGCGGATACCGGTCGCCGGGGCGCGTCCTTCGCCCGGCGGCCGAGGTGATCAGTCCGGTCGATCCGACGCTATGGCCGGGTAACCCCTGACGTCCAGACCCGCACACACCTCGCCACCAGGACACGGGCAGCACGCGGGCAGGTCCGGAGCCGGACTCGGGCAGGCCGTAGCGGGGCGCGGGCAGGGCTGGTGCTGGAGAGTCGCGCGGGACCCGGGCGGGGTCGGTCAGGACTCGGCGACGACGGTGGCGCGGTCGCGCCGGGCCGGGGTGTCCGTACCGCCC
Source organism: Streptomyces sp. AgN23 (assembly GCF_001598115.1). Lineage (NCBI taxonomy): Bacteria > Bacillati > Actinomycetota > Actinomycetes > Kitasatosporales > Streptomycetaceae > Streptomyces > Streptomyces sp. AgN23. The sequence goes on from NZ_CP007153.1 coordinate 2,905,624, forward strand.
TGTGCGCGCTGGTCGGGGCCCTGGGCGGACTCCTCGTCGTCGGCGGCGCACTCCATGGCCTTGGGCAGCCGCAGGGCGGCGAGCGCGCCGACCAGCAGCAGACCGGCGCTGACCGCGAGCGTGACATGCAGACCATGGACGAAGGCGCCGCGGGCGGCCGAGCGCAGGGCCTCTCCGGCGTGGCCGCCGAGCCGGTCGGAGACCTTGTACGCGGCGCCCAGCGACTGGCTCGCGTCGGAGCTGGCCGAGGCGGGGACGCCGGACACCGAGGAGACGCCGGGCTTGTAGGTGGCGTTCATCACGCTGCCGAGGAGGGCTATGCCGATACCGGCGCCGAGCTGGTACGAGGTCTCGCCGATGGCGGCCGCGCCACCCGCGGAGTTCACCGACGCCTCGTTGAGCATCGACTCGTACGCGCTGAAGAGGGTGGTCTCCAGGCCGAAGCCCAGGACGATGAAGCCGCCGACGAGCACGGCGGGCCGGTCGGACTGGCCCATGGCGGTGAGCGAGAGAACGGCGAGCGCGGTGAGCGCGAAGCCGATCGCGACCATGACCCGCGGGCCGAGCCACTGGAGCATCCGGGACCCCACGAGCCCGGCGGCCATGGCGGCGAAGGTGAGCGGCAGCAGCCGCAGACCCGTCTCGAGCGGGGTGAGCCCGAGCACGAGCTGGAGGTACTGGGCGGCTATGAGCTCCAGGCCGACGAGCGCCAGCAGGGCGAGCACGATACAGCCGACGGAGATCGAGAACGCGGGCCGGGCGAACAGCTTGAGGTCGACCAGCGGATGCGTACGGCGGCGCTGGCGGCGCACGAAGAGCACCAGCAGGACCACCCCGAACAGCAGCGGGACGGTGGTCACGGCGTCCAGCGGATCCGCGCCGCTGCCCATCCGCTTGACGCCGAAGACGACGCAGAACAGCCCGCACGCGGCCATGACCGCGCCCAGCACGTCCCAGGGCCCGTTCCGGTCACCGGTGGACTCCGGCAGCAGCCAGCGGCCGACGGGCAGTGCCACGATCATCAGGGGCAGGTTGACCAGGAAGACCGAGCCCCACCAGAAGTTCTCCACCAGGAAGCCGCCGAGCAGCGGACCGACCGCCGCACCCACGGCGGCGACCGCGCTCCAGACGCCGATGGCCAGCGCCCGCTCCCGGCGGTCCGGGAAGACCTGGCGCAGGATCGACAGCGTCGCGGGCATGATCATCGCGCCGCCGACGCCCAGCAGGGCGCGGGCCACGATGAGGATCTGGGGGGAGGGAGCGAAGGCGGCGAGCGCGGAGGCGGCGCCGAAGAGCCCGTAGCCGAGCAGCAGGACGCGCCGTCTGCCGACCCGGTCGCCGAGGGTGCCGAAGAGGATCAGCAGCGAGGCGCAGACCAGTGGGTAGATGTCCACGATCCACAGCAGTTCCATCGCGCCGGGGCGCAGATCCTCGGTCACGGCGGGGACCGCGACATGCAGCACGGTCGCGTCCACGGCGACGAGCAGCAGGCTGACGCAGAGCACGAGGAGTACGACCCAGCGGTTCGCCCCGCCGCCCGCCTCGGTGCCGCGCCATTGCCGGGGAACGCCCGCCGTCCGCCGAGTGCGGGCCGTGGTCGTCCCGGACATGTACGCACCTCCCTGGGTCTTGCGCTCGCGGTCCGCCGCCGGAGGGGCGGTACGTCACGTCGTAGGGACGTCCGGGTGACCCCGGTGGCGAAGGCGCGAGTGAGAGGTCAGGGTACGCGAGTCCCCGCGCGGGCCGTGTGCCGCAGGTCATGTTGGGAGCACACCGCGGAGGGTTACGGAGGCGTACGTTCCGGACTTCCCCTTTTGTCCCCCGTCTCTCTGCCGTCCCTCCTGTGGCCCCCCGGCGGCCGTCTCGTGTTCGTCCTCCGTTGTCCACAGCCCCCACGACCCCTCCGCCGAGCGTTGTCCACAGCCCCCCGCGGGCGGTCCTGGCCATCCTCGATAATCGTCGCCGTGACTGATCTCGCCCAGGCCGGCACCGCGCCGCTCAGCGACGACGGACGACCGGGCCGCGCCGCTCGGGCCGCGCTGCGCCGGGCCGCTCCGGCATTGCTCGCCTACGCGGGGACGCGCCTGCTCGGGCTGGTGGTTCTCGCGATCTGGGGGGCCTTCGCGGACAAGAGCGCGCACCAGCTCCTCTCGGCGCGCTGGGATTCGCTGTGGTACGCCCGCATCGCCGAGGAGGGGTACGGCCACACGGTCCATCTGCCCGACGGGGCGGTCCACTCCAACCTGGCGTTCTTCCCCCTGCTCCCCGCGCTGGAGCGAGTGATATCGGCCATAGCCCCGCTGGACGCGGCCGACGCCGGTCTGCTGGTGAGCTGGGTCACGTCGCTGTTCGCCGCCTGGGGGATCTTCGCGATCGGCGATCTGCTGTACGGACGGCGGGTGGGCCTCACGCTGGCCGTGCTGTGGGGCGTGCTGCCGGTCGGGATCGTCCAGTCGATGGCGTACTCGGAGTCGCTCTTCACGGCGCTGGCCGCCTGGGGGGTCCATGCGGCGCTCACCCGGCGGTGGCTGTGGGCGGGGCTGTTCGCGGCGCTGGCGGGGCTGACCCGGCCGGTGGGGGCGGCGGTGGTCGCGGCGCTCTGGGTGGCGGCCGCGGTGGAGCTCCTGCCCGAAGGGCGCTGGCGCCAGGCGTGGCGCACCCGCCCGCCCGTCGCCCACCACCACCCTCAACGGAGGCGCTTCGCGCCGCCACCTCTCCGCCTGCTCGCCGGCGTCGTGCTGGCGCCGCTGGGCTGGCTGGGGTATGTGGCGTGGGTCGCCGTCCGGACCGGCAGCGTCACCGGCTACTTCGACGTCCAGAACGGCTGGGGGAACGGCTTCGACGGCGGCCTGGCCTTCGCGGGCTTCATCGGAGGACTGCTCATCAAGCCGCCCTTCGTGGGCGGGCTCGGGCTGCTGCTCGGCGTCGGGGCGCTGATCTGGCTCGCGATTCGCTGTGTGCGGCAGCGCCAGCCACTGCCGCTGCTGGCCTACGGAGGGGCGGTGCTCGTCCTGGCGCTGGCCGCGAAGGGCTACTTCGGCTCGAAACCCCGGCTGCTGATACCTGCCTTCCCGCTGCTGCTGCCGATCGCCGTCGCCCTGGCCCGGCTGCGCCCGGTCCGCACCGCGCTGGTCCTGGGGTCGGCCGGGCTCGCCTCGGCGGCGTACGGGGCCTTCTGGCTGCATGGCTCCGGACCGCCATGATCCGGCCACCCTTTCCGGCCGGGCCGGACCCCGTGGACGATCACCCCCGGCCGCCCGGCGACGCCTGGGGAAACTTCCGGGAACGGCCCGGCTAATGGGCGATAAACACGCCCTGTAAGAATTCCATAAAGTCCCTGAGACACGCCCATTGGAAGACCGGGAGCAGAAAAGTTCCCGGAGCTCACGCATTCCTTGGAAAGGGCGCGGCCAAAAGCCGTGGACGAGACGCACTCCACATCACATCGTCATCACAAAGCGACCTGATCGACTGAACCCGCCTGTCACGCAATGTAACGTCGATTAGGTGCGTACCGAAGACAAGCTCCCCGCGTCCGAGGAGCGAAGGCCCGATCTCGCGCGACCGCGCATGACCCGAACACGCTTCTGGCTGCTCGGGACCACGCTGGCGGTCTACGCGGCGACCGTGATCGGCGTGCTCACCACCTCATGGCTGGTGAAGCTCGACTGGCAGATCATGCTCTTCCGGCCCTACAAGCAGTGGCCCGAGTTCCACACCTTGCTGGACTACTTCGTGGTCATGGGCCAGCGCGGACCCACCGCGGTGGCCGTCGCCGCCTGGCTGGGATGGTGCTGCTACCGGCAGCGGACCCTGCGCCCGCTGCTGGCGCTGGGCACCTCCCTGCTGCTGCTGAACGCCACCGTGGGCGCGGTGAAGATCGGCTTCGGCCGGCTCGGTCCGCACTACGCGACCACCGTCGGCTCCAATGAGATGTGGGGCACGGGCGATATATTTCCTTCGGGTCACACCGCGAACGCCGTGGTCACCTGGGGGATTCTGGCCTATCTGGCGACCACCCCCGTCGCGCGCCGGGTCGCCTCGCTGATCGCCGCGGGCTTCGCCTTCGGGGTCGGCATGACCACCGTCTACCTCGGCACCCACTGGCTGAGCGATGTGGTGCTGGGCTGGGCCGCCGGAGTGCTGGTGCTGCTGGCGCTGCCGTGGCTGGAGCCGGCCATGGCCCGAGCCGAGGTGCTGCTGCTGATCCTGTGGCACCGGATGCGCGAGGGCCGGGCCCCCGCGCCGGTGCCGTCCGGCCGGCCGGTCACCGGGACCCCGCTGGCCACCCCGCGCGCCGCCCGCGACGACGAGCTGCCCGCCCGCGAGCCGGTGGCCGTGGTCCGGCCCGGCGTCGCCACCGTCCGCGGCCCCGACACGCGACCCCACCACCCGGTCCGCCAGCACACGGTGCGCTCCGAGCGCACCCCGGTCACCCCGGTCGGCAGCCGCCGGCCGCCGCACGCCGACCGGGTGCCGCGCGCCACGACGCCCTTCGGCCCGTCCGGCGCCTCCCGCGGCCGGACCGCCACCGGAGGCTGAGCCACCCACCACGCCGCGGGGCGGTACGCACTCCCTCCCCCGCGCCGACCGGCCACACCACGGCCCCGGACGCTCTCGTCGGAGTGTCCGGGGCCGTGGTCGTGTCCGCGCCGGGCGCACCGGCCCACCGGCGCGGATCCGGGCCGGTCAGCCGCGCCAGCAGCGCTTCACGGTGCCGTCGTCCACCTCGAAGTCGATCCGCCCGCGCAGGTATTCCATCGTGATGATCGCGCCCGGCGGAAGCGTCCGTACGGTGCTCCAGCCGTGTGCGCGCGCCCTCTCCTCGGCGGTCCGGGCATCGAGTCCCACATAGCTGTCGAGGTCGTCGTCGGGTTCGGCCGGATGGTTCGGTACAGGTCCCATGACGCCACCGTAGGTCGCTCCCCACGCGGGGCAAACCCAGAGTGGCGAAGGACTGCCCCTGCCTCATACCTCTCACGGCCGCCATTCGTCACACTTGTGTCACAGAAAACACGCCCGGGTTTGTGGGCGACTTCATCACTCTTCCGGGGCTTGTGTTGACCCCTCGAAGATGATTGCGAGTTTTCGTCGATATCCCGCGTCAAACGACCGGCTGCGGTATGGGTGGCGGGAGGCCGCCGAGATCTTTCGAGCAATTCGCACAGCGGCCGGAAAAGCGCTGCCCGGACCCCTCCGGAGCGCACAATTCCACCACAAATCGCCGGGACCTCGGGGCCGAACCTCGAGGTTTACGCCCACCGGGACGCGGTACCCGCCGCCACCGGAGCCCACATGACTGACAGATCAGACGAAACCCCCGAGAAGACGGCGGCCGGCGGTCCGAGCCCGCTGGCACTCCTGCGTGCCGCCCGTGAACAGCTCGTCGAGCTGACGGGCCTGTACCCCGAGGCCCTCCCCCGTCTGGAGCGGACCGACGAGGGGTGGCTGCTGGAGGCCGAGGTGGTGGAGCTGGCCCGGGTGCCGGAGACGATGAGCCTGATGGCCCTGTACGAGGTGACTCTCGACCCGGACGGCCTGCTCACCGGATACCGCCGCCTCCGCCGCTATGAGCGCGGCCGGAGCGACCGCCGCTGACGGCGGCGAACCGGACGCCCACCGACACGAGAGGAAACACCCGACATGACCACCGTTGTCCCGGCACAGCAATCCAGGGGCGGAGGCGGCACCAGCGGCCTGTACGACGTCCTGGAGCTCATCCTCGACCGCGGCCTGGTGATCGACGCGTTCATCCGCGTCTCCCTGGTCGGCATCGAGATACTCAAGATCGACATCCGGATCGTGGTGGCGAGCGTCGACACGTATCTGCGTTTCGCCGAGGCGTGCAACCGGCTCGACCTGGAGTCCGGCCCGAACAAGTCCCCCGGCCTGCCCGAGGTCGTCGAGGGCATCACCGAGAACGGGGCGCGGAGCAAGACCAAGGGCGCCCTGTCCGGCGCCGGCGACACCGTCTCCAAGGCCGCCCAGTCGGTGGCCGACGCGATCCGGCCGTCGGAGGAGGACGAGGAGGAGCCTCGCCGCCGGCGTCCGGCCCGTAAGGCGGCGCCGAGGAAGTCCGAGGAGTCCGCATGACCACGTATGTGTACGGCATCGCGCGCGGTGAGGTCCGGGACCTGGGCGATCGGCTGCTGGGCATCGGCGACCCCCCGCTGCCGGTCCGGGCGCTGAACCAGGGCGAGCTGGCCGCGATCGTCAGCGACTGCCCGCCGGAGCTCAAGCCCCGGCGCCGCGATCTGCTGGCCCATCAGCATGTGCTGTCCGAGGTGAGCGACTCCCGCCCGGTGCTGCCGATGCGCTTCGGCAGCGTCTCCTCCAGCGACGACGACGTCCGCAGCGTGCTGGCCGAGCACGCCGACCGCTACCAGGACCAGCTGAGCCGGCTGTCCGACCGGGTCGAGTACAACGTCAAGGTCGTACACGACGAAGACGCGGTGCTCCACCAGGTGCTCGCCGAGGAGCCGGAGCTGCGGGTGATGGCGGAGGCCAACCGGGCGGCCGGCGGCGGCACCTACGAGGAACGGGTGCGCTTCGGCGAGCTGATGGCGAGCGCCGTGCGGGCCCGTGAGGTGCGGGACGCCAAGCTGGTGGAGGAGGCGCTGGCCCCGGCCGCCGAGGACGTGCGCCCCGGCCCGGAGAGCGGCGGCTGGTTCCTCAGCCTGTCCCTGCTGCTCGCCAAGGACGGCGCCGATCCGCTGCTGACGGCGGCGGCCGACGTGGAGCAGACCCACCCCTGGCTGAGGCTGCGGATCAACGGTCCGCTACCGCCGTACAGCTTCGTCGAGTCCTGATGCTGATGATCGGCTGGGTGCTGAGGCAGGTCGTCGCCGCCGCGGAGCGGGAGTACTACGACCCGGCCAACATCCAGCGCGCCCTGGCCGAGCTGGAGGCCCAGCTCGACCAGGGCGTGATCGACGGACGAGAGTTCGAGCGGCAGGAGGACGCGCTGCTCGACCGGTTGGAGGAGGCACGCCAGTGGGCGAACGGGACTCTGTGACCACCCGGGGCGGTGTGGCCCCGACGGCCGGCGCGTATGGCTCACCGGCGGCGTCGTTCGGCTCCTCGGGGTCGTACGGGCTGGCAAGCCGTGGTGAGGGCGGGGCCAACCTCGCCGACATCCTGGAGCGGGTGCTCGACAAGGGTGTGGTGATCGCGGGCGATATCCGTATCAACCTGCTCGACATCGAACTTCTCACGATCAAGCTCCGGCTGATCGTGGCCTCGGTCGACAAGGCGAAGGAGATGGGCATCGACTGGTGGGAGCACGACCCGTCGCTCTCGTCACGCGCCCGGTCCGAGGTGAACGGCCAGGAGAAGACCGAGGTGACCAGCGGGGAGATGCGGGAGGGCGCCGAATGACCGAAGGACTGCGGTACGCCTACGCGGTCGTGCGCGACACCGCCGCGCCGGAGGCCGCCCTGGACGCCCTCACCGCCCTGGAGGACGTGCCCGGTGTCGCGGGCGAACCGGTGGTGGCCGTGCGCCATCAGGGGCTCGCCGTGCTGGCGGGCGCCGTACCGGCCGAGGACTTCGACGAGGGCCCGCTGCGGGAGCGGCTGGAGGACATGGCCTGGCTGGAGAAGGTGGCCCGGACCCATCAGCGGGTGGTCGACACCGTCGGCGCCGATTCCTGTGTCATCCCGGTCCGGCTGGCCACCGTCTGCCAGGGCGAGGAGGGGCTGCGGCGGATGCTCGCCGCCGGCCGGGAGCGGTTCGCCTCGGCGCTGGACCGGCTGGAGGGCCGGGTCGAATGGGGCGTCAAGGCGTACGCCGCGACGCCCGCGCCTCCGGAGCCACCCGCGCCGGAGCCACCCGCGCCCCAGGAACCGCCCGCGCCCAACGGGCCGCCCGCCGGAACCCCGAACACCCCGGGCGGCATGTCCGGCCGCGACTATCTGCGCCGCCGCAAGGCACAGCGACAGGCGGCCGAGCGACGCTGGGGCGATACGGAGGAGGGCGCGCGGCTGGTGCACGACACCCTCAGCGGGCTGGCCGAGCGGGCCCGGCTGCATCCGCCGCAGGACCCCCGGCTGTCGGGGGTCTTTGACCGCAATGTGCTGAACGCCGCGTATCTGGTGCGGCGCGAGGACAGCGCCGCCTTCGCCGAGCGGGTCGGTGAGCTGGCCGGACGGACGACCGCGCTGCGGATCGAGCTGACCGGCCCCTGGGCGCCGTACTCCTTCACCGCCCCGGACGAGAACGCCGCGACCGGCGAGAACACCGCACCGGACAGGGCGAAGAGCGCGGGGGCCGAGGGATGACGATGGCCCCGGAGGGCCCGTTGGCCCATCAGCAGATCGCCCTGGTGGACGTGCTGGACCGGCTGCTCGCCGGCGGCGTGGTGATCACCGGTGATCTGACCCTGCGCATCGCCGACGTCGATCTGGTCCGCATCGATCTGCGCGCCCTCATCAGCTCGGTCAACGCCAATGTCCCGTCCCCCTGGGAGGAACCGTGAGCCGCAAGGTGGAGCTGGACCAGGACACCGTCGAACGCGACCTGATGAAGCTGGTCCTGACCGTCGTGGAGCTGCTGCGCCAGCTCATGGAGCGGCAGGCGCTGCGCCGGGTGGACGAGGGCGATCTGACCGAGGACCAGGAAGAGCGGATCGGGGTCACGCTGATGCTGCTGGAGGACCGGATGGGCACGCTCTGCGAGCGCTACGGCATCGCGCCCTCGGATCTCAATCTGGACCTTGGGCCACTCGGGCCGCTGCTGTCCCCGAGGGAGTGACGCTCCGGGCGGCTCCGCGGGTCGCGGCGACCACCGCGCGATCATGGCGATACCCGCCCAGGACGCAGAGGAGCCCCGATGGCGACAGACACCGCGCGGGCCGCCGGTCCGGCAGGGGTGACGCGGCAGGGCAGCGTGCTCGTGGAGTGGCTCACCACCACCGACCACAAGAAGATCGGGCATCTGTATCTGATCTCGTCGTTCGGCTTCTTCCTGGTCGGCGGCGCGCTGGCGCTGGTGATGCGCGCCGAGCTGGCCCGTCCGGGCCTCCAGGTCGTCTCGCGGGAGCAGTTCGACCAGGCGTTCACCCTGCATGGCACGATCATGCTGCTGCTCTTCGCGACCCCGGCCTTCGCGGGGTTCGCCAACGAGATCATGCCGCTGCAGATCGGCGCACCCGATGTGGCCTTCCCGCGCCTCAACATGCTGTCGTACTGGCTGTATCTGTTCGGCGGGCTGATGGTGCTGACCGGTCTGGTGGTGCCGCAGGGCGCCGCGGCCTTCGGCTGGACCGCCTATGCCCCGCTCAACAGCGCGATCCGCTCCCCCGGTGTCGGCGCCGATCTGTGGATCATGGGGCTGGCGCTGTCGGGCTTCGGGACGATCCTGGGCGCGGTGAACTTCCTGACCACCATCATGACGATGCGCGCGCCGGGCATGACGATGTTCCGGATGCCGATCTTCACCTGGAACACCCTCTTCACCTCGATCATGATCCTGATGGCGTTCCCGGTGCTGGCGGCTGCGCTGCTGGCGCTGGAGACGGACCGGCGGTTCGGGGCGGTGGTCTTCGACGCCCAGTACGGCGGGCCGCTGCTGTGGCAGCACCTCTTCTGGTTCTTCGGCCATCCCGAGGTCTACATCATCGCGCTGCCGTTCTTCGGCATCATCACCGAGATCATCCCGGTCTTCTCGCGTAAGCCGATCTTCGGCTATGTGACGCTGATCGGCGCGACCATGGCCATCACCGGGCTGTCGATGGTCGTCTGGGCCCACCATATGTTCGCCACCGGATCGGTGCTGCTGCCCTTCTTCTCCCTGACGTCGTTTCTGATCGCGGTGCCGACCGGGGTGAAGTTCTTCAACTGGATCGGCACCATGCTGGGCGGCTCGGTGTCCCTGGAGGCGCCGATGCTGTGGGCGGTCGGCTTCCTGGTGAGCTTTCTCTTCGGTGGGCTCACCGGCGTCATCCTGGCCTCGCCGCCCATGGACTTCCATGTCACCGACACCTACTTCGTCGTGGGCCACTTCCACTACGTGGTCTTCGGGACGGTCGTCTTCGCGATGTTCGCGGGGTTCTACTTCTGGTGGCCCAAGTTCACGGGCAAGCTGCTGGACGAGCGGCTGGCCCGGATCCACTTCTGGACCCTGTTCACCGGCTTCCACACCACCTTCCTGGTGCAGCACTGGCTGGGGGTGGAGGGGATGCCGCGCCGCTACGCCGACTATCTGGCGGCGGACGGCTTCACCGCGCTCAACACCGTCTCCACGATCGGCTCCTTCCTGCTGGGCCTGTCGACCCTGCCGTTCCTCTACAACGTCTGGCGGACGGCCACGTACGGAAAGAAGGTGGAGGCCGACGACCCCTGGGGGTTCGGCCGCTCCCTGGAGTGGGTGACCTCCTGTCCCCCGCCCCGGCACAACTTCACCACGCTGCCCCGGATCCGCTCCGAGTCACCGGCCTTCGATCTGCACCATCCGGAGGTGGCGAGCCTTGAGCAGGAGAAGGACCAGCAGCTCAAGGCGCGGGGCTCGATCAGCCCAGGGCCCGATCCAGGCGGTCCCTGATCTCCCGGATGTAGTCGTTCAGCTCCACCGGGTCGCGCACCTCGAAGTCGAAGCCGCTCAGCGCGATATGGAGCACCAGCAGCTCGGGGCTGGAAGCGCCGGTGCGCAGCAGACAGCTGTGCTCGTCGACGGCCTCCAGCACCCCCACCAAGGGCGAGAACCGCTCGGCCGCCCGCTCGGCGGGCACCCGCAGCAGCACGGTGGCCCGCTGGGAGTAGACCGAGGTGGTGATGCCCCGGGCCACATAGCCGGCGATGTCCTCGGCGGGCGGCCGGCGCGGGGTGAACCGGGGGCCGTGCGGCGGGGTCGGGGTGATCCGGTCGACCCGGTACGTACGCCAGTCGGCACGGTCGACATCCCAGGCCACCAGGTACCAGCGGCGCTGCGCGGCGACCAGCCGATGCGGTTCGGCGGTACGGCGGGTGAGGGCACCGCCGTGGTCGCGGTACTCGAAGCGCAGCTGATGGCAGTCCCGGCAGGCGGCGGCCAGCTCGGTCAGCACCCCGGGGTCCACCCCGGGCCCGGGGCTCCAGCCGGACAGCGGCACGGTGAAGGCGCTGAGCGCGCCCACCCGGCGGCGCAGCCGGTCCGGCAGCACCTGCTCCAGCTTGGCCAGGGCCCGTACCGAGGTCTCCTCGATGCCCTCGACCCCGCCGCCCGCGGCCTGGCGCAGCCGCACCGCGACCGCCACCGCCTCCTCGTCGTCGAGCAGCAGCGGCGGCAACTGGGCGCCCGCGCCCAGCTGATAGCCGCCGCCGGTGCCCGGCGTGGAGTGCACGGGATAGCCGAGCTCGCGGAGCCGGTCCACATCGCGGCGCACGGTGCGCGGGGTGACCCCGAGCCGGTCGGCGAGATCCGCGCCGGACCATTCGCGGTGGGCCTGCAACAGGGAGAGCAGGCGGAGCAGTCGGGCCGAGGTCTCCAGCATGCGGCCGAGTCTGCCACTGCTTGCGGACAGTCCCGGTCCGCGAAGCTCCCCTGCTCGCCTGGCTGCTCCGCTGGGATCAGGCGGGTGCCTCGATCCGCACCGCCAGGTCGTTGTCCCGGGTGTAGTACGGCTGGGCCTGCGCCTCCCCGTGCCGACCGGTCACCGTGCGCGGCGGGTAGGTGAAGATCTCCTTCTTGTCCGCGACATCGTCCAGGATCCGGGCGAGCCGGGCCGGGGCCATGGCCTCGTCCACCGGGCGCAACCACAGGTCCCAGACGTGCGCGCCGCCGTCCCAGCTCCGCGCGAGCTCCGCGTAGGAGAGCGTGAAGGAGAAGTCCGGGCCGTCCACCACCAGCGGCGCCGTCCACACCGGGGCGGCGCCCCGGCGGCAGCGGGCCTCGACGACCGCCTCGGCCAGCCACTCGGACGGGTACGCGACGCGGTAGAGCCGCCCCCGGACGGCCATCGTGTCGTCCTCCAGCCGTATCTCCCCGGCCTCGGCGTGGGGCGCCCGCCGCCAGCTGCGCAGCGAGAGATTGCCGTGCTTGGTGGCGTAGGGGATGCGGACGGACAGCGGGGAGGTGCTCGGCCCCGGCCGGCGGTCGACGAGCGAGCGCAGATCGTTCAGGCCCGGGGCGAGCCGCTGCGGCTCGGTGTCCCGGTAGGCCACGTGGACGTCCCAGCGGCCCTCGGGCAGGGCGACATTGCTGGGCAGGGCGGCCTGCAGCCGGCCGTCCGCGGTGGGGCCCAGCGGCAGCCGCACCTCCCCGTCGGGGGTGTCCGCCGCGCCCCGGCGGACCAGCACCAGCGCACCGCTCCAGTCGTCGTGGCCGCCCGGGCCGGACCGGGCCCCGTCGGCGATGTGGAAGGTGAGCCCTCCGGCGGAGTCCGCCACGCAGTCGGCGCGGACAGGGGCGGCCTCGGGGGCCTCACTCATCCTGTCCTCCTCGACGTGCTGCGCTGCCTGTGCCGTTGCACTCATGCGACACGCACCTTCCGCAGGGAGTCCTTGGTGGCGAACGCGCCACTGAGCAGGGAGCCGCGGGCGCGGTGCAGGGAGCCCCGCAGCCCACTGCGGCCGATCAGACCGGAGAACAGCGTCTCGTAGCGCCCGGCCACCCGGGAGGGGTCGAAGCGGGCCGAGTCCTTCAGCGCCGCCTGTCCCATCTGCTGGCGCAGCTCGTCGTTGTTGATGAGGTCGAGCAGCGCGGCGGCGATGGCGTCGGTGTCGCCGGTGGGCACGAGCCGGCCGTCCACCCCGTTGTCGATGATCTCCGCGGGCCCGTGCGGGCAGTCGGTGGACACCACGGGAAGGCCGCAGCGCATCGCCTCCACGATGGTCATGCCGAACGACTCCAGGCTGGAGGTGACGGCGGCTATGGAGCCCTTGGCCCACTCGGGGTCGAGCGGATTGGCCGGGCCCATCAGGAAGACGTGGTTGTAGAGGCCGAGTTGGTCGATGAGGGCGCGCAGCTTGGCGTGCTGGGCGCCGCCGCCGTAGATCCGCAGCCGCCAGTCGGGGCGGGCCGCGCTGACCTTCGCGAAAGCGTGTATCAGCAGGTCGTAGCGTTTCACCGGGGCCAGCCGACCGGCCGCGACGACCCACTTTCCGGTGCCGTCTGCGGGCTCGAGGCCGGGCTCGGGCACGCTGTTGGGGACCGCCTCGACCCGGACGCCGGGCAGCCGCATCTGGTCGCGGTAGGTCCGTGCGTCGGCCTCGGTCACGGTGGTCACCGCGTCCAGCCGGGGATAGACGGCGCGCAGGGCCCGCTTCAGCCCCTTGGAGTGGGTGCCGAGCGTCAGATGCTCCTGGCCGACTCGTACCGGACCGCGGCGGGCCTGGCGGGCGATGTGGACATTGAGCCCGGGGCGGGTTCCGACAACGATATCGGCTTCGAGGCCGCGGAGATGGTCCCCGATACGGCGGTCGGTGAGGGCGCTGTACTGCTTGTAGCGGCCCTCGGACGCGGGGAAGACCTCCGCCGGGCGACTGTGGTCCGGGTCGGCGCCGTCGTAGGAGGGGCTGTTCTTCCGGATGTCCACGAGATGGCTGAGCCGCACCCGCGGACCGGGGTCGAAGATCGGCTGGTCACGGTGGCGGAACACCGACACGATCTCCACATCGTGCTGCTCTCCCAGGGAACGGGCGAGGTTGTACGTGGTCCGGATCGTCCCGCCGATCCCGTACGCGTTGTGAATAAGGAAAGAGATGTGCATCCGGCCCCGTATCCCATGGCTTCCCCGCGGACGGGTGTGTCGTCCGCCTACCACGGTGTAAGACTGAGAAAGGTGGCACAGGGTTGGGTTTCATCACCTTTTTGTGCCCCAACAGATGCGCAATCGGTAGGAAGTCGGGGGAACTTCCCGGCCCGACGGCACATCAGACCCCGGGGCGGCCGGGCCGCGTGACCCCCGCCCCGCATGGCCCGTTGTCTACGTATGAGCCGGGGACCCACCCCGCGCACCCACCGAGACCGAGGAGCCACCCGTGCCGCGCATGCTCGACGTCAGCAATGACGTACGCGCCGAGATCGGCGACGAAGAAGCCGACCGGCTGCTCGCCGGGGACAACGCCCCGGGCGCTTACGACTGCACGTCCTGCCGCACCCCCGGCAACACCGAGCAGGAGCTGACCAGCACCGTGCTCTTCGTGGGGCAGGAGACGGCGGTGCTGGCCTTCGCGCACGCCACCTGCGTCCCCTCCCAGGTCGTCCCGGTCTCCGAGGACCAGTTGCGGGGTGCGGTGCGGTCCATCACGGGTGAGGACACCGCGCCGTCGTACGCGCCGCCCGTGCCCGCCGCCGCGCATGCCGCGGCGCCGCACTTCCCCGCCCCGGCCGCCCCACCCGCCTACCCCGCCCCGGCTCCGTCGCCCGCGTCTCCCGCCACCGCCTCCCACACCTCGGCGCCGTCCGGCCACGCACCGGTGCCCCAGCAGGCGGTGCTCGGGGTGACCAGCGGGGTGGTGCTGGTGGGTCGGGAGGCGTGCCCGGCACTGGTGGTGGAGCCGACCGCGCCGATCGTCCGCCCCGGTTCACCCGGGCACGGCGACGAGTTCCTCCAGCTCCTCAGCGAGCAGGGGTTCGCCCCGGTGGTCGACCTGAGCCGACCGCCCGCGCCCAACCCCGGCTGGTCGGTGCTGCTGGCCATGGGGCGGCTGCACGCGGTGCTGATGCCGGCGCCGGGCGGCGGCCGCCCGGTGGCCTGGTGGCAGGCGCACAGCCCGATGCCGCTCAGCGAGGGCTGGCGCGGCGCCGTCGGCCGCACCCGGAAGGTGCTGATCTACGCCGCGGCCGCGGGCACGATCGGCACCCAGCCGCGCGAGGACCAGCTGCGCGCGGCGCTGGACCGGGCCGCGGCGCGCGGGGCGCTGGTCGGTGCCTCGATGCCGCTCGCGGGCACATGACCGCCGCCGTCCCGGACCTCCCACCGGACCTCGGCGACCCTTGGTGGGCAGCCCATTCGCCACCGATGCCGCATCCGACGGGCGGCCGGGTCGTTGGCACATACGTGCACGCATACGACCTCTCCTACCGATCCCCGTCATACGGCTGCATTCCGGCCATGCGCCCCGCCCTGGAGGCCGCGCACGATCCCTGGCGCCACTCCGCCACGCCGATCTACGACGCGTTGTACGCGGAGTACCGCAGGCTGTTCCGGGCGCTGCCCGGCGACCGCTCGGACGAGGAGAACATGGAGTTCGTGGCGTTCGCCGCCATCGGCCAGCCCCGGGGCCTCGTCAGCGGCGGCCACGGCCGCCCGGACAGCCACAGCGGGGCCTGGCACACCGACGAGCTGTACTACCGCGGCTATCTCCCCGCCCTGCCGCCCGGCCGGGGCGAGGAGCAGGGCCACGCCTACTGACGTGGACACCTACTGACGTGGACGCCTACTGACGTGGTGCCGTCATGCGCGCCCGGCGGGCCGGGACCGACCCGCCGCTGAGCGCGCCGAGCGCCGCCGCCCCGCCGCCGGACAGTGCGTCCGGGGCCGGGATGGCGTCAACCACGCGCCGCCGCCGTTACCTCTTGCGGCCGCGCTTTTCGCGCACCCGCACCGAGATCTGCAGGGGCGTCCCCTCGAAGCCGAACTCCTCGCGCAGCCGCCGCTCGATGAAGCGGCGGTAGCCCGCCTCCAGGAAGCCCGAGGCGAAGAGCACGAACCGCGGCGGCCGGGTGCCGGCCTGCGTCCCGAACAGGATCCGCGGCTGCTTGCCGCCACGGATCGGATGCGGATGGGAGGCGACGATCTCGCCGAGGAAGGAATTGAGCCGCCCGGTGGGGACCCGGGTCTCCCAACCGGCCAGCGCCGTCTCGATCGCCGGGACCAGCTTCTCCATATGGCGGCCGGTGCGCGCCGAGACATTGACCCGCGGCGCCCACTGGATCTGCCCCAGCTCCGTCTCGATCTCGCGCTCGAGGTAGTAGCGGCGCTCCTCGTCGAGGGTGTCCCACTTGTTGTACGCGATGACGAGCGCGCGCCCGGCCTCGACGGCCATCGTGATGATCCGCTGGTCCTGGACGCTGATGGACTCACTGGCATCGATCAGCACCACCGCGACCTCCGCCTTCTCCACGGCGGCCGCGGTGCGCAGCGAGGCGTAGTAGTCGGCGCCCTCCTGGAGGTGGACCCGGCGGCGGATACCGGCGGTGTCGACGAACTTCCAGGTGATGCCGCCGAGTTCGATGATCTCGTCGACCGGGTCGCGGGTGGTGCCCGCCAACTCGTTGACGACCACCCGCTCCTCGTTCGCGACCTTGTTGAGCAGCGAGGACTTGCCCACGTTCGGGCGGCCGACCAGGGCGATCCGGCGCGGTCCGCCGAGCGTCGCACCGAAGGTCTGGGCCGGGGCCTCGGGCAGCGCCTCCAGAACCGCGTCGAGCATGTCGCCGGTGCCCCGGCCGTGCAGCGCGGAGACCGGGTACGGCTCGCCGAGGCCGAGCGACCACAGCATCGCGGCGTCCGCCTCGCCGCTGGGCCCGTCAACCTTGTTGGCGCACAGCACCACGGGCTTTCCGGCCCGGCGCAGCAGCTTGACCACGGCCTCGTCGGTGTCGGTGGCGCCCACCGTCGCGTCCACGACGAAGACCACCGCGTCGGCGGCCTCGATCGCGAACTCGGCCTGGGCCGCCACGGACGCGTCGAGACCGAGCACGTCCTGCTCCCAGCCGCCGGTGTCGACCACCTTGAAGCGGCGGCCGGACCATTCGGCCTCGTAGGTCACCCGGTCGCGGGTGACGCCGGGGCGGTCCTCCACGACCGCCTCACGGCGGCCGAGGATCCGGTTCACCAGGGTGGACTTGCCGACATTGGGGCGGCCGACGACGGCCAGCACCGGCAGCGGGCCGTGCCCCGCCGCGGCGAGGTCGCCCTCGACCTCCTCCAGGTCGAAGCCCTCTTGCACGGCGAGCTCCATGAACTCCGCGTACTCGGCGTCGCCAAGCTCCCCGTGCTCGTCGCCGCCGCTGTGGATCTGGTCGTTCATGAAGATTTCCTCGTCGTCCCTCAATACCGCGGCCGCCCCTGAGGGCTCGCGGATCTCATGTCTGGTCTGGGCGGCCGGTCAGCCGCCGGGCGGTGCCCAGATGCGCGCCCAGCCGCTTCTGGATACGCTCGGTGGCCTGGTCCAGGGCCGCCCGCGTCCGCCTGCCGCTTCCGTCTCCCGCCTCGAAGGGGTCGCCGAACACCACGTCGACCCTGCTGCGCAGCCGGGGCAGCGCCCTGGCCCGCCCGTCGCCACCGCGCGGGGTGGCGGTGCCGAGCACCGCCACCGGCACGATCGGCGCACCGGAGCGCACGGCGAAGTACGCGAGCCCCGAGCGCAGCGACGCGAAGTCGCCCTCGCCGCGGCTGCCCTCCGGGAAGATCCCGAGGACCCCACCGCGCGCCAGCACGCCCAGGGCCTGGCCGATCGCGCCGCGGTCGGCGCTCGAACGGTCCACCTTCAGCTGCCCGATACCGCGCAGGAACGGGTCCAGCGGGCCGACGAACGCCTCCTTCTTGACCAGGAAGTGCACCGGCCGCGGCGAGGTGCCGATCAGCATCGGGCCGTCGATGTTGTGGGAGTGGTTCCCCGCGAGGATGACGGGCCCGGCGGACGGGATCCGCCATGCGCCCAGCACCCGGGGCCGCCACAGCCCGTACATCAGGCCGATGCCGATCCGCCGCGCCACGACGGCCCCGGCCGCGCTGGGAAGCGTCGCGTCGATGGCGCTCACGCGACCGTCCGCTTCTCCTCGACGAGAGTGACGACGCACTCGATGACCTGGTCGAGGGTGAGTTCGGAGGTGTCCACCTCGACCGCGTCGTCCGCCTTGGCGAGCGGCGAGGTCTTACGGCCGGAGTCCAGGGCGTCCCGCTTGGCCAGGGCTGCCTGGGTGGCCGCCAGGTCGGCGGCCTCCTTGCCCTTCAGCTCACCGCTGCGGCGGGCCGCCCGGACCTCCGGGGAGGCGGTCAGGAAGATCTTGATGTCGGCGCCCGGGAGGACCGTGGTGCCGATGTCCCGGCCCTCGACCACGATGCCGCGCGGCGCCTCGGCGGCGATGGTCCGCTGCAGCTCGGTGATCACGGCCCGCACCTCGGGCACCGCGCTGACCGCGCTGACCCGTGAGGTGACCTCCTGGGTGCGGATCGGCCCGGAGACATCGGTGCCGTCGACGCTGATCGTCGGGGCGGCCGGGTCGATCCCGGAGACGATGTGGGGCTTGGCGGCGGCGTCGGCCACGGCGACGGCGTCATCCACGTCGATGCCGTTGGTCACCATCCACCAGGTGATCGCCCGGTACTGGGCGCCGGTGTCCAGGTAGCCCAGGCCCAGCTTGGCGGCGACGGCCTTCGAGGTACTGGACTTACCCGTGCCTGCGGGGCCGTCGATCGCGACAATCACTGCTGCCGGGGCGGTCCGGGCGGCGGTTTCCACGGTGACAGACACCTTTCGTGTGCACGGGGCTGAGTTGAACGGGCCATGTGAGCCTCGGACAAGGTTACTGGCTTCCCACGGGCGGCTTCGCACCCCTGTGGACGGCCTCGGTCCTCCCGGGGGCACCCGGCGGCCGGCTCCGCCGCTACTGCCGGATGGACCATCCCCGCTCCCGCAGGGCCTTGGTGAGCCCCGGGGCCGCCGAGGGCTCGACCATCAGCTGGATCAGCCCGGACTGCTGGCCGGTGGCGTGCTCGATCCGGACGTCCTCGATGTTGACACCCGCCCGGCCCGCGTCGGCGAAGATCCGGGCCAGCTCGCCCGGCTGGTCGCCGATGAGCACCGTCACGGTCTCATAGACGGCCGAGGCGGCGCCGTGCTTGCCCGGCACCCGCTCGCGCCCGGCGTTGCCCCGGCGCAGCACGTCCTCGATACCGGCCGTGCCGTCGCCGCGCTTGGCCTCGTCGGCGGACTGGAGCGCGCGCAGCGCCCGCACCGTCTCGTCGAGGTCGGAGGCGACGGCGGCGAGCACATCGGCGACCGGGCCGGGGTTGGCGGAGAGGATGTCGATCCACATGGCGGGGTCGGAGGCCGCGATCCGGGTCACGTCGCGGATGCCCTGCCCGCACAGCCGCACCGCCGTCTCATCGGCGTCCTGCAGCCGCGCGGCGACCATGCTGGACAGCAGGTGCGGGGTGTGCGAGACGAGCGCCACCGCCCGGTCGTGGGCCTCGTCCTCCATCACCACGGGCACGGCCCGGCACAGCGCGACGAGCTCGAGCGCGAGGTTGAGCACCTCGGTGTCGGTGCCGCCGGTGGGCGTGAGCACCCAGGGCCGCCCCTCGAAGAGGTCGGCGGTGGCGGCCAGCGGCCCGGAGCGCTCCCGGCCCGCCATCGGATGCGTGCCGATGTAGCGGGTCAGATCGCAGCCGAGGGCCTCCAGCTCGCGGCGCGGGCCGCCCTTGACGCTCGCGACGTCCAGCACCCCGCGGGCCATGCCGCGGCGCAGTACATCGGCCACCGTCCCGGCCACGTACGCCGGCGGCACGGCGACGATCGCCAGGTCCACGGGCCCCTCGGGCTCGCCCTGTGTCCCGGCGCCGAGCGCCTCGGCGGTGCGGGCCTGGTCCGCGTCATGGTCGGCGAGGTGCACCTGGACGCCGCGGCCGGCCAGGGCCAGCGCGGCGGAGGTGCCGATCAGGCCGGTGCCGATGACGAGCGCGGTTCTCATTGGGCGATGTCCTTGCGGAGGGCGGCGGCGGCGCCGAGGTAGACATGGGCGATCTCGGACTTGGGCAGGGAGGTCTCGATATGCGCCAGGACGCGGACGACACGGGGCATCGCCCCCGCGATGTCCAGCTCCTGGGCGCAGATCAGCGGCACGTCGGTGATGCCCAGCTTGCGGGCGGCGGCCGCGGGGAAGTCGCTGTGCAGATCGGGGGTGGCCGTGAACCAGACGCTGATCAGATCGTCGGGGTCGAGGGCATTGCGCCCCAGGACGGCCGTCAGCAGCGCGGAGACCTGCTCCTGCATGTGCTCCGGCTCGTCCCGCTCCAGCTGGACCGCCCCGCGGACCGCTCGTACCGCCACGTCTCGCTCCCTGTGCGCGCTGTGCCTGTCGTGCGTCGGGCGCGGCCGCGTCGTCGGCCGCACTCCCGATCAGCGTAACGAGCGGGTCCGACAGGCTCCCGGGGCGACCGCTGGGCGAGACGCGGCGGGCCGCCGACGGCCGGGGCCGTCAGCGCTCCCGGGCCTCAAAGGGGCCCGCAGTCCTCAGAGGTCGACCTCGCGCATCAGCATGCCGACCTCGGTGTTGGTCATCCGGCGCAGCCAGCCGGACTTCTGGTCGCCGAGCGCGATCGGGCCGAAGGCCGTCCGCACCAGCTTGTCGACCGGGAAGCCGGCCTCGGCGAGCATCCGCCGCACGATGTGCTTGCGGCCCTCGTGCAGGCTCACCTCGACCAGATAGTTCTTGCCGGTGTTCTGCACCACACGGAAGTGGTCGGCGCGGGCGTAGCCGTCCTCCAGCTCGATGCCGCTCTTGAGCCGCTTGCCGAGGTCGCGCGGGAGCGGGCCCTGGATGGCGGCGAGATAGGTCTTCTTCACGCCGTAGCGGGGGTGGGTGAGGCGGTGGGCCAGCTCACCGTGGTTGGTGAGCAGGATGATGCCCTCGGTCTCGGTGTCGAGCCGGCCGACGTGGAAGAGCCGGGTCTCGCGGTTGGTCACATAGTCGCCCAGGCACTGGCGGCCGTCGGGGTCCTCCATGGTGGAGACGACACCGGCGGGCTTGTTCAGCGCGAAGAAGAGGTACGACTGGGTGGCCACGGTCAGCCCGTCGACCTTGATCTCGTCCTTCTCGGGGTCGACGCGCAGCCCCTGCTCGGTCACGATCTTGCCGTTGACCTCGACCCGGGCCTGGTCGATCAGCTCCTCACAGGCGCGGCGCGAGCCCATCCCGGCGCGGGCGAGGACCTTCTGCAGCCGCTCACCCTCCACCTCGCCGAAGGTCTTGGGCAGCGCGACCCGCGGCTTGTCGTGGCGGGCGCGGTTGCGCTCCTCCATCTGCGCCTCGTACTCGCGCGGGCGGGCCGGGGCGTTCGGCTTGCGGCCGCGGCCGCCGACGCCCTTGGGGGCACCGCTCTTGGCCGCGCCGCCCTTGGGGCCTCCCTTGGGGCCTCCCTTGGGGCCGCCCTGGGAGCCTCCCTTGGGACCCGCCTTGGGGCCGGGGCCCGCCTGGGAGCCGCCGCCCACGTCGTAGCGGCGCTCCTCGGGGCGGGGGCGGCCGGCGCGCGGCTGCTGCTCGTCGCGCCGGTTCCCCGCGCCCCGGTAGTTGTTGCCGCCGCTACCGCTGCCGCTGCCCCTGCTGTTCCTGCCGCTGCTTCGCATCAAGTTTCCGTCTGAGAGTGGCCGCTACGGGCTCGGTGTTCTACGTCGTCGTGCGCGTCATCGCTGTCGATGGCGTCCGGATCGAACGACGGCACGCCCTCCTGGGACTCGCCCTCGACCGCGTCCGCCTCGGGGAGGAACGGCGCGAGCTCCGGAAGCTCGTCCAGCCCTCGCAGGCCCATCCGCTCCAGGAAGTAGTTCGTCGTCCTGTACAGGATCGCACCTGTTTCGGGTTCCGTGCCCGCCTCCTCGACCAGTCCCCGCTGCAGGAGGGTCCGCATCACGCCGTCGCAGTTGACACCGCGGACGGCCGAGACACGGGAACGGCTGACCGGCTGACGGTACGCGACCACCGCGAGGGTTTCCAAAGCGGCCTGGGTGAGCCGGGCCTGCTGGCCGTCCAGGACGAACCCCTCGACGGCGGCGGCGTAGGCCGGGCGCGTGTAGTAGCGCCAGCCGCCCGCGACCAGCCGCAGCTCGAAGCCCCGGCCCTGTGTCGCGTACTCGTCGGCCAGCTCGCGCAGCGCGTCCGCGACGGCGCGGCGCGGCCGCGCCAGCACCTTGGCGAGGTGTTCCTCGGTGGCGGGCTCGTCGACGACCATGAGGACGGCCTCCAGGGCGGGCTTGAGGTCCAGCTCGGCGACCTCGGAGAGCCCGGCGGGTGTCCGTTGCTCGCTCAACTCGGTACCTCCTCCTTCTCCTTCTCCGGCTCCGGCGTGGCCGTCTCCTTACGGGGCTCGTCCTGGGACTCCGCCTGGGGTTTGGCCTGGGCCTCCTGGTCGAACTCGTCGGTGACCAGCGGCTCCCGCCCCGCCTCGCCCGTCCAGCGGACCATGAGCGACCCGAGCGCCTCCGGCTGATCGAGCAGGACCGCGCGCTCGCGGTAGAGCTCCAGGAGCGCCAGGAAGCGCGCGACGACCGTAAGGACGTCGGGAGCGTCCTCGGTGAGCGTGCCGAAGGTGGCCTCCCCCAGTTCCCGCAGCCGCGCGACCACCACCTCGGCCTGCTCCCGGACGCTGACCAGCGGGGCGTGGATGTGGTCGATGTAGACCTGCGGCTTGGGCTTGGCCTGCATCGCCTTGACGGCCAGCTTGGCGAAGCCCTCGGGACCGATGCTGATGACGACGTCGGGGAGCAGCTCGGCGTGGTGCGGCTCCAGACCGACCGTACGGGGGTAACGGGCGGCCTCGGCGATCAGCCGGTCATTGAAGATGTCCGCGATCTGCTTGTACGCGCGGTACTGGAGCAGCCGCGCGAAAAGCAGGTCGCGCGCATCCAGCAGGGCCAGGTCCGCCTCGTCCTCGACCTCGGCGGCCGGCAGCAGGCGGGCCGCCTTGAGGTCCAGCAAGGTCGCCGCGACGACGAGGAACTCGGTGGTCTGGTCGAGGTCCCAGTCCGGCCCCATGGCGCGGATATAGGCCATGAACTCGTCGGTGACCTTGGACAGGGCGACCTCGGTGACGTCCAGCTTGTGCTTGGAGATCAGCTGGAGGAGGAGGTCGAAGGGCCCCTCGAAGTTGTCCAGCCGCACGGTGAACCGATTGCCGCCGTCCTCGGCCTGCGCCTCGCTACCTTGCGCCTCACCCCGGCCGGACCCGCCACCGGTGTCACTCCCGCCGCTCGCCTCGATCCCGTCACCCGCGTCGCTCCCGGCCCCGGACCCGGACCCGGCCGCGTCGCCACCGTGCCCGCCCCCGGAGGGCGCCCCATCGAGGTCGGCCCGCGCATGCACCGGCTCCGGCTCGCCCCTCGGCACGGCCTGCTCTTCCGGGACGGCGGGCACGGTGACCACCGGGGCCGGGACGGCGGACTCGGTGACCACCGGGACCGGGGCAGCGGACTCGGTGACCGCCGGGGGCGGCTCGGGCTCGGCGTCCGGCGCGGCGCTTCGCTCCGGTACCGCCTCATGTGCCCCGGGCTCCGCGTCCGGCGCGGCGCGTCTCTCACGAGCCCTCTCGTCTGCCTCAGGCTCGGCCTCCGGCTCAGCGGTGCCCGGCGCCGCCTCGCGTGCCCCAGGCTCGACGGACGGCTCAGCAGTAGCCCCACGCGCCGCGTGAGCGCCTCCCTGCGGCTCTCCGGGCGCCAGGGGTGAGGTCGGCTCGGGCGGCGGCGGCGCGGGACGCTGAGAGGCCGTCTGCGGCCGCGGGGGCGCGGGGGGACGCTCCGAGGGACGGTCCGGGCCCGTGTCGGGGAGCGCCGCGCCGGGGCCTCGGCCGAGGGTGCGGCGAGGGGGGCGGGGCGGCGGGGCGGAGTCGTCGTTCGTCGGCATCGCGGTCCAGGGTGCTCAGGGCCGGGCGGGGCAGCCCGTACGACCGGGCAGGCTATCGCCCGGCCCGGTCAACGGCCGCGGAGGCGGCGCACCAGGATGCTCGCGTCGCCGCGCGACTCGAGGTCGGCGAGGACGACCGCGACCGCCTCGCGGACGATCCGGCCGCGGTCGACGGCGAGCCCGTGCTCGCCGCGGAGCACCAGCCGCGCGTGCTCGAGGTCCATCAGCTCCTCGGCGGAGACATAGACCGTGATCTTCTCGTCGTGGCGCTCGCGCCCGCTGGGCCGGCGGTTCGCCGCCCGGGCGCGGCGGCGGGCCTGGCCGCTCGGTTCGGCCGCGGCCGAACCGCCCTGCGCCTGGCGGCCCTTGGGCCGGTCCCCGGCCCCGGGGCGCCGCTCGCCCACCGCGTCCTGGGAGGCCGCCGTCTCGCGTCCCGTGTGTTCGCCCGAGCCGGACTGCTCACCGTCCGGGCGCTGCTCCTGCCCTTCCCGAGGCTCGGCGTCGGGGTCGGCGGCGGGCGGCGGCACCCGGGGGCCCTCGCCGTTCGCCTGGCGGCGCCCGGAGGCGGGAGCGGAGGACTGGAGCCCCATCCCTCCGGTGGTGCGGAACAGTTCGTCGGCTCCCGGCAGACTCACTCGGCGTGACACCGGGCGAGCACCTCCCTGGCGAGCTGGCGATAGGCGGCGGCACCGACGGAGTTGGACGCGTACGTGGTGATCGGCTCGCCCGCGACCGTGGTCTCGGGGAAGCGGACCGTGCGGCCGATGACCGTGTGGTAGACGTGATCGTCGAACGCCTCGACCACACGGGCGAGGACCTCACGGCTGTGCACGGTGCGCGAGTCGTACATCGTGGCGAGGATGCCGTCCAGCTCCAGGTCGGGGTTGAGCCGCTCCTGGACCTTCTCGATCGTCTCCGTGAGCAACGCCACACCGCGCAGCGCGAAGAACTCGCACTCCAGCGGCACGATCACCTTGTGCGCCGCGGTGAGCGCGTTGACGGTGAGCAGACCGAGCGAGGGCTGGCAGTCGATGACGATGTAGTCGTAGTCGGCCATCAGCGGCTTGAGGGCGCGCTGCAGGGTCGACTCCCGGGCGACCTCGCTCACCAGCTGCACCTCGGCGGCCGACAAGTCGATATTGCTGGGGAGCAGGTCCATGTTGGGCACGGCCGTCTTCAGCAGCACCTCGTCGGCCGACATGCCCCGCTCCATGAGCAGGTTGTAGACCGTGAGGTCGAGCTCCATCGGGTTGACCCCGAGGCCGACCGACAGGGCGCCCTGCGGGTCGAAGTCGACGAGCAGCACCCGGCGGCCGTATTCGGCCAGGGCCGCGCCCAGGTTGATGGTGGAGGTGGTCTTACCGACCCCGCCCTTCTGGTTGCACATCGCGATGATCTTCGCTGGACCGTGATCGGTCAGCGGCCCCGGGATCGGGAAGTACGGCAGCGGGCGCCCGGTGGGGCCGATCCGCTCGCGGCGCTGGCGGGCAGCGTCGGGCGCGAGCGTGGCCGCGTATTCGGGATCTGGCTCGTACTCCGCGTCCGGGTCGTAGAAGTGCCCGTCGGGGAGGTCGTCGTAGTCGGCGAAGCGGGCGGGATCCGTGCCCCCCTGGTCGCCGGCCATGGCGTTCACGTGATGGCCGTCCATGCTGTGGCTCTGGTGGGCTGTCGTCGGGCTCTGGTGGGTTGCGAAGGTACGGACAGCGACGGAGCCGACAGCCTCGAGCCCCGAGGGGCCCTGGCCCCGCGCAGCCGGTCCTGGTTGACCACCCCCGGGAGAAAATGTCGACTCATTCACAAGTCGTCCTACCTCCTTGGTGACCAGGAAATTTCTCTATAGGTCAGCGTGACACCATGCCGACGGTTGGCGACTCTATGGCGTGTCGGCGGTCCTCAGCAACACAATCCACCGGACACGGCATGATGTGTCGGCAATCAAACACCCCGATGTCAAGGGCGTGTGAACGGCGCCGCGGAGATTTCACCGCCGGATAAAGCGTCTGAATAGGTACAATGAGGGCGAGTTGGTCGAGCTGTGGGCCGCACGCGATACGGGGCGCAGCGGACACACCTTCGGCCGGGCCTCATCCTTCGACAAGACCCGGCCGGATGCCCATGGTTGACATGTGGTTGACGGTTCGGGTTGACCGTCCGGCAACCGGAGTTCACCGCCCCGGCGGCCGGGCCGGTGAACTCCGAGCGTCATTCAGCCGATCAGCGAGCTCAGTTCGACCGTGGGCAGGTCGTGCGCCTCGGCGACCGGGCCGTAGACGACCTGTCCCTCATGGGTGTTGAGCCCCTTGGCCAGCGCGGCGTCCCGGCGCAGCGCGTCCCGCCAGCCGCGGTTGGCCAGTTCCACGATGTACGGGAGCGTCGCGTTGGTGAGCGCGTGGGTGGAGGTGTTCGGCACCGCGCCGGGCATGTTCGCGACGCAGTAGAAGACCGAGTCGTGGACCGCGAAGGTCGGCTCGGCGTGGGTGGTGGGGCGGGAGTCCTCGAAGCAGCCGCCCTGGTCGATCGCGATGTCGACAAGGACACTTCCCGGCTTCATCCGGGACACCAGCTCGTTGGTGACCAGCTTGGGCGCCTTGGCGCCCGGGATCAGCACCGCGCCGATGACCAGGTCGGCCTCGAGGACGGCCTTCTCCAGCTCGAAGGCGTTGGAGGCGATGGTCTGCACCCGGGTGCCGAAGATCCGGTCGGCCTCGCGCAGCTTGTTGATGTCCTTGTCCAGCAGGGTGACGTGGAAGCCCATGCCGATGGCGATCTGGGCGGCGTTCCACCCGGAGACGCCACCGCCGATGACCACGGCCCGCGCGGCGGCCACACCCGGCACCCCGGCGGGCAGCACACCACGGCCGCCGGCCGAGCGCATCAGGTGGTACGCGCCGACCTGCGGCGCGATCCGGCCC
Source organism: Streptomyces sp. AgN23 (assembly GCF_001598115.1). Taxonomy (NCBI): domain Bacteria; kingdom Bacillati; phylum Actinomycetota; class Actinomycetes; order Kitasatosporales; family Streptomycetaceae; genus Streptomyces; species Streptomyces sp. AgN23. Next base: position 2,932,077 of record NZ_CP007153.1, read on the forward strand.
GCGACCTCGGACATCGGCGCGAGCAGCGGCAGGGCGCGGTTCGCGGTCTCGACGGTCTCGTAGGCGATGGCGGTGGTGCCGGACTCCAGCAGCGCGTCCGTGCAGGCCCGGGAGGCGGCCAGATGCAGATAGGTGAAGAGCGTCTGGCCCTTGCGCATCCGGTGGTACTCCTCCGCGACGGGCTCCTTGACCTTCAGCAGCAGGTCGGCGGTGGCCCAGACCTCGTCGGCGGTGTCGAGGATGCGCGCACCGGCGGCGGTGTACTCCTCGTCCGTGATGGAGGAGCCGAGGCCCGCGCTCTGCTCCACGACGACCTCATGGCCGCCTCGGACCAGCTCGTGCACACCGGCGGGGGTGATGGCCACACGGAACTCGTTGTTCTTGACCTCGCGGGGGATACCGACCTTCACGTCGATCACGGTCCTTGAATGGGGGGGGGAAAGGAACATATCGCCATAGCTGGCCACGGTCGCTACACCATCGACCATAGACAGGCAAACCGGAACGCGTCCGCATGCCGGAGACGACCGCAACAATCGCGGTACGGCCAGTCTAATGAAGGACGTCGCGCTGTCTAGCCTTGCAATGCATCAATCTTTTGGAAGACCACTACCGATTTCGTAGGTCAGCGGGGGTTCCTTCGCCACTCCGAGGTGTCGGACGCGTGTCCTCCGCTCCCTCCGTGGCCCTCTTACGGGCGGTGCGCCGCAGCGACCGAGCCACTGCCGGGTCCCCACCGAGCCGGTCCATCGCGTCCGCCGCGTGGTGCGCCAGATCGGCGTGCAGGCCGGTGTCACCGCAGGTCCGGGCGGCCGCGGCGGCCTCCGTCCAGGTGCGCAGCGCATCCCTCGGCCGCCCGGTGCGCTCCTGGGCGCCCGCGGCGCCGCTGAGTGCCCGTGCGTACCCCGGCCGGTCCCCCGCCCGGCGGCAGGCGGCCGCGGCGGCGCGCCAGTCGCGCAACGCCTCGCCCCACTGCCCGGCGTAGCCGTGGACGGTGCCGAGCCGTGCGTACATCCGGGCGGCCGCGGACAGATCGCGACGGCTCAGCCGCAGCTCCAGGGCGCGTCCGTACCAGTCGGCCGCCCGGTGCCAGTCCTCCAGCTCCTGGTACATGCCGCCGATCGACTCCAGCGCCCGCCCGGTCGTATACGGATCGCCCGACGCGCGGGCGGCCTCCAGGGCGCTCTTGTACCGCGCGAGGGCCTGGTCCACCCGGCCCGCCCCGCCGTCCAGATCGCCCAGATTCAGCAGCGCGGCCGCCCGCTCCACCGGCAGGTCGCGGCGCCGGGCCACGTCCAGTACCAGCTCATGCAGCCCGTACAGCTCCACCGCGGCGCCCTCGGCACCCCGGTGAGCGGTGAGGGCGTGGGTGAGCGCGGCCACCAACCGCCGTGCCAGGGTGTCGAGTTCACCGGTCTGCACGGCCAGCCGGGCGGCCTCGATCAGCGTGGGCAGCCGGGCCTCGAGCCACTGCGCCGCCTGGACCGACGACGAAAAGCGCAGCGGCTTCGGCATCCCGGCCAGCTTCTTGCGGCCCGGCGAACCGGCGGGCTCGGCGGCCAGTCGGCACGCGTGCAGCTGCCGTACGGCGCGCTCCAGCATCCGCGCCCGCGCCAGCTCCACCTCCGCCGGGCGCTCCTCGGCAGCCAGCCGCTCCCGCAGCAGCGGATCGAGACAGCCGGGCACCTGGTAGTCGCCCGGCCCGCGCGGACGCAGCATCCCGTACGCGGCGAAGCCCTCCAGCGCCGCCTCGCCGTCCGCCACCGAGCATCCGGCCAGCGCGGAGGCGGTCTGGGCGTCGGTCGATCCGCCGGGCGCCAGCACCAGCAGCCGCAGCATCCGGGCGGCGGCGGACGGCAGCGCGGCATAGGCCAGCCGGAAGGCGCGGATCAGCGGGCGGGCGCCATGGTCGAGATCACCGTCGTCCGGCGGCAGTTCGCGCAGCCGGGCGAGCGCGTCGGCGACCGACGCCTGAGGGCGGGCGGCGAGCCAGCCGCCGACCAGGACGAGCGCGGCGGGCTGGCCCGCGCACTCCTCGACGAGGGATTGCGCGGCCACCGGATCGCAGGTGATCCGGGTGGGGCCGGTGTACTGCGCCAGCAGCCCGACCGCCGCGCTCACATCCAGCCCGCCCACCGTGCACGGCCGCACATCCGGCACCCCGGTCAGCGGGCCGCGCGAGACGGCGACCACCAGGCAGTCGGGCTCGTCGGGCAGTAAGGCGTCCACCTGCCCGGCACCGGCCACGTCGTCGAGCAGCAACAGCACCCGCTTGCCGTCCAGCGCCGTGCGCAGCGCCTCGCTCAGGTCGTCCTCATCCGCGCCCGGCGGGGCGGTCACGCCGAGCCGTCCGAGCAGCTCACGGGCGGTGCGCTCGGTGGGTACGGGGTCTCCGGCGGAGGTCGTCAGCCGAGCGCTGAGCACGCCGTCGGGGTAGTCGTCGGCGAGCCGCCGGGCGAGTTCCTCGGCCAGCGCCGTACGGCCCCAGCCGGGGCGGCCCGCGATCAGCAGCACCCGGCTGCGGGCGGCCTTACGTCCTGCGAGGGTGTCCAGGCCCGCGCGCTCGATATCGGCCCGCAGCGAGAGCAGCTCCCGCCGCCGCCCGGCGAACCCCCGCCCCACGGTCGCCGCCGCCGCGAACAGCACGGCCCGGGTCGCCCCGCTCCACACCCCGCCGTCCCGGGCGTCCGCGCGCCCGGCCGCGGAGCGCTGCCGCGGCGGGGTGTCGGACGAGGGCACCGGGTCCTCCGGCGAACGGTGGGGGCGGTCCTCCGGTGAACGATCGGGACGGGCCTCCGCCGGACGGCCGGAAGCGGACGAAGCGGGCGTGGCGGACGGCGGTTGCCGCTTCCTTGGGGCCGTCGGCTCCCCCTCGGTGTCGACCGCCTGCTCCGCCACGGGCCCACTCCCGTCCACCTGCGCTTACGAGCCCGCCGCGCCACTGCGGCCGGGGTCACTATGAGCGTAGTTCACTCCGCGTCAGGTACCCGGCACTCCAGACCCATGGCACGTACCGAAAATCACTCCATCGGATCTTCTTCGCCGGGACCGGGTGGAGCGTATGCGTCACATCAGTGGGTCTGCGCCATTCCATGGGCACGCGCCGTTCAGCGGGCACGCGCCGTTCAGGCGGGTCTACGCCGCGAAGGGGCGGGCCGGCCAGGAGGCGTCAGCCGGGCGGAGGGCGTCGATACCGTCGCCGGAGAGCGCGGCCTGCAGCGCCAGCGCGCCCATCGCGAGGCAGGTGTTGTGCAGCTCGCCCGCGAGCGCGCCGCGCACCAGCTCCTCCAGGGACACCCGGGCCAGCTCCATGTCGGCCTCCTCCTCGGAGACCTCGAACCGCTCGCCCTCGGCCGCGGAGATCTCCCGGGCCAGGAAGATCCGTACGGCCTCGTCGGAGCCGCCGGGCGAGGTGTAGACGTCGATCAGGACACGCCAGTCCTCGGCCTTGACGTGCGCCTCCTCGTACAACTCCCGCTGAGCGGCGTGCAGCGGGTTCTCACCCGGGATGTCAAGGAGACCGGCCGGGATCTCCCACAGCCGCTGACGGACCGGGTGCCGGTACTGCCGCAGCACGATCACGCGGCCGTCCTCGTCCAGGGCGAGGATGGCGACGGAGCCGGGGTGGACCTGGTAGTCGCGGTTGACCCGGCTGCCGTCGGGCATCTCCACCTCGTCGGTGCGCACGCTCGTCTTGTTGCCGGTGAACGGCGTGGCGGTGGCGGTGACCGGCCATTCCTCGGGAGTGTCCTGGATACGCATGCTTGCCTCAGCGTCCTTTCCGCGTGCGGTTGACGGGGGCGGGCCGCGCCGGCCGCCCGCCCCCGTCAACCGTATCGGTCAGGCCCCGGCGGTACGCGTCTGACCAGCGGTCTGTCGCTCGACCGCCGCCTTCACCAGGCCCGCAAAGAGCGGGTGCGGACGGGTCGGGCGGGAGCGCAGCTCGGGGTGCGCCTGGGTGCCGACCAGATAGGGGTGGACCTCGCGCGGGTACTCCACGTACTCGACGAGCTTGTTGTCCGGAGAGGTGCCGGAGAAGACGATCCCGGCCTTCTTCTCCAGCTCACCGCGGTAGGAGTTGTTGACCTCGTAGCGGTGGCGGTGGCGCTCCTCGACGTACGGCTGGTTGTCGTAGACCTCGCGGACGATCGAGCCCTCGGCCAGCTTGGCCGGGTACATGCCCAGCCGCATGGTGCCGCCCATGTCGCCCTCGCCCGCGACGATGTCGAGCTGCTCGGCCATGGTGGAGATCACCGGGTCGGTGGTGGCGGGCTCGAACTCGGTGGAGTTGGCGCCCTCGATGCCCGCGAGGTTACGCGCGGCCTCGATGACGATGCACTGCAGCCCGAGACAGAGGCCCAGCAGCGGGAGCTTGTTCTCCCGGGCGTAGGTGATCGCGCCGACCTTGCCGATCACTCCGCGGTCGCCGAAGCCGCCGGGGATGCAGACCGCGTCCACGCCGTCGAGCTGGTCCCGGGCGCCGGCGGCCGTCTTGCAGTCGTCGGAGGTGACCCACTTGATCTTGACGCGGGCGTTGTTGGCGAAGCCGCCGGCGCGCAGCGCCTCGGTGACCGAGAGGTAGGCGTCGGGCAGGTCGATGTACTTGCCGACCAGTGCCACGGTGACCTCGTGGTCGGGCTGGTGGACCCGCCGCAGCAGATCGTCCCACTGGGTCCAGTCCACGTCGCGGAAGGGCAGGTCCAGCTTGCGGACGACATAGGCGTCCAGGCCCTCGGAGTGCAGCACCTTCGGGATGTCGTAGATCGACTTGGCGTCGATGGCGGCGACGACGGCCGCGTCGTCCACGTCACACATCAGCGAGACCTTGCGCTTGATGGAGGTCGGGACGTCGCGGTCGGCTCGCAGCACGATCGCGTCCGGCTGGATACCGATGTTGCGCAGTGCGGCCACCGAGTGCTGGGTGGGCTTGGTCTTCAGCTCACCGGACGGGCCGATGTAGGGCAGCAGCGAAATGTGCACCACGAAGACGTTGTCCCGGCCGACCTCGTGCCGGACCTGGCGGACGGCCTCCAGGAAGGGCAGCGACTCGATGTCGCCGACGGTGCCGCCGACCTCGGTGATGACGACGTCCACCTCATCGGTGGCCATGCGCCGGATCCGGTGCTTGATCTCGTTGGTGATGTGCGGGATGACCTGCACGGTGTCACCGAGGTACTCACCGCGCCGCTCCTTGGCGATTACGGTGGAATACACCTGTCCGGTGGTCACATTGGCCGAGCCGTCGAGGTCGACGTCGAGGAAGCGCTCGTAGTGGCCGATGTCCAGGTCGGTCTCGGCGCCGTCGTTGGTGACGAACACCTCACCGTGCTGGAAGGGGTTCATCGTGCCCGGGTCGACGTTCAGATACGGATCGAGCTTCTGCATGGTGACGCGCAGACCGCGCGCCTTCAGCAAGGCCCCCAGACTGGAGGCGGTCAGACCCTTGCCGAGCGAGGAGGCGACACCCCCGGTGACGAAGAGGTGCTTGGTCGTCATGGGCTTAGCGGCAATGGCCAAGAGGGGGCTCCCGTGGTCGCGTGGTGAGGGTGCGTACGGCAGCCGCTCCACATTCGGGGGGTGCCGCCGCTGATGGTTCGGGGGTTTGTGCCCGCCGCTCCACGGGCTACCAGGGTATCAGCGCCTCGGAGCGGCCGGTGATGACCTGGTTCCCGCGTTCGGTCTGCGCAACCGCCCGAACACCATGCGTGACCTGGCCACCCGATCGGCCGCGAGATGCGAGCCACGATGTGGACGGGCTCAAGCGGATCACCGTTGTCCGTCGTATCCTCATCGGACGCACGCATGCGAGCCACCCGGCACGGCACCACCAGCACGCCCCCGGAACAAGAGCTCGTCAGAATTTCCGAGACCGTAAGAAGCGCCCTCCGGGGTGGTACGGCCGTTCGAATGGGGAATGCACGTGGCCGGGCGTATCGAGGATTACGCACTGATTGGTGATATGCAGACCGCCGCCCTCGTCTGCAGGGACGGCACGGTCGACTGGCTGTGCCTGCCGCGGTTCGACTCCCATGCCGTCTTCGCCGGTCTGCTGGGCACTGAGGAACATGGTTTCTGGCGCCTCGGGCCCGCCTCCCCCTCGGGGAGCCAGCCGCCCGCCGCCGACCGCCGCCGCTACCGCGGCGACTCGCTGGTGCTGGAATCGGAGTGGGACACTCCGCGCGGCACGGTCCGTGTGATCGACTTCATGCCGCCCCGTGACGGCGCCCCGCAACTGGTGCGGATCGTCGAGGGGGTCAGCGGCCGGGTGCCGATGCGCTCCGCGCTGCGGATGCGGTTCTCCTACGGCTGGGTCGTGCCGTGGGTGCACCGGGTGGACACCCGCACCGTCGCCGTCGCCGGCCCGGACTCCGTCTGGCTGGACACCGAGGCCGACACCTACGGCAAGGACCTCACCACCTACTCCGACTTCACGGTGGGCCCCGGCGACCGGATCGCCTTCACCATCAGCTGGCAGCCCTCGCACAACGAGCCGCCCGCGCTGCCCGAGCCGGAGGTCGCCCTGGAGGCCACCGAGGCGTTCTGGCGGGAGTGGGTCGAGCACTGCACGTACCACGGCCCCTACCGGGACGCGGTGGTCCGCTCGCTGATCACGCTCAAGGCGCTGACCTACGCCCCCACCGGCGGCATCGTCGCGGCGCCCACCACCTCGCTGCCCGAGGAGATCGGCGGCGTCCGGAACTGGGACTACCGCTTCACCTGGCTGCGGGACGCCGCGATCACCCTCTCCTCGCTGCTGCGCACCGGCTACCGCGAGGAAGCGCGCGCCTGGCGCGAATGGCTGCTGCGCGCGGTCGCGGGCGACCCGGAGAACCTGCAGATCATGTACGGCATCGCGGGCGAGCGGGAGTTGGCCGAGGCCGAGCTGACCTGGCTGCCCGGCTATGAGAACTCCCAGCCGGTCCGGGTCGGCAACGGCGCGGCGGGCCAGCTCCAGCTCGACGTCTACGGCGAGGTCACCGAGGCGCTGCACCTGGCCCATATGACGGGCCTGGCGCGCAACGACTACGCGAGCGTGCTGCAGCTCAAGCTGATCCGCTATCTCGAAGAGCACTGGGACGAGCCGGACGAGGGCATCTGGGAGGTGCGCGGGCCGCGCCGCCACTTCGTGCACTCCAAGGTGATGGCCTGGGTCGCGGTCGACCGCACCGTCAAACTCATCGAATCCGGCGATGTGGACGGGCCGTTGGAGCGCTGGCGGGAGCTGCGCGACGAGATCCACCGGGACGTCTGCCAGCGGGGCTACGACGCCGAGCGCAACACCTTCACCCAGTCCTACGGCTCCAAGGAGCTGGACGCCTCGCTGCTGCTCATCCCGCAGATGGGCTTTCTGCCGCCGGACGACAAGCGGGTCATCGGCACCATCGAGGCGATCCAGCGGGAGCTGTCGACCGAGGACGGCTTCGTCATGCGCTACCCGACGGCGGGCGAGGACGCCGGGGTGGACGGTCTCGAGGGCGACGAAGGGGCCTTCCTGGCCTGCTCGTTCTGGCTCGCCGACGACCTGGCGATGATCGGCCGGGTGGACGAGGCCCGGAAGCTCTTCGAGAAGCTGCTCGGGCTCCGCAACGACCTCGGGCTGCTGGCCGAGGAGTGGGACCCGAAGAACCAGCGCCAGGTGGGCAACTTCCCGCAGGCGTTCAGCCATGTGCCGCTGATCGACACCGCGCTGCGGCTGACGGCGTCCGGCGCGTACGGAGGCTAGCGCGCTGACCGGCGAAGAGGGCCCCGCCCGGGGAGCGTCCTGACCATGGAACCGCAGGAACCGCACAAGCCGCAGGAGTCGCGGGAACCGCAGGAGTCGCGGGTGCCCGGCGAACCACAGGAGCAGCGGGTGCCTCGGGAGCCGCATGGGACGATCACCGTGGCGCGGGCCCTCGGCCTTCCCGCCCTGCGCCGCGGGCTCCCCGAGGTGGTGGCCGGGCAAGAGCTGCTGGAGCGCCCGGTGCGCTGGGTGCACGCGGGCGAGGTGCCCCATATCGCCGCGCTGCTCAAGGGCGGCGAACTGCTGCTGACCACCGGCCTCGGGGTCGGCTCGCGCCCCGCCGAGCAGCGCGCCTTCGTCCGCCGGCTCGCCGAGCGGGGCATCGCGGCGCTGGTGGTGGAGCTGGGGGCCCGGTTCCGCACGCTGCCGGGACCGGTCGTGGACACGGCGCGCTCGTGCGGGCTGCCGCTGGTGCAACTCCATCGCGAGGTGCCGTTCGTGACGGTCACCGAGGAGATCCACACCGAGATCGTCCATGCGCACTACGCCCTGCTGCGCCAGGCCGATGTGGTGCACCGGCAGGCCACCGAGGTGCTGCTGCGCGGCGGCGGGGTGCCGGAGATCCTGTGCCACTTCGCCGCCTTCGCGGCCAATCCGGTCTTCCTGGAGACCCCCGACGGGCACCTGCTGTACGCGGCGGGGCCCGGCGGTACGCCCCCGGCGGGCGCGGCCGATCCGCTGCAGGTGTGGGAGGGGCTGCGGGCGCGGCGCGCGGCCGAGCGGCCCGAACCGCCGGCGGGCAGTGTGATGGCGGACATCCCGGGCGGCGGGCCCGGTCCCGGCTCCGTACGGGCGCGGCTGACGGTCCTTCCGGTGGCCGGGCCGCTGGGGCCGGTGCACAAGATCGCTGCCGAGCGGACGGCGGATCTGCTGGCGGTGGTGCTGCTGCGGACGCGTCAGGAGGAGGAACTGGCGGCGCGCGGGCGCGGGGACTTCCTCACCGATCTCGCGGAGGGCCGCGTCGAGCCCTCGGACGCCCCCGCTCAGGCCCGGGTGCTGGGGTTCCGGCCGGGCGCGGACGGGCCGCTGCTGCCGGTGGTGATGCGGCTGGAGGAGGATCCGCGTCCGCTGGCCGGGGGCGGGGAGAGCTGGGCGGCGCTGGCCCACGCCCTGCAGGAGGAGCTGGCGGCGGTCGGGGTGCCGGTGCTGCTCGGCGTACGACTTCCGGAGGGCCGGGTTCCGCTGCTGGCGGGGCTGCGCGGCGCGACCGAGCGCGGCGCGGTCGCCGAGCGGATCGCGGCGGCGCTGCGGGCCGGGGTGGAGCGGGCCTGGCCGGACCGGGCCGGTGCCCGGCCGCCGGTGGTGATCGCCGGGCTCGCGGTCGGCTGGGATGCGGCCGGCACCGAACTGCGGCATGCGGCGGAGGCGGCGAACGCGGCGCGCGGGCTGACCGACCGGGACTGGTACGACGTACGGAGCCTGGATGTCGACCTGTTGCTGTGGCGACTGCGGGAGCACGGCGATCTGGCCGCCTTTGTCGACCGGGTGCTCGGTCCGCTGCTCACGCATGACCGCACCGCCCGTCCGCCGCTGGTGCCGACACTGGAGACGTATCTGCGCCATGCGGGCCGTAAGGCGGAGACGGCCCGCGCGCTGCACCTCAACCGCCAGACGTTGTACGACCGGCTGGCCCGGATCTCCCGGCTGCTGGGCAGCGATCTGGAGGATCCCCAGACGGTTCTGGCCCTGGGGGTGGCCCTCCAGGCCCGCCGCCATGTGCGGTGACGCGTTCGCGGGCGGTCTCCCCGCCCGGCTTCCCGCCCGGCGTCCCCCCGTGCCGCCGGGCGGGCCGCCAGACGAGTAGCCGGGCGGGGAGAGGCTCCCTCACCGTCCACCGCGCCGCCCCGCCGTGCGCCGCGGACACCTCCCCGCCCGGCCGCCTGTGCCGAACCTCAGCCGGCCCTGCCCGGTCCCGCGGATCTTTCCCCTCCCCGCCCCTTCCCGTTACCAGGGGCCTCGCCCCTGGACCCCGGGTCCGGGGGCGCAGCCCCGCCACCCGGGGGAGCCGCACATCGATGCTGCGGGAAGGGGCGGGACGGGATCAGCCCGCCCCGCCGCACGCCTCTAGAACGGCGTCAGGGTGAGCGTGATCCCCTTGGGGGCGGTGTCCTGGATGTAGGACGCGAACTCGGCCACGTCATCGAAGGCGAAGCCGTACGCCTTGCCGTCCACGGTCGCCGCGTGCATGGCCTTGGCGTAGTGGTTGGTGACCTCCTCGCCGTAGAAGGCGGCCGGGTCGGTGGTCGGCTGGGCGTCGGTGTTGTGCAGCGTGGTGCGGTTGAAGCCCGCGCCGAGGATCGCCGCGACCGGGCCCGTCGTCCCGTCGTTGGGCGCGGCCAGGGCGCCGTCGCAGAACAGCACGTCCTTGGTGGAGGGCTTGTCGAAGGAGACCGAAGCCGGGCCGGTGAAGGCGAACTTCCCGCCGCTCACCCGGCCGGTGAAGGTGCCCGCGTTGGTGGTGACCTTGAGGTCCTTCGATCCGTAGGCGTCCCAGACCTGGTCGATGTAGGACGCGAAGTAGTCCTCCGCGAACAGCCCCGCGCCCATGCCATGGCCCGGAGCGATCACCCGCAGATTGTCGCCGACGATCAGCTTCTTGTAGGCGTCGACGCCGGCGAGGTCGGAGAAGACCTTGGCGCGTGCGCCGTCCTTGAGGGTGCCGGTCGTCTGGTCCTGGGCACCGGTGAGGTGGATCGACAGCGGGACGCTGAACATGTCCACCATGGTGGTGTTGCAGAACATCCCGGAGTCGTTGTACGTGAACTCCGCGCAGTCGTGCATGATGTCGTAGTTCGGGTCGCCGGACACCCAGCCGGCCGGGTACTGCAGCGCGGCCTTGCCCGCCCCGTCCTCGACCACCTTCAGCTTGAGCTTCGAGCCGAGCGCGACATAGATCCGGCCCGACATCTGCGGCAGGTTCAGCTTGGTCTCGCCGCTTCCGGCCAGCGGGATCGCGTAATCGGTGAAGCCGTCCGAGCCGTTGTCGGACATCGCGACGGGGGCGATGGTGCCGTCGGGGGTGACGTGGACCTGCCGGTCGCCCTCGTTGCCGACGATGTAGAGCCAGACCGATGCGTTGTCGTACTGCCCCGTCTTGTTGACGACGGTCAGGGGCAGGGAGGCGGCGGCCTTCGCACCCGGTGCTCCGCTGGCTCGGCCGCCGGCGAACGCGAGGCCGGTACCCGCGGCGGCGGCGGAGGCGGCTATGCCACCCAGCAGCTTCCTGCGACTGATCATGATGATGGTGCTCCTCGGCGTAGTGGGGGTTGCCGGGAAAATGGCGTGGGGGGTAACGGGAGGAGCGAATTGAGAGCGCTCTCTCGTTCCTCTGTCCAGCACCCTGCCGATCAACGACCGGGCCCGTCAACCCCTTCACGCAGAAAGGTCTGCACCAACTCATCGTAGACGCTGAGGACATGGGCGACGGTGTCGTCCTCGGTCGGCCAGCCGGCCGTCCGCGCCCGCCCCGCCGCAGCCAGCTCCACCCGGCGCACCGGATCGGCGAGCAGCCCGGTCACCGCCTCTGCCAGCGCCTCCGGATCGCCGTAAGGGACGAGTTCGGCCGCGTCCCCGACCAGCTCCGGCACCCCGCCCACCGCCGTCGCCACCAGCGGCACCCCCGCGTGCAGCGCCTCCTGGGCCAGCAGCGAGCGCGCCTCCCAGCGGCTGGAAAGCACCGCTACATCGGCCGCGGAGAGCAGCCCCGGCACATCCTCACGCCGGCCGAGCAGCCGCACCGGCAGCCCCTCCAGATCGATCCGGCGCTGCAGCATCGCACGGTCCGGCCCCTCCCCCGCCACCGCCAGCAGCGGCTGCGGATCCAGCCCGCGCCAGCGCCGCGCCGCGTCCAGCAGCGGGCCGTGTCCGGCCACCGCCTCCAGCCGGCCCGCCGTGACCAGCAACGGCCGCTCCACCACGCCCAGTTCGGCCCGCGCCTTCTGGCGGCGGCCATCGCCCGGCTCCGGCGCCCGGCGCGGGGCGGGCACCGCGACCGGGGCCAGCCGCGCGTCGCGGGCGCCGCTGGCCCGGGCCCGCTCCACCAGATCCGAGGAGGCCCCCAGCACGATCGCGGCGGCCCGTGCCACCCGGCGCTCCATCAGCCCGACGAGGCGGGCCCGCGCTCCCTCGGCGTCCACACGGGTGTGCCAGGTGACGATCAGCGGCACATTCCGGCCACGCAGCGCCACCGCGGCCAGCAGCCCCGAACGCAGCCCGTGGGCGTGCACCAGGGCCGCCCCGTGGGTGGCCCTGCGCAGCGAGGCCATGCTTCCGGCGCCCGTCAGGGCGTCGAGCCCGGTGAACCGCGCTCCTGTCCGGGCGAAGCCGTAGCCCCGCTCGGCGCTCCAGGGCCCGCAGACGGTCACCCGCAGCCCGCGCGCCACCAGCCCGGCCGACAGCGACCGCACATGCACCCCGCTGCCCGAACTCCCCCCGCCCAGCACCTGAACGGCGTGCAGCGACGGCTGCCCGTGCGGCGGGACCGGGGTGCTACTCGCGGTACTGCTCACGCGGGCGGAACTCCTGAGACGGTGTCGGGGCGAAAAGGAGGGACCGCCCAAGGATGCCAGCACTCGCCGGACCCTCGTCGCAACGCTCCCCCGCGACGTCTACCCCGAGCTCGCCCCTACGTCCGCGGTACCACCCTTTCGGGTGAAGGTCAGCGTCCCGCGCGTGCCGCCTCCAGGAGCTCTTCGGCATGCGCCCGCGCGAGTTCGGAGTCCTCCTGGCCCGCGAGCATCCGCGACAGCTCCCGTACGCGGTCCTCGCCTTCCATGGCCTTCACCCCGCTGCGTGTCACCGACCCGTCGTTGGTCTTCTCGACCACCAGATGCCGGTCGGCGAACGCCGCGACCTGGGGCAGATGGGTGACCACCACGACCTGCGCGGAGCGCGCGAGCCGGGCCAGCCGGCGGCCCACCTCGACCGCCGCCTTACCGCCGACGCCCGCGTCCACCTCGTCGAAGAGATACGTCGGCACGGGGTCGGAGCCCGCGAACACGACCTCCACCGCGAGCATCACCCGGGACAGCTCGCCCCCGGAGGCGCCCTTGGCGATCGGCCGGGGCGGGGCGCCCGGATGCGGGGCGAGCCGCAGCTCGACCTCGTCGGCGCCATGCGGCCCGAAAACGACCGTGCGGCCGCCCACCTCGATGCCGTCCGCCTCCGTCTCGGTCTGGCTGATCGCGAACGTGACCCGGGCATGCGGCATCGCCAGCGAGGCCAGCTCGGCCGTGACCGCCTCCGCGAAACGCCCCGCCGCCTCCGTACGGGCGTCGGTGAGCGTCTGCGCCAGCTCGCCCAGCTCGGCGCGGAGCGCGTCGCGCTCGGCGGCCAGCTCGCCGATGCGGTCGTCGTCGCCGTCGAGTTCGGCCAGCCGGGCGGCACCCTGCTCCGCCCAGGCCAGCACGTCCGTGATGGTCTCGCCGTACTTACGGGTCAACTGCGCCAGCGCGGCGCGGCGCTCCTCGACGGCCCCCAGGCGGATCGGGTCGGCGTCGAGGTTGTCGGCGTACCCCGCGAGGTCCCCGGCCACATCGGACACCAGGATGCCGATCTCGCCGATCCGGTCGGCGAGCCCGGCCAGCGCCGAGTCATGGGAGCGCACGGCCTCCACGGCGCGTTGGGCGCCCGCGACCAGGGTCGCCGCGTCCACGCCCTCCGGGTCCTCCGGGTTCCCGGCGAGGGCGGCGTGCGCGAGGGCGGCGGCGGACGCCAGGGCCTCGGCGTGCCCCAGCCGTTCGGCCTCGGCCGCCAGCTCGGCGTCCTCTCCGGGCAGGGGCTCGGCGTCCGCGACCTCTTCGAGCCCGAACCGCAGCAGATCCGCCTCCTGCTCGCGCTCGCGGGCCCGCGTGGTCAATTCCTCCCACTCGGCCGAGACGGCGCGCAGCCGGCGATAGGCCCCCGCGTACTTCTCCAGGGGCCCGGCCACGGCGGCCCCCGCGTACCGGTCCAGCGCCTGCCGCTGCCGGGCGGGCCGCAGCAGGCCCTGCTGATCGGTCTGGCCGTGCACGGCCACCAGATCGTCGGCCAGCTCGCCCAGCAGCCCCACGGGCACCGACCGGCCGCCCACATGCGCGCGCGACCGCCCCTCGGCGGAGAGCGTACGGCTGATCAGCAGCACGCCGTCCTCGAGCTCGGCCCCCGCTTCCTCGGCCCTTACGGCCGCCGCCGAACGGGCGTCGACCCTCATGCGCCCCTCGACGACCGCCGCCTTGGCCCCGATCCGCACCAGGGCGGCATCGGCCCGGCCGCCCAGCAGCAGCCCGAGGCTGGTGACGACCATGGTCTTGCCCGCGCCGGTCTCACCGGTCACCGCGGTGAAGCCGGGCGACAGCTCGACGACCGCGTCGTCGATGACGCCCAGCGCACGTATCCGCATCTCCTCCAGCACGTGCACGACCATACGAGGTTTGGCCGGTGCGATGCGACGAAGGGGCGCCACTTGTGGGGTCGACCCGCACACATGCCCGGTGCGGACCGTGGGCGCCTCCGGCGGAAAGCCCCCGCCCCGCCCCTTCCCACAGCATCAATATGCGGCTCCGCCGCGTGGGGGGCTCCGCCCCCACGCCCCCACCGGGGCTCCGCCCCGGACCCCGCTCCTCAAACGCCGGAGGGGCTGAATTGTCCGCCCCGGAACGGCACACCACCCGTGTCACCGACGGGCAGCCGCGAGACCACGGGAGGGGGCGGGGGCCTGGGGCACCGGGGCGCGGACACCGACGAGGCGGGAGGGGCGGGGACGGGGGCGGAGGGGTGGTGTCCTGGACGCTCACGTGTCTGTGTGGCGCCCATCCCCGGCCAACCCAACACCCCCGGCCAATGGCGCCGAAACCATACGGTCCAGGGCCCCTCCGGAGGCCCCGCACCCACCACACACCCCACCGCGCACCCCGGCAACCACCACCGCACCCGCACCCCAGCAGCCACTCAACTAGTGCGGCGCCCCCCGCCACCCCGCCACCGGCAGCGCGAACTTGGCGACCAAGCGGTCCGTGAACGACGCATGGTGGAGCCGGGCCAGCCGCACCGGTACCGCGCCCCGCCGTACCTCCACCCGCGCCCCCGCCGGCAGCTCCACCGTGCGGCGGCCGTCGCACCACAGCACCCCATGCGGAGTCTGCGGCTGCACCTCCACCGCGAGCACCGACTTCGGCGACGTCACCAGCGGCTTGGCGAACAGCGCATGGGCGCTGATCGGCACCATCAGCAGCGCCTCCACCTCGGGCCACACCACCGGCCCGCCCGCCGAGAACGCGTAGGCCGTCGAGCCGGTCGGGGTCGCGCAGACCACGCCGTCGCCGCCGAAGCGCGACACCGGCCGGTTGTCGACCTCCGTAACGACCTCGAGCAGCCGCTCACGCGCCGCCTTCTCGACCGACGCCTCGTTCAGCGCCCAGTCCGTGTGCACGATGTGCCCGTCGTTGCGGACGATCACATCGATCGTCATCCGCTCCTCGACCTCGTACTGCCGGGTCACCACCCGGTCCACGACCTTGTCGAGGTCGTCCCGCTCGGCCTCGGCCAGGAAGCCCACCCGCCCGAGGTTCACGCCGAGCATCGGCACGCCCGAGACCCGGGCGAACTCCGCTCCGCGCAGCAGCGTCCCGTCCCCGCCGAGCACGATCAGCAGCTCACAGCTGTTCAGCACGTCACGGCCCGCGTCGACGCGCTCGACAGCCGGTGGCAGCGGCAGGTCCGCGGCCTCGGCGGCGAGCACCCGTACCCCGATACCGCTGCGCAGCAGCCCCTGAACGACCAGTTCGGCGCTGCGGATGGCCGCCGGGCGGCCGGTGTGCGCAAGCAGGAAGACAGTGCGGTCCGCCGTCGGCTCGGCCGCCGGCATCGACGGCACATGCTCCGTCACAGACCTCGCCGCACCGGCCACGCCCGCCCCGACCGCACCCGTCCCGGGCACAGCCGTCTCGGACACGGGCGCTGCTTCCTTCTCCTGCGCTGCTTCTGAAGTGGTCAACTGGGCCCCTCCGCCACTGCACGGTCAACATCCGCCGGGTCCAGTGCCGGCGCCCCGGCGCGCATCCACAAAAAGTACTCGACATTGCCCGACGGCCCCGGGAGCGGGCTGGCGGTCACGCCCAGCACGCCCAGTCCGAGTTCCGCCGCCCGCCCGGCCACCGTGCGCACCGCTTCGGCGCGCAGGTCGGCGCTGCGGACCACTCCTCCGCTGCCCAGCCGCTCCTTGCCGACCTCGAACTGTGGTTTGACCATCAGCACCAGATCGGCGTCGGGCGCCGCGCACCGCACGAGGGCGGGCAGTACCAGCCCGAGCGGGATGAAGGAGAGGTCACCGACCACCAGGTCCACCGGCTTCCCACCAATCCCCTCAAGTGTCAGCTCGCGTACGTTTGTACGGTCATAAACACTGACGCGTTCATCGCTCTGCAGCGACCAGGCGAGCTGGCCGTAGCCGACGTCGACGGCGAGCACCTGCGCGACGCCCGCGCGCAGCAGGACGTCCGTGAAGCCTCCGGTCGACGCGCCCGCGTCCAGCGCCCGCCGCCCGGCGACCTTCAACCCGGCTCCGGTATCAGCGCCCGCTCCCGGGGCCGGGCGGACCCCGGAGTTCTGACCCGCGCCCGCGCCCTCCCGGTACTCCTCGCTGAACGCGTACAGCGCGCCCGCGAGCTTGTGGCCACCGCGCGAGACGTAATCCGGATCGCTGTCGTCCTCGATCACGACGACGGCCGCGCTGGTCTCCACCTGCGTGGCCGGTTTGGTCGCCACCGCCCCGCCGACGGTGACCCGGCCCGCGGCGATCAGCTGGCTCGCATGCTCACGCGAACGCGCCAGCTTGCGGCGCACCAGCTCCGCGTCGAGTCGTACGCGTCGTGGGCGGGTCACTGCCACGGGTGGTTCAGCTCCTGAGGTCGTTCATATAGCGGATGAGGTCTTCGCGTAGCGGACGACGTCGTTTGGGTAACGGACGGGGTCACGTGCCCAGCCGACGGTGTCGTCTACGCAGCGGACGGGGGCCGTGGGCCGGGCGCGGGGGGTCCGGGCCGCCGGTCGAGTGCTGTCAGCGTGTCGCGAAGACCCCCGTGGACATCCTCGTACACCTCCAGATGCCCGCTCGTCTCGAGGTGGTCGGCGTCGGCCAGCCGGTCGAGCAGGGCATCCACCTCGGGGACGCCGGTGGGTGTACGGTCCACGCCGAGCGGCGCCGGTTCAGCGGGGCCGGGCGGCTCCGGCACGGACCCGGGCACCGGCTCCGGTACCCCCTCCGGCACGGGCCCCTCCGACACCGGCTCCGGCGCCTGTTCCCGCCCCGTCCCGGGCCCGGGACCACCCCCCGCGACCTCACCCGGAACCGTGGACGGTCCCGCCTGCCCACCTGGCTCCACACCAGCCCCCGGGAACGGCTCGACCGTGGCTTCCTGGGCCCGCTCGGCCGCCGTATCGGGCTGTGGGCCGGGCCATCCGGCCGACATCGGCTCGCTCATGGCCCCGACGCTACCGCGAATCCCTCGTTCTCCGACGTACGAGACCTGGGGTAACGTCATCCGCGATGGCGACTTTGGAACAGTGCCGCAGTGCACTCGACAAACTGGCGCAGAACCTCGCGAGCGCGAACGGGCACCTGCGCAGCGCTGCCGCGCTCGATCGCTCCGTCAGCTGCTGGATCACCGACCTGGACACCACCTTCGGCGGCCGTCTCGTGAACAGCCGGATCGAGGATGTGACGACCGAGCCGGGGCCGCCCGCCGAGCGTGCGCAGATCCGGCTGGCGATGACCGGCGACGACCTGGTGGCCCTGGTCGACGGTGAGCTGCACTTCGCACGGGCGTGGGGCAGCGGACGGATCAAGCTCGAGGCCGGGCTGCGCGACCTGCTGCGACTGCGGAAGCTGCTCTAGTCCGCGACATCGCACCCCACCGCGCCCCCGCCGCGAGGCTCACGCCCCTCAGGACTCGCTCACCGCACCCGCCAGCGGCGAAGGCGCCTCGCCCCGTGCCGTACGGGACCGGCGGGCGGCCGGGATGACCAGCGGCGTCCCCGTCTCCGGGTCGTCGATCACCTGGCACGGCAGCCCGAAGACCCGCTCCACCAGCTCCGCCGTGACCACGTCCCCCGGCGCCCCCTCGGCGACGACCTCGCCGCCCCGCATCGCGATCAGATGGGTGGCGTAGCGGGCGGCGTGGTTCAGGTCGTGCAGAACGGCGACGAGGGTGCGGCCCTGCTCCTCGTGGAGCTGGGCGCACAGGTCCAGCACATCGATCTGGTGCTGGATGTCCAGATAGGTCGTGGGCTCGTCGAGGAGCAGCAGCGGGGTCTGCTGGGCGATGGCCATCGCGATCCATACCCGCTGGCGCTGACCGCCGGACAATTCGTCGACATAGCGATCCGCGAGTTCCGCCACCCCGGTCGCCGCCATCGATTCGTCGACGATCCGCTCGTCCGTCTCCGACCACTGCCGCAGCAGCCCCTGGTGCGGATAGCGGCCGCGAGCGACCAGATCGGCGACGGTGATCCCGTCCGGGGCGATCGAGGACTGGGGCAGCAGCCCGAGGGTGCGGGCGACCTTCTTGGCGGGCATCGCGCCGATCGCCTGCCCGTCCAGCAGCACCGATCCGGCCACCGGCTTCAGCATCCGGGACAGGGCGCGCAGCAGGGTCGACTTGCCGCAGGCGTTCGGCCCGACGATCACCGTGAAGGAGTGGTCGGGGATGGTCACGGACAGTTCCTCGGCCACGGTGCGCCGGTCGTAGGCGAGGGTCAGCCCCTCCGCCATGAGCCGCTGCCGCCCTCGGGCGCTACCGTCCTCGCCGCCACTCCCGCTGCCGCCGTCGGCCACGGTCTGCCGGGTGTCCTTGTCCATGTCGCCTTCCGTCCGGGTCGTGCCCACAGTCGTCATATCCGCCCCAGCGTCATACCGGGCCCCAGCATCGCCCTGTCCCTCCACGCACCCTCATATCCGCCCCGCCCTGCGCTCAGTCACCAGCAGCCACAGCAGATAGGCCCCGCCCAGCATCCCCGTCAGCACCCCGACCGGAAGCTGGTCGGCGCCAAAGGCCCGCTGGGCCGCCCAGTCGGCGGTGACCAGCAGGGCGGCGCCCATCCAGGCCGCGGGGAGCAGGTTGGGCCCGGACGAGCGGGTGAGCCTGCGGGCGAGTTGCGGGGCGACGAGTGCCACGAAGGCGACGGGCCCGGCGGCGGCCGTGGCGGCGGCGGTGAGCACGACGGCCGCGAACATGAGCATCAGCCGGGTTCGCTCGACCCGCACCCCGAGGGCGTACGCGCTGTCGTCGCCCATCTCCAGCATCCGCAGGTTCCGCGCCTGCCCGAGGGCCACGGGCAGGAGCACCGCGCAGACGCACGCCAGCGGCCACACCTGGGCCCAGTCCCGCCCGTTGAGCGATCCGGCGATCCACACCACCGCGCGGGTCGCGTCCGGGAGGTCGGCCCTGGTGAGCAGATAGCCGTTGACGGCGGTGAGCATCGCGGACGTGCCGATGCCCACCAGCACCAGCCGGTATCCGTGCACACCACGCCGCCAGGCCAGCGTGTAGACCGCGAGCCCGGTCAGCAGGCCGCCGCCGAGCGCGCCGATGGCGACCTCGGTCGGATCGCCCTGGACGAGGACGATCACGGCGAGCGCCCCGGCCGCCGACCCCTGGCCGAGGCCGATCACGTCCGGACTGCCCAGCGGATTGCGGGAGATGGACTGGAAGATCGCCCCGGCCATCCCGAGGGCCGCCCCCACCAGCAGCCCCACCAGGATCCGCGGCAGCCGCAGTTCGTTGACGATGAAGTCCTGGGCCACGGTGCCGTTTCCGGCCAGGGTGCGCAGAACATCGGCGGGGGCGAGGGGGAAGTCGCCGGTGCCGATCAGGACCACGCTCATCGCCAGTGCCACGACGAGCAGCAGCAGCCCCACGACCGCGCCGCGGACGTCCAGGCGCAGCGAGAGGCCGGCGGTGCGCAGCGTGACCGCGCGCGTCCCGCGCTTGCTGATGCGCTTGCTCGCGTTCACAGTTGGGCCATCCTTCGGCGGCGTACGAGGTAGATGAACAGGGGCCCGCCGATGAACGCGGTGACGATGCCGACCTGCAGTTCGGCGGGCCGGGTGACCAGCCGCCCCAGCACATCGGAGCCCAGCAGGAGAACGGGCGAGAGCACGGCGGCGTACGGCAGGATCCAGCGCATGTCGGGCCCGGTGATCGCGCGGACCAGATGCGGCACGATCAGCCCGACGAACGCGATCGGCCCGCACGCGGCGGTCGCGGCCCCGCACAGCAGGGTGACTGCGGCCATCGAGAGCGCCCGGGTGCGGTGGAGATTGGTGCCGAGCGCGCGGGCCGTGTCGTCGCCGAGCGCCACGGCGTTGAGCGAACGGCCGAGTGCGAGCGCGAGCACCGCGCCGATCAGGAGGAACGGGGTCACCTGCCGGACCACGGTCATATTGGCGGAGGCGAGCGAACCGACCGTCCAGAAGCGCATCTTGTCGAGCGCCGCGCTGTCCAGCAGCTGAACGGCGTTGATGTAGCCGTAGAGCGCCGCGTAGACCGCCGTACCGGCGAGCGCGAGCCGCACCGGGGTGGCGCTCCGGCTGCCGCCGAGGGCGTACACCAGCACGGAGACGACGGCAGTGCCGAGGAAGGCGAACCACACATAGCCGGTCAGGGAGGTGACGCCGAGAAAGCTGATGGCCGAGACCACGGCGGCGGACGCGCCCGCGTTCAGCCCCAGCAGCCCGGGGTCGGCGAGCGGGTTGCGGGTGAGGGCCTGGATGACCGCGCCCGCGAGGCCGAGGCCGACGCCGACGAGCAGCCCGAGGATGGTCCGCGGCAGCCGTACGTCCCGGATCACCACATCGGTGTCGCTGCCGGTGTAGTGGAAGAGCCCGTGCCACACCTGGTCCAGCGGAATGGGCTTGGCACCGATCGCGATGGACGCCGCGGCGAACGCCAGCAGCACGCCCAGGGAGGCGATCAATCCGGTCGCACGACGCGCGGTGCGCCGCCGGGGCGGCGCGCTCGCTGTCTCGGTCCCGGATTTCGCCGGACTGACCACGGTCACGGGGAACTCCACCTCACAGCACGGCCGATCAGGACTCAGGTTAAGTTAGGTTACCCTAAGTCCCACTGGTCGCCTGCGCACGGGTTCCCTGGAGCGCGAGCCCGGCTCACAGCCCCAGCCGCGCCAGTGCCTTTCCCGCATCCGCCTCGCTCACACCGTCCCCCGCCTCGGACCACGCCGCCGCGCACAGCGCCCGCAGACCGTCCAGCGGCTCCTTGCCCTCGCTCTCCAGCACCAGCGCGCGCTGGGCGACCCGCGCCGTCCACCCCCCGCACCGGAAACCGCCGGAGGCCTCATCGTGCGCCACCTCCGGCTGCGGGGCGAGCAGCCCCCGCAGGTCGCGGTCCACATACGTCGGCCGGTGCCCGGGCTCGGCGGCCAGCAGCTGTGCGGGCGTGGTCACCCCGGTCAGCACCAGCAGCGAGTCCACCCCGCCCGCGTACGCGCCCTCGATATCGGTGTCCAGCCGGTCCCCGACCACCAGCGGCCGCTGGGCGCCGGTCCGCAGCACCGTCTCCCGGTGCATCGGCGGCAGCGGCTTTCCCGCGGCCTGCGGGGTCTTGCCCGTGACGATGCGCACGACCTCCACCGCCGCGCCGTTGCCCGGGGCGATGCCCCGCCCGCTGGGAATCGTCAGATCCAGGTTGGAGGCGAACCACGGCACCCCGCGCGCCACCGCGTACCCCGCCTCCGCCAGCCGCGCCCACGGCATGTCCGGCCCCCCGTACCCCTGCACCACCGCCGCCGGGCCGTCGTCCGCCGAGTCCACCGGCGTCAGCCCGCGCTCGCGCAGCGCCACCCGCAGCCCCTCCCCGCCGATCACCAGCACCCGCGCCCCCTGGGGCAACTGCTCGGAGATCAGCCGGGCGACCGCCTG
Source organism: Streptomyces sp. AgN23 (assembly GCF_001598115.1). Classification (NCBI taxonomy): domain Bacteria; kingdom Bacillati; phylum Actinomycetota; class Actinomycetes; order Kitasatosporales; family Streptomycetaceae; genus Streptomyces; species Streptomyces sp. AgN23. The sequence continues at coordinate 2,953,772 of NZ_CP007153.1, forward strand.
CGCGGAGGTGATCACATCGTCGGGGGCGGCGGGCATCCCCAGCCGCGTCAGATGCTCGGCCACCGCCTCCGGCGTCCGCAGCGCGTTATTGGTCACATACGCCAGCCGCATCCCGGCGTCCCGCGCGGTGACCAGCGACTCCACGGCATGGTCAATGGCCTCGCCGCCCGCGTACACCACCCCGTCGAGGTCCAGCAGGGCCGTGTCGTACGCCTCGTTCAGCGACTGCCGGCTGGACTCGGGCCGGGTGCGGACGGGCTGGTTCATGGGGACAACTCCTCGCTGATCTGTGCGCTTCTTCCCCGATCATCGCGTATCGCCGCGCGGGGCATAACATTCACTGATGAGCATTCCAGGGCCTGGCGGACAAGGTCTGCAGCTCACCCCTTTTCGGGGGCTGCGCTACGTCGCGGAGCGCGTCGGCAGTCTCGCCGCCGTCACCTCACCCCCCTACGACGTGGTCGTACGGCCCGATGGCCTGCGCGAGCTGGAGACGGCAGACCCCCACAACATCGTCCGGCTGATCCTGCCGCAGGCCGACTCCCCGGAGGCCCGCCACCGTCAGGCCGCCGAGACGCTGCGCCGCTGGCAGGCGGACGGCGTGCTCGCCCCGGACCCCGAACCCGCGCTCTACGTCTACGAACAGCGCGACGGCCCCACCCTCCAGCGCGGGCTGATCGGCGCACTGCGGCTGAGCCCCCGTGAGGAGGGCATCGTCCTCCCCCACGAGGAGGTCATGCCGCATGTCGTCGAGGACCGAGCCGATCTGATGCGCGCCACCGCCGCCCATCTGGAGCCGCTGCTCCTCGCCTACCGCGGCAACGGCAACGGGAACGGCACTTCGGGGACTTCGGGGAACGGAGCCACCGGGCCGGGCACCGGCGGGGCGGGCACCGGCGGGGCCGCGCGGGTCATCGAAAGCGCCATCCGGCGCGAGCCGTTGCTCTCCACGACCACCGAAGACGGCGTCGACCACCGTCTGTGGCGGGTCACGGACCCCGCCGACCTCGTGGCGGTCTCCGCCGACCTCCGCCACCACCAGGCCCTCATCGCCGACGGCCACCACCGCTGGGCCACCTATCTGCGGCTGCGCGAGGAGCGCCGCGAGCCCGGCCCCTGGGACTTCGGGCTCGTCCTGCTCGTCGACACCGCCCGCTATCCCCTCCGCGTCCGGGCCATCCACCGGCTACTCCGCCAACTGTCACCGGACGACGCTCTTACGGCGGCGCAGCGTGCCTTCCGGGTACAGACGATCGACGGCCCGCTCCCGCGCGCCCTGGAAACACTCGCCGAGGCCACCGAGGCGGCCCGCGCCGAGCCCGGCGCGCCGAACGCCTTCCTGCTGGCCGGGGACGGCCGCTTCCACCTCCTGGACCGGCCGGATCCGGGACTGCTGGCCCGTACGGTCCCCGAGGGACGACCCGAGGCATGGCGGACGCTGGACGCGACGGTGCTCCACCACGCCCTGCTGGACCATCTGTGGAACGTCCCGGACACGCCCGAGCACATCGGCTACATCCACGACTCGGCGGCGGCCGTCGAACAGGCGGAGCGGCTGGGCGGTACGGCGGTGCTGATGCATGCGGTGGGCGAGGACATCGTGCACGAGCTGGCGCGGCAGGGCATCGCGATGCCGCACAAGTCGACGTCCTTCGGGCCGAAGCCGGCGACGGGCCTGGTGCTACGGAGCCTGACGCTGGGCTGAGCCCTTGCCCTTGAGCCGCGGACATACGAGTGGGGCGGAACCCCGAACCGGGATCCCGCCCCACTCATGACGTCAGCTGTCGTCGCCGTCCTTCTCGGGCAGCCCGGCCCGGTCCTCGGACCTCGCCTCCGCCGCCGACTCGGCGTCCTCGGCCAAGTCTTCGGCGTCGTCGTCCTGGACCTCGTCCTCGACGAGGTCGGCCTCGGGCTCGACGGCCTCGGCGTCCTCGGGCTCGATCTCGGACTCGACGGCCTCGGGCTCCTCGTCGTCCTCGACGTCTTCGTCCTCGACGTCTTCGATCTCGACGTCTTCGGCCTTGGACTCGTCGGCCCTGGACTCCTCGACCGTGGACTCCGCCACCGGCTTGAGGGCGTCGTCCGCCTCCTGCTCGGGGTCGAGGGCGTCCACGAACTCGACCCCGTCCAGCTCGGCGAGCCGGTCTGACGCGTCCGTGGTCCCGCCCTGATCCGCCTCGAGCGCCTTGGCGAACCACTCGCGGGCCTCGTCCTCGCGGCCGACCGCCAGCAGCGCGTCGGCGTACGCATAGCGCAGCCGGGCGGTCCACGGCTGGATGGAATGCGAGGCCAACTCCGGGCTCTGCAGGGTGACCACGGCGGCGTCCGCCTGGCCCATATCCCGCCGGGCACCGGCGGCCACCATCCGCATCTCGACCTGACCGGCCCGGTCCAGCTTCTGCACCTCCGGCTCACCGGCCATGGCCAGCGCCCGCTCGGGACGGCCCATGCCGCGCTCGCAGTCGGCCATCACCGGCCACAGGTCGGAGTTGCCGGTCATCCGGCGCGCGGCACGGAACTCCGCGAGCGCCTCGGAGTACTTCCCGACGGCGTACGAGGCGAAGCCCGCGGCCTCGCGCACGGCGGCCACCCGGGAGGCTAGCCGCAGGGCGACGCGCGCGTACTGGTACGCCTGCTCGGGCTCGTCATCCAGCAACTTGGCGACCATGACGAGGTTCCTGGCGACGTCCTCGGCGAGGGTCTTCGGCAGGCTCATCAGCTCCTGCCGCACGCTCTTGTCGATCTCCTCGCCGGTGACGTCGTCGGGGATCGGCAGCCGCTTGATCGGCTCGCGGTCGCGGTCCCTGCCGCGCTCATCCCGGCGCCCGTAGCCGCCCGTGCGGTCGTCACGGCGTCCGTAGCCCCCGCCGCGGTCGTCACGGCGCTTGAAACCACCGCCGCCGGAGCGACGGTCGTCACGGCCCCCGCCCTGACCGTAAGGACGACGCGGCCCGCTGTCGTCCCGACCACCCCGGAAGCCACCGGCCCGGTCGTCGCGCCGCGGCCCACGGGGCCGCTCATCACGCCGGTCGTCCCGGCGGAACCCGCCGCGGTCGTCGTCGCGGCGCGGCCCGCTCGACCGCTCGTCGCGACGGTCATCACGGCGGTCGTCACGGCGGAACCCACCACGATCGTCCGTACGACGGTCTCCACCACGGAACCCGCCGCGGTCGTCGTCACGGCGGTACGAAGGCCGCTCGTCCCGACGGTCGTCACGACGCTCATCCCGGCGGTCGTCACGACGGAACCCGCCGCGGTCGTCCTCACGGCGGTACGAAGGCCGGTCGTCCCGGCGCTCGTAGCCGCCCCGGCCACCACGGTCACGGTCATCGCGACGGAACCCGCCGCGATCGTCATCCCGACGCGGGCCACCCGGCCGCTCATCCCGGCGGTCATCCCGGCGGAACCCGCCGCGGTCGTCGTCCCTGCGCGGGCCACCCGACCGGTCGTCACGGCGGTCATCGCGGCGGAACCCACCACGATCGTCATCCCGACGCGGGCCACCCGGCCGCTCATCTCGGCGGTCATCACGGCGGAACCCGCCGCGATCGTCGTCCCGGCGGAAGCCCGGTCGATCGTCACGGTCCCGGCGGAAACCGCCCTGCCCCTGACGGGACCCACCACGATCGTCACGGCGGAACCCGCCGCGGTCGTCATCCCTGCGCGGGCCACCCGGGCGCTCGTCCCGACGGTCATCGCGCCGGTCGTCCCGGCGCTCGTAACCACCGGTGGGACGGCCGCCCCCGCCCCGGTCGTCGCGGCGCACATAGCCGCCGGGGCGGCCTCCGCGGTCATCGTCCCGACGCGGCCCACGCGGCCGGTCATCCCGGCGATCGTCGCGTCGATCGCCTCGGCGGTCATCGCGGCGGTCATCGCGGCGGAACCCACCACGGTCATCATCGCGGCGCGGCCCGCGCGGACGGTCATCACGCCGCTCGTCACGGCGGTCATCACGCCGGAAACCACCGCGATCAGCATCGCGGCGCGGTCCCGAGCCGCGAACGTCCCGCCGGTCGCCGGCATCCCGGCGCCGCGGCTCGCGGCCCGACCGGTCGTCGGGAGAGTTGGTGGACATCGGCGTGACTCCTGTCTTCATGTACTGCAGCCATTCTCCCGCACCAGTCACACCGATACGGGCCCAGCAAAAACAAAAAGGACCCTTGGTCCCAGCATGCACGCTGGGACCAAGGGTCCTTGAAAGATTGTTCGGCGGCGTCCTACTCTCCCACAGGGTCCCCCCTGCAGTACCATCGGCGCTGAAAGGCTTAGCTTCCGGGTTCGGAATGTAACCGGGCGTTTCCCTAACGCAATGACCACCGAAACCCTATCGGGTTCTAGCGAACAAGCACACTCTTCAATTAAGTCAAGTGGAACTGATTCACCGGTGCGACTGTTCGCAACCCGGGAACCACACAGTGGACGCGAGCATCTGAGGACAAGCCCTCGGCCTATTAGTACCAGTCAACTCCACCAGTTACCCGGCTTCCATATCTGGCCTATCAACCCAGTCGTCTACTGGGAGCCTTAACCCATCAAGTGGGTGGGAGTCCTCATCTCGAAGCAGGCTTCCCGCTTAGATGCTTTCAGCGGTTATCCCTCCCGAACGTAGCCAACCAGCCATGCCCTTGGCAGAACAACTGGCACACCAGAGGTTCGTCCGTCCCGGTCCTCTCGTACTAGGGACAGCCCTTCTCAAGACTCCTACGCGCACAGCGGATAGGGACCGAACTGTCTCACGACGTTCTAAACCCAGCTCGCGTACCGCTTTAATGGGCGAACAGCCCAACCCTTGGGACCGACTCCAGCCCCAGGATGCGACGAGCCGACATCGAGGTGCCAAACCATCCCGTCGATATGGACTCTTGGGGAAGATCAGCCTGTTATCCCCGGGGTACCTTTTATCCGTTGAGCGACGGCGCTTCCACAAGCCACCGCCGGATCACTAGTCCCGACTTTCGTCCCTGCTCGACCCGTCGGTCTCACAGTCAAGCTCCCTTGTGCACTTACACTCAACACCTGATTGCCAACCAGGCTGAGGGAACCTTTGGGCGCCTCCGTTACCCTTTAGGAGGCAACCGCCCCAGTTAAACTACCCACCAGACACTGTCCCTGATCCGGATCACGGACCCAGGTTAGACATCCAGCACGACCAGAGTGGTATTTCAACAATGACTCCACACTAACTGGCGTTAATGCTTCACAGTCTCCCACCTATCCTACACAAGCCGAACCGAACACCAATATCAAGCTATAGTAAAGGTCCCGGGGTCTTTCCGTCCTGCTGCGCGAAACGAGCATCTTTACTCGTAGTGCAATTTCACCGGGCCTATGGTTGAGACAGTCGAGAAGTCGTTACGCCATTCGTGCAGGTCGGAACTTACCCGACAAGGAATTTCGCTACCTTAGGATGGTTATAGTTACCACCGCCGTTTACTGGCGCTTAAGTTCTCAGCTTCGCCACACCGAAATGTGACTAACCGGTCCCCTTAACGTTCCAGCACCGGGCAGGCGTCAGTCCGTATACATCGCCTTACGGCTTCGCACGGACCTGTGTTTTTAGTAAACAGTCGCTTCTCGCTGGTCTCTGCGGCCACCACCAGCTCACCGAGTAAATCGGATCACCAACAATGGCCCCCCTTCTCCCGAAGTTACGGGGGCATTTTGCCGAGTTCCTTAACCATAGTTCACCCGAACGCCTCGGTATTCTCTACCTGACCACCTGAGTCGGTTTAGGGTACGGGCCGCCATGAAACTCGCTAGAGGCTTTTCTCGACAGCATAGGATCATCCACTTCACCACAATCGGCTCGGCATCAGGTCTCACCCACAACAAGGAACGGATTTACCTACTCCTCGGGCTACACCCTTACCCCGGGACAACCACCGCCCGGGCTGGACTACCTTCCTGCGTCACCCCATCACTCACCTACTACAGGTCTGGACCGTCGGCTCCACCACTCCCCTCAACTCCGAAGAGATCAGGGCGGCTTCACGGACTTAGCATCGCCTGGTTCGACGTTGGCGCTTCAAAGCGGGTACCGGAATATCAACCGGTTGTCCATCGACTACGCCTGTCGGCCTCGCCTTAGGTCCCGACTTACCCTGGGCAGATCAGCTTGACCCAGGAACCCTTAGTCAATCGGCGCACACGTTTCCCACGTGTGTATCGCTACTCATGCCTGCATTCTCACTCGTGAACCATCCACAACTCGCTTACACGGCTGCTTCACCCGGCACACGACGCTCCCCTACCCATCACAGCGATCGTTGGACCACATGCTGCAATGACACGACTTCGGCGGTACGCTTGAGCCCCGCTACATTGTCGGCGCGGAATCACTTGACCAGTGAGCTATTACGCACTCTTTCAAGGATGGCTGCTTCTAAGCCAACCTCCTGGTTGTCTCTGCGACTCCACATCCTTTCCCACTTAGCGTACGCTTAGGGGCCTTAGTCGATGCTCTGGGCTGTTTCCCTCTCGACCATGGAGCTTATCCCCCACAGTCTCACTGCCGCGCTCTCACTTACCGGCATTCGGAGTTTGGCTAAGGTCAGTAACCCGGTAGGGCCCATCGCCTATCCAGTGCTCTACCTCCGGCAAGAAACACACGACGCTGCACCTAAATGCATTTCGGGGAGAACCAGCTATCACGGAGTTTGATTGGCCTTTCACCCCTAACCACAGGTCATCCCCCAGGTTTTCAACCCTGGTGGGTTCGGTCCTCCACGAAGTCTTACCTCCGCTTCAACCTGCCCATGGCTAGATCACTCCGCTTCGGGTCTTGAGCGCGCTACTAAACCGCCCTATTCGGACTCGCTTTCGCTACGGCTTCCCCACACGGGTTAACCTCGCAACACACCGCAAACTCGCAGGCTCATTCTTCAAAAGGCACGCAGTCACGACCGTGCTCCGAAGAACACGGCGACGCTCCCACGGCTTGTAGGCACACGGTTTCAGGTACTATTTCACTCCGCTCCCGCGGTACTTTTCACCATTCCCTCACGGTACTATCCGCTATCGGTCACCAGGGAATATTTAGGCTTAGCGGGTGGTCCCGCCAGATTCACACGGGATTTCTCGGGCCCCGTGCTACTTGGGAAATGAACAAGCAAGCCACTACGATTTCAGCTACGGGGGTCTTACCCTCTACGCCGGACCTTTCGCATGTCCTTCGCCTACCGCAATGGTTTCTGACTCACCCAGCCGCCGGCAGACGACTGAAGTTCACTCCCACAACCCCGTACGCGCAACCCCTGCCGGGTATCACACACATACGGTTTAGCCTCATCCAGTTTCGCTCGCCACTACTCCCGGAATCACGGTTGTTTTCTCTTCCTGCGGGTACTGAGATGTTTCACTTCCCCGCGTTCCCTCCACATACCCTATGTGTTCAGGTATGGGTGACAGCCCATGACGACTGCCGGGTTTCCCCATTCGGACACCCCCGGATCAAAGCTCGGTTGACAGCTCCCCGGGGCCTATCGCGGCCTCCCACGTCCTTCATCGGTTCCTGGTGCCAAGGCATCCACCGTGCGCCCTTAAAAACTTGGCCACAGATGCTCGCGTCCACTGTGCAGTTCTCAAGCAACGACCAGTCATCCACAACCTGCATGGACTCCGGCCTGTCGAGGGTTCATTCCCTCAGACACCCAACAGCGTGCCCGACACCGTCCTCTGCTCCGAGCCGCGTTCCACGCCCCGGAGGGCAGTACTAGCGGTCATCACACGAAAGACTGTGTCGAATAGTCAACGTTCCACCCATGAGCAAACCGTGCGAGACATGCGCTCGCAGTCGGCTATGCGCTCCTTAGAAAGGAGGTGATCCAGCCGCACCTTCCGGTACGGCTACCTTGTTACGACTTCGTCCCAATCGCCAGTCCCACCTTCGACGGCTCCCCCCACAAGGGTTGGGCCACCGGCTTCGGGTGTTACCGACTTTCGTGACGTGACGGGCGGTGTGTACAAGGCCCGGGAACGTATTCACCGCAGCAATGCTGATCTGCGATTACTAGCGACTCCGACTTCATGGGGTCGAGTTGCAGACCCCAATCCGAACTGAGACCGGCTTTTTGAGATTCGCTCCACCTCACGGCTTCGCAGCTCATTGTACCGGCCATTGTAGCACGTGTGCAGCCCAAGACATAAGGGGCATGATGACTTGACGTCGTCCCCACCTTCCTCCGAGTTGACCCCGGCAGTCTCCTGTGAGTCCCCATCACCCCGAAAGGCATGCTGGCAACACAGAACAAGGGTTGCGCTCGTTGCGGGACTTAACCCAACATCTCACGACACGAGCTGACGACAGCCATGCACCACCTGTACACCGACCACAAGGGGGCCCCTGTCTCCAGAGGTTTCCGGTGTATGTCAAGCCTTGGTAAGGTTCTTCGCGTTGCGTCGAATTAAGCCACATGCTCCGCCGCTTGTGCGGGCCCCCGTCAATTCCTTTGAGTTTTAGCCTTGCGGCCGTACTCCCCAGGCGGGGAACTTAATGCGTTAGCTGCGGCGCGGACGACGTGGAATGTCGCCCACACCTAGTTCCCAACGTTTACGGCGTGGACTACCAGGGTATCTAATCCTGTTCGCTCCCCACGCTTTCGCTCCTCAGCGTCAGTATCGGCCCAGAGATCCGCCTTCGCCACCGGTGTTCCTCCTGATATCTGCGCATTTCACCGCTACACCAGGAATTCCGATCTCCCCTACCGAACTCTAGCCTGCCCGTATCGAATGCAGACCCGGGGTTAAGCCCCGGGCTTTCACATCCGACGCGACAAGCCGCCTACGAGCTCTTTACGCCCAATAATTCCGGACAACGCTTGCGCCCTACGTATTACCGCGGCTGCTGGCACGTAGTTAGCCGGCGCTTCTTCTGCAGGTACCGTCACTCTCGCTTCTTCCCTGCTGAAAGAGGTTTACAACCCGAAGGCCGTCATCCCTCACGCGGCGTCGCTGCATCAGGCTTTCGCCCATTGTGCAATATTCCCCACTGCTGCCTCCCGTAGGAGTCTGGGCCGTGTCTCAGTCCCAGTGTGGCCGGTCGCCCTCTCAGGCCGGCTACCCGTCGTCGCCTTGGTAGGCCATCACCCCACCAACAAGCTGATAGGCCGCGGGCTCATCCTGCACCGCCGGAGCTTTCCACACGCATCCCATGCGGGAGCGTGTCATATCCGGTATTAGACCCCGTTTCCAGGGCTTGTCCCAGAGTGCAGGGCAGATTGCCCACGTGTTACTCACCCGTTCGCCACTAATCCCCGGCCGAAACCGGTTCATCGTTCGACTTGCATGTGTTAAGCACGCCGCCAGCGTTCGTCCTGAGCCAGGATCAAACTCTCCGTGAATGCTTCCGGGATATCCCGGCAACACATCACGAGAGCGGAGCAGACCGGAGGAATAATCCAGTCCGCTCACAGCGTCCTCGCTGTGTATTTTTCCAAAGGAACCTCGTCCGAGATGGACGGGGTATCAACATATCTGGCGTTGACTTTTGGCACGCTGTTGAGTTCTCAAGGAACGGACGCTTCCTTCGTAACCGTTTCACCGGTTTCTCCGGGCGCTTCCCTTCGGTGTTTCCAACCTTACCAGATCCGTTTCCCGTTCCGTTTCCGGTCCGAATTCCGTTTCCGGCCCCCTGCTGGAGCGGGGTCTTTCGCGCCTTCCGGCGTGTCCACTACTTTAACCAATTTCCCGCTCAGCTCCTAATCGGAGCCCCGGGTTCTGATTTCGCGCAGCGAAATAGGACCCTGTTCGGGAGTTGTCGTTAGTGGTTGGCCGCTCCGGGGCCGCGGTGACTCGATCTTGCGATCGTGCCGACAGCGCTGCCCGTCTCAAGCGGCTCGGGCTACGTTAGGCGTCCCGTCCAGCAGAGTCAAGTTCCGACCTGACGGCGCGTCGAATCCCGGCGACGCGGGGTGTGCGCCCGGTAGGGGCTGACCGAGGGCTCGCCGTCGATCCAGAAGCGCCAGGGGTGAGTTGCGCCCTCGCCGCCCACCCCGGTGCGCGGACCGCTGAGGATCTGCTCGGGCCGGGCGGGGTGGCCGGTGAGTATGGACAGCGGGGCATCGGCGCCCGCGCAGACATCGCTGCCGTCCAGCCGGCGGTCCACGCCCAGGGCCGTGGCCAGCCGGGCCGGGCCCTTGGCCAGCTCATGGTCGTTACGCGCCTTCGGCCTGCGCTGATGGGCCCACTCATGACCGTGCCGTACCTCGCCCGCGCGCAGCAGCACCCCGCTGGCATGGTCCTCCGGTCCGCAGACCAGGTTGAGGCAGTGCCACATGCCGTAGGTGAAGTAGACATACGCATGCCCCGGGGGGCCGAACATCACGGCGTTGCGGTCGGTGCGGCCACGGTAGGCATGCGAGCCGGGGTCGGCCGGGCCCGCGTATGCCTCGACCTCGGTCAGGCGCAATTCGATCGGCCCGTCCGGGGTGCGCCGCACCAGGAGGCGGCCCAGGAGGTCGGGCGCGACCTCCAGAACGGGTCGGTCGAAGAAGGAACGGTCGAGGGGCTCGCGGTCAGGTCCTGCTGTCACGCGGCCCGAGCGTAGTGGAAGAGATATGGACCGGTGGTTGGAGGCGGCACCGGTCCGCTGGAAGGGTATGAGCTGCGGAACCGCCCACGGCTGTTTCGCGTTCCTAGGTGTCAACAGTGATCGAGTGCGATCAAGTCAAGACGCAGTCGCGTCCTTGAGAGGGAGAACATGGGCTTCAAGAAGCTGCTCGCGAGTCTGGGTGCCGGTGGCGCTTCGGTGGAGACGGTACTGACCGAGGAGAATGTCGTCCCGGGCGGCATTGTGCAGGGCGAGGTCCGGATCCAGGGCGGCTCGGTCGCGCAGCAGATCGAGGCGCTCTCGGTCGGCCTGCAGGCGCGGGTCGAGGTGGAGCGGGACGACCAGGAGTACAAGCAGAACGTGGAGTTCACCCGGCAGCAGCTGGGCGGCGCGTTCGAGGTGCAGCCGGGTGCGGTGCACGCGGTGCAGTTCGGCCTGGAGATCCCGTGGGAGACCCCGATCACCATGTTCATGGGCCGGCACCTGACCGGTATGAACGTGGGGGTGACCACGGAGCTGGCGATCGCGCGCGCGGTGGACTCGGGCGATCTGGACCCGGTCAATGTGCATCCGCTCCCCGCCCAGCAGGCGATCCTGGACGCCTTCGGCTCGCTCGGCTTCCGGTTCAAGGGCGCCGACCTGGAGCAGGGGCACATCCGTGGGACCCGGCAGCGGCTGCCGTTCTACCAGGAGATCGAGTTCTACGCCCCGGAGCAGTACCGGGGGCTGAACCAGGTGGAGTTGTCCTTCGTCGCGGACGACCGCGAGATGGACGTGGTGCTGGAGATGGACAAGAAGCCGGGGCTGTTCACCGAGGGCAGTGACACCTACCGGTCGTTCACGATGAACCTGGCGACCTTCCAGGACACCGACTGGGCGGCGTATCTGAACCAGTGGCTCGCCCAGGTCGGCGGCAAGCGCAACTGGTTCTGAGGTTCCCCCTCCGCTGAGCCGGACTTCCGCGCGGGGCGTGCACCGACGGTATACCGGCGCACGCCCCGTGTCGTATGTCGGCGTGTGGTGCGTCGTGCGTCAGGGGCCCTCGTCGTAGCGCACCACCAGGGGCCGTCCCTGCGTCGCCCAGTACGCCTCCGCGTCGGCCAGGATGTCCGCCGCGATCGCGGCGGCGTCGGGGTCCGCGTCGCGGAAGGCAAGCCAGCCCTGGATGTCCAGCAGGCAGCCGCTGGGCTCGCGGCCCTCGGCCCACCAGGACAGATCCGTGAGGCAGTCGGCCAGAGCGTCCCAGTTACGCCCGTACCAGTCGGGAAAGCGCAGGTCCCGGGCGCAGCGGTCGAGGAAGTCGTCCTTGTCCGTCACGCCGTCGAGGCGCAGGTGGAGGGCGAGGGTGGGGCCGGTCATGGGCGCCATGGTGCCAGCCCGCCGTCTGGCGGTCTCGTTAGGCTGGCCGCGGAGATGATCCACCGCAACCTCAGGAGGTTCTCGACGTGTCCGAGCAGAACCGGCCGCCGCTCCCCCATGACTTCCATCCGCCGGTGCCGTCGTTCACGGTGGTGAGCGACGATGTGCAACCGGGCGGCACGCTCAAGTCCGCCCAGGTGCAGGCGGAGGGGAACACCTCTCCGCAGTTGCGCTGGGAGGGATTCCCGGAGGGTACGAAGAGCTTCGCCGTCACCTGCTTCGACCCGGACGCGCCGACCGGCAGCGGCTTCTGGCACTGGGTGTTGTTCGACATCCCGGCCACGGTCACCGAGCTTCCGGCGGGTGCGGGCAGCGGCGGCTTCACGGGCCTGCCCGAGGGTGCCGTGCAGTCGCGCAACGACTACGGGACCCGTGATTTCGGCGGGGCCGCGCCGCCGCCCGGGGACGGTCCGCACCGCTATGTGTTCACCGTGTACGCGGTGGACGCGGAGAAGCTGGGCCCGGACGCGGACGCCTCGCCCGCGGTGGTCGGCTTCAATCTGCGGTTCCACACACTGGGGCGTGCCCAGTTGATCGCGGAGTACGAGGTGCCGGCCGCGGGCTGACGCGGCGAAATTGCGTTGTTCTCGGCCAGGCTCCCGGCCAGAGTTGATCCCGGTCCCGCCCATTCCGGGCGCGGGGCCGGGACACCGGGATGCGGGGGTGGTCGGGATGCGCGAGACGCTGGTTCTGAACGCGAGCTTCGAGCCGCTGGCGACGGTGACGCTGCGGCGCGCCGTGGTGCTGGTCCTCCAGGACAAGGCCGTCGTCGAACACGCCCACCCGGGGCTGCGGGTGCGGGCCGCGGACATCGATCTGCCGCTGCCACGGGTGATCCGGCTGTGCCGCTATGTGCGGGTGCCGTTCCGAAGACGTGCCCCGTGGTCGCGGCGCGGGGTGCTGGTCCGGGACCAGCACCGGTGCGGGTACTGCGGCCGCCGGGCGACAACCGTGGACCATGTGGTGCCGCGGTCGCGCGGGGGCGGGGACACCTGGCTGAATACGGTGGCCTCCTGCGCGGAGGACAACCACCGTAAGGCGGACCGGACTCCGGAGCAGGCGGGGATGCGGCTGCTCAAGGCGCCGTTCGAACCGACGCCTTCGGATGCGCTGCTGCTGGCCCTGGGGGCGGCGGAGCGGGACGCTCTGCCGGAGTGGCTGGCGCTTCCCGCCTAGCCCCGGGTTCGTCCCGCCTAGCCCCCGGGTTCGTCCCGCAGGGGCCCGGCAGGGAGCACCGGCCGGCCACCCCAGGCGCTGCGGGGCCCATCCCACCGCCGTCCGTCAGTCGATCGTGGGCTGTTCGCGGCGCGGGGCGGGCTCCTTGCCGGTGGCGGCGGGGGTGCCGCCGCCGTTTCCGCCGCCGGTCAGCGGGCCGAAGTTGCCCATGGCCCCGCCGAGGCCCTTGAGGGCGTCGCCGATCTCGCTGGGCACGATCCAGAGCTTGTTGGCGTCGCCCTCGGCGATCTTCGGCAGCATCTGGAGGTACTGGTACGAGAGCAGCTTCTGGTCCGGGTCTCCGGCGTGGATGGACTCGAAGACCGTACGGATCGCCTGGGCCTCGCCCTCGGCGCGCAGCGCGGCGGCCTTGGACTCACCCTCGGCCCGCAGGATCGCGGACTGCTTCTCGCCCTCCGCCCGCAGGATCTCGGACTGCCGGACACCTTCGGCCTGGAGGATCGCGGCGCGCTTGTCACGGTCGGCGCGCATCTGCTTCTCCATCGAGTCCTGGATGGAGGTGGGCGGCTCGATGGCCTTGAGCTCGACGCGGTTGACGCGGATGCCCCACTTGCCGGTGGCCTCGTCGAGGACGCCGCGCAGCGCCGCGTTGATCTCCTCGCGGGAGGTCAGGGTGCGCTCGAGGTCCATGCCACCGATGATGTTCCGCAGGGTGGTGACGGTGAGCTGCTCGATCGCCTGGATGTAGCTGGCGACTTCGTAGGTGGCGGCGCGGGCGTCGGTCACCTGGTAGTAGATGACGGTGTCGATGTTCACGACCAGGTTGTCCTGGGTGATCACCGGCTGCGGGGGGAAGGGCACGACCTGTTCACGGAGGTCGACGCGGTTGCGGATCGAGTCGATGAACGGGACGACGATGTTGAGGCCCGCGTTGAGGGTGCGGGTGTAGCGCCCGAAGCGCTCCACGATGGCCGCACTGGCCTGTGGGATGACCTGGATCGTCTTGATCAGTGCGATGAACACCAGCACCACGAGGATGATCAGGACGATGATGATCGGTTCCACAGCGGCTCCCCGTGCCCTTCATGCGGTGATTCGGATGGTCGGGATGATCAGGTCTGGCGGTTCCCGAAAGTGGAGTCTGTCAGATTCATGGTCGACTCCGCAGCTCAACCGGGGCGCCCTCAACTCTTGGTAGGACACTCCCGGTACGGCGTCTACATGACGACGGCCGTCGCACCGTCGATCTCCACCACGTCGACCTGCTGCCCGGGTTCGTACGCCTGGCCGGGGTCGAGCGAGCGCGCGGACCACACTTCGCCCGCGAGTTTGATGCGGCCGCCACCGCTGTCGTCGACGCGTGCGAGGACGACGGCCTGACGCCCCTTCAGCGCCTCGATGCCGCTGCGCAGCTCGGGTTGCTGACGGCGGCTGCGGACCGCCATCGGACGTACGACCGCGACCAGCGCGACCGAGACGGCGCAGAAGACGACGACCTGGAGCACGATGCCGCCGCCGAGCGCGTCGGTGATGGCACCGGCCACGGCACCGACGGCGACCATCCCGAATTCGGGCATCGCGGTCAGTACGAGCGGGATGCCCAGTCCTACGGCGGCGATCAGCCACCACACCCATGGATCCACATGGTCATGGTAGTTGTCGCCGGTCTCCGGGGACAGTGCGCGGATCACCTGCCGGTGGCACGGCGGGCGCAGGGGGCGGACATCAGGCCAGCGGCAGGCCGTGGGCGGTCCAGCGCTCGCCGTAGCGCTCGACGATCAGCGGGAGTCCGAAACAGCGGGAGAGGTTACGGGAGGTCAGTTCGGTCTCGACCGGGCCGGCGGTGAGCACCTTGCCCTGGCGGATCATCAGAACATGGGTGAAGCCGGGGGGGATTTCCTCGACATGATGTGTCACCATGATCATCGACGGGGCGAGCGGGTCGCGGGCGAGCCGTCCGAGGCGGCGGACGAGGTCCTCGCGGCCGCCGAGGTCGAGTCCGGCCGCGGGCTCGTCGAGGAGCAGCAGCTCGGGGTCGGTCATCATGGCGCGGGCGATGAGCGTGCGCTTGCGCTCGCCCTCGGAGAGAGTGCCGAACTTCCGGTCGAGGTAGTCGTTCATGCCGAGGCGGTCGAGGAAGGCGCGGGCGCGGGTCTCGTCGACCGCGTCGTAGTCCTCCTGCCAGTGGGCCGTCATGCCGTACGCGGCGGTGAGGACGGTCTGCAGGACGGTCTGGCTGCGCGGCAGCTTCTCGGCCATGGCGATGCCCGCCATGCCGATGCGCGGGCGCAGTTCGAAGACGTCGACGCGGCCGAGTCGCTCGCCGAGGATCCGGGCGTTTCCGGCGCTCGGGAAGAGGTAGCTCGAGGCGAGGTTGAGGAGAGTGGTCTTACCGGCTCCGTTGGGACCGAGGATGACCCAGCGCTCGCCTTCTTTGATCGACCAGGAGACCTCGTCCACCAGAGCCCGCCCATCGCGGACCACCGATACGTCCAGCAGCTCCAGAACCTCGCTCATGAGCGCGTTGTCTCCCATTGCAGTCTCGAGTCGTGCGTGCGCCTGTGGGCGCAGCCCCCTGAGGAAAACCTACGCCACACGTTGTCGGTGCCAGTCCTTAGGCTGGTGCCATGCTCGATGAACCACGTTCAGGGCGCCTCGCGGCTTGGGGAAATGCCCTTATCGCCGGACTTGTCTCTCCGGACGAGGCGGCGCATCGCATCGCGGATGAGGACGCGTCGCACCGGGTGGCCGGACTTCCGGGGGAGTCCGGGCCGGTGGGGCTCACGCTGGCGCTGGGACGGCTGCGGGCGCTCGGAGCCAAGGGGCTGCGGGTGGCGCTGCCCATAGCGGGGCATCCCCTGGGGCTGAGCGGTCCACCGGAGTTCAACGCCCATGCCCTCGACGCGGGTGAGGCGGTGATCGCGACGGGCGCGGCGCTCGGCCTGGTGCCCGAGGTGTCGGCGGCCGGGCCCGAGGGCGATCAGCACATCGAGGTGGTGTGGCGGTGCCAGAGCGTGCGGGAGGCTCCGCCGGCCGATGTGCCGTCGCTGGGCGAGGCCGAACGGGAGCTGGCCGAGGCGCTGCGGGAGGCCACGGAGGTGCTCTCGCGGCTGAATGTGGCCGGATCGGGCCCGGTGGCCGAGGCGGCCCTGGAGGCGTATCGGGCGCGGGCCGAGCGGGGGCGCGAGGTGCTGGCCCCGGGCTATCCGCCGCGGGCCATCCGGGTGCTGGAGCTGGCACAGCGGGTGGGTGCGCTGGTGGACATCGCCTATATGGCGGGCGGGGACGGCCGGGAGCACGGCGGTGCGGTGAGTGCGTCGGAGATCACAGCGCGGGCCGAGGCGCTACGGCCGGTGGAGCGCACCTCGCGGCGGGCGCAGGTGGCGGCGTACAACGCGTATGTGGAGGAGCGGGAGCGGGGCGGCCGCTGATTCCCCGGGAAGGTCTCTGAGCTTCCCGGGGGTCCTGGCGTTCCCGGGGGATCTCTGAGCCTCCCGGGAAGGCCCTGGCGTTCCCGGGAAGGGCGCTGGCGTTCCCGGGAAGGGCGCTGGCGTTCCCGGGAAGGGCGCTGGCGTTCCCGGGAAGGTTTCTGACGCTGCCCGGAGGGCCTCCGCGCTTCCCTGGCGGTCTCCGGCTTTCTCCGGACGCACGGGACCGGCCCCGAAGGCGGGCGCCTCCGGGGCCGGTCGGCAGTGCGTCCTGTATGCGCCAGGGCGGCGGTCAGCCGCCGCAGGGGGTGCCGAGCGCCGGGTTCATGGACCCGATGACCGAGACGGTGTTGCCGCAGAAGTTCACGGGCACGTGAATGGGCGCCTGAATGTTGTTGCCGGAGACGACACCCGGGGACATCGTGGCCCCACCGTCGGCCCAGGGGCTCTGGGCGGTGGCGACACCGGCACCGGCGACGGCGAGTCCGCCGGCCGTGATGGTGATGGCAGCGAACCTCTTGATGTTCTTCACTTGGCAAGACCCTTCATTCATCAGCGCGTCACCGCGGCGGTACGCCGCGGTACGCCGTGGAAAACGGCCCGGCTGATGGCGAGTTGCGCTGTTCGAGTGATAGCCACCCGTTGGTGTGATTTCACGGAGAACCGCTGTTCATGCCCCAATCCCATGTCGTACGGCCCAGAGCGCGGCCTGAGTACGGTCGGCGAGGTCCAATTTCATAAGAATATTGGACACATGGGTCTTCACGGTCTTTTCGGACAGCACCAGCGCTCGCGCGATCTCCCGGTTGGACCGGCCGTCCGCGATCAGCGCGAGCACCTCGCGCTCCCGCTCGGTGAGTGAGCCGCCGCGCCCCTGGCCGCCGCCCTCGTCCTGGGAGAGCAGCGCGAGGGCCACCTCGGGCTGGAGCAGCACATGTCCGGAGTGGACGGACCGGACGGCACGGGCGAGCGCCTCGGGGTCCACGTCCTTGTAGACATAGCCCGCGGCGCCCGCACGCAGGGCCGGGACCACAGTGCGCTTCTCGGTGAAGCTGGTCACGATCAGCACCCGGGCGGGGTTGTCGAGGTCGCGCAGGGTACGCAGCGCCTCGATGCCGTCGAGGCCGGGCATCTTCACGTCCATGAGGACGACGTCGGGGCGCAGCTCCTCGGCGCGGGCGACGCCCTCCTCGCCGTCCGACGCCTCGCCGACCACCTCGATGTCGTCCTGGACCTGGAGAAAGGTCCGCAGGCCGCGCCGGACCACCTGGTGGTCGTCGACGAGCAGCACCCGAATCCGTCCGGGGTCAGCCACCGGGCACCTCCATCTCGATCACGGTGCCCCCGCCGGGCGCCGACTCCACGGTCAGACGGCCACCGACGCCGCCGGCCCGGTCCCGCATCGACACCAGCCCGAGGTGGCGCCCGGCGCGCCGTACGGCCGAGGGGTCGAAACCCGTGCCGTCGTCGGCGACGCGCAGCCGGGCGCCCTGGCCGTGCCGGGTCAGCGTGACGTCGACCTGCCGCGCGTCGGCGTGACGCAGCGCGTTGTGCAGGGCCTCCTGGGCCACCCGCAGCACCGCCCCCTCCTGGGCGGCGGGCAGCGCCCGTACGCCGTGGCAGGCGAAGGTGACCTGGGCGGAGTGGGCCCGGTCGAGCACCTGCACCTGCGTCCTCAGCGTCGCCACGAGGCCGTCCTCGTCGAGGGCCGCGGGGCGCAGTTCCACGACGGCGGAGCGCAGCTCGTCGGTGGCCTCGGCGGCGAGGAGGGCGATCTGCTGGAGCTCGTCCTTGGCCCGGTCGGGGTCGCGGTCCACCAGGGCCGTGGCCGCCTGGGCGGTCAGCCGCAGCGAGAAGAGCTTCTGGGAGACCGCGTCGTGCAGCTCATGGGCGAGCCTGGCCCGCTCCCCGGCGATGGTGAGCTCGCGGCTGCGCTCGTAGAGGCGGGCGTTGGTCAGGGCGATGGCGGCGTGCTGGGCCAGGATGGACAGCAGCTCCTCGTCCTCGGCGGTGAAACCGCAGCCGCCCTCGGGCTTGGGGCATCGTTTGTTGGCGAGGAATACCGCGCCGAGAACTTCATCGCCATCGGCAATGGGAAGACCCAGGAAATCCGACATTTCCGGATGAGCTGATGGCCATCCCTCAAAACGGACATCACGCCGCACATCGGCGAGTCGCTGTGGGGTGGCGTCCTTGAGCATGGCGGCGAGAATGCCATGCTGCCGGGGCAGCGGCCCGATGGCCTTCCACTGCTCGTCGCTCACCCCATCTACTACGAACTGGGCGAAACCTCCGTGATCATCGGAGACCCCCAGGGCGGCATACTCCGCATCGAGCAGCTCACGGGCGGACACAACGATGGTCTTTAGGACATCACGGACTTCCAGATGTCGGCTCATGGCGAGCAGCGCACCGCTCACCCGAATCAGCCCGGCCCCGGGTCCACCGCCCCGTCCTTTCGTCATGGCCATTACCGTACCCACCCGCCACCCGGCGGGTATATCGGCCGGTCGGCGGCCACCTGATAAGACCTGAGCCCTAGGTCGAACGGCGCACACGGGCCCCCCAAAGGGGGCTGTCGCAGGGGTGAAAAAAACAAACACCCTGAGCATTTGCGTGGGCACAGCGCGCAATATGAGAAGCTCCGCGATGTGAGCCCGGACACACGACCTAAATCACTTACGAACGTGCTTAGTGGACGTTTCATAGGCGACTGAGCGGGGATGACGGCCGTTCGCATGGGCATGAGCGGCCTACTTATCCACTAAGCAGCATCGTATGTCACACCTTTGCGACAACTTTTTGCGGCAGCTAAGAATTTCCCCCAGTCGCACGGCGCCGTAGATCCAGGAACGGCGCTCTGCGCGCCGATTTGGCCTGCGACTCAAGCGATTGGAAGAGGTCTACTCCGCCATGCCCCTGCCCAACATCCCCGGCTACGCCCGTCTCAACAAGACGCACAAGTACTCCGCCGCCGGAATCGCTGCCGCCGGTGCGGCCGCCATAGCCTTCGCAGTCGTCCCCGGTGGCAACGCGGACGCCAAGACGACGGCCCAGGACCTGCCGAACAAGCCCGTCGCCCTCACGTCCCAGAAGGCCGACGCCCAGGCCCACCACGAGGCCCTGGTGAAGCAGTCCGCGCTCGCCGACCAGCAGGCCAAGCAAGAGGCTGCCGAGAAGAAGGCCGCGGCGGAGGCCGCGAAGAAGAAGGCCGCGGAAGAGGCCGCCGCCAAAAAGGCCGCGGAAGAGGCCGCCGCGAAGAAGGCCGCCGAGGCCAAGGCCGCCAAGGAGCGCGCCGTCAAGCAGGCTGCGAGCCGCTCCGCCACGCGTATCGAGACGGTCGCCGCCGAGAAGACCTACCCGGACAACCTCGACGGCTGGATCCGGGAGTCCCTCGACATCATGAAGAAGAAGGGCATCCCCGGCACCTACGAGGGCATTCACCGCAACATCATCCGGGAGTCCGGCGGCGACCCGCGCGCCATCAACAACTGGGACATCAACGCCCAGAACGGCGTGCCCTCCAAGGGCCTGCTCCAGGTGATAGCCCCGACCTTCAAGGCCTACCACGTCGAGGGCACCGCCTGGGACGCCTACGACCCGGTCGCGAACATCACCGCGGCCTGCAACTACGCGGCCGACCGGTACGGCTCGATGGACAACGTGAACGGCCCGTACTAAGCCTGTACGGCTGTCCCGAACCCGGCGTTACGACGCCGAAGGGCGACGGCACCCCCTGTGTGCGAGGGATGCCGTCGCCCGTGTGCGTGACGGTGACGGAGGCTGCTTGCGCCGGACCACCGGGGGCGCGGCTACGTGCGCCTGACCACCGAGGGCCGCGACTACGTGCGCATGGCCTCCGGGGCCGCGGCTACTTGCGCATGACCTCCGGCTCATGGCGGCGCAGCAGCCGCGCGACCACGAAGCCGCAGGCGATGCCGAGGACGATCAGCACGATGATGTCGATGCCCCACTGGGTCGTGGTGTGCTCCCACAGTGGGTCGGTGTCCAGGGGCTTCTTGCTGTCCCACGGCGCCATCATGTGGCCGACGCCCGGGCCCAGGTCCAGCGTGGCACCGGCCGCGCCGACCGCCCAGCGGGACGGCATCAGCCAGGCGAACTGCTCCACACCGAGCGATCCGTAGATCTTGAACAGGACGCCGGTGAAGACGACCTGGACGATCGCGAACATGACCAGCAGCGGCATGGTCTTCTCAGCGGTCTTCACCAGGGACGAGATGACCAGGCCGACCATCATCGAGGTGAAGCCGATCGCGATGACGGCCAGGCAGAGCTCGGCGGCCGGCGGCATCAGCAGACCTTCGTCGGGCATCTTGCGCGTCGAGAGACCGATGGCGGAGATGATGACGCCCTGGCAGGCGGTGATCACGCCGAGCACGATCACCTTGGACATCAGATACGCGGAGCGGGACAGGCCGACCGCCCGTTCCCGTTCGTAGATGACCCGTTCCTTGATCAATTCTCGTACGGAATTGGCCGCGCCGGTGAAGCACATACCGACCACGAGAATCAGCAGAACCGTCCCGGCGGCCTGGTTGAAACTGCCCTTCGGGGCCAGCTGAAGGCCGAACTTCGCCGGGATGACGACGCTCACCGAGCCCAGCACGGCGGGCAGGATCACCATCAGCCCCATGAAGCCCTTGTCGGAGCCGATCACCGACAGATAGCGGCGGATCAGCGTCCACAGCTGCGAGCCCCAGCTCTGTGGCTTCTGCATCCGGGTCGGCGGGGCCTGGACATGGACGGACTGCGGGGCGACGGAGTCGAGGTCCGCCGCGTACATCTGGTAGTGCTGCGAACCGCGCCAGCGGCCCGCCCAGTCGTAGTCGCGGTAGTTCTCGAACGACGAGAAGACATCCGCCCAGCTGTCGTAGCCGAAGAAGTTGAGCGCCTCGTCCGGCGGGCCGAAGTAGGCCACCGAGCCGCCCGGCGCCATCACCAGGAGCTTGTCGCACAGCGCCAGCTCGGCGACCGAGTGGGTGACCACCAGCACGGTGCGGCCGTCGTCGGCGAGACCGCGCAGCAGCTGCATGACATCGCGGTCCATGCCCGGGTCGAGACCGGAGGTCGGCTCGTCCAGGAAGATCAGCGACGGCTTGGTGAGCAGCTCCAGCGCGACGGAGACCCGCTTGCGCTGACCGCCGGAGAGGGCGGTGACCTTCTTCTCCCGGTGGATGTCCAGCTTGAGCTCGCGCAGCACCTCGTCGATCCGGGCCTCGCGCTCGGCCTCGGCGGTGTCACCGGGGAAGCGGAGCTTGGCGGCGTAGCGCAGGGCCTTCTGGACGGTCAGCTCCTTGTGCAGGATGTCGTCCTGGGGCACCAGACCGATGCGCTGGCGCAGCTCGGCGAACTGCTTGTAGAGGTTCCGGTTGTCGTAGAGGACATCGCCCTGGTTGGCCGGGCGGTAGCCGGTGAGCGCCTTCAGCAGCGTGGACTTACCGGAGCCGGACGGGCCGATGACCGCGACGAGGGACTTCTCCGGGACGCCGAAGGAGACGTCCTTGAGGATCTGCTTGCCGCCGTCGACCGTCACCGTCAGATGACGGGCCGAGAAGGAGACCTCACCGGTGTCGACGAACTCTTCGAGGCGGTCGCCGACCAGCCGGAAGGTGGAGTGACCGACGCCGACGGTGTCGGTGGGGCCGATGATCTGCTGCCGGACCGGCTGACCGTTGACATAGGTGCCGTTGTGGCTGCCGAGGTCACGTATCTCGAAACGGCCGTCGGGCAGCGCCCGGAACTCGGCGTGGTGGCGCGAGACCTGCAGATCGGAGACGACCAGCTCGTTCTCCAGCGCACGACCGATGCGCATCACCCGGCCGGCGGCGAGCTGATGGAAGGTGGTCGGGCTGCGGTCGCCCTGGGCGGGCGGGCCGTCGGCCGGGCCGGAGGGGCCGGTGCCGGGAACGTTCTGCGCGAGATTGTTCAGCGGGGCCTGGGGCTGCTGCTGCGGAGGCTGGGGTGCCTGCTGGTGCTGCGGCTGTTGATGGGGCGCCTGCTGCTGCGGGATGAACGGCTGCTGCTGGTGCGGGGCCTGGGGCTGCTGCTGGTGCGGGGCCTGGGGCTGCTGCTGGGGCTGTGGCCAGCCTTGGGGCTGCGGCGCACCCTGCTGCGGCCCGCCCTGCTGCGGCCAGCCGGGGCCGGGCTGCGGCTGCTGCTGGGCGGGGGGCTGCTGAGCCTGGTGGGGCTGCTGGGGCATGCCCATCGCCGCCTGCTGGCCGTACGC
This sequence comes from Streptomyces sp. AgN23, assembly GCF_001598115.1. Classification (NCBI taxonomy): domain Bacteria; kingdom Bacillati; phylum Actinomycetota; class Actinomycetes; order Kitasatosporales; family Streptomycetaceae; genus Streptomyces; species Streptomyces sp. AgN23. The sequence goes on from NZ_CP007153.1 coordinate 2,976,588, forward strand.
GCCCGCGGCGCCCATCGAGGCACCGCCGCCGGAGACGCTGAGCCGAGGGCCATCGGTGGCATTGCCGAGGTGGACGGCCGAACCAGGGCCGATTTCCACCTGTTGGATTCTCCGGCCCTGCACATAGGTGCCGTTGGTGGAGCCCTGATCCTCGATGACCCAACTGTGCCCACCCCAGCGCACCGTGGCATGCCGCCAGGAGACCCTGGCGTCGTCCAGCACCATGTCGCCCTGTGGGTCGCGCCCCAGGCTGTACGACCTGGACGGATCAAGTGTCCAGGTCTGTCCGTTCAATTCCAGTACGAGTTCCGGCACTCCATGCCCCACTACTTGTCCCCCGAGTTACCCCCTGACAGAGGGAGTCTAGGGATGGCGAACATCCTGAGGAACTATTTCAGGCTCAGTCCCTTAACCGGAAGTCGGGCTTTGACAAGAGCGCGACTCGGGCGTCATTGACTCATCCGAAAGGCCCTCGGAAAGTGGTAAGCGCTGACGGATAGTGCGGATCATGGTTAATCCGGGCAACTCGCGACGATCGGGAGTCGGCGATATGAGCGCGAGCGGTGGCGGACGAGTGCCCTGGGGGCCCGCGCTGCTCGCCGCAATCGCGGCGGTGAGCTGGGCGTTTCTGGCTATGGTGGGGATCGCCGCGCTCGGCATGCATCTGATCGGCGCCGACCGTGCGGGGGCGCTCGGGCCGATGACCGCCGCGGTGACGGTGCTGGCGGTCGGCGGTTCCGTCACCCCCTCCGGCGAGGTGGGCGTCTTCGGGCTGGAGGGCGCCCAGGCCCGCGCCGCCATCGATATCGCGCCACTCGGGGTGAGCCTGGTCGGCGCGCTGCTGCTGGGGTGGCTGTTCGTACGGTCGCTGCGGGCCGCGGGGGCCGTGATCGGCCGGGCCGAACTCGCCGTGCGCGCGGGCCTCGTGGCCGTGCTCTTCCTGCTGCTGCTCGCCGGGCTGACCTGGGTGGGCAACGATACGGTCACGATCGACGGCGCCACGCTCGTCCCGCCCGGCCTCGGCAGACAGCGCACCGGGCACGATCTGCTGAGTCGGCTCCCCGAGCAGCTGGGCGATATCGCGGACATCGGCGCCGGGCTGCTGCCGGACCGGCTGGCCGAACTCGTCGACGCCAAGGCGTCCGTCGGCTTCACCGTGGCGGCCGGCCGCTCGCTGCTGGGCGGCGCGGTGTGGGTCGTCGCCGTCCTGCTGCTCGCGCTGCTGGCCTCGCGCCGTACCCCGCTGCCGCCCGGCGGGCAGGCGCTGCACCGCACGGTCCGGCCGGCGGTGTCCGCGCTGTGCGGGGTGCTGGTGCTCGCGGTCGGCGCGGGTCTGGTGGCCGGGATCTACGCGGCGGTCGGGGACGACCATCCGGGGCTGGTGCTCGGGTCGGCGCTGCTCGGCGCCCCGAACGGGGTGTGGATCGGCGTACCGCTGGGGCTGTTCGTGCCCTGGTACGGCAGGGCGAGCGGTGCGCTGCGGCAGGTGCTGCCCGACCCCGTGGACGATCTGCTCGCCGGGACGGGCGGGGAGCCGTTCACGGTGGGGCGGCTGGCCGAGTTCGACGGCCGGGTCTGGCTGCTGGTGGTCGCGAGTGTGCTGCTGATGCTCGCCGCCGGGGTACTCACCGCGGCCCGTACGCCCGTGGGGAGCTCCCGGCCGTTCGCCTTCGCGGGGTGGTGTGCGCTGCGGCTGGGCGTGGTGACCGCGCTCGCGCTGCCGCTGCTGGTGCGGCTGACCCGGGTCTCGGCGGGGGCGAGCCTGTCCGTGCTCGGCTTCGACGCCTTCGGGGCGGGTCTCGAGCTGTACGGAAGCGCTCCGCCGGCGTGTGCGCTGGGCGCGGGGTGGGGCGCGGCGGCGGGGGCCGCCGGGGCGCTCGCGGCATGGGCCACGGGCGCGGCGGGCCGCCGGGCCGCGGCGCTCGCGCGGCGGGACGACGGGGAGCGGGGAGGCGAGGGAGGCGCGGGTCACGGCGGGGGCGAAGGGCGCGGCGGCGGAGGTGGCGCGTGAAGCCGCCGATCATGCGAGGGGTGACGCCGCGGCGACCGGGACATGAACGTTCCGCCTCAGGCGGCCGTCCACGGTGCGGGCTGCCGCGCGCGCCGCGGGAAGGGCCGGATACGGTGGGAAGACCATGAGCACATCGCGGATCTCCCCTGTCACCGCCGTCCCGGACGACGACGATGTCCCGACCCTCCTTGTCAAGATCTTCGGCAAGGACCGCCCCGGTATCACCGCCGGGCTCTGCGACACCCTCGCCGCCTACGGCGTGCACATAGTGGACATAGAGCAGGTCGTCACCCGGGGCCGCATCGTGCTGTGTGTCCTGGTCACGGCCCCGAAGGCCGACGGCGCCGAGGGCGATCTGCGGGCCACCGTGCACAGCTGGGCGGAGTCGATGCGGCTCCAGGCCGAGATCATCTCCGGCCGGGGCGACAACCGGCCGCGTGGCACCGGCCGGTCGCATGTGACCGTGCTGGGGAATCCGCTGACCGCCGAGTCGACCGCCGCCATCGCCTCCCGGATCACCGGCACCGGCGGCAACATCGACCGGATCTTCCGGCTGGCGAAGTATCCGGTGACGGCCGTGGAGTTCGAGGTGTCCGGCGCCGAGACGGAGCCGCTGCGCACCGCGCTGGCCATCGAGGCCGCCGATATCGGCGTCGATGTGGCCGTGGTGGCGTCGGGGCTGCAGCGCCGGGCGCAGCGCCTGGTGGTCATGGATGTGGACTCCACCCTGATCCAGGACGAGGTGATCGAGCTCTTCGCCGCCCATGCGGGCTGTGAGGCCGAGGTCGCCGAGGTCACGGCGCGGGCGATGCGCGGTGAGCTGGACTTCGAGCAGTCGCTGCACGCGCGGGTCGCGCTGCTGGCGGGGATCGACGCGTCCGTGGTGGAGAAGGTGCGCGCCGAGGTCCGGCTCACGCCCGGCGCCCGTACGCTGATCCGCACCCTGAAGCGTCTCGGCTATCAGGTGGGCGTGGTCTCCGGTGGCTTTACGCAGGTCACCGACGATCTCAAGGAGCGGCTGGGGCTGGACTTCGCCTCCGCCAACACCCTGGAGGTCGTGGACGGCAAGCTGACCGGCCGGGTGGTCGGCGAGGTGGTGGACCGGGCGGGCAAGGCCCGGCTGCTGCGGCGCTTCGCGGCCGAGGCCGGGGTGCCGCTGGTGCAGACCGTCGCGATCGGCGACGGGGCCAACGACCTGGACATGCTGAACGCGGCCGGGCTGGGCGTCGCGTTCAACGCCAAGCCGGTGGTCCGGGAGGCCGCGCACACCGCCGTGAACGTGCCGTTCCTCGACACGGTGCTGTATCTGCTGGGCGTGACCCGCGAAGAGGTCGAGGCGGCGGACGCGCACGTGGACTGACGGATCCAGGGCTGACGGATCCCGGCCCGGAACGCGCACCGGCCCCCGCTCCCCGTACGACGGCGGAGCGGGGGCCGGTGCGCTGAGATCACGCCCGGGGGATCACCCGGGAATCCCAGCAATCCCGGGAATCGGCAATCACTCGTGGGGCGCCCAGAAGCCGGCGAGACGCCCGCAGCCGATCTCCACCGACTTCCATGAGCCGCTGAAGGTCACGACGGCGAACGCTGAGGTGGGGAAGGCACCACGCTCCATACGCTCCCTGACACCCTCGTCGGCCTCGCCCGCCAACGCGTCGGCGAGGCCGTGCATCCCGGGGTTGTGGCCGACGACCAGCAGATCGGTGACGTCGTCCGCGGTCTCATTGATCACCTCGATGAGCTGACCGACCGGGGCGTCGTACAAACGCTCCTCGTAGACGGTCTTGGGGCGGTGCGGCAACTCGTGGACCACCAGCTTCCAGGTCTCACGGGTGCGCAGCGCGGTGGAGCAGAGGGTGAGTTCGGGGGTGAGACCGGCCTCCGCGATCCGGCGCCCGGCGAGCGGGGCGTCATTGCGGCCGCGGTCCGCGAGCGGGCGCTCGTGGTCGGCCACCTGGGGCCAGTCGGCCTTGGCGTGTCGAAGGAGGACAATCCTGCGGGGCACATCGACGCTCATGCGTCCCAGCTTCGCATGAATCGGTGCACGAGGCGCAGGGTGTTGGAACGACCTCGTCAAACGTGAGCACACCCGCGATATGGCGGACACGGCTGATCACCACCGCCTACGGTGGGTCACGGTGCCGCGCCCCCGAAGGTCCGGTGCAGCAACTCCACGACCTGCGAGACCGGTCCGGAGACGCCGCTCTCGGCATGGGCGTCGGTGGGCCCGGTGAGCAGAAGCAGCAGCGCCGCGAAGGCCACGGTCGGGAGAACGACGGCCCACCACGGGAGCCGCATGTCCATGCCACTGTCCACCGGACGTGCGGGCCGGGTACGGGTGCGGGCGGACATGGGATCGCCTCCGGGTCGCCGAACGTGTCGATGGTTCGACGGTACGGAGCGGGCGGGGCGGCTCCCATCCGGTGAGCCACCCACTTGCCCCTGAGCCCAGCCCCCTAGGGGATGGTGGGGCCGGCCCCACCATCCGGTCCCCCGCCCGGGGTCAGGGCGAGGCGAGGGTGGCGATCACGCCGACGACCACGGTGATGCCGAGCATCACACCGAGGATGATGAGGAGCTTCTTCTGGCCGTCCGGGGGGTTCTCATCGAGCACTGGCATGGCACCAGTCTCCCATCCCCCGTACGCGACTTTGAGCAGCCCTCGTACCCGACCCGGACCAGCCCGCGCGGACACGGATCAGCGCTCGTTCGCGACCTCGATCAGCGCTCGTCCTCGAGGGTGCGGTCGCGTCCGGCCAGCACGCCCGCGATGATCTGCGGCACCATGAACCCGGCCATCAGCGCGATGGGCTGTCCCCAGCCGCCGCTGTGCTGGTAGAGCACGCCGACCAGCAGCGGGCCCGGGATGGACAGCAGATAGCCGACGGACTGCGCGAAGGCCGACAGCCGGACCACTCCCGCATGGGTCCTCGTCCGCATGCCGATCATGGTGAGGGCGAGCGGGAAGGCGCAGTTGGCGATGCCGAGCAGCAGGGCCCAGGCCCAGGCGCCGCCGGCCGGGGCCAGCCACAGCCCGGCGTAACCGGTGAGGCCGAAGACGCCGAGGACGACGACCAGGACGCCCTGGTGCCGCAGCCGGGCGGCGATCCGCGGCAGGACGAAGGCGAGCGGCACGCCCATCGCCATCATCACGGCCAGCAGCAATCCGGAGGTGGAGGCGGAGACCCCCGCGTCCCGGAAGATCTGCGGCATCCAGCCCATGGAGATGTACGCGGCGGTGGCCTGGAAGCCGAAGAAGACGGCCATGGCCCAGGCGAGGGGGCTGCGGGTGATGCGGATCGCGGGCCCATCGGCCGGGGCGTCGGTCTCGGCCGCGGCGGCGCTCCCGGCCGCGGCCGATGCGTCCGCGTCCGTACGGCCCGCTTCCGTACGGCCCGCGCCGGTACCGGCCGCCTCGGTGCCGGCCGTCCCGGTACCGGCCGCCTCCGTACGAGTCACCTCGGCGCCAGCCGCCCTCGCGCCGGTCGTATGGTCGCGGGCGAGGAACAGCCACGCCACCAGCGCCACCGCGGCGAGCAGCGCCCACGCCCCGAGCCCGGTCCGCCAGGAGCCGCCCAGCGCGTCGGTCATCGGCACGGTGACCGCCGCGGAGGCGGCGGTGCCCAGCGACAGGCCCATCGAGTACAGCCCGGTCATCGAGCCGACCCGGTCGGGGAACCAGCGCTTGACGATCACCGGCATCAGGACGTTGCTCACCGCGATCCCGGCCAGGGCGAGCGCGCTGGCCGCCAGGAACGCCACGGTCCCGCCGGCCAGGGGGCGCAGCAGCAGACCGGCGGCGATGGCGGCGAGCCCGGCGCAGACGATGGCCACCGGCCCCCAGCGCCGGGCCAGCCGGGGTGCGGTGAACCCGAAGAGCGCGAAACACGCCGCGGGCACGGAGGTGAGCACGCCGGCGACGGTGCCGCTCATCCCGAGGTCGGCGCGGACCTCTTCGAGCAGCGGGCCGAGGCTGGTGACGGCGGGGCGGAGATTGAGCGCGGCGAGGATGAGCCCTGCCGCCATGACGCGGCCTCGCCAGGGCGAGGCGGCGCGGCGCGGGCCTCCCGGTTCCGCCGGGCGGGGCGCGGAGTCGGCGGTGTCGAGCGTCGCGAGATCGTCAGACAGGGGCGTGTGCATGCCGACCATCATAGAATGATGGGATGAATGCTGGTCCAGTGGTGAGCGACCGCCCGGTAACGGCCTGACGGCATCATGGGAGGGCCCGTTCGACGCGTTCGTTCACCTCGGGCCATATCCGCCCCACGCACAGGAGAGTCATGCCGCTGACCTCGCCCCGGCGCTCCGCCCTCGCCGACCAGGTGATCGCCCAGCTGCGCGCCCAGATCACGTCGGGCGAATGGCCGGTGGGCTCGCGGATCCCCACCGAGCCCGAGCTGGTCGAGCAGCTGGGGGTCGCGCGCAACACGGTGCGGGAGGCCGTACGCGCCCTCGCGCACAACGGGCTGCTGGACATCCGCCAGGGCTCGGGCACCTATGTCCTGGCGACCAGCGAACTGGCCGGGGTGATGCACCGGCGCTTCGCCGCCGCCGACCCCCGTCATGTGGCCGAGCTGCGCAGCGCCCTGGAGACCAAGGCCGCCCAGCTGGCCGCGGAGCACCGCACCGAACAGGACCTCAAGCAGCTGGACGCACAGCTGGACCGGCGCGAGCGGGCCTGGGAGGCGGGCGATCCGGACGCGTTCGTCGAGGCGGACGCCACCTTGCACATGGCGGTCGTCGCCGCCTCGCACAACGATGTGCTGGCGGAGCTGTACGCGGATCTGGGCGCGGTCGTACGGGACTTCCTGCGCGCGGACGTGGGCAGCGGGATGGGCCCGGACACGTATGTGGACCACGGACGGCTGGTGGAGGCGATCCGGAAGGGCGACGGGGAACAGGCGGCGGCCGAGGCCAGCACCCACCCGTTCGGCTGCCGCTTCCGCGCGCGCTGAGCGACCGGCAGCCGCTGAGCGACCGGCGGCCACTGACGGCCGGCAGCCGCTGAGCGACCGGCGGCCACTGACGACCGGCAGCCGCCAAGGCGCCCGCCAAAGGCAGGCGGCAGCCTTGGGGTGTGGGGCCCGGCGCTCAGCGGTGGTGGCTCACCCACGCCTTCCGTATCTCCTTCCAGCAGCGCTCGGCGAGGTCCACGTGCTGGGCCGGGCCGACCTCCACCGGGCGGGCGTCCATGTCCGGGTCCCACCAGCGGGCGCATTCGACATGCAGCTGCACCCGGTCCGCGTTGGGGTTGGGGTTGAAACAGCTGGCCGTGGCGTGCGAGCCGCGCACCGAGGTGCTGCAGGCGGCCTCGCGCCTCTTGGGCCGTTCCTGCGCGGCGGAGCTGGAGGCGGCTATGACCAGACCCACCGTGGCCAGGAGCAGCAGCGCGGCCGCGACACGGCGGGTCGTACGCATGCGGGACCTCCTCGGCCGTGCCGCTGGCGCTGGCGCTCCGGTGAGTCGGTTCGTCGTATGACTCCACAGTGCCGGTGCCCACCACCCGGACGCGCGTCCTGTTCCCCCGGACGGGTGAACGCGCACGCGGAACGGCCGCCGCCCCGGCCCCCCGGTGCACGGGGGCAGGACGGCGGCCGTCGCGCGGAAACGCCGTGGGCTCAGGCACCCATCATGTGCACACCGCCGTCGACATGCACGATCTCGCCCGTGGTGCGCGGGAACCAGTCGGACAGCAGGGCGACGACGCCGCGCCCGGCCGGCTCCGGGTCGGTCAGGTCCCAGCCGATCGGGGCCCGGTGGTTCCACACGTCCGCGAGTTCCTCGAAGCCGGGGATGGACTTCGCGGCCATGGACTTGATCGGCCCGGCGGAGACCAGGTTGCAGCGCACGTTCTTCTCGCCGAGGTCGCGGGCGAGGTAGCGGCTGGTGGACTCCAGCGCGGCCTTGGCCACGCCCATCCAGTCGTACTTCGGCCAGGCGAACTGGGCGTCGAAGGTCAGGCCGACGATCGAGCCGCCGCGCGGCATCACCGGCAGGCACGCCATGGTGAGCGCCTTGAGGGAGTAGGCCGAGACGTGCACGGCGGTGCCGACGTCCTCCCAGCTGCCCTCGAGGAAGTTGAACGCGCCCTGCGGGCCGAAGGCGATGGAGTGCACCACGCCGTCGAGGTCGACACCCTCGCCCAGGTGCTCGCGCACCTTGTCGGCCAGGCCGTCCAGCTGCTCCTGGTTCTGCACGTCCAGCTCGATGACCGGGGCGGGCTTGGGCAGCCGCTTGGCGATCCGCTCGACGAGGGAGACCCGGCCGAAGCCGGTGAGGATGACCTCGGCGCCCTCCTCCTGGGCCAGCCTGGCGGTGTGGAAGGCGATGGAGGCCTCGGTGATGACGCCCGTGACCAGGATGCGCTTGCCGGCGAGAATTCCACTCATGACGTTCAGTGACCCATGCCCAATCCGCCGTCGACAGGGATGACGGCTCCAGTGATGTACGCGGCCTCGTCGGAGGCCAGGAAGCGGACCGAGGCGGCGATCTCCTCGGGCTGCGCGTAACGCGCGAGCGGTACCTGCTTCACGATGTTCTCGCGCTGGTCGTCGCTGAGCGCGCGCGTCATGTCCGTGTCGACGAAACCGGGCGCGACCACATTGACGGTGATGTTGCGCGAGCCCAGCTCACGGGCGAGGGAGCGGGCGAAGCCCACCAGGCCCGCCTTGGACGCGGCATAGTTCGCCTGACCGGCCGACCCCATCAGCCCGACGACCGACGAGATCAGCACCACGCGCCCCTTACGGGCCCGCAGCATCCCCCGGTTGGCCCGCTTGACCACGCGGAACGTGCCGGTGAGGTTGGTCTCGAGGACGGTGGCGAAGTCCTCCTCGGACATCCGCATCAGCAGCTGGTCGCGGGTGACCCCGGCGTTGGCCACCAGGACCTCGACCGCGCCGTGCTTCTCCTCGATCTCCTTGTACGCCTGCTCGACCTGCTCCGGCTCGGTGATGTCGCATTTGACCGCGAGCAGGTCGGCCGGCGGCTCGCCGGACCGGTAGGTGATGGCGACCTTGTCGCCAGCGTCGGCGAAGGCACGGGCGATGGCGAGGCCGATGCCGCGGTTGCCTCCGGTGACGAGAACCGAGCGGCTCAAGGGACCACCTTCTCTTGTCGATCTCTGTCGATTGTTCCTGCGGGACTGTTCCTGCGGGACGTCACAGCGCGTGCCGACCCCTACCCCCGCAAACTATCGGTCCGAGGCCCTCGAGGAGGAATCGGGCACCCACAGGGGCGGGTGTCCCTCCCTGTCGACTTCCTACAGAAACCCAGTGGTCACCGTCCTGCGGAGACGCGGTGGTCACCGACCCCCGCCGGGCTCGATCCCGGCCTCTCCCCCAGCCGGGCCCGCCCTCACCACCGGACGGCCGTGAAGTCGATCGGCCGGGGGCGCAGCAGCCCCGTGCGCTCCGCCAGCGCCCGCAGCCGCCGGGACATCTCCTCGGCGTCCAGATGGCACCGGTCCCCATGGCCCGGCAGGATCCACTCGAACCGCAGCCGTCCGGCCACCCTCGCGAGTGAGGCGGCCAGCTCCTCGATGGAGTGCCAGGTCACGCTCTCCGCCACGGCCAGATCTCCGAGCGCGCGCGACCAGTAGACGCTGTCACCGCTGAAGCAGTACCGGTCGTCCGCGAGGTAGAGCACGCTGCCCAGGGTGTGACCCGGCAGCGGATGGGCGGTGACTCCCGGGCCGATCTCCACGGGCTCCAGGCCCCGGATCACCTGGTCCGCGTCGGGCGCCGCGTCCAGGTCACCCTCGTGGATCCACAGCCGGGCGCCGAAGTGATCGGCGTAACGGCGGCCGTGTGCGGCGTGGTCGCGGTGGGTCAGCAGCACATCGGTGACGGGGCCCGAGGCCACGTAACGCCCGGCCAGCTCCCGGCTCCAGCGCGGTGTGTCGATCATCATCGCCGTGCCGGACGGCCGCGGCAGCAGATAGGAGTTGGCCCCAGCGGTGTGTTGGGAGTTGTGGCCGCAGATCAGTACACCGTCGTCCAGGGCCATGGGGAACGGGTCGAGCGCCCGGTCCGGCTGCCCGGACGCGGGGCGGATCGAGCGGGTGGGGCAGGCGAACGCGGCGGCGTGCAGGCGCCGCGCCTCCGCCTCGTCGCGCGGCTGGCGCACGACCTCCGACCGCCCGCCGACCTCGCTGATCAGCTCGGGCGCCAACTGCCGGGCGACATCGCAGTTGGTACAGCGGTCGTCCACGTACCAGTCGTCCATGACCGGACTCCTTCCGAGAATGCGGCCCCGACCAGGACCGCCCTTTCAGGGATAGCCAGCCGCGGACAAAACCGGTAGGCCCTGCCGATCTTGTACTTTCGGGCCCGAGCCTCTCTCACAGGCCCGAAAGCTCCCGAGCGACCTGTCATCACGCCGTGTCGCGTGGCGGTCACCAATGGTGTCAGTCACCTGTGCGAAGATGGCCCGCATGTTTGGGGGAGGGGACAGCAGACCGCCTGGTCAGGCTGGCAGAACGACGCTGGCGGACCTCATCCACCAGGAGACCGCCTCGCGGATGCCGGAGCGGGAGAAGTGGGCGGCGCTGCGGAAGGCGCGGCTGTACTTCCAGCGCCCGGAGGAGCCCGGCTTCCTGGTCTCGGAGACCGCCGAAGGCGGCCCGCTCGTGCCGGTCTTCACCTCGGTCGAGGGGCTCGCGCGCTTCGCGGGGGCGTGCGGATGGGCGTCCACGACCGTCGAGGACCTGGTGGGCCTGTTGCCCGAGGGTGTACGGGCGCTGGTGGACCCGCTGGGTGAGCGCCCGTTCCTGCTGGACGCGCGGACGCTGCGCGACGCGGACGGCCAGGGCGCGGAAAGCCAGGAGGCGGACGGCCAGGAAGCGGACGGCCAGGAAGCGGACGGCCGCGAGGAGAGGGCTGACGGTGGCTGATCCCGACGCGCGGAATGTGAACCGGGCCCCCAGCGAGGGCGGCGAACACGGCAAGTACGGCGGCAACGAGGGTGCCGACGGCTACAAGATCGAGATCGAGTCGGTCAAGGGTCTGATCAGACCTCTGGAGGAGTCGGTCGTCGGTGCCCGCTCGGTGAAGAACGGCCAGGAGAAGCTCGCGGCCTACCTCCAGCACTGCGGCGCGCCCGAACTCCTGGAATCCGGCAAGGGATTCCTCAAGGAGTGGGGCTTCGGCATGGGGGAACTGGCCGATCACGCGGACGCGGTGGTGGAGCGGCTGTACGAGGCGATAGCCGGGTACATGCTGGCGGATCTGATGCGGATCAAGGACTTCTGGCCCTCGGACGAGAACATGGCCAAGCTCCCCTCGGGCGCGGCGGCCAAGTGGTCCTGGGAGCACGTGGGCGCGCCGGAGATGGAGAAGCGCCCGGAGGACACGGCGTTGTCGAAGTTCGCGCGCAAACTGCAGAGTGAGTACGGGGACGAGTCCTGATGGGCGATCCGGACGCGGGGCGGGCCCCGCAGATACGGATTCCGGTGGACGCGGTGCCCAAGGACCTGATCCCCGGCAATCCGGATGACATCGACGACCTGGTGCTGGAGCTGCGCGCGTACGCGGGCGCCTTCCAGGACGGCAAGGACAAGCTGCGGCCGCTGGAGCTGGCGGACTGGTCGGGCAAGGGCGCGAGCGAGTTCCGGAAGTCGGTCGACCGGCTGCCGAAGGAACTGACCTCGGGACACGACCAGTTCACCCATGCGGCGAGCGCACTGGCGGCGTACGCCACCAAGCTGCGGTCGGTGCAGAAGCGGTGTGAGGCGATCATCGAGGACGCGGACGCGGCGCGGGCGGCGTCCAAGGCGTACGGCAAGAAGGTCGAGTCGTACAACGACGCGGTGACGCGCGGCGACGAGCAGTTGCCGGAGAAGCCCTCGGAGACCGATCCGGGCATCGCCGCGATGGAGGGGTGTGTCGGTCGGCTGGACAAGCTGATCGAGGAGTTGCAGCTCGTCGTCGACGCGTCGAAGAAGAAGATCGACAAGGCGGCGGAGAAGGCCCCGAACAAGCCGAGCAACTGGCACAAGCTCGGCGACAGCTTCAAGGACGGGCTGTGGAAGGTCCACCACGGCATCCTGGGCCTGGGCGAGATCCCCGCCTCGATCGCCAAGGGCGACGGCAAGGGCCTGGCGATGCAGCTGGCCGGTATGGCGGACGGCGCGGCGTACGCGGCCCAGCACCCCAAGGAGTTCGCCAAGGCGGTCACGAACTGGGACCTGTGGTCCAAGGATCCGCTGCGCGCGGCGGGCGAGATCACCCCGTCGCTGCTGCTGGCCCTGGCCACGGGCGGCGCGAGCGCGCTGCGCAAGGAGCTCCGGACGGGCCAGACCGCCGCCCAGCGGCTGGCGCTCCGCAAGAGGGCCCTGGGCCGGGACGGCGAGGCATCCGGCCGGGCGGACAGCGAGGGGACGCACGACCGGCATACGCACGACAGGGACTGCGAGGACGACCCGGTCGACGTCGCCACCGGCGAGATGGTCATGTCGGCCACGGACGTGTCCCTGCCCGGGGCGCTCCCCCTGGTCCTGGAGCGCACCTTCGTCTCCGGGCACACCTGCGGAGGCTGGTTCGGCCGCACCTGGGCGGCCACGCTCGACCAGCGGCTGGAGCTGGACGCGGACGGGATCGTGTTCGTCACGGCCGACGGCATGGTGCTGCGCTACGGGGTGCCGACGCCCGGGGAGGACACGTTTCCGGCACGGGGCCCGCGCTGGCCACTGCGCTGGGACGGCGCGGCGGGCGGCACGATGCGGATCGAGATACCGGAGCAGGGCCGCACACTGCACTTCGACCCGTTGATGGGCAACGAACTCCCCCTGACGGTGATCGAAGACCGCAACGGCCGGTCGATCACCTTCACTTATGAAGAGGACGGCACCCCGAGCGAGGTGGCGCACTCCGGCGGGTACCGCATCGCGATCGACACCGATCCGGAGCTGATGCGCGTCACCGGGCTGCGACTGCTGGGCGTGGGTGACGCCGAGGAAGGGACCTTACTGGTCTCCTTCGGCTACAACGGCGCGGGCGACCTGACCGAGGTCTTCAACTCCACGGGCGAGCCGATGCGGTTCACCTACGACGACCAGCACCGCGTCACGTCGTGGACCGACCGCAACGGCACCAGCTTCGGGTACGTCTACGACCACCGGGGCCGGGTGCTGCGCACCATCGGCTCGGACGACATGATGACCGGCCGCTTCCACTACGACGAGGCGTCCCGCACCACCGTCTACACGGACTCGCTCGGCCACCGCGTCACGTACGTCTTCGACGAGGCGTACCGGGCGGTGTCCCGTACCGATGCCCTGGGCCACACCACGCACACCGAGTGGGACCCGGAGACGCGCCGCTTACCGCTGTCGGTGACGGACCCGCTGGGCCACACCACACGCTACGCGTACGACGACTCCGGCAACCTGATACGCGTCGACCGCCCGGACGGCACGGCGGCCATGGCCACGTACGACGCGTACGGCAGGCCGCTGGAGGTCCGGGAGCCGGACGGGGCCGTGTGGCGCCACGCCTACGACGACCGGGGCAACCGCGTCCGGACGACGGACCCCGCAGGCGCGGAGACGCGCTACACGTACGACGAGTCGGGGAACCTGACCTCGGTCACGGACGCGCTGGGCCACACCACGCATGTCGTATGCGACGCGGCGGGCCTGCCGGTGGAAATCACCGACGCCTTGGGCAACACGACACGGGTCCGCCGGGGCACCCACGGCCGCATCACCCGCGTCACCGATCCCCTGGGCCATGTCACCCGCCAAGGCTGGACGATCGAGGGCAAGCCCGCCTGGCGCACCCGGCCGGACGGCAGCCGCGAGACCTGGGCCTGGGACGCCGAGGGCAACCTCACCGAGCACACTGATCCGGCGGGCAACACCACCCGCCACACCCACACCCACTTCGACCTCCCGGCGACGCGCACGGAGCCGGACGGGGCGACGTACGCCTTCCGTTACGACACCGAGCTGCGCCTGACCGGGGTCACGAACCCGCAGGGCCTGACGTGGACGTACACGTACGACGGGGCGGGGCAGGTCGTCTCGGAAACAGACTTCAACGGCCGCACCCTCAGCTACCAGCACGACGCGGCGGGCCGCCTGATATCCCGGGAGAACGGCGCGGGCGAGGCACTGGCCTACGCGCGTGACGCGCTGGGCCGCACGGTCGCCACGCACACGGCGGACGGCACGGAGACGACGTTCGCGTACGACGCGGCGAGCCGCCTGACGCGGGCGGCGAACCCGGACACGGATCTGAGCCGCACGTATGACGTGCGGGGCCGGGTTCTGACGGAGACGGTGGGCGGTCGTACGACGTCGTACGCGTACGACGCGGCGGGCAACCGCACCGAGCGGATCACCCCGAGCGGCCTGCGGTCGGCATGGACGTACGACGCGGCAGGCCGCCCGCTGTCCCTCACCACGGCGGACAACGCGCTGCACTTCGCGTACGACGCGGCGGGCCGGGAGACGGCACGCACGTTCGGCGACGATGTGACCCTGACCCAGGCGTGGGACGCCCTGGACCGCATGACGGGCCAGACCGTCACCGGCCCGGCCAACGCCCTAATCCAGCACCGGGCGTACGCCTACCGCCCGGACGACCACCTCACGGAGATCCGCGAGCTGACGTCCGGCACCCGCCGCTTCGACCTCGACCCGGTCGGCCGCGTGACGGCGGTCCACGCCCATGGCTGGACCGAGACCTACGCCTACGACGCGGCGGGCAACCTGACCCATGCCACGGCCCCGGGCCATGAGGCCACCGGGGACCGCGAGTTCACCGGCACGGTGATCCATCGCGCGGGCCGCACGACGTACGAACACGACGCCCAGGGCCGCCTGACCCGCCGCACCCGCAAACTCCTGAACGGCCAGACCCGCACCTGGACCTACACCTGGAACGCGGAAGACCGCCTGACGGACGCGACAACCCCGGACGGCGACCACTGGCACTACACCTACGACCCGCTGGGCCGCCGCACCGCGAAACAACGCGTCGCGAAGGATGGCACGGCCGCCGACCGAATCGACTTCACCTGGGACGGCACTCGCCTGGCGGAGCAGACGACGGCCGAGGGCACGACGCTGACGTGGGACTACGCCCCGGACACCCACCGCCCGCTGACCCAGACCGAGCACCACACGCCGCGTGAGCCGGCGGCGGAAACATCACCGGTCCTCCGTCGCCTGACCGATACGACCCCGCAATCGGAATACGACGTCCGCTTTCACGCCATCATCACCGACCTGGTCGGCACCCCCACCGAACTGGTCACCCCCGACGGGGATGTGGCCTGGCAACACCGAACCACCCTCTGGGGCACTCCCCTCCCCGCCCCACCCGGCTCGGCCGACTGCCCCCTCCGCTTCCCCGGCCAATACGCCGACCCGGAAACCGGTCTCCACTACAACTACTTCCGCCACTACGACCCGGAAACGGCGCGGTACGCCTCACCCGACCCTCTGGGTCTAGAACCTGCTCCCAACCACCACAGCTACGTCCGCAGCCCTCACCATTGGACAGACCCTCTGGGGCTAAACGCCTGCGAGGACGCAAGTAAGATCGATGTCGACAACCTCAAGATGACGCGCACAGTGGAACGTCACCTTGACGATGTCCACGAGATAAAGAACGACAAGGACGGCGGCAGAGCATTCGTCCAATCCCGTCCGTTCACAGATTCAACCCTGACGGTTCGGGAAGTGATGGAGGGAAGCGAACCCTACGCCGATCCGCGTGGCACTGAAGGAGCGGTCCGGTGGGACACTCCCGGTAAATTCCACGGACGAGAAGGAAAATGGGAGCTGGTGATTGACACGAATACCAACACCATCCTGCATTTCAACTTCACGAGAGAGTGATGATAATCAAGGCGCTGTGGCAACCTTCCGACTCCCTCCCGGGTGAACTTCTGTACAGCAGGTCAGAGTACGGCTTCCGTTTCCGGACCGCAGATGCGAAAAATCTCGCGGCAAGCGAGGGCGACAAAGGATTTGCCAGCGTGTCGATTGACACCCTGCAAATCGAAGTCAGCGTACAAACAGGCCGTGCCCTCTACGTATGGGGATACGAGCCCTACACTAGCTGGCGCAACGAAAATTTCAATGAACCCGAGGCGCAACCCGGATTGGTTCTTCTGCAGCCAAGCGAACCATTCGAAGAGGGCATCTCTCTGTCAATCTCGGCCCAGCACTGGGGTCGGCGATATGACCAATCCACTGGCTGGTTCGTGACGAGCCCACTTGATCGCGATGGTGCCGAGTGGCATGTCGAAATCGCCAAGGGCATTGTGCTGGGTGGATCGATACAGGGAATTCAGTCAGTCTATCTGAGGCCGACTTTCGAAGATTGAAACACGGCAGGGCGCTCGCCGACGCGGCGCTCGCGCGCTCGGGGCTGGGCATGCCGACTTCCGGTTCGAGCGGGTGCGCACTGCGGCCTGGCGGTTGCGGGATGGCAGGCCGTCCGGGGCCCGGACACCACCGAGGTCAACCCCTTCGATGTGGCCGACTCCGGCAAGAACCGACTGCTCGCCGAGTGGAGCGAGCGGCTGCTGGCCGCCGACGGCGGTCAGCGGTCCTCGGGATAGGTCCGCAGGTCCGTGGTGGCGAGGGTCCAGTCACCGATGGTCACCTCGTCACCGAAGGCGTAATCGCTGCGGGTGCGGTAACGGGGGCCCTCACCGCCGAGCCCGGGGCCCGGATCGGACAGGGCCGCGATGGTGCCCTTCCGTGGATCGACGAGAAGGTAGAGAGGGATGCCCATCGCCGGGTAGTCGTGCATCTTCTCGACGTAGTCGGTGGAGTGATTCGACGGCGAGACGACCTCGGCGACCAGGGCGACATCACGAGGATGGAACGGCGCCATCGTATTCTCGGCGAACACCGCGTCTGGAACGACGATCAGATCAGGGCGCCGAAGTTTCCCGAGAGAGGCATCCTCCACCTCACCGCCCGTGTGAGCGACCAGAAAAGACGGGATTTGCCGGTCAAGCTGCTGGCGGATACGCAGAGCGATGAACTCGTGCGGACGCGAGGGCGACATCATCATGACGATCTCGTCACCACTGATCTCATAGCCCCGGAACGGGTCCGGCGCATGCTCGGCGAGCCGCTCCGCGATTTCCCGTAGACGCCCGTACTCCACGGCCGACGCTCCTTCACCACGGTGAACCTGCTCGTCTGTGCCTCCATCATCGCGCATCGCCGACTCCGGTGTCTCCCGTGACCTGCTGCGACCCGCACCCCTCGGGAGCGATGGCGTATTCGCACCACACCGTCTTGCCGACGCCCCGCTCCGCCACCCCCCACTTCGACGCGAGCGCGTCCACGAGCAGCAGCCCGCGCCCGCACTCCGCCTCGTCGTCCCGGTCCCGGAGCACCGGGCGCCGCTCGTCGCGGGCGTCGGACACCTCGATACGAGCCGAGGCAGGGGCCCGACGGCCATCGGGACCGGGCGGCGGCTGCACGCTGAGCCGCAGATGGAAGCGGCGGCCGGGCACGTGCCCGTGGCTCACGGCGTTCGCCGCGAGTTCGCCCGCGATCAGCGCGAGGCTCTGCGAGGCTCCGCTGTCCCGGGGGATGCCCCACTCCTCCAGTCTGCGGACGACGATGCGCCGGGCGAGCCGGGCACCGCGCCGCGAAGAGGTGAAGAACATCTCGAACGTACCGCTAGGGGGATTTTCGCCAGTCACGTCACCGAGCGTGGCGAAGCGCGCCTAGCCTGACCAGACGGGCGGCGGGTACGCAGGGTCGCGGTACGGGCACGGGCAGTGCCCGTACGGGAGGACTGCCGTGACGCCGAGGGGAAGCGGGGCGTTCTCGCGCAAGGAGGTGGGTGGGCCATGGCGGGTGACATCGTCAAATGCATCGGCAGGCAGGTGAAGCTCTTCCGCGAACGGGCGGGGCTCACGCAGGCACAGTTGGGTGAGGCGATCGGATACAGCGAGGAGCAGGTCTCATCGGTCGAGCAGGGACGCCGGGTGCCACAGCCGGACTTCCTGGACGCGGCGGACGAGGCACTGGAGGCGTTCGGGGTGCTGCGCGCGGCCAGGGAGGAAGTCGCCAACGTACAGCTCCCGGCGTTCTTCCGGGGCGCGGCACGGCTGGAGGCGCAGGCGGTCGAGTTCCACGCGTACGAGAACCAGGTGATCAACGGGTTGCTCCAGACCGGCGATTACGCCCGAGCTGTCTTCACGATGCAACGCCCGATGCTGGGCGAGGAAACCATCGAGCAGCGGGTCACCGCCCGGTTGGCCCGGCAGGAACTCATCACTCGGCAACCCCCGCCCATCATGAGCTTCGTGACCGAGGAGGCGGTGTTGCGCCGACCATGCGGCGGAACACCGGTGATGCGTGCGCAGTTGGAACACCTGCTACACGTCGGCCAGATGCGGAACGTGGACCTTCAGGTCATGCCGACGAGGGTGGACGAACATGCCGGAGCGGGCGGCCCATTTGCCTTGCTGGAGCCCAAGGGGCGCCAGATGATGGCTTACGTAGAGGTCCAGGACATCAGCAGATTGCTGACGGATCGCAAAGCGGTCCGCACGCTGGAACAGCGCTACGGGATCATCAGAGCCCAGGCTCTCACTCCACGGGAGTCGCTGGCTTTCATCGAGAAACTGCGGGGAGAAACGTGAACAACAACGACATCGAACTGTCGTGGTTCAAGAGCAGCTACAGCAGCGGTGAGGGCGGCATGTGCGTCGAGGTGGCCGCCACCGCCGACACCGTCCACGTACGGGACTCCAAGAACCGCCACGGATCACGACTCGCCTTCTCCATACGCCAGTGGGACGCGTTCATCGGCCGTCTCACGGCTGAAGAGTTCGGCGCGTAACCAGACCGTTCGGCCGCCCTGGGCAACCGGGGCGGCCGTTGTTCGCCGGTCCGTGCGCGCCGATGCCGGACCTGAGCGGCGAGCGGCGCGGCCGGAGAGGCCGAGGGTGGCGACCCCAGGCCCGGTGGTCCAGCGGCAATTACCGCGCCCCACCCCCCAGCCGCATGGTTCACTGCCGACGGACAACACCATCGACAGAACCGACGAAGGGGACTCGCCCGTGGCGCACGAGATCGATCCATCCTTCCTCGCGCTGCCCCTGAGGGCGCTCGCCGACGCGGCGCTCGCGCGGGCCCGCGCGCTCGGGGCCGCGCATGCCGACTTCCGGTTCGAGCGGGTGCGGAGTGCCGCCTGGCGGTTGCGGGATGGCAGGCCGTCCGGGGCCTCCGACATCACCGACCTGGGGTACGCCGTAAGGGTGGTGCACGGCGGGGCGTGGGGGTTCGCGTCAGGGGTGGATCTGACCATGGACGCCGCCGCCCGCGTCGCCTCGCAGGCGGTGGCGATGGCGAAGCTGTCGGCCAAGGTGATCGAGGCCGCGGGGTCCGATGAGCGGGTGGAGCTCGCGCCGGAGCCGGTGCATGCCGACAAGACCTGGGTGTCCTCGTACGAGGTCAACCCGTTCGAGGTGCCGGACGCCGAGAAGACCGGGCTGCTCGCCGAGTGGAGCGAGCGGCTGCTGCGGGCCGAGGGGGTCGCGCACGCGGACGCGTCGCTCCTCACCGTCCACGAGAACAAGTTCTACGCGGACACGGCGGGCACCACGACCACCCAGCAGCGCATCCGACTCCATCCGCAGCTGACCGCCGTGGCCGTGGATCCGGCGAGCGGGGAGTTCGACTCGATGCGCACCCTGGCCCCGCCGGTCGGGCGCGGCTGGGAGTATCTGACCGGCGGGCCCGGGGCGGGCGGCTGGGACTGGGACGCGGAGCTGGCGGAGATCCCGGAACTGCTGGCCGAGAAGATGCGGGCGCCATCCGTCGAGGCCGGGTCGTACGACCTGGTGGTGGACCCGTCCAATCTGTGGCTGACCATCCATGAGTCGATCGGCCACGCCACCGAGCTGGACCGCGCGCTCGGCTACGAGGCGGCGTACGCGGGCACGTCCTTCGCCACCTTCGACCAGCTCGGAAAGCTGAAGTACGGCTCCGAGGTGATGAATGTGACCGGGGACCGGACGGCCGAGCACGGGCTGGCCACCATCGGGTACGACGACGAGGGGGTGGCCGCGCAGTCCTGGGATCTGGTGAAGGACGGCACGCTCGTCGGGTATCAGCTGGACCGCAGGATCGCCCGGCTGACCGGTTTCGAGCGGTCGAACGGCTGCGCGTTCGCCGACTCGCCGGGCCATGTGCCGGTGCAGCGGATGGCGAACGTATCGCTCCAGCCCGCCCCCGGCGGCCCCTCGACGGAGGCGCTGATCGGGGACGTCGAGAACGGTCTGTATCTGGTCGGCGACCGCTCCTGGTCGATCGATATGCAGCGGTACAACTTCCAGTTCACGGCACAAAGGGCGTTCCGCATCAGGAACGGCGCTCTCGCCGGGCAGGTGCGCGACTTCGCCTACCAGGCCACCACCACCGACTTCTGGGGTTCGATGGCGGCCGTCGGCGGCCCGCGGACGTATGTCCTGGGCGGCGCCTTCAACTGCGGCAAGGCCCAGCCCGGGCAGATCGCGGCCGTCTCGCACGGCTGCCCGTCGGCGCTGTTCCGCGGCGTCAACATCCTCAACACCACCCAGGAGGCGGGACGATGAGCAGCAAGCCGCATGAAATCGTCGAGCGCGCCCTGGAGCTGTCCCGTGCGGACGGCTGTGTGGTGATCGCGAACGAGAACTCGACGGCCAATCTGCGCTGGGCGGGCAACGCCCTGACGACCAACGGGGTCACCCGCGGCCGCACCCTGACCGTCGTGGCCACCGTGAACGGCGGGCAGGGCACCGCCTCGGGTGTGGTGTCCCGGTCCGCGGTCACCGCCGACGAGCTGGAGCCGCTGGTCCGGGCCGCCGAGGCCGCCGCGCGGGAGGCGGAGCCGGCCGAGGACGCCCAGCCGCTGGTGGAGCGGGACGCGGGTGGGGCGGTCTCCCCCGGGTTCACCGACTCCCCCGCCGTGACCTCCTCCGAGGTGTTCGCCGACTTCGCCCCCGCCCTCGGCGAGTCCTTCGCCGCCGCCCGCGCGGGCGGCCGGGAGCTGTACGGCTTCGCCCACCATGAGCTGGTCTCCAGCTATCTGGGCACTTCCACCGGGCTGCGGCTGCGCCATGACCAGCCGACCGGCACGCTCGAGGTCAACGCCAAGTCCGCTGGTACCGGCAAGGCCGCACCGCGTTCGGCCTGGGCCGGGCGGGCCACCCGCGACTTCACCGATGTGGACCCGGCCGCGATCGACGCCGAACTCGCCCAGCGGCTCGGCTGGGCCGAGCGGAGGGTCGAGCTGCCGGCCGGCCGCTATGAGACGCTGCTGCCCCCGAGCGCCGTGGCCGATCTGCTGATCGACCAGCTGTGGTCGTCCTCGGCGCGGGACGCGGCGGAGGGCCGTACGGTCTTCAGCAAGCCGGGCGGCGGCACCCGGGTCGGCGAGAAACTGTCCGAGCTGCCCTTCACGCTGCGCAGCGACCCGGCCGAGCCGGGTCTCGAGGCGGCGCCGTTCGTGATCACGCACTCGTCCGGGGACGACGCGTCGGTCTTCGACAACGGTCTGCCGCTGTCCGCCACCGACTGGATCCGCGACGGCGTACTCCAGCAGCTGATCACCACCCGGCACACGGCCAGTCTCACCGGGCTGCCCCTCGCTCCCCCCGTCGACAACCTGATCGCGGACGCGGGCGGCACCCGCTCGCTGGCGGAGATGGTCGCCTCGACCGAGCGGGGGCTGCTGCTGACCTGCCTGTGGTACATCCGCGAGGTCGACCCGGCGACGCTGCTGCTGACCGGGCTGACCAGGGACGGCGTCTATCTCGTGGAGAACGGCGAGGTGGTCGGCGAGGTGAACAATTTCCGGTTCAACGAATCACCGGTGGATCTGCTCGCCCGCGCCACCGAGGCGGGCCGCACCGAGCGGACGCTGGCGCGGGAGTGGAGCGACTACTTCAACCGCGCCGCGGTGCCCGCGCTGCGCATCCCGGACTTCAATATGAGCTCGGTCAGCAAGGGGGTGTGAACGAGCCGAATAGACTGGTCCACGCCCGATCTGATCCGTATCCGTTTCGTCTATCCCCAGGAACGCCATGACACGCCTCGGCGAATCCGTCGCCCGCGCCACCGAGCTCCTCACCCAGGACCTCTCCTCCGACAAGACCGTCGAGCGGCTGCTCGAGGAGACGGGCTCGCGGCGCTCCATCGATCTGGCGGACCTGTCGCCGACGGAGCAGGCCGAGCTGATCGCGTCCCGTACGGTCGAGATCCTGCCCGGTGTGGCGGAGCTGGCCAAGCGGATCGAGGAGCGCCGCGGCGCGGGCCGGGGCCTGGCCATCAAGCTGGGCATCGACCCGACGGCCGCCGATGTGCATCTGGGCCATGTGGTGCCGATGATCATCCTCAGCCGCTTCCAGCGCATGGGGCATGACGTCACCCTGCTGATCGGCGACTTCACGGCCAAGATCGGCGACCCATCGGGCCGCACCGCGGAGCGCCCGCCGCTGACCGACGAGGACATCGCCCGGAACCTCGCGGGCTACCAGGACCAGGTCCGGCCCTTCTTCGACTTCGAGAAGGTCAGCTTCCGGCAGAACAGCGAGTGGCTGGCGCCGTACACCTTCCCCGAGCTGCTGGGGCTGCTCTCCCAGGTGCCGGTCTCCCAGTTGCTCCAGCGCGAGGACTTCCGCAACCGGCTGGCCGCCGGCTCGGGGCTCACCATGTCCGAGCTGCTCTACCCGATCGCGCAGGCCCTCGACTCGGTGGCGCTGGAGTGCGATGTGGAGCTGGGCGGCGCGGATCAGCTGCTCAATCTGCAGATGGGCCGCAAGCTGATGGAGCTGCGCGGGCAGCGGCCGCAACTGGTGGTCACGATGCCGCTGATCGAGGGCACGGACGGCACCGGCGCCAAGATGTCCAAGTCCAAGGGCAACTACGTCGCGCTGTCCGCGACCGCCGACGATGTCTTCGGCAAGATCATGTCGATTCCGGACCGGCTGATGAAGCCGTACCTGGAGGCATGGACCGAATGGACGGACGCGGAGATCGCCGCCGCGACCGCCCGGGTGGAGGACCGCTCGCTGCACCCGATGGATCTGAAGAAGGTCCTGGCCGGTGAGGTCGTGGCGGCGCTGTACGGCGTCGAGAAGGCGATGGCGGCCCGTGCGGGCTTCGTCGCCCAGTTCTCCAAGAAGAGCTTCACCGACGTCGAGACGCTGCCGGTGGTCGACGCCGGGGAGCACGGCGCCGAGTCCATCGCGACCGTGCTGAGCAAGGTGCTGGAGTTCCAGCCCAGCGCCTCGGCCGCCCGCCGGGTCGCCAAGCAGAACGGTCTGCGGCTGGTGATCGAGACCGAGGGCGGCCAGGAGTCGGTGGTGCTGCCCGAGGCCCAGGCGGTGCGCCCGCTGGCCGAGGTGGTCGCGGAGACCCTGGAGGCGGCCGGGGTGACGGCGGGCTCCGGCACGGTCTACCTCAAGGCCGGGCGGAAGATCGCCCAGGTGAGCGGGGTGTAACGCGCGCGCCCCGGTGGGCGGGGGGGGTGGTAACCCGCCCACCTCACCGCTGGACGCCGGCCGAAAGCGGCGGCCGGTGCGCGTCCACCACACGCACCGACCGCCGCCGTCGCATCGGCACCCGGGCGGCCCGCCATCGGCGCCGTATCGGCACCCCGGAACCCGGGCACCCGGGCACCGCCGTCGCGTCGGCGCCCCCGGGCGCGGCCCGCCGCGTTCCCGGGGGCCACCGCTCATGGTCCGCTCAGGTACGCGTCACACCACGTCTGTGCCCGCCGCCGCGGATGGAGTGCCACAGCGGGGTGCCCAGGGCCACGATCGCCACCGCGAACCCCAGCTGCAGCAGATGCCGGATCCAGTCGAAGCCCCCGGTGGTCCTGACCCCGATCCAGCCGGCCACCGCGTTCCCCAGCATGCCGCCGAGGATGCCGTAGATGCAGGTCAGCCAGAGCGGAATGGCCTGTTTGCCGGGCAGAATCGCCCTGGCGATCACACCCAGGATCAAACCCACGACGATCGCCCATAGCCAGTTCATGTCGCCTCCCTGACACGCGGCGAAGGGATGCACGGGAGATGCACATCCCCTCCAGTGTTCGGCCACTGCGGGTACGGCGCACGCCGGAGGGGCGGTACGCCTTCTGGCGCACCCCGGACGGCACCCGTCAGGGCGCCCCGGTCTCGAACCGACAGCAGACGCGGCGTAACGTTGAGTACGTCCCAGAGCGGGGGAAGCCTGCTCGGCGATCAGGTGGTGGAACGTGATGCGGAAGCATGGCGATGCGGAGGTCTTCCGGATCACCGGAGCCCGGCAGGGGCTGGCCGATGACGTCCGCGGCCGACAGCGCCGCTATGTGATCTCGATGTCGGTGCGGACCCTCGCGGTCGTGCTGGCGGCGGTGCTGTGGAACGTGGAGCGCCATGTGGCCATCGTCGCCCTGGTACTGGGCGTGGTGCTGCCCTACGTCGCGGTGGTGATCGCCAACGCGGGCCGGGAGAACACCACTTCGCTGCCCACCACCTTCATCCCGACCCCGCCCCGCCCGATGCTGATCGCCGGGCGCGGTGAGGAGCCGACCGATTCCCACCGGGCGGAATCCGTCCCGGAGGACGTCGGACATATCAGCGAGCCTGGACGGGGCGAGCGTGGCTGACCTGCCACGTTTCCGTAAGCTCAAGAAAACCTCAGATCAATAGTGCAGTACCGGTGCACCGGGCCCTATCCCTCGTGACATACTGCGTACGCGCTCCGCATCCCCCGTCGGAGCGACGGACCGACGCCGGGCGGCTCCCCCCGTGGCTGCCCGGCGTCGCCATGTCCGCCGGGCCTTCCGTAGAGTCTGCGGTGTGAACACCCGCGAGACCACCGCCGAGACCGACACCGTGATCTGCTCCGCCAAGGGCTGCCGCGCCCCCGCCGTATGGGTGCTGGCCTGGAACAATCCCAAGCTTCACACCCCGGAGCGGCGCAAGACCTGGCTGGCCTGCGAGGAACACCGCGAGTATCTGTCGGAGTTCCTCGGGATGCGGGGCTTCCTCAAGGACGTGGTGACGCTGGCGGAGTGGTCGGCCACCGAAGACTGATCACGACCCCTCGCCCCCTCGCCCCCACGACCCACGACCCCCGCGAACCGTCAGCCGCCGATCGCCGACATGGGGCGGTCGGGCTGGAGGAACGACGGGTCGTCGAGCCCGGATCCGGCCTTCTTGCCCCACATCGCCAGCCGCCACAGCCGGGCGATCTCCTCGTCCGGGGCGCCGGAGCGCAGCGCTCCGCGCAGATCCGACTCCTCGCGTGCGAACAGACAGGTGCGCACCTGTCCGTCGGCGGTCAGCCGGGTGCGGTCGCAGGCGCGGCAGAAGGGGCGGGTGACCGAAGCGATGACGCCGACCCGGGCCGGGCCGCCGTCGACCAGCCAGCGCTCGGCGGGAGCGGAGCCGCGCTCGTCGTCGCCTTCGGCGGTGAGGGTGAAGCGGGTGCGCAGGCTGGTCAGGATGTCCCCGGCGGTGATCATGCCGTCGCGCTTCCAGCCGTGCTGGGCGTCGAGCGGCATCTGCTCGATGAAGCGGAGCTCATAGTCGTTTTCCAGGGCCCAGGCGAGCAGATCGGGCGCCTCGTCGTCGTTGAGCCCGGGCATCAGCACGGTGTTGACCTTCACCGGGGTCAGCCCGGCGGTGCGCGCCGCGTCGAGGCCGCGCAGCACATCGTCATGGCGCTTGCGCCGGGTCAGGGCCTGGAAGACCTCCGGGCGCAGGGTGTCGAGCGAGACATTGACCCGGTCCAGGCCCGCGTCGCGCAGGGCCTGGGCGGTGCGCTCCAGCCCGATGCCGTTGGTGGTGAGCGACATCTGGGGGCGCGGGGTGAGGGCCGCGCAGCGCTCGACGATGCCGACCAGACCGGGGCGCAGCAGTGGCTCACCGCCCGTGAAGCGGACCTCGGTGACCCCGAGGTCGGTGACGGCGATCCCGATCAGCCGGACTATCTCGTCGTCGGTGAGCAGATCGGGTTTGGCGAGCCACTGCAGGCCCTCTTCCGGCATGCAATAGGTGCAGCGCAGATTGCAGCGGTCGGTCAGGGAGACCCGAAGGTCGGTGGCTACGCGACCATAGGTATCGATCAGCATGGTGGCGGCCCCTCCACGGTTGATGTCGCGTGCACTGTGGTCAATTGTCCCGCAGCGTACGCGACGGGTGTGACAGGGAGGGGCCGCACGGGTGGTCGGGGCAGGTCAGTGGGCGCCGTGGCCGGTGAGCGAGCGGACCTCCAGCTCGGCGTACTTGTCCTTGTCCGGCTGCTCCTTGGAGACGAGCGTGCCCAGCCAGCCGAGCAGGAAGCCCAGCGGGATGGAGATCAGTCCGGGGTTCTCCAGCGGGAACCAGTGGAAGTCCACGTCCGGGAACATCGAGGTCTCCTTGCCCGAGACGACGGGCGAGAAGAGCACCAGGAAGACCGAGGAGATCAGTCCGCCGTAGATGGACCACAGCGCGCCCTGGGTGGTGAAGCGCTTCCAGAACAGGCTGTAGAGGATGGTCGGGAGGTTGGCGGAGGCGGCGACCGCGAAGGCGAGCGCCACGAGTCCGGCGACGTTGAGATCTCGTGCGAACACCCCGAGCACGACGGCGACGGTGCCGATGCCGACGGTGGCCCAGCGCGCCGCCGAGATCTCCTCCTTCTGCGTCGCCTTGCCCTTACGGATGACATTGGCGTACAGGTCGTGGGCGAAGGAGGACGAGGAGGCGAGGGTGAGCCCGGCGACCACGGCGAGGATCGTCGCGAACGCCACCGCGGAGATCACCGCGAGCAGGATGGCGCCGCCCGTGGAGTCCGGTCCGCCGCCGATCTCCTCGGCGAGCAGCGGGGCCGCGGTGTTGCCGGATTTGTTGGAGGCGATGATGGCGTCGCGGTCGAGCAGGGCGGCGGCGCCGAAGCCCAGCGCGATGGTCATCAGGTAGAAGACGCCGATGATGCCGATGGCCCAGTTGACCGACTTACGGGCGGCCTGGGCAGTGGGCACGGTGTAGAAGCGGATCAGGATGTGCGGCAGCCCCGCGGTGCCCAGGACCAGGGCGATGCCCAGGGAGATGAAGTCGAGCTTGGTGGTGGCGTTGAGCCCGTACTTCAGCCCCGGCTCCAGGAACGACTCTCCGATGCCGCTGTTCTTGGCCGCCTCGCCCAGCAGGTCGGAGATGTTGAAGTTGAACTTCAGCAGCACCAGGAAGGTGATCAGCAGGGTGCCCGCGATCAGCAGCACGGCCTTGACCATCTGTACCCAGGTGGTGCCCTTCATGCCGCCGATGGTGACGTAGAGCATCATCACGACGCCCACGAGGACGACGATGAGGATCTTCCCGGCCTCGCTGGTGATGCCCAGCAGCAGGGAGACCAGCACACCGGCGCCCGCCATCTGGGCCAGCAGATAGAAGATGGAGACGACGATGGTGGAGACGCCCGCGGCGGTGCGCACCGGGCGCTGGCGCATCCGGTAGGCGAGGACGTCGCCCATGGTGTAGCGCCCGGAGTTGCGCAGCGGCTCGGCGACCAGCAGCAGGGCGACCAGCCAGGCGACGAGGAATCCGATCGAGTACAGGAAGCCGTCGTAGCCGGAGAGCGCGATGGCGCCGGCGATGCCGAGGAAGGACGCGGCGGACATGTAGTCGCCGGAGATGGCGAGGCCGTTCTGGAAGCCGGAGAACTGGCGGCCGCCGGCGTAGAAGTCGTTGGCGTCCTTGGTCTGCCGGCCCGCCCAGATGGTGATGCCGAGGGTCGCCAGGACGAAGACCGCGAAGAGCGTGATGATCAGCGGCCGGTTGTCCGAGGCGCTCTCGGCCGCGAGCAGATGGGGGCTCATGAACGCTCCTCCATACGGGACTTGATCGCCTCGGCGCGGGGGTCGAGCTTGGCGGCGGCGTGCCGGGAGTACCACCAGGCGATGAGGAAGGTCGTCAGGAACTGGGCGAGCCCGAACACCAGGGCCACGTTGACATGGCCGACGACCTTGGTGCCCATGAAGTCGCCCGCGTAGTTGGACAGCAGCACATAGAGCAGGTACCAGCTGACGAAGGCGATGGTGAGCGGGAAGGCGAACGAGCGGTGGGCACCGCGCAGTTCGCCGAACTCCGCGCTCGCTTGCACCTCGGCGTAGGAAGAACGGTCTCGTTGCCGCTGATCGTCGGGGCGATCATTGGCCGGTGCGGTATCCACGGTCTCTCCTGGTGAGTGGGTCCGACGGGGATGAACACGGCGGCGGAGGTGATCCAGATCACGCATGGTAGGGCGACGCCGACCCGCTACGACAGGGGCAGGTTGGTTGAGAGACGGATACGACTTCGAAGGAAGGATCGACTCCGGGTACTGTGACGGGTTTTCTTCCGGAATGCATTGATGCCCGACCTTGATCAGCGATAGCTTCCTTCGTCATGTACCCGCCCAGACGCTGACGGCGTTCGGGCGGCCCGTACGGATGAAGTGGAGACCCCATGGCTCATCTGAGATCGGCTGCTCCAAGACCCGGACGGCGGGCTGTTGACGGTCCGTCGGCTTCGCAGCACCCCATCGCCACTCCCCGCCGCCTCTGCCCCGGTCCCGCGGCGTCCCGGGGCATCGAGGCGGCGTGCGGGATCCGCGCCCCGAGGGCGCGCACATTCGCTGGTGCGGATGACTCCGGCCGTACCGCGGCCGTTGACGCGGCCCACCGGGCCGCCGCCCTCGCCCGGGGGCTCCGCGTCCCCCGAGTGGCGCGCTGAGCGCGCGTCCGCGCCCCCGGTCCGGAACGCTGTCCATCCAGCCCGGTCCGCCCGCACAGAGCCTCCTCACCCATTCGAGAGAACCGGAGTACCCATGACGCCGCGCCGCACCTCCCTGCCGCTGCGCACCGCCGCGATACCCGCCGCCATGGCGCTCACCACCGCGCTGGCCTTCCTGCCCACCACCGCCACCGCTCTCGGACGGGACGGCCACGCCTCCGCGGCCACCGCGGCCGACGGTCCGTCCCTGAGCTATGTCGTCAACACCCGCCCGGGGCAGGACCCGTCCCGGATCCGCAAGGCCATCGCTCAGGCCGGCGGCACGGTCGTCGTGTCGTACGACCGGATCGGCGTCATCGTCGTCCACTCCGCCAACGCGGACTTCGCCGAGAGCATCCGTAAGGTCCGCGGCGTCTCCTCCGCCGGCAACACCCGCACCGCACCGCTGCCCGCCCAGTCCACCGACGACATCGACACGCCGAAGCTGCTGAGCGAGAAGGAGCGGCAGGCGGTGGCGGCGAAGGCCAAGGCCGGGCAGGACCCGCTGGAGCCGCTGCAGTGGGATCTGCCGGCGATCAAGGCGGACAAGGCGCATGAGAAGAGCCTGGGCAGCCGGAATGTCACCGTCGGGGTCATCGACACCGGTGTCGACGACACCCACCCCGACCTGGCGCCGAACTTCGACCGTAAGGCGTCCGTCAACTGTGTGACGGGCAAGCCGGACACCGCCGACGGCGCCTGGCGGCCGACCGCGGAGGAGTCCCCGCACGGCACCCATGTCGCGGGGGAGATCGCCGCCGCGAAGAACGGCATCGGCGTCACCGGCGTGGCCCCGGGCGTCAAGGTCTCCGGTATCAAGGTGTCCACGACGGCCGGGTTCTTCTACACCGAGGCGGTCGTCTGCGGCTTCATCTGGGCCGCCGAGCACGGCGTGGACGTCACCAACAACAGCTATTACACCGACCCGTGGTACTTCAACTGCACCACCGACCCGGACCAGAAGGCCCTGGTCGAGGCGGTGCGCCGGGCCTCGTCGTACGCGGAGCGCAAGGGCGTGGTCAATGTGGCCGCGGCGGGCAACGAGAACTACGACCTGACCTCGGACACCATCACCGACCCCTCCAGCCCCAACGACACCACCCCCGGTGAGCGGGAGGTGGACCCGAGCGTCTGCCTGGACATCCCGACCCAGCTGCCGGGCGTCGTCACGGTCGCCTCGACCGGCGCCAAGACCCTCAAGTCCTCGTTCTCCAACTACGGCCTGGGGGTCATCGACATCGCGGCCCCCGGCGGCGACAGCACCGCCTACCAGAAGCCGGAGCCCCCGGCCACCAGCGGCCTGATCTACAACACGCTGCCGGGCGGGCAGTACGGCTACATGGCGGGCACCTCGATGGCCTCGCCGCATGTCGCCGGTGTCGCGGCGCTCATCAAGAGCACCCATCCGCACGCCTCCGCCGGGCAGGTGAAGGCGCTGCTCAAGGCCGAGGCCGATGACCTCGCCTGCCCGACGCCGTATGACATCGACGGCGACGGCACGGTCGACGCGGTGTGCGAGGGCGGCAAGCGCTACAACGGCTTCTACGGCGCCGGGCTCGCGGACGCCCTGGACGCCGTCGAGAAGTGACCGGCTGACACAATGCACGGGCCGCCGGGGCGGAACAGCCCTCGGCGGCCCGTACGCGTTCCCGCATGCAGCGGCGAGAGGACCCCATTCCCGTGCACCACGACGCCTCCTGGGGACCGCTGCCCCCGCGGTCGGCCTTCTGGCTGCTGATCCGGTTCGTGCTGACCGTGCTGCTGCTGCCGCTGTGGTGGGCGCTGATCGTGGTGATCTTCCTCGGCTTCATCGCCTTCGGGATCGTGGCCGAAATCCTTACGGTCATCCCCGGGTTCGAGAAGGGCTTCCTCGGCCTGATCGACAAGTTCGGGGACAGCGTGGCGGTGTGGCCCGCCTGGTGCGTGACGCTCCCGGAGCTGCGGCACGAGGGCGACGCGGCCTTCTACCGGGCCCGGGTCGACAACCGCATCGCCGCCTGGACCAGCAAGGAACTGGCGGCCCAGAAGGCGAAGAAGGCCCCGCCGCCGGGCCCGTACGACGTCTGCGTGCGCGTGTACCGCGGGGTGGGCGCGGGCTATGTCCTGGAGGCGGCGCGGGCCCGGGGCTGGGAGCTGAGCCATGACCGCCCCTCGGACCCGCTGCGGGTGGTCCGGCTGAGGCGGCTGCCCGTCACGTTCTGACGAGCGCCGGTTCCGGCCCGGGGCGCGGGGCCGCCTCGCGTGTCGCTCCCGCCATCAGGAGCCACTGGGCGGCGATATAGGTGGCCATGATCCAGAACTGGGGCACCGGCGGCCGTGGCCAGTCGGCGAGCCCGGCGGCGATCAGGGTGTCGGAGAGCATGAACAGCGCCCCGCCGAGCCCGGTCCGCGGGCCCGCCCCGAGCGCGGCCAGCGCCATGACCGTCAGCAGCAGGCTGTAGCCCGCGACGGGAAGCCGCAGATCCGTTTCGAGGCCGGGCCACAGCAGCGCCACCGTGCCCAGCCACGCGGCCCCGTACCCGGCGGCCACCCAGGGCGCCGTACGAGGCCACCCGTCGCGGGTGAGCAGGACGCCCCGCCCGGTGCGGGTGAACAGCGCCAGATAGCAGAGGTGCCCGGCCGCGAAGCACCCCATTCCGGCCAGGAAGGCGGTCTCGCCGCCGATCTGCAGCAGCACGTCGCCGCCACAGCCGCACACCAGCGCGGCGGGGAGCGGCCACGGCCCGCCGCGCACCAGGGCCCAGGCGGCGAGGGCGGGCATCAGGGCGGGCTTGGTGAGGTGGACGACGGTGGTGGCGTCCGCGAGCAGCGCGCCCAGGTGAACGGCGGTCAGCAGCGCGAAGAGGGCGGGCAAGGCCCTCGTCGCGCGCCCGGCGGCGGCCGTCACCGCGCGCTCTCGCCGACCGGCTCCCGCGGCCCGGCCTCCGTAGCCGACCCGGGCTCCGCAGCCGACCCGGCCTCCGGCGCCGACCCGGCCTCCGTAGCCGACCCGAGCTCCGCAGCCGACCCGGGCTCCGGGCCCGGCCCCGCCTCCGGCGCCGGGCCGGGCTGCCAGCCCGGCCCCATGAAGACCCGGCCGGCCCGCTCGCGCCAGCCCCGCGCCGCCGCGATGTCGCGGGCGATGGCCGCGTACTCGTGGGTGGCCACCCGCAGCGGGTTGTAGGTGCCGATGTTCTTCGTCAGGCCGTAGACGGGCCGCTCGATCTCGGGGACGAAGGACCCGAAGAGCCGGTCCCAGACGATGAGGATCCCCCCGAAGTTGCGGTCCAGATAGCCGCCTTGGGAGGCGTGGTGGACGCGGTGGTGCGAGGGAGTGTTGAAGACGAACTCGATGGGGCGCGGCAGGGTGCCGATCCGCTCGGTGTGGATCCAGAACTGGTAGACGAGGTTCACCGACGAGCAGAACGCCACCGCCGCGGGGTGCACCCCGAGCGCGATCATCGGCACATAGAACGGCCACACGGTCCAGGTGGTCCAGGGTTGCCGCAGGGCGGTGGTGAGGTTGAACTTCTCGCTGGAGTGGTGCACCACATGGCACGCCCACAGGATGCGGATGACATGGTGCCCGCGGTGCGACCAGTAGTAGAAGAAGTCCTGGGCGAGCAGCATCAGCGGCAGTGTCCACCACAGCACCGGGACGCGCAGCGGGGTGAGTTCGTAGATGGCGGCGTAGATCGCCACAATCGGGATCTTCCACACCAGGTCGAAGACGAGGCTCCCGAGTCCCATGGTGACGCTGGTCGCGGCGTCCTTCGCCGCGTAGCCCTCGGCACCGTCGTCGGGATGGAAGCGGTAGCTCACCATCTCCACGACGGTGAGCAGGACAAAGGCCGGTATCGACCACAGCACGGCGTTGGGCAGGTGCGGCATGTCCGCAACATAGAACCGCCCGTAAGGCCGTCGCTAGGGGTAGTTACCAACAAGTATGGTAGAGAAGATGTCAACAACAGGGGTCGCCCAGGAGCGCATGGCCGATTAAGCTCCCCGCCTGTGCGCAGAGCCAAGGAACGGTTCCGGACCGGCGGCATAGCCCTCGCCTGCTTGCTGTCGGCGCTGACCACGGGGTGTTCCTCCGGGTCGAGCGGCGATGACTCCCCCTCACCCCTGATGGCCGCGGTCGGGCAGGTATCGGTCGCGGGCGCGACGGGGGCCCAGGTCTCCTATCTCGACGCCGATCGGGTGCGCTCGCTGGAGAAGGGCGGCTCCCAGCGGTTCCGTACCATCGGCCGGCCGGGCAACCCGCTGTTGAGCGGCTACCGCTTCAACGCCCATGCCTACGGACTCGATCCGGCCATGATCGACACCGATGTGACCAATGGCTACGCCGGGCACTGGGACGGCTCCTTCGACGCGGACCGCATCGTCGCCAAGCTCAAGGCGGGCGGATTCGCCCGGAGCACCTGGCACGGCGAGACCATCTGGAAGAAGGAGGGCATAACCCTCCGGGTCAGCCAGGACGAACTCTCCTTCGGCTTCGCCGGCAAGGACCTGTCCTCGGTGCGCCCGGCCAAGGGCAAGTCCCTGGCGGACGACCCGGATTACCAGGCCCTGGACCGCTGCCTGGGCGATGTCTACCGCGTCGATTTCGGCGGGAAGAACGCCAAGAGCGCGGTGCGCCTGTCGGCCACCGGACAGCTCGCGAAGTCCGCGAAGGAGACATCCGGGGTCATCTGCGCCCTCACCGACGGCAAGCGGACGGCCGAGCGCGCCGCCGACCGGCTGAAGTCCGTCATCAAGCAGCGGGCCCCGCGCTTCGACGGCGCCAAGGTGACCGTTCTCACCGGAAATTCGCCCGGGGTGAAGGTGACGGTGCCCGACCGCCCGGAGGACAAGCGCGCCGGCCGCCTCCTCACCAGCAACATCGACCTGCAGCTGGCCCTCTCCGACCTCTGACCCGCCGCCCGGCCCCGACGCCCCGTCAACCCCGGGGCTCCGCCTGTCCCGACCGGCCCACCGGTCAGGGTTGTCGGCGGCGGCCCGTATCCTCATTGACCATGCTCGAAGACCCGACGACAGCCGCACCGCACCCCGCACCGCCGTCCTCCTGGCCGGCCACCTATCCGCAGGGTTACGCGGTCGTCGACGTGGAGACCACCGGCCTCGCCCGCGACGACCGGATCGTCTCCGCGGCGGTCTATCAGCTCGACGCCCAAGGCGCGGTGCAGGACCACTGGTACACGCTGGTCAATCCGCAGCGCGACCCGGGCCCGGTGTGGATCCACGGCCTCACCGAGGAGGTGCTCGAGGGCGCCCCGCGCTTCCCCGAGATCGCCGGGGAGCTCGCCGAGCGCCTGGCCGACCGCGTCCTGGTCGCGCACAACGCCGCCTTCGACTGGTCGATGCTCGCCCGGGAGTACGCCCGCTCCAAGAGCGCCGCGCCGGTGCGGCAGCGGCTGTGCACCATCGCCCTCTCCAAGGAGCTGGGCCTGCCGCTGCCCAACCACAAGCTGGAGACCCTCGCCGCGCACTACGGAGTGGTCCAGCGGCGCGCCCACCACGCCCTGGACGACGCGCGGGTGCTCGCCGAGACCTTCCGGCCCAGCCTCCACCGGGCCGCCGAGACCGGGCTGCGCCTGCCGCTGCTGGCCTGCCAGCCGCTCACCGAGTGGTCCGACGGCCCGTCGATCGGCCGCCAGCGGTCGTACCGGCAGACCTGGCGCCCCAGCCGCAAGCGCCCCGCCTGCCCCTACCCCAACCCCGGGCGGTACGAGCCGGGCGGGCAGCTCGTCCAGGGCATGCGGGTGGCGTTCTCCGGGGACACCTCCGTCGACCGCGAGCTGCTGGAGGACCGGGCGATCGAGGCCGGGCTGCACGTGGCCACCAGCGTCTCCCGGCTCACCAGCGTGCTGGTCACCAATGACCCCGACTCGCCCACGTCCAAGACCGCCAAGGCCCGCTCCTTCGGCACGCCCGTCATCGACGAGGCGGCCTTCATGCAGCTCCTCCAGGACGTCACCCCCGCGCCGCCGACAAACAGGTGAAGTCGGCGCGACGCGCCCGCCCGCCGCTCGCCCGCCACCGCGCGGGCCCGCAATCTGAGGCGCATGGCACGTTGCGAGGTATGCGGAAACGATTACCGGATGACATTCGAAGTGCACGCACAGGGCAATGTGCACGTCTTCGACTGTTTCCAGTGCGCCATCCACCGCATGGCGCCCATCTGCGAACACTGCCGCGCCCAGATCATCGGGCAGGGCGTGGAGGCGGACGGCCAGTTCTACTGCTGTGCGCACTGCGCGCGGGCGGAAGGGAAGGTGGGCATCGTCGACCGTGTGTGAACCCGGCCACCTGCGTGGATTGTGCCTGGGCCGCCCCCAGCGGCCGAGGGACAATCCACGCCGAGTAGGGTCAAGGACGTGTACCGCTTCCTGTTGACCCGGCAGTGGGTGATCCTCACACTTGTCGCCCTGGCGCTGATCCCGACGATGATCAGGCTGGGCTTCTGGCAGCTGCACCGCCATGAGCACCGGGTCGCGCAGAACCAGCTGATCGGGGACAGCCTCGACGCCCCGGCCGTGGCCGTCGACAAGCTCACCTCCCCCGGCCGTACGGTGGCCCGCGACGACACCTGGCGCACGGTGACCGCCACCGGCACCTATGACACCGCCCATGAGGTCGTCGTCCGCCAGCGCACCGGCTCCGACGAGCAGTCCATCGGCTACTTCGTGCTCACCCCGCTGCTGCTCCCGGACGACCGTGCGGTCCTGGTCAACCGGGGCTGGATCCCGGCCGGTGCCGACCTCACCGCGTTCCCCAAGGTTCCCGCCGCCCCCTCCGGCAAGGTCACCGTCACCGGCCGGCTCAAGGCCGACGAGACCACCGGCAACAGCGGCATCAAGGACAAACAGGGGCTGCCGCCCCGCCAGGTCTCGCTGATCAACAGCGAGCAGCAGGCGAAGGCGCTGTCCCGGCCCGTCCTCGGCGGCTACATCGAGCTCACCTCCTCCTCCCCCAAGGGCGACAAGCAGCCCCAGCCGGTCCCCGAGCCCAACCACAGCGACATCGGCCCGCATATGGCATACGCCGTCCAGTGGTGGCTGTTCTCCGCCGGTGTGCCCATCGGCTGGGTGGTCCTGGCCCGCCGCGAGCGCCGGGACCGCGCCGCCGAGGCGGCGAAGGCGGCGGCCACCCCGGAGAAGGTCCCCGCCGCGGCCACGGCGGACTGAGCGCCGTCCGGGCCTAGGATCCGGCTTCCGGGGGAAGGCGCCCGGACATGGCCCAGCACATCGACGACTACGCCCTCATCGGTGACCACCAGACGGCGGCCCTGATCAGCCGCCATGGCTCGATCGACTGGCTGTGCCTGCCCCGCTTCGACTCACCGGCCTGTTTCGCCGCGCTCCTCGGCGGCCCTGACAACGGCCACTGGCGGCTCGCCCCCAAGGGCGCGGGCGCCTGCACCCGCCGCGGCTACCTCGACGACTCCCTCGTCCTGGAGTCGGTCTGGGAGACGGAGACCGGCACCGTCAAGGTCATCGACTTCATGCCGCAGCGTGATCGCGCTCCCGACGTCGTCCGCATCGTCGAGGGCGTCTCCGGCAGCGTCGAGATGCTCGGCGTCCTCCGGCTGCGCTTCGACTACGGCCGGATCGTCCCCTGGATGCGCCGCACCGACGGCCACCGGATCGCGGTCGCCGGGCCGGACTCCGTATGGCTGCGCTCGGAACCCGAGGTCCGCACCTACGGCAAGGACTTCAGCACCCGCTCCGAGTTCACCGTCTCGGCCGGGGACCGGGTGGCCTTCGTGCTCACCTGGCACCCCTCCCACGAGCCCCGCCCCCGGCTCGTCGACCCGTACGACTCCCTCCGCTCCAGCCTCGCGGACTGGCGCGACTGGGCCGCCCGCTGCCGCTACGAGGGCCCCCACCGGGACGCCGTCATCCGCTCCCTGATCACCCTCAAGGCGCTCACCTACGCCCCGAGCGGCGGCATCGTCGCGGCCCCCACCGCCTCATTGCCCGAACAGCTCGGCGGGGTCCGCAACTGGGACTACCGCTACTGCTGGCTCCGCGACTCCACCCTCACCCTGAACTCCCTGCTCCGCGCCGGCTACCACGAGGAGGCCGCCGCCTGGCGCGACTGGCTGCTGCGCGCGATCGCCGGCGACCCGGCCGAGCTGCAGATCATGTACGGCCTCAGGGGCGAGCGCCGGCTCCCTGAGCACGAGCTGCCCTGGCTGGAGGGGTACGAGCACTCCGCCCCCGTCCGGGTCGGCAACGGCGCGGTCGACCAGCGCCAGCTCGACGTCTACGGCGAGGTGCTCGACACCCTCCACCTCGCCCGCTCCGCGGGGCTGCCCGCCGAACCGCACACCTGGAAGATCCAGACCTCGCTCATGGACTTCCTGGAGTCCGCCTGGCGCGACCCCGACGAGGGGCTGTGGGAGGTCCGCGGACCCCGCCGCCACTTCGTCCACTCCAAGGTCATGGCCTGGGTGGCCGCCGACCGCGCCGTCCGCGCCATGGAGGCCGCCCCCGAGCTGAGCGGCGACGTGAACCGCTGGCGGACCATGCGCGACGCCGTCCACCGCGAGGTCTGCGAAAAGGGCTACGACCCCGAGCGGTCCACCTTCACCCAGTCCTACGGCTCCTCCGAGCTGGACGCCGCGACCCTGCTCATCCCCCGCGTCGGCTTCCTCCCCGCCACCGACCCCCGCGTCATCGGCACCATCGACGCCGTGCGCCGCGAACTCTGCGAGGACGGCCTGATCCGCCGCTACACCGCCGTCGACCGCGTGGACGGCCTCCCCGGCTCCGAGGGCGCCTTCCTCGCCTGCTCCTTCTGGCTCGCCGACGCCCTCCACCTGGCCGGCCGCCACAAGGACGCCCGCGCGCTCTTCGAACGCCTCCTCGCGCTCCGCAACGACGTCGGGCTGCTCGCCGAGGAGTACGATCCGGCGACCGGCCGGCAGCTCGGCAACTTCCCCCAGGCGTTCAGCCATATCGGCCTCGTGGGGACCGCCCTCACCCTCGCGGAGCGGCCCAGGGCAGACTGACTCCATGGATCTTGGACTCAAAGACCGGGTGTACATCGTCACCGGAGCCACCCGCGGGCTGGGCCTCGCCGCCGCCCGTGAGCTGATCAGCGACGGTGCGAAGGCCGTCATCACCGGCCGCGACGCCGATACGGCGGCCGCCGTCGCCGCCGACCTCGGCCCGAACGCCATAGGCGTCGCCGCCGACAACGCCGACCCCGAGACCGCGGCCCGGCTCGTCGCCGCCGCCCGCGAGCGCTTCGGCGGCTTCGACGGCGTCCTCATCAGCGTCGGCGGCCCGCCGGCCGGGCTGACGGCCGACATCACCGACGCCCAGTGGCAGGCCGCCTTCGACTCCGTCTTCCTCGGCGCCGTCCGCTTCGCCCGTACGGCCGCCGAGCAGCTCCCCTCCGGCGGCGTGATCGGCTTCGTCCTCTCCGGCTCCGTCCGCGAGCCGATCCCCGGCCTCACCGTCTCCAACGGCCTGCGGCCCGGCCTCGCCGGTTTCGCCAAGTCCCTCTCCCTCGAGGTCGGCCCCCGCGGCATCCGCGTCGTGGGCCTCCTCCCGGCCCGCATCGACACCGACCGCGTCCGCGAACTCGACGCCCTCTCCGGCGACGCGGAGGCCTCGCGGGAGCGGAACGCGGCCGCGATTCCGCTGCGGCGGTACGGGACGCCCGAGGAATTCGGCAAGGCCGCCGCGTTTCTGCTGTCGCCGGCGGCGTCGTACCTCACGGGGCTGATGCTGCCGGTGGATGGCGGGGCTCTGCACAACTTCTGAGGGGGTTTGGGCGGGGCGTCCGGCGGCAGCCCGCGCCACACCGATGTGCGGCTCCCCCGCGCGGGGTGGGGCTCCGGCCCCTCGACCCCGCCGGGCTCCGCCCGGACCTGGGCCCGGCCGCACACCGAGTGCGGACCGTGGACGCCTCCGGCGGACAGCTCCCCCCGCCCCTTCCCGAAACAATGGGGCCCCACCCCTGGACCCCCACCGGGGCTCCGCCCCCGGACCCCGCTCCTCAAACGCCGGAGAAACGCCGGAGGGGCTGAAATCACGCCCCCCGGGCCGAACGCCAGACGGGCAGGCGCCCCGCGCCACCGGGGCGCGGACGCCGGCGAGACGGGAGGGGGCGGGGCCGGAGGGGTTCTGGACGCTTACGTGTAGGTGTGGCGCCGATCTCCGGCTCACCCACGTTCCCGGTCAAGGGCGCCGTGAACATACGGTCCAGGGCCCCGCCCCGGAGGCCCCGCACCCGGCACCCACCACACAACCCCACCGCGCCCCAGGGGCGCCTCCGCACCCCCCGCAGACCTACCGCGCCCGCTCCGCCCCGTGCCGGGCCACCCGCAGGCGCACCTCCGCCGGGAGTTGTTCCAGGCCCGCCGAGCTCCGTGCACGCTCCAGAGCCTCCGCCCGCAGCGCGTCCAGTGTCAGCGTCGGTTCCGCGCGCGGCTCCAGTACCAGACCCATCCGCGCCTCCGGCGTGGTCCGTCGGCCTCGTAGCAGGACGTGGGCCCGCTCCACGCCGTCCAGGGACTCCGCGTCCGCCAGGAGCACCGCCTCCAGGGCCCGTCCCCGCAGCAGGGCGCCCTCGCCGTCGCCCGTCTCCACCAGCACCTCCTGCAGCCGGCGCCGCCGCAGCTGGGCCAGGAACCAGCACAGCGCGAGCACGAACAGCACCGCCAGCGCCGCGATGACGGCCGGCCACCACCACCCGGCATCCCGCCACCGCGTCCGATCCGCCCGGCTCAGCAGCACATCACCCCGCCCGCCGAACGGCGGCCACCCGGCCAGGACCACCGCGCCCACCCCGGCCAGCACCAGACCGACGACCCCCAGCAGCACCCGGTTGACGACACTCAGCATGGCGCGCTCACCCCTTCGGCTTCGCCGACCGCCGGACACGGACGGACAGGGCGGGCCGCCGGGCCAGGCCCAGTTGCCGGATGCCCTCGTGGAGGGCGGCGTCCAGATCCGCCCGTACCTCGTCGAGATCACGGAAGTGGGCCAGCGCACGGGCCCTGACCCGCCGACGGCCGACATTCACGCGGGCGGACCGCACACCGGGCACCTCCATCGCCCGGTCCCGCAGCACCAGACCCGCCGAGGTCCGGTCGATCCCCGCCCGTACGGCGACCCCGGCTCCCGCTCCGGCCCCGGCGCCCGCCTCCACGCCCTTCCCCGGCCCCGGCTCAGCGCCCGGCCCAGCCTCCGGCGGACGCATCGGGAGCAGCCCACGAAGCCCCGGCGCCAACGCGAGGACCACCATCCACACCCCCAGCGCGGCCAACAGCGCCGCCCCGCCCATGACCCACGCGTCGTCCAGCGGCCGCGAGGCGAGTTCGTCGGCGAGCCATTCCCGCCATCGCATGGCGGGCCGACCCGAGCGCACGGCCGCCACGTCGTACAGCAGCAGCCCGCCGATGGCGGCGATGACCAGGGCGACGATCCCGGCCGGTACCCGCCGCACGGACCAGAATCTCCTGATGCGCCCGGGCGGCGGATCGCCGTCCCCGGCACCCGTCCGAGCCCTCCCGCCGTACGCCGACGCCGAGGTGGACTGACGCATCTTCTGGTCCGCGTTCATCGCACCCTGTCCCTCCCCCGACGCACCCTCCGCTCCGGGTGCTCCCACTGCGGCACATGCAGCCGTTCGACGGTCACCACGACCTCGGGCACCTCCATGCCCGTCAACTCGCCTACCCGTTCGATCACATGACGACGCACCGCACCGCAGTGCGCGCCGATGTCCGAGGGATAGCCCAGCTCGACGGCGACCCGGACGCGCGCGACGTCCCCGCGCACCACGGCGACCGCGTGCGGCCGCGCGGCGGCGAGACCGGTAAGGCCGACATCCGCGGCATCCGTGACATCCGCGTCCGCGGTATCCACGACGCCCGCCACGTCCGCCGCGCCCGCCCCGGCCGCTGCATCCGCCGCGGCGGCACCCGCGTCCACCCGCAGTGCCTCCCGCGCCGCCTGTGAGGCGATCTTCGCGACGACCCGGTCCGCGATCCGCGTCGCACCCCGCTCACCCGGCTCGACCACGGCGCGTCCT
Source organism: Streptomyces sp. AgN23 (assembly GCF_001598115.1). NCBI lineage: Bacteria > Bacillati > Actinomycetota > Actinomycetes > Kitasatosporales > Streptomycetaceae > Streptomyces > Streptomyces sp. AgN23. Next base: position 3,017,380 of record NZ_CP007153.1, read on the forward strand.
TACTGTCGTCATGGCCTTTACTGCCGCCATGGCCCCTGCCGTCGCCATGGCCCCTGCCGTCGCCATCACTCGTGTCGTCGTCACAGTGTTCACCGTGGCCGTCCGTCACCACGGCCACGGGAACGGAAGAAGTCGCCCGGTTCCAGATCCCCGTCCAGGAACCGGCCGACGATAAACCCGACGGCGCCCAACGCCGCCACCAGCAGAAAGGCCCCGAAACCACCGAAGTAACCGGCGAACGCCAGCGCCATCCCCGCGATCATCCCGACCACGGCCATGCTCATCGTGTGCTCCCCTACTGGAGCCAACCGGAACCACTGCCGGCCTACTGGAGCCGCGGCTCCGGCGATTCCTCTTCCTCGTCCGGCAACTTCACATCGCTGACCGCGATATTGACCTCGACCACTTCGAGGCCGGTCATCCGCTCGACCGCCGCGATCACGTTCTCTCGCACGGCCCGTGCGACATCGGCGATGGAGACGCCGTAGTCCACCACGATCTCCAGGTCGAGGGCCGTCTGTACCTCTCCCACCTCCGCCTTCACCCCACGGGCCACCGACCGGCTGCCGGGCACCCGGTCGCGTACGACTCCGAAGGTGCGCGCGAGGCCGCCGCCCATCGCATGGACGCCGACCACATCGCGGGCCGCCATACCCGCGATCTTCTCGACGACCCCATCGGCGATGGTGGTGCGCCCCCGTGCGCCGGGGTCGCCTCCGCCGCGCCGGGGCCGGTCGGTGGCGGCCGGGGCGCCCAGCGTCCTGGGGGTGCCCGCGGCGGGCTCTGTGGCGGGGTTCTCGGGTCGGTTCCGTGGTGCGGTCTCGGACATCACCGATCGTCCCTTCCGAGGCGAAGAGCGGTCGAAGAGGTTTCCGCTCGCTCTACTGCCAACCTTAATGGGGCCTTCCCCGAACCGCCTCGGAGATGCGGCACTCGCGCGACCTATACGGCAGGCTGTGAGCACACGGCAGGCCGAGACCAGGAGGGCTCGGTCCCGTCCGGCGCCAAGGAGTGACACGGTGGTCACAGACCGGCTCGCGCAGACCGTAAGGGAGCAGCTTCTGCTCGGACGGCTGCTGCCCCTGGGCGGGCGGGAGGACGGCTCCTGGATCACCGAACGCGCGGCGGGCGAGGTGCTCCGGCGGGCCGCCGACGAGATCCCCGACGCGCACCTGGGAGCGCTTCGGATCGCGCCCGCCGACCCCGACACCGCCGCGACGCCCGCGGTACCGCCCCCGCCGAGCGCGCTGCCGCCGGGAACGCTGCGCATCGCGGCGGAGTGCGGGGCGACGCTGGAGGAACCGCTTCCGGTGACGGCGGACCGGCTGCGCGGCGTACTCCTCGACGCGGCGACGGACCGGCTGGGCCTCTTGGTGGAGGCGGTGGACGTACGGGTGACGGACGTGCTGGACGAAATCCCGCCACCGCCCCCAGCGGCCCCACGTCCCCACCGACCCCAACCACCACCACGGCCGACGTCGGTGGAACGCCCCGACTCGGACCCCGCCGCGACTGCCGCCCGCACCGCCGCCTCCGTCCCCGGCGTCGCCCGGCTCGCACCGGTGCTGGGATCGCCCCGGCCCGTGCGGATCGAGGGTGCGCACATCCGGATCGAACTGGCCGTGGCGGCGGATCACCGCGCCATAGATGTGGCGCGGGCGGTGCGAACGGCGGTGGCACACGCCGTCTCGTTCCCGGCTCCCGGAGACCAGCCGCCTACCGTGGCCGTCCTGGTCACCGCCGTGGACCCCTGACCACAGCCCTGGTCGGCCCGGGCCGGCAACCGCCACCACCGGCCGGCCGGGGCGGATCAGCCCTCGGCGCCGTACTTCCGCAGCGCCTCAACCGTGCGCTCCAGCTCCGCGACCCGGTCGGCCAGCCGCTCGGCCCGCGCCTCGAGCTGACAGTTCTTGCGGTGCACCTCCAGGAACACATTGACCTTCGTCCGCAGCAGCCAGGGATCGAAGGGTTTGGTGAGGAAGTCGGCGGCGCCGATCGCATAGCCCCGGTAGGCGTAGTCGGAGTCGGCGTCGGTCCCGGTCAGCAGGATGATCGGGACGTCCTTGGTCTGGTCGAGCCGTTTGATGTTGGCGGCGGTCTCGAAGCCGTCCATGCCCGGCATCAGCACATCGAGCAGAACGACGGCGAAGTCCTGCCGCAGCATCGCCTTCAGGGCCTCCTCGCCGGAGCGAGCGCGAACGAGGTCCTGATCGAGCGGGCCGAGGACGGCCTCCAGCGCGATCAGGTTCTCTTCCATGTCGTCGACGATGAGGATTCCGGCCTTCTCGCATGCGCTCGTCATCACTCCCCCTGCCTCGGCCTCGGCGGACCGATCTCGTCGGGCGTGCTCCCGTCCCGGCCGGCGCCCTCACCGTCCTCCCCAGGGCCGTTGTCGACACCGCCCGGCACTCCGAGCGACGCATCGTCAAAGGCGTCACGACCAGACGTGACGGCGTCATCCCCACCCACGGGAGGGTCACCACCGGACTCGGCAGCCTCACCACCGGACTCGGCAGCGTCACCACCGGAAGCGGCAGCGTCGCCGCCCTCGCTCCCCGCCTCCCCCACCGGACTGAGCAGCTCGATGATCGCCGACATCAGCCGGTCGACGTCCACGGGTTTGGGGACATAGCCGTTCGCGCCGCTGTCGATGGCCTTCTCCCGGTCGCCGGGCATGACCTTGGCGGTCAGGGCGAGGATCGGCATATCGGCGAGGCGGGGTGTGCTCCGGATGGCCCGAATCGTCTCGTACCCGTCCATCTCGGGCATCATCACGTCCATCAGGACCAGCGAGACATCGGGGTTGCGATGGAGGACCTCCAGCCCCTCGCGGCCGTTCTCCGCGTACTTCACCGTCATGCCGACCCGGCCCAGCACATGGGTGAGCGCGAAGACGTTCCGTATGTCGTCGTCGACGATCAGGATGCGGCGGCCGTCCAGCACCCGGCCGGGGCGTCCGCGCTGCCACTCCTTGAGCTGGGTGGCCCCCGGCCAGCCGTCGTCGTGGTCCCCGGCCTCGTCGCCGCCCCCGGTCTCGGCCCCGCCGCTCGGGGCCCGGGCGGCGAACAGGCTGTCCGCCTCGCCGAAGACCCCGCTGGGGGCGTGGTCGGTGGTGTCCGGCAGCGTCTCGTCCGGGGCGGGGGCCGCCGCCGGGACGGTCGAGCCGGTGGCCCTGGGGTCCGAGGGGTCGGGCACCGGGGCGACGCCGCTGTAGTGCACGGGGACGTAGAGGGTGAAGCGGGAGCCGACACCCAGTTCGCTCTTGGCCACGATCCGGCCGCCGAGCATTCCGGCGATCTCCCGGCTGATGGACAGGCCGAGGCCGGTGCCGCCGTACTTGCGGCTGGTCGTGCCGTCGGACTGCTGGAACGCCTCGAAGATCACCGGCAGCTTCTCCGGCGGGATGCCGATACCGGTGTCGGTGACAGCGAAGGCGATCACGGCGTCCGCGGACCGCAGCGCCTCCTGCTCGAACTCCGCTCCCGGGGTGCGCTCGACGCGCAGCGTCACCCCGCCCGAGGAGGTGAACTTCAGGGCGTTGGAGAGCAGATTGCGCAGAATCTGCTGGAGCCGCTGCTCATCGGAGAACATCTCGCGCGGTACGTCCTCGCCCACCGTGATCTCGAACGACAGCCCGCGGTCGACGGCCAGCGGCCGGAACGTGGCGTTCACATAGTCCAGGATCTTGACCAGCGGCAGCTTCTTCGGACGGACGTCCATCCGGCCCGCCTCGATCTTCGACAGATCCAGGACATCGTTGATCAGTTGGAGCAGATCGGAGCCGGAGCGGTGGATGGTGGCGGCGAACTGCACCTCCTGGGGGGACAGCCGCCCTTCGGGGTTGTCGGCGAGCAGCCGGGCCAGGATGAGCAGCGAGTTCAGCGGGGTGCGCAGCTCATGCGACATATTGGCGAGGAACTCGGACTTGTACTGGGAGGCGGTCGCCAGCAGCGCGGCCTTCTCCTCCATCTCCGCGTTGGAGCGCTGCAGCTCGTTCGAGCGCTGGCGCAGCTCGGTGGTGAGCCGCTGGGACTCGGAGAGCAGCGACTCGGTGCGGGCGTTGGCGATGATGGTGTTGATCGAGACGCCGATGGTGTTCACGAACTGGTCGACGAAGGCCAGGTGGACCTCGCTGAACCGGCTGAACGAGGCCAGTTCGATCACTCCGAGCACCTGGTCCTCGTAGAGGATCGGCAGGATGACCACGCTGGCCGGGAGCGCGGAGCCCAGCCCGGAGTTGATGGCGAGGTAGTCGGGCGGGACGTCGTTGATGAGGATCCGCTTCTTCCCGACCGCCGCCTGGGCGACCAGCCCGCGGCCCGGGGGGCCGGTCCGCGGGGTCTGGCCGTCGCCCCCGATCGCGTCCTGATCGGTGCCGTATCCGGCGATGAACTCGAGCCCCTCACCGGGCTTGGCACCGGCCGCGCTGAGGAAGAACGCCCCGAACTGCGCGTTGACCAGCGGGGTCAGCTCGCTCAGGATCAGATCGGCGACCTCGACCAGATCGCGGTGGCCCTGCATCAGGGAGGCGATACGGGCCAGGTTGGACTCCAGCCAATCCTTGGCGCGAGTGGTCTCGCGGAGGTTGGCGACCATCAGGTTGACGTTGTTCTTCAGCTCGGCGACCTCGCCCTGTGCCTCGACCGAGATGGACCCGGACATATCGCCCTGGGCGACGGCGGAGGCGACCTCGGCGATCGCGCGCACCTGGGTGGTCAGGTTGAGAGCGAGTTCATTGACGCCGGTGGTCAGCCGCTTCCAGGTGCCGTAGACGCCCTCGACCCGGGCCTGGCCGCCCAGCCGGCCCTCGCTGCCGACCTCGCGGGCCACCCGGGTCACCTCGTCGGAGAACGAGGAGAGCGTGTCGACCATGGTGTTGATGGTGGTCTTCAGCTCGAGGATCTCGCCGCGCGCGTCCACGTCGATCTTCTTGCTCAGATCGCCCTCGGCCACGGCGGTGGCGACCTGGGCGATGTTGCGGACCTGCGAGGTCAGGTTGGACGCCATGAAATTGACGTTGTCCGTAAGGTCCTTCCAGACCCCGGAGACGCCCGGCACTCCGGCCCGGCCGCCCAGCTGGCCCTCGGTGCCGACGTCGCGGGCCACCCGGGTGACCTCGTTGGCGAACGAGCGCAGCTGCTGGACCATGGTGTTCACGGTCTCCTTGAGCTCCAGGATCTCGCCCCGGGCATCGACCGTGATCTGCTTCGACAGATCGCCGTTGGCGACCGCCGTGGTGACCTGGGCGATGTTGCGGACCTGGGAGGTCAGGTTCAGGGCCATGGAGTTGACGTTCTCCGTCAGGTCCTTCCAGACCCCGGACACGTCGCGGACCTGGGCCTGGCCGCCGAGGTTGCCCTCGGTGCCCACCTCGCGCGCCACCCGCGTCACCTCGTCGGCGAAGGACGACAGCCGGTCCACCATGGTGTTGATCGTCGACTTCAGCTCCAGGATCTCGCCCTTCGCCTCCACCGTGATCGTCTTGCTCAGATCGCCCTCCGCCACGGCGGTGGCGACCTGGGCGATATTGCGGACCTGCGAGGTCAGGTTGTCGGCCATGAAATTGACGTTCTCCGTCAGGTCCTTCCAGACCCCGGACACGCCCCTGACCTGGGCCCGGCCACCCAGCTCACCCTCGGTGCCCACCTCGCGCGCCACCCGCGTCACCTCGTCGGCGAAGGCGGAGAGCTGGTCGACCATGGTGTTGATCGTCGACTTGAGCTGCAGGATCTCGCCCCTGGCATCCACGGTGATCTTCTGCGAGAGATCGCCGTTGGCGACGGCGGTGGTGACCTGGGCGATATTGCGGACCTGCGAGGTCAGGTTGGAGGCCATGAAGTTGACGCTGTCCGTCAGGTCCTTCCAGACCCCGGACACGCCCCTGACCTGGGCCCGGCCACCCAGCTCACCCTCGGTGCCCACCTCGCGCGCCACCCGCGTCACCTCGTCGGCGAACGCCCCGAGCTGGTCGACCATGGTGTTCACGGTGAGCTTGAGTTCCAGCAGCTCACCGGTGGCCTCGACGGTGACCTGGCGGGTGAGGTCACCGCGGGCGACCGCGGTGGTCACCTCGGCGATGTCGCGGACCTGCGCGGTCAGCCGGGAGGCCATGGTGTTGACGGCCTCCGTCACCATGCGCCAGTCGCCGGAGAGTCCCTGCACCTTGGCGCGGCCACCCAGCCGGCCCTCGGTGCCTACCTCGCGGGCGATCCGGGTCAGCTCGCCGGTGAACAGCGACAGCTGGTCCACCGTGCGGTTCACCCCGCGCCCCAGCCGCCGCAGATCGCCGCGGAGCTGGCGGTTGCCGTCGTGCAGATCCACCCGCTGGGTCAGGTCGCCCGACGCGATCGCGTCGAGCACCCGCGTGGCATTGGACACCGGGCCGACCAGGGCGTCCAACAGGTGATTGGCCGCGTCCACGCTGGTCGTCCAGGCCCCCGGACCGGGGCTCGCGCTGATCCGCTCGTCCAGCCTGCCCTGGCGCACCACCTCTCGGCGCACCCGCTGCAGTTCCCCGGCCAGATGCGCATTGCGCAGCACGAGCTGGTTGAAGACCCCGGCCATCTCGCCGACCACACCCTCGGCCGATGGGTCGGCACGGACGGTGAAGTCACCGTCGCACAGCGCGTTCATCGCCGCGAGCAGACAGCGCAGCCCGGACGCGGCCTCCGCACCGCCCGCCGGGCCGGGCGACCCAGCAGGATCCGCACGTTCCGCGGGCCGCGCCGGGGAAGTGTCGGTCGTGATCGGGTCGAGTGCCATGGCGTCGTCCCTTAAAGATCATTCAATTCCCCCTGTCTGTCATAATATGGCACCTAGATGGCCTAAACCGCCCATATCGCCCTGGAGTCGCACGTGGGAGCTTTGTTTCCCCTCGCGCGTGAGTCCGTCTCACGGACAACGCTGCCCGGAAGCGTGCGCGCACCCGGCGCAGCGCGCACCTTCGTCCGTACGGCACTGACGGGACAAAGCGCCGCGGAGGCGTTCGCACCGGTCGCCCTCGACGAGCGGTCGATCGACGACGCGGTGCTGCTGGTGAGCGAGCTGGTCACCAATGCGGTCCTGCACGCGGGCACCCGGGTCGAGGTGGTCTGCCGGCTCCAGTCCGGTGACGGCAGCGCCGACGAGGGCGACACCATGGGCCAGCCCGACGAGCCGTCCCTCCCGGCCGATGCGCCCAGGCGGCCGGGGATCGTCGTGGAGGTGGCGGACCTCCACCCCGCCAGCACCGTGTACGGAGGGCCCGAGACCCAGCGCCGGGGCCGAGGCCGCGGGCTCCAGCTGATCGGGGCGCTCGCCGAATCCTGGGGCGTGACCTATCACCGCACCCGTAAGGAGGTCTGGTTCCGGCTGGACGCCGAGCGGGCGGTGCCCGAGTCCGACGCCATCCCCACCAGCGCGCTCGGGCGTGAGCTGCGGTTCGCCGAGACCCTCGCCCCCGTGACGCCGCGCGAGCAGCGCGATCCGACCGCCGATTGGGTCGACCGCGGCGGGCCGTCCTTCCTCGCCGAGGCCAGCGAACTGCTCACCGGCCAGCTCGACGAGAACATGGTCGCCGCCCTCGCCGGACAGCTTCTGGTGCCCCGGCTGGCCGACTGGTGCGCGGTCTGGCTGACCACTCCGAGCGGCGGGCTGCAGCTCGCCCGCGTCTGGCACAGCGATGAGCACCGTATCGGCGCGCTCCGCCTGTCGCTGGAGCGGCATCCGCCGCCCACCGGGCTCGGCTCGGCGGGCACCTCCTGGCCCTGGCCCGGGATCGCGGACAGCCAGGGCGGATCGGCGGTGTGCTTCCCGCTGATCGCACACGGCCGCAGCCACGGCGCGCTGCTCATCGGCCGGGCGGGCGTGCCGCGGATGGCACAGGGCGTGGTGCGGCTCTCGGAGGACATGGCGCGGCGGGTGGCCCAGGCGGTGGCCACGGCCCGGCAGTACACCCGGCAGGCGACGATCAGCCGGGCGCTGCAGCGTCGGCAGCTGCCCATGTCGCTCGCCCACATCCCGGGGGTGGATTCGGCGATCGTCTACGAGCCGCACGGCGAGGGACAGACCGTCGGCGGCGACTTCTACGACCTGTTCCCCATGGGCGACCGCCGCTGGTGCTTCCTGCTGGGCGACGTCCAGGGCAGCGATCCGGAGGCGATGTCGGTCACGGGGCTGGCCCGCCATCTGGTCCGGCTGCTGGCCCGCGAGGGCCATGGTGTCGAGTCGGTGCTCAACCGGCTGAACCAGGCGCTGGTGGAGGAGGACACGGAGGCAGCGGAGATCGACGGCGAGCAGTCCCGGCCGCGCTTCCTGAGCCTGCTCTACGGGGAGCTGGAACCCGACCCGGAAGGCGGCAGCGCCCGCTGCACCCTGGCGAGCGCCGGCCATCCGCTGCCGCTGCGGCTGACCACCGACGGTGCGGTGACGCCCGCCGCCAGCCCCCAGATGCTGCTCGGCATCGACCAGAACCCGGACTTCCACGCCGACACGCTGGACCTGGCGCCCGGCGAGACGCTGCTGTGCGTCACCGACGGGGTCACCGAGCGGCGCAACGGCGTCCGTCAGCTCGATGACGACGACGGCCTCTCGGACATCCTGCGGGACTGCGTCGGGCTCGGTGCCAAGGCGGTCGCGGAGCGGGTGCGGCGCGCCACGTATGACTTCAGCCCCGATCCGATCGACGACGACCTCGCGGTGCTGGTGCTGGAGGCGGTACCGACGGTGGAGTCGCCGCGGGTGCCGTGACGGCGCGTACGCCGTGGCGGCGCGGGCGGCCCCACCGGGAAGCCGCGCCGGCGGTCCACACCGGCGCAAGGTTGGTCGTCACAGCGTCGGCTAGTCCGTCAGCCCCGCCAGGTCGCGCAGCCGGCGGGCCTGGGCGGCGCGCTCGGCGACGCGCTGGTCCTCGTAGGTGCGGTCCACGGCCCCCCGCAGCAGCGCCTTGGTCTCGATCACGGCGTCGCGGGGCGCGGCGAGAAGGGCCGCCGCCAGGTCCTGTACCGCGCCGTCGAGTTCGGCGGCGGGCACCACGAGATTGGCGAGCCCGGTCCGCACGGCCTCGTCGGCATGGACGAAGCGCCCGGTCGCGCAGATCTCCAGCGCCCGGGCGTATCCCACGAGCCCGACCAGCGGATGGGTGCCGGTGAGGTCCGGCACCAGCCCGAGGCTGGTCTCGCGCATGGCGAACTGTGCGTCCTCCGCGCAGACCCGCAGATCACAGGCGAGCGCGAGCTGGAAACCGGCCCCGATGGCATGACCCTGGACGGCGGCGATCGACACGATGTCGTTCCGCCGCCACCAGGTGAACGCCTCCTGGTACTCGGCAATGGCGGCATCCAGTTCACTGTCGGAGCCGCGCCCCAGCTCGAGGAACGACGGCTCGCCGTCGAATCCCTCGGGCGTGAACGCCTGACGGTCCAGGCCCGCCGAGAAGGACTTGCCCTCGGCGCGCAGCACCACGATGCGCACGGTGCCCGGCACCAGCTTCCCCGCCTCGGCCAGCGCCCGCCACAAGGCGGGCGACTGGGCGTTGCGCTTGGCCGGGTTGGTCAGGGTCACCGTGGCGACCGTGTCATCGACGGCGAGCTGAACGCCGTCCTTGTCGAGCAGGGTCACAGAGGCCTCCGGTCGAGTGCGGTCAGTACAAGTGACTGCACAGTAACCACCCGGCCGAACCGACGATCAGCCGGGTGGCACCCCTGTCCGTACCTGCTGATGATGACGGAGCACAGCGCGTGCGATCAGGCCGTGGCGGCCTTCTTGCCTCGCGTCGCGCCGCCGCGTCCCCGGAGGGAAACTCCGGATTCACTGAGCATCCGGTGCACGAATCCGTAGGAACGGCCGGTCTCCTCGGCCAGCGCCCGGATGCTCGCCCCGGAGTCGTACTTCTTCTTCAGGTCTGCCGCGAGCTTTTCGCGCGCGGCGCCGGTCACCCGGCTGCCCTTCTTCAGAGTCTCGGCCACCCGTGCCTCCTCATGGGAAGTGCGCTCTGGACTCTCATGATCACCCCTACAGAGCTTCCTGGCCACCCATTCGGCAAGGTCTGTGGATGAAGGATTGCGGGAGATCGCGGCGCGACGGCCTTCGGAATCAAGGATTCCGGCGCTGTTCAACCTGACACTCTTTCGTGTTCATCGACGAAGAGGCAGGTCAGGGCATACGTGAGCAACGTCGCAGAGGTCCGGACCGGCGCGCGGCACGTCGCGTGCGCCGGTGGCCCGCGACGCGCCGCGATACCAGCCGCTCTCACTCAGATGATGGATCACGCCTAGGCCGAATGATCTATGAGAAGGGCGTCGGAGCGGAGGAACCGGACTCTTGGGGCGGCGGGCGGAGCACCGCCCCGGCGCCGCCATCGGCCCTCGTCAGGCGAGCGCGACGAGGTCGGCGTAGGCCTCGCCCCACAGATCCTCGACACCGTCCGGAAGCAGAATGATCCGCTCCGGCTGCAGTGCGTCGACGGCGCCCTCGTCGTGGGTCACCAGCACCACCGCACCGGCGAAGGTGCGCAGCGCGCCGAGGATCTCCTCGCGGCTGGCCGGGTCCAGGTTGTTGGTGGGCTCGTCAAGGAGCAGCACATTGGCCGAGGAGACCACCAGGGTGGCCAGCGCGAGCCGGGTCTTCTCACCGCCGGAGAGCACTCCGGCCGGCTTGTCCACGTCGTCGCCGGAGAACAGGAACGAGCCGAGCGTCTTACGGATGTCGACCAGGTCGAGATCCGGGGCGGCGGAGCGCATGTTCTCCAGGACGGTGCGGTCCGGGTCGAGCGTCTCGTGCTCCTGCGCGTAGTAGCCCAGCTTGAGCCCGTGGCCGGGGGTGACCTCGCCGGTGTCGGGCTTCTCGACCCCGGCCAGCAGCCGCAGCAGGGTCGTCTTACCGGCGCCGTTCAGCCCCAGGATGACGACCCGGGACCCCTTGTCGACGGCCAGGTTCACATCGGTGAAGATCTCCAGCGAGCCGTACGACTTCGACAGCCCCTCCGCGGTCAGCGGGGTCTTGCCGCACGGGGCCGGGTCGGGGAAGCGGAGCTTGGCGACCTTGTCGCTCTGCCGGACCTCGTCCAGTCCGGCCAGCAGCCGCTCGGCGCGGCGGGCCATGTTCTGCGCGGCCACGGTCTTGGTCGCCTTGGCGCGCATCTTGTCGGCCTGCGAGTTGAGCGCCGCGGCCTTCTTCTCGGCATTGGCGCGCTCGCGCTTGCGGCGCTTCTCGTCCGCCTCGCGCTGGGCCTGGTAGAGCTTCCAGCCCATGTTGTAGATGTCGATCACCGAGCGGTTGGCGTCCAGATAGAAGACCTTGTTGACGACCGTCTCGACGAGGTCGACATCGTGGGAGATCACGATGAAGCCGCCGCTGTAGGTCTTGAGGTAGTCCCGCAGCCAGGTGATCGAGTCGGCGTCGAGGTGGTTGGTGGGCTCGTCCAGCAGCATGATGTCGGAGTCCGAGAAGAGGATCCGGGCCAGCTCGACCCGGCGCCGCTGACCGCCGGAGAGCGTGTGGAGCGGCTGGCCGAGCACCCGGTCGGGCAGACCGAGGCTGGCGGCGAAGGTCGCGGCCTCCGCCTCGGCGGCGTATCCGCCCTTGGTGAGGAACTCGGTCTCCAGGCGCTCGTACTTCTTCATCGCGCGCTCGCGGGTGGCGCCCTTGCCGTTGGCCATCCGGTCCTCGTTCTCGCGCATCTTGCGGAGCACGGAGTCCAGGTCGCGGGCCGAGAGGATGCGGTCGCGGGCGAGGACGTCGAGATCGCCGGTGCGCGGGTCCTGCGGGAGGTAGCCGACCTGACCGGAGCGGGTGATGGTGCCGGCGGTCGGGATGCCCTCACCGGCCAGGCACTTGGTGAGCGTGGTCTTGCCCGCGCCGTTACGGCCGACCAGGCCGATGCGGTCGCCCTTGGCGATGCGGAAGGAAGCGGACTCGATGAGGACGCGAGCGCCGGCACGCAGCTCGACGCCGGAGGCGGTGATCACGGGAATTACTCCTGGGCAGGGTGGACGGCGGACGGGACGGACGAGAGCGGCCGACGCCGTCTAATGCACGAGGAGAATTGCCATGCGGCCAGTTTAGCGGTGCGGGCAAGTCGTTTTCCCCCGGCCTTACGGCCCTCGCCGCGACCTTACGGCCTCCCCCATGGTCTCGCGCGGCGGCCGCTCTCCTCTCCCCCGCGGCCGCTCCCCCTCGGGCCCGGCCGGTGTGCACCTGTCAAGCCCCGCCCGTGTGCACCTGGAAGGCCGCCCGGCGCACCGCCTTGGCAAGGGCCGGATCGGGGTGGGCTGCGGCCAGCGCCACCAGGACCTGCACGGTGCGGGGGTGCCCCACGGCCTGTACCTCCTCCAGCAGCGCGGGCACGGTGCCCTGCACGGCGGACTCCAGGTGGCGGACGAGCAGCGGGCTCTCCCCGTGGTCGGAGATGGCCGCTGCGGTGTCCACCCACAGCCAGGTGGCCTCCTCGCGGGTGAGCGCGTCCAGTGCCTCGTCCGGGTCGGCGCCCTCGTGCTCGGCGAGCCACAAAAGCGCGTACGGCCGCAGGCACGATTCGTCGACGACGGCCCGTACGGCGGGCTCGGCGGGCGCTCCGACGACGCGCAGCGCCTCGAAGGCGAGCCCGCGCAGCAGCGCGTCGTCGCCACGCGCCGCCTCGATCAGCTCGGTGACGGCGCTGCCGACGGGGCGGGCGGCCAGCCAGGCCCGGTACTCGGCGCGGGCGGGGCCCGGGGTCAGGCCCGCGCAGCCGCGCAGCATGTCGGGGGCGGGCTGCTCGATGTTCCCGGCCGGGCTCTGGGCGGCGACGCAGATCTGCTCCAGCTTGACCCACACCGCCCAGTTGCCGAGCGCGGACAGCTCGGCCTCCCGGCTGTCGCCCTTGGCCTCGTCGGCCGCGCTCCCGGCGCCCTGCGGCCCGTCCGGCCCCTCTTGGGGCTCCTCCCGCACCGTGAGCGCCCCGACGGACGAGAGGGCGTCCAGGACCCAGTCGAGCAGCCCCTCCAGCGTCGCGGTGTCCTCGGCGTCGTCGGGGCTCCCCGCACTCCCGGCGCCCTGCGCGGTCTCCTGGGGCTCCGTGGCGTCCTGGAGCCGCGCGGCGTCCTGGGGGACCTCGCACCGCTCGGTGCGCAGCTCGGCGACCCGCTGCCGGAGCATGTCCAGCAGGGCGGAGATCTGCATGGGGCCGGCCGAGAGCTGCAGCAGGGAGAGCAACTGCGGTACGGCCTCGACGACCTCCGCGACCGCCGTCGGCTCGGCCGCCGCCGGGGCGGGGCAGGCCAGGGACCATGCGTCGAGGAGCGCGACCCAGCCCCGCAGCACGGCGCTGTCGTCCCGGTCCCACGCCTGCAGCCGCCAGCCGGGGCGGGTGGTACCCGCGTGGTGCTCGATGAGGCCGATGAGGCGGGCGCGGTCCCAGTCGCTCCGCACCTCCGGTTCGCTCAGCCCGAGCGCGGCGGCGGCGCGGGCGGCGGCCTCGTCGGACAGCGCGCCGGGGGCTCCGTGCTCGGCCGCGGCCCAGTGGGCGATCGCCACGGCCCCGGTGAGCCCCGCCCTGGCCCGCCGGGCCAGCTCCGCCGGGGGCGGAGTGCCCTCCGGCGGGCGGGGCGCCGGTCTTGAGCCGCGGTTCACCGCGGGCCGGCGGGCGGTGGCCATCGGCCGGTTGCGGACGAGTCGGAGCCGGGAGTCGCGCGGAGTACGGGACGTCACGGAAGCAGTCTCGCCGCTGACGGCCCGAAAGCCCAATCGGCACCCGTCCGGCGGTCGCCGCGAACGGTTCGCGCCATCTTACGGACGCTTGCGCCACCGCCCCGCGAACGCTTCCCGCGCCGTCTCGCACGCGCTTCCGCGACCGCCTTGGGGGCGCTACAGGAGCGGTACCAGAAAGCGCCGCAGAGCCTCCTCGTACGCCTTGGGGTCCGCGTTCCACATGGCCGCATGGGGGGCCCGCCGCACCGTGTGAAGGGTGACCAGGTCGCGTCTGCGGTCGGCGAATTCGCGCGAGACGTGCCAGGGCGCGAGAGTGTCGTCGGGGCCGTGGGCGACGAGCGTGGGCACCGACAACCGCTCGGGATCGGCCACCTCCGGAAGCACGCTGTCGTGGAGCCCGGTGCGCCCCTCGGCAGCCCGCAGGGCGAGGGGGATCAGCGGCGCGGGGATGCCGCGGGCCGCGGCGAGGGCGCGCAGGGTGGCCTGCCAGTCGAGCACCGGGGAGTCCAGGACGAGGCCGAGGACGCGGTGGCGCAGCGCGGAGTTCGCGGCGGTGTGGAGGGCCATCGAGGCGCCGATGGACCAGCCGTGGAGGACGATCCCGGTCGCCCCGTACGCCATCGCGTAGCGGAGGGCCGCGTCCAGGTCGCGCCATTCGGTGTCGCCCAGGTGGGATATGCCGTCCTTGGGCCGGGGGGCGCCGGGGTCCCCGCGGTAGCCGAGGTCGAGCACCGGCACCCGCAGCTGCCGCAGGAAGGGCATGACGACCATAGGGTGCTCACGGGTGGTGCCGAGGCCATGGGTGGTGATCACCCATGTGGAGCGTTCGCCGGGGACGAACCAGGCGGGCAGCGGGCCGAGTTCGCCGGGCACGTCGACCTCTGCGTGCTCGATGCCGAGCGCGTCCCGCGGATTGCCGATGTGCACCTGGGGGGTCAGCCGTACCCGGGTGCCGGGGGTGAGGTCGCCGTGGGTGACCCGCTCCAGGCGGCGCACCACGCAGTCGGCGGGGTGCGGGGCGTCCTCGATGACGGGGCCGACGACGGCGTGACAGGAGCGGCCGGTGAGGCCGTAGACGCCGGGGCGCAGCGAGGCGAGCGAGCGGGTCAGGGTGATCTGGCCGGCCGCGGTCGCGTGCACGGTGAGCGGGGGCTCGTTCGGCAGCGGACGGTCGGGGGCCGGTTTCAGCGCAGCGCCGGTGGCGTACCGTCCGGCCGCCACCGCGGCCACGCCGGCACCGAGCAAGGTGGTGGCGGCCGCGGCCGCCGTTGTCCGCAGGCGCATCTCTCCCAGTGTGGGCGGGGAAGCGGCCCCCGGCCAGCGGGCGTGCCCGGCCGGGTGACCGTCCGGCCGGGCCCGGGCGCGTGCGGTGCGGGTTGGGGCGCGTGCCCGGCGGGCTCAGCCCGGCTGGCCGTAGCCGCTGAGCTTGTCCGCCGCGCGCCGCAGCTCGTCCGGCGGGATCAGGGTGGGGGTGCGGCCGGGGACGGAGACCGCGGTGAGCCAGACCCGGCACATCCATTCGAGCTGGGCGGTGCGGTCGAACGCCTGGTCCAGGGTGGCGCCGTGGACGACGGTGCCGTGGTTGCGCAGCAGACAGCCGCTGCGGTCGCGCAGCGCCTCGATCATGGCGTCGGCCAGTTCGTCCGTTCCGTAGAGCGCGTAGGCCGCGACGCGGACCGGCCCGCCGAGGGCGGCGGTCATGTAGTGGATCGCGGGGAGTTCGTCGACGAGCGTGGAGACGGCCGTGGCGTGGACGGCGTGGGTATGGACCACGGCCTCGGCGTCGGTCTCCCGGTAGACGGCCAGGTGCATGGGCAGCTCGCTGGTGGGCTTGAGCGTGCCGAGGACCTGTTGCCCGTCGAGGTCGACGGCGACGGCGTCCCGCGGGCCGAGCCGGTCGTAGGGGACGCCGCTCGGGGTCACCAGGACGGTGTCGCCCACCCGGGCCGAGACATTGCCCGAGGTGCCGACGACCAGGCCGTCGGCGGTGGTTCTGCGGGCCGTTCTCACCACCTGCGTCCATGCCTGGCGCAGGGGGTGGGTCAGCCGCGGCTGCGGCTGCCGCGTGGATCGCGACCGGGTCACCTGCCCTCACCTCCGGGGCCCGATCCTTCCAGGCGTCCGCCGGCCGGGCGATGGCGGGACCGGAACGGGCGCGGCCTACGTCTACGACCGCGCCTCGTGGGCAGCCGCCCCGGTGCGGGTGAACGAGGGTGAACGGCGGGCGGCCGCGGGGCCCGTCCCGTGGCCCCCTCCTGCAGTCCTCGACCGAGGCCCAACCCCCGTACGACATAGGAAAGTAGGCTTGAATTCATCAGGCTGTGGCACTCCCGCAACCACGTCACCCTGACGCCCTGCTCAGTTCACCTTCCGTTCACCCTGTTTCCTTACGTTCACCGTGCCACTAACGACCTTCGAACTGATTGACCGGGTGTATGGAACACATCACGCTTCTCATCGGGATCGTGATCGTCACGGCCTTGGTGTTCGACTTCACGAACGGCTTCCACGACACGGCTAACGCCATGGCCACCACCATCTCCACGGGAGCACTCGGTCCCAGGGTGGCGGTGGCGATGTCGGCCGTCCTCAATCTCGTCGGCGCGTTCCTGTCCGTGGAGGTGGCCAAGACCATCTCCGGCGGGATCATCGACGAGGACTCCGGTATCCGACCAGAAGTGATCTTCGCGGGGCTGGTCGGCGCGATCCTGTGGAATCTGGTGACCTGGCTCGCCGGGCTCCCGTCCAGTTCCTCGCACGCCCTGTTCGGCGGCCTGATCGGCGCCACCGTGGTCTCCGTCGGGCTGGACGGGGTCAACGGCGACGCGATCGTCATGAAGGTCCTGATCCCCGCCGTCGCCGCGCCGGTCGTGGCCGGCATCGCCACGGTGGCCGCCACCCGGCTCACCTACCGGCTCGGCCGCGGCCGAGCCGCGGAGGACACCGCGAAGGGCTACCGCGCGGGGCAGATCGCCTCGGCCGCCCTCGTCTCCCTGGCCCACGGCACCAACGACGCCCAGAAGACGATGGGCGTGATCACCCTGGCGCTGGTCACCGGGGGCGTGGTGGCACCCGACTCCGACCCGCCGCTGTGGGTCATCGTCTCGGCGGGCCTGGCCATCGCGCTCGGCACCTACCTGGGCGGCTGGCGCATCATCCGCACCATGGGCAAGGGCATCACCGACATCCAGCCGCCGCAGGGCTTCGCCGCCCAGACCGGCGCCGCGACCGTCATCCTCGCCTCCTCCCACATCGGCTTCGCGCTGTCCACCACCCAGGTCTGCTCCGGCGCCGTCATGGGTGCGGGTGTCGGCCGTAAGGGCGCGGTGGTGCGCTGGTCGACCGCCGGCCGCATGGTGGTCGCCTGGGTGCTGACCCTCCCGGCCGCGGGCCTGGTGGCGGGCGCCGCCGCGCTGCTGGCCGACCAGGGGAACGCGGGGATCACCGCGGTGGCCGTGCTCGCCGTCCTGGCCTGCGGGGCGATCTGGGCGCTGTCGCGCCGTAAGCCCGTGGACCACACCAACGTCAACGAGGTCGACGCACACGAGCCGGTGGGCGTCGTCACGGCCGCCCTGCGGTCCGTGGCCCCGCCGCCCGCGGGTGCGAAGCCCTCCGCCCCCGAGAGCGCGGTCGAGGCCGCCCCCGAGAGCGGCATCGCCGAGCACACACGCGAGCAGACCCCCACCCCCGCCGCCGCGAGCAGCACCATCCGTTAAGGAGCCACGGAACATGAGCATCGACTGGGCGGCACTCGGCCAGGTCTTCGGCGTCAGCCTCGTGGTGACGGTCGGCATGGTGGGCGTCTTCACCCTGGGCATCCTCGGTACGTCCCGTAAGGCGGCGCCGGAGCAGGGCGGCACGGCCGCCGCGTCCGGTGGCGCGGCCGGCGCCTCGGCGCTCGCGCGCACCGGCGCGTACACCTGTTTCGCGCTGTGCGCCGCGGCCGTGGCGTACGGCATCTATCTGATCGTCGCCTGAGGCTCGCGTCCTCATCGACCCACCGGCCGCCGGATGGTGGTGCTGACCAGCGCCGACCGTCCGGCGGCCGCCTCGTGTGCGGCCGCCGTCTGTGGGGCTCGGCACACTCGGGCGACTTGGGTCATATGCGAGTTGACGGCCATTCGCGGCCCATGGTGGACTTCCCGAGCCAAACGGCGGCAGGAGAGGAAGCCGGTGAGAATCCGGCGCGGTCCCGCCACTGTCACCGGGGAGCACTCTCCCATCGCCTGTATGGGGTCACGGCTCGACCGTACGGTTCGCTTCGTACGCGGGGCTGGAAGACCGGGAGGGGCGCGGATCCGGGAGCCAGGAGACTTTCACCGCCGGTCAGTCGAACCAGGGCGCGGACCCTGAGTGAGGACATACCGCCATGCCCGGCACCGCCACGTCGTCAGCCTCCTCTGTCCCCACTGGCTCTTCCGGCCCCTTCGGCCCCCCTGGCCCCTTTGGTTATGTGTCGTCGCGCCGAGGCGTGACGGCGGCCTGACGGATGCGTGCCGATCACGCCTCGTTCGCGTGCGGTGCGGCCCTCGGCTTCCTCGGCGATCTCGCCACGGGCGATCCGCGCCGCGGCCATCCGGTCGCCGCGTTCGGGCGCGCCGCCGCGGCCGCCGAGCGCCGGCTGTGGCGTGACCACCGCGGATACGGGGCCCTGCACACCGTGTTGTGCGCGGGCGGCGCGGCCGCCGGTGCCGCGCTGCTGACCCGTGTCGTACGGGCCCTCGGCGGGCGCGGCGGCGCGGAGGCCGCCCTGACCGCCGCCGCCACCTGGGCCGTGCTGGGCGGCACGACGCTGGGCCGTGAGGCACGGGCCGTCGGCGGGGCCCTCGCCGCGGGTGACCTCGACCTCGCCCGGGAGTGGCTGCCGCATCTGTGCGGCCGCGATCCGCAGGCGCTGGACGGGCCGCAGATCGCCCGCGCGGTCGTCGAATCGGTCGCCGAGAACACCTCCGACGCCGTCGTGGGCGCGCTGGTGTGGGGCGCCGTGGGCGGCGTGCCGGGGCTCATCGGCTTCCGCGCCATCAACACCCTGGACGCCATGGTGGGCCACAAGTCGCCGCGCTACCGGCGGTTCGGCTGGGCGGCGGCCCGTCTGGACGATGTGGCCGGCTGGCCCGGTGCGCGCCTTACGGCGGCCCTGGCGACACTCGCGGGCCCCGATCCGCGCGGTGCGCGGCGCGCCTGGCGGCGCGACGGCCGGCGCCATCCGAGCCCGAACGCGGGCCCTGTGGAAGCGTCGTTCGCGGGCGCGCTGGGGATACGGCTGGGCGGCACCCTCACGTACGGCGGCCGGGTCGAGCACCGGCCGGTGCTCAACTCCGGCGGGCGGCCGGTGGAGTCGGCCGACATCCAGCGGGCGATACGGCTGTCGCGGCGCGTCGGCGTCCTGGCGCTCGGGGTGTCCGTGGCGGCCCGGCCGGTCCTGAGGGCGTTGACGGGGCGGCCCCGGGCCGCTGGAAGGGGCGGTGGATGAGCGGGATACGCGGTAAGGGCGGCACGGACGGTTCCGGGGCGCGGGGCGGGGGCCTGCTCGTCGCGGGCACCACCTCCGACGCGGGCAAGAGCGTCGTGACGGCCGGGATCTGCCGGTGGCTCGCCCGTAAGGGCGTCAGCGTGGCCCCCTTCAAGGCGCAGAACATGTCGCTCAACTCCTTCGTCACCCGGGAGGGGGCGGAGATCGGGCGGGCCCAGGCCATGCAGGCCGCCGCCGCGCGCGTCGAGCCGAGCGCGCTGATGAACCCGGTCCTGCTGAAGCCGGGCAGCGACCGCAGCAGCCAAGTGGTGCTGCTGGGCAAGCCGGTGGGCGAGCTGAGCGCGCGCGGGTACTTCGGGCGATCGGGGCCCGCGGCGAACCCGCCGTCGGACGCGGACTCCCCCGGGCGGACGCGGGTCTCGGGGCGGGAGGCGCTGCTGGGGACCGTCACGGAGTGCCTGGAGGAGCTGCGACGCACCCATGACGCGGTGATCTGCGAGGGCGCGGGCAGTCCGGCCGAGATCAATCTGCGCCGCACCGACATCGTCAACATGGGGCTGGCGCGCGCCGCCGGGCTTCCGGTCGTGGTGGTCGGGGACATCGACCGCGGTGGCGTCTTCGCGTCCTTCTTCGGCACCACCGCGCTGCTGTCGGCGGCGGACCAACGGCATGTGGCCGCCTATCTGGTGAACAAGTTCCGCGGCGATGTGAGCCTTCTGGAGCCCGGTCTGGACATGCTGCGCGACCTCACCGGGCGCCCGACCGTCGGTGTGCTCCCGTTCGCCCACGGGCTGGGGATCGACGAGGAGGACGGGCTGCGGGTGTCGCTGCGCGGCACGGTGCGGGAGAGCGTCGTGGCGCCCCCTTACGGCGCGGACGTCCTGCGGATCGCGGTGGCCGCCGTGCCGCTGATGTCCAACTTCACGGACGTGGACGCGCTGGCGGCCGAACCGGGCGTGGTCGTGCGGTTCGTGGACCGGCCCGAGGAGCTGGCCGACGCCGATCTGGTGGTGCTGCCGGGCACCCGGGGCACCATAAGGGCGCTGGAGTGGTTGCGCGAGCGCGGGCTCGCCGACGCGATCGCCCGGCGGGCCGCCGAGGGCCGCCCGGTGCTGGGCGTCTGCGGCGGCTTCCAGGTGCTCGGGGAGCGCATCGAGGACGAGATCGAGTCGAAGGCCGGGACAGTCGCCGGGCTCGGGCTGCTGCCGGTGCGGGTACGGTTCGCGGCGGAGAAGACCCTGGCCCGGCCGGTGGGCGAGGCGCTCGGTGAGCGAGTTGGGGGATACGAGATCCACCACGGGGTCGCCGAGCTGCTCGACGGGGCCGAGGAGCCCTTCCTGGACGGCTGCCGGGTGGGCTCGGTGTGGGGCACCCACTGGCACGGCTCGCTGGAGAGCGACGGCTTCCGGCGGGCGTTTCTGCGCCGGGTGGCCGCCGCGGCGGGCCGGGCGTTCGTACCGGCGCCGGACACCCGCTTCGGCGAGCTGCGCGAGGAGCAACTGGACCGCCTCGGCGACCTGATCGAGGAGCACGCCGACACCGACGCACTGCTGCGGCTCATCGAGAAGGGCGTCCCGGAGGGGCTGCCGTTCGTCCCTCCGGGGGCGCCAGGGGGGACGTCGTGATGAACCCCGGCACCCACACCGACACCGGACCGCGACGCCCACGCACACCAGGAGGTACCGCCGCGTGACCACCACCTACCCCTTCAGCGCGATCGTCGGCATGGACGGTCTGCGGCTCGCCCTGCTCCTCAACGCCGTCTCACCCGCCGTGGGCGGTGTCCTGGTGCGCGGGGAGAAGGGCACGGCCAAGAGCACCGCCGTAAGAGCGATCGCGGCGCTGCTGCCGCCGGTCGACGTGGTGGCCGGGTGCCGGTTCTCCTGCGATCCGGCCGCGCCCGACCCGTCCTGCCCGGACGGGCCCCATGAGCCGGACACCGGCGAGGCGCGCCCCGCGCGGATGGTCGAACTGCCCGTGGGCGCCTCCGAGGACCGCCTGGTCGGCGCCCTCGACATCGAGCGGGCGCTGTCGGACGGGGTGAAGGCGTTCGAGCCCGGACTGCTCGCGGACGCCCACCGCGGGGTGCTCTACGTCGACGAGGTCAACCTGCTCCACGACCATCTGATCGACCTGCTGCTCGACGCGGCCGCCATGGGCGCCTCCTACGTGGAGCGCGAGGGG
This sequence comes from Streptomyces sp. AgN23, assembly GCF_001598115.1. Classification (NCBI taxonomy): domain Bacteria; kingdom Bacillati; phylum Actinomycetota; class Actinomycetes; order Kitasatosporales; family Streptomycetaceae; genus Streptomyces; species Streptomyces sp. AgN23. The sequence continues at coordinate 3,038,702 of NZ_CP007153.1, forward strand.
GTCTCCGTACGGCATGCCGCGCGCTTCCTCCTTGTCGGCACCATGAACCCGGAAGAGGGCGAGCTGCGGCCGCAGTTGCTGGACCGCTTCGGTCTCACCGTGGAGGTCGCGGCGTCCCGGGACACCGATGAGCGGGTCGAGGTGGTGCGGCGGCGACTGGCGTACGACGAGGACCCCGAGGGGTTCGCGGCGCGCTGGGCGGCGGACGAGGACGCCCTGCGGGAGCGCATCGCGGCGGCGCGCGCCCGGCTGCCACGGGTGGTGCTGGGCGACCGCGCGCTGCGGCAGATCGCGGCGGTGTGCGCCGGGTTCGAGGTGGACGGGATGCGCGCGGACATCGTGACCGCCCGTACGGCGACCGCGCTGGCCGCCTGGGCCGGGCGCACCGACGTACGGACCGAGGACGTCCGGGGGGCGGCGCTGCTGTCGCTCCCCCACCGCCGACGGCGGGCCCCGTTCGACGCGCCGGGGCTCGACGAGGACAAACTCGACGAGATCCTGCGGCAGTTCGAGGAGGACGAGCCGGAGCCGGATCCGGACCAGGGCCCGGAGGGCCCCGACAGCTCCGACGACGGGCCGGACGGCCCGGGCGGCCCCGAGAACCCCGGCGGCGGGCCCCAGGAGGACCCGGGCGACGGAGCGGGGGAGCAGGCACCGCCCACCGCACCCGAGCCGTCCGTCCCCGACCGGCGCACGGGTGAGCACGAGACGGCCGACCGCGAGACCGACTCTCCCCAGGCCGATGGCGACGGCGGGGCGGGAGAAGCGGACGGCGGTAGTGGTGGAGCCGGCGGTGACCGGGCGGCCGGGGGCGCCGCCGAACCGTTCCGGACCCGGCGGCTCGACGTCCCCGGTCTGGGCCAGGGCGCGGCCGGACGTCGGTCGCGCGCCCGCAGCGAGCACGGCCGCACCACCGGGGCGCGCCGCCCGCGAGGGACGCTCTCCGCACTGCATCTGACGGCGACCGTCCGGGCCGCCGCCCCGCACCAGCGGTCGCGCGGGCGGCGCGGTCCCGGGCTCCTGGTGCGCCGGGACGATCTGCGCGAGGCGGTGCGCGAGGGCCGGGAGGGCAATCTCGTGCTGTTCGTGGTGGACGCGTCGGGCTCGATGGCCGCGCGGACGCGGATGAGTGCGATCAAGGGCGCGGTGCTGTCGCTGCTGCTGGACGCCTACCAGCGGCGGGACAAGGTCGGGCTGATCACCTTCCGGGGGGCGGACGCCGAGTTGGCGCTGCCGCCCACCTCGTCGGTGGACGCGGCGGCCGTGCGGCTGGAACGGCTGCCGACGGGCGGCCGTACACCGCTGGCGGCCGGGCTGTTGAAGGCGCGGGAGGTGCTGCGGGTGGAGCGGCTGCGGGATCCCTCACGCCGTCCGCTGCTGGTCGTGGTGACCGACGGACGGGCCACGGAGGCGCGGCGGTCCGGCGGGCCCACGCCGGTCGAGCGGGCCGGGCGCGCGGCGCGGATGCTCGCGGGCGACGGGGTCGCCTCGGTGGTGGTGGACTGCGAGTCCGGGCTGGTGCGGCTGGGGCTGGCGGGCGCGCTCGCCCGCGAACTGCGCGCCACGCCGGTGACACTCGACGAGCTGCGCGCGGACAGCGTGACCGCGCTGGTGCGCGGTGTACGAACCGTATCGAACCCTCGGAGGGCCGCCTGATGCCGCAAGGACAACCGACCGTCGTCCCGGACGACGGGCTGACCACCCGCCAGCGCCGCAACCGCCCGCTCGTCTTCGTCCACACAGGTCAGGGCAAGGGCAAGTCGACCGCGGCGTTCGGGCTGGCGCTGCGGGCATGGAACCAAAACTGGCCGGTCGGTGTATTCCAATTTGTAAAGTCCGCGAAATGGCGGGTCGGTGAGGAGCGTGCGCTGCGCGTCCTCGGCGACTCGGGCGAAGGGGGGACCGTCGCATGGCACAAGATGGGCGAGGGCTGGTCGTGGGTCCAGCGCGACATGGCTTCCAGCGAGGAGGCCGCACGCGAGGGCTGGGAGCAGGTCAAGCGCGATCTCGCGGCGGAGACATACCGGCTCTATGTGCTGGACGAATTCGCGTATCCGATGCACTGGGGCTGGGTGGACCCCGACGAGGTGGTGTCGGTGCTGCGGGACCGGCCCGGGACGCAGCACGTCGTCATCACGGGGCGTAACGCACCGGCGCAGTTGGTGGACTTCGCCGACCTGGTCACCGACATGTCCAAGGTCAAGCATCCGATGGACACCGGTCAGAAGGGCCAGCGAGGCATCGAGTGGTGAGTGTCCCGCGTCTGGTGATCGCGGCGCCTGCCTCGGGCAGCGGGAAGACGACGGTCACCGCGGGGCTCATGGCCGCCTTCGCGGAGCGCGGTCTGGACGTGTCCCCGCACAAGGTCGGCCCGGACTACATCGACCCTGGCTATCACGCGCTCGCGATCTCCTCGGCCGCCTCCTCGGCCGGGCGATCCCGGGCCGGGGGCGCGCGCCCGGGCCGGAATCTGGATGCCTATCTGTGCGGTCCGCAGCGGATCGCCCCGCTGTTCCTGCATGGGGCGGCGGGCTGCGATCTGGCCCTGGTCGAAGGGGTGATGGGGCTGTTCGACGGGGCGGCCGGGCAGGGCGAGCTGGCCTCGACGGCGCATGTGGCCAAGCTGCTGCGGGCGCCGGTGGTGCTGGTGGTGGACGCGTCGTCGCAGTCACGGTCGGTGGCCGCGCTGGTGCATGGCTTCGCCTCCTGGGACCCCGAGGTGCGGGTCGCGGGGGTGATCCTCAACAAGGTCGGTTCGGACCGTCACGAGGCGATGCTGCGCGAGGCGCTGGAGGGGTGCGGAGTGCCGGTGTTCGGCGCGCTGCGCCGGACGCGGGAGGTGCGGGCACCGAGCCGCCATCTGGGTCTGGTGCCGGTGGCCGAGCGCCAGGCCGAGGCGGTCGATGCGGCGGCCGCGCTGGCAGCGCGGGTGCGGGAGGGCTGCGATCTCGAGGGGCTGCTGGCGCTGGCGCGCAGCGCACCGCCCCTGTCCGAGACGGCCTGGGATCCGGAGGAGGAGATGCGCCGGGCGGTGGAGGCCGTCCCCGGTGCCGCGGGCCGGGGAGACCGCGCGGCACGGCCGGTGGTCGCCGTGGCGGGCGGGGCCGCGTTCACCTTCTCGTACGCGGAGCACACCGAGCTGCTCACGGCGGCCGGGGCGCGGGTCGTCCCCTTCGATCCGCTGCGGGACGAGCGCCTCCCGGAAGGCACCGGCGGTCTGGTGATCGGCGGCGGGTTCCCGGAGGTGTACGCCCCCGAGCTGTCCGCGAACGAGCCGCTGCGGGAAGCCGTCGCCGAGCTCGCCGCGTCCGGCGCGCCCATCGCCGCCGAATGTGCCGGACTGCTGTATCTGGCGCGCTCGCTGGACGGGGAGCCGATGTGCGGGGTGCTGACCGCCGAGGCACGGATGTCGGAACGTCTGACGCTGGGCTACCGTGAGGCCGTGGCCATCTCCGACACCGCACTCGCCGCCGCGGGGACGCGGGTGCGCGGCCATGAGTTCCACCGCACGACCATCGTGCCCGGAGCGGGGGCGGAGCCCGCCTGGGGGCTCGTCCACCCGGAGCGTCGTACCGAAGGGTTCGCACAGGGAAATGTGCATGCCTCCTATCTGCATGTGCACTGGGCCTCGGTCCCAGGCGCGGCGTCCCGGTTCGCCGACAGATGTGTGTCCCCTGCCCGTTGAGCCGAGGCGGTGAGCTGACGTGGAGGTCATCGGCCGGGGCATGGTGTGTCCCCTGCCCGAGACACCGCTTGTCGTCGGGGTCGGGGCCAGCCGGGGGGTGTCCGTCGGCGAGGTGATCGGGCTGGTCGAGACGGTCCTGGCGGAGGCGGGCCTTTCACCGAGCGGCGTGGCCGAGTTGGCGACCGTGGAGGCCAAGGCCGGGGAGACCGGACTGCTGATGGCGGCCGAGCGGCTGGGGGTGCCGCTGTGCGGATACCCGGCGGCGGCGCTGGCCGCGGTGGAGGTGCCGAACCCGTCCGCGGTGCCGCTCGCGGCCGTGGGCACGGCGGGGGTCGCCGAGGCGGCCGCGCTGCTGGCCGCCGGACCTGGCGGCGAACTGCTGGTCGCCAAGCGGAAGTCCGCGCCGCGCGGCCGCCCCGGAATGGCCACCTGCGCCGTCGCTCGCCGCCCGGTTGCGGCCAAATCCGGGCAGGCCGGGCAGCGAAGACCTGCCGTCGACCGTCCCGACGCAGGTCAGTAACGTCTCGGGGCGGAACAGCCCGCCGCCCCCTGCTGACCGTGACACCCGCACCACCTGCACCAAGGAGACCTCGTGACGACCCCGCCCGCCCTGCTCCTCGCAGGCATCGGCACTCGAGACGAAGGGCATGCCACCGCCTTTCACGCATTCGTAAGGGAGTTGGCCACACGCCACCCGGACCTGCCCGTGGCGGGTGGCCTCACCGGACCGGGCAGCCACCCGCTGTCCGATGCGGTCACCCGGCTCGTCGGCGAGGGGGTGAGCCGCTTCGCGGTCGTCCCGCTGACGCTGATCCCGGCAGCTCCCCCGAGAGACGGCATCGCGGCCACGCTGGCCCAGGAGGCGGAGCGGCATGCCGACGCCTCGTTCGCCTCCGCCCGGCCGCTCGGCCCGCACCGCACACTGCTCAGCGTGCTGGAGCGGCGGCTCGACGAGGCGCTGGGCAACCGGCCCCGGCTGCCCTCGGACCGTGCGGAGACCACCGTGCTGCTGGTGGGCGACGGTTCGCCGCTCCCGGAGGCCAACGCCGAGGTGCACCGCGCCGCCCGGCTGCTGTGGGAGGGCCGTGGCTTCGCGGGCGTCGAGGTGGCCTTCTCCTCGCTCGCCGCACCGGATGTGGCCTCGGGCCTGGACCGCTGCGCCAAGCTGGGGGCCAGCCGGGTCGTGGTGCTGCCGTACTTCCTGTTCGCCGGTGACGCCCTGGAGCGGGTGCGGCAGCAGGCGGAGGGCTGGGGGCTCGCCTACCCCGAGGTCGAGGTGGTCTCCGCCGACGTCATCGGCCCGGCAAAGGAGTTGGCCGACCTCGTCATGGAGCGCTATGAGGAGGTGGCCGACACCGCCGGGCGCGCCGGATTCGGCGATGAGGCCCATGCGTTCGCGCATCCCGATACCCACGCCGATGCCCACTGATCCATCGGCGGGCCTGCCCACGAGCGGGTCCGCCACCCCGGCCGCCGATGGCGTCTCCACCGGGTTCGATCTGCGGCATCACGGGGACGCGGAGGTGCGGGGAGCCGATGCCGACCTGACGGACCTCGCGGTCAATGTCCGGGCCGGTACGCCACCGGACTGGCTCAAGGCCCGAATCGCCGACTCCCTCGACGGGCTGGCCGCCTATCCGGACGGGCGGACGGCGCGGGAGGCGGTCGCCGCGCGCCATGGGCTTCCGGTCGGCCGGGTGCTGCTGACGGCGGGCGCCGCGGAGGCGTTCGTCCTGCTCGCCCGTGCCATCCCGGCTCAGCGGCCGGTGGTGGTGCATCCGCAGTTCACCGAACCGGAGGCGGCGCTGCGGGACGCGGGGCACACCGTGGAGCGAGTGATCCTCGATGAGCGGAACGGCTTCCGGCTGACCCCGGACGCGGTGCCGGAGGACGCCGATCTGGTGGTGATCGGCAACCCGACCAACCCCACATCCGTACTGCACCCGGCCGATGCCCTGGCCGGTCTCGCCCGGCCGGGACGGACGCTGGTGGTGGACGAGGCGTTCATGGACGCCGTCCCGGGCGAGCGCGAGTCGCTGGCGGACCGCACCGATGTGCCCGGGCTCGTGGTGCTGCGCAGCCTCACCAAGACCTGGGGTCTGGCGGGGCTGCGGATCGGCTATGTGCTGGCGGAGCCGGACACCGTCACAGCGCTGGAGCGGGTCCAGCCGCTGTGGCCGGTGTCCAGCCCGGCCCTGACGGCGGCCGAGGCGTGCTGCGCCCCGCCCGCCCTCGCCGAGGCCGCGCGGGCCGCCGACCGTACGGCCGCCGACCGGGCTCATCTGGCCGACCGGCTGGCCCAGCTGGCGGAGGTGCGGGTATGCGGCCCGGCTGCAGGACCCTTTCTGCTGATCCAGCTGCCGGGCGCGGTCGCGATCCGTACCCGGCTGCGCGAGCTGGGCTTCGCCGTCCGCCGCGGTGACACGTTCCCGGGCCTCGGCCCGGACTGGCTCCGGCTCGCCGTCCGCGACCGCGCCACGACGGACCGCTTCGTCATCGCCCTGGCGAAGGTCATCGCCGAATCGGACGCCTGACCGCGCTGCCACACCGCGCACCGCGCAGCCAGATGGCGCACCGCGCTGCCTGATCGCGCCGCCAGACCGCGCACCGCGTGGAGCGGTGCGCGGTCACGCACGGCTTGCCCGAGCCCGGGCGCGGGCCCAGCGCTCGCGCCCGATGCCGAGCCCCGGCCCAACGCCCGAGCCCCGGCCCGGCATCGGAGCCCCAGCCCCTATGCCGTACCCCGGCCCGGCACCCGTGGCCGAGCCCGACGGCACGCCCCGGCCCAGCACCCGCGGCCCGGCCCTATGCCGCACCCCGGGCACCGCCCCGGGTCCGGCACCCGACACCGTTGGGCACGGCACGGGCACCGGACCCAATCGGCCGGGCCAGGTCAGGCGTCAGGCCCAACCGCCAGGCGTCAGGCGTCAGGCCCAACCGCCAGGCGTCAGGCGTCAGGCCCAACCGTCAGCCGTCAGGCGGCGTCGCCGTTGGCGGCGGCGCGCCGGCGGCGGGCCAGGACGACGGCTCCGCCGCCCACGGCGAGCAGCAGGGCTCCACCGCCCACCAGATACGGCGTGGCCGAGCTGCCACCGGTCTCGGCCAGGTGCTCCGGCTTCGGCTCGGGCGTGGTCTGCGGGCCCACGCTCGGGCTGGGCTGGACCGCCGCGGCGACGGGCGCCTCGCAGGTCGCCCGGGCGAGGGTGACCTGCCCCTCGACCTCGGAGACGTTCAGCTTGAGCGGGTTCACGGAGACCTTCAGGTTGAGGGCCGTGGCCGCCGCCGTGCGCGAGGTGGTGGCCGTCCGCGACAGATCGAGCCGGACCTGGCCGAGTGTCGGCACATCGACCGTGGTGGTGCCGCTCGTGCTCAAGGTGACCTTCCTGCCGAGCACGCTGACGCTGCCGAGCAGGTTGGACTGGGCGGTCGGCCGCTTCCCGGCGGCACACACCGCCTTCGAGGTCACCTGCTCGACCGAGATCAGCGGGACCCCGGCCAGACCCGGGACGTGGACCTTGGCGTTGACGAGGTTGGAGTACCCCTCGGCGCGCTGCTTGTCCGCGGCGGCCCGGGCGGTGGCCACATCGGCCCGCAGCACACTGAACGGCCGGCCCCCGTCCACGCCGTCCAGGGTCGCGGTGAGTGCCGTCTTGCTGGCCGTCGCGGGTGCGTGCACCTCGTTCAGCACCACCGAGAGCGGAGCCGTGACGGTCTTGTTGAGCAGGGAGACATCGAGATCGGTGCGGAGCACGACCGCACCCGCCTTACCGGCGGTGGCACCGGTGTCGGCCTGCGCGGTCGCCGCGGGCAGCAGGCCCAGGACGGAGACCGCGGCAGCGGCAGTGGCGCCCGCCAGACGGCGGGTGGGCATGCCGAAGTAGGTGTTACTGGAACAGGACACGTGAGTTGACCCCCACAGGAGACATGGAGCCGCCGGCGCCTGCCGCGGGGGACTCCACGGGCGCCGACGGCATCGACCACGCCATATTTGCGCACTGAGGGTAAACAGGCAGACACATGATGTCCGTTCACCCCAAAGGGTGTGGTTCGCCGCCGCGTTCGAGCCGTGTTCCCTTCAGGAGCCCCCTCAGGACCCCCTGCCCCACCGTCCCCGCGCCCAATCAGCCCGCGCCCGCACCCAATCAGCCCGCGCCCGCACCCAATCAGCCTGCGCCCGCGCCCAGTCAGCCTGCGTCCCGTGCCGGTCAGCCCCGTCCCCGCGCCCCGTCAGCCGACCACGCGGCCTCGCAGCACCACCCGCCGCGGCGTCGTCAGCACCCGCACATCGGCGCGCGGATCCGCGTCGTAGACGACGAGATCGGCGGAGGCCCCCTCGGTGAGCCCCGGCCGTCCGAGCCAGGACCGCGCCCCCCAGGTCGCCGCCGAGAGCGCGTCCCGCGCCGGGATGCCCGCCTTCACCAGCTCGGCGACCTCCTGCCCGACCAGCCCATGGGCCAGGCCGCCGCCCGCGTCGGTGCCGGTGTAGATCGGGATGCCCGCGTCGTAGGCCGCCCGCACCGTCTCGTACCGGCGCGCGTGCAGCCGCCGCATATGGTCGGCCCAGCGCGGGAACCTCACCTCGCCGCTCAGCGCCAGCCGGGGGAAGGTGGCGATGTTGACCAGGGTCGGGACGATCGCCACGCCCCGCTCGGCGAACAGCGGGATGGTCTCCTCGGTGAGCCCGGTGGCGTGCTCGATACAGTCGATCCCCGCCTCGACCAGCGGCGCGAGGCTCTCCTCGGCGAAACAGTGGGCCGTGACCCGCGCGCCCAGCCGGTGCGCCTCGGCGATGGCCGCCTCGACCGCGCCGCGCGGCCAGCAAGCCCCCAGGTCGCCGGTCTCCCGGTCGATCCAGTCGCCGACCAGCTTCACCCAGCCATCGCCCCGCCGCGCCTCCGCGGCCACGTAGGCGACCAGGTCCTCCGGCTCGATCTCATGCGCGTAGTTGCGGATGTACCGCTTGGTGCGGGCGATATGGCGGCCGGCCCGGATGATGCGGGGCAGATCCTCGCGGTCGTCGATCCAGCGGGTGTCGGCCGGCGATCCGGCGTCCCGCAGCAGCAGCGCCCCGGCGTCGCGGTCGGTCAGCGCCTGTTTCTCGCTCGTCGAATCGTCCACCGCCCCATGGGCGTCGAGCCCGACATGGCAGTGGGCGTCGACGAGGCCGGGCAGCACCCAGCCCTCGACCAGCCGGATGTCCCTGGCCCCGGCCGGCCGCTCGAACGTGATCCTGCCGTCGACCACCCACAGCTCGTCCCGGACGTCCCCGGCAGCGTCGCCGGTGTCCGGTCCGACCAGGACCCGGCCCTTGATGTGGAGCACCGCGCTATCCCTCATGCATCGCACTGTACGAGACCGGGGCAGGGCGTTGACCGGCCAATTCCCAGGAGCTGGAACGGCGCCACTCGAACAACATGCGCAGCGCTGCTACGCTCACGCAACCCACCGGAGGAGCGGCAGTGAGGAGGTCCTCGTGAACGCTCCCGCCGATGACGCGGCCGCCGCGGGCACCGCGCGAGCGCCCGGCACACCGGAGGACCCCGACGGCTTATCGGCCGACGCGCACGCCGTCGCCGACGCGCACACCGGCCCACAGCCCAACCCGCACACCGCCGACCCACAGGCCGAATTCCGGGACTTCTTCGAGCGGCACCACGCCGAACTGGCCCGCCTCGCCCATCTGTTGCTCGGCAGCTCCGACGGGGCGGACGACCTGGCGGCCGACGCGCTGGTGGCGGTCTGGCACCAGTGGGACCGGGTGCGGGCCGCCGACCATCCGGCCGCGTACGCCAGGGGCGTGGTCGCCAACCTGGCCCGCTCCCGGATCCGCAGTCTGGTGCGCGAGCGGCGGCGGGTGGCGCTCTTCTCCTCGCAGCGCTCCGACCATGTGGACGACCCGGATGTGTCCGCCGTGGTGGATGTGCAGGCCGCGCTGGTCCGGCTGCCGTTCCGCAAGCGCGCATGCGTCGTGCTGCGGCACGCCTTCGACCTCTCCGAGCGGGAGACGGCCCGTACGCTGGGCATTTCGGTGGGCACGGTCAAGAGTCAGACCTCCCGCGGAATCGCCGAGCTGGAGCGCCTGCTGGGCCCTCCGGACGGCGAGGGCGAGCTGCCCGGGGCGACGGACGCCGAGCAGACGGTACGCACGCTTCGCTCTGGGAACACAGGCCACACGGGCCACACTGGGCCCGCTCGCCACTCGGGTCACATGGGCCACGCCGGGCATGCAGGAGGGGGCAGTTGATGATCGAGCATCGCGAGCGCCCCGAGGGCCGCGATGTCGTCGCCGAGCTGCGTACGGCCGCCGCCTGCCATGAGCCGGACCGGATCCGGATGCTGGCCCGGGTCACGGCGGGCATGGCGGCCGACGGCCGGAGCCGGGGCGCGTGGACGAGCCCGCGCCGGACCTGGGCGCCGCGGCTGGTGGGCCCGGTCGCCGGGCTGGCCGCGGCGGTCGCGGCGACGGGGATCGCGGTGGTGGCCACGGACGGTGCCGAGCGGCCGCAGACGGTGCGCACCTCGAGCGAGCCTGCCGCGCCTCCGGCAGGCGCGGGCGTGGACAGGCGGCCCGGGGAGAGGCCGGGCGCCGGATCGCAGAGCGATGCTGAGCGGCACACGCCGAGCGCCTATCCCACCGCGGCCGGTCCAAACCATCTCGCCGAGCCGACCGTTCGGTCCAAGGGCGCCATCAACGCCCATTCCAATCCATACTGGGCGCAGAGTGACATCACGCTCACCATCGGCAGGCCACTGACCTCGCTGACGGTGGAGCTGCGAGTCGCGGACACCGGGGATGTGCTGTCCACCGGGTCCTGGAGCTCGCTGCCGACCGGCGATGTGACCACCGCCACCCGCGTCGAGGATGGTGTGCTGGTCTACCGCTGGACGCTCCGGAAGGGCGCGACCGCGCCCGCGGGCCGGTATGTCTTCGCGGGGCAGTACAACCACGCCGAGGGGGACCGGGACACCGGCCGGGACGCGTACTCGGCCTCGGGCAACGGCGCCTCCGGGGCCTTCGCGGTGCGGGGCGACTTCCCCCGGTTCACCGCGGGGGATTGAATTCATGGCAGCGTGGCCAGAAATTCTTTGCATTTTTCCGCTACTGCTTCCACATTCGTCTGCCCGCCATCGCGATTCCTAAACAAAAAATTTTTCACGGGTTCCTGATCCCGTAATTCAAGACGGTCATCGGCCGGTTACATATATGTGACAGACCCCACACGCGATCCGCTTTGCCCGAGTAACTCCCCTACAAATTACCGCCTTTCGGCCAACGGCCGCGCGCACGCGCGCTCCCGCGTGATAACACATGGACCCCCCTCCACGTAACCCCCCACCGCGATGCATTTTCTGATTCTGCTGGGTAAATTGAATTTGCATGACCGCCGCACAAGCAGACCTAGTCCGTAGCGAATTGGATTTGCCGGAGGGCCTCACCCTCGACACACCGCGCGTCGAGGATGGAGCCGCGATCTGGCGAATCGCCCGCGACTCCAAAACCCTGGACCTCAACTCCTCCTACAGCTACCTCCTGTGGTGCCGCGACTTCGCCGCCACATCCGTAGTGGCGCGCGACGCCGACGGCGGACCGGTCGGCTTCATCACCGGCTACGTCCGTCCCGAGCGCCCCGAGACCCTCGTCGTCTGGCAGGTCGCCGTCGACCACGCCTGGCGTGGCCGCAAGCTGGCCGCCACCCTGCTGGACGGGCTGGTCGCCCGGGTCGCCACGGCGGGCGTCCGCGGCATCGAGACGACGATCACCCCTGACAACACCGCCTCGAACCGGCTGTTCACCTCGTTCGCCGAGCGGCATGAAGCGCCGGTCGAGCGTGAGGTGCTCTTCCACGGCGGTCTCTTCCCCGACGGTGGGCACGAGCCCGAGGTGCTCTACCGCATCGGCCCGCTCGGGCCGCGCGCGGACCGGACCTGATCTCCCCTGATCACCCCCCGATCCTGATCACCCCCCGATCCTGATCACACCCACGATCACCCCGATCCTCCCCCTCACCCCCCTCACACCCCTCTCCCAGGAGAACGCTGTGACCATCACCCCGCCCGCCCTGAGCGTCTTCGAGGCCCTGGAGTCGGAGGTGCGCAGCTACTGCCGTGGCTGGCCCGCCGTCTTCGACCGGGCGCAGGGCAGCCACATGTTCGACGAGGACGGCCACACCTACCTCGACTTCTTCGCCGGAGCCGGGTCGCTCAACTACGGCCACAACAACCCGGTACTGAAACGGGCGCTGATCGACTACATCGAGCGTGACGGCGTCACTCACGGCCTGGACATGTCCACCACGGCCAAGCGCGCGTTCCTCGAGTCGTTCCAGAACAACATCCTGCGCCCGCGCGATCTGCCCTACAAGGTCATGTTCCCGGGCCCGACCGGCACCAACGCCGTCGAGGCCGCGCTGAAGCTGGCCCGTAAGGTCAAGGGCCGCGAGTCCATCGTGTCCTTCACCAATGCCTTCCACGGCATGTCGCTGGGCTCGCTGGCCGTGACCGGCAACGCCTTCAAGCGCGCCGGCGCGGGCATCCCGCTGGTCCACGGCACCCCCATGCCGTTCGACAACTACTTCGACGGCACGATCCCGGACTTCCTGTGGTTCGAGCGGCTGCTGGAGGACCAGGGTTCCGGCCTCAACCAGCCCGCCGCCGTGATCGTCGAGACCGTGCAGGGCGAGGGCGGTATCAACGTGGCCCGGCCCGAGTGGCTGCGCGCCCTGGCCGAGCTGTGCGAGCGCCAGGACATGCTGCTGATCGTCGACGACATCCAGATGGGCTGCGGCCGCACCGGCGCCTTCTTCTCCTTCGAGGAGTCGGGCATCACCCCGGACATCGTGACCGTGTCGAAGTCCATCAGCGGCTACGGCATGCCGATGTCGCTCGCGCTCTTCAAGCCCGAGCTGGACGTCTGGGAGCCCGGCGAGCACAACGGCACCTTCCGCGGCAACAACCCCGCCTTCGTCACCGCCGCCGCGACCCTGGACACCTACTGGGCCGACGGCCAGATGGAGAAGCAGACCCTGGCCCGCGGCGAGCAGGTCGAGCGGGCCCTGCGCGCGATCTGCGAGGAGCAGTCCGGCACCCACTTCCGCGGCCGCGGCCTGGTGTGGGGTCTGGAGTTCGAGGACAAGCCGCGCGCCTCGGCGGTCTGCAAGCGCGCCTTCGAACTCGGCCTGCTGGTCGAGACCTCCGGCCCCGAGAGCGAGGTCGTCAAGCTGCTGCCCGCGCTGACCATCTCCCCCGATGACCTGGACGAGGGGCTGCGGACCCTCGCCCGCGCGGTCCGCGAGACCGCATAACCCTCCCGTACCGCAGAGAAGAGAGAGGCAAGAACTCACCGTGATCGTCCGATCCTTCAAGGACATCGAGGACACCGAGAGGCATGTGAAGGCCAAGACCGGCACCTGGGAGAGCAAGCGCATCGTGCTCGCCCGTGAAGGCGTCGGCTTCTCGCTGCACGAGACCATCCTCTACGCGGGCACCGAGACGTCGATGTGGTACGCCAACCACATCGAGGCGGTGCTGTGCGTCGAGGGTGAGGCCGAGCTCACCAACGACGAGACCGGTGAGAAGCACTGGATCACGCCCGGCACCATGTACCTGCTGAACGGGCATGAGAAGCACACGATGCGCCCCAAAACCGACTTCCGATGCGTCTGCGTATTCAACCCGCCGATCACGGGACGGGAGGACCATGATGAGAACGGCGTATACCCGCTGATCACCGAGACCGAGGAGGCATGATCCGATGACCGCGGTCACTGACCTGTACCCGACCCGTGGGGCCATGGAGGTCGCTACGCCGCGCGTGGACCCCGTGGTGTGGTCCGAGCCCGGCGCCCCCGGGCCGCTGCAACCGTCCGAGCTGAGCGATTTCGATCGCGACGGCTTCCTGGCAATTGACGAGCTGATCACTCCGGACGAGGTCGCGGCCTACCGCGCCGAGCTGGACCGGCTGGTCGCCGACCCGGACGTGCGCGCCGACGAACGCTCGATCATCGAGCCGAAGTCGCAGGACGTACGGTCGGTGTTCGAGGTGCACCGGATCAGCGAGGTCTTCGCGAACCTGGTGCGCGACCCGCGTGTGGTGGGCCGCGCTCGTCAGATCCTCGGCTCGGACGTCTACGTCCACCAGAGCCGGATCAACGTCAAACCGGGTTTCGGCGCCTCGGGCTTTTACTGGCACTCGGACTTCGAGACCTGGCACGCCGAGGACGGACTGCCGAACATGCGGACCGTGTCGGTCTCGATCGCGCTGACCGAGAACTACGACACCAACGGCGGCCTCATGATCATGCCGGGGTCGCACCGTACGTTCCTCGGCTGCTCGGGCGAGACACCGAAGGACAACTACAAGAAGTCGCTGCAGATGCAGGACGCGGGCACCCCGTCCGACGAGGCGCTCACCGGTTTCGCCGACAAGCACGGCATCAAGCTGTTCACCGGCAAGGCCGGTTCGGCGACGTGGTTCGACTGCAACTGCATGCACGGCTCGGGAGACAACATCACGCCCTACTCGCGCAGCAACGTCTTCATCGTGTTCAACAGCGTGGAGAACACTGCGGTGGAGCCGTTCGCGGCACCGGCCCCCCGGCCGGATTTCATCGGGGCCAGGGACTTCACGCCCGTACGGTGATCGCCGCCGTGCGCTGAGCTGACGTCCGTGATCTGAGGGAAGCCGGGGTGCCCCGGCTTCCCTCAGATTTTCCATGGCCCCGGTCCGGCCCCGGTCCGACCCCGGTCCGGCCCCGGGTCCGGTCCCGCGCTGCCCCGTTCCGGCCCCGGTCTCAGCGGGACAGCTCCTCCAGCAGCCGGTCCACATCGGCCGCCGTGTTGTACAGGTGGAAGGAGGCGCGGAGGTTGCCGGCCCGCGCCGAGACATGCACATCCGCCTCCGCCAGCCGGGACGCGGCGTCCCCCAGCCCCGGTACGGAGACGATGGCCGAGCCCGGGGCGGCGACGGGCTGGTGGCCGAGCCCGATGACCCCGGCCCGGAAGCGGTCGGCGAGCGCGCGGTCGTGGGCGGCGATGGCCTCGGTGCCCAGCTCCTCGATCAGCGCGAGGGAGTGCCGGGCCGCCACGTAGGAGTACACGCTCGGGCTCTCGTCGAAGCGGCGGGCGGAGTGGGCGAGTTCCGCCACCGGTCCGTAGCAGCTGTCCCAGGGCTTCTCGCCGGCGACCCAGCCCGCGAAGACGGGGGTGAGCTCGCCGAGGTCCTCGGGGACGGTCAGGAAGGCGGCCCCGCGCGGGCACATCAGCCACTTGTACGCCACGCAGACGGTGTAGTCGGCCCCGTCGGCGTTCACCGGGAACCAGCCGGCCGCCTGGCTGGTGTCCACCAGGGTGCGGGCCCCGTGGGTCCGGGCCGCCTCCGCGATGGCGTCGAGATCGGCGATCCGCCCGTCCGCGGACTGGACCGCGCTCACGGCCACCAGCGCCGTGCCGGGCCGTACCGCCTCCGCGATCTCCTCCAGCGGCACGATGCGCAGCTTGAGGTCGCCGCGGACGGCGAAGGGGTTGACCAGGGAGCTGAAGTCGCCGTCGGCGACGATGACTTCGGCTCCGGGCGGCAGCGAGGTGGCGATCATCCCCGCGTAGACGGCGACCGAGCTGCCGGCCGCGACCCGCCGCGCCGGTACGCCGACGAGCCGGGCATAGGCGGCCCGGCTCTCCTCGACCGCCTCGAAGGCCACGTCGACGATGGGCCGACCGGCGGCCGATCCGTCGAGGACCGCCTTCACGGCGGCCACGGAGCGTGCGGGGATCAGACCGCTGGACGCGGTGGTGAGATACGTCGTGTGTGGCGCGAATTCGGCGCCCGCCAGGCTCTCCATGTCCATCCACTATGGAACCGGCCCAGCCCGGCGTCCATCGCGTTTCCCTGTCGAATGCCTTCAAGGGAACCTTATGGATCCCCGCTGACCTGCGGCGATCCCCATGCCTGGCGCGGCGCCCGGGTGAAAGCGCCGGCGGATCGGCCGAAAAAGACCCCCGGGGCCGCCGACGGCCGCGGGCATGCCGACACGGCCGCCGGAACCGCGGGTCCGGTCCGCGGGTCCGGCGGCCGCGCCGTCGGTCCGGGACTTCAGCGGTGCTGCTCCCGGAGGGCCTTCCGGGGGTTCAGTCGCGCTGCTCCCGGACACCGTTGATCCGCCGGGGCAGCTCCAGCGGGTTCTCGTCCCGCAGCTCCGGCGGCAGCAGGGCGGCCGGGGTGTCCTGGTAGGCGACCGGCCGCAGCCAGCGCTCGATGGCGGTGCCGCCGACCGAGGTGGAGGTGGAGGTGGTGGCCGGGTAGGGGCCGCCGTGGTGCTGGGCCGGGGCGACGGCGACACCGGTCGGCCAGCCGTTGACCAGGACCCGGCCGGCCAGCGGGGTGAGCTCGGCGATCAGCGCACCGGCCCGGCCCTCGGTGCCCTCGCCCTCGGCGGCGGAGAGCTGGACGGTGGCGGTGAGGTTGCCCGGAAGCCGGCCGAGCACCGCGCTGATCTCCTCGTCGCTCTCATAGCGCGCCACGACGGTCACCGGGCCGAAGCACTCCTCCAGCAGCACATCGTGCGGGCCGTCCTCGGTGAGCCGCCGCGCCGGGACGGTCAGGAAGCCCGCGCTGACCGTGTGCTCACCGCCGGAGCCGGGGGTGACCGGGGCCTCCACGTCGGCCAGTTCGGCGCGCTCCTTGACCCCGGCGACGAAGTTGTCCCGCATCCGGTGGTCGAGCAGGACGCCCGCGTCGGTGTTGCTGACCGCGTCGGTGAGGGACTTCACCAGGCCGTCGCCCGCCGGTCCTGCCGGGGCCAGCACAAAGCCGGGCTTGGTGCAGAACTGCCCCACGCCCAGCGTCATGGAGCCCGCGAGCCCCGCGCCGATCTGGTCGCCGCGCTCGGCGGCCGCGGCCTCGGTGACCACGACCGGGTTGAGACTGCCCAGCTCGCCGTGGAAGGGGATCGGCACCGGCCGGGAGGCCGCCGCGTCGTGCAGGGCGCGGCCGCCGCGGACCGATCCGGTGAAGCCGGCGGCGGCGATCAGCGGATGCTTGACCAGCTCGATACCCGCGTCGAAGCCGTGCACCACCGCGATCACCTCGGCGGGCACCCCGACCCGCTCGGCGGCGCGGCGCAGCGCGGAGGCGGCGACCTCGGAGGTGGCGGGGTGGTCGGGGTGGGCCTTGACGACGACCGGGCAGCCCGCGGCGAGTGCGCTCGCGGTGTCGCCGCCGGGCACGGAGAAAGCGAGCGGGAAGTTGCTGGCGGCGTAGACGGCGACGACGCCGAGCGGCAGCTTGTAGCGGCGCAGATCGGGCCAGGGCGGGGTCTGGGTGGCGTCGGCGTGGTCGATGCGGACGTCGAGGAAGGCACCCTCGTCCACGATGGTCGCGAAGGCCCGTAGCTGGTAGGTGGTGCGGGCGAGTTCGCCGGTGAGCCGGGCGGGGCCGAGCGCGGTCTCCGCGTCGGCGGCCTCGACCAGCTGGTCACGGGCCTCGTCGAGGAGATCGGCGGCGGTGCGCAGCAGTGCGGCGCGCACCGTACGGTCGGCCAGGGAGCCGCGGGCGGCGTGGGCCGCGCGCACCACGCGGTCGACCTCCTCCGCCGTGGCTTCGACCGCTACCTGCTCCCGCTGCTTTCCGGTTCGGGGGTCGACGCTCCACACTGGTGCTGACACCGCGGATTCCTCCTGCTGTGGTGTTACCGCTGCTTGCGTCCCACACATCGACGGTGTTCGATATGCTGAACGCTGTCCCGGGTGATGAATTTCCCTCGGGACTCTATGGCTGGTCGAACAGAGGGGTCAAGGCGATGTCAGCTGCCGAGACGGGCGGGGCCCAGGTCAAATCGGCTGTCCGCACGGTCGAACTGCTGGAGTTCTTCGCCGGGCGGCCCGGCATGCACAGCCTCGCCGCTGTCCAGGAGGCCGTGGGCTATCCCAAGTCGAGCCTCTACATGCTGCTGCGCACCCTGGTGGAGCTCGGCTGGGTGGAGACGGACGCCACCGGCACCCGCTACGGCATCGGGGTGCGCGCCCTGCTCGTCGGCACCTCCTACATCGACGGCGACGAGGTCGTGGCCGCCGCCCGCCCCACCCTGGACCGGCTCTCGGACGACACCACCGAGACCATCCACCTCGCCCGACTCGACGGCACCAACATCGTCTATCTCGCCACCCGGCAGTCGCAGCACTATCTGCGCCCCTTCACCCGCGTCGGCCGCCGGCTGCCCGCCCACTCCACCTCACTGGGCAAGGCGCTGCTGGCCACGTACTCCGACGAGCAGGTGCGCAAGCTGCTGCCGGAGACGCTGGGCCGGCTCACCGAGCACACCATCACCGACCGCGAGAAGCTGATCGAGGAGCTGCACCTGATCCGGGAGCAGGGGTACGCGGTGGACCGCGAGGAGAACACCCTGGGCCTGCGCTGCTTCGGCATCGCCATCCCGTACCGCACCCCCTCGCGCGACGCCATCAGCTGCTCGGTGCCGGTAGCCCGGCTCACCCCCGCCCATGAGCAAATGATCAAGGACGCCCTGTTCGACGCCCGGGACCGGCTCACCCTCGCGACGCGACGTCTTTGACCCACGGGAGGACGGCCCCTCCGCCGCGCGGCGGAGGCGGATCGTCGGGCAGGGTGAGGCGCGGCGCCCGCCGCGCCGCGAGGCTGGTCCCCGTGACCCACACCCTTTCCGGCTCCCGGACGCGTCCCGCACCCGCCCGCTCCCCCGGTGACGCCGCCGGGCGGATCCTGCGGGCCGTCGCGATCCTGGCCTGTCTCCCGTACATCGGCCTCAAGATCGCCTGGATGTCGGGCGGTCACGTCGGCATACCCGAGGGCAGCGAGCTGCGCGACCCCGGTCGGCAGACGGTGATGGTCGTCGTCAACGGCCTGTCGGTGCTCATGGACGCCGCCGTGGTCGTCCTCGCCCTGCTGCTCACCCGCCCCTGGGGGCTGCGGGCGCCGGCCTGGCTGACGGTCCTGCCCGTATGGGTGGCCTGCGGGCTGCTCGCGCCCATCATGGCCGGGTTCCCGGCCCAGTTGGCGGCCAGGGCGCTCGGCTTCGGCGGCGGGGACGGGGGCCGGTCCTCCGGGTCGAGCGGGACGTTCCTGGCCGAGTGGGTCTTCGGGATGGTCTACGGCGGGTTCATCGTGCAGGGGCTGGCCCTGGGCGGCCTGTTCGTGCTGTACGCGCGCCGCCGCTGGGGCCATCTGTGGCGCGGCCGGATCGCCGATCTGCCCGCCCACGGGGCGGCCCCTGCCACCCGGCGCCCGGTCGCCGTCGTCATCGCCCTGCTCACCGCGGTGCCCGCCGCCGTCCATCTGCTGTGGGCCGCGGGGTCGGACGCCGGGCTGAGCCACGACCGGTCCCAGGACCGCGGCAGCGACTTCTCCGTCCTCGAGGGCGCGTACGTCGTGTTCGCGCTCATCACCGCGCTCGGCGTGCTCATGGTCGCCTTCCGCGCCGGGCGTCCGGTGCGCCTCGCCCTGCCGCTGAGCCTGGCCTGCGTCGGCTCCGCGGCGCTCGCCTGCTGGGGCGGCTGGCTCCTGCTGACCGGGCTGACCGCCCAGAACGCCGCCCAGGAGCCGACCGCGCTGATGTATCTGACCTACGCTGTGCAGATGACCGTCGGATTGCTCGTCCTCACGGCCGGCGGGCGCTTCTTCCGCGAGCGCGGCTCCGCCGGGGGCGCGGCAGCGTACCGAGCTTCGTGACCGGGGCGTGGTGGCGGCGGGCGGTCCGTGCGGTGGCCGGCCGCCGGGCCCAGCTGCGCTGGGTCCATCTGGTGCTCGGCGGCGCCCTGTTGATGCCGTATTACCTGCTGACCGGCGTCGTCTTCTCGATGCTCCTCCAGGACGCCGTGCCCTTCACCTCCCTGCCGTGGCAGCTTGGCACCTTCGCCACGGCCCTGCCGCTGGCCGTGCCGACCGCGCTGCTCCCGCTGGTACGGCCCCTGGAGGCCACCGCCGCCCGCTCACTGTGCGGGCTTCCGGAGTCCGCGGAGCTCGCGGCCGGGCCCGCCGGGTCGTGGGACGCGCGCGCCCGCACCTTGCTCTGGTACGGCCTGCATCTGGCCATCGGCGGGCTGGTCAGCGGGCTCACCCTGTCCCTGCTGCCCGCCTCGGCGCTGCTGGTCGCCCTGCCGTTCACCGACGGTTCGTACGCCGACGAGGGCTGGCCGCACGCCTTCGCCTCGGCCCCCCACGCCCTGGCGCCCCTGGCCGGGGTGCTGCTGCTGGGCGTGATCATGGGGATCGCCGCGGCCGCCGGGGCGCTGCTGGCCCGCTGTGCGCCCGGGCTGCTCGGCCCGGCCCCCGCCGAGCGGCTCGCCGCCGCCGAGCAGCGGGCCACCCGGCTGGCCGCCCGCAACCGGCTCGCCCGCGAGCTGCACGACTCGGTCGGCCATGCGCTGAGCGCGGTGACCCTCCAGGCGAGCGCGGCCCGTAAGGTCCTCGACACCGATCCGGACTTCGCCCGGGAGGCGCTGGCGGCCATCGAGGAGACCACCCGGGACGCGGTCGGCGAACTCGACAGCGTGCTCGGCCTGCTACGCGAAGGGGAGGACCGTCCGGCCCCGGCCCCCTCCCCCACCCTGATGGATCTGGACGGGCTGCTGGCCCGCACCCGGGCCGCGGGCGTCGCCGTCGAGCTGACGGCCCCGGGCTCGCTGGACCGGCTGCCGCCCGTCGTCTCCCGCGAGGCGTACCGCATCGTCCAGGAGGGGCTCAGCAACGCGCTGCGCCACGCGGGCCGGGTGCCGGTGCGGCTCCGGATCGCCGAGGACCCGAAGAAGGTGGAGATCACGATGGAGAACCCGGTGAATGGAGCCGCCCGGGCACGGCCCACCGGCGGCGGCCGCGGGCTGCGCGGCATCGCCGAGCGGGCCACCCTGCTGCGCGGCACCTGTGCGTGGGACACCGTGGACGGCGTCTGGCGGCTGACGGTCCGGCTCCCGCTGGAGGCGTCCCGATGAGCACCCCGCCGTCCCCGGTGAACGCCCCGCCGTCCCCGCTGCGCATCGTGCTCGTCGACGACGAGCGGATGGTGCGCACCGCGCTGCGCGCGATCCTCTCCAGCGAACCGGACCTTCAGGTCGTCGGCGAGGCCGGAAGCGGCGCCGAGGCCGTACCGGTGGTCCGTGAACTGCGCCCGGACGTGGTGCTGATGGACGTCCGGATGCCCGATGTCGACGGCATCCGGGCCACCGAGCGGATCCTGAGCACCATGGCGGACCCGCCGCGCGTCATCGTGGTGACGACGTTCGAGAACGACAGCTATGTGTACGACGCGCTGCGCGCCGGGGCCAGCGGCTTTCTGCTCAAGCGGGCGCGGGCGGAGGATCTGGTGCAGGCGGTGCGGCTGGTGGCGCGCAGCGATTCGCTGCTGTTCCCGGCCGCGGTGCGGGCGCTGGCCGCCGAGCACGCCGCCGCCCGGGGCCCGGACCGTGAGGCGAGCGCGCGGGCGCTGAGCGAGCGGCTCTCCGAGCGGGAGGCCGTGGTGCTGCGGCTGATGACCGACGGGCTGTCCAACTCCGAGATCGCGACCCGGATGGCGGTGGGACCGGCCACGGTCAAGACGCATGTGGGGGCGGTGCTCACCAAGTTGGGGGTGCGGGACCGCACTCAGGCGGTGATCGCCGCGTACGAGAGCGGTTTCGTCACGCCGGGCTGACATCCGGCGGCCGGGGTGGTGTGCTGTGACGGGTCGGCCGAACGGGCGGATGGGCGGGAGGAGCAGGCGCATGGAGTACGCACGGCTGGGCGCGTCGGGCATCAAGGTGTCGCGGATCTGCCTGGGCATGATGAGCTACGGCAGTCCCGAACACCGGCCCTGGCAGCTGGACATCGACGACGCGCGGCCGATCGTGCGACGTGCGGTCGAGGAGGGGGTGACCTTCTTCGACACCGCCGACATGTACGCGTTGGGCCGGAGCGAGGAGATCACCGGCGAGCTGCTGCGGGAGCTCTTCCCCAGCCGCGACGACTATGTCCTCGCGACGAAGGTCTACTCCCCGATGGGAGAGGGCCCCAACGACCGCGGGCTGTCCCGTAAGCACATCCTGGCGGGCATCGACGCCTCGCTGCGGCGGCTGGGCACCGACCATGTGGATCTCTACCAGATCCACCGCTTCGACCCCGGAACACCCATCGAGGAGACGATGGAGGCGCTCCACGATGTGGTGCGGGCCGGAAAGGCCCGGTACATCGGCGCCTCCTCCATGTACGCCTGGCAGTTCGCCAAGGCCCAGCACACGGCCGAGGCGCACGGCTGGACCCGGTTCGTCTCCATGCAGAACCACTACAACCTGCTCTACCGGGAGGAGGAGCGGGAGATGAACCCGTTCTGCCTGGACCAGGGCGTCGGCGTCATCCCCTGGAGCCCGCTGGCGCGCGGGCTGCTGGCGGGCACCCGCGACCGGGACCGCACCGGGACCACCGTCCGGGCGGCCAACGATCCGCTGGTGGAGAAGTGGTACGCGGACGCGGAGTTCTCCATAGTGGACGCCACCCGCGAGATCGCCGAGAAGCGCGGGGTGGCTCCGGCGCAGGTGGCGCTGGCGTGGCTGCTCGGCAGGCCCGCGGTCACCGCGCCGATCGTCGGGGCCACGAAGATCGGCCATCTGGAGGACGCGGTGGCTGCGGTCGGGCTGACGCTCGAGGAGGCGGAGGTGGCCCGCCTGGAGGACCCCTACCGCCCGCGCCCCATCATGGGCCATAGCTGACGGGACGGCTCCCGGGGGAGCCCCGGATCTCCCGGGGCTTCAGTTCATCGTCGAACCGATCTCGGTGCGGTCCATGACGACGAGGAAGCCGGTGACCGGAAGGGAGCCGTCCTGCCGCCGGGGGGCGAGTGCCGTGGTGGGGTCGGTGGTGACCAGCGGCGGGGTGGCCGGGCCGCCCGGCGTCCAGCTGTTCTCCCGGGCGACGGCGAGGCGTCCGGTGTCGGCGCTGCCGCGGCCGTTGGAGACCGCGAGGTTGCGGGTCAGGAGGGCGCGGGAGCCGGCGAAGGAGTAGCCCTTGCCCCAGTTGTCGAAGGCGGTGGTGCGCTGGAGTTGGAGGGCTCCGGTGTTGCCGCCCGCCTCGAAGCCGCTCTTGGTGTTGGCCCAGGCGGCGGAGGTCCGTACGACATGGGCGGGCGAGGGGGCACCGGGGCGCTCGGCGCCGAGCTGGAAGCCGCTGCCGTCACCCTTGAAGTAGGGGATGTGCCAGCGGTTCCGGCCGTTTTCGAAGGCCCAGGAGTGCTCGATGGTGACGGGGCTCGCCCACATCCACAGGTCGAGGCCGTCGTCGCTGTTGCGGAACAGCCGGGATCCGGTGACCACGTTGCCGCTGCCGGAGCCGTGGGTGAGGGCCATGCCGTCGGCTCTCTGCCCGCCGGTGGCGTCGTCGTGGTTGCCGTAGGAGTCCAGGTTCCGGATGACGTTGCCGTTGGTGTGGTCGCCGCGGAGGGTGAGGCCGGTGTCGCCGTTGCCGTGGGTGCTGAGGTTCTGGAAGACGTTCTTCGCACAGGAGGTGCAGACCAGACCGCCGCCCGGGGCGTTGCGCAGCTCGATCCCGGAGACCGTCCAGTAGTCGGCGCTGAGGGAGACCAGCGAGGAGCCCTCGCCCAGTCGGGAGCCGTCGAGCCGGACCTTCTCCGCCCGGTAGGGCCGGAGTCGGACGCGCTCGCGGGGAGTGCCGCTGACGGAGCTGCGCAGCGTCCTGGCGGGGTAGTACGTGCCGCCGCGCACCTCGATGGTGGTGCCCGCCTTGGCGGTCGATATCGCCTTTTCGAGGCTTCGGAAGGGGGACTTGAGGGTGCCGCTGTCGCCGTCGCTGCCGTTGGTGGCCACGTACACGGTGGTGGGCACGGCGCTCGCGCCCTCCGGCGAAGCCGTCAGATACACCCCGGCCACGGCCGACGCCACGATCACGGCGCTGCCCAACGGCAGCGTGCGGTCCTTACGGCGGCGGTGGCGGCCCCGCTTGCGCCTCAGCCTCATGGCAACTCCTGTTCCGCGTCGAGAGAACGGGCCGGAGGATCCGGACCGGCCCGTCCCATGTCGTAGTTGCCGCCAGTCCAGATTAGGTTGCCGGGCACCCGAGGATTCTTAGATTACGAAATTCCGATCGCCTCGCGATAGCTTGCGACAAGACTTGATCGTTTTGTGGCCAAGGATGTTCGGAACCGGAAGGTCCTGTTGGTCTGTTGCCTCATGGGCGATAGACCTTGCCCGGTTCCGGGGCGGCCGGGGCCATCAGCTGGGAGACCGTCACCACCGTATAGCCGTCCTTCTTCAGCTTCGCCAGGATCCCCGGCACCGCCGGCACCGTGCCCTTGTAGATGTCGTGCAGCAGGATGACCCCGTCGCGGTCCGTCTGCTCCAGCACCCGCTTCTCGATCAGCGCGGAGTCGGTCGTCTGGTAGTCCTTCGCCGTCACGCTCCACAGCACCTGCGCCACGCCCAGCTTCCGGCAGATCTTGGAGACCCGCTCGTCGGTACGTCCCTGCGGCGGCCGCATCAGCAGCGGCGTACGGCCGGTGAGCTTCTTGACGGCGCTCTGGACCCGGTTGATCTCCGAGCGGACCTCGTCGTCGTCGCTCTTGGTCAGGATCTTGTGCGACCAGGTGTGGTTGGCCAGCTCATGCCCCTCGTCCGCGATGCGACGCACCAGGTCGGGGTGTTTGTCGATGTGCTTCTTGCCGAGCATGAAGAAGGTCGCGTGGACCTTCTCGCGCTGGAGGATCTTCAGCAGCCGGGGCGTGTTCTCACTGGGGCCCGCGTCGAAGGTGAGGGCGACGCATTTGGCGCGGGAGCAGTCGACCGAGCCGTTCGTCCCGTCGCCCTTCTTCAGCACGTCCGGCTTCGAGGCGGCCGGTGTCGCGTGCCCGGCGTCCTTCAGCGCGCGCTCCCGCGCGCTGCGCGGTGAGGTGGTGTCGTAGGACGCGCCGCAGGCGGTGAGGCCCAGCGTCAGACAGACGGCACTCACGAGCAGTCCGGATATTCGACCTTTTCGCCCCATTGATACCCCCGAAGTTTTTTTGTTGCCAGTAGTGGTCGCATTGCCGCCAACAGGCACACAAATGGGTACTGTTGGCGGCATAACTGTGAGCACTATACACGCGACGTATACATGGGGTTTATAGAGCCCCCGGTCCGGGCCCGTGGAGCGACGTGATGATCGAGCGCGGCTAACCCTGGTGCTTCTGCCAGTCCGCCTGTGCCGCGTTGAGCTCGTCCGCGACCTTGTCGCAGAACGCCTTGGCGGTCATCTTGCCGAGCAGCACCTTCTGGAAGCCGGGCTCGTTGTCGGCCTTGCTGATGTTGTTCCAGTCCGGGAGGTAGTACGGCAGCTGGACGACCTTGGTCCGCGGGTCGTTGAGCGACTCCAGCGCGGCCTTGGTCGGCGGGGCCTCGGCGATCCAGTCGTCGTCCGCGGCGCCGACGTTGGCGGGGATCGCGCCGACGTCCTCGTTCCAGAGGCTGTTCATCTCCGGGGAGGCCGCGAACGCGATGAACTTCCAGGCCGCCGCCTTGTTCTTGCTCGCCTTGAACAGCCCGAGGCCGTCGACCGGGTTGGAGACGATGGTGCGCGGTGCCCCGGTCCGGGAGGGCGGCAGCGGTATGCCCGCGATCTTCTCCTTGCCGAGCAGCCGTACGTGGTCGACATAGCTGCCGAGGTTGTGCTGCAGCATCCCGATGTCGCCCTGGTCGAACTGGGCGACCATCTTGGCGAAGTCGTTGTTGAGGTCCGCGGCGGGGGTGACCTTCTTGAAGAGGGCGATGTACTTCTCGAGCGCCGCGACGTTCCTGGGGTCGTTGAGAGTGGTCCTGTCGCCGTCCCAGAAGGACGCGATGCCGGACTGGGCGTACATCATGTCCAGCGCCTGGGCGATCGAGCCCGCGCCGCCGCGCAGGGTGAAGCCGAACTCGTTCCCGCCCTTGTCGGTCAGCTCGTCGGCGGCCTTGTAGAACCTCTCCCAACTGTCCGGCGCCGGCAGCTTCGCCGCCGCGAAGAGGTCGGTGCGGTACCAGAGGGTGCCCTGGTTGGCGGAGGTCGGGACGGAGTACAGCTCCTGGTCCGCACCGCCGGCCGCGCGGACGCTGTCGACCATGTTCTTGATCAGCTTGCCCTTGAGGGCACTGTCGTCGATGCGGTCCGTCACGGGATCGAGGGCGCCCTGGGCGACCAGATTGGCCAGATACGCGGTGCCCACGCCGCCGACGTCGGGCAGGCTGTCGCCGCCGCTCTGGATGGCGGTGTCGTACTTCGACTGCACATTGGTGATCGGGATCGGGACGTACTTGACCGTGATGTCGGGGTACTTGTCCTCGAACTTGGCGATGATCCGC
Source organism: Streptomyces sp. AgN23 (assembly GCF_001598115.1). Classification (NCBI taxonomy): domain Bacteria; kingdom Bacillati; phylum Actinomycetota; class Actinomycetes; order Kitasatosporales; family Streptomycetaceae; genus Streptomyces; species Streptomyces sp. AgN23. The sequence goes on from NZ_CP007153.1 coordinate 3,064,704, forward strand.
TTCCAGACATTGGTGCGGGGGCCGCCGTTGTTGTCCCAGAAGGTGATGGTGCCCTTGCCGGAGCCCTCCTCACCGGTGGTCGAGCCGTCGTCGCCGCAGGCGGTGGCGGTGAGTGCGAGGGTCAGCAGGGCGGCCAGCGCGGTTGCGGTGTGGGGTGCTCTGCGGCGCCTGGATTTCACGTGTTCGTCTCCTTGTGGGTTACGTGCGCTTGCGGTTGCTGGTCGTCGAGGGGTGCGCCGTCCGGGCTGGGGGCCGAGGCCGTCTGCGGGTCGGTGTGCCCACCCGCCCCGCCAGGGGGCACCTCCCAGCGGTAGCTGGGGCACGGGACGATTGCCCACGACCTGCGACTCATACGGCCGCGCCCCTGTCGGAGAGTTGGGCTGCCAGGCGGGCCGCGGTTTCGGGGGTCGAGCGGCCGTCGGTTATCGCGGTGACGATGCGTCGGGTGACCGTGTCCGCCGGGGCCAGGGGCAGCGGGCGATCCGAGGCGAGGGCCGAGCCGACGCCCGGGTGTTCCCCGGTGCGCACCCACCACGGGTCGGCCCGGGTGTCGCCGGTCGCGCCGGCGAAGACCAGCGTCCACTCGTCGGTGGCCAGTGCCAGCCAGTCCGCGGGCCGTCCGTGCACCGCCGCCGCGCCCTCGCCCTCGGCGCTGAAGACCTGCGCGGGCTCGGGGCGCCGCGGGACACGCCAGAAGAAGCCGCCTCCATGGCCCGCCCCGCCGAGGGCGAGCTCCTGGCCCGTCACATTGGTGAGGGCGGAGGTGAAGTCCAGCGCCCAGCACGCCGTTCCCAGGGACCGTACGGCCACCGTGCGGCGCTCCAGCAGCAGTCGCCGCCCGCCGGCCGCCCACGACAGCTCCTCCACGAACCCGTCGGGGTCGCGCAGCAGCCAGCTGAGATGGCGCTGGCTCCCCTGGTGGTCCAGGCTCCCCCGGCCGCCCCGGAAGTCGTGTCCCGCCACCTCCGGGATGGCCATGGACACCCCCAGGTGGGCCGGATCCTCGGCCGGCCGCAGCCCGGTGACGGTGACGCCGCCGAGGGTGCGCACAGGGTGCAGATACGGCCGCGGCGCGACCGTGCCGGGCAGTCGGGGGCGGTGCGCATACGACCCGACGACCCGGTTCTCATGGCGCAGCACGGTGCCGGGGGGACGGCGGGTGAGGGAGGGGGTCAGCGGGTTCGAGGGGGTCGGGGGTGTCATGGGTGCGGGACCTCCGCGGGGCGTGCGGCCCAGGGGGCGCGCAGTTCCGAGTACAGGGCGAGGCGCTCGGCGCCGGCGGTGACCAGTCGGTCGATGCCGGTCACCACACGCCGGTTGGCGGCTCGCGAGGTGACGCCCGCACCGGGCTCGGTGCGCCAGGCGTCGGCGGGCAGCGGGACCGGGGCGGGGGCGGTGCGGACCGCCTCGACGACGCGCATGAACGCGCCCGTGCGGTCCGGTGGGGCGAGCAGTTCGGTGCCGTCGCGCAGATGCGATACGAGGTTGTCCAGCAGATCGGTGCGCGCGTGGTCGGTGGTCTCGGGCGGCGCTCCGTCGCGTTCGACGCGGACCCGGTCCAGCTTGTACCAGAAGGTGATCCGGCCCCGGTCGCCGTGGACGACGACATACGGTTCACCGGGCTCCTCCGCGCACAGGGTGACGGCGGCGGCGACGGTGGTGCCGCGGCTGGTGCGGATCCGTACGCAGGAGGTGTCGTCGGACTCGATGGCGTTGGCCCGGTACAGCTCCAGCTCGATAACGGCCACGTCCTCGGCCCGGTCGGCGCCGGCGAGGTGCAGGGCGGTGGCGACGGCGTGGGCGAGGGGGTTGGTGAGGACGCCGTCGACGACGTCGCGGCCGTCGAGGGTGCGGTGTCCGGCCCAGGGGGCGCGGGCGTAGTAGTCCTCGTCGCGGACCCACGCCCCGGCCGCGCCGATGCCGCGGATCGCCCCTATGCGGCCGTCGGCGACGAGGTTCCGGATGGCGGGCAGGGCGTGGGAGCCGTGCGACTGGAAGCCGATCTGGCAGGCGGTTCCGTAGCCGCGCAGTCCTTCGCTCATCCGGGCGAATTCGGCGTACGAGGGGGTGGGCGGCTTCTCCAGCAGAAGGTGCGCACCGCGTTCGGCGGCGGCGAGGGCGAGATCGGCGTGGGTGTGGATCGGGGTGCAGATGACGGCGATCCGGGCGCCGGTCCGGGCCACGAGTCCGGCCAGGTCGCCGGACTGCTCGGGCGCGCCGAGCCCGTCGCCCAGCTCCTTACGGGTGAGCGGCCGAAGTTCGCACACCCCGGCGAGCCGGACCGTCCCCTCGGCGGCCAGTCGGCGGATGTTGTCCAGATGCCAGCGCCCATGCCCTCGGGCGCCCGCGAGGACGACGGGTATCGGTTCCTCGGCCGGGGCTTCCCCTCGTCCCCGGGGGTGCGCCATGCCCATGCTCGGACCTCCTTGTCCGCATACGTTGTGCCGCCGCATACGTTGTGCCGCCGCATACGTTGTGCCGCCGGCCGTTTCGGTCAGCCCTTGACCGCGCCCGCGCTGAAGCCGGTGATCAGCCATTTCTGGATGAAGGCGAAGACGATGACGACGGGCACCGCGGCGATCACCCCGCCCGCCGCGAGCGCGCCCAGGTCGACGCTGTCCGCGCCGATGAGGGTGTTGAGGCCGACCGGAATGGTCTGTTTGTCCTGGGAGCTGAGGAACATCAGCGCGAACAGGAAGTGGTTCCAGCTGTGCACGAAGGCGAAGGAGCCGACCGCGATCAGCCCGGGGCGCAGCAGCGGCAGCACCACCGCGCAGAAGGCCCGGAAGCGGCCGCAGCCGTCGACCCACGCCTGTTCCTCGAGCGACACCGGCACGTTCTTGATGAAGCCGCTGATGAGGATGATCGACAGGGGGAGTTGGAACACCGTCTCCGCGATGACCACGCTCCCCAGCGAGTTGATCATCTGCAGGTTCTTGAAGATCTCGAAGAGCGGCACCAGCATCAGCGCGCCCGGGATGAACTGCGAGGCCAGCAGCGCCAGCATGAAGCCCTTTTTGATCCGGAAGTCGAAGCGCGCGAGGGCATAGCCGCCGGCCAGCGCGACCGCCGTCGTCATCACCAGCGAGGCGACGCCGACGATCATGCTGTTCTGGAAGAAGATCCCGAAGCTGCGCTCGTTCCACACCTTCTGGAAGTGCTCACCGGTGATCGGCCAGGGCACCAGCGCGTTCGAGCCCGCGGGGCGCAGCGCGAACAGCAGCATCCAGTAGAAGGGGACGAGGGTGAACAGCAGATACAGGCACAGCGGCAGATAGATCTGCCAGCGCGGTACGCCCTGGTCGAGCCCGCGCCGGCGCCTCCCGCGGGCGGCGGGCGGCGGGGTGGCCGCGGGGGCGGGCCGGGTGCCCTGCTCGGCGAGTGCGGCGGTCACTTGGCGTCGCCTCCGAACTTGCTCAGGCGCAGATAGAGGATCGAGCAGAAGAGGAGGATCACGAAGGCGACGGTGGTCAGCGCGGAGGCGTAGCCGAAGTCATGGCCGTTGATCCCGGTGTTGGCGACGTACAGCGGAAGGGTGGTGGTCTGCCCGGCCGGTCCGCCGCCGGTGAGGGTGTAGAGCAGATCGACGTTGTTGAACTCCCAGACACCGCGCAGCAGCGTGGAGAGGATGATCGCGTCCTTCAGATGCGGCAGGGTGATGTGGAAGAACCGCCGCGCCCGGCCCGCTCCGTCGACCGAGGCCGCCTCGTAGAGGTCCTGGGGGATGGACTGGAGATCGGCGAGGATGAGGATCGCGAAGAACGGGACGCCGCGCCAGAGTTCGGCGACGACGGCGGCCCAGAAGACGGTGCCGGTGTCGGAGAGTACCGAGGTGCCGTAGCTGCCGATCCCGGCGTCCGCGAGATAGCGGCTGATGCCGGTCGAGGGGTTGTAGAGCAGCATCCAGATGGTGGTGGTCAGTACCCCGGACACGGCCCAGGGCGAGAAGACCAGGGCGCGGGCGAGGCCGCGCCCGAGGAAGGTCTGGTGGACCAGCAGGGCGAGCGCGAGGCCGAGCAGGAGCTGCAGCAGCACCTCGGTGACGACCCACTTGCCGCTGAAGACGAGCGTGTCCCAGAACTGCGGGTCGTCGGTGAGGATCCGGGTGAAGTTGTCGAAGCCCGCGTAGCCGTTCCGCCAGGGCTTGGTGACGTTGTAGTTCCGCAGGCTGTAGTAGAGGACGCTGAGCATCGGATAGGCGATGAAGCCCAGCATCAGCAGCCCGGCGGGGGCGATCAGCAGATACGGGAGGCGGCGGGCCGGTCCTCCGGTACGGCGCCGGGTGACCCGGGGCGGTTTCGCCACGGCGTCGGCCATGACTGCTTCTCCGTTCTCGGAGTCGACGGGGTACGGGTCGGTGAAGCGCTTCCGTGAAGCGCTTACCGAATGTCGTTCGGCATCTCGTACAAGAAAATTCGGCGCCGAAGAGGAGGCTCAGCCCGCGTAGGGTTCGGGCACCGCCCCGGGGCGGGCCAGGAAGCGGAAGTCGCAGCCGGTGTCGGCCTGGGTCATCTGCTCCTGGTAGAGCGCGCCGTAGCCGCGCTCGTAGCGGGGCGGCGGGGCCGTCCACCGCGCCCGGCGCCGCGCCAGTTCGGCGTCGTCCACCTCCAGCCGCAGCACCCGCGCCGCCACGTCGAGGGTGATCTGATCGCCGTCGCGGACGAGCGCGAGCGGGCCGCCCACATACGACTCGGGCGCGATGTGCAGCACACAGGCCCCGTAACTGGTGCCGCTCATCCGGGCGTCGGAGATCCGCACCATGTCCCGCACCCCCCGCTTGAGCAGATGGTCGGGGATCGGCAGCATCCCGTACTCGGGCATGCCGGGGCCGCCGAGCGGACCGGCGTTGCGCAGCACCAGCACACTGTCCTCGGTGATGCCGAGGGCGGGGTCGTTGATGGTGGCCTGCATCGTCCGGTAGTCGTCGAAGACCACGGCGGGGCCGGTGTGCTTGAGCAGCCGGGGCTCGGCCGCGATGTGCTTGATGACCGCGCCGTCGGGGCACAGATTGCCGCGCAGCACCGCCACTCCGCCCTCCCCGGCCAGCGGGTGGTCGCGGGGCCGAATCACCTCGGGGTTGTGCACCAGGGCGCCGTCGAGCTGTTCGCGCAGTGTGGGGTGGGCGACGGTGGGGCGGTCCAGGTGCAGGACGTCCGTCAGCCGGGAGAGGAAGCCCGGGAGCCCGCCGGCGAAGTGGAAGTCCTCCATCAGATACCGGCCGCCGGGCCGCAGATCGGCGAGCACGGGGACGGTACGGGCGATGCGGTCGAAGTCGTCGAGGGTGAGCCGCACCCCGGACCGGCCCGCCATGGCGATCAGATGGATCACCGCGTTGGTGGAGCCGCCGAGGGCGAGCACGGTCGCGACCGCGTCCTCGTACGCCTCCCGGGTGAGGATCTCCGAGGGCCTGAGGTCCTGCCAGACCAGCTCGACCACGCGTAACCCGGAGGCGGCGGCCATCCGGTCGTGCCCGGAGTCGACGGCCGGGATGGACGAGGCGCCGGGCACGGTCACACCCAGCGCCTCGGCGGCGGCCGTCAGCGTGGAGGCGGTGCCCATCGTCATGCAGTGGCCGGGCGAACGGGCCAGCCCCCGCTCCAGCTCGGACAGCTCGCAGTCGCCGATCAGCCCGGCCCGCTTGTCGTCCCAGTACTTCCACATGTCGGTGCCCGAGCCCAGCACCTCATTGCGCCAGTGCCCCGGCAGCATCGGCCCGGCCGGGACGAAGACCGCCGGAAGGTCGGCGCTGGCCGCGCCCATCAGCAGCGCCGGGGTGGACTTGTCGCAGCCGCCCAGCAGCACGGCGCCGTCGACCGGATAGGAGCGGCAGAGCTCCTCGGTCTCCATGGCGAGGAGGTTGCGGTAGAGCATGGGGGTGGGTTTCTGGAAGGTCTCGGAGAGCGTGGAGACCGGGAATTCCAGGGGGAAGCCGCCCGCCTGCCAGACCCCGCGCTTGACCGCCTGGGCGCGGTCGCGCAGGTGCACATGGCAGGGGTTGATATCGCTCCAGGTGTTGAGGATCGCGATGACCGGCTTGCCCAGGTGCTCCTCGGGGAGATAGCCGAGCTGGCGGGTGCGGGCCCGGTGGCTGAAGGAGCGCAGGCCCTCGGTGCCGTACCACTGGTGGCTGCGCAGCTCCTCGGGGCGCTTGCGCGGTCTCGGCGGGGTGCCCCCATCGATGGGACGGGCGCTCATGCCGACTCGCGGGGCACTCATACCGACCACCCCTCGACGATCGCGGCGACTTCCGCGCGCCTCGGCTCGGGCAGCGGCTTGCTCGGGGCACGGACATCGCGGCGACACAGACCCATCGCGGCCAGTGCTTCCTTGACGACCGTGACGTTGTTGGCGGACTGCCGCTCGGCTCTGAGGTCCTCGAACCGCCGGATCTGTTCCCACACCTTCATCGCGCCCGGATAGTCCCCCGCGCGCAGCGCGCCCAGCATGTTGAGCGAGACGTTGGGGGCCACGTTGACCAGGCCCGAGGTGAAGCCGGTGGCGCCGACCGCCCAGTACGAGGGCGCGTACAGCTCGGCGAGCCCGGCGACCCAGACGAACCGGTCCAGCCCGGCGTCGCGCGCCACGGCGGCGAAGCGGGTGGCGTCGTGGACCGCGTACTTGACCCCGATGACCTGGGGGCACTCCTCGCCGAGCCGGGCAATGGCCGCGCCCTCGATGAGCGGATTGCGTAGATACGGCACCACGCCCAGTTCGGGGACGGCCTCGGCGATGGTGCGGTGGTAGTCGATCCAGCCGTCCTGGGCGACGTAGGGATGCACCGGCTGATGGACCATCACCATGTCGGCCCCGGCCGCGCGGGCATGGCGGGCGGCCTCGACCGCGGTGGCCGCGTCATGGCCGACGCCGACGAGAACGGCGGCCCGGCCGGCGGCCTCCTCGACGGTCAACTCGGTGACCAGCCGCCGCTCTTCGAGGGTGAGGGCGTAGAACTCCCCGGTGTTGCCGTTCGGGGTGACGGTCTTGACCCCGCCGTCGAGGAGCCGGCGCAGCAGGGCGCGATAGGCGGCGCGGTCCACGGCGCCGTCGGCGTCGTACGGAGTCACCGGGATCGCCACGACATCCGCGAGCGCCGTCCTCAGCGGTGAGTAGTCCATACGAACCCTTTCTCTCGATGTTCGGCATCGGGTGAGCTGTTCGGATGGTGCTGGGGTCGGCGACCGGAGCCGCCGGGCGCTACTCCCGGACCGGGGACTCCCCGCCGGGGGACTCCCCGCCCGGAGACTCCCGATCCGGAGACTCCCGATCCGGGAAGGCGCGCCGGACGAAGGAGGCGATGTGGTCGTGCAGGGCGCGGCCCGCCCCGTCGGCGTCGCCGTCGAGCGCGCGGGCCAGGATCTCCCGGTGCTCAAGCGCCTCCTGCTCCCAGGAGGGCACCGCCTGCCAGGCGACGGCGGACACCAGCGCGGCCTGGTCCCGCAGTTCGTCGAGCATCCGGGTCAGCAGGGGGTTGCCGCAGGGCAGATAGAGCGCCCGGTGGAAGTCGCGGTTGGCCAGCGACCGCCCGGCCGGATCGTCGGCCGCGTCCGACCGCTCCAGCGCGGCACCGGCGGCCTCCAGCCCGGCCCGCGCGGTGACGGTCCGGCGCAGCGCCTCGGGCTCCAGGAGCAGCCGCACATCGTAGACGGCGTGCGCCATCGCGGTGTCGACGGTCCTGACGGTGGCCCCCTTGTACTCGCTCATCACCACGAGCCCCCGCCCCGCGAGAGTCTTGAGCGCCTCCCTCACGGGCGTCTTGGAGACCCCGAACTGCGCGGCCAACTCGGCTTCCACCAGCGCCTGTCCGGGACGCAGCCGCCCGGTGAGGATCGCGTGCTTGACCGCCTCCTGCACGTACTGGGTGCGGGAGGGGATCGGGCTCGGGGCGATGTCCATGGCTGCTCTCAGATCTCACATAGCGCGTCTCATATATGACGTATGAAGTACGACGCGATGAAGTTAGGGCGGTCCCAGGGGTTCGTCAACGGTTCCGGCAGAAATTCGCACACGGCGGGCAATCGCCCGCACACGCCCCGCGACTCGCCGCCGACGCCGACGCGCCGACGCGCCGACGCCGCTAGCGTGGCCCGGATGAGGGTGGGTTCCGCGACGACGCGGCTGATCGTGCTGCGCGGCAACTCCGCGTCCGGCAAGTCCTCCGTCGCCGCCGGGCTGCGCGCCCGCTACGGACGCGGCCTCGCGCTGGTGGGCCAGGACAATCTGCGCCGGGTCGTGCTGCGGGAGCGGGACACCCCGGAGGCGGCGAACATCGGCCTCATCGACACCGTGGCCCGCTATGCCCTCGACCACGGCTTCCACGTCGTCGTCGAGGGCATCCTCTGCGCCGCGCACTACGGCCCGATGCTGGACGCCCTGTGCCACGACCACCTGGGCCGTACCCACGGCTACTACCTCGACGTCCCGTTCGCCGAGACGCTGCGGCGGCATGCCACGAAGCCGCAGGCGGACGAGTACGGCGAGCCGGAGATGCGCGGCTGGTACCGGCCGCTTGACCTGCTGCCGGGCGGGGGCGAGACGGTGATCCCGGCGACGAGCGCGCTGGCCGAGACGGTGGAACGGGTGATGCGGGACGCGGGGTGGGCGGCGCCGCCGGAGACCGACGGCGCCGAGGTCCGAGGACCGTCTGCCGCCCCTAGGCCCGCTCGGGCGCCTCGGCTTCCGCCGGGTGAGGGCGGCCGGTGAGGGCTTCGGGGAGGGCGGGCTCGTGCAGGGTGCGCAGGAGCAGCCGGCCGAGGGCGGGGAGGGCGATCAGGGGGGCGAGGGCGGTGCGCAGGGTCGTGGCGTCGGCGAGGGCGCCGATGAGGGGGCTCGCGAGGCCGCCGACGCTGACGGTGAGCCCCAGGGTGACGCCGCTCGCGGTGCCCACGCGGCGGGGCAGATAGTCCTGGCCGAGCGTGATGTGCAGGGAGAAGGGCACGTACAGCCCGGCCGAGGCGAGCGCCACACAGAGGTAGAGCGCCGGGCCGGGAACGAGGACGACGCCCGCGACGGCGAGGACGGTCAGGGCGTACGACCACTGGACGACCGGGATACGGCCGTAGCGGGCGGCGAGTCCGCCCCCGGCCACCGTGCCCGCCGCGCCGCCGGCGTAGAGCACGAACAGGGCGGCCGTGCCGGTCAGTTCGCCCCCGCCGATGCGCTCGCGCACATACAGCGAGATGAACGCGCTCAGCCCGACGAAGACGATCGAGCGGCACACGATGGCCCCGGACAACCGGAGGAAGGAGGGCCAGTCGTCCCTTCCCTCTCCCCCACGGCCGGCCCGCGCGGCCCCGATTGCCGCGCCCGGGGCCCTGAGCGCCCGTAGCGTGGCCGCGCACAGGGCGGCTCCGGCGACGGCGGGGACGGCCAGCAGCGGGGAGGCGCGCAGACCGCCGGTGGCGATGACGGCGGCGACCGCGAGCGGTGCGGCGGCGAAGCCGATGTTGCCGCCGAGGGAGAACCAGCTCATCGCGGTGTGGCTGCCCCGGCCAGCGAGCCGGGCCACCCGGGCGGCCTCGGGGTGGTACGCGGCGACGCCGATACCGGAGACGGCGACCACCGCCAGGGTCAGCGCGTAGGAGCCGGTGACTCCGCTCAGCGCCACGCCCGCACCGCCCACCAGCGCGCTCACCGGCAGCAGCCACGGCATGGCCCACCGGTCGGTGAGCGCCCCGAACAGCGGCTGCACCACGGACGACAGCAGCGAGGCCGCCAGCACGACACCGGAGGCGGCGGCGTAGCTGTAGGCCCGCTCGGAAACGAAGAACGGCACCAGCGCGGCCACCGCTCCCTGGTAGATGTCCACGCAGGCGTGGCCCAGGGACATCAGCGTGATGGCTCTGCGGTGTGGGGTGGTCCGTCGCGTCGACACCCTTCGATCGTGGCGGTGCCAGCGGGTCTCGCGCTTCCGATAATCCGCCGACCCGTCCCGGAAACCCGCCACCTGGGCGGGCACCGGGCCGGGTCACAGCTCAGCTCGGTTCAGTGCTCGGTTCAGTGCTCGGTTCAGGGCAGCTCGGGCCCCGGCTCAGCCCCGGCTCAGCTCAGCTCGGCAAGCGCCGTGCGGACGGCCGCGAGGTCCTGGTCCGAGGCCAGACCCGCGTGATACAGGCGGAGTTCGTCGGCGCCCAGCTCCACCGCGTGGGCCGCGTCCTGGGCCAACGTCCCCGGGCTGCCGCCCATCCCCGCCACCACCGTGAAGTTGGCGGCGAGCACGGTCCGTTCGGTCCGGTGCGGGACGAATGGCGGCAGGACCGCGGAGCGCGCTGCCTCGCCCCCTGCGCAGGGCAGCACGACCCCGTCGGCCTGGGCCAGCACATCGGCCGGGTCCACGCCGACGTTGGCGCCGAGCCGGTGCGGGGCCGGGTCGGCGTGCAGCAGAACCCGGAAGTCCGCTTCCGCCGCGCTCCTTACGGCGGCCACGGCCTCACCCCGCAGACTGCTGGCGACCCGGTTGCGCCAGGTCGCGAAGACGGCGGCGTGGTCGGCACCGAGCAGCTTCTCGACCTCGGCCCACTCCCCCGCGCGGTCACCGCCGTCCGCGGTCGTCTCGCCCGTCCACACCGGCCGCAGGGCGCGCACGACCGCCTGGCGCAGTTCCTCGGCGTCGGCCCCGAGTTCCGCATAGCCCGCGCCGCAGCTCTCGCAGAAACACAGGGACATCAGATACTGGCCGGCGCCGCCCAGCGGCACCCCGCCGATCTTGTCGTGGGCGTGCAGATGGGCCAGCCCGTACCAACCGCAGGACTCCAGCTCGGTGCCGCGGGTGCCCGGCCGTACGGCCGCCTCGGCGGCCAGGTCCACCAGATAGGCGCGCACCTCGGGGCGGGCGATGCACGGCGCCCACGGGTAGCGGTCGCCATAGGCGTTGCGTACGGAGATCCGCGGATGCTCCTCGCCCAGCCGGGTGTTGTGCGCGAGCACCACCCAGGCGTGGACCTCGAGACCGGCGTCGGCCAGCGCGGCTGCCGCCTCACCGTACGGGTCGTCGCCCGGCACCCACGACTGCTCGTACGGGCGCAGCTCGCGCCCCTGCCAGCGCTCGGCGTCCGGCGGGTAGAGCACGGCCGCGTGGCGGGCGGTGACGATGCGGTGGTCGGGGTGGCGCGGGGTGAGGGCCCGGGTGGAGTGGTAGGCGGAGGCCAGCGTCACCTGCTGGACGCCGAGATCGGCGATGCGGCGCGCGGCGTCCGGGTCTTTGACGACGTCCCAGGGGTAGACGAAGGCGGAGGCCCTCACCGCACCGCCCCGTCCCCGTCCCCGTCCCCGTCCCCGACCAGCGCCATGCCCCGCTCGATCAGGTCGGCCAGCTCCTTGACATGGGCGGGGCTGGGCTCGCTCAGCGGCGGGCGCACCTCGCCCACGTCCAGCCCGCGCAGCCGGACGCCCGCCTTGACCAGCGACACCGCATAGCCGCGGCCCTGGTTGCGGAGCTCGACCAGCGGTCGGTAGAAGCCGTCGAGCAGCTTGTTGACGGTCTCGTCGTCGCCCGTCATGAGCGCCTTGTGGAAGGCGAGGGCGAGCTCGGGAACGAAGCAGAAGACGGCGGAGGAGTAGAGCGTCACGCCGATGCCGCGGTAGGCGAGGCCGGTCAGCTCGGCCGTCGGCAGCCCGTTGAAGTAGCGGAAACCCTCGTCGGGGGCGCCCGCCCGCACCGCGCTGACGATGCGCTGCATCAGGTCGAGGTCGCCGAGGCCGTCCTTGAGGCCGATGATGCCGGGCACCTTGGCGAGCCGGACCACGGACTCGGGGGCCAGCACGGCGTTGTCCCGCTGATACACGATGATGTCGAGGTCGGTCGCGCCGGCGAGGGCGCTGTAGTGGCGGATCAGCCCCTCCTGATCGGCCACGACCAGATACGGCGGCATGGCGAGCAGCCCGTCCGCACCGGCTCGCTCGGCCAGCTTGGCGTACTGGATCGCCAGCGCGGTCCCGTACCCGGCGCCCGCGACCACCGGGACCCGCCCGGCGGTCTCCTCCACGGCGGCCACGACGCAGTCGTGGAACTCCTCGGGCGTCAGGGCGTGGAACTCGCCCGTGCCGCAGCACGCGAAGACGGCGCCCGCCCCCGCTTCGATCCCGGCGCGGATATGCGCGCGGTAGATCTCCAGGTCCAGGGCGCCATCGGGACCGTAGGCGGTCACGGGGAAGAACAGCAGTCCGTCAAGGCGCTCGGCGAGTGAAGCTGAGGTCACGGGGCTTCTCCCTGTCGTGTACACCGACCCGCCGTCACCCACCGACGCAGTGTGCACGTTTCTGATTGTCATCTACATTCGTGAACACGCTCACCGTAAGGCAGCCATCGGTCACCGGTCAAGGGCGCCAACGGGGTGACACCCCTCACCCGGCAGTGAATTCCGCGGCGTCACCCCACCCTTGACGACTCCTGCGCCGATCCTTACGGTGGCCATGCATCTGAATCGCATACATGAATAAAAACCACATATAAAAACCCCATATGTGATTCCCCCACGGAGGAGATCCGCCCATGCCCGCTCCCCGCACCGTCCTCCTCACCGGCGCCGCAGGCGGCATGGGCACATTGATGCGCGAGCTGCTGCCGCCGTACGGATACCAGCTGCGGCTCCTCGACCAGCTCCCCATCGAGGGCGAGCCGGACGCGATCACCGCGGATCTGTCCGACCGGGACGCGCTGCGCGAGGCCGCGCGGGGCGTCGATGCGATCATCCATCTCGCGGGCATCTCCCTGGAAGCCTCATTCGAGAAGATCCTGCGGGCCAACATCGAGGGCACGTACAACCTGTACGAGGCGGCCCGCGAGGCGGGCGTCCGCCGCGTCGTCTTCGCCTCCAGCAACCACGCCGTGGGCTTCACCCCGCGTCCGGTCGGTGACGACCCGCTCATCCCGCTCGACACCCCGCGCCGCCCCGACACCTTCTACGGGCTGTCGAAGTCGTTCGGTGAGGACCTGGCCTCGTTCTACTGGGACAAGTACGGCATCGAGACGGTCGCCATCCGCATCGGCTCCTGCTTTCCCGAGCCGACGACGGTCCGCATGCTGTCGATCTGGATGAGCCCGGCGGACGGCGCCCGGCTGCTCCACGCCGCCCTTACGGCGGAGAACGTGGGCTACGCCGCGGTCTACGGCAGCTCGGCCAACACCCGCCTGTGGTGGGACCTCTCCTCGGCCCGCGCCCTGGGGTACGAGCCCCAGGACGACTCCGAGCCGTACGCCGCGAAGCTGATCGCCGAACAGGGCGAGCTGGAGCCGGGCAACCCCGACCACGAGAACCTCGGCGGCGCGTTCTGCACCAACCCACCGATCTGGCCGCGTTGAGGGTTTCTGGTGCCGCGTTGAGGGTTTCGGGCCGGCCCGTGTGCGTAGGGGTGCCGCTTACCGAGGCCAGGTGGCCGGCTCCCGCCCTCACCGGCCCGCCGCCCGGCGACGAGGGCCGGACCGGGCACCCCCTGCGCCGAAGGCGCGAAACGGCGCCGCACCCGGCCGAACGGCCCAGCCCGAGCTGCCCAGCCCGAGCAGCTCAACCCGGGTTGCTCAGCCCGAGCAGCTCAACCCGGGTTGCTCAGCCCACCGCCTTGGCCCACTCCTCCACCGTCGTGACCTCCGCCTGCCGGGGGAACACCTTCTCGGTGAGCACCCGGTGGACCTCCTCGTCGGAGTCGGCGCAGCCGTCGGCCAGCACGGTGAGCCGGTAGTCCAGGTCGGCGGCCTGGCGCAGCGTGGACAGGACGACACCGCTGGTCGCGATCCCGGCCAGGACGAGGTGGGAGATACCGCCGGAACGCAGCACCAGCTCCAGGTCGCTTCCGGCGAACGCGCTGACCCGCTTCTTGGTGATCACGGCCTCGTCGGGCCGGGGCGCGACATCGGAGTGGATGGCCGCGTTCGGGTCCCCAGGGCGGAACACGCCCTCGGGCAGGCCGCCGAACGCCTTGTTGCGGTCGGAGATGTCGGAACGACCGGACCGGAAGCCCACCACGACGTGCAGAACCGGAATCCCGGCGGTGCGGGCGGCGTCGATCGCGCGGCGCACGCGCGGCAGGTAGTCCTCGTCCTGGATGTGGCTCACCATGGCCGCCTGGAGGTCCATCGCGAGCAGAGCGGTGTGGTGCGTGGTCATGTTCATCGAGCCTTTCGCTGTTGGGGTTCGTGCGGAGAAGAGGAGTCGGACGGGGGATCGGACGAGTCACCGTCGGGACCGATGCGCCCCAGCGAGCGGTCCACGACCGTCACCGTCAGGAACAGACCGGCGACGGCGAGCATGAACCAGGCCAGGCCGTGCAGCCCGCCGGTGTCGGCGCGGGCACCGAAGAAAGCCCCGTTGGCGCTGGAGGCGACCATCGCCCCGAGGTAGAAGAACGTACGGAGCAACCCCGCCGAGGAGCCCATCCGTTCCGGATCGGCCTGGTGGTACACCGCGTTCTGCAAGGCGAGGTTGTTCAGCCCCTGCGGTACGCCGAAGACGAGCGCGACCGCGATCAGCAACCACACCGCACTGTGCGGCTGGAGCTGGAGCAGCAGGCCGCACGCGACGAGCTGCGCCACGCCGCCCACCAGCAGCTTGCCGCGCACGGCGGCACGGCGGCCGGTCACGGAGGAGACCGCGATACCGGTCAGGAAGAGCGGCAGTTGGGCCAGCCCCGCCTGGGAGGCCGTCAGCCCCCGGCCGTCCTGGAGCCACTGGGTATAGCCGTACAGAAAGACGTAGGAGACGACGGCGGTGAGGACGGCACGGCCGTAAGTGAGCAGCAGGGGCGCGTTGCCGCCGAACACCCGCAGATCGATGAACGGCTCGGCCGCCCGCAGCTCCCGCACCGCGAACCCGGCCGCCGCCAGTGCCATCAGGACGGGCAGGTACCAGCGGTCGGCCCGGGGCGCCATCAGGAACAGCAGCAGCGGGACGAGCATGGCGGCGAAGAGCGCCATACCGGGCAGGTCCAGCCGGACGCGCTCGCCGCCGCGTTCCGCCGGGGGCCCTTCCTTCGGCAGCCGCCGGGCGCCGAGGATCAGACCGGCCACCGCGAGGGGGATGTTGACGGCGAACGTGGTGCGCCAGCCGCCGAGCCCGATCAGCAGCCCGCCCAGGGGCGGGCCGACGACGGCGACGGTCTGGTTGGCCACCGCGAGCGCCGCGAGGATTCCGGCGGGGCTGTCCCGGCCGGTCCGCCGGGCCTCGCTGCGGATGAGGTACATCGAGGCCGGATAGCCCGCACAGGTGCCGAATCCGAGCACCACGCGGGAGACGATCAGCATGCCCAGGTTCGGGGCCAGCAGCCCGATCAGCCCGGCGATCCCGGTCAGCGTCGTCCCGAGGAGGAAGAGGCGGCGCGGTCCGTAGAGGTCGATCATCCGGCCCACGACCGGCTGACCTATCGCGGTGGCCAGGTAGAGCGCGGACACCAGCCAGGCCGTCCGCGACGGCGGCGCCCCGAACGCGGCGCCGATCGGCACCAACGACACCGAGATGATTGAGGAGTTGACCGGGTTCAGCACCGAACCCAGCATCATCGGGGCCAAGAGCCTCCGGTCGAAGGCGCTCCCCTTGTCCGCGTCCGCCTTGTCGGCAGCCGGCTTGTCCGCGTCCGCCGTGGTCCGTCGCCGCATGAGGCGGGCGAAGCGGTCCAGCCGGGCGCTCATACGCGGGTGAGCCGGTCCAGCAGGGCCAGCGCCTCGAGGATGGTCCGCCGTTCCGCTTCCGTGTAGCCGCTCTCCAGCGCCCGGGTGAGCCACTCCTCGCCCGCCCGCCGCTTGTCGTCCAGGAACGCGCCGCCGGTCTCGCTCACCGAGACCAGCTGCCGCCGCCCGTCATCGGGGTCGGGACGCCGCTGGATCAGCCCGCGTTCGTCCAGCGCGGCGAGCGTGGCCGCCATCGACTGCGGCCGGACCCGCTCGGCCGCCGCCAGGGCACTGGCCGAGGCGGGGCCCTCCTTGCTGAGCCTGCTCAGCACGGACGTCTGGGAGGGGGTGAGTTCCTCGTTGTCGTACGTCTCCTTGATCCGCCGCCGCAGCCGGCCGATCACCACACGGATCTCGTGTGCGGCGCGCACGGCGGACGCGGACATGCCACCAGGGGTCTCTGTCATGCCCGTCACGGTAATTTATTCAGTCCAGGCTGTCCAGTTCAAACTGAGCAGACTGGACTGTGCGATTCGACCGCGTCATCACCTGGCCCGCTCCAGCGCCCGCACGGCCAGCCGCCGCGCGATGCCGACCGCGTCCGCGACCACCGACAGTCCGTTCAGCACCGTGGCACCCTCGTGGAGCAGCAGCAGTTCGTCCGCCAGCTCGCCGGGGGCCGTCACGCCCGCCTCCTCGCACAGCTGCCGCAGATATCCGCGCAGCCATCGCTTCTGGCCGGCGATCACCTGCCGGGCCGGATGCCCGGCGTCCGGCAGTTCGGCCGCCGCGTTCACGAAACCGCAGCCGCGGGGGTTCTCGCGGGCCACCCACAGCGCGAGCGCGTCGAACGTGGCCAGCGCGCGATCCGCCGGGGGTGACTTCTCGACCTCGGCGGTGAGCCACGCCCGCCACCGCTCGTCGCGCTCCCGTAGATACGCGGCGACCAGGGCCTCCTTGGAGCCGAAGCGGTCGTACAGCGTCTTCTTGGTGACGCCGGAGCGCTTGGCGATCAGATCCACGCCGACCGCGTTGATCCCCTGCCCGTAGAACAGCTCGGCCGCGGTGTCGAGGATGCGGCGCGCGGCGGGGGTGAGCACTCCCGTAGGCGCTTCCATGCCGTGATCACCTCCGGGTCGGGGTTGACGTGTATACCGATCTGTTTAGTCTAGTGGACGAAGGAGTAAACAGATCGGTATACCCGGTGCAGGCCCCAGACCCCACGCCCCAGGCCCCAGGCCCCAACCAGAACGAGGACATCCCATGCCCGTCAGCGCCGCCGTCACCTCCATCGGCCTCGTCGTGATGTGGAGTTCCGGCTTCATCGGAGCACAGCTCGGCACCCGGGAGGCCCCCGCCGACACCCTGCTGATGTGGCGCTTCCTCGCCGCGGCGGCGATCTTGGGGGGCGCCTGGGCGCTGTTCAGGCGCCGCCGACTGCGCCCACGCGCCCTGGCCGAGCAGGCGGCGATCGGGGCGCTCTCGCAGGGCGGCTATCTCGGCGGGATCGTCTGGGCGGTCGGGCTCGGCGTGCCGTCCGGCACCGCCGCGCTGATCGCCGCGCTGCAGCCGCTCGCGGCGGGCGCGCTGGCCGGGCGGCTGCTCGGGGAGACGGTCAGCCCGCGCCAGTGGGCGGGGCTGGCGATCGGGCTCGGCGGGGTCGCGCTCGTCGTCCAGGGCGATCTGTCGGCGGGTCCGGCCGCCGCGCCGGCCTGGGCGTACGGGCTGCCCTTCGCCGCCATGGCGGCACTGCTGGCCGCGAGCTTCCTCGAACGCAGGGCGCGGGCGCCGTTCGCCCCCGTGGACGCCATACCGCTCCACTGCCTCGTCAGCGCCGTCCTGTTCACCGGGGTCGCCCTCGTCGGGGGCCATGCCGCGCCACCGTCGGGCGGTGGCTTCTGGGCCGCGGTGGTCTGGACGGTGCTGCTCTCCACGGTCGGCGGCTACGGCTTCTACTGGCTGAGCCTGCGCCGCAACGGCGTCACCGGCACCAGCGCGCTGATCTACCTCACGCCCCCGACCACGCTGGTGTGGGCCTACGCGATGTTCGGGGACGCGCCCGGGTGGACCGCCCTCGCGGGCATGGCGGTGTGCGTGATCGGTGTGACGGCCGCCACCGCGCGCCGCCGCCCGGACCGGTCAGCGCAGCTCGCGGAGGATCCAGTCCGTGATCGAGCGGTGTCGCGGGTCCCAGCCGAGTAGGTCGCGGGCACGGCGCGCCCGTACGCGGCTGTTGGAGCCCAGGGCGTGCCGGGCGAACTGGGGGTCCCAGACGTTGTCCGGCGCGGCGGGGTCCCAGGGACGGGGGCCGGGCAGGCCGAGGGAGCGGGCGATGGCCTCGGCGATCGTGCCGAACGACTCCTCACCGTTCTCCACGAAGTAGAAGGTGCCCGGGGGCGTCTTCTCCAGCGCGAGGAGGTAGAGGTCGGCGACGTCGTCGACATGGACGGTGGACCAGATGTTCCGCCCGGGGCCGACATGGCGGACCACTCCACCGGCGCGGGCCTGCCGCACCAGTGCGGCGATCAGGACGCTGTCCCGGCCCGGGCCCCGCCCCTGCCCGTAGATCAGGCTGTCGCACAGCACCGCCGACCGCACCTCCCGCTCGGCCGCGCCGAGCACCAGGCGGTCGATGGCGACGCGGGCCGCCCGGACGGGGTGGTCGGGCTCCCAGGCCGATCCCGGGTCCAGGACGTCCTCGTCGTGAATCGCCTCCGACGCCTCGCCCTCCGTGCCGATGCCGACCGTGCTGGAGCCGCTGGTGTGGATCAGCGCCCTGCCCGATCCGGCCAGGGCGGCGATGAGCGTCTCCACGGCCGCGCGGTGGTCGCTGTCGGCCGCGTTGACCACGGCGTCGGCGCGGCGGGCCCGCGCGGCGAGGAGGTCCGCGTCGTCGAGCGAGCCCACCACCGGCTCGATGCCCAGCCGGGTGAGCTGCCGGGCCTTGGCCGGATCGCGGGTCAGCCCGCTGACGTGGTGGCCTGCCCGGAGCAGGCGGACGGCGACGGTGCCGCCGATGTAGCCGCTCGCGCCGGTGACGAAGACATGCATGGGCGGGTGCCTTTCTGACGGGTCGGCCTCCCTGACGGGATCAGTCCGCAGAATCGATCGGCACCCGACGGATCCCCAACGTGTTTTGCCGGGGCGGCAAAGGCCGTCAGCAGCACTGCCAGGTGAACATGGCCTTCTCGAAGCGGCCCGCGGCGAGGTCGTCGGGGCGGATCAGCCAGTACAGCGCCCCGCAGTCGCCCCACATCATGTCCACGTCCTCGTCGGAGTCGAACTGCGCGAGGAGCACCCAGCGTCCCGCCTCCTCCTCGAGCCGTGGGTCCTCCCACGACACGTCCCGCCCGCCCAGAGCGCCATGGGCCACCACGATCTCCACCGCGCCCTGAACGGCCTGGGCATGGCCGCCGATCTGATGGGCCACGCCGCTCTGGTGGTCCCATATCGCCCTCTCGAACGCGTCCGGAAACGCGTCCTCGCCACACGCGGCGGTCAGCGCGGGCAGATCGAAGTCGGGGGCGCTCGGGGCCATATGGACGGTCAGCGGCAGCTCCGGGTAGGGGGTGAGACCGGGCGGTGCGGGCCGTACGGGCGCGTCGGCGGACGCGGGCGGGAGGTGGAGCACGCGGGCACCGGCCCAGGTGTCCGGGTCGGCGGTGTCGACCAGCGCGTCGTCGTCCTCGTCGCCGTAGTAGAAGAAGGCCAGGCGGCCGTCGGCGGGCAGCGGTATGTCCAGCTCCTCGCCGGGCAGCGCGGCGCAGTCCAGTTCCGCGACGAAACCCAACGGCCCGCGCCCCTCCCACACCGGCCAGTCCGTGCCCTCGGGCAGCCGGGGCAGCCCACCGAGCCGGCCGACGACCGGATCGGCCGCCCCGGCCGGGCGGAGGTGGGCGGCCGGGCGCAGCAGCCCGGTCCAGCGGGCTGCGAGGTCGGCGGGCAGGTGGGTGCGGGCCAGGGTACGCAGCGCGTCGGGCTCGGTCGTCATGCGGACCATGATGGCGGGGGCCACCGACAGCCGGACCGGGGCGACCGGGGCCCGGCCGCGGCGGGGATACCGCCCGGCCGCGTCCAGACAGCTCACAGGCGGCCTCGGGCCGACCCGCGGGCGGGTCTTGACGGAAGTCAGACGCAGGTCAAGGAACCGTAAAGCGGGGACGTTCGTTACCCCGGGCATGACCGCTATGACACCCGGCTCGAACCTCCCCCTCTCCGTCGCGCGCGTGGCGGTTGACGTCACCGCTCCGGTGCGGCTCGACGTATCGGGCCTGCTGCTCACCGCCGACGGCAAGGTGCGCTCCGACGACGACTTCGTCTTCTACAACCAGCCCGCCGGACCCGGGGTGACGCATCGCGCCGGTGCTGCGGGCGCGGGCGACACCATCACCGTGGACACCGCCGCCGTCCCCGCCGATATCGAGAAGATCGTGGTGACCGCGAGTCTGGACGCGCCCGGGGCGACGTTCGCGGGCACCGAGCCGACCGCCACCGTGCGCGGCGCCGACGACGGCGCGGTGATCGCCTCCTTCACCCCGCCGCGGCTGGGCAGCGAGACCGCGCTGGTGATCGTGGAGGTCTACCGGCGCAATGGGGCATGGAAGGTGCGCGCGGTCGGGCAGGGGTATGCCAACGGTCTGGCCGGCATCGCCACCGACTTCGGGGTGTCGGTCGAGGAGCCCGCCGCACCGGCCGCCCCCGCCGCCCAGACGCCGGCCCCGCCGAGCGGACCGCCCGCCGGTTTCCAGCCCCCGCCGCCCATGCCGACCGCCCCGCCGGCCGCCGCCCCGGCCGCGCCGCCCGCCGCCGCACCGGCCCCGGCCGGCGGGAAGATCAACCTGGACAAGGGCCGCGTCAGCCTGCAGAAGAACCAGACGGTGTCGCTGGTCAAGGGCGGCCGCCCGTTCCTCAGCTCCGTGAAGATGGGCCTGGGCTGGGAGCCCGCCTTCCGCGGCAAGGACATCGACCTGGACGCGTCCGTGATCGCCTTCGGTGTCGACCGTAAGAAGATCGACGCCTGCTTCTTCGGCAAGCTGGCCATCCTCAACGGGGCCATTCAGCACTCGGGCGACAACCTCACCGGTGAGGGCGGAGGCGACGACGAGTCCATCACCGTCCACCTCGGCGGCCTCCCGCCCGAGGTCACCGGCCTGGTCTTCACGGTCAACTCCTTCTCCGGCCAGAAGTTCACCGATGTGGCCAAGGCTTACTGCCGCCTGCTCGACGCCCAGTCCGGCGAGGAGCTGGTCCGCTTCGACCTCACCCACGCCGAGCCGCGCACGGGTGTGATGATGGCGAAGCTGATCAAGCAGTTCTCGGGCGAGTGGGAGATGACCGCGATGGGTGAGTACGTGGACTCACGCACCGTGCGCGGCATGGCCAAGCCCGCCGGGAAGGCCCTCTGACACCCGGCCGGGGCCGGAGCCGGGGACAGACCCGGGGTCGAGGTCGCCCGACAGCCCCGCCACGCGGGCCAGGCGCCGGTACGAATCCAGCAGGGCCGCGCGGTCGTATGTGCTCGTGGTGACCAGCACCTCGTCGGCGTCGCTGCGCTCGATCAGCTCGTCGAGCGCGGCGGCGACCTCGTCCTCCGTGCCGTACAACTGGCCGCGCAGGCCCCGCTCGTAGAAGCCGCGCTCCTTCTCGGTCATCTCCCGGGCCTCGATCTCCGCAGCCGGGGCCAGCGGCGGGAAGACGCCGTGGGTGCGGGAGTAGGCCATCGCCCATGCCTCGGGGAGCAGCAGCCTGCGGGCCTCCTCCGCCGTGCCGGCGACCGCGATATTGCCCGAGACGACGACGTACGGGGCGGAGGACCACGCCGAGGGGCGGAAGGCCGCGCGGTAGCGGTCGATCGCGCGCAGCATCTCGTCCCGGCCGCGCAGATCGCCGATCACCAGGGACAGCCCGGCCTCCGCCGCCAGATCCGCGCCCGCGCCGGTGGCCAGGACGAAGACGGGCGG
The DNA here is from genome assembly GCF_001598115.1 of Streptomyces sp. AgN23. Lineage (NCBI taxonomy): Bacteria > Bacillati > Actinomycetota > Actinomycetes > Kitasatosporales > Streptomycetaceae > Streptomyces > Streptomyces sp. AgN23. The sequence goes on from NZ_CP007153.1 coordinate 3,086,259, forward strand.
CCGGAGCCCCTCCGCCGGGTGGGCGTGGACCTGGGGGTAGGTGCCCTGCTCGCCGGTGAACCAGCCGAGCAGCTCGTCGAGTTGGGCGCCGAAGTCCTGCGCGGCGTCCTTCTCGGTGCCCAGGGCGCGGCGGATGCCGTCCGTGAAGCCGACGGAGCGGCCCAGGCCCATGTCGATCCGGCCCGGGAAGAGGGATTCGAGCACCCCGAACTGCTCCGCCACGACCAGCGGGCGGTGGTTCGGCAGCATCACCCCGCCCGTGCCCACCCGGATGCGGACCGTCGCCGCCGCGACGGCGGATGCCAGCACCGTGGGCGCCGAACCGGCGACGCCGGGCACGCTGTGGTGCTCGGAGACCCAGAAGCGGTGGTAGCCCAGGGCCTCGGCCTGCTGGGCGAACCGTACGGTGTCGCGCAGCGCCTGCGACCGCTCCCGGCCCTGGCGGGTACGGGAGCGGTCCAGGATGGAGAAGGGGGTGGTGCGCAGGCGTGAGGTCACCCTTGCGTCAACGCGTCCCTGGGCCGGGAGGATTCCCCCTCCCGGCCGATCGTCACTTCGGCCTGACCGACCTGCGTCAGCTCTGGCGGCGCCAGGGGCCGGTGATCGCGAGCATGATGCCCGGCACCTGGATGTTGGCGTAGAGCGTCGATCCGTCGGGAGAGAAGACCACGCCGGTGAACTCGCTGAACTCCGGCTCCTCCGCCGTGCCGATGTTCAGGTCGTTGCGCGCGATCGGGTACGTCCGGCCGTCCTCGGTGGCACCGAAGAGGTGCTGGATGCCCTCGCCGTCCTCGGCGATGACCAGACCGCCGTACGGCGAGACGGTGATGTTGTCCGGGCCGTCGAAGGCGCCGTCCTTCGACGGGTCGGGGTTGACGCCGAGCAGCACCTTGAGGGTGAGGGTGCGGCGCTTGGGGTCGTAGAACCAGACCTGGCCGTCGTGCTGGACCGGGCTCTCCCCACGGGCGAACGAGGAGACGATGTACGCGCCGCCGTCGGCCCACCACATGCCCTCGAGCTTGCGCGCCCGGGTGATCTGGCCGTCCTTGAACTGCTTGCGCACCGACACGGTCTTCGCGTCGCGGTCCGGCACCGGCTCCCAGTCCACGCCGTAGACCGTGCCGGTCCTGGTGGCGCGGGACAGGTCGTCCACGAAGTTGCCGCCCGAGTCGTAGCACTTGGGCGCCTGGAGCACGCCCGCGTCGTCCTTGAGCCGGTCGAGCTTGCCGCGGCCGTGCTCGAAGCCGTGCGGCGGCACCCAGCGGTAGAGGAGGCCGTTCGGGCCGGAGGCGTCCTCGGTGAGGTAGAGGTGACCGCGCTTGGGGTCCACGACGACGGCCTCGTGGGCGTACCGGCCCAGGGCCTTGATCGGCTTCGGGTCGCGGTTGGCGTTACGGTCGTGCGGGTCGACCTCGAAGACGTAGCCGTGGTCCTTGGTCATGCCGTTCTGGCCGGCCTTGTCCTCGGTCTCCTCGCAGGTCAGCCAGGTGCCCCAGGGGGTGCGGCCACCGGCGCAGTTGGTGGCGGTGCCCGCGATGCCGACCCACTCGGTGACATGGTCGCCGTGCTTGGAGACCTCGACGACGGTGCAGCCGCCGGAGGCCGCCGGGTCGTAGACCAGCCCCTCGATCAGCGGGACCGGGTGCGGCCAGCCGCTGCGGGGACCGGCCAGCTCGTGATTGTTGACCAGCAGCGTCGCACCGCGCGAGCCCTCGAAGGTGGCGGTGCCGTCGTGGTTGGACGGGGTGGACTCGCCGGACTCCAGCTTCGTCTCACCGGTGCGGGTGATGATCTTGTAGCGGAACCCCTTGGGCAGCGCCAGGATGCCCTTGGGGTCCTCGACGAGCGGACCGTAGCCGAGCGACGCGCCACCGTGGCCATGGTGGCCCGCGGCGCCCGCTTCGGTCGCCTCGGCGGCGAGCGCGCCGGGGGCGGTGGCGAGCACCCCCGCGCTTCCGACCAGGGCGACCCCGGCCCCCGTGTACGCGGAACGCTTCGCGAAGTCTCTTCGGCTGAGCGACATGTCTTCTCCTGAACGCAGGATGGTGTCCTCCGACTGCGGCCATACGTTCCCGTCCCAGGCCGAACGTCAGTTGAACGGAGCGCGACATCAACGGACGAATGACCGCCGACCCCTTATACGGAGCGTAGGCCGATACGGCTCTGGGCAGCGCTCAACTGTCCCGCCGGGGACACCGCGGGCCCCGCGCGTGGCCTCCGGCGCGGCGGAGGGGGCGTGCCGCCCGGCGGCACGGCCCGCCCCGGGGACGGACGTCCGCACCGGGCCGCGACACACGAGCGCCACACGGGCCCCGGGGCGGGGCCGGCCCCGGCCCCGCCAGGGGGTGCCCGACGGATCTTTCCCCTCCCCGCCCCTTCCCGATACCAGGGGCGGAGCCCCTGGACCCCGGGTCCAGGGCCAGACCCCCACCAGGCGGCGGAGCCGCACACCGACCCTGCGGCAACGCGCACGGACAGGAGCCGCCCCCGACCACACCCCCACCAGAGCCCCGGGGTCTGGGGCGGAGCCCCAGTTTCGGGAAGGGGCGGGGAGGGGAACAGCCCGTCGCAGGCGGCAAGATCCGGCGGCCGCGCCCACGGTGCTGAAGCCCCGCGCGGCTATGCCCTTGAGCGGGCCTTGAAGGCCGCCTTGCGGGCCTCCTTGGCCGCCTGCTTGTCCGGGTGCAGCCGACCCATCGCCTCCAGGACCTCCGCGGTCGCCGGGTGGTCCACCCGCCAGGCCGAGTCGAAGAAGCTCCCGGACTGGTCGACCAGGCCGCGCACCAGGTCCCGCAGTTCCGCCGAGTCGCCCTCGGTGGCGAGCTGGGCCGCGAGGGTGTCCACGGTCAGCCAGAAGACCATCGCCTCCGGCGGCTCCGGGACGCCCGCCACCCCGTGCTCGGCCAGCCAGACCCGGGCCAGCCCGCCCAGGTGGCGGTCGTCGAGCACCTCGCGCAGGGCGGGCTCGGCCTCGGTACCGACCAGCGAGAGCGTCTGCTGGCAGGTGAGGCGGCGCAGCGGTGCGCCCTCGTCGTCGCCGCGCGCGGCGGCGAGCAGCTCGCGGGCGGCCTCCTCGGGCGTACGGCGGGCCAGCCACTGCTCGGCCTCGGCCTGCGCGGCGGGCTCGGGGTGGCCGGGGAGGGCGTCGAGCAGGATGTCGGCGCCCTTGTCGGCCAGGTCGCCGACGGCCGGGGCGTCGATGCCCGCCTCGATCATCCGGGCCCGCACGGCGTAGATGCCGAGCGGGGTGAGCCGCACCATGCCGTAGCGGGAGACATCCTCGTCCTCCAGCTCCTCGGCGGTCTCGGGCTCCTGGATCCGGCCCTCGCCGTCGACCTCCTGGATCAGCGCCTCGTCCACCGGCTGGTAGTCGATGAGGCCGGTCGGGGCGAGCAGCCGGAACTGGTCGTCCAGCCGCACCATCGCCTCGGAGACCTCTTCGAGGATGTCGTCGGTGGGCTCGTCCATGTCCTCGGGGACGATCATGGAGGCGGCCAGCGCGGGCAGCGGTACCGAGGCCGCGGCGGCCTCCTCGTCCAGGGCGGTCAGCAGATAGAGGTTGCCCAGCACCCCGTCGAGGAACTCGGCCTCCTCCTCCGGGTTCCAGTCGATCGCGTCGAGATCGAGCTCACCGCCCTCGCTGATCTGGGAGGCGATGTCGCCCAGATCGGGGGCGGCGGCGTCGGCCAGCACCGTCTCGAAGCCGTCGAGCCAGATGTCCAGGATGTCGCGGGGGCCGCCCTCGGTGATCAGGCGCAGCTCCTCGCCGCTGATCGCGAGGGCGGAGAACTCGTCCCCGAGCGGCGCCGCGCCGTCCGCGCCGTCACCGTCACCCTTACCGTCGCCGTCGCCGTCGCCGTCGCCATCAGACCCCGCGGCCGCCGCGGCGCCCGACGCCTCCTCGGACTCGTCGATCTCGACCAGCCCGGTGTCGACGGCGAGCTGCCACGCCTGCGCCGTGTGCTCGGGCCCGTCCTCGTCCCCCGACAGCCCCAGCAGCTCGATCGCCGCCCGCAGCTCGCTCTCCGGCAGCACCCCGCCCGACGCCACCGGCTTCCCCGGCTCGGCCCAGCGGGCGAGCCGGACCGCGCGGGCGAGGAGCGGTGCGGCGAGTGCGTCCCGCGCGAGTTCCGCGTCGGTGCGTAGCCGCACGGGCGGCATGGTGGGGCGCTCTTCTGGCATGGGCGGACGTCACTCCTCGGGGCGCGGAAGTCGCGGGGGCTATGGGGCTGTGGGGGCTGTGGAGCTGTGCGGGGGTTGTGGAGCTATGAGGCTATGGGTCTCAGGACCCCGCTGTGGAGCCATGGGGATACGGATATGCGGGTGTACGGGCACGGGCGCCACGGCACGGCCCGGACCCCAGCGTAGACGGAACGGGACGGCACTTTCGTCCCGATGTGGTCCCGCGCCCGATCCCGCACCGCGACAGGCGGTGAATTCGGCCGACGGGCCGCGGGAACCGGCCGGGGCGAGGGGCGGGCGGCGCCCCCTCGTTCATGCTCCCGCCCCGCTTCCGCCATCCGCACGCCACCCGTCCTGCCTTGACAACTTCCGCGCCCAGGAAAGAGATTGACGCGCGTAGAGGCGATTTCCTCGCCGTTCACTCCTTTCCGGAGGCCACCACCATGTCCCTTCGCACACCGCGCGGACCCGTCGCCGTCACCGCCGTCGCCGCCTCCGCCCTCGCGGCCGGGCTGCTCGTCGTGCCCTCGTCGGCCTCCGCCGCCGAGATCCGCATCCATGACATCCAGGGCAGCACCCGGATATCCCCGCTCGCCGGACAGCGGGTGGCCGAGGTCCCCGGCACGGTCACGGCGATACGCGCCTTCGGCTCGTCCCGCGGCTTCTGGATCCAGGACACCGAACCCGACCGGGACCCGGCCACCAGCGAGGCGATCTTCGTCTTCACCGGATCGACCACGCCCTCGGTCGCCGTGGGCGACTCGGTGCTGGTCTCCGGGACGGTGTCCGAGTACTACCCGGGCGGCAAGGACGCCGGTCTGCAGTCGCTCACCGAGATCTCCAAGGCCACCTGGACGGTCCGGTCCTCCGGCAATGCGCTGCCCGCCGCCTACCGGCTCACCCCCTCCACGATCCCCGACCGCTACACCCCGGACGCGGGCGGCGACTCCATCGAGGGGCTGACGCTGCGGCCGCGCTCGTACGCCCTGGACCGCTACGAGTCGCTGGAAGGCATGCGGGTCTCGGTCGAGAACGCCCCCGTGGTCGGCGCGACCAACACCTACAAGGAGCTGTGGGTCACCGCCGAGCCCCGCCACCGGCGGACCGCGCGCGGCGGCGCCCTCTACGGCTCGTACCGCGACCCCAACGCGGGCCGGGTGAAGGTGGTCTCCCTCCTCCCCTACGCCGAGCACCCCTTCCCCGTCGCGGACGTCGGCGACGCGCTGACCGGCAGCACGGCCGGGCCGCTGGACTACGACAACTTCGGCGGCTACACGCTCGCGGCCACCACGATGGGCGACCTGGCCGACCACGGCCCGAAGCGGGAGAGCACCCGCAAGCAGAAGGCGGACGAACTCTCCATCGCCACCTACAACGTGGAGAACCTCTCCCCCAAGACCGCCCAGGCGAAGTTCGACCGGCTGGCCAACGGGCTGGTGGAGCACCTCGCCTCGCCGGACATCGTCGCGCTGGAGGAGGTCCAGGACGACAACGGCGCCACGAACGACTCGGTGGTGGGCGCCGACGCCACGCTGACGAAGCTCACCGACGCGATCAAGGCGGCGGGCGGCCCCTCGTACGAGTGGCGCCAGATCGACCCGGTTGACGACCAGGACGGCGGCGAGCCGGGCGGCAACATCCGTGTGGCGTTCCTCTACAACCCGGAGCGGGTCTCCTTCACCGACATCCCCGGCGGCGACTCCACCACCCCGGTGACGGTCGAGAAGAAGGGCGGCAAGGCCACGCTGTCGGCCTCCCCCGGCCGTATCGACCCGGCGAACGGCGTCTGGAAGGCCAGCCGCAAGCCGCTGGTCGGGCAGTTCTCCTTCCGCGGCCGACCGGTGTTCGTGGTCGCGAACCACTTCAACTCCAAGGGCGGCGACCAGGGTCTGGACAGTCGCTTCCAGCCTCCGGCCCGACCCTCGGAGACCCAGCGCACCGGACAGGCCACGGCGGTCAACACCTTCGTCAAGGCGCTGCTGAACGCCGACCCGAAGGCGGCCGTGGTCGTCGCGGGCGACCTCAACGACTACCAGTTCTCGCCCGCGCTGGCCGACCTCACCAAGGGCGGTGTGCTGACCGACCTGGTGACCCGGCTGCCGGGGGACGAGCGCTACGGCTATGTCTACAACGGCAATTCACAGGTGCTGGACCACATCCTGACCAGCCGCGCGCTGCGCCGTGCCGACTACGACATCGTGCACATCAACGCCGAGTTCGCGGACCAGTCCAGCGACCACGACCCGCAGGTGGTGCGGGTGCGCCCCGGAGGCGTCATCTGACGGACATGCAGCGGCCCGGTGGGGAAGGTGGTCCCCCACCGGGCCGCCGCCGTACCAGCGTTGATCAGTTGCGGCTGTCCGCCGTTGATCAGTTGCGGCTGTCCGCCGTTGATCAGTTGTGGCTGTGCAGCGCCTCGTTCAGCCCGCCCCAGGAACCGGTGCGGGGCAGCGCCTCGACCGCGCCGGTGATGGAGTTGCGGCGGAAGAGGAGGTTGTCCGCGCCGGAGAGCTCCAGGGCCTTGGCGATCTTGCCATCCGGCAGGGTGACGCGGGTGCCCGCCGTCACATACAGCCCCGCCTCGACGATGCAGTCGTCGCCGAGCGGAATGCCCAGGCCCGCCTCGGCGCCGAGCAGGCAGCGCTCGCCGATGGTGATCGTCTGCTTGCCGCCGCCGGAGAGGGTGCCCATGATCGAGGCGCCGCCGCCGATGTCGGAGCCGTCGCCGACCACGACGCCCGCGCTGATCCGGCCCTCGACCATGGAGGTGCCCAGCGTGCCGGCGTTGAAGTTGACGAAGCCCTCGTGCATGACCGTGGTCCCGGGGGCGAGGTGCGCGCCGAGGCGGACCCGGTCGGCGTCGCCGATGCGGACGCCGGCGGGGACGACGTAGTCGGTCATCCGGGGGAACTTGTCGACACTGGTCACCGACAGGTGCAGCCCCTCGGCGCGGGCGGCCAGCCGGGCCCGCTCCACCTGGTCGGCGGCGACGGGGCCGAGCGAGGTCCAGGCGACGTTGGCCAGCAGGCCGAACTGGCCGTCCAGGCTCAGGCCGTGCGGCTTGACCAGCCGGTGGCTGAGCAGATGCAGCCGCAGATAGACGTCGTGCGCGTCCAGCGGCTTCTCGTCCAGCGAGGCGATGACCGTGCGGACGGCGACGACCTCGACGCCGCGCCGGGGGTCCGGCCCGACCGCCTTGAGGGCGCTCTCGCCCAGCAGCTGCGCGGTCCGCTCGGCGTCGAGCCGCTCGGTTCCGGCCGGGCCGGGCTCGGCGGCCAGCTCGGGGGCCGGGAACCAGGTGTCCAGAACGGTGCCGTCCTCGGTGAGGGTGGCGAGACCGGCGGCGACGGCGCCGGTGGGGGCGGTGGTGGATGCATCGGTCATGGTCAGAACGCTAACCGGAGGCGGGGCCGGGAGGCGAACCGGTCTCAGCGGGCGAGCCCGGGGGGCTCGTCATGCGGCGTCGGCGAGCGGCCCCCGGCTCCCCGTCATCGCCGTCTCCACCCATGAGCCGCTCCAGCGCCGCGCGGGTGCCCTCCCGGTCGTACGGGCGGTCCGCCAGCAGCACCTGCAGGGTCAGTCCGTCGATCAGAGCCACCACGGCGCGCGCCGTGGCCGCTTCGGGCACCAGTCGTGTCAGCATCCGGGCCATCTCGTCCAGGCACTCGGCGGCGAGCGGACGCAGCCCCTCATGGCGCAACGCGGCGAAGTACAGCTCGTACTCCAGCTCCATCCGCGCCCGTTCGCCCGTGAGCTGATCCTCCAGCCACCGGGCCAGTTCGTCCGCCGGCGGCGCGGCCGGATCGACGCCCTCCACCCAGCTCTCCACCTCCGCCAGCCACTCCGCGTTGATCTGGCGGAGCGCCGCGATCAGCAGATCGTCGAGGGTCGCGAAATGGTAGGTCGTCGAGCCCAGCGGCACATCGGCCGCGGCGGCCACGGCCCGGTGGCCGAGCCCCGCGATGCCACGCTCGCGGACCACGGCGGCCGCGGCGTCGATGATCCGCTGCCGCCGGTCGGGGTCGTAGCGGCGCCCCATCAGTGGGCCCCGCCGAGGTTGAGCACGATCACCCCGGCGACCACCAGCAGCACCCCGATCACCTTGGCGGCGGTGGCCGCCTCCCCCAGGAAGAGCATGCCGATCACCGCGATGAGGGCCGTACCGGCTCCGGCCCATATGGCGTACGCGGTGCCGACGGACACCGTCTTGAGGGTCTGGGCGAGCAGGGCGAAGGCGATCAGATAGCCCGCTCCGGTGGCCAGCGAGGGCCATAGCTTGCTGAAGCCATCGCTGTACTTCATCGAGGTGGTGGCCAGGATCTCGGCCAGGATCGCTCCGGAGAGCATCACATATCCCATGCGTACAAGCGTACACAACGATGCGTACGGTCGTACGTAACGCGAGTCCCACCAGCCCCGGAACATGCGAAGGGCCCCCGCGCCGAAGCGCGGGGGCCGCTCACACAAGCCCAGGAGGCGAGACGTCAGACGTTGAAGCCAAGGGCGCGCAGCTGCTCACGTCCATCGTCAGTGATCTTGTCCGGGCCCCACGGCGGCATCCAGACCCAGTTGATCCGTAGCTCGTTGACGATGCCGTCGGTCGCGGACTTGGCCTGGTCCTCGATGACGTCGGTCAGCGGACACGCCGCCGAGGTCAGCGTCATGTCGATCGTCGCGATATTGGCGTCGTCGATGTGAATGCCGTAGATCAGCCCGAGGTTGACCACGTCGATGCCCAGCTCGGGGTCCACGACGTCGTACAGGGCCTCGCGGACCTCTTCCTCGCTGGCGGGCTTGGTGGTGGTCACGTTGTCACTCATGCGGTCTTCCCTCCGGCGGTCTCACCCAGTGCCTGTGCCGTGGCGTCCTTCCATGCCATCCAGCTCAGCAGGGCGCATTTCACACGGGCCGGGTACTTGGAGACACCGGCGAACGCGATCGCGTCCTCCAGCACCTCCTCCATGGCGTCGTCCGGCTCGGCCTTGCCCTTGGACTGCATCAGCTGCAGGAAGGTCTCCTGGATCCTGCGGGCCTCGGCCAGCTCCTTGCCCACCAGCAGCTCATTGAGCACGGAGGCGCTGGCCTGGCTGATGGAACAGCCCTGGCCCTCGTAGCTCACGTCCTCGATGGTCTCGCCGTCAAGCCGCACCCGGAGCGTGATCTCGTCACCGCAGGTCGGATTGACATGGTGTACCTCTGCGTCGCCGTCCCTCAGGCCCCGTCCATGGGGGTTCTTGTAGTGGTCCAGGATCACGTCCTGGTACATCGAATCCAGCTTCACGCGGCACGCCCCTACCCGAAGAAGTTCCGTACGTGCTCCAGGCCCTCCACCAAGGCGTCGACCTCGGCCGGAGTGGAGTACAGATAGAACGACGCTCGGGTGGTCGCCGGAATTCCATAGCGCAGGCATACGGGGCGGGCGCAGTGGTGGCCGACCCGGACCGCGATTCCCTGCTCGTCGAGCACCTGGCCCACATCGTGGGGGTGGATGTCGCCGAGCGTGAAGGAGATCGTGGCGCCGCGCTCCTCGGCCGTGGTGGGGCCGATGATGCGCAGGTCCGGCACCTCCAGGAGCCTGCCGACCGCGTAGTGCGTGAGGGCGTGCTCATGGCGGGTGATGTTGTCCATGCCGATCGAGGTGAGGTAGTCCACGGCCGCGCCGAGGCCGACGGCCTGGGCGATCGGGGGCGTACCGGCCTCGAACTTGTGCGGCGCCGGGGCGTAGGTGGACGAGTGCATCGAGACGGTCTCGATCATCTCGCCGCCGCCGAGGAACGGAGGCAGGTCCTCCAGCAGCTCCTGGCGGCCCCACAGCACACCGATGCCGGTCGGGCCGCACATCTTGTGGCCGGTGAAGGCCACGAAGTCGGCCTGGAGCGCCTGCACGTCCAGCAGCATGTGCGGGGCGGCCTGGGAGGCGTCGATCACCACCAGGGCGCCGACGTCCTGGGCGCGGCGGACGATCGCCTCGACCGGGTTGACCGTGCCGAGGATGTTGGAGACCAGCACGAACGAGACGACCTTGGTCTTCTCGGTGATGACCTGCTCTATCTCCGACAGGTCGAGCCGGCCGTCCTCGGTGAGGCCGAACCACTTCAGCTTCGCGCCGGTGCGCTGCGAGAGCAGCTGCCACGGAACGATGTTGGAGTGGTGCTCCATCTCGGTGATGACGATCTCGGTTTCCTGGTCCACGCGGTAGGGCTCGTCGGCCCAGCCGAGCATGTTGGCGACCAGGTTCAGCGACTCCGAGGCGTTCTTGGTGAAGATCACCTCGTCGCGGCTGGGAGCGTTGATGAAGGCGGCGACCTTGTCGCGGGCGCCCTCGTACAGCTCCGTGGCCTCCTCGGCGAGCATATGGACGCCGCGGTGCACATTGGCGTTGGAGCGCTCGTAGTAGTCGTTGAGCACGTCCAGCACCTGGCGCGGCTTCTGCGACGTCGCCGCGTTGTCCAGGTAGACGAGCTTCTTGCCGTCATGGACGACACGGTCCAGGATCGGGAAGTCCTTGCGGATCGCCTCGGTGTCGAGGAGGCCCGGCAGCTGCGTCACTCGGATGCGCCTCCCTTCACGTACGCCTCGTAGCCCTCTTCTTCCAGCTTGTCGGCCAGCTCCGGGCCGCCGGACTCGGCGATCCGGCCCGCCGCGAAGACGTGGACGTGGTCGGGCTTGATGTACCGCAGGATGCGGGTGTAGTGGGTGATCAGCAGGGTGCCGACCTGGCCCGCCTCACGGACCCGGTTGACGCCCTCGGAGACCACCCGCAGCGCGTCGACGTCGAGGCCGGAGTCGGTCTCGTCGAGGATCGCGATGGCCGGCTTCAGCAGCTCCAGCTGGAGGATCTCGTGGCGCTTCTTCTCACCGCCGGAGAAGCCCTCGTTCACATTCCGCTCGGCGAAGGACGGGTCGATGTTGAGGCGCTCCATGGCCTCCTTGACCTCCTTCACCCAGGTGCGCAGCTTGGGCGCCTCGCCGCGGATCGCGGTCGCGGAGGTGCGCAGGAAGTTGGAGACGGAGACACCGGGCACCTCGACCGGGTACTGCATGGCGAGGAAGACACCGGCGCGGGCGCGCTCGTCGACGGACATCGCGAGCACGTCCTCGCCGTCCAGCGTCACGGTGCCGCCGGTGATCGTGTACTTCGGGTGCCCGGCGAGCGAGTAGGCGAGGGTGGACTTGCCGGAGCCGTTGGGGCCCATGATGGCGTGCGTCTCGCCCTGCTTCACGGTCAGGTCGACACCGCGCAGGATCTCGCGGGGACCGCCCTCGGCGTCGACGGAAACGTGCAGGTCGTGGATCTCAAGCGTGGCCATGGGTGCCTCAGGACTCCTGGGTGACGGAGACGAGCACATCGTCCCCTTCGATCTTTACGGGGTATACGGGGACCGGCCGCGTCGCGGGGAGGCCGGACGGCTTGCCGGTGCGCAGGTCGAAGCTGGAGCCGTGCAGCCAGCACTCGATCTGGCAGTCCTCCACCTCGCCCTCGGACAGCGAGACGTTCGCATGCGAGCAGATGTCGCTGACCGCGAACACCTCGCCCTCGGTGCGCACCAGTGCCACGGGCACGCCCTCGAGCTCGACCCGCTTGGGGGTGTCGTCCTCGAGTTCGTCCAGCGCACAGGCGCGTACGAAGGTCGGGGTCATCCTACGGACGCCTCCAGTTCGGCCTCGATCTTGGCGATGAGCCGCTCCTCCAGATCGGGGATCCCGATCTGCTGGACCAGCTCGGCGAAGAAGCCGCGGACCACCAGACGGCGGGCCTCGTCGGCCGGGATGCCGCGCGCCATCAGGTAGAAGAGCTGCTCGTCCTCGAAGCGGCCGGTCGCGCTCGCGTGACCGGCGCCGACGATCTCACCGGTCTCGATCTCCAGGTTCGGCACCGAGTCGACCCGGGCGCCGTCGGTGAGGACCAGGTTCCGGTTGAGCTCGTAGGTGTCGGTGCCCTCCGCGGCGGCCCGGATCAGCACATCGCCGATCCACACCGCGTGCGCCTCGGCGCCCTGCAGCGCGCCCTTGTAGGCCACGTTGCTCCGGCAGTGCGGGGTGTCGTGGTCGATGAAGAGCCGGTGCTCCTGGTGCTGGCCGTTGTCGGTGAAGTACACGCCGTACAGCTCGGCCTCACCGCCCGGGGCGCCGTAGACGACGCGCGGGTGGAGCCGCACCAGATCGCCGCCGAAGGTGACGACCACGGACTTGAAGGTGGCGTCCCGGCCGACCAGCGCGGTGTGCTGACCGACGTGGACCGCGGTGTCGTCCCAGTCCTGGACCGAGACCACGGTGAGCTTGGCGCCGTCGCCGATCAGGTACTCCACATTGGCGGCGAGGGTGGCGTCACCGGTGTGGTCGATGACCACGACCGCCTCGGCGAACGCGCCGACCTCGACCACCTGGTGGCCGAAGGCGGTGCCGCCCTCGCCGTGCACGGCGATCCGCACCGGCTCGGTGAGCACCGTCTCCTTGGGCACCGAGACGACCGACGCCTTCTCGAAGGAGCTGTACGCCTGGGCCGCCACCCGGTCCACCGGCTTGCCGGCCTTCCCCAGGCGTGCGTCGTCACGGCCCACGGTCTCGACCGTGACGCCCTCGGGGGCGGTCACCTCGACCTTGACGCCGCCGTCGGCGACAGCCGTGCCGTCATGGAGACCGCGCAGCCGCTCCAGGGGGGTGAACCGCCAGTCCTCCTCGCGGCCATGGGGCACCGGGAAGTCGGCCACGTCGTACGACGCGGGCGCGCTCACCCGGGCATCGGTGGGCTGGCCCACCTGGATGACGCCGTCCGTGGTGGATCCGGCCGGGATGGTTTCAGCCATGGCTGTCGTACTGCTCTCTTTCTGCCTGATGGGCCTGAACGGGATGCCCGGGCGGAGGACGGCGCCCCCGCCGGGGCCGGAAGGGGGTGGCGTCAGCCGACCGCGCCCTCCATCTGCAGCTCGATCAGCCGGTTGAGCTCCAGCGCGTACTCCATGGGCAGCTCGCGCGCGATCGGCTCGACGAAGCCGCGCACGATCATCGCCATGGCCTCGTCCTCGGACAGACCGCGGCTCATCAGGTAGAAGAGCTGGTCGTCGCTGACCTTGGAGACGGTCGCCTCATGGCCCATGGACACGTCGTCCTCGCGGACGTCCACATACGGGTAGGTGTCCGAGCGGGAGATCGTGTCGACGAGCAGGGCGTCACAGAGCACATTGGACTTGGAGCCCTCGGCGCCCTCGCCGATCTCGATCAGACCGCGGTAGGAGGTGCGGCCGCCGCCGCGCGCCACCGACTTGGAGACGATGTTCGACGAGGTGCGGGGGGCCATGTGGACCATCTTGGCGCCCGCGTCCTGGTGCTGGCCCTCGCCCGCGAAGGCGATGGACAGGGTCTCGCCCTTGGCGTGCTCACCCATCAGGTAGACGGCGGGGTACTTCATGGTCACCTTGGAGCCGATGTTGCCGTCGACCCACTCCATGGTCGCGCCCTCGTAGGCCACGGCGCGCTTGGTGACCAGGTTGTAGACGTTGTTCGACCAGTTCTGGATGGTCGTGTAGCGGCAGCGGGCGCCCTTCTTGACGATGATCTCGACGACCGCGGAGTGCAGCGAGTCCGACTTGTAGATCGGCGCGGTGCAGCCCTCGACGTAGTGGACGTAGGCGTCCTCGTCGACGATGATCAGCGTCCGCTCGAACTGGCCCATGTTCTCGGTGTTGATCCGGAAGTACGCCTGCAGCGGGATCTCCACGTGCACGCCCTTCGGCACGTAGATGAACGAGCCGCCGGACCAGACCGCCGTGTTCAGCGAGGCGAACTTGTTGTCGCCCGCCGGGATCACGGTGCCGAAGTACTCCTGGAACAGCTCCGGGTGCTCCTTGAGCGCGGTGTCGGTGTCCAGGAAGATGACGCCCTGCTCCTCCAGGTCCTCACGGATCTGGTGGTAGACGACCTCGGACTCGTACTGGGCCGCGACACCCGCGACGAGGCGCTGCTTCTCGGCCTCCGGGATACCCAGCTTGTCGTACGTGTTCTTGATGTCCTCGGGCAGGTCGTCCCACGTGGCGGCCTGCTGCTCGGTGGAGCGGACGAAGTACTTGATGTTGTCGAAGTCGATGCCCGACAGGTCCGAGCCCCAGGTGGGCATGGGCTTCTTGCCGAAGAGCTTCAGGCCCTTGAGGCGGAGCTTGAGCATCCACTCCGGCTCGGACTTCTTCCCCGAGATGTCGCGTACGACCTCCTCGGAGAGGCCGCGCTTGGCCGAGGCGCCGGCCACGTCGGAGTCGGCCCAGCCGTACTCGTAGTTGCCCAGGCCTTCAAGCTCGGGGTGAGCGGTCTCCGTGGGGAGAGTCATTCGGGGTTCCTCCCGGCCGTGCTGGCAGATGCGGTGGTGGTCTTGGTGGTGCTGGTGTCGGTCTTCTCGACCTTGCCGGTCTTCGGAATGAACGTCGTGCACACTCCGTCGCCATGGGCGATGGTGGCCAGACGCTGCACATGAGTTCCGAGCAGCTGGGAGAAGACCTCGGTCTCCGCCTCACACAGCTGCGGATATCGCTCGGCTGCGTGGGCGACCGGGCAGTGGTGCTGGCAGAGCTGTTCGCCGACCGGCGCGCTGCGCGCCGTAGCAGCGTACCCGTCCGCGGAGAGCGCGTCGGCGAGGGCTTCGGCGCGGCGGCCGGGGGCGGCGGCCTCGACGGTGCCGCGGTATCCCTCCGCCTGGGCGGCGAGCCTGGCGCGGGCGAACGCGGCGACCGCGGCACGGCCCGCCTCGCCGCCTCCGGCGCTCTGCTCTATCCAGTGCAGGGCGTCGACGGCGAGCTTGTCGTAAGCCTGGTCGAAGGCGTCGCGGCCGCAGTCGGTGAGCGCGAAGACCTTGGCCGGGCGGCCGCGCCCCCGCGCCCCGTACACCCTCTTCTCGCGGGGCTCGACGACGCCGTCGGCGACGAGGGTGTCCAGGTGGCGGCGGACGGCCGCCTGGGTCAGCTCCAGCCGCAGGGCGAGCTCCGCCGCGGTGGAGGGACCATGGTCGAGGATGGAGCGCGCGACCCGGTTGCGGGTGCCGTGCTGCTCTTCCGGCGCGGATGCGGGCGCGCCGGACCGCGCGGCCAGTTCGGCCGCGCGTTCGTTCGGAGCCTCGCTCGCGTATTTCACAACGCCATTGTTGCGTAATTCCCCGGCGCGGCACAAGCGGGGAGATCCGCAGGCCCGGTGGGGTACGTCACTTAGGTGTACCTAAGTCCGAGAGGACCCCGCGCCCCGGTTTCACCTGCGGCGACGCCTTCGCGGCCGGGCGGCGGGCACCGCGGCTTCCGGCCCTGCCGCCCACAGGGGGCCCGGCGATTCGTAGACTGCCGGACATGCGAGAAGAGCCCGCGGTCGACATCGTCGGCCTGGTCAAGCGGTACGGCCCGAAGACCGCGGTCGACGGGCTCGACCTGTCCGTGGACCGGGGCGCCGTGACCGCCGTTCTCGGCCCCAACGGAGCCGGTAAGACCACCACCGTCGAGACCTGCGAGGGATACCGCCGCCCCGACGCCGGCACGGTCCGGATATTCGGGCTCGACCCGGTCGCGGACGCCCCCGCGCTGCGCCCCCGGGTCGGAGTGATGCTGCAGTCCGGAGGCGTTTATTCCGGCGCGCGCGCAGAAGAGATGCTGCGCCACACCGCCTCCCTGCACGCTCATCCGGTCGACGTCGACCTGCTGATCGACCGGCTCGGCCTCGCCTCCTGCGGCCGGACCGCCTACCGGCGGCTCTCCGGCGGCCAGCAGCAGCGGCTCGCGCTCGCCATGGCCGTCGTCGGCCGCCCCGAGCTGGTCTTCCTCGACGAGCCGACCGCCGGGCTCGACCCACAGGCCCGCCGCGCCACCTGGGACCTCATCCGCGATCTGCGGGACGACGGGGTCACCGTGATGCTGACCACCCACTACATGGACGAGGCCGAGCAGCTCGCCGACGATGTGGCGATCATCGACGGCGGCAAGGTGATCGCCCGGGGCAGCCCCGAGGAGCTGTGCCGGGGCGGCGCCGAGAACACCCTGCGCTTCGGCGGCCGCCCCGCACTCGACCTGGCCTCGCTCCTCAAGGCGCTGCCCGCCGACTCCACGGCCGCCGAGCTGACCCCCGGCTCGTACCGCGTCACCGGCAAGGTCGACCCCCAGATGCTGGCCACCGTCACCTCCTGGTGTGCGCAGAACGGTGTGCTGCCGGACCGGATCTCGGTTGAGCGGCACACCCTCGAGGACGTCTTCCTGGAGCTCACCGGTAAGGAGCTGCGAGCGTGACCGCCACGGGCACTTTTCTCCCCAAGCCGGGGGCGGCCCCGCTGATGAGGATGATCCGGGCGCAGGTCGCGCTGGAGACCCGGATGCTGCTGCGCAACGGCGAGCAGCTGCTGCTGACCGTCGTCATCCCGTCCCTGCTGCTGGTGCTCTTCAGCACCGTCGACATCGTCGACACGGGCGCCGACGGCAGCACCGTGGACTTCCTGACGCCCGGCGTGCTGGCGCTCGCCGTGCTGTCCACGGCGTTCACCGGACAGGCCATCGCCACCGGCTTCGAGCGGCGCTACGGCGTGCTCAAGCGGCTCGCCGTCTCACCGCTGCCGCGGTGGGGACTGATGACCGCCAAGACCCTCGCGGTGCTGGTCACCGAGGTCCTGCAGATCGTGCTGCTGACCGCGATCGCGCTGGCGCTGGGCTGGTCGCCGCACGGCGACCCGCTCTCCGTGGCGCTGCTGCTGATCCTCGGCACCGCGGCGTTCTCCGGCCTCGGGCTGCTGATGGCGGGCACCCTCAAGGCCGAGGCGACCCTGGCCGCCGCCAACCTGGTCTTCCTGCTGCTGCTCGTCGCCGGCGGGGTGATCGTATCGCTCGACAAGTTCCCGGGCGCGGTGCGCGGCGCGCTGGAGCTGCTGCCGATCTCGGCGCTCTCGGGCGGGCTGCGGGACGTCCTCCAGGACGGGGGCGGGATGCCGTGGCGGGATCTGGGGATCCTGGCGGTGTGGGCGGTGCTGGGGCTGGGCGCGGCGGCGCGCTTCTTCCGCTGGGAGTAGCTTCCGCCGGGAGCAGCTTCCGTCGGGAGCAGCTTCCGCCGGGAGCAGCTTCCGCTGGAGCGGCCCCCGCTGGGAGTAGCCCGAACACCTCTGCGAGCTGGGGCTTTACCGAAGCACTACCCCTCGTGAAAAGCTGCACAAGCGGCGGCCTAGGATGGGCGCGTGCCGAATTCGCTGAATCCGTTCGAGCTGATCGCCCGGCGCTGGCAGCCCTCCGCGCGCTTCGTGGAGCGGGCCGCGCTGGCCACCGTGGTGATGGCCGTGGTCATCGTCGTGACCGGCGGGGCGGTCCGGCTCACCCAGTCCGGGCTGGGCTGTGACACCTGGCCCAAGTGCACCTCCGGGAGCCTGACGCCGACCGCTGAAATGGGGATCAACGGCGTCATCGAGTTCAGCAATCGCATGCTGACGTACGTCCTCTGTGCGGTCGTGGGGCTGTTGATCATCGCCGCCCGCGCCCGTACGCCCGTGCGCACCTCGCTGACCCGGCTCGGCTGGGCCCAGTTCTGGATCGTCATGGGCAACGCCGTGGTCGGCGGCATCACGGTGCTCACCGGCCTCAACCCGTACATCGTCAGCTCGCACTTCCTGCTGTCCTCCGTGCTGCTCACGGTCGCCGTGGTGACCTGGTGGCGGGCGCGCGAGGGCGACGCCGGGCCGCGCGACCTCGTGGCCGTGCCGGTGCGCCAGCTGACCCGGTTGCTGATCGCCGCCACCGGCGCGCTCATCGTCATCGGCACCGTGGTCACCGGCGCGGGTCCGCACGCCGGTGACGCCCGTAAGGTGCACCGCATCCCGCTGAACTGGCAAGAGATCACCCAGCTCCACGTGGACTTCGTCTACATCGTGCTGGGCCTCACCGTGGCCCTGTGGTTCACGCTGCGGGCCGTGAAGGCCCCGGCCGCCCAGCGCCGTACGGTCCTGGAGCTGCTCGTCGTCCTGCTCCTGCAGGGCGTGGTCGGGTACGTGCAGTACTTCACCCATCTGCCCGAGGTCGTCGTCGGCATCCATATGCTCGGCTCCTGCCTGGTGTGGATCGCGGTGCTGCGGGTGCTGCTCGCCCAGCGCGAGCGCGCCGCGCTGCCGGCGGCCGTCCCCGCCCCCACCGGCGACCACGAGACCGTTCAGCCCGAGCCGGCCGCGTCCAGCCGGTAGACGCGGCGCGCGGTCCCGGCCGCGACCAGCCCGGCGATCCGCTGGGCCTCGGCCCGGGTGCAGATCTCCTCGCCGACCCACTCGTCCGCCAGCCGGGCCATGGCCTGGCCGAAGAGCCGGGACGCGGTCACATACAGCTCGGGCAGCCCCCGCGCGCCCGTCGAGAAGAGCAGCTTGCCGAACGGTGCCTCGCCCAGGGTCTCCCCGGGCCGCGGCCCGGCGTCCGCGTAGACATGCGGGAAGGCCGCGGCGAGCTGGGCCGCCCGCCGGTGGTGCGGCCGGTCGGGCAGCAGCACCAGATCGGTGCCGAAGCCCGCCGTGGCGCGCAGGAAGCCGACGAGCGACTGCGGATCGGCGCAGTGCAGCTGCACCGGCAGGCCGGTGGCGACGGCGCTCCACAGCAGATGCTGGGCGAGCGCGGGGTCGGGGGCGCGGTCCCGCGCCGGGCGTACGGTGAGCGCGAGCCAGCGGGCGGCGGCGCGCCGGACCTCGCGCGGGTCGGGCGGCAGCTCGTCGCAGAAGGCGATCCCCATGGCGAAGGCGGTCGCGTGCTGGGCCGCCGCGTACAGCGCCTCGGCGGTGTTGCCGATGAAGGCGTCGACCGTGCCGGAGGTGTCGGCGACCTGCTCGGCCAGCGGCTCCAGGCGGACCACCTCATGGACCGCGCCGTCGGCGGTCGCGGCCAGGTCCTCGGCGGTGCTGAGGTCGTCCCGGGCGCCGGACTCCAGCAGGAAGGTGCCGATACCGGCGCCGCGCAGCAGCAGCCGCGCGGCGCGGTAGGCGCCCAGCTCACGGCGGCGGGCGAGATAGCTGACGGGCGCGCAGTGGGGCTCCATGCCCAGCAGCGGCGGGCACCAGCGGCGCACGGCCAGACCGGTCCAGCTGTCGAAGAAGGTGGTGCCGGCCGGGGCCGCGCCCGACCCGGCGGCGGCCGCCAGATGGGTTTCGAACGAGCCGACGCCGAGCTCGCCGTCGACCGTGCCGTGGCTGTGCTGGTCGACCAGCGGGGGCAGCGTGATCGGTCCCGCCACCGGACCCGGCCCGTCCCGGGGGACCGGGCCGGTCGGCGGGCCCAGGGTGTTCGGGGAGTCCGTCGCCTCGTGCATCGCCGCCGCCTCTCGCCCTCCGGCATCGACGGGCTTAACGGACGGAAGGGGCGCGAGGTGTCGCCGGACCCGTTCTCAGGCGTTCTACGAGGCGGGTGCCGGAGGGTTGCCGGGTCCGCCGAGCTGGATGCCCGCCATGCGCGCCCACTCGTACGGACCGGTGCGGACCTTGGCGGCGAGCTCGCCGTCGAAGGCGTCCTGGAGGGTCAGCCCGGCGATCTCGGCCGCGCGCCGCGCGCTCTCCTGCGAGGGGGCGACGAGAACGCCCCATTCGCCGTCGGCGCCGACGAGGGCGATCCGGACGGAGCCGCGCCCGATGTGGGCGATCTGCCCCTCGGCGCTGCCGCCGTGACCGGTGGCGAAGGCCGTGATCTGGCGGGCGAGCCGCTCGGCCCGCTTCTCGTCCTTCGAAGGCTTCGAGGGCTTCGACGCTGTTTCCGGCGCGGAAGGCTGTGCGGCCGACTCGCCGCTCTCCGTCGGCTCCGGCTGGGTGGTGTCTGCCATACAGCCGATGCTACCCGCCGGTAATCACCGCAGGAAAGGGTCCACGGCCACGGCGACGAACAGCAGCGACACATAGGTGATCGACCAGTGGAACAGCCGCATCTCCTTGAGTTTCGCGCCGGTGATCTCGGCCTTGGCACGCCCCTGGAGCGCATGCGCCTCCATGAGCCAGAATCCGCCGAGCACCGTCGCGACGACCGGGTAGAACCAGCCGGTGTAGCCCAGCGGCCACAGCAGCAGGGAGACGCCGACCATGGCCCAGCTGTAGAGGACGATCTGCTTGGCGACCACCTTGTTGCCCGCGACGACGGGCAGCATCGGCACGCCCACCCGCTCGTAGTCGTCCTTGACCTTCATCGACAGCGGCCAGTAGTGCGGCGGCGTCCAGAAGAACATCACGAGGAAGAGGATGACGGCGGCCCAGGAGACCTCATTGGTCACCGAGGACCAGCCGATGAAGACGGGCATACAGCCCGCGATGCCGCCCCACACGATGTTCTGCGAGGTGCGCCGCTTGAGCCACATCGTGTAGACGACGACGTAGAAGACCAGCGCACCGAGCGACAGCATCGCGGACAGCGGGTTGACCAGCGCCCAGAACCAGGCCGTCGACCCCGCCGCGAGCGCGAAGGCGAAGACGAGGCATTCGCGCGGCGAGACCATGCCGGTCACGAGCGGGCGCTGCGCGGTGCGCTCCATCAGCGCGTCGATGTCCCGGTCGTAATACATGTTGAACGCGGCCGCGCCACCGGCCGACAGATAACCGCCGACACAGGTCGCGACCACCAGCCACAGATCCGGGACGCCCTGGGCGGCCAGGAACATGACCGGCACGGTCGTCATCAACAGCAATTCGATGACGCGCGGCTTGGTCAGCGCCACGAACGCCATGACACGGGCCCCGAACGGCCGGTGACCGGAGCTCGTTTCGCTCGTCTCGAGCACCCCCGCAGGACGGGATTCGACGGCCGTCACGCACACCCCTGGTGGAAGCAAGAACCAGCAAGCACCGGACATGAAGAGCCGGTAAAGACTTGCGCGTACCACGCCACTCTAGACGTAGCGGATACGCCGCCCGCCGCCGGGGTCCCTCGTGTTGAGGGGGCACCGCGAGACGCCCGCGAGGCGGCCGTAAGGCGGCCACGCCCGGTGGACGACGGGCCGGGCACGCCCCGGAGCGGCCCCTTCCGTAGGGCTCGGGACGCCATCCCGACGGGCCCCGGAGGGAATGCGGCCACCTCGGAATTCGTTCCTTATCCCGTTGAGTGGAACTCGAAAAGATGACCGTTGTTCCAGGGGTAGGCTCGACATCGCCGGTGTACATACGGTCACCGGATATCGACATTGTGGAGAGGAGCCCTGACTCAGGGTGAGCACCAAGCCGACTACCACAGACCTCGAGTGGACCGATCTGGACCGGCAGGCCGTCGACACGGCCCGGGTCCTGGCCATGGACTCCGTACAGAAGGTCGGTAACGGCCACCCTGGCACGGCCATGAGCCTCGCACCCGCCGCCTACCTGCTCTTCCAGAAGCTGATGCGGCACGACCCCTCCGACGCGGACTGGACGGGCCGCGACCGCTTCGTGCTGTCTCCGGGGCACACCAGCCTGACCCTCTACGTCCAGTTGTACCTGGCGGGCTTCGGGCTGGAGCTCGATGATCTGCGGTCGTTCCGCACCTGGGGCAGCAAGACCCCGGGCCACCCGGAGCACGGCCACACCACTGGTGTCGAGACCACCACCGGCCCCCTGGGCCAGGGCATCGCCAACGCGGTGGGCATGGCGATGGCCGCCCGCTACGAGCGTGGCCTGTTCGACCCGGAGGCGCCCGAGGGCGCCTCTCCGTTCGACCACACCATCTGGGCGATCGTCTCCGACGGCGACCTGGAGGAGGGCATCTCCGCCGAGGCGTCCTCGCTGGCCGGCCACCAGAAGCTGGGCAACATCGTCGCCCTGTACGACGACAACCACATCTCGATCGAGGGCGACACCGCGACCGCGCTCTCCGAGGACGTGCTGAAGCGCTACGAGGCGTACGGCTGGCACGTCCAGCGCATCGAGCAGGCCGAGAGCGGCGACTTCGACATCCACGCGCTGTACGCGGCGCTCAAGGCGGCGCAGGCCGAGACCGAGCGCCCCTCGATCATCGCGGCCCGCACGATCATCGCCTGGCCCGCGCCGAACGCGCAGAACACCGAGGCGTCGCACGGCTCGGCGCTCGGCGCCGACGAGGTCGCCGCCACCAAGCGCGTCCTCGGCTTCGACCCCGAGCAGCACTTCGCGGTCGAGACGGACGTCATCAACCACACCCGCGCCCTGGTCGACCGCGGCCGCGAGGCGCACGCCGCCTGGGACAAGAAGGTCCAGGAGTGGCGGAACGCCAACCCCGAGCGGGCCGCCCTCTTCGACCGGATCACCGCGGGCGAGCTGCCCGAGGGCTGGGAGTCCGTGCTGCCGGTCTTCGAGCCGGGCAAGGACGTCGCCACCCGTAAGGCGTCCGGCCAGGTGCTCAAGGCGCTCGGCGGGGTGCTGCCCGAGCTGTGGGGCGGCTCCGCCGACCTCGCGGGCTCGAACAACACCACGATCGACGCGTCCTCGTCCTTCCTCCCGAAGGGCAACCCGCTGCCGGAGGCCGACCCGTACGGCCGCACCGTGCACTTCGGCATCCGCGAGCACGCCATGGGCTCGACCATGAACGGCATCGCGCTGCACGGCAACACCCGTGTCTACGGCGGCACCTTCCTGGTCTTCTCCGACTACATGCGCCCGGCCGTCCGGCTCGCCGCGCTGATGAAGCTGCCGGTCACCTACGTGTGGACGCACGACTCCATCGGCCTCGGCGAGGACGGCCCGACCCACCAGCCGGTGGAGCACCTCTCGGTGCTGCGCGCCATCCCGGGCCTGAACGTGGTCCGCCCGGCCGACGCCAACGAGACGGCCATCGCCTGGCGCGAGATCACCCGCCGCCACAGCGAAAACCCGGCTCCGCACGGCATCGCGCTGACCCGGCAGAACGTGCCGACCTACGAGGCCAGCGAGGACGCCGCCAAGGGCGGTTACGTCCTCTTCGAGGCGGAGGGCGGCGAGCCGCAGGTCATCCTCATCGGCACCGGTTCGGAGGTGCAGCTCGCCGTGGAGGCGCGTGAGCAGCTCCAGGCCGCCGGGGTTCCGACCCGCGTCGTGTCAATGCCCTCGGTCGAGTGGTTCGAGGAGCAGGACAGGGGGTACCGGGAGACAGTGCTGCCGCCGTCCGTCAAGGCCCGCGTGGCCGTCGAGGCGGGTATCGGCCTGACCTGGCACCGCTACGTCGGCGATGCCGGCCGCATCGTCTCGCTGGAGCACTTCGGCGCCTCCGCCGATTACAAGGTGCTCTTCCGGGAGTTCGGCCTCACCGCCGAGGCCGTGGTGACCGCCGCCCGCGAATCTCTCGACGCCGCAGGGCGCTGACACCCCGCAGACGACTTAGTAGCGACGAGTAGGAGAACACACCCCATGACAGACGCACTGAAGCGGCTGGCCGACGAAGGCGTCGCGATCTGGCTCGACGACCTCTCCCGCCAGAGGATCACCTCCGGCAACCTGGCCGAGCTGATCGACCAGCAGCATGTCGTAGGCGTCACCACCAACCCGTCGATCTTCCAGAAGGCGATCTCCAGCGGTGAGGGCTACCAGCAGCAGGTGGCCGACCTCGCGGTCCGCAGGCTCACCGTCGAGGAAGCCGTCCGCATGATCACCACGGCGGACGTCCGCGACGCGGCCGACATCCTCCGGCCGGTCTACGACGCGACGGGCGGCCAGGACGGCCGGGTCTCCATCGAGGTCGACCCGCGCCTGGCCCACAACACGGCCGCCACCATCGCCGAGGCCAAGCAGCTGGCCTGGCTGGTGGACCGGCCCAACACCTTCATCAAGATCCCGGCGACCGAGGCGGGGCTGCCCGCGATCACCGAGGTGATCGGCCTGGGCATCAGCGTCAATGTCACGCTGATCTTCTCCCTGGAGCGGTACCGCGCGGTCATGGACGCCTTCCTGGCCGGTCTGGAGAAGGCCAAGGCCGCGGGCCTGGACCTGCAGAAGATCCACTCGGTGGCGTCCTTCTTCGTCTCCCGCGTGGACACCGAGATCGACAAGCGCATCGACAAGCTCGGCACCGATGAGGCCAAGGCGCTGCGCGGCAAGGCCGCCGTCGCCAACGCCCGCCTCGCGTACCAGGCGTACGAGGAGGTCTTCAGCTCCGACCGCTGGGCCGCCCTGGACCGGGCGAACGCCAACAAGCAGCGTCCGCTGTGGGCCTCGACCGGCGTCAAGGACCCGGCGTACAAGGACACCATGTACGTCGCGGACCTGGTCGCCCCCGGCACCGTCAACACCATGCCGGAGGCCACCTTGGAGGCGGTCGCCGACCACGGCGAGATCAGCGGCGACACCGTGCGCGGCACCTACGAGCAGGCCAAGGCCGACATCGACGCGCTGGCCGGGATCGGGATCTCCTACGACGACGTCGTCCAGGTCCTGGAGGACGAGGGCGTCGAGAAGTTCGAGTCCTCCTGGAACGACCTGCTGAAGTCCACCGAGGCGGAGCTCAAGCGCCTCGCACCCTCGGAGGCGTGAAACCGTGACCAGCAGCAATCCGCTGCGTGACCCACGAGACCGACGGCTCCCGCGCATCGCGGGGCCGTCCGGCCTCGTGATCTTCGGCGTCACGGGCGACCTGTCCCGTAAGAAGCTGATGCCGGCCATCTACGACCTGGCCAACCGCGGGCTGCTGCCGCCGGGCTTCTCGCTGGTCGGCTTCGCCCGCCGCGACTGGGAGGACGAGGACTTCTCCCAGGTCGTGCACGACGCGGTCAAGGAGTACGCGCGGACCCCGTTCCGCGAGGAGGTCTGGCAGCAGCTGGCCGAGGGGTTCCGCTTCGTGCCCGGCGCGTTCTCCGACGACGAGGCGTTCACGACCCTGCGGGCGACCATAGAGGAGCTCGACAAGGCGCGCGGCACCGGCGGAAACTTCGCCTTCTATCTGTCGGTCCCGCCGAAGTTCTTCCCCACCGTCGTCCAGCAGCTCAAGAAGCACGGGCTGTCGCAGGGCCAGGGCGACTCCTGGCGGCGCGCGGTCATCGAGAAGCCCTTCGGCCACGACCTGAAGAGCGCCCAGGAGCTCAACCAGGTCGTCCATGAGGTCTTCCGGCC
Source organism: Streptomyces sp. AgN23 (assembly GCF_001598115.1). NCBI lineage: Bacteria > Bacillati > Actinomycetota > Actinomycetes > Kitasatosporales > Streptomycetaceae > Streptomyces > Streptomyces sp. AgN23. Next base: position 3,111,415 of record NZ_CP007153.1, read on the forward strand.
CGGTGATGTCTTCCGCATCGACCACTACCTGGGCAAGGAAACGGTCCAGAACATCATGGCGCTGCGCTTCGCCAACACGATGTTCGAGCCGATCTGGAACCGGTCGTACGTGGACCATGTGCAGATCACCATGGCCGAGGACATCGGCATCGGCGGGCGCGCGGGCTACTACGACGGCATCGGCGCGGCCCGTGACGTCATCCAGAACCACCTGCTGCAGCTCCTCGCGCTGACCGCCATGGAGGAGCCCGCCTCCTTCGGGGCGTCCTCCCTGGTCACCGAGAAGCTGAAGGCGCTGCGGGCGGTCAAGCTGCCCAAGGAGCTGGGCAAGCACACGGTCCGCGGGCAGTACGCCCCCGGCTGGCAGGGCGGCCAGGAGGTGCACGGCTATCTCGAGGAGGAGGGCATCGACCCCCACTCGAAGACCGACACCTACGCCGCGATCAAGCTGGAGATCGACAACCGCCGCTGGGCGGGTGTCCCCTTCTACCTGCGCGCCGGCAAGCGGCTGGGGCGGCGGGTCACCGAGATCGCGGTGGTCTTCCAGCGCGCCCCGCACTCCCCCTTCGACGCCACCGACACCCAGGAGCTCGGGCAGAACGCCCTGGTCATCCGGGTGCAGCCGGACGAGGGCGTCACCATCCGGTTCGGCTCCAAGGTGCCCGGCACCTCCATGGAGATCCGGGACGTGACGATGGACTTCCAGTACGGCGAGTCCTTCACCGAGTCCAGCCCCGAGGCGTACGAGCGGCTGCTGCTCGATGTCCTGCTGGGCGAGGCGAATCTCTTCCCCCGCCATGAGGAGGTCGAGCAGTCCTGGCGGATCCTCGACCCGATCGAGGAGTACTGGGAGAAGCACGGCAGGCCCGAACAGTACACGTCGGGGACCTGGGGGCCGAAAGCCGCGGACGAGATGCTCGCACGAGACGGACGGAGCTGGCGGCGGCCATGAACATCGATCTCACGGACACCACGTCCAGCCGGATCAACTCCGCTCTGATCCAGGCGCGCCGGTCCACCGGCACGCCGGCCGTGGGCATGGTGCTGACCCTCGTCATCGTCACCGACGAGGGCAATCACTACGACGCGCTGAGGGCGGCGAGCGAGGCGTCCAAGGAACACCCCTCGCGCATCCTGGTCGTCATCAAGCGTCCGGGCCGGTCGCCGCGCGACCGCAAGATGGCCCGGATGGACGCCGAGGTGCGGGTCGGCGGCGAGACCGGTACCGGCGAGACGGTGCTGCTGCGGCTGCACGGCGAACTCGCCAACCATGCCTACTCGGTGGTCCTGCCCCTGCTGCTGCCGGACGCCCCGGTGGTGGTGTGGTGGCCGGAGGACGCCCCTGAGCACCCCAGCGAGGACCTGCTCGGACAGCTGGCCCAGCGCCGGATCACCGACGCCCAGGCCACCGAGGACCCGGTCGCGGCCCTCGGGCTGCGGGCCGCGACCTACACCCCGGGCGACACCGATCTGGCCTGGACCCGGATCACCCCGTGGCGCAGCGTCCTGGCCGCCGCGCTGGACCAGCGGCACTCCCCGATCACCTCCGCGATCGTCGAGGGCGAGGCGTACAACCCGAGCAGCGAGCTGCTCGCGCTGTGGCTCGCCGAGCGGCTGGGGGTGCCGGTGAACCGGCAGATCTCGGAGGGCCCCGGGCTCACCGCGGTGCGGCTGGAGACGGCCGACGGCGTGATCTGCCTGGACCGGGCGAACGGCTCGCTGGCCGAGCTGGCGATGCCGGGCCAGCCCGACCGGCATGTGGCGCTGCAGCGGCGTGAGGTCTCTGAGCTGATCGCCGAGGAGCTGCGCCGGCTGGACCCCGACGAGATCTACGCCTCGTCGGTGAAGTTCGGCGTGAACAAGCTGGGCAAGGGCGGTGTGGGCACGCTGGAGCGGGACGCCAAGGCCGACCCGGCGGCTCAGCTGGCACCGGGGCCGGACCGGCCGACGCTGCCGACCCGGGACCCGGAGGCGCCGCCGGAGCACGCCCCCGGCTCGCCGAAGAACCCGCCGCAGGCACCGGCACAGCCGCCGGCTCCCAAGCCTCACCCCCCGGCGAAGGCCCAGGAGCGGAAGGCGGACGGGAAGGCGGACAAGTGACCGCACCCCAGGTGGTCGTCCACCGCGACAAGGAGCTGATGGCCCAGGCCGCGGCGGCCCGGCTGATCACGAAGATCGTGGACGCCCAGGCAGCCCGTGGCTCCGCCTCGGTCGTCCTGACCGGCGGGCGCAACGGCAACGGCCTGCTGGCCGCGCTCGCCGCCTCCCCGGCGCGCGACGCGGTCGACTGGTCGCGGCTGGACCTGTGGTGGGGCGATGAGCGATTCCTGCCGGAGGGCCACGCCGACCGCAATGTCACCCAGGCCCGCGAGGCGCTGCTGGACACGGTGGAGCTGGACCCGGCGCGGGTGCACGCGATGCCCGCGTCCGACGGGGTGAACGGTGGCGACGTGGACGCGGCTGCCGAGGCGTACGCCGCCGAGCTGGCCCGGGCCGCGCGGCCGGAGAACCACGGCGCGGTGCCGTCGTTCGACGTGGCTCTGCTGGGCGTCGGCCCGGACACCCATGTGGCCTCGCTCTTCCCCGAGCTGCCCGCCGTCCGGGAGACCGAGCGGATGGTGGTCGGGGTGCGCGGCGCGCCCAAACCGCCGCCCGTACGGACCTCGCTGACCCTGCCCGCGATCCGCGCGGCACGGGAGGTGTGGCTGCTGGCGGCCGGTGAGGACAAGGCGAGGGCGGTCACGATAGCCCTGTCGGGTGCCGGGGAGCTGCAGGCGCCGGCGGCGGGTGCGTACGGCCGCAGACGCACGCTGTGGCTGCTGGACCGGGCCGCGGCGGCGGGGCTGCCGCGCGAGCTGTATCCTCCGGCGTCGCCGTAATCCCTGCTCGTATCGCACACGATCCCCCGCGCGCCTCGGGCGCCCGGGGGATCGTCGCGTTCCCCCTACTTCTTCGTACTCTCCGTGCTCTTCCGTGCCCGGGGCCTCAGCGGCCGCGCAGCGAGCGGTAGGTGGCGACCAGATGCTCGGTGGAGGTGTCCAGACCCGGCACCTCGGCGCCCTCGGTCAGAGCGGGCTCGACGCGCTTGGCGAGCACCTTGCCCAGCTCCACTCCCCACTGGTCGAAGGAGTCGATGTTCCAGACGGCGCCCTGGACGAAGACCTTGTGCTCATAGAGGGCGACCAGCTGGCCCAGTACCGACGGGGTCAGCTCGGAGGCGAGGATGGTGGTGGTGGGGCGGTTGCCGGCGAAGGTCTTGTGCGGCACCAGTTCCTCGGCCACTCCCTCGGCGGCGACCTCCTCGGAGGTCTTGCCGAAGGCCAGCGCCTGGCCCTGGGCGAAGAGGTTGGCCATCAGCAGGTCGTGGTGGGACTCCAGCCCGGGCGGCATGCCCTTCATCGGCCGGGCGAAGCCGATCAGATCGGCCGGGACCAGCTTGGTGCCCTGGTGGAGCAGCTGGTAGTAGGCGTGCTGGCCATTGGTGCCGGGGGTGCCCCAGACGATCGGGCCGGTCTGCCAGCCGACGCGTTTGCCGTCCCGGTCCACGGACTTGCCGTTGGACTCCATGTCCAGCTGCTGCAGGTAATCGGTGAACTTCGACAGATAGTGGCTGTACGGCAGGACGGCATGCGCCTGGGCGTCATGGAAATTGTCGTACCAGATGCCCAACAGGCCCATCAGCAGAGGGACGTTCTCCTCCGGCGGGGCGGTGGCGAAGTGCTCGTCGACCAGGTGGAAGCCGGCCAGCATCTCGCGGAAACAGTCCGGACCGATGGCGACCATCAGGGAGAGGCCGATGGCCGAGTCATAGGAATAGCGCCCGCCGACCCAGTCCCAGAACCCGAACATGTTGTCGGTGTCGATGCCGAACTCGGCGACCTTCTCGGCATTGGTCGAGACCGCCACGAAGTGCTTGGCGACGGCCTCCTCACCGGCCCGCAGTCCGGTCAGCAGCCAGTCGCGGGCGGAGAGGGCGTTGGTAATGGTCTCGATGGTGGTGAAGGTCTTGGAGGCGACGATGAACAGCGTCTCGGCCGGGTCCAGGTCGCGCACCGCCTCATGCATATCCGCGCCGTCCACATTGGAGACGAACCGGAATGTCATCGATCGGTCGGAATAGGCCCGCAGCACCTCGTACGCCATCTTCGGGCCCAGATCGGAGCCGCCGATGCCGACGTTGACCACGTTCTTGATCCGCTTGCCGGTGTGGCCGGTCCAGTCGCCGGACCTGACGCGGTCGGCGAAGACGGCCATCTTGGCGAGCACGGCGTGCACTTCGCCGACGACATCCTCGCCGCCCAGCTTGATCTCCGCGGAGCGCGGTGCGCGCAGCGCGATATGCAGCACCGCGCGGTCCTCGGTGGTGTTGATCCGCTGGCCGCGGAACATGGCGTCCCGCAGCTCGGCCACCTTGGTGGCCCGCGCCAGCTCGCGCAGCAGCCGCAGGGTCTCGTCGGTCACCAGGTGCTTGGAGTAGTCGACGTGGAGATCGCCGACCTGAAGGGTGAGGCGGCGCCCGCGCTCCGGGTCGCCCTCGAACAGGTCGCGCAGCTGCGCATCGCCCAGATCCTTGCGGTGTGCGGCCAGCGCGTGCCACTCTGGCAGCTGGTCCAGCCTGGTGCGGCCTTCCATGGTCATCTCGGACATCAGCCCACTTCTCGTCGGTGCCTGGCCCCCGTGGCCACCAACCTAATTGATGCCGGACCGCATTCCCGGAACGAGGGCCGCCACCCCGCAGACGAAGAGCGCCGCGGCTCCCAGCGCGGGGGTGTTGAGCCCCCACGCCTCGGCCATCACCCCGCCCAGCAGCGCGCCGAGCGGGGCGCCCGCGATCGACAGGGTGCGGAAGGCCGAACTCACCCGCCCCAGTGCCCCGTCGGGGCTGCTGTGCTGCATCATCGTCACCTCGGTCACGTTCCAGACGATCCCCGCGAAGCCGAAGAGGCCCATGGCGGCGACCGCGACCGGCAGGCTCCGTATCGCCCCCAGGACGACCAGGGCACCGATCTGCGCGGTGCCGCACACCACGAGGGCGCGGGTGCGGCCCAGCTTCTCGGTGAGCCGGGCGGCCACCAGCCCCCCGATCACACTCCCGATGCCGTACACGGTGATGACGGCCGCATAGCCGGTGTTCCCAGCGCCCAGCCAGCCGGTGATGTGCAGCACCAGGGTGGCGATGAGCGCGCCGATGCCGATATTGCACAGCGTGGTGGAGGCGCACAGCGCCCGCAGCGTCCGGTCCCGCCACAGCACGGCCAGGCCCTCGGCGATATCGCGCCGCAGCGATCCGCCCGGCGGGCGCGGGGCCCGCTGAGGGGGCGTCACCCCCAGCGAGGCGACCAGCACGGCGGCGGCGAGATAGGTGACCGCGTCCGCCGCGAACGGCATCGCGGCGCCGAGGCCCAGCAGCACCGGCACCAGCGGGGCGCCCACGAACCGGCCCATGACCTCCTGCCCGGTCATCAGCCGGGCGTTGGCCCTGCTCAGCGCCTCCTGCCCGACCACCGAGGGCAGCAGCGCCGTGGCCGCGTTGTCGAACAGGGTCTGCAGCGTGGTCAGGGCGAAGGCGAGGGCGAGCAGCAGCCCGATGGTGGCCTGGTCCAGCCAGACCGCGACGGCGAACCCCGCCATCAGCACGGCCCGCGCGCCGTCCACCGCCCACATCGCCCGCCGCTGGTCCACCCGGTCCGCGATGGCCCCGCCGATCAGCCCGAACAGCAGCCAGGGCAGAAAGCCGCAGGCGGTCACGAGCGAGACCAGCACCGGCGAATCGGTCAGCGAGACGGCCAGCAGCGGCAGCGCCGCACCCCGCAGGGCGTCCCCGAACCGGGAGACGACCGCGGCCGCCCACAGCCGCCCGAACCCCCCGCGCCACGCGGGCACCGCCGGATTTCCGGCGCCCAGCTCACCGGCGTCCACCGCGGCCATGACATCCCCCTCCGCATCCGCCCCACCCGGCGGGACGGCTCCGACGGCTCCCCCCGGTGATGGAGCACCCCATGACCGTAGCCCGCACCACTGACAACGGCCCGGCCGCGCACCCCTCACAGGAGGTGCCCGGCCGGGCCGTCGTACCGCGTGCTGTGTCTAGATCTCGCCCCGGAGCTTGGCGAGTGCCTCGGCGAGGATCGCCTCGCCGTCGGCGTCGCTGCGCCGCTCCCGTACGTACGCCAGATGCGTCTTGTACGGCTCGGTGCGCGGCGGGTCCGGCGGGTTGTCCCGGTCCTTGCCGGCCGGGAAGCCGCAGCGGGGGCAGTCCCACGTGTCAGGGATCTGCGCATCGCTGGCGAAGCTCGGCACGGTCTCATGTCCGTTCGAGCACCAGAAGGAGATGCGCAGGCGGGGCGCCGATTCGCCTCGCTCGGCCTCTCCCATCGGCCCCGCTCCGACCCGGCTTCCACGGATCGCGTTGCCACTTGCCACGGTCGTAACTCCCTGCGTGATGGTGCCGCGAAGCCTCGATTGGCAGCTTCGCCGCCCGGCGCCCCAGTCTACGTAAGGCCCAACGCGCGTCCAGTGAGAGGAGTTACACCCGCCCCCGAGAACGCCATGCCATCATAGGCCGCATATGGACCCCGCTGACGACGGTACGTCAGTTATCGGGCGTCGGCCGGGCCCTGAGCGGGCCCCGCCGGAGCCTCAGTCGAGCTTCATCAGCAGCCCGAGCACAACGATGCAGACGAACCACAGCAGCCCGACCACCACGGTGATGCGGTCCAGGTTGCGCTCGGCGACCGAGGAGCCGCCCACCGAGGACTGCATGCCGCCACCGAACATGTCGGACAGGCCGCCGCCCTTCCCCTTGTGCATGAGCACCAACATCATCAGCAGCAGGCTGAAGATGATGAGGGCGATCGAAAACCCCATGATCACAGCTGGACCAACCTTCTCGGGCTTGTACGGACGTCGGGGGCCGGACGGTGCGATTCCCACCGCCTCGACCCCCGACAGGGTACGACGACGCGCGTGCTAGGGCCTACTCACTGGTCGCGGAAACGAACGATCTTGACGAATTCGTCCGCGTCCAGCGCCGCACCACCGATCAGGGCGCCGTCCACATCCGGCTGGGCCATGATCGCGGCGACGTTCCCGGACTTCACCGAGCCGCCGTACTGGATCCGGACCTTGTCGGCGACCTCCTGGCCGTAGAGCTCGGCCAGCCGGCCGCGGATGGCCCCGCAGACCTCCTGGGCGTCCTCGGGGGTCGCGACCTCGCCGGTGCCGATCGCCCAGACCGGCTCGTAGGCGATCACGATGGTCTCGGCCTGCTCGGCGGGGATGTCCTTGAGGCCGCCGTCCACCTGCGCGAGGGTGTGGGCGACCTGGTTGCCCGCCTTACGGACCTCCAGGCCCTCGCCGACGCACAGGATCGGGGTGAGGTCATGGCGGAAGGCCGCCTTGACCTTGGCGTTGCACAGCTCGTCGGACTCGCAGTGGTACTGGCGCCGCTCCGAGTGCCCGACGACGGCGAAGGTGCACTTGAGCTTGGCCAGCATCGGGCCGGAGATCTCGCCGGTGTAGGCGCCGGAGTCCTGCGCGGAGATGTCCTGGGCGCCGTACTTGATCTTCAACTTGTCGCCGTCGACCAGGGTCTGCACCGACCGCAGATCGGTGAAGGGCGGCAGCACCGCGACCTCCACGGCCTCGTAGTCCTTGTCGGCGAGTGCGAAGGCGAGCTTCTGGACGTGGGCGATGGCCTCGAGGTGGTTGAGGTTCATCTTCCAGTTGCCCGCCATCAGCGGCGTACGGTCACTCACAGTGTTCAGTCCTCCAGTGCGGCGAGGCCGGGGAGCGTCTTGCCCTCGAGGTATTCGAGGCTTGCTCCACCGCCGGTCGAGATGTGGCCGAAAGCGTTCTCGTCGAAGCCCAGGATGCGTACGGCCGCGGCGGAGTCGCCGCCACCGACCACGGTGAAGGCCGGGCTGTCCAGGAGCGCCTGGGCCACGGCCCGGGTGCCCTCGGCGAAATCGGGGTGCTCGAAGACGCCCATCGGGCCGTTCCAGAAGACGGTGGCCGCGTCGGCCAGCTTCGAGGCGTACAGCTTGCGGGTCTCCGGGCCGATGTCCAGCCCCTGAAGATCGGCCGGAATCGCGTCCGCGGCGATGACCTGCGGGTTCGCGGGTGCCTTGGTCTTCAGGTCCGGGAATTCGGACGCGGCCGTGACATCGACCGGGAGCACGAACTCCACCCCGCGCCCCTTGGCCCGGCGCAGATAGTCCTGGACCGCCGGGACCTGGTCCTCCTGCAGCAGCGAGCCGCCGACCTCATGGCCCTGGGCCTTGAGGAAGGTGTAGGCCATGCCGCCGCCGATCAGGATGCGGTCGGCCTTCTCCAGGAGGTGGTCGATGACGCCGAGCTTGTCGGAGACCTTGGCGCCGCCGAGGACGACCGCATAGGGCCGCTTGACGTCCTCGGTGAGCTTCTTCAGCACCGAGAGTTCGGCGGCGATCAGCTCGCCCGCGGCGTGCGGCAGCCGGGCCGGGAGGTCGTACACGGAGGCGTGCTTACGGTGGACCGCGCCGAAGCCGTCGCCCACGTAGAGGTCGGCGAGGGCGGCGAGCCGGTCGGCGAAGGCGCCGCGCTCGGCGTCGTCCTTACTGGTCTCTCCGGCGTTGAAGCGCAGGTTCTCCAGCAGCGCGACCTCGCCGTCGCCGAGCGCCGCCACGGTCGCCTGAGCGCTCTCGTCCACGGTGTCGGCCGCGAAGGCGACCTGCTTGCCGAGGAGTTCACCGAGCCGCCGGGCGACGGGGGCGAGCGAGTACTGGGGGTCCGGGGCGCCCTTGGGGCGGCCCAGGTGGGAGGCGACGATCACCTTGGCGCCCCGGTCCAGGAGCTTGTTGATCGTCGGGACGGCGGCGCGGATCCGGCCGTCGTCGGTGATCGTCTCGCCGTCGAGCGGGACGTTCAGATCGACGCGGACGAAGACCCGCTGCCCGGCGACCTGAAGATCGTCAATCGTCTTCACAGGGATGACTCCTTGATCATGGATCGGGGCCCGCTACGACGCCGTCGTAGCGGGCCCCATTCCTGGCTCATCGGGACAGCGGTCAGAGCCGCTCGCCGACGAAGACGGTCAGGTCGACGAGGCGGTTGGAGTAGCCCCACTCGTTGTCGTACCAGCCGACGACCTTGACCTGCTTGCCCTGGACCATGGTCAGGGAGGAGTCGAAGGTGCAGGACGCGGGCCAGTTGACGATGTCCGAGGAGACGATCGGGTCCTCGGTGTACTCCAGGATGCCCTTGAGCTGACCCTCGGCGGCCTTCTGGAAGGCGGTGTTGATCTCGTCCTTGGTGACCTCGCGGTCGAGCTCCAGGACGAGGTCGGTGACCGAGCCGGTCGGAACCGGGACGCGCATCGCGATGCCGTCCAGCTTGCCCTTGAGCTGCGGGAGGACCAGCGCGGTGGCCTTGGCGGCACCGGTGGAGGTCGGAATGATGTTCTCCGCCGCCGCGCGGGCGCGACGCAGGTCCTTGTGCGGGAAGTCCAGGATGCGCTGGTCGTTGGTGTACGCGTGGACCGTCGTCATCATGCCCTTGACGATGCCGAAGTTCTCGTCGAGGACCTTGGCCATCGGCGCCACACAGTTGGTGGTGCAGGAGGCGTTGGAGATGACGTGCTGGTTCGCCGGGTCGTACTTGTCGTTGTTGACGCCCATCACGATCGTGATGTCCTCGTCCTTGGCGGGCGCGGAGATCAGGACCTTCTTGGCGCCGGCGGCGAGGTGCTTGGCGGCGTCCTCGCGCTTGGTGAAGATGCCGGTGGACTCCACCACGATGTCGGCGCCGAGCTCGCCCCACGGAAGGGCCGCCGGGTCGCGCTCGGCCATCGTCTTGAAGGTCTGGTTGCCCACCGTGATGGTGTCCTCAGTGTGGCTGACCTCGTGCTTCAGCCGGCCGAGGATGGTGTCGTACTTCAACAGGTGCACCAGGGTGGCGTTATCGGTCAGGTCGTTGACACCGACGATCTCGATGTCCGCGCCCTGCTCAAGGAGCGCGCGGAAGTAGTTACGACCGATGCGGCCAAAGCCGTTGATGCCTACGCGGATCGTCACGAACCGATCTCCTCGTTGGTGTGCCGGTCTGGACGCCGGCGAACGTATATGGGATGTCCCCGACCGCCTCCGACCCTACCGCTATCACGGGACGTACGTGACATTGGCATCGGCGGCCCATGACCACCGGAAAGTGGTATGGACCGCCGATTCAGTCACGATTCGTCACGCGCTGTCAACGACGCGGCGCACGTAGCGCGTCGGCCACCAGCCGGGCCCTCTGGGCGGCGTCCGGGACATGCTCCAGGCCGAAGCCCAGCAGCACGGTGTCCCGGGTGGTGACGCCCGCGACGGCGTAGGCTCCGGTGCCGCCCTGCGCCGAGCAGCCGTCGTCGCCCGGGGGTCAGATAGTGCCTCAGCCTGTCCTCGCGAGGAACCCCGGGCGTTCACGCTCGGGAGATAACGCATCCTTCGCCGTCGGGCCGCGCAGCGGTCCGGCAATCTCTTCGCATCCGTTCGCCAGCCCGCAACTCACGAACCGGCTTGCCGGGGATGCGGCTCAGACGGCGCTGACCGAACGGATGCCACTGGGCGCGCCCCCATGTGGGGCCCCGTCAACGGTCCCGCACCGCAGTCCTGCGGTGGAGGTGACTCCCGGCGCGGACGCCAGCCGCGCGGGAGAACTCGAATCGGTGTGGCCGACTGAGTCGACAAGCTCGGTCCGTTCACGGCCGAGAAGTTGACGAACGGGTGCAGATTGAGCAGGAAGCCCGCGTGGCACTCGATGGGCACCTCGGCCGAGGAGCCGCCGTTGGCGTCGGGGAGGGTGGTCCAGTCGTCCTGGCCCGCGGTGCGCGCCTCGATGATCACATGGTCGTAGCGGGCTCGGTGTCATAGGTCAACTGCTCGGCGGCAAACGACCGGAACACCAGGTCGGATTCCCCCTGGCGGTGTTCGGCAAGCTGGACACGGCAGAGACCCGGTTTGCGGCCTCGTTGACCGCGGGCAGGGTGCGCTCAAATACCGGAGCCTGCACGGCATCCGGCACCAGCTTCACCTGCGTCACGAGCTTCATAGCCTCGCACCGTAGTACGACCTCCGCACGCAAGCCCGCCGTTACCTATCGATCACCACAACTGGTGATCCGTAGGGCGGTTGTTCGCATTCTCCGGCTCCGCCAGCCGTCCGGGCGTTCCGTGCCCGGCAGACAGCAGAGAGCGGCGACGCCCCCCCAACACGAACAGGAAGCAGGCGCTCCGGCGCATGACCCCAGAGACGTCGCGCCCCCTGATCGCTCGTGTGCTCCAAGGCGCGAAGTGCTGGTGCGCGGATGCCGGGGCGGAGACGCGACATCCGTGCCGTTCCTCCTAAGACGGTCAGCCGACCACGTTCTCGGCCATCTGGTGCTTCAGCCCGCCCTCGCGGCAATAGGGGCGGAAGACGCCGTCGCCCGCGGCCTTGAGGCGGTTGTGGGTCTGTGCGGAGACCTTCTTCTCGGTGAGCCGCACGCCCTTGCCGCGCAGCGCGCCGGCCTGCTCACCGGTGAGTAGAGCTCGACCGGGCCGGTGCCCTTCTCGGGCACTTGCCGCCCCAGCTCGGTGCCGTCCGCCCCGGCACGGAGCAGCATCCGCCCCGACACGGAGCAGCAGCGGAATCTGATCCTTGGACACCTGGGCGGTCCATACGGACACCCCATCGCGGGCGGTTGCGCGGAGGCCGCGACCAGTCCCCCGCGGGCAGCGCGGCCACCGCACCGCTACGCGGTCTCGGGGTAGTCGGCCCTGGGCGCGGGGCGCCGTCAGCCGACCATGCCCTCGGCCATCTCCTCGGTGAGGCTGGACTCGGTGCCGGGGATGCCCAGGTCCTGGGCGCGCTTGTCGGCCATGGCCAGCAGCCGGCGAATGCGGCCCGCGACGGCGTCCTTGGTCAGCGGCGGGTCGGCGAGGGCGCCCAGCTCCTCCAGGGACGCCTGCTTGTGCTCCATGCGCAGCCGGCCGGCCGCGGCGAGGTGCTCGGGCACCTCGTCGGCCAGGATCTCCAGGGCGCGCTGCACCCGGGCCCCGGCGGCGACGGCGGCACGGGCCGAGCGGCGCAGATTGGCGTCGTCGAAGTTGGCGAGGCGGTTGGCGGTCGCCCGCACCTCGCGCCGCATCCGCCGCTCCTCCCAGGCGAGGACCGACTCATGTGCCCCCAGCCGCGTCAACAGCGCGCCAATGGCGTCACCGTCCCGGACGACCACCCGGTCCACCCCGCGCACCTCGCGCGCCTTGGCGGCGATCTGCAGTCGGCGGGCGGCGCCGACCAGCGCGAGCGCGGCCTCCGGGCCGGGGCAGGTCACCTCCAGGGAGGACGAGCGGCCGGGCTCGGTGAGCGAGCCATGGGCCAGGAAGGCACCGCGCCAGGCGGCCTCGGCGTCGCAGGTGGCGCCGGAGACGACCTGCGGCGGCAGTCCGCGGATCGGCCGGCCGCGGCCGTCGACCAGGCCGGTCTGCCGCGCCAGCTGGTCACCGCCCGCCACCACCCGCACCACGTACCTGCTGCCGCGGCGCAGCCCGCCGGGGGCCATCACCACCAGATCCGAGGAGTGGCCGAAGATCTCCAGGATGTCCTTGCGCACCCTGCGGGCCGCGATCCCGGTGTCCAGCTCCGCCTCGATCACGATGCGCCCGCTGACCAGGTGCAGCCCGCCCGCGAACCGCAGGATCGCCGAGACCTCCGCTTTCCGGCAGCAGGTCCGGGTGACGGGGAGCCGGGAGATTTCGTCCTTCACCGCTGCCGTCATCGCCATGGGCCGATCCTTCCATGCATCCGAAAAATACGGTCGTACGCGGCCGCCAGAAGCTCCGGGTCGTGCTTCGGGGCACCGTCGGTCGCGGCCACCGGCGCCAGCTCGACCGTGCCGCCCAGCCGCTTGGCCGCGTCGCACAGACTGCTCTGGTCGGGGACGGCGGCCTCATCGGCCAGCACCACGTCGAAGGCGAGTTTAGGGGCGTGTCGGGCCAAAACCTCCAAATGACGCTGCGGAGAGAAGCCATCGGTTTCTCCCGGCTGAGGGGCGAGGTTCAGTGACAGCACCCGCCGGGCCTTGGTCTCGGTGAGGGCCTGGAGCAGATCGGGGACCAGCAGATGCGGGATCACGGAGGAGAACCAGGAGCCGGGTCCCAGCACCACCCAGTCGGCGTCCATGACCGCTTCGACGGCCTCGGGCACGGCCGGCGGATCGTGCGGCACCAGATGGACCGACTGCACCTCGCCGCGGGTCAGCGCCACGGTGGCCTGCCCGGCGACGGTGGAGACCTCGTCCGGGCGCGCCGGGTCATGGCCCCGGACATACGCCTGGAGCTCCAGGGGGACGGCCGACATGGGCAGCACCCGGCCATGGGCGCCCAGCAGCTTGCCGACCAGGTCGAGCGCCTTCACATGGTCGCCCAGCTGCTCCCACAGGGCGACGATCAGCACATTGCCGACCGCGTGGCCGTGCAGCTCGCCCTCGCTGATGAAGCGGTGCTGGATGACCCGCGCCCAGGTCTGGCCCCAGTCGTCGTCGCCGCAGAGCGCGGCCAGGGCCTTGCGCAGATCGCCGGGCGGCAGCACGCCCAGCTCGTCGCGGAGCCGTCCGCTGGAGCCTCCGTCGTCGGCCACGGTGACGACGGCGGTGAGGTCGCCGGTGATCCGGCGCAGTGCGGCGAGCGACGCGGACAGGCCCATGCCGCCGCCGAGTGCGACGACCTTGGGCTGCGCGCTCCGGCTGGTCCGTGTTCCGACCAGCCGTCGCAGCCGCTTGGTACGAATGGTCACTCGCGCCCCATGTCCCGGTGGACGATGACGGTCTCCACTCCCTCGGCGGCCAGCCGCGGGGCGAGCCGCTCGGACATCGCCACACTGCGGTGCTTGCCGCCGGTGCAGCCGATGGCGATGGTCACATAGCGCTTGCCCTCGCGGCGGTAGCCCGCGGCGATGAGCTGGAGCAGCTCCGCGTAGCGGTCGAGGAACTCCTTGGCGCCGGGCTGGTTGAAGACGTAGCTGGAGACCTCCTCGTTGAGCCCGGTGAAGGGGCGCAGCTCGGGGACCCAGTGCGGATTGGGCAGGAAGCGGCAGTCCACCACCAGATCGGCGTCGACCGGCAGCCCGTACTTGTAGCCGAACGACATCACGGTGGCCCGCAGCTCGGGCTCCTCCTCGCCCGCGAACTGGGCGTCCATCTTGGCGCGCAGCTCATGCACGTTGAGGCTGGAGGTGTCGATCACCAGGTCGGCGTCGCCGCGCAGCTCGCGCAGCAGATCGCGCTCGGCGGCGATGCCGTCCACGATCCGGCCGTCGCCCTGGAGGGGGTGCGGGCGGCGCACCGACTCGAAGCGGCGCACCAGGGCCTCGTCGGACGCCTCCAGGAACAGCACGCGCCGCTTGACGCTCTTGGCGGCGAGATCGGCGAGGGACTCGCGGAGGTTGTCGAAGAAGCGGCGGCCGCGGACGTCCACCACCACGGCGATCCGGGCCACATTGCCCTGGGAGCGGGCGCCCAGGTCGACCATGGTGGGGATCAGCGCGGGCGGCAGGTTGTCCACGACGAACCAGCCGAGGTCCTCCAGACATTTGGCGGCGGTGCTGCGGCCCGCGCCCGACATTCCAGAGATGATCACCAGCTCGGGGATGGCCGCCGCCTCGGCGGGCTCGCCCGACGTGCCCGTATTCACCTGCGCTCCGTCTCCATGGTTCTCGTGCTCGGTCATGGTCTGGTCCCCCCGTTCGACGAGGACGCCGCACCGGCGGTCTCGTCCTCAATGATCTCTCCTGTGGCGGTGTTCACCGCGGGCGCGGCCGGGGCGGACCCGGCGAGCGCCGCGGCGACCGTCTCGGCCGTCTTACGACCGACGCCCGGGACCTCGCAGATCTGCTCGACCGTGGCGGCGCGCAGCCGCTTGACCGAGCCGAAGTGCTTCAGCAGGGCCTGCTTACGGCTGTCACCGAGGCCCGGAACGGTGTCCAGCGGCCCGGCCTTCATCGACTTGGCGCGCTTGCTGCGCTGGTAGGTGATGGCGAAGCGGTGGGCCTCGTCGCGGACCCGCTGGAGGAGGTAGAGCCCCTCGCTGCTGCGGGGCAGCACCACCGGGTCCTCCTCGTCCGGCAGCCACACCTCCTCGAGCCGCTTGGCGAGGCCGCAGACGGCGACATCGTCGACGCCCAGCTCGTCCAGGGCCCGCTGGGCTGCGGCCACCTGCGGCTTTCCACCGTCGACCACGACGAGCTGGGGCGGGTAGGCGAACCGCTTCGGCCTGCCCTCCTCGTCGATCGGGCCAGAGGGCCCCTCGGAAGGACTGTCGGAGGGACTGTCGAGGGCCTGCCCGGCGGGACCGCCGAGCGCCTGCCCCGCGGGTGCGGTGATGCCGGTGGTCGCTGTGTCCTCGGTGGCCCCGGCGGATTCCTGGGCCCCGGCGACTCCCGGAGTCACGGTGGCCTCCGGACCCCCACCGGCCCCGGTGGCCTGCTCCTCCCACTCCCCCGTCTTCTGCTTCTCCAGCAGATAGCGGCGGAAGCGGCGGCTGACGACCTCATGCATGGAGCGGACATCGTCCTGCCCGGCGAAGCTCTTGATCTGGAAACGGCGGTACTCACTCTTACGGGGGAGCCCGTCCTCGAAAACCACCATGGAGGCCACCACGTCATCTCCCTGCAGATGGGAGATGTCGAAGCACTCGACGCGCAGCGGGGCGGAGTCCAGTCCCAGGGCCTCGGCGATCTCCTCCAGCGCCCGGGAGCGCGTGGTGAGGTCGGAGGCGCGCTTGGTCTTGTGCAGCGCGAGCGCCTGCTGGGCGTTGCGCTGGACGGTCTGCATCAGGTCCTTCTTGTCGCCGCGCTGCGGGATGCGCAGATCGACCAGGGAGCCCCTGCGCTCGGTGAGCCACTGGGTGACCGGCTCGGCCGGGTCCGGCACGGCGGGCACCAGGACCTCCTTGGGGACGGCGTCGCCGCGCTCCTCCCCGTAGAGCTGCTGCAGGGCGTGCTCGACCAGCCCGGCGGTGTCGACGGCCTCGACCTTGTCGGTCACCCAGCCGCGCTGACCGCGCACCCGGCCGCCGCGCACATGGAAGATCTGGACGGCGGCCTCCAGCTCGTCCTCGGCGACCGCTATCAGATCGGCGTCGGTGGCGTCGGCGAGAACCACCGCGTTCTTCTCCATGGCGCGCTTGAGCGCCCCTATGTCGTCGCGGAGCCGGGCCGCCTTCTCGTACTCCATGTCCTCGGCGGCCTCGTGCATCCGCTGCTCCAGGCGGCGCAGATAGGTGCCGGTGCGGCCGGCCATGAAGTCGCAGAACTCCTCGGCGAGTTCGCGGTGCTCCTCGGCGGTGACACGGCCGACACAGGGGGCCGAGCATTTGCCGATATAGCCGAGCAGACAGGGGCGGCCGATCTGGGCGGAGCGCTTGAACACCCCGGCGGAGCAGGTCCGGACGGGGAACACGCGCAGCATCAGGTCGACGGTCTCGCGGATGGCCCAGGCGTGGCCGTAGGGGCCGAAGTAACGCACGCCCTTCTTCTTGGCGCCGCGCATCACCTGGACCCGGGGGAACTCCTCGTTCAGGGTCACGGCGAGGGAGGGGTAGCTCTTGTCGTCGCGGTACTTGACGTTGAACCGGGGGTCGAACTCCTTGATCCAGGAGTACTCGAGCTGCAGGGCCTCGACCTCGGTGGAGACCACGGTCCACTCCACGGCGGCGGCCGTGGTGACCATGGTCCGGGTGCGCGGGTGGAGGTTCGCCAGGTCCTGGAAGTACGACGAGAGCCGCGGGCGCAGGCTCTTCGCCTTTCCTACGTAGATCACCCGGCCGTGCTCATCACGGAACTTGTAGACCCCCGGCGACTCGGGGATCTGTCCCGGCTTGGGGCGGTAGCTGCTCGGGTCGGCCATGGTCACCACCCTACTTGCGGGGAGTGACACATCCGGGCCCTCCGGAGGTGGTCGGCTGAGGTCCAGTGGATTTGGGGATTCCGCGGCCGCTCGGACGCGCGCCGGGCGCCCGTCCAGGCGCCGGGCCCGTCCAGGCGTCCGGCTCCGCTCTGGCGTCGGAGCCCGTCCAGGCGTCCCGCTCCGCTCAGGCGTCGGGGCCCGCCACGAGCCGTCCGCCCTCGGCGGTGACCGGGACCGACGGCAGCGGCTTCTCCGCGGGGCCCTGGAGGACCTTGCCGGTCCGGGCGTCGAACTGGCTGCCGTGGCAGGGGCAGTTGATCTTGCCGTCCTCGACGCTGTCGACAACGCATCCGGCGTGGGTGCACACCGCGCTGAACGCCGTGAACTCGCCCTTGGCGGGCTGGGCGACCACCACCCGCTGCTCGCGGTAGATCTTGGCGCCGCCGACCGGGACGACACCGGCCGAGCCGAGTTCGACGGGGGCGGTGGGCGTCGAGGATGTTTTCCGGCCCGAACCGTCCGGGGAGCAGGCAGCCGCCCCGAGCCCGGCGGCTCCGGCCAGCGCGGCGCAGCACAGCACGGTTCGGCGGGACGCGGGCTGGCTGGGCATATACGGCTCCTGGAGGTGTGAAGGGCCTCCGACCATACCGGCACAGACCCCTCCGCTCGCTGCCGCCTCCCGGGGAGGACGTAAACGCTTGCGCAAACGTTTACGCCGGACCGTGGATGCGATACGTTACGTGCCCCCAGGGCCCGGTGGCCCCCATGAATCCGGTGGCCCCAGGAATCCGGTGCCCCGCCGGCCCGACGACCCTCGACGCGGAGGACCGCAGCGGATGGCAACCATGGTCGACGTCGCCCGGCGTGCCGGGGTGTCCGTGGCCACCGTCTCGCATGTGCTCAACGAGACCCGGCCGGTCCGTCCGGACACCCGTAAGGCCGTGCTGGACGCCATCGACGACCTCGAGTACATCCCCAATACGCTGGCGCGCTCCCTGGTGACCGCGCGCACCCGCTCGATCGGGCTCGCCGTCTCGGCGATCAGCAATCCGTACTTCACCGAGATCCTCCAGGGCGTCGAGTCCAGCGCCCTGGAGCAGGGGTACGGGCTGCTGATCGCCGATCCGCATGACGATCCCGAGCATGAGCGCAAGGTCGTCCGGCTGCTCCACGAACGGCGGGTGGACGGCGTGATCGTCGCCCCGTCGGCCGAGCCGGCCGGGCTGCTGGAATATCTGGCCGGCCGCAAGATCCCCGCCGTCTTCCTCGACCGGCTGGTGGGCGACGCCCATGATCAGGTGTGCGCCGAGAACACCCGCCCCGTCGAACAGCTGGTCCAGCACCTCGCCGGCCTCGGCCACACCCGCATCGGACTGGTCGCGGGGCTGCCGGGGCTGAGCACCACCACCGAGCGGATCGCGGGCTACCGGGCCGGGCTGGAGCGGCACGGGCTGCCGTTCCGCCCCGGGCTGCTGGCCGAGGGCCACTCCGAGGCACGGGGCGCGGAGGACGCCGTCCACCGGCTGCTGGCCTCCTCCGAGCCGCCCACCGCGATCATCACCGCCAACAACGCGATGACCATCGGCGCGCTGCGCGCCCTGCGCACGGCGGGCCTGAGCGTGCCGGACGATCTCGCCCTCGTCTGCTTCGACGACTTCTCCTGGGCGGATGTCTTCTCCCCCGGGCTCACCGCGATCTCCCAGCCCAGCCGGGAGGTCGGCGCCACCGCCGTCCGGCTGCTGCTCGACCGGCTGGAGAACCCGGGGCGGCCGCCGCGCACCGTCCGGCTGCCCTGCGCCTTCGTCCACCGCACCTCCTGCGGCTGTGTGGCCGAAGCCCCCGACCGATCGCTCGACCGCCCGCTCCCCGGAACCCCCGGACTCGCCGGAAAGGACCCCCTCTCGTGATCGTCGTCGCCGGAGAAGCCCTGATCGACCTCGTGCCCGAGCGCACGTCGAGCGCCGCTGCGGGCGACCGGCTGCCCGCGCTGCGTCCGGCGCGCGGCGGCGGCCCGTACAACACCGCGCTGGCGCTGGGGCGGCTCGGCTCGCCCACCGCGTTCTGCTCGCGGGTCTCCACGGACGGCTTCGGGGAGGCGCTGCTGGAGGGGTTGCGGAAGGACGGCGTGGACACCGCGCTGGTGCAGCGCGGCCAGGAGCCCACGACCCTCGCCGTCGCCTCCATCGGGTCCGATGGCTCGGCCGGATACGGCTTCTATGTGCAGGGCACCGCGGATCGGCTCTTCACCCTGCCGCCGTCCCTTCCCGAGGGGGTGAGCGCGCTGTCGCTGGGCACCTGCTCGCTGGTGCTGGAGCCGGGCGCGAGCGCGTATGAGGAACTGCTGCGGCGCGAGGCCGCGAGCGGTGTCTTCACCACGCTGGACCCCAATATCCGCACCGGGCTGATCCCCGACGCCGACGCCTACCGGGCCCGTTTCCAGGGCTGGCTGCCCCATGTCGGCCTGCTGAAGCTGTCCATAGAGGACGCGCGGTGGCTGGCCGGCTCGGAGGACGCGGACGATGTCGAGACGGCCGTGGGCGAGTGGCTGGCGGCGGGCCCGGCGGCCGTGGTGCTCACCCATGGCGGGGAGGGGCTGAGCGTACGGCGCCAGAACGGCTCCGTGCTCTCGGTGCCGGGCGAGCGGGTGGACATCGTGGACACCATCGGGGCGGGCGACACCGTGAACGCCGCGCTGCTGCACCGGCTGGCGGGGCACCAGGCGCTGTCGGCGCCCGGGCTGGCCAAGCTGGACGAGGCGGCCTGGCGGGATGTGCTGGGCTTCGCCGCCCGCGCCGCCGCGATCACCTGCTCCCGCGCGGGCGCGGAGCCGCCCTACGCGGCCGAGCTGGCCTGACCCGCTCCGCGGCACGCTACGCCACGCCGCGCCCGGTCGATCCGGGCGCGGCGTGGCGTATGGCAAGCGCGGAGGCCGGGGGCTACTTGGCGGCCGTCCGCTTGGACGCGGCCGTGGACTTGGCCGCCGCCTTCTTGGCCACGGTCTTCTTCGCCGCGGTCTTCTTGGCCGCCGTGCTCTTGGCGGCGGCCTTCTTGGCGGTCGCCTTCTTGGCGGTCGCGCCACCGTTGCGCGCGGCGGGCACCGTCGCGTCGCTCACCCAGTCGCCCAGCATGTCGCGCAGGAACTTCCCGGTGTGGCTGGCCGGGACCGAGGCCACTTCCTCCGGGGTGCCCTCGGCGATCACCAGACCGCCGCCGCTGCCACCCTCGGGGCCCATGTCCACGACCCAGTCGGCCGTCTTGATCACATCGAGGTTGTGCTCGATGACGATCACGGTGTTGCCCTTGTCGACCAGCCCGGAGAGCACGCTGATCAGCTTGCTGATGTCCTCGAAGTGCAGACCGGTGGTCGGCTCGTCCAGGACGTACACCGTGCGGCCGGTGGACCGCTTCTGCAGCTCGCTCGCCAGCTTGACGCGCTGGGCCTCACCGCCGGACAGGGTCGGCGCGGGCTGCCCGAGCCGGACATAGCCCAGCCCGACCTCGTTGAGCGTGCGCAGATGACGGGCGATGGTGGGCACCGCCTCGAAGAAGTCCAGGGCCTCCTCGATGGGCATGTCCAGCACCTCGGCGATGGACTTGCCCTTGTAGTGCACCTCCAGGGTCTCCCGGTTGTAACGCGCGCCGTGGCAGACCTCGCACGGCACATACACATCCGGCAGGAAGTTCATCTCGATCTTGATGGTGCCGTCACCGGAGCAGTTCTCGCAGCGGCCGCCCTTGACGTTGAAGGAGAACCGCCCGGGCTGGTACCCGCGGACCTTGGCCTCCATCGTCTCCGCGAACAGCTTGCGCACATGGTCGAAGACGCCGGTGTACGTCGCCGGGTTGGACCGCGGGGTGCGACCGATGGGCGACTGGTCGACATGGACCACCTTGTCGACGAGATCGTCGCCGGCGACCCGGGTGTGCCGCCCCGGCACCGCCCGCGCGCCGTTCAGCTCGCGGGCCAGATGGGTGTAGAGGATGTCGTTGACCAGCGTGGACTTACCCGATCCGGAGACACCGGTGACGGCGGTGAGCACCCCCAGCGGGAAGGACACGTCGATGTCCTGGAGGTTGTTCTCCCGGGCGCCGTGGACCGTCAGATGCCGCTTGGGGTCCACGGCCCGGCGCGCCGACGGCAGCGGGATGGCCCTCTTACCGGACAGGTAGTGACCGGTCACCGAATCCTCGTTGACCAGCAGCTCGCTCAGCGGTCCGCTGTGCACCACCTTGCCGCCGTGCTCGCCCGCGCCCGGGCCGATGTCCACCACCCAGTCCGAGGTCTTGATGGTGTCCTCGTCGTGCTCCACGACGATCAGGGTGTTGCCGAGGTCGCGCAGCCGCACCAGCGTCTCGATCAGCCGGTGGTTGTCGCGCTGGTGCAGGCCGATGGACGGCTCGTCCAGCACGTACAGCACGCCGACCAGACCGGAGCCGATCTGGGTGGCCAGCCGGATGCGCTGGGCCTCGCCGCCGGAGAGGGTGCCCGCGGCGCGGTTGAGCGAGAGGTAGTCCAGGCCGACGTCGACCAGGAACCTCAGCCGCTCGTTGACCTCCTTGAGGACCCGCTCGGCGATGGTCTTCTCGCGCGGGCTCAGCTCCATGGCGCGCAGGAACTCGGCGCATTCACTGATCGACATCGCCGAGACATCCGCGATGGACTTGTCCTGCACGGTGACCGCGAGAACGATCGGCTTGAGGCGGGTGCCCTCACACGTGGGGCAGGGCACCTCGCGCATATAGCCCTCGAACCGCTCCCGGCTGGCGTCGCTCTCCGCCTCCGAGTGGCGCCGCTTCACATAGGGCACCGCGCCCTCGAAGGCCGTGGTGTACGCCCGCTGGCGGCCGTAGCGATTGCGGTAGCGGACCTCGATCTGGGTCCGGTGGCCGTTGAGGAGCGCCTTCTTGGCACGCTGCGGCAGCCCGGCCCAGGGGATGTCCGTACGGAAGCCGAGCGCATCGGCGAGCGCGCCGACCAGCCGCCCGAAGTAGTCCTTGGTGTGGCCGTGGGACCAGGGGTGGATGGCGCCCTCGTCGAGCGACTTCTCCTCGTCCGGGATGATCAGCTCGGGGTCGACCTCCATCCGGGTGCCGATGCCGGTGCAGTCCGGGCAGGCGCCGAAGGGCGAGTTGAAGGAGAAGGTGCGCGGCTCCAGCTCCTCGAAGGACAGGTCGTCGTACGGGCAGTACAGATGCTCGGAGAACATCCGCTCCCGCTGCGGGTCGTCCTCGTCGAGGTCGACGAAGTCGAGGATCACCATGCCGCCGGAGAGGCCGAGCGCGGTCTCCACCGAGTCGGTCAGCCGGCGCTTGGCGCTGTCCTTGACGGTGAGGCGGTCGATGACCACCTCGATGGTGTGCTTCTCCTGCTTCTTCAGCTTCGGCGGGTCGGACAGCTGGATCGTGGCGCCGTCCACCCGGGCGCGGCTGTAGCCCTTGGTCTGGAGATCGGAGAAGAGGTCGACGAACTCCCCCTTGCGCTCGCGCACCAGCGGGGAGAGCACCTGGAAGCGGCTGCCCTCCGGGAGCTCCAGCACCCGGTCCACGATCGCCTGCGGCGACTGGCGGGCGATCGGACGGCCGCACTCGGGGCAGTGCGGCTTGCCGATGCGGGCGAACAACAGCCGGAGGTAGTCATAGACCTCGGTGATGGTGCCGACCGTCGAGCGCGGATTCCGCGAGGTCGATTTCTGGTCGATCGACACCGCGGGGGACAGGCCCTCGATGAAGTCCACATCGGGCTTGTCCATCTGCCCCAGGAACTGGCGGGCGTAGGAGGAGAGCGACTCGACGTAGCGGCGCTGCCCCTCGGCGAAGATCGTGTCGAACGCGAGGGACGACTTGCCCGACCCGGACAGCCCGGTGAAGACGATGAGCGAGTCGCGAGGAAGGTCGAGTGAGACGTTCTTGAGGTTGTGCTCGCGAGCGCCACGAACGATGAGACGGTCGGCCACGCCGGTCGGCACCTTTCTTGAGAGAGACGGGGTGCGCCGAGCCCGCTCGCCGGGGCGGCCCTGCCGGACGGAGCAGAGGCGGAGCGGAGCGAAACCCCCAACCCAGGGTATGGGGGCACGACGACGATGTCTTAAGGATGCAGCACACCGAGCCTATAGCACGCACATTCGATTTGCGGGCGGCGGGAGCCGACTTCACCCGATCGTGTGGTGCGGACTACGGTCGGGTCATGACCGACTACCTCATGGACGCCCTCGCCGTACAGGAGGCGACGGACCGGCTGCTGACCGCCGTCGCCGCTCTCGACGACGCGTCCCTCGTGAGCCCTTCGAAGCTCCCCGGCTGGAGCCGCGGCCACGTCCTGGCCCACCTGGCCCGCAACGCGGACGCCCTGGTGAACCTGCTCACCTGGGCCCGGACCGGCCAGGAGACTCCGATGTACGCCGACGCCCAGACGCGCGACGCCGAGATCCTGCGCGACGCCGCCCGGCCGCTCGCCGTCCACCTGGACGACCTGCGCACCAGCGCGACCCGCTTCGACGCGGCGGTCACCGCACTGCCCCCGGAACGCCTTCCGTACGAGGTGACCCTGCGCAACGGGGCCCGGGAGTCGGCAGCCAGGCTGCCACTGCGCCGCCTCGCCGAGGTCGAGCTGCATCATGTCGATCTCGGTATCGGCTACACCGTGGCGGATCTGCCCGCCACCTTCGTCGAGAGCCAGCTCTCCGGGCTCATCCATACAAGGTTCGCCGGGCGCCCGGATATTCCCCCGCTGCGGCTGGCCACCGGGCCCGGTGAAGGGGACGTCCGGCACACCGGCCGCCCCGCCGCCCCCGGGGAGTCCCCGGTCACCGTCACCGGCTCCCCCGCCGCCCTGCTGGGCTGGCTCACCGGCCGTACGGACGGCTCCGGCCTCTCCTGCCCGAACGGCCCCTTGCCCGTCCTCCCCGCACTAGGCTGAGGCCATGACCTACAGCGGAGTAGTGACGGTCGGTGGACCGGCGGACGTGCACGAACTGCCCGATCTGATGATCTCGAAGGTCGCGGTCGGCCCCATGAACAACAACGCGTATCTGCTGCGCTGCCGGGCCACCGACGAGCAACTCCTGATCGACGCCGCCGCCGAGCCGCACACCCTGCTCTCCCTGATCGGCGAGAGCGGCATCGCCTCCGTCGTCACCACCCACCGCCACCAGGACCACTGGAGCGCGCTGCGCGAGGTGGTGGAGGCCACCGGCGCCCGCACCTACGCGGGCCAGTACGACGCCGAGGGCATCCCGGTGCCGACCGATGTGCCGGTCGCGGACGGCGACACGGTGCGGGTCGGCCGGGTCGAGCTGACCGCGCGCCATCTGGTCGGCCACACGCCCGGCAGCATCGCCCTGGTGTACAACGACCCGCACGGCCATGCGCATGTGTTCACCGGCGACTGCCTCTTCCCGGGCGGCGTGGGCAACACATGGAAGGACTCCAAGGCGTTCGAGAGCCTGATCAACGACGTCGAGACCAAGCTCTTCGACCAGCTTTCGGACGAGACCTGGGTCTATCCCGGCCACGGCGACGACACCACGCTCGGCGCCGAGCGCCCGCACCTCGGGGAGTGGCGCGAGCGCGGCTGGTAGCCGCGCCGGCGGTACGCGCGGCTCGTAGCGGCGCACACACCGCCCCAGAGCGCCGCGCGCCTCCGTACGCCCCGTGACCCCCGGCGGGCCATGGCGGTTGTCGCGTCATGCACCATGACCGCTCCCCGTCCATGGCCCGCCTCGCCGCCGCGTCCCTGGCCGGCACCGCGATCGAGTTCTACGACTTCTTCGTCTACGGCACGGCCGCCGCGCTCGTCCTCGGCCCGCTGTTCTTCCCCACCTTCTCGCCGCTGGCCGGCACCCTCGCGGCCTTCGGCACCTTCGCCGTCGGCTTCGTCTCCCGGCCCCTGGGCTCGATGCTCTTCGGGCCCATCGGCGACCGCCACGGGCGCCGGCCGGTGCTCATCGCCTCCCTGCTGCTCACCGGCGTCGCGACCATCGCCGTGGGCTTCGTCCCGACCTACGACTCGATCGGCATCGCCGCCCCCGTCCTGCTGCTCGTGCTGCGCTTTCTGCAGGGGCTGGGGCTCGGCGGCGAATGGGGCGGCGCGGTGCTGCTGACCGCCGAGCACGCGCCCGCGGGGCGGCGCGGGCTGTGGTCGGGCTTTCCGCAGGTCGGCCCGGCCATCGGCTTTCTGCTGGCCAACGGCACGATGCTGGCCCTGTCGGCCACGCTGAGCGATGCCGAGTTCCGGTCCTGGGGGTGGCGGGTGCCGTTCTGGGGCGCGGGGCTGCTGGCGGGGGCCGGGCTGCTGCTGCGGGCCCAGCTCACCGAGTCCCCGCGGTTCCGGGAGCTGGCCGAGCTCGGCGACCGGGCCACCGCGCCGCTGGCCGAGGTGGTGCGCGGCCACTGGCGGCTGGTCCTGCTGACCGCGGGCGGGCTCGCGGTGGGCTATGCCGTCTTCTACGCGGTCACGACCTGGTCCCTGGCATACGGCACGGAGCGGCTCGGTGTCGCCCGCACCACCCTGCTGGGCTGCATCATGGCGGCCGTGGCGGTCATGGGCGCCCTGACGCCGCTGGCGGCCCATCTCGGTGACCGCTTCGGGCGGCGGCCGCTGTGCCTGGTGGGCTGCGTGGCGACCGTGGTGTGGATGTTCCCGCTGGTCGCGCTGTTGCGCACCGGTGAGCCGCCGTTGATGTTCCTCGGCTTCCTGGGCGCGCTGCTCGCCTTCATCACCATGTTCGCCGTGACCTCGGCGTATCTGCCCGAGCTGTTCGAGGCGCGGGTGCGCTGCACGGGAGCGGCGCTCGGCTACAACCTCGCGGGCGTCCTGGGCGGGGCGCTCACGCCGATCGTCGCGACGGCGATGTCGCACGGGGACGGCCCGCCCTGGGGCGTCGCCGCGTATCTGACCGCCGCCGCGCTGCTGAGCCTGGGCTGCTTCGCCCTGCTGCCGGAGACACGGCCGACGGCCGACCGTCCGGATGGTGGACGATCGGCCGTGCGGCCTCTGGAGGCCGGGGAGGCGGCCGTGTGAGCCGTCTCCCGGATCCGGGACGCGGACAGTCGCCGCGCGCCTTCTGACGCTGTCGGGCGTGTCAGGGCGGTGACGCCGCGGAAAGACACCGTCAGACGTCGACGCTGTCCTTGTCCCGGGCCCGGTCCTCCTCGCTTCCCGCCTCCGCCAGGGCCTGTTTCTTCGAGGCGTAGAGACTGGTGACCGTCGTGACGGCGAGCACCGCGCAGATGACGCCGAGCGAGACGGGGATGCTGATCTCCGGGACATGCACCCCGGCCTCGTGCAGGGCATGCAGCACCAGCTTGACGCCGATGAAGCCGAGGATGATCGACAGCCCGTACGAGAGGTGGACCAGCTTCTTGAGCAGGCCGCCGATCAGGAAGTACAGCTGGCGCAGACCCATCAGCGCGAAGGCGTTGGCGGTGAAGACGATGTACGGGTCCTGGGTGAGGCCGAAGATCGCGGGTATCGAGTCCAGCGCGAACAGGACGTCCGTGGTGCCGATCGCCAGCATGACGATCAGCATCGGGGTCATCAGCCGCTTACCGTTCTCCATGATGAACAGCTTGGTGCCGTGGTACTGGTCGGTGGACGGGAACCGCTTCTCGACCGCCTTGAGCAGCCGGTTCTCCTCGAACTCCTCTTCCTCCTCATCGGCCCGCGCCTCCTGGACGAGCTTCCACGCCGTCCAGATGAGGAAGGCGCCGAAGATGAAGAAGACCCAGGAGAAGGTCGAGACGATCGCGGCGCCGGCGGCGATGAAGACCGCACGCAGCACGAGGGCGATGAGCACGCCCACCATGAGCACGCGCTGCTGGTAGATCGTCGGCACGGCGAACTTCGCCATGATCAGGACGAAGACGAAGAGGTTGTCGACGCTCAGCGACTTCTCGGTGATGAAGCCCGCGAAGAACTCACCGGAGGGCCGGCCGCCCGCGAAGACCAGCAGCCCGAGCCCGAAGAGCGCGGCGAGCGCGACCCAGACGGCGGTCCAGATCCCGGCCTCCTTGATGGAGACCTCATGCGGTTTGCGGCCGCCTATGAAGAAGTCGGCGGCGATGAGGGCGCAGAGACCGACGATGGTCAGACTCCACATGGTCACGGAAACGTCCACAGTTCCTCCGGCATTCGTACGGCAATCTCAGCGTCGTCGCTGCCGGAGGTCTCTTCCGCCCGTGGACCGCGCCACGGACCGGCGCCCCGGGACTCCGTCCGGCCTCCTGGGGCCGGACGGAATCCGTGGTGACGGGAACACCGCTACAGGAGTACTCCCCTCCGCGTATACGAGGGTACAGGAATTCCCATGGAAGAGTAAAGAGATGGATAAAAGCGCAGGTCAGTTGCCATATGACGGGCGGGCCCTGGCAGCCTTCAGAGCCTTCGCGGCCCGCCCCGCCTCCCCGAGCACCTGATCCAGCACCCGGCTGCCCCGCGGCACCATCGACGGCTCGTACGTCCACGCATGGCCCACCCAGGGGTCGGCGAGGTGGTCGTCGGCGACCGGGGTGAGCCGCAGCAGCGACCGCCACAGCGGGTCCAGCACCGGGCCGTAGGCCCGCGCGTCCTCACGGTCGGCGACCATCATCAGATGCACGCCCACAGCGGGCCCCTCGTCCGCCAGATAGCGCAGCTGGGTGACGGCCCGGTCGTCGAAACCGTGCGGGAAGTCGTGGACGATCAGCAGCTGCTCGGCGGTGTCCAGATCGGGCGGCAGCGCGTCCGTGGCACCGCTGCGGACCGCCATCTGCACCAGGTCGACGCGCCGGGTCAGGGCGGCCAGCACCGAGGAGACCCCCTGGGCTCCGGCCGCCGGCGGCTCGGCCAGCGCGCCCGACCCCACCAGCGGGGCGAACGAGCCCGCGGCCGAACCCGCCGGATCGATCACATGCACCGCGATCTCCCCCGCCGGATAGACGGCCAGCAGCCGCGCGGCGATGGCGACCGCCGCGTCCGCGGCCAGCCTGCGCAGCTCACCGGAGTCGGCCGGCCCCTCGTCGAACCCGCCCGAACGCCCCGCGTCGATCCACAGCCCCCGCTCCAGCGGCAGCCGCACCAGCATGGGGATGCGCAGGTCGGTGCGTTCCGGGAGGTGCAGATCGCCCACGCGCAGGGCCATCGGGATCTCCATCGGCACCTGGTACGCCTGCCACACCGGGCTGTCCCAGCGGGCGTAGGCGGGCGGCAGCGCGGGCTCCACCACCTCGGCCTCGGCAGTGAGCTGCGCCAGATCGCGGTCGAGGGCGGCACGGGCCTGCTCGACGAGGTCGGCGTGCTTGGCGCGGGCGTCGGCGCGGGCGGAATCGGCGGCCGGGCCCACCCTGGTGCGCGGGTCGGAGAGCACCCGGTCCAGCTCCTGCTCCATCCGGGACTCGGCGAAGTCCACGGCGCTGCGGTAGGCCGCGGTCGTCCGGGCCAGGTCCTCGAACATCCCCCAGACCTGGTTGTAGAGCCGCTCGTCCATGGTCCAGCCGGAGGCGTCGCCCGCGACCGGCTGGGCGGGCTGTCCGGGTGCGGCGGGCGGCGCGGTGGGCGCGGGGGTGGGCGGCGCGGCCGTACGGCGGGCCGGGTGCTCGTAGTTGACCGGCCCTCCGGTGGCGGGCGCGCCCTGGGGCTGCTGCGGGGTCTGCGGCTGGACGGGGGCCGGGTCGGCGCCGACGCCCGTAGTGGCCGCCGGGTCGGCGCCGACGCCCGCGGCGGACGTGCGCACCCGGCCGTCGCCCTCCGAGCGGGGCGGGGGCTGGGCGACCGAGCGGGCCATGCCCCGCACCACCGCCTCGTTGATCCGCGCCGCGAGGTCGGTGGCCTCCGCCAGCCCCTGGTCGTGCAGCATGGCGGCCAGCCCGCCCGCGTATCCCTGGCCGACGGCGCGCACCTTCCAGGCGCCCTGCCTGCGGTAGAGCTCCAGGGCGGTCACCGCGGACTCCGAGTCCAGATCGGTGATGGTGTAGCCGGCGATCTCGGTGCCGTCGAGGCCGGTGACGGCGACGAACGGCGCGGCCATGACGCCGAATCGGGCCGGGCCGCCGACGCCGGCCGGCAGCGCGAGCAGCACGGTGACCCGGTGGATGTGGTCGGGCATCGCGTCGAGGTCGACGGCGAGCCGGTGGTCGGCCGCCGCCTGTTTGGGCACCTCTATCCCGGCCAGCTGGGGCGAGGCGGGGTGCGCGACCCATTCGGCGCCGTGCACCGTGCCCCGCTCATCGCCGAGTGTCGCCCCGGCCACGATCGGATTGCCCGCAGAGATCCGGATCTCCAAACGGGTCTGGGGCAGGGGGTGGTTCTGCCCTCGGACCAGCTCGGCCGTCATGGCTGCGTCCCCTCGTTGTATTCCGCTGATGCCGTATGGGTGCGGTGAGCGCGTCGGCCCGGCGAGCTGTGCTCCACCGGGCCGACGCGCTCATCCGGGCGGTTCGCCTCCGGGGCGGATCCGCTGGTCGACGTGTCCGCCGCTCGTCCGAGCGGCGGATACAGCCGTTCTACAGATGCGGCACGATGTGCGGCATCAGGTCCTGGAAGGTGCGGCCGTTGGCCGGCTCGCCGACCGCCTTCATCTGCCAGGCGCCGCCCGCGCGCTGGACCGTGGCCATGATCTGGGCGGTGTACTGCCCGCCGCCGGTGAGGGTGTAGCGGGCGAGCTCCTGCCCGTTGGTCTCGTCCACCAGCCGGCAGAACGCGTTCTGCACCTCGGCGAAGGTCTGGCCGGTGAAGGAGTTCACCGTGAAGACGATCTGGTCGATGTGGACGGGCACCCGCTGCAGATCGACCAGGATCGCCTCGTCGTCGCCGCCCTGTCCGGCACCGCCCACGAGATTGTCACCGGTGTGGCGGACCGAGCCGTCGTCGCTGACCAGATGGCGGAAGAAGACGACATCGGTCGGCTGCTTGTCGGCGAAGAGGACGGCCGACGCATCGAGGTCGATCTCCCTCGTACGGGAGCCGAACAGTCCGCGGCGGGGCGCCGCCTGCCAGCCCAGCCCCATCCGCACCGCGGTCAGGGCGCCCCCGTCGGCCTTCTGCAGGCTGATGGCCTGTCCCTTGGACATGTTGACCGTCACGCGCTGTCCCTACTCTCGTCTCTCGATTCCCCGTGGCCGCCGTGGGTGTGCGGCCATGGCCGCGCCGTATGCACGGCCCTTCGAAAACCCTATGCACTGCCGCCAAGGCTCCGGCCGGACGAGCGGGCTTTTGTGTCGGTCTTGCAACACAGCGAAGGTGCGGGCGCCCCGGCGAAGACCCGGGGCGCCCGGCCGTCAGGAGACTCCCGCCTCCCTCATCTGCCGCAGCTCCTTCTTCAACTCCGACACCTCGTCGCGCAGTCGCGCCGCCACCTCGAACTGGAGCTCCGCCGCCGCGGCCCGCATGCGGTCGGTCATCTCCTCGATCTGCTCGGCGAGCTCGGCCGCGGGCCGGTCGGTCAGCACCTCTTCCTTGGCCTTGCCCTTGGCGGCCTTGCCGCCCTTGGCCGCCCTACCGCCGGGAGCCGGGACGGGGGTCTTCGCGTCCTTGCCGTCCTTCAGCTTGCGGTAGCCGGTGCCGA
The DNA here is from genome assembly GCF_001598115.1 of Streptomyces sp. AgN23. Lineage (NCBI taxonomy): Bacteria > Bacillati > Actinomycetota > Actinomycetes > Kitasatosporales > Streptomycetaceae > Streptomyces > Streptomyces sp. AgN23. The sequence goes on from NZ_CP007153.1 coordinate 3,141,852, forward strand.
GCAGCTGCTCGGTGTCCACGTCCTCGCGGGCGATCTGGGCCACGATGTCGTTGATCTTCTTGCGCAGCGGCTGCGGATCGATCTTGTTCGCCTTGTTGTACGCGATCTGCTTCTCGCGGCGGCGGTTGGTCTCGTCGATGGCCTTCTCCATCGCCGGGGTGACCTTGTCGGCGTACATATGCACCTGGCCCGACACGTTACGAGCGGCACGGCCGATGGTCTGGATCAGCGAGGTGCCCGAGCGCAGGAAGCCCTCCTTGTCGGCGTCGAGGATGGCGACCAGGGAGACCTCCGGAAGGTCGAGACCCTCGCGCAGCAGGTTGATGCCGACCAGCACGTCGAACTCACCGGCGCGCAGCTCGCGCAGCAGCTCGACCCGGCGCAGGGTGTCCACATCGCTGTGCAGATAGCGCACCTGGATGCCGAGCTCGAGCATGTAGTCGGTCAGGTCCTCGGCCATCTTCTTGGTGAGGGTGGTGACCAGGACGCGCTCGTCCTTCTCGGTGCGGGTGCGGATCTCATGGATGAGATCGTCGATCTGGCCCTCGGTCGGCTTGACGACGACCTCGGGGTCGATCAGGCCGGTCGGGCGGATGATCTGCTCCACGAAGCCATCGCCCCGGGAGAGCTCGAACGGGCCCGGGGTCGCGGAGAGATAGACCGTCTGGCCGACGCGCTTCAAGAACTCCTCCCACTTCAGCGGGCGGTTGTCGAGCGCGGAGGGAAGCCGGAAGCCGTGCTCGATCAGGGTCCGCTTACGGGAGGCGTCGCCCTCGTACATCGCGCCGATCTGCGGCACCGTGACATGCGACTCGTCGATGACCAGGAGGAAGTCCTCCGGGAAGTAGTCCAGCAGGGTGTGCGGCGGGGAGCCGGTCTCACGGCCGTCGATGTGCAGCGAGTAGTTCTCGATGCCCGAGCAGGTGCCGATCTGGCGCATCATCTCGATGTCGTAGGTGGTGCGCATCCGCAGCCGCTGGGCCTCCAGCAGCTTCCCCTGCTTCTCCAGCCGGGCCAGGGTCTCCGTGAGCTCGGCCTCGATCCCGGCGATGGCCTTCTCCATGCGCTCGGGCCCGGCCACATAGTGGCTGGCCGGGAAGACATACAGCTCCCGGTCCTCGCTGATCACCTCGCCGGTGAGCGGGTGGAGCGTGGAGAGCGCCTCGATCTCGTCGCCGAACATCTCGATGCGGACCGCGAGCTCCTCGTAGACCGGGAAGATCTCGATGGTGTCGCCGCGGACCCGGAAGGTGCCCCGGGTGAACGCCATGTCATTACGGGCGTACTGAATGTCGACAAAGCGACGCAGCAGCTGATCGCGGTCGATCTCCTCGCCGACCTTCAGCGGCACCATGCGGTCCACGTACTCCTGCGGCGTACCGAGGCCGTAGATGCAGGAGACGGATGCCACCACGACCACATCACGCCGGGTGAGCAGCGAATTCGTGGCCGAGTGGCGCAGCCGCTCCACCTCCTCGTTGATAGAGGAGTCCTTCTCGATATAGGTGTCCGACTGCGGGACGTACGCCTCGGGCTGGTAGTAGTCGTAGTACGAGACGAAGTACTCGACCGCGTTGTTCGGCAGCAGCTCGCGGAACTCATTGGCGAGCTGGGCGGCCAGCGTCTTGTTCGGAGCCATGACCAGCGTGGGGCGCTGAAGCTTCTCGATCATCCAGGCGGTGGTCGCCGACTTACCGGTGCCGGTCGCGCCGAGCAGCACGACATCCTTCTCACCAGCGCGGACGCGCCGCTCGAGGTCGGCGATGGCGGTGGGCTGGTCACCGCTGGGCTGATAGGAGCTGACGACCTCGAAGGGCGCCACCTTGCGTTCGAGCTGAGTTACGGGCCGCATGAGACCAACCGTACGACTCGCCACTGACAACGGCGGGGCGTTCCCGTGCGCGGCCCGCCCCCGGCCCTCCGGCCGGATTCAGACGATCATGCGCATGATGTCGCCCGTGGCACGAATTTTCCGCCCATCCGATATCTATCCTCCGCTACCGCGCATCTGGGACCCTCTGCCCGTCCATGAGTCAGACGAGAGTCAGACGACGCGAGGAGTCCGTATGCAGATCCGCCCGGCCGCCGCGTTAACCGGCGCGCTCATCGGGATGTCCGCGCTCTTCCTCCCCACGGCCACGGCGACCGCCCAGCCCGCCGGCCAGACGCACCACCACACGGTCACCGTGGCCCATCGCGGTGCCTCCGCCTACGCCCCCGAGAACACCCTGGCCGCCGTCGACGCCGCCGACGACCTGGGCATCGACTGGGTGGAGAACGACGTCCAGCGCACCAGGGACGGCGAGCTGATCGTGATGCACGACACCACGCTGAGCCGGACCACCGACGTCGAGCAGGTGTTCCCGGACCGGGCGCCCTGGAACATCTCCGACTTCACCCTCGACGAGATCGAGAAGCTCGACGCCGGAGGCTGGTTCGGCGCCGAGTTCAAGGGCGAGACGGTGCCGACCCTGGAGGAGTACATGGACCGGGTTTCGGACAATCATCAAAAGCTCCTGATGGAGCTCAAGGCCCCTGAGCGCTATCCCGGGATCGAACGCCAGACGCTGCGGGAGCTGCGCAGAGAGGGCTGGCTGGATCAACGGCACAAGCGCCGGCTGATCATCCAGAGCTTCAGCGCCGACTCCGTGCGGACGGTCCACGGGCTGCGGCCGGACGTCAAGACCGGCTTCCTCGGCACCCCGGCCGTCGCCGACCTGCCGGAGTACGCCGAGTTCACCGACCAGATCAACCCCAGCTACACCACCATCGACGCCGGCTATGTGGCCGCGGTGCGGTCGGTGGACGGGGCGCACGGCAAGCCGCTGGAGGTCTACACCTGGACCGTCAACAACGGCCCGTCGGCGGTCTCGGTCGCGGGCATGGGCGTGAACGGCATCATCACCAACAAGCCCGATGTGATCCGGGACGCCCTCGACGACGCCTCGTGATCCACGGCTCCTGAACGAGGCGCCCCGCCGGCCGACCGGCGGGGCGCTGTCGGTGGCGGGTTCTACGCTGAGGGCGTGACGATCGCGGAGCGGCAGACACAGCGGGACCCGCGCGAGGGGCCGGAGCGGCGGGATGCGCGCGCCTGGGCCTGGGCGGTCCCGGCCACGCCCATCGGCCCGCTGCTGCTCGCGGCCACGGACGAGGGGCTGGTCCAGGTGGTCTTCCACGCGGAGGAGAAGATGGCGGCCGAGGCCGTCGCCAGGCTCATCCGCCGCCTGGGCACCGAGCCCACGCCCACGCCCGTGCCCTCCCCGGCCTCCGGCACCGCGGCCGCCCCGGCGGCGCCTCGCTGCGCCGAGCATCTCGCCGAGGCGGTCCGGCAGGTGGAAAGCTATTTCGCCGAGGACACCAAGGCGTTCACCCTCGCCCTGGACTGGTCCCTGACCACCGGCTTCAACCGCCGGGTGCTGCGCGAGCTGGCCGCCCATGTTCCGTACGGCACGGTCGTCGGCTATCAGGACCTCGCCGACCGGGTGGGTGAGCCGGGCGCGGCCCGTGCCGTCGGCGTGGCCATGGGGAGCAATCCGCTGCCGGTCGTGGTGCCCTGCCACCGGGTGGTCGAGAGCGGCGGGGGCATCGGCGGCTTCGGCGGCGGGCTGGAGACCAAGCGCTCCCTGCTCGCACTGGAAGGCGTTCTTCCGCGACCGCTCTTCTGAATCGTTCTTCCCGGCCGGGACGGAAATATCTTGTTCCGGAATTCCTCGGCCGTCTTGTGGCGCCTGCCTATCACCCCTATCTTAGGAGCGCCCATCGCCCTGGCATTCCGTCACCTGCCGGGCATGGGGCTCTCATTGCGTTCGGCCGTACGAACCGTACCGCGCGATAACGCTCTTCCCCGCTCTTCTGCTCTTCAGCTCTTGCGCTGTTCCTCGTCCCATCGATCTTCCGCTCCACCCGCTCCTGCGGTTCCCCCTGCCCTATCCGCATGTCCTGTTCTTCCCGCTCCTTGGAAATTCACCGCTCAACTACGTCCCCACAAGTGATCGAATTGGAGAGCCATGTCCGGTGTTCTGCTCGCGGGCGGCGTGGCCGCGACGCTATTCGCCTCGGCCCTTTCCACCCACGGTGTTTCCTCGGCTCCTGACGCGCCGCCGGAAAAGATCCAGATAAGCGTCAAGACGGTGAACGGCTCGGGCTGCCCCAAGGGCACCACCGCCGTGGCCACCGCCGCCGACAACTCGGCCTTCACCGTGACCTACAGCGACTATCTCGCCCAGGTGGGCCCCGGCGCGGATCCGACCGACATCCGTAAGAACTGCCAGCTCAGCCTCGGCGTGCATGTGCCGCAGGGATTCACCTACGCCATCGCCCAGGTCGACTACCGGGGTTATGGCTACCTCGAAAAGGGCGCCAAGGGCACCGAGAAGGCGAGCTACTACTTCCAGGGCTCGGCGGACACCACGTCACGGACCCATGAATTCAGCGGTCCGTACAACGACAACTGGCAGACCACCGACAGCACGGACTACAGCGCCCTGGTGTGGGCCCCCTGCGGCCAGGACCGCAACTTCAACGTCAACACCGAGCTGCGGGTCAGCGCCGGCACCTCCTCTTCGGGCAGCACCAGCTTCATGGCCATGGACTCGACGGACGGCGGCGTCAGCACCATTTACCACCTCGCCTGGAAGGAATGCCCCTCCGCCGTCCAGTAGCACGGTAAATCCACCATCGAATGGAGAATCATGCCCGGTGTTCTGTACGCAGGCGGCGTGGTCGCGGCGTTATTCGCCTCGACGCTCACTTCCCAGGCATATGCGCAACCCCCGTTCGACACCGTGCCACCCGACAAGATCGTGATCACGGTCGCGACCGTGAATGGATCAGGCTGCCCGGCGGGCACCGCGGCGATCGCCGTCTCCCCCGACAACACCGCCTTCACCGTGACCTACAGCGAGTATCTCGCCCAGGTGGGCAAGGGAGCCAAGCCGACGGACTTCAGAAAGAACTGTCAGCTGAGTCTGGTCACGCATGTGCCACAGGGCTTCTCCTACGCCATCGCCAGTGTCGACTACCGTGGTTTCGCCCATCTGGAAAAGGGCGCGTCCGCCACGCAGAAAGCCTCGTACTACTTCCAGGGGCAGTCGCAGACCTCGTCCAACTCGCATGAGTTCGCCGGTTCCTACGACGACAACTGGCAGGTCACCGACACGGCCGATATCGCGACCGTGGTGTGGTCGCCCTGCGGTGAACTCCGCAACTTCAACATCAACACCGAGTTGCGGGCCAACGCCGGAACGTCCAACACCAAGGAAACGACCAGCTTCATCGCGATGGACTCGACCGACGGCGATGTGAGCACCACCTATCACTTCGCCTGGAAGGAATGCCCGCCGGGCAAGGAGTGACCTTCCGCGCACCACCCCGGACATGACGTCCCGCGCACCGCCCCGAGACGTACCCGGTTACGGCTCGGGGCGGTGCCAGGCCGGATGCCGGGGGTCGTCCATCCGCACCACCACGTCCGCCGCCTCACCTGGCCCCACCTCGTCCTCGTAGCGCGCGAAGGCCGGCAGGGTCCAGTGGTCGTCCTCCTGCGTGCGGCGGGCGAGGGCGGCCGGGGACAGCCGCAGATGCACCGACAGATCGAACGGGAACCAATGCCCCAGCAGCAGCGCGCCGTGCAGCAGCAGCACCCCGCCCCGCGGAAGTTCGGCGTACGGGCTGCGCGTGGCCCGGTCGGTCACCGGATCCCACAGGTCGGGCAGCACCCGCCCGGTGCCGCCCGCCCCCGGGTCCAGCGGATCGAAGACCTCCCGCCACAGGGCACCGGTGTCCAGCCAGCGGTCGTAGTACGCGTCGGGGTCCCGCTTCCCGTACTCGTAGCGCAGCGAGGCGGGCCGCCAGAACCCCGCCGCCCCCACCACCAGCACCGGACGCCCCCGGATCCGCAGCGCCTCCGACAGGTCCCGCGCCAGTTCGGCGGTGGGCGCCGCCGGAGCCCCGTCGACGGCCACTCTCAGCCAGGGGCCGCCGTCCGCCGCCGTCAGCCCGGCGATGCGGTCGGCGGTCGCGTCGGTCAGCCGTTCCCAGGTGATCGCTTCGAGCCGCACGCCCCCATCATGCCGTGGGCTTCCCTGCCCGGGCCGCGGGGGCCCGGCTCCGCGGCCCGGGAGCGGTACTCTCCGGCCATGGCATTTCAGATAGCGCTGCTGCGCGGCATCAATGTGGGCGGGAAAGGGAAGTTCCCCATGGCCCGGCAGCGTGAGCTGATGGCCGAGCTGGGCTTCAAGGACGTCACCGTCCACCTCCAGACCGGCAATATCGTCTTCGCCGACCCCGGCACCCCGCCCGAGCGGACGGCCCGCACCCTCGAGGACGGCTTCGCCGCCGACCTCGGCTTTCCCGTGCCGGTCATGGTCCGTACGCGCGATGAGCTGGCCGCGGCGATCGAGGCCAACCCCTATCCGGAGGCCGCGGCCGAGCCCAAGACCCTCCATGTGGTCTTCCTGGCGGACATGCCCACGGACACGGCCGCGCTGGACGCGGTGGATCCGGCCGCCTACGCCCCGGACGAATTCCGCCTCATCGGCCGCGAGATCTTCCTGCGCTGCCCGGACGGGATCGGCCGCTCCAAGCTGGCGGCGAAGGTCACCAACGCCCGGCTCGGCGTGCCGGCCACCGCCCGCAACTGGAACACGGTCACCAAGCTGCTGGCGCTGGCCGACGCCTGAGACGTCTCCTCGACGGTCGAGAAACGCCCCTCAACCCCGAAGCACGCTCCTCAATCCCGAGGCGACATCCCCGGTGTGAGGCTTTCTCAGCTCCAGCCGTACCGCTGCCGCAGCCGCATCACGACCAGGTCGAAGCGCGGCCGGTCCAGTGCGCACGCCTCGCGCCGCATCCCGTCCGGGTGCACCCGCAGCACCCGGTCCAGATCGACCCACGAGTCCCGCCCGGCCCGGTCCCAGGGCCCGGAGCCGATCGGCACCCACTCGCGGTCGGCGTCATGCCGCTTGCTCGAGAGCTGCACGGCGAGCAGCGTCCCGCCCCGCTCCCGCGCGACCACCAGCACCGGCCGGTCCTTGCCGCGGCCGTCGTTCTCCTCGTACGGCACCCATGTCCAGACGATCTCCCCGGGGTCCGGGTCCCCGTCCGGATCGGGTGCGTACTCCGTCCGTACCCGCCCGACCTGGCGCGGATGAGCCTCGACGGTGGCGGCGGGACCGGTGCTTCCGGGAAGCGCCGCGCCGTCCTCCGTCCCCTGCGTTCCGTTGAATGGCCTGATCACGCGCGACACGTTAACCCGTACGCGGCGGCCGATGACATGGCGGCCCCCTCCGCGTGGAAGGGGCATGTACGTGCCTGATGTTCCCGACCCGGTGGCAGAGCTCGTCAAACGGCGCCACGATCCGGTCGTCGTCCAGACAGTGCGTTCCACGGCAGCCGCGACCATCGCGTACGTCGTCGCCCTCGAGCTCAGCAAGGAACCCGCCCCGCTCACCGCGCCGCTGACCGCCCTCCTCGTCGTCCAGGTCACCCTCTACGCGACCCTCACCAGAAGCCTGCGCAGGGTCGAGGCCGTGGTCGTGGGCGTCCTGATCGCCGTCGCCTTCAGCGTGCTGGTGGGGCTGACCTGGTGGAGCCTGTGCCTGATCATCCTCGCCGCCCAGACCGCCGGCTATCTCACGCGGGTGGGCGACTGGGTCCAGGAGGTGGCGATCAGCGCCATGCTGGTCCTGGGCGTGGCGCAGGTGACCACCTACGCCTGGGACCGGGTGCTCGAGACCCTCATCGGGGCCGGTGTCGGGATGGCCTTCAACTTCTTCCTCGCGCCTCCGGTGTGGGTCGAGACGGCCGGCAAGTCCATCGAGGACCTGGCCCGCCGGATGCGCCAGCTGATGCTGCACATCGGCCAGGAGCTGGGCAGCCAGATGGCCGTCGACCGCGCCGCCGCCCGTCTCTACGAGGCCCGGCGGCTCGACCACGACATCTCCCAGGTCGACGCCGCGCTCCGGCAGGCGGAGGACAGTGTGCGGCTCAACCCCCGCGTCAAGGAGGGCCTCCTCTACCGCGTGGTGCTCCGCACCGGCCTGGACACGCTGGAGATCTGCACCGTCATCCTGCGCGTGATGTCCCGCACCCTCACCGACCTCGCCAAGGCGCGGACGGAGGAGCCGCTCTTCCCCCCGGAGGTGGCGGAGGCCCTCAAGGACCTCTTCGTCCATCTCGCCGCCGCCGTCGAGAGCTTCGCCGTCCTGGTCACCACGCAGGTCAGCGCCAACGCCGAAGAAGCCGAATCCCGCCTCTCCAGCGAGCTTGCGAAGGCGCATGCCGGCCGCGACCGCAGCGCCGATCTCCTGCTGCGCCGCGTCCAGGAGCACCCTCGCCAGTGGCAGCTCCACGGTGCCCTGCTCGCGGAGATCGACCGCATCCTCGACGAACTCGACATGGAGCAGCGCTCCAAGCGCCTCATGGAAGAGCTCGACCGCAGCACCCGCGAGAAGCGCGAGCGCTTTCTCTTCCTCCACAAGATCCAGCGCTGGATCCGGCGCGACCGTAAGGACGGCTTCACGGCTGGCTGAGCGGGGTCCGGGGCCGCACCCCGGCTCCCGGGCGCGGTCAGCTGAGCGGGTAGCGGTCGCGCGGGAAGACCACGTCGTCGTAGGGCTCGTACAGCTCTACGGAGCGGTGGAACTCGAAGGCGAAGTCGTCGGCGAGTTCGGCGATCGTGCCGCGGCCCTCGGTCAGGGCCAGCCAGGACGGGGGAAGGCGGAGGTCGCCGTGGTGGGCGCCGAGGAGGTTGCCGCAGATCGAGCCGGTCGAGTCGCTGTCGCCCGAGTGGTTGACGGAGAGCAGAAGGGCCGCCTGGACGGGGGTGCGCGGGGGCGCCGGATCGTAGCTGATCTTGCCGCCGGGGCCGTAGAGGATCTGCTGGGCGGGGGTACGGGCCAGGGCGCTGTAGACCGCGATGGCCAGCGCCTCCTCGGCGACCCAGCCGCCGCCGAGCGATTCGGCCTTCTCGGCGGTCGGATCGCCCTCGGCCGCCAGGTCGACCGCCTTACGGAGGGCGGCGGTGGTCTCCTCGTGGCGGGGGTAGCGGGCGAGGAGTTCCAGGGCGCGCAGGGTGGCGCCTTCGAGGGACTCGCCGTCGAGCAGGCACGCGATCATGGCGGCCAGGGCGCCGGCCGCGTAGGAGCCGGTCGGATGGCCATGGGTGATCGTGGCGCAGCGGGCGGCGAGTTCGAAGCAGTCGCGGGGATCGAGCCCGGTGAGGCCGAACGGCGCCGAGCGCATCACGGTGCCGCAGCCCTTGGAGCCGGGGTTCACCGGGCCGGGGGTGCCGTCCAGGGGCGCCCGCGGGGCGGGGACATGCTGCGCGGTGAGACCGGAGAGGCAGGCGTTGCCGGGGGCGCGGCGGGCGTACAGCCAGGGCTGGGTGCGCAGCCAACCGGAGCGGACCAGGTCGCCGGTGCCCTCGGCGGGCGGCGGCCCGGGGTGGTTCTGGGTGTCCAGCCAGCGCAGATAGGCATGGCGGACGACGGCGGTCTCGGACCCTTCGACGCCCTTGGACGAGGATCTGGCGTGGGCCCGTATCAGGCCCTCCGCCGTGAAGAGCGTCATCTGGGTGTCATCGGTGACCCGGCCCACGACTCCGCTGCCGTCCGGGACGAGGGTGGTGATGCCCGTGCCGCCATAGGTCTCGCGGATCGACCGCAGGGAGAGGAACTCGATCGGATTGCCGAGGGCGTCCCCGATCGCCCCGCCCAGCAGGCAACCGCGGATACGGGCCCGCTTGGCGGCCGATTCGTCCCATGACTGGCGGATCACTGGCAGCTCCTCATCGTCCTGGTCCCATGCCGTCCCCTGTGGATGCCCACGACATGATCTCAGGTATCGGAGGGCGCCCTCCGGAGGTAGATTCGAGGAGGAACGAAGAGGGAGAAAATAGAAGAAAGCTTCCGAAAACGGGAGATACGATGCCCATGCCGACACGGCTGATCCGAACGGGTGACGAACCGGTACATGCGCGCAGCCCGCTGCGGATGCGGCTGGGGCTGGCCACGTGGGGGCTGCTCTGGACGCTCGGCGGCGCGGTGGCCTTCGCGATCGTGGGCCGACCGGGATGGGCGGCCGCGTGTGGGGTGCTCGCCGTCGTCACCCTGGTCGATCTGGTCCTGGTGATCCGGCACATCCGGCAGGGGCCGCACTATCAGCCCGGCCCGGATGTGCCGCCGTACGCACCGCTCGGCGAGCGCAGGCCCGGCCACGGACGGCGCCGGGCCCCGTAAGGCGTACACGGCATGGCCGCCGTAAGGCACGGCCGCCGTAAGGCATGCACGGCACTCCGGGGGTGACGGGATATCGACGGCCGGGAGCCCCGCATTCCGGGAGATACTGGCGAGTACCTGCTGGGTACCTGCCGCGACAGGGGGCCGTCATGGGGGTGCTGGCGATCGGCATCGCGCTCTGTGCGCTCGGGCTGATGCTCTCCGGAACCGGAGAGCCGTACGAGCGGCGGGAGGCGCGGCCGGGCCGGGAGGCCGATCCGTACGACCTCGTCCGGCACCGCGGCGTGGCGCTGGGGCTCGGCGGGGTGGTGCTGCTCGGCGCGGTGGTCCTCGGCGGGTTCGCCCTCTGGCGCTGACCGGGGGCAGGCCGCCTGGCGCTGACCGGGGGCGGGCCGCCTGGCCCTGACCTGGGGCAAGTCGCCTGGCGCTGACCTGGGGCAGGTCGCCTGGCGCTGACCTGGGACGGGCCGCCCACAGCGGCCCGGCATGGGCCGCCGGGTACGCGGGCGACAGTTCGCCCGGGCCTGCCGCGGACCGAAACCGGCGGAGGGGCGGAGTCCGGGCCCGGCAATCGCCGCGGCCCAGCCCACGCCCCGCCTGTCCGGTCCTTCAGTCCCGCTGGCCGAACCGGGCCGCCTCGACGAAGTCCGGGCGCGGATCGAGCGCCGCGGCCAGCCGGAAGTGGCGGGTGGCCTCGGCCGAGCGGTTGGCCCGCTCCAGGGTGCGGGCCAGGGCGAAGTGGGCGAACGCGTTGTCCGGCTCGCGCTCGATGACGAGCTGGAACTCCAGCTCCGCCGAGCGCAGCTGCGCCGCGAGGAAGAACGCGCGCGCCCGCAGCAGCCTGGCCGCAGTGTTCTCGGGGTGGGCGCTGATGACGGAGTCGAGCAGCTTTACGGCGCCCCGTGGGTCTCGGGCGGCGAGCAGTTGCTCCGCGGCGCGGTAGTCGATGACATGGGTCTCGGGCGTGGGCTCGGGCACAGCCGTTTCCTTCCCCGGGTACGTGCTCGGTGATGAGGCGGAGGATCGGGTGAGGGGATGGGATGAACCGTCACGGATGATCGTTCGCTACGAGGGGCACAACAATCACCCCGCACGCCGCATTCCCCGCCACGGGCGCGCGCACGCTCCGCGCCGCGCCCCGGCTCAGCCCCGCACGCTCCGCGCCGCGCCCCCGCTCAGCCCTCCGCGCCGGCCGCCCGCGCCACCAGATCCGCCCAGACCTTGGTGACCTGCGGCTCCAGCGCCTCGATCGGGCCATTGTTGTCGATCACGACATCGGCGATCGCCAGCCGGTCGGCGCGGGTGGCCTGCGCCGCCATCCGGGCCCGCGCCTCGTCCTCGGCCATGCCGCGCAGCCGTACCAGCCGGTCGAGCTGGGTCTCGGGCGTGGCGTCCACGACCATCACCAGGTCGTAGAGCGGGGCCAGCTTGTTCTCGGCCAGGAGCGGGACGTCATGGACCACGACGGCATCGGGGGCGGCCGCCGCCTGAAGCTCCGCGGAGCGGTCCCGGACCAGCGGGTGGATGATCGCGTTCAGCGCGCTCAGCCGCTCCGGGTCGTTGAAGACGATCGCGCCGAGCCCGGGACGGTCCAGATGGCCGTCGGCGGTCAGCACCTCGGGGCCGAATTCGGTGACGACGGCGGTCAGCCCCGGCGTTCCCGGCTCGACCACCTCGCGAGCGATCCGATCGGAGTCGATCAGCATTGCTCCCAATGAGGTCAGGATCCGTGAGACCTCGCTCTTGCCCGCGCCGATTCCGCCCGTGAGCCCCAGCTTCAGCATGGGGCCCACGCTATATGGCGCACCTGCGGGGTCCTCGCTCAGGCTCCACCCTCGCCCTCCCGCTCGGCCAGGAACCGCTCGAACTCCGCGGCCAGTTCGTCGGCCGAGGGCAGCTCGGCCGGCTCCGCGACCAGATTGCCGCGGCTCTCGGCCCCGGCCACCGCGTCGTACTGGTGCTCAAGGCCCCGTACGAGCGCGACCAGCTCCTCGTCCCCCTCCGAGATCTGCCGCTCGATCTCCTCCTGCGTCTTGAGGGCGTCGTTGCGCAGGGCGTGCGTGGGCCCCGGCAGGACCAGGCCGGTGGCCGCGGTGATGGCCTCCAGCGCGGTGAGCGCCGCGTCCGGATAGGCCGACCGGGCCAGATAGTGCGGCACATGCGCGGCGACGCCGAGCACATCGATGCCCGCCTCGGCCAGTCGGTACTCGATCAGGGATTCCGCGCTGCCGGGCACTTGGGCCTCGTCGAAGAAGCCGCGATGACCAGGCATCAGGTCGGTGCGGTTTCCATGCGGGGTGATGCCGACCGGCCGGGTGTGCGGAACGCCCATCGGGATGCCGTGGAAGTTCACCGCGAGCCGTACGCTCAGGCGCTCGACCATCTGCCGCACGGCCGCCGCGAACCGCTCCCACTCCACGTCCGGCTCCGGCCCGGCGAGCAGCAGGAACGGGGCCGCGGTCGCGTCGCGCACCAGATACAGCTCGAGCTTCGGGGTCTCGTACGCGGTCCAGCGGTCGCGCTGGAAGGTGAGCAGGGGGCGCCGGGCCCGGTAGTCGACCAGCCGGTCATGGTCGAAGCGCGCGACGACCTTGCGTGGCAGGCCGTCGAGCAGCCGCTCGACGATCTGGTCCCCCGTCTCGCCGGCGTCGATATAGCCGTCGAAGTGGTACAGCAGCACCAGCCCGGCCGAGTCCCGCGAGGCTATCGCGTCGACCTCCGCCAGCCCGCTCGGTTCCCATGCGTACAACTCCTGCGGATCTTGCACTGTGACCGCTCCTCCTTGTGTCCGTTCCGAAGAACACCGAACAAGGGCGGGGGCATTCCCCGGGCGGTATCCGCGATGGCCCGGCGGCCGTGAACCGCGTTGCGAAGGGGCCCACTTGGGCTAACGGGAGCGGCCCGAACTCGACGTCGGCGCATTTCGCGGGGTTGACGCGCATATGAGGCACGCCTATCTTCGCCAGCCGTCAGCGGTTCATCATGTCATCCGGCGTTCACTGACCAGAACCCAGCGTGTTCACCTCTGGCCACGGCACAGGAAGGCAGCCTCCTATGCACTCCCCCGGCCGCACTCCCGCTCGATTACGCACCTTCGTCACCGCCTCCGCCGCCGGACTGATCGCCGCCGGTGGGCTGATCGCGGCCGGCACGACCGCGCGGGAGGCCCCCGCCGCCACCGCCGTCCCGATCTCCGTGAACGACGCGGACGGGCTCAGGAAGGCCCTCGCCAGGGCCCGGCCCGGCGATACGATCCGGCTCGCCGACGGCAGGTATCGCGGCAGCTTCGAGATCACCGCCTCCGGCACCTCCGGCTCGCGGATCACCCTCACCGGCTCGCCGAAGGCGGTGCTCACCGCGAGCGGCGGCTATGGGCTACGGCTGAACGGCGCCTCGTACTGGACCGTCAGGGGGATCACGGTCCGCGGCGGCCGGGAGGGCATCAGGATCGACGCCGCCCGGAACGTGACCGTGGACTCCGTTTCGGTCAGTGTGCGGCGACCCGGACATACGTAAGGCCCGCTCCCCAGGGGGAGCGGGCCTTACCCATTCAGCTGGTGCCGACTAGCGGCCGGTGATCAGCTCTGGCCGCCGGCCAGCTTCTCGCGAAGCGCGGCCAGCGCCTCGTCCGAGGCCAGGGCGCCGGAGTTGTCGGCCGACTCCGAGGAGTACGAACCGCCGCCGCCGCCGGACGTCTGCCCGCCGGGCGCCGGAGCGGCACCGCTGCCCGCCTCGGCAGCGGCCTGCTCGTCGGCCTCGCGGGACTTGATGACCTGAGCCTGGTGCTGCTCGAACCGCTGCTGCGCCTCGGCGTACTGGGTCTCCCACGCCTCCCGCTGGGTCTCGAAGCCCTCGAGCCAGTCGTTGGTCTCGGGGTCGAAGCCCTCGGGGTAGATGTAGTTGCCCTGGTCGTCGTAGGACGCGGCCATGCCGTACAGGGTCGGGTCGAACTCGACCACGGACGGGTCGGCACCGAACGCCTCGTTGGCCTGCTTCAGCGAGAGGCTGATGCGGCGGCGCTCGAGGTCGATGTCGATGACCTTGACGAAGATCTCGTCGTTGACCTGGACGACCTGCTCCGGGATCTCCACGTGGCGCTCGGCCAGCTCGGAGATGTGGACCAGACCCTCGATGCCCTCGTCCACGCGGACGAACGCACCGAACGGAACAAGCTTGGTGACCTTACCCGGGACGACCTGGCCGATCTGGTGGGTCCGGGCGAACTGCTGCCACGGGTCTTCCTGGGTCGCCTTGAGCGACAGGGAGACGCGCTCGCGGTCCATGTCGACGTCCAGGACCTCGACCGTGACCTCCTGGCCGACCTCGACAACCTCGGAGGGGTGGTCGATGTGCTTCCAGGACAGCTCCGAGACGTGGACGAGACCGTCGACGCCGCCGAGGTCCACGAACGCACCGAAGTTGACGATGGAGGAGACGACGCCGGAGCGCACCTGCCCCTTCTGGAGGGTGGTGAGGAAGGTCTGGCGGACCTCGCTCTGGGTCTGCTCCAGCCAGGCGCGGCGGGACAGGACCACGTTGTTGCGGTTCTTGTCGAGCTCGATGATCTTCGCCTCGAGCTCCTTGCCCACGTAGGGCTGGAGGTCGCGAACGCGGCGCATCTCCACCAGGGAGGCGGGAAGGAAGCCACGGAGGCCGATGTCGAGGATGAGACCACCCTTGACGACCTCGATGACGGTACCGGTGACGATCCCGTCCTCTTCCTTGATCTTCTCGATGGTGCCCCAAGCGCGCTCGTACTGCGCGCGCTTCTTCGAGAGGATCAGCCGGCCTTCCTTGTCCTCCTTCTGGAGGACCAGGGCCTCGATCTCATCGCCGACGGCGACGACCTCATTGGGGTCGACGTCGTGCTTGATCGACAGTTCGCGGGAGGGAATGACGCCTTCGGTCTTGTAACCAATGTCGAGCAGGACCTCGTCCCGGTCGACCTTCACGATGACGCCGTCGACGATGTCGCCGTCGTTGAAGTACTTGATCGTCTCGTCGATCGCGGCGAGGAAGGCTTCCTCGGAACCGATGTCGTTTACCGCCACCTGCGGGGTGGTGCGGGTTGCCTCGGTGCTGCTCGTCATGTGGAAAAGGGCTCCGGTACGGACATGAAGTCGTAGGTACTGCTACGCCGGGGGCCCTTATCGCACTGCCGAAGCCGGACAGCCTTGGAGGCACCGAATCTTTCCGATTTCGAATGATCGAAAAGCCCATGTACCTCGACAACCGAGGGGACATACAACAGATGCGAGTGCGGCCTGCTCGGTCCGAGGCGCACAGGCCCGCAACGCAACTTGTAGCATACGGGGGCAGCCGGGCATGGTCAATGCACGAAGAGCACACGTGGGGATTAACTCCCCGAACCCGGCAAATTGCATGGTCCGTACTGCGACGCGGTCTTCACCGTGCCCCGCAGCCACAGGTCGATACAGAGAGTACGACGACGCGCGCGATGCTCCAAGAACACGAGCCCGGCACCCCTGCGGAGGGGGCCGAGCCGACAGCCACCCGCCGGACCGCCGACGAGGCGGAGAGCAGCCGGGCCAGCCGGGGATGGTGGGACCGCAACGCGGACGAGTACCAGGAAGAACACGGCGCCTTCCTGGGCGACGACCGGTTCATATGGGGCCCGGAGGGGCTGGACGAGGCGGACGCCGGGCTGCTGGGCCCGGTGGAGGCGCTCAAGGGGCGCGATGTGCTGGAGGTGGGCGCGGGCGCCGCACAGTGCGCCCGCTGGCTGGCCGCCCAGGGGGCGCGGCCGGTGGCCCTGGACCTCTCCCACCGGCAGCTGCGGCACGCGCGGCGGATCGACGCGGAGGCCGCCGCCGGGGGCGGCGACGGCGCGGGCGAGCGGGCCGGGGTCGCGCTGGTGCAGGCCGACGCCACGGCCCTGCCCTTCCGGGACGGCTCGTTCGACCTGGCGTGCTCGGCGTACGGGGCGGTGCCGTTCGTGGCCGAGCCGGTACGGGTGATGCGCGAGGTGCGCCGGGTGCTGCGGCCGGGCGGGCGGTGGGTCTTCTCGGTGACGCATCCGATCCGCTGGGCGTTTCCCGACGAACCGGGTCCCGAGGGGCTGTCCGTCGCCGGCTCCTACTTCGACCGCACGCCCTATGTGGAGCAGGACGAGTCGGGCCGGGCCGTCTACGTGGAGCACCACCGGACGCTGGGCGACCGGGTGCGGGACGTGGTGGCCGGGGGCTTCCGGCTGGTCGACCTGATCGAACCGGAATGGCCCGCGTGGAACCACCAGGAGTGGGGCGGCTGGTCCCCCCTGCGGGGGAACCTCATCCCGGGCACGGCGATCTTCGTATGCGAGCGGGACTGAGCGGGATCGGGGCAGAGCCGTTGACCACTCCTGGGGACCCGCGCGCCGAGGCCCTCGACCGCCTTCCCGTGCGCGAGGCCGTGCCGGCGCTGCTGCGCGCGCTCGACGACCGCGGGGTCGCCGTGCTGTGCGCGCCCCCGGGGACCGGTAAGACGACGCTGGTGCCACTGGTCCTCGCCGGGCTGGTGGGCGGCGGACCGGTGCGGCGGGTGCTGGTCGCCGAGCCGCGGCGGATCGCGGCACGGGCCGCCGCGCGGCGGATGGCGTGGCTGCTGGGCGAGCGGCCGGGCGGGAAGGTCGGCTTCACCGTGCGCGGGGAGCGGCAGGCCGGCCGGGGGACCGTGGTCGAGGTGGTCACCACCGGCGTGCTGCTGCAACGGCTGCAACGCGACCAGGAGCTGGCCGGGGTCGACGTGGTCGTCCTCGACGAATGCCATGAGCGCCATCTGGACGCGGACACGGCCGCCGCCTTCCTGCTGGACGTCCGGGCCGCCCTGCGCCCCGACCTCCGGCTGATCGCCGCCTCGGCGACCACGGACGCGGAGGGCTGGGCGCGGCTGCTCGGCGACGGCGGGACGGACGGTGGGGAAGGGGCGACGGACGGCGGGGGCGGCTCTGAGGGGCCCGCGCCGGTCGTCTCGGCACCGGGTGTGTCCCATCCGGTGGAGGTGGTGTGGACGCCGCCCGAGCGCCCCGTAAGGCCGCCGCACGGGATGCGCGTCGACCCCGCCCTGCTGGACCATGTCGCGGCCGTGGTGCGGCGGGCGCTGCGCGAGCGGGAGGGCGATGTGCTGTGCTTCCTGCCGGGCGTGGGCGAGATCGCCCGGGTGGCCGGGAAGCTGGGCGGGCTCGCCGAGACGGAGGTCCTGCAGGTGCACGGGCGGGCGCCGGCCGCCGTACAGGAGGCGGTGCTGGCCGGTGCGGACGGCGGACGGCGGCGGGTGGTGCTGGCCACCTCGGTCGCCGAGTCGAGCCTGACCGTGCCGGGCGTGAGGGTCGTCGTGGACTGCGGGCTGGCGCGTGAGCCCCGGATGGACCACGCACGCGGGCTGAGCGCGCTGACGACCGTAAGGGCGTCACGGGCGGCAGCCCGGCAGCGCGCGGGCCGTGCGGGGCGTGAGGCGCCCGGGGTGGTCTACCGCTGCTGGCCCGAGGCGGAGGACGCCCGGCTGCCGCGTTTCCCGTCCCCGGAGATCGCCGGCGCGGACCTTACGGCCTTCGCGCTGCAGACGGCGTGCTGGGGCGATCCGGACGCCTCGGGGCTGGCCCTGCTCGATCCGCCGCCCACCGGGGCGATGACGGCCGCCCGCGAGACGCTGACCGCGATCGGCGCCGTGGACGCCGCCGGACGGGCCACCGAGCGCGGCACCCGGATGGCCCGCCTCGGCCTCCACCCCCGCCTGGCGCGGGCGCTCATCGACGGCGCGAAGGAGGTCGGCGCACGCCGGGCCGCCGAGGTGGTGGCCCTGCTGAGCGAGGAGCCCCCGAGGGAGTACGGCGACGACCTCGCCGCCGCCTGGCGCACCGCCCGCCACGGCGGCGACCCCTACGCCGCCCGCTGGCGCCAGGAGGCCCGGCGACTCGAACAGGCCCTCACCGGCACGGGCGACGCGCGACCCGATGGCGCACGTGGCGCGCAGCGGGCGGCGCGCGGCGATGACGCCGTGGCGGGGCTGCTGGCCGCGCTGGCGTTCCCGGAGCGGGTGGCCCGGCGGCGCGGCGAGCGGGCGTACCTCATGGCCGCCGGGACGGGCGCGGAACTGAGCGAGGGCTCGCGGCTGGGCGGGGCGCCGTGGCTCGCGGTGGCCGTCGCGGACCGGCCGGTGACCGCCGCGTCGGCGCGGGTGCGGCTCGCGGCCGTGACCGACGAGGACACCGCCCGGGCGGCGGCCGCGGCCCTGGCCTCGGAGGGTGCGGAGGTGCGCTGGGCCGACGGGGACGTCGTGGCGCGCCGGGTGGCCCGGCTCGGCGCGATCGAGCTGGTGTCCCGGCCGCTGGCCAAGCCCGATCCGGAGCTGGTGCGGCAGGCGCTGCTGGAGGGGCTGCGCCGCGAGGGGACGGGGCTGCTGCGCTGGTCGGCGCAGGCCACGGCGATCCGGCAGCGGATGGCGTTTCTCCACCGGGAGCTGGGCGGGGCCTGGCCGGATGTCTCCGACGGGGCGCTGCTGGACCGCGCGGACGACTGGCTCGGCGTGGAGCTGGCGCGGGCCCGCGGGCGGGCCGATCTGGGGCGGGTGGACGCGGGAGGGGCGCTGGCCCGGCTGATGCCGTGGGCCACGGGCGAGGCCGCGCGGTTCGAGGAGCTGGCTCCGGAGCGGATCGAGGTGCCGAGCGGCTCGCGGGTGCGGGTGGACTACGGCGCGGACCGGCCCGTGCTGGCGGTGAAGCTGCAGGAGCTGTTCGGCTGGCAGGAGGCGCCCCGGATCGCGGGCGGGCGGGTGCCGCTGCTGGTGCATCTGCTGTCCCCGGCGGGGCGTCCGGCCGCGGTCACCGCCGATCTGGCGTCGTTCTGGAAGGACGGCTACCGCTCGGTGCGGGCCGAGCTGCGCGGCCGGTACCCCAAGCATCCGTGGCCGGAGGATCCATCGACGGCCGAGCCGACCCGGCGGACCAACACCCGCCGCTGAGCCCCGCCGCCGCTGAGCCCGCCCAGCGCCCGCCACGGAACCCGCGGCGCTGAGCCCGCCATCGGCCCGCCCGCTCAGCCCACGGCCGGCGGGGACCGCTCAGCGGGCCGCATCAGGCATCAGCGGACCCCATCGGGCATCAACGGGCCGCGTCGGACATCAGCCGACCCCCTCGGGCATCGGGGCCGCGTCGGCCGTCAGTCGGCCCAGTCGCGCAGCCGACGCGCGGTCTCGCCGAGCCGGAATCCGCCGATCTCCCGTATCTCCCGGACGAGCTTGACCATGCCGCCCGGCGGCGGCGTGATCGGCTCTCCCGACTCCTCCATGTACATCCGCGCGCAGGCCGCGCCGATCGTGGCGTTGTAGTCGGAGAACGGCTCGAGGATCAGTGAGGTGTGCAGAAAGGTCGCGGCGCGGGCGGCGGCCTCCTCGTAATAGGGCTCGCCCGAGAATCGCTCATAGCGGTGGCGTTCGGTCATGCAGTGCAGCGCACCCCAGTCCCGGACCGGGGTGTTCACCGGGGAGACCTCGACCTGGACGTTCAGTACCCAACCGGCGTCGACATACAGGATCACCGCATGCCGTGCGGGAACTCCCGCTCGAACTCGGGCTTGTACTCCAGGGCGAACTTCACGGCGCCCTCGACGAAACGCTGCTTCTGACGCCGCCGGACCACGTCCTCGGTCAGTATGTCGTGCGCCAGGCGCTTGATCGCGACGCCCTTCTCCCTCGCCTCGGCACGCAGCTCGGCCAGCTCCTGCTCGGTGAACTCAATCGTGATGCCAGGCATGGGCGGCATGCTAGCCACGCTCTCGCCCTGATCACTACCGGCTTGGCCACCACGAGCGAATCGCGGGGACGCAGGTTGACGCGGCGACGCGACGGCCGCGCCGCTCAGCACTCCAGCCTCAGGGCGAACTGCTCCCCCGTCGGGAACGGTTCGTCCACGGGGTGTGGCCCGACCCATATGAGCGCCTGCTCGAAGGTCATATACGAGCCGTTGTCGGCACACTGGCCGACCACCACCGCATTGCCGCCGCAGCGCCACGCGGCGTAGTTCCACGGGTGGTCGCCCTTCTCGTCCCGCACGACGGTCTCCGGCTCGCCCAGCCGCTCGCCGAAGGCGTCCACGGCGGCGCGCCACCGGTCGTCGAAGACGGAGCGGCCGGCGTCGCGGTGGAAGACCCATGCGGGGTCCTCGCAGTGGTACTCGGCGAGCCAGTCGACATTGCCGCTGAGCCCGTCGGCCTGCAACTCCGCGTCGAAGTCGTCCGGCTCGTAGTAGTAGCAGAACGGGATCAGGCATTCGGTGTCCGCGTCATCGGGCCCGCCGAACCACTCCGGGCGCACATAGTGCCCGGTGTTGGTGGCATGGGAGGACATGTGGGAGCGGTCGGGCACCCAGCCGAAGCGCGCGGCGGCGGCCGCCGTGGCGCCCGGCGCCCATTCCAGGTACGCCAATTCGACGATGTGGCCGACGAGTTCGGGCCCGGGGACGCAGCTGTTCACTGGCATGGTCATACGCTATGGCCCGCCACTGACATCGGGGTCGGCGCCGCCGGGGCCGCCGGCGGGCGCGCCGCGCGCCCGCGGGCCTCCAGCAGCAGGGCGAGCGCGAGCAGGGCCAGGCCGAGGATCAGAAAGCCCCACGGCAGATAGGCCGTGAGCAGCAGGACCAGCTGGCGCTGGGACTTCACCATGTCGACCGTGTGCCGGATGTAGTCCTCGCGCATCTTCACATGGCCGGAGAAGACGGTCACCCGGTCGCGGTCGCCCAGCAGCGTGCCACCGCGCAGCTCCTCCTTGTGGATCTCCTGCCCGTTGACCGGGGCGCCGGTAGTGGGCTCGACCCAGAACATCCGCTTGGTGCTGTACCAGCGGGAGGTGCCGGCCTTCCGGACGGTCTCGGGGGTGACGCCCTCGACCGGCATGGTCTTGGGCAGCGCCACCTTGGTCCAGGGGATGGTCTGTTCGAAGTAGTAGACCTTCAGGCCGCGGAAGTTCTGGGTGCCCTTGTAGTGGATGGGGGCGGAGGTGCGGGTCTGGGCGTCGAAGTAGCGGTAGTCGCGCTTCTCGGTGAGGAACGGCCATTTGAACTCGATGCCGTCGCGGCGCACAGCGTCCCCGTCGACATGTTCCCCGGCCGCGTGCACCGGGTCCTGGGAGTGGGCGTCGAAGACATAGCGCTCGGGGATCTTGGAGACCATTTTGCCGTCGGGCCCGGCCACATAGGACAGGGCGTCCCAGACGACGACATCCCGCCCGGTCGCCTTCCCGGTCTTCTCGGCGGCGGGCACATTGCCGCGCAGGGTCTGCACGATGCTGACCTTGGAGACCTCGCGGGGCCGCATGGTGCCGTAGTCGAGCAGGGTGGCCGGACTGGCCTCCAGGACCGCCGTCTGGTACTCACTGGGCGGGATCTTGGCCAGCCGGGGATACGCGTACCAGCGCAGCAGCGGCGCGAGAGCGGCGAAGAAGACGGCGAAGGCCAGCAGCACCAGGCTTGCTCTGCGGCGCATGGCGGATGTCCCTCCCTCAGGGGTGCTTGGGGACGGTGGTGAGCAGGGGTTCCGGGGAGGTCTTACCGCTGGGCGCGCCGATGGCCGTCATCGTGAGGACGATGGCGAGGGCGGCGGCGAGTCCGATCGCGGCGGCGGCGAGGGCGCGCATACGGGCCTCCTCGTGGTCCGGTACGAGGCGCTGCCTGACGGTTCGTCAGAGGTGGGGCACCGTAGCAACGGGGGCCGCAGATGAGAACACGAAGGCGCAAAAGCGTCGCGCCGCCCCTGGCCCGGTGGGGGCTCAGGGGCGGCGCGAGGAACCGCGTGATCCGCGGCGGTGTTCGACTGCCGGGCGGCTTACGAGGCGGGGGCCTGGGCCTGGGTGACCGTCAGCTCGATGTCCAGGACGGCGCCGCCTTCGGCGGTGAGGCGGAGCAGGAAGGTGCCCGCGTGGTCATCGGTGAGGATCTTCGGCAGGGTGAGCTGCCCGAGGGCGTTGGTCTTCAGGGCGGTCAGGGTGCGCACCGGCTTGCCCTTGTCGTCCAGGAAGTAGGGCCCCTTGTCGTTGAGCTCGGGGTCCTTCGCCGAGGTGATCATGGTGGCGGTCACCGGCACATCCGCCGTGGCCTTGCCCTTGCTGGTGGCCGTGACGGCGAGCGCGTCGGCGAAGGAGGCGCCGGCCTGGGCCGTGAGCTCCTTGTCGTCGAGGCGGGCCAGCGCATCGGCCTGCGGTACGGGACGGGCCTTGACGGCCGCGGCGAACTCGACCGGCGCCGCCTCCCGCTCCACGGCGGTGGCGCGCACCGTGAAGGTGCCGGTCTTCTCGCCCGCGAGCAGCTTCGGCGCGGTGGCGGTGCCGTCGATGCCGGTCAGCATGGTGGCGGACTTGACGAGGCCGAGGAAGCGCGCGTCGGTCTCACCGAGGATCTCGTACCTCACCCGCGCACCGGCCACCGGCTTGCCCGCGGCGTCCACGGCCTTGACGCGCGGCGACTGGGCGAACTCGGTGCCCGCGATGGCGGACAGCTCCTTCGCGCCGACCGTGGTGAGCTTGCTGGTGCCGCTCGGGGTGGACGGCGGAGTGGTCGGGGGCTTGGGGGTCGGGGTCCCTGTGCCGGGGGTCCCGCCGTGCTCGCCGGCCGGAGGGGTCGGGGTGGAGGTGTCGGTCTCGTCGTCGGGCTTGGGCAGGGTGTGGGCATTCTCCGGGCCCTTCCCGGGGGCCTTGCCGTTTCCACCGCCCTTGTCCGAGTCCTTGCCCTTGTCGCCCGAGCCCGAGCCCGAGCCGCCGGAGCCGTCCCCCGAGGGCAGCACGCCGGTGCCGTCGGGGACCTCGTGGGTGCCGCGCTTGTAGTACTCGAACCACGACAGGACGGTGTTCAGATACTCCTGCGAGTGGTTGTAGCCGAGGATCGCGCGGTCCAGATCGGCCTTGACGGACAGATCGCGGCCGTTCGCGCAGAGGTAGTTGCCCGCGGCGAGGGCGGCGTCATAGACGTTGTTGGGGTCCTTCTCGCCGTCGCCATTGCCGTCCCGCCCCCAGTTGGCCCAGGTGGACGGGATGAACTGCATCGGGCCGACCGCGCGGTCATGCGTACTGTCGCCGTCGTAGGCACCGCCGTCGGTGTCCTTGATCAGGGCGAAGCCGTCGCCATTGAGGACCGGGCCGAGGATGGGGGAGACGGTGGTGCCGTCGGCCTCCACATTGCCGCCGCGGGCCTGGCCGGACTCGACCTTGCCGATCGCGGCGAGCAGCTGCCAGGGCAGATTGCAGCCGGGGTTGGACTCCCTCAGGGCCGCCTCCGCCTTCTTGTAGGCGTCCAGCACGCTGGCGGGTATGCCCGCCTCGGGCTTGGTGTTGCCACTCCCGGGGAGCCCGGGCAGATCGATCGAGGAGCCCGGCTTGTCCGGGGTGACCAGCGGTGGCAGATCGGTGTGGTACGACGAACCACCGTCGATGGGGGTGTCTTCGGGCGCCGGTGCCTCCCCCGCCCGCTGCTCCCGGTGCCGGTCGCCCTGGTCGGAGTCGGCGAAGCCGGGTGCCTGAGACGCGGTGAGGGCGGCCATCGCAGCCGCCGCCACCGCTGTCGTGGCGGCCCCCTTGCGCAGTCGTCGGCCGATTAGCGGTGCCATCCGTGTGTCCCTCCCGTCGAACACAGTGCGCTCCCCCAGCGCGTCAACTCTGGTGACACTACGACAACTTATGGTCCGCAGCTACCGGTGCAAACACCGCATCGGAGGAACCCTCAGTGAGCCGCCGATTCCCAGTCCGACCCGGATCCTACCGATACATCCAGCGGAGCGCTCAAGCTGAAGGCGCCCGTCATCTCCCGGCGGACCAGCTCCTCGACCCGCTCCCGCTCACCGGACGCGATCTCCAGCACGATTTCGTCGTGGACCTGCAACAGCATCCGCGACGAGAGTTCCGCCCTCGTCAACGCCGCGTCCACCTTGAGCATCGCGATCTTCACGATATCGGCGGCGGTGCCCTGGATCGGGGCGTTGAGCGCCATCCGCTCGGCCATCTCGCGGCGCTGGCGGTTGTCGCTGGTGAGGTCCGGGAGATAGCGGCGGCGGCCGAGCATGGTCTCCGTATAGCCGGTGGCGCGTGCCTCCTCGACGACCCGCTGCAGATAGTCGCGCACTCCGCCGAACCGCTCGAAGAAGTTCTCCATCAGCTTGCGGGCCTCATCGGGGGTGATGCCGAGCTGCTGGGAGAGGCCGAACGCCGAAAGGCCGTACGCCAGCCCATAGGACATGGCCTTGATCTTGCGGCGCATCTCCGGGTCGACCGCCGACTTGTCGACGGAGAAGACCTGGGAGGCGACCGTGGTGTGGAGGTCCTCACCGGAGGTGAACGCCTCGATCAGGCCCTCGTCCTCGGAGAGATGGGCCATCACGCGCAGCTCGATCTGGCTGTAGTCGGCGGTCATCAGCGACTCGAAGCCGTCGCCGACGACGAAGCCGCGCCGGATCGCCCGGCCCTCGTCCGTGCGCACCGGGATGTTCTGCAGATTGGGGTCGGTGGAGGAGAGCCGGCCGGTGGCCGCCACGGTCTGGTTGAAGGAGGTGTGGATGCGGCCGCCGGGGGCGATGGTCTTGATCAGGCCCTCGACGGTGGAACGCAGCCGCGCCTGCTCCCGGTGGCGCAGCATGATCACCGGGAGTTCGTGGTCGGTCTGCGCGGCCAGCCACGCCAGCGCGTCGGCGTCCGTGGTGTATCCGGTCTTGGTCTTCTTGGTCTTGGGCAGGCCCAGCTCGCCGAAGAGCACCTCCTGGAGCTGCTTGGGCGAGCCGAGGTTGAACTCATGGCCCACCGCGGCGTGCGCCTCCTGCACGGCGTGCTGCACGGCGGCCGCGAACTGCTGCTCCATGCGCTCCAGCCAGCCGCGGTCGGCGGCGATGCCCGACCGCTCCATCCGGGCCAGCAGCTCGGAGACGGGCAGCTCCATGTCGTGCAGCAGCCCGGCGGCGCCCACGTCCTTCAGCCGGCCGCCGAACGCCTCGCCCAGGTCCAGGATCGTCCGCGCCTTGATCATCAGAGCGTCCCGCTCGGCCTCGTCATCGGCACCGAAGGCCAGCTGTCCGCCGTCCGCGGCGACCGCCGGGGACAGCTCACGGCCCAGGTACTCCACCGACAGGGCGTCCAGCTCGAAGGAGCGGCGGCCGGGCTTGACCAGATAGGCCGCGAGGGCGGTGTCCATGGTGACGCCCGCGACGGACCAGCCGTGCTCGGCGAAGACCCGCATGATGCCCTTGGCGTTGTGCAGCACCTTGGGGCGGTCCGGGTCCGCGATCCACCCGGCGAACGCCCGCTCATCGGCCTCGTCCAGCTGCGAGGGGTCGAAGAACGCGGCGGGGCCGGAGCCGGTGGCCAGCGCGATCTCGCTGACACTGCCGCTGCCCAGCGCCCAGGTGTCGACCGTGGCCAGGCCCAGCGGGGCGTCGCGGTGGCTCTCCAGCCAGGGGGCGAGCTCGCCCGCGCCCAGCACCACGCCGTCGACGGCGATACCCGGCTCCGCGGCCGCGGGCTCGTCCGCCGCCGCGCCCGGGTCGACGGCCATGATCCGGTCGCGGAAGTTCTGGTGGCGGAACTCCAGCGCGTCCAGGATCACCGAGAGCGCCTCCCGGTCGTACGGAGTGCGCCCCAGCCCCTCGGGGCCGGCGGCCAGCTCCACATCCCGCACCAGCTCGGTCAGCTGGCGGTTGAGCTTGACGGACTCCAGGTGGTCGCGGAGCTTCTCGCCGACCTTCCCCTTGACCTCGTCGACCCGCTCCACCAGCTCCTTGAACGAGCCGAACTGATTGATCCACTTCGCCGCGGTCTTCTCGCCGACGCCCGGGATGCCGGGGAGGTTGTCCGACGGGTCGCCGCGCAGGGCCGCGAAGTCGGGGTACTGGGCCGGGGTGAGGCCGTACTTCTCGTGCACCTTCCCGGGGGTGAACCGGGTCAGCTCGGAGACGCCCTTGGTGGGGTAGAGCACCGTGACATGGTCGGTGACCAGCTGGAACGAATCCCGGTCGCCGGTGACGATCAGCACGTCGAAGCCCTGCTCCTCGGCCTGGGTGGCGAGGGTGGCGATCACGTCGTCGGCCTCGAAGCCGTCCACCGCGAAGCGCGTGATGTTCATGGCGTCGAGCAGCTCGCCGATCAGCTCGACCTGGCCCTTGAACTCGTCGGGGGACTTGGAGCGGTTCGCCTTGTACTCCGTGAACTGCTCGGAGCGCCAGGTCTTGCGCGAGACGTCGAACGCCACGGCGAGGTGCGTGGGCTGCTCATCACGGAGCGTGTTCGCCAGCATCGAAATGAAGCCGTAGATCGCGTTGGTGGTCTGGCCGGTGGTCGTGTTGAAGTTCTCCGCCGGCAGCGCGAAGAACGCCCGGTATGCCAGGGAATGCCCGTCCAGCAGGAGCAGGCGGGGACGGTCCTCCCCCGTGCGGTCGGGCGCGGGCGCTGCGGTCTTCTTCGATGCTTTCTCTGCCACGCCCCCGATCCTGCCACGGCCCACCGACAATGCCTCCCGCACAGCCGGACCGGGCCGCCGCCTCGGCTGTCGTGGGCCCGTGACAGGATTTGACCCACAGGTCCACGCACAGGTCCCGCAACGCTCGAGCCCAAGGGGAGCGACAATGGCAGCCAAGCCGCCCGCAGGCGATCCGATCCAGGACGCGCCCGAGGTCACACCCCCGCAACATGCCGCCGCCGGGCTGCCGGCCGTGCGGCATTCACTGCGCATCGCCCAGCAGCAGATGGGGGTGCGCCGCACCGCGCTCACCCTCCTGCGCGTCAACCAGAAGAACGGCTTCGACTGCCCCGGCTGCGCCTGGCCCGAGCCGGACAAGCGCCATGCGGCCGAGTTCTGTGAGAACGGGGCGAAGGCCGTCGCCGAGGAGGCCACCCTTCGCCGGGTCACCCCCGACTTCTTCGCCGCCCACCCGGTGGCCGACCTCGCCACCCGCAGCGGCTACTGGCTCGGTCAGCAGGGCCGGCTCACCCAGCCGATGTATCTGGACGAGGGCGCCGAGCGGTACGAGCCGGTGTCCTGGGACCGGGCCTTCGACATCATCGGCGACGAGCTGACCGCGCTCGACTCCCCCGACGAGGCGGTCTTCTACACCTCGGGCCGCACCAGCAACGAGGCGGCCTTCCTCTACCAGCTCTTCGCCCGCGAATTCGGCACCAACAACCTGCCCGACTGCTCCAACATGTGCCATGAGTCCTCCGGCTCGGCACTCACCGAGACCCTCGGCGTCGGTAAGGGCAGTGTGCTGCTCGAGGACCTCTACCAGGCCGACCTGATCATCGTGGCCGGGCAGAACCCCGGCACCAACCACCCGCGCATGCTCTCCGCCCTGGAGAAGGCCAAGGCCGGCGGTGCGAAGATCATCTCCATCAACCCGCTGCCCGAGGCCGGGCTGGAGCGGTTCAAGAACCCGCAGAACGCACGCGGCATCGCCGGCGGCGGCACCGCGCTCACCGACCTCTTCCTGCAGATCCGGCTCGGCGGCGACCAGGCCCTCTTCCGCCTCCTCAACAAGCTCATCCTGGAGACAGAGGGAGCCACCGACGAGGAGTTCATCGGCGAGCACACCCATGGCTTCGAGGAGTTCGCCAAGGCCGCCCGCGACGCCGACTGGGACGAGACGCTGCGCGCCACCGGCCTCGACCGCGCCGACATCGACAGCGCGCTGCGCATGGTCCTGGACTCCCAGCGCACCATCGTGTGCTGGGCGATGGGCCTGACCCAGCACAAGCACTCGGTGCCCACCATCCGGGAGGTCGTCAACTTCCTGCTGCTGCGCGGCAACGTCGGCCGCCCCGGCGCCGGGGTCTGCCCGGTGCGCGGCCACAGCAATGTGCAGGGCGACCGCACCATGGGCATCTTCGAGCGCCCCGCCCCGGCCTTCCTCGACGCCCTGGAGCGCGAGTTCGGCTTCGCCCCGCCCCGTGAGCACGGCTTCGACGTCGTACGGGCCATCCGCGCCCTGCGCGACGGCCAGGCGAAGGTCTTCTTCGCCATGGGCGGCAACTTCGTGGCGGCCTCCCCCGACACCGAGGTCACCGAGGGCGCGATGCGCGCCGCGCGGCTGACCGTCCATGTCTCCACCAAGCTCAACCGCTCCCATGTGGTCACCGGGGCGCGGGCGCTGATCCTGCCCACTCTCGGCCGCACCGAGGCCGATCTGCAGGGCGGCGGCCCGCAGTTCGTCACCGTCGAGGACTCCATGGGCATGGTGCACGCCTCCCGCGGGCGCCTGGAGCCCGCGAGCTCCCACCTGCTCTCCGAACCGGCCATCGTCTGCCGGCTGGCCCGCCGGGTGCTCGGCCCCGAAAGCCGCACCCCCTGGGAGGAGTTCGAGAAGGACTACGCGCGGATCCGCGACCGTATCGCCGCCGTCATCCCCGGCTTCGAGGACTTCAACGCCCGGGTGAGCGACCCCTCCGGTTTCGCCCTGCCGCATGCCCCGCGCGACAGCCGCAGCTTCCCCACCACCACCGGCAAGGCCAACTTCACCGCCGCCCCCGTCGAGTACCCCACGGCGCCCGAGGGCCGGCTGCTGCTGCAGACCCTCCGCTCCCACGACCAGTACAACACCACCATCTACGGCCTGGACGACCGCTACCGCGGCATCAAGAACGGCCGCCGGGTGGTGCTGGTGCACCCCGAGGACGCCCAGGAGCTCGGGTTTGCCGACGGGAGCTACGCCGACCTGGTCAGCGAGTGGACGGACGGCACCGAGCGGCGCGCCACCGGCTTCCGCGTGATCCACTACCCGACCGCGCGCGGCTGCGCCGCCTCGTACTACCCGGAGACCAACGTCCTGGTCCCGCTGGACGCCACCGCCGACACCAGCAACACCCCGGCGAGCAAGTCGGTGGTGGTCCGCCTGGAACAGACACCCCCAGCCTAAGCGTTTGCTCAGCCACCTGGTAAGAAGGTGGCCACCACAAGCAATCGAACGGAGCCGGTCCGATGGGCGAACAGACCAGCGTGAAGTTCCCGCAGGAGGTCATCGACGAGTACGCGGCGCTCGGCGTGGACCTTCCCGCGCTGTTCTCCGCAGGGCACCTGGGCACCCGCATGGGCGTGCAGATCCTGGAAGCCTCCGCGGACCGCGTCGTGGCCACCATGCCCGTGGAGGGCAACACCCAGCCGTACGGACTGCTGCACGGCGGGGCCTCCGCCGTACTGGCCGAGACCCTCGGTTCGGTCGGTTCGATGCTCCACGGCGGCAGCGGGCGGATCGCGGTCGGCGTCGACCTCAACTGCACCCACCACCGCGGAGTGCGCTCCGGCCTGGTCACCGGTGTCGCCACCCCCGTCCACCGGGGCCGCTCCACCGCCACCTACGAGATCGTCATCAGCGATGAGCAGAACCGGCGGGTGTGCACCGCCCGCCTCACCTGCCTGCTGCGCGAGGTCGGCGAGGCCGGCCAGGCCAAGGCGGTCGCCGAGGTCACCGAGGTCACCGAGGACAAGGAGCGCGGCGAAGCGTGACGCCCGGCGGGCCGGACGCCCCGGGGCGGCGTCCGGCGCCCCGGCGCGTCCGGCCTCGGGCGGCGTGCGGTGCCCCGCTTCCGGCCCCGGGCGGCGTCCGGCGCCCCGGCGGTCCGGCCCTCGCGTAACGGCCGGTGTCATGGCCGTTGTCCCTCCGGGAGGCCGGGGCTAGCGTGACTCCCCATGGGGGCATCGACCCGGGCGGGCCCCTGGCCCGCCACCGCCTGTGGCTGCGCTCTCGTACTCGCCGTGACACTGACCGGATGCGGCGGATCCGGTTCCGGCGGCTCCGACGACTCTCGCGGCTCGGGTGACAGCTCCCCGTCCGCGTCCGGCCCCGGCCCCAACAGCCCCACACCACAGGCGCCTTCGCCCGTACGGCTGTGCACCGATCTCATCTCCTACTGGGCCGAACAGGACCTTGCGGGCAGCCGTTGGGCCGGGCTCGACTGGGAGCAGAAGGGGCTCTCCAACCAGCAGTACGAGATCTACGACGACATCGTCCACGCCGCGCGCGCCAAGCGGCGGCGCCATGGCACCCCGGCCGCCAACGCGCTGATCAAACGTCTGGCCGAGCGCCGCTGCGCGGCCGCGAACGGCGCCACCCACAGCTCCGAGAACTGGCGCCCGCCCACCTGAGCCGCGCCCGTCCGGCACCCCGCCGGGGCACCGGACCGACACCAGCAGTCGTAACACTCCGTAACACTGACGCAATATAAGATCGCATTTTCACCACTCACCGCGCCCCTGAACTCGATCTTTCCCCGCTCGCCCGCACACGGCCGTTCGCGCATCGCTCACCAGTCCCCCGCACTCCTTAGCGGAACTGCATCTTCTCAGGATCCGGACCTAATGGTTGGATCAGATTCGCCCCATACATCCCTTACGTTCCGCTACACGGACATCCCGGGGTGACGCGCGTCATAACAAGACAGTCACATCATCGTCTGGACCTCTGCCACCGGTCGCGCCCCGCGCTTAGAGTCACAGCCAGTCACGGCCCCGTGGGGTGTACGCCGCACCCGCACGGCCATTCCAGGTTCATCCGGCGAGGACACGGCACCCCATGGACCCGGGGTGCCGGGCCAGCGAAAGGATTCCTCGTGCGACACCGTTCCTTGCTCATCATCACGACCGCGATCACCGCGGGCGCCCTCACGCTCAGCGCCTGCGGGTCGCGCGACGACAAAGACGACAGTGGCGGCAAGGACAGCAAGACGACCGTGGTTATCGGTGTCGACGCCCCGCTCACCGGCTCGCTGTCCGCCCTCGGCCAGGGCATCAAGAACTCCGTCGACCTCGCGGCCAAGGTGGCCAACAAGAACAACGAGGTCGACGGGGTCACCTTCAAGGTCAAGTCCTTCGACGACCAGGCCGTGCCCTCCTCCGGCAAGGCGAACGCGACCTCGATGGTCGACGACGAGGACATCCTCGGTGCCGTCGGGCCGCTCAACTCGGGCGTCGCCCAGTCCATGCAGGGCGTCTTCGACCGGGCCGACCTCGCCCAGGTCTCCCCCGCCAACACCAACCCGGCCCTCAGCCAGGGTGACGACTGGGCGTCGGGCAAGAAGTCGCGCCCGTTCAAGACCTACTTCCGCACCGCGACCACCGACATCATCCAGGGCCGCTTCGCCGCGCAGTACTACTACAAGGACGCGAAGAAGCGGAAGGTGTTCGTCGTCGACGACAAGCAGGCGTACGGCAACGGCCTCGCCACCATCTTCGCCGAGGAGTTCAAGCGCCTCGGCGGCAAGGTCGTCGGCCGGGACCACCTGACCGTCAAGGAGACCGACTTCTCCGGCATCTCCAGCAAGGTCAAGTCCACCGGCGCCGACTCCGTCTACTTCGGCGGTCAGTACCCCGAGGGCGGACTGCTGTCCGACCAGGTCAAGCAGGCCGGCGCGCAGGTCCCGATCATGGGCGGCGACGGCATCTACGACCCCGCCTTCATCAAGGCGTCGGGCACCAGCAACGACGGTGACCTCGCCACCTCCGTCGGCTACCCGGTCGAGCAGCTCGACTCCGCCAAGACCTTCGTGAAGAACTACGGGGAGCAGCACTACAAGGACCCGTACGCGGCCTACGGCGGCTACTCCTACGACGCCGGCTGGGCCATCATCCAGGCCGTCAAGGCCGTCGTCGAGGACAACGACGGCAAGCTCCCGGACGACGCCCGCGCCAAGGTCACCGAGGCGCTCGGCAAGGTCTCCTTCGACGGCGTCACCGGCAGGGTCTCCTTCGACCAGTACGGCGACACCACCAACAAGCAGCTGACCGTCTACAAGGTCACCAAGGGCGCCTGGAAGTCCGTGAAGAGCGAGACCTTCAAGGACTGACTCCCGGCGGCGATCCCGCACACCCACGAAACGAATCCGCGCGAGGGCGTACACCATCGCCCTCGCGCGGCGTCATATCCGACACGCTCATCGGAGGCCCTGCGGTGCACGAACTGCCGCAAACGCTGGTCAATGGCCTGACCCTTGGCGCCCTCTACGGC
The DNA here is from genome assembly GCF_001598115.1 of Streptomyces sp. AgN23. NCBI lineage: Bacteria > Bacillati > Actinomycetota > Actinomycetes > Kitasatosporales > Streptomycetaceae > Streptomyces > Streptomyces sp. AgN23. Next base: position 3,174,046 of record NZ_CP007153.1, read on the forward strand.
TTGATCGCCATCGGGTACACCATGGTCTACGGCATCGTCCAGCTCATCAACTTCGCCCACGGCGAGATCTTCATGATCGGGGGCTTCGGGGCCCTCACCATCTACATCTGGCTGCCCAGCGGCACCGCGCTCTCCCTCGCCCTGCCCCTCATGCTGATCGGCGGCGTCATCGCCTCGGTCGCCATCGCCACCGCGGCGGAACGCTTCGCCTACCGGCCCCTGCGCGGCGGACCCCGGCTCGCCCCCCTGATCACCGCGATCGGTCTGTCCATCGCGCTGCAGCAGGCCGTCTGGGCCTTCTACCCCGACGCCAAGAAGCCCCGCAGCTTCCCGCAGTTCGAAGGCTCCTCGTTCGAGATCTTCAGCAATCTCCACATCCAGCGCGGCGACGCCTTCCTCCTCATAGCCGCACCGGTGTGCATGCTCGCCCTCGGGCTGTTCGTCTCCAAGAGCCGCGCCGGCCGCGCCATGCAGGCCACCGCCCAGGACCCCGACACCGCCAAGCTCATGGGCATCAACACCGACCGCATCATCGTGATGGCCTTCGCCATCGGCGGTGCGTTCGCCGCCGTCGCCGCCCTCTCCCACGGGCTCAAGTACGGCCAGATCAACTTCGAGATGGGCTTCATCGCCGGCCTCAAGGCGTTCACCGCCGCCGTGCTCGGCGGCATCGGCAACATCTACGGCGCCATGCTCGGCGGCGTCGTCCTCGGCATCGTCGAGGCCCTGGCCATCAAGTACATCCAGGACATCCCCGGGATGGACCAACTCGGCGGCGGCGCCTGGAAGGACGTATGGGCCTTCACCCTGCTCATCGTCGTCCTGCTGGTCAGGCCACAGGGCCTGCTCGGCGAACGCGTCGCGGACCGGGCGTGAGGGAGTGAACCGATGACCACCGACAAGACCCAGCCCACCCCCGTGAACGAGGCCGAGGCCGGCGCCACCGCGTCGCGCACCACCCTGCTCCGCGCCCTCACCGCGGCCGGCGGCGCCGCCGCCGTCGTCTCCACCTTCCTCGCCTGGACCTGGACCGCCGAATTCCCCGGCGACCTGACCGTCTACGGCTACCCGGGCGGACTGCAGCTCCTCACCCTCGTCCTCGGCATCGCCACCGCCGTCTTCGCGCTGGCCGCCCTCGACCTGAAGGGCCTGCGCTGGCTCACCCCCAGCGGCTCCACCGGGGCCCTGCGGATGCTGGCCCTCGGCACCTTCGCCGTCACCTGGTTCACCGTCATCTCCATCGCCGTGGACCTGGACGGGCTGGTCAACCTCGAGCCCGGCGGCTGGATCGCCGCGGTGGTGACCGCCGTCCCCGTGGCCACCACCTTCCTGCTCCCGGACGACACCCGCCCCCTGTGCCGCCCCAAGGAGCTGCCCTCCTGGGCCGACATCCTGATCATCGCGGGTGTCTTCGCCCTCGGCCTCTACGTGGTCAACTACGGCATCCAGACCGACGCCGACCACCCCGAGCCGTTCATCGGCTACCTCATCGCCGTCGCGTTCGCCGCCGTCGCCCTCGTCAAGGCCGGGCTCGTCCACCGGATCAGCGAGCTCACCAGCGCCTACCGCTCCACCACCCTGGTCGCGGCGCTGATCACCGCGATCGTCTTCCCCTTCTTCCAGGACAAGTCCAGCTTCACCGAACTCGGCGTCAACATCGCGATCTTCGCGACCGTCGCCCTCGGCCTGAACATCGTCGTCGGCCTCGCCGGCCTCCTCGACCTCGGATACGTCGCCTTCCTCGGCGTCGGCGCCTACACGGCCGCCCTGGTCTCCGGGTCCACCGCCTCGACCATCGACGTCAGGTTCCCGTTCTGGGCCGCCGTCATCACCGGCGGTGTGGTCTCGCTGATCTTCGGCGTGGTCATCGGCGCCCCCACCCTGCGGCTGCGCGGCGACTACCTCGCCATCGTCACCCTCGGCTTCGGAGAGATCTTCCGTCTCGCCATGCTGAACCTCGACGGCACCTCAGGACCCTCCGTCACCAACGGCCCCGACGGCATCCCCAACATCCCGCCGCTGGAGATCTTCGGGTTCAACTTCAACGACGACCACAACATCGCCGGCCTCAGCCTCGACTCCAACGGCAACTACTACCTGCTGATGCTGCTGGTCACCATCCTCGTCGTGCTGATCTTCAGCCGCGCGGGCAACTCCCGCATCGGCCGCGCCTGGGTCGCCATCCGCGAGGACGAGACCGCCGCCACCGCCATGGGCATCAACGGATTCCGGGTCAAGCTGGTCGCCTTCGCGCTCGGCGCCACCCTCGCCGGAGTCGCCGGCGCCGTCTGGGCCCACTTCCAGTCCACCGTCGTCCCCGAGCAGTACGTCTTCGCCGGCCCCGTCCCGCCCAACTCCACCTTCCTGGTCGCCGCCGTCATCCTCGGCGGCATGGGCACCATCGGCGGCCCCCTGCTCGGCGCCACCCTGCTCTACCTGATCCCCAAGAAGCTGGAATTCCTCCAGGACTACCAGCTCCTCGCCTTCGGTATCGCGCTCATCCTGCTGATGCGCTTCCGCCCCGAAGGGATCGTCCCCAACCGGCGGCAGCAGCTCGAATACCACGAGACCGGCCAGCTCGACGTCCCCGGCGCGACCGGACTCAAGGACGGTGCCGTCGGCGTCACCAAGGCGGAGGCATGACACAGATGACCACCACCACGACCTCCCCCGTACTCACCGCCACCGGCGTCACCATGCGCTTCGGCGGACTCACGGCCGTACAGTCCGTCGACCTCAACGTCCACCCCGGCGAGATCGTCGGCCTCATCGGCCCCAACGGCGCGGGCAAGACCACCTTCTTCAACTGCCTCACCGGCCTCTACGTCCCCACCGAGGGCAGCGTCGCCTACCAGGGCACCGTCCTGCCGCCCAAGCCCCACCTCGTCACCCAGGCCGGCATCGCCCGCACCTTCCAGAACATCCGGCTCTTCGCCAACATGACGGTCCTCGAAAACGTCCTCGTCGGCCGCCACACCCGCACCAAGGAAGGCCTGTGGTCGGCCCTCCTGCGCGGCCCCGGCTTCAAACGCGCCGAGGCCGCCTCCAAGGCCCGCGCCATGGAACTCCTGGAGTTCACCGGCCTCGCCGACAAGGCCGACCACCTCTCCCGCAACCTCCCCTACGGCGAACAGCGCAAGCTGGAGATCGCACGCGCCCTCGCCAGCGACCCCGGACTGCTGCTCCTCGACGAGCCCACCGCCGGAATGAACCCCCAGGAGACCCGCGCCACCGAGGAACTGGTCTTCGCCATCCGGGACCTGGGCACCGCCGTACTCGTCATCGAGCACGACATGCGCTTCATCTTCAACCTCTGCGACCGGGTCGCCGTGCTCGTCCAGGGCCAGAAGCTCGTCGAGGGCACCTCCGAGATCGTCCAGAGCGATGAGCGCGTCATCGCGGCCTACCTCGGCACCCCCTTCGAAGGCGCACCCGGCGCGGAGGAGGCCGCCGAGGTCGAGGCCGCGGAGGCCGGAGCCACCACCGGCGCCACGACCGGCGCCCCGCAGGACGAGACCCAGCGGGGCACCACAGCACGTACGGAGGACGGACAGTGACCGCACTGCTCGAGGTCGAGGACCTGCGGGTCGCCTACGGCAAGATCGAGGCCGTCAAGGGCATCTCGTTCAGCGTCGAGGCCGGCCAGGTCGTCACCCTCATCGGTACCAACGGCGCGGGCAAGACCACCACCCTGCGCACCCTGTCCGGCCTGCTCGAACCCCTCGGCGGGGAGATCCGCTTCGACGGCCAACCGCTGAAGGGTGTCCCCGCGCACAAGATCGTCGCGCTGGGGCTGGCCCACTCGCCCGAGGGCCGGCATATCTTCCCGCGGCTGTCGATCGCCGAGAACCTCCAGCTCGGAGCGTTTCTCCGGAAGGACGCGGACGGCATAGCCGCCGACATCCGCCACGCGTACGAGCTCTTCCCCATCCTCGGCGAACGCCGCGCCCAGGCGGCCGGCACCCTCTCCGGCGGTGAGCAGCAGATGCTCGCGATGGGACGGGCGCTGATGTCCCGCCCCAAGCTCCTGATGCTCGACGAGCCCTCGATGGGCCTCTCGCCGATCATGATGCAGAAGATCATGCACACCATCGCCGAGCTCAAGTCCCAGGGCACGACGATCCTGCTGGTCGAACAGAACGCCCAGGCGGCCCTGTCACTGGCCGACGAGGGCCATGTGATGGAGATCGGCAAGATCGTGCTGTCGGGGACGGGGGATGCGCTGCTGCACGACGAGTCGGTGCGGAAGGCGTACCTCGGCGAGGACTGAGGGCTGAGGACTGACAGACACGGTGAGGGGCCCGTACCGCCGACGCGTTCGGCACTACGGGCCCCTTCCGCTCGTCCCCTATTGCTCCTTGGCCTTCTTCTCCGCCGCGTCCTCGATGACGGCCTCGGCGACCTGCTGCATCGACAGCCGGCGGTCCATCGAGGTCTTCTGGATCCAGCGGAAGGCGGCGGGCTCGGTCAGCCCGTACTGCGTCTGCAGAATGCTCTTGGCCCGGTCGACCAGCTTGCGGGTCTCCAGCCGCTGGGAGAGATCGGCGACCTCCTGCTCCAGGGTCTTCAGCTCGGTGAAGCGGGAGACGGCCATCTCGATGGCCGGTACCACATCGCTCTTGCTGAACGGCTTCACCAGATACGCCATCGCCCCCGCGTCCCGGGCCCGCTCGACCAGCTCGCGCTGGGAGAAGGCGGTCAGCATCAGGACGGGGGCGATACGGTCGGCCGCGATCCGCTCGGCGGCGGAGATGCCGTCGAGAACCGGCATCTTCACATCGAGGATGACGAGGTCGGGGCGGTGCTCCTGGGCAAGCGCGACAGCCGTCTCACCATCGCCCGCCTCGCCGACGACGGAGTACCCCTCCTCCTCGAGCATCTCCTTCAGGTCGAGGCGGATGAGCGCCTCGTCCTCGGCGATGACGACGCGGGTCGTCAGCGGTGGGACGTGCGACTGCGCGTCGGGGGCGTCAGCGGTGCTCACTGTGCTCCTCGTTTTCCTGGCAGGTGGGCACCACGAGCCTACCTAGCTGCGGTAAGGTGGACGCGCAGCGGGTCATTGGTGACCTTCGAAACTGCAAGCCCCGGTAGCCCAATTGGCAGCAGGCAATGGATTCAAAACCCATACAGTGTCGGTTCGAGTCCGACCCGGGGCACTTTTCCTTCGATTCCAAGGTCGCAAGGGAATGGGTCTTCTTCACTCGATGAAGTGAACAATGCTTCGAGCGCTCGCACGATGACCGCCTTACGGCCAGGCTCGCATTCGTGTACGACCTCGAAACGCGTGAGCGCACACTCGCGCTCGTCCGCCAGGGCCGAAGTCTGAATTCCGTGAGCAAGCAGACCGGGATATCACGGTCCGCCATCCGCGAATGGCAGGTCCGTCCGGAACCCGCCTCCACCGTGGCCCTCTGCTCAAGATGTGCCCCCGAGCCCCGACCGCCAGAGGACACCTGCGCCTACGCGTATCTGCTCGGGCTCTATCTCGGCGACGGCTGCGTCAGCCGCCTGCCGAACGGCTCGTACTTCCTGCGCATCGCATGCGCGGATGCCTGGCCGGGCCTCATCGACGCCTGCGCGGCAGCGATGCGCGCGGTACGCCCGTACAACCGGGTCTACCGCGTCCAGCGACAGGGGTGCGTCGCGGTGACCGGCTACAGCAAACACTGGCCCTGCCTGCTTCCCCAGCACGGTCCCGGAAAGAAGCACCACCGCACCATCGCCCTCGATGCCTGGCAGCAGCGGATCGTGGACAGCCACCCTTGGCACTTCATCTGTGGACTGTTCCACTCGGACGGCTGTCGGATCACCAACTGGACCACCCGCATCGTCGCCGGGAAGCCGAAGCGCTACGAATACCCCCGGTACCTCTTCACCAACAAGTCCGACGACATCCGCAAGCTCTGCTCCGAGACCCTCACCAAGGTCGGCGTCGAGTGGACCACGCTCGCGCGCCGGAGCGAGCCGTTCACCATCTCCGTCGCCCGCCGGGCCTCCGTCTCCCTCATGGACAAGCACGTCGGGCCGAAGTACTGAGCCCAGCACTTCGGCCCCGGGGAGCGAGGGTCGGCTACCTCAGGTCGTCCGCGCCGATGTGGTGGACGCGCACGAGGTTGGTGGAGCCGGAGACGCCGGGCGGGGAGCCGGCGGTGATGATGACGAGGTCGCCCTTGCGGCAGCGGCCCAGGCGCAGCAGTTCCTCGTCGACCTGGGCCACCATCTCGTCCGTGGAGTTGACCATCGGGCCGAGGAAGGTTTCGACGCCCCAGGTCAGGTTGAGCTGGGAGCGGGTGCCCGGTTCCGGGGTGAAGGCCAGGAGGGGGATCGGGGAGCGGTAGCGGGAGAGGCGGCGGACGGTGTCGCCGGACTGGGTGAAGGCGACGAGGAACTTCGCGCCGAGGAAGTCGCCCATCTCGGCCGCCGCGCGGGCCACCGCGCCGCCCTGGGTGCGGGGCTTGTTGCGCTCGGTGAGCGGGGGGAGGCCCTTGGCGAGGATGTCTTCCTCGGCGGCCTCGACGATGCGACCCATCGTCTTGACCGTGACGATCGGGTATTTGCCGACGCTGGTCTCGCCGGAGAGCATCACCGCGTCCGTGCCGTCGATGATCGCGTTGGCGACGTCGGACGCCTCGGCGCGGGTGGGGCGGGAGTTCTCGATCATCGAGTCGAGCATCTGGGTCGCGACGATCACCGGCTTGGCGTTCCGCTTGGCCAGCTTGATCGCGCGCTTCTGGACCATCGGCACCTGCTCCAGCGGCATCTCCACGCCGAGGTCGCCGCGGGCGACCATGATGCCGTCGAAGGCGTCGACGATGCTCTCGAGGTTCTCGACCGCCTGCGGCTTCTCGACCTTGGCGATGACGGGGAGCCGGCGGTCCTCCTCGTCCATCACCCGGTGGACGTCCACGACGTCGTTGCCGTTGCGGACGAAGGAGAGGGCGATGACGTCGGCGCCGGTGCGCAGCGCCCAGCGCAGGTCCTCGATGTCCTTCTTGGACAGCGCGGGGACGGAGACGGCCACACCGGGGAGGTTGAGCCCCTTGTGGTCGGAGATCATGCCGCCCTCGATGCAGATGGTGTGCACCCGGGGTCCGTCGATGTCGACGACCTCGAGGGTGACCCGGCCGTCGTCGACGAGGATCCGCTCACCCTTGCTGACGTCGCCGGCCAGCCCCTCGTAGGTGGTGCCGCAGCGGAACCGGTCGCCCTCGATGGGTTCGACGGTGATCGTGAACTCGTCTCCGCGTTCGAGGAGTACGGGTCCTTCATGGAAGCGGCCGAGCCGAATCTTCGGGCCTTGAAGGTCGGCGAGGATGCCAACGCTGCGGCCGGTTTCCAGCGAGGCTTTGCGCACTCGCCGATAACGCTCCTCGTGCTCGGCATAGGTGCCGTGGCTGAGGTTGAGGCGGGCCACATCCATTCCGGCTTCGATGAGTGCCTTGATCTGCTCGTACGAGTCGGTGGCGGGTCCCAAAGTACAGACGATTTTTGCTCGGCGCATGATGACGAGCCTATGACTTACCGGTGAGTAAAGAGCCCGGAACTTCACACTCCTCCATGGCCTTTGGATGGCGGGCTATTGACAACTAATGAAACGTGCAGCGGGGTGCTCCGATGAGCGTTCCGGAGGGTGGTTTCAAGACTCGGAAGGAGGGCCCTCAGAGCTCGGGAGGGGTGATCGTGAAGCGCGCGTTGACATGTGCATACACCGTCTGGCGCTGCGGTTCGAGGTCGAGCGCGACGACGGCGTCCCGGTCGGCGGGGCCGCCGAAGGCGGACCGGCCGCGCGTGGCGGCGGCCACGGGCTGGAGCGGCCCCTGCTCCGCCTCGAGGTCGGCGAGCTCGGTGAGCGCGACCAGCCGGGAGCCGAGCGCTCCGGCGTACTCGCGGGCCCGCTGCACCGCCTCCCGCACCGCCTGCTGCCGGGCCCGGCCGTGGGCGGGCGAGTCGGGGCGCAGCCCCCACCAGGGGCCGTCGACGCGGGTGAGGTCGAGGTCGGCGAGGCGGGTGGTGAGCTCGCCGAGGGCGGTGAAGTCGGTGAGGGTCGCGGTGAGGTGCACCCGGCCGTGGTAGGCCCGTACGCGCTCATGGCGGCTCTTGGGGTTGATCTCGGGGGTGACCGAGAAGGCGCCGGTCTCCAGCTTCTCGACCGCTTCGCCGTAGGGCTTCACCAGCGCGAGGACCTGGTTGTTGCGGCGGGTGAGGTCGTCGAGCGCGGTGCGCCGGTCGGCGCCGCGGGCGCTGACGGTGATGGTGAGCCGGGCGATCTCGGGGTCGACCTCCAGCGTCGCCTCACCGCGGACGGCGACGTGCGGGGTGTCGGGGGTGCCGTAGGGCACGGGGGCGGCGGGTACGGGGGCGGCGGGCTGCGGCGGCTGGGTGGGGTGGGCCGGCTGGTCCATGGCGGCTCCTGGTCGGGTGCACGAGGGGTGGTGTCCGGAGCGTACGACGCCCGGGCCCTCGGCGGGGTGGGACGACCCGGCCGGGAGAATTCTGGTCTGACCGCCCCTCAAGAGGCGCCGGGGCAACCTGATCGCAATCTGCCGGGGGTGGTGCGGAGCGGTGCGGCTGGGCCAGAATCTACGCGCGTTGTGCTCATTTCGCAGGTATCTCAGAGGAGATCAGCCATGCCGCTCGACCGTCGGAAGTTCCTGGGCCGCACCGCGGCGACCAGTGCGGGGGCCGCCCTCGCCGCCGCCGCGGCCGCCGTCCCGGCCGAGGCGCGGGGTCACGGGCGCCCCCGGCGGCGGTACGCCTTCACCGTGATGGGCACGACCGATCTGCACGGCAACGTCTTCAACTGGGACTACTTCACCGACGCCGAGTTCGACGACACGGCGCACAACGATGTGGGCCTGGCGAAGATCTCCACGCTGGTCGACCAGGTCCGTGAGGAGAAGGGGCGCCGCAATACGCTGCTGATCGACGCGGGCGACACCATCCAGGGCACCCAGCTCTCGTACTACTACGCCAGGGTGGACCCGATCACCGGGGCGGACGGCCCGGTGCATCCCATGGCGCAGGCGATGAACGCGATCGGCTACGACGCGGCGGCGCTGGGCAATCATGAGTTCAACTACGGCATCCCGGTGCTGCGGAAGTTCGAGGAGCAGTGCGACTTCCCGCTGCTGGGGGCGAACGCGCTGGACGCGAAGACGCTGCGGCCCGCCTTCGCACCGTACTGGATGACGCGGCTGCGCACCCCGTGCGGGCGGGATGTGAAGGTGGCGGTGCTGGGGCTGACCAATCCGGGCATCGCGATCTGGGACAAGGTCAATGTGCAGGGGAAGATGACCTTCCCGGGCCTGGAGGAGCAGGCCGCGAAGTGGGTGCCGCGGCTGCGGTCGATGGGCGCGGACGTGGTGATCGTTTCGGCGCATTCGGGGACCAGCGGCACCTCCAGCTACGGCGACCAGGTGCCGTATGTGGAGAACGCGGCGGCGCTGGTGGCCGAGAAGGTGGCGGGGATCGACGCGATCCTGGTGGGCCACGCGCATGTGGAGATCCCGGAGTCACGGGTGGTCAACAAGGAGACCGGGCGGGAGGTCGTGCTGTCGGAGCCGCTCAAGTGGGGTCAGCGGCTGACTCTCTTCGACTTCGAGCTGGAGTGGGAGCGGGGCCGCTGGCAGGTGGCGTCGGTGTCGGCGAAGGTGCTGGATTCCCGTACGGCCGAGGAGGACCCGCGGATCGTGGGGCTGCTCGGCGATGAGCACAAGAAGGTCGTCGGCTATGTGAACCAGACCATCGGCACCTGCTCAGCGGCGATGACGGCGACCGAGGCGCCGTACAAGGACGTGCCGATCCTCGACTTCATCAACCATGTGCAGTCGGAGACGGTGAAGGCGGCGCTGGCGGGGACGGAGTACGCGGCGCTGCCGGTGCTCTCGCAGGCGTCCTGCTTCTCCCGTACGGCGGCGATTCCGGCCGGGGACGTCACGATCCGGCAGGTGGCGGGGTTGTATCCGTTCGAGAACACCCTGGAGGCACGGGTGCTGACGGGCGCCCAGCTCAAGGAGTATCTGGAGTTCTCGGCGCGGTACTACGTACAGACTCCGGCAGGCGGCGATGTGGACCCGTCGAAGCTGACGAACGCCGACAACACGCCCGACTACAACTACGACGCGGTCGGCGGCCTGACGTACGAGATCGACATCGCGAAGGCGCCGGGCTCGCGGATCGCGAAGCTGAGCTTCGAGGGCAAGCCGATCGATGAGAAGGCGCAGTTCGTGCTGGCGGTCAACAACTACCGGGCGAGCGGAGGCGGCAACTTCCCGCATGTGGCCTCCGCGAAGCAGGTGTGGGCCAACTCGGAGGAGATCCGGAACACGATCATCGCTTGGGTGCAGGCGGAGAAGTCGATCGAGGTGTCGCGGTTCGCGTCGGTGGACTGGAAGCTGACTCGGGACGGCGTTCCGGTGTTCTAGTCCGGGCCGGTGTTCCGGGCCGGTGTTCCGGGCCGGTGTTCCGGGCCGGCACAGGTTTCGGGGCACGGGATGCGGGGCCCCTGCGCGGTCAGGTGCGCGTAGGGGCGAGGGGTGCGCGCTGGTCGGGGAGGTGCGGGCCGCCGATGACGGTGCCGCATCGCCCCGACGGCTGGAGGCCGAAGGCGGTGAACGCGGTGCGGGACGGCAGCCGATAGGCGGGTTCCGCGAGCAGCGAGTTGAGGATGACGGCGGAGCGCCAGGCGGCGAGGCCGAGGTCGGGGGTGCCGACGCCATGGGTGTGGCGCTCGGCGTTCTGCACGTACACCGAGCCCTTGATCATGGGGTCGAGGACCAGGCGGTGGTCGGCGTCGACGCGCGGGCGCTCGGAGGCGTCCCGGCGGATGTAGGGGTCGAGGGCGGCGAGCAGGGTGTCGACGCGGCGCTCGCGGTAGCCGGTGGCGAGGACGACGGCCTCGGTGGTGTGGCGGGTGCGGGTGCCCTGTTCGGTGTGTTCCAGGTGGAGTTCGAGGCGGGCGGCGGCGATACGGCCGGCGGTGCGGACGGTGACGCCGGGGGTGAGGACGGCGCCGGGCCAGTCGTCGGCGTGGAGGGCGCGGCGGTAGAGCTCGTGGTGGATGGCGTCGAGGGTCTCGTGGGCGATGCCCTTGTAGAGCTGCCACTGGCGGGGCAGCAATTGGTCGCGGACGGGCTCGGGGAGGGTGTGGAAGTAGCGGGTGTAGTCGGGGCTGAACTGCTCCAGGCCGAGTTTGCTGTATTCCATGGGCGCGAACGCGGGGGTGCGGGCCATCCAGTGGAGCCCTTCGGCGCCGAGCGGCCGGTTGCGCAGCAGGTCGAGGAAGACCTCGGCGCCGGACTGGCCGGAGCCGACGACGGTGACGTGGCCGGTGGCCAGAAGCCGTTCGCGGTGTTCGAGGTAGTCGCAGGAGTGGAGGACGGGGACGTTGGGTGCGTCGGCGAGGGGGCGCAGGGGTTCGGGGACGTACGGTTCGGTGCCGACGCCGAGGACGATGTTGCGGGCGTAGGTGCGGCCGAGGGCCCTGCCGTCCTCGTCGGCCCCGGTGGGGCGGGGCGCGGGGGCGTCGTCGGCCGGGCCGCCGAGCCGGGTGAAGTCGATTTCGAACAGCTCGTATTCGTGGTCCCAGCGGACGGCGTCGACGCGGTGGTCGAAGTGGAGTCCGGGAAGCTGTTCGCTGACCCAGCGGCAGTAGGCGTCGTATTCGGCGCGCTCGATGTGGAAGCGCTCGGCGACGTAGAAGGGGAAGAGCCGCTCATGGGCCTTGAGGTACTGGAGGAAGGTCCAGGGGCTGCCGGGGTCGGCGAGGGTGACCAGGTCGGCGAGGAAGGGGACTTGGATGGTGGCGCCGTCGATGAGCAGGCCGGGGTGCCAGTGGAAGGCGGGCCGCTGTTCGTAGCAGGCGGTGCGCAGGGCGGGGACGCCGTGGGCGAGGGCGGCGAGGGAGAGGTTGAACGGGCCGATGCCGATACCGGCCAGGTCCAGGGGCCGGTCGACGCCGGGGGCGGTCCCGGCGGCTGTGGCGGGATCGGCGGCGGGGGCGGGGGGTTGTTCGGTGCTCATGGGGTGGTGTGGCCTTCCACGAGTTCGAGCAGCCCGCGCAGATCGTCGGGCTGGGTGTGCGGGTTGAGAACGGTGACCTTGAGCCACAGCCCCTCGGGGGTGGCGGCGCGGCCGAGGACGGCCGTGCCGTGGTGGAGGAGGCGGCGGCGCAGCGCGGCGACGGCGGCGGGCGGTGCCCCGGTGGGGCGGAAGAGGACGGTGCTGATGGTGGGGCGGGCGTAGAGCTCGAGGCCGGGGCGGGCCTCGATGAGGTCGGCGAGGTGCTGGGCGGCCGTGCAGACGTGGTCGACGAGGTCGCCGAGGCCGCGCCGGCCGAGTGCCCGCAGGGTGACGGCGATCTTGAAGATGTCGGGGCGGCGGGTGGTGCGGAAGGAGCGGCCGAGCAGGTCGGGCAGCCCCGCTTCGGTGTCGTCGTCGGCGTTGAGGTACTCGGCCTGGTGGGCCAGCGGGGCGAGGGCGGCGCTGTCGGGGACGGCGAGGAGGCCGGCGGCGACCGGCTGCCAGCCGAGTTTGTGCAGGTCGAGGGCGACGGTAGGGGCCCGGTCGAGTCCGTGGAGCTGTTTGTGGAGGGTGTCGCTGAAGAGGAGGGGCGCGCCGTAGGCGGCGTCGATGTGGAGGGTGGCGGTGTGGTGGTCGCAGACGTCGGCGATATCGGGGAGCGGGTCGATGGCTCCGGTGTCGGTGGTGCCCGCGGTGGCGACGACGAGGGTGGGGGCGTCGGTGTCGGGCAGCCGGTCGAGGGCGGTGTGGAGGGCGGCCGGGTCGAGGACGCCGGTGGGGGTGGGGAGGGTGTGGGGCGCGGGCAGCCCGAGGAACCAGGCGGCGCGGTGGATGCTGTGGTGGGCGTTGCCGCCGCAGATGATCCGCAGGGGGCTGCCGATGCCGCCCGCGGCTTCGCGGGCGAGGAGCAGCGCGAGCTGGTTGGACTCGGTGCCGCCGGTGGTCACGAGCGCGTCGGGGGCGGGGCCGTGGGGGTGGACGAGCTCGGCCAGGGCGCGGCAGGTCAGCGCCTCCAGCGCGCAGGCGGCGGGCGCCTGGTCCCAGGAGTCGAGGGAGGGGTTGAGCGCGGACACCGCGAGGTCGGCGGCGGTGGCCACGGCGAGCGGCGGGCAGTGCAGATGGGCGGTGCAGCGCGGGTCCGCGGGGTCGGCCGCGCCGTGGGTGAGGGCGCGGACGAGGGTGCGCAGCGCGTGGTGGGGCCCCTCCCCCTCGTCGGGGATGAGCGGTCGGGCCGCACCGCGTATCCGCCGGTCCACCGCGGCCGGACCCCCGGCCGGGAGTGGCCCGCCGCGGTCGGCGGCCCCGTGGGCGAGGGCGTCGAGGACGGTGTCGACCATCGGGCGGAGCACGCCCGGTCCGCCATGGCCCCCGGCGAGGAGGCGGGCGGTTCCGGATGCGGGCACGGGCATGGGTGTGCCCCTAGGGGGTGTCTGGGAGTCGGGCAGGTGGCAGCGGTCGGGCGGCGGTCAGGGTTGCCCAAACTACTTCGCGCACCCGCGGTCCGGTCCGGGGTCGGCGGGAAGTGCACCCGTACGTGGTACGGCCCGGTCACACGGATTGATCCGCCCGCCCGGCTACTCGATATACCCGGTGTCGGGGTCCACCTGGCCGAGGAAGTCCCGTGCGGAGTCCTCCAGTTGCCGTGTGCTGAGGGAGTCGGCTCCATGGACCCGGGTGGTGAAGCCGTAGTCCGGGTTCGGCCCGGTCAGCCAGGTGACGTCGTAGGTTCCGGGTTCGTCGGGACGCTCGGCGACGTCGAACCTCTCCCCGTCGACGGTCAGGGTCTGCTCAAGAGTTTCTCGATCCATACCCGCCAGTGTGCCCCCTGCCCGAACGGGCGCTGATACCTGCCCGATCCAGGCGGTGCGCGGTTCGGCGGGCGTCGTTCAAGAGCTCGGAACTGTCGACGACAGGCCGACCGGAATGGACGCGTTCCCGCCCGGCGACCATGACCGTCTCGACGTGCGAGCGGTCCGAAGGAACTCGCGCACGCGGCGGGCTGCTCACTCTCCACCGCGCAGCGGCGCGTCGCCGTCTCAGGGCCGCGGCCTCCTCCGCCGACGGGGAGCCGGCTCACCGGCGCCGGTGAGCGCGGGGTGCGGGTGGGGGCGGGCGGGGGTGCGGGAGCGGTAGACGACGTAGGGCCTGGTGAGGTAGCCGAGGGGGGCGGTGAAGGCGTGGACGAGGCGGCTGAAGGGCCACAGGGCGAACAGGGCCATCGCCAGCAGGGCGTGGAGCCGGTAGGCCAAGGGGGCGTCGGCCACGGCGGGCACGTCGGGGTCGAGGGCGAACAGGCTGCGGAACCAGACCGAGACGCCCTGCCGGTAGTCGTAGGAGTGGGGGCCGGCGCCGGTGGCGGTGGCGGTGAGTCCGGCGAGGAGAACGGCGGCGAGCAGCGGGTAGACGGCTTTGTCGGTACGGCTGGTGGCCGCCCGTACGGCCGGTACGCGCAGCCGCCGGTGGAGGAGGACGCCGAGGCCGGCGACGGCGGCGAGGCCGGCGGTACCGCCGAGGATCAGGGCGTTGGCGTGATACAGCGATTCGCTGACGCGCAGCCGTTCGGTGAGCGTTTCGGGGATGAGCAGGCCCGCGACATGACCGGCGATCACGAAGAACAGTCCGTAGTGGAAGAGGGGGCCGCCGATGGCGAGCAGGCGGTGTTCGTGGAGCTGGCTGGAGCGGGTGGTGAAGCCGAAGCGATCGTAGTGGTAGCGCCAGACGGTGCCGGCGATGAGGAGGACGAGCACGAGGTAGGGGAGGACGCCCCACAGGGCGGTGTCCAGGTGGTTCATCGGCCGGTTCCTTCCACCGGGGAGGGGGCGGCGGGGGTGGTCGCGGCGAAGGGGGCCAGGCCCACTGTTTCGGTGGGGGCCCGCCGCGGGCGAGCGCGAGGGCCGCCGCGCGGTCGGCGGGTGCGGGTCCGGGCAGGGTGTCGCAGACGGCGCACAGGATGTCGGCATACGGGCTGCCGTGGTCGGTAAGGGCCATCCGCAGCAGTTCCAGGGCGGCGCGGTGGTCGCGCAGGAGCCGGCTGCCCGGGGCCGGGCAGCGGGCGGCGAACTCCAGCAGCAGCGGCAGGTGATCGGGGAGTTCGTCCTCGGGGGGTGCCCATCCGTGGGCCCGGTAGTGGGCCTTGAGGGCGGCGAGGGTGCCGCCGCGGCGGCGGGTGTCGCCGTCGGTGTAGTAGGTGAGGTGCAGGGTGCGGCGGCGGCTGCGGTCGAAGGTGCGGACGTAGGCCGAGGCCAGGTCGAGCACCGGGACGCCGTCGACGGCGGCGCAGAACCGCAGCAGGGGAGCTGCGGCGGGGGTGCCGAGTTCGATGAGGCAGTCCCGTACCAGCGTGCGGCGGGCGGGCCAGTCCGGTCCGGGGTAGCCGAGGAGGAGTGCGGCGGCCTGGTGCACCGCGGGGGCTGCCGCGTTCACCGCGTGTCCCCGTTCCGCCTCGGGAACAGTCCGGTGGGGCGGCCGCGGCCGTTCCAGTTGAGCAGGTTGATCCGGCCGGCGAGGCCGGACGCGGTGCCGGCGGGTTCGGGGGCCGGGGGTGTGTGGAAGGCGTCGGCGTGGGAGGGGTCGTAGGGCATCATGCCGGGCAGCCCGTCGCCGTCGAGGCTGCAGGAATCCATCGGGGTGTCGCCGCCGGACCCGGTGGTGTAGCTGGTGGGGATGACGTAGCGCTCTTCGTATTTGGCGAGGGCGAGCAGCCGGTACATCGCCTCGATGCCGTCCTGGTCCATGCCCACGGCCGCCACGATGGCGGGGTCGCGTTCCTCGCCGAGGTTGATCCGGCGCATATGGCTGCGCATCGCGGCCAGCCGGCACAGGGCGGCCTCGACCGGTGCGGGGTCGCCCGCGGTGAAGAGTTCGGCGAGGTAGCCCAGGGGGATGCGCAGGCTGTCGATGGCGCCGAAGAGGTTGGCGGGGTCCTCGCCGTCGTGGCCGGTGGCGGTGAGCGCGTCCACCACCGGGGACAGCGGCGGGACGTACCAGACCATGGGCATGGTGCGGTATTCGGGGTGCAGCGGCAGCGCCACCCGGTACCGGGTGATGAGTGCGTGCACCGGGGAGCGCCGGGCGGCTTCGATCCAGTCGTTCGGGATGCCGGAGTCGGCGGCGGCGCGGGCCACGGCGGGGTCCTCGGGGTCGAGGAAGCAGCCGAGCTGTGCCTCGTAGAGGTCCTTCTCGTCGGTGGTGGCGGCGGCCTCGCCGACCTTGTCGGGGTCGTAGAGCATGACGCCGAGGTAGCGCAGCCGTCCCACGCAGGTCTCGGAGCACACGGTGGGTTCCCCGGCCTCGATGCGCGGATAGCACAGGGTGCACTTCTCGGCCTTGCCGCTGCGGTGGTTGAAGTAGACCTTCTTGTACGGGCAGCCGCTGACGCACATGCGCCAGCCGCGGCAGCGGTCCTGGTCGACCAGGACGATGCCGTCCTCGATCCGCTTGTACATCGCGCCGGAGGGGCAGACGGCGACGCAGGAGGGGTTGAGGCAGTGCTCGCAGATGCGCGGCAGGTAGAACATGAAGGCTTGTTCGTACTCCAGCCTGACCTTTTCGCTCATCTTCGCCAGGACGGGGTCGCCGGCGATGTGCTCCGGCCCCCCGCCGAGGTCGTCGTCCCAGTTGGGGCCCCAGGTGACGGAGGTGGGCCGGCCGTCGATGAGGGAGCGGGGCGGGGCGGTGGGCACGTCGTCGCCGAGCGGGGCGGTGGTGAGGGTGTCGTAGTCGTACGTCCAGGGCTGGTAGTAGTCGTCCAGCCGGGGCAGTTCGGGGTTGGCGAACAGCCGGGCGAGGCGGCGGGCCCGGCCGCCTGTGCGGGGCACCAGCTTGCCGCCCTTGAGGTGCCAGCCGCCCTTCCAGGTGTCCTGGTCCTCGTAGCCGCGGGGGTAGCCCTGGCCGGGGCGGGTCTCGACGTTGTTGAACCAGACGTATTCGGTGCCGGAGCGGTTGGTCCAGGTCTGTTTGCAGGTGACCGAGCAGGTGTGGCAGCCGATGCACTTGTCGAGGTTCATGACCATGGCGACCTGGGCCATCACCCGGGGGCTGCCGGGTCGGTGACGCGGCATGTCAGTACTCCACGTTCTGGGAGCGGCGCCGGATGACGGTGACCGCGTCCCGCTGGTTGCCGGTGGGTCCGTAGTAGTTGGGGGCGAAGGAGAGCTGGGCGTAGCCGCCGATGAGGTGGGTGGGCTTGATGAGCAGTTTGGTGAGGGCGTTGTGCACTCCGCCCCGGCGGCCGGTGGCCTCGGATTTGGGCACGTTCACCAGACGTTCCTGCACGTGGTACATGAACACGGTGCCGGTGGGCATGCGGTGGGAGACCACGGCCCGGGCGACCACGACGCCGTTGGCGTTGACGGCCTCGATCCAGTCGTTGTCGGACACGCCGACGGCCTGGGCGTCGGGGACGCTGAGCCAGATGACCGGGCCGCCGCGGGCCAGGGTCTGCATGATCAGGTTTTCCTGGTACTCGGAGTGGATGGACCATTTCGAGTGCGGGGTGATGTAGCGGACGGTGACCGTGCGGCCGGTGTCGCCGTCCGCTCCCCGCGGGGCCTCGCCGAGGGCGGCCAGGTCCAGCGGCGGCCGGTAGACGGGGAGTTGTTCGCCCAGCTCGGCGATCCAGGAGTGATCGAGGTAGAAGTGCTGGCGGCCGGTGAGGGTGTGCCAGGGCTTGCGGTGTTCGGTGTTGATGGTGAACGGCGCGTAGCGGCGGTCGGGAGCCTCCTTGCCGGACCATTCGAAGCTGGCGCCGACCTGGACGGGTCGGGCCTGGGTGTCGGAGAACACCACGCGTCGCTCGGCCACCGAGGCGCCCAGTGCGGTGAGGTCCGAGCCGGGGCCGCAGCGCTCGGCGAGCCGGGCGAACCCTTCGGCGGCGATGCGCCCGTTGGTGGTGCCCGACAGGGCCAGGATGGCTTCGCACAGCTTGGCGTCGGTGTCCAGCAGGGGCCTGCCCTCGGCGGCCCCGCGGGTGGCGGTGCCGCAGCGCTCGGCCAGCCAGGTGGCTTCCGGGTCCGGGTGCACGGTGATGCCCTTGACCTGCATGCCCGCCTGTTGGGCGAGGGGGCCGAAGGCGGCGAGCCGGTCGGCGACGGCGGTGTAGTCGCGGGTCACCAGGGTGACGTTCGGCAGGTTGACGCCCGGTACGGCGGGGGTACGGCCGTCCCGCCAGTCCGGGACGGTCCCGCCGGGCTGGGCCGTCTCTCCGGGGGTGTCGTGCATCAGTGCGGTGGCGACCAGGTCGTGGGCGGTCTCCAGGCGTCCGGCGGCCAGTTCGCTGAGCTTGCGGGCGAGGCCGTGGAAGATGTCGAAGTCGGTGCGGGCCTGCCAGGGCGGGATGATGGCCGGGGAGAAGGCGTGCACGTACGGGTGCATGTCGGTGCTGGACAGGTCGTGTTTCTCGTACCAGGTCGCGGCGGGGAGCACGAGGTCGGCGAAGAGGGTGGTGGAGGTCATCCGGAAGTCCAGCGCGAGCAGCAGGTCGAGCTTTCCGCGGGGCGCCCGGTCCTGCCAGGTGAGGTCGGCCGGCCGGCGGTCCGGCGGGATCTCCTCGGCGGTGGCGTTGTCCTGAGCCCCCAGCAGATGGCGCAGGAAGTACTCGTTGCCCTTGGCCGAGGAGCCGATGAGGTTGGCCCGCCAGACGGTGAGCACACGGGGCCAGTTCTCCGGCGCGTCGGGGTTCTCGCAGGCGAACTTCAGCCCACCGGAGGCGAGTTGCTCGGCGACCCACTCCCCCGCCGGGCGCCCGCTCTCCTGCACCCGGCGGCCCAGCTCCAGGGAGTTGGCGGAGAAGGTGGGGTAGGAGGGCATCCAGCCCAGCCGCATGGACTGGGCGACCAGGTCCGCGGTGTGGCGGCCGGTGAACAGCCCCTGGCCGGTGGGGGAGGCGAGCGCGTCGGCACCGTAGCGTTCATAGCGCCACTGATCCGTGTGGAGGTACCAGTACGGGGTGCCGGCCATCTGCCGGGACGGGCGGGTCCAGTCGGCGGCGGTGGCGAGTTGCTGCCAGCCGGTGTACGGGCGCACCTTCTCCTGGCCCACGTAGTGCGCCCAGCCGCCGCCGTTGACGCCCTGGCAGCCGGTGAGCAGCAACAGGGTGAGGAAGGAGCGGTAGATGGTGTCGGAGTGGAACCAGTGGTTGGTGCCCGCACCCATGACGATCATGCAGCGGCCGCGGGTCTTCTCCGCGGTGCCCGCGAACTCCCGGGCGGCGCGGATCACGGCGGCGGCCGGGACCGAGGTGATGGCCTCCTGCCAGGCCGGGGTGGACGGTGCCGCGGCGTCGTCGTAACCGGTGGGCCACTGCCCGGTGAGGCCGGGGCGGCCCACCGCGTACTGGGCCAGGAGCAGGTCGAAGACCGTGGTGACCAGCCGCCCGCCGATCCACCGGGCCGGGACGGCGCGCCGGACGGTGGCGCCGGGTTCGTCGAAGCGGGGCAGTTCGACCTCGGCGGTCTCGGCACCGGTGGTCCGGTGGAAGGTGAGCCGGGGGGTGATGCCTCGCAGGTCGAGGTTCCAGCGGCCTTCGCCGCCCTTGCTCCACCGGTCGCCCAGGGTGCCGTTCGGTACCACGGGGCGGTCGGTCTCCGCGTCGCAGAGCACCGGCATCCAGCGCCGGGCCGCGTCGTCGGCGTGGGCGGCCAGGCCCGGATCGGCGGCCTCCAGGGCTGCGGCGGTGAGGAAGGCGCCCGGGGTGCGGCGCCCGTTCCGCTCGGTCAGTTCCACCAGGAAGGGCAGGTCGGTGAAGCGCCGTACATAGTCGGTGAAGTAGGGGACCTCGCGCTCGACGAAGAACTCCTTGAGGATGACGTGGCCCATGGCCATGGCGATCGCCCCGTCGGTTCCGGGGTGGGGGTGCAGCCATTCGTCGGCGAACTTGGTGGCGTCCGCGTAGTCCGGGGAGACCACGACCACCTTCTGTCCCCGGTAGCGGGCCTCGGCCATCCAGTGGGCGTCGGGGGTGCGGGTGACCGGCACGTTCGAGCCCCACAGCATCAAATAGGCCGCGTCCCACCAGTCCCCTGATTCGGGTACGTCGGTCTGGTCGCCGAAGACCTGCGGGGAGGCGATCGGCAGATCCGCGTACCAGTCGTAGAAGGAGATCATCGGGGCGCCGAGCAGCGCCATGAAGCGGGCGCCGACGGCGTGGGAGGCCATCGACATGGCCGGGATGGGGGAGAAACCGGCGATCCGGTCCGGGCCGTGGGCGCGCAGGGTGTGGACATGGGCGGCGGCCACGATCTCCAGGGCCTCCTCCCAGCCGATGCGCACCAGCCCGCCCTTGCCGCGGGCCGACTGGTAGCGGCGCCGCTTGACCGGATCCGACGTGATCTCGGCCCAGGCGGCCACCGGGTCGCTGAGCCGCTTCCGGGCCTCCCGGTAGAGCTCGACCAGCACACCGCGGGCGAGGGGGTGGCGCACCCGGGTCGGCGAGTAGGTGTACCAGGAGAAGGAGGCGCCGCGCGGGCAGCCCCGTGGTTCGTACTCGGGGCGGTCGGGGCCGACCGAGGGGTAGTCGGTCTGCTGGGTCTCCCAGGTGATCAGGCCGTCCTTGACATAGACCTTCCAGGAGCAGGAGCCGGTGCAGTTGACGCCGTGGGTGGAGCGCACCACCCGGTCGTGCGCCCAGCGTTCGCGGTAGGGGGAGTCCTCCACGGTCTGGTCGGTCCGGTAGACGGCCCGTAGATCCGGGGTGGTCGGGAGTCGGCGGAGCGACGCCCCGGCGGCGAGCAGTCTCTCCGTCACCGCCGAGGCGGTGGTGACGGCCCTTCGTGCTGTGCGGCGCACCACGGTCCAGCTCCTTCGGCTGTGGCTCCGTGCCGAACGGCCGGCCGGGGCCCTGAATCGCATGTCGCGACAGCATCGCTCGCGCATCAGCCGTGTCGTATGACCCGTTTAAGTCGTTTAGTATCACCTGGACCTGTTTTTCCTTGCGGTTTGCCATTGGCATGACGGACACGCGTACCGACGGATGTGCTGCGGTGAACGGAACTTGACGAAGTGTCAACATTGCCTGGCAGACAAGTGGGGGGCGGTCGCCACTTCGAGGAAGAGCGTCCGCCGACCGGGCTTTCACATCTCTTGACCCGACGTCTGGCTTGAATTCGCCCTCGGTGACCGGTACCGCCATCGCGCCCGCACCAGCCCGGCCGCGACCAGCAACCACGCACCCAGCGCCACCCAGACCGTGAGATGTCCGAGGAGCACCAGGCGGTGGACCCCCTCGGTCTCGCCGAGAGCGGCGGTGGACACGGCGTACATGCCCGTGGGGAAGACGATGGTCCACCAGGACGGCTCGTACCCCAGGGGCACCCGATGCAGCAGATGCCGCCAGATCCC
Organism: Streptomyces sp. AgN23; assembly: GCF_001598115.1. Taxonomy (NCBI): domain Bacteria; kingdom Bacillati; phylum Actinomycetota; class Actinomycetes; order Kitasatosporales; family Streptomycetaceae; genus Streptomyces; species Streptomyces sp. AgN23. The sequence continues at coordinate 3,195,403 of NZ_CP007153.1, forward strand.
GGCGGCCAGCAGCGGTGGCAGCAGGCAGGTGGCCCAGCCCCACAGCGCGATCAGGACGACGCGGATCACCGCCCGGAGCTGGGGGGTGTCGAGCCCCTGGTGCACCAGCCGGGCACCGGCGAGGAGGCTGATCGCGCAGGCTCCCATCGTGATCCAGTAGGGCGGCGACAGCTCCCGTGGCCGTATCCCGAACCGCACCAGCCGGCAGGCGACCACCGTGGCCACCGCCGTGTACAGCAGCACCCCGGCCACCCAGCCGAGCGCTTCGGCGGGCCGGGCTCGTCCTGGTGCCAGCGCGGCCGTAGCCAGGACGGCGGACTGGATCCCCACCACGCACAGGAACCAGGTCCCGTCCGCGCGCCGCACCATCCCGCCCGCGCCGAGCCGGCGCGCCATGAGCGCCCCGCACCCCAGCAGGAGGACGGCGACGGGTACGGCCAGCGCCGGCAGGGCCGACGCGGCCGCTCGCTCAGGCCCCGGGGCCAGCCGGACGGCGAGCACATCGGAGCCGGCGACGAAGGTGAAGAAGCCGAAGAGCCGTCCGGGATTCCGCAGGTCGGCGGCCACCTCGCCCGGGTACCGCAGCACCCGCCACACCAGCCCCGCCAGCAGCCCGCTGTAGAGCACCACGGCCACCGTCAGCAGGGCGTCCGAGAGCCGCCGGGCGCCCACCACCGCCAGCCCCTGGGACACGATTCCGGTCGCCATCACCGGGGCGAAGGCACTGGGCGGCAGGTTACGCGCCGTCACCCCGTTCATCGTTCGCAGCACGTCAGCAGGCTGCCATCACACTGGAGTCCGGGTGCCATGACCGGGACGGGCGGAATGGCGGCGGGAAGATCTTTGGCCACCGGTTCCCAAGAAACGCCCTGGTCCTCTTGGTACGGGCTTGAACCAACGCAGACCGTTCCGATAGCCGAGGGGTCTCGGGCCGACCGTGGAAAAGGGGCCACCGTGGCGTGAAGACCCGCCCCGAACACCTGTCCCCGGCCGCCGGGACGGGCCGGCGGCGGTTACTCCCCCTGCTTCTCTCGTACGCGCAGGGCACGGCGCAGGTCGTCGAGCTGGTCGGCGAGGCGGCGGCTCAGGGCGGGGAGGGCCTCGGGGTTGGCGAGGCATTCCTCGCCCCGCCGCAGGGTTTCGGCGTCCACGGTGCTCGGGAAGCCGAAGCGGGCGACGGTGTCGGCGATGGCGGGGCCGCGGCGGGTGCCCAGGGTGACGGCGGCCGGGAAGTAGCGCGGCACGTAGTCGGCCAGGACGTCGTGGTGCTCGGGCTGCCAGAAGCCGGCGAGGGTCGCGGTGACCAGGTAGTTGGAGAGTTCGGTTCCCTGGTCGTCCCGTTCAGGGTCGAAGAGGGTCTGCCACGCGGCCTCCTTGGCGGCGGCGTCCGGCAGGGCGGCCCGGCAGCGGGCCGCGCCCTCCTGGCCGGTGGCGCTGGAGTCGCGGGCGAGTTCGGCGTCGATGTGGGCGGGACCGACGGCGCCGAGGACGGCGAGCCGGCCGAGGGTCTGCCAGCGCAGCTCGGGGTCGAGGGCGGGGCCGCCGGGGACGCTGTCGCCGTCGAGCCAGTCGGTGAGCTCGGCCGGGTCGGTGGCGCTGCCGATGAACGTGCGCACGGCGGCGAGCCGCAGCCCGGCGCCGGTGCCGTCCTCGGTGCGGCGCAGCAGATCGCGGCAGGTGGCGCGGATGGCCGCCAGGGCGGCGGGGCGCCCGTCGGCGGGGAGGTAGCGGTCGGCGATCTGGGTGCGGGCGAAGGCGAGGACGCCCTGGACGATCGCTATGTCGGTCTCGTGCGGCAGATGGGCGCGGGCGGCCTCGAGGAAGTCGGCGGGCGGGAGGTCGCCGTCGCGCACCATGTCGCGGGCGGCGTTCCAGACCACGGCGCGGCTGACGGCGTCGGGGAGGCCGGACAGGGCGCGGTGGACGGCCTTCCAGGAGCCGGGGTCGAGCCGGATCTTGGTGTAGGTGAGGTCGCCGTCGTTGAGGAGCAGCAGATCGGGGCGGGGCCCGGTGAAGGAGAGGCTGAGGGCGGGCTCGGCGCCGTCGAGCTCGGCCTCGACGCGTCCGCGCAGGACCAGCTGGTGCGGGGCGGCGGGCGCGTGATCGTAGAGGCCGATGGCGATGCGGTGCGGGCGCCTGGTGGGGGCGTCGCCGTCCGGGCCGCCGCCCTGGTGGTGGATCTCGGCGCTCCACCGGCCGCGGTCCGCGGTGACGACGGGGGCGAGGGTGTCGACACCGGTGGTGCGCAGCCAGCGGTCGGCCCAGGCGTGGACGTCGCGGCCGGAGGAGCGGGCGAGGGAGTCGATGAAGTCGGCGAGGGTGGCGTTGCCGAAGCGGTGCCGGGTGAAGTGGTCGTTGATGCCGTCGAGGAACGTCTTCTCACCCAGCCAGGTGACGAGCTGGCGCAGCGCGGAGGCGCCCTTGGCGTAGGAGATGCCGTCGAAGTTGAGGCGGGCGGCGGCGGTGTCGGGGACCAGCTCGGGCGCGGGGGCGACCGGGTGGGTGGAGGGGCGCTGGTCGGCGTCGTAGCCCCAGTTCTTGCGGCGGACGCCGAAGTCGGCCCAGGTGTCGGTGTAGCGGGTGGTCTCGGTGAGGATCTGGTAGCCCATGTACTCCGCGAAGGACTCGTTCAGCCAGATGTCGTCCCACCACTTCATGGTGACGAGGTCGCCGAACCACATATGGGCCATCTCATGGGCGATGACCATGGCGCGGGTCTGGCGCTCGGCGTCGGTGACGGCGGAGCGGAAGACGAATTCGTCACGGAAGGTGACCAGGCCCGGGTTCTCCATGGCGCCGGAGTTGAATTCGGGGACGAACGCCTGGTCGTAGGAGTCGAAGGGGTACGGCTCCTCGAAGATCTCGTGGTAGCGGTCGAAGCAGCGCCGGGTGATGTCGAAGAGCTCGTCGGCGTCGGCCTCGAGGTGGGGCGCCAGCGAGCGGCGGACGTGCAGCCCGAAGGGCAGCCCGGCGTGCTCGGTGCGCACCGAGTGGTACGGGCCGGCGGCCAGGGCCATCAGATAGGTGCTGATGGGCGGGGTGGGCGCGAGCTGCCAACGGCCCTCCTCGGGGGCGCCGACGCGGGTGGCGATGCCGTTGCCGAGCACGGTCCACTGGGGCGGGGCGGTGACGCGGACGTCGAAGACCGCCTTGAGGTCGGGCTGGTCGAACGCGGCGAAGACGTCGTTCGCGTCCGCCATGCAGCACATGGTGTAGAGGTACGTCTCGCCGTCGGCGGGGTCGGTGAAGCGGTGCATGCCCTCGCCGGTGTGGGAGTAGCGCATGTCCGTCTCGACGCGCAGCTCGTGCTCGCCCTCGGTGAGGCCGGTGAGCGGAAGCCGGCCGTCCGCGAGCGCCTCGGCGGTGTCGCCGGTGAGGTCGAGCTCGCGGCCGTCGAGTACGGCACGGTGAACCGCGGCCGGCGCGAGCTCGGCGAAGGTGTCCGCGCCCGCCTGGCGCGCGCTGAAGCGGATGGTCGTGGTGGAGCCGAATAGCTCCTCCCCGCGGGTGAGGTCGAGGTCGATGGTGTAGCGGTGGACCTCGATCAGGCGGGCTCGGATCTGCGCTTCCTCGCGCGTCAGTACGGACATGGGGACATGCTGCCCTACGTGCGGCGGGCCGCACACAGGTGGGAAGTGGTTGCCCGGGGCGGACGGCCGTACGGGCGCACCACCGGAGTGCGCCCTCGGGGCCGGTGTCAGGAGCGGGCGATGGTCTCGTGGTGCCGGATGACCTCGGCGATGATGAAGTTGAGCAGCTTCTCGGCGAAGCCGGGGTCGAGCTTGGCGCTCTCGGCGAGCTGCCGCAGCCGGATGATCTGGCGCGCCTCACGGGCCGGGTCGGCCGGAGGGAGCCGGTGGGCGGCCTTGAGGTGGCCGACCTGCTGGGTGCATTTGAAGCGCTCGGCGAGCATATGGACCACGGCCGCGTCGATGTTGTCGATGCTGTCACGCAACCTGGTCAGCTCGTCGAGGACGGACGGGTCGATCCCCTCGGGGTCTCCCGGCGTCGCCGGCCGCCCGGCGGTGTGGTCGCTCATGCTGTGCGTCATGCCTCCCGAGACTACTTTTTCTCGGGGCTCGGTTCCTCTCCGGGGCGTCCACGGCCTGCGCTCCGAGGCGCTTCGGTTTGCGCTCCGAGGCGCTACGGCCTGCGCTCCGAAGCGCTACGGCCTGCGCTCCGAGCCGCTTCGGCCTGCGCCTGCCGCCGCCGGGAGGTGGCCCAAGCCCCCGCGGCGCCCTGTGCCCGGGCCGGTCGCGGCCCTGGGCCCCGGACCGCCCCGACCCCTGTGGGGGGTTTCGGAACCGGCCCTCGAGGGGCCGGAAGGGGGCGGGGCGGTCATGGTGGAGGGCCGCTCCCGAGGCGGTGTCTCCACCGTGGAGGAGCCGCCTGGGCGGGGGGAGGTTCCACTTCCGGGCCGACTTTCCCGCGGCTGGTACCGGGCAAAGCCGCTCCGGTCCGAGCAATTCCGGGCAGGGCCGTTCCGGGCTAGGGTCCGCAGCATGATCGCGACGCTTCAGTGCACCGTCATCGACTGTCCCGACCCCGCCGCGCTGGCCGCCTTCTACGGCCGGATCCTGGGCTGGCGGGTGGACGACAGCGATCCCGAGTGGGCGAACCTGACGGCCGAGGACGGCCGGCGGCTGGCCTTCCAGCTCGCGCCGGATCATCAGCCGCCGCGCTGGCCGGACCCGGCGTATCCGCAGCAGATCCATCTGGACTTCGACGTGGACACGATCGAGGACGCGGAGCGGGCGCAGCAGGAGCTGATCGAGCTCGGGGCGACGTTCCTGCACGACAGCGGCGGGGAGCGGTCCGGGTTCCGGGTCTTCAACGATCCGGCCGGGCACCCGTTCTGCATCTGCTACGGGCAGAGCGGACAGAGCTGAGGGCACAGCCGCGGCTCGGAGAACCGACAGAGCCGTCCGGGGCCCGGCCCGATGGCCGGACCCCGGTCAGCTCTTGGCGGAGGCGAGGCTGAGGAGGCGTCAGCCGCCGAGCTCGCTCGCGGCCGCCTTGATGTCCTTGGCGAAGGTGCTCACCTCGGTGTAGACGCCGGGCTTGCCGGGCCGCGCGCAGCCCTCGCCCCAGCTGACGATGCCGACCTGGATCCACTGGCCGCTGTCGTCCTTGCGGAACATCGGGCCGCCGGAGTCGCCCTGGCAGGTGTCCACGCCGCCCTGGGCCATCCGGCCGGCGCAGATCTCCTCGCCGGGCACGAGCTCGTCGTACGCGGAGTTGCAGGTGGCGTCGTCGACGAACGGCACGGTGGCCTTGAGCAGGTAGCGCTGCTGGCCGCCGCCCTCGACGGCCGCGCCCCAGCCGGCGACCGTGAAGTCGCCCTTGTTGTACGCCGTGGTGTCGGCGATCTTCAGGGTGGGCTGGTTGATCGGCTTGGCGAGCTTGATGAGCGCCCAGTCCTTGCCGGTGCCGTTGTAGCCGGGGGCCTGGAGCACCTCGGTGGACTTGACCTTGACGGCGCTCGAGCTCTGGAGGTCGACGACGCCCGCGGTCGCGGTGATGGAGGTGTTGGCGCCGCTGCCGTCCACACAGTGGGCGGCGGTGAGCACGATGTCCTGGGTGTAGAGGGCGCCGCCACAGCCCATGGACAGCCGGACCATGAAGGGGAATTCGCCCTGGGCGGCGCGGGTGCCGCCGACGACGGAGGGGCTCGGCTCGGGGCCGGTGGGCGCCGCGGTGGCACTGCCGGGGGTGAGGCTGAAGGCGGCGAGGGCGACTGCGCCGGCGGCCGAGGCTCTCTTGAGGTGCTTCAGGGTCTTCCGCAACGGACTGTCCTTTCGTGGGGGGTTCGGCGCGCATGTCAGGCTCATGCCAAACAAAAATCCGGAAACCTCTCCGAAAGCCCGTGGATGAGCCGGTAAACGCCCTGTGATTATGTGGAGCCGGTAAACGGGGTGACAAGGGTCGGTTTTCAGCCAGCGCGGCCTACCCGCTGCCCCGCCGAACGACCGTAAGGTTGAGATGAGACAGGGCGCACGGCTGGCGACGGGCACGGGGTGACGGCGTGGCGGCACCGGGCAGCGACATCGAGCACGGCTATCCCCACCTGGACACCGTCCGGGCCTCGATCACCGCGCTCTACCACAGGCTGTCCCGCGACACGGTGGACACCTTCGGGCTCAGCGTGCTCCCCGGCGATGTGGCCTTCTCCGACCAGGACGACCTCTACCTGGGCGTTCAGCGGGTGGCCGGGGTGATGGTGCGGCATCTGCGGCTGCCCGACGCCCGGATGATCGTGAGCTTCCGGGAGATGCGGCATGCGGGAAACGTGGAGCTCGCCGCGGGCCCGGAGTACTTCATCGAGCTCAACTCCCGCTTCAAGAACCACCGTCGGGACATCGGCGCGGCCCTCGCCCATGAGGTCACGTATGTGTATCTGCACCGCCTCGACTTGTCGTTCCCCGGCACACGCGACAACGAAATCCTCACCGACACCACCGCCGCCTATCTCGGCACGGGCTGGTTGCTGCTCGACGCCTACCGCCAGGACTCGCTTTCCAGCCAGAAGCTGGGCTATCTGACGCCGGAGGAGTTCGGCTACGTACTGGCCAAGCGGGCGCTGCTCCTCGATGAGGACCCCTCCCCCTGGTTCACCTCTCCACAGGCGTACGAGGCATACGCGAAGGGGCTGGAGCTGGCGCGCCACGACCAGGCCCGGCCGCCGCTCGCCGCCGCCGGCTGGACCGGCCGCCGCCGCTACGCCAAGGACCGCCGGTCGGCCCAGTCCGGCGATCCCTCCCCCACCGGAGGCGACTACGCCTTCGACAGCGGCCCTCCGCTCAGCGTCTCCTTCCCCTGCCCGACCTGCCGTCAGCGCATCCGGGTCCCGGTGCGCGGCCGGGTGCGGGCCCGCTGCGGGCTGTGCCGCACGGTGCTGGAGTGCGACACCTGACGGGACACCTGACGGGACACGTGACGCGGCGCGGCACGCGGCACGGCACGCGGCACGGCACGCGGCACGGCACCTCACGCCACATCCGACGCGGCGCCGGTCCGGTCCGTGGCCGTGCGGGCTTGGAGTGCGCTCGACGTCGTACGCTCGCCTGCATGAGCCCCTCCATCGCCACCAACACCCGTGTCGGCCTCGACGAACTGCTGGAGTTCGTACGCCCGCGCCACCGTGCGCTGCTGATGACCCGCCGGGCGGACGGCTCGCCCCAGGCGTCCCCGCTGACCTGCGGAGTCGACGACTCCGGCCGTATCGTCATGTCCACCTACCCCGAGCGCGCCAAGGTGCGCAACGTCAAGCGCGAAGCGGCCGTGAGCCTCGTCGTGCTGTCCGACGAATGGAACGGCCCCTGGGTGCAGATCGACGGCACCGCCGAGGTGGTCGACACCCCGGAGTCCGTCGAGCCGCTGGTCGAGTACTACCGCAATATCGCGGGCGAGCACCCGGACTGGGACGAGTACCGCGAGGCCATGCGCAAGCAGGGCAAGTCGCTGATCCGGGTCACCCCCGAGCGCTGGGGCCCGATCGCCACGGGCGGCTTCCCGGCCCGGCTGGTCGAGAACGAGGCGTGAGCACGCCCCACGAGGCATGAGCACGCCCCACGAGGCGTGAGCACTCACCCCGCCCTACGAGCCCCGAGCGCTCAGCACCGCCCCGCGCGCCCGTAGAGCACGATCCGCATCCCGGTGACGTCCCTGACCGCGCATCGGTGGAAGTGCTCCGCGAGCACCTCCCGCTTCACCCGTTCCTGAGGGGTGTCGTCCAGCGGCTGGCCGGGCGGGTCGTTCACGGTGACGATCCGCCCGGCCGTCAGCATCCGGGCCCGGATCCGCGGTGCGGGCAGCTCGATGCCGTGCAGGGTGCCCGAGGGGATCGCGTGCCGGGCCAGCGCCAGCTCCCGCAGGCCCCGGAAGTCCTCCGGGCTGGACATGATCGGCTCCCGGCGCCGCGCGGGCAGGAAGAGCACCCCGTCGCCGGGCCGCCCCAGTTCCCGTACGGCGCGCGCGGCCGCCAGGGTGTCGTCGAGCCGGCTCTGCGGGGTCCGCAGCTGGAGCGAGTACGGCAGCAGGGCCGCCACGGCGGCCACCGCCCGTCCCCCGGCCAGCGCCCGTGGGACGGCGACGGTGCGCGACAGCGCGTCCAGCCGGGCGCCGATCAGCAGCGCGAGACCGACGTAGGCATAGAGCACATAGCGGTCGACGTAGAGCGGATGGAGATACGACACCGCCATCAGCGCGGCCGGGGGCAGGATCAGCAGCGCCAGAGCGAGGTCGCGCAGCGGGACGGGGCCCCGGGCGGGCAGCGGCCCCCGGGCGCAGACGAGGCCGGTCAGGGCGAGCGCGCCGAAGCCGAGCAGTTCGGGCGGGCCCGGTGCGGCGATCCAGCCGACCAGCGCCGCCTGCTGCTGACTGACGATCACCAGCGGTGCCAGCACCACGGCCACCACGGAGGCCGCCTGCGCCCATGCCCAGCCGGGCCGCGCCCCCACCCGGGCCCGGTACAGCGCGACGCCGTGCGCGGCGACGGCCAGGATCGCGAACTCGTGCAGCAGACAGGCCAGCGAGGCGACGGCGGCGTATCCGGCCCAGGTGCGCTTGCGGGGCCGGACCAACCCGCTGAGCAGCAGATGGGTGGCGACGACGACGGCGGCACAGACCAGGGCGTACGACCGCCCCTCCGGTGCGTACCGCTGCACCGCCGGGAACAGCGGGAAGACCAGCCCGGCGGCGAGTCCGGCGCGGGGCCCCGCGATCCGGTGGCCGAGCAGGCCGACCCCGGCCGCGGTGGCGGCCATGGCCAGCACCGAGGGGAGCCGCAGGGCGAGCAGTCCGCCGTCCCAGAGGGCGAAGACGGCATGCATCAGCAGGTAGTAGAGGCCGTGCGCCACGTCCGCGTTGCCGAGGAGATGGCCGATCTCGCCGACGCTACGGTGCGCGATCTGGTACGTCGTCGACTCGTCCCGCCACATGCTGTTCTCCCGGCGGATCCCCCACAGCCCGAGCGCCAGCGCCACCCCGGCCGGGGCGAGCCCGGCGGCGGCCCGCTCGGTACGCCCGGCGGGTCGGGGGCAGCCGGTCCCCGGGCTCCAGCAGCCCGAGGCGGAGCGCCTGTTTGGTCTGCTGGACGATCTGCAGATAGGTGGCGATGCCGCTGCGCCGGTCGATGCGGTACTCGACCATCCGTCCATCACCACCACTTCACTAATCAGTTAGTGGAATGATGGTTGAGTGCGCCCGAGGGAGTGTCAACCGACCTGGTCAGTGACCCGGGGGAACGTCAGCCGAAACGCCACGCGGCGCCTGCCCCCTGGTCGGGTAGGGGGAAGGCGCCGCGCGGCCGGTCCGTACGCCGTTGTACGGGCGGAGATCCGGGAAGACCGGAGCCCGGGTCAGACCATGAGGGCCCGGTCGGTGGGGCGGATCGGGGCGGGCAGTTCGCTGGCCCCGGCCAGGTAGCGGTCCACCCCGCGCGCCGCGGAGCGGCCCTCGGCGATGGCCCAGACGATCAGCGACTGGCCGCGGCCCGCGTCACCGGCCACGAAGACGCCCGGCACATTGGTGGCGAAGTCGGCGTCGCGGGCGATGTTGCCGCGCTCGTCCAGTTCCAGGCCGAACTGCTCGACCAGGCCGTTCTTCTGGTCGGTACCGGTGAAGCCCATGGCGAGGGTGACCAACTGGGCCGGGATCTTCCGCTCGGTGCCCGGCTTCTGCTCCAGCTTGCCGTCCTTGAACTCCACCTCGATCAGGTGCAGCCACTGGACGTTGCCGTCCTCGTCGCCCTCGAAGTGGGTGGTGGAGACCGAGTAGATCCGCTCACCGCCCTCCTCGTGCGCCGAGGTGACCTTGTAGAGCATCGGGAAGGTCGGCCAGGGCTGGTTGGCGTTCCGGTCGTCGCCGGGCTTGGGCATGATCTCCAGCTGGGTGACGGAGGCGGCGCCCTGGCGGTGGGCGGTGCCGACGCAGTCCGCGCCGGTGTCGCCGCCGCCGATGACCACGACATGCTTGCCCTCGGCCGTGATGGGGGCGGTGGTGAGGTCGCCCTCCTGCACCTTGTTGGCGAGCGGCAGGTACTCCATCGCGAAGTGGATGCCGTTCAGCTCCCGGCCGGGGGCCGGCAGGTCGCGCGAGGTGGTGGCGCCGGCCGCGATGACCACGGCGTCGTACCGCTTGCGCAGCTTGGCGGCGTCGATGTCGCGGCCGATCTCGGTCTCGGTGCGGAACTTGGTGCCCTCCGCGCGCATCTGCTCGATACGGCGGTTGATGTGCCGCTTCTCCATCTTGAACTCGGGGATGCCGTAGCGCAGCAGCCCGCCGATGCGGTCGGCCCGCTCATAGACGGCGACCGTGTGGCCGGCCCGGGTGAGCTGCTGGGCGGCGGCCAGGCCCGCGGGGCCCGAGCCGATGACGGCGACGGTCTTGCCGCTGAGCCGCTCGGGCGGCTGCGGGGTGACATCGCCCGCGTCCCACGCCTTGTCGATGATGGTGACCTCGACGTTCTTGATGGTCACCGCGGGCTGGTTGATGCCGAGCACACAGGCCGACTCGCACGGGGCCGGGCACAGCCGCCCGGTGAACTCCGGGAAGTTGTTGGTCGCGTGCAGCCGCTCGCTGGCCTCGCGCCAGTCCTGCCGGTAGGCGTAGTCGTTCCACTCGGGGATGAGGTTTCCCAGCGGACAGCCGTTGTGACAGAACGGGATGCCGCAGTCCATGCACCGTCCGGCCTGCTTGCTGATGATCGGCAGCAGCGAACCGGGGACGTAGACCTCGTTCCAGTCCTTGACGCGCTCGTCCACCGGGCGGGTCTGGGCGACCTCGCGGCCAGTGGTCAGGAAGCCCTTGGGGTCAGCCATTGATCGCCGCCTCCATCATCTTCTCGGTGGTCTCGGACTCGGAGAGTCCGGCACGCTCGGCGGCGTCCTTGGCGGCGAGCACGGCCTGGTACGTAGCGGGGATGATCTTGCTGAAGCGGGTGAGGGCGGTCTCCCAGTCGTCGAGCAGCGCACTCGCGACGGTGGAGCCGGTCTCCTCGTGGTGGCGGCGCACCGCGTCGTGCAGCCACTGCTTGTCGGTGTCGTCCAGCGCGCCGAGGGCGCCCCGCAGATCGACGTTGACGTTGTCCGGGTCGAGGTCGATGACATACGCGATACCGCCGGACATACCGGCCGCGAAGTTACGGCCGGTGGGCCCGAGGACGAGCGCGTGGCCGCCGGTCATGTACTCACAGCCGTGGTCGCCCACGCCCTCGGAGACGACGGTGGCGCCGGAATTACGGACGCAGAACCGCTCGCCGACCCGGCCGCGCAGGAACATCTCACCGCCGGTCGCGCCGTACGCGAGGGTGTTGCCCGCGATGGTGGAGTACTCGGCGAGGTGGTCCGCGCCCCGGTCCGGGCGGACGACGATCCGGCCGCCGGAGAGGCCCTTGCCCACGTAGTCGTTGGCATCGCCTTCGAGCCGCAGGGTGACGCCCCTGGGCACGAACGCGCCGAAGGACTGGCCGGCCGAACCGGTGAAGGTGATGTCGATGGTGTCGTCGGGCAGGCCCGCGCCACCGAACGTCCGGGTCACCTCATGGCCGAGCATGGTGCCGACGGTCCGGTTGATGTTGCGGATCGCGACCTGGGCGCGGACCGGCTGGGCGGCCTCGGCGCTCTCGGCGTTCAGCGCGTCGGCGGCCAGCTTGATCAGCTGGTTGTCGAGCGCCTTGGCCAGTCCGTGGTCCTGCGCGATCACTTGGTGGCGGACGGCGCCCTCGGGCAGCTCGGGCACGTACAGCAGCGGGGCGAGGTCCAGGCCGCGGGCCTTCCAGTGCTGGACGGCGCGGGCGGTGTCCAGCAGCTCGGCGTGGCCGATGGCCTCTTCCAGGGTGCGGAAGCCCAGCTCGGCGAGGAGCTCGCGGACCTCCTCGGCGATGAACTCGAAGAAGTTCACCACGAACTCGGCCTTGCCGCTGTAGCGCTCGCGCAGCACCGGGTTCTGGGTGGCGATGCCGACCGGGCAGGTGTCCAGGTGGCAGACGCGCATCATGACGCAGCCGGAGACCACCAGCGGCGCGGTGGCGAAGCCGAACTCCTCGGCACCGAGCAGCGCGGCGATGACCACGTCACGGCCGGTCTTGAGCTGGCCGTCGGTCTGCACCACGATGCGGTCGCGCAACCCGTTGAGCAGCAGCGTCTGCTGGGTCTCGGCGAGGCCGAGCTCCCAGGGGCCGCCCGCGTGCTTGAGCGAGGTGAGCGGCGAGGCGCCGGTGCCGCCGTCGTGGCCGGAGATCAGCACCACATCGGCGTGGGCCTTGGAGACGCCCGCGGCCACCGTGCCGACGCCGACCTCGGAGACCAGCTTGACGTGGATCCGGGCCTGCGGGTTGGCGTTCTTCAGGTCGTGGATCAGCTGGGCGAGATCCTCGATCGAGTAGATGTCGTGGTGCGGCGGCGGGGAGATCAGGCCGACGCCCGGGGTGGAGTGCCGGGTCTTGGCGACCCAGGGGTAGACCTTGTGGCCGGGCAGCTGACCGCCCTCGCCGGGCTTGGCACCCTGCGCCATCTTGATCTGGATGTCATCGGAGTTGACCAGGTATTCGCTGGTCACGCCGAAACGGCCGGAGGCCACCTGCTTGATCGACGAGCGCCGGGCGGGGTCGTGCAGCCGGTCGGAGTCCTCGCCGCCCTCACCGGTGTTGGACTTGCCGCCCAGCTGGTTCATGGCGATGGCGAGGGTCTCGTGCGCCTCCTGGGAGATGGAGCCGTACGACATGGCGCCGGTGGAGAACCGCTTGACGATCTCGCTGACCGACTCGACCTCGTCGATCGGGATCGAGGGGCGCTCGCCCTTGAAGGAGAACAGACCGCGCAGCGTCATCAGCCGCTCGGACTGCTCGTTCACCCGCTCGGTGTACTTCTTGAAGATGTCGTAGCGGCGCGACCGGGTCGAGTGCTGCAGCCGGAAGACCGTCTCGGGGTCGAAGAGGTGCGGCTCGCCCTCACGGCGCCACTGGTATTCGCCGCCGATCTCCAGCGTGCGGTGGGCGGAGGGGACGCCGGAGGCGGGGTACGCCTTGGCGTGGCGGGCTGCGACCTCCTTGGCGACGACGTCCAGGCCCACGCCGCCGATCTTGGTGGTGGTGCCGTGGAAGTAGGTGTCCACGAAGGACTCGTCCAGGCCGACGGCCTCGAAGACCTGCGCGCCCCGGTAGGAGGCCACGGTGGAGATGCCCATCTTGGACATGACCTTCAGGACGCCCTTGCCGAGCGCCTTGATGAGGTTCTTGATCGCGGTCACGGCGTCGACGCCGGGCAGGAAGGTGCCGGCCCGGACCAGGTCCTCGACCGACTCCATCGCCAGGTACGGGTTGACGGCCGCGGCGCCGTAGCCGATCAGCAGCGCGACATGGTGCACCTCGCGGACGTCGCCCGCCTCGACCAGCAGCCCCACCTGGGAGCGCTGCTTGGTGCCGATGAGGTGGTGGTGGACCGCGGAGGTGAGCAGCAGCGAGGGGATCGGGGCGTGCTCGGCGTCCGAGTGGCGGTCGGAGAGCACGATCAGCCGGGCGCCGTCCTCGATGGCGCGGTCGGCCTCGGCGCAGATCTCGTCCAGCCGGGCGGCGAGCGCCTGACCGCCGCCACCGACCCGGTACAGGCCGGAGAGGTTCGCCGCCTTGAGGCCCGGCATGTCCCCGTCGGCGTTGATGTGGATGAGCTTGGCCAGCTCATCGTTGTCGATCACCGGGAAGGGCAGGGTGACGTTGCGGCAGGAGGCCGCGGTCGGCTCCAGCAGATTGCCCTGCGGGCCCAGCGAGGAGATCAGCGAGGTGACCAGCTCCTCGCGGATCGCGTCCAGCGGCGGGTTGGTGACCTGCGCGAAGAGCTGGGTGAAGTAGTCGAACAGCAGCCGCGGCCGCTCGGAGAGGGCGGCGATCGGCGAGTCGGTGCCCATCGAGCCGATCGGCTCGGCGCCGGCCTTGGCCATCGGCGCGAGCAGGACGCGCAGCTCCTCCTCGGTGTAGCCGAAGGTCTGCTGGCGGCGGGTGACCGAGGCGTGGGTGTGCACGATGTGCTCGCGCTCGGGAAGGTCGGCCAGGTCGATCAGACCGGCCTCGAGCCACTCGCCGTACGGCTGCTCGGCGGCCAGCTCGGCCTTGATCTCGTCGTCCTCGATGATGCGGTGCTCGGCGGTGTCGACCAGGAACATCCGGCCCGGCTGCAGCCGGCCCTTGCGGACCACCTTGGCCGGGTCGATGTCCAGGACGCCGACCTCGGAGGAGAGCACGACCAGGCCCTCGTCGGTGACCCAGTAGCGCCCGGGGCGCAGACCGTTACGGTCCAGCACGGCGCCGACCTGGACGCCGTCGGTGAAGGTGACACAGGCCGGGCCGTCCCAGGGCTCCATCATCGTGGAGTGGTACTGGTAGAAGGCGCGCCGGGCCGGGTCCATGGAGGGGTGGTTCTCCCACGCCTCGGGGACCATCATCAGCACCGAGTGCGGCAGCGAGCGGCCGCCGAGGTGGAGCAGCTCCAGGACCTCGTCGAAGGTCGCCGAGTCGGAGGCGTCGGGGGTGCAGAGGGGGAAGATCCGCTCCAGCCCCTTCTCCCCGAACAGGTCGCTGACCAGCTGGGACTCCCGGGCGCGCATCCAGTTGCGGTTGCCCTGGACGGTGTTGATCTCACCGTTGTGGGCGACGAAGCGGTACGGGTGGGCCAGCGGCCAGCTCGGGAAGGTGTTGGTGGAGAACCGGGAGTGGACCAGCGCGACGGCGGTGGCGAAGCGGCGGTCGGAGAGGTCCGGGAAGAACGGCTCCAGCTGGCCGGTGGTCAGCATGCCCTTGTAGACCAGGGTGCGGGCGGACAGCGAGGGGAAGTAGACCCCCGCCTCGCGCTCGGCGCGCTTGCGCAGCACGAACGCCGTGCGGTCCAGGGCCACGCCGGTGCTGGTGCCGTCGGCGACGAAGAGCTGGCGGAAGGCGGGCATGGTGGCACGGGCCCCGTTGCCCAGCAGCTCGGGGGCGACGGGCACCTCGCGCCAGCCGAGGACGGTCAGGCCCTCCTCGGCGGCGAGCCGCTCGATGTGCTCGGCGGCGGCGGCGCTCTCGGTCTCGCCCTCCGGGAGGAACGCGATACCCACCGCGTAGGCACCGGCCTCGGGCAGCTCGAAGCCGGTCACACTGGCCCGCAGGAAGGCGTCCGGAACCTGGACCAGGATGCCCGCGCCATCGCCCGAGTCGGGCTCGGAACCGGTGGCGCCGCGGTGCTCGAGGTTCCTCAGCACGGTGAGAGCCTGTTCCACGAGCTCATGGCTGGCCTCGCCGGTGAGGGTCGCCACGAAGCCGACGCCACAGGCGTCGTGCTCATTGCGCGGGTCGTACATCCCCTGGCGGGCGGGGTGGGATGCGGAACGCATCGGCTCTCCCGTCGTCGTCATGGCATTGTGCGTGTGCCGAGGGACGACGTTGGCCCTCCGCGAGAATTTCGTGCAGGTTACATGATGGGGCGAATCTCGGGAAGCGGAAATTCCGTTTCATCATGCGGACACCCCAGAGGTGGGGTGATATCAGGCAATACGGGCAGTAGTGGATGAGGCGACCAACGTCGCCATAGCGCGGACCGGGCGACTCTGCCCAAGCGCTTTCGGCTTATGCCCGTCTGCAAAAGGATCGAAACCGAGGAGTAACGGCGTAGTTATGCGGCTCGCCGTATGCCTGTCATCCTACGGCCGTTCCGAACAAAGCGCCCAGGGCATAGGTCACACCCGCCGCCGCGCCGCCCAGCGCCAGCTGCCGCAGCCCGCTGTACCACCAGGAACGGGCGGTCACCCGCGCCACCGCCGCACCACAGCCGAACAGCCCGATCAGCGCCAGCACCACGGCCGGCCACAGCGCCGTGGCGCCCAGCAGATACGGCAGCACCGGCAGCAGCGCGCCCAGCGCGAAGGAGCCGAACGAGGACACCGCCGCGACCAGCGGTGAGGGCAGATCGTCCGGGTCCACGCCCAGCTCCTCGCGGGCATGTATCCCCAGCGCCTGCTCGGGGTCGCGGGAGAGCTGCTCGGCCACCTCACGGGCCAGCGCCGGCTCCACACCGCGCGACACATAGAGCGCCGCCAGCTCCTCCAGCTCGTCCTCCGGGTGCTTGCGCAGCTCGCGCCGCTCCACCTCCAGCTCGGCCTGGACCAGCTCGCGCTGGGAGGCGACGGAAGTGTACTCACCGGCGGCCATGGAGAAGGCACCGGCCGCGAGGCCCGCCAGACCGGTGATCACGATGGTCTGCCGGTCCACCGCGCCACCGGCCACACCAGTCATCAGCGCGAGGTTGGAGACCAGTCCGTCCATGGCTCCGAAGACGGCGGGGCGCAGCCAGCCGCCGGTCACATCACGGTGGGTGTGGTTGTCGCGGTGGGCGATGTGCGGGGGCTCGGCGGTATCGATGACGGACATATGAAGATGTACTCCCTTCGAGAAGGGTGTGGCGATGCGGCCTCACCCCAACGGTTCGAAGGTACGCACGAATTACCCCGCTCCGCCAGCAAGGAAGGCCGAACTTACCTCGCTGACCTGCGGAAACGTAAAGAGGCCGCCGAACCCCGAGGGGTCCGGCGGCCTGTTGGACGCGACGCGACGCGCGTCAGGGTTTCTTGGAGGACTCCGCCTCGGCGGCCACCGCACCGGTCTCGTCCGCGCCACCGCTCCCGGCCGGAGCGCCCTCGCCCACCTCGGTGGCGGCAGCCGGGGCCGGTCCGCCGCTCGCGTCCGCGCCGTCCTCGACCGCGGCGGGCTCGACGACCTCCTCGCGGCCGGGGGACTTCTTCGCGGAGATCACCAGATAGGCCACCGCGGCCAGGAAGACCACGACGGACGTCCAGTTGTTGAGCCGCAGCCCGAGCACATGGTGGGCGTCGTCCACCCGGAGGTACTCGATCCAGAAGCGGCCCACGGTGTACGACGCGACGTAGAGGGCAAACGCACGGCCATGCCCCAGCTTGAAGCGGCGGTCCGCCCAGATCACCAGGAGAGCCACGCCGACGCACCACAGCGACTCGTACAGGAAGGTCGGGTGGTAGGTGCCGGCCACCCGGCCCGCGTCGGCATCGCCGTCGATCTTCAGCGCCCACGGCAGGGTGGTCTCCTTGCCGTACAGCTCCTGGTTGAACCAGTTGCCCCAGCGGCCGATCGCCTGGGCGAAGGCGATGCCGGGCGCGATGGCATCCGCGTAGGCCGGGAGCGGGATGCCCCGGCGGCGGCAGCCGATCCAGGCGCCCAGCGCGCCCAGCGCGATGGCCCCCCAGATCCCGAGGCCGCCCTGCCAGATCTTGAAGGCGTCCACCCAGTCACGGCCGTCGGTGAAGTACAGCTCGTAATCGGTGATGACGTGGTAGAGGCGGCCTCCGACCAAGCCGAAGGGCACCGCCCAGACGGCGATGTCGGCAACGGTGCCGACGCGGCCGCCCCGGGCGACCCAGCGCCGCCCGCCGAGCCAGACCGCGACGAAGACGCCGATGATGATGCAGAAGGCATAGCCGCGCAGCGGGACCGGACCGAGATAGATCACGCCGGACGACGGGCTGGGGATGTAAGCGAGGAGGTCCATGACAGGACCGACGCTACCGTGCCGGGCGGGAGATGCGGCAACCCACCCGGCAACGGCTGCGTAACAAGGATCAGTCCCGGGCCGCCGCGAGGACCATGCGCTTGAGCTTGTTGGGGCTCAGCGGCTTGTCGGGGTCGCCGTACACGGACTCCCCGCCCAGCAGCACCGTCGGCGTGGACGCATAGCCGGAATGGGCGAAGACATCGCTGGACTTGCGCACCCAGGCGTCGTGCCGCCCCTCCTCGACACACTTCCGGAAGGCGGGGGTGACCAGCCCGGGGACCTGGTCCGCGAGCTTGATCAGCCGGGCGTTCTTCGCGTAGCTGTCCCGGGTCTCCGCGGGCTGGTGGCGGTAGAGCACATCGTGGTAAGCCCGGAACTTCCCGGCGCCCTGATCCTGGGCGCAGGCCGCCGCGTTCGCCGCGCGGACCGAACCGGTGCCGCCGAGGTTTCCGTCGATGATCGTCACCAGGTGGTACTCGACCTTCATCCGGCCCTGGTCCTGCAGCTCATGGACGGTCTCGCGGAAGACGTCCTCGAACTGCTTGCACCCCGGGCAGCGGAAGTCCTCGTACACCGTCAGGGTCACCGGCGCCGGCTTCCCGGCCTTGTCCGCCCGCCCGGCCTTCCCCGCCTTGCCCACCATCCCCGAGGGGATCACCAGGCGCCCCTTGCCGACCGCTCCGCGCGGTGGCACCACGGAGCTGCCCGACTTGCCCGAGTCGTCTTCGGTCCTGGAGGCGACCATGCCGACCCCCACGGCCCCGGCGAGGACGGCCACCACCGCCCCCAGGACGCCCAGCGTCCGCTTCCGCTTCGCGCGCGACCGCTCCCGCTCGCGCTGTTCCCTCAGGCGCTCTCGGGCGCCGCGCTTTCCCTCACGGTTTCTCTGGCTCACGCCCTCGCCAACGAGGCGGAGGAGCACCGCCGGGCTCCTCCGCCCCGTTCTTCCCTCTAACGAGCGACCCTCCAACGGGCGAGTCGCTAGCGGGCGGCGCGCACGCCTTCCGCCAGCTCACCCGCGAGCTCGCGCAGCCCCGCCAGACCGGCCTCGGTGTCACCCTCGGCGTCCAGCAGCCGCTTGACGAAGGCCGAGCCCACGATGACCCCGTCGGCGAACGCCGCTACCTCGGTGGCCTGAGTGGCGTTGGAGACGCCGAGCCCCACGCAGACCGGGAGCGTGGTGGTGCGGCGGGTGCGCTCCACCAGCTCGCGCGCCTCCTGGCCCACCGATTCCCTCGTTCCGGTGACGCCCATCAGGGACGCCGCGTAGACGAAACCGCTGCCCGCCGCCGTGATCTTCGCCAGCCGCTCATCACGGCTGCTGGGCGCGACCACGAACACGGTCGCCAGACCGTGCTGCTCGGCGGCCTTCCGCCAGATCTCCGACTCCTGGACCGGCAGATCGGGCAGGATGCAGCCCGCGCCGCCCGCCTCGGCGAGATCGGCGGCGAACCGCTCGACGCCGTACCGGTCCACCGGGTTCCAGTACGTCATGCACAGGATCGGGGCGCCCGTCCGGGCGTGCACCTCCCCCACCGTACGGATCACATCGCGGATCTTGACCCCGCCGCGCAGCGCGATGTCGTCGGCGGTCTGGATCACGGGCCCGTCGAGGACCGGATCGCTGTGCGGCAGCCCGACCTCGACGATGTCGCAGCCGCCCTCGATCATGGCGGTCATCGCGTCCACCCCGCCGTCGACGGAGGGGAAACCGGCGGGCAGATAGCCGATGAGCGCGGCGCGCCCCCCGTCCTTGGCGGCCGCCAGGACGGATCCCAGCAGCTCCAGATTCCCGGCCATCACTTCGCTCCCTGGTCGCTCTGCTGGTCGTAGAGCCCGAAGTACCGAGCCGCCGTGTCCATGTCCTTGTCGCCGCGCCCGGAGAGGTTGACCAGCACCAGGCCGTCGCTCCCCAGCTCACGGCCGAGGTCCAGGGCGCCCGCCAGCGCGTGGGCGCTCTCGATCGCCGGGATGATGCCCTCGGTCTCCGAGAGCAGCCGCAGCGCCCGCATCGCCTCGTCGTCGGTGACCGCCCGGTACTCGGCACGGCCGATGTCCTTCAGATACGCGTGCTCCGGCCCGACGCCGGGGTAGTCGAGACCGGCCGAGATCGAGTACGGCTCGGTGATCTGGCCGTCCTCGTCCTGGAGCACGAACGACCGGGAGCCGTGCAGGATCCCGGGCTCGCCCTGGCTCAGCGTGGCCGCGTGCTCCCCGGTCTCCACACCGTGTCCGGCGGGCTCGAAGCCGACGAGGCGCACGCTCTCGTCCGGCAGGAAGGCGTGGAACAGCCCGATCGCGTTGGATCCGCCGCCCACACAGGCCGCGACCGCGTCCGGCAGCCGCCCGGTCCGCTCCAGGATCTGCCGCCGCGCCTCCACGCCGATCACCCGGTGGAAGTCGCGCACCAGCGCCGGGAAGGGGTGGGGGCCGGCCACCGTACCGAAGAGGTAGTGGGTGCGGTCCACATTGGCGACCCAGTCCCGGAACGCCTCGTTGATGGCGTCCTTCAGGGTGCGGCTGCCGGAGGTCACGGAGATGACCTCGGCGCCCAGCATCCGCATCCGCGCCACATTGAGCGCCTGCCGCTGGGTGTCGACCTCGCCCATGTAGATGGTGCATTCGAGCCCGAACAGCGCACATGCGGTGGCCGTGGCCACGCCGTGCTGACCGGCGCCGGTCTCGGCGATGACCCGGGACTTGCCCATGCGCTTGGTGAGCAGGGCCTGCCCCAGCACATTGTTGATCTTGTGGGAGCCGGTGTGGTTGAGGTCCTCCCGCTTGAGGAAGACCCGGGCGCCCCCGGCGTGCTCGGCGAACCGCCGCACCTCGGTCAGCGCACTGGGCCGGCCGGTGTAGTTGACCAGCAGATCCTCGAGCTCGGCCGCGAAGGCGGGGTCCGTCTTGGCCTTCTCGTACTCGGCCGCGACCTCGTCGACGGCGGCGACGAGCGCCTCGGGGATGAACTTGCCGCCGAAGGCGCCGAAATAGCCCTCGGCGCTGGGCACTCGACCCTCCGGGTCGGGGATGAAGAAATCAGAGGACATGGGTGGTACTCCTCGATCGGGGCAGCGCCCCGCAACGGATGCGACGGGTGGAAAAGCCATGGCCCGCCGGGCGAAACGCCCCGGATACGGCCCTCGGCTACGGCCTGCAGCGCACGCTCAGCGCGTTGCCGTCCGACGCCATCGCCGCCCGTTGATCTGCCCCGGCTCACATCCGATGTGGTAGCGCACGCGCCGCCCCCGCACCCGCCTCGCGGGCGCGCGGCAGCCCCGGGGCCGACAGCCCCGGGCCAGGCGCGCGTACGTCTCCACGGTCCGCCGGTCCCGTCTCGTCAGTCCCGGCCGTGGCGCAGCGCCGGGTGGGCGCCCGCCGCCACCAGATCGGCCACCGCGGCCTTGGGGTCGCGCCCGGTCACCAGGGACTCGCCGACCAGCACCGCGTCCGCGCCGTCGTTCGCGTAGGCGATCAGGTCGTGCGGACCGCGCACCCCCGACTCCGCGATCTTGACGATGTGGTCCGGGATCTCCGGTGCGACGCGTGCGAAGGTCGAGCGGTCCACCTGGAGGGTCTTGAGGTCGCGCGCGTTGACGCCGATCACCCGGGCCCCGGCGTCGACCGCCCGGACGACCTCGTCCTCGTCGTGCACCTCGACCAGCGGCGTCAGCCCGATCGACACGGCCCGCTCGATGAGCGAGACCAGCGCCTCCTGCTCCAGCGCGGAGACGATCAGCAGGATGACGTCGGCGCCGTACGCCCGCGCCTCCCACAGCTGGTAGGAGGTGACGATGAAGTCCTTACGGAGCACCGGAATGTCGACCTTGGCCCTTACGGCTTCCAGGTCGGCCAGCGAGCCGCCGAAGCGCCGCTGCTCGGTCAGCACACTGATGACGGATGCGCCGCCCGCCTCGTAATCGGCCGCGAGCCCCGCGGGGTCGGCGATCGCGGCGAGCGCGCCCTTGGACGGGCTGGACCGCTTGACCTCGCAGATCACCTTGACGCTGTCGCCCTTGAGCGCCGCGACGCCGTCCTTCGCCGGCCGGGCCTTGGCCGCCCGCTCCTTGAGCTCGTCGAGGGTGACGCGCGCCTGCCGCTCCGTGAGGTCGGCACGGACTCCGTCGATGATCTCGTCGAGCACACTCATCGAGCGGGCCCCCTTCCGTGACGGGGATGAAGCTGGCTTTGAATCCGCCGGATGTGGCGGCATACCGCCTCACCTGGCACTGCGATGGTAGCCGCCAGGAGGCCGAGGTCTCGCATCCGGTTGACGCGGACGGCCCCCACATGCACATACACAACAGCGGTCACGGCGTCAGTAGTCCCCCGAACGGGAAATTCCGGATGATGGTGAAGACCAGCGCGACCGCGCCGAGCGCCCCCGCATGCCACGGCCGCGCCGCCGGGAAGCGTCCGCGCACACACCACACCACCCAGCAGACGGCGAAGAGCGCGTAACAGCCGACGGCGAGGGCGTTGTCGCGCAGCGCGGCCGCCAGATCGCCGTGGGCCAGGGCGTGGGCGCCGCGCAGCCCGCCGCAGCCGGGGCAGTACAGCCCGGTGAACCGCAGCAACGGGCAGACGGGGTAGTGACCGGGCTCCCGGGGGTCAACGACGCCGACGTAGCCGAAGGCGGCGAGAACGCCCGCGAGCACCCCGAAAGGTGCCACGAGACGCCGCGCCACGGGGGCCGGGGCGGTCGGCAGTGGTTCGGTCACACCGCCAAGTCTCCCCCGGGATCCACGAAGGCGCAGCTCAGGGCCGATACGCCGGCCTCCGTACGGCTCAGTGCCGAGCGCGGTGGAGGCGGGCGCGGCCCCGGGCCGCGCCCGGGCTCACTGCTGGGTCTGTGCCTGCGCCTGCGCCGTGGGCTGGGGCTGCGGCTGCGGGAGCGAGTGCTGCGCCTTGGGCAGGCCCAGCCCGGCCGCGCGCATCGCCGCGCCGACGACACCGCCGAGGACGATGATCACCATGCCGACCCAGAAGCCGAGTGGGTTGGCCGCCACGGTGAACGCGCCGGCGACGCAGAAGCCGATGAAGGCGATGGTGACACCGGTCCAGGCGGCCGGGGTGTGTCCGTGGTTGTGACCCGCCATGAATTCTCCTCGTAGCTGTACTGCGCCTGGTCCGGGCGCTCGGGGGCGAACGCTCCCAGGCCATTGTCCCCGACGCGCGAAATGCCCTTGAGCGGGGGTGGACATCGCGGTCCGAGACCGGACGGGGGCGCGAAGAAGCTGCTAGGCGCCCCGCTCGGCGTCCTGCCGCGCCGGGGCCCGGGTCGGGTCCTCGCCCCGGTCCAGGGCCTTCCACAGCTCCTCGGGGCGGTCCGGGTCGGGGGCGGGGCCGCCGCGCCGGGTGCGGGCCCGGCCCACGGTGCCCGCGGTGCCCGCGCGCTCGTAGCGACCGGACATGGCCGGCCAGTGGCGACCGTAGCCCAGGGCGAGCACGCCCGCGAGCAGCAGCAGCACGCCGCCGGCCGCGGCGACCCACGGCCAGGGGGTGTACGCCACGTCGTGGATGGGGCTGTGGGTCAGACCGCTCACCTTGGACGCCTTCTCCTCCAGCGCCGCCTTGTCGGTCGCGCCGAGGGCCGAGCTGACGACGATGCCCGCGCCACTGAGGGCGAGCAGCGCCGAGACGGCGCCACGGCCGAGGCGGCGCACGGCGAAGATCGCGACCAGCGCGGCGAGGCCGACGATCGCCAGCGCACCGGGCAGCCCGGTGATGTCATCGCCGTTGGCGCTCTGCGGGAGAGAGCCCTGGGCGACGGAGGCGGTGCCCTCGGCCCACTTGCGGCTGGTGGCCAGCAGGACGAGGGCGGCGCCGAGCGCACCGGCGAGCAGGGCGATGGCAAGGCTGCTTCGGCGGCCGCGCGCGGCGGGGGCGGAGGGCTCGTTCTCGGCCCTTGGCTGGGGTACGGCTGCTGCAGTCACGCCTACCACTATCCCCCACCCGGGTACGGGACCGTCCTCGGGTGGGGGATATGGGAACTACCGGGAACTACCGCCCCAGCCGGCCCGCCGCATGCACCGCCCGCAGCACCGCCGCCGCCTTGTTGCGGCACTCCGCGTCCTCGGCGGCCGGCTCGGAGTCGGCGACGATCCCCGCACCCGCCTGGACATAGGCCGTGCCCTCGCGCAGCAGCGCGGTACGGATGGCGATCGCGGTGTCGGAGTCGCCCGCGAAGTCGAGATAGCCGACACAGCCGCCGTAGAGCCCGCGGCGGCTCGGCTCCAGCTCCTCGATGATCTGCAGCGCCCGCGGCTTGGGGGCGCCGGAGAGGGTGCCCGCGGGGAAGCAGGCGGTGAGCACGTCGAAGGCCGTACGGCCCTCGGCGAGGCTGCCGGTGACCGTCGAGACGATGTGCATGACATGGCTGTAGCGCTCGACCGACATGAAGTCGACGACCTCCACGCTGCCGGGCTCGCAGACCCGCCCGAGGTCATTGCGCCCGAGGTCGACGAGCATCAGATGCTCGGCCCGCTCCTTGGGATCGGCCAGCAGCTCCTCGGCGAGGGCCGCGTCCTCCTGCGGGGTGGCCCCCCGGCGGCGGGTGCCGGCGATGGGGTGCAGCATCGCCCGGCCGTCCTCGACCTTGACCAGGGCCTCCGGGCTGGAGCCCACCACATCGAAGCCCTCGAACCGGAAGAGGTACATATAGGGGCTCGGGTTGGTGGCGCGCAGCACCCGGTAGACATCGAGGGCGCTGGCCGAGCACGGCGTCTCGAACCGCTGCGAGGGGACGACCTGGAACGCCTCGCCCGCGCGGATGCGCTCCTTGATGTCGTCCACGGCCGCCATGAAGTCCTCGCCGCCCCACAGCGCGGTGTACTCGGGCAGCTCCGACTCGGGCAGCGCGGTGGGGTCGGTCGGCACGGGGCGCACCAGGTCGGCGGCCATCGCGTCGAGCCGGGCCACGGCGTCCGCGTACGCCTCGTCCACCCCCGTGTCGAGGTCGTTGTGGTTGATCGCGTTGGCGATCAGCAGCACGGTGCCGTCCCAGTGGTCCAGCACCGCGAGGTCCGAGGTGAGCAGCATGGTCAGCTCGGGCAGGCGCAGATCGTCCCGCCCGTGCTCGCCGACCTTCTCCAGGCGGCGGACGATGTCATAGCCGAGGTAGCCGACCATGCCGCCGGTGAACGGCGGCAGCTGGGCCAGACCCCCGAGGTCGCGGGGGGTGTGCAGGGTCTCGACGGTGGCGCGCAGCGCCTGCAGGGGGTCGCCCTCGGTGGGGACGCCGACCGGCGGGGTGCCCAGCCAGTGGGTGCGGCCGTCGCGTTCGGTGAGGGTGGCGGAGCTGCGGACGCCGACGAAGGAGTAGCGGGACCAGGAGCGGCCGTTCTCGGCGGATTCGAGGAGGAAGGTGCCGGGGCGCTCGGCGGCCAGCTTGCGGTAGAGGCCCACGGGGGTGTCGCCGTCCGCGAGCAGCTTGCGGCTGACGGGGATGACGCGGCGATCGGCCGCCAGCTTGCGGAAGGTCTCGAGATCCATCGTGACAACGTCCTGGGTCAAGGGCTGGGGAGCCCGGCGGGCGGGTGCGGTGATGGGGCGGGTGCGGGGACGGCCGGGGCGGGTGCGGGGACGGCCGGTCCGGCGGCCGGTCTGCCGGCCGGTCTACGGGCCGAGCGGGAGGTCGCCGGCGTCGAAGCAGGTGCGGTCGCCGGTGTGGCACGCGGCGCCGACCTGGTCGACCTTGACGAGGATGGTGTCGGCGTCGCAGTCGAGGGCGACGGACTTGACCAGCTGGACATGGCCGGAGGTGTCGCCCTTGACCCAGTACTCCTGGCGGCTGCGGCTCCAGTAGGTACAGCGGCCGGTGGTGAGAGTGCGGTGCAGCGCCTCGTCGTCCATCCAGCCGAGCATCAGCACCTCACCGGTGTCGTACTGCTGGGCGATGGCGGGCAGCAGCCCGTCGGCGCCGCGCTTGAGGCGGGCGGCGAGGGCCGGGGCGAGGGCGGAGGGGCGGTCGGAGCCGGTCATGCGACCATTCTGCACGCCCGGAGGGGGGTCTTAGCGAATGATCTCCGCCGGGCCGGTATCCCGGGCCCGATGGTCGGGTTGTCGGTGGAATGGGGCATGCTTCGGGCATGACGTTTCCGCCGCCGTCGAATGACCCCAACCGGCCTGGAAACGGCGGGGGGTTCGGTCCACCGCCGCAGCCGCAGCAGCAACCACCGTCTCAGCCCCCGCAGGCTCCGCGGCAGCCGCAGCAGGGCTTCGGGCCGCCGCCCGCGGCGGCCCGGCCCGCGCAGCCGGGCGGGCCCGGGGCGCAGGCCCAGCCCGGTCCGTACGCCCAGCCGGGCCCGCCCGGACAGCCGAGCGGCGGTTTCGGCCCGCCCGCCCTACCGGCCCTGCTGCCCGGCGGGCCACCTCCGGGCGCGCTGCCGCCGGGGGCCGTACCCCCGGGCGCGCTGCCGCCGCCTCCCCCGCCGCCCAGCCCCGGCGGTTCCAAGGTCGCGGCGATCGTCATCGCGGCGGTGGTGGCCGTGGCGGTGGTCGTCGGCGCGATCGTCATCGGGACGAAGGACGACGGGGACAAGAAGACCGCGGCCGACGCCGGCCCGTCCGCCTCCGCCTCGGACCGCCCCCTCTCCTCGCCCTCGGACGGCGGGGTATCCGCCGCCCCGCCGGGCTCGGAGGACCCCGGCCAGGGCGCGCCGCTGGGCGGTGGAAGCGATGCCCCCGACGCGGATCCGGACACCTCGGATTCGGCGGCCCCGGACGCGTCGGAGTCCGGTGAGCCCGGTGACAGGGTGCCGTATGTGGTGCTCGACCCTGGCCAGTGCTTCGACCACCCGGCGATGGACAGCAGCGTCACCAAGGTCGAGAAGCGCTCCTGCCACGGCCCGCACGACGGCGAGGTGATCGCCAACGAGAAGCTGAGCGGCGACTTCTCCTCCGAGAAGGCGATTCAGACCAAGGCGCTGTCGCTGTGCGGTACGGACGCCAAGAAGCGGCTCAAGACCATCCCCAACGACGGCCGGATGTATTACTACTACGCGCTGTATCCCGCCCTGGGCACCTACTCCATCCAGGGCGAGGACCAGGTCTCCTGCGCACTCACGCTGAGCGCCGCACGCGACGGCAAGAAGCTGAGCAAGCCCCTGCCGGGATAGGCCCGGGCAGGGCGGCCCCCGGCGGGGCGCGCGGCGGCGCTTCTCATGGCAGCGGGCGGGCCCCGGTCGTAGGGTAGACGCATGTCCACTCACGCGAAGCGCGAACGCCTGCTCCTCGCCGACCTCTTGGACGGCGCGGGCCCCGGGGCCCCGACGCTGTGCGAGGGCTGGAGCACCCGCGATCTGGCGGCCCATCTGGTGGTCCGCGAGCGCCGCCCCGACGCGGCCGCCGGGGTGCTGGTCAAGCCGCTGGCCGCGCGGCTGGCCCGAGTCCAGGAGGAGTTCGCGGCGAAGCCGTACGAAGAGCTGCTCCAGCTCTTCCGCACCGGTCCGCCGCGGATGTCGCCGTTCGCGCTGAAGCAGGTGGACGAGGCGGCCAACAGCTTCGAGTTCTACGTCCACGCCGAGGATGTGCGCCGCGCCCGCCCGGAGTGGACACCGCGCGAGCTGGACCCGGTCTTCGCCGACACGCTGTGGTCCCGTATCGAGCGCGGCGCCCGGATCTTCGGCCGCCGCTCCCCCGTCGGCCTGGTGCTGCGGCGTCCGGACGGCCGTACGGCGGTGGCCCACCGCGGCGTCCCGGTCGTCACGGTCACCGGCGAACCGGGCGAGCTGGCGCTCTTCCTCAGCGGCCGCCAGGAGGCCGCCCGGGTCGGACTGGAGGGCGACAAGGAGGCCGTGGCCTCGGCACGTGAGGCCAAGCTGGGCGTCTGAGACCGAGGCGCGTCCCCGCAGTCCGGCGGGGACGCGGGGATGCGCCGGGATTCCCTAACAGGTCTCGCGGACGTAATCCTCACCGTCGTCGGTCGAGACGTCCTCGTCCCGCAGGACGATGCTGAGCCGGTCGCCCCAGCCCTCGCACGCCTTGGCGAAGCCCTCCTCGCCGTACTCGACGACCACCACATGGTCGTCGTAGGCCGTGGCGAACTCACCGCACTCGTCGTACTGGCCGCACTCCTCGACCACCGCGAAGTCCAGCCCGGCCGCCTTACGGTCGGAGAGGAGCGCCGCGGTGTTCTTCTGCGCGATGGCCAGCCCCTGGGCGTGCGCGTGCTCCGACAGCAGCGCCATGAACTCCTTGGCGTGAGTGGTGGTCAGCAGCTTCTGGGAGCGCTCGTAGCTGTCGTAGTTGTCGGGCTCGACGGCGTCGAAGCCGTCCTCGGCGCAGCCGTCGATCCAGCCGTCGACCTTCTCCGCCACGCGCTCGCGCTTCTTGGCGGTGCTGATGTCGAGCAGCGGTTCCTTCCAGTGGGTGTCGATGACGAGATCGCCGTCGCGGTCACGCAGCAGCAGGTCGTCGGGCCACTGGTCGCGCTCGCCCGGCTGGACCTGGAAGGCGTTGACGTAGCAGATGTTGTAGAGCCCGTCCGCCGGGGAGTCCGCGCGGTCGCGGCTGACGATGTCGACGCCCTTCGGCGGGGTGTACTCCCCGCCGATCTGGTAGTCGAAGCCGCCGTGGACGGGCGGCAGCGCCACCTCGGACGCGCTGGCCCCAGAGGACATGGACACGGCCACGACGGCGGCCGCGGCGGCCGCGGCCGTCGCCACCGACGCGAGGACCCAGCGGCGACGAAGGCGGGCGGCATGGCTGGCTGGCATGGAGGCTCCAACACTCGCGGGTAACGGCCCCGCCTCGGATGGCATCCGCCGTCCTGGCGACTGAGTCCGGGCTCGGGACCGTAACCGGACCCCTACCGGCTGGGCGTACCTCTCGGGCGGCACGGGGGCGGTACACCCGTGCGGCTGTTGTGATCAAAGCGGCCCCCGGCAGCGGCGTCAAGTCGACAGCCCACGGGGCCGGACCGCTGCCGCGGCAGTTCGCGCGCCCGCGCGGGCCCCTACTGGGCGCTCGCGACCGGGCGCACCACGATCTCGTTGACGTCGACCTCGGCCGGCCGGCTGATGGCGTACGCGATGGCATCGGCGATCGCGGAGGCGGGGAGGGCCACCGAGCGATAGGTCTTCATGGCCTCACGGGCTGCCGGATCGGAGATGGAGTCGGCGAGTTCGGACTCGGTCACGCCCGGGGAGACCAGGCTGACCCGGATGTCACCGGCCGATTCCTGGCGCAGCCCCTCCGAGATGGCGCGTACGGCGAACTTGGTGGCGCAGTACACCGCGGCCGTGGGCGACACCTCGTACGCGCCGACCGAGGCGATGTTCACGACATGCCCACCGCCCTGCTCCTTCATCACCGGCAGCGCCGCGGCGATGCCGTACAGCACACCGCGCACATTCACGTCGAGCATCCGGTCCCATTCGTCGACCTTCAGCGCCTCGAGCGGCGAGAGGGGCATCACCCCGGCGTTGTTGACCATCACATCCACCCGCCCGAACCGCTCCCGGGCGGCCGCCACAAAGGCCCGCATGTCCCCGGCCGCGGTGACATCCAGCCGCTGGTACGCCGCGCTGCCGCCCTCGGCGGTGATCTGCCCGGCCAGCTCCCCCAGCCGCTCGGTCCGCCGCGCCCCCAGATACACCCGGTGCCCCTCGGCGGCGAGCCGACGCGCGGTCGCCTCGCCGATCCCGCTGCCGGCCCCGGTGATGAGCACGACCTTGCCCGTCTCGGTGATGGCGTTCATGGCGATATCCCTTTCGCTCCTGATCCCGTTCTGCCCTGCCCCACCGAGTCTGGGCAGGTCAGTGGCCCTGTACCAGGACGCGCTGCTCCTGGGTGCGGGACACCCTGTCAGCGCCGACGCTGCCGTGCGGCCGACGGTCGGAGAGGGTCACAGCACGATCGCGCGGTGGCTGATCTCTTCGAGACGGGCCGTCGGTACGGCTGGTGCGACGCGTTCCGAGCGCAGGTCCATGGCCGCGTTACGCGCGGCCAGGTTCCGGGTCCTGGCTGCCGCTGCCGCTGCCGACGAACATCCTGTGCGTCAGGAAGCCGACGACCGTGCCGCTGGGCCCGCGCCACCGACTCGTGGACCGGGCGCAAGACCAGCGGACACCTAGGGTGTCTCTGGAGAAGATCGGAGAGTGGTCGGTGACAGCGGTGCGGGGCAGCGGCGGAGAGCGCGAGTACCAGCGGATCGCCGACGAACTCAAGGCGGCGATCACTGCTGGGGAGTACCGGCCGGTTGATCGTCGGTTTGACGCCTGAGCGCGTGGGAGAGGCCATGGACGACTGCGTTTTCTGCCGCATCGTGGAAGGGGTCGAGCCCGCGCGCATCGTCCACTCCGATCAGGAAACGGTCGCCTTCCTCCCGCTCACACCGGCCGTTGCGGGCCATGTCCTGGTCATCCCACGGCAGCATGTGCGGGATGCCTGGGAGCTGGACGAGCCGACGAGTTTCGCGCTCACGCGTGCCGTACGGCAGGTCATGCACGCGGTGCGGACCGCGTTCGAGCCCGAAGGGATGAACATCATCACCTCGGTCGGCTCCGTGGCGACGCAGAGCGTCATGCACGTACACGTGCACATCGTTCCCCGCAACGAGAACGATCGCATGGGCCGCATCTGGCCCCCGCCGCGCAGTTCGGCACCCGAACACCTGGACCAACTGGCCGAGCGCCTGCGCGTTGCTCTGCGGAGTTCAGCCGAGAACGACGGCGAGCAGCACGGCGAGGTGCGCGACCCCGATCCCGCCGTAGAAGAGCGAGAGAGTGACTGAGAAGGTGGCCTGCCACCACCGCACCTGCCCCGCGTAGGGGTACGGATTCATGGAGAAGAGCTCCACCTCGGCACCTGGCTTCCGCGCTTGATCGTAGAGCTTGCGGAACAGCCGCTCCTGCCACAGGAAGTAGCCGTCGAGAAACCAGAACGCCACCAGGGGAACGAAGGCCGTCGCGGCCACCGACAAGCGCGAGCCCTCGGCGGCGAACGCCAGCAGCCCCGCGGCCAGCGTCAGGCACCAGCCCTTGACCAGGAAGGAATTGGTGCCGAGCCGGGTGATGACGGCCTGGATGAACTCCAGGTGCTTGACCTGGTCCTGGCTGAGCGTCGGCCGGCTGCCGAGTATCCCTGTCGGTTCCGCTTCGCTTGTCACCCGACGAGAGTTTAATTCCTCGCCAATAGGCATACTGGAGGACCGTTGGCCTGGTGCAGGGGGGTACATGGAGACGGTGTCGGGCGCTCCGGAGAAGGTCGACTTCTTCATCAGCTACGCCGGAGTGGAGCGGGCCTGGGCCGAATGGGTCGCCTGGCACCTCCAGCAGCACGGTTTCAGCGTGGAGTTCGATCACTGGCACTGGCAGGCGGGGGACAACACCACGCTGCGCATGAGTGACGCACTGGCCCGCGCCGACCGTTTCCTCGCGTTGCTGTCACGGTCGTACTTCGAGCGCCCCCGGTACACCCGGGACGAGTGGACCGCCGCGTTCGACGACCGTGAGCGGGGGACGGGCGGCTTCATCCCCTTGCATGTGGCCGAGCTGGAGAAGAGCGAGATCCCCGATCTGCTCCGCCCGATCAAGGCCGGCATCTTGTACGGGAAGAGCGAGGAGGAGGCGCTCACGGAGCTGCTGAGCGCCGTCGGTCAGCCCGCCGGGCCGCAGGGTAAGCCCGGTTTCCCCGGTTCGGCGGCCACGCTCGGAGACCGGGACGAAGCGGCCCCCCGGTTACCCGCGTCCACGCCCAGGGCATCGAACGTCCCGCCACGGCTTCCCCTGTTCACCGGCCGGGACGAGGTACTCGACCGCATTCGTACGACCTTTCAGTCCCGGTCCCCCGTCCAGGCGTTGCACGGCATGGGCGGCGTGGGCAAGACACAGACCGCGGCCGAGTACTGCCATCGCTTCGCCTCGCAGTACGACACGGTGTGGTGGCTGGATGCCGAGCAGACCGTCACGCTCGACAGCCAGCTCGCGGACCTGGCTCATACGCTCAAGACGGTGCCCGCCACCATGCCGGTGGCGGACGCGGCCCAGAGCGCCCGCCAGTATCTGCGCACGAACGGTCGATGGCTGCTGGTCTTCGACAACGCGGAGGACCCCGGCACCTTCAGGAGCCTCCTCCCCGAGGGCGGCGGCCATGTGCTGATCACCTCGCGCGACCCGGGGTGGCACAGCGCCGCCACCCCCATGGACATCGGCCTCTTCGCGCGCGCCGAGTCCCGGTCCCTGCTGGCCGCGTATGTGCCCAAGCTCCCGCAGACCGAGGCCGATCGGCTCGCCGAGGCTCTTGGGGATCTGCCGCTCGCCCTCGCCCAGGCGGGTGGCCTCATCGCCACCTCCGGCTTCTCCGTGGATACCTACCTCAAGGACCTCACTGCCACCAGCCGCCTCCTCGACCGCAGTGCCCCGATCACCTACCGGCACAAGACCCTCGGCGCGGCGGTACGGCTCTCCTCGGCTCACCTCGCCCGCACCGATCCCGTGGCATCGGAGCTCCTCCGGATCTGTGCCTTTCTCGCCCCCGAGCCCATCCCTCTTGACACATGGCTCACCAAAGCGGGGGTCGAGCTGCCACCCTCGTTGAACGGCCTGGTCTCAGACCTGGTAGCGGTCGCCGACTCCATTGCCGCGATGGCCAGGCTTGGGCTGGTGCGGCCCCAACACGGCGGGCTGACGATCCACCGCCTCACCGCCGCGGTCCTGAGGGACCGTACGGGCGCGAATGCGACCAGCGCCGCCCAGGAAAGCGCACACGAACACGCCAAGAACCTGGTGATCAGCGTGAGGCCCGATGACGAGGGGAGGGACCCGGCCACCTGGCAGGAGTGGGCCGGCCTTCTGCCGCATGTGATGACGCTGAGCGAGACCTGGACGCAAGATGACGACATGCGTGAGCTGTCGCTCGATGCCACGCAGTATCTGCTGATGCGAGGGACGACCTCCGCGGCACACGATGCGGCGCGCGCACTGCACCAGCGGTGGTCAGCCGAGTTTCCCCCGGATCACCCGCATTTGCTGACCGCCGAAACTCTTCTCACCGACAGTCTGAACATCCTGGGTCGCTACCGTCAGGCACTCGCGGTGATCGAGAACGTTGTGGAACTCAGCCGCAACGCCCTGGGTGACGATCACGAGACAACGCTCGCCGCCAACACAGCACTCGCCACCGCATTCACCAACCTGGGTCAGTACCACGAGGCCCAAGTGATCGAGGAAGACGTGCTGCGACGACGTCGAAGCACACTGGGCGAAGATCATCGAGACACCCTCACCTCAGGCAACAACCTCGCCGTCACCCTGGATACGCTCGGCGATCACCACGCCTCACGAGCACTCAAGGACGACGTTCTCAAGCGTCAGCGCAGGGTCTTGGGAGAGAACCACCCCGACACGCTGATCAGCGCCACTAACCTCGCCGTCACTCTGATGGATCTCGGCGAGTTCGTCCAGGCTCGCGCGCTGCTCGAGGGCACCGTCGACCGCAGTCGCGAAACCCTCGGCGACAACCACCCCAACACCCTCAACGCGGCCAGCGGCCTGGCCGCTTCGTTGAAAGATCTGGGTCACCACCACAAAGCGCAGACGCTCAGAGAGGACGTCCTCACCCGGCGACGCAAGGTCCTGGGCGAGGATCACCCCCACACTCTGGACTCCTACAGGGACCTCGCGTCCAGTCTGACCTACCTCGGTCACCACGCACGCGCTCGCTCAATTCTCGATGACACGCTCAACAGAAGCCGCGCCATGCTCGGCGACACACATCCCGACACTCTTACTGTCGCTCATAACCTCGCAACGGTCCTGATGCGCGTCAACCAGCACGTCCAGGCTCGCGCGCTGCTCCAGAGCACGCTCGACAAACACCGCGCGACCCTGGGCCCGGAGCACCCGAACACACTCACCACCGCTGCCAATCTGGCCTCCGTGCTGAGCCATCTCGGGCGGCGCAAAGAAGCGCGCGCGCTTCTGCGGAACAGCCTCGAGGGATTTCGCAGAACACTCGGCGAAGAGCATCCCAAGACCAAAGCCGTCGCCGAGCAACTCGCCGGCTACAAGAAGGTCTTCGGGAAACGCAAGAAAAAGATCCGCCGCCCGTAGACACGACAGGGAGCACACAGCCGATGGGTCGACAGCACTTCTACCGCGCCACCGTCCGGTGGACCGGCAATACCGGTTCGGGGACGAGTGGTTACCGGGGCTACGAGCGGTCGCACGACATTCTCGGGGACGGCAAGCCGACCCTGCGGGGCAGCGCCGATCCGGCGTTTCTGGGGGATCCGGGGTGCTGGAATCCGGAGGAGTTCCTGCTGGTCTCACTCTCGCAGTGCCACATGCTGACGTACCTGTCGGTATGCGCCCGGGACGGGGTGAGGATCACGGCGTACGAGGACGTGGCCACCGGGGTCATGGAGGAGGCGGCCGGGCACAGTGGGCGCTTTACCGAGGTGGTGCTCAATCCGGTGGTCACCGTCGCGGACGCGGCGATGGTGGAGCGGGCGCGTTCGGCGCACCATGACGCCCATCAGGCGTGCTTCATCGCCAATTCGGTCAACTTTCCCGTCCGTCACGAGCCGACCATCCGGGTCGGCTGAGCCGGGCCGGCCGACCCGGGTCGGCCGAGGTCAGGCCGCCGTCAGCGTGGGGTAGTCCGTGTAGCCGGTCTCGCCGCCCACGTACATCAGATACGCGTCCCGGATGGGGTTGAGCGGGGCGCCGGTGCGCAGGCGGGTCACCAGGTCGGGGTTGGCCAGGAAGGTGCGGCCGAGGGCGATCAGGTCGGCTCCGGCGGTCAGCAGCCGCTCGGCCTGGCGCATGCCGCCGTCGGCGGGGACGCCGTCGCCGGGCAGCGACGGGTTGGCGATCAGCGTGGCGGGCCAGGCGGTGCGGAGTTCCCGGAAGAGGGGATGGCCCGGTTCGGCGCGGACGATGTGGAGGTAGCTGAGGCCGGTGTCCGCCAGTTCCTTGATGAGGGCGGGGTAGAGGGTCTCGGTGTCGCCCTCCTCGATGCCGTTGACGGTGGATCCCGGGGAGATCCGCAGGCCCACCCGCTCGGGGCCGATCGCGTCGGCGACGGCGTGGACCACCTCGGCCACGAACCGGATGCGCCCCGCCACCGAGCCGCCGTAGCCGTCGGTGCGGCGGTTGGTGTTCCGGGCCAGGAACTGGTGGAGGAGGTAGCCGTTGGCGGCGTGCACCTCCACTCCGGCGAAGCCCGCGTCGAGGGCGTTGCGCGCGGCGGTGGCGAAGTCGGCGACGGTGGAGCGGATCTCCTCGACCGTCATCTCGCGCGGCACGACGGCCTGTTGGTGGCCGCCGGGGGTGAAGATCGTCTCCGGGAGCGGGACCGGCGAGGGAGCCACCGGTGTCAGCCCGCTGGTGTCCGGGTGGCCGACCCGCCCGCCGTGCTGCAGTTGGAGGAACATCCGGCCGCCCGCCGCGTGCACCGCATCGGTCACCCGCCGCCATCCGGCCACCTGCGCCGCGCTGTGGATCGCGGCGATGTCGGGGTAGGTCTGCCCCACCGCGTTGGGCGTGGCGGCCTCGGCGACGATCAGCCCGGCCGTGGCGCGCTGTGCGTAGTAGGTAGCCATGATCGGTTCGGGTACGCCGTCGGCGGCGGCGCGGTTGCGGGTCATCGGAGCCATCACCAGGCGGTTGGACAGCTCCAGCGGTCCCAGGCGGGCGGGTTCGAAGAGGCGGGGTATCCGGGGTGTGTGCGTCATGCCGGTACGGTAGAACTTGACACCAGTGTCACGTTCAAGTCCCCGGATTCATGTCCCTGGATTCACGTCCCGGCCCGGCAGACGAGGTGAGCATGCGGATCGGCGAACTGGCTCGGCGCACCAGCGTGAGCGAGCGCTCGCTGCGCTACTACGAGAAGCAGGGGCTGATGACGGCCGAGCGTACGCCGGGCGGTCATCGCGAGTACCCCGAGGGCGCGGTGGACCGGGTCATCCGCATCCAGGAGCTCTTCGCCGCCGGGCTGTGCAGCGAGAAGATCGCCCAACTGCTCCCCTGTATGCGCGATGCGGACGGCGGCCCGTCCCGGCGGGCCAACTCCCAGCTGGTCTCCGACCTCACCACGGAGCGGAAGCGCATCAACCGGATGATCGATGACCTGCTCCGCTCCCGCGACGTCCTGGACGAGGTGATCGCGACGGCGTCGGAGACCGGCGAGCCGCCCGCTCCGTAAGAGGTGTGGCGCAGGTCACGGGAAACGGTGGCGGACTTCGCCGACGAGACCGCCGGGCGGATCGACGACGCCCGCCGGCTCGCCGCCGTGCGCACGGTGTACGGCCGGCTGCGGCGCGGCGAGCGGGAGGCGCTGGCGCTGTGCGTGTGGTCCGCGCTGGACTACGCGCAGGCCGCCCAGGCGCTGGGGATTCCGGTGGGCACCGCGCGCTCGCGGCTGTCCCGGGCCCGCGCCCGGCTGCGCGAGCTCGCGGCGATGACGACCAGAACCGCATCACCGCCACCGCCACCGCCCCCGCCCGCACGGTCCGGCGGCGGCTGTCGCGCCCGGCGCTGCTGATGCCCGCCGCGGGCCTGGCGCTGGCCGGGACGCTGGCCGTCACCCTCACCGGGAGCGGGACGTCCGGCGACACCACCGCCCAGCCGCGCGAGACCGCCACCGTCCTGCTCGACCGGATCGCGGGGACCGCGGCGAAGTCGGACGTCAAGCCGGTGCGACAGGACCAGTTCGTCTACGTGAAGAGCCTGACGGCGGGGGCCGAGATGAAGGAGGACGGCTCCTCGAAGCTGGAGCCGCGGCATGAGCGCGAGCCGGATGGCCGAACCGGACGATGAGGGGGAGAAGGCACAGGCCGTCTTCAACCGGATCGGTTCCTTCCTGGGTGAGACGGTGATGCCGCCGGAGAACGCGGCCGCTCTCCACAAGGCCGCCGCGAAGATCCCCGGGGTGACGCGGAAGGAGGACGCGGTGGACGCGGCGGGCCGCCACGGGGTCGGCATCGCCCGCGTCGACAAGAGGACGGGGGAGATCACCGAGTGGGTCTTCGACCGGGACAGCCTGACCCTGCTCGGTGAGCGCAGCTACCTGACGAGGGACCGCTGGGCGGGCAAGAAGGGCGACGTCATGGAGAAGACGGCGTACCTGAAGCGCGGGATCGTCGACGCGTACCGCGAGCCGCCGGACTCCGCCACGAAGTGACACCAGGCGCGCCCACGGCATAGATATGCGGCTCCGCCGCGTGGCAGGGGCTCAGCCTCAGACCCCTGGGGCCCAGGGGTCTGAGGCTGAGCCCCGATCCGGGGTCTGGGGCGGAGCCCCAGTTGCGGGAAGGGGCGGGGAGGGGAGTAGCCCGCCCCAGGTGGCACGGCCGTCAGACGCCTCCTGGGCGCCGTGGGCACGCCGCCTCAGCGGACCGGGTGCCCCGCGTCCCGCAGCGCGCCCTTGACCTGGCCGATCCGCAGATCGCCGAAGTGGAAGACGGACGCCGCCAGCACCGCGTCGGCACCCGCGGCGACCGCCGGCGGGAAGTCGGCGAGCTTCCCGGCGCCGCCGCTGGCGATGACCGGGATGGTCACATGCTTGCGGACGGCCTCGATCATGGCCGTGTCATAGCCGTCCTTGGTGCCGTCCGCGTCCATGGAGTTCAGCAGGATCTCCCCCGCGCCCAGCTCCGCCGCGCGGTGGGCCCATTCGACGGCGTCGATGCCGGTACCGCGGCGACCGCCATGGGTGGTGACCTCGTAGCCGGAGGACGTCACCGTCCCTTCGGGACAGCGGCGGGCGTCGACCGAGAGGACGAGCACCTGGCTGCCGAAGCGCTGGGAGATCTCGCGGATGAGCTCGGGGCGGGCGATGGCGGCGGTGTTGACGCCGACTTTGTCCGCCCCGGCGCGCAGCAGCTTGTCGACGTCCTCCGGGGTGCGGACGCCCCCGCCGACCGTCAGCGGGATGAAGACCTGCTCGGCGGTGCGGCGGACCACGTCGTAGGTGGTCTCGCGGTCGCCGGAGGAGGCGGTGATGTCGAGGAAGGTCAGCTCGTCCGCGCCCTCCTCGCCGTAGACCTTGGCCATCTCGACCGGGTCGCCCGCGTCGCGCAGATTCTGGAAGTTGACGCCCTTGACGACCCGGCCGTTGTCCACGTCCAGGCAGGGGATGACTCGGACCGCCAGGGTCATGACTGTCGTGCTCCTCGGAATGCTTCCAGTTCGACTTCCACCAGGACGCGCGAGTCGACGAAACCGGACACCACGACCAGCGTCGCGGCCGGGCGCACGGCGTCGAAGAGCTGCTTGTGCGCGCGGCTCACTTCGTCCACGTCACGGGCGTGGGTGAGATACATACGGGTGCGGACCACCGATTCGACGCCCAGGTCGAACTTCTTCAGCGCGTCCAGCGCATGGCCGAAGGCGGCGAGCGTCTGCTCGTACGGATCACCCTCGCCCTCCAGTACGCCGCGCTCCGCCAGCGGCATCGTCCCGGCGACGAGCACCAGGTCACCGACCTCGACGGCCCGGGCGAACCCGATGGTCTCCTCCCAGGGGCTTTCGGTCTGGACCCGCCGCGCGGACTCGGGTGAGGTCATACGGATACCGCCTCCAACGCCTCTTCCAAGGTGAACGCCTTGGCGTAGAGTGCCTTGCCCACGATGGCGCCCTCGACACCTTCCGGTACCAGAGTCGCAAGGGCACGCAGGTCGTCAAGCGAGGAAACGCCGCCGGAGGCGACGACGGGCTTTTCGGTCGCGGCGCAGACATTGCGCAGCAGCTCCAGGTTGGGGCCCTGGAGGGTGCCGTCCTTGGCGATGTCGGTGACGACGTAGCGGGCGCAGCCCTCGGAGTCGAGGCGGGCCAGCGTCTCGTACAGATCGCCGCCGTCCCGGGTCCAGCCGCGGCCGCGCAGGGTGGTGCCGCGCACATCGAGGCCCACCGCGATGAGGTCGCCATGCTCGGCGATGACCTTGGCGACCCACTCCGGGGACTCCAGGGCGGCCGTGCCGAGGTTCACCCGGGCGCAGCCGGTGGCCAGGGCGGCGGACAGCGAGGCGTCGTCACGGATGCCGCCGGACAGCTCGACCCTGAGGTTCATGGCGCGGGCCACCTCGGCGATCTGCTCGCGGTTGTCCCCGGTGCCGAAGGCGGCGTCGAGGTCCACCAGGTGCAGCCATTCGGCGCCCGCCCGCTGCCAGGCCAGGGCGGCCTCCATCGGGTCGCCGTACGACGTCTCGGAGCCGGACTCGCCGTGGACGAGGCGGACGGCCTGGCCGTCTCGGACATCGACGGCGGGGAGGAGTTCGAGGCGGTTCGAGCGCATTGCGGACAACCTTCGGTGAGAGCGTGAGGGCGGTGCGGGTGGGTGCGGGCGGGCGGGTGGGTGGGTGGGTGCGGACCGTGGCCGGCGCGGGCCGGTCAGAGCGTGTCGAGCCAGTTGCGGAGCAGCCGCGCTCCGGCGTCGCCCGACTTCTCGGGGTGGAACTGGGTGGCCCACAGCGGGCCGTTCTCCACGGCGGCGACGAACGGCTCGCCATGGGTGGCCCAGCCGACCTTGGGGGACGGCATATGGGGGTTGGTGACCTCGAGCTCCCAGGTGCGGACCGCGTAGGAGTGGACGAAGTAGTACCGCTCGTCCTCGTCCAGGCCCGCGAAGAGCTGTGAGTCTTCGGGCGCCTTGACCGTGTTCCAGCCCATGTGGGGGACGACGGGGGCGCGCAGCGGCTCGACCGTGCCGGGCCACTCGTCCAGGCCCTCGGCCTCGACTCCGTGCTCGATACCGCGCCCGAAGAGGATCTGCATGCCGACGCAGATGCCCATGACCGGGCGGCCGCCGGACAGCCGGCGCCCCACGATCCAGTCGCCGCGCGCATCGCGCAGCCCGTTCATGCAGGCGGCGAAGGCGCCGACGCCGGGGACGAGGAGGCCGTCGGCGGCCATGGCCTTGTCGTAGTCGCGGGTGATCTCGACCCGCGCGCCGACATGGGCGAGGGCCCGCTCGGCGGAGCGTACGTTGCCGAATCCGTAGTCGAAGACGACGACGTTCTTCGCGGTCGTGCTGTGCGTCAGGTCGCTCAATTCCATACCTCAAGCCGCAGGATCCCGGCGAGCAGCGCCATCGTGGCACCGATCCCGAGCAGCGTGACGACGCTCTTGGAGATGCCCTGCTTGACGAAGGAGATGACCCCGCCGAGCAGAAACAGCCCCACGAGGATGAACACGGTCGACAAGCCGTTCAAGACGCTACCTCGTTCGCTTCTCCGCCCGCGCGGCGAAAGCGCGGGTCGCGGGTCATCTGCGGCCCGGCGGCCGCGCGCGCGACGCTCACCGCTACCCCGTTCGCTTCTCCGCCCGCGCGGCGAAAGCGCGGGTCGCGGGTCATCTGCGGCCCGGCGGCCGCGCGCGCGACGCTCACAGGGCCCCCTTCGTGGAGGGGAGGATCCCGGCGGCGCGGGGGTCGCGCTCGCTGGCGTAGCGCAGGGCCCGCGCCAGGGCCTTGAACTGGCACTCCACGATGTGGTGCGCGTTGCGCCCGTAGGGGACGTGGACATGCAGGGCGATCTGCGCCTGGGCCACGAAGGACTCCAGGATGTGCCGGGTCATCGTGGTGTCGTAGGTGCCGATCATCGGCGCGATGTTCTCCGGCTCGGTGTGCACCAGGTACGGGCGGCCGGAGAGGTCGACCGTCACCTGGGCCAGCGACTCGTCCAGCGGCACCGTGCAGTTGCCGAACCGGTAGATCCCCACCTTGTCGCCGAGCGCCTGCTTGAAGGCGGCGCCGAGCGCGAGGGCGGTGTCCTCGATGGTGTGGTGGGTGTCGATGTGCAGGTCGCCCTCGGTCTTGACCGTGAGGTCGAAGAGGCCGTGGCGGCCGAGCTGGTCGAGCATGTGGTCGTAGAAGCCGACACCTGTCGAAACTGCCACATCGCCCTTACCGTCGAGATCGATCTCGACGACGACCGAGGTCTCCTTGGTCGTGCGCTCCACACGTCCCACGCGGGTCATGCGCTCTTCTCCTTCATCAGCTCGCGTACCGCGTCGAGAAACGCGTCGTTCTCGGCCGGTGTGCCCGCGGTGACCCGCAGCCGGCCCGGTACACCGTTGTCACGGACCAGGACGCCCCGGTCCAGCAGGCCCTGCCACGCCGCATGGGCGTCCTCGAAGCGGCCGAACTGGACGAAGTTGGCGTCGGAGTCGGTCACCTCGCAGCCGAGGGCGCGCAGCTCGCTCACCAGCCGGTCGCGCTCGGCCTTCAGCGCCTCGACGTACCCCAGCAGCGTATCGGTGTGCTCCAGGGCGGCCAGCGCGGTGGCCTGGGTGACGGCGGACAGGTGGTACGGCAGGCGGACCAGCTGGACGGCGTCGACGACCGCCGGATCGGCGGCGAGATAGCCGAG
Source organism: Streptomyces sp. AgN23 (assembly GCF_001598115.1). NCBI lineage: Bacteria > Bacillati > Actinomycetota > Actinomycetes > Kitasatosporales > Streptomycetaceae > Streptomyces > Streptomyces sp. AgN23. The sequence goes on from NZ_CP007153.1 coordinate 3,236,263, forward strand.
CCGCAGCCCGGCCGCGCCGAACGCCTTGGACATGGTGCGCGAGAGCACCAGCCGCGACCGCCCCTCGATCAGCGGCAGCAGCGAGGGGCGGTGGCTGAACTCCCCGTACGCCTCGTCCACGACGACCAGCGCCCCGGCGGCATCCGCCCTGGCGGCCTGCGCTGCCTCGTAGAGCGCGAGCACCGTCTCGGCCGCGACGGCGGTGCCCGTCGGATTGTTCGGCGAGGTGATGAAGACGACATCGGGGCGGTGCTCGGCGATGGCCTTACGGGCGTCATCGACATCGATGGTGAAATCGGCGTTCCGCGGACCGGAAATCCAGCCGGTGCCGGTGCCGCGGGAGATCAGCGCGTGCATCGAGTACGAGGGCTCGAAGCCGATCGCGGTGCGCCCCGGCCCGCCGAAGGTCTGCAGCAGCTGCTGCAGCACCTCATTGGACCCATTGGCCGCCCAGACCTGCGCGACGCCGACCTCGAGACCGGCGGTACGGCTGAGATAGCGGGCCAGCTCGGTGCGGAGCTCGACCGCGTCCCGGTCCGGGTAGCGGTTGAGGTTCCGGGCCGCCTCGGTGACCCGCTCGGCGATGCGGGCGACCAGCGGCTCGGGCAGCGGATAGGGGTTCTCGTTGGTGTTCAGCCGTACGGGCACCTCGAGCTGCGGGGCGCCGTACGGGGATTTGCCACGGAGCTCGTCCCGGATCGGGAGATCGTCAATGCCGGTCACTTGCTCGGTGGCACCTTCCAGTCGAATCTTGCCTTCACCGCGGCGCCGTGGGCGGGCAGATCCTCCGCCTCGGCCAGCGTCACCACATGGCCGGCGATCTCGGCCAGCGCCTCCCGGCTGTAGTCCACCACATGGATCCCGCGCAGGAACGACTGCACGGACAGCCCCGAGGAGTGGCAGGCGCAGCCGCCCGTGGGCAGCACATGGTTGGAGCCCGCCGCATAGTCGCCGAGCGACACCGGCGCGAACGCCCCGACGAAGATCGCCCCGGCGTTGCGCACCCGGGCCGCGACGGCCGCCGCGTCCTCGGTCTGGATCTCCAGGTGCTCGGCCGCGTACGCGTCCACGACGGCCAGGCCCTGCTCCAGACCGTCGACCAGCACGATGCCGGACTGCCGCCCGGACAGCGCCGGACGGATCCGGTCCTCGACGTGCTTGGTGGCCGCCAGCTGGACGTCCAGCTCCTTCTCGACCGCTGCGGCCAGCTCCTCGGAGTCGGTGACCAGCACGGAGGCGGCCAGCGGGTCGTGCTCGGCCTGGCTGATCAGGTCCGCGGCCACATGCACCGGGTCGGCAGTGGCATCGGCGAGGATGGCGATCTCGGTCGGCCCGGCCTCGGCATCGATGCCGATCCGGCCCTTGAGCAGCCGCTTGGCCGCGGCCACGAAGATATTGCCGGGCCCGGTCACCATCGCGACCGGGCGGCAGTCCTCGGTGCCGTAGGCGAACATGGCGACGGCCTGGGCGCCGCCCGCCGCGTACACCTCGTCCACGCCCAGCAGCGCGCACGCCGCGAGGATCGTGGGGTGCGGCAGCCCGCCGAACTCCGCCTGCGGCGGGGAGGCGACGGCCATCGAGTCGACCCCGGCCTCCTGCGCGGGCACCACGTTCATCACCACGGAGGAGGGGTAGACCGAGCGCCCGCCCGGTACGTACAGCCCGACGCGCTCGACCGGCACCCAGCGCTCGGTGACCGTGCCGCCCGGCACCACCTGGGTGGTGTGGTCGGTGCGCCGCTGCTCGCGGTGGACCAGCCGGGCCCGCCGGATGGACTCCTCCAGGGCGGCGCGCACGGCCGGGTCCAGCTCCGCGAGGGCGCGCTCCAGCGCCGCCGCGGGGACCCGCACCCGCTCTATGGCGACGCCGTCGAACCGATGGGCGTAGTCGATCAGCGCGGCGGTACCACGATGGCGCACGTCGTCACAGATGGGCCGCACCTTCTCCAGGGCGGCCTCGACGTCGAGTTCGGCACGGGGCAGCAGGTCGCGGTCGATCCCGCCTTCCGGGAAGGCGGCACCGCGCAGATCGATACGGGAGATCACGCGATCAATTGTCTCAGACCCGCCACGACGCCCCTCCCCCCGTATCAGTCAGTGATACGGACGCCCTAAGTTGACCCTGACCGTTGGCGTTCAACCGGTTACTCAGCGGGAATGTGCTCCGTACGGGGACACGGAGAATCAGGAGGGGACACGGCTGTGACCGAGCCGCACGATGGCGACCCACCCCCGGGCCTGGATCTGACCACCGCCGAATGGGGCATGTGGCAGGCGTTCCGCAATGGCAGCACCCATGATCTGCGCACGTCGCACCCCCAGCGGAACGACCCCTCCGGCCCGTACGCGTGGGGCCCGGAGCGCAGTGTCCGCGCGCGTGTCGTGGCCCTCCTGCTGCTGGACGGACCGCCCGCGCAGCCGGGCCGGGTCGCCGCGCTCAAGCTCAACGGGGTGCACATCACCGGCACGCTCGACCTGGCCGGCGGAAACATCGAGCCCTATGTGGAGCTGAAGAACTGCCGCTTCGAGCGGGAGGTGCTGCTTCCCGAGGCGCAGTTCACCACCCTGCGCCTGGTGGGCTGCGCCCTTCCCCGGCTGGAGGCGGCCCGGCTGCGCACCGAGGGCGATCTGCACTTGCCGCGCTGTGTGGTCGAACACGGGATCCGGCTCACCGACGCCCATATCGGCACGGATTTACTGCTCAACCAGCTCATCGTGCGCCGCGACCGCCGGGGCATGTCGATCAGCGCCGACGGGCTGACCGTCGCCCAGGACTTCCAGGCCGACATGATCGAGTCCTATGGCGAGCTGAGCCTGCGCGGGGCGCAGATCGGGGTGTCGCTCAGCCTGCGCGGCAGCCGGCTGCGCAACCCTTACGGCCGCCGCGCGCTCAACGCACCGCAGCTCACCGTGGAGCGCAGCCTGTATCTCACCGCGGGCGGGGTGAGCACGTACTCCAGCGGCTCCACCCCGCCGTACGGCACCGCCTCCACGCCCACCCGGGGCACCCGGATCCAGCGCTTCGAATGCGAGGGCGGGATCCGGCTGGACGACGGGCGGATCGGCGACGCCATCGACTTCGACCAGGCCCGCTTCATCATGGAGAACGACCAGGAGCTGTCGCTGCGCCGGGTCCAGACCCCCGAGCTGCGCTTCCTCGGGGAGCGGCCGCAGCGCGGACGGGTGATCCTCTCCGGCGCCCGGGTGGTCAATCTTGTCGACAAGTCGGTGAGCTGGCCGGGGCCGGGCGGGCTGACCATGGCCGGGTTCAGCTATGAGTGCCTGATCCCGCGCGGCCACTTCCCGCTGGCCCGGCGGCTGGAATGGGTGGCCGCGGCGACCCCCGAGTACGCGCCCGAGCCGTACGAGATGCTGGCCAACACGATGCGGGCCAGCGGCGAGGACGCCGACGCGCGCGAGGTCCAGCTCGCCAAGCAGCGCCGCCGCCGGGAGACGCTGCCGCTCGCCGGGAAGGTGTGGGGCTATCTCCAGGACTGGACGGTGGCCTACGGCTATCGCCCGGGCCGGGCCGCGGTGTGGATGGCGGTGCTGTGGGCGGTCGGCTCGGTGTTCTTCGCCCACAACCGGCCGGAGGCGCTGAAGCCGGGTGAATCCCCGAACTGGAACGCCTCGCTGTACACGCTCGATCTGCTGATCCCGGTGATCGATCTGGGCATGGACGGCTACTGGAGACCGGACGGCGCCGTCCAATGGGCGTCCATCGTCATGATCCTGCTGGGCTGGGTGTTGGCCACCGCGGTAGCCACCGGCGCGTCCCGGCTGCTGCGGCGCCAGTGACCGGCTGCTGCGGGCCAGTGAAAGGAAACGCGCGGGGCCATTAGGCTTACGCCCCGTGACCTCCGCGCGCCTTCCGCTCTTCCCGCTGAACACGGTGCTGTTCCCGGGGCTCGTCATGCCCCTGAACGTCTTCGAGCAGCGGTACCGCTCCCTGATGCGCGATTTGTCGGCGCTTCCCGAGGACGCGCCGCGCCGGTTCGGGGTGATCGCGATCCGGGACGGCCATGAGGTCGCCCCGAGCGCGGTCGGCCTCCCGGTCTCCGTCACGCGGCCGGACCCCGGCCCCACGGCCGGGTTCGGACCGGATCCCGCCAAGTCCTTCTACGCCGTGGGGTGCGTGGCGGACGCGGCCACCATCCGGGAGCAGGAGGACGGCACCTTCGAGGTGCTGGCCACCGGCACCACCCGCTTCGAGCTGGTCTCCGTGGACTCCTCCGGCCCCTATCTGACGGCCGAGGTCAAGGAGCTGGAGGAGGAGCAGGGCGAGGGGGCCGGGGCGCTGGCCTCGGGGGTGGTACGGGCCTTCCGCATGTACCAGAAGCGGCTCGCGGGCGCCCGTGAGCGGACCCTGGCGAACGAGCAGGAGCTGCCAGGGGAACCGTCGGTGCTCTCCTACCTGGTGGCGGCCGCGGCCGTGCTCGACACGCCCGCGAAGCAGCGGCTGCTGCAGGCGCCGGACACCGCGAGCCGGCTGGCCGACGAGCTGAAACTCCTTCGCGCCGAGAGCGCCGTGATCGGTAAGCTCCCGTCGCTCCCGGCCGTCGATCTGACCCGCGGTCCCACCAGCCCCAACTGACGCGGACGAATATGCCCAAGAAGACCAAGAAGACCTCGGCGGGCACCCCCGCCACGACCGCCCTCACCGCGGCGGGCACGGATTTCACCCTGCACTCCTACGAGCACGACCCGGCAGCCCCCTCCTACGGTGAGGAGGCCGCCCAGGCTCTCGGCGTCGAACCGGGCCGGGTCTTCAAGACCCTTGTCGCGAGCGTCGATGACCGGCTTACGGTCGCCATCGTGCCGGTCTCGGCCACGCTCGACCTCAAGGCGCTCGCCTCGGCGGTGGGCGGCAAGCGCGCCACGATGGCGGACCCGGCGGCGGCCGAGCGCACCACGGGCTATGTGCGGGGCGGGATCTCCCCGCTCGGTCAGCGCAAGCGCCTTCCCACGGCCCTGGACGCGTCGGCCACGGGCTACGAGACGATCTGTGTCTCGGCCGGCCGCCGAGGGCTGGAGGTCGAGCTGTCGCCGGGGGACCTGGCGTCGCTGACGGACGCGGTACTGGCGCCGATCGCCCGCGTGTAGCGCTCACAGCGCTCCTGCGGGGCCCCTGGCGCCCGGCTCGTGCCGCCGGGACTCCGCCCCGGACCCCGGTCCTCAAGCGCCGGACGGGCTGATGTTCAGCCCGTCCGGCGCTTGAGGACACGCCGGAAGGGCGTCCAGGGACAGGGGCGGGGCGGGGAACAGCCCCCCGCAGGCGTCACGAACCGCCGGACACCCCTAGCCGCTTTGAGGCGGGCCGAACGCTCTAGCGCGCTTCCGGGCTCGCCACCGGCGGCAGAGCGGGCTCCGGGTCGCGGGGGCCGAACAGCCCCGTCAGCGCCAGATGGATCACCATCGCCGCCACCGACCACGCCAGCAGCGCCCCCTTCGCGCCCAGCTTGAGCGGGCCGTCGAAGGTGACGCCCTTACCGGCCTCCTTGGCATGCGCCACGACGTCCGAGGTGGGCCCCAGCCAGAGGCCGAGCCGCCAGGCGATCACCGAGGCGAGCACCCCGCCGATCGCCAGGCCGATGACCAGCGCGATACCGCCGTGGCGGAAGAGCAGAAAGACGATGAGGGCCGAGACGGCCCCGAAGGCGAGCCCGAGCAGCGTGAACACACCGTCCGCGCCGATCGCGTCCTCCCCTTCCGAGTTCTTCAGATAGACGGCGGTGCCGTCCGAGACCAGGGGAACCTTGGGCGCCAACCACAGCCACAGCAGCCCCAGAAGCACCCCGGAGACCGCCACCGCGATGGCGACCACCGACGCCTGCACCAGTTCGGCGCGCAACTCGGGCCCCGGCTCGGAGTACTCCGAGTGCCCCGCGTCCCCCGAATGCCCGGAAGGGGGCTCGGGGTGCTGCGGGTACCCGGAGGGATTCGGCACGGAGGAGTCCCCGGCAGGCTGCCCGTGGACCGGGGGGCGGCCCTCGGCGGGATCCTCGTGCGGCGGAGGCGGATCATGTGGCGTCAACGGTGCGGTCACCCCGTCATCGTGCCAGGCGGACGGCGTACTTCGGTCGGCGGGACGTTCGCTGCGGCGCGTCACCGCACGGCCGCCCGCCGATAGGCCCAGGTCGCGGCGGCGAGGGACACCACGGCCACCCCGGCGCACACCCCGAGGTCGGCGCAGACCACCCACCAGTCGGGCTGACCGTCGAAGGTACGGGCCAGGGCCTCCACACCGTACGTCGACGGCAGCAGATCGCGCGCGTACGACACCACCTGCGGCATCCGGTCCGCGGGCAGCACCCCCAGCAGCAGTGCGGCGGACATCCCCAACTGTCCGCACAGTGTGGCGAGTTCCTGACGCGGGGCGAGCAGCCCCAGCACGGCGCCGAGTCCGGCGAGGGCGGCGCCGGAGAGGGGGATCACGGCGAGGAGGATCCACAGATGCGTCATGGGCAGTTGGAAGAGCACACTGCCCATGACCGCGGTGACGATGGTTCCGGGCACGGTGAAGGAGGCGTAGGCGGCGGCCGCCCCGAGCACCACGGCCGAGGGCGGCACCGGCAGGGTCGCGTAGTGGTCGAGCCCGCCGCTGGCCCGGAGCTGGCCGAAGTACTGGGCGAGCAGGTTGAGCGCCACGAAGGCGACGACCAGCACGCTCGACCCGGCCACCACCGACCGCGCCCCGCTCCCGCCGTCCACCACTCCGCGCATCAGGATCATGATCCCGATGGACTGGAAGGTCGCCACGAAGAGCAGCGGTATCCGGGCCACCCGGGCCCGGGAGAGCTGGGCGCGGTAGACCGCGGCGAGCGCGGGGAAGAGCCGTGCCCGCGCCGCCAGCGGCGCGGGGATGTCCCCGGCCTCACCGGGCGCCCCCGACGTACCGGGCGAGACACCGGGCGCACTGGGCAGCCCAGCGGAAGCACCGGACGCACCAGGCACACCAGTGGTCCCGGACACGGCGGGCATGACACTCACGTTGTGCGGCTCCTCTTCGCCTCTGCGGCTCTTACGGTCACGGTCACGGTCACCGGCGTGTTCACCGGCTCGCCCCGGCGGTCACGCCTTCACCAGCCCCTCCGCGCCCTCCGCACGGCCGCCCAGGGCGATGTACACATCCTCCAGGCTCGGCGTGGCAAGGGTGAAATCGTCCAGCGCCGCGAAGGCGGAGCCACCGGTCACGGTGGCGATGGCGGCGCGCGCCTCGTCCGGCGGGAGCCGGAGCGTCCAGCGCCGCCCGGAGACGCCGTCGGCGGCCCGGGCCGCCTCGGCGGCCTTCCGCAGGGCGGCGACCTCGGGCACGTCCAGCGGCGGCTCGGTGCGCCACACCAGCTCCAGCCGCACCTCGTCGGCGACCAGCGCCTTCAGCCCGGCGGGCGTGTCGCAGGCGATGACCTTGCCGCGGTCCAGCACGGCGACCCGGTCCAGAACCGTTTCCGCCTCGATCACATTGTGGGTGACCAGCACCACAGTCACGCCCCGCTCGGCCCGCCGCCGGTCCACGGCCGCCCATACGGCGCGCCGGGCGACGGGGTCCATCCCGCTGGTGGGCTCGTCCAGCACCAGCAGCGGCCGCTCCCCCACCAGTGCGGCGGCGACGCAGGCCAGCCGCCGCTGGCCGCCGGAAAGCTTCTTGAGCGGGCGCCCGGCGATCTCCCCGAGCCCCAGCTCCTCGATCACCGCGTCCCGCTCGGCACGGGCCGCGCGGGCCTCCAGCCCGCGCAGCCGCGCGGTGGTCTCGGCGGCGAGGGCGACGGTCAGCTCGTCCAGCGCGGTCGAGTCCTGGCCGAGGTAGCACAGCAGCCGGGCGGCGCGCTCGGGGTGGCGTACGAGATCGTGGCCGAGCACCCGCACACTGCCCTGGTCGGGCCGCAGCAGGCCGGTGAGCTGCCGTACGAGAGTGGATTTGCCGGCGCCGTTGGGCCCGAGCAGCCCGAAGACCTCGCCGCGCACCACATCGAGGTCGATGCCGTCGCTGGCCCGCACGGCGGGCGTGGCGGGGGCGCCGCGGCGGCCGCGCGCCGCGGGATAGGTCTTGACCAGGCCGCGCACGGTGCACACCACATCGCCGCTCGTCGCCTGTTTCGCGCCCGTCCTCACGAGCTATGAGGGTACGCGCCCAAACACCCGCTCCCGTCCTCGGGGCCCTCGGGGACGGATCGGAGGATCACAGGACGAGCAGGTTCGGCGGCACGGTCGTGTCGGTGCCACCGGGGGTTGCGACGAGGACGGAGTACGTCCCGGGGAGCGCCACGGGCACGACGACGAGGGCGTGTCCGGCGGGCTGCTCCCTTCCCGTCACCAGGGGCGCAGCCCGCCGCGGGCGTCAAGATCCGCCGGATATCCCCTAGCCGCCCGTCTGGGCGTGCTCCGCGGCCGAGCGGAGGTCGATCTCGCGCCAGAAGCCCGCCCGGATCGCATAGCGGTCGTGCTCGTCGATCTGGTCGTCCTTGTGGGCCAGCAGCCCGAAGCGGGCCGCGTAGCGCAGCAGTTCACCGTCGATGCGGTGCGGGATGCGGGGGTACTCCGTGGAGATCTGGCGCAAGGGCCCCGGATCCCCGAGCCGGTCGATCCAGCGGCGGGCGAAGACCTGGCCGACCTCGAACGGGTCGCCGCTGACGGCCGTGATGTCCTCCTCGCGGTCGGCCCAGCGCTGCTCGGCGCTGGTGAGCTGGGCCAGCATGGGGAGGTTGGCGGTCTCCGGCGGCTCCCCCACGGCGCCGGGGCCCCGGTCGATCCAGCCCTTGTCGGAGGACCAGCGCAGGGTGGCGCCGGCGGCCTGCTGCCGCTCCGTCTGGCCGCCGGGCGCGGCCGGGCCGCGGCCCAGGTCGGCGAGGTCCTTGGGGGTGGGCACCCCCTTGCCGGCGCCCGCCGCCACGCCGTCCGCGCCCGCCTCGGGGGCCGGGGCGGCGGGACGGCCGGGGGTGGCGGCCGGGCCGGTCACGTCGGCGCCGGGCCGGGCGGCGCCGTTACGGCCACCGGGGGCCTCCGCCGTGCCGGGCGACCCGGTCGCGGCCGCGGCGGCAGCGGCGGCCGTCTCCGGCAGCGGGGCGGAGAGAATGGCCGCGATCTCCGGGCGCGGCTCGGAGACGGGCGCACAGGGCCCGGGAAGCTCCTTGGCGCGCACCGCCCTGGTGATCCAGGCGCGGTCGAGGACGCGCCGCTCATCGGCCTCGGCGACGAGGTCCTCGGACTGGTTGTAGTCGCCGTCGGCGGCCTGGACCGCCCAGAGGTGGACGGCGACGCCGTGCTCCTTGGCCGACATCAGCCCGGGCAGCAGGTCTCCGTCGCCGGTGACGAGGACGATGTCGGCGCAGGCCCGGTTGCGGGCGAGCTCGGTGAGCTCGGCGTGCATGGCGGCATCCACGCCCTTCTGGGCCCAGCGGCCGTCACTGCGGGTGAGCGCGCCCAGCCGCACGGTCACCCGGGGCATCACGCGCAGCCGCCGGTGCTCGGGCTGGGGCACACGGTCGGGGGCGCCGTCGAACCAGTAGATGCGCAGCAGCGGGCACTCCGTCTCGGCCTCGGCCCGCTCCCGCAATCCCTGGATGAGGGTCGCGTGGTCGACGGAGATACGCGATCGGGCGGGCTCCCCGGCCAGCAGGCTCGCGGCGGCGCCCAGCAGATACCCGGCGTCCACCAGGACGACGCAGCGGTCCACGTTCCACCCTCTTTCCTGACGGTCCAGTCCTCGGTCGCCCCCCGCGCACAGCCGTACCCCGGATGTGGTTTTCGGCTTTCCTTCGAGTCTGCCCGACCGTGCGGGGGTTATCAGTCCGAACTGGATCACCGGCGTGGCGGATACGGCTTACCCGCCAATACCCTCCTTCTCACTCACCGTAATTGCCCGAAATGCACGGGTCACCGCGGCATGTCACTGTTTCTTCCCGAAGGGCTTCTCCCAGCAGGGCCCTTCGCCAGGGGGCTGATCCCAACCGGAGGAACACCACCATGGGCAAGAACAAGAACCGCGATCGCAAGCAGCAGCAGGACCAGCGTCAGGAGCGCGGCGCGGCCGACCGCGGCGCCGAGCAGCAGCCGTCGATGGAGGGGCAGTCGCAGGCGATGCGGCCGGAGGGCAGCCCCGCGACGGCCCGCAAGGGCCGGCAGAAGAGCTTCGGCCACAACTGACGCACCGCGCACCGGCGCTGGGCCACCGCGGTGGCAGGCCGCGTGACCGTGGCCATCAGGGGCGCGCCCGATACGGGCGCGCCCCTGATGCGCTCTCGCCGACGTCAAGGACGCCGGGCGGTCATCCGGCCAGGCAGGACGCCCCCAACAGCACCTTGAGATCGCCGAAGAGCGCCGGGTCGGCGGTGACGCGGTGCCGGTCGAGCCGCAGCACGGTCGTTTTCCGCGCCCCCTGGAGCTTGATCCGCACCTCGGTGGCGCCGCGGTGGTGGGTGAGCACCTCGCCCAGCTTCTCGACCAGCGGCGGGGTGACCTTGACCGTGGGAATGGTGATCGTCACGGGCGCGTTGGCCGATGCCTCGGACAGATCGGGGACCATCAGCTCCATGGCGACCAGCCGGGGCACGTCCTCGCGCTTGTCGAGGCGGCCCTTGACGAAGACGACCGCGTCCTCGACGAGCTGGGTGGAGACCAGCTGGTAGGTGGCCGGGAAGAACATGCACTCGATGGAGCCGGCCAGGTCCTCCACGGTGGCGATGGCCCAGGCGTTGCCCTGTTTGGTCATCTTGCGCTGCAGACCGGAGATGATGCCGCCGATGGTGACGATCGCGCCGTCCGCGTGCTCACCCCCGGTGAGCGCGGAGATCGCGGCATCCGCCTTCTCGTTCAGCACATGCTCGATGCCGAACAGCGGATGGTCGGAGACATACAGGCCCAGCATCTCCCGCTCCTGGGCCAGCAGATAGGTCTTCTCCCATTCGACGTCCGAGAACTCGACGTCGAGGCCGAAGCCCGGCCCCTCGCCGTCCCCGCCCTCACCGGCCATGCCGCCGAAGAGGTCGAACTGCCCCTCGGCCTCCTTGCGCTTGACCGCGACCACATTGTCGATCAGCGCTTCGTAGTGCGCCGTGAGCCCCTTACGGGTGTGGCCCATCTCGTCGAAGGCGCCCGCCTTGATCAGCGATTCCGTGGTGCGCTTGTTGCACACCACCGCCTCGGCCTTGTCCAGGTAGTCCGGGAACGAGGCGTACTTCCCCTTGGCCTTGCGGCCACGGATGATCGCCTCCACCACGTTCTGACCGACGTTCCGGACCGCCGTGAGACCGAAGAGGATCACATCATCACCCTGAGCGGTGAAGTTGGCCTCGGACTCATTGACGTTCGGCGGCAGCACCTTGATGCCCATGCGACGGCACTCGTTCAGATAGACCGCCGACTTGTCCTTGTCGTCCCGTACCGAGGTGAGCAGCGCCGCCATGTACTCGGCGGGGTAGTTGGCCTTGAGATACGCGGTCCAGTAGGTGACCAGGCCGTACGCGGAGGAGTGCGCCTTGTTGAACGCGTATCCGGCGAACGGGACCAGGACGTCCCACACCGCCTGGATGGCCTCGTCGGAATACCCCTTGTCCCGGGCGCCCTTCTGGAAGGGCACGAACTCCTTGTCCAGGACCTCCTGCTTCTTCTTGCCCATGGCACGGCGCAGCAGGTCGGCCTGGCCGAGCGAATAGCCGGCGAGCACCTGGGCGGCCTTCTGCACCTGCTCCTGGTACACGATGAGGCCGTAGGTGATGCCCAGGACCTCCTTGAGCGGCTCCTCCAGCTCGGGGTGGATCGGGGTGATCTCCTGCTGCCCGTTCTTCCGCAGCGCGTAGTTGATATGCGAGTTCATGCCCATCGGGCCCGGCCGGTAGAGGGCCGAGACGGCGGAAATGTCCTCGAAGTTGTCGGGCTTCATCATGCGCAGCAGGGAGCGCATGGGGCCGCCGTCGAACTGGAAGACGCCGAGGGTGTCACCGCGGCAGAGCAGTTCGAAGGTCTTGGGGTCGTCCAGGGACAGATCGAGCAGCTTCAGATCGATGCCCTTGTTGGCGCGCACCATCTTGACGGCGTCGTCCATGATGGTGAGGTTGCGCAGGCCCAGGAAGTCCATCTTCAGCAGGCCGAGCGACTCACAGGTGGGATAGTCCCACTGGGTCACGACCTGGCCGTCGTTCTTCGGCGAGAAGACCGGGACATGGTCGGTCACCGTCTCGCTCGACATGATCACGCCGGCGGCGTGCACACCCATCTGGCGCACCAGGCCCTCGATACCGCGCGCGGTGTCGATGACCTTCTTCACATCCGGCTCGTTCTCATACATCCCGCGCACCTCGCCCGCCTCGCTGTAGCGGGGGTGCTTCTCATCGGTGATGCCGGAGAGCGGGATGCCCTTGCCGAGGACGTCGGCGGGCATGGCCTTGGTGATGCGGTCGCCCATCGCGTACGGATAGCCGAGCACCCGGGCCGAGTCCTTGATGGCGTTCTTGGCCTTGATGGTGCCGTAGGTACCGATCTGGGCGACCTTGTCGTGGCCGTATTTCTCGGTGACGTACCGGATGACCTCACCGCGCCGACGCTCGTCGAAGTCGATGTCGACATCGGGCATGGACACCCGCTCGGGGTTGAGGAACCGCTCGAAGATCAGCCCGTGCTCGACCGGGTCGAGGTCGGTGATGCCCATCGCGTACGAGACGATCGAACCGGCCGCGGAGCCTCGGCCGGGGCCGACCGCGATGCCGTTGTTCTTGGCCCACATGATGAAGTCGGCGACCACGAGGAAGTAGCCCGGGAACCCCATCTGGATGATGACGTCCATCTCGTACTCGGCGAGCTTCTGACGGTCCTCGGGGACGCCGCCGGGGAAGCGGCGGGCCATCCCCTTCTTGACCTCCTCCTGGAACCAGGTGACCTCGGTGTACCCCTCGGGGACGTCGAACCGCGGCATCAGGTCGCGCTTCTCGAACCAGCCGGTGGCGTCGATCTGCTCGGCGACCAGCAGGGTGTTGGCGCACCCCTGCTGCCAGGCGTCGGAGGAGTCGATGGCGTACATCTCCTCCGTGGACTTCAGGTAATAGCCGGTGCCGTCGAAGCGGAAGCGGTCCGGATCGGAGAGGTTCTTGCCGGTCTGGACGCACAGCAGCGCGTCATGGGCCGTCGCCTCGCGGGAGTACGTGTAGTGCGAGTCGTTGGTGACCAGCGGCGGGATGTCCAGCTTCTTGCCGATCTCCAGCAGCCCGTCCCGCACCCGGCGCTCGATCTCGATGCCGTGGTCCATCAGCTCCAGGAAATACCGGTCCTTGCCGAAGATGTCCTGGTACTCGGAGGCGGCCTTCAGCGCCTCGTCGAACTGGCCGAGCCGCAGCCGGGTCTGCAGCTCGCCCGAGGGGCAGCCGGTGGAGGCGATCAGGCCCTCGGACCACTGGGCGATGGTCTCCTTGTCCATCCGCGGCCACTTGACGAAATAGCCCTCCATATAGGCGTCCGAGGAGAGCCGGAAGAGGTTGTGCAGACCGGTCTTGTTCGACGCCCAGATGGTCTTGTGGGTGTAACCACCGGAACCGGAGACGTCATCGCGCTTCTGATGCGGCTGGCCCCACTGGACACGCCGCTTGTAGCGCCGCGACTCGGGCGCCACATACGCCTCGATCCCGATGATCGGCGTGATCCCGGCGCCCGTCGCCTGCTGGAAGAAGTCGTACGCGCCGTGGAGGTTGCCATGGTCGGTCATGGCGATGTGGGTCATGCCCATCTCGTTGCACGCGTTGAACATGTCCTTGAGCCGCGCCGCACCGTCCAGCAGCGAGTACTGGGTATGGACATGCAGGTGCGTGAAGGGCGGCTTGGTCACGGTGGAAGACCTCCGGCGAACAATCGATGACGGCAGGGCGAGACAGCTCCGAAGGTTACCCCTCCGCACTGACAGGAGCCGGGCACTCGCGAGTAGCCTCAGGCGTTGATCCCGACGGGTCATCCGGTCTTCCCGCGCACCTGGCGCGACGGAACATACCCTGTCGTATCTGCCGTACCGATCACATCCCTCATGCCCCAGGAGGCGTTCCGCGATGTCGAACCAGCAGACCCAGGCGGAACAGCGCGGCGAGCACATCCTCGCCGTATTCGACACCGCCTTCGGCGAGCTGCTCGCCGCCGACCCGGCCGCCTTCCGCGTCAAGTTCCGGAAGATGGCCGCCTCGGCGTTCGCGTTCTACCGCGGCACCGCCTGCCTGTTCTATTCCGATGTGGAGCGGGAGCGCGCCGGCGGGCCGTACCTGGACGACCGCACCAGCCGGGTGTGGATCCACGGTGACCTCCACGCCGAGAACTTCGGCACCTACATGGACGCCAACGGCCGACTGATCTTCAATGTGAACGACTTCGACGAGGCGTACGTCGGCCCCTTCACCTGGGACCTGAAGCGTTTCGCCGCCTCCGTGGCGCTCATCGGCTACACCAAGGCGCTCAGCGACGAGAAGATCACCGAGCTGGTGCGGACGTACGCGGGTGCCTACCGGGAGCGCGTTCACGCCCTGGCCACCGGCGCCAAGAACGACGAGGTGCCGCCCTTCACACTGGAGACCGCCGAGGGTCCGCTGCTGGACGCGCTGCGTGACGCCCGCTCGCTGACCCGCTTCGGGCTGCTGGACTCGATGACCGAGATCCGCGACTTCGAGCGCCGCTTCACGGCCGGCGGCGGGTCCATCGAGCTGGACGCGGCCACCCGCTACAAGGTCCTGGCCGCCTTCGACGGCTATCTGGAGACGCTCCCCGAGTCCAGTCTCTCGCGCCCGGACTCCTACCGCGTCAAGGACGTCGTGGGCCGCCGGGGCATCGGCATCGGCAGCGCCGGGCTCCCCTCGTACAACATCCTCCTGGAGGGCAACAGCGACGCCCTGGAGAACGATGTGGTGATCTACATGAAGCAGGGGCAGACCCCGGCGGTCTCCCGGCACATCACCGACGAGCAGGTGCGGTCGTACTTCCACCACGAGGGCCACCGCACGGTGATCTCCCAGCGCGCGCTGCAGGCTCACGCCGACCCGTGGCTGGGCTGGACCGAGCTGGACGGGTCGGGGCAGCTGGTCGCCGAGGTGTCGCCGTACGCGGTGGACCTCGACTGGTCCGACATCGACGACCCGGCCGAGATCGCGGCGGTCGTGGCCGACCTGGGACGGGCCACGGCCACCATGCACGCGGCCGCCGACGACCAGAGCGGCCACTCGCTGGTGCCGTTCTCCACCGAGCGCGCCATCGACGCGGTGATCGCCGCCGACGAGGACGGCTTCGCCGACCTCCTGGTGGACTTCGCGCACTCTTACGGTGCCCGCGCCCGGACCGACCATCAGATTTTCGTGGACCTCTTCCGCAACGGCCGCATCCCCGGCCTCTGATCGTCACGCCGGGCTCTGATCGCCACCCCGGCCCCTGATCGTCCCCCGGCCATGGCCGCCGTCTGCTCGCCCCCTTATGGTTACCGGTCATGTGGCCTGGACAGCAGCCGCCGGGGGGCGAGCAAAACCCGCAGCAGAACCCGTATCAGCAGCCGGAGCAGCCGGAGCACCCGCAGCCGGGGCATCCGCCGCCTCCGGCCCAGCCCCCGGGCTTCCCGCCCGCTCCCCCGCCGCCCGGCCCGGGCGGCGGGCCCTGGGGTGGCGCCCCCGCCCCGGCGGACCCGCAGCGCAAGGCCGGGCTCACGGCCGTGGTGGCGGTGACGGTGGCCGCCGCGGTGGTCGCGGGCGTTCTCCTGATCACGGATGACGACAAGGACTCCCGGGCCGGATCCGTGGACGATGTCGTCCAGGGCCCGGCGGGCTCCGGCGGTTCCGAGGACCCGGACGGCTCAGGGGGCTCGCAGAAGCTCATCCTGCCCGCCCACAGCTCCGGTCCCAGCGGCACCACCGTGGTGATCGGCGAGGCCGATGCCGGGCACACCCTCGACGTCTACGAGGACCTGCGCTGCCCGCCGTGCGCCTCCTTCGACCAGGCGGTCGGGCCGACCATCGCCAAGGACATCAAGGCCGGCAAGTACAAGGTTTCGTTCCACTTCGCCGCCATCCTCGACAAGAGCATGGGCGGCAACGGCTCCGCGAACGCCCTGAGCGCCCTCGGGGCGGCGCTGGACGTGAGCACCGACACCTTCCTCGACTACAAGGCCGCCCTGATGTCGCCGAAGAACCACCCCGAGGAGAGCAAGGACTCCTACGCCGACGACGACCAGCTGCTGGCCGTCTCCCAGGAGGTGTACGCGCTCAAGACGAACGCCTCCTTCCGGGAGGCTCTGCGCGAGGGCACCTACGACCCCTGGGCGAAGAAGATGATCGCCGACTTCGACGCCACCGGGGTGAACGGCACCCCGACCGTCAAGCTCGACGGCTCCCAGCTGACCGGAAGCGGCGGCTCCACCCCGCTGACCGCGACGGAGTTCACGGAAGCGGTGAACAAGCAGCTCAAGGGCGGTTAGCCGGGCGCCGGGGCAGATTCTTCACATGGTCCCTACAGCCGTTCATGGCAGAATTCGAAGTCATGGACGGCACCGGACCGCAGCTGAGGGCAGTGCGCGCGGCGCTCTTCACCGCGCTGTGCGTCATGCTGTCCTCGGCTTCGCATGTCCTGCTGTCGGCGGCCCCGCTGCCGCTGGGCACCGTCGCCGCGCTCTCGGTGGCCGTCTTCGCCGTCGCCTACGCCCTCGCGCGGCGGGAGCGGGGCTTCTGGTCCATAGCGGCCCTGCTGATCCCGCTGGAGCTGGCCGCCGACACGATCTTCACCACCGGCCAGCAGGCGTGTTACGGCCAGTCCGGCGGCCCCGTGGCGGGCTCCCTGCGCTCCATGGGGGTCACCGTGCTGTGCGGCGGCGGCGATCTCGGCAGTCCGCTGCCCGGGGTCTCCCAGCACGGCGTCGGCACCCCGCTGGCGGCCGCCGTGAGCTCCGCCACCCCCTGGCTGCTGCTCGCCGCGCATGTCGCGGTGGGTCTGCTCGCCTCGGCCTGGCTGCGGCGCGGCGAGGCCGCCCTGAGCCGTCTGCTGGCCTCCGTGGCCGCCTTCGCCTTCCGGCCGCTGCTGCTGGCCGTCGCGGCCCACGCCGCGACCCTGCGGCCCCGTCGTCGCCCGGCCCCGCGATCCGTACGGCCGGTGCGCCCGGCGCCGGCGCTCCCTCTCCTCGTGCACTCCGTGGTGCGTCGCGGACCGCCCTGCTCGGCCACTGCCTGAGCACAGCGATCCACCCACCCCGTACGCATCACTGACGACGCACACCCACGGAGATCGATCCATCATGAGCAACCGCAACAACCAGCAGAACAAGCAGGCCGCGCGCGAGCGGCTGCGCGCCGAGCGTGAGCGCCAGGCCAAGAGGGACCGGACGCGGCGCCAGCTGTTCGTCGGCGGCGCGGTCGTCGCGGTCCTCGCGATAGCCGGCGGCATCGGCTACGCCGTCACCAACATGGGCTCGTCGGACGACGCCAACCAGAAGTGGCGGGCGGCGGCCGAGAAGAAGACGTTCACGAAGCCCGCCAACACCACCGGCTCCCGGGGCACGACGGTCGTCATCGGCGACAAGAAGGCCAAGAACACCCTGCACGTCTACGAGGACATGCGCTGCCCGGTCTGTGCCCAGTTCGAGAAGTTCACCGGCCCGACCGTGCTCAAGGACATCAAGGACGGCACCTACAAGGCGCAGTTCACCATGGGCACCTTCCTCGACGACAACAAGCAGATGCCCGGCGCCGGCTCGAAGAACGCGCTGAGCGCGCTCGGCGCGGCCCTCAACGTCAGTCCGCAGGCCTTCCTGGACTACAAGGAGGCGCTGTACGCGCCGAAGAACCACCCGCAGGAGACCGATGACGCCTTCGCGAACGACCAGAAGCTGATCGACGTCGCCCAGCAGGTCAAGGAACTGAAGGGCAACACGGCCTTCGAGAAGGCCGTGAAGAACGGCACCTACGACCGGTGGGCGCTGGCCATGTCCAAGTCGTTCAACGACACCAAGGACGTCGACGCCACCCCGACCTTCAAGCTGAACGGGAAGAAGCTGGAGGTGGGCCAGAACCCGCCGATGACCCCGGACCAGTTCACCCCGCTCGTCAAGCAGAACCTCGAGAAGTAGCGTCCGGCCCTTCCCGGCCGAGTCGGCGGGCGTGCCCCAGGGGCGCGCCCGCCGACGGCGTCGCGGCCCGGCGACGACGGCGGCGGTGACCCGGCGGCAGCGGTGGTGACGTCGCGCCCATGTCGGCGGTGACCTGGCGGCGACGGATGGGCGAACATCCCCCAAGCCCCCTGTCCTCGCACGCTACTTGTCAGTAATGTCCTCGGCCGTGACCGACCTCCACATCTCGCGCCGCAGCGCCGTCACGGCCGCGGCGGCTGCCGCCGCCCTGCTGCCCCTCGTCCCCGGACCCGCCGCCCACGCCGGCTCCGGGCCCGCCTTTCTGCACGGCATCGCCTCGGGTGACCCGCTGCCCGACGGGATCCTGCTGTGGACCCGTATCACGCCCGCCCCCGACGCCGTGCCCGGTTCGGGGCTCGGCCCGGTCATCGAGGTGACCTGGGAGGTCGCCGAGGACCGGGACTTCCGCTCGGTCGCCGCCCGCGGCACCGTCAAGGCCGCCGCCAGCACCGACCACACCGTCAAGGCCGATGTGCGCGGGCTGCGCCCCGCCACCGACTACTTCTACCGCTTCGGCGTGGACGGCGGCGTCCGCTCCCCCGTCGGGCGCACCCGCACCACCCCCGCGCACGACGCCGCGGCCGACGGGGTCCGCTTCGGCGTGGTCTCCTGCGCCAACTGGGAGGCGGGCTGGTTCTCCCCGTACCGCCATCTGGCCGCCCGTACCGACCTGGACGCGGTGCTCCATCTCGGCGACTACCTCTACGAGTACAAGAGCGGCGAATACCCGGAGGCGAAGGACGTCGTCCGCCCGCACGCCCCCACCCATGAGATCGTCACGCTCGCCGACTACCGCGTCCGGCACGGGAGCTACAAGACCGACCTCGACGCCCAGGCGCTGCACGCCGCGCTCCCCCTGATCGCGATATGGGACGACCACGAGTTCGCCAACGACGCCTGGTCCGGCGGGGCGGAGAACCACACGCCCGGCGCCGAGGGGGCGTGGGCCCAGCGGGTGGCCGCCGCCAAGCAGGCGTACTTCGAGTGGATGCCGGTGCGCCCCTCCACCCAGGGCACCACCTACCGGCGGCTGCGCTACGGCACCCTCGCCGATCTCCATCTGCTCGATCTGCGCTCGTTCCGCTCCCAGCAGGCGGCCACCGGCAGCGGCGACGTGGACGACCCGGAGCGCACCCTGACCGGCCGCGCCCAGCTCGACTGGCTGAAGTCGGGCCTGACCGCCTCGGACACCACCTGGCGGCTGGTGGGCAACTCGGTGATGATCTCACCGGTCGCCTTCGGGGCCCTCCCCGCCGAGCTGCTGGGCCCGCTCGCCGAGCTGCTGGGGCTGCCCAAGGGCGGCCTGGCCATCAACACCGACCAGTGGGACGGCTATACGCACGACCGGCGCGAGCTGCTCTCCCACCTCACCGACCACGCGATCGGCAACACGGTCTTCCTCACCGGCGACATCCATATGGCGTGGGCCAACGACGTACCGGTGAAGGCCGCCACCTATCCGCTCTCCCGGTCGGCCGCGACCGAGTTCGTGGTCACCTCGGTGACCTCGGACAACCTCGACGATCTGCTCCATGTGGCACCGCAGACGGTGTCCTTGGCCGCGGCCGCCGCGATCCGGGCCGCCAACCGCCATGTGAAGTGGGTGGACATGGACTCGCACGGCTACAGCGTGTTGGATGTCACTCCCCAGCGAGCCCAGATGGACTACTACACCGTCTCCGACAGGACCGATCGCAACGCCACGACCGCCTGGGCGCGGTCGTACCGCACCCAGGCGGGCAGCCAGCGGGTCGAGCGCGCCGACGCACCCGTGCGCTGACGCACCGGCTCACCGACGGTTCACGGGCTCGGACGGTTCACGGGCTCAGAGGTCGGCCAGGAAGCCGAGCGCCACCCGCCAGGTGGCCTCGGCGGCCTCCTTGTCGTAGTCCGGCAGCTCGGGGTCGGTGAAGATGTGGCCGGCCCCGGCGTAGCGGAAGACCTCCACATCGGCGCCGGCCCGCCGCATCCGCAGATACCAGGCATTGAGCCAGTCGTG
Organism: Streptomyces sp. AgN23; assembly: GCF_001598115.1. Classification (NCBI taxonomy): domain Bacteria; kingdom Bacillati; phylum Actinomycetota; class Actinomycetes; order Kitasatosporales; family Streptomycetaceae; genus Streptomyces; species Streptomyces sp. AgN23. Next base: position 3,256,382 of record NZ_CP007153.1, read on the forward strand.
TGGCTCGAACGGGTCGGGGTCGGCCACATGGAGCTGCACCGGCAGCTCATCGACCGTGGTGTCGTCGCCGATATCCGAAGTGCCGTGCAGCAGAAGCAGTCCGCGCGCCTTGTCGTCGGCCAGCGCCAGGTTCTGCGCCAGGGCGCCGCCGAGCGAGAAACCGGCGTAGACCAGCCCGCGGTCCGAGTGCGGCGCGGCGGCGGTGATGGCCCGTTTCAGCAGCTCGTCGCGGCCGATCCGCTCCTTGATCACCATGCCGTCCTCGACGGTTTCGGCGGTCTGCCCCTCGTACAGGTCCGGCACGACCACCTCATGCCCGGCCGCGCGCAGTCGGTCGGCCGCCTCCTGTACGGCGGGCCGCAGCCCGTATGCGGAGTGGAACAGAACAATCGTCGAGGTATCGGCCACCGCTGTCACTTTCCTTTCCGTGGATCGCCCCCTCCCATCGTGCCAGCCCCGGTCTGAGGACACCGGATCCGGGGAAGGCGGGACAGGACACCCGGAGTCTCCCTGAGGGAAGGATGAGGTAGGTGTCCATGGAGGACGTGCTGCGTCCGCTCGTCGTCATCGGCGGCTCACTGGCCATCACGCTGTTCATCGGCTGGGCCGTCGACTGGCTGCTGCGGAGGGTCGATGCCCGGCACCCCGAGACCCCCTTGTGGGGCCATCTGCGCCGCTGCCGGCTTCCGCTGCAGGTGACCGTGTGCACGGCGCTGCTGAGCGGTTCGTACGACAAGACGCGGGCGAGGGTTGTCCAGGAGCATGAGCCGGCGATCGGCAGGCTGCTCGCGCTGGTGCTGATCGCGGCGACGGCGTGGCTCGTGGTGCGGGTCTCGTCGGCCGTCGTGGAGTCCTCCTACTTCCGCTACGCCTCCAGCGCGCACGACGCCGCGCGGGTGCGCCGAGTGCGCACCCAGGTGACGCTGATCCAGCGGGTGGTGGCCGCGATCGTCGGTGTGGTGGCGGTCTCCGCCATGCTGCTGACCTTCCCGGCGATGCGCACGGTCGGCACCTCCATGCTGGCCTCCGCCGGGATCCTCGGTGTGGTCGCCGGTGTCGCCGCCCAGTCCACGCTGGGGAACCTCTTCGCGGGGCTGCAGATCGCCTTCGGCGACATGGTGCGGATCGGCGACACGGTGGTCGTGGACGGTGAGTGGGGCACGGTCGAGGAGATCACGCTGACCTTCCTGTCCGTACGGACCTGGGACGAGCGCCGGATCACCATGCCGGTGTCGTACTTCACCAACAAGCCGTTCGAGAACTGGTCGCGGGGCGGCACCCAGAAGGTGGCCACCGTCCTCTTCCACCTCGACCACACGGCGCCGATCGAGGAGATGCGGGAGCGGCTGCGCGAGATCGTGCAGAAGTCCCCGGCCTGGGACGGCCGGGACTGGAACCTGGTGGTGACGGACACCACCCCGAGCACCATCGTGGTGCGGGCGCTGATCACGGCGCGGGACCCGGACGACGCCTGGACCGTGCGCTGTGAGGTGCGCGAGAAGATGATCACATGGCTGCGGGACGCCCATCCCCACGCCCTCCCGCGCATCGCCACCGCCCCGGCGGCCCAGCCCCCGCCGGCACGGCTGGAGCGCGAGCGGAGCCATGAACTCCACGACCGCCGCGGCGGTCACGACCGTCTCGCCCGCTTCGAGGACGGGCTCCGTAAGGACACCCCGCGCACACGGTGAGGGCGGCGGGGCGCCGGAGGGCCGCTACAGCGGCCGTCGCATCGCGCGGTGCGGGATGCCGCTGCCCTCGTCGAACTCGGGGCCGAACGCCTCGTAGCCCAACCGCTCGTAGAAGCCGAGCGCATGGGTCTGGGCCTCCAGGTAGACCTCGGCCAGACCGCGCCGGTGGGCCTCCGCCTCGACGGCCCGGACCAGGTCGGCCCCCAGCCCCGTGCCCCGCGCCGCCTTGGCCACCGCGAGGCGGCCGAGAACGGCGGTGGTGGCGCCGTCGACACCGGCGTGGGCGTACTTCTTGTCCGCGGCGGCGCCATGGAGAAAGCGCACGGTGCCCATGGGGCGGCCCTCGTCGTCGGTGGCCAGGAGGTGGACGGCGTGCGCGTCGTACGCGTCCATCTCCTCCTCCTCGGGGATCCGCTGCTCCACCACGAAGACCTCCCGGCGGACCGCGAAGCAGCCGGACAGGTCTCCGTCGGCCACGACCTCGATCACGCGCTCTCGGCCCTCACGATGTCCAGCGCCCCGCGCAGATCGTCCGGGTAGGCGCTCTCGAACTCGACCCACTGGCCGTGCGCGGGGTGCTCGAAGCCGAGCCGCATGGCGTGCAGCCACTGCCGGGTCAGCTTCAGCCGCTTGGCGAGCGTCGGGTCCGCGCCGTAGGTGAGGTCGCCGACGCAGGGGTGGCGGTGGGCCGCCATATGCACCCGGATCTGATGGGTGCGGCCGGTCTCCAGCTTGATATCCAGCAGGCTCGCGGCCCGGAACGCCTCGATGAGGTCGTAGTGGGTGACGCTCGGCTTGCCGTCCGCCGTCACCGCCCACTTGTAGTCGTGCTGCGGATGGCGCCCGATCGGGGCGTCGATGGTGCCGCTCAGCGGGTCCGGGTGACCCTGGACCAGCGCGTGGTAGCGCTTGTCCACGGTGCGCTCGCGGAATGCCTGCTTGAGCACGGAGTACGCGAGCTCGGACTTGGCGACGACCATGAGCCCGGAGGTGCCGACGTCCAGCCGGTGCACGATCCCCTGACGCTCGGCGGCGCCCGAGGTGGAGACGCGGAAACCGGCGGCCGCGAGCCCGCCGATCACGGTGGGTCCGGTCCAGCCGGGGCTGGGATGGGCGGCGACGCCGACCGGCTTGGAGACGACCACGATGTCCTCGTCGTCGTGCACGATCTCCATGCCCTCGACGGGCTCGGCGACGACCCGCACCGGCGGCGCGGCCTGCGGCATCTCGACCTCGAGCCAGGCACCCCCGGAGACCCGGTCGGACTTCCCGGCGACGCTGCCGTCGAGCTGCACCTTTCCGGCGGCGGCCAGCTCGGCCGCCTTGGTCCGGGAGAAGCCGAACATGCGGGCGATCGCGGCGTCGACGCGCTCGCCCTCCAGACCGTCCGGTACGGGCAGGGTGCGGATCTCGGGAATCGTACTCACCCGACGAGTATGCCGGACCGGAAGCACCGGTTCGTACGCCCGTCGGATACCGGCCGCCGGGCGCTGGTCAGTCCGTGTGGACCGTGCCGTCCGGGTCCAGCCCGCGGAAGGACAGGATCACGATCAGGAAGCCGCCGCAGACGATGGCCGAGTCGGCGAGGTTGAAGACCGCGAAGTGGGAGGGGGCGATGAAGTCCACGACCGCCCCCTGGAAGTCCCCGGGCGCCCGGAAGATCCGGTCGGTGAGATTGCCGAAGGCCCCGCCGAGCAGCAGACCGAGCGCGATGGCCCAGGGCAGGCTGTGGAGCTTGCGGGCCAGCCGCGCGATCACCACGATGACGCCGACCGCGATCACCGTGAAGACGATGGTCATGGCCTCGCCGAAGCCGAAGGCCGCCCCCCGGTTGCGGATCACCTCGAACTGCAGCCAGGTGCCGATGACCTCGACCGGAGCATGGTGCTCCAGCTTCGCGACCACGGCCAGCTTGCTGACCAGATCGATCACATAGGCCAGCGCCGCGACCGTGAGGAGCACGCCGACGCGCCGCTTCCCCCTGCCCGCCGCGGCCTCATCGGCTCCGGCAGCGCTGGTCCCGGCACCCTCCTCTGCCTTCCCCGCATCCGGCGTACCGATGGCCTGCTCCGCCTCTGTCACGTGAGTCCCTCAACTCGTCCGGGCCAGTCTCCCCCTGTGAGGGACGAGGGTACGGCACATGCGTACGGGCGTCAGCGCCGCTCCTGGCGCTGCTTGCACTCGACGCACAGCGTGGCCCTGGGGAACGCCTGCATCCGGGCCTTGCCGATCGCATTGCCGCAGTTCTCGCACAGCCCATAGGTGCCGGTGTCCAGCCGATCCAGGGCCCGCTCGGTCTGCAGCAGCATCTCGCGGGCGTTTCCGGCCAGGGCCATCTCGTGCTCGCGGGTGATGTTCTTGGTGCCGGTGTCGGCCTGGTCGTCACCGGCACCGTCGCCGGAGTCGCGCATCAGCCCGGTGATCGCCTGCTCGGAGGCGAGGATCTCGGTGCGCAGCCGGCCGGCCTCGGTCAGCAGCCCGGCGCGCGCCTCGTCCACCTCCTCGGCGGACCAGGGGTCCTCGCCCGGGCGGACCGCGAACTCGCTGGGGTCGACCGGCGCGCCCGCCGCACGGGCCTTGGGCAAGGGGGGTGCCGTCGTCGTGGCCTTCTTGTCGGTCGGCGCACCACCCGGAGTCTTCTTCGCAACCACTTTCCTGGCTCCCGTCTTCTTCGCGGGCACCGCCTTGTCGGCGGGCGCGGCCTTCCTGGCCGTGGTCCTACCGGCCGTGGCCCCGGCCACGGTCTCCCCGGCCACGCCCTCCTCGGTCGGCGCGACCGTCTTGGCGGATGCGTGCTTCCTGGTGGGCGTCTCCGAGTTCTTCCCCGGGGCGCTCTTCTCGGCCGCCTCGGCGGCGGCTTGCGCGGCGGCTCCGGCGGGGGCCGCGGTCTTGTTGTCGACGGCCTTCTTGCCCGAGGCGCTCTTCTTGCCGGGCGCGGCCTTCGTCGCCTTCGCCGTGCTCTTCTGCACGGCGGTCTTTCTCGCCACCATGGCCGCGGCCCCTTCACATATTGTGATCTTGCGCGCGAATCGTTCCGGAACGATAAATCGACTCCGGGCGGGCGGCAACGGGGCACGCCGCCCGATTCGCCCGGCTTATCCGTACGACAACCCGGTCCCCACCTTTGTGCCCCACTCCACGTCCGGTAATCCGCCCGGAATCCGGTACCCACCGGTGACCCAGCGTGACGACCGCGGCCACGACACCCGGGGTATCGCCATTCGGGTCAATCCCCGGAGCCTGCCGTCCCCCACTCGGCGCAGGGCGGTATTCGGTCGGCCCCGGTCCCCTCGGCCCCGTACACTGGGGCGCAGCGAGAGGCGTGGATGGGGACGAGTAGCGTCGTAGGCGGCCCAGAGCGACCCGGGGACGGTGTGAGCCCGGGGGCGAGCGCGATGTGAAGAATCACCCCGGAGCCGCCGGAAGAACGCCCGCACTGGGTCAGTAGAACCGGCATCGCGGTCCCAATGAGGGGGCCGGGAGCCGACCAGCTGCCGGTCAAGGAGGGTGGTACCGCGGGAGCGCACGGCTCTCGTCCCTCCGACGGAAACGGAAGAGCACGTGTCCGCCGGAGGAAGAAGAGCCCCGATGACGCCGCAGTACCGCCAGGTGCCCGCCCAGGTCGACCTGCCCGCCCTCGAGCACGCCGTGCTCGACTTCTGGCGGGAGAACGAGATCTTCTCCCGTAGCCTCGAGCAGTCCGAGGGACGGCCCGAGTGGGTCTTCTACGAGGGCCCCCCGACCGCGAACGGCATGCCGGGCGCCCACCACATCGAGGCCCGCGTCTTCAAGGACGTCTTCCCGCGCTTCCGCACCATGCGGGGCTACCACGTCGACCGTAAGGCGGGCTGGGACTGCCACGGCCTGCCGGTCGAGCTGGCGGTCGAGAAGGAGCTGGGCTTCAACGGCAAGAAGGACATCGAGGCGTACGGCATCGCCGAGTTCAACGCCAAGTGCCGGGAGTCCGTCACCCGGCACACCGACGCCTTCGCCGAGCTCACCACGCGGATGGGCTTCTGGACCGACCTCGACGGCGCCTACTGGACCATGAACCCGGGCTATATCGAGTCGGTGTGGTGGTCCCTGAAGGAGATCTTCAACAAGGGGCTGCTGGTACAGGACCACCGGGTCGCCCCCTGGTGCCCGCGCTGCGGCACCGGGCTGTCCGACCACGAGCTGGCCCAGGGCTATGAGACGGTCGTCGACCCCTCGGTCTTCGTCCGCTTCCCGCTGACCTCGGGCCCGCTGGCGGGCGAGGCGGCACTGCTGGTGTGGACGACCACGCCGTGGACCCTGGTCTCCAACACCGCGGTGGCCGCGCATCCGCAGGTGCGCTATGTGGTCGCTACCAACGGCGAGGAGAAGCTGGTCGTCGCCGAGCCGCTGGTCGGGCAGGCGCTCGGCGAGGGCTGGACCGTCACCGGGGAGTCCTTCACCGGGGCCGAGATGGAGCGCTGGACCTATCGGCGCCCCTTCGAGCTGGTGGAGATCCCCGACGCGCACTACGTCGTCAACGCCGAGTATGTGACCACCGAGGACGGCACCGGTCTGGTCCACCAGTCCCCCGCCTTCGGCGAGGACGACCTGCTGACCTGCCGTGCCTACGGTCTGCCGGTGGTCAACCCGGTCCGCCCCGACGGCACCTTCGAAGAGGGCCTTGACCTGATCGGCGGCCAGTTCTTCAAGAAGGCCGACGAGGCGCTCACGGCGGACTTGAAGGAGCGCGGGCTGCTGTTCCGGCATGTGCCGTACGAGCACAGCTACCCGCACTGCTGGCGCTGCCACACCGCGCTGCTCTACTACGCCCAGCCGTCCTGGTACATCCGCACCACCGCGATCAAGGACGCGCTGCTGCGGGAGAACGAGAAGACCAACTGGTATCCCGAGTCGGTCAAGACCGGTCGCTACGGCGACTGGCTCAATAACAACATCGACTGGGCGCTGTCGCGCAATCGCTACTGGGGCACCCCGCTGCCCATCTGGCGCTGCGCCGAGTCCCATCTCACCTGCGTCGGCTCCCTCGCCGAGCTCTCCGAGCTGACCGGAACCGACCAGAGCGGTCTGGACCCGCACCGGCCGTACATCGACGACATCACCTTCACCTGCACCGCCGACGGCTGCTCGCTGACGGCCGAGCGGGTGCCCGAGGTCATCGACGCCTGGTACGACTCGGGCTCGATGCCGTTCGCGCAGTACGGCTACCCGTACCGGAACAAGGAGCTCTTCGAGAGCCGCTACCCGGCGCAGTTCATCTCCGAGGCCATCGACCAGACCCGCGGCTGGTTCTACACGCTGATGGCGGTCGGCACGCTCGTCTTCGACAAGTCCTCGTACGAGAACGTGGTCTGCCTCGGTCACATCCTGGCCGAGGACGGCCGCAAGATGTCCAAGCACCTGGGCAACATCCTTCAGCCGATCCCGCTGATGGATCAGCACGGCGCCGACGCGGTGCGCTGGTTCATGGCCGCGGGCGGCTCGCCGTGGGCGGCCCGGCGAGTGGGCCACGGCACCATCCAGGAGGTCGTGCGCAAGACGCTGCTCACCTACTGGAACACGGTCGCCTTCCAGGCGCTGTACGCCCGCACCTCGGGCTGGGCGCCGTCCGCGGCGGACCCGGCCCCGGCCGAGCGGCCGCTGCTGGACCGCTGGCTGCTGGGCGAGCTGGGCACGCTCACCGAGCAGGTCACCGAGGCCCTGGAGGCGTACGACACCCAGCGCGCCGGAAAGCTGCTGTCGGCCTTCGTCGACGATCTGTCCAACTGGTACGTGCGCCGCTCCCGCCGCCGCTTCTGGCAGGGCGACGCCGCCGCGCTGCGCACCCTGCACGATGTCATCGAGACGGTCACCCGGCTGATGGCGCCCCTGGTGCCCTTCATCACCGAGCGGGTCTGGCAGGACCTGGTCGTCCCGGTGGTCCCCGAGGCCCCCGCCTCCGTGCACCTGACCACCTGGCCGGAGCCGGACCAGTCGATGATCGACCCGGCCCTCTCGGCCCAGATGGCACTGGTGCGGCGCCTGGTGGAGCTGGGGCGCGCGACCCGCGCGGAGTCCGGTGTGAAGACGCGCCAGCCGCTCTCGCGCGCGCTGGTCGCCGCGGCCGGCTTCGAAACCCTGGGCGCCGAACTGCGCGCCCAGATCGAGGAGGAGCTGAACGTCTCCTCGCTCGCGTCGCTGAGCGAGGTCGGCGGCTCGCTGGTCGACACGACCGCGAAGGCCAACTTCCGCGCCCTGGGCAAGCGATTCGGCAAGGGCACCCAGCCGGTCGCCAAGGCGATCGCGGAGGCGGAGGCGGCCGCGCTGTCGGTCGCGCTGCGCGAGGGGAACGCGTCGGTCGTGGTGGACGGCGAGACGGTGGTCCTCTCCCCCGACGAGGTCATCATCACCGAGACCCCGCGCGAGGGCTGGTCGGTCGCCTCCGACGCGGGCGCCACGGTCGCCCTCGACCTGGAGATCACCCCGGAGCTGCGCCGCGCGGGTCTCGCCCGTGACGCGATCCGGCTGATCCAGGAGGCCCGTAAGAACAGCGGGCTGGACGTCGCCGACCGGATCGCGCTGCGGTGGGAGACGGCGGACGAGGAGCTGCGGCAGGCGCTCACGGATCACGCGGGGCTGATCGCGGATGAGGTCCTCGCGACCGACTTCGCCTCCGGCGCCGGGGAGGAAGGCTACGGTGACCAGTTCACCGACGCCCCGCTGGGCCTCACCTTCCGCCTCCGCAAGGCGTAACCCCGCCCGGGGGTTTGTTCCCCTACCCGCCCCTTCCCGTAACCGGGGCTCCGCCCCGGACCCCGGTCCTCAATCGCCGGACGGGCTGATTTCAGCCCGTCCGGCGATTGAGGACACGCCCGAAGGGCGTCCGGGGTTCAGGGGCGATGCCTCTGGTTCGGGAAGGGTCGGGTAGGGGAAAAGCCCCGGCCCCCACCACCCGCACGCGTGGCACGCAAAGGGCCGGGTCCCAGGAGAAGGCTCCTGGGACCCGGCCCTTGTGATTGCCGAACGCTCCGCGCTAGACGGCCCGCGTCAGTTGTCGTCCTCGTCGATGAGGAAGCCCCGCATCGGGCTGGGCGCCTGCTGCATCGGCTGCGGACTCTGCGGCCGCACCGGTGCCATCGGCTGGGTCATCGCGGGAGACATCTGCTGCTGCCCACCGTAGGACGGCGCTCCGCCGTTCTGGTTGTGGCCCCCCATGGTCTGGTTGCCACCCATGGTGTGGCCGCCCATCGAGCCGGCGCCGGCCGAGGCCATGGAGCCGCTCATCGACGGGGACGGCGGCAGCGAGGCGGTCGCCGGGGTGCGCGGCGGGGCGAGCGAGTCGTCGGCCTGGTTCTCCAGCTGGCGAAGCTGGCTCTCCAGGTACGACTTCAGCCGCGTGCGGTACTCGCGCTCGAAGCCGCGCAGGTCCTCGACCTTGCGCTCGAGCGTGGCACGAGCGGACTCCAGGGAGCCCATCGCGACACGGTGCTTCTCCTGCGCGTCCCGCTCCAGCGCGTCGGCCTTGGCGCGGGCGTCCCGCTCCAGACCCTCGGCGCGGCTACGGGCCTCGCCGACGATCTTGTTGGCCTCGGAACGGGCCTCCGCAATCGCCTGGTCGGCGGTCTGCTGCGCGAGCGAGAGCACGCGTGCGGCGCTGTCGCCGCCCGGGCCCTGGCCCGGCTGGGGCAGCTGCGGGCCGCCGGGGCCGCCAGGACCACCGGGACCGCCCATCGGGCCACCCATGGGACCGCCGGGACCCATGGGGCCGTTCTGGCCCATCGGACCGTTCTGGCCCATGGGGCCGGGTCCGCCCTGCTGCATCGGGCCAGGCCCGCCCTGCTGCATCGGACCGGGTCCGCCCTGCTGCATCGGTCCGGGGCCGTTCTGGCCCATCGGACCCGCCGGCAGCTGCGGGGCTCCGCCCGGGAGTTGGGGCGGACCACCCATCTGCTGCTGGCCGGGCGGCACCGGCTGCGGTCCGGATATGGCGGCGGGCACAGGTGCGCCGGGCCTCTCCTGCTGTTCGGGAGGCTTGCGCATACCTTGTTGCTGACTCTGGGCGGCGGCACGGGTCGCTGCGGCCAGCTTGGCACGCAGGTCCTCGTTCTCCCGTAGCAGCCGGGTCAGTTCGGCTTCGACCTCGTCGAGGAAGGCATCGACCTCGTCCTCGTCATAGCCTTCTCGGAGGCGGACGGTCGTGAACTGCTTGTTCCGCACGTCCTCGGGGGTCAACGGCATCTCTACTTCACCTCAACGTAGTCGTCGGCAATCGGCAAGACCGTATCGTTCACACCCTGCTCGCAAAATTGCTCACGACGGTGATCAGGATCCAGACGATGATCATCAGCACGAAGAAGGACAGGTCGAGCGCCACACCCCCGAGACGCAGCGGCGGAATGAACCGCCGCAGCAGCTTGAGTGGCGGATCGGTGACAGTGTAGGTGGCCTCGAGGATGACCACCATCGCCCTACCGGGTTGCCACGAGCGCGCGAACTGGAAGACATAGTCCATCACGAGCCTGAAGATCAGCACGATCAGGTAGCAGTAGAGCGCGATGTAGATCACCTGTAGTGCGATGCCCATCCCGCGCGTCCCTCTCCCCTGGTTCGTACCCGGCCTTTCGGCCTCGGATGACTCGGTGTTGCCGGTTTGCCGTTTTTGCGTCTCAGCTCTGGTTGAAGAACCCGCCCTCTGCGATACGGGCCTTGTCCTCCGCCGTGACATCGACGTTAGCAGGAGACAACAGGAACACCTTCTGCGTCACCCGCTCAATGCTCCCATGGAGGCCGAACACCAGACCGGCGGCAAAGTCGACAAGTCGCTTCGCATCCGTGTCGTCCATCTCCGTCAGATTCATGATCACGGGAGTGCCCTCACGGAAGTGTTCCCCGATAGTACGGGCCTCGTTGTAGGTCCGGGGGTGCAGTGTGGTGATGCGGTACGGCTCCCGCTCGGACACGACCTTGGGCATGATCACTGGCGCGTTCTTCTCCAAGTTCTGACGTTCAGGTGTGATGGACGCCACGGGGGCAATTCGCGCGGGTCGCCCGGTTTCCACCGCAAGAGGAGCCGGTTCACGTTGCGCGGGAGGGTGGACGACTCGCACAGATTCGCCCCTTTCCGGCCGCGGTTCGGTCTCCACTACCTGATGCCGCCGACGGTCCCGCTCCCGTTCGGGCTCCGGCTCGGGCTCGAAGTCGTCGTCGGGGTCGAATCCCCGGCCGTCGTACCCATCGTCCTCCACGAGGCCGAGGTAGACCGCCATCTTGCGCATCGCGCCGGCCATTCTCTGCGTCCTCCGCTCTGTGGTGGATCGGCTCCGCCACCGGATGCCATGGATCCACGTGGCCAGCCCGCCTTTTGGCGGGAATGACCATATTTTCTGCTGTGGTCCGACTTCTTCGCGACGTTACCGGAGGCTGGGTCGGACTCCGAGTACCGCAGTGCCGACGCGCACATGTGTCGCCCCCGCCGCCACGGCTTCCTCGAGGTCCGAGCTCATCCCCGCCGAGACCATGTTCGCAGCCGGATGAGCCACGCGCAGGCGGGATGAGATTTCCATCAGCCGGTCGAACGCCGCCCGCGGCCGCCCCTCGTAGGAGCCCGTCAGCGGGGCGACGGTCATCAGTCCGTCGAGCCGGAGTCCTTCGGCCTCGGCCACGGACTCCGCGAGCCGTTCCACTCCGCCCGGTCCCACGCCCCCGCGCGCTCCCCGTTCATCGGAGTCCGCGTCGAGCGCGACCTGAATCAGGACGCCCATCTCCCTCGCGGCCCCCACAGCCGCACGGGAGAGCGCGTCGACCAATCGCTTACGATCGACAGATTGCACCACATCGGCATAACTGGATACGGAACGCACCTTATTGGTCTGCAATTGCCCGACAAAGTGCCAGATCAACGGCAGATCCGCGCATTCCGCGGCTTTCGGGGCGGCTTCCTGATCGCGGTTCTCGGCGACATGCCGTACGCCGAGTTCCGCGAGCAAACGGACATCGCTCGCCGGATAGGTCTTGGTGACCACGATCAGGGTCACCTCTTCGCGCTCGCGACCGGCCTCGGCGCAGGCGGCAGAGATACGTTCCGTCACCCGGGCCAGATTCGCGGCCAGTTCCGTCTTGCGATCCGTCACAGCTCAGCCGTCCAACCAGACGTAGCTCGCGAGCCGCCCCGTGGTGTGCTCGCGCCGGTACGAGAAGTGGTCCGCCGACTCCAGGGTGCAGATGTGAGATTGTCCATCCTTCTCGTCCATCCGCACACCGGCACGGTCCAGTTGGGCCCGCACACCGGCCGCCACATCCACCGCCGGGGTACCCCACCGGGTCTCGGCCCACGCCTCCGGCACCGTCTGCGCGACATCGGCGCGCATCTCCGCGGGGACCTCGTAGCAGCGGCCGCAGACCGCGGGGCCGGTGCGGGCGACGATCCGGGCGGTCTCGGCGCCCTGTTCGGTCATCGCCCTGACCACCGCCGGGACCACTCCGGCGACCAGTCCCGGCCGGCCCGCGTGGGCGGCGCCGACGACCCCGGCCACCGGATCGGCCAGCAGCACCGGTGTGCAGTCGGCGGTAAGGACGGCCAGGGCGAGCCCCGGACGCCGCGTCACCACCGCGTCCACCGCCGGAATCTCATCGTCCGACCACGGTCCGTCGACCACCGCGACGTCCCGGCCGTGCACCTGGTTCATCCATACGACGGCCGCCGGGTCCAGGCCCATCGCCTTGGCGGCCAGTTCGCGGTTGGTCCGTACGGCCTGGGGGTCGTCGCCGACCGCCCCGCCGAGATTGAGCTCGTCATACGGAGCGGCGCTCACCCCGCCCCACCGATCGGTGAAGGCGAAGTGCGCGCCGCTCGCGTCGTGCTGTTGCGCTATCACGTCTGATTCACTTCAAAGTCGCCGTCGAGCCATGCCGGACGGCTCACTTCAGGAAGTCCGGGACGTCCAGCTCCTCGGCCTGGCTATCCGGGTACGGACGGGCCGGCGGGACCTGGGGGTGCGGGGTGGGCACCGGGGGCGGCGGCACCTCGGCGACCGGAGTCGGGTCCGCCGGGGCGGACTCCTCCTCGCGGGAGGTGACGCTGCCGAGCCCGCCGAAGGACGGGCGGCTGTTCTCCTGGCCGGACGGGCGGCTCGAGGAGCTGCCCGATCCCTCCTCGCGGCTGCCGCTGTAGGAACCCAGCACCTTGTCGCGGTTCTTGGGGGGCGGCTGACCGCCGTCGAAGCCGGCCGCGATCACGGTGACCCGGACCTCGTCGCCGAGCGCGTCGTCGATCACCGCGCCGAAGATGATGTTGGCCTCGGGGTGGGCGGCCTCGCTCACCAGCTGGGCGGCCTCGTTGATCTCGAACAGACCGAGGTCGGAACCGCCGGAGATGGAGAGCAGCACGCCCCGGGCGCCGTCGATGGACGCCTCCAGCAGCGGCGAGGAGATGGCCATCTCGGCCGCGGCCACCGCGCGGTCGTCACCGCGGGCCGAGCCGATACCCATGAGCGCCGATCCGGCCTCGGACATCACGGACTTGACGTCCGCGAAGTCGAGGTTGATCAGACCCGGGGTGGTGATCAGATCGGTGATGCCCTGAACACCCGACAGCAGCACCTGGTCGGCCGACTTGAACGCGTCGAGCACGCTCACCTGACGGTCCGAAATGGACAGCAGCCGGTCGTTCGGGATCACGATGAGGGTGTCGACCTCGTCCCGCAGACCCGCGATGCCGTCCTCGGCCTGATTGGCGCGGCGGCGGCCCTCGAAGGTGAACGGGCGGGTGACCACACCGATCGTCAGGGCGCCCAGCGAACGCGCGATATTGGCGACCACCGGCGCACCGCCGGTGCCCGTGCCACCGCCCTCGCCCGCGGTCACGAAGACCATGTCGGCCCCCTTGAGGACCTCCTCGATCTCCTCACGGTGGTCCTCGGCGGCCTTACGGCCGACATCCGGGTTGGCGCCGGCTCCAAGGCCCCGGGTGAGCTCACGGCCGACGTCCAGTTTGACGTCCGCGTCACTCATCAGCAGGGCCTGCGCATCGGTGTTGATCGCGATGAACTCGACGCCCTTGAGCCCGACCTCGATCATCCGGTTGATGGCATTCACGCCACCGCCGCCAATGCCGACGACCTTGATGACTGCGAGGTAGTTCTGCGGTGCTGCCACGTCGAAGGCCTCTCGCCTCGAGTTACGTGTCGCCACCCCGCCGTTGCCGCGGTGCGCCGACTGATGCCGAATGGGACGGTTCCGATTGCCGACCCCAACCCTAACGCTGAAGTTTAGGGTTACCAGTACCTCTGTTTCCCGGACTCTTCGGAACAGGACACTAAGTCGACAAGTGGCGCGCGTTCAATGAACACGCCGAACCTCCCGCTTTTCTTTTCACCCTATGTGATCACCCTGTGGGCTAGCCAACCAGGGTGCTGGCCTGCCGCTATCAGGTCAACTGCGAGACACCGCAGGGGCGCTCGGCGCACTGACGTCGAAGTGGTCCGCGTCCGGCTGCGCTTTCATCAGTGCGGTGAGCGTCTTCGCCTTCGCCTCGCCTCGCTCTCCGCTCCCCCAGGTGATGGTACGGCCTCCGGTCAGCTCCAGGGTGATCGAATCGTACGAGCGGACCCGGAGGGAACGGGTGTCCTGGCGGACCTTCTCGGGGAGTTGGGTGACCACCCGGACCGCCTCGCGGCGCAGTCCGGCGGGGCCGAAATGGCGCGAACTCGGCGACCGGTCCGGCTCCATTTCCAGCACCGGAACCCCGTTCGGACGCTTGCTCACGGTGGAGAACCGGACTCCGGCGGCGTCCACTTCATGGAACTTCCCGCCCTCTTCGACAATGGCTTCGGGCCTGCGTTCCGTCACTACCAGACTGATGGTGTGCGGCCATGACCGGGATACGTCCACTTTTGCAATCCGCGGCAGCCGCTCGCGCAACCGGTGTTCGATCGCGGCCGTGTCCACCGCGACCATCGGGGTGTTCAGCGGAACGTCGGCGGCGGAGCGCACCTCCTCGACGGTGAGGACGCCGGCGCCGGCGACCCGCACCCGCTCGGCCCGCAGCCAGCTCGAGCCGTACAGCAGCCAGACCGCGCCGGCGCCGAGCAGGGTCACCGCCACCGCCGTCACCACCAGGGGCCGGCGGCCGGGCAGCCGGAACCTGCGGCACGCCCGGAGGAAGCGTGGGGGCGGGCCGGACGGAATCGTCCCTCGTGCGCCGCGCTCGGCGGTCGACGGTCCGGCCACGCTCCCTGCCTTCTCACGCCTGGCGGCGTGCGCTGATCGCCTCGTACACCATGCCGACCAGCAGCTCGTCGGCGTCCCTGCGGCCGAACTCCGCGGCCCGCCGGGACATCTCGTACAGCCGGTGCGGGTCGCCGAGCACCGGGAGCACATTGCCCTGCACCCACTCGGGGCTCAGCTCGGCGTCGTCGACCAGCAGTCCGCCGCCCTCCTTGACCAGCGGCTGGGCGTTGAGCCGCTGTTCGCCGTTGCCGATCGGCAGGGGGACGTAGGCGGCCGGGAGCCCGACGGCGGACAGTTCGGCGACGGTCATCGCGCCCGCGCGGCAGAGCATCATGTCGGCCGCGGCATACGCGAGGTCCATCCGATCCAGGTACGATACCGGGATGTATGGCGGCATTCCGGGCATGTTGTCCACATGCGGCAATTCGTTTTTCGGACCGACCGCGTGCAGCACCTGGATCCCGGCGCGCTGCAGGAACGGCGCCACCGTCTGGACCACCTCGTTGAGCCGGCGCGCGCCCTGCGAACCGCCGGAGACCAGCAGCGTCGGCAGGTTCTGGTCGAGCCCGAAGGCCGCGCGGGCCTCGGGGCGGACCGCCGCCCGGTCGAGAGTGGCGATGGAGCGGCGCAGCGGGATGCCCACGTAGCGGGCGTTGCGGAGCTTGCTGTCGGGGGTGGAGACCGCCACGTACTTGGCGTAGCGCGAGCCGATCTTGTTGGCGAGCCCGGGGCGGGCGTTGGCCTCGTGGACGACGATCGGCACTCCGAGCCGCTTGGCCGCCAGGTATCCCGGCAGGGCCACATAGCCGCCGAAGCCGACGACACAGTCGGCCTTGGTGCGCTCCAGGATCTGCTCGGCGGCCTTGATGGTGCCGCGCAGCCGCCCGGGGACGGTGATCAGTTCGGGGGTGGGCTTACGCGGCAGCGGTACGGCCGGGATGAGCCCGAGTTCATAACCACGCTCCGGTACGAGCCGGGTCTCGAGCCCACGCTCCGTTCCGAGCGCCGTGATCCCCACGGTCGGGTCCTGCCTGCGCAGGGCGTCCGCGAGGGCGAGCGCTGGCTCGATGTGGCCGGCGGTCCCCCCACCGGCGAGTACGACATGCACCGAAATTCACCGCTCTCCGGACGGCCGCCTCTTGACGGGCCGTCGCATCGTCTTCCGTCTCACCCGAGCCAGCTTCTTCCGCAAAGCAGGCTGCCGCATGGCCAGCGCCGCTCGCGCACCGGGCTCAGCCCGTGCGAAGGCGATCAGCAGGCCGACGGCGAACATGGTCGGCAGCAGGGCGGACCCTCCGTAGGAGAACAGCGGGAGCGGAACACCGGCGATCGGCAGCAGACCGAGCACCGCACCGATATTGACCACGGCCTGGGCCGTGATCCAGGTGGTCACGCCTCCCGCGGCGTACCTCACGAAGGGGTCCTCCGTGCGTCCGGCCACGCGGATACCCGCATAGCCTAGAGCCGCGAAGAGAACGAGAACCGACAGCGTCCCCGCCAGGCCGAGTTCCTCCCCGGTAATGGCGAAGATGAAGTCGGTATGCGGTTCGGGTAGTTCGCCCCATTTCTCCATGCTTGCCCCGAGTCCGGATCCGAACCAGCCGCCGTTGGCGAGCGCGTAGATCCCGTGGACGGCCTGCCAGCACTGATCGTGGGCCCCGGGCTCGGTGGCGCCGATACAGGCGAGCCGGGACATCCGGTTGGCACTGGTCTTGATCAGCAGCATGCCGATGGCCCCGGCGAAGGCGAGGACGCCCACAAAAAGCCGGGTGGGGGCACCGGCCAGCCAAAGCAGACCGAAAAGGATCGCCGTGAGAATGATCGCAGTGCCCATGTCCCCGCCCAGCATGATCAGGCCGAGCAGCATGCCGGTCGCGGGCACCAGCGGGACCAGCAGGTGCTTCCACTGGGCCAGCAGCCGCTTGTCCTGTTTGCGGGCGAGAAGATCGGCGCCCCACAGGACGAGCGCCAGCTTGCCGAACTCACTGGGCTGGAGCAGGAACGGGCCGCCGAAGGAGATCCAGTTCTGGTTGCCGTTGACCGCGATGCCCATGCCCGGGACCTGCACCAGACACATCAGGAAGACCGAGACCGCGAGCAGCGGATAGGCGAAGGCGCGGTGCAGTTTGATGGGCATCCGCACGGCGAGCAGCATCAGCGCGCCGCCGAGCACGGCGGCGAAAAGCTGTTTGCGGAAGAAGTACGACGGTGAGAGCCCGGACTGCAGCGCCTTGATCTGGGAGGCGGAGTAGACCATGACCAGACCGAGCACCAGGATCAGCAGCGAGCCGCCGAGCAGCAGGTAGTACGCGGTCAGCGGCCGGTCCCAGGCCCTCCGGAGGCGCTGCTGCAGCCCGCGCAGCGCGTCCAAGGCGTTTCCCCTCGACGGGCGGCGCGGAGGGCGGGAGGCGCCCGCTGTGCCGCGCGGGCGGGCCGGGGACGCCGCCTTGCCCTTCGCCCGCGCGGCCTCCCGCAGCCGGGGGGCGCCGCCCGAGCGCGGCGCGGGGCGGCCGGTGCCGGGGCGGGCCGGCCGGGAGCGCGGGGCGGCGGGCTGGTCAGGCGTCATGGTCTTATCCCCTCCGGTTTCCCCGCGCGGGCGGTCCTCGCCGGGGGGACCGGCGGACTACTGATCGTCCGGCACCCGGCCGGAGGCCAGGTCCTGAACCGCCGCGGCGAAGGCGTCGCCCCGCTTGTTGTAGTTGATGAACATGTCCATCGAGGCACAGGCCGGGGCCATCAGGACGGTATCGCCCGGCCGGGCGAGCCGCGCCGCTTCGCGCACAGCCGCCGCCATCGCCCCAGTGTCGGTCCGGTCGAGGTCCACGACCGGGACATCTGCTGCGTGTCGCGCGAGCGCTTCGCGGATCAGGGCGCGGTCGGCGCCGATCAGCACGACGCCGCGCAGCCGCTTGGCCGCCGTAAGGACGAGCTCGTCGAAGGTGGCCCCCTTGGCGAGGCCGCCCGCGATCCACACGATGTGCTCATAGGCGCCCAACGACGCCTCCGCGGCATGGGTGTTGGTCGCCTTGGAGTCGTCGATATAGGCCACACCGTCGACGTCGGCCACATGCTCCACCCGGTGCGGATCGGGCCGGAAGGCGCGCAGGCCGTCCCGTACGGCCTTCGGCGGGACGCCGAAGGAGCGGGCCAGGGCCGCCGCCGCGAGGGCGTTGGCGATGTTGTGCGGGGCCGGCGGGTTCACATCGGAGACCTCGGCGAGCTCCTGCGCCTGCTTCTGCCGGTCCGCCACGAAGGCCCGGTCGACGAGGATGTTCTCCACGACGCCGAGTTGGGAGGGGCCGGGGGTGCCGAGGGTGAAGCCGATCGCCCGGCAGCCCTCCTCGACATCGGCCGCGCGCACCAGGTCCTCGGTGGCGGGGTCGGCCACGTTGTAGACGCAGGCCACCTGGTTGCCCTCGTAGATGCGGCCCTTGTCGGCC
This sequence comes from Streptomyces sp. AgN23, assembly GCF_001598115.1. Lineage (NCBI taxonomy): Bacteria > Bacillati > Actinomycetota > Actinomycetes > Kitasatosporales > Streptomycetaceae > Streptomyces > Streptomyces sp. AgN23. The sequence goes on from NZ_CP007153.1 coordinate 3,274,713, forward strand.
GCGTAGGCCGCCATGGAGCCGTGCCAGTCGAGGTGGTCCGGGGCGAGGTTGAGCACCGCCCCGGAGTGGGCGCGCAGCGAGGGCGCCCAGTGCAGCTGGTAGCTGGAGAGCTCGACGGCGAGCACGTCGTACGGCTCGTCGCCCAGCACGATGTCCAGGAGCGAGACGCCGATGTTGCCGACGGCGGCGGTGCGCAGCCCGGCCGCCTCCAGGATGGCGGCCAGCATCCTTACGGTGGTCGTCTTGCCGTTGGTGCCGGTCACCGCGAGCCACGGCGGGGCGTCCTCCCCGCGCAGCCGCCACGCCAGCTCCACATCGCCCCAGATGGGCACGTTCGCCTCGGCGGCGGCCAGGAAGAGCGGGCTGGTGGGCTTCCACCCGGGGGTGGTCACGATCAGCTCGGTGCCCTCGAGCAGCCCCGCGGCGGAGCCGCTATCGGACACGGCACCGTCCCCGAGGCGGACCGTGATGCCCAGCGGCTCCAGTTCGGCCGCCTGGGCGCGCTGCGCTTCACCGTCGCTGCCGTTCACCACGGTCACCGAGGCCCCGAGGCCCCGCAGCGCACGCGCCGCGGGGACCCCGGAGACGCCGAGTCCGGCGACGATGACCTGCCGTCCGGCGAGGTCGGACACGTCGAGGGCGACGGCGTCGGACGTCACGAGGCTCGCCACCCCGCGTAGAACAGGCCGAGGCCGACGATCACGCACATGCCCTGGATGATCCAGAACCGGACCACCACAAGGACTTCGCTCCACCCCTTGAGTTCGAAGTGGTGCTGGAGTGGCGCCATCCGGAAGACCCGTCGTCCGGTCGTCCGGAAGGAGCCGACCTGGATGACCACGGACATGGTGATCAGCACGAACAGGCCGCCGAGGAGGGCCACCAGCAGCTCCGTGCGCGAGCAGATGGCCAGGCCCGCGAGCGCGCCGCCGAGCGCGAGCGAACCGGTGTCGCCCATGAAGATCTTGGCGGGTGAGGTGTTCCACCACAGGAAGCCGAAGCACGCGCCCATCAGGGCGGAGGCGACGACGGCCAGGTCGAGCGGATCGCGGACCTCGAAACAGGACGCCGGGTTGGTGAGCGTCTGCGCGTTGGCGCAGGACTCCTGGTACTGCCAGACGCCGATGAAGGTGTAGGCGCCGAAGACCATCACGGAGGCGCCGGTGGCCAGACCGTCGAGGCCGTCGGTGAGGTTCACGCCGTTCGACATCGCAAGGATCATGAACAGCGCCCAGATCGCGAAGATCACCGGGCCGAAGGACCAGCCGAAGTCCTGGACGAAGGAGAGCCGGTCGGAGGCGGGGGTCTGCTGGCGCGCGTCGGCGAAGTTCAGCGCGAGGATCGCGAAGGCGATACCGACGATCAGCTGACCGGCCATCTTGGCCTTGGCCCGCAGGCCCAGGCTGCGCTGCTTGACGATTTTGATGTAGTCGTCGAGGAAGCCGACCAGACCCATGCCGGCGAACAGGAAGAGCACCAGCACGCCGGAGAAGGTCGGCTGACTGCCCGTGATCACCTTCGCCAGGGCGTAGGCGATCAGTGTGGCCAGGATGAAGGAGATGCCGCCCATCGTGGGCGTGCCCTTCTTGCTGCCGTGGGTGCGCGGGCCGTCGTCCCGGATGAACTGGCCGTAGCCCTTGCGCGCCAACAGCTTGATCAGCAGCGGGGTGCCGATCAGGGTCAGAAAGAGCCCGATGGCTCCCGAGAAGAGGATCTGCCTCATGCCACCCATTAGCGGACGCCCTCACCCTCGCCCTCGAGCAACGCCTGCGCGACCCGCTCCAGCCCCACCGACCTGGATGCCTTCACCAACACGACGTCCCCCGGTCGCAGCTCGCTGCGCAGCAGATCGACCGCTGCCCGCACGTCGGACACGTGCACCGACTCCTCACCCCACGAACCCTCGTTCTTGGCGCCCATGTCCAGCCAGGCGGCCTCCTGGCCGCCGACCGCCACGAGCTTGCTGACGTTGAGCCGGACGGCCAGCCGTCCGATCGCGTCGTGCTCGGCCAGTGACTCCTCGCCCAGCTCGGCCATCGGGCCGAGCACCGCCCACGTGCGACGCCCCGGTGTGACAGCACCCATGGCGACCAGCGCGCGCAGCGCTGCTCGCATGGACTCGGGGTTCGCGTTGTAGGCGTCGTTGACGACCGTCACGCCGTCCGAGCGCTCGGTGACCTCCATCCGCCAGCGGGAGAGCTGCCCCACCTCGGAGAGCGCCACGGCGATCTCGTCGACGGACATGCCCAACTCATGGGCGACGGCGGCCGCGGCGAGCGCGTTCGACACGTGGTGCTCACCGTACAGGCGCATGGTCACTTCGCTGCACCCGGTAGGGGTGTGAAGCGTGAAGGCGGGGCGGCCGCCGTCGGCGAGCCGGACATTCCCGGCACGCACATCGGCGTCCTCGGCCTCCCCGAACAGGACGGTACGGGCCTTGGTGCGCGACACCATGGCGCGCACCAGGGGGTCGTCGGCGTTGAGCACCGCCACCCCGCCCTCCTCGGCGGGGGGCAGGGCCTCCACCAGCTCGCCCTTGGCCTCGGCGATCTGCTCCCGGCCGCCGAACTCTCCGATATGGGCGGTGCCGACGTTGAGCACGAGTCCGATACGGGGCGGGGTGAGGTCCGTCAGGTACCGGATGTGGCCCTTGCCGCGGGCACCCATCTCCAGCACCAGGTGCAGGGTGGCCTCGTCGGCGCTCATCGCGGTGAGCGGCAGGCCGATCTCGTTGTTGAGCGAGCCCGGCGTCCATACGGTGGGGCCGCGGCGCTGGAGGAGCTGGGCGATGAGGTCCTTGGTGCTGGTCTTGCCCGCGGAGCCGGTGAGCGCGACCACAGTGGCGTCCAGGCGCTCCACGACGGCGCGCGCGAGCGCTCCCATGGCGGCGATGACATCGGGCACGACGATCGCCGGTACGGGGGCGTCCGCGGTGCCGACGGGGCGCGCGGCCAGGACCGCCGTGGCGCCGGCCTCGATCGCCCCTCGGGCGAAGTCGTGGCCGTCCACGCGCTCCCCGGGGAGCGCGGCGAAGAGGCTGCCGGGCCGCACCTCACGGGAGTCGATCACCACAGGGCCCGTGACCTTCAGGTCCGGGTCCGGTATGTCGTGCGGCTGTCCACCGACTAGGCCGGCGATCTCGGTGAGGGACAGTGCGATCACTGATCACCTCCGGCCGTGCGGGAGAGCTGCCTTGAGGGGGCTGGTGCGCGCATGGCGGTCTGTCATCCCTGGTCGTCTTGGTGATTGTCCCGGTGTTGTGGGCTTGCCTCGGGGCGCGTGGCATCGCGCCTGTGGGCTCGCTCACTGAGTTCGATGGCCTCGCGGAGTACCTGGCGGTCGTCGAAGGCACGGATCACGCCGGCGATGTCCTGGCCCAGTTCATGGCCCTTGCCGGCCACGATGACGGTGTCACCCGGCTCGGCGCGGGCGACGGCGGCCGCGATGGCGTTGGCCCGGTCCTCCTCGACCAGCACATCACCGCGCTCGTGAGCGGGCACCTCGGCGGCGCCCGCGAGCATGGCGGCGAGGATCGCGAGCGGGTCCTCGGAGCGCGGGTTGTCGGAGGTGAGGACGGCCGTGTCGGAGTACCGGGCCACCGCGGCGCCCATGGGGCCGCGCTTGAGCCGGTCACGGTCCCCGCCGCAGCCGAGGACGGCGTGCAGCTTGCCGTCGGTCACCTTACGGAGGGCACGCAGCACCGACTCCACGGCGTCGGTCTTGTGGGCGTAGTCGACGACCGCGAGGTAGGGCTGGCCCAGGTCGACCCGCTCCAGCCGGCCCGGTACGCCGGGGACGGCGGCGATGCCGTCGGCGGCCGTCTGCGGGTCGATCCCGGCGACGGCGAGGGCGACGACGGCGGCGAGGGCGTTGGCCACGTTGAAGGGGCCCGGGAGGGGCGCGGCGGCCCGTACGGACTCACCGTTCGGGCCGACGGCGGTGAAGGTCGAGCCGAGCGGGCCGACCTCGACGTCCGCGGCGCGCCAGTGGGCGTCGGGGTGGCCCTCGGCGGAGAAGGTGGTGACGGGGACCTCGGACTGCTCGATCAGCCGCCGGCCGTACTCGTCGTCGTAGTTGATCACTCCGGCGCGGCTGCGGGCCTTGGTGAACAGCTGGGCCTTGGCCTGGAAGTAGTCCTCCATGCCGGAGTGGAACTCCATGTGCTCCGGGCTGAGGTTGTTGAACACCGCGACGTCGAAGACGCAGCCGTCGACGCGGCCGAGGACCAGGGCGTGGCTGGAGACCTCCATGACGACCGAGTGAACGTCGCGCTCCCGCATCACCGCGAACAGGGCCTGCAGATCGGTGGCCTCGGGGGTGGTGCGCTCGGACTTGATGCGCTCGTCGCCGATCCGCGTCTCCACCGTGCCGATGAGACCCGTAAGGCCGCCATCGTGCTTCGCGGCGGCCTTGAGGCCGCCCTCGATGAGATACGCGGTCGTGGTCTTGCCGGAGGTGCCGGTGATGCCGATCTGCAGCAGGTCCGCACCCGGCTCGCCGTAGATCGTGGCGGCCAGCGCGCCCATCCGGCCGCGCGGGTTGTCCACCGCCAGGACCGGCAGTCCGGTGGCGGCGGCGCGCTCGGCGCCGGCCGGGTCGGTCAGCACCGCGACCGCGCCGAGGTCGGCGGCCTGGGCGGCGAAGTCCGCGCCGTGGAGGCGGGCGCCGGCCAGCGCGGCGTACACATCGCCGGGGCGTACGGCTCGCGAGTCATGGGTGATCCCGGTGACCGCGGCCCCCTCCGAGGCATCGGGGGCATCGACGCCCAGCTGATCCGCCAGCTCCGCCAGCGGGATCGGGCGGACCTGGAGAGGGCGGGGCGCTCCCGGGTATTCCACAGAAACGTCCTTCTGAGGGGTTTGGGACTGATCAGCGTGGGGCACGGCGGTGAGCGTACCCGGGACACCCGCTCCCCCGCGAAATGAGGCGGCGAAGCGGGGCCGTACCGGACCGTGGTTCCCGGGGTCCGGCGTGATCGTCGTCACTGCTGGGTCCGCTCACTGGCCCGGGTTGTAGCTCACGGGGAGCCGTTTGGGCTGCTTCCCGGACGGCGGGACCTGCAGGGCCTTGAGGCCGAACTCCATGACCTTCTTGTAGACCGGTCCGCAGACCTGACCGCCGAAGTAGCTGCCCTTCGTCGGGTTCTGAACGGCACAGTAGACGGTCAGCCGCGGTTTGTCGGCCGGGGCGAAGCCGGCGAAGGACGCGGTGTAGCCGCGGTAGCGGCCGGTCTTGGGGTCCACCCGGTTGGAGGTGCCGGTCTTGCCCGCGACGAGATAGCCGGGGATCTTCGCCTTGGCGCCGGTACCCTGCTGGTCGTCGACGACCGACTCGAGCATCTCGGCGAGCGTCTTCGCGGTCTCCTTACTGACGACACGGGTCTTCTCGGGGGCGGGCGCGGCCGTGTAGTCGCCGCCGGGCCCCTTGGTGCCGCGGACGAGGGTGGGCGCGATGCGCTCGCCGCCGTTGGCGATGGTGGAGTACACGGAGGCCGCCTGGACGGCGTTGAGCGACAGCCCCTGGCCGAAGGGGATGGTGTACTGCTGCGAGGCGCTCCAGTCCTGCGGCCGGGCCAGGATGCCCGGGGTCTCGCCGGGGAGGCCGAGCCCGCTGGGCCGGCCGATCCCGAACTTCCGCAGGTAGGAGTAGAGGATCTGGTTCTTCTGCTTCTTGGTCTTCCCCAGCTGCTCGGTGGCCAGGATCGTGCCGATGTTGCTGGACTTGGCGAGCACGCCGTTGAGCGTGAGGTACCAGGTGGGGTGGTCGATGTCGTCGGCGAATGCCCGGTCCGCGCGCGGCAGCCGGTTGGGGACCACCACATGGGTGTCCCAGCGGGCCACGCCCTCCTGGAGGACCGCGGCCATGGACATGAGCTTGCTGACGCTGCCGGGCTCGTAGGCGTCGGAGACCGCGGCGTTGCCCAGGTCGTCCGCGTCCGTCGTGGTGATGTCGCCGGGATCGAACCCGGGCGCGTTGGCCATCGCCAGGAGCTGTCCGGTGCGGGTGTCCTGGACGATGACATAGCCGCGGTCGGCCCCGGACTTGCGGACCTGGTCGGCGATGGCGCTCTGGGCGGCCCACTGGATGTCCCGGTCGATGGTCAGCTCGTAATCGCTGCCGGGGACCGCGGGCTGCTCCTTGAGGTCCCCGGTGGGCACCTGGTGGCCGCCCGACTGGGCGTAGACGCGCTTGCCGTCCTTGCCCGCGAGCTTCTTGTTGAGCTGCTGCTCGAGCCCGGCGGCGCCGCGGCCGTCGGCGCCCACGAATCCCAGTACCCCGGCGGCGAGATCCCCGTTCGGATAGACCCGCTTGCTGTGCGCCTCGCGGTTGACCCCGGCCAGGACGTTGGTGCCCTTGCCCTTGGTCGCCGCGTCGTCCAGGGCGCTCTTCAGGTCCTTGATCTGGTTCCAGACCTGCGGCGACTGCTGCCGGGCGAGCACCACGTACTGCGACGTGGGGTTGTCGGTGAGCTTCTTCTCCAGGTCCGCCTCCTCCTTGCCGAGGATCGGCGCGAGGAGGGCCGCGGCCTGGCGCGGCGCGTCACGGGTCTTGGCCGTCTTGGGCGTGAGCAGGTCGGGGGCGGCGGTGATGTCGTACGCGTCCACCGTGGTCGCCAGGTCGACGCCGTTGCGGTCGGTGATGGAGCCGCGCTCGGCGGACAGCTTCACCGGGATGTAGCGGTTGACGTTGGCCTTGGCCGCGTAGGCGCTGGCGTCGACGGCCTGCACCTGCAGCAGCCGTACGACGAAGACCAGCATGACGAGGGTGAGGCCGAGGCTGATCAGCCGCAGCCGGGGGCGCGGGCTGCCCAGCCGCAGCCGCTGGGCAGCACCGGGGCGCGGGCGCTGGGCCGGACGGCCGGACGATCCTCCCTGGCGCCCACCGGGGCGCCGCGCCGCGTCCTGGCGCGGGCGGCGGTCGCCGCGCGGACCGGCTGGGCCGGGCACGCCACGGCGGCGGGGATGCTGGGGCGCGCTCACGCGACGGCCGCCCTCGGCTCGGCGGCCGCCCCCCGCGCGCGGGCGGTGCTCCGCGCGGGCGGGCCGGGCTGGGCGCGGGCTGGGGATCGCGTCACCGTGTCACCTCTGAGGGGCCGGGGTGGACTGCGCGGAGGCGGAGGAGGTCGCGGAGAGGGCGCTGGGCAGCCCCCACGGGGTCACGGACGCCGTGCCCGTGCCCGCCGCGGACGGGGTGGCGGCCGACGGCGCGAGGACGGACGGGGTGGGCGACGCCTGGGACGGCGTGGGGTCGAGCGCGGACGGCGGCGCCGGGCCGGGGGCGCCGAGCACCGAGGGCTGCCCCGAGGCGGGGGCGGGCACCCCGCTGACCGAGCCGTCGGGGTTGAGGAAGGCCGGGCTGCCGCCGGGCACCATCCCCAGTTCCCGGGCGCGCCGTTCCAGTTCGGCGGGGGCGGAGAGCTGGTCGACGTCCTGCTGGAGCGCCTGGCGCTCGTCGGTGAGTTCCCCGGTCTGCTTCTCGAGCCTGCTGAGCTCGAACGCCCCCTGGTTGAGGGAGGAGTTCAACAGCAGCAGGGCGATCAGGCCGGAGCCGAGCAGGACCACGACGAGCAGCACGAAGGGCGTGCGCCTGGCCGTGGTGGCGCCCGGCACCGGCCGGCCTTTCGGCCCCGTCCCCCGCACGCTCATGGACCGACCTCTTCCCGGATGCGCTCAGCCCCCCGGAACCGGGCCGGGGCGGCCCGCCGGTTCTCGGCGATCTCCTCCTCGGTGGGCAGCTCCGCGCCGCGGGTGAGCAGCTTCAGCCGGGGCTGGTACTGCTCGGGGACGACCGGCAGCCCGGGGGGCGCCGTATTGCGGGCACCGGCCGCGAACACCTGCTTGACCAGGCGGTCTTCCAGCGAGTGATACGAGAGCACGGCGATCCGCCCGCCGACCGCGAGCGTCCCCACGGCCGCCGGAATGGCCTGCTCCAGGACCGCGAGCTCGCCGTTGACCTCGATCCGCAGCGCCTGGAAGGTGCGCTTGGCCGGATTGCCGCCGGTGCGCTTGGCGGCCTGCGGCAGCGCCGCGCGGATCAGCTCGACGAGCCGGGCGCTGTTGGTGAACGGCTCCTTGGCGCGCTCGCGCACCACCGCGTCCACGATCTTCTTGGCGAACTTCTCCTCGCCGTACGCCCGCAGGATGCGCACCAGCTCGCCCGGCGGATAGGTGTTGAGCACCTCCGCCGCGCTGACGCCGGTGGTCTGGTCCATCCGCATGTCCAGCGGGACGTCCTGGGCGTAGGCGAAACCGCGCTCGGCCTCGTCCAGCTGCATGGAGGACACGCCGAGGTCGAAGAGGATCCCCTGGACGCGCGGGACGCCGAGCCGGTCGAGGACCTCGGGCAGCTCGTCGTAGACCGCGTGGACCAGCGTGGCCCGGTCGCCGTACGGGGCGAGCCGCTCACCGGCGAGTCGCAGCGCGGACGGGTCGCGGTCCAGGGCGATGAGCCGGGCCTCGGGGAAGTCGCGCAACAGCGCCTCGCTGTGGCCGCCGAGGCCCAGGGTGCAGTCGACCACGACCGCGCCGGGCCGGGCGAGAGCGGGGGCCAGCATGTCCAGGCAGCGCTGGAGCATGACGGGAACATGGAGAGCGTTGCTGCTCATTGCGCTGCTGGTGCGCCCTTCTGAGGATCGGGCGAGGATGGTACGCACCTCCGGGTCCCCGCCCGCTCTGAAGGGGAAGTGGCCTACTGGCGCCGGGGAAGTGACGTCAGGCGACCGGAGCGGGAGGAGGCCGAGGGGTACGTACGCACCGCGCTCACGCGAAATTCCGGGATCCGAGGGGAGCGTCACGCCTCCCACTTCGCGTCACTTTAGTCCACTCGTCCCTTCGGTCAACCAACCGGCCAGCGCGTCCCGCCCCGGGGGGTGGTATCACCTCCCTCAAGCACCACACCGAGGGGCACAGGGGGCTGTGGGTTGTCTCACATCACCCGCTCGGCCCACCCCGTTGCCCTCGTTTGCCCTACCTAAAGAGAAGACAAAAATTCCTGGTGAGAGGTAGCGTCGTCATTATGTCGATAGCAGCGCCGCAGCCGAATCCGTCCACCGACCGCGACGCCCGTACGGGAGACACGGTCACCGACCGCCTCGTGGAGGCCAACCGCAAGTACGCCGAGAAGTTCACCGACCCCGGAATGGACGCGCGGCCCGTGCAGCGCGTCGCCGTCGTCGCGTGCATGGACGCCCGACTGGACCTGCATGAGGCACTCGGCCTGGAGCTGGGCGACTGCCACACCATCCGCAACGCCGGCGGTGTGGTCACCGACGACATCATCCGGTCCCTGACCATCAGCCAGCGCGCGCTCGGGACCCGCAGCGTCGTACTCATCCACCACACCGGCTGCGGTCTGCTGAGCCTCACCGAGGACTTCCGGCATGAGCTGGAGGAGGAGGTGGGGCAGCGTCCGTCATGGGCGGTCGAGGCGTTCAAGGACCTCGACGCCGACGTCCGCCAGTCGATGCAGCGGGTGCGCACCTCGCCGTTCCTGGTGCACACCGACGACGTCCGCGGCTTCGTCTTCGATGTGACGACGGGTCTGCTGCGGGAGGTCACGCCGCGCGCCTGAGGGATGCCGAGGTACTGAAGGGATTCAGCACCCGAATTCGCACAAGCGTGACAAATAACCCCGGGTTATCCACAGCCGAGTGACGCGAGGCCGCGGAGACCGCAAGAATGCATAGGTGACATCGTCCCCCGCAACCACGCGGGGGACCGATGTCAGCGTTTGCGGTGGGCCGGTCCGTTCCGAGGGCAACGGCCCTGAGAACGGGCCGAGGAGGGCCGGGTGACGACCTATGACGAGCGAGCGAGCCTCAGCGATCTGACCACCACAGCGGAGCGGATCCGCCGGTCGGTGGAGGGTGTGATCGAGGGCAAGCCCGAGGTCGTACGGCTTTCGCTGACCGTGCTGCTCGCCGAGGGGCATCTGCTGATCGAGGACGTCCCGGGCGTGGGCAAGACCATGCTGGCCAAGGCGCTCGCGCGGTCCATCGACTGCTCCGTGCGGCGGATCCAGTTCACCCCGGACCTGTTGCCGTCCGACATCACCGGCGTGAGCATCTTCGACCAGCAGCGCAAGGAGTTCGAGTTCAAGCCGGGCGCCATCTTCGCCCAGATCGTGATCGGCGACGAGATCAACCGCGCCTCGCCCAAGACCCAGTCCGCGCTGCTGGAGTCGATGGAGGAGCGCCAGGTCACCATCGACGGGGAGAGCTACGAGCTGCCCAACCCCTTCATGGTGGTGGCCACGCAGAACCCGGTCGAGATGGAGGGCACCTATCCGCTGCCCGAGGCGCAGCGCGACCGCTTCATGGCCCGTGTCTCCATCGGATACCCCAGCCCGCAGGCCGAGCTGCAGATGCTGGACGTCCACGGTGGCGTCTCCCCGCTGGACGACCTGCAGCCTGTGGCGCACGCCCATGAGATCGTCAAGCTGGTCGAGGCGGTGCGCTCGGTCCATGTCGCCGAGGCCGTCCGGCGCTACGCGGTGGACCTGGTGGCCGCCACCCGCAGCCACCCCGATCTGCGGCTGGGCGCCTCGCCCCGCGCCACGCTGCATCTGCTGCGGGCCGCCAAGGCGTCGGCCGCGCTGGCCGGGCGGGAGTTCGCGCTGCCGGACGATGTGCAGTCCCTCGCCGTGGCGGTGCTGGCACACCGGCTGCTGCCCACCGCACAGGCCCAGCTGAACCGGCGCACCGCGGAGCAGGTCGTCACGGACATCGTGCAGCGCACCCCGGTGCCCACCTCCGGCTCACGCGGCGCGGGTGGCGGGATGCCCCCGATGCCGCCCATGCCCCCGGCCGACTTCGGCCGGCAGCAGCCGGGCGCGCGGAGGCTGTGATGGCCGCGGGGGGGACGGACATGGGCCCCGAGGGCCCCGGCGCCGGCGAGGACTCGGGCGGGCTGCGGGCCGCCCTCGCCGGGCTGACCACCCGCGGCCGTTCCTTCCTGGCCGCCGGGGTGGCCGCCGCGGTGTGCAGCTATGTCCTGGGCCAGGCGGATCTGCTGCGGGTCGGGCTGCTGCTGGCCGCGCTGCCTCTGGTCTGCGTGGCCGTGGTCTACCGCACCCGGTACCGGGTGGCGGGCAGCAGACGGCTCGCTCCCGCGCGGGTGCCGGCGGGCTCCGAGGCCCGGGTGCATCTGCGGATGGACAATGTCTCGCGGCTGCCCACCGGGCTGCTGATGCTCCAGGACCGGGTGCCCTACGTGCTGGGGCCGCGCCCCCGGTTCGTGCTGGACCGGGTGGAGCCGGGCGGCCGCCGCGAGGTGTCCTACCGGGTCCGCTCGGATCTGCGCGGCCGCTATCCGCTGGGCCCGCTGCAGCTGCGGCTGAGCGATCCGTTCGGGATGTGCGAGCTGACCCGCGCCTTCAGCGCCTACGACACGCTCACGGTGATCCCCCGGGTCGAGCCGCTGCCCCCGGTGCGCCTGACCGGCGAGGCCGCGGGGTACGGGGACGGGCGGCACCGCTCGCTGGCCCTGGCCGGTGAGGACGACGTCATCCCGCGCGGCTATCGCATAGGCGACGATCTGCGCCGGGTGCACTGGCGATCCACCGCGCGCTACGGGGAGCTCATGGTCCGCCGGGAGGAGCAGCCGCAGCGGGCCCACTGCACGGTGCTGCTGGACACCCGGCGTACGGCGCACTACGGCTCCGGGCCCGACTCGGCCTTCGAATGGGCGGTCTCCGGGGCGGCCTCGGCAGCGGTCCATCTGCTGGAGCGGGGCTATGCGGTCCGGCTGCTGACCGACTCCGGAAACTCGGTGCCGGGCCCGGACGGCGGAGGCGGCTTCACCGGCTCCACCCATGACTCGGCGGAGACCGCCGGGCTGATGCTGGACACCCTCGCCGTGGTGGACCACTCCGACGGCGGGGGGCTCTCGCCCGCCTTCGAGGTGCTGCGGGGCGGCGGTGAGGGGCTGCTGGTGGCCTTCCTGGGCGATCTGGACGAGGAGCAGGCGGCGACGGCCGCCCGGATGCGGCACCGCACCACGGCCGCGGTGGCGTTCGTGCTGGACGCCGCGGCCTGGTCGCGCGGGGCGGAGTTCGGGGGCACACGGGAGCTGGAGGAGCGGCTGCGGCGGCTGCGCGAGGCGGGGTGGACGGCGCTGCCGGTCGGCCCGGGGGCCTCGCTGGCACAGCTGTGGCGGCAGGCCGACGCCCAGGGCGCCACCCGGGCGGACGCCGGAGGCCCCACGATCGGCGGCATGACAGGGAGCTGGGCATGAGTGGGAGCGTTCGGCTCGCGATATGTGCGGCGCTGGCCACGGTGGCGGCGGCCTGTGCGCTGCTGCCGCTGGTGGACCCGGCGAGCTGGCTGTTGCAGGCCACCCTGTTGCTGGCGGTCCAGAGCGGGACGGGCGTGGCGGCCCGCCGGGTGCCGCTGGCCCGCCCGCTGACGGTGGCCGCGCAGGCCGTGGTGACGCTGCTGCTGCTCACCCTGGTCTTCGCACACGAGCAGGCGCTGGGCGGGGTGCTGCCGAGCCCGCAGGCCCTTCACGAGTTCGCGGTGCTGCTGCGCGACGGCGCCGACGACGTGGGGCAGTACGCGATCCCCGCGCCGCTCACCGATGGCATCCGGCTGATGCTGGTGGCCGGGGTGCTGGTGATCGGCCTGGTGGTCGACGCGCTCGCGGTGACCTACCGCAGCGCGGCCCCCGCCGGGCTGCCGCTGCTCGCGCTGTACTCGGTCGCGGCCGGCCTGTCCGACGCCGGGAGCGACTGGCTGTGGTTCCTGCTGGCGGCGGCCGGCTATCTGCTGCTGCTCCTGGCCGAGGGCCGGGACCGGCTCTCCCAGTGGGGCCGGGTGTTCAGCGGCGGCGCCCCCCGTCCGGGGGGTATGCCGCCCTCGGGCCTGGCCGGGGCCGGAGGCGCCCCGGCGCTCGCCCCGGTCCGCACCGGCCGCAGGATCGGAGTGCTGGCGCTCGGCATCGCGCTGGTGGTGCCCGCGGCGCTGCCGTCCCTGGACGGCGGACTGCTGGACCGGCAGGGCAGCGGTGGCGGGTCGGGCAGTGGCGGCGGCACGATCTCGGCGGTCAATCCGCTGGTGTCGCTGCAGGACAGCCTGAATCAGCCGGAGAACAAGGAGGTGCTGCGCTATCGCACCTCCTCACAGACCACGCAGGACCTGTATCTGCGGATCGTGGCGCTGGACCGGTTCGACGGCACCTCCTGGAAGTCGTCCGAGCGGCATGTCACCGATGTGCCCGGACAGCTTCCGTCGCCCGCCGGGCTCGGCCCCTCGGTCCGGGTCTCCTCGATCGACACCTCGATCTCGGCCGCCGACTGGTACGCGCAGAACTGGCTGCCCCTCCCCTACCCCGCGTCCAGGGTCGAGATCGACGGGCGCTGGCGCTATGAACCGGAGGGCCGCACGCTGGTCGGCGACCGCGGTCAGACCACCCGGGGCGCGCGCTACCGGGTCACCAGCCTGCTGGTGGAGCCGACGGCCGAGCAGCTGGCGGCCGCGCCCGCCCCGCCCTCGCGGCTGCGGAAGGAGTACACCGAGGTGCCGGACTCGCTGCCGTCCGTGGTGGCCAGTACGGCGCGGGAGGTGACCGCCGGCGCGTCCAACGCGTACGAGAAGGCGGTCAAGCTCCAGGACTGGTTCGCGGTGAACGGAGGATTCCGTTACGACACCGAGGTGCAGTCCGGCAGCGGCTCGGCCGCCATCGTCCGGTTCCTGAAGCAGAAGGAGGGCTTCTGCGTCCACTTCTCCTTCTCGATGGCGGCGATGGCCCGGACGCTGGGCATTCCGGCGCGGGTGGCGGTCGGGTTCACCCCCGGCACCGCCCAGGCGGACGGCTCGGTGTCGGTGGGCCTGAAGGACGCGCACGCCTGGCCCGAGCTGTACTTCGAGGGCGTGGGCTGGACCCGTTTCGAGCCCACCCCGAGCCGTGGCACCCAGCCCGACTACACGATGGAGCAGACGCCCTCGGGCAGCCCGTCCGACGAGCCGACGACCGAGCCCAGCACGACCTCCGAGCCGACGGCCGCCCCGACCGCCTCCGACAGCTGCTCCCTGGAGATGAAGAAGCTGGGCACCTGTGGAGGTGCCGCGGCCCAGCAGCCGGACAACGGCGCCTCGGGCGGCGGCTGGTCGGCGACCAAGGTCACCAGCTGGAGTTCGCTGGCGGTGCTGCTGGCCGTGGTGCCGCTGCTGCCCATGCTGTGGCGGCGGCGGATACGGACCCGCAGACTGGACGGCTCGGGCGGGCGCACCGAGCAGGACGCCGCCGACCGGGTCCTCGCCGCATGGCGTGAACTCACGGATTCGGCCTGGGACTTCGGCGTGCTGCCGGACGACTCGCTGACCTCGCGCAGGGCGGTGGCCCGCATGGTGCGGATCGCCGACCTCGACGACGATTCGGCCCGGGCGGCGCAGCGGGTGGCCGAGGCGGTCGAGCAGGTGCTGTACGCACCGCAGCCGCGCCCGTTCGCGGGCGTCGCGGACGACGTCCGGCAGGTGCTGTCCGGATTCCAGGCCAAGGCGGGGCGGCGGGAGCGGCTGCGGGCGCTGCTGGCCCCGCGGTCCGCGGCTCAACTGGCGTGGGCGTGGGGACAGCGCTGGTCCGCGCTGGTCCAGCGGTGGGGAGCCCCCCGCTGGGCCCGCTGGGCCTCCCAGCTCCGGCCCCCGCGCGGCCAGGGGAGCTGACCTCGGGGCGGCCTGACCTTCGAGCGGCCCTGAGCCCTTGCGGCTGAGCCCCGCCACTGAGGCCCCCGCGGCGCGCGCGGGGGCTCAGGCCGCTCGGGCACGCCACGGGGGCTCAGGGCCGCCCAGGCTCGTTCCAGGGCCCTGCGGGGGCCAGGGCCGAGCCCAGGGTCCAGGACGCGGTTGCGGGGCTGGGAGCGGGTTGCAGACCCGGGACACGGTCGCGGGCCCAGGACACGGTTGCTGGGCTGGGGCACGTCTTAAGGGCTACGGCCCGCCCGGAAGGGCTATCGCACGGTTGAGGGGCGGTCGCCAGTCGGCGACCGCCCCTCAACCGCTCATCCAAGAATTATTCTCAGTGGCCCTGCTCATCGCGGCGACGCTGCCACCGCTCCTCGATACGCGCCATCATCGAACGGCGCTGACGGGCCTGACGGCGGGGAGCCGCCCCGCCGCCGCCCTGCGCCTCACCGGGTTTGGGAGCCTTGCGCCAGCCGGTCACCGCGAGCACCGCACATCCCAGCATGATCAGGAAGCCCACCACGCTGATCCAGATCTGGGGGACGATCACTCCGACCATGAGGAGTGCGATGCCCACCAGAAAACCCGCGACCGCCTGGTAGACCCGTCGCCGGGTGTACGTGCGCAGACCGCTTCCCTCAAGCGCTGTCGCGAACTTGGGATCTTCGGCGTACAACGCTCGCTCCATTTGCTCGAGCATGCGCTGCTCGTGCTCCGAGAGCGGCACGGAGTCCTCCTACTCGTCGGTCGCGGGGGGCGACCGGGTGCGACCCTTTCAGGATAGGCAGGGAATCGCCCCCGTGAAACCCGCCCCTCAACGCCAATTCGCCCACCCCCACGGGCGTGGCGAAAGTTGACGCTGAGACGTCCATTCCCCTCCCGCCGATTGGCCATGCCGGACGGTGTACTCCGATCATACGGGGCCTGGCGTCCAATCGGGTCTCCTGTGGCCGACTCCACCTGCGCCGCCCGTCGTCCGGTGGGGCAGGAGGAGCCGCTCAGTCCCGCTCGGCGAGAACGTGCAGCTGAGTGGCGACGGAGCGGAAGGCGGGCAGCCCGGCGGCGGCCTCCTCCAGCTGCAACAGGGCGTCCAGCGCCCCGGGCTCGGTGTCCACGAGCACTCCGGGGACCAGATCGGCGAAAACCCGCACCCCGTGCACCGCGGCGATCTCCAGACCGGCCGCCTCCACCAGCTCGGACAGCTGGTCGGCGGTGAAGCGGCGCGGCATCGGGTCTCCGGAGCCCCAGCGGCCCTCGGGGTCAGTAAGCGCTTGCCGGGCCTCGGTGAAGTGACCGGCCAGGGCGCGGGCCAGCACGGCACCGCCCAGGCCCGCCGCGAGCACGCTGAGGGTTCCGGCGGGGCGCAGGGCCGCCGCCGCGTTCCGCAGGCCCTCGGCGGGGTCGTCCACGTACTCCAGCACGCCATGGCAGAGCACCACGTCGTAACTGCCCCGCTCGACCACGTCGAAGAGCCCGTGGGCATCGCCCTGGACTCCACGCACCCGGTCGGCCACCCCGGCCTCGGCGGCCCGCCGCTCCAGCGCGAACAGGGCGTTCGGACTCGGGTCGACCACGGTGACGCGATGGCCGAGACCGGCCACGGGAACGGCGAAATTGCCGCTGCCGCCGCCGGTGTCCAGGACGTCCAGCGCACCGTGCACGGCCCCGCCCTCGGCGGCCTCCCGGTCCGTGGCCTTGGCCCGCCGTTCCAGGGCGTCCTTCAGGACCTCCCAGACCACGGCGGTACGGAGGGACGCACGGGGGCGCTGCGGGTCTGACACGGCGGGTGGCTCCTCGGCGCGGTGCCGCCACCGCCCGGAGGCGGCGACGACGGCTTACTGACGTCGGCGGTCCCAGCCTATTGCCTCCGTGGGGCGGGGCGCGCCGAGGCGGCCGGCCCCACCGGGCCTCAGCGGATACCGGACGGACAGCGGCCGGCGCCCCAGCGGTACCCGGCGGACGGCGGACGAGCGGACGGCGGACGAGCGGACGGCGGACGAGCGGATACCGGACGGCGCTCCAGCCGATGCCGCATCGCGCCCCAGCGGACACCGGCCCGCGCCGGGGCGGCCACCGGGTCATCTCTCACGCTCCCGACTCTCACGCTCCCGACGGGCCCGGCTCGTCACCCGGTGGGGCCTGGTGGGGCAGGGTCGGCTGCAGCATCAGCATGCGCTCCACCAGCCGCAGGAACATCGCGGTGGCACGCAGCAGATCGTCCGCGTCCCGCCGGCTCGCGGCGCCCTGTATCCCCGCCTCGGCGCGGGCCCGGCGCTCGGCGCCGGAGGCGAACAGCGCGCTCCACTCGGCCAGTTCGGGAGCGACCTCCGGCAGGACCTCCCAGGCGCTGCGGATCCGGGCGCGGCGGCGCGCGGTGGACTCGGGGCGGCCGCGCACGGCGAGCACGGCGGCGGCCGTGCGCAGGGCGGCCAGATGCGCGGTCGCAAAGCGCTCGTTGGCGGTCTCGAGCGCGGCGGCCTCCTCCAGACCCTGATGGGCCTGGGTGAGCAGACCGGCCGCGGCGGGCGGGGCGGACGCGCGGCGCAGCACGGGGTGGACATCGGTCGCGGGGCCGGTCAACGAGGGGGCAGGGGCGGCGGCACGGTGCCGGCGCGCTGCGGCGGTACTGGCCATGACGAACCTCCTGTCGTCGCGTGGCGGCCGGTCGTGTGGTAGAGCGACCGCCGTATGGGGCCATCGTGGGGCACACCACTGACAATCGGCTCTGACCAGCGCGAACGACCCCGACGCCCCGCCTGGCCCCGCCATACTCCATACTGTTTTTGCACTGACCAGTCAGTTCAAAAATCAAGGAAGTGATGTGCGTGGGGGGCACCCCAGAAGCGGAGACCGGGGCGGCGGTGACGGCCGAGGGGCTCGGTGTCAGGGGGTCGCACGGCTGGGCGTTCCGCGGTGCCGACATCGCCGCCGACTCCGGTGCGCTGATCGCGATCGAGGGCCCGTCCGGCTCGGGCCGCACCTCCCTGCTGCTGACGCTCACCGGCCGGATGCGCCCCACCGAGGGACACGGCGTGGTCGGGAGCTTCCGGGTTCCCCAACAGATGGCGCGCATACGCCGGATCAGCGCGCTCGCCCACGTACCGGGTGTCATTGAGCTCGATCCAGTGCTCACGGTCACCGAGCATCTGCGGGAGCGGGCCCTGCTGCGGCGCCGGTTCGCCGACTCCCCGCGCGGGCTGCTGCGTCGGCGCTGTGAGCGGGCCGCCGCGTCCCGGGCCGGCATCGACGCGGCCCTCACGGCCGCCGGGTTGGACCTCGACACGCTGCCCAAGGGGCCGCGTACGGCCGTACGGGACCTGGAGCGGCTGGAGACGTTGCGGCTGTCGATCGCGCTCGCGCTCATCGCCCGGCCGCGGCTGCTGGCCGTCGACGACGCCGACATGAAGCTCTCGGACGCCGAACGCGAGCGCGCCTGGGCGCTGCTGCGGGAGATCGCGGAGGGCGGCACCACGGTCCTCGCGGTGTGCAGCCAGGCCCCGGCCGACGCGGTCGTGGTCCGGACCGCGAGGAAGAGCCCGGCTGAACAGAGCCAGGAGAGCCAGAAGGCCGACGCGGACGCCTCCGCCACTCCCGCCGGACACGAGGCCGGACACGAGGCCGGACACGACGAGAACGAGAAGGGGGCGGCGGATGCGCTCGCCGAAACTCGCCGCGCTTGAGCTGAAGCGGTTCGGGAGGGGGAAGCTGCCACGTGCGGCGCTGGCCGCCCTGCTCCTGCTGCCGCTGCTCTACGGTGCGCTGTACCTGTGGTCCTTCTGGGACCCGTACGGCAAGCTGGACAAGATCCCGGTGGCCCTCGTCAACGCGGACACCGGCGCCACCGTGAAGGGCGACCGCCTCACCGCGGGCGACGACATCAGCGGCAAGCTGCTCGACAGCAAGACCTTCGACTGGCACCGCACAAGCGCCGCCGAGGCCCGTAAGGGCGTCGCGAACGGCACGTACTACCTGTCGCTGACCGTGCCCTCGGACTTCAGCCGGCAGATCGCCACCAGCTCCGGGAAGTCCCCGGAGACCGGCGCCCTCAAGGTGCGCACCAATGACGCCAACAACTACATCGTCGGCCAGATCTCCCGCTCGGTCTTCTCCGAGGTGCGCGCCGCGGCCTCCACCAAGGCATCCCGCGGCTTCTACGACAACATCTTCATCTCCTTCGCCGATATCCACGGCGAGACGGAGAAGGCCGCCAAGAGCGCCGACAAGCTCGGTAAGGGCATCGGCAAGGCCAAGAAGGGCGCGGACGACCTCGCCAAGGGCCTGGCCAAGGCCAAGAAGGGCAGCCGCGATCTGAAGTCCGGGCTCGGCACGCTCTACCAGGGCTCCGGGACGCTCAAGACCGGCGCGGGCGGGGTCGCCGACGGCACCCAGTCGCTGTCGGACAAGGTCAACGACGTGGCGGCCAAGGTGCGCCCGTTCCTCAAGGAGCACGGCAAGGAGATCGGGGACGTCTCCCAACTGGTCGCCGACGCCTCCCAGAAGGCGTCCGACAGCCTCGACACCCTGCCCGAGACGACCGCCACGGCGGCCACCAGGGCCCGTAAGGCGTCCGACGGCCTCGCCGCCGACTACCGGACCCGCTGCGAGGGGGCGGTGCCCCCAGACCCGGACTGTCCCGCGCTCAAGAAGTCGGTGGCGGCGGCCGACACCGCCGCCGATGTGGCCGAGGACGTCAACAAGCTGGTGCAGGACCACACCACCCAACTCGACGCCCTCGGCGGTCATCTGGACGATCTGCACGACCAGGCGCTCTGGCTCGCGCGGAACGCCCCGCACCTGGGCACCGACCTCGACACCGCCGTACGGAAGGTCAACGCCCTCAACTCCGGGGCACAGAAGGTCGCCAAGGGCGCCGGAACCCTGCACACCGGGCTGAGCACCGCCAAGACCGGCGCCTCCGACCTCGACAGCGGCGTCGGTAAGGCGCGCGGCGGCGCGGACACCCTGGGCGGCGGGATGTTCCGGCTCGTCGACGGCTCGGGCAAGCTCTCCGGCGGGCTGCACGACGGCGCCGACAAGATCCCCGACTACGGCAAGCAGGACCGGGACGCCCGGACCGAGGTGATGGCGGATCCGGTGCGGCTGGTCAACCAGGCACTGCACAAGGCGCCCAACTACGGCACCGGTTTCGCCCCGTACTTCATCCCGCTCTCCCTGTGGGTGGGCGCGATGGTGGCCTACATGCTGATCCAGCCGCTGAACAAGCGCGCGCTCGCGGTGGGTGCCTCCTCCTGGCGGATCGCGTTCGCGGGCTGGCTGCCGGTCGCCGCGATCGGTGTGTTCCAGACGCTGGCCCTGATGGCGGTGTTGCACTGGGCGATCGGCCTGCAGATGGCGCGGGCCGCGGGCACCCTCGGCTTCCTGATGCTGGTGACGGCCTGTTTCGCGGCGATCGTGCAGTGGCTGAACGCCCGCTTCGGACCGGCCGGCCGGATCCTGGTGCTGGCCCTGCTGATGCTCCAGCTGACCTCGGCGGGCGGCACCTATCCGGTGCAGACCAGTCCGCGCTTCTTCAACGCCATCCACCCCTTCCTGCCCATGACGTACGTGGTGGACGGGCTGCGCCGGCTCATCACCGGCGGCGGGCTCGGCCCGGTCTGGCTGGCCTGTGGGGTGCTCCTCGGATTCAGCGTGGCGGCCCTGGCGCTCACCGCGTGGTCCGCGCGGCGCCGGCAGGTGTGGTCGGTGGACCGGCTGCATCCGGAGCTGAGCCTGTGAGCGGCATAACATCAACAACGGGCAGAATCGGCGCCATGGACAGCAGCAGCACGCGCCGCCAGGCCACACGCCAGAAACTCTTCGAGGCAGCGGTGACCCTCATCGCCGAACAGGGCTTCTCCTCCACCACCGTGGACGAGATCGCCGAGCGGGCCGGGGTGGCCAAGGGCACGGTCTACTACAACTTCGCCAGTAAGACCGTGCTCTTCGAGGAGCTGCTGCAGCACGGCATCGAGCTGCTGACCGCATCCCTCCAGAGCGCCGCCGACGAGAACGCCGAGCGCGGCGGCAGCCATGTGGACGCGCTGGACGCCATGGTCCGGGCCGGGCTGGACTTCATCTCCCGCTATCCGTCGCTGACCCAGCTGTACGTGGCCGAGCTGTGGCGCACCAACCGCGCCTGGCAGTCCACCTTGATGATGGTCCGGCAGCGGGCCATAGCGGTGATCGAGGCCGAGCTGCGGGCCGGGGTGGCCGCGCACGAGTTCAGCGGGGAGATCGATATCCCGCTGACGGCGTCGGCGCTGTTCGGGATGGTGCTGGTGGCCGCGCTGGACTGGCAGTCCTATCAGCCGGAGCGGTCGCTGGAGGATGTGCACGCGGCACTGTCGCGGCTGCTGCAGGGCCGCGTCGGCGGGACCGTGGCCTCCGGATAGCCGGCCGCGCCTCCGGATGGCCCGGTGTGGCGGGCGGATCGGCGCCCCCGGGTACACGCAGAAGGCGCTGTTCCGGCAGATCGACTCTCGTCGAGCTGACCGGAACAGCGCCTCCCCCCGTAACTCCCCCGTACTTCCCCCGTTGGAGGCTCCAGGTCCTGGAGACTCCCGGTGACTCCCACCTTTCGTCCGGGCCGCCGCGCCGTTCCGCCGCCCCGTGCCGGCGGTGCGGCGCGCGGCCCTTCCGTATGCACCACTCTCTCGTCCCCGCAGGTGGTGGCCCATCCGCGCGACTACTCATCTCCCCGGCTGAGTACGCGTACTCAGGTCTGCGCGCTCGTCCCCAGGCGCGGTGCCCCGGCTGTCGGTGGGGGCGGATAAAGTCGCGGTCATGGCACGGATTGTGGTGATCGGCTCCGGGATGGGCGCCATGGCGGCGGCCGCCCGGCTGGCCGTGGCGGGCCACCGGGTGGTGGTGTACGAGCGCGGGCGGACCCATGGCGGCGGGGTCGGCCGCTTCGCGCGGGACGGATTCCGCTTCGACACCGGCCCGGGGCTGCTGCACCTGCCCGCTGTCTACCGCGATCTGTTCGTGAAGACCGGCAAGCAGACCCTGGAGCAGAGCGTCGAGCTCATCCAGGTCGACCCGGCGAGCCGGCATCTCTTCGCCGACGGCACGGATGTCCGGCTGCCCAATGCCTCGCGGGCCGGGGTGCTCCAGGCGCTGGACGGCGCCTTCGGCGCGGGCGCGGGCGAGCGCTGGAGCGATCTGGTCAACCGGGCGCGCGAGGTGTGGGACGCCACCCGCAGGCCGCTCCTGGAGGAGCCACTGCGCGCCGACTGGCGGGTCCTGGGCCGCGATCCCTATCCGGCCGCCCCTGTGCGCCGCGGGCGGCTCGGCGGCCTGTTCGGCCGGGGCGGTGCCGACGAGTCGCCCACGCTCGCCGGGGTGGCCCGCCGTGAGCTGAAGGATCCGCGTGCCGTGGCCCTCCTGGAGAGTCATGCGCTGGCGCACGGCCTCGACCCGCGCTCCGCCCCGGCCGCGGCCACCGTGCTGCCCTATATCGAGCAGACGTTCGGCACCTGGTATGTGCGCGGGGGCATGCGGGCGCTCGCCGATGCCCTCCATGAGCGCTGCCGTCAGCGGAAGGTCGAGTTCCACTTCGGCGCCGAGGTCACCGGCATCGTGGAGAAGGACGGCCGCGCGGCGGGCGTGGAGCTGGCCGACGGCACTGTCGCGGAGGCCGACGCGGTGGTCTCGGGCATCGACCCCGCCCTGCTGCTCCCACTGCTCGGCGGGCAGGCGCCCTGGCGGGAGGGGGATGTGCGGCCGGAGCCCGGCGCGGGCGACGGCACGCCGGGGCGGCTGACCGTCTTTCTGGCGCTGCGCGACGCCCGCCCCGAGGACACCGCACACCGCACCGTGGTCCATGCCCCGGACCGGGAGGCGGAGTTGGCCGCCGTCTTCGGCGACGGAAGCGGGCTCCGCGAGCCCTGCCCCCACCCCACGGTCACCGTCTTGCGCCCGGACGACCCCACGGTGCGCCCGGACGAGGAGCACGAGGCCGTCACCCTCACCGCCGCCGTCGCCCCGCACGGCCCGGTGGACTGGACGGACGGCGCGGCGGCGGAGCAGGACGCCCAGCGGCTGATCACGGCAGCCGAGGCCGCGATACCGGGGCTGCGGGACCGGATGCTGTGGCATGAGGTCCGCACACCCGCCGACACCGGGGCGGAGACGGGCGCCAGGGGCGGCGCCGTGCCGGCCCCGGTGCTCGCCGGGGCGGACGGCGCGTTTCTGCGGCCCGCCAATGTCACCCGGCTCCCGGGCCTGTATCTGGTGGGCGGCTGGGCCCATCCGGGCGGCGGGCTCGCCCACGCCGGGATGTCGGGCGCGCTGGCGGCCGGGCTGATCGTCGAGGGCGAGGACTGGCGCGGCTCCCAGTAGAGCGGCTCCACGAAACACGTGAGCCCGCTCCCGGGGAGCGGGCTCATCTGGCAGCAGGGCTCAGCAGCGCTGTCGACGCAGAAGCGCTGCCGGCTCAGTAGCGGTACTGCTCGTCGAAGCCCTGGGGGTAGCCCTGACCCTGGGCCTGGCCCTGTTGCTGCTGGTACGGGTACGCCTGCTGGTCCGGCGCCGGCGCGGCGTCGCCTTCGCGCTGCTGCGGCACCCAGGGCCCGCCGGACTGCGTCACGTCGTACGCCGGGTCCGGCGAGGGGTAGGAGGCGTCGGCCGCCCAGTGGTCGCCGCCGTAGGCCCCGCCGCCGTACGGATCCTGCTGGCCGTAGGCCGCGTACTGGTCGGCGTACTGCTGCTGGCCGTAACCCTGCTGGTCGTAACCCTGCTGCTCATAGGGCTGGGCCTGGGGCTGGGGCTGGGCGCCGCCGTACGGGTCCTGGCCGTAGGCCGCGTACGCCTCGTTCCCGTAGCCGTACTGCCCGCCCTGGCCCATCTGGTCCGCGTAGACATCCTGGCCGTAGTTCTGGCCCTGCCCCTGGCTGTGGTCCTGCTGCGCGCCATAGCCCCCGTACGTCTCGTACGCGCTGTAGCCACCGGCCGCATCGGCACTGTACGCGCCCGCGGCCGGAGTGAAGGCCGACGGCTCCTCGTAGACGCCGTACTCACCGGTGTCATCGGGCAGCGGCTGCGGCTGGTACGCGGGCGGCTCCGGCTGCGCCGCCGGGACCGCCTCCAGGTCGGACACCTCGAGGATCGGCTCCTTGTCCGCGTCGTCCGGCCGGGGACTGCGCACCTCGCGGCCGAGCAGCCCGGGCAGCCCGCCGCTCAGCGCCCACCCCGCGGCGAAGCCGCGCCGGAAGGAGAGCGTCACATACGTCTGGCCTATGGCGAAGGCGATCGCCCCCGCCCCGATCACCGGAACCGACGGGATCAGCACGCCGACGACCACGCCCAGAAATCCGACGAAGGCCAGCAGCCGCCAGCGCAGCCGCGCCTTGTACTGCAGGAGGACCTCCCCCAGCAGCCACAGCGCGACGACGCCGAAAGCGATGTAGAGGACCGTCCAGCCCATGCCCGCCCCTCTCAATGCGGCCGCCCGTCGGCTGCCGTCATCAGGATCAGGACCGCTGATGCAGTCCCAGATTCTCGTAGATTTCCAGCGTCGCCGGGGAGTGGTTCAGGGTGATGAAGTGCAGCCCGGGGATCTCCTCGGCCATCAACCGCGCGCACACCTCTGTGGCGTAGTCGATTCCGATCGAGCGTACAGCCGCCGGGTCGTCTTTCACCGCCAGAATCCGTTCAGCCAGTTCGGGCGGGAACGCGGCATTGCTGAGCTGCGCGAAACGCTCGATCTGCTTGACGTTCGTGACGGGCATGATCTCAGGGATGATCGGTGTCGTACAGCCCGCCGCGGCGACCCGGTCGCGCAGCCGCAGATAGTCCTCGGGGTAGAAGAACATCTGCGTGATGGCGAAGTCGGCGCCCGCGCGGCACTTGTCGATGAAGTGACGGATGTCGGTGTCCCAGTCCGCCGAGCGGGGGTGCATCTCGGGGAACGCGGCCACGCCGACGCAGAAGTCGCCGGACTCCTTGATCAGCCGGACCAGCTCGACGGCGTAGTTGAGGCCGTCCGGGTGCCGGACCCACTCCCCCGTGGGGTCGCCCGGCGGATCGCCGCGCAGGGCCAGCATGTTCCGGATCCCGGCATCGGCGTACTGCCCGATGACGTTGCGCAGGTCGGCCCGGGAGTGGTTGACGGCGGTCAGATGGGCGACGGGGGTGAGCGTGGTGTCCGTCGCGATGCGCTCGGTGACGCGCACGGTGCCCTCACGGGAGGAACCGCCGGCTCCGTAGGTCACGGAGACGAAGGTGGGCGAGACGGCTTCCAGCCTGCGGATGGCGTTCCACAGCGTCTGCTCGCCCTTCGCCGTCTTGGGGGCGAAGAATTCGAAGGAATACGACTGCTCGCCCGATGCGAGCAGATCGCGCACGGTACGGGCGCGATCGGTCCTGGTGGAAGCGGTGCCTAGGGCCATACGAGCAGGCTATCCACCCGGCTCGGCTACGCCCACCCGACCCCGGAGATTTGGGGGTTTTGCCAGCTTTCTGTCCGCAGTGCGGACAGCTCGGCGCCCCCTCGACCGGCGGACGGGCCGGGTCGGATGAAAACCGGGTGAAAGCCAGGTGAAGAGCCGGGGCCGGGCTCCGGTCAGGCCGCGCGCACCCGCTTGGCCAGTTCCGCCGTCGCCGCCGCCGGGTCGTCGGCGGCCGTGATGGCCCGGACCACGACGATGCGGCGGGCGCCCGCTTCCAGGACCTGATCCAGGTTGGAGGCGTCGATTCCGCCGATGGCGAACCACGGCCGCTCGGTGCCGAGCGCCGCGGCGTGACGCACCAGGGGCAGCCCGGGGGCGTGGCGGCCCGGCTTGGTGGGGGTGGGCCAGCAGGGGCCGGTGCAGAAGTAGTCCACACCGGGCTGGACGGCCGCCGCGTCCACCTCGGCCTCCGCATGGGTGGAGCGCCCGATCAGCACGTCCGCGCCGAGGATCGCGCGCGCCGCGGGCACCGGCAGATCGCCCTGGCCCAGATGGAGCACATCCGCGCCGATGGCATGTGCGACATCGGCGCGGTCGTTGACGGCGAGCAGCTTTCCGTGGCGGCGGCAGGCGTCCGCGAAGACCTGGAGGTGCTCCAGCTCCTCGGCCGCCTCCATCCCCTTCTCCCGGAGCTGGACGATGTCCACCCCTGCCGCCAGGACGGCGTCCAGGAACTCCGGCAGGTCGCCCTGGCGCTTCCGTGTGTCGGTGCACAGATAGAGGCGGGCCTCGGCCAGCTGCTCATGAGCGGTGGCGGTGGACATGGTTCGGTACCCCCGGAGGGTCGGCGGCGTACGGGCCGTGCGCGAAGCCCGGCCCGTACGCCGGGTACGACAACGTGCGACTAGGTGCGGCTAGGTGCGATGACATGCGACTACGTGCCACTGCGCGCGACACGGACGGCGTAAGCGCGAGAGCGGCCGCCCTGTACACACCCCGTACGAGCTGAGTACGAGCCCCGTACGGAAGGCAGCGGAAGGCTGGGCGGGAGCGGCGTCAGACGGCGAGCGCCTGCGCGCGCCGCTTCACTTCCGTACCGCGATTCTCGCCCAGGGCCCGTGCCGGGGTGCCGGGCAGGCTCGGGTCGGGGGTGAAGAGCCACTCCAGCATCTCTTCGTCACTGAAGCCGTCGTCCTTCAACAGCGTCAAGGTCCCCACGAGGCCCTTGACGACCTTTCCGTCGACGATGAACTCCTCGGGCACCTGAAGCACCCTGTTCTCGCCACGGCGCACCGCGATCAGCTGGCCCTCCTTGACCAGCTGCCGGACGCGCGTCACCTCGACACCGAGTCGCTCGGCGACGTCGGGGAGGGTGAGCCAGGCGGGGACGAGAGCATCGATCTTTGCGTCAATCTCGGTCACGGAACAAGCCTGCCATCTGGGACTGACAGTGGGTAGCCGGGCGCCCGCCGCGCGGGCCGCTTCGGCCCGCCCCGGACACCCCGTCCGCTGACCGGCCGGCCGGTCAGCGGACGGCCGACTTCAGCGGCACCGACGGGTCCTCGGCCCGCGTCCGGTCCAGCCGGGCGCCGCGCTCGATCAGCTTGCGCCCCTGGGCCAGATCGCGCGGACGGCCGACGGCCAGCAGGGCGACCAGGGCGCCCTCGCGCAGCCAGCACACCGACCACGCGGCACCGGCCGGATCGCCGCGCCAGACCAGTTCGTCGGCCCCCGAATGGTGCCCGGCGTACTGCACGAAGCGCCCGAACTGCTCGGACCAGAAGTAGGGCACCGGGTCGTAGACCGCGCCGGGGAAGTGGGCGGCCGTCCGGCTCCCGACCACGTTGGCGGCCACGGTGCGCGGCCCCTGCAGCGCGTTGTCCCAGTGGTGCACCAGCAGCCGCGTGCCGTAGCGGGCGGACGGGAAGGAGGCGCAGTCGCCGACCGCGTAGACGTCCGGCGCCGAGGCCCGCAGCCGGTCGTCGGCGGCGACGGAGCGGTCCTCGGCCAGCTCCACGCCCGAGCCCGCGAGCCAGTCCGTGGCCGGCCGGGCCCCGATCCCGACCACCACCGCGCCCGCCCGCAGCCGGGTGCCGTCGCCGAGCACCAGCCCGCTCTCGTCCACGGCGGCCACCCGGGCGCCGGTCACCAGCCGGGCGCCGTAGTCCTCGTACCAGGCCGCCATGGGGGCCGCGACCTCGGCCGGCAGGGCGCCCGCCAGCGGCCGGTCCGCGGCCTCGACGACGGTCACGGCGCAGCCCGCCTCGCGCGCCGCCGTGGCGAACTCCGCCCCGATCCAGCCCGCCCCCACGACCGCGATCTCGCGCTGCCGGGCGAGCACCGGGCGCAGCCGCACCGCGTCGTCCAGGGTGCGCAGCAGATGGACGCCGGGCACGCCCTCGCTGCCCGGCAGCGGGACCGGCTCGGCGCCGGTGGCGATCACCAGGACGTCGTACGGGAGCTGTCCGGTCGCGGTCTCGACGAGCCGCTCGTCCGTGCGGAGCCCGGTCACCTGGACGCCGAGCCGCAGCGCGATGCCGAGCCCGGCGAAGTCCACGTCGAGCGTCGATCCCTCGGCCTTGCCGAGCAGCACGGCCTTGGACAGCGGCGGCCGGTCGTAGGGCTGGTGGGTCTCCGCGCCCAGCAGGACGATCTCCCCCGTCCAGCCCTGTTCGCGCAGCGCGACGGCGGTCTGCACCCCCGCCATGCCCGCTCCGACGATCACCACCCGCTGTTCGCCGCCGCCGCTCGAGGACGGCTTCGTCGTCGTCTCATCGCTCACACGATCACTGTATTGCGGCTGGTGGGGCGGACCGCAGAGGGCGAAGGGAGATCTCGGGCACAGAGAGGAGGGGGCGGTGGATGGGAGTGCGGGTCGGTGGGCGCCTTCGGCGGGTGGTCCTCCCCCACCCCGCCCCTTCCCGAACCGAAGGGGCTCCGCCCCCTCGGCCCCCGCCGGGGCTCCGCCCCGGACCCCGCTCCTCACACGCCGGAGGGGCTGGATCGCGGCGGGTGGCTGGGCTTTCGGGGGGTTCGGGGCTCGTACTAGGGTGGCGGGACAGAGCACTCGCGGGAGCCCGGACGTACCGGGCTGAGAGGGAAGCTGAAACGGCCTCCGACCGTACGAACCTGATCCGGGTCATGCCGGCGAAGGGAGGGGCAGCGTGTCCACGCACGCACCAGGTCACGACGACCGACCACACACCTCAGGGCTTGACGGCCGACCATCCGTGGGCGGACCGCCCGACGGGCGCTACGACGCCCTCGTCATCGGGGGCGGCATCATCGGGCTGGTCACGGCCTGGCGGGCGGCCCAGCGGGGGCTGCGCACCGCCCTCGCCGACCCGGCGCCCGGCCGGGGAGCCGCCTGGGTCGCGGCCGGGATGCTGGCCGCCGTCACCGAGCTTCATTACGGCGAGCAGACCCTGCTCGGGCTCAACATGGCCTCCGCGCGCCGCTATCCGGACTTCGTGGCCGAGCTGGAGGAGGCGAGCGGCCAGGACGTGGGACACCGCGCGTGCGGCACGCTCGCCGTGGCGTTCGACGCCGACGACCGCGCCCAGCTGCGCGAGCTCCACACGTTCCAGCAGGGGCTCGGGCTGGAGTCCGAGTGGCTGACGGGGCGTGAATGCCGCCGCCTGGAACCGATGCTCGCACCGGGCGTACACGGCGGGCTGCGGGTCTCCGGCGACAACCAGGTCGACCCGCGGCGGCTGACCGCGGCGCTGCTCACCGCGTGCGAGCGGGCCGGGGTCGCCTTCCACCGCGCCCGCGCGGAGCGGCTGCTGCTGGACGGCGACCGCGCCACCGGGATCGAGCTGACCGGGAGCACGCGCCTGACCGCCGAGCGGACCGTACTGGCCGCCGGCAGCCTCAGCGGACGGCTCGCGGGCGTCCCCGACGACGTCCTGCCGCCCGTACGACCCGTCAAGGGGCAAGTGCTGCGGCTGTCGGTACCCGAGCGGTACGCGCCGTTCCTCTCCCGGACCGTACGGGCCGTGGTGCGCGGCGGGCCGGTCTACCTGGTGCCGCGCGAGAACGGCGAGCTGGTCATCGGCGCGACCAGCGAGGAGCTGGGCTGGGACACCACGGTCACCGCGGGCGGGGTGTACGAACTGCTGCGGGACGCCCATGAGGTGGTGCCCGGCATCACCGAACTGCCGCTGGTGGAGACGTGTGCCGGGCTGCGCCCCGGCTCCCCCGACAACGCCCCGATGCTCGGCCCGACCGCGCTGCCGGGGCTGCTGCTGGCCACCGGCCACCACCGCAACGGCGTCCTGCTCACCCCGATCACCGGCGATGTCATGGCCGAGGCGCTGACGAGCGGAGAACTCCCGCCGGAGGCCCGGCCGTTCACCCCGCGGCGCTTCGCGGCCCCCGCAGCCACCCCCTCCCCAGCACAGGAGCAGCACCCATGACCGTCTCCGTCAACGGCGAACCCCGCGAGGTCCCGGACGGGACCACCCTCGACCGGGTTGTCGCGACCCTCACCCAGGCGCCCTCGGGCGTCGCCGCCGCCGTCAACGAGACGGTCGTCCCACGCACCCAATGGCCCGCGACCCCGCTCGGCGACGGTGATCGCGTCGAGGTCCTCACCGCGGTCCAAGGAGGCTGATCCACCCATGGCTCCCACCACGACCACCACGACCACCACACCCGTCACCACCGCCACGACCACCCCGAACGCCCCGGGCCGGGCGCCCCTCGCCGCCCCCGACCCGCTCACCATCGCCGGGACCGACTTCGGCTCCCGTCTGATCATGGGCACCGGCGGCGCTCCCAGCCTGGACATCCTGGAGCGCTCGCTGCTGGCCTCCGGCACCGAGTTGACGACCGTCGCGATGCGGCGGCTCGACCCCACGGTGCAGGGCTCGGTGCTCTCCGTGCTCAACCGGCACAACATCCGCCCGCTCCCCAACACCGCCGGGTGTTTCACCGCCGGTGAGGCCGTGCTCACCGCCCGCCTCGCCCGGGAGGCCCTGGGCACGGACTGGGTCAAGCTGGAGGTGGTCGCCGACGAGCGCACCCTGCTCCCCGACCCGATCGAACTGCTGGACGCCGCGGAGACGCTGGTCGACGACGGGTTCACGGTCCTCCCGTACACCAATGACGACCCGATCCTGGCCCGGAAGCTGGAGGACGTCGGCTGCGCCGCGATCATGCCGCTCGGCTCCCCGATCGGCTCCGGTCTCGGCATCCGCAATCCGCACAACTTCCAGCTGATCACCGAGCGCGCCACCGTGCCGGTGATCCTGGACGCCGGCGCGGGGACGGCATCGGACGCCGCCCTGGCCATGGAGCTGGGGTGCGCGGCGGTGATGCTCGCCTCGGCCGTCACCCGGGCCCAGGAGCCGGAGCTGATGGCGCGGGCGATGCGGCACGCGGTGGAGGCGGGCCGGCTGGCCCACCGGGCGGGCCGGATCCCGCGCCGCCACTTCGCCGAGGCGTCGAGCCCGGCCGAGGGCCTGGCGGCTCTGGACCCCGAGCGCCCGGCGTTCGGCTAGGCCCTGTCCGGGCACGGCATCCGCCGGCCTCGCGTCCGAGCCCGGCCCCCGCCGGGGCCCCGCTCCTCACCCGCCGGAGGGACTGGATTGACGGCCCGGCTCGGCCCTCTACCGTGGATTGAGGGAGCAGCGCACAGCGCGGAGGTGGTCGCCGTGACCGTGACCGTGGACGACCGGATCGAGCGCGAGGTGTACGTACCGGCGCCGATCGACCGGGTGTGGCGGGTGCTGACGACGCCCGAGCACATCCGCGTCTGGTACGCCCCCGGCGGCTGCGAGATCGATCCGCACCCCGGCGGGAGGCTCCGGTTCCGGTGGGACGAATACGGAGAGTTCCACGGTCAGGTCGAGCGGGCGGTCCCCGACACGCTCTTCCGCTTCCGGCTGGCCCTGGAACCCGATCACGCGCCCTCGGACCCCGGGGAGGCGACCCTGGTGGAGTTCGCGCTCTCCCCCGAGGGGCAGGGCACCCGGCTGCGGCTGGCGGAGAGCGGTATCCGCGCCCTGGCCGTCCCCGACGACGCCAAGGCCAAGCACGCCGAATACGCCACGCTGTCCTGGACCTCCGCGCTCGAGGAACTGGCCGCGATCGCCGCCGCGTCGCACAACTGACCCGCGGGTGTCACCGTTCCGCTGCAGTACCCGCCCCACCTGGGGCGGCCGGTCATGGCTCATATCGATGCCTCGTAGACTTCCCCCGTGGATACGACCCTCCAGGACCCCCTCGTCGGGCAGGAGCTCGACGGCCGCTACCGCGTTGAGGCGCGGATCGCCGTTGGCGGGATGGCGACGGTCTACCGGGCCGTCGACACCCGGTTGGACCGTGTGCTCGCCCTGAAGGTAATGCACCAGAGCCTCGCCTCCGACGCCGCCTTCGTCGACCGGTTCATCCGTGAGGCGAAGTCCGTCGCGAGACTCGCGCACGCCAATGTGGTCGCCGTCTACGACCAGGGAGCAGACGGCGGCCATGTCTATCTGGCCATGGAATACGTCGCGGGCTGCACCCTGCGCGATGTGCTCCGCGGGCGCGGGGCGCTGCATCCGCGCGCCGCGCTGGACATCCTGGAGCCGGTGCTGGCGGCGCTCGGGGCGGCCCACCGCGCCGGTTTCGTCCACCGCGACATGAAGCCCGAGAACGTGCTGATCGGGGACGACGGCCGGGTCAAGGTCGCCGACTTCGGCCTGGTCCGGGCGGTGGACACCAACACCAGCGCGTCCACCGGCACCGTCCTCGGCACCGTGTCGTATCTCGCGCCCGAGCAGATCGAGCACGGCACGGCCGACCCCCGCGCCGATGTCTACGCCTGCGGTGTGGTGCTGTACGAGATGCTGACCGGCTCCAAGCCGCACGGCGGCAGCACCCCGGCGCAGGTCCTCTACCAGCATCTGAACCAGGACGTCCCGCCGCCGTCCGCGCTCGCGCCCGGGGTCGCCCCCGAGCTGGACGCGCTGGTCGCCACAGCCACCGCGCGCGCGGCCGAGGGGCGCCCCGTCGACGCCGTCGCGCTGCTGGGCTCGACCCGCGCGGTGCGGGCCGCGCTGACCGACGACCAGCTGGACGCGGTGCCCCCGCAGGCCAGGGAGGACACCTCGGCCGGTGCCGAGAACCGTACGACGGTGATTCCGCGCCCGGCGGCGGCCGTCGACGACGAGCAGGAGCTGCTCAACCACACCAGCCGTCTGGAGCTGCCGCCGGAACCGCCCCGCCAGCAGGGGCATGACCGGCGCGGCCGGGGCGGGATGTCGCGCCGCGGGATCGTGACGATCGTGGCCGCGGTGCTGCTGGCCATCGCCCTCGCCGCCGGTGTCTGGTACGTCAGCGCCGGCCAGTTCACCGAGGTCCCGCCGGTGCTGCGGAAGACCCAGGCGGAGGCGGAGAAGAAGCTGCACGGCGCCGGGCTCGATGTGAAGGTCGTCAACGAGTTCAGCGATGTCATCCCCAAGGGCAAGGTCATCGGTTCCAAGCCCGGTCCGGGCGAGCGCGTCCGCGACACCGGCACCGTGACCATCCGGGTCTCCCAGGGGCCGCCGCGGGCCGAGGTGCCCAATGTGGTGGGCATGCCGCTGGCCGAGGCCAAGCGGAAGATCGCGGACCAGGGGCTGACGATCGGCAAGGTCATCCGCCGCTTCAGCAGTGAGACGGCCCGGGACTCGGTCCTCTCCACCAGCCCGGTCT
This sequence comes from Streptomyces sp. AgN23, assembly GCF_001598115.1. Classification (NCBI taxonomy): domain Bacteria; kingdom Bacillati; phylum Actinomycetota; class Actinomycetes; order Kitasatosporales; family Streptomycetaceae; genus Streptomyces; species Streptomyces sp. AgN23. The sequence continues at coordinate 3,307,458 of NZ_CP007153.1, forward strand.
CCGGCTCCGTGCGCCGTCCCGAGACGCCGGTGTCGATCGTGGTCAGCAAGGGCCGGCCGATCGACATCCCGGACGTGGTGGGTGATTCGGTCGACGAGGCCCGGTCCGAGCTGGAGGACGAGGGCTTCAAGGTGAAGATCGCCGAGCGGCAGGTGTTCTCGGAGGAGGACAAGGGCTCGGTCGCCGAGCAGTCCCCCTCGGGAGACGGAGACGCAGAGGGCGCCAAGGGCGACACGGTCACACTGACCGTCTCCAAGGGCGTGCAGATGATCGAGGTGCCGGACGTCACGGGTATGACGGCCGACGACGCCAAGGCGCAGCTCGAGGGGGCCGGCTTCAAGGTGGACGTCGAGAAGGCGCTGCTGTTCCCCGGGGACAAGGTGCAGGACCAGTCGGTGGACGGCGGGGACGAGGCGCCCAAGGGGAGCACGATCACCATCAAGCTCAAGGGCGGCGTGTTCTAGGGCCACCCAGCTTCCAGGGCCCTTGCTTCCAGGGCCCTTGCTTCCGGGGCCCCTGCTTCCGGGGCCTCTGCCCAGCGGCCTTGCGGCTGCCGGACGGCGAGCGCGACCGTCCGGCAGCGGACCCCCTTGGCTCCAGGCGGTCAGCTTGGCTCCAGGCGGTCAGCCGAAGCTGACCCGCTCCAGCCAGAAGTCGAGCAGCTTCTCATCGCCCAGGATCTCGACGCCCGCGCTCCGGGCCGGGCGCCGCTTGTAGATGATCAGCAGCAGGTCGGTCAGCGGCCCGCGCACCGCGACCGCGGCCTTCTCATGCGCCCGCCGCCAGATGATCGCGTCACCGGTGAGGTCGACCACCCACTCCGCCGCCACCTCCGGTGCGGTGTCGGTGGCGTGGAGGTGGAGGGTGCGGCCGGGGCCGAGCAGCTCGCGCATCCAGGGGTGGACCTCGAAGTGCATCGGCAGCGAGCCGAGTGCCATCCACTCGTCGATCCCGTCCAGGGCGACCTCCTGGTCGAGGGTGTACTCCGCGCCGAGGGCCAGGACCGCGTCGGCCCGGTGGAGCGCCGTCTCATGGGTGAAACGGCGGGCGTAGAAGTCCGCGCGCCCTCCGGCGACCTGCCCGAAGTCCGGCACCCAGGTCCACAGCTCCGCATCGGGCCCCGCCTCGCGCAGCGTTTCGGCCAGCAGCTCGGCGCCCTCGACCAGCCAGGGGGCGACCTCGGCGGCGCCCTCCTCCGCGTACGGCGACAGATCGCGGAAGTGCTGGTCGGGCAACGCGCCCGTGGCCCGGGTCCGCACCATCTCCTCGGCCCACCGATGGGTGCCGCCGAGATGACGCAGCAGCTGCCCGACGTTCCAACCGGGGCAGGTGGGCACGGGGCGCGTCAGATCCGCGCCCTCGATCGCGCCCCGCAACAGCTGGGTCTGCGCGACGATCTCGGAGCAGCGACGGTCAAAGCTCAGCAGAGTCATACACGTCACACTAGAGGCGCCCGCTGACAGTTGGGACGGGCCCGATCACGCGGGCCCTCCTCACCTGGGAACCTTGAACTGTGAGTACGCATCGGATCCGCAATCCCATCGGTGGCCATGTCCGTGTGGCCGGTGGCCTCGCCACCGTCGGTCTGGCGCACGCCGCCGACATCGGCGCCGAGACCGTCCAGGTCTTCGTCGCCAATCCGCGCGGCTGGGCCACCCCGGCCGGTACGCCCGCCCAGGACGAGGCGTTCCGCACCGCCTGCGCCGAGCGATCCATACCGGCGTACGTCCACGCCCCCTACTTGATCAACTTCGGTTCGCACACCGAGGCCACGGCCGACCGGTCCGTGGAGTCCCTGCGCCATTCGCTCCGGCGCGGCCGGGAGATCGGTGCGCTCGGCGTCGTCGTCCACACCGGCTCGGCGACCGGGGGACGCGCGCGGGCCACGGCGATCGCGCAGGTGCGGGAGCGGATGCTGCCGCTGCTGGACGAGCTGACCCGGGACGACGACCCCTGGCTGCTGCTGGAGCCGACCGCCGGGCAGGGCACCTCGCTGTGCGCGCTGGTGGAGGATCTGGGCCCCTACGTCGAGGCGCTGGACCGGCATCCCCGGCTCGGTGTCTGCCTGGACACCTGCCATGTGTTCGCGGCGGGCCATGACCTCGCAGCGCCGGGCGGGATGAAGCAGACCCTGGACGAGCTGGTGGCCGTTGCCGGCGAGGGGCGGCTCAAGCTGATCCACGCCAATGACTCCAAGGACCTGGTCGGCGCCCACAAGGACCGGCACGCGAACATCGGCGCCGGGCATATCGGGGCGGAGCCGTTCCGCGAGTTGTTCGGCCACCCCGCGACGGACGGGGTGCCGCTGGTGGTCGAGACGCCGGGTGGACCGGACGGTACGGCGGGGCATGCGGCGGATGTGGCCCGGCTGAAGGAGTTGCGCGCCGGGGTGGCCTGAGAAAAGCCCGACCCATGGAGGAATACCCCCAGGGGGTATAGCGTTGAGCGAGATCAACCGATCACCGATCACCGCTGGGGGTACGGACATGCGGCAGCATGAGCACACGCGGAGCGGACCTTACGAGCGCCATGGACACCATGAGCACCGTAAGGGCGCGACCAGTTGGACGATGGCCGCCCAGGCCACTTTGCACTGCCTCACCGGCTGTGCCATCGGCGAGATCGCGGGCATGGCCATCGGCACGGCCCTGGCCTGGCATAACGTCCCGACCATGATCCTGGCCATCGCGCTCGCCTTCGTCTTCGGCTACTCGCTGACCATGCGGGGCGTACTGCGGGCGGGGCTCGATGTGCGCAGCGCGCTGCGGGTGGCCCTGGCGGCCGACACCGTCTCGATCACGATCATGGAGCTGGCCGACAACGGAACGATCGCCCTCTTTCCCGGCGCGATGGACGCGACGCTGTCGGACGCGCTCTTCTGGCTCAGCCTGGCCCTGTCGTTCGTGGTGGCGTTCCTGCTCACCACGCCGGTCAACAAGTGGATGATCGCGCGGGGCAAGGGGCATGCGGTGGTCCACCAGTACCACTGACCGCGACACACCGCGGCGGCCCGAACTAGAACTCCGGGCCGTCGCCCGGCTCCTCCTGGTAGGCGTAGCGCTGCTCCGCCCAAGGATCGCCGACGTTGTGGTAGCCGCGCTCCTCCCAGAAGCCGCGGCGGTCGGCGGTCATGTACTCCACGCCGCGCACCCATTTCGGGCCCTTCCAGGCATAGAGCTGGGGCACCACCAGCCGCACCGGAAAACCGTGCTCGGCGGTGAGCAGCTCCCCGTCCTTGTGCGTCGCGAAAATCGTGGTCTCCGCCATGAAGTCCGTCAGGCGCAGATTCGAGCTGAAGCCGTATTCCGCCCACACCATCACGTGGGTGACATCGGGCGCCGGCGGCGCCAGCTCCACGATCTCCAGCGCGGAAACCCCGCCCCATTCGGCGCCGAGCATGCTGAATTTGGTGACGCAGTGCAGATCGGCCACGACCGTCGAGTACGGCAGCGCCGAAAACCCTTCATGCGTCCAGCAGTGTTTATCGCCGTCCGCCGTGGCGCCGAAGACCCGGAACTCCCATCGCTCCGGCCTGAACTTCGGGACCGGCCCATAGTGCGTAACCGGCCAACCGCGCTGCAGTCGCTGCCCAGGGGGCAGCTTCGCGAGCTCCCCCTCGCGGCTTTCCGACTGACCCATGGGCTCCATGGTCTCAGACCGCCGGGGGTGGTCGTGACCAGGGCATCAGAGAGGGCACAACTCGTACTAAGCGTGCACTTACTGGACGCCCCAACAGACGCGGTGACACGATGCGCGGAACCTGCCGTTCCCGATCGGATTGGAAGGAGCCCCTCCGATGCAGGGTGACCCCGAGGTCCTCGAGTTCCTCAACGAGCAGCTGACCGGCGAGCTGACCGCGATCAATCAGTACTTTCTGCACTCAAAGATGCAGGACCACTTTGGCTGGACTCGGCTTGCCAAATACACCCGGTCGGAGTCTTTCGATGAGATGAAGCATGCGGAGCTTCTCACCGACCGGATCCTCCTCCTGGATGGCCTGCCCAATTACCAGCGGCTCTTCCACGTCCGGGTGGGCCAGACGGCGACCGAGATGTTCCAGGCCGACCGGCAGGTGGAGGTCGAGGCGATCGACCGCCTCAAGCGGGGCATCGAGCTGATGCGGTCCAAGAACGACATCACCTCGGCCAATCTCTTCGAGTACATCCTCGCCGACGAGGAACTCCACATCGACTATCTCGACACCCAGCTCGAGCTGATCGAGAAGCTGGGTGAGGCCCTCTACATCGCCCAGCAGATCGAGCAGCCCAGCGATGACCACGGCGGGGGCAACTACTCCGGGAACGGCCACCTGGGCCACTGAGCCCGGAGCGACGCCGGGAACGAGCGGCCGGGCCGCCGGTCAGGCCGCCTCGGCCGCCGTCGGCGCCGGGACGGAAGTGGCAGCGACAGCCGTCGCCGCGCTCGTCGTCGCCGTGGCCGTCGTCAGGACGACCGGGTCCAGCGCCTCGCGCCGGGGGCATGCACCGCGACCCAGCAGCGACTGGATCTTCCGCACGCACGATCCGCAGTCCGTGCCCGCCTTGCAGGCGCCGGCGATCTGGCGCGGGGTGCACGCACCCGTTTCCGCGTGCTGACGCACCTGCTGCTCGGTGATGCCGAAGCATGAGCAGACGTACACGGGCTCTCTCCAGCGAAGGCGTTGATCAGTGAGGTAACCCTTACCTTACCTGCCGCATCGGGGCCCCACAACGGACAAGGGGCGCGGATCGTTGTGATCCGCGCCCCACCTGCGTCTTTATGATCTCTACCGGATGACCCTCACTGGTCCCGGTACATCTCCGCCACCAGGAACGCGAGGTCCAGCGACTGGCTGCGGTTGAGCCGCGGGTCGCACGCCGTCTCGTAGCGCTGGTGCAGATCGTCGACGAAGATCTCGTCGCCGCCGCCCACGCACTCGGTGACATCGTCGCCGGTCAGCTCCACATGGATGCCGCCCGGATGGGTGCCGAGCCCCTTGTGGACCTCGAAGAAGCCCTTGACCTCGTCCAGCACATCGTCGAAGCGGCGGGTCTTGTGCCCGGAGGCCGCCTCGAAGGTGTTGCCGTGCATCGGGTCGCAGACCCAGACGACCTGCGCACCGGAGGCGGTCACCTTCTCCACCAGGTTGGGCAGCTTGTCGCGGACCTTGTCCGCGCCCATCCGGGTGATGAAGGTCAGCCGGCCCGGCTCGCGGTCCGGGTCGATCCGCTCGATCAGTGACAGCGCCTCTTCCGGCGTGGTCGTCGGGCCCAGCTTCACGCCCACCGGGTTGCGGACCTTCGAGGCGAACTCGACATGCGCCCCGTCCAGCTGCCGGGTGCGCTCGCCGATCCAGACCATGTGCCCGGACACGTCGTACAGCTCACCGGTGCGCGAGTCGGTGCGGGTCAGCGCCGTCTCGTAGTCCAGGATCAGCGCCTCGTGCGAGGAGAAGAACTCGACGGTCTTGAACTCCTCCGGGTCCACCCCGCAGGCGTTCATGAAGGCCAGCGCCCGGTCGATCTCGCGCGCCAGCGCCTCGTAGCGCTGACCCGACGGCGACGACTTCACGAAGTCCTGGTTCCAGGCGTGCACCTGGCGCAGGTCGGCGTAGCCGCCGGTGGTGAAGGCACGCACCAGGTTCAGCGTCGAGGCCGACGCCTGGTACATCCGCTTCAGCCGCTGCGGATCCGGGATCCGCGCCTCGGGGGTGAACTCGAATCCATTGACGGAGTCGCCACGGTATGTGGGCAGGGTCACCCCGTCGCGGGTCTCGGTCGGCTTCGAGCGCGGCTTGCTGTACTGCCCGGCGATCCGGCCCACCTTCACCACCGGGACGGATCCGGCGTAGGTCAGCACGGCGCCCATCTGCAGGAGCGTCTTCAGCTTGTTACGGATCTGGTCGGCGCCCACGCCGTCGAATGCCTCGGCGCAGTCGCCGCCCTGCAGCAGAAACGCCTCGCCCCGCGCCACGGCCCCCAGGCGGTGCCGCAGCGCGTCGCACTCGCCCGCGAAGACGAGCGGCGGATAGGACTCAAGCTCAGCGATCACATCGCGCAGAGCCGCTCGGTCCGGCCAGTCAGGCTGCTGCGCCGCGGGAAGAGACTGCCAGGTGTGGCCACCGGCGTGGGATTCAGCGTTCACGGTCACCCGCACAAGGTTACGGGGTCTCCACGGCCGTCCAGTCCGATGCCCACAGGGTGAGACATCTCCCGCCAGGCCCTGGACTCACCCACCGCATCCGAAAACTTAGGCTCGGCCGCCGGGACCGGCCAACTCCGGCCCCGCGGTAGCCCTCCCGCCGCGTACTCTTGCCCCATGAGTGCCGAGCCGCTGCCCGACTGGGTGATTCCGCCACCTGGCGGCTTCACCGCCGAGGACCTTCTGCGGCTGCCCGGACTTCCTCCACACACCGAGCTCATCGACGGGAGCCTCGTCTTTGTGAGCCCGCAGCAAAAATGGCACAGCCGGGTGATCAATCTGCTGGTCAGGGAGCTGGACCAGCAGGCGCCGGACGGTTTGCGGGCCGATCGTGAGATGACCGTGCGCCTCGCCAAGCGCCAGGCTCCCGAGCCGGACGTCATCGTGGTGACCCGTGAGGCGTACGAGCGCGACGAGCCGTCCACGTTCTACCTGCCGGAAGACATCGTGCTGGCCGTCGAAGCCGTGTCGCCGGACTCGGAGGAGCGGGACCGCGACACCAAGCCACGGAAATACGCGAGGGCCGGCATCCGCCACTACTGGCGGGTGGAGAACGACGAGGGCCGCACCGTCGTCTACACCTACGAGCGCGACCCGGCCACGGAGTGCTTCTCCCTGACCGGAATCCACCATGACAAGCTCGCGATCACGGCGCCCTTCACGGTGGACATCGACCTCACCACCATCGGCAAGCGCTCCGCCTGACCCAGTGCCCCGCTCCCTGAGGTAGTGTCCCTCCCATGTTCGCGCGACTGACCATGACCTGGTGGTGGACCGCTCATCCGGCGGCCCGCTGAATCGCGCACTCCCAAGATCTCGCGAAGGCCGCCCGAGGGGCGGCCTTCGGCGTTTCCGCGGGTCGTTCCTCATCCCGGAAGGAACCATCCGCCATGCACCACACCGCTGAGGCCGTCGTCGCCCGGCTGCTCGCCGACGACGCGCCGCCCTTCGCCCTGCTGCACCGACGCACCCCGGGCCGGGCACCCGACACCGTCGAGGTGCTGCTCGGCCCGGTCGGCGAGGTGGAGCGGCTGGCCGACATCCCGCTGCCGACCGGGGCCCCGAAGGACGGCGCGCCGGTGGCGGACGCCCTCGCGCTGGTGCCCTTCCGGCAGATCCGCGAGCGGGGGTTCGAGGTGCGCGACGACGGCACGCCGCTGGCCGTGCTGCGCCCGCGGGAGAGTTACGAGCTGCCGCTCGCCGAGGCGCTGGAGGCGCTGCCCGCGCACCGGGTGCGGGTCGAGGACGGGGCGTTCGACGTGGACGACGACGCGTACGCGTCCATCGTGAGCCGGGTCCTCGAGGACGAGATCGGCACCGGCGAGGGCGCCAACTTCGTCATCCGGCGGACGTTCCGGGGCGAGATCCCGGGCTTCGGCAGGAGCGACGCGCTCGCGCTCTTCCGGCGGCTGCTGGCCGGTGAGCGGGGCGCCTACTGGACGTATGTGGTGCGGCTGGCGGACGGGCGGACGCTGGTGGGGGCCAGCCCCGAGGTGCATGTGCGGATGTCCGGGGGGACCGTCGTGATGAACCCGATCAGCGGGACCTACCGCTACCCCGAGAGCGGGCCGAGCGCGGAGGGGCTGCTGGAGTTCCTGCACGACCGCAAGGAGGTGGAGGAGCTGTCCATGGTCGTGGACGAGGAGCTGAAGATGATGTGCACCGTCGGCGACATGGGCGGAACGGTGATCGGGCCCCGGCTCAGGGAGATGGCACATCTCGCGCACACCGAGTACGAGCTGCGCGGCCGCTCCTCGCTCGACGTCCGGGAGGTGCTCCGCGAGACGATGTTCGCGGCGACCGTCACCGGCTCCCCGGTGCAGAACGCCTGCCGGGTGATCGAGCGCTATGAGCCCCTCGGGCCGGACGGCGCCGGGCGCGGCTACTACGCCGGGGCGCTCGCGCTGATCGGCCGGGACGGCGGCGGCGCCCAGACCCTGGACTCGCCGATCCTGATCCGCACCGCCGACATCGACCCCGGGGGATCGCTGAAGGTGGCGGTCGGCGCGACGCTCGTCCGCCACTCGGACCCGCGCGGCGAAGTGGCCGAGACGCATGCCAAGGCGGCCGGGGTGCTGACCGCGCTGGGCGTGCGGCCGGCGCCCGTACGGCCCGAGGAGGCGGGCCCGCGGCCACGGCTCGCGGACGATCCGCGGGTACGGGCGGCGCTGGACGCGCGGCGGGCGGACCTGGCGCCGTTCTGGCTGCGGATGCAAGCCCTCGAGGAGCCCCAGGCCGGGGGGTTGTCCGGGCACGCCCTGGTGATCGACGCCGAGGACACCTTCACCGCGATGCTCGCGCATCTGCTGCGGACGTCCGGGCTGACGGTGACCGTGCGACGGTACGACGAGCCAGGGGTGCGGGAGGCGGCGCTCGCCCATGAGGGGCCCATCGTGCTCGGCCCCGGGCCGGGCGATCCGAACGACACCGCCGACCCGAAGATGCGGTTCCTGCGGGCGCTGGCCGCCGAGCTGGTGGCCGGGCACCGGCACGGACTGCTGGGGGTGTGCCTGGGGAACGAGCTGATCGCGGCCGAGCTGGGGCTGGAGATCGTGCGCAAGGACGTGCCCTTCCAGGGCGCGCAGGAGCGGATCGACTTCTTCGGGCGCGAGGAGACCGTCGGCTTCTACAACACCTTCACGGCGCGCTGCGACGAGGCGGCGGAGACGGAGCTGGCGATGCACCGCGTGGAGCTGAGCCGGGACCCGGTGACCGGCGACGTGCACGCGCTGCGCGGACCGGGCTTCGCCGGTGTGCAGTTCCACCCGGAGTCGGTGCTGTCCCGGGACGGGGCGGCGCTGATGGCGGAGCTGCTGGCGGGCGTGCTGGTCTGAACGACCCACCGGCCCGCAGGGCGGCGTGAGGGCGGCATGACGGTGGGCCGGGTGCGGTGAACGCGCCCGGCCCATCGCCGTACTGCACCCAGACGGCCTCAGCCGAAGAAGACCTCGGCCTCGGCGTAGAGCGAGGGATCGACGGTCTTGAGCCGTGCGGTCGCCTCGGCGAGCGGAACCCGGACGATGTCGGTGCCGCGCAGCGCCACCATCTTCCCGAAGTCCTCGTCCCGCACCGCGTCGATGGCGTGCAGTCCGAAGCGGGTGGCCAGCCAGCGGTCGAAGGCGCTGGGCGTGCCCCCGCGCTGGACATGGCCGAGGACGGTGGTGCGGGCCTCCTTGCCGGTGCGCCTCTCGATCTCCTTGGCCAGCCACTCGCCGACCCCGGAGAGCCGGACATGGCCGAAGGAGTCCAGCGAGTCGTCCTTGAGGACCGCGTCGCCGTCCCTGGGCATCGCGCCCTCGGCGATGACCACGATCGGGGCGTAGCGGATCTTGAAGCGGGACTCGACCCAGGAACAGACCTGGTCGACGTCGAAGCGCTGCTCGGGGAGAAGGATGACATTGGCGCCGCCGGCCAGCCCCGAGTGCAGGGCGATCCACCCGGCATGACGGCCCATCACCTCGACGACGAGCACGCGCATATGCGATTCGGCGGTGGTGTGGAGCCGGTCGATGGCCTCGGTGGCGATGTTGACGGCGGTGTCGAAGCCGAAGGTGTAGTCGGTGGCGGACAGGTCGTTGTCGATGGTCTTGGGCACGCCGACGCAGCGGATCCCGTAGTCGCCGGAGAGCCGGGCGGCGACGCCGAGGGTGTCCTCGCCGCCGATCGCGATCAGCGCGTCGACCTCCTGCTTGGCCAGGGTCTCCTTGACCCGCCGGATGCCGTCCTCGCTCTTGAGGGGGTTGGTGCGGGAGGAGCCGAGGATGGTGCCGCCGCGCGGCAGGATGCCGCGCACCGCGCGGATGTCGAGGGGAACGGTGTCGTTTTCGAGAGGGCCTCGCCAGCCGTCCCGGAAGCCGATGAAGTCATAGCCGTATTCCTGTACGCCCTTGCGCACGACGGCGCGGATGACCGCGTTGAGCCCGGGGCAGTCACCGCCGCCGGTCAGCACTCCGACCCGCATCGTTTCTTCCCTTCTCCCATGGAATCCCGTGATTGGGCCCGGTACGGAGAGCCACGCTAACGGTGATCCAGGTCACACGGGATGGGGCGTCAGTCGATTCCCGCGCGGATCAAGGGAGTTGGTTTGGAACTTCACCCGTACGAGGGGTGAGGCGGTATCAGGACCTCAGCCGGACGGCCTCAGGCGTCGTCCAGACCGCGCTCGATGGCGTAGCGGACCAGCTCCACTCGGTTGTGCAGCTGGAGTTTGCCGAGGGTGTTCTGGACATGGTTCTGCACCGTGCGGTGCGAGATGACCAGCCGCTCGGCGATCTGCTTGTACGACAGCCCCTTGGCCACCAGCCGCAGCACCTCCGTCTCGCGCTCGGTGAGCTGCGGGACGGCCGGCTGGTCGGCGGCGGTGGGGGCGGGCTCGCCCGCGAGCCGCCGGTACTCGCCGAGCACCAGGCCCGCGAGGCCGGGGGTGAACACCGGGTCGCCGGCCGCCGTGCGGCGCACCGCGTCCAGCAGCTCCTCGGTGCTGGCCGACTTCAGCAGATAGCCGGTGGCCCCGGACTTGACCGCCTCCAGGACGTCCCCGTGCTCACCGCTCGCGGAGAGCACCAGCACCCGCAGCTCGGGGCGGTCGGCGAGGACCTCCTTGCACACCTCGGCCCCCGGCAGCCCGGGCAGGTTGAGGTCGAGCACCAGGACGTCGGGCCCGGCCGCCTTGGCCCGGCGGACCGCCTGCGGTCCGTCCCCGGCCGTGGCCACCACGTCGAACCCGGCCTCGGCCAGGTCCCGGGCCACCGCGTCGCGCCACATCGGATGGTCGTCGACCACCATCACCGTCATCGGGCGGCCGTCGTGCTGAGCGGTCATCGTGCCGCTTCCCCCTTTGCCTTCGCCTTCTTCGCAGGCGCCTTCGGAACCGTCAACTCCACCTCGGTGCCCTGCCCCGGCGCCGAGATCCACGCGGCGGTGCCGCCCAGGTCGCGCAGACGTCCCCGGATCGACAGGGCCACCCCCAGGCGGCCCTCCGCCTCCGCGTCCGCCAGCCGCCCCTCGGGGATGCCGGGGCCGTCGTCCCGTACGGTCACCATCACGGCGTCCGGCTCGTCCTCCAGCAGGATCCAGGCGTGGGCTTCCTCCCCGGCGTGGACCCGTACGTTGTCCAGGGCGGCGCCCACGGCAGCGGCCAACTCCCCGGCGACGCCCGCCGGGAGGAGCACCGGGGCGCCCGGTTCGGAGAAGGTGACCCGGGCGCCCGCGTGCGGCGCCAGCAGGGCCCGCAGATCGCACGGGCCGCCGTCGGAGCGCTCGGGGTCGGGCGGACAGGGCGGGGCCGACGGGCCCGCCGCGTCCGGGAGACCGCCCGGGTCGGGTGCGGCGTCCGCCCCGCGCGGCGGGGTCACCAGACCGGTGGAGACCAGGGTGCGCAGCGCGATCTCCTGCTCCCCCGCCATCCGGCCCAGTTCGGCCGCCTCGCCGCCGATCGCGGCGCCGCGCCGCTGCACCATGGCGAGCACCTGGAGGACGCTGTCGTGGATGTCGCGGGCCAGCCGCTCCCGCTCCCGAGTCGCCGCCTCGATGCGCAGCGCCCGCGCGAGGGTGCGCTCACTGGCCCGGGCCACCTCGACGACGTAGCCGATGGCCACGCTCGCCACCCACACCAGCATCAGCATATGGACCGTGTCCTGGGCGAATCCGCCGCGCTCGATCACATTGGCGGCGCAGACCACGGTGGAGGCCGAGGCGCCCCAGCGCCAGCCGCCCTTGATCGCGAAGCCGAGGACCGCGCCCATCGTCCATATCGAGGGCAGGGTGGGCGTGCCCTGGACGATCCGGTCATGGGTGTCCACGAGCGGAGTGAGCAGAATGCCGGTCACCGCGATGCCGAGGTCGCCGACGAGGAACTGCCGGGTGCAGCGCTCGGCCGAGGAGACCATGCGGAAGGTGAGCGCCGTCCACAGCGTGAGCACCGCCAGATAGACGACGGCGCCGAGCGGATGGTCGTAGTCCTCGAAGGAGTAGACGCACAGGCCGAGCGCGTAGAGCAGGGTGAGCACCCGGTAGGCGGTCAGCGCCTGCCACAGCGGCTGCTCGACGGACATCCGCACCACGCGCTCGCCCCCGGCGCGCTCACCTCTGGACCGCTCCGTCAACGTCCCCCACCCCCGGTGCGGCGCGGCTAGGCGCCGGACTTGTGTTTGTCCTTCTCCTTCTCGGCCGCCTTACGGGCCGCCTCGGCGTCCGCGATCTGCCGCTTGGCGGCGGTCGCGTAGACGTCCACGTACTCCTGGCCGGAGAGCTTCATGATCTCGTACATGACCTCGTCGGTCACCGAGCGCAGGATGAAGCGGTCGCCGTCCATGCCGTGGTAGCGGCTGAAGTCCAGCGGCTTGCCGATCCGGATACCGGGCCGCATCAGCTTGGGCATGACCTTGCCGGGGGGCTGGATCTTCTCGGTGTCGATCATCGCCACGGGGAGCACCGGCGCACCGGTCGCGAGCGCGACCCGGGCCAGGCCGCCCGGCTTGCCCCGGTAGAGCCGCCCGTCGGGCGAGCGGGTGCCCTCGGGGTAGATGCCGAAGAGCTCACCCCGCTTGATCACCTCGATGCCCGCCGTGATGGCGGCCTCGCCGGCGCCCCGCGAACCCGAGCGGTCCACCGGGAGTTGGCCGACGCCCTTGAAGAAGGCCGCCGTGAGCCGCCCCTTGACCCCGGGGGTGGTGAAGTACTCCTGCTTGGCGATGAAGGTGACCTTTCGGTCGAGCATCGCGGGCAGGAAGAAGGAATCGGAGAAGGAGAGGTGGTTGCTCGCGAGGATGGCCGGCCCCTCGGCGGGGACGTTCTCCAACCCCTCGACCCAGGGCCGGAAGGTGAGCTTCAACGCGCCACCCACCGACAGCTTCATAGCGCCGTAGAACAACCGGGACCTCCTGTATCCGACGAGGAGACCTTAACCTGCCTACCCCGTACGCGGCGCGCCGCGTACGCTGAGGACCTCGATACCCGCTCCCCCAGTGAACGGAGATCCGTGGTGCCGCTCCTGCCCGGAGCCGAGCCGTTCCGCCATGACGGCGGAGAGATCGGCGTCCTCGTCTGTCACGGCTTCACCGGTTCCCCGCAGTCCGTGCGGCCCTGGGCCGACCATCTCGCGGCCCGTGGTCTGACCGTCTCACTGCCGCTGCTTCCCGGCCATGGCACCCGCTGGCAGGACCTCGCCGTCACCGGCTGGCAGGACTGGTACGCGGAGGTGGACCGCGAGCTGCGGTCGCTGATCCGGGCCTGCGAGCGGGTGTTCGTCTGCGGTCTGTCGATGGGCGGCGCGCTCGCGCTGCGGCTGGCCGCCCAGCACGGCGCGGAGATCAGCGGCCTCGCCCTGGTGAATCCGGCCAACCGCATCCACGATCCGCTGGCCGTGGCCCTTCCGGTGCTGCGTCATCTGGTGCCCTCGGTGAAGGGCATCGTGAGCGATATCGCCAAGCCGGGGGCGCAGGAGTCGGGCTACGACCGGATGCCGCTGCACGCCGTGCACTCGATGCGCCGCTTCTACCGGGTGGTCGACGCCGAACTGCCGCAGGTGACCCAGCCGCTGCTGGTGATGCACAGCCCGCAGGACCATGTGGTGCCGCCGGCCGACTCCGAGCGCATCCTGAGTCAGGTGTCCTCGCGGGACGTCACCGAGCGGCTGCTGGAGCGCAGCTTCCACGTGGCGACCCTGGACCATGACGCCGAGTTCATCTTCGAGGAGACGGACACGTTCATCACCCGGCTGACGGCGGGTATGGGTGAGGACACCGACACCCGGACCGACGCCGGGAAGGGAAGCGGGAAGGAGGGGGCGGCGGCCAGTGGCTGAGCGCGACTCGAATGAGAACGAGGCGGACGCGCGGCGCGATGACGACGCCGCCTTCGCCGCCATCGTCGCCGCGTACGAGGAGGAGCCGCACGACCCTCCGGGCGCCGAGCGATGGCCCGCCGCCGAGAACCTCGACGAGGGGCGGGAGCGGGACCAGGACCGCCCCTCCGCGGCGGACGACGGCACCGACCCCGACACCGACCGCGAAGGACCCGGTGACGGCGAGGCCATCGGCGGGGCGGCGACGGCCGGGCTGACCAAGACCGACAAGACCGGCAAGCCGGCGGGCAGCTTCATCGTCTACGCGCCGGGCGTGGGCCCCCGCGACTGGGAGCCCGAGGAGCCGTCCGAGGACGACTTCGACGAGACCGACGAGGGCCATTTCGTCCCGCCCGAGCCGCCTCCGCTCCCCGAGTCCGACACCACCTCCCGCTTCGCCTGGCTGGGCGTGCTGGGCGGGCCGCTGCTGCTGCTCGGTGTGGTGCTGTTCCAGGTGGAGATGGTCTGGTGGATCGCGACGCTGGGCGTCGGAGGCTTCCTGGGCGGCTTCGTCACGCTGGTGATGCGGATGAAGGACGACGACGAGGAAGAGGACGAGGACCCGGGGCGCGGCGCCGTCGTCTGATCCCGGGACTGCCGTCGGCTGCCCCCTGCGCTGCGGAGCCGGGCGTCCCGGCTCCGGCTCCGCCCGGGGGCGATCGGCCTCAGACCGCGGCGACGCGGGGCAGCCGGAGCGCGGCCAGCACCGGAAAGTGGTCCGTGGCCGCCAGGAGGTCCGCGTCGGTGACGCCGGGCAGCCCGGCCGGGACCCCACAGCCGATGATCTCGACGCCCTCGGAGGCGAAGACGGCGTCGATGCGCTGATGCGGGTCCTTGGGGTTCGAAGTGGCCTCGCTCCCCCAGGGCTCGGTCGCCCAGCCGTCCCGCAGCTTGCCCGCGATCCGGCGGAAGGCGAGGCCGTCCGGCCGGTCGTTGATGTCTCCGGCCGCGATGGCGTACGGGACGTCCAGCGCGGCCAGGTGGTCCAGCAGCAGCCCGGCCTGCTCGTAGCGCTCGGCCTCCGCGAGGCTCAGATGGCAGCTCACCACGCCGAGCCGCACGCCTTCGGCGCGCTCCGGGGCGCCCTCCCCGCTCTCCCGGGTGCCGGTGTCGCGGTGGCCGCCGCCGAAGCGCAGCACGGCGGTCGCGAAACCGCGCCGGTGCAGCCCGGGCACGCGCGGCAGCAGAGTGTCCTCGGCGTGCTCCACATGGGCGCGCAGCGAGGTGAGGATCATCGGGCCAGCGGCGGTGGCCCCGCCCGTGGTGTAGACGAGGCCGGTCTCCCGGGCCAGCCAGGCGGCGGCCTTGCGCCAGCGGAAGAAGCGCGGCGCCTCCTGGACGCAGACGACATCGGGGGCGCAGGCCCGGATCACCCGGGCCAGCGCCTTACGGTCGTCCCGCATCGAGCGGATGTTGTAGCTGAGCACCCGCACCACGGCCGCGTCCGGGTCGGTGGTGGATCCGGGCAGGTCCGCGAGCGGCACGATGACGGTTCCCCCTCGCCGCTCAGCCCTGGCGGGCCAGGTCGGCGGCGCCGACGAGCCCGGCCTTGCCGCCGAGCTGGGCGGCGAGCACCTGGGCGTGCGGACGCCACTGATTGCCGACCAGCCAGCGCCGGAAGGACTTGCGGATCGGCTCCAGGACCAGATCGCCCTCGTCGGAGACCCCGCCGCCGACGATGAACGCCGAGGGGTCGAAGAGCGAGGCGAGGTCGGCCAGCCCGGCCCCGGCCCAGCGGGCCAGCTCACGGAAGGAGTCGATGGCCACCGGGTCGCCCTGGCGGGCGGCGTCGCTGATGTGCTTGCCCTCGATGCCCTCGGCGGTGCCGTCGCCGAGGCCGAGGAGGACCGTGGCGTTCTCCGGGGTGGCGGCGGCGCGCTGCCTGGCGTAGCGGACCAGCGCACGGCCGGAGGCGTACTGCTCCCAGCAGCCCTGGCTGCCGCAGCCGCACAGCAGACCGTCGGGGACGACCCTTATGTGGCCGAACTCGGCCGCGACGCCGAAGCGACCGCGGTGCAGCTTGCCGCCGATGATGATGCCGCCGCCGAGACCGGTGCCGAGCGTGATGCACACGACGTCGTCATGGCCGACCCCGGCGCCGAAGCGGTATTCGCCCCAGGCGGCCGCGTTGGCGTCGTTCTCCACCACGACGGGCAGGCCGACGCGCTGCTCGACCTTGTCCTTGAGCGCCTCGTGCCGCCAGTTGATGTTGGGCGCGAAGAGCACGGTGGCGCGCTTGTCGTCCACATATCCGGCCGCGCCGATGCCGACGGCCTCGATCTCGTGTCCCTCGCTGACGATGCGCACCGCGTCCGCGATGGCGTCGACGACTCCCTCGGGAGTCTGCGGGGTCGAAACCTGGCTCGTCTCGAGAATCGAGCCCTCTTCGTCGACCACGCCGGCCGCGATCTTCGTACCGCCGATGTCGACGCCGATGGTGAGTCCCATGAGTCCCTCAGTTATTTGGTCGAACCCCGCCGAGGCTAACGGTACCGGAGGTGGCGCTCAGTCGAGGTCGATGTGTTCACTACTCGAACTCTTCGATTCATCGCCGCGATCTTTGGTGCTGCCCTCGGCACCCTGGGTCCAGCGCCGCTCCTGGCCGGTCACGGCGGCGCGATAGGCGGCGAGCAGCTCGGATCCGGCGCTGGCGAGGTGTTCGAAAACATCTGGATTGCGCTCTATGACCGGTTCGGCGGCGGCCTTCGCCTGTTCGATCAACTGTTGTACGGCGCCCTGAACCGCCGTCCCGGCGAGCGGCGCCTGGAGCCCGGCGACCTTGTCGGCGAGCGCGTCGGCCAGCTTGCGGAACTCCTCGGCGACGCTCCCCGGCTCCTCGGCGGTCTGCCGGGCCCGCCGCCTGGCCCGCTCGGCGGCGAGGTCCTCCGCACACGCCTGCTCCCAGGCGTCGGGGTCCAGCTCGGTGACCGGTACATCGGTGGGCGGGGGCTCTGCGGGGCGCTCGGTGGCATCGCTCATGGCGAACTCCTGCGGCGGGGATGCTGGCTGCCCGGTGACGTTCATCCGGGCTTGTGACCGACGTTACCCGAAGGAGGGGGGCGGGGTCAGAGCCCGGGACCGGCCAGGACCGAAGCCGGGGACCCGGACCAGCCGGAGCCGAGGACCGACCGGAGCCGGGGACCCGGACCGGCCGGAGGGAGCCGGATCCGGGGTCAGAGCCGCTTCGGCCACAGGTCGGGGTCGGGGGTGAAGCGCACCTGGAGCCATCCGTCGCGCAGCCCGGCGCCGGAGACGGTGCAGCGGCGCAGGGCGGACGGCAGCGGCAGCACCCGGTGGAACGGGCCGACGGTGACGATCAGTTCGTCGCCCCGGCGCACCAGCCCGAGCCCGTCCCGGTCGGCACCGGGCAGCGGCAGCCGCCACAGCAGCACCCCGTCGTCGGCCAGCCGGTCCTCGACGGTCCAGGGGTCGGGGGCGGGCCGGTCGGGCCGCGCCCCGGGGGCCCCGACGGCCCCGGCGAGCGCGGCGAGCCCGGCCGGGGCGCGCTGGGCGTCCCCACCGCCCCCACCGTCCGCGCCGCCCATACCGTCCATACCATCCGCACCGCCGCCATCGCCGGGCCGCGGCTCCGCGCCCCGGGGGTCGCCGACGCCGTGTGGATCGCGGCCCAGATGCGGCAGCTCACGGACCGGGACGGCGGGCGCCCACTGCTCGTACAGCTCCTTGAGCGCGTCCTGCTGCTGGCCGGAGAGCGCGGCGAGCCACGGGTCGGAGGTGCCGGTGGGCAGCAGCCGGTTCGCGATCACCGCCTCCACCCGGCAGCCGTGCAGCGCCAGACCGGCGCGGGCGGTGCGCAGCGCCCGGTCGGCGAGCGGCCCGGGCTCCACGACCAGCCGTACCGTCGTGGCCTCGGACTCGATCACCCCTTGGACGGCGGCCAGTTCCCGCTCCCAGCGCTCGGCCGTCTCGTACAGCCTCTGCGCGGGCATCGGCACCCCCGCCAGCTGGGCGAGCATCGGCCGCAGCGCACGGGCCGCCTGCCGCTCGGCGGGCAGCAGCCGCCGCAGATAGCGCCGAAGCTGCTCGGGCAGCGCGAGCAGCGCGACGGTGTCCGGCGCGGGCGGCATGTCGACGACGAGAACGTCCCAGCCGGTGCCGGGCGGGGCGGTCTGGGCGGCACGCAGGGCGCGCAGCAGCGCGATGGACTCCACCCCGGGGAGGGCGGTCAGCTCCTCGCCGTCCAGCGGGGTCGCGCCGAGCAGGTCGAGCAGGCCGTGACCGCGGTCCTGCAGGGCGGTGAGCTCACTGCGGAACCACTCGTCCGTGATGATCCGCGCGGCCCACAGCCCCGGGGCGAGCTCGACGGGGACGGACCACGGCAGCCGGTCCGCCGACCGCCCGGGGGCGGAGCGCAGCGCGCGGATGCCGAGCAGCGCCTCGGGGGTGCCGTCCGGGTCGGCGGTGAGCAGCAGCGTCCGCTGCCCCTCACGGGCGGCGGCGAGGGCGGTCGCGGCGGCCACGGTGGTGCGGCCCGCGCCGCCGGTACCGGTGACGAGGACCGTACGCATGAAAGGAGCCTCCGGCAGGATGGTGCGTCAGATGCGCGGCGCGGGTTGGATGGTCCGCCCGGCCGGAGCGTACCCCGCGCCGCGGACCTCCCCGGGCACCCTCGGGGCCCGGGGAGGTCCGCCCGGGTCAGGCGCTCTCGACGCGCTTCTTCAGGCCCGCCAGCGCGCGGTCGATGATGACCTTCTCGGCCTTGCGCTTGATCATGCCCAGCATGGGGATCTTGACGTCGACCGTGAGCTGGTACGTCACCTCGGTGCTCTTGCCGCCGTCGAGCGCCGATAGCCGGTAGGAGCCGTCAAGGGTGCGCAGCATCTGGGACTTGACCAGGGACCAGTTGACCTGGTCGTCTCCGGTCCAGCTGTACTGGAGGGTGTAGTCGTCCTTGATCGCCCCGGCGTCGAGCAGCATCCGCACCTGCTCGGCGCGCCCCCGCTCGTCCTTGGTGAGGATGTCGGCCTCCTTCACCTCACCGGACCACTCCGGGTAACGGTCGAAGTCGGCGATCACCTCCATCACGTCGGCCGGGGCCGCCTCGATCGTGATGCTCGAGCTGGTGTGTTCCGCCATCGCCGTGGCTCCTCCGTACCGGTCCGCCGCATGAGCTCTCTGCCGCTGAAGGCTACCGCGCGCGCGTCACCACTCCAGGGTCCAGGGGGTGCCGGAGGAGGCGAAGTGTCCGACATTGACGCACTCGGTGGCGCCGATCCGCATACGGCGGACGAGCGGCTGATGGACATGGCCGAAGAGGGAGTACTTGGGACGGACGGTGTGGATCGCCTCCAGCAGGGCGGCGCTGCCGCGCTCGAAGCGGCGGGCGACGGTGTCGTAGCAGAGGTCGGGCACATCCGGCGGGATGTGGGTGCAGAGCACGTCCACCTCGCCGAGCGCCGCGATCTTCGCCGCGTAGGTCTCGTCGTCGATCTCGTAGGGGGTGCGCATCGGGGTGCGCAGCCCGCCGCCCACGAAACCGAAGACCAGCCCGCCGATCTCGGCGCGCTCACCGTCGAGGACAGTGGTACCGGACTGGGCGTACTCCGGCCACAGTGACGGCATGTCGACATTTCCGTAGGTGGCGTACGTCGGAGTGGGGAACGCGGCGAAGAGCGCGGCGTACTGGCGGCGGATCGCGGACTCTATGGCCGTGTGGCGGTCGATCCCCGCCCACAGCCGGTCGCCGAACACCCGGGCCTCCTCGAAGCGGCGGGCGGTGCGCAGCTCGACGAGGTGGTCGGCGTTCTCGACCCCGAACAGGTCGGGGAAGATGCCGCGGGAGTGATCGGCGTAGTCGAGGAAGAGCACGAGGTCGCCGAGGCAGATCAGGGCGTCCGCCCCGTCACCGGCCTTCTCCAGGTCCTCACTGTTGCCATGCACGTCACTCACCACGTGGACTCGCATGCATGTCACCCTAAGACGTAAGGGCCCGTGCCCGTAAGGTGTTCTGCCTGCAGCGACCCGCGTCCACCTGCGGTTCCTTAGCGACCGCGACGTCCGTCGACTAGTCTGCGGGCAGCATGAAGGCGGTGTGTGACGCATCAAACATCTGGGCTGGAACCCCTATCCCGGAAGCGTACCGATGGGTAACGTCCGGGCCGTCCACCACCCCCCATGCCCTGTAGCGGCGCCGGCGCCCCATGAGGAGCAGCAGTCTTGCGCGAGTTCAGCCTTCCGGCCCTGTACGAGGTCCCGGCCGACGGCAATCTGACGGATCTCATCCGCCGCAATGCCGCACAGCATCCCGATGTCGCCGTGGTCGGCCGCAAGGTCGACGGCCAATGGGAGGACGTGACCGCGACCGCGTTCCTGGCCGAAGTGCGGGCCGCCGCCAAGGGCCTGATCGCGGCCGGGGTCGAGCCGGGCGACCGGGTCGGCCTGATGTCGCGGACCCGCTACGAATGGACGCTGCTGGACTTCGCCATCTGGAGCGCCGGCGGGGTCACCGTGCCGGTGTACGAGACGAGTTCACCGGAGCAGATCCAGTGGATCCTCAGCGATTCGGGCGCGGTGGCCGCGCTGGTCGAGACCGGGGTCCACGAGGCCGCCGTCGAGGCCGTACGGGACAGCCTGCCCACCCTGAAGCATGTCTGGCGGATCGAGGGCGATGCCATCGAGGAGCTGCGGAAGCTGGGCGCGGACGTGCCCGAGGAGAAGGTGGACGAGCGTTCCTCGATCGCCAACGCCGACTCCCCCGCCACCATCGTCTACACCTCGGGCACCACGGGCCGCCCCAAGGGCTGTGTGCTCTCGCACCGCAGCTTCTTCGCCGAATGCGGCAACGCGGTGGCACGGCTCAAGCCGATCTTCAACACCGGTGAGTCCTCGGTGCTGCTGTTCCTCCCCGAGGCCCATGTCTTCGGGCGGCTGGTGGAGATCGCGGCGGTGCTGGCGCCGATCAAGCTCGGCCATGTTCCGGATGTGAAGTCCCTGACCGACGAACTCGCCGCGTTCCGGCCCACCTTGGTGCTGGGCGTGCCGCGCGTCTTCGAGAAGGTCTACAACTCGGCGCGGGCGAAGGCCCAGTCCGAGGGCAAGGGCAAGATCTTCGACAAGGCGGCCGACACCGCCATCGAGTACAGCCAGGCGCTGGACGCGCCGGGCGGGCCGTCCTTCGGGCTCCGGTTCAAGCACAAGGTCTTCGACCGGCTGGTCTACAGCAAGCTGCGGGCCGTGCTGGGCGGCCGGGCCACCCATGCCATCTCCGGCGGTGCGCCGCTGGGCGCGCGGCTGGGCCACTTCTACCGGGGCATCGGCTTCACGGTGCTGGAGGGGTACGGCCTGACGGAGTCCTGTGCGGCGACCACCTTCAACCCCTGGGACCGGCAGAAGATCGGCTCGGTCGGGCAGCCGATGCCGGGCACGGTGGTGCGCATCGCCGACGACGGCGAGGTGCTGCTCCACGGTGAGCACCTCTTCACCGAGTACTGGAACAACGAGACGGCCACCGCGGACGCGCTGTCGGACGGCTGGTTCCACACCGGGGACGTGGGCACGCTCGACGAGGACGGCTACCTCACCATCACCGGCCGCAAGAAGGAGATCATCGTCACCGCGGGCGGCAAGAACGTCGCCCCGGCGGTGATCGAGGACCGGATCCGCGCCCATGCCCTGGTCGCCGAGTGCATGGTCGTCGGCGACGGCCGTCCCTTCGTGGGCGCGCTGGTCACGGTGGACGAGGAGTTCCTGCCCCGCTGGGCGGCCGAGCACGGCAAGCCCGAGGGTGTGACGGTGGCCGAGCTGCGCGAGGACCCGGATCTGCTGGCCGAGATCCAGCAGGCGGTGGAGGACGGCAACGCGGCGGTGTCCAAGGCGGAGTCGGTGCGCAAGTTCCGCGTCCTGGCGACGCAGTTCACCGAGGACTCCGGGCATGTGACGCCCTCGCTGAAGCTGAAGCGGAACGTGGTGGCGAAGGACTTCGCGTCCGAGATCGAGGCCATCTACCGCGGCTGACGACGACGGGGCCCGGGGGCGCTCCCCCGGGGCCCGGACCGTCATAGCGGCGACGTCAGGGACCGTTACAGCACAACGCCGCGGACCGTCACAGCACGACGCCGCGGACCGTCACAGCACGACGCCGCGGACCGTCACAGCAGCGACTTCAGGCGGTCGGCCAGCAGATCCCAGCGCCAGCGCTCCTCCACCCAGGCGCGCCCCCGCTCGCCCATGCGGCGGCGCAGCTCGGCGTCCTCCAGCAGGGCCACGACGCGATCGGCGCTCTGCTCGGCGGAGCCGCCCCGGACGACCCACCCGGTCTCCCCGTCCAGCACCGCGTCCGGCGCCCCGCCCGAGTCCCCGGCGACGACCGGCAGACCGGTCGCGGACGCCTCCAGATAGACGATGCCGAGACCCTCGACGTCCAGCCCGCCGCGGCGGGTGCGGCAGGGCATGGCGAAGACGTCGCCCGCGCCGTAGTGGGCGGGCAGCTCCTCCCAGGGCACGGGGCCGGTGAACCGTACGGAGTCGGCCACGCCCTCGGTCTCCGCGAGCCGGCTCAGGTCCTTCGCGTACGGCCCGCCGCCGACGATCAGCAGCACCGCGTCCGGCACCCGCTTCAGGATCCGTGGCATGGCCTGGATCAGCGTGTCCTGCCCCTTGCGCGGCACCAGCCGGGAGACGCACACCACGACGGGCCGCTCGGCGAGGCCCAGCCGGGCCCGGATCCCGTCGCCGCCCGAACCGGGGTGGAAGGTCTTCTCGTCCACCCCGGGCGGCAGTTGCACCATCCGGGCGGCGTCCCGGGGGTCGAGCGCGGCGGCGATACGGGAGCGGGTGTACTCACCGAGATAGGTGAGGGTGTCCGTGGACCCGCCGATCCGCCGCAGCAGCCGCCGTGCGGCCGGCAGCTGCGCCCAGGCCGCCTCGTGGCCGTGCGTCGTGGCCACCAGCCGCCGCGCCCCCGCCGCGCGCAGCGCCGGGGCCATCAGCCCGAGCGGCGCGGCGGCACCGAACCACACCGAGGTGCAGCCGTGCTCCCGCAGCAGCGCGGTCGCGCGGCGGGTGACCCGCGGAGTGGGCAGCAGCATGGTCGTCCGGTCCCGGACGACCTGGTACGGCTGCTCGGCGTCGAAGCGGGCGGTGGCCTCGGCGCCCTCCTGGCCGCGCTTCCACGTGGAGGCGTAGACGACGATCCGGTCCGGGTCGAGGCGCAGCGCGATGTTGTGCAAGAACGCCTGGATGCCGCCGGGGCGGGGCGGAAAGTCGTTGGTCACGAGCAGGGTCTTGTCCATCGTGGCCGACAGTACCGGGTGCCGCGGCGGGCCCGCTCCGGCCCACCCGGACGCGGGGACCAGGGGGCGGCGCTCAGCCCAGCTCGATCGCCACGTACTTCCGCCACAGCGCCGTGAACTCCGTCAGGCTCATCCCCAGCACCTTCCGCAGCGCCGACTCCACCGCCCCCGAGCGCTCGGATGCCCGGCCCACCGTGCGGTAGAAGTCGACCAGCTTCTTCTCGCCCCACCGGTCCGCGATCAGGCGGCAGGCGAGCCAGCCCTGTTCATAGGCGCGGGAGAGGCGGTCGGGGTCGCTGCCGAAGCGGAAGTCGTCGTCGCGCGGCAGCGAGGTGGGCAGCCGCCCGGCGACGACGGCGTCGGTGAGTTCGGGGGCGACCTGGCGGGGGGTGCGGCCGGGGGTGCGGTAGCCCACCCAGTCGGCGAAGCCCTCGGAGAGCCAGAGCGGGGTGGCGGCGCTGGTGGCGGTCCGGGTGGCGACATGGGCCGTCTCATGGGTGATCACGACGCGCCGCCCGAAGTCGCCGAGGACCTGGTACGCGTCGGGGTTGACGATCACCCGGTCGGCGGGCGCCTCGTCACCGGCCCCGCCGACCTCGCCCGTGGTGACGGCGGCGATCCCGCGGTAGCCGTCCGCGGAGGCGCCGAGCAGGGCCGCCATCCGGTCCAGGGAGCCGGGGACCTCGACCACCACGCGTCCGGCCCACTCATGGGGCCAGACCCGGCCGAGGGCGGGCACCGCCCGGTCCGCGATACCGGCGACCGCGCGCAGCACCCGCCGCTCCTGGCCGACGCCCAGGACGAGGCTGTGGGCGCCGCGGACGACGTCGACCGTGCCCTGGTCCCAGAGCTGTTCCGTACCGCGCTTGCCGTCCACCACACCGTCGTCGGAGGCGACGTACCACCGTCCGTCGCGCCGGGCGAGGGTCAGGTACTGGGCGGAGACGACCGGCGCGGTGTCGTATCCCGTCAGCCGGTACCGGAGTTCGACCTGTGCGGCGAGGCTGCGGCCGCCGACCGGCGCGGGGGTGAAACCGCCGGTGCGCACCAGCCGGTAGGTCCAGGAGCGCAGCGGTACGGCGGACATCTGCCGGAACACCCGCCGCTGCTCGGCCACATAGCGGGCGGAGCCGCGATCCACGGTGGCGAGGAAGGCGTCCGCGTCCCGCTCCCGGACCGCGGCGGCCCGCTGGTCCAGCAGGCGCTGCACGGCCCGGCCGTCGCGCCCCTCAGGGTCGTCGGGCGCCGGGGCGGGGGCGCAGCCGCCCAGCGCGGTCAGGGTGAACGTGCCCACCAGCGGCAGGCACAGCAGCGCCCGCCATCCGCCCGATCTCCACCGACCCGCCACGTCTTAGATCGTACGAGCCCGCGCGCCGGCTTCAGACACGAGTGATGGAAGAGATCGGCAACATGTCCACGGGGTCGTAGCGGACCCGTGCCCCGGGGTAGGGGGCGTGGATCACCTGTCCGTTGCCCGCGTACATCGCGACATGGCTGGCGTCGGAGCGGTAGACCACCAGATCGCCGGGGCGGGCCTGGGACAGCGGCACCGGCTGCCCGGCGTGCGCCTGGGCCTGTGAGGTGCGCGGGATGGCCACCCCGGCGTGGGCGTAGGCCCATTGGGTCAGCCCGGAGCAGTCGAAGGCGGTGGGACCGGCGTGGCCCCAGGCGTACGGCAGTCCGAGGGCCGCCCGTGCCGCGCCGAACGCCGCGGCGGCCCGCCCCGAGAACGGCGCGGCATGCCGCCCTCCGAGGCGGCCACCGGAGAGCTCACCGGGGCCGGAGCCGGAAAGGGTGCCCGGCGGCAGGCCGGCGAGGGCGCCGGGCTCGCGTCCGCCCGCCCGCGAGGCGCGGTGGGCGTAGCTCTCCCGCTCCCTGGGCGGCAGCGCGTTCACCAGCCGCCGCGCGGTGGCCAACCGGTGCTGGACCGCCCGCTTGTGGCGGGCCACGACCCGGCGGCTGTGCTCCAGCTTCCCCAGCTTGGCCGCGGCCTCCGCACGCTCCTGCCGCAGCGTGCGCTGGGCGCTCTGGACCACCCGTAGCTGTGCGGCCTGGCGGCTGGTGATCCGCTCCAGGGTGGCGGCCCGGTCGAGGTACTGGGCCGGGTCGCCGGAGAGGAGCAGGGCCAGGCCCGGGTCGATCCCGCCGGTGCGGTACTGCCCGCCCGCGAGGGCGCCGAGCGCCACCCGCATCCGGTTGACCCGCCCCTGACCCCGGGCGACCCGGTCCTGGATCCGGTCGACCTCGCGGCGCAGGACCTGGGTGCGCGTCCGCGCCGCGTTGTAGCGCTCGGTGGCCCGCTCCGCCTGGGCGTAGAGCGTGGCGATGCGGTCGCCGGCGGACCGGGCGGCCGGACGGCCCGCCGGGTCATGCGGTTCGGCACCGGCCGCCACGGCGGACAGCGCGGCGGCGGAGGCCACCGCGGCCGCCGAGGCGGCGGTCCGGACGGCGGCCCGGCCGGACCCGGGTTTCGCGACGCGACGACAGAACGCCATGGGTAGCCGCACTCCCTTCCGCAGTGTCGGGCTGAGAACTGCGGGCAGACAGTAGCCGTGCGGCCACCCACGGTCCAACGGCCGTGGTGTGCGGAGAAACTGACGCCCCGCCGAGTGACGCAGGTCACCGGCGGGGCGGGGGATCAGCGAGGGTCCTGGAGATTCGCCCTAAAGGATGGCTCTTGGGGCGGTTTGAGACCCGTTTTCCAATTCCTGATCAGACCCTCCTGATCAGACCTTCCGCATCAGACCCGGACGCCGAACTGGAACGGCATGTTGTCCATCGACTCGTAGCGCACACCGGCACCGGGCTTGGGCGCGTGCAGCACCTGGCCGTTGCCCGCGTAGAGACCTATGTGGTGCAGGTCGCCGTAGAAGAGCACCAGGTCGCCCGGCTTGAGTTCACCGCGGCCGATGCGGCTGCCGGCGTTCGCCTGGTCCTGGGAGATGCGCGGCAGCTGCACCCCGGCCTGCTGGTAGGCCCAGCCGGTGAGTCCGGAGCAGTCGAAGGAGGACGGACCGGTCGCGCCCCAGACGTACGGGAGGCCGATCTTCGTCTTGGCGGCGGCCAGCGCGGCCGCGGCACGCCCCGACTCGGGCACCTCGTTGCCCAGGTCGACCCGGCTGCTGGAGCGGTTGGCGCGCTCCGCGTCCTGGGCCGCTATCTGGGCGCGCTCCTTGGCGGTCAGGGTGTTGAGGAGGTTCCGGGCCTTGGACAGCTTGCCCTGGATCTCGTCCTTCTTCTTGCCGAGCGCCTTACGGGTGTCCGCCAGGTCCTGCAGCTTGGTGGACGCTTCCTCACGCTGCTGCTTGAGGGTGCGCTGCTTGTCGGCGATCTTCCGCAGGGACTCGGCCTGCTTGCCGCTCAGCTGGCTGAGGGTGGACGCCTTCTCGAGGTAGGTGTCCGGGTCGGAGGAGAGGAGCAGCTGCACCGAGGGGTCGATGCCGCCGGAGCGGTACTGGGCGGTGGCCATCGAACCCAGGCCGTTGCGCAGCTTGTTCAGGTCCTCCTGACCGCGCGCCACCTTGTCCTGCAGATCGCCGACCTGCTTCTCCAGCTTCTGCTGCTTCTCCTTGGCGCCGTTGTACTTCTCGGTCGCCTGCTCCGCCTCTTCGTAGAGCTTGTCGACCTGCTCCTTGACGTCCTTCTTGTCCTGCTTCGGAGCGGCCTGGGCGGCCTGGGAAGTGAGAGCGACGGCGGCTGCCGCGGTCGCGGTAAGGACGGTTACCCGAGTGCGGCTCGGCTGCTTGGGTCGACGGTGGGACGCCACGAAGGCGAGCTCCTTCTTCCTCCAGCCGCCTACCGGGAGTTGATGGGGTGGTGAGCCCCGGCTCCGCGACAGGGCGCGGACTCGGCGGTACCTCCGCTGTCACCCCGGATGGGTGATCAACCGCGCGAAGGTTCGAGCTGACCTTAGTGACCCCGCCGTGATCCGTTCAAATCCCAACGGCAAAAAAGTCGCCCCGGAAGCGCATCTTTTACGAATGTCACACGGGCAGTGATGGTCGATCGACGCTCCGCTGACAACAGAAGTGGTGCGAGGTCGACTTCTGAAGAGAGTTCGGGCGCTCAGCCACAGAAACGCGGAAACCGGGGATACGGGAATAACGGAGATACGGGCTACGACGTCTCAGGTACGGGCAAGTCGCTTCAGCAGCAACGCGGATGCCACGGGGCGCGCTCCGGCGCGCGCCACCCCGTCGGCCACCTCGCGGTCGGTGGACACCACCACCACCGGCCGGCCGGGCGGCTCCGCCCGCACGATCTGCCGGATCAACTCGTCCGCCGTCACCCCGGGCTTGCTGAACAGCACCCGCACCCCGCGCGGCGGCGCGAGCAGCACCGGCGCGGCCAGCTCGGCCCCGTCGAAGACACAGGTCATCTCCGCGCCCGTCTGGGCCGCGAGCACCGCGAGACCGCCCAGCAGCCGCAGCCGCTGCTTCTCCAACGGCATCGTGGGATAGCCGGTCTTGGTGACGTTGTAGCCGTCCACCACCAGATGCGCCTGCGGCAGCGCGAGCAGCTGGTCCAGCAGGGCCGGGTCCATTTCCGACAGCGCCCTGGTCGCTATGTCCTTCGGCGTCATCTTCCCCGGCTCCACGGCGTCCACCGTGTCCGCCGGGCGCATCGACGCGGGCGGCAGGGCCAGTTCGCGCCGCAGCCCCTGGGCCGCGTCCAGCACCGTGTCCAGCAGCAACCGCAGCCGCATGTCCTCCACGCTGCGCCCCTCGCGCACCGCCCGCCGGCTGGCCTCCAGCGCCGACTCCGCCTCCGCGAGCCGGGCGCGCAGCCGCCGCGCCTCGCCGTCCGCGGTGGCCTGACGGGCCGCCGCCTCCGCCCGTACGGCCTCCAGCTCCGCCTCGGCCTTGCGCAGCGCGGCCGCGCCCCGCCGCACATCGCTCTGCGCGCTGCGCAGCTTGCGCTGCAGCCCGTCGTTCTCCTTACGGGCGGCCTCCAACTCGGTGCGCGTCCGCTCCGTCTCATGCCGGGTGGCCGCCTTGGCCTCGGCGAGTTCGTCGCGCAGCCGCTGCAGCTCGCGCGCCGCCTCCTCACCGGCCCGCTCGGCGGAGGCCCGCTGGGCCTCCTCGCCCGCCGCCTCGACCAGCTTGACCCAGCCCACCGGCCGCAGCACATACGCCACCGCCGCCACATCCACCGGATCGGCCGCGGCGGGCGGCGATCCGCCCTCGATCGCCTCGGCCAGCTCCCGCTGGGTCTCCCGCAGCCGTCCCCCGATCCGCTGCCGGAAGACGGGGTCGCTCTCCACCGCGGCGGCCATCGCGTTGCCCGCGAACTTGGCACGGCGGGTCGGGGTGAAACGGGCGTACTGCCGCAACTGGGTGGGCAGCTCGGTGACCGTCAGCCCGCCGAAGGCGTCGGCGACCAGCGCCACCACCCGCCGCCGCACTCCTTCCGGCAGCGGGCGGTCCAGCGCCTCGGTGACGCCCTCGGCGTCACCGGCCGCCCCGGGGTCGCCGGTCCGCTCCACCACCTGTCATCGCTCCGTTCTCAGGCGCTCAGGCCGGTGCTCGGACGGTCCACGAGTTCTACCTGGTCGACCGCGTTGCACCAGCGACAGCGCACTGACTCAATGGTCTCACTGAGCACCTCGCGTTCCTCGACACTGGGTTCCCCGGCCAAGTCGAGATGCACATACTCCACGGCTCTGGTCGAGCGGGTCACATCGAACCGGGTGAGGTTGCCGCACAGTGCGCAACGCCAGCGGGTCCGGTCGGTCGGCAGGGGCACGGCCATGATTGCGGGTCCTCGCTTCTCGGCTCATCGGCGGCGTCCTGTAACCCTACGGCCTGAGCCTTGCCCCGCGCCGGGCCCGTCCCGCCCGCGTCCGGCGGGAGCGCGGCGAGGCGCTCTGTGGAGGTTGCGCCCGGTACGGAATGATCTGACCATGATCGAGACGTCGTCGGGGCGCGGCCGCCCCTGGATGGCGGGGCCCGGCCGCCCGTGGGTGACATACGGCCTGATCGTCAGCTGCTGCCTGCTCTTCGTCATCGGACCGGCCTCGGGGCTCAACCCCGGCTATGGCACGGGCGAGCGGCTGGTGGAGGCCCAGTCCACGTACTTCGAGCGCTGGGGAGTGGTGCCCAGCGCCCTGTGGAGCGGCTCCCCCGATCAGCCGCTCGCCCCGCTGACCGCGCTGTTCGTGCACGGAAACTGGCTGCATCTGCTCGGCAACATGCTGTTTCTCTACGTCTTCGGGGCGATGACCGAGGAGCGGATGGGACGAGTCCAGTTCGCCGTCTTCTACCTCGTCACGGGCTATCTGGCCCTGCTCGGCTACGCCGCCGCGCACGCCGACTCCGCCCAGACCCTGGTGGGTGCCTCCGGGTCCATTTCCGGAGTGCTCGGAGCCTTCTTGTGGCTGTTTCCCCGAGCCAGGGTGACCAGTCTCTTTCCCTTTCTGTTCTTTCTACCGCTGCGCTTTCCGGCCTGGGCGGTGCTGATCTTCTGGGTGGCCCTCCAGTGGCTGGCCGCCCGGCAGGCCGACGACCGCCCCGGCGTCGCCTATCTCGCCCATCTCGTGGGCTTCACGCTCGGCTTTCTCTACGCGTGGGGGCGGTTCGGGAGGACGACTAGAGTGGGCGGCGCAGCCAGGGCGAGTGAGGGAGAAAGCCAGCCGTGATCACTTCGATCGTGCTCATCAAGACCAGCGTGGACCGGATTCCGGAGACCGCCGAGAAAATCGCCGCGCTGGAGAACGTGAGCGAGGTCTACTCGGTCACCGGCGCGCACGATCTGATCGCGATGGTGCGGGTGGCCCGGCACGACGACCTCGCGGACATCATCACCGGCCAGATCAGCAAGCTGCCGGGGGTGGCCTCGACCGAGACGCACATCGCCTTCCGGACGTACTCCCAGCACGACCTCGAGGCGGCGTTCGCGATCGGCCTGGACGGCTAGCGCCACACTTCCGGCACCTGCATCCCGGCATCCGCGGGGCCCAGAGGCGCCCTCAGCCCCCGGATCCCCCGGGGCCCGGCGGCTCGCTCCCTCAGCCCCCAGCAGCCCCGGGGCCCAGCGGGCTCAGCCGCGGTCCGGGACGCAGCGGCCGTCCTCGGTGCGGTAGCTCCACCGGGCACCCTCGCGTACCAGCTCCTTCACGGCGCCGACGAACCGCTCGACATGCTCGTCCGGGGTGCCCGCCCCGAAGCTGACCCGGATCGCGTTCAGCGAGCGCTCCCCCGGCGCGGCCTCGGGCGCACCGCATTCGCCCGGCTCGTCGGGCTCGCTGTCCAGCAGGGTGCGGACCAGCGGATGCGCGCAGAAGAGCCCGTCGCGTACGCCGATGCCGTACTCCGCGGAGAGCGCCGCCGCGAAGTGGGAGCTGTTCCAGCCCTCCACCACGAACGACAGCACGCCGACCCGGGGGGCGTCGTCGCCGAAGAGCGAGAGCACCCGCACCTCGGGCACCTCGGCCAGCCCCGCCCGCACCTTTTCGATCAGCCGCCGCTCACGGGCGACCAGGCCCTCGAAACCGGCCTCGGTCAGCGCCCTGCACGCCGACGCGATCGCGTAGACGCCGATGACGTTCGGCGAGCCCGCCTCGTGCCGGGCGGCGGTGGTGTGCCACTCGACGTCGACCCCGCCGTCGTCCCTGCGCGTCACCTTACGGCTGGCGCCACCGCCCGCCAGATACGGCCGGGCCTCCCGCAGCCAGTCCGCCCGCCCGGCCAGCACACCGGCGCCGAAGGGCGCGTACAGCTTGTGCCCGGAGAAGGCCACCCAGTCGACGTCCGCCTCCGCGATGTCCACGGGGTGGTGCGGGGCAAGCTGCGCGGCGTCCAGGACGATACGGGCGCCGTGTGCGTGCGCGGCCGCGGCCAGCTCCCGCACCGGCCACAGCTCACCGGTCACGTTGGACGCGCCGGTCACGCAGACCAGCGCCGGGCCCTTGGCGCGCCCCGCGAGCGCCTGCTCCAGCGTCTCCACCGCCTGCCGCGGGGAGCGCGGGGCGCTGAGGTAGCGGACGGTGACGTCCTCCCGCTGCTCCCAGGGCAGCAGCGAGGCGTGGTGCTCGGTCTCGAAGACGAAGACCTCGGTGCCCCGCGGCGCCACGGCGGCCAGGAGGTTGAGCGAATCGGTGGTGGAGCGGGTGAAGACGACCTGGTCGTCCTCGCGGCAGCCGAGGAAGGCGGCGACGTCCTTACGGCTGTTCTCGAAGAGGTCGGTGGACAGCTGCGAGAGGTAGCCCGCCCCGCGGTGCACGCTGCCGTAGTAGGGCGCGTAGGCGGCGATGTCGTCCCAGACCCGCCGCAGCGCGGGGGCGCTGGCGGCGTAGTCGAGCGCCGCGTAGGTCACCTCGCCGCCGGTGACCAGGGGCACCAGGACATCGCTGCCCAGCACGGGCAGCGGCTCACAGGCGGCGGAATCGGCGGAGGCGGCGGAGGCGGTGGCAGAAGGGCGCGCGGACATGGCGAAGTCTCCCGGGAGGGTCGAAGGCGTGGGAATGCGTAACGCGCACGAGGACGGCGGTGAGCCCGCCATCAGGGCGCGGGAAAGCGCTCGACGCACGGCACCACCGCGCGGAGCACAGGAGGGAAAACGGGCCGCTCGGCCCTAGCGCATTCGCTGCATCACGGAAGAACTCCCTCGACCACCAGGACCCCTAGTGCGAGGGGTCCGCGCTTGCCGCCGGCCTCGCTGCCAGGCGGCCTGGTCATCACCCGGGGCACCCCGCCACGGACGGAGGGTTGCCGGACAGCGGGCCGGGGCCGTAGTCGCTGTCACTCGTGACCTGGGCAGGAGTATGCCATGCCGTACGGCGGCGCCCACACCCTGTCCGCATCCCGGACAGGACACGGACGGAACATGGGCGCCGTAAGGGCAACGCCTAGGCGTGGGTGGCCCGTACCCACCGCTCCAGGACGTCGCGCGCCGCGCCCGAGTCGATCGACTCGGCGGCCCGCGCGACACCCGCCGCGATCCGCTCCGCCAGGGGCTTGTCCCCCGGCTCCGGTTCGAGCGCCACCAGCGCCGCCGCCGAGTTCAGCAGCACCGCGTCCCGGACCGGGCCCCGCTCGCCCGCCAGCAGACGGCGGGCGACATCGGCGTTGTACGAGGCGTCCGCGCCGCGCAGGGCTTCCACGGGGGCCCGCTCGATGCCCACGTCCCGCGGGTCGAGGGTCTCCTGGCGCACGGCGCCGCCCCGGACCTCCCACACCTGGGAGGTGGTGGTCACGGTCAGTTCGTCCAGCCCGTCGTCACCGCGGACGACCAGCGCGGTGGAGCCCCGCTCGGCCAGCACCCCGGCGATGATGGGCGCCATCCGGGCGTCGGCGACCCCGGTGGCCTGGCACTTCACCCGCGCCGGGTTGGTCAGCGGGCCGAGCAGGTTGAACGGGGTGGCGACGCCCAGCTCGCGGCGGGCCGAGGCGACATGCCGCAGCGACGGGTGGAACTTCACCGCGAAGCAGAAGGTGATCCCCGCCTCCTCCGCGACCTCCACCACCCGCTCCGGGGTGATGTCCAGGTTGACGCCGAGCTTCTCCAGCACATCGGAGGCGCCGCTGGCGGAGGACGAGGCGCGGTTGCCGTGCTTGACGACCCGCGCGCCGGTACCGGCGACGACCAGCGCGGACATGGTGGAGATATTGACGGTCTTGGCGCGGTCGCCGCCGGTGCCGACGATGTCCACGGTCTCCCCGGGCACCTCGATCACCTTGGCGTGGTCGTACATGGCCCGCACCAGACCGGCCACCTCGGAGACCGTCTCGCCCTTGGAGCGCAGCGCGATCGCGAAACCGGCGATCTGGGCGTCGGTGGCCTCGCCCCGCATGATCCGGTCCATGGCCCAGGCGGTGTCGTCGGCATCGAGGTCCCGGCCGGCGATCAGCGAGGTCAGTACGTCCGGCCAGGTGCGGGCCGTCGCGGTGCTGTCGCCTCCGGCGGGGGTCACAACGTCCATGGTCCGCTCCTGGATCCGTGGGGTGGGCAGGGAAGGGGCCGCGCACGTCAGCGGCCCGCCGCCAGCCTATCGGCAGCACGACCAGGGCCCCGGCCGGACCGTGTGGTCCGGGCCGGGGCCCTGGTCTGTGGCGTCAGCTGACGTGCGAGAGCGGTACGGCGGAGATCAGTGGTGGCCGTGGCCGCTGGTGATCTCGTGGTACTCCTCGCGGGTCGGCTTCGGAATGACGTTGTCCTCGCCGTAATAGCCCTTGGAGAGCTTCGAACGGATCCGCTGCGCGGGCGTCACCTTCCGCTTGACCCCGTTCTCGTCGGTCTCGGGGCCGATCTCGTAGGGCTCGGGCTGCTCGTGCTGGGTCAGCATATGCAGCTGCTCCTGCGCGAGCGGCTCGTGGACCTCGACGAACTCACCGTGCGGCAGCCGCTTGATGATGCCGGTCTCACGGCCGTGCAGCACCTTGTCGCGGTCGCGCCGCTGGAGGCCGAGGCAGATCCGCTTGGTGGCGATGAACGCCAGGACCGGGCCGGCGAAGAAGCCGATCCGCACGAACCACGTGATCGAGTTGATCGACAGGTGGAAGTGGGTGGCCCACAGGTCGTTACCGCCACCGATCAGCATCACGAAGTACGCGGTCAGCCAGGCGACACCGAAGGCCGTCCGGGTCGGGGCGTTGCGCGGGCGGTCCAGGATGTGGTGCTCACGCTTGTCGCCGGTGATCCAGGACTCGATGAACGGGTAGAGCCCGATCGCGAACAGGACCAGCGGGAAGAGCACGATCGGGATGAACACGCCCAGGACGAGCGTGTGGCCCCAGGCGGTGATCTCCCAGCCGGGCATCACACGGACCAGACCCTCGGCGAAGCCCATGTACCAGTCGGGCTGGGCGCCGGTGGACACCTGGTCGGGCCGGTAGGGACCGATGGTCCACACCGGGTTTATGGTCGCGACCGCGGACAGGACCGCGATCACACCGAAGACCAGGAAGAAGAAGCCGCCCGCCTTGGCCATGTAGACCGGCAGCAGGGGCATGCCCACGACGTTCTTCTCGGTCTTTCCGGCCCCGGGGTACTGCGTGTGCTTGTGGTAGAAGACCAGGATCAGGTGCGCCACCAGCAGGCCGAGCATGATGCCCGGCAGCAGCAGGACGTGGACCGGGTAGAGCCTCGGGATGAGGTCCATCCCGGGGAACTCGCCGCCGAAGACGAACATCGAGATGTAGGTGCCGACCACCGGGATCGACAGGAACACACCCTCGATGAACCGCAGACCGGTGCCGGAGAGCAGGTCGTCGGGGAGCGAGTAGCCGGTGAAGCCGGTCAGCATGCCGAGGAAGAACAGCAGGAAGCCGAAGAGCCAGTTGATCTCACGCGGCTTGCGGAACGCACCGGTGAAGAACACGCGCATCATGTGCGTGAACATGCCGCACAGGAAGACCAGCGCGGCCCAGTGGTGGATCTGCCGGATCAGCAGACCGCCCCGCACCTCGAAGCTGATGTCGAGCGTCGAGGCGAACGCCTCGGACATCTTGACGCCCTGCATCGGGACGTACGGCCCGTGGTACGTGACCTCTTCCATGCTGGGGTGGAAGAACAGCGTCAGATACACACCCGTGAGGATGATGATGATGAAGCTGTAGAGGCAGACCTCGCCCAGCATGAAGGACCAGTGGTCCGGGAAGATCTTGCGCATATTGGCCTTGGCCAGGCTGTAGACGCCCAGCCGGCCATCGGCCCAGTCGGCGACGCGCTCGCCCGCGGGCGCTTTGCCGCGGCGCTGCGCACCGCTGTCGCTTGTAGTACTCATCCGCGCTCCCAGTAAGCAGGACCGACGGGCTCCGGGAAGTCGCCCATGGCTTCGAGGTACCCCTGGTCGTTGGCCCTGATCCGCAGCTGCGGCAGCGCGTGACCGGCCGGACCGAAGATCACTCGGCCACCGTCGGAGAGGTCGAAGGTCGACTGGTGGCAGGGGCACAGGACGTGGTGCGTCTGCTGCTCATACAGGTTGATCGGGCAGCCGACGTGGGTGCAGATCTTGGAGAACGCGACGATGCCCTCGTGCGACCAGTCCAGCTCGCGCTTGTCCTTGATGTTCTCCGGCTGCAGCCGGACCAGCATCAGGGCCGCCTTGGCGATCTCCGTCTGGAAGTCGTGCTGCTCCTCGCTCATGCCCTCGGGCATGGCGAAGGTGAGCGAACCGACGGAGATGTCCTCGGGGCGCAGCGGCTGCATGGTGTTGTAGTTCATCAGCCGCTTGCCCTTGGCCCACTTGGTGTGCCGCAGCTTGGTGCCCGGCAGCGGACCGAGGTCCCGCAGCAACACGACGCCGGAGAGCGGCACCAGCGCGAGCGCGCCGAAGAGGGTGTTGCGGGCCAGCTTGCGCCGACCGAAGCCGGACTCCTTGGCACCGGCCCGGAAGTCGTCGAGGACCTTCGACTTCACCTCGGGGCTGGCCTCGATGGGGTGCCGCTCGTCGGCGATCTCCTCATCGGACATCAGGGTGCGGGCCCAGTGGACCGCGCCCGCGCCGATGGTGAAGAGCGCGATGCCGAGCGTCACACCGAGCGCGAAGTTGAGCGCGCTGATGTGCCCGATCGGGAAGACGTAGATGTACTTGTCGACCGGGAGCGCCACATACGCGGCGATGAACGCGATCGTGGCCACCATCGAGACCGTGAAGAGCAGGGCGACGGTGCGCTCGGAGCGCCGCGCGGCCCGCTCGTCGATGTCCTGCACACGGTGCTCGTGCGGGGGCAGCCCCGGGTCGGCGAACGGGTCCTCGGCCAGCCTTACGGCGCTCTCGGCCCCTCGCTCTTCCGGCAGCTTGTCTTCTGCTTCTGAAATCTCGTGGCTACTCATGACTTCTTGGCCTTTGCGGTCCGGGCGGCGACCCAGATGGTGAGGACGATCATCGCGCCCATACCGAAGACCCAGCCGAACAGGCCCTCGCTCACCGGGCCGAGCCCGCCGAGCTCGAGGCCACCGGGGGTCTTGCTCTTGTCGCTGTTGACCGTGTCGAGGTACGCGATGATGTCCTGCTTGTTCTTCTCCGGCATCACGGTGTCGGGGAAGGAGGGCATGTTCTGCGGGCCGGTCTGCATGGCCTCGTAGAGATGCTTGGCGCTGACCCCGTCGAGAGCCGGCGCGAACTTGCCGTTGGTGAGGGCACCACCCTTGCCGGCGAAGTTGTGGCACTGCGCGCAGTTCGTACGGAAGAGCTCCCCGCCCTTCGCCACGTCCGCGCCGTCCGGGCTGTACTGGCTCTTGGTGGGCGTCACCGGACCCGCACCGAGCGAGGAGATGTAGGCGGCGAGCTGCTCGATATCGGCGTCCGAGTAGATCTTCTTCTTCTTCGGCACCTGAGCGCCCGGCTGCTGCGCGGGCATACGGCCGGTGCCGACCTGGAAGTCCACGGCGGCGGAGCCGACGCCGACCAGGCTCGGGCCGTCAGAGGTCCCCTGACCGCCCGTGCCATGGCAGCTGGCGCAGCCGACGGCATAGAGCTTCTTGCCCTCCTCGATGGCGAGGGACTGGGCGGAGCTGTCGTCGGCCTTCGCCTCGCTCGGCGAAAACGCGGCGTACAGCCCCCCAGTGACCGCCAGCGCGAAGAGTAGGACGACGAGCGCAGCCAGCGGATGGCGCCGTCGTGCGGAGAGCTTTTTCACGGATTACCCCGGTGTCAGGATCTTCTGCGTCGATGCTGTTAAGGACGTGGTTCCGGTGCGGTGACCGGCTTACTTGATCATGTAGATCGTGGCGAAGAGGCCGATCCAGACGACATCGACGAAGTGCCAGTAGTAGGACACGACGATGGCCGCCGTCGCCTGCTGGTGGGTGAACCTCTTGGCCGCGTACGTCCTGCCCAGGACAAACAGGAAGGCGATCAGGCCGCCCGTCACATGCATGCCGTGGAAGCCGGTGGTCAGGTAGAACACCGAGCCGTACGGGTCGGAGGAGAGCGAGAGCCCGTCCTTCTTGACCAGCTCGGTGTATTCGAAGATCTGACCGCCGATGAAGATCGCGCCCATGATGAAGGTGATCACGAACCAGGTGCGCAGCTTCTTCACGTCGCCGCGCTCGGCGGCGAAGACGCCGAGCTGGCAGGTGAGGGAGGAGAGCACCAGGATCGTGGTGTTCGTCGCGGAGAACGGGAAGTTCAGCGCGGACGCCATTTCCTTCCAGTGCTCGGCTCCGGTCACCGATCGCAGGGTGAAGTACATCGCGAAGAGGGCCGCGAAGAACATCAGCTCGGAACTCAGCCAGATGATGGTTCCGACGCTGGTGAGGTTCGGCCGGTTGACCGACGGGTGCGCGTGCCCGGTTTCTACTGCTGTTGCTGTCGCCACGACCGACATTATGTCGGTCGCTTATCCAGCGCTCACTCCCGGGGGTCCCGTTCGGAGTGTCAAGGACCGTGGCGAGGGCATCGACCCTGCTCGTCGGGGTTGTTCGGGACAGTCCCTCGAAGGAGGGAGAGATCCGTACGCCCCCTCCTCCGGACGGCTGTACGGGAGTAGCATCCGCCACAGGAGCCCGGCAGACCACTTACTTCGCCCGGAGGTCATGATGCGGCCGATCGCAACGGTGCTGGTCTACAGCGATGACGCGAGCACCCGCGAGCAGGTGCGCCTCGCGGCCGGGCGGCGGCCCGCCGCCGATGTGCCACCGGTGGAATTCCTGGAGTGCGCCACCCTCCCGGCCGTTCTCTCGGCGCTGGAGGAGGGCGGCATCGACGTCTGTGTGCTGGACGGTGAGACGGCGCCCGCGGGCGGGATGGGCGTCTGCCGGCAGATCAAGGACGAGGTCTTCCAGTGCCCGCCGGTGCTGCTGCTCATCGGCCGCCCGCAGGACGCCTGGCTGGCCACCTGGAGCCGTGCGGAGGCCGCGGTCACGCATCCGGTGGACCCGGTGGCCCTGGCGGACGCGCTGGCCGGGCTGCTCCGCAGGCGGCTCTCCGTGGGCGCCTGACCTCACCGTCCGCACCCCTGCTCAGACCTGCGGACGGAGCCGGGCGGAGTCGGCGGACGCGGCGTCGGACTGGCCGCCGGAGACGGCACTGCCCTTGCGCCAGTCCGCCCAGGCCATGTTCCAGTCGCCGTAGCCGTTGCCGAACGCCGCCATGTCGTCTCCATCGCTGTTCACGACCTGGACGATGTCGCCCAGGCGCACGGTGTTGAAGAACCACTCGGCGTTCGCCGTGCTCATGCCCGTACAGCCGTGGCTGACGTTGGCGTAGCCCTGTGAACCGGTGGACCAGGGCGCGGCGTGGACATATTCGCCGCTCTTGGTCACCCGGGCGGCCCAGTAGACCATCAGGTCGTAGGAGCCTGCGCCGAGCCCGATGCTGGCACCCGTCATCCGTACGGCGGATTCCTTGGCCAGCACCACCTTGATGCCGTTCCGGGTGTCGAATCCGGGCATACCGGTGGTGATCGGGATGGTCCGGATGGGCACCCCGTTCCGCTTCACCGTCATCTGGTGGGTGCCGGAGTCGGTGAGGGCCTCCAGGCGGTCGCCGGTGGTCAGCCGCAGCGACTTGGCATCGCCGCCGTAGAGCCCGCCGCCGATCCTGATGCCCTTGAGGTTGGAGTGGGCCGTGATGGTGGCGTGGGCGGGCCAGTACTCCTGCGGGCGGTAGTGCAGGTTACGGCTGTCCACCCAGTGCCAGACGCCCTCCACCGCGGGCCGTGAGTCCACCTTCAGGGCACGCTCGATCACGGCGCGGGCCGAGGGGTCCTTGACGGGCCGACTCAGCTTGGCCGTGATGGGCTGCCCCACCCCGTACTCCCCCGCCTTGGGGCCGAAGGTGACCTTCAGCAGCCGGCGGGCGGAGCTGGTGGAGAAGTCGACGGTACGGCGGCCAGGAGCGCCGTTGGAGTCCTCTGTGGACACCTTCAGCGTGTAGTGGGCGCCGGCGGCCAGCGGCACGGTGCTGCGCCAGTGCTTGCCGTCCTCGGCCAGTTCGCCCCGGACGTAGCGGCCCGCGGCGTCGGTGGCCGTGACATCCGTGATCCGGCTGTCATCGCCCTTGGCGGACACTTCGAGCGGCTTGTCCGGATCGGCCTTGCGGCCGTCGCCGTCACCGCTGAACGAGATCTGGTCGGCGGCGTCGTACGGCTTGGCGGACAGGGGGTCGGGAGATCCCGCGCATCCGCTCACACCCGCTATCAGCGGCGCCACCAGCAGGGCGCAGGTCAGCACCGCCCGGCTTCGGAGTGATCGAGGTGTGTGGCTCATGGACTCAACGTAAGAACGCCGTCCATGAACGGCGCGCGGAGTGAGGCAGCGGGGTGAACCGGCGGGCCCGCCCGGGCCACGGCCCGGGCGCCCGGCCGGCAACACCGAGCGGGGCCCGGACACCTGGGGAGGTGTCCGGGCCCCGCTCGTCTCGCCGGTCGCGTCAGCCGACTGGCCGGTTACTGGTTGGCGTTCTCGCCGCGGTAGTACTCGAAGACCCAGCCGAAGAGACCGACCATGATGATCGGGGCCGAGAAGAAGAGCAGCCACCAGCCGAAGATCACGCCCAGGAAGGCCAGGGCGCCACCGACGGCCAGGGAGAGCGGCTGCCAGCTGTGCGGGGAGAAGAATCCCAGCTCGCCGGCGTCGTCCGCGACATCCGCGTCCTTGTTGTCCTGCGCTCCGACATCCACCCGGCGCGCCGTGAAGGCCAGGTAGTAGCCGATCATGATGCTCAGCCCGAAGGCCAGGAAGAGCGCGGTGGTACCGGCCGGCTCCTTCGACCACACGCCATAGACGATCGCCATGACGAGGATGAAGACGGCCAGCCAGATGAACATCCGGCCTTGGACCTTCACTTGCCGGCCTCCTTACCACCCGCGAGGGCCTTGTCCTCGTCGGGCGCACCGTGGTTCTGGAGCTGGTCGAGCGCCGCGATCTCCGGGTGGTGCAGGTCGAACGCCGGGGATTCGGAGCGGATCCGCGGCAGGGTGAGGAAGTTGTGCCGCGGGGGCGGGCAGGAGGTCGCCCACTCCAGCGAACGTCCGTAGCCCCAGGGGTCGTCGACCTCGACCTTCTTGCCGTACTTGGCGGTCTTCCAGACGTTGTAGAGGAACGGCAGGATCGACAGGCCCAGCAGGAAGGAGCTGATGGTCGAGATGGTGTTCAGCGTGGTGATGCCGTCGGCCGCCAGGTAGTCGGCGTACCGGCGGGGCATGCCCTCGGCGCCCAGCCAGTGCTGCACCAGGAACGTGCCGTGGAAGCCCACGAACAGCGTCCAGAAGGTGATCTTGCCGAGCCGCTCGTCCAGCATCTTGCCGGTGAACTTGGGCCACCAGAAGTGGAATCCGGCGAACATCGCGAAGACCACGGTGCCGAAGACCACGTAGTGGAAGTGGGCCACCACGAAGTACGAGTCGGAGACGTGGAAGTCCATCGGCGGCGACGCCAGGATCACACCGGTCAGACCACCGAAGGTGAAGGTGATGAGGAATCCGATCGCCCAGAGCATCGGGGTCTCGAAGCTCAGCGACCCCTTCCACATCGTGCCGATCCAGTTGAAGAACTTGATACCGGTCGGGACCGCGATGAGGAACGTCATGAACGAGAAGAACGGCAACAACACTCCGCCGGTGACATACATGTGGTGGGCCCACACCGTCACCGAGAGACCGGCGATCGAAATCGTCGCGGCGATCAGGGAGATGTAACCGAACATCGGCTTCCGGGAGAAGACCGGAATGACCTCGGAAATGATGCCGAAGAACGGCAACGCGATGATGTACACCTCTGGATGGCCGAAGAACCAGAAGAGGTGTTGCCAGAGCAACGCGCCGCCATTTGCCGCATCGAAGACATGTGCCCCGAATTTTCGGTCCGCCTCCAGGGCGAACAGCGCGGCGGCCAGCACCGGGAAGGCGAGCAGCACCAGCACCGCGGTCAGCAGCACGTTCCAGGTGAAGATCGGCATGCGGAACATCGTCATGCCCGGAGCGCGCATGCAGATGATCGTGGTGATGAAGTTGACCGCACCGAGGATCGTGCCGAAGCCGGAGAGGGCCAGACCCATGATCCACATGTCCGCGCCGATACCGGGCGAGCGGACCGCGTCCGACAGCGGGGAGTAGGCGAACCAGCCGAAGTCGGCCGCGCCCTGCGGGGTCAGGAACCCGCCCACCGCGATCAGCGAGCCGAAGAGGTACAGCCAGTACGCGAACATGTTCAGCCGCGGGAACGCCACATCGGGCGCACCGATCTGCAGCGGCATGATCCAGTTCGTGAAGCCCGCGAACAGCGGGGTGGCGAACATCAGCAGCATGATCGTGCCATGCATGGTGAACGCCTGGTTGAACTGCTCATTCGACATGATCTGCGTGCCCGGACGGGCCAGCTCGGCGCGCATGAAGAGCGCCATCAGGCCGCCGATGCAGAAGAACGCGAACGACGTGACGAGGTAGAGCGTGCCGATCGTCTTGTGGTCCGTGGTGGTCAGCCACTTGACGACGACATTGCCCGGCTGCTTCCGACGCACCGGAATCTCCCGCTCTTGCGAAGCGGTCGTACCGGCACCCTGGGGTTCGTTGAGGATGCTCACTGGATCTTGGTCTCCGCGTTCTTGGCGGCGTCCGTCTGCTCAATGCCCGCCGGGATGTAGCCGGTCTGGCCCTTCTTCGCCAGTTCCTTGAGGTGCTGCTGGTAGCGCTCCGGCGACACGACCTTGACGTTGAAGAGCATCCGGGAGTGGTCGACGCCGCACAGCTCGGCGCACTTGCCCATGAAGGTGCCCTCGCGGTTCGGGGTGACCTCGAAACGGTTGGTGTGACCCGGGA
Source organism: Streptomyces sp. AgN23 (assembly GCF_001598115.1). Classification (NCBI taxonomy): domain Bacteria; kingdom Bacillati; phylum Actinomycetota; class Actinomycetes; order Kitasatosporales; family Streptomycetaceae; genus Streptomyces; species Streptomyces sp. AgN23. The sequence goes on from NZ_CP007153.1 coordinate 3,349,433, forward strand.
TGACGTCCATCTTCATCAGGAAGGGGACCACCCAGAACGAGTGGATGACATCGCGGGACGTCAGGATGAACTGGACCGACTCGCCCTTGGGCAGCCACAGGGTCGGGCCCGGGTTGCCGGTCTGCGGGTTCCGCTCACCGGGGGTGCCGGCCTCGTAGACGCCCTCGGCGCCCTTGGGGACGGCGTTGAGCATGCGCCGGGGGATCGAGGAGATCTCCTTGGCTTCCTGCTTCGGAGTGGCGGTGCTCCCGTCCACGTTCTCCATGTAGTTGAAGCCCCAGCTCCACTGATAGCCCACCACGTTGACCACGTGGTCGGGCTTCTTGGAGGTCTTGAGGAGCGCGTTCTCATCGCGTGCGGTGAAGTAGAACAACACCGAGACGATGATGATCGGGACCACGGTGTACAGCGCCTCGATCGGCATGTTGTACCGGGTCTGCGCGGGAACCTCGATCTTGGTCCTGCTGCGACGGTGGAAGATGACCGCCCAGATGATCAGGCCCCAGACCAGGACGCCCGTGGCGAGCGCTGCCGCCCACGAGCCCTGCCACAGGGAGAGGATCCGCGGCGCCTCCTCCGTGACGGGGGTAGGCATTCCGAGGCGGGGGAAGTCCTTTGATGTGCAACCGGTGGCGGTCGCCAGGACCAAGCCCGCGGCCAGCGCCTGCAGCAGCTTCCGCCGCACCGGGCGCCGCGACGAGCGGTCGGAGCCGTTGGGACTCACGTAGCGCCTTCCCGAGAGTCTCGCCCGCGCGGTCGGCCGCGGCCGTCTTCTGGTCGGTCGCCGGCCCAGTGCGGGCAGGGGTTTGGATGTTTATGCGGACCAAACCCTACTGGACGCCATTTGGGGTCGCGCGGGGAGGGTGCCCAACGCGCCGGGGCGCTCCACGAAGGGGTGGAATCCCGGGCTCCGGCCGCGATTTCCGGTGCGGCGTCACCTCGAACTCCGGCCCTGGCTGCGGGCCCGGCTGCGGGCCCGGCTGCGGGCCCGGCTGCGGGCCCCGCTGCCGTTTCGGGTGCAGCCCCTGCTTGGGTTCCGGTGCGGGCCCGGCTGCGGGTCCGGGTGCGACCCCTGCTCCGGTCCCGGAGCGGGCCCGGCTGCCGCTCCGACTGCGAGCCCCACTGCGGGCCCGGGTGCGAGCCCCGCTGCGGACCCCGCTGCCGTCGGGTGCGCCCCCCCTGCTCCGACCCCGAGGCGGGCCCAACTGCGGCTCCGACTGCCGCCGGGTGCGACCCCTGCTCCGGCCCCGGTACGGGCCCGGCTGCCGCCGGCTGTGGCCCCTGTTTCCGGCCCCGGCGCGGGCCCGGCCGCGGCCTGGTGCGGCCCCCGGCTCCGGCCCGGCTGCGGGCCCCGCTGCGGGCCCGACTGCCGCCGGGTGCGGCCCCTGCTCGGGCCCCGGTGCGGGCCCGGCTCCGGTGGGGCCCCTCGGCTCCGGTCACGGTATGGCCCCCGCTCCGGTCACGGCTGCGGCGCCGGTTCGGCCTCGCCTCCGATCCCGGCGCGGACCTCGCTCCGGTCGCGGGGCGGACCTGGCTCCGGTCGCGGGGCGGACCTGGCTCCGGTCGCGGGGCGGACCTGGCTCCGGTCGCGGGGCGGACCTGGCTCCGGTCGCGGGGCGGACCTGGCTCCGGTCTCTGCACGTCCCCGGCTTCGGCACCGGAGGTGCCTCTCGCGGGCCGTGCGCGTCCGTTTGCCGGTCCCGCCGACTAGCGTTCCTTATGTGCCCTACTTCGACTCGGCCTCGTCCGCTCCCCTGCATCCCGTCGCCCGGCAGGCGCTCCTCGCCGCACTCGACGAGGGGTGGGCCGACCCCTCACGGCTCTACCGGGAGGGACGGCGGGCCCGGCTGCTGCTGAACGCCTCGCGGGAGGCGGCGGCCGAGGCCGTCGGGTGCCGCCCGGACGAGCTCGTCTTCACTCCTTCGGGGACACGTGCGGTGTACGACGGTATCGCGGGGGCGCTCGCGGGCCGTCGACGCGCCGGCCGCCGTCTGGTCGTCTCCGCCGTGGAGCACTCCTCGGTGCTGCACACGGCGGCCGCGCACGAGGCGGACGGCGGCACGGTCACCGAGGTCCCGGTGGACCGTACGGGACGGGTCGCGCCGGATGCGTACGCGGCGGCCCTGCGGGACGCCCCGGACGGGGTGGCGCTGGCTTGTCTGCAGTCCGCCAACCATGAGGTCGGCACCCTGCAACCGGTGGCCGAGGCGGCCGAGGAGTGCGCGGCCGCGGGCGTACCGCTGCTGGTGGACGCCGCGCAGTCGCTCGGCTGGGGCCCCGTGGAGGGCAATTGGTCGCTCTTGACGGCAAGTGCCCACAAATGGGGCGGCCCTGCGGGAGTGGGGCTGCTCGCGGTGCGCAAGGGGGTGCGCTTCCGTACGGTCCCGCCCACCGACGAGCGGGAGTCGGGCCGCTCCCCCGGGTTCGAGAATCTCCCCGCCATCGTCGCCGCGGCCGCCTCGCTGCGGGCCGTCCGGGCGGAGGCCGCCGCGGAGGCGGAGCGGCTGCGCGGGCTGGTGGACCGGGTCCGGGCGCGGGTGCCGGAGCTGGTCCCGGACGTCGAGGTGGTCGGCGATCCGGAGCGGCGGCTGCCGCATCTGGTGACCTTCTCCTGTCTCTATGTCGACGGAGAGGCGCTGCTCCATGAGCTGGACCGCGCGGAGTTCTCGGTCTCGTCCGGCTCCTCCTGCACCTCGTCCACGCTGACCCCGAGCCATGTGCTGCGGGCCATGGAGGTGCTGTCCGAGGGCAATGTCCGGGTCTCACTTCCGCGCGGTACGGCCGAGGCGGAGGTGGAGCGGTTCCTGGAGGTGCTGCCGGGGGTGGTGGCGCAGGTGCGGGAGCGCCTGGGTGCGCCGAAGCCCGCCGAGGCCGCCGTCGCCCCGGACCCCGTGCCCGAGCCCGAGGTCGCGCTGGTGGTCGACTCGCTCGGCAAGCGGTGCCCGATCCCGGTGATCGAGCTGGCCAAGGTGATCGGCCAGGTGCCGGTGGGCGGTGTGGTGGTGGTGTTGTCCGACGACGAGGCGGCCCGGCTGGACATCCCGGCCTGGTGCGAGATGCGGGGCCAGACCTACGAGGGCGAGCGGACGGCCGACCGGGGCGTGGCCTACCGGGTGCGCCGCCGCGCCTAGAGACCGGCGGAGCGGCAGAGGCGTCGACCGGCCCGAGCGGCTTGGACGGGGCCCACGAGGCCACGGCGAATCCGCAGGAACCGCGGCGGAACCCAGGGAGCGACAGCCCCCTGGGCGCCCAGCGGGGTTCAGGGAAGGTGGGGCGCGATCTCGCCCGCCGCCTCGTGGCCGTACGCCTTGGCGAAGCGCTCCATGAAGTGGCCCCGGCGCAGCTCGTACTCCTGGGTGCCGACCGTCTCGATGACCAGCGTCGCCAGCATGCAGCCCACCTGGGCGGCGCGCTCCAGCGAGAGGTTCCAGGACAGACCGGAGAGGAAGCCCGCGCGGAAGGCGTCGCCGACGCCGGTCGGGTCGGCCTTCTGGTCCTCCTCCGGGCAGCCGACGACGACGGGCTCCTCGCCCTCGCGGTCGATGCGCACGCCCTGCGCGCCCAGCGTGGTGACCCGGGTGCCGACCTTGGCGAGGATCTGCTCCGCGGTCCAGCCGGTCTTGGTCTCGATCAGCGCGGCCTCGTACTCATTGGTGAAGAGGTACTCCGCGCCGCCGATCAGCAGCCGGATGTCCTCCCCGTCCATGCGGGCGAGCTGCTGGGAGGGGTCGGCGGCGAAGGGGATACCGCGCGAGCGGCACTCCTCGGTGTGCCGGACCATGGCCTCCGGATCGTCCGCGCTGATCAGCACGAGGTCGAGGCCGCCGGCGCGCTCCGCGACCGGCTGCAGCTCGATCTGGCGGGCCTCGCTCATGGCGCCGGTGTAGAAGGACGCGATCTGGTTGTGATCGGCGTCGGTGGTGCAGACGAAGCGCGCGGTGTGCTTGACCTCGGAGATCCGGACGGACGCGGTGTCCACACCGTGCCGGTCCAGCCAGGCGCGGTAGTCGGCGAAGTCCTCACCGGCCGCGCCGACCAGGATCGGGCTCAGGCCGAGCACGCCCATGCCGAAACAGATGTTGGGGCCGACTCCTCCGCGACGGACATCGAGCGTGTCCACCAGGAAGGAGAGGGAGACCGTATGCAGCTGATCGGCGACCAGCTGATCGGCGAAGCGGCCGGGGAAGGACATCAGATGGTCGGTGGCGATGGAGCCGGTAACGGCAATACGCACGGAGTCGCTCCTGCGGGGCGGAGAGATCGGACGCTTCACGCTATCTGCTCAGCCCGGTCCATACGAACGGAAGAAACTACCCAATAGTAGGGCTTTCTTCACCGACACCCGCTGAATACGGTGCGTGGACGGGGGTACGCGTCGGCGACCCCCATGGACCAGGAGGCATCATGCCCCAGCACCTCAGCCCCGCCCTTCCCGCCACCGGAGCCATCGAGCCCGAGCATCTGGAGGGACTGCGCGGCGACGGTGCCCGGATGGCGCCGCACTGGGCGGTCACCGTATCGCCTCCCGCCAGGCATGTTTCACCAGTCGCCCCCTCCCGCATCCGGGGGATCAGCGTGCCCGCGGCATCGGCCGATCTGCTGGCCGGCATGTCGGACTACGGCGACTGAAGGAACCGGGCGCGCCTCGGCTCCGTCTCATCGGCATCTCCTCGCGAGGGATGGGACCGTAGAACGTGAGCGGAGCCAAAGGAGCGAAACGGTGAGCACCGAGGACACCGACACCCCGCAGACCCCCGACGACACTCCCCGACCGCGCCGGCGCTCGCCGCTGGCCGTCGTATCGGTGGCGGCCGCGGTGCTGGTCGCCGGAGGTGGCGGCGCCTACTGGGCCTCCACCGCGGCGGACGGCGGCACCCGGGGTCCGGGTGCGGCGGGCGAGGACGGAGCGCCCAAGCCCCTCGCACTGGACGCCTACGCCTCTCCGGGCGGCGAGCGAGGAGGGAACGAGGGCATCGCGCCCGGTGAGCCCGATCCACACGGCGGCCGCTACGTCGTCACGGGCAAGCTGCCGGACGGGCCCAAGGAGGCCCCGGTCTACCTGACCGACCCGAAGATCACCAAGGCCGATGTGGCGCGGCTGGCGAAGGCGCTGGACGTCTCCGGCAGCCCCCGCGCCGACCACGGGTACTGGAAGGTCGGCGGCACCCCGGACGCGAGCGGCCCGACGCTGCGGGTGAACCAGAACGGACCGGGCAGCTGGTCGTACTCGCGCTATGGGTCGCCGGGCGGTACGTCCTGCGTCCGCCCGGACGGGAAACCTGCCGGGAAGCCAAACGCGAAGAAGGCCGAGCGGACCGACAAGGGCGATGGGGCGGACCAGGCCGACAAGAGCTGCCCGGCCTACCGCGACGGCGACAAGCGCGGCGACAACGGCGCCGACGGGGGCCACGAGGCGGCCGTGTCCGAGGAGAAGGCCCAGCGCACCGCCGAGCCGGTGCTCGAGGCGCTCGGGCTGTCGGACGCGAAGCTGGACGCGAGGGGCCTCTACGGCGCCGTGCGGCTGGTGAACGCCGATCCGAAGGTGGGCGATCTGCCCACCTACGGCTGGGGGACCAGTCTGCAGGTCGGCGCGGACGGCCAGTTGGTCGGCGGCAGCGGCACGCTGGCGAAGCCCAAGGAGGACGACACCTATCCGGTGCTCAGCGCGGAACAGGCGCTGGAGCGGCTCAACTCGACGTCGGCCAAGGGCGATGGCCCGTCGGGCAAGGTGGACGTGCGCAAGGTGACGTTCGGCCTCGCCTCGCACCTGGTGGACGGCCGGCGGGCGCTGGTGCCGTCGTGGATCTTCGAGACCAAGCCGACCGGGACCAACCGGGTGGCGGTCACCCTCCCCTACCCCGCGGTGAAGCCGGAGTTCATCAAGAAGGCCGAGGAGCCGGGCCACTCCCCCTCGACCCGGCCGGGCAAGGGGAACCGGACCTCCAAGCCGGATGACATCACCTCGTACCGCGTGGACGGCAAGACCCTGACGCTGCGCTTCTGGGGCGGTGTCTGCAACACCTACTCGGTCTCCGCGAAGGAGACCTCCCAGCAGGTGACGCTGGAGCTCAAGAGCAAGCCGACCCATCCGGGGCGGGCCTGCATCCTCATCGCCAAGCAGCTGGACCGGAAGGTGACACTGAAGGAGCCGCTGGACGGCCGGAAGGTCGTGGACGGCTCCACCGGCGAGACGGTGCCGCTGCGGAAGTGAGCGGACCGCGAGCGCTGCGGCAGGACATGCGGAAGGGGGCGGGCCCGCTGGGCCCGCCCCCTTCCGTTTCGCTGTTTTCCGCCGCGCCGGGGCTCAGCTGAAGGAGTCACCGCAGGCGCAGGAACCCGTGGCGTTCGGGTTGTCGATGGTGAAGCCCTGCTTCTCGATGGTGTCGACGAAGTCGATCGAGGCACCGCCCAGGTACGGGGCGCTCATGCGGTCGGTCACGACCTTGACGCCGCCGAAGTCCTTGACGACGTCGCCGTCGAGCGAGCGCTCGTCGAAGAAGAGCTGGTAGCGCAGGCCGGAGCAGCCGCCGGGCTGGACGGCGACGCGCAGCGCGAGGTCGTCGCGGCCCTCCTGCTCCAGCAGGCTCTTGACCTTCGACGCGGCGGCGTCGGACAGGATGATGCCCTCGCTCGCGGTGGTCTCGTCCTGAACGGTCATCTGCTTCTCTCCCGGGTCGTACGGACTACTTGCCGTCGGAACCAACCAACGGCGTCCCGGATTCATTCCGGGCCCAGCGCTTATCTCCCGCTGCCCTTCATGCTCGCATACGGGTGGACGCACCGGAATGCGTCACATCGACACAATGTCTCTCGTCAAAGTGACGTGAAGCGGCTATGATAGATAGCGTCATTCTGACGATTAGGGTTCCCAGCGAAGAAAGAAGGGTGCGTGACGTGACCACCGCCCAGCCCCTCGATGTGCAGCCGACCCCGCTCGCTCTGCTGCTGCTCGGCCGGGAGGCCGACCCCCGCAGCGAGCGCGGCGTGGAGTGCCCGGGAGACCTTCCGGCGCCCTCCGACCCGGATCTGGTGGCACGCGCCCGCGCGGCCAAGGAGAAGCTCGGGGACAAGGTCTTCGTCCTCGGTCACCACTACCAGCGCGACGAGGTCATCGAGTTCGCCGATGTCACCGGTGACTCCTTCAAGCTGGCCCGGGACGCGGCGGCGCGGCCGGACGCCGAGTACATCGTCTTCTGCGGTGTGCACTTCATGGCCGAGTCCGCCGACATCCTCACCACCGAGGCCCAGCAGGTCGTCCTCCCCGATCTGGCGGCCGGCTGCTCGATGGCCGACATGGCCACGGCCGAGCAGGTCGCCGAGTGCTGGGAGGTGCTGACCGAGGCGGGTGTCGCGGAGGCGACGGTGCCCGTCTCGTACATGAACTCCTCGGCCGACATCAAGGCGTTCACCGGCCGGCACGGCGGCACGATCTGCACCTCGTCCAACGCCAAGAGGGCGCTGGAGTGGGCGTTCCAGCAGGGCCAGAAGGTGCTGTTCCTGCCCGATCAGCACCTCGGGCGCAATACGGCGGTCCGCGACATGGGCATGTCGCTGGAGGACTGCGTCGTCTACAACCCGCACAAGCCGAACGGCGGGCTCACCACCGAGCAGCTGCGCGCGGCGACGATGATCCTGTGGCGCGGCCACTGCTCGGTGCACGGCCGCTTCTCGCTGGACTCGGTCAACGATGTGCGCGAGCGGATACCGGGGGTGAACGTGCTGGTGCACCCCGAGTGCAAGCACGAGGTCGTGGCGGCGGCCGACTACGTGGGCTCGACCGAGTACATCATCAAGGCCCTGGAGGCCGCCCCCGCCGGTTCGAAGTGGGCGATCGGCACCGAGCTGAATCTCGTACGGCGCCTGGCCAATCGTTTCGCCGACCAGGGCAAGGAGATCGTCTTCCTCGACAAGACGGTCTGCTTCTGCTCGACCATGAACCGGATCGATCTGCCGCATCTGGTCTGGGCGCTGGAGTCGCTGGTGGCCGGCAAGGTGGTCAACCGCATCCAGGTCGACCAGGAGACGGAGCACTTCGCCAAGCTGGCCCTGGAGCGGATGCTGGCGCTGCCGTAGGCGGCGTCGTCCGGTGATCCGGTGATGGGGGCGGGGCGCACGATCGTGACGCCTGCGGCGGGCTGCTTTCCCCTCCCCGCCCCTTCCCACAACTGGGGCTCTGCCCCAGACCCCGGAGCCCGGGGCAAAGCCCCCACCCGGGGCCCGGGGCAAAGCCCCGTCCGGGGCCTGGGGCGGAACCCCAGTTTCGGGAAGGGGAGGGGAGGGGAAAGACCCGCCGGACACCCCCTACGCGCCCGCGCGGACCAGCCCCGTCTCGTAGGCGATCACCACGAGCTGGGCACGATCGCGGGCGCCCAGCTTGGCCATCGCCCGGTTGACATGCGTCTTGACCGTGAGCGGGCTGACCTCCAGCCGGGCGGCGATCTCGTCGTTGGACAGCCCGCCCCCGACCTGGACCAGGACCTCGCGCTCGCGGACGGTGAGGGCGTCCAGCCGTGAGGCGTCATAGGCGCCCGCGTCGCCGCTCCCGTCGCCCTGGGCCAGGAAGCGGGCGATCAGCCCCTTGGTCGCGGCCGGGGACAGCAGCGCCTCGCCGGCGGCCGCGATGCGGATCGCCGCGAGCAGCTCATCGGGTTCCGCGCCCTTGCCGAGGAAGCCGCTGGCCCCCGCCCGCAGCGAGTCCACCACGTACTCGTCGACCTCGAAGGTCGTCAGCATGACCACCCGGACATCCGCCAGCCGCGGATCCTCGGTGATCATGCGGGTCGCGGCCAGCCCGTCCGTACCGGGCATCCGGATGTCCATCAGGACGACGTCGGCGCCCCGGGCACGGGCGATCTCCACCGCCTGCGCGCCGTCGGACGCCTCCCCCACCACCTCCATGTCCGCCTCGGAGTCCACCAGAACGCGGAACGCGCTGCGCAGCAGCGCCTGATCGTCCGCGAGCAGTACCTTGATCGTCATCAGTCCCCTCCCCTACGCGGCTGCAGAGGAAGTCTCACCCGCACCCGGAAACCGCCCTCGGGCAGGGGTGCCGCCTCGCAGCTGCCGCGCAGCGCGGCCACCCGCTCGCGCATGCCCAGCAGACCGTGTCCGCCGCCACCGGTCTCCTCCCCGGGCGCCGGGGGCTCCCCCTCCGGCCCCTCGGGCCGCCTCCCCGCCCCGTCGTCCTCGACCGTGACCTCCAGGGCGCTCCCGGCAGCACCCCCGACACGGGCGATACGGACCTCGGCCGTGGCCCCGGGCCCGGCGTGCTTGTGCACATTGGTCAGCGCCTCCTGGACGACCCGGTAGGCCGTGAGGTCCACCGAGCCCGGCAGCGGGCCCAGCGCCTCCGGCGGCTCCGCCCGGACCCGGACCCGCATCCCGGCCCGTACGAAGCCGTCCACGAGCTGGTCCAGGACGGCGAGGCCGGGGGCCGGTTCGGTGGGGGCGGCGGGGTCGCCGTACTGGCGCAGCAGGCCGACCGTGGCGCGCAGCTCGTCCAGCGCCGAGCGGCTCGCCTGCCGTACGTGGGCGAGCGCCTCCTTGGCCTGGTCCGGGCGGTTGTCCATGACATGGGAGGCGACCCCGGCCTGGACGTTGACCAGCGCGATGTGATGGGCCACGACATCGTGCAGCTCACGGGCGATCCGCAGCCGCTCCTCGGCGACCCGGCGACGCGCCTCCTCCTCACGGGTGCGCTCGGCGCGGACCGCCCGCTCCTCGATGGCGGCGATATACGCGCGCCGGCTGCGCACCGCGTCACCGGTGGCCGCGGCCAGCCCGGCCCAGGCGAACAGGCCCCAGTTCTCCTGCGAGTACCAGGGGTTGAGCGCGAAGAGCATCCCGGCACCGGTGAGCAGCACGGCCGTGGCGGCGCCGAGCCGCCAGGTGGTGGGCCGGTCGGTGCGGGTCGCGGCGGTGTAGAGCGCCACCACGACCCCGAACACGATCGAGGTGCGCGGCGGGCCCACGTCATTGGTGACGATCTCGACGAGGGTGAGGGCGACGGTGAAGGCGAGCACCCCGCGGGGCAGATCGCGGCGGAAGATCAGCGAGCCGGCGACGAGCACGGCCAGCAGCGCGAAGAGGGGCCCCAGCGGCTGGTGGCGCATGCGCGGACCGGCCACGGCGCCGATCAGGATCAGCGCGAGGACCCCGATCGCCACCAGGGTGTCCAGGGCGCGGGGGTGGGCACACAGCCAGCGGTGCGAACGGGCCAGACCCGGCCCGACGGCGAGGGGAGTCACGGAATCCAACGGTAAGGGCCGCCGCGGGCCGCCCGGCTTCCTGGGCGGCCCGTACCCGGCCGGTGAGGGGAGGCACGACCTGTGCTGGAGTGTGGTCCGGGGGCGCGCCGCACTAGCCCGGAATGAGGCCGTCGTCCGTGAGCATCGCCTTGACCTCCTCGAGGGTCGCCTCCGCCGCGGGGAGGATCAGCTCGGACGGCTGGAGCACGTCGTCGGGCAGGGGCTCACCGGCCGAGCGCACCGCGTCCAGCAGCGCGCCCAGGGTCTTCCGGAAGCCTTCGTGGTCGCCGCCCTCGATCTCGGCGAGCAGCTCGTCGTCCAGCCTGTTCAGTCCGGGCAGATGGCTTTCGGCCACCCGCACCTGGCCCTCCCCCATGATCCGTACGATCATGACGACCTCCTTGGAGACCTCGCCCAGGCGGGGCGCGGGCTACTGCTTGTCGAACTTGTGCGGGGTCTGGGACTGCTGGCCCTCCTCCGTCTTGCCGCCCTCGATCGCCTGCTGCGGGCTGCCGCCGGCCAGCTCGGCCTTCATCCGCTGCAGCTCCAGCTCCACGTCCGTACCGCCGGAGATCCGGTCGAGCTCGGCCGCGATGTCGTCCTTGGCCATGCCGGACTGGTCGTCCAGGGCGCCGGAGGCCAGCAGCTCGTCGATCGCGCCCGCGCGGGCCTGCAGCTGCGCCGTCTTGTCCTCGGCACGCTGGATCGCCATGCCGACGTCGCCCATCTCCTCGGAGATGCCGGAGAACGCCTCGCCGATACGGGTCTGCGCCTGGGCCGCGGTGTAGGTGGCCTTGATGGTCTCCTTGCGCGTGCGGAAGGCGTCGACCTTGGCCTGCAGCCGCTGGGCCGCCAGGGTCAGCTTCTCCTCCTCGCCCTGCAGCGTCTGGTGCTGGGTCTCCAGGTCGGTGACCTGCTGCTGCAGCGCCGCGCGGCGGGAGAGCGCCTCGCGGGCCAGGTCCTCCCGGCCGAGCGCGAGCGCCTTGCGCCCCTGGTCCTCCAGCTTGGTGGACTGGCCCTGCAACTGGTTGAGCTGCAGCTCCAGACGCTTGCGCGAGGTCGCCACGTCGGCAACGCCACGCCGCACCTTCTGGAGCAGCTCAAGCTGTTTCTGGTACGAGTAGTCGAGGGTCTCGCGCGGGTCCTCGGCCCGGTCCAGGGCCTTGTTGGCCTTCGCGCGGAAGATCATCCCCATACGCTTCATGACACCGCTCATGGGCCTCGCGCGCCCCCTTCTGACGGACGTGTGACTCCGGGCACTCCAACAGACCCAGCCTACGGGGCCTGCTTCCATTACCGCACTGTTCGAGCCCGCTCGCGCTCCTCCTGCAGGACGATCAGAGGGCGGAAGCCTCCGGCGCAAGGAGGAGTGTGTCCCCTGTGTCCCGATACGGCGGGACTCCGTTGCCCGATCGTTCCCCCTGAGGCTGGGGCGCACCCTCCGCAACCCGTACCCTTGGCCCTGTGTTCCGAAGCCGTTCCAAGGATGAGCAGGCCGCTACCACCAAGGTGACCGCGGACCAGCCGCAGCAGACCCGTGACCCGCAGGCGCCCAAGGGCCGCCCCACTCCCAAGCGGAGCGAGGCCCAGACACAGCGCCGCAGCCTGGCGAAGACGCCGGCCAACCGCAAGGACGCCTCCAAGCGTGCCCGCGAGGCCCGCCGCGCCGATCTGGCCAAGCAGCGCGAGGCGCTGGCCGGGGGCGACGAGCGGTATCTGCCGGCCCGCGACAAGGGTCCGGTGCGGCGCTTCGCCCGCGACTTCGTGGACTCGCGGTTCTCCGTCGCCGAGTACTTCCTGCCGCTCGCGGTGGTCATCCTGATCCTGAGCATGATCCAGGCCGGCGCCATGCAGAGCTATGTGCTGCTGCTGTGGATGGTGGTCATCGTCCTGATCGTGATCAACTCCATCGTCTTCGGCTTCCAGCTCAAGCGGCAGCTGCGCCGGCGCTTCCCCGACGAGAATCTGCGCGGCGCGGTGGCGTACGCCTTGATGCGCACCCTCCAGATGCGCCGACTGCGGTTGCCCAAGCCGCAGGTCAAGCGCGGAGAGCGGCCCTGAGCGGCAGACCCTCCGGCTTCACCGGCGGGGCACCCGGCTGGCTGAGCCACCTCGGGGGCCTGCGGAACACCGTCCGGCAGGCGCTGGTCGCCCGCCAGCTCGATGAGCAGATCACCGCCCGCTTCCCGGTGGGACAGCGGCTGCGGGTGCTCGACGTGGGCGTCGGCCAGGGCACCCAGGCCCTGCGGCTGGCCCGTGCGGGCCATGAGGTCACCGGGCTGGAGTCCGACCCCACCATGCTGGAGGCGGCCCGCACAGCGCTCGCCGACGAGCCCGAGGGCATCCGACGCCGCGTACGGCTCCTCGAGGGCGACGGCCGGGAGACCGGGGCACACTTCCTGCCGGGCGCCTTCGACGTGGTGCTGTGCCACGGGGTGCTGATGTACCTGCCCGAACCGGATCCGCTGCTCGCCGGGCTGGCCCGGGTGCTGGCCCCCGGCGGTCTGCTCTCCCTGCTGGTGCGCAACGGTGACGCGCTGGCGATGCGGCCGGGGCTGGCCGGGGACTGGGACACGGCGCTGACCGCCTTCGGCTCCTCCTCGTACACCAACCGGATCGGGCTGCCGGTGCGCGCCGACCGGCGCGAGGAGCTGACCGAGACCCTGACCGCGATCGGCGCGCCGCTGCACGCCTGGTACGGCGTGCGGGTCTTCACCGACCTCGCCCCGGACGACGCGGAGCCGCCCGGCTCCCCGGAGTGGGAGCGGCTGCTGAGCGCCGAGGAGCGGGCCGGCCGCACCGATCCGTACCGCGCGGTGGCGGCACTGCTGCATCTGTGCGGGGTGCGGGGCTGATCCGGCGACGGGGTGGCGGTGTGCACCGCCACCCCGCGCGCGTCCTGCCCGGCGCGCCTTCCTGCGCTTCGGCACGCCTGCCCCGCTCGGCTCGTTTGCCTGTTCGGCGCGCTTGTCCGTCAGGCGCGCTTGTCCGCCGGGAGCGCTTGTCCGTCAGGCGCTTTGTCTACTCGCCGCGCAGGCTCATCGGACCGTAGATCTTCGTACCGTCCTCGAAGAGCGTCACCTGCTCCGCGCCTCCTTCGAGGAGCGCCCGCCACTCCTCACCGATCCACGACTCCGCGTCCCCCTGGGTCGGGAACTCCTCCGGCTGCACCGCGGGCTTCGTCTCCGCCCCGTCGGACTTCTCGAACCGCCATGTCCAAGCCATTCCAGCCTCCTCCATCCCGCCGGCCCACAGGTGATACCCGCCGGTCCACAGGTGATGTCTGCCCGCAGCCTAGGTGACTGATCACTCCGTACGGGGTGGCCCCGCGCGACCCGGGGGATCGGACGCGAGACGATCGGGGCGTGGAACTCACTCTTCTGGGCACCGGAGCCCCCGACGGGCTGCCGCGCCACGGCTGTCCCTGCGCCTCCTGTGCCGCCGCCGTCGGCGAGGAGGCGCGGGCCGCCACCTCGCTGCTGATCGACGGCGCGCTGCTGATCGACCTCACCCCGGGGGCCGCCTTCGCCGCCGCGCGGGCCGGCCACTCGCTGACCGGCGTCCGGCAGATGCTGCTCTCCCATCCGCACGCGGGCCCGGCCGTCGAATTCCCGGCCGGGCTGCCGGCGCCGGGGCGGGTGCCGGACGGCCGCACACTGTCCCTGATCAGCGGCCACCGGGTGCGGGCGGTCGCGCTGGACTCCCCCGGTACCGGCTACGAGGTCACCGGCCTCGACAGCACCCGGCTGCTGTACCTGCCGCCGGGCGCCGCCGCCGCGGGCCTCGCCGACCCGGCCGAGCCGTACGACATGGTGCTGCTCGATGTGCTGGGCCGCCCCGACGCCCTGGCCGCCCTGCGCGCCTCGGGCGCCGTGGGCGCCACCACCGACGTCCTGGCCGTCCATCTCGACCACACCACCCCGCCCGGCCGGGAGCTGCACCGCCGTCTGGCCACGGCGGGCGCGCGGGCGGTGCCGGACGGGCGGACGCTGATCGTCGGCGAGTACTCCGCGGTGCCGGATCTGCCGCGCCGCACGCTGGTGCTGGGCGGCGCCCGGTCCGGTAAGTCCCTGGAGGCGGAGCGGCGGCTGGCCGCGTTCCCCGACGTCCTGTACGTCGCCACGGGAGGCACCCGCGCGGGCGACCCCGAATGGGCCGCCCGCGTCGCCGCCCACCGCGAGCGCCGCCCCGGCTCCTGGCGCACCGCCGAGACCTGCGATCTGACACCGCTGCTCGCCGAGGACGGCCCACCGCTGCTCATCGACTGCCTGGCGCTGTGGCTCACCGACGCGATGGACTCCGTGAACGCCTGGGACGACGAGAAGTGGGCGAACGGCGGTGAACGCGCCCTCCGCGAGCGGGTGTCCACCCTCGTCGCCGGGGTCCGCGCCACCAGCCGTACGGTGGTCGCGGTGAGCAACGAGGTCGGCTCCGGCGTCGTCCCCGCGACCGCCTCCGGCCGCCGCTTCCGCGATGAACTGGGCCGGTTGAACGCGATGTTCGCCGAGGAGTGCGAGCAGGTGCTGCTGGTGGTGGCCGGGCAGGCCCTGCCCCTGCGGGGCTGAGCGCGGGGAGCCGCCCCGCCCGGATTCAGGGCCGCTGGGACCCCTACGGTGCCAGGAGCTGTCCCGCGGCGAGCGCGGCCGCCACCGCGCCTCCGGCCGCCACCGCCGAGGCGGCGGACCGCGGAATCCTCGGCACCCAGAGGTGCGCGGCACCGGCTCGGCCTCCCCTGCTACCCGGTCGTGGGCAACCACGACTTCGGCGGCACGGCCACCTCCCAGGGCTACGCCGGGAGCCTGGAGCACTACCGCCGCGACATGGCTCCCGAGTGGTACAGCTTCGACCGCGACGGCCGCCACGTCGTCGTACTCGAGGACAACGACGACGCGAGCGGGCCGGAGCCGCGGCTCGAGTGGCTGCGCAGGGACCTGGCCCAGCACGCGGTCGGCGAGCAGGTAGCTCGTCTTCGGGTATCGCTCGCTGTCCACCCGGTGGGGCCCCGGCGCGGGCATGCAGCCGACCATCGACGAACGGGCCACGCGTGGCGGTCCGGTACCGCGCGAAGTCGACGCCGCTGCCGCCGGTCTCGGGGTGACCCGCGCGAGTTCGGCCCCGAAGCGTCGCCCGGCCACCGGCATTCCTGTGACCTCCATCATCCCGACGCGCCTTCGCCCGGTAGGGTTTCGCCCGTGAGCGGCCTGAATCTCGATGACTTCGTCGACCTGATCGAACGCCCCGACGGGGGCATCCGGCGTGACGCCGAGGAGCGCCGCGAGCGGCTCGCGTTGCCGCCGGGCGCGCTCGGGCGGCTGGACGAACTCGGCGAATGGCTCGCCGCCGCGCAGCAGCGGGTGCCGGTCAAGCCCGTCGAGCGGCCCCGCGCCATCCTCTTCGCGGGCGACCACGGCATCTCCGACCTCGGCGTCTCCGCCCGCCCCGCCGGGAGCGCCCACCGCCTGGTCCGCGCCGTGCTCGACGGCGAGAGCCCGGCCGCCATCCTCGCCGCCCGCCTCGGCGCGTCCGTCCGGGTCATCGACATGGCGCTGGACTGCGACCCCGAGGATCTCCCGGAGGAGATCACCCGCCACCGCGTACGCCGCGGCTCGGGCCGGCTCGACGTCGAGGACGCGCTCACCCTGGACGAGGCCGAGCAAGCCTTCCGCACCGGGATGGCCATCGCCGACGAGGAAGCGGACTCCGGCACCGACCTTCTCGTCCTCGGTGACCTCAGCGTCGGCGGCACGACGGCGGCGGCCACGCTGATCGCCGCGCTCTGCGGTACGGACGCGTCCGTGGTCACCGGCCGCGGCGGGGCCGCCATCGACGACCTCGCCTGGATGCGGAAGTGCGCCGCGATCCGCGACGGGCTGCGGCGGGCCCGCCCGGTGCTCGGCGATCAGCTCCAACTGCTGGCCACGGTCGGCGGTGCCGACCTCGCCGCGATCACCGGCTTCCTGCTGCAGAGCGCCGTGCGCCGCACCCCCGTGATCCTCGACGGGGTCGTCTCGGCGGCCTGCGCGCTGGTCGCCCAGCGGGTGGCGTTCCGCGCCCCCGACTGGTGGCTGGCCGGCCAGGCCAGCGGCGAACCCGGCCAGGAGAAGGCCCTCGACCGCATCGCCCTCACGCCGCTGCTCGACCATGGCGTCACGGTCGGGGAAGGCACGGGGGCGTTGCTCGCGTTGCCGCTGGTGCAGGCGGCGGCGGCACTGCACGCGGAGCTTCCCGAGCGCTCTGAGGGCTCTGAGGGCTCGGGGCCCTCGGAGCACCCGGCGGACGCCGAGGACCCGGAGGCCAACGGCTAGGGACGGCCGGCGGGTCTTTCCCCACCCCGCCCCTTCCCGATACCAGGGGCTCCACCCCTGGACCCCGCTCCTCGAACGCCGGAGGGGCTGGATTGCGTTGCCGGCGGCGAAGCCCCACCACGCGGCAGAGCCGCACAGCGATACCGCGAGAAGGCGCGGGGAGCGGAACAGCCCGCCGCAGGTGGCACGAACCGTCGGGCGTCCCCTACGTTCACGGCCTACCCAAAGGTCAGGACCACCAGGGCCATCGTGGCGGCCGTCTCCGCAAGCGCGCCGAAGACATCGCCGGTCACCCCGCCGAGCCGGCGGCGGCAGTGGTGCAGGAGGAGTTCGGCGGCGGCCAGCGCGGCCAGCGCGGCGAAGGCGTGACGGACGGTGGCGTAGGGACCGAAGGGGATGGCGACCACCGCGCAGCCGACCACCACCGCCGCCGCCACCACACCGGCGGAACGCCATGGCACCGCGCCCGCGACCGCCGCGCCCAACCCCTCCGGCCGCGCCGCCGGAACGCCCACGCGGGCCGCGAGCGTGAGGGCGCAGCGCGCGGCGACCCCGGCCACGGCCGCCCCGACCGCGCCGTGCGCCCAGCTCTGTCCGTAGAGCTGGGCCAGGGCCGCCACTTGGCCGAGCAGGACGAACAGCAGCGTGATCACGCCGAACGGCCCGATGTCCGACCGCTTCATGATGCGCAGCGCGTCCTCGGCGGGTTTGCCGCTGCCCAGCCCGTCCGCGGTGTCGGCGAGCCCGTCGAGATGGAGGCCGCGGGTCAGTACGGCGGGTATCGCGGCGGTGGCCACGGCCGCCAACAGCGCCCCACCGCCCAGGAACAGCAACACCCCACCCACCGCGGCCGCACACAGCCCCACGGTCAGCCCGGCCAACGGCGCGCACAACATCCCCGCGTGCGCCGCCTCCCGGTCCCAGCGCGTGCCCCGTACGGGCAGCACCGTGAGCGTGCCGAAGGCGAAGCGGATTCCGTCCGCCCAGGGGGCACGTGGCGCGTGCGCGGGCGGCGGATCGTAGGCGGGCCGCGGCGGATGCCCGGGTCGGTCAGGGTGCTCCGGCTCCTCGCAGGGCCCGGAGTTCTCCGCGCTCTCGGACTGGGGCTCGGGCTCGGCCTCCGGCGGGCGTGCGGACGGCTGCGATCGCGACTGCGGCGGCTCCGGCGTGGTGTCCATCGCGCGGAAGGCTATCCCGGCCACCGCCATCCGGTAAGCCCGAGGGCACACTCCTGTTGGGCCAAGCCGCAGGGTGTCGGCTGAGGTGCCCCGGAGGCGAACCGAGCCTAAAAAAGACAGCAGGCATACGATGCGGAGGGGCGCGGCCTACAACCCATATCGGCCGACGAACTATCGGAAGAGGGACCCGACCACTGTGACTGCTCTGACTCTCAGCACCTCGTCCGCCGCGGCACTGCGCGCGGACGCCGTCGTCGTCGGCGTGGCGAAGGGGGCCAAGGGCCCCGTCGTCGCCGCCGGCGCCGAGGCCGTGGACAAGGCGTTCGGCGGAAAGCTGGCCGCCGTTCTGGAGACGCTCGGCGCGACCGGCGCCGAGGGCGAGGTGACCAAGCTGCCCGCCGCGTCCGGCCTCAAGGCCCCGGTCGTGCTGGCGGTCGGGCTGGGCGACGTCCCGGCCAAGGACGACGGCTATGACGCCGAGACGCTGCGCCGGGCCGCGGGGACGGCCTCCCGCGCGCTGTCCGGTTCGAAGAAGGGCGCGTTCGCGCTGCCGATCGAGGACGTGGCGAGCGCCGCCGCCGTCGCCGAGGGCGCGCTGCTCGGGGCGTACACGTACGACAAGAGCAACGGCAACGGCGGCAGCGCCAAGGACAGTAAGAACGCCAAGAACACCAAGAACACCAAGAGCACCAAGGACGCCGACAAGAAGAACAACGGTCCGCTCGCCGAGGTCGCCCTGGTCGGCGGCAAGCCGCGCGACAAGGCGTACAAGGCGGCCGCCGAGCGCGCCAGCGCCCTGGTCGAGGAGATCAACCGCGCCCGGGACCTGATCAACACCCCGTCCAACCTCCTCAACCCGGCCGACTTCGCGGCCGAGGCGGTCGCGGCCGCCAAGGAGCACGGCCTCAAGACCGAGGTGCTGGACGAGAAGGCGCTCAAGAAGGGCGGGTACGGCGGCATCCTCGGCGTGGGCCAGGGTTCGGAGGCCCCGCCGCGGCTGGTGCGGATCGCGTACACCCACCCCAAGGCGGAGAAGACGCTCGCCCTGGTCGGCAAGGGCATCACCTACGACTCGGGCGGCATCTCCCTCAAGCCGGCCGGTCACAACGAGACGATGAAGTGCGACATGAGCGGTGCCGCCGCCGTGTTCGCCACCGTCGTCGCGGCCGCCAGGCTGGGCCTGCGGGTCAACCTCACGGGCTGGCTGGCGCTGGCCGAGAACATGCCGTCGGGTTCGGCCACCCGTCCCGGCGATGTGCTGTCGATGTACGGCGGCAAGACCGTCGAGGTGCTGAACACCGATGCCGAGGGCCGGCTGGTGCTCGCCGACGCGATCACCCGCGCCGGTGAGGAGAAGCCGGACGCGATCGTGGACGTGGCGACGCTGACCGGTGCGATGGTTCTCGCGCTGGGCAACCGCACGTTCGGGATCATGACGAACGACGAGGCGTTCCGCACCTCGCTGCACGAGATCGCGGAGGAGGCCGGTGAGCAGTCCTGGCCGATGCCGCTGCCCACCCACCTGCGCAAGGGCATCGACTCCCCGGTCGCCGATCTGGCGAACATGGGCGAGCGCATGGGTGGCGGTCTGGTGGCCGGCATCTTCCTGAAGGAGTTCGTGGCGGACGGGATCACCTGGGGCCACCTGGACATCGCGGGTCCGGCCTTCAACGAGGCCGGTCCGTTCGGCTACACCCCGAAGGGCGGCACGGGCGCCGCGGTCCGCACCCTGGTGCGGCTGGCCGAGCGCGCCGCCGACGGCGATCTCGGCTGAACCGAGCGCGACACTGCGACGCGAGGTAGCGGCGCAACGTAGCGCCGCGACGCAGCGACGCGACGCGGCACCGCACCGCGATATAGCACCGCACCGCAGCGCCGCGACGCAGCGACGCCCCGCGACAACGCATCGCGACCGCCGGCCCATAGGGCCGAAAGTCCCGTCGATTTCGCCCTCAACGAAATCGACGGGGCTCGGCGTTCCGGATACGCAGGAGTAACCCCTGAACTGGGGTGTGGAGATTTCTCACACAGCGGCCCCGCGTCCCGTCTCCTCCCAACAAGTGCGAAGATGTTGTCCCGGCAGGACAGGGCCCCCGACACCAGGGCCGCCGATGTAAGAAGCGGCCGAACACACGCCGCCGCCCGGCCGACCAAGGCCGGCCCCGGCGCACCATGCATGGAGGACGTGACGTGGCGAACGACGCCAGCACCGTTTTCGACCTAGTGATCCTCGGAGGCGGTAGCGGCGGTTACGCCGCTGCCCTGCGCGCGGCGCAGCTGGGTCTGGACGTCGCCCTGATCGAGAAGGACAAGCTGGGCGGCACCTGTCTGCACCGTGGCTGTATCCCCACCAAGGCTCTGCTGCACGCCGGTGAGCTCGCCGACCAGGCCCGTGAGGGCTCGGAATTCGGCGTGAAGACCACCTTCGAGGGCATCGACATCGAGGGTGTGCACAAGTACAAGGACGGCGTGGTCTCGGGCCTGTACAAGGGTCTGCAGGGCCTGATCGCCTCCCGCAAGGTCACCTATGTGACAGGTGAGGGCCGGCTGTCCTCCCCGACCTCTGTCGATGTGAACGGCGAGCGTTACACCGGCCGCCACATCCTGCTGGCCACCGGTTCGGTGCCCAAGTCCCTTCCCGGCCTGGAGATCGACGGCAACCGCGTCATCTCCTCCGATCACGCCCTGGTGCTGGACCGCGTGCCGAAGTCCGCGGTCGTGCTGGGCGGCGGCGTCATCGGCGTCGAGTTCGCCTCCGCGTGGAAGTCCTTCGGGGCCGACATCACCATCGTCGAGGCGCTTCCCCACCTCGTCCCGGTCGAGGACGAGAGCAGCTCCAAGCTGCTGGAGCGCGCCTTCCGCAAGCGCGGTATCAACTTCTCCCTCGGCTCCCGCTTCTCCGGTGTCGAGTACACCGCCGACGGTGTCAAGGTCTCGCTGGAGAACGGCAAGACCTTCGAGGCCGAGCTGCTGCTGGTGGCCGTCGGCCGTGGCCCGGTCTCGCAGGGCCTGGGCTACGAGGAGGCCGGGGTCGCCATGGACCGCGGCTATGTCCTCGTCGACGAGTACATGCGGACCAACGTGCCGACCATCTCCGCCGTCGGTGACCTGGTCCCGACCCTCCAGCTGGCCCACGTCGGCTTCGCCGAGGGCATGCTGGTGGCCGAGCGGCTGGCGGGCCAGAACCCCGTTCCGATCGACTACGACGGCGTGCCGCGGGTGACCTACTGCCACCCCGAGGTCGCCTCCGTCGGCATCACCGAGGCCAAGGCCAAGGAGCTGTACGGTGCGGACAAGGTCGTCGCCCTGAAGTACAACCTCGCGGGCAACGGCAAGAGCAAGATCCTCAAGACCGCGGGCGAGATCAAGCTCGTGCAGGTACGTGACGGTGCCGTCGTCGGCGTCCACATGGTCGGTGACCGGATGGGCGAGCAGGTCGGCGAGGCTCAGCTGATCTACAACTGGGAGGCGCTGCCCGCCGAGGTCGCGCAGCTCGTCCACGCCCACCCCACTCAGAACGAGGCGCTCGGCGAGGCCCACCTGGCCCTGGCCGGCAAGCCGCTGCACTCCCACGACTGATCATCCCGAGCGCGAACCATCCGCAAAGATCGTTAAGGAGCAACCGAACACCATGGCGGTTTCCGTAACCCTGCCGGCGCTCGGCGAGAGCGTGACCGAGGGCACCGTCACCCGCTGGCTCAAGGCCGAAGGTGAGCGCGTCGAGGCTGACGAGCCCCTGCTCGAGGTGTCGACCGACAAGGTCGACACCGAGATCCCGGCCCCTTCGGCCGGTGTGCTGACGTCCATCAAGGTGGCCGAGGACGAGACGGTCGAGGTCGGCGCCGAGCTGGCCGTTATCGACGACGGCGGCGCGGCCCCGGCCGAGGCCCCCGCCCCCGCGGCCGAGCCCGCTCCGGCGGCTCAGCCCGAGCCCGCCCCGGCGCCCGCCGCCGAGGCCCCTGCCCCCGCACCCGCCCCTGCCGCCGCCGCTCCGGCCGGTGGCGCCGAGGGCACCGATGTGGTCCTGCCCGCGCTGGGCGAGTCGGTGACCGAAGGCACCGTGACCCGCTGGCTCAAGGAGGTCGGCGAGTCCGTCGAGGCCGATGAGCCGCTGCTCGAGGTGTCGACCGACAAGGTCGACACCGAGATCCCGGCCCCGGTCGCCGGTACCCTGCTGGAGATCCTGGTCGGCGAGGACGAGACCGCCGAGGTCGGCGCCAAGCTTGCCGTGATCGGTACGGCCAGTCAGGGTGCCGCCGCTCCGGCCGCCGCGCCCGCCCCGGCCGCCCCGGCCCCCGAGCCGGTCCAGGAGGCCCCGGCGCCCGCCCCGGCCCCGCAGGCCCCGAGCGCCCCCGCGCCGCAGGCCGTCACCCCGGAGCCGGTCGCTCCCGAGCCGGCCCCGGCCGCTCCGGCGCCCGCCCCGGCCCCGGCCGCGGCTCCGGCCACCCCCGCTCCCGCGGCCCCCGAGGCCGAGGGTGCCTACGTCACCCCGCTGGTGCGCAAGCTGGCCGCCGAGAACAACGTGGACCTGTCCACCGTCAAGGGCACCGGCGTCGGCGGCCGCGTCCGCAAGCAGGACGTCATCGCCGCCGCGGAGGCCGCCAAGGCCGCCGCCCAGGCCCAGGCCGCCCCGGCCGCCGCCGCGCCGAAGGCCGCCCCGCAGGCGGCGTCCCCGCTGCGTGGCCAGACCATCAAGATGCCGCGGATGCGCAAGGTCATCGGCGACAACATGATGAAGGCCCTGCACGAGCAGGCGCAGCTCACCAGCGTGATCGAGGTGGATGTCACCAAGGTCATGCGGCTGCGCGCGCAGGCCAAGGACGCGTTCGCCCAGCGCGAGGGCGTCAAGCTCTCGCCGATGCCGTTCTTCGTGAAGGCCGCCGTCCAGGCGCTGAAGGCCCACCCGGCCGTCAACGCACGGATCAACGACGACGGCACCATCACCTACTTCGACGTGGAGAACGTCGGCATCGCGGTGGACGCCGAGAAGGGCCTGATGACCCCGGTCATCAAGAACGCGGGCGACCTCAACATCGCCGGTATCGCCAAGAAGACGGCGGAGCTGGCGGGCAAGGTCCGCTCCAACAAGATCACCCCAGATGAGGTGTCCGGCGCCACCTTCACGATCAGCAACACCGGCTCGCGCGGTGCGCTGTTCGACACGGTCATCGTGCCCCCGAACCAGGTCGCCATCCTGGGCATCGGCGCGACCGTCAAGCGCCCGGTGGTCATCGACCACCCGGAGCTGGGCGAGACCATCGCGGTGCGCAACATGACGTACGTGGCGCTCTCCTACGACCACCGCCTGGTGGACGGTGCCGACGCGGCCCGCTACCTGACGGCCGTCAAGGAGATCCTGGAGACCGGTGAATTCGAGGTGGACCTCGGTCTCTGAGCCCTCCGAGGATCCCTCCGAGGCAGTGCCGCGCCCCGCACGGGCTTTCGTGCGGGGCGCGGTTTTCGTTACCGCAGTGCCGGGATAATGGCTACTGTTCACCGCTGGTTCTAAGGAGTCCCCCATGGCCGCGCCCGTCGTCCACTCGCTGCGCGAGCAGATCCGCGAGCACATCGTGGAGGGCATCGTCAGCGGCCGCTGGAAGCCGGGCGAGCGGATCGTGGAGCGCAGGATCGCCACGGAGCTGGAGGTCAGCCAGACGCCCGTACGGGAGGCGCTGCGGGAGCTGGAGTCGCTACGGCTGATCGAGTCGGCTCCCAACAAGGGCGTCCGGGTCCGGAATCTGACCGCCTCGGACCTGGAGGAGATCTATCCGGTACGGGCCGGGCTGGAGCAGATCGCGGCGGAGCTGGCCGCGCCCGTGCTGGCCGAGGACACCTCCGCCCTGGAGCCCGAGGTGCGGGGGCTGTACGAGGCGGACCGTAAGGCCGACGCGGAGGCGCAGGTGCGGCACACCGTGGCGTTCCACCGGGAGTTGGTACGGGCGTCGGGCAACAGCGTGCTACTGCACACCTGGGAGTCGCTGGGCATCGAGATCTGGACGACGCTGTCGATCCGCTGGCTGGGCACCGTCCAGGAGTCGTACGCCGAGGAGCACCAGGCGGTGGTGGACGCCTTCAAGCGGCGGGACCCGAAGGTCGGCGAACTGGTCAAGGAACATGTCCTCGGCTGTGCACCGCGTGCCTAGTTTCGCGGCACGGAATGCCAATTTCGCCTTACGGAGCACTTTTTCCCCGACAGAGCTTTGATCGATCATCGATCAGACTTACAGTCGGTTTCATGACCGATCTCGCACGCACGCGGCCGAGTGCGCTCGACCAGCTTCCCGACCGTGACCCCGAGGAGACCGCCGAATGGGGCGCCTCCCTGGACGCCGTCGCGCAGGCGGCCGGGTCACACCGCGCCTCGTATCTCATGCGCCGCACCCTGGAGCGCGCCGAGAGCACCGGGCTCGCCCTGCCGCCCCTGCTGGAGTCGGATTACGTCAACACCATTCCGACCGCCGCAGAGCCCGCGTTCCCGGGCGACGAGGCCATGGAGAGCCGCATCACCGCCTGGAACCGGTGGAACGCGGCGGCGATGGTCACCCGCGGCAGCCGTGACGGCCTCGGCGGTCACATCGCCACCTTCGCCTCCGCCGCCTGGCTCTACGAGACGGGCTTCCAGCACTTCTTCCGCGGCAAGGAGGCAGGGGGCACCTCCCGGTCGAAGACTGGGGGAGGCTCCGGCGACCAGCTCTACATCCAGGGCCACGCCTCCCCCGGCATCTACGCCCGCGCCTTCCTCGACGGGCGGCTGACCGAGCACCACCTGGACCACTTCCGCCGCGAGGCGGGCGGCAGCGATGTTCCTGGGCTGCCGTCCTATCCGCATCCGCGGCGGATGCCGTGGCTGTGGGAGTTCCCCACCGTCTCGATGGGGATCGGTCCGATCTCCGCGATCTACCAGGCCCGCTTCAACCGCTATCTGGCGGCGCGCGGCATCAAGGACACCGCCGACTCCCACGTCTGGGCCTTCCTCGGCGACGGCGAGATGGACGAGCCGGAGTCGACGGCCGCCCTGGCGCTCGCCGGGCGCGAGGGCCTGGACAACCTCACCTTCGTCATCAACTGCAATCTGCAGCGGCTCGACGGCCCGGTGCGCGCCAACTTCAAGATCGTGCAGGAGCTGGAGGCCCAGTTCCGCGCGGCGGGCTGGAACGTGGTCAAGTCGCTGTGGGGCTCCGCCTGGGACGAGCTGTTCGCGCTGGACACCTCGGGTGCGCTGGTCCGCCGGCTGCGCGAGGTCCCGGACGGCCAGTTCCAGACGTACGCGACCCGTGACGCGGCCTATGTCCGCGAGCACTTCTTCGGCGCCGAGCCGGAGCTGGCCCGGCTGGCCCAGCAGCTCACGGACGCCAAGCTCACCGAGTGTTTCCACACCTCGCGCGCGGGCCATGAGCCGCGCAAGGTGTACGCGGCCTACCGCGCGGCCATGGAGCACAAGGGCGCCCCGACCGTGGTGCTCGCCCAGACCGTCAAGGGCTGGACGCTGGGCCCCGGCTTCGAGTCGCGCAACGCCAACCACCAGATGAAGAAGCTGACCGGCAAGGAGTTCCGCGCCATGCGGGACCTCCTCGAACTCCCCATCCCGGACAGCAAGCTGGACGACGGCCTCGTCCCCTACGTCCACCCCGGCCCCGACTCCCCCGAGGTCCGCTACCTCCAGGAGCGCCGCGCGGCCCTCGGCGGCCCCGCCCCGGCCCGTAAGGTCCACGCGGTGGCCCTGCCCGAGCCCTCCCCGAAGCCGTTCGAGGCGCTCGCCAAGGGCTCCGGCAGCCAGGAGATCGCCACCACCATGGCCTTCGTCCGGCTGGTCAAGGACCTGATGCGGGACAAGGAGACCGGGCGGCGCTGGGTGCCGATCGTGCCGGACGAGGCGCGGACCTTCGGCATGGAGTCGCTCTTCCCCACCGCCGGGATCTACTCCCCGCTCGGCCAGACCTACGACCCGGTCGACCGCGATCAGCTCCTGTACTACAAGGAAGCGCAGAACGGTCAGATCCTCAACGAGGGGATCACCGAGGCCGGTTCGATGGCCGACTTCACCGCCGCCGCGACGTCGTACGCGACCCACGGCGAGCCGATGATCCCCTTCTACATCTTCTACTCGATGTTCGGCTGGCAGCGCACCGCCGACCAGATGTGGGCGCTCGCCGACCAGCTCGGCCGCGGCTTCCTCATCGGCGCCACCGCCGGCCGTACGACGATGACCGGCGAGGGTCTGCAGCACGCCGACGGCCACTCCCCGCTGATCGCCTCCACCAACCCGGCGGCGCTCGCCTACGACCCGGCGTTCGCGTACGAGATCGGCGTGATCGTGCGGGAGGGTCTGCGGCGGATGTTCGGCCCCGAGGCCGAGGACATCTTCTACTACCTGACCGTCTACAACGAGACCAAGGTCCAGCCGCCGATGCCCAAGGGCGAAGGCGTCGAGGAAGGCATCCTCAAGGGCCTGTACCGCTACCAGGAGGCCACGGCCCCGGCCGAGGACTCCCCCCGCATCCAGCTCCTCGCCTCCGGCACCGCCATCCACTGGGCGCTGGAGGCCCAGAAACTCCTCGCCGACGACTGGGGCGTGGCCGCCGACGTGTGGTCCGCCACCTCCTGGAGCGAGCTGCGCCGTGACGCCCTGTCCTGTGACGCGGCGCAGCTCAAGGGCGAAGACCGGGTCCCGTACGTCACCCGTGCCCTGGCAGGCGCACCGGGCCCGGTCCTCGCCGTCAGCGACTGGATGCGTGCGGTCCCCGACCAGATCAGCCAGTGGGTCGAGCAGGACTGGTACTCGCTGGGCACGGACGGCTTCGGCCTCTCCGACACCCGCGAGGCCGCCCGCCGCCACTTCGGCGTGGACGCCCCGGCCATCGTGGTGGCCGCGCTGTCCCGGCTGGCCCGGAAGGGCGTCGTACGGGACACCGCGCCCAAGGAGGCCGCGGAGCGGTACGGCATCTGACGGCGCCGGGTCCAGCCCCTCCGGCGGGTGAGGAGCGGGGTCCCGGGGCGCGGCCCCGGCGGGGGCCGGGGGCCGGGTCACGCGCCGTGATTCCACGCCCGCCCGCAGCGCACGGCATCATGAGGTCGTGCGTGCTGCCCGGCTCATCAAGATGGTGCTTCTGCTCCAGGCTCGGCCCTCGATCACGGGGGCCGAGCTGGCGCGGGAGCTGGAGGTCTCGGAGCGCACCGTGACCCGGGACGCCGCCGCGCTCTCCGAGGCGGGGATCCCGGTCTACGCGGACCGGGGCCGGGCCGGGGGCTACCGGCTCATCGGCGGCTACCGCACCCGGCTGACCGGCCTCGGGCGGACCGAGGCCGAGGCGCTGTTCCTGTCCGGCGTCCCCTCAGCGCTGCGCGAGATGGGGCTCGCGGACGCCGCCTCCGCCGCCCGGCTGAAGGTGTCCGCCGCGCTGCTCCCGGAGCTGCGGGACGCCTCGCACACGGTGGCCCAGCGGTTCCATCTCGACGCCCCGGGCTGGTGGCGGGAGCCGGAGGCGCCGGAGCTGCTGCCGAGGATCGCCGACGCGGTCTGGGACGATCTGCGGATCACCGTGCGCTACCGGCGCCGGGACGCGGAGGTCCGCCGGGAGCTCGAACCGTACGGGCTCGTGCTCAAGGCGGGCGTCTGGTATCTCGCGGCACGCGTGGAGGGCGGCTTCCGGGTGTACCGGGTGGATCGCTTCACGGCCGTCGAAGCGGACGGCGCCCACTTCACCCGGGACGAGGACTTCGACCTGCCCGGCTTCTGGGGAGAGCGAGCCGATCAGTTCGCCCGCTCGATCCTGCGGGAGAAGGCCGTCGTGCGGCTGACCCCGGCCGGTGCCCGGGCGCTGCCGCATGTCACGGACCGGACGGCGGCCGAGGAGGCCGTACGCGAGGCCGGGGAGCCCGACGGGCAGGGGCGGCTCACCGTCACTCTGCCCGTCGAGTCGTACGAGGTCGCCCTCACCCAGCTGCTCGGGCTCGGCCCGGAGGCGGAGGTGCTGGGGCCGCCGGAGCTGCGGGCGCTCTTCGCCGAGGCGGCGCGCCGCACTGCGGAGTTGTACCGGTGAGCGCCGGGCCCGACCCCGGCCCCGGCCCCGGCAAGGCTCCGCGCTCTATCGGTAGTCGGCGGCCGTGCCCTCCTTGCCTCCGAAGACGACGTCCCGGAAGTAGCCGAGGGCATCCGGCCGGGAGCCGTCCCGATCGGTGAAGCCGTAGACCTTGGCCAGCTCCCCGCTGAAGGCGGACTTCCCGTTCCAGCGCGCCCGGTCCGGGTCGGCGGCGAGCGCGGCGACCGCCCGTCCGACGAAGTGCGGCGACTCGGCGATGGCGAAGTGCGGCTCCTTCTCCACCGCGTCGCGCCAGTTCTCCTCCGTCACCCCGAAGTGGTCCAGCATCTGCTCGGAGCGGAGAAAGCCCGGCGAGACGCTCACCGCCGTGCCGTCGAACTCCTTCAGCTCCTCCGCGAGCCCGAAGGCCATCCGGATCGGGGCGTTCTTGGCGAGGTCGTAGAAGAGGTTCTCGCGGTAGGTCTTGTTGTACTCCTCGTTGCCGTCGGTCACCTCGACCACCAGCCCGCCCGGGTGCCGGATCAGCAGCGGCAGTGCGTAGTAGCTGGTGATGAGGTGGGTCTCGACGCCGAGCCGGAGCATCCGCAGCCCGCCCGCGAGATTCGTCTCCCAGCTCTTCTTGCCGAACTCGATCAGCGCCTCACCACCCCATACGTCGTTGACCAGGACGTCCAGCCGGCCCTGCTCCCGGTCGATCCGCTCCACCAGCGCCCGGACCTGCTCGGGCTCCAGATGGTCGGTCGGCACCGCGATGCCCGTGCCGCCCGCGGCCGTGATCAGCTCCGCCGTCTCCTCGATGGTCTCCGTGGCCCGCCCCACCTCGCTGACGCTCTCCCGTGTGGTGCGGCCCGTCGCGTAGACGGTGGCCCCGGCCGCCCCCAGTTCGACGGCCATCGCCCGGCCCGCGCCGCGCGTCGCCCCCGCGACAAGCGCGACCCTGCCCGCCAGTGCGCCCTGTGTGCTCACGTCCATACGTCCTCTCGGTGCTGATGCCCTGTGGGTGACCTGGGTCAACCCCGGGTTGATCCGGTTCGACCCAGGTCGACCTTCGCAGGGAAACCCGACACCTGCTGTCGGGTATGAGAAGCGGTCGCATCCGGCGCGTTCCGCGTGCGGGGGTGCGCGGGAGGGCCGATCCTGGTCCCGTGATGATGGACGAGGTCGCGTGATGATGGACGAAACGGAGTTCTGGGGGCTGGTCGACAGCGCTCGGGAGGCCGCGGACGGTGATCCCGAGGACCAGTCCGATCTGCTCGTCGACCAGCTGTCACAACTCGACCCCGACGCGGTGCTGGACTTCGCCCGGCACTTCGAGGCCCGCTCCAACCGGGCGTACCGCTGGGATGTGTGGGGCGCCGCCTGGGTGCTGCTCGGCGGGGTCGGCGACGACGCCTTCGAGGCGTTCCGCTTCTGGCTGATCGGCCAGGGCCGGGAGATCTTCGAGGGCGCGCTGCACGATCCGGACGCGCTCGCCGACCTGCTCGAGGACTTCGATGATCAGGTGGACGGCGACTGCGAGGACCTGGGGTACGCGGCGGACGAGGCGTACGAGCGCCTGACCGGGGCGCCCCTGCCGGAGCTGGGGATCTCCCCCGCGCCCCGGGAACCGATCGGGGAGCCCCTCGACTTCGAGAGCGAGGCGGTGCTGGCGGCGCGGTATCCCCGGCTGTGGGAGCGCTTCAGGGACTGATCCTCCCGAGCGCCTCCCCAGCGCCTCAGGTGTCCAGCGAGCGCCCCATCAGCACATCGTCCACGTACTCCCCCGCCAGCAGGAACTCCCCCGGCAGCACGCCTTCCACCGCGAATCCCTCCGACGCGTACAGCCGCCGGGCCGGGATGTTGTGGCCCAGCACCCGCAGCGTGATGCGGGTCGCGCCCTGCCGCCGCGCCTCCTCCCGCGCGGCACCGAGCAGCGCCCGCGCCACGCCCTTGCCCCGCGCCTGCTCGTCCACCGCGAGCCCCTGGATCTGGCGGACATGCGCGTTGCAGGCCAGC
This sequence comes from Streptomyces sp. AgN23, assembly GCF_001598115.1. Classification (NCBI taxonomy): domain Bacteria; kingdom Bacillati; phylum Actinomycetota; class Actinomycetes; order Kitasatosporales; family Streptomycetaceae; genus Streptomyces; species Streptomyces sp. AgN23. Next base: position 3,379,198 of record NZ_CP007153.1, read on the forward strand.
GGGGTCGACGGCACGAGCCGTATATAGCCGACGGGGCATCCGCCGAGTTCGGCCACGAGGATGTGCTCGACGCGGTTGTGCTGGGTGAAGAAGGGGTCGTACGGCGGCTGCGGCTTCGGCTGCACGGAATGCAGCACCGACCAGGTGCGGCGGTCCAGCTCGGCCAGCGCCGTCTCGTCGTCGATCACGGCGGGCCGGATGATCAGCTCGGGCCGCTGGGACGCCTGGGGTCGGCCGGAGGGCTGGGGCAAGCCGGACCCCTGAGGCAAGCCGGAAGGCTGGGGTGGGCCGGAAGGCTGGGACATGCGAGTCACTGTGCCACGCCCGCCTGTTGTCCGACATCCCTCCCGTGATCGAGGGCAGGATGGGGGCCATGCGTATCGCGGTCACCGGCTCCTCAGGGCTCATCGGCACGGCACTCGTCCGCTCGCTGCACGAGGACGGCCACCAGGTGGTGCGCCTGGTGCGGCGTCCGCCGCGTGCGCAGGACGAGGTGGAGTGGGACCCGAAGCGGGAGCGGGTGGACACCAAGGGGCTGATGGGCTGTGAGGCCGTGGTCCATCTCGCGGGCGCGGGCGTCGGCGACCGGCGCTGGACCGACGCGTACAAGAAGGAGATCCGGGACAGCCGGGTGCTGGGCACCGCCGCCCTCGCCGAGGCGATCGCCTCGCTGGACACCCCGCCACGGGTGCTGGTGAGCGGAAGCGCGGTCGGGTTCTACGGTGACACCGGGGAGCGCGCGGTCGACGAGAGTGCGCCCCCCGGCCACGGTTTCCTTCCGGATCTCTGCCAGGACTGGGAGGAGGCGGCGACCGCGGCGCAGGAGGCGGGCGTCCGCACGGTCTTCGCCCGGACCGGTCTGGTGGTCTCCGCCGAGGGCGGGGCGTGGGGGAAGCTCTTCCCCTTGTTCAAGCTGGGGCTCGGCGGGCGGATGGGCAGCGGCCGGCAGTACTGGAGCTTTATCTCGCTGCGGGACCATGTCGCCGCACTGCGCCACATCCTCGACACGCCCGAGCTCACCGGCCCGGTCAACCTCACCGCGCCGACGCCGGTCACCAACCGCGAGATCACGGCGGCCATGGGCCGCGTGCTGCGCCGCCCCACGCTCTTCACGGTCCCCGCGCCCGCGCTGCGGATCGCCCTGGGCGGGATGTCCGGCGACGTCCTCGGCAGCGTCCGGGCCATCCCCCGCCGCCTCCTGGACTCCGGCTTCACCTTCGTCCACCCGCATGTGGACGAGGCCATCAAGGCGGCGCTGCCGTAGGAGGGTTGGCGCCCCCCTGGCGCCCCTCGCACTCCCCCGGTCGCGCATCACTCGATGACGTGTGCGACCGGTGTGCGCCCGTGCCCGGTCGATGCGCGTCTGGCATCGACCGTTTCTGTCCGTACCGTCAAGACCGTCTCGCGAGCCGTCACGCGGGACCCACGTATCCGGGCCGCCGGCCGGGGCAGCAGCCCCTGTGACGGACGCACCGACCTCGGGGAGGACACGTGCTCAAGCGCGCGCACCGCACGGATGTCGTCATCGTCGGCGCCGGGCTCGCGGGGCTGGCCGCGGCTCATCGGCTGACCGACGCGGGAGTGGCGGTCACGCTGCTCGAGGCCGCGCCCCACGTGGGCGGACGGATGACGACCGACAGCGTCGACGGCTACCGGCTGGACCGTACCGGTCACCTGATGAACACCTCCTTCCCGGAGTTGCGGCGCACTCCGGGACTCGGCGCCCTCGCCCTGCGCCCCTTCGCCCAGGGGGTGCTGGTCCACAACGAGGGGCGTACGCACCGGGTGGACACCCCCCGGAGCATGAGGGGCGCATTCACCTCGGCACGCGCCCTCGCCAACGCCGCCCGCGCGCCGCTCGGCAGCGGGCTCGACCAGGCCCGACTCGGTGCCGCGCTCGGCAGGCTCGCCGCCCTGCCCGCGGACCGCCTGCTCGCCCGCCCCGACCGGCCGGTCTCCGAGACCCTGGGGGGGCGGGGCCTACCTGCTCGTACGGTCGAGGGGGTGCTGCGTCCGCTGCTCGTCTCGCTGCTGAGCGACCCGGACCTCACCACCTCCAGCCGCTGCGCCGACCTCGCGCTGCGCGGCTACGCACGCGGCCGCCTCTGCCTTCCGGCGGGCGGCGCGTCCACCGTCCCCGAGCTGCTCGCGGCCGCGCTGCCGCCGGGGACGGTCCGTACGGGCGTCCGGGCCGTATCGGCCTCCACCACCGCCGTCGCCACCGCCGAGCACGGCGAGATCGGCTGCCGTGCGGTGCTGGTGGCCACCGGTGCGCATGACGCGGCCGAACTCCTGCCCGGGCTGCGGGTACCGGCCTTCCACCCGGTGACCGTGATGCACCACACCGCCGACCGGCCGCCGCTGCGCGAGCCCGCGCTGATACTCGCCGCGGGCGGCCGGGGCCCGGTCGCCCACACCATGGTGGCCAGCGAGGTCGACCCCTCCCGCACCCCGCCCGGAAGGGTGCTGATCACCTCCACGGTGCTGGGCGCCTCCGCCGCCCTGCCCGCCGCCGAGCTCGACCGGGCCGTCAGGGCCCAACTGGCGGCGGTGTACGGCACGTCGACCGCGGGCTGGGAGCTGCTGGCCACGCACCATGACCCGTACGCGGTCCCGGCCATGCCCGCCCCGCACGACCCGCGCCGCCCGGTGCGGCTGCTGTCGGGGCTGTACGTCTGCGGCGACCACCGGGACTCCAGCACGGTGCAAGGCGCCCTGGCCTCCGGCCGCCGGGCGGCCCGAGCGGTCCTCAGCGACTTCGGCGCCCCACCGGCCGCCGGATCCGACACGAACGCCGGCAACGCGGGCACCGGATCCGTCCCCGTGGCGGCGGCCTGAGCGGCGGCCTGAGCGGCGGCATGCGCGTCGGGACAGGGCGCGGCTGAGGCTCAGGCTCCGGTTACGCGGCCCGGGGCCCGGGCCCAGGGGGGCCAGGGCCCAGGGGGGCCAGGGCCCAGGGGGGCCAGGGCCCAGGGGGCCAGGGCCCAGGGGGGCCAGGGCCCCGGGCAAAACAGGCACCCGCGGTGCGGCGGCCCGGCCCGGCCCGCGACACCCTGCAGCACAGGACGGCCCAGACCCAGGCCCCAGCCACGCGACCCGCAACCCGCAACCCGCAACCCGCAACAACAGGCACCCACGGCCACAGTCGCCCGACCCGTGAGAGATCCCGCGGTGCCCAGCCACTGAGGCCCAGGCTCCCGTTACGGCTCGCGGCAGGGTAGAGACCGGCACCCGCGCCACGGCGGCCTGACCGACGCGCCCCCTGGGTTGCACGGCAGGCCCACTGGGCTCAGGCCCCGGTTCGGCTCGCGGCCCGGGACCCGGCGCCCGCCACCTCGACTGCCACACGATCCGGGGCCGGGGCCCACTCACCCCCGGTGCGGCGCCGACGAGCGCGTGCCGCTCGACGGCCCGCGCCTCGACGGCCGCGTCCCTGGCGTACGCGTCCCTGGCGTACGCGTCAAGGCGCCTCAGTGGCAGAGGCGTTGGACACCGCGCGGGCGGCGGGCCCCGACACCGCCGCCAGCAGCGCGCCGCCCAGGAAGCATCCGGCCGCGATCACGGCGGACCGCCGCATCCCGGCGTAGAAGGCGGAACTCGCGGATGCCGCGGCGAGCGTTCCGAACAGCGCCACGCCGATGGCGCTGCCCAGTTGCCGCGCCGCGTTGAACGCGCCGGACGCCGCGCCGCGCACCTCGTGCGGCGCGGCCTCCATCGCCGCGATCGTCGCCGACGGCATGGTGAACGAGGTACCCAACCCGACCAGCAACAGCGGCACGACCAGCAGCGCGTACGGCGTGTGCGGCCCCACGGCCGCCCAGCCGAGCAACCCCACCGCCCCGGTCAACAGCCCAGCCACGGCCGGGACATGGGGGCCCACGCGCGCCGCGACCCGCCCGGACAGCGGCGAGGCGACCGCGACCAGCGCACCCATCGGCAGCAGCGCCAGACCGGTGGAGAGCGGGTCCCAGCCCCGGTGGCGCTGGAAGTAAAGGGTGGTGAGGAAGAGCAGCCCGTAGAAGCCGAGGTTGAGCAGCACCCCCACGGCCAGGGCGGCCGGGAACCGGAAACCGGTCAGCAGCCGCGGCGGCAGCGCGGGCGCCGCCGCGCGCCGTTCCAGCCACAGGAACAGCGCCCCCGCGAGCGGCGCGGCCGCCAGGGCACCGAGCACCAGCGGATCGGTCCAGCCGCGCCCTCCCGCCTCGTTCAGCCCGGCGGTGAGGGCGGCCACCGCGATGACGCCGGTGAGCTGGGCGGCGAGGTCCAGCGGCGGACGCTCCCCGCGCGGACGCGGGCGCGTGGCGGGCACATGACGGATGGTGAGCCAGACGGCGAGCGCGCCCAGGGGGACGTTGACGAGGAACACGGTCCGCCAGCCCACGCCCCACACCAGCACCCCGCCGAGCACCGGACCGGCCGCGGCGGCGACCCCCGCGATGCCGCCCCACACCCCGAACGCCCTGGCGCGCGCGGCCGGTTCGGGGTGCAGCGCCCCGAGCAGCGCGAGCGAGGCGGGCACCATGGTCGCCGCCCCGGCCCCCTGCGCCAGCCGCGCGCCGACCAGAACGGCGACGGTCGGCGCGAGCGCGCACCCGGCGGAGGCCACCGTGAACAGCCCGAGCCCGGCGAGGAACACCCGCCGATGGCCCAGCCGGTCCCCCAGCCCGCCACAGAACAGCAGCAGCCCGGCGAAGACCAGCGTGTACCCGTCCACGATCCTCCCCCAGCCTTCGGCCGGGAGGTGCCCCCTGCAGCGCGCCCTGCCCGGCCGCCAGCCCGGCGCCGATACGGGGCGCGGCCACATTGACGACGGTGACGTCCAGGATGACCAGGAAGTACCCGAGGCAGATGGCGAGCAACGGCATCCTCCGTACGGCGGCCGCCACAGGCGGAGCCGAGGATTCCGAGGTGCGATGCGGGGAGCGGTACGTCCTCATGCCTCCACCCTCGCCCCTGATCCCTTCGGCCCAGACCGAAGCATGGCGCGCCCAGGCGCGCGCGAAATGGGTGCCATGAACCTCATCGGACGACGTCCGGTCCCGCCCGAAGCGCCTGCCTACGCCGCAGCACACGGCCTGCGGCCGGAGGCTCGTACGGCGAGGCGTCCGGCCCCAAGCACGCGGCGCCAGGCGCGCGGGCCGAGGCGTGCGGGCCGAGGCGTGCGGGCCGAGGCGTGCGGGCCAAGACGTGCGGGCCAAGACGTGGCGCGCGTAGGGCGCGCGGGGAACGGGGCATCACCCGCCGGACACCGGCGGAGGTCTCGGACCGCATCGCACCCGAAGTACGGGCACGCCGGAGCCCGCGGCCACAGGCGGATGCTCCTAGGGCGAGGCACCCAGCCCCAAGCAGGCAGCGCACGGCGCGCGGGCCGAGGGCGGGTGCGCGCCTGGAGCACCGGGGAACGGCGCAGGGCATGCGGGACGGGCGGCGTCGGGGGCCACATCGCGCAGCCCCGGCGCTCGGCTCCGCCCGGCCCGAAGGGCGGCCATGCCGGAGCCTGCGGCCTCAGGCCGGAGGCTGGAAGGCGCGGCAGGCCCAAGGCGCGCGGCGAACGGGGCCAGCGAGGCGCGCGGGGGAGGCCCCGCGGACTGCGTCGCGCCAACCCGCCCGGCCGGGCCCGAAGCGCGCAGCACAAGGCTGTGCTACGGGCCGTATCGCCGAGGTGCGCACGGGCGTCCGTCCACACTTCGTCCGCTGCCGAAGCGACCCCGACCTACGCTGGACCCATGGCCACCACCACGGACGCCCGTGACGCCGACATCGCCCGCGCGGCCGCCGCGATTGCCGATCCGTCTCGCGCCCGCGTCCTGCAGGCGCTGTTGGAGGGCCGCGCCCTGCCCGCGAGCGTGCTGGCCACCGAGGCCGGGGTCAGCGCCTCCACGGTGAGCGGGCATCTGGCCAAGTTGCTGGAGGCCGGGGTGGTGCGGGTCGAGCCGCACGGGCGGCACCGCTACTACCGACTGACCGGCCCCGCCGTCGGCGAGGCCCTCGAGGCGCTGGCCCGGATCGCCCCGCCGCTGCCGGTCACCTCGCTGCGCCAGAGCACCCACGCACACGCCCTGCGCCGGGCGCGTACCTGCTACGACCATGTCGCGGGCGCCCTCGGAGTAGCTCTGATGGCAGCGCTGCTGGAACGCGAGGTCCTGGAGGGCGGCGACGGACGCTTCCATCCCGAGGCGACGGAGAGCGACCGGCTCTCCGCCCCGGGCAACGACACCACGTACCGGCTGACGGACCCGGGGCGCGCGGAGCTGGCGGCGTTCGGCGTGGACGCGGACGGGCTCCCCGCGCGCCGCCCGCTCATCCGCTACTGCGTGGACTGGACCGAGCAGCGCCACCATCTGGCCGGGGCGCTGGGGGCCGCCCTGACGGACCGACTGTTCGCGCTGGACTGGATCCGCCGTGGCAGCCGCCGCCGCGTGATCCACCTGACCGACGCGGGCCGCACCGGCCTGGAGCGCACCTTCGGCCTCGTCGTGGACGCCTGACCCGCCCGGTGCCCTGACCACGACCGCACCCGGCCCTGACCACGCCCGGCCCTGGGCACACACCCGTCGCGGACGTGACCCCATCCACCCCGAGCACCCCTCCTGGACACCTGACCCGTCCGGCTCAGGCAACGTCCTGGACTCCTGACCACACCCGGCCCAGGCAACCTCTTGGACACTGAACACACCCCGCCCAGGCAGCGTCTGAACGCCTGATCACACCTCGCCCGGGCACCATCCGCGCGCCTGGACGCGCGCCTCGCCACCTGTGCAGCGACGCCCCGCCCTGCGGCCCCGCACCCCGCCACCCGAGCGGCGACCGCCCCGCGCCGCAGCCCCGCGCCCCGCCGCCTGATCAGCCACCCTCCCGCCCTGCGCCCCCGCCCCGCCACCTGAGTCAGCGCCATCCCGCCCCCGCGCCCCCGCACCCCTCCCACCCCCGCCCCTACCCCAGCGCCGCCACCCGCTCTCGGTAGCCCCGGGCCGGGGCCGCGTCCCGGTAGGGCTCCAGGCGGCGCTCGAAGTCCCGTACGTACTCCACCGCCCGCACCGACCGCATTTCCGAAGCCTGCTGGGCGGCCTCCGCCGCCAGCTGGCATGCCTGTTCCAGCTCGCCGAGGCCCAGCCGCGCGCTCGCCAGCACCACCCGGCAGAACAGCCGACTGCGCGCGAAACCGGCGCCGTGGAGCTGCAGGGAGCGCTCCGCGTGCTGGGCGGCGGCCCGGTACTGCTGCAGATCGCGGTGGCAGTGGCCGAACTCGTCGGCCAGCTGCGCCTCGTCGAAGAGCCGTGCCCAGTACGGCACCTCGTCCCCCGGCCGGGCCGTCTCCAGCGCCCGCTCGGCGCGGGCGAGCGAGGCGGTGCACGCGCGCACCTCGCCCAGGACGCCATGGCCGCGCGCCTCGATCGCGTGCAGCAGCGACTGCAGCACGGGCGGGGCGCCGCCGCCGACCCCCTGCTGGGCCACCCGGGCCAGCTGCACGGCCTCCCGCCCATGGCCGAGATAGACGGCCTGGCGGCTCATCGTCACCAGCACATAGCTGCCGTACGTGCGGTCCCCGGCCGCCTGCGCCAGCCGTAGCGCCTGGACGAAGTAGCGCTGCGCCAGACCGTGGGCGGCGATGTCGAACGAGGTCCATCCGGCCAGCCGGGTCAGATCGGCGACCGCGCCGAACAGCCGCCGCCCGGTCGCCTCGTTGTACGAGCCGCGCAGCATCGGCTCGCCCTCGTGCTCGAGATAGCGCACCAGGGCCTGGCGGGCGTGGCCGCCGCCGTACGTCTGGTCCAGCGCCGCGAACAGCTCACCGACCGAGCGCAGGGCCGCGATATCGCCGGAGGTCACCCGGTAGCCCGGTGCGCGCCGGTCGCGGTCGTGCCGGCGCTGACGGGGCAGCGGCGCCCGCCCCTGGGCGCCGTGAGCGCCGTGGGCGGCGTGGGCGCCCTGCGCGCCCTGAGGGCCGTTCGCGCCCTGCGGGCCATGCGCGCCCTGAATGGCCGTACGCCCCGGTGCCACCCCGGCCGGGCCCCCCGCCCGGCCGCCCTGCGCGGGCAGCCGCCCGGCCGCGGCCCCGGCCCCGGTACCGACCCCGGCCCCGGGCCCCGTCCCGGCTCCCACGGCCGCCCCCGCCGGGACGCCGCCCGCCGGTGGCTCACCGCGCGCCACCCGGTCGTCGGGCCGCCCGATCAGCCAGTCACGGCTCGGGACGACCAGCCCCGCCGGAGTGAAGGCGATCTTCCGCAGCTCCGCATGGCTTCCGGAGTCCTTCCGCCACAGCCCGCTGACGATGTCCACCGCCTCTTGCGGGGTGGCGGCGAACTCCAGCCCCGCGTAGACGGGCGCACAGGCGTCCAGGCCCAGGTCCTGGGCGGTCAGCCGTCGCCCTAACCGCCGGGTGAACACCTCGGCGATCAGCGCCGGGGTGGTGCCGCGTGGCTGCTGTCCGCGCAGCCACCGCGTCACCGATGTCTTGTCGTACCGCAAGTCCAGACCGTGCTCCAGCCCGAGCTGGTCCACCCGCCGGGCGAGCCCAGCGTTGGAGAAGCCAGCCTCGGCGATGAGCGCGGCGAGCTGACGATTGGGAATGCGCTGCGGGGGTCGTTCCGTCATCAGCTTGCCGGTCTCCCTGATCGCTCTGTGGAACGGCGCGAATGTAACTGCCGCTAGAGGGCTGATCGCGGCCGTCGGGCGGCATTCATCCGATCGTGTGAGAACGGGCCGGGTGAGGACGTAAGGGGACACGGTCGTACAGTGGCGGGGGCGCCGCCGCGAGGCTCCGCCCCCAATCGCACGTGGGCCGAAAAGGAGCTTGCCGTGACCGCCGTGACCACTGCTTCGCCGGGGTCGGTCCCCGGCTCACCGGCACTGCGCTACGTCCACCTGGGCTTCGGCGCGGACGCCGTGGACTACGAGGAGGCGTGGCAGGAGCAGCGCCGGGTGCACGCCGCCCGCTTCGCGGACGAGATCCCCGACACCTGCCTCATGCTGGAGCATCCCCCGGTCTACACGGCGGGCCGGCGCACGGCCGACAGCGAGCGCCCCCTGGACGGCACCCCGGTGGTGGACGTGGACCGGGGCGGCAAGATCACCTGGCATGGCCCGGGCCAGCTCGTCGGCTATCCGATCCTCAAGCTGCCGCGCCCGGTGGACGTCATCGCGCATGTCCGCCGCCTGGAGGAGGCGCTGCTGCGCACCTGCGCGGAGTTCGGCGTGGAGACGACCCGGGTGGAGGGCCGCAGCGGGGTGTGGGTGCTGGGCGACCCGGTGGACCAGCGCCCCGCGCTCGGCGGGCTGAAGCTGGACTTCGACCCGCGGCTGGAGGACGAGGAGTTCGACGCGCGGCTGAACGGGCCGGAGTACGCCCCGTCCAACGCCGGGCAGCGCCGTGAGGACCGCAAGCTGGCCGCCATCGGGGTGCGGATCGCCAAGGGCGTGACGATGCACGGCTTCTCGCTCAACTGCAATCCGGACAACACCTGGTTCGACCGGATCGTGCCGTGCGGTATCCGGGACGCGGGTGTGACCTCGCTCTCGGAGGAGCTGGGCCGGGATGTGCCGATCTCCGAGGTGCTGCCGGTCGTCGAGCGGCATCTGCGGGACGTCCTGGAGTCCTCCGTCCCGCTGCCGCGGGCGGTCTGACCCTCCCGGGCCGGGCCCACCCGCCGGGGCCCACCCGTCGGGGCCCGGGGCCCACCGGCCCGGCCTTTCCGGGTCCGGCGCTCCGGAAAGGCGCCCCTTCCCGGTCCGGCGCTCCGGCATCGCGGCCCTTCCGGGTCCGGCCCGTCCGGGAATGCGCCCTCGCCCCTATCGGTTGCCCTGGACGTAAATGCGTACGAACCACGGGCGTACCCTGGTGACCGCCGACGATTCGAAAGCCCGCCGGCAAACTCGCCACGCCGAGCCGCCAAGCAGAGCCAAGCAAAGAGGAGTGCCGGACGTGTCCGCAGTCGCACCCGACGGACGCAAGATGCTGCGCCTGGAGGTCCGGAACAGCCAGACCCCCATCGAGCGCAAGCCCGAGTGGATCAAGACCCGGGCGAAAATGGGCCCCGAGTACACCGAACTGCACGGCCTGGTGAAGCGCGAGGGCCTGCACACCGTGTGCCAGGAGGCGGGCTGTCCGAACATCTATGAGTGCTGGGAGGACCGCGAGGCGACGTTCCTCATCGGCGGCGACCAGTGCACCCGGCGCTGCGACTTCTGCCAGATCGACACCGGCAAGCCGCAGGAGCTGGACCGCGACGAGCCGCGCCGGGTGGCCGAATCCGTACGCACGATGGAGCTGAAGTACGCGACCATCACCGGTGTGGCCCGTGACGACCTGGAGGACGGCGGCGCGTGGCTCTACGCGGAGACCGTCCGCCAGATCCACTCCCTGATGCCCGACACCGGCGTGGAGTTGCTGATCCCGGACTTCAACGCGGTCCCCGAGCAGCTCGCCGAGGTCTTCTCGTCCCGCCCCGAGGTGCTCGCGCACAACGTCGAGACGGTGCCGCGGATCTTCAAGCGCATCCGTCCGGGCTTCCGCTACGAGCGCTCGCTCGAGGTGATCACCAAGGCGCGCGAGGCGGGTCTGGTCACCAAGTCCAACCTGATCCTGGGCATGGGCGAGGAGCGCGAGGAGATCAGCCAGGCGCTGCAGGATCTCTACGACGCGGGCTGTGAGCTGATCACCATCACCCAGTACCTGCGGCCGTCCGCCCGGCACCATCCGGTGGAGCGCTGGGTCAAGCCCCAGGAGTTCGTGGAGCTCAAGGAGGAGGCCGAGGAGATCGGCTACGCGGGCGTCATGTCCGGCCCGCTGGTCCGCTCCTCGTACCGGGCCGGCCGGCTGTACCAGCAGGCCATCGAGCAGCGCAATGTCGCCGCGGCCTCCCCGGCGGTCTGAGTCACACTCCGTCACGGACCGTGCGCCGATCGCCCCGTGTGAGCAACACGCTGTGTGATTGCGGGCACACACATATCCGAAGGCTTTGAGAACGCCGCAGGTCAAGGGTGAAATACGGGCCGCAGCAGGGCTTCATCGGTGTTTGACCGGCCAGTCACGCACTGGTAACACCAATGGGTAACGATTGAGCCACGCACTGCTTATACGTTGTGCGTAGCGATCATCCGCCGCTTCCGAGGGGTACCCATGCCGGCTGCGCCCGTACGCCCGTCCGTCACCGACGCGCTCCTCGTCCTGGAGGGTCTGCTGCTGCGGGGCGGGCAGCGCACCGCCCGCCGCAACGCCTGGACGGCCGTGCTCGAGGACCGCCGTCGGGCCAAGGACCGGGACGAGGCCGAACACGTGCTGGAGGCCGTGTCCACCAGCACCTCCCAGGCCACGTAAACTTCGCTGTATGGCGAGGAAGGAAACATCCGAGAACCCCGGGCGGCTGAAGCAGATCGCCCTGACCTACAAGATGACCAAACGGGTCGACCCGAAGGTCACTCTTGTCGTCGCCGGCGTGGGGATTGTCACCTTCGGTGTCCTTCTCGCGATCGGCTTCCTGATCGGCCACCCGATCTTCGCTGGCATCCTGGGCTTCGTCCTGGCGTTCCTCGCGATGGCGATCATTTTCGGCCGCCGTGCCGAGCGGGCCGCCTTCGGGCAGATGGAGGGCCAGCCGGGCGCGGCAGCCGCAGTACTGGAGAACGTGGGCCGCGGCTGGTCGGTGACCCCCGCGGTGGCCATGAACCGGAACCAGGACGTCATCCACCGCGCGGTGGGCAAGGCGGGCGTCGTGCTGGTCGCCGAGGGCAACCCGAACCGGCTCAAGAGCATGCTGGCCGCCGAGAAGAAGAAGATGGCGCGCATCGTCGCGGAGGTTCCGGTCCACGATGTGATCGTGGGCTCCGGCGAGGGCCAGGTCGAGATCAAGAAGCTCCGCACCACGCTGCTGAAGCTTCCGCGGGTGCTGCCGGGCGCACAGGTCACGGTGGTCAACGACCGCCTGCGCGCGCTGGGCGACCTGATGAGCAACATGCCGATCCCGAAGGGGCCGATGCCCAAGGGGATGCGGATGCCGAAGGGGCGCTGAGCGCTCCCCGCACCGAAACGGATACGAGACGGCGGCCCGGACATCCGGGCCGCCGTCTCGTACGTAACGCCGTTGTACGCAATCCGTACGGGTGTGAACCCGGGGCTCAGACCCTGATCTGCACCGCGCGGGAGAGCCGGTCGTGCAGCCCGCGGGTGTCGCGGTCCCAGACCACCGCCGGGATGACCAGCACCACCAGCACACTGCGCAGCACGGCCTTCGGCAGGCTCAGCCGCACCCCGCCCTCGCCGATGACCCGCAGCTTCAGCAGCAGCTTGCCGGGGGTGGCGCCGACGGTGCCCACCGTGACCAGGCTCAGCACCAGGAAGACCAGCAGCGCCCAGTTCCCGGCGGCCTGGGCGTCGCGGCCGGACAGCAGGGCGTAGGAGACGAGCAGGCACAGGGCCCAGTCGATGAAGAGTGCCCCGAAACGGCGGCCCAACGGCGCTATGGCGCCCGGTCCGCTCTCGGGGAGCCCGAGCCCCTGGCCCCGGTAGCCGAAGTCGACGCCCATGTCCTCGGCGGCCGCGCGGGGCCCGGAAAGCCACGATCCGATTGCTTGCCTCTTGTCCACCCGTCTACGTTACTGCGACCGCATACGTTCCCCGGGCCTGGCCCCCGCCCGTCGGCCCCGGGCAGGCCGTCCGGTGCCTTTTCCGAGGCCACGAGGTCCCCGTAACCCCCCTCCGGCCGGTTAACCTGGGTGAAACAAATGGGTCATGCCCGGGAAATCCCGTCTGCCTATGGTCGGCGACAGCGCGCCACCGCACATGGACCGCGCGACCGGACAAATCCCCGTCCCACCGCGGCCGGGCTAGGAGGAGTTGGATGTTCCAGAACGCCGACGACGCTCGGAAGTACATCTCGGACGAGGACGTCAAGTTCGTCGACGTCCGCTTCTGCGACCTTCCCGGCGTCATGCAGCACTTCACCGTACCGGCGGAGGCGTTCGACCCGAACGAGGAGCTGGCCTTCGACGGCTCGTCGATCCGCGGCTTCCAGGCCATCCACGAGTCGGACATGGCCCTGCGCGCGGACCTCTCCACGGCGCGTGTCGACCCGTTCCGCCGGGACAAGACCCTCAACATCAACTTCTTCATCCACGACCCGATCACGGGTGAGCAGTACAGCCGTGACCCGCGGAACATCGCCAAGAAGGCCGAGGCGTACCTCGCCTCCACCGGCATCGCGGACACCGCGTACTTCGGCCCGGAGGCGGAGTTCTACGTCTTCGACAGCGTGCGCTTCGAGACCAAGGCGAACGAGTCCTTCTACCACATCGACTCCGAGGCGGGCGCCTGGAACACCGGCGCGCTTCAGGACAACCGTGGCTACAAGGTCCGCTACAAGGGCGGCTACTTCCCGACCCCGCCGGTCGACCACTTCGCCGACCTGCGCGCCGAGATCAGCCTCGAGCTGGACAAGGCCGGGCTCCAGGTCGAGCGCCAGCACCACGAGGTGGGCACCGCCGGCCAGGCCGAGATCAACTACAAGTTCAACACGCTGCTGGCCGCGGCCGACGACCTGATGCTGTTCAAGTACATCGTCAAGAACGTGGCGTGGCGGAACGGCAAGACCGCGACCTTCATGCCGAAGCCGATCTTCGGTGACAACGGCTCGGGCATGCACGTCCACCAGTCGCTGTGGCAGGGCGGCTCCCCGCTCTTCTACGACGAGCAGGGCTACGCGGGCCTGTCGGACACCGCCCGCTACTACATCGGCGGCATCCTCCGGCACGCCCCGTCGCTGCTGGCCTTCACCAACCCGACGGTGAACTCCTACCACCGCCTGGTCCCGGGCTTCGAGGCGCCGGTCAACCTGGTGTACTCGCAGCGTAACCGCTCCGCCGCGATGCGTATCCCGATCACCGGTTCCAACCCGAAGGCCAAGCGCGTCGAATTCCGCGCCCCGGACTCCTCCGGCAACCCGTACCTGGCCTTCTCCGCGCTCCTGCTCGCGGGCCTGGACGGCGTCAAGAACAAGATCGAGCCGGCCGAGCCGATCGACAAGGACCTCTACGAGCTGGCCCCCGAGGAGCACGCGGGCGTCCCCCAGGTCCCGACCTCCCTCCCGGCCGTCCTCGACGCGCTCGAGTCCGACCACGAGTTCCTCCTCCAGGGCGGTGTCTTCACCTCCGACCTGATCGAGACCTGGATCGACTACAAGCGCACCAACGAGATCGCGCCGCTGCAGCTGCGCCCGCACCCGCACGAGTTCGAGCTGTACTTCGACGTGTGATCCGTACCGGCTCCGGCCGGGCCCCCGCCACCGCCCCGATGGGCGGGGGCGGGGGCCCGGCGTTTGTGCGCAGGTGTCACGCGGCGGCGTTGACCGTCTGGGTGTCGGTGCCGGAGGACGGCAGGAAGCCGGTGTCGCCGGTGTAGAGGGCGACCACGGGGTGGGTGCCGACACCCAGGGCGTTGACGGACAGCGTCGCGACGCCCCCCGACAGCGGCTGGACGAACGCCCCGCCGCCGGGAGCGCCGATGATGAAGGTGACCGTCCCGGTCGGGACACCCGTGCCGGGCGCGACCGGGGTGACGGTGGCGGTGAACGTCACCGTGGCGCCCTCTGTCGACGGGTCCGGCGCCGAGGACACCGAGGTGGTGGTCGCCGACTGGACGACGAGGATGACGTTGGCGCCGGTGGACGGGGAGAAGTCGGCGTCACCGTTGTAGTTGGCGAGGACGGCGTGGGCGCCGACGCTCAGGCTGGGGACGGTGACCGAGGTGGTCCCGCCCGACAGCGTCCCGGTCACGGTGGGGCCACCGGTGACGACGAAGGTGACGTCGCCGGTGGGAGTTCCCACGCCGAGCGGGATGACAGTGGCGGTGAGCGTGACCGACTGGCCGGACGACGCGGGTTGGGGTGAGACCGTGACCAGGGTGATCGTGGGCGTAGCCATGGTGGCCCTCCAAATGGTGTGGAGTGGTGGGCCGTTGCTCGCCACGCATGCGGGAACACGGCGCGGCGGTGCATCGGGAGGCTGGGGGGTGCGCACTTACGGCGATTCACGCGGGGAGATCCCCGCGTCGCCGTCCCCCGGCAGATGGGGAACCCACCGGTATGTAGCACCAGTAGGCGCGCGACTCGCCGCCACCGCCAGGGATACACCCCGAATTACCCCATACAGCCCAGCGCCCGCCCCCTCCCCCGGCGCACCACCCACCCCGCGCACGGCGCGCGCCCCGACTCCCCGACTCCCCGCGCACGCGGGGCGCCGGAGCCCGCGAAACGGGGCGGTACGGTGGCGGGACAGAGTCGGCCGTCCGCCCCAGGGAGCCCGAAATGGCCAACAGTCCGGCAGGCGTCGTCGAAGCGGCGTTTCAGTACTACATGGCGCAGGACGGCGACGCGGCCTTCCCCCTCTACGCCGATGACTTCACCTTCACCAGTCCGCAGGACGATCACATCGACAAGGCAGCGTTCTTCGAGCGCTGTTTCCCGACCGCCGGCCGGCTGAAGGAGCAGCGGTTGCTGCACATCACCCCCGCGGACGACGAACTCGTCTTCGCCTATTACCAGTACGAGCTCACGACGGGCGAGAAGCACCACAACGTCGAGGCGATCACTGTCCGGGACGGACTCATCCGAGAGGTGCAGGTTTTCTTCGGCGGCAAGGTGTGACCAGCCGTCTCGTCTGCTGGCCGTCGGTGCGGAGGGTGCGTATCCGGTCGATCCGCCGCCGGGCGACGGGGAAGTCCGTGCGCGGCTAGTCCGTGCGGCCGGTCGCGGCGACGGTGACGCCGAGGCCGATCATGGAGAGCCCGCCGACGCCGCCGACCAGGGCGAGGCGTCGTGGGGAGCGGGCGAACCAGGTGCGGGCGGTGGCCGCGGCCAGGCCCCAGACGCTGTCGGAGACCAGCGCGATGGCGTTGAAGATCAGGCCGAGGAGCAGCATCTGAAGGGGGACATGCCCCTGGTCGCGGTCGGCGAACTGGGGCAGTACGGCGGCGAAGAACACCATCGTCTTGGGGTTGGCCACACCGACCGCGAACCCCTCCCATAGCGTGCGCAGGCCCCCGTGGGCGGGACCGTCGCCGGTGAAGGCGGCCTGCAGCGAGCGGCGCTGCCGTACCGCTTTGATGCCCAGATGGACCAGATAGGCGGCGCCCACCAGCTTCAGCGTGGTGAAGACGACGGCAGAGCGCTCCACCACGGATCCGACGCCCAGCGCCACGGCTATGACCAGCACATACGCGCCGAGCATATTGCCGATGACCGTGGTCAGCGCCGCGCGTCGACCCTGGGACAGTGCCCGGCCGACCACGAAGAGCACGCTGGGGCCGGGGATCACGATCAGCAGAAGAGACATGGCCGCGAAGGCGAGCAGCCGGTCGATGGACACCATGGGGCGCATCGAAGCACACGGACGGGCGCGGCTCCAACCGTTTTTCCGGTCGTCCGAGGTCGGCTGAGGTCGGCTGAGGCCGCCTGAGGTGAGCGGGCCGCCTGAGGTCAGGGGGCCGCTCCACGATCGGTGGACCTCGCCGTAAACCACGGGCGCCCGAGTCTCGGTCTGCGGCAATCTGAGGCATACCGAACGGAAAACACACCCTCAGGGGGGATTTGTGACGTCCCGAGCCACGGAGCAGGCGGAACAACCACCGGAACAGCCGTCGAAGCAACCGCCGGAACAACCGGCCGAGCGGCCCAATGAGGAGTTACGGTTCCGGCCGCCCGCGCTGACCGCCCTGGAGAAGAACCCCATCACCACCCGGGCCATGGCCCGCAGGCTGCCCCAACTGGTCCGCCGCTCCATGGCGTTGGCCTGGAAAGTGGACCGGACGGCCGTGGTGGCGCTGCTGGTGTGCCAGGCGCTGTCGGGCTTCTTCGAGGCGTTCGGGCTGCTGGCCACCACGGGCACGATCACGGCGCTCATCTCCTCCGGCCACATCACCGACCGGCTCCGGGACGCGCTGCCCTCGATCGCGGTGCTGGCGGGGGCGGCCGGGCTGCGGGCGTTGCTGGGGATCGCGGTCAACAACATCTCCAGCCGGCTGTCCCCGCGGATCTCCCGGGAGGCCGAGACGCAGATGCTGGACGCGGCGATCAACGCCGAGCTGGCGGCGTACGACAACCCCGGGTTCAACGACAAGTGGGACGCGGCGGACCGGGGCGCCGAGGTGGCACAGGGTCTGATCACCGAGTCGCAGCAGCTCATGGCGTGTCTCTCGTCGCTGATCGCGGCGGCAGGCGTGGTCACCGTGCTGCATCCGGCGCTGCTGCCGCTGTTGCTGCTGACCGCGCTGCCGCAGGGGATCGCGGGGATGAAGGCGGCCCGGGTGCACTACGAGACCAGTCGTGCGATGAGCGCCGACCGGCGCACGCTCGGGCTGCTGCGCTGGTACATGGTGGACAAGGACATCGCCGATCAGCTCCGTTCCGGCACCATGGCGGAGTTTCTGCTGAAGCGGTACCGGGCCATCGGGGCGCGGGTGGACGCGGCCACCGACACGGCGGTCCACCGGGGCGCGCGGTACGCGGTGCTGGGCGCGCTGGCGGGAGGGCTGGCGTCCGGGCTGGTCTGGGTGTCGCTGGCGCTGCTGCTGGGCGCGGGGCAGATGTCGGTGGCGTCGGCGGGGACGGCGGTGTTCGCGCTGCGGACGGTGGGTGCCTCGCTGCAGGGGATGGTCGGTTACGGGACCCGGCTGTTCCGTACGGGGCTGTATCTGGACGACTGGGCGGAGTTCATCGAGGAGGCGGGCGGGCACCGGATGCGGCGCGGCACCCGGGTCCCGGCCGCGCCGCGCGTGATCAAAACCGAGGGGCTGACGTACACCTATCCGGAGTCCGACGCCCCGGCCCTGGACGATGTCACGCTCGAGGTGCGGCGGGGCGAGGTGCTCGCGCTGGTCGGGGAGAACGGCTCGGGCAAGACCACCCTGAGCAAGCTGCTGACCGGGCTCTATCTGCCCACCAAGGGCACGGTGACCTGGGACGGCGTGGACGTGGCGGAGCTGGATCCGCAGGCGATGTGGCGGCATACGGCGGTCGTGCCGCAGGACTACGCGCACTGGCCGCTGTCCGCCCGCGACAACATCACCCTGGGCCAGCCGCACGGCGGGGACGAGACGGTCCGGGAGGCGGCGGTCCACTCCGGGGCGCATGAGGTGGTGGACGGGCTGCGCAGCGGGCTGGACACCCTGCTCGCCCGGCAGTGGTGGGGCGGGGTGGAGCTGTCCGGCGGGCAGTGGCAGCGCATCGCGCTGGCCCGCGCGTTCCACCGGCCCGCCGGGCTGCTGGTGATGGACGAGCCCACCAGCGCGCTGGACGCCCGTGCCGAGCACCGGATCTTCGCGGGGCTGCGGCGGATGGCGGAGGACCGCGCCGTCGTCCTGGTCACGCACCGGCTGGCGAACGTGGCCGTGGCGGACCGGATCGTCGTGCTGGAGCGGGGGCGGGTGATCCAGCAGGGCACGTTCGCGGAGCTGACGGGGCGCCGCGGGCTGTTCCGGGAGTTGTGGGAGCTGCAGAACGACCGGGGGGTGCCGGTGCCACGCGGGGAGACGCTCTGAGCGCGGGCGCCCACGAGGAGAGCCCTGAGCGCTGGCGCCGCGTGGGGAGCACCCTTGGCCCCATTCCTGATCAGGGGCTCGGGAACCAGCCGGTTTCGGCGGCGCGGACGCGGGAGGCGGCTATTTCGGCGTAAGCCCGGTCACGGCCCTCCCAATGGGAGCCTTCGACGGACTTGCCGGGCTCGAGGTCCTTGTAGACCTCGAAGAAGTGGGTGATCTCCCGCCGGTCGAATTCGGGGACGTCCTCGATGTCCTGGACGCCGACATAGCGCGGGTCATGGGCCGGGACGCAGAGGATCTTCTCGTCCGGGCCCTGCTCGTCGCGCATGCAGTACATGCCGATGGCGCGGCAGAGGATGACACAGCCGGGGAAGGTCGGCTCGGCGACGGTGACGAGGGCGTCCAGCGGATCGCCGTCCCGGCCGAGGGTGAGGTCGACGAAGCCGTAGTCGGCCGGGTACTTCGTCGAGGTGAAGAGCATCCGGTCCAGCCGGATCCGGCCGGTGTCATGGTCCATCTCGTACTTGTTGCGGGACCCCTCCGGGATCTCCACGACCACATCGAACTCACCGTGCTCCATCGCGGCCTCCGGTCACCCGTGCGCTCCGCTGTCCTTCCAGTGTGCGCCCGGCCCGCGGGGCGGGCAGCTCGGACCTGGGCACCTCAGCCACCCCGCACGAGGGCGTCGATCTCGGCCTCGAAGAGGACCGAGGGATCGAAGCCCATGCCCGTGAACTGCCCTTGCACATCAAGGCTGATCACGCCGTGGAGCCGGGTCCAGGTGCGCAGCGCACGGCCCTTCAGCTCGCCGCCGGGCTCCTCCCCGGCCACCCAGGGGCCCGCGCCCTCCAGATGGCGCGCCAGCGCGGCCTCGAGCTCGGTGAGGGGCTGCCCACCGCTCATGGCGGCGCCACTTCCCCCGGCGCCACCGTCACCGGCGCCGACACCGTCCCCGCCGACGGTGGCGCAGGCGTCGACGATGGTCCGCATGAGCCCGGCCGCGATCTCGGTGGTCTCCGGCGGCGCCTGGTAACCGGGCACCGGAGTGCCGTAGATGAGCAGATAGCGGTCGGGCTGCCGCTTCGCCCAGTCGCGCAGGGCGAGGGCCAGGGCGCGGAAGCGGTCGGCGGGGGTGGCGTCGGCGACGGCCCGGGCGAGGGTTTCGGCCAGATCGCGGTAGGTGTCCGTGATCAGCTCGGTCAGCAGCTCGTCCCGGCTCGCGAAATAGCGGTAGAGCGCGGGGCCGGTCATGCCCATCGCCTTCGCGATGGCGTTCACCGAGATGCCGGCCGTGCCCGACTCGGAGAGCTGGGCCAGGGCCACGGCCTTGGCCTCCTCCCGGGTCTGTTTGCGGTAGCGCTCTCGCCGTGCTGTCGCCATGGACGGGCCTCTCGTACGGGTCGTCGATGCGGGACTTGACACCTCGAGAGTAACAGGTTCATTGTTTGGTTAGAAGTTCTCACAACAACGAGAAGCCCTTACACGAGAGCGAGATCCGCCATGATCACCGAAGTCGTTCTGCCGGGCCAGGTGGAGCCGGAGGGGCTCCAGCTCCGCACCCGTCCGCTGCCCGAGCCCGGCCCAGGGCAGGCGCTGGTGGCCGTCGAGGCGTCGGGGGTCTCCTTCGCCGAGCAGCAGATGCGCCGCGGGAAGTACTACGACCAGCCGCCGTTCCCCTTCGTGCCCGGCTATGACCTGGTCGGCACGGTGGTCTCGACCGGCCCCGGGGTGGATCCGGCCCTGCGGGGCCGCCGGTTCGCGGCGCTCACGAAGATCGGCGGCTGGGCCAGCCACACCCTCGTCGACGCGGGCGATCTGGTGGAGGTCCCCGAGGGGGTGGACGCGGCGGAGGCCGAGACGGTGGTGGTCAACGGGATCACGGCCTGGCAGATGCTCCACCGCGTGGCCAAGGTGCGCCCCGGGATGACCGTGCTGGTGCACGGGGCCAATGGCGGAGTGGGCACCACCCTGGTCCAGCTCGCCCGCCATGCGGGCGTCAAGGTCATCGGCACCGCCTCACCCCGCCACCACGACGCGGTGCGCGCCCTCGGCGCCATCCCCCTCGACTACCGCGATCCGGATCTGCCCGGCCGGGTGCGCGCGCTGGCGCCCGGCGGGGTCGACGCGGTCTTCGACCACATCGGCGGCGAGGGCATCCTCGACTCCTATCGGCTGCTCGCCCGCGGCGGCACGCTGGTCTCCTACGGCACGGCCGCCACCCGGGACATCCCCGGATCATCCCGGGCCCCGGTGCTCAAGCTGCTCGCCCGGCTGACCCTGTGGAACCTGCTGCCGAACGGGCGGGGGGCACACTTCTTCAACCTCTGGGCCGGACGGCGACGCCTGGCCGCCTATCAGGCGCGCATCCGCGCCGATCTGGGGCACGTGCTGGCGCTGCTGGCGAGCGGCGCGTTCACCGCAGTGGTGGCGGCGCGGATTCCGCTCTCCGATGCCGCGGAGGCGATGCGGCTGGCCGAGTCCGGCACCGTCACCGGAAAAGTGGTCCTGGTCGCGGACCAGAGCGCCCGCCGGGACAGCGAGGAGGGCGCGCGATGAGTGCCGAGCCCTTCGGCGGATCCACGGCTCCTGGATCCCCGACCCGGCCGCCGGTCCGTGATAATTTTCGTATACGAGTTGTATGCGACGCAGTATGGGGGCCCAGTGCCAGCGCAGTCCGGACGAGAAAAGGCGTACGCGTTCCTCAAGGAAACCGTGCTGACCGATCCCGACATGCAGGGCCGGTTCCTCACCGAGCAGGAGATCGCCGACCGGATCGGCATCTCCCGGACCCCGATCCGTGAGGCCCTGCTCCTGCTGGCGGCCGAGGACCTGGTCCAGCTGGTCCCCAAGCGGGGTGCGCATATCGCCCCGCTCTCCGGCCGGGAGATCACCGAACTGATGGAGCTGCGCGGGATCGTCGAGCGCTATGCCGCCGAGCACACCATCGAGGCGGGCACGGTGCCGGTCGCGAAGCTGATCGAACTGCTGGACCGGCAGCGCGAGCTGATGGGGCCGGACCAGGCCAAGGAGTTCATCGCCATCGACCACCTCTTCCACGCGACCATGGTCGCCGCGGTGGGCAATGAACTCCTCAACCGGCACTACGACGGACTGCGCAGCCGCCAGATCCGGGCCGGAGTGGTGGCCCTGTACAACCAGACCGGCCGCCAGCAGGAGGTGCTCGGCGAGCACCGGGCGATCCTGGACGCGGTGGCCTCCGGGGACAGGGAGGCGGCCCGCACGGCGATCAGCGCCCATCTGGAGTCGACGCTGAAGGTGCTGCTCACCGGATGAGTCACCACCCGGCGCCCGGACGGGGCTGAGTCACCACCCGGCGGCCGGACGGCCGAGTCAGCGCCCGGTGGCCGGACCGGTGAGTCACTGCCCGGCCCCCGGACGGTAAGTCACCACCCGGCGGCCGGACCGGTAAGTCAGCGCTCGGCGGCCGCCTCCGGATAGGTGATCACCAGCATGGTGACGCCCTCCTCGGAGACCCAGGGGCCATGCGGCATCCCCGGGGGCCGGCAGGCGTAGAAACCACGCGAGAAGGTCCTCCCCAGAGTCAGATCACGCATGCTGCCCTCGAGGAGATAGACCTCCTCCCAGCCGTCGTGGCGAGCGACCCCGGACCGGGAGGTGTCCGTCCCCGGCTCCCAGCGCACCAGGGCGGTGGTGTGGGAGCCGCTCCCGTCCGCGGCCAGGATCTGTTCGCTGACCCCCGCGCCCGCGCCCGGCGGCCGTTGCCAGGGCCCGGCGGGCAGATGGAACTCGAGCTCCGGTTTGGCCCCTTCGGCCTCGCGGGCGTCGCTCATCGGCTGACGCCCAGCCTGCGGTTGGCCAGGACGGACACCGTGCGGCGCACCGCCGTGACCTCCTCGGTGTCCACGTCCCCCATCAGCAGCCCCGGCCCCGCCTCCAGCCGCTCCCGTACGGTGCCGTCGGGGCCGATCAGGGCGCTGTGGCCGATACCGGTGGGGGCGGAGCCCGCGGCCGTCACGCCGGACGCCGCCGGATCGGCCTGGCCCACGGCCGCCAGCCATACGGTGGCGTCGAGCGCCCGCGCCCGGGTCAGCAGCTCCCACTGCTCGCGCTTGCCGGGCCCCGCGCCCCAGGAGGCGGGCAGCACGGAGAGCACCGCGCCCGCGTCGGCGTGGGCCCGGAAGAGCTCGGGGAACCGTACGTCGTAGCAGGTGGCCAGGCCGATCCGGACGCCCTCGAGATCGAAGGTCACCACCTCCGAGCCCGGGGCCACCGTCTTGGACTCGGCGAAGCCGAAGGCGTCATAAAGGTGGATCTTGTCGTAGGAGGTCTCCACCCCCGGGCCGGTGGCCAGCAGGGTGTTGGTCACCCGGCCGTCGGGCGCCGGGGTGAACATCCCGGCCACGACCACCAGCCCGGCGTCCTTCGCGATCTGCCGGACCTCGGTGGCCCAGGGCCCGTCCAGCGGTTCGGCGATCGGGCCGAGCCGGGTGCCGAAGCAGGCCATGGCCGCCTCCGGGAAGACGACCAGACGCGCCCCGGCCTCCGCCGCCCGCTGTGTCCCCTGGCGCAGAAGGGCGAGGTTCGAGGCCGGGTCCGGGCCCGTGGTGAGCTGGCTCAGTGCGATGCGGAGGGGCATGGCGGGTGCTGCCTCATTTCCTGGTCGGGAGGGTCGGAGTGTAGGCGGGGTGCCGGGGTACGCGGTCCCGTCCCGCGTACGTGATCCCATCCCGCCCCTTCCCCGGCACGGCTCGCTTTACAGCTCCGCGGAGCCGGGAGCCGGGAGCCGGAAGCCAGGTGCAGGGCCGGGACGGGATGGGGACGGGGACGGGGACGGGGACGGAACGGGTCAGGACACGGTGGTGGAGGCGGTCTGGCCGACGGGGAGCGGCTCCGGCTCCTCCTCCTGCGCGGAGGAGGGGTCCCGGCCCAGCCAGAGACCCGCCACCGTGACCGCGGCGGTGACCGCGATGTAGATGGCGAGCGGCACCCAGGCGTGATAGATCCCGAGCAGCGTGGTGAAGAGCAGTGGCGCGATCGCGCCGCCGATGATCCCGGCGAGGGTGTAGGCGAGCGAGGAGCCGGTGTAGCGCAGCCGCGGGGCGAACTGCTCGGCGACGAAGGCCGCCTGCGGCCCGTACATCAGCGAGTGGATCACCAGCGCGCCGACGACCCCGAGGGTGAGCAGCGCCCAACTGCCATCCGCGACCAGCGGGAAGAACAGAAAAGGCCAGACACCGGCGGCGACGGCGGCGCCCCCGTACAGCCACCGCCGGTTGACGCGGTCCGAGAGCGCCCCGGCCAGCGGGATGAGCACGATCTGCAGCGAGGAGCCGATCAGCACGGCGGTGAGCGCCGAGCCGCGTGACATGTCGAGTTCCTCGGTGGCGTAGGTGAGCACGAAGACGGTGAACATCGCATACAGCACATCGGGGGCGACCCGGCAGAGGATCGCGGCGATCAGCGCCCTCGGCTGGGTGGTGAACACCTCGCGCACCGGCGCCTCCGGGCGGTCCTGCGCGGCCTCCATCGCCTTGAAGACCGGGGTTTCCTCCAGCTTGGCGCGGCCCCACAGGCCGAATCCCACCAGGGCGCCGGAGAGCAGGAACGCCACCCGCCAGCCCCAGCTGAGGAACTGGTCCTCCGTCAGCAGCGCGCCCAGTGCGGCCAGGACGCCGTTGGCCAGCAGATTGCCCGCCGGGGGGCCGACCTGCGCGGCGGAGGCGTAGAAGCCGCGTCGCCGCGGATCGCCGAACTCGCTGGACAGCAGCACCGCACCGCCCCACTCACCACCGACGCCGACGCCCTGCGCGAAGCGCAGCAGCACCAGCGCGGCCGGGGCCGCGACACCGACCGTGGCATAGGTGGGCAGCAGCCCGATCAGCAGCGTGGCGCTGCCGATGAGCACGAGCGTCGCGATGAGCACCTTCTTGCGGCCGATGACATCGCCGAGCCGGCCGAAGACGAAGCCGCCCAGCGGCCGGGACACATAGCCGACGGCGTAGGTGGAGAACGCCAGCAGGGTGCCGGTGAAGGGGTCCTTGGAGGGGAAGAAGAGGTCGCCGAAGACCAGGGCCGCGGCGGCGGAGTAGACGGCGAAGTCGTACCACTCCAGGGCGGTGCCGGTGAGGCTGGCGACGAAGGCGCGGCGGACCCCGGACCGGTCGGCCCGGGGCGGTGCGCTCGATGCGGTGGGTTGCATGTTCCGTCCTCGAGGTGGTGCGTGAGGCTTACGTGATGGTACGTGGCGTTTGCGCGGTAGTGCGATGAGATGGTCGGGGGGTGTGCGTGGGTCGACCTTCCGGCATACTTGTTGTATACCAAGCGTATGCGCAACCCCTCCGGGGGAAGTTAACCGCTTCGAAATCGCGAAAAGCGCGGTCAGCGCAGCGCGCGCACAACCGCACAACCGCACAACCGCGGAAGCGGAAACAGCACAACCGCGGAAACAGCACATCGCCCCACAGCGCCTTGGAGAGCCCAGCCCATGACGACGCAGCCCACACAGCCCGCCCGGTCCTCGCTCACCTTCGAACTCCCCGATGGCTCCCTCCACCACGTGGAGGTCGTCCAGGTGCTCAACGCGGGCTACGCGGGACGCCGCCAGGACGATGTGGCCGCCCATGTCGCCGAGCTCGCCGAGCTGGGCGTGCCCGCGCCCTCCGTGACGCCCGCCCTCTACCCCGTCTCCCCCTACCTCGCCCAGCAGACCGGCCAGGTCAGCGTCCAGCACGACCGCACCTCGGGCGAGGCCGAGTGGGCGCTGGTCGTGGCCGCGGACGGGGAGCTGCTGCTGACGGCCGCCTGCGACCACACCGACCGGGCGCTGGAGGTGCACGGCGTGGCCTGGAGCAAGAACGCGGCCCCCGATGTGCTGGCCACCCGCGCCTGGCGGCTGTCCGATGTGGCGTCCCGCCTGGACGATCTGACGCTCCGTGCCTGGGTCACTCACGACGGTGAGGAGACCGAGGTGCAGAGCGGCACCCTGGCCGAGCTGCTGCCGCCCTCCTACTGGGTCGAGGTGCTGCGCGAACGCGGTGACCTGGTGCCCGGCACCGTGCTGATCTCCGGCACCATCCCGATGACCGAGGGCGTGGACCAGTTCGCCGGGCGCTGGCGGGTGGAGCTGGGCGACCCGGCCACCGGCCGGACCATCGACTGCTCCTACGACGTGGTCCCGCTGCCCGAGCCGATCGGCTGAGACCGGCCCGCACACCGGCACCCGGCGCCCGCACACCGGCACCGCGCCGCGCCGCGCGAAGAGGGCACCGGCAACGCACGAAGGCCGTCCGCCGCACGACCCCCGAGAGGCGTGCGGTGAACGGCCTTCGCCGATGCGCAGACGGTTCGGTGATTCAGCGTCCGGTCAGGTCTCCCTGCCCTTCCGCATCACCATGCCGGCTGCGATCAGGCCGAACAGGCAGGTGATGGCACCCACGACGACATTGTTCGCGATCACTCCGGCATCGGCACCGCGGGCGACGACCCAGGGGGAGATGATCATCCATACACCGATCGCGGACATGGCCCAGCACAAGCTGTACATCCTCCTCGGCGCCGTGGTGAGGCCGATGCCCAGCAGGGCGATCGCGATGCCGAGGACGAGGTTGTTGACCATGAGGTTGGGGTTGGTGCCCGAGAAGTGCACTACCCAGGGAGAGATGGCGAAGTACAAACCGGCGAGAAGTACCGGCCCGTCGAGGAAGACAACATCCCGAGCGTCCATCATGCGCGCGTAGCGCTCCCGCATCTCGGACACGTCGGGGTGGCCCCTAAGATCACCTTTTGCACGTGAGACGTCGGCCATTCGACTCGCCTCCTTCGATCCATGCAAGTCTGACCGCGCAGTGCGGTAAAAACACCGCACCACCATTGTGCGCCTCGCCCTGGTATATAGGTAGATGTCGGATTCGCATTAAATGACGTATAGTTGTCGGCCGCCGCACGGCGTGCGCACGGGAGGCAGGGGAAGCGTCAGACCGGATGGACCGCCTCGTGCTTCTCGTAGCAGTCACGGTCGAGATCGCGGATATCGACGGTGGTCTGCACGGTCAGCCCCGGCACGGGCGACACATGGGCGCGAGCCACCTCCAGCACGGCGGCGGACAGCTCCCGCTTCGTCCCGGCGTCCCGCCCGGACAGGATGGACACCTCGATGTGGATCATGGCGAGGTCCGGGGCGCCGTCCGCGAGATGGGCCTCCTCTATCCGCCGGAAGCGGGTCTTGCAGCCCGCCACCGCCGTGTCGACGGTCTTGGCGACCACCGGGTGCAGGGCGGCACCGAAGCCAGGGCGGTCGAACGCGTCGGTCAGGGTGTCGGAGTATTCGACGACGATATGCGGCACGGGCTTGCGCTCCTCAAGGGGTACGCGGCGGCCGGTGGCACTGCCGCGGGGGGCCTCTTACGCCCGCATCGTCGCACCTCGCCCCGCTCCACCGCCGAGCACCCCGAGCCCGCCATCGGCTTGAGTCCCAGCCCCGTATCCGCTTCGGTTCCGGCCCGTATCCGCTTCAGCCCTGACCCCGGTATCTGCTTCAATAGCCCTATGGCCAGCCTCCATGACATCGCGACGGGTCGTTACGACCTCGAGCCGTTCTGGCCGTCCCGGCAGGCGCACCACTTCGACCGCGAGTGTTGCCGCGCATCCGATGCGCGGGCCCGCTCGCTCGGCCGCTGACCTCTCCGCCCGGCCGCCCAGCCCGCGCGCACGACGTCCACTGACGCCCTCTCGCGCGAAAGAGCTGACCTCATGACGAACCTCCGTGGCCTGTCGTCCGCCTCCGCCACCCCGGCCGCGACGTCCGCACCGTCCGTCCCGGCCAACCGCCAGCGGCTGCGAGCCGTCGCACCGGACGAGGTGCCGCCGGTCGCCGATCTGCTGCACCCCGGCGCCACCTGGCTGCCCGCTCCCCCGCACACCCTGCCCACGCTCCCCGGCCATCCGCCGATGGTCGGCTATCTGGTGCTGGTCCCGGCCGACCGGCAGCGGCCCGAGGCGGCGGGGCCGCCCCCGGAGGGAATACCGGCCGTGACGGGTGAGACGGGTGAGACGGGTGACGAACTCATCCGGATCGACCCCGACCATCGGACCGCCGAGGTCGCGGGGCGGCCGCTGGACCTGACCTATCTCGAGTTCGAGCTGCTGAGCCATCTCGTCGCCCATCCGCACCGGGTGCACTCCCGCGATCAGCTGGTGACCACGGTGTGGGGGTACGGCCATGTCGGCGACGGCCGGACCGTCGATGTCCATGTGGCCCGGCTGCGGCGCAAGATGGGCCCCGAGCACCGGGGCACGATCGTGACGGTGCGGCGGGTGGGGTACAAGTACGTGCCCACCGTCTGACCGCATCCGTGAACCCATGACGCTCGCCGTGCCGGACAGGCCGGAAGCCTGTCCGGCACGGCGAGCGCGTACCCGGATGCGGACCCTTGCTCAGCGGCCCGCCCCCACCAGCGGCGGCCGCGGCCGCTCCACCGGCTCCTCGCCGTGGTCGAGCCTCGGCAGCCACCGCAGGGCGCGCGGCAGATACCAGTTGCGCTCCCCCAGCAGCGCCATCAGCGAGGGCAGCAGCACCATCCGCACCAGCGTGGCATCCACCAGCACCGCGACCGCGAGCCCGACGCCCATCTGCTGCATGTCCTGCATCCGCAGCAGCGCGAAGACCGCGAACACGGCGACCATGATGGTGGCCGCGCCGGTGACCGAGCCCGCCGTCGTCCGGATGCCCTCCCGGATCGCGTCCCGGGTGGCGAAGCCCCGCTCATGGGCCTCCCGGATCCGCGAGACCACGAAGACGTGGTAGTCCATCGACAGCCCGAAGAGGATGACGAGGACGAACAGCGGCATCCACGACTCGATCGCCCCGGCCGGCTCCATCCCCAGCAGCTCCGCGCCCCAGCCGTGCTGGAAGACGGCGGTCATCGTGCCGTACGCGGCGCCCACCGACAGCAGGTTGAGCAGGATCGAGACGAGGGCGATCGGCAACGACCGGAAGCAGAGCAGCATCAGAACGAACGTCACGGCGGCGATGAAGAGGAAGACCGGTGCGATGTCGGTCTTCAGCTGGTCGTTGAAGTCGCGGCTCCCGGCGAGCTCACCGGTCACATACACCTGGTCGGAGACCGGCCCGAGGATCTTCGGGACCAGATCGTCCCGGAGGGTGTCCAGGGCGCGCCGGGAGGTGGCGTCCTGGCCGTTCCCGGCCAGCGGCACCTCGATCCGGGCCACCCCCTGCGTACGGTGCGCCTCGACGTCGACCGTCCTGCCGAACCGTCCGGACGCGGCGAGTTCCTTCTTGAAGTCCGCCACGGCCGTCTCGAAGCGGGGCGAGGCGATCTCGTCGGAGCGCAGCACCACCTCGGCCGGGGCGGGGCCGCCGGGGAAGGAGCCGGTGATCTCCTGGTAGGCCACGGTGATCGGGGCGTCGGAGCCGAACTGCTTGTCCATGCCGAGCTGTTCGGTCTTCATCCCGAGGGCGGGCGCGGACAGCACCAGCAGCAGCGCGCCCGATACGGCGGCGAACAGCTTCGGCTTGGCCAGGACGGGCCGCATCAGCCTGACGGTGACGCCGCCGCTGGAGTGCACGCCCTTCTTCCGGCGGCGGCCCCGCAGCGGCACCCGCCCGGCGTCGATCCGGTCGCCCAGCCACGACAGCATCGCGGGCAGCACGGTCACCGAGCCCAGCATCGCCATCAGGACGACCAGGATGGTGGCGACCGCGAAGCCGTGGAACAGCAGCAGCCCGGACAGGAACATCCCGGACATCGCCAGCATGACCGTGACCCCGGAGATCAGCACCGCCCGGCCGCTGGTGGCGGCGGCGATCCGCAGCGCGGTCCCGGCGTCCCGGCCCGCGGCCCGCTCATCGCGCTCCCGCCGCAGATAGAACAGCGAGTAGTCGACGCCGACGGCCAGGCCCACCAGGAACATCACCGAGGTGGTGGAGTCGAACATGGGCAGCTTGTGGCTGACCAGGGCGAGCAGTCCGAAGGTGCCGACGCAGGCGGTCACCGCGAGCAGCACCGGCAGCAGCGCGGCGACCAGCGCCCCGAAGACCACCAGCAGAATGCCCAGCGCCAGCGGTACGGCGGTCAGCTCGGCCTTCTTGAAGTCATTGGTGAGCATGTCGTCGAGCCGGTGCTGGGCGGTGGCGTCGCCGAACTCGTAGACCACGATGCCCCGATGGGCCGACTCGGTCTTCTTCACCGCCTCGACGACCGGCTCCACCCGCTTCCCGGCGGTGTCCGGGTCGCCCTTCATCTCAAAGCTGATCAGGGCCTCCCGTCCGTTCTCCGAGCGCACCGGGGGCTGGACGCGCACCGCCTCGCCCGTCCGCTCCAGTCGCGCCGTAAGGTCGCGGGCCGCGTCCCGCCAGCCGTCCGGGCGGTCGCCGCGCAGCATCACCATCTCCCCGGCCGGGGTCTGGAGGCCCGCGTCCTCCAGGATCTTCTCCGCACGTGCGGAATCGCCCGTACCGTTCTCGGAATTGGTCATCTGCCGGGAGCCTGACATTCCGCCGACCACGGCGACGACCACGACGAACAGCAGCCATCCGATGATCGCGGTCTTGCGGTGGCGAGTGCTCCACCCACCCAGCCGCACGGCCAGGCCCTTCCTCGTTGCGCTCATGGCGTCTCTCCCCGTGAGGTACGGACGGAACAGGTCATGCCACGACGCTAGAAAACCGCAGGTCCGCACCCCAGCCGGGCAGCCACCCAGTCGCCGAGCCATAAGGCGAGGTGGGGAGGTGGTGCCAGGTACACCCCCGGACGGTGCCCGGCCCCCGTGTCCGGGCGCCAGGGCGCTGACACACTGAGATGGCCCGACGACACGGGCACGAAGATCCGACCAACGAGGGGGACTCAGGATGAACGGACGCAGAACGCTGACGGCCTGCGCACGGGGGTTCGCCGTCTCCTGGCTCGCGCTGGTGTCGATCACCCTGTCCGTGCTGACGATCCTGTCGATCTCCTTCATCCCGCTGGGTCTGGGGGTCTTCACCACCCCTCCCCTGATCAAGGCGGTGCGCGCACACGCCAACCGGCGCCGGCTCCTGGCCGCCACGTGGTCCGGCGTCACCATCCGGGCGCCGTACCGGCCGCTGCCCGCCGATCGGCGGGCCGGGGTCACCGGGCAGGTGGAGCTGTGCACCTTCCTGCTGAAGGACCCGGCCACCTGGCGCGATCTGCTGTGGCTGCAGGTGGACATGACGGCCGGGTACGTCACCTCGCTGCTGGCCTTCGTTCTCGTGCCGTACGGGATCGAGGGGTTCGTCCTGGCCGCCGGGGTGTGGAAGCCGATCGTGGAGGCGGGCGGCACCTACTGGTACGCGTTCCTCCCCATCGATTCGCTGGGGACCGCCCTGCTGGCCGTCCCGCTCGGCGTCGGCTTCATGGCGCTCGGGGCGACCGTCTCCCCCCTCCTGCTGCGCGGCCACTTCCTGCTGGCGCGCGCCTTCCTGGACCCGACCCCGCAGATGTCGCTCGAACGGCGGGTGCAGCGGCTCACCGAGACCCGGCATGACGCCGTGGACACCTCCGCCGCCGAACTGCGCCGCATCGAGCGCGATCTGCACGACGGCGCCCAGGCCCGGCTGGTCGCCATGGGCATGAGCCTGGGCACCGTGGAGGCCCTGATCGAGAAGGACCCGGCCAAGGCCAAGGAGCTGCTCGCCGCGGCCCGTACGAACTCCGCCGAGGCCCTGGCCGAGCTGCGCGACCTGGTCCGCGGCATCCATCCGCCGGTCCTGGCCGAGCGCGGCCTGGGGGACGCGGTGCGCGCCCTGGCGCTGCGGATGTCGGTGCCCGTGGAGGTGGACGTGGAGCTGGCGGGCCGGGCCGATGAACCGGTCGAGTCGGCCGCCTACTTCGCGGTCAGCGAGGTGCTGACCAACGCGGCGAAGCACGCGGGCGCCTCGCGGATGTGGCTGGACGTGCACCACGCGGAGGGCATGCTGCGCATCACCGTGACCGACGACGGCCGCGGGGGCGCCCAGATCACCCCGGACGGCGGGCTGAGCGGGGTCGAGCGGCGGCTGGGCACCTTCGACGGAGTCCTCGCGGTCAGCAGCCCGAGCGGCGGGCCGACCATGGTGACGATGGAGATCCCCTGCGCGCTCTCGGCGCAGGGCGCCGCCCGATGACCCACCGCCGGGTCTTACCCCAGAGGGGCCGGGGTAAGGCCCTATCGGAGGCCGAGCGGGAGCCCGGGCGGAAAATCCGCGCGGCCGGGGCCGACTCCGTACGGGCGGATCCGGCCACCATGCCGCTGATCCGGCCGGCGACCTATGTGCTCTCACTTCCGCTGGCCGAACGGGCCGCGCCCCGTGCCGAGTTGACCGCCGCGCCGCGCGCCAAGACCGCACCGTTCTCGCCCGACATCAGCGTCGGGGTGGACGACGTCCTGGGCCACCGCCGACACTCCACCGCGCCACACGCGCTCAGTCAGTGATGTACCAGTCGTCCTTCATGTACTCCAGGGTGCTGGTCCCGATCTCGTCTTCGGAGAAGGTGACGGAGGCCTTGACCGCATCGGCCGAAATGTCGATCTTGGCGGGGCTTCGTACGACGACCTTCCGCGGATCGACCGTCGCGGTCTGCAGAGCCTTCTTCTGCGTAGGCGAGATCATCTGGAACGTGATGAGGAACGTGGACGTGCACGGACCGAACCCCTGGTCCTCCGCCTGCTTCGCCGCGGGCCCGGCCACCTCGCAGACCGTCTTGATGTCCTCCCGGCCCACGGCGTGCAGATACTCCTCGTACCGCCGGATCGCCCCTTCCGTCGTCCTGGGCGCGGCCTGGTCCGTGGGCTGTTGTGTGGGCTGGCCCGTCGGCTGGCCCGTCGGCTGGTCCGTCGGCTGGTCCTTGGGCGGATCCGTCGGCGGATTGTCGGCGGGCCCGCAACTGTCGTGGGTGAAGATGCCCGACAGCAGACGCCCCGGGCGCGGGCCCATCGGCCCGTTGAATCCGCTCACATGCTGCTGCGACCCCCACCACCCGGCGTACCCCCACCACGGCTCCCGGTTGACAGGGCGGGCGTGCTCCCAAGTGCGCCACTCGGCGCCGCCCTTCGAGGGCCGATCGAGCGTGCCGTTCACCCACTGGTTCTTATCGGTCGGATAGGAGCCGTGCGAACCACGCGCCGAGTACACCGTCGGATGCCCGTCCTGCGGATCCAGTTCCGACCACTGCACACTGCACGTATCCTTGCCGTGCTTCGCGAACGTCACCGCCTCCGGCTTGCCGTCGCGCAATTGGACCGCGACGCGCTCCCAGTCGCCCTCGTGCCGGTTGCCCGGGGTCAGGTTGTTGTAGGCGTAGAAGAACCAGTAGACGTACGCCGCGCGCTTCGGGTCGGTCTTGTGGTTGTGGTACTCCCAGTAGACCGGCGCGTCAGTGCCCTCGCCCTTCCGCACCTCCTTCGGCGGGTCGAGATAGAAGCCGCCGTCGGCCTCGGTCGAGGTGTGCCACTTATCCCCGTGTCCGGGGCAGGACACCGGCTTGGACGACGACTTCCCCGGCTGCACCTCCGCGTGCTTGTAGGAAGCGCCCTCACTCCCCAACCGCCGCGGGTCGATCGGATCGGCCACCGGTCCCTCGTCGCGGCAGAAGCCCTCGTGGTCGAAGCGCAGCGCGGACCGCCCGATGAACCGCGTCGCGTCCATCGGCAACAGCGACTCCCCCTTGGCCAGCCGCACCAACGGCGCGAACCGCGCGGCCTCGGCCGCGGACCCCTTCGAAGGCTCCGCCCCCGTCCACTCTTTCTCCTTCTCCGGCCCGCACGCCACCAGCGCCACCGAAAACGACAGCGCCACGCCCACCATCACCCGCATCCGACCCAGCACCGGCTCCCCCTTCGTTCGCCCGCCACCAGCCGGCAGCACGTCAAGAGGACATTACGCAGGATCCGGCAGAACGGTTCCCCGCGCGGGGTGCCCATCCTGTATCCCCTGCTCCAGGAGAGGCATCGATGTCTCGGCCGATATGGCGGAAGTCAAGCTTCCGCACCAGAGAAACCGGCGCCCTGGACCACCCGGCCCGCTGATCCCCTCCCGCTCACCGCACAGCGGTACATTCGTCGGATTCGGTCACGTCCCCACCCCAGGGCCCGACGAAGTCTTGGAGCCGCCGTGCGCGTTGTCCTCGCCGAAGATCTCTTCCTCCTGCGGGACGGGCTGGTCCGCATGCTGGAGGCGTACGACTTCGAGGTCGTGGCGGCCGTGGAGAGCGGGCCCGAGCTGAGCAAGGCGCTGGCGGAGCTGGAGCCGGATGTCGCGGTGGTGGATGTGCGGCTGCCGCCGTCGTTCAGCGATGAGGGGCTGCAGTGCGCGCTGCAGGCCCGTCGGGCGCGGCCGGGGTTGCCGGTGCTGGTGCTCTCCCAGCATGTGGAGCAGCTGTACGCGCGGGAGCTGCTCGCGGACGGCAGCGGCGGCATCGGGTATCTGCTCAAGGACCGGGTCTTCGACGCCGATCAGTTCATCGACGCGGTGCGGCGGGTGGCCGCGGGGGGCACGGCGATGGATCCGCAGGTGATCTCGCAGCTGCTGGACCGGCGCGCCCAGGACAAGCCGCTGGGGCGGTTGACGCCGCGGGAGCTGGAGGTGATGGAGCTGATGGCGGAGGGGCGGTCGAATACGGCCATCGCGGCGCAGCTCTTCGTCACCGAGCGGGCGGTGGCCAAGCACACCTCCAATATCTTCGGAAAGCTCGGTCTGCCGCCCTCGGACGACAACAACCGCCGGGTGCTGGCGGTGCTGGCCTACCTCGACCGGGGCTGATGGTCCGTGGCCCCCGGGAACCGGCACCTCCCCGTGCGCCCCATTGCTCCCACCCCATAACGCTGGTTAAGTGCCTTCTTCATACGACGCATTGGCCGTTGTCCGATGGGGGGCGCATGAGCGACCTGAGCAGACGCACGCTGATCGGAACCGCCGGAGCACTGGGGGCCGGGGCCACGCTGGGGAGCCGCATCCCCGCGGTGGCCGATGAGCCGCACGACGCACAGGACACCGCCGTGACCGCTTTCGACACCGCTCCCGCACGCACCGCCCTGCGGCGGCTGCTGCCGACCCACGCCGATCAGTTCCGGCTGGTGGCGGTGGCGAAGCGGGGCGATGAGGAAAGGTTCGAGGTCGACGGGTCCGCGGGGCGGGTGACGGTCTCCGGGACCAGCCCGGCGGTGCTGCTCACGGGCGTGCACTGGTATCTCAAGTACACCTGCCACGCCCAGCTCACCTGGTCCGGCGATCAGCTCAACCTGCCGGAGAAGCTGCCCGCGCCCGCCCGGCGCCTCACGCACTCGACCGCGCTGCCGCACCGCTTCGCGTTCAACGACACCCATGACGGCTACACCGCGCCGTTCGCCGACTGGGACCGCTGGGAGCACCTGATCGACGTCGCGGCCCTGCACGGCTGCAACGAGCTGCTGGTCACCGCCGGCCAGGAGGCCGTCTACCACCGGCTGCTCCAGGAGTTCGGCTACACCGAGACCGAGGCGCGCACCTGGCTCCCCGCCCCCTCCCACCAGCCGTGGTGGCTGCTGCAGAACATGAGCGAATACGGCGGCCCGGTCTCCACCGCGCTCCTGGACAAGCGCGCCGAGCTGGGGCGGCGGATCGCCGACCGGCTGCGGGAGCTGGGCATGCGGCCCGTGTTCCCCGGCTACTTCGGCACCGTCCCCGACGGCTTCGCGGACCGCAACCCGCAGGCCCGTACGGTGCCGCAGGGCGACTGGAACGGACTCAGGCGCCCCGACTGGCTCGATCCGCGCACGGAGTCGTTCCGGAAGGTGGCCGCGGCCTTCTACCGCCATCAGCGCGAACTGTTCGGCGAGGCCGAGC
The DNA here is from genome assembly GCF_001598115.1 of Streptomyces sp. AgN23. Classification (NCBI taxonomy): domain Bacteria; kingdom Bacillati; phylum Actinomycetota; class Actinomycetes; order Kitasatosporales; family Streptomycetaceae; genus Streptomyces; species Streptomyces sp. AgN23. The sequence goes on from NZ_CP007153.1 coordinate 3,414,543, forward strand.
TGTTCAAGATGGATCTGCTGCACGAGGGCGGCGACCCCGGCGACGTCCCGGTGCCCGACGCCGCCCGCGCCGTGGAGACCGCGCTGCGGACCGCCCGCCCCGGCGCCATCTGGGTGATCCTCGGCTGGCAGGAGAACCCCCGCCGCGATCTGCTGGACGCCGTCGACCACGACCGGATGCTCGTGGTGGACGGGCTGTCGGACCTGGACACGGTCACCGACCGGGAGAAGGACTGGGGCGCGGTGCCGTACGCGTTCGGCACGATCCCCAACTTCGGCGGCCGCACCACGATCGGCGCCAAGACCCATATGTGGACGAAGCGGTTCACCGTCTGGCGCGACAAGCCGGGCAGCAAGCTGGTGGGCACCGCCTATATGCCGGAGGCGGCCGAGCGGGATCCGGCCGCGTTCGAGCTGTTCAGCGAGTTGGCCTGGCGGGAGGAGGCGGTGGACCGGGCCGAGTGGTTCCGCTCGTACGCCGAGGTGCGCTACGGCGGGCGGGACGCCAAGGCCCGGGAGGCGTTCGCCGCGCTGCGCGACACCGCGTACGAGATCAGCAGCAAGGACGGCCGCCCGCATGACTCGGTCTTCGCCGCCCGCCCCGCCCTGACCGCCCGTTCGGGCACCAACTACGCGACCCACACCCCCGCCTTCGACCCGGCGGGCTTCGACGTGGCCTTCGCGGCACTGCTGGGCGTGCGCGCCGGGCTGCGCGACAGCGACGCCTACCGCCATGACCTCACCGACATCGCGCGGCAGGCGCTCGCCAATCGCTCCTGGCAGCTCATCCCCCAGCTCCAGGACGCCTACGACCGTAAGGACCGCACGGCCTTCCGGACGCTGGCCCGGCTGTGGCTCAAGCTGATGCGGCTCAGCGACGACATGACCGGCGCCCACCGGCGGTTCCTGCTGGGCCCGTGGCTCGAGGACGCCAAGCGGATGGCGTCGGGCGAGGAGGAGTCGGCGCAGCTGGAGCGGGCCGCGCGCATCCTCATCACCACCTGGGCGGACCGCGCCACGGCGGACGGCGGCAAGCTGGCCAACTACGCCAACCGCGACTGGAGCGGCCTCATCGCCGACTTCCACCTCCCCCAGTGGCAGTCCTATCTGGACGAGCTGGAGGACGCGCTGGCGGAGAACCGGCCCCCGCGCGCCTTCGACTGGTTCACCGTCGAGGAGCCGTGGACGCGCGAGCGCAAGAGCTACCCCGTGCGGCCGACGGCCGACGCCCACCGCACCGCCCAGCGGGTGTACGAGGCGCTGGCGAAGGCCCCGTACCAGGGCACGCTGGCCGTCACCGCCGAGCCCGCCGCCCTGCCGCCCGGCGGCACCGCGGCCCTCACCGCCGCCCTGCGCAACGTCAACGGGCTGCGTTCCACCGGGCGCGTCGACTTCGACCTCACGGTGACCGGTCTGGACCCGGACCCGGACCCGGACGGGCCGACCCGGCTGCCCGGCGTCCCCGCGGGCGGCACGGGCGAGGTCCGCTGGCGCGCGACCGCGCCCGCCGAGCCGCTCGCGCATCCGCTCAAGCCGCTGCCGTACGAGCTGGGCGTCACCTACGGGCCACGGGGCGAGGACCGGGTGCGGGCCGTGCGCACCGGGACGCTGTGGATCGCCGGACCGCTGGCGGACGGCTTGCGGACGGTCACCAACAGCGGTGCGGCCTTCGGACAGCTCGACGAGCGGTTCGCGATCGACGGCGCGGGCCAGGACCTGTGGAAGGGCACCGCCGAATTCGGCTCCGTCTACCGCGACGGCGTCCTTACGGTGGGCACCGCCATCACCGTCACGGTGACCGCCCAGGCGGCCACCGGGCCCTGGGCGCGGGCCGGGATCATCGTCCGCAACGACCTCGCCACGGCGGGCTCCCCCGGCTTTGTGAACCTCTCCGTCACCCCGGCCAACGGGGTCGTCCTGTCGTACGACTCGGGCGGCGACGGCACGCTGGACACCTACCAGCGGATCACCGGCGTCAAGGCCCCCGTCCTGCTGCGGCTGACCCGCACCGCGGCCACCTCCTACACCGGTGAGCTGTCCACCGACGACGGCGCGACCTGGCGCAAGGTGGCCACCGTGACGGCGCCGGGCGCGACGGCCGCGCAGGACGCCGGGATCTTCATGACGGCGGCTAACGGGGGCACGGGGGCCCGGGGGACGGTCGAGTTCAGCGGGTGGAAGACCGGTACGCCGTAGCGGGTCGGCATCGGTGGCGGACCACGCGGCGGAGCCGCATATCGATGCGTTCCCCACCCCGCCCCTTCCCGCGGTATCGATGTGCGCCTCCGCCGCGTGGCGGGCTTCGCCCCTGGCCCCCGGGGTCTGGGGCGGAGCCCCCGTTGTGGGAAGGGGCGGGGAGGCGGAAGCATCGGTGGCGGACCGCGCGGCCCGCCGCAGACGCCAAGTCCCGCCGGACACCCGTAGGTGACCAACCCGGCCCGCCACTCGTTCACGACATGTGGACCAGCACCAGGCGACAGTCGCCCCCGACGACGAAACCACCGGCCTGATCGACGTCGAGCGGGCCGAGGCCGCCCTCGTCGAGCACTACCCGCGGCTGGTGCGGCTCGCGTATCTCATCCTGCCGCCGGGCATCGGGCGCACCCGCCGGGTGCTCGCGGCGCATGCCCTCGCCCAGCGCGCGCTGCCCCGCAATCGGGGCTACGGCACGGGCCCGGAGCCGCACCCCGATGTCGAACTGCCCTGGCAGCGCGGCACGAAGGGCCCGGGTGCCGACACCGGCTATGCCTATGTGCGGCTGCGGGTGCTGCGCCTGGCGCTGCGCGCCGCCCGGCCGCGGCGGTGGTGGCAGCGGCCTCCGGCGCTGCCGCAGGTGTTCGGGCTGCGGCTGTTCCCGCGTTCCGGCGGGGCCGATGAACTCGCCCTGGAGCGGGCCTTGTCGGAGCTGTCCGGGCCCGGCCGCGCCGCATACCTCCTGCGGGAGCTGGAGCGGCTCGGCGAGCACGAGGCGCGCACCCTGCTGCGCGCCGCCGGGGTCGCCGACGCGCGGGCCGCGCTGGACGAGGCGGATGCGGTGCCCGAGCAGGCCGGCAGCCGGGACGGATCGCTGCTGGAGTCCCCGGAGTTCGACCCGTGTTCGCTCCAGGCGCGGCCCACCGATCTGATGCGCCGCCGTCAGCATGTGCGGGCGGTGCTGGTGGCCGTGGTGGCGCTGGTGGTGTGCGGGACGCTGCTGGGCGTGCCGGGGCGGGGCTGGGGGCCGACCGGTTCGGCCGCGCCCTCGTACGCCCGCAATCCGTCCTCCGAACGGGCCCTGGATCCCGCGCGGTTGACGCGGGCCGCGCCCGACGCCTGGCGCACCGCGTCCCGCGCCGGATTCTCCTCCTGGCCCGCGCGCGGCGACCGCGTCCGGGACACCGCGCTGCTGCGCCGCGCGCTGGCCGTCTGGGCGCGGCCGGGCCGCTCCGTACGGGTGTCGGCCACCCTGGGCACGCAGTCCGGGCCGCCCTCGGGGCCGCCGCAACTGCTGTTCGCGGGCGAGGTGGACCAGGCCACGGTGGTGCTGTTGTACGACGGGCTGCGGGTGGCGCGGTACGCGGAGGCGGGCGAGGGCGGTGCGGCCGCGCTGGACTTCGCCCGGCTGGACGCGGCCGACGCGGCCACCTCGACCGCGCTGGTCCTCAGCCGCACGGACGGCAACGTCCGCTATCTGACCGCCCCTTGGGTGCGCCATGCCCGGGTGCGGGATCTGCTCCACCCGAACGGGGCGCCGCGTCCGCTGCACCGCACCGGGCACGGGGTGACCGACCCGGTGCGCACCGTTCCGCAGCTGCGGCCCTGCCGTGGCTGGCCCGCGCTGCAGTTCGGCTCCCGACTCGTGGCCGACCTGGGCGAACTGGCCCCGGCCCGGCTCACCTACGGCACCCCCGGCGCCGGTGTGCGCGATGTGGCGGGGCGGGCGGCCCGTGCGAGCTGGGCCAGGACCGGCTGCCGGCTGGCGATGATGCGCGGGCGGGGGGTGCGCTCGGTCAACTCCTGGCGGTTCGCCGCCCAGGCCCTGCCGGAGGCGGGGGGCCACGCGGCCTGGCTGTGCACCCGCGCCGACACCTGGCGGGACACGGGCAGCAAGGTCCTGGCCCAGTTCCAGCCGTGGGACACCCGCCGGGGCGCGGCGGGGGCGGTCGTCTCCAGCGCCGACAACTCCCCCGCCTGCGGTCCGCGCGAGCCGCGGGTGCTGGCGGGGGTGCTGTGGAAGGCGCGCTCCGGCCGGTGGTATCTGCTGGCCGCCGGAAGCCGTCAGGTCACCGGGATCGTCGCCACCGGCGGCGTCCGGGGCCGGTCCTACGGCCGCGGCCTGACCCTCCCCGCGAAGGCGGGTGCCCGCGCCGACCTGAAGGCCCGACTGGCGGACGGTGGCCGGCTGAGCCCGCTGCGCTAGGGGGTGTGCGGCGCGTCTTGACGCCTGCGGCGGGCTGCTCCCCTCCCCGCCCCTTCCCGCCCCTTCCCGCCCCTTCCCGCCCCTTCCCGCAGCGTCAATACGCGGCTCCGCCGCGCGGTGCGGCTCCGCCCCAGACCCCGGGATCCGGGAGCGGAGCCCCTGCCGATCCAGCCCCTCCGGCGTTTGAGGAGCGGAGTCCGGGGCGGAGCCCCGGCGAGGGACCAGGGGGCGGAGCCCCTGCCGTGCGGTCCGCCCCCCTGCCTAGCCCCCGGCCGCGTAGACGGCGACCGAACGGCCGGGCACCGTGAAGGTGCCGGTCGCGCGCTCGTACCGGGACGTCCTCACCGTGGCGTCGGCGCCGTGCGCCTGGATCGGATGGAGGGCGTACGGGCTCCCGGCCAGGGCAGGGACAGTCTGCGACTGCCGGGACGGGGTGGCGTTGAAGACCACGACCAACCCGCCGAGCCGCATGGTGATGACGCCCGGCGTCTCCCCCGTCCCGGACAGCGGGAAGGACAGCGCCTTCTGCACCCCCTCCGCCGTGCCCTGGCTGAACGCCTTCTCCGTGGTGCGGATCCGCAGCAGATCCCGGTAGGCCGCCGAGGCGCCCGTGATCTCGGGGCAGCCGGGGCGTGCCGCCGGGTTGGTCAACAGGGGTTCGGCGTACGGCCACTTGGACTCGTTGTCCGCCGCCGGGGGCAGTCCCCGGCCGAAGCCGTTGCCGGACGCGCAGTCCCAATGGATGGCGTTGAACCAGTCCCCGCTGTCGAAGGAGTTGCGGTCCAGCGACTTCGAGCGCAGCAGGTCGGTGCCGGCCTGGCTGAGCGCCGGGCCCTGGGAAAGGGTGGCGGTGGCCAGGGCCAGCACCTGTGCGCGGGCCCGGTCGGCGGCCGAGGTGGCGGCGGGCAGCTTGTAGACGAGCGCGTCGTAGAGGGTCTCGTTGTCATGGGCGTCGGCGTAGGCGAGCGCGTCACCGGGGGCGGCGGCGTAACCGGCCGGGGAGCCGTTGTAGTCGACCTCGGAGCCCTTGACCCGGCGTCCGCCGCTATCGGTGAAGGCGTAGTCGGCGAGGTTGCCGGAGAGCCCGACCTTGATCAGGTCCTGGGCGTGCAGCAGCCGGGCCCGCTGCTCGTCCGGGCTCCCGCCCGCGGGCGACCCGTTGGGGTCGGTGAAGAGCCCGGTGGCGAAGCCCTGGACGCGGGGGTCCTCGTCGAACGGCCCGCCGCCGCGCACCGCGTCCCGCGCCCGGTCGCTGAAGGTGGCGATGCCGGTGCCGGCCAAATTGCGCTGGGTGGCCTGGACGAAGCGGGCGTCGTCGGCCACCTCGCCGAAGTTCCAGCCCTCGCCGTAGAGGATGATCGACGTGCCGTCCACCCCGTCCTTGGCGGGGGTCAGGGCGTCGAGGGCCTTGCGTACGGCCAGGATATTGGCCTTAGGGTGGTGGCCCATGAGGTCGAAGCGGAAGCCGTCGACCTTGTACTGCCTGGCCCAGGTGACGATCGAGTCCACCACCAGCTTGCCCATCATCGCGTGCTCGGGCGCGGTGCCGGGGCAGCAGGTGGAGGTGGCCAGGCTGCCGTCGTCCAGCAGCCGCTGGTAGTAGCCGGGCACGATCCGGTCGAGCACCGACTTCTCGTCCTGTCCGGCGGCCACGGTGTGGTTGTAGACCACGTCCATGACGGTGCGCAGCCCTGCGTGGGCCAGGCCCTGCACCATCTGCCGGAACTCGCGGGTGCGGGCCGGGCCGTCCGGGTCGCCGGCGTAGGACCCCTCCGGCACGGTGTAGTGCAGCGGGTCGTAGCCCCAGTTGAAGCCGTCCTTCGCGGCCGTCTCGGCCACGCATTTCTGCTGCTGGTCGGAGTCGGCGGGCAGGGCGGCCAGATCGCAGCCGGGCCGGGCCTGGTCGGACCGCCGCTCCGGGACGGTGCCGAAGTCGAAGGCGGGCAGCAGGTGGACGTACGAGGTGCCGGACCGGGCCAGCCGCCCGAGGTGCCGCATCCCGTCCGAGTCGCGGTCGGTGAAGGCGAGGTACTGGCCGGGGTGGGCGCTGGTGCGGTCCGCGCTGGAGAAGTCGCGGATCTGCAGCTCCTGGATGCGGGCGTCGCGCAGCGGGACGGCCTTGGGCTTCTTCAGCGCGGCCCAGCCGGCGGGAGCCAGCCGGGGGTCGGCCAGGTCGGTGACCAGGCTGCGGGCGGAGTCGGCGGTCAGGGCGGTCGAGTAGGGGTCGGTGACCTCGTTGGTGACGGTCTTGCCGACGCTCGGCGCCCAGACCTCGACCCGGTAGCGGTAGGGCTTGTCCCGCCAGTCGGGGTCGCCGGTCACGCTCCACACCCCGCTGCCGGGGTCCCGCCGCATGGCGACGGTGCGCCCGTCGAGGTCGAGTGACACGGACCGGGCGGTCGGCGCCCATACCGAGAGGGTGGGGCGGGCTCCGTGGAAGACCGGGCCGAGGCGGGCCGAGCGCGCCCGGTCCGCGTAGAGGTCGTCCAGGACGCCGGGGATCTGCACCCTGGTGCGGTGCAGTACGTCGTCGTGGTCGCCGGCCGCGCGCTGGACGGCGGTGAGGGGCCCGCGCAGCGCCGTGGCGGCCTTGTCGCGGTCGCGCGGGTCGAGACGATAGGCGGGACGGCCGGCCAGATGGGGGTAGGCGGCCTTCTGTGCGTCGGTCAGGGAGGCCGGGGTCAGCCGCAGGGTGCCGCCGTCGGCGTAGCTCAGCTCCTCGACGGTCTCGGCGGTGTGCTCGGCCCGCCAGACGACGGTGGCGCGGTCGATCCACTGCGCCTCGGCGGGCGCCGCCTCCGCGGTGGCGGGCGTCGCGGCCCGGGCGGTCTGCGATACGGCGGGCACGGCCGCCGCGCCCAGTGCCAGAGTGGCGAGCGCGGCGGCCGTGCGAAAGAGGGTGGCTCTCGGGGGTTTCACGGGGCTGGTGGCTCCTTGAGTGGCGGGTGGGCGAGGTGGGTCAGCCGCAGTTACGGGCGCCCACATGCAGTGCCACCGCCGTATTGGCTCCCAGCGTGGCGGTGAACTTCCCCGAGGAGTCGACGGTCACGGCCTTGCCGCTCTGCACATCGCAGTAGCCGCCGGCCGGGAGCGAGGTCTGGAAGGTCTGGGTGAGGGAGCCGCTTTCGTGGTTGATGGCCACGTACGCCTTGTCGCCGCGTCCGAAGGCGATGGCGTTGTCGCCGTTGTCCCACCAGTTGGTCACCGAGGCGCCCCGGGCCGTGTTGCGGAGGGCGACCATGCTCATGATCTCGGGCCACTTGTGCTGGCACTTCCAGCCGTCCTGGTAACAGGCGCCCACCGAGCCGCCGTTCGGCGGGCCCGCGTCGTTGTCGCTGAACTCGTAGCCGGAGTGGACGTCCGGCGAGCCGTAGGGCCAGGCCAGCATGAAGACGTTGGCGAGGGTGTAGTCGGCCCCGTTCTTGTAGGTGAGGGTGGAGCCGTTGCGCTCGGTGTCCCAGTTGTCGACGAAGACACCGGACTGGCCGCTCGCCATATAGCCCCAGCCCTCGCCGAAGTTCTTCAGATGCGCCAGCTTCTCGCCCTGGAACACCCGCTTGAGATCACGGCCGTAGCGGAACTCCTGCACATCGCCGTTGCGCAGATACTCCGTCGGGGAGACCGCCTCGCCCTCGCCGTAGATGACCTCCTGCTTCCAGTAGACGCCGGGGTCGCTCAACTGGCCCTTGATGGCGGCCAGGTCCTCGGTCGGGATGTGCTTGGCGCCGTCGACGCGGAAGCCGTCCACGCCGAGCGAGAGCAGGTCATTCAGGTACTGCGCTATCCGGGTGCGGACGTAACTCTCACCGGTGTCCAGGTCGGCCAGGCCCACCAGCTCGCAGTGCTGCACATTCCAGCGGTCCTGGTAGTTGCTGATCTGCGAGGTGCAGTCGTCCATGTCCTGGGCCTGGTAGATCCCGGGATAGCTGTACTTGGTGTACGAGGAGCCGCCGGTGCCGGTGCCGGATCCGGCGGACATGTGGTTGATGACGGCGTCGGCGACCACCTTGACGCCCGCCGAGTGACAGGTGTCGATCATGTTCTTGAAGGCGGTGCGGTCGCCGAGCCGTCCGGCGATCTTGTAGCTGACGGGCTGGTAGGAGGTCCACCACTGGCCGCCCTGGATGTGCTCGGTGGCGGGCGACACCTCGACATAGCCGTATCCGGCGGGGCCGAGGGTGCTGGTGCACTCCTTGGCGACGGAGTCGTAACGCCACTCGAAGAGTTCGGCGGTGACGTCCTTGGTACCGGGCGGTGTCGCCTGGGCCGTCTGCGGGGGCAGTGCGAAAAGGGCCACCGAGCCCGCCGCGAGGGCGAGTGCGGTGGCAAGGGGAATGCGGTTGCCGGCCATCGTTCCTCCGTGGGGGGAAGAGCTGGGGTGACGATTGAGCCTCATGCGGCAACGCGCCATGCCCGCAAGGCCAGTTGAAGGTTCTTGCTGCAAGACGTCAGTCCTGCGGTGGTGACCGGACCGTACTCGCGCGCCCTCCTCGTTGCAAGACCTTTCGCAAGCTGTTGCGGCGGTGTAAATTCAACCCCGTTCTCCGGTCCGGCCGGTCGGGGGTCCGGTCAAGGGCCCCACGCGCCCGGCCGGCCGGACCGGTTCAACGGCCATGGATCAGTCGCGGTCCTCGACGGCCATTTCCCCGAGGAGGGACCAGTCCTCCTGCGGGACGTTCATGTTGACGATCCGCGGAGTCGCGGCGAGATGCGGCGGCAGGGTCCGCTGCGCGGCCTTGAAGTGCGGCGAGTTGACGTGGGCCGCACCGGCCTCCTCGTCGCGGAACGCCTCGACCAGGACGTACTCGTCCCAGTCCGCCACACTGCGAGACCAGTCGAACCACAGACAGCCCGGCTCGGCGCGGGTGTCCCGGGTGAAATCGGCGGCGATCTCGGGCCACCGGTCCGCATGCTCGGGCAGGACGCGGAACTTCGCGGTGATGAAGATCATTGGGGGTTCCTCACATTGTGTCAGGCCGGTCGGCCCGTGGGCATGGACCGGCGGTGTTGCAGGGTCGGCGGTGTTCTGGGGACGGCGGTGTTCCGGGGGCGGCGGTCAGGAGACGAGAATGACGCGCCCCCGCATCCGTCCGGCGCCGAGGAGGCTCACCCCGGACTTGTCCGCCCACTGGCCCTCGAGGATGTGGAGGTCGGTGCGGCACACACCCGCGCCGCCGATCTTGACGATCACGTCGTACGGGCCGGTGACCTCGGGTTCCGGTACATCGGCCATCCGCGGGTGCTGGCCGTAGCCCACGACCTGGACTGCCCTCATGAAGCGTTCTCCTTCCTCGGGAAGAGGTAGCGCGCGGGGAGACCGATCGGCCCCGTCCGGAGATCCACGCTGGGCAGCGTCTACCCACGTCAGCGAGGTACCGGATGTCTCATTTCGAGAGGCCCGCCTTCGCGAGACGGCCCGGCGGGGAGTACCTCGCCACGCTCGCCGGGTCCCCTGGAGGTCGAAGTGGACAGCCGCCGCCTGGCCCCGCGCCTGCTCGCATCGTGGCAGCGCAGCGAGCGGTACGGGCTGTCGCCGGAGGAGATGCGGCCGGTGTTCACCGGTTCGGTCGACACCGCCTCCCTGCTCGACGCATGCGGCCATGAGGCGCTGCGGGACCTGCGCGGGACGCTCGCCAACGAGGCGGTCAGCATGATGATCGCGGACAGCGACGGCCTGGTGCTGTACCGGATGTGCGACGACGCCTCGGCCCGGGGCACCGGTGGGAAGGGCCGGTCACTCCCGCCGCCGGGCCGGGTGTTCCGGGTGTACGCCGACCGGTACGAGCAGCCCGACGACGCCCATCGGCCGCTCTCCCCCGGCTGGACGGACGCCCTCACGACGGCGCGTACGGCCCTGGCCCGCGGGCGGGTGGTCGCGGTGGTCGGTGAGCCCGGCGCGCGGAAGACCGCGCTGCTCTCCGCCGCCCGTCGGCAGATGGGGGCACGGGAGCGCCTGCTCAGCGCGCGTCCGCCCGCTCCCGGCGAGGCCGACGCCTGGCTGCGGCTGTGGACTCCCGAGCTGGAGAAGGACAGCGCCTGCGTCGTCGTCTCCGGGGTGGACCGGCTGCCGGCCTGGGCCGCCACCGAGCTGGCCGACGCCACCGTCTACCGCAAGATGGCCCGCTACGGCATCCAGGTGCCGGGCGGGCGGAGAGGTACCGGGTCCTGAACGGCAGGCGGCGCCTGGGCCGTCGAGCCGCGGACGACCAGGTCCGGCTGGAAGACGAACTCCGTGTGCTGCACCGGGTTTCCGGCCATCTCCTCCAGCAGCGCCCCCACCGCCGCCGTCGCCATCGACTGCACCGGCTGGCGGACGGTGGTCAGCGGCGGATCGGTGAAGGCGATCAGCGGGGAGTCGTCGAAGCCGACCACCGACACCTCGTGCGGCACCCGCAGCCCCCGCCGGGCCGCCTCCCGGATCACCCCGAGCGCCATCAGATCGCTGCCGCACACGATGCCCGTACAGCCCCGGTCCAGCAGGGTGGCCGCCGCCACCTGCCCGCCCTCGACGCTGAAGAGCGTATGCCGCACCAACTCCCCCGCCTCGGCGGGCGATCGGCCGAGCAGCTCGGTGCTGGCCGCGAGGAACCCCTCGACCTTGCGCTGCGCGGGGACATAGCGGGCGGGCCCCACCGCGAGGCCGATCCGGTGGTGGCCGAGCGCGGACAGATGGCGGACGGCCATCCGCGCCGCCGCCCGGTCATCGGGCGAGACGAAGGTGGCCTGGATGTGCTCGTTGTAGCCGTTGATCAGCACGAACGGCACCTTGCGCCCGGCCAGCCGGTCGTAGCGGGCGGGGTCGGCCGTGGTGTCGGCGTGCAGTCCGGACATGAAGACGATGCCCGCCACATCGCGCTCCTCCAACTGCTCCACCAGCTCGTCCTCGGTGGCGCCGCCCGGCATCTGGGTGCACAGGATCGGGGTGTAGCCATGGCCGGCCAGCACCTGCTCGATGATCTGCGCGAAGGCGGGGAAGACCGGGTTGGTCAGCTCCGGGATCACCAGGCCGACCAGCCCGGCGCTGCGCCGCCGCAGCCGCACCGGCCGTTCGTGGCCGGGTACCTCGAGAACGCTGAGGGCGGCGAGCACCCGCTGCCGGGTGGTGTCCGCCACCCCCGCCTTGCCGTTGAGCACCCGGCTGACGGTGGCCTCGCTGACGTTGGCCTGTGCGGCGATATCGGCGAGCCGCGGCCCCGCCGCGGGTGGGCTCGTCACGACTTGGTCGCTCCGGCCGTGAGCCCCGCGACGAGATGGCGCTGAGCCCAGGAGAACACCAGCGCCGCCGGGATGGCGATCATGACGGCCGCGGCCGTCATGGAGCCCCAGTCGGAGGTGTACTGGTTGACGAAGGTCTGCAGCCCGGCGGCGAGCGTGAGGTTGTCCTCGCCCGTCATGAAGGCGGAGGCGTAGGCGACCTCGGCCCAGGCGGTGATGAAGGTGTAGAACGCGGTCACCGCGAGCCCCGGCTTGGCCAGCGGGACGACCAGCCGCCAGAAGGTCCCGAACGGGTTGAGGCCGTCGACCCGGCCCGATTCGTCGATCTCCACCGGGATGGTGTCGAAGAAGCCCTTCATCATCCAGGCGCAGAACGGCACGGCCACCGTGAGGTAGGTGACGATGAGCGAGATCGGCTGGTTGAGCCAGCCCAGCGTCGACATGATGTTGTACAGCGGCACGATGAGGATGGCCACCGGGAACATCTGGGTGATCAGCAGCAGCCACATCAGCGGGCGCATCCCGGGGAAGCGGAAGCGGCTGACGGCGTAGCCGGTGGTGGCCGCGATGAAGACGCCCAGAATCGTGGTGATGACCACGATGAACAGCGAGTTGCCGAACCAGGTGAGGAACTCGGTGTCGCCCAGGACGTGTCGATAGTTCCCCAGCGTCGGGTCCTTCACCACATCGGTGCTGAACGCCTCGCTCTTGGGCTTGAACGAGGTCACCACCAGCCACAGCGGCGGGAAGACCGCGACGGCGGAGGCGATGACGAGCGTCGTGTGCAGCCCGACGGAGGCGAGCGGGCCGCGTCGTTGGTCGCGCATGGCTACCACACCTCTCCCTGCTTGCGGAGCGAACGGCGGTAGACCACCGCGAAGAGCATCAGGATGAGCAGGATCAGCACACCCCAGGCCGAGGCACCGGCGAAGTCGCGCGGGCTGTTGACGAAGGAGAGCCGGTAGGCGTACGTCACCAGGATCTCGGTGGCGTCGCCGGGCCCGCCGCGGGTCAGCAGGAAGATCACCGGGAACATGTTGAACGTCCAGATGGTGGACAGCAGGATCACGGTGGAGCTGACCGAGCGCAGCCCGGGCAGGGTGATGTGGCGGAACCGCTGCCAGGGGCCGGCCCCGTCCATCTCGGCGGCCTCGTACAGCTCACCGGGGATGGACTGCAATCCGCCGAGCAGCGCGACCAGCATGAACGGCACCCCGAGCCAGATGTTCACGGCGATCACCGACGCCTTGGCCATGGTGGGGTCGTTGAGCCAGGGCACCGCGTCGATCCCGCCGCCGTCCAGCACCTTGTTGAGGATGCCGTTCTTCTCGTTGTAGAGCAGCCGCCAGGCGAAGACGGAGACGAAGGCGGGGACCGCCCAGGGCAGGATCAGCAGCGACCGGTAGAGGGTGCGCCCGGCGAACCGCCGGTTGAGCAGCACGGCCAGGCCCAGGCCGATCGAGAAGGTGAGCGCCACACAGCAGACGGTCCAGGTGACGGTCCAGCCGAGCCGGTCCCAGAAGACCTGGTCCTGCAGGATGGCCTTGAAGTTGTCGAGGCCGACGTTCTGGTAGGTGGCGGGGATGTGGTTGATCCCGATGGTGCGCTCGACGTTGGCCTCGTTGGCGTCGGTCAGCGACAGATACAGGCCGCGGCCCAGCGGATAGCCGATGATCAGCCCGATGACGATCACGACGGGCGCGACCATCGCCCAGGCGTACCAGTGGCGGGCCAGCGCGTTGCGGATCCGGCCGCGGGGCGGAGTTCCGGCCTTACGGGCCCGGCCGCGGGCGCCCTTCGCGCCCGCGGCCGGGTCCAGCGGCCGGCTGGTGTCGACAGCCATCGTCGCCGGCCCTACTTCCAGTCGCCCTTGAGGAGCTTGCGGTACGCGTCACCGGCCGACTTCGCGGCCTTCTCGGGTGAGGTCTTGCCGGTGAGGACGTTCGGGAACTGCACCAGGATCGCCTGGAAGAGGCTGTTGCCCTCGGGGATCCAGGGGCGCTCGACGGCCTTGTCGACGGCGGACTTGAAGAACTTCACATTGAGGTTCGCGGCCACCGACTTGTTGGAGTAGACGGAGGTGCGGGTGGGCAGCAGGGAGAGCTTCTCGGTGGTCTTGGCCTGGACCTCGGCCGAGCTCATGTACTGGGCGAAGGCGTAGGAGGCGTCCAGGTTCTTCGACCCGGCGTAGACGGTGAGGTTCTGGCCGCCCTGCGGGGCGCCCTGGCCCTTGCTGCCGGCCGGGACGGGGACCACTCCGAGGTTGGACTTGTCCTTGAACGCCTTGCCCGCGAGGGTGTCCTCGATCGCCCACGGCCCGTTGATCGTCATCGCGACGTCGCCGTTCTTGATGGCGTTCTGCATGTTGTCCCAGCCGTCGGTGGCGTCGGTCTCCGCCGCCTTGGAGGTGACCAGGTCCCGGGCGGCCGCGAACGCCTTGATGCCGGGCTCGTCGTCGATGGTGACCTTCTTGGCGCCGGTGTCGAGGAGATCGCCGCCCTCGCCGTAGATGAAGGGCAGGTACCAGTAGGCGTCGTCGCCGCGCAGATACAGACCGGTCTTGCCGGTCTTCTCCTTGATCTTCTTGGCGGCGGCCTTGAGCTCGGTCCAGTCCTTGGGCGGCTGGACTCCGGCGTCCTTGAGCATCTTCTTGTTGTAGAAGAGGCCGAGGGTGTCGATGACCTGCGGTACGGCGTAAGTCTTGCCCTTGAACTTGGCACCGGCCAGGGCCTTGGGCAGATAGTCGGACTGGTCCGCGAGGGCGGGGGTGCCGTCCAGCGGGGCGAGATAGCCGATGTTGGCGAGGTCCTGGGTCCAGGCGACCTCGGTGCGCAGCACATCGGGCGCGCCGGAGCCGCCGGAGCCCGCGGCGTTCTTGAACTTGGCCAGTGCCTCGCCGAAGGGCACATTGACGTAGTCGACCTTGACGTCGGGGTGCTTCTTCTCAAAGCCGAGGGCGAGCTCCTTGTAGGTGCCCTTCTCCGCCTCGTTCGACGTATCCCAGTAGGTCACGGTGCCGGAGAGCTTGCCGCCGGACTTCTTGTCGCCGCCGCTGCCGCCGTCGTCACCGCCGCATGCCGTCGCCGCGAGCGCCATGGCCGCGACGAGTGCGGTGGCCGCTATGCCACGTCGCATCTGAACTCCTCCAAAGCCGGCCGCTCCGTCGCGGCCCCGGGTTGCGGAGGAACGTAACAGGGCCGCAAGCCCACCGAAAGAGCTTGCGGCAAATTTCTGCAAGGCGCTCGGCATCGTTACGTCCGCGTGTCCCCGCGGTAGCCGCTCCGCTCCCGGTCAGGCGCTTGACATGCGCCCACAGCACGACCGGAGCCACCGCCAAGGGCACCAGCGCCCCCTGCAAGCTCTTCCGCAAGGCATTGCAGAGCTGTTACGTTCGCGCCATGACCCAGGAGCTCACGACCTCCCTTCCCACCGAGCCGGTGCGACCGTCAAACGGCCCCGGATGGTGGCGCGACGCCGTCATCTACCAGGTGTACGTGCGGTCCTTCGCCGACAGCGACGGCGACGGGATCGGCGATCTGCGCGGGGTGCGGGAGCGGCTGCCGCACCTCGCCGGGCTGGGTGTGGACGCCGTCTGGCTGACCCCCTTCTACGCCTCCCCGCAGGCCGACGGTGGCTACGACGTGGCCGACTACCGCACCGTGGACCCGCTCTTCGGCACCCTCGGCGACGCCGACGACCTGGTGCGCACCGCCCATGAGCTGGGGCTGAAGGTGATCGTGGACGTCGTCCCGAACCACAGCTCGGACCAGCACCCATGGTTCCGCGAGGCGCTCGCCGACCGGCCCGGCGGCGCGGCCCGCGCCCGGTACCACTTCCGCAGCGGCCGCGGCGCCCACGGCGAACTGCCGCCGAACGACTGGGAGTCGGTCTTCGGCGGCCCCGCCTGGACCCGTACCACCGATCCGGACGGCACCCCCGGCGAGTGGTATCTGCACCTCTTCGCCCCCGAACAGCCCGACCTCAACTGGGACTCCCCCGAGGTGCGTGCCGAATTCGACTCGGTGCTGCGCTTCTGGCTGGACCTGGGCGTGGACGGCTTCCGGATCGATGTCGCCCACGGCATGGTCAAGGCCGCCGGGCTGCCCGACATCGGCCGTACCGAACAGGCCAAGCTGATCGGCTCCCAGGTGCTGCCGTTCTTCGACCAGGACGGGGTGCACGAGATCCACCGCTCCTGGCGCCGGCTGCTGGACTCCTACCCCGGTGACCGGATCGGTGTCGCCGAGGCATGGGCGCCCACCTCCGAGCGGCTGGCCCTCTACGTACGCCCCGACGAGCTGCACCAGGCGTTCAACTTCCAGTTCCTCAAGTGCCCGTGGGACGCGGCCGCGATGCGCGAGGTGATCGACGAGTCGCTGGCCGCGACCCGCTCCGTCGGCGCCCCCACCACCTGGGTGCTCTCCAACCACGACGTGGTCCGGCACACCACCCGCTACGCCGACGGCGGCCCGGAGCGGGGGCTCGCCCGCGCCCGTGCCGCGGCCCTGCTCACCCTCGCGCTGCCCGGCTCGTCCTACCTCTACCAGGGTGAGGAGCTGGGCCTTCCCGAGGTGACCGATCTGCCGGACGAGCTGCGCCAGGACCCGGCCTTCTTCCGCACCTCCCCCGACGGGGAGGACGGCCAGAACGGTCAGGACGGCTTCCGCGACGGCTGCCGGGTGCCCCTGCCCTGGACCCGCTCCGGCGAGAGCTACGGCTTCGGTCCCGGCGGCAGCTGGCTGCCCCAGCCGGACGACTGGTCCGGGCTGTCCGTCGAGGCGCAGACCGGCGACCCCGGCTCCACGCTGGAGCTCTACCGCGGCGCGCTCGCGCTGCGCCGTGAGCTGCCGGGCCTGGGGGACGGGCCGATGAACTGGCTGGAGGCCCCGGCGGGGGTGCTCGCGCTGTCCCGGCCGGGCCTGGTGTGCACGCTCAACACGCTCGGGGAAGAGGTCGAACTGCCGGTCCCGGGGCGTGCGCTGCTGTCGTCGGCGCCGCTTGCGTACGGGGCCGGAACCGTACGTATTCCGCCTGATTCGTGCGCGTGGTGGGCAATCTGACACGCGACCGGTACAGTCCCACTCCATGACCGCACGGCTTGCTGACATCGCAGCCCAGGCGGGGGTCAGCGAAGCCACCGTCAGCCGCGTCCTCAACGGCAGGCCGGGGGTGGCCGCGGCCACCCGCGAGTCCGTCCTCGCCGCTCTGGACGTCCTCGGCTATGAGCGGCCCGTGCGGTTGCGGCAGCGCAGCGCCGGGCTGGTGGGACTGATCACCCCCGAGCTGGAGAACCCGATCTTCCCCGCGCTCGCCCAGGTCATCGGGCAGGCGCTCACCCGGCAGGGCTACACCCCGGTGCTGGCCACCCAGACCCCCGGCGGCTCGACGGAGGACGAGCTGACCGAGATGCTGGTGGACCGGGGCGTGGCCGGGATCATCTTCGTCTCGGGGCTGCACGCGGACACCTCGGCCGATATGCAGCGCTATGACCAGCTGCGCGGCCAGGGTGTTCCGTTCGTGCTGGTGGACGGCTTCTCGCCGAAGGTGCGGGCGCCGTTCATCTCCCCCGACGACCGGGCGGCGATGGGGCTGGCGGTCACCCATCTGGTCTCGCTCGGGCACACCCGGATCGGTCTCGCGCTCGGGCCGAAGCGGTTCGTTCCCGTACTGCGCAAGATCGAAGGCTTCCAGCAGGCGATGCGGGACCGGCTGGGGCTCTCCCCGGAGGAGTCCGAGGAGCTGATCCAGCATTCGCTGTACACCCTGGAGGGCGGCCAGGCGGCGGCGACCGCACTGATCGACCGGGGCTGTACGGCGGTGGTGTGCGCGAGCGACATGATGGCGCTGGGCGCCATCCGGGCGGCCCGGCAGCGGGGTCTGGGGGTCCCTCAGAACATCTCGGTGGTCGGCTTCGACGACTCTCCGCTGATCGCCTTCACCGATCCGCCGCTGACCACGATCCGCAAGCCGGTGCAGTCGATGGGGCAGGCGGCGGTGCGGGCGCTGCTGGAGGAGATCGGCGGCACCCCGGCCCCGCCCAGCGAGTTCGTCTTCCTTCCCGAACTGGTGGTGCGCGGCTCCACGGCATCGGCCCACGGGGTGGAGGCGCGGAGCCGGGCGGCCGGAGGCGGGGCCTAGAAGGCCGATGAAGATCTTGGTGAGGGGCTGTCCGGCCGGAGGCCGGATGGCCCCTCTTCGTTATGTGGTGGCTGGGGCGAGGTGCCAGGCGCCGTCGATGCGGGTGAGTCCGAGGTTGATCAGTCGGCGGAGGTTGAGGGCGGCGGCTCGGGTGTGGAGCCAGGTGTCGTTCTTGAGGGTGCCGCGGTAGCGGAGTCGGCGGTTGCCGTGGTGGACGAGCCATGCGACGGCGCGTTCGACCGGTGGTCTCCAGCGGCGGTAGTCGGCCTGCCAGTCAGGATCGGTGGCGGCCTGGTGGCGGGCGGCCGCTTGGAGGTCGTGGTGCGGGCGGATGGTCAGGATGCGTCCGGCCTTGGCCTTGGTGCACTGCTCGCGCAGGGGGCATCCGGTGCATAAGTTCCCGAAAGAGGCTTTGCGCTGGTGGTGCTGCCCGCCGGGGTCGGACAGGCCCACGGCGTGTCCGGCCGGGCAGGTCACGATGGCGGTGGTGGTGTCGATGGCGAAGTCGTCGAGGGTGAAGCCGCCGGGGACGGCGGGCCGCAGCGGGGCGGGTTTGAGGAACAGCCGGTGCCCGGCCCGGTCCAGGGCCTGGCGGGCGTCGCCGGTGGAGTAGGCGGTGTCACCGAAGGCGTCCACCGGGGTGTCCTCGTCGGCGAGCAGCTCAAGACCCACGGCAGCCTCATGGTGCTCGGGCCCGGAGCCGGGCCGCAGGGCGACGGCGGTGTATAAGCCGGTCTCGGGCTCGATGGCCAGGTGGGCCTTGAAACCGTCCTGCTGGTGGCTGCGGGTCTTGTGGATGTGCCGGGCTTCCGGATCGATGGTGGAGACCATCCGGCCAGGGACGGTGCCCCGGGTGATGCGCCAGCGTCCGTCGCGGCCGTCGGAGTCCTCGGCGGGCTCGACGTCCTGACCGGCGACCAGGGCCAGGATGCCCACCGCGTTCGCGGCCTTCTCGCCGAGTTGCTGTTCGGGCAGGTGGCCCAGCAGCCGCAGCGCGTCCGTGACGAGTGCGTCGACCAGCTCGGCGCGGGCCTGCTCGTCGTTCCAGGCGATCTTCGGTTTGCCTGGGTCGGTGTAGTCGTGGGCGGTGCACTGGGCAGCGGCGGCCGTGTCGGCGCCGGGGACTTCGCGGATCACCGCGCGGACGGCGGCGATGATCTGGGTGACGGTGTCCTGGGTGGCGACCGCGTCGTCCAGCACAGTGGAGTCCAGAGCCCGGCGGTGCTTGCCCTTGAGGACACCGGTGGCCTTCACGACCTCGCGTACGGTCTCGAAGATGCGGTTCGGGCGGGCGGAACGGGCCAGCCGGCGGCGGAAGTAGGCCAGCAGCGATGGATCGAACGCCATGTCGTTGAGGCCCAGGCCGCATGCGGCCTTCCACCGCAGGTCGCACCGCAATTCCTGGACTGTCTCGAAGTCCGACAGCCCGTGCAGGGCCTGTAGCGCGATCGCGGCGGCCAGGATCTGCGGCGGCATGCTCGGCCGTCCATTCGCCGACGGATACATGTCCACGAACATCTCAGCCGGGAACAGCTCGCCACGATGCTCGGCCAGGAACGCGAACACACTCCCGGCCGGAATCAGGTCCCGGCAGGTCTCCCACACATCCGGCCCGACCATCTCGCCGACCCACTCACCCATCGCCACAAGACAAGTCTGGCCCTGCCGCTGACACGGCAGGGCCAGAACCCAAGATCTTCACGAGCCTTCTAGGCCCCGACCGGGGGACGTAGCTGCACATACGCCCCATGAAGGACCCCCGGACCAGGACATAAGCAACGAAGACCCGATGCCGCGGATGATCTGCGGGTGGACGTCGTCTGGCAGACTGTTGCCCTATGGGTGGAGCGACTATCAGGACGACGGCGGGCCGAATGGCCACCCCGGCACCTCTCGCGGACACCGATGCGGCACGGGCGCCGCACCACACCCTGATGGACCGGTTGCGTACGCCCAGAAGGCCCCGGCTCTGGTTCGAGATCGTCCTCATCGCCGTCAGCTACTGGACGTATTCGCTGATCCGCAACGCCGTCCCGGAGCAGCGGCCGGAGGCGCTGCGCAACGCGGGCTGGATCTGGGAGTGGGAACACCGGCTCGGCATGGCCTTCGAACGCGGGGTCAACCACGCGATCGACTCGGTCAGCTGGCTGATCGTGGGCATGAACTACTACTACGCGACACTCCACTTCATCGTGACGCTCGGCGTACTGGTGTGGCTCTACCACTGGCATCCGGGCCGTTACGCCGCCACCCGGCTGGCGCTCTTCGCGACCACGGGCGTGGCCCTGCTCGGCTACTACTTCTTTCCGCTGGCCCCGCCCCGGCTGATGAGCGGCGGCCATTTCATCGACACCGTGGTGGCGCACAACACCTGGGGCTCGATGGCCTCGGGAAACCTCGCCGATATGTCGAACCAGTACGCGGCGATGCCCTCGATGCACATCGGCTGGTCGCTGTGGTGCGGTCTGACCATCGCCACGCTGGCCCGTCCGGTGTGGGTGAAGATACTGGGGCTGCTCTACCCCTCGGCCACGCTGCTGGTGATCGTCGCCACCGCCAACCACTTCTGGATGGACGCGGTCGGCGGGGTCGTCTGTCTCTCCTTCGGTTTCGTGCTGTCGTGCGCCTGGTACGGCTCGCTGCCGTACCGGCTGCCGAAGCAGGTGGCCGTGATCTGCACGGCTTGATCGTCCCCGGCGGAGCCGCCATTCTCTGTTCCGCATGTCCGACATGAGTTCAGGGGCTCCATGTGTCGCGCTGATCGACGCGGAATGAGCACGATGAGCGTGACGAAAGGGACCACCGGCCACCGTGCACACCGCCGACACCGCTGACGCTGCCGTATCCGCGTCCGTACCCGCCTCCGCCGTATCCGTCACCGGGGCTGTCGCCGCTCCGGGCGTGCTGCTCCCCCGGCCCCGTACCGCCGGGCGGCCGCGCTTCCCGCTGGTGGCCACC
This sequence comes from Streptomyces sp. AgN23, assembly GCF_001598115.1. Classification (NCBI taxonomy): domain Bacteria; kingdom Bacillati; phylum Actinomycetota; class Actinomycetes; order Kitasatosporales; family Streptomycetaceae; genus Streptomyces; species Streptomyces sp. AgN23. The sequence goes on from NZ_CP007153.1 coordinate 3,435,252, forward strand.
GACCTCGACGGCACCCTGCTGCGCAAGGATCTGACGGTCTCGCCCCGCACCCGTGAGGCGCTCGCCCTCGTCCGGGCCGCCGGGTCGCGGCATCTGGTGGTCACCGGGCGCCCGGCCGCGTCCTGCCGGGAGTTCCTGGTCGCGATCGGCTACCGCGGGCTCGCGGTGTGCGGACAGGGCGCGCAGTTGTACGACGCCTCCGCGGACCGGCTGCTGGTCTCGGCGTCGCTGGACCGGGAGCTGGCCCGGTCGGTGGTGGAGCGCACGGAGGAGGCGCTGGGCGCGGGGCCGCTGGAGCTGGCCGTGGTGACGGCGGCGCCCGAGAACCGCTTTGTCGTCACCGCCCGCTTCACCGACCGGAGGCGCCCGGAGTGGGGGCTGGCCGAGCGGGAGGAGCTGTGGACGGCACCGATCGAGAAGGTGCTGATGCGCCATCGGACGGTGGCCGACGGGCTGGTCGCCGAGACCGCGGAGCGGGTGGGCGCGGGCGAGGTGGCGGTGACCCACTCCGAGAAGGGCATGATCGAGCTGCTCCCCGCCGGCACGGACAAGGGGGTGGGGCTGCAACTGGCCGCCGACCGCATGGGGTTCACCCCCGCGGAGACGATCGCGTTCGGCGACATGCCCAATGACCTTCCGCTGCTGGGCTGGGCCGGATACGGGGTCGCGATGGGCAACGCGCATCCGGATCTGATGGCGATAGCCGACGAGGTGGCGCCGTCCCATGAAGAGGACGGGGTCGCGGTGGTGCTTGAACGGCTGTTCGCCCACCCTTGAGCGGCTCTCGCACCGCACTCGCGACCCGCTGGAGGCGCCCGTCGCACCCTTGACTGGGCATATAGAACTAAACAAAATATCCAAGGTGCGAGCTGAACCACGAGCCGAAGCCCACTACGTCGACGAGCGCTCCGGAGCCACGTACTCCATCGACGACCTCCGCTGGTGCGGTGACGACGGGGCTCCCCTCACCGTCTCCGCGCTGCCCGGCATCACCCGCGAGCAGGTGGACACCGGGGCCCGGTCACTCTGGCGCTACCGAGCGGCCCTCCCGGTGCGCATCGACGCCCCGGTGTCACTGGGTGAAGGGTGCACCCCGCTGGTCGAGAAGGGCTGGGGGGAGGATCGGATTCTGTTCAAGCTGGAGTGGTTCAGTCCCACCGGCAGCTTCAAGGACCGCGGCACCAGCGTGATGATCTCGCTCCTCGCCCAGCGGGGCGTAGGGGAGGTCATCGAGGACAGCTCCGGCAACGGCGGGGCCTCCGTCTCGGCGTACTGCGCCGCGGCCGGCATCCGGGCCAGGATCCTCGCCCCCGCCACCACCTCCCCCGCGAAGATCCTCCAGAGCCGGGCCTACGGCGCCGAGGTCGAGCTGGTGCCCGGCGACCGGGACGCCACCGCCGCGGAGGCGCTGCGCCAGTCGGCCCATACGTACTACGCCAGCCACAACTGGCACCCCTTCTTCCTCCAGGGCACCAAGACCCTGGCGTACGAGCTGTGGGAGGACCTGGGCTTCACCGCACCGGACGCCGTGGTGACCGTGGCGGGTGCGGGCAGCACCGTGCTCGGCTGCGACCTCGGCTTCTCCGAGCTGCTCGCCGCGGGCCAGATCACCCGCCGCCCCCGGCTGCTGGTGGCCCAGCCCGCCCACTGCGCGCCTTTCCACGCCGCGTTCCGCGCGGGCACCGAGACCCCGGTGCCGTCTCTCCACGCCCCGACCATCGCCGAGGGCACGGCGATCCGGGAGCCCGTCCGCTTCCCCGAGGTGCTGCGCGCCATCCGCCGCTCGGACGGCGACATGGCGGCCATCCCGGAGGACGCGATCGCCGCGGCAGTCCGCCGGCTGGCCGCGATGGGGCTGTACGCGGAGCCGACCAGCGCGACGGCGGCCGCGGCGATCGAGGTCTTCCGGGCCCGGGGCGCGATCCGCCCCGGTGAGACCACGGTGGTGCTGCTGACCGGGTCGGGCCTGAAGGCGGCGCCGACGATGACGGAGCTCTTCGGATGACCGGGGAGAGCGTTCAGGAGCCGACGGGAACACCCGAGGACGAGCTGCTGCTGCGCGAGACCGAGAAGATCGTGGTCGCCATCGGCCGGATGTTCCCCGGACTGTGCGAGGTGGTCCTCCACGATCTGCGCAACCCCGACCAGTCCATCCGCGCCATCGAGAGCAATCTCTCCGGCCGCGAGGTGGGCCAGCCCACCACCGAGCTGGGCCTGGCCCGGATCCAGGACCCCGGCTTCCCCGACATCGTCCAGAACTACGCCAACCGCTTCCCGGACGGCCGCCCGGCGAAGAGCACCTCGATCGGCATCAAGAACGGCGCGGGCCAGTACGTCGCCGCCATCTGCCTCAACTTGGACGTCTCCCTCTTCGGGAGCGTCGCCCGCAGCCTCAACAACCTGGTCAGGACCGATGAGCAGCAACAGCCGCTCACCGAGACCCTCCGCGCCCGCACCGCAGCGGAGCTGCGCACCGTCATCGAGGAGTTCGCCGCCGCCCGCGGCCAGACCCCACGCAGCCTCGGCACCCCCGCCAAGAAGGAACTCGCCCGCACCCTCAGGGCCAGCGGCTACCTCCAGGTGAAGCACTCCGTCCAGGTGGTCACCGAACTGCTGGGGGTCTCCCGCGCCACGGTCTACAACTACCTGCGCTCATCTGATGCCGGAGACCACCCCTGATGACGCCACCGATCGGGCGCATCGACGTCCCCGAAGCCTTCGCCGCGTCGTTCGGCGAGCACGACGCCGCCGGACGCGCCTGGCTCGCCGCGCTGCCCCGGCTGGCCGCGGACTTCCTCGACCGCTGGGACCTGCGCCCGGCCGGTCCCGCCGCCCATGGCATGGCCTCGCTCGTCCTCCCGGTGACCGGCGCGGACGGAACTCCCTCGGTCCTGAGGCTCCAGCAGGTCAGGGAGGAGACCGAGGGCGCCCCACTGGGCCTGCGGACCTGGAACGGCAACGGCGTGGTGCTCCTGCTCGACCACGACCCGGACACGGGCACCATGCTGCTGGAGCGCCTGGACGCGTCCCGCCCGCTCTCCTCGCTGCCCGACGACACCGCCGCGATCAGCGTCCTGGCCGACCTTCTGGCCCGGCTGACCTCGGTGCCGGCCCCCGGCGGCCTGCGCCGCCTGTCCGACATCGCCGCCGCCATGCTCGAGCGGACGCCCGACGCCGTACCGGCCCTGAGCGACCCGGCGGAACAGCGGCTGGTCCGCGTCTGCGCCTCCGCCGTGGCCGAACTCCTCGACGAACCCGGAGACCGGCTGCTGCACTGGGACCTCCACTACGACAACATCCTCGCCGGTGAGCGCGAGCCCTGGCTGGCCATCGACCCCGAACCGCTCACCGGCGACCCCGGCTTCGAACTGCTCCCGGCGCTGGACAACCGCTGGGACGAGGTCCTGGCCACCGGCGATCCCACCCGTGCGGTGCTCCACCGCTTCGACCTGCTGACCGAGGCCCTCGCCCTGGACCGGCGGCGGGCCACCGGCTGGACCCTCGGCCGCGTCCTGCAGAACGCCCTCTGGGACATCGAAGACGGCAAGACCGCCCTGGAACCGGCCCAGGTCACCATCGCCACGGCTTTGCTGAGCCGCCGTTAGGCGGGCTCCCGTCCGCTCCCGGCAAACCGCCGGGCGCGCACGCCACGCACCACCGCCACAACCCTGCTGAACCGCTGTCAGGCGGGCTCCCGGTCTGCTCCCGGCAAACCACCGGGCGCGCACACCGCGCACTGCGCCACCACCGCCACAATCCTGCTGAACCACCGTTAGGCGGGTCCCCGTCTGCTCCCGACAAACCGCCAGGCGCGCGCCACGCACTGCGCCACCATGGCGGGATGGCCAACGACATCTCCGTGCACCGCCTCGACCTCGGCTACTTCGTCCGCCCCGCCGTCGAGACCGGCGGCCCTCGGCCACGGGTCGAACCGGTACTCGCCTATCTGGTACGGCACGACCACGGGCTGATCCTCTTCGACACCGGCATCGGCGCCGCCGACGCCGAGACCGAGGCGCACTACCGCCCTCGCCGTCGCGCCCTTCCGGAGGCGCTGTCGGCGGCCGGGGTCGCGGTCGCGGACATCTTCCTCGTGGTCAACTGCCACCTCCACTTCGACCACTGCGGCGGCAATCCCCTGCTGGGCACCGACCGATCCTGGTCCAGGGCGTGGAGCTGGCCACCGCGCGCGGGGGCGACTACACATTCGAGAAGTTGGTGGACTTCCCAGGCGCCAGGTATGAGGAGCTCGACGGCGAGGCCGAGATCTGGCCGGGCGTTCACGTCCTCCCGACCCCCGGGCACACCGACGGCCATCAGTCACTGGTCGTCCGCCAGTCCGACGGCACGGTGATCCTCGCTGGTCAAGCGCATGACTTCGCCACCGAGTTCGGCTCGGACCAGCTGGCCCGCAGGGCCGCCCTCGACGGCGTGGCGCAGCCCCTCCCCCCGTACCGCCCCTGGCTGGACCGCCTCACCGACTTCGCCCCCCGGCGCGTCCTCTTCGCTCACGACTGCGCGGTCTGGGAGCCGGCGGGCGGCTGACGGTCTCGTCTCGCGCCTTCGGCGCCTTTGAGCAGGGGCCGGGGGGTGGGGGCGCGGGTGACGTCGCCGACCGCCGGGCCGTAAGTGGCGAGACCGGTGGCGGCTCCGGTGCTCGGAGGCTTGTGCCGATGCCGGACCGCCGGGGGTGGGGTACCCCCCCCTGGAAAACCTTTGACGAATTAGTTGCTTCAGATCAAGCGTTTTGGGAAGGGGTACCCAGAGGGGCCGTCAGTCCGGCCGGGTCCCAGCCCAGGACCGCAGAAGCCGTCACCAATGCCGTCAACGCCTGCCGCACCAGCGGCTGTTCGGCGCCCGTCACCCTCTACGCCGAGTGGGGACCGTACGGCACGCTGCGCGTCCTCGTGAGCGATGACGCTCCCGGCATCCCCGCCCAGCGCGGCCTCGCCCGGGACACGGCCGACGCCGAGAGCGGCCGGGGGCTGCTCATCATCGGCGGCTCCGCCACCGACTGGGGCGTCTGCCAGCACGGCCCAGGCCCGGGAAAAGCGGTGTGGTTCCAGGTGAGCGGGCCCGAACTGCCTCGCCCGGGGCGGTAGCCGACACGTAGTCGACACGTAGCCGGCACCCGGCGCGCACGCCATACGAGAGCACTCGGGGCCCGCCTCTCTCACTTTCGGGCAACGGGCCGGGGGTGCTCCCCCGCGCAGCTACCGTGACGCCACGACTCCCCTGACCCTCGGCACCTGGAGGATGGTGTGCGGTACAAAGGACCGCTTCCCAAGCGATTCACCGACCGGTTCAACGCCTGGATGGTCGGGCTGCGGTCCTCCCCTCGGTGGGGGCGGAGGGTGAGCGGGCGGCTCACGGTCGTCACGTACACGGGGCGGCGCTCGGGCCGTACGTTCAGTACGCCGGTCGCCTATCAGCGCGCCGCCGACGTCGTCACGATCGCCGTCGCCATGCCCGAACGCAAGCTGTGGTGGCGCAACTTCACCGGTGAGGGCTGGCCGATATCGCTGGACCTGGACGGGAGCGGCCGGATCGGGCATGCCGTCGCTGACGTGGACGGCAAGGGGCGCGTCACCATCAGCGTGCGGCTCGACCACCCGCCCGCCGCGAGCAGCCGCTGACGCCTACGGAATTGCCATGACCCCTTCACGTCGTGCGCGGAGCCGCTGAGTAGGATCGGCGACCACACGGGGGAAGGTCATCAATGAAACAGCTGATGGGCGGCGCACGCCGCCGGGCGGCTCTGGTCGGCGCCGTCGCGGTGCTGGTGGCGGCCGGGGTCGGGACGTGGGCCACGGACACCTGGCCGTTCGACGGCAAGGACACCTACTGCTGGGGCGCCTGGAAAGAGGACAGCGGGCCGGGCTTCCTGAGCCGCGAGGCGCTCGACGAGGACAACGCCAGCCGTACGGCCAAGGAGACCGTGCCGACACCGGGGCGGCAGCGCGGGCGGTGCACCGTGGCGCTCCACTCCGAGCGCGTGAGCAGCGACGGCGGCAAGGTCGTGGAGGAGACCGAGATCACGGTCACCTATGGCCCCGCGCCCGAGAGCGCCGCGGAGCGCATGGAGTGGATCGGCGGCTACCTCGGCGACCGGGCGATGCCGCTGCCCGACGGGCTGCCCGGCGCCACCGACGGCCGGCACGCGCTGCTGGTGCTGCCGAAGGGATGCGATGCCCGCGACGGGCGGCCGACCGCGGTGACGCTCGACTCGACGGCGCGGTCGGTCTACAGCGACTCCACCATGCCCGGCGACGCCGGGCTCGGCGGCTCCCAGTCCGTGGCCCGGTTGCTCGTCGCGGCGGCCAACCACGCGATGGAGAAGGCGGGTTGCGCACCGGCCGAGCCGCTTGAGGCGGTCTCGCCGATGCCCACACTGCCCGAGGAGGACGAGGACTTCTTCACCCGGGCCTGCCGGATCAGGGGGCTGGAGTTCGGCGGGAAGGCGGCCCGCGACCTGGAGTACCAGGTCGGCGCGGTCACCCGGGATCTGCAGTCCTGTTCGGTACGGACGGAGCACGGTGAAGGCCGGTACTTCGACGCCCTGATGGTCGCCGAGCCACGGCTCTCCGCGCTGTTCGACGGGGCCACCGGCAGCAAGCCACCGGCGCGCGGCTGGCGCGGTACGGGGGTCTTCGCCGACGACTACAAGGTCGTACGGGCCGACTGCGCGGGGCGCCCGCTCACCGTGCTGATGCTCGCCCCGTCGCTGCACGAGACGACTCCGTACTTCGCCGCCTTCGCCGACGCCGTGGCGCGACGCGTCGGTTGCGCGCCCGTCGCACCTGGGGGTTCCAGCCGATGAACGACTCCGAGAACAACGAGAACAACGAGAACAACGAGAACAACGAAAGCAACGAAGCCGACGAGAGCGGCATCCGCGTGCCGCTGCACGAGCGGCGCCGCCCCATGTGGCACTGGCAGCGCGTGGCCCGCTCCCGGCCCCGGCTGGGCGTGATCATGGCCGTGGTCGGAGCCGTCGTGGGAGCGCTGCTCGGCGGCGCGGGGGTGGCCTGGCGGGCCGAGGCGGGCCCGTTCGCGGACGACCGGGCCTGCTGGGGGGCGTTCGGTCAGGACGATGTGGCGGCGCTGTTCGACGGCAAGCGGGACATTGAGACCTCCGAGGTGCCCATCTCCACCGATCGCATCGGCACCGAGGGCCCCTCGGGCGAATGCCGTCTGACGTCGCCGCGCGGGCGGCGGATCACGGTCGAGACGCACCGGCTGGACTCCGGGTTCGGCGGCGCGGGCGACCGATGGGCCGATGAGTTCCTGTCCGCGCGGCTCACCCCGCTGGGCGACGGGCTGCTGGGCATGGCCTCGGACACCCGGGCCTGGCTCGCGGTGCCCGACGGCTGTATCGGCCGGCCGAGCGGGCTGGACGCCAACGGCGGCCCCACCGTGATCGACATGGAGACCGGCTGGACCGTCTACGACGACGAGGTGGACACCGAGGCCCGCGACGCGCTCGCCCGCGCCGTGGTCAAGCTGGTCAACCACTACATGGCCGACGCGGGATGCACGGGCGAGATCGCCGACCCGGTCCGCCGGATGTCCGGGCCACCGCGGTCCCTGGACGAGAAGAAGGACGCGATGTGCGACATCAAGGGGCTGCGGCTCCCGGCCGCGTTCAACCACGGGGCGAGGGGCGGCACCGTACTGACCCAGGGCGACGGCCCGGTGCGCACGTGCGACCGCGACGTGCTCTTCGGCCACCCCCAACTGCGGCTGATGACCATCGAGGACCCCCGGCTCGCGATGCTCTACGACGGGCTGTCCCGGGACGGCGCCAAGGCCCGGGTAAGCGCCGGTGAGCAGGACGGACGCGGGTTCGTCCGCGACGACATGGGGCTGTTCCAGGCCGAGTGCCAGACCGGTCAGGTCACCTTCCTGGTCCGGGCTGAGAACGGCGACCATCCCGGCGACATCCGTACGATCCTCCCCCGCTACGTGGCCGCGGAGGCCGACCGGATCGGCTGCGGCCCGTTGCGCGTCACCCTGGCCGCGGACGGCTGAGCTGGGCCGCGCACCGCGGGAGTTCAGCTCTCGTAGTCGTAGAAGAGCCGCTCCACCACCGCCCGCGCCCGGCGGGTGATACGGCGGTAGTCGTCCAGCATCTCGCCGACGTGGCCGGGGCCGTAGCCCAGATAGCGGCCCACGGCGGCCAGTTCGCGGACGTCCGTCGGGAAGGTGTCGCCGGGGCGGCCGCGGACGAGCATGACGGCGTTGCGGACGCGGCTGGCGAGGATCCACGCCTCGTCCAGGGTCTGGGCGTCCTCGGTGGAGATCAGCTCGGCGGCGTGGGCGGCGGCCAGGGCCTCGCGGGTGCGGGTGGTGCGCAGGCCCGGCTCGGCCCAGCCGTGGCGCATCTGGAGGAGCTGAACGGTCCACTCGACATCGCTGAGGCCGCCCCGGCCCAGCTTGGCGTGGGTGGTGGGGTCGGCCCCGCGCGGCAGCCGCTCGGACTCCATCCGGGCCTTGAGCCGCCGGATCTCGCGGATCGCGTCCTCGCCCAGCCCCTCGGCCGGATACCGCAGCGGATCGATCAGCTCGATGAACCGCCGGCCGAGCCCGGGGTCGCCGGCCACCGGCTCCGCGCGCAGCAGCGCCTGGCTCTCCCACACCAGCGACCAGCGGCGGTAGTAGGCGGCGTACGAGCCCAGCGTGCGCACCAGTGGCCCGGACTTGCCCTCGGGGCGCAGGTCGGCGTCGATGAGCAGGGGCGGGTCGGTGGTGGGGAGCTGGAGCAGCCGGCGCATCTCGTTGGCCACGGCGAACGCGGCGCGGGCGGCCTCCTGTTCGTCGGCTCCCTCGCGCGGCTCATGGACGAAGAGCACATCCGCGTCGGAGCCGTAGCTGAGTTCGTGGCCGCCGAAGCGGCCCAGGCCGATGACGGCGAAGCGGGTGGGCAGCTCATCGCCCCAGGTGTCGCGGACGGCGGCGCGCAGGGCGCCGGCGAGGGTCGCGGCGTTCAGATCGGAGAGGGCGTCGCCGACCATGTCGATCAGCGCCGCGGCGTCCACGGGGGATTCGGCGGCGGGGGCGGCCGGCCGGGCCGGCATATGAGGTTCGGATTCCCGCAGGGCGCTGGGGACCTCGGGGACCCTGGCCGGCGAGGGGGCGGGCGCCGTCACCGTCGGTCCCGTGGCCCGGCCGGGCGTCCGCTCCTCCGACAGCGGCCAGCTCACGGTCGGGCGCACCTCGCCGTTGGCCAGCCGGGCGCTTTCGATGACGTCCGCGGCCGCCGTACGGAACATCTCGCGCCGCCGCACCCCGCGCGCCACCGCGACCGCCTGCTCGGCGCCGTCGGCGCGCCCGACGGCGGCCAGCACCTCCTGCTCCAGATGGGCCCGGCCGCGCGGGCGCAGCCCCTCCGGGTCGCCGAGCAGGGCGACCGCCTCGGGGGCACGCAGCAGCAGATCGGGGGCGAGTCGCCCGGCGGAGAGCACCCGGGCCAGGTTTTCGGCGGCGGCGCCCTCGTCGCGCAGCAGCCGCAGGTACCAGGGCGTCTTGCCGAGCGCGTCCGAGACCTTGCGGAAGCCCAGCAGCCCGGCATCCGGGTCGGCGGAATCGGCGAACCAGCCCAGCAGCACCGGCAGCAACGTACGCTGAATCGCCGCTTTTCGGGTCACACCGGAGGCCAGCGCCTCCAGATGGCGGAGCGCACCGGCCGGGTCCGCGTACCCCAGAGCCGTGAGGCGCTGACCGGCCGCCTCGGGGCTGAGCCGGATCTCGCCGGGCTGGAGCTGGGCGACGGCGTCCAGCAGCGGCCGGTAGAAGAGCTTCTCGTGCAGCCGCCGCACTTCGCGGGCGTGCCGCCGCCAGGCGGTGCCCAGTTCGGTCACCGGCTCGGTGCGGAACCCCAACGACCGGCCGAGGCGGCGCTGATCGGCCTCGCCCTCGGGCATCAGATGGGTGCGGCGCAGCCGGTAGAGCTGGAGGCGGTGCTCCATGGTGCGCAGAAAGCGGTACGCGGCGTCCAGCGCGGCGGCGTCGGTGCGCCCCACATAGCCTCCCGCGGCCAGGGCCGCGAGCGCGTCCAGCGTCGTACCGCTGCGCAGCGACTCATCGGACCGCCCGTGCACCAACTGCAGCAGCTGGACGGCGAACTCGACGTCGCGCAGGCCCCCGGGGCCCAGCTTGAGCTCGCGGTCGACCTCGGAGACGGGGATGTTCTCGACCACCCGGCGGCGCATCTGCTGCACATCGGGGATGAAGTTCTCGCGCTCGACGGCCTGCCAGACCATCGGCGCGAGGGCGTCCACATACGCCTGGCCGAGCCCGGCGTCGCCCGCCATCGGCCGGGCCTTCAGCAGCGCCTGGAACTCCCAGGTCTTGGCCCAGCGCTGGTAGTACGCCAGATGGCTGGAGAGGGTCCGCACCAGCGGGCCGTTCCGCCCCTCGGGGCGGAGGTTGGCGTCGACGGGCCAGATGGTGCCCTCGACGGTGACATCGGAGCAGACCCGCATCAGCCGGGAGGCGAGCCGGGTGGCGGCCCGCACCGCCTCGTCCTCCTGGACCCCCTCGACCGCCTCCGCCACGAAGATCACGTCCACATCGGAGACGTAATTCAGCTCGCGGCCGCCGCATTTGCCCATGCCGATCACGGCCAGCTTGCAGGCGGCGGCGTCCTGCGGCTCCTCCTCGGCCGCGATCTCCAGCGCGGCCCGCAGCGTCGCGGTCGCCAGATCGGCGAGTTCCGCGGCCGTCTGGGTGATGTCGATGGTGCCGCACACATCACGGGCCGCGATGGCCAGCAGCGCCCGGCGGTAGGCGACGCGCAACGCGTCGGGCCGGGGCAGCCCCGCCCCGGGCGCGCCCCAGACCCCCTCGGCCAGAGCCCGCTCGAACTCGGGGGTGGCCGGATGCAGATCGGCCGACTCATAGGTCACCAGGGCGTGCCAGTCCCCCGGGTGGCGGGCGAGGTGGTCACCCAGCGCCTCGGATGCGCCGAGCACCCCGAGCAGCCGGTCGCGCAGCGGTTTGGCGGTGACGAGGGTGTCCAGCAGCGCCTGCCGCGAACCGGCCCGCTGCCCGCCGTTCGGCTCCCCCGCCTCCCCCTCGTCCTCCGGCAGCGCCTCGACGAGCCGTACGAGCCCGAGCAGCGCCAGATCCGGGTCGGCGGTCGCGCCGAGCGCCTCCAGCAGCACCGAATCGCTGCGCACCGAGGCCAGCTCGGGCGCGTCCAGCAGCCGCTGGGCGGCCGAGGCGTCGGTGAAACCGTGCCGCAGCAGCCGGGTGACATTGCTGCTCCTGCGTCCCTGCGGTACGGACATCCCGCCGCCTCCCGTCCCTGGTCGACTCCGCGCCGCTCGACCACCCGCACACCGATGATCAAAGGCGCCGCTGCCGAGCCTAAGCGACCCCGAGGGCGAAGCGGCAGGTCCGGGCGGCTACGAGCGGCGCGGGGCGGCACGCTTCCCGCCGGGTGGCCCCCCCCAATTGGCCGACGGAGTGGCCGCCCTCCCCTTGATCGCTCCCGTCCTGGCAATCGCCGTCACCGCTCTCGGGATCACCGGTCTGGTGCGTCCCGGTCCCGACCCCCGCTGACACGGGCGGCCGGTGCACGGCCCCGGACGCGGCCGGCCGGGGCACGGTCCCGGGAAACGAAACGCCCGGCCCCCGCCCGTCCGGCGTCCCCGGCCGGTCCGGGCCCGGACCGGCCCGATCCACCCGGCGAGCGGATCAGCACGGGCCCGGGCCGTCACGTCACGTCACGTCACGTCAGCGGCGGACGCCCTGGCCCGCGCCTACAGCACCGGCAGGTTCTTGCGCAGCTCGAAGGGGGTGACCTCGGAGCGGTACTCCTCCCACTCCTGCTTCTTGTTGCGCAGGAAGAAGTCGAAGACATGCTCCCCGAGCGTCTCCGCGACCAGTTCGCTGCGCTCCATCAGGTCGATCGCCTCGCCCAGGTTCTGCGGCAGCGGCTCGATACCGAGCGAGCGGCGCTCGGCGTCGGAGAGGGCCCAGACGTCGTCGTCGGCGCCGGCCGGGAGCTCATAGCCGCCCTCGATGCCCTTGAGCCCGGCGGCGAGCAGCACCGCGTAGGCCAGGTAGGGGTTGGCGCCGGTGTCCAGGGAGCGGACCTCGATGCGGGTGGAGCCGGTCTTGCCGGGCTTGTAGAGGGGGACGCGGACGAGGGCGGAGCGGTTGTTGTGGCCCCAGCAGATGTAGGAGGGCGCCTCGCCGCCCGCACCGGCGGTGCGCTTGGAGCCGCCCCAGATGCGCTTGTAGGAGTTGACCCACTGGTTGGTGACGGCGGAGATCTCCCCCGCGTGGCGCAGCAGCCCCGCGATGAAGGAGCGGCCCACCTTGGAGAGCTGGAACTCGGCGCCGGACTCGTAGAAGGCGTTGCGGTCGCCCTCGAAGAGGGAGAGGTGGGTGTGCATGCCCGAGCCGGGGAACTCCGAGAAGGGCTTCGGCATGAAGGTGGCCTGCACGCCCTGCTCCAGCGCGACCTGCTTCATGACCAGGCGGAAGGTCATGATGTTGTCGGCGGTGGAGAGCGCGTCGGCGTAGCGCAGGTCGATCTCCTGCTGGCCGGGGGCGCCCTCGTGGTGGGAGAACTCGACCGAGATGCCCATCGATTCCAGCATGGTGATCGCCTGGCGGCGGAAGTCCATGCCGATGTTCTGCGGGGTGTGGTCGAAGTAGCCCGAGGAGTCGGCGGGCACCGGACGGCTGCCGTCCACCGGCTTCTGCTTGAGCAGGAAGAACTCGATCTCGGGGTGGGTGTAAAAGGTGAACCCGAGGTCGGAGGTCTTGGCGAGGATGCGCTTGAGGACGAAGCGGGGATCGGCGAAGGACGGGGAGCCGTCCGGCATCAGGATGTCGCAGAACATCCGAGCGGTCCCCGGGGCCTCGGCGCGCCAGGGCAGGATCTGGAACGTCCCCGGGTCCGGCTTGGCGATCATGTCGGATTCGTAGACCCGGGCGAAGCCCTCGATCGCGGAGCCGTCGAAGCCGATGCCTTCGTCGAAGGCGCCCTCGAGCTCGGCCGGCGCGACGGCCACGGACTTCAGGAAGCCGAGCACATCGGTGAACCAGAGCCGCACGAACCGGATGTCGCGCTCTTCGAGCGTGCGGAGCACGAACTCCTGCTGCTTATCCATGGTCCCCTATCCTTGCAGGTCAAACGGCTCTTTTCGCGGGCGCGGGGCACCTTCCGCAGCCCAGTATCACGCGGTGGGATTACACGGAGGTTTCGTCCGGTCGCCCCGGTCTCCCCTCACTTCACCACGATGGATGCATCGTACTTTCACCCGGCCGGTCCCGGCCCCGGACGTTCCGTGCCCACCGTGGCGCCTGCGGGAGCTCCATACCCCTTGGGGGTAGGGTGCCGATTATCACGATGATCAAACGGTCAGATGATGATTTGAACGGTCAGATGGAGGCGGCGATGCGAAGAAGCCCCTCACCCCAGAGCCGATCGCTGATGCGGCGCATAGAGCGGCGCGTCGGCCGCCCGCCCTCCCGGCGGGACGGTGGACGCGCCGACCCTCACGCATCCGGCACACATCAGCATTGGGGTACTGACTCATGCACGAAAAGACTCGCCGTGCCGTGCTCGGCACGGGCATCGCCGCCGCGGGCAGCGGTCTGCTCACCGCCTGCGGCTCCCCCGGCCCCCGCCCCCGCGCCGAAGGCCCCGACGGCGTGGACGGCGTGGACGGCAACGCGATGGGCGCCCCCGCCAGACCCGGCGCGCCCGCGGACGACACCCCGGCGCAGTACGTCTCCCCCCACGGCCCGGAGGTCGCCGCGACCGAGCAGCGGCGGGGCCCCGGCCCGGTGCGGACGTTCCGGCTCACCGCCACCGCGACCACCCTGGACATCGGCGCCCGCAAGGTGACGTCCTGGGCGTACGAGGACCAGGTGCCGGGCCGGGAGATCCGGGTGACGGCGGGCGAGACGATCGCGCTCACCCTCGCCAACAACCTGCCGCAGCCCACCACGCTGCACTGGCACGGCATCCGGCTGCGCAACGACATGGACGGCGTCCCCGGAGTCACCCAGCGGCCGATCAAGACCGGCGCCGCCTTCGACTACCGCTTCACCGCGTTCTACCCGGGCACGTACTGGATCCATCCGCACTCGGGCGTCCAGCTGGACCGGGGGCTGTACGCGCCGCTGATCGTGGAAGATCCGAAGGAGCCACTGAAGTACGACAAGGAGTGGGTCGTCGTCCTGGACGACTGGCTCGACGGGGTGGGCGGCCGCACCCCGGACAAGGAGTTCGAGCGGCTCAACGCGGGCAAGGGCGGCGCGGTCGGCCATGCGATGGACGACGGCTCGATGGGCGATGGCTCCACGGACGGCGGCTCGGCGGACGGCGGCTCGGCGGACAACCACGGCAAGCGCGGCGCCAAGGCCACGGCGACAGCCGAAGCCACGGCGACAGCCAAGGCCAAGGCCACGGCGACAGCCAAGGCCACCGCCAAAGGCACCGCCGCCGGCGGTGCCAAGCGCGACCGGACCCGGTCCACGGCGCGGAAGGAGGCCGCGCCCATGGAGAGCCGACTGCTGGGCGGCCACGCGGGCGATGTCACCTACCCCTACTACCTGGTCAACGGCCGCAGCCCGGAGTCGCCGCAGGTCTTCCGCGCCAAGCGCGGCGACCGGATCCGCATCCGCCTCATCAACGCGGGCGGCGACACCGCCTTCCGCGTCGCCCTCGGCGGCCACCGGATGACCGTCACCCACACCGACGGCTACCCCGTCGTACCGGCCAAGACGGACGCGCTGCTGCTGGGCATGGGCGAGCGCTACGACGTGCTGGTGACCGTCAAGGACGGGATCTTCCCGCTCGCCGTCCTCGCCGAGGGCAAGGGGCGGTCCGCGATGGCGGTGCTGCGCACTCGCGGCAAGAGCCCGGTGAAGTTCCCGCGTCCCAAGGAGCTGGACGGCGAGCTGCTCACCGCGGACCGGCTGAAGGCGGCGGAGGACGTACGCCTGACGCCCAAGGAGCCCGACCGCATCATCCGGATGCGGCTCACCGGCTCGATGCGGCGCTGGGACTGGGCGATCAACGGCCGGCCGTACGACCCCGCGCAGCGCTATCCGGTGCGGGCCGGTGAGCGGGTGCGGATCTCCTTCATCAACGGCACCGACATGTGGCATCCGATGCATCTGCACGGCCACACCTTCGCGCTGCCGGACGGCGGCCCCCGTAAGGACACCACGATCCTGCGGCCGCACCACAAGGTGAACGTGGATCTCGACGCCGACAATCCGGGGCTGTGGATGGTCCACTGCCACAACGTCTACCACTCGGAGTCCGGGATGATGACCGTCCTCGGCTACCGGAAGTAGCCTCGGCGTCCGGGACGGCCCGGCCCCCGGAGGCGACGGGGCCGGGCGGAATCCGCCCCGGCGCGGCCGGCGGCGTGAGAAGGCCGCCGGCGTGAGAAGGCGGCGTGAGAAGGCAGACACCCCCGGCTATCGCGTCAGACAGACGATTACACTGGGCGCGTGCCTCAACTTCGCCTCGCTCTGAACCAGATCGACTCGACCGTCGGAGACCTCGACGGCAACACCGAGTCGATACTCCACTGGACCCGGCACTCCGCCGAGCAGGGCGCCCATCTGGTGGCGTTCCCCGAGATGGCGCTGACCGGCTACCCCGTCGAGGACCTGGCGCTGCGCTCGTCCTTCGTCGAGGCGTCGCGCGCGGCCCTGCACGCGCTCGCCGAGCGGCTGAACGCCGAGGGGTTGGGCGAGCTGCCGGTGGTCGTCGGCTATCTCGACCGCAGCGAGCGCGCCCGGCGCTACGGCCAGCCGGCCGGCTCACCGCAGAACGCGGGCGCCGTGCTGCACCGCGGCACGGTCGCCCTGACCTTCGCCAAGCACCATCTGCCGAACTACGGCGTCTTCGACGAGTTCCGCTACTTCGTGCCCGGCGACACCCTGCCCATGGTGCGCGTCCACGGCATCGACGTCGCGCTCGCCATCTGCGAGGACCTGTGGCAGGACGGCGGCCGGGTGCCGGCGAGCTGCTCGGCGGGGGCCGGGCTGCTGCTGTCGATCAACGCCTCGCCGTACGAGCGGGAGAAGGACGACACCCGGCTGGACCTGGTGCGCAAGCGGGCCCAGGAGGCGGGCTGCACCACCGCGTATCTGGCGATGATCGGCGGCCAGGACGAGCTGGTCTTCGACGGCGACTCGATCGTCGTGGACCGGGACGGCGAAGTCATCGCGCGCGCCCCGCAGTTCGCCGAGGGCTGTGTGCTGCTCGACCTCGAGCTGCCCGCCGCCGACCCGGAATCCGTCCCCGAGGGGGTCGTGGACGACGGGCTGCGCATCGACCATGTCACCCTCTCCGCCGACCCGCTGCCCCGCTACGAGCCGGAGCTCGCGGGCGGCGAGGCCGAGCGGCTCGGCGACGACGAGGAGGTCTACACGGCGCTGGTCGTGGGGCTGCGTGCCTATGCGGCGAAGAACGGCTTCCGCAGTGTGCTGATCGGGCTCTCCGGCGGGATCGACTCCGCGCTGGTGGCCGCCATCGCCTGTGACGCGGTCGGCGCGCAGAATGTGTACGGCGTCGCGATGCCCTCGCGCTACTCCTCCGAGCACTCCGTCGACGACGCCACCGAGCTGGCGCGGCGCACCGGGCTCAACTTCCGCACGGTCCCGATCGCCCCGATGTTCGACGCCTATATGGGCTCTCTGCAGCTCACCGGGCTGGCCGAGGAGAACCTGCAGTCGCGGCTGCGCGGCACGATGCTGATGGCGATCTCCAACCAGGAGGGCCATATCGTCCTCGCCCCGGGCAACAAGTCCGAGCTGGCCTGCGGATACTCCACGCTCTACGGGGACTCGGTCGGCGCGTACGGCCCGATCAAGGACGTCTACAAGACGTCCGTCTTCCGCCTGGCCACATGGCGCAACCGCGCGGCGGAAGAGCGGGGCCAGACCCCGCCCATCCCCGAGAACTCGATCACCAAGCCGCCGAGCGCCGAGCTGCGCCCCGGCCAGGTCGACACCGACTCGCTCCCGGACTACGAGATCCTCGACCGGATCCTGGAGCTGTACGTCGACCGCGACCAGGGGCGTCAGGACATCGTGGCGGCGGGGTACGACGATCCGCTGGTGACCCGGATCCTGCGGCTCGTGGACACGGCCGAGTACAAGCGCCGGCAGTACCCGCCGGGCACGAAGATCTCCGCGAAGGGCTTCGGCAAGGACCGCCGGCTGCCCATCACCAACCGCTGGCGCGAGCGCACCTGAGCCGGTGGGCGGGGGCCCTGTGGGCCAGGCCCGGTCGTCCTGGGCTGTGGGCTAGGGTGTCCAGCTCCAGCGGCCCGCTCGCGCGCGGGGTCCGGCCGGAGCCGGGGTAGTCGGGGCCGACCACGCGGTGGCGCTCGGCGAGGCCGTCCAGGATCGGGCCGTAGTTCCCGTCGATGGAACCGGTCCCGCCATGGCGGGCCGCGCCCCTGAGGGGCAGACCCGCCGAACCCCCGTAGCTCAGCGCACCTCGGACATCCGCGGCATCGACTCGCTGCTCGCGACAACCCGCGAGCCACCCGCCGGAGCCCGGTCGGTCCGCCCCGCGATCAGCGCGATCACCAGACCGATCACCGCGAGCACCGCGCCGACCAGCGTCGGGGAGGTCCAGCCCCAGCCCGCCGCGATGGCGACGCCGCCCAGCCACGCGCCACCGGCGTTCGCCAGGTTGAACGCCGAGTGGTTGGAGGCGGAAGCCAGCGTCGGGGCGTGCTGGGCCTTGTTCATCACCAGCATCTGCAGCGGGGTGGTCGTCATGAAGCCGACCGCGCCCAGCACCACGACCGACACCAGCGCCGCCCACTTCACATGCACCGTGAAGTCGAAGGCCACGAGCGTGACCGCGAGCGCCGCCAGCGAACCGTAGAGCGTCGGGCGCAGCGCCCGGTCGGTCAGCGGACCGGCGATCAGGGCGCCCAGCGTCATGCCCATCCCGAACAGCGCCAGCACCAGGGTGACCGTCGACTCACCGAACCCGGTGACCTCGGTCATCATCGAGGCGAGGTAGCTGTAGACGGCGAAGACGCCGGCGAAGCCGAAGACGGCGGTGAGCAGCCCGAGGATGACCTGCCGGTCGCGCAGCGCGCCGAGCTCCTGGCGCAGGCCGCCGTGCTGCTCAGGGGAGACCTGCGGGACGAGCCGGGCGAGCGCGGCCATGGCGACCACGCCGATCGCGGAGACCACCAGGAAGGTCGCGCGCCAGCCGAGGTTCTGGCCGAGCAGGGTGGCCACGGGGACGCCGACGATATTGGCGATGGTCAGCCCGAGGAACATGGTGGCGACCGCGCGGGCCCGCCGGTCCTCGGACACCAGCCGCGAGGCGACCACCGCGCCGACGCCGAAGAACGCGCCGTGGGGGAGCCCGGCGAGCACCCGGCCCGCGATCAGCAGCCCGAAGTTGGGGGCGAAGGCGGAGGCGAGGTTGCCCACCGTGAAGAGCGCCATGAGCAACACGAGCATCCGCTTGCGCGGGATTCGGGAACCGAGGGCGGTCAGCAGCGGAGCGCCCACCACGACCCCGATGGCATAGGCGGAGACGAGGTATCCGGCCGTGGGCACCGAGGTGTCCAGATCGCCGGCGACATTGGGCAGCAAGCCCATCATCACGAACTCGGTAGTACCAATGCCGAAGGCGCTCACAGCAAGGGCGAGCAGGGCCAGGGGCATGAGAGACCTTTCAAACGAAGGAGAAAAGTGCAGAGGATGCATATGTTCTCTAGCTGAACAAAGTCTCTCACGCCGGATGTTCCCAAGGAGATCCCCAAGGTGAACAGGACGTAAGATCTCGCCGGATGGGCCGTGAGCTGAGTCACCCGCCGGGGTCCACCCCGCCCGGGTTCATCCGACGGGGCTCACCCGCCGGGGTCCGTCCGACGGGGCTCATCACCCGCCGGAGTTCATCCGCGGCTCAGTAGTCGACCGACGCCGCCAGCGGAAGGTGATCGCTGCCGGTCTTGGGCAGCGCCCACGCCGCGACCGGATCCACGCCCCGCACCATGATCTGGTCGATCCGCGCCATCGGGAACGAGGCGGGCCAGCTGAAGCCGAAGCCGTCGCCCGCCGCGCCCTGGGCGGACCGCATCTGCGCGGTGACGGGGGCCAGCGCCCGGTCGTTCATGGTGCCGTTCAGATCGCCGAGCAGGATCACCTTGCGGAGCCGTTCCCGGGAGATGGCCTGGCCCAGCGCCTCGGCACTGGCGTCGCGCTGCCCGGCGGTGAAGCCCGCGTTGAACTTGACGCGCACCGAGGGCAGATGGGCCACATAGACACCCACCTCACCGCGCGGTGTGGCGACGGTGGTGCGCAGCGCCCGCGTCCAGCCCAGCTTGATGTCCACCGGCTTGGTGCCGGACAGCGGGTACTTGCTCCACAGCCCCACCGTGCCCTGCACGGTGTGGTAGCGGTAAGTCCCCGCCAGGGCCCGCTCGTACGCGGGCACGGCCTCACCCGTCAGCTCCTCCAGCGCCACCACATCGGCGCCCGAGCCGGCCACGTCCTCGGCGGTGCCCGTCGGGTCGGCGTTCTCCGCGTTGACGTTGTGGGTGACGACGGTCAGTTCACCGCCGCTGCCGGACTTGTCGGAGAACATCAACCCGCCGAAGAGGTTCAGCCAGACGGCGACGGGCAGCACCAGCGCGAGCACGGCGCTGGCCGACCGCCGCACCAGACCGAGCACCAGCAGCACCGGAAGGGCCAGGCCCAGCCACGGCAGGAAGGTCTCCAGCAGGGAGCCGAGGTTGCCCACCCGGTTGGGGATATCGGCGTGGAAGATCATGACCAGGGCGAGCAGGATCGCGATCGCCGCCAGCACCAGTCCGCGCCGCCAGATGCCGCGATCGTCCCGGAACCGGTCGAGCAGGCGGCCGATCCGGGAGCCCGATCGCCCGGGCGCGTCCCCGAGCTGTCCCGTCTCCTGCGTGTACGCCTGCGTCATTCGCGTCCCTCACTGCCTCAACTGCCGCGCCTTGGCTACGACCCTAGGTGATGACCAGGGCTTTTCCGGACGCCCCCGGGGGCGTCTCCCGTCCGAGGACGTCGGGTCGGCGGCCGGGAGTTCCACATCCCGGCGCGGGAGGGGCTGTTGTGACACAACAGGCACAAACCGCTCAGCGGCGTGGGGAGACCCCTTCCAGGACCGCGTCGACGATCCGCTCGGCCAGCCCGTCGGGGAGTTCCTTCCACTCGTGGAGCATGGCGCGGGCGAGCATCGGGCCGGTGAAGAGGTCGGCGAGCAGTTCCAGATCCACATCGGCGCGGATCTCACCGCTCTCCCGCCCCCGCCGCAGCACGGCGCGCAGGGTCGCCCGGCGGGCCGCTATGACGTTCTCGTCGTAGGCCCGCCACAGCTCCTTGTGCGCGTGCATCTGGGTGATGACGCTGCGCAGCAGGGCGGAGTGACGCTTGGCGAGCCCGCGGCGGCGCATGAACTCCAGGACGGTGACGAGGTCGTCGCGCACCGAGACCCCGGCCGGCTCGGGGCTGGGCTCCTCCAGGGAGCGGAGCACATCGAGCATCAGCGCGTCCTTACCGGGCCAGCGGCGGTAGACGGTGGCCTTGCCGACGCCCGCCTCGCGGGCGATCCCCTCGATCGACAGCCCGCCGACCGAGGCGCCCTCCTCCAGCAGCCGCAGCGCGGCCTCGATGATCGCGGCGTCGGCGGCGGGGCTGCGGGGGCGGCCGCGGAGTTTGGGGGCGGAGCTCTCCGGTGCGGTCATCGGTCGGCCGACGCCTCCTTCCGCGGATGCGGCCGCCCGCTGTCGGGGGCCTCGCCGGAGGCGCCCTTGCCGGGCAGGAAGGCGAGGACG
Organism: Streptomyces sp. AgN23; assembly: GCF_001598115.1. Taxonomy (NCBI): domain Bacteria; kingdom Bacillati; phylum Actinomycetota; class Actinomycetes; order Kitasatosporales; family Streptomycetaceae; genus Streptomyces; species Streptomyces sp. AgN23. Next base: position 3,456,074 of record NZ_CP007153.1, read on the forward strand.
ACCAGCGCGCCGAAGAGGGCGACGCCCGCGGAGCCGAGGGCGGTGACATGCATGGCGTGGACGAAGGCGTCCTGCGCGGGGCCCACCAGCTCCTGGCCCCTGGGCCCCAGCTTCTCGGCGACCCCCAGGGTGGCCTCGACGGACTCGCCCGCCGAGTGCCGTACGGAGTCGGGGAGTCCGGGCACGGCGGCCAGGGTGTCCCGGATGCCCTCGCGGTAGGTGGAGGAGAGCACCGAGCCGAGCACGGCGACCCCGAGCGCGCCGCCGACCTGCCGGAAGGTGTTGTTGAGCGCCGAGCCGGAGCCGGCCTTCTGGCGCGGCAGCGCCTGCATGATCGCGGTGGTCACCGGCGGCATGATATGCGCCATTCCGGCGCCCTGGGCGAAGAACAGCAGCTCCAGCACGACGATCGGGGTGTCCACGCCCAGCAGCAGGAACCCCGACATCGTGGCGGACACCAGCAGCATGCCGCCGGTGCACACCGCGCGGGCGCCGAACCGCTCGACGACCAGCCGGGCGCGCGGGGCGAAGATCAGCTGCGCCACGGCCAGCGGCAGGATCAGCAGCCCGGATTCGAGCGCGCTGTAGCCGCGCACGCTCTGGGTGTAGAAGACCATGAAGAAGGTCACGCCCATGAGGGCGAAGAAGACCAGGGCGACGGCGCCGATGGCGGCGGAGAAGGCCGGGTTGCGGAAGTAGCCGATGTCGATGGCCGGGTGGCGGCTGCGCTTCTCGTGCAGCACGAACAGGACCAGGACGGCGAGCCCGGCGGCGATGGAGCCCAGCACCTGGGCGTCGGCGAAGTCGGCGAGCTGGCCTCCCTTGATGATGCCGTAGACCAGCAGCACGAGTCCGACGACGGACAGCAGCACACCCGGTGGGTCGACCCGGCCGGGCGCGGGGTCCTTGGAATCGGGGACGAGCAGCACCATCGCGATCAGTCCGACGATCACGATCGGCACATTGACGAAGAAGACCGAGCCCCACCAGAAGTGCTCCAGCAGCAGTCCGCCGGTGATCGGGCCGATGGCGATGGCCAGCCCCACCGCGGCGACCCAGATGCCGATCGCCTTGGCCTGTTCCTCGCGTTCGAAGACATTGACCAGGATGGCGAGGGTCGCGGGCATCACGAAGGCGGCGCCAAGACCCATGAGCGCCCGGAAGCCGATGAGTTCACCGGGTGAACCGGAGAAGGCGGCGAGCACCGAGCCCGCGCCGAACACCACCATCCCGCCGAGCAGGACCTTCTTACGGCCGATCCGGTCACCGAGGATGCCCGCGGTGAACAGCAGTCCGGCGAAGACCAGCGTGTAGGAGTTGATCGCCCACTCGAGCTGGCTCTGGGTGGCCCCGAGCCCGGTGGGCCCTGGCGAGGCGATCGTCTTCATCGCCACGTTGAGTATCGAGTTGTCGAGGACGACGACCAGGACGCTGAACATCAGGACGGCGAGGATCGCCCAGCGTCGGCGGTAGATCGCCTCGGGGGCGCCGGACCCGTCCGGGGCGCCCTGGGTGCTGGATGGGGAGGCCATGCCGCCCAGGCTAGGCGCAATACGATACGAAACCGTATCGTATTGGAAGATCTTTGCGAGGGTTTTGGCCGACGGCCCGGAGAAGGGGCCCGCGAAAAGGTGGTCAAGGCCACCGCCCGGGGGATCCGGGCCCACTTTCGCCCCGGCAGGAGCCGTGCCAGCATGGGGTTGGTCCGGGGACGCCGTCAGGGCGCCTCGAGATGATGAACAGGAGCCGTAGCGATGACGCACGTCAATCCTGCGCAGAAGCAGTCCGAGAAGGCCCTCTACGGGGGCACGGGCTCCCGCCGCATCACCGTCCGTGACATCGCGGCCGCCAAGGAGCGCGCCGAGAAGTGGCCGATGCTCACCGCCTACGACGCGATGACCGCGTCCGTCTTCGACCAGGCCGGCATCCCGGTGCTGCTGGTCGGCGACTCGATGGGCAACTGCCACCTGGGCTATGAGTCCACCGTCCCCGTCACCATGGACGAGATCGCGCTGCTCTCCGCCGCCGTGGTCCGCGGCACCCGGCGCGCCCTCGTCGTCGGCGATCTGCCCTTCGGCTCGTACCAGGAGGGCCCGGTGCAGGCGCTGCGCAACGCCACCCGCCTGGTGAAGGAGGCGGGGGTGGGCGCCGTGAAGCTGGAGGGCGGGGAGCGCTCGGCCCATCAGATCGAGCTGCTGGTCCAGTCCGGCATCCCGGTCATGGCGCATGTGGGCCTGACCCCGCAGTCCGTCAACGCCTACGGCGGCTATCCGGTCCAGGGGCGCGGCGAGGAGGCGGCCCAGCAGTTGCTGCGGGACGCCAAGGCGGTGCAGGACGCGGGCGCCTTCGCGGTCGTCCTGGAACTGGTCCCGGCCGAGCTGGCCGCCGAGGTGACCCGCTCGCTGCACATCCCCACCATCGGCATCGGCGCCGGGTCCGCGTGCGACGCCCAGGTCCTGGTGTGGACCGACATGGCGGGCATGACGGACGGCCGGGTGCCGCGCTTCGTCAAGCAGTACGCACAGCTGCGCCAGGGCCTGGGCGACGCGGCGCGGGCCTTCGCGGAGGACGTCGTCGGCGGGGCCTACCCCGCCGAGGAGCACTCCTTCCACTAGGCACCACGAGCCACTGGCCACCAGGCACCCCGAGCCACTGCGGTACAACGACAGCCCGCCGATCTTCCCCCGTCGGCGGGCTGTCTGCCGCTTGTCGGCGGTCTGTCGGCGGCGGCTGTCATCCTGGGCGGCATGACGCGGGAACAGAGGATCAGGGACGGCAACGCCGTCGAAGTTCGGGGGCTGGTCAAGCACTTCGGTGACACCAAGGCCGTCGACGGAGTGGATCTGGACGTGCCGGAGGGCACCGTCCTGGGTGTGCTGGGCCCCAACGGCGCCGGTAAGACGACACTCGTCCGCTGTCTGTCCACCCTGCTGGTGCCGGACGCCGGCACCGCGGTGGTGGCCGGATACGACGTGGTGCGCCAGCCCCGGCAGTTGCGCCGCACCATCGGGCTGACCGGGCAGTACGCGTCGGTCGACGAGAAGCTCCCCGGCTGGGAGAACCTCTACATGATCGGGCGGCTGCTCGATCTCTCCCGCAAGGAGGCCCGGGCGCGGGCGGACGCCCTGCTCGAGCGGTTCTCGCTCACCGAGGCCGGCAAGCGACGCGTGCGCACCTACTCCGGCGGTATGCGCCGTCGGCTCGACCTGGCCGCGTCCATGATCGGCCGGCCCTCGGTCCTCTATCTGGACGAACCGACGACCGGTCTGGACCCGCACTCCCGCAACGAGGTGTGGGACGAGGTCAGGCGGATGGTCACCGAGGGGGCCACCGTGCTGCTCACCACCCAGTACATGGAGGAGGCCGAGCAGCTCGCCGACAACCTGACGGTGATCGACCGGGGCAGGGTCATCGCCGAGGGCCGGGTGCACGAGCTCAAGGCCAAGATCGGCGGCCGCACCCTGCAGATCCGTCCGTCCGACCCCGGCGAGGTGCACCGCATGGTCGGCGCCATCACCCAGGCGGGTCTGGACGGCATCGGCGGCGCGACCGCCGACGTGGAGGAGGGCCAGGTCAGTGTGCCCATCGCCAGCGACGAGCAGCTGACCGCCCTGATCGGTCTGCTCAGTGAGCGCGGTTTCACGATTGCCGGGATCGACACCCATATGCCCAGCCTGGACGAGGTCTTCCTGGCCATCACCGGCCGGAAGGCGTCCGCACCGCAGGACCACAAGACGCTGGAAGAGGTCGCCGCGTGAGTACGGCCACGATGACCGCGCCCGTGCGGGGAAAGAGCGACGGCCGGATCGGCCCCCGCGCCAATCTGCGCCACATCGGCGCGCTGGTGCGGCGCAACGCCCTGCAGATCAGGTACGAACCGTTCGCGATGTTCGACGCCCTGGCGATGCCGATCGTCTTCGCGCTGCTGTTCACGTATGTCTTCGGCGGCGCGATGACGGGCGGCAACCGCTCCGAGTACGTCAACTACTTCATCCCCGGCCTGATGGCGATGGGCGGGCTCAACATCGCGATGTCGATCGGCAGCGGCGTCAATGACGACTTCAACAAGGGCGTCATGGACCGCTTCCGCACGCTGCCGATCGCCCGCTCCTCGGTGCTGATCGCCAAGCTGGTCGTGGAGTGCGGCCGGATGCTGCTGTCCACCATCATCCTGCTGATCATGGGCTTCATCATGGGCTTCGAGCTCAAGACCGGGCCGCTGGAGCTGTTGGCCGCGGTGGCGCTGGCCGTGCTCTTCGGATCCTCGCTGACCTGGATCTTCATGCTGCTGGGCATGTCGCTGCCCACCCCGCAGGCGGTCAGCGGCATGGGCTTCCTGGTGATAATGCCCCTGCAGTTCGGCTCGTCCATCTTCGCCCCGACCGCCACCATGCCGGACTGGCTGCAGTCCTTCACCGAGTACAACCCGCTGTCCCGGCTCGCGGACGCCGCACGGGCCCTGACCAGCGGCCATGGCGCGATAGCCGAACCGGTGACGGTGACCCTGAGCTGGACGGTGGCCATCACGGTGCTCGTGGCGCCGCTCGCGGTGCGCAAGTTCCGCGACAAGACCACCTGACGGTCCACGGTCTCGAGCCACCGGCCGGGCGCACCCTACGGGGGGGCGCCCGGCCGGCCATCGTGTCCTCACTCCCCGTGCTTCCCGGACCCGCTCACCGGCCCGCTCAGACCAGCACGACGGCCTCGTCCAGGGTGAGGCCGCCGCCCTCGGCATGGGCCCGCTCGTACGCGGCGTCCCCGAACTCGGCCCGCACCGCGGCCTCGGTCCGCTCCCGGCGCGCCCGCTCACTGCCGGAGACCCGGTACTGCTGGGGCTTGCGCAGCGCGTCGTACGCCCCCAGCAGGCGCGCCGCCCGGGCCCGCTCCGCCCCGCCGAGGCCGCTCAGCGCCTCGGCGGCGGTCAGCAGATGGGTCACCGGGATGAACGGCGCGACCATCTCCGTCATCCGGCCGGTGTTCTTCGCCAGCGCACCGCGCACGGTCGTCAGGGCGTCGCCCGGCCGTCCCTCCAGCACCTCCAGCCAGGCCAGCATCCCCTCCACCATGCCCTCGAACATATGCAGCGCCCGGTGCTCGAACTCCTCGTGCAAGGTGGACAGAAGGGTCCGCGCCTCCGCCAGGCGGCCCGTGGTGCCGTAGCGCTGCGCCAGATGGATCTGGGCGTACGACAGCGCCTCGGCGCCCGCGTGCTGCCCCTGCTCGACCACCTCGCGCAGCATCCGCTCGCCCTCGGCGGCCTTCTCCTCGTCCCCGAACTCCACGAACAGCCCGGCCAGCCGGGACCGCAGGGACGTCACCTGGTCATGGGCCCCGAGCTCCTGGGCGCAGCGGATCGCCGCGCGGTAGTCCGCGGCCGCGGCCGCGCCCTCGCCGCGCTTCTCCCAGGTCTCACCGCGGCCGGCCAGCGCCTCCGCCTCGCCCCATACGTCACCGAGCCTGCGGAAGATCGCCAGGCTTTCGTCGGCGTCGCGGGTGGTCGCGTCCTGGAGCTCGCCGCTGCGATCCCGGTAGAACTTGGCCCGCAGCTGGAGGGTGAACGCCAGCTCCCATGCGTAGTCCAGCTCCCGGCAGGTGCGCACCGCCTCGTCGGCCATCTCCCGCAGCAGGACGAAGTCCCCCTTGAGGATCACCGCGAAGAACCACAGGATGCCCGGGAGACGGCAGGTCTGGGGCAGCCCCGGCCGGTAGGCGGAGACGATGCCCTCCAACTCGCGCTGGGTGTCGTCGCCCACCATGGACTGGGGGTCGCCGTCGATGTTGGCCAGCGCGTACAGCCGCACTCCGCGCCGCGCCTCCGCCAGCAGGGCGGGCCCCATCGGCGGCGGGGCGGCCGTGCAGCTGACGTACAGCGGCGGCGCGGGGGCCACGGGCGGTGCGAAGGGGCTCGGCCCGAGGTCTGCCGCGGCGGTCGCCCAATGGCGCGCCTCGCCGCGGTGGCCGCGCAGATGCCAGAACCAGCCGAGCGAGAGCACCAGGCACAGCGCCTCCTGCTCGTCGCGGGCGGCCACGGCCCGGCGCAGCGCGGTGCGCAGATTCTCGTGCTCCGTCTCCAGCCGGACCAGCCAGTGGCGCTGTGCGGGGCCGCGCAGCAGCGGATCGGCGGTACGGGCCACCTCTCGGTAGGCGACCAGATGGCGCTGTTCGACCGCGGCCCGCTCGCCGGACTCGTCCAGCCGCTCCGCCGCGTATTCGGCGACGGTCTCCAGCAGCCGGTACCGCATCTCCGCGTCCGTCCCGGGCTCCGGGCCGGCCGCGGTGACGACCAGCGATTTATCGATAAGGGAGCCGAGCAGCGCGGCCACGTCCCGGGGCTCCACGGCCCCGTCACGCCCGGCGCGCTGTTCGTGCTCCGCGTGCTCTTCGGGGCGTCCGCGCACCGCCTCGGCCGCGTCCGCGCACACCGCCTCCGCCTCGGTCAGACCGCAGCCTCCGGCGAAGACGGACAGTCGGGCGAGCACGGTGCGTTCGGCGGCGTCGAGCAGGTCCCAGGACCAGTCGACGACGGCTCGCAGGGTCTGCTGGCGGGGCAGCGCCGTACGGCTGCCGCTGGTCAGGAGGCGGAAGCGGTCGTCCAGGCGGTCGGCGAGCTGCCGTGGGGTGAGCAGCCGCAGCCGCGCCGCGGCCAGTTCGATCGCCAGGGGCAGTCCGTCGAGGCGCCGGCAGATCTCGGCGCACGCGGCCGGATCGTCCTCGGTACGGAAACCGGGCCGGGCCGCCGCGCCCCGGTCCTGGAGCAGCCGCAGCGCGACGGGGTCGGGCAGTGGCTCCACGGGACGCACCAACTCGCCCGGGACGGCCAGGGGTTCGCGGCTGGTGGCCAAGATCGTGACCCCGGGACACTGGGCGAGCAGGGACTCGGCGAGGTGGGCCGCGGCCGCGACGAGGTGTTCGCAGTTGTCGAGCACGATCAGCATCCGGCGCGGGGCGCAGTGCTCGATGAGCCGGGCGCGCGGATCGCGCACGGCCGGGTCGGCCGCGGCGCGCAGCCCTTCGGGCGAGGTGCCGAGGAGGACCGTCTCGCGCCCCCCGACCGCGCTGAGCACCGTCTCCGGAACGGTCTCGGGGTCGTCGACCGGCGCGAGCTCGGCCAGCCACACCCCGTCCGGCCAGCCGGGCGCGAACGATTCGGCGGCCTCCTGCGACAGCCGCGTCTTCCCGGCGCCGCCGGGCCCGAGGAGGGTGATCAGGCGGTGGCCGGACAGATCGCCGCGCAGGGTCGCCAGATCGGCCTCGCGGCCGACGAAGCTGGTCAGCCGGGCCCGCAGATTGCCACCGCCGCTGCGGGCGGGGGCCGGGCGGGGCGGTAGGGGAGAGCCCTCATCGCCCGCCGCCAGCAGCTCGGCGTACAGCCCCCGCAGCTCCGGCCCCGGATCGGCGCCCAGCCGCTCGGCGATCTCCGTACGGATCACCTCGTACGCGGCCAGCGCCTCCGCCACCCGCCCCACGTCCCGCAGGGCCCGGATGCGCAGCGCGTGCAGCGGCTCGTCCAAGGGGTGGCCGTCGCAGAGCCCGGTGAGCGCGGGGAGGGCCTGGGCGGGGCGGCCGAGGGCGAGGTCGGCGGCGAGCCGGGCGCGCCGCGCGTCCAGCCGTCGCGCCTCGGCGCGGGCGACGGGCGCGGTGGCGTCGGGCAGATCGCTGAGCGCCGGCCCGCGCCACAGCGCGAGCGCGGCGTCGAGCAGATCGACGGCCTTGGCCGGATCGCCGCCGGCGAGGGCGTGGGCGCCCTCCTCCGCGAGCCGTTCGAAGCGGTACAGATCGACGTCGTCGGGGCCGGCGCTCAGCCGGTACCCGCCGGGGACGGACTCCACGGCGTCCTTGCCGAGCGCCCGCCGCAGCCGCCCGACCAGCGCCTGCAGCGCGCCGTGCCCGTCGGCGGGCGGATCGGTGATCCAGATCTCCCCGATCAGCGCCCCGGTGGTCCGCGCCTGCCCGGGCGCCAGCGCGAGCGCCGCCAGCAGCGCACGCAGCCGCGCCCCGCCGACGTCCACGGGGGTGCCGTCGTCGTGGCGGGCCTGGGTGGTGCCGAGGATGCCGTAGCGCACGGCCCCATTCTGATGGATGCCCGTCTCCCGGCCGACCGCGCCTGCCCCGGCGGTTCTCCCGCTGACCCCGGCCCGGCCGTTCTCCCGTTCCCCGTGGCCCCGGCCGCTCCCCCGTTTCCCCTGGCCCGGCCGTCTTGCCGTTTACCCTGGCCCGGAACTCCGCGCCCCGTGTTCGACGTTTCCCCCTCAGCGCTCACCAGCCCGTATGGAGACCCCACTCGATGACCACCGCCATCAGCCGCCGCGAGCGGCGCATCAGCCCCGTCTTCCTCGGACTGTTCGCGATCATGGTCGTGTCCGCGTGGGCCGTGTGGACGGAGTACTCGGCCAGCCCCGGCTTCGCCGTCTTCCTGTTCGTCGTCTCCGGCTGGGTCGTCTCCCTGTGCCTGCATGAGTACGCCCATGCGCGCACCGCGCTGCACGGCGGGGATCTGTCGATCGGCGCGAAGGGCTATCTGACCCTCAACCCGCTGAAGTACACGCATGTGGCGCTGAGCATCGTGCTGCCCGTGGTCTTCGTGATCATGGGCGGGATCGGGCTGCCGGGCGGGGCGGTGTTCATCGAGCGGCACCGGATCCAGGGCCGCTGGAAGCACAGCCTGATCTCGGCCGCGGGCCCGCTGACGAACGTGCTGTTCGCGGCCGCGCTGACCGCCCCGTTCTGGCTCGACGCCACGGACCAGGTGCCGGAGCTCTTCCGCTTCGCCCTCGCCTTCCTGGCGTTGCTGCAGGTCACGGCGGCGATCTTGAACTTCCTGCCGGTGCCGGGCCTGGACGGGTACGGGGTGATCGAGCCCTGGCTGTCGCACCGCATCCGGCGCCAGGTCGAGCCGTACGCGCCGTTCGGGCTGCTCGCGGTCTTCGGGATCCTGTGGATACCCGAGGTCAATGAGGCGTTCTTCGGCGCCATCGACGCGGTGATGCGGGCCCTGGGCGTATCGGAGTGGGACACCTACTGGGGCCAGGAATTCTTCCGCTTCTGGCAGGGCGAGCCCGATATCCCCCGCCTCGACTTCTAGCCCCCGCCCGGCGGCCTCAGCTCGTGGCGCCCGTGCTCTCCCGGTCGGCCGCGCGGTCGGCCCGGGCCTTGCGGACGTAGTACCAGGCCATGTTGGACGAGATACCGGCGATCAGGATCCAGATGATCCCGAGCCAGCTCCCCCGCGCGAAGGACACGACGGCCGCGGCGATCGCGAGGACGCAGACGGCCAGGGTGCAAAGGGCGAGGCGGGGCATGGGGTCGGCTCCTGTCGGCGGATGTGGCACTCCCCGGCATTGTCCCCCATGCGCCGCCGCAGGGGCGGGGCGCCCCGGATGTGCCGGTCGGGCGGCGGCGCCCTCAGACGTCGGTGACGCGCAGGCCCGCATGGGCCTTGTAGCGGCGGTTGACCGAGATCAGATTGGCCACCAGGGACTCCACCTGGTGGGCGTTGCGCAGCCGGCCCGCGAAGACGCCGCGCATGCCCGGGATGCGGGCCGCGAGCGCCTGGACCAGGTCGGTGTCGGCGCGCGACTCGCCCAGGACCATCACGTCGGTGTCGATCTGCTCGACCTCGGGGTCCTGCAGAGTTACGGCCGAGAGGTGGTGGAAGGCCGCGGTGACCCGGGAGTCCGGCAGCAGGGCGGCGGCCTGCTCGGCGGCGCTGCCCTCCTCCGGCGTCAGGGCGTACGCGCCCTTCTTGTCGAAGCCCAGCGGGTTGACGCAGTCGATGACCAGCTTGCCGCTGAGCTCCTCGCGCAGCGAGTCCAGCGTCTTGGCGTGGCCGTCCCACGGGACCGCGACGATGACGATGTCGCTGCGGCGCGAGCACTCGGCGTTGTCCGCGCCCTCGATGCCGAGCGCCGCGCCGCCCAGCTCCCGCGCCGCGGTCTGCGCGCGCTCGACGGCGCGCGAACCGATGATCACCTTCTGGCCGGCCCTGGCCAGCCGGTAGGCGAGGCCGCGGCCCTGGTCGCCGGTGCCGCCCAGGACGCCGACGGTCAGGCCGGACACATCGGGGAGGTCCCAGGGGTCCTTGGCGGGGGCCTTCTTCGCGGGGGCGTCGGACACGGAGTTCGGGGCATCAGGAGTAGTCATGACAGTGATCCTGTCACGCACCGCGGCCACCTTCATGGTGACGTCTCTTACGCTTTGACACTCCCCTCCGTCAGCCCTGTGCGCCAGTACCGCTGGAGTACGCCCATCAGCACCATCAGCGGCAGGACGGACAGGAACGCCCCGCCGACCGTGTACTGGTACAGCTCCGGCTGCCGGTCCGCGTACCCCTGCCAGGACGTCAGGCCGAGCTGGATCGGGTAGAGATCGGAGTCGGAGAGCATGACCAGCGGCAGAAAGAAGTTGTTCCAGATGTGCACGAACTGGAACAGGAAGACGGTGACCAGCGCCGGGGTCATCAGCCGCAGCCCCAGCGTGGAGAAGATCCGGGCCTCCCCCGCGCCGTCGATCCGCGCCGCCTCCAGGAGGGAGTCCGGCACGGCGGCGGCCGCGTAGATCCGGCACAGATAGACCCCGAAGGGGCTGACGATGCTGGGGATGAGCACGGCCCAGTAGGTGTTGGCCAGGCCGATCTCGCTGAAGAGGAGATAGAGCGGGAGGGCGAGCGCCGTGCCCGGGATCAGCACTCCGGCCAGGATGACGTTGAAGACGCCCTCCCGGCCGGGGAAGCGGAACTTGGCCAGGGCGTAGCCGGCGGCGGCCGACAGCAGGGTGGCGGCGAGCGCGCCGACGCCCGCGTACATCAGGCTGTTGGCGAACCACCGTACGTAGATGCCGTCGTCGTAGGTGAGCACCCGGTGCAGATAGTCGAGCGGGTGCGGGTCGTGGAACCAGAAGCCGAAGGTGCCGAAGAGATCGCTGCTGGACTTGGTGGAGGAGACGACGAGCCAGTAGACCGGGGTCAGGAAGTAGAGGGCGGCGACGGTGAGCAGCGAGACGGTGACGATCCGGTGCCGCAGAGGGGGTTCCGTCCCCTCCCGGCCCCTCGCCGCGCGGCGGCCCGCACCGGGCCGGTCATCGGGCGGGACCGCCTCCGGCCGCCCCTTCCCGGGTGCGGCCTCGTCCGCGGGCTCGCTCGCGACCGCGCCCGCCAGGTCGTTCGCCTCGTTCATCCGTTGTCGCCGTCCTTCCCCCGCCGGCCCACGAGTCTCAGGAATCCGAAGGACAGCACGCAGGCGACGAGGGCGAGCAGAACCGCCTCGGCCGCGGCGATGTGCTGGTTGTTGCTGGTGAACGCCTCGTTGTAGGCGGCCAGATTGGGGGTGTAGCCGGAGTCGATGGAGTTGCTCAGCGGTTTGAGCACCTTGGGTTCGGCGAAGAGCTGCAGGGTGCCGATGAGGCTGAAGACGGTGGTGAGCACGAGCGCGGGCCGGATCAGCGGGAGTTTGATGTGCCGGGCGACCTGCCAGGCATTGGCCCCGTCGATCCGCGCCGCCTCGTACAGCTCTCCGGGTACGGCCTTGAGCTGGGCGATCAGCACCAGCATGTTGTAGCCGGTGAACTGCCAGGTGACGATGTTGGCGATGGACCACAGGACCGCTCCGCGGCCCAGGAAGTCCACGTCCCAGCCCATCGAATCGGCCATCTCCACCAGCGGGCTGATCCCGGGGACGTAGAGGAAGCCCCACAGGATCGACGCGATCACCCCGGGCACGCCGTACGGCAGGAAGAAGGCGGTCCGGAAGAAGCCGACCCAGCGCGCGGAGGCCGCGTCCAGCAGCAGTGCGAGCGCGGTGGCGAAGGCGATCATCAACGGGATCTGGACGGCGCCGAAGAGCAGCACCCGGCCGAAGCCCGCCGTGAACCGGTCGTCCTCCAGGGCGTGGGCGTAGTTGGACAGGCCCGCCCACACCTGTTTGGTCTCCCCGCCGAGGCCGAGCGGTCCGGTGCGCTCGACCTTCAGCAGGCTCTCGTAGAGGGCGTAGGCGATGGGGGCGATGAAGCACAGCAGGAAGAGCGCAAGGAAGGGCAGCAGAAACCCGGACGCCGCCCGGGCGCTGCGTGCCTCGGTCCGGGTGAAGCGGCGGGGGGCTTTGCTCACCCGCCTCACCCGGCCTTCACCTTGAGGCCCTTTTCCTTGAGGTCGGTGATCGTCTCGCCCTGCACCTTCTTCAGCACGGAACGGAAGTCGGACCCGTCCCCGATGGCGGCGGTGAAGGCGTCGCCGAGCCGCTGGTAGAGGGTGTCCGTGGCGGGGCCCCACTTCCAGCTGGTGTCCACGCCTTTGCTCGCCTCGTCGAAGACCTTGCTGTACGCCTGGCCCCCGAAGAAGTCCTTGTGCACATCGAGCTGGGAGGTGGTGTACCCCTGCTTGGCGCCCGGGGTGCCATAGCCGTTCTCGATCAGGAGCTTGATCGACTCGGGATCGGTGTTGAGCCAGATCGCGAAGGCCAGCGCGTCCTTGGGGTACTTGGTCTTGGCGAAGACCGCGGTGGTGGAGCCGCCCCAGTTGGCGAAGGAGGCGTCGCCCCTCTTCCACTGCGGCATGGGCACCACGCGCCACTTGCCCGCGGTCTTGGGCGCGTTGCCGACCAGCAGGGCGTCGCCCCAGCTCGCGCCGAGCCAGGAGGCGATGGAGCCGGTCTGGACGTCCTTGTACCAGGCGTTCTGCCGGTCCGGAATGGTCTTGATGAGCTTCCGCCGGGCCAGGTCGTACCAGTAGTCGGCGACCTTACGGGTGGGCTCGTCGTCGATGGAGACGGTCCAGGTGTCGCCCTCGGTGCCGAACCAGCGCGCCCCGGCCTGCCAGGCCAGCCCCGCGAAGCGATTGCCGTTGGTGGCCGAGAAGGTCTCGATCCAGGCGCCCTTCTTACGGATCGCGGTAGCCGCCGCCTCGTACTCGTCCCAGGTGGTGGGCGGTTCTATGCCCCACTTGTCGAACAGGTCCTGACGGATGAACAGGCCCATCGGACCGGACGCCTGCGGTACGGCGTAGACCGCCTTGCCGAAGACGGACTGCTGCCACTGCCAGCCGATGAACATGTCCTTGTGCTCGGCGACCCCGTACTTGGTCAGATCCAGCAGCCCGTTGTCGACGAGGAAGCTGGGCACGACCGGGTATTCGATCTGGCCGAGGTCCGGCGGATTGCCCGCCTTGATGGCGGCGTGCATCTTGGCGTACTGGGCGCCGTCGACGGCCGAGACCTTCTCGACCTTGACCCGCACCTCGGGGTTCTCGCTGTTCCACAGGGCGACGGGCTTGTCGATGCCCGGCACCCAGGACCAGAAGGTCAGGGTGATCTTCTCGCCCTTCTTACGGTCCTCGGGTTCCCCGCCCCCGTCGTCGTCCGAGCCGCAGCCCGCGAGGGCGAACCCGGCCGCCGCGGCGGCCGCGCCGCCGAGGACGGCGCGGCGCGGCGTGCCGGACGGCCATGTGTTCCCGTTTCCTGCGGTATCGCTCATACCAGCCTCTCCACCGGAATGCGCCGGAATGTGATGGTCGAGTAGGCGCTGAAGTCGCCGGTCTCGTAGAGCAGTCCGACCGTGGCCTCGTCGAGCCGGACCAGATCGGAGTAGGCGGCGGGCAGGCCGTTCACGGTGTGCGTGGGGTGCCAGGTGACACCGCCGTCATGGCTGGTGCGGACGGTCATCAGCGCCCGGTACGCGGGGTCGGCGGGGCCGGAGAAGAGCAGCGCGTCCGGTTCGCCGAGGTGCAGCACACTGCCCTCGACCACGGGGGCGACCAGACCGGCCTGCGGCCGGAAGGGCAGGTCCAGGGTGGCGCCGCCGTCACCGGAGTGGGCGTCGGCGCGGTTGCCGGGCGCGGTCGCGTCGGTGCGGGTGTTGAAGTAGACGCGGCCGTCGGAAAGTTGGGCGGCGGTGGTCTCGTTGACGTTGACATAGCCGTCGGGGTTGTCGTCCACGTACCCGATCCGCCAGGTGGCGCCGTCGTCGTCGCTGAGCAGATCGTGGCCGCCGTTGTACCGCCCCTCGGTGCCGTCGTCGCCGGGGACGGTCGGCGGCAGGGAGTGGTTGGCCGCGACGACGATCCGGCCCGCGTGGGCGCCGTACCGCAGCTGGAGGGCGTGGCCGGGCGTGGTGGCGTACCAGCGCCATTCGGGCCGTTTGATGCTCGCGGTGATCTCGCGGGCCCCGCTCCAGCTCGCGCCGTCGTCATCGCTGTACGTCAGCCACACCCGCCGTCCGTCGGCCGCGCTCACCTCACCGCGCCGGATCCGGTCCTCGGTGGCCGAGGCCGCGCTGCGGATGTGCACCAGCAGGACGCGGCCGTCGTGGGGGCCGCCGTCGAGGACGACGGGGGCGGGGTTGCCCGCCGTTCCGTCCTCGTCGCGGGCGACGATCTGTAACGCGCCCCAGGTCCGCCCGCCGTCGGCCGACCGCTTGAGCACCAGGTCGATATGGCCGTAGTCGGCGGAGGAGTCCACCCGGCCCTCGGCGAAGGCGAGGACGGTTCCGGCGTGGGTCAGCACGACCGCCGGAATCCGGTAGCTCGTGTACCCCTCGGTTCCCGCCCGGAATGGAACGGACACCTCGTACGAGCGTGCCGCCCCCGTATCGACTGTCACCAGACCTCCCGATGCCCCGTCGCAATCGAGTGCCGAGTCAGAAAAATGGGACGTAGGACGTCCCTTGTGTCCGGTGACCTTAGGGTTTGCCTCACAGAGCGTCAAGAGACGGCGCATGAACAGTTGGAGACGCGGAAAGGAGCACAAACGGCCGCCGGGCGGGGGCTCGATTGACGGCATGCCTGCCGCATATGCCCCGATCGGGTGAGCCGGGCCCGAATCGCGCCCGCCGGGGCGCGGGCCGGGGCAGGATCCGGATGCCATGGACGCCGTAAGGGTTGCACTGCTGCGCGAAGCCCTCGCCGGAACGGAATGGCTCCAGGCCACCCGCCGCTTCGCGGGCTCGCTACGGGCCTCGGTCGGACCGCGCGCGGGCGGACTGCTGCTGGTCGGCAGCGAGAGACACGAACCGTGGCACCTGGCCGCGCACCTCGACGACGAGGCGGCCTGGTCCGGACTGCCCGAACTGTCCCCCACCCTCGTCCGCCACCGGGTGCCGGAGGGCGGCGCCGTGCCCGCGCATCTGGCGGTCGGCCTCGGGCGGCTGGAGGGGGCGGGCCGCGGGGAGACCCTGCTGGTGGTCGCGCCGGACGACCCCGGGGCCGGGCTGCTGGAGCGGGTGAACGACGCCCGCCGGGGCGGGGCGACCGTGCTCGCCCTCGACGGCGGCGACACTGGGCTGCACGCCCTGGCCCATGACGCGCTCTCCGCCCCCGAGGGCGGCGAACTCGACCTCGACACCCTCCAGCACCTGGTCAGCGCGGCCGCCGGGGAGAACAGCCTGCCGCGCCCGGGCCGGCGGCGCTTCCAGGACCGGCTGGCCCGGCTGGCCGAACACTTGGCGGCGCCGCCGCCCACGCGGTGGTGAGGGCCGCTCCGGTGCGCGCATTGGTGAGGGTCGCTCCGGCCCGCGCACTGGCATGGATCACCCTGGCCCGTACACGGGTGAGCGACACCCCGGCCCGCACGCTGGTGAGGGCGCCCCGGCCCACATACCGGTGACGGCCCCCCAGCCCGCACACCGGTGACGGCACCCCGGCCCACACACCGGCGACGGCACCCCGGCCCACACACCGGCGACGGCACCCCACGAGCCGTAAGGCCACGAGCCGTAAGGCGCCGCGCGGCCCGTCATAGCAATAAGGCGCCGCGCGGCGGGTAATTCGGTTGCTCAGCGCGGGGGCCCGGTCGGACGATGTCACCTCGTGACCCTGACCGACCAGGACGACCCTCCGGGGCCCCGCGCGCCGCGGCGGGTTCGCGCGCTACTGCCCGACCTCGCCCCCTGGCACTCCTCGCGTGACTTCCGGCTGCTGTGGACCGCGGGGCTGGTGACCGCCTTCGGCAGCTTCCTGACGATGGTGGCGCTGCCGCTCCAGATCAAGGAGTTGACGGGCTCCGCCGCCGCGGTCGGCGCGATCGGGGCGGTCGAGCTGGTGCCGCTGATCGTCTTCGGGCTGTACGGCGGCGCGCTGGCCGACGCCGTGGACCGGCGGCGGCTGATCCTGCTGACCGAGGCCGGGCTCGGGCTGCTCGCCGCACTGCTGCTGGTCAACAGCCTGCTGCCGGATCCCATGCTGTGGCCGCTGTACGTGGTGGCCGCGCTGGCCAGTGCGCTGACCGGGCTCCAGCGCCCCGCCATCGACGCGGTGGTGGCCCGGATCGTCCCGCACGGCCAGCTGACCGCGGCCGCCGCGCTCAACTCGCTGCGCTGGCAGCTGTCCGCCATCGCGGGGCCCTCGCTCGCCGGGGTCGTCGTGGCGTACGCCGGGCTGCCGCTCGCCTACGGCCTCGATCTGCTGACGTTCGCCGTCTCCGGACTCCTGGCCCTCCGGCTGACCGCCGCCCCGCCCGCGCACGACGCCGAACCGCCGTCGCTGCGCGCGATCGGGGAGGGCGCGCGCTACGCCTGGCGGCGCAAGGAGCTGCTGGGCACCTACGCGGTGGACATGGCCGCCATGTTCTTCGCCTTCCCGAACGCGATCTTCCCCTTCCTCGCCGACGATCTGGACGCGCCCTGGGCGCTCGGCCTGATGTACGCGGCGGGGTCGGTCGGCTCGGTGGTGGTCAGCGCGACCAGCGGCTGGACGTCCCGGGTGCACCGCCACGGCCGGATGGTGGTCGCGGGCGCGGCGGTCTGGGGCCTGGCCATGGCGGCGGCCGGAGGGCTGTCCAACGTCTGGCTGGTGCTGCTGTGCCTGGCAGTGGCGGGCGGCGGGGACATGGTGAGCGGACTGTTCCGCGCCACGCTGTGGAACCAGACGATTCCCGAGAGACTGCGCGGCCGGCTGGCCGGTATCGAGCTGCTCTCCTACGCCACCGGCCCCCAACTGGGCCAGGTCCGGGCCGGAACCATGGCCGGGTGGGTGGGCGTACGGGCCTCGGTGTGGTCCGGCGGGCTGGCCTGCGTGGCCTCGGTCGGCCTGCTGGCGCTGGCGCTGCCCCGGCTGATGAGCTACGACGCCCGGACGGACGAGCACGCCCGCCAAGCGCGCGAGGCGCGCGAGGCGCGCGAGCTCCGCCCCGCCACCGGCTGATCGCCGGGCGCCGTGCGCCCGGCGCCCGGCGCACGGCGCCCGGAAAAGCCTCGGCGCCCGGGACAGCTCACCGCACCCGGGAAGCCTCAGCCTGCCGCCAGTGGCTCGCGCTCTCGCGCGGTCTCCATCGCGCGGGCGGCCTCCTCCGGGGGCGTACGGGCCGAGGCAGTGGGCGGCCCGGCACTGGGGGGCCGGGCCGCTGGTCCCCCGGCACCCCGCACCGGGGAAGCGCTCCGCGCCCCGGCAGGGGCCCGAGCGCCCGGGGAAACTCACCCCACCCAGTGCGTCTCAGCGCGCCGCCGGGGGCTCGTCGTCCCGCCAGCGGGGGTCGTTCTGCCACTCCTCGTTGCGCTCGCGCGCGGTCTCCATCGCGCGGGCGGCCTCCTCCGGGGAGGCGTAAGGCCCGAGGCGGTCGGCGGCGCGGCACTCCGGGCCCTCCTCGACCTTCTGGTGCCGGATGCAGTAGTACCACTCACCGGGCTTGCCGGCGGTTCCCCTCTTGAACAGCGCCATCCCGGCCTCCGGCCTCCGCTCGTTCCCCAGTGGCCCGAAGGGCCCTTGCGGCCATGCTGCCCCATGCGCCGCCGATACACTCGCTGATATGTCTGGCCAGTCGCTTCTAGTCCCGGGGACGCTCTCCCCCACCCGCCCCGTCCCCGCCTCGATCCCGCGCCCGGAGTACGTCGGCAAGGCGGGCCCGACACCTTATGACGGGCCCGAGGTCCAGGACGCCGAGACGATCGAGCGCATGCGGATCGCGGGGCGTATCGCCGCACGGGCGATGGAGGAGGCCGCCAAGCTGATCGCGCCGGGGGTCACCACGGACGAGCTGGACCGGGTGGCCCATGAGTACATGTGCGACCACGGGGCGTACCCCTCGACGCTGGGCTACCGCGGGTTCCCCAAGTCGCTGTGCAGCTCGGTCAACGAGGTCATCTGCCACGGCATCCCCGACACCACCGTCCTGAGGGACGGCGACATCGTGAACCTCGACGTCACCGCCTACATCGGCGGGGTGCACGGGGACAACAACGCCACCTACCTGTGCGGCGAGGTGGACGAGGAGTCGCGGCTGCTCGTGGAGCGCACCCGGGAGTCCCTCAACCGCGCGATCAAGGCCGTCAAGCCGGGCCGCCGGATCAACATCATCGGCCGGGTCATCGAGTCGTACGCCAAGCGCTTCGGCTACGGGGTGGTCCGCGACTTCACCGGCCATGGGATCAACTCCTCGTTCCACTCCGGCCTGATCGTGCCGCACTACGACAGCCCGCACCACACCACCGAGATCAAGCCGGGGATGACCTTCACCATCGAGCCGATGCTGACGCTCGGCACCTATGAGTACGACATGTGGGAGGACGGCTGGACCGTGGTCACCAAGGACCGCAAGCGGACGGCGCAGTTCGAGCACACACTGGTGGTGACGGACTCCGGGGCGGAGATCCTCACCCTGCCGTAGTGGGCTGACGGGTTCTGGGGAGCAGCGGGGCCTCACCGACGGCCCCTCTTCAACTGCGGGCAGTTTTACCGACAGCCTGTCGGGAAAGCATTGGCTAACCTACCCGCCTCGGCCCCGGAGGTCCACCGTGGAGTTCTCCGCCCTCATCCGCACCGCCTCGCGGGAAGCCCACACGGACGTCGGCAGCTCGTCGTTCATGACCGATCTGCTCGGCGGGCGGCTGGGCGTGGCGGCCTACCGCCGCTACTCCGAGCAGCTGTGGTTCGTCTACCGCGCCCTGGAGACCCCGGCCGACGCGCTCGCGGCGGACCCCGTGGCGGGGCCGTTCCTCCGGCCGGAGCTGGCCCGGATAGCCGAGCTGGAGCGCGATCTGGCCTATCTCGGCGGCCCGGACTGGCGCACCGGCCTCACCGCGCTGCCCGCCACGACGGCGTACGCGGCGCGGGTGGCGGAGTGCGCGCGCGAGTGGCCGGCGGGCTATGTGGCCCACCACTACACCCGCTATATGGGCGATCTCTCCGGCGGCCAGTACGTGCGGGACACGGCGGAGAAGACCTGGGGCTTCGACCGTAAGGGCGACGGGGTACGGTTCTACGTCTTCGAGTCGATCGGCAACCCGGCCGCCTTCAAGCGGGAGTACCGCGCGCTGCTGGACGCACTGCCGGTGGACGATCTGGAGAAGCAGCGCGTCGTGGAGGAGTGCAAGCGCGCCTACGCGCTGAACGCGGGGATCTTCCAGGAGCTGGCCGAGGAGTTCCGGCTCAGCGCCTGAGGCACCGTACGCTCAGCGCCCTGCTGAAGGCCCAGCTCCAACCTTCCCTGTTCTGGGACTACTTCAGGGGCAGCTCGGCGAGCATGACGGCGTAGACCGGGGAGTCCGGGAAGGGCTGGCGCTCCCCCACCTCGCGGAAGCCCCAGGACTCGTACAGGGCCTGGACCCGGGGGTGTTCGGCGTCCACCAGCAGGACCACGAGATCCTCGTCCCGGCCTGCCATCAACGCGCGGGTCAGCCGCTCGGACACGCCGCTCGCCTGGGGTCGATCCGCCTCGTTGTCACCCGGCCGTCCGAGACGTTCGTCCGCCTCGGCGTGGTGGACCGGTCCCGCAATATCCCCTACCTGCGGACGGACTCAGGCGGCGACAACACCCGGGGCCGGGGGCTGCTGTTGGTCGATGCCCTCACGGACCGGTGGGGGACGGACCGATGCGTGGTCCCCGCACCGCCGGTGCTCGCGGTCCGGCTCCGCCTCGCGAACACCCCCGCCCCATAAGCCGGGTGGGTCGCTGGACTCCGGGCCCCGTACCGGACGACGGCCCCAGCGGCCCGCCCTCCAGGCAGGAGGTACCCCGGATGACCGCTCCGGCCCCATCCATGACGGCCCACTGGCACTGCTACCGCTGGGCCGGAGACCGCCCCATCTACGACGATGAGTCCGCCCGGGACGCCGCGCCGCTGCCCCGGGTCTACCGGCGGCCGGTGGAGGCGATCCGCCGTCCCCGCACCGGGGGGCCGATCGTGCTGCCGCCGCGCGACCGGCGGCGACGGCCCACGCCCGGAGAAGGGGCCAGCCCCAGGAGAGAGGTGCGTCACTCTTTCCCGACAACGAACCGCATCAAATCAGCCAGCTTGACCGAATCTTTGTCATTCGCAGGGGAATTCTTGACCTTACCCGCGATCCACACAGGCAAGGCTCAGTTAAGTTAGGCCCGCCTTATCCGACTGCCTTGCTCCCGCCCTATCCGCTCTGTCCTGATTCCGTCTGGAGCCTGTATGCGAGCCGCTCGCACCCCTGTTGTCGCCGCGATATCGGCGCTGACGACGATCACCGCCGTGGCCGGTTGCGCCCAGAAGTCCGACGCCAAGGGCTCCGACGCCATTCAGGTCACCGCCTCCGACAGCGCGTGCGAGGTCTCCAAGAACTCCTTCCCCGCCGGGCATGTGAAATTCGCGGTGGAGAACAAGGGCTCCAAGGTCACCGAGGTCTATGTCTACGCCCCGGGCGACCGGATCGTCACCGAGCGGGAGAACATCGGCCCCGGCACCCGCGCCTCGATCAACGCCGAGATCAAGACCGGTTCGTACGAGATCGCCTGCAAGCCCGGGATGAAGGGCCACGGCATCCGCCAGAAGGTGTCCGCCACCGGCAAGGGCAAGCCGGCCCAGCGCGACCCCAAGCTGGACAAGGCGGTGGCCGAGTACCGGACGTACGTCCAGAAGCAGGCCGACGACACGCTGCCCGTGGTCCAGAAGTTCGCCGACGCGATCAAGAAGGACGACCTCGAGGGCGCCAAGAAGCTCTACGCCCCCTCGCGCGTCGGCTGGGAGCGCACCGAGCCGGTCGCCGAGTCCTTCGGTGACATCGACCCCAAGGTCGATGTGCGCGAGGACGGTCTGGAGAAGGGCCAGAAGTGGACCGGCTGGCACCGGCTGGAGAAGTCGCTGTGGCAGACCAAGAAGATCACCGCGGCCGACCACGCCCTCGCCGACCAGCTCATCAAGGACCTGAAGGACTGGCAGAAGCGCGTCGGCACCGCCGACATCACCCCCACCGGCATGGCCAACGGCGCCAAGGAGCTGTTGGACGAGGTGCAGACCGGCAAGGTCACCGGTGAGGAGGAGCGCTACAGCCACACCGACCTGGTGGACTTCGAGGCCAATGTCGAGGGCGCCGAGACCTCGTACAAGCTGCTCAAGCCGGTGGCGTCCAAGAACGACGCGGCGCTGGCCAAGGACCTCGACAAGCAGTTCGCGGCCGTCGGGAAGCTGCTGGACAAGTACCGCGAGGGCGAGGGCTTCGTGTCGTACGACACCGTCTCGGAGTCCCAGCGCAAGAAGCTGTCCGACGCGGTCAACGCGCTCGCCGAGCCGCTGTCCCGGCTCGCCGCCGCCGTCGTCACCAAGTGAGGGGGCCGGACATGACCGACGAGGCCAACACGGCTCCCTCGCCCGAGGCCAACACCGCACCCTCGCGCCGGGCGCTGATCGGCTGGGGAGGCGCCGGGCTCGCGCTCGGCGCCGCGGCAGCCGGCGGCGCGGCGGCCGCGCTGGGCGGCGGTGCGGACGACACCGAAACGGTCGCCGACAGCGGCGCCGCGGTGCCCTTCTACGGGGCGCACCAGGCGGGGATCGCCACGGCGGTGCAGGACCGGCTGCACTTCGCGGCGTTCGACGTCACCACCGACGACCGCGCCGAGCTGATCGCGCTGCTCAAGGAGTGGACCAAGGCGGCGGCCCGGATGACGCAGGGGCATGCGGTCGGCGGTGGCGCGGTGAGCGATCTGGCGGAGGCACCGCCGGACGACACCGGCGAGGCGCTCGGCCTCATGGCGTCCCGGCTCACCCTCACCATCGGCTTCGGGCCCACGCTCTTCACGGACAAGAAGGGCAAGGACCGCTTCGGCATCGCCGACCGCCGCCCCGAGGCGCTGATCGACCTGCCCGCCTTCCCGGGCGACAACCTCGACGCGGCGCGCAGCGACGGCGATCTGTGTGTGCAGGCGTGCGCGGACGACCCGCAGGTGGCCGTGCACGCCATCCGCAACCTGGCCCGGATCGGCATGGGCAAGGTGGCCATCCGCTGGTCGCAGCTGGGCTTCGGCAAGACGTCCTCGACCACGCCGGACGCCCAGACACCCCGCAACATGATGGGCTTCAAGGACGGCACCCGGAACATCGCGGGCACCGACACCGCCGCCCTGGAGAAGCATGTGTGGGTGAGCGGGAAGGCGGGCCCGGCATGGCTGGCCGGCGGTTCGTATCTGGTGGCGCGCCGGATCCGGATGCATATCGAGACCTGGGACCGCACCTCGCTCAAGGAACAGGAGGACGTCTTCGGCCGGGACAAGGGCGAGGGCGCGCCGCAGGGCAAGCAGCATGAGCGCGACGAGCCGAATCTGAAGGCGATGCTGCCCACCGCGCATGTCCGCCTCGCGCATCCGGACTCCAACGGCGGGGCCCGGATCCTGCGCCGCGGCTACTCCTTCACCGATGGCACGGACGGTCTGGGGCGGCTGGATGCGGGGCTGTTCTTCCTCGCCTACCAGCACGACGTACGGGACGGGTTCGTACCGGTGCAGCGAGCGCTGGCACGTAAGGACGCGCTCAACGAGTACATCCAGCACGTGGGTTCGGCGCTCTTCGCGGTCCCGCCAGGCGTCCGGGACGCGGACGACTGGTGGGGCAGGGCGCTGTTCTCCTGACGGACCCTCCCACGTTCTCCTGACGGACTCCCCCAGAAACCCACCGGATCCCTCGACAAGGAAGGCGAACCCCGTGTTCGGCAATTACCTGATCGGTCTGCGCGAAGGGCTCGAAGCCAGCCTGGTGGTGTGCATCCTGGTCGCCTATCTGGTCAAGACCGGGCGCCGGGACGCACTGCGCCCGGTGTGGCTCGGGGTCGCCGTCGCGGTTGGCTTGAGCATGTCCTTCGGCGCGGCGCTGGAGTTCGGCTCGCAGGAGCTGACCTTCGAGGCGCAGGAGGCGCTGGGCGGCTCGCTGTCGATCCTGTCGGTGGGCCTGGTGACCTGGATGGTGTTCTGGATGCGGCGCACCGCCCGCCATCTGAAGTCCGAATTGCACAGCAAGCTGGACGCGGCACTCGCGGTGGGCACCGGGGCGCTGGTGGCCACGGCTTTCCTGGCGGTGGGCCGGGAGGGCCTGGAGACCGCGCTGTTCGTATGGACGGCGGTGCGGGCGAGCAACGACGGTACGGCGGATCCGCTGATCGGCGTGGTCCTGGGACTGGTCACCGCGGTGGTGCTGGGCTGGCTGTTCTACCGGGGCGCGCTCCGGATCAACCTGGCGAAGTTCTTCACCTGGACGGGCGCGATGCTGGTCGTGGTGGCCGCCGGGGTGCTCGCGTACGGCTTCCACGATCTGCAGGAGGCCGACTGGCTGCCCGGGCTGCACTCCCTGGCCTTCGACATCAGCTCCACCATCGCGCCGGACTCCTGGTACGGCACGCTGCTCAAGGGCGTCTTCAACTTCCAGCCGGACCCGACCTGGCTTCAGGTGTGGATGTGGGCGCTCTATCTGGTCCCCACGCTCGCGCTGTTCCTGCGTCCCGGTAGGGTGTCGCCGTCCACAGCAGCCCCCAGGAATCGGGAGCCGGAGCCCCATGACACGCAGGCCGCCCCGCCGGCAGTTGACAGTTCCGACCGCAGCGGCGGTACTGACGCTGGGGATGACGCTGACGGGGTGCATGACGGTCCACGGCGAGCGGGAGAACATTCCGTCGGTGGACAAGGCTGAGGCACCCAAGGCGCTCGAGCGGTTCACCGACACGTACAACAAGGCGTACCGGGAGCTGGATCCGGCGCTGGCGAGCCAGGTGGAGACGGGCCCGCTGGAGGCCATCACCACCGCCGACCTCAAGGCCCAGCACGCGAGCTCCCCGAACGGCAACCCCAAGTACCCGGCGCTGGAGCTGTCCGACGTCACCTACCGCATCCCCAAGCAGGTGGGCTGGCCGAAGTTCTTCGTCGCGGACACCGACAGCAACCGCGACGACAACCGCTGGCTGTTCGTCTTCACCCGCGGCGGTGCGGACGAGCCCTGGAAGGCCGCCTACCTGTCGATCCTCAGCCAGGACGAGGTGCCGGACTTCGCGACCGACAAGGACGGCTGGGCCAAGCCGGTCCCGACTGAGGGGCCGACCCCGAAGCTGGCGACCCGGCCGGACAAGCTGAGCGCGGAGTACACCGACTACCTGATGACGGGCGAGGGCTCGGTCTTCGCCGACGGCCAGTCGACCTCGGGGCTGCGGGACACCCGGAAGAAGTTCCTGCGCACCCCGAAGTTCTGGACCGAGTACATCGACACCCCGGCGCAGGGCGCGCAGAACGCCCCGGTGGGGCTGCGCACCTCGGACGGCGGGGCGATCGTGTTCTTCTCCTCACACCACCGGCAGAAGCAGACGATGGCGAAGGGGTTCCGGCCCAACCCGGATCCGCAGATCAAGGCGCTGATGACGGGCGAGGCGAAGAAGGCGGTGACGCTGACGAGGGTTTCGGAGTCGGCGGTGCGGGTCCCCGCGAAGGACGCGGCGGACCCGAAGGTGGTCTTCCTCAACCGCCTGGAAGGCGTCACCGCGGCAAGGGGCGAATAGGCAAGGTTGTGGGCAATCGTTCCTCCTCCCAGCTACCGCTGGGAGGTGCCCCCGGCGAGGGGGGTACCTCCCATGCCCTTAAGGCTATGGGGGAGGGTGGGCACAACCGGGCCACCGGCCCGCACCCGACAACGCAACCGCAAGGGCTACCGCCCTATAGGCCAAGCAGCCGATTCGTGCTCATGGTCCTCGCCCACGAACCGCGCACACGCATCGGTCAGCGCCTCCAGCAACGTCAGCGGATCCGGCAGCGGCCGCTCCGGCCCGAGCAGCCACCCCACATGCCCGTCCCCCGGCAGCTTCGCGGGCGGCATCAGCACATAGCTGCCCCGGCAATGCCACCGCAGCCCCGGATGCTCGTCCATCGTCTCCGGGTGGCAGTCCAGCTCACAGGGCCACCACTCGTCCTCGTCATCCGGCGTGCCCCGGGTAGCGGTGAAGAACAGCATCCGCCCCTGCTGGAGATCGCCGCTGCTCGTGGCCACCGGCCCGACCTCGACCTCGGCCGCGCCCAGCCGCTCCAGGGCCAGCCGCCCGGCGTCCGCGGGTACGTCGAGCACATCGTGGACGATGCCGGTGGCGGTGATGAAGTTGGCCTGCGGATCGGCGCGCAGCCACTGCGCGACCTTGTCCGGGTCGGTGGTCGCCTGGGTCTGCCAGGCGAATGAGACGGGGTGGCGGCCCGGGGTGGGACAGCCGATGCGGTCACAGGAACAGCCGTAACCGGAGGGGTGGGCGGCCGGCGCGAGCGGGAATCCCGCCGCCGCGGCGGCCATGAGCAGGTCCTCGCGGACGCCACCGGCGCCCGCTCCCGTGTCGTGGTCGCCGCCCGCTCCGCTCCTCGGCCGACGCAGCCACTGGGAGAACCTGCCCTTGCGTTCCATCTACCGCCTCGCTTCACCGCCGGTACCGGCGGTACGGCCGATACCCGATCAATGCTGCCACCATCCTGCTCCGGAAGTGGCCGGTGTCCGCATCCGGGGTGGGTGAGACCACCCCGACCGGGTGTCGATATCAGGGCATCATCGACATCTCGCCCCTAGCGTTCCCTCTATGATCAGCAGGCATTTTCTGACCGCCGTCGTGGTGCTCGGCCTGTCCATACCGGCGGCCGTCGCGGCCCACCCCACCGCTCGTCCGTCCGTACGACGCCTCATACCCCCGACCGGCGAACCGGCGCGGCTCCAGCCCGCGCTCACGGCGCCGTCGGCCGGCAAGCCCGCCGTCGTCTACACCGCGCACCGCGGCGGCGCCCTGGAAGTGCCCGAGAACAGCATGTCCGGGCTGGCCAGTGCCTTCAGTCGGCACGACGTCCAGGTCCTCGACTTCGACACCCGCATGCTGGGGGACGGCACGCTCGTGGTGATGCACGACGCGACGCTGGACCGCACCACCGACCGGACCGGGCCCGTACGGGCTCTGACCGCCGCCCAGTGGCGGGGTGTCCGGCTGCGCCCCGACCCCTCCCTGCGCGGCACCTGGCGGCCCGAGCGGCCGCCCACCGTCGCCGAGGCGCTGGACCGGTTCGGCGGCCGGATCACCTTGATGGTGGAGGCCAAGGACCCGGAAAGCCTGCCCCGGCTGGCGCGGATGATCCGCGACCGGGGTCTGATCCTCTCCGTCTACGTCAACAGCAACCGCCCCGAGGTGGCCCGCGAGGCCCACCGGAGGGGGCTGATGACCCAGCTGTGGCGGTCCGCCCGGCAGATGCGCACCGACACCCCGCGCGACTGGCGCGGCGTCGTCGATCTGCTGGACGTCGACTACCGGGCGCGCGAGCAGGATGTGCGGCGGGCCGTCGCCTCCGGGATACCACGGGTGTGGGCGCACACCGTGGACACCCCGGCGCAGCGGGACCGGATGCTGCGGCTGGGGTGCGACGGCATCATCACGGACGCACCGGCCCTGCTGGTCTCCACACCCGCACGAACGCCGCGGGCACCCGGCGGGAGGTGAGCGACAGCCGACGGCGGTGGGCGTCGGCCATACCCAGACCGCCCGCCGGTGCCGCCCCGACCGACCAGCGACCCCGGGCCGGGCGGCAAGGCCGACCTGCGCGACGCCGCCCCTGGGGGCAGCGGGGCCCCGCGAGGCGCCCGGCCCGGACGGCGAGGCCGACCCGGGTGAGACCGACCCTGAAGGCAACGGGGCTCCGCGAGGCGCTCCGGCCCGGGGCAGCGGCCCGGCCCCCGGTCCGCGCGGCGGAGGCGGCCCTGGGGGCAGCGGACCGCGCGGGAGGTTCCCGGCCCAGGCGGCGAGGGCGCCGCCCAGGGGCAGCGCGGCCCCGCCCAGGCGCCGAAGGCGCCCCCTCCCGCCGGTAGAATCCGCCGAATGCACGCCCCCGACACCACCCGCGCCGACGAGACGCCGCAGACCGCGCTCGCCGGTCTGCTCGACGGTCTGCCGCCCCGCCAGGCGGCCCAGGCGGTCGACCGGCTGATCGGCCACTACCGGGGGCGCACCCCGACCGACGCGCCCGTGCTGCGCGACCGCTCCGACGTCGCCGCCTACGCCGCGTACCGGATGCCCGCGACCTTCGAGGCCGTGCGCGCCGCCCTCACCGCCTTCCGCGCCCGGACGCCGGCATGGGCCCCGGCCTCGCATATCGACATCGGCGGCGGTACGGGCGCGGCGAGTTGGGCGGTGGCCGCCACCTGGCCGCGCGACGGGCACACCACCACCGTCCTGGACTGGGCGGAGCCCGCACTGGCCCTCGGCCGCGAGCTGGCCGGGCAGGCGCCCTCCAAGGCGCTGCGCACCGCCCGCTGGCAGCGCCGGACCATAGGGGACGGGCTCGCACTGCCGGACGGGACGGACCTGGTCACCGTCAGCTATGTGCTGGGCGAGCTGACCGAGGCCGACCGGCGGGCCGTGGTCGCCGAGGCGGCGCGCGCGGCCCAGGCCGTGGTGCTGATCGAACCGGGCACCCCGGACGGCTATCTGCGGATCCGCGAGGCGCGGGACCGGCTGCTGGCGGCCGGGCTGCGTATCGTCGCCCCCTGCCCGCACGGCGCGGCCTGCCCGATCGAGCCCGGCGCCGACTGGTGCCACTTCGCCGCCCGGGTCCGCCGCTCCTCCCTCCACCGGCAGGTCAAGGGCGGTTCGCTGCCGTACGAGGACGAGAAGTTCAGCTATGTCGCGGCCGTACGGTTCGACGCCACGCCCGCCGACGCGCGGGTGGTGCGCCGCCCGCAGATCCGCAAGGGCCAGGTACTGCTGGACCTGTGCGCCCCCGAGGAGGGGCTGGGCCGCACCACGGTGACCAAGCGTCAGGGGCCGCTGTACCGGGCCGCCCGCGATGTGTCCTGGGGCGATGTCTGGCCGCCGGAGGACCAAAACCCATCCAGCGCCTCGGGCCGGTAACGCGATCCCGCCCCTCCGGCGTTTGAGGAGCGGGGGCCGGGGCGGAGCCCCGGCGGGGTTCGAGGGGGCGGAGCACCCTCGTTTCGGGAAGGGGCGGGGAGGGGAAACAGCCGGACACCCCGCAGGACGTCGTGCGGCCGGGGAAGCTCAGGGCCGGGGAAGCCCAGGAGCCCGGGGCCCTCTCAGCCCATCGCCCGCGCCAGCGCCGTGCCCACCGCCGCGCGGGGCGCGCTGTCGCCGGGGCGGCGGCGCGGATGCACGGTCGTGGCGAGCAGCACCAGATAGACCCCGCGGGCCCGGTCCACCACCAGGCTCGTCCCGGTGAACCCGGTGTGCCCCGCGGCGCCGCGCCCGGCCAACTCGCCCATGAACCACGGCTGGTCGACCTCGAAGCCCAGCCCCGGCGCGGTCAGCATCAGCTCGGTGGACTCTCGCGACAGTACGGGCCCGCCACCGGCCAGCAGCGTCCGGCACAGCACCGCCAGGTCCCCGGCGGTCGAGAAGAGCCCGGCATGGCCCGCGACCCCGCCCAGCGCCCACGCGTTCTCGTCGTGCACCACGCCCCGCAGCATCCCCCGGTCCACCTTGCCCCAGGGCCGCCGCTGGTCCTCGGTGGCCGCGGTCCGGGGCAGCCAGGAGGCGGGAGGGTTGAAGCGGGTGGCGGCCATGCCCAGCGGGCCGGTGACCGTCTCCCGCACCAGCCGGTCCAGCGGGCGCCCGGCGGTCCGCTCCACAACGCGCTGGAGCAGCAGGAAGTTGAGGTCGGAGTAGCGGCGGGCGGTGCCGGGCGGGGTGACCGGTGGCTCGGCCGCGAGCCGGGCCAGCCGCCGATCCACCCCGTCCTCCTCGTACAGCGGCAGTTCGGGAATCAGCCCCGAGGTGTGGGTGAGCAGCTGCCGCACGGTGATGCCGTGCTCGGCGGCGGCCGTGCACTCCGGGGCGTACGCGGCGACCCGCGCGTCCAGCGCGATCAGCCCGCGCTCGGCGGCCCGCAGCGCCACGATCGTGGTGCACAGCTTGGTGAGCGAGGCGAGGTCGAAGAGGGTGTCGCGGCGCACCGGCACCCACCGCTCGCGCGGCAGCTCCACACCCCGGTCGGCCCGCTCGTCGTACGCCGCGTAGCGCACCGCCCAGCCGAAGCACTCCTCGGCCAGCGGGCCCGATGCGGTCCCGGCGGCCAGTGCCACCCCCGAACACCAAGGGCGCTCCCCTTCGGGAAGCGCCCTGACGATCTCCAGCAACCGGGTCAGACCACGGTCACGCTCTGCTTGGTACGTCGCTGCCACGGACGGCAGAGTCCCACGAAGCAGGCGATGGCCGCGAGCGCGGAGACGAGCTGGACGACGGCCAGCGGCACCGCCGTGGTCTCCCCCGCGATCCCCACCAGCGGGGAGGCGACGGCGCCCAGCAGGAAGGTGGAGGTGCCCAGCAGCGCGGAGGCGGAACCGGCGGCGTGCGGCGTGCGGTTCAGGGCCTGGGCGTTGGTGTTCGGCATGGCCAGGCCCATCGCGGACATCAGCACGAACAGGCACCCCGCCACCGGGACGAGACCGGCCTTCCCGAAGACCCCGGAGGCCAGCACGAGCAGCGCGGCCGCCGCGACGGTGATCACGACCAGCCCGACCATCAGCACCTTGTCCATGCTGACCCGGCCGACCAGCACCCGGCCGTTGAGCTGACCGGTGGCGATCAGGCCGATCGAGTTCAGCCCGAAGAGCAGGCTGAAGGTCTGCGGTGAGGCGCCGTAGATCTCCTGGACGATGAAGGACGACCCGGCGACGTAGGCGAAGAGCGCCGCGAAGGCGAAGCTGCCCGCGAGCATGTAGCCGGTGAAGACGCGGTCGGCGAGCAGCCCGCGCATGGTGCGCAGGGTCTGGCCGAGCCCTCCGTCCTGGCGCCGCTCGGGCGGCAGCGTCTCCCCCAGCCACCGCCAGACCACCAGGGTGAGCAGGGTGCCGATCACGGTGAGCACCGCGAAGACTCCGCGCCAGTCGGTGAAGCGCAGGATCTGGCCGCCGATGAGCGGGGCCACGATGGGCGCCACGCCGGAGATCAGCATCAGGGTGGAGAAGAAGCGGGCCATCGCGATGCCGTCGTAGAGGTCCCGGACCACGGCGCGGGCGATCACGATTCCGGCCGCGCCCGCGAGCCCCTGGAGCAGCCGGAAGCCGATGAGCAGCCCGGCGGTGGGGGCGAAGGCGCAGATGGCGGTGGCGATGACGTAGATCACCATGCCGATGAGCAGCGGACGGCGGCGCCCCCACCGGTCGCTCAGGGGGCCGACGGCGAGCTGGCCGAGCGCCATGCCCATCAGGCAGGCGGTGAGGGTGAGCTGGGCGGTGGCGGCCGAGCTGTGGAACCCGTCGGTGACCTCCGGCAGGGCCGGGAGGTACATGTCCATGGACAGCGGCGGGAGTGCGGTGAGCCCGCCGAGGATCAGGGTGACGAGGAGGCTCGTACGGCGCTGCGCGGTGAGCCCGGGAAGGGCGGCAGCGGAGGTGCGGGAGGCGGCGGAGGTGTCGGGGGACAAGGTTCCGGGACGGTCGGCCCGGGTGGGAGCGGCGGCCGGTTGGCCGGACTGCTGCATGCGTACCTTCCATGAGTCGTCGATGCGTCTCTATGCTCTCAGCAATTCGAATGGAGTCGAACTCCTGTGGGCAGGGGGGAACGGGGTCGGGATGGCCGGGACAAGCGGGTCAAGGGCCGTGCGATGGGGGATTCTGGCGACCGGTGGGATCGCCGCCTCGTTCACCACGGATCTGCTGGAGATGGCGGACGCGCAGGTCATCGCGGTCGGCTCGCGCCGGCCGGAGTCGGCCAAGCGATTCGCGGAGCGGTTCGGGATATCCCGCGCCTACGGCGGCTGGGCGGAACTGGCCGCCGATGACGACATCGATGTGATCTATGTCGCCACCCCGCACTCGGCCCATCGGGAGGCGGCCGGACTGTGTCTGGAGGCGGGGCGGGCGGTGCTGTGCGAGAAGCCGTTCACGCTCAATGTCCGTCAGGCCGAGGAGCTGGTGGACCTCGCCCGGGCCCGGGGCCGCTTCCTGATGGAGGCGATGTGGACGTACTGCGATCCGGTCGTCCGCAGGATGACCGAGCTGGTCCACGACGGCGCGATCGGCGAGGTCCGGGCGGTCCACGCGGACTTCGGACTGCCCGGCCCGATCGACCCGGACCACCGGCTGCGCGATCCGGCGCTGGGCGGCGGCGCCCTGCTGGACCTCGGCGTCTATCCGGTGTCCTTCGCGCAGTTGCTGCTCGGCGAGCCGGCCGAGATACGGGCGGTGGGTCAGCTCTCCCCCGAGGGCGTGGATGTGAACACGGGCCTGGCGCTGGGCTGGGACAGCGGGGCGGTGGCGCTGCTCTCCTGCTCGATCACCGCGGATACGCCGATGACGGCGGCGGTGACGGGCACGGCGGGGCGGATCGAGTTCCCGCGCGGCTTCTTCCACCCCGAGCGCTTTGTGCTGCACCGGCCCGGCCGGGATCCGGAGGAGATCACGGCGGTGGACGGGCTGCGCTCCTACCAGCGGGAGGCGGCGGAGGTGATGCGCTGCCTGCGCGCGGGCGAGACGGAGTCCCCGCTGGTGCCGCTGGACGGCACGCTGGCGGTGATGCGGACCCTGGACGCGGCGCGGGAGCGGCTGGGGGTGCGGTATCCGGGCGAGGACGAGGGCGTGGGGTGACGAGGTGTGAGGACGAGGTACGAGGTACGAGGTGTGAACCGGGCGGGCCCGGCGCTTGGGGTGCGCGCCGGGCCCGTCCGTTCGTCAGACCTGCTTGAGGCCGGGGTTCCCGGCCTCGCTGACGAATGACGCCGCCGTGGTGAGCGGCGCGTCCGGGGTGGTGACCGCGGAGACGGTCTTGTAGTCGGCCCGTGCCCGCTCCTCGTCCAGCGAGACCGTCACATAGCCGCGCCGGCCGTTGTAGAACTTCATATGCGGGTTGGCGGCCATGTAGGTGGCCCAGTTGTCGGGCTTGTCGGCGCCGTCCTTGCCGCTGCTGACGGAGGTGCCGACGAACTCCACACCCAGGGTCCGGGACCCCGGGTCGTCGAAGTCCTTCTTGATGTCGAAGGCGTAGTGCACATGGACATCGCCGGTGAGCACCACGAAGTTCTCCAGGCCCGCCTGCTCGACACCGGCCAGGATCCGCTCGCGGGAGGCGGGGTAGCCGTCCCAGGAGTCCATGGAGAGCTTGGAGCGCGCGGCCGTGGTGTTCTTCCGCTGGGAGAAGGTGACCTGCTGCGGCAGTACGTTCCAGGTGGCGGTGGAGCTCTGGAAGCCGCTCAGCAGCCAGCGCTCCTGGGCGCTGCCGGTGAGGGTACGCGCGGGGTCCTCGGACTCCGGGCCGGGGTACTGCCAGCCGTCGCCGTACGCCTGGTTGGAGCGGTACTGCCGGGTGTCGAGGATGTCGAACTGGGCCAGCTTGCCGTAGTGGAAGCGGCGGTAGAGCCGCATATCGGCGCCGTCCGGCTGCTGCGGCATCCGCAGCGGCATGTTCTCCCAGTACGCCCGGTAGGCGGCCGCCCGGCGGATCAGGAACTCGTCCGAGGGGCCGCCGTTCTCGTCGATGTCGCCCGCGTAGTTGTTCTCGGTCTCGTGGTCGTCCCAGGTGACGTACCAGGGGAAGGCGGCGTGAGCGGCCTGGAGGTCCTCGTCGGACTTGTAGAGCGCGTAGCGCAGCCGGTAGTCCTCGAGGGTCATCGTCTCGGCGTTGAACACCGAGGGGAGGGTGCGGTCGGTGTACTTCCGGGCGCCGCCCACGGAGTTGACCGCGTACTCGTACTGGTAGTCGCCCACGTGGAAGACGGCGTCCAGGTCCTCGTCCGCCAGGTGGCGGTAGGCGGTGAAGTAGCCGTCGTGGTACGCCTGGCAGGACACCAGGCCGAAGCGCACGTCCCGGACCTTGGCGCCCACGGCGGGGGTGGTGCGGGTGCGGCCCACCGGGCTGGTCCAGTTCCCGGCCCGGAAGCGGTACCAGTAGACGCGGTCCGGCTCCAGCCCGCCCGCGTCCACGTGCACCGTGTAGTTGAACTCGGCGTGCGCGGAGGTGGTCCCGCGGCGGGCGACGCGCTGGAACTTCTCGTCGCGGGCGATCTCCCAGCCGACCTTGACGGTGCCCTCTTCGGGCAGCCCGTTGCCGGGCTCGTACGGGCGGGGCGCCAGCCTGGTCCACAGCACGACCGCGCCGGGCAGCGGGTCGCCGGAGGCCACGCCGAGCGTGAAGGGGTTGTCGGCGAGCGCGCGCGGGGTCACCTGCGCGGCGTGGGCGCTGGGCAGATTGGTGGTGAACGCGAGCGCGGCGGCGGCTCCGGTGACGGTGAGGAAGCGGCGGCGTCCCAGACGTGCGGCCGCGGCTCGTATGGCCTGCTGGTGCGAGTCGTGTGCCATGTGCTCTCCCCTGGCTCGTGGCGTCAGAGGAATTGCAGTGTCGGGGGGCGGCCGGCCGCTTGCGTGCACGCGACATCGATATGGCCGCTGGGTGAGGTCCGTCGCCGGAAGGGACCATTGCGGCGAATCGACACCTCCACACGGCGAACTGACGTGGCGTACGCTGCGGCGCCATGAGCGACGGTCGTG
Organism: Streptomyces sp. AgN23; assembly: GCF_001598115.1. Classification (NCBI taxonomy): domain Bacteria; kingdom Bacillati; phylum Actinomycetota; class Actinomycetes; order Kitasatosporales; family Streptomycetaceae; genus Streptomyces; species Streptomyces sp. AgN23. The sequence goes on from NZ_CP007153.1 coordinate 3,489,713, forward strand.
TGTCGGTGGTGTCGAAAGTGGCGGTGGTGACGGGCGCGGGCTCCGGCGTCGGCCGGGCGGTGGCGCTCGAACTCCTGGAGGCGGGCTGGTCGGTGGTGCTGGCGGGGCGCCGCGAGGAGGCCCTGGCGGAGACGGCGCGGCTGGCCGGCGGCGGCCCGCCGGCCCCCGTGGTGCCGACGGATGTGGCCAGTCCGGAGCGGGTGGAGGCGCTCTTCGCGGCGGCGCGGGAGCGGTTCGGACGGCTCGATCTGCTGTTCAACAACGCGGGGAGCTTCGGCCCGCGCGGTGTGGCCCTGGCGGACCTGGCCTACGAGGACTGGCGGTCGGTCGTGGACACCAATCTGACGGGCGCGTTCCTGTGCGCCCAGGCGGCGTTCCGGCAGATGCGGGATCAGGAGCCACAGGGTGGACGGATCATCAACAACGGCTCCATCTCGGCGCACGCGCCCAGGCCGGACAGCGTGGCGTACACCGCCACCAAGCACGCCATCACGGGGCTCACCAAGTCGCTGTCGCTGGACGGGCGCCGGTACCGCATCGCCTGCGGGCAGATCGACATCGGCAACGCGGCGACCGAGATGACCGAGCGGATGTCCGCCGGTGTACCGCAGGCGAACGGGGAGGTGGCGGTCGAGCCCGTGATGGACGTCGCGGACGTGGCGCGCATCGTGCGGCATATGGCGTCGCTGCCGCTGGAGGCCAACGTGCAGTTCGCGACGGTCATGGCGACGGCGATGCCATACATCGGCCGCGGCTGACGGATGAGGGTTCGTCACCCGTCCTAGATAACCCTCCAATTGTGGAGATGATGTGAGGATGCGGGCAATTCACTCCATCGGCTCAGCGGCTTCGACGCCACGGCCGACACACCCGCTCACCCACCTCCGGACCGGCCCCCTCTGCCACCCCCGGACTGTTCGAGGCCCGCTCCATATGGCAAGGTCGTTTCCCACCGCGCCGCACCTTTCACCACCGCCCCACGACCGCCATCCGAACGAAGAGAGACCGCCGTGCGTTCTCTGCCGCTCACCTTGGTCGCCCGTCTGCTGCCCGTCGCCGTCCTCGCCGCCGCGGGGGTGGCCATGACGACGTCGGACGACTCGGACGCGGGCGCCACCCCGGCGGGCCCCTCCCCGCAGACCTCGGCCCCGGCCACCGGCGCCGCCGCGCCGCGCTACGCCAAGCCGCCCGCGGAGGCGTGCACCACCCTCCCGGAGTCGATGATCAAGGACCTGGTGCCGGGCGCCAAGGCGGCCGGGAACGAGCTGAAGTCCAGCGACCTGGGCCGCCGCACCGGCTGCTCCTGGCACGCCCTGGACGACTTCGACTACCGCTGGCTGGACATCGCCTACGACGTCAAGAGCACCGCCGGGAAGAAGAGCGGGAGCGAGGGCGGCAGCGCGGTGCCCGGCCTCGGCGACGACGCGACGGTGACCGAGAAGACCACCGAGGACGACGACCAGGGCATACGCGAGGCGGTGGTGACGGTCCACCAGGACAATGCCACGGTCACCGTGACGTACAACGGCGGCGACTTCGAGAGCCATAAGGCCGCAGACGGCGATGCGATCCGTAAGGGCGCCATCAGCGCGGCCAAGAAGGCCCTCTCCGCACTCGACGGCTGATCGTTCCGCTCAGTCCTTTTGCTCTGCCTTTTGCTCTGCCTTTCGTTCTGCTCGGTCTTTTTGTTCCGCTCGCTCTTTGAGGCCGGCCGCTCGGTCCTCGATGAACATCAGCCGTACGGAAGTGTCCTTCCGGGTGAACGGATACGATCGCGGGCATCGCACCCGAACTCTGGAGTCCCACCGTGTCCGCCGCCCCCGAACCACGCCTGGGTATCGCCGTCCTGACCATGGGCAACCGGCCCCGAGAGGTGGCGGCCCTGCTGGAGTCGGTCGCGAAGCAGGACGTTCCCCCGGCCCGCATCGTGGTCGTCGGCAACGGCTCCCCGCTCCCGGAGTTCCCCGCCGAGGTGACCGCGGTCGAGCTGGAGGAGAACCTCGGCGTCTCCGGCGGCCGTAACGTCGCCTGGCGGCGGCTGCGCGACTTCGGCGACGTGGACATCGTCATCGACCTCGACGACGACGGGCTGCTGGTGGACGCCGACGTCTTCCGCCGGGTGCGCGATCTGTACGCCGAGGACCCGCGCCTGGGCATCGTGAGCTTCCGCATCGCCGACGAGACGGGTGAGACCCAGCGCCGCCACGTGCCCCGGCTGCGCGCCTCCGATCCGATGCGCGGCGGTGAGGTGACCACCTTCCTCGGCGGCGGCCACGCCCTGTCGGTGGCGATGCTGGAGCAGATCGGCGGCTGGCCGGACGCGTTCTTCTTCACCCATGAGGAGACCGACCTCGCCTGGCGGGCACTGGACGCGCGCTGGAAGGTCGTCTACGCCCCCGAGCTGCTGCTCCAGCACCCCCGGACCTCCCCCGCCCGGCACGCCGTCTACCACCGGATGACCGCCCGCAACCGGGTCTGGCTGGCCCGCCGCCACCTGCCGCTGCCGCTGGTCCCGCTCTACCTCGGCACCTGGACGCTGCTCACCCTCGCCCGCACCCGCTCCCTGACGGGGCTGCGGGCCTGGGCGGGCGGCTTCCTGGAGGGCCTGCGCACCTCCTGCGGCCGCCGCCGCCCGATGCGCTGGCGCACGGTGTGGCGCATGACCAAACTGGGCCGCCCGCCCGTGATCTGACGGGGTGACGGACGAAAGGGCTGACGGCCCGGTGGCGTGACCGGCGGCCCTACGGGGCCAGCCCGAGGGCGGGGAAGACCGACGCTTCGAGGAAGCGCGTCAGATAGTCGCGGTCGGCGAACCGGCCCTCCAGCAGATGGCGGACCCGCATCGCGCCGATCAGCTGGGTGGGGACGAACTCGACGGCGGGATTGTCCGCGGCCACCTCGCCGCGCTCCACTCCCCGGCGGACCATCGCCTGGATCGTCTTCACCTCGTGCTCGATCAGCGCGGCGCGCAGCGCCTGGAGCAGATCGGAGTCCTGCAGCGCGGCGTGCCCGACGGCGTACACCAGCGCCGTATCACCGCCGCACACCTCCCCCGCCTCCCCCACCGCCGCCGCGACGGCGCGCAGATCGCCCGCGAGCGAGCCGGTGTCGATGCCCTCCAAGGCGAAGGGGCGCTTGCACGAGCGCAGCGCGGCGACGACGAGCTGGGGCTTGCCGCACCACTGCCGGTAGAGGGTGGAACGGCTGGCGCGGGTGCGGGCGGCGACCGCCTCGATGGTGAGAGCCTCGTAGCCGCCCTCCTGGAGCAGATCGAGGACCGCCTGGTAGAACTCCTGCTCGCGCTCGGGGCTGATCTTTGAACGGCGCTGCGGCGCGGCCGTCTCCGGGCCTTGCGTCGCCATCGGCTCTCCTCCTCGGTCACCGGACTACGACCCCCCGACCACGCAGTGTACCGACACATCCGCGTACCGATACACCCATGTACCGATACAGTTCCGGACCGGTACACTCTCGTATCGATACGTTTGTGTGCCGATGGCGCCAGACAGATGGGCGCCCAGAGGAAGGCACGGTGGATGAACCCGACCGTCATAGCCGTCGCGCTCGCGCTCGCCTCGGCCGTCGCCTACGCGACCGCCGCGGTGGCTCAGGAGCGGCTGGCCGCCGGCGGGCGGCCGGGCCGCATGCCGGGACTGCTGCTGCGCGGCGCCTGGTGGGGCGCCGTCGGCCTCAACTCCACCGGTGCCCTGCTGCATGTGGCCGCGCTGCGGTACGGACCGCTCACCCTGGTCCAGCCGCTCGGCGCGCTGACCCTGGTCGCGGCCGTCCCGCTGGGCGCGCGGCTCGCGGGGCGGCGCGTGGCCCGAAACGAGTGGCGGGGCGTGGCCCTCGCACTGCTCGGCCTCGGCGCCCTGCTGCCGGTCACCGCCGGGGAGACCCCGCGCGACACGCTCAGCCTGCCGCAGGCGGTCGGGCTCGCGGGCGTCGTCCTGGTGTTCATCGCGCTGTGCGTCCGGCCGGGGCGCAGGGGGCGCGGGACGCCGGGCCGGGGTCTGCGGCACGCCACCGCGTCCGGGGTCGCCTCGGGCGTCGCCTCGGCGCTCACCCAGACCCTCACGGTCGCGCTTGCCGACTCCCGCGTCCCCGGGGCGGCCCTGGTGTCCTGGCGGGCCGTGATCGTGGCCGTCCTGGTCGCGGTCTTCGCGGTGAGCGGTCTGCTGCTGGCCCAAAGCGCCTACGGCAGCGGCCTCGGCGCACCCCTCGCGACCCTGACCCTCGCCAACCCGGTGGCGGCCGCCGCCATCGGGATCGTCCTGCTGGACGAGCGCTTCCGGGGCGGCCCGGCGGGCTGGGCCCTGGCCGCCGCGGGCGCGGCGGCGGCCGCCCGCGGCGTGGTCCTGCTCTCCCGGGCTCCCCAGGCGGGCGCGGACATGCGCGGGGACGCCGTGGCCGTACGGGAGGCCGCCGCGACCGTACGGCGGGCCACCGCACGCGACGCGGCCGTGCGCCACGCTGCCGTACGCGAGATAGCCGTACCGGAGAGCCGCGCACCCGACGAGGCCCCGCGCGAGCCCGTCACCGTCCCCCGGGAACCCGTGCGGGAACTGGTGCGGGACCCCGTACGGGAGCCGGTACGGGAGCCGGTGCCCACGCCCCCGTGATCGTCCGGGCGTACGGCGGCCCGCCGCCGTATGGTGGACCGCCGCCGTACGGTGGACCGCCGCCGTACGGTGGACCGCCGCCGTACGGTGGACCGCCGCCGTATGGTGGACCGCCGCCGTACAGTAGACCGCCGCCGTATGGTGGATCGCATGGTGGACGCGAGCGTGTTGACCTCGGCCGAGACTGCTGAGCAGTCGCTGGACGAGCTGCTCCGGGCGGCCCACGAGGCTTCACCCGCGGAGCTCTCAGGAGCCCTGGACCGCTACACCGCGGCCATGCACATGGGCCATGCGGTCGTCTTCCTGATCGACCTCCAGCAGCGGCTGCTGATCCCGCTCGACGAGGACGTATCGCGGCTGAACCTCGATGACTCCCTGGCCGGATTCGCTTACCGGACCAGCACCGTGCGGGTCAAGGAGGACAACAGGGGCGGGCTGGACGTCTGGCTGCCGCTGATGAACGGCGCGGAGCGGCTGGGGGTGCTGCAGCTGCGGATGGACTCCCTGGACGCGCTCACGCTCTGGCGCTGCCGGACGCTGGCCTCGCTCCTCTCCCTGGTCATCACGTCCAAGCGCACCTCCATAGACAGCTTCGCCCGGCGCACCCGGACCCGGTCCATGGAGCTGCCCACGGAGATGGTGCGGGCCTTCCTTCCGCCACGTTCGATCGGCACCGGCCGGGTGATCTCGACGGCCGTTCTGGAGCCCGCGTACGAGCTGGGCGGCGATGCCTTCGACCATTCGTTCACCGAGGACATCCTGCACGCCACGATCCTCGACGCCATGGGCCACGATCTGGCGTCCGGGCTGACCACCTCCGTGGCGATGGCGGGCAGCCGCAACGCCCGGCGCATCGGCGCCGACCTGGCGGAGCTGGTCACCACCGTGGACGAGGCCCTGAACAAATGGCTTCCGGACCAGTTCTGCACGGGCGTCTTCCTCCGGCTGCACATGCCGAGCGGGGCGCTGCGCTGGTCCAACTGCGGCCATCCCACCCCGCTGGTCATCCGCCGCCGGCGGCTGCTGGACAAGGAGCTGGAGCGCGCCTCCGAACCGCCGCTGGGGCTGCCCCCGCGTCTGTCGGCGGCGCCCCGCCGGATCCATGAGACGGCCCTGGAGCCCGGCGACCGGATTCTGCTGTACACCGACGGGGTCGTGGAGTCGCGCGACGAGGGAGGCGAGCAGTTCGGCCTGGAGCGCTTCGCCGACCACATCATCCGCTCGATGGCCGCCGGGGAGAACGCCCCCGAGGTGCTCCGGCTGCTCATCCACGCCATCCTCGACCACGGGCACAGCCGGCTCAGCGACGACGCCACGATTTTGATGATCGAGTGGCGACCGCCGGATCCCTGAGCCGTCGAGGCGATAGGCGATGACGCCCCCCGACCCCGCCGCCCGCCGCGTCCGGCCGACCCCTCGCGCGGCGCCCCCGACCCGGCCATGGCCACCGTCGACGACCACGGCGTGGCGACCGGGTGGAGCGAGGGCGCGCGGCGGCTGCTGGGTGATCGCGCGCAGGACGTCGTCGGGCGGGCGGCGGGCAAGCTGCGCGCCGAAAGGACCGTCGGGGACGCGGCGGGCGGCGCCGGGCCGTGCCTGGCGGAGGAGCCCCGGTGGAGCGGACGGATCGCGCTGTGCCACCGACGGCCATCGGATGGAGGTCGAGCTGCTGGCCCAGCGCGCCCCGCCGAACTGGACGAGACCACCCGCCGGGTCACCCGGCTGGAGATCGAGGAGGCCGCGCTCTCCAAAGAGACCGACCCGGCCAGCCGGCAACGGCTGGAGGAACTCCGCCGCGAACTGGCCGATCTGCGCGCCGAGGCCGACGCCAAGCACGCCCAGTGGGAGGCCGAGCGGCAGTCCATCCGCCGGGTCCAGGAGCTGCGCCGGGAACTGGAGGAGGTACGCCGCGAGGCCGAGGAGGCCGAGCGCGCCTACGACCTCAACCGCGCCGCCGAACTGCGCTACGGCAGGCTCCAGGAACTGGAACGCAAACTGGCCGCCGAGGAGGAGCAGCTGGCCGCCAAACAGGGGGCGCACCGGCTGCTGCGCGAGGTGGTCACCGAGGAGGAGATCGCCGACATCGTCTCCGCCTGGACCGGCATCCCGGTCTCCCGCCTGCAGGAGGGCGAACGGGAGAAACTGCTGCGCCTGGACCAGATCCTCCAGGAGCGGGTCATCGGCCAGGACGAGGCCGTCAAGCTGGTCACCGACGCCATCATCCGGGCCCGCTCGGGCATCCGGGACCCGCGCCGCCCGATCGGCTCGTTCATCTTCCTCGGCCCCACCGGCGTCGGAAAGACCGAGCTGGCCAAGGCACTGGCCGCCGCGCTCTTCGACACCCAGGAGAACATGATCCGCCTGGACATGAGCGAGTACCAGGAGCGGCACACCGTCAGCCGGCTGGTCGGCGCCCCTCCCGGATACATCGGCTACGAGGAGGGCGGTCAGCTCACCGAGGCGGTGCGGCGCAAGCCGTACTCGGTGGTGCTCTTCGACGAGATCGAGAAGGCGCACACCGATGTCTTCAACACCCTGCTGCAGGTTCTGGACGACGGCCGGATCACCGACGCCCAGGGACGGCTGGTGGACTTCCGCAACACCGTGATCATCATGACCTCCAACATCGGCTCCATGCACCTGCTCGACGGCGTCACCTCCGACGGCGAACTCAAACCGGACGCCCGGAGCCTGGTGATGACCGAGCTGCGCGGCCACTTCCGCCCCGAATTCCTCAACCGCGTCGATGACATCGTGCTGTTCAAGCCCCTCGGCGAGCCCCAGATCGAAAAGATCGTGGAACTCCAGTTCAACGAACTGCGCAAGCGGCTGGCCGAGCGCCTGATCGCCATCGAACTGACCCCCACCGGCCGCAAGGTGATCGCCCACGAAGGCTACGACCCGGTGTACGGGGCCCGTCCACTGCGCCGCTTCATCTCCCATGAGGTGGAGACCCTCATCGGACGCGCCCTGCTGCGCGGCGATGTCGAGGAAGGCGCCACCGTCAAAGTCGACGCCCAGCACGGCGAACTGCTGATCACCTACGAACGGCAGCCGGAGATCGCGGGACTCGGAAAGGCCGCGTGAGAACGATGCCGGGCCGAACCGCCCATGCCTCCCCCAGCGGTTCGAGGTGCAGGCCGTGCCGACCCTGCTCATCCTGGACAGGGGGCGGCCCCGCGTTCGTGGGTCGAGCGGGTGTCGAGCGGTGATGCGCGGCCGCGACCGCCAGAAAGGATGAACGCCATGGCCATCGAGCCCGATCCGCACCTGTCGATGGTGCACGACGTCACCCCGAGCACCCCCGAGGGGTGCGAGGAGTGCCTGCGCCTGGGGTCCCCCTGGGTCCATCTGCGGCTCTGTCTGACCTGCGGACACGTCGGGTGCTGCGACTCCTCGCCGCTCAAGCACGCCCGTGCGCACGCGTACGCCGAACAGCACCCGATCGTCGAGCCCCTGGAAGCGGGCGAGACCTGGCGGTGGTGCTATGCCCACGAGGCCATGGCCTGATGTGATGACGGACGAGGACCGGCCCCGGGGCGCCGCACCGGAGGGAGCCGTACCGGTCGAGGTACCGGAGCACGCGGTACCGGACGAGACCCCGGATATCTACGGCGCGTATCCACGGCTGACGGACGAACAGATCGCCTGCCTCTCCCGACACGGCACCCGCCGGGCCCCGGCCGCGGCTGTCCGAGCCTGGAGACCACGCTGCCGGGGGTCTTCGCCGCCGGTGATGTGGGCGGCGGCTCGGTCAAGCGGGTGGCCTCGGCGGCCGGCGAGGGGGCGATGGCCATCCACCACGTCCATGACCGCCTTGCCCGCACCGCCGCCCCTGCCCACCCGAGCGGCCCCCCTCCAGCCCCTTCGGCTCCTCCAGCCCCTTCAGCCCCTTCAGCCCCGTCCGGCCGGTCCGCCGCGTCGGGCGCTGATCCGCCCGTGCCCCTTCCCCTGCGCATCCGCGACACCCGCGCAGCCACTCCACCTGACCCCCCGACCGGAGGACGAACACATGGTTGCCACAGGCTTTGCCTCCTTCGACACGACGGTCGACAAGACCAACCGGCTCCTCAAGGAGATCGAGGACGCGTACGGCTGGCCCAAGGAGCGCCGCAAACAGTCGTACGCCGCCCTGCGCACGGTCCTGCACCAGCTACGGGACCGGCTGACGGTGGACGAGGCCGTCCAGTTCGGCGCACAGCTCCCGATGCTGGTGCGCGGCATCTACTACGAGGGGTGGAAACCGGCGGAGACGCCCGTGAAGATGCACAGCGAGGAGTTCTACCAGCGGATCCGGCACGACTTCCCGTACTCGATCCAGGGCGATATCGAACAGCTCGTGCACACCGTCCTGGAGACCCTGCAGCGCCATATCAGCGAGGGCGAATGGCACGATCTGCGGGGCCGGATGCCCGCCGACCTGGTCACCGTCATCCCGGCCTAGCGTGAACCACCTGGTGGTACTACCTGGTGGTACTGTCGCACCGTTAGATGGTTTTACGCGTGGTGCGGCGAGGAGGACAGGCGATGGGGACGGCAGCCGGAGAGGGCGGCGAGGGAGTACGGAGTGTACTGCGCGCACTGGATCTGCTCGCCCTGTTCGACGAGTCCCACCGCTCCCGCAGCGTACGGGAGTTGACCGACGCCACCGGACTGGCCAAGTCCACCGTGGTCCGTCTGGTGGCCACCCTTGAGCAGCGCGGGCTGCTGTGGAGCCGGGGGGACGGCCGGCTCACCCCCGGTGCGGGCCTGCTGCGCTGGGCGGCGCTCGCACAGGACGCCTGGCGGCTGCCCCCGGAGGCGGTGGAGTGCCTGCGTGTCCTGTCCGTACGGTCCGGCGGCGAGTCCTCGCGGATCTACATCCGCCAGGGGGCCTCCCGGGTGTGCGTGGCCCAGCACGAGGGCACCCAGCAGCTGCGCCATGTGGTGCGCATCGGCGAGGAGATGCCGCTGTGGGCCGGTGCCTCCGGGCATGTCCTGCTCATCGGCGGCTCGCCCCGGACCCTGAGCCGGGTGGCCTCGGCGGCCGGGCGCGGCCCCGACTTCACCTCCGTCCTGGCCGAACGGGCGCGCCTGGCCGCGCAGCGGGGCTGGGCGGCCAGCCACGGCGAGCGCGAGGACGGGGTGTCCGCAGTGGCCGCCCCCGTCACCGACGCGAGCGGGCAGGTCGTCGCCGCGGTGGGCCTCGGCGGCCCCACCAGCCGCTTCACCGAGGAGCGCGTCGAGTCCTTCCGCCCGGCGCTGACCGAGGCGGCGAGGCGGCTGTCGGAGCTGCGGTTCCTCGGCGAGAGCGGCTGACGGTCACGCGCCCTCCGCGCTGTCCGCACGTCCTGTGCTCCCCTCGCTCTTCTCGCTCTCCTCACTCTTCTCGCTCTCCGGCCGGATGAGGTCCCGGGGGGCCGGGCCCTCGTAGGAGGGCAGCAGCCGCCGGGGAATGGGACCCTTGATCCTGGCTCCACCGGACTTCTCCTCCCAGGCGTGGGAGAGGATGCCCACGCTGCGGGAGAGCACGAACAGCCCGCGTCCGAGCTCGGGCGGAAAGCCGAGTTCGCTGTAGACGATGGCGGTGGCGCCGTCGATGTTCATCGGCACGGGACGGCTGCGGCCCTCCGCCAGTGCCCGCTCCAGGGCCATCCCGGCGCGCAGCGCCCAGCCCGGCGCCTCGCCGTCCGCCACCGCCGCGCCCACCAGGTCGAGCAGGGGGCTGCGGCGCGGGTCGTACGGGTGGAACCGGTGGCCGAATCCGGGGACATGGGAGCGAATGGCGCGGTACTCCGCCACCAGGTCCTTCGCGGCATCGTCGACGTCCGCCCCCTCGGCCACGGCCCGCTCCAGCTCGGTCAGCACCTGCATGCACTGCTGACCGGCCCCGCCGTGGACGTCCCCCAGGAGGTTCACCCCGGTGGCCACCGCGTTGTTCAGCCCCAGTCCGCAGGTGGCGGCCATGCGGGCGGCGGCGATCGACGGGGCCTGGGGCCCGTGGTCGACTGCGGCGACGAGCGCGGCCTCCAGCAGTCGGCCCTGGGTCCGGGTGGGCAACTCGCCGCGCAGCATCAGCCAGATGGTCTCGGCGAAGGACATCTGGCCGATCAACTGCTCCACCGGGTAGCCGCGCAGCAGGATCTCACCCGGCCGGATGCGGCTGACGGCGGTGGACCACCAGTCGGTGACCTCGCGCGGATCCATGAGGTTCTGCGGAGGCGTGACGTCCTGCGGAGCCGTTGCGGCCTCCTCGTCTCCGGACCGGCGGGTCATATCGCGCCACGCTCCTTCATCGCGTCGATCTCCTGGGCGCTGTAGCCGAGTTCGGCCAGGACCTGTTCGGTGTGCTGCCCCAGCAGTGGTGGCGGGGCGGTGGCGGCCGCCGGTTCACCGTCGACCCGGAACGGACTGCCCAGGACGCGCAGATCGCGCTCGCGCCCGTCCGGGAAGGGCAGGGTGCGGACGAAGTCCCGCTCCGCGAGCTGCTCCAGGCCCAGCGCGTCGGGTACGGACAGCACCCGCGCGGCCGGCACCCCGGCGTCGGCGAGGATCTCCTCCCACTCCCCGGCGGTCCGCTCGGCCAGGCCCTTCTCGATCTCGGCGCGCAACTCCTCGCGGTGGGCCTTGCGGTCCGCGGGATGCGCGAACCGCTCGTCCGCCAGCAGTTCCGCACGGCCGATGAGCCGGCACAGGGTGGCGAACTGCTGCTGGCGGTTGGCCGCGATGTTGAGGTATCCGTCCGCGGTGCGGAACGTCCCCGACGGTGCGGCGGTGAAGTTCTCGTTGCCCATGGGCCGCGGCGGGCGGCCGGTGATCAGATAGTTGGAGGTCACCCAGCCCATCGCGGTGAGCGCGGCCTCCAGCATGGAGACGTCCAGATACGCGCCGCTCCCGGTGCGCTCCCGGCGCACCAGCGCCGCCGCCACGGCGAAGGCGGCGGCCATGCCGCCCAGGGTGTCGGCGACCGGGAAACCGGCGCGCAGCGGGCTGACCTCGGGGGTGCCGGTCACGCTCATCATGCCGGAGAGGCCCTGCACGATCTGGTCGTACGCGGGCCGGGCGCGCAGCGGTCCGGTCTGGCCGAAGCCGGAGACGGCGCAGTAGACCAGCCGCGGGTTCTCCCGCATGAGGACCTCCCGGCCGACGCCCAGGCGGTCCATCACCCCGGGACGGAAGTTCTCGAGGAGGACGTCGGACTCCCGCACCGCGCGCAGCAGGGCCTCGCGTCCCTTCTCCTCCTTGAGGTTCAGGGTCAGCGAACGCTTGCCGGCGTTCTGGGCGAGGAACGACGCGCCCAGCAGCTCCTCGCTCAGCTGCCGGTCGGCGCCCAGTTGGCGCGCCAGGTCCCCGGCCCCCGGCATCTCGACCTTGAGGACGTCGGCGCCGTGCAGGGCGAGCTGATATCCGGCGAAGGGCCCGGCGAGGACATTGGTCAGATCCAGGACCCGGATGCCGTCGAGCAGGGGCGGTGGGGCGGCGGGGGCGGGCGTGCTCAACGGCTGACCTCCAGTGCGAATCAGGGTGTGACCCCTTGCCACGGGGTGTGTGCCTCCATAACATCACCGAACCATCAAGCGGCACAAGCGAACCACCCAGTGGTACTCGATTCACGGTGACGAGGGAGTCCCCCATGACGCATACCGGCAGTTCCACCGCCAGAAGGCCGGTTTTCCAGCCCAAAGTCGCCCTCGCCGCCGTCTTCGGCACCACGGTGGAGTGGTACGACTTCGCCCTCTACGGAACCGCGGCCGCCCTGGTCTTCAACAAGGTCTACTTCCCGGACAGCGATCCACTGGTCGGCACGGTCCTCGCCTACGGCACCTTCGCCATCGGCTTCCTCGCCCGGCCCCTGGGCGGCGCCTACTTCGGGGAGCGGGGCGACACCCAGGGCCGTAAGGGCGTACTGGTGGCCACCCTGCTGATGATGGGGCTCGCCACCACGGCCATCGGACTGCTGCCGACCCATGCGCAGATCGGCGTCGCCGCGCCGGTGCTCCTGACCCTGCTCCGCTTCGTCCAGGGCTTCGCCGCGGGCGGCGAGAAGACCGGAGCGCTGATCATCCTCTTCGAGAACGCACCGCCCAAGTGGCGCGGTCTGCTCACCTCACTGCCCGCGATCGGCACCGGCACCGGCACCCTGCTGTCCACCGGCGCCTTCGCGCTCACCACCGGGCTGCTGTCCGAGGACGCCTTCCTCGCCTGGGGCTGGCGGATTCCCTTCCTGCTCAGCGCCGGGCTGACCTTCTTCGGCCTCTGGGTGCGCCGCTCGCTGCCGGAGACCGCCGAATTCCAGCAGGTCCAGCAGGTCCAGCAGGCGGGTCCCGCCGCCGCGACGGCGCCGCGCCCGCTGCGGCAGCGGATCGCCGAGAGCCGATGCGTGGCCGCCTGGCGCCGCTACCCCAAGGAGATGCTCATCGTGATCGGCGCGGGCGCCGCCGAGAACGCGGGCTACTACGTCTTCGGCACCTTCTCGGTCACCTACGCCGAGGACCGCGGCCTGTCGACCAGCGCACTCCTCAGCGGCATCTCGCTGGTCGCGGCCGTGAAGCTGGTGACGGTGCCGGCCTTCGGCGCGCTCTCCGACCGCATCGGCCGCCGCCCGGTCTCGATCGGCGGAGCCCTGGTGCTGCTGGCCGCCGCCTGGCCGTTCTTCACGGTGATCGACGGCGGACACACCTGGGCCATCTGGCTCGCACTCTTCATCACCCTGGGCATCGGTCAGTCCGCCGTCCTCGGCTCCCAGCCCGCCTTCTTCGCCGAACTCTTCGACACCACGGTCCGGTTCAGCGCGGTCGGCATCGCCAACAACATCGGCACCGTGGTCACCGGCGGCATCGCCCCGATGCTCGCGTCCGCCCTGCTGCTCTGGTTCGACCACAGCGTCACGGGCGTGGTCGTCTTCATCGCCCTGATGAGCGCGCTCACCGTGGCCACGGTGGCCCTGGCGCGGGAGACGCGCGGGGCAGCCGAACCGGCCGAGGAGACGGCCACGCGGAAGCAGGACGTCCCGACGACACCGTGACGCCATGGGGCGCCGCCGGGTCAGCCGCTGCCGCTGCCGGATCAGGTGCTGCTGGGGCCCGCACGCCGGGTCAGGCGCTGCCGTAGTCCCCGAGGAACGTCCGCAGCCGGCGCAGCGTCTCGTCCGGCGCCTCCCCGGGAAGGTCAACCGGTTCCTGGCCGCCCTCGTACGCGGCAGGCTGCTGCGCCCGGCCCAGCTGCGGCAGATGATGAACACCCGCCCGACCGGCAACCCGGACGGCCGGGCGTACGGCCTCGGCCTGGAGAGCAGGCCCCTGCCCTGCGGCGGCCCCTCCTGGGGGCACACCGGCGATGCGCTCGGGTACGAGACGATGGCCGGCGCCACGGTCGAGGGCAGGCAGGCGACGGCCATGGTGAACCTCGACCCGGGCGGCTCGGACGCACAGGACGACGACATGAAGGTCGCCGTCCAGACGGCGCTGTGCGGGAGCCGATAGCTCGGCACGCGGTACCGGCGTGCCCCGCCACACGGACGACGGGGCTCCCCGTGCCCGGGCGCGGTGGCGCCACGTGCTCGGGGAGCCCCGTCGGTGTCACTCGGCAGAGCGCCTCGGATCAGGATGATCAGGACTGGGGCCGACTGCCGTGGTTGGCTCCGTTCTTACGACGGGCCTTCTTCTTGCGACGTCGCTTCGACGACATGTCGCCTCCTCTCCAACGATGCTTTCGCCCTATATGTACCGATCAGACCGGCATCTCAAGCGGTGATCACGCGGGCGCGTACCCAGCCCAGCCCCTCGCTACGTCACCCGCTTCCGTGAAGCACCTCACGTCACCGCCCTGCCTTGCCATCCCGAGGTGGGCGGGGCCACTGTGGAAGGGCCTGCTCCTGTGAGAGGAGGGCAAGGCAGGACCCCATGGACAGACCGGGTGCGCTCGGCCGGCCGCCCCCCGACATGAGCGACGAGCCTCTCGACACGTCAGCCGCCATCGTCCTCACGGACCCCGGCGGGCGCGTGACGGCGTGGAGCACGGGAGCTCGACGGCTGCCGGGGTATGCCCCCGCGGAGATCATCGGCAGCCTCGCCGCCGATCTGTTCGTCTCTGCCACGGACTTCCCGGCAGGGGAGCAGGTGGAGCAGGGCAGGCCGACTTGACCGAGACTGTGAGCGGTCCGGGGGAGAGCACGGGAGAGAGTCCGGGGGACGGCCCGGGGCCGGCTCCGGGGGAAACCCACTTCCACACCGAGCCCTCACCACCGGCCCGGTGTCTGTTGACGTCGCAGGCAGTCGTGCATCAGGCGACCGACCCGGAGATCGCCGTCTGGCTCGCCGCCGACCCGGTCCAAGCCGAGCAAGCCCGGCGGCACGGCCTGCACTCGCTGATCGCCGCTCCCCTCAAAGCGCGGGGCAAGGACCTGGGAGTGGTTCTCCTCGTCCGCCACACCGCGTCCCGGGAGCCCTTTACCGAGGACGACCTGTTCGTCACGGAGAACCTGGTCGCCAGGGCCGCCATCTGCATGGACAACGCCCGTCGTTACGCCCGCGAACCCGGTATCGCGCCACCTGCCTCTACGCCATCTACGACCCCGTCTCCCGACGCCTCACCCTCGCCACGGCCGGCCACCCGGCCCCCGCCCTCGCCTCCCCCGGCGGCACCGTCCAGTCCATCGACCTGCCGACCAGCCCCCGCTGCGCCTGGGAAGCCTGCCCTTCGAGGCAGCGGAGCTGGAGATACCCGAGGGCACTTCGCTGGTGCTCTTCACCGACGGTCTGCTCGAAGCGCGGGACCGAGACGTGGACGAAAACCATGTCGCCCAATGGGACCTGACCCGCGACCTCGCCATCGTCGCCGAAGCCCGCGAGCACGCTTCCCAACAGCTCACCACATGGGGCGTGGACAACGCCGTCTTCACCACCGAACTCGTGGTCAGCGAACTCGTCACCAACGCCATCCGCCACGCCACCGACCCCAGCCAACTACGCCTGATCAGACAGCCCCACAGCCTGATCTGCGAAGTCTCCGACGGCAGCGCCACCACTTGCTTTCCTGCCACGGGGCCACGCGTGCGAAGCAGCTTGCCCCCGGAACGTTCCGGGGGCCCTGGAGGGGTGCAGGGGCGGGCCGCCATACAGTCGGCGCGCCCAGGCAGGGCGTATGCCCAGGTCAGGAGGCTGATGGCGGACGAGTCGGCCTGTACGCCGGGTTCTGTCTCCCGGGGGCCTTGCGGACCCCGGGGAGGCGGCCATCCATCTAGGACCGGCGTTGCCGCCGGTCTCGTGCGGTCTACCCGCGGACTCGGGCGGGCAGCCCTCGATCGTCCGCGCAGAGCCGCCGGGTGGCGGCTCCTCTTGACCTTGCTCCAGGTGGGGTTTACCGAGCCATCCGAGTCACCTCGGACGCTGGTGGTCTCTTACACCACCGTTTCACCCTTACCGGGGGCCGAAGCCCTCGGCGGTCTGTTTTCTGTGGCACTGTCCCGCGGGTCACCCCGGGTGGGCGTTACCCACCACCTTGCCGTGTGGAGCCCGGACGTTCCTCGGCGGGGCCCGTAGACCCCGACGCGACCGCCCGGCCGACTCGTCCGCCGTGATGACCATGATACCCGGCACCTCCGCCCGGCCGGCGACGGTCCGGCTGCGTTGACGGTCCGGGCTGCGTTGACGGTCCGGCTGCGTTAGCGGGAGGTCGTAGGCTGCGGGCGGGGCGGGCGTGGTTCTCCGGGCCCGCCCCGCCGCCAACGAAACGTTCGAGGAGATCCGCCGTGCTCGTCCTGCTGCCGCCGTCCGAGGGAAAGGCCACGGGAGGCTCCCGCTCCCCGCTGGACCTGGGAGCGCTGTCGCTGCCCGAACTGGGCGAGGCGCGGGCAGAGGTCCTGGACGAGCTGGTGTCGCTGTGCTCGGGCGACGAGACGAAGGCCGCCGAGGTGCTGGGGCTGAGCGAGGGGCTGCGCGGCGAGATCGCGAAGAACGCGGCGCTGCGGGAGGCAGGGACCCGGCCCGCGGGCGAGATCTACACCGGAGTGCTGTACGACGCGCTCGGCCTGGCCACCCTCCCCACCGCCGCCCGGCGCCGGGCGGGCCGGTCGCTGCTGGTGTTCTCCGGGCTGTGGGGCGCGGTGCGGATCGGCGACCGCATCCCCTCCTACCGCTGCTCGATGGGGGTGAAGCTGCCGGGGCTCGGCGCGCTGGGCACGTACTGGCGGAACCGGACCCCGATGGCCGAGGTGATTCCGCAGGCCGCCGGGCGCGGGCTGGTGCTGGACCTCAGGTCGGCGGCGTACGCGGCGGCGTGGAAGCCCAAGGAGGCGCTCGCTGAGCGTACGGCGGCGGTGCGGGTGCTCCAGTCGAAGATCGTGAACGGGGTCGAGAAGCGGTCCGTCGTCAGCCACTTCAACAAGGCGACGAAGGGCCGGATGGTACGGGACCTGCTGACCGCCGAGGTCACGCCGAGCGGGCCCGGTGAGCTGGTGGAGGCGCTGCGGGGGCTCGGGTACCTGGTGGAGGCCGCGCCGCCGGAGCGGGCGGGGCAGCCGTGGGGGCTGGACGTGGTGGTGACCGAGCTGTAGGGCCTGGGCGCCGCCGCACCGGCGGCGTTGCGAGCTGTAGCAGCTGGCAGCCAGGTGGCGTTGCGAGCTGTGGCACCCGGGAGCCACCCCGACGGCATGAGCGTTGCGGCATGCGCAACTGCCATTGCGCAGCGCGCCGCACCTGGGCAGGATGGGCGCCGTGACTAGCACCGCGCCCTCCCCCGGTTCCCCGGCATCCTCGCTGCTCGACCTCGCCCCCGTGATCCCCGTGGTCATCGTCCAGGACGTGGACCAGGCGGTCCCGCTGGCCCGTGCGCTGGTGGCCGGCGGGCTGCCGGTGATCGAGGTGACCTTCCGGACGCCCGCCGCCGCGGACGCGATCCGGGCAATCGCCGAGGAGGTCCCGGACGCGGTCGTCGGCGCCGGGACCGTCCTGAGCCCGGAGCAGGTGGAGACGGCCGTCGCCGCCGGGTCGCGCTTCCTGGTCACGCCCGGCTGGACGGACCGGCTGCTGGGCGCGCTGGACGCGTCCGGTCTGCGGTATCTGCCGGGGGTCTCGACCACCTCGGAGGTCGTGGCGCTGCTGGAGCGCGGGGTCGAGGAGATGAAGTTCTTCCCGGCGGAGGCGGCCGGGGGGACGCCGTATCTCAAGGCGCTCGCCTCACCACTCCCGCAGGCCCGCTTCTGCCCGACCGGCGGCGTCAACGCCGCGACCGCCCCCCAGTATCTGGCCCTCTCCAACGTCGGCTGCGTGGGCGGCACCTGGATGCTGCCCGCAGACGCGCTGGATGCGGGCGACTGGGGGCGCGTCGAGTCCCTGGCCCGGGAGGCCGCGGCACTGCGGGGGTGACCTCTCGAGGTGACCTCCCGGGGTGACCTCCCGGGGTGACTTCCCGGGGTGACCCGCGAAGGTCACAGCCGCCGCGGTAGGCGCCCCTACCGCAGATGCGCCGTCTCGTTCAGCAGCCTCAACGACGCGTTTCCGTCCGCGTAGTACGCCACCGCCGACAGCGACGCCGCCGAGAGCTCCATGCGGAACAAGGTCTCCGGCGGGGCTCCCAGGGCCAGCCTGACCAGGGTTTTGATCGGTGTGACATGGGTGACCAGCAGCACCGTACGGCCCGTATAACGGGCGATCAGCTTGTCGCGGGAGAGCGCGACCCTGCGCGTGACCGCCGCGAAGCTCTCGCCGCCGCCGGTCGGGGCCACCTTGCTGGAGGCCAGCCATGCCTCCAGGTCGTCCGGGTGGCGCTCCTTGACCTCCGCGAAGGTCAGGCCCTCCCAGGCGCCGAAGTCCGTCTCCCGCAGCCCCTCCTCGACGCGGACGTCCAGGCCCAGGCGTCGGGCCACCGCCTCGGCGGTCTCCCGGCAGCGCCGCAGCGGTGAGGTGACGATGGCCTGGATGGTGCCGCGTGCGGCGAGCGCCGCGGCCACTCGCTCGGCCTGGTGGCGGCCCACATCGGAGAGTCCGGGGTCGGTGCCGCCGCTGCCGGAGAAGCGCTTCTCGGGGGTGAGCGGGGTCTCCCCGTGCCGGAGCAGGACGAACGTGGCGGGGGTGCCCAGATCCGCGGCGCCCCAGCCCACCGCCGGGGCGCCGGTGGCGGCGGGCTCGGCGAGGGCGTCGTCGGCGGGGGCCGCGGCCTCCGGCGCGCCCGCCGCCAGCGTGCCGCCGGGCGGCACCTTCGGCTGCCACTGCTCGCCCCGCTTGCCCGCGTCCATCGCCTCGTTGGCGAGCCGGTCCGCGTGCTTGTTCTTCTCGCGCGGGATCCACTCGTACGTCAACTGGCCGGGCGGCATGATCGCCTTGGCCTCGGCGGCGAGCGGCCGCATATCGGGGTGCTTGATCTTCCAGCGGCCCGACATCTGCTCGATGACCAGCTTGGAGTCCATCCGCACCCGGACCTCGGCCTCCGGGTCCAGGGCGTACGCCGCCCGCAACCCGGCGATCAGGCCCTTGTACTCGGCGACGTTGTTGGTCGCCGTGCCGATGTACTCGGCCACCTCGGCGAGCGGCTCACCGGTCTCCGCGTCGAGCACGACCGCGCCGTAGCCGGCCGGCCCCGGGTTGCCCCGGGACCCGCCGTCCGCCTCGACGACGAAGCGCCGCGCCATCGCCCTACAGCCCCGACTCGGGCGTACGGATCAGGATCCGGCGGCAGTTCTCGCACCGCAGCACCGTGTCGGGGGCCGCCGAGCGCACCTCGTTGAGCTCGGTGATGGCGAGTTCCTGGCGGCAGCCGTCACAGCTGCGCTGGTAGAGCCGGGCCGCGCCGACACCGCCCTGCTGCTGGCGCAGCTTGTCGTAGAGCTTCAGCAGATCGGCGGGGATGGTCCCGGCGATCACCTCGCGCTCCTTGGTGGCGGTCGCGATCTCGGCGTCGATCCCCTCGGCCGCCGCGTCCCGGCGCGTCTGGGCGTCGCCGATCCTGGACTGGAGGGACTCCACCCGTTCGGTCAGCTCGGCGATCCGCTCCTGGACGGACTCCCGGCGCTCCATGACCTCCAGGACGACGTCCTCCAGGTTGCCCTGGCGCTTGGCGAGAGAGGCGATCTCGTGCTGGAGGTTCTCCAGGTCCTTCGGCGAGGTGACGGCACCGGAGTCCAGGCGCTTCTGGTCGCGGGCGGCGCGCTGGCGCACCTGGTCCACGTCCTGCTCCGCCTTGGTCTGCTCGCGGGCGGTGTCGCTCTCCTCGGTCTGCGCGGCGATGAGCAGGTCGCGGAGCTGGGTGTGATCGGCGTTCAGCGTCTCGATCTCGGCGTGCTCGGGCAGCGTCCTGCGCTTGTGCGCGAGTTGCGACAGCCGGACGTCGAGCGCCTGGACGTCGAGGAGGCGGATCTGATCGGCGGGCGCGGCATTCAGCGTGGGGCTCCAGGGGAGTCGAGTGGAACGGAAAACGAGGTCAGGGAAGTCACGGGGTCGAGGGGATCAAGGGGCGGAAACGGAAAGAGCGGGTGTTCGAGCGGTGCGGGGTCAAGCGGAGCGAGGTCAGGCGGAGAAGGACGGAGCGGCCGCGCGGACGGCGGGGGCCGTGGCGTGAGCCGTCCAGGGGTCGGTGACGATACGGGAGACATGCGTACGCAGGCCCCAGCCGTGCCGGTCGGAGATCTCGTCCAGCTGGGCCGCGGCCTGTTCGGTCCAGGGCCATTCGGTGGCCCAGTGCGCGGCGTCCACCAGGGCGAGATCGCTGTGCTCCCGTGCCTCCGAGGAGGGGTGGTGGCGCAGGTCGGCGGTGAGGAACGCGTCGACCCCGGCCGCGCGCACCGCGTCGAAGAGGCTGTCGCCGGAGCCGCCGCTGACGGCGACCCGGCGGATCGTACGGTCCGGGTCGCCCGCGGCGCGGATGCCCTGCGCGGTGGCGGGCAGCCGGGCGGCGGCGCGCTCGGTGAACTCCCGCAGCGTCTCGGGGTGGTCGAGCTCGCAGACCCGGCCCAGACCGCGGCGGCCGTCGGGGTCGGTGGCATCGGGCACCAGTGGGCCGACGATCCGCAGGTCGAGCGCGCCGGCGAGGGCGTCGGAGACGCCGGGGTCGGCGGTGTCGGCGTTGGTGTGCGCCACGTGGAGGGCGATGTCGCATCTGATCAGCGTGTGCACCACCCGGCCCTTGAAGCTGGAGGCGGCGACCGTGGTCGTCCCCCGCAGATAGAGCGGATGGTGAGTGATCAGCAGATCGGCGCCGAGGTCCACCGCCTCGTCGGCCACTTCCTGGACCGGGTCGACGGCGAACAGCACGCGGGTGACCTCGGCCTCGGGGTCACCGCACACCGTGCCGACGGCGTCCCACTGCTCCGCCCGCTCGGGCGGCCAGAGGGCGTCGAGTGCGGCGATGACGTCGTTGAGTGCGGGCACGGGGCAAGGCTACCTCCCGGATCAGGGCTGAGCCCTGCCCCGGCCTTCACTCAGCGCGACTACGGTCGCGGTGGAGCCGTGCGCGTATCAGCGGTGGAGCCATGCGCGTATCAATGTGCGCGTATCGATGTGCGCGTATCAATGGACGAGGTAGCCGCGGAGGTCGTCGAGGACCCGGTCGGCGGCGGTGACGCCGAGGCCCAGGTACCAGGTCTCCTCGTCCACGTTCTTGGCCTGGCCGTCCTTGACCGCCTTCAGCTTCTTCCACAGCGGGTTGGACTGCGCCTGGTCGCGCTTGGTGGCCTTGGGGTCGCCGTAGACACCGGTGAAGATCCAGTCGGCGTCGGCGTCGTCGATCCGCTCCGGGCCGATCTCGGCGGCGAGGTCGTTGATCCGCTGGTTCTTCGGGCGCGGCAGGCCGACGTCCTGGAGGATGGTGCCGATGAAGGACGCCTTGGCGTAGAGCCGGGTGGCCTGCGGCATGAAGCGGAGCATGGTGATGGTCGGCTTGTCGGGACCGATGTCCTCGCCGAGCTTCTTCGCCTTCCGCTCGTACGCGCCGAGTGCGCGCTTGGCATCGGCGGTCCGGTCCAGGGCCGCGGCGTTGAGGAGGTAGTTCTCCTTCCAGGTGAAGCCGGGGCGGATGGCGAAGACGGTCGGGGCGATCTGCTTCAGCTCGTCGTAGAGCGGCTCGGCGCGCAGCTTGCTGCCGAGGATCAGATCGGGGTGGAGGGCGTTGATGGCCTCGAGGTTGAGGTTGTTGATGGTGCCGACGTTCTTCGGGTTCCCGGCGTCCTTCTTGAGGTAGTCGGGTATGGCCTGGTCGCCCTCGGAGGGGGCGTAGCCGACCGGCTTCAGCCCCAGCGAGACGACGTTGTCGAGTTCGCCGACGTCGAGCACCACGACCCGCTTCGGCTTGCTCTTGAGCTCGGTCTTGCCCATCGCGTGGGTGATGGTGCGGGGGAACGCGCCGGGCCCCGCGTCCGTGCCCATCTTCGCGGTCTGCTCGGCCGCCGTGCCGAAGTCCTTGCCGCCCTGGGCGACGGACTTGCCGCCCCCGCCGTTGCGCTTGGCGCCGTCCCCGTCGTCCGACGATCCACAGGCGGCGAGGGACAGAGCCCCGGCCAGGGCGAGGGCGAGGGCGGCAGTGCCGCGGACGCGCAGGGACATGACGGAACTCCTGGGATCGCAGGGGGGCGCCGTTCTCACGAGCGCGCCAGACGCACTTAGGTATGCCTTACTTTAATCACAAACCATCCTCCCGTCTCTTACAGCACATTCACCCCCGATCTCTCAGGCGAATCGGGCAAGAGCCACACTTACGGGTGGAGCGCACCCATTACGGCCTTCGGCGGGGAGTACGAAAACTACGTTCTGTGGCCGGAGGTGACTGAACGATGACTGCCTGTGCCTTCGACACCGCCCTCACCGGGGGCGTCGGCGACCGGCCACGAGGGGGTTTCACCATCGCCTCGGACCGCTCGTACGGCGCGCGGCTCGCGCTCAGCGACGAGGCGTGCTGCTGGTATCCCGAGCGCTGGACGCTGGACGGCCCGGAGCCCTACGCCGTGCCGTTGCCCGCCGCCCAGCCCGAGGAGCCGGACAGCGAGCTGCTGCCCCTGGCCGACGGGCAGGTGCTCATCCACCGCCGGGTGGCCGGGCACCACGCCTTCTCGCTGCTCTACCCGGCCGGTCCCGGCACCGGCGAGCGCTCGCTCGGCGGCATCGACCGCGCCGAGGTCTCGCTGCTGCCGCCCGCGCCCGGCGGCCTGTGCGCGTTCGCGCTGGGGCGCGGGCCGCAGTCCACCTCCATCTGGCTGGTGGCCGGGGGCGGCGTCCTCGTCCCCCAGCATCTGGCCGAGGTGCCCGGCCGCTGTACGGGCGGCAGTTGGCTGGACCGTACGGGCCGGCTGCTGGCGCTCGACCGCGAACTCGACGGCCGGACCAAGACCGTGGTGGTCGATCTGCGGCGCGGCGGTGAGACCAGCCCGCTGCTGCAGATCACCGAGCGCAGCGACGACCGGCTGCTGCTCGCGGACCCCGACAGCGGTCTGCTGCTCGTACGGTCCGACGCTCCCGGGGAGGAGCGGCTGGGGTGGGGGGTGCTGGGCAGCACCCGGCCGGTGCGGTTCCCGGACTGTCTGCGGCCCGCGGGGTGGTCGGAGGCCACGCCGTTCGCGGTGCAGCCGGGGCAGGTGCTGACGCCGGAGGCGTGCGCGGTGGCCTTCCGCGTCGACGGACGGGGCGCGGCCGGGCGGCCGTGGGTGGGCGTATGGCGCCCGGCGGAGCGGCGGCTCCGCGAGTTCCCGGCACCGGAGGGCTGGCTTCCGGGCGCGGGTCTGTGGACCCGGGACGGCGAGCTGCGGCTGCCGTACGCGACTCCGCAGGTGCCTTGCGGACTGGCCCGGGTGCGGCCGTCGGGGGGGCCGGGGGCGGCGGCGAGGCTGTCGGGGAGTGGGGGTTCCTGGGTACCGGCGGCGGCGACGGGTGGGGCGGGGGCGGCGCGGGTGGCGGACGTTTCGGAGGGGCGGGTGGGCCGAGTGGTGTCGGTGGTGTCTCGGTCGGTACGTCGGGCGGTGCCGGGGGCGGTCCGGGCGCGGCCGGTGCCGGGGGCAGTGTGGGCGCGGCGGGCGCCGGGGGCGGTGTGGGCGCGGGCGGTCCGGGCGTGGCCGGTGCCGGGGGCGGTGCCGCGGGCGGTGCTGGCGCGGCCGGTGCCGGGGGCGGTATGGGCGCGGGCGGTCCGGGCGTGGCCGGTGCCGGGGGCGGTGCTGGTGCGGCCCGTGCCGGGAGCGGTATGGGCGCGGGCGGTCCGGGCGTGGCCGGTGCCGGGGGCGGTGCGGGCGCGGCCCGTGCCGGGGGCAGTGTGGGCGCGGCGGGTGCCGGGGGCGCCCCGCGCGCGGCGGAACCGTCCGGGACGCCGGAGCTGTCCGGGACGCCTGAGTCGCCGTGGCCACCGGACAGCGCGGCGGGGTCGTGGCGACGCGACGAGTCGACGGGGTCGTGGCGACGGGACGAGTCAACGGGAGCGTGGCGATCGGACGAGTCGACGGGAGCGTGGCGGCCGGACGAGGTGATGGCGGCTTGGCGATCGGACGGCGCGACAGGGGCGCGGCGATCGGACGGCACGACGGGATCGTGGCCTCGGGACAACGCGACGGGATCGTGGCCACGGGACAACGCGGGATCGTGGCGGCTGGACGAGGCGACGGGGGCGCGGCGGATCGCGCGGATGACACGGGTGTTGTCCGAGCCCTCCGCACGGGAGACCGAGTCCTCCGGCCGGGTGGCCGCGGAACCCCCGCATCCGGCCCCGGGCCCGGCCGGGGCGCGGGACGTGCGGACGCCGCGGACGACGTCCCCCGCGGCCGAGATCGCGACCCGGATCACACCGTGGACCCGGGTCGGCGGCCCCGGCGGAGCGGACCCCGCGCGAGTGCCCGGGCTGACGCCGCTGCGGCCACCTGGACCGGCACCGGAGCTGAGACCGTCGCGAACGGCCGGACCGGCACCTGACCTGAGACCCTCGCGAAACGCCGGACCGGCACCGTCGCGGACACCCGAGCCGATGCCAGTGCCGGTCCCGATGCCGGTGCCGGTGCCGGTGCCGGTTCCGGTGCGGGAGCGGTCGCCGATGCCGGTGCGGATGCCGGAGCCCGAAGGCGGATCGGGCGTCGAGCCCTGGGGCGGGACCGGCTCATGGGCCGGGGTCGAGCAGGAGATGGGGCCCGAGCCGGACCCCGATCCCGGCGCCGGTACCAGCCCCGCCCTGCGGCCCGTACCGCTGCAGCAGGCGCCGCTCGCCCGGCCCCCGCAGCCCCGGCCACCCCGCTGGGTCCGGGATCACCGCCGTGGTTAGACTCGGTCGGGGGCTGCGCGTCCCCGCGTTCCGTCACGCGCGGGGCGCCCCGGGCGATGCGCATGGAAGGGCGTGCGCCATCGTGGTCAGCCCCCTTCGCACAGTACAAAGCGATCTGACGGGGTGACGTACCCACCATGTCCGAAACCCACATCGACACGACCCAGGCTCGCCCGCGGGACGCCGCCGCGGCCCAGGCCGATGGCTCTCAGGGCAAGCACCGGGGGCAGGCAGCATCCGAGGAGTCCCAGGCACCGGCCAACGGCCGCCACCGACGCCCGGCCGAGAACGCCGCCTGAAAACCTCAGGCTCTGGGATCTTCAGGATCTGAGATCTTCAGGATCTGAGCGTCCCAGGATCGTCGTGAGAACCTCAGGCTCGTCCTGACACAGGGCAGCCAGGCCCCCAGGGGAGCGTCTCCGATCGCGGGACGGGCTGGATTTCCCTCGGAAGTCCAGCCCGTCCGGCGATCGTGGGGCGCCCCCGGTCCGGCCCCCAGGGCCCCGGCCCGGCTCCCGGCCTGCCCCCCCGGGGCCCCACCTCGGCCGCCGGCCTGCCCCCGGGCCCCCACCCCGGCCCCGCTCCCCTCACCCCCGCTTGAGGCCCAGCACCTCCACCGCCGCGAAGCTCTCCCCGCCCCGCTCCGCGAAGTACGGCGTCAGCACCGCGTCCAGCTCCTCGAAGCCGAAGGCATCCCCCTTGGCGTCCAGCTTCGCCGCCACCTTCGGCCGCTCCAGGATCGCCACCATGCCGCCGTGCACCACGAACACCTGGCCGTTCACCTTCGCCGCGCCCGGTGAGGCGAGATAGCCGACCAGCGGGGCCGCGTGTTCGGGGGCGAGGGCGTCGAGCCGGCCGTCCTCCGGGAGCTCGAAGTCCGCGAAGACGTCCTCGGTCATCCGGGTGCGGGCACGCGGGCAGATGACGTTGGCCGTCACCCCGTACTTGGCGAGCGCCACCGCCGTGGAGGTGGTCAGCCCGACGATGCCGCCCTTCGCCGCCGCGTAGTTCGGCTGGCCCGGCGAACCGGCGAGGAACGCCTCCGAGGAGGTGTTGATGATCCGGCCGTGGACCGGGCCGCCCTCCGCCGCCTTGGACCGCTCGCGCCAGTGCGCGGCCGCGAAGCGGATGGTGTTGAAGTGGCCCTTGAGATGGACCCGGATCACCGAGTCCCACTCGTTCTCACTCATCGAGAAGACCATCCGGTCGCGCAGGATGCCCGCGTTGTTGACCAGGATGTCCAACGCGCCGTAGGTGTCGATCGCGAGCTGGACCAGCTCGCCCGCCTGCGCGAAGTCGCCAACATCGCCCGCATGGGCCGTGGCCCGGCCACCGGCCGCGCGGATCTCCTCGGCGACCTCCTCGGCCGGGCCGGCCGATGCCTCGCCCGAGCCGTCGCGTCCGCCCTGTCCGTAGTCGTTGACGACGACATTGGCGCCCAGCCGCGCCAGTTCCAGGGCCTCGGCCCGGCCGAGGCCGCGCCCGGCGCCGGTGACGATCGCGGTCTTCCCTGCCAGTGGGCTCCCGGTCAGTGGGCTCCCGGTCAGTGGACTCCCCGCCAGGGGGCCCGTCAGATCTCGATGCATGTGCGCAGCGCCTCCCCGGTCCGCATCTGGCCGATCGCCTCGTTGATCTCGCCGAGCCGCACCCGGTGGGTGATCAGCCCTTCGAGGTCGATCCGGCCCGCCCGCCACAGGTCGATGGTGCGCCGGTAGGAGCGGAGCACATCGCCGCCCCCGTAGAGCGAGGGCAGGATCCGCTTCTCCTCGAAGAACAGCTCGAACATGTTGAACTGCAGGAAGTCGTCCAGCGCCCCGGCCCCGACCACGCACAGCGTGCCGCCGCGCCGGGTGCTCTCGTAGGCCCGGCGGGCGGTGGCGGAGCGGCCCACGACCTCGAAGACGTAGTCGAAGCCCTCGCCCGCCGTGACGCTGTTCTTCGCGGTGTCAAGGCCGTCCGGCGCCACCGCCTCGGTAGCCCCGAAGCGCAGCGCGGCCTCGCGCCGCGACTCCACCGGGTCGACGGCGACGATCTGCGCGGCGCCCGACGCCCTGGCCCCCTGGATGACGCTGATGCCCACGCCGCCGCAGCCGATGACCGCGACCGACGAACCGGCCTCCACCCGGGCGGTGTTGAAGACGGCCCCGAGCCCGGTGGTCACCCCGCAGCCGATGAGGGCCGCGATGTCGTACGGGACGTCGTCGGGGATCGGCACGGCACAGGCGGCGGGCAGGACGATCTCCTCGGCGAAGGTGCCGGTCCCGGACATGCCGAAGAGCTCCTGCGAACTGCCGCCGGAACGGCGGAAGTTGGGGGTTCCGGCGTTCATGAACCCGGTCAGGCATAGCTCGGTCTGACCGCGTTGACAGGCCGGACAGTCGCCGCAGGCGGGCAGCCAGCACACCAGCACCCGGTCACCGGCGCTCAGCCCGGTCACCCCGTCGCCCACGTCGAGGACCTCGCCCGCGCCCTCGTGGCCGGGGATGAACGGCGCGGGCTGCGGCAGCACCCCGGCCATCGCGGAGAGGTCGGAGTGGCACAGCCCGGTGGCCCTCAGCCGCAGCCGGACCTTCCCGGGGCCGAAGCCCACCGCCTCGATGTCGTCGAGGACTTCGAGCTTGTCCTGTCCCGTCTCATGCAGTACGGCCGCGCGCACGACGCCTCCTTGGGGATCACACTGGGATCACGCTGGCTCACGCCGGATCGAGCCCGCTCACGCCGGACGAACCTGTTCACGCCGGAACGCCGCTCAATCCGGATCGAGCCCGCTCAAGCCGGATCAAACGTGGTCGACGATGGTGTCGGTGAGGACCGGTGCGTCGTCCCGCTCGACGGCGGTCGCCGTCACGTGGACGCGCCCCTCGTCCCGCCACATCCGCACGCGCAGGGTCTCGCCCGGGTAGACCACCCCGGCGAAGCGTGTGGTGTACGAGCGCACCCGGGCGACGTCCCCGTCCAGCGCCGTGTCCACGACAGCCTTGAGCACCATCCCGTACGAGCACAGCCCGTGCAGGATGGGCCTCTCGAACCCCGCGACCTCGGCGAACGCGGGATCGGCGTGGAGCGGGTTCCAGTCCCCGGAGAGCCGGTAGAGCAGCGCCTGGTCCTCGCGGATGGCCCGCTCCACGGTGTGGTCCGGCTCCCGGGCGGGCGGCTCCACGCGGTCGGAGGGGCCGCGCTCGCCGCCGAAGCCGCCCTCGCCCCGGGCGAAGATCCGGGTGTCGCAGGTCCACAGCGGGCCGTCCGCGTCGGCGACGTCGGAGCGCAGCACGATGACGGCCGCCTTGCCCTTGTCGTACACCGCGGCGACCTTCGAGGTCTGGGTGGCGTCCCCGCTGACCGGGATCGGCCGGTGCAGTTCGACGGTCTGGCCGCCGTGCAGCACGGCGGCGAGGTCGACGTCGATCCCGGGTGCGCTCATGCCCCCGGCGACGGCCATGCCGCCGCCCGCCACGGTGGCGAAGCTGGGGAGCACATGGAGCCTGCTCTCCAGGGTGTAACGGAGCTCTTCGGGGTCGGTGGCGGGGATTCCGGCGCCGATGCCCAGGTGGTAGAGCTGGATGTCCTTGTGCCCCCAGGTGAGAGCGGTGCTGCGGGGTTCGGCCGAGATGGCCTTGGCGGCATCGATGGGCATAGGGCGACAGCACTCCTTGGTCCGCTCGCTCGGCCACGGTCCGAAGACCCCGGCCCGCCCGTCCGCACCGTCGGCCGTGCCGGGGTCGTCGCTGGTCGGCCGGGTCGCGTCGCTCGCATGGATATGTAGAACGCGTTCTAGCCGATGGCACCCTGTATAGCCCAATCGCTCCGCAGGGGGAAGAGTGCTGACGGGCCATCAGATGGACACGCGGACCTCCGTCGGACGGCCTTCAAAGACCGCTGTCCGGGGTGACGAAGGTCCCGGGACAAATGTCACGACCATCCCCCGACATCCGCATCTGCCCAGCTCATAGCCGCTTCCGTAAGGTCGGACGCATGTATGCCACCGCCGCGCACATCGAGCGCCTCAAGCCGCCGGGCCGCCGCGCCTTTCTGCCCTGGCTCTTCATGCTCTCGGGGGATGTGCAGGCGCTCTTCAAGGGGAAGACCCCGCTGCCCTGGCTCGGCGGCGCGGGGGCGGCGGCCTTCGTCGTGCTCTACGTGACCACCATCTACACCAGCCTGGACGAACGCCGCCGCCACACCCGGGCCCCGCTGCTGGCGCTCGCCGGGCTTGCGGCCGTCACCTACGCGCTGGGCATCGGCTACGCCGGGGACTGGCTGCTGTGCTTCCCGCTGCTGTCACTGGCCTCCGGGATCGTGCTGCGCGGGGGAAAGCGACCGCTGGGACCGGTCATCCTCGCCCTGTCCGGCTCCGCCGGGATCATCGCCGGGTTCCGCGGCGGCGCCTCGGACTCGCTCACGGTCTCGTACGGGACGATCCTGTCCGGCCTGGTGACGGCGGCCATCCTGTCGCTCTTCGAGACCGTCGCCCAGCTCCGCGCTACCCGCCAGGAGCTGGCCCGTACGGCGGTGGAGAAGGAACGGCTGCGGTTCTCCCGCGATCTGCACGATCTGCTGGGCCACACCATGTCGGTCGTCGTGGTCAAGGCGGAGGCGGTGCGCCGGCTCGCCCCGAAGAACCTGGAGGCCGCGCTGGAGCAGGCCGCGGACATCGAGGCGGTCGGGCGGCAGGCGCTCACCGAGATCCGCGAGGCCGTCACCGGCTATCGCGAGGGCAGCCTGGCCACCGAGCTGGACCGGGCCCGCTCGGCGCTGGACGCCGCCGGTATCGAGGCCGCCGTCCGCCGCTCCGGACCGCCGCTGGCCCCGCAGACCGAGGCGCTGCTGGGGTGGGTGGTCCGCGAGGGCGTCACCAATGTGGTGCGGCACAGCGGGGCGGCCCGGTGCGAGATCGAGGTCCGCGGCGGCATGGACCGGATATGGCTGGAGATCACGGACGACGGGGGCGGCGTAGGCTCCCGTGCCACCGGTACGGACGCGACGAGCACGGCGGGCGGCGAAGCGGCAGAGGGCGCCATCGGCGGTACGGGCCTCAAGGGCCTGGCCGAACGGCTGTCCGCGGCGGGCGGCTCGCTGGAGTCCGGCCCCGGCGCGCGCCGCGGCTTCCGGCTCGTGGCCGAACTGCCGGTGGATACGGAGGATCCGATGGAGCCCGAGGTCAAGGAGGCCCGGACGGCGTGAACGACGCGGACGGTGTGAGCGACACGCAGGGCACGCAGGGCACGCAGGGCACGCAGGGCGTGAACGACGCGCAGGGCGTGATCAGGCTCCTGCTGGCCGAGGACCAGGGGATGATGCGGGGCGCACTCGCCCTGCTGCTCGGGCTGGAGGAGGACTTCGAGATCGTCGCGCAGCTCGGGAACGGCGACGAGATCGTGCCCCGGGCCCTGGAGACCCGGCCCGATGTGGCGCTGCTCGACATCGAACTCCCCGGCCGCAGCGGTCTGGACGCCGCCGCCGCGCTGCGCGAGGCGCTCCCGGAGAGCCAGGTGCTGATCCTCACCACCTTCGGCCGCCCCGGCTATCTGCGCCGCGCGATGGAGGCGGGCGCGGCCGGGTTCCTGGTCAAGGACGGCCCGGTCGAGGAGCTGGCGGTGGCGATCCGCCGGGTCCTGGCCGGTGAACGCGTCATCGACCCGGGCCTGGCCGCCGCCGCCCTCAGCGCGGGCCCCAACCCGCTGACCCAGCGCGAGCGCGATGTGCTCTCGGCGGCGGTGGACGGCGCGACGGTCGCGGACATCGCGGCCAGGGTCCATCTGTCCCCCGCCACCGTGCGCAACTACCTCTCCTCGGCCATCGGCAAGACCCAGACCCGCAACCGCATGGAAGCCGTCCGCGCCGCCCGCCAGAACGGCTGGCTGTGAGCGCCGCGCACCGGCCGACCCCTCCCCTCCCGCCGGGGAGGTCGTACGGGAGGATGGGCCGGTGACTCAGTCTGCTGCCGCCGCCGCGCCCGCGGTTCCCGATCGCACCGTGCTCGACGCCTTCGAAGGGGCGAAGGGGTTCATGCCGCTGGACGAGGGGCTGGCCCTGCACGCGGCCGCGGCCGACGCCGCCGGTCGGCTCGGGCTGCCGCTGCTCGAAGTCGGCACGTACTGCGGGCGCTCCACCATCCTGCTGGCCGATGCCGCCCGCGCGGCGGGGACGGTCGTCGTGACCGTGGACCATCACCGGGGCTCGGAGGAGCAGCAGCCGGGGTGGGAGTACCACGACCCGGAGGTGGTCGACCCGGAGGTGGGGCGGATGGACACGCTGCCCACCTTTCGCCGCACCCTCCACCAGGCGGGTCTGGAGGACCATGTCATCGCCGTGGTCGGGCGGTCGCCGCGGGTCGCGGCGGTGTGGGGGCGGCCGGTGGGGCTGGTGTTCATCGACGGCGGGCACACCGACGAGCATGCGAGCGCCGACTACGAGGGCTGGGCGCCGCATCTCGCGGCGGACGGGCTGCTGGTGATCCACGACGTCTTCCCGGACCCGGCCGACGGCGGCCAGGCCCCCTACCGGATCTACCGTCGTGCGCTCGGCTCCGGCGCGTTCGCCGAGGTCTCCGCGATCCGCTCGCTGCGCGTCCTACGCCGCACCGCGACCGCCCCGGCCGCCTGAGCCGCGTAACGCGGCCCCCGGCCGCCTGGTCGTACATCCCGGTCCGGCGGCAGTCGACGGACGAGTCCTCCCCCGGCCCCGTGCCGGAGGGTATCCGCGTCGTACGCCGTGGCCGACGCGCCCGCCGCCGCGCGCCATGGCGGCGGGCGGCCCAGGGCGGCGCGGCCGTCGTCGTCCCCGCGCCTGAGATGCGGCGGCGGCACGACTACCATCGCCCGCGTGTCCAACGGCAGCTTTCCTCCTGAGCCCGGTCGCCGCGGCGGCACTCTCGCCATCGTTCTGGCGGCGTTGCTACCTGCCTGCTTCGCCGGCTGGCTGCTGTGGAGTTCGCTGGGAGATTCGAAGGACGACGGCGCGGACGGGGTGGGCGCGCCCACGACCTCCTCGACGTCCTCCCCCTCGCCGCCGTCGTCCGGCGCGCCCGCCGCGCCCTCGCCGCCGACGCCGTCCGGAAACGTGTCCGGGAAGCCCCTCGCGGGCAAGGTCGTGGTCATCGACCC
Organism: Streptomyces sp. AgN23; assembly: GCF_001598115.1. Classification (NCBI taxonomy): domain Bacteria; kingdom Bacillati; phylum Actinomycetota; class Actinomycetes; order Kitasatosporales; family Streptomycetaceae; genus Streptomyces; species Streptomyces sp. AgN23. The sequence continues at coordinate 3,521,634 of NZ_CP007153.1, forward strand.
CGGCCACAATCCGAACAACCGCGACCACCCCTCGCAGATCGCCCGGCTCGTCGACATCGGCACCGACGAGAAGGAGTGCGACACCACCGGCACGGCCACCAACTCCGGCTATGCCGAGGCGTCCTTCACCCTCGATGTGGCGCGCCGCGCCCGCACCCTGCTCGAAGCGCGCGGCGCCACGGTGCGGTTCACCCAGGACGGCGACCGGCCGTACGGGCCGTGTGTGGACGAGCGCGCGGAGATCGGGAACAAGGCCCATGCCGACGCCGTGGTCTCCGTGCACGCGGACGGCGCGGCCGCCGGGGAGCGCGGCTTCCATGTGATCCTGCCCAAGTCCGTCCGGGGCGGCGGCGCGGACACCTCCGCCATCACCGCCCCCTCCCGCCGGCTCGGCGAGCGGCTGCGCAGCCGGTTCGCCAAGGCCACCGGCAGCGAGCCGGCGCAGTACATCGCCGACGGCAGCGGGCTGGACGTCCGGGGCGATCTGGGCGGGCTCAACCTCTCCACCGTCCCCAAAGTGTTCATCGAGTGCGGCAATATGCGCGACTCCCAGGACGCCGCCGAACTGACCGACAAGACCTGGCGCGAGCGCGCGGCGGACGGTGTCGCACAGGGCATTACGGACTTCTTGAACGAGTAGCGCTCCCACAACCGAACGGGAGGTCACGAGCGGGATACCGATGGGCCACCCCCGGTCTCCGCAGGCAGATTCACCCGTACGATGGGGCCCACCCCCGACGCCTTCGCGCCACGCGCCTGGCGGCAGCGCTACGTTAAGACGAAACCGACAAAGGACCTCACGTTGAACATCCGCTCGCTCACTCGAGGCGACGGCGTGGTGATCGGAGCAGCGGTGCTGCTGTTCATCGCCTCCTTCCTCGACTTCTACACCATCGACTGCGGTGGCAGCAGCTTCTGCAAGGACGCCGGTGAGAACGGATGGAAGTCCGACTTCTTCCCCGTACTGCCGTCGATCTTCCTTGCCGGTGTGATCGCCGCGGTGCTCATCGTCTCCGCTCGTTTCCAGCCCGCGGGCCGCAACCTCTTCGGGCTCTCGCTCGACCAGTGGGGCACGGCGCTCGCGGTTTTCGCGGCCTGGAGCTCGCTGTGGACGATCATCGGTGGCCCGGAGGGGGTCGACAAGGGCGTCGGACAGATCCTCGGCCTGATCGGCACGCTGGCGATGGCGGCGGTCGCGCTGCTCATCCAGCGCGTCCCGGCCCTGAAGGCCCCGCTGGTGAACGCCTCCGGTCCGGCCCCGTCCCCGTACGGTGCGGCCCCGCAGCCGGGGTACGGCTACCCGGGTGGTGCCCAGCCCGGCGCCCCCGCGCCGTACGGCGCCCAGCCCGGTCAGCCGCAGCCGGGGCAGCCGCAGCCCGGTCAGTCCTTCGGCGGCCAGCCGGCCCCGGCCCCGGCGCCCTCGGGCGGCGGGGACTTCGCCCCGTTCTGGTTCGCGGTGCCGGTGGCCCGCCCGCTGTACGCCGAGGACGGTTCGTCGAGCACCATCGCCGAACTGGCCCCCGGCACCTGGTACCTCGCGGTGGAGCAGCGCGGTCAGGCGCTGGTCGCCCAGACGCAGGACGGCCGTCGCGGCGTCCTGCAGGACACCACGGGGATCCAGCGCGGCTGAGCCGAGCCGAGCCGCGCGTTCCATGACGCGCCCCGCGCGTCGCGCATGACCGCCGACGGCCCCTCGCCCGTAACGCTCGGGCGAGGGGCCGTTGCCATGTGCGCCCCCGGCCCGTACAGTCCGGCCGGTGCGGCTGACCTGCCGTCAGTCGCCTCTCCACCCTGTCCGGCGGAACGAGGGGGCTTCCATGCGGCTCGGTCTGGCGCTCGGCTACTGGGGCCGCGGCCCCGACCCCCGCCATCTGGAACTCGCCCAGGAGGCGGAGCGGCTGGGCTACCACTCGGTGTGGACCGCCGAGTCCTGGGGCTCGGACGCCTTCACCCCGCTCACCTGGCTCGCCGCGCACACCACCCGGATCAAGCTCGGCACGGCGGTCGCGCAGATGGCCGCCCGCACCCCCACCGCCACCGCGATGCAGGCGCTCACCCTGGACCATCTCTCCGGCGGCCGGATGATGCTGGGGCTGGGGCTGTCCGGACCGCAGGTGGTCGAGGGCTGGTACGGACGCCCGTTCCCCAAGAGCCCGCTGACGGCGACCCGTGAGTATGTCGAGGTCATCCGGCAGGCGCTGGAGCGCGCGGCGCCGGTGCGGCTCGACGGGCGCTACCACCCGCATCCGTACGCCGGTCCGGACGCCACCGGTCTCGGCAAGCCGCTGAAGTCCATCGTCCATCCGCTCCGCGCCGATCTGCCGGTGCTGCTCGGGGCGGAGGGGCCCAAGAACATCGCCCAGACCGTGCGCATCGCCGACGGCTGGCTGCCGCTGTACTGGTCGCCGTCACGGACGGAGCTCTATCAGGAGACGCTGGCCGACGCGCGGGACGGCTTCATGGTGGCGCCGATGACACAGGTGCGGGTGTGCACCGATGTGGCGGAGGGGCTGAAACCGGTGAAGGCGATGCTCGGCTTCTACATCGGCGGGATGGGCCACGCGGCCCGCAATTTCCACGCCGACCTGATGGCCCGTTTCGGCTATGAGGCCGAGGCGCGCCGGGTGCAGGAGCTGTTCCTGGCGGGCCGGCGCGCGGAGGCGATCGACGCGGTGCCGGACGCGTTCGCCGATGAGATCTCGCTGGTCGGGCCGCGTGAGCGGATCGCGGAGCGGCTGGAGTTGTGGCGCAAGGGCCCGATCACGGATCTGCTGGCGGTGGCGCCGGATCCGCGGACCTTGCGGGTGCTGGCGGAGCTGGCGGGCTGAGCGTGTCGTACGGGTGTGCGGCCGCACCCTGGTTTGGCTCCGCGGAGGCGGGCAACACGTGAGGCATGTCACGAAGTTATCGCCACGGAAGCAACCAGGCGGCGACCGTCGTGGCGGTCGTCGCGGACGTCATGGCCGTCATCCTCGGCCTCTGGATTCTGTTCGCCCTTCTCGATGCCAACCGTGCCAACGACCTCGTCACGGTGGTCCATGACGCGGCGAGCTGGCTCGCGAGCTGGTCCCATGACCTGTTCACCATGGACACGGACTGGCTCCGGACCGTCCTCAACTACGGCCTGCCGGCCGTGGTGTACCTGTTCATCGGCCACGCCATCGCGGGGCGGCTCCGCCGCGGCTAGGCATGCCTGCGGCGGCCCATTCCCCTGCCCGCCCCTCCCCGAAACTGGAGCTCCGGCCCAGGCCCCATGGGGCGGAGCCGCATATCGATGCCGCGGGAAGGGACGGGGTACGGAAACGTCCGCCGGGCACCCGGTAACGCTCCGCTGGAAGTGCCACGCCATGCCGTCGACCTTCCGCGACGCCGCCGTGGCCGGTCGCGCCCACGCGGCGGAGCCGCTCATCGACACAGCTCCGCGCCCCTTCGGGGCGCGCACCCGGCCACGGCCTACGGGTGTCCGGCGGTGCCGAGCCCCCGGGGTCTGGGGCGGAGCCCCCGTCACGGGAAGGGGCAGGGGAACAAGCCTGCCGCGGGCGGCTCGATCAGCCGGACACGCTAGCCACAGCAGTCCGAGTCCAGCCCCCGCGGCAGCCCCTCGCCGCCGAAGACGGCCGTGGTCGCCTCGTCGCCGCCCAGGGCCGCCACGGCGAGCAGCAGCGACCCGGCCGTCCAGGTGGTGCGCTCCTCCGGCCAGACCGCGTCGTCCTCGAAGACGTAGCCCGTCCAGTACATCCCGTCCTCGGCCCGCAGCGGCCGCTGGATCCAGCGCAGGATGTCCACCGCGTGGTCGGACTCCCCCATCGCCCAGAGCGCGAGCGCCAGTTCGCAGCTCTCGCCGCCGGTGACCCAGGGGTTGGGCGAGACACAGCGCACCCCGAGCCCCGGGACCACGAAGCGGTCCCAGCCCTCCTCGATGCGCTCCTTGGCGGCGGCGCCGGTGAGGGCGCCGCCGAGGACCGGGTAGTACCAGTCCATCGAGTAGCGGCGCTTGTCGAGGAACCGTTCGGGGTGGTGCCGTATGGCATGGCCGAGCAGCCCCGCCGACAGCTCCCAGTCGGGCTGGGGCTCCTCGCGGTGCTCGGCGATGGCCAGGGCGCAGCGCAGCGCCTGGTAGACGGAGGAGGAACCGGTCAGCAGGGCGTCGGAGTCGATGGTGCCGTCGGCGCCGCGCCGCCAGCCGATCTGGCCTCCGCTCTGCTGCATCCCGAGGACGAACTCGACGGCGGCGAAGACGGTGGGCCAGATCCCGTCGAGGAAGGCGTCGTCGCCGGTGGAGAGGTAGTGGTGCCAGGCGCCGACCGCGACGTAGGCGCAGAAGTTGCTCTCCCGGCCGCGGTCGGTGGGGGCGGCGGCGGCCACGCCGTCCGGGGTGTCGGGGTAGGCCGCGTACCAGGAGCCGTCGGGGTTCTGGTGCCGGACCAGCCAGCGGTAGGCGGCGGTGGCGCGCTCGTGCTCGCCCGCCGCGTCCAGCGCCATCGCGGCCTCGATGTGGTCCCAGGGGTCGAGGTGGTGGCCGCGGAACCACGGTATGGCGCCGTCCGCGTGCTGGACGGCGGCGATGCCCTCGACCGTGCTCAGCACCTGCTCGGGGCTGAGCACGCCGGGCAGCGCGAGCCGTTCGGTGCGGGGGCCGGGGCGCGGTCCGAGCGCCGTCACGCCTGGTCCTCGCGCGGGGCGTGGGGCTTGGTCGCGTACGCCACGAAGCTCTTGCCGACGATCGGGTTCAGCGCACGCTCGGCGACCCGGGTGGCCAGCGGCTTCTTCATGATGTCCCACACCAGCAGCTTGTGGTACGCGCGCACCGGCAGCGGCGCCTCATCACCGTCCTTGTCGACACCGAAGGCGCACTTGAGCCACCAGTACGGGCTGTGCAGGGCGTGTGCGTGATGGGTGCCGTACGGCCGCAGCCCGGCCTCGCGCATCTTCTCCAGCAGCTCATCGGCGCGGTAGATGCGGATATGGCCGCCCTCGACCTCGTGGTAGGCGTCCGACAGCGCCCAGCAGACCTTCTCGGGGCCGTAGCGCGGCACGGTGACGGCGATCCGGCCGCCGGGCCTGAGCACCCGCACCATCTCGGCGAGCACGCCCTTGTCGTCGGGTATGTGCTCCATCACCTCGGAGATGATGACCACGTCGAAGCTGTCGTCGGGGAAGGGCAGGGCGAGGGCGTCGCCTTCCATGGCGGTGGCCGTGGCGCCCGCCGGGGCCTCACCGGCCTCCTTCATGGCGGCGAACCACTTGGCGACCTCGCGTATCTCCTCGCCGTTCTGGTCGAGCGCGACGACCTGGGCGCCGCGCCGGTAGCACTCGAAGGCGTGCCGGCCGGCGCCGCAGCCGAGGTCGAGGACGCGATCGCCGGGGGCGAGGGGGAAGCGGGTGAAATCGACGGTCAGCACGGGGGTCTGCTTTCGTCCGGCGGGTTCGTGGGGCGGGAGGGGCAGGGGCGGGGCTCAGCGACGGGCGGGAGGGGCGGGGAGCGGGCTCAGCGGCGCTCGGCGGGCGCGGATACGCCGATGGCCCGGCGGTACTGCTCGACGGTGCCGCGCGCGGCCTGTTCCCAGGTGAAGCGGCGCAGCACCCGTTCACGGCCCGCGGCGCCCAGCCGCCGTCGGAGGTCGGCGTCGCCCAGCAGCCGGATCAGGGCCGCGGCGAGCGCGTCGGCGTCGCCGGGCGGTACGGCAAGGCAGCTCTCGCCGTCGGGTCCGGCGACCTCGGGGATCGCGCCGCCGGTGGTGGCGACCAGCGGGGTGCCGGTGGCCATGGCCTCGGCGGCGGGCAGCGAGAACCCCTCGTACAGCGAGGGCACACAGGCGATCTGGGCGCCGCGCACCAGGTCCACCAGTTCGGCGTCGCTGATGCCCTTGACGAACTCGACGGCGTCTTCCAGCCCGTGGCGCGCCATGGTGGTGGCCACCGGTCCCTCCTGCGGCCGCTTGCCGACGACGACCAGATGGGCCTCGGGGTTCTCGGCGCGGACCTTGGCGAGCGCCTCGATCAGATACACCAGGCCCTTGAGCGGCACATCCGCGCTCGATGTGGTGACGATGCGCCCGGGAGTCACGGGGACGGCGGGGTCGGGCGAGAAGAGCCCGGTGTCCGCGCCGATGTGCACCACATGGATCCGGTCCGGCCGCACCCCGAGGTCCTCGACGATCTCCCGGCGGGAGGAGCCGGAGACGGTGAGCACCGAGGGCAGCCGCCGGGCCACCCGCTTCTGCATCCGGGTGAAGCCGTACCAGCGGCGCACGGAGAACCGGCGCTTCCAGCCGTCGGCGGCGTCCAGCTCCAGCTGCCGGTCGACGGTGATCGGGTGGTGGATGGTGGTGACCAGCGGGAAGCCGAGCCGGTCCAGGCCCAGCAGCCCGTATCCCAGGGTCTGGTTGTCGTGGACGACGTCGAACTGGCCGAGGCGCGCCGCGAGATGGCGGCGGGCGCGCAGGCTGAAGGTGAGCGGCTCGGGGAAGCCGCCGGTCCACATGGTGGAGACCTCCAGGGCGTCGACCCAGTCCCGGTACTCCTCGCGCCGGGGCGTACGGAACGGGTCGGGCTGGCGGTAGAGGTCGAGGCTGGGCAGCTCGGTGAGGGTGACGCCCTCCTCGGCGTCCAGCACCGGATACGGCTGGGCGCCGATGACTTCGACGGTGTGGCCGAGCCGGGCGAGCTCCCGGGAGAGATGGCGCACATAGACGCCCTGGCCCCCGCAGAATGGATTCCCCTTGTAGCTGAGCAGGGCGATGCGCAGCGGCCGTTCGTCGGTGGCGGTGGGGGGCGCTGCTCGAAGCGGGTCGGCCCCGGTCTCCTGCGCGGCCTCTGCGGTCATCGCGCCCCCTCCTTGGTGCAGTTCAGCGGGAGCGTATCCGCTTCCGTTTATCTAGAACAAGTTTCACTAGCGCATCCCCTGAGGAGTCACGAAGATACCTGCCCCACATGGCCGCTCCAGGGCCGGGGCGGGTGATCCCTACCACTCGGTAGCCGGGGCGCCGGGAAGAAGTCGACGACGGGCGTGTGCACCGGGTGGGCCGCCCGCCGGCCCGGCCGCGAGCGCCACACGAGCGCCGCGCGGCGACAACCCGCCCCGACTGCCGCGACAGCGACCTGCGTCAACTGCGCGGACACGGGCGCTTCGGGGAGGACCCGCGCTAGCCTAGAACGAGTTCCAGTGACTCGCAGGCCCCGAGCCCGCCCTGCCATCATGCACGACGTCCGCTTGCCGCCGACCCGCACACGCAACACATTCGAAGTGGGACACATGACCGCAGAAGTCAAGCCAGCCGCCCTGCAGCTGACCGAGCGACAGGAGGCGCGCCGCCGACGCATCCTGCACGCCAGCGCCCGGTTGGCCAGCCGAGGCGGCTTCGACGCGGTCCAGATGCGCGAGGTCGCGGAGAACTCCGGGGTGGCGCTCGGCACCCTCTACCGCTACTTCCCCTCCAAGGTCCATCTGCTGGTCGCGACGATGCAGGACCAGCTGCAGCATATGCATGAGACGTTGCGCAAGAGGCCCCCGACCGAGGAGGAGCCGGCCGCCCGGGTCGCTCAGACCCTGATGCGCGCCTTCCGGGCCCTGCAGCGCGAACCCCATCTGGCCGACGCGATGGTGCGCGCCCTCACCTTCGCCGACCGGTCGGTCAGCCCGGAGGTGGACACGGTCTCCCGGCTCACCACCGCGATCATCCTGGACGCCATGGGCCTGGCCGACTCCCCGACGCCCGAGCAGCTCTCGGCGGTCCGCGTCATCGAGCACACCTGGCATTCGGCGCTGATCACCTGGCTCTCGGGGCGCGCCTCGATCGCCCAGGTCAAGATCGACATCGAGACCGTCTGCCGGCTGATCGACCTCACGGCGCCCGCCCCGGCCCGGTAGCCAGGCGTACCGCATATCCAAGGTCGGGCGTGCCGCACATCAAGGTCGGGCGTACCGAACATCCAAGGTCGGGGGTACCGCATATCAGGGGCGCATGGATCAATTCTTGCGCCCCTTCGAGCTTCTGGACATGGTTTGTGCGCCCTCACGCCCCCTCTTGGCTCAAATTCCGCGTTCACGCCCTGCCCAATCCCGGTATTCATGAACGGCGCGCGACAGAGCGACAACGGCGCGCGACGAGAGAACGCATCGTGGGGGGTGGAGAAGTTCGTGATCAGGTTACTTCTGGTACACGAGTCAGGGCTGCTGAGAACGGCCCTGGCCTCGGTCATAGGGGCCGAACCAGACATCGAGGCGGCCGCGTGTGCCTGGCGTGACGCGCGTAGCAGAGCCCGTTCCATGGAGCCACAGGTGTGCGTGGTGGACACGGACTGCCCGGCGGCCGACAAGGCGGCACGCAAGGGCGAGTGGGGGAAGTTCGTGGCGTCCGCCTCCGGGGAGGGCGGGGACTGCGGGCTTCTGGTGCTGGTCAACTCGGAGCGGCCGGGCCCACTGCGCCGCGCCCATGAGGCCCGGGCACTGGGGTACGTCGACAAGGACGCCCCACCGCAGCGGCTGATCGAGGCCATCCGACGGGTGGCACGGAAGGAGCGCTATGTCGATGACGCGCTGGGCTACGGCTTCCTCCAGGCGGCCAAGATCCCGCTGACCGAGCGCGAGCTGGGCGTGCTGTCCCTGGCCGCCGACGGCGCCTCCATCTCGGAGATCGCCCGTACGCTCCATCTGTCCACCGGGACGATCCGCAACTACCTGGCCGCGATCACCCGGAAGACCGGGGCGCGCAACCGCGTGGACGCCATACGGATATCCCAGTGCGAGGGCTGGGTCTGACCTCTGCCGACCGCGGCTGGGGAGCCGCTACTCGTCAGGGGGAAAGACCTGTTCACCGGTGTCCGACAGGCGCAGGGCGATGGCCTCGACCGGGCAGCCCTCGGCCGCCGCGAGCACCGCCTCGGAAGCATCGGCCTCCGTCTCGACGGGATGCGACTGCCGCGCCCCGTCGAGCCGGAAGCCGCCCGGCGCGGTGCTCACGCACATCCCCGAGCCGATACACACGCCCCGGTCCACCTCGATCCGCCAGCGGTCTCCCATCAGTCCGTCTCCCCGTCCCAGCCCTGGGGCAGGTGGATCATCTTGTGCTCCAGATACGCGGAGAACCCCTCCGGGCCGAACTCCCGGCCCAGACCGGAGTTCTTGTAGCCGCCGAACGGCCCGAGCATGTCGAGGCTGAAGGTGTTGACCGAGTAGGTGCCGGTGCGGATGCGCCGCGCGAAGTCGATGCCGTGCCCGACGTCCGCCGTCCACACAGAGCCGGACAGCCCGTAGTCGGAGTCATTGGCGATCCGGGCCGCCTCCTCCTCGTCCCCGTACGGCAGCAGACAGATCACCGGCCCGAAGATCTCCTCACGGGCGATCCGCATGCCGTTGCCGACATCGCCGAAGAGCGTGGGCTCCACGTACCAGCCGGTGTCCAGGGCCTCCGGACGGCCGCCACCCGTCAGCACCTTGGCGCCCTCCCGCTGGCCCAGCGCGATGTAGTCCAGCGACCGCTCCTGCTGCCGCCGCGCCACCAGCGGCCCGACCTGGGTGGCCGGATCCAGGGGGTCGCCGACGACCAGGGCGGAGGCGGCGGCCGCGAACCGCTCGGCGATCTCGTCGTAGTGGCCACGCGGGGCGAGGATCCGGGTCTGGGCCACACACGCCTGGCCGTTGTTCATCCAGGCGTTGGGCACGATCCCGGCGACGGCCGCCTCCAGGTCCGCGTCCGGCAGGATCACCGCGGCCGACTTGCCGCCCAACTCCAGCGTGACCCGGGTCAGATGGCGCGAGGCGACCTCCATCACCCGCTTGCCGGCCGCGACCGACCCGGTGAACGACACCTTGTCCACGCCCGGATGGCCGACCAGATACTCGCTGACCTCGCGGTCGGCCGGAAGGATCGACAGCACCCCCTCGGGCAGCCCCGCCTCGGCCGCGATCTCCGCCAGGATGTAGGAGTCCAGCGGCGTCTCGGGGGACGGTTTGAGGATCACCGAGCACCCCGCGAGCAGCGCGGGCGCCAGCTTCGCGGCCGCCACGAACTGCGGCACGTTCCACGGCACCACGGCCGCGACCACCCCGACCGGCTCCCGCCGCACCAGCAGCGGTCCGAGCACCCCGGCCCGCCGCTCCTCGTAGCCGAAGTCGCGGGCCACGGTGATGGCCGCGTCCCACACCATCATCGCGCCGAGCGCCTGGGCGAGGACGCTCCAGGAGTACGGGGAGCCGTTCTGCGCGCTGATGACCCGGGCGATCTCCTCATGGCGTACGGCGATGGCGTCCTTGATCCGGGTGACCACCGCGATCCGCTCGGCCACCTCCATCCGGGGCCAGGGGCCCTCGTCGAACGCCGTCCGCGCCACCGCGACCGCCCGGTCCACATCGCCGCGCGCGGCGTGTGGCACCCGGCCGATGACCTCCTCGGTATGGGGCGAGACGACCTCGATGGTGTCCTCGCCCGCCGGATCGGTCAGCGTGCCGCCGATGAAGAGCTGCCCGTGCTCGATGAGGTCGCCCATCGTTTGCCTCCGGCCGATGACTGAGGGGTACGTCCGGCTGGCCCGCGCCCGGGGCCGCCGACAGCAGGCCCGCACTCGGGGCCGCCACCAGCTCGCCCGATCGCGGGACCGCCACTGGCCCGCCCGATCCGGGGCCGACAGCTCGCCCGCACCCGGGGCCGCCAATATCTGACGCTGCATCAGAACTGATACCAGTTCCAGCTATAGTGAGCAATGCTTGTGTCGAGGAGAGGGGGAGCCGATGGCGCAGGTGACGCGGGTGACCGAGCACGGCGGCGGGGTCTGGAGCATCCCGGTCCCGATCCCCGACAATCCGCTCGGGCACACCCTGGTCCACCTTCTCGACACCGACCGCGGCCCGGTCCTGATCGACACCGGCTGGGACGACCCCACGGCCTGGGACACCCTCACCGCCGGGCTCGCCGCCTGCGGCACCTCCGTCGCCGATGTCCACGGCGTCCTCGTCACCCATCACCACCCCGACCACCACGGGCTGTCCGGCCAGGTGCGGGAGGCGTCCGGGGCGTGGATCGCGATGCACGCCGCCGACGCCCAGGTCGTCCGGCGCACCCGCGAGGCCGAGCCCTCCCGCTGGCTCCTCTACCTGGAGGAGAAGCTGAGCGCGGCCGGGGCGCCCGAGGAGCATCTGGCCCCGCTGCGCGCCGCCCGCGCGGCCGGCCGCGCGGGCCTTCCGGGGCAGCGGCCCGCCCTCCCCGACCGCGAGATCGTCCCCGGTGAACTCCTCGATCTGCCCGGCCGCCGGCTGCGCGCCGTCTGGACCCCCGGCCACACCCCCGGCCATGTCTGCCTCCACCTCGAAGAGGCCCACCCGGCGGCCGGCGAGGGCATGCCCGGCCATGGCCGCCTGTTCTCCGGTGACCATCTGCTGCCCGAGATCACCCCCCATATCGGGCTCTACGAGGACCCCGACGACACGACCGTCATCGACCCCCTCGGCGACTATCTCGACTCCCTCGAACGCGTCGCCGCCCTCGCCCCGGCCGAGGTGCTCCCGGCCCATCAGTACGCCTTCACCGACGCCCCGGCGCGAGTGCGCGCGCTGCTGAGCCACCACGAGGAGCGGCTGGCCGGGCTGCTGACCCTGCTCACCACCCCGCTCACCCCGTGGCAGCTCGCCGAATCCATGGAGTGGAACCGCCCCTGGGAGCAGATCCCCTACGGCTCCCGCAACATCGCGGTCTCGGAGGCGGAGGCGCATCTGCGCCGGCTGGTGAAGCTGGGCAGGGCCGAAGCGGTGCCGGGCAGCAATCCTGTTATGTACCAAGCGATTTGATTGGCTGCTCCCTTCCCTGATGGGTGGGGATTCCTGGCTCAGGCTGCCTCCGGGAGCTGCGCTCCCGGAGGTCTTACGCCCTCGGCACCAGCCGGGTTCAGAGGTGGTGGTCGCGGTCTGCTTCACACCCCAGTCCACACCGAGCACCCTGCCGGTCTCCGGCAGCGGCCGCACCCGGGCGGGGACCACAAACGAGCAGTACCAGTGCCCGACACTGTCCTGGTACACGCGCACCGAGGAGGGTTCGGCGGGCAGCGCCCGCGACCACACCACCGTCAGCGCGATCCCTCCCGCCAGGTACAGACGGTCGTCCCTCAGCCGGAACCCGCGCCGGGTGTAGTTCAGCGTCGGAAAGGCTTCGCGCTTCTTCTTCCACTTCGGCATACCGGCCCGCTGCCGCTGAGGCAGCCGTTCCCGGATGTCCTTGTGCGCCTTGGCGCGGGACCTGCCGAAGTCCCGGATCACCTGCTGCTGCGGAACGCTGGAACCCTCGCGTAGCCACGGCGTACGCTCCCGCGCCTCGGTCAGCATCCGGTCGAGCTGCGCCGGGCCACAGGTCCGCTTCCCACCCGTGGTCTTGTTGTACAGGTGGGTGGCCCTGGACTTGGCGACGCATTCGTTCCAGATCCACCGGCACCGGTCCCACTCCGCCAGCAGCGCCCCACGCGCGGTCGACGACACGCGAAGCCGGTACGTGTACCGGGCGTGCCCGGCCCCGTCGGCTTCACTTGGCGTCATCATGTCGCCAACGTAGCGTCACCGTCCGTTTCTCACGACGCATCCCGGCAGACCTACCCGAACGGGTGACCGACCAAGCTGCTGCGGACCGGCGGCCCCTCAGCTCCGGGGTCCTTCATCTCCTGGAGGCTGGCGTGGAGCGCGGGCCCGCACACCTGCCTCGCGAAGGACTCGGCCCAGCTCATCGATTCCGTCGCGATCGAGAAGCTCCTCGACTGCCTCCCCGACCTCGAACTGGCGCTTCCGGCCGATCAGTTGGAGTGGCGGCCCGGCCCCTTCCACCGGGCCCTGACCGCGCTGCCGGTGCGCATCGGACACGGCATCCGTCACGACTGCGCCGGAGTCCGACCCCGGCTCCGAGCGCGAGACCCGGCGCCGCTGGTGGAAGTCCCTGGCCCAGTGGTGGCGCCGCGGGTAGCGGAGAGCACGGAGCACGCTGTCCCCGGCCCCCGGCATTATCGGATTGCCGGGTGGTGTCCGGCCGCGTAGCGTCGCGGCGCATGACCGCGACGCTGCGCACCGCGCGCCTGCTGCTCGAGGCGTACCGGCCCGAGGACGAGGACGCCTTCGTGGCGCTCTTCCAGGACCGGCGGGTGTCCCGCTGGATGGGGGACGGGACGCCCGCCCCGGAGGCGGAGGACCGGGCGCTGTTCGGGCGGATCTTCACCAAGGTCTACGCCCGGCGGCTGTTCGACGTCTGGGCCGTCCGCGAGGACGGCCGGTACGTCGGCCACGCCGAGATCAAGCCGACCGAGGTCACCGGCGGCCACGAGATCGTCTACGCGCTGGCGCCGGAGGCGTGGGGGCGCGGCCTGGGGACGGAGCTGGCCGAGGCGGTCGTCGGCCACGGCTTCGACGCGCTCGGCCTAAGCGCGGTGCACGCCACGGTCACGGCGGCCAACGACGCCTCGCTGGCCCTCCTCACCCGGCTCGGCTTCGCGCACCGCCGCGATATCGAGGAGGACGACGGCACCACGACGCGCTGTCTCACCCTCGTCCGGGGCGACCGGCGTCCATGGACGGCATCGGCGAGCGGCCTCCGTGAGGGGCCGAGGGCGAGGGAGGGCGGCTGAGGTCGTCCGATAAGTCGGCGGATAAGCTGTCCGTAAACTTCATACGCGTCCGATCGGGGGAAGCCGGTGCGATTCCGGCGCTGACCCGCAACCGTGAGTGCGCCCCGCGGGGCGTACGAGCCGGAACACCCGGGCGGGCGCGACGACGCAGGCTCCCGCCGCCGGAGGACCGGTGGCGGCACCGTCGAGGTATGCGGAGCTGAGCCGGGTGCCAGACGTGTCGCGGAGCGTTCCGCGCGCGGATGGACGGCCGTGCGCGGCTGCGTGCGCCCGTCCACCGACCGAGAGGCACCACAGCCATGAACATTCGCCGCAGCGTGGCGGCTCTTTCCGTGTGCGCCGCCCTGGGCGCGGCCGCCGCGCCTGCCGCGGTCGCCGACGACAGCCCGGCCGGGCGTTCCAAGGGGCTCTACGGCGCCAAGGACCCGAAGTTCGACGGGGTGTGGCGGCAGTCGCTGGCGCTGCTCGCCCAGGACGCGGTGGGCGTCACCCCGGCGAAGTCGGCCATCGACTGGCTGGCCGGGCAGGGGTGCGCGGACGGCGGTTTCGCGGCGTATCGCGCGGACACCTCGAAGGCGTGCGACCCGAAGAAGGGCGAGTTCACCGACGCGACGGCGGCGGCGATCCAGGCGCTGGCCGCGGTGGGCGGCCGCGCCGACACCGTGGAGAAGGGCGTCGGCTGGCTGAAGCGCCACCAGAACGACGACGGCGGCTGGGGCATGAACCCGGGCGGGCCGAGCGACGCCAACTCCACCTCGGTGGCGATCGGCGCCTTCGCCGCCACGGGTCAGGACCCGGCGAAGCTGAACTCCAAGGGCGGCAAAAGCCCGTACGACGCGCTGCTCGGACTGCAGCTCGGCTGCTCGGCGAAGGCGGAGGAGCGCGGGGCGTTCGCGTACACCGCGGACAAGGGCAAGCCCGTCGCCAATGAACTGGCCACCGCGAGCGCGGCGCTGGCCACCCAGGGCAAGGGCTTCGTCTTCGAGACGGTCGGCAAGGACGGCGGCGCGACCCCCGAGCCGCTGCGCTGCGCGGGCGGGAAGGGCGGGGCCGACAAGGCAGACGGAGCAGACGGAGCCGGTACGCCGAAGGATGCGGCGGAGGCCGCGCTGGCCCATCTGTCCCGCGTCATGTCCGACACCGATATGCACCTGAAGTCCGCGATGCCCGGCGCCAAGGACCAGCCCGACTTCGGCGGCACCGCCGACGCCGTGGTGGCGCTCGCCGCCGGGGAACACAGCGCCACCGCGGGCAAGCCACTGCAGTGGCTGCAGGGCAAGGACAGCGGCGCGGCGGCCTGGGCCAAGGGCGACCCGGGCGCGCTCGCCAAGCTGATCCTCGCGGCCCACGCGGCCGGCGCCAACCCGCGCGACTTCGGCGGCACCGACCTCGTACAGCAGCTCAACGCCACCGGCCCGAAGCCCGAGGCGGCGGACCCGGGCGCGGAGTCGGACGGCAAGAACGAGAAGAGCGAGAAGAAGAGCGACGACGACGGCGGGGTCGGCGGCGTGTGGTGGACCGTCGGCGTCTGCGCGGTCGCGGGTGTGGGCATCGGCTTCCTGCTCAGCGGCCGCAAGAGGCGGCAGCTTTGAGCTTGCACACGAAGGCGGCCTCGGCCCCGCACACGGAGGCGGCTTCGGCCCCGCGCACGGAGGTGGCTTCGGCCCCGCGCACCGGCGCGGCTCGGGCGCGGCGCATCCGCGCGACGTGGGTCCGGTGCGCGTACACGGCATGGGCCCTGTGTACTCGCCCGGCTCGGGTCCTGCGCAACCGCGTGGCTCAGGCCCCGCGCGCCCACGCGGACTCGGCCGTACGCCCGCGCGCGGCCTCGGCCCCGCGCACACGCCCCGCCCGGTTGCTGTTGTCCGTCGTTGCCGCGCTGCTGCCCGTCCTCGTTCTGTTCGCGATGTTCGGCGCTGCCCCCGCGCAGGCTGCCGATGGGTATCGCTACTGGTCGTTCTGGCAACGGGGCGGGGACGGCGGAGGCTGGACCTATGCCGTCCAGGGGCCCTCGTCGGCGCGGCCCGGTGATGGTGACGTGATCGGTTTCCGCTTCGCGGTCAGCGAGGACTCCGACGACGCCACCCGGCCGCGCGGTACGGCCGGTTTCACCGCCGTCTGCGCCGACACCCCGGCCAAGGGCGGCACCAAACGGGTCGCGGTGGTCCTCGACTTCGGCACGGCCGCCGACGCGCCCGACCACCGGACGCCGCCCGCGCCCCGTACGGAGTGCGCACAGGTCGGCGAGGACGCCACCGCCGGGGAAGCGCTCGCCGCGGTCGCGAAACCGCTGCGCTACAACTCCGCCGCGCTGCTGTGCGCCATCGCCGGATATCCGGAGTCGGGCTGCGGTGACAAGGTGACCACCTCCGGGAAGGCCCACGCCGCCCCGAAGGGCGACGGCGGCGAGGCGAGCGACGGCGGCGGCGGCTCAGGTGGCCCCTCCGCCGGGCTGATCGGCGGGCTCGCCGCCGTGGTCCTGCTCGGCGCCGCGGCGGTGTGGCAGGCGCGCCGCCGTCGCGTATGAGCGCGCGGATGACCACTATGCCGCCACCGCGCGCCACTCCCGACGCCACCGCCCCGCGCCGCAGCCGCACCGGGTTCCGCACCCGCACCGGGTTCCGCCCCCGTCCGCGAGCCGGTGCCCCGCGCAGCGGAGGCGCGCTGCACGCGGGGGCCTGGTGGCTGTGGGCGCTCGGGCTGGCCACGGCCGCGTCCCGGACCACCAACCCGCTGCTGCTGGGGCTGCTCATCGCGGTCGCGGGTTATGTGGTGGCCGTACACCGCACGGACGCCCCGTGGGCCCGCTCGTACACCGCGTTCCTCAAGCTGGGCCTTGTGGTGCTGGCCATCCGGCTGTTCTTCGCGGTCTTCTTCGGCTCGCCGATCCCCGGGACGCAGGTGCTCTTCACACTCCCCGAAGTCCCGCTACCCCACTGGGCGCAGGGGGTGCGGATCGGCGGCCGGGTCTCGGCCGAGGGGCTGGTGTTCGCGCTGTACGACGGGCTACGGCTGGCCACCCTGCTGATCTGCGTCGGCGCCGCGAACGCGCTGGCCAGCCCGGCGCGGCTGCTCAAGTCGCTGCCCGGCGCGCTCTACGAGGCCGGGGTGGCGGTCGTGGTGGCGATGACCTTCGCACCGCATCTGGTGGCGGACGTCCAGCGGCTGCGCTCCGCCCGCCGGTTGCGCGGCCGCCCCGACCGGGGTGTGAAGGCGCTGCTGCAGGTCGGACTGCCGGTGCTGGAGGGCGCGTTGGAACGGTCGGTGGCCCTGGCGGCGGCGATGGACGCGCGCGGCTACGGCCGCACGGCCCAGGTCCCGCCCGCGGTCGCCCGTACCACCACCGCGCTGACGCTGGGCGGACTGCTCGGCGTCTGCTGCGGTACGTACGGCCTGCTCTCGGCCGAGGGCGCGGGCTACGGTCTGCCACTGCTGCTCGCGGGCCTCGCCGCCGCGCTCGGCGGACTGTGGCTGGGCGGCCGCCGCTCGGTGCGCAGCCGCTACCGTCCGGATCGCTGGGGCGTCCGGGCGTGGCTGGTGGCGGGGTCGGGTGCGGCGGTCGCGGCACTGATGATCCGCGCCGCCTCGTACGCCCCCGGGGCTCTCCAGCCGCCCGTCGTCCCGCTCACCGCCCCGACGCTGCCGCTGTGGCCCGCGGCCGGGGTACTGCTGGGCCTGCTCCCGGCCTTCGCGTCCCCAGCACCAACACGGGCTCCGGCCCGCGAACCGGTCCCGCCGGACGAGGCCCCCGACAACCACCCCATCCCCACCGCACACACCCCGCCCGGCGAGCGAGAGGACGAGCGAGCCGGGGCGGGGGCCGAGGAGGCCAGCCCGTGATCCGGTTCGAGCAGGTGTCGGTCCAGTACGACGGGGCGGCGCGGCCCGCACTCGCGGGGGTGGATCTGACCGTTCCCGAGGGCGAGCTGTGTCTGCTCGTCGGTCCGTCCGGGGTCGGCAAGTCGACACTGCTGGGCGCCGTCTCCGGTCTCGTGCCGCATTTCACCGGTGGCACCCTGCGCGGCCGCGTCACCGTCGCGGGCCGGGACACCCGTACCCACAAGCCGCGCGAACTGGCCGACGTCGTCGGCACCGTGGGCCAGGACCCGCTCGCGCACTTCGTCACCGACACCGTCGAGGACGAGCTGGCCTACGGCATGGAGTCCCTCGGCATCGCGCCGGACACCATGCGCCGCCGGGTCGAGGAGACCCTCGATCTGCTGGGCCTCGCCGAGTTGCGGGACCGTCCCATCGCCACGCTCTCCGGCGGGCAGCGGCAGCGCGTGGCGATCGGCTCGGTGCTCACCACCCACCCCCGCGTCCTCGTCCTCGACGAACCGACCTCCGCCCTCGATCCGGCCGCGGCCGAGGAGGTGCTGGCCGTGCTTCAGCGGCTGGTGCACGACCTGGGCACCACCGTGCTGATGGCCGAGCACCGCCTGGAGCGGGTGGTGCAGTACGCGGACCAGATGATCCTGCTGCCCTCCCCCGGCGCCGCCCCGCTGACCGGCGCACCGGCCGAGCTGCTGCCGGTGTCGCCCGTCCAGCCGCCCGTGGTGGCGCTGGGCGGCCTCGCGGGGTGGCCGTCGCCGATGCCGCTGTCCATACGGGACGCGCGCCGCAAGGCGGGGCCGCTGCGGGAGCGGCTGGCGTCGCTCACGCCGCGGACGGTGGCCGATCCGCCGCCGGGCGAGCCGGTGGGCGAGGTGGCGCGGCTGTCCGTGCGCCACGGCCGGGTCGAGGCGCTGCGCGGGGTGGACCTGTCGGTGCGGCCGGGCGAGACGGTGGCGCTGATGGGACGCAACGGGGCGGGCAAGTCCACGCTTCTGGCCAGTCTGGTCGGGCTGCATGAACCGGCCTCGGGGTCGGTGCGGGTCGGCCCGGGCCGGGTCGTACCGCACCGCACCCGCCCCGCCGAACTGCTGCGCCAGGTCGGCCTCGTACCGCAGGAACCGCGCGATCTGCTCTACGCGGACACGGTCGCCGCCGAATGCGCGGCGGCCGACCAGGACGCGGGCGCGGCGCCCGGCACCTGCCGTGAACTGGTCGGCCGGCTGCTGCCGGAGGTGGCGGACACCGCCCACCCCCGCGATCTGTCGGAGGGGCAGCGGCTGGCGCTGGCCCTGTCCGTCATCCTCACCGCCCGCCCGCCGCTGCTGCTGCTCGACGAGCCGACGCGCGGGCTCGACTACGCGGCGAAGTCCCGGCTGGTGGAGATGGTGCGGGGGCTGGCGGCGGACGGCCATGCGATCGTGCTGGCCACCCACGATGTCGAGCTGGCGGCCGAACTCGCCCACCGCGTCGTCATCCTGGCCGAGGGCGAGGTGGTCGCGGACGGGCTCACGGCGGAGGTGGTGGTGTCCTCCCCAGCGTTCGCCCCGCAGGTGGCCAAGGTCCTGGCCCCGCTGCCGTGGCTGACGGTGCCACAGGTGCGCGAGGCGCTGGAGGGAACACCATGAGCGGGCAGCGCCCCCTGAGCGACGAACCACACCGGGCCAGGGCGTACGGCACACAGCCGACCGAGACGCACGACACCGGGCCGACCGCCGCATACGGCGCACAACCAACCACGACGCACGACACGACGCCGACCGGGGCCTCCAGCGGCCGCGTCCGGGCCGTGCGCCTCGGCCCCCGCTCCGTGGCGGCGCTCGCCCTCGTCTCCGCGATCGGTGTCGTCGCCTTCGGGTGGCCGCTGTTCGCACCGGGCGACTCCGGGATCACCACCCACGCCGCCGACGCGCCCTGGCTGTTCGCCGCGCTGCTTCCGCTCCTGCTGGCCGTGGTCGTGGCGACCATCGCGGACACCGGTCTGGACGCCAAGGCCATCGCGATGCTCGGGGTCCTGGCGGCGGCGGGGGCGGCTCTGCGGCCACTGGGCGCGGGGACGGCCGGGATCGAGCCGATGTTCTTCCTGATGGTGCTCTCGGGGCGAGTGCTGGGCCCCGGTTTCGGCTTCGTCCTGGGCGCCGTGTCGATGTTCGCGTCCGCGCTGCTCACGGGCGGGGTGGGCCCGTGGATGCCGTTCCAGATGCTGGCCATGGGCTGGGTGTCGATGGGCGCGGGGCTGCTGCCGGGCGCCGCCCGGCTGCGCGGCCGGGCGGAGTCGCTGCTGCTCGCCGGGTACGGGGCGGTGGCGTCCGTGGCGTACGGGACGGTCATGAACCTGCAGGGCTGGACCCTGATGCAGGGCATGGCTTCGGGGATCTCCTACGTCCCCGGCGATCCGCTCGGCGAGAACCTCGCCCGCTTCGTGGCGTACTGCCTGACCACCTCGCTGGGCTGGGATCTGCCGCGCGCCGTGGTCACGATGGTGCTCACCCTCACCCTCGGCGGACCGGTGCTGCGAGCGCTGCGCCGGGCCACGCGCCGGGCGGCGTTCGAGGCCCCGGTGGCGTTCGAGGACGGGTAGCCGGGCGGGCCCGGCGCGTTGTCCGCACCGGGCCCTTGACTACTCCCGCTGGCGGGGCGTCAGTTCTGGTGGAAGACGCTGGCGTCCCACTGGGCGACCCACCTGCCATCGCCGAACCCCAGGTTGGCCGTGCACTTATAGGTGTCACCGTCGCAGTTCAGGGCGGTCACCGGCACCGGGGCGGCGGCCTCCCGCGGAGCCTTGACCGTCTTCGCCGACGCGGCGGGCACGGCATTGGTCACCGCCTGGTGGAACACATTGGCGTTCCACTGGGCGACCCACCTGCCGTCACCGAACTGAAGCCCGGCGGTGCACTTGTAGGTGTCCCCGTCACAGGTGAGGGTCGTGACCGGAACCGGGGCCGCGGCGCTGCGCAGCGCGTCCGCCGACCGGGTGGCCCGCTGATGGCTCGCCGCGCTCTGGTGGAATACGTTCACATTCCACTGGGCGACCCACCTGCCGTCACCGAACGCCAGGTTGGCCGTGCACTTGTAGGTATCGCCGTCACAGTTGAGGGCGGTCACGGGGACGGGCGCGGCGTTGGCCGCCGGGGCGACCGCCGTGGCGGCCAGAGCCAGGGCTCCCAGCCCCAGGAACGTACCGGTGAGCATTCGGCGAGCTGACATATCGTCGCTTCCCTTCGACTCCGACCGCACAAGGCGCAATTCCCCATCAAACACCCCAAGCGGCCAATTCGATGACATCACAGAGATTAGCTGGCTTTAAAGGATTTTCATGCGCTCGTACTACATGAACTCATATGCGAAACACCGCCCGTTACGGCGATGGCGGTCACCGTGGATTGACGATTCCAGGCATACGAAAACGGCGGCGCCCCAAGGGGCACCGCCGAGGAATCGATACCGCCGAAATCCAAGCCCGGGATTCCGGTCGATCAGCGCTCGACCATAGCCACACTCTCGCCGATGGCGGGGCGCGGCTGGAATCGTCCTTCGGGCTGCGGTCGAGCCAGTAGGGTGCGCGGGGTGAACGAACCTGCTTCCCGTCTGTCGAGTACCTTCCGCCTCATCGTCACGGGCGGAGGTACCGGCGGCCACACCTACCCTGCCTTGACCGCGGTTCGGGCGTTGCAGGCCCGGCTGGCGGCCGAGCGCCGCGCGCTCGATGTCCTCTGGATCGGCACGCCTGACGGGCTGGAGGCCCGCGTCGCCCCGGCCGAGGGCATCGCCTTCAAGACGGTCGCGACGGGCAAGATCCGCCGGTCCGCGAACCCGCTCAAGATGATCAGCCCGGCGAATGTCAAGGACATGGCGCGGGTACCGCTCGGTGTCGCCCAGGCCCGCAAGATCGTGTCGGATTTCCGGCCGGACGTCGTCCTCGCGACCGGCGGGTACGTCGCCGTCCCGGCCGGGCTGGCGGCGCGGATGTGCAAGCGTCCGCTGGTGCTGCATGAGCAGACCGTGCGGCTCGGGCTGGCGAACCGGAAGCTGGCCGGTTCGGCGGCGCGAATCGCCGTGTCGTCGGAGTCGACACTCCCGCTCCTCCCAGAGGCCGTACGGTCTGCGGCCGTTGTCACCGGGAACCCAGTGCGGCCGGAAGCGTTGGCCGGCCACGCGGAGAAGGCGGTCGTCGGGCTCGGGTTGACCGGCTTCGACCGGCGGCTCCCGACGCTGTACGTCACCGGCGGCGCCCAAGGCGCACAGCAGATCAACGATGTGATCCGGGACGCCCTCCCGTGGCTCCTTGAACGGGCCAACATCATTCACCAGTGCGGGCCGACGAACGTCGAGGCCCTGCGCACGACCGCGGCCGGGCTCCCCCAGCACCTCACCGGCAGGTACTTCCTCACCGGGTTCGTTGGCCCAGAACTCCCTGACGTCCTGGCGCTCGCCGACGTCGTGGTCTCCCGTAGCGGTGCCGGCACTCTCGCGGAGCTCACCGCCCTCGGCAAGCCCGCGATCTTTGTGCCTCTGGCCTCCTCGGCGGGGAATGAGCAGGCGCACAACGCGCGGCACCTCGAGGAGGCGGGCGCCGCCGTCGCGCTGGAGGGCGAGGTCACCGCGGACCGGCTGCAAGACGCCCTCGGGCCGCTCCTGACCGACCCGGCGCGGCGGGCGGGGATGGCGGAGGCGGCCCGGGCGCACGGACGGCCGGACGCGGCGGACAGGCTCGTGGACGTGATCCTGTCCGCCGCGTCCGGCGGGTGAGCGGCCGAGGCGGGTCATGATGTGCCCGTCCAGGCGCTCAGAACCCGTCAGCGCATCGGGCAGGGGATTGTCGGGCGGATGCGGTTGGCGGTGCATGCGACGACCTGGACCGAGGCGAATCCGGTACCTCGCAGGTACCATCCGCCGACGACATCGCCGCCCCAGCCGAGCCGGTCATCCGCTGCCGCGAACCACTCGGCCTGAGGCTGCCGCCCGCCGGGCGGACGGCCAACGCCCCCGGCCGCGACCGCAGCCTGACCGCCCGCTACAGCCGCTGGATGATCGTGCCCGTGGCCAACGCCCCACCCGCGCACATCGTGATCAGCGCGAATTCCTTGTCCGCGCGCTCCAGTTCATGCAGCGCCGTCGTGATCAGGCGCGCCCCCGTGGCCCCCACCGGATGCCCGAGCGCAATCGCGCCGCCGTTCACGTTCACCTTCGCCAGGTCCTGCTCGAAGACCCGTGACCAGGACAGCACCACCGAGGCGAACGCCTCGTTGATCTCGACCAGATCGATGTCCTTCAGCGTCATCCCGGCCTTGCCCAGCACCGCCTTCGTCGCGTCGATCGGCCCGTCCAGATGGAAGTGCGGATCGGTGCCGACCAGGGCCTGGGCCACGATGCGGGCGCGGGGGCGCAGCTTCAGCGCGCGGGCCATCCGCTTGGAGGCCCACAGCACCGCGCACGCGCCGTCGGAGATCTGGGAGGAGTTGCCCGCGGTGTGCACGGCGGCGGGCATGATGGGCTTGAGTCCGCTCAGCGCCTCCATGCTGGTGTCGCGCAGCCCCTCGTCCCGGTCGACGGCCCGCCACATGCCCTCTCCGGCCGTCTGTTCCTCCTCCGTCGTCGGCACCTGCACCGCGAAGGTCTCGCGTTTGAACCGCTCCTCCGCCCAGGCCCGCGCCGCCCGCTCCTGGGAGATCAGCCCGAGGGCGTCCACGTTCTCCCGGGTCAGGCCGCGGTGGCGGGCGATCCGCTCGGCGGCCTGGAACTGATTGGGCAGATCCACGTTCCACTCCTCCGGGAACGGTTTGCCCGGCCCGTGCTTGGAGCCGCTGCCCAGCGGCACCCGCGACATGGCCTCGACCCCGCAGCCGATGCCGATGTCGATGACACCGGTGGCGATCATGTTGGCCACCATATGGTTGGCCTGCTGCGACGAGCCGCACTGGCAGTCCACCGTCGTCGCCGCGGTCTCGTACGGCAGGCCCATCGTCAGCCAGGCGGTGCGCGCGGGGTTCATCGACTGCTCCCCCGCATGGGTGACCGTGCCGCCGACGATCTGCTCGACGCAGTCGGGCTGTATAGCGGTACGGGCGAGGAGTTCGCGGTAGGTCTCGCCGAGCAGATAGGCGGGGTGGAGGTTGGCGAGCGCGCCTCCGCGCTTGCCAATGGGAGTGCGTACGGCTTCGACGATGACGGGTTCCGCGGCCATGGCTGTCTCGTCCTCTCATCGCATCCGCGGGGCTCCCGGCAGCGCCCGCGCCAGAACTAGTACGCGTTCTAGTTCTTCAGCTCAGTCTGCTGAGGCCCGGCCCGGCGGCGCAAGGGTTGTGCAGGGGTTGGGCGGACCAGGAGCGGCACCAATCCCCCGAAACAATGGCCGCGTTCTCTCTTGCGACTTGTAGAACCGGTTACTACGTTGCGGACACTTCTGATAGGCCGTCAGATCTCCCGTAAAGATCTCTGGAGTGGCCATGTCCTGTCCAGCGCTCCCCGAAGGCTTTGACCTCACCGACCCCGACCTCCATCAGCACCGGGTGCCACTCCCGGAGCTCGCCCGGCTGCGGCAGACCGCTCCCGTGTGCTGGATCCCCCAGCCCCACGGCATCGCCGGGTTCGGCGACGACGGCTACTGGGCCGTCACCCGTCACACCGATGTCAAGGAAGTCTCCACCCGGCCGGAGATCTTCTCCTCCCACGCCAATACCGCGATCATCCGCTTCAACGAGCACATCCAGCGGGACCAGATCGACGTCCAGAAGCTGATCATGCTCAATATGGACCCGCCCGAGCACACCCGGGTCCGCCAGATCGTCCAGCGCGGCTTCACCCCGCGCGCCATCCGTGCCCTCGAGGACGCCCTGCGCGACCGCGCGGAACGCATCGTGGCAGGGGCCCGGGAGAGCGGCAGCGGGGACTTCGTCACCGATGTCGCCTGCGAACTGCCGCTGCAGGCGATAGCCGAGTTGATCGGCGTCCCCCAGCGGGACCGGTCCAAGATCTTCGACTGGTCCAACAAGATGGTCGCGTACGACGATCCGGAACTGGCCATCACCGAGGAGATCGGCGCCGAGTCGGCCATGGAGCTGATCTCGTACGCCATGAACCTCGCCGCCGACCGCAAGGCGTGCCCGGCCAAGGACATCGTCAGCCGGCTGGTGGCCGCCGAGGACGAGGGCAATCTGGGCTCGGACGAGTTCGGCTTCTTCGTGCTGCTGCTCGCCGTCGCCGGCAATGAGACCACCCGCAACGCCATCAGCCACGGCATGCACGCCTTCCTCACCCACCCCGACCAGTGGGAGCTGTTCAAGGCCGAGCGCCCGGCCACCGCCGCCGACGAGATCGTGCGCTGGGCCACCCCCGTGATGTCCTTCCAGCGCACCACCACCCAGGACACCGAACTGGGCGGACAGCGCATCGAGGCGGGCGCGCGGGTCGGTGTCTTCTACTCCTCCGCCAACAACGACCCCGAGGTCTTCGACCGCCCCGAAGACTTCGACATCACCCGCGACCCCAACCCCCATCTGGGCTTCGGCGGTGGCGGACCGCACTTCTGCCTCGGCAAGAGCCTCGCGGAGCTGGAGATCCGGCTGATCTTCCAGGCCATCGCGGACACCCTCCCGGACATCCGGCTCGCGGGCGAGCCCCGGCGGCTGCGCTCGGCCTGGCTGAACGGGATCAAGGAGCTGAGGGTGACCTACGCGTAAGCTGTTCGTGGCGCGCCAGGAGTCCCGCACGGCGAGTTCGAACGCGAGGCCGGGCAGCGGCTCGACCTCACCAAGATGCTCAAGCTGTGCCTGATGCACGACCTCGTCGAGATGGACGCGGTGGCCGTACGACCGAAGCGTGTCTGGTGCGCGGGGTGGACCGGCTCAATCCCACCCTGATGCGCTGTCTGACCGGCCAGGGCTGGGGTGATATGGCCACCGACAGCCACGCTCCCGTGGACGCCGAGGCGCTGGACGGGCTGCATCTGCCACGGGTCGCCGTGAGCGAGACGCTGCGCGCGCTGTACGAGGGGATCAGGAACGCCTCGGTGGAGGGTGGGCTGCTGCCGCCCTGAGGCCGACCGCCCTCCGAAATCCCGAGACGCCCCCGAACGCCGCTACGTGACCGGAACGCCGGAACGGAACGCCGCTACTTGAACGGCACGTTCACACACGCCACCCGGGCGCCGGCCTGTCCGGCCTTGCCCGACGTGGTGCCCGTCGCATGCTGGTGGATCACCACAGAACGGGCCTCATCGGGCCGGAAGTTCCACTTCACCCAGGACTTGGCCCAGCCCTTGCCATTGCTCTTGGTAGTGACGTCCAGCCACACCTCGTTGTGCGGGTTGGCGTACTTCGAGTTGGTCGAGGGCTGCTTGGGGTCCTGCTTGTTCTGGTAGTGCGGCCCCGACGAGTCGGGCTTGGTGCCACACGGCTTCGTGTGGACGTGGATCCCGAAGTGGTGATCGGCCGCGAGGCCACGCACGCTGATGAACACGAACGTGCCCTTGTGCATCTTGTACTGGCCGTGGCCCTCCCCACCTTCGTGGTGGTTCTCCATGCCCTTGCCGCTCAGCCGCGCCTCCGCGATGAACACCGACGCGGACGTCGGCACCAGCGACTTGTCGTAGGTCACCGCACCGGCGTGCTTCGCCTCCGACGCCGGCTGGAACCTGTCGTGGACGAAGACGAAGGGGTGCGGCGGCGCGGCGGCCGCGGGGGTCGCTATGGCCATCGAAGCGCCCATCGCGACCGCCGCGGTGACTGCCTTCACCAGGGACATCGTTGATCCCTCCTCGGTCGGGGCCCCGCTCCCCGTCTCGATTCCCGGATCCCCCCGCTTAACGCGCTTGTGCGCCTTTGCGCCCCCTTCTCACCACGCTAGACCCGCTGGTCATGGTGCTCAACGCGAGCCTGTCCCCCTTTCGGGGGCTCGTCCGCGGCGTCGGACCGATCCTTCCCGGCGGACTCGGCGTCGACCGGCTCCGCATCGTCGTGCCCACCGCCGCGCTGCCGCACCAGCCCCCTGGCCCGGGCCACCGCGGCGCCCATCGCCGCCGACAGCGGTGGCGCCTCCTCGCGCGGGCGCTTGCCCACACCGAGCAGCACGTACTGCAGCCCGAACCCGGCCGAGACGATGGCCGCGCCGCCGACCGCGTCCAGCACATAGTGGTTGGCGGTGCCCACGATGACCGCCGTCGTCAGCAGCGGGTACAGGATGCCGAGCACCTTCGCCCACATGTACGGCGCCACGATCGCGATGACCACTCCGCACCACAGCGACCACCCCACATGCAGCGAGGGCATGGCCGCGTACTGGTTGGACAGCTTGGTGAGCGCGCCGAAGTCCGGGTTGTTCAGATCCTGCGGGCCGTGCGCGGTGTCCACGTACCCGAGCCCCATCAGCCGCGGCGGGGCCAGCGGGTAGAGCCAGAAGCCGACCAGGGCGAGCATCGTGGCGAAGGCCAGCGGGGTACGGGCCCAGCGGTAGGTCGCCGGGCGGCGCAGATACAGCCAGGCCAGCAGGGACAGCGGGATCAGGAAGTGGAAGGTGCTGTAGTACCAGTTCATGAAGTGCTTGAGCCATGAGGTGTCCGCCACGATGGCGTTGAACCAGTGCTCGATGTCGATATGCAGCCGGCTCTCGAGGGTGAGCACCTGGTCTCCGTGGCCCTCGGCCACGCTGCGCTCGTCCGGGGCATGGGCCCGGATCCAGGAGTAGGCGAAGTAGCCGACGCGGATCAGCATCAGCTCGAGCATCAGGTTCGGGCGGGACAGCGGCCGCTTGAGGAAGCGCAGCAGCGGCACCCAGGCGTAGCGGCTCTTGGCCGGGTCGGCGACCGGCGTCGGCTCGGGGTCGTCCCAGCGCGGCGAGGTGCGGGAGTGGAACGGCACCACACAGGCGGCGGCGAGCGCGGCCAGAAGCGGCGCATTGTAGCCAATATGGCCGAGGATCTCGATGTCGGGCAGCAGCGCGGTGCGGCTGAGCGACATCGCCAGCACCACCAGAACCGGCCACACCAGCCGGTCGGAGCCGCGCCGCCCCACTCGGCCGACCACGGCCAGCAGGATCCACAGCTGCTGGTGCTGCCAGGAGGTGGGCGAGACCGCGAGCGCTACGCTGCCGGTGATGGCGGCGGCGAGCAGTAGCTGCCCGTCCTTCGCGTAGTGCACCGCGCGCCGCAGGCCGATCACCGCGACGGCGACCGCGAGCACGGCCAGCAGCGCCAGCTCGACCGGGCCCTCGAGACCGATGCGCAGCAGCAGCCCGTGCAGCGACTGGTTGGACAGACTGTCGGCGGGCGCGCCGAGCCCGGCACCGCCGATGTGGTGGCCCCAGTACGTCCAGGAGTCGTGCGGCATGGCCGCCCAGGCGAGCGCGGTGCACACGGCGAACGTGGCGCCCGCCAGCGCCGCGGCCCGGCGCCGGCCGATGAGCCACAGCACGACCGCGAACAGCAGCAGCGCGGGCTGCAGCGCCGCGGCGACCCCGATGAGCACACCGGCCTGCCGTCCGGAGGTGCTGGGCAGCACGGTGAGGACGACCAGGAGCACCGGGATGATGCTGGTCTGGCCGAGGGTGAAGGTGTTGCGCACCGGAAGCGAGAGCACCAGCAGGCTGATGGCCAGCGGTGCGGCGATCAGCGAGGTGCGGCGGGAGACCGGGCCGGGCAGCGCACGGGCCGCGACCAGCCCGAGGATCACGACCAGCAGCAGGGTGCCGAAGGTCCAGGCGACCCCGAGGCTCTGCTCGGCGGCCCGGGTCAGGGGCTTGAGGACGAGCCCGGAGAACGGTGTGCCGGTGAAGGAGTCCCCGTCGTACAGCGACCCCCTGACATGCAGCACACCCTCTTCGCCGATCCAGGTCTCCAGGTCGGTCAGCCGCTCGTCGGGTGGCAGCCGCAGCACCGCCGCCGCCTGACGGACCGCCAGCAGGCCGGCCAGGAGCCACAGGGCCGCGAGCCCCATTCTGGTCCGTGACGTCCGCGCCCCGACGGCACCGGGGCCCGACCCCGTGTCCGGGGTTCTCCCCAGTCCGCTCCGCTCCACGTTCGCCACGCCCTGCCGCTCCCCCACTCGCTCTTTTCACCTGTCCTGGATGTTTGGAGACCCTACTGAGCCCACTACTCAGACGCCGAACACGCCCACTTCACCTGACCGTCGTCCGAGGTTGTCCGAAAGATGTCAGGCTTTGGCAGGGAGCTTTCGCTCCGCGTGAGTCCGTACGGTCCGGCCCAATTTCACCAGGGCTG
Source organism: Streptomyces sp. AgN23 (assembly GCF_001598115.1). Classification (NCBI taxonomy): domain Bacteria; kingdom Bacillati; phylum Actinomycetota; class Actinomycetes; order Kitasatosporales; family Streptomycetaceae; genus Streptomyces; species Streptomyces sp. AgN23. Next base: position 3,550,270 of record NZ_CP007153.1, read on the forward strand.
CGGGGTGCGCGGCGAATCGGGCCCCGCCGCGCGCTGAAATGTTCCCGGCGTCACTCCGAAGCACCGCACGAACCACCGGTGGAAATGGCTCTGGTCGGCGAACCCCGCCTGGGCCGCGGCCTCGGCCGCGCTACGGCCCGCCACCAGCAGCCCGCGCGCCCGTCGCAGCCGAAGCTGCCGCTGGAAGTCGCTCGGCGCCATCCCGTACGCGGCGCGGAACGCGCGGTAGAGCGCGAACCGGCTGCACCCGGCGGCCTCGGCGAGCCGCGCCGCCGGGATCTCCTCCAGGTACGCCTCCTCCAGCAGCGCCCGGGCCCGCCGCGCGGCCCGCGCCTGCTCACCGCTCCCGCCCGGCAGCTCCCGGGCGCGCAGCGGCCCGGTGGCCCCGCGCCGCACCAACGCCCCGACGGCCGCCGTCAGCCGCTCGTCCCGCACCAGCGGACCGGCACCGCCGACCAGGGCGGTGTGCAGCCGCAGCAGGGCGGGGACCAGCACGGGATCGGAGACCACCGGCCGGTCGAACAGCGGCAGCGCCGCCCGGTCGGCCGCGCCGGCGGCCACATCGGCGAGGACATCCCGCATCACATCGGGACCCATATGGACGATGCGGTACTTGTATCCGAGCTCGGCGGCCGCCTCGCCGTCATGCGGATCGTCGGGGTTGAAGACCATCACCATCCCCGCCCCGCTGGTCCGCAGCGCGCCCCGGCACCGGAAGCGCTGGGCGCCGATCTCGGTGACGGCGAAGGAGTAGGCGTCATGGCTGTGGGGATGGAAGCGATGGCTGAAGAAGTGGGCGTGCATGGCCTCCACGGCCCGGTCGGGATCGCGCCAATACCGGGCCCAGTCCTCAGGCCCCCGCTCCCCTTCTCCTGCCACACCCACGCCCCCATTGTGCCGTCGCGGTTGGCGCACCAGCGTCCAAGACCGCGGGCGGGATCGTGGCGAGACTGCCGTCCATGCAAGGGCCTGAAGCTGCACGGCTGAGGGTGAGCCGCCGCGGAAGCGTGGTCTCGGCTACGGCAAGATGGGGGCCATGAGCGTAGTCAAGATCAATGTGCTGACGGTCCCGGAGGAACAGCGCGAGGTGCTGGAAAAGCGCTTCGCCGCACGGGCCGGGACGGTCGAGAACTCCGACGGCTTCGAGTGGTTTGAGCTCCTGCGTCCCGTCGAAGGGACTGACACCTACCTCGTCTATACGCGCTGGCGCAGCGAGGAGGACTTCCAGGCGTGGATGGAGGGCCCCATGAAGGCGGCCCACCAGCGCGGCGGCGAGGACGCCCCGCGGCAGAAGCCCGCCGCATCCGGCTCCACGCTGTGGTCCTTCGAGGTCGTCCAGCAGGCCGCGCCCAAACAAGGCTGAACCGGGCCCTGACGAACATCGTCAGCCCCCTGGCCGAGGCCGGAGGGCTGACGATGGTTCGTCTGGCTCGATCCACCGGTTCGCCATCATCTTGGCCTCGGCCATCGACGCTGCGATCGTTGCGGTGGGTCGCACACTCACACGGAGGCGTCGATGAATCCGCATGCCGACGACAGCACGCGAGAGATCTGGAACCGGTCTCAGTCCAGCCGCTGGATGCTCGCCGTCGGCGCGATCATGGCTGGAGGACTGATCGTCTTAGCCGTCGTCGACGCGGCATACCGGGCCGTCAGCCTGGCCCTGCTGATCGCGGCGGCCGCGTTCCTCGTCACGGGGGCCATCAAGGTCACCGTCTCCCCGCGCGGCGTCACGGTGGCCTCCGTGCTCGCCCCCTTCCTGCGGCGGAACATCACGATGGACCGGATCGAGCGTGCCACGGCGCGCTGGACCCGCCCCATGGAGATCGGCGGCTGGGGCTACCGGTGGAAGCCGGGCCTGTGGGCGGTCTCGCTCCGGAAGGGCGACGCGCTCTGGCTTGAACTCACCCGCGGAACCCGCTTCGTCATCACGATCGATGACGCGCAGACGGCGGCGGAACTGGTCAACCGATACCTTCCCCCCAGGCCCTGAGGGCCGCTGACCCCGCCGCGCGCCCCTGACGAAACGACCCGGCCGGGCCGGACGGCGTGACCGCGGACCACACGCCGAACCACTGCTCGGCGCCGTACTCCTCGAACCGCTCCACCTCGGTGAACCCCAGCTTCGCCGCGAGGCGCAACGAGCGGTCGTTGGCGGTCTGGGTGCAGAGCACCACCGGCTCGCCGGGAAGCGCGCCGACGAACCAGCCGAGCGCCGCCGCGCACCCCTCGGCGGCGTACCCGCACCCCCACGCCTCCGGCAGGAACACATAACCGAGTTCGGCCTCCTCGGCATCCGGACGGATGTGCCCCGGACGCTCCGCACCGCGCCGATCGAGCGTGATCATGCCGATCATCGCCCCGTCGAGATCCACCACGAACAGGCCAGGCCGCCGACCGGGCACCTCAGGCATCGCGGCTTCGAGCTCCTCACGCGATTGAGGGCCACCCAGATAGGTACGCACCTCCGGCGATGCGAACAGCTCGATGAACGCCGCCCGGTCCCGCGCCTCGGACTCCCGTAGCAGGAGCCGTTCGGTCCCTATCGGGGCAGGTGGCCAGGCGACGGGTCCGAGTCCAGTCATGGCGGGCAACCTATCGCACGCCCGTGAGCGCGATCCGGAAGAGAAGTCCTGACGCGGCTTCACCGTGGCCGTCGGCCAGCCACTTGGGCCGATACGCATCGGGCGCACTCGCACGGCGGCCACACCGACGTCTCCACCGGCATCAGGGGATCGGTGGACTTGACCACGCGGGTCGGCCCGTAGGTCTTCCCGCTGTCCCGCGACACGCGCAGCGTCATCATCGTGCGGTCCTTCACCGGGCTGCCTCGCCGTGCGGCAGGCCGTCGTGGTGCCGCTGGAGTTCGATGAGACTGGCGGTCGCCCACTTCTGATCCCCGTTGCGCCGTGCTTCGGCCTGCTGTCGTAACAGCGCCCCGCACACATCGCAGGCGTCGTTGGGCGTGTTCGCGGGTGGGGTGGCTGGGCTAGTGTCCGACACGTTGTCGCTCCCGTTGGCGATGGCCATGCCCCCGGGCCGGTCGCACGGTCGCGGGGGTCCTTGCGTACGCCCAAGACAACCGCGAACGTGCGGTCGCGGTTGGTGACCGCTTGGTGACTACGCGGTGACAGCCGTACTCTGGTCACCATGAACTGCGGGGAGTTCAGCCAAAGAGTCCGCGACCTGCTCCGTGACCGGGGCATGAGTGTTCGGGCGGTCGCCCGCCATCTGAACTACGACCATGCCTACCTGTCCCGCGTCCTCACCGGGAAACAGCAGCCGTCGACGCAACTCGTCACCGCGCTGGACAACCTGTTCAAGACGAATGGGGAACTCGCCGACATCGCGGTACGAGTAGCACCGCCGACAGCTTCACCGGAAGCTGCTCCGGCCATCACTGATCGGATACTCACACTCAACGAGGCACGCGGAGCCGACTTCGTACAGGCCATCCGGGAGACGTCCCGTCGCCTGGTCGTCCTGGACAACGAACTCAGCGGGGTATCCATCGCCGAGCCCGCAGGCCGCGCGTTCAAGGTCGTGCATCGGCGGCTCGGGGTCGGAGACTACGACCCCCGGTACGAGCGCGACATCCAGTCGGCCGCCGCAGAACTCGCCGAGGTCGCCGGCTGGGCTCTCTGGGACGCGGAAAGAGACGACGCCGCCCAGCGCTTCAACCATGAGGCACTGTTCCTCGCGAATCTCTCGGGGGACCGCTCCATCGCATTGCTGACGCTGCAGAATATGGCGATGCACAGTGAATGGCGCGGACGGAACCAGGAGGCGCTGTCCATCGCCCGGTCGGTGCTCAACGGTAAACGGCTGTCCCCGCGCGTCGAGGCGATGTTCCGCATCCGTGAAGCCAAGGGATTGGTCGGCACGGGACGTACGTCGGATGCCATCGAGTCGCTTCAACGCGCCCGGTCGCTCATCGAGGACGGTAACGATGTCGGGGAACCGGACTGGACATGGTGGGTGACCAGCGGGGAAATTGACCGCCAGTGGGGTCACGCACTTCAGATGGCGGGGGACGCGCAGAAGGCAATCGAGCTACTGCTGCAATCCGTACAACCAGGGCGCGACGTCACGACTGGCTACTCAAGCGAGCGAGTCGCACGACTCGCACAATGCCTGCTGGACGTCAATGCCTGGCGCGACGCGGAAGACGTCGCCAGATCCCTGGTCACCGCCGCACCCGGAATCTCCTCGGGGCGGACCCTTCGCCTCATCGGTCAGGTCGCCAAACAGCGCGAAAGGCTGGACGGCGCACCGCCGAGCCTTACGGACACTCTCGAGCACCTGGGAGAAAAGCTCAACGAGGATCCCTTCACTCTTTAGTGCCGACACCCAGTCGCGTTCACCGATTGGCGGCCAGCACTGCCGCGAGGCCCTCTTGTAGATCTTTGACGAAATACTCGGGAACCTCCAGCGACGGGAAATGTCCCCCGATTTCGGCCGCCCTCCATCGGACGATCTGCCGGTACCGCTCCTGTGCCCAGGGGCGCGGGCACTTCTCGATGTCGTGGGGATACACAATGATTGCCGACGGGACGTCGACGCGAAGTTCGGGGTCGAGCGAGAGGTGGCTCTCGTAGTAAATGCGGGCCGACGATGCGCCGGTCCGCGTCAGCCAATACAGGGTGACGTTGTCAAGAAACCTGTCCATGGAAATCGTCTCGAACGGGCTGTCTTCGGTATCCGTCCACGCGGCGAACTTGTCAAGGATCCAGGCGAGAAGCCCGACCGGTGAGTCCACGAGCGAGTAACCGATGGTCTGCGGTCGGGTCGCCTGCTGCTTCGCGAACGCCGCGGCGGGGCCATCCCAGAAATCGCGCGTTTCCTCGGTCCACTTGCGCTCGGCCGCCGTCAGCCCGTCCGTGGTCAACCCGGGCGGTGCCTGCGCGGTCGTTGTGTGGATGCCGAGAACGTGCTCCGGGAACCTGCCGCCGAGGACCGTGGTGATCGGACCTCCCCAGTCGCCGCCGTGGGCTGCGAACGTGCTGTAGCCGAGCCTTCCCATCAGTTCCACCCATGCGGCCGCGATCTTTTCGAGTCCCCACCCGGTGGTGGCGGGCTTGTCGCTGTAACCAAAACCCGGCAACGACGGGACCACGACGTGGAACGCCGGCGCGTCCGCGTCTTTCGGATCTGCCAGCTCGTCCACTACATCGATGAACTCCGCGATGCTGCCTGGCCAGCCGTGCGTCATGATCAGAGGAGTGGCATCCGCGCGCGGGGAGCGGCGGTGCAGGAAGTGGATTCCCAGATCATCAATGGTCGTGCGGAACTGGCCGATCCGGTTGAGGCGCTCTTCGAACGACCGCCAGTTGTAGCCGGTGCGCCAGTACTCCACGACATCGACGAGGTCGGCGAGCGGAACGCCCTGTTCCCATCGGCGAGGGTCGGGCGCGGCGCGAGAGACCGTCTCGGCCTCCGGTAGCCGCGCCGCGGCGAGTCGCGCACGCAGATCGTCGAGGTCAGCGTCCGTTGCGTGGGCTTCACATGCGTGCACGTCGCTGGCTGGACGGGGCATGAGACCTCCTGGCCATCGCGGAACCGGCTAAGGCGGTTCTAGCAGTCCGCCGAACCACGCCGCAACCCCCTAAGGTGGTTCCATGCGTGCTCGGTTCCCTGACTTCCGCCTCGGCAGCGTGCTGGCGACCAGCTTCACGGGGACTCTCTCGGAGCGTCATGGCGACGCCGTGGAGCGCATTCCCACGCCGCAGCGACTCGTCGACTGGCTGGCGGTGAATGGCCTCGCCGTGGACTCCTGCACCGTCGCCCAGCTCGACCTCGCCCGGGAACTGAGGGAGTCGATTCACGCCGCCGCGACAGCGGCCGCGAACCAGGACGCTCTCCCCGCGTCCGCTGTCCGCGTCATCAATGACCGCAGCGCTCAGGGTCGGGCCGCGGCGATCCTGACGCCCGAGGGCAAGCGGCGATGGCGGCTCAGCTCGGCTTCCTGCGTGGAAGATGCCCTCGGCGTGATCGCCGCCGACGCGATCAGCATCATCGCGGGCGAACGAGACGGGAAATTGGCCTTGTGCGCATCACCAACCTGCCAAGCCGCCTTCTTCGACACCAGCCAAAGCCGCAGCCGCAAATGGTGTGACATGAACACGTGCGGAAATCGCCAGAAGAAAGCGCGCTTCCATGCCAACCAGCGCAAAAAACCCGGATCAGCGGAGTGATCGTTACCCCTGCGCGGCCCGCTGATCGGCCACCCCTCGCCAGCCCAGTCACACCAGCTCGGGCTGTGGCTCCGGTCGCAGCGCCGGTGCGGCCTTCGGCTCCCACAGCCTGGTAGTCCGTACGTAGCCGTGGATCACCGAGCCCATCGCCAGCAGGAGAAGGGGCCCGAACAGCCACGGATGTCTGGCCATCTCCACCGGCAGATAGCGATAGGCCACCAGGAGGGCGGCGAAGACCGCCACGCCGTGGGCGACCAGTTGGGTCGCCGACCGGTCCCAGCCACGTGCGAGCGAGCGCAGCGCCGCCTCGATCGTGAGCGCGAACACCACGCCCGCGATGAGATCCACGCCATAGTGGTAGCCGAATCCCAGCGTCGCGCCGAGCGTCGCGATCAGCCAGAACGTGCCGGCGTAGCGCAGCAGACGTGGGCCCTGGCGGGAATGGATGAAGATCGCGGTGGCCCACGCCGTGTGCAGGCTGGGCATGCAGTTGCGTGGCGTGATCTCGTCGAACGGCATCGAGTGCGGGGCGCTGATGGGCGGCGGCGTATGCGGCCACAGGTTGGCCAGCGCCCAGTGCTCGCCGCCGGTGCCGAAGGCGCCGGAGCCGTAGGCGAAGATCGGTCCGACCACCGGGAAGACCATGTAGATGGCCGGTCCGAGGAGGCCGATGGCCAGAAAGGTGCGCACCAGATGGTGGCGCGGGAAGCGGCGCTCGACCGCCACGTTACGCAGCTGATAGATCGTGACGATGACCGCGGCCACCGGAAGCTGAATGTAGACGTAGTCGAGAACATGGGCGCCGATCGGTCCCATGGCCTCGACAATCCGGCCTGCCAGCCACGACGGGTTGCCCAGCGCGTGATCGGCGGTCGCCAGGTACCGGTCGAGCACCGCCGGGCGGGACTTCGCCGTGATGAGCAGCCAGGTATCGCCCGTCTTACGGCCGGCCACCAGCACCAGGCCCAGCCCGGCACCCTTGAGCAGCAGGGCGCGTTCCCGGCCGGTGCGGCGGGTGAGGGCGATGACCACACAGCCCAACATCACCCACAACGCGCCGTTGCCGAAGGGGTGGCCCTCGGTCAGCTTCGCGCCGACCGCCCACCGCACCAGCAGGAAGACGACGTCGATGCCGATCGCGGCGCCGACCGCGATGAACCGTTGCCGCCAGGTGAGCACCACCATCATCAAGGCCATCCCGGCGTACAGCAGGAAGCCCGACTTGGGTGGCAATACCACCTCTTGCACCTGATTGGTGACCGGCCCCGGCAGGCCGTAGCGGCGCGCGGTGATCTCCAGCGCGACGAAGAATCCGAGGGCCACCACACCCGCCACGGCGTACAGCATCGCCCGTGGTCGACGCCACGTGGTGAACGCAGCCATGCGGCTTATTCGGGAAATCACCCGCGATGCTATAGATATCAATGCTTTGGCCGATTTGCTAGATGTTGGGCATTGGTCGCCCTTCGTACCGGATAGCGCCGTTTTCTGGCGATGGGCGGACGATGGGGGCTCTCGTCGTGAGTTCCGCCATGCTAACGGAGGGATGCGAGTGGGTGACGTAGCAGCGCCGTAGCCCCGCAGTCGGGTCTCGTCACCTCGGCGGGCAGCGAGACCCCAGCCGGCCGCAGGGCCCCTCGGGGGTCGGCGGGCACCTCCGCGAGCCGACCCGCCCGCCCGTTTTTCAAAATTGCCTGAAACAAGTTCTCGTCAATGAGGCAGCGTTCGCCCCGGGGGTAGGGTCAATCCACCGACCCAGAAACACTTCCGGACGGAACGAAAGAACGTGCGCAAATGATGGCATCCCCCACTGCCACCGAGAGCGAAACCAAACGATCGACCACCGTGCGCGCCGGAGAGGCGAGCGGTGACCGCATACGTTTAAGCGTCTACGACATGCTCATCGGGATGGTCTACACCCCACGTACTTTTTTCTATCGCGAAACGCTCGACGGCGATGCGCTGCGCGCCTCCCTCAGCAGAACACTGCTCAACTTCCCGATGGTTTCAGGCCGTATGAAGAAGGATCCCGACGGCCGCCTCAGCGTGCTCTGCGACGACGCCGGTGTGCGCTTCATCGAGACACACGCATCCGAGCCCATGCCGGATCACGGGCCTCATCACACGGCGAAAAAGGGCATCAATCGCTATCTGAGTCAGGTCAACCCGCTCCAGGTGGTCGACGGCGACACACCGCTTTTCACGGTGAAGCTCACCCATATGAAGGGCGGCGGCTCGGTTCTGGGTGTCAGCATGAACCACGCCGTGGCCGATGGATCCGCCTATATGCGGTTCATGGAGAGCTGGTCGAAGGAGCATCGAGGGCTCGGGTACCCCGCACCCGGCCACGACCGCGGCATCATCGACGCCCTCGCGGCGCCGGTCGCGGGTGACGCCCGGCCGGACAACGACCACTTCACGGTCACCAGGCGCGGCCGGAAGTCCGCCTATGTGGCCCGTATCCTGCTGAGCAGCATCGCCAAGGTGACGACGATGGTGACCACCCGCTTCACCGCCGCCGAACTGGCCACCATGAAGGACGCCGCGATGGCCGACCTCGCGGGCACGGAGCGATGGGTGTCGACCAATGACGCGCTGACCGCCCATCTCTGGAAAGTCCTCGGCGCATTGCGAGACCGCCCCGGCACGAGCATGGAAAAGCTGGGCCTCCTCGCCGACTTCCGTGCTTTCGGCGGCGGGGCCGTACCGGACGGCTACTGGGGCAACACCGTCACCAACACCCGGCCCGAGATGCCCGCGGCCGAACTGCGCTCCCGCCCTCTCGGCGAGGTCGCCATGGCGGTCCGCGCGGGCTATGCCGAGAACACGGAGGAGAAAATCCGCCAGGAAACGGCGATCCTCTGTGCCGAATACGAGGCGGGACGCCTCAAGCGCGTCCTGCCCACCATGACGCTCGACAAGTTCGAGAACACCATCGTGATCAACAATTGGTCGAAGCTCCCCTTCTACCGCCTCGACTTCGGAGCGGGCACGCCCTTCTGGTACGACGTCCCGGCGCTTCCCACTCCCTGGACCGTACTCATCGCGCCGACTCCGGCGGACGAGCCCGGTGGCCGCGATGTGCATATGGCAGTGCCCCGTGCATTGGTCCAGACCCTTCAGAAACAGTCCTGGACCGACCGGTTCCACTGTTACGCGGATTCCGGCGAGGCGTCCGCACTGACTTTCGGATCGCCCAAAGCCGGAGGGTGAGGAAACCGAAGGGCGCGGAAACCGGAAGACCGCGCGGGCCGTGGGGGCAGGCGCCCCCACGGCCCGTATGAGCCGCCCCCCTGCCCGCCCCGTCCCCCTGTCCGGATCCCATCGGTCGCGGTCAGGGCCCCCGTGCCCCGGAACGGTCGGTTCACGTAGTGTCATGGCGTGTACGGGAGTGTCAGCGAGAAACCAGCGCCCGCCCGTGGCAACGGGCAGCACATCCTGGTCGTCGACGATGAGTCGAGAATCGCCGAACTGCTCTCGACCACGCTCGAGCTGGCCGGTTACCGGGTCGGCACCGCGGCCACCGGCGGAGAGGCGCTCGATCGGGTCGGGCGGGAGCGGCCCGACCTGGTGATCCTCGATGTGATGCTGCCCGATCTGGACGGCTTCACGGTGTGCCGCCGCCTGGTCGCGGCCGACGAGAACCATCCGCCGGTGCTCTTCCTCACCGCCCGCGACTCGCTGGACTCGCTGGTCACCGGCCTCGGTATCGGCGGGAACGACTACGTGACCAAGCCATTCCGGATCGCCGAGGTGCTGGCCCGGGTGCAGGCCCTGCTGCGCACCCGCAACCGGCGGCGGGAGGAGCCCTCGCCACGCTACGCGGATCTGCTGCTGGACGAGACGACCCGTCAGGCCCGGCGCGGTCGGCGGGCGCTGGAGCTGACCCCGGCCGAATTCCGTTTGCTGCGCTATCTGCTGGTCAACGCGGGGCAGGTGCTGTCCAAGGAGCAGATCGGCGAGCATCTGTGGGTGGCGGACCACCGGCGGTACGGGGACAACGCCATCGAGAAGCTGGTCTCCCGGCTCCGCCACAAGGTCGACGAGACCGAGCCCGCCCTGATCCACACCCGCCGTGGCTTCGGCTACTGGCTCGGCCGGCTCGCCTCCCCATGAGCATGAGCGAGCACCCGTATGGATGAGGACGGCGGCGACGGCCGGCACCATGGCGAGGACGCGTACGAGCGCCAGCAGCGGCTGGAGGTCCTGCTGCACGAGCTGCGCACCTCCCTGACCACCATCCGCGGCTGGGCCGAGCTTCCGCTGCAGGGGCTCAGCGACGACCCCGAGCTGATGGTGCGCGCCCTGCGCCGGATCCAGGACGAGGCCGACCATATGCACCAGGCGGTCCAGCAGGTGTTTCCGCGCGCGGACACCTCCTGGGTACGGCCGCTGGACGCGGAGCCGGTGGATCTGCGGGACGTGGCCGACGAGGCGGTGGCGGATCTGGGGCTGCTCGACCCCGAACGCCCCATCGCCCGGGAGAACTCCGGCCGGCCGACCCTCGTCGCCGACAACCGCATGGTGCGGCATGCCATCCGCAATCTGCTGGACAACGCGCTGCGGCACACCCCCGCCGGATCCCCGGTGACCGTGGCGGTGCGCGGCCCGGTGGCCGGGTCCGGTGGGCGGCCGCAGGTCGAGCTGTCGGTCAGCGACCAGGGGCCGGGCATGAGCCCGCACGACATCGCCCGGCTCACCTCCCCCCGCTCCGAGGACCGCCGGATCGAGCCGGGCGGCGGCCTCGGTCTCTCCATCGTGCGGCGGGTGGTCGAGCGGCACGGCGGCGAGGTGAGCGTGCACAGCGCACCGGACCGCGGCACCACGGTCACCGTGACCTTCCCCACAGTCAGCGTTTCGTCAGGTAACTGACCGGAGGGCGTCAGGTCGAGCGGGTTCGCTGGTCATCGTCCCCGTAACGCGAAAGGTTCACGTCCCCCCTGACGCGCAGGCGCACGCTCCGCTCCCATCGGAATCCCCCACCCGAGGAGAGACATGACCGAAACGCTGGCAGAGACCACGGCCGAGGCGGAAGAGCCGCTTCCGGAGTTCCCGATGCCGCGGGCGAACGGCTGCCCCTTCGCCCCGCCCCCGACCACACGGGCGCTGCACACCGAACGGCCGGTCACACGGGTACGGCTGTGGGACGGCAGCGCCCCCTGGCTGGTGACCCGGTACGCCGACCAGCGCGCCCTGCTCGGCGACCCGCGGGTCAGCTCCGAGGCCACCCGGCCCGGCTTTCCGCATGCGAGCGCCGGCTTCCGCGAGAATGCCAGGCGGCGGCGCTCCTTCATCACCATGGACGACCCCGAGCACGCCCGGATCCGCCGGATGGTCACCGCGCCGTTCGCCATCAAGCGGGTCGAGGCGATGCGGCCCGACATCCAGAAGATCACCGACGATCTGATCGACTCCATGCTGGCCGGGCCGACCCCGGTCGACCTGGTGCGCGCGTTGGCGCTGCCGCTGCCGTCGCTGGTGATCTGCCGGCTGCTCGGAGTGCCGTACGAGGACCACGACTTCTTCCAGCGCAACAGCTCGCTCCTGATCAACCGTAACTCCACGACCGAAGAGGTGGTCGGCGCCAACGAGGCGCTGACCGACTATCTGGACGAGCTGGTCAGCGCCAAACTCGCCAACCCCGCCGACGACATGCTCTCCGAGCTGGCCGCCCGGGTCACGGCCGGAGAGCTGACCCAGCGCGAGGCCGCCAATATGGGCGTGCTGCTGCTGATCGCCGGCCATGAGACCACCGCCAACATGATCGCCCTCGGCACCGTCGCCCTGCTGGAGAACCCCGACCAGCTCGCCGTCCTGCGGGAGACCGACGACCCGAAGGCGGTCGCCAAGGCCGTCGAGGAACTGCTGCGCTATCTGACCATCGTGCACACCGGCCGGCGCCGGGTCGCGCGGGAGGACATCGAGATCGGCGGCGAGACCATCCGCGCCGGGGACGGGATCATCATCTACACCGGCACCGGCAACTGGGACGCGGAGGTCTTCCCCGAGCCCGAGCGGCTGGACATCGGCCGCGACGCCCGCCGCCACATGGCGTTCGGCTTCGGCGTCCACCAGTGCCTGGGCCAGCCGCTGGCCCGGGTGGAGCTGCAGGTGGTCTACGGCACGCTCTACCGCCGTATCCCCACGCTGCGGCTGGCGACCGGGGTCGACCAACTACCGTTCAAGGACGACGGTTTGGTCTACGGCGTCTATGAACTGCCCGTCACCTGGACGTCTTGAGCAACGGAGGCAAGGGAGTCACCATGCGTGTGGAAGTCGATGTTCCCAAGTGTGTGGCATCGGGTCAGTGCGTGATGATCGCACCCGATGTGTTCGACCAGCGGGAGGAGGACGGCATCGTGATCCTGCTGGACGAGCAGCCCGCGTCCGAACTCCACGCCGATGTGCGTGAGTCCGCGGTGGTCTGCCCGGCGGCGGCGATACGGGTGGTCGAGAATTGAAGCAGGTGGTGGTGGTCGGTGGATCCGCCGCCGGTCTGGCGGCGGCGGAGACGCTGCGCCGGGAGGGGTACGAGGGCACGATCACGCTCATCGGCGATGAGCCGTACCACCCGTACGACCGGCCACCGTTGTCCAAGCAGATCCTCGGCGGGCAATGGGAGCCCGACCGGGTGCCGCTGCGCGCGCCCGCCGACCTGGACGCGCTCGGCCTCGATCTGCGCCTCGGGGTCGCCGCGACCGGCCTCGACCTCGCGGGCCGTACGGTCGCGCTGGCCGACGGGGCGCGGGTGCCGTACGAGGGCCTGGTCATCGCCACCGGCGTCCGCCCGCGCCGGCTGCCCGGCGACGGGAACGGCGAGGGGAACGGCGAGGGGAACGGCGACGGCGGGGGGCGCGCGCATGTGCTGCGCACCCTGGACGACGCCCTGGCCCTGCGGGACCGGCTGGGCCCGGGGCGGCGGCTGACGGTGGTCGGCGCCGGATTCCTCGGCGCCGAGGCGGCCGCCGTCGCCCGGGGGCTCGGCACCGAGGTGACACTGCTGGAACCGGCGCCGGTGCCGCTGGCCCCGGCCGTCGGCGAGCGGGTCGGCCGGGTGCTCGCCCAGGCCCACCACGACCACGGCGTCGATCTGCGCACCGGCGTCATGGTGGCCGAGGTGGCCGACGGCGGGGTGCGGCTGGCGGACGGCACACTCGTCGAGGCCGATGAGGTGCTGGTCGCGATCGGTTCGGTGCCCAACACCGGCTGGCTGGAGGGCAGTGGCCTCACCCTGGGCGACGGCCTGGAGTGCGACGAGTACAGCGCCGCCGCGCCGGATGTGTACGGCGCGGGGGATGTGGCCCGCTGGCACAACCCACTGTTCGGCACGGCGATGCGGATCGAACACCGGACCAACGCCACCGAGCAGGGCATGGCCGTGGCCCGCAACCTCCTCCGCCCGGACGAACGGCGGCCGTTCGCGCCGGTGCCGTACTTCTGGTCGGACCAGTACGACCTCCGGATCCAGGCCCATGGCCATCTGCGCGGCCATGAGGAGGTCGCGATCGTGGAGGGCGCCCTGGAGGAGCGGAAGTTCCTGGCCGTCTACCGCTCCGGGGACCGGGTGGCCGGTGTGCTGGCCGTCGGGATGCCCCCGAAGGCGATCCGCACCTGGCGGCAGGCGGTCGCGACGCGGGCCGCGTGGCGGGACACGGTGGGGGAGCTGGTGCCGGGGGCGTAACCGGTGCGGCGGCTGCGGGCCGTGGCCCGGCCCCGGAAATTGCCGGGCGGGCCGCGCCGGGCCTTGCTACGGTCATCGGCATGAAGCGCGCTGCCATCGCTGCCCTCGTCGCCAAGACGACGACGCCGGAGAGTGTCCCGGCGCGCTGATCGATGTTCTGATCCGAAGCCCCGGGGCGAGTGCCCCGGGGCTTCGCCGTGCGGTCACTCGCCCGACAGCCACCATGCCGACGAGGAGACCGCGATGTCCGACCACCGCAAGCTGGGCCGTGAGCTGGGCCTGTTCGACACCGACCCGCTGATCGGCGCGGGGCTGCCGTACTGGCTGCCCGACGGCGCGACCGTACGGCACACCCTGGAGGAGTACATCCGCGACGCCGAGCGGCGGGCAGGCTACCGGCATGTGTACTCGCCGGTGCTCGGCAAACGGGAGCTGTACGAACTGTCGGGGCACTGGTCGCACTACAGCGACGACATGTTTCCCCCGATGGAACTGGGCGCGGAGCAGGTCGTCCTGCGTCCGAGCCTGTGCCCCCACCATGCGGTCATCTACCGCTCCCACGGCCACAGCTACCGCGAACTGCCGCTTCGGATGGCCGAGTTGGGAGGGATGTACCGATCGGAGCTGTCGGGGGTGCTCGGCGGGCTGACCCGGGTGAGGGCCATCCAGCTCAACGACGCCCATATCTTCTGCACCCTGGACCAGGTCGCCGACGAGGCGGCGGCCGCCCTGGAGATGATCCGCCGGGCGTACGAGGCGCTCGGCATCACCCCGGCCCGCTATCGGCTCTCCCTCCCGGGCCCCGGCGGCAAGTACGTCGCCGCCCCCGAGATGTGGCGTCGCTCGACCGCCCTGCTGACCGACGTCCTGGACCGCTCCGGTCTGGCGTACGAGGCGGTGGAGGGCGAGGCGGCGTTCTACGGCCCCAAGATCGATGTGCAGGTCGCCGACGGAGCCGGGCGGGAGTCCACCCTGTCCACCGTCCAGATCGACTTCCACCAGCCCGAGCGGTTCGATCTGCACTACATCGGGCCGGACGGCGCACGGCACCGTCCGGTCATGGTCCACCGCAGCATCATCGGCAGCGTGGAGCGGGCCGTGGCCCATCTCATCGAGGAGCACGGCGGGGCCTTCCCTGCCTGGCTCGCCCCCACTCAGCTGGTGGTGCTGCCGATCTCCGAGGCCGAACTGCCGCACGCCGAGGCACTCGTCCGGCGGTGCGTGGACCTCGGGCTGCGCGCGGAGCTCGCCGGACCTGAGCGCGGCAGCCTGGGCGCCCGGATCCGGGAGGCCCGCCTTGTGCCCTACCAGGCCGTCGTGGGCGCCAGGGAGGCCGACGACGGCCGGGTGGCCCTGCGGCTGCGGGACGGCCGCAGGCTGGACCCGCTACCGTCCGACGAGGCGCTGGCCCGTATCGGCGCGCTGGTGGCGGCGTACAGCACCGAGCTGTGGACCCCCCGCCCCAGTCCCTCCGGCGATTGAGGAGCGGGGTCCGGGGCGGAACCCCACCGAGGTCCGGGGCGGACCCCGACCGGGATCCAGGGCGGAACCCCACCCGCCCAGTCCGGGGCGGAACCCCACCAGGATCCGAGGCGGAACCCCGACCGGGATCCAGGGCGGAACCCCACCCGCCCAGTCCGGGGCGGAACCCCACCAGGATCCGAGGCGGAACCCCACCCGGATCCGGGGCAGAACCCCACCGGGGGACCCCACCTTGGATCCGGGGCGAACCCCACCCGGACCCAGGGCGGAGCTCCCGTTTTCGGGAAAGGGCGGGGTGGGGCCGATCAGCCGCCCAACGACTCCCGCAGGGCGGCGACGAGGCGGGTGGCGCGGGCGTCGCCGTGGCCGATCATGCGGTTGGCCACATAGGCGAAGCCCACACCGAACTCGTCGTCGCCGAAGGCGAATTGGCCACCCGCCCCGTCGTTGCCGAAGCTGCGCTCCCCCAGCATCGGCCGGAAGGACGGCGAGTCGAGCAGAAAGCCCGAGCCCCAGCGCGCTCCCATGTCGAAGCCCAGCCATCCCTTGCCGGACGAGATCTCGCGGACCGCGTCCGTCACGGTCTCGGGGCTGAGCAGCCGCCGATGGCCCTCGATACCGGTCACGGCCGCCGCGTACAGCCCGGCGAGCCCGGTCGCCGACGCGGTGGCGCCCGCGCCGGGCAGCTCCATGCCGAGCAGCGTCGGGTCGTTCCAGCCGTGCGGCTCCTCCAGGCCGGGGAAGGCCAGCGCGCCGTTCATGGTCACGATGCGGGTCAGCAGATGCTCGGGCCCCGGCATCCCGGGCCGCCCCTCGGCCTCGACCAGCCGGGCCCGTCCGTCCCTCTCCGCCGTCGGCAGCCCGATCCAGGCCCGCAGCCCCAGCGGATCCGCCACGGCCTGACGGAAGTACGCGCCGGGAGTGTGTCCGGTGATCCGCCGGATGACCTCACCGATGAGGAAGCCGAAGACATGGCCGTGGTACTCGTACGACGTGTCCGGCTCCCACAGCGGCGTCTGCCCCTCGATGGCGCGGATCACCGGCGCCCAGTCGGCGATCTCCTCGAACGTCAGCACCCGGTCGAGCACGGGGACCCCCGCCCGGTGCCCGAGGACCATCCGGCAGGTGATGGCCTCCTTGCCGTACCGGTCGAACTCCGGCCAGTACCGGCTCACCGGGGCGTCGAGATCCAGCCGCCCCTCCTGGGCGAGGAGATGGGCGCAGACGCTCACGATGCCCTTGGCGCACGAGAACACCGGCACGACGGTGTCCCGCTCCCACGCCCGCCCGCTCCCCTGGTCCGCGACGCCGCCCCACAGCTCCACGACCTCGCGTCCACCGGCGAAGACGGTGACCGCCGCCCCGAGTTCGGGAAACTCCTCGAAGTTCCGCGCGAACACCTCGGCGACGCCGCCGAACCCCTCATCGGCCCACCCGCTGTACCGGTCCATCGTGCCCCGCCCCTTCACGGCCCCTGGCCGGCCCTGTCCGAACCCGGCCGGCCCTGACCGAACTTGCCTGGCCCTGTCCGAACCTGCCTGGCCCTGCCTGAACCTGCCTGATCACAACCGCGCCACGGTAGGCCGTGCCCCGTCCCCCGTACGACCGATTTACGACCCCGTCGGCGTCGTGAGGTGTTTGTAGAAGAAGCTGCAGTCCTCCAGGGAGCCGTCCGGGTCGGCGGCGTAGGCCGGGACGATGCCGTAGCGGGTCCAGCCCTCGGCGCCGTAGACCCGCTCGGCGGGGCTGCCGGTGCGGGTGTCCAGGAGCAGGAGGGTGACCCCGGCGGCGGTGGCGGCGGCCTCGGCGGTGGCCAGGAGGGCACGGGCGATGCCCTGGCCCCGGGCCTCGCGATGGACGATCAGTTTGAGGATCTCGGCCCGGTGACGGCCGTTGGGCTTCCGGGAGAAGGCCAGGCCGACGGTGCCGGTGATACCGCCGGTGTCATGGCAGACCCAGACGGCCAGGCTGCCGTCGGCCACCGCCGAGGTCTGCGTCTGCCACCAGCTCGCGGCGGTCTCGTGGTCGAAGGGGGCCAGGAAACCCATGGAGGCCCCGTCGTCGACGGCGTCGACCAGAAGCTCGGCCAGGCCCTTGACGGTGTCGGGAAAGTCGGCGGCGGTCAGGCGGTCGATGCGGTGCGGTGCGGGCACGGGGTGCTTCAACTCCCTGCGGGATGGGTTGGGGGCTCGCGGTGTCGCGGTGCCGTTACGGCAGGACGACCATCAGCGCGTAGCGCACCGGATCGGGGCCCACGCAGCGGAATCGCGAGCTTCCCCACAGCCGGAACCGCAGACAGTCCCCCGCCCCCAGCTCGTACGCCTGGCCGTTGGCCGTGATGTCCACCGCGCCCTCCAGAACCCAGATGTGCTGCTCGACGCCCGGGACCGGTGGTCCGTCGTACGCGATGTCCGCGCCCGGGCGCAGCGTGCCCTCGACCACCTCACCGCGCAGCCCCGCATGCGGCGGGGACACCGAGCGGCGGGCGAACCCCGAGGTCTCGTCCCGCCACACCGGCTGCGCGGCAGCGCGCACCACCTGGGGCGGCTCCGCCTCCACCTCGGCCAGCAGTCGCGACATCGTGCGCTCGTAGGCCGCGCACAACGTGTTGAGCAGGGTGGCGGTCGGGCTGATCTCGCCGCGTTCGAGACGGGACAGCGTCGAACGGCTGATGCCCGTCCGGCGCGCCAACTCGTCCAGCGACCAGCCTCGTTCCAAGCGCAAGTCGCCGAGGCGGGTGGCCAGACGGGCCTCCAGCGGTGCGACGGTCTCCGAATCTCTCATATGCGAGAAGATATCCCAGAAATGAGAGGTGGCCACCACCCGGAGGGAATCCGGGCAGTGACCAAGGGGTGGCCCTGATGGTCTCGCCGGTTTGATGGCGTTTGGCGGCGTTTATCGATGTCCGGCGATGTCTGGCGGTGTCTGGCGGCACTGGGCGGTCAGACGCTGATGAGGCGCTCCAGCACATTGCGGTAGCCCCGCATCGCCAGGCGCAGCTCTTCCGTCTCCGAGATGACCGCGTCATTCTCATGCCAGGCGGCACGGAGTGTGCCACGGCGTTCGGCCAGGAGATCGGCGAGCCGCGTGGCCACCTCCCCGAGCAGGGCATCGGCCTCCTCGACGGCGCCACGTGGGGAGTCGACGAAACCGCTGACCGCGTGCCGCAGCCGCTGGGCCAGCATGTCGTGCTCGCTGGTGGGCAGCACGGGGAAGCTGGGGCCGTTCGGGGTGTTCGGCTGCTCGGCGGACGACCCGGACGGTCCGGGTGTCGTCGGCTTCGTTCCGTTCGACGGCTGCGATCCGTTGGACGGCCGTGTTCCGTTCGTCGGCATGGGCGAATGCCAGGACGTCATCGGATCCGCCGCTTCCCTGTTGTCCCTGTTGCCGGCCCCCTGGGACAGCGGCGCCACTTCATGCTTCTCCAGTCCATGGCGCCGCCGGCCGTCGTGCTCCGCCGGGTCGATCGGATCCGTCACCACGCGCCGCCCTTCCTGGTGTGGCCGAACCGCGTATGGCCCGTCCCGGCCCTGGTTCCGGACCCGGTCCCGGGCAGCCACCGGCGCAGTCCGCTTCCGCTCCGCCGCTCGCCGTAGGGCTGGTGTGCGGTCCCGGGGCCGGTCGTGGCGCCGTGGTGCGGGGGCCTGACCAGGTCCTCGAAGAACGGCCGGGCGTGCACGATGGCCTCGCGCAGCTCCTCGGTGTCCGCGCGCCCCTCCCGGGCGAGGCCGGACGTGTCATGGATCTGCCGGTAGCCCTGGACGTGCTCGGCGTGGTGCACGGACAGCGCCGCGACCTGCTCCTCGTAACGGTCCGACGGATAGCCGCGGTCGTGGGCGAGGCGGGCCAGCAGCCGATCGGCGCTGGTCACCGCGCGCTCCGGAGACTCGATGAACATCTCCTGCACGGCCGCCCACTCGGCCACGTACCGCTCGCGCAGCTCACCGGGCAGCGGCTGGGTCCTCAGATCGCCGTACAGCCGCAGCCGTTCGTCCAGCTCCCGCTGCGCCGCCTTGGAGTCGCCCGCGTGCTGGGCGACGTTCAGTTCGTACTCGGGCCCGAAGCGGCGTCGCAGAGCGCGTTCCCTACGGCTGGCGCCCGCACGGACGACGCGGATGATGAGCGCGGCCGCGACGACGACCGCGACGACAACCACGATGCCGATGACAGCAGTTGACATGGTCTGCTTCTGCCTTCCCGCTCGCTTCCCCCTCCGCGTTCGGGGGGCTCCTCTCTTCGGGTAGCCCGGTCTCCGGCCCTCAAACTGCGGTGCGTGACGCGGGCGCTGGGTGCCAGGATGCCGACCATGACGAGTACGCCACGTACCCAGGACGGTTCGCGCGCCTCGGCCTCCCCCGCGACGGAGCCGACGAGGGGCTGGACGATCGCCGCGCGGCCCGTCGAGGATCCGGTCTCGGCCATGCTGCTGCGCGAGTACCTCGTCGATGTCGCGGACCGCTACTACCAGCTTCACGAGGAGCGGGACTCGACCCCGGAGGAGATCGAGCAGGCGCTCGCGGAGATGCCCAGCGACGATCTCGCCCCGCCGCGGGGGGTCTTCCTGCTGGCGCATCACGACGGCGAACTCGCCGGTTGTGCGGGGGTGCGGCTGATGGACGGGCGTACGGCGGGGCTGACGCGTGCGGCGGAGCTGAAGCGGGTGTACGTACGGCCCGCCAAGCGGGGGTTGGGCGGCGGCGCCGCGCTGCTCGCGGCCGTCGAGACGGCGGCGGGCGAACTGGGCGCCGAGCGGGTCGCGCTCGACACCCGGCTCGACCTGGTCGAGGCCCGCGCGCTGTACGCCCGGCAGGGGTACCGGGAGGTCCCGCCCTTCACGGAGGGGCCGTACGCCGAGGTCTGGATGGCCAAGGAGCTGGGCTGAGGCCCGCGACGCCCCCGCGGTCAGGGCGTGCGCGGTGGCGGTGGGCGGCGGTGGTCGGGGCGAGGGGTGCCTTCTGTCGGCTGTTCCGCGTCGCAGCCGCACAGCTCATGCGTCAGCTCGTCCACCAGCTCGCTCAGGTCGGTCGGGCGGCCGGGCGACCACCAGTCGCCCAGGAGTTCCGCGAGGGATGCCTCGCGGGCCCGGTAGAGCCTGGTCGCGACCTCGCGGCCGTCATCCGTGAGGATCAGGTCCAGTCCGTAGCGGCGGCCCAGGCCCCGTTCCTCGATCTGCCGGGCCGCCTCAGTGATGGCCCGCAGCGGTACGGGCGAGCGCTCGGCGAGCATCGCGGGTTCGACCGAGCCGTAGTGCTGGATGCGCAGCAGCATCCAGCTCGCGGCCGGTCCGAGGTCGAGGCCGGCGCGTCGGGTGATGTCGACGTAGATCTTCCGGCGGCCCTCCCGGCTGCCGAGCAGGGACAGGGCGCGGGCGCATTCCTCGTGCGAGGAGCGCTGGACGGGGTTGCTGGCCAGTATTTCGCTGCCGTCGGGCGCGGTGACGCTGCCGCGCAGCGGCTCCTCCCGGAGGAACCAGGCGAGGAGGAAGGCGAGCAGCACGACCGGCACCGCGTACAGGAAGACGTCGGTGATGGAGACGGAGAACGCGTGCCGCACCGCCGCCCGGTCCACCGGGGGCAGCCGGCCGAGGCCGCGGGGGTCGGAGGTGAGGGCGCCGGGGGTGATACCGGGTGGCAGGCGTCGTCCGGCGAGGGCGTCGGCGATATGGGGGCCGAGGTTGTTGGCGAAGATCGTGCCGAAGACGGAGACGCCGAACGAGGCGCCGATCGAGCGGAAGAAGGTCGCGCCGGAGGTGGCGACGCCCAGGTCCTGGTAGCTGACCGAGTTCTGCACGATCAGCACCAGCACCTGGATGACCAGGCCGAGACCGCAGCCGAAGACGAAGAAGTACGCGCTCATCTCCGCGACCCCGCTGGACTCCCGTAGCTGGTGCAGGAGCAGCAGCCCGATGGCGGTGATCGCGGTGCCCAGGACCGGGAACACCTTGTAGCGGCCGGTGCGGCTGACCAGATGGCCGGAGACGGTGGAGGACAGGAGCATGCCGAGGACCAGCGGCAGCAGGTGGAGGCCGGACGTGGTCGGGGAGACGCCCTGCACGATCTGGAGGAAGGTCGGCAGATACGTCATGCTGCCGAACATCGCGAAACCGACGATGAAGCCTATGACCGCGCAGAGCGTGAAGGTGCGGCTGCGGAAGAGGGTGAGCGGCAGCACCGGCTCGGCCGCGCGGAACTCCACCCGTACGAAGGCCGCCAGCAGCGCCATGCCGGCCACCGCGAGCCCGATGATCTGCCAGGACCCCCAGCCGAAGGTGACCCCGCCGAGGGAGGTCATCAGCACCAGGGCGGCGGCGACCGCGGCGATCAGGAAGGTGCCGAGGTAGTCGATGGTGTGCGAGGTGCGGCGCACCGGGATCTGCAGCACGGAGGCGACGACGAGGAGGGCGACGATGCCGACGGGCAGGTTGATGTAGAAGACCCAGCGCCAGCTCAGATGGTCGACGAACACCCCGCCCAGCAGCGGCCCCAGCACACTGGCGGCGCTGAAGACGGCACCGAAGAGGCCCTGGTAGCGGCCTCGGTCGCGGGGCGGGACGATATCGCCGACGATGGCCATCGACAGGACCATGAGGCCGCCGCCGCCCAGCCCCTGCAGCGCGCGGAAGACGATGAGTTCCGCCATGTTCCCGGCGAGCCCGCACAGCGCGGAGCCGATCAGGAAGATGACGATCGCGGTCTGGAAGAGCCTCTTGCGGCCGTACTGGTCGCCGAGCTTGCCCCACAGCGGGGTGGCCGCGGTCGAGGCGAGCAGATACGCGGTGACGACCCAGGACAGATGCTCCAGGCCGCCGAGGTCGCTGACGATCGTGGGCAGCGCGGTGGAGACGATCGTCTGATCGAGCGCGGCGAGCAGCATGCCGAGCAGCAGCGCGCCGATGGCCACCAGGACCGTGCGCCGCGGCCGGCCCTCTCGCGGGCCGGGAGCCACGGCGTCGGAGGCTCCTGGGGCCGGAGCCGGGCTGCCGCCGTCCCGCGCCATGGCGACTCCTCCTCGCTCCTCCGTTCCCTCTTCATCCTCACCCCATCCTCACCTTTATGCCCTGTTACGGCCCGCCGTGCCGGTGCGCACGGCGGGCGAACACCTGCGCGGAAGGGGATCGGATGCGCATAATCGCTGCGAACTCCAGGGAGGGAAAGTTCCGTGACGGCAGAGTCCTGCCCGCACTGCTTCGCACCGGCGCGCGCCAACGGCCGCCCGGGCTGTACGTGTGCCGAACGCGCCGCCGCGTCCACCGCGGCGGCAGGCGAGACCGACGACCAGACCCATCCGCAGCCGTACGTGACGCGCTCGGAGGAGCACCCGAGCGGGCCCGATCCGCGTGATCTTCGTCTCTTCGAGGAGGCGGAGAGGAAGAAGGCGGAGAAGGAGGAGGCGGAGAAGGGGGACACCGAGGAGACGCGGGTGATCGACCGCGTCGAGGAGAGACCCCGCGGAGGCGGGGCGGACGGCGACCTCTTCGCCGACGGAGGCGCACCGGGAGAGGAGCCCGGCCCCGCCCGGCACCGCAAGAGCAAGCGCAAGGTCGTGGCGGCCGTGCTCGCGGGGGCGGCGGCCGTGGCCGTGGCCGGTTCGCTGGCCGTCGGCACCGGTCTGCTCGGCGGTGACCACAAGGAGGACGGCGGCGGCGCGAGCGACCGCACGCTGGCCGACAGCACCGCCAGCGCCCCGGTCGAGGAGGAGCTGCCGGCCGCGGAGGGCAGCCCGTCGTCCGGCGCCCCCTCGTCGAGTGCCACGCCGCGCCCGTCCGCGCCCGGCTCGGCGAGCGCGAGCGCGAGCGCGTCCCCGAGCGAGACGGGCCCCTCGGCCACCGCCCGCCCCTCGGCGTCGGGCTCCGCGACCGGCTCGGCGACGAAGCCCGGTCCTACCGCCTCCGGCGGTCCGACCTCCGCCCCGTCCGATCCCCCCGGGCCCACCGGCCCGCCGGCGCTGCGCGAGGGCGACAGCGGGCCCGAGGTGGCCGAGCTGCAGAAGCGGCTGTCCCAACTGCTGCTGTACATCGGCGCGGCGGACGGGGAGTACGACGCCGGGGTGCGGAGGGTGGTCTCCAGCTACCAGGACCAGCACGACATCACGGGCGACCCGGATGGCGTCTACGGCGAGAACACCCGTCGCGACCTCGAATCCAGAACCAGAGAGCCGTAGAGACGAGCCGTGGGGACACCCCCCCTGGCGCATACGGGCCCCGCTTTGTATCGTGAAGGAACAAAGTGGTTCCGCCCGCTTCCCCTGACCGGCGGGCGGAGCCGCTTGTGTTCCTTACCGCGCCCGCGCCCAGGAGTCCCGATGCCGCTCACCGCCCGCGCACTCCTCCTCGACATGGACGGCACCCTGGTCAACTCCGACGCCGTCGTCGAGCGCTGCTGGCGGCGGTGGGCGGCCGAGCAGGGGCTGGACGCGGAGAGCGTGCTCCAGATCGTCCACGGGCGGCAGGGCCACGCGACGATGGCAGTGCTCCTCCCCGACCGGCCGGTCGAGCAGAACCTGGCCGACAACCAGCGAATGCTGGAGTGGGAGACCACGGATCTCGACGGCGTCGTGCCGGTGCCCGGCGCGCCCGCCTTCATGGCCTCGCTGGCAGACCTTCCGCACGCCCTGGTGACCTCCGCCGACGAGGGGCTCGCCGACGCGCGGATGCGCGCCGCCGGGCTCACGATGCCGGAGGTGCGGGTCACCGCGGAGTGCGTCGGCGCGAGCAAGCCGGACCCGGAGGGCTTCCTCAAGGGCGCGGCCGAGCTGGGCTTCACCCCCGCCGACTGTGTCGTCTTCGAGGACTCGGAGGTCGGCATCGCGGCGGGCCGGGCGGCCGGGATGCGGGTCGTCGGCGTCGGACCGCGCGCGGCGGCACACGCCCCGGACGCCCATGTGCGGGACCTGGAGCAGGTGCGGGTCGAGGCGCTGCCCGACGGCACGCTGCGGCTGCACATCTCCGGCTGAGTGCCGGGATCCTCGCCCCCCTGGACATCTCGGCCCTCTTGCCCCCACACGTCACGGGCGTCTTGGGCTGAGCCTCGCGCCTCACGCCCCGGCGTCCGGGCTCAGCGCCAGAACTCACACTCCCCCGGAATTCTCCGACCCCATACCCCCACACACCGCGAACTCCTCGGGCCGAGCCTCGCGCCTCACGCCCCGGCCTCCGGGCTCAGCGCCAGAACTCACACTCCCCCGGAATTCTCCGACCCCATACCCCCACACACCGCGAACTCCTCGGGCCGAGCCTCGCGCTTTGCACCCCGGCGTCCGGGGCTCAGCACCGCGCCACGCCACCGGCCTCCCGGACTCAACACCGCACCGCCCCGCGCGGCCCGGGCGCCCCGGGAGCCACGCCCCGGACAGCCTGGCGCCCCCCGGGGCGCCCGGGCGCGCCACTCGGACGCGCCCGGACGCGCTGCCCGCTCAGCCCGCGATGGCCTCGTACAGGCTGAATCCGCCCAGCGCCAGCATCACCAGCGCCGCGATCTTGGTGATCAGCCGGAGCGGTACGTACCGCATCAGGGTGCGGCCGCCCACGATGCCCAGCCCCGCGACGGCCCACAGCGCCAGCACCGCGCCCACACCCACCGACAGCGGGTCGTCGTAGCGGGCGGCGAGGTTCGCGGTCATGATCTGGGTCAGATCGCCGAACTCGGCGACCAGGATCAGCATGAAGCCCGCGCCCGACACCTTCCAGAAGCTCTGGTCGGCGGGCTTGCGGACCTCCTCCTCCCCGTCGTCCTTCTTGAAGAGCAGCATCGCCGCTCCCCCGAGGAAGAGGGCCCCCACGATCGCCTGCAGCAACCGGTGCGGCAGCAGGGTGAGGACACTGCCCGCCGCGATGGCGAGCCCGACGTGAAGGGCGAAGGCCGCGGCCACGCCGACGAAGACGTACGAGGCGCGGTAGCGGGTGCCGAGCATCAGCCCTGCCAGGGCGGTCTTGTCGGGAAGTTCGGCGAGGAAGACGACGCCGAAGACCACGGCGGCGACAGTAATGCTGAACACGGAATGGATACCTCGTAGATCGGGCCGCGCCCAAGGGCCCCGGGGAGGGATCGCTTCGGCACGGCAGCGTCGGACACTGCGGCCGAAGGTCTCGCTGGCGCACGGCCTCCGCGTCACACGCGGTGGTCCCGTACGCTCCGGGCGCCGGCCCGCACCTCGAGGGGCGGGCAGTATGTCGACGGTCCGGCGAGGAGCTACTCCCCTTCTGCTGCCGACAAGGATACGGGAAACCTCCGGCGCGCCCACCGCCCGGGCCACCGGCCCCGGCCCCACCGCGTCGTCGGCGATCAGCGCGAACAGCCGCCCCGCGCCCGCCTTCACGGATGACGCGCCGCCGGCACCCTGCCGCCGAAGCCGCCGGAAGATGTGACCAGGCCCACAGTCCGGGTCCGGTCGCGCCCCGCGGCGACGGGCGCACGGAACACGCGGCGCGCGGAACACGCGGCGCGCGGCGACCGCGCCGGATCGCATACGTGGCCCCAACCGCCTCCCGGAACCCCTTGCGTTGACATGACCGCGTCGTCACTCTGTTACCTGGCGCCCACCCCACGGAAACCCGGCGTCGCAAGCATGGCCGGGCACCAGCGGCCAACGACCCCCCACCCTCAAGGGAGTTCGCATGTCAGACATGCACCGTCACCCCACTCGCCGTCGCGTCTACGCGCGTCGCGCCTCCGTCTTCGGTGGGTTCGTCGCCCTGCTGGGCACGATTGTCATGAGCGGGCCCACCGCCCAGGCTTCCCCGCCCACCCCGCCGAGCGCCGCCACCGCCCGCACCCAGCTCGCCTCGCTGACCGTCAGGACCGAGGGCTCCACCGACGGTTACAGCCGCGACAAGTTCCCGCACTGGATCACCCAGAGCGGCTCCTGCGACACCCGCGAGGAGGTCCTCAAGCGCGACGGCACCAACGTGCAGACCGACTCGAGCTGCAAGGCCACCAGCGGCTCCTGGTACTCCGAGTACGACGGCGAGACCTGGACCGCCTCCTCCGACGTGGACATCGACCACATGGTCCCGCTCGCCGAGGCGTGGAAGTCCGGCGCCAACAGCTGGACCACCGCCCAGCGCCAGACCTTCGCCAACGACCTGACGCACTCCCAGCTCATCGCCGTGACGGACAACGTCAACCAGTCCAAGAGCGACCAGGACCCCGGCGAGTGGCTGCCGCCCCGGACCGCCTACCACTGCATGTACGCCCGCATGTGGGTCTCGGTGAAGTACACGTACGACCTCAGCCTCGACTCGGCCGAGAAGTCCGCGCTCAGCGGCATCCTCAACGGCTGCTGAGACGGCATACCGACCGGCACACCGCCGGGTGGAACCGCCGCACCTCCTCCGTCGTTCCGTACCGTACGCATGACGAGCACATCGGAGAACGACGGAGGAGGTCCGGATGGCCGGGCTGCGCCTGGGACCACTACTGCGCCAGGTCGACTGGGAGACCGGCACCGGCGCGACCGTCTGGGTCGAGGCCGACCGGGCCTGTGAGGCCGAGGTGCGGTGCGCCGACGGCGCGGGCGGCACCGCCCGCACCTGGCAGATCGCCGGCCACCACTACGCCCTGATCCCGGTCACCGGACTGCGGCCGGACGCGGAGACCGCCTACCGGGTCCTGCTCGACGGTGAGCAGGTCTGGCCGCTGCCCGACTCCCCCTTCCCCGACAGCACCATCCGCACCCCCGCCCCGGGGACGGACGCGCCCGTGCGCGTGGCCTTCGGCTCCTGCCGGTGGGCCGCGCCGCCCTCCGACGCCTCGCACGACCCCGTCGGTCCCGACGCACTGGACACCCTCGCGCAGGCGCTGGCCGCCGCCCCCGAGCGCCCCCGCCCCGATGTGCTGGTGCTGCTGGGCGACCAGGTGTACGCGGACGAGACCTCCGCCGAGACCCGCCGCTGGCTGGCCACCCGCCGCGATCTGAGCGAACCGCCGGGCGAGCAGGTCGCGGACTACGAGGAGTACACCCGCCTCTACTACGAGTCCTGGCTGGACCCCGAGGTGCGCTGGCTGCTCTCCACCGTCCCCAGCTGCATGATCTTCGACGACCACGATGTCATCGACGACTGGAACACCAGCGAGGCATGGCAGCGCCGGATGCGCGCCACCCCGTGGTGGCGGGAGCGGATACTGAGCGGCCTGATGTCCTACTGGGTCCATCAGCACCTGGGCAACCTCTCCCCCACCGAACTGGCCGCCGACCCGCTCTACGCGCAGGTGCGCACGGCCGAGGACGGCACCGAGGCGCTGCGGGAGTTCGCCACCCGCGCCGACGCCGATCCGTCGTACACCCGCTGGAGCTACCGCCGCGACTTCGGCCGCACCCGGCTGCTGATGGTCGACACCCGCGCGGCGCGGGTGCTGGAGGAGGGCCGGCGGGCGATGCTGAGCGAGAAGGAGTTCGCCTGGGTGCGTGAACAGGCCATGGAGGGCGCGGGCGGTACGCACGGCAGTCCCGGCCAGGAACAGCCCGGGGCCTTCGGCGGCTATGACCATCTGCTGCTCGGCACCTCGCTGCCCTGGCTGCTGCCGCATTTCGTGCATGACGTGGAGGCGTGGAACGCCTCGGTGTGCTGCGGCAGGCGCGGTGGTCGCTGGGCGCGGATCGGCGAGGACCTGCGGCAGCGCGGCGACCTGGAGCACTGGGCGGCGTTCCCCGAGTCCTTCGACGCGCTCACCGACACCATCGCCACGGTGGGCGGCGCGCCGGGGGCACCGGCCACGATCAGTGTGCTCTCCGGCGATGTGCACCACGCCTATGTCGCGGCGCCGGACTGGTCGCGGTGGTCGTCCCGGCCACCCCGCAGTCAGGTGCGGCAGTTGACCTGCTCTCCGGTCCACAACAGCATCTACGCCTCGATACGGCTCGGCTTCCGCTTCGGCTGGAGCGCGGCAGGCCGCGCCCTGGGCCGGCTCTTCCGGCGCCATGGGCGGGTGCCGGGCTCCCGCCTGACGTGGCACAAGACGGGCGGGCCCTGGTTCGGCAACCAGCTCATGACGCTGACCCTCCAGGGCCGCAGCGCCCAGCTGCGGCTGGACCAGGCGCGGTCGGACGCCTCGGGCGGCGCGGCCCGGCTGGTGACGGTCCTGGAGACGGACTGGGCCGGGTAATCGGTCCCTTGAGTACCGTTCCGCGCCGTACGTCACGTGATACAGCCCACAACGGAGCGGTACGTTCCGGAGACCAGGTCGATTCGTGTGGAGCGAGCGGCATGATGGGCGCGCATCCTGCGTCACATCTGCCCCGGGAGACACGACCTTGGCCGGAGACCCTCACGCGATAGCCGTCGTCGGCGCCGGGCCGCGCGGTACCAGCGTGCTGGAGCGCCTGTGCGCCTCGGCCCCGGAACTGGCGCCCGGCACTCCGCTGACGGTGCACCTGGTGGACCCCTCGCCGCCCGGTGCGGGACGGGTGTGGCGCACCGCCCAGCCGGCCGAGTTGCTGATGAACACCGTGGCCTCGCAGGTGACCTTGTTCACCGACGCCAGTGTCGAATGCGGCGGACCGGTGCGGACCGGGCCGAGCCTGTACGAATGGGTCGCGGCGCGCGGGCTCGCACCCGGCCTCGGCCCGGATGACTATCCGAGCCGCGCGCTCTACGGCCGCTATCTGGAGTGGGTGTTCGGCGAGGTGGTGCGGGGCGCGCCGAAGACCGTGACCGTCCGGACGCACCGGGCCCGCGCCGTACGGCTGGAGGAGCGGGCCGACGGCGAGCAGGTGCTGACGCTGGACGACGGGAGTCGCCTGGAGGGGCTGAGCGCGGTCGTGCTGGCGCAGGGCCATCTGCCGGCGGCCACCGATGCCACGGAGCGGCGGTACGCGGCGCACGCGGAGCGGCACGGGCTGCGCTACTACCCGCCCGCCAACCCCGCCGATGTCGACTTGTCGCCCATCGCACCGGGCGAACCGGTACTGCTGCGCGGTCTCGGCCTCAACTTCTTCGACCATATGGCGCTGCTGACGGCGGGCCGGGGCGGCACGTTCGCACCCCATCCGCGCGGCGGTCTGGTCTACCGGCCCTCGGGGCGCGAGCCACGGCTGTACGCCGGGTCGCGGCGCGGCATCCCGTACCACGCGCGGGGCGACAACGCGAAGGGGCCGTGCGGCCGGCACACCCCGCTGCTGCTGACCCCCGATGTGCTCGGCCACTTCCGCAAGCGCGCGGACTCCGGCGATCCGCCGGACTTCCTCGCCGAGATATGGCCACTGGTCGCCAAGGAGGCCGAGACGGTCTACTACGAGGCGCTGCTGGCCCTCCGCGCACCCGATACCCGCGCCCCGGAGGCCCCGGAAGCCTCCGGGACCGAGCCCGGCTCCCCCGCCCCGTTCGCCTCAGCACGCTTCAGGAGTCACTTTTTGGCCACCGAGCACGGCAGCCCTGAAGAGGCCGCCGTGCTCACGGCGTACGGCATACCGGACGCGGAGCGCTGGTCGTGGGACGCGGTCTCCCAGCCGTATCGCGGACGCCGGTTCACGGGGCGTGACGAGTTCCGGCGGTGGCTGCTGACCTACGCCCACCAGGATGTGGCGCACGCCCGGCTTGGCAATGTCGAGGGCCCGGTCAAGGCGGCCCTCGACGTGCTGCGCGACCTCCGCAACGAGGTGCGGCAGATCGTCGACCACGGCGGACTGACGGGGGCGTCCCGCCGGGCCCATCTGGACCGCTGGTACACCCCGCTCAACGCCTTTCTCTCGATCGGCCCGCCGCGCCGCCGGATCGAGGAGATGGCCGCGCTGATCGAGGCGGGCGTCCTGGAGGTCCTCGGCCCACGGCTCGAAGTGACCTTGGAAAGCTCGGACACGGGGGCCGAAGGCGCTGGTTTCGCCGCCCGGTCGGCCGAGGTACCGGGTCCGCCGGTGGTGGCCACGACCCTGATCGAGGCGCGGCTGCCGGAGCCGGATGTACGCCGGACCGCCGATGAGTTGGTGATCCATCTGCTCGAGACCGGGCAGGGCCGTCCGCATCGGGTGGGGGGCTATGAGACCGGCGGACTCGATGTCACCACCACCCCCTACCGGCTGGTGGACGCCCACGGCCGCCCGCATCCGCGGCGGTTCGCCATCGGGGTGCCGACCGAGGGGGTCCACTGGGTGACGGCCGCGGGCGCGCGGCCGGGCGTGAACTCCGTCACCCTCTGCGACACGGACGCGGTAGCACGCGCGGCGCTGCGCGTGGCGCGGACGGGAGAGACCCTGCAGGAAGGTGTCCCGATGTGCGCGGCGGGGCTCTGAAGAGCGGCTTTTCAAGCGCTTTGAAGGGGGCCGCGGGGCACCGACATTGGCATGAACTTGAACTTGCAACAAAAGATGAGGGGTACCTAACCTGGCGTTCCGCTGTCCCCAGGAGCAAGGAGCTCCCCTCCCATGCCTTCTTCCCCCACCCCCCGCACCCTCGGCGAGGCGCTCGATAGCGCCAGGCCGTACGTTCTCTCCCTCTTCCGCATCGTCGTCGGACTGCTCTTCTTCTGCCACGGCGCCTCGTCGCTGCTCGGCTGGTTCGGCGGCGTGATGGGCACCGGCAAGACCATCGAGGCCGGCACCTGGCCGGGCTGGTACGCGGCGGTGATCCAGCTCGTCGGCGGCGCCCTCGTGATGCTCGGCGTCGGCAGCCGCAGCGCGGCGTTCATCTCCTCGGGCTCGATGGCCTACGCGTACTTCCATGAGCACCAGCCCGAGAAGCTGTGGCCCATTCAGAACGGCGGCGAGGCCGCCGCGATGTTCTGCTGGGCGCTGCTGCTGCTCGTCTTCACCGGCCCCGGCCCCTGGGCGCTGGACCGGATATTCGGCTCGGCCCGCGCGAGCGAGGCGGCGCCCGAGACGCAACGCGAGCCGTCGGCTGTCGGGTAGGCATCACTTCTCCGCGTTCGGCCGACAGCCAGCATCACCTGACCGATCACGCCATGCAGGGTCGAACGCCCTGCATGGCGTGATTCGAACAACCTGATGACGCCCCTTACCGTTATCCTCGTCAGGCACAGGCGTACGCTGTATGGCTGTTACAGGCTGACGCCTGCCGCTTCCCGGCGACATGCGCAGCGGGGGGACCGGGATCGGGAGTAGAACGTTGTTGGAACATCTGGGGTCGCTGACCAACACCCCATGGATCTATGCGGTGATCGGGGCGTCCGTCCTGCTCGACGTCTTCCTGCCCGTCCTGCCCAGCGGAGTTCTGGTCATCACCGCCGCCACCGCGGCCGCCGGCACCACCGTTGACGCCGTCGGCGTGGTGCGCCAGGCCGGCGCCGCCGACTTCCCCGCCATGTTCGGGCTGATGCTGTGCGCCGCGACCGCCTCCGTCCTCGGCGACATGGTCGCCTACCGGCTGGCCTGGCGCGGCAGCGACCGGCTCGACCGCGCCATCGCCCGCTCCCGCCGACTCACCTCCGCGCAGGAGAAGTTGGGCACCGCGCTGGTGCGCGGCGGCGGTCCGCTCGTGGTGATAGCCCGCTTCGCGCCCGCGGGACGCTCGGTCGTCAGCCTGAGCGCGGGCGCGGCCCACCGGAGAGTGAAGGAATTCCTGCCGTGGTCCGCGGTGGCCGGGCTCGCCTGGGCGGCGTACAGCGTGGCCCTCGGCTATATCGGCGGCCAGTGGCTCGGCGCCACCTGGCTGGGCACGGCGGTCTCGGTGCTCGCGCTCTTCGCGGCGGGGTCCGGCGCGGCGTATGTGATGAAGCGTCCGGGCGCGGCAGCGGCCGGACCGCTCCCCGCGGCACCCGCCGGACAGCCCCTGCCCCCGGTCCACCAGGCGCGATAGGGCCGTGTCGGCGACCGATTACGGATCGGCCCGCGAGACCCGCTACCGTCCCTGCATGCGTACCCCTTCCGTACCGCCCCTGGCATGCTGACCCGCGCCGCCGGGCTGGTCGCGGCGTTCGTCGCCGGGCTCGCACTGGTCGTCGCCGCGGTGCTCGTCGTACGGCACCTCACCGCACCCTCGGAACCGGAGCTTCCGGTGGTACCCGAGGCTCGGCGCCCCATCCTCGAGTCGGCGGTGCGCGCCTGCACCCCGCTGAGCGTGCCGCTGCTGGCCGCCCAGATCGACGCGGAGAGCGGCTGGCGTCCGGACGCGGACTCCGGGCACGCCCAGGGCATTTCGCAGTTCTCCCCGGCCACCTGGAAGGAATGGGGCCAGGACGGCGACGGCGACGGCAAGGCCAATGTCTGGGAGCCCCGCGACGCCATCCCCTCGCAAGCCCGCTACATGTGCCACCTGTACGAGGTGGTCAAGGTGGTCCCGGGCAGCAAGACCACGTTCGGGGCGACCCAGCTCGCGCTCGCGGCGTACAACGCGGGGCCGAACGCGGTGCTTCGGGCCCACGGCATCCCGAAGATCCTCGAGACGCAGGACTACGTCGACAAGATCGTGAAGGATCTGCTGCCCAAGTACCGGGAGAGCGAGGAGAAATACCAGCGGAGTGAGGCGAAGCACAAGAGCAGTGCCTCCGCCTCGCCGTCCGGCTCGTCTTCCACCTCGCCCTCCACCGATCCGTCCGCGACCGCCCCCGGCGCCTCACCGTCGGCTACGCGTCGGCCGTGATGAAGTCCTCCACCACCCGCACCAGTTCCTGTGGAGTCTCATCGGCGGGGTAGTGCCCGGCGTACTCCAGCTCCACCAACTCGGCGTTGACG
This sequence comes from Streptomyces sp. AgN23, assembly GCF_001598115.1. NCBI lineage: Bacteria > Bacillati > Actinomycetota > Actinomycetes > Kitasatosporales > Streptomycetaceae > Streptomyces > Streptomyces sp. AgN23. The sequence continues at coordinate 3,583,246 of NZ_CP007153.1, forward strand.
TACCAGCGCAGCCAGGTCTTCCGCATCACCTCCGCCGTGAGCGCCGGATCGTGGGCGCCGACCACGATCCGGACCGGCACCTCGGCGCCGGCTATGTCCTCGTGGAAGTCCTCCAGCGCCCACGAGTCCAGCCAGGCGCGGAGCGCCTTGGGCTCGCTGTGCTCCAGTGAGTGGCGCACCATCAGGTCCAGCCAGGCGGCCGGGTGACGGCCGCCGGTGGTGAGGTCGATGATGGTCCGCCGGTTCTCCGGGTGGTCGGCGGCGGCCGCGAACAGCTGCCACTGCTCGCCCTCCATCGGCACTCCGCTGGCCGGCACCGGCGCGACCCCGACCAGCCGGCGGACCCGCTGCGGGGCGGCCGCCAGGACGCGCTGGACGACGGCCCCGCCCATTGAGTGGCCGACGAGCGAGAACCGCTCCCAGCCGAGGTGGTCGGCGAGCGCGAGCAGATCCTTCCCGGCCTCGCCGGTGGTGTACGCGCCGGGGATGTCGCGCGCCTCGCCGTAGCCGCGCAGATCGGGCAGAACATAGGTGAACCCGCGCCGGTCGACATGCGGCAGCATCGCGGCGTACGCGGCACGGTCCGAGAACCAGCCGTGCACCGCCATCACATGGTGCGGCCCGTCGCCGACGGTCTCATACGGTGGAACGAGGGGTGGAACGATCGGTCCCATGGCACCTCCGGTCCCAGTCGAATACGGGCGACGCGGCGCGTGCCCGTGGGGCTCAACGGTGACGTCTCCCGCAGAGGTGGGCAAGCCCGATGCGCATATGCGTGCCCGCGATACGACCCGTGGAGGGGCCGTATCGCGGGCGATCATCACCGAACGGAACGCCACCCGCCGCCAGGTCGAACACGTCTGCGCCCAACTGGCCGAAGCCGTCTTCCGCCTCGCCCCGGACGGGCCCCGCCCACCCGAAGGCGACCGGAAGTCCACGGACCGGCGGTAGGGGGCCCTCCGAGGGCGCCGCCGGGAAGGGGCACCGGGCGCCGGGCGGCCGGAAGCGGGCACCGGCCACCTGGAACCGCCACCCCGCGACGACCGTCCTTCCCAGCGACTCTCGACGGACAGGGACCATGCCCGCGACCCACGCCACCCGCTATCTCCATCTGACCCGCCACGGTGAGGCCACGCCGGACGAAGACGGGCTCACCCCCACCGGCCGCCGCCAGGCCGCGCTGCTCGGCGAGCGGCTCCGGGACGTCCCGCTGTCGGCGATCCACCACGGCCCGCTGCCCCGGGCGGCCGAGACCGCCCGGCTGATCGGTGACCGGCTCGACGGCGTACCCGCCCATGTCTGCGAACCGGCCGGGGACTATGTGCCGTACACGCCCCACCGAGACGAACTGCCCGCCGATTCGGCGGACTTCCTGCTCGACTTCGTCCACGGCTTTCCCCCCGATGAACGCGCCCATGGCCCGCTGCTGGCCCGTACCGCCGAGGAGCGCTTCACCGGCCCCGTGGACGGTCCCGAGGACCGCCATGAGCTGGTCGTCACCCATAACTTCCTCATCGGCTGGCTGGTCCGAGCCGCGCTCGACGCCCCGAAGTGGCGCTGGCTCGGCCTCAATCAGTGCAACGCGGCGCTGACGGTCATCCGCTACCCCCCACCCGGCCGACTGCCCTCGGTGCTCTTCTCCAACGACATGGCGCATCTGCCCGCACCACTGCGCTGGACCGGCTATCCGCCGGAACTGCGCATCACTTCCTGACCCGGGGAACCGGCCCCCGGCCTTCCGCCGGGGGCCGGGCCCGCGCTGTTGGGCCCGGCTCCCGCCGTGTCCGAGTACGCAAGCAGCCCAGCAAGCGTGAATAAGGACAGCCATACGGTAGAGCCGGGCACTGACAACGGGGCCGCGGCGAACCGAGGAAGGCACTCGAACGCTTGATCGGTTCGCCAAGGGCAGAGCGCCGCCCCCTTCCCGTCGGGCGCGACGCTCCTACCCTGAGGGGGTGAGCAGCCACGCGTCGAACCGAGCCCGCGTCATTCCCCTGCGTCCGGCCACCGCGGACCCGGCACCCCAGGCCGGAGCCACCGCCGGGGCCGCCGGAGCCCCCGCGGCGGGCCCCGCCGTCCCGGCCGCCCCGGCTGTCCCGGGCGGCCCGGCTGTCCCGGGCGGCCCGATCCGGCGGGAGCGGCCGGGCCTGGAGCCGGTGAAGGAGCCCCTGCTGCGGGATCTCGTCGGAGGCGTGCTGCGGCGCGAGCGCCTCGCCCAGCAGCGCACGCTCAAGGACGTGGCCGAGGCGGCCCGGATCTCGATGCCGTACCTCTCCGAACTCGAACGGGGCCGCAAGGAGGCGTCGTCCGAGGTCCTCGCGGCCGCTGCCCGCGCACTCGGCCTCAGCCTGGCCGACCTCCTCGCCATGGCCCAGGGCGAGCTGATCCGTCTCGTCTCCGGCCCGCGCCGGCGGCGCGACAGTTCGGTGGTGTCGGTCGCGTCCCTCACGTCCGTCACATCGGCCACCTCGGTCGCGTCCCCCACCTCCGTCGCGTCCCCCACCTCCGTCACGGACCGCGGGTCCCGGCACGCGGGGCGGCAGGGCGAGGTACGGCTCGCCGCCTGAGACACCGCCGCCCGACGCCCCGCGCCCGAGACACCGGCCCGACCGGGCCGACCGCGACCGGCGCGGTGGCCTCGCCCGCGCCACACACAACGCCGTAGCCGCGGCATGTGCTGCTCGGCGAGCGTTCGACAGGTTGCCCACAACGCCAAACCGTCGCTGGAGGCCCTCGCGGCTCCCGACGGGCAGCGTCTGGTCGCGGCGGAGTTCACGATCCTCAGCACCGGCGACGCCACCTACGACGACCCCGGCGACCCGGGGACGAAGGCCGTCGACTCGGCCGGGAAGGTGTATCCCGGTAAGCCCGGTAGCCCCACCGCCGGGGAGTCCATGGACCTCGCCATGATCCTCCAGCCGGGCGGCAGGGCCACCGGTTGGGTGATCCTCAACGTGCCGCAGAACGCGGAGATCACGGCCGTGACGTACCAGATGGACTCGCTCCCGCAGACCAACGGAGAGCACACGGGCAGGTGGAACCTCCGCGCCTGAGCCCGGAGTCCGGTGGGCCGAGAGGTTCGAAAGAACGACTCAGAAACCCCGGCCCGCGCGCCGGCTCAGCACCTCGTCGGCGAGCCCGTACGCCACCGCCTCCTGCGCCGTGAAGACCTTGTCGCGGTCCATGTCGGCGCGGAGCGTGGCGGCGTCGTGGGGCGTATGGCGGGCGAGCACCTCCTCGACCTGCGAGCGGATCCGGAGCATCTCCTTGGCCTGCAGGCTGAGGTCCGAGACCGTGCCCTGCTGACCGCCGCTCACCGGCTGCCCCAGCAGCACCCGGGCGTGCTCCAGCACGAACCGCCGCCCGGGGTCTCCCCCGGCCAGCAGCACCGCCGCGGTCGAGGCCGCCTGCCCTACGCAGAACGTCGAGATGGGCGCGGACACGAACGTCATCGTGTCGTAGATCGCCATCAGCGAGGTGAATGAGCCGCCCGGTGAGTTGATGTAGATCGCGATCTCCTGCTCCGAGCTCGACGATTCGAGGTGGAGCAGCTGCGCGATGACGACGTTGGCCACGCCGTCGTCGATCTCCGTGCCGAGGAAGATGATCCGCTCGGACAGCAGCCGGCTGTAGATGTCGTACGCGCGCTCCCCCTGCGTGGTGCGCTCGACGACCGTCGGAATCGTGTACTGCCCCATGTCAGATCCCCATCCTGCGTCGCGCACCGGCCGGCCGTACGTCCGCGAGGGACTCCAGGACCCGGTCGACCATTCCGTACTCCTTCGCCTGCTCCGCCGTGAACCAGCGGTCGCGGTCGCCGTCGCGCGAAATGGTCTCCACGCTCTGTCCGGTGTGTTCCGCCGTGATCCGCTCGATGGACCGCTTCATGAATTCCAGGTTCTCGGCCTGAATGGCGATATCGGCCGTGCTCCCCCCGATACCGGCGGACGGCTGATGCATCATGATGCGGGAATTCGGCAGGGCGTAGCGCTTTCCCGACGCTCCGACGGTGAGCAGAAACTGCCCCATGCTCGCGGCGAATCCCATGGTGAGCGTGGACACGTCGTTCGGAATCAGCCGCATCGTGTCGTAGATCGCCAGCCCCGCCGTCACCGAACCGCCCGGGCTGTTGATGTAGAGGCTGATGTCCGACCGCGGATCCTCGGCCGACAGCAGCAGCATCTGCGCGCACACCCGGTTCGCGGACACCTCGTCGACCTGCGTCCCGAGAAAGACGATGCGCTGGGTCAGCAGCTGCGAGGCAAGGTGATCGTCGAACCGCGTGGGTGCCGTGTCCCCCTCCGCGGCTCGCGGAATCGATCCCGGCTCCCAGCCGGTGGCGAATGCTCCGAATGTTCCCATCGGACCTCCCTGTGAGTGCCGCCTGTGCGTACCGCGACGCACACCGCCGCGGTCCTTTCACCATCGGCCCAATTCGCTTGCGCGGTAAGGAATCTCGGCCCGCGGCAGATTCGCCCACGGCAGACCCGCTCCGGCGGCTCATGAGGCGGTCTTGCGAGGGGCCTCGCCATTCCCGAGACTGCCGGGAAACGAGCCGACAGGGGGCGGGCGCGATGGCCGTGCGACGACGAGGGCAACGGTTACGGCAACGACGGCGGAAAGCGGCGTTACGGCGGGCGAAGGCACGGCTGCGCCGCACGGCCTGGAGCGGCGGCGCGGTGACACTCCTCGCGCTGGCCCTGGTCTGGAAAACGGTGTGGCCGTACGTCGTCGCGGTGGTCCTCGTGGGGCTGCTCGGCGGCGCCGGCTGGTGGTTGCGGCGTACACATCTGCGCACCGTGGCGGAACACCGCGCCTGGCAGACCGAGGAGGAGAACGCGGCACGTGAGCGGTCCATGGCCGAGGTCGACGCCATGACCTGGCAGCGGTTCGAACGGTACGTCGCCGAGCTGTGCCGCCGGGACGGCTGCACCCAGGTCGTCGTCTCCGGGAAGTCGGGTGACCTGGGCGCCGACGTCGTCGGCCGGATGCCGGACGGGCGCCGACTGGTGATCCAGTGCAAGCACTACGCGCCCCATCGCACCGTGCCGAGCGGCGATATGCAGAAGTTCCTCGGCACCGCGAAGGCCGAACACGCCGCGGATGTGGCGGTGTTCGTCGCCACCTGCGGCTTCACCCGGGAGGCGGAGCGGCTCGCGGTGAAGCACGAGATCGTCGCCATGCACCGCAACCTCCTCGGCGCCTGGGTGCGGGGCTCCACCTTGGAGTCGCTGATCCCGCTCAACGGGGCGGGCGACGGCCGTAGGACACGAAGCCTCAGGGACGCTCGGGGCACTGCCGCCCGCCCCGCGACGGGCCCACGACCACAGGGCCCACCGGGCCAATCCGGCCGATCCGGCGCCCCCGGCCCGGGTCACACCCGCCCTCGATGAGTCCCGGCCCGGCAGCCCTCGCCGTCACAGCTGGAAAACCACTCCGCGCCACGTCCAGCCAGCGACGGCCCATCGCTACGCCTCCGCTCCGGCATCGGGGCGAACCGATCCCGGCCGGGCCGGGACGTCCCCCCGGTCCATGATTCCCGTGCCGATCACGGTACGGCGGGGCAGACGGATCAGGACCTCATACGGGCGGTCTTGTGCGCGACCCGTGACACACACAGCATCACGGGCCTACCGTCACAAGCAGGTTCGACCCATGCCGAGCGCGAGCCCCCTCTCCCCAGGTGTGGCCTCTCGCTGCGATCGAGCCCGCTCGCGCCCCCGCGCCAACCCCCGGGGGCGCTGGCATGTGTCCGCACGGTCGCGCCCCTGCGTCAGGGGGCCGCACGAAGCTGTGCGGCCTCGTGGCGCAGCGGTGACCTAGGGACCCTCCGACTATCCGCTGCCCTGGCGCGGGGCGGCCTGGATCGTGCACCCCTTCGGCCGGTGGGACGACCCGGCCGACGACGCCCGCGTCCGGCCATGGGCCCATCACACCCGCGCCGATGTCCGGCCCTGGTCCCGCGGCGCGGTCTAGCTCAACTTCATCGGCCGGGAGTGCCGGGACCGGGCCGGGACCGGGTCATCGAGGGATTCGGCGCCGAGAACTACCACCGCCCGGCCGGGGTGAAGGCCCTGTACGACCCGGACGACGTCTTCCGGCTCGACCACAACATCGAGCCCCGCATCGAGCCCCGCATCGATCGAGCCCCGCCCGGCGGGGCGGTGACGCCGGACGGGCCGGCGTCTTGTCCGCTTCCGCCACGGCGGGCCAGGGCTCATCGCTCTGTGATCTACGGTCCGCGGGTCCGCGCTCCGCCTGCCGACGGTCCGCGGTCTGCGCGCCCGAGGGGGCGCGAGCGGGTCGCCGTCAGGAGAGCCAGTCGGTGTAGCGGGTGGGAGCGAGGTGGGCGCTCTTGTCGGTGAGGACGTCGCCCTTGACGGCAGCGAACATGCCGGCGGTGGGGTCGGTGACGACGGTGCGGTTGTCGCCCTTGCGGGACAGGGTGATCCGGCCCAGCTCATCCAGGGCGAAGACCTCGGGACCCCCGATGTTGTGAATGCCACGCACGGGGGTGCCCGCGGCGACCTCCGCCACCGCGGCGGCCACGTCCTTGGCGGCGATCGGCTGGATCGGCGTGGCGGGCAGCCGGACGGTGTCGGCGTCGGCGGTCCAGGACATGGCGGCGTCCATGAACTCCATGAACTGCGTCGCCCGGACGATCGAGTACGGGACCGGCCCGGCCGCGAGGATCTCCTCCTGGAGCACCTTGGCCCGGTAGTAGTCCAGCTCCGGCACCTGGTCCACGCCGACGATCGAGAGGATGACGAAGTGGCCGACGCCGCCCCGCTGGGCCGCGGCCAGCAGGTTGTCCATCGAGGTCTGGAAGAAGGCTGGGGAGGCTTCGTCGAAGGTCGGCGAGTTGGTCAGGTTGACGACGACATCGGCTCCCGCCACCGCCTCGTCCAGCCCCTGGCCGGTGATGACGTCGACTCCGGTGGACTGCGAGTGCGGCACCGCCTCGTGCCCGGCGGCGTTCAGGTTCTTGACGACCTGCGATCCGATCAGCCCGGTACCGCCGATGACTGCGAACTTCATGACATGCCCTTCGTCGGGATTACGTCTGAAATACGACATATGGATACCCATGCGAGCGGGGCATCCACCAAACTCGGATACATCTTGTCCGAGACAATACGCGGACACAAGTTGTCCGAGTAGGAGGGCTGATTACAGTGGTCCCGTGAAGATGTCCGGCGGAGTCGAGTGGGCCCTGCATTGCTGCGTCGTGCTCACGTCCGTCGAGGAGCCCATCCCCGCGACCAAGCTGGCGGAGCTGCACGACGTCTCGGCCAGCTACCTGGCCAAACAGCTGCAGGCGCTCTCCCGGGCCGGGCTTGTGCGCTCGGTCCAGGGCAAGGCGGGCGGCTACGTACTCACCCGGGAGCCCGCCTCGATCACGGTGCTCGATGTGGTGGAAGCGGTCGACGGCCCCGCCGCGGCATTCACCTGCACGGAGATCCGCCAGCGGGGCCCGCTGGCCACCCCGGCCGAGTCCTGCACCACACCGTGCCCGATCGCCCGCGCGATGTCCGGGGCGGACGCGGCCTGGCGAGAAGCGCTGCGCGCCGTCTCGATCGCCGATCTGGCGCAGGACGTCGCCGAGTCGTCGGGGCCGTCGGCGATGACGCGCGTCAGCGCGTGGCTGACAGCGCCGCAAGGCTGAGTGCCACGCGTGAGCCCCGAAGCCCCCGAGGACCCTGAGTCCCCTGAAGCCCCCGGGCCCCTCGGCCCCCGAGGGCCCTGAAGGCCCTGCGGACCCTCACTAACCGTCGATGAACGTGACCGTCTCGTCGAGCGGTGCCCGGCCCGTACGCTCGAGCCCCTGCGCGGCGTCCTCCACCGGCCGCGGGCGGCTCGCGCCGGATCGGCGCCTTCGAGCTGGGCGATGACCGAGGCGATCAGCGACGTACGCCAGGCATGCCTATTCGGCCTCGAGGAGCCTCAGCAGCATCCGGCGCAGTTCAGACCGGTCTCGTTCGTCGAGCCGCGCCATCATCGTCGAGAACTCCGCGGCAAGAGCTTCGAGGGCCTTGGCGCGCACGCGCTGCCCCTCGGGAGTTGTCATGAGGCGATGGCGGCGCAAGTCGCTCTCGTCGATCTCTCTGCGCACCAGCCCGCCGTCAACGAGGTTCCGCAGGTACGTCGTGACGCTCGCCTTCGGAAGCATCAGCTTCCGTGTGAGCTCCGCCGGGTACTTACACGCATCCACCTCGTCGAGAACGAAGAATTCCTTCGTCTCGAGCCCCAGCTCTTCGAGCTGCGGGGCGGCAGCGTTCATGACCCTGGTCAGAAGTCGTTGGTTCAACTTCCACAGCTCAGCAGCGTCATCCGCCGGCATGGCACTCCTTGAGGTACGGTACGGACTTGAGCTAGTTCGATTTGGAACTAGCTGGAAACCGAACAGCTCCGGAGGATTCTACGCGGAAGGCGCTGACCCCTCGTGCCACAGCACATCTCCATCCCTCACGGCGCCCTCGACCTCGCCGCCGACCTCTACCTCCCGGACGGCTTCGACGCCGCAGAACCTCAGGCCGCGGTCGTGCTCGCCACGCCAGGAAGCAGCGTCAAGGAGCAGATCGGCGCGAACTACGCGTCCCGACTCGCCGAGAACGGCTTCGCCGCCCTCACATTCGACCCTTCCCATCAAGGACAAAGCGGTGGACAGCCCCGTGACCTCGAAGATCCTTATCGTCGCGGCGAAGACATCTCCTACGCGATCGACGAACTGAGCACCATCCCCGGCATCGATCCACAGCGGATCGGCGCGCTCGGCATCTGCGCTGGTGGCGGCTACGCCGTGCATACCGCTCGCACCGATCACCGCATCAAGGCGATCGCCACGGTCGTCGCCGGCAACATGGGCGAGTCCTGGCGCGGGCCCGGCTTCTCCCCCGACGGCCCCGCCGCAACGCTCGATGATCTTGCCGCGGCACGGACGCGGGAGGTCGTCGAGCAAGACCTCGAGCGGGTCAACTGGTTGCCGGACACCCTCGAGGACGCGGCGGCGGCCGGATTCACCGACATCGACACCACTCAGGCGATCACGTACTACCGCACGCCGAGAGGCGGCAGCGAGCACTCGACCAACCGCCGCCTTCGCCGCAGCGACTCGCTGCTCCTCGGCTACGACGCCTTCCACCTCGTCGACCAACTGCTCACCCAACCGCTCCAGGTGATCGTCGCGGGGCGCCAGGGGAACACCGGCCAGTACGAGGCGGGCATGAAACTGTGGAGGCTGGCCCCCAACCCCATCGATCTGCTCATCGTCGAAGGCGCCGGACACTACGAGATGTACGACGAGCCCCGATACGTCGACCAGGCAATGGAACGGCTGACGGCCTTCTACGGCGAGTATCTGTAGCCGTTGGCTCGGGGCGCCCTTCCTACCAGGCGTTGTCCCTCCGACCTACCAGGCGCTGTCCGTCCTGGGACGGCGCCCAGTGCCTCCAGGTCCTGCTGATCCAGGGCGAAGGCGTAACGAGCCGGTGTCTGGTGGACGGCGAGCCGGCCGGCCGGGTCGAGGGCCACCTCCCCCGGGCGGATCGCGGCAAGGTGGGCGCTTCCCCAGCCGGGGGCGGCCTTCGCGCTCATGCGACCGTGAGCACGATCTTGCCCTGGAGGTGCCCCTGGGCAGCTCGCTCGTGCGCCGCCCGGGCGTCCGCGAGCGGGAAGGTGCTGTCGATCGCCACGCGGATCGTGCCGTCCGCGAGCAGGCGCCCCAGCTCGGCGAGCTGCGCGCCGTTCGAGCGGACCTGGGCGGCCGTGACCGTGACACCCAGCTTGGCGTTCTCCTCGTCGTCGAACTCGCCGAAGTACACCGGGTAGAGGGAGCCGCCGCGCTTGACGGTGCGCAGGAAGCGCCTGCTGTCGGGGCCCCCGACGGTGTCCAGGACGAGATCGATGTCACGGGCGAGGTCCTCGGGCCGCTCCTTGGTGTAGTCGATGAACTCATCGGCGCCGAGCTCGCGCAGGAACCGCTCGTGGCCACCGGAGGCCACGGCGATGACACGGGCTCCCTTCCACCCGGCCAGCTGGAGGGCGAGGTGCCCCACGCCGCCGGCAGCGCCGTTGACGAGCACCGTCTTCTCGCCGTCAAGTGCCATCGGGCGGTGCTGGGCGGCCTGGAACGGCGAGGGGTGGTCATGCCCGAGCTCGATCAAGAACTGCCACGCGGTCAGCCCCGACATGGCCAGGGCGGCGGCCCGCACATGGTCGACGCCGGCCGGTTTGCGGGCGAAGTCGGACGCCGGCGCGGTGACGTACTCGGCGTACGCGCCGGCCTGGAGCGCGGTGGGGAAGCGCAGCAGGCCGAACACCTCGTCTCCGGCCGCGAAGCCGTCGGCGTCGGCGGCGACGGCTTCCACGACGCCCGAGACGTCGGTCCCCGGAATCAGGGGGAGATCCATCGGGGGCTTCAGCTCGGCCGGTACGTTCGGCATCCCCTCGCGGGCGTACCAGTCCGGAGGGTTGACGCCGACCGCGTGCACGCGGACGAGCACCTCGCCCGGACCCGGTTCGGGAACGGGCACCTCCTCGTGACGCAGCACCTGGGGGCCGCCGAACTCGTGCAGCCGGATCGCCTTCATGGTCTGTGTAGGCACAGCTCTCTCCTGCGTCTCCCCGCGGGGTAAACTAAGTGAACCACGGATCCGTTTTTCCGAACCATTGATCCGAATATACGGGTCAGTGGTCCGGATATTCAAGGGAGGGCAGATGAGGGCGGATGCCCGGGCCAACCATGACCGTCTGCTGGTCGTCGCCGGCGCCGTCATCACCGAGCAGGGCGTCGACGCGTCGATGCGCGATATCGCCCGCCAGGCAGGGGTCGGGCTGGCGACGCTGTTGCGTCACTTCCCGACCCGGGAGGCGCTGCTCGAGGCCCTGCTCCGCACCAGCTTCGACGAGCTGACGGAACGGGCGGCCGAGGTCGAGACCACCAGCTCGCCTCAGGACGCGGTGATGTTGTGGCTGCGCGACTTCGTCGCGTGCACGAAGAACTACCGCGGGGTGGTGACGGCGATGATGAAAGCGATCGAGGACCCGGAGTCCGCGCTCCACACCTCCTGCGTCACCATGCGCGGGGCCGGCACCCGGCTCCTCACCCGCGCCCAGGCCGCGGGCGTGGCGCGGACCGACATCGACGGCGCCGACCTCTTCGCCCTGGCCTCGTCGCTCGCCTGGCTCGGCGACCAGCCCGGACTCGAGGCGCGCGCCGAGCACCTCTTCGGCGTGGTGGTGAGCGCGATCCTCACAGATCGAGCGGCGGTGTGACGCCGGAGGACGGCCCCCCTCTAGCCCGTCTTAGCCCGTCGATCCGCGCGGGCTACGCCACGCCGCCCGCTGCCGTTCGCGAAGCCCCCCCTCGCGCTCGCAGACATGCGCGTCGAGGCCACCGCGCCCGCGCGGCACCCGCATCCGCCGCCGCGCCCCGGCGACCCGGCGACCCGGCGACCCGGCGACCCGGCGACCCGGCGACCAGCCACACCTCTCAGGCGGCGAACGCGTTCACCCCGGTCAGCTCGGCGGACAGCGCCCACAGGCGGGCGGCCTGCTCCGGGTCCGTGGCCCACTCCTTGACGCCGACCCGGGAGCCGTCCGCCGGGGCGGGCTCGGCGATGTCGCAGTCGTCCAGGTAGACGCCGCCCATGCCGTCCAGCTGGGGGGAGGTCGCCGCCCACACCTGCGTGGCCGCACCCTGCTGCGGTGTCTTGAACGCCTCGGGGTGGAGCAGGTCGCCGTCCTCGTCGATCCAGCCCCGCTCGACCATCTCCTGCTTCGGCAGATGCCGCTGCAGCGGAGTGAGGATGCCACCGGGGTGCAGCGAGAAGGCCCGCACGCCCCGCTCCCGGCCGAGGCGGTCGAGGTGCACGGCGAACAACACGTTCGCCGTCTTGGCCTGGCCGTACGCCTCCCACTTGTCGTAGCCGTCGCGCCAGTGGACGTCGTCCCAGCGGATGGGGGAGGCATGGTGGCCGGTGGAGGAGACCGAGACGACGCGGGCGCCACCCGCCTCGATCGCCGGCCACAGACGGTTGACCAGGGCGAAGTGGCCAAGGTGGTTGGTGGCGAACTGGGCCTCCCAGCCCGGCCCGACCCGGGTCTCGGGGCAGGCCATGATTCCCGCGCTGTCGATGACGATGTCCAGGTTCCGGCCCGAGGCGAGGAACCGCTCGGCGAATGCGCGCACGCTGTCCAGGTCGCCGAGGTCCACTTCGTCCACCTCGACACCGTCGATCCCGGCCAGGCCCTCCTGTGCCGCGCCGACCCGGCGGGCCGGGACCACGACACGGGCGCCGGCCTTCGTCAGTGCGCGGGTGGTCTCGACGCCGATGCCCGAGTAGCCGCCCGTCACCAGGGCGAGCCGACCGGTGAGGTCGATGCCCGCGAGGACGTCGTCGGCGGTGCTCCGGGCGCCGAAACCCGAGCCGATCTTGTGCTGTGGTGTGATGCCGTCGCTCATGGCGGCACGCTACGGATTCGAGTGCGCTCCAAGTCAAGCGCGGCCCGCGGCGGTGGTCCGGGCAGGCCGCGTACGAGGAAGCGGGTGTCAGGCGGATCGGGGCACGATGCTCACCGCGCGGTAGTCGTACCCGTCCTGTGTGAAGCCGGGGGCTTCCCACTCGAGGTCCACCTGCTGCCCGGGGCTCAGTGTGCGGAAGCCGGTCGCCCGGATGTCGGAGAAGTGACCGAAGCAGCCACCCGGAGTCTCGGGCGAGTCGAGCACGCCCCAGCCTTCCTCATCGCTCCACTCACGGACCGTCGCAGTCACCATGGGGGAACCCTACAGAACCGACCGGGGCGGGCGGCGCACGGGCGTCAGGAGTTCATGGCCGCACGGTCATTCCTCCGCGTCGCGGACCAGGAGTGCGATCTGTACCCGGTTCTCGACCGCCAGCTTGGCGAACAGGCTGCTGGTGTGGGCCTTGACGGTCGCGACGCTGATGCGCAGCCGCTGGGCGACCTCCGGGTTGCCCAGTCCGTCCGCGATGGCCCGAGCGGTCTCGCGTTCTCGTTCGGTCAGTGCGGACAGCTGTTTCCGCGCCGCTTCGCGGGATGAGTGGCGAGCGTGGGCGGACTGCGGGCCGGTGGCCGCCGCGATCACCCGTGCCGTGGCCGCCGGAGACAGCACGGGGTTGCCGTCCGCGACGGTCCGCACCGCGTCGAGGATCTGCGGCGGTTGGGTGTCCTTGAGGACGAACCCGAGTGCTCCGGCGCGCAGGGCGCCCAGCACGAGGTCGTCGGAGTCGAAGGTGGTCAGCATGAGCACCCGTGGCGCAGGGCTCCGGGTGAGGAGTTCCCGGGTCGCGCTGAGACCGTCACGGCCGGGCATCCGCACGTCCATCAGCACGACGTCCGGCCGCTGCTCGTCCACCACGGCAATCGCGGCGTTCCCGTCGGCCGCCTCCGCGACGACGGTCAGGTCCGGTTCGCCGTCGATGACGAGCCGCAGCGCCATGCGCACCAGCTGTTCGTCGTCGACGATGACGACACGCACCGGCTCCCGCTCGCTGTCCACTCAGGTTCTCTTTTCGTGGGTGGGGTTTGGCCAAGGTAGTTGTGCGGTGAGGAGATATCCGTTGTCGGCTGTGCGGTGGTGGTTGAGTTTTCCACCGGCGAGGTCAATGCGTTCGGTGAGACCGAGCAGGCCGAATCCCGATGCCGGTGGTTGTGCGGTGGCCCTGGTGGCCGCGGAGTTGTGCACGCTGACATTGAGCGTGTCGCCCGCCGTTCCTTCGAGGGCGATGCGTACGGATGCGCCGGGGGCGTGTTTCGCGGCGTTGGTCAGGCCCTCTTGGACGATCCGGTAGCAGGTTCGTCCGACGACATCGGACGGAACCCCCGCCATGGTGGTGGTGAGCGTGACGTCCAGCCCCGATGCGCGGGAGTCGGCCACCAGGTCGGGGATTCGGTCGAGGGAGGGTTGCGGTGGTTCCGGGCGGCCCGGATCGGCCCGGAGCACACCGAGGACGTCCCGCAGTTCTTCCAGCGCTTGGTGGGAGCCGTCGGCGATGCCACGGACCAGCACGCGGTTCTCCTCGGCGGTGAGATCGCCGCGGTGGTCCAGCACTCCGGCCTGCATGGCGACCAGGGAGATCCGGTGCGCGAGCACATCGTGCATCTCGCGGGCGATCCGGTTCCGTTCCAGGGCCCGTGCCTGCGCCGCCCGCGCGGTCTGTTCCCGTTCCGCGCTCTCCGCCCGGTCCCGCAAGGACCGCACTTCGACCCGGCGCGCGCCGATGGCCATGCCCACGGCCACCGCGATGCCCGCGGTCAGCACCAGGAAGGTGAGTTCGAGCCACCACGAGTCGGACGTGCGCTGGACCGGGTAGAGCCCGCCGGAGAACTGTGCCGCGGTCACGAAGGCCAGCCCGACGACCCCGCTCTCCACCGGACGGCGATGAGTGGAGATCGAAACCAGCGCCAGAAACGCGGCGCCGGAGGCGAGTGCCGACGCGGTCGAGGCGATCGCGACCGTCAGGGCGACGGCGAGCGGGAACCGCCGCCGCCAGACAAGCGCCGTCAGGCAGCCGAGAGCCACCAGCGGATCACCGATCAGAAACCACGAGCTTGTCTCGCCCGTCTGCTCCCGCACCAGCACACCGATGGAGAGCCAGAACGGTACGCCCGCCGCCGCTGCCGCCGCGAGCCGCCAGGTCTGCTGCCACCACCCGAGCGGTGGCGCGACGTCCGTGTTCACCTGGTCATTATCGCGAGACCGTGCGGTCGGCGAATCCGACCAGGGGTGGGTGCGCCCTCGACCAGAGTCGAACCGCCACCTCGCCCGTGGTCGCAGACGGTTCGAGCCGCCGGGCCGATGTGCCGGGCCGCACCGCACGAACAGACTCGTTCACGTGCCGAGACAACCGGACACGAGACGGAGAAACGCGATGCGCGAGGGTGGCTATACGGCCCTTGAGGCGGCCGGGTTGGTGATCGCAGCCCTGGCCGCGCAAACGGTGATCCACGGTTTGCTCGACCGGGACTCCGAGGTGCTGTGGGGCATCCTCAACTGGGTCCCCGGGGGTCTTACCGGCCGGCTGATCCTCCTCGGATGCATCGCGCTCGTCGGAATGGTGGCCGGTGGCTGGGCACACACCCGCCAGAGACCGAACACCGGGCGGGCCGGTGATTCCGCGGGAAGCCGCGGCCGAGGAAAGCCCTGACGGCATCCGGGACGCCCCTGCTCGCCCCTGCGGCATGTGAACGGCCGGCAGCGGGGCCGTAACCGAGCCCGTCCATTCCCGCGCCCAAGCGCCCCGCGAACCCCACACACCCTGTTCGCCCCATGCACCCCATGCGCCCCCTCAGGAGAACCTTCACATGCGCAGAACCCTGCCCCTCGCGCTGGCCGCCACCGCGGTGGCGGCCAGCGCAATGGCGGCGACCGCAATTCCGGCGTCGGTGGTGGCGGCGACGCCGGACACCGTGCGGTGGGGCCCGTGCTCGGAGAAGGCCGCCTCATCCCGTCTCGAATGCGCGACGCTCAACGTCCCGCTGGACTACCGGGATCCGGACGGCCGACAGATCGAGATCGCGATCTCCCGGCTGGCGAGCGAGAAGCCGTCGCAGCGCCGCGGCGTACTGCTGACCAATCCAGGCGGCCCCGGCATCACGGGACTGGGCTACCCGGCCGCTCTTGCCGCCTCAGGGCTGCCGCGGAAGGTGCTCGACTCCTACGACGTGATCGGCTTCGACCCGCGCGGCGTCGGCCGCAGCACGCCGGTGACCTGCGATCTGACGCCGGAACAGCAGAAACGCGGCAACCTCCCGCCGTACGCGCACACCGCGGCCGATGTCGCGCGGGAGGCGGGGAACGCGCGGACGGTCGCCGAGCAGTGCGCCAGCTCGCGGACGGCGTGGATGCACCCGCACACCACCACCGCGAACACCGCGCGCGACATGGACCGGATCCGGGCGGCGCTGGGCGAGCCGAAGCTCTCGTACCTCGGCGCCTCGTACGGCACCTACCTCGGTGCGGTGTACACGACGATGTTCCCGGGGCACAGCGACCGGATCGTGCTCGACAGCAGCCTGGGCCCCGGCGGTTACGACGTCACGGCCATGCGGTTGTTCGCCCGTGGGCTGGAGGACCGGTTCCCGGACTTCGCGGCGTTCGTTGCCGCGCACCCCGAATACGGCCTGGGCACCACTCCGAAGCAGGTGACCGCGGAATTCTTCGACCTCGCGAAGCGGTTGGAGGCGAAGCCGGTCCAGGGCTACGACGGGAATCTGTTCCGCGGGATCACCTTCGACGCCCTCTACAGCGATGCGAACATGCCCCAGCTGGCCAAGACCTGGCAGACGCTCGACACGGACCGGCCAACGCCGCCCAACCCGCCGTTGCCGAACATGGAAAACTTCATGTCCGCCCGTTTTTCGGTGATATGCGGCGATAGTCGCTGGCCGGAAACGGTCCGGGAGTACCAGCGGAATGTCGCGGTCGACCGGCTGAGGCATCCGATGCTGGGCGGGTCCTCGGCCGGTATCGGACCGTGCGCGTTCTGGCCGGACAAGCGGGTCGAGCCGCCGGTACGCATCGGTGACCGGGGCCCGTCGAACGTGCTCATGGTGCAGAACGAGCGCGACCCGGGGACACCGCTGGCCGGCGCCCAGAAGCTGCGGCGGGCGTTCGGGAAGCGGGCCACGATGGTGACGGCCGACCAAGGCGGGCACGGTGTCTATCCGTTCGGCGCCAACACGTGCGCGAACGACGCGGTGACGGCGTTCCTGACCACCGGACAGCGCCCGGCACGGGACCTCGCCTGCGCGGCGGAGCCGAGCAGGTAACGGGAGTCGAGGCATGTTCAAGGACTTGCGGCATCGTCGGGCTGTCCAGCGGGTCAGGCCCGGCGACGGACGAGCGCTGAAGCGTTTCCGCTGGTGGCAGATGCTGTCCCGGGCACTGTTCTACCTCCGGCTGATGAACGACGACGGCCGGCAGACGGTCTACGCCGTCGACGTCAGGCATCAGCATCAGCATCAGTCGTCCGGCAAGGTCATCACCCATCTGTACCTCGATGGCAGGCATCACGCCGAGTCCAAAGTCCCTGCCGTCTTCCCCGTCCAGGGCGGCACCGTCGAAGTAAGGGCGAGCGCCTTCGGGCTCAAGCGCTGCCACTACGTCACCACCGAGAGGACCGAGCACCGGCTCATCCCGGACCCCCACTCCGCCGAAGGCCGCCGCGCCCGCCTCGACCGATCGCACCCCGCACTGAGCCGCTGGATCGGTTTCCTCTCGATGATCGTGCTCGCCATCGGCCTGCTGCTGCTGATCCTCCAGCTCACCGAACAGGTCACCCGGGCCCCGGAGGGCGTCGCCCGGTACGTCGGCACCTTCACCTCGCCCATCGATCTACCGGCCTGGGGCAACACCGTGGTCGGGCTCTGCACCGTGGCAGCCAGCACCGAGCGGGCGCTGCGGCTGCGTTACCACTGGCTGCTCGACGGCGGGGCGGGATGAGAATCACGTGGCGGCGAGGAACTGGACAGCCCGCTCATCCAGCTCAGCCGCACAGCGGGCACCTCGGGCCCGGAAGCGAGCGAGGTCGCTACGCCCGGGAGTGAACCGCCGCCCGGGGGCGACTGTGCCGACGAATCCCCAAGTCCTGCCGTGGACACCACCGCCCGCTGTGGACATCGAGGCGTTACCCGCAGGCAAATGGTGGGACGCCGTCAGAACCGCCCCAACCGTCGGCGAACGCGCGCTGGAACTCCTCGGTGAAGAGACCGGCGCCGTCATCCAGGACAAGCACGGCCCCCTGTACTGGCTCGTCGCCGTGGGCTCCGCTACGAGCTGGCACCTGCGGCAAGTCCGCGTCCTTACCCAGCTCGCGGACGAGAGCACCTACCTCGGCGTACCACCCGTCTCCTGGACCGAGGGCCCCCGCACCCACTGGCGCGTTCCGCTGTCGGCCGATCACTACCTGACCGACGCCTGGAAGCTGTGGGGGGCGCTGGCCGAGGCTGACCGCGCCGAGTACGGGCGCGCGCCCGAGGGGCGTCAACTCTGCTACCGCTGCAAGCTGCCCACCGACGAACCGATCCCGGTCGGCGTGGAGGACAGCGACAGCGCCGTCGGCAAGGTCACCTATGCATGCCCCGCCCACGCGCCGCTCTAACGCGAGGACGTCCGCGATCAGCTCCAGCAGGACCGACTCGTCGTTGAAGACCCGGCGGGAAAGGAGGCGTTCGCCCCGCTCGTCGACCACCACGCAGTGGTGGTGTTCCTTGCCGATGTCCACTCCGGCCCAGATCTGGGGCACGGTCACCTCCGCCAGCTCGTCGTCACACACTGATCCCGCAGACGACCTCGCCGACGTTGTCCTACACAGCGATCGAGTCGCGTATCCCAATGAGCGGTCGAGTCGTCGCGGGGCTCCGGGCGGCCAAGTTCTTTGAGCCATCCAACGGCGACAAGCTCACAGCCATACCCGAAAACCCGTGGGTCCGCCGATCTTACGAATGACCAGCTCAGACCCACGCTTGGAAGGTAGGACAAGCTGACCGCTCGGCCGGGTCGCTGGCGGGATCGGAAGAACCGGACGCTTGAAGAAGCCCTGGGCGTGATCCTCGGAGAGATCGAGGCGCGCGCTGTGGAAGACGTCCGGCGCAGGCAGGACGAGCAGCAGGCCAGGGCGAAGCGTGAGGTCCGTTGGCAAGCGGCTATAGACGAGGCGAAGAACGAAGCCGTTCGCGACCAGCTTGCTGAGGTGCTTCGCGACCAGGCCGGACGATGGCAGGAGGTGACTGTTCTCACCGAGTACTGCTTGGCAGTGGAACGCCGTATCGGCGAGCTGGAGGGCGCTGCGGACGAGTCGGATCTGGACTCGGCTCGACGCTGGCTGGAGTGGGCAAGAGAGTATGTGAGGTCGATCGACCCCTTGATTCGGCTTCCAGGAATGCCGCGCACAGGCGAACCCAGGCCGGAGGGACTCAAGCCAACGGCCGGCCGGTGTGGTGCCGATGACTCATCATGTGTGTCAGGCGTGTTGGGGTGCTGGTCAGGCCGCCTGTGACGGACGTCCGATGCGTGAAGGAAGTCGTCTGGCAGTGCCTCGCGGTTCCCGGACGGGTGGGGGAGAATCCTCACGTAGCGCACGGCGCCCTCGCGGCTCCCGTGTCGTGTGGGCTGTGCCATCGTGGGTGGCGGTGTGCGGGCGGAAGGCTGCCCCACCGCGAAGGCCCACTGACCCGGCGGTGTGATGGACGAGGTGCGCGCGGCGAGTATGGCCGGGGTGCGAACCCAGTCCGTTCTCGTCGTCCTGTTCGACGGTGTGCAGCCCCTCGATATCGCCGGTCCTGTGGACGTGTTCTCGGTGGCGGCCCGCTACACCGGAAGTGAGGGCACGCCCCCCTACGTCGTCCGCACCGCCTCGCTCGGTGGCGCGACCGTACGGTCCGCCGGGGGCCTTCGGCTGGTTCCCGATCTGGATCTGGCCGATGCGGAGAACCCGGACATCCTGCTCGTGCCCGGTGGGCCGGGCATGGGGGACGTCGGCAGCGGGCTTGTGACCTGGCTGCGCCAGCGTGGCCCTGATGTGCGACGTGTCGTATCAGTGTGCACCGGGGCCCATCTGCTGGCGCAGGCCGGGCTGCTCGACGGCCGCCGGGCCACGACGCACTGGGAAGCCTGTGACTACTTCGCGGGCAGGTTCCCCCAGGTGATGGTCGATCCGAACCCGATCTTCGTCCGGGACGGCACGATCTCCACGTCGGCGGGCGTGACGACCGGCATCGACCTCGCCATCGCCCTGGTCGAGGAGGACTACGGGCGTGCGGTGGCTGACGAGATCGCTCGGCTGCTGGTGGTCTTCGTCCGCCGGCCGGGGAACCAGGCGCAGTTCAGCGCCCAGCTCTCGGCGCAGACGGCCCGCTCCGATCCGCTGCGTGAGGTTCAGTACTGGGCCGCTGCCAACCTGGCCTCCGACCTTTCTGTTCCCGCGCTGGCGCAGCGCGCCGGTCTGTCTCCCCGTCAGTTCGCCCGTGCGTTCGTCGAGGAGGTGGGGGTCACCCCGGGCCGGTTCGTGGATCTTGTCCGTCTGGAGGCCGCGCAGCGCGCGCTGACGGACACTCGCGACGGCGTGACCGGTATCGCGCGCCGCTGCGGATACGGGTCACCGGAAGCGATGCGTCGTGCGTTCATGCGGGAACTCGATGTCTCGCCCACGGAGTACCGCCGCGGTTTCGGCAAGCCGTCGACACTCAGCCCCGACCCCCGGTAGCTCAGCCCCGACCTCCTGCCCAGAGGCGCCGTCCCGCGGGAGGTCCCGCCCCGTCGCATGGCAGATTTGTTGGTCTGCATGACATAGGCGTCACGAGGGGTTGCTTCTACGCTCGGTGGTGCAGCAACTGATCGGAATTGTGACCGCAATGTCCGGAACAACCGAAGGAACCCCTTCATGCAGATCGCGATCGTCCTCTATCCCGACTTCACCGCGCTGGATGTCATCGGGCCCTACGAGGTGCTGGGCCGCCTGCCGGACACCGAGGTCGTCTTCGTCGCCGAGAACCCGGGCCTGGTCCGCAACGACCTGGGCAGCCTGTCGATCAACGTCGTCGCACAGCTCGCCGAGGTGCCGAACCCGGACGTGGTGATCGTCGGCGGCGGTCCCGGCCAGGCGGACCAGATGGCCGACGGAGCCCTGCACACATGGCTGCGGTCGGTCGACCGGTCCTCCACCTGGATGACGTCCGTCTGCACGGGATCCCTGATCCTCGCCGCCGCCGGAATCCTCGCCGGCCGTCGGGCGACGAGCCACTGGGGCGCGCTGGAGCAACTCGCCGAGTTCGGTGTGACGCCGACCGACGAGCGGGTTGTCATCGACGGCCACTACGCGACCGCGGCGGGCGTCTCGGCGGGGATCGACATGGCCCTGACCCTGGCCGGTCTGATCGCGGGCGACGATGTGGCGCAGGCGGTGCAACTCCTCATCGAGTACGCCCCGCAGCCGCCCTACAACTCGGGGACCAAGGATGCCGCTCCCGCGGAGATCGTCGAGAAAATGTTCACGCTGTTCGCACCCAGCTGAGCGAGTGTGACGTACCGTACGTTTGCTCCTTGGAACTCGGTACCCCCTTGACCCGACTACTGGAGCGGCACGGCGACAACTGCCGTTCGTGGTAGCAGTGGCCGCAGGCATAGCGGACGGCGGGCGTGCACGTGCACGTCTCGGCGTCCACCGTCGGCGTCAGCACGCGGGGGGCTGGGGCGGTGAGATCGGCGTTCACGTGGTTGTCAGTAATCCCTGCATCGTCTCGGGTGTACAGCAGTGAGGTGCAACAACCACTGCGACTGTTCACATCCGGCAAAACCCTTCCTAGATGCAGCACGACCGTTACGCCTGTCAGCCACCTATCCGCCTAGAGCCACGAGGCAGAAGCTCCTGCCATCAACGAAACCGGCCTGGAGCGCACACCAGCATCTCTGTCAGTCCGCTGCATCAACCGTTGTTGCTAGCCAGTGCCGCTAGACGCGCCGTGCCCGATGGGTGCCCGACTGGGCGGTGAACCACGCAATGGGGGCCATTCTCAGCCCCTTCCGCGACACCGTCTGCTACCCGGTTCCAGCAGGTCAGAGATGGTTTGAGGCACACTGGGCGCGGGCCGCCGAGGCGGGATCCGCGCTGGTCCAGGGGGTGGGCGCAGACGGGTTCGAACCGCCGACATCTGCCTTGTAAGGGCAGCGCTCTACCGCTGAGCTATGCGCCCTGGGGGAGCTGTCAGCCTACAGGGTCCCCAGGGTGGTGCCGCAATCGTGAAGGCGGCCCAAGGAGGGGCCCATATCCGGGGCTCGGGCGAGAGAAGTCCGCAGATCGCGAACCGAACCGAGCCTGTATTCGTCAGTGTCGGGTGGGAGAATGACATTCGGACCTGGGCGATCCATCGGGAGCGGGTAGTGGCGGCGACATCTGCGGGGTCTGCACGTCCATCGCGGGAGTCTGCGCGTCCATCGCGGGAGTCTGCGCGTCCGGGAGCGCGTGTGCGTCGCTCGCGCCGTCCCTCCGTGCTCGGGCTGATGTTGCTGCCGGTGCCGTTGTTGGCCATGGTCGGATCGCTTTCGTTCGCTGGTGGGAGCGGGGGGCGGCGGTGGTTCGGGGGGCGGGGGGAGAGTCAGCGGGCCGAGGCGCAGGCGGCCAAGGACGCCGCGGCGGCGGCGTTCTATGAGCTGGACACGGCGCAGCGGGATCTGCGGATCTCCATCGAGACGATCACCGCCGTGGACGATTCGCCCGCCGCACGCCGGACGGCGGCCGACTTCTCGGCGCTGGGGCAGCGGATCGACCAGGTCAGCCGGGACTACATCACGGCGGTGGACGCGCATGACCTGGATCGGGACGATCTGGACGCGGCGACGGCCTCCCGGGCGCGCGCCGATCTGACCAGCGCGAAGGACGCGCTGGAGCGCACCAAGGCGGATCTGGACCGGTTCGCGCAGGGGCTGGGGCCGCTGCTGGAGCAGGCCGAGACGCGGCTGGCGCGGCTGGCGCCGGCGGTGGAGCGGGCGCGGCAGGCGCTGCTCGCGGCGAGTAATGCGCTGGACGCGGTGCGTGCGTCGGGGCTGCGGGCGGACGATCTGGCGGCCCGGCTGGCGGCGCTGTCGCCCGAGTTGACCAAGCTCAACCAGGGGGCCGGGCAGCACGGTGTGCAGGAGACCCTGCGGCGCGCCGACGATGTGCTGCGCCGGGCGGAGGCGGTGCGCGGGGAGGCCGAGCGGCTGCCGGAGCGGGCGGCCGAGATCGACAAGCGGCTGGTGTCGCTGCGCACCCGCGCGCAGGCGATCACCACGCGGGCCGCCGGGGTCGAGCCCGTCCTCAGCGAGCTGCGCCGCCGCTACACCGCGGCCTGCTGGCAGGATCTGCAGCAGGTCCCCGCGCAGGCGGCGCGGGATGTGGCGCAGGCCGAGGAGAAGCTCAAGGAGGCGCAGACAGCGCGCGAGGAGCAGCGCTGGCCGGATGCCACCGCGCTGCTGGCCACCGTGCGGGCGCTGCTGAACAGCACGGACGAGGCCGTCTCGGCGGCCGGGGACCGGCTGCGGCGGCTGGACGAGGTGTCGTTCGACCAGCAGAAGGAGATCGAGCGCACCCGGTTCGCGATCCGCGACGCGCAGCGGCTGGCCATGGCCGGACGCTCCACACCCGATCCGCGCCACGCACGCCCGCTGGACGATGCCGTGGAGCGCCTGGAGCGGGCCATCGCGGGGCTGGAGGGGCGGCATCCGGACTGGTGGCACTTCCTCTCCGAGACGGAGGCCGTACGGCAGACCGCCGCCCGGGTCGTCCAGGGGATTCGGGAGGAGCGGGGCAGCGGGCACTGAGCCCGCGCGCCGGGGCCCCTGTCGTTCGGGGGGCTGGCCTGCGGTGCGGTGGTTATGCTCCTGCCATGCCTCGCTACGAGTACCGCTGCCGCGCCTGCGGCACCACCTTCGAGCTGAACCGGCCGATGGCCGAGTCCTCCGCTCCCGCGTCCTGCCCGGACGGGCACGGCGACACGGTGAAGCTGTTGTCCACCGTGGCCGTCACCGGCGCCTCGTCCTCGTCCGCCTCCTCGGCCCGGCCCCCGTCCGGCGGCGGTGGCGGTGGCGGCTGCTGTGGGGGCGGCTGCTGCGGCTGAGGGTGTGCCGGTGTTGAGCTGCGGGTCAGTCGGTGTTGAGCTGCGGTTGAGCCGACGGGGACGGGGGCGGATGCTGGGAGGCAGGTACCCGTGTCGCGCCTCCGTACGTATGCCACGCACCCGGTTGTGCGCGCGTACGTCGTGTACGCGACGGTGGCGTGGCGTCCGCGGGTACCGCCTCGACCCCGCAGAGCGCGAAGCCGAGGTCCGGCGCCAGCAGAAGGAGGCCAGAGATGGCTATGGGCCGCCCCTCCCCCATCGGTCCTCACCCCGCCGGAGTGGCACGGCACTTCCCGGAGCGGATCGGGGCGCACACCTCGCTCGATGAGCATTTGCCGGTCGATCACCGGCTCAGCACGTTCTATCGCGTCGGCGCCGGGCTCATGGGGCTGGTGCTCGTCGCCTTCGGCATCCTGGGCCTGATCGACCAGGTCGGCTTCTTCGACATCGGCGGTGACACGGTCGCCGGGCTGAACACCAATGGCGCGCTGAGCGTGCTCTCCATCGTCATCGGGCTGCTGCTGTTCGTCGGCATGGTCATCGGCGGCAACTTCGCCTCGACGCTCAATCTGGTGCTCGGGATCCTCTTCCTGCTGAGCGGCTTCATCAATCTGGCGGTGCTGGAGACCACGTTCAACTTCCTGGCGTTCCGGATGCAGAACGTGCTGTTCAGCTTTGTGGTGGGGCTGCTGCTGATGTGGTTCGGCATGTACGGACGGGTCAGCGGCGGGCTGCCGCATGACAATCCGTACTGGGTGACCCGCCACCCCGAGCAGGCCGAACGCGAGGCCGTCCTCGCCCGGGACCTGATCGCCGCGCGCGGGCGCGCCGCCGAACAGACCGGTACGGCCGCCCCGCCGGGCACCCCGCTCACGCCTGGAGCCGCGGGCGGGCCCGTTGCGGCCGGTGCGGGGGCCGAGGGAGGCCCTGAGTCCGCCGAGCGACGCGGTGACCCCGGTGAGCGTCGTGGGGCCGCCGAGGAGTCGGGTGAACGGCGCGGTCAGCCGCCCGGTAAGTGGGGCAAGCTGGATCAGCCCGGCGGCGCCGAGCCCATCGCCGATCCCACCGACCAGCCCGACAAGCCCGGGAACCACCGCTGGGCCCGGTTCTTGCGGCGCCCCCGCTCTCGGTGACGCGGCCGGTCCGGCCCTCGTAACGCGGCCGGTCCGGCCCTCGTAACGCGGTCGGCCCGGCCGCCTCAGCCCAGCCGGCGCGCGAGCGTCAGGCCGTCGGCGACGGTGAGCATGACCGCCTCCATCCGGACGTCCGCCGCCACATGATCGTTGAACGCCTGGATCGCGGCGCCCGCGGTCGACGGCGTCGGGGCCGTGACGGCCCCGTGGTAGAACACGTTGTCCGCGACGATCAGACCGCCGGGGTTCATCCGCGGGACCAGCTCTTCCCAGTACGGGATGTAGTTCTCCTTGTCCGCGTCGAGATAGGCGAGATCGATATGGGGCTCGGCGGGCATCGCGCGCAGGGTGTTCAGCGCGGGCGCGATCCGCAGGTCGATGCGGGCCTCGACACCGGCCTTGGCCCATGCCTTCCGCCCGTACGCCGTCCACTCCTCCGACACATCGCAGGCGATCAGCCTGCCGTCGGCGGGCAGCGCCTGGGCCATGGCCAGCGCGGAGAAGCCGGTGAAGGTGCCGACCTCGACGATGTGGCGGGCGCCGACCAGCCGGACCAGGAAGGCCAGCAGCGGGGCCTGCTCCTCGGCCGACTGCATTCCGGCCTGCTGGGGGAGGCTGCGGTGGGTGACCTCGACGAGCTCGCGCAGTACGGGGTCGAGCGGCGGATTGTGCCGCAGGACGTAGTCGTACAGCTCGGCCGTGATCGGTGTGCTCTTGCTCTCGGCCATCGCGGCCCCCTTCGGTCTGCTCGGCTTCCCGGGCGATGTCGCACATGCCGACTGTGCCGACTGTGGTGCCTTGGCGACTGTAACCCGACGTCACGACAGCGCGAGAGATTCCGAAGGGGGGCCTGGGCGGGTGGTGGGACGGATCAGTCCCGGCCGCGGGAGACAGCGCGGATGACCTGGCTGCGGGCGCGCGCCCAGGTGACGGAGGAGCGTTCGCCCAGGGCGCGGACGATGGCCTCGCCCGCCGCGACGCCCGTCTCCTCGACCACGGTCACCTGGGGTGCCGTCCAGCCGGCGTCGGCCAGTTCGCCGTGGCCGGGGCGCCAGGCGTGGTCGGCCGCGAGCAGCAGATCGGTGTCGAGCAGCGAATCGCCCGCGGCGAGCACCTCGTCCGCTCCGGTGCGGTTCCTGATCTCGGCGACGGCCGCGCTCTTGGTGAGCGGCTTGGGCACGGCGTAGATCTTGCGGCCCTGCAGGGAGACCGTCCAGCCGCGCGGCTCGGCCCACTGCGTGAGCTCCTTGACGTACCCCTGGGGCAGCAGCTCCCGTTCGACCACGAGATAGGCGAACAGGTCCTCGGCCACCCGCTCCTTGAGCAGCCAGGCGGGGTCGGCGGTGGCGCTGAGGTGGGCGCGCACCTCCTCCAGGGGGGCGCAGGCGTCGCCGAGGGCGGTGCGGACCCGCTGGTTCCAGTCGGCGTCGGGCTCGCCGTTCACCAGCAGCTGGCCGCCGTTGGCGCAGATCGCGAAGCGGGAGGCGGGGCCGGGGAGGCGGATGCGGCGGTACTGCTCGACGGTGCGGGTGGTCGTGGGGACGAAGACGGAGGTGCGGACCAGCTCGGCGAGCAGCCCGGCGGCGGTCTCGGTCAGGTATGACAGCGGTCGGCCCTCGTACGTCTCGACGCACAGCAGCCGCGGGGCCTCGGCGTCCGGCATGTCGAGGCCGAGCGCGGCCGCGGAGTAGATCAGGGTGCGGTCGAGATCGCTTGCCACCAGGACGCTCATCGCGCGGCCACCGTTCTTTCGTCTCTGTTGGCGATGCCCGCCGTGTTCGCCTCGTGTTCCGTCTCTGTGGTGTCTGCTGTGCCTGCTGTGTCTGCTGTGGTCACTGCTTTTCCGTCGGCCCCGGTGGCGCCCCGGGTGTAGCGCGGGTGGATCAGCCCGACGCAGGTGTACGGAAGCCCGTCGATCTCCTCGACCGGCACTCCGCGCTGCTCGGCGAGCAGCCGCACATGGTCCAGGTCGGCGCCCGCGCCGCGCTGGGCGAGGATCTTCCACGGGACGCGCCGCAGCAGCACCCGGGTGGTCTCGCCGACGCCCGGCTTCACGAGGTTGACGTCGTGGATGCCGTACTCCTGGCTGATCCGCTCGACCGCGGCCCACCCCTCCCAGGTGGGGGTGCGGTCGGTGGCCGCGAGCTGCCTGGCGTCGGCCATGGCGGCCTCGGCGACCTCCGCGAAGCGGCCCGAGACGGTGTCCAGGAAGTATCCGGAGACATCGGATCCGGCGAGTTCGCGGTAGTACTTCGCGCCGTGGAAGTCGTTCGGGCCGACCAGGTCGGCGCGGAGCACGGTGCGCGATATCAGCCCGGAGACGGTCGAGTTGAGGCATGCGGAGGGGACGAGGAAGTCGTCCCGGGTGCCGTAGGTGTCCACACAGCGGCCGGGGTCGGCGAGGACCGCGATCCGCGGGTCGAAGTCCGGGTACGGGGCGAGGGCGTCCGACAGCTCGCGGGTGATGGCGCCCTTACCGGTCCAGCCGTCGACGAAGACGACGTCGGAGGGGTCGTGGTGGTCCGCCAGCCAGCGCAGCGCGGCGGTGTCGATACCGCGGCCGCGCACGATGGAGACCGCGTAGTGCGGGAGGTCGAGCCCATGGGCGTGCTGCGCCCAGCGGCGCATCAGCACCCCGACGGGGGTGCCGGCGCGGGCGAGCGAGACGAGGACGGGGCGCGGGGACCGCTCGGCGAGCACGGTCTCGGTGACCGCGCCGACGGCACGGGCGATCCGGGCGGCGGAGGCGTCGAGAGCGGCCCGGAAGAGCTCCTGGTAGCGCGCGTTCGGCTGGTACTCCACGGGCAGCGACTCGGCGTAGTGCGCGCCCCCGCTCTGGATCGCCTCCTCCCGCTCCTCGGTGGGCGCTTCGAGGGTGACGTGGGAGAAGTCCTGGAGCATCCAGCCGACCTCTTCGGGCGCGTAGGACGAGAAGTCCGGTCCGCGCAGGGGCTCGTACGACGGTCGGTGCATGGGCGGAGCCTGTCGTTCGGAGACGGTGCGGGGGGCGGGTGGGGTCTGGGGGCGGTACGCCGGCACGACGGCCAGGACCAGCCGGTCCGTGTGCGCGCTCAGCGCGGCGAGCAGCCCGCCGGGGGCGTGCAGCGCGGGCGTGTCGGCGGTCGAGTCGACGACGGCGACGACGGCGTCGAAGCGGCGGTGCGGATCGGCACCGGGCGCGACGTTGTAGGCGTAGCGCGGCCCGGGGCCGTCGGCGGGCTCGTCGTGCGCGGGGAACGTCAGCCGGGTGCGGATGGCGTACCCCGGGTCGTCGACGGCAAGCACGGGTGAGCGGGTGGTCGTCGAATACCGCACCTCCACGCCGTCGAGGACGTCGTCGAGCGCCTTCGCGATACGCAGCGGCGCGTACATCAGCTCCTCGAAGCCGAGGACGAGGACGCGGCGGGAGGGGTGGGGCGGCCGGGGTGCGTTCCCGGCGGGCGGGGCCTGGCCGTCCGGCGCTTGCGCCAGCGCGTTCGCGAGGCGGGTGGCCATGGCGGGGAGTGCCGCTTCCAGGCGGGCGCGGTGGGCGGGGGCGAAGCCGTGGCGGCCGCCGTCCGGGAGCCCTTCGGGCCAGCCGAGGTCCACGCGGGTCACGGCCGGACCCGCGTCGGGGGTGGCGCCCGCCGGAGGTGCCGCGGAGGCGGCGCCCGCCGGACCCGCGTCGGGGGTGGCGCCCACCGGAGGTGCCACGGAAGCCGCGCCCACCGGAGGTGCCGCGGAGGCGGGCGCGCCCTCGTGGTCCGGGGTGGCCGCCTCGTGTGCGGCCACCAGCTTCGCGCCGCGCTCCAGGACGTCGTCAGGCAGGTGCACCGTTCCGGCCGCGGTGGCGACCAGGTCGACGCGGGCGCCGAGGTCGGCCGCGAAGGCGTCCAGGCGGGCGCGGTCCTCGGGCGAGCGCATGTCCACCAGCGCGACCACCACATAGTGGTCGCGGGGGAAGCGGCGGTGGAGGGCGGCGATGGTGTTCAGGACCGTACGGCCCGTGGAGAACTCGTCGTCCACGAGGACCAGGGGACCCGTCGAGGCCAGGAGCCCCGGGTCCTCGGGAAGCAGCAGATGGGAGGTGGCGTGGCTGTGCTCCTCCTCGAAGCCGCCCACCGTGGCGACGCCCGGGACCGGGCGGCGGGTGGAGTGGAGGTACGGGGCGAGGGCGAGCCCGTCGGCGACGCTGTGACCGAGCCCGGTGGCGGTCTCCGCGTACCCGAGCACCACCGCGCGCGCCGCCGCCTCGTCGCCCAGCAGCTCCCGCACCCGAATGCCGAGCCGCACGCCCGCCTCGTGGACGATGGCGGGGCGCTGCGGGACATGCTTGCCGAGCACGTTGGAGACCAGCAGATGCGCCCGCTTGGGGTTGCGCCGCAGGGCGAGCCCCAGCAGCTCGCGCAGCTCCGCGCCGCCGTCGCCGCCCCGGCCGCTGACGCCGTGCCCGCTGGTGACGCTGTCGCCGTCCTGACTGCTGACGCCACCCCCGCCGCCGTCACCCTCCCCATCCCGGCACACCTCGCCCTCGCGAAGCGCCTCCCCGCCCCGGCGCACCTCGCCGCCCCAGCCGCAGTCCAGCCGTACTCCCAGCCGGTCCGCGACCCACTGTCCCGACCACACGTTGCCCACGCTCACGCCGTTCTGCGCCTCGTTTCCATCGTCGCTCGTCCGGGGTCCGTCCCGGGCCCCGGTTCGCTCTATGTCCGCAGGCTTGCCGCCAGCAGTTCCACGAAGCTCACATCCTCCCGGGCCACCCCGAAGACCTCCGCGCGCTGGAGGGTCCGCTCGGCCCACGCCCGGTGCGGCTTCACCTCGTTCATTTTGTTGGTGTACGAGGAACGCAGCACCCCGCCCCCGCAGCGCTGGGGCTCCAGGATGTCCACCGCGTCGCTGAACTCCTCGTGGCTGACGACGGACAGTGCGTGCACGGGGGCCACATGGGTGGGGTGGATGCAGGTCTTGCCCTGCAGACCATTGGCCCGGTCCAGTTCGATCTCGCGCAGCAGCCCGTCCATGTGGTGCTCGATCAGCGTGGTGCGCAGGGATTCGGCGCGGCCGCTGCTGAAGGGGCTGATCCGCAGTTGCGGTTTGAACATCCGCTCATGGGGTTTGAAGTACTCCCACACCGGCCCGGTGATCGTGAAGCCCGTGCCGTCGGCCCGGCCCAGCATGTTCACCACGTCCGCGATCACGGACGCGATCAGCTGGACGTCGTAGGCGGTCATGTCCGGCGCCCTGCGCAGCCCGTACGCCGAGCACAGATCGGTGACCCCGAGGCGCAGCGCCAGCACCCGCTCGCGGTACTTGTCGACAATCCGGCTGATGCCGCTCAGGGTGTCGGTGCGCGTCTCGCGATGCATCAGCTCGGGCGATTCGAGGACCGGCATCGCAAAGAGCCGCCGTCCGCCCAATGCCTCGGTCACCTGGGCGTTTTCGGCCGACATCAGCGCCTCGAGGAAGGCCCCGCCGCGCTCCTCGGTGAACTTCGGCAGTACGAATCCGGACAGCAGCCGCACCCCCGCTCCGAGCCGGGCGAGAAGATCGACGATCTGCTCGGGGGTGCGGACCCGGATGAAGAGCAGCGGCAGCGGGGTGCCGGGGCCGAGCCCGGACAGCTCCGCGAGCTGCCGTATGAGGTTCTCCTCCGCCCCCGGCACCTCGGCGTCGTCGATGGAGTCCTCCAGGCACAGCACCATGGACACCACACCGCGACCTGCCTGTCTGACGATGTCCTCGGCGAGCTTGGGCCGGGTCGCCGGGCAGTACAGGGTCGCGCCGAGCGCGACGGCCAGCGTCCGGGCGGGCGAGTCCACGCTGAATTCAACGGGCTCCCGATGAAAGACGCTCGCCCGCACCTCAGCCGGCAGATGTTCGAAATGCCGCATCTAACTCCTCGTACTGCCGGTACGCCGCCTCGGCCACGCTGGCCCGCGGTTGGCCGATAATCGTACGTGCGGCCCTGGGTCAAAAGTTCCCCAAGGGCGTGAAAATCACGTAACCCATGTGCGTCCGCATGGTGTCCGGCATACTCGCCCTGCCATCCTGTACCACCTCCCCGCCGCCACCCGCCCCGCACCCTGCGTTGTCCCAACACCCAATGGGAAGGCAGGATTGCCGCCATGACGCAGGCGATGCTGAAGGGATCGAACATCCCGCTGGAGGCCACGGCCATACGCGCGGTGTTGCGCTGGACCCCCGGCACGGACGTACCCGACGTGGACGCCTCGGCGCTGCTGCTGGACGCGGACGACCGGGTGCGCTCGGACGAGGACTTCGTCTTCTACAACCAGCCGAACCACCCCTCGGGTCTGGTCCGGCATCTCCCCAAGAAGCCGAACCAGGGCGCGCTGACGGACACCATCGAGGCCGAGTTCACCGGGCTGGAGCCGGCGGTGCGCCGGGTGGTGCTCGCCGCGTCCGCCGACGGCGGCACCTTCGGACAGGTGAGGGATCTGAGCCTGCTGCTCTACGACGCCTCGTCCGGTGCGCCGCGCGAGGCGGACGCCGAGCCGATCGCGATCTTCGCGGTGCTGCCGGAGACCGGTAAGGAGGCCGCGCTGATCTGCGGTGAGCTCTACCGGCGCGGCGACACCTGGAAGTTCCGGGCCCTGGGGCAGGGCTATGAGACGGGGCTGGTCGGGCTGGCCACGCAGTACGGGATCTCGGTGGAGGACGGCGAGGCCGCGAGCGGCTCGGACGGCGACGGAGCCGCGGCCCCGGCCGGGCCGGAAGGCGGCGCCGCTCCGGAGCCCCCGGCCACCCCCGCCCCCGAGCCCCTGACCGCCGGCGCTCCGGAGCCCCTGGCCGCCGCTCCCGAGCCGCTGGCCGCTCCCGAACCACCCGCCACCGCCGCACCCCCGGCCGCCGCCACTCACGCGCCCCCGGCGGCCCCCGGCACGCCGCCCCCGTCGTCGTCCGAAGCTCCCACCCGGCCCCACTCCCCGGCCCCGGCGTACGGCTATCCGCACGCGGCATCGCCCGACCCCTGGGATCCGCACCGCACCCAGCCCATGCAGCCCCCCACGGCGCACGGCGACAGCGGCTTCGGCTATGTGCCGCCGCAGGCCCCGCCCCAGCCGCCGCAGGCCCCGGCCACGGGGTATCCGCAGCCGCCCGGCCGGCCCCCGGCGCAGCCCGGCTACGGCTATCCGCCCCAGCAGCAGACGTACGGCTATCCGCAGCCGCCCGCGTACGGCTATCCGCAGCAGGTGCAGCCGACGGGGCCGGTGGCGCCGCCCCCGCTGCCGATCCCCGTCCAGGTGCCGGACCCTCATTTCGTCCTGCCGCCGCAGGGGCCGCAGTTCCAGAACAGATAGCTCCGGAACGGACGGATGGGGGCGGGGCCGCGGTGCAGGCCGGTCACACCTTCGACTTGTAGCCCCGGCCCCACTGGAGGCCCCATCCGTACAGCCGGTCCAGCTCCGCCTGGAAGCCGTAGACGTACTTCACCTCGCGGCGGACCATCATCTCGCCCTTGACGTTCTCGATCAGCACGACGGCGCAGGAGCGGGCCTGTGGGGCCCGCTCGTCGAGCGCGATCTCCACCCGTGGCCCATTGCTCGGATAGAGCGTGACCAGGCCGTGGGTGCGGTCGAAGGCGGGGGTGCCGTCGTAGATGTAGACGAAGACGAGCAGTCGCTTGATGTCGTCCTTGTGGTCCATGTTGACGTAGACCGTCTCGCCGGATCCGGAGCCGAACCGGTCGTCCCCGCTGAGCTTGACGTACGGCGCCTCGTTGAGATTGCCGAAGAATTCCCCGAGCGGCTGCACGACGCCCTTGGCGCCGCTCTTCAGCTCGTACATCACCGCGAGGTCGAGGTCGACATTGACCATCGCGGGCCCCTGCGCCTGCACCGGCTCGGGCTTGAACATCCGCAGGGGGTGGCGCAGCGAACCGCGCCCCGCCCTGCTGTTGAAGTCCGAGGTGCGCATCTGCCAGGAGAGATTGATCCGCAGATTGCCGCTGGCGGCCCCCTGTTTGGTCAGCGAGATCGTCGATTGCCGCTTGGTCAGCTCGACCACACCGGACGCGTCGCCGCTCTCGAACTCACGCCACGCGGACCGTCCCCAGTTGCTCCAGAACGCCATGGTGCGCACCCCCACCCTTCGTGGCTCCGCTGCCTCAAAGCCGATCAACTGCCGCGGGGCGGCCGGGAAGTCGGAAGACCTCGGCCGCCCCGCTCAGAGCGTTCCTCAAACACCGCCGCGTCACACTCCCGGAGGTCGGACTCCGGAGGTGACTTCGGTCGGACTCGGACTCCGGACTCTCGGACTCCGGACTCTCGGACTCCGGACTCAGACTCCGGACGTGACTTCCGTCTTGGTCTCCGAGCCCTCGCCCTCGGCCGCCAGCCGGCGGTTGCGCACCACCGAGGACCAGTACGAGGCGGCGATCAGCACCACGCCCACCAGGCCGGTGATGACCTCGTTGATCTCGTATTTGATCGTGACCAGCAGGATGACGGCGAGCGCGCCGATCGCGTAGTGCGCGCCGTGCTCCAGGTAGACGTAGTCGTCCAGGGTGCCCTTGCGCACCAGGTAGACGGTCAGCGACCGGATGTACATGGCGCCGATACCCAGACCCAGCGCCATCTCGAAGATGTCGTTGGTGACCGCGAAGGCGCCGATGACCCCGTCGAAGGAGAACGACGCGTCGATGACCTCGAGGTAGAGGAACAGGAAGAACGCGGCCTTGCCGGCGAGGCCGGCCACGGAGGCACCGCTGGAGCCACGCCCGCCGCTGCCGTTGAGCCGGGCGTTCGCGGCGCTCTTGGTCTCCTCGCCGTCCTCGTCCGCGCCCTTGGCCTCCTCGGCCTCGTCGTCGTCTTCCTCCTCCTCCTCTTCGAGCTTGTCCTCGAAGTAGCTGGAGATGCCGCCGACGATCAAGTAGGTGACCAGACCGGCGACCCCGGCCAACAGGACGGTGGAACTCTTGTCACCACCGCCGTGGGCCACGTCGGTGGCCACGGTGGTGGCGGAGATCAGCAGCACGACCAGGGCGACGACGACCGAGAACGTGTCCAGCCTGCCCAGCTTGGCGAGCGGCTTCTCCAGCCACCCCAGCCACCTGATGTCCCGTTCCTCGAAGATGAAGTCGAGGAAGATCATCAGCAGGAAGATCCCACCGAAGGCCGCGATCGCCGGATGCGCCGCCGTGACCAGGTGCTCGTACTTGTCCTTGTCGTTGATCGCGAGATCGACGGCCTCGACGGGACTCAGCTTCGCCGTGATGGCGACGATGATCACCGGGAAGACCAGACGCATGCCGAAGACAGCGATCAGAATGCCGACCGTCAGGAAGATCTTCTGCCAGAAGGCGTTCATCTTGCGGAGAATGCCCGCGTTGATGACCGCATTGTCGAATGAGAGCGAGATCTCCAGGATCGAGAGGATCCCGACGATCGCGAGCCCCTTCCACCCCCAGAGGACGCCGGCCAGGGCCAGACCGATCGCCGTGATGGCGAACGACCAACCAAAGGTTTTGAGGAGCACTGCCTACCCAATCCTTCGTCGTAAGGTCTCCCCCGCGCGTTATTACGCGGCTTTACGAAACGTTGACTCCGAAGTCTAGAGCGATGCCGCGCAGACCCGACGCGTACCCCTGCCCCACGGCCCTGAACTTCCACTCGCCCCCATAGCGATAAACCTCGCCAAAGATCATCGCGGTCTCGCCGGAGGCGTCCTCGGAGAGGTCGTAGCGGGCCAGCTCCTGGCCGTCCGCCTGGTTCACCACGCGGATGAAGGCGTTACTGACCTGCCCGAACGTCTGGCGCCTGGTATCGGCGTCATGGATCGAGACCGGGAAGACGATCTTGTCGACCTCGGCCGGGACCTTGACCAGATCGATCAGCAGGGACTCGTCGTCGCCCTCGCCCTCCCCGGTGAGGTTGTCGCCGGTGTGCTCGACGGAGCCCTCGGGGCTCTTGAGGTTGTTGTAGAAGATGAAGTACTCGTCGCCGAGCACCCGCCCCGACTGGCACAGCAGCGCGCTGGCGTCGAGGTCGAACGGCGCTCCGGTGGTGGAGCGCGCGTCCCAGCCCAGGCCGATGAGCACGTGTGTGAGATTCGGAGCGGCTTTGGAGAGGGAGACATTGCCCCCCTTGGCGAGTGTGACGCCCATGATGCTGATTCCTCCCCGGGGTGGTGCGTGGGTGATGCGCGTCCGGCGCCGCACCCCTGCCTCTGGGGCGCGGGGATGCGGCGCCGGAATGGCCTCGCACGGAGGCCGCATTCGGCCTCGTACGGGCCCCTGAACAGCCTTGGACGGCCGGTGACGGCCCTCGACGGCGCTCGACGGCTCGCTCAGACGTTGACGCCGAAGTCCTGCGCGATGCCGCGCAGACCCGAGGCGTACCCCTGACCGATGGCGCGGAACTTCCACTCCGCCCCGTTCCGGTACAGCTCGCCGAAGACCATGGCGGTCTCGGTCGAGGCGTCCTCGGAGAGGTCGTAGCGGGCCAGCTCATTGCCGTCGGCCTGGTTCACCACGCGGATGAAGGCGTTGCGCACCTGGCCGAAGCTCTGCTGCCGGGTCTCGGCGTCGTAGATCGACACCGGGAAGACGATCTTGGCGACATCGGCGGGGACGCCCGCCAGGTTCACCTTGATCTGCTCGTCGTCGCCCTCGCCCTCACCGGTGATGTTGTCACCGGTGTGCTCCACGGAGCCGTCGGGGCTCTTGAGGTTGTTGAAGAAGACGAAGTTCTGGTCGTTGCCGACCTTGCCCTCGGCGTTGGTCAGCAGGGCGCTGGCGTCGAGGTCGAAGTCCGTGCCCGTGGTGGTGCGGGCGTCCCAGCCCAGACCCACGACGACCGCGGTCAGGTTCGGGGCTTCCTTGGTCAGCGAGACATTGCCGCCCTTGCTGAGGCTGACTCCCACGAGTCCTCCCAAAAAGGTTCGTCAGGAGCACTGTGTGCCCCTTCATCAAAGGTTTCCCATCAGGATCAACGCGTCGATCCTAGTGAGCGGTTCCCCGCTCCTACAGGGTTTCGAGGGCCTTGACGTAGTCGTTCAGGTCCCGGGCGTCGGGCAGACCGTTGACGATCGTCCAGCGCACCACGCCCTCCTTGTCGATCACAAAGGTGCCGCGCACCGCGCAGCCCTTGTCCTCGTCGAAGACGCCGTAGGCGCGGCTGGTCTCGCCGTGCGGCCAGAAGTCCGACAGCAGCGGGTACTCCAGCCCCTCCTGCTCGGCGAAGACCCGCAGGCTGAACGGCGAGTCATTGGAGACCGCCAGCAGCTGGACCTCGTCGTTGACGAACGTCGGCAGCTCGTCACGGAGCGCGCACAGCTCGCCGGTGCAGACGCCGGTGAAGGCGAACGGGTAGAAGAGCAGCACGACGTTCTTCTCGCCCCGGAAGTCGGAGAGCCTGACCGACTCGCCGTGCTGGTTCTTCAGCTGAAAGTCGGGGGCCTTCGCACCGACCTCTATCGCCATGGGGACATCCCTTCGCTCACGTTCGAAAGATCACGTTCGAATGATCATGTGGTGTGCGTCCACCCTACGTGCAGAGCCCCCCTCCGAAAGGGAACGGAGGGGGGCTCTGAGGTGTGGATCCGCCAGCCTCAGCGCTTGCCGCTACGAGCGGCCTTCGGCGTGACCAGACGGCTGCCCGTCCAGTCCTTGCCCGCGTTGAAGCTCTTGGTCTGGGACAGGCCCGCGGTGGTCGCGGCCTCATTGATGTCGCTCGGCTCGACATAGCCGTCACGGCCGGTCTTCGGCGTCAGCAGCCAGACCGGTGCGCCGTCGTCGATCATCTGGATGGCGTCCACCAGCGCGTCCGTCAGATCGCCGTCGTCCTCTCGGAACCACAGCACAACGGCATCGGCCACATCGTCGTACTCCTCGTCGACGAGCTCCTGGCCGGTGATCTCCTCGATGGACTCGCGGAGCTCCTGGTCGACATCGTCGTCGTAGCCGATCTCCTGGACCACCTGTTCGGGCTGAAAACCCAGCCTCGCGGCAGGGTTGGTCCGCTCCTCCGCGTGGTCCGCGGTCGCGCTCACGGATTGCCTCCTGTCATCTTGCATTCACTCTTCGAGTCTGTGGGCCCCGCGCGCGTACGCGAGGACATTGGGCGTAGTCCACACGGGCCGGGCGGATCGCGCAAGTACCCGGTCAGCGATCCCGCCCAAACGTTGACGTGTCGCCGCAACTCCCATCATGGAGGAACGACACGTAACGGCGCGCGGTCGACCGGATTGCCCGAAGATGTCCGGCTTACGTGTGTGTCTAGCCACCTTACGCCGCTCCGGCGCCGAACGGCCGTACGCAGACGACCCCGGTCGTGGGCGTAAGGTTGCGATTCGGCCGTCGCACGCCGAACGGCCGCCGGAGCGCCCGTCTCACCTGGTGATGGTTACCACTCGGTAGAGGTGACGTATCCCGTACCCGAGGTACACGATGGACAACGGCGCTACAGCAGCAGAGCACGAATCCATGTGCGTGCACAGCACGACCGAAAAGCGAAGGAATAGCGTGGCTTCCGGATCCGATCGCAACCCGATCATCATTGGCGGCCTTCCCAGCCAGGTCCCGGACTTCGATCCCGAAGAGACCCAGGAATGGCTCGACTCGCTCGACGCAGCCGTCGATGAGCGAGGCCGGGAACGTGCCCGCTACCTGATGCTTCGCCTGATCGAGCGCGCCCGCGAGAAGCGTGTCGCCGTGCCCGAGATGCGCAGCACGGACTACGTCAACACCATCGCCACCAAGAGCGAGCCGTTCTTCCCCGGCAACGAGGAGATCGAGCGCAAGGTCCTCAACGCGACCCGCTGGAACGCGGCGGTGATGGTCTCCCGGGCGCAGCGTCCGGGGATCGGGGTCGGTGGCCACATCGCCACCTTCGCCTCGTCCGCCTCGCTGTACGACGTGGGCTTCAACCACTTCTTCCGCGGCAAGGACCACGACAGTGGTGACCAGATCTTCTTCCAGGGCCATGCCTCTCCCGGCATCTACGCCCGGGCCTTCCTGCTGGACCGCCTGACCGAGGACCATCTGGACGGGTTCCGTCAGGAGAAGTCCAAGCTCGGTCACGCGCTGTCCAGCTATCCGCACCCGCGGTCGATGCCGGACTTCTGGGAGTTCCCCACGGTCTCCATGGGCCTGGGCCCGCTCGGTGCGATCTTCCAGGCGCGGATGAACCGCTATATGGAGGCGCG
Source organism: Streptomyces sp. AgN23 (assembly GCF_001598115.1). Lineage (NCBI taxonomy): Bacteria > Bacillati > Actinomycetota > Actinomycetes > Kitasatosporales > Streptomycetaceae > Streptomyces > Streptomyces sp. AgN23. Next base: position 3,621,138 of record NZ_CP007153.1, read on the forward strand.
CGGCATCGCCGACACCTCCAACTCCCACGTCTGGGCGTTCCTGGGCGACGGCGAGATGGACGAGCCGGAGTCGCTCGGCCAGCTCTCCCTGGCCGCGCGTGAGGGCCTGGACAACCTGACCTTCGTGGTCAACTGCAACCTGCAGCGGCTCGACGGCCCGGTGCGCGGCAACGGCAAGATCATCCAGGAGCTGGAGTCGCAGTTCCGCGGCGCCGGCTGGAATGTGATCAAGCTGGTGTGGGACCGCACCTGGGACCCGCTGCTGGCGCAGGACCGGGACGGGATCCTGGTCAACAAGCTGAACACCACGCCGGACGGTCAGTTCCAGACGTACGCGACCGAGACCGGTGGCTACATCCGCGACCACTTCTTCGGCGAGGACCAGCGGCTGCGCAAGATGGTCGAGGGCATGACCGACGACCAGATCCTGCACCTGGGCCGCGGCGGTCACGACCACAAGAAGATCTACGCGGCGTACGCGGCGGCCAAGGCCCACAAGGGCCAGCCGACGGTGATCCTCGCGCAGACCGTCAAGGGCTGGACGCTCGGCCCGAACTTCGAGGGCCGCAACGCGACCCACCAGATGAAGAAACTGACGGTCGACGACCTCAAGCGCTTCCGCGACCGGCTGCACCTGCCGATCCCGGACCGGGAGCTGGAGTCCGGCCTGCCGCCGTACTACCACCCGGGCCGGGATTCGGAGGAGATCCAGTACATGCACGACCGCCGCAAGGCGCTGGGCGGCTACGCGCCGACCCGTGTCGTGCGCGCCAAGCCGCTGCAGCTGCCGGGCGACAAGACCTACGCCGCGCTCAAGAAGGGCACCGGCCAGCAGTCGATCGCCACCACCATGGCGTTCGTGCGGCTGCTGAAGGACCTGATGCGGGACAAGGAGATCGGCAAGCGGTTCGTGCCGATCGCGCCCGACGAGTACCGCACCTTCGGCATGGACTCGCTCTTCCCCTCGGCGAAGATCTACTCCCCGCTGGGCCAGACGTATGAGTCGGTCGACCGCGAGCTGCTGCTGGCCTACAAGGAGTCGGCGACCGGGCAGATGCTGCACGACGGCATCTCCGAGGCGGGCTGTACGGCGTCGCTGATCGCGGCGGGCTCCGCGTACGCCACGCACGGCGAGCCGCTGATCCCGGTCTACGTCTTCTACTCGATGTTCGGCTTCCAGCGCACCGGTGACCAGTTCTGGCAGATGGCCGACCAGCTGGCGCGCGGGTTCGTCCTGGGCGCGACCGCCGGTCGTACGACCCTGACCGGTGAGGGTCTGCAGCACGCAGACGGCCACTCCCAGCTGCTGGCCTCGACCAACCCCGCGGTCGTCGCGTACGACCCGGCGTACGGCTTCGAGATCGCGCATATCGTCCAGGACGGTCTGCGCCGGATGTACGGCGAGAACAGTGAGGACGTCTTCTACTACCTCACCGTCTACAACGAGCCGATCCAGCACCCGGCCGAGCCGGAGAACGTGGACCGCGAGGGCATCCTCAAGGGCCTCTACCGCTACCGGCAGGGCGAGAAGGGCGCCATCCCGGCGCAGATCCTCGCCTCCGGTGTCGCGGTGCCGTGGGCCATCGAGGCCCAGCGCATCCTGGCCGAGGACTGGAACGTCAAGGCGGACGTCTGGTCGGCCACCTCCTGGAACGAGCTGCGCCGCGACGCCGTCGAGGCGGAGGAGCACAACCTGCTCCACCCCGAGGAGGAGCAGCGCGTTCCGTACGTCACCCGGAAGCTGGCGGACGCGGAGGGCCCGAAGGTGGCCGTCTCCGACTGGATGCGTGCGGTTCCCGACCAGATCGCGCGCTGGGTGCCCGGCACGTACCAGTCCCTGGGCGCGGACGGCTTCGGCTTCGCCGACACCCGCGGCGCGGCCCGGCGCTTCTTCCACATCGACGCCGAGTCGATCGTGCTCGGTGTCCTGACGGAACTGGCCCGCGACGGCAAGATCGACCGCTCGGCCCTGAAGCAGGCGATCGACCGCTACCAGCTCCTGGACGTAGCCGCGGCCGACCCGGGCGCGGCGGGCGGCGACGCGTAGCCGTCTCCGACGGCAGTGACCCGTGACGCGGGGGCGAGCTGGATTCCCAGCCCGCCCCCGCGTTGTCGTACGCCCTGGCCACGGCAGCCAAGCACGGGAACTCAGCGTCCGTCCCCCCACCCGGCGCCGGGGACCCCGCCCCGGACCGAGCCCCCGGGACCCGCTGCGGCCCGAGCCCCGCCCAGCACTCCGCCCGGCGCACCGGGCCCCGCCCCAGTGGATGGACGGCTCCGCCCGGAGCCCGCCGCCGGACCGGCACTGCGCCCCGGACCGGAGAACAGCGGGCCGCGCCGCATCGTGGCCCCGGACCCATGTCCCTCGATGTCGTCCGCCGCCAGACCGTCCAGCGGTTCCCGCGCCGGGAGAACGTCGCGTGAGCGGGGCCCGTCCGTCCGGCGTCCGAGAGCCCGGGGCGTCGGTTCAGGCACTTCGGGCGGGGCCGGGTCCAGGCGGCTGGGTTCGGGTTCACCCGGCGCCTCTCGGCGCGGTCACGCACGCGGCGCCGGGCGGCGGGGTCGCACCGGATCGTGGCCGTCCAGCGGGCGTGGACCGGTCGGACGAGCGTCGGGGTCCAGGGGCGGAGCCCATGGTTCGGGAAGGGGCGGGGTGGGGAACACTCAGCCCCCGATGACCGACCGCCCGGGGGCCGGGCAGAGCCCCGCGCCCCGAGCGGCGGCGGGATCCGGTACGGGCCCCGGCCGGGTCAGCGTTCCCAGATTTTGAAGGCCCGTACCTGGTACGGGGTTTCGGGGGCCCAGGACCCCGTGGGGTAGGTGCGGAATTCGGCCGTCTCCGCGCACTCGCCGCTCTGATACGCCGTCACCGGACGCCCCGTCCGGTTCGCCAGCGAGGCCGCGGTCGTGCCGGACGGCAGGGGGACACAGCTTTCGATGTCGACGCCGGCCAGTTCATGCGTCTGGCGCGCCCCCGTGAAGCCGCCGCTCCGCCACAGGCACAGCTGACCGGCGGCGCAGTTCCCCAGGCGCGGTGGCGCTGCGGCGGCCAGGGCCGTCGCGGCCGGGGCGAGGGTGGCGGCGAGAGTGGCGGTGAGGGCCAGAGCCGAGACCGCGGCGGCCGTAGTGATCTTGCGCATGTCGTTTTCGCTCCCCGTGTGGAAACTGTGGAAAGAACAGAACGGGAGCCAGCGTGTCCGCCGGCTCCCGTTCGCCACCATGGGGTCGATCAAGGTCCACCCTAATAGGGGGTTGACCGCAAGGGGTCAGATGTGAACGCTCCCACCGGCCGCCTCCGCGTTCTCGCCGCGCTTGGTGAAGCCCGCGACCAGCGCCGCGACCACCGAGACGACGGCGGCCACGGTGAAGGCGAGGCCCATCCCTGACACGAAGGTGTCATGCGCGACGGCCGTGATCTTCCCCGCGATCTCCGGCGGAGTGCTCTTGGTGACGGGGGCGATGCCGACCTCGACGGCGTCCGACGCCTTGGACTCCGCGCCCTTGGGCATCGGCGGCAGCCCCGCGTCGGCCCACTTCCGCGGCAGCGTGTTGTCCACCCTGCCCGCCATGACCGCGCCCAGGACGGCCGTGCCGAGGCTGCCGCCGACCTGCATCGCGGCCTGCTGGAGGCCGCCGGCGACACCGGCGTGCTGGATCGGGGCGTTGCCGACGATGACCTCGGTGGCGCCGACCATCACCGGGCCGAGGCCCAGGCCCAGCAGGGCGAACCAGATGGACATCTCGAGGCCGCCGCTGTCCACGTCCAGCCGGGAGAGGCCGAACATCGAGACGGCGGTGATCACCATGGAGGTCACCAGCGGCATCCGCGGCCCGAACTTGGTGATCAGCGCACCGGCCAGCGGCGAGGCGACGATCATCATCGCGGTGAGCGGCAGCAGCCGCAGCCCGCTGTCGACGGGGCTCAGCCCGTGCACGTTCTGCAGATAGAAGGTGACGAAGAACAGCCCGCCCATGAAGCCGAAGGCCATCAGCACCATCAGCACGGTGCCGGCGCTCAGCGCCACCGAACGGAACATGCTGAGCGGCAGCAGCGGCTCCCGCGTCCGGCTCTCCCAGAAGACGAAGACGACGAAGCAGACCACCGACAGGCCCAGGAAGAGCAGCGTGCGCTGGTCGGTCCAGTGCCAGTCGGCGGCGTTGATCAGCGCCCAGATGAGACAGAACATCGCACCGGACAGCAGCACGATGCCGGGGAGGTCGAAGGAGCGCGGGGCCTTCTCGGCGCGGTGGTCGACCAGCAGCAGGAGGCCCAGGACCAGCGCCAGCACGCCGACGGGCGCGTTGATGAAGAAGACCGACTGCCAGTTGACGTGCTCGACGAGCAGTCCGCCGACGATGGGTCCGGCGGCGGTGGAGGCGCCGATCACCGCGCCCCAGATGCCGATCGCCATGTTGAGCTTCTCGGCGGGGAAGGTGGCGCGCAGCAGACCGAGCGCCGCGGGCATCAGCAGCGCGCCGCACAGGCCCTGCAGCACCCGGAACACCACGACGAGGGAGACCTCGCCGGAGAAGCCGATGGCGGCCGAGGAGATGGCGAAGCCGATGACGCCGATCAGGAAGGTCTGGCGGTGGCCGAAGCGGTCACCCAGCTTGCCCGCCGTGATCAGCGCGACGGCGAGGGCCAGCAGATAGCCGTTGGTGATCCACTGCACATCGGCGAGCGAGGCGCCGAGGTCCTTCTGGATGGCCGGGTTGGCGATCGCGACGATCGTGCCGTCGAGGGCGACCATCGTCACGCCGAGGGCGACGGTGAGGAGCGTCAGCCATGGATGACCCCGAAGCCCCTTCGGGGGATCGGTTATGGGAGGTTCCGGCGCCGAATCGGCGACGGTGGTCGAAGAGGTCATGACCGGAGGCTAATGTCAGCCTCTGACAATTGACAAACCTATTCATCCGCCGGTAACTGACGTTTGCGTCACAGGTATCCTGAGCAGCCGCGACGCGGCCCCGGGCCGGAAGAAAGCGAGCCGATAGGTGACAACGGACGAGGCAGTGGCGGACCCGAAGACGCCACCACCGCCCGGCCTGCGCGAGCGCAAGAAGCAGCGGACGCGGAACGCCCTGGTGCGCTCCGCGCTGGAGTTGTTCACCCGTCAGGGATACGAGCACACGACGGTCGACGAGATCGCCGAGGCGGTCGAGGTCTCCCAGCGCACCTTCTTCCGGTACTTCGCCAACAAGGAGGAGGTCGCCTTCGCCAGCCAGGAGTCGGCCGAGTGCCACTTCCTCGCCGCCCTGTGCGGACGCCCCGCGGACGAGGCGCCGCTGGCCGCGCTGCGCGGTGCGGTGCTCGACGCCTGGGGCACCATCGGGGACGCGATCGAGCGGATGGTGCCGCCCGAGCTCCATATGCGGATGTACCGGGTGATCGAGTCGACGCCGAGCCTGCTCGCCGTGCATCTGCGCCGCACCGCCGAGATGGAGGAGCGGCTGGCGAGCGAGATCGCCCGCCGCGAGGGGCTGGACATCGACGCCGACCCGCGGCCGCGGCTGGTGGTCGCGATGTTCAGCGGAGTGATCCGGGTGTCCGGGAAGCTGTGGGGCGAGGGCGAGGAGGACAGCATGGTCACGTTGCGAGACCTCACCGCGTTCCATCTTGATTACGTGGGCCCCACCCTCGCCGAACGGTGGGAGAAATAGCACCAATTCCGACATAACTTCCAAGGATTCCCGTCGCCAAACGTGAGATGAATCACGGCATTTGGCACCTGGCACCAGGCTTCTCCTAGGGTGTGCCGCGGTGACTTCCTTCTCGGAGCTCGGCTCCCCCTCCCCCGGTTCCACCGCTTGGCGCGCCCTGCTCGCGCTGGCGGTGGTGTTCGTTCTCCTCGCCACCACCGGGTGGACGGCCGTACGGAGCCACCGAGGAGCCCCGGACGCGCTCTCCGCGTCGATCAGCGCCTGGCGCAACGGATCGCTCGGCGGCCGTGCGCTGCCCGATCCGTACGGCTCGCCGCGCGCCCTCGGCCGCTGGTTCGACTCGCTCACCAAGGCCCAGACGAACCGCCTGGTGCGGCGCTATCCGCTGGCCGTGGGCAATCTCAACGGCGCGCCGGTGGCCCTGCGGTTCCGCGCCAACCGCGTCGCCCTGACCCAGGCGCGCGCCGATGAGCGCAAGCGGTTGCACGACCCCCAGCTCACCCCGATGGGCCGCTCCGACGCGACCCGCCGGATGGACCGCTACCAGGACCTGCTGGGCGCCGGGCGGCAGATCCTCTCCTTCGATCCGTCGGGCGGCGGACGGGCCGCCGAGGTCTTCGGCGACCTCGCCCACGCCAACCGGGTCTCGATCGTGGTGCCGGGCGTGGACACCGACATCCTGACCTTCCAGAAGTCCGGGCGCCCGTACACCGCCACGGTCGGGATGGCCCACGCGCTCTACGAGAACGAGCGGGCCGACGCCCCGGACACCAAGACCGCCGTCATCGCCTGGGCCGACTACACCTCCCCCGCCGGAATCGGCATGGACGCGGCCACCGGCAAGCTGGCCGCCCAGGGCGCGGTGCGGCTGCGCGCGCTGGTCGACGCGCTGCCCGCGCTCTCCCGGGTCTCGCTGATGTGCCACAGCTACGGCTCGGTAGTGTGCGGGGTCGCCGCCCGCGATCTGCCGCCCAAGGTCACCGATATCGCGGTGGCCGGCAGCCCCGGGATGCGCGCTGACCACGTCTCCGACCTGGGCACCAGCGCCCGGGTGTGGGCGATGCGGGACTCCGGCGACTGGATCGGGGACATTCCGCATCTGGAGGTCGGCGGGCTCGGCCATGGCGCGGACCCGGTCTCCTCGGACTTCGGCGCCCGGCTGCTGTCCGCGGACGGGGCGGATGGACACGCCGGATACTTCGAACCGGGCACGACCAGCCTGGACAACTTCGCGCGGGTGGGAATCGGTGCTGTCCAGTCCGTGAGCTGCGGCGACGGCGACGACTGCACCGCGGGGCTACGCTGACGACCGGCGCAAACACCGGAAACTCTAGTGACGCGCGTAGTCTCAAAGGGGGACGGGCGGGCCACCGCCGCATACGATGAGCCGCATGGGTGATGTACTGGCCGGTTTTCAGACCGTCTGGGAGTTCGACACCGACTCCATGCTCATCCGCTTCGAACGGGGGATCCGCACGCCGAAGCTGCTCCAGGCGCTCGGCGAACGCCGCATCCCCTTCGAGGCGCTGTCCGGAGTGGAGCTCGCTGTCGGCAAACGGGGAACGGTGGTGCTGCGCGCCGTGCCCAGACCAGGCGCCGACCCCCTGATGGACGCCGCGGACGGCCAGCTCAAGGAGGCGTACGACCCGTACCGCCTGGTGCTGCCCGCCGAGCGGGAAACGCTCGCGGACTACTACGCCGAGCGGATACGCGAGTCCCTCTGCCCGGACGCGGACGTTCCCGCCGAGGCGCATCTGGTGACCGTGCCCCCGGCGCCGCTGTCCTTCAAGGCGTACGACGGCAAGGCGTCCTTCGACGGCAAGGCGATCTCCTTCCGCTGGTTCTGGACCGGCGCCTCCTCGGAGAAGTGGAAGGTCGGGGACCAGCACTTCCGGATCGACGAGCTGACCGGCGTGGAGTGGCGGTCCCCGGAGAGCCGGGGCTCGGCGGGCACCGCCCCCAAGGAGGGCTCCGCCAAAGGCGCGGCGGCCAAAGGCGGTGCCGCCAAGGACGGCACGGCCGGGAACGGCACCGGCAAAGCCGCCCCCAAGGGCGGTGGCCACGGCTATCTGCGGCTGCTGCGGCGCTCCGCCGAGGACGAGCCCCCCGGCCGCCCCGACCAGGACCCGGCGGCCGTCGTGTTCGGGATGGGCTACGGCCTCGTCCACCAGTCGCTGCCGTTCGCCGCGGCCGTCCTGGAGGCGGTACGGGCCTCCTCCCCGGTGCCGTGCGCCGAGGGCGCCCCGTCCTCGAACCGGGCCGGGACCCCGCGCCGCGACCCCGCGGACATCGCCGAGCGCATCCGTCATCTGGGCGAGCTGCACACGGCCGGGCTGCTGACCGACGACGAGTTCAGCGCGAAGAAGGCCGAGCTGCTGGCGGAGCTGTAAGTGCCCGGTCCCTCCTCCGCACCGGCCGGCGCGGCCGCCGGCCCGGCGTCCACCGCCGCATCCTCCACCGCGCACGAGAGCCTGCCCAAGGCCGCCCGGCGGCAGGCGGGCGCCCTCGCCCGGGCCCTGGTCACCCCCAGCTATCCGGCGACACCGCTGTTCGCCCAGTCGCCCCGGCGCTGGCTGCGCCGGGTGCCGTACGGCGTGGCGATGATCCTCACCACGATCCTGGTCCCCACCTCCGCCCAGGTCCTCTCCCACGACTACGGGGTGGGCGGCGGCGTGGCCACGCTGATCGGCATCGTCCAGAGCACCCCGCTGCTGCTGTCCGTCACCCGTCCGCTACAGGCGTGGTGGATCGTCTTCCTCTCCGACATCGTCTGCGCCCTCGTGGTGCTCGGCACCGCCGACCACCTCGAGAACCGGGTGTGGCCCTGGCTGCCGGGCCCCATCATCGGCTATCTCTTCCTGCTGCTCGCCCTCGCGCTGCGCGAACCGCGTCGCACCCTGGTGGCGGTGTGGCTGGTCACCGGCACCGCCGGACTCTCGCTCGGCATGGGCTTCCCGGACAAGAGCAACGGCAGCAATGTGGTGCTGTTCGTGCTCAGCGGAGTGGTGCTGCTGGTGGCCGGGGCACTGCGGGAGCGCGGCGACGCCCAGCGGCGGCTGGCCGAGCAGGAGACGATCAGCGAGGCCGAACGGGCCCATCGCACCCTGCTGGAGGAGCGCACCCGGATCGCCCGCGAGCTGCACGATGTGGTCGCCCACCACATGTCCGTGATCACCGTGCAGGCCGACAGCGCTCCGTACCGGATCGGCGGGCTGCCGTCCGAGGCGGAGCGGGAGTTCTCCACCATCGCCGCCACCGCCCGGGAGTCCCTCGCCGAAATGCGGCGGCTGCTGGGCGTGTTGCGCAGCGAGGAGACCCGCGGTGAGCGGGCGCCGCAGCCGGGGCTGCGGCAGGTGCCGCAACTGGTCGAGGCGACGGTACGGGCCGGCATACCGACCACGCTGACCATCGCGGACGAGGTGGCCGAGCTCGAACCGCTGCCGCAGGCCGTGGGGTTGTCCGCGTACCGCATCGTGCAGGAGGCGCTGGCCAATGTGGTGCGGCACGCCCCTGGCGCCGCCACCCGGGTGGCCGTCTCGGCGGCCGAGGACCGCTCGGCGCTGACCCTGCTGGTGGTCAACGGCCCGCCGCTCAGCGCGCCCACCAAGCCCCTGGAGACCAGCGGCACCGGCCACGGCCTCGTCGGCATGGTCGAGCGCGTACGGCTCGTCGGCGGCATGCTCGACACCGGCCCGCTCCCCGACGGCGGCTTCCGCGTCGCGGCCCGGCTCCCCCTGTTGGACCTCGAAGAGACGGACCCGTCATGACCATCAAGGTGATCATCGTCGACGACCAGGCGATGGTGCGGGCCGGGTTCGCCGCCCTGCTCGCCGCGCAGAGCGATATCGACGTCGTCGGCGAGGCGCCCGACGGGCGGGAGGGCGTGGCGGTCAGCCGGCGCACCCACCCCGATGTGGTGCTGATGGACGTCCGGATGCCCGAGATGGACGGGCTCGAGGCGGCCCGGCAGCTCCTGGACCCACCGCGCGGGGTCATCCACCGGCCCAAGGTCCTGATGCTCACCACCTTCGACGTGGACGACTACGTCTACGAGGCGCTGCGCGCCGGGGCCAGCGGCTTTCTGCTGAAGGACGCCCCACCGGCCGATCTGATCTCCGCGGTCCGGGTGGTCGCGGCGGGCGAGGCGCTGCTCGCCCCGTCCGTCACCCGCCGGCTGATCGCCGACTTCGCCCGCCAGCGCCCCGCTCCGCGCCGCGACGGCCCGGCCGCGCGGCGCGGTGGGCTGACGCCGCGTGAGACCGAGGTGCTGGAGCTGATCGCGCGGGGCCTGTCCAACCAGGAGATCGCCGAGTCGCTGGTGCTCGCGGAGCAGACGGTGAAGACGCATATCGGCCGGGTGCTGGCCAAGCTGGGGCTGCGCGACCGCGCCCAAGCGGTGATCTTCGCCTATGAATCGGGCCTGGTGACGCCGGGTCATTGACCCGGACCGGGCCGCGACCCCCTACTGGGGTATGACATCCCACTTGGCACCGGGGGGTGACGTACCGCCACCCGACGGCTCTCTACCTTGCCCTCCGTCACCGACGGAAGAGGGAAGCCCCGGCCATGTCCCAGACGCTACGCACCAGGCACTACGCGCGACGCCTGATCACCGCGGCGCTCACCGTCACCGTCATGGCGGGGACGGCCGGCTGGACCGTGGCCCACGAGGAGCAGGCCATCACCGGGCCGCCGCCCGGCACCGCCGCATGGCTGTCGGACCATTCGCTGAGCGGGGCCGGGCGCGAGCTGCCCGATCCGGCCGCCACCTCGCCCGCCGGGATCGCCCGGTTCTTCGGCCGGCTCACCGACGTCCAGCGCAAGGCGCTGGTCATCCGGCATCCCCAGGTGGTGGGCAATCTGGACGGCGCACCGCTGAGCCTGCGGTACGAGGCCAACTCCCGGGCGATCCGGGCCGCCTGGCACAAGGAGTGGACGGCCGACCCGAAGAGCCCGCTCGCCGAGCGGTACGCGGCGCTGCTCGCACCCGGCCGCCAGATCCTCGCCTTCGATCCGCGCGGACGCGGCCAAGTGGCGGAGGTGTACGGGGAGTTGGCGGCGGCCCGGCGCACGGCCGTGATCGTGCCCGGTTCGGACATCGACCTGGACGACTTCGACCGTACGGGCGATCCGTACGGCACCCCGGCCGGGATGGCCCGGTCGCTGCGGGCGCGGATGGCCGAGGACGCGCCCGCCACCCCGACCGCCGTCATCGCCTGGGTGGGCTATACGACCCCGGTCGGGCTGGGCCCGGACGCCGCCACCAGCCGGCTGGCCGAGGCGGGAGCGCCCCGCCTGGACCGGTTCCTGGCCGGGCTCGCCGTGACCACCGCGGCCACCGCCGACGCCCCGCCCGCCGTCTTCTGCCACAGCTACGGCTCGGTGGTCTGCGGACTCGCCGCCTCCGCGATGGACCGCGCCCGCGTCTCCGACCTGGTGGTGCTGGGCAGCCCGGGGATGCGCGCGGACAGCGCCGAGGGCCTGGGCACCGGGGCCCGGGTCTGGGCGGCGCGCGACCGCACCGACTGGATCCGGCGGGTGACCGGCTACGACTTCCTGGGCTTGGGCCACGGCGACGACCCGACCGATCCGTCCTTCGGCGCCCGGGTGGTCTCCTCCGAGAGCGCCCAGGGCCACACCGGCTACTTCGCGCCGGGAACCGACTCGCTGCGCAACTTCTCGCGGATCGCGCTCGGGGACTTCGACGCTGTGCGATGCGCCGAGGCGGACGGCGGCGGTCCGGGCACGGGGCCGGACTGCCGCCAGGGCCTCGGCTGACCGCAGCCATCACGCACGGACCGCGCTCGGTGCGGGCCTCTTCGCACACCGGACCGCCCGGACGACGGCGCGGGGGCGAGGCGATGCGCGCGACCCGCCGCGCTGTCGCGACCCGCCGGACCTCAGGCGTACCGCGACGCGCCGCCGCCATGCTCGTCACGCGGTGTGTGACGACCGCGCCGGTGGCGGCTGCCGCCGAGCCCGCGCCGCTGAGCCGAGCGCGGCTACTCCTGGCCCGCGCTCGTCGCGCTCATATCGGCGTAGCGGGCGCCCGCCACCTGTCCGGCGATCGGCTCCAGCGCGGCCAGTTCGTCCGCGCTCAGCTCGATCCGGGTCGCGCCGGTGTTCTGCTCGATCCGGGCGCGGGTGCGGGTGCCGGGGATCGGCACCACGGCGAGCCCGTGGACCTGGGCCCGCTGCTGCACCCAGGCCAGCGCGATCTGGGCGAGGGTGGCCCCGCGCGCCTTGGCGATCTTGCGGATCGGCTCCAGCAGCGCGGCGTTGACGGCCGCGTTGTCGCCGGTGAAGCGGGGCTGCCGGCGGCGGAAGTCGCCCTCGCCCAGCTCCTGCTCGGCCTGGACGAAGGAGCCGGTGAGGAAGCCGCGGCCGAGCGGTGAGTACGGGACGAGGGCGACGCCCAGCTCGGCGGCGGTGGCGGCGACGCTGTTCGCTCCGCCGTCCTCCACATCGCGGCTGAACAGCGACCACTCCGACTGCACCGCCGCGATCGGATGCACCGCGTGCGCCGCGCGCAGCTCCTTGGCCGTGACCTCGCTCAGCCCGAGGTGCTTGACCTTCCCCTCGGCCACCAGCTCGGCCATGGCGCCGACGCTCTCCTCCAGCGGCACCTCGGGGTTGCGCCGGTGCATGTAGTACAGGTCGACATGGTCGACCTCCAGCCGGCGCAGACTGCCCTCGATGGCCCGGCGGAGGTACGGGCGGTCGTTGCGGATCCGCTGGTTGCCGAACGGATCGCTCTCGTCGCGCTCGATGGCGAACTTGGTGGCCAGGGTGATCCGGTCGCGGTGGGCCCGGACGAAGGGGGAGATGAACTCCTCGTTCCGCCCGGAGCCGTAGGCATCGGCGGTGTCGAAGAGCGTGACGCCCAGCTCCAGGGCCCGCTCCAGCGTGGCCCGTGCCTCCGCCTCGTCATGGGTCGGTCCATAGGCCCAGCTCATACCCATGCAGCCCAGGCCCTGGACGCCGACCTCCGGTCCGCCGGCCCCGAGGCCGACGGTCGCGATGGTCTCGTTGGTGCTGTTGCTCATACGGGGTCAAACCTCTCCGACGCCCGTCGGGCGTCAGCGTAGATATCGATCTTGTAGTCGAGGACTTGGAGCGTGCTCTGGAGCTCGGCGATCCGCTCCCGCACATTCGCGCGGTGCGTGGTCAGCAGTTCCTCACGCTCGGCGAAGGTGTGCTCGCCCTCGCGCACCAGCCCGGCGTAGCGGACCATGTCCGCGACCGGCATCCCGGTCAGCCGCAGCTTGCCGACGAGGTCGAGCCAGTCCAGGTCGCGGTCGGTGAAGCGACGCTGGCCGGTGTGCGTACGGTCGACATGCGGCATCAGCCCGATCCGCTCGTACCAGCGCAGCGTGTGTGCCGTCAGCCCGGTATGGGCGGCCACCTCACTGATCGTGTAGCCGTCTCGCCCGCTGGGCCGGGGGTGCCCGCCCCTCCCCGCGCAGGCGCGGACCTTCACCGGGGTGCTCTCCATCAGGGTCATGCCGATTCACCTCTCGCAGGTCGCCGATCCGCACACCTCATCGACGTCTTCAACGCTATGGAGTTGGAGTGCACTCCAAGCAAGCGAAGATTTGGCGGAACCTTGGGTGCCGTGAGTCCGCGCGGCACCCGCCACTAGGCTCTGTGACATGGAGAGCCTGCGGATGATCGAGAACTGGCCGGTCCCGACGGCGGCGGCCGCCGTCGTACGCGCGGACGGCACCCTGGCCGGGTCGTACGGCCCGACCGGCCATCGCTTCCCCCTCGCCTCGGTCACCAAGCCGCTCGCCGCCTACGCCGCGCTGCTCGCCGTCGAGGAGGGCGCGGTGGAGCTGGACGAACCGGCCGGGCCCGAGGGCTCCACAGTGCGCCATCTGCTGGCGCACACCTCGGGGCTCGCCTTCGACGAGCACCGCTCGGTCGCCGCGCCCGGCAACCGCCGGCTCTACTCCAACGCCGGGTTCGAGGTGCTGGGCGATCACATCGCCAAGGCCACGGACATCCCGTTCCCGGAGTATCTGCGCCAGGCGGTGCTGGAGCCGCTCGGCATGACCGGCACCGAGCTGGCCGGCTCGCCCGCCAAGGACGGCGTCTCCACCGTGGACGACCTGGTGCGCTTCGCGGCGGAGCTGCAGGCCCCGCGGCTGCTGGCGGCCGAGACGCTGGCCGAGGCCACCTCCGTGGTCCACCCGGGTCTCACGGGCGTGCTGCCCGGCTACGGCCATCAGCGGCCCAACGACTGGGGGCTCGGCTTCGAGATACGCGACGGCAAGTCGCCGCACTGGACCGGCGCCTCCTCCTCACCCCGCACCTTCGGGCATTTCGGCCAGTCCGGAACGTTCTTGTGGGTCGACCCGGACGCCCGCGCCGCCTGCGTCACCCTGACGGACCGGGTCTTCGGCCCCTGGGCCGTCGAGGTCTGGCCGACGCTCACCGACGCGGTCCTGGCCGAGCTGGGCTGAGCGCTCCGCGGCAGTGCCCTGGCATGCCGTCGATCGTCTGCGGCGCCGTCGTGGCTGGTCGCCCACGCGGCGGAGCCGCACATCCACACAGCCGCGGCGGAGCCGCACATCGACACAGCCCCGCGCCCCTTCAGGGCGCCCTCGAACGCGGCCGACTTCCGCCGATCCGCTGAGCCCCCTCAGCGCCCCTCAGCCATAGACCGGCTCCGCGCGCATTTCCCAGATCAGCAGCTCGGCGGAGCCCTCGGCGCACGCCTCCAGCCCCTCGGCGCCCGATATCCGGGCCGCGTCGCCGGGCCCGAGGGTCTCCCCCTCGACCCGCGCCGCGCCGCGCACCGCATGTGCGTACACCCACGGCGCGTCCGGCAGCGCGGTGCGCTCACCGTCCGCCAGCCGCCGCACATGCAGCACCGCCTCGGTGCGCTCCAGCGCGTACGGGGTACCGTCGGCGATGCCGCGCACCACCTCGTACCCGGGGTCCGTCGCGGAGCCAGGCCCCGGCACCAGCCACATCTGGACGAAGGTGAGGGGACCGGCGCCCGCGTTGCGCTCGGTGTGACGCACTCCGCTCCCGGCGCTGAGCCGCTGCACATCGCCGGGGCGCACCACGGTCCGCGCGCCGGTGGAGTCCTCGTGAGTGAGCTCACCCTCGACGACCCAGGTGACGATCTCCATATCGCGGTGCGGATGCTCGGCGAAGCCCGCACCGGGGGCGAGCCGCTCCTCGTTGCAGGCGACGAGGGATCCGAACCGCACGTTGCCGGGGTCGTAGTGCCCGGAGAAGGAAAAGGCGTGGCGCGTCTCGATGCCCGCGCCCTCCCCACCCGGATACCGTGCACCGGACCGCTGTATCCACATCACCCGGTCCACGGTAGTGCGCCCGGACCCGTCCGCCCCCCGGCCCCGCCCCTACCCCCGCGTAGCCTCCCGCCCCCAGCGTTCACCACCCGATAAGGCAGTCTTGTCCTCGTGCCTGAACCAGCCTCGAACACCCCGCATCCGCACAGTGCCACTCTGCGCCGCCTGGAGAAGTCCTCCGGGAAGCTCGCCGCCAACGCCATCGCGCGCATGGACGAGCAGCTGCCGTGGTACCGCGCGATGCCGCCCGAGAACCGCTCCTGGATCGGGCTGGTGGCGCAAGCGGGCATCGCGGCCTTCACCGAATGGTTTCGCCACCCCGAGGCGCCCCAGGCGATCAGCACCGATGTGTTCGGTACCGCCCCGCGCGAGCTGACCCGGGCGATCACGCTGCGGCAGACCGTGGAGATGGTCCGCACGACCATCGAGGTCATGGAGTCGGCGATCGACGACGTGGCGGCCCCGGGCGATGAGTCGGTGCTGCGCGAGGCGCTGCTGGTGTACGCGCGGGAGATCGCCTTCGCCACCGCCCAGGTCTACGCACAGGCCGCCGAGGCGCGCGGCGCCTGGGACGCCCGGCTGGAGTCTTTGGTGGTCAACGCGGTGCTGTCCGGGGAGGCGGACGAGGGCGCGCTGTCCCGCGCCGCGGCGCTCGGCTGGAACTCCCCCGAGCATGTGTGCGTGGTGCTGGGCACCGCCCCCGACGGGGACAGCGAGCTGACGGTCGAGGCGATCCGGCGGGCCGCCCGCCACGCCAAGCTGCAGGTCCTCACCGGGGTGCTGGGCGACCGGCTGGTGGTGGTCGCGGGCGGCTCGGACAATCCGCTGCAGACGGCGAAGGCGCTGATCGGGCCGTATGCCCCGGGTCCGGTGGTGGCCGGTCCGGTGGTCTCCGATCTGCTGGCCGCGACCCGCTCGGCGGGGGCGGCGGCGGCCGGGCTGAAGGCGTGCACCGCCTGGCCGGACGCACCCCGTCCGGTGCTCGCCGACGATCTGCTGCCCGAGCGCGCGATGGCCGGAGACCCCGCTGCCCGTGAGCAGTTGGTGGAGGAGATCTACAGACCGCTGGAGGAAGCCGGTTCGGCACTGCTCGAGACACTGAGTGTGTACCTCGAACAGGCGAGCAGTCTGGAGGGGGCGGCCCGGATGCTCTTCGTTCACCCGAACACCGTCCGCTACCGGCTACGACGTGTGACGGACGTCACCGGATGGTCACCTTCCGACGTCCGGTCGGCGTTTACTCTGCGCATAGCCCTGATCCTGGGCCGTCTCGCCGACGCGAACATATTGCCCTGACCGTTTGTTGGACCTCCACAATTCCCCTGACGGTTCTTCGTCCTTGTCCTCACGGGCGAGTCGGACCGTCCACAAGAGAGAGTGTGAGAGTGCTCGTACTCGTCGCTCCCGGCCAAGGCGCTCAAAAGCCCGGCTTCCTCACTCCCTGGCTCGACCTGCCCGGCGTCACCGAACGTCTGACGTGGTGGTCGGCCGTGTCCGGGCTGGACCTCATCCACTACGGCACCAAGGCCGACGAGGAGGAGATCCGCGACACCGCGGTGGCCCAGCCGCTGCTGGTGGCCGCCGGTCTGGTCTCCGCCCACGCGCTGTTCGGCGAGGGCATCGAGGGCGCGACCGGTCTCGCGGGGCTGCCGGGCCGTATCGGCGCGGTCGCGGGCCACAGCGTCGGCGAGATCACCGCGGCCGTGGCCGCCGGTGTGCTCACCGACGAGGCGGCCATGGTGCTGGTCCGCCGGCGCGGGCTCGCCATGGCGGAGGCCGCGAGCCGCACCGAGACCGGAATGGCCGCCATACTGGGTGGTGAGCAGGACGATGTCGTCGCCCATCTCGACAAGCACGGACTGACCCCGGCGAACGTCAACGGCGCCGGCCAGATCGTGGCCGCGGGCACCGCCGAGCAGCTGGCGGCGCTGGCCGAGGACAAGCCCGAGGGGGTGCGCCGCGTCGTACCGCTCAAGGTGGCCGGCGCGTTCCACACCGATCACATGGCCCCGGCGGTCGCCGCCCTCGAGGCCCTGGTCGCGGGCGTTCCGGTGGCCGATCCGCGCACCGCTTACGTCTCCAACCGTGACGGCGGGGTCGTGACCTCCGGGGCCGGGGTGATCGAGCGAATGGTCGCCCAGGTGTCCAACCCGGTGCGCTGGGACCTGTGCATGGAGACCTTCCAGGAGCTGGGCGTCACCGCGCTGATCGAGGTGGCCCCGGGCGGCACGCTCACCGGCATCGCCAAGCGTGCGCTGCCGGGCGTCACCAACCTGGCGCTGAAGACTCCGGACGATCTCGACGCGGCCCGTGCGCTGATCGAGGAGCACGCCATTCCCGCCGTCGCCACACCGGCCGAAGAGGAGCTCCGAGAAGCATGACCGCGAAGATCAAGCCCAGTAAGGGCGCCCCGTACGCGCGCATTCTCGGCGTCGGTGGCTACCGTCCGACCCGGGTGGTGCCGAACGAGGAGATCCTCAAGCACATCGACTCCTCGGACGAGTGGATCCGCTCCCGCTCGGGCATCGCCACCCGGCACTGGGCCGGTCCGGATGAGACGGTCGCCGCCATGTCCGTGGAGGCGGGCGGCAAGGCCATCGCCGACGCCGGCCTGCGCCCGGAACAGATCGGCGCCGTGATCGTCTCGACGGTCTCGCACTTCAAGCAGACCCCCGCGATCGCGACCGAGATCGCGCATCTGCTGGGCACCGGCAAGCCGGCCGCCTTCGACATCTCGGCGGGCTGTGCCGGCTTCGGCTACGGGCTGACCCTCGCCAAGGGCATGATCACCGACGGCACCGCGGAGCATGTGCTGGTCATCGGGGTCGAGCGGCTTTCGGACCTGACCGACCTGGAGGACCGCGCGACGGCCTTCCTGTTCGGCGACGGCGCCGGCGCCGTGGTGGTCGGCCCCTCCAAGGAGCCCGCGATCGGCCCCACCGTCTGGGGCTCGGAGGGCGACAAGTCCGACACCATCGCCCAGACGCTGCCCTGGGACGTCTACCGCGACCAGGACGCCGCCGAGGTGCGCTACCCGGCGCTGCGCCAGGAGGGCCAGGCGGTCTTCCGCTGGGCCGTCTACGAGATGGCGAAGGTCGCCCAGCAGGCCCTGGACGAGGCCGGGGTCGCCCCGGCCGACCTCGACGCGTTCATCCCCCACCAGGCCAATATGCGGATCATCGACTCGATGATCAAAACCCTCAAGCTGCCGGAGCACGTCACGGTCGCCCGTGATGTGGAGACCACCGGCAACACCTCGGCCGCCTCCATTCCGCTCGCCATGGAGCGGCTGTTGGCGACGGGGCAGGCGAAGAGCGGCGACACCGCGCTCGTCATCGGATTCGGAGCGGGTCTCGTCTACGCAGCGACGGTCGTTACCCTCCCTTAGGCTCCATAGTCCATATCCACGCAGCTCGGCAGAAGTCGGACGCTGCGCCACCACCGCAACACACCGAAGAAGGAGCGCCGCAATGGCCGCCACTCAGGAAGAGATCCTCGAAGGTCTCGCCGAGATCGTCAACGAGATCGCCGGTATCCCGACCGAGGACGTCCTGCTGGACAAGTCCTTCACCGACGACCTGGACGTCGACTCGCTGTCCATGGTCGAGGTGGTCGTCGCCGCCGAGGAGCGCTTCGACGTGAAGATCCCGGACGACGACGTCAAGAACCTCAAGACCGTCGGCGACGCCGTCGACTACATCCTCAAGCACCAGGGCTGAGCCCCCCTAAGGCCGTTGTCGCCACCCATGCGGTGGCGGGTCCAGCACCTTCTACACGTGGAGTAGGAATTCCTGTGAACTCGACCAATCGCACCGTGGTCGTCACCGGTGTTGGTGCCACGACGCCGCTGGGTGGCGACGCCTCAACGACCTGGGAGGCCCTGCTGGCCGGCCGGTCCGGCGTCAACCTCCTGGAGGAGGAATGGGCGGCCGAGTTGCCGGTCCGCATCGCCGCGAAGATCGCGGTGGAGCCGGGCACCGTCATCCCTCGCCCGCAGGCCCGCAAGCTCGACCGATCGGCGCAGTTCGCCCTGATCGCGGCCCGTGAGGCATGGGCGGACGCGGGCTTCACCGCCAGGGCGGGCGAGGACCCGTCGGTCGACCCCGACCGGCTCGGCGCGGTCGTGGCTTCCGGTATCGGCGGGGTGACCACCCTGCTCGACCAGTACGACGTGCTGCGAGAGAAGGGCGTCCGCAAGGTCTCCCCGCACACCGTGCCGATGCTGATGCCCAACGGCCCGGCGGCCAACGTGGGCCTGGAGGTCGGCGCCCGCGCCGGCGTCCACACGCCGGTCAGCGCGTGCGCGTCCGGCGCGGAGGCCATCGGCTACGCCATCGAGATGATCCGCACCGGCCGCGCCGATGTGGTCGTCGCGGGCGGCACCGAGGCGTCCATCCACCCGCTCCCCATCGTCGCCTTCGGCAACATGATGGCGATGTCCAAGAACAACGACGACCCACAGGGCGCCTCGCGCCCGTTCGACGTCGACCGCAACGGCTTCGTGATGGGCGAGGGCTCGGGCGCCATCGTCCTGGAGTCGGCGGAGCACGCCGCCGCGCGCGGCGCCCGGGTGTACGCGCAGGCGGTCGGCCAGGGCATCTCGGCCGACGCCCACCACATCACCCAGCCGGAGCCGTCCGGCAACGGCATCGCGCACGCGCTGCAGAACCTGGTGCAGAACACCGGCCTGAACGGCTCCGAGGTCGCGCATGTCAACGCGCACGCGACCTCGACGCCGCAGGGCGACGTGGCCGAGATCAAGGCGCTGCGCAAGGTCTTCGGCGACGATGTGGACCAGATGGCGGTCTCCGCCACCAAGTCCATGACGGGGCATCTGCTGGGCGGCGCCGGCGGTGTGGAGACGGTGGCCAGCGTGCTCGCGCTGTACCACCGGATCGCCCCGCCAACGATCAACCTGGTCTCCCCGGACCCGGAGGCGGACGCGGACTTCGTGACCGGCGAGCCCCGGTCGCTGCCGGGTCGGGGCCCGATCGTCGCGCTGAACGACTCGTTCGGCTTCGGCGGCCACAATGTGGTGCTGGCCTTCCGCACGGTCTGACGCGCGGACGGCCCGAGGACCTGATGGCTTGATGGCTTGATGGCTTGATGGCTCTGTGACGCGCTGATACACGGGTGTGGCCCGCCTCCGGCTCCGGCCGGGGGCGGGCCGTTCGTGTGTCAGGGGGCCTCGCCGTCGAAGCTGGCGAAGTACGAGGCCACCATGTCCTCGTCGCCATGACCCGCCTCGATGGCGCGGCGGAACCGCTCCTGGCCCGCGGCCGCCAGGTCCAGCCGCACTCCGGCGCGCTCCCCGGCCTCCACGATCAGCCGGGCGTCCTTCTCGGCGGTCTTGGTCGCGAAGCTGGGCTCGAGGTCGCCCCGGAACAGCTGGCCCGACTTGACCCGCATATAGCCGTTGTCCAGCGGTCCGCCCTCCACTCCGTCCAGGAAGCCCTGGAAGTCCACGCCCAGCCCCTTGGCGAGGGCGACCGCCTCGGCGGTGGCGTGGGTGATGTTGAGGACCCAGCTGTTGAGCACCAGCTTGAGCCGGGTGGCGGCGGCGCCCTCCGCGCTGTCGCCGACCCACACCGTACGGCTGCCGATGGCGTCGAAGACCGGCCAGACGACCGGGCGGGCGGGGTGGGGGCCGGCGGCCAGCACCAGAAGCTGTCCGCTCTCCGCGGGCTGCTTGGTGCCGAGGACGGGCGAGTCGATGAGGACGAGGTCCTTCTCATGGGCGAACGCGGCGAGCGATTCCATCGCCTCCAGCCCCGCCGTGGTGGCCTGCGCCCATACGACCCCGGGGCGCAGCGCGGGGGCGGCCTGCCGCATCGCCTCGAGGGCCGCGGCGCCGTCGTAGAGGATCGTCAGGACGACATCGGCGCCGTCCACGGCCTCGGCCGGGGTGTCGGTGACGCGTACGCCGTCCTGGCCTAGCGGCTCGGCCTTGGACCGGGTGCGGTTCCACGCACGGACGTCGAGCCCGGAGCGGGCGAGGTTGCGGGCCATGCCGGAGCCCATGATGCCGGTGCCGAGGACCGCGACGGACGTTGCCGGGAGTTGTTCGGTCATGCCGCCACGCTAAGACCTGAAGCGTGCTCCAGGACAAAGGGGCGGCGGCGCGTCAGGCACTCGGACGAGCGCGTCAGGCGCTCAGACGACCTGGTGCAGCCAGCGGACGGGGGCGCCCTCACCCGCGTAGCGGAACGGCTCCAGTTCGTCGTCCCAGGGCTTGCCGAGCAGTTTGGCGATCTCCGCCTCGAGGTCGCTCTCGCCGCGGACGGAGCGGGCGAGGGCGGCGCGCAGCCGGTCCTCGGGGATCAGGATGTCGCCGTGCATTCCGGTGACGGCGTGGAAGATGCCCAGTTCGGGGGTGGAGCTGTAGCGCTCGCCCTCGGCGGTGGCGCAGGGCTCGGCGGTCACCTCGAAGCGCAGCAGATGCCAGCCGCGCAGGGCGGACGCCATTTTGGAGGCCGTGCCGACCTCACCCTGCCAGGAGAACTCGGCACGCCAGGTGCCGTTCGCCGCGGGTTGCTTGATCCAGTCGAGGGTGACACGCACGCCGAGGACGCCCGCGATGGCCCATTCGACATGCGGGCACAGCGCGCGCGGAGCGGAGTGCACATACAGAACTCCACGTGTCGTCACCGGGGCCTCCTGTGCGGTTCGAGGTGCGCCTTCCCCAGCGGCCTCGCGCCCGTACCGGTCCCGCCCGGGACATCGGATCACATTCTGCCCTAGTGATCACTTCCACACCAGTCTCGACGTCACCTTCAGTGAAATTTATCGTGCAGAATTCTCTAGAAAGTGGACAGGATGTGACGGGGCGTAATGTGCTGGTACCGCATAGCACGCCTTGTCGCCGGGACGACGCTCATCAGGCCCACAAGAAAAACGTACCGTGCGATCCAGCCGGAGGAGTGACGTACCGTCGGTCCGGACAGATATCACCCAACAGCCGGAGGGGGAACAGCCATGCGGGTCAGCGCGACACGCCGGAAGCGTGCGGAGGCCGCTTCCTCGACCACGCGTACGGTCGTGCGCCCGACCCCGCGCACCGCGTCGCGCACTGGCCGCCGCGCGGCCGGGCGCACGACCGTACGCGCCGGTGTGGTGCTGTTCACCACCGCCGCCGTGCTGAGCTCGGCGGGCTGCTTCGGCAGCTCGGACGACCCCTCCCGGCACGGTCCGACCCGCGCCGGGAAGACCCCCGGCGCCAAGCGGACGATCGCCTGGAACACCCGGCCGAGTTCGATCGCCTCCCTGGGCGACTCCATCACCCGCGGCTTCGACGCCTGTTCGGTGCTCTCCGACTGCCCCGAGGTGTCCTGGTCCACCGGCACCGATGTGCAGAGCCTCGCCCAGCGGCTGCTGCCCGCCACCACCGCCCGCGCGGGCACCCACAGCTGGAACTTCGCCAAGACCGGCGCGGTCGTGGCCGACCTCCCCGGTCAGATCGAGGCGGCCGCGGCCCGCAAGCCGAAGCTGGTCACCGTGATGATCGGCGCCAATGACGCCTGCCGGGACTCGGTCGACGAGATGACCTCCACCGAGCAGTTCCGCTCCACCTTCACCTCGGCGCTCACCCGGCTCCGCCGTGACCTGCCGAAGACCCAGGTGTATGTGGCCAGCGTGCCGGATCTGAAGCGGCTGTGGTCGGAGGGGCGGAAGAACGTCTTCGGCAGGCAGATCTGGAAGCTGGGCATCTGCCCGTCGATGCTGAAGGACTCCGAGCACCTGGACGCCGCCTCCAACGACCGCCGCCAGCGGGTGGCGGACCGGGTGACGGAGTACAACAAGGTGCTGAAGGACGTCTGCGGGCGCGATGTGCTGTGCCGGTACGACCCGGCGGTGCACGAATACCGCTTCACCACCTCCGAGCTGAGCAAGTGGGACTGGTTCCACCCCAGCAAGGCGGGCCAGGCGCAGCTGGCCGACATGGCCTACCGCCGCATCACCGCTTCCGCGCCCTGACCCCGAGCCGCGGCCCGGCTCCCGGCCAGAGGCCAGAGGCCAGGTGCCGGGGGCCAGGGGCCGGGGGCCAGGGGCCGGGAGCCGGGCGCGGGCCCCTCTGGGCCGGGCGAGGTGGGCTACGGGGTGTCCGCCGGATCTTGTATGCGACTCCGCCGCGTGGCAGGGGCTCCGCCCCTGGACTCCGGGGTCTGGTGCCGCAGCCCCAGGTGCGGGAAGGGGCGGGGAGGGGAACAGCCCGCCGCGGCTCCCACGCGGCCCCGGGCCGCAGGGGCGGCGTGCGGTGGGCGGCTCAGGCTGTCGGCCGCACAGGCACTGGGACCGACAGGCGGCGGTCGGCGGCGCTTCGGGCCGCCTCTGCCGCGTAGGTGCCGGTGATCAGGCGCCAGGCGCCCACCGTCTCGTCCCAGATCTCCGCCGCCCGGCGGGGCAGGGGGAGGGACACTTCCGCTGTCTCCCCCGGGCCCGCCGTGACCGAGGCGAAGCCCGCGAGGCGCCGTACCGGCCGCTCCTCGCCGTCGTCCTCGGGCACGGTGAGATAGAGCTGCACGACCTCACGCCCCGCCCGGGGCCCGGTGTTGCGGACCCGCACGGTCACCGTTCCCAGCGCGCCGTCGGCGGGCTCCCCGGCGGCCTCCGCCGGGGTCGCGGGAGCCTTCGCGGGGGTGAAGTCCATCGCCTCGTAGGCCCAGTCGGTGTAGCCGAGGCCATGCCCGAACCAGTACGCCGGAGCGATCCCCTCCCGCCGCTCCCACGCGCGGTAGCCGATGAACACGCCCTCGTCGTAGACCAGTCGGCCCTCGCTCGGCGTCACCGCGCTGACCGGGGCGTCCTCGAGCCGCTCGGGCCAGGTCGTGGGCAGCCGTCCGCCGGGCTCCTCCGCGCCCAGCAGGACATCGGCGAGCGCGGCGCCCGCCTCCTGGCCCGGGAACCAGCTCAGCAGCACCGCGGCGACCTCCTCCCGCCAGTCCATCTCGACGGGGGAGCCCGCGTTGACCACCACCACGGTGGGGGTGCCGGTGGCGGCGACCCGCCGCACCAGCTCGTCCTGACGGCCCGGCAGCCGCAGATGCGCGCGGTCGAACCCCTCGCTCTCGACCCTCTCGGTGGTGGCGACCACCACCACGGCCGCCTCGGCCGCCGAGGCCGCGGCGACGGCCTCCTGGAGCAGCTCCTCGGCGTCCCGCTCCGGGGCCCGGTGCAGCAGGCTGAAGCAGACGGCGTCGAGGAGGGCCTCCTCGGGGCGGGCCACCGCACAGGTGAGGCTGACCTCCACCGGCTCGCCCGCCGTGAGCTCCACCTGACCCCGGGGCACCGGCGAGCCCATGAACGCCTCAAAGGGGTCGCCGACGTCCGGCGGGAGCTGCTCCCCCTCGAAGAGCACCGTGCCGTCCACGACCAGCCGGAGGCCGCCCAGCCCCCGGGTGCCGAAGGAGTGCGCGCCGCTCTCGCGCGGGGTGAAGGTGCCGACGGTCTCGACGGTGTGCAGCTCCTCGTAGCGCACGCCCTCGGGGAAGTCGCTGATCCACTGCACCTGCCCACTGGCCAGCCGGGACTCCCCCAGCACCCGCCCGTCGGCGGCCCGGACCACGGCGCGCAGCGCGAACCCCTGGGCGGCGGGGGTGAGTTCGTCGGTGGGATCGGCGCCCACCGCGTAGCTGAACCGGACCTCCGGCGGCAGGGCGGCCCGCAGTCCGTCGAGCGGTGAGACCACATGGTCGGGGAAGACCACGGCCGAGCCACCGCCCAGCACCCGGGCGTCGCGCGCCGCGGCCCCGATCAGGGCCAGCGACCGCACTCCGCCGGGGGCTCCGGCGTCGAGGGGCAGCACCGCGCCCCGGCCGCCCGCGCCCTCGTTCCGCAGCAGCACGAAGGAGCGCCGGGCGATCTCGCGGGCCAGCGCGTCCCCGTCGATCGGGCCGGGCCGGTCGGCGGGGGCGACGGCCGGGGCCGCGCCGTCCAGGGCGCCGACCCGGGCGGCCAGGGTGAGCAGCCGCCGCACCGCCTCGTCCAGCTCCGCCTCGGTCACCCGGCCGTCGCGCACCGCGGCGGCCAGCGCGTCGCCGTAGACGGTCCGCGGGCCGGGCATCGCGACGTCCAGCCCGCCCTTGAGCCCCCGCACGGTGTCGCGGGCCGCCAGCCAGTCGGAGACGATGAAGCCGTCGAAGCCCCACTCCTCGCGCAGCACTCCCCGCTGCAGCTCGCGGTGCTCGGTCATGGTCGAGCCGTTGACCCCGTTGTAGGCGGCCATGATGCCCCACGGGCGCGCGTTTTTGACGATGGCTTCGAAGGGCGCGAGATACAGCTCGCGCAGCGCCCGCGCACCGATCTCGTTGTCGACGGTGAAGCGCTCGGTCTCCGCGTCATTGGCCACGAAGTGCTTGACGGTGGTGCCCACCCCGCCGTCCTGCACACCCGTCACATAGCCGGTGCCGATCTCGCCGGTGAGATACGGATCCTCGCTGTACGCCTCGAAGTGGCGCCCGCCCAGCGGGGAGCGGTGCAGATTGACCGTGGGCGCGAGCAGCACATGGACGCCCTTGCGCCGCGCCTCCTGCGCGAGCAGCCGGCCCGCCCGCCGGGCCAGCTCCGGGTCCCAGGTGGCGGCGAGCGCGGTGGGGCTGGGCAGGGCGATGGAGGGGTCGTCGGCGGTCCAGTGGACGCCGCGGACGCCGATCGGGCCGTCCGACATCACCAGCGAGCGCAGCCCGATCGCCGGAACGGCGGGCAGGCTCCACATGTCCTGCCCGGACAACAGCCGCGCCTTGGTGTCCAGCTCCAGCAGGCCGAGGGCCTTCTCCACGGCCTCGGCCGTGCCCTCGTCGTCGATCGCGTCCGCCATCGCTCGCCCCTCCCGGTGCGGGTCCTGTCCGGTCCTCGTCCGGGGCCATCCTGGACCCGAGTACCTGTCAGCAGGTAGGTACCGTTATCGACTCGTTATCAAACATGCTCTACGGTACGAGCATGGACAGGGCGATGGAGCGCGGTACGCGACGCGGTGCGGAACGACGGGCGGAGATCGTCCGGTCCGCGCTCGAAGTGATCGCCGAGCGCGGCTACCGGGGCGCGACCCTCGGGGCGGTCGCCGAGCGGGTGGGGCTCACCCAACAGGGGCTGCTCCACTACTTCCCCACCAAGGACTCCCTGCTCATCGCAGTGCTCAAGGAGCGCGACCAGTGGGACACCGGCTCCGGGCGGCGCGACGGCGGGGACGTATGGCCGCTGGACCTGCTCACCTCGCTGGTGGAGTACAACGCGATGCGCCCCGGCATCGTCCAGACCTTCTCCGCGCTCCTCGGCGAGAGCGTCACCGACGAGCACCCCGCGCGCGGCTTCTTCACCGAGCGCTATGAGAAGGTGCGCGCCGACATGGCGGCCACCCTGCGCGGCGAGTTCGGCGACCGGCTCCCCGGCGGGCTCACCCCCGAGGCCGCAGCCCCGCTGGTGGTGGGGGTGATGGACGGACTGCAGTTCCAGTGGCTGCACGACCGGGACGCGGTGGACATGCCCGCCCTCTTCCGGGCCTTCGTCTCCCTGCTGGGACAGGGAGACGAGGAGGCCGAGGGATGACGCGGCGATGCGGACGTCGCGTGCGGACCGTCGCGTGACGGCGGCTCAGCCGTGGCCCGCCACCAGCCTGACGTCCTGCTCGACCCCGACCGCGTTCCTCGGCAGCGGCACGAAGGCGGCGTCGGCCGCGGCGGAGGCGTCGGCGGTGTCGAACCTCAGCAGCGTGCCCTCGGCCTGCGCCGATCCCGGCCCATACGCCCCCACGTCCACCGCGTCGATCACCCAGCGGTGCCGCTGTCCGTCGCAGACCGCGCTGTGGCCGCCGAGACCGTGCCGCTCCCGGCCCTGGGTGAGGGTGACGAGGACGCTGGCCCGCGGGCTCTCCGCCCCCTCCCGGACACACCGGTAGCTGCCGTACAGCGTGACGGCCCCGTCCGGGGTGACGTCCCCGGTGCGGTCGATGACCAGATCGTCGGTCCAGGGCAGGGGCAGACTCGGCCGGTCGAACCGCTCTCCCCGGGTGGCCGGCCCCGAGTCGGGGCGCAGTTCCGGGCGGTCGGGCCCGGCGGGCGCGGCATGGGCGGCCGGAGCCGCCATGAGGAGAACGGTGAGGGCGCCGAGGGCGCGGCGGTTGCGCATGGACGTACATACCTCCTGGGGCGGGGAGCGGATGCCCGCCGCGGACTCCGTCACGTCCTCCCGAGCGGAGTCGCCGGACGGATGCCCGTGAGCGGGTGCTCATACCCCCGTACAGCTACCGGGCCCTCGAACGCGTCCGGGGGAACCTCACCCCCGGGCGGCGTGTCCGGCACCGCCCAACGGGTGGCCACCGGGCGCCCGGTGGCCCCGGCGGCGCCCTTACGGTGCTCGCGAAGCGCCCTTACGGTGCCCATGGCGTGCGGCTTACGGGGCGCGCACGGCGCCCCTTACCGTCCTCCTCACCGCCCTCGGGAGCGCC
Organism: Streptomyces sp. AgN23; assembly: GCF_001598115.1. Taxonomy (NCBI): domain Bacteria; kingdom Bacillati; phylum Actinomycetota; class Actinomycetes; order Kitasatosporales; family Streptomycetaceae; genus Streptomyces; species Streptomyces sp. AgN23. The sequence goes on from NZ_CP007153.1 coordinate 3,648,561, forward strand.
CTTACCGTCCTCCTCACCGCCCTCGGGAGCGCCCTTACCGTCCCCCTTACCGCCCTCGGGAGCGCCCTTACCGTCCTCCTTACCGCGCTCGGGAGCGCCCTTACCGTCCTCCTCACCGCCCTCGGGAGCGTCCTTACGGTGCTCGTTCCTCCGGGGCCGCCTCCTCGAACCTCCCCGCCGACGCGGCCACTTGGCGCGCCGCCGCCGGATCGCCCCGCAGCCCCGGGGCCAGGGCCAGCGTGACGGCGACCGAGACCGCCGCCATCGTGGCCATCGCCACAGCCGGTGAGGTGGGCTGGGCCAGCGCGCCCGCGAGGGCGGCGGACACGCCCTGCATGGTGAGCATGCCGGAGGAGTGCAGCCCCAGAGCCTGGCCGCTCATCGCGTCCGGGGTCAGGGCCATCAGCCGCTGCTGGAGCGGCAGCGTGGCCGAGAAGCCGATCGAGGCGAGGGCGACGGCGGCCAGCGCGAGGGGCAGCGGCGGATGCAGGGCGAAGACCAGATACGGGGCGGCGAGCAGCAGCCGCAGGGGCGCCGCGAGCCGTTCCCGCCGGTGCGGTGGCAGCAGCCGTCCGGTGAGCAGGTCCCCCATCAGCATGCCGAGGGAGCCGACGGCGAAGAGCAGTCCGGCGTGCCGGGGCGCGTAGGGCACGAAGAGGGATTCACAGCCGACGATCAGCCCGTTGGGCACCCAGAGCGCGTAATAGACGTGGCGGCGGGGCGCGGAGGACCACAGCCGTGCGTTGACGCGCCAGGTCTCGGTGACCGAGGGCCGTCCGCCGGCCCGGGCCGGACGCCCGCTCAGGCCGAACCGGGCGACGCCCGCGGCCACCAGATACAGCGCGGCGGCGACGAGCAGCGTGCCGCGCGCCGAGAGGGCGGTCACGAGGAGGCCACCGGCCGCGTAGCCGCCGATCTGCATCGTGCCGCCCGACATGTTGATCACCGAACGGCCCAGCAGATAGCCCTCCTTGGGCAGGATCTCGGTGAGCAGTCCATAGCGGACGGCGCCGCCGAGGGCGGCCGCGGCGCCCATCCCGAACACGAGGGCGAAGACGGCCGCCACCGGCAGCCCGGGGAGGGCCAACGCGGCGGTCCCCAGGGCGTAGAGCACCGCCAGCCCGGACAGCGCGGCGCGCGGCGGCAGCCGGTCGGCCGCCGACAGCAGCGCCAGCGCGCCCGCCACTTGGGCGAGCGAGGGGCCGAACATGCTGAGCGTCGAGAGCAGCGGTGAGCCGGTCGCCGCGTAGACCAGGGTGCCGAGGGCGAGCCCGCTCGCCGTCGAGGCGGCCACCTGTGTGGCGGAGATCAGGAACAGCGGGGTGAACTCCGGGGTCCGGAACACTTCTCGATAGGTGCGCATGGCCTTCAGGCTCGGGAGTCTCCGCGCGGTGGCGTTAATGTTTCGCGCGAACGCGAAACCACGCGAAACGACACGGTGGCGGCGGGGGTGACCGGATGGGGCTGTGGCTGGTCGACGCGGATACGCTCGCGCGCAGCCGGTTCGTCCGCTCCGCCCTGGCCGAGACCACCGCGGCCCTGGTCACCCTGGAGCGTGCGAGCGCCGCCCACCCGGGCGAGCGGGCCTGGCTGGACGCCCATCTGCCCTCCTACCGGGCGCGGTTGGCCGATGACCCCATCGCCGCGCTGCTCGTCCGCGCCGCACTGGGCCGGACCTGGCTCGCGGACTTCCTCACCCAGACACCGGGCGAGGGCGAGCCGTCCCTCGAGGAGGAGCTGGCCCGGATGCGCGCGACGCCCCCCGCCGCCGCGCGCCGCGACCTCGCGGTCTCCCTCGGCCGCTCCCCGCTCCCCGCCGCGCTGTGCCGCGACGATCTGCCGGGACGGCTCGCGGATCTGCTGGAGTGGGTGTGGACGGAGGCCGTACGGCCCTCCTGGCCGCGCCGCCGCCGGATCATCGAGGCCGATGTGGTGGCGCGCACCGGCCAGGTGAGCCAGGGCGGCTGGGCGGCGACGCTGGACGGCCTGCGGCCGGGTATGCGGTGGCTGGGCGGCAGCCGGCTGCGGATCAACGCCCATGACCACCCGCCCCGCGCGGTCCACGGCGCCCAGTTGCTCCTCGTCCCCGTCACCCCCACCACCGGATGGGTCTCCTGGGACGCGCCGCACCGCTACGCCGTGATCTACCCCTGCGCCGGCGCCCTGACCACCCCCGGCCCTCCCCCGGCCCCCGACTCCCTGGCCCGCCTCCTCGGCCCGGCCCGCGCGAGCGTCCTGGTCCTGCTCGACACCCCGAAGAGCACCACCCACCTGGTGGCCCTGACCGGCCAGACCCTGGGCTCGGTCGGCCGCCATCTGCGCGTCCTGCGCGAGGCCCGCCTGGTGCGGCGGCGACGGGCGGGACGGTCGGTTCTGTACTACCGGACGACGGCGGGCGAGGTGCTGGTCGAGGCCCAGCGAACCGCCTAGTCCTCGGACAAGCACAGCAACGAACATCCCTGGACCCATGTTGTCCAGTGAGATGATCGGTCATGATGGTTCTTGATCGGTCATGATGGTTCGTCACGTTCGAATGTCATTCGACGCACGACCATTGACACCCCTGACGGGGGCTGGCTACGGTCACGCCAAGATTTCGAACGTGTGACGAAATATCGAACATCGTGAAGGGTCGATTGCTGTGCGCATCACCGGTATCAGTACGCATGTCGTCGGCACCCCCTGGCGCAATCTCACCTATGTGCAGGTCCATACGGACGAGGGGATCACCGGCGTCGGCGAGACCCGCATGCTCGGGCGGACCGATGCGCTGCTGGGCTATCTGCGCGAGGCCGAGCGCAATCACCTCGCCGGGTCGGACCCGTTCGCGGTGGAGGACCTGGTCCGGCGGATGAAGTACGGCGACTACGGCCGGGCGGGCGAGATCGTGATGTCCGGGATCGCCTGTGTCGAGATGGCCTGCTGGGACATCAAGGGCAAGGCGCTCGGGGTGCCCGTCTGGCAGCTGCTCGGCGGGAAGGTGACGGACCAGGTCAAGGCGTACGCCAACGGCTGGTACACCGTCGAGCGCACGCCCGAGGCGTTCCACAAGGCGGCCTCCACGGTGGTCGAGCGCGGCTACCGGGCGCTGAAGCTGGACCCCTTCGGCACCGGCCACTTCGAGCTGGACCATGCGGAGACCCTGCATTCGATCTCCCTCGTGGAGGCCGTACGGGACGCGATCGGGCCGGAGGCCGAGCTGCTGGTGGAGATGCACGGGCGGTTCAGCCCGGCGACCGCCGTCCGCATCGCCGGGGAGCTGGAGCGGTTCCATCCGTCGTGGCTGGAGGAGCCGGTGCCGCCGGAGAACCTCAAGGCGCTGGCGAAGGTCGCGGAGAAGACGCGTCTGCCGATCGCGACGGGTGAGCGCATCCACGACCGCATCGAGTTCCGCGAGCTGTTCGAGTCGCAGGCCGCCGACATCATCCAGCCCGACGTCGGCCACATCGGCGGCATCGGCGAGGCGCGCAAGCTGGCCGCCACGGCCGAGACGCACTACGTACTGATCGCCCCGCACAATGTGGGCGGCTCGGTGCTGACCGCCGCGTCGCTGCAGCTCGCCGGCTGCACCCCGAACTTCAAGATCCTGGAGCACTTCAACGACTTCGCCGACGCGGAGATCAAGAAGGTCGTCAAGGGCGCCCCGCAGGTCGTGGACGGCTACTTCCAGCTCTCCCACGAGCCCGGTCTCGGCGTGGAGCTGGACACCGACGCGGCGGCCGAATTCCCCCAGCAGCAGGCCCACTTCGACCTGTGGGCCGAGGGCTGGGAGAAGCGGAATCCCTCCGGGGGGCGAGGCGAATGAGCGCCGTGGAACGTCGCGTCGTCGTCGAGATACGGCCGCCCGTCGCCGGGGCCGCCCGGCTTCGCCCAGTCGGCACGCGCCTCGCTCAGGGGCCTAAGGGCCGACGTCCGAACGGGCTGGAGACGCACGGTGCCGAGGGGAGCGCCTGCATATGAGCCGCACGGAAGACGTCCTGGTACTCGACAAGCCCGGCAGCCACCGGCTGGAGAGCCGGGCGATCGCCGAACCCGGCCCCGGTGACGCCCGGGTGCGCGTCCACGCCTCCGGGATCTGCGGCAGCGACCGCGAGCTGTACCAGGGCAACCGGCCCGAGGGGTACGTCCGCTATCCCGTCACCCCCGGCCATGAGTGGTCCGGGACCGTCGAGGCGGTCGGCGCGGGCGTCCCGGAGGCGCTCGTCGGCCGTAAGGTCGTCGGCGAGGGGTTCCGCAACTGCCAGGTGTGCGACCGCTGTCACGCCGGGGACACCACGTTGTGCACGGCCGGGTACGAGGAGACCGGCTTCACCCAGCCCGGGGCGATGGCCGACACCCTGACCCTGCCGGCCCGGCTGCTGCATCCGCTGTCCGACGACGCCGACCTGGGCGCGGCCGCCCTGCTGGAGCCCGCCGCCTGCATCGCCGCCGCCGCGCTCAAGGCCCGGGCCCGGCCCGGTGAGCGGGTCGCGGTGGTCGGCACCGGCACGCTCGGCATGATCGCCGTACAGTTCCTCGCCGCCGTCTCCCCCGAACGGCTGCTGGTGGTGGGCACCCGCCCGGACCGGGAGCAACTGTCGCTGGACTTCGGCGCCACCGACTTCCGCACCCGGGACCAGCTCTCCGACCAGCTCTCGGGCTATGACGTGGTCATCGAGACCGCCGGATCGGCCTCCGCCGCCCGTAGCTCCGCCTCGCTGTTGCGCCGGGGCGGCCGGCTGGTGCTCACCGGCATCCCGGCGGCGGGCGCCGACGGGCTGGACCCCACCGATCTGGTCGTCCGCCAGATCGAGGTGCAGACCGTCTTCGGCGCCCCGCCCGCCGCCTGGTCGCACGCCGTACGGGTCTTCGACGCGGGGCTGCTGACCCTGCGGCCGCTGATCACCCATGAGCTGCCGCTCACCGACTTCGCCTCGGCGATCGAGCTGGTCGGCAGCGGCGATCCGGCCGTCGGCAAGGTGCTGCTGCGTCCGCAGGGCCTCGGCTAGCAAGGGCCTCGACCAGCACCTGTGGCACGCCTCCCGCACCCGTCTCCCGTCATCCCACCAGCCTCCCGGACCGTCTCTAGTCATCCACCCAGCCCCACCCGGACAACGATGTTCCGGGCAGCACCAGCCGGACGCCGAACCACCGGCCATCACTCCACAGGGAGCACCGTGACCGCCGCCTCACCCACCACTCCCGGCCCCCGCCGCCCCGCCGACGCGGCCCTCGCCTCGCTCGGCCACGCCACGCCCGCCCCCGACCCCGCCGACGCCTCCGCGCACACCTTCCCCGACGGCGGCACCTGGCGCACCGAGATCCCGTCCGTCGAGGGTCCGGAGGCGCTGGCCACCGTGTTCAAGGAGGCCGGGCGGCTCGATGTGCCGATCCACCGGATCAGCCAGGGCAGCGGCGTCTGGATGCTCACCGATGCCGAGATCACCGAGATGGTGGAGTCCTGCGCCGAGCGGAACGCCGAGCTGTGCCTGTTCACCGGCCCCCGCGGCACCTGGGACATCGGCGCCGCCACCCGCTCCGACTCCGGCGGCGGGGGCCTGCGTGCCCGTGGCCATGACGCGGTGGCCGGATGTGTGGAGGACGCGCTGCGCGCCGTCTCGCTGGGCGTGAAGTGCCTGCTGGTCGCCGACGAGGGGGTGCTGTGGCTGCTGAACCGGCTGCGGGAGCGCGGTGAGCTGCCCGCGGACACCACCTTCAAGCTGTCCGCGCTGGTCGGCCCGGTCAACCCGGCCTCGTTCGCGGTGTACGAGCAGCTCGGGGCCGACTCCATCAACATCCCCTCGGACCTCACGCTGGAGCACCTCACCGAGATCCGCCGGGTCTCCCGCGCCCCGATGGACTTCTATGTCGAGGCTCCGGACGACCTCGGTGGCTATGTCCGGCTCTATGACGCGGCGGAGCTGATCCGGCGCGGTGCCCCCATCTATCTGAAGTTCGGGCTCAGCAAATCCCCGGGGATCTACCCGTACGGCGCCCAGCTGCGGGACGTGGCGCTGGGCAGCGCCCGTGAGCGGGTGCGCCGCGGGCGGCTCGTGCTCGACCTGCTGGGCCGACTGGGCGCGGACGGCGGGATGTCCCCGCTCGGCTCCCGGCTGCCGGGTCCGCTGCGGCGTTTCACCGCCGACGCGGCCCCCTTGAATTCCTGACGCAACGACGCCCCAGGGAAGGACCCCAACACCATGCGCACGGTAAGAGGAGCACGAGCCGCGGCGATAGGCGCCGGCCTCCTCGCGCTCTCGCTGACGGCCACGGCCTGCGGCCAGGAGGCGGTCGGCGGCAGCCGGTACAAGAGCAAGGAAAAGGGAGGCACGATCGGCATCGCGATGCCGACCAAGTCCTCCGAACGGTGGATCACCGACGGCCGCAATGTGGCCAAGCAGTTCCAGGCGGCGGGCTACAAGACGGACTTGCAGTTCGGCGAGGACGACGTCCGCACCCAGGTGGCCCAGCTCGAAAACATGATCACCAAGGGCCACCGGCTGCTGGTGATCGCGCCGATCAACGGCGGGGCGCTCAACGACGTCCTGAAGCAGGCCCATGACGCCAACATTCCGGTGATCTCCTACGACCGGCTGCTGCTGGGCACGCCGAACGTCGACTACTACGCGACGTTCGACAACGAGAAGGTCGGCAGGCTCCAGGGCCAGTACATCGTCAACAAGCTGGGGCTGGCCAAGGGCCGCAAGGGCCCGTTCTCCATCGAGCTGTTCGCCGGCTCGTCGGACGACAACAACACCGGGTACTTCTACAACGGCGCGATGAGCGTGCTCAAGCCGTACATGGACAAGGGTGAGCTGATCGTCCGCTCCAAGCAGACGAGCCTCAACCAGCTCTACACCGAGAAGTGGAGCGGCAGCGCGGCGCAGGACCGCATGGAGGACCTGCTCAACAAGTCGTACAGCACCGAGGACGTCGACGCCGTCCTCTCGCCGTACGACGGCATGTCCATCGGCATCCTCTCGGCGCTCAAGAGCGCCGGCTACGGCACGAAGGCCAAGCCGTTCCCGGTGGTCACCGGCCAGGACGCGGAGCTGGCCTCCGTGAAGTCCATCATCCGGGGCCAGCAGACGCAGACCATCTACAAGGACCTGCGCAAGCTGGCGAAGGCGACCGTGCAGATAGCCAAGGCGGAGCTGACCGGCGGCAAGGCCCCGATCAACGACACCACGTCGTACGACAACGGCAAGAAGGTCGTGCCGACCTATCTGCTCAATCCGGTCAGCATCGACAAATCCAACACCCAGGTGCTGGTGGACCAGGGTTACTACACCGCGTCGCAGCTCAAGTAGGGCGGTACCGGGCCATGAGCACCATTCTCGAATTGCGTTCCATCACCAAGACGTTCCCTGGTGTCAAGGCGCTCTCCGACGTCAATCTCCAGATCCGCCAGGGCGAGATCCACGCCCTCTGCGGGGAGAACGGCGCGGGAAAGTCCACCCTGATGAAGGTGGTCAGCGGGGTCCATCCGCACGGCAGCTACGAGGGCGAGATCCTCTTCGACGGCGAGGCGTGCGCCTTCAAGGACATCCGCGCCAGCGAGCAGCACGGCATCGTCATCATCCATCAGGAACTGGCGCTGATCCCCTATCTGTCCATCGCCGAGAACATCTTCCTCGGCAATGAACACTCCCGGCGCGGCCTGATCAGCTGGAACGAAACCCTCAGACACGCCACCGCACTGCTCAAGCGGGTCGGTCTGACGGATTCGCCGCAGACCCGCGTCACCGATATCGGCGTGGGCAAACAGCAGCTGGTGGAAATCGCCAAGGCGCTCTCCAAGGAGGTGAAGCTGCTCATTCTGGACGAGCCGACCGCGGCGCTCAACGACGAGGACAGCGGAAAGCTCCTCGATCTGCTGCTGGAATTCAAGGCGCAGGGCATCTCCTGCATCCTGATCTCCCATAAGCTCAATGAGATCCGCCGGGTCGCCGACTCCGTCACCATCCTGCGCGACGGCCAGACCATCGAAACCCTGACCGTCCGGGAGACCCCCGAGGCCAGCCCCGAGATCTCCGAGGACCGCATCATCCGCGGCATGGTCGGCCGCGACCTCGACCACCGCTTCCCCGACCGCACCCCGTACGAGGGCGAGGACGCCTCCGAGGTGGCCCTGGCCGTCGAGGACTGGACCGTCCACCACCCCATCGACCAGCAGCGCAAGGTCGTGGACGGGGTGTCACTGAACGTACGGCGAGGGGAGATCGTCGGCATCGCCGGGCTGATGGGCGCCGGCCGCACCGAACTCGCCATGAGCGTCTTCGGGCGGGCGTACGGGCGGTACGCGGGCGGCCGGGTGTTCCGGGACGGCCAGGAGGTCCGCACCCGCACCGTGCCGGAGGCCATCGACCACGGCATCGCGTACGTCACCGAGGACCGCAAGCACTACGGGCTGAACCTCGATGACACCATCAGCCGCAACATCTCGCTCTCCTCGCTCGGCAAGGTGGCGCGCCGCGGTCTGGTCAACGAGCACGAGGAGTCCCGGGTCGCCGAGCGCTTCCGCAACACGATGAACATCAAGGCACCCACGGTCTTCGAGCGGGTCGGCCGGCTCAGCGGCGGCAACCAGCAGAAGGTCGTCCTCAGCAAGTGGATCTTCGCGGGTCCCGAAGTGCTCATCCTCGACGAGCCGACCCGTGGCATCGACGTCGGGGCCAAGTACGAGATCTACACGGTCATCAACGATCTGGCGGCGCAGGGCAAGGCCGTCATCTTCATCTCCTCCGAGCTGGGCGAGCTGCTGGGGATGTGCGACCGGATCTACACGATGGCGGCCGGGCGGCTGACCGGGGAGGTTCCCCGGGCCGAGGCGACGCAGGAAGTTCTGATGCGCCACATGACGAGGGACAGAGGAGACGAAGGATGAGCACGGCCACCCAGAAGACCGAGAGCCCGGCCCCACCGCCGGCCGAGGGCTCGCCCAGCATCGGGACGTTGCTGCTCCAGGGCCTGCGGTCCAATATGCGGCAGTACGGAATGCTGGTCGCGCTCGCCCTGATCATCGTCATCTTCCAGATCTGGTCCGACGACATCCTGCTGCGGCCCGGCAACGTCACCAGCCTGGTGCAGCAGAACGGCTACATCCTCATCCTCGCGATCGGCATGATGATCGTGATCATCGCGGGGCACATCGACCTGTCGGTCGGATCGCTCGTCGCCTTCGTCGGCGCGGCCGCCGGCGCGATGATGATCAAACACGATATGCCGTGGGGCCTCGCGGTCGTCCTCTGTCTGCTGCTCGGCGCGGTGGCCGGGGCCTGGCAGGGGTTCTGGATCGCGTACATAGGCATTCCGTCCTTCATCGTCACCCTGGCCGGAATGCTGGCCTTCCGCGGCGGCACCCAGATCCTGCTGGACGGCCAGTCCCTGTCGCCGTTCCCTGACGGCTTCGAGAAGCTGAGCACCGGCTTCATCCCGGAGATGGGCCCGTACACGCAGTACCACAACCCCACCATGGTGATCGGCCTCATCGTCTGCGCCGCCGCCGTCTGGCAGGAGTGGCGGGGCAGGCAGCAGCGGGCGGCCTATGAGCTGGACGTGGCGCCGATCGGGCTGTTCTTCGTCAAGTGCGCCGCGATCGTCGCCGCCGTGATGGCCTTCACCATGACGCTGTCCAGCTGGCACGGCGCGCCGTACGGGCTGCTGATCCTCGCCGGTCTCTTCGTGATCTTCAGCTTCGTGATGCGCAACACCGTCATCGGGCGCCATGTGTACGCCCTCGGCGGCAACCAGCCGGCGGCCAAGCTGTCGGGTGTCCGGGACAAGCGCGTCACCTTCCTGGTCTTCGTCAACATGGGTGTGCTGGCCGCCCTCGCCGGTCTGGTCTTCGCCGCCCGGCTGGGCTCCGCCACCCCCAGTGCGGGCCTCAACTTCGAGCTCGAGGCCATCGCCGCCGCGTTCATCGGCGGCGCCTCGGCCAGCGGCGGTGTGGGCACGGTGCTCGGCGCGATCATCGGTGGTCTGGTGCTCGGCGTGCTCAACAACGGTATGTCGCTGGTCGGCATCGGTACCGACTACCAGCAGGTGATCAAGGGTCTGGTACTGCTGGCCGCGGTCGGCTTCGATGTCTGGAACAAGCGCAAGGTCGGGTCGTAACCCATCAGCTGTCCCTCATGGATCTAGTCTCATGGAGCCGCATATGACCACGAGCAGACGCACGGTGATCACGGCTGCGGCGGCGGCCGGACTGGTGGCTTCGGCCGCCACGACCGGCACCGCCCACGCGAAGAGCGGAGGGGACTCCGCGAGCAAGGGAGGCGCGGTGAAGGAGCACTTCGGTACGCTCGCGGACGGCACGCGGATCGACCGCTGGACGATCGAGAACGGCCGCACCCGGCTGCGCGTGCTCAGCTACGGCGGCATCGTCCAGGCCCTGGAGATCCCCGACCGCCACGGCCGCCGCGCCAATGTGTCGCTCGGCTTCGACGACCTGGACTCCTATGTGGCGGACAGCCCGTACTTCGGCGCCCTCATCGGCCGCTACGGCAACCGCATCGCACGCGGCACCTTCACGCTGGACGGCAAGAAGTACCAGCTGCCGATCAACGACGGACCGAACAGCCTGCACGGCGGCGACAAGGGCTTCGACAAGCACGTCTGGTCCGTGGAGGCGTTCCGCAAGGGCGCGGATGTGGGGCTCACCCTGCGCCGGGTGAGCCCCGACGGCGAGATGGGCTACCCCGGCGCGCTCACCGTGCGCGTGGACTACACGCTCACGGCGGCGGGCGACTTCCGCATCGACTACGAGGCCACGACCGACAAGGCGACGGTCGTGAACCTCACCAACCACACGTACTACAACCTGGCCGGGGAGGGCGGCGGCTCCGTCTACGACCACCGTCTTGAGATCGCCGCCAGCCGCTACACCCCGGTCGACAAGACCCTCATCCCCACCGGGGAGCTGGCCAAGGTGGCCGGGACCCCGTTCGACTTCCGCCGCGCCAAGGAGATCGGCCGGGACATCCGGGAGGCGCACCAGCAGGTGCTCTACGGGCAGGGGATCGACCACAACTTCGTGCTGGACAAGGGCATCACCAGCCGTCCGGAGCACTTCCTGACGGTGACCGAGCCGGAGTCCGGCCGGGTGATGCGGATCGCCACGACCGAGCCCGGTGTGCAGTTCTACACCGGCAACTTCCTGACCGGCACGTTCGCGGGCACCTCGGGGCGGGTCTACCGGCAGGGCGACGCCTTCGCCCTGGAGACCCAGCACTTCCCGGACTCGCCGAACCAGCCGTCGTTCCCCTCGACGGTGCTGCGGCCGGGGCAGACGTACCGGTCGACGACGGTGCACTCGTTCTCGACGCGCTGAGGCGTACGGCCCCGCTTCTCCCCGCCCGCCCTGCGCTCCCAGGAGCGCAGGGCGGGCCCCGTCGTGTTCCGCCCATGCCCACTCGAAGGGATCCCGTGTGAGACCGATACACACCCTCAGCGCCGTAGTCGCCGCTTCCGTGGCCTGACGACTCCGGCGACCGCTTACGTCTTCACCGCTTCAATCCATTCCAGCTGGACGCCGACGTCCGCCGCTCCAACCGTTCCTAGAGACTGAGCGGGGTGAGTCCTGATGACAGAACTCGTGCTCAGCCGTGTGCCCCGAACGGTTGTGGGCACACTGGTCCCCCGCTTTCGCTCCGCGTCCGGCGCCGATGGATCGTGTCCGTGGTCCGGGAATGCGGGGGCGGGTTTCCTCACGCTCCGGGATACCCGATGCGGCCTGGACGGTCCGATGCCCCACCACATCACTCCGGTGAGGTGGGGGCGGTTGCGTCCGTCGCCGGATCGGGCGTCCCAGAGCGCGCCGTCCGATTGCCACGGCGGCAGCGTCGTGGCGCGTGGTCTTGCGGGTCTTCGTGGTCAGGGGCCGCTGCCAGTGCTGGGCGCCCCAGCGACTGGTGTAAGCGGGATCGACGGCCACGACGGTGATGCCGAGCTCGGCCGCCATGGACACCAGCCTGCCGCGCAGCCTGCCCACGGGCATACCGGAGACCAGCTGGCGGAACCGCTTCCGCCGCCCGTGCTTCTCCCGGGTCTTCTCCGCCTGGAAGTCCAGGTCCTCGATCGCGATGGCCAGCCGATGGCGTTTGGCCCAGTGCAGCAGGCGGATGAGGGCATGTCGCACCTGCGCGTCCCGGTACGGTGCGCGGCCGGAGAGGTCGTAGTCGAACCTGCGGGGCTCACCGACGGGATTGCCGTGGGCATCCAGGCGCCAGGCGGCCAGGTGATCGGCGTTGGTGTCCACACCGATCAGCCCGCCGGACCGGGCCGCCTCCAATGGCACCGTCCTCACCGGCGGGATCTGCCAGGAGGCAGTCAGATACCAGCGGCCACGCTCCACGTCGAAGTGAATGCGGTACGCCACGGCACGGTTGGCCGCGATACGGTCGGCCCACTGCTGGCCCCGGTGCCGGAAGCCGACTCGGCAGGCCAGCACATACCGGCCATGGGGTGCGTTCGCCAGCCCGGCCAGCGGCGCAGGAAGCCTGATACTCACCTCACCATCCGGACTGACACGCATGGTCTCGTTCCCGTATCGCTTCCCCGATTCGCCGTCGGCCTGGAGGAACCAGCGCTCAGCCTCCCACCGCACACGCCACTGGGCCTCGGTCAGCCGGGTGGCTTGGAGGTTGTGCCGGTTGCGCAGCAGCTTCCTTCCACCGCGCACCACCCGCACGCGTCCGGCATCGCGATCGGCCCGCTCCCGCCCCAGCCGGTCTTGGAGTAGGCGCAGGCGCCGGGACTTGGCAAACCACTCCTTCCGCGATCGGTAGCCACCCGGCGAGCCCTTGGAACCCTTCGCCCCGACCGGCAGCGACAGCCGACGAGCGATCATGTCGATGCCCGCCTGAAGGTACTGGATGTAGGCAAGCTGACCGCGCTGAGCCAACGCGCACTGGTCATGCGTGGCCTTGGTGATGCTGCCCGCCCAGCGCGAGGAGGACTGGTCGGTCAAAGCCCGCTTGCGCCGCGCCCACTGGTCACTGCCGCGATCCAGCCCGGCGGCACAGCGGGCTTTCAGGTCCCGGGACGCCAGGGAGCCCAGCAAACCGCCGGTTAGACGCAAGACCTTCTCATCCTGCCCGGTCAGACCCTTGAGGCTGCTGCGGATGGCCACCCCGGCGGGGCCATCCGCAACGAACGGCGTCGCCACCTCGCGCAGCCCAGCCATCCCCCCACCCCCCGCTACACGGTCCGAAAGTTCCATCACCCCACCCAACGAGCACCTCGTGCAAAGGTCACGCATTCGACCCAAGAACTCACGTTCCCCTCAAAGGCTCGTCGTGCGGCCATCGATGCACACTCGTGCACACCAAAACGCACCCGAGTGCTGTCAACCGACAGCAGGTCCCCCCTCCCGGCGCGGCCGCTCTCACGCTGGACGGCACGACGATCCGTACGGACGACCGCACCGGCGCGCGTCGAGACCGCCGTCTTCCCGGTCCGATAGGTGGACTTCGCGGACGGCACGGTCGAGCGCACCCTGCTGCCCAGATTCCGCTCGGGCCCGCGCCGGGTGTCCGCGTTCATGACGGTGAGCCAGGGCCTGGCGGGCCAGCTTCGACGTCGAGCGATCTGGCGACCAGAATGGCTCAGGCCGAACCTGTCGGTCGGCTTCGCGGCGTCGTCGAGGGGTGAGCCCCTGAGGCCCGGTCGGCGCACATCTTGCCCAGTCAGCGCCGCTCAGCCGTCAGCGTGGCGATCAAACGTCCCAGGTGTTCGTCTATGTGGGCGAGTGCGGCACACTGCGCGCGACCGGGGCCGGGGCCGTCCACCCCGGTCCGCCCACGAGAGTCGGGGGCAAGGGGCGGGACGGACGGCGGTCTCAGGACCGCTTGAAGCGGTCAGGGTTGTTGTGGTCGCGGTGGCGGGGACACTGGCACGGCGGCCACGCCTGCCCCAACGCGTAGGCGTCGCTTTTGTCCCCGGCGAGGACAGCCACGATCGCGCGCCGGGTGACGCGGATCCCGTCGTGCGCCATGGTGTAGACGCGCATCGTCATCTTCGGCCGCTCGTCCCGGTCCGGCTGACGGTCGGCCATCAGCGGCCCCCTCTCTCGACCGGTGCGAGGAGCTGGAGCACGGTGCGCAGACTCCGCTTCACCGCGCCGAGATGGTAGGCCAATTCTTCCGGCGCTGCGTCGGCCAGGCTCAGCGCCTCGGCGGCGGCAAGACTCTGCCCGGCGACGATGACGACGGCCTGCTCCAAGCCGTCACGGGTGGGCTTTCCGGCCGCGATACACGCTGGGCACAGGCCCAGACGCGGCTCGGAGGTGTTGTGGGGCCCGAAGTCGCCCGGGGCGGCACACAGAGCGCACCCAGGGGACGGGACGAGTGTGGTCCGGTCACCGACTGTCACTGGGCCACCACCGTCCCGTGCGACGCACGCACCAGCCGCGCTCGCAGGCGGCTCTCACGCCGTCGCTCGTGGGCCACGGCGTAGGGCCGCACCAAGCCGAAGATCCACGCGATAGCGTGGGCCATGTCGTCAACCTCCAAGGGGTTGAGGGCCATGCCCCCGGACCGTCGCCACGGTCGCGGCGGTCTCTACTTCTTCACCTTTTCGCCCCTGGCAGTGCGTTTCCACTGCGTTCCGCGACCGTTAGGCACGGAGCAGGGTTACCGCGCGAAGTGTGCCTAACGTCCCAGGGGGTGCCGGTGAACGAAGCACTACGCCGTGCCATGCTTCAAGCTCACATGACAGACCGGCAGTTGGCGGAGAGCTGTGGCGTCGATATCAAGACTGTCGGCCGATGGATCATCGAGACGGGACGGGTTCCCCGCGCCCGTCACCGATGGGCCGTCTGCGAAGCACTCGGAGAGGATGAGGCGGTGTTATGGCCAGCAGCCGCAAAGAAAGCGATCAAGGTTGGTCCGGACCGTGAGGTCGTTTCCGTCTATCCGTACCGGTCCGGCTGTCCGGCCTCCCTCTGGCGATCGCTGATCACCAAGGCTGAGCGAGAGCTGACCTTTGCGGGTTACACCAACTACTTCCTATGGCTCGAACAAGCCCGGTTCGGTACCGCGATGCGACGCAAAGCCGTCCAAGGATGCCGAGTGCGCTTCCTGCTCGGTGACCCTGACAGTGATCTCACCCGGTCGCGCGAGCAGGATGAAGACGTCGCGCTCACGCTGTCCACGCGCATCCGCGTGACGCTGGCCGAACTGGAGAAGATCAGAAGCCAGCCGGGCATCGATGCGAGGTACAGCGAAGGGCACGCGTACTTATCCGTGTTCCGCTTCGATGACGACATGATCGTTACGCCTCTGCTGACTCACCGTGTGGGACACGATGCCCCCACGCTGCACCTGCGCCGTTATCAGGACGACGGCATGTTTGATCGCTTCGCTTCCCACGTCGAGGAACTGTGGAGACGAGGCAGGCCGGTATGGGAAGGGGAAGGTGATGGGTAGGCGGGACTACGAGGACGACCCGAATGCCCCAGCCGCGAACAGCCTGGTTCCCGCTGCTTCCGCCGTCGTCGTTGATGATGCCGGGCGCATCCTGCTTCAGCGTCGGCGGGACAACGGTATGTGGGCGCTTCCTGGTGGTGTTATGCACATCGGAGAGTCGTTGCCGGACTGCGCGATTCGGGAGACGCGCGAAGAGACCGGGGTTGATGTTGAGATCATCAGCATCGTCGGCACCTACACCAACCCCCGTCACGTCTTTGCCTACGACGATGGCGAGGTACGCCAAGAGTTCTCCGTCTGCTTCGTGGCACGTCCGGTGGCCGGGCAACTGGCGGTCTCCGAGGAGTCCACCGACGTCCGCTGGTTCGAGCCCGCAGAGATTGACGCGCTCCCCATGGTCCCCAGCATCCGGAAGCGTGTGAACGACTGGCGCGACGGCAACATGCCCGCGGCCCGATAGTCGGCACGCGACACGCGGTTGGCCCACCGGGGCATCGCCCAGTGGACCAACCGGGCCGTCACTCGGAGATCTGTCGCTACGAGCCGTTGAAGGCGCCCGCCGGGCCCGCCGCCGTCTCGCCCCGCGGCGCCGCGTCCTCGTTCTCGCCCGTGAGGTCGCGGACCAGCAGCGTCGCGCCCGCGACCGCGCCCGGCATCAGGAAGACCGCGACCAGCGGGATCAGGAACAGGACGGACAGCGGGACGCCGAAGCCCAGGGAGAGCAGACGGCGGGAGCGGAGCATTCGGCGGCGGTCCTTCAGCAGGATTCCGCGGCGCAGCAGGGCGATCGAGGTCAGCTCCTCGGTGAGGAAGAAGCCGGTCACGCAGAAGGCCAGCGCGGGGATCACGGTCTGGCCGACGGCCGGGATGAAGCCGAGCGCGAAGAAGAGCACGCTCCAGAGGGTGACGCGGATGAGCAGGGCGATGGCCTCGCGCAGCCCTATCCACAGCTCTGACCAGCTCGACAGGCCGGAGTCGGGGACCGCGCCGCCCTCGGAGCGGTCGACCTGCTCGGAGAGCGACTCGTAGAAGGGCTGGCCGACCAGGAGTGTGACCGCCGTGAAGGTGAGGACGGCGAGGAAGAGGCAGGTGGCGGCGAAGAGGATCGTGAGCGCGCCACGGAAGACGCCGAGCCAGGGTGAGGACCAGTCGTCGGCGAAGGGCGTGGCCCATGCGATGACGTCATCGGTCCAGAAGAAGAGGGCGACGATGGCCGCCGCGTAGCCGACGAGGGTGATCAGGGCGGGAATCATCCCGAACCCCCACCATCTCCCGTGCCGGGCCGCCCAGCGTTGCCCCTTCATCAGATAACCGAAGCCACTCACAAGATCACGCATGGGCCGAAGCCTACTGCTGCCAGGTGAAGTCGACCGTGTGCGGATAGTGGTCGGAGAGCGGCTCGCCGTCGGCGTCGAGGAAGGCCGTGTGCGCGTTGTGGTAGCGGGTGGCGGTGAGGGAGAGCCGCGGGCCGGAGCGGTAGAGGACCTTGTCCACGACCTCGCAGGTGTCGGTGACGTTGTCCGGGTCGCATACGAGGGCGTCGGAACCGGCGGGCGGGGCCGAGCCGCCGCGCACCAGGTCCACCCAGGCGTCGGTGAGGCCGTTGCGGGTGGCGAGGTCGCGGATGTTGTCGGCGGTGCGGGTGTAGCGGGTGTTGGTGTCGCCCATGACGAGCACCGCGTTGCCGTCGGAGTGGGCGGCGATGTAGTCGGAGAGCTGGGTGATGTTGGCGCGGCGGGCGGCGAGGTCGGCGTCCGTCGTCCCCGCGTTGGGGTGCAGGTTGTACAGGTCGAGGTAGGTGCCCTCGGCCAGCCTCACCCGGGCGAAGGTGAAGCCCTTCGGGGTGAGGCAGTCGGTGCCGTTGCACCTCTTCCACCTCACCCGCTCGAAGCCGTCGTACGGCAGGTCGGAGAGGGTGTTCAGACCGTCGCCGAAAACGGCGGGACCGCTGGTGGGGGTGCGGTACGGGTGGTCGTCGCCGGCGTAGAGCGCGGCGTGGTAGTTGAAGTCCTCCTGGACGCCCACGATGTCGTACGCGCCGAGCCGGGGGGAGATCAGCGGGGTGTTCTTGGCGGGGTGGCTGGAGGACAGGCCCTCGGGGAGCCCCGCCACGTTGTAGGTCAGGACGTTGAATGTGCCCGAGGTGGCCTGATGCGTCCCGGTGTCCGCCACCGCGGGCGAGGCGCCGCCGTACGGGGTGGCGGTCGCGCAGAGGGTGAGCGCCGCAGCGGCGGCGACGGCCAAGCGTGTGATGGCTGAGAGTGCGCGGACTGGGCGGGTGACGGCTGAGCGTCCGATGCGTCTCAAGGGAGTGTCCTTTCGGCTGTTGGCCGGTGGCGATGGTCAGAGCTTGCCCGCGCCCGCCTGGGCGGTGACGCTCGCCACGACGGAGGACGCCGGTTCCGCGGTGTACGCGTACGGCGGGGTGGTGAAGCCGCCGGTCTGGGACACCTCCGTGGCCGCCCCGCCCAGGTCGTTGCCGCGCAGCACCGCATAGCCGTCGATGTCGCTGTTCCGGCTGGTGGTCACGGCCACTTCGGTGTCGCGGAAGACGTTGTTCTCCACCAGCGTCCGCGCGCCCATCCGGGAGTGCACACCGGTTTCCGCGCCCTGGACGTAGTTGTCGTAGAAGTGGCCGGTGCCGAAGCGCAGGCTGGGGATGCGGGAGTAGACGTTCGCGAACCAGTTGTGGTGGTACGTCACCCTGAGGTGGCCGGTGTCCTCGCTCGCGTTGTTGTCGCTGTGGCCGACCAGGCTGCCCTTGAAGTGGTCGGCGAACCTGTTCCAGGAGACGGTGATGTTGTCGGAGCCGTGGCTGATGTCCAGCAGACCGTCGTAGTAGTCCTTGTCGTGGTCGCGGTCGGCCGAGAGGGTGTTGTGGTCGATCCACACCTTCGTGGACTTCTGCACGGTGATGGCGTCGGACGGCTTCCGGGGCTTGCTGAGGTTGAGGTTGCGGACGATGACGTTGGTCGCCTCCTTCAGCCGCAGTCCACCGCCGGTGAAGCCGGAGCCCGACCCCACGCCCAGCACGGTGGTATTGGAGCCGATGTCCACCTGGCCGGTGAGGGAGAACAGCCCGGAGACCTTGACCACCTTGGCCTTGTCGCCGGTGACGGCGGCCTTGAAGGCGTCCAGGGAGGTCACGGTGGTGGCGGTGGCGTTTCCCCCGCCCGTGGTGCCGGCGCCGAAGCCGATGGGGGTGGTCTCGGCGGTGGGGTGGGCGGCGGTGGCGGAGCCTGTGGCGGCGGTGGTGTGTGGGCTCTCGGAGCGTGCGGAGTCGGCCGAGTCCGCGTCATGGGCGGAGACCGTGGAGAGGCCACCGAGGGCGAGCGCCGCGGCGACGCCCGCGGCGACCGCCGTCAGCCGACGTCGGTTGCGGGCGGTGACGGGAGTGCTCAAGGCGCTGGTGACACCGGTGGCGCCGGTGACATCACCGAAGTCGTGCGTGGTGCCGTGGTCGTGTGTCGAGCGCATAGGGGGAGTCCTCTCATTCGGAGGGTCTCCACACGGGAGGGGTAATCGCTTGCGGGGTAAGCGCGAATGAACGGGCAAGCACGCTGATCACAAAGGCCGGTGGAGATCACCAAAGGTGCGGCTCTGACGGGTGCGGGGCCCTGACGCCGGGCGGTGCGGTCAGGACCGCCCCGGCGGACAGCAGCCATCCCGAAAGAAGCTAGTAAGCGCTTGCGGCACTGTCAACACCCCTTTGCGGCATGGGAGTTGGCCATAAACCAAGCTCTCCCCGTACTCCACCAACACCGTCCCCCGCCCCCCCTGTCCGCCGACGGCACCTACGGCAACGGCGGCACCGCCGCCGGGCTGCTCGCCGTGACGGCGCTGGGCAGCGCCCCGTCCGCCGGTCACCGCGGCACGCTCACGGTCGGCGTCGACCCGGACGCCTGACCCGCGCACAGGAGCTACCGAGCTGAGTTCCAGGCCCAGAGAGGCGCTCGCCCGGGCAAGCCCGGCCGAGCGCCTCTCACGTTCCACAGGATCGCTCACGTCGGCGGGGAACGGGAGAAAAATCCAGTGGTGCGGTTGCCCTCCCCATGCTGAAGTGAGCCGGATGAACCATGAAGAAGTACGTGCCCTGTTCGACCGCCAGCTGAGGCGCGACGCGCGGGCCGACGGCCGAGGAACCCGTGTCGAGCGTGACGGCAACGTCGTGCGGCAGGTCGGCGCGGATCACGACTGGAACGGCATCCTCTGGTCGGACCTCGACCAGAACACGGCGGATGCGGCGATCAGAGCCCAGATACGGTACTTCGCCACGCTTGGGCGCGAGTTCGAATGGAAGGCATACGCCCACGACCGACCCGGTGACCTCGAGAGGCGGCTGACGTCGGCCGGGTTCACGCCCGAGCCGCAGGAGGCAGTGATGGTCGCGCCGGTCCGGGACCTGCCCACAGACGCGGCACTGCCCGAAGGTGTCCACCTGCGTCCGGTGACCGACCCCGCCGGGGTGGACCTCATGGCGGACGTCCACGAGCAGGCCTTCGGCACCAGCAGCGCTCACCTGCGGCAACGGCTGCTCGCCCAGCTCGCCCAGAACTCCGAAACCATCAGCATGGTCGTCGCTATGGCCGGCGACCTGCCCGTGTGCGCGGCGCGGATGGAACTGAACCCAGGCACCGACTTCGCCAGCCTTTGGGGCGGCGGCACCGTGGCTGCCTGGCGAGGCCGGGGCATCTACCGGGCTCTGGTCGCCCACCGCGCCCGGACCGCCGCCGACCTCGGCTACCGCTACCTTCAAGTCGACGCCACCGACCAGAGCCGCCCCATCCTGCAACGACTCGGGTTCACCGTGCTGAGCACCACGACTCCATACATCTACGCCCCCCACCGCGAGGCGTAACCCGAGGACGCGGCTGCCGGACGAACCAAAAGTCACCTACGTCGTCCGTGGCAAGGCGCTCAGGGCAAGGCGCTCAAGCCAAGCGCTCAGGCCAGGCGGATGACGTTCCACGACATCGGCTCGAGCGTGGCGCTCAGGGCGCCGTCCGCGAGCGCCGTGCCCTCGCCGGGGTGCGGGGTGACGCGCTCGGGGTCCGTGAGGGTGTTACGGGCCTCGGGGTCGGCGTCGGCGAGGACGGTGTGCTCGACCACGCGGGTCACCGGCAGGGCGTGCAGGGCGATCTCCAGCGGGAGGGGGCGGTGCTGGTCGCGGTTGACCGCGAAGACCGTCACCGCGCCGGTGGACTCGTCGAGGACGGCGGTGGCGTGCAGCAGCGGGACCGCGCCGTAGACGGCCGTCTCGTACGTCGGGCTGTCGACGTTGACCCGCAGCACCCTCCCGCGCCCGTGGGCCGCTGCCTGCGCGAAGGGGTAGAAGGTGGTCTGCCGCCACGCCGGGCCGCCCGGTTCGGTCATGATCGGGGCGATGACGTTGACCAGTTGGGCGAGGCAGGCGACGGTGACGCGGTCGGCGTGGCGGAGCAGGGCGATCAGCAGCGAGCCGACCACGACGGCGTCGGTGACGGAGTAATTGTCCTCCAGGAGGCGCGGGGCCTCCTCCCAGTTGAGCGGCTCGGCGTGGTGGTAGCGGGTCTGGTACCAGACGTTCCACTCGTCGAAGGACAGGTTGATCTTCTTCTTCGACTTCAGCCGCGCGCCGATGTGATCGCAGGTGGCGACGACGTTCTCGATGAAGGACTCCATGTCCACGGCCGAGGCGAGGAAGGAGTCGCGGTCGCCGTCGCGCTCCTCGTAGTAGGCGTGCAGGGAGATGTGGTCGACCAGGTCGTACGTCTCCCGCAGGACCGTCGCCTCCCAGGTGGCGAACGTCGGCATCGACTGGTTGGAACTGCCGCAGGCCACCAGCTCCACGTCCGGGTCGATCTGCCGCATCGCGCGGGCGGTCTCGGCGGCGAGCCGTCCGTACTCCTCGGCGGTCTTGTGCCCGGTCTGCCAGGGGCCGTCCATCTCATTGCCCAGACACCACAGCCGGATGCCGTACGGATCCTTGTCGCCGTGGCCGATCCGGAGGTCGGCGAGGGCGGTGCCGGACGGGTGGTTCGCGTACTCCTGCAGCTCAAGGGCGTCCGCGACACCGCGTGTGCCGAGGTTGAGCGCCATCATGGGCTCGCTGTCGACCTTGCGGACGAAGTCGATGTACTCGGAGAGACCGAATCGGTTGGTCTCGGTGGAACGCCACGCGAGATCGAGCCGGCGCGGCCGCTCCTCGACCGGCCCGACGCCGTCCTCCCACTTGTAGCCGGAGACGAAGTTGCCACCGGGATACCGGATGACGCTGACGCCCAGCTCGCGGATCAGCGCGAGGACATCGGTCCGCAGCCCGGCCTCATCGGCGGCCGGGTGGCCGGGCTCATGGATTCCGGTGTAGACGCAACGGCCGAGGTGCTCGACGAACGAGCCGAAGAGGCGGGGGTTGACCTCGCCGACGGCGAAGGCGGGGTCGAGGGTGAACCGGGCGGAGGCGGCGGCGGAGGCGGAAGGGATCTGCGGCATGGCGGCCCATCTCTTCGGGTGCCGCGACTACGCGACGTCGCGGTTTCGTGGCTATTCGGCATATCGACCAGCGCTCGTTTCTTCGAACGCGACCGTAAGATCTCGCCGCCACGTGCGTCAATGGCGGGGCGGGGTGCGTTGTTTGGGGTGGGCGGCTTGGTCGGGCGCGGGTTTCGTCTCGCGCCTTCGGCGCACACAACCACACCGCTCAGCCACACCGCTCAGCCACACCGCCCGACCGCGCCGCCCGGCCGCGCCGCCGACCGAACACCACTCACTCCGGGCGCATCCCCGTGCTGGACAGCCGCAGCCGCAGCTCCCGCTCCTGGTCGCCCGCCACCGCACCCTGCTCGCGGACCTCGAAGGCGCGGGCCAGGACGTCCGCCACCTGTTGCACCTGGCGGGGGCCGCCCTGGAGGTCGGCGGCGACGGGGGCCGTCAGGGAGGCGGGGCGGGGCTCTTCGCGGGGGTCGGCCACCTCGAAGACGGAGGTCCACACCGTGGGCCGCCCCTCCCCCGCGTCCTGCGGAAGGTTCGTGGTCGCCTCGTCGGACTCGTAGCACGTGCGCAGCACACCGAAGACGGCCTCGGCGTCGTAGCGCGAGATTCCGCTCACCGCCACCAGCACCTGCGAGGCGGACTGAGGCTGTTCCGGACCGGCCATCGTGGACATGGGGCCACCTTTCCGTTCGGTCTCTTCCGGCTGTTCCGGCTGTTCCGGTTCTTACGGTTCCGGCGAACGCCGGATCTCCTCGGGTACCCACCACCCCCGGGCACATCACCTCATGAGCGCTCCCCGGTCCCTTGACCCACCCGACCGCCGCCTCTACCCGTGCGGCCGACGTTACGGAAACCAGGCGTTCCAGCGCGCCGCTGTGCCGCACGGCGCGCAGGGCCTGACGCCGCAGCGCCAGCGGGAGGTGCTGGATCTGCTGCTGAACCGCGCCACGGGCGCCGGGTTGAGCATGCTGCGGCTCGGCATCGGCTCGTCCTCCGGCGAGGTCTACGGCCATATGACGTCCATCCAGCCCACCGACCCGGGCGGTCCGGACCCCGTGCCAGGCGGTCGAGGTGGTCAAGGCGATCGGCACCACGGTGCGGCGGGCCGGGATCAATCTGGTGTGCCGCGATGCGGCGGGATGGGACGAGCAGGCGTCGTACTCCGCCGCGATCGAGGCCGACAAGGAAGCGGCGGACCAGGTGGCGGTGCACACCGGCCATCCGTATGTCACCCCCTCCGACCAGCCGTTGCCGACGAGCCGCCGCACCCGGAGGTCGGAGTGGAGCCCCAGCGGGACGGCGTGGAACCAGGCGTGGGACGACCAGAACAAGGCAGCAGCGCGAAGCGCTACGGCCGAGGGTGGTGGTGGGCGACGGGCGGGAGGATACGACGGTTTCGCGGTCGCGGAGGCAGATCACGGGTGCGCGACGGGCGGCTGGCGGTCGAACTGCCGGGGCGTTCGCTGACGACGGTGGTGTTGCGGTAGCCGACCCGCCGACGCCCCCTGCCGACGGGTGGCAGGGGGCGTCGGATCCGTGGCCCGGGTGCTCGCCGGGCCCTCGGTTCGTCAGTCCTCGAAGGCGACGATCATCTTGCCGGTGTTCTCCCCACGGAGCATGCCGAGGAAGGCGTCGACCGCGTTCTCCACACCCTTGATGACGGTCTCGCGGTAGTGCAGCTTGCCCTCGCGGATCCAGCCGCCGACCTCCTCGAAGAACTGCCCCTGCAGAGCCTGGTGGTCCCCGACCAGCATGCCCTGCATCCGCAGCCGCTTGCCGATGACCATCGCGAGGTTGCGCGGGGCGGCGGGCGGCTCGGTGACGTTGTACTGCGAGATCATGCCGCAGACGGTGATCCGGCCGTGCACCTTGAGGCGGCCGATGGCGGCCTCGAGGTGCTCGCCGCCGACGTTGTCGAAGTAGACGTCGATCCCGTCGGGCGCGGCCTCCTTGAGCTGCTCGGCGACCGGGCCGTTCTTGTAGTTGAAGGCCGCGTCGAAGCCGTACTCGTCGAGCAGCAGCCGGACCTTGTCGTCCGAACCGGCGCTGCCGATCACCCGGGAGGCGCCCTTGAGCTTGGCGATCTGGCCGACCTCGCTGCCGACCGCGCCCGCCGCACCCGAGACGAAGACCGCGTCGCCCTCCTTGAAGGACGCGACCTCCAGCAGCCCCGCGTACGCGGTGAGGCCGGGCATGCCGAGCACGCCGAGGTAGGCGGGGAGGGGGGCGACCTCGGGGTCGACCTTGACGGCGCTCTTGGCGCTCACCGTCGCGTACTCACGCCAGCCGCCGAAGTGCAGCACGTGGTCGCCGACGGAGAGCCCCTCCGCGTTGGAGGCGATGACCTTGCCGACCGCGCCGCCTTCCATCGGCTGGTCGAGCTGGAACGGCGGCGCGTACGACTTCACGTCGTTCATGCGCCCGCGCATATACGGGTCCACCGACATGTAGAGATTGCGGACCAGCGCCTGCCCGGGGCCCGGCTCGGAGATCGGGGCCTCGCGCAGCGCGAAGTCCTCCGGCTTCGGCCACCCCTGGGGGCGGGCGACCAGGTGCCATTCACGGCCGGTGGTGGGGATGACGGACATGGAAGGTGCCTCTCATACGTTTCAGCAGATGAAACAATCATGCTGCTGAATATTTCATGCTGTCAAGTAAATGGGTACTCTGGTAGGCATGACGTCCCGCATCGACCCGCTGACCCTCGAGGTCGTCGAACTCATCGGCACCATCGTGGCCCGTTATCACGAGGAATACGAGGAGGCCGCGGCCAAGCATTCCCTGACCGGGGCACAGGCCCGGGTGCTGGGCCTGCTGTCCCGCGGCCCGACGCCGATGCGCCGGCTCGCCCAGCAGCTGAAGTGCGAGCCGTCGAACGTCACCGGGATCGTGGACCGCCTGGAGTCGCGCGGCTTCGCCGAGCGCCGCCTCGACCCGGCCGACCGGCGGGTCAAGCTGGCCGCCGCCACCGAGGCGGGCCGGGAGACCGCCGAACGGCTCCGGGGCTCGCTCGACTTCGCGCGCGAACCGCTGGCGGAGCTCTCGGACGAGGAGCGTACGGTGCTGCGCGATCTGCTCAAGCGGATGCTGGGCGTCGCGCCGTAGCGAAAGCGGAGCCGTCGCGAAAGCGGAGCCGTCGCGCGCCGGGATGCCGGGCTAGGTGCACCACCACAGGAAGCGATCGCAGGTCTCCGAGGGCGACGGGGTCGGCGTCGGTGCGACGGTCGCCGGGGCGGTGGGCCCCGGATGCGACGGCGTGGTGGGCCCCTGGGTCGTACCCGGGCCGCCCGGGGCCGAGGAGGTGGCGTCCGACGGATCCGAGGACGAGTCCCCGTCCGGATCGGACGAGGTGTCGTCCTTGTCGTCCTCGGACTTCCCGTCGTCCTTGCCCTTGTCCCTGGACGCGTCCTTGTCCTCGCCCTGGCCGCCGTCCGATGCCGAAGGGGGCTCGCTCGGGCCGGATGTGTCCTGGGTGACCGGGTCGTCGGAATCCGGCACCCCGCCGCTGCGGTCGGCCACCGGCTCCTGCCGACTGGGCGACGGGGAGGACTCCCGCCAGTGCCCCTCGGTGGCCAGCTCGGCCACGAACACCGCGGCCAGCACCGGGCCGAGCACCGCCGCCATGATCGTCACCCGGCGGCCACGCCCCCGGCGGGCCCGACGGGCGCGGCTGCCGATAAGGCGGGGCTTGGGCTTGCGGCGCGAGGCCCGGGTGGCGCCGGAGGCGGGGGACGTCTCCCTCGCGCGCCGGCCGGCTCTCCGCTCCGCACGGGGCGCGGGCGTGTCGGCCCCGCCCTCCTGTGCCGTGTCCGATGTGGCGGAGGGCAGGCCGAGATCCTCAGCGGGCGTCCCGCAGCCGGGGCAGGAGACGGCACCGTTGAGATGGCGGCGGCAGGGAGAGCAGTAATCCATTTCGCCGGGCAGGTTATGTGACCAACGGGTAGGTCAGTAGGACGCGGGGTGTGAGGATCCTGTGCAAAGACCGTACGAAAGCCCTCGTCAGGCCGTACCCCGCCAGCAGTTGGCGTCCGCCCGGCCCCGCTCAGCCGGCGAAGGCCGGCTGCGCCAGACCCTGCCCCGCACCCTCGATGACCAGCAGCGACCCGGCGAGCGGCGGCGCAAAGGCGCCGAGTCCGGCCCGTGCCGAGGTCAGATACAGATCGGTGAGGTCCGCCCCGCCGAAGGCACACGCGGTGGGGCGCGGGAAGGGAAGCTCCACCACCCGATCGAGTGTCCCGTCGGGGGCGTAGCGACGGATCGCGGCGCCGTCCCACAGGGCGACCCACACCGCGCCGTCGGCGTCCACGCACAGCCCGTCCGGGAAGCCCGCGCCCTTCTCGACCTCGGCGAACGGCCTCCGGCTGGCGACCACCGGGCCATCGGCGCCGTCCACGTCGAAGACGTCGATACGGCGGGTGGGGGTGTCGATGTAGTACATGAGGCGGCCGTCGGGGCTCCAGCCGATGCCGTTGCTGACCGTCACCTCCGGCAGGAACTCCGCAGGGGAGCCGTCGGCTCCGATCCGGGAGAGCGTGCCGCCACCGGCCGTCTCGTCGTAGCGCATGGTGCCCGCCCACAGCGCGCCGTCCGGCGCCACCGCGGCGTCGTTGCCACGGCGGCCGGGGACCGCCTCGCGCAGCAGCCAGTCGAAGCCGCCGTCGGCACCGTACATCCCGATGCCGTCGCGGAGGTTGACCACCAGACCGCCGCCCGCGCGGGGCTTGGCCGCGCCGACATGCTGCTCGGTGGCCAGGGTGGTGCGGCGGCCGGTGGCGGGGTCGTAGGTGTGGACGCGGGAGGAGAGGATGTCCACCCAGATCAGCCGCCGGGCGGCGGCGTCCCAGGTGGGTCCCTCACCGAGCAGGGCGCTCGCGCGCACCGCGATCTCGAGCGAGGGCCGTGTGCTCATATGTCCCGCCTCCGATGTCCCAGCCGCACCGACAGCTCTCCCGCGCCCTTGGCCGCCAGCTCCGCCAGCTCGGCCTGGCGTTCCTCGCTCCAGCGGATCGTCGGCACCGAGATCGACAGCGCCGCGACCACCTTGCCCGTGGAGTCCCGTACGGGCGCCGCCACGCAGTTCACATCCGGGTTGGACTCCCGCTGCTCGACCGCGAGGCCGCGCTCGCGCACGGTGAGGAGATGGCGGCGCAGTTCGACGGTGGAGGTGATGCTGTTGTCCGTCATCGCGGGCAGCGGCTGCTCGTCGGACAGCCGCGCGTCCAGGGCGTCGTCGGTCAGGGAGGCGAGCAGCATCTTGCCGACCGAGGTGCAGTGGGCGGGGAGCCGGCGGCCCGCGGCGGAGACCATGCGGACGGCGTGGGTGGAGTCGACCTTGGCGATATAGATGACGTCCATGCCCTCGAGAATCGCGACATGCACGGTCTCGTCGCAGGTCTCCGCGACGCTCCGGGCCACCTGCTGGCCCTCGGCGGCCAGGTCGAGCTGCTCGGCGTAGCGGCTGCCGAGCTGATACGGCCGTACCCCGAGCCGATAGCGGCCGGGCTGGTCGGGTACCTGGACCAGATAGGAACGGGCGGCCAGAGTGGTCACCAGCTCATGGACGGTCGTACGGGGCAGGCCGAGCCGGCGGGTGATCTCGGGTGCGGAGAGGGTGCCGTCTCCGTCCAGGAAGAGCTCGAGTATGTCCAGAGCCCGTGTCACCGCGGGTACCAGGCGTCCCATAGTGCTCGCCCTCCCCTTCTGGTCAGATGGCAGGCGTTCGAGATTCCGGCTGGCGGCCGGTATCGCGAACACAGATTATGCGGAACGGACTTCCCCCGGCAATGGTCCGGCAAAGTAGGAGCCATGGATTCCGCGCCCGGCCCGTTCCTCCAGCCCGACTCATTTCCCACCCCCTTCCCCTTCGTCCTCGTACTGCTGCGGCGGATGGCCGACCATCAGCCGGGGCTGGTCGAGGACGCACTGCGCGAGCTGGGCTTCGGGCGTGCGGTGATGCGTGAGGCCAACCGCCGCTGGCAGGCCATGCAGCGCTCGCCACGGCGGCGCTCGGCGGTCGCCCGCTACCGCTCCGTGCTGGGCCCGCCCCAGTCCACCTCCGCCCGCCGGATCGGCGATCTGACGAGCGAGGCGCTGAGCTGGTCCGTGCCGCTGTGGCCGGATCTGCGGTTCGAGGTGCTCACCGCGCCGAACGGAGCGGTGTGGAACGAGTGGCTGGTGCGCGCTCCGGGCGCGCCCGGGCCGCGGCTGCGGACGGCCGCCGACCTCGTGCCCTGGTCCTGCACGGTGGACGAGGTGGCGCGCGCCTTCGCACCCGCGCGGCCCATGGAGGGCTCGGCGCCCACCCGCTGGCGGCTGGCCTTCGACGCGCCGGAGGCGGAGAACGGTGAACTCCGCCACTATGTGGCGGAGTTCACCTGGGGACTGCTGCAGCGTGTGGAGAACGTCAGGCCAGCTTCGCCGACAGCGTGATCTCCGTACCGGCGAGCGCCTGGCTCACCGGGCAGTTCTTCTTGGCGTCCTCGGCCGCCGCGGTGAACGCGGCCTCGTCCAGGCCCTCCACCGTGCCCTCGACGGTGAGGTGGATGCCGGTGATCCCGGTGCCGGGCTGGAAGGTGACGTCGGCCTGGGTGGTGAGCTGGGTGGGCGGGTTGCCCGCCTGGGTGAGGCCGTGCGAGAGCGCCATCGAGAAGCAGCTGGAGTGGGCCGCCGCGATCAGCTCCTCGGGGCTGGTCTTGCCGTTGGCCTGCTCGGCGCGGGACGGCCAGGAGACCTGCTGCTCGCCGATGCCGGAGGAGTCGAAGGTGACGGTCCCCTGTCCCTGGGCCAGATTGCCCTGCCAGACGGTGTGCGCGGTACGCGTCGTAGCCATGCTCGCTGTTCCCTGCTTCCTGTCGGTGGCGTCCACCCGTCGGTGGTGGAGCGCCGAACGAGACGTATGCGTAGACCGAGACGTCTAGGTAGACCGAGACGGATACGTAGACGGTCGGACGTGATCACCTGGCAGGGGTGCCACCGCTTCCGGTCGCCCCCTGCCCGGAGATCGACTCCGAGCCTACGTTCCAGGCGACCACGACCGGGCGACCATGCTCAGTTCCGAGTCGACTCACGGTCGCGGTGTCCAGCCGGAAGAGCGCGCCGGCGGACGGTGGCAGGCCCAGCCGACGGGCGGTGAGCACCCGCAGTACGTGGGCGTGCGCCACCAGCACCACATCGGCGCCGTCCTCCGCCGCCAGCTCGGCGGCGATCCGGTCGAGCACCCGGTCCACGCGGGCCCCGATCCGCTCGGGCGACTCCCCGGGGTGGTCGGGACCGCCCGGCGGGACGCCGTCGGTCCACAGGTCCCAGTCGGGGCGGGTGCGGTGGATCTCGGTGGTGGTGACGCCCTCGTAGCCGCCGTAGTCCCATTCGCGCAGCTCGGGCTCGACAGTGAGGTCTTCCAGCCCGGCGAGCCGAGCGGTGCTCATGGCCCGCGCCATCGGGCTGACCAGGGTGAGCCCGATCTTCCGCGCGGCGAGCGGCGAGCGCAGGGCGCGGGCCTGCTCCTCACCACGCGGGGTCAGGGGCGCATCGGTCCAGCTGGTGTGCTTGCGCGACCGGCTCCACTCGGTTTCGCCGTGCCGGATCAGCACCAGCTCAGCCACGGTTGCCGGATGCATTCTCGTCGCCGGCGGCGGCCTGCTCCTTCTCCTCGTCGATGGCCCGCTTCTCGTTCGACGCGGCGGCGATGGACGCCCGCACGCTGTCCATGTCGAGGTCGCGGGCCTGGCCGATGACGTCCTCCAGGGCCGGCTCGGGGAGGGCGCCGGGCTGGGCGAAGACCGCGATGTTCTCCCGCACGATCATCAGCGTGGGGATCGACTGGATGTCGAAGGCGGCGGCCAGTTCGGGCTGCGCCTCGGTGTCGACCTTGGCGAACAGCAGATCCTGATGGCGCTCGGCGGCCTTCTCGTAGATGGGCGCGAACATCCGGCACGGCCCGCACCAGGAGGCCCAGAAGTCGATCAGGACGAATTCGCTACCGGACACGATCTCGTCGAAGTTGTCCTTGGTGAGCTCGACGGTGCTAGTGCTCATGCCTGCGTTACCCGCTTCCGTACATCGGCAGATGCCACATGCACCGTAACCCCGCCACCGCCCGCCGTTATTCCGGGCCGGTGGCGGGGTCGCGGCCGCGCGGAAGGCTGGCCAGGTCACGTCGACGACCGGTTTGCCGGGGTGTCGACTGTGCGTGAAGGTTCGCACGAACGTCCTCGGGAGGTGCTCGAAGCCTGGGACAACGGTCTACGGGGGGGGGCGATCTCCTTGTCCCGGATCAGGGCGGCGAGGTGTTCCTCGGCCTCGTGGGCGGGGTTCATGTGGTCGAGCACGATGAACCCCTGCGTCGTAACGCGCTTGGTGAGCAGCATCCCGAAGTTCGACGGCCCGGGTGGCCGGTGGGGCAGGTTGTAGCCGTCGATGAGGCCGCAGAGGGCGATGCGCGCGTGGTCGTTCAGGAGCGCGATGGTCGCGTCGAACACGGGGCCCCGGCGTTCTCGAAGACACGGTCGATGCCGTCGGGCGCCGCCGCGGCCAGGTGGTCGCGCCAGTCGTCGGCACGCCGGTCGACGGCCGCGTCCAGACTCGGAGCGAGTGGTGAGCAGGTCGCACTTCTCGGCGCCGCCCACCGTGCCGATGACGCGGGCACCGGCCCGCTTGGCGAGCTGAGCGACGAGGGAGCCGACCGCGTCGACCGCCGCGGAAACCAGGACGGTGTCGCCCACCGACGGCCGCAGGATGTCGTACACGCCGATCCACGCCGTGAGGCCGGTCATGCCCAGGGCGCCCAGCCAGGTTTCGAGGGGGACCCCGGCTTCGGCGTGACTTTCCCACTCCGCTCCGGGAATCGACACTGCTATCACAGTCAGGACCCGACGACGCCGATCTGTTCTCCGTGCACGGCCGGACGGCCGTGGTGACCGGCGGTTCCCGCGGGATCGGCGCCATGATCGCGCAGGGCCTCGCACGGGCCCTCCGGGGAGGAGAGGCCGGCCGGTATGGCGGTGCAGTGGCCCCGGGCCCCGGAGGCGTTGATCGCCTCGGCCGCGGCACGACACTGATCGGCCTTCCTGCTCGCGATGACCACCTGTGCGCCGTCCGGGCTGCCAACGGCTAGCGGCCTGGCTCGCCGAGCACCACGACAGCGTGGACATCCTGGTCAACAACGCGGGGACGACCTGGGGCGCTCCGCTGGAGGCGTTCCCCACAGCGGGCTGGACGAAGGTACTCGGCACCAACCTCATCGCTCCCTTCGACCTGACCGTAGGGAATCTGCCGCTGCTGCGACGAGCAGGGCGGGCCGGCGCCTACGTCACTGCCGCGGTCATCCCCCTCGACGGGGGAATCACGGGGTGCTCGGGCTGAGTGCGTGGGTCACGGCGCGGTGGCCACCGGCGAGATGTCCATGCGGGCCCAAACGCATTTCCCACCCTCCGTGTAGCGGGCGCCCCAGCCGTCGGAGGACAACGCCACCAGTTGCAGACCGCGGCCGAATTCGTCGGTGAGGGCGGGATGCCGCACCCGTGGCGTCGCCTCGGAGCCGTCATACACCTCGCACACCACGCGGGTCCCCAGATGCAGGAGCCGCAGGCGCACCACGCCGGAGGAGTGACTCTGGTCGTTCTGGGAGTTCTGCGCGTTCTGGTCGGGCAGGCCGGAGGCGTGGCGGACAGTGTTCCCGATCAGCTCGCTCACGATGAGCTGGAGGGGGTCGACCAGGGAGGTGAGGGCCCAGCCGGCAAGGCGGTCGGTCACCAGGGCGCGGGCGCTGCGGGCGGACTCCGCGGCGCAGGGCAGGTCCCAGGCCGCGATGTGCCCCGCGGGGACGCGGCCGGTGGACAGGACCAGGAGCGCGGCGTCATCCCGGCGGTCGGACGTGGTGGGCGAGCCGGTGACAATCGCCTGGCACAGCCCCTCCAGCCAGGCTGTGTCCGGGGCCCGCCCGCCTGTGCTGGGGTGGGCGGCGGCATAGGCGGTCGCGGCCTCGGCCAGCGGCCCCGGGCGGGTGGTGTCCGCGCCGAGCAGGCCGTTGGTGTAGAGGATCAGAACGCTGCCGGGCTCCACGTCCACTTGGGTGACGGTAGGCGGTACCCCGGCCGCGTCGTCGGTGACGCCGAGCGGAGGGCTGGGGGGGACGTCCAGGGTCTGCGGCGGTTCCTGGCCGTCGGGGTGGAGGATCAACGGCGGCGGGTGACCGGCGTTGACGATGCGGCAGCTGCCGGCCGTGGGGTCGTACAGGACGATCAGGGCGGTGGCGTACGAGGGGGCGTCGGACGTGCGGCGCTCGAGGCGGGCCGCGACATCGCCGAGGTGGGCCATGATGTCCTCGGCGGGCATGTCCAGGGTGGCCATCACCAGGACCGCGTGACGGATGATGCCCATGATGATGGCCTGTTCCAGGCCGTGGCCCATCACGTCGCCGATGACGGCCAGGACCCGGCCGCCGGGCAGGGGGACGGTATCGTACCAGTCCCCGCCCACGTCCTGCCCGGCAGCGGCCCGGTAGCGGGCGGCGGCGGTCACGCCGACCAGGCCGGGCAGCTCGCCCGGTAGCAGTTCACGCTGGAGGCGCTCCGCGCGGGCCCGCGTCTGCTCGTACAGCCGGGCGTTGCTCAGAGCCTGGGCGATGAAGGTCGCGACGGTCTCCAGTAGGGTCCGTTCCTCCGCACGGAACGGCCGCGGATCGGCCCAGCTGATGACGCAGGACCCGACACGCCGCTCCCCGACAAGCAGCGGCAGTACGGCCCAGGCGTGCTTGCGGCCGAGGCGGGCCAAGGACTCCAGCCTGGGCCAGCGGCGCGCGAACTCCTCCGTCGAGGAGACGTACTGCGGCGCGCTCACGGCGGTGATCTCCACCGGAGGACGGGTGGAGTGCTCCAGCCGCTTCAGCTCATCGAGGAACTTCTCCGGGTAGCCGACCGCGCCGACGACGCGGGGACCGGGACCGGTCTGGTCGTGCATGACCAGACCGGTCGCGCCGAACAACGGCAGCATGTGCTCGGTGACGGCATTCGCCACATCGGCGGTCTCCAGGGCCATTGCCAGAGCGGCGTTCAGGTCCGCGACCCGCTGTGTCCGTTCCGCCGCGGCCCGCTCGGCCCGACGCTGTTCGGTGACATCCGCCCGCTGGACGGCGACGTGGCCGCCGACCTCCACGGCTCGCACCTGGTAATAGGCCGAAGCGCCGTGATCTTCCGCTGGCAGCTCCATCTCCAGAAAGGCCACGGATCCCGGCGCGGTCCTGGCGCGGTCGACGAGCTGGGGCAGGCCACGACCGCGCATACCGGGCAGAGCTTCCCACGGCACGGCGCCCACGATCTGTGTGCCCTTCTCGGCGGCCATCCCTCGGCTCGCCCGGTTGGCCCAGGCCACGCGGTTGTCGGCGTCCAGCACATCGATGGGCTCGGGGTGCAGCTCCAGCAGCCCGGCGAGCCACTCGTGCTGGGAGCGCCGTGCGGTGATGTCCAGGACGGTGCCGGTCATCCGCGCCAGACGGCCGGCCTTGTCGTACTCGCCCTTCCCCCGCGCCTCCATCCAGGAGATCCGCCCATCCTCCCCGACGACGCGGTACTCCATCGCGTACAACTGGTCGGTTTCCAGCGCCCGCTCGGCTTCGGCGTCGACCGCCGGGCGGTCATCGGGGTGCACGCGGGAAAACCAGGCATCGATCCGGCTTGCCCATCTGTCCGGGGGCAGCCCCGCGCCGCGGATCACCTCCTCGGCGACCTGGTCGATGTCCAACCGTCCCGTGGCCAGGTCCCAGGCCCACGTGCCCAGTCTGACCGGCTGCACCTCCCGGGGGCGCGCGGGCTCCTGCCACCACGGGGCCAGGGCGACGCGCCATCGCCTCGCGCGCAGGAGTTGCCGACTGGTCGTCCCCGCCAGACCGGCCAGGAACGCGCATCGGGCCGCGTCCGGAACGCGGCTCGTCAGCACTGACAGCGCACCGACCGGGGTGCCCCCCGCGCTGATCGGGACGGACAGTACCCCCACCTTGGTTTCCCACCCCCCGGGGAACCCGGCGCGGCGTTCGGGTGGCAGCGGGGGCGGGGACCACGTCACCTCGGGCCGCGCCATGGTCTCGGTCACCGCCCCGGCCAGGGCCGGGGTGTCCACGCGGGAGACGCGCTCCCACGCCTGGGCCAGGGGCGCGGGTAGTCCGGCCGCCGCGGCCAGCAGCAGCGTGTTTTCTTCCGGCCCTGCCAGATGCACCAGTCCGGCCAGCCCGCCGACGCCGGCCACGGCCTGCTGAGCGGCGAGACGCAGCACGTCCACGTCGGCCAATCCCTCAGCCGCTGCTGCCAGTTCCAGCCGGAGGGCATCCACCGCGGCTTCCGCGTCGCCCGTATCCTCCGGCCGACCACCGGCAGGACTGGCGGTCATTCCGTCTCCTAGCTCCTCGTGTCCGAACCGCACCTCAAGGGCCTTATGTGGTGCGGACGGCGAGCGCGCATCGCGCTATGGACCGGAGCGGCAAATTCCACCTTTGGGATATGCGGGCGCCGGCACCCACCAGCGGCGGCAAGCTCCATCACGTGTCCGAGGCTCGTCCAGCCGCAGGCGCTGCCGACCTCGGTGACGTCAGGCCGAAGCGGTCGATACCGGCTCACCGTCCCTCTGCAAGCGTACGCCTGGCACCACCCGTTCCGCAGAGGGCAGGCGAGCCCGGGACACCCGTACCGCGGGGCCGGTCACTTCTCTTCCGCTCAGGCGGGCCCGGCGATCAGCTCGGCGATGTCCTTGCGGCGCCCGGTGAAGAAGGGCACCTCTTCACGCCTGACACCTGGCCCAAGACATCGGACTTACTCGTCTTCTAGGCCGTACGGAAGCGTATGCCCAGGTCGGCGGCGGTGAAACGGTGTACGTCCCTGGGGGACAGCCCGCGGTCGGTCCCCCGGAAGACCCAGAAGCCGCCCGTCCGGCCGTGGCCGTAGCCGGGCGCGGCGGCGATCACCTCGTGGTGTCCGTCCCCGTCGACGTCGAGCAGCGGGGGCTGGGGGGCGAAGGCGTCGAAGCCGTACGGAGTGTGCCGGCCGGGCACTCCCGGGGTGTCCAGGTCCAGGGTCTGCTCCCCGCCGTTCCCCTCGTGCGCGCTCGCGGCCGGGTCGTACTCGCCGCCGTGCCCGCGCCGTGCCCCGGGCAGCAGGGTGAGCCGGCCGTTGCCGTAGTTCTTCTCCGGGGTGGACACCACCAGGTCGGGGCGGCCGTCGCCGGTGATGTCGCCGACGGACGGGGAGCCGCCGAAGCCATCGCCGCGCCGTGCGTCGCCGGGCAGACCCGGCCCCGACGGATCGACCGTGAGATCCGAACGCCCCCGGCCCAGACCGGACCTGGCGCCGTGGACGACGGTCAGCCGCCCGGCGCCGGAGTGCCGCCCGGGGCCGAGGGTCCCCTGGCCGGGCGCGAGCAGATCGTCGATCCCGTCGTGGTCGGCGTCCCCGGCCGCGGGCTCGCGCGGGCCGTCCTCCGTGCCCAGGGCGTGGGCCAGACGCGCCTCGGGCCGCTTGTCCCGCACCAGGCCGTTGGGGCCGCCGCGGTAGTGGGCGACGGGGGTGTCGAGGGGGGCGGTGTCGTCGGGTTCCGGCTGGTCGGGCTGGTCGGACCGGTCCGGCTGCGCGAGGTCGTAGCGGTAGGTCACCACCACATCGGTGCGACGGTCGCCGTCGAAGTCCCCGGCGGTGGCGGTGGCGGGCGCCGCGCGGCGGACCCGGCCGGTGGGGAGCGGGGTGGTGCGAGCGGGGCCCGCCTTGGTGCCGAACGGTCCGTACAGCACCCGGACCGCACCCCGGCCGTCGGCCGCCGAGGCCAGCAGGTCGGCCGCGCCGTCCCCATCGAAGTCCCCCACGGCCAGCGCCAGGAATCCGGCCGCGCCACCCCGGAGCGGGCGCGGCGCGGCCAGCCCGCGGGGGCCGCCGCGCAGCATCACCGTCTCCCCCGCCCGCTCGCCCCGCGGCGAACTCGTGTGCCGGAAGCGCGCCGTCACCAGGTCGGTGAAGCCGTCGCCGTCGAGATCGGTGCGCAGCAGGGGCCCGACGTAGTCGTCCTCGGCGCCGTCGACGACGAGGCGGTGCCGCGGGTCGAGGCCGTGTGCCGAGCCGTAGACCACCGCCAGCCGGGCGGGCAGCGGCCCCCGGGAGGCGCTGGTGGGGCGGATGGCGGTGGCGAAGTCGTCGTAACCGTCACCGTTGAAGTCCCCGAGCGAGGCACCGGCCGTCCCCTTCGTGATGCCCTCGATCGGCTTCGGGGCCCTGTGGCCGCCCTCGCTGCACCCGGCGAGCAGCAGCACGGACACGGTCACGGCGGCGACGGGAACGGACGAACGCACGCTGGCACCTCGCGAGGCGGATCGAGCGGTCACGGACAAGGGT
The DNA here is from genome assembly GCF_001598115.1 of Streptomyces sp. AgN23. NCBI lineage: Bacteria > Bacillati > Actinomycetota > Actinomycetes > Kitasatosporales > Streptomycetaceae > Streptomyces > Streptomyces sp. AgN23. The sequence continues at coordinate 3,684,802 of NZ_CP007153.1, forward strand.
CGGGGCGAACGGACGGCGGCCAGGGACAAGGGCACGGACAACGGGCACGGCTACGGACACGGCTACGGACACGAACGCGGATGCGAACGAAGGCTTCACCGCTCAAGGACTCCAGGAAGCACGATCGGGTTGCCTCGCGGACGTCCCCGCCGACGCCCCCGCGGAATGCACGCGACACCGGGCACCGAGGTTGCGATCATGGCGAGAAAACCTCTCCGGACGAGGAAGGGCGATGCCCGATGACGGCCATACCCGCCGACCCGAACGTGCTGCACCCGATGCCCGAGCAGCCGCGCGTGGTGCTGCTGAAGCCGCTGATCACCTCGCCGCTGATCGAGGTCGGGGAGTTCTCGTACTACGACGACCCGGATGACCCCACCGCGTTCGAGACCCGCAATGTGCTGTACCACTACGGGCCCGAGCGGCTGGTCATCGGGAAGTTCTGCGCGCTGGGCGAAGGGGCGCGGTTCATCATGAACGGCGCCAACCACCGCATGGACGGCCCCTCCACCTTCCCCTTCCCCATCATGGGCGGCTCGTGGGCCGACCACTTCGACCTGATCACCGGCCTGCCGGGCCGGGGCGACACCGTGGTGGGCCATGACGTCTGGTTCGGATACCGGACGATGGTGATGCCCGGGGTCCGCATCGGCCACGGCGCGGTCATCGCCTCCGGTTCCGTGGTGGTGGACGACGTCCCCGACTACGGCATCGTCGGCGGCAACCCGGCCAAGCTCATCCGCCGCCGCTACGACGACGCGGACATCGCCCGGCTGCTGGACCTGGCCTGGTGGGACTGGCCGATCGAGCACCTCACCGCCCATATCCGCACGATCATGTCCGGAAGCGTGGACGAGCTGGAGGCGGCGGCCCCGCGTTAGGGGGTGTCCGGCGGGTCTTGACGCCTGCGGATGGTGACGCCTGCGGCGGGCTGCTCCCCTCCCCGCCCCTTCCCGACACCTGACGATATGCGGCTCCGCCGCGTGGGGGCTCCGCCCCGGACTCCGGGTCCAGGGGTGAAGCCCCTGGCAGCGGGAAGGGGCGGGGAGGGGAAAGATCCGCCTCCCGGCCCCCACATCAGCTCTCGAGACTCATGTACAGACGAGTGCCCCGCGGCTGAAAACCGACGCGTTCGTAGACGCGGCGGGAGCCCGCACCCGAGTACTCCAGCCAGACCGACTGGGCTCCTCGGGCGAACATCGTCTCGGTCAGCGCGGCGGTGACCGCGGCGGCGATGCCCTGGCCGCGGAAGGCGGGCCGGGTGCCCACGCCCGCCAGTTCCGCGGTGCCCACGGCGGGCGCCGAGCAGGTGGCCCCGCCGGCGCAGCCCCCGTCGGGCGCCCGGACGAACCGGACCGCGCCCCCGTCCTCCTGGATCCGGCGCAGCCGGGCCGCCCCCTCCGGGGAGGAGGCGAACTCACCGGCGAACGCCTCGGACAGCGCGGCGTCGATCGCCCGGTAGTCCTCGTCCGTGGCCGGAACCGCCACCGGAACGGCCGCCGTGCCCCGCGGAACGGCGAGCCGTTCCGGAGTGCACACCAGATACGTGTGCGTGGCCTCCACACCGAACCCCGCCTCCCGCAGCGCGGGCTCCACGCGTGGCGCGGCGTCCGGCGCGAACTCGAGCCGGGGCTTGAGGTCGCGTACCCGGAACGCCTCGATCAGCTCCTTGACGTCCCGGGCGGTGGGCCGAGTGCCGGGGAGCGGGGTCGCGTAGTTGATGTACGGGCTGGTGGTGCCGGGATCGAAGCCCGCCACAAAGCCCCCGGTTTCGACCAGCACGGGGCGGCGGCGGAGGTTGGCTACGGCAAAGCTCTGGACGTCGGTGCCCATGGTGATGTGACCTCACGAAGAAGCGCGGCGGAGGGCGCCGCGAAAGGAATGGCGTGCGGATACGTGGGGCCGCCGTGAGGAGACGCGTGTGGCACCGATCGTTCAGTGCCGACGGCGGCCGCTGGGGGACGCCGAGTCCATGGGCTTCAGTCCTTCGACAGGTAGCAGGCAGGAGAAATCGCCATCGGCGAACCTATCCCACGGCGTGGCCGAGTGACAGTTCGTTTTTTGGGGGCGGCGGCACGATCGGCGGCCCGCGCCCGGCCTTTTACCGTTCAGAGGATTGACGCGGACACGCCACGACCTTACCTTCTCGACAGGTCTCGTCGTTCACAAAGAAACATGGTCTTCATGTATGTGGACACGCGCCTATCCCCACCCCCCACGGGAAGGCATTCCCATGCGCATCCGTACGCTGCTCGCCTCGCTGGCGACCGTGACCGCCGTCATCGGTGGCCTGGCCCTCGCGATGCCCGCCGGCGCCACCACCGCGGCCGCTCCCTTCGCCGACCCGTCGAAGGCGCCGGGCGGCAACTTCGACCTCTCGGTGTGGCAACTCCAGGAGCCGGTCGGCTCCCCCAGCAAGCCGACGACCATCCCGTCGTCCCGGCTTCAGGGCTCGAACGGATTTCAGGACGATTACTTCTACACCGACAAGCGCGACGGGGCGATGACGTTCTGGGCGCCGGAGAAGGGCGTCACCACGCCGAACTCCCACTACGCCCGCTCCGAACTGCGCGAGATGAACCGCGACGGCGGCGCCGCGGACTGGTCGCTCGGCGGCTCGCACAAGCTTCAGGCGACGCTGCGCGTGGTGTCGGTGACCAAGAACGTCTGCGTCGGCCAGATCCACCTCGGCTCGGGCGGATCCTCCACAAAGCCGCTGGTGGAGCTGTACTACCGCGCGAACGGCGACATCGTCCTCGGAACGGAGAACTCGCCCGAGGGCGGCCAGACGCTGCACAACGTGGGCCATGTGTCGGTCGGCAAGACCTGGAACTACACGATCGCCGTCTCCGGCGGCGACACCATCGACCTCACCGTCAACGGCAGCACGACGCACTACGACATCCCGTCGTCCTTCTTCCAGTACAAGCAGTACTTCAAGGCCGGCTCCTACAACCAGTCGTCCTCCGACAGCACCACGAACGGAGCGCGCGTCGGCTTCTACGGCCTGACCGTCTCCCACAGCTGAGCACCTGGGACCCGGCGGCCGAGGGGGCCGCCGGGTCGTCGGCGTCAGCTGACCGGAAACCGAGCCACCCAGCGCCGCTGCCAAGGGGTCTCGACGGCCCGGTGATGATGGTGCGCGCGCGTCCAGGCGACAGCGTCCGTGGGCGCCACCCCGGCCATGATGGCCAGGCAGGCGATGACGGTCCCGGTGCGCCCGACACCGCCCCCGCAGGCGACTTCGACGGGCGTGCCCGCCCGTGCCCGCTGGTGCAGCGCGCGGATCTGCCGCACGGCCAGGTCACGGTCACGCGGCAGCAGGAAATCGGGCCACTCGATCCACGCCCGCTCCCACTCCAGCCCCCCGTCATGCCGGTGGCGCAGCCGGGCGGACCCCAGATAGAGGCCGAAGCCGGGCAGCGGCCCGTTCGGTCGTGGGTGGCGCAGACCACGGCCACGGACCCAGGAGCCATCCGGAAGCCGGAGCGCGCCCGGCAGTGGTGCTTCGTCACTCATCGACGGATGATACGTCGCACCACGAACGCTCGTCCGTCGAAGTGACGTCGGCGCCGGGGAAAGCAACGTGCTAGGACGGGTGGCCGCCGAAGACCGCGGTGACAGGACGGCCTCCGTGCCGGCCGCCGCGTCCATCATCGCCGCCCTGCCCGTCGTCGCCTCGTACGTCTTCCTGCAACGGCACTTCATCTCCGGCATGCTCTCCGGCGCGGTGAAGGGCTGAACGAGCGGGCCCCGACGCCGGGTCAACCGGCTACGACCGTGACGGCTTCCGGTCCGAACCCAGCTCGATGGTGAGTGCGGCGGCGATGAAGATGGAGGAGTAGGTGCCGACCGCCAGGCCGATGAGCAGGGCGAGGGCGAAGTCGGCGAGGGTGTCGTCGGCGATCAGGGCGAGGGCGGTGAGGATGAGTGCCGCGCCCATACCGGTGTTGACGGTCCGTGGCAGGGTTTGCAGGATCGCCTTGTTCGTCAGCCGGCCGAGCGACGTTCCGCGGTCGCGGCCGAGCAGTTCGCGGACCCGGTCGAAGAGGACGACGGAGTCGTTGACCGAGTAGCCGATGACGGTCAGCAGGGCGGCCAGGAAGACCCCGTCGATGGGTTTGCCGAGCCAGGCGAAGACACCGATGAGGATCACCACATCGTGGGCGAGCGCGGCCACGGCCGAGGTCCCGAAGATCCAGCGGAAGCGGACCGCGAGGTACAGCAGTTGTGCGCCCAGGGCGAGAGAGAGGGCGATGAGCGCGTTGCGGCGCAGCTCATCGCCCATGCTGGGGCCGATCAGCTCATCGCGGACCTTCTTCGTCTCACCGCCGAGGCCGCTGATGGTCTCGGTGACGGTGGCCTCTTCGGTATGGGTCAGCTTCTCGGCGCGCACCGTGAGCCCGGTGTCGCCGGAGGACTGTACGACCGCGCGGGGGAACCCGGCGTCGGTGAGGGCGGTGCGGGCCCGGTCGGGGTCGACGGGGCTGCTGGTGGCGTACTCGATCAGTCGGCCGCCGGTGAACTCGATGCCGAAGTCCAGGCCGCGTACGACTATGCCCGATGCGGCCAGGACGGCGAGTGCGGCGGAGGCGGCCAGCCAGCGGCGCGGACGGCGCAGCGGCATCGGGTCGCGGCGCAGCAGCCGGTCGCGCACCCATCCGGTGCTCGCGATCCCGGTCATACGAGGCCGCCGGAAGACCGCGGGGCGGCTGACCGCGTACTCGGCGAGCACACGGCTGATCACCAGGGCGCTGATCATCGAGGCGAGGACGCCGATGCCCAGGGTGATGCCGAAGCCGCGTACCGGACCGGAGGCGAAGGCGAACAGCAGGCCCGCGGCGATCAGCGTCGTGATGTTGGAGTCGGCAATCGCGCTGAGGGCACCGCGGAACCCGGCCTTCAACGCCGAGCGGGGGCCGGGGCGGCTGCGGGCCGCGTACTCCTCCCGGGCCCGTTCGAAGACCAGGACGTTGGCGTCCACGGCCATCCCGATCGCCAGGACGAACCCGGCGAGGCCCGGCAGGGTCAGTGTGGCGCCCAGCGCGGCCAGCGCGGCGTAGGAGATGAGGCCGTAGCAGGCCAGGGCCACGGTCGCGAGCAGGCCGAGCAACCGGTAGACGGCGATGATGAACAGCGCGGTCAGCGCGGTGCCGACGACGGCGGCCCAGGCCGCGGCCTCGATGGCCGCATCGCCGAGCGTGGCGCCGATGGTGCGCTGTTCGACGGTCTCGACCGGTACGGGCAGGGCGCCACCGGAGATCAGCAGGGCCAGTTCGCGGGCTTCGCCGTCGTCGAAGGAGCCGGTGATCTGGGTGGTGCCGCCCGGGATACCGGCCCCGCACCCCACGGAGGGGTCGACCTGCGGCGCGGAAATGATCTTGTTGTCGAGGACGATGGCAACCCGGCGCCGCGGATCACCGGCCGGATGACAGGCGGCGTCCGCGGTGACCTTCCGCCATCGGTCCTGGCCGGTCTTGGTGAAGTCCACCGTGACATGCCATCCGGCACCGCCCTGCTGGTCGAAGCCGGCGTCGGCGCCCTTGACGTGTTGTCCGGTCAGATCGGCGGCCCCCAGTCGCAGGGGCTGTCCGGACTCGTCCGACAGTACGCGCTCCTTGGCCGGATCGGCCGGCGGGGCGGCGGGGCGGTCGGACTTCCCGGCCGGGCCGAGGACCGGATGGACGGTGAGCTGCGCGGTGCGGCCCAGCACGTCGGCGGCCCTCTTCGGATCGTGCACGCCGGGCAGCTCGACCAGGATGCGGTGGTCGCCGGAGCGGACGAGGGTCGGTTCGGCGACGCCGAGCGCGTCGATACGGCCGCGCAGCACCTCCACGGTGCGGTCGGTGGCCGCGCTGTCGGCCTTGGTGGTGGGGGTGGAGCGGGTCTCCAGCATGATCTGGGTGCCGCCGCGCAGATCGAGGCCGAGGCGGACGGGCGTGGTGAGGGCGATGGCCAGCGATCCGGCGATCACGACGAGGGTGAGCAGCACCCGAAGGCGCAGCGACTTGTTCCGGCTGTTCTGTTTGTTCCGGCTGTTCCCGGTGTTCCGGCTGTTCCGGCGTTTCAACACGAGCCTCCGGCAGGCATGCCGCGGCGGCGGCGCACGCGGCCGCGACGGAAGAAAGGGTGATGGGTTGCGTCAGGTGCCGGGGTACGCCGGAGGTGCCCGGCCGCGCTGCTGGGCCCACCGGCCGGAAGGGACGGGTGCACATGCGCAAGGCCCTGCTGTGCGGGTGCCGACAGCCGGGCCGGTATCCGTACCGCGAGCGTGGGTGGCGTGGTGATCGGGTAGGGAGGGGCGCTCGCCGAGGTGGTCGTGCCGGGCCCTGGCCTGGACCGCGCGGGCGGCCCACGCGTCGTCCGCGTGGGGAGCGGTGTCCGTGCGCTCGGCGCTCGTGGCCGCCGGGGCCGGGTGGGGCGCCGGAGCGGAGGCGGCGCGCGCGGTATCAGCGGGAACCAGCGCCAGCAGGACGGCGAGGAGCACGACGAGCGTGCCCGCGAGCCAGTGGCCGACGGGCGGAATGGTGCGGGGTGCCGGGCGCATCCACCGTCCCTTTCCTGCTGGGTGCTCGACTTTCCGCTGAGTGCTCGACGCGGGGTGCCGGTCCGGGGCCCCGGCCGGGGAGTAGGCGATCGGAGCCCCGGACGCTCATGGGGGGCGGGGGTCAGGGTTCGATGAGACCTGCGCGGATGGCGTAGCGGGTCAGCTCCAGCCGGTCGTGCAGACCGAGTTTGTGCAGGATGTTGGAGCGGTGGCGGTGCACGGTCTTGACGCTGATGAACAGGATCTCGGCGATCTCCTTGGAGGAGTGCCCTTCGGCGACGAGTTTGACGACCTCCTCCTCGCGGGGGGTGAGGAACTGGTCGGGGTCTTCCTCGCCGTGCCGGACGCGCTCCAGGTAGTTGCGGATGAGGGCGGTGACCGCGCCGGGGTAGAGGAACGGCTCGTTGCGCATCGCGGCCCGGCAGGCGGCGACCAGGTCGCGGTCGGCGACCGACTTCAGCACATAGCCGCAGGCCCCGGCCTTGAGCGCCTGGAACAGATACTGCTCGTTGTCGTGCATCGTCAGCATCAGGATGCGCAGGCCCGGCTTGAGCGCCGCCAGTTCGCGGGTGGCCTGAAGACCGGTCAGGCGCGGCATGGCGATGTCCAGCACGGCCAGGTCGATCTCCTGGTTCCGGGCCGCCTCGATGGCCTCGGCGCCGTCCCCGGCCTCGGCGACGACCTCCAGGTCGGGTTCCCGGTCGAGGATCAGGCGCACACCGCGGCGTACCAGAGCGTGGTCGTCGGCGAGCAGGATACGGATCGGCGCGGCGGTCCCGGGAGAGGGTGCCGGGGCCGCGGTGGGCTCGGTCGGGGTGGGATCGTGCATGGTCAGGGCTGCTTCCTGGGGACGGGTGTGATGAGGCGGATCCGGGTGCCGGTGCCGGGTGTCGAGGTGATGTCGAGGGTGGCCCCGGCGAGCAGGGCCCGTTCGCGCATGCCGCGGATCCCGGCGCCTTCACAAGCGGCCTCGATGCCGCGGCCGTCGTCGGTTATCTCCAGCACCACCGCCTCGCCGGAGCGGTGCAGGCTCACCTCGACCCGGTGCGCGTCCGCATGGCGGGCCACATTGGTCAGGCTCTCCTGGGCCACCCGGTACAGCACGAGCTCGCTCTCCGGATCGAGGGCGGGCAGATCGGCGTCGAGGCGGCGCACGACACGCAGCCCGGTGTGGGTGGCGAAGTCCTGCGTGAGCGAGGTCAGCGCGCTGACCAGACCCAGGTCGTCCAGGACGCCGGGGCGCAGACGGCGCACCAGGCGGCGGACCTCGTCCAGGCTCTCCCTGGTGATCTCCTGGGCCTGCTGGAGGTCCTCGCGCAGCGGTTCGGGGGCGTCGTCCGCGGCGCGCTTGAGCACCAGCAGGATCGCGGTCATGCTCTGCCCGACCTCGTCGTGCAGTTCCTGGGCGATACGGCGGCGTTCCGCCTCCTGGGCCAGCAGCACCCGGGCGCTGGCCGTGGCGCGTTCATGCTCCAGCCGGTCGAGCATGGCGTTGAAGGTGCGGATCAGCTCGGACACCTCGCTACCGCCGCCGGCGCCGGGCACGGGCAGCCGCTGGCCTGGGCGCAGCAGGTCGACGGTGGTCATCAGCCTGGTCAGCCGGTCCAGCGGGGCCAGGCCCCAGCGCAGCAGGGTGCCGTTGGCGACCAGCATCACGGCGAGACCGCCGACCAGGATGATCGCCTCGGTCAGCAGCACCGGCACCGAGACGGTCACCGGCGCCCACAGCAGCAGCGCCGTAGCGGTGCCCAGCACCACGGCGTTCAGCCCGAAGATCCGCCAGAACAGCGACACTGGGACAACTCCTCCTTCTGCGTACCGACTGTGATCAGTTCTACTCTCGGTCATCGCATCCGGGCGGAGCTGCGGCAACTGGTCACGACAGATTCCGGCCCAGCCTGCCTCCCGTACGGCGCGCGGTCGATGGGGTCCGGCCCCCATATCCGAGGTGGCCGGGTACCCATCCGCCGTTCCCCGCCGGCGCCGTGTGGTCACCACTGCCCAGGGCAAATGGGGTCTGTGCCCGATGGGCTTCCGGCGCCGGGTCGAGCAGAGTCGTAGGTGACCGAGCCGCCCGGTTCGGCCGATTCGTGGTCGGGGAGACCGCGGCCGGCGGAACCGGGCGGCCACTGCTGCGCCCGGTGCGCTCCGATGCCCCGCCGGGCGCGCTGAGAGAAAGGACCTCATCGTGTCGCTCGACACCGCCGAGACCGGTCCCCGCCCCGGGCGGCTGACCGCCCACGAGGCCCGCCAGCGCCTCGAGCACGCCCGCAACAGCCGCCTGGCCCAGCTGCGAGCCCTCAAGGAAACCGGCCAGAGCACGGACGACCATCTGGTGTCCGCGCAGACGGAGGCGATCCAGCGGGTCCTCACCGAGATCGACGAGGCGTTCGCCCGCGTCGACGACGGCTCCTACGGCACCTGCGAGGGCTGCTCCAAGCCCGTCCCCGCCGAACGCCTGGAGATCCTCCCCTACACCCGGCACTGCGTGGCCTGCCAGCGCCGCGCCGCCGCCTGACCGGCGCCCCGTCCCACCCGTCTTCGTCTCCGCCCTGCTCAAAGGGGTGAAGTGGTGAACCACCAGACCATCGGCGACCGTGCCGCGCACCTGTCGCCCGAGGATCTCGCCGCACTGCGGGAGAACCTGCATGAACAGCGCCTGTTCCGCCAGGAACAGCTGCGGCGGATCGACTCGGCGCCCCGCGCCGAGGACCTGCTCCGGCGCCGCACCGCGGCCCAGGCCGAAGTGCACGTCAAACTCGCCGCCTCCGCGCGTATGGTCCTCGCCGATGTGGAGGCGGCGCTGCGACGCATCGCCGAAGGCAGCTACGGCGCCTGCCATCTGTGCCGGCGCCCCGTCGAACGGGAACGCCTGATGATCGTTCCGCAGGCCCGCTACTGCGCACGGTGCCAGCAGGTACGGGAGGCCGGGCGATGACCGTCATCCGGCGCCTCCGGGCCGGCTCCCCCATCAGGCACCGGCACCGGCCCTGGCCGTTGTGCCGACGCTGCTGCGGCCTCGCCCTCGACATGGGCAGCGCCCGCACCCGCGCCTGGATCGCCGGCCGCAAAACGATCATCGACGTACCCACCATCACCTTCCCCGGTGCCGGGGCGGTCCACCCGATCCAGCGCGGTGCCATCGTGGACGTACCGGGGACGGCCCGGATGCTCGACCAGCTGCTCAGCCGCCGGCTGCCCCGCCTCACCCGGCCGCTGGTGGTGGTCACCGCGCCGGTGCTGGACGGCCCCGCCTACCGGGAACGCGCCCGCACCGCCGTGGAGGTGCTGCGGCCGCGCGCGGTCCTGACCGTGCCCACCGCGCGGGCCATCGCCCTGGCCGCGGGCGCCGACCTCTCGCTGCCGCTGCTGGTGGTGGACATAGGCGCCCACCTCACCGAAGTGGTGCTCCTCGTCGACGGCATCGTCTTCGACGCCCGCCGCACCGCCCTGGGCACCACCGACCTCGCCGACGCCGGTGCCACGGCGGAGATCAGCGAGGCCATCACCGACATGATCACCTCGATGCTGCGGCAGGACCGTACGTCTCTCACCGCCGATGCCCTGAGCCGGGGAGCCCTTCTGGCCGGCGGCGGCGCCCTGCGCCCCAACCTCACCCGCCGGCTCGTCGGCGGACTGCACGCGCCGCTGCGGGCAGTCCCGGCACCGCATACCGCCGCGGTCCGTGGCGCCGCCAAGATCCTGCAAGCCGCACACGCCCATCCCTCGGCGGGCGGCACCTCCCCGCCCGGACCCGGCCCGCTCTCCCGCTGAGCCGGTCCCTCTCGGCTTTTCCCTCACCACACCGGCCACGCGCCGGTCGCGGTCCCACGCCCACATCTGTCCGGATCCTGATCCGGCTTCTGATCCGATTTCCGTCCGGCTTCTGATCCGATTTCTGTCCGGCTTCTGATCCGATTTCTGTCCAGGAAAGGAGAACCACAGTGTCCGGCGTGATACCTCATGCGCAGCCGCCCCCCGACCCCCGGCACGACAAGCCCGTCCATCCCCAGTCGCTGTGGCGCTGGCGGCACAATCCGCTGTACCGGTACACCGACCGTCTCCAGGGCTGGATCGCCCTGGCGCTGCTGCTGCTCGTACCGGTCCTGGGGCTCGGTGCCATGTTCATCGCCGGTGGCGCCGCCCAGCACCACTACCGCGCGGCCGCCGAGCACCGGAAGGAGACCCTGCACCGCACCACAGCCGTGCTCACCCATGACGCCCCGGGCCACCCGGAGCCCGGATCGGCGGAGGCGAGAGAGACCCGCTACCCGGCCACGGTCCGCTTCACCGATCCGGACGGGCGGACCCGCACCGCCAAGACCGACGTCCCGCCCGGCCTGGGCGCGGGGCGCTCCGTCCACGTCTGGGTCGACAAGGACGGGGCGATCGCCGAACCGCCCATGCCCGATGCGCAGATCCGCAGCCGCACCATGGGCTGGGCGCTCATCGCCTTCGTGACCGTCACCCTCGCCGGTGCCGCCGCCTACCGCTGCGCCACCGTGGTCCTGCGCCGGCGCAATCTCGCCGAGTGGGACACCGAGTGGGCCGAGACCGCACCACGCTGGACCACCTCCCCCTGAGCCCCCGGCTCCGCGCTCGGGACAGCGACTGGTTGCGACCCCGTCGAAGCTGAGCTACGCAGGACGAGAGCCCGGTAAGGCCCCATAAGGAGGGAGAGTCCAGAAATGTCGACTGTAGCGGTCGTCGGGATCGGTGACATGGGCACCGAGATAGTGCCGCATCTGGTCTCGGCCGGCTTTGACGTGAAGGCATTCGACATCGTCTCCGAACGACTCGACAGGGCCTGTGCCGCCGGAGCGCGGGGCGCCTCGTCAGCGGCGGACGCGGCACGGGGCGCCGATGTGGTCCTGGGCCTGGTGATGTCCGAGGACATCCCGACCGCGTACCTCGGGACCGACGGCATCCTGGCGGGGACCGGCGACGGAACCGTTGTCCTGATCGGCTCGACGACCACTCCGTCGGCCGTGGAGGAGGTCAGCGCCCAGGCGCCGGACGGTGTCACCGTTGTCGACGCCCCGATGGTCGGTGGCGTGCGGTACGCCCGGGAGAAGTCGCTCACCTTCCTCGTCGGGGGACCCGGGCCGGTCGTCGACGCCATCGAACCGGTGCTCACCCCCCTGGGCAAGGTCCGGCATGTGGGTGAGTTCGGATCGGGAGTGGCCTACAAGCTGATCACCAATGTGGCGATCATGGCAGCCGAAGCCGGAATCAGGGAAGCGCTGGATCTGGCCGACATCCTGGGCAAGGACTATGACACCGCTCTGGAGCTCATGTCGGCCGGGCCCCTGAGCGCGGTGGTCTCCCGTGCCCTGGACACCACCAATCCCCGGCCACTGCGCCGCTCGGCCGAGGACGACGACACCCTGACGACCGCTGTCGACGATCCCGCCACGTCGCTGCCGATCTCGACAGCGGGGCGCGAGCGGCTGTGGGAGGCCGTTGACGCCGCCCCGGATGACGAACCCGATTTCGTCGACCTGACCCGCAAAACCACCTCGCGCCGCCCATACCGGCCCCGGTAGCCCGAACCGGCCCCGGTCATCCGAACCGGCCCCGGTCATCCGTTCCGCCGCCCGCGCATATCGCACTCCCGCCGGGTTACCCAGGGAACACCAGCCGGACCTGAGGCATGTCGCTCGGCCCGGCTCTCCACCAGCGAGAAGGGACCACGGCGATGACGGCTCCCCGCGATGTGCCCGCACCTGAGCAGGGGCTCCTTCTCACCCACTTTCTGACCGTGCGCGACGTCGCGAGATCGAGGCGCTTCTACGCGGACATCCTCGGCGGCGAGGTCGTACTGGAGGAGAATCCGGCCATCGTGAAGGTGGCCAACAGCTGGATCATCATGAACCCCGGAGGCGGCCCCACCCCGGACAAGCCCGGCATCACCCTCGTACCACCGGACGACGGTGACACCGTGTCCAGTTTTCTGAACGTCCGTGTCGCCGACATCAGCGCCTTCTACGCCGCCGCCGTGGCCAAAGGAGCGGAGTTCCTGACCGAGCCCCTGGACCGCAAGGCCGAGCTGCGCTGCTATCTGCGCGACCCCGACGGTTACCTCATCGAGGTCGGGCAGGCCACCGGCCTGCTCCGGGGGGTGTTCGCCGACCGTTAGCCGCGCGCGATCTGCCGCCCCGGCGTCCGCGCCCACTCCCCCACCGCATCCGCCGCCGTCCGCGGCAACCCTGAGGTCCACGTCAGGGGCAAGAGTGAGCGGGCGCCCGAACCCCTGGAGCTGGTCCGGGTCGAGAACTTCATCGACCGGTACCCGCAGGAGCGGCGAGCGGCCCTCTCGCTCACGCGCTTCACCATCGCCCGGACCGAGTCCCCGGACCTGGACGGCTGGGCGTCGCTGATAGGGGCGCCGCCAGCGGCGTCCCGGACCCCCCGCCTAGCTCCGAATGGGCGCCGGAAGGCAAGGGGACGGCTCTCCGTCCCCTGAACCGGTTCCGTGTCCACTACGTGTCCACTGGATCTTCGTCTGAACGGATGAACGGGAGTCCCCGCATCGGCGCGGCGACTCCCGTTCCTGCGTCTGCGCAGGTCAGGATGGGTCTGCCCGCGTAGTGCCCTGGTGGGGCGGGTGGGACTCGAACCCACGGCCGACGGATTATGAGTCCGCTGCTCTAACCGGCTGAGCTACCGCCCCGTAACGGCGCGTCGTACACATCTGCGCGCGCCGTCTGCCGCAGCATAGCCGCTCATACGATCTGCTGCTTCGAAGGGCCGGTGGTGGGAGCCCCCCTGGCTTCGATCATGGCGTAGATCACGTCCATAGGGGCCCGGATATGAAAAAGGACCCCTCAGGGGGTCCTCCTCACTGCTCCCCCGACTGGACTCGAACCAGTAACCCTCCGGTTAACAGCCGAATGCTCTGCCAATTGAGCTACAGGGGACCGAGCTCCCCCGACTGGACTCGAACCAGTAACCTGCCGGTTAACAGCCGGCTGCTCTGCCAATTGAGCTACAGGGGATTGCTCCGTGTGCCGCGACCGTGACCCCGCCCGGGGCTTCCGGACGGCGTGCGCTCGCTGCGACACATACATTAGCGCAAGCAGGGGGGTGCTCCGCCAATCGGTTCGCCGCGTCCGCCCTCGGGCGATCCGCGGCCGATCCAGGGATGATCTTCTACGTGATCGTGGGTGATCTGCGGCGCGGGCGGGTAGGCGCGCAGCACGACCCCGGGGTCCGGACGTGAAGGACAGCGAGAAGGGCAGGTCGATGCGCTACCGGCTGACGTTCATCACTGGGATGGCTGTGGGTTACGTGCTGGGCACGCGAGCGGGCCATGAGCGGTACGAGCAGTTGCGCGCCTGTGCGCAGAAGTTCGCGCGGAATCCGGCCGTCCGCAATACCGCCGAGTCGGCCGCGCAAGGAGGCCGACTGGCCGCCGTGCGCGCGCTGGACAAGGTCCGGCCGCTGCGCGAGAAGATCGGGCAGCGCGACGCCCGCGCGGTGGGCGAGGACGACTGGGGCACCAGCAACACCTAGCCGCGGCGGTGGCATGATCTGATCCATGGGGATAGTCGCCGGGTTGGACAGTTCGTCCGAGAGCACACGAATCGTCGTCTGTGACACCGATACGGGTGCCGTGATCAAACAGGGGTACGCCCCGCACCCGGTCGGCGGCAGCGGCGATGTGGATCCACAGGCGTGGCTGATGTCCCTCGGCGAGGCCGCCGAGGGTGGGCTGCTCGAAGGGGTCCAGGCCATCGGCGTCTCGGCGCAGCAGCACGGGCTGCTGGCGCTGGACGCGGGCGGGGTGCTGGTGCGCCCCGCGCTGATGGGCAACGACAAGCGCGCCCAGTCCGCGGCCGCCGACCTCACCGAGGCGCTCGGCGGCCGCACCGCGTGGGCCCAGGCGGTCGGCGCCGTGCCGACCGCCTCGCAGCCGGTGGCCAAGCTGCGCTGGCTGGCGCGGAGCGAGCCGGACTCGGCGCACCGCGTGGCCGAGCTGATGCAGCCGCACGACTGGCTGGTGTGGCAGCTGCTGGGGCGGCCGATGCGGCGTACGACCGACCGCGGCACGGCCTCCAGCAGCGGCTACTGGTCGGCGGCGAACGGATCCTGGCGCCCCGACCTGGTCCAGCTGGCCCTCGGTCACCAGGTGCGGCTGCCGGAGGTCATCGGCCCGGCCGACGCCGCCGGGCACACCCCCGAGGGGCTGCTGATCTCCGCCGGTACGGGCGAGACCATGGCCGCCGCCTTCGGGCTCGGGGTCGGGGTCGGCGACGCGGTGATCTCCCTGGGCGCCTCCGGCTCGGTCTTCTCCATCCACCACGAGGCGCTGGCCGATCCGACCGGCACGATCCTCTCGTACGCGGACGCCACCGGAATGCATCTGCCAGTGGTGCATACGCTCAACGCGGTACGGACGCTGCGCGGTACGGCGGAGCTGCTCGGTACGGATCTCGACGGGCTCTCCGCCCTCGCGATGAAGTCCACCCCGGGGTCGTACGGCCTGGTGCTGCTGCCCTATCTGGAGGGTGAGCGGACCCCGCATCTGCCGCATACGGCCGGCTCGCTGACCGGGCTGCGGCGCGAGTCGATGAAGCCCGAACATCTGGCGCGGGCCTCGTTCGAGGGGATGCTGTGCGGGCTCGCGGACGCGCTGGACGTGCTGCGCGGGCGCGGCGTCCAGGTGCGGCGCGTCTTCCTGCTCGGTCCCGCGGCCGATCTGCAGGCCGTCCGCGCGATCGCGCCCGCGCTGCTGGGGGTGCAGGTCGTGGTGCCCCAGCCCGCCGACTACGCCGCCCTGGGCGCGGCCCGCCAGGCCGCGTGGGCGCTGGGCGTCTCGCACGGCACCCAGTCGCCGCACGAGCCGCCGCGCTGGCCGGCCGCGGCGAGCCAGGTCTTCGAGCCGGGCGAGGAGCTGCCGGTGGGGCAGGCGGTGCGGCAGCAGTACGTGGCGGTCCGGGAACAGACCCACCCCGGGGCCTTCGAGCCCGGGGCCTTCGAGTCCGGGATCGTCGAGTCCGGGACCGTCGAGCCGGGAGCCCAGGAGACCGTGGGCCAGGCGGCGGGCGGCGGGTACGAGGCCGGGGGGTACGAGACCGGGGGGTACGAGACCGGGAGTGCCCATGATCATGGGGCAACCGGAGGGTACGGGGCCATGTGAGGCCCTAAGGTCTCTGGGACGCGATCGAGGCCCTTGGGGTTTCAGGACAGGTGTGAGCGCCCCTGCGGTCCGAGGACTCTCGGGTTTCGGCCAGGCGTGAGCCCCGGGTTTCGGCAGGGCGGGGCTCGGTCCGGCCTTGCCTGCCTGGGGGCGGGGTCGGTCCGCTAGTCCAGATAGCCGCGGAGTTGGTCGGCGAAGGCGTGGTCGCGGAGCTTGTTGAGCGTCTTCGACTCGATCTGGCGGATCCGCTCCCGCGTCACCCCGAAGATCCGGCCGATCTCCTCCAGCGTGCGGGGGCGGCCGTCGGCCAGTCCGTACCGCAGCTGCACCACCTTGCGTTCGCGCTCGCCGAGCGTCGACAGCACGGCCTCCAGGTGCTCGCGGAGCAGCAGGAAGGCCGCGGACTCCACGGGTGAGGCCGCGTCGCCGTCCTCGATGAGGTCGCCGAGGGCCACATCGTCCTCCTCGCCCACCGGGGCGTGGAGCGACACCGGCTCCTGGGCCAGCCGCAGCACCTCGCTCACCCGCTCCGGGAGGAGGTCGAGATGGGCGGCGACCTCCTCGGGGGTGGGTTCGTAGCCGCGCTCCTGGAGCATCCGGCGCTGGACCCGGACCACCCGGTTGATCAGCTCGACGACATGCACCGGGACCCGGATCGTCCGGGCCTGGTCGGCCAGGGCGCGGGACATGGCCTGGCGGATCCACCAGGTGGCGTACGTGGAGAACTTGTACCCACGGGCGTAGTCGAACTTCTCGACCGCGCGGATCAGGCCGAGGTTGCCCTCCTGGACCAGGTCGAGCATGGTCAGGCCGCGGCCGATATAGCGCTTGGCGACGGAGACGACGAGGCGGAGGTTGGCCTCGATCAGCCGGCGCTTGGCCATCCGGCCCAGGACCACCAACCGGTCGAGGTCCACGGCGAGTTGGGAGTCGAGGTCGGGGGTGTTGCCGAGCTTCTCCTCGGCGAAGAGACCCGCCTCGACCCGGCGGGCCAGCTCGACCTCCTCGACCGCTGAGAGCAGCGGTATCCGCCCGATCTCGCGGAGGTACTGGCGGAAGAGGTCGGCGGAGGGGCCGCTGGTGTCGGCGCGGGCGGGCGGCTCGATCGGCTCGATGGGCTCGATGGGCTCGATGGGCTCGATGGGCTCGATGGGCTCTACGACGGTATCGACGCTCTCGACCGGCTCGACGGGCTCGACCGGCTCGACCGGCTCGACGGATTCCGCTTCGGGGGAGCCGTCGGGGTCGGGGTCGGGGTCGGCAGCCAGGTCGGCCATGGCGTCCGGTGCGGCGTCCTGGTCGCTCTCCGGTGCACCCTCCGGGGCGAGGTCCGCCGGGTCCTCGGGCACGGCCGGCGCTACCGGTGCGGCGCCGGGCGGGCGGGTGGACACGGGGTGCGGCGAGGCCGCGAGGGCCGCGTCGGTGAGGGTCTGGGTCTGCACGGGGGCGACCTCCAGGGTGATCGCTGCTGAGGGGGCAGAACGATCGGGCACGGCACGGCGGCCGCGCCGCCGTCCGTCCCGTACATCATGAGCGGATCTGCGGGGGATTCCGGCCCTACCTGACCAACACCGCCGCGCTCCGAGGACTCAGGCACCGCTCCCCAGTGTGGAGTACGACACAGGCCCGCCACGAGGGGCGTGCGGGCACTTTTTGCTCAGCGGCCCGTGACCGTACGACTACCCGGCGGCTACAGCGACCCCTCCGGCCCGCCCGCCGAGGCATGAACGGGCTGGCCGGAACCCATCCGTCGGCCCCCTGCCGCCCTTACCGCCCTCGCTGCCCTGAGCGCCCGCTCGCTCTACAGCGCCGCCGCGCCCCGGTCCCGGAGGGACTGGCCGTACTGCTGCAACACCCACAGCTCGTTCTGCACGGCGGCGAGGTGGGCGGGGTCCGCGTGCGGCCCCAGGCGCTGGAGGGCGCCCCGCACCTCGGTCACGCGCTGATTCACGGCTGCCAGCCGTACGGCCACCAGCTGCACGCCCGCGTACACCTCGTCCGGGTCGCGGCGGGTGTGCGGCGGCTCGACGGCGAGCTCGGTGACCATCGCCCGGACCGTGTCGTCGGGCGCCACCTCCCGGACCCGAGCGAGATAGTCGGCGTCCGCGGCGGCCGTACCGCCCGCGTCCTCGATGGCGCGGCGCACCGCCGCGTACGGCGGGGCGGTGAACTCGTCGATGCCGTAGGCGTCGAAGGCCGGGGAGACCAGGTCCGGATGCTGAAGCGCCAGCTTGAGCAGCTCGCGCTCGACGCGGTGGGCGGGGCTGCGCAGATTCAGCGCCGGGCCGCGCGGGACCGGCGGCGCACCGCCGGCGCCCGGGCCTCCGGGCCCGCCCTGGCCCCCCGGACCGCCATGGCCGCCGCCCCGCTGGTCACCTCGGCCGCCGTACCGGGACCCGCCCGGACCGCCGCCGCGCTGATCGCCGCGGCCACCGTGCTCCGGGCCACCCGGGCCGCCGTTCTGCCTGCTGCGGGCCAGCCCGCGCACCCGGCGGATGATCGACTGCTCCTCCGCCTGGGTGGCGATGCCGACCATTCCGATCAGCCGGATCGCATAGCGGTCGCGCAGCCCGGGGTTCTTGATCGCCGCGACGACCGGCACCGCCTCGTCGACGGCGGCGATGCGCCCCTCCTCGGTGTCCAGGTTGTACCGGGAGACGATCGACTTCAGCGCGAAGGCGAACAGCGGCGTACGGCTGTCGACCAGGGACGCCACGGCCTCGTCGCCGCGGGCCAGCCGCAGTTCGCACGGGTCCATCCCGTCGGGCGTGATCGCGATGGAGGTCTCGGCGGCGAACCGCTGGTCGTCCTCGAAGGCGCGCAGGGCCGCCTTCTGCCCGGCCGCGTCGCCGTCGAAGGTGAAGACGACCTCCGCGCCCGCGTTGTCCATCAGCAGCCGTCGGAGGATCTTGATGTGGTCGCCGCCGAAGGCGGTGCCACAGGTGGCGATGGCGGTGGTGACCCCCGCGAGATGGCAGGCCATGACGTCCGTATAGCCCTCGACCACCACCGCCCGGCTGGCCTTGGCGATGTCCTTCTTGGCGAGGTCGATCCCGTAGAGGACCTGGGACTTGCGGTAGAGCGGGGTCTCGGGAGTGTTGAGGTACTTCGGGCCGTTGTCGTCGTCGCGCAGCTTCCGGGCGCCGAAGCCGACGACCTCGCCGGAGATGTCGCGGATCGGCCACATCAGCCGGCCCCGGAAGCGGTCGATGGGGCCGCGCCGGCCCTCCTGGACGAGCCCGGAGAGGATCAGCTCCTTGTCGGTGAAACCGCGGCCGCGCAGATAGCGGACGAGGTGGTCCCAGCCGGCCGGGCTGTAGCCGACGCTGAAGTGCTGCGCGGCGGCCTGGTCGAAGCCGCGCTCGGCCAGGAAGGTGCGGCCGATCTCCGCCTCGGGGCGCTCCAACTGCTCGACATAGAACTGCGCGGCCGCCTTATGGGCCTCGACCAGCCGGGTGCGCTCGCCCTGCTGACGGCCGGGCGTGTAGCCGCCCTCCTCGTAGCGCAGGGTGATGCCGGCCTGGGAGGCCAGCCGCTCGATCGTCTCGGCGAAGGAGAGGTGGTCGATCTTCATGACGAAGTCGACGGTGTCGCCGCCCGCCTGGCAGCCGAAGCAGTAGTAGAGCCCCTTGCTGGGGCTGACCTGGAAGGACGGGGACTTCTCGTCATGGAAGGGGCACAGGCCCTTGAGATTGCCACCCCCCGCGTTGCGCAGCTGGAGGTATTCGGACACGACGGCGTCGATCGGGACCGCTGCCCGCACCGCTTTCACGTCGTCATCGTTGATCCTGCCTGCCACGCCCGAATTCTACGGCCGGGGTCCGACATGGCTGTCCGTCGCCTGCCGTACCCCGGCGGGAGCGTGCCCGAGGGCCTACGGGAGCAGCGAGGCCAGCGGGACGGACGGGTCGGCCAGGGCCGCCGGGTCGAGCTGGTCGCCGCCGCGGATGAGCCGTTGGATCGATTCGGTGACGTCCCAGACGTTGACGTTCATCCCCGCGAGGAGACGGCCGTCGTTCAGCCAGAAGGCGATGAACTGCCGCTTGCCGACGTCGCCGCGCACCAGCACCTGGTCGTAACTGCCGGGCGGGGCGTAGCCGGAGTACTCCAGGCCGACGTCGTACTGGTCGGAGAAGAAGTACGGCACCCGGTCGTACGCGACGTCCTGGCCGAGCATGGCGCGGGCCGCCGCCGGGCCGCCGTTCAGCGCGTTGGCCCAGTGCTCGACGCGCAGCCGGGCGCTGGGCGGCAGTGCGGCCCGTACGGGGGTGCCCTCGAGGAAGCCGAGCGGGGCGGAGGCGACGTCGCCCGCCGCGAAGATGTCCGGGTCGCTGGTGCGCAGCGCGGTGTCGACCGCGATGCCGCCGCCCGCCGCGCGGTCCACCACCTCCAGGCCCGCGGCCTCGGCGAGGGCGGTGCGCGGGGCGGCGCCGATGGCGGCCAGGACGCTGTGGGCGGGGTGCTCCTCGCCGTCGTCGGTGAGGGCGGCCAGCACCATGCCGTCCTGGCCGGTGATCTCGGTAAGGCGGGCACCGAAGTGGAGGCGGACGCCGTGGTCGCCGTGGAGGTCGGCGAAGAGGGCGCCCAGCTCGGGCCCGAGGACGGGGTGGAGCGGGGTGGGTTCGGGCTCGACGATGGTCACCTCGGCGCCGTAGCCACGCGCGGCGGCCGCGACTTCGAGACCGATCCAGCCGGCGCCCGCGATGACCAGCTGGCCGTTGTCCCGGCCGAGGGTGGTGAGGACGCCCTTGAGCCGCTCGGCGTGGGCGAGCCGGCGCAGGTGGTGGACCCCGGCCAGATCGGTGCCGGGGATGTCGAGGCGGCGCGGCTCGGCGCCGGTGGCCAGCAGCAGCCGGTCGTAGTGGACCCGGGCGCCGTCGCCCAGCGTCACGGCCTTGGCGGCGCGGTCCAGGTGGACGGCGGGCAGGCCGAGGTGGAGCTCGATATCGGCCTGGGCGTACCAGGCGGGCTCATGGACGAAGACGCTGTCGCGCTCCTGGCTGCCGATGAGGAAGCCCTTGGACAGCGGGGGCCGCTCATAGGGGTGGTCGCGCTCGTCACCGATGAGGATCACCCGCCCGGTGAAGCCCTCCGCTCGCAGGGTTTCCGCGGCTTTCGCCCCGGCCAGACCCCCTCCGACGATGACGAATGTCTGGTGTGCGTCGACCACTTGTGTCCTCCTCGCTGCCGAGCAGTGCCGAGCAGTGCCTCTATCAGTGCCTTACCCGGTCGCGTCAGGTCGTGCTCTCCGCAAGCGGTGCACATGCCGCGCCCATGGCCGTGCCAGAGGCTGTGCCGAAACTCCGTGCCCGAAACCTGTGCCGAAGGTGCGCCGAAAGCTGTGCGGCAACCTGTTCCGAAAGCTGTGTCACAGGGGAGCCTCCCGCACCGCGCGTGCGTCGGGAAGGGCCCGTACGCCGGACGTGTGCGCGAGCCGGATCCGGCGGGCGGCGGTTCACGCGGTGAGCCGGGCATGGAGCCACCGGGCCGAGGTGTCGGTCAGGGAGGCGATCTGGTCGACGATCGCCCGCAGCCGGCCCCGGTCGTCCCCCGCCGCGTCGAAGAGCGCGCGGAACTGGGGGTCCAGGCCGACGGGGGCGCGGGCGATCAGGGCGTCGCCCAGCTCGGCGATGACGACGCGCTGATCGGCCCGGAGCAGCTCCTGGTCGGCGCGCTGGATGACATACCGGTCGGCGACCGCCTTGAGGACCGCGCACTCCAGGCGGGCGGCGCGCGGGACGACCAGCTCGGCGTGGTAGCGGGTGAAGCGGCCCGTGCCGTACGCCGCGCGGGTGGCGCCCTCGGCGGCCAGGCAGAAGCGGCCGATGAGCTGGCTGGTGGCGTCCTTGAGGCGGGCCTGGGCGACGGACGAGCCGTCGTAGCGGTGCGGCCACCACTCCTGGCCCAGCAACCGGTCCAGCGCCTCGGCCAGCTCCCCGGGCTCGGCCCCCGGAGCGTAGCGATCGGCGACGGCGAAGACCTCGCGGCGCTCGGGCTCGGCGAGCAGGCTCGCGGGGTCGAGATGGCCCGCGTGCAGCCCGTCCTCGACGTCGTGCACCGAGTAGGCGACATCGTCGGCCCAGTCCATGACCTGGGCCTCGAAGGTCGTACGGCCGTCGGGGGCGCCCTGCCGGTACCAGGCGAAGATGGGGAGGTCGTCCTCGTAGACCCCGAATTTCGGGGAGCGGGGGCTGTACGGATGGCGGCCGCGCGGCCAGGGGTACTTGGTGGCGGCGTCCAGCGCGGCGCGGGTGAGGTTGAGGCCGACGCTCACCGGCTCACCGGCCTCCGGGCCGGGCACGAACCGCTTCGGTTCGAGCCGGGCCAGCAGCCGCAGCGACTGCGCGTTTCCCTCGAAGCCGCCGCAGGGCTCGGCGATCTCGTTGAGCACCCGCTCCCCGTTGTGCCCGAACGGCGGATGGCCGAGGTCATGGGCGAGGCAGGCGGTCTCCACCAGATCCGGGTCGCAGCCGAGGGCGGCCCCCAGCTCACGGCCCACCTGGGCGCACTCCAGGGAGTGGGTCAGCCGGGTGCGGGGCGTGGCGTCGAAGGCCAGGGCGCGCCCGGCCGGGCCGGGATCGGCGGCCGGTGCGGCGGGCACCACCTGGGTCTTCCCGGCCAGTCTGCGCAGCGCGGCGGAGTGCAGCACCCGCGCCCGGTCCCGCTGGAAGGCGGTCCGGCCCGGCCGCTTGTCGGGCTCGGGCGCCCAGCGCTCGAGGTCCGCCGGGGCATAGCCGGGGACGTGGCCGGTGTCGGCCTCGGCGGCACCGGTCGGAGGGGCCGGATCCGGTTCAGGCGGTGCGCTGCGACTCATACACCGACGGTAGCCGCCGGGGGTGACAAGGGCGCAGAGGCGATGGCCTGTTCGTAACGGCGCACTACGAGGCGCGCCACCGCCGGATGGGCGCCGAGCGGGGCGGCCGCGACCCCGGGGGTGGTGTGCGCGGCCTGGGTGGCGTTCGCGCACTGGGTGGCGAAGCGGCCGGGCGCGGTGAAGTAGGAGGCGACCGCGATCCGGTCATGGCCGAGCGCGGCCAGGGCCCGTACGGCCTCGGGCACGGTGGGCCCGGAGCCGGAGGCGTAGCCGGGCAGGACGGGCACACCGCCGAGCCGGGCACTGAGCAGGGCGGCGGTCCGGGCCACGTCGACGGCCGCGTCCGGGTCGCGAGAGCCCGCCGCGGCCAGGACGACGCCCGCCCGGTGCGGAGCCGCGGCGCCCGCGGCTCCTGTCCCGTACGGAGCCCCTGCGCCTGTCCCGTACGGAGCCCCTGCGCGGCGGCCTGCCTCCGCCAGCCGGGCGTGCAGTGCCTCGGCGAGCAGCGGGTCCGGGCCGAGCGGGGCGGCGATCCGGGCGGCGAGGTGGGGCGCGGCGGCGACGGCGTCCGGGATGTCCTGTTCGGTGTGGTAGCCACGGCTCAGGAGCAGCGGGACGAGCACGGCCTCACCGCGCAGCGCGGCCAGCGTGTCGGCCAGCAGCGGCTGGTTGAGCTCGATATGGCCGAGCCGTACGGGCAGTCCGGGGCGGAGCGCGCGGACGCGGTCCAGGAGTGCGGTCACGGTGCGCAGCGCCTCGGGGTCCCGGCTGCCGTGGGCGACGGCGACGAGCGTCGGCGGCCGGTCGCGGCGGCCCTGGCGGCTGCCGGAGCGGTCGCCCTGGCCCAGCCGGTCGAGCTGGGTGGTGAGCTGTGCGGTGAACCGGGTCATGAGCCGCTGGGCACTGTCGAAGTCCGTCGTGCTGTCGGGGCCAGGCGAACCGGAAGGGGGCGTCATGGCCAGAGCCTGGCAGCGGCAGATTGCGCCGCCGTTGCGCGGCCGTGACGGGTGATTGCGCCGATATCACCGGCCGCCGGACCCCGTGCTGAGGTCCGCTTCCCGCAGGCGTAATCCGAGGTGACGCGGGCCGTAACACGGCCGTAGCACCCTCCTTGGCATGGTGCATGTTCCCGGGGAGCACTCCCCCGCCCCCGACCCCGCCCCCGTCGACACGCACTGCCCTTACTGTTCACTGCAGTGCGGGATGACGCTGCGCCCCACGCCGCCGGACCGCGGGTCCGGCGGCACACCGGGCAGCGTCGAGGTCATCGAACGCACCGCCTTCCCCGTCAACCGCGGCGCGCTCTGCGGTAAGGGCCGCACCGCGCCCGCTGTGCTCTCCTCCCGGGTGCGTCTGACCGAGCCGCTGGTCCGCCGCCCTGACTCCGGTCGGCTCGAACCGGCCACCTGGGAGGAGGCCCTCGACCGGATCGCCGAGGGCCTGGAGGCCACCGGCCGGGCGCACGGCCGCGACGCCGTGGGGGTCTTCGGCGGCGGCGGGCTGACGAACGAGAAGGCGTACGCGCTGGGGAAGTTCGCCCGGGTGGTGCTCGGCACCTCGCAGATCGACTACAACGGCCGGTTCTGCATGTCCTCGGCCGCCGCCGCCCATCAGCGGGCCTTCGGGCTGGACCGCGGGCTGCCGTTCCCGCTGGCGGATGTGGCCCGCACCGGATGCGTCGTCCTGGTCGGCTCGAACCTGGCCGAGACCATGCCGCCCGCGCTGCGCTATCTGACCGAGCTGAAGGAGGCGGGCGGCCGGCTGATCGTGGTCGATCCCCGGCGTACCCGTACGGCGGAGCAGGCGGATCTGCATCTGGCGCCGCGGCCCGGTACCGATCTCGCGCTCGCGCTGGGGCTGCTGCACCTGGTGGTCGCGGAGGGCCGGGTGGACGAGGAGTTCGTCGAACGGCGCACCAGCGGCTGGCCCGAGGCGCGGGCCGCCGCGATGGCCCACTGGCCGGAGCTGGTGGAGCGGATCACGGGCGTCCCCGTCCCTGACCTCCGTAAGGCGGTCACGATGTTCTGCGACGCCGAGAACTCGATGGTGCTGACGGCGCGGGGCCCCGAGCAGCAGTCCAAGGGCACCGACACCGTCGGCGCGTGGATCAACCTGTGCCTGGCCACCGGCCGCGCGGGCCGCCCGCTCTCCGGCTACGGCTGCCTGACCGGCCAGGGCAACGGCCAGGGCGGCCGCGAACACGGCCAGAAGGCCGATCAGCTGCCCGGCTACCGCAAGCTAGCCGACCCGGCCGCGCGCGCCCATGTGGCGGCCGTATGGGGCGTGGAGCCCGACGCCCTCCCCGGGCCCGGGCGCAGCGCGTACGAACTCCTGGACGCGCTCGGACAGGACGTCCGGGCGCTGCTGCTGATGGGCTCCAACCCGCTGGTCTCCGCCCCGCGCGCGGCCCATGTGGAGTCCCGGCTGCGGTCGCTGGACTTCCTGGCGGTCGCCGACGTCGTGCTCTCGGAGACCGCCGCGCTCGCCGATGTGGTCCTGCCGGTGGCCCAGTGGGCCGAGGAGACCGGGACCATGACCAACCTGGAGGGCCGGGTCATCCTCCGCCGGGCGGCGCTCACCCCGCCGCCGGGCGTCCGGACGGATCTGTCGGTGCTGAGCGGGCTCGCGGCCCGGCTCGGCTGGGAGAAGGGGTTCCCGGCCGACGCGGAGGAGGTCTTCGAGGAGCTGCGGCGGGCCTCGGCCGGGGGCCCGGCGGACTACTCGGGCATCACGTACCGGAGGATCGCGGAGGAGGACGGGGTGTTCTGGCCCTGTCCGGAGAGCGCGGAGGAGAGCGCCGGTACGGGCACAGAGGGGACCCCCAAGGAGGCCGAGGGGGCCCATTCGGAGGGCGCCGAACGGCCCGGTCCGCATCCCGGCACCCCCCGCCTCTTCCTCGACCGGTTCGCCACCGACGACGGGCGGGCCCGCTTCGTCCCCGTCAGCCATCGCCCGGCCGCCGAGGAGCCGGACGCCACGTATCCGGTGCTGCTGACGACGGGCCGGGTGCTGGCCCAGTACCAGTCGGGCGCCCAGACCCGGCGGGTCGCCGAGCTCAACGAGGCCGCGCCCGGCCCCTACGTCCAGCTCCATCCGCTGCTCGCCGAGCGGCTGGGGGCGGTCGAGGGCGCGCCGATCGCGGTGGTCTCCCGGCGCGGCCGCGCCGTGGCCCCGGCCCGCATCAGCCGGGACATCCGGCCGGACACGGTGTTCATGCCGTTCCACTGGGCGGGGCCGGGTCGGGCCAACACGGTGACGAATCCGGCGCTGGATCCGGTGTCGCGGATGCCGGAGTTCAAGGTGTGCGCGGTGCGGCTGGAGCTGGCCGAGGGCTGACCGCCTCCGGTCACCCCCGGCTCCAGCTCTCGACCTCCTTCAGGTACGCCGCCCGGGTCCCCTCGTCCAGGAAGGCGGCCTGGAAGGAGTTGCGGGCCAGGGTGCGCAGGGTGGCCTCGTCGAGGCCGAGCGCGTCCCGTACGGCGGTGTAGTTGTCGCCCACGTAGCCGCCGAAGTAGGCGGGGTCGTCGGAGTTGACCGTCACCAGCAGACCGGCGTCCAGCATCGCGGGCAGCGGATGGTCCTCGAGCCGGTCCACGACGCGCAGCCGGACGTTCGACAGGGGGCAGACGGTCAGCGGGGTCCGGTCCGCGACCAGCCGGGCCACCAGCGCCTCGTCCTCCAGGGAGCGCACCCCGTGGTCGACGCGGTCCACGCCGAGGACGTCCAGCGCCTCCCACACATACGCGGGCGGCCCCTCCTCCCCCGCGTGCGCGACACACTTCAGCCCGGCCTGCCGCGCCCGCGCGTACACCTCGCGGAACTTCGACGGCGGATTCCCGACCTCCGCCGAGTCCAGGCCGACGGCGGCGATCCGGTCCAGGTGGGGCCGGGCCGACTCGAAGGTGGCCAGGGCCGACTCGGCACTCTCGTCGCGCAGGAAGCACATGATCAGGCGCGTGGTGATGCCGTACGCGCGCGGCGCGGCGTCCAGCGCGCGGCCGATGCCACGGATGACCGTGTCGATCTCCACACCGCGCGCGGTGTGCGCCTGCGGGTCGAAGAAGATCTCCGCATGCCGTACCCCCTGCGCCCGGGCGCGGGCCAGATACGCGTTGGTGAGATCGGCGAAGTCGTCCTCGGTGCGCAGCACGGTCATCAGCGCGTAGTAGAGGTCCAGGAAGTCCTGGAGGTCACCGAAGGAGTACGCGGCCCGCAGCTCCTCCTCGGTGGCGAACGGCAGCTCGACCCCGTTGCGCCCGGCGAGCGCGAAGGCCAGATCGGGCTCCAGGGTGCCCTCGATATGGAGATGGAGTTCTGCGGTGGGAATCGGGGGCATGGCGTGGATCACCTGTTGGTTTTCGGTGGCGGGAGGACCGTTCAAGGCTATGCGGGAGCGGACGCATCACCCTTGTGGGGGTAATGCGAACGGAAGACGGATACCGCCGGGGGCCCGTCGCTGCGGTGAGCGAGACAGTACGCTCCGTAGCGGATGGCGGACGCGGTGACCGCGATAGTGAAGCGGCCGAGATCACGGCTTTCTGGGACCCTTCGGACCACGGCTATCCCGCCCGTATGACGGTCCCGTTCGGCAAGCCGCTGCCCATCCCCGCGCCGTTCGGCATCGAGCTCGAGACCACCGACTTCGTGGATGAGCCCGAAGGGGACCAGGAGGAAACCGCCGAGCCCGACGCAACCGCCACCCCCTCTCCCACATCCCACAGCGCGACCGGATCGGTGACGCGAAGAGGGGGAGCGCATGCTGGGGTGGGCGCGGAGGCGGTTGCCGCGGACGCGGCGGGGGTGGCGGCGGGTGGTGCAGGGGGGCGTCCTCGTCTGCGTACTGGCCCTGCTCCCGGCGACCTGGCTGCGGCTGAGCACGGACGACCGGATCCATACGGTCGCCGATGTGCCCTCGGCCCCGGTCGGGGTGGTCTTCGGGGCGGGGCTGTGGAACGGGGAGCCGTCGCCGTATCTGGCGCACCGGCTGGACGCCGCCGTACGGCTCTACCAGGACGGCAGGGTTCGTGCGCTGCTGGTCACCGGGGACAACAGCCGCCATGACTACGACGAACCGGACGCGATGCGCGCCTATCTCGTCAAGCACGGGGTCCCGGACCGGCGGATCGTGAGCGACTTCGCGGGGTTCGACACGTGGGACTCCTGCAGCCGGGCCCGGCGGGTCTTCGGGGTGCACAAGGCGGTGCTGGTGAGCCAGGGGTTCCATGTGCGGCGGGCGCTGGCGCTGTGCGGGGCGGCGGGGATCGACGCGTACGGGGTCGCGGTCGACGAGCCGCACGATGTGACCTGGTACTTCGGTGGGACGCGGGAGGTCGTGGCGGCGGGCAAGGCGGCCCTGGACGCGGCGTTCGAGCCGGATCCGCACTTTCTGGGGCCGCGGGAGCGGGGGATCGAGCGGGCCCTGGCGGGGCGGGGGGCCTCCGGCTCCCGCTGAGCCCTCGCCCCCTCGACCGTCGCCCCTCGCCCCCTCAACCGTCGGCCCCTCGGCCCCTCAACCGTCGGCCCCTCGGCCCTCAGCCCTCGCCCCCTCGGCCCTCGTCCCCGGCCACAGGTCGCCGTCAGCCGATCGTGGTCTCCGACACCACCCACGCCAGATAGTCCTCGCTGCCGCTCACGATGGGCATCGCGATGACCTCGGGCGTCTCGTAGTCGTGCGCCTCGCGGATATGGGCCTCCAGCTCGTCGTAGCGCGCGGCGGTGGTCTTGAACAGCACCTGCCACTCGGCCGCCGTCTCGACCTCCCCCTCCCACCGGTACACGGATGTCACGGGCTGGCTGATCTGCGCACAGGCCGCCAGCCGGGCCTCGATCGCCCCGCGGGCCAGCGCCTCGGCCTTCTCGGGGGTGTCGGTGGTGGTCAGTACGGTCAGGTAGTCGGCCACTGCTGCGGTACCTCTCTCCACGGCGCGGTCGTACGGCGCGGCTGCGAACTGGCGCCCACCACGCTAGCCGGTGAGGATTGAGGGAACCCGCCAACGATCAGACCGGACCGATCGAGGGGCACTCATGGATGACCTCACCACGCTCGCGCGCCACCATCTGGACCAGGCCAAGGCCGATCCGCACGGGCGCAGCGCACACCTGTTCCTGCACAACGGTCCGCTGCGGCAGAGCGTGATCGCCATGGTCTCCGGCTGCGAGCTCGATGAGCACAACGCTCCTCCGGCGGCCAGTCTCCAGGTGCTGCACGGGCATGTACGGCTGACCGGCGGCGGCGACCGGATGGATCTCATCGCGGGCCAGGTGCAGGAGATCCCGCATGAGCGGCACGGGTTGCGGGCGTTGGAGGACTCGGTGGTACTGCTGACCGCCGTGACCGCCACACAGGGCTGTCCCACCCCGTACGAGGACCCGGCCACCGCCTGACGGCGACCTAGTCGCTGCCGCCCCCGGCCGCCGTGGCGGCCGCCACCGTAGCCACCGCCATGGCCTCCGCCGCCATGGCCTCCGCTATGGCCTCCGCTGCGGTCGTCGCCCCACGAGTGCGTCTCGTAGAAGGACGCGTGGTCGGGGTAGCCGGGGTCGCGCGATGAGGGTGTGCCGCTCCCAGTAGGCCGGATCGCCGTTCGGGATGGGGATCGCCGCGCTGACGGCCTTGCGCCGCGCCGGCTCCGGGAGGACGACTGGGCCGTGGAAGACGTACGAGGGGAGCGCCCCCTCCCGCACGGCCGCCTTCACGCGGCGCCGGCCCGTGCGGGTAGGGCGGCCCCGGAGACGGGTGAGCAGACCGCTGGAGGCGAGCCGGTCCCGGATCGCCTCCAGCTCGGGTCCGCCGAGCAGCGTGGGGACCACGTGGTCCACCGGCTTCGAGCGGGGGCACAGCGCGATGAGCGCGTGTCGACCGGGTGCGACGGCGGCGACGGTGCCTCCGAAGGCGGCGCCAAGGGGGGCGCGCCGAGGGAGGCGCCAAGGGCGCGCCGAGGGGGCGAGGACGGCCGCGACGGCGGCGCATCCGGGGGCCTTGCGGGCGGTCCGGGTGCGTAAGCGTACGTATGAGCGCGGCGGGAGCACCGGCCACCGCCGACGCTCCCGCCGCGCTCATGAGCCCAACGGTGCGTCAGGACACCGTGTCGTACAGGACGGCGAACCGGCCGCGGGTCTCGTCGTCCTCCGACAGCCGCCAGCCCGCGCTGACATGGCCCCGGACGCCAGCCGTCTGCGCACCGGACTCCGGACGCAGAACGCGCGTCACCTGGAGGGCAACCCCGTCGCCCAGCAGCAGACGGGTGCCGTCCGGCCCGTTGGCGACGGCCGACGCCTCGGCGGCCCCGGCCGGGACCTCGAACCCGGCCCCGGCCACCTCGGCGATGACGGAAGGGTCGGGGGTGTCGGACACGCTCTGCGCCTGCGGCTCGGCGCGGCCCTGGAGGAGTGCGAACAACTGGCCCACGAGCACCGGGTCGTGCGCCCCGTCGTAGATCCACCGCTGCCCCAGCACCCCGTGCTCGGTCGTGCCGATGAGGGCCTGCTCGGCTCCGTCGAGCGGCGCCGCGCGGTAGGTCATCGGTACGTGGTACCAGGCGGGCCGATCACCGGCGTCATCCCGCACCACCATGAACTCGATGCCCACCTCGCCCTCCGGGTCGTCGAGCCGGAAGCCACCGGCCCGCGACAGCTCGGGCGCGCGCTGCGCGGCGGCGTACCACGGTTGCCCCGGCAGCCAGGCCGTGAGCAGTTCCACCTTGGTCGGACTCATCGTGGTCTTGTGAATGATCGACATGACGGGAGAACGCCTCGCCCCGGCGTGTGCTTCCCACGGAACGCGCGAGGGCCCGGCGCGCCCTGCGCGCCGGGCCGCTGGCCGATCCCCCACGGGCCGGCCAGTGGTTCAGGAGCGGGTCGCCCCGACCGCCGCGCTCGTCGCGTCCGCGGACCGGTCGTCGGCGCGGTGACCCTCCTTGACCACCACGATCTCGCAGGTCTTGGACGGCTTACCGGGCTTGCTCGGCTCACCGGGCGTGGTCGGCTTGCCCGGCTTGGTCGGCGTCGTGGGGCGGGCGGGGACGGCGGAGTCGTCGCCCTCGGTCCCGGCCTTGCCCTTGATGATGACGACCGTGCACACCTTGCCGGGCTTGCCCGGGAAGGCGGGGATGGTGGGGGCGGTGGGGGTGACGCAGACGTCGCCGTGCCCGCGGGCACCGTCCTTCGGCGCCACGGTGACCCTCTTGCCGTCGGCCTTGACCCCCGCGGTGGCCTTGCCCACCTCGGTCAGCTCGACCGACTTCGCGGGCTTGGCGGGCTTGGCGCCGTGCACCACCCGGCAGGTGACGGTGTTGCTGAGCTTCGACTTCGCGTTGGAGGCGGAGGCGGAGGCCGACGCCGAGGAGGAGGACGAGGCCGAGGCGGGTACCGCGGCACCCAGCGCCAGGGCACCGGCCGCCATGGCGAGCACGACACCGCGCCGCTTGGCAGACGTGGCACGAGGCAGGAAGTGAGACATGGGCACAGCTCTCCTTCGTTCGGGGAGTGGAACTGGCTGCCGAAGGACCCTTGATCCGTCGGCGCACCCACCGTGGCGCACCGATGCTGAGTCCTCGCTGAACCCCCTGAGGCCCCGCTGAAGCCGGTGGCGGTTCAGCGGGGCCTCAGCTTGCCCATGCCATCCTGACCGCGTGCGCATACTGGTGGTGGAAGACGACGCCCGGCTCCGCGAACTGCTCACCGAGGGCCTGGAGCAGGAGGGTTTCACCATCGAGACGGCGGCGGACGGGCCCGGCGGCCTGGCGCTCGCCCGCTCCGGCGGATACGCGGCGATCGTGCTGGACGTGATGCTCCCCGGATGCTCCGGCTATCAGCTCTGCTCGCGGCTGCGCGAACAGGGCGACTGGACGCCGATCCTGATGCTCACCGCCAAGGACGGCGAGTACGACGAGGCCGATGGGCTCGACGTGGGGGCTGACGACTATCTGACCAAGCCGTTCTCCTTCGTCGTCCTGATCGCGCGGGTGCGGGCCCTGGTGCGGCGCGGCGGGCTGGACCGGCCCGATGTGCTGGAGCTGGGCGATCTGCGGCTGGAGCCCGCCGCGTTGGCCTGTGCGCGGGGGAAGGAGGAGGTCACGCTCACGGCCAAGGAGTTCGCCGTGCTGGAGTACCTCGCCCGGCGCGCGGGCCAGGTGGTCTCCAAGTCCGAGATCGTGCAGAGCGTGTGGGACACCGCGTACGACGGCGGGGCCAATCTCGTCGAGGTCTATATCCGGAGCCTGCGCCGGAAGATCGATGTGCCGTACGGACGGCAGTCGATCCGCACGATACGGGGCGCGGGCTATCTGCTGGCCCGCGACGGAGGGTGAGACGGTGGGGCACATCAGCGCGGACGCGGGGCGCGTCCCGGATGTCGGAGGACAGGACATCGGGCACACGGCCGACGGTGAGCCCCCAGAGCACACAGGACGCCGCCGCCCGCACCTGACGTCCGGACTGAGCGTGCGCGCCAAGGCCGTGCTGGCGGCCGCCGGGACTGTGGCCTTCGCGATCGGGCTGTGCATGCTGGCCCTGGTGCTGGCCCTGCAGCACAACCTCCGGGCCAGCGCCGATCTGGACGCCAGGAACGCCGCGACGGCGATCAAGGGCCAACTGGCGCTGACCGACCCCGCGCCGCGGCGGGCGCTCATCGTCGCCCCCGGCGCGGTGACGATCAAGGACGTCTCCGGCCGGACGGTCACCCCCACCATGCCGACCGAGACCGGTTCGCAGCAGCCGGAGGCCACCCCGCAGGACTCGGCCGGTTCCACGACACGCCCGGCCGAGCCCGGCAAGCCCATCCAGGCCGGGCAGCCGTACAGCGTGAAGGTCAGCCCCTCGACCACCGCCGTCGACAACGCCACCGGTCTGCTGCTGCGCCAGGCCGCCCCCGCGGCCGCCGGTCTGGTGCTGTTCGTGGCGGGGCTCACCTGGCTGCTCGTGGGGCGCGCCCTGCGCCCGGTCGCCGCGATGCGGCAGGAGTTCACCGAGATCACCGAGCGCGATCTGCATCGCCGGGTGCCGGTGCCCCGGGCGCGGGACGAGATCCACCGGCTGGCCCGCACCATGAACGCCACGCTGGACCGGCTGCACCGGGCCATGACCCGGCAGCGGCAGTTCGTGGCCGACGCCTCGCATGAGCTGCGCAGCCCCATCGCGGCCGTGCGCGCCCAGCTCGAACTGGTCCTGGCCCGCCCGTCGCGTACCGACTGGCCGGCCGCCGTGCACAAGGCGCTGCGGGACACCGACCGGCTGCAGGCCGTCGCCTCCGATCTGCTGCTGCTCGCCCGGCTGGACGCGCAGGAGGCGCCGCGCACCGCGGCGGTGGATCTCGGCGCGCTGGCGGCCGAGGAGGTACGGCGCCACCCGGGCGCGCTCACGTTGGCCGGGGAGCAGGCGCGGGCGGCCGTGGTGACCGGCAGCCGGGTGCAGCTCTCCCGGCTGCTCACCAACCTGGCCGACAACGCCCGCCGGCACACCCGTACCGCCGTCTCGATCACCGTGGCGGTCCGCGACGGCCTGGTCGAACTGGCCGTGGACGACGACGGTCCGGGCATCCCCGAGGCCGACCGCGAGCGCGTCTTCGAGCGGTTCACCCGGCTGGACGACGCCCGGGCCCGCCAGGACGGCGGCACCGGTCTCGGGCTCGCCATCGCCAATGACATCGCTCACGCCCACGGTGGCACCCTTACGGTGCTCACCAGCCCGCGGGGCGGGGCTCGCCTGCTGTTGTGTCTGCCGCGGACGGACCTCGCCCACCCCTGACCCCGGTGCGGACGCGGCGTCTCCCTCGTGAGAGTTTGGCAACTACCGGACCAGACTGATCAGTTGGTCAGTAGTATCTGCCCTTTCCTGGCCGTGTCCCAGATGGAGGTGTCAAAGGTGCTGTCGGGGACGGAGGCCGTCGTCGTGGCCGCGTCCGCGGTGCTGGTACTGGTGCTGTCGCTGTGCCTCACCTGGGTGGTCAGACTCCGTCGCGCGCTGGCTGACGCGCGTGCGGCGACCGAGCGAGAACGAGCCGTTTCCGAACGGGAACGAGCCAATGCCGCGCGCGAGCGCGCGCTGGCGGCCGAGCGCGGCGAAGAGGTCGCGCGGCTGGCCGCCGTACAGAGCGACCTGGACGAGGCGGCGCGCCGGGAGCGGAGGCTGCGCGACTCCGTCCAGGCGTCGTTCGAGTCCGTGGCCCGCAATATGCACGCCATGTCGATGGTGCAGCAGCAGGTCCTCGACGGTCTTGAGCAGCATGTCGAGGACGCGCGGCTGATGGGCGAGGTGATGAAGGCGGACCACGCGGCCGCCCAGATGACCCGTAAGGCCCAGACTCTGCTGGTGATGTGCGGGATCTGGCCCGCGCGGCGGGAGACCCGGCCGGTGTCGCTCTTCGACTGTGTGCGCGGCGCGCAGTCGCGCATCGTGGAGTTCGGCCGGGTGGACGTCCACGGCGGGCAGACCCTCTACGCGGTGGCACCCGCCGTGGAGGGTCTGATGCACGCGGTGGCCGAACTCCTGGAGAACGCCACGGTCTTCTCCCCCTCCCGCACCCAGGTCGCGGTCGCCGTCCGGGAGGTCGCGGCGGGCGCCGTCATCGAGATCGACGACGCGGGGCTCGGCATGCCGCCGGACGTGCTGGAAAAGGCCGTGGGCCAGCTGCGGGACGGTCTGGACCTGGCCCAGCTGGGCGCCGTGCCGCGGCTGGGGCTCGCCTGTGTCGGGCGCTGGTCGCGGGAGCTGGGCTTCGGGGTGGAGCTGTCGACGGCGTCGGCCTACGGCGGGACGCGGGTGGTGGTCTTCGTACCGCACCGGCTGCTGACCGAGCCGACGAGCGCCGTCCGGGCCGCGGACCAAAGGCCGGTGGTCGTGGAGCCCGTGACCGTCGGCACGGTGAGCCACGACGCGGGCGGCACCGGCCTCGGCCCGGCCGCCGCGGACCCGGCCGGGGGCGGCTCGCTCAACGGCCTGTCCGCTGATGACGCCCCCGAGGCCCCCGACTCCCCCGACGCCCCCGCCCCGCTCGGCACCGGGCTGCCCCGGCGCCGCAACCGCCGCCGCCCGGCCTCCGGTACCGCCCCGGCCGACACGGCCGATATGGCCACCGCCTCCGGCGCCCCGGCCCGCGCCGCGCCCACCCCGCACACCGGCGCCTCCTGGACGCCGGAGGCCGCCCGCGCCTCCATCACCAGCGTCGTCTCCGGCACCCGCCGCGGGCGGGTGGAGGCGGAGGACGCGGCCGTACCGCTGACGGAGGAGAAGAGTCCGGACCGAGAAGACCGAGACCGAGAAGGAGGCCGGTAGTGGCCGGAACCATATCCAAGTTGCCCGATGTTGGATGGATGCTGCGTCCGCTGACGGGGATCCCCGGGGTGCGGCATGCCGTCGTCGTCTCGGAGGACGGTCTGCGCATGGGCCACGACTCCGCCGAGGGGTTGTCCGGCGAGGTGTCCCGGCTCGGTGTGGACGAGGCCGAGTCGCTGGCCGCCGCCTGCGCCGCGCTGACGGTGACCAGCCAGTCCACCGTGTCGCTGCTGTTCGGCGACGAGGCGGGGGTGCGGCAACTGATGATCGAATCCGATAGCGGGTTCGTGCTGTTCACCTCGGCCGGTCAGGGCGCCTCGCTGGGGGTGGCCACCGGCGCCGAGACGGATGTCGGCCTGGTGGCCCAGCAGATGCAATTACTGGTCGCGAAGATCGGTGCCCATCTGAGCAGTCAGCCGCGGGACCCGATGGGCCGCCCGGCGTCATGAGCTCGCCCGGCGAGGAACGCACGACGGCCGCGGTGCGCCCCTATGTGATCACACGGGGGCGCGCCGGTTCCTCACGGGATGCTCTGCCGCTGGAAACGCTCGTCATGGCGTCCGGGAGCGCGCTGCCGCCGCATCTGCAGCCCGAGTACCGGCGGATCGCCGACCACTGCCAGGGGCTGCTGTCGGTGGCGGAGGTCGCCGCCCATCTCGGTCAGCCGCCGGCCGTGGTGCAGGTGCTGCTCGCGGACCTCATCGACTGGGGGCACATCGTGGCGCGTCCGCCGATCCGGGTGGTCAAGCGAAAACGTGCCGATTTGGACTTGCTGAGGAAGGTGCTCGATGGGCTTGAGAGCAAGCTCTGAGATCTCGATGGCCGGTACGGACGGCACAACGCAGACGAACCCCACGGCCCGCCAGGGCGACGCGGACCGCACGACCCGCACAGACCACACCAACGAGACAGGCGAGACGGGCGATACGGACGACATGGACGACATGGACGACACCCCCGTCATGTACGTGCAGTCCAGCGTGGCCGGGGCCGCCAAGATCCTGGTGGTCGGCCCGATGGGCGTCGGCAAGACCACGCTGATCGGCACGGTGTCGGAGATCAAGCCGCTCTCCACCGAGGCGACGATGAGCCAGGCCGGGGCCCGGCTCGACACCAAGGTGCGGCCGTCGAAGACCACGACCACCGTCGCGCTGGACTTCGGGCGGATCACCCTGGGCGGCGAGCTGGTGCTGTATCTCTTCGGCACCCCCGGCCAGCAGCGGTTCCTCCCGGCCTGGAAGGACCTGGCGCGCGGCGCGCTGGGCGCGCTCGCGCTGGTCGACACCCGCGATCTGGAGGCGTCCTTCGACGCCATCGGGCATCTGGAGGACCTGGATGTGCCGTTCTCCGTCGCGGTCAACGCCTTCCCGGACAGCAAGCCGCACAGCGAGGACGATCTGCGCTCCGCGCTCGATCTGCTCCCGCACACCCCGCTGGTGATCTGTGACGCCCGGGAGCACCAGTCCTCGGTCAAGGCGCTGATCTCGCTCGTCTCGCATCTGATCGAGACACTCACGGAGGCGTCATGACCGCCCCGGCCCCCACCCGGGTGCCGCTGTACGGAACCGCGCTCGACGGTCCGCTGACCGACCTGTACGAGCGGATGCGGCGCGACCACGGTCCGGTGGTCCCGGTGGAGATCGCGCCCCGGGTCGAGGCATGGCTGGTCATCGGCCACCGCGAGCTGCTCCATCTCACCCGCGACGAGCAGTACTTCTCCCATGACCCGCGCCGCTGGAGCCCGCTGCGCGAGGGCCGGGTGGCCGCCGACTCCCCGCTGATGCCGCTCGTGGGCTGGCGCCCGGCGCTGCTGTTCGCCGACGGCGCGGCGCACCGCCGGATGCGCTCGGCGGTGGCCGACGCGCTGGGGCGGGTCAACGGCCATGAGCTGATCCGTACGGTGCGGGCCACCGCGGAGCGGCTGGTCGCCGGGTTCGCCGACCGGCACGCGGCGGATCTGGTGGAGAGCTACGCGCGTCTCCTGCCGCTGCAGGTCGTCACCGAACTGCTGGGGCTCGACGAGGAGAACGGGGCGCGGCTGGTCGAGACGCTCACCACGATCGTCGCCCCGACCGTGGCCGCCACCGGCGCCAACAGGCGGATGGGCCAGATCCTGCTGGAGCTGATCGCCGGGAAGAAGCGGCGGCCGGGCGCGGATCTGACGTCCTGGCTGCTGGAGCACCCCGCCGGGC
Source organism: Streptomyces sp. AgN23 (assembly GCF_001598115.1). Classification (NCBI taxonomy): domain Bacteria; kingdom Bacillati; phylum Actinomycetota; class Actinomycetes; order Kitasatosporales; family Streptomycetaceae; genus Streptomyces; species Streptomyces sp. AgN23. The sequence goes on from NZ_CP007153.1 coordinate 3,721,767, forward strand.
TCAGCGACGATGAGGTGCTGCACAACCTCGTGGTGATCATCGTCGCGGGGAACAACACCACCGTGAACTGGATCGCCTCCACAATCCAGATCCTGCTCACCGACCCCGCGTTCCGCTCCTCGCTCACCCACGGCCATCTCACCGTCGACGACGCCCTGGACCTGGTGCTGTGGCGCCAGCCGCCCACCCAGAACTTCCCCGGCCGCTACGCCACCCGCGATCTGCGCTTCGGCGGCCAGGACATCCGCGCCGGGGACATGCTCATCCTGGGCCTCGCCGGCGCCAACGCCGATCCGGAGGTGCTGCCCGAGGACGGACGGCCGGTGGTCGGCAACCGCTCCTACCTCGCCTTCGGCGCGGGCCCGCACACCTGCCCGGCGCGGGACCCGGCCCGGCTGATCACCCGTACCGCCGTGGACACCCTGCGCCACCGGCTGCCGGATATGGAGATCGCGGTGCCGGAGGAGCAGCTTCCGTGGATCACCTCGCCGTGGTCCAAGGGGCTGGCCAAGCTGCCGGTGCGGTTCTCGGCGCCGCAGCTCGCCGCCGACTCGCCGTCTCCGGCCTCCGATTCCCCGGCCCGGCCCTCCGATTCCCCGTCCCAGACCTCCGGCTCCCCGGCCCGGCCCTCCGATTCCCCGGCTCCGGCCCCCGCCTCCCCGGCCCCCGACTCCCCCGCAGGAGACCGCAGATGACCGATGGCCGATGCCCCGTGTCGCACGCCGACCTCGCACCGCACCGCCTGGACCCCACCGGGGCACGCCAGCACGCGGTCAACGAAGAGCTGCGCGCCCGCGGGGCCGCGGTCCCGGTCCTGCTGCCCGGTGACGTACCGGGGTACGCCATCACCCGGCACGAGGAGCTGAAGGACTTCGTCACCCACCCCGACGTGGCCAAGAACGCCTGCCACTTCGCCGCCCTGCAGCGGGACGAGCTCCCGCCCGGCTGGCCGATGCGGACCTTCGCCACCGTCCGGGGCATGATCACCGCGGACGGCGAGGACCACAAGCGGCTGCGGTCCCTGGTGACCCGGGCGTTCACCCCGCGCCGGGTGGAGGCGCTGCGCCCGGTGGTCCATGAGCTGACCGGCACGCTGCTGGACCGGCTGGCCGGGGCCGTCGCCGCCGATCCGGACGGGGTGGCCGACCTGCGCCGTCACTTCGCGCTGCCGCTGCCGATGAGCGTGATCTGCCGGCTCCTGGGCGTCGACGACCAGCACCAGGACCGGCTGCACGAGCTGTCCAACGAGATCGTCTCCACCCACACCGCCCCGGAACGGGTCCCGGACGCCAACCGTGAGATGGTCGCGATCCTCGGCCAGGTGGCGGCGGCCCGGGCGAAGGATCCCGGGGACGATCTGACCAGCGCGCTGATAGCGGCCCGTGAGGAGGACGGGGACCGGCTCGCCGAGGAGGAGCTGATCGGCACCCTGATGCTGACGATCATCGCCGGGCACGAGACCACGCTCAACCTGATCACCAACGCGGTGCGGGCGCTGTGCAACCACCGCGACCAGTTGGACCTTGTTCGCTCCGGTGCCGCGACCTGGGGCGATGTGGTCGAGGAGACGCTGCGGTACGACGGCCCGGTGAGCTACTTCCCGTTCCGCTACCCCACCAGGGACCTTCCGGTCGGGGACACGGTCATCCCCAAGGGCGCGCCGGTGCTCGTCTCGTACACCGCCGCCGGGCGCGACGAGCGGGCGTACGGCCCGGACGCCGGCCGCTTCGACGTCACCCGGGGCGCCCGCCATCTGTCCTTCGGCCACGGCGCCCACTTCTGCCTGGGCGCCCCGCTGGCCCGGATGGAGGCCATGATCGCCCTCGAGGCCCTCTTCACCCGCTTCCCCGACCTCGATCTGGCCGTCCCGGACGAGGAGCTGGTCCCGCACCCCAGCTTCGTCGGCAACAGCCCGCAGCGGCTCCCCATCCGGCTCGGGGCGGCTCACAGCGCCTGAGCCGGTGCGCTGAGGGCAGCGTTGCCTCCGGGAAACGGCGGGGATGCGGTGGGGTAACAGGCACCCCGCACGCTTCCTGGCATGGAGTCGAACAGGGAGCCGGGAAGCCCGCAGCGGCGGGTGGTGATCGTCGGCGGCGGGATGGCGGGCACGAGGCTGGCGCGGCAGCTCGTCGTAAGCGCGGGCGAGGCCACCCTCGACGTCACGGTCATCGGCGAGGAGCCGCACCTCGCGTACAACCGGGTGCTGCTCGCCGAGGTCCTCGCCGGGCGGTACGCCCCGGAGGTCATCGCCCTCCCCGCCCCCGCCGCCGGGACCGGGGCCGGGGTGCGGCGGCTCAGCGGGGTGCGGGTGGTCCGCGTCGACCGCCCCACGGCGGAGGTGCTGTGCGACGACGGCCGTCGCGTGCCGTACGACGCGCTGGTGCTGGCCACCGGCTCCAACCCGGTGCTGCCACCGCTGCGCGGCCTGTTCGAGCCGGAGGGCCGCGACGACCTCCGTGCCCTCCCGGATGGCGTCCACGCCTTCCGCACCATGGACGACTGTTTGGCCCTCGGCGCGGCCGTACGGCCCGGGACACGGGCCGTCGTCATCGGCGGCGGACTCCTCGGCGTCTCCGCCGCCCGTGCGCTGGGCCAGCGCGGTGCCCAGGTGGTCCTGGCCCACCAGGGCGAACACCTGATGGAACGCCAGCTGGACCCGGGCGCGTCACGGCTGCTGCGACGGCATATGGCGGCGCTGGGCGTGGAGGTCCACACCGAGTGCCGGGCCCGGGGCCTGCGCACCGACGGGCGGGCAGCGCGGGCAGTCCACGCCGTCGAACTGGCCGACGGATACGCCCTGGAGGCCGATCTGGTCGTGCTCGCGTGCGGAGTCCGGCCACGGGTCGGGCTGGCGCGGGCGGCGGGGCTGGAGGTGGCACGCGGCATCGTCGTCGACGACGAGCTGCGGACGCGTGACCCGCGAGTCTTCGCGATCGGCGACTGCGCGGAACACGACGGCGTCGTGTACGGCTTGGCGAGCGCGGCGCAGGAACAGGCGGACGTGCTGGCGCGCCTGCTCTCCCCCGCCCCGCCCCTCCCCGAACCCAGGGGGCACGGCCCCCTGGAGTCCCACCGGGGCTCCGCCCCGGACCCCGCTCCCCAATCGCCGGAGGGGCTGGATTTTCGCTACACGGGCACCCGTGCCCTCACCCGCCTGACGCTCACTTCGACGTCCGGCCCCCTCGACCTCGCTGCCTTCGGCAACCCCACCCCCGCCCCCGGCGACGACGTCATCCACCTCACCGACGCCACCCGCAACACGTACCGCAAAGTCGTGGTCCGCGGCGACCGTCTCCTCGGCGGCATCCTTCTCGGCGATCTCGGCACCGTCGGCGCGCTCGCCCGTGCCTGGGAGGGCGACGAGCCGCTCCCGGCCACCCCCCTGCTCCACCTGCTGACCAACGATGGAGGCTCCTGACGATGAGCGCACCGATCACCACGAGTGCACCGATGACGACGACGATGGCGAGCGCGCCGAAGCCCGAGCCCGCCGCCGCCCCCACCCTCGTGTTGGTCGGCCACGGCATGGTCGGCCAGCGGTTTCTCGAAGCGCTCGTCGAGCGGAACGTCACCGAGACCGCCGCCCGCATCGTCGTGTTCTGCGAGGAGCCCCGGCCCGCCTACGACCGCGTCCAGTTGACCTCGTACTTCTCCGGCCGCACTCCCGACGAACTCTCCCTCGTCGAGGACGGCTTCATGGCCCGGCACGGCATCGAGCTGCATCTCGGCGATCCGGCCGAGTCCATCGACCGCGCCGCCCGCACCGTGACCGCCCGCTCCGGGCTGACCGTCGCATACAACACGCTCGTGCTGGCCACCGGCTCGTATCCGTTCGTCCCGCCCGTGCCCGGCAAGGACAGTGACGGCTGCTTCGTCTACCGCACCGTCGAGGATCTGCTCGCGATCGAGGAGTACGCAGAACACCGCGCCACCGGCGTCGTCGTGGGCGGGGGGCTGCTGGGCCTGGAGGCGGCGGGGGCGCTCAAGGGGCTCGGCCTGACCACGCACATCGTGGAGTTCAACCCGCGGCTGATGGCCATCCAGGTGGACGAGGGCGGTGGCGCGGCCCTGCGCCGCACGGTCGAGGACATGGGCCTGATCGTGCACACCGGCGTCGGCGGCAAGGAGATCACGGCGGACGACAACGGCGCGGTCACCTCCATGGCGCTGTCCGACGGCTCGTCCATCGACACCGATCTCGTCATCTTCTCGGCGGGCGTACGCCCCCGCGACCAGCTGGCCCGGGACTGCGGTCTGGAGGTCGGCGAGCGCGGCGGGATCGTGGTGGACGAGCGGTGCCGCACCAGCGATCCGGCGGTGTACGCGATCGGCGAATGCGCGCTGGCCGCCGACGGCCGGGTGTACGGGCTGGTCGCGCCCGGCTATGAGATGGCCGAGGTCGCGGCCGGCACCATCACCGCGCAAGCCACCGCCCAAGCCACGGCCCAAGCCACCAAGCGCTTCAGCGGTGCCGACACCTCCACCAAGCTCAAGCTCCTCGGCGTCGACGTCGCCAGCTTCGGCGATGCCCACGGCACCGCCGACGGCTGCCTGGACGTCGTCTACTCCGACTCCCGCACAGGCGTCTACAAGAAGCTGGTGGTCGGCGCCGACGGCGCCCTCCTCGGTGGGGTGCTGGTCGGCGACGCCGACGCGTACGGCATGCTGCGCCCGCTCACCGGCTCGGTGCCGCCCGTCGCCCCCGAACAGCTCGTGCTCCCGGCAGGGCTGGGCGCGCCCGTCGCCCTCGGGCCATCGGCGCTGCCGGACGAGGCGGTCGTCTGCAACTGCCACAACGTCACCAAGGGCGCGATCCGTGCGGCCGTCACCGACCACCACTGCACCACCGTCCCGGAGGTGAAGAAGTGCACCAAGGCGGGCACGGGCTGCGGCAGTTGCGTCAAGGCGCTCACCTCACTCGTCAACGACGAGCTGGAGGCGAGCGGCGTCAGCGTCGACAAGGGGCTGTGCGGCTGCTTCGCGTACACCCGCGCCGAGCTGTACGAGATCGTCCGCACCCTGCGCATCACCACCTACGCCCAGCTACTGGACAGCCACGGCAGGGCCGAGGCCCGGCAGGGCGACGGCTGTGAGGTGTGCAAGCCCGCCGTCGGCTCGATCATCGCCTCACTGGCCCCGACCCTGGGCGCGAGCGGCTACGTCCTGGACGGCGAGCAGGCCGCGCTGCAGGACACCAACGACCACTTCCTGGCCAATCTGCAGCGCAACGGGTCGTATTCGATCGTGCCCCGGATCCCCGGCGGGGAGATCACCCCGGAGAAGCTGATCGTGATCGGCGAGGTGGCCCGGGACTTCGGGCTCTATACGAAGATCACCGGCGGTCAGCGGATCGACCTCTTCGGCGCCCGGGTGGACCAGCTCCCCCTGATCTGGGCGCGGCTGGTGGACGCCGGATTCGAGTCGGGCCACGCGTACGGCAAGGCGCTGCGCACCGTGAAGTCGTGTGTGGGGCAGACCTGGTGCCGCTACGGCGTGCAGGACTCGGTCCGGATGGCCATCGACCTGGAGCTGCGCTACCGGGGGCTGCGCTCACCGCACAAGCTCAAGTCGGCCGTTTCCGGGTGTGCCCGCGAATGCGCGGAGGCACGCGGCAAGGACTTCGGCGTGATCGCCACCTCCACCGGCTGGAACCTGTACGTGGGCGGCAACGGCGGAGCAGATCCGCGCCACGCCGATCTGCTCGCCCAGGACCTGGACGACGAGGAGCTGATCCGGCTCATCGACCGGTTCCTGATGTTCTACATCCGCACCGCGGACCGTCTGGAGCGCACCTCGGCCTGGCTGGAGCGGATCGAGGGCGGCCTGGACCATGTGCGCGATGTGGTGGTCGACGACTCGCTGGGGCTCTGCGCCGAGCTGGAGGCGATGATGGCCGACCATGTGACCGGCTACCGCGACGAGTGGGCCGAGACCCTGGGCGATCCGGAACGGCTGCGGCGCTTCGTCTCCTTCGTCAACGCACCTGACGCGCCGGACCCGACGGTGAAGTTCGTGCCCGAGCGCGACCAGGTCAAGCCGGACCTGACCATCCTGTCCGGCCCCACCCTCCCCGTCCGTACTCTCGAAGGGACCGCCAGCCGATGACCATGGCACCCGAGCGGACCGCCGTCCGCGTGGAACTCCTCATCGAACAGCGGTGGTTCGCGGTCTGCGAGCTGACCGACCTCACCCCCGGGCGCGGAGTGGCCGCCCTGCTGCCGGACGGCAACCAGGCGGCGATCTTCCTGGACCGGTCGGGACGCACGTACGCGATCGCCAACCGCGACCCGTTCACGGGGGCGTACGTCCTCTCCCGGGGATTGCTGGGCTCGGCGGGCGGGCGGCCGTTCGTCGCCTCCCCGCTGCTGAAGCAGCGCTTCGACCTGGAGACGGGGCGGTGCCTGGACGACGAGACGGTCGCCGTCCAGGCGTATGTCACACGCACGGGGGACGCGGTGGCGCGCGTCGCCTGAGGGGGCGGCACACGTCCCGTGAGCGGTCTCCGCACGTCCCGTGAGGGGCCAGCGTGCGTCCCGCGAGGCGAGCAGTGCACGCCCCGCGAAGGGCCGCACGCCCCGCGCGGAGGGTCAGCCCACGTCGCGTGAGACCACCACCCCGCACATCACAGGGTCGCTCTGGCAGCCCGCCGTCCCCGCGGCGAACACCCCGTTCGTCCCGGGGACCGCGGCGATGCCGGACACCGTGGACATCTCGCTGTGCTCGGTGACGTCGGCGGGCAGCTCCTCGGTCGCCCATCCCGTGCCGGTCCAGCGGGACAGCACGGAGTGACGGCCGCCGGCGGACCAACCGGCGATCCACAGCTTCCCGGCGCCGTCCGCACCGGCGGCGTTGGCCTCGTCGACCGGCAGCGCGGGCAGCGACTGCCAGCGGCTGCCGGTCCACTGGGTGGCCATGGTGCCCTCGGGCACCTCCGCGTCGTTGGTCTTGCCGACCACGTAGACCGAACCGTGGCCGGTGGCCACGGCGTGGTTGGCGACCCAGCCGGTCGGGTGCTCGGCCGGGGTCGGCACCTCGCGGACCGTCCAGCCGCGGCCGTTCCAGTGGTAGAGCAGCGGGTCGGACACATCGCCGGTCACGGCCTCGGCGGTGACCCACACATCGTCGGGGTCGGTGCCGGTGATGTCCCACGGCCGCACCTCCCCGCCACCGGGGGCGGCGGGGAGTGACACCTCCTGCCACCCGGAGCCGGTCCAGCGCTCCAGGCGGGACGTGGAAGCGCCGCTGTCCCGGTCCCAGTCGAAGCTCGTCAGCCAGGCCGACTTCTCGCCGAACGCGGCGATGTCGCCGACAAAGCTCATCCAGCCCTCCTGGGGCGTGGCGTGGGCGGTGTCGGCCCACTTCTCGCCGTCCCAGTGCCGCACCACGACCGGTGAGGTGGTGTCGCCGAGCCGGACGCCGGCGACCCAGACGTCGTCGGGTGCGGCGGCGCTGACCTTCTCGAGCTGCCCGGGCTCGTCTCCGGTCCCGGCCGCGGGCACGTCCGTCCAGGTGGTGCCGTTCCAGTGCTTGATCGCGGGGGTGGGCCCGTCGGCGCCGTCGGTCTTCCGGCCCACCGCCCAGGCGTCCTTGGCACCGGTCGCGGCGACGTCCCAGAACTCCGTGGAGACGGTCTCGCTCAGCGGCGTCCGCAGCGTCCACGGGGTGGCGGCGCGGGCCGCCGGGCCGGACGTGCCGCCGGTCGCGGCGTTCGCGCCATTCGCGAGGGCGGCATTCGCGGGGGCGGCATTCGCCGGGGCGGCGAGGGTGCCGAAGGTGCCGAAGGTGCCGAGTGCGACCGCGCACACCGTGACCGCGTTGCGCAGCCATATCCGGCGGGTTCCGGGCCGTCCTGTGGTTCTGTCCATGACCTTCCTTCTGCTCGGGTGGGGCTCTCAGAAGGAAATGGCCGCCGCCCGGCCGTTCTTACAGCCCGCCCCGGCCGGTCATTCCGACGTTTCCGGGGCTTCCGGGATCTTCAGCTGCCGGTCGGTCCACTCCGACCTGACGGTGGCGGTGTAGTTGACCACCGTGCCCGAGGTGAGCCCCGCCTCGGCGGCCTTCGCGTCCGGCTCGGTCAGCACCTCCTGCTCGGACAGCAGGGCCCCGGTCGACGGGTCCACGATCAGCTCGGACCGTCCGGTCCCGTAGCCGGGCCGGTCGGACGCGGGCAGGGCGAAGCCGACGCCCTCGCGGCCCAGCGGATCGGTCACCTCGCCGAGCGCGCGAATGCCCGGCAGCCCCGCGATGACGCGGTACGCGGCGGCCCGTACCTCGGCCTTGACCGGCAAGCCGATCAGCCCGGCCGCCTGCCGCCACATCCACTCGGTGCGGCCGCGGACCTCGCTCCCGCCGTCCTCCCGGTACAGGTCCGCCAGCACCTCCTGCAACTTCGCGCTGTCGCCCGGGAGTTTCCGCAGGTCCTCGTAGGTGACATTGCGCGCGCCGAGGGCGGCGATCCGGTCGCCCGAGTTGATGCGGTCCACCGTCGGCCGCTTCCCGGCCCCGGTCTCGATCCGCAGACCGAGCCTGCCGCCCTGTCCGGTGTCGGCGAGCGTCAGGTCCTTCGGCGAGCCGACGGCCCGCCAGCGCGCCGCATCGCGCTCGCTGCGGGGCTTGGTGGTGGCCTCGAGCCCCATGACGTTGAGGCTTTCCGTGCCGGGCCGTACCCCGAAGGACCGCTGCTGTTTCTCGGAGGAGGACACCGCGAAGGTCTCCCCGGACGCGTCGACGACGCCGATCCAGCCCGACCGCGTGGCCACCTGCCAGTAGGTGCCCTCGTCCGCCGCCGTCCGGTCCAGCCGGTCGGCGACGTGTCGCAGCGCCAGACGGCCGTTGGCGGGGATGTGCCGGGCGCCGTCCGCCGTGGAGCCGGGGCCGGCGGACGTCCGGGAGCCCTCGGCGCCCGAGCCGCCCTGGGGGAGGGTGGCGACGAGCACCCCGGCGGCCGCCGCCGTCGCCGCGACGGGCAGCGCCCAGCGCCAGGTGAACATCCGCGGGGACCGGCGGAGCTGCGGCGCCTCGGCCCGGCCGGCCAGGATGGTCTCCAGGTCGCGGCGGGCGCGTGCGGAACCGGCCAGGTGGTCCGGATCGAACTCCGGGGGCCGCGCGTCCGCCAGGGTCTTCATCACATCGTGCCGCTTGCGTGCCATCTCAGGTCTCCTTCACTGTCACGTTCGCGCGCGGGGCGCGAGGGCGAGGGTCAAGGTCGGGGGCGGGGCCGGGGCCGGGATCGAGGGCCGGGGCGGGGCCGGGGCCGGGATCGAGGGCCGGGGCGGGGCCGGGGCCGGGATCGAGGGCCGGGGCGGGGCCGGGGCCGGGATCGAGGGCCGGGGCGGGGCCGGGATCGGGTTCAGGGGAGGGGCCGGGGCCGGGATCGGGTTCAGGGGAGGGGCCGAGCGCGTCCACGGCCCGCTCCAGCCGCCGTCTGGCCCGGTGCAGCCGCACCGCGAACGTGGCGCTGGAACAGCCGAGGACACGCGCGGCCTGTCTCGGGCCGAGCCCGTGCCAGGCGACCAGCGTCAGCAGCTCGCGGTCAGCGGCGGACAGCCCCGCCAGCGCCTGCAGCGCCACCGCACGCTCGGTCACCCCCGCGGCCACGTCCTCGACCTGGGCGCCGGAGGTGATGATGCGCTGGGCCTCCTGGGCGGCCAGGTCGTACTGCCTGCCGTCGCGGCGCCGCAGCTCGCGGGTCAGATTGCGGGCCACGCCGAGCAGCCACGGCAGCGGCGGTGTGGGGATGTCCCGCATCCGCCGCCAGGCGACCGTGAAGGTCTCGCTGGTGATGTCCTCACCGACCTGCCGACCCACCAGGCTGGCCGTGTAGGCCAGCACACGGGGGTGGCACTCCTCGTAAAGGTCCCGAAAGCGTTGGGCGTCGGTCACGCCGTCTCCTCATCTCGGCTCTCTCACCATGCAGTGGTCGAGGGCCGCGCTTTCTTACACCCGGGGAGAGGAAAGTTTGGGCGGCGCGGTGCATAGCCGCTGGAGCGGGGTCACCGGCCAAGTGGTGCGTGATCACTGCTCAGGCGGAGAGCGGCGCTCAGCCGGTCGCGCAGGGCCAACGGCCAAGCGGACCACGGCGCCCAACCGGCCGAGCGGCGCCAACGACCACGCGGACCCGGCACCCAGCCGACCGCGCGGGACCAACGGCCAGGCAGCCGAGGGTGCACGGCCGGTGCAGCAGGTCAACGACCAGGCATGGGCTGCCCTCAGCCGGCCGACCGCGTGGCGCTGCGTAAGCTCAGGAACTTATGGGGACGTTTCTCTCTCGTCTCTTCACGCCCGGTCCGGTTTTCCGGAAGACTTCTGCAAGGTTCCGAGGGTGCGCCCCGGAAAATGAGAGGCGGGGGTGGCTCCCGTCAGCCAAGGAGGCGGAATGTCTACGGAGAGCAGGGGCACCAAGGGCGGCGCCCGGCCCAAGGTGACGATCACGGCCATCGCACGGGAGGCCGGGGTGTCGGTGCCCACGGTCTCCCGGGTGGTCAACGGCCGTTCGGATGTCGCGCCCGCGACCCGGGCCCGGGTCGAGGACCTGCTGCGGGTCCACGGCTACCGCCGCCGCCAGCGCGTGCCCGGCGACCACGCCGCCCTGGTGGACCTGGTCTTCAACGACCTGGACAGCCCCTGGGCGGTGGAGATCATCCGCGGCGTGGAGGAGGTCGCCCACCAGGACGGGGTGGGCACGGTGGTCTCGGCGATCCACGGTCGCGCGGGCTCGGCCCGACAGTGGCTGAAGAACCTGCGAGCCCGCGCCTCGGACGGGGTGATCCTGGTGACGTCCGTGCTGGAGCCGGTGGTCCACGAGGAGCTGCGGCGGCTGAACGTGCCGATCGTGGTCGTCGACCCGGCCGGCTCCCCGGCGCTGGACGCGCCCACCGTGGGGGCGACCAACTGGGCGGGCGGCATGGCCGCCACCGAACATCTGCTGAGCCTCGGCCACCGCCGGATCGGCCTGATCGCCGGTCCGCCGCGGCTGCTGTGCAGCCGTGCCCGGCTGGACGGCCACCGTGCGGCGCTGGAGGCGGCGGGCGTGCCGTTCGATCCGGCGCTGGTGGTGCAGGGCGACTTCTACCACGAGTCCGGTTTCCACGGCTGCGTTCAGCTCATGGACGCCGATGCCCCGCCCACCGCCGTGTTCGCCTCCAGCGACCAGATGGCTCTGGGCGCGATCGAGGCTCTGCGGCGCCGGGGGCTGCGGGTTCCGGAGGATGTGAGCATTGTCGGCTTCGACGACTTGCCCGAGGTGCGGTGGTCGGCGCCGCCGTTGACGACGGTGCGTCAACCGCTTTCGGACATGGGGAAGTTGGCCGCCCGTACGGTGTTGCGGCAGGCACGGGGGGAGGAGATCGAGTCGCCGAGGGTGGAGCTGGCCACGCAGTTGGTTGTCCGCTCCAGCACGGCCCCGCCTGCCACGGGCTGATCCCCCACCTCGCCCCTTCCCGAACCGAGGGCTGGCCCCCAACCCCCGCCGGGGCTCCGCCCCGGACCGGCCCTCAATCTCCCCCAGCTACCGCTGGGAGGTGCCCCCTGACGGGCTGGATTTTCCAGCCCGTCCGACGATTGAGGACACGCCCGAAGGGCGTTCGGGAGCTCAGCCACCGGCCGGGCGGGCCGTGCGGCCTCGACGGGGCGAGGGGCTTGACCCTCTTCGGGAAGGGGCGGGGTGGGGAATGACCCCACCCGCCGCCAGAACCCTTGACACCGCATCAGCACCCCCATACCTTCCACGCAACCGCTTCCAAGAATTATCGGGATACTTCCGGAAGACACAGGCTGCGCATACCTCGGTCAAGCTGAAGGTCAAGGTCAAGGGCAAGGTCACGGCCCACCCTGCGTGGCTCCACCCTTCGCGTCCACCCTCGCGACGGCCCTGCTGCTGGCCGGGACGGCGCTCGCCGGCTGCGGGAGCGGCGGGCCCGGGGGTTCGGATGACGGCTCCCTCGACGTCTGGGTCTACCACCGCCGGGCGGCGCTTCCCACGCCCACCGGCAAGGACCTGTGGTTCGAGTGCCGTTCCGCACGGCTCGCACCTTCGCGAGCCCGCCCTTAGGCTGTCGCCGGACACCAGGGGCTACCGGCGCGTAACACGCACCGCGAAGGAGCGCGTGATGAAGGGCTGGACCGCGAGCGACATCCCCGATCAGACCGGCCGCACTGCCGTCGTGACCGGCGCCAACAGCGGGCTCGGCTTCGTCACCGCCCGGGAGTTGGCACGGCGCGGCGCGCGGGTGGTGCTCGCCTGCCGCAATGAGGCGCGCGGGGCCGAGGCCGCGCAGCGGATCCGGGCGCAGGCGCCGGGTGCACGGGTGGAGGTGGCGCCGCTCGATCTCGCCGACCTGACGTCCGTACGGGCCTTCGCGGCCGGGCACAAGGGCGACCGGCTCGATCTGCTGATCAACAACGCGGGTGTGATGGCCCTTCCGCACGGCAGAACCGCCGATGGCTTCGAAACGCAGTTCGGCGTCAACCACCTGGGGCACTTCGCGCTGACCGGACTGCTGCTGCCCAAGCTGCTGGCGGCGGGGCCGGGGGCACGGGTGGTCACCGTGTCCAGCTTTGTGCACCTGCTGGGGACCGTCGACCCGCGGGACCTGAACATGGAGCGCGGATACCGCCGTTGGGCCGCCTACGCCCGCTCCAAGTCCGCCAACCTCCTCTTCACCCATGAGCTGGCCCACCGCCTGCGCGCGGCGGGCGCCCACCTCGTGGCGGCCGCCGCGCACCCCGGCTACGCCGCGACCAACCTCATGTCCGTCGCACCGAAGATGGAGGGCCACCGGGCGAAGCAGCGCTTCATGGAGATCGGCAACCGCTACTTCGCCCAGAGCCCGGAGCAGGGCGCACTCCCCACCCTGTACGCGGCCACCGGTCCGGACGTCCGCCAGGACGACTTCTTCGGTCCGCCGCTCCAGGGGCTGTGGCACGGCTCCCCCGGCCGCTCGGCCCGCGCGAAGTGGACGCTCAGCGATACGGCGGGGCGTGGGCTGTGGGCCGCGTCCGAGCGGCTGACCGGGGTGCGGTACGAGGCGCTCGCGAGCTGAAGTCTCTTCCGCCACCGCCACCGCCACCGCCACCGCCACCGCGGGCGGCCGGTCCCCCGGACCCGTTTTGGGGTACTGTTGCCGCGCCAGTGCCTACCGAGGAGGTGAGACCCATCAACGCCAGTTCAGGCTGGGTGCTCGCCCTTGAGGGCTGTGCGGTTGCCGCGACATACGCGGCCTAGCTGACCGCCGGGAGCGCCCTGAGACCTCCCGAAAGGCTTTCCAGGCCCCATGTCGGCTTCATCAGCTTCACCTTCACTCATCACCTTCCCCTCCGTCGTCTCCAGGCTCCGCGCCGCCGGGTGTGTGTTCGCCGAGGACGAGGCGCGGTTGATCCTCGCCACGGCCCGTACCCCGGCCGGGCTCCGCGCCATGGTGGAGCGGCGCGCCGCCGGGCTGCCGCTGGAGCATGTGCTCGGCTGGGCGGAGTTCCGGGGGCTTCGGATATCCGTGGACGCCGGGGTCTTCGTGCCACGGCGACGCACCGAGTTCCTGGTCGATCAGGCCGAGGCGCTGGCCCGGCGCGGGGCCGTCGTGGTCGATCTGTGCTGCGGCTCGGGCGCGCTGGGCGCCGCGCTGGCCTCGACCCTGGACGAGGTGGAGCTGTACGCGGCCGATATCGACCCCGCCGCGGTGGCCTGCGCGCGGCGCAACGTCGAGCCCGTGGGCGGCAGGGTGTACGAAGGCGATCTCTACGAGCCGCTACCCGCCGCGCTGCGCGGCCGCGTCGATGTCCTGCTCGCCAACGTCCCGTATGTGCCGACCGAGGAGGTCGAACTGCTGCCCCCGGAGGCCCGGGTCCATGAGGCCCGGGTGGCGCTGGACGGCGGCGCGGACGGGCTCGACGTACTGCGCCGGGTGACCGCCGAGGCGGGCCGATGGCTGGCCCCGGGCGGCTCACTGCTGTTCGAGGCGAGCGGCCGGCAGGCGCCTCCGGCCATGGCCATCGTGGCGGACGGCGGGCTGGAGCCGCGGCTGGCCGAGTGTGACGAGTTGGACGCGACGGTCATCGTCGGCACCAGGCCATAGGGGCCTTGGAAACCACAGGCGCCCCCGCCACCCGTGCGCGCCGCGCGGCGCGGGCTTCTCCCCGGGGACGCTCGGGTCGTGGCGGGCAGGTCCACGCCGCCGGCCGGTCCGGCGGCGGACGACCCGAGCGGTACCCGGGCCATCGGCGCCCAAGGGCGCCTACGCGCGCAGCTCCTCCGCCGCGTCCGTGACCCGGGCGATCAGCCGCAGCAGCGTCTCGCGCTCCGTCTCGTCCAGCGGGGACAGGAAGACCCGGTTCATCCGGGCCGTCCGCGTGACCAGCTTGCGATGGACGCGGGCTCCCTCGTCCGTCAGCCGCAGGACGTTGCGGCGGCCGTCGTTCGGGTCCCGCACCCGCTCCAGCAGACCGCGCCGGGCCAGCCGGGCGACCAGGTCGGCGATGGTGGAGCGGTCGAGGTGGACGTGTTCGCTCAGCGTCCGCTGGTCGATCTCCGGCTTCTCCATCAGCGCGTTGACCACCGCGAACTGCGGCGAGGTGATCTCCTCGGAGACCATCGCGCCCCACAGCAGGGAGTGCGCCTGCTGGAAGCGGCGGGCCAGATGCCCGGGGTGCGTGTTCAGATCCACCGCGCCGCCCATGTCGTGCCTCCCGGCCCCCACTGCTCACTGCTCACTGCTCACTGCTCGCCGCTCGCCGCTCGCCGCTCGCCGCTCGCTCGATGAACTCATTAGTCCGTGCACTGAGTGATTCTGCCCTGTGGAAGACCCCATGTCGAGAGGCCGACATTCACCTTAGAATCCCTTGACGAGCGCACCAGCCAATGGCAGCGTGCGAAATCGACACCACATTAGTCAGTACACTGAGCATTGCCGATCGCGGAGTGACGATGGCCGACATCCGAAGCCTCCAGGACGCCGTGGCGGACCTCGTCCACAACGGGGACACCGTCGCGATGGAGGGATTCACCCACCTGATCCCGTACGCCGCCGCGCACGAGGTCATCCGCCAGGGCATCACCGACCTGACCCTCGTCCGGATGACTCCGGACGTCATCTACGACCAGCTCATCGGCGCCGGACTCGTCCGCAAGCTGGTGTTCTCCTGGGGTGGCAACCCCGGCGTCGGCTCGCTGCACCGCTTCCGTGACGCCGTCGAGAACGGCTGGCCGCGGCCGCTGGAGCTGGACGAGCACAGCCACGCGGGCATGGCGAACCGCTATGTGGCCGGTGCCTCCAAGCTGCCGTTCGCCGTGTTGCGCGGCTATCGCGGCAGCGACATCCCGACCCGTACGGACACCGTCTCCACCGTCACCTGCCCCTTCACCGGGGAGGAGCTGGCCGCCGTCGCGGCCCTCAACCCCGACGTCACCGTCATCCACGCCCAGCAGGCCGACCGCGCGGGCAATGTGCAGATGTGGGGGCTGACCGGGGTGCAGAAGGAGGCGGCCCTCGCGGCGAACCGGGTGCTGGTGACCGTGGAGGAGATCGTCGAGGAGCTGGCGCCACGGCCGGGCGGAGTCGTCCTGCCGACCTGGGTGATCGACGCGGTGTGCGTGGTCCCCGACGGTGCCCGCCCCTCCTACGCCACCGGGTACTCGACCCGCGACAACGCCTTCTACCAGGCATGGGATCCAATCGCCCGCGACCGCGAGGTGTTCACCAAGTGGATCGACGAGAACGTGCGCACCACCGAGGGAGCCCTCACCCGATGAACGCGACCCCCGCAGGGACGATGGACTTCACATCCGACGAGCTGATGGAGGTCAACGCCGCCCGCGCGCTCGCCGACGCCACCACCTGCTTCGTCGGCATCGGGCTCCCCAGCACCGCCGCCAACCTCGCCCGCGCCACCGTCAACCCCGGCCTCGTCCTCATCTACGAATCCGGCACGATCGGCTCCAAGCCCACCCGGCTCCCCCTGTCCATCGGCGACGGCGAGCTCGCCGACACGGCCGACGCGGTGGTCCCGGTGCCGGAGATGTTCAACTACTGGCTCCAGGGCGGCCGGATCGACGTCGGCTTCCTCGGCGCCGCCCAGGTCGACCGCTACGCCAACATCAACACCACCGTCGTGGACCGCGGCCCGGACAAGCCCGAGGGCCGCCTCCCCGGCGCGGGCGGCGCCCCCGAGATCGCCTCCAACTGCCGCAAGGTGCTGATGGTGCTGCGCCACTCCACCCGCAACTTCGTGGAGCGGCTGGACTTCGTGACCACCATGGGCCACGGCGGCGGCCCCGGCGACCGTACGAAGCTCGGCATG
The DNA here is from genome assembly GCF_001598115.1 of Streptomyces sp. AgN23. Lineage (NCBI taxonomy): Bacteria > Bacillati > Actinomycetota > Actinomycetes > Kitasatosporales > Streptomycetaceae > Streptomyces > Streptomyces sp. AgN23. The sequence goes on from NZ_CP007153.1 coordinate 3,738,057, forward strand.
CCGGGCGCGGGCCCCGTCGCCGTCATCACCGACCTGGGCGTTCTGCGCCCCGACCCGGCCACCGCCGAACTGGTGCTGACCGAGCTGCACCCGGGCGTCACCGTGGAGCGGGTGCGGGCCGCCACCGGCTGGGAGCTGACCGTCGCCGGCACCGTGGGCACCACCGAGCCGCCCACCCCCCATGAGCTGGCGGCGCTGCGCGCCCTCAAGGCCGCCGGAAAGCCCGCAGCGGCCAGAGAATCCGGAGCAGCCGGAAAGTCCGGAGCGGCCAGGAAGCCCGGCGCCGCCGCCGGAGAGCCCGCAGCCGCCGGAAAGCCCGCAGCCGCCGGAAAGCCCGGGAAGGAGACCCGATGACCACCTTGCGTGACGTCTATATCGTCGACGCCGTCCGCACCCCCGTCGGCAAGTACGGCGGCGGGCTGGCCGGAGTGCGCCCCGACGACCTGGCCGCCCATGTGGTGCGCGGGCTGCTCGCCCGCACCCCCGCCCTGGACCCGGCGCGCATCGACGACGTCTACTTCGGCAACGCCAACGGCGCGGGCGAGGACAACCGCGATGTCGCCCGCATGGCCGTGCTGCTGGCCGGGCTGCCCGTCACCGTGCCCGGTGCGACCGTCAACCGGCTCTGTGCCTCGGGCCTGGAGGCCGTGCTGCAGGCCGCCCGCGCAATCGCGGTCGGCGACGCGCATATCGCCCTCGCCGGCGGGGTGGAGTCGATGAGCCGCGCCCCCTGGGTACTGCCCAAGCCCGAGCGCGCCTTCCCCACCGGGCATCAGCAGCTGTACTCCACGACCCTCGGCTGGCGGATGACCAACCCGGACATGCCGCCGGAGTGGACCGTCGCCCTCGGCGAGGGCGCCGAACTGATCGCCGACAAGCACGGCATCACCCGCGAGGCGCAGGACGCGTTCGCGTTCGGCAGCCATGAGAAGGCGGCGCGGGCGTGGAAGGACGGGGCGTACGACGCCGAGGTGCTGCCGTATCCGGACAGCGACCTCGTCCGCGACGAAAGCATCCGCGAGACCACATCGCCGGAGGCCCTGGCCAAGCTCAAGCCCGCCTTCCGCAAGCCCGGCGGCACCGTCACCGCGGGCAACTCCTCGCCCCTCAACGACGGGGCAGCCGCGCTGCTGCTGGTGGACGAGGAGGGACTGAAGGCCACCGGGCGCGAGCCGCTGGCCCGGATCGGCGCCTCCGCCGTCACCGGTATCGAGCCGCAGTACTTCGGGCTCGGACCGGTCGAGGCCGTACGCCGCGCCCTGGCCAAGGCGGGCCGCTCCTTCGCCGATCTGGCCACGCTCGAACTCAACGAGGCGTTCGCCGCGCAGGTACTGGGCTGCCTCGCCGAATGGTCCGCCCAGGACCCCGGCTTCGACCCCGCGATCGTCAACCCGCGCGGCGGCGCCATCGCCATCGGCCACCCGCTCGGCGCCTCCGGGGCCCGGCTCGCCGGGGCCGTCGCCCATCAGCTCGCCGCCCGCGGCTCGGGAACGGGCCTGGCCACCTTGTGCATCGGCGTCGGACAGGGCCTCGCCCTCGTCCTGGAGAGGTAATCCGGGACGGCAAGACCGGCAATGGCTGGAACGGCTGAAAGGTAAGGCTGACGGCAGACATGGCTCTCACCCAGTCCGACATCGACCGCGAACTCGCGCACATACGGGAGTCGTACGACACGGCGCGCGCCGAAGGGGCTCCCGCCGCCGACCATCCACCGCGCGACTTCCCCCCGTACCGCAGCAGTGTGCTGCGCCACCCCAAACAGCCACTGGTCGCGGTCCACGGCGACCCGGAGACCGTGGAGCTGCACACCCCCGTCTTCGGCCACACCGACATCACCGCGATCGACAACGACCTCACGGCACAGCACCAGGGCGAACCGCTCGGCGAGCGCATCACCGTCTCCGGACGGCTCCTGGACAGTCGGGGCCGCCCCGTCCGGGGCCAGCTCATCGAGCTGTGGCAGGCCAACGCGTCGGGCCGCTACGCCCATCTGCGCGATCAGCACCCCGCGCCGCTCGACCCCAACTTCACCGGTGTGGGGCGGACGCTGACCGACGACGACGGTTCCTACCGCTTCACCACCATCAAGCCGGGCGCCTATCCGTGGCGCAACCACGAGAACGCGTGGCGCCCCGCGCATCTGCACTTCTCCGTCTTCGGCTCGGCGTTCACCCAGCGCCTGGTCACCCAGATGTACTTCCCCGGCGATCCGCTCTTCGTCTACGACCCGATCCTGCAGTCGGTGACGGACCCGGCGGCGCGGGGGCGGCTGGTCGCGGCGTACGACCACGCGCTGTCGCAGCCGGAGTGGTCGCTGGGCTACCGCTGGGACATCGTGCTGGACGGGCCGTCCGCCACGTGGATCGAGGAGGGCCGCTGATGGCCGGGAGGCTCGTACCCGAACAGGGGCTCGCGCCCGAGCAGGGGCATGCATCGGAGCAAAGGCTCGCGCCCACCCCGTCCCACACCGTGGGCCCCTTCTACGGCTACGCCCTGCCCTTCCCCGACGGCGGCGAGATGGCCCCCGCGGGCCACCCCGGCGCCCTCACGCTCCACGGCTACGTCTACGACGGCGAGGGAGCCCCCGTCCCGGACGCGCTGATCGAGCTGTGGCAGGCGGGCCCGGACGGCTCGCTCGCCGGCGCGGGCGGGTCCATGCGGCGGGACCCGGTGACCGGCGGTTTCCTCGGGCGCAACGGCGTGGACTTCACCGGCTTCGGCCGGATCGCCACCGACGCGGACGGCCACTGGACGGCCCGTACGCTGCCGCCGGGCGGCCCGGCCGCGCCCGCCGCCCCGTACATCAGCGTGTGCGTCCACGCCCGGGGGCTGCTGCACCACCTCTTCACCCGGGTGTACTTCCCCGGGAACGCCGAGGCCAACGCCGCCGACCCGCTGCTCGCCTCGCTGGATCCGGCGCGCCGCGAGACGCTGGTGGCGACGGCGGGGTCCCCGCCGGGGACGTATCGCTTCGACATCCGCTTGCAGGGCGAAGGGGAGACGGTCTTTCTTGAGTTCCGGTAGTTCACGTCCTTCGGACGGTCACGACGTGGGGCTGCTGTCCCCGGTGCGGGCCGGGTCGGCGGTGGAGGACGCCACGGGCGACACCGCGTTTGTGCAGGCCATGCTGGACGCGGAGGCCGCGCTGGCGCGGGTGGTGGCACCCGCCGGGGCGGCGGAGGCGGTGGCGGGCGCGGCCCGCGTCGAGCTGTACGACGTACGCGATCTGGCGCTGCGCGCCCGCTCCGGGGGCAACCCGGTCATTCCGCTGGTCGCCGATCTCACGGCGGCGGTGGCCCATGCGGACGGCGAGGCCGCGCCGTATGTCCACCGGGGCGCGACCAGCCAGGACATCGTGGACACGGCCATGATGCTGGTGGCCGCCCGTGCGCTGCCGCTGATCGTGGCCGATCTGGACCGTACGGCGGCGGAGCTGGCCCGGCTCGCCGCCGCGCATCGCGACACCCCGATGCCCGGCCGCACTCTCACCCAGCACGCCGTGCCCACCACCTTCGGGCTGAAGGCGGCGGGCTGGCGGGCGCTCGTCCTGGACGCCCGTGACCGGCTCGCGGCGCTGCGGCCGCCCGCTCAACTGGGCGGTGCGGCAGGCACGTTGGCGGCTTTCGGGGTGGGGGTCGGGCTGCTGGCACGGTTCGCCGAGGCGACCGGGCTGGCCGAGCCCGATCTGCCGTGGCACACCCTGCGCACCCCCGTCGCCGACCTGGGCTCGGCGCTCGCCTTCACCGTGGGGGCGCTGGGGAAGGTGGCGGCGGATGTGCTGGTGCTCTCGCGGACGGAGATCGGCGAGGCGGCCGAGGGGGCGGGTGGCGGATCGTCCGCGATGCCGCATAAGTCGAACCCCGTGCGCGCCACGCTGATGGCCGCCGCCGCCCGTCAGGCCCCGGGGCTCGCCGCGACCCTGCTGGGCTCGCTGGCCGCGGAGGACGAACGGCCGGGCGGTGCCTGGCACGCCGAGTGGCAGCCGCTACGGGAGCTGTTGCGGCTCGCGGGGGGCTCCGCCCGGGACGCGGTGGAGCTGACGTCCGGTCTGAAGGTGTTTCCCGAGCGGATGGCCGATCATCTGCGGCTGACGGGCGGTCTGATCGTGAGCGAGCGGATCGCGGCCGAGCTGGCGGAGGTGGTCGGTCGCGCCCGTGCGAAGGAACTGCTGACGGAGGCGTCGCGGCGGGTCGCGGCGGAGGGTGGGGGGCTGGCGGAGGCGCTGGCGGGTGCGCTGCCGCCGGGCCGTCTGCGTGAGCTGATGGACCCGGGCACGTATGTGGGTGCGGCCGCGGCGCTGGTCGACCGGGCGCTGGGGCGCGATGCGTAACGTAGCCGGGCGGCAAGTCCCCCACCCCGCCCCTTCCCGAAACTGGGGACCGCGCCCCCAGCCCCCGCTCCGGGGGCTCCGCCCCCAGCCCCCCGCTCCTCAAACGCCGGAGGGGCTGGATAGATGCCCTCAAACGCCGGAGGGGCCGGAAGATGCCCTCAAACGCCCGCAGGGGCTGGAAGATGCCCTTGAACGCCGGAGGGGCTGGATGTGCACCCGGTTGTGGGCAATCGTTCCGCGGGGCGGAACGGGTGGGCACAACCCACCCACCGGCCCGCACCCAGGCAGCAAAGCCCCGGAGTCCGGGGGCGGAGCCCATGGTTGGTTACGGGAAGGGGCGGGGTGGGGTGGGGGAGGACAACCCGCCGCAAGGACAACCCGCCGCAACCGCCCACGCACCCCCACCCACCGGAGCACCCCAGTGACCGACGACCGTCCGCACCACGACCTCACCGGCCCTCCCACCGCCCCACCCCTCGTCCTCGGCCCCTCCATCGGCACTTCCCTCGCCGTCTGGGAGCCCCAGCTCCCCGCGCTCGCCCGCGAGCACCGCGTCCTGCGCTGGGATCTGCCCGGCCACGGCCGCTCCCCCGCCGCGCTGCTGCCCTCCGACGGCTCGGCCACCATCGACGCGCTCGCCGCCCTCGTGCTGCGCCTCGCCGACGAACAGGGGTGGGAACGGTTCGCGTACGCGGGCATCTCGATCGGCGGCGCGGTCGGGCTGCACCTCGCCGCCCACCACCCCGACCGGGTCGGCTGCCTGTCCGTCGTCTGCTCCTCGGCCCGCTTCGGGGACCCCGCCGTCTGGCGTGAGCGGGCCGCGCTGGTACGGGCCGAGGGGACGGAGGCGATGGTGGCGAGCCGTCCGGGCACGTGGTTCTCGCACGGCTTCGCCCAATCGCCCGCAGGCGCCGCGCTGATCGAGGATCTGCGCGCCACGGACCGCGCGGGCTACGCCGCCTGCTGCGACGTTCTCGCCTCGTACGACATGACGGCCGACCTGGAGAGGATCATGGCGCCCACCCTCGTCGTGGCCGGTCGCGACGACCCCGCGACCCCGCCCGCACACGCCCGCCGGATCGCGGACGCGGTGCCCGGCGCGAGTCTGCTGGAGATCGCCGGGGCGGCCCATCTGGCGGGGGTGGAGCGCCCGGAGGCGGTCACGGCCGCGCTGCTCGCCCACCTCTCCGGCACAGCGCCGGCGCGGCCGGGTGACGACGCTTCCCGCCACGCCGCCGGGATGGCGGTGCGCCGGGCCGTCCTCGGGGACGCGCATGTAGATCGCGCGGTGGCCCGGACGACCCCGTTCACCGCCCGCTTCCAGGACTTCATCACCCGCTACGCATGGGGCGAGATCTGGACCGGTGACGGTCTGGACCGGCGGACCCGGAGCTGTATCACCCTCACCGCGCTGATCGCCCACGGACACGACGCCGAGCTGGCCATGCACATCCGGGCCGCGCTCGCCAACGGGCTGACCCGGGAGGAGATCGGCGAGGTGCTGCTGCAGTCGGCGATCTACTGCGGTGTCCCGGCGGCCAACTCGGCCTTCGCCACCGCCCAGCGCATCTTCGACGAGATCGATGCCACACCCCACGTCGACTCAGCGTCACATTCCGATACCGAAAAGTGACATCCCTTCGCAATACCTCTGTCGTAATCCGCCTCCATCGTTGATCGTTGGGTCGTACGGAGACCGGGAACGGAGACCGGGAGACGAGGGGGCGCACGCCAATGTCCATGAGCCGCCGAAGGCTGCTGGGTGCGGGCGGAGGGCTGGCCCTGACGGGGGCGCTGGCCTCCGCCTGTGGGTCGAACACCGGGCGGGACGGCGATGACCACGCCGGCCAGCCCGTGATCGAGCAGTGGTACCACCAGTACGGCGAGCCCGGCACCGAACAGGCCGTCAGGCGCTACGCCGACGCGTTCGACCAGGCCAACGTCCAGGTGCAGTGGCGGCCGGGCGCCTACGACCAGCAGACCGCCGCCGCGCTGCTCACGAAGTCCGGCCCGGATGTCTTCGAGGTCAACGGCCCGACGCTGGACCAGATCCAGGGCGGTCAGGTGGCCGACCTCACCGATCTCCTCAGCGAGGCCAAGGACGACTTCAACCCGGCCGTACTCGCCCCGAAGACGTATCAGGGCAAGATCTGGGCCATTCCGCAGGTCATCGACACCCAGTTGCTCTACTACCGCAAGAGCATGCTGGAGGACGCCGGAGTGGAGCCGCCGCGCTCCCTCGACGCGCTGATCGACGCGGCGAAGAAGCTCACCACCAGGGACGTCAAGGGGCTCTTCCTGGGCAATGACGGCGGCCCCGGCGTCCTCGGCGGCACCCCGCTCAACGCCGCCGGGCTCACGTTGGTCACCGAGGACGGCAAGGTCGGCTTCGACGACCCGGCCGCCGCCCGGACGCTCGGCAAGCTGCGTCACCTCTACGCCGAGAAGTCGCTGCTGCTCGGGGCGCCCTCCGACTGGTCGGATCCGGCCGCGTTCACCCAGGGGCTCACCGCCATGCAGTGGTCCGGGCTGTGGGCGCTGCCGCAGGTGAAGAAGGCGCTGGGGGACGACTTCGGGGTGCTGCCGTTCCCGCAGGACGGAGCGCACGGCGCGCCGGCGGTGCCGGTCGGCGCGTACGGGGCGGCGGTCAGCGCCCGCTCCCGGCACAAGGCGGTGGCGAAGGCGTATGTGAAGTGGCTGTGGGTGGAGCGGACCGACTACCAGGAGGACTTCGCGCTCCGCTACGGCTTCCACATCCCCGCCCGGATCTCGCTGGCCACGAAGGCGGCCAAGCTGCGGCAGGGCGCGGCCGGTGAGGCGGTGCGCTACGCCACCGACCACGGCCATGCCGAGCCGCTGCTGTGGACCTCGGCGAGCAGGACGGCGTACCAGGACGCGCTGAGCCGGATCATCAAGGGCGGCGCCGACCCGGACGGCGAGCTGCGGTCGGTGGTCCGCAAGACCGAGGCCGAGCTGCGGCGCGTGCGGAAGAAGAACTGATGCGGGGGCCGCTGACCACCACACCGACCCGCAAGCTGCTGGGCCCGCAGAACCGCCATCTGTGGTTCTGGATATTCGTCGGCCCCTTTGTCCTGGGGCTGACCCTCTTCACCTATGTCCCGCTGGCCTGGAGCGTGTATCTCAGCTTTTTCGACGCGCACAACACCGTCTCGCCCACGGACTTCGTCGGCTTCGACAACTACACGGCGATGCTGGGCGACGACGCGTTCACCGGCAGCCTGGTGACCTTCCTGGTCTTCACGGCGTTCATCGTCCCGGCGACCTATGTGCTCTCGCTCGCGCTCGCGCTGATGGTGAACCGGCTGCGCTGGGCGCAGGCGTTCTTCCGGTCGGTGTTCTTCCTGCCCGTGGCGTGCTCGTATGTGGTGGCGGCGCTGATCTGGAAGATGTCGATCTTCAACGGGGTGCGCTTCGGGCTGGCCAACACCGTGCTGGACTGGTTCGGCGCCGATCAGATCGCCTGGCTGTCGACCACCGATCCGCCCTGGTACTGGCTGGTCATCGTGACCGTACGGCTGTGGCTGCAGGCGGGGTTCTACATGGTGCTGTTCCTGGCCGGGCTGCAGCGCATCTCGCCTCGGCTCTACGAGGCGGCGGCCGTGGACGGGGCACGGCCGGGGTGGCAGGTGTTCCGGCACATCACCTTTCCGCAACTGCGGGCGACCTCGGTCGCGGTGGTGCTGCTGCTGGTGATCAACGCGTTCCAGGCGTTCGACGAGTTCTACAACCTGCTGTCCGACTCGCGCGGCTACCCGCCGTACGCCCGTCCGCCGCTGGTCTACCTCTACTACACGGCGCTGGGCCAGGGGCAGAACCTGGGCCTGGGCAGTGCGGGTGCGGTGATCCTGGCGCTGATCATCGCCGTGGTGACGGTGGTGCAGGCCCGCTGGTTCGGCCTGGGCCGGAAGGAGGACTGATGCGCACTCCCCGTAGCGCTTCCCCGAGCGCTCTCCCGGGCGGCACTCGCCCAAGCGATCCCCCGAGCACGCGCCCGCGCGTCCCCGCCAACACGCGCGATGCCCGGGACGCCCTCGTCGGCGTGGGGCGCGCCGTGCGGCTGGTGCTGCTGCTCGCGCTCGCGCTGCTCTTCCTGATCCCGTTCTACCTCCTGGTGCGCAACGGGCTGTCGAGCGAGGCGGACATCACCTCGCCGGAGTGGACGTTCTTCCCCGGTGAGCTGCACTGGTCCAACGTCCGCGAGTTGTTCGACGACCCCAATGTGCCGATGGCGCACGCGCTGCTCAACTCCTCGCTGATCGCGGTACTCACCACCGTGGGCACCCTGCTGCTGGCCTCGCTCGCCGGATACGGCCTGGCCCGCATCCCGTACGCCTACGCCAATGTGGTCTTCTACTGGATCCTGGGCACCTTGATGGTCCCGGCGGCGGTCACCTTCGTGCCCAGCTTTGTGCTGGTCAGCTCGCTCGGCTGGGTGTCCACCCTGCGCGGCCTGGTGGTGCCGACGCTGTTCAGCGCGGTCGCGGCGTTCATCTTCCGCCAGTACTTCCTGGGCTTCCCGAGGGAGCTGGAGGACGCGGCGCGGGTGGACGGGCTCGGCTACTGGCGTACGTACTGGCGGGTCGTGGTGCCGAACTCCCGGCCGGTCTTCGCGGCGGTCGGCACGATCGTCTTCATCGGCGCCTGGAACTCCTTCCTGTGGCCGCTGGTCATCGGACAGGACCGGGACGCGTGGACGGTGCAGGTGGCGCTGTCGACGTTCACCACCGCCCAGACCGTCAACATCCATGAGCTGTTCGTGGCGGCGGCGGTGTCGATCGTGCCGCTGCTGGTGGTCTTCCTCGTGCTCCAGCGCCATATCGTCGCGGGTGTCGAGCGCAGCGGCATCGACGACTGAGACGCTGATCAGCGGGCCGGGCCGGCGTCCGGCGGCGGGCCGTACCGCCGCAGCCAGACCTCGGTCTGGGACAGATGCGAGCTGGCGGCCGCGGCAGCGGCCGGATCGCGGGCGGCGGCCAGCGCGGCGGCGGGCGCGGACTGGGCGGTGCGGATCGTGGGCATCGGCGCGATCTGCGGGCCGGCCACGGTCGTGATGACGCGTCCGCACCCCGTGGGTGCCGGTCGTGCCCGCCGTCGCGGTGCTGCTGTGCCTGCTGCTGGTGGGCAATCTGCCGCTGATCACCTGGGCCCGGTTCCTGGGCCCGATGGCCGCCGGACTGCTGATCCACCTGTGCTGGGGCCGTCGGCACAGCAAGGTGGCCACGGGTGAACTCGCCGCGGGGGCCACACCGGGGACGGCGGAGGACCACGCGATGGCCGAGGGCCGAAGGGCTAGCCGCGGCGGACGCTCAGGGCGATGACGGAGACGAGGAACCAGAAGGCGCCGAAGGCCGAGTATCCGGCGACGGTGGACAGGCTGCTCGTCGCCGAGGCGGACGTGGCGGCGACGGTGGCACCGGCGAGGACGGACTGTCCGCCGCTGATGACCATGGGCCACTGGGCGCCGACGGTGCGCCGGCGCCGGATCGCCACGACGAGCTGGATCGCTCCGGAAAGGAGGGCCCAGACGCCGAACACGAGAAGGGCCGTCCCGATGGTGGAGAAGACGGCGATGACCATTCCGGCGGTGGTGGCGAGGCCGAGAGCCATGTTGATCGTACTGACGCGGTTCGTGGCGCCGGTGGCGGCCATCCGCCGCTCGAGGAGCGTGGCGATGACGTCCCACAGGGGATAGACGACGAGCAGCACGGCCGCGATCACTGTGGGCCTGTCCCTCGACACGAGCGAGGCGGAGGTCGCGAGGACGAGTGCCACCCAGATCAGGGAGAAGGCGACGCGGATCAGGTAGAGCGAGCGGAGCCCGGGCCCGGAGGGCGCCGTGGTGGTCGTGGCCGGAGTTACGGTGGTGTGAGTCATCGGGTGTCCCGTTGTGATCGTGATGATGTGAGACGGTCGCCTCGCTGAGGAGTCTCAGCGGTCTCGGCAGGCGCGATGTACTTCGATCGAAGTAGTTCTGCCATCCGCTTCGATCGAATGAGTTCTGCCGTCCCCACCGGCGGAATCAGGTTCGCCGTCTACAACGTTCGAAGTACACGGCCGCGGCACACGTGAACGAGAATCGGGGCATGGTCAAGGCGCAGAACAGTCCGGACGGGCCCGCGGCCCCACTGTGGGTCCGCCGCCCCGAGGCGCTGCACCGAGCCGCCTACGCGGTGGCCGCGCTGGTGTTCAGCGGTCAGATCGTGGCAGTGGTCCTGAGGGGCTCGGATGGGCCGACGGCCCTCTCCGTCCTTCTCGCCGGTGGCGGTGTCGCCCTCTCATGGTGGCAGCCGTGGGCAGGGCTGGTCGTGACGAGCGCGGCGTCCTTCGCCGTCACAGCGGTGGGCCACGACCCCCTGTCGGTGTGGATGATGGCCGTGCTGGTGCTGTTCTCGGTCACGCTCAGGGGAAAACAGCCGCTGGCCGGAACCGGCATCGTGGCGGCGTTCTTCCTGGGAGCCTTCATGACCTTGGGAGGATTTCGTGGCGGCGCGATCGTGGGAGCCGCCGCCCTCTTCTCGGCCATAGCGGGAGGTGCGACAGGAGCCGCGCTCCGCATCCATCGGGACCACTGGTGGATCTTGGAGGAGCGGGCCGAAAGCGCCATCGCCACCCGCGAGATCGAAGCCACTCGACGAGTGACCGAAGAACGACTCCGCATCGCACGAGACCTCCACGATGTCATCGGCCACCAAGTGGCGATGCTGAGCCTGCATCTCGGTGCCGCGGAAATCGGGCTGCCCGAGGACGCCGAATCGTCCCGGCAGGCCCTCGTCTCGGCCAGGTCCAGCGCTCGCACCGTCGTCGTCGAGACGCAACGGATCCTCGCACTCCTCCGCGTCGGCGACGACACTTCCGACGGCGAGGCGCTCCGGCCGACTCCGTCGCTGAGCGGCCTCGAAGGGCTGATCGCCTCTTTCGAGAGCATCGGCCTCGACGTCCAGCCCTCCATCGACATCCCCGCCGGTTTCGTGGAGCCCAGCGTCGGCGTGACGGTCTACCGGGTCGTTCAAGAAGCACTGACCAATGCCTACCGGCATGGGGAGGGGACGGCGACGGTGGAGGTGCGCGAGCGCGAGGGCAGGATCTGCGTCACCGTGGAGAATCGTGTCGGTCATCCACTCCGCGGCTCCGGCTCCGGCAGCGGCTCCGGCAGCGGACTCGGGCTCGTCGGGATGCGCGAGCGCGTCGAGTCCTCAAGCGGGCGACTGACGATCGACAGCGACGACGGACGATTCCGGGTCCACGCGGAGTTCAGCCCCCTGGGAGCCGTCGTCTGATGACCCGGATTCTGATCGTCGACGACCAGGACGACATGAGGGCCGGCATCCGAACGATGCTTGCGCTCGACCCGGGTCTGGTTGTCGCGGGTGATCTCTCCGATGGACTCCAGGTCGTCCCCTTCCTCCGGGACCACCCCGTCGACCTGGTCTTGATGGACATCCGGATGCCCGGCATCGACGGCGTCGAAGCCACCCGCCGGATCCGCGAAGAGCATGCGCCCGAAGAGCTGCGGGTGATCGTGCTGACCACTTTCGACCAGGACGACATCGTTCTCGCCGCCCTTCGCGCGGGCGCCAACGGCTTCCTGAGCAAGACCGTGAGCCCTGCCGAACTCGTCGCCGGAATCAGTGAGGTCGTCCGCGGTGGCGGTGCGCTGTCGGCCGCCGCGACGGCCGCGCTCATCGGTCATATGACCGACAGCCCGCCCCCGGTGATCGACCGGGAACTGCTGCGACGCTTCGACGCTCTGACCCCCAGGGAGCGGGACGTGGTCGTTCTCGTCGCAAGCGGTCTCGGCAACGACGAGATCGCGGCCCAGATGTCCGTCTCGCCGTTCACCGTGAAGACGCATGCGGTGCGGGCCATGACGAAGGTCGGCGCACGTGATCGGGCGCAACTCGTCTCGTTCACCTTCCGGGCCGGCCTCTATCCCTGAGCCCGTCGAGCGGAACCCACAGTACGGCCGGGCCGAAACGCCTCATCCGCGCCCGGACGGCCCCCGCCCGCTCGTGGCGACCGGCGGGAGCTGCGCCGGTGAGCCGAAGACGCGCTCTCCGGGTGCCCCGCCGCGCAGCAGCGCCGCACCCAGGGGCGTCAGCGTGTGCAGAACGGCGCTGCCCTGGCGCAGGGTGTGCACCAGGCCCGCCTCGCGCAGCACACTGGCGTGCTGACTGGCCGAGGCCAGCGATACGCCCACCCTGCGGGCGAGTTCACTGGTCGTACAGCCGCCGCCGACTTCCAGCAGCACCGCCGAACGGGTCTGCCCGACCAGCTTGCCGAGCGTCCGGGCGGACCCGACCCCGGACGCGGATGCCGCCCCGGCCCCGGCCCCCGGCGCGAGGGCGGGCCGCTGCCCGGGGCGGAGCGGAAGTCCGCACGGGGCGTGTTCGACGGGATAGACCAGTACGGGCGTCAGATCCGGGTTCCGGAACGTCACCGGCGCCCCCCGGCAGAAGAACGACGGCAGCAGCAGCAACCCCCGCCCGCGCAACCGCAGATCGCGGTCCACCGGATAGTCGACCTCCAGCACGGGCGCCCGCCACCGCATCGTCGCCGGCAGCGAGGCCAGCAGCCCATCGGCGCCCCCGTCCAGCAGGGCACGGCCCCGGGCCACCCGGTCGGCCTCGATCCGGGCCTGTATATGAGGCCAGTACGGCGCGACGGCGGCCTGGTGGTAAGTGCGTAGCGTGCGGATCAGCCGGTCCAGCGGCTTTCGCTCGCCCTCCCCCAGATCCCGTATCCACCCCGGAAGCGCCCGGGCCGCCGGAAGCCCGGCGAGCTCCGCGTTCAGCCGCTCCCCCGGGGTGGCGCGCAGCGCGGACATCGCGGCGTCGCAACCGATTACCCCTTCGGCGGGGGTCAGGAAGTCCGGGAAATAGCCGCGCAAGGGAATGAGCGGCGCGAGCAGCCGCGCTTCGCCGTTGAGTCGGTTTCGCGCCTCCGAACGCCATTTCCCGTATACGGACTCCGCCCGGTTCTCCCGCAGCCGATGGAAACTTAAAACGGTTTCCCAGAGCGCGTCCGGTCGGACCGCCATCCGCAGCCGGGCCAGATCGAGTTCACTGAAATGAACACGGAGCACCAGACCCCCACACGTGACATGACGACCGCCCCCCGATCACCGATGAGTATGCACGCTGGCACGGTCAGTCACCACGCCCTTTTGGCCAGATGTGAAACGGGGAGCGGCGCGGACGCCGGAAGAGGAAAGCTGTTCCCCAGGAAAACCGGGGGCCGCCGGTAAACACTTCCAGGGGCCGTCCGGAATTCAACAGGCGGTGCTCAGAGCCAGTTTGCTCGTTCCCGTGGGGGGTGACGAGTACGTTACGGCGACTGGGCACTTGTGTTGCCGCACGTAGCCGATGCGCGCGGCAACAGCTCCCGTGGGGGGAGTGAGAGGGGGCGGCACCTCCGCACAGGTGCCGCCCCATTTAAGTCCCGCGCCCGCGATGACGCTGCGCTGTGCGGAGACGCTGCGCTGTGCGGGGACGTCGGTGACGGCCGACCCGCCCCCGCGCCGGTCCCGCCGCGTCAAGGAGGCGCGGAGACCCTCACCGAAATGGGGGCTGATCAGCCGTACCGGCGGAGCGGGTCGCGGGTACCGTTCTGAGTGTCGAGGCCAGAACGGAGTTCACATGCCGCAGAGCATCGAGGAACACACCGGCGCATGCATCGCCCGCACCCGCCGCGAACGCGACCTGACCCAGCAAGGTCTGGCCATGCGCGCCAACGTCTCGAAGTCCCTGCTGTCGAAGGTCGAGTGCGGCCAGCGACCCGCCTCGCCCTCACTCATCGCGGCCTGCGCACGCGCGCTCAGCGTGACCACCTCGGACCTCCTCGGCCAGCCGTACACCCAGGAGCTTCGGCGCGAGCGGCTCGACGAGGTCATACAGCCCATCCGGGTCAGCATGGAGAACTGGGACATCCCCCTCGACTGGCAGGTCCCGGCCCGTCCGGTCGCGCTCATCCGCGCCGACATGGAGAAGGTCCTGGTGCAGCGGCGGCAGGCCGAGTACCTGCCCATGGCTGTCGACCTCCCAGCGCTCATCGACGAATGCGTGCAGGCCATACACACCACCAGTGGCGAGGAGCGGAGGCAGGCCCACGAGTGCCTGGCCTGGGCGTTCCGGTGCGTCTTCACGCTGGCCTGGTCCTTCGGCTACGTGGACCTGGCCACCGTTGCCTTGCAACGGCTGGACTGGGCGGCACCACGCGCCGATGAACCGGGCCTCGCCGCCATGTACGGCTACCTGCGCGCCCAGACCACCCTCTCGTCCAGCCGATACGACCTGGGCATGCGCATCGTGGACAGCAGTCTCCGGGACCTGGAAGGTCAGGCTTCACGGAGTGCGGAGGGTCTGGCCGCGATGGCTGGTGTCCTTCAACTCCGTGCGGCTGTGATCGCTGGCCGCATGAAGGATCCCGATCAGGTCGAGGCCCGCGTAACCGAAGCCCGCGAACTGGCGGAGCGGACCGGCGAGACCTCGGCCTACGGCGTGGGCTGGGGGCCGACGAACGTCGGCGTCCACGCCATCGCGATTGCCTGCGACCTGGAGGAGTACGACCAGGCGGTCCAACTGGCGGACGACGTACGGTTCCCCAAGCGCTGGGACCGGTCCCGGGCAGGGCATCACTGGCTGGACCTGAGCAGGGCCAACGTATGGACCGGGGATTCGGCGCAGGCACTCGACTGCCTGCAGAAGGCGCGCCGGACGGCGCCGCAGCAGACGCGCTACCACCCCACGACCCGCGAGACGGTCATCGCCCTGCGGTCGCGTGAGCGGTCGCGCGGCAGCGAACTTGCCGAGTTCGCCGGCTGGATCGGCCTGTAGCACGCGCCTGCCACCCGGCGTGATCTCCGGCCCCGTAGGCCGGGGCACCACCGGAATGGTTGCCGATCAGCCGTACCCACGCAGCCGCCCATGGGTACCGTTCCGAGTGTCGAGGCCAGAACGGAGTTCACCATGCCGCAGAGCAATGAGGAACACACCGGCGCACGCATCGCGGACTATCGGAAACTGCGTCAACTCACCCAGACCGCACTCGCGCAACGTTCGTTCCTCTCCCGCGGGACCATCGCCAAGGTCGAGCGCGGCCTGGCTCCGGCCACGCCCTCCGTCGTAGCCGCCGTCGCGCGCGTCCTTCAGGTGGACGTCGCCGAGCTCAACGGCCAGCCGTACACCTCCGAGTTACGGCAGGACCATCTCGACCGCCTGATCTCCCCACTGTCCGAGGCGCTCGACATGTACGACCTCGGGCCGGACCCCCACATCACCCCCCGGCCCATCGACCAGGTGGAGAGCGATGTGCGGGCGCTGTGCGCCGGGGCCTCCGCCACCGAGTACAAGGACATCGGATCGAAGCTGCCCGGCCTGCTCGGCGAACTCACCACCATGGCCAGCCTGTTGTCCCCAGGCGAGAACTACCGGCGCGCGGCCTCGTCGCTGAGCTGGTGCTACTGGGTGGCATACGAGTTCGCCTACCGGGTCGGCTACCACGATCTTGCCACCATCGCATTGGAGCGCATGGGGTGGATGGCCGAGCAGGCACAGGATCCGCTACTGCTCGCCATCCGCCTGAACAAGCGGTCGAGCATGCTGCTCCGACGCGGGAACAACCAGATGTCGTTACAGGTCGTCACGCGCGGCCATCGGCTCATCGGCCAGGTCGAGCAGCCCGAGTCCGTTGAGGCGCTCGCGGTGACCGGCAGCCTGCATCTCGCATCGGCCATCGCGGCCGCCCAAGCCAAGGACGCTGACGCCGTCACCGGGTACATGGGTCTGGCGCGCGAGATGGCCAAGAAGATCGGCCGGGATGTGCCGGACGTCTACTGGTCGTCGTTCGGCCTGACGAATGTGCAGCACTTCGACGTCGCGACGAGCGTGGAACTCGGCGAGCTCGGCGAAGCGGTGAAGCTGTCCAAGAAGCTGCACTTCCCGGAGACGCACCCTCGCATGCGCGTCGGCCGGTACTACATCGAGATGGCCCGCGCCTACGCGCAGATGGGCAAGACGGAACCTGCCGAGCGGTTCCTGGTACGGGCGCGGAAGGTAGCGCCGCAGCAGGCCCGGTATCACCCGCTGGTGCGAGAGACGATCGGCGTCCTGGTGCGCCGTCAGCGGCGGTCGCCTGAGTCTCTGTCGTCGTTGGCCGCATGGGTGGGCATGTAGCAGCGCCAAGGCGCCCCATTGTTCCGTATCTGGGAACACTGAGGGCTTTGCCGGTCGGCACGATGTGACGGTCAGAACACAGACCGTGCACGGAGCCGACCATGACGACGAGCAGAATCCTGCCGTGGACACCGCCGAACACCGAGGACATCGAGCCGTTACCGGTGGGCAGATGGTGGGACGCCGTCTCCGCGCCCACCGCCGTCGCGGACCGCGCACTGGAGCTGCTCGGGCGGAACTCGGGCGCCGTGATCCAGGACGACACCTACGGCAAGACCTACTGGCTGATCGGCATCGACACCGCCCGCAGCTGGTGCATCCGCCAGATCCGCGTCCTCACCGCACTCGCCGACGAAGCCACCCTCCTCGGCGTACCACCCGTCTCCTGGGGGCCCGAGCACCGGACGCACTGGCGGATCCCCCTGGGCCCGAATCGGTATCTGACCGGCACCGATCACCTGGCCCGCGCCCTGCGTCAGGCCGTCAACGAGGTCCTCGGCCCGGCCCCGGACGGCCGCCAGCTCTGCCACCGCTGCCAACTCCCCACCGACGAACCGGTCCCCATCGCCATCGAACACACCGGCAGCGTCGCCGCCGCGACCACCTACGCCTGCCCCACCCACGCCCGGCACCATCCGCACGACACGGTGGCCCAAGCCGCCGCCATGCGCCGCGCCCTCGACCAGGGCAGGACGCGATGACGACCTCCGAAGAGCCCAAGGACCCGTTCGCCGATGAGGCATGGCGCGCCGCCATCGAGCACGCCGCGGGCTGCCCGGCCTGCCGGACCCCCGGCACCGGATGCGCGACCGGCGAGCGGCTGCTGCACGCCTACGAGGAGGCCGCACGGCAGGCCCGGTCGGAGGAAGTCATGTAAGGCACCGCTGACAGACGAATGAGGGGGCGGCACCTCCGCACAAGGTGCCGCCCCCTCCGAGATCCGGAGCCGCTGCCGGGGGTGAGGGTGGGTGTTTCCCGGCGCCGGCTCCGGTGGCCTTGTCCGCTGATGGCCTACCGGCCGTTCGCCGCCGCTCGGCCGGCCTCCAGGCGGGCCACGGGGATGCGGAACGGGGAGCAGGAGACGTAGTCCAGGCCCACCTCGTGGAAGAAGTGGACGGACTCCGGGTCGCCGCCGTGCTCACCGCAGATGCCCAGCTTGAGGTCGGGGCGGGTGGCGCGGCCGGCTTGGGCGGCGTCGCGGACGAGGGCGCCGACGCCGTCCTTGTCGATGGTCTCGAACGGGCTGACGCCGAAGATGCCCTTCTCCAGGTAGGCGGTGAAGAAGCTGGCCTCGACGTCGTCGCGGGAGAAGCCCCAGACGGTCTGGGTCAGATCGTTGGTGCCGAAGGAGAAGAAGTCGGCGGACTCGGCGATCTGGGCGGCGGTCAGCGCGGCGCGCGGCAGCTCGATCATGGTGCCGAGGGTGAGCTTGAGGTCGACGCCCCGGGCCTGCTCGACCTCCGCGATGACCCGCTCGGCCTCCTCGCGGACGATCTCCAGCTCCTGGACCGTGCCGACCAGCGGAATCATGATCTCGGCCCGCGGGTCGGCCTTGGCGTTGCAGCGCTCGGCGGCGGCCTCGGCGATGGCCCGTACCTGCATGGCGAACAGGCCGGGGATGACCAGGCCGAGCCGTACGCCGCGCAGGCCCAGCATCGGGTTCTGCTCATGGAGCCGGTGCACGGCCTGCAGGAGCCGCAGGTCGTTCTCGTTGTGGTCCTTGCGGGACTCGGCGAGCGCGACGCGCACCGACAGCTCGGTGATGTCCGGCAGGAACTCGTGCAGCGGCGGGTCGAGCAGCCGGACGGTGACGGGCAGCCCGTCCATCGCCTCGAAGAGCTCGACGAAGTCGTCCCGCTGCAGGGGCAGCAGCCCGGCGAGCGCCGTGTCCCGCTCCTCGTCGGTGTGGGCGAGGATCAGCCGCTCGACCATCTCGCGCCGCTCGCCGAGGAACATGTGTTCGGTGCGGCACAGTCCGATGCCCTGGGCGCCGAACCGCCGGGCGCGGGCGGCGTCCTCGGCGTTGTCCGCGTTGGCCCGTACGCGCAGCCGGCGCACCCGGTCCGCGTACGCCATGATCCGGTGCACCGCGCCGACCAGCTCGTCGGCGTCGTCGGCGCCCGCGTGCATGCGGCCCTCGAAGTACTCCACGACCGGCGAGGGCACCACCGGGACCTCGCCGAGGTAGACCTTGCCGGAGGAACCGTCGATCGAGACGACGTCGCCCTCCTCGATGACGATGCCGTCCTTGCCGTCCCGGCCGGGGACCGTCATCCGGCGCCGCTTGGTGTCGACTTCGAGCTCCTCGGCGCCGCACACACAGGTCTTGCCCATGCCGCGGGCGACGACGGCGGCGTGTGAGGTCTTGCCGCCGCGCGAGGTCAGAATGCCCTCCGCGGCGATCATGCCGTCGAGGTCGTCGGGGTTGGTCTCCCGGCGGATCAGGATGACCTTCTCGCCCGAGCGCGACCACTTGACGGCGGTGTACGAGTCGAAGACGGCCTTGCCGACCGCGGCGCCCGGGGACGCGGCGATGCCCCGCCCGATCTTCTGGACGGTGTCGCCGGAGGCCACCTCGTCGTCGAAGCGCGGGAACATCAGCTGGGCGAGCTGCGCCCCGGTGACCCGGCGCAGCGCCTCGGCCTCGTCGATGAGCCCCTGGTCGACGAGCTGGGTGGCGATGCGGAAGGCGGCCCCGGCGGTGCGCTTGCCGACCCGGGTCTGCAGCATCCACAGCTTGCCGCGCTCGATGGTGAACTCGATGTCGCACAGGTCCTTGTAGTGCGTCTCGAGGGTTTCCATGATCTGCATGAGCTGGTCGTAGGACTGCTGGTCGATCCGCTCGAGGTCGGCCAGCGGGACCGTGTTGCGGATGCCCGCGACCACGTCCTCGCCCTGGGCGTTCTGCAGGTAGTCGCCGTAGACGCCCTGGTGGCCGCTGGCCGGGTCGCGGGTGAAGGCGACGCCGGTGCCCGAGTCGGGGCCGAGGTTGCCGAAGACCATGGAGCAGATGTTGACCGCGGTGCCGAGGTCGTGGGGGATGCGCTCCTGGCGGCGGTAGAGCTTGGCGCGGTCGCCGTTCCAGGAGTCGAACACCGCCCGTACGGCGAGGTCCATCTGCTCGCGCGGTTCCTGCGGGAAGCCCCGGCCGGTCTCCTTGGCGACGATGTTCTTGAACTCGCCGACCAGCTTCTTGAGGTCGGCGGCGTCGAGGTCCACGTCCACGGTGACGCCCTTGGCCTGCTTGGCGTTCTCGATGGCCTCCTCGAAGAGGTCGCCGTCCACGCCGAGCACGGTCTTGCCGAACATCTGGATGAGGCGCCGGTAGGAGTCCCAGGCGAACCGGTCGTCACCCGCCTGCGCGGCGAGCCCGGCCACGGACTGGTCCGAGAGGCCGATGTTGAGGACGGTGTCCATCATGCCGGGCATCGAGAACTTGGCACCGGAGCGTACGGATACGAGGAGGGGGTCGTCCGCCTGGCCGAGTTTCTTGCCCATCTTCGCTTCGAGGGCGTCGAGGTGCGCACTCACCTCGTCGCGCAGGGCCGCGGGTTCCTCACCGCTGTCGAGGTAGACCTTGCATGCCTCGGTGGTGATGGTGAAGCCCGGTGGCACGGGGAGACCGAGATTGGTCATCTCGGCGAGATTGGCTCCCTTACCGCCGAGCAGGTCTTTGAGATCCTTGTTGCCCTCGGTGAAGTCGTAAACGAACTTCTGCTGATCTTGTGTTTCCGGCACGGGACTCGATCTCCTCGGCTCGGCTGCCCTGACGGCGGGGAGCGTACCCAGATCAAAGGCCCCTGAGCAGGTCCACTCCACCGTCATACGGCCGTAACCACCCGCCTGCCACGTGTTCGAAAGTGCGGCGCCCGATCGAGGCTCGCTTGAAGTGCCTTCAAGCCTCGAACACACACCCACCCTCCGCCCGTGGCGGACGCTTGGAATTTCACTATACGTAACCGTTGGTTCGAGATGTCGAACATCAAGTGGGTGGCACTGAGTGCCACGCATTGGAGAGGTGAGCACAGCGGGGGACCGCCGGATCACCCCCCGATCACCGCTCATATGAGCGACACCCCGATCAGAGTGGCGAGAATCACGCCTTGTCAGGGCCCATTGTCTCGCCTTTTGGATACAACGAGAGGGGTGCCGCTCAAATGAGCGACACGCCGGGAGGGGCTGCCGAGCCCCCCGTCAGCGCACGGCCCTCGCCAACCGAACTGGCGAGCGGTGCCGGACGCGTACCGAAGACCGGCAGGGCGATCGGATCGCGCCATATTTCGCCACGGCACGCCCGGCGGGAACGGGAAGCCCCCGCGCGCCGCCCGAGGGGGCGGCGGGCGGATCCCCCGTCAGGACGCCTGACCGTCCCCGTCAGGACATCTGATCGTCCTCGGGCCCCCGCAGCCCGGCCAGGGCCTCGCGGGTCTTGACGGTGCAGTTGTGCTCCTCGCCCAGGACGCGCTCGGCGATCTCCAGCACGGCCCGCCACTCGGCCTCGGCCTCGTCGAGGCGGCCGAGGCCCTTGAGCGTGGTGCCGAGGTTGTGCCGGGTCCAGAGGGTGTTGGCACGCTCCGGTCCCAGGACGCGCTGCCGGGCCATGAGCGTTTCCCGGATCTCCGTCTCGGCCTCGGCGAACCGGCCCATCTTGTTGAGCACATTGCCCAGGCTGTGCCGGGCGGCCAAAGTGTCTTTGGCCTCGGCCCCCATGGACCGCGTGCGCCCCTCGACCACCCGGCGGTACAAGGACTCCGACTCCTCGTAGCGCTTCTGGTCACGCAGCAGAGCGGCCAGTTGGACCAGGGTCAGCAGGGCACTCGGGTCGTCCGGCCCCAGCACCCGGGCCTCCCCCTCCATGGTCAGGCGGTACTCCTGCTCGGCCTCCTCCACGCGCCCCAGGCTCGACAGCACCCCGGCGCGGCTGTAGCGCTCCACCAGCGTCGCCGGGGCCTCCGGTCCCACCATGCGGATCCGGTCCTGGAGCACCTGGGTGTACGCCTCCAGCGCCTCCTCGTGCCGTCCGGCCATCCCCATGCTGACCGCCAGATGGTGCCGGGTGGTGAGGGTGCTGGGATGCTCGGCCCCGAGCACGGCGGTCTGCCGTTCCAGCAGGTCGCGGTGGGCCGCCTGCGCCTCGTCGTGCCGCCCCTGATCGTCCAGGACCAGCGCTCGCATCCGCAGGGCGGTCAACGACTCGTCGTGCCGCTCCCCCACGGCGGCGAACGTCTCCGCCACCAGCACGTCGGCCTCGGACTCCGCCTCGGCGTACCGCCGCAGGCTGCGCAGGCGGTCGATGCGGTTGCGGCGCGCCCGACGCACCCGCCAGTGGGTGGGGCTCAGGGCCGCCGACGTCCTGTCGACCAGGTCGTGCCACAGCGACTCCGCCTCTTCGTGGCGCTGCCCGAGGTTCAGGATGTCGCCGAGCGTGAAGAGCGCCGTCATCAGGGCCGGGTCCACCTCCGACTCCGCCTCTGCGGCGCAGTCCTCGGCCGCCGCCCGCATCTCGGCCTCCGCCTCGTCGAGCCGGTTCTGCCGCCGCAGCGCGGTGGTCAGCCAGGCCCGTGCGTTGACGGTCTCGTGGTTCGTGGGCCCGCGCAGTTCCCGCGCCATGGCCAGCGAGACCCGGAGTTCCTCCTCGGCCTCCTCCACCCGCCCGAGGTCCAACAGCAGACGCCCGCGCCTGAAGTGCTTGTCCTGGGCATTCGACCGGGAGTCGTCGTCCCGCCGCTCCCACGCCTCGATCAGCGTGCGGCACTCCTCCTCCGCCGCGTCCGCCCGCCCGGCGTCGCTCAGCAGGTCGACGAGGTAGCCGCGGGCGAAGAGCGTGTAGTCGT
The DNA here is from genome assembly GCF_001598115.1 of Streptomyces sp. AgN23. Classification (NCBI taxonomy): domain Bacteria; kingdom Bacillati; phylum Actinomycetota; class Actinomycetes; order Kitasatosporales; family Streptomycetaceae; genus Streptomyces; species Streptomyces sp. AgN23. The sequence goes on from NZ_CP007153.1 coordinate 3,760,412, forward strand.
CCTCCGCGCCGTGCACCCTCCCCGAGATCGCGACCACCGCGCGCAGCTCACGCTCCGCCTCGTCGTGCTCCCCGAGCTTGTTCAGGGTGATCGCCAGATGCCCACGGAGGTTGCGGGATTCCAGGTCGTCCCGGGACCGGAGCCCCTCGATCTGCTCCCGGGCCATCTCCCGCAGTTCGGCCACGTGCTCCCTCCACCCGGCGTCGATGAGCTGCTCGGCCAGGTCGGGCAGGGTCCGCACCCCCCGCCAGCCGGTTTCCCCGTCGCGCTCGTCGGCTTCGGCCAGCATTTTGTCGACGTAGTCGCGCACCGACTTCGGCAGCCCGTCATCCTCCCCGATCCGCCGCACCACCGCCATCACCGCCGGCTGGACCTGCTCGGAGGTGTAGGAACGGGACGGGAAGGCGGTGGCGGGGGGCACCGGCCGCCGTTCGGGCACCTGTGGCGGCGGCGCCGGATCGTCCGGGCCCTCCTCCAGCAGCCCCAGCCGCGACAGCAGCTCCGGGGACGCCGCCGCGAACGGGCGGGCCTCCTCGGCGACGCGGGAGTCCCCGTGGTCGCCCGAGAGCCGGGCACGGAAGTCGGGGCCGCTGCCCTGGCGGTGCAGCAGGAACTCGGTGACCTGCGCCGCCGTCTCCAGCGCGTCCGACGTCCGGACCGCGTCCAGCAGCAGATCCGCGACCCCCGGATGGAACTCGTACTCCTCCGCGCCGCCCTCCCGCCTCCGCAGCAGCCCGCCCAGGAACACCTCGGCCAGCTGCGCCGGGTGGAACCGCTCCCCACGCCCCGCGCCCGCCTGGTGGATCAGCCGCATCACCGGCAGCGTCAGCGGATGGACGGTGGCCAGCGCCCCGGCCAGGCGCTGGGCCTCGGGCGAGGCGGCGCCCCGGAAGCGGCGCAGCCGCTCCTCGGCCGTCGGCTCGGGGACATGGGCCGTGGCCCGCGCGGCCACGGGCTTCTCCGCGCCGTCGAGCAGCATGACCGGCAGCGGCGCGCCGCTGCCGCCCGTACCGGTGAGCGCCGCCCAGGCGCCCAGCTCGCCCTCGGCCAGCTCCAGCACGGGCACGGGTGTCTTGCCGTCGTACGACACCAGGCCGCGCGGCAGCACCGGGTGGCGCACGGACAGCGCGCGGCCCGGGCTGCCCTCGCGGCCGCCGGCGTCGACCAACAGCCGCTGGGTGGGCATTCCGCGCTCCGGCCACATCCGCGCGGGCAGCGGCTGGAGGACCGCCACCGGCGAGTGGCGGGCCCAGCGACGCAGCAGCCGAGGAATCGCGCCGCCGCGCCACCCCGGGCCCACCCCGTCCGAGAGGACCAGCATCACGGTGCGGCCGGAGGTGTCGGTGAGCTGGCGCGCGGTGCGGCGCGGGGCGCCGGGGGCGTACGGGCGCGCCCTGAGCACCGGTGCGGCGTCCTGGGCGCTGTCCAGGCCATAGGTCCGTACGGAGCGGAAGGCGCCCTGCCGCTCCAGCAGTCCGCGCACCTCGGCGGCGAGCTGCTGCCACAGCACCATCGACGGGCCGTCGTCCACGATGAGCGCGACGCTCAGCCAGCGCTCGGGGCGGGGGCGCAGCACCACGTCCGGCAGACCGGTTTCGGCGATCCACTCGGCGGTGGCGGTCTCATCCACGCAGAAGGAGGTGCGGGACGGCACGCTCCGCCGCAGCGGCCGCAGCGCGCGGGAGAGCCCGCGCGCCGCGGGAAGCGCCCGGACGCCCCGGACGCCGATGGCACGCGCCGGGCGGGCCGCGGCGGAGCGGACGGCGCCGGGGGCGTAGAGCCCGGCGGGGGCGAGGGGGCCGGGCTCGGGTTCGCCTTCGGTGGGTGGCGCGGCGGGCTGCCGCTGGTCGCCCTTGCCGTCGTCGTCGCCGTCGGCCGCGCCGGAGGCGGGACCGGTGGAACCCGGGGACGGCGTGGGTTCCCCCTCACCACTCCGGGCCGGGGACGTGGTCGCGGCGAACCACAGGGCGTCGCGCAGCTCCTCCTCGGAGAGCTCGACGCCCGCGTCCTCCAGCAGGGCGCACAGCCGCTCGATCATTACGCGTCGACTTCGTTCAGCGAACGGAACAGCTTGTCGAGAACGTCCTGGTCGACCCGCACCCCGGAGGACCGCAGCCGGACCGCGTTGAGGAGTTGATCGGTGGCCAGCTCCCGCTCGTTGCGCCGGGACACGAAGTCGGCGATCAGCTCTTGCGCCCGTGCGCCGATCTCCTCGCCCAGATGCATGGTGACGATCTGCTGGAGCTGCCGCTCATCGGGCTGCTTGAGGTCGAGCCGGACGCAGCGGCGCAGAAACGCCGGGGGGAACTCCCGCTCGCCGTTGCTGGTGATGACGACGACGGGGAAGACGCGGCAGCTGACCCAGCCGCCGGGGATCCCGACCTTCTTCCGGGACCCGGAGGTCTGCACCTGGATCGCCTTGTCCTCCCCCAGGCGGGCCAGCTCCGGAATCTCGAACTCGCCCTCCTCGAAGACCGTAAGGAGGTCATTGGGCAGGTCGACATCGCCTTTGTCTAGCTCGTCCACGAGCAGAACCCGTGGCTTGTCCACCGGGAGCAGCGCGGTGCCGAGTGGGCCGAGCCGCAGATAGTCGCCGATATCCGGTTCGGATTCGGCGGTCTCGTCGGCGCGCCGCTTGAGGGAGGCTTCGCGCAGCCGGCCCACCGCGTCGTACGAGTAGAGGCCCTCGGTGAGCGTGGAGCGGCTGTTGACCGGCCAGTGCAACACCTCGCCCAGCTTCAGCTCGCGGGCGATGGCGTGGGCCAGGGTCGACTTGCCGGTGCCGGGGCGGCCGGTGACCAGCAGCGGGCGGTGCAGATGCAGCGCCATATTGACGACGTCGCGGTCCTCGTCGGAGATCAGATACGGCAGCGGCCGCTCCTCGTCCCGGCGCCGCGCATCCTCGCCGAAACGCCGCCACGGCGGGGCGGCGGGCCAGGTCTCCACCGCATGCGGCTCGGTGTCGCCACCCTGGAAGAGCCTCCAGTCCTGTGCCATCTTCTTCGTCTCTCCTCAGGGTGCGGACAGGTCGAGTTGGTCGGGGAGCGGGCGGTGCGGATCGTCCCACAGCAGCGCCATATGACGGCCGTGGTGGCTCTTGTAGGGGTCACTGTCCGACCGGAGTTCACGCAGCCGCTGGGGAAGGGACCGCAGTGGTCTCTCCTCGCCGAGCAGCTTGCGCACCTCGTCCTCCGCGATGGACGGCTCCGCCTCGCCATGCCATATGAGGACGGGCACACCGCCGAACAGACAGGCGTTGAAAACGTCCTGCCGGGCTCGCCGGGAGGTGGTCGTCATCGCGCCCGGAGTGTCCACGGACTGCTGGACGACGCGGTACACCTCACCACAGTCCAGGTGACCCGGCAGCCAGCGCAGACTCTTGGTCCCGGCGGCGCCGACCTGCTTCCAGCGGCGCTTCCACAGGTCGTGGCGCTGGGGTTCGCGGAACTCGGTGCAGCGCATCACGACCGGGTAGTCCGTGCCCAGATGCCGCTCGACGGGCTGGGCGAACTGCCAGCGGTGCACGGCCAGATCGAGATCGGTGGAGGGAACGAAGAACTCCACCAGGGTGTCCGGGGAGTAGGGCTGGGCGCTCAGCACGGCTTCCAGACCGTTCCGTATCTCCTCCAGGGAGGCCGGGGTGTCCACCTTGGCCAGGGAGCTGACGTCCTCGCCGCGCCGCGTCCACACCTCGTACGCACGCCGCTGTCCGGGGTCGCTGGAGGGATGAAGCCGGATCTGGATGCTCCCCCAGCTACCGCCGGGAGGTGCCCCCCGCTCCTGGGCGAGACCGGCGGCCTTGACGCTCTCGGCGTACTCCTTCGCCTCGCCGCGCCGCTCCTTCAACTGGCCCTCCAGCCCCAGCCGTTCGGCGCACCGCAGCGACCAGGCGCGCAGATCGGCCGCGACCGCCCCGTCATCCACGGCCGCGAAGCGCTCCACCACCCTGAGCAGTTGGGGAAGCTGATCCGGTTTGGGCAGCAGCTCCTCCAGCGCGTCGGTGAGCAGGGCCGGATCGTGGAACGACAGGTCGACGAGGCCGAACAGCACGCGGGCCTCCTCGGCGACGTCGTACCGGCCCCGCTCGTCCAGCCGCCCCAGCAGCGCGACCAACTCCACGTACTCGGCGCGGGTCAGCCACTGGCCCTGCAGGACATGGCACGCCTTGCGGATCTCCGTGCGGACCGGGGCGTGGGCGCTCAGCTCGGCGAGGAGGGTGATGGTGCCATGCGGGTTCTCCAGCGCCCAGTCGACCAGCTCCTCGGCCGAGGGCGGCCTCGTGGCGGGCGGGGCGGTGGTGAAGTGCTCGGACAGCCGGGCGGCGACGCGCGCCGCCGATCCCGCCGGATCCGCCCCGAGCAGCCCGGACGCCTCCAGGACCAGCGTCTCCCGGAACCGCCGCTTCTCCGGATCGAGGGGCGGGGCGGACGGGCCGAGCCGGATCGTCCGCTCCTCCTGCTCCCAGTTGATGACGTGCATCGTCGGGTACTGCCGGCTGCTCCCGCCCTCGCGCACCTGGGCGAACTCGTCCTGTACGCCCTTCCAGACCTGGTCCAGATCCAGCCCCGCCCCGTCCGCGCCCGCCGCTTCGAGCTGTCGCAGCAGGACGGAGGTGAAGCGCCCGGCGCCGTCCTGCTCCATGGCGACGGCCCCGGCCTGGCAGGCCCGCATCCAGAAGACCGGCCGATCGGATCTGGTCTGGGTCACGTTGGTGAGCGGCTGCGGGGTGTCGGCCAGCTCGTGGATGTCGAGGGGAAGGGCCCGCCGGCAGGCGTCGATGACCACGGTGACCCGGTCCGCTCCGTCCCAGTGCACATGGTCGGTGCGGACCAGGTCCATCAGGCTGTCGGCGTCCAGCCCCTGGAGGTCGGTGTCGGAGGTCTCCGGGTACAGCAGGCTCCACCGGCCGCCCGGTGCCTGCACCCCGTGCCCGGCCCAGTAGATCCACAGCCAGTCGCCGTCGATCTCGCGCAGCCCGTCCCGGAAGACCTTGCGCACATCGGCGCGCTCCGCCGGGCGGTAGCCGGGGTGCGCCGCCTCCAGGGCCGCCCTGTTGCGTTCCATGGGCGAGGCCAGTAACTGGATGTTCTCCGGCGGTACGCCGCGCCCGGTCAGCCACGTGCGCATGCCGAGGGCGTCGTGCACCGGGCCGTCGAGGTTCAGGTCGTCGCTGCCGTTGTACCGCTCGACCGCCACGATCACGGCATGGGTGCGGCGCCAGTCGTGCTCCACCGCTGTCACTTCGGCAGCTCCGGGGCCAGCAGTTCGTACAGCCGCTGGTGGGCGAAGTACGAGGTGTGGGCGCGCGGGAAGGGCTGGCGGGTGTTGACGCGCAGATCGGTGACCCGGTCGGGGAAGACCTTCTCCCCGACGAAACCGAGCAGATCCTGCTCGTCGTAGACATTGATCCAGCGTGGGAAGGCGCCGGGCAGCGGTTCGCCGCGGCGCAACGCGGTGAGCGCGTCCAGCTCGTAGAGGAACGGCGCCTGCGAGCCGACCGTCACCAGCAGGTCCACCCCGGCGGGCGGATCGGGCTCGGCGAGCAGATCGACACAGGCGATACCGCCGAGGCTGTGCGCGAGCAGCACCACCGGGCCGCCCCCTGACGCGATCTCAGCGCGCACCGCCTCCCGGATCGCGGCGCGCACCCCGGCTCCGCGCACCTGGTAGCGGAGGATGTCACCACTGGCCGGGACGGATCCCTCGGTGATCCCGCCACGGAAGGTATGGGCCAGCGAAGACAGCGGCGAGAGGTAGGAGTTGAGCGCCCGTACGGCGACGCCCTTCGCGGCGCGGGCGGCGAATCCGCCCCGGCCGGCGCCACCCAACTGAGCGGTGAGCGCGCCGACGACGGTGTCCCGGTCGGCGCCGTCCACCGCGAGCGGCTCCTCGTCGCCGTGCGGGCCCTCGGCCCGCTGGAGGGCCAGGGCGTACACGGCGCGGGCCGCGATGGGCTCGATGCCGTCGGCGGGCGGAGTGCCACCCAGGCTGCGAGAGATCTCCTGGGCCACGCGGCCACCGGCCGTGCCGAGGTGCGGTGCGAGGTCGGACACCAACGCGTCCAGGCTTCCCCCGCCGCCGGTCACCGCCTCCAGGCTCAGCCCGCGCGCCGTACCGGCGACGACCTGCCAGGGGTCCTGACGGCCGGGGGCGAAACCGGCCCGTACGCCCTGGCCGCGCCGCGCCTTCGCCGCCGCCGCGAACTCCCGCAGCTCGGCGAGCGGATCCACCTCCAGCAGCGCCCATACGGCCAGCGGATCGTCCTCGTCCAGCAGCTCATCGCCGCCGACGCCGCGGCCCTTGGCCCGCACCGGGATCGACACCCCGTCGAGCCCCAGCGACGCTCCATGCCGCTCGCCCCAGAGGCAGCGGACCACCCGGATATCGGCTCTCACCCGCCCCAGGCCGCTCACGACCCGCGCGAAGCTCTTCTCGTACGACTTGGCCCGGACCCCCGTGCCGTGGACGAAGACGACGCTTGTCACCGATCCCCCCAGATCGTCCAGATCCCACCGCGACCACGAGCCCATCACTTTATCCCGTGATGCCCCCGTGTGACCCCGGGACTACGGGACTACGGGACTACGGGACTACGGGAGACTGGACTGGCGGGGTTCAGCCGCCCGAGGTGTCCAGCTCCGCGTCCGCACCGATCCCCGCGCAGTCGTACGGGTCGTCCAGCCAGCCGTCGGGCAGCACCACGCGGTTGCGGGCCGAGGTGCGGCCGCGCGGGCCGTCGGCGCCGGTGGGCCACTCCTGGTCCAGGTCCAGCTCGGCCAGCAGGGCGTCCAGCTCGGCGAGTGACGAGGTGATCGCCAGCCGCTTGCGCATCTCCGAGCCGACCGAGAAGCCCTTGGTGTACCAGGCGACATGCTTACGGAAGTCGATCACGCCGCGCTCCTCGTCCTCCAGCCACTCGGCGAGCAGCTCGGCGTGGCGGCGCATCACGGCCGCGACCTCCCTGAGCGTCGGCCGCGCGTAGCCGGGCACCTCGGAGCCGCCCACCGGCGTCCCGGAGCCGGACACCGACCCCTCCCGGCCGGGCTCGAACGCGGCCACCAGGTCGCCGAAGAGCCAGGGCCGCCCGAGGCAGCCGCGTCCCACGACCACGCCGTCACAGCCCGTCGCGCGCATCATCCGGACCGCGTCGTCGGCGGACCAGATGTCGCCGTTGCCCAGCACCGGGATTTCCGGGACGGCCTCCTTCAGGCGGGCGATGGCGTCCCAGTCGGCGGTGCCGCCGTAGTGCTGGGCCGCGGTGCGGCCGTGCAGGGCGATCGCGGTCACGCCCTCCTCGACCGCGATCCGGCCCGCGTCGAGGAAGGTGATGTGATCGTCGTCGATGCCCTTGCGCATCTTCATGGTGACCGGCAGCGGGCCCGCGGCGGTCACGGCCTCGCGCAGGATCGAGCGCAGCAGATGCCGCTTGTACGGAAGCGCCGAGCCGCCGCCCTTACGGGTCACCTTGGGCACCGGGCAGCCGAAGTTGAGGTCGATATGGTCGGCGAGGTCCTCGTCCACGATCATCTGGACGGCCTTGCCGACGGTCATCGGGTCCACCCCGTAGAGCTGGATGGAGCGCGGCTTCTCGCTGCCGTCGAAGTGGATCAGCCGCATCGTCTTGGCGTCCCGCTCCACCAGCGCCCGGGTGGTGATCATCTCGCTGACGAACAGCCCCTTACCGCCCGAGTCCCGGTCTCGCGGGGGATTCCGCACCGGATCGCGGCTGCGCCGCGGGCCGGACCCCCAGCCGGCGCCTTCGGCGAATTCCCGGCACAGGGTGCGGAACGGAGCGTTGGTGATCCCGGCCATCGGTGCGAGAACGACCGGCGGCTGGACCATATGCGGTCCGATCCGCAGCTGCGCCCGCGGCTGATGCGGCGGCTGCGGCGTCTGCGTCATGGGGTCAGCTTCCTTGTGCGTACTACGGTGGAGAGGACGGGCCGATCTCTTATTGTCCCGCACCCGCCGGAGGGACCGACAGGGCGGTCATGACCGCCGCACCGACCGTATCGATGTAGCGTTCAACCATGCGTGAACTCAGCCATCGGCGGCGCATGCTCGTGCTGGCGATCTGCTGCATGAGTCTGCTGCTCGTCAGCCTCGACAACACCGTCCTCAACGTCGCCCTGCCCTCGATCCGAAGCGATCTGCATGCCTCCGTCTCCGGGATGCAGTGGACGATCGACGCGTACACCCTGGTCCTCGCCGCGCTTTTGATGCTCTCGGGGTCGACGGCCGACCGGGTGGGACGCAAGCGCACCTTCCAGACCGGGCTGGTGATCTTCACCCTCGGGTCGGGGCTGTGCAGCCTCGCGCCCAACCTGGAGATGCTGGTCATCTTCCGCATGGTGCAGGCGATCGGCGGTTCGATGCTGAACCCCGTCGCCATGTCGATCATCACCAACGTCTTCACCGAGCCCAGGGAGCGGGCCCGTGCCATCGGAATCTGGGGCGGAGTCGTCGGCATCAGCATGGCCGCCGGGCCGATCGTGGGCGGCGTGCTGGTGGAGTCCGTCGGCTGGCGCTCGATCTTCTGGATAAACCTTCCGGTCGGGATCGCGGCGCTGCTCCTCACCGCCCGTTACGTACCGGAGTCGCGTGCCCCCAAGCCGCGCCGGGTCGACCCCGTCGGCCAGCTGCTGGTCGTCGCGGTGCTGGGCACCCTCACCTACGCGATCATCGAGGCGCCGGACCGCGGCTGGGACTCGCCGCTGATCGTGATCTTCGCGGTCATCGCCGCCGTGGGGCTCCTCGCGCTGATCCGCTACGAGCTGCGGCGTGAGGAACCGCTGATCGATGTGCGGTTCTTCCACAGCGCGACGTTCAGCGGGGCGACCGTGGTCGCGGTGTGCGCCTTCGCGGCGCTCGGCGGCTATCTCTTCATGAACACGCTCTATCTGCAGGACGTGCGAGGGCTCGACGCGCTCCACGCCGGGCTGTGGATGCTCCCCATGGCGTTCATGTGCTTCGTCTGCGCGCCGCTGTCGGGGCGGCTGGTGGGCGCCCGCGGGCCCCGGCCGTCGATGCTGGTGGCCGGGGTGGCCATAACGGCCAGCGGGGTGATGTTCGCCGTCTTCGACGTCCAGACGACCGATCTCGGGCTGCTGATCGGCTATGCGATGTTCGGCCTCGGCTTCGGCATGGTCAACGCGCCCATCACGAATACGGCGGTCTCCGGGATGCCCCGCTCCCAGGCCGGGGTCGCCGCGGCCGTCGCCTCCACCAGCCGCCAGGTGGGCCAGTCGCTCGGCGTCGCGGTCATCGGCGCGGTGCTGGCGGCGGGCGCCGCGTCGGCGGCGGGCCAGATGGGGCACGCCGCCTCGCCCGCGGCCGCTGCCGCCTTCGTGGACGCCGCCCGTCCGGCCTGGTGGATCATCGCCGGATGCGGTGCCGTCATCCTGCTGCTGGGGATGGTGACCACGGGCCGCTGGGCCGAGAAGACGACCCGGCGCGCCGCCGCGCTGCTCGAGGAGAGCGCGCCCGCGGGACGGACATCGGCGAACGCGAAGGCGTAGTCGGCGCGAGGGGGGCGGGCGTCCGGCGCACGGTGCCGCCCGCGGCGGACTGTTCCCCTCCGCGCCCCTTCCCGCAGCATCGATATGCGGCTCCGCCGCGTGATGCGGCTCCGCCCCAGCCCCCGGGCCGGACGGCCCGGACGGGGTCCGGGGGCGGAGCCGCTGGTTACGGGAAGGGGCGGGGATGGGGAAAGATCCGCGGCACGGCGGGCCCGGGGCCCGGCGCGTCAGACTGCCGCCGGGGCGGCCTCCGCCGTAGACCCGGGGTCCGCCCCCGCCCCGGCCCCCTCCGCGAGCGCCATGGCGTGCAGCCGCTCCAGGCGCTCATGCGTCTCCGCGTCCGCCGGGGTGTAGGTGAGCAGCTTGGGGCCCTGTCTCGGGCCCGTCCACAGGCTGGTGGAGGCCAGCCGGAGGATGCCGACCCGCGACTGGCGGTAGACCTTGATCTTGTCGCCGGGCCGGACGACCTCATGCCGCGCCCAGATCTCCCGGAACTCCGCCGAGGCGTCCTCCAGCCGCTTCACCATCGCCTTCCATGCGGGCTCGGCGACATGCTCGGCCATGACGGCGCGGAACTTGGCCGCCATGAGCCGGATCGTCTCGTCCCGGTCCACCAGGCTCGAACGCCACTCGTCATGGGTGAAGGCCAGCCACAGGCAGTTGCGGTCCTCCGGCGGCACCTTGTCGAGGTCGCACATCATCAGCCGGTAGGTGCGGTTGTAGGCGAGCAGGTCGAAGCGGCTGTTCTGGACGCAGGCCGGGAACGGCTCCAACTGCTCCAGCATGCGCCGCAGCGACTGCGGAACGCCCGTGCACTCGCTCGCCGGGCTCGGATCGACGGTCCCGGCGAGCGCGAAGAGATGGGCCCGCTCGCTGCGGTCCAGGATCAGCGCGCGGGCGATGGCGTCGAGGACCTGCGCCGAGACATGGATGTCGCGGCCCTGCTCCAGCCACGTGTACCAGGTCACGCCGACGGTCGAGAGCTGTGCGACCTCCTCGCGGCGCAGACCGGGGGTGCGCCGGCGGCGGCCCCGGGGCAACCCCACCTGCTCCGGCGTGATCCGCTCCCGCCGGCTCCGCAAGAACGCGGCCAGCTCGCCCCGCCGTATCTCGGCCCCCGCACTCCTGCTCTCGGCCGTGGCACCGGGCGTGGCACCGGCCGTGACTTCCTGCACCATCGTGGTCATGGCTCCAGGGTGCCTGAAGGGCTCAGCCGGTTGCCAGGTACTTCTGGTACCAGGATAAAGACACTCTGGTACCAGCTTGAGCGACCCAGGATCTTCGTAAGCGTGACCGAAACGCAGATTTCCACGATACGAACGAGAAACGCCGCCCCGGACACGGCGAAGACGACCGGGAAGACCGCCGGCACGAAGACCACCGGCGCGAAGACCACCGGCGCGAAGACCACCGGAGGAAAGACCACCGGGCGGACCCACACCTCCTCCGGCCCCGCGCTGAGCCCCCTCGGGCTGTTCACCGTGCTGCTGGGCGCGGCACTGCCGCTGATCGACTTCTTCATCGTCAACGTGGCCCTGCCCACCATGGACCACGACCTCCACGCCGGTCCGGCCGTGCTGGAGCTCGTCGTCGCCGGGTACGGCGTGGCGTACGCGGTGCTGCTGGTCCTCGGCGGCCGGCTGGGCGACACCTTCGGACGGCGCAGGCTCTTCCTCGCCGGGATGGCGGCCTTCGGGCTGACCTCGCTGGCCTGCGGGCTCGCGCCGGACGCCTGGAGCCTGGTGGGCGCCCGGGTGGCGCAGGGCGCCTCGGCCGCGCTGATGCTGCCCCAGGTGCTGGCCACGATCCACTCCTCGACCAGCGGGACGCGCCGCGCCCGCGCGCTCAGCATGTACGGCGCGACGGCCGGTCTGTCCATGGTCGCGGGGCAGATCCTGGGCGGTGTGCTGGTGGCCGCGGACATCGCGGGCACCGGGTGGCGCGCGGTCTTCCTGGTCAATGTGCCGGTCGCGGTGATCGGCCTGATCCTCGCGGTCCGTACGGTCCCCGAGACCCGTTCGAACCGGCCCGCACCGGTGGACGTGTCGGGCACCGTGCTGCTCGCACTGTCGCTGATCACGCTGATGGTGCCGCTGACCGAGGGGCGGGCCGCGGGCTGGCCGCTGTGGACCTGGCTGGCGCTGGGCGCGTTCCCGCTCGTGGCCGCCGCGTTCTACGTCGTGGAGCGGCGCGCCGACCGGGCGGGACGCACGCCGCTGCTGCCGCCGAGCCTGTTCGCGCTGAACGGGCTGCGGCGCGGGCTGCCGCTGGTGGTGCCGTTCTCGATCGGCTTCGGTGGCTTCATGTTCGTCATCGCGGTCGCACTGCAGCAGGGGCTGCGGTACGGGCCGGTCGAGGCCGGGCTGGCGCTGGCGCCGATGGCCACGACGTTCTTCGTGGCCTCGCTGATGGGTCCGCGCCTGGTGGGCCGGTACGGCAGCCGTGTGGTGACCGCGGGCGGGCTGATCCAGGCCGTGGGCATCGCGATGCTGATGGTGGCCGTATGGCGCGACTGGCCGGATCTGTCGCTGGCCGGGCTGCTGCCGGGGGTCGCGCTGGCCGGGTTCGGGCAGGGGCTGCAGCTTCCGGTGCTGATCCGGATCGTGCTGGCCGATGTGCCGAACGAGCGGGCCGGGGTCGGGAGCGGCGTGATGGTCACGACCCAGCAGTCCGCGCTGGCGCTGGGCGTGGCGACGCTCGGCACGCTCTTCCTGTCCCTGGAGCCGTCGATGGGCATGGGTGACGCGCTGGTCATCACGCTCGCGGCCCAGCTGGCGACGATCGCGCTGACCCTGCTGCTGAGCCTGCGCCTGCCGCGCAAGGTGTCGTAGCTCGTCCGCGGCTGCCGCGCGGGGTGCCGTAGCCCGTTCGCGACACCGTCGTGGCCGGCCGCGCCCAGGCGGGCGGCGGAGCCGCACACCGACGCGGCCCCGCGCCCCTTCAGGGCACCCCTCACTTCAGGGCGCCCCTCAGCCCACGCCCAGGAAGCGCAGCACGGCCAGCACCCTGCGGTGGTCCGCCTCGGCGACCGGCAGGTCCAGCTTCCCGAAGAGGGAGTTGATGTGCTTGGCCACCGCACTCTCGCTGATCACCAGCGCCCCCGCGATCCCCGCGTTCGACCGCCCACCCGCCATCAGCTCCAGTACGTCCCGCTCGCGCGAGGTCAGCCGGTCCAGCGGATCGCTGTGTCGTCGTACCAGCAACTGGGCCACCACCTGCGGGTCCAGGGCGGTGCCGCCGCCCGCCACCCGGCGCAGCGCGTCGATGAACTCCTCCACGTCCGCGACCCGCTGCTTGAGCAGATAGCCGATCCCCTCGGTGTGGGACGTCAGCAGATCCGCCGCGTACCGCTCCTCGACGTACTGCGACAGCAGCAGTACGGCCGTGTCCGGCCACTGCCGCCGGATCAGCAGGGCCGCCCGGACGCCCTCGTCCGCGAAGCCCGGGGGCATCCGGACGTCCACGACCGCGATGTCCGGACGGTGTTCCCCGACCGCCGCCAGCAGCCCCTCGGCGTCGTCCGCCTCCGCCACGACCTCGAAGCCCGCGGTCTGTACGACCTTGACCAGGCCGACCCGCAGCAGAACCGAGTCCTCGGCGATCACAGCGCGCACGGCAGCTCCACGGTGATGACGGTCGGGCCCCCGCGGGGGCTGCTGATGTCGAACGTGCCGTCCACCGACCCGGCCCGTTGGGCGAGCCCGCCGAGGCCGCTGCCCCGCGCGGGGTCGGCACCGCCCACCCCGTCGTCGGTGACCACCACCCGCAGCGTGTCCCCGGTCCGGACGACAGTGACCTCGGACCGGGTGGCCCGGGCGTGCTTGGCGATGTTGGCGAGAGCCTCGGAGACGACGAAGTACGCGACGGCCTCGACCGTCGGGGCGGCCCGCTCGGGGACGTGGACGCGCAGCCGCGTCGGCAGCGGGGCACGGGCGGCGATCCCGGAGAGGGCGGCGTCCAGGCCGAGTTCGTCCAGGACGGCCGGGTGCAGCCCCCGCACCAGGTTGCCGAGCTCCTCGATGGCCTCCTTGGCCTCGCGGTGCGCCTCGTCGATGACCTGCCGTGCCTCGTCCGGCAGATCCTTGAGAGTGGCCTTGGCCAGCCCCAGGTTGACCGCCATGGAGACGAGCCGCTGCTGGGCGCCGTCGTGCAGATCGCGTTCGATGCGGCGCCGCTCGGCATCCGCCGCGTCGACCGCCCCCGCACGGCTCTCGGTCAGGTCCTCGACCCGCCGCTCCAGCTCCTTGGCGGGGACGGGGCCCAGCAGCGCGGTGGCGGCGCGGGTGTCGAGCCGGGCGAGGGCGCCGATGAGCCAGTACCCGAGGGCCAGCAGGGCAAGGCCGCCCACGGTGAGATACGCGGCCGCCGTGGCGTCGGGCAGGAACTTCAGCCGCCCGGCCGGCCACCGCCAGAGGAACACGGTCGCGGCCGCCCCGCCCACCAGGGCCGAGCTCCAGGCCAGCACCCCGCCGAAGGCCACCGCGGGTCCGGCCAGCAGGTGGTACCACAGCTGCCGCCACGACCTCCGGGACCCGGTGATCCGGGCGCCGAGCAGCGCCCCGAACCGGCGCCGCTGCACGCGCGTCAGCAGCGGCGTGGCCACGGCCGGGGCGACCAGCGGGACGGTGAGCGCGAGCACCACGTCCATCAGCGACGAGGCGTCGTCGTAGATCAGCCACGGCACGCTCATCGGCACCGCCCAGGCCATGAACTGCACCGCGATACCCGCGAATCCGAAGCGGGCGTCGCGCCGCAGCCGGTGCGCGATACGCCCGACGGCAGGGCCTATCGCGGTCAGGAGGCTCATGCGACGACCTTAGAGCGGCCCCGGGCGGCGGCGCGCTGGACCACGGGCCCGGATTCGGGGTGCATCTGGTGCCACCCCGAGTCGGCAACTGGTGTGACCGACACCGGAGGCGGCGCCGACCAGGCTGGTGGTGTGCCCGGGACGACCGACCGGGCCCGGAAGGAGATCCGCGCCATGACCGCCCTGTGCTCCCCCACGCCCACCGCTGCTCCGGCCACCGGCCCGGGGAAGTCGCGGAGGACACGGCCCGCGCTTGCCCGGCGGCTCGTACGTCCGCAGTCGGCACTGCTGGTCTCGGGGGTGGCGCTGGTCCCCTGGCTGTACGTACTGGCCCGGACGCTGCCGTCCACGGCGCGGGTCGGCCACTGGAACGTCGCGTGGGTGGGCCTGGACGCCCTCGAAGCGCTGGGGCTGCTCTCCACCGCCGCGCTGCGCCGGCGCGGCGACGACCGCCACCGGCTGACCGCGGCGGCGACGGGGGCGCTGCTGGTGGTGGACGCGTGGTTCGACACGGTGACGGCCGCGCCGGGCGGGGAGCTGGCGGCGGCGGTCGCGATGGCCCTCGGCGCGGAGCTGCCGCTGGCGGCGGTGTGCACGGCGCTGGCCCTCGGCCGGGAACGGCGGACCGCCCGCGACGACCTCCGGCTCATCCCTGGGCGGCGGCCCACCAGACGATGACCGCGGCCGCCGCGAAACAGGCCAGCATGATCAGGAGGACCTGCCGCCGCGCCGCCGCGTCGGCGGTCATCCGCGGGGAGCCGAGGGCTCCGTGCGCCTGGGCGAGGTGGTCGAGTCCCTTGTGGCGGGCGCCGCCGGAGGTGATCCGCTCCTGCCAGTCGCAGTGCTTGCAGCCGAGCAGCCGCCGTTGCCCCGGACCGTAGCCGTAGCTCACCTCGAAGACCGTGCCGTCCTCGCGGGTGGCGGTGATGTGATGTGTCACGCCTCGCACGATTGGTGAACCCCCCGGTTCTGCCGAGCCGACGGGCCCCGGTGCCACGGACATGGCGTCCGCGGCGCCGGAGCCCGTCGTCGGGTACGTATCCGGTGCCCGTGGTCCGGGCGCGACGGCCCGGGCCGGGTCAGCAGCCGATCAGGCGGCCGCCGAGGTAGGACTGGATCTGGTCGAGGGAGACCCGCTCCTGCTTCATCGTGTCGCGCTCACGCACGGTCACGGCGTTGTCGTCGAGGGTGTCGAAGTCCACCGTGACGCAGAAGGGCGTACCGATCTCGTCCTGGCGACGGTAGCGGCGGCCGATCGCGCCCGCGTCGTCGAACTCGATGTTCCAGTGCTTGCGCAGGTCCGCCGCGAGCCCCTTGGCCTTCGGCGAGAGCTGCGGGTTGCGGGACAGCGGCAGCACCGCGACCTTGACCGGCGCCAGGCGCGGGTCGAGCCGCATCACGGTGCGCTTCTCCATCTTGCCCTTGGCGTTGGGCGCCTCGTCCTCGACGTACGCGTCGAGCATGAAGGCCAGCATCGCGCGGCCCACGCCCGCCGCCGGCTCGATGACGTAGGGGGTCCAGCGCTCGCCGGCCTCCTGGTCGAAGTACGACAGGTCCTGGCCGGACGCCGCCGAGTGCGCCTTCAGGTCGAAGTCGGTGCGGTTGGCCAGGCCCTCCAGCTCGCCCCACTCCGAGCCGCCGAAGCTGAAGCGGTACTCGATGTCAGCGGTGCGCTTGGAGTAGTGGGAGAGCTTCTCCTTCGGGTGCTCGTACCACCGGATGTTCGCCTCCTGGAGACCGAGGTCCCGGTACCAGTTCCAGCGCTGCTCCATCCAGTACTCGTGCCACGTCTCGTCCTCGCCCGGCTTGACGAAGAACTCCATCTCCATCTGCTCGAATTCACGCGTACGGAAGATGAAGTTTCCCGGCGTGATCTCGTTGCGGAACGACTTGCCGACCTGGGCGATGCCGAACGGCGGCTTCCGGCGCGAGGTCTGCTGGACGGCGAGGAAGTTGGTGAAGATGCCCTGGGCGGTCTCGGGGCGCAGGTATGCGATCGAGCCGGAGTCCTGGGTCGGGCCGAGGTGGGTGGCGAGCAGCCCGGAGAACTGCTTGGGCTCGGTGAAGCTGCCCTTGTTGCCGCAGTGCGGGCAGTTGACGTCGGCCAGGCCGTTCTCGGGGAGCCGGCCGTGCTTGGCCTCGTACGCCTCCTCAAGGTGGTCCGCGCGGAACCGCTTGTGACAGGAGGTGCACTCGGTGAGCGGGTCCGTGAAGGTGGCGACGTGGCCGGACGCCTCCCACACCTCACGGGCCAGGATCACGGACGAGTCGAGTCCGACGACGTCGTCACGAGAGGTGACCATCGAACGCCACCACTGCCGCTTGATGTTCTCCTTCAGCTCCACGCCGAGCGGTCCGTAGTCCCAGGCGGCTCGCTGGCCGCCGTAGATCTCGCTGCACGGGTAGACGAAGCCACGGCGCTTGCTGAGGCTGACGATGGTGTCGATCTTGTCGGCGGCCACGGTGCTCTCTTCATTGATGACGACATTGACGACGAAGCGAATGCTTCAGGTTACCGGCGGCGGCACCCCCCGGATCAAATCGGTAGTCGAAGCGATCAACAAGAGGACAGTTGTTGACAATCGTTTCCATCTTTGTTGAAAATGAGAGTCATGAACATACGTCGCCTCAGGCCCACGACCGCCCTCGTCGGAGCCGCCGCGCTGGGTCTGACCACCCTCACAGCCTGCTCCTCCAACGTCGACGACGGAAGGACGGACGGCAAGCTGGACGTGGTGGCGTCGTTCTATCCCCTGCAGTTCCTCGCCCAGCGGATCGGCGGTAGCGCCATCCATGTGTCCTCCCTGACCAAGCCCGGCGTCGAACCGCACGATCTGGAGATCAGCCCCCGGCAGACCGCCGATCTCAGCGAGGCGGGTCTGGTGGTCTATCTCAAGGGGCTCCAGCCCTCCGTCGACCGGGCCATCGCCCAGGCCGAGCCGAGGCATGTCGCCGACGCCGCCTCGTACACCACGCTGGAGGACCACGGCACCGAGGTCGAGGGCGACCACGACCACGGGGGCGAGGGCGGCCATGGGGACGAGGGCGAGGAAGGGCACGAGGGCCACGCCCACTCCGGCGACGCCGCCGCCGACCCCCACATCTGGCTGGACCCGGTGCGCTACGCCCAGGTCGCCAAGGGCGTCGGCAAGGCGCTGGAGAAGGCCGACCCCGATCACGCCACGACGTACAAGAAGAACACCACCGCCCTGGTCAAGGAGCTGACCACGCTCGATCAGGACTTCCGGAGCGGTTTGAAGGACCGTTCTTCGGACACCTTCATCACGACCCACGCCGCCTTCGGCTATCTCGCCGAGCGCTACGGCCTGCGGCAGGAGGCGATCTCCGGGCTCGACCCCGAGTCCGAGCCCAGCCCGGCCCGGATCAAGGGCCTGCACAGCGTCGCCAAGAAGGACAAGGTCAACACCGTCTTCTTCGAGACCCTCGTGAGCGACCGAACGGCGAAGACGCTGGCCGGCGATCTCCATCTGCGGACCGATGTGCTCGATCCCATCGAGGGCATCGGCGACAAGTCCAAGGGTGACGACTACATCCAGGTCATGCGATCCAACCTGAAGGCCCTGCAGAAGGCGCTGGGCACCAAGTGACGGACCACCCCAGGGAGGTCGAGGAAACGATGGCGACCGAGGAACCCATGGCAGCCGAGGAGCCGGACATAGCCCCGGCCGCGGACCCCATATCCCTGCGCGGCGCCACCGCCACCCTCGGTGGCCGCCCCGTGCTGCGCGGCATCGATCTGACCGTCCGCCGCGGTGAGCTCGTGGCGCTGCTCGGCGCCAACGGCTCGGGCAAGTCCACCGCCGTGCGGTCCATCGTCGGCCAGGTGCCGCTCAGCGGCGGTGAGCTGGCCCTCTTCGGCACGCCCCGCCGCCGCTTCCGCGACTGGGCCCGGATCGGTTACGTACCGCAGCGCACCACCGCCGCCAGCGGTGTCCCCGCGACCGTGCGCGAGGTCGTCTCGGCGGGCCGGCTGGCCCGCCGCCGGTTCGGCCCGCCGCGCAAGGCGGACCGGGCGGCCGTTCAGCGGGCCCTGGAGCTCGTCGGCATGGCCGA
Organism: Streptomyces sp. AgN23; assembly: GCF_001598115.1. Taxonomy (NCBI): domain Bacteria; kingdom Bacillati; phylum Actinomycetota; class Actinomycetes; order Kitasatosporales; family Streptomycetaceae; genus Streptomyces; species Streptomyces sp. AgN23. The sequence continues at coordinate 3,778,811 of NZ_CP007153.1, forward strand.
CCGCGCCCGGGACCCGGTGAGCGCCCTCTCCGGCGGTCAGCACCAGCGCGTGCTGATCGCCCGCGCTCTCGCGGGCGAACCGGAACTGCTGATCATGGACGAGCCGATGGCCGGGGTCGACCTCGCCAGCCAGGAGATCCTCGCGGGGACCCTCCGCGAGCAGGTCGCCGCCGGCGCCACGGTCCTCCTCGTCCTCCATGAACTCGGCCCGCTGGAGCCGCTGATCGACCGCGCGGTGGTGCTCCGCGACGGCTGTGTGGTCCACGACGGACCGCCACCCGAGGCCGTGGGCCAGCACGCGCTGCCCGGCCATGACCACGTCCATCCCCATGCGGCGCCCGACGCCGAACCGATCCGGACAGGGTTGCTGACCTGAGATGCTCGAGATCCTCGACTACGCCTTCATGCAGCGGGCCCTGCTCGCCGCCGTTCTGGTGGGCATCACCGCACCCGCCGTCGGCATCTACCTCGTCCAGCGCCGCCAGGCGATCATGGGCGACGGGATCGGCCATGTCGCCCTTACCGGCGTCGCCCTCGGCTTCCTGACCGGCGCCAACCCCGTGTGGACCGCCGTCGCCGTCTCCGCCCTCGGCGCAATCGCCATGGAGCTGATCCGCTGGTACGGCAAGACCCGGGGCGATCTCGCCCTCGCGATGCTCTTCTACGGCGGGATGGCGGGCGGTGTGCTGCTGATCAACCTCTCGCCGACCGGCTCCAACGCCAACCTCACCACCTATCTCTTCGGCTCGATCACCACGGTCTCCCCCGAGGACGTCGTCGCGATCTCCCTCCTCGCCGCCTTCGTCGTACTGATCACGCTGGGGCTGCGCCGCCAGCTGTTCGCGGTGTGCCAGGACGAGGAGTTCGCCCGGGTGACCGGCCTCCCGGTGCGCACGCTCAACCTGCTGCTGGCCGTCACCGCGGCCGTCACGGTCACCGTCGCCATGCGCGTCGTGGGCCTGCTCCTGGTCAGCGCCCTGATGGTGGTCCCGGTCGCCGCCGCCCAGCAGGCCACCCGGGGCTTCGCGATGACCCTCGCGCTGGCGATCACCATCGGCGTCGTGGTGACCCTGTCCGGCACGGTCTTCTCCTTCTACAAGAACGTCCCGCCCGGCGCGAGCATCGTCGTCCTCGCCATCGGCGTCTTCGCCGCGATCACGGCGCTGGCCGCGCCCCTGGCGAAAAGACGCGCTCAGCGGGCGGCCGCGGCCGGGGAAGGGTGCACGGTGAGGGACGATGTACTCGTATAGTCCACAAACTCGCACACTCGACCACCCGGTCTGTCGCTCTCGTCCGTCCGCCGAGCGATAACTGGCACAATGGCCGGGCAGAAGACGCAGTGGGCGCGCAGAGAGCCCCGAGAGCGACGGAGCATGTGAGGTTGAGGAGGCAGCTGTGGTGACCGCGGGTCCCCCAGTACGCGGCCGGTCCACCAGGCAGCGCGCCGCGGTGGCGGCGGCACTGGACGAGGTGGACGAGTTCCGCAGTGCGCAGGAGCTCCACGACATGCTCAAACACCGGGGCGACTCGGTCGGCCTGACCACCGTCTACCGCACCCTCCAGTCCCTCGCCGACGCCGGCGAGGTCGACGTCCTCCGCACCACCGAGGGCGAGGCGGTCTACCGCCGGTGCAACAGCGAGGAGCACCACCACCACCTGGTCTGCCGCGCCTGCGGCAAGGCGGTGGAAGTGGAAGGCCCCGCCGTCGAGAAGTGGGCCGACGCGATCGCCGCCGAGCACGGCTTCGTGGACGTGGCCCACACCATCGAGATCTTCGGCACCTGCGGGGACTGCGCGGCGGCGAAGGCCGCGCAGGGTTGATCACCCCTTCGCGGGGCTAGCCCCCACCTCGCGGGACCACCTCCTACAGTCCGCGTTTCCCCACTTACGGTCCGCTCCCCCAGGTCGTCACAGCTCTGTACGGAAAGCACGGCCGACCGCGCGTCGCCCCGCTTCATCGGCTGGGCGCCGGGTACGGTGCCAAGTACATGAACATTACGGCTACTTGGGGGGAGCCTGATGTCCTTGTTTCCTGATCTACCGGGGCTGCCGGACCTCTTCGTCGATCCGCCGTCTCCGAAGAAGAGCGCGGGCGCCTTCCACACCACCAGCGCGACGGGGCAGAACAAGACCAAGCTGGACGACCCCGAGGCCGCCGGGAAGGCCCATTCGGGGTGGGCGCTCGCGGGGCCCAACCAGGAGTGCGTCACGGCGTGGCGCAACCGTCTGCACGAACTCGGCAAGTCGGCCAGAGAGGCGGCCTCCGCCATCACCGATGCCATGGACGACTACATGGACACCGACCAATCCATCGAGGCGGAACTCCGCAAGGACGCCCGCTGGCTGGAGGGTGCCTGATGGTGTCCGTACCCGACCTCCGGTCCGCGAGCCCGCAAGCCTGGCGCGACGCCGCCACCGACGCCCTCACCGCTGCCAAGCACTGCGAGGAGATCGGCACCTTCGCCCGCGATGATGTGGCCCGCACCATCGAGAAGCAGTGGGTGTCCGACGCGGGGCTCGCCGCCCGCCGCACCTTCGTCAAGCACGCCGACGACTACGAAGCGGCGAACCTGGCATTGCGCGAGCTCTGCCGCGTCTACGACGACCTGGCCGACGAGATCGAGGCCGCCCAGCGCGATCTGAGCAGTGCGCTCGGCTACGCCAAGGACCATGAGCTGTCCGTCGACGACAGCGGTCGCGTCTCCCACTCCAAGCCGGTGGCCTCCGATCCCGGTGACGACAGTCAGTCGGAACCGGTCCGGCACGCCCAGGGCATCATCGAGGACGCCTTGTCCCGCGCGACCAAGGCCGACACCACGGCGGCGGCCGCGCTGCGGACCATCAGGGGCCTCACGGAGATCTCCGATCCGAAGCTGGTCAAGGAGGCGCTGAAGAAGAACAGCCCGCTGGCCATCGCGCTGCGCCTGACGGGAGCGCCGGACGGCCCGCATCAGATCAACGTCTCCCCCGCGCAGCTCGCCGCCGTGGAACGGGCCGCGAAGGAGACTGGGATGAGCAAGACGCTGCTGCTGTCGATCCTCTGGCAGGAGCAGCAGTGGTACCAGAACTACGACAAGGACGGCCGCGGTTTCCTGCCGAGCATCGGCAGGATGTTCAACTGGACGCTTCAGCAGACGATCAAGCCGGACAAGTCGCTCGGCATCACGCATATGAAGCTGGGAACGGCCCGCAACGTCATAGGGCAGCACCGACAGGCGTTCACCACGCCGGACGGCACCTATCTGGGAGACCTCAGCGATGCCCAACTCACCAAGTACATCGAGGAGAACCCCAACGAGGACATCCGCCTGAGCGCGTACCACCTGCAGGAGCTGCAGAAGAATCCGTACGGCGCGGACACGGACAAGCAGTTGTTCATGCTCTACGCCGCCGACACTCCCGACGTCCGCGAGAAGAACGAGCAGTACGGGGACGACTCGGACCACCGAGGGGGCGACATCAAGGCCCGCGGCGAGAACTGGGACAAGCTCCAGCCGCGTCTCGAGGACGCCAAGGCATGGGAGGCCCTGAGCGACGAGGAGCGCCAGAGGGCCCTGGAGCAGTTGGAGGGCGACACCCCCAAGGGGCACTCGTTCACCATCGACCCGATCTACGGCGGCGATTCGCACGGCACCGGCACCGGCGAGCCGGAGCCCGGCACACCGTCGCCGGAGCCCGGGCCCTCCCCCACCCCGCCGTCCGATTCCTCAGGCGGCAAGGATGACGGGGGCGGAGACAAGAAGCCGACCGAGCCCAGCCCCGGTCTCACACCGCGTCCCTCGGCGACGGGCTAGGCCCCCTGAAGAAGTGAGTTCATGAAGCGAGTGATCAGCGTGTTCGCGGCGGGGGTGGCCATGGCCGTCCTCGCCGCGTGCGGCAACACCACGCGGAACGGCGCCGACTCGTCGCCCAGCCCGAGCGCCACGATGCCGGGCAACGTGCCCACGAAGCCCGAGTACGCGAGCGCCGACGCGGTCGTGAAGGCCCTCGAAGCGGGGGGTGTCCCATGCGAGGTCACCCGCCGCTCGCAAGGCGGCAGCGCCGGAGGAAGCGGCCTCGGATGCGCCTCCGTCATCGACGGCACCAAGTTCGAGAACGACATCCAGGTACTGAACCCGAAGAAGTTCAGCCGCGACGAGATCGGCGAGTCCATCGCCTCCCACAGACAGCCGCCGACCAGCCACACGTTGGTTGCCGCTGGTCACTGGTTCGTATGGGTCACCGAGCCCCGCTTCGCGAACCGGATCGCGGCCGCTCTCGGCGGTGTCGTGCTGCCGCCCGAGAAGGCCAAGATCCCCGCGTATCCGCTCCCGGACATCCCCCGCACACCCCGCTACCGGACCGTCGGCGCCCTCGCCGACGACGTCGCGGCGGCGGTGGGCTGCGACGACCGAAAGCAGCGGTCGGACACGGTGCTGACCTGCACCACCGGCAAGAGCACCGGCGCGCCCAACTGCGCCACCCTCGCCCTGCACGCCTCGGACGCCGACCGTAATGCGGTGCTGCGCGAGGCCATCGCCTACAAGGGCGTGCCCGCGACGCTGGTCACGGCCGGCAACTGGACCGTCAACCTCTGCGACTACGACCTCGGTTCACGCGTCGCCGACGCCCTGCACGGCACGGTCGTGTCGTACGACGGAGGCTGACTGCCGATGCCGGTGCCGATGCCTTCGGGAAACCCCGACCGCGCTCCTGCCCGCGCGCTGCGCCGAGCGGGCTCCGCCCTCGGGCGCGGGAGGTCGGCATGCGTACACCACTGGTCCCATCCGTGCCTGAGGTGGCCCAAGCGCGTCGCCACGGGCACCGCCGTGCTCCTGGTCGTGCCCTTCCTGACCGCCGGAGTGTCGCTTCGGCTGCAGTACGCGGGAGACCCCGCCCCCGGAACGCATACTCGCGGGCGGGACGCGGTGTGGCTCGGGCACGCCTGGGTGGACGGGCGCCATGGCGAGGACCAGCTCGCCGAGCTGGTCCAGCGGGTGCGCGACACCGGCATCCGGGACTTGTATGTCCACGCGGGCCCGCTGGAGCACGACGGCACGCTGCCCACCTCGCGCTACCCGAAAGCCCGCTGGCTGGTGGAGGCGGTGCGGCGCGAACTGCCCGGCGTGCGCGTCCAGGCGTGGCTCGGCGACGTCCTGTCCACCGAGGGCCGAACAGGGATGGACCTCGGCGAGCGGGCGACGCGCGAACGAGTCGTGCGCTCGGCCCGCCAAGTGCTGGACGCGGGGTTCGCGGGCGTCCACTTCGACCTGGAGCCCCTGCACTCCGGCGACCGGGACTACCTGTCGCTGCTGGACGCCGTGCGCGCGATCACCCGCGCGCGCGGCGCACCGCTGTCGGTGGCCGCGCACCAGATCGATCCCCTTCCCTCCCTCCACTGCGTCGCGGGTTTCGTCGCCGGTCACCCCAAGTGGTGGTCGCGGTCGTATTTCGGCGCGGTCGCTCGCCGAGTCGACCAGATCGCGGTGATGTCCTACGACACGGCGCTGCCGCTGGAGAGCCTGTACGGGGGCTATGTGGCCCAGCAGACGCGACTGGCCCTGGAGGCGACCCCACGCGGCACCGACCTGCTGATGGGCCTCCCGGCGTTCCATACCGACGACATCGGCCACCACGAATCGGCCGAGACGGTGGCGGCGGCCGTCCGGGGCGTCCGCCTCGGCCTGAGCCGCGAAGACGCGCGCCGCGAGCGGTTCGGTGTCGCGCTGTATGTGGACTTCGCGGCGGCGCCGGGCGACTGGGCCGCGTACCAGCGGGGCTGGGGTGCGCCGACATCGGATTGATCTCCGTCGGGGATTGTGGATACGGTGCCGACGTGACGAGCCCTGAATCAGACAGAACGGAGCCGCCGGTCGCTCGGCGGCGAGCAGTTGGCTGAACCCCTGACCTGACGTTTGGGTCGATCTCGCTTCCAGCGACCGGACACGACTCCGTGTGTCTGGTTCCGTTTCGGGCTCGCCGTATCCATGGCGTCGTCATGACGTATTCATGGCTCGTCATGGCGTAGTCCGACATCCAGCACGCGGCTGTTCTCGCTCGCATCCGCTCTTCGCTGGAGTCGACCTCTTGCCTGTTTTCCTTTACGTCCTCGCGCTCGCCGTCTTCGCGCAAGGAACGTCCGAGTTCATGCTGTCCGGTCTCGTACCGGGCATTGCCCAAGACCTCTCCGTGTCGGTGGGAGCCGCGGCGAGCCTGACGTCCGCGTACGCGATCGGGATGATCGTCGGCGCCCCGGTGATGGCCGCGCTGAGCGCGCGATGGCCGCGGCGCAGGGCCCTGGCGGGGTTCTTGACGGCGTTCGTCGTGGTGCATGTGATCGGGGCGGTCACGACGGACTTCGCCGTGCTCTTCGGTACTCGGATCGTGGCCGCGATCGTCAATGCCGGTTTCCTGGCGGTCGCGATGTCCGTCGCGACGGCCCTCGTACCGGCGGCGCAGCACGCCAGGGCCACCGCCGTTCTGCTGTCCGGGGTCACGCTGTCGTGCGTCGCGGGCGTCCCCGCGGGGGCGTTGCTCGGGGAGTGGTCCGGCTGGCGCTCCGCGTTCTGGGCCGTGGCCGCCCTGTGCCTGCCCGCGCTGGCGCTGGTCTTCCACCAGGCGCCCACCGACGCGGCTGGTCGGAAGGAAGTCTCGATCAGGCGGGAAGCGCGTGTGGTGGCGTCGCGACCGGTGCAGTGGGCCATGGTCCTCGCGGCGGTCGTCAACGGGGCGACATTCGCGACCTTCGCCTACCTGGCCGTCATCGCGACGGACATCGCCCACCTCCCCGACGCCGCCGTCCCCGCCCTTCTCGCCGCGTTCGGGGTGGGCGCCTTCGTGGGGGTGACCACGGCCGGACGCAGGGCCGACGGCGGATTCGGGAAGGGCCTGCTCCTGGCCGTGTGTGCCCTGCCGCTCGGCTGGGCCGTACTGGCCGCGACCAGTCCCTATCCGGCACCGCTCTTCATCGTGACGGTCCTCCAGGGCGGCCTGTCGTTCGGCATCGGCTCGACGCTCGTCACGCGTGTCATGCGTACGGCCTCCCGGGCCCCTTCGCTGAGCGGCTCGTTCGCCACGGTCGCGCTGAACGCGGGCGCGTTCCTCGGCCCGTTGGTCGCGGGCGTCGTGACCGAGACGACGGGCGACTACCGGGGCGCGGTGTGGGTCAGCGCCGCGCTGGCCGCGACGGCGGTGGGTGCTGTCGCCGCTTCGCGGGAATGGGGTGCCCGCGTGGGCGCCGAGGAAGCCGGATAGTGATGTCGGCGAGCCGGACGATGGCGTTCCGCTGAAGCGAGTCTCCCCGGCGGTCAGTTGCTCGCGGGCGACCTGCAACACCCGAGCCCGATTCCGCGCAGCGTCCGCCCGCAGCCCCGGCCACTGCTCGCCCTTCGGCGTCACGGGCCCAGCACAAGGGGCCGCCTACCGCTCCACGGCAACGGTCACATGGAGAGGGTCAGGCAGCCCCACCGGGGCCTCGTCGGTGTACCAGGAGTACTCCAAAGCCGACAGACTCCCATCGCTTACCCATAGCAGATGCCCGGTCGCGGTGTCCGGGTCCCGCCGGCCCGGCTCGGCGAGATCCTGGCCGCTCTGCTGTCCGGCGCGCTCGCCTTCGAGGACCTGGTGCGCAACATGGACGTGTACGGCATGTACCAAGGCGGCGGTGGCCGACCGGCCTTCCCCACGCCGACGGTGCCGCCGCTCCGGTCCTTCCCCGCACTGCCCGCCACCGACGTGGCCCTGCTGGTCCGAACCTCCTTCGACGACGAGGACGGCTGGCGCGCTCTGCTCGACGAGCTGGGCGGGGCCGACGAGGACAGCTGGGTCGGTGCGGACCCGGACCCGGATGAGATCGATCCGGAGCACTACTCGTTGACCGCGCTGGTCGTCGACGACCGAGCCTTCGAGGGCCTTGGGCCGGGCCAGGTCCCTGCGCTGGTCCCGCCCACGGAACACACCACACTGGTCGCGCTCGCCGACGCCAGGACCTTTGCCGAGCCCGGCCGACCGCTGACCGTCGTCGACTTGTACGACACCCCGGGGCAGCCCGCCGTGCTTCCGTGCCGCCAGGTCGGATCAATGGCGTGCAACCTGGAGATCGGCAACATGGACTTCCACGAGTTCGTCGCCGTGGAGGGCACAGTGCCGTGGTGGGAGGGGTGATCAGCGATATCAGCGGCGGGTGAGGTGGGTGAGGGTGACGCCGTTGGGGAAGGCGGTGCGTTCGGCGACGTCGAAGACGGTGGGGTCGAAGGCGCCGTCGAAGACCGGGACTCCGGCACCCGCGACGACCGGGTAGTTCTTGATCACCAGCTCGTCGACCTCGGGCAGGAGGGCACCCGCCAGCTTGCCACCGCCGCAGAGCCACACGTCCAGCTCCGTGTCCTCCTCCCGCTTGAGCTCGCGTACGAGGGCGAGCGGGTCGCCCGGGACGACGGTGACGGCCGGGTCGATGTCGGGCTCGAGGGTGCTGGACACCACGTACTGACGCAGATGCGCGTACGGACTGCCGACGCCCGCGTCCAGGGCCGGGCGGTAGGAGCCGAGGCCCATGACGACGGTGTCGAAGTGGCGGTTGGGCGCGTCGGCCAGGCCGACCGCGGCGCGGTAGGCGGTCGGGACCGTCTCGGGAAACAGATTGTTGGTCCAGGCCGAGTAGGCGGCGGACTGCTGTTCGTCGCCTCCGGGGAAGAAGTCGTACTCGCCGCCAGGGCCCGCGATGCGGCCATCGAGCGTGACGGCGACGTAGTAGACGAGCTTTCGCATCGTTGGCAGCTCCATCCGTAGTACTCTGCTTGAAGTGGTTTGAACGTAGTACTACAGATGGAGTGGTGTCAATGGTGCGACGGAACGACGAGCGGCGCGCCGCACTCGTCGACGCGGCGATCGAGGTGTTGGCCAGGGAGGGCGCACGCGGCCTGACCTTCCGGGCGGTGGACACCGAGGCCGCCGTCCCCGCCGGTACGGCATCCAACTACTTCGCCAACCGCGACGATCTGCTCACCCAGGCCGGCGCCCGCGTCTATGAGCGGCTCCAGCCCGACGAGGCCACGATCGCCCGCCAGCGGGCGGCAGGCCGCGACCGGGAAACCTACGTGGAGCTGATGCGTGAACTCGTCGGCCGCGTCGCCTCGTTCCGCACCGGCTATCTGGCACTGCTGGAGCTCCGCCTCGAGGCCACCCGCCGCCCCGCGCTGCGTACGGTCCTCACCGAGCGGGTGCGGGCCGACGTCGATGCCAACGTCGCCTACCACGAGGCGTCGGGGCTCCCCGGCGACGCCATGGCCGTCAAGCTGCTGATACTGGCGCTGAACTGGCTGATCGTCGAGCAGCTCACCTTGCCGGACGTCTTCACGGAGGCGGAGCGTGACCGGCTGGTGGCGGCCGCGGTGGAGCGCATCGTGGCGGCGGAGTAGGCGGGGCGGCGGAGTAGGTGCGGCGGCGGAGTAGGTGCGGCGGCGGCATAAGCGGGCCGGCGGCATAAGCGGGCCGGCGGCATAAGCGGGCCGGCGGCATAAGCGGGGCGGCGGCATAAGCGGGGCGGCGGGGCAGGCGGGCCCCGCTCCTCCCATCTACGCGCCCGCCCGCTCAGGTTCTGTGCGGGGTCTGTTGCGGACGGTTCGACATCACCGTGCGCACAACCGGTCCAATGCCGACTGGCTCTCCTCGTCCGCGGGACGGAAGATCACCAACCGCTGCTCCGGATCTTCAAGCGGTATCAGCACTTCGAAATCCACCGCGATCACACCGACGTCAGGATGCCGCATCACCTTGTGCCCGCGGCCATTGACCTTGATGTCCCGCTCAGCCCACAATCGCGCGAATTCCTCGTCACGCGCGATGAATTCGGCAATGCGGTCGGTCAACACCCGATCCTCCGGATGCGTGGCCCACGCGGCGCGCAGATGGGCGATCCCCTCCCGCACGACGCGTTCCCGGTCGACGTAGAACTCGCGTATTTCCGGATGCATCAGGCACAGCCACATCGCATTGCGCTGCGCCGGGGGCAGGGTGTCGAAATCCAGCAGCACCCTGGTCATTTCGTGGTTCCAGGCCAGGATGTCGTAGCGGTGGTTCATCAGCATGGCCGGCAGCGGCGACACGTCGGCGACCAGCCCGGCCAGCGGCGGCGCCGCGGTGGTGGCGGGCTCGTCGGCGTTGCGGGGGCGCTGCCGGGTCAGGTTGAAGAGGTAGGCGCGTTCGACGGGGGCCAGGCGCAGCGCCCGGGCCAGCGCCTCCACCACGTCCGCCGAGGGCCGCAGCCCGCGCCCCTGTTCCAGCCGCACGATGTAGTCGACGCTGACCCCGGCCAGCTCGGCGACCTCTTCGCGGCGCAGTCCCGGGGTCCGCCGGGCCTGCCGACGCGACGGCAGACCGAGATCGCGCGGGTCCAGCCGTTCGCGCCGGGCCCGCAGGAACGCGGCCAGCTCCTGTGTGGTGTCCACGGTGGGGGTCGTCATGTTCGTTCCAACAGCCAGGGTAGGACTGACCTTCCCAGGAACTTCTCTCCCTTACCTCCGGCTCGCGGCGGTCACAGGCTGATGCTCGACAACGGATCACGAGCACAGGAGGACACCATGTCGCTCACCCTCGACACCTACCGGCTGCTGGGCCGCTCCGGGCTGCGGGTCTCACCGCTGGCACTGGGCGCGGCGACCTTCGGCACCGAGTCGGGCTGGGGAGCCGAGCAGGACGAGGCGCGCAAGCTGTTCGACCGCTACGTCGAGCGAGGCGGGAATTTCATCGACACCGCCAACACCTACAGCAATGGCACTTCCGAGCGCATGCTGGGCGAATTCACCCGCGACAACCGCGAAAGCCTGGTGCTCGCGACGAAATACACGACCCTGCGCCGGCCCGGCGACCCGAATTCCGCGGGCAGTCACCGCAAGAGCCTGTTCACTTCGGTAGAAGCGAGTCTGCGACAGCTCAATACGGACTACATCGATCTGCTCTATCTGCACGTGTGGGATTTCACGACACCGGTCGAGGAGATTCTGCGCGGCATGGACGATCTGGTCCGGCAGGGCAAGATCTTGTACGTGGCGATCTGCAATGCCCCGGCCTGGCAGGTTTCGCGCATGCAGGCCATCGCCGACCTGCGCGGCTGGTCGCCACTGGTCGCGCTCCAGATCGAATACAACCTGATCGAGCGCACCGGGGAACGTGACCTGATCCCCATGGCACACGAGATGGGGCTGGGTGTGCTCCCGTATTCGCCCCTGGCCGGCGGGGTACTCACCGGCAAGTACAGCCGCGACGACCTGACCGCGACGGGCGTCGCATCCGACGACGGCACCCGCAAGAGCTTCAACCTCGCCCTGGGCACGCTCACCGAACGTAACCTCGCCATTGCCGATGTCGTGAAGGAGGTCGCCACGGAGCTGGGCGTCACACCCGCCCAGGTCGGGCTGGCCTGGACCCTGCGGAACCCGACCGTGACGGCACCGATCATCGGCGCCCGCACCCCCGCGCAGCTGGAGGACAATCTGGGCGCCCTGTCGGTCGACCTCACCGCCGCCCAACTGGCCCGCCTCGACGAGGCCAGCGCGATAGGACTCGGCTTCCCGCACGACATGCTCGCCGGCGACCACATCCGCAATGTGACCGCAGGTGACCTGAGGCTCGAAACCCGCCGCTGATACCTGGGCGCTTACGCGGACGGCGAATCGCCCTTCGGCTGCTCCTCGTTCGGGATCGCCCCACCGAAGCGGCGGTCCCGCGAGGCGTACTCCAGACACGCCCGCCACAGGTCGCGGCGGTCGAAGTCGGGCCACAGCACGTCCTGGTACACCATCTCGGCGTACGCGCTCTGCCAGATCAGGTAGTTGGACGTCCGCTGCTCGCCCGACGGGCGCAGGAAGAGGTCCACATCCGGCATGTCCGGGTAGTAGAGGTACTTCGCGAACGTCTTCTCGTTCACCTTCGACGGATCGAGCCGCCCCGACCGGACGTCCTCCGCCAGCGCCTTCGCCGCGTCCGCGATCTCCGCCCGGCCGCCGTAGTTCATGCAGAAGTACATCGTCATGGCGTCGTTGTCCTTGGTCTGCTCCTGAGCGACCTGGAGCTCCTGCGCCACCGACTTCCACAGCTTCGGCATCCGGCCCGCCCAGCGGATCCGTACGCCCATCGCGTCCATCTCGTCGCGGCGGCGGCGGATGACATCGCGGTTGAAGTTCATCAGGAAGCGCACCTCGTCGGGCGAGCGCTTCCAGTTCTCGGTCGAGAAGGCGTAGAGGGAGAGGTTCTTGACGCCCATCTCGAGGCAGCCCTTGAGCACGTCCAGCACGACGCCCTCGCCGACCTTGTGCCCCTCGGTGCGCGGCAGCCCGCGCTCCTTGGCCCAGCGGCCGTTGCCGTCCATCACGCAGGCCACGTGCTGCGGTACCAGCTCACCGGGGATCTTCGGCGGCCGGGCGCCGGACGGGTGCGGCTCCGGGGTCCGGTACTCGCGCCGCTGTCGGCCCAGAAACCCGCGTCCTGCCATGCCTGCCACGTCTCCCTCAGCTCTTGCTCTCGCTCTTGCTCTCTGTGCTGCTCATGCTGCCGCTTGCAGCTATTTCTCTACGTACCGCAGCGACCGAAGTCCCCGCTCCAGGTGCCAGTGCAAATACGCCGCCACGAGGCCGCTGCCCTCCCGGGCGTGCCGCAGCTCACACGCGTCCGCCGTCTCCCAGTCCCCCGTCAGCAGCGCGCCCAGCAGTGTCAGCGACTCCGCCGAGGGTACGACGCTTCCGGGCACCCGGCACTCTCCGCAGATGACCCCGCCCGCGCCGACCGAGAAGAACCGGTTCGGACCGGGCATCCCGCACTTGGCGCAGTCGTCGAAACTCGGTGCGTAGCCGTTGACCGCGAGGGAACGGAGCAGAAACGCGTCCAGGACGAGATGCGGCTCGTGATCCCCGGCGGCGAGGGTGCGCAGCGCGCCGACGAGCAGCAGATACTGCTGTACGGCGGGCTCGCCCTCGTGGTCGGTGAACCGCTCGGCCGTCTCCAGCATGGCCGTACCGGCGGTGTAGCGGGCGTAGTCGGTGACGATCGACCCACCGTACGGAGCGATCGTCTCGCTCTGCGTACAGAGCGGCAGCCCGCGGCCGATCAGCTCGCCGCCACCGCGCGAGAAGAACTGCACGTCCACGTGGCTGAACGGTTCGAGCCGCGCGCCGAACTTCGACTTCGTCCGGCGCACGCCCCGCGCGACGGCGCGGACACGGCCGTTGTTGCGGGTGAGCAGGGTGATGATCCGGTCCGCCTCTCCCAGCTTCTGGGTGCGCAGCACGATGCCGTCGTCGCGGAACAGACTCATGGCGCCCATTGTCCCCTAGCGGGACAGATGATCGAACCGCCCTGCCTTCACGGCCCGGGCAAGCGCCCGGAGGGCGGCGGGGGTGGTGGCGATCACGGTCTGGGGTTCGTCGCTCTCGCGGAGGAGGACGGCGGCGTCGGCAGCCCGCGCGACCTCGACGCAGTTGTTGGCCGCGTCACCCGAGTACGAAGACTTCCGCCACTGACGTATGTCCGACATCCCCACGCCTTCAGAGTTGTTCTGCGATCGCGCGCACAAAGTCACGCGTGTCCTCGGGACTGAGTGACAGCCCTTGTGTCCGTTCCAAAACTTGCCAGTAATTGGTGACGAGCGTCTCCGCGTCCACCAAGGCGACTCCGGTCGCCACGTCGAGCTGCACCGTGTCCAACTGTGGCACCGGCCCGGCCGCGTACAGGACCGAGGCTCCGGCGCCCGGAAAACCTCCTGCGGAGAACGGGATGACGCGCACGGCCACGTTGTCCCGCTCTGATGCTTCCAAGAGGTGCCCCAACTGGCCACGGGCCACTTTGGCCCCGCCGAACTGCATCCGCAGCGCAGCCTCATGAACTAGGAAGGTGCACTCCGGGGCGTCATCCCTGTCCAGCACATCACGGCGCCTCAGCCGGTGGGACAGCCTGCGACGCAGCTCGACAGCGGTCAGGTCGGGTACGGCAGTGGAGAACACGGCTTTGGCGTAGTCCTCCGTCTGAAGAAGCCCCGGGATATGCATGGGCTGCATAGACCGCAAGCTCACGGCGTGGTGTTCGAGCTCAGCAAGATCGAGGGCGCCCGCGGGAAGCTTCCCGTGGTACTCCTCCCACCAACCCTGTACGCGCTCCAGGGCCATGTCCACAAGTGCGTCGATGTACGCCGTGTCGCCGCATGAGTAGATCGCCGCAAGCGCACGGACGCGCTCCTCGCTCACGCCGAAGCGACCGGCTTCCGTATTGCTGATCCGGGTCCTATCCACGCCCAGTTGCTGGGCGGCCTGCGCGACGTTCATCCCAGCGTGCTCGCGCATCTTGCGCAGCTCCGTACCGAGGCGTCGTTGCCTCGCGGTCGGCGCCGTCCTCGGCATGCGCTCTCCCCTTCGCTTCCGGACACAGTTTCGCGTGAGACGTTCCCACACGTCCAATGAGAGCATGTATTTCATGATGGCGTAGCACGAGTGCTCACCGATGCCTTATGGTCCTGCTAGCGCAGCGCATCGAACCAATCACGCACCGCGTTGGGAGCACCGTCATGCCCGAAGTCGCCGAGACCACTGAACCCCCATACGCCTACCGCCTCAGCGCCCCCAACTCCCCCAAGAGCCCCAGGGTCTGCCGGGACGCCATCGCCGCCCTCCTCCAGGCCAACGACCTGCACGACCTCGCGGACACGGCGAAACTCCTGGTCTCCGAGGCCGTGACGAACGTCAACCGGCACACGAACACCCAACTGATCCACATCGACACCCTCGTCCGCGACCGCATCGCGACGATCGCCGTACGCGACGACTCCCCGGACCGCCACCCGTACCCCCGCGACGCGGCGCCCGACGAGGAGGGCGGCCGGGGGCTGTTCCTGATGCAGGAGCTGGCCTACGCATGGGGCGTCACCTGGGAATACCGGCTGCGCCCCACCAGCAAGCACATCTGGTTCGAGCTGCGCGAGCCGGTGAACGAATGAGGGGTGGCCGGAGAGGACTCCTCCGGCCACCGCTACATCACCTCCCGGTAAGGAAGTTGGTGCGCACGGCACGGATTTGGTGGGGCGGCACGGATGTACGGACCGTCCGAAGTGATCCGCGTGATCCGCGATGTCACAGCCGTGTGCTGGGTGCGATCTGGGGCGGTCACAACCTGGCGGTGGGGCGGCAGTTGGCGGCCGTGCGGCGTTCTCCATTGCGCACACTGGTTCTACAGAGCAGGTCAGCACGGGCACAACGGACGACGAGTGGGGGGAATGCGCCATGGCGGACGGTTGCCGGGACTGTGAGACGTGTACGAGGTCGTGGCTGGGGCGGCTGCTCCAGAACGCGGCGGTGGGGCTGATGCATGTGGTGACGATCGGCATCAGCTATCTGGTCAAGAAGGGGTTCAGGCGGCACTGCCCGCAGTGCAAGCACCTGCTGTCGCGGCACTCGCGCAGGGCGGATGGTTCATTCCGGGACTGAGCACTCCTCACGGCGTGAAGGTCGGTTGTCCGAGGGTGCCCTTAAGGTCTTCGGATCAGCATGGAAGAGCTCATCGATGCCGAGCGCGCGAAGCGGGGTATCGCCTGAGCCCCGTAATGGATCAAGCGCCCTGGAGCTTGTCGAGTTGGTCGGCCAGGTCGGTCAGGCCGTCGGCGTGCAGGTCGAAGCGGTCCGAGGCGGTGGGCGGGTCGCCTAAACGGGGCACCGACTCCCAGTAGGCCGCCGTCGCTATGGGGCGGCCCCTGTTCCCGGTGGGGTTCCCGCCGGGCCCGGGGTGATTGCGCTGATCATGCCGGTCAGGCGGTGCAGTTGCGCGGCCAGGGCGCGGCGCTCCTGCGGGGTGAACTGCGACAGCGCCTCGTACTGGCGCGCCCGTAGCTCGGTCTGCATCGCCGTGAGGCGTTCGGCGCCTTCTTCGGTGAGGCGGACGAGGACCTGGCGCTCGTCCTGCGGGGAGCGACGGCGCGTGATCACGCCCTTGGCCTCCAGTTGCTGGAGCATGCGGGTCGCGGTGGGCACGCTGACCTCGGCGCCGGCCGCCAGGCGGCCGACCGGCAGGCCCTCCCCCTCGGCATCCTGCGCCAGGGGATCGAGCAGGGCCACCTGCGACATGGACAGGCCGACCGCGGACTGGCCGACGGTGGCGGCCCGCGAGCGCCGCATGGCGTAGAAGAGCCGGTCGGCGGCCTGGGCCAGGTCTTCCACGCCCGCTTCGGGGGCGGGGTCGGGCACGGGGCCGGGCCCTGGTCCGCCCGCCTCTTGGTTGCCTGCCTCTCGCATGATTGTTAGCTTACTAAATAAGATTGGTTAGCAACCTAAGTACTAGGAGGCTCATCATCATGACCTTCCCCGCCCGTATCGACGTCCACCAGCACATCGTCCCGCCCCTCTGGGCCGAGACCCTCGCCGCGCACGGCCTCGACTCCGGCGGCTGGGCCATCCCCGCCTGGAGCCCGACCAGCGCCCTCGCGATGATGGACCAGCAGGGCATCGCCACCGGCGTACTGTCGGTCACCTCCCCCGGCATCCACCTGGGCAGCGACGCACAGGCGCGCGACCTCGCCCGCGCGGTCAACGAGTACGGCGCCGATGTCGTCAGGGACCACGCCGGCCGCTTCGGCCACTTCGCCAGCGTTCCGCTGCCCGACGTGGACGCCGCCCTGGCCGAGACCGCGCACGCGCTGGACACCCTGGGTGCCGACGGCGTCGTCCTGATGTCCAACGCCCACGGCCGCTACCTCGGCGACCCCGACTTCGAACCCCTGTGGGCCGAACTCGACCGCCGCGGCGCCACCGTCTTCGTCCACCCCGCCCAGCCGCCGATGCCGCTGCTGCCCGGCACCCCCGCCCCGCTCGCCGACTACGTCTTCGACACCACGCGCACCGCCCTCAACCTGGTGCTGAACGGCGTCATGAGCCGCTACCCGAACCTGCGCGTGATCCTCTCCCACGGCGGCGGCTTCCTGCCCTACGCCGCGTACCGCTTCTCCGGCCTGGCCTCCACCGTCGACCGTGAGCGCAACGCCGAGGACCTCCTGCGCGACCTGAAGCGGTTCTACTTCGACACCGCCCTGTCGGCCAGCCCCAGCGCCCTGCCCGCGCTGCTGGCCTTCGCCGAGCCCGGTCACGTCCTCTACGGCAGCGACTGGCCCTTCGCGCCCCAGGACGCCGGCACCTACTACAACCACTACCTGGAGACCTACCCCGACTACGCCCCCGGCCAGGCCGAGGCCATCGACCGCGGCAACGCCGAGGCGCTCTTCCCCCGCCTCGTCCGCTGACCCGCCGCCTCGCTGCCCGGCCGCCTGGCTGCCTCGCCGCCTCACCGCCTCACCGGCTCGCCGCCTCGCCGCCTCACCGCCTCACCGCCGGGATGGAGACGCAGGCCACATGCGGTCCTGTCACATCTCCCCGAGCCGTTCCGTCAGGGAGGTGTCAGCACGGCAACGGCATAGGAGAACCCATCATGGATGCTCGCTTGAACCTCTTCGGCAGCCCGCTCCTCGGCACGGCCCTGAGGCACCTCAATTCCGCGGGCAAGGCGGTCACGGAATCGGCGCTGCCGACCGCGACGCAGGAGCTGGTGAAGCTCCGCGCCAGCCAGATCAATGGCTGCGGCTTCTGCACCGACATGCACACCAAGGAGGCCGCGAAGGCCGGCGAGACCTCGACGCGCCTCCACCTGGTGGCGGTCTGGCGGGAGGCCACGGTGTTCACCGATGCCGAGCGCGCCGCCCTGGAGCTGGCGGAGCAGGGCACGCGCATCGCCGACGCGGCCGGGGGTGTCACGGACGAGGTGTGGGCGAACGCGGCCAAGCACTACGACGAGGAACAGCTCGCCGCCCTGGTGGCCATCATCGCCATCATCAACACCTACAACCGCCTGAACGTCATCGTCCAGCAGCCCGCCGGGGACTACCAGCCCGGCCAGTTCGGCTGAGACCCGGCCCGGCGTCCGCCCGGCGTCCGCCGTTGGAAGCCCTCACGGGCGGTCGAGCCGGAGGCGATCGGCCTTCGGCAGCCCCGCGACCACCAGGTCGTAGGAGTCCTCGATAAGCTCCCGGACCAGCCGGTCCGGGAGGTCGCCGTCGACCGTCACCGTGTTCCAGTGGCGCTTGTTCATATGCCACCCCGGGATGATCAGCCCCGGATGCCCCTCACGGAGCCGGCCCGCGTCCGCCGGGTCGCACTTCAGGTTCACCGTGAGGGGACGCGCGTCCAGCGTCGTCAGGGCGAAGATCTTGCCGAGCACCTTGAAGGTCGAGACCTCCGGGTGGCGGGAGAACGGGGACTCCTCCGCCACCGCGTTGAAGGAGAGGCAGAAGGACCGCAGTTGTTCGGGGGTCACTCCGGATTCTCCTCGTACTCGACGTACTCGGCCGAAAAGGCTCAAGGGGTGCGACAACGAACCCACCGTAGCCCAGCCCTCCGACAGCCGACCGGCGAGAATCCGCGCAGGCTCCGCGGAAACGCTCGTCGTTGCTGTCACGGCCCGTGCATAACGTGCCGAAAACGCGATTCCACGCGCTTGCGGCACACCGGCGCCCGTCTGCGGTCCGGGGCCCATCCGCCGGCGTCATCCTCTCAGTCGACCCGGACCGGTTCGCCCAGGTCGTGGAGGCCGCGCGGCGGGCCGGGCCGACGGTCACCGGTGAGCAGCAGATCCTCGGGGCGCTGTCCGGGACCATCGCCGAGGACCGGATCCCGGTTCTGGAGGCGGTGGACGGCGTCGAGTCGGTGGACCGGGAACAGATCGTCCGGCTGCCGCCGCCGCCCGACGCGCCGATCCAGTGAGCTCCGGCTCGCGGCCTGGGGCTCGGTGGTCCGGGGCACGAGGTCCGGGGTCCGGGGTCCGGGGTCCTGCGTCGGTCCGGGGCCCGGGGCCCGCGTTCCGGGCCGCGGGCTGCCGGCCGCGGGCTCAGACGTGGTTGAACGGCTCGGCGTACGCGAAGGCCCCCTTGAGGGTGGGCTGATAGGCGGTCAGGGTCCGGACCTGGAAATAGTCGCCCCAGGCCGGATCCGGGGCCGTGATGCCGTAATCGGTTGACGGGCGGAAGCCGAACCGGCCGTAATAGGCGGGGCTGCCCAGCAGGGCCACCAGCGATTCACCGAAGGCGTCCGCGGCGCCGAGCACCGCGTGGACGAGGGCCTGGCCGACGCCGCGGCGCTGATGGGCGGGGTGCACGCTGAGCGGGCCGAGACCGAGGGCGAGGGCCAGGTCGGAGCCGACATGGCCGCGGGTGCAGACGACATGTCCGATCACCTCGTCCCGGTCGCCGGTGGCGACGAACGACAGCGCGGGCAACCAGCCGTCGCTGATCCGGAGTTCGTCCAGCAGCGTGGTCTCGACCGCGACCGGGGGATCCGGAGTACCCGTGGTATCCGAGGTGTCCGACTTCGCGAACGCGGCCGAGGTGACGGCCCGGATGGCGTCGATGTCGGAGTGGGTCTCTCGTCGGATCAACATCGGGTCAGGATGCGTCCCAACCCGGTGCGGTAGCAAACCAATTGTGCGCCGTCGCGCGGGACGGGCTCGGGGTCAGCCCTTCGTGGCGCGGGCGGTGAGGACCCGTTCGACCTGGATGTACGTCACGTCGTGATCGGCCAGGACATGCGCGGCGACACCGGGGCGGGCGGTGAGGGCGAGCAGCAGATGCTCATCACCGATGTACTTGTCGCCGCGGGCGAGGGCGATCCGCAGCGAGCGCTCCAGCACCGACTTGGCCTCCCGGGAGAACGGGCGGCGCAGGGGGCGCCTGCCGCGGCGGGGAGCGCGTGCGGAGGCGGATCCGGCGGTGGGGCCGGGGGTCGCTCCCGGGGTCGACCCGGCCGCGGCGAGGGCGCCCACGCCATGGGCCTCCTCCACCCGCGCGACGATCTCGTCCACATCGATGCCGAACCCGGCCAGCGCCTCCGCATCGGCGCCGGTGATGCCCCCGCGCCGACGGACCTCGGCCAGAGCCCGCTCGATCGAGGCGCGGCGGCCGTGCGCGCCGAGGGCGGTGAGAACCTCGGCGGCGGGGCTGCCCTTACGGTCGCCGCGGGTACGGCTGCGGTCCTTACGGCCGCCGGGATCCTCCGTACGGTTGCCGCCGGTAGCGCTGCCGCCCTTACGGTCGCCGTCCGTACGGTCCAGGAGCGCGAGCAGCAGCTCGGCCTCGCCGACCGTGTCGGCCCCGGTGTCCTCCGCGTGGCGGACGGCGCCGCGTACGACCTCGCGGGCACTGGTGGTGAACCTCTCGAACATCAACGCCTCCCGTGCTTCTTGTGGACCGCCTGCCTGCTGACGCCCAGTTCGGCGGCGATCTCCTGCCACGACCAGCCCTGGGCGCGGGCGCTGCGCACCTGAACGGCCTCCAGTTGCTCCAGCAGCCGGCGCAGCGCGGCGACGGCACGCAGTCCGACCCGGGGGTCCCGGTCGCCCGCGCGCTCGGCGAGATCCGTTGCTTCGGTCATGGTGTCAATGTAGGTTGACGCCCCGCCGCTGTCAACATGAGTTGACGAATGGGGGCGTAATTGGTTCGACGCGGTGGCCGTACGTCCGGCAGCCTCCCGTCATGGACCCCCATTACTGGCCCCTGTACGGCCTTCGCCTTCGTACGCCGCGCCTGGAACTGCGGCTTCCCGACATCCCCCTGCTCGACGAACTCGCCGCGGTCGCGGCGGACGGGGTGCACGACCCGGCCGAGATGCCCTTCAGCATCCCCTGGACCGACGCGCCCCCGGAGGAGCGCGGACGCAGCTCCTTCCAGCATCTACTGGGCACGATCGCCGAGTGGCGGCCGGAGAAGTGGGCACTGAGCCTCGCGGTGCTGTACGAGGGCGCGGCGATCGGGCGGCAGGACCTCTTCGCGACCGAATTCGCGGTCACGCGAGAGGCCGAGACGGGCTCCTGGCTGGGCGCGACCCATCAGGGCAAGGGTCTGGGCACGGAGATGCGGGCCGCGGTGGCGCACCTGGCGTTCGAGGGCCTGGGCGCGCTGTCGCTGACCTCGGGCGCGATGGTGGAGAACGGCCGCTCCTTGGGGGTCTCCCGGCGGCTCGGCTACCGCCCCGACGGGCTGTCCATGGTCGCCGTAAGGGGCGAGGCACGCACCATTCAGCGGCTGCGGCTGGACCGCGCGGCCTGGGAGGAACACCGCACCACCCCGGTCGAGATGGCCGGACTGGAGCCGTGCCGCCCGCTGTTCGGGGCTCCGTGACGGGCGCCTTGATGTGAGAGTACGCCGCATCGCCCGCTCTACGGGGGTTTGAGGGGGTCGGTGCGGCTCATGGAGGTGGCATCCATGGCGGGCACGTCAGGTAGCCGTGCCCTCGCGCGGGCAACCGCGTTCGCACGGCGCTGGTTACCCTCCCTTCCGTGGTCAAACCTCATATATCGAAGCCTCTGGCCAAGGGGCGCGCCTCGCTCCGGCGTCTGCGCAAGGCGTTCCTGCGCCGCTGGCGCCATCCGCGGCTGAAATGGCCCAAGCGGATCGTGGCCGCCTTCGTCGGCTGCCTGGTGCTGGCCGTAGTCGCCGCCGGGATCTCCCTGCGGCTGCTGTACGCGGGCGATCCCGGGCCCGGTACACAGACCCGGGGCCGGGACGCCGTATGGATCGGACACGCGTGGGTGGACGGCCGCAAGGGCGAGGCCGAACTCCAAGGGCTGGTGCGGCGGGTGCGCGGCACCGGGATCCGCGATCTGTACGTCCACGCGGGCCCGTTGGAGCATGACGGCAGCCTGCCCCGAGGCCGCTACCCGAAAGCGGGGTGGCTGCTGAAGGCGGTCCATCGCGAACTGCCCGGCGTCCGCGTCCAGGCGTGGCTCGGCGACGTGCTGGACACCGAGGGCCCGACCGGGCTCAGCCTCGCCGACGGCGACAACCGCACCCGGATCGTGGCCTCGGCACGGCAGGTGCTGGACGCGGGGTTCGACGGCGTCCACTTCGACCTGGAGCCGCTGCACTCCGAGGACCGCGCCTATCTCGCCCTCCTCGACGCGCTGCACGCCCTCACCCGTCCCCGCCACGTCCCGCTGTCGGTCGCGGCCCACCAGATCGACCCGCTGCCCGCCCTTCACTCGGTCGCGGGATTCCTCACCGGCCACCCCAAGTGGTGGTCGCAGTCGTACTTCGGGCAAGTGGCACGGCGGGTCGACCAGATCGCGGTGATGTCGTACGACACCTCGATGCCGCTGGAGAGCCTCTACGGCGGCTATGTGGCCCAGCAGACGGAACTCGCGCTCGAGGTCACCCCGCCGACCACGGATCTGCTGATGGGCCTCCCCGGCTATCACACCAACAACTTCGGCCGTCACGCCTGGGCGGAAACCGTCCCGGCGGCGGTGCGCGGCGCCCGCCTCGGCCTCGGCCGCGAGGACCGGCGGCGTGAGCGCTTCGGAGTGGCGCTGTACGTGGACTACGCGGCGACGGACGACGACTGGGCGGCGTACCGGGACGGCTGGGGGCGACGCGGGGCGGACTGACAGCGCTCTGGGCGGGCGTCCGGCTCGGGGGCGCCCGGTCAGGAGCGGGACGGGGTGACCAGGCCGGACTCGTAGGCCGCGATGACCAGTTGGGCGCGGTCGCGGGCGCCCAGCTTGCCCATGATGCGGCTGACATGGGTCTTGGTGGTGAGCGGTGAGAGACCGAGGGTCTGGGCGGCCTCGGCGTTGTTGAGGCCGCGGGCGACGAGGGCGAGCACCTGGCGCTCGCGCTCGGAGAGCGCGGCCAGTGCGGCGGGGGCCGGGGCGCCGGGCGGCGGGGCGTCCGGGAGCCGCAGGACGCGGGCGATGAGGCGGGCGGTGGGGCCGGGCGAGAGCAGGGACTCCCCCGCCGCCACCGTCCGTATGGCGTCCAGGAGTTCGGCGGGCCGGGTGTCCTTCACCAGGAAGCCGGACGCACCCGCGCGCAGCGCCTCGACGATGTGCTCGTCGGTGTCGTAGGTCGTCAGGACGAGGACCCTGACACCGGCGAGGTCCTCGTCGGCGGCGATGCGGCGGGTCGCTTCGATGCCGTCGAGGTCGGGCATCCGGATATCCATGACCACGAGGTCGGCGCGGGCGGTGCGGGCCAGTTCGACGGCCTCGCGGCCGGTGCCCGCCTGCCCGACCACGTCCATGTCACGGGCCGAGGAGACCAGCATGGCGAAGGCGGAACGGACCAGCCTCTGGTCGTCGGCGAGCAGCACCCTGATCGGCGCGGCGGTGCCGGACGCCGGATCCGGTGCGGCGCTGCCGGACGCCGGATCCGGTGCGGCGGCGCCGGAGGCGGAATCCACGGGGGCAGTACCTGACGCCGGGTCCGCTGGGCTGGTCCCCGGTGCCGGGTCCGGTGCGGTCGTCATGCGGTGGCCTCCCTGGGCGCTGCGACGGTCTGTCCGGTGCCGGTACCAGTGCCGGTGCCGACATCAGGGGTGGTACCTGTGCCGGTGCCTGCGCCGGTACCAGCGGTGGTACCTGTGCCGGTGCCTGCGCCCGTACGGCCGCCGGGCGGGCCGCTCCTCCCCCACGGCAGCGCGGCCCTGATCGCGAAGCCGGGGCCGTCCTCGCGCGGTCCGGCGGACAGGGTGCCCGCGACGCTGCGGGCCCGCTCACGCATGCCCACGATGCCGTAGCCCGTCTCGACGGGCACGGTAAGGGGCTCGCCCTCGCCCCTGGGCCCGTCGTCCACGGCGGCGACGCTCAGCTCCCCCTCGTCCCGTACGAGCGTGATCCGCACCCTCGTACCGGGCGCGTGGCGAACGGCGTTGGTCAGGGCCTCCTGCACGATCCGGTACGCGGCGGCGCCCACGGCGGGCGCCAGTTCGGACGCCTCCACGTCGACCGTAAGGTCCACACGGACGCCCGCCGCCTCCGCCGCCGCCGCCAGGTCGGCGAGTCCGGCGAGCCCCGGCAGCGGCCCGGTGTCCTCCTCGTCCGCGTGGTCGGCGTCGCCGCCCGCGCCGCCGCGGAGCACCTGGAGGGTGGCCCGGAGCTCGGCGCGGGCGTCCCGGCAGGTGTCGGCGATCGAGTCGAGCGACTTGGCCATCGCCTCGCGGTCCAGCCGTTCGGGGTCGGCGATCAGGACATGCGCCGCGACCGAGGTCTGGACGCCGATGAGGGTGATGCTGTGCGCGAGCAGATCGTGCAGATCGCGGGCGATGCGCAGCCGTTCCTCTGCGACCCGCCGGGCCGCCTCGTCCTCGCGGGTCCGCTCCGCGCGTTCGGCCCGCTCCAGGATCGCGGCGATGTACTTGCGGTGGATGCGCACCGCCTCGCCGATCACCACGACCGACAGCACCCAGCCGGAGGTGCGCAGCATGTCGAGGCCGGCGTGCGGCTTGCCGCTCAGGGTCATCGCCGACACCATGATCGAGATCACGGCGGTGACGGTGAGGAAGGACCGCAGCGGCGGGCCGATGACGGCGAGCGTGTAGACGGCGAGGAGCCCGGCCGGGACGACCGCGATATGGACGTTGTCCATGGCGTGGTACGGCCCGACCATGAACACCACCATCACGGTGACCAGCATCGGGCTGTGCCGCCGCCCGATGAGCACCATGGCGCTGGCGACGAGCAGCGCCCAGCCGAACGTGTCCGGGCGGTGGCCGTTCCGGTCGGGGTTGAGCAGCGCCAGAACCACCTGGAGGACCAGCACCGCACCGGCGATCCGGGCGTCCACCCGCCGCCGTCTGCGGGCGTCCTCCGGGGCCTCGGCCGGGCGGGGGCCGTTGTGCAGGGCGCGCGACGCGGAGGCGACCGCGCGGTGGACGGCGGAGCGCGCCGCGGGATGCGGGGCGTCGGCGGCACGCTCCGGCGGGTTGGTCGCGGAGTGGGTCGTAGGAGGCACGGGCACGGGCTCCATCCTCGGGGATCCGCCTCGGGCCGATCCATAGGGCTGTATGCGTCGCCCAGGGCGGTAAGGATCCCATGGGTACGGGTCCGGAGAGCGGCCTACGGGTCCGGAGAGCGGCCACAGAGCGCCTGGGGGCGGCCTGGGTCTGCCTGGGTCTGCCTGGGTCGGCCTGGGTCGGTACGAAGGGTGTCCCGGACCGGGCGTGTCGGACCGGCCGTCCCCCGTGCGGCCGGTCCGGGCTGAGGGACGGCGTCAGCCGCCGCGTACGGCCGGTTCCGGACGGGACCCGGCGGCGGGTCCGTCCTGGACGGCCGGGGCCGGTGCGGCGGGCGTACGGCGGAAGAGGGCACCCGGCCACCACACCCATCGCTTGAGCAGCAGGCTCGCCGACGTCACCAGATACGTCCGCACGAGGAAGGTGTCGAGCAGCACGCCGACCGCCACCACGAACCCCATCTCGACCAGCATCACCATCGGCAGCGTGGCCAGCACCGCGAAGGTCGCCGCCAGCACCAGACCGGCCGAGGCGATCACCCCGCCCGTAGTGCGCAGCGCGGTCACGGCCGCGTCCGGTACGTCCGCCCCGCGCAGCGACTCCTCCCGCATCCGGTGCATCAGGAAGATGCCGTAGTCGACGCCGAGGGCGACCAGGAAGACGAAGGAGAGCAGCGGGAGCCCGGGGTCCACTCCGGCGAAGCCGAAGACCGGGTCGAAGAAGAGCCCGCCGACTCCCATCGCGGCGGCCCATACGGCGACCACGGCGACGACCAGGACCAGCGGCGCGACGAGACTGCGCAGCAGGGCCGCGAGGATCAGCAGCACGGCGATCAGCACCAGCGGGATGACCAGCATCCGGTCGCGGGCGTTGGTGTCCTTCAGATCGAGTTGCTGGGCGCTGGGCCCGCCGACCACCGCGTCGGCGTCCTCGACCCGTACGAGACCCGAGCGCAGGGCGTGCAGGGTGGCGGTCTCCCCCGCCGTCTGCGGGGCGCCCCGGGGGAAGACGTCGATCTCCGTCCAGCCGCCACCGCTGCGTCCGCGGTCCGCCCGCGCGACCCCCTCCGTGTCGCGCGCCCGCCGCAGCACCTCGTCCGCCCCCGTGGTGCGCGTCATCACGCTGATGGGCTGGCTGCTGCTGTCCGGATAGGCGTGGGCGAGGGTCTGGGTCGCGGCCACCGACTCGGGCTTGTCGGTGAAGGTGTCGTCCTGTTTGAGGTCGCCGGGCAGATTGAGCACGCCGATGGCCAGGGCGCCCAGCAGCGCGGCGCCGCCGAGCAGGACGGCTCCGGGCCGATGGCGGGCCGAGGCACCCATGGCCTCGAAGAACCCGCGCCGGGTCGCCCGCGGCTCACTGCCGTAGGTCGGGATCAGCGGCCAGAACACCCGCCGCCCCAGCAGCACCAGCACCGCGGGCAGCAGCGTCATCATGGTCGCCAGCGCGCAGACGACCCCGACCGCGCCGACCGGGCCCAGTCCGCTGCTGCTGTTGAGGTCGGCGGCGAGCAGGCACAGCAGCCCGGCGGCGACGGTGCCGCTGGAGGCGAGCACGGCCGGACCGCAGCCGCGCAGGGCCTCGCGCATCGCGTCGTACGGGGCACGGTGGCGGCGGAGCTCCTCGCGGTAGCGGGAGACGATCAGCAGGGCGTAGTCGGTGCCCGCGCCGAAGACCAGCACCGTCATGATCGAGGAGCTCATGCTGGTGACGACGAGGTCGAAGCCCTGGACGAGGCCGTAGACGAGCGCCATCGCGGCCATGGCGGCGACCCCGACCACCCCCAGCGGAACCAGCCACAGCAGGGGGCTGCGATAGGTGATGATCAGCAGCAGGGCGACCACCCCGGCGGTGGCGAACATCAGCGTGCCGTCGGTGGAGGCGAAGACCTCCTGCGAGTCGGCGCTGAGCGCCCCTGGACCGCCGACCTGGACGCTCAGGCCCTCGGGGTGGGAGGCGAGCTCGGCGCGGACGTCCCTGACGGCGTCGGCCCGCTCCTTCTCGTCCGTCACGCCGGTGAGCGCCATGGGGTACATCAGGGTCGTGCCGTCCTTGGACGGTATGGCGCGCGGCGCCTGCCCGCCGACGATGTCGTGGCGCCCCGCCACCTCGGCGACCTTCCCGCCGGCCGCCTTACGGTCGGCGTCGGTCAGCCCGCCGTCGCGGTGGTAGACGAGGACGAGGTCGATGGTGTCGCCACCGGGCAGCCGCTCCTGGAGCCGGGCCACCCGGGTGGAGTCGGCGCCCGCCGGGAGGTAGCCGACGGCCGTGTCCCGCTTGACGCCCTCGAGCTTGCCCGCGAACGGGACGGCGACGAGGAGCAGCAGCACCCAGCCCGCGATGAGCGCCCAAGGCAGTGAGCGGCGTCGCTTGCCGCCGGGCCCGGAGGGCGGCCCGGCCGCGGAGGGCGGCCCGGCCGCGGAGGGCGGCCCGGCCGCGGAGGGCGGCCCGGCCGCGGAGGGCGGCGCCGCGTCCGGTTGATGGGGATCGCTCGGGACCCCTGACGATGTCGTCTGCATGCCCCCAGGCTTCCGGCGCGGGGGCGCCGATACGTCGCGCCGGCGACGGAGATGGCGGCTACTGCGCCGGGGGCGGGACAGGGCCGATTACTCCCTGGGGAGTACGGAGACGAACCGGAATTCCCGTTTCAGGACGCCTGACCTCGTGGCGGCTTCAGAACGCCGCCCGCGTCGCTGCCAGCAGCCGGGCCGTGTCGTCCGGGCAGATCATCAGGGCCCGGCCGACGGTTTCCAGGACCGCGCGCTCGGCCGGGCGGTACGGCCCGTCCGCCACGGCGATCCGGGCGCCCTGGAGGAGGATGGCCTCCCGGCCGGTGGGGGCCAGATGCGGGGCCAGCGGCTCCAGGGCCTCGTGCAGCTCGATGGCCAGCGCCGTACCGCACGGGTCCAGGCCGTCGCGCTCGCCGCACGCGCCCGGGAGCCGCCCGGTGTCGGCGGCGAGCGCCTCGATGAGCGCGAGGAGCTGGTCCTCACTGCAGTCGGCGAACCCGGCGGCGCGCACCGCGCCGACCGCGACCTGCCGGACCGCCGTCGCCTCGGTGCCGCCCGCGGCGAGGACCGCGAGGGCCACGGTGTGCACCGCGTCGCGGAGCATCGCGGAGAAGCGGATGGTGGTGGGGTGGTCGAGCACCTCCGTGCCATAGCGGCTGCCGCAGGCCGCGCATTCCACGATGGGCGCGACCGGTCCGCGCGGCAGCACGGGCAGGCCGAGCACCACGATGCGACGGCGGCCGGTACGGCGGCGGAAATTGCGGTCACCTCCGCACTCAGGGCAGAAGAACTCACCATCGCCGACGGTCCGCCACAGAGTGCGCACGCCTACCACACACAGGTCCCGGTCACGGCGGGCTCGCCGGTGCACCACGTCACACCTCCATAACGCTTCGGCCACGTTGCCGCGTTGACGTGATGCTAGCCACATCCGTGATGTGACGTCAGTACCCCGAACGGAGACAACAGGCCAAACCCGAGGCCCCGCCCACCTCGCATGGTGAACGGGGCCCGTGTGGGTGACAAGGTCAACGGGGTGATGAGCCCGTCGGATCCGTCGGTCGAGAGATCATCTACGCGCCGAAAAAATCACCGGCGCGCCCGGTTCACCGCGGAGACGACCGCCTTGAGCGAGGCCCGCACGATGTTGGCGTCGATCCCGACACCCCACAGCACCTGCCCGTCGATCGCGCATTCGATGTACGCGGCGGCCTGGGACGCGGCGCCCTCGCTCAGGGTGTGCTCGGAGTAGTCCAGCAGTCGTACGTCCACATCGATCGAGGCCAGGGCGTCGAAGAAGGCCGCCAGCGGGCCGTTGCCGGTGCCGGTCAGCACCGTCTCGGTGCCGTCCACGACCGTCTCGACGGTGAGCGCGTCGGTGCCCTCGCTGGTGGTGGACGTCTGCGCGCTGCGCAGCGCGATCCGGCCCCACCGGTTGTCGTCGGTCGGCAGGTACTCGTCCTGGAAGGCCGCCCAGATCTGGCCCGGGGTGACCTCGCCGCCCTCGGCATCGGTTTTGGCCTGAATCGTCTTGGAGAACTCGATCTGCATCCTGCGCGGCAGGTCCAGGTTGTGGTCGTTCTTCAGGACATAGGCGATGCCGCCCTTGCCGGACTGCGAATTCACCCGGATCACGGCCTCGTACGAGCGGCCGACGTCCTTGGGGTCGATGGGCAGGTACGGGACCGCCCACTCGATCTCGTCCACCGTCTTGCCCTGCTCGGCGGCGCTCGCCTCCAGCGCCTCGAATCCCTTCTTGATGGCGTCCTGGTGGGAGCCGGAGAAGGAGGTGTAGACCAGATCGCCCGCGTAGGGGTGGCGCGGGTGGATCTCCATCTGGTTGCAGTACTCGGCGGTGCGGCGGACCTCGTCGATCTGCGAGAAGTCGATCTGCGGGTCGACGCCCTGGGAGAACAGGTTCATGCCCAGCGTCACCAGGTCGACATTGCCGGTGCGCTCGCCCTGCCCGAACAGACAGCCCTCGATCCGGTCCGCCCCGGCCATGATCGCCAGCTCGGCGGCGGCGACGGCGGTGCCGCGGTCGTTGTGCGGATGCACCGACAGGCAGATGTACTCGCGCCGGGACAGCCGGCGGGACATCCACTCGAAGCGGTCCGCGTGGGTGGACGGGGTCGAGCGCTCGACGGTGGCCGGCAGATTGAGGATGATCTCGCGGCCCTCCTCGGGCTGCCAGACGTCCATGACGCCCTCGCAGACCTCCAGCGCGAAGTCCAGCTCGGTGTCGGTGAAGATCTCCGGGCTGTACTGGTAGCCGAAGACCGTCTCATCTCCGAGGATCTTGTCCGCGTACTCCACCACCAGCCGGGTGCCGTCCACCGCGATCTGCTTGACCTGCTCCCGGGTGCCGCGGAAGACGACGCGGCGGAAGGTGGGGGCGGTGGCGTTGTACAGGTGCACGGTGGCCCGGTGCGCCCCGCGCAGCGACTCCACGGTGCGCTCGATCAGCTCCTCGCGCGCCTGGGTGAGGACGGAGATCGTCACGTCCTCCGGGATCGCGCCCTCCTCGATGATCGACCGTACGAAGTCGAAGTCGGTCTGGCCGGAGGAGGGGAAGCCGACCTCGATCTCCTTGTAGCCCATGCGCACCAGCAGGTCGAACATCTCGCGCTTGCGGGCCGGGGACATCGGGTCGATCAGCGCCTGGTTGCCGTCCCGCAGATCGGTGGACAGCCAGCGCGGGGCGACGGTGATGCGGTTGTCCGGCCAGGTGCGGTCCGGGATGTCGACGGCCTCGTACGGGCCGTACTTGTGGATCGGCATACCGGAGGGGCGCTGGGTGACGGTCGCGGCCGTGAGGGGCGTGGGACGGCCGACGGCGCTGCCGGAGGTCGCGGAATGGCCGGGCGTATCGGAATGAGTCGTCATGGTGCGCGGGGCTCCTTGGGTAATCCGCTGTCCACAGGACCGATCCACTGTCGCGAAGGTCCTGGGGCGGCCGACAGGGCGTGATCACTGCAACGCCGAACTCCGCGGGGAGGGGGTCGGCCTTCGACTACAGGCCCTCGCCGCGGCAGCTAAGAAGAAGCAGCCCGAAACGCATGATGCGGAGCAGCCTAACCGAGACACATCGAAGCGGCGGAACCCGTATCACCATGCGGACGGAAACATGGTCCGCGGAGGAATACACATCTTCCACTCGTTTTCAGCAATCATGACCGCAAGGCGTGACACACACATCACGTGGTGCGACATTGCCAGCCATGGACGCCAACGCCAATGCCCCCACGCGGGCCCGCAGTCACCGCCGTGGCACCTTCTGCACGATCGTGCCGCCGCATGTCCTCGACAAGCTGTCCCATGCCGAGGACGCCTCGCTGGCCGATCTCGCCCGCCGCACCCTGGAGCACGACGCCCTGCAGCGCACCCGCCGCCGGATCACCACCGTGCGCGGGATCCCCGCCGCGCGGGCCGCCGCGCCCTCCGACAAGCCCGAGCGCACCATCTACGACGCCCACCGCAAGACCTCGCTGCCGGGGAAGAAGGTGCGCGGCGAGGGCGACCAGGCGAGCGGGGACGACTCGGTGAACCGCGCCTACGACGGGCTCGGCGCGACCTTCGAGCTCTTCCTCAAGGCGTACGGCAGGCGCTCGATCGACGACTCCGGCCTGCCGCTGAACGCGAGCGTCCACTACAGCGAGGACTACAACAACGCCTTCTGGGACGGCGAGCAGATGGTCTTCGGCGACGGGGACGGCGAGGTCTTCCTGGACTTCACCATCCCGGTGGACGTCATGGCCCATGAGCTCACCCACGGCGTCACGCAGTACACCGCCAACCTCGAGTACTTCGGCCAGTCCGGGGCGCTCAACGAGTCGATGTCCGACGTCTTCGGCTCACTGGTCAAGCAGCATGTGCTCGGCCACAGTGCCGAGGAGGCCGACTGGCTGATCGGCGCGGGGCTGCTGACGGACCGGGTCACCGGGGTGGCCCTGCGCTCCATGAAGGCCCCGGGCACGGCGTACGACGACGATGTGCTGGGCAAGGACCCGCAGCCGGGCACGATGGACGACTACGTCCGCACCTCACGCGACAACGGCGGCGTCCACATCAACTCCGGCATTCCCAACCACGCCTTCTACCTGGCCGCCACCGCCCTGGGCGGCAACGCCTGGGAGCGCGCCGGGCAGATCTGGTTCGACGTGCTGACCGGCGGCGATCTGGCCTCCGACGCGGAGTTCGCCGACTTCGCCCACCTTACGGTGGCCGCGGCGCACGCCCGCTACGGCGAGGGCGAGGAGCAGACGGCGGTGCAGGAGGCGTGGGCCGGGGTGGGCATCACCGATCTGCGGGCCCGCGTGGGCGCGCGGTAGAGCACGCCATCGGGTAGTGATGGAGCCATGCGCATCTCCGTCACCCGCACCGGCGGTTTCGCCGGAATCGAGCGCCGGGCCGAGCTGGACACCACCGGCCGGCCCGACGCCACGCATCTGGACGCCCTGGCCCATCAGGCCGTCGAGACCGGCCACATCACGGCCGCCCGCGGCGTCCCCGACGGCTTCCAGTACGAGATCACCGTCGACGGCCGCACCGTCCACGCCGCGGACCCCCAGCTGAGCGACGCCCAGCGGGAACTGATCCGCACGGTGCTGAAGGAAGGCGCGTAGGGGCGCTCAACGGGGGCTCAGAACCCCAGTCTCCGCAGCGGCGTGGGCCCAGGCTCCCCGGCTCAGAACCCCAGCTTCCGCAGCTGCTTCGGGTCACGCTGCCAGTCCTTGGCCACCTTGACGTGAAGGTCGAGGAAGACCGGCGTGCCCAGCAGTGCCTCGATGTGCTTGCGGGACTTGGTGCCGACCTCCTTGAGGCGGCGTCCCTTGGGGCCGATGATGATGCCCTTCTGGCTGGGCCGCTCGATGTAGAGGTTGGCATGGATGTCGAGGAGCGGCCGGTCCGCAGGGCGGTCCTCGCGGGGCAGCATCTCCTCCACGACCACCGCGATGGAGTGCGGCAGTTCGTCCCGTACGCCCTCCAGCGCGGCCTCCCGGATCAGCTCGGCGACCATGACCTGCTCGGGCTCATCGGTAAGGTCGCCCTGGGGGTAGAGCGCCGGGCCCTCGGGCAGCAGCGGGACCAGCAGATCCGCCAGCAGGCCCACCTGCTTGTCGCCCACAGCCGACACCGGGACGATCTCGGCCCATTCGATGCCCAGCTCCGTGCCGAGCCGGTCGATGGCGATCAGTTGCTCGGCCAACTGCTTGGACTCGACCAGATCGGTCTTGGTGACGATCGCGACCTTGGGGGTCTTCTTGATCCCCGCGAGTTCGGTGGCGATATAGCGGTCGCCGGGGCCCAGCTTCTGGTCGGCGGGCAGGCAGAAGCCGATGACGTCGACCTCGGCCCAGGTGGTGCGCACGACATCGTTGAGCCGCTCGCCGAGCAGGGTCCGCGGCTTGTGCAGACCGGGGGTGTCGACGAGCACCAGCTGGGCCTCGGGGCGGTGCACGATGCCGCGGACGGTGTGGCGGGTGGTCTGCGGGCGGTTCGAGGTGATCGCGACCTTCGTCCCCACCAGCGCGTTGGTCAGGGTCGACTTGCCCGCGTTGGGGCGGCCGACGAAGCAGGCGAAGCCCGAGCGGTGCGGGGTCTCCCGCTGCTCGGTCGGGGACGGGGAGGTACCGGCAGTCATGGACCCCATTCTCCCCGATGCCCCGACCCGCTCGGACCAGGCGTCCCGGACCTCTTACGGCCGGTGGTCCCGGCCCCGTACGGCCCGTCGCCCCGCGCCCCGTACAACCAGCCGTCCCGGCCCCGTACGACCGCCGAGGGCGGGGGGCCGGGGTCAGGCGTCCAGCGTGGCCCGCAGGGTGCCGTCGGGGCCCGCGAGCAGCATCGGGGTCCCGGCCCCGCCGAGGTCCCGGACGGCCGCGCGGTCCTCCTCCGAGGCGCTCTGCGCGTCGGTCACCACGGCCGCGGCCTCCAGGGACGTGGCACCGCTCGCCACGGCCATGGCGACGGCGGTCTGGAGGGCGCTCAGCTTCAGCGAGTCGAGGGCCACGGTCCCGGCGGCATACGTACGCCCCGTCTCGTCGCGGACGGCGGCGCCCTCCGGCACGGAGTTGCGGGCCCGCACGGAGCGG
The DNA here is from genome assembly GCF_001598115.1 of Streptomyces sp. AgN23. Lineage (NCBI taxonomy): Bacteria > Bacillati > Actinomycetota > Actinomycetes > Kitasatosporales > Streptomycetaceae > Streptomyces > Streptomyces sp. AgN23. The sequence goes on from NZ_CP007153.1 coordinate 3,812,189, forward strand.
GCCAGCGTGATGATCTTGCGGTCTTCGGGGTCCAACTGCGCTGCTTCGCTCATGCGGATGAGCATATGCGGGGCGCCCACCGGCGGTGATGCCGGTGGGCGCACGGCGGCCCGCGCCGGGCCGCGGTGCGGCGGCCCGGCGCGGGCGATACGCGGTTGCGCAGTTGTGCTCAGCTCCTTACGGGAGGAGCGGCGTCGCCTGGAAGGTCAGCGAGGCCGAACCCGACGACGGGCTCAGGCCCGGAGCGCCCGCGAAGGAGGCCGTGTACGTGAAGGCGGTGATCACCGTCGACGGGACGGCGACGTTGCTGAGCGTCGCCGTGCCGCTGGCGTCGGTGACCGCGCTGCCCAGCGGGAGCGGGCCCACCACGGAGTTGGCGACGAAGGTGAGGGTCTGGCCGGGGAGCGGGTTGTTCGAGGCGTCCCTCAACGTCGCGCTCAGGGTCGGGATGACGAACGTGCCGTTGAACCGCAGCCGGATGGTGGCCGGGGTGGCGGTCACGGTGGTCGTGGTCGACGGCGGGGACACGACCTGGGTGATCGTCGGCGAGATGGAACCGGCGAAGCAGCTGTCGCCGCCATAGGTGGCGGTGACCGCGTGCGTTCCGGTGGTGAGGGCGTTGGTGCTGACGGTGGCCTGTCCCGCGGCGTTGAGTGTGCCGGTGAGGGTGGGCCCGCCGCTGATCACGAAGGTGACGGTTCCGGTCGGGGTGCCCGTCGCCGGCGGCACCGCGGCCACGGTGGCGGTGAAGGTCACGTTCTGGCCTGGGGCGGAGGGGTTCGTCGAGGAGGTGAGCACGGTCGTGGTGGTCGCCTGGCCGACGGTGACGGAGCCGGAGGCCGACGAGCCCGCGACACCGGTGTCACCGGCGTAGGTGGCCGTCACCGCGTGCGGACCCGCCGGAATGGCACTCGTCGTCACACACGCCTGACCACTGGCATTCAGCGTCCCCGTCAGGGTCGGACCACCCGCGACCGCGAACGTCACCGTCCCCGTCGGAGTACACGTACCCGGCGACGTCGTCGTCACCTGCGCACACAACGTCACCGACTGACCGCACACCGGAGAAGCCGGAGTGACGGTCAGCGCGGTCGTGGACGCGGCCTGACCGACCGTGACGGACCCCGAAGCCGACGAACCCGCGACACCGGTATCACCGGCGTAGGTGGCCGTCACCGCATGCGGACCCACCGGAATGGCACTGGTCGTCACACACGCCTGACCACTGGCATTCAACGTCCCCGTCAGGGTCGGACCACCCGCAATCGCGAACGTCACCGTCCCCGTCGGAGTACAGGTACTGGGCGCCGCGACCGTCACCTGGGCGCACAGGGTCACCGACTGACCGCACACCGGAGAGGCGGGCGTGATAGTCAGCGCGGTCGTGGAGACGCCCTGACCGACCGTGACGGACCCCGAAGCCGACGAACCCGCGACACCGGTATCACCGGCGTAGGTGGCCGTCACCGCATGCGGACCCACCGGAATGGCACTCGTCGTCACACACGCCTGACCACTGGCATTCAACGTCCCCGTCAGGGTCGGACCACCCGCGACCGCGAACGTCACCGTCCCCGTCGGAGTACACGTACCCGGCGACGTCGTCGTCACCTGCGCACACAACGTCACCGACTGACCGCACACCGGAGAAGCCGGAGTGACGGTCAGCGCGGTCGTGGACGCGGCCTGACCGACCGTGACGGACCCCGAAGCCGACGAACCCGCGACACCGGTATCACCGGCGTAGGTGGCCGTCACCGCATGCGGACCCACCGGAATGGCACTGGTCGTCACACACGCCTGACCACTGGCATTCAACGTCCCCGTCAGGGTCGGACCACCCGCAATCGCGAACGTCACCGTCCCCGTCGGAGTACACGTACTGGGCGCCGCGACCGTCACCTGGGCGCACAGGGTCACCGACTGACCGCACACCGGAGAGGCGGGCGTGATGGTCAGCGCGGTCGTGGAGACGCCCTGACCGACCGTGACGGACCCCGAAGCCGACGAGCCCGCGACACCGGTGTCACCGGCGTAGGTGGCCGTCACCGCATGCGGACCCGCCGGAATGGCACTCGTCGTCACACACGCCAGGCCGCTCGCGTCGAGCGTGCCGGTGAGCGTCGGACCACCCGCGACCGCGAACGTCACCGTCCCCGTCGGAGTACAGGTACTGGGCGCCGCGACCGTCACCTGCGCGCACAAGGTCACCGACTGACCGCACACCGGAGAGGCGGGCGTGATAGTCAGCGCAGTCGTCGAGACGCCCTGACCGACCGTGACGGACCCCGAACCCGACGAACCCGCGACACCCGTATCACCGGAGTACGTCGCCGTCACCACATGCGGACCCACCGGAATGGCACTCGTCGTCACACACGCCAGGCCGCTCGCGTCGAGCGTGCCGGTGAGCGTCGGACCACCCGCGACCGCGAACGTCACCGTCCCCGTCGGGGTACAGGTGCCGGGCGGCGTCGTGGTCACCTGCGCGCACAGGGTCACCGCCTCACCGCAGACCGGCGAGGCAGGGGTGATGACGAGGGCCGTGGAGGAGGACGCCGGGCTGATGGTGAGCGGCGTCAAGGGCGAGTTGGACGGGGCGAAGTTGGTGTCGCCGTTGTAGAACGCGGCGACCTGGTGGGTGCCCACACTCAAGCCGGGAACGGTCACGGAGACGTTGCCGGACGCGTCGAGGGCCCCGGTCACCGTGGGCCCGTCCGCGCTGACGATGAAGGTGACCGTACCGGTGGGGGTGCCGCTGCCCGGAGGCACCGCCGCCACGCTGGCCGTCAGGGTCACGCTCTGGCCGCAGACGGGCGCGGGCGGGACGAAGGTGACGGTGGTGGTGGTCGCCGATTGGTTGACCTGCTGGATGGTCGTGCCGGACGAATTGTCCGTCGCGTCGGTGGAGTTGACGAAGTTCGCCGTGACCAGATGGGAGCCGACGGCGAGGGTGGAGTCGGTCACGCTGGCCGTACCGGAGTCGGGCCCGGTCGGGGTGAGCGGCACAGGGCCGAGAGTCGGGCCACCGGCGATGGCGAAGGTCACGTCGCCCCATGGAGGGGCCCCGGCGGTGATACCGGTGACGGTGGCGGTGTAGGTGACGGATTGGCCGAAGACGGAGGGATCCGGTGTGGAGAGCACCGTGGTGGTGGACATGGAAGCGGCCGCCCTTTCCTGATCTCAGGGGGTGAGCCGCCCGGCTCCGCGCGGCGCGGAGCCTTGGCCTCTGCGCGGGGGTGCCCATACGGCCGGCCTGTCTACGTCAAGCAGAAAAGCCGGCAGTCCCCCGACAGAGGTATGGGCGACCCACCAGTCGGTAGTTGCAAGTAAGCGGGGGCCTACGTCAGATGAGCCAGGGAGCGGACAGCTATTCCACTCATATGGCGCAGCGCGAGCCGCGCGTTGCCGATGCGCCGGCGCGACGGCCCGCTTTCGCGCGACCGGATGCCGCGCCCCCGCGCATATGGCGGGGGCGCGGGAAGCGGCCGGTCCGGAGAGGCCGGCGGAAGTCCGCTACGGTTCGGCAGCGGCCCGGACGGGCGCGGGGCTGTATCGACATGCGGCTCCGCCGCGGCCGTGTCGATATGCGGCTCCGCCGCGTGGGACCAGCCACGACGGCGCCGCGGATGGCCACCGACCCATCGCGGCACTTCCGGCGGAGCGCTTACTCGGCCGCGGCGGTCTCGCGGACCGGCTCGACCAGCACCGTGACAATGCGGTTGCGGCGGCCCGCCGGGGACTCGGCGGTCAGCCGCAGCGCCTTGAGCGCGGGGTCGATGCCGCCCTCGGGGACGTCGACCTGGGCCGTGGCGCCGGCGATCGGCACCCGGCCCAGCGCCTTGGCGAGCAGCCCGCCCACCGTCTCGACGTCCTCGTCCTCCAGATCCGTGCCGTACAGCTCGCCCAGGTCGCCGAGGGCGAGCCGGGCGGTCACCCGGTGGGTGCCGTCGCCGAGGTCCTCGATGGGCGGCAGCTCGCGGTCGTACTCATCGGTGATCTCGCCGACGATCTCCTCGAGGATGTCCTCGATGGTGACGATGCCGGCCGTGCCGCCGTACTCGTCGATCACGACGGCGACGTGGTTGCGCTCCTGCTGCATCTCGCGCAGCAGATCGCCCGCGTTCTTGGTGTCTGGGACGAAGGTGGCGGGCCGCATCGCGGTGGAGACCAGCTCGGTCTCGGCCTCGCGGTTGATATGCGTCTTACGGACAAGATCCTTGAGGTAGACGACCCCCACGATGTCGTCCTCGTTCTCCCCGGTGACCGGGATCCGGGAGAAGCCGGAGCGCAGCGCGAGGGTGAGGGCCTGCCGGATGGTCTTGAAGCGCTCGATGACCACCAGGTCGGTGCGCGGCACCATCACCTCGCGCACGAGGGTGTCGCCGAGCTCGAAGACGGAGTGGACCATGCGCCGCTCCTCGTCCTCGATCAGCGACTCCTGCTCGGCGAGGTCCACCAGGGCGCGCAGCTCGGCCTCGGAGGCGAACGGGCCCTTACGGAAGCCCTTGCCGGGCGTGAGCGCGTTACCGAGGAGGATCAGCAGCGGTGGGATGGGGCCCATGACCCGGGCCAGCGGGATCAGCACATAGGCGGCGACGGTCGCGGTGTTGAGCGGATGCTGGGCGCCGATGGTGCGCGGGGAGACGCCGACGGCCACATACGACACCAGGACCATCACGCCGATCGCGACGGTCAGCGCCTTCCACGTCTCGTCGAACTCGCGCAGACTCGCGAACGTGACGACCGCGCCCGCCGCGACCTCGCAGGCGACCCTGACCAGCAGCGCCACATTGAGATAGCGGGTGGGGTCCTCGGCGACGAGCATCAGCTTGGCGCTGCCCCGCCGCCCGGAGCGCACGGCCTCCTCGGCCCGGAACCGGGTGGTGCGGGCGAGACCGGCCTCCGCGCAGGCCGCCAACCAGGCCACCACGACCAGCAGGACGGTCGCGGTGACGAGCTGGGCGCTCATCGGACGGTGGGGGCCGGGGAGGGGCCGGTCACGCCCTGCTCCGCGCGCCAGCCGTCGATGATGGCGGCCTGCAGGCCGAACATCTCGGCGCGCTCGTCCGCCTCCTCGTGGTCATAGCCGAGGAGGTGGAGGACGCCGTGGACGGTGAGCAGCTGCAGCTCCTCGTCCATGGAGTGCCCGGTCGGCGCCTCCTCCCCCTGCTTCTTGGCCACTTCGGGGCAGAGCACGATGTCCCCGAGGAGGCCCTGCGGGGGCTCCTCGTCGTCCTTGGCCGGCGGGCGCAGCTCGTCCATCGGGAAGGACATGACATCGGTCGGCCCCGGCAGGTCCATCCACTGGATGTGCAGCTGCTCCATGGCGTCGGCGTCGACGACGATCACCGAGAGCTCGGAGAGCGGGTGGATACGCATCCGGGCCAGCGCGTAGCGGGCGACGTCGAGCACAGCCCGCTCGTCGATATCGGTACCGGACTCGTTGTTGACGTCGATCGCCATGGGGGTTCGTGGTTACTTTCCGTTGCGGCTGTCATACTGGTCGTATGCGTCGACGATACGGCCGACCAGCTTGTGACGGACCACGTCGGTGCTGGTGAGCATGGAGAAGTGCACGTCCTCGACGCCATCCAGGATCTCCCGCACCTGACGCAGACCGCTCTTGGTCCCGCCGGGAAGGTCGATCTGGGTGATGTCGCCCGTGATCACTATCTTGGAGTCGAAGCCGAGCCGGGTGAGGAACATCTTCATCTGCTCGGGGTTCGTGTTCTGGGCCTCGTCGAGGATGATGAACGCGTCATTGAGCGTCCGGCCGCGCATATACGCCAGCGGCGCGACCTCGATCGTACCCGCGGCCATCAGGCGCGGGATGGAGTCGGGGTCGAGCATGTCGTGCAGCGCGTCGTAGAGCGGCCGCAGATACGGGTCGATCTTCTCGTAGAGGGTGCCGGGCAGGAAGCCGAGCCGCTCCCCCGCCTCGACCGCCGGCCGGGTGAGGATGATCCGGGTGACCTGCTTGGACTGCAGGGCCTGGACCGCCTTGGCCATGGCCAGATAGGTCTTGCCGGTGCCCGCCGGGCCAATGCCGAAGACGACCGTGTGCTTGTCGATGGCATCGACATAGCGCTTCTGGTTGAGCGTCTTGGGACGGATGGTGCGACCGCGGTTGGAGAGGATGTTCTGGGTGAGCACCTCGGCAGGCGTCTCCTGCCCTCCGCCCTCTCCATTTTCGGCCGCGCGCAACATGGAGATCGAGCGCTCCACCGCATCCTCCGTCATCGGTTGACCGGTGCGGAGCACCAGCATCATCTCGTCGAACAGACGCTGGACCAGGGCGACTTCCTTCGGGTCCCCGGTGGCGCTGACTTGGTTGCCCCGTACGTGGATATCGGTCGCCGGGAACGCGTTCTCGATCACACGCAGCAGCGAGTCACCGGATCCCAGGACCATGACCATGGGGTGCTTGTTCGGGACCGTGAACTGCGCATGCGCCTGCGGTGCTGTGGTTGGTTGCGTCATGGGCCGGCTCTCTGGCCTGCTTCTACCTCCTGGCACAAGGGTTCTCGCCGCTCGACAACCTTGGCTACAAGGGTACGACGGAGCACCGACAAGACCCGAGTACTTTTCCTCCTCATCCACTCATCACCTCACCCACCTGGGGCTCCCGCGCTCCGGCCGCTCCAGGGCCCGGGGCCTCGGTGCTACGCCTGGCGGAAACCGATCGTCGGAACGGCCCGGCGCAGCGGCCAGGGGCGGGCGGCGGCCGGGAGCAGACGGTCGAGGAAGGCGTAGCGGCGCAGCGCGCGGCCGGGCTGGTCGTCGTAGGAGCGGGCGTGCTGCCACCAGGCGGCGATCTCGACCCAGCCGGGCGCGGACAGCGAGCCGCCGAACTCCTGCACCGACAGGGCAGCGGTCAGCCCGGCGAAGGCCAGCCGGTCGGCGAGCGGCCAGTCGGCGAGCGTGCCGGTGACGAAACCGGCGACGAACACGTCCCCGGCGCCGGTCGGGTCCAGGGCCTCCACGGAGATCGCGGGCACCTCGGCGGTCTCGCCGGTGCGGCCGTCGACCGCGTACGCCCCCTCGGAGCCGAGCGTGACGACGGCGAGCGGGACCAGGTCGGCGAGGGCCCGGGCGGCGGCGCGCGGGCAGTCGGTGCGGGTGTAGCGCATCGCCTCCTCGGCATTGGGCAGGAACGCCTCGCAGTGCTCCAGCTCGGCGAGGTCGGCCGGATCCCAGCGGCCGGTGTCGTCCCAGCCGACGTCGGCGAAGACCCTGCTGCCGTGGCGGGCGGCCTCGGCGACCCACTCCTGGCCGCGGCCGGGCACCAGGGAGGCCACGGCGGCCCGGGCCGGAGGCGGGCAGCTGGGCGCGGGCTCCTCGGGCGGCGGGGCCTCATGGCCGTGGGAGACCATGGTCCGCTCGCCCTCGTAGGCCATCGAGACGGTCACCGGGGAGTGCCAGCCGGGGATCGTGCGGGAGAGCGAGAGATCGATGCCCTCGCCGCGGTCCAGGGCGTCCTGGCAGTAGTCCCCGTAGTGGTCGTCGCCGAAGGCGGCGGCGAGCGAGGTGCGCAGGCCGAGCCGGGCCAGGGCGGTGGCCATATTGGCGACGCCGCCGGGGCTCGACCCCATGCCGCGGGCCCAGGACTCGGTGCCGCGGACGGGGGCGGTGTCCAGACCGGTGAAGATGATGTCGAGGAAGACGGTGCCGGTGAGATAGACGTCGCACGCCGGATCGCCGGGCCGGCGAACGGCCTCGAGCGGGTCGAGCAGGGGATAACCCGCTGTGAGCTTGTCGCCGTTGTGTGTCGTCACCGCGCTCTCCCAGGTCTGACCGGTCCGCCTCCGTCGTCGGATGCGGGTGCGGACAGTGTGCACGATGGGACGGACAACGGGCCGGGGACCGGCAGGCGTCACCCCCTCGGGGCGCCGCCGTCTCCACGAGCCGCGGCGCGGGAAGCACCGTCCCCGCGGGGCCCGTACGCCGCGTTGCGGTGCCCTCAGCGCCGTTTGGGCAGCGCCACCGTCATCAGGTCCTCGGCGACTGTGAGCTCCCCCTCGAACCCCGCCGCCCGCGCCTGGCGCTCGAAGTCGGACGGATCGCCGTAACGCTGCGAGAAGTGCGTCAGCACCAGATGCCGCACCCCCGCCCCGGCCGCGACCCGGGCCGCCTGCCCGGCGGTCAGATGCCCGTACTCGACGGCCAGCGCCTCCTCCTCGTCCAGGAAGGTCGACTCGATGACCAGCAGATCGCACCCCTGCGCCAGCGCGAAGACGCCGTCGCACAGCCGGGTGTCCATGATGAACGCGAAGCGCTGGCCCCGGCGCACCTCGCTGACCTCTTCGAGCGTGACCGTACGCCCCTCGGTCTCCAGTGCCCGCTCCCGCTGCAGCCGGCCGATGTCCGGGCCGCGGACGCCGAGCGCGGCGAGCCGCTCGGGCAGCATCCTGCGGCCGTCCGCTTCGATCAGGCGATAGCCGTAGGACTCGACGGGGTGCGAGAGCCGGGCCGCCTCCAGGGTGTACGCGGGGGTGCGGGCCAGCACCGCGCCGTCACCGGCGACCGGCTCCTCGGTCAGCGCCACCGTCTCGCGGTAGGCGGTCGCGTACCGCAGCCGCTCGAAGAACCGCTGTCCGCTCGCCGGGTAGTGGGCGGTCACCCGGTGCGGCACCCGGTCGAGGTTGATCCGCTGGATCACCCCCGCCAGGCCCAGCGAGTGATCCCCGTGGAAGTGCGTGACGCAGATCCGGTCGATGTCATGGGCGGCGACCCCGGCCCGCAGCATCTGGCGCTGGGTGCCCTCGCCGGGGTCGAACAGCAGGCCCTCGCCGTCCCAGCGCAGCAGATAGCCGTTGTGGTTGCGGTGCCGGGTCGGCACCTGGCTGGCGGTGCCGAGGACGATCAGTTCCCGTGCGGACAAGGGTTATCCGGGAGGCCAGTTGAGCCCGCGGCCGCCCAGGACGTGGGCATGGGCGTGGAAGACGGTCTGGCCGGCGCCGGAGCCGGTGTTGAACACCACGCGGTAGCCCGTCTCGACGAGCTTCTCATCGACGGCGACCGCGCCCGCCTCGCGCAGCACATCCGCGGCGACCTGCGGTTCGGCCGCCGCGAGGGAGGTCGCGTCCGGGTAGTGCACTTTGGGGATCACCAGGATGTGCGTGGGTGCCTGGGGGTTTATGTCGCGGAAGGCGACGGTGGTGTCCGTCTCGCGGACGACGGTGGCCGGCACCTCCCCCGAGACAATCTTGCAGAACAGGCAGTCGGCCTGCGGTTCTCCCGCCACCGGTGGCTCCTTACGGATCGTCGGCACATACGGTCCGGATGGTACCGGGAGCCCCTGCCGGCGGGAGAGACCGCGGCCTATTCGCCCTGACCGCCGCCCTCGGTATCGCCCTTACCGGCGCTGTCCCCGGTGTCGGCCTGCCCGGCGCCGCCCTCGGTGGTCGGGTGGTCCCAGGAGTGGCTCCGGGTCGGCTGGGGGGCCTCGGTGCTCGGGCGGTCCCACGGGTGACTACGGGTCGGCTGGGGGGCCTCGGTGGTCCGGTGGTCCCACGGGTGACTACGGGTCGGCTGGGGGGCCTCGGTGCTCGGGCGGTCCCACGAGTGGCTGAAGGTGGGCCGGGGGCTGTCGGTGTCCGGGCCGCCGCCCTGGCACTCCCCGATCACCTGCGCCTCGAAGACCTTCCGGCCGTCCACCTCGCCGGTCACATCGCCCCGGACGCAGTGGTCCGCCCGTACGTAGGTCACCCGGCCCTTGATCCTGATGTCCTTGTCGTTGTCGGTCCTGCCGTGGCAGTCCACCCGTGCGTCGGTCTCCCCGGACCGCTCGCTCCGCGAGGGCGAAGCACCGGCCGTATGGCCGTTCTTGAACTCGGCGTTGCAGCTCATCCACCGGACGCCGACACCGCCCCGCTCCAGCGCCTCCGTGACGACCCGGTCCGTGGTGATCGCGACCGTCACGGAGCTGATGCCGCCGCCCGTCGGCTCACACGCCGTCACCGCGACCGCCGCGCCGACCGCCGCGACGGACAAGAGCGCCCGTCCCCGTCCTGCCTGACTCCATACCCCCATAGGGGATAGGTTCCCATCGGCCGACGCGTAGCGGAAGGCCGTCCTCGGCCAGGTACGGGCGCACAGGAGCGCGAAGAGGCCCCAGAGGGGGTCTCTCGTTCCAAAGGGCCTCGGACGGGCCCTCTCATCCCCAGCGGCCGGTGCGGCCGAGCAGCAGCGCGGCGGCCGCCGTTCCGGCCGTGGAGGTGCGCAGCACGCTCGGGCCCAGCCGGTACGGCCGCGCCCCCGCCTCGGCGAAGGCCGCCAACTCCTCGGGGGACACGCCCCCTTCGGGCCCGACGACCAGCACGATCTGGCCACTCGCGGGCAGTTGGGCCGTCGCGAGCGGTTCGCCGCCCTCCTCGTGGAGCACGGCAGCGAACGCGGCTCCGGCGAGAAGCCGGGCCACCTGCTTGGTCGTCATCGCGTCCGTGACCTCGGGGAAGGTCAGCCGACGGGACTGCTTGCCCGCCTCGCGCGCGGTCGACCGCCACTTGCCGAGCGCCTTGAGGCCGCGCTCGCCCTTCCACTGGGTGATGCAGCGGGACGCCGACCACGGAACGACGGCGTCCACGCCGGTCTCCGTCATGGTCTCCACCGCCAGCTCGCCCCGGTCGCCCTTGGGCAGCGCCTGGACGACGGTGATCCTCGGGTCCGGGGCCGCCTCCTGGCGCACCTCGTCCACCGCGATCTGCAGCCGGTCCTTGCCCTCGACGGCCGCCACGGTGCCCTGGACGCCCGTGCCGTGGCCGTCCGTCAGCACCACGGGCTCACCGACGCGCAGCCGCCTTACGGACGCCGCGTGGCGCCCCTCCGGGCCCTCCAGCCAGACCCGGGCCCCCGCGGCCGCACCCGCCAGGGAATCGGCCACGAACACCGGGGCGGTCACGACACCGCACCACGCTGAGACTGAAGGCCCAACTCGGACCGCGCGGCGTCGAGTTCCGTCGCGAGCGTCTCCACCAGCCGCCCGGCGGGCAGTTCGCGCGCCAGCCGGTGCCCCTGCCCGGCCCACAGCGCCATCCCCTGCGGATCGCCCGCCTTGGCGGCCGCCTTACGGAGGCCGGACGTCATGTGGTGCAGCTGGGGGTAGGCGGCGGGCGCGTGCGGGCCGTGCTCACGCATGAAGCGGTTGACCAGGCCCCGGGCCGGGCGGCCGGAGAAGGCGCGGGTCAGCTCGGTCCGGCCGAACAGCGGATCCGTCATCGCCTGCTTGTGCAGGGCGTTCGCCCCGGACTCGGGACACACCAGGAACGCGGTCCCCATCTGGGCCGCGACCGCGCCCGCGGCCAGCGCCGAGGCGATCTGCGAACCACGCATAATCCCGCCCGCCGCGATGATCGGGATCTGGACGTACTCACGGACCAGCGTGATCAGCGACAGCAGACCGAGCCCGGCGCCCATTCCGTCGACGGCCGGGTCATTGCTGTAGGTGCCCTGGTGGCCGCCGGCCTCCACTCCTTGCACGCAGACGGCGTCGGCGCCCGCCCACTGGGCGGTCTGCGCCTCGACGGGCGAGGTCACGGTCACGATCGTGCGGGTGCCGGCCTGGGCGAAGGCGTCGAGGACGGCACGGGTCGGACAGCCGAAGGTGAACGAGACGACCGGAACCGGATTGTCGAGGAGCACGGCGAGCTTCGCGTCGTACGCGTCGTCCGTGCCCGCGTCCGGGTCGCCCAGCGGAGTCTCGTACCAGGCCGCCTCGCCCGTGAGCCGCGCCCGGTAGGCCCCGACGGCGGCCGTGTCGGCGTTGGACGGCTGCGGCATGAACAGATTGACACCGAAGTGCCGTCCGGTCAGCCCTCGCAGCTGTTTGATCTCCTCATACATCGCTTCCGGCGTCTTGTAGCCGGCAGCGAGGAAACCGAGACCACCGGCCTCGGAGACAGTGGCGGCGAGCTGCGGGCAGGAGGCTCCACCCGCCATCGGCGCCTGCACGATCGGGTACCGGTAGAGATCGGTCAGCGCGGAGGACATGGCCACATCGTGCCATGCCCTCCACACGGGCTCACCACCGGATCAGCGGTGCTGCGGGCGTCGGCGGCGCTACCGGCCGTACCCCCGGCCGGAGCGCCTACCGCCCGTTGAACGCGTCCTTCAGCCGCGAGAACAGCCCCTGCTGCCCCGGCTTACCGCACTCCCCCGGGGGACAACCCCCGTACCCCCGGCCGGAGCGCCTACCGCCCGTTGAACGCGTCCTTCAACCGCGAGAACAGCCCCTGCTGCCCCGGCTTGAATTCGCCGACCGGGCGCTCCTCGCCGCGCAGCTTGGACAGCCGCCGCAGCAGCTCCTCCTGCTCCGGGTCGAGCTTGGTCGGGGTGGTCACCTCGACATGCACGATCAGGTCGCCCCGGCCGCCGCCCCGAAGATGGGTGATGCCGCGCTGGTGCAGCGGGATCGACTGGCCGGACTGGGTGCCGGGCCGGATGTCGACCTCCTCCAGGCCGTCCAGCGTCTCCAGCGGCACCTTGGTGCCCAGCGACGCCGCCGTCATCGGGATGGTCACCGTGCAGTGCATATCGTCGCCGCGCCGCTGGAAGACCGGGTGCGGGACCTCGTGGATCTCCACATACAGGTCGCCCGCCGGGCCGCCGCCCGGTCCGACCTCGCCCTCACCGGCCAGCTGGATCCTGGTGCCGTTGTCCACACCGGCGGGGATCTTCACGGTCAGGGTGCGCCGCGAGCGGATCCGGCCGTCGCCCGCGCACTCCGGGCACGGGGTGGGCACCACGGTGCCGAAGCCCTGGCACTGGGGGCACGGCCGCGAGGTCATGACCTGACCCAGGAAGGACCGCGTCACCTGGGAGACCTCACCGCGGCCACGGCACATGTCACAGGTCTGCGCCGAGGTGCCCGGCGCCGCGCCCTCGCCGCTGCACGTGGTGCAGACGACCGCGGTGTCGACCTGGATGTCCTTGGTGGTCCCGAACGCGGCCTCGTTGAGCTCCACGTCCAGACGGATCATCGCGTCCTGACCGCGCCGGGTCCTGGAGCGCGGACCGCGCTGCGAGGCGGTGCCGAAGAACGCGTCCATGATGTCGGAGAAGTTGCCGAAGCCCCCGCCGAAGCCTCCGGCGCCACCGCCGCCGGCCCCGGACATCGGGTCCCCGCCCAGGTCGTAGACCTGCTTCTTCTGTGGGTCCGACAAGACCTCGTAAGCGGCGTTGATCTCCTTGAACCGCTCCTGGGTCTTCGGATCCGGGTTCACATCCGGATGCAGCTCGCGTGCGAGCCGGCGGAATGCCTTCTTGATCTGGTCCTGCGAGGCATCACGCGGCACGCCCAGGACTGCGTAGTAGTCCGTCGCCACTTACGACTCCGCCAGGATCTGTCCGACGTAACGTGCCACTGCGCGTACCGCTCCCATCGTTCCGGGGTAGTCCATGCGGGTCGGTCCGACCACGCCGAGTTTGGCGACCGCCTCGTCGCCGGAACCGTAGCCGACCGCGACGACCGAGGTGGCGTTGAGCCCCTCGTGAGCATTCTCATGCCCGATCCGCACGGTCATACCCGAGTCCTTGGCCTCGCCCAGCAACTTGAGGAGGACGACATGCTCCTCGAGTGCCTCCAGGACGGGCCGGATCGTCAGGGGGAAATCATGCACGAAACGCGTGAGGTTCGCGGTGCCGCCGATCATCAGCCGCTCCTCGGTCTCCTCCACCAGCGTCTCGAGCAAGGTCGACAACACGATCGAGACGGTCCCCCGGTCCTCCTGTTCGAAGGACTCCGGAAGATCCTGCACCAACTGCGGCACATCCGCGAAACGCCGACCCACGACCCGGCTGTTGAGCCGGGCGCGCAGATCGGCCAGCGAGTCCTCGGTGATCGGAGTGGGGCAGTCCACCATGCGCTGCTCCACCCGGCCGGTGTCCGTGATCAGCACCAGCATCACCCGGGCCGTGGCCAGCGGCAGCAGCTCCACATGGCGCACCGTCGAGCGGGTCAGCGACGGATACTGCACCACCGCCACCTGCCGGGTCAGCTGCGCCAGCAGCCGGACCGTACGGCCCACCACGTCATCGAGGTCGACCGCGCCGTCCAGGAAGTTCTGAATGGCCCGCCGCTCCGGGCTGGACAGCGGCTTCACTCCGGCCAGCTTGTCCACGAAGAGGCGATAGCCCTTGTCGGTGGGGATCCGCCCGGCGCTCGTATGCGGCTGGGCGATGAACCCCTCGTCCTCCAGAGCGGCCATGTCGTTACGCACCGTGGCCGGGGAGACCCCCAGCCGGTGCCGCTCGGTGAGCGCCTTGGAGCCGACCGGCTCCTCCGTCCCCACATAGTCCTGGACAATGGCACGCAGCACCTCGAGTCTGCGTTCGCTGAGCACCCCGCGCACCTCCAGTCCAGCGGTCTCATCAGATCGTCCGCCCTGGCACTCACCGGGCACGAGTGCCAGAACCCCTCCGCCAGTGTACGGCGGGGTGCGGTGGCATGGGCAAGAGCCGCCGCTGGCAGCAACTCTCCCCCATCCCCGTTGAGCTAGCGTCGCGGTATGGAGACGTGTTGGGAAGAGGCAGGCTGGGAGCGGCTCGCGCCCGGTGTGGCCCGCCGTCGGTTGCCGGAGTGGGACGAGACGGTCGGCGTGGTCGTCGGCCGGACCGACATCCTCGTCGTGGACACCGGCGCGACCCTGCGCGCCGGGGCCGAGCTGCGCGCCCTGATCACCCGGCTGACCGGCCGCCGCCCCACCCGGATCGCGCTCACCCATCCGCACTTCGACCACGTCCTGGGCTCGGCCGCCTTCGCGGGCTGCCAGGTGTACGGGGCCATGGGCATGGACGAGCTGCTGCGCCGTGAGCGGGAGACACTGCGCGAGGACGCGATCCGCCACGGGGTGGAACAAAACGCCGCCACCGAGGCCGTGGACCATCTGGTCGGCCCGCACCACCTGGTCTCCGGCGAGCTCACCTTGGACCTGGGCGACCGGCAGGTGCTGCTGGCCAATGTGGGGCCCGGCCACACCGCCCATGACCTGGCCGTTCTGGTGCCCGGCCGGCCCGAGGTGGTCTTCTGCGGCGATCTGGTGGAGGAGTCCGGCACGCCGCAGGCCGGGCCCGACGCGATCCCCGGCCGCTGGCCCGCCGCCCTCGACCGGCTGCTCGCCCTCGGCGGCCCGGACGCGCGGTATGTCCCGGGGCACGGCTCGGTCGTGGACGCCGGGTTCGTCCGGGCCCAACGTGACGAATTGGCGGCCCGCTTCGGCGTGTCCCTCTAGGTGTCCGCCCAGCCGCCCAACTAGGCGTCCACCTAGTTGTCCGCACCGCAGGAGCGGGGGGTCGTCGCGCGCTATCGTCATCCGGATGCGACAGTACGACCCGGACCTGACCCCGCCCTGGAAGCGGCAGCGGCCCGCCCCCGAGGTCCCCGCCGAACCGGACCTCGTCGTGGAGGAGGTCACCACCGGCTTCTGCGGCGCCGTGATCCGCTGTGAGAAGACGGCCCAGGGCCCCACGGTCACTCTGGAGGACCGCTTCGGCAAACATCGCGTCTTCCCCATGGAGCCGCGCGGTTTTCTGCTCGAGGGGCGTGTCGTCACCCTCGTACGCCCGCGCGCGGCGGCCCCCAGTGCGCCCCAGCGCACGGCCTCGGGGTCGATCGCCGTTCCGGGAGCGCGCGCGAGGGTCGCCCGTGCGGGGCGCGTCTACGTCGAGGGGCGCCATGACGCGGAGCTGGTGGAGCGGGTCTGGGGCGACGATCTGCGCATCGAAGGCGTCGTCGTGGAGTACCTGGAGGGCGTCGACGACCTGCCCGCCATCGTCGACGACTTCTCCCCCGGCCCGGACGCCCGGCTCGGCGTCCTCGTCGACCATCTGGTGACGGGCTCCAAGGAGTCCCGTATCGCCGGGCAGGTCACCGGCGAGCATGTGCTGGTCCTCGGCCACCCCTATATCGACATCTGGGAGGCCGTGAAGCCGTCCTCCGTCGGCATCCGGGCCTGGCCGACAGTGCCGCACGGCCAGGACTGGAAGAAGGGCGTCTGCCGCGCCCTGGGCTGGCCGGAGAACACCGGGGCCGCCTGGCAGCGGATCCTGTCCTCGGTCCACTCCTACAAGGACCTCCAGCCGGAGCTCCTGGGCCGGGTGGAGGAATTGATCGACTTCGTGACGGCCCCGCAGGGCTGACGGCCCCCGTCCCCACAGGGCTGACGGCTCCCGTCCCCACAGGGCTGACGGTCCCGTCTCAGTCCACCAGGTCCCGCACCACCGCGTCCGCCAGCAGCCGCCCGCGCAGCGTGAGCACGGCCCGCCCCCGTCCGTACGGCTCCGGGTCCAGCAGACCGTCCTCCAGCGCCCCGGCCGCGGCCACGGCCCCGGCCGGGCGCAGCAGCTCCAGCGGGCAGCCCTCGACCAGCCGCAGCTCCAGCAGGATCCGCTCCACCCGGCGCTCCTCGGCGGTCAGCAGCTCCCGGCCCGCGCCGGGCGACCTGCCCTCGCCCAGGGCCTGTGCGTACGCCCCGGGGTGCTTCACGTTCCACCACCGCACGCCGCCCACATGGCTGTGCGCGCCGGGGCCGGCGCCCCACCAGTCGGCGCCGCGCCAGTACAGCTCGTTGTGCCGGCAGCGCCCGGCGGGCGAAGTGGCCCAGTTGGAGACCTCGTACCAGGCGAACCCGGCGGCCGACAGGATCTCCTCGGCGATCAGATAGCGGTCCGCGTGCACATCGTCGTCGGTCATCGGGACCTCGCCGCGCCGGATCCGCCGCGCCAGCTGGGTGCCCTCCTCCACGATCAGTGCATACGCCGACACATGGTCCGGCCCCGCCCCGAGCGCCGCCTCCAGCGAGGCCCGCCAATCCGCGTCACTCTCCCCCGGCGTCCCGTAGATCAGGTCCAGGTTCACATGGTCGAACCCGGCCGCCCGGGCCTCGGCCACGCACGCCTCCGGCCGCCCGGGGGTATGCGTACGGTCCAGCACCTTCAGGACGTGCTGCCGGGCGCTCTGCATCCCGAAGGAGATCCGGTTGAACCCCGCCTCCCGCAGCTCCGCCAGATAGCGCGGATCGACCGACTCCGGATTCGCCTCGGTCGTGACCTCGACCCCCTCGGCCAGCCCGAACTCCTCCCGGATCGCGCCGAGCATCCGCCCGAGATCCGCCGCGGCGAGCAGGGTCGGGGTCCCGCCGCCGACGAAGACGGTCTCCACGGGCCGCGGGTCGTCGCCCAGCACCTTCCGCGCCAGCCGCACCTCCTCGACGACCTGCTCGGCGTAGTTGTCCCGCGAGGCGAGCACACCGCCGGAGCCGCGCAGCTCACTGGCGGTGTAGGTGTTGAAGTCGCAGTAGCCGCAGCGGGTGGCGCAGTACGGCACATGCAGATAGAACCCCAGCGGCCGCCGCTCCGCCCCCGCCAAAGCGGTCGCGGGCAGTGCGCCGTCCTCGGGCATGGGCTCACCATCTGGCAGTACGGAAGGCATGCCCCCCATTCTCCGTCACGGCCCGCGTCGCCCGGGACCACGAGGTGCGGACCCCGGAACCCCGCGGCCCGCCGGACAAGGTCTCGCCGGAGTGGGCCTCGCCGGACGGCGCCTAGCTAGACCACCTTCAGGACCAGCATCGCCAGGTCGTCGTCCGGCGGCTCCGCCGCGAACTCGTCCACCGCCTGCCGCACCCGCTCCGCGACCTCCCGGGCGCTCAGCCCCGCGCACAGCGCGAACGCCGCCGCCAGGCCGTCCTCGTCGTCGAACTGCCGGTCGCCGGATCGATGCTCCGTCACCCCGTCCGTCACACAGAGCAGCGTTTCCCCGGGCGTCAGATCGAACGATTCACTCTCGTACGTCACATCGTCCACAACGCCCAGCAGTATCTGCGGCGCCGCGACGGTCCGCACCTCGCCCTCGGGCCGCAGCACCAGCGGCAGCGGATGCCCCGCGCTGGCCAGCGTGCAGCGCACCCCTTCGCCCTCGCCCAGCGGCTCCAGCTCCCCGTACAGCAGCGACAGGAACCGCGCGACCCCGCCGCCCGCCGGGAGCCCCCTGCCGACCAGGCCGCCGTCCATCAGCTCCACGACCCCGGCAGGGCCTCCCACGGCCTCCACACCGGCCTCCACACCGGCCGCCACGGCCTCCGCCGCGCCCTCGACCGCCTGTTCCACCGCCTCCTCGCCCAGAAGCTGGTTGAGCCGGTCCAGGACCTCGCCCACGCCGTATCCCTCGCGGGCGAGCAGCCGCAGCCAGGGCCGGACGAGGCCGGTCACCACGGCCGCCTCCGGGCCGTTTCCGCAGACGTCGCCCAGGACGAAGCACCAGCGGCCGTCACCGGCCGGGAAGACGTCGTAGAAGTCGCCCCCGGCCGAGATGTCGCCGGTCGGCTCGTACACGACCGCCGACTCGACGCCGGGGATGCGCGGGATGACGGACGGCAGCAGGCCGCGCTGCAGCACCCGGCTGATGGTCGCCTGCCGGGTGTAACGGCGGGCGGAGGCGAGTGCCAGGGCGACGCGGCGGGCGAAGTCCTCGACCAGACCGACCGCTTCGTCCGGCATCCGCACCAGCCCGGCCCGCCCGAGCAGCAGCGTGCCGAGCGCGCGGCCGCCCGCGACCAGCCGGCAGGCCATGGCCGCGCCGCCGGGCCCGTACGCGGCGGGGTCGGCCGGCCAGGGCCACTCCACGGCGCTCCCGCGGACGGCGGCGGGCACCTGGGGCGGCTCCTTCTCCAGCACCCGCCGCAGGCCCTCGATGCGCCCCTCGCTGGCGTGCCAGACGCGGGCCAGCCGCGGCGGGCCGCTCGTGGAGTCGAGCCAGATCGCGCACCAGTCGGCGAGCCGGGGCACCAGCAGCTGGCCGGCCAGCGAGGTCACCATGTCCTCGTCGAACTGCCCGGCCAGCAGGTCGGACGCCTCGGCGAGGAAGGAGAGCGCGCCGCGCTGGATCCAGTCGGGGTCCAGGCGGACGGGGGCGCGGCCCGGCGCGGGCGCGACGATCTCGACGGCCTCCTTGCGGCCTTCACAAACGACTCCCGCGCCCTCGGGGACGGGGCCCAGGCCCTCGCGGACGGTCCCCGCGCCGAACCCGCCCTCGGGCTCGGCCGCGGTGGCGGTCGCCGGGTCCATGGCGGCCGCGGCGTCCATGAAGCCCGAGCCCATGGCGCCCGTCCCCGCGGCGGCCGCGCTCGTGGGCGCCACCGCCATCTGGAACCACACCGACTTGGTCGCCCGCCGGTAGGTCGTCCCCCAGGACTCGGCGATCTCGGCCACCAGCCGCAGCCCGTGGCCACCGGCGTACTCCGGCCGCTCGTCCGGATCCGGCGGATCGCCGTTCACCACCCGGGTGGGATGGTGATCGGTCACCTCCACGACCAGGGACGGCGGTTCGCCCTCGCGGTCGGACACATCGAGCGCACAGCTCACCTCGACGGCGGTGCCGGCGTGCACCACCGCGTTGGTGACCAGCTCGCTCACCAGCAGTATGGCCTCGTCCGCGACCCGTTCGGTGACCCGGTCGGCGGCCGGGACCTCGAGCGCGGCCCAGTCGGCGAGGGCGGCACGGACGAACCGGCGGGCGGCCGAGGCCGCCAGCGGAGTGCCGGGCAGGCTGACGCGTGCCGAGGCGCTGGTACGAATGGGGCCGACCCCACCCCCGACCGGTAGAACAACCCCACCGCCCTCAACCGACCCACCAGAAGTGGCAGAAGATGACGTCCCCACTGTGCGGCTCCTGAAGAAGCTCCGTCATAACGCCGTATCCGTAACCGTATCCGGCACGGACAGAGTGACAGACGGACCGCCCTCATATGCACCGGGTCACGCAAGTGAACCGCGATAAGGGGAAAATTCATGTGTCCGGCGGGCCGGTCAACCTGAAATCCGGTGCGGGGTCGTATCCTTGGCCGTTAAACCTCCCGCGTGCCCGCGTACATGTCCTCGATCAGAGCCTTGTACTCACGCTCGACCACCGGCCGCTTCAGCTTCAGACTGGGCGTCAACTCCCCGTGTTCCACGTCGAGATCGCGCGGCAGCAGCCGGAACTTCTTGATCGTCTGCCAGCGCTGCAGCCCCTCGTTGAGCCGGAGCACATAGCTCTCGATCAGCTTCTGTGTCTCATCGGTGGCCACGACCTCCGCGTAGGACTTGCCGCCGAGGCCGTGCTCGGCCGCCCACTTCATGATCGTCGGCTCGTCGAGGGCGATCAGCGCGGTGCAGTAGTTGCGGTCGGCGCCGTGCACCAGGATGTTGGAGACGAACGGGCACACCGCCTTGAACTGGCCCTCGACCTCCGCCGGGGCGACGTACTTGCCGCCCGAGGTCTTGATCAGGTCCTTCTTGCGGTCGGTGATCCGCAGATAGCCGTCGGGGGACAGTTCGCCGATGTCTCCGGTGTGGAACCAGCCGTCGGACTCGAGCACCTGCTCGGTCAGCTCCGGCAGCCCGTGGTAGCCCTGCATGATGCCGGGTCCGCGCAGCAGCACCTCGCCGTCGTCGGCGAACCGCACCTCCAGGCCGGGGAACGCCTTGCCGACCGTGCCCGTGCGATAGTCCGCCGGGTTGAGGAAGCTGGCGGCGCTGGACTCGGTCAGGCCGTAGCCCTCCAGGATGTTGATCCCGGCGCCCGCGAAGAAGTAGCCGATGTCGGGGGCGAGCGCGGCGGAGCCGGACACCGCGGCCCGCAGCCGGCCGCCGAACGCCTCGCGCAGCTTGCCGTAGACCAGCTTGTCGGCCACCGCGTGCTGAGCCTTGAGGCCGAAGGGCACGGAGGCGGTGCCGGTGCGGCGGAAGGTGTCCTGTGAGGTCTTGGCGTACTCCCGGGAGACCTCGACGGCCCACTGGAAGATCTTGTACTTGGCGCCGCCGCCCTCGCGCGCCCGCTGGGCCACCCCGTTGTAGACCTTCTCGAAGATCCGCGGCACGGCGCACATGTAGGTCGGCCGGACCACCGGCAGATTGTCGATGATCTTGTCGACCCGGCCGTCCACCGCCGTGGTGTGACCGACGTAGATCTGCCCCGCCGTCAGTACCTTGCCGAAGACATGCGCGAGCGGCAGCCACAGGTACTGCACATCGTCGGGGAAGAGCAGCCCGTCCCGGGTGCCGATCACAATGGCCATGTACGACCACGAGTCATGCGCCAGCCGTACGCCCTTGGGGCGCCCGGTGGTACCGGAGGTGTAGATGAGCGTCGCCAGCTGATCGCCGCGCAGGGCGTCCATCCGCTCCCGTACGGCGCCCGGCTCGCGCTCCAGACGGGCCGCGCCCCGCTTCTCCAGCTCGGCGAGCGAGAGCACCCAGCCCTCGGGGTCGTCCTCGGCGGGGATCGCGTCCCCGGCCTCGATCACCACCACATGGGCCAGCTCGGGGAGTTCATCGCGCTGCGCCCGCACCTTGGCGAGCTGCGTCGCGTCCTCGGCGATCAGCACCCGGCTGCCCGAGTCGGAGAGGATGAAGGAGGTCTCGTCGGCGTTGGTGGTCGGGTAGACCGTGGTGGTGGCCGCGCCCGCGCACAGCACGCCGAGGTCGGCCAGGATCCACTCGACGCGGGTCGAGGAGGCCAGCGCCACCCGCTCCTCGGGGCGGATGCCCAGTTCGATCAGTCCGGCGGCGATGGCGAAGACCCGATCCGCGCTTTCCCGCCAGGTCAGCGGCCGCCAGTCATCGGGGCCTGTGCCCGAGGCGGGAGGCACCGGATAGCGGTACGCCTCCCCGTCCGGTGTCGCCTCGACGCGCTGGAGGAAGTGCGTCGCCAAAGACGGCGGCCGGTTCTCGAGCAAGGTCTGTGTGTCGGTCACGGCATCCTCCGGGGCCCGCCTCATTGCTTGGTGACTCGCGAGTAACCTTCGAGTGATGATCAGAGTAGGGGCCGAATCCTTACCGCGTAAGGGGGCCCGCGTCACGTTGTTCTCACGAGATGCCCAAGAGGTTCCCCCGCACACAGCAGGCCCGGCGCAACCATCACGCCGGGCCCGCTGACCACACTCGCTCCGTGGGCTCCGCCCTCACCTCAGCCAGGGCTCCGCGCCCGCCCGGGGCGGCTGCTACTTCTTCGCCTTGGCGTCCTTACCGTCGGAGTCGGAGGACAGCACCGCGATGAAGGCCTCCTGCGGGACCTCCACGTTGCCGACCACCTTCATCCGCTTCTTGCCTTCCTTCTGCTTCTCCAGCAGCTTCCGCTTACGGGAGATGTCACCGCCGTAGCACTTGGCGAGGACGTCCTTACGGATGGCACGGACCGTCTCACGGGCGATGACCCGGGAGCCGATGGCCGCCTGGATGGGCACCTCGAAGTTCTGCCGCGGGATGAGCTCGCGCAGCTTGGCGACCAGCCGGACGCCGTACGCGTACGCCTTGTCCTTATGGGTGATCGCCGAGAACGCGTCCACCTTGTCGCCGTGCAGCAGGATGTCGACCTTGACCAGGTCCGAGGTCTGCTCACCGGTGGGCTCGTAGTCGAGCGAGGCATAACCGCGGGTCTTGGACTTCAGCTGGTCGAAGAAGTCGAAGACGACCTCGGCCAGCGGCAGGGTGTAGCGGATCTCGACCCGGTCCTCGGAGAGGTAGTCCATGCCGAGCAGCACCCCGCGGCGGTTCTGGCACAGCTCCATGATCGCGCCGATGAACTCGCTCGGGGCGAGGATCGTGCCCCGGACGACCGGCTCGTGCACCGTGTCGATCTTGCCCACGGGGAACTCGCTGGGGTTGGTCACCGTGTGCTCGCTGCCGTCCTCCATCTCCACCCGGTAGACCACATTGGGTGCGGTGGCGATCAGGTCGAGATTGAATTCGCGCTCCAGGCGCTCACGGATGACCTCCAGGTGCAGCAGCCCGAGGAAGCCGACGCGGAAGCCGAAGCCGAGAGCGGCCGAGGTCTCCGGTTCGTAGACCAGCGCGGCATCGTTGAGCTGCAGCTTGTCCAGGGCCTCACGCAGCTCCGGATAGTCGGAGCCGTCCAGCGGATACAGCCCCGAGAACACCATCGGCTTCGGGTCCTTGTAACCGCCCAGAGCCTCCTGCGCACCGCGGGTGACCTGGGTGATCGTGTCACCGACCTTGGACTGGCGGACGTCCTTCACACCGGTGATCAGATAGCCCACCTCGCCCACGGACAGCCCGTCGGCCGGGGTCATCTCCGGGGAGTTGGTGCCGATCTCCAGCAGCTCATGGGCGGCGCCGGTGGACATCATCTTGATTCGCTCACGCTTGCTGAGCGTGCCGTCGACGACCTTCACATAGGTCACCACGCCCCGGTAGGCGTCATAGACGGAGTCGAAGATCATCGCGCGGGCGGGGGCGTCATAGACGCCCACCGGGGACGGAACGAGCTCGACGACCCGGTTCAGCAGCTCGGCCACGCCCTCGCCGGTCTTCGCGGAGACCCTGAGCACGTCGGAGGTGTCGCAGCCGATCAGATGGGCCAGCTCGGAGGCGTACTTCTCGGGCTGGGCCGCGGGCAGGTCGATCTTGTTGAGGACCGGGATGATCGTGAGGTCGTTCTCCATCGCCAGATAGAGGTTGGCGAGGGTCTGGGCCTCGATGCCCTGGGCCGCGTCGACCAGCAGGATGCAGCCCTCACAGGCGGCGAGGGAGCGCGAGACCTCATAGGTGAAGTCCACATGGCCGGGGGTGTCGATCATGTTGAGGATATGGGTGGCCGGCTCGCCGCCCTCGTCCTTCGTCGGCGCCCAGGGCAGCCGGACCGCCTGGGACTTGATCGTGATGCCGCGCTCGCGCTCGATGTCCATGCGGTCGAGGTACTGCGAGCGCATCTGCCGCTGATCAACCACACCGGTCAGCTGGAGCATGCGGTCGGCTAGCGTCGACTTGCCGTGGTCGATGTGCGCGATGATGCAGAAGTTACGGATCAGAGCCGGATCGGTACGGCTAGGCTCCGGCACATTGGTAGGGGTCGCGGGCACGCAGGGTCCTGTGTCTAGGCGGGACTCGGTGTTATCGGTATGGGTCAGTCCCGTCCATGGTCCCATGAACGGCGACCTCTTCCGGGTTTGGGACGCCATGGACCCTGCTGGTAACCTGGCCGACTGTGTCTCGTGCCCCTCGCTGACGGACATCTCCATGGACCCTCATGGACACCTCCGCGGGCACCGACGCACACCGAAGCAAGCGAAACCCAACGAACCTGCGAAGGCTTTCTACGTGGCGAACATCAAGTCCCAGATCAAGCGGAACAAGACGAACGAGAAGGCGCGCCAGCGCAACAAGGCGGTCAAGTCCGAGCTGAAGACCGCCATCCGCCGCACCCGTGAGGCCGTGGCCGCCGGTGACGCCGAGAAGGCCACCGAAGCCGCCCGCGCCGCCGCGCGCAAGCTCGACAAGGCCGTCAGCAAGGGTGTTCTGCACAAGAACAACGCCGCCAACAAGAAGTCGGCGATCGCCCAGCAGGTCGCCGGCCTCAAGGGCTGACACCCTCCCGGCCGATCTCGAAGGCTGACCCTTCCGGGGCACACCGCCCCACCCCGCCGCCGGTTTGGGCACAGCGGTCCCTCTCACCCGCTCCGACCGGCAGCCGAGAGCTTCTTCAGCTCTCTCAGCGGCACCGCGCCGCACGCGGCCTGCGTTCGCCACGCGGGTGCGGCGCACTCGATCGACACGAAGACCCCGCGCCTGTCCTTTCCCCAAGGACAGGGCGGGGCTTTCGCGATTAATTCGGGTATGTTCACGTCATGTCGACACCGGGGGAAACACCCAATCCGTACGGCCCGCCGCAGCCGCCCCAACCCCCTCAGCCCCCTCAGCCGCCTCAGCAGAGCGCGCCGCAGAACCCTCCGCAGAGCCCGCCGGAGATTCTGTCGCAGGGGCGCCAGGAATCACCGCAGGGACCGCCGCAGAACCCGCCGCCCAGCCCGTACGGTCAGGTGCCGCCTCAGCCTCAGACGCCGCAGCACCATCCGTACACGTACGCCCAGCCGACGATGCCGTCCATCCCCCTGGGCGGTGGGTACGGGCCGATGGGCATGCCACCCGGGGCGCCGCCCACCGGCCCCGGAGGCGGAGGCGGCGGCAAGGGCTGGCTGTGGGGGCTGGGCGGGGCCGTCGTCGCCTCGGCGGTCTGGGCCGGGGTGCTGTTCGCCACCGGAGGGTTCGAGGACGAGACGAAGGCCGATCTCGCGGGCTACCGCTATCGGACCAATCTGTGCACCCCGACGGATACCCAGCCCTTCGAGGACGCCGGGTACGAGCAGAAGGACGAGAGCGGGTCGTCGTCGACATCGGCCTCGAACCCGCAGCACAGCAGCTCCGAGAACGCCGCGCTGGACTCGATGACCTGCAATATCGACTTCGAGCCGAGCGGCTCGAGCAGCAGCGACTACTCCTCGGTCTGGCTCTACACCACGGCGTCGTTGCACAAAAAGACCAACCCCGGGCCGGAGTTCGAGGCCCAGTACCGGTCGTACGAGGACCAGAAGACGTCCACGTACAGCTACGAGGTGAGCCCGGTCAGCGGGCTGGGCGACGAAGCGTATGTGGTGAAGCAGAACAACAGCAGCAGCTCCAACACCGGCGCCTATGTGATCCTCGCCGTGCGGGACGGCTGGATGACCTATCAGTCGACCTGGTCGCAGTACGTGTCGTCCTCGTCCAGCGGCTCGGCCAAGACGCCCGAGGAAGCCACCGAGCTGCTCAAGAAGAGCGCCAAGGCGACGCTGGAGAAGATGAAGGAGTAGCTCACCGGGCCGGGCCGGGGCCGCCGCTCCGATCGGATGCGTCCTGTACGCGGCAACTCGGCCGGGGCCTACGGCTGACCTCGGCCCGCCCGGGCGGCGCGGACGATCGTGACGACCGCCTTCTCCAGGGCGTACGCCGGATCGTCTCCGCCGCCCTTGACCCCCGCGTCGGCCTCGGCGACGGCGCGCAGCGCGACCGCCACTCCATCCGCCGACCAGCCACGCATCTGCTGCCGCACCCGGTCTATCTTCCAGGGCGGCATGCCCAGCTCACGGGCGAGATCGCCGGGGCGGGCGTTACGCGGTGCGGAAGCCAGCTTGCCGATGGCGCGGACGCCCTGGGCCAGGGCGCTGGTGATCAGCACCGGCGGCACCCCGGTGGAGACGGCCCAGCGCAGCGCCTCCAGCGCCTCGGCCGCGCGGCCCTCGACGGCGCGGTCGGCGACGGTGAAGCTGGATGCCTCGGCACGGCCGGTGTAATAACGGGCGACGATGGCTTCGTCGATCGTGCCCTCGACATCGGCCACGAGCTGGGAGACCGCGCTGGCCAGCTCGCGCAGATCGCTCCCGATGGCGTCGACCAGGGCCTGGCATGCCTCGGGGGTGGCGGACCGGCCGGTGGCGCGGAACTCCGAGCGCACAAACGCCAGTCGGTCGGCGGGCTTGGTCATCTTCGGGCAGGCGACCTCGCGTGCCCCGGCCTTACGGGCGGCGTCGAGCAGCCCCTTGCCCTTGGCCCCGCCCGCGTGCAGCAGCACCAGCGTGATCTCCTCGGCGGGGGTGCCGAGATAGCCCTTCACGTCCTTGATCGTGTCGGCCGACAGATCCTGTGCGTTCCGCACCACGACCACCTTGCGCTCGGCGAAGAGCGAGGGGCTGGTGAGCTCGGCGAGGGTGCCGGGCTGGAGCGCGTCGGGCGTCAGGTCGCGCACATCGGTGTCGGGGTCGGCCGCGCGGGCAGCCGCCACCACCTGCTGCACGGCGCGGTCGAGCAGCAGCTCCTCCTGGCCCACGGCGAGCGTCACGGGGGCGAGCGGATCGTCGGTCGTCGTCTTCCTGGCCATCGCGGTCCAGCATCCCACGGACCACCGACAGCCCCGCCGCATGCCGCCGCCCGGATGTCCGACAATGTTCCGGTGATCGATGAAGGACTGACCGGCGCCCGGCACATCCTGGTGCTGCCCGACCGCGAGGCCGCGGAGGAGGTGGCCGAGGCGCTGCCGGAGCGCTTCGGCATTGCCCAGGAGCCCCAGCTGGTGCGGGACGCGCTGGCGGGTGAGGACGACGCCGAGGACGCCCAGTGGCTGGTGGTGATCGAGGACCCGGCCGGGGGCCTGGACCCGGCGGCGCTGGAGGCGTTCGCGGACGAGTACGAGGGCTGGCTGGAGGCCGAATAGCCTCGCGCCCGGCCAGGGTCATGGCGCATCGTGGTCACGGAAGATGGCCACTGAGGGTGGTCGCTGAGGGTGGTCGCTGAAGAGGGAGGTTCCAAGGATGAGTGGGACAGTGACGGCAGTGAGCAGCAACGGCGAGTACTCGTTCACCAAGCCGAACCGGGACGGCATCACGCTGCTCGCCGGCCTCGGTGTCGAGGGCGACGTACACGCCGGCGTGACGGTCAAGCACCGCTCACGCGTCGCCCAGGACCCCACCCAGCCGAATCTGCGCCAAGTCCACCTCATCCATGAAGAGCTGTTCACCGAGGTCGGTGCGGAGGGATTCACGGTGGTGCCCGGCGACCTCGGCGAGAACATCACCACCCGCGGCATCGATCTGCTCGGCCTGCCCGTCGGCACGCTGTTGCGCATCGGCGATGACGCGGTGCTGGAGGTGACCGGCCTCCGCAATCCCTGTCTGCAGATCGACAACTTCCAGAACGGGCTCCTGAAGCAGGTCGTCGGCCGCGATGAGGCCGGGAACATCGTGCGCAAGGCCGGAATCATGAGCATCGTGAAGGAAGGCGGCACGGTGCGCCCGGGCGACACGGTCACGGCGGAACTCCCCACCGGCCCCCACCGCCCCCTGGACCGGGTCTGACGGCTTCCCGGCGGGGCGGGATCGTCCTGGGCTCTCTTCCGGAGGCGCTCATATTCCCGTGCGCGGCATCGGGCCGGGTCCCACACTGCGGGCATGGATCAAAACGCCGGCCCCGCGGCCGTCACGCCCGCACAGCGGTCGAGTGAGTTGCTGGGGTATCCGCCCGATGCGCGGCTGCTGATCGTCAACTGCGATGACTTCGGCATGTATCCAGCGATCAACGCCGCGGTGATCGAGTCGATCGAAGAGGGCATCGCCAGTTCATGCAGTCTGATGGTCCCGTGCCCCGCGGCGGCGCAGGCCATGGAGCTGCTCAGCCGACGGCCGCGGATCCCGTTCGGCATCCATCTCACCCTGGTGTGCGAGATGCCCGAACACCGATGGGGGCCGATCGCCGCCAGGGACCGCGTTCCCTCGCTGCTGGACCCCGCGGGTGAACTGTTCCCCCCGACGCCCGCCGGACGCGCGGCTCTGCTGGGCCGGGCCCGGCTCGAGGAGATCGAGCTCGAATTCCGCGCCCAGATCGACGCCGTCGCCGACGCCGGGCTCGCGCCGACCCAGCTGGACTTCCACTGCCTGGCCGATGGCGGTCGCGACGACATCCTCGATCTGACGGTAGGGCTGGCCGCGGAGTACGGCCTCGCGGTCCGGGTCTGGCTCGAACCCGCGCGCCGGAGAATGCGGCACCGCGGGCTGCCGGTCATCGACAACGACTTCCTGGATAGCTTCTCGCTCGCCCTTGAAGGAAAGGCGGCCCGATACGTTCGGATGCTGCGCGACCTGCCCGCCGGGCTCAATGAATGGGCGGTGCACCCGAGCGTGGGAAACAACGAGTCACAGGCCGTCGACGATGGCTGGCGCGTGCGCCGGACGGACTACGAGTTCCTGATATCGCCGCAGGCCCGTGAAATCCTCCGGCAGGAGGACATCACCGTGCTCGACTACCGGACGATCCAGCACGTCTGGGGCATGACGGTGGCGCCGGAGAGGACCGCCGCGGCCTTCACTCGGCGTGTGCCAGGGCCTTGACGAGCTCTTGTGCGACCCATGCGATGGCGATCAGGAGCTCCGCCGCCCTCTGCGACAGGCCCGTCCCTCCCCCTTCGGGGGCAGGCCAACCTGACAGCGGTGAGGAACCACACCTCGTCCGTGGTGACAGACTCCAAGGTACAACTGGGTCCCGATGATCGGTAGTTGGCGCAGAGGGGTCGGGGCTCACCGACGCGGGCGCCAAGCGGCTGTGACCGGCCCGACAGTGCCTAAACTTGCGCCGTGACCGACACGACACCTCGCATATACGTCAGGCCGGGCAGCCTCGCCGACGCACCGGTCATCCTGGACATGCTCGACTCCGCGGTGGCCTGGATGAACGCTCGGGGCAACACCGAGCAGTGGGGCACGACGCCGTATTCGCAGAAGACGGGCGGGGTGGCGCGGGTCCAGCGGTACACGACCGAGAATGCCCCGTACATCGCGGAGTTGGACGGAACGCCTGTCGGGGCCATGGTGCTGGACTCCGGGCCCAGCCCGCAGGTGCCGATCGCACCGGCCGGCGAACCCGAGCGGTACGTCCGGCTGCTGGTCTCCGACCGACAGCGCGCCGGCCTGGGCATCGGGGCGGCGCTGCTGGCCCATGCCGTCGAGGAGACCCGGCGGGCCGGGGTGGGGCTGCTGCGGGTCGACTGCTGGGCGGGCGGCGGGGGCGAACTGGTCGCGTTCTACGAGCGCAACGGTTTCACCGCCACCGACCGTTTCCTGTCCGGGGCCTGGCCCGGACAGGTACTGGCCCGGCGGGTCGACTGACGGCACGGGCAGGGCAGAGCGAGGCAGGGTGCCACAGTGGCATCACGCGGTGCCACTGGATGCGCCAGGGTGAGCTCGACTCCACATGGCACCGCATTGACGCAACCTGACACCAACGCGTTCCTCCAGGTCAGAGCTGTTCGGTGAACCCTGCTCCACAATCACCCCCTTCACGGCCTTGCACATGGCGCCATCGTGGTGCCACTATGGCGCTATGGACCTCACGCCGTATGTCGACAACCTCCGCCGCGAACTCGCGGTGGCCGCCGAAGCCGGCGGCGAAGAAGCTCGCGAGCTGGCCGACCGGCTCACCGCTCCTCTGGAGTCGGCGACCCGGCTGACGATGCTCAATGTGCTCTCCGCCGCGATGGACGAGATCACCCGTGAACTCGCCCCCGGCTCGGTCGACGTACGGCTGCGCGGGCTCGACCCCGACTTCGTGGTGACGCGGCCGGAGGGCGACGAGGCGCACGAGGGCAAGAGCGGACCCGCCGAGCCGCTCAAGGCACCGGCCCCGGCACCCGCCGACGGCGACGACGGCGGCACCGCCCGCGTCAATCTGCGGCTGCCCGCCCACCTCAAGGCGCGCGCCGAGGAGGCCGCGCACCGCGAGGGCCTGTCGGTCAACGCGTGGCTGGTACGAGCCGTGTCGGCCGCGGTCGACGGCGGCACCCCGTCACGTACGACGGAGCAGCCCCGCGCCACCCGCACCGTCGGACAGAGCTTCACGGGCTGGGTGCGCTAACCGCGGCCCGCCTACCCCACCTCCCCTACGCCACTTCGCCCACACCACTTCTCCCACACCACGTCCCACCAGCAGGGACGCCACGAAGACCCAAGAGAACGGGACAGCCATGCCTTCTTTCGACGCCCCCTTCGACACTCCCGAGCCGATCTCGGTCACCGCCCATGTGGAAGCCGGATCCATCCGGTTCATCGCCGCCGACCGGCTCGACACCCTCGTCGACGTGCGGCCCCGCAACCCGAAGAAGGACCAGGACGTACGGGCGGCCGAACAGTCCGAAGTGCGGTACGCGAGTGGTCTGTTGACCATCCGGACACCGAAGCAGCGCTACCTCGTCGGGCGCACCGGCACCGTCGATGTGACGGTCGAACTGCCCACCGGCTCGCAGGTGGAGATGACGGGCGCCTGGGCCCAGGTGCACGGCGAGGGGCGGCTCGGCGAGGTCCGGGTGAAGACCTCGTCGGGCGATGTCCGCCTGGACACCACCGGGCCGCTGCACCTGATCGCGTCCCACGGCACCATCACCGTGGACCGCGTCGAGGGGTCCGCCGAGATCACCACCAGCTCCGGCAGCCTGCGCGTCGGTGCCATCAACGGCGCGGGTGTCCTGAAGAACTCCCACGGCACCACGACCGTCGGCGACGCCCTGGGCGACCTGCGGGTGAGCGGCGCCAACGGTGACATCTTCATCGAGCACGCCGAGGGCTCGGTCACCGCCACCACCGCCCACGGAGCCGTGCGCCTCGATGAGGTCGCGCGCGGCACCGTCCAGTTGGAGACCTCCTACGGCGCCATCGATGT
Source organism: Streptomyces sp. AgN23 (assembly GCF_001598115.1). Taxonomy (NCBI): domain Bacteria; kingdom Bacillati; phylum Actinomycetota; class Actinomycetes; order Kitasatosporales; family Streptomycetaceae; genus Streptomyces; species Streptomyces sp. AgN23. The sequence continues at coordinate 3,843,197 of NZ_CP007153.1, forward strand.
CGGCATCCGTGAGGGCACCGCCGCCTGGCTCGACGTCAGCTCCAGCGCCGGCCAGGTGGTCAACGCGCTCACCGCGTCCGAGAGCCCGGACACGTCCGAGGACACCGCCGAGGTCAGGGCCCGTACCCGCTTCGGCAACATCAACATCCGCCGTGCCCGGGCCTGACCCGCCTCTTCTCCCGACAACCACGATCACTTCACCGCTCACCACGCCTTCGAAGGGGAGGGCTCCATGCAGTCATCTGTCATGCCCACGTCCAGGCAGGGCGGCCAGCAGCCGCCCGCCGCCGTCTCCACCGCCGATCTGCGCAAGTCGTACGGCGACAAGACCGTCCTCGACGGCATCGATCTGCGCATCCCGTCCGGCTCCGTGTTCGCGCTGCTCGGGCCGAACGGCGCCGGAAAGACCACCACCGTGCAGATCCTGTCCACGCTGATCGCGGCCGACGGCGGCCAGGCCCAGGTCGCGGGCCACGACGTCGCCACCTCACCGGAGGGGGTGCGTGCCGCGATCGGTGTCACCGGGCAGTTCGCCGCACTCGACGACCTGCTCACCGCCGAGGAGAACGTGCTCCTCATGGCCGACCTGCTGCGCCTGGGCAAGCGCGAAGGACGCAGGCGGGCCAAGGAGCTGCTGGAGCGGTTCGACATCGCGGACGTCGCGCACAAGCGCGCCGCCTTCTTCTCCGGCGGTATGCGGCGCCGGCTCGACCTCGCCATGACGCTGGTCGGCGACCCGCAGGTGATCTTCCTCGACGAGCCGACGACCGGGCTGGACCCGCGCAGCCGCCGCACCATGTGGGAGACCGTGCGCTCGCTGGTCGCCGACGGCGTCACCGTCTTCCTCACCACCCAATACCTGGAAGAGGCCGACCAACTGGCGGACCGGATCGCCGTGCTCGACGGCGGCCGGATCGTCGCCGAGGGCACCGCAGACGAGCTCAAGGCGCAGATCCCCGGCAGCCATGTACGCCTGCGGTTCACCGATCCCGACGAGTACGAGCGCGCGGCCGCCGCCTTCTCCGGTGCGGCCCGGGACGATGAGCAGCTCGCCCTGCGTGTCGCGGGCGACGGCGATCTCGACGCGCTGCGCGCCCTGTTCGACCGGCTCGACGCCGCCGGTATCCGCGCCGCCGACTTCTCCGTGCACACCCCCGACCTCGACGACGTGTTCCTCGCCCTGACCGGCGACGGCAGCACCAACACCGCCCTCCACGCGAAGGAGACCCTGCGATGAGCACGCTCAGCTACGCCGTGCACGACTCGATGACGATGCTGCGGCGCAATATCAAGCACGCGCTGCGCTATCCGGGCGTCTCGCTGGGCGCCTCCATGATGCCCATCATGATGCTGCTGCTGTTCGTGTACGCCTTCGGCGACTCGATCGGCTCCGGCATGGGCGGCGGCCGGGACGCGTATCTGAACTATCTGACGCCCGGCATCATCATCATGGGGGTGGCCGCCGGGTCGATGTCGACCTCGATCGCGGTCTGCACCGATATGACCGAGGGCATCATCAACCGCTTCCGCACCATGAACATCACGCGCTCGTCGTTCATGACGGGCCATGTCGTCGGCAGCGTCCTCACAACGATGGTGAGCCTCGTCCTGGTGGTGGGCGTCGCCCTCGCCATCGGCTTCCGGCCGGACGCCAATCCGCTGGAGTGGCTGGCCGCCGCCGGCCTCCTCACGGCCATCGCGTTCGCCGTGACATGGCTGTCGTGCGCACTCGGCCTGATCTCCAAGACGGTGGAGTCCGCGAGCAACAAGCCGCTGCTGGTCCAGTTCCTGCCGTTCCTGGGCTCCGCGTTCGTACCGGCCGAGTCGATGTCCCCGGGCCTGCGCTGGTTCGCCGAGTACCAGCCGTTCACACCGATGACCGAGACACTGCGCGGCCTGCTCTCCGGCTCGGAGATCGGCAACGACGGCTGGGTCTCGCTCGCCTGGTGCGCCGGGATCGCCCTGGTCGGCTACGTCTGGTCGCGCTCGCTCTTCAACAGCAACACCAAGCGCTGAGCACCGGAACACACCCGGGCGGGGTGCCCACTCATCGACGGGGAGCGGGCACCCCGCCCGGGTGTGTCCGCGCTCAGGGCCCACCGCGGCCTCCGAACACCGCGCGCAGCCCCGGGTCTCGTATCACCGCGATCGGCCCGTCGGTGTCGGTCCGCAACACGGCGGCTCCCTGGGCGCGCAGGGAGGCGATGGTGCGGGGCGACGGATGGCCGTAGGGGTTGTCGGCGCCGCAGGAGATCAGGGCGAGGCGGGGGCTGAGACGCCGGAGCAACTGCGGGTCCTGGTAGGCGGAGCCGTGGTGGGCCACCTTGAGGACATCGACCTCGGGGAGGGCGGGGTGCGCTGTCCGCAGGGCCTGCTGGGCCGGGGGCTCCAGGTCGCCGAGGAGGAGCAGGGTCAGGCCCGCCGTGCGGACGAGGAGGGTGACGCTCGCGTCGTTCGGCCCCTCGGCCCCGGCCGGGGCGGGCGGCGGCGCGGGCCACAGGACCTCCCAGGACAGCGGACCGAAGCGCCGCCGCTCCCCCGGCACCGCCGCGACGACCGGGACATGCGCCGACCGGGCCCTGCGCCGTACGAACTCGGCCTGGCCGGGCGGCTCTTCCAGACCGGTCGTCTCGATGGCGCCGACCGCGCGCCCGCGTAACGCGCCGGTCAGCCCGGCCACATGGTCGGCGTGGAAGTGGGTCAGGACCAGCAGCGGAATCCGGACGACACCCAGCGAACGCAGACAGCGGTCGACCGCCCGCGGCTCGGGCCCGGTGTCCACGACGACGGCCGTACCGGGCCCCGCGGCCAGGACGAGGGCGTCGCCCTGGCCGACATCGCATGCCACCATTCGCCAACCGGGCGGTGGCCAGCCGGTGATGATCCGGGCCAGGGGCGCCGGGCGTACAACGGCCAGCAGCACCAGCAGGGCGCACACGGCGCACAGCAGGCGGTGCTGCAGCAGTCGGCGGCCGACGAGGACCACGGCCAGAGTGACGAGGGCCAGCAGCAGCGCGCCTGTCCAGCCGTCCGGCCAGTCCGCCTCGGCCCCGGGCAGTGCCGCACCGGTGCGGGCCACCTGGGCGATCCACCCGGCGGGCCAGCCCGCCGGCCAGGCGATCCACGCGGCGACCGGCGGCGCGACGGCGGCCACCGCGAGCGCGGCGAACCCGAGGACAGTGGCGGGGGCGACCGCGACCTCCGCGATGAGATTGCAGGGAATCGCCACCAGGCTCACCCGCGCGGCCATGGCCACCACGACCGGTGCGCAGACCGCCTGGGCCGCGGCGGCGGCCGCCAGCGCCTCGGCGAGCCGGGGCGGTACGCCACGGCGCCGCAGGGCCGCGCTCCATCCCGGCGCGATGGTGAGCAGGGCGCCGGTGGCCAGCGCGGAGAGCAGAAAGCCGTAGCTCCGGGCCAGCCAGGGGTCGTAGAGCACCAGCGCGAGGACGGCGGCGGCCAGGGCCGGGAGCAGCGAGCGGCGGCGGCCGGTGCCGAGGGCGAGCAGCGTGATCAGCCCGCAGGCGGCGGCCCGCAGCACACTGGGATCGGGTCTGCAGACGATGACGAAGGCGAGCGTGAGCCCGCCGCCGAGGAGGGCGGTGGTCCGCAGCCGGATGCCGAGCGCGCCCGCGAGACCGCGCCGCTCGGCCCGCCCGGCCAGCTGCGGCGGACCCGTGAGCAGGGCGAGCACCAGCGTCAGATTGCTGCCGGACACGGCCATGAGATGGAGCATGTCCGTGGCCCGGAACGCCTCGTCCAGCTCGGGCGGCACCCGTGAGGTGTCCCCCACGACCAGTGCCGGAAGCAACGCCCGCGCGTCCGGGGAGAGTCCGTCGCTCGCGGTGCGCAGCCCGGCGCGCAGCCGCCCGGCCAGCCGCTGGACCGCGCTGGGCCGACCCGTGATCCGCGGGGGCCCACCGCCGTTCACACGCACCACGGCCGCTATACGGTCCCCGTCACGCAGCGGCGGCACCAGGCGGCCGGGGACACGCAGACGGGTGGACGGCAACAGCCCGAGCCAGGCCGTCCGCTCCTTACCGGCCCTCGGGTGGACCGTCACCAGGACCGGCGCGCTGGTGGTGGTCGTGGTGCCGTCGGGGCCGGTCACCCGGTCGGCCTCGGCCTCCAGAACCACGGACGCGGGCGCGAGCGCCGCGCCCCGCACACGTGGCCGGGTGAGCCGTGGATCCCCCGTGACCGTCACCTCGGCGGTGGCCTCGGCGTACTCCCGGGCCAGCGCGGGCACCGGGCCACGGCGTACGTCCGCCCCATACAGTCCGGCGACCGCCCCCGCGGCGGCCCCGCACAACAGCACGGCCGCCACCGCCCCTGCCGTACGGCGCCCACGCCACGCGCCGGTGCGGGGCGGCGAAGTGGCTTGCCGCCGCGGCGCGGTGTGGCCTTCGCCGGTGCCCGGACGGCCGTAAGTCCCGGGCGCGGCACCGGGCGACCGGCCGGCCGTCGGCGGCGGCGCCTTCCGCGCCCGCTGCCGAGGCTGGGCGCCGCGTGGCCGCGATGGGGTGGGTTCGAGCGGCTGTCGGTCGTGCGGGAGCGGCACCGGCGAGGACACGTCCGGGCCGGGCCTGGGATGGGGTGCGCTACGCCGTCGTCCACCCGTTGCCGGGTCTCGTCGGCGAGCCCCGATGAGCAGCGCTGCCGCCACGAGGGAGGCAACCGTGCAGACGAGAGCCACCAGATGGGCCGGTGCGTCCAGGGCGAGCGCCGCGGCCGCCCAGGCGGCCAGGGCCGGGGCCACGAGGCGGAGGTCGGGTGGGCCCTCCTGGTGTGGCTGTGACGCACCGCGCGGGGACGCGGCCGCCTCGTGGACCGGGGCGCGGGGCCGCGGGGGCCTCGCGACCGTCATGGCCGGACCAGTGGACGCAGATCGGCGAACCGGCGCTCACCGATGCCGTTCACCTCACGGAGTTCATCGATGGAGCGGAAACCTCCGTGCCGGCTGCGGTAGTCGAGGATGTGCCGGGCCAGGACGGGGCCGACTCCCGGGAGGGTGTCGAGCTGTTCGGCGGTCGCGGAGTTGAGGCTGACCGAGCCACCGGGCGCTCCGGGGCCGGCCGGTGCGTTCGCGCCGTTGGCCACGTTCGGATCACCGGGCGTGTTCGGGCCGTTGGGTGCGTTCGGTGCCCCAGCGGCCGGACCTGCGGCCGCGCCCGGTGCCGGTGGTCCGCCCGCGGGGGCGCCGACGACGATCTGCTCCCCGTCCACCAGTGGCCGGGCCCGGTTCAGCCCGCTCAGGTCGGCGCCCGGCCGTACTCCACCCGCCGCTTCGAGGGCGTCGGCGACCCGCGCCCCGGGCGGCAGCTTCCGCAGCCCCGGACGGCGGACCTTGCCGGTCACATCCACCACGACCGTGCGACCGCCGCCGGATGGGGTGAGCCGTCCCCTGGGCATCGGACCGGGTTCCGAGGGCGCAGCGCGCGGGGGCTCCGGATCCGGCGCCCGCACGGTCTGAGGACGGCCGGTCCAGAAGTGATACGCCGCGAAGGCCACCGCGGCGAGCAGGGCGACCACCAGTGCGGCGACCGTTCTCAGCTCCATACCGCAGCGCAGCTGAAGCCACACCGGCAGCCGCTCGCGCAGGGCGAGCCTTACCCGGTCGCGGCGACGCAGCGGACCGTCCCCGGCCTCGTCCTCAGATACCTCCTCGAACGGCCGCTCGTGCACGCCCCGAGGCGGCTCCTCGGGCTCGTCCCCGAGGGGCCCCTCGTTCCTTACCTCCCTGCTCCGTACCTCCTCCGCCTCCGCAGCCGCCGCTTCCCTGGCCGGGAGCTCCTTGTCCCGGGCCTTCGCCACGCCTCCCGGCCCATCCCGGCTGCCCAAGGCGATCGGCCCGACCACGATCGGGGGCGCCGACGGTGTGGAGAAGAGCGCCGCCACTCGGCCGGCGCGTGAGGGGGTGGTGGGCTGGGTCTGGCGGTGGGTGCTGCGGTGGTGGCCCCCGGCCCGGGACGACCCGGCGCCGGACGGCAGGCGGGGGCGGCGGCCGGCCCCGCCGTCGCGATGACGGCCGCGCCCCGGACCCGTGGTTACTGTACGTGATCGTGTTTTCATGCACCCGACGGTAGGCACAAGCGGCCGATCGTGCCGATCCGCCTCAATTCCCGGGGATAACCCCCAGGTTGTGGATAACTCCGCCACCCCACCGAGTGAGGAGCGTGGCCGAAGTACCGCCCACCCTCCGCTACCGCGGAGAGACCACCGCTCCCAGCAGCCCCGGCCCGGTGTGGGCGCCGATCACCGCACCCACCTCGCTCACATAAAGCTCCGCCAGCCCCGGCACCCGGTCCCGCAGCCGCTCCGCGAGCGCCGCCGCCCGTTCGCCCGCCGCGAGGTGCTGCACCGCGATGTCCACCGGACTCCGGCCCGCCCGCTCCACCACGATCTCCTCGAGCCGGGCGATGGCCTTCGAAGCCGTGCGGACCTTCTCCCGCAGCTCGATCCGCCCCTCGTCGAGCTGGAGCAGCGGTTTGACCGCGAGCGCCGAGCCGAGCAGTGCCTGGGCCGCGCCGATCCGGCCGCCGCGCCGCAGATAGTCGAGGGTGTCGACGTAGAAGTAGGCGGCGGTGCCGTCGGCCCGTTTTTCCGCCGCCGCCACGGCCTCGTCCAGCGTGCCACCGCCCTCCGCCGTCTCGGCCGCCGCCAGCGCGCAGAAGCCCAGCGCCATCGCGACCATTCCGCTGTCCACCACCCGTACCGGAACGGGCGCGTCCTGTGCCGCGAGCGCCGCCGCGTCGTAGGTGCCGGAGAACTCGGCCGACAGATGCAGGGAGACGATGCCCGTCGCGCCCTCCTCGGCGGCGGCCCGGTAGGCGGCCGCGAACATCTCCGGACTGGGCCGGGACGTCGTCACCGGCTTCCGCTTCTGCAACGCCTGCGCGAGGGACCGGGCCGAGATCTCGGTGCCTTCTTCCAGGGCCCGGTCTCCGAGCACGACCGTCAGCGGCACCGCGGTGATGCGATGCCGCTCCATCGCATCCTGCGGCAAGTAAGCCGTTGAATCGGTCACGATCGCGACATGGCGGGACATGACTGGGAGGTTATCGGGGGATGGAGCCCGCCGACAGCGCGACCCCAGCGGATGATCAATTGCCTTACCCATCATGCCCTGTTCAGACGTGGCTCAGTTCCTGTTCTCGGGCCGGGTTCCGGGGTCTCGGGCCGGGGCGTGGGATCCCAGGCCGGACGATGGGAATCAGGCGGTGTTCTCGGGCCGGCGGGACTGCTGCTGCCAGGGCTTCTGCCAGTCCTGGGGCTCCGTCTGGGGCCTCGCCCCGAGCGACGGCCGCGGCGGCTCCGGCTCCCGCACCGCCTCGGGCCCCGATCGCGCCCCTGTCCCAGGCCGAGCCCCCGCCTCAGGTCGAGACCCTGTCTCGGGCCGCGCCCCCGCATCGGGCGGCGGCCACGCCCCCACATCCGTCCGCGGCTCCTCCGGCTCCACCGCAGTCCAGTGCCGCAGCGCCCCGGCCTCCATCTCGATCTCGCGGTTCAGCGAGTCCAGGTCGTCATGCGCAAACCGCTGCGTCCGCTCCTGCACCGCCCAGCGCAGCGAGTCGGCGGAGTGGGTGATCCGCTCCGTGCGCTGCCGCAGATCGGGCAGCAGGGCGGCGAGGCGGGACTTGTCGGGCTCCTGCTCCAGCCGCTTCAGATCCGCTTCCAGATCCTGCGCATGGGCGCTCAGCCGCTGGAACAGGATCAACGACTCCGACAGCGACTGGTCTTGCGGGGCGGCCGCCTGCAGGGCCTGGCCGGTGGCGCGCATCGAACCGCGCAGGGAGAGCCGGAGCTGGGCGAGCTCACCGGCCGCGCCCGGCTGCGCGAGCTGCCGGGCCCGGAGTCTGGTCTCCTCCACCGTGCGGCGGGCCTGGTGCACCGTGCGGTCGATACCGCGCTTGGCCGCCCTGACCGCGCGAACGGCCGCATAGACCCCCGCCAGCATGATCAGGACGAAAAGCAGCAACAGGATCCAGATGGCTTCCATGTGCGCTCCTTGGGGCGGCGGTCACGGCACGGTGGCGGTCGTCCTCTCAGCGTAAACGCGCCGGGCGGGCCAGAGGTTCCTGACGAACCTCCAACCCGCCCACAGGTGGCACTCCGCGGCTGGGACGGCCCTTACCGTGCGGACCCGTCCCCGCCCCGCATCACGCCGGAACGATGTTGACCAGCTTCGGCGCCCGCACGATGACCTTACGGATGCCCGCGCCGTTCAGCGCCGCCACGACCGCCTGGTCACCCAGCGCCAGCGCCTCCAGCTCCTCGTCCGAGACCGAGGGCGCGACCTCCAGCCGGGCCTTGACCTTGCCCTTGACCTGGACCACACAGGTGACGGTCTCGTCCACGACATACGCCGGGTCGGCGACCGGGAAGGGCTCGTGGACGACGGAGGCGGGGTGGCCCAGCCTGCACCACAGCTCCTCGGCGACATGCGGGGCCAGCGGCGAGATCAGCAGCACCAGCCCCTCGGCCACCGAGCGAGGCACCTCGCGCACCTTGGTGACGTGGTTGTTCAGCTCGGTGATCTTGGCGATGGCGGTGTTGAAGCGCAGGCCCTCCATGTCCTGCCGGACGCCGTCGATCGCCTTGTGCAGGGCGCGCAGGGTGGCCTCGTCGGGCTCGGTGTCGACGACGGTGACCTCACCGGTGCCCTCGTCGATGACATTGCGCCACAGCCGCTGCAGCAGCCGGTACTGACCGACCACGGCGCGGGTGTCCCAGGGCCGCGAGACATCCAGCGGCCCCATGGCCATCTCGTACAGCCGCAGGGTGTCGGCCCCGTACTCGGCACAGATCTCGTCCGGCGTGACGGCGTTCTTCAGGGACTTGCCCATCTTGCCCAGCAGCCGGCTGACCTGCTTGCCCTGGTACCAGTAGGCCCCGTCCCGCTCCTCGACCTCGGCGGCCGGGACGGCGATACCGCGGCTGTCCCGGTAGACATACGCCTGGATCATGCCCTGGTTGTACAGCTTGTGGAACGGCTCGACCGAGGAGACATGCCCCAGGTCGAACAGCACCTTGGACCAGAACCGGGCGTACAGCAGATGCAGCACCGCATGCTCGGCGCCGCCGACGTACAGGTCGACACCGCCGTGCGGCTGGCCCTCGCGCGGCCCCATCCAGTAGCGCTCGGTCTCGGGGTCGACCAGCCGCTCGCTGTTGTGCGGGTCCAGGTAGCGCAGCTCGTACCAGCAGGATCCGGCCCAGTTGGGCATGGTGTTGGTCTCGCGGCGGAAGGGCCGCGGCCCGCGCCCGTCGCCCAGGTCCAGCACCACGTTGACCCAGTCCTCGTTCCGGGACAGCGGGGTCTCCGGGGAGGTGTCGGAGTCGTCCGGGTCGAAGGTGCGCGGCGAGTAGTCCTCGACCTCGGGCAGCTTCAGGGGCAGCATCGACTCGGGCAGGGCGTGGGCCACGCCCTCCTCGTCGTAGACGATCGGGAACGGCTCGCCCCAGTAGCGCTGCCGGCTGAACAGCCAGTCGCGCAGCCGGAAGTTGACGGTGCCCTCGCCGATGGCGCGGGACTCCAGCCATTCGGTGATGCGCGCCTTGGCCTCCACGACGCCCAGCCCGTCCAGCGATACGGACTCCCCCGTCGAGTTGACGATCTTCGCGTCGTACGAGGCGAAGGCGTCGTCCCAGGTGGACGGGTCCGTGCCGCGGTCGTCGGACGGCTCGACGACGCAGCGCATGGACAGCTCGAAGGCGCGGGCGAAGGCGAAGTCACGGCTGTCGTGCGCCGGAACGGCCATGATCGCGCCGGTGCCGTAGCCCATCAGGACGTAGTCGGCGATGAAGACCGGCACCTGCTCGCCGCTGACCGGGTTGATGGCGTACGCGCCGGTGAAGACGCCGGTCTTCTCCTTGACCTCGGCCTGCCGCTCGACGTCGGACTTGGCCGCGGCCTGCTTGCGGTAGGCGTCGATGGCCTGGGCCGGGGTGGCGTGGCCGCCGGTCCAGGCGTCGCGGGTGCCCTCGGGCCAGGCGTCCGGGACGATCTCGTCCACCAGGCCGTGCTCGGGCGCCAGGACCATATAGGTGGCGCCGAACAGGGTGTCCTGGCGGGTGGTGAAGATCGTGATCTTGGCGTCGGCGTGGTCGGTCACCGGGAAGTCGACCCGGGCGCCCTCGCTGCGGCCGATCCAGTTGCGCTGCTGCAGCTTGATGGCCTCGGGCCAGTCCAGCTCGTCCAGGTCGTCCAGCAGCCGGTCGGCGTAGGCGGTGATGCGCATGTTCCACTGGCGCAGCTTGGCCTTGAAGACCGGGAAGTTGCCGCGCTCGGAGCGGCCGTCCGCGGTGACCTCCTCGTTCGCCAGCACGGTGCCCAGGCCGGGGCACCAGTTGACGGGCGCGTCCGAGGCATAGGCCAGGCGGTATCCGCCCAGGATGTCGGCGCGCTCGGATTCGGTCAGCTCGGCCCAGGGGCGGCCGTCGGGGGTCGGGCGCTCAGCCGAGGCGAACTGTTGGACCAGGGTGTCGATGGGGCGCGCGGTCTTCGCCTCCGGGTCGTACCAGGAGTTGAAGATCTGCAGGAAGATCCACTGGGTCCAGCGGTAGTAGTCCGGGTCGATCGTCGCGAAGGAGCGGCGCCGGTCGTGACCCAGGCCCAGACGGCGCAGCTGCCGCCGCATGTTCTCGATGTTGGCCTCGGTGCTGACCCGCGGGTGGGTGCCGGTCTGCACCGCGTACTGCTCGGCGGGCAGGCCGAAGGCGTCGAAGCCCAGGGTGTGCAGGACGTTGTGACCCGTCATGCGGTGGTAGCGGGCGAAGACATCGGTGGCGATGTAGCCCAGCGGATGGCCCACGTGCAGCCCCGCGCCCGAGGGGTACGGAAACATGTCCATGACGAACTTCTTGGGCCGGGCGACGGCCTCGGCGTCGCCGGCCAGGTCGCCGCCCGGGTTGGGCGCCTCATACGTGCCGTGCGCGTCCCAGAAGTCCTGCCAGCGGGCTTCGATGTCGGCGGCCAGGGCGGCCGTGTAGCGGTGCGGCGCGGCCACCTCGGCCGCGGCGTTGGTCTCGCTCATGGTCCTCAAAGCTCCATCGGTCGTCTCTGCCTGCGGCAACGCAGCGGATCCCTCACGCTTCCGAAACAAAAAGACCCCTCACACAGGAGGGGACGCCGCGCTGATGCCGACCGGGGCTGTTCTCGGTCGGTACTGGTCAGCGCGGCCCGCTAAGCAGAAGGCGTACGGCACGCATGGAGCCAGGTTACCGCAGGGCACTGACGGCCCGCACGGAGGTGACCCCCGTCACGCACGACGAAAAGCGGGCCGTCCGTATCGGACGACCCGCCTCCTGGATGTGGAGCTAAGGAGAATTGAACTCCTGACCTCCTGCATGCCATGCAGGCGCTCTACCAACTGAGCTATAGCCCCAGGTCTCGCTCCGCCCGGTTTCCCTGGCGGCGACGCCTACATTACACGGACGCCCCGGCCTTCCGCCAAATCGATTACCCGGGGGCCGGAGCAGAGCCCCGTTACGCCGTCGCGAACGAATAGAAACGCTTCAGCGTGCAGTGCTCGTCGAGGAGCCGACCATAGATCGGCTCTCCTTCGAGCTCGCGGTAGGTCTCAATGGGATCGCCCCTGATGATCAGCGCCCGCGCGCACTCCGCACACCAATACTGGTAGTCGGAATTGAGCGGCTCCATGTCGCGGACGATCGGTGTGCCGGTGCCGCACCAGTCGCACTTCCGGCTGTGGGCTCCCATCTCACTCAGCTCCAGCTATGGCCACAGGCCGTACACACGTAGGAAACACCACCGTTGTCACCGAGGACCTGGGCCACATGCGCGGAGCCGCAGGACGGGCACACAATGCCCGCTCGTGCCCTGCGGGACGGGTCCTCGATCGCATCGAGGATGCTGGTCCGCATCCCACCTGCCCTCCCCATCGGACGTGTCGGCCCCATCCCCCTCCGGCCGTCCGATTCTGCCACGGGACGACGCGCAGGTCAGCGGAGATTCCCCACTCGTCTCACCAGACTCATCAGTACTCCGCACAGCGCGGCCCCGGCCAAGGCGACGCAGGTCACCCACAGGGCGTCCGCGGAGGCACCCGCACTGGGCACCGTACCGTCCGTCGCGCCCAGGAACACGGCCCCGAAGACCGCGACGCCGGTGAGCAGGCCGAGTTGAGCCGCTGTCACCAGAACCCCGCTGGCGTCCGCCGCGTCCTGCTCCGCCTTACGGTCGCCAACGTCCGTGCGAGCAGGGGGCTGTAGGCGAACGAGAGCCCCGCGCCGGAGGCCGTAAGGGCGACGGGAAGCCAGGGGCCGCCGTTCGTTCCCCCGCGCAGTACCAGACCGGTCCCGGCGAACGAGGCGGCGGCCAGCAGGAATCCGCCCGGTACCGCCACGGCCTGCCAGCGCACGGACAGCCGCTGCCAGTTGAGGCCGACGACGCCGAACGCGACCGCCGTGGGGACGAACGTCAGCCCCGCCCTCGGCGGGCTGTAGCCGAGTCCGCCCCGCACATGCGGGGTCATGGCGAACAGGAAGCCCGCGTTGGCCGCCATCCCCAGCGCGATACGGATCACCGCGAGCGGCATCCCCGGCGCCCGCACCACCCGCGGAGAGATCAGCGGCGCACCGCCGCGCCGGGCCAGCCGTGTCTCGTACGCGGCGAAGAGCGCCACGAGGACCGCGCTCATACCTGGAGCGATCCAGCCCCACAGCGGCCAGCCCCGCTCCTGCCCCAGCACCAGCACCAGCACCAGCGGCAGCGGCAGCGGCAGCGGCAGCGGCAGCGGCAGCGGCAGCGGCACGGTGAACAGCAGCACGGCCGCCGCGAGCAGCACCGGACCGGGCAGGTCCAGGCCGCTCCGTCGGGCGGCCGGGCCTTCCGCGCGAGGGCGTGGCGGACCGGCGGGTTCGTGCAGCAGCCGCGGCCCGAGGATCAGCAGCACGGCGTAGGAGATGGTGTAGCCCGCGATGACGAGTTGCAGCCCGGTGCCGGGGGCGTGCAGATCGGCGCGGACGGCCGGGGCGGCGATATTGACGATGAAGACGTCGAGGACGGCCATGAGCTGGCCGGTGAGGACGATCGCGAGCAGCCAGCCGGGGCGCGGTGCCCGGCTGTCTCCGGCCCGGCTCTCAGCTGCCCGGTTGTCAGTGGCCTCGCTTTTGCTGAATCCACCGAGGCCCCCCGTCGGGGGAAGGGTGGTCGGGGTGGTGTGTCCCATGGACCGAGCCTGTGGCCGGGCCGATACCGGTAACGAGAGCCCGCCGATGCTGGTACTGGCAGCACCTGGCAGCCGCCCGCCGCGTCCGGCTGCTGGAAGCCAGCGACGACTTCGCCCGGCTGTGGCGGAGCGGGGACATCGCGCCGCCGGGCTCCCGGATCAAGGTGGTGCGGCATGCCTCGGTCGGCGAGATCCGGCTGACCTCGACCTCGATGCTGGTCAGTGGGGCACCGGAGACCCGGGTCGTGGTCTACACCCCCTGCGACGAGGAGGGCCGCGACCATGTCCGGCGGGTGCGCACCCTCCACGACCCGCTGATCGGCTGCCCGCCGCACGCCAAGCCGCTCTCCGTGATGCGGGCGGAACAAGCCGCGGCCAAGGAGACGGTGCCGGCGGCGGCGAGAACCCCGGAAGTGGAGACGGCCCCGGCGGCGGAGCGAGCCGCCGGAAGCTGCGCCGAAAGCAGCGATCCCGCCTCCCTGTGAGGGAGACGGGATCGTGGATCTGTGGAGCTAAGGAGAATTGAACTCCTGACCTCCTGCATGCCATGCAGGCGCTCTACCAACTGAGCTATAGCCCCGCTCTTCTCGGCGCCGGAGCGCTTCGAACGAGAAGGAGCATAGCCGGTGACCTGCCGGAAAAGGAAATCCGCTCAGTCGTCGTCGCCGAGCACCGGCTCGGGCAGCGATCCGGCGTTGTGCTCCAGCAGCCGCCAGCCCCGCGCCCCCTCGCCCAGAACGGACCAGCAGCAGTTGGACAGGCCGCCCAGTGCCTCCCAGGTCCGGGGCTCCAGGCCGAGCAGCCGGCCGATGGTGGTGCGGATCGTGCCGCCGTGGCTGACCACCACGAGCGTGCCGCCGTCCGGCAGCTTGTCGGCGCCCTCCAGCACCACCGGCGCCGCCCGGTCGGCGACCTCGGTCTCCAGCTCACCGCCACCGCGCCGGACCGGCTCGCCACGCTTCCACGCCGCGTACTGCTCGCCGAAGTTCTCGATGATCTCCTCGTGGGTCAGCCCCTGCCACGCGCCCGCGTAGGTCTCCCGCAGCCCCGCGTCATGCGTGACCGACAGCCCCGTGACGGCGGACAGCTCGGCGGCCGTGGCCGCCACCCGCTTCAGATCGGACGCGATGATCGCGTCCGGCTTCAGGGCGGCCAGCAGCCGGGCCGCCCGGTGTGCCTGCGCGACACCTGTGTCGGTGAGCTCGATGTCCAAGGAGCCCTGGAAACGCCGCTCTATGTTCCAGGCGGTCTGGCCGTGGCGCCACAGGACGATGCGGCGGTCACGGCCGCCGTGCGTGCCGTTCAGCTCAGCTCACCGCCCACGCCGCCGTCCACGGCCTGCGCCTGCGCGTACTCCTGCCCCTTGCCGCGGGTGGCCTCGGCGTCGGCCGGGAGCTCGAGCTGCGGGCAGTCCTTCCAGAGCCGCTCCAGGGCGTAGAACACCCGCTCCTCGCTGTGCTGGACGTGCACCACGATGTCCACGTAGTCCAGCAGCACCCAGCGGGCCTCACGGTCGCCCTCGCGGCGCACCGGCTTGGCGCCCAGGTCCTTGTTCAGCCGCTCCTCGATCTCGTCGACGATCGACTTGACCTGGCGGTCGTTGGGGGCCGAGGCCAGCAGGAAGGCGTCGGTGATGGAGAGCACGTCGCTGACGTCGTACGCGATGATGTCGTGCGCGAGCTTGTCGGCGGCCGCCTGGGCGGCGGCGTTGATGAGCTCGAGGGAGCGGTCCGTGGCGGTCACAGGCAAGCTTTCGGTCGGTGGTACGTCGAAGGTCTGGCTTCCCCCAGGATCTCACGCCCCACCGTCACGCCGGATGGCCGTTCCTCGGCCGCCCGGCGTGCCCGGGGAGAACGCCGGGAGTACCCCGGGCAAACGCCCGGAGGCCGGGGCGCCCGGGGGAACGGGGCGCCCCGGGCGCGGCACGGCTCAGCCCGTGGCGTCGTAGTCCGGGCCGAGGAGGACCGTGATGTCCGCGTTGGCCGCGCCCTTGCCCTTCCGCACCGCCGTCTCCGGCAGCCCGAGCGTCTTGGCGACCTCCTTGGCCTGGCCCGCCTGTGCGGCGTCCGCGTAGGTCACCCGCGAGGCCGACTGCGGCGTACCGCCGCCCTCGGTGGCCGTGACGACCGTAAAGCCGCCATTGACCAGCGCGACCCGCGCGGCACCCGACCCGTCCTTGGGGCCTCCGGCGTTGGTCACGCTGACCCGGGGCGCGGTGTTCTTGTCGGTGTTCTTGACCGTGCCGCCCAGGATGTCCTTGACCACATGGTCGGTCGCCTGGCTGCTGAGCGTCCCGTCCGACTGGACCGGCAGCATGGCCGTGTCGTACGCCCCGCTCTTGGCCTGCCCGGCCAGCCTCGCCAGCGACGCGCCGAGCTGCTGCTCGGACAGCGACGGGTCGGGGATCTGGGCCAGCGACTCCACGGTGCTGGTGGCGCCCTTCGCATCGCTGGAGACCTTCTTCAGCGCCGCCTGCATGACCTGCCCGAACCGCGCGAGCTGCTTGGACTGTGCCTCGCCGGACGCCCGGTAAGTGGCGTACGCCACGGCCGCCTGGCCACTCAGGATCTGGTCCTTGCCCTGCTTGACCAGGGGGTCCTCGCCCTTCTGGGGGCTGGGGACGCTCGCGTCGGTGTCGAGGGTGATCCCGCCGACCAGCTCCACGAGGTTCTCCAGATACGGAGTGTCCAGCCGCCAGGTGCCCTGGATCTTCGAACCCAGCAGGGTGCTCAGGGAATCCCGGGTGGAGTCGGAGCCCTCGTCGGTCACCGACTTGCCGAGCGTGGTGGAGGCGCCGTCCTCGGTGGAGACGGACAGCGAGTTCGGCAGCAGGACGGTGGTGCCCTTCTTGGTGGTCTCGTTGTCCACCAGCAGGGCCGTGGAGGTGCCGCCGCCCTTGGTCTCGCGCAGATGGACGACGATCACATCGCGCTTCTGCGGACCGCCCGCGGCCGCCTGGTCCCCGGCGCCGTCGGAGAGCCCCGGGAGCTTGCCCGCGTACCAGAGGTAGCCGACACCGCCCGCCGCGGCGATGACCAGGACCACGACCAGCGCGATGACGCGGTTGCGGCCCTTACGGCGGCGCTCGTCACGGCGCTCGGAGCGGGTCTCGGCGAACTTCAGCCAGTCGATGACGTCGTCGGATTCCTCGTCCTCCTCCTCGACGAAGGAGAACTGCTCGGTGTGGTACTCCTCCTGATCGGAATCCCCGGGGTCACCGGGCCCCCCAGACCGCTTCGGCTGCGCGGACCGGGGTTCCTCGGCCGGAAGCGCCTCGGGTCCGCCGCGCAGCTGCTCCGGGCTCAGCTCCTCGTAGGGGTTCGCCTCACGCTGCGGGGGGACAGCGGCCGGGGCGGTGGCCTGTGGATAGCCATAGCCGTAACCCTGTGGCTGTTGCTGTTGCTGGTGGTACTGCTGCGGCTGCTGTTGGTACTGCTGTTGCTGTTGCTGAGCGTATGGGTCGTAACTCTGCGTCTGGGTGTGCTGCTGCTGAGGCTGCTGGGGCTGGTGATGCTGCGGCTGGGCGTAGGGGTCGTAGCCGTACCCGTCCTGCTGTTGTTGCTCCCCGTACTGTTGCTGCGGCTGTTGCGGGGCGTACGGGTCGTAACTCTGCTGCTGTGCCGCCTGCGGCTGGTAGACGGGACGCCCATAGGCGTCATAGCCGTAGATCTGCGGCTCCTGGCCATACGGGTCCTGTGCGTACGGGTCGTACGGATCCTGCCGGTCGTTCACCGGTACCCCTTCAGCAGTCGTGCCGGTACAGCTCGCGCTTGTCGATGTAGCGCACCACGCCGTCCGGCACCAGGTACCAGACGGGGTCGCCATGAGCGACCCGCGCCCGGCAGCCCGATGACGAGATCGCCAGTGCCGGAACCTCCACCAGCGACACCCCGCCCTCCGGCAGCCCCGGGTCGGCCAGTATGTGCCCCGGTCTGGTCACCCCGATGAAGTGGGCCAGCGAGAAGAGCTCTTCGGCGTCACGCCAGGTGAGGATCTGGGCGAGTGCGTCGGCCCCGGTGATGAAGAACAGATCCGCGTCACCGTTGAGCGCGCGTAGCTCCCGGAGCGTGTCGGTGGTGTAGGTGGGCCCGCCGCGATCGATGTCGATACGGCTGACCGAGAACTGCGGATTCGACGCGGTCGCGATGACCGTCATCAGATAGCGGTCCTCGGCCGGGGAGACCTTTTTGTGGCTCTTCTGCCAGGGCTGACCGGTGGGCACGAACACCACCTCATCGAGGTGGAACTGCGAGGCCACCTCGCTCGCCGCGACCAGGTGACCGTGGTGGATCGGGTCGAACGTCCCGCCCATCACGCCGAGTCGCCGCTTGCCGGACCCTTTCTGCTCTTCCATGCGTGCAGACCCTACTGGGCCCGGCCCGGAGCCGGGGCCCATAGGGGCAATCGCCCAGCTCAGCGGTCCCGGTTGAAGCGCGTGGTGATCCACAGCAGCAGGAAGAGGATCACCAGGGCCGCACCGCCGGTCATGAAGGGGCTGATGGTCGGATGGGTGTCGGTGTGCTCACCGCCCTCGGCCGCGAGCGTGGTCAGGGCAGCATGTGCGGTGCTGATAGCGGTCATCGCAGGCAGTACCTATCCGGGTCTAGGCGAGACAACACGTCGGCCACATCGTATGCGAGGCGGTTTTCGGCCTCGCTGTCCGTCCTGCCGGTATCCGCTCAGTCCTGCTTGTATCCGCGCAGCAGGAACCAGGCGAGCAGGGCGGCGCCCACCACGCCGACCACGATGACGATGCGCAGCAGCGCTCCCGGACCGTCGTTGCTGTGGGAGGTGGCGGCGAGGGCTTCGGTGAGGCCAGTCATATCGGGCATGTCTCCACGCTAACCCTCGGACCCTCAGGGCCTAGGCTGGGGGCCGCCGGACGAGGGGCCCGGACCGGGCGTCCCGTCGAGCGGGCAATCGACCGAGGGGGCCAGATGAGCGACACTCATGAGACCGGCGGCGGAAGCGGGACGGGGGACGCCCGGGAGCATGTGCCCAGCCGGGAGCGGCGGCGGTTCCCCGGGATCTCCTCACGGGCGTACGAACATCCGGCGGACCGCTCCGCACTGGTCGCGCTGCGCAAGCTGACCGGCTTCGACACGGTCTTCAAGGCGATGAGCGGCCTGCTGCCCGAGCGGAGTCTGCGGCTGCTCTACCTGTCCGATTCGGTGCGGGTCGGCGACCGGCAGTTCGCCCATCTCCACGACATGCTGCGGGACGCCTGCTACATCCTGGACCTGGAGCGGGTCCCGGCCATGTACGTCACCCAGAACCCGCAGCCGACCGCGATGTGCATCGGCATGGACGCGCCGATCATCGTGATCTCCACCGGTCTGGTCGAGCTGCTCGACGAGGAGGAGATGCGGGCGGTCATCGGCCATGAGGTGGGCCATGCGCTGTCGGGGCACTCGGTCTACCGGACGATACTGCTGTTCCTCACCAGCCTCGCGATGAAGGTCGCCTGGATCCCCCTCGGCAATGTGGCGGTGCTGGCGCTGGTGACGGCGCTGCGGGAGTGGTTCCGCAAGTCGGAGCTGTCGGCGGACCGGGCGGGGCTGCTGGTCGGGCAGGATCTGCGGGCCTCGATGCGCGGGCTGATGAAGCTCGCGGGCGGCCACCACCTCCATGAGATGAACGTGGACGCGTTCCTGGAGCAGGCGGAGGAGTACGAGTCGAGCGGCGATCTGCGGGACTCCGTCCTCAAGATCATGAACATGCTGCCGCGCAGCCATCCGTTCACCACCGTGCGCGCCGCCGAGCTCAAGAAGTGGGCCGCGACCCGCGACTACCAGCGGCTCATGGACGGCCACTACCCGCGCCGCGACGAGGACGGGGACGCCTCGGTCAGCGACTCGATCCGGGAGTCCGCGACCCACTACGCGGAGTCGGTGCGCAACAGCAAGGATCCGTTGTTCGCCTTCGTCAGGGACGTGGCGGGCGGCGCCGGGGACCTGGGCAGCAAGCTGCGCGACCGGTTCACCGGCGGCGGGGGCAAGCAGGGTGGGGAGACCCCCGAGGAGGGCACCACGCCCCGGGACGAGCGCCAGGACGGGACGGAGCGGGCCCAGGACCAGCGGCCCGGGGACGGACCGGACGAGCGGCCGGGGAACGAGCACCCGGGGAACGACGACGGGCCCGGGGACACCCCGCCGCGGCGCTGAGACCGGCCGAGGCGGCCACTGGAGGCCCTCAGAGCCGCCCGAGGCCCTTCAGGACCGCCCGTCGAGGGCGGGCTGGGTTCCGGGGGCCATGACGCCGCACAGCGAGACCTTGGTGCGGCCCGTGGTGTACGGGTCGGTGCCCGTGGGGGCGTCGCCCTTGGCGCTCTGGCCGGCGAGCATCGGCCGCAGATAGCCGGAGGCGTTCGCGGCACATGCCTGCGGGCCCGCCAGTACGGTGCTCTGCACCAGCTCCAGATGATGGTCGCGCAGATCGCTCCGGTCGAAGCGGAACCGCGCCTCTCGGCGCACCGTGAAGAGCGAGGCATGATCCGGTCCGCGCTCATGGGCCTGCTGGACCGCGTAGACGAAGACGTGGTCGGCGGCGACCTCCAGGGTCGCGGGGCTGCGCTCGACGACCGTAAGGGTGCCGCGGACCCGCACCGGGGTGTCGGCCAGGGTCACCTCGGCCGGGTTGAAGCGGGTCAGCCAGCCGGTGGCCGCATGCCGTCCGTCGTCGACCGGGTGGGCGAAGCTCTGGTCGAACTGGGTCTGCTGGGCCGGGTCCAGCAGCAGCCTTACGGCCTGCACCGGGCCGCCGGTGAGCACGCCCGGGTCGATGGCGGACTTGACCAGGTACTCCTTGGCGGTGGTGAGCGCCGTCATCACCTGGCTCTCGGAGAAGCTCTGGGTGCGGCGGGCCCCGGGCACCGTGACCCCTTCGGCGCCGCTGCGGAACTCGGCGGCCGGGCTGCTGCGGAACAGCCGGTCCGGCGGCCCTCCGGGCACCTCACCGCGCGGTGCGAGCGGCACCACGCTGCTGTGCAGCGGCTCCACGGTCTGCGGCTGCGGCGTCTGGTACGGATGGCGCACGCCCATGTAGACGGCCGCGGCGAAGGCGATGGCGATCAGCAGGACGAGCGCGACGGCCTGGCGCGACGCCCCGGCCCTGGCCCAGGCGTGCCTGCTGCGCACCGCCCGCGCGTGCTCGCCCATGCGCTCCTGGGCGGAGAATTCCTGGAGCCGGGCAGCACGGACGAACGACTCGTCGAATACGACGGAGCGGTATTCGTCCTCACCACCTCCCGGGACGCCCTCGGGTGTCCCCTCGGGAGGGTCTCCACGCCCGGCCATATCTCAAGAGTAGGTCGCCAGGGCCGACGGTAAACGCGGTGATACTCCACAACTTGGGAGGCGGCTGGGGAGGAAACGCCCCATAGGCCACGACGTGCTAGCGATGCGCGAGGTCGTCACCGCGCCGGCGGTACGGCGGAGGCGGGCGAGCCCTTGGACCCGGTCGGCTCCGGGGCGGGCGACTCCGACCCCGACGGCTCCAGACGCGGCTGCCCGCTGGGCGAGCCGTCGACACCGCTGGTGGCGGGCGGCGGAGCGGGGTCCTGGCGGTTGCCCGAGGCGCCCCGGTAGACGGCCGTGAAGGCCAGGGCGACCACGCCGATGCCCATCAGGATGGCCAGCAGCCAGGCCACCGGGCGGTGCCAGCGGGCATGACCGCGGTAAGGACGCCCCGCGCTGCCGTACCGCCCATAGGGGCCGTAGGCGTCGTCCGCGTCCCGCCCGGGGCCGAGGCGCCCGTCGGGGTCGTCCACACCGTAGAACTCGGCCTCCTGGCCGTAGCCGTCCTCGAAGAGCTCGTCCTCGGGAGGCACACCGGCCCGGCGGCGCCGGGACGCCTCGGCCTCGGCACGGGCCTCGGCGGCGGCCAGCATCCGCTCGATGGCGGTGGGCTCATGGATCGGGGCCGACCGCACGAAGTCCTCGTCGAAGACCACGGCGGCGAACTCGTCGTTCGTCTCGCCGTGGCTGCGCTCGTCGGGCTCGTCGCCGTCCGGGAACGGCTTGCCCCCCACGTCGTCCGGCACCCATTCAGAGTAGACCGGACGGGTCATTTTGGGCAGGGTGAAATGGTATTCGGGGGAAGATCCACCCCAGCGCCGCCGGGAATCGGGTACCCCCCGAACGGGTGAGTCAGCGGGTGTGGCCGTCGCCGGTGACGATGTACTTCGTCGATGTCAGCTCGGGCAGCGCCATGGGTCCCCGGGCGTGCAGCTTCTGGGTGGAGATGCCGATCTCGGCGCCGAAGCCGAACTGCCCGCCGTCGGTGAACCGCGTGGAGGCGTTCACCGCGACCGTGGTGGAGTCCACCAACTGGGTGAAGCGGCGGGCGGCCTGCTGGGAGGAGGTGACGATGGCCTCGGTGTGCCCGGAGGACCACAGGCGGATGTGGCTCACCGCGGCGTCCAGGGAGTCCACGACGCCCGCCGCGATGTCGTACGAGAGGTACTCGGTCTCCCAGTCCTCGATCACCGCCGGGACCACCGTGGCCTTGGAGCCCTCCGCGAGCGCCATCACGCGCTCGTCCGCGTGGACCGTGACCCCGGCCTCCGCCAGCGCCTCCAGGGCCCGGGGCAGGAACCGGGGGGCGATGTCCTGGTGCACCAGCAGCGTCTCCGCCGCGTTGCACACGCTCGGCCGCTGGGCCTTGGAGTTCACCAGGATCTCGACCGCCATGTCGAGGTCGGCGTCGGCGTCCACGTACACATGGCAGTTGCCGGTGCCGGTCTCGATGACCGGGACCGTGGACTCCTCGACGACCGTACGGATGAGGGACGCGCCGCCGCGCGGGATCAGCACGTCCACCAGACCGCGGGCGCGCATCAGCTCGCGCACCGACTCCCGGCTCTCGCCCGGCACCAGCTGCACCGCGTCCGCGGGCAGGCCCGCGCCGCCGACGGCGTCGCGCAGGACCTTCACCAGCGCGGCGTTGGAGTGGGACGCCGACGAGGAGCCACGCAGCAGCACCGCGTTGCCCGACTTCAGGCACAGCGCCGCGGCGTCCACCGTCACGTTCGGCCGGGCCTCGTAGATGATCCCGACGACGCCGAGCGGCACGCGCACCTGGCGCAGGTCGATCCCGTTGGGCAGCGTGGAGCCGCGCACCACCTCGCCGACCGGGTCGGGCAGCGCGATCACATCGCGGACATCGGAGGCGATGGCCCGCACCCGCTCGGGGGTGAGCGTCAGCCGGTCCACGATGGCATCGCTGGTGCCGGCCTCGCGGGCCCGCTCCACATCGGCCGCGTTGGCCTCGACGATCTCCTTGGTGCGCACCTCCAGCGCGTCGGCCATCGCGAGCAGCGCGTCGTCCTTGACGGCGCGCGGCAGCGGCGCGAGATCGGCGGCCGCGGCCCGGGACCGGTAGGCGGCCTGGAGGACCGGGGACTTCGGCCAGGGGTCGGTGAGCGGCGACGTGGGTGCGCTGGTCATGCACGTAGCGTACTGAGCCGACGGGTGGAAGCCGCGCGCTATTCCGCAGTTCGAGATGGCATTCTCATATCCCGGCGCCGCACATCCGTCCTCAGAACGGAGTACGCCGCACATCCGTCCTCAGAACGGATGCACGCCCACCGGGGAGGCCGGTGGCGGCCCGTACCCCTCCGCGACCCGCTGGTGGTACGTATCACGGTCGATGACCTCGAGCCCCACGATCTCCCAGGGCGGCAGATTGGCCGAGGCCCGGTGCTCGCCCCACAGCCGCAGCGCGACCGCCGCGGCGTCATGCAGATCACGGGCCTCTTCCCAGTAACGGATCTCGGCGTGATCGACCGCATAGCGGCTGGTCAGCAGGAATGGATGGTCATGGGCCAGCTGCTCCAGAGCCCTGCGGACCTCCCGCAGCGGCGCCTCGCTCCCCGAGACGCTGAGGGTGATGTACCACAGCCGGGACGCCTCGCCGCGCTCGGCGGCGTGCGCCGTGGCGTCGCCGGTCGCGGCGTCGCTCGCTCCGACACTGGTCAGCGTGCGCTCCGCCGCCCCTCTGGGCGACGCCCCCGGGCGCCCTCGTCTCACCGGCGGCCTCCTGTAACTCGCTGCTCCGCTCACGCGCGGGCGGAGCACTCGTGACGGTGCCATGGCCGCGGCGT
Organism: Streptomyces sp. AgN23; assembly: GCF_001598115.1. NCBI lineage: Bacteria > Bacillati > Actinomycetota > Actinomycetes > Kitasatosporales > Streptomycetaceae > Streptomyces > Streptomyces sp. AgN23. Next base: position 3,866,492 of record NZ_CP007153.1, read on the forward strand.
TCCGCTCGCTCTCCGCCGCGTCTCCCACAGCCGGCGCGCTGCCCCGCGCGACCCCGTTGAACAAAGTTGACCAGCCCTCGCCCGCCCGCGGGGCGCTTTTGAGGTTTTTCGGAGGTGGGTGTTTTCCGCGGGCCCGGTTCGCCCCCGGGTACCGCCGGAAGGTGCCCCGCCTGGGTGCTCGGGCCGCCGGAGCGGCTCAGTCCAGGACGACGAGGTCGTCGCGGTGGACCACCTCGCGCTCGTAGGCCGGGCCGAGCTCCCGGGCCAGATCCCGGGTCGAGCGGCCGATCAGCTGGGGAATCTCCTTGGCGTCGAAGTTCACCAGTCCACGGGCCACGGGGCGGCCCTGGGTGTCCCGCAGCTCGACCGGGTCACCCGCGGTGAATTCGCCCTCCACGGCCGCGATCCCGGCCGGCAGCAGCGAGGTGCGCCGCTCCACGACGGCCCGTACGGCGCCGTCGTCCAGGGTCAGGGCGCCACGCGGCGCGGAGGCGTGGGCGAGCCACAGCAGCCGGTTCGCGGAGCGGCGGCCGGTGCGGTGGAAGAACGTGCCCGTAGGGCGGCCGAGCAGGGCGTCACCGGCCCGGCTGGCGGAGGTGAGCACCACCGGGACCCCGGCCGCGGTGGCGATCCGGGCCGCCTCGACCTTGGTGACCATGCCACCGGTGCCCACTCCGGAGCGGCCCGCGCTGCCGATGGAGACGCCGTCCAGGTCCTCGGGCCCCCGGACCTCGTCGATCCGGGAGGTGCCGGGGGTCCTGGGGTCTCCGTCGTAGAGGCCGTCCACATCGGAGAGCAGCACCAGCAGATCCGCCCGTACGAGATGGGCGACCAGGGCCGCGAGCCGGTCGTTGTCGCCGAACCGGATCTCGTCCGTGGCCACCGTGTCGTTCTCGTTCACGATCGGCAGCGCGCCCATGGCCAGCAGCTGGTCCAGGGTGCGGGTGGCGTTGCGGTAGTGGGCTCGGCGGCTGGTGTCGTCCGTGGTGAGCAGCACCTGGCCGACCCGGCGCCCATAGCGCGCGAAGGAGGCGGTGTAGCGGGCCACCAGGAGCCCCTGCCCGACGCTGGCGGCCGCCTGCTGGCGGGCGAGGTCGCGGGGGCGCCGGTCCAGGCCCAGCGGCGCCAGCCCGGCGGCGATGGCGCCGGAGGAGACCAGCACTATCTCCTTGCCGTTCGCGCCGCCCTTACCGTCGCCGTCCCTGCCGCCGTCGCCCTTACCGTCGCCGTCGAGCACCTTGGCGAGCACGTCGACCAGCGCGTCCACGCGATCCGCGTCCAGGCCCCCCGCCGCGGTGGTGAGGGAGGACGAACCGACCTTGACCACGATCCTGCGGGCGGCGGCCACCTCGTCCCGTACGGCCGACCCGTCCTGCTCCGCCACGCCGCTCCCCTGCTCGTCCCCGGCTCACCACACGTCCCGAAGAAACGCATGCCCTACACACTCATCATGACAAGTGGGCAATCTACGACAGACGAGGCCCGGCCCGCCTCGGCATTTCAGCCCCCGGACACCTCCGCGCACACCGCCCCACACACCGGCGCGAGCACCCCGCGGGCTCCCTCGGGTGACCATTGACACCGATTGCGACCGGTTGGCACCGGCGCGGATTGTCACCGGGCGGGGCGTCGGCATACGGTCAGGGGTCCCCCCATCAGTCCCTCGCCCTCCTGCCAGGAGCCCACCCCGTGCCCTCTGCCGGAATCGCCCCACGCCGGGTCGTACAGCTGACGGCGCTGCTCGCGATGCTCGTGTTCTTTGCCACACAGCTCGTCGGCGCCGTGCTTCCGAACGTACCGCTTCTCATCGCCGCCTCGGCGTGCGGTCTCGCGCTCGATCTCTTCCTTCAGCACAAGCAGCCCGGTCTGCTGTCGCTGCTGGGCAAGATCCGCCTTGACGTCACGGTGCGCCAGCTGTTTCGCGACATGCTCATCATGGTCGGGCTGCTGCGCATCGAGGGCATCAATCCCCTGCATGAGCAGGCGCCCCTGACCGTGGGACTGCTGCTCTTCTACCTGGTGCACTTCGCCTGCCAGGCGGCGGCCATCCTGGTCCGCCGGAGCCGGCAGCTGCCGTTCGTCACGCGCAACATCGACGCGTCCGCGCTGCGCCTGAGCGACGCCCCGCCGCGGCTGTTCGCCCGTCAGCACGGGCGCCGTCTGCTGCGGCTGGCCGCGCCGGTCACCGCCGGTCTGCTGGTCACCGCCGGTACCAAGGACGCCGTCTGGGGCGGTGCCGGTCTGGTGATCGGGCTGCTGATCGGCATCGGTGGCACGGCGCACCTCGCCACCTGGCTGCTGCCGCGCAAGCGCGTGGCGCACGAGGCCGCCGCCCTGCGGTGGCTCGACAAGTGGCTCGCCGACTACCAGCCGACCGTGGGCATGTACTTCTCCGGCGGCAACTCCTCGGCGTACCAGGCGAACATGTGGCTCTCCACGCTCGCCGCGCTCGACGGCAAGCCGATCATCGTGCTCCGTGAGCGGTTCATGGTGCAGAAGATCGACGCGACGGACGTGCCGGTCGTCTGCCTCCCCAAGGTGGCCCATCTGATGCGTCTGGAGCACTCGACGCTCAAGGTGCTGCTGCACCCGGCCAACTCCGGCAAGACCTCGCAGGTGCTGCGCATCCCCTCGATCAAGCACGCCTTCATCAACCACGGCGAGAGCGACAAGCTCTCCAGCTGCAACCCGTACGCCAAGGCGTACGACGAGGTGTGGGTCGCGGGTCCGGCGGCGCGCGAGCGCTACCAGCTCGCCGACATCGGCGTCGAGGACAAGGACGTCGTGGAGGTCGGCCGACCGCAGCTGGCCCCCATCCGCCCCTACGCGGGCGTGCCCACCGGCGCCCTCGGCGGAGCCGGTACGGATCACTTCACCACCGTGCTCTACGCGCCGACCTGGGAGGGCTGGGACGGCAATCCCGGCAACACCTCGGTGATCCTGGCCGGTGAGAACATCGTCCGCGAGCTGCTCACCGACCCCAAGGTGCGCCTGCTGTACAAGCCTCACCCGATGACCGGCTCGGTGGACCCGCGCGCGGGCCGCGCCAACGACCGCATCAGGGCGATGATCACCGAGGCCAACACCAAGCGCAGCGGCGACCGCCCCGGCCCGGAGGCCGCCGCCGAGCTGGCCCGGCGCACCGATGAGCTCAACCGCCTCACCAGCACCGCCTTCCGCCCCAGCGCGGACGAGATCGAGCGCATGAAGCTCCAGGGGGCCCCGGAGGGCGACCGCGCAGCGGCCGTCGCCGCGGCCACGACCGCCTGGGAAAGCGCCTATTGGGCCTCGCTGCCGGTCTGGGAGCACCAGATCGTCACCGGCCCGCGTCCGGCGATCTTCACCTGCTTCAACCAGGCCGACGTGCTGATCAGCGATGTCTCCAGCGTGGTCTCGGACTACCTGACGAGCGAGAAGCCGTACGCGGTGGCGAACACCAGCGGGATGACGGAGGAGGAGTTCCGGGCAGGCTTCCCGACGGTGCGCGCCGCCACGATCCTCACCCCGGAGGCCGAGGGCATGGCCGGACTGCTGGAAGCCGTCCGCGACCCCGAGAAGGACACCCTCGCGTCCGCCCGCTCCGAACTGAAGGTGCATCTGCTCGGCCCGTCCGACCCGCCGTCCCTGGTGCGCTTCAACCAGGCCACGCAGGCGCTGTGCGACAAGGCCGACGAGCGCCGGGCCCGGATGGCCACCCGGCTGTCCGACGAGATCCCCTCGCAGCGTGAGGCCCGGGACGCGGCGGAGGAGATGGAGCTGGAGTCCGGCTCGCCGGAGCCGGAGGAGACCGCGACGGTCTGAGACCGGCCGTACGCGCGGCTGAGCGCGACCGCCGAGAGCCACGACGAAGGGCCCGGGAGATCCCTCCCGGGCCCTTCGTCGTACCACCTGCCAGGCGGCGCGGAGACACCCGCTCAGAGCCTTTCAGGGGCCAAGGGGCGGCTGCCCACCCCTCAGAACGGCTTGAACGCGTCGTACTCCTGGTCCGCCTCGTCCCGCTCCACATCCCGCTCACGCCGCCGCTGCGCGGCCGGGCGCGGGGCGTCGAAGCGGTGGTCCTCGCCGCGGCGGCCCAGCATCTCGGCGCCGGTCGCAAGGCTCGGCTCCCAGTCGAAGACGACCGCGTCGTCCGCGGGGCCGATGACGACCTCGTCGCCCGAGTGGGCGCCCGCCTTCACCAGCTCGTCCTCGACGCCGAGGCGCGCCAGGCGGTCGGCGAGGTAGCCGACGGCCTCGTCGTTGGCGAAGTCGGTCTGGCGGACCCAGCGTTCGGGCTTCTCGCCCAGCACGCGGTAGAAGCCCTCCTCGGCGACGACCGAGAAGCCCGCGTCGTCCACGGCCTTCGGCCGGATGACGATCCGGGTCGCCTCCTCCTGCGGCTTGGCCGCCCGCGCCTCCGCGACGATCTGCGCCAGGGCGAAGGACAGTTCCTTGAGGCCGAGGTGGGCGACCGCCGAGACCTCGAGGACCTGGTAGCCACGCGCCTCCAGATCGGGCCGGATGATGTCGGCGAGGTCCTGGCCGTCGGGGATGTCGACCTTGTTGAGCACGACGACCCGCGGCCGGTCGTCCAGACCGCCGTACTGGGCCAGCTCCGCCTCGATGACATCGAGGTCGGTCAGCGGATCGCGCTCGGACTCCAGGGCCGCGGTGTCCAGCACATGCACCAGCACCGAGCAGCGCTCGACGTGGCGCAGGAACTCCAGGCCCAGGCCCTTGCCCTGGCTGGCGCCGGGGATCAGGCCGGGGACGTCCGCGATGGTGTAGACCGTCGAACCGGCCGTGACCACACCGAGGTTGGGCACCAGCGTGGTGAACGGATAGTCGGCGATCTTCGGCTTGGCCGCCGAAAGCACCGAGATCAGCGACGACTTGCCGGCGCTCGGGTAGCCGACGAGGGCCACGTCCGCGACGGTCTTGAGCTCGAGGACGACATCCCCGGAGTGACCCGGCTCACCCAGCAGCGCGAAGCCGGGGGCCTTACGGCGGGCCGAGGCGAGCGCGGCGTTGCCGAGGCCGCCGCGGCCGCCCTGGGCGGCGATGTAGGTGGTGCCCTGCCCGATCAGATCGGCCAGTACGTTGCCCTGCTTGTCGAGGACGACGGTGCCGTCCGGGACCGGCAGGATCAGGTCGGTGCCGTCCTTACCGGAGCGGTTCCCGCCCTCGCCGGGCTTGCCGTTGGTGGCCTTGCGGTGGGGGCTGTGGTGGTAGTCGAGGAGCGTGGTGACGGATTGGTCCACGACCAGGATCACATCGCCGCCACGGCCGCCGTTGCCCCCGTCCGGCCCCCCGAGCGGCTTGAACTTCTCGCGGTGCACGGAGGCGCAGCCGTGGCCCCCGTTACCCGCGGCGACGTGCAGTTCGACGCGGTCCACGAAGGTGGTCATGACGGGTGCCTCCAGTTAATGCGGATTCAGGGGTGTTCTGATGTGCCTCACGCTCGTAACGCGCCGAGGGCGGACCCGCTTCCCCTCACGGGAAGAGCGGTCCGCCCTCGGAAAGGCTGTGCGATATCGCCCGGGCCGATTACTCAGCGACGGGGACGATGTTCACGACCTTGCGGCCCCGGCTGGTGCCGAACTGCACCGCACCGGCGGCCAGCGCGAACAGCGTGTCATCGCCGCCGCGGCCGACACCCGTGCCCGGGTGGAAGTGCGTGCCGCGCTGGCGGACCAGGATCTCGCCCGCGTTGACGGTCTGGCCGCCGAAGCGCTTGACGCCGAGCCGCTGGGCGTTGGAGTCGCGACCGTTCCGAGTGGACGATGCGCCCTTCTTGTGTGCCATCTCTCCTCAGTCCCTTACTTCGCAGCCGAGTCGATGCCGGTGATCTTCAGCGCGGTGTGCAGCTGGCGGTGGCCGATCCGCTTCCGGTAACCGGTCTTGTTCTTGTACTTCAGGATGTCGATCTTTTCACCCTTGTGGTGATCAACGACCTCGGCGTGAACCCTCACGCCGGCCAGCACCCACGGGTCGCTGGTGACGGCGTCGCCGTCGACAACGAGCAGAGTCGAGAGCTCGACGGTGTCGCCGACCTTGTTGTTGGCCAGACGGTCGACCTCGATGACATCGCCCACGGCCACCTTCTGCTGGCGGCCGCCGGTGCGCACGATTGCGTACACGCGGTTCTCACTCTCTCGCTAGAAATCAGGACCTCTGATGCCAGCCGCCCAACACGGCCCACAGGGGGTCGTGACAACCGAGTGATTCAGGTGATTCACCATCGGCCGAACGGCCTCTTCCGGCGAAGCGGAAGGGATGTGCTCAGGGGTTTGGCGTATAGACGCCGAAGGTTAAGGCTACCAGAGCCCGGAGGGGCACCCTGCCACATGGCAGAGTGCCCCCGATCGGCCGGACGGCCGGGTCAGTCGTCGGCGGCGGCCGAGACCGACTGCGGAGTCTGCTGCTCCGCCGCCGCGGTCTTCTTCGTCGCCGTCTTCTTGGCGGTCGTCTTCTTCGCCGTGGTCTTCTTGGCCGCCGTCTTCTTCGCCGCCGGCTTCTTCTCGGCGGTCTTCTTGGCCGCCGTCTTCTTGGCGGGGGCCTTCTTGGCGGCCTTACGGGCGGTCTTCTTCGCCGGCGCCTCGGACTCGGCCTCGCCCTCGGGCGCCGCCTCCGCCTTCGGCTCGGGCTCCGACTCCGCCGAAGACGCGCTCACGACCACCACGGCCGCCTCCTCGGAGCCCGTCGGCGAGCCCGCGGGGGCGGTCACCTTACGGGTCACCCGACGGCGCGTACGCGGCGCGGGAACGGCCTCCAGCGGGGCCGCGGACTCCGGCTCCTCGGCGGGAGCGGGGGCCTCGGCGACCGTCTCCGGCTCCGCCTTGGGCGCCTCCTTCGGCTCGTCGGCCACCACGACCACCGAGCCCTCCGGCTCCTTGGCGGCCTTCGGGGCGCCCGCCGGGGCGGACGCCTTACGGGTGGCACGGCGACGCGTACGCCCACGGGTCGCGGCGGCCTCGGCCTCCGCGGCGCTGCTGTACAGCTCCTCGTCGGCCGCGAAGACCGGCTCGGGCTCCGGCTTCGGCTGGGCGGCCTCCGCCGCGATCTCGGCCGCCGCCTCGGTGACGTCCTCGGGCTCGGCCTCCACCACGGCGGCCTGCTCCTGCTCGGCCGGCTGCTGGACGACACCGGCCGACTTCTTCTTCTTGCGCTTGCCGCCGCCGCCGGCGGCCGACGCCTGGTCCATGTGGACGATCACGCCGCGGCCGTTGCAGTGCACACAGGACTCGGAGAAGGACTCCAGCAGCCCCTGGCCGACCCGCTTACGGGTCATCTGGACCAGGCCGAGCGAGGTGACCTCCGCCACCTGGTGCTTCGTACGGTCCCGGCCCAGGCACTCCAGCAGCCTGCGCAGCACCAGATCGCGGTTGGACTCCAGCACCATGTCGATGAAGTCGATCACGATGATGCCGCCGAGGTCGCGCAGCCGAAGCTGGCGCACGATCTCCTCGGCCGCCTCCAGGTTGTTCCTGGTGACCGTCTCCTCCAGGTTGCCGCCCTGGCCGGTGAACTTGCCGGTGTTGACGTCGATGACGACCATCGCCTCGGTCCGGTCGATCACCAGCGAGCCGCCGCTGGGCAGCCAGACCTTGCGGTCCAGCGCCTTCATCAGCTGCTCGTCGATCCGGTAGGTGGCGAAGACGTCGACGTCCGAGGTCCACCTCTGGAGCCGGTCCGCGAGGTCGGGCGCCACGTGCGAGACATAGCCGTGGATGGTCTCCCAGGCGTCGTCACCGCTGACGATGACCTTGGAGAAGTCCTCGTTGAAGATGTCGCGGACGACCCGGACGGTCATGTCGGGCTCGCCGTAGAGCAGCGACGGGGCGTTACCGCTCTTCGACTTCTTCTTGATCTCTTCCCACTGCGCCTGCAGCCGGGCGACGTCGCGGGACAGCTCCTCCTCGCTCGCCCCCTCGGCGGCGGTGCGGACGATCACGCCCGCGTCCTCGGGGACGATCTTCTTGAGGATCTGCTTCAGCCGCGCCCGCTCGGTGTCGGGCAGCTTGCGGCTGATGCCGGTCATCGAGCCCTCGGGCACATAGACCAGATACCGGCCCGGGAGGGAGACCTGGCTGGTCAGCCGGGCGCCCTTGTGGCCGATCGGGTCCTTGGTGACCTGCACCAGGACGGACTGGCCGGACTTCAGGGCGGTCTCGATGCGGCGCGGCCCGTTGGAGAGCCCCAGCGCCTCGAAGTTCACCTCGCCCGCGTACAGCACGGCGTTGCGGCCCTTGCCGATGTCGACGAAGGCGGCCTCCATCGACGGCAGCACGTTCTGGACCTTGCCCAGGTAGACGTTGCCGACGTAGCTGGCCGCCTGCTCCTTGTTCACGAAGTGCTCGACGAGGACGTTGTCCTCCAGCACGCCGATCTGGGTACGGTCGCCGTTCTGCCGGACGACCATGACCCGCTCGACCGCCTCGCGGCGGGCCAGGAACTCGGCCTCGGTGATGATCGGAACGCGGCGGCGGCCCTGCTCACGGCCCTCGCGACGGCGCTGCTTCTTGGCCTCGAGACGCGTCGATCCCTTGATCGACTGCACCTCGTCGGCGCCGGACTCGGACTCCTTGCCGCGCCGCTCGCGGGGCTCCCGGGGCTCGCGGACCTTGACGACCGTACGCTCCGGGTCGTCACCGCCCGCTTCCGCCTCGACCGCGTCACCGCTGCGACGGCGGCGCCGACGGCGACGACGGCTGCTGGTGCTGCCGGAGCCGCCGTGTTCACCGGCCTCGGCGTCCGCCTCGTCCCGGCCCTCGCCCTGCTCCTCGGCGCTCTCGCCCTCGGCGGACGACTCGTCCTCGTACCGCTCACCGGTCTCGGCCTCGGAGCGCCCCTCGGCACCCTCGCCCTCGGCGGTCTCACCCCGGCGGCGACGCCGTCCACCACGGCGACGACGACGGGACGGACGGTCGCCCTGCTCCTCATCGCCGTGCTCGCCCTCGGGCTGACCGGACTCGGCCTCGGCGGCCTCGGGCTCGGCGGCCTCGGGCTCCTCGGCCTCCGGCTGCTCCTCGGCGGGCTCACCACCACGGCGGCGGCGCCGACGGCGGCCGGTGGCCACCTCGGGCTCGACGACCTCGGTGGTCTCCTCGGCCGTCGGCTGCTCCTCTTCCTCCTCCTCGGGCTCCTCCAGCGCGGCGGCGGCCTCGGCGGCGGCGCTCTCCGGCGTCTGGAAGACCGGCTCGGTGAAGACCGGCGCCTGGAACACGGCCGTCGGCGGGCGGACCGCCCGGCGCCGCGAACGGGGCGCGGGCTCCGACTCGGCCTCGGCGGCCGGGGCCTCGGCGGTCTGCGGCTCGGGAGCGCTGCCCGGCTCCTCGGCGGTGGTGCCTCGGGTGGCGCGGCGGCGGGTGCGGCCGCGCGGCGCCTCCTCGGCCTGCGTACCGGCGGGCTCCTCGGCGCTCTCGCCCCGCTGCTCGGCGGCGGGCTCCTCGGCGGCCTCGGCCTCCGCGGGCGCTCCGGCGGGGGCGGTGGCCTTACGGCTCGCACGGCGACGGGTACGGGCGGGCGCCGGGGGCACGGTCTCCGCTTCGGCCTCGGCCTCCGCGGCCTCCTCCGGCTCCACGGCCTCCGCCTCAGCGGGCGCTCCCGCCGGAGCGGTCGCCTTACGGCTCGCACGACGACGCGCACGGGTGCGCGGCGCCTCGTCGGCCGGGACCTCATCGGCCGGGGCATCGGCTGCGACTGCGGCTGGGGCCGTGGCCTCGTCGCCACTGCCACCAGCGGCCGCCGCAGACGACGCGTCCGCGTCGGCGGCCTCCGCCTGCGGCGGACCCGCGGGGGCCGTGGCCTTACGGCTCGCACGACGGCGCGTACGGGCAGGGACCGCGGGCGCGGTCTCCGCCTCGGCCTCCGGAGCCGCCACCGGCTCCTCGGCCCGCTCGGGCTCCACGGCCTGCTCCGGCGTGGCGGCCTCCGCGGGCGCACCCGCCGGAGCGGTCGCCTTACGGGTCGCACGACGGCGCGTACGGGCGGGCGGAGCGGCCTCGGGGGCGGCCTCCGCCACGGGCTCGGCAGCGGCCTGGGGCTCCTCGCCGCCACGGCCGGCATCGGCCGTCACCACGGTCTCCGCGGCCTCGGGCGCACCCGCCGGAGCCGTCGCCTTGCGCGCCACCCGACGCCGCGTACGGGCGGGCGGAGCGGCGGATTCGGTGTCGGACCCGGATGCGGATCCACTCGCGGTGACCACGGCGGCGCCGGCGGCGACGGGCTCGGAAGCGGCCTCGGACGCGGCGATGGCAACGATCTGATCAGCCGGTATGGCCGGCGAAGAGGGCGTGGTGACCTCGGCGCCGCTCACTCCGCCGACCGGCGGGCCGGCCGGGCGGGAGGCCGCACGGCGGCGGCGCGGCGGCAGGGTGTCGCTGGGCGTGCTCTCGTTGGGATCCCCGGGCGCCGCGGCAAGCGCGGACGGCCCAAGGGGCTGGACAGGTTGGGTCGGCTCAATTGGTTCGAGCATGCGGGCGTTTCTCCCGTCACGCTCCCGGGCGCCGCGCCTGCCTCCGGCCGGCAACCCGCGCACTGTGCGCGTGTGCCGCCGCCCGGGGCGCGGTCGCCGCACGGGAGCTGTCGTCTCGCTCACCGGGACCGAATGTGTCGGGACCGGCGAAAGTCTCCTGGTCAGTGCGCCAGCCGGACCCGGGTGGCTCCCAAGTGCATTCGGCGGCGCATCGACGGCGGCCCTACGCGGAACCTCCCGGCGCCATCGCGGCGGTCAGCTCGGCGGCCGTGGTTGGGGCGGCCTGAACTGCCTCGCGATCGGGCGCGAGCGGGTCGGTCACCGTGCCGGACTCCTCATCGAGCAGCCCCTGCGCCAGCCTGGTCACCGCTGCGGGGACCGGCGGCGCCAGGTCGGCCGTAGCGCGGAGACCGGACAGGACGTCGTCGGGTCGCACGGCAGGTGTCAGATGCCGTACCACCAGCCGCAGTATCGCACAGCCAGCGTCTCCGGGCCTATCGGCCCGAGGCGGAAGCACCTCCAGTCGGGCCACCGCCGCACGGGCGTCGAAGGTTCGCAACCCGTTTTTCGTCCGGCGCTCCACCTCGACCGTGTCGGCCTCGAGGAAGGCGGCGGCGGCGCGCTCGGCGTCCGCCCGGGCGACCTGGTCGAGCCGGATCTCCCATACGGACGCCTGCAGCCGGTCGGCGAGCCCCGAGGTGCGGGCCTCCACGGACTCGATCACGTCGAGCCCCGCGGGCAGCGACTCGTTGAGCAGCGCCCGGAGCTTCTCGGGGTCGCGCTCCTCGGTCAGCTGGATCTCCAGGTACTCCGCCTCGCTGCCGGTGCCGGTGGGTGCGGCATTGGCGTAAGACACCTTCGGATGCGGGGTGAAGCCCGCCGAGTAGGCCATCGGCACCTCGGCGCGGCGCAGCGCCCGCTCAAAGGCGCGCTGGAAATCGCGGTGGCTGGTGAACCGGAGGCGGCCGCGCTTGGTGTAACGCAAACGGATGCGCTGCACCGCGGGAGCGGGCGGCGGGCCTTCGGGCTGTCGCTTGCCCAGGGGACTGTCTCCTTGTACTTCCTTGCGGTCGAGCACCAGGGCCGCAGGGCCCCGGTCTCTTCCAGCCTACTTTGTGGGCCCCCCGGTGACGGAGGGCCGCCGGACGGCTACTTCACCGACAGCGGCAGCAGCTTCCGGCCGGTGGGGCCGATCTGGATCTCGGTCTGCATCTGCGGGCAGACGCCGCAGTCGAAGCAGGGGGTCCAGCGGCAGTCCTCGACCTCGGTCTCGTCGAGCGAGTCCTGCCAGTCCTCCCACAGCCAGTCCTTGTCGAGGCCCGAGTCGAGGTGGTCCCAGGGCAGGACCTCCTCGTAGGTGCGCTCGCGCGTGGTGTACCAGTCGAGGTCGAGGCCGAACCGGGGCAGGGCCCGCTCGGCGCACTCCATCCACCGGTCGTACGAGAAGTGCTCACGCCAGCCGTCGAAGCGGCCGCCGTCCTCGTAGACGGCGCGGATGACCGCGCCCACCCGGCGGTCGCCGCGCGAGAGCAGACCCTCGACGATGCCGGGCTTGCCGTCGTGGTACCGGAAGCCGATCGAGCGGCCGTACTTCTTGTCGCCGCGGATCTTCTCGCGCAGCTTCTCCAGCCGGGCGTCGGTCTCCTCGGCGCTCAGCTGCGGGGCCCACTGGAAGGGGGTGTGCGGCTTGGGGACGAAACCGCCGATCGAGACGGTGCAGCGGATGTCGTTCTTGCCGGACACCTCGCGGCCCTTGGCGATGACCTTGGTCGCCATGTCGGCGATCTGCAGCACATCGTCGTCGGTCTCGGTGGGCAGACCGCACATGAAGTACAGCTTCACCTGCCGCCAGCCGTTGCCGTACGCGGTGGCCACCGTACGGATGAGGTCCTCTTCGGAGACCATCTTGTTGATGACCTTACGGATGCGCTCACTGCCGCCCTCGGGGGCGAAGGTCAGGCCCGAGCGGCGCCCGTTGCGGGTCAGCTCGTTGGCGAGGTCGATGTTGAAGGCGTCCACCCGGGTCGACGGGAGGGACAGGCCGATCTTGTCCTCCTCGTACCGGTCGGCGAGGCCCTTGGCGATGTCCCCGATCTCGGTGTGGTCGGCGGAGGAGAGCGACAGCAGGCCGACCTCCTCGAAACCGGTGGCCTTCAGCCCCTTGTCGACCATCTCGCCGATCCCGGTGATGGACCGCTCGCGCACCGGGCGGGTGATCATGCCCGCCTGGCAGAAGCGGCAGCCCCGGGTGCAGCCGCGGAAGATCTCCACCGACATCCGCTCATGGACGGTCTCGGCCAGCGGCACCAGCGGCTGCTTCGGGTAGGGCCACTCGTCGAGGTCCATGACGGTGTGCTTGGACACCCGCCACGGCACGCCCGAGCGGTTCGGCACGACGCGCGCGATCCGCCCGTCGGCCAGGTACTCCACGTCGTAGAACTTCGGGACGTAGACGCTGCCGGTGCGGGCGAGACGGAAGAGCAGCTCGTCGCGGCCGCCCGGGCGGCCCTCGGCCTTCCAGTCGCGGAGGATCGCGGTCATGTCGAGCACGGCCTGCTCACCGTCGCCGATCACCGCGCAGTCGATGAAGTCGGCGATCGGCTCCGGGTTGAACGCGGCGTGGCCGCCCGCGACCACGACGGGGTGGTCCTCGGTGCGGTCCCGGGCGTCCAGCGGGATGCCCGCGAGGTCGAGCGCGGTGAGCAGGTTGGTGTACCCCAGCTCGGTGGAGAAGGAGACGCCGAGGAAGTCGAACGCGGACACCGGGCGGTGCGAATCCACGGTGAACTGCGGCACCTTGTGCTCGCGCATCAGCTCCTCGAGGTCCGGCCACACGCTGTAGGTGCGCTCGGCGAGCACACCCTCGCGCTCGTTGAGGACCTCATAAAGGATCATGACGCCCTGGTTGGGGAGACCGACCTCGTAGGCGTCCGGGTACATGAGCGACCAGCGGACGTCGCAGGAGTCCCAGTCCTTGACGGTGGAATTGAGCTCACCGCCTACGTACTGGATGGGCTTCTGCACATGCGGCAGCAGGGCCTCGAGCTGTGGGAAGACCGACTCGACAGACATCGCGGACTTTCGTGAAGCTGACAGGGGTGACCCTCTAGGCTACCTGCCGCGCCGGACTCCCTCGCCACGGATCTACGCCTCCAGGGCCGCCCGGTGCTTCTTACGGGAGACATCGGCCCACAGACCGGGCAGCTCGCGCTCGCGGGCGGCGGCCCGCGCCTCCTCCCTGCCGTACAGCAGGCCGAAGGTGAAGTCGCTCTCCCCCGCGCCGTGGGCCTGGGTGGCCAGCGCCTGCAGCGCCCGGCGCACGACGACGCTGTCCTGGTGGTCGCCGAGCACGTCCTGTACGGCCTGCATACGGCGGGCGAACTTCTTGGCGGGCTTGCCGAGCGCGGGCCGGGCCGTCTCGGCGGCGTAGCGGACACGCTTGGCGGCCTTACGGGCCTGATGGACGGCGACGTCGCGGTCCGGCCCCGGGGGCGTCTCCAGGGCGGTGGTCATACGGGTGGCGAGCCGCTCGTAGTCGCGCAGCACGGCCTTGAGGACCACCGGCGCGGCCGGCTTCGCGGCGGCGGGCCGCAGCGGCGGATCGGCCGCCAGGGCGTCGAGGGTGTCCAGGAGCGTGAGATAGCGCTCGCTGTCCAGCGCGCCCAGGACGGCCGCGCGGGCGCTGTCGCGCCGCCCCTGCGACCAGTGGTGCAGCCGGGCCGGCACCGGGCCGAGCAGGAGGTCGTCCGGCAGCTCGGCGAGACGGCCTTCGAGGTGCTCGGTGAGCACCTCGCGGTCGCGCTCCAGGCCGAGCTCACCGGCCAGCCACTTCAGCTCGTCGCCGATCGGATCGGTCACCGTACGGTCCAGGACCTCGCGGTAGGAACGGAAGGCGCTGCGCAGCCGGCGGGTGGCGACCCGCATCCGGTGCACCGCGTCCGGCAGGTCCCTGCGCACGGCGGGGTCGAGCCGCACCATGGCGTCGATCTGACGGCGTACATAGTCCAGGAGGACATCGTCGGCGCCGAGCGGCCGCCGGACCGCCGACGCGGCCTGCTCGACCTGACGGGCGCTCTTCGCGGGCTTCCCGGGCTTGGCGGACCGGCCAAGCCCGGCTCCGCCGGTCTGGACTGCGACCGCGACCTTCTCCGTCTCGGCCAGGGCCTTGGCGAGCTTGGAGGGGGTGCCGGCGCGGTGCAGACCGCCGTCGCGCAGCCGCCCCTCGACCGCGTCGAGCAGCCGCTGATCGTGACCCCGGCCCTCGGCGAGCTCGACCTCGACCTCGGTCCACCGCACCGGCTCGCTCTCCTCCGGCGCCAGCCGCCGGGCCGTCACGCGGTCGACGGCCACCTCGGCGAGCACGGTGCCGTCGGCGTCCACCAGATCCTTGCGGTCCCGCTCGGTGTGCAGATGGGCGAGCGGGCGCAGCGGATCGTGGCGGACCCGCGAGCGCAGCAGCGCGGCCATCCCGGCGGGCACCGCGGTGCCGAGCGGCGCCCGCAGCTCCTCCCGGGTGTCCTGGCCGACGGGCAGCTTCAGATGCCAGCCCTCGTCGGCGCCGCCGGTGCGGTGGCGCAGGGTGATGCCGTCGGCCAGCAGCCGTCGCCCGGGGGTGTCGTAATAGGTGGCCTCGAGGGTCACGACACCGCGACTCACCACGGTCGCGACCGGACCCGCCCCGGTCAGTTCGGGAAGACCCGGCAGGTCGGGCCGCCCGGACGGACCGGCTTCTTCGGCGGTGGCCTCGTACTTGCGTTCTATCTCCTGCTTCGTGTCCACCATGTGATGTCACGTACCCGAACTCGGGCCAATCAGCCCTAAGCGGAGACGGGCCGCTGCACTCGGATGGACTGCAGCAGCCCGATCGCGATCCATACGGCGAACATCGACGTTCCACCGTAGGAGACGAACGGCAGCGGCAGACCGGCCACCGGCATGATGCCCAGCGTCATCCCGATGTTCTCGAACGACTGGAAGGCGAACCAGGCGATGATCCCGGCCGCGACGACGGTCCCGTACAGCTCCGTGGTGTCGCGCGCGATCCGGCAGGCGCGCCACAGCACGACCCCCAGCAGCACGATGATCAGGCCCGCGCCGAGGAAGCCGAGCTCCTCCCCCGCGACCGTGAAGACGAAGTCGGTCTGCTGCTCGGGGACGAACTGACCGGTGGTCTGGGTGCCGTGGAAGAGCCCCTTACCGGTGAGACCGCCCGAGCCGATCGCGATCCGCGCCTGGTTGGTGTTGTAGCCGACCCCGGCCGGGTCGAGTGCGGGGTTGGCGAACGCGGCGAAGCGGTCGATCTGGTACTGGTCGAGGACGTGCAGCTGCCAGATGAGCAGCGCGCCGACCACGGCCGTGAGGATCAGCCCGGCGATCCAGCGGTTGGACGCGCCGGAGGCGAGCAGCACGGCGAGCACGATCACCGCCATGACCATCACCGAACCGAGGTCCGGCATCAGCAGCACGATCGCGATGGGCAGTGCGGCCAGGCCGAGCGACTGAACGACGGTGCGGTGGTCGGGGTTGAGCCGGTCACCCGCGTCCACGCGCGCGGACAGCAGCATCGCCATGCCCAGAATGATCGTGATCTTGGCGAACTCGCCCGGCTGCAGGGAGAATCCGCCGCCGACCACGATCCACGCGTGCGCCCCGTTGATCGTCGAGCCCAGCGGGGTGAGCACGGCGAGGACGAGGACGACGGACAGGCCGTACAGGACCGGGACCGCGCCGCGCAGGGTGCGATGGCCCAGCCAGACGGTGCCGATGGCGAGCAGCAGCCCGATGCCGGTGTTGAGGGCGTGCCGGACCAGGAAGTAGTACGGGTCGCCCTGGTTGAGCTCGGTGCGGTTGCGGGTGGCGGAGTAGACGAGCGCCCCACCGATCGCGGACAGGGCCAGCGCGGTGAGCAGCAGCACCCAGTCGAGGCGGCGCACGATGGAGTCGCGCGCCATGAGCTTGCTCCAGGCGCCGCGCTCAGGGGTGAAGCGGCGTACGGAGTATCCGTGCGTGGACGTGCTCACCCCTGCCTCCTGTTCGCCCCGCCGCGGCAGCGGCTCAGGTCACTGTCGCCCGCGCGGCGCGGAGGTGCGGCATGCGTCGTCGTCCGCGGCCCGGCGGCCGCGCGTGCGTCGCTCATGAATCCGCTCCCCGCCGCCGCTCCCTCGAAGCCGCCTCGAACCGCTTGCCCAGGGGCTGGGGCTCGATGGAGCCGTCCGAGGAGATCTTCGGCAGGTTGGCCTGCGGCTGGGGCAGCAGCGCCTTCTTCTTGTCGATGCCGCCCTTGGCGTCGACTCCGTACAGCGCGTTGTAGATCTTGCGCACGGCCGGGCCGGAGGCCCCGGAGCCGGTACCGCCCTGGGAGATCGTCATGACGATCGAGTAGTCCTTGGTGTACGTCGCGAACCACGAGGTGGTCTGCTTGCCGTAGACCTCCGCGGTACCGGTCTTGGCGTGCATCGGGATCTTGTCCTGCGGCCAGCCCTGGAACCGCCAGGCGGCGGTGCCCCGGGTGGCGACGCCCGCGAGCGCGCTGTCGATCTTGTCGCGGGTCTGGCCCTTCATCGGCAGCTTGCCGTGCGACTCCGGCTTGATCTCGCGGACGTCCTTGCCGTCGGGGCTGACGATCGCCTTGCCGACGGTCGGGTTGTAGAGCGTTCCGCCGTTGCTGATGGCCGAGTAGATGGTGGCCATCTGGATCGGGGTGACAAGGGTGTCGCCCTGGCCGATGGAGTAGTTCACGGAGTCACCGGCACGCATCTTCATGCCCTCGAGGCAGTTCTCGTAGGCGATCCGCTGGCCGTAGTCGCCGTCCTTCTTACCGGTCTTGCACCAGGCGTCCTTGTTGGCCTTCCAGTAGTCCTTCTTCCACTGGCGGTCCGGGACCCGGCCGGTGACCTCGTTGGGGAGGTCGATGCCGGTCTCCTTACCGAGGCCGAACTGGTGGGCGGTCCGGTAGAACCAGTCCCCCGGCTTCTTCTTGGGCTTGTTGCCGCCGTCCTTCTTCCACTGCTCGTAGGCCAGGTGGTAGAAGACGGTGTCGCAGGAGACCTCCAGCGCGCGGCCGAGGCTGATCCCGCCGTAGTTCTCGGACTCGAAGTTCTTGAAGACCTGGCTGCCGATGTTGAACGAGCTGGTGCAGGGATACGGTCCGTTGAAGGAGTAGCCGGCGTTGATCGCGGCGGTCGTCGGGACGACCTTGAAGATCGAGCCGGGAGCCGCCTGGCCCTGGATCGCCCGGTTGAGCAGCGGGTAGTTGGACTTCTTGCCGGTGAGCTGCTTGTAGTCCTTGCCGGAGATGCCGCCGACCCAGGCGTTGGGGTCGTACGTCGGGTTGGACGCCATGGCCACCACCCGGCCGGTCTTGGCCTCCATGACCACGACCGCGCCGGAGTCCGCCTTGTAGTTGGTGCCGGTGTTCCGGTCGTGCTGCTTGCGGGCGTCCCGCATCGCCTGCTCCAGCTCCTTCTCCGCGACCGATTGGACGCGCGAGTCGATGCTGGTGACGACGTTGTCGCCGGGGCGGGCCCGCTGGCTCTCCCGCTGACCGATGACACGGCCGAGGTTGTCGACCTCGTAGCGGGTCACCCCGGCCTTGCCGCGCAGCTCGCTGTCGTACTGGCGCTCGAGGCCGTTGCTGCCGACCTGGTCCGAGCGGAGCAGCGGCGACTTGGTGTGCTCGGCCTCCTTCACCTGCTCATCGGTGACCGGGGAGAGATAGCCGAGCACCTGGGCGGCGTTGGAACCGGCCGGAGCGGCGTAGCGGCGCACGGCGGTGGGCTCGGCGCTGATGCCGGGGAAGTCCTCTTCGCGCTCGCGGATCTGCAGCGCCTGCTTGGCGCTGGCCTCGTCCGTGATCGGGATGGGCTGGTACGGGGAGCCGTTCCAGCACGGCTGCGGGGTCTTGGCGTCGCACAGCCGGACCTTGTCCATGACGTCCTTGGGCTTCATGCCCAGGACGTCGGCCAGGCGGGTGAGGGCGGCCTTGCCGTCGTCCGGCATCTTCATCAGCTCGGTACGGCTGGCGGAGACGACCAGACGGGTCTCGTTGTCGGCGAGCGGCACACCGCGGGCGTCCAGTATGGAGCCGCGCACGGCGGGGTGGACGACCTGCTGGACGTGGTTGTTGGCGGCTTCGGCGGTGTACTCGTCGCCGTTGCGGATCTGCAGGTACCACAGGCGCCCGCCGAGAGTCAGCAGCAGCGAGAAGACCAGGATCTGGAGGCCGACGAGCCGGATGGTGACCCGGGGGGTCCGTCCGGTCTCGGGGATATTACTCATGGCATCCCCTGAGGGCGGTGGTGGGCGACGAGAGGACGACAGAGGGGAGGGCGACGGGCAACGGGAGGGCGGTGCTCACAGGCGCTTGACCCCCTTGATGCGTGCCGTCCTGTTCTTCCCGGTGCGGGCCAGCAGCCCGCCGCGCTGGCTGCCGATCCGGGCCGCCCGGCCCGGACGCCTGAGCCGGCTCATCCGGCCGACCCGGCCGGTGCTGACGCCGCCCGCCGCGCTGATCCAGCGGGACGTGCTCTCACCGCCGCCGCCCGCGCTGTCGGCCATCGGATCGTTCTCACTCCGTCTGGCGAGCCCCATGATCAACGGCACCGTGAAGGGTGCCAGCAGCAGGTCGTAGAGGGCCGCGGTGAACAGCAGCTTGCCCAGGCCCACCTGACGGGCCGCGTCGTCGCCGACGAGGATGCCGACCCCGGCGTACAGCAGCGTGGCGCCGATGGCCGCCGCCACGACCACCAGCATCGGTCCGGTGGCCGACCTGAGCTGGCCGGACTCCGGCTTGGCGAGCCCCGCCAGATAGCCGATGACGCAGAGCACCAGGGCATAGCGGCCGGCGGCGTGGTCGGCGGGCGGGGCGAGGTCGGCGAGCAGGCCCGCGGCGAAGCCGATGAGCGCACCGCCGGTGTGGCCGTAGACGAGCGCGAGACCGAGCACGACGAGGAGCAGCAGGTCCGGGACGGCGCCGGGCAGTTGGAGCCGGGCCAGCACGCAGATCTGGACGACGAGGGCGAAGACCACCAGGCAGGTCGACAGGACGATCCGGTTGAGGTGCAGCATCGGTCAGCTCCTGTTGGCGGCCGGGTTCGTGGCGGTGGCGGAGGGGTTGGCCGTGACGGTGACCGTGGGCGTCGGCTTGGGCTTCGCGGGCTTGGGCGGCAGCACGGTGTCACGCGGGTTGCCGCGCGGCGGCTGGACGACGACCCCGACGATGTCCAGCTTGCTGAACCGCACGTACGGGCGCACTTGAAGCGTTCGGGTGAGATCCCCTCCGGTGGGGTCGACGCGCACGACCTTGCCGACCGGGACTCCGGGGACGAACGGCTTGTCCGCCTGGGAGCCGAAGGTGACCATCCGGTCGCCCTGCTTGATCCGGGCCTTGCCGTTGAGGAGCTGCACATGGAGCGAGCGGTCGCCGCGCCCGGTGGCGAAGCCGAGCTCGCCCGACCCCTCCATACGGGTGCCGACGGTGAAGTCCGGGTCGATGGCGAGCAGCACGGTCGCCGTCGAGGAGCCGACGGTGGTGACCCGGCCGACCAGGCCGTCGCCGTTGATGACGGTCATGTCGCGGCGGACGCCGTCGTTGCTGCCGATGTCGAGGGTGACGGTCCAGGAGAAGCCCTGGGCGGCGCCGATGCCGATGACCTGGGCGCCCTTGATGCCGTATTGGCCGGCGCCCGCGGTCTTGAGCAGCTTGTCCAGCTCGGCCGAGCGGGCGCGGTTACGGGAGTCGTTGCCGAGCTTTTGCTTGAGTTTGGTGTTCTCTTCCTCCAGGCGGCGGACCCGGTCGTGCCGGTCGCCCGATTCCCGTACAGCCGCGACGGCGTTGCCGACCGGGTCGACGGCGGACGCGACGCCGTCCTCCACAGGCCCGAAGACGGAAGCGGCGGCCTGACGGGCGCCATCGAGGGGTGAGTCCTCGCCGCCGCGGATATCCACCGTGATCAGCGCGAACGCGATGGCGACCAGCAGCACCAGGAGCAGCCGGCTCTCTCGTGTGTCCCTCACGTGCGGCGACGTGCCTTCCTCGTCGAAGTCGGACCGGTGCCGGTGCCGGTGATGTGGTGGCCGGCCGGTCCTGGGGAGCCTTATGCCTGTATATCAGCGTTCCGCCGCACGGGCAGCCAAGCACCCGCACGGCCGGTTCGCCGGATTGTCATCTGCGGGGCTGGGCGTCCAGCACCTGCTGGAGCGCCTCGAACTCCTCCACGCACTTGCCGGATCCGAGCGCGACGGAGTCCAGCGGGTCCTCGGCGATATGGATCGGCATCCCGGTCTCCTGGCGCAGCCGCTCATCCAGGCCGCGCAGCAGCGCACCGCCGCCGGTGAGCACGATGCCGCGGTCCATGACGTCGCCGGAGAGCTCCGGGGGGCACTTGTCGAGGGTGGTCTTGACGGCGTCGACGATCGAGTTGACCGGCTCCTCCATGGCCTTGCGGACCTCGGCGGCCGAGATCACGACGGTCTTGGGGAGGCCGCTGACGAGGTCACGGCCGCGGATCTCGGTGTGCTCCTCCTCGTCGCTCTCGAAGGCGGAGCCGATGGTGATCTTGATGTTCTCGGCGGTGCGCTCGCCGAGCAGCAGGCTGTACTCCTTCTTGATGTGCTGGATGATCGCGTTGTCCAGCTCATCGCCCGCCACCCGGATGGACTGCGCGGTGACGATGCCGCCCAGCGAGATGACGGCGACCTCGGTGGTGCCGCCGCCGATGTCCACGACCATGTTGCCGGTGGCCTCGTGGACCGGAAGGCCGGAACCGATGGCCGCGGCCATGGGCTCCTCGATGATGTGCACCTGGCGGGCGCCCGCCTGGGTGGACGCCTCGATGACGGCCCGGCGCTCGACTCCGGTGATACCGGACGGCACACAGACGACCACACGGGGCCGGGCGAGATAACGGCGCTTATGAATTTTCAGGATGAAGTACCGCAACATCCGCTCGGTGATCTCGAAGTCGGCGATAACGCCGTCCTTGAGCGGACGCACAGCGACGATGTTGCCAGGGGTGCGGCCGATCATCTTCTTCGCCTCGGCGCCCACGGCGAGAATTCCGCCCGTGTTGGTGTTGATGGCGACGACGGATGGCTCGTTGAGGACGATCCCGCGGCCCCTGACGTACACCAGCGTGTTGGCGGTCCCGAGGTCGACAGCCATGTCACGGCCGATGAACGACATGTTGTTCCCCATGAGGATACGTCAGGCCTTCCCTGCTGGAGCGATTGCTTGCTAGAGGTCGGCAGGATGGGTGTGCGCTGCGAGGCGCGGAAGCTTCATCGTAGTCACGCCCGCTCGAACACGCTGCGGGGGTCCTCCGCCATTGTCAGCAGAACACGACCCCGCCCCCTCTAATGGTGACGTCGTGTCGCGGAGATGCGTTCCCCCGATCGGCTCCCATATGCCGAAGGGCGGCCGGGCAATTCGGCCGCCCCCAGGTCAGCAGGGGTGTGACAAGCTGATGATCAAACTGATGGCCGATCAGTACCGATCGGATCGGGATCAGGCGAGCCCGGGAAAGAAAATCTTGATTTCCCGTTCGGCGGACTCCTCCGAGTCCGAGGCATGGATCAGGTTTTCCCGAACGATGGTGCCGAAATCGCCACGGATGGACCCGGGCGCGGCGGCGATCGGGTCGGTCGGCCCGGCCAGCGCCCGGACGCCCTCGATGACCCGCTCGCCCTCGACGACCAGCGCCACGGCCGGAGCGGAGGCCATGAACTCCACCAGGGGCTCGTAGAAGGGCTTGCCGACATGCTCGGCGTAGTGCTGCTCCAGGACCTCACGGTCCAGCTGACGCAGCTCGAGGGCACTGATCGTCCAGCCCGCCTTCTTCTCGATCCGCCCCAGAATCTCGCCCACCAGACCGCGTCGGACGGCGTCGGGCTTGAGAAGGACGAGCGTGCGCTGGCTCACGGTGCGGGCTCCTTTGGGAAATGGCATGCGGGTGGCGCTGTGAGGCAGAGGCTACATGGGTGAACGAGAGCCATGTCACGCAGTGTCAGGCGAGGCGGCCGAGGCCGCGGCGAACCGCGCCTTCGCCTCGTCGACCTTACGGCCGAAGTGGACCGAGGCCCACCACAGCGCGGCGAAGACCACCCCGAGGACGAACATGGTGGTCACCACGAAGCCGCTCAGCACCAGGCCGATCTGCAGGGCCCAGCCGATCTGTACCGCGCCCGGACGGCTCAGCATCCCGCACAGCAGCACACAGAGCGCCATGGCGATCCCGCTCACCGTCCAGACGGTGGCCATCGACAGTCCGGACGTCTTCATCGCGACCAGCCCGGCGAAGCCGATCACAAAGAACTCACCGATGAGGGTGGAAGCGCACAGCGTTCGCATATCAGCCCCTTCCCAGAAGCAGCCGGGCCTCGCCGACCGTGATCACCGACCCGGTCACCAGCACACCCGCTCCGGCGTATTCGCCCTCTTCCTCCGCCAGGGTGATGGCTTCCTCCAGGGCGTCGTCCAGCCGCGGCTCGACCTGGACCCGGTCGGGGCCGAAGACCTCGACGGCGATCGCGGCCAGCTCGTCCGGGTCCATCGAACGATGGCTGGAATTGCGGGTCACCACGACCTCGGCGAAGATCGGCTCGAAGGCTTCCAGCAGACCGCGGACATCCTTGTCGGCGCTCGTTCCGACCACGCCGACCAGCCGGCTGAAGTCGAAGGACTCCGTGACCGCCTCGGCCGCCGCACGGGCGCCCGCGGGGTTGTGCGCGGCGTCCAGCACCACGGTGGGGCTGCGGCGCACGACCTCCATCCGGCCCGGCGAGGTCACGGAGGCGAAGGCGGAGCGGATCGTGTCGATGTCGAGCGTGCGGGCGTGCTGGGAGCCGACGCCGAAGAACGCCTCGACGGCGGCCAGCGCCATCGCCGCGTTGTGCGCCTGGTGGGCGCCGTGCAGCGGGAGGAAGACATCGGGGTACTCCCCGCCGAGGCCGCGCAGGGTCAGCAACTGGCCTCCGACCGCCACCTCCCGGGAGAGCACACCGAACTCCAGGCCCTCACGGGCGACCGTGGCGTCCACCTCGACCGCGCGCTTGAGCACCACGGAGGCGGCCTCCACCGGCTGCTGCGCGAGCACCACGGTGGCGTCCTGCTTCACTATGCCGGCCTTCTCCGTGGCGATCTGCTCCGGAGTGGTGCCGAGCCGGTCGGTGTGGTCCAGCGAGATCGGCATGATCACCGCGACGCCCGCGTCGACCACGTTGGTGGCGTCCCAGGAGCCGCCCATGCCGACCTCGACCACCGCGATGTCCACGGGCGCGTCCGCGAAGGCCGCGTACGCCATCCCGGTGAGCACCTCGAAGAAGGACAGCCGGTGCTCCTGCTGGGCGTCGACCATCTCGATGTACGGCTGGATGTCCTGGTACGTCTCGATGAACCGCTCGGCGGAGATCGGCGCCCCGTCCAGGCTGATCCGCTCGGTGATCGACTGGACATGGGGGCTGGTGTAGCGGCCGGTGCGCAAGTCGAAGGCGCCCAGCAGCGACTCGACCATACGGGCGGTGCTGGTCTTGCCGTTCGTGCCGGTGATGTGGATCGAGGGATAGGCCCGCTGCGGCGAGCCGAGGATGTCCATCAGCGACTCGATGCGCACCAGCGATGGGTCCAGCTTGGTCTCCGGCCAGCGCTTGGCCAGCTCGCCCTCCACCTCGCGCAGGGCGCGGTCAACCTCCGGGTCGGCCGGGCGGGAGGGAATGCCGTCCCCCTGCGGTGGCCCGGACTGCGCACGCAGCGTCCGGCTACCGGCCTCGATCACCGCCAGATCGGGGTCACGGTCGGTCTCGGCTTCGACGATCTCTTCGAACTCGTCGGACTCGTTCTGGGGGCGCTCCTCGCTCACGCCGACCAGTCTACGAGGCAGGGGTGACAAGCCGGGCCAGCGCCATCCCCGAGGTCACGACCCGGTATCTGTGACAAGGCGGCTCGCCTCCGAGGCGCTCCAGTCTCCCCCCGCTACCGCTGGGAGGTGCCCCCTGTCGACGGTCGGCCGTGCTCGGTCACCCACGCGGCGGAGCCGCATATCGATCGGAGCCCTCGCTCCCCGCGCGCTCCCCTACGACAGCGACGCGCCCCTTCGGCTCATTCGCCGCCGAGAGCGGCCTTCATCATCGACTTCGCGATCGGTCCCGCCAGGCCGCCGCCGGAGATGTCGGCGCGGGCCGCGTCGCTGTCCTCGACCACCACCGCGACCGCGACCTTGTGGCCGTTGCCGGCGTCCGCGTAGCTGATGAACCACGCGTAGGGATTGGCGCTGTTGTTCTCACCGTGCTGGGCGGTGCCGGTCTTGCCGCCCACCGTCACCCCGGGAATCTTCGCGTTGGTCCCGGTGCCCTCGTCCACGACCGTCCCCATCGCGGACTGCAGCTCGGACGCGGTGTGCTTGGACATCGCCTCGCCGTAGGTCTTGCCCTGGTTACGGTCCAGGGCGGAAGCACTGCCGTCCGTGGTGCGGTCGACCTCGTACGGGGTCATCAGCTTGCCGTCGTTCGCGATGGCCGAGGAGACCATCGCCATCTGCAGCGGAGTGGCCGTCACATCGAACTGGCCCATTCCGCTCAGGGCCGTCTGCGAGTCGTTCATCCCGCTCGGGTACAGGCTCTTCGCGGCGCGCACCGGGATGTCCAGCTTGGAGTCGTCGAAGCCCAGCTTCTCGGCCTGCGCCGCCACCTTGGACTGGCCCAGGTCCACGGCCATCTTCGCGAAGACCGTGTTGCACGAGTACTCCAGGGCGGTGCGTATCGTCGCGTCCTTACAGGGCGCCGACCTGTTCTCGTTGTGCATATCGGTGACCGTGCCCGGCAGCCGGTATGGATCCGGGCTCTTGGTCGGCTCGTCCACCGACGAATACAGCCCGTTCTCCAGCGCCGCGGCGGCGACCAGGACCTTGAAGGTCGAGCCCGGCGGGTACGTCTGGCGCAGCGCGCGGTTCAGCATCGGCTGCTTGTCGTCCTTCTGCAGTGCGAGCCACGCCTTCTGGTCTTTGGTGGAGGAGCCCGCGAAGCTGCCGGGGTCGTACGAGGGCGTGCTGGCCAGGCCCAGGACGGCACCGGTCGTGGGGTCGAGCGCCACGGCCGCGCCGGTCTTGTCGCCCAGGCCCTCATAGGCGGCCTTCTGCACGGCCGGATTGATCGTGGTGACCACATCGCCGGGCTTGGACCGCTCCCGCGTCACCGCCTCGAGCGGGTTCTTCAGCCGGCTGTCGGAGCCGTCGAGGACCTGCCGGTCCAGGGCCTCCAGCTGAGTGCTGCCGTAGGACTGGGAGGCATAGCCGGTGACCGGGGCCCAGAGCTTGCCGTCGGTGTAGGTGCGCTTGTACTTCAGGTCGCCGTCGGTGGAGGCCGAGCCGGTGATCGGCTTGCCGCCGGCCAGGATGTCGCCCAGCGGGCCGGCGTACTGGGAGATGGCCACACGGCTGTTGTGAGAGTTGTCCCGGAGACTGTCGCCTCTCGCCAGCTGCACATAGGTGGCCCAGGCGAGCAGGGCCAGCACGAGCAGAAGCGAGAAAATGGAGGCCCTTCGCAGCGGCTTGTTCATGGAGGGTGGAGCTCCTTCCGGGACGTACTGCCGGAGAACTCCCGGAAGGCAGTGTTTGGTTCCCGGTGGGGCTTTGCTGTGCGGCGTCTGTGAGGCGTTTGTGTGGCTTCTCCGGGCGTCTGTGGCACATCGCACGCACCAAAGCGCCCCCGCCGGAATCCGGCGGGGGCGCCTCGTGCGATCAGTGCCGACCGGCTTTCGGTCGGCTCTCGGTCAACCCTTGTCAGCCCTTGGGGAGGGCCGCCAACTGGGCGGTGATCCGCGCGATATCGGCCTCGGCGGTCGCCTGCCGGGTGCGGATCTTCTCCACGACATGGTCGGGGGCCTTGGCCAGGAAGCCCTCGTTGGACAGCTTCGCGGTCGTCTGCGCCTTGTCCTTCTCGGCCGCGGCGAGGTCCTTGGCCAGCCGCTTGCGCTCGGCCTCGACGTCGATCGCACCGGAGAGGTCCAGCGCCACGGTCGCACCCGCGACCGGCAGCGAGGCGGTGGCCGTGAAGTCCTCACCGGCCGGCTGGAGGCGCAGCAGGGAGCGCATCGCGTCCTCGTGGGCGGCGAGCGAGGTGCCGGACAGCTCCAGCCGCGCCGGGACCCGCTGACCGGGCTGAAGGCCCTGGTCCGCGCGGAACCGGCGGACCTCGGTGACCACCTGCTGGAGGTTCTCGATCTCCCGCTCGGCCGCCTCGTCCCGGAACCCGCTGTCGCCGGGCCAGTCCGCGATGACGACGGACTCCTGGCCGGTCAGCGAGGTCCACAGCTTCTCGGTGACGAACGGGACCACCGGGTGCAGCAGCCTCAGCGTGACGTCCAGGACCTCGCCGAGGACGCGGCGCGCGGCGTCGGCCTCCGCACCGCCCTTGGCGAAGGTGGTCTTGGACAGCTCGACGTACCAGTCGAAGACCTCGTCCCACGCGAAGTGGTAGAGGACGTCGGAGAGCTTGGCGAACTGGTAGTCCTCGTAGTACGCGTCGACCTCGGCGACGACCTCGTTCAGCCGGGACAGGATCCAGCGGTCGGTGGCGGACAGCCGCTCGGGGGTGGGCAGTTCACCCTCGACCGTCGCGCCGTTCATCAGCGCGAAGCGGGTCGCGTTCCAGATCTTGTTGGCGAAGTTGCGGGACGCCTGGACCCAGTCCTCGCCGATCGGGACGTCGACGCCGGGGTTGGCACCCCGGGCCAGGGTGAAGCGGACCGCGTCCGAACCATAAGTGTCCATCCAGTCCAGCGGGTTGACCGCGTTGCCAAAGGACTTGGACATCTTCTTGCCGAACTGGTCACGGACCATGCCGTGCAGCGCGATGGTGTGGAACGGCGGGGTGCCGTCCATCGCGTACAGGCCGAACATCATCATCCGGGCGACCCAGAAGAAGAGGATGTCGTAGCCGGTGACCAGAACCGAGTTCGGATAGAACTTCTCCATGCTCTCGGTCTGCTCGGGCCAGCCGAGCGTGGAGAACGGCCACAGGCCGGACGAGAACCAGGTGTCCAGGACATCGCTGTCCTGGTGCCAGCCCTCGCCGCTCGGCGGCTCCTCGTTCGGTCCGACGCAGACGACCTCGCCGTTCGGCCCGTACCAGACCGGGATCCGGTGGCCCCACCACAGCTGGCGCGAGATGCACCAGTCGTGGAGGTTGTCGACCCAGTCGAAGTAGCGCTTCGACATGTCCTGAGGGTGGATCTTCACCCGGCCGTCGCGGACCGCGTCGCCCGCGGCCTTGGCCAGCGGGCCGACCTTGACCCACCACTGCATGGACAGCCGCGGCTCGATGGTCGTCTTACAGCGCGAGCAGTGGCCCACGGAGTGGGTGTACGGGCGCTTCTCGGCGACGATCCGGCCCTCGGCGCGCAGCGCGCCGACGACGGCGCTGCGCGCCTCCAGCCGGTCCAGGCCCTGGAAGGGGCCATGGGCGGTGATGACCGCGTGCTCGTCCATGACGGTCAGGTTCGGCAGGCCGTGCCGCTGCCCGATCTCGAAGTCGTTCGGGTCATGGGCCGGGGTGACCTTGACCGCGCCGGTGCCGAACTCGGGGTCGACATGCTCGTCGGCGACGATCGGGATCCGGCGGCCGGTGAGCGGCAGTTCGATCTCGGTGCCGATCAGATGGCGGTAGCGCTCGTCGTCGGGGTGGACCGCGACCGCGGTGTCGCCCAGCATCGTCTCGGCGCGGGTCGTCGCGACGACAATGGCGGCATCGCCCTCGCCGTATCGGATCGAGACGAGCTCGCCGTCATCGTCGTCGTACTCCACCTCGATGTCCGAGATGGCCGTAAGGCAGCGCGGGCACCAGTTGATGATGCGCTCGGCGCGGTAGATCAGCTCGTCCTCGTAGAGCCGCTTGAAGATCGTCTGGACGGCCTTGGAGAGCCCCTCGTCCATGGTGAAGCGCTCGCGGTTCCAGGCGACGCCGTCGCCCAGGCGCCGCATCTGGCCGGAGATCTGCCCGCCGGACTCGCCCTTCCACTGCCAGACGCGCTCGACGAACGCCTCGCGGCCCAGGTCGTGGCGGGAGACGCCCTCCTTGGCCAGCTCGCGCTCGACGACGTTCTGCGTGGCGATACCGGCGTGGTCCATACCGGGCTGCCAGAGCGTCTCAAAGCCCTGCATTCGCTTGCGCCGGGTGAGCGCATCGATGATCGTGTGCTCGAAGGCATGGCCGAGGTGGAGCGAGCCGGTCACATTGGGGGGCGGGATGACGATGGTGTAGGGCTCTTTGTCGCTCTTCGCGTCCGCCTCGAAGTAACCGCGCTCTACCCAGCGCTCGTACAGCGGCCCCTCTACATCGGCCGGCGCGTACTGGGTCGGCAGTTCGGGGTGGCTGTTCGGCCCGCTCGTGGGGCGCTGCGAAGAGTTCTCGGTCACCACCGCAGTCTAAAGGGCCGCGGCCTTCCGTTACGAACCCGTTGTGGCCCCGGGGCCAAGGCGCCCTGAGGCGTCGGGAAGGATGTTTGGAACTGTCATGCGCATAAGGAGAGGCACATGAGCCATCAGCAGCCGCCGCCGCAGCCCGGCCCCTATGGGGGCCAGCCAGGGCCGTACGGCGCCGGTCAGCCTCCCGTGCCCAATCCGTATGCGCAGCCGGGCTATGGCTATCCACAGCAGCCCCAGCAGGGCGGCTACGGGCAGCCGACTCCGTACGGCGGGTCCGGCGGCGGCTATGGCCATCCTCAGCCCGCGAACCCTTACGGTCAGCCGCCGCAGCCGCCCCAGCAGGGCCCCGTGCCCCAGCCGGGCCCGGGCTACTACGGCGGGCCCCAGGCGCCGCCGCCCCAGGGGCCGGCGGCCGGTGGCCGCGGTAAGGGCCGCACGGTGGGTCTCGTGGTCGGCGCGGTGGTGGTCGCGGGGGCGCTGGGAGTGGGGGCGTTCATGCTGTTCGGCGGCGGCAGCGGCGGCCCGTACAAGCTGACCACGCCCAAGACCGTGGCCGCGGACTACGAGCGCCAGGGCTCGGGCACGGACGACAGCGATCTGTCCGCGGCGGGCCGGAAGGACCTCCAGCAGGTGCCGGTCGTCAAGGACCCGCATCTGGTGGCGGCCGACTATCAGACCTCCGGTAAGGAGATGCTGAAGTTCACCGGCGTCTGGGGCGATGTGACCGACCCGGCGCGGGGCGCGGACCTCGCACTGGCGGTCATCGTCAAGACGCTGCAGGACAACGGCACGGCGCAGGCCAAAGGCAGCCCCCAGACGTTCTCCCCGGACGGCTTCGACGGGGACGTCCTGAAGTGCCAGTCCATGAAGTTCACCTCGGATCAGGGATCCATGGAGGCCCCCGCGTGCGTCTGGGGCGACAAGGACACCCTGGGCGTCACAGTCATGGCGGACCCGGCAGCCGCGGTACTCGGCGGTGGTATGTCCCTCGAGGACGCCGCCGGCCTCACGGCCAAGGTGCGCAAGGACGCGCGCGTCGAGATCGACGGCTAGCCCGCGGCCGGCGAACAGCAACACAACAGCGGTTTCACCAACGAGGGATACAGATGAGCTACAACCAGCCGGGCCCCTATGGCCAGCAGCCCCAACAGCCGGGTCCCTACGGACAGGGTGGTGCGGCCGGACAGCCCGGCTACGGCTACCCGCAGCAGCCGGGTCCCTACGGACAGCCGCCGCAGCCGCCGCAGCCGGGCTACGGCTACCCCGGGCAGCCGCAGGGGCAGCCGGGCCCCTACGGGCAGCCCCCGAACCCGTACGGCCAGCAGCAGCCGTACGGCCAGCCGGGCATGCCGGGCCCGTACCAGCCGGGGCCGGGGCAGGGCGGCGGCAAGAAGAAGGGCCTGGCCATCGGGATCGGCGCGGTGGTCGTGGTGGCCGCGATCGTCGGCGGCGTCCTGGTGCTCCAGGGCGGGGACGACAACGGCGGCGGTGGCGGCGGTAAGGTCGCCGACGACGGCAAGCGGTACAAGCTCACCACCCCCCAGACGGTGGCCGGCGACTACACCAAGGAGTCCTCCGGCTCCGGCGGCGGGCTCACCTCCTCGGACGCGGACGACTTCGAGAAGTTCGGCGTCAGCAACCCCGAGCCGGTGAGCGCGGAGTACAAGTCCGGCGAGGGCATGAGCGTGAAGAAGCTCCAGCTCAACGGGGTCTGGGGCGAGGTGAAGGACCCGGAGTCGGTCGTCGACGGCGCCTTCGCGAAGATCGCCCAGGAGGCCGAGAAGGACTCCTCGACCAGCAGCGGGATGAAGGCCGAGCTCGTGGGCAGCCCGGAGACGGTGACGCCCAGCGGCTTCGAGAACGCCGTGATGAAGTGCCAGAACACCAAGTTCACCCCGGGCGAGGGCTCGAGCTCCAGCGGCATACCCAGCAAGGGGTTCACGATCCCGATCTGCATGTGGGGTGACAACAGCACGGTGGGCTATGTGGTCGTCTCCGACGCGGCCGCGGCGCTCTCCGGCAACGGCATGTCGCTCGACGAGGCCGGTGAGGTCACCGCGAAGGTCCGCAACGACGCGCGCGTGGAGATCAAGTAGCCGAGCGGGCCGCCCAGTTCACAGGCGACAGCCGATCCGGAGGGGGACCCCCACAGCCATGAGCCACAACCAGCCACCACCACCGGGGCCCTACGGCGGCGGACCCAGCCCGTACGGGGGCGCTCAGCCCAATCCGTACGGCGCAGGGCAGCAGCAGCCCGCGGAGCCCAACCCGTACGCGCAGCCGCAGGGTTACGGCTATCCGCAAGCGCAGCCCCCGCAGGGTTACGGCTATCCGCAGCAGCAGGCGGGTCCCTACGGCCAGCCGCCCTACCCCGCGCCGCCCGCGGCCGGCGGGGGCGGCAACCGCACCAAGATCATCGCGGTGACGGTGGCCGGGCTCGTGGTGGTGGGCGCGATCGTCACCGGCGCCGTGGTGCTGTCCGGCGGCGACGACGGCCCGAAGGCGATGAAGCTGGTCACCCCCAAGACGCTCGACGACGGCACCTACACGCTGGACAAGGGCACGGACGACCTCGACAACGAGGGCACCAGCGTGCAGGGCAGCATGCCCGAGGGCGCGACCTCGGTCCTGGCCCAGTACAAGCGGTCGGACGACGACAACTCGGGACTCGCCTTCTCCGGGATGTACGGCGAGATCAGGGACCCGGAGGCGGTCCGGGACGAGATGTTCAAGGGCTTCGCGGGCGGCGACGGCTCCCCCACGGTGGAGGAGAAGCGCAAGCGGTTCCAGCCGGAGGGCGCTGACGGCCCCTCGGTGGAGTGCGAGGTGGTCAAGCTCTACGACCGGATCTACGCCCCGGCCTGTGTCTGGGCGGAGGAGACGGACGCGGCGATGGTGCTCGACGTCAACGCGGAGAACACCTCGGCGTCGGACGCCGACATGGAGTCATTCGCCAAGGTGACCGCGGGCATCTACCAGGACACCCGCAAGCGCGCCTGAACCGCCCGCAAGACGCCCACAGGGCGCGTACGACACGAAGAGGGCCCCGGGAGACCGGGGCCCTCTTCGCATGCTCTCTGCGGGGCGGCTACGCGCGCGGGGCGCCTACGCGCTCTTCTCGTGCCGCTCGCCCGGCTCAGTGCCCCGGGTGCGGGGCACCAGCGTGGGATTCACATTGGAGTGCACGACGTCCTCGGTGATGACGACGCGGGCCACGTCCTTGCGGGACGGCACCTCGTACATCGCCGACATCAGCACTTCCTCGATGATGGCGCGCAGGCCCCGGGCCCCGGTGCCGCGCAGGATCGCCTGGTCGGCGATGGCCTCCAGGGCCGGGCGGTCGAAGTCCAGCTCCACGCCGTCGAGTTCGAACAGCCGCTGGTACTGCTTCACCAGAGCGTTCCGCGGCTCGACGAGGATCTGCAGCAGCGCCTCGCGGTCGAGGTTGTGGACGGAGGTGATGACCGGGAGACGGCCGATGAATTCCGGGATCATTCCGAACTTCACCAGGTCCTCGGGCATGACCTCCTGGAACTGGTCGCTCGCCTCGATCTCGCGCTTGGAGCGGATCGTGGCGCCGAACCCGATGCCCTTGGCACCCGCTCGCGACTCGATGATCTTCTCCAGACCGGCGAAGGCACCGCCCACGATGAACAGCACATTCGTGGTGTCGATCTGGATGAACTCCTGGTGCGGGTGTTTCCGGCCGCCCTGCGGCGGCACCGACGCCGTGGTCCCTTCCAGGATCTTCAGCAGCGCCTGCTGAACGCCCTCGCCGGACACATCGCGGGTGATCGAGGGGTTCTCGCTCTTGCGGGCCACCTTGTCGATCTCGTCGATGTAGATGATGCCCGTCTCGGCCTTCTTGACGTCGTAGTCGGCGGCCTGGATCAGCTTGAGGAGGATGTTCTCCACGTCCTCGCCGACGTAGCCCGCCTCGGTGAGCGCGGTGGCGTCTGCGATGGCGAACGGGACGTTGAGCATCCGGGCGAGGGTCTGCGCGAGCAGCGTCTTGCCGGAGCCGGTGGGGCCGAGCAGCAGAATGTTGGACTTCGCCAACTCGATGCCGTCGTCCCGGCTGTGGCCGCCGTTCTCGCCCGCCTGGACCCGCTTGTAGTGGTTGTAGACGGCGACCGAGAGGGCCTTCTTGGCGGCCTCCTGGCCGACCACATAGCCCTCGAGGAATTCATAGATCTCGCGCGGCTTGGGGAGTTCCTCCCAGCGCACTTCGGAGGTCTCGGCGAGCTCCTCCTCGATGATCTCGTTGCAGAGATCGATGCATTCATCGCAGATGTACACACCCGGGCCCGCGATGAGCTTCTTCACCTGCTTCTGGCTCTTCCCGCAGAACGAGCACTTGAGCAGGTCGCCGCCGTCACCGATGCGTGCCACGAGGTGCTTCCCCTTCGCCTTGGATCCGCTTCGCTGCGCGGAACCGGGTGCTTGCGCTGCGCTTTCTGCTTCTTTTCCCGTGGGCCGGGGCCCCCAGCCCTCTACGACGGTACCTTGCCGGGCCCCCGGTTCGGGCCCCCCTTGGACCTACTCGGTCCAAGGGAGGTGTCGCCACCGAAGATTCAGCCGAGACCGACCGACGTCTTGCGGGTGGAAACGATCTGGTCGACAAGACCGTACGACAGGGACTCCTCGGCCGTGAGGATCTTGTCCCGCTCGATATCGTCGCGGATCTTCTCGATGGGCGTGGTGGAGTGCTTGGCCAGCATCTCCTCGAGTTGCGAGCGCATCCGCAGGATCTCGTTGGCCGCGATCTCCAGGTCGGAGACCTGACCACGCCCGGTCTCACTGTACGGCTGGTGGATCAGGATGCGGGCATTGGGCAGGGCCATCCGCTTGCCCGGCGTACCGGCGGCGAGCAGCACGGCCGCGGCGGACGCCGCCTGGCCCATGCAGACCGTCTGGATGTCGGGCTTGACGAACTGCATCGTGTCGTAAATGGCGGTCAGCGCGGTGAACGAGCCGCCGGGAGAGTTGATGTAGACCGAAATGTCACGGTCCGGGTCCATCGACTCCAGGCACAGCAGCTGCGCCATGACGTCGTTGGCCGAGGCGTCGTCGATCTGGACGCCCAGGAAGATCACGCGCTCCTCGAAGAGCTTCGCGTACGGGTCGTACTCGCGGATGCCCTGGGAGGTGCGCTCGACGAAACGCGGAACGACATAGCGGGATTCGGCCATCGGGCCGGTGTACAGGCCGCTGCCGGGGAAGTTGCTCATCTGGGTCTTCACCATCCTGTGGCGATCTGGGGGCTGGAGGTCGGCTACGGGACGGCGGGACTCAGGCCCCGGTGCCGCCCCCGCCCGGAACGCTGGAGGCGGACGTCATGACGTCGTCGACCAGGCCGTACGCCTTGGCCTCCTGGGCGGAGAACCAGCGGTCGCGGTCGGAGTCACGGACGATCTGCTCAACCGTCTGACCGGTGTGGAAGGAGGTCAGCTCGGCCATGCGCTTCTTGGTGTGCAGCAGCCGCTCGGCGTGAATCTTGATGTCCGAGGCGGAACCCGCCAGACCCGCGGAGGGCTGGTGGATCAGGATCTCGGCATTGGGCAGCGCGAAACGCTTGCCCGGGGTGCCCGCGCTCAGCAGGAACTGGCCCATCGAGGCGGCGAGGCCCATGGCGATGGTGACCACGTCGTTCTGGATGTACTGCATGGTGTCGTAGATCGCCATGCCGGCCGAGATCGAGCCGCCCGGAGAGTTGATGTAGAGGTAAATGTCCTTGTCCGGATCGGCGGCGAGCAGGAGCAGCTGAGCCGTGATCTTGTTGGCGATGTCGTCGTCGACCGGCTGGCCGAGGAAGATGATCCGCTCGCCGAGCAGCCGGTTGTAGACCTGGTCGCCGAGGCCACCGACGGTCGGCTCGCCGGCGGCGGAAGGCATCGTATTCGTCACGTATCCACCTGCTCGTCTCTGACGGCTGACTGGCCGTCTCAGCGTCTTCTTCTGGGGTGCGGGAGTGTGGCCGCCGGTGCGGCCCCGGCGGGCTTGCGAGACTCCCCCGCCCTCGTATCTACGGACCCTAACGCGCTGGTCGGCGGGCGCCATCCCGCATCAGGAACTGTTCGCTCTGAGCGCATGTTCCGGCACCGGACCGGCATCGCGGAACACGAACGGGCCCGGACGCGTGCAGACGTTCGGGCCCGTTCGTTACGGGCTGTGGAGCGGACCGGGATCAGCTCTCGGCCTTGTCCTGCTTCTCCTGGGACTCCGCGGGCTCCTCGGCGGCCTCGGTCGCGGCCTCGGCCTCTGCGGGCGCCTCGACGGCCTCGGAGGTGGCCTCGACCGTCTCGCCGGTCTCGTCCTCCTCGTCGTCCAGGTCGACGGTCTCGCCCTTGTCGTCGACGACCTTGGCGGCCTCGACCACCACGGCCAGCGCCTTGCCGCGGGCGACCTCGCCGACGAGCATCGGCACCTGGCCGCCCTCGACGACGGCCTGGGCGAACTGGTCGGGGCTCATGCCGGAGGACTGCGCACGGCGCATGAGGTGCTCGGTGAGCTCCTCCTGACCGACGGACAGCTGCTCCTTGTTGACCAGCTCGTCGAGGACGAACTGGGTCCGGATGCCCTTCTCGGCCTGCTCCTTGAGCTCGGCGTCGAACTCCTCGGCGGTCTTGTCCTGCATCTGCAGGTACGACTCGAGGTTCAGGCCCATCTGCCCGAGCTGGTGGTGCTCGAGGTTGTGCTTACGGGTGTTGATCTCTTCCTCGAGGAGCTTCTCGGGGATCGGCACCTCGACCAGCTCCAGCAGGGCGTCCAGCACCTTCTCCTGGGCCTGGGTGGCCTGCTCGAACTTCTTCGACCGCTCCAGGCGCTTACGGCTGTCCGCGCGCAGCTCCTCGAGGGTGTCGAACTCGCTGGCCAGCTGGGCGAAGTCGTCGTCGAGCTCCGGCAGCTCACGGGCCTTGACCTCGGAGACCTTGACCGAGACCTCGGCCTCCTTGCCCTGGGCGGAGCCGCCCTTGAGCTCGGAGGTGAAGGTGGCCTCGCCACCCGCCTCCAGGCCGGTCACGGCCTCGTCGATGCCGTCCAGCAGCTCGCCCGAGCCGATGGTGTAGGTGACGCCGGTGGCGACACCGTCCTCCAGGACCTCGCCGTCGACCTTGGCCTCCAGGTCGATCACGACGATGTCGCCCTCGGCGGCGGCGCGCTCCACCGGGCTGGTGGTGGCGAACCGCTCGCGCAGCTGCTCGACGGACTTGTCGAGGTCCTCGTCCGAGACCTCGACGGCGTCGACGGTGACCTCGATACCGGAGTAGTCCGGGATCTCGATCGTCGGGCGGATGTCGACCTCGGCGGTGAAGGTCAGGAGCTCGTTGTCCTTGAGCTCGGTGATGTCCACCTCGGGCTGGCCGAGCGGGTTCAGCTCACCCTCGTTGACCGCGTCGGTGTAGAACTTCGGGAGCGCCTCGTTGACGGCCTCTTCCAGCACGGCGCCACGACCGAACCGCTGGTCGATGATGCGGGCCGGGATCTTGCCCTTACGGAACCCAGGCACCGTGACCTGCTGGTTGATCTTCTTGTACGCCGCGTCGAGGCTGGGCTTGAGCTCCTCGAAGGGCACCTCGACAGTGAGCCGAACCCGGGTCGGGTTCAGGTTCTCCACGGCGCTCTTCACGGTTCGGTCTCCTTGGGGGCTGACGTGTGATGTTCAGCTGCGGTGCGCTGTCGCGTCGCAGCGGATTCGCGTCCGGTTAAAAAAGACACAGACACGCAGCTTGCATAGTAACCGCAAGCATGACGAGCCCCACAACGCGATCTTGACGCCTGTGGATGGTCGGGGTGGCCGGATTCGAACCGACGACCTTCCGCTCCCAAAGCGGACGCGCTACCAAGCTGCGCCACACCCCGTCGGTGCGACACGTAGGGTACATGCCCGCGGACCCCCCGGCTGCCGGTTATTCGACTGGTGGGCAAGGGTGTGCGGGGAACGGTGGAGAACCGCTACGATGCATCTCGTGCCGCGATCCGGGTGATCATGCCTGGGCGGAGGTGTCCGGGCGACCGGTGCATCCGCGTACGTGGCGTGTGCGGGCGTAGCTCAATGGTAGAGCCCCAGTCTTCCAAACTGGCTACGCGGGTTCGATTCCCGTCGCCCGCTCCACTGCTTTCGGCCCGGCCCGGGGAACTCCCCGGAGCCGGGCCGTTTGCTTATGCGCACACGCACGCCCGCCCGGCCATCCGCCCCCGTGACGCGGGGCGCGGATGCCTCAGGGGTTGGGCCAGGGCGGCGTCAGGGGTTGATGTCGGCAATCGCCTCGGCGGCCGAGTTGAGGAACTCCTGGATGTCCGGTGCGACGTTGGACGAGGCGAGCAGGAAGCCGAAGAGGATCGCGACGAGGGCAGGGCCCCACTTGACCCGGCCATTCCGGATCATTATCACCAGGATGATGCCCACCAGCAGCACCAATGACAGGGAAATGGCCACAACATCCCACCCTCAGTCGCACACGTCTCACAGGCCCCGGAAGCACGCGACCCCGCACACCCCCGCAGCCACCATCGTGCCATCAACTCACGCCGCTGAGCAGCGGGATGGAGCGATATACGGTCACCTGTGCACACGCCACCCGCCCCTCCGCTACCCATCCGGGTAAGCGCTCATTCAAAGGGCCCCGGGTGATGCTGCCCACAACTCCGCGCGGCGCCCGGCCGATTAATTCCGACCGTCCCGGATGATCTCGGGCGGGAATTCGGAATTCGCCCGGCGATCACTCGACAGGGTGACAAAACATCAATGAATCAGACATTCCGCCAGAGCCTCCTGCGGGGCATATGCCCCAATTAAGAGGGATGAAAGCGGGCAGAACGGACGGCCTTGGTCGAGATATCGAATGATCGCATCGCTTTGTCGACTCCCCGCCGACTTCCCGAGGTCGGCTATCAGTCGCGACGCGAGGGCCATGAACGGAAAGCAAACAGAACGAGGTTTTACGCAATACAGGTTTGAGCGCTATCGTGCCTTAGATGTTTCACGCTGCCATGACTCCCCCACGCGCAGTGAGGTCCCGGGTGGTCTCCCCCAGTTCCTGGTGGGAGGGCCTGTGACCAACTCCCTGCGCCCGCACGGTTATCAGCGGACCCCCCTCCCCCAGGAGGCGGCGCCCACTCCCCCTACGCCGCGGGCCGAAGAACCAGGGCAGCAGCCGTCCACTCCGCCCGCCCCCAGCGCCCCCAGCGCCCCCGCCGGACAGAAGCCCAAACAGCGGGACGCGTTCTTCGACAACGCGAAGTATCTCGCGATCGTGCTGGTCGCGATGGCCCACTCCTGGGAGCCGCTGACCGACT
This sequence comes from Streptomyces sp. AgN23, assembly GCF_001598115.1. Lineage (NCBI taxonomy): Bacteria > Bacillati > Actinomycetota > Actinomycetes > Kitasatosporales > Streptomycetaceae > Streptomyces > Streptomyces sp. AgN23. Next base: position 3,904,661 of record NZ_CP007153.1, read on the forward strand.
CCAGCCGCACCGCGGAAGCGCTGTACATGGTCGTGTACACCTTCCACATGCCGGCCTTCATCCTGATCTCCGGCTACTTCTCGCGCAGCTTCGACATGCGGCCGGACCGGCTCAAGCGGCTGGTCACCGGCGTAGCGGTGCCCTACGTGCTCTTCGAGGTCGCGTACACGCTGTTCAAGCGCTGGGCGGACGACGACCCGACGTACGACTTCAGCCTGCTCGACCCCTGGTACCTCACCTGGTTCCTGATCGCGCTGTTCGTATGGCGGCTGACCACTCCGCTCTGGAAGCTGGTGCGCTGGCCAATCCCGCTCTCGCTCGCGATCGCCACGCTCGCGGCGGTCTCGCCCGACATCGGCGACGACCTGGACATGCAGCGGGTGCTGCAATTCCTGCCGTTCTTCGTCCTCGGCCTGTGCATGAGGCCCGAGCACTTCCAGATGATCCGCCGCCGCTCCGTGCGGATCGCGTCCGTGCCGATCTTCGCGTGCGCCCTCGTCTTCGCCTACTGGGCGGCGCCGCGGATGAACTCGGCGTGGTTCTACCACCGCGACAGCGTCCAGGAGCTGGGCGCGCCGCCGTGGACCGGCCCGGTGATGACACTCGCCCTCTTCGGCTGCTCGGTCGTGCTGGTGAGCTGCTTCTTCGCCTGGGTGCCGCGGCGGCACATGTGGTTCACGGTGCTGGGCGCCGGGACGCTGTACGGCTACCTGCTGCACGGCTTCCTCGCCAAGGGCTCCCGCTTCTGGGGCTGGTTCGACAACCACGAGTGGCTGCACAAGCCGCTGGGGGAGATCGCGGTCACGGTCATCGCCGCCTCCGTGGTCACCGTGCTGTGCACGCCTCCTGTCCAGCGCGTCTTCCGCTTCGCCATGGAGCCGAAGATGGCCTGGGCCTTCCGTAAGGATCCCGCCGAACAGGCCCGCAGCCGTACGACGACGGCGGCCTAGCGCGCCGACGGCCACGACGTGAAAGGGCTGGACCGCGGACCCCACGGTCCAGCCCTTTCACGGCTTCGGCCGCGGTCCACCCATTCACGGTTTCGGCCGCGGTCCAGCCCGTTCACGGCTTCGGCGTGGTGCGACGCAGCGCCGCGCGGGCCGGGAGCGCCGTCGCCGCGAGGCCGAGCGCCACGGCGGCGCCCGCGAAGCCCGCGTAGGTGAGCGGCGGCACGTACGGGTCCTCGCCGGTCAGGCCGCGCATCATCGGCACCAGCGTGGCCAGGGCGATCGCCGTGCCCAGGGCGATGCCCGCCGTGGCCACCAGCAGCGCCTCCCAGCGCACCATACCGAGCACCTGCCGCCGGGTGGTGCCGATCAGCCGCAGGGTGCCCAGTTCGCGGCGGCGGTCCAGCACCGTCATCACCAGGGTGTTGACGGCGGCGACGGCGGCGAAGCCGCCGAGGACGGCCGCCATGACGGTGTTGGCCCATGCGTTCAGCTTCCGGTCCTGGTCCTGGGCCGCCGCGTAGCCGTCCCGGTCGGTGACCTGCTCACCGAGCCGGCCGAGCGCCGCCGCGACGGCCTTACGGTCGGCCCCTTCGGCGTCCCGCACCAGCACATCGCTGTCGAACGACGACGTCACATGGCCGGCCAGCGCCGTACGGGGCAGCGTGAGCTCGGCGATCCCCAGCCCGCGCCCGTAGATCGCGACCACGGTGGGCGAGATCCGCGTACCGTCCGGAAGGTGGAGGGCGAGCCGCTGGCCGATCCGGGCGTGAGCCGCCTTCGCCAGGAGCGCGTCGACCGCCACCCGGCCCGGCCCCAGGGCGTCCAGGCGCCCCTTACGGACGTCCAGGTCCTGTACGGCCGCCAGGTCGCGCCCGCTCCCCGAGACGCCCTGCGTCGACGCGGTCCGCAGCCAGCGGCCGTCGCCCGAGCCCACCGGGACCAGCACCCCGGTGCGCAGCAGCCCCACCGACGCGGCCACGCCCCGTACCGAGCCGGCGCGGGCCGCGGTACCGGAGGGGAGCCCGTCGGGGGCGGAGATCACCTGGTCGGCGACGATGCCCGCCCGCCGCTGGCGGTCGCCCGCGTGGTCCTCACTGGTGTGCATGAACACGAGCGTCGAGGAGAAGGCCATGGCCAGCACGATCGGGGTGATCGCCGAGGCCAGGCGGCGGGCGTTGGCCCGGCTGTTGGCCGAGGCCAGATGGGCCGACACCGGTCCGGCGCGCAGCGGCAGACCGATCAGCCACGCGCACAGCCGGGCGATGACCGGGCCGAGCAGGGCCACGGCGAGCATGAACAGCATCACGACCCCGAGGGCGGCGTTGGCCGCGTCGTCGCCGGAGGCTGAGGCGGCGACGCCGGTCATGACGATGCCGCCGACGAGGGCCGCGACGCCGAGGACCGTACGGATGACACCGGGCCGCAGCCGTTCGACGGCCGCCTCGCCCAGCGCCCGCCCCGGCGGGATCCGCGCCGGGCGGCGGGCGGCCATCAGGCCCGCGAGGAGCGAGGTGAGGAGGCCGGCGCCGACGGCGGTGACCAGCGGGATCCAGGAGACGGAGAGCTCCACGGGCCCCGGGATGGCGCCCTTCTCCTTGAGCTGTCCGAACCACCAGTGGGCGAGCCCGTACCCGGCCGGCAGACCGGCCGCGCCCGCGAGCGGGGCGACCAGCAGCGCCTCGGCCGCGACGGAGCGGCGGATCTGGCGCGGGGTGGCGCCGATCGCCCGCAGCAGGGCCACCTCGCGGCCGCGCTGGCCGACGGAGAGGGCGACGGTGCCCGCGGTGGTGAAGACGGCGACGGCGGTGGCGATGCCGCCGAAGGAGCCGCCGAGCCCCATGAGCGTCTCCCTGGCATTCGCGAGCGCGGGCTCCTCGATAGCACCGCGGCCGCCGCCGGTGTGCACGCGCGGGGAGTGCGCCCCGCCCTTCACGGCCCGCTCCAGATGGGCGGCCAGCCGGTCGGGGGTGGTGCCGGGGCGGGGGCGGACGAGGACGGCGTCCACAGTGGTGGGGTGGCCGCTCAGCGCCCGGGCCCGGTGGTCGGTGAACCACGCCGTAAGGCCGTCGCCGTCGGCGCCGCCCGCCTTACGGGTCACACCGGAGACCCGGAACGTGTGGCGGCCATCCGGCGCCGTCACCGTGATCCGGCCGCCGACACCGGTGCCCGTCGCACGGGCGGCCCCGGGACTGAGGACCGCCTCGCCGTCGCGGGGCGCCGCGCCCGAGGCGAGCGCCACCCCCGTGAAGGGCGCCGCGCCCCAGCCATGGCCGGTGAGCGACCCATGGGCGGTGCGGAGCGGGAAGGTCACGTCCGGGGCCGCGGCCGCGGCCCCGGGAGCGCGGGCGGCGGTGGCCACCAGGGAGGCGTCGAGCCGGGCGCGGTCGGGGACCTGCTCGGATTCGTCCGAGCGGCCGTCGCCGTGGCCGATGACGTAGTGCACCCGCTGGTCGGCGGCGATCACGACCGGGGCGCCCGCATAGCGCTGCGGCGGTACGGAGGCCCGGATCCCGGTCTCCAGCAGGATGCCGCACGCGGACACGATCGCCGCGGCCACGGCCAGGGCGATGAAGGTGCCCGCGAAGGCGGACGGCTTGAAACGGACGGCGGCGCGGGCCAGTCCGTTGCTGAGCGGCCTCACCGGACCCCCTCCGCGACCCAGGCCGCGGTGGGGGCCGGAGTGCGGGCGGTGAGGCCGGTCATCCGCTCGGCGATCTCGTGGGCGGGGGCGCGGAGGAGCCGGTCGACGATCGCGCCGTCGGCGAGGAAGAGCACGCGGTCGGCGTAGCTCGCGGCGACCGGGTCGTGCGTGACCATCACGACGGTCGCGCCCAGCGTGTCCACGGCCTGCCGCAGGAGGGTGAGCACCTCGGCGGCGGTGTTGGTGTCCAGGGCGCCGGTCGGCTCGTCGGCGAAGACGACATCGGGGCGGGTGACGAGGGCGCGGGCGATGGCCACGCGCTGCTGCTGACCGCCGGAGAGCTCACCGGGCCGTCGCCTGGCCTGCTCCCCCAGCCCGACCTGGGCGAGCACCTCACGGGCCCGGCGGCGGTCGGGGCGGGTGCCCGCGAGCCGCATCGGGAGCAGCACGTTCTGCTCGACGGTCAAGGAAGGGAGAAGGTTGAAGGACTGGAAGACGAACCCGAGGCGGGCGCGGCGCAGCGCGGTGAGCTTGTTCTCACTCATTCCGGTGATTTCGGTGCCACCGAGCCGCACGGACCCTGCGGTCGGCCGGTCGAGCCCGGCGGCGCACTGCAGGAACGTCGACTTGCCGCAGCCCGAGGGGCCCATGACGGCGGTGAAGCTGCCGCGCGGAAGGGCGAGGTCGATGCCGCGCAGGGCGTGGACGGCGGTGCGGCCACGGCCGTAGCGACGCTGGATGCCGTGGAGTTCAATGGCATGGGCGTCGTGGTGCGGCGCCGGTGCCGCCGTCTCTCGCCGCTTGCGCAGCCGCATGGTGGTGACCCTTCCGAGGAGTTCGCCCGATTCCCCTCGAACGTACGGATCGCGGCCCCTTGGCAGCCATGACGGCGACCGGCGTATCCGGGGTGGGGTTAACCCCCGCCGTAAGGCGCCACCGGACAGTCAGCGGGAAAGGTGCGGCTACTGGCGGCAGATCAGCAGGAGGGCCCGGTCGTCGTTGACGTCCTTCGCGACCGTCTCGATCAGATGCCAGGCCGCGCCGTGGAAGCCGGAGCCCACGTAGCGGTCCGCCTCGCCCGTAAGGTGGTCGATGCCTTCGCTGATATCCCGGTCGGCGGTCTCGACGAGGCCGTCGGTGAAGAGCATCAGGACGTCGCCGGGGCGCAATGTGCCCTTGGTGGGGTCGAACTGGGCGCCGTCGTAGACGCCCAGCAGCGGGCCGTCGGCGGACTTCTCCTCCCACTTGCCGGTGCCCGCGCTCAGCTGGAGCGCGGGCAGATGCCCGGCGGAGAAGAGCTCGAAGTCGCCGCTGTCGAGGTCGAGGACGAGATGGATGGAGGTCGCGAAGCCCTCGTCCCAGTCCTGGCGCAGGAGATAGCCGTTGGCGGCCGGGAGGAAGCCGTGCGGGGGCAGGGAGCCGAGGAGACCGCCGAAGGCGCCGGAGAGCAGCAGGGCGCGCGAGGCGGCGTCCATGCCCTTGCCGGAGACATCGGTGAGGACGACCTCGAGGGTGCGGCCGCCGCCGGTGCGGGCGGCGACGACGAAGTCACCGGAGAAGGACTGTCCGCCGGCCGGGCGCAGCGCCATCTCGCGGTGCCAGCCGCGCGGCAGACTGGGCAGCTTGCTCTGGACGCGGATGCGCTCGCGCAGGTCGAAGAGCATGGTGCCGCCGCGCCGCCAGGGCACCCCGACGCGGCTGCGGAACTGGGCGATCAGCAGGCCGAAGAAGCCGACGGCAGCGACGACCAGGATGGTGCCGGGGGTGACCCGGGAGGAGGCGTCCTCCTCGGTGTACGGGCCGAGCACGGCGGACTCCACGATCAGGGCCGTGGCGGCCGCCGCGTAGAGGGCGAGCAGGCTGGCGGGGCGCAGCAGCAGCCCGCCCGCGACGATGGGCAGGACGAGGGCGGACGGGGAGCACCAGTCGGGCTGGGCGATGGTGCCTCCGGCGATGGTGGGGATGCCGAGGAGCAGTGCCGTCAGGGCGAGTCGGTCGGAGCCCTCGCCGCGGAAATAGTCCACTCCGGCTTTGCGCACGCCTGTGCGAGCCCGGTGCAGAGCTCTGCGCATCCGGGCCCACGGAGTGTCCACGCCGCCAGTCATTGCATCGGGACCCTACCCACCCGTTCGGACGCGCGTCGATTCGTGGCGCGTTGAACCACCCAGCCAGGGGGCAATAGTAAGCGAAATTCGTTCGCGTGTACGGGAAACGGCTGCTAGGGATGGGAATATGAGGACTGAGCTACGCGTGCTCGACCCATCGGTTTGGGATGATTGGTACGGAAAACTGGTACTCGCATTCGGAGGAGTTCCCGAAGCGCCGGAGGAATCCGCGCTCTGGAGGGAGTTGACCGAATGCGAGCGCTCGATCGGCGCGTGGGACGGCGCCGACATCGTCGGCACGGCCGGGCTGTTCAGCTTCCGGCTGTCGGTTCCCGGTGGCGCGATCGTTCCCGCGGCCGGTGTCACCATGGTGAGCGTGCAGGCCACGCACCGGCGGCGCGGGGTGCTGCGGTCCATGATGCGGCGGCAGTTGGACGACATACGCGCGGCGGGCGATGAGCCGCTGGCCGTTCTGACCGCATCGGAACCGGACATCTACGGACGGTTCGGGTACGGCGCCGCCACGCAGAACGCCTACGCCGAGATCGACACCACCCGGGTGCGGCTGACCGTCCCCGAGGGCACCGACGACGTGCGGCTGCGCACGGTGCCCCCGGAGTCCGCCGTCGAGGCGTGCGAGGCGGTTTACGCCCGGCGGGTGTCCGCCCGGCCGGGCATGCTGGAGCGGCGCCCCGGCTGGGAGCGGCTGTCGCTGCTGGACCCGCCCGGCGGTCGCGAGGGGGCGTCCCCGCTGCGCTGTGTGCTGGCCGAGTCGGGCGGCGAGGTCACCGGCTATGCGCGCTTCGCGGTCAAGCCCGACTGGGATCTGGCCGGACCCAAGGGCACGGTCGTCCTGCGCGATCTGGAGGCACTTGATCCGGCGTCCTACGCGGCGCTGTGGCGCCTTCTCTTCGAAATCGACCTGACGTCGGTGATCCGGACCGGCTCCCGCCCGGTCGACGATCCGTGGCAGCACCTGGTCTCGGACATCCGGCGGTGCGCCGTAAGGCTGCGCGACTCGCTGTACGTCCGCCTGGTGGACGTGGGGACCTCGCTCGAGAGGCGGACGTACGCGACCCCGGTGGATGCCGTCCTGGAGGTCACGGACCCCTTCTGCCCGTGGAACGAGGGGCGCTGGCGGCTGAGCGGCGACAGCAAGGGCGCCTCCTGCGAGCGGACCCAGGACGCCCCCGACCTCCGGCTGGGCGTACGGGAGCTGGGGGCGGCGTATCTCGGCGGGGTTTCGCTGACCGCGCTGGCGGGTGCGGGACGCGTCCAGGAGACCCGTCAGGGGGCCCTTACGGAGGCCGCGGCGGCCTTCGCCTCCCCGGTCGCCCCATGGTTGCCCCACGGCTTCTGATGGCTTCGGGGCGGCGGATGCGGCCCTGAGGGTGAGTGCCCGGCGGCCGCCTCAAGGACACAGCGCCACGGCCACCGCCTTACCGCCGCTGCCCCGGAGCCGCTGCCCTACCGCCGCCGCCTCACGGCCGCTGACAGTCAGGGCACCAGAAGAGGTTGCGGGCGGCGAGATCGGCGGTGCGGATCTCGCCACCGCAGACATGGCAGGGCTGTCCGGCGCGCCGGTAGACATAGACCTCACCGCCGTGGTCGTCCACGCGCGGCGGGCGGCCCATCGCCTCGGGGGTGTGCTCGGGGCGGACCGTGTCGATCCGGTTGTTCCGCACACCCTCGCGCATCAGCGCCACCAGGTCGGCCCAGATCGCGTCCCATTCGGCGCGGGTCAGCGCACGGCCGGGCCGGTAGGGGTCGATGCCGTGCCGGAAGAGCACCTCGGCGCGGTAGACGTTCCCCACACCGGAGATCACCTTCTGGTCCATGAGCAGCCCGGCCACGCTGACCCGGCTGCGGGAGATCCGGGCCCAGGCCCGCTCGCCGTCGTCCGCCGGGCGCAGCGGATCGGGGCCCAGCCGGTCGTGGATCGCCTGCTTCTCCCCGTCGGTGATCAGCGCACAGGCGGTGGGGCCGCGCAGATCCGCGTAGCCCTCGGGGTTCGCCAGCCGCAGCCGGACCGTGTCGGTGGCGGGCGGGGCGGGGGCCGGGCCGAAGGCATACGTACCGAAGAGCCCGAGGTGGACGTGGACCCAGCCGGTGGCCGCGAAGTCCAGGAAGAGGTGCTTGCCGTGGGCCTCGGCGTGGTGCAGCGGCTGGCCGTCGATCAGCCCGGCGCCGTCGGCGAACTTCCCCTGTGGGCTGGTGGCCCGGACGGGCCGGCCGCCGAAGGTTTCGAGGTGGTCGGCGGCCAGCCGGTGGATCGTGTGCCCTTCGGGCATCAGTCGCCTTGCGGGTGGTGGGCCGGGATGGGCGGCAGCTCGCCGGTGGCCTCGTAGGCGCTGAGCATCTCGATACGGCGGGTGTGCCGCTCCTCGCCCGAGTACGGGGTGTTCAGGAAGATCTCGACGAACTTGGTCGCCTCTTCCTGCGGGTGCATCCGGGCGCCGACGCTGATCACATTGGCGTTGTTGTGCTCACGGCCGAGGGCCGCGGTCTGCTCGCTCCAGGCAAGTGCCGCGCGCACCCCCTTGACCTTGTTCGCCGCGATCTGCTCACCATTGCCGGATCCGCCGATGACGATGCCGAGGCTCTCCGGGTCGGCGGCGGTCCGCTCCGCGGCACGCAGGCAGAACGGCGGGTAGTCGTCCTGCGCGTCATAGACGTGCGGGCCACAGTCGACGGGCTCGTGGCCGGCGGCGTTGAGCCACTCCACGAGGTGGTTCTTGAATTCGAAACCGGCATGATCAGAGCCGAGGTACACGCGCATATTCCGAGTGTGTCATGGCCGTGTGACCCCCGCCGCCCCGGGTAGGCGCCGCATAAAACTCTGTAGCGCCAAGGAACCTCATGAAAACCTCAAGTAACAATCTGGAATCAAAGGTTCAACTGGCGGACCTCCTGAGATTCACTGGCGTCGCTCGTTACGCGAGAGCAAAGGAATCCAGCACATGAGCGCACAACCTGCGACCACGCCGGAGCGGCAGGCTCCCGGCGACCCGGGCTCGCCCGACGGCCTCAAGGCGGGGCTCAAGAACCGCCATCTGTCGATGATCGCGATCGGCGGGGTGATCGGCGCCGGTCTGTTCGTCGGCTCCAGCGCGGGTATCGCGAAGGCCGGCCCCGGCATTCTTGTCTCGTATGCGCTGGTCGGCCTCATGGTCGTCTTCGTCATGCGGATGCTCGGCGAGATGTCCGCCGCCAATCCCACCTCCGGCTCCTTCTCCGCCTACGCCGACCGGGCGCTCGGCCGCTGGGCCGGTTTCTCCATCGGCTGGCTCTACTGGTTCTTCTGGGTCGTGGTGCTGGCGGTCGAGGCCACCGCCGGCGCCAAGATCCTGGAGGGCTGGTGGCCGGCGGTCCCGCAGTGGGGCTGGGCGCTGATCGTCATGGTGGTGCTCACCGCGACCAACCTGGTCTCGGTCGGCTCCTACGGTGAGTTCGAGTTCTGGTTCGCCGGGATCAAGGTCGTGGCGATCGGCGCGTTCATCGTGATCGGCGGGCTCGCGGTGTTCGGGGTGCTGCCGCATTCGGACAACGAGGGCGCGGGCCTGTCCCACCTCACCGATCACGGCGGCTTCCTGCCGAACGGGCCGGGCGCCATCCTCACCGGCATCCTGCTGGTGGTCTTCTCCTTCATGGGCAGCGAGATCGTCACCCTCGCGGCCGGTGAGTCCGAGAACCCGCGGCGGGCGGTCACCAAGGCCACCAACAGCGTGATCTGGCGTATCGCGGTCTTCTACCTGGGCTCGATCTTCGTCGTGGTCACGCTGCTGCCCTGGGACTCCAAGGCCATCGCCGACAAGGGCAGCTACGTCGCGGCGCTGGACTCGATCGGCATTCCGCACGCCGGCGACATCATGAACGTGATCGTGCTGACCGCCGTGCTCTCGTGTCTGAACTCCGGGCTCTACACGGCCTCCCGCATGGCCTTCTCGCTCGGCCAGCGCGGCGACGCCCCGGCCGCCTTCGCCCGCACCAACTCCCGCGGCGTGCCGGCGGCCGCGATCCTCGGCTCGGTCGTCTTCGGCTTCGTCGCGGTCTGGTTCAACTACCAGTGGCCGGACACGGTCTTCACCTTCCTGCTGAACTCCTCGGGTGCGGTCGCGCTCTTCGTCTGGCTGGTGATCTGCTTCAGCCAGCTGCGGATGCGCGGGATCATCCTGCGCGAGAGCCCCGACAAGCTGATCGTCCGGATGTGGCTGTTCCCGTATCTGACCTGGGCGACGATCGCGATGATCTCGTTCGTCCTGGTCTATATGCTCACCGACAAGGACGGGCGCGAGCAGGTGATCCTCTCCGCGCTGGTGGCCGCGCTCGTAGTGGCCTTCGCCCTGGTCCGGGACCGCCTGGTCGCCGGCCGCGCCGTCGCCCCGGCCGCTTCCTCCGACGCCTCGGCCAAGGAGACGGCGGCCCCGTAAGGGCGCGCTCTGCTGAATTCCCCTGTGCCCCTGGGCGGCGGTATACCGGCCGCCGCCCAGGGGCACAGCCGTGTCCGGGGGCTGGGGCCGGTGGGCTGCCTACGGGGGCTGTCTCGGGGGCTGCCGTACGGGAGGTGTGCCGGGCTCAGACGACGCGCGGAAGGACCCGCTCCGCGAAGGCCCGGACCGCGTCCAGCACGCCCACGGCAGGGCCCCCGCGCGAGTCGACCGCGCGGGGGCCCCTTTCCCGACCTGCCCGGTGTTCGGTGAGAAGACGATCACGCAAGCAGGTGGTCTGGCGGGCGTCCCGGGTTACGGGGCCAGCAGCAGGTTGTGGGCGCGCTCCTTGGCGGCCGTGTAACGGCGGGCCACATCCTGCCAGTTGACGACCTTCCACATGGCCTCGATGAAGTCCACCTTCTGGTTCTTGTACTGCAGATAGAAGGCGTGCTCCCAGGCGTCGAAGACCAGGATCGGCACCGAGCCCTGCCCCACGTTCCCCTGGTGGTCATAGACCTGCTCGACCACCAGCCGCCCGCTGACCGGCTCGTACGCCAGCACGCCCCAGCCGGATCCCTGGGTGGTGGCGGCGGCCTTGGACAGCTGGGCCTTGAAGCCCGCGAAGGAGCCGAAGTGCTCGGCGATGGCGTCGGCCAGCTCCCCGACCCCGTCCCTCTCCAGCGGCTCGCCGCCGCCGTCGCCGGTCATGTTGTGCCAGTAGATGCTGTGCAGGATGTGGCCGGACAGATGGAAGGCCAAGTTCTTCTCGAGCCCGTTGATCGAGCCCCACTGATCCTTGTCCCGCGCCTCCGCGAGCTGCTCCATCGTGTCGTTCGCGCCCTTGACGTACGCGGCGTGGTGCTTGTCGTGGTGCAGCTCGATGATCTCGGGGCTGATGACCGGGGCCAGCTCCGAGTAGTCGTAGGGAAGTTCAGGAAGTGTGTAGATGGCCATGCGAAGCCCTTCGGACCGCGTTATTGCAATTGACTTGCAAGTACACGCTAGCAGCAAGAGCGTTTTCCGCCAGCCGGAATCGGATGCCTGGCCCCAAAGACGGAGGCGGGGCGGGTCCTCCGACCGAGGACCCGCCCCGCCTCCGTGCGCGGGATGGTGAGGATCAGCTTCGTGCCGCCGCCGTCCGCTGTCGTACGTAGCCGATGATGGCGAGGGCGATCGCCAGCGCGGCCGTGGCGTACAGCTGGCTGCGGGTGTCGCTCTCGCGGAGCATCAGGACCAGGACCCCGGCCGTACCGGCCAGCGCGACCCAGGTCAGATAGGGGAAGAGCCACATCTTCACCACGAGCTTCTCCGGGGCCTCGCGCTGCAAACGGGCACGCATCCGCAGCTGGGCGACGGCGATGAAGCTCCAGACCACCAGCACCGCGGCGCCGACCATGTTGAGCAGCCACTTGAAGATGGTGTCCGGCCACCAGTAGCTGAGCAGCACCGCGACGAAGCCGAAGACGGAGGAGGCGAGCACGGTGAGGCGGGGCACACCGCTGGTGACCCGGCCCAGGAAGGCCGGGCCTTCGCCGCGGGCGACCAGGGAGTAGGACATGCGGGAGGCGCCGTAGATGTTGGCGTTCATCGCGGAGAGCAGCGCGATCAGCACGATCACGTTCATGATGTCGCCGGCCGCGGGGATGTCGAGGTAGTTGAGCACGGCCACGTACGGGCCCTGCTCGACCACGGCCTTGTCGTTCCACGGGATGAGCGTGACCACGATGAGCATCGAGCCGACGTAGAAGAGGGCGATGCGCCACATCACGGTGCGCACCGCGACCGCGACGCTCTTGACCGGGTTCTCGGACTCGGCCGCCGCGATGGTGACCGTCTCCAGGCCGCCGTAGGCGAAGACGGACGCCAGCAAGCCGAGGACCAGGCCGTTCACCCCATTGGGCAGGAAGCCGCCGTCACCGCTGAGATGGGAGCCGCCGGGGGCGTCGGTGCCCGGCAGGACGCCGAGGATCGCGAGCACGCCCAGCGCGAGGAAGATGGCGATCGCGGCGACCTTCAGCGCGGCGAACCAGAACTCGAACTCGCCGAAGTTGCTGACCGCCGCGAGGTTCGTGCCGCAGAAGATCGCCATGAAGAGGGCGACCCACATCCAGGATTCGGTGCCCGGGAACCACTGGACCATGATCCCGGCCGCGCCGATCGCCTCGGCGGCGAGGGCCACGCACAGCGTGATCCAGAACATCCAGCCCGCCGTGAACCCGGCCCAGGGCCCGATCGCCCGCTCGGCGTGGACGGAGAACGAACCGGAGGCCGGGTTGGCCGCCGAGAGTTCGCCGAGCATCCGCATCACGAGCAGCACCAGCAGCCCGGACAGCACATAGGCGACCACGATCGACGGACCGGCGGCGGCGATTCCGGCGCCGGAGCCGACGAACAGCCCCGCGCCGATCACACCTCCGAGGGCGATCATCGACAGATGGCGCTGCTTGAGGCCGTGGGAGAGCGACGACGCGGCGGTCTCGCCCGCCCCCGTCTCCTCGACGTCGCCGGATGGCGCGGAGGACGCGGATGTCCGGTTCATTCTTCTTCTCTGTCCCTTACGAGGGCCGGGGGTGGCGGATGCAAAACGTCCCCAGTGTGAAGGGCGCGCCCTGACGGGACAACATCGCGGACGATCTTTTCTGGATATCGGACGCCGATGTCACGTTCCGTATCGGGAATGTCTGCCAGAAGCCGCCAACCCGATGCGTCCGCCTTTGTGGCCATCCGACGGTGTCCGGGACCCCCGCTCCGGGTTAGCGTCGCGGTATCACCCTCTGACCTGGGAGCTTCGCTGATGAGCACTGTTTCTGCCGCCGCCACACCCGGTACGGTCCTCGCGGACGCGGTCTTTCCCGCCCGGCGCGTCCTGGCCCGGGACACCGCGCTGGTCATCGGGGGCGCCGTGCTCACCGGTCTCGCCGCCCAGATCTCGGTGCCCGTCCCCGGCTCGCCGGTGCCGGTGACCGGCCAGACCTTCGCCGCCCTGCTGGTGGGCACCTCGCTGGGCGCCCGGCGCGGCTTCCTGTCGCTGGCGCTGTACACCCTGGTCGGCATGGCCGGTGTGCCGTGGTTCGCCGAGGGCAGCTCCGGCGCCGCCATGCCGTCGTTCGGCTATGTACTGGGCATGCTGCTGGCGGCGACCGTGGTGGGCGCGCTGGCCCGGCGCGGCGGCGACCGCGGGGTGCTGCGCACCGCGGGCACCATGGCGGTCGGCTCGGCGGTCACCTACGCCGTGGGCGTCCCGTACCTGGCGCTGGCCACCCACATCTCCCTCGGCGAGGCGGTGGCGGCCGGGCTCACCCCGTTCCTGATCGGGGACGCGCTGAAGGCCGCGCTGGCGATGGGCGCGCTGCCGGCCGCCTGGAAGCTGGTGGGCCGCCGGGGCTGAGCCACCCCGTACGCCCGGGCCCGGCGTCCGGGCATGGCCACTCAGCCGCCCATGCGTGAGCCCATGCGTGGGCGGCTGGGACGTGAAAGCGGCTGGGACGTGAAAGGGCCCCCGCGCGGTCGACTCGCGCGGGGGCCCTGCCGTGGCGGCGGAGCAGAGGGGGTCAGTCGAAGATCGGGCCGACCGTACGGGTCCGCTTGATCTCGTAGAAGCCGGGGATCGAGGCGACCAGCAGCGTGCCGTCCCACAGCTTGGCGGCGTCCTCGCCCTTGGGGGCGGGGGTGACCACCGGGCCGAAGAAGGCGACCTGCTCGCCGTCCGCGCCGGGGACTGCGATGACGGGGGTGCCCACGTCCTGGCCGACCATCTCGATGCCCTCCTTGTGGGAGGCGCGCAGCTCGGTGTCGTACGCGTCGGAGTCGGCGTAGTCGGCGAGCTCGGCGGGGAGACCGGCCTCTTCGAGGGCGGCCACGATCGTCTCGCGGTTCTTCTCCAGGCCCTGGTTGTGGAAGCGGGTGCCGAGGGCGGTGTAGAGCCGACCGAGGACCTCGCTGCCGTGCTTCTGCTCGGCGGCGATGCAGACCCGGACCGGACCCCAGGCGGTCGTCAGCAGCTCGCGGTACTCCTCGGGCAGCTCATCCATCTTGGGCTCGTTGAGCACGGCGAGGCTCATGACGTGCCAACGCACCTCGACCGGGCGCACCTTCTCCACCTCGAGCATCCAGCGCGAGGTCATCCAGGCCCAGGGACACAGCGGGTCGAACCAGAAATCAACAGGAGTCTTGGCAGTCTGGGTCACGGTTTCTCCTCAAGCGGGCGCGTCGTAGTGGCAAATGAATAGAGAGCTGGCTACCTCACCCAACGCGGGCGGGAGGGGGGCCCATTCCCCGATACCGGCTGTCGGCGCACCGTGACATGATTTCCGCTGTCCGATATCCGAGATGCGAGACATTGCCGAGGGAGCCGCGTCGTGCCCGGTGAGAACCTGACCCGTGACGAGGCCCGTGCGCGGGCGAAGCTGCTGACCGTCGAGCGTTACGAGGTGGCGCTCGATCTGCGGTCCGCGGTCGGTGAGCACACCGGGTCCGGGCCGCGCACCTTCCGCTCCACGACCACGATCCGCTTCCGCTGCGCCGAGCCGGGCGCGGCGACCTTCGCCGATCTGCTGGCCCCCTCGGTGACCTCGGTGCGGCTCAACGGGCGGGAGCTGGACGCGGCGGCGGTCTTCGACGGCTCCCGGATCGCGCTGGACGGCCTCGCCGCCGAGAACGAGCTGGTGGTGGACGCGCAGTGTGCCTACAGCCGGACCGGCGAGGGCCTGCACCGCTTCGTGGACCCGGAGGACGGCGAGGTCTACCTCTACACCCAGTACGAGCCGGCCGACGCCCGCCGGGTCTTCGCCAACTTCGAACAGCCGGATCTCAAGGGCCCGTTCACCTTCTCGGTGACCGCCCCGGAGGGCTGGACGGTGCTGAGCAACGGGACGGTGGACCGGGTGGAGCCGTCCGGTGCCGGCGATGGCGCCGCGACCAGCCACTTCGTCCCGACTCGGCCCATCTCGACATACATCACGGCCGTGCTCGCCGGTCCGTACCACCACGAGAGCGACCTCTACCGCCGCACGCTGCCGGACGGCTCGGAGCTGGAGATCCCGCTGGGCGCGCTCTGCCGCAAGGGGCTGGCCAAGCACTTCGACGCGGGCGACATCTTCACCGTCACCAAGCAGGGTCTGGACTTCTTCCACGACCACTTCGACTATCCGTACCCGTTCGGCAAGTACGACCAGGCATTCGTGCCGGAGTACAACCTCGGCGCGATGGAGAACCCGGGCTGTGTGACCTTCCGGGAGGAGTTCGTCTTCCGCGGCAAGGTCACCCAGGCGTCCTACGAGAGCCGGGCCAACGTCATCCTGCACGAGATGGCCCATATGTGGTTCGGCGACCTGGTGACCATGGAGTGGTGGGACGACCTGTGGCTCAAGGAGTCGTTCGCCGACTTCATGGGGGCCTTCGCCCTGGTCGGGGCGACCCGCTTCACCGACGGCTGGATCACCTTCGCCAACCGCCGCAAGGCCTGGGCCTATCGCGCCGACCAGCTGCCGTCCACCCACCCGGTCACGGCCGACATCCGTGACCTGGAGGACGCCAAGCTCAACTTCGACGGGATCACGTACGCCAAGGGCGCGTCCGTGCTCAAGCAGCTGGTGGCCTACGTGGGGCAGGACGCCTTCCTGGAGGGCGCGCGGCGCTACTTCAAGCGGCACGCGTACGGCAACACCCGGCTGTCGGATCTGCTGTCGGTGCTCGGCGAGACCTCGGGGCGGGACATGGCCACCTGGTCGCGCGCCTGGCTGGAGACCGCGGGGGTCAACGCGCTCACCCCGCGGGCCGACTATGACGCCGAGGGGCGCATCACCGAGCTGGCGGTGGAGCAGCAGGCCGCCGAGAGCCACCCGACTCTGCGGCCGCACCGCGTGGCCGTGGGGCTGTACCGCAAGGAGGCCCCGGCCGGTGAGCGCCCCGGGGCGCTGGTGCGCTACGCCCGCGCCGAGGTGGACGTCGACGGCCCCCGTACGGTCGTCCCCGAGCTGACCGGCGCCCCGCGGCCCGATCTGATCCTGGTCAACGACGACGACCTCACCTACTGCAAGATCCGCTTCGACAAGGGGTCGCTGGACACCCTGCACCAGCACCTGGGCGAGCTGACCGACCCCCTCGCCCGCGCGCTGAGCTGGTCCGCGCTGTGGAACCTCACCCGTGACGCACTGCTGCCCGCCCGCGACTATCTGGAGCTGGTGCGGCGGTTCGCCGGGGCCGAGAGCGACATCGGCGTACTGCAGATGGTCCAGGCGTGGGCGCTGTCCGCCCTGCACCACTACTCGGCGCCGGACGCGCGCGAGGCGGCCGGCGCCCAGCTGGCCGAGGTCGCGCTGAGCGAGCTGAGGCTGGCCGAGCCGGGCAGCGGGCATCAGCTGGCCTGGGCGCGGTTCTTCGCCCAGGTCGCCGTCGCCGACTCCGAGCTGCGGATGCTGAGCGGGCTGCTGGATGGCACGGCCCGGATCGACGGGCTGGATGTGGACCAGGAGCTGCGCTGGACGTTCCTGGCCGCGCTGGCCTCGAGCGGCCAGGCCGACGAGGCGCTGATCACCGCCGAGCTGGCGCGCGACGACACCGCCTCCGGCAAGCGCCACCAGGTGCGGTGTCTGGCCGCCCGGCCCTCCGCCGCGGTCAAGGCCGAGGCATGGGACGCGGTGGTGGAGTCCGACCGGCTCTCCAACGCCCTGGTGGAGGCCACGATCTCCGGTTTCGACCAGCCGGGCCAGCGGGATCTGCTGGCGCCGTACACACCGCGCTACTTCGAGGTGATCGAGCGGATCTGGCAGGAGCGGTCGATCGAGATCGGGATGGCGATCGTGCGCGGGCTGTTCCCGGCCGCCCAGGGCGACGCCCGCGCCCTGGAGGCGGCCGACACCTGGCTGGACGGCCACCCGGACGCGGCGCCCGCGCTGCGCCGGCTGGTCCTGGAGGCGCGCGACGACCTCGCTCGCGCCCTGCGCGGGCAGGAATGCGACGAGCGGGCGGCCGCCTGAGGCATACGCCGCCCCCGGACGCCCGGCGGCGTCCCCGGCTACCACCGGGCAAGCGCCGCGCGGGCATCGGGGCGGGGTCCCGCGCCGGGGCCTCGCGACCGGGCTGTGCGGCCGGATGGCGGGGCGTGGCCGGGCGCCGGGGCGGGGAGCCTTTTCGGCATTCGAACTACCGTACTTTAGTGCGGGGTTGTCCGCTTTTGTCGACGACTCTGTAACAGGGGTTAGCCGGTGCGGCGGGCGCGGGAATGGCGGGGGCATGAGCCACAACACGCCGCTGTCCCCCCGCCCTCTCCACCACCTCTCGGACGTCCAGCGCCGGGTGTTGACGATCCGTCAGCTTCGCGAGCACGGTGTGACCGCGTCCGTCGCCGCGGAGCGCAGCCGGGCCGGCGGGCCCTGGCAGCAGATCCTGCCGGGCGTCCATCTGCTCCACCCCGGCCCGGCGACCAGCGAGGAGCGGCTGCTGGCCGCGCTGCTGTACACCGCGAGCCGCGGCCAGGGCGCCGACGGCTCGGCGCCGGGCGGCGGCGAGCCGCACGGCGAGGCGATGATCACCGGGCTTGCCGCGCTCGCCATGCACCACTTCTCCTCCGCTCCCCCGCTGGCCTCCCTCGACCGGATCGACGTCCTGGTGCCGCGCAGCCGGCGGCTGCGCGCCACCGGCTTCGTCCGCTTCGTGCGGGCCGGCACCCTGCCCGGCCCGCAGTACGTCGCGGGGGTGCCCACCGCCCCGGTGGCCCGTGCCCTCGCCGACGCGGTCGCCCGGCTCACCGACGCCGTCCTGGTCCGCAGACTGCTCACCGAGTCCGTGCGGCACGGCCACTGCGAGGCCACGGCCGTCGTCGCGGAGCTGAACTCGGCCCGGCTGCTGTCCCGGCCGCATGTCGTGGACGCCGTGGACGCGCTGCTCGCCGAGGGCCGGGCGATCGCCGAGGGGCGGCTGTACGACATGGTCCGCGGCAACCACCTGCCCGAGCCGCTGTGGAATGTGGAGCTGCGGCTGCCCGGCGGGCCCGCCCTCGGCGGAGTGGACGCCTACTGGCGTGAGCAGGCGGTGGCGGTGGAGATCGACACCCGGGCGCCGCGCCAGAACCAGGAGGTCTGGCGCGGCGGCTTCGGCCACAAGCGCGAACACCTGGAGCGGCTCGGGATCACGGTGGTGCGCGTCACCCCGAAGAAGCTCCGGGAGACTCCGGAGGAGCAGGCCGCGGTGGTCCGTACCGCCCTGATCGCGGCGGCCGACCGCGACCCGGCCTCCTATGTCGTGGTCCTGCCGCGCTGACGCCCCGATGCCCCGGCGCGGAGGCGGGGCATCGGGCGGGTCACACCCGGTGCGGGCGACTCAGGATCAAGATCAGGCTCGGGATCAAGATCAGGCTCAGGACCAGGGATCCGGGCTCAGGGCTCAGGGCTTGCGCAGCAGCAGCTCGGTGTTGCGGTCCGTCACGTCACCGGCCAGCTTCTGGCTGGCGCCGGGCGCGTTGAAGGACAGCTCGCGGTAGAGCGCCGCGAGCCCGGTCTGGGACAGGTCCGAGAAGTCCGTGCGGTGCGGCGCGGCCGACTCGATGAGCGTGGTGAACAGGGAGATCGTGCCGTCGTGGTTGTCCACGACCTCGAAGACCCGGGCCAGCTGGGGGAAGTCCACATGCGAGGCGGTGGTGATCTCCCAGAAGGTGCCACGCGGGGTGATCTCGTTCTGGTGACTGTGGCCGTTGATCCAGGCCAGCACCTTGGGGTGGCGCTGGAACAGGGCGACGACCTCGTCCCCGCCGTGGCGGGCCTCGCCCGGCCGGCCCGGGTCCCGGTTCATGTTGTCCAGGCTCCGGCTGTAGTGGTGGCTGAAGACGATGACGTAGTCGTCCTTGTGGGCCTTCAGGGTCCGCTCCAGCCAGCGCAGTTGGGCGGTGCCGAGCGACCCGGTGTAGTGGCCGCCCGGGTCGGTGGTGTCCAGGCTGATGCCGATCACGTTCTCGGAGACCCGGAACGAGTAGTAGAGGGTGCCCTGCTCGAGGTTGTCCTCGGTGTAGCCGTGGCCGACCGGGCCGGGGCCGGTGGCGGCCGGGTCCAGGTGCGCGGCCAGGTACTCGGTCTGGGTGAAGGGCGCGCGGCGCTCGTCGGGGGTGACCGTGCGCATGTCCTTGGCGTGCGCGTCCAGCAGCGCCTTCATCTGGACGCCCTTGGGGTCGTCCCCGACGCGCGTGCCCTTGAACAGCCGCTCGGCGTCGTCGGCCGGGATGATCTCCAGCTTGCGCTTCCCGGTGGCGAAGTCCGCGTAGAAGTTGTGGCCGAGGGAGTAGACACCGCCCGCCAGATCGTCGTGGTTGCCGATGGTGGAGTACCACGGCAGCCGCAGCCCGGGGCTGTTGACGGTGCGCAGCGCGGCCTCGAGGAAGCCGTCGATGCGCGGGAAGCCGAGCTTCTTGTCGGCGTCGCGCAGCGCGTCCTCGGGGTGCCAGAACTCCTTGAGCCCGCTGTTCTGGACGCCCTCGTAGTGGCGCGGATCGCCGGTGTTGGGGGTGATCCGGCCGCCGTTCATCGCGGCCAGGAACCAGTCCAGCTCGATCTTGGCGTTGTTGTCGGTGTTGTCGCCGGTGGTCATGACGAACGACAGCGGCGCCCCGGTGGCGGGTCCGCCGCGCAGCCCGTTGATCCGCTCGATGAGCGAGGCGACCCCGGCGACGGTCAGCGCCTCATGCGGCCGCCACGCCCCGGCGCGCCCGCTGCGCAGGAACTCGTAGCGCATCGGGTGCTGGACGTCGGTCAGGTGCAGATCCGTGAGCTGGACGAACGAGGCGAGCGCGGTGCGCCGGTCCTCGCGGCCGCCCTTGGCGCCGGTGATCTCGGTGCGGACCGCACGGGTCCAGGCGGGGCCGCCGGCCAGCCGCCGGTAGCCGGTGGCACCCTGCGCTGCGGAGAACGTCTCCAGCGTCGTACCGGCCGTCGAGGGCGCCGCCGGGGCCTGCACCACCCGGCGGCCCGCGGCGCGCGCGGTGGCGGGCTGCGTGGCGTCGGCCGAACCGCTGCCGGGCCCGAAGGCGAGCCCCAGACCGGCCGTGGCACCGGTGGCGGCGGTCGCGGCGAGGAAGGTACGCCGGTCGAGGTGAGCGACGGCAGTTGCGGCGGACCGTATGCGGGACATGCGCGATCTCCCCGAGTGGACACGCGGAAACGGGCGGACAGCGACGCTGCCCTCACCTCGGATCGTTGGCATCGGGAATGGCCTGGCGGTGAACGAGGCGGCAACGCCGGTCGCCGATCTCCACACGTGGATCTTGGCGGTAGCAAACGGTCATCGCGCCCTTGTGAACAGGAATTCTTCTCCTCACTTGGCGTTCATCCACGCTGGGAACCGCCCCCCGCCGTGGGATAAATCACGGGACGGTAACGGACCCGCCTGAGACACTTGCCAGGAGGGTAGGCGCCTCGAACAGGCACAACCAAGGAAAAGGGCTGATATGAGGATCGGAATCGTCGGAGCGACCGGCCAGGTCGGCGGAGTGATGCGCAGGGTGCTCGCCGAGCGTGACTTCCCGGCCGAGCAGCTGCGGCTGTTCGCCTCCGCCCGCTCGGCCGGCCGTACGCTCCCGTGGCGCGGCACCGAGATCACCGTCGAGGACGCCGCCACGGCCGACTACTCCGGTCTGGACATCGTCCTGTTCTCCGCGGGCGGCGCCACCTCCAGGGCGCTGGCCGAGAAGGTCGCCGCACAGGGCCCCGTCGTGATCGACAACTCCTCGGCCTGGCGGATGGACCCCCAGGTGCCCCTGGTCGTCGCCGAGGTCAATCCGCACGCCGCGGTGGACCGCCCCAAGGGCATCATCGCCAACCCGAACTGCACCACCATGGCCGCCATGCCCGTGCTGCGCCCGCTGCACGCCGAGGCCGGGCTCACCGCCCTGGTGGCCACCACCTACCAGGCCGTCTCCGGCTCCGGGCTGTCCGGCGTCGCCGAGCTCGACGGCCAGATCCGCAAGACCGCCGACCGTGCGGCCGAGCTCACCCACGACGGCGCTGCGGTGGACTTCCCCGAGCCCGAGGTGTACGCCCGCCCGATCGCGTTCAATGTGCTCCCGCTGGCCGGGAAGATCGTCGACGACGGCCGGTTCGAGACCGACGAGGAGCAGAAGCTCCGCAACGAGAGCCGCAAGATCCTGGAGATCCCGGAGCTGAAGGTGTCCGGCACCTGTGTCCGGGTGCCGGTCTTCAGCGGCCACTCGCTCCAGGTGAACGCCCGCTTCGCGCGTCCGATCAGCGTGGAGCGCGCCTCCGAGCTGCTGGCCGCGGCCCCCGGCGTGGCGCTCTCGGAGATCCCGACCCCGCTCCAGGCCGCGGGCCAGGACCCCAGCTATGTGGGCCGGATCCGGGTGGACGAGACGGTCGAGCACGGTCTCGCGCTGTTCCTCTCCAACGACAACCTGCGCAAGGGCGCCGCGCTGAACGCGGTGCAGATCGCCGAGCTGGTGGCGGCCGACCTGAGCTGACGCCCACGCCTCGCCCGAGGGGGAGCGGCCGACCGGCCGCTCCCCCTCGGTGTTCCTCCCGTTCAGTCGCCCTTTGGCCTACCGACGCCGACCGGCCGACGTGCGAGGATGGCCATCCGCCTGACGCATGGCGTACCGCACATGACGAACGGGAGTTAGCCGACGTGCCTGGCACCAACCTCACAAGGGAGGAAGCGCAGCAGCGGGCGCGCCTCCTCACGGTGGACGCGTACGAGATCGAACTGGACCTGAGCGGCGCCCAGGAGGGCGGTACCTACCGCTCCGTGACCACGGTGCGCTTCGACGCCGCCGAGTCGGGCGCGGAGTCGTTCATCGACCTGGTGGCGCCCACGGTGCACGACGTGGTGCTCAACGGCGACGCGCTCGACCCGAACGAGGTCTTCAAGGACTCGCGGATCGCGCTGCCGGGGCTGCTGGCCGGGCGCAATGAGCTGCGGGTGGTCGCGGACTGCGCGTACACCAACACCGGTGAGGGGCTGCATCGCTTTGTCGACCCGGTCGACCAGCAGGCGTACCTCTACACCCAGTTCGAGGTGCCCGACGCCCGCCGGGTGTACGCCAGCTTCGAGCAGCCCGATCTGAAGGGCACGTTCCAGTTCACCGTGACGGCGCCCGAGGGCTGGACGGTGATCTCGAACTCACCGGCGCCGGAGCCGAAGGACAACGTCTGGCGGTTCGAGCCGACCCCGCGCCTGTCGACGTATGTCACCGCGCTGATCGCCGGCCCGTACCACAGTGTGCACAGCTCCTACGAGAAGGACGGCCGCTCGGTGCCGCTGGGCATCTACTGCCGTCCCTCGCTCGCGGAGTACCTCGACTCGGACGCCATCTTCGAGGTGACGCGGCAGGGCTTCGAGTGGTTCGAGGAGAAGTTCGACTACGCGTACCCGTTCGCCAAGTACGACCAGCTCTTCGTGCCGGAGTTCAACGCGGGCGCGATGGAGAACGCGGGCGCGGTGACCATCCGCGACCAGTACGTCTTCCGCTCCAAGGTCACCGACGCGGCGTACGAGGCGCGGGCCGAGACCATCCTCCACGAGCTGGCCCATATGTGGTTCGGCGATCTCGTCACCATGGAGTGGTGGAACGACCTGTGGCTGAACGAGTCGTTCGCCACCTACACCTCGATCGCCTGCCAGGCCCATGCGCCGGGCAGCAGGTGGCCGCGGTCCTGGACCTCCTTCGCCAACTCCATGAAGACGTGGGCCTACCGGCAGGACCAGCTGCCGTCCACCCACCCGATCATGGCCGAGATCAACGACCTGGACGACGTCCTGGTCAACTTCGACGGGATCACGTACGCCAAGGGCGCCTCGGTGCTCAAGCAGCTGGTTTCGTACGTCGGGATGGACGAGTTCTTCAGCGGCGTCCAGGCGTACTTCAAGCGCCACGCCTACAAGAACACCCGGCTGTCGGATCTGCTCGGCGCGCTGGAGGAGACCAGCGGGCGCGATCTGAAGACCTGGTCGAAGAAGTGGCTGGAGACGGCGGGCATCAATGTGCTGCGGCCGGAGATCGAGACGGACGCGAACGGCACCGTGACCTCCTTCGCGGTGCGGCAGGAGGCCCCCGCGCTGCCGCCGGGCGCCAAGGGCACTGTGTCTGATGATGCGGCTCCGCCGCGTGGCACCCTGCGGCCGCACCGCATCGCCATCGGGCTCTACGACCTGAACGCGACCGGCAAGCTGATCCGCTCCGAGCGCATCGAGCTGGACGTGGACGGTGAGCTGACCCAGGTGGAGCAGCTGATCGGCGCGAAGCGCTCCGCGGTGATCCTGCTCAACGACGACGACCTCACCTACGCGAAGGTGCGCCTGGACCCGGACTCGCTGGCCGTCGTCACCGAGCACCTCGGCGACTTCGCGGAGTCCCTGCCGCGCGCACTGTGCTGGGCCTCGGCCTGGGACATGGTCCGCGACGGCGAGCTGGCCACCCGCGACTACCTGGCGCTGGTGCTCTCGGGCATCGCCAAGGAGTCCGACATCGGCGTCGTCCAGTCGCTGCACCGCCAGGTGAAGCTGGCCCTGGACCTGTACGCGGCGCCGGCCTGGCGCGAGACGGGCCTGGCCAAGTGGACCGAGGCCACGCTCGACCATCTGCGGGCGGCGGCGCCGGGCAGCGACCACCAACTGGCCTGGGCGCGGGCCTTCACCGCGACCGCCCGTACGGACGCGCAGCTCGACCTGGTCGCCGGGCTGCTCGAGGGCACCGAGACGATCGAGGGCCTGGCCATCGACACGGAGCTGCGCTGGGCGCTGCTGGAGCGGCTCGCCGCCACGGGGCGGGCGGACGAGGCCGCCATCGCGGCGGAGCTGGAGCGCGACAAGACCTCGGCGGGCGAGCGCCACGCCGCGACGGCGCGGGCCGCGCGGCCGACGCCGCAGGCCAAGGCGGAGGCGTGGGCGTCGGTCGTGGAGAGCGACAAGCTCCCCAACGCGGTGCAGGAGGCGGTGATCGGCGGCTTCGTCCAGACCGATCAGCGGGAGCTGCTGGCGCCGTACACGGAGAAGTACTTCGCGGTGGCGAAGGACACGTGGAACAGCCGCAGCCATGAGATGGCGCAGCAGATCGTGGTGGGGCTCTACCCGGCGCTGCAGGTCTCCCAGGAGACCCTGGACGCGACGGACGCGTGGCTCGCGTCGGCCGAGCCCACGGCGGCGCTGAGGCGTCTGATGACGGAGTCCCGCGCGGGCATCGAACGCGCCCTCCGAGCCCAGACCGCGGACGCCAACGCGGGCTGACCGGGTTACGGCGCCGTGCGGGGCCCAGCGCCCCGCACGGCGCCGCCCGGTTGTGGGCAATCGTCCCGCTGGAGGGGCACCTCCCAGCGGTAGCTGAGGGAGGGACGGGTGAGCACAACCCGGCCACCGGGCCGCACCCGGTAGCGATGGCTCAGCCAGGGCCCAGTGGGGCCGGACCGGGCGCGCCCGTCTCTGGCCGACTTTCCTTGCCGGGCGCGGGCCGGTGGGCGGTTCGTGCCCACCGGGCCGCGGAACGATTGCCCACAAACCGGTCAGCGGGGGTCGGGCATGGCCAGGCCGGCCATCTTGCCGTATTGGGCCAGTACGTCCGGGTACGCCTCGGCGGCCACCCGAAGCCACCGCTCCGCCTCCTCCACCCGCCCCACCCCCCGCAGCGCCTGCGCAAGCCAGTACGGCGCCTCCTCGTGCTTACCCTCGCACGCCACCCTGAGCAGCGGCTCGGCCTCACCATAGGCACCGCGCCGAACCATGCTGCGCCCCGCGAGAAACGCGGGCGGCACCAGACCGCTGCGCGCGGCGCGCACATACCAGCGCTCGGCGTGCTGCGGGTCGCCGCCCCGCTCCTCCGACGTCCAGCCGAGCCACCACGCGGCGCGCCCGTGCCCGAGGTCGGCCGCCCGCCGGAACCAGATCTGGGCGGTGCGCCGGTCCCCGGCCTCGTCGTGGATGCGGCCGATGTCGTACGCCGCCCCGGCGTCGCCCTCCGCCGCCGCGGGCTCGTAGTACGGCACCATCCGCAGCCCCGTGGCGCCGCCCACTTCGTACAGCATCCGGCCGAGGGCGAGCAGGGCACGCGGGGTGCCCGCCCTGCGGTACCACTCGGCGGCCTCCGGGAGCCGGTACAGCCGGTCGAGCGCGTCGGCGTACGCGTACCAGGCGTCCGGGCCGCCCTCCTCGGCGCGGGCCCGCAGCTCGGGCAGGCGTTCCTCCCACTCGGCGGGCGGCATCCGCTCGGGGTCGGCGCGGATCGCGGCGATGTCCTCCAGCGCCCTGACGATCCGCTCCTCGCCCTCGTCGAACGGGCCCCGGTCCCGGCCCTCCGCATCCACACCCCCGGCGCCCCCGACGCCCTCGGCCCCGTCGAGCCCCGTGGCCCGCAGCCATCGCTCCGCCTCGTCCAGCCGCCGCTGCCGTACGCACAGCACGCCGAGGTTGAAGCAGGCCCATATGTGGCCGCCGTCCGCCTCGTCGGCCGTGCGGTACCACTCCTCGGCGGTGCGCAGTTCGCCGTTCTCCTCGGCCCAGACGCCGAGGACGTACGCCGCGCCGTCGTAGCCCCGCTCATGGGCGCGTTCGACGAGGGCGCGGGCCTCGTCCCAGCGGCTGTCGTCGCGGGCGATGAAGAGGGCCTGGTCCACCAGTGCCTTGGCGCTGCCGACCGCGGCCGCCCGGGCGTACAGCGCCTCGGCCTCCGCGACCATCCGCGGGTAGCGCGCGAACATCGCCTTGCGCTCCGGGTCGAGCAGGTCGCGCAGCGCCTCGTACGCCTCCTCGGGGTCGCCCTCGGCCTCGGCCCGGGCGAGGGCCCCGCGCCAGCCCTCCAGGTCCCGCAGCATGTTCTCGATGGCCCCACGGGTGCGGGTGGCGATGTCGTCGCCCTGGGCGGACGCCTCTGCCAGCCGCTCCAGGGCGGTGTCCCATTCGCCGCGGGCGGCCAGCAGCACGGCGCCGTTGGTCGTGCACTCGACGCTGCCGAGCGCGGCCCCGTGCTCGTACCACGTCTCGGCACCGGCCGTATCACCGGCCTCGTGCAGCAGCCGGGCCAGACCGAACGCACAGCCGCCGTCGCGATCGGCGGCCGTGCGGTACCACCGCTCGGCCTCGGGGAACTCGCCGCGGTCCTTGTGACAGATCGCGAGCGTGCGCGAGGCGTCCGCGTCCCCGGCGTCGGCGGCCCTGGCCCACCACGGCAGGGCCTCGTCCAAGCGGCCCTGGCCGGTGAGGAGTTCGGCGTAGGCCCGGTACGCCTCCGGCTTCCCGGCAGCCGCGGCGGCCCTCAACCGGGCCGCCTCGACTGCCGGATCCACCGCCGGGTCCACCGCCGGGTCCGGATCCTGATCCGCCGCCGTCCGGTCCGCCATGGCGGGCATTTCACCGTGAGCCGCGCCGGACGTCCCTTGCGATGAATGTTCGACCATCACCCGATGGTGCCAGAGTGATCACGAACGTTCGGCACGGGCCCTGCGACGGGCCAGCAGCGCCTCGCGCCGCTCGTCGAACTTGGTGGCCTGATCGTCCAATCCACCCATGTAGAGCCCCAGCTCCTCCTGCGCCTTGAGCCCCTCCGGGCCGAGCCCGCCGATCTCCAGGACCTTCAGGAAGCGCAGCACGGGCTGCAGGACGTCGTCATGGTGGATGCGCAGGTTGTATATACCGCCAATGGCGATCTGGGCGGCGGCGCGCTCGAAACCGGGCATCCCATGACCCGGCATGCGGAAGTTGACCACCACATCGCGGACGGCGCCCATGGTCTGGTCGGGGGCCAGCTCGAACGCCTTCCCGAGCAGGTTCCGGTAGAAGATCATGTGCAGGTTCTCGTCGGTGGCGATGCGCGCCAGCATCCGGTCGCAGACCGGGTCGCCGGAGTGATGGCCGGTGTTGCGGTGCGAAATGCGGGTGGCCAGTTCCTGGAAGGCGACATACGCCACCGTGTGCAGCATGCTGTGCTGGTTGTCCGACTCGAAGCCCTCGGACATGTGCGCCATGCGGAACCGCTCCAGCTCCACCGGGTCGACGGCGCGGCTGGTCAGCAGGTAGTCACGCATCACGATGCCGTGGCGCCCCTCCTCCGCCGTCCAGCGGTGCACCCAGGTACCCCAGGCGCCGTCCCGGCCGAAGAGGGACGCGATCTCATGGTGGTAGCTGGGGAGGTTGTCCTCGGTGAGGAGGTTGACCACGAGCGCGATCCGGCCGACGTCGCTGACCTTGGACTGGTCGGGCGCCCAGGCCTCACCGCCCATGACACCGTCGAAGTTCCGGCCGTCGCTCCACGGGACGTACTCGTGCGGCATCCACTCCTTGGCGACCGCCAGATGCCGGTTGAGCTCGGTCTCGACCACCTCTTCAAGCGCGTACAGGAGCTGGGTGTCGCTCCATACGGCCTGACCATTGCGATGGGTGGGGGCGAGTGTCACTGTGGCGCTCCAGGGGACGGGGGCGACGGGCTATACCTACGGACCCGTAGGTTACGACACCGTAGGTTAAAGCGAAAATAAACGGTCCGGGGCCTGTGGATGGCACACGGTGAACTCGGCGTGACACGGTCGCACTTGGGATCCGGAGCGGCGCGATGCGGCGCGGCGCGGATGGCCTACCCGGTACAGGCGGGCGGCCGGAGACGACCCGAGCCATACGCGGCCGGAGACGGCCCGCGCCACCCGGCCGGAGACGGCGCCCCTCGTACGACAAAAGCGCCCCGGCCGGATGGCCGGGGCGCTCCGCAGCGGCGTGCGCGCTTCGTCGATCAGTCGCCTCAGTCGGTCTGCTTACGGGACTTCCTGTCTCCCGCCATCACCAGACCCGCGATCACCAGGAAGAGAACGATCGGAGCGGCGACATAGAGGCCCAGCGTCTCGGCGACGCTCAGGCCCGGACCCGGGTCGTCACCGTCGTCGCGGGTGAGCGCGAACGCGGGGGACGACATCAGCAGCATCGCCGTCGTCGCGGCGATGACTGCACCGGCGCGCACGGCGTTCTTTTTGACCTTGTTGCTCACGGACTCAAGTTATCCGATGCCCCCCGGCGCCGCGTGCCCGGGGTGGCCTTTACCACCGTGTTGAGATGGCCATGACCGCGGCCTCGGACGTCGGCTCAGCGGCGGCCCGCCGCGCCGAGGTGGACGGTGGGCGGCAGCAGCCGTGGCGCGGCGCGGGCGGCGAGGACCCGTACCCGCAGCCCATCGGCGGTGACGGGCGCGGCCAGCGGAAGGATGCGCCCTGGAAGACCACGGCATCCGGGGAGAGCGCGCGGATCAGCTCGAACCAGTTCCTGACGTCGTAGTTCTGGGTGACGCCCGCACCGCCCCAGGGGTTGGCGCCGTCCAGGCGAGAGATAGACGCCGACGTTGAGTCCCGCCTTACGGGCGGCCTTGACGTACGCGCCCAGGACATCGCGATCGGGATTCCTGCCGCCGGGGCCGTTTGTCCACCAGGGGCTGGCCTCGACGTCGTGGTCCGTGTAGCGGCTCGGGTAGAGCACGAAGCCGTCGTGGTGCTTGGCGGTGAGCATGACCTGCTGGGCGCCAGCGGCCTTGTAAGGGGAGGCGTTCTGGGGAGGCTGCGCAAAGCAGAGATCCAACCTATGGGCGGGTCGAGCGGGCCGGGGCATCGAAGCCCGGCGAGCCGGCCATGGGCGGAGTCGGCCTTACGGCGCGGATTGACGAGGGGCGAGCCGGGCCACCTCGGCCATCAGCGCCCGCAGCCGAGGCGAGGCGACCAGCTCCTCCAGGGACATCGGGCGCCCCTCGGCGTCGGCGATCGGCAGCCGCCAGTTGGGGTACTGATCCCAGGTGCCCGGCAGATTCTGCGGTCTGCGGTCCCCCACGGCGTCCGGCAGCCATACGCCCACCATCCTCGCCGGGGTGCGCAGCAGAAAGCGGTGGACCGCCTTGACCGCCCCCTCCTCATCGCCCGGCCCCTCGGGCAGCAGCCCGAGCCGCCCCAGCAGCGCCAGCCACTCGGCGACCTCGACCGCGTCCGCCGCGCGCTCCTCGGCGAGGGGGCGGGTCAGCAGGCCCAGCCGGTGCCGGAGTTCGACATGGTCGCCGGTGAGCCGGGCGGCCGTGCTCGGCAGATCGTGGGTCGTCACGGTGGCCAGGCAGTCCGCGCGCCACTCCCCGGGGGACAGCGGCCGGGCCGCGCCCGCTCCGTTGTAGTTCCGCTCGAACCACATCACCGACGTCCCCAGCACTCCGCGCCGCTCCAGCTCCCCCCGCACGCCGGGCTCGACCGTCCCCAGGTCCTCCCCTATGACGACCGTCCCGGCCCGGTGCGCCTCCAGGGCGAGCACGCCGAGCATCGCCTCCGCGTCGTAGCGGACGTAACAGCCCTCGGTCGGCTCACGACCCTCGGGGACCCACCACAGCCGGAAGAGGCCCATCACATGGTCGATACGGAGCGCGCCCGCGTGCCGTAAGAGGCCGCGCAGCAGATCGCGGTAAGGGGCGTAACCGGTGGCGGCGAGCGCGTCCGGGCGCCACGGCGGCAGGCCCCAGTCCTGGCCCCGGGAGTTGAAGGCGTCCGGGGGCGCGCCGATCGACATGCCGGAGGCGAAGACGTCCTGGAGCGCCCAGGCGTCGGCGCCCGAGGGATGGACCCCGACCGCCAGATCGTGGACGAGGCCGATGCCCATGCCGGCGTCGAGCGCGGCGCGCTGGGCGGCGGCGAGCTGGGTGTCGGTGAGCCAGGCCAGCCAGCAGTGGAAGTCGGCGCGGTCCAGGTGCTCGGTCCGGGCGCGGGCGGTGGCCGCCGAGCGCGGATCGGCCAGGCCGCCGGGCCAGGTGCGCCATTCGGGACCGTGGGTCTCGGCCAGCGCGCACCACAGGGCGTGGTCCTCCAGGGCCTGGCCGCGCTCGGCGAGGAAGTCGCAGTAGGCGGCGCGGCGGCCGGGACTGAGCGGGACCGTCCGCACCAGCTCCAGCGCCTCGCGCTTGAGGGCCCAGACGGCGTCCCGGTCGATGAGGGCGCCCTCGCGCAGGACGGACGTACGGAGGGCGGTGGCGGCCTCCAGGAGCTGATCGGCCCGCTCACGGGCGGGGCCGCGCAGCTGGACGAATTCGGGCACGTCCTCGATCCGCAGATGGACCGGGTCGGGGAAGCGGCGCGAGGAGGGACGGTAGGGCGACGGATCGGTGGGGGCGCCCGGGGTGCCGGGCACGGCGGCGTGCAGCGGGTTGATCTGGACGAAGCCGGCGCCGAGGGCCCGCCCCGACCAGGCGGCCAGATCGGCCAGGTCGCCGAGGTCGCCCATGCCCCAGGAGCGCGCGGAGAGCAGCGAGTAGAGCTGCACCAGAAAGCCGTGACTGCGGACCGGGGATAACGGCATCCGGTCGGGGGCCACGATGAGGGGGGCGGTGGCGCGGCGGCCGTCGGGGGCCTCGGCGAGCAGGGTATGGGCGCCGGGCGGCAGCGCGGTAAGGAGACCTTCGGCGGTGGTGCCCTCCGTAAGGACGCCACCCCTATGAACACTCTCTGTGCGGGCCTCCGTAAGGGCGCTATCGGCCCCACGGGTCCCCGCGGCCGCCCGCCCCCGCGTGTGCGGTGCGCCGTCTTCGGGGCGCACCCGCAGCGCCGTGCCCTCGGGCAGGCTCAGGCGTGGCGCCTTGCCGGGGCGCACCACCACGCAGGGGGGCAGCAGCTGGTCGCGCTGCCGGCTCTCATGCCGGTCCAGCGCTTCGCGTACCGATTCGGGGGTCGAGGCGTCCACGCCGAGCGCGGCCAGTACGGCGACGACTGTGTCCTCGGGCACCTGGACGGTGCGGCCCGGGGCGGGCTCGTAGGAGGTGGCGACACCGTGCAGCTCGGCGAGCCGCGCTCTGCCCATCAGTACTCCATCGGCTCGCAGCCCGCGCCCACGCCGGTGAGGGCGGCGGTCGGCTCACTGGTCAGGGGACGTTCGGCGGCGAGCGGGGGCTCGCTGGTCAGGGGAACGTTGTCGGCGAGCGGGGGCTCGCTGGTGAGGGGCGCCTCCGTAGCGCTTCCGGACCCGAAGCCGTCCAGGCCGCACAGTCCACAGTCGGGGTCGGAGACTCCGTCGAAGGGATCCGGTTCACTGGACGCCTCGGGTCCGGGTTTGGACAGGGCGGAAAGCAGAAGCTGAGCTGACGCGGCCACACGGACCTCCGTGGGGTTGTCGGCAGTGGGTCATCCCGAGCCCTACCCACTCCGGACGGGCGCAGACGTAAACGCCCCCCGTACGTGCTGTAGGTCACATCCCCTCTGGGCGGCGATTTCACGGCCGCAAGGGATCGGGAGCACAGAGTTTACGAACAGGACCGCCCTTCATCCGTCAGACTTGCGCCGGGCGCGCCGCGCCGGGCCCCGGTCCGCCCAGTGCCTCGCGCACGCGGCAATGCCGACAGTTCGGTCGTCCGCGTTGACACCCTCACCGGCCTGGTGGTGGGCTCACGCCTATCGGCGCCATCTGCGGGGACCGGCTATCTGGATCGAGGAGAGGCCCGTGCACTTCGGGGGGAAGAGGCCCAGGGCCGCGGGGGCGACGGCCATGGCTGCCGCGGTCATCGGCGGGCTGCTCGGCGGCGCCCCCGCGGCCGCCGCCGCACCGGTGGACCACGGCTCCCCGGGCGCCTCCACACCGGAGCGCGACAGCGGCGACGGCATACCGCCCGTATGGCCGCGCCCTCAGTCGCTGCGGGCACACGGGCCGGAGCTGGCCCTGGGGGACGAGGCCACGCTCATAGCCGACGGCGACGCCGATCCGTACGCCCTGGACGCGCTGCGCGGCCTGCTGCACGACGCGGGGGTGCGCACCGTCAACGAAGCCACCCCCGGCGGCAAGGCCCCGACGCGCGGACTGGTGGTGCAGGTGGGCGGCCGGGGCGCGGCCGACGCCCTGCGCGCCCTGCGCGCCCCCGAGCGCGGCGACCTCCCGTCCGGCGGCTATCTCCTGGCCACGGGCCCGGTGGAGGGGCGGCCCACGATCGCGCTGTCCGGCGTCGGCCCCGACGGTCTCTTCCACGCCGTCCAGACCCTGCGCCAGCTGTTGGTGAAGCGGGAGGGCAAGGGCTCCGCCGTCGCCGGGGTGACCGTCCGCGACTGGCCCGGGACGGCCGTAAGGGGCACGACCGAGGGCTTCTACGGCTCCCCGTGGTCGCACCGCGACCGGCTGGCCCAGCTCGACTTCATGGGCCGCACCAAGCAGAACCGCTATCTCTACGCGCCCGGCGACGACCCTTACCGGCAGGCTCGCTGGCGCGACCCCTACCCCGCCGAGCGGCGCGAGGAGTTCCGCGAGCTGGCCACGCGCGCCCGGGCCAACCACGTCACCCTCGGCTGGGCGGTCTCCCCCGGCCAGGAGATGTGCTTCTCGTCCTCGAAGGACCTCAAGGCGCTGCTGCGCAAGGCCGACGCCATGTGGGCGCTCGGGGTGCGCTCCTTCCAGCTGCAGTTCCAGGACGTCAGCTACAGCGAGTGGCACTGCGACGCCGACGCCGACACCTTCGGCTCCGGCCCGGAGGCCGCCGCCACCGCACAGGCCAAGGTGGCCAACGCCCTCGCCCGCCATCTGGCCGGCCGCTACCCCGGCTCGGCCCCGCTGTCCCTGATGCCGACCGAGTACTTCCAGGACGGCGACACCGAGTTCCGGCGCGCGCTGTCCGGTGCGCTCGACGACGGCGTGGACGTCGCCTGGACCGGGGTGGGAGTGGTGCCCAGGACCATCACCGGCGGTGAGCTGGCCGGTGCCCGGTCGGCGTTCGGCCACCGCCTGGTCACCATGGACAACTACCCGGTCAACGACTGGGCCCAGGACCGGATCTTCCTCGGCCCGTACACCGGCCGCGACCCGGCGGTGGCCACCCAGTCCGCGGCGCTGCTGGCCAACGCCATGGAGCAGCCGACCGCCTCCCGGATCCCGCTGTTCACCGCCGCCGACTTCGCCTGGAACCCGCGCGGCTACCGCCCCCAGGAGTCCTGGCAGGCGGCCATCGACGACCTCGCGGGCCCCGACACCAAGACCCGCGCCGCCCTGCGCGCCCTCGCCGGGAACGACGCCTCCTCGACGCTCGGCGGCGACGAGTCCGCGTATCTGCGCCCACTCCTCGACGCGTTCTGGACGGCCCTGGCCGGTACGGACGTGGGGCGGCTGGAGCGGTCCGGGGACCGGCTGCGCGACGCCTTCCGGACCATGCGCGACGCCCCCGAGCGGCTGTCCCGCACGCTGGGCGACGATGTGCGGCCCTGGCTCGACCAGCTCGGCCGGTACGGCGACGCGGGCGTCCGGGCCGTGGACATGCTCACCGCCCAGGCACGTGGCGACGGAGCGGCGGCCTGGAAGGCCCGGCTCGCGGTGGAGGCGCTGCGCGAAAAGATCGGGGACAGCCGGGTCACGGTCGGCAAGGGCGTCCTCGATCCCTTCCTCGCCAAGGCCCTGACGCGGGCGGACGCCTGGTCGGGCGTGGACCGGACCCCGAAGCAGGGGCTGCGGACGGGCAAGGACGACCGTGCGGCGGCCGACGGTAAGGCGGCCACGGAGGTGGCGTCCCCCGGCCGCCCGGTCACGGTGCGCTTCGGCCGCAGCCGTCCGCTCTCCTCCGTCTCCGCGCTCACCGCCCGGGTCCGGGACGCCTCACCGGGCACCGTGGAGGCGCATGTCCCCGGTAAGGGCTGGCGCAGCCTGGGTGCGCTCTCGGGCAGCGGCTTCACCCAGGTCAGGGCGGCGGACGGGGACAGGGACCTGCTGGCGGACGCGATCCGGCTCAGCTGGCCGGCCGGCACCACCCCGCCGGCCGTGCACGAGATCACGCCCTGGTTCGGCGACACCCCGGACGCCGAGCTCACGCTGTCCCACAAGACGGCGGACGCGGAGATAGGCGGCGGCGCGGCCATCGTCGAGGCACAGTTGGTCTCCCACCGCCCCGGCGATGTGAGCGGGGACCTTACGGTGAAGGCGCCGCACGGCATCACCGTCCGGGCCCCCGGCGGGGTGACGGCCCCACGCGGCGGCGCGGTGACCGCCCGCTTGGAGATATCGGTGGCCCAGGGCACCAAGGCGGGCAGCTACTCCCTCCCGGTCCGCTTCGGGTCGGAGGAGCGCATGCTGACCGTAAGGGCGCTCCCGAGCGCCGGCGGCCCGGACCTGGCCCGTGCGGAGGGCACGAAGGCGACCTCGTCCGGCGACGAGACCGCCGACCTCCCCGCGTCCGCCGCGATCGACGGCAAGGCGGACACCCGCTGGTCCTCCCGGCCCGAGGACGGCGCCTGGCTCCAGCTGGAGCTGGCCCGCCCGGCCCGGATCGGCCGCCTCGAGCTGAACTGGCAGGACGCCTACGCCTCCCGCTACCGCGTCCAGGTCTCCGGGGACGGCCGCACCTGGCGCGAGGCGGCGACAGTCGCCCATGGGAAGGGCGGGCGGGAGTCGATCGGCATGGACGCCCCGGACACGCGTTTCATCCGCATCCAGGGCGTCGAGCGCGCCACCCGCTTCGGCTACTCCCTCTGGTCGGTCGCCGCCTACGCGGTCCAGAAGGATTAGGGCCCGGTCTCAGGGCCCGGTCTCCCCTCCGTTCCACGGTGCCCCGGTTCCCCGCCGGGCACCGGTGGCTCCCGGCCCCTGGTTCCTACCGGCCAGGGGCGAACCGGGCCTCAAAAAAATGGTGACCCGGATCTCAGGCGGATTTGCCGTCGATCCGGGCCATGGCGTCTTCCGCGCCGTATGCCTGCAGGTATGGCAGCCAGCGCGGGTCCCTATGCCCCGTGCCGATGATCCGCCACGCGAGCCCCGAAGGCGGCGCGGGTTGATGGCGCAGCCGCCAGCCGATCTCGGCGACATGGCGGTCTGCTTTGACGTGATTGCAGCGACGGCACGCGGCGACCACGTTTTCCCAGGTGTGCTGCCCGCCACGGCTGCGCGGGATGACGTGATCGACGCTGGTTGCGACGCCACCGCAGTACGCGCATCGGCCGCCGTCGCGGGCGAACAGCGCGCGGCGGGTGAGCGGGACGGGGCCGCGAAAGGGCACCCTCACAAAGCGCTTCAGCCGGACGACGCTGGGTGCGGGGATCGCGCGGGACGCGCTGTGCATCAGGGCGCCTGAGTCCTCAAGGCTGATGGCCTTGTCGTTGAGGACGAGTATGAGCGCGCGGCGGAGCGGTACGACGCCGAGGGGCTCGTACGACGCGTTGAGGACCAGGACATGCGGCACGGGGGCCTCCTTGTACGCCGGCGGCGCGTGGCTCGCGCCGGGACGATCTCCCCCAGTTTCCCCTGAACCCTGGCCGGAACGCCACTATCACCGGGTTAACGGTTGAGAGGCATTTCCGCGTACCGCGCGTATACCGCCCGCGCGCGGTAGGGGCGGCGGCCGCTTGACCACCGTCCCGACAGCCTTCCGGCGGCCTCGCTCACGGTGCGCGGGCAGCGGGACCCCACTGCGGAGTGGCAAGAATCACGGCCCTTCCCCCGCTGCTGCCACCGCGCCCTCCCGGCCGGGGCAGAAGGTGGAATTGCGGCCTCCGGCCCCGCTCATACGCGCCCCCTGAGCACGCTCGCGCCCTCTCGAACACAGGAACGGCGCGTCTCGCGCCCCGCTACTGTGTGAGAGGTTCCGCGCGCGGGTGATGCGTGCGGGCATGTCGCATACGAAGGGTTTCTGCTGTGTTCTGGTCCGCTGCTCTGGCCGCAGACTCGACGCCTCGTCCCACGACTCTCGACGATGCGCATAGGAGCGCCACGAACGCCGCGGGCTGGGTGGAGGAGAACTGGTCCACCTGGCTCGGCATCGGCCTGCGCATAGCCCTGATCCTGATCATCGCCTTCGTACTCCGGTCCGTCATCCGGCGAGCGATCACCAAGCTGATAGAGCGGATGAACCGCACGGCCCAGGCCGTCGACGGCACCGCGCTCGGCGGGCTGCTGGTCAATGTGGAGCGCCGGCGACAGCGTTCCGCGGCGATCGGCTCGGTGCTGCGCTCCGTCGCCTCGTTCATGATCATGGGCACCGCGGCGCTGATGATCCTCTCCGCGCTGCAGATCAATCTGGCGCCGCTGCTGGCCAGCGCCGGGGTCGCGGGTGTGGCGATCGGTTTCGGCGCCCGCAATCTGGTCACCGACTTCCTCTCCGGTGTCTTCATGATCCTCGAGGACCAGTACGGGGTCGGCGACACGGTCGACGCCGGGGTGGCCTCGGGCGAAGTGATCGAGGTCGGGCTGCGCGTCACCAAGCTGCGCGGGGACAACGGCGAGATCTGGTACGTGCGCAACGGCGAGGTCAAGCGGATCGGCAACCTCAGCCAGGGCTGGGCGACGGCCGCGCTCGACGTCCAGGTCCGGGCCGAGGAGGATCTGGACCACGTCCGTTCCGTGATCACGCAGGTCGGTGTGGACATGGCCAAGGACGAGCCGTGGAACGAGCGGCTGTGGGAGCCGATCGAGGTCCTGGGGCTCGACGCGGTCTATCTGGACTCGATGATCGTCCGGGTGTCGGCGCGGACCATGCCCGGCAAGTCGCTCGGTGTCGAGCGGGAGCTGCGCTGGCGGATCAAGAAGGCGCTGAACGAGGCGGGCATTCAGCTCGTCGGCCGGCCCCTGGACCCGGAGCTGCAGACCGAGGCCGTCGATCCGTCGGCCACCACGGCGGCGCCGTCGGCGCTGGCCAACCCGGACTCGCCGCAGTCCACGGCGGCCAGCCCGCTCTCCGCCCCCGCCGGCCCGGCCGCCACCCCCTCCGCGACGGTGCCGCCGCCCACGCAGAAGTGAGCACGGCGCACACACGGAAGTAAGCGCGCGGCCCACGCGGAAATGAGCGCGGCGGACGTGGCAGGGCTCCCGCCCCGGGGAGGGACGGGAGCCCCATGGCAACCGTAAGGAGCTCAGCCCCGGCTCAGCGGCGGTGGTGTCCGCCGAACGAGCTGAGATAGCCGGCCGCGGGGGTGCCCACGCCGGTCACATCGTCGTAGCCCACGACCGCGTGCAGTGAGCTGTCCCGGCCGAGGCTGCGCAGCGAGGTCACCAGCCCGTCGGAGTCGTCGTGGCTGTTGACGTAGTCGACCCGGACCACGCCCAGCGAGACACCGGCGCCCAGCGGGTGATCGGTCACATCGTGGTACGAGGCGGTGCCGTACCGGTCGTACAGCGACGGGTTGGCGAAGCCGATCGGCTGGCCGCCGCGCGCCTGCTGGGCGAGCGCCTGGACACCGGCGATCACGGGCGCGGCCAGCGAGGTGCCGCCGATGCGGTACTCGCCGTACTGGAGCGATCCGTCCGGGAAGGTCTGCGTCTGGCCCACCAGGAAGCCGGTGTTGGGGTCGGCCACGGCCGCGACGTCCGGGGTCACCCGCTTCTTGGCCGTGCCGCCGCCTGCCAGGGCGAGCGAGTCCGGGACCACTCCGCGCTGGTAGAAGGGCTGTGCGACGGTCTTGCTGGTGCCGCCGCCGGCGCCGGAGGTGTACGCGCCGGGCAGCGCTTCCCAGTTGGTGCCGTCGGCCGAGAGCGTGGCCTTGGTGGTGCCCCAGCCGGTCTCCCACTGGTATGTGTCGCCCTTGCCGACGGCCAGGGAGGTGCCGCCGACCGCCGTCACCCACGCCGAGTTGGCCGGGGTGTCGACCTGCTTGGTGCCGGTGGACGCCACGTTGTCGCCGTTGTCACCGGAGGAGAAGTAGAAGCCGATGCCCTCGACCGCGCCCTGCTGGAAGATCTGGTCGTAGGCGGCGGCCACGTCCGGGGTCTCGTTGGCCTCCACATCGCCCCAGGAGTTGGAGACGATGTCGGCCAGCCGGTTGTCGACGACCTTGGCCAGCGAGTCGAGCAGATCGTCGTCGGTGCAGGAGGCCCCGCCGACGTAGACGATGTCGGCCGCGGGCGCCACCGCGTGCACCGCCTCGACGTCGAGGGTCTCCTCGCCGTACCAGCCGCCCGCGTCGCACTCCTCGGTGTACCGGTAGTCGGCCGGCAGGACCTGCGTCAGCTGGCCCTCGCGGTAGGCCGGGTCGCCGTTGCGCCGGGCGTACTTGGCGGCGTCCGCGGCGATGGTCGGCGAGGCGAAGGCATCGGTGATGGCGACGGTGACGCCCTTACCGGTGTGACGGCTCTTGGCGCCGTAGGCGGCGCGCAGTTGCTTGCCGGTGTACCCCTTGATCGCGTACGGCTGCTTGGCGCCGTAGGCCGACGGCAGACTCCGGTTGGTCCGGGAGCCGTAGGAGGTGGAGAACGGACCGGCGTTCTTGAAGACCGGCCCGGGGGGCGGGAGGGTCTCGTCGTGCTTGGCCCGCTTGGGCGCGTTGTCGAGGCCGACGACGGTCAGCACCGCGCCATGGAGCGAGGCGGGCACGGTGGCCGCGTTCGACGGCGCCCGGTAGACCTCGCCGCCCTTGGTGTAGTCGTGCAGCTGGGTGCCGAACGCCCGCTCAGCGGCGGCGACTTCGCCGGTGACGGACAGATAGTGCTGGTTGGCGCCGGTGACGTCGAGCCCGGAGCCCTTCAACCAGGCGGTCACGGCATCCTTCTGTTGCCGTGTCGCTCCGAAACGTGCCTGGGCCTGCCGGGCCGGGAGATACCTGCCGTAGTCCGGTGAGGACGGGTCGGACACGGCCTTCGCGTAGTCGGCCAGCCCCTTGGCGTCCCGTCCGGCGAGGTAGACGCGGGCGGTGACCTTATCGCCGTCATCGGTGGCGCCACGATCCGAACGCACCGTCGCCCAGGTGGGCTTGGTGCCGCTCAGGGTGTCACGGCCTTGCGGTGTGGAGTCGGCCTGGGCCGTGGGTATGCCCAGTGCGAGCGCACCGGCCACCAACGGCAGCGCCGCCGCCAGACCCAAGGCCGTGCGCTGTCTGGAACGGGCCGCGCGCTTCCGGGAAGAAGATCTCACCAAACCCCCTGCGATACGAGTAGTCGCATTCCGGTGGGGGCCGACGATCACAGCCACCCCACCGGAGGCCACTCTTACGGTGACTTGTCCATGCCAGGCACATGCGAGATCCATCTCTTCGCCAAGAACCCACCAAGGAAAGCCCACCCATGACCCATTGACGCCACCCCGGTCCGCCCCCTAGCTTGCTGTTCATCAATAGGAAACTTTCTTAACAGAGTGAGGACGGGGGCAGCACATGGCCGCACCACCCGGCAGCAGCACGCAGGGCGGCACGCCCGGGACTCCCCGCGTCCTCCGCGCCATGAACGACCGCGCCGCACTGGAACTGCTGGCCGCGCACGGGCCGCTCACCCGGACCCGGCTCGGGGAGCTGACCGGGCTGTCCAAGCCCACCGCCTCCCAGCTGCTGACCCGCCTGGAGTCCGTCGGCCTGGTCCGCACCACCGGGAACGTCACCGGACGGCCGGGGCCCAACGCGCAGCTGTACGAGATCGATCCCGCCGCCGCCCATGTGGCCGCGCTCGCCGTCGACCAGGAGGGCATCACCGCCGCCGTCGCCGACATCACCGGCCAGGTGGCCGGTGAGCACCGGGTGACGGCCCCGGCGACCGACGAGAGCCTGACCAACCGGACCGGAGAGCTGGTCGCCGAGGCGGTGGACGGGGCGCTGGCCGCCGCCGGGCTCGGCCGCGACGATCTGCACTCCACCGTGATCGGCACCCCCGGCGCGCTCGACCCGCGCACCGGGACGCTGCGCTACGCCCCGCATCTGCCCGGCTGGCAGTCCCGCACCCTGCGGGACGAGCTGGCCGAGGTGCTGCACACTCCGATCGTCATCGAGAACGACGTCAACCTCGCCGCCATCGCCGAACAGCACCACGGCACCGCCCAGGACTTCGACGACTTCGCGCTGGTCTGGGCCGATGAGGGGGTCGGCGCGGCCATCGTGCTCGGCGGCACCCTGCTGCGCGGCGCCACCGGCGGGGCCGGCGAGATCGGCTATATGCCGCTGCCGGGCGCCCCGCTGGCCCGGGGCGGACCGGACGCCACCGCCCGGCCGGACGGGGGTGGGGGGTTCCAGAAGCTGGTCGGCTCACCCGCCGTCGTGGAGCTGGCCCGCGACCACGGGATCGACGCGCCCACGGCCACCAAGGCGCTCGCCGCCGCGCTGCGCACCCCCGGCCCGGGGGACGAGGTGCTGACCGAACTGGCCCGCCGGCTGGCCACCGGGCTGGCCTCCGTCGTCGCCGTGGTCGACCCGGAGCTGGTCGTCCTTTCGGGTGAGGTCGCCCAGGCCGGCGGGGAGCGCCTGCGTCAGCTGGTCGAGGCCGAGATGACCGGTCTCGCACTGCCCCGCCCGCAGTTGCGGATCAGTGAGCTCGAGGGGGATCCGATTCTCATCGGCGCGCTGCGGACGGCGGTCGCCGATGCCCGTCAGACCGTTTTCGACACCGCCCGGTTCGACGCCTGATTCACCGCCCCACTCTCCCCGTACTTTCCCCTCCCCGTACTTTCCCCTCCCCGTACTTTCCCCTCCCCGTACTTTCCTCTCCCCGTACTTTCCTCTCCCCGTACTTTCCTCTCCCCGTACTTCCTGGTTCATCATCCGGCGCCCGCACCGCCGCTTCCCCCTGCCGTCCCCCCGTACCGCAGTAAAGGAAGTCCCCCATGCCACGAAAACTGGCCGCTCTCGCGTCGGTGCTGAGCGCCGGCGCCCTCCTCCTGACGGGCTGCGCCAATCCCAGCACCGGCAGCGCCGAGGACGATCCGACCAAACCCGTCACGCTGAAGTTCTGGCACGGCTGGTCGGAGAAGAGCGAGGTCAAGGCGATCGATGCCAGCATCGCCCGGTTCGA
Source organism: Streptomyces sp. AgN23 (assembly GCF_001598115.1). NCBI lineage: Bacteria > Bacillati > Actinomycetota > Actinomycetes > Kitasatosporales > Streptomycetaceae > Streptomyces > Streptomyces sp. AgN23. Next base: position 3,945,426 of record NZ_CP007153.1, read on the forward strand.
GAAGCTCCACCCCAATATCAAGGTGCAGGCGACCGGGAACGTCACCGACGCCACCGTGAACCAGGCGCTGCGGGCGGGCGGAAGCGATGCCCCCGATGTGGTCTCCTCCTTCACCACCAACAATGTGGGGCAGTACTGCTCGTCCGGGATGTGGGTGGACCTCAATCCGTTCATGAAGAAGACCGGGCTGGACAAGACCAAGGTCTTCCCGAAAACGCTGCTGGACTACACGAGCTACGAGGGCGACCAATGCGCCCTCCCGCTGCTCGCCGACGCGTACGGCATGTACTACAACAAGGACGCCTTCGCGGAAGCGGGCATCAAGCGGCCGCCGCGCACCATGTCGGAGCTGCGGCGCGACGCCGTCAAGCTGACCAAGCGCACCAAGAGCGGCGGCTATCAGCGGGTCGGGTTCATGCCCAATTTCCGGCTCTACCAGAACAGCCCGGACCGGCTCTTCGCCCAGTGGGGCCCGTCCTATTTCGGCAAGGACGGCAAGGCGCGGCTGGCGAAGGAGAAGGCGGCCAAGGAGTTCTACGCCACCACCCGGGAGCTGATCCGGAGCCAGGGCGGCTATGGGCCGCTGGAGACGTTCCGCACCTCCTTCGGCGATGAGATGTCGTCCCAGAACGCCTTTCTCACCGGAAAGCTCGCCATGCATATGGACGGCGAATGGCGCGGGCTCTTCATGAAGGGCGCGAAGTTCAAGTGGGACACCGCTCCGCTGCCCGTGCCCGACGACCGGCCCGAAACCTACGGCCGGGGCTATCTCACCGGCACCGTGGTCGGCATCGCGCACTCCAGCACCCACCAGAACACCGCCTGGGAGCTGGTGAAGTTCCTGACCGCCGACACCGATCAGGTGGTCGCCTTCGCCAACGCCATTCACAATGTGCCGTCCACCAAGGCGGCGCTCACCTCGCCGAAACTGGACTCGGATCCCACCTTCCGGGCCTTCCTCGACATCGCGCAGAACCGCTACAGCACCGCCCTGCCGCCCTCGATCAACGGCGGCCAGTACGTCACCTCGCTGCAGGACTTCTCCTACGGCGTCGAGGCGGGCAAGGTGCACGATCTGGACGCGGGGCTAAGGGAACTCGATGACGAGATAGACGCCGACAATCTCCAGGCACAGAACTGACGGAGTGCGATATGGCCACTTTGACGAACGCCCCCGCCCTGCGCCGCAAAGCACGGCGAGAGCGGCTGCGCACCCTCGGTTTTCTCTCCCCCTGGCTGGTCGGCTTCACCGTCTTCTTCGGCTATCCGCTGATCGCCACCGTCTACTTCTCCTTCATGCACTACAACCAGATCGAGGCCCCGACCTTCGTGGGACTGCGCAACTGGCGTTATGTGCTGGAGCAGATGCCGCTGTTCGGACCGGCGCTGTGGAATACACTCTGGCTGGTCGTGGTCATGGTGGCGCTGCGGGTCGTCTTCGGCCTGGGCATCGGACTGCTGGTCACCAGGATCAAGTCCGGGGTGGGATTCTTCCGCACCGCCTTCTATCTGCCGTATCTCGCCCCTCCGGTGGCGGCCACCGTCGCCTTCGTCTTCCTGCTCAATCCCGGCACCGGCCCGGTGAACGACATCCTCGGGAATATCGGGATCCACGCGCCGAACTGGTTCAACGACCCGGCCTGGGCCAAGCCCTCCCTCGTGCTGCTCTCCCTGTGGGGCATCGGGGATCTCATGGTCATCTTCATGGCGGCCCTGCTGGACGTGCCCAAGGAGCAGTACGAGGCGGCCGAACTCGACGGCGCCGGGGCGTTCCACAAGTTCCGCTATGTGACCTGGCCGTCGATCACCCCGATCGTGATGTTCGCGGTCGTGACGGGTGTCGTCCAGACCATGCAGTACTACACCCAGGCGCTGGTCGCCGGAAAGCTCGCCTCCGGGGTCAGCATCGGGCCCGGATCGGTCATCCAGCCCGGCTATCCCGACCACTCCACGCTCACCGTGCCGCAGCTCGTCTACTCGCTCGGCTTCCAGAACTTCAACACCGGAGCCGCCTGCGTGCTCTCGCTCGTGCTGTTCGCGATCGCGATGGCCGTGACGACGCTGCTGATGCGCAAGCGTGCCGGACTGCTGTCGGCCGAGGACTGAGAGGACCGATCCGCCATGACCGCCACCACCGCCCTCTCGGCGCCATCCGCGCCCACGCACCCCGCCGCCGGCCGCTCCCCCGCCCCCGCCGCCCGCCGCCGCGCCGCGCTGCACTGGATCGCCGTGCACACGGTCGCCATCGCCGCCGCGCTCTTCTTCATCCTGCCCTTCGTCTTTGTCTTCCTGACCTCGGTGATGAGCGATGACCAGGCGCTGAGCGGCGATCTGTGGCCCACCGAATGGAACTGGTCGAATTACGCCGATGTCTTCAACACTCCGGGCTTTCTGGACTGGTGGCGTAATTCGCTGATGTACGCCGGGCTCGGCACCCTGTTCACGGTCTGTTCCTCCATTCCGGTGGCCTACGCCCTCGCCAAATTCCGCTTCCGCGGTCGCCGCACCGCCATGATCATGGTCATCTCCACGATGATGCTGCCGCCGCAGGTGATCGTGATCCCGATGTATCTGGTCTGGGCCTAGCAGCTTCATCTGTCGGGTTCGCTGTGGCCACTGATCATTCCGATGGCGTTCGGCGACGCGTACTCCATCTTTCTGCTGCGTCAGTTCCTGCTGACGATTCCCCGGGAGTACCTGGAATCGGCGAAGGTCGACGGCAGCGGTGAACTCGGCACGCTGCTGCGCATCGTGGTCCCGATGGCCAAGCCGGGGATCGCGGCCGTCGCGCTCTTCCAGTTCTTCTACTGCTGGAACGACTACTTCGGCCCGCAGATCTACGCCGCGCAGAATCCGGGCGCCTGGACGCTCAGTTATGGCCTGGAGAGCTTCAAGAGCGCGCACAGCGTCAACTGGAATCTGACGATGGCCGCGACCCTGCTCGTCATGGCCCCCGTCATCATCATCTTCTTCTTCGCTCAGAAAGCCTTCGTCGAAGGCGTCACACTGACAGGAGTCAAAGGTTGAAGCTCGCAGTCGTGGGGGGCGGATCCACCTACACCCCCGAACTCATCGACGGGTTCGCCCGGTTGCGGGACGCGCTCCCGCTGGAGGAGCTCGTCCTGGTCGACCCGGCCGCCGACCGGCTGGAGCTGGTCGGCGGGCTGGCGCGCAGGATCTTCGCCAAGCAGGGCCACCCGGGCACCATCTCGTGGACCGACGACCTGGACGCGGGCGTGGACGGCGCGGACGCGGTCCTGCTGCAGCTGCGGGTCGGCGGCCAGGCCGCGCGGAATCAGGACGAGACCTGGCCGCTGGAGTGCGGCTGCGTCGGACAGGAGACCACCGGCGCGGGCGGGCTGGCCAAGGCGCTGCGCACGGTGCCGGTGGTGCTGGACATCGCCGAGCGGGTGCGGCGCCGCAACCCCGACGCCTGGATCGTGGACTTCACCAACCCGGTCGGAATCGTGACCCGGGCGCTGCTCACCTCCGGGCACCGGGCGGTCGGCCTGTGCAATGTCGCCATCGGCTTCCAGCGGAAGTTCGCGAAGCTGCTGGGTGTCACCCCCGGCGAGGTGACGCTGGAGCATGTGGGCCTGAACCACCTCACCTGGGAGCGCGCGGTGCGCATCGGCGGCACCGACGGCGAGGATGTGCTGCCCAAGCTGCTCGCGGAGCACGGCGAGGCGATCGCCGAGGATCTGCGGATGCCGCGCACGCTGGTGGACCGGCTCGGCGTCGTCCCCTCGTACTATCTGCGCTACTTCTACCAGCACGACGCGGTGGTGAGGGAGCAGCGCACCAAGCCGTCCCGGGCGGCGGAGGTCGCGGCGATCGAGCGTGAGCTGCTGGAGATGTACGGCGATCCGACTCTGGACGAGAAGCCCGAGCTGCTCGGCAAGCGCGGCGGGGCGTTCTACTCGGAGGCGGCGGTCGATCTCACCTCGTCCCTGCTGGGCGACACCGGTGAGGTGCGGATCGTCAATACGCTCAACAACGGCACCCTGCCCTTCCTGCCCGACGACGCGGTGATCGAGGTCCCGGCGGCCGTCAACGCACAGGGCGCGAAGCCACTGCCCGTGCGCCCCCTCGAGCCCCTGTTCGCCGGCCTGGTCGCCAATGTCACGGCGTACGAACACCTGGCGCTGGAGGCGGCGTTGAAGGGCGGCCGGGAGCGGGTCTTCCAGGCACTGCTGTCCCACCCCCTCATCGGCCAGATCGAATACGCCGAGAAGCTGACCGACGACCTCATCGCGCACAACCGGGAGCATCTGGCGTGGGCCTGACCCAGACCGTATCGACCCCCTCTCCTTCCCCTTCGTCTTCTTCCTCCACTTCCTCCGCCGCCGCCCCGGAGCGGTCGGTCCTGGCGATCGACGCGGGCAACAGCAAGACCGATGTCGCGCTCGTCGGCCCGGACGGCTCCGTCCTCGGCGCGGCCCGCGGCGGCGGCTTCCAGCCGCCCGTCGTGGGCGCCGAGGCCGCGGTCGGCTCGCTCGCGCCCCTGGTGGAGGACGCGGCGCGGCAGGCAGGCGGGTCCGGTCCACCGCGCGTGGGGCATATCTCGGCATGCCTGGCCAACGCCGATCTGCCCAGCGAGGAGGAGGAGCTGACGGGCGTACTGGCCGATCGCGGCTGGGGCGCCACCGTCACGGTCGCCAACGACACCTTCGCCCTGCTGCGGGCCGGGGTCGCCGACGACGGCGAGCCGACCGGCGTCTCCGTGGTCTGCGGCGCGGGCATCAACTGCGCCGGGATCGGGCACGGCGGCCGGGTGGCCCGCTTCCCCGCCATCGGCCGGATCTCCGGCGACTGGGGCGGCGGGGGCTATCTGTCGGAGGAGGCGCTGTGGTGGGCGGCACGCGCGGAGGACGGCCGCGGCGAACCGACCGAGCTGGCCCGCGCCCTGCCCGCGCAGTTCGGCCTGACCACCATGTACGAGCTGATCGAGGCGCTGCATCTGGGCCGGCTGGACGCGGCCCGGCGGCATGAACTGACGCCGGTGCTCTTCGCGGTGGCCGACGCCGGCGACGAGATCGCCCGGGCGATCGTCGACCGCCAGGCGGAGGAGGTGGTGACCATGGCCACGGTCGCCCTCGGCCGCCTCGATCTGCTGGGCGAGGAGACGCCCGTCGTGCTGGGCGGCGGGGTGCTCGCGGCCCGCCATCCGCTGCTGGACGACCGGATCCGCGAACTGCTGGCGGAGCGCGCCCCGAAGGCCGAGCCGCGGGTGGTCACCGCACCGCCGGTGCTGGGCGCCGCGCTGCTGGGCCTGGACCGCGCCGGCGCGCCCGAGGCGGCGTACACCCGGCTGCGCGCGCACTACGCCCCAGCTGATGACGCGGAAAGTGGAACCGAAAGTCCGTCCGAAGCGTAATGAAAAGGGGAGGGAAGATCGCGATCCGAACAAGATCCAGGCTCGACCGGTGACCTCTCCTGGCGCCGCGGTCCATACTGCTGCGACACCGACCGCGACACCAACTACGGAATCCGGGCCAAGGGGGAGGTCTTGTGTCATACCCGCCGACCACCGGCAGAGCCGCGCCGCCACCCGCGCCCGCGGCCCCGCCGCGGACCGCGTGGCGTGAAGGGCTCGACCGGGCACGGGCGGCGGCGACGACCGAGCCCGGCCGGCTGCGCGTCATCGGGGCGGTCCTGGCCGCGCTGGTGATCGCGTTCGGCGCGGTCACGGCCTGGCAGGTCTCCGACCGGCAGACCGCGGCGGACGCCGTGGCCGAGCGCAGCCAGCCGCTGAGCGCCGACGCGGCGCAGATCTACCGCTCCCTGGCCGACGCGGACACCACGGCGACCAGGGGCTTCCTGGCGGGCGGCCAGGAGCCCGCCCAGGTCCGCAAGCGCTATGTGCAGGACATCGACACCGCCTCCAAGCTGCTGGTGAGCGCCGCCGCCAATACCGGGGGCTCGGCCTCCGCCCGCGAGGAGATACGGAAGATCAACCAGCTGCTGCCGGTCTACACCGGTCTGGTCGACTCCGCGCGCGCCAACAACCGCCAGGGGCTGCCGCTGGGCGGCGCCTATCTGCGCTATGCCAACGACACCATGCGCAGCCGGCTGCTGCCCGCCGCGGGCAGGCTCTATCAGGCCGAGACCGCCCGGCTCGGGGATGACTACGAGGACGCCGAGGCATGGCCGTGGGTGGCGATCGGCACCGGCCTGGTCGCCCTGGGCGCGCTGGGGTGGGCCCAGCGCCGCCACTACCAGCGGACGAACCGGGTGCTCAACCACGGCATGCTCGCCGCCACGGCCGCCTCCACGGTGGTGATGCTGTGGCTGGTGGTCGGCCATGCGGTCGCCAGCACCGAGCTCGGCGACTCCAACGACCACGGGGCGAAGTCCCTCCAGGTACTCAACGAGGCGCGGATCGACTCCCTGCGGGCCCGCGCCGACGAGAATCTGACCCTGGTGGCGCGCGGCGCGGTCGTCGTCGACGAGGACGGCTCCAACAAGGGCAAGGACGCCTACGAGGTCAGCTACGGCTCGCGGATGTCCGCGCTCGTGGGGAAGTCGTCCGGCGGCCGTCCCGCGGAGGGCGGCCTGCTGGACAAGGCGCGCGCCCTCGCGGACGACGACGCGGGCCGCGAACCGCTGGAGAAGGCCGCCGACCGGGTCAAGGAGTGGCAGGTGCGGCACAAGGCCGCCCGCACCGCCGATGACGCGGGCGACTACAAGACCGCGCTGACCAAGGTCATCGGCGCGAAGGACAGCACTGGCGAGTCCTTCGACGCGGTGGACAGCAAGCTGGCCGAGGCCCTCGCCCACGAGCAGCGCGAGTTCCAGCAGGCCGCCGACGACGGGCGCGGCGCGTTCACCGCCATGGCACTGGGCGCCGGGGTGCTGGCCGTGCTGGGAGCCGCGGGCGCGTTGCTGGGCATAGGCCGCAGACTGTCGGAGTACCGATGAGGACGATGGGGGGCGGAAGCATGCGATCGCTGCGATCGGCCGCCGCGGTGACGGTATGCGCCCTGGGCGTGGCCACGGCCATCGCGGTGCCGGCGATGATGGACGACGGCGGCGACGGCGACAGCAAGGGCGGTGCCGCGCGCCCGCAGACGATGCGGGCCGGCACCGAGGCCGAGGCCGCGGCGGACAGCTGCCGCAATCCCGAGGCGAGCCTGCGCCCGTCCAGCGCCAGCGGTCCGGCCATCAAGCGGATCAAGAACCGCGAGGTCAACGGCCACAAGCTCAACAAGCTGATCGCCGGCGTCGACCAGAACAGCTACCGCTGGGGATACCGCGATCCGGCCACCGGCGACCTCACCGGGTTCGACATCGACCTGGTGCGCGCCATAGCCGAGGACATATTCGGCGATCCGGACGCGGTCATCTTCCGCACCATCCCCACCAGCCAGCGCATCAAGGCCCTGCAGCAGGGCAAGGTGGACGTCGTGGTGCGCACCATGACCATCAACTGCGACCGGATCAAGGACGTCGCGTTCTCCACCGCGTACTTCCAGGCCGGACAGCAGGTGCTGGTCGCCGACGACTCGTCCATCACCGGCTACAACAAGACCCTGCGCGGCAAGAAGGTCTGCACCGCGCAGGGTTCCACCGCCGAGGCCGAGCTGGACAAGCCGGACACCGGGGCCGAGCATCTGGGCGCGATCAAGGTCAAGCCCGTTCCCAACCAACTGGATTGCCTGGTCAGGCTGCAACTCGGCGAGGTGGACGCGGTGATCACCGACAATGCGCTGGCGGCCGGCCAGGCGGCCCAGGACCCCTCCGTCAAGCTGGTCGGCTCGCGATTCACCGATGAGCTCTACGGCGTGGCGATGAACAAGGACGACGACGACCTGGTACGCCGGGTCAACAAGGTTCTGGAGAACTACCGCCAGGGCGGTGTCGGCAGCCCCTGGATGCAGGCCTACCAGAAGTGGCTCGCCAAGGACTTCAGCACGGCACAGGAGAATCCGGCACCACCCGCCCCCGAATACAAGGACTAGCGCCGGGCCCCGGACACATCGGGCCCGAGCAAGGATCACAGACCGGCAAGGATTAGCACCCGCCTCACACGCGTAGGGATGACGCTGCGGACGGATCACACAATGGTTACGGACATGGAGAGGTGATCGATGGGGGTCCCGGGACCCTTCCCCAGCTTCGCGGGGGCACCCGACGGCCCGGTCATGGGCCGTGAGGAGGTGGACCGCGCGCTGGCGAAGCTCGCCGCCGAACACGAGGCGATCGAGTCCTCGCTGCTCGCCCTCCAGGACCACGCGGGCAGAAGGCTTCTCGAGGGCGCCGAGCTGACGGGCCTCACCAAGGACCGGTGGTCCACCACCGAGCAGGCCATCTCTCTCCTGTGGAGCTACTTCGACGCGTACTCCGAGGCCCTCACTCGCGCCCGTGAGCTGCGCTCCCGTCACCGCTGGCCGACGCAGGAAGAGCTGACCGAGCTCACCGAGCTGCTGTGCGGCACCGCGATCACCCTGCCCAGCAGCGCCACCCTCGGCGGCTCGCCCCTGCTCAGCGAGGAGTTGAGCCTGGACCGGCTGGTCGACCGGATGAACCGCTGGTACGCGGAGGCTCTTGGCGTCATCGTCAGCGCCGACGCCGTATGGTCCGCGCTGCCCGCCCGGATCGACATGCTCTCCGCCGAGCTGCACCGCACCCGTTCGCTCGCCCACTCGGTCGGGGTGCGCCCCGGCGAGCACCCCTCGGGGGACGATCTGGAGCAGATCACCGCCGAGCTGACCGCGCTGCGCGCCGAGGTGGTCTCCGACCCGCTGGCCTTCTGGAAGCCGGCCGGCGGCAGCTCCGCGCCCGGCGGCGGCAGCCCCGACACCCAGCGCTATGACCGCTCGGCCCGCGCCCTGGAGGATGTGCGACGGGAGATCGAGGCGGTCCTGGATGTGCGGCAGGACGCCGAGCGGCGGCTGATGCGGCTGCGGGATGTGCTCTCCCGCGCCGATCGCACCCTGGCGGAGGCGCGCCAGGCGCGCGGTGAGGTGCTCGCGAAGATCGCGGCGTCGGAGGTTCCGGCCGTCAGCGGCCCGCCGACCGCGCTGCACGAGCAGCTGGTCGCCGCCGCCGACTACCGCAGGCGCTCCCAGTGGCACCGGCTCTCGCCCCTGCTGGAGAGCCTGGAGCAGCGCGCCGACGACGAATTGCTGCGGGCCCGCGAGTCGTTGACCGCGGTCACCGCGCCGCTGGCGGTCCGGGCCGAGCTGCGCGGCCGTCTCGACGCGTACAAGGCGAAGGTCGCCCGCCACGGCATGGCGGAGGATTCGATGCTGGTGGAGCGGTATGACGTGGCCCGCCGGATGCTGTGGAGCGCCCCGTGTGATCTGCGGGCGGCCGAGCAGGCCGTGCTGCGCTATCAGCAGGCGGCGGCCGAGGCCCTGGTGCCACGCCAGACGGGCCCGGCCGACGAAGGTATCGAGGGAGGCACGAAATGACTGCGGCGGTCGCCGCCTGCCAGCGGCGTGACTGCGGCGGGTCCTACGAGGACGTGGGCGGAGGTGAGCTGTACTGCGATGTCTGCGGTATGGCTCCGGTCGTCTCACCGCAGGGGTTGGTGGCTTCACCGCCCACCGGGATCACCGGGCAGGGCGGACCGGTCGGGGGCTCCTCGTCGTCGGGCGGCGGATCCTCGTCGTCGGTCAGGGGCTCCTCCCTGCCGTCCAGCCCAGGCTCCTCCCCCTTGTCCGGCCGGGACTCCTCGTCCAGCGCCTCGAGCCGGTCGCGTTCGGCACGCTCCTCCTCGTCCCGGCGCTCGGTCTCCGGGCGGCTGTCCCGCTCCATGTCCGGGGTCTCCTCGTCGCGTTCGGTCTCGGTGCGCAGCTCCCGCACCTCCACCGCGGCCTCCTCGGGGCGGAACGCACTGGGCGCCGGTCTGGTCAGCGTCCCGGATGTGCCGCGCCCCGATCCTCGGACGGCGGTGCTCGCGGACCCCGAGGTCCCCGAGCGGAAGCGGTTCTGCAGCCGCGGGGACTGCGGTGCCCCGGTGGGCCGCGCCCGCGGCGAGCGGCCGGGCCGCACCGAGGGGTTCTGCACCAAATGCGGCCATCCGTACTCGTTCGTACCGAAGCTGAACCCCGGTGACATCGTCCACGGCCAGTACGAGGTCGCGGGCTGTCTGGCGCACGGCGGGCTCGGCTGGATCTATCTGGCCATCGACCGCGCGGTGTCGGACCGCTGGGTGGTCCTCAAGGGCCTGCTCGACACGGGCGACGAGGAGGCTCTGGCGGCCGCCGTCTCCGAGCGCCGCTTCCTCGCCGAGATCGAGCACTCCAACATCGTCCGGATCTACAACTTCGTCGAGCATCTCGACCAGCGCACCGGCAGCCTCGACGGCTACATCGTCATGGAGTACGTAGGCGGCAAGTCCCTCAAGGACATCGCCAACGCCCTGCGCACCACCGACGGCCGGCGCAATCCGCTGCCCGTCGAGCAGGCGTGCGCCTACGGCATCGAGGCGCTGGAGGCGCTCGGCCATCTGCACAGCCGCAATCTGCTCTACTGCGACTTCAAGGTCGACAACGCCATTCAGCAGCAGGACCAGCTCAAGCTGATCGACATGGGCGCGGTCCGGCGGATGGACGACCACGACAGCCCCATCTACGGAACGGTCGGCTACCAGGCCCCCGAGATCGCCGAGACCGGCCCGTCGGTCGCCTCCGATCTCTACACGGTGGCGCGCACCCTGGCCGTGCTCACCTTCGACTTCCAGGGCTATACCAACGTCTTCGTGGACAGCCTGCCGGACCCCGAGCACATCGAGGTCTTCCGGCGCTATGAATCCTTCTACCGGCTGCTGGTGCGGGCCACCGACCCGGACCCGGGGCGCCGCTTCGCCTCCGCGCGGGAGATGGCCGACCAGCTCACCGGGGTGCTGCGGGAGGTCGTGGCGCTGCAGACCGGGCGGCCCCGGCCGGCCCTGTCCACCCTCTTCGGGCCCGAACCACGCGTCGTGGACACCGAGTTGTTCGCCGACGACGGCCAGGATCCGTCCCTGCTGGGCGCCCGGCCCCTCGGCCGGGGCGCCACCGCGCCCGTCCCCGCGCAGCGGCCGCCGGGCCCGCTGGCCCTGCCGCTGCCCGCCATCGCCACCCTGGAAGGCGGAGCCACCGCGCTGGCGCTCCCGGTGCCGCTGGTGGACCCGGACGACCCCAACGCCGGATTCCTGGCCGGGCTGCTGGCCGCCGACCCCGCCGAGGTGAGCGCCGCGCTGCGGACCGCGCCCGTCGACTCGGTCGAGCTGCGGCTGCGCCGGGTCCGCGCCCAGCTGGAGCTGAGCCAGGAGCATGACGCGGGCGTCGCGCTCACCGGCCTGGAGGCCGCGTACAGCGACGACTGGCGGATCGTCTGGTACCGGGGGCTGCACGCACTGGCCACCGGCGACCGCGAGACGGCCGCGCTCTCCTTCGACGCCGTCTACGACGCGTTCCCCGGTGAGCCCGCGCCGAAGCTGGCGCTCGGCGTCTGCGCCGAGGTCCTGGGCCAGTTGGACAACGCGGCGGAGTACTACCGCCTGGTGTGGGCCACCGACCCCAGCTTTGTGAGCGCCGCCTTCGGCCTCGCCCGGGTCCTGCTGTGCTCCGGGGACCGGGCGGGCGCGGTGCGGGCCCTGGAGTCGGTCCCGGAGTCCTCGATCCACTACACGGCGGCGCGGGTCGCCGCCGTACGGGCCCGGCTGCGCCAGCGCGCCCCGTACGACGCCCTGCTGGGCGATCTGGCGGCCTCGGCCGCCCAGGTCGAGCGGCTGGGCGAGTTCGGGCTGGACGCGGTGCGGCGCGAGCGGCTGCGTACGGAGGTCCTGGGCAGTGCCCTCGATTGGGTACTGTCCGGCAGCAGCGGGGCGCCCCCGGGACACAACCGGCCGCCTCTGCTCGGCAGCAGCCTGGACGAGCGCGGGCTGCGCTTCGGATTGGAGCGCTCGTACCGGGTACTCGCCAGACTCGCGCAGCGAGGCGAGGAGAGGATCGAACTGGTGGAGCGGGCCAACCGTTTCCGCCCCAGGACGTGGGTGTGATCGATGTCGCAGATGCCGCAGCCAGCCCAGCTGTCAGCCTGCCCGACCTGTGATGAGCCGCCGCAGGCGGGGGACAGATACTGCGATCAGTGCGGTGCGGATCTGGCGGCGGCGGCCGCGTCGGCGGCGCAGACGCCCGGCGACCGGCCGGTGCCTCCGCGGCTGAACGGCGCGGCGTGGTCCCCCCATCCGGAACCGGAGCCGGACGACTACGAGCTGGCCGCCCCGGCCCCCGACGGGTACGAGCTGGCTACCGCGGCCCCCGACGGGTACGGGCAGCCGGCCGATCCGCGGGCCGCCGGGGCGCTCGGCGCGCCCGAGGCGGCGCCGCCCACCGAGACCGGCACCCCCGCGGAGATCGACACGGGGGTCAACGCGAGTACGCACACCAGCGCGGCGACCAGCACGGGCAGCATGGCGGGCGCCGGCACCGGGGCGGGCCCCCGGCTGCCCGGCGGGGAGCACCGTCCCCGGTGCGCCGCGTGCCAGGAGGGCACCATCGACCAGGACGGATACTGCGAGCGCTGCGGACACGCCCAGGCACGCGAACGCGACCATATGGAGAGCGAGTTGGAGGGCATCGCGGCGGCCAGCGACCGAGGGCTGCGGCATCACCGCAATGAGGACGCGTTCGCGGTGTCCGCCGCCGAGCTGCCCGACGGCTCACCGGTCATGGTCGCGGTGGTGTGCGACGGCGTCTCCTCGGCCACCCGCCCCGACGACGCCTCGGCCGCCGCGGCCCATGCGGCCGGTGAGGCGCTGCGGACCTCGCTGCCGCGCGGCGCCCACCCCCAGCAGGCCATGAACGAGGCGATCGTCGCCGCCGCCGAGGCGGTCAACTCCCTGGCCCTGGACACCGGCGCGGCCGCCGCGCACCACGAGGGCCAGCGCCATCAGAACGCACCGGCGTGCACCATCGTCAGCGCCGTCGTCACCAGCGACATCCTCACCATCGGCTGGGTCGGCGACAGCCGCGCCTACTGGGTCCCCGACGACCGTACGGCCCCGCCCGCCCGGCTCACCGAGGACGACTCCTGGGCGGCCCAGATGGTGGCCGCGGGGCTGATGTCGGAGGCGGAGGCGTACGCGGACGAGCGGGCCCACGCCATCACCGGCTGGCTCGGGGCGGACGCCTATGAGCTGGAGCCCCACACCGCCTCCTACAAACCGGACCGGCCGGGCGTCGTGGTGGTGTGCACCGACGGGCTGTGGAACTACGCGGAATCGGCGGAGCAGATGGCCCGCGCGGTGCCGTCGGACGCCCGCTCCCGGCCGCTGAACACCGCCCAGATCCTGGTCGGCCACGCCCTCGACGGCGGGGGCCACGACAACGTAACAGTGGCGGTCGTGCCGTTCCCCGCAGCCCCGGGCCGGGCAGGATCCGCCTGACGGTCGCCAAGGAGCGGATGACATGGCCCATTTCTCGACGCCCGACGCGCCGCGGTTCTCGGTCGAGGTCTACCAGAACGAGTACCTCCCCGAGGGAGGCCACGAGGTGAACGCGATCATCACCGTGACCTCGTCCGGCGGCGGGGCCGCCGCGGGAGGCCCGCCGATCCCCGCTCCCGCCGCCGCGCCCGATGTGTACGACGGCATCCCGGCCACGTACGGCGGCGTCCCCGGCGCGTACGACGGCGGGAGCGTCCCGGGCGGTGCCGCCGCCCGCGCGGCCGTGGTGATCATGGTGGACTGCTCCGGCTCGATGGACTATCCGCCGACGAAGATGCGCCACGCACGGGAGGCGACCGCCGCCGCCATCGACACGGTGCGCGACGGTGTCGCCTTCTCCGTGGTGGCGGGCACCCATAAGGCGGTCGAGGTCTTCCCGAGGAACGGGCAGCTGGCCATCGCCGATCCGCTCACCCGTGCCCAGGCCAAGGAGGCGCTGCGGAGTTTGAGTCCGGGCGGCGGCACCGCGATCGGCACCTGGCTGCTGCTGGCCGATCTGCTGCTCGGCTCCGCCGATGCCACGATCCGGCACGGCATTCTGCTCACCGACGGCCGGAACGAGCACGAGGAGCCGGCGCGGCTGCGGGCGGTGCTCGACGCCTGCGCGGGCCGCTTCACCTGCGACGCCCGCGGGGTGGGCACCGACTGGGAGGTCGAGGAGGTCACCGGGATCGCCTCCGCCCTGCTCGGCACGGCCGATATCGTCGCCGATCCCGCCGGACTCTCCGCGGACTTCACGCGGATGATGGAGGCGGCGATGGGCAAGGAGATCGCCGACGTCAGCCTCCGGCTGTGGACCCCCAAGGGCGCCGAGGTGGCGTATGTGAAACAGGTCGCACCGACGGTCGAGGATCTGACCGCCCGCCGCGTCGAGGCCGGTCCGCGCGCGGGCGACTATCCCACCGGGTCCTGGGGCGATGAGTCCCGCGACTACCACCTGTGTGTGAGAGTTCCGGCGGCGGAGGTCGGCCAGGAGATGCTCGCGGCCAGGATTTCCCTGGTCCAGCCGCCGCCCGAGGGAGTCGGCAGTCCGCCGAGCCCGCTGGCCCAGGGGCTGGTACGCGCGGTGTGGACGGCTGACCTGGCCGTCTCCACCGCGATGAATCCGCAGGTGGCGCACTATACGGGCCAAGCCGAACTGGCCCAGGTCATCCAACAGGGCATGAATGCCCGCAAGTCCGGCGATGCCGAACAAGCGACCGCGAAGCTGGGGCGTGCCGTACAGCTGGCGACCGCATCGGGGAACGAGGACACGGCGAAACTGCTTGCGAAGGTGGTGGACGTCCTCGATGTGGGGGCAGGTACTGTGCGACTGAAGGCGAAGGTCGCGGAGGCGGACGAGATGACACTCGAAACGCGCTCCACCAAGACAGTTCGCGTTAAGAAGTAGCACATAACCAGCACTCACGTAGCACTTCTCGGCAGAAACACCGAGAAAGCCACAAGAGGGGGATCCGACATGCCGACCTGTCCCAACGGCCACCACTCGGCGGCCGACGACTGGTGCGAGGTGTGTGGCCACCGGATGTCGGGGACACCCATGCCCTCCGGTGCCGTCTCGCCACCTCCGCCACAGCCCGCGCCGGGTGGCCACGGCATGCCCGTGCCACCGGGCGGCTACGGGAGTCCGGGGCCGGGCGGCCCACCGCCGCCCGGCGGCGCGGGGGGCTACGGCTATCCGGCGCAGCAGCAGGAGCTGTGCCCGCAGTGCCGTACGCCGCGTGAGGCGCAGGCTCCGTTCTGCGAGGAGTGCCGGTTCAACTTCCAGACGCATACGCCTTCTCCGTACGGTCCGCCGCAGGGCGGTTACGCGCCGCCACAGCAGCCGGGCCCCGGGGTGCCGCATGTCCCGCACCCGGGGCAGGGCGGCGCCGGTCACTCCTCCGGTCCGGGGTTCGGCGGCAACGACTGGACGCTTCCGCCGCCGCAGCAGGGGGGCACGCCCCCGCACGGCGCACCGCAGCAGGGCGCCCCGGGCCACGGCCAGGGCGGGCCCCCGGCCGCGCCGCAGTACGGCTACGGCTACCCCCAGGCCCCCGCGCCCCCGGCCCAACCGTACGGGAACGAGGGGTACGCCCCGCCCCAGCAGCAGGGGCCGGGCCACCAGCAGCAGCACCCCGGCGCCCCGCAGCACTCGACGCCGCCCGGCGGCGCCCAGTTCGGCCAAGGCGGGGCTCCGTCGTCGGCGCCCGGCAACTGGATAGCCGTCGTCGCCCCGGACCGTGAGTACTTCATGGCGATGATGAACCGCAGCGGCCCGGAGGCCGCCGGGCTGAACCTCCCGGCCTACTCCCCCGAGCAGCAACTGCCGCTCAACGGCGGCCAGATCACCATCGGCCGCCGCCGCCACAGCACCGGTGAGGCCCCCGACATCGACCTCGGGCGCCCGCCCGAGGACCCGGGCGTCTCACATCAGCACGCGCTCCTCGTCCAGCAGCCCGACGGCGTCTGGGCGGTCGTCGACCAGGACTCGACGAACGGGACGACGATCAACGGCGGCGAGGAGCCGATCCAGCCGTTCGTGCCGGTCCCGCTCCGGGACGGCGACCGCGTCCACGTCGGTGCCTGGACGACGATCACGGTGCGCCGGGGCTGAGGCCGGGACGGGCGGCGGGGCGGGCCCGGAGGTCCGGTGCTGCGCCGCGCGCAGGGCCGGAGGGCTAGAAGGGCTGAAGGCCGGGCTGAAGGCCGGGCTAAAGGCCGCTGGGAGGGCCCAGCGGCCAGCCGTAGGCGCCCTCCGGGTCGTCCAGCCAGGCCCATTGGCGCTCGCCCCGCACCGTTACCCCGTAACGCTCCCGCCCCGGCCTGCCCTCGTGCTCCCACAGCGCGAGGGCCTCGACCGGTTCCAGATGGCCCGCGGCCACGTTCAGCAGGAAGCGGAAGGAGTCGTCCAGCAGCGGCCGGGACGGCAGCCCGTGGGTGGGCACCTGAGGCGGCGGGCCGCTGCCGCGCAGCGGAACGAAGTACGCGGGCATGGCCAGAAAGTGCCCCTGCGCATGGCGGGCGTCGGCGACCCTCAGGGCGATCAGCCCGGTCGCGAGCGGCGTCAGGATCAGCGCGCCCGGCCGGCACTGGCCGATCCATGCGGACGGGATGGACGCCACGGCGCAGGTGGCGATGATCCGGTCGTAGGGAGCGTGCAGCGGGCAGCCGCGCGCCCCGTCGCCCGTGACGACCGCGGGGCGGAATCCGGCGGCGGCCAGATGGTTGCGGGCGGCCTCGGTGATCTCCGGGTCGAGGTCGAGGGTCGTGACGTGGGTGTCGCCGAGCCGATGGGCCAGCAGCGCGGCGTTGTAGCCGGTGCCCGCGCCGATCTCCAGCACCCGGTCCCCGTCCCGCACCTGGAGCGCCTGGAGCATCCGTGCCATCAGTGACGGCTGGCTGCTGGAGCTGATCAGCTCACCGTCGCGCACCCGCGTGGCGAGCGGGGCGTCCGCGTACGCGCCGGCCAGCCAGCGGGCCCGCCGCAGCGGGTGGGGGTCGTCGCGCCACAGCCGGGTG
This sequence comes from Streptomyces sp. AgN23, assembly GCF_001598115.1. Classification (NCBI taxonomy): domain Bacteria; kingdom Bacillati; phylum Actinomycetota; class Actinomycetes; order Kitasatosporales; family Streptomycetaceae; genus Streptomyces; species Streptomyces sp. AgN23. Next base: position 3,962,368 of record NZ_CP007153.1, read on the forward strand.
TAGCCGACCGTCCCATACGCCGCACCGGCCTTTGCCGCCCCTGCTGTCTCACGGCCCGGTGCACCTGCCGAGCCCGTGCCTGCCACACCCGCCGCACCTGCCGTACGTGCCGTGCCTGCCACACCCGCCGCACCTGCCGTACGTGCCGTGCCTGCCGCACCCGCCGCACCTGCCGTACGTGCCGTGCCTGCCGCGCCTGCCGCCGTACCTGGCGTAGTAGCCGCCGCACCTGCCGTGCCTGCCGCACCCGCCGCACCCGCCGTACGTGCCGCCGCACCCGCCTCCCCGGCCTCGTAGTAGTAGGGCACGAAGAGATGGCGCGGCACCTCCTCGAAGGCCGCCCGCCAAGCGGGGTCCGTGAGCCCGCCGCCCGCCACGATCTCCCGGACCAGCCCGGCCCGTACCGCCGCGGCCTCCTCGGCGCACACATCGGCCTCCTGGCCCATACGCCTCCCCCGCGCCACACGCTCCACGGCGTCCGGCGCACTGCGTGTGTCACCGCCCGTGCTGCCCATGACTCCACTCTCCTGCGCCCGCCCCGCGGCCGCGACCCACGCCCCCTTTTCCAGCCGGGGGTGTCTGAGACCATGGGGGCGTGAAAGAGATTCCGCGAGGCACACTTCAGGAGCAGACCTTCTACGAGCAGGTCGGCGGCGAGCAGACCTTCCGGCGTCTGGTCCACCGCTTCTACCAGGGGGTCGCCGAGGACCCGCTGCTCCGGCCGATGTACCCCGAGGACGACCTGGGACCGGCCGAGGAACGACTCGTACTCTTCCTGATGCAGTACTGGGGCGGCCCCCGCACCTACAGCGACAACCGCGGCCACCCGCGGCTGCGCATGCGCCACGCCCCCTTCACCGTGAACCGCGCCGCCCATGACGCCTGGCTGCGCCATATGCGCGACGCGGTCGACGAGCTGGAGCTGGCCCCGGAACTCGAGGGCCAGCTGTGGCGCTACCTCACCTACGCCGCCGCCTCCATGATCAACACGGAGGGCTGACCGTCTGAGCCCGTAGGGCTCACCCCGGGGCTCAGGCGGGTGTGACGGACAGGCCGGAGAGGCCCGACGTACGCACCGCGATCGAGCCGTACGGAGTGCGCAGCCTCAGCCAGCCGCCCGCGGCGAGCAGCGCCAGAGGCTCGGCCGTGGGGCCGGGCGTGGCCGTGGCCACACCGCCCCCGGCCCCGGCACTGGTGGCGGCCGGCGCCGCCGCCCGGACCGGGCGCAGGAAGCCCAGCGACTGGGCGGCATGCACGGCGCGCAGCGGGAGCCCGGTGTCGCCGAGCGTGCGGGACCAGATCTCATGGCCGATACGGTCGCGCTCGGCGCGCGTACGGCGCTCCTCGGGGAGTTCCGCGTCGCGGGCCCGGAACTCGGCGACGGCGGCGGCGACCGCCCCGTGCACCTCGTCCACGCCCGGCAGGCCGCTCACCCGGCGCCAGCCGCCGCGCGGCGGCAGCACCCCGGCCCACGGCGGACCGGTGACGGCCTTCGGCACGGTGACCACCAGGCCCCGGTCACGGACCTCGGGCCCGTCGGCGGTCCGCCCGGCCCGCGCCGTGTCCAGCGCGTCCCCCAGCTCACCCGCCGAGACCGTCGTATCCAGCACGCCGGGCCCGCTCGCCCCGGCCGTCGTGGTGTCGGTGCCGATGATCGCCTCGAGCCGTGCCGTACGGATCGCGAGGACCTCGAAGGACGGCGGCCGGCCGAAGACGGCGAGCACACCGCCGCCCGCCTGCAGCCGCACCGCCGCCGCCCGGTCGTAGTGGATCAGCCGGGCCAGGAAGGCGGCGAGATCGGCCGCCTCCCCGGCGTCGGCGAAGTGGAGCTCCTGGTCGGCGGCCGTCATACGGCGACGGCCCCCTCCGACCGCTCGGCCCCGCCGGCGGGCTTCGCGGACGCCTTACCGGCGCCCTTCTTCACCGGGTCCGGCTCCAGGTACTCGGTCAGGAACTTCTCCTCTTCCGGGGAGACCCGGCGCGGCCGGCCCTGGTCGAGGTCGTACGGCACGATGCGGGTGGCGGCACGCACATACAGTGCGTCCTCGTCCTTGATCTCGTAGCGCAGGGTGAGATACGCGGCCTTGATCTCCGTCACCCAGGTCTCGATCGTCACCGGGCTGTGCCGGTGGACGAGGGGCTTCAGATAGTCGATCTCATGCCGGGCCACGACCACGCCACCGGTGAACGCGTCACTCCCGTTCCCCGGCGCCAGTCGCCACATGAAGTCGACCCGGGCCTCCTCCAGGTAACGGAGGAAGGTCACGTTGTTGACGTGGCCGAACGCGTCCATGTCGGACCAGCGCAGGGGACAGGGGTAGATATGGCGTGCCATCCACTCAGCCCCGGGTGAGCTTCTTGTAGGTGGCGCGGTGCGGACGGGCCGCGTCCGGGCCGAGCCGCTCGACCTTGTTCTTCTCGTACGACTCGAAGTTGCCCTCGAACCAGAACCACTTGGACTCGCCCTCGTACGCCAGGATGTGCGTGGCGACGCGGTCGAGGAACCAGCGGTCGTGGGAGACGACCACGGCGCAGCCGGGGAAGTCGAGCAGCGCGTTCTCCAGCGAGGACAGGGTCTCGACGTCGAGGTCGTTGGTGGGCTCGTCGAGGAGCAGCAGATTGCCGCCCTGCTTGAGGGTGAGCGCGAGGTTGAGGCGGTTGCGCTCACCGCCCGAGAGCACACCGGCCGGCTTCTGCTGGTCCGGGCCCTTGAAGCCGAACGCGGAGACATAGGCGCGGGACGGCATCTCGACCTGGCCGACGTTGATGTAGTCGAGCTCGTCGGAGACGACCGCCCACAGCGTCTTCTTGGGGTCGATGTTGGCGCGGCTCTGGTCGACGTAGGAGATCTTGACGGTCTCGCCGACCTTGATGCGGCCCGCGTCGGCGGTCTCCAGGCCCTGGATCATCTTGAAGAGCGTGGTCTTCCCGGCACCGTTGGGGCCGATGATGCCGACGATGCCGTTGCGCGGGAGGGTGAAGGAGAGGTCGTCGATGAGGACCTTCTCGCCGAACGCCTTGGAGAGGTTCTCCACCTCGACCACGACACTGCCCAGGCGCGGGCCCGGCGGGATCTGGATCTCCTCGAAGTCCAGCTTCCGGGTCTTCTCGGCCTCGGCGGCCATCTCCTCGTAACGGGTCAGCCGGGCCCTGGACTTGGCCTGGCGGCCCTTGGCGTTGGAGCGGACCCAGTCCAGCTCCTCCTTGAGGCGCTTGGCGCGCTTGGCGTCCTTCTGGCCCTCGACCTTCAGCCGGGCCTGCTTCTTCTCCAGGTAGGTGGAGTAGTTGCCCTCGTAACCGATGGCGCGGCCGCGGTCGAGCTCCAGGATCCACTCGGCCACATTGTCCAGGAAGTACCGGTCGTGGGTGATGGCCACGACGGTGCCCGCGTACTTGGCGAGATGCTGCTCCAGCCAGTTGACGGACTCGGCGTCCAGGTGGTTGGTGGGCTCGTCCAGCAGCAGCAGGTCGGGGGCCTCGAGCAGCAGCTTGCAGAGCGCGACCCGGCGCTTCTCACCGCCGGAGAGGGTGGTGACCGGCCAGTCGCCGGGCGGGCAGCCGAGGGCGTCCATGGCCTGCTCGAGCTGGGCGTCCAGGTCCCAGGCGTTGGCGTGGTCCAGGTCCTCCTGGAGCTTGCCCATCTCCTCCAGCAGCGCGTCGCTGTAGTCGGTCGCCATCTGCTCGGCGATCTCGTTGAAGCGGTCCAGCTTGCCCTTGGTCACCGCCACGCCGTCCTGGACGTTCTCCAGCACGGTCTTGGACTCGTCCAGCGGGGGCTCCTGGAGCAGGATGCCGACGCTGTAGCCGGGCGAGAGGAAGGCGTCACCATTGGACGGCTGCTCCAGGCCCGCCATGATCTTCAGCACCGTCGACTTACCGGCGCCGTTGGGGCCCACGACACCGATCTTCGCGCCGGGCAGAAAGCTCAGCGTGACGTCGTCGAGGATCACCTTGTCGCCGTGCGCCTTGCGCGTCTTGCGCATGGTGTAGATGAACTCAGCCAAGAGAAACCGTCCGGCAATCTGGTAGGTATCGAGGTGCGGCTCCGCCGCGGGGTCCGTATCCGTGGCAGCTCCACCGCATGAGGGTAGATACAGCCATCTTGCCGTACGCCGAGCCCGAGGCGGAAACCCGTTTGGTCCGGCGTGCGGCGTGAGTCCGGCATCCGCGGCCCCGCGGCCCCGGCATCCGCCGCCACCGCGACACGAAGGGCCGGAACCTCCGCGAGGCTCCGGCCCTCCATCACCGCGTTTTCGACGATCACCACGCTCGGTGACCTTCGCTTCACTCAGCGATCATCGCCGCCCTGGCGTCGCCGCCCAGGCGTTTCACTGACCTGCGGGCGCCTTCTTCTTGCGGACGAAGAACACCGCGCCGCCACCGACGACGACCAGCGCCACGGCGATGCCCGCGATCATCGGGGTGTTGCTGCTGCTACCGGTCTCGGCCAGGTCGCCACCGGAGGTGTCACCGCCGGTGCTGCCACCGGCCGACGCGGCGCTCGGCTGCGAGGAGGGGGTGTCGCTGCCGCCACCGCTGCTGGCGGTCTTGCAGTCGAGAACGCCGGAGAAGGTCTTCTCGAAGCCGTTCGGACCGGTGATGGTGAACTTGTAGCTCTGGTCCTCCTTCACCGGGGCGGTGACGGTCTTCGACTGACCCGCCTCGACGGTGTACTTCTCGCCCAGCAGCTCGAAGGTGAACGCCTCGTCGCCCTTGTTGCCGGCGGTGATGTCCACGCCGCCCTTGGCGCAGTCCTTCTCGGCGGAGACCGCCGGGACCGCACCCTTCTTCGCCCAGTTCGCGGTGGCGGTGGCGGAGACGGTGCTCTCGCTGGACCCGGCCAGGATCTGGGTCTGGCTCTTGGTGGCGCTGGCGAACGCGCGGCCCACCGGAACCTTGGTGGCGGCCTGGGCGGTCAGCGTGGCGGAGCCGTCCGCCGCGCCCTCCGGGACGTCGAAGTACACCTCGCCGCCGTCGGCGGCGCTGGTGAGGGTCTTGCCGCTCTTGTCGACCAGCTTGACGCCACTGCCACCGGCCTCGGTGCCCGGGGTCAGGGTGACGCTGTCGGCGTTGGTGTGGACCTTGACCGGGCCGAGACGCTCACCGGCCTTGCCGGAGACGGCCGGCGGGTCCAGGCTCAGCGACGCCTTGGGCTCCTCGAGGTTCTGGGCACTCTTCTCGAGGTAGTCGGCCAGCTTCTCGGCCTGCGGGTCGACCGCGTCGACCTTCGCATTGTCGGAGAAGCGCCAGATGGCGACCTGCGTACCCGCGGCGGCGGTCTTCTCGGTGAGGGCACCGGTGCCGGCCGTCTTCGCCAGCGCGCCGAGGTCGTTCACCTGCGGGTAGGAGTTCTGCAGAACCCAATTGATCTTGCCCGCGTCGGGGTTGTTCGCCAGCGACGTCTCGGCCCAGGACTTCTCCTCGTACTTGGCCTTGCTCTGCGTCGGGTTGTGCAGATCAATGCAGTACGTCTGGATGGAGCCGCCGTTGTCGACCGACATCTCGAAAAGACCGGCGCCGACCTGCTGGTCCTTGCCGTTCTCGTGAATGACGGCCTTGTCGAACGTCTTGAGACCGCCCAGCGTGGCGGTGGCGCCGCCCTGGCTCGGGGGCGCGTCATCGGCGGCGGCGGTGTCGGCGGTGAACAGCGCACCCGCCGCGACCAGACCGGACGCCAGCACGGCGGCCGCAAGGCGGGCAGCGCCCCGCCTCCTAACAGAAATCATGATTTCCCTCCGGGCGAGCACCAGTCAGTTGGTGCGCCTCGCCAGCGAACTCAAAACTCAGGAACCCCCGTTGGGCACGCACGGATCCTAGGGAGAAAAGCGGGGCACGTTCCCCACCAATACCTAGACCCAACCGATCCGAATCGGAATCGTTATCAATCTTCAGATCCCATATGAGCTGGGTTTATCGACAAGTCTCCCGTGTTCGCGGCCGCTCACGGGGAGGTTGTCCCGGTCAGTGTGTTTAGAAGCGGTTTAGCCTGTGAAACCCGGCGAAAAGCGGATGTACCTCGCGTGAGGTCATGGCCGACGGCCATCGCGTCGATCTCCGCGGTGACCCAGCGCCGGGACTGATGCGCGCCGCCGCCGGAATCCATACCCGGGGCCGCAGGCGCGGCCGCGCCTCCCCCTTCTCCCTGAAGCGGCCGGTCCCTCTCCCGCTCTCGCTCCCGGTCCCATTCGCGCTCCCGTACCCGCAACGTCCCATGGACAACGAGGGGTTCACCGAGCGATACCGACCCGGCGACATTCGCGGCGAGCGTGCGCCACGTCCAGACCGTGTAGAAACTCGTGTACGCGTCCGCCCACGCTTCCCGCCCCCGGTCCCACCGGCGCACCGTCACCGCCAGCCGGAACCGGGCCACCGCGACACCCGCCGCCGTCTCCCAGAAGTCGGGCCGCGTCGCGGCATTGCCCACCACGGTCACCCAGCTCTCATTCACCGGCTACTCCCCCATCAATTCCCGGCTCTGTCGTGCTGTTCGTGGACCATGCTGCCCGCGATCACGAGGCCCCGCCGGGCCCTGTGTACGACCCCGCGGTTGTGGACAACTCGGTCACCCGCCCGGGTGACCGCCCGTCACGCGCCGCCCGCCGCGATGACGTACTGCGCCCGGACCTCCCCGTACCGCGCCAGCTCCGCCTCCACCGGCTCCAGCACCCTCCTGGCCCCGCACTCGGCCGCCGCCTCCCGCAGCCGGCCCTCCACCGACAGGCCATGGCGCCGGGCGGGCCCCCGCGCCGCCACCCGGGAGCCCCACGCCAGCGCCGGGCCGACCGCCGCACCGCCCACCAGCAGCGCCGGCATCCACCACCGCGGCCCGCCGAACACCCCGGCGGTGGCTCCCAGCAGCCACAGCACCCCCACCACTTGGACCACCAGCAAGGTCACCTGAGCCACCGCCACCATCGACCACCACACGGGCCGGACCGGCTGCCGGTCCACCGCCGCGGCCGCCACCGCCTCGTCGACCGCCTCCGCCAGCCCTCTGCCGCCCCACCCCGCCGCCTCCCGTACGGCCTGCGCCCATGGGCCGGGCAGCCCGGCCGTCGCCTGATCCCCGAGCGTCCGTACGGCCTCCTCCACCGCGGGGCGCGCCGTCACCGCCTCCACCGCCACCGTGCCCGCCCGCGCGCCCGGGATCTCCATCCGTTCCGCGGCTCGGGGGGTTCGCGAGGCCCGGGAGCCTCCCGAAGCGCGGGCCTTCCTCCCTCGCACCCGCCCCCACGGCGTTCCGCACCACCACTCCGCGTCCCTCAGCCAGGCGCGCTCCGCCGCCTGTCCGGCCGCGGCGGCGCCTGCCGCCTCGGCCAGCCGGTCCTCGAATTCCGCCCGTGCCCGCTCGGTGAGCCCGACCGGCCCGTTGTCCGCCACATACTGCGGCCGCAGCCGCGTCATCGTGCCGTCCACGTCGGCCGACAGCCGGCGCTCGGCCGCCCCGCACTCGGCCGTGAGCCGCCCGAGCGTCTCCCGCAGCTCCCCGACGCCCTCGCCGGTCAGCGCGGACAGCGCGAGCACGGCCGCCCCCGGCTCCCCGTGCTCCCCGAGGGCGAGCCCGTCCTCGTCCAGCAGCCGCCGCAGATCGTCCAGCACCTGGTCCGCGGCCTCGCCCGGCAGCCGGTCCACCTGGTTGAGCACGACGAAGGTCACCTCGGCATAACCGGCGAGCGGCCGCAGATAGCGCTCATGGAGGACCGCGTCCGCGTACTTCTCGGGGTCCACCACCCACACCACCGCGTCGACGAGCCCCAGCAGCCGGTCCACCCGCTCCCTGTGGCCCGGGGCGGCCGAGTCGTGGTCGGGCAGGTCGAGGAGGACGAGACCGCGCAGCGCGGGGTCGTACGGATAGCCCGGGTTGCGCCGGTCCACCGCCGGGATGCCGAGCCGGTCCAGCAGTCCGTCGGCGTGGTCGGTCCAGGCACAGGCGAGGGGCGTGGCGGTGGTCGGACGGCGGATCCCGGCCTCGGAAAGGGGGGCTCCGGCGAGGGCGTTGAACAGCGTCGACTTACCGCTTCCGGTGGCCCCGGCGATGGCGACCACGGTGTGCCCGTAAGGATGCCGTCCCCGCGCGTCCGCCTCGTCGAGCACCCGCGCGGCCCCGGCGAGCGTGCGCCCCTCGAGCCGGGACCGGGAGAGCCCGACCAGCTGGCGCAGGGCTTCGAGCCGGGGCCGCAGGGTGCCCGTGGCGAAGCTGCGGACGCCGGCCTGGTACACGGCGTAGGGAGGGCCCCCGAAGGACCGCCGGGCGGTCTCCTCCTCCGGGAAGTAGCCCGCCGTGGCGTGGGGAACACCCGCCGTGGCGTGGGGAACACCCGACGCGGCGTGGGGAACACCCGACGCGGCCTCCTCCGGCCTCCCCTCGTCCACCGCGCGGGCCGGGCGGGCCCCGGTGCGTCCTCCGGTCCAGCGGTGCGCGCGCCGGGCGATCAGGCCGTCGTCCCAGGTGTGGCGGCCCCCCGCCGCCCGGTCTCCCCCGCCGCCCTCGTTGCCGCCATTGCCCTCCGTGGCCGTCACCGTCGGTCACCTCTCCTTCTGCAGTACGGACAGCGCGGCGATCAGCTCGACCTGGTGCTCCGGGGACATGTCCAGGGCGTCCAGCGGGGCCAGCCTGCCGTCGCGCTCCGCCCGCATGGCGCGTGCGACACAGCTGTCGAGCAGCCGTCCGCCGCGGTCGCCCAGGCGCAGCGCCGCATGCGCGCCCAGGGTCTCGGCGAGCTTCTCGCCCGCCTTACGGGCGCGGCGTCCGCCCAGCAGGGACGCGGCGAGCAGGGCGGCGATCTCCTCGGACGCACAGCTGCCCCCGTATTCGGCGATCCGGGCCCGGGCCTCCTCCTCGGCCAGCTCCTCGACACAGCGCCGCCAGTGCCGTACGGCCACGCCGATCCGCTCGGCGGCGCCGGGCGTGTCGCACGGAGCGAGCCCGGCCTGGGCGACCGGGTCCTGTCTGCCGGCCTCCGCGACCCGTTCGTCGGCGGTGGCGGCCGCACCGCGCAGCAGGGTGGCCAGGGAGTCGGTGAGAGCCGTAAGGAGCTCATCGGGGGTGCTGTCATGCGGCAGGCCGTGCCAGTGGGTGAGCGCGGCGCCCGCGAGCGGCGCGCCCTGCGCGATCTCGCGCCGCACCCGCTCCACCGCCTCCCCGTACGCGCCCTCGACCCGCTGGACCAGCCGCACCGCGGCCGCGTGCTGTGCCGCCGCGGCCCCGGCCAGCGCGGGCATCCGGGAGCTCAGCGAGGCGAGCGTCCCGGCGGCCGTGCGGGCGGCGGCGACGGTACGGGCGTACGGATCCTGTGCGTGCTGGGTGAGCCAGGACCGCAGGGCGGCGACGGCGGTGGCCGGCAGCAGCCCGCTGCCGCCGCCCGCGGACTCGGGCAGCTCGGGGATGGTGAAGCGCGGGATATCGCCGAGCCCGGCCGCCGTAAGGAGCGCGGCGTACTGCCGGGAGACCTCGGCGCCCACCTGGTGCGGCACCCGGTCCAGGACGGTGACGAGGGTGACGTCGTACTCCTTCGCGGTCCGCAGCAGATGCCAGGGGACGGCGTCGCCGTAGCGGGTGGCCGTGGTGACGAGCACCCAGATGTCCGCGGCGCAGATCAATTCCGCGGCCAGATCGCGATTTCGCGCGACCAGTGAGTCGATGTCGGGCGCGTCGAGCAGTGCGAGCCCCCGCGCCAGCCCCGGATCGGTCTCCACTCGCAGCGCCGCCGGCCCCTCCTGCGCCCGCCCCTCCTCGTCGTACGCGCTCTCCGCCCGCTCCCCCTGCGCCGGCACCCACACCCGGGTGAGCCGCGGCAGCACCCGCTGCCCGGCGAACCAGGGGTGATCGTCGGGGTGGCACACCAGCACCGGCGTACGCGTCGTGGGCCGCAACACACCGGCCTCGGTGACCCGTCGGCCGACCAGCGAATTGACGAGGGTGGACTTGCCCGCCCCCGTCGATCCCCCGATTACCGCCAGCAGGGGCGCTTCGGGGGCGCGCAACCGGGGCACGAGGTAGTCGTCCAGTTGAGCGAGCAGCTCGGCTCGGCTGCGGCGAGCGCGGTCGGCGCCGGGAAGGGGGAGCGGAAACCGAGCGGCGTCGACACGGTCGCGCAGTGAGGTCAGCGCGTCGAGCAGCCGGGGCCGTACGTCCAAGATCGCCACGTGGTGAAGAATGCACGCTTTTGGTGCCTTTTTGAAGCGTATGGTCACTCGTGCGCGTCAAAGAGACCCACCCGGATCACCCTAAAAGGGGCATGAGGCGGACGTGACGACAGGGGCGCGGGCATAACGAGTGCACAACACCCGTTCCCTGAGGCGTGAAAAACGATGCGAGTTTCGGACCTGCCTGCGATTATCAGACCGCTTCACCGAACCTCCACAACGTGCCACGGAGGTGAAGCAACCGGGGCGAGGCGCAAGGAGCCCTATCCTTGTCCCGGCAAGGTCACGGTCCGTCGAGTCCGGCCACCCGCACCACGGCCGTCCCGGCGGCCCCGCAGGCACCGGGGGCTCAGCAGCTCCGCGACCACCACCGGCCCCCGTAGCTCAGTGGATAGAGCAGGCGCCTTCTAAGCGCTTGGCCGCAGGTTCGAGTCCTGCCGGGGGCGCACCGGACCCTCTTCTCTACGCACGTAGCGAAGGGGGTCTTCTCGCTCTTCGGAGCCGATCCCACCGGCCACGGCACCGCCCCGGGCGCGCCTCGGCGGTCGGGGGCAGGCGCGGGGCCGGACTGTCCTACTCCATGCCCCGCTTGCCCGGCGCCCAGAAGGGCTTGGTGAGTACCGCGCGGCGGTCCCAGCCCGCCTCCTGGACGAGCACCTGGCGCACTCGCTGCACGGTGCGGGCCTCCCCGGCGACGTAGGCGATCCCGCCCGGGGCGGGGGCGAGGCGGCGTATCGCGTCCGGAAGTGAAGCGCTTCCCCTGGTCAGCCAGTTGAGGCGGTCCGAATGGGGCAGCGGCAGGCGGTCCGCGGCCGTTTCCGTCTCCACGCAGCCGGAGACCCGCGCCCCGGGCGGCAGTGCGGCCAGCATCGCGCCGAAGGGGACGGACGCCGTCTCCTCCCCGACGAAGACGTGGTGGGTGGCCTCGGGGCGGAGCGTGAACGACCCCTCGGGTTTGCCCAGCCGCACCCGCTCGCCGACCTGGACGCTCCTGCCCCAGCGCGCCCCCGGCCCCGCTTCGGCGTGGTCCAGTACGCACAACTCGACGGCACCGGAGGGGTCGTAGCGCCACACCGAGTACGTACGGCGGGTCAGCCCGGAGCCGACCAGGACGCGCACCTGCTGCCCGGGGCGGACGTCGAGCCCGGCGAGGGTGTGGCCCTCGATGCGCAGCCGGCGCATACGGGCGGCTATGGGTTCGGCCTCGGTGACGGTCCCGCGGAGCATCAGCAGGTCCAGGACCGGATCCAGCAGCGTGGGCATGGGAGGGCTCCTCGGGGAACTCAGGTGCGTGCGGGGGAAGTTGGGCAGCCACCGGCAGCCGGACGCGATAGTACGTGTTTCCGGCTGAATGCGATAGTGCGTGACTTGCCCCGGACCCGAACCCCGGCCGCGGCTCCCGGCTCCCGGCTCCCGGCTCCCGGCTCCCGGCTCCCGGCTCCCGGCTCCCGGCTCCCGAGAGAGGGTCAGTCCTTGCGGTCCCCGGCGTCGCCGCCCGTTTCGGGGGCGGGCTCGCCGTCGGTGCGCCCCGCCCCGGGGAGGGGCGGCCTGTTGGACGTGGTCACCTCGTGGAGGATGACCTCGGGGTGGTGGAGGTCGAAGGCGGGGGATTCGGAGCGAATCTTCGGCAGGGTGAGGAAGTTGTGCCGGGGCGGCGGGCATGAGGTGGCCCATTCCAGGGAGCGGCCCCACCCCCAGGGGTCGTCGACCTCGACCCGCTTTCCGTATTTCCCGGTTTTCCACACGTTGTAGAGGAACGGCAGGGTGGACAGGCCCAGGAGGAAGGAGCCGATGGTGGAGACCGTGTTCAGCGTGGTGAAGCCGTCGGCGGCCAGATAGTCGGCATAGCGGCGCGGCATGCCGGTGGCGCCCAGCCAGTGGTGCACCAGAAAGGTCGTATGGAAGCCGACGAACAGGGTCCAGAAGTGCATCTTGCCGAGGCGCTCATCGAGCATCGTGCCGGTGAACTTGGGCCACCAGAAATAGAATCCGGCGAACATCGCGAAGACCACCGTGCCGAAGACCACGTAGTGGAAGTGGGCGACGACGAAGTAGCTGTCGTGAACCTCGAAATCCATCGGCGGCGAGGCGAGGATCACCCCGGTCAGTCCGCCGAAGAGGAAGGTGACCAGGAAGCCGATGGACCACAGCATCGGTGTCTCGAAGGAGAGGGAGCCACGCCACATGGTTCCGATCCAGTTGAAGAACTTCACCCCGGTCGGCACCGCGATGAGGAACGTCGTAAAGGAGAAGAACGGCAGGAGCACCGCCCCGGTGGCGAACATATGGTGTGCCCATACCGTCGCGGAGAGGCCGGTGATGGCGACGGTGGCGCCCACCAGACCGATATAGCCGAAGACGACCTTGCGGGAGAACACCGGAATGATTTCGGTGATGATGCCGAAGAACGGCAGGGCGATGATGTAGACCTCGGGGTGGCCGAAGAACCAGAAGAGGTGCTGCCAGAGCATCGGCCCGCCGTTGGCCCCCTCGAAGACGACCGCGCCGAATTTACGGTCCGCCTCCAGCACCAGCAGGGCGGCCGCCAGGATCGGGAAGGCGAGCAGCACCAGGATCGAGGTGAAGAGGATGTTCCAGGTGAAGATGGGCAGCCGGAACATCGTCATTCCCGGAGCGCGCATGCACACGATGGTCGTGATGAAGTTGACGGCGCCCAGGATCGTCCCGAAGCCGGAGAGGGCGAGCCCCATCACCCACATGTCGCCGCCCACGCCCGGCGTGCGTGCCTTGCTGCTGAGCGGCGTATAGGCCGTCCAGCCGAAGTCGGCCGCGCCACTGGGGGTGAGCAGAGCGCCGATCACGATCAGCCCGCCGAAGGCGAAGAGCCAGTACGAGAACATGTTCAGCCGGGGGAAGGCGACATCCGGGGCGCCGATCTGCAGCGGCATGATCTCGTTGGCGAATCCGGCGAAGACCGGTGTGGCGAAGAGCAGCAGCATCAGCGTGCCATGCAGGGTGAAAGCCTGGTTGTACTGCTCCTGGCTGATCAGTTGCAGTCCGGGCCGGGCGAGTTCGGCCCGCATGACCATCGCCAGAAGGCCGCCGATGAGAAAGAAACCGAACGCGGTCACCAAGTACAGGTGTCCGATTTTCTTATGGTCCGTGGTGGTGAGCCAGTCGACCATGATGCTGCCGAGTTTGGTGGTTTCGGCGGGAGCTTCAAATTCGGGCTTGGTTGTCGTCGCCATGTCCGTGTCCGCTCCTCGGCAGGATGCATGTGTGGGCGGCCGGCGGCACCGGCCAACGCATACGTTGTATTGATTCGCCCACCATTACCGGAAGCGGGACGGCGATTCGGACCCGACTCGCCGTAGAGGATTTATATGTGCCGCCCTTATGGCTGTGGCTTTGTCTGTGCCGTCTTTCCCGACTCCAGCTGGGACTTCGCCTCGCGCAGGGCGCGGCGCACCTCCTGGCGGGGGTCCTGACCGGCCAGCCTGCCCGGCAGGGCGATGGCGAGCCGCGAGGGCCGATCCTTCGTCCGCGCCGCCAGCTCGGTGCCGCAGTTCCCGGGCGCCGGGCGGATCCGGATCTCCAGCCGGTCTCCGTAGCGCTCCAGCGGCTCCGGCAGCGCTTCGGCCCATACGTCCGTGGGCGGCCGGTTGACGGTGACCGTCTGCCATCGGCCGCCGTTCTGGGCGTCGGCCAGCCGGGCCATCCGCGACGGCCTGCGCCGCCATCGCCGGATCCCCGCGCTCACGACGATCGCCGCGGCGCTGAGCAGCGCCGACCTCACCCGTCGCACACGTGACATCGGTTCCTCCTGTCTTCCGGCATGAGGATGAGCAGGCGCCCCACATTCGGGCACACGCCTCTGCGGACATACTCCGCTCTCCGCACGGCACCCGCCCGTCATGGGCCAGGGTCCACCGCCGGTTACCCATGGCCGGATGGCCCAATCAGACGGCTCCGCGCGGGCGGGCGTTGGTGGAGACGGACCGTTTTCCCCGGCCCGATCCGGGTCACCCGGAAGGGTGACGTCGGGTCCGGCCGGACGGATTCCGAAAAACGTTCGACCGGACGAGGGGCCACCGAAGGGCGCCTGAGCTGGACCGTCGCGGACACCGGCGGTCGGGGCCGCACCATCCCCGACCGGTTTTGCCAGCCCAGAAGGCGTACATGGGAATCCCTTTACCATCCCATTCGTTCCACGCATGCCCCCCACGGAACAGAGAACGAACCCAGTGACAGTGAAGGAGTGGACGCCGCAATGGTGTTCAAACGAGTGCTCGGCTCGCTCGGGGTCGGTGGACCCGTCGTGGACACGGTCCTGGACCGGGAGCCGGTACGCCCCGGTGGGGTGGTGCGGGGGCAGGTGCGGCTTCGGGGCGGCGGCCGGGCCTGCGATATCGAGCACCTCACACTGGAGCTGGTCGCCCGGGTCGAGGCCGGGCACGGCGGCGAGGAGCGCGCGGGCGGCGTGGTCTTCGACCGCCTCCGGCTCAGCGGGGGGTTCCGGCTCGACACAAGAGAGCACAGAGACGTTCCGTTCACCCTTCACATACCGTGGGAAACCCCGCTCACCGAACTCTCCGGGCAGCCGCTGGGCGTCGCCCTGGGCATCCGGATCGAGCTCGCGTCGGCGGGCGCGAAGGACCACGGTGATCCGGATGAGCTGATCGTGCGCCCGCTGCCGGTCCAGGAAGCCGTACTGGGGGCGCTGGGGAGGCTCGGCTTCGGCCTCATCGCCGCCGATCTGCGGCTGGGCCATGGCCCCGGCACCGGGCAGACGCTCCCCTTCCACCAGGAGATCGAGCTCACTCCCGCCCCGCGGTACATCCACGACATGAACGAGCTCGCGCTGACCCTTCTCACCGGCCCCGACGGCATGGAGGTCGTCCTGGAGGCCGACAAGCGCGGCAGGCCCTTCTCCGGCGCGTCCTCCCCTGACACGTCCTCCCCCGCCGGGTCCTCTTCCGGCGGGTCGTTCCCCGGCCCGTCCTCCCCCGGCAAGCGACTCCCCGGCGGCCCTGCCGCCCTGGGCCGCCACACCGTGAGCCATGAGGACCTCGAGCATCGCGACTGGATCGCCGAGGTCGACTCCTGGATCCAGGCGCTCATCGCGGCCCGCACCGCCCACACGCCCCGCGCCGGGGCGACCACCTCGGGCATCACGGCCGGGACGGCGGCCGGGACCGCGGGCGGCATGGTCGCGGCCGGGCTCGGCGACGCGTTAGGGAACTTAGGGAGCTTAGGAGACTTAGACGACTTAGAGGGCGTAGAAGGCTTAGAGGGCTTGAAAGACTTAAAAAACTTGAGGAACGCAGGGCACGAGGAAGCGGGCCAGGGCTGAGACGCGCGGAAGGGCCGCGGATCTCCCCGCGGCCCTTCAGGTGCACCACCGGCGAACGGCTAGGAACGGCGCCCCACGGCATCGGGGTCGTCCACCGTCTCCCGTGACTCCTCCGTCACGCGATCACCTCCGTTCTCGGCCCCGGCCTCACCCCCGCCCTCGACCGCCGTCGCCGGAGCGGGCTCGCGGCGCGCCGCCAGTCGGGCCGTGACCTGCCGGGCGATGGGCTCCGTCCAGCGGGCGGTGAGCGGGCCGAGGACGACCAGGATCAGGACGTATGCCGTGGCCAGCGGGCCCAGCGAGGGTTCGATACCGGCGGTGACGGCGAGTCCCGCGATGACGATCGAGAACTCGCCCCGGGCCACCAGCGTGCCGCCCGCCCGCCAGCGGCCCCGTTCGGAGATCCCGGCCCGCCGCGCCGCCCAGTAGCCCGTGGCGATCTTCGTACTGGCGGTGAGGACGGCCAGCGTCATGGCGGGCAGCAGCACCGGGGGGATGCTGGCCGGGTCCGTGTGCAGACCGAAGAAGACGAAGAAGACGGCGGCGAACAGATCCCGCAGCGGGCTGAGCAGATGATGGGTGCCCTCGGCGACCTCCCCGGACAGGGCGATGCCCACCAGGAACGCGCCGACGGCCGCCGACACCTGGAGCTGCTGGGCGATCCCCGCCACCAGCAGCGTCAGCCCGAGCACCACCAGCAGCAGCTTCTCGGGGTCGTCGCTGGAGACGAAACGGGAGATGTGCCGGCCGTAGCGGACGGCCAGGAACAGCACCAGACCGGCCACGCCGAGGGCGATGGCCAGGGTGACGCTGCCCGCCGCCAGGCCCGCACCGGCCAGCAGGGCGGTGACGATCGGCAGATAGACGGCCATCGCCAGGTCTTCGAGGACCAGGATGCTCAGGATCACCGGGGTCTCGCGGTTGCCGAGCCGGCCCAGATCGCCGAGGACCTTGGCGATGACACCGGAGGAGGAGATCCAGGTGACGCCGGCCAGCACCACGGCGGCCACCGGCCCCCATCCCAGCAGCAGGGCCATGACGGCGCCGGGCAGCGCGTTGAGCACCGCGTCGACGAGCCCGGCCCGGTACTGGGTCTTGAGATTGCTGACCAGATCGCTGGCGGTGTACTCCAGGCCGAGCATCAGCAACAGCAGGATGACGCCGATCTCGGCGCCGGTCGCGACGAACTCCTCGCTGGTCCCCAGCGGCAGCAGCCCGCCCTCGCCGAAGGCCAGCCCGGCCAGCAGATACAGCGGGATCGGGGAGAACTGAAACCGGCCGGCCAGCCGCCCCAGCAGCCCGAGGCTCAGGATGACCGCACCGAACTCGATCAGAAAGACGGCAGACGAATGCACGGGCCTACACCCGCCCGAGTATCGCCGCGGCCGAGTCCACGCCCTCGCGGGTACCGATCACGATCAGCTCGTCCCCACCGGCCAGCCGGAAGTCGGGGGTCGGGGAGGGGATCGCCTCCGCCCTGCGCAACACGGCCACGATCGAGACGCCGGTCTCGGTCCGCATCCGCGTCTCGCCCAGCACCCGCCCGTTCCAGTACGACGTGGACGACAGCTCGATCCTCTCGGCCACCAGCCCCAGTTCGGTGGTGGACAGCAGATTCGGGCTGTGATGGCTCGGCATCAGGACCCCCACCAGCGCTTCCGCTTCCCCCGCGGTCAGCCTGGTGGACAGGGCGCACTCGTCGGGATCCTCCTTCCGGTACGCACTCAGCGTCCGGTCTCCGTCGCGGTGCGCGATGACCGACAGCAGCCGGTTTTCTCGTGTCGTCAGGTCGTAGCGAACCCCGATGCCGGGCAATGGCGTACTGCTCATCCGCGGAGCGCCCACAATCATCCCTCTCGTCGCTCGAGTCTCGTGCCACCCTAACGAATGGCAAAGATTCGGTAATGAGGGCCGGTGAGTGAGGGCTCGATGGGACGATGCCGACCGCATAAGGGTGGGGTGGCCATCGACAGGCGAGGAGGACGGTGCCCGGAGGAGGATGGTGCCCATGATTGTGTGGAGGCGGCTCAGCACAGGCATCAGACCGGTTCCCGATCCGGTCGCCACTCCCGTCATCTGGGGCGGGGCCTTCCTCGGTGCGCTGGTGCTGGTGGTAACCCTGAACTCCCTCGGCGGCCACGGACGCCCGATGTTCGCCCTGATCGGGCTCTCGCTGCTGGCCGCCCTGCTGGGGCTGTGCGCGCGTTTCGTCGCGGCGCCCGGTACGGCGGCGCTGTGCTGGTTCTTCCTCAACGGCTTCGCCATTCCGCCCGCGGGCCGGCTCTCCTGGGCGGGCGACCGCGACACCGGCTGGCTGGCCTGCCTGCTGGCGGCGGCCGTCGCGGGCACCGCGCTCGCCCGTATCGTCAACGCCCGGGCGGGATACCGCCGCATCTCCCCGCTCGGCCGCCGGCCGGGGCCGCCGGAATGAGCGACGGCCGGTCCGACGACCGGCCCATGGCCGTAGGTCCCACGGCCGTGGGACGGCCCGGCGAAAGGCCGATGCTCCCGGGACGGGCCCGTCCCTACGCTGTGGGGCGCTGCCCGGCGGTCACGGTGCCGTCGATGTGTTCCTCACGACGTAGGAGACGCCCATGCCCGCCGACGGTCAGAGCCATATCCGTATCGCCCGCCCCTCGCGCGACCTCGCGGCGGCGGAGCGCTTCTGGTGTGGTGGGCTGGGGTTGAGCGTGGTGTACCGGATCGAGGGCGGTGACGGGGCCGGGGAACACGATCTGCTGATGGTGGGCTGGCCGGACGCCTCCTGGCACCTGCAGCTCGTCCACGGGGCGGCCCACCCCGTCGAGCCCCGGCCGACCGAGGAGGATCTCCTGGTGATCTACCTCGACGAACCGGTCCCCGAGGCCCTGGTGGCCCGCCGCTTCGCCAGGCGTCGGCGCCATGTCGCGACGCGCCGGACCCCTCGGGCTAGTGCGGCAGCGTCAGGACCGCCACACCGTTGACGCGGTCGGCGGCGAGGTCGTCGAGGGCGGCGTCCGCCCGGTCGAAGGGGTAGGGGGTGACCGTGGCGCTGATGCGGTCCCCGGCGGCCGCGGCGAGGAATTCGCGCCCGTCCTCGCGGGTGTTGGCGGTGACGCTGCGCATGGTGCGTTCGCGGAAGAGGTGGCGCTCGTAGTCGAGGGACGGGATGTCCGAGAGGTAGATCCCGGCGATGCTCAGCGTGCCGCCGGCGTCCAGGGCCTCCAGCGCGACCGGGACCAGTTGGCCCACCGGGGCGAAGAGGATGGCGGCGTCGAGGGGCTCGGGCGGGCGGTCGTAGGAGTCGTTCGCGGAGGCGGCGCCGAGCTCCAGGGCGAGGGTCCGGGCGGCGGGTGAGCGGGTCAGGACGTGGACGACGGCGCCCTGGGCGATGGCGACCTGGGCGGTCAGATGGGCGGAGCCGCCGAAGCCGTAGATGCCGAGCCGGCCGCCCGGCGGGAGGTCGGCGCGGCGCAGGGCGCGGTAGCCGATGATGCCGGCGCACAGCAGCGGGGCGAGTTCCTCGTCGGTGTAACCGGAGGGCAGCTCATAGGCGTAGGCCGCCGGTACGGTGACGTACTCGGCGTAGCCGCCGTCCGCGTCCCAGCCGGTGTACTCCGAGGACGGGCACAGGTTCTCCTGGCCCCGGAGGCAGTAGCGGCAGCGGCCGCAGGTGCGCCGCAGCCAGGGGACGCCGAGCCGGATTCCGGGGCCGGGGCCGTGCGCCCGCGGGCCCGCCGCGACGACCTCGCCGACGGCCTCATGGCCGGGGACGACGGGACTGCGGTGCGGGGGCAGGTCGCCGTCGCGGACATGCAGATCGGTGCGGCACACCCCGCAGGCCCGGACCCGGATCAGCAGCTCGTCCTCCGCCGGCCGTGGCACCGGCAGCTCCACCTGCTCGATCCGGCCCGGGGCGGGGACCACCCATGCCCGCATGGTCGCCGGAAGGTCGGCGTTCGCGTCCGTCGTCACACCGTCAACGTAACGCCGTGAGGGCCGCGGCGACCGTAAGGCACGCGTTCAGGCCATGCGGCGCCAAAAGGGAAGAGATGCGGCCGGAAACTGCCAACCGCGTGCGGATGCGGTCAGGCCGAGGTGCCGTCCATCGCGGTGATCAGGCTCTTGGGCCGCATATCGGTCCAGTGCTCGTTGACGTAGTCCAGGCACGCCTGGCGGTCGTCCTCGCCATGGGCGACCGTCCAGCCCGCGGGGACCTCGGCGAAGACCGGCCACAGGGAGTGCTGCCCCTCCTCGTTGACGAGCACGAAATAGCGGCCGTCGGGGTTCTCGAAGGGGTTGCTCATCGCGGTTCTCCTCGCTCGCGGTCGGCATCGACAGGGTTTGACGGTACCGGCCGGAGCGCGCACCCGCCCAGGGTCCCCGGGGACCCTGGGAAAAAGCCTGGGATACGGAAATGGCACCTTCCTGGCGGAATTCCGTGTTCCGGCATGTCCCTCGCCTACGGTCCCCGGCATGGTCGCGTCCGCCACAACCGAGCCCAAGGGCTCCATGGCCATGGAGCTCACCACCGGCGACCCCGCGCTCACGGCCCGTCTGGAACGCGGGATGGACGCCTCGGAGGAGCAGCTGCGCGCTCTCGCCACCGAGGCCCGGGACCCTTGTGTCGCGGAAGTCGCCGGACATCTCTTCGGCCCCGGCGGAAAGCGGCTGCGCCCGCTTCTGGCGCTGGTCGGCGCGGAGTTCGGGGTACGCGGTCCTTCCGCCGCCGTGCCGGCCGCCACCCTGGCCGAGCTGGTGCATGTCGCCTCGCTCTACCACGACGACGTCATGGACCAGGCCCGCACCCGGCGCGGGGTTCCCAGCGTCAACGCCCGCTGGGGCAACACCACCGCCGTGCTCGCGGGCAATTGGCTGCTGTCGAAGGCGGCCCAGCTCGCCGCGGAACTCGGCCCGGAAGCCATTCGGTTGCAGTCCAAGGTCACCAATCGGCTGATCATGGGCCAGATACGGGAACTCGTCGGCCCCTCGGACGACGACGATCCGCTCTCCCACTACTTCACCGTGGTGGCGGGGAAGTCGGCCTCGCTCATCGCCATGGCGCTGCAGCTGGGGGCGGTCCGGACGGGCGCCCCGGAGCCTGTCGTCCAGGCGCTCGCCGAATACGGAGAACATCTGGGAATCGCCTTCCAGATATCCGACGACATCCTCGATATCACGTCTTCCTCCGAGGTCTCCGGGAAGGAACAGGGCAAGGATCTCGCGATCGGCGTCGCCAGCCTCCCGGTGCTGCTGGCGCTGGCCGACGAGCGGCCGGAGGCGGGTGAGTTGCGCACCCTGCTGACCGCCGCCACCGCGGGCCCGGAGGGCACCGGGCTGCCGAGGGCCGTCGCGCTGCTGCACCGCTGCGGGGCGCTCGCGGAGGCGCGGACGGTGATGCACGGGCGGCTGCTGCGCGCCCGGACCGCGGCGAACGGGCTGCCGGACGGGTCGGCGACGCGGGTTCTGCACGCGCTGTGCGACTTCGTGGCGCGCCGGGATCGCTGACCGGCGCGCGTACGTCCGCGCCGTCCCCCTGGCCGCACCGCCGCATCCGTTTCCGCCGCCCCCACCGGTCGGCCGGTGGCGGCGGCACGACGTAACCTGATCCCTATGGGCAGCTCACGGTCGAATGTGGTGGACGAGCCCATCGACCCCGATACCGGCCCGACGCCGCCCACCCGGCACCACCCCTGGCGGGGGCAGGGCCCCGTGGTGGGCGTGGTGGCGGTGGGCGGCGCACTCGGGGCGACGGCACGCTACGGGGCGTCGCTGCTGTGGCCGACCCCGTCCAGTGCCTTCCCCTGGACGATCCTGCTGGTCAACGCCGTGGGCTGCGCGGTCATCGGCGTCTTCCTGGTGCTGATCACCGAGATGTGGACGGCCCACCGGCTGGTACGGCCCTTCTTCGGCACCGGTGTGCTCGGCGGCTTCACCACCTTCTCGACGTATGCCGTGGACTTCACCCGGCTGACCCAGGACGGCCGTTTCGCCCTCGCCTTCGCCTATCTGGCCGGGACGCTCGTGGTGGCGATGGCGGCCGTATGGGCGGCCGTGGCGGCGACCCGGAACGTCCTGGGCGCGTACGGGCCCGGCGGGAGGGCGGCCCGGTGACCGGCGAGCCCGCGCTGCGGCTGACCGTCTTCATCGGCGAGAACGACACCTGGCATCGCCGGCCGCTGTCCGCCGAGATCGTGCACCGTGCCCATCGCGCGGGGCTCGCGGGGGCGAGCGTGTTCCGCGGCGTCGAGGGGTACGGCTCCTCGTCCCTGATCCACACCTCGCGGCTGCTGTCGCTCGGCGAGGATCTGCCCATGGCCATCGTGATGATCGATACGGAGGAGCGGGTGCGGTCCTTCCTGCCCGAGCTGGAGGAGATCGTGGGTGACGGCCTCGTGGTGGTCGACCCGGTCGAGATCGTGCACCCCCGGGGCCGGGCCCGGTGAACTGGCTGCTGGTGATCGCGGGCGGGATGGTCGGTGCGCCGCTGCGCTATCTGACCGACCGCGCGGTCCAGGCACGGCACGACTCGGTGTTCCCCTGGGGCACGTTCATGGTCAATGTGGTGGGCTCTCTGGTGCTGGGCCTGCTGACCGGTGCGGCGGCGGAGGGGGCGGCGTCCCAGCGGGTGCAACTGCTGCTGGGCACGGGGCTGTGCGGGGCGCTGACGACGTACTCGACGTTCTCGTACGAGACCCTGCGGCTGGCCGAGGAGGGCGCCCGGCTCTTCGCCGTGGCGAATGTGGTGCTGAGTGTGGTGGCCGGGGTGGGCGCCGCCTTCGCGGGTGCGGCGCTGGCCCACGCGATCTGGGGCTGAGGCACGACCCTCGCGACGGCCTTACGGTTCGCACCGGCCCTTACGATTCGCACCCGCCTTACGATTCGCACCCGCCTTACGATTCGCACCGGCCTTACCGTCCACAAGCCCCACCCCCGCACAGCTACGGCAGCAGTCGCGTCGCGCTCGGCGGCAGGCCGAACTCCCCCGCGGCAGCCGTCCGCAGATGCTCCAGCATCACCCGGCGCAGCTCACGCGCGGCCCGGGGCGGCGCGACGTCCTTACGGTGGGCGACGGCGATGGTGCGCTGCATATCGTGGCCGGCGAACGGCGTGATCCGCAGCCCGGACCGGGCCGCCACCATCCCCGGCAGTACGGCGATGCCGAGCCCGGCCCGTACGAAGCCCAGCACCGCGTCCATCTCGCCGCCCTCGACCGTGAAGGACGGCTCGAACCCGGCCGCCCGGCAGACCGCCGTGGTGAATTCGCGCAGGTCGTAGCCGCGCCGGAACATCACCATCGGTCGGTCCCGCAGATCCTCCACCAGGATCCGCCGACGCCGGGTGGGGGGCGGGGACGCGGGCGAGGAGGCCACCACCAGTTCCTCCCGCAGCAGCTCGGTGGCGGCGAGGGCGGGCGCCTGGCCGGGCAGCGGGGTGATGATCAGCGCGAGGTCCAGCTCGCCCGCGGAGAGCGTGCGGACCAGGTCCTGGGATCCGCCCTCGTCCACGATCAGCTCGATGCCCGGGAACTCGTCGTGGAAGCGGCGCAGCACATCGGGGACGAAGCTGGCGCACAGGCTCGGCGTGGCCCCCAGCCGCACCCGGCCGCGCCGCAGCTGGGCGACCTCCTGGACCTCGCGGTGCGCGGTCTCGGCGTCGGCGAGGATCTGGCGGGCCAGCGGGAGCAGTGCCTCTCCCGCGTCGGTGAGGGCGATGTTGCCGCGCGCCCGGTGGAAGAGGTCGGCTCCCAGCTCCCGCTCCAGGGAGCGGATCTGCTGGGACAGCGAGGGCTGGGCGACATGCAGGAGTTCCGCGGCGCGGGTGAAGTGCCGGGTCTCCGCGACGGTGGCGAAATAACGCAGCTGATGCAACTGCACACCACGATGATAGGCACCGGCTATGGACGTCTCGCCACAGCGTGCCCAGGACGTATGGGCCAGAACCTATGGGCCGGGACACATCGCCCACGACATAGGGGCCAGGACGAGGCAGCAGGGCGCCACCCGGCGACCGGCCTCGGGGCGGGCGGCCGTCGCCGGGTGACGACGCGCGCCCTACTGGTGGGCGGCCAGCGCCCGCGTGCCCGGGCTACAGGATTCGAGCAGCGAGGTCAGCTCCGCCTCGGGCAGCTTCCGCGCCGCGCCGGGCCGGCCGCCGTCGAGGTGGGCGATGGACGCGTCCAGCCAGGTGCGGTGCGGTTCCACCCCGATGAACTCGGCGAGCCGGATCAGTTCCTTCTCCGGCTCCTCCAGCAGCGTCTCGTACGACAGCGCGGTGCGCTGCTCCGCCGGGACGCCGTCCAGCTTCCGCAGACCGTCCACGATCGTCTCGGACCACAGGGTGCCGAACGCGCTGAGCGGAATGGGACGCTCCATCACCAGCGCCGGGTCGTACCGGTCGCTCAGCAGCGGCGCCAGGTCGGGCGGGAGCTGGGCCGCGTGCTGCGGCGTCAGGTGCTGCGGGGTCTCCAGACCGAGGTGCATGGCCATCTCCCACAGCAACGGGATCATCCGGAAGCTGAAGTGGCGGCTCATGGAGACGGCACAGTCGGGGCCCTCGCGGTAGAGGTGCACAAAGCGCGCCTCGGGGAAGGCGCGGTGCATCTCCGGCACACGGCCGATGGACAGGCCGGTCCGCTCGACGACGGCACCGGGGTTGCCGAACCGTGCGCCGAGGGAGGCGAAAAGGGCCGTCCAGTGATCTGCCGGACGGCGGGTGGGCCAGGAGGTGACCTCGGACTCCAACTCGTCGAAGAGCGTGTCGGGGTCGTCGGTCAGATGGGGCAGCACCATGACGCTGATGGCCGGAATACCGGTGGTCTCCGCGTCGAACCGCCGCTTGGGCAGCTTGTGGTAGAGGAACTCGGGCGGGGTGGCACCATTTTTGATCATGCTATTGGTGATCACATTGGGCCGGGACAGATAACCCCAGAACTCCGGACCGCTCAGCGGAGCCTCGTCCAGCATCTCCGCATCGGGAATGCTGGCGAACAATTCATTGATGCTGAGAACATCCGGATGAATATTGATGACCTGAGACAGAGCTGTCGAACCGCACCGACCGGTGCCGACAACAAATGTCAACTTCTGGTTGACCACGCGCACTTCCTCCCGTTTTCTCGGACAACTAGTCGTTTCCCTAGTAGCCGTTCCCATAGTGGTCCATGACACACCGCAGCCCATTCGGCGGCCGCGGCGATGCTAATGGACGCCCTGGGCGACGATGACTACGACCATGGAACAGGGGAAACACACACAACGGGATGTGAGGGGACGAACTCAAGGTTCAGCAGTTTCCGACACTTTTGCGCAACTTTCACATCCGACAGGAGTGTTACCTTCGGTAACCTCCTGACGACCAGCAGCGAAGCGTGATCTGAGAGTCGACGCGCGGCTTCACAACTCGGTTACGGGGCCGAAACCATAATCGAACAGTTTCTCCCGTGACGAGACGGTCATCTTTTCGTACCAACAGCACTGCTAGAGTGCACATCCGCCCCATACCCCTGATCCTGGGCTGGCATGCCCAACGAGGCCGGGAGGGGCGGAAGAAGACGCGACATGACACAGAGCAGCCATGCCGCCGCACAGGGTGTCAACAACGAAGGGACCTGGGGGCCCAACAGCGGCGCGGTATTTTCGACTCGGGGGACGATGCATTACCAGGTGCGCCATGCACGGTGATTCGCTTTCAAGACCCCTGCGCATACGTTAAATCGGGGAAGGTGTTTCGTACGTGTTGGTGGAGCGCGATCAGGAGATAGCCCGGCTCAATCGGCTCCTCTTCGAGGACGCCCGCGAGGGAAGCCGGCTCGCCGTGATCAGCGGCGCCGTTACGTCGGGAAAGACCGCACTGCTGCACACCGTGGCGGACACGGCAGGTGGACGCGGCGTCCGGGTGCTGCCCGCGGTCGCCTCCGCCTCGGAGCAGAAGTTCCCCTATGCCGTGCTCGAGCAGCTCTACCAGGGCATGCCGGCCCATCTGCAGCGCTCCAGGCCGCGGCCCGGCCTCGAGGCGCTCCGGAACCCGCACGGCCCCATCGAGGCCGAACTCCCGCTGCTCCAGGACTTCCACCGCACGCTCGACGAGCTGACCGGTGACGCCCCCGTGCTGATCGCCATCGACGACGTCCAGTTCGCCGACCTTCCGTCGCTGCGCTGCCTGGCGTACGGCATCCGCCGCTGCCGCTCGGAGGCGCTGTCCGTGGTGGTCAGCCGCGGGTCGCTGACCGGACCCGCCGCCACGGCCCTGGACGAGCTGCTGCACGAGCCGAAGGTGTGCCATGTGCGGCTCGCCCCGCTCACCGTCACGGGCGTCTCCACGCTGCTGGCCCAGGAGTTGGGCACCGAGGAGGCCGGGCGCCACGCCGCCGCGTACCACGAGATGACCGGCGGCAATCTGCTGCTGCTGCGCGGCCTCCTGGACGACCGGTTCTCCCGCCTGACCCGCGGCCCCCTCGACCCCGCGCCCGGAACGGACGCCCCGGTGGCCGGGGAGCTGTTCCGGCAGGCGGCGCTGTCGTGCGTGTACCGCGGCGGCCCGGCCCACCGCCGGGTGGCCCACGGGGTCGCGCTGCTGGGTGACGCCACGTCCGTTCCCCTGCTGAGCAGGCTGATCGAGGTCGAGGAGCGGCTGGTCCGGCAGTCCGTCGGGCTGCTCACCGAGGTGGGCATCCTGCACGGCGGGCGGTTCCGCAGCGACGCGGTGCGCGCCGTGCTGCAGGACGATCTGGAGCTGCACGAGCTCGGCCCGCTGCATCTGCGGGCCGCCCGGCTGCTGTACGAGGAGGGCGCCGACCCCATCGACGTGGCCCGCCATCTGCTCAGCCACGAGGCGCCCGGGCCGGTCGAGGAGTGGATCTCGCAGGCGCTGTGCGACGCGGCCGTGCACGCCATCGCCGCGGACCGCAGAGAACTCGCCATGAACTGCCTGCAGATGGCCGACCGGTACAGCACCGACGAGCGCGAGGCGCTGCAGCTCCAGGCGACGATGGTGCAGGCCATGTGGCCGTTCAACCCGCTGTCCCAGATGCGGCGGCTGCAGGCACTGGCCGGTCCGGCCGGCAGCGGGCTGCTGCCCGCGCCGCAGACCATCCCGGTCGTCATCGGGCTGCTGGGGCTGGGGCGGATGGGCGAGGCGGCCGCCGCGCTGGAGCAGGTCAACCGGGCCGCCGACGAGCACCCGGGCACCGACCTGGACACCGCGCTGCGCGCCATCCGGCTCGTGCTGTCCTCCACCTACCCCGACCACCCCGAACTGCGGCCCTTCCTGGACCAGGAGGAGTGCGACGGCCCGTGGGACATCGGCCCGCTGTCGCCCGGCCAGTCCCCGGAGTCGCCCCAACTGACGGCGTTCCGGGCGCTGCGGACCGTGCTGAGCCGCGGTGTCGACGAGCGCGCCGTGCGGGCCGCGGAGCGGGTGCTGGAGACCGTCCGGCTCTCCGACCGGACGATGCTGACCGTGCACGCCGCGCTGCAGACGCTGGTGTACGCGGACCGCCACGCCACCGCCACGAGCTGGTGCGACCGGCTGATCGAGGAGACCTCGGAGCGCGGCGCCAAGGCGCTGCTGGCCTACTTCTGTGTGCTGCGGGCCCAGATCGCGCTGCGCGTCGGACGGTTGCGGGACACGGTCCGGTACGCGGAGCGGGCGCTGGAGGAGCTTCCGGCGCGCGGCTGGGGGGTCACCGTCGGCATGCCGCTCGGGATGCTGATCAACGCGCACACCGCGATGGGCAACCACGACGCGGCGGCCGAACTGCTCGCCCGTCCGGTGCCGGAGGAGATGTACCGGAACCGCTTCGGGCTGCACTACCTCTACGCACGGGCCCGGCATCAGCTGGCCACCGGCCGCCAGCACGCGGCCCTCACCGACTTCCGCGCCTGTGGCGAGAAGATGGCCGCCTGGGGCCTGGACTCGCCCGCCACCCTGACCTGGCGGCTCGGCGCCGCCGAGACCTGGCTGACCCTGGGCGGCCAGGAGCGGGCGGCGCGGCTGGCGGAGGAGCAGCTGGAGCTGGCCGGGGAGTCCTCGTCCCGTACCCGGGGCGCCGCGCTGCGGGTGCTGGCCGCCACCCGGCCGCTGAACGAGCGGATCGCGCTGCTGCAGCAGGCGGTGGGGGTGCTCCAGGCGAGCGGCGGCTGGTACGAGATGGCGCGGGCGCTGGCGGATCTCGCGGAGGCGCACAAGCAGCTCGGCGATCTGGACACCAGCCGGCTGATGACCCGTCGGGCGCTGCGGCTCGCGGACAGCTGCGGCGCCGAGGAGCTGTCGCGTTCGCTGCAGCGCACTCCGGCCCGTTCGGCCCTGTCGGAAGCGACCCGTACCGGCGAGGATACGGCCGCCTTTTCCGAACTCTCCGACGCCGAGAGCCGGGTCGCAGCACTAGCAGCTTCCGGCTACACCAACCGGGAAATCGCCGCTAAGCTCTACATCACGATCTCCACGGTGGAACAACACTTGACCCGCGTCTACCGGAAGATCAACATCAGCCAGCGCCGAGAACTGCCCGCGAGCCTGGATTTCGATGTCGCTTACACCGCCTGATTTCCCCGCGATGCCACTCGGCCCCAAGAGGTTGATGCCATGACGTGCGCTACCGCGTCCGCCACGACCATGCTCGTGCCGGATTTCCCCTATTCCTATGACAGGTGGCTGTCCCATCCTGCCGGTCTGGGCGCTCTGCCCGCCGCGGCGCACGGGACCGAAGTCGCCGTCATCGGCGGCGGGATGTCCGGCTTGACGGCGGCCTATGAGCTTCTACGCCTAGGGCTTTCCCCAGTTCTCTATGAAGCGGAGCAACTGGGCGGCCGGATGCGGTCCACACCGTTCCCAGGGAATCCGGAATACAAGGCGGAGATGGGCGCCATGCGCTTTCCCGTCTCCGCCCGATCGCTGTTCCATTACATCGATCTGCTGGGCCTGTCCACTCGTCCTTTCCCTAATCCTTTGGCACCGGCCACCGCGAGCACGCTGATCGACCTGAACGGCGGTCAGGACCGGGCGCGAACCGCCGGCGAGCTCCCGGACGTCTACCAGGAGGTCGCCGACGCCTGGGACAAGGCGCTCCAGGAGCGGGCCGACCTGGCCACGCTGCGGGACGCCATCCAGCGGCGGGACGTCAGCACGCTGAAGACCATATGGAACTCGCTGGTCAGGGAGTTCGACGACCAGTCCTTCTACGGCTTCCTCGCCACCTCTTCCGCCTTCCAGTCGTTCCGCCACCGGGAGATCTTCGGCCAGGTGGGCTTCGGCACCGGCGGCTGGGACACCGACTTCCCCAACTCGGTGCTGGAGATCCTGCGGGTCGTGGTCACCGAGGCCGACGACAACCAGGTGGGCATAGTCGGCGGCTCCTCCCAGGTGCCGAACGGGCTGTGGGAGCACCAGCCCGAAACGCTCGCGCACTGGCCGCAGGGGACGTCGCTCGCGTCGCTGCACGGCGGCCGGCCCCGCCCCGCGGTCACCCGGCTGCGGCGGACCGCCGACGGCGTCCGGGTGACGGACGAGAGCGGCGAGGAACGCGAGTTCCCCGCGGTGGTCTACAGCCCGCATGTGTGGACACTGCTGAACCGGGTCGACTGCGATCCGTCGCTGCTGTCCACTCCGCTGTGGACGGCGGTGGAGCGCACCCACTACATGGGCGCGTCCAAGCTGTTCGTCCTGGTCGACCGGCCGTTCTGGCGGGACGCCGACCCGGCGACCGGCCACGACATGATGAGCATGACGCTCACCGACCGGATGCCGCGCGGGGTCTATCTCTTCGACGACGGGCCCGACCGGCCCGGGGTCATGTGCCTGTCGTACACCTGGAACGACGACTCGCTGAAGGTCGCCACGCTCTCGGCCGAGGAGCGGCTGGAGACGCTGCTGACCAAGCTGGCCGCGATCTATCCGGATGTGGACATCCGGTCGCACATCATCGCGGGGCCGCTCACCGTCACCTGGGAGACCGAGCCCCGCTTCATGGGGGCCTTCAAGAACAATCTGCCCGGCCACTACCGCTATCAGCGGCGGCTGTTCACCCAGTTCATGCAGGACGGGGTGGATCCGGCGCAGCAGGGCTTCTTCCTGTGCGGGGACGATGTCTCCTGGACGGCCGGGTTCGCCGAGGGTGCGGTGACCACGGCGCTGAACGCGGTGTGGGGAGTCCTCCGCCACCTCGGCGGCACCACGCATCCGGACAACCCGGGCCCCGGCGATCTCTTCGACACCTTCGCGCCGCTGGAGCTTCCGTACGACTGACGGCCGTGGCCGTACACCTACAGACGGCCATGGCCGTACACCTACAGCGCACAGGGGGAGCCGACGCGCGCCGTCGGCTCCCCCTGTCGTCTCAGCCCTGGGCTATCTGCTCGAGCCGGCGCTTGTCCGGCTTGCCGTTGCGGTTGAGCGGGAAGCTCTCCAGCACCTCGACCCGGTTGGGCTGTTCATAGACCGGGAGCACCTGGCACAGCCGCTCCCGCCAGTGCTTGGCGTCCCGCAGCTCATCGTCCTCCACGAAGAAGACGAGCTGGGTGTCGCCGGCCCGGCGCTCGTCGGGGAGCGGCACGATCCGGGTGGAGATCTCGGCCAGGGCGGCCTTCCGCTCGATCAGCTCGGGGTGGAGCGTGTAGCCGGAGCGGTGCACCGCGAACTTCCGCCCCAGGACGAAGAGGTTGTCGTCGGCGTCGAGGTAGCCGAGGTCGCCGGTGGTCTGCCAGCCGGTGGGCACGGCATCGATGGTGCCGTCCTCGGCGAGATGCCCCTCGAGCGCGTCCGGGGTGTCGACCTCGATCTCACCGGCCTCGCCGGGAGCGGCCGGGTGCCCGTCCTCGTCGACGACGCGCAGCTTGATGCCCTCCATGGCCCGGCCGCAGGAGACCGGGTTCTCCAGGGTGGCGAAGGCGATGTTGCCCAGCTCGGTGCTGCCGTAGCTGTCCAGCAGCGGCAGGCCGAACTCGGCCACATAGCGCTCGGAGAGCGCGCCGTCGAGCGGCGCGGCGCCCGAGCAGAACATCCGGACGCCTTCCAACTGCGTCCGCAGCGACGGCTTCCGGCCGACCAGGTTGAGCATGGTGCGGTAGCTCGACGGAGTGGCGTCGATCACCGTGGCGCCGGTCCGGCCGGCCATCTGCACGGCCCGGTCCAGGCGCTTGTACGGGGCGATCACCAGTGAGCAGCGGGTGAGCCAGGCGATGAGCACCATGGACAGCCCGTACTGGTGGGCGAAGGGCAGCAGCGGCAGCAGTACGTCGTCCGGCCGGTGCCCGACCTGGGCGGCGTTGCGCTCCAGGTTGGTGAGGAACTTCGCGCCGGACTTGACGGCGCCCTTGGGCTCGCCGGTGGAACCGGAGGTCCACATGATCAGGCCGTCGCGGCGGTCGGCCCAGGCGTCGAAGGACAGCTCCCGGGTGGTGAGCGGGCGTCCGGCGGCCGGAGCGATCAGTTCGTAGAGGTTCACCGTACGGATGTCGGCGTGGATCGGGGCGTCGTCGTCCACGAAGGCGATCGTGGCGCCGGTGCGCTGGGCGATCCGCCGGGTCTCGTCCGGGTGCTCCTGCTGGTCGATCAGGACGATGGAGGCTCCCACGTGCATGAGCGCGAACAGCACGCTCACGTAGGCGGCGGAGTTGCCCGCCTTGAAGATGACGCGGTCGCCGTGGGTCACCCCGTGCTCGCGGATCACATCGGCGACGCGCAACGCGTCCAGCTCGAAGTCGGCCAGGGTCTGCACCGAGTCGAGCGCGTAGATCTTCGCGGTCATCGAAACGTACTCTTTTCCTTTTCGCTCAGGGGTTCGCTCAGGAGATACGGGCAGCCCTGGGCGGGTCCCCCCTAGGCTCCCTGGTCTTCGAAGCCGGTCTCCCACTCGGCATCGACGGGGACGTGCGAGAGCAACTGGTCGTGCACCAGGTTGACGACCTCTCTCCGGCTCGAGTCGAGGTAGTAACGGGCGCCGGGAAACACCTCGAGGTCGAATCGTCCGCTCGTACGCCGCCGCCAGGCCCGTACGCCGCGCAGCGGGGTCTTGGGGTCGCCCTCACCGGCGAGGGCGACGATCCGGCAGCCGAGCTCCGGGGGCCCCAGGGACATGCCCCAGTGCGCGGTGCGGCCGGATACGAACAGGGTCAACAGTGCCGTGCCGGTCTCCCGTTCCAGGCGCTCGGCGACGCGGTAGGCGAGGTCGGCGCCGGCCCGGTGGCCGAAGAAGGCCAGCGGGCGGTCCATCCACTCCCCCAGCGCACCGAAGATCCGGTCCGCGAGGTCGGCCGAATCGGTCAGCCGCTCATCGTCGTCGATGCCCACGTACAGCGGGTACTGGATCGCCAACACCTCGACAGTGGGCAGCAGAAGCTCGGACAGCGAGAGGTAGTACGCGGTGGAGTGGGCGGATTCCGGGAAACAGATCAGCCGGAAACTACTCGGAGTTTCCGTTTGCAATATCCGAATAAGGCCCACATCATCGGGCTTGATCTGGCTCAAGGAGTACATCCCCGCGATTGCACTGAGGGGCCGGGCACGAGTGCGATGGTGGGGCGCGTCGACCACGCTCGTCCGAGATGCTGACTCCGTGAGGCTATGAGCCCTTCTCCCGGGCCACAACCCCTAGTAACCGCTATTCGAGGTACGCGCTATATGCGGGTACCGCGCCATCCCGGCGTGGCCCGGGACACAGCGGGACACAGCAGGCGCCCCCTAAGGCCCCCTCACCCGTGCCACCACCCCCTAATCTGCGGGCAGTTAGGGGCCAGGAGTCAAGCCGTCGTGTTAAACAAGAGGAAAGTAATGTTCTCCTCAAGCCAATTAAATCGGTGCGACGACAGCGATGAACACAACACGCCCTATTGACTTCGCCGTCGTTGTCGACGGCTTGATCAAGAAGTATCCCGGCCGGCCCGTTCCGGCTGTCGACAATCTCAGCTTCACCGTCAGGCACGGTGAGGTCTTCGGCTTCCTCGGCCCCAACGGAGCGGGCAAGACCACCACCATCGGCATCCTGACCACCCGGGTCGCACCCAGCGGTGGGCGTGCCTTCGTGCAGGGCGTCGATGTGGTGCGCAGGCCGGCGGTGGCCCGGCAGTCCTTCGCCATTGTGCCGCAGCGCAACAACCTGGACCGGTCGCTGACGATCCGTCAGAACCTGACTTTCCACGCCGGCTACCACGGTCTCCCCCGCTCGGAGCGCAACCGCCTGGCGGACGAGAGCCTGGAGTGGGTCGGCCTCGGCGACCACGCCAAGGCCCGGGCGGACCAGGTCTCCGGTGGTCAGGCACAGCGCGTGATGATCGCGCGGGCACTGATGCACCGCCCCCGCGTGCTGTTCCTGGACGAGCCGGCCACCGGTCTGGACCCGCAGTCACAGATCTTCGTACGCGACCGGGTCGCCGAACTGAAGACCCGTGGCGTCACGGTGGTGATCACCACCCACGACATGGAGGAAGCCTCCAAGCTGTGTGACCGGATCGGCATCGTCGACCACGGCAAGCTGCTCGCCCTGGACACCCCCGAGGCACTGACCAGCCGGATGAGCAACACCGCGCTGACCGTCACGGTGCGCCCGCCGCACACCGGGATGAACGGCGTGGTCCACATGGTGCAGGGCCTCGGGGTCGCCGAGCGGGTCGAGGTGCTCAGCGCCGGGGCCGAGATGGCCGCAGCCATGGGCGGGGCCGGGGCGATCGACGACGGCACCTTCCGGATGAAGGTCTACAGCAACGCGTCGTCCTCCGTACTTCTGCCCACGGTCATCAAGGCCCTGACCGACACCGGCTGCGAAATCAAGGACCTGAATGTGAGCAAGGCGAGCCTGGAAGACGTCTTTGTCGACCTGACGGGGAAGGAGATGCGATGAGCTCCTCCTCTCGACCCACGTCATCGACGGACGGGACCACGGGCGGCAAGGGCGCGGAGGAGAAGCCCGCGGCCGGCGCCGGGGCACCCGCGTCGCACCAAGGCGGCGCCGCCAGGGACGGCGGGCACCGGCCCGCCGACCCCAGGACCCCCGCTGCCAGGCCGGACGGGAACCGCACCACCGACCCGCGGGCCCCCGAGTCCAAGTCCCCCGAGGACGACGGCTTCGAGGACACCCGGACCGTGCTCGTCCGGTCCAAGCCGTCGGCCCCGCGCCCGGCCGCCGAGGTGCAGAAGGCCACCCCGAACGCGCCGGTCAAGCACGAGGGCAAGGCGCCGGATGTCCGGCAGCCCGACCCCCGGCAGCAGCAGAGCCGGCCGCAGGAGCACCGGCACCACGAGGCCAGGGGCATGGCCGCCCCGCACGGCGGCGGCGACATCGGGGACACCCTGACGCTCGTCATAAAGCCCATACCGGCCCCGTCGGCGACCCAGGCCGCACAGGACGCCAAGGCCGCGCTGAACGCCATCATCGCGGCGGCCGACGCCCGTTCGCCGCTCGTGGAGCCCGAGCCCGAGCCGCAGCCCGAACTCGAACTCGAACTGCCCGACGCCAAGCGCCGCCCCGGGCGCCACCGGCGCCGCGCCAACCGGTGGCGGACGTTCTTCTTCATCCTGTGGCGCGACATCTTCGTCACCGGCCGCGAGATGGGCCCCTTCCTGGGCCAGGTCATCGTGGAACCGTTCTTCATGCTGTTCGTCTTCGGCAAGGTGCTCGGCGAGATCGGCTTCACCCAGCCGGGCTTCCAGCAGGTGCTGCTGCCCGGTGTGGTGGCGCTCAACAGCTTCCTGGTCGCCCTCCAGAACACCGCACTGCCGCTGGCCATCGACTTCTCCTGGACCAAGGAGATCGAGGACCGATTGCTCGCCCCCATCCCGGTCTCCCTGGTGGCGGTGGAGAAGGCGATCTTCGGCGCGATGCGCGGTCTGATCGGCTCCCTGGTCATGATCCCGATCGGTCTGGCGCTGCTGGACGACGTCTCCTGGCCGCTGGAGAAGATGCCGGTGACGCTGGGCATCCTGAGCCTGGGCGGACTGGTCGGCGGCTGCGTCGGCCTGACCCTGGGCACCCTGGCGCCCGCGCGTCATATCTCCATCGTCTTCGCCATGACGCTCACCCCGATCATGTTCACCGGGGCCACCCAGTTCCCGTGGCGGAGCCTGGAGGGCGTCCGCTGGTTCCAGATCCTGTGCAGCTTCAACCCGCTGACCTATGTCACCGAGGCGATGCGCGGACTGCTGCTGGAACCCGGGCCCAAGGTGCCGGAGTCGATCCCGCTGTGGATCTGCTTCTCCGCGATCGGAGCGGCGATCCTGATCTTCGGGACCATCGGCATCCGGGGCTTCAACCGCCGGGCGCAGGACTGAGCGACGGCAGGATCGAGAGTAAGGCACCACATCATGACGGCATCCGAGCAGACGAAGACAGCCATCGTGTTCCCCGGTATGGGGCCCTCCGGCTTCTCCGAGGTGGGCAGGTTCCTGACGCTCGACCCGTTCGCCCGCAAGCGGCTCGCCGAGGCCGACGAGGCGCTGGGCTACTCGGTCTTCGACCGGCTCCGTGACTCCGAGGACGACTACTCCGAGGCCACCCAGATCGCCTTCCTGGTGAACTCGATGGCCTCGGCGGACCGCGCGGAGCAGGAGCACGGACTGGTCCCGGACCTGTGCGTGGGCCCCAGCTTCGGGCAGAAGGCGGCGGCGGCGTACGTCAGTTCGCTGCCGTTCCCCGAGGTGGTGCGGCTCACCGCGGAGCTGGCCCGCTGTGAGCACGCGTACTTCGCCGAGGCGCACCAGGACGCGGTCACCCACACCTTCGTCCGCACTCCGCAGGAGAAGCTGACGGAGATCCTCACCGAGCTCGGCGAGCGCGGTGAGTGGTACGACTACTCCGGCTATCTCGACGACGGCTTCTTCATGGTCTCGCTGCGCGAGAAGGAGCTGGAAGGCTTCAAGAAGGCGATCAGCCAGGCCGGCGGCTACTCCATGTACACCATGGTCCCGGCGGTGCACGCGCCCGCGTTCGCGGAGCTGCGGCGCCGGGCGGCCGAGGAGATCCTGCCGAAGTACGACATCCTCGACCCCAAGCTGCCCGTGGTCACCGACCAGGACGGCACCATCGTGACCTCGGCCGACGCGCTGCGCACGATGCTTCTGGACACCTTCGACCTGCCGATCCACTGGCCGAAGGTGGTGGACACGCTCAAGGGCGCCGGGGTGTCGAAGATGTACATCACCGGGCCGGACAACCTCTTCCACCGGCTGGACCGCACCAAGTCCAACTTCGAGGTGGTGACGGTGGGTCCGGGCAAGCGCTCGCGGCCCGCGCGCAAGCGCTGATGACGGCGTGACACGCGGCGCGGCCCGGCCCCATCGGGGTCAGGCCGCGCGGCGTGCATGGGTTCAGGAGTGTCCCTCGGCAACGTCCAGGTTTGCGCAGGTCAGAGCGGAGCCGGACGCGGGCGGCGCGGCAGTGTGCCGACATGACGACGGCCCCCGGGGTTCCGGGGGCCGATCGCTTTGGGTGGCTGGCGTGCCGGAGGGGTCAGGTGGTGGGGAACTCCCCGCGCCGGACGGCGGAGACGAACGACGACCAGGCGGTCGGCTCGAACATGAGCGCCGGGCCGTGCGGGTCCTTGCTGTCACGGACGGGGACCACGCCGCGCGAGGCGACGAGGTTGGCGGCGATCTCTATGCACTGGCCGCCGTTGTCGCTGTACGAGGACTTGAACCAACGCGGGGACTCGGTCGTCACGGGGTGCCCTTTCGCAACTGGTTGACCATGGTCACAGATTCCGCCTGCGAGCAGGCTTCGGCCTGTAGTTGATGGTAGGCCGTCAACACGGGCAGAACGAACTTACCGTCCCGTTCGAGATGGCCCCGCTGAGCGGATTCGGCGTACGACATCAGCGAGCGGTCCCCCATCGTGAGGATGGTGACCGGCAGATTGAACGGGCGGCGAGCCCCCATGGTGAACGGGGCGACCTGGAGCACGGTGTTCGGCAGCTCGGCGAACTCGGCCAGCCGTGCCAACTGGGCGTCCATGACGGCCGGTTCGCCGATGGGACGGCGGAGACAGCTTTCGTCCAGCACGACGAAGACCAGCGGCGGGCGCGTCCGGACGAGCGCGGCTTGCCG
Source organism: Streptomyces sp. AgN23 (assembly GCF_001598115.1). Taxonomy (NCBI): domain Bacteria; kingdom Bacillati; phylum Actinomycetota; class Actinomycetes; order Kitasatosporales; family Streptomycetaceae; genus Streptomyces; species Streptomyces sp. AgN23. The sequence continues at coordinate 3,998,837 of NZ_CP007153.1, forward strand.
CTCCGCTACAAGCGTCACCCGCTCATGCGCCTGCTCGACCGTGATCGCTCCCCGTTTGAGGGCGCTGTCCGCCAGCACCGCCGCGTACTCCGGTGTCTGGAGAAGCCCGGGGATGACACCCACTTCGTACAGCCGGATCTCCGTCGCGCGCCCCTCATAGCCGACGAACTCCGGGAACCCCTCCAACAGGCTGCCGTGGCGGATCTCGCGGAACTGGCGCTCAAAGGTGTCCTCACCCTGGATGCCGAAGGCGCGGTCCGCGCTACGCGAGAACCGGAGGGTAGGAGGTTTCCGACCATTTTCGACGGCTGAAACATGCACGCTGGAGTATTCGGCACGTGCGGCAAGGTCCTCTTGAGTCCAGCCGCGAGCCTCCCGCAGCCTCCGTAACCGCGCCCCGTAGGCCGCCTCGGGCGAGGCGTCCGGGTTCAATTCGTTCTTGTTCACAGGTCACTCCCGAGCCTTCCATCCTGCTCTGACACGTTGAACAGGTCTCCTCAGTAGGCCACGCTGAACTCGCTTGGTAGTGGAGTCACTACAGAGAGGAGTGGTCGGTGGCCGACGAGACCACGAACCCACCACACGTGCCAGAGCTTGAGCCCGTAGCCCGCGCTGACTGCCCGGCCGTGCGGCACCGGGACGCGCCGACGCGGCGCCGCCCGGTGCTGGCGTCCGGCGTGCCCGCTGGGACTGCGCCCGCGGCGTACGGGCCCACCTCCACCCTCCCGTTCCGGGCCGTCTCCGGTCCGCCGGACGGCCACGGGGCGGGCATGGTCCGGCCCTGCCTCCTCGCGCGCGAACAGCGGCGCAAGAGCCACCCACGGGTGGAGTCGCTGTGCGCTCCGCACGGGATGGTGGTGATCCGGTGACCGCCGACGGACGGGCCGCCCCCGTCCTCTCCCCCGGGTGCGCTCTGTGCGCGACCCCCGGCGACTTCGGGCCCCACCACCCCACCGCACCGCGTTCGGGCCTGTGCCCCGCGTGCGTCGCGGCCGGGAAGCCCACCCGCGGCGGCCTCGAACAGGCCGTCGTGATCGTCGCCGGACAGACCCTCACGGGAGCCGAAACCCTCGACCTGGCCGACGCCACGCCCGAAGAACTGGCCTACCACCTCGGCGCGATGAAGCGGAGCCTGCGCGGCCTGCTCCAACTCCTCGCCCCCGTACCGGGAGAGGAGGACCGCTGATGGCCGCCAACCGGCCCGATCGGGGCGACCAGCCGAAGATGACGATGCGCGTCTACACCATGGCGCACAACGGGATCGTCACCGCCCGACGCGCGATGGTGGCCGTCCTCGACGGGGACAAGGGCGACGCCTACTCACTGGGGCAAGCGTGGCCACCGTGCCAGTGCCCGCGCCACCGCGACCACAACAACCCCGACCGATTCACGCTCCTCTGAACACGACGACGGCCCGCACCACCCCACAGGGGTCGTACAGGCCGCCGTCACACGGGCCCGGATGCGCCGACAGCCCCCTCGGGGGCCGGGCTCGGGCCCGCGTCCGTCCGTCGGTCAGGACAGCCAGTCCTCCACGGCCCGCGCTGTCTCCCCGGCGTGCTCCTCCATCATCGTGAAGTGGTTCCCCGGCACATCGAGCGCGGTGTGCGGGAGCTGCCAGTACGACCGCCAGTCGCCGTCACGGGACCAGTCGAAGAGCCGCTCCCCGGCCCGGACCAGCAGCGTCGGCGTCTTGACCTCCTTGGGCCGCCACTGGCCGAACAGCCGGAAGTAGGCGCCCATGGCCAGCAGCCGGGTGTCGTCCACCGGCACCTGGCCGGCGCTGCGCTCGTCCATCCCGGCGCTCAGCCCGGGCTGGAGGCCCACGGCCGCGTCCCGGTCGTGCGAGTAGATGTCGAGCAGGACGACCGCGTCCGGGAAGACCCCGGTGCTCTCCAGCCGCGCGGCCACCTCATGGGCGAGCAGCCCGCCCGAGGAGTGGCCCAGCAGCACGAACGGCGCCCCGTCGGTCTCCCGCAGCACCGCCTCGGCCTGCGCCTCGATCACCGCCTCGGCGTTGGCCGGGAGCCGCTCCCCGGCGACGAAGCCGGGGTTGCCCAGCGCCCAGACGTCCCGGTGGCCGCGGAATCCGGCGGCGAACCGCGCGTACTGGTGCGGGCCGCCGATCGACAGGATCGAGGAGAAGCACACCAGCGCGGGCCCGGTCTCCCCGCGCGACAGCCGCACCAGCGCGGGCGCCTTGTCCAGCTCGGCGGCGCTCGCGAACGAGGGCCGGAACCGTGAGACGTCCATCAGCAGCCGGGTGAACTCCTCCTGCTTGCCGAGCTGTCCGGCCTCCCGCATCATCGCGCCGAACACGGCCGACGGCTCCGCGCCCGCCGCCTCCTCGCGCGCCGTGTCGGACACCGCGCCGCCCTCGGCGGCCACCGCACCGGCCAGTTGCGCGAGCAGCTGCCGGGCGGCCAGCTCGGGCGTCGGGTGGTCGAACAGCAGCGTCGGGGGCAGCCGCAGCCCGCTCGCGGCGTTCAGCCGGTTGCGCAGCTCGACAGCGGTCAGCGAGTCGAAGCCCTGCTCCAGGAAGCCGCGCGTGGCCCCCACCGCCGCCGCGTCCGGGAAGCCGAGGACCGCCGCCGCCTGGCCGCGGACCAGGTCCAGCACGGCCTTCTCCCGCTCCGCCTCGGCCAGCCCGGCCAGCCGCCGCGCCAGCGAGGGGCCGCCGGCATCGGCCGCCCCGGCGGCGACGGTGCGCCGCCGGGCCGGAGCCCGGACCAGCCCGCGGAACACGGCGGGCAGCCCACCCTCGGCGGCCTGCTCGCGCAGCGGCGCGATGTCCAGGTGCAGCGGTACGAGCACCGCCTCACCGCCGACCGTGCACGCCGTGTCGAACAGCTCCAGACCGTCCCGCGAGGACAGCGGCGCCATCCCGGAGCGCTCCATACGGGCCACATCCGCGTCCGCCATGCCACCGGTCATCGCACTGCGCTGCTCCCACAGGCCCCAGGCCAGCGAGAGCGCGGGCAGTCCGGCGGAGCGGCGCTGGGCGGCCAGGGCGTCCAGGAAGGTGTTGGCCGCCGCGTAGTTGGCCTGGCCCGGCGCGCCGAAGGTACCGGCGGCGGACGAGAACAGCACGAAGGCGGAGAGGTCCAGATCCCGGGTCAGCTCGTGCAGGTTGTGCGCCGCGGCCACCTTCGGCCGGAAGACCGCGTCGATCCGGTCCGGGGTGAGCGTGGGCAGCAGCCCGTCGTCCAGCACACCCGCGGTGTGCACGACGGCGGTGAGCGGATGGTCCGCATCCACCTCGGCCAGCAGCATCGACAGCGCCTCGCGGTCGGCCACATCGCAGGCCGCGACGCTCACCCGGGCACCCAGCGCGGCCAGTTCGTCGACCAGCTCGGGCATCCCCGGGGCACGCTGTCCGCGGCGGCTGTTGAGCAGCAGATGCCGCACACCGCGCTCGGCCACCAAGTGGCGGGCGAGCTGTCCACCGAGGACACCGGTGGCGCCGGTGATCAGGACCGTGCCGTCCGGGTCGAACTCCGGTAGCCCCTCCGGCGTCCGGTCCTCCTCCTGAGTGGCGACCCGGGCCAGCCGGGGCGCGTGGAGGGCGCCCGCGCGGACGGCGAGCTGCGGCTCCCCGCCGGTCACGGCCGCCGTGAGCAGGTCGGCCGAGGTCTCGTCACCGTCCAGGTCGAGCAACAGGAAACGGTCCGGGTTCTCGGTCTGGGCGGTGCGGATCAGGCCCCATACGGCCGACCGCGGCAGGTCGTGCACCTCGGCGTCCGGGGACGTGGCGACCGCACGCCGGGTGACGAACGCCAGCCGCGCCCCGGCCAGGCCCTCCTCCGCGAGCCACGACTGCGCGCTGTCCAGCGCGGCGTGGGTGGCCAGCCGGGCGCCCTCCGCCACATCGCCGCCCCCGGCGGGGCCGGTGTGCGGGAGGAGGACGACATCCGGGCGGGGGCTGCCCGAGGCCACCACGGCCGCGAGTTCGGTCAGATCGGGGAAGACGGCGCAGTCGGCACCGGCGGACTCCAGCGCGGCGACGAGCCCGAAGGCGTCCGTGCTGTGCGCGGCGTCCTGGGCGGCGTTGTTCGCCGTGTCCTGGCCGATCAGGGCCCAGCGAAGGGTCCCGGGGGCCGCCGAGGGCGCCGGTACCGGCGCCCACTCCAGGCGGAACAGCGAGTCGTGGTAGGTCATCCGGGCCGCGCGCAACTGCTCCGGGGCGATACGCCGCAGCACCAGGGAGTCCACCGACGCGACCGCGCCGCCGTTCTCGTCCGCGACGGTCAGGGCCACCGTGTCCGGCCCGGCCGGGGCGATCCGTACGCGCAGCGCCGTGGCGCCCGCCGCGTGGAGGGTGACCCCGGTCCAGGAGAACGGCAGCCGGATCCCGCCGGTCTCGGCGCCCAGGAAGTCGCCGAGCGCGACCCCGTGCAGCGCGGCGTCCAGCAGCGCCGGATGCAGTCCGAACAGCGCGGCGTCGGCATGCTGCCGCTGCTCCAGGCGCAGCTCGGCGAAGACCTCCTCGCCGCGCCGCCAGGCGGCGTTGAGCCCCTGGAACGCCGGGCCGTAGCCGAAGCCGCCCGCCGCGAACCGCTCGTAGAGGTCGTCCACGTCGAGCGCGACGGCCTCGGCGGGCGGCCATACGGACAGGTCGGCTCCGCCGTCCGTGGCGTCCCCGGAGGCCAGGACACCGCTGGCGTGACGGATCCAGGGCTGGTCCGAGGCGTCGCCCCGGTCCGCGTCCGGCTCCGGGCGGGAGTAGACCTCAAGCGTCCGGCGGCCGCTCACGTCGGGCGCGCCGACGGTGAGCCGGAGCTGGATCCCGCCCCGGTCGGGCAGGATCAGCGGCGCCTCGAGGGTCAGCTCCTCCAGCAGATCGCAGCCGACCTGGTCACCGGCGCGGATCGCCAGTTCCACGAAGGCCGTCCCCGGCAGCAGCGCGGTGCCGGACACGGCGTGGTCGGCGAGCCAGGGGTGGGTCTGGAGGGAGAGCCGCCCGGTGAGCAGGAAGCCATCGGAGTCGGGCAGTTCGACGGCGGCACCCAGCAGCGGATGCCCGGCGGCGCCCAGCCCGGCGGAGGCGACATCGCCCACCGCGAGGGGGACCTCGATCCAGTAGCGCTCGTGCTGGAAGGCGTACGTGGGCAGCTCGACGCGGACCGCGCCGTCGAACACCGCCTCCCAGTCGACGCCGACGCCACGCGTCCACGCCTCGCCCAGCGAGGCCCAGAAGCGGTCCAGGCCACCCTCGTCACGGCGCAACGACCCGATCGCCGCAGCCTCACGGCCCGCGTCCTCGGCGGTCTCCTGCACACCCATCGTCAGCACGGGATGCGCGCTGGACTCGATGAACACACCGAAACCCTCGTCCAGCAACCGCCGAACCGCACCCTCCAGCTCAACGGTGCGACGCAAGTTCGTGAACCAGTACTCGGCGTCCAGCTCCGGACCCTCGACCCACTCCCCCGTCACCGTCGACAGGAACGGCACCTCGGCGACCTTGGGCTCCACAGCCGCCAGCAACTCCAGCAGTTCCTCGCGCAGCAACTCCACCTGCGCCGAATGCGAGGCGTAGTCCACCGGCACCCGACGCGCCCGCACCCCATCGGCCTCACACGCGGCAACCAGCTCGTCCAGCGCCTCCGGCTCACCCGAAACCACCGCCGACGAAGGCCCATTGACCGCCGCCACCGAGATCCGCTCCTCACCCCAAGCCGCGATCCACTCCCGCACCTCCGCCACCGGCAGCGCCACCGACACCATGCCACCCTTGCCCGCCAGCACCCGGCCGATCGCCTGACTGCGCAGCGCCACCACACGCGCCGCATCCCGCAGCGACAGAATCCCCGCCACACACGCGGCCGCGATCTCACCCTGCGAGTGGCCAACCACGGCCGACGGCCGCACACCCAACGAACGCCACAGCTCCGCCAGCGAAACCATCACCGCGAACAACACCGGCTGGACCACATCCACGCGCTCCAGCGAGGGCGCGCCCTCGGCGCCGCGCAGCACCTCCACCAGCGACCAGTCGGTGAACTCCGCGAGCGCGGCGGCGCATTCGTGGATCCGGGCCGCGAAGACGGGCGAGGCGTCCATCAGCCCCACCGCCATACCGGCCCACTGCGACCCCTGCCCCGGGAACACGAACGCCGTCTTGCCGGCCGTTCCGGTGCCCTGGACCAGCTGGGCCACCGCCTCGCCCCGGGCGAGCGCCGTCAGGGCGCGGGTGAAGTCGTCGCGGTCCGTGCCGACCAGCACCGCGCGCTGGTCGTGGACGGCGCGGGTGGTGGCCAGCGAGTAGCCGACGTCGGCCGGGCGCAGGTCCGGGTCCGTGTCGAGGTGGGCCAGCAGCCGCTCGGCCTGGGCGCCCAGCGCCGCCTCGCTCCTGCCGGACAGGATCCAGGGCAGCACACCGGGCTCGGGCGCGGCGTCGACGGCCGTGGGCCGCTCCGCCGGGGCCTGCTCGATGATGGTGTGCGCGTTGGTGCCGCTGATGCCGAACGAGGACACGGCGGCCCGGCGCGGACGGCCGGTCTCCGGCCACTCCACCTGCTCGGTGAGCAGCGACACCGCGCCCGCCGACCAGTCCACGTGCGGGGACGGCTCGTCCACGTGCAGGGTCCTGGGCAGCACGCCGTGTTCGATGGCCTTGACCATCTTGATGATGCCGGCGACACCGGCCGCGGCCTGGGTGTGGCCGAAGTTGGACTTCACCGAGCCGAGCCAGAGCGGCTCGTCCTCGGGCCGCTCCTGGCCGTAGGTGGCCAGCAGCGCCTGCGCCTCGATCGGGTCGCCCAGCGTCGTACCGGTGCCGTGTGCCTCGACCACGTCCACCTCGGCGGCGGACAGCCGGGCGTTGGCGAGGGCCTGCCGGATGACGCGCTGCTGGGACGGGCCGTTGGGCGCGGTCAGACCGTTGGAGGCGCCGTCCTGGTTGATCGCGGAGCCACGCACGATCGCCAGCACCGGATGGCCGTTCTTCCGCGCGTCCGACAGCCGCTCGACCAGCAGCATGCCCACACCCTCGCCCCAGGCCGTGCCGTCGGCCGCGGCGGCGAAGGGCTTGCAGCGGCCGTCGGTCGCGAGGCCGCGCTGCTTGCTGAAGGCCACGAAGGTACCGGGGGTGGCCATCACGGTCACGCCGCCCGCGAGCGCGAGCGAGCATTCGCCGCTGCGCAGCGCCTGCACCGCCATATGCAGGGTGACCAGCGACGACGAGCACGCCGTGTCGACGGTGACCGCCGGGCCCTCCAGACCGAAGGTGTACGACACCCGGCCCGAGGCGACACTGCCGGAACTGGCCGTGCCCATGTAGCCCTCGAGGCCGTCGGGGGCGCGGTGCAGCAGGGTGCCGTAGTCGTTGTACATGACGCCGGTGTAGACACCGGTCCGGCTGCCGCGCACCGCCGCCGGGTCGATCCCGGCCCGCTCGAACGCCTCCCAGGTGGTCTCCAGCAGCAGCCGCTGCTGCGGGTCCATGGCGAGCGCCTCACGCGGCGAGATCCCGAAGAAGACGGGGTCGAAGTGGTGGGCGTCGTGCAGGAATCCGCCGTTGCGGGCGTAGCTGGTGCCCTGCTGGTCGGGGTCGTCGTCGTAGAGCGACTCGATGTCCCAGCCGCGGTCGGTCGGCATGTCGGTGATGGCGTCCGCGCCCTCGACGACCAGCTTCCACAGGTCCTCGGGCGAGGTCACCCCGCCGGGGAAACGGCAGCTCATCGCCACGATGGCGATCGGCTCGTCGGCGCCTGCGGTAGCGGTGGCGACGGGTGCGGCGGCGTCCTCCTGGCTGCCCTGGGCCTCGGCCCGCAGATACGCGGCGAGGGCGGCGGGGGTCGGGTAGTCGAAGATCAGCGTGGCGGGGAGCCGGACGCCGCTGACCGCGGTGAGGCGGTTGCGCAGTTCGACGGCGGTGAGCGAGTCGAAGCCGACCTCGCTGAACGCGCGCTGCGGCTCGACCGCGTCGGGCCCGGCGTAGCCGAGCACGGCCGCCACCTGCGTACGGACCACGCCGAGGACGATCGCCTCGGCCTCGGCGTCGGACGCCCCGGCGAGCTGCTGGGCGAGCGCGCCGGACCGCGCCGCGGCGGCCGCCTGGGCCGCGCGGCGGGGCGGGACGCGGACCAGGCCGCGGAAGAGCGGCGGCAGCATTCCGGCGCTCGCCTGCGCCCGGAGGGCGGCCAGGTCGAGCGGCATCGGCACGAGGAGGGCCTGGTCGGCGGTGTCCGCGAGGTCGAACAGCTCCCGGCCCTGGTCGGCGGTGATGGCGGCGACGCCACCGCGCCGCAGCCGGTCCAGCTCCGCCTCGTCCAGCTCACCGGCCATGCCGCCGGACTCGGCCCACAGGCCCCAGGCGAGGGAGGTGGCGGACAGGCCCTGCGCGGTGCGGTGCTGGGCGAGGGCGTCCAGGAAGGCGTTGGCCGCCGCGTAGTTGCCCTGGCCCGCACCGCCGAAGACACCGGCGGCGGAGGAGAACAGGACGAACGCGGCCAGGTCCGGGTGGTGGTCGCGGGTCAGCTCGTGGAGGTTCCACGCCGCGTCGACCTTCGGGCGCAGTACGTGCGCCATGCGGTCGGGGGTGAGGGAGGCGATGACGCCGTCGTCCAGGACGCCTGCCGTGTGGATGACGGCGGTCAGCGGGTGCTCGTCCGGGATCGCCGTCAGCACGTCGGCGAGTGCGTCCCGGTCCGCTACGTCGCAGGTGGCCCAGTGGGCTTCTGCGCCCAACGCCGTGAGTTCGTCCGTGAGTGCGGCGGCGCCTGGGGTTTCCGCGCCGCGGCGGCTCACCAGCAGCAGGTGGCGGGCGCCGCGCTCGGTCACCACGTGGCGGGCGAAGAGGGCGCCCAGGGTGCCGCCGGCGCCGGTGATCAGGACCGTGCCGTTCGGGTTCCACGCGGCGGCCGGGGCGTCGGCGGGGGCTGTGGCGCGTGCCAGGCGCGGGGCCTTGAGCGCGCCCTCGCGTACGGCGAGTTCCGGTTCGCCCGTCTCCGGGGCGGAGGGGAGGGCGACGAGGGAGTCCGGGTGGCCGTCGTGGTCCACGAGGATGACGCGGCCCGGGTTCTCCGACTGGGCGGAGCGGATGAGGCCGTGGGCGGCGGCGTGGGGGAGGTTGGTGAGGGATTCGGTGGGGGTGGTGCTTGCGGCGCCGGTGGTGAGGACGACCAGGCGGGTGTCCGCGAAGTGGTCTTCGGTGAGGTAGCTCTGGAGGAGGGCGAGGGTGCGGGTGGTGGCTTCGTGTGCGGCTCGGGTGGGGTTTTCCCCTGTTCCGCCCCTTCCCGCAACCATGGGCTCCGCCCCTGGGCCCCGGTCCTCAAGCGCCGGGCGGGCTTCACGCGCCGCGGCCGGTGCCCCGGCACGCCCTTCGGGCGTGTCCTCAAGCGCCGGACGGGCTTGGGGTGCCGCACCGTGGCCCTGGTCCCCAATCGCCTGGCGGGCCTCAGATGCCGCGCCCGGAGCAGCCGGAGATTCCAGCGACACCACGATGTAGTCCGGGGCCTTCTCGGCCGCCGTCAGGGTGGCCAGGTCCGGGTAGGTCGCAAGGCCCAGGGGATTGGGGCCCACCGCCACCCAGCCGTCCGTGGATACCGGGCCGGACGGTGTCGGGATCGGGGTCCAGTCCACGCGGAAGAGGGCGTCCGCCGCGGCGCCGCCGGGGCGGTCGGCGCTGAGCTGGTCCGGGGAGACCGTGCGCAGGGCGAGGCGTTCCACCTCGGCCACCGGGGCGCCGGTGACGTCGGCGAGTTGCAGGGACACCGTGCCGTTTCCGGCCGACGACAGGCGGACCCGTACGCTGTCCGCGCCCACCGAGTGGACGCGCACACCGGTCCAGGAGAAGGGCAGTCCGCCCTGGCCCGGGTTCTCGGTCAGGTCGCTGAGGCCGATGGTGTGCAGGACGGCGTCCAGCAGGGCCGGGTGCAGTCCGAAGAAGGCGGCGCCGGGTTCGGCGTCCTCGGGGAGGGCGACCTCGGCGTAGACCTCGCCGTCGCCCCGCCAGGCGGCCCGCAGCCCCTGGAAGACGGGGCCGTAGCCGAAGCCCGCCTCGGCCAGTCCGTCGTAGAGGCCGTCGGTCTCGATGCGCTCGGTGCCCGTGGGCGGCCAGGCGCTCAGGTCGAACGAGGGGGCCGCGGGCGTGCTCTCCGCGAGCACACCGGTGGCGTGCCGCAGCCACGGCTCGTCGTCTCCGGCCTCGTCGGGACGGGAGTGGAGGGCGAGGGTGCGGCGGCCGGTGTCGTCCTGGGCGCCCACGGCGATCTGGAGTCGGACCCCGCCCCGTTCGGGCAGGATCAGCGGGGCCTCCAGGGTGAGTTCCTCGACCAGGTCGCAGCCGGCCTGCTCACCGGCGCGCACCGCCAGTTCCACGAACGCGGTGCCGGGCAGCAGCACCGCGCCCATGACGGCGTGGTCGGCCAGCCACGGGTGGGTGTCCAGGGCGAGCCGCCCGGTGAACAGGAAGCCCTCCGCGTCGGCCAGGGACACGGCCGTGCCGAGCAGCGGATGGTCGGCGGTGCCGAGGCCGAACGAGGAGACGTCGCCGTAGGCGGTGCCCGCGTCCAGCCAGTAGTGCTCGCGCTGGAAGGCGTAGGTGGGCAGTTCGACGCGCTCGGCGCCGGTCCCCGCGTAGTACGCCTCCCAGTCGGGGGCCGTACCCCGGGTGTGCAGGGTGGCCAGGGCGGTGGTCAGGGTCTCGGCCTCGGAACGGTCCTTGCGCAGCGCGGCGGCGAACGCCACGTGCTCGGACTCGCCCGCCAGGCACTCCTGGCCGAGCGCGGACAGCACACCGTCCGGGCCGAGTTCGAGGTAGGTGGTGACGCCCTGCGCCTCCATCGCGCGCATGCCGTCGAGGAAGCGCACGGCCTCGCGGACGTGGCGGACCCAGAAGTCGGCGGTGGCGATCTCCGCGGCGGGCGCGATGCCGCCGGTCAGGTTGGAGACCACCGGGATCTTCGGGGCCTCGTACGTCAGGCTCTCGGCGACCTTGCGGAACGCCTCCAGCATCGGGTCCATCAGCGGCGAGTGGAAGGCGTGGCTGACGGTGAGCCGCTTGGTCTTGCGGCCCTGGGCCTCGAAGCCCTCCGCGATCTCGACGGCCGCGTCCTCGTCACCGGCGATGACGACCGACGTCGGCCCGTTGAGCGCGGCGATCGAGACGCGCTCGGTCAGCAGCGGCGCCACCTCGTCCTCGGACGCCTGGACGGCGATCATCGCACCGCCGCCCGGCAGCCGCTGCATCAGCCGGCCCCGGGCCGCCACCAGCAGTGCGGCGGCGTCGAGCGAGAGCACCCCCGCCACATGCGCGGCGGCGATCTCGCCGATGGAGTGTCCGGAGACCACGTCCGGCTTCAGGCCCCACGACTCGACGAGGCGGAACAGCGCCACCTCGATGGCGAACAGCGCGGGCTGGGTGAAGCCGGTCCGGTCCAGCGCGGCGGCGTCGTCCCCGAACAGCACGTCCTTCAGCGGACGCTCCAGCCGCGGGGCGAGCGCGGCGCACACCGCGTCAAACGCCTCGGCGAACGCCGGGTAGGTCGCGTACAGCTCGCGTCCCATGCCGAGGCGCTGACTGCCCTGGCCGGTGAAGAGGAACGCCAGCTTGCCCCGGGTCTCCACGCCCTGGACCACCCCGGCGGCGGGCTCACCGGAGGCGAGCGCGGCGAGGCGGTCGAGGAAGGTCGCGCGGTCACCGGCGATGACGGCGGCCCGGTTCTCCAGGGCGGCGCGGGTGGTGGCCAGGGAGCGGCCGAGGGACACCGGGTCCAGCTCGGGCCGCTCGGCCACATAGCTGTGGAGCCGGGCGGCCTGGGCGCGCAGGGCGTCCTCGCCCTTGGCGGAGACCAGCCATGGCAGCAGCGGGAGGGTGCGGGGCTCCGCCATCTCCTCAACCGGGGCCTCGGCGGGGGACCCTTCGGCCTCCTCGCCGCCGGTCTCCTCCTCCGCCACCGGCGCCTGCTCGATGATCAGGTGGGCGTTGGTGCCGCTGATGCCGAACGAGGACACGGCGGCGCGGCGCGGACGGCCGGTCTCCGGCCACGGCCGGCCCTCGGTCAGCAGCGAGACGGCCCCGGCCGACCAGTCGATATGCGGCGACGGCTCGTCGATGTGCAGGGACTTCGGCACATAGCCGTGCTCGATGGCCTTGACCATCTTGATGATCCCGGCGACACCGGCGGCGGCCTGGGTGTGGCCGACGTTGGACTTGATGGAGCCCAGCAGCAGCGGCCGCTCCGGGCTCTTCTCCTTGCCGTAGGTGGCCAGCAGCGCCTGCGCCTCGATCGGGTCGCCGAGTGTCGTCCCGGTGCCGTGTGCCTCGACCACGTCGATCTGGTCGGCGGTCAGCCGGGCGCTGGCGAGCGCCTGGCGGATGACGCGCTGCTGGGACGGGCCGTTGGGCGCGGTCAGGCCGTTGCTCGCGCCGTCCTGGTTGATGGCCGAGCCACGGACGACGGCCAGCACCCGGTGGCCGTATCTGCGGGCGTCCGACAGCCGCTCCACCAGCAGCATGCCCGCGCCCTCGGACCAGCCGGTGCCGTCCGCCGACGCCGCGAAGGACTTGCAGCGGCCGTCGAAGGACAGCCCGCGCTGGCGGCTGAACTCGGTGAAGGTGCCGGGCGTCGACATCACGGTGACACCGCCCGCGAGCGCCAGCGAGCATTCGCCGTTGCGCAGCGCCTGCATGGCCAGATGCAGGGTCACCAGCGACGAGGAGCACGCGGTGTCGACGGTGAGGGCGGGGCCCTCCAGGCCGAAGGTGTACGCCACCCGGCCGGAGGCGATGCTGCTGGAGCCGCCGGTGCCGAGATAGCCCTCGACACCGGGCGGCACGGCGCGCAGCCGCGAGGCGTAGTCGTGGTACATGACGCCCGCGAAGACACCGGTACGGGTGCCGCGTACGGAGGTGGCGTCGATGCCCGCCCGCTCGAACACCTCCCACGTGGTCTCCAGCAGCAGCCGCTGCTGGGGGTCCATCGCGAGGGCCTCGCGCGGATTGATACCGAAGAACGCCGGGTCGAAGTAGTTGGCGTCGTGGAGGAAACCGCCCTCCCGGACATAGCTCGTACCCGCGCCGTCCGGATTGTCGTCGAAGAGCCGCCCGATGTCCCAGCCGCGGTCGGTGGGGAACTCGGAAATGCCGTCCCCGCCCTCGGACACCAGCCGCCACAGGTCCTCGGGCGACTCGACTCCGCCCGGGTAGCGGCAGCTCATGCCGACGATCGCGATGGGCTCCTGGTCCTCCGACTCCACCTCCTGCAGGCGGCGCCGGGTCTCATGCAGGTCGGCGGTCACCCGCTTGAGAAAGTAGCGGAGCTTTTCCTCATTCATACGTGCGTTTCCCTCTCGAGGAATCCGGAAGACCTTGTCACTTCACGCCGGCCACGGTCATTTCAGGAGATCCCGAATTCCTTGCCGATGAAGTCGAAGAGGTCGTCGTCCGTGGCGGACTCCAGCTCCTCGGCGACTCCGGCGCCGTCTTCCGGTCCTCGGTCGTCATTCCATTGCGCGAGCAGCGCCTGCAGTCGCGCGGTGATCCTGCTCCGGCCCTCGTCGTCCGGGGTGGCCCCGGACAGGGACTTCTCCAGCCCGTCCAGCTCCGCGAGCAGCGAGGTGACCGCCGTCGCGTCATCCGGCAGGATCTCGCCGCGCAGGTACTCGACCAGTGCGTTCGGTGTGGGGTAGTCGAAGACCAGCGTCGCCGGGAGCCGGACTCCGGTGGTCGCGTTCAGGCGGTTGCGCAGCTCCACGGCGGTCAGCGAGTCGAAGCCGACCTCGCTGAACGAGCGGGCCGGGTCGACCGTCTCCGGACCGGGGTAGCCGAGCACGGCCGCCACCTGGGTGCACACCAGCTCCAGCAGCACCTCTTCCCGCTCGGGCTCGGAGAGCCCGCCGAGCCGCTCCCGCAGCGCCTCGGCACCGGCCGCGGCGGCCGCCGCGGACTCGGCGGCGCGGCGGGCGGGCGCCCGGACGAGACCGCGGAAGAGCGCGGGCAGCATGCCGCTTCCGGCCTGTGCCCTGAGGGCGGCCATCTCCAGCGGCAGCGGTACCAGGAGGGCCTCGTCCGAACCCCGCGCGGCGTCGAACAGCTCCAGGCCGCTCTCGGCCGTGAGCACACCGACGCCTCCGCGGCGGATGCGGGCGATCTCGGCCTCGTCCAGCTCACCGCCCATGCCGCCGCCGGCCACGGACCACAGGCCCCAGGCGAGGGAGGTGGCGGGCAGGCCCTGTGCGGTGCGGTGCTGGGCGAGGGCGTCCAGGAAGGCGTTGGCCGCCGCGTAGTTGCCCTGGCCGGGGCCGCCGAAGACGCCGGAGGCCGAGGAGAACAGGACGAACGCGGCCAGGTCCGGGTGGTGGTCGCGGGTCAGCTCGTGGAGGTTCCACGCCGCGTCGGCCTTCGGGCGGGCCACGGTGGCCATGCGCTCGGGCGTCAGCGAGGCGATCACGCCATCGTCCAGGACACCTGCCGTGTGGATGACGGCGGTGAGGGGGTGGGCGGTGGGGATGGACTCAATGACCTCTGCGAGGGCGGTGCGGTCTGCGGCGTCGCAGGCCGCCCAGTGTGCTTCCGCGCCCAGCGCGGAGAGTTCCGCGGTGAGTTCGGACGCGCCCGGTGCCTGGTCGCCTCGGCGGCTGAGCAGGAGGAGGTGGCGTACGGCGTGGTTGGCCGCCAGGTGCTTGGCGACCAGGGTGCCCAGGGTGCCGGTGGCGCCCGTGATCAGGACCGTGCCGTCGGGGTTCCAGGCGGGTGCCTGGTTCTCCGCCGCCACGGCGGCCCGTGCCAGCCTCGGCGCCCGGACGACGCCGTCGCGGATGGCGGTTTGCGGTTCGCCTGTGGCCAGGGCGGCGGCCACGGTCTTCTGGGTCGCCTCGCCTTGGCCCTCGGTGTCCACCAGGACGATGCGGTCCGGGTTTTCCGCTTGGGCGGAGCGGACGAGGCCCCAGGCGGCGGCTTGGGCCGGGTCGGGGGCGGACTCGTCTGTGGCGGTGGTTACGGCGCCGGTGGTGAGGATGACCAGGCGGGTGTCGGCGAAGCGGTCGTTGTCCAGGTAGGTCTGGAGGAGGGTGAGGGTCTGGGTGGTGGTGCGGTGTGCGGCTTGGGTGGGGGTTTCCCCGATCCCGCCCCTTCCCGCAGCCATGGGCTCCGCCCCTGGACCCTGGTCCTCAAGCGCCGGACGGGCTTGAACGGGCAGCGGTACCACTACGTACTCCGGCAGCTCCGCGCCGGAATCGAGTGCCTCTGCCAGCGCCGTCAGGTCCTCGTAGGCCGTGAGGCCCAAGGTGCCGGGGCCCACGGCTGCCCAGCGGTCGGGGGCCACCTCGGCGGACGGCGACGCCGTCACCGGCGCCCAGTCCAGGCGGAACAGGGAGTCGGACGCGCCGCCCGGGCGGGCCGCGCCCAACTGGTCCGGGGAGACCGTGCGCAGGGCCAGGCCCTCGACCGATGCCACCGGGGTGCCCGTCACGTCGGCCAGTTCCAGCGACACCGTGCCCGTGGCCGTACCGGCAAGGCGTACGCGTAGCGCCGCGGCGCCGACCGCGTGCAGGGAGACGCCGGTCCAGGAGAAGGGCAGGCGGCCCTGGCCGGTGCCCTCCCCGGTCGTCCGGAGGCCCAGCGCGTGCAGCGCGGCGTCCAGCAGCGCCGGGTGCAGGCCGAACGCGGCGGCGTCGGACGTGCGGTCCTCCGGCAGCCGTACCTCGGCGAACACCTCGTCGTCGCGGCGCCAGGCGGCGGTCAGGCCCTGGAAGACCGGGCCGTAGTCGAAGCCCGATCCGGCCAGGCCCTCGTAGAGGCCCGCCACCTCGACCTTCTCGGCGTCGGCAGGCGGCCAGGCGGACAGGTCGAACGACGGGGCCGTGGCATCCGACTCCACCAGCGCGCCCGTGGCGTGGCGCAGCCACGGCTCGTCGGCCGGGGCGCCCTCGGTGCGGGAGTGCAGGGTCAGCGCGCGGCGGCCGGTGTCGTCGGGCGCGGCGAGCGCGAGCCGGAGCTGGACGGCGCCCTGGTCGGGCACGATCAGCGGGGCTTCCAGGGTCAGTTCGTCCAGGCGGTCGCAGCCCGCGTGGTCCCCGGCGCGCAGCGCCAGCTCCACGAACGCGGTGCCGGGCAGCAGCACCGTGCCCATCACGGCGTGGTCGGCCAGCCAGGGCTGGGTCTGCAGGGAGAGCCGTCCGGTGAAGGCGATGCCGTCCGAGTCGGGCAGTTCCACCGCGGCGCCCAGCAGCGGGTGACCGGCCGCGTGCAGGCCGATCGCGGTGGCGTCGCCGCCGACCGGTCCGGCGTTCAGCCAGAACGAGCGGCGCTGGAAGGCGTACGTCGGCAGGTCGACCCGGTGCGGGCGGTACGGCGCGTACAGCGCGGTGAAGTCCACGGCGGCGCCCCGGACCTGGGCGGTGCCGACCGCCGTGAGCAGCGTCTCGGTCTCCGGCCGGCCGCCGCGCAGGGCGGTGGCGAAGGAGCCGCCGTCCTCGGTGACGCAGTCCTGCGCCATCGCGGTCAGCACCCCCTCGGGGCCGAGTTCCAGGTAGGTGGTGACGCCCTGGGTTTCCAGGGTGCGGACGCCGTCCAGGAAGCGGACCGCTTCGCGGACGTGGCGCACCCAGAAGTCGCCCGTCGTGATCTCCTCGGCGGCCACCACGCCACCGGTCAGATTCGACACGATCGGGATCTTCGGAGCCTGGTACGCCAGCCCCTGCGCCACCTCGCGGAAGGCGTCCAGCATGCCGTCCATATGGGGCGAGTGGAAGGCGTGGCTGACGGTGAGGCGTTTGGTCTTGCGGCCCTCCGCCTCGAACGACGCCGCGATCTCCAGCGCCGCGTCCTCGTCGCCCGCGACCACGACCGAGGTCGGGCCGTTGACGGCCGCGATGCTCACGCGCTTGCCGAGCTGCGGGGTCACCTCGTCCTCGGACGCCTGGACGGCGATCATCGCGCCACCGGCCGGGAGCCGCTGCATCAACCGCCCACGAGCGGCCACCAGCTTCGCCGCGTCCGCCAGCGAGAGCACACCGGCCACATGCGCGGCGGCCAGCTCGCCGATGGAGTGGCCGGACAGGTAGTCCGGCTTCACGCCCCAGGTCTCGACCAGGCGGAACAGCGCCACCTCGACCGCGAACAGCGCGGGCTGGGTGAACCCGGTCCGGTCCAGCTCCTCGGCGTCGTCCCCGAACAGCACGTCACGAAGCGGCCGCTCCAGATGTGCGTCCAGCGCGTCGCAGACCGCGTCCAGCGCCTCGGCGAACGCCGGATAGGCGTCGTACAGCTCACGGCCCATGCCGAGCCGCTGGCTGCCCTGTCCGGTGAACAGGACGGCCAGCTTGCCGCCCTCGGCCGCCGCGCCCTCGACCAGCCCGGTCGCGGTGCGGCCCTCGGCGAGGGCGTCGAGACCGGCCAGGAAGCCGTCCCGGCCCGCGGCGACGAGCGTCGCCCGGTGCTCGAAGGACACGCGGGAGGTGGCCAGCGAGTGGCCGATGTCGGCGAGGGACAGCTCGGGGTGGTCGGCCACATGGGCCCGGAGCCGGGCCCCCTGGGCGCGCAGCGCCTCGGGGGTCTTGGCGGACATCGTCCACGGCAGCGCGGACGGCTCCACGGACGGCTCGCCGGCCGGAAGCGCGGACACCGCCGCCGGTTCGGGCTCCGGCATCTGCTCGATGATGGCGTGCGCGTTGGTGCCGCTCATGCCGAAGGAGGAGATACCGGCCCGGCGCGGACGCCCGGTCTCCGGCCACTCCCGCGCCTCGCTCAGCAGCGAGACCGCACCCGACTCCCAGTCCACATGCGGCGAGGGCTCATCGATGTGCAGCGACTTCGGCAGGACGCCATGCCGCATCGCCAGCACCATCTTGATGATGCCCGCGACACCCGCCGCCGCCTGCGTGTGACCGAAGTTGGACTTGATCGAGCCCAGCCACAGCGGCTGGTCCTCGGTCTTCTCCTTGCCGTAGGTGGCCAGCAGCGCCTGCGCCTCGATCGGGTCACCCAGCGTCGTACCCGTGCCATGCGCCTCGACCGCGTCCACGTCACGAGCCGACAGACCCGCGTTCGCCAGCGCCTGACGGATCACCCGCTGCTGCGAGGGACCGTTCGGCGCCGTCAGACCGTTGGACGCACCGTCCTGGTTGACCGCCGTGCCCCGCACGACCGCCAGCACCCGGTGACCGTTCTTCTTCGCGTCCGACAGCCGCTCCACCAGCAGCATGCCCACGCCCTCACCCCAGGCCGTGCCGTCGGCGGCGGCGGCGAACGGCTTGCAGCGGCCGTTCCTGGCCAGTCCGCGCTGGCGGCTGAACTCGGTGAACACATCGGGGGTGGTGATGATGGTGACACCGCCCGCGAGGGCCATGGTGCACTCGCCGTTGCGCAGCGCCTGCGCCGCCAGGTGCAGCGCCACCAGCGACGACGAGCAGGCCGTGTCGACCGTGACGGCCGGGCCCTCGAAGCCGAAGGTGTACGCCACCCGGCCGGAGGCGATGCTGCTGGAGCCACCGGTGCCGAGGTAGCCCTCGACGCCTTCCGGGACAGTGTGCAGCCGCGACACATAGTCGTTGTGCATCTGGCCGACGAACACGCCGACCTGCTTGCCGCGCAGGGCGCCCGGGTCCAGGCCCGCCCGCTCGAAGGACTCCCAGGAGGTCTCCAGCAGCAGCCGCTGCTGGGGGTCCATGGCGAGCGCCTCGCGCGGGTTGATGCCGAAGAAGGCCGGGTCGAAGTGGTGGGCGTCGTAGTAGAAGCCGCCCTCGCGGGCGTACGAGGTGCCGGGCCGGTCCGGGTCCGGGTCGTAGAACGCGTCGAGGTCCCAGCCGCGGTCCTCCGGCAGCCGGGCGATACCGTCCCGGCCCTCGGCCAGCAGCTCCCACAGCTCCTCGGGGGTGCGCACATCCCCGGGGAAGCGGCAGCTCATCGCGATGATCGCGATCGGGTCGTCCTCGTCGGCCACACCACCCGCAGGGCCTTCCGCCCGGGCGGGGACGGCCGCGGCCGCCTCGGAGCCGAGCAGCTCCTCCAGCAGATATCCGGCGAGCGCGGTGGGCGTCGGGTAGTCGAAGACCAGCGTGGCGGGCAGCCGCAGCCCGGCGGCGCCGCCGAGGCGGTTGCGGAACTCCACCGCGGTCAGCGAGTCGAAGCCGAGGTCCTTGAAGGCCCGGCTCGCCTCGACCGCGTCGGGCGAGTCATGGCCGAGCACCACGGCCACCTGGGCGCGCACCAGGTCGAGCAGGGTCTGCTCGCGCTCGGCCGCGTCCTGCCGGACCAGCCGCTCCACCAGCGAGGAGCCGTCCTGGGCCGCGCCCGATTCGGCGGTGCGGCGGGTCGTACCGCCGCGCACCAGACCGCGCAGCAGCGGCGGCACCATCTCGATGGGCGCGCCGGTGAGCGGCGCCAGGTCGAGCTGCATCGGCACCAGGAAGGCGTCGCCCACCTCCTGGGCGGCGTCGAACAGCGCCAGGCCCTCGTCGGAGGACAGGCCGAGCACACCGGAGCGGGTCATCCGGGACTTGTCGGTGGCCTCCAGCTCACCGGTCATCCCGCTGGCCTCGGCCCACAGGCCCCAGGCCAGCGAGGTGGCGGCCAGGCCCTGGGCCTGGCGGTGGCGGGCCAGGGCGTCCAGGAAGGAGTTGGCCGCCGCGTAGTTGGCCTGCCCGGGGCCGCCGAACGTTCCGGCGGCGGAGGAGAACAGGACGAACGCGGCGAGGTCCTGGTCGCGGGTCAGCTCGTGCAGGTTCACGGCCGCGTCCACCTTGGGGCGCAGCACCTTCTCCAGCCGCTCCGGTGTCAGCGAGTCGATCACACCGTCGTCCAGCACACCGGCGGTGTGCACGACGGCGGTCAGCGGATGCCCGGCGGGGATGTCGGCCAGGACGGCGGCGAGCGCGTCCCGGTCGGCGGCGTCGCAGGCGGCGATGGTGACCTCGGCGCCCAACTCACGCAGTTCGGCGGCGAGTTCGGCCGCGCCGGCGGCCTGCTCACCGCGCCGGCTGGTGAGCACCAGGCGGCGGGCGCCGCGCTCGGTCACCGCGTGCCGGGCGACCAGGCCGCCCAGGGTGCCGGTGCCGCCGGTGATCAGCACCGTGCCGTCCGGGTGCCACGGGGCGGGCACGGTGAGCACGACCTTGCCGATGTGGCGGGCCTGGCTGAGGTAGCGGAACGCGTCCGGGGCCTGCCGCAGATCCCATGCGGTGATCGGCAGCGCCCGCAGCGCGCCCCGCCGGAACAGCTCCAGCAGCTCGCACAGCATCTCCTGGATGCGGTCCAGGCCCGCCTCGGTCAGGTCGAACGCCTGGTAGGAGACGCCGGGGTAGGCGGCGGCGACCTCTTCCGGGAGCCGGACGTCGGTCTTGCCCATCTCGACGAACCGGCCGCCGCGCGGCAGCAGCCGCAGCGACGCGTCCACGAACTCCCGGGCCAGCGAGTCCAGCACCACATCGACGCCGCGACCGCCGCTGGCCTCGCGGAACGTCTCCTCGAAGGCCAGGTCGCGGGAGGAAGCGATGCGGTCGTCGGCCAGCCCCAGCGAGCGCAGGGTGTCCCACTTGCCCTGGCTGGCGGTGGCATAGACGTCCACGCCCCAGTGGCGGGCCAGTTGCACGGCGGCCATGCCGACGCCACCGGCGGCGGCGTGCACCAGCAGCGACTCGCCGCCCTGGAGGTCGGCCAGGTCGCGCAGCGCGTAGTAGGCCGTCATGAAGACGATCGGCACCGACGCGGCCTGGGCGAACGACCAGCCCTCGGGCATCGGCGCGATCATGCGGCGGTCCACGACCACCAGCGGGCCGAAGCCACCGGGCAGCATGCCCATCACCCGGTCGCCGGGCGCCAGATCGGTGACGTCCGGGCCGGTCTCGAGGACGACACCGGCGCCCTCGCTGCCCATCAGGCCCGCGTCGCCGGGGTACATGCCGAGCGCGTTGAGCACATCGCGGAAGTTCACACCGGCGGCCCGGACCGCGACCCGCACCTGGCCCGTCTCCAGCGGCGCGGCGGCCTCCGGGCTGGGCAGCAGGGTGAGGTTCTCCAGGGTGCCCTTGTCCTGGATGTCCAGGCGCCAGGCCGGCTCGCCGGGCGGCGGCACCATGGGCCCACTGGCGGCGGTGCGCGCCAGCCGGGGGGCGTGTACGGCGCCCCGGCGCAGCACGAACTGCGGCTCGCCGGAGGCGATCGCGGTGCCCAGCGCCTCGTAGGAGGCGTCGGTGCCGTCGAGGTCCACCAGCACCAGCCGGTCCGGGTTCTCCGACTGCGCCGAGCGCACCAGACCCCACGCGGGAGCGTGGGCCAGGTCGTGGGTACCGGCGTCGCCCGCGGTGGCCACCGCGCCCCGGGTGACGAGCACGAGCTGGGACGCCGCGAACCGGTCGTCGGCCAGCCACGCCCGTACGAGCGCCAGTGTCCGCTGAGTGGCGGTGTGGACGGCGGCGGTCACCTCGTCATCGGTGGCGCCGCGCGGGTCGAGGTAGGTCAGGACGTACGCGGGCGCGTCCCCGGCCGCGGCCAGCGCGTCCAGATCGGCGTGGACCGCGGCACCCGAGGTCAGCGCGGCGGGCGCGCCCTCGCCGAGCACCGTCCACGCCGCGGTGGCCGCGCCGTCCGTGGCCAGTGGCACGGTGGCCCAGTCCAGCCGGTACAGCGACTCGTGGTACGCGGCGGACCGGCCGTCCGCGAGCTGTCCGGCCGAGACCGGGCGCAGCGCGAGCTGCTCGACCGAGGCCACCGGGGCACCGGTGCCGTCGGCCAGCTCCAGCGCCACCCCGTCGGCCCCGGCCGGGGTCAGCCGGACCCGGAGCGTGTCGGCGCCGACCGCGTGCAGCGACACCCCGTTCCAGGAGAACGGCAGCCGCCCCTGCTCATCGCCGCCCGCACGGGCGAACGTGCTGTGCAGCGCGGCGTCCAGCAGCGCCGGGTGCAGCCCGAACGCGGTGGCCTCGGACGTGCGGTCCTCCGGCAGCCGCACCTCGGCGAACACCTCGTCGCCGCGCAGCCAGGCCGCGCTCAGCCCCTGGAACATCGGCCCGTACGCGAAGCCGCCCTGCGCCAGGTGCTCGTAGAGCCCCTCGACCTCAGCGGGTTCGGCGCCCGGCGGCGGCCATGCGGTCAGGTCGAACGAGGGCCGCGGCGCACCGGCCACCAGCACACCGCCGGCATGGCGGATCCACGGCATCTCGGCGGGCGCGTCCTGCGCCCGCGAGTACAGCTCCAGCGTGCGGTGCCCGGCCTGCTGCAGGGCGCCCACGACGATCTGCAACTGGACCGCGCCGCGCTCGGGCAGGACCAGCGGCGCCTCGATGGTCAGCTCGTCCAGCCGGTCGCAGCCCACCTGGTCACCGGCGCGGATGGCCAGCTCGACGAAGGCGGTGCCGGGCAGCAGGACGGTGCCCATGACGGCGTGGTCGGCCAGCCACGGGTGGCTTTCGAGGGAGAGCCGGCCGGTGAACAGGAAGCCGTCGGAGTCCGCCAGCGGCACGGCGGCGCCCAGCAGCGGATGGTCGGCCCGGTCCAGGCCCGCCGACTCCACGTCGCCCACGAAGCCCGCGGGGGACGTCAGCCAGAAGCGGCGGTGCTGGAAGGCGTAGGTCGGCAGGTCGACGCGGTGGGCGCCGGTCCCGGCGAAGTACGCGGACCAGTCCGGCGTCACCCCGCGGACCTGCAGGGCGGCGAGGGCGGTGGCGACGGTCTCGGCCTCGGGACGGCCGCCGCGCAGCGTGGCGGCGAAACCGGCCACGTCCGCGTCGGCGAGGCAGTCCTGGCCCATGGCGGACAGCACACCGTCGGGGCCGAGTTCGAGGTAGGTGGTGACGCCCTGGGCTTCCAACGTCCGTACGCCGTCGAGGAAGCGCACGGCCTGACGGACGTGGCGCACCCAGAAGTCCGGGCTGGTGATCTCCTCAGCGGAGACCACGGTCCCAGTCAGGTTGGAGACGATCGGAATGCGCGGGGCCTCGTACGACAGCCCCTCGGCCACCTCACGGAACGCCTCCAGCATCCCGTCCATACGCGGCGAGTGGAACGCATGGCTGACCGTAAGCCGCTTCGTTTTCCGACCCTGCGCCTCGAACGACGCGGCGATCTCCAGCGCCGCGTCCTCGTCGCCCGCGACCACGACTGAGGTCGGGCCGTTGAGGGCGGCGATGCTGACCCGCTCGGTGAGCAGCGGCAGCACCTCGTCCTCGGACGCCTGGACGGCGATCATCGCGCCACCGGCAGGCAACGCCTGCATCAGGCGGCCACGCGCGGCCACCAGCTTCGCCGCGTCCGCGAGCGAGAGCACACCGGCCACATGGGCGGCGGCCAGCTCCCCGATGGAGTGGCCGGAGAGGAAGTCGGGCCGCAGACCCCACGCCTCGGCCAGGTGGAACAGCGCGACCTCGAGGGCGAACAGCGCGGGCTGGGTGAACCCGGTCTGGTCCAGCTCCTCGGCATCGGTCCCGAACAGCACGTCACGAAGCGGCCGCTCCAGATGTGCGTCCAGCTCGTCGCAGACCGCGTCCAGCGCCTCGGCGAACGCCGGGTAGGCGTCGTACAGCTCACGGCCCATGCCGAGCCGCTGGCTGCCCTGCCCGGTGAACAGGAACGCCACCTTGCCGTCCGCCACCGCGCCCTGCACCAGCCCCGACGCCGACTCGCCACGCGCCAGCGCCTCCAGGCCCGAGATCAGCGCCGCACGGTCCTGGCCGACCACGACGGCACGGTGGTCCAGTGCGGCACGGGTGGTCGCGAGCGAGTACGCCAGGTCGGTCGGCGACAGCTCCGGCCGCCGCTCCAGGTCGGCGAGCAGCCGCTCGGCCTGCGCCCGCAGTGCGTCGGCGCTCTTGCCGGACACCAGCCAGGGCAGCACGGACGGCCGGGCGGCCGGAAGCGCGGACGCCTCGGCCGGTTCGGGCTCCGGCGCCTGCTCGATGATGGCGTGCGCGTTGGTGCCGCTGACACCGAAGGAGGAGATACCGGCCCGGCGCGGACGCCCGGTCTCCGGCCACTCCCGCGCCTCGGTCAGCAGCGAGACCGCGCCCGACTCCCAGTCCACATGCGGCGAGGGCTCGTTGATGTACAGCGACTGGGGCAGGACGCCGTGGTCCATCGCCTGCACCATCTTGATGATGCCCGCGACACCCGCCGCCGCCTGCGTGTGACCGAAGTTGGACTTGATCGAGCCCAGCCACAGCGGCTGGTCCTCGGTCTTCTCCTTGCCGTAGGTGGCCAGCAGCGCCTGCGCCTCGATCGGGTCACCCAGCGTCGTACCCGTGCCATGCGCCTCGACCGCGTCCACGTCACGAGCCGACAGACCCGCGTTCGCCAGCGCCTGACGAATCACCCGCTGCTGGGACGGGCCATTGGGCGCCGTCAGACCGTTGGACGCACCGTCCTGGTTGACCGCCGTGCCCCGCACGACCGCCAGCACCCGGTGACCGTTCTTCTTCGCGTCCGACAGCCGCTCCACCAGCAGCATGCCGACACCCTCGGCCCAGCCGGTGCCGTCCGCGTCGCCCGAGAATGCCTTGCAGCGGCCGCTGGTCGACAGTCCGCCCTGGCGGCTGAAGTCGATGAAGGTGTCCGGGGTGGACATGACGGTGACACCGCCCGCGAGGGCCATGGTGCACTCGCCGCTGCGCAGGGCCTGCGCCGCCAGGTGCAGCGCCACCAGCGACGACGAGCACGCCGTGTCGATGGTGACCGCGGGGCCTTCGAGACCGAAGGTGTAGGCCACCCGGCCGGAGGCGACACTGCCCGCCGTGCCGGTGCCGAGGTAGCCCTCCAGGCCCTCCGGCAGGGCGGTCAGCCGGGAGAGGTAGTCGTGGTACATGACGCCCGCGAAGACGCCGGTCTTGCTGCCGCGCACGGTCGCCGGGTCGATCCCGGCCCGCTCGAACGCCTCCCAGGAACTCTCCAGCAGCAGCCGCTGGTGCGGGTCCATGGCGAGGGCCTCGCGCGGGTTGATCCCGAAGAAGTCGGGGTCGAACTCGCCCGCGTCGTAGAGGAATCCGCCCTCGATGGTGGCACTGGTGCCGGTTTGCTCGGGGTCGTCGCCCAGCAGCCCGTCGAGCTGCCAGCCGCGGTCGGTCGGGAAGCCGGAGATGGCGTCCACCGAGCCGGTGACGAGCTGCCACAGCTCCTCGGGGCTGGTGACCCCGCCCGGGTAGCGGCAGCTCATGCCGACGATGGCGATGGGCTCGTCGTCGCCGACGGCCACGGTGGCGGCGGGGGCCGCCGCGGCCTCGTCGGCCTGGTCGCCCAGGATCTCGGTGCGCAGGAAACCGGCGAGCGAGGTGGGCGTCGGGTAGTCGAAGACAAGGGTGGCCGGGAGCCGTACGCCCGTGACGGCGCCGAGGCGGTTGCGCAGCTCGACGGCGGTGAGCGAGTCGAAGCCCAGCTCCTTGAACGCGCGCCCGGCGCCGACGGCCTCGGGGCCCGCGTAGCCGAGGACCGCGGCGACCTGGCCGCAGACGATCTCCAGCAGCAGCCGGTCGCGCTCGGGGACGGACAGTCCCAGCAGCCGCTCCGCGAGCCCGCCGGGGGCCGCGCCGCCGCCCGGCTCCACCACCCGGCGGCCGGGGGCCCGCACCAGGCCGCGCAGCAGCGCCGGGACCATGCCGGCGTCGGCGTGGCGCAGCGGCGCCAGGTCCAGGTGCATGGGGACGAGCGTGGGGGCGCCCACCGCGAGGGCGGTGTCCAGGAGGGCGAGGCCCTCCTCGGAGGAGAGGGCGGCCACTCCGGCGCGGGTGATGCGCTGGATGTCGGTGTCGTCCAGGTCGCCGGTCATCCCGCTGCGCTCGGCCCACAGACCCCAGGCGAGGGCGGTGGCGGGCAGCCCCTGGGCGCGGCGCCGGTGGGCGAGGCCGTCCAGGAAGGCGTTGGCGGCCGCGTAGTTGGCCTGGCCGGGGCCGCCGAGGGTGCCGGCGGCGGCGGAGAACAGCACGAACGCCGATAGATCCGGGTTGTCGCGGGTCAGCTCGTGCAGATTCCACGCGGCGTCGACCTTGGGCGGCAGAACGCGGTCGACGCGCTCGGCGGTCAGCGAGCCGATCACACCGTCGTCCAGCACGCCCGCCGTGTGCACCACGGCGGTCAGCGGATGCTCGGCCGGGATGGCGGCCAGGGCCGCGGCGAGCGCGGTGCGGTCGGCCACGTCGCAGGCGGTGAGGGTGACGTCGGCGCCCGACGCGCGCAGTTCGGCGACGAGTTCGGCGGCGCCGTGGGCGTCGGCCCCGCGCCTGCTGAGCAGCAGGAGGTGGCGTACGCCGTGCTCGGTGACCAGATGGCGGGCGACGAGCCCGCCGAGGGTGCCGGTGGCGCCGGTGACCAGGGCGGTGCCCTCGGGGTCGAGCGCGGGGACGGTCTGCTCGGGGTCGGAGGCGACCTTGGCCAGCCGCGGGACGACCACGGTCCCGGCGCGGACCGCGAGCTGCGATTCGCCGGTGGCCAGGGCGGGGGCGAACCCACGGTAGGACTCATCGGTCCCTACAGCGCTGTCCAAGTCCATCAGCACGAAGCGGTCCGGGTTCTCGGACTGCGCGGAGCGCAGCAGACCCCACAGCGGGGCGTGGACCAGGTCCTCGGTGTCCGCGTCGGCGGAGGTGGCGACGGCGCCGCGGGTGGCGATCACCAGCCGGGAGCCCTCGAAGCGGGCGTCGGCGAGCCAGCTTTGGACCAGCTCCAGCGCGCGGTGCAGGGCCTCGCGTACGGCTTCCTCGACGGGACGGTCCGTCTCGTCCGCGAAGAACGGGGCGACGACGGCTTGCGGCAGCGGGGTCCCGGCGTCCACGGCCTCGCCGAGCGCGGCCAGGTCGGCGTAGCCGGCGGCGGTGGGCAGGGCGGCGGCGAGCTCGGGGTGCTCGGCGCCGAGGACCGCCCACTGCCCGGCCACGACGGTGGTGGCGGCGGGCACCGGGGCGGGGGTCCACTCGACGCGGAACAGCGCCTCGTGGAAGGCGGCGCGCGCGGCGTGCACCTGGTCGGGCGAGACGGGGCGCAGCAGCAGCGAGTCGACGGAGGCGACGGGGGCGCCGCTCTCGTCCGTGACCAGCACGGCCACGGCGTCCTGCCCGGCGGGCGAGAGCCGGACGCGCAGCGTGGCGGCGCCGACGGCGTGGAGCCGGACGCCGCTCCAGGAGAAGGGGAGGCGGCCGTGTTCGGTGTCCTCCAGGAGGGAGCCGATACCCACGGCGTGCAGGGCCGCGTCCAGCAGCGCGGGGTGCAGTCCGAACAGCTCGGCCTCGGCGCGGGCGCTCTCGGGCAGCCGCACCTCGGCGTACACCTGGTCCTCGTGCTGCCAGGCGCCCTGGAGGCCCTGGAAGACGGGGCCGTAGGCGAATCCGGTCTCGGCGAGCCAGTCGTAGAGCCCGTCCACGGGGACCTCGGTGGCACCGGCCGGCGGCCATGCGGCGAGGTTCTCGGCATAGTCGGAGGGCGTGGTGGCGCCGGTGCCGAGCACACCGGTGGCGTGGCGGGTCCACTCGCCCTCGCCCCAGGTGCCGTCGGCGGCGTCCTCCAGGCGCGAGTGCAGGGTCAGCGAGCGGCGGCCGGTCTCGTCCGGGGCGCCCACGGACACCTGGAGCTGGACGCCGCCCTGCGGGGGCAGGACCAGCGGGGCTTCGAGGGTGAGTTCCTCCAGGACGTCCGCGCCGACGTGGTCACCGGCGCGGATGGCCAGCTCCACGAAGGCGGTGCCGGGCAGCAGCACGGTGTCCATGACGGCGTGGTCGGCCAGCCACGGGTGGGTCTGGAGGGACAGCCGGCCGGTGAAGAGGAATCCGGCGGCGTCGGCGAGCGACACGGCGGCGCCGAGCAGCGGATGGTCGG
The DNA here is from genome assembly GCF_001598115.1 of Streptomyces sp. AgN23. Classification (NCBI taxonomy): domain Bacteria; kingdom Bacillati; phylum Actinomycetota; class Actinomycetes; order Kitasatosporales; family Streptomycetaceae; genus Streptomyces; species Streptomyces sp. AgN23. Next base: position 4,026,570 of record NZ_CP007153.1, read on the forward strand.
CGGAGCCGAGTCCGGCGGCGGTGACGTCGCCGGTCCAGGGGCCGGGCGGCTCGGGCCAGTACAGTTCGCGCTGGAAGGCGTAGGTGGGCAGTTCGACGCGGCGGGCGCCGGAGCCCTCGAAGACCGCGGCCCAGTCGACGGCCACGCCGTGGACGTGGGCGCGGGCGAGCGCACCGGCCAGGGCGGTGGCCTCGGGGCGGTCGCCGCGCAGCAAGGGGACGAACACGGCGCCGTCGGACGTGACGCAGTCCTGCGCCATGGCGGAGAGCACCCCGTCGGGGCCCAGCTCCACAAAGGCGCCGACGTCGTACTCCTCGAGCCGGCGGATGCCGTCGGTGAAGCGGACCGCCTCACGGACGTGCCGGACCCAGTAGTCGGGCGAGCAGATCTCGTCGGCGGAGACCGAGCCGCCGGTCAGGTTGGAGATGATGGGGATGACCGGCGGGGCGTAGGTCACCTGCCGGGCGACCTCGCGGAAGGGCTCCAGCATCCCGTCCATGCGGGGCGAGTGGAACGCGTGGCTGACGGTGAGCCGCTTGGTCTTGCGGCCCCGAGACTGGAACGACTCCGCGATGGCGACGGCCGTGTCCTCGTCACCGGCGATGACGACCGAGGTGGGCCCGTTGAGCGCGGCGATGGAAACCCGCTCGGTGAGCAGCGGCGCCACCTCGTCCTCGGACGCCTGGATCGCGATCATCGCGCCACCGGCGGGCAGTTCCTCCATCAGCCGGCCACGGGCGGCCACCAGCTTCGCCGCGTCCGCGAGCGACAGCACACCGGCCACATGCGCGGCGGCCAGTTCGCCGATGGAGTGGCCGACGAGGAAGTCGGGCTTCACACCCCAGCTTTCCAGCAGCCGGAACAGCGCCACTTCGAGGGCGAACAGCGCGGGCTGGGTGTAGCCGGTGCGGTCCAGCAGTCCGCTGTCGTCGCCGAACATCACCTCGCGCAGCGGCCGCTGGAGGTGCTGGTCGAGCGCGGCGCACACCTCGTCCAGGGCGCGGGCGAAGGCCGGGACGGCCGCGTACAGCTCACGGCCCATTCCGGTGCGCTGGCTGCCCTGGCCGGTGAAGAGGAACGCGACCTTGCCCTCGCCGACCTCGCCACGCACGACGCCGCCCGCGGGGGCGTCCTCGGCGAGCTCGGCCAGTCCGCGGAGCAGGTCCTCGCGGCCGCCCTCGCCCGCGAGGACCACGGCGCGGTGGTCCAGCGCGGCGCGGGTGGTGGCCAGCGAGTGGGCCAGGTCGACCAGGCCGAGGTCCGGCGCGTCCTGCACATGGGCGGTGAGCCGCTCGGCCTGGGCGCGCAGCGCCGCCGCGCTCTGGGCGGACACCAGCACCGGCACCAGACCGCCGACGCCGGTCCACTCCGAGGGCGTCGCGTCGCCGTCGGGGGCCTCGCGGTCCTCGGCGGGCGCCTGCTCGATGACGGTGTGCGCGTTGGTACCGCTCACGCCGAAGGAGGAGATGCCCGCGCGGCGCGGCTGGCCGGTCTCCGGCCACGGGGTGTTCTCGGTGAGCAGGGAGACGGCGCCGGCCGTCCAGTCCACGTCCCGGGAGGGCGCGTCGACGTGCAGGGTCCTGGGCAGCACGCCGTGCTCGATGGCCTTGACCATCTTGATGATGCCGGCGACACCGGCCGCGGCCTGGGTGTGGCCGAAGTTGGACTTGATCGAGCCGAGCCACAGCGGGCGGCCCTCGGCCCGGTTCTGCCCGTACGTGGCGAGCAGGGCCTGGGCCTCGATGGGGTCGCCGAGGCTGGTGCCGGTGCCGTGTGCCTCGACGGCGTCCACCTGGGCGGGGGTGAGCCGGGCGTCGGTGAGCGCCTGGCGGATGACGCGCTGCTGGGACGGGCCGTTGGGCGCGGTCAGACCGTTGGACGCGCCGTCCTGGTTGATCGCGGAGCCACGCACGATGGCGAGCACCGGGTGGCCGTTCTTCCGCGCGTCCGACAGCCGCTCGACGAGCAGCATGCCCACGCCCTCGCCCCAGCCGGTGCCGTCCGCGCCGTCGGCGAACGCCTTGCAGCGGCCGTCGGGCGCCAGGCCCCGCTGGCGGCTGAAGTTGATGAACGCCCGCGGGCTGTTCATCACCGTGACACCACCGGCGAGCGCCATCGAGCACTCGCCGCCTCGCAGCGCCTGGATGGCCAGGTGCAGCGCCACCAGCGACGCCGAGCAGGCGGTGTCGACGGTGAGCGCCGGGCCCTCCAGACCGAAGGTGTAGGAGATCCGGCCGGAGATGACACTGGCCGCGTTGCCGGTGAGCAGATACTGCTCCACGCCCTGCGGCAGCGTGTGCATCAGCTCCGGGTAGTCCTGGCCGTTGGTGCCGACGAAGACACCGGCCTTGCTGCCGCGGAGCGTGGCCGGGTCGATCCCGGCCCGCTCGAACGCCTCCCAGGACGTCTCCAGCAGCAGCCGCTGCTGCGGGTCCATGCCGAGGGTCTCGCGCGGGCTGATCCCGAAGAACGCGGCGTCGAACTCGCCCGCGCCCTCCAGGAATCCGCCCTTGTCGGTGTAGCTGGTGCCCTGCTGGTCGGGATCGGCGTCGAAGAGCGCGTCGGTGTCCCAGCCACGGTCCGTGGGGAAGTCCGCGATGGCGTCGCCGCCCGCGGCCACGAGCTCCCACAGCTGCTCCGGAGACGTGACGCCTCCGGGGAACCGGCAGCTCATGCCGACGATCGCGATCGGCTCAGGCTCCTGCGACTCGACCTCGCGAAGACGCTGCCGCGTCTGGTGCAGATCGGCAGTTACCCGCTTGAGGTAGTCGAGGATCTTGTCCTGATCCGCCATTGGAGTCTCACCCATGCTTCTCGTCACAAACCTTGCGCCCGGGGACCTTCAGATCCTCAGATTCCGAGTTCTTTGTCGATGAAGGCGAAGACCTCGTCGGGCGTCGCCTCCTGCAACTTCTCCGTCACGGTCCCGCCCTCGCCGTCGGCCGTCTCGGCCTCGTCGGTACGGGGCTCCGCCCACTTCGCCGCGAGGTCCCGCAGGCGGACCGCGATGTCGTCCCGTGCCTCGCTGTCGGGGGCGAGGACGGACAGGGCGGACTCCAGCGCGTCCAGCTCCGCGAGTCCGGGCGCCGCGCCCGTACCGCCGTCGCCCACGATCCGGCCGCACAGGAACTCGGCGAGGGCCGCCGGGGTCGGGTAGTCGAAGACCAGCGTGGCGGGCAGCTTCTGCCCGGTGGCGGCGGTCAGCCGGTTGCGCAGCTCCAGCGCGATGAGCGAGTCGAAGCCCAGCTCCTTGAACGCCCGCCCGGCGCCGACCTCGTCGGTCGAGGGGTGACCGAGCGCGGCGGCCGCGTTGGTGCGCACGACCTCCAGGACGACCACGGACTGTTCGGCCCGGGAGATCCCGGCCAGCCGCTTGCGCAGCGTGTCCGCCGGGGACCCGTCCGAGGCCGTGCCGGGCTCACCGGCCGTGGCGCCGGTCCCCCGCAGCCGCCGGACCTCGGGCAGTTCGCTGATGAGCGGGCTGGGGCGAACCGCCGTGTAGCCGTGGGCGAAGGGGTCCCACTGGATGTCGGCGACGGCCACGACCGTGTCGGCGTGGTCCAGGGCCCGCTGCAGCGCCGTGATGGCCGCGTGCGGCGCCATCGCCGGGACACCGCCCCGGTCCAGCCGCTCGCCGATGGCGCCATCGGCGGCCAGACCCGTCTCGCCCCAGCGGCCCCAGGCCACCGAGGTGGCGGGCAGTCCCTGGGCGCGGCGCTGTTCGGCCAGCGCGTCGAGATAGGCGTTGGCCGCCGCGTAGTTACCCTGTCCGGCATCGCCGAGGGTGCCCGCGATACCGGAGAACAGCACGAACGCGGACAGCTCCAGCTCGCGGGTCAGCTCGTGCAGATGGCGCGCCGCGTCGGCCTTGGGGCCGAGGACGGTCGCGAACCGCTCCGGGGTGAGCGCGTCCAGCACACCGTCGTCCAGGACACCCGCGGCGTGCATGACCGCCGTGAGCGGCTGGTCGGCCGGGATGGCGGCCAGCAGCGTCTCGACGGCCTTGCGGTCGGCCACATCGCACGCGGCGACGGTGACCTTGGTGCCCAGCTCGGTCAGCTCGTCCCGCAGCTCGGCCGCGCCCGGGGCCTCCAGACCACGGCGGCTGGTGAGCACCAGGTGCTCGGCCCCGTTGCCGGCCAGCCAGCGCGCCACATGGGCGCCCAGCGCGCCCGTACCGCCGGTGACCAGCGTCGTACCGGCCGGCTTCCACGTCCGTACGGCGGGCGCACCGGCCAGCGGGGCATGGGCGAGCCTGCGGGCGAACACCCCGGCCGCGCGCACCGCGAGCTGGTCCTCGCCGTCGGTGCCGGCGAGCACCCCGGCGAGCCGGGACAGCGCCCGCTCGTCGGGCGATCCGGGAAGGTCGACCAGACCGCCCCACCGCTCCGGGTACTCCAGGGCCGCGGTCCGGCCCAGGCCCCAGACGAGTGCCTGCTCGGGGGAGTCCACGGTGTCCGTCTGCCCGACGGCGACCGCGCCGCGGGTGGCGCACCACAGCGGCGCGTCCACCCCGGCGTCGCCCAGCGCCTGGATCAGCACGGCGGTGCCGGTCAGCCCGGCGTCGACGCCGTCGGTGCCGGGCGCGGTGCCCTGGTCGAAGGCGAGCAGCGACAGCACACCCGAGACGGTCGCGGTGTCGGCCAGCTCCTCGCGCACCAAGCGGGTCATCGACGCGCGGTCCGACTCCACGGCGGTGGGGGTGATCTGCCGTACCTCGGCGCCGCGTTCGGTGAGCATCCGGACCGCGCCGAGCGTCCAGTCGTCGACGGCGGCGGACTCGGGCACGGCCAGCAGCCAGGTCCCGGAGAGCCGCGCGGTCTGGGCCTCGGTCAGCGAGGTCCAGGTCACGCGGTAGCGCCAGCCGTCCACCGTGGACTGCTCACGGGCCTGCTTGCGCCAGGTGGCCAGGGCGGGCAGGACGGCGCCGAGCGAGGACCGCTCGCCGTCGTCCTCGAACGCGAGGGTGTCGGCCAGCGACGCCAGGTCCTCGCGCTCGACGGCCTCCCAGAAGCGGGCGTCGACGGCATCGGACGGCGCGCCCGACTCGTCGGCCGGGGTATCGGCCGCCTGCGGCCAGTAGCTCTGGTGCTGGAAGGCGTACGTGGGCAGCTCGACGCGGACCGCGCCGGTCCCCTCGTACACCGCGTCCCAGTCCACGCCGACGCCACGCGTCCACGCCTCGCCGACGGAGATCCAGAAGCGGTCCAGGCCACCCTCGTCACGGCGCAACGACCCGATCGCCGCAGCCTCACGGCCCGCGTCCTCGGCGGTCTCCTGCACACCCATCGTCAGCACGGGATGCGCGCTGGACTCGATGAACACACCGAAACCCTCGTCCAGCAACCGCCGGACCGCACCCTCCAGCTCAACGGTGCGACGCAGATTGGTGAACCAGTACTCGGCGTCCAGCTCCGGACCCTCGACCCACTCCCCCGTCACCGTCGACAGGAACGGCACCTCGGCGACCTTGGGCTGTACGGGGGCCAGCAACTCCAGAAGTTCCTCGCGCAGCAACTCCACCTGCGCCGAATGCGAGGCGTAGTCCACCGGCACCCGGCGCGCCCGCACCCCATCGGCCTCACACGCGGCGACCAGCTCGTCCAGCGCGGTCGGCTCACCGGAGACGACCACCGAGGACGGCCCGTTGACCGCCGCCACCGAGATGCGCTCCTCGCCCCAGGGTGCGATGCGCTCCCGTACGTCCGCCACCGGCAGCGCCACCGACACCATGCCGCCCTTGCCCGCCAGCACCCGGCCGATCGCCTGACTGCGCAGCGCCACCACACGCGCCGCATCCTTCAGCGACAGAATCCCCGCCACACACGCGGCCGCGATCTCACCCTGCGAGTGGCCGACCACGGCCGACGGCCGCACACCCAGCGAACGCCACAGCTCCGCCAGCGAAACCATCACGGAGAACAGCACCGGCTGAACAACGTCCACCCGCTCCAGTGACGGTGCGCCCTCCGCCTCGCGCAGCACATCCACCAACGACCAGTCGGTGAACTCTGCGAGCGCGGCGGCACACTCATCAATACGGGCAGCGAACACCGGTGAAGCATCCAACAGCTCCACGGCCATGCCTACCCATTGTGACCCCTGTCCTGGGAACACGAATGCGGCCTTGCCCCCGATTGAGGCCCCCTGCACCAGGTTGGGCAGGACCTGCCCCCTAGCGAGAGCGTCCAAACCACCGGCGAATTCGTCCCGGTCCGTGCCCACCAGCACCGCACGCTGCTCGAAGGCGGCGCGGGTGGTGGCCAGCGAGTGGCCGATGTCCAGCGGGCGCAGGGCCGGGTCGGCGTCGAGGTGAGCCAGCAGCTTGGCGGCCTGGGCGCGCAGCGCGGCCTCGCTCTTGCCGGACACCGTCCACGGCAGCGCGCCGGGCCGTCGGGTCGCCGGCTCGGTCTCGTCCGGCTCCTCGGCCGGGGCCTGCTCGATGATGGCGTGGGCGTTGGTGCCGCTGAAGCCGAACGAGGACACCGCTGCCCGGCGCGGACGGCCGGTCTCCGGCCACTCCCGCGCCTCGGTCAGCAGCTCGACCTCGCCCGCCGACCAGTCCACATGCGGGGTGGGCTCGACGATGTGCAGCGACTCCGGCAGGACGCCGTGGCGCAGCGCGAGGACGAGCTTCATCACACCCGCGACACCGGCGGCCGCCTGGGCGTGGCCGATGTTGGACTTGATGGAGCCGAGCAGCAGGGGCTGCCCCTCGGGCCGCTCCTGGCCGTAGGTGGCCAGCAGCGCCTGCGCCTCGATCGGGTCACCCAGCGTCGTACCGGTGCCGTGTGCCTCGACCACGTCCACCTCGGCGGGAGACAGCCGGGCGTTGGCCAGGGCCTGCCGGATGACGCGCTGCTGGGACGGGCCGTTGGGCGCCGTCAGACCGTTGGACGCACCGTCCTGGTTGATGGCCGAACCCCGCACGACCGCCAGCACCGGATGGCCGTGCTTCCGCGCGTCCGACAGCCGCTCGACCAGCAGCATGCCCACGCCCTCGGCCGGGCTGAAGCCGTCCGCGTCCGAGGAGAACGCCTTGCTGCGGCCGTCGGAGGACAGTCCGCGCTGGCGGCTGAACTCGATGAAGGTGCCCGGGGTGGCCATCACGGTCACCCCGCCCGCGAGCGCGATCGTGCACTCGCCCTGGCGCAGCGACTGGACGGCCAGGTGCAGCGCCACCAGCGACGCCGAGCACGCGGTGTCGACGGTGACCGCCGGGCCCTCCAGACCGAAGGTGTACGAGAGGCGGCCGGAGACGACGCTCGCGGCGCTGCCGGTGGCCAGGTGGCCCTCATAGCCCTCGGTGTTGCTGCGCATGACGATGGAGTAGTCGGAGCCGTTGGTGCCGACGAAGACACCGGACGGGGTGCCGTGCAGCGTGGCCGGGTCGATGCCCGCCCGCTCGAACGCCTCCCACGACGTCTCCAGCAGCAGCCGCTGCTGCGGGTCCATCGCCATGGCCTCACGCGGCGAGATCCCGAAGAAGGTGGGGTCGAAGTCGGCGGCCCCGGTGAGGAATCCGCCCTCGCGGGTGTAGCTGGTGCCCTGCGCGTCCGGGTCCGGGTTGTACAGGGACTCGATGTCCCAGCCGCGGTCGCCCGGGAACTCCGACAGCGCGTCGCCGCCGGAGATGAGAAGCTGCCACAGCTCCTCGGGGGTGCGCACACCGCCCGGGAAGCGGCAGCTCATGGAGACGATGGCGATCGGCTCGTCGTCGGCGAGCGCCGCCGCGGTCGGCAGCGCGGCCACGGCCGCCCGCTGCCCGCCGGCGATCTCGGTGCGCAGATGGCGCGCGAGCACCGTGGGGGTGGGGTAGTCGAAGATCAGCGTCGGCGGCAGCTTCAGCCCGCTGGCCGCGCCGAGCCGGTTGCGCAGCTCCACAGCTGTCAGCGAGTCGAAACCCAGCTCCTTGAAGGCCCGGGCCGCCTCGACGTCGTCCGCGCCCGCGTAGCCCAGGACGGCCGCGACGGCGGTGCGGACCAGCTCCAGCACCAGCCGCTCCTGCTCGGCCTCCGGCACCCCGGCGAGCTGCTGGGCCAGCGCGACCGCGCCCGCGCCGTCCGCCTCGGCGTCCCCGGCCATGTCCTGGATGACGTCCCGCGCCTCGGGCAGGTCGTGCAGCAGCGGACGGGAGCGGCCGGAGGTGAAGGCGAGAACGAAGCGCTTCCACTCCATGTCGACGACGGTCAGCACCGACTCGTCGCGGTCCAGCGCGTGCTGGAGCGCGGTGACGGCCGACCGCGGCGCCATCTCGACGACGCCGTGACGGCGCATCCGGTCGCCGACGCCGCCCTCGGCCATCCCGCCCTCGCCCCACGGGCCCCAGGCCAGCGAGGTGGCGGGCAGGCCCTGGGCGCGCCGGTGCTCGGCGAAGGCGTCGAGGAAGGCGTTGCCCGGCGCGTAGTTGCCCTGTCCGGGCGCGCCGAAGGTGGCCGCGAAGGACGAGAACAGCACAAACGCCGAGAGGTCCAGATCCCGGGTCAGCTCGTGCAGATGGCGGGTGGCGTCGACCTTCACCTTCAGCACCCGGTCCACCTGGTCCGGGGTCAGGCCCTCGATCACCCCGTCGTCCAGCACGGCGGCCGTGTGGACGACGGCCGTCAGCGGGTGTTCGGCGGGGATGTCCGCGAGCAGCGCCTCGACCTGGGCACGGTCGGCCACATCACACGCGGCGATGGTCACCTTCGCGCCCAGCTCGGTCAGTTCGGACCGCAGATCCGCCGCTCCCGGGGCCTCCAGACCACGGCGGCTGGTGAGCACCAGATGCTCGGCCCCGTTGCCGGCCAGCCAGCGCGCCACATGGGCGCCCAGCGCACCCGTACCGCCGGTGACCAGCGTCGTACCGGCCGGTTCCCAGGAACGTACGGCGGGCGTGGCGGCCAGCGGGGCGCGCACCAGACGGCGTACGAGCAGCCCGGTGGCGCGGATCGCGACCTGGTCCTCCTCCTCGGCCCCGGCGAGCACGGTCACCAGCCGGGCCAGCGCCTTCTCGTCGGGTGCCCCGGGCAGGTCGACCAGACCGCCCCAGCGCTCGCCGTGTTCCAGCGCGGCCACCCGGCCGAGCCCCCAGACCAGCGCCTGCTCGGGGGATTGGAGAGTGTCCGTACGGCCGACGGAGACCGCGCCACGGGTGGCGGACCACAGCGGCGCGCCGATCTCCGCATCGCCCAGCGCCTGGACGAGCGCGAGCTGCGCCGCCACTCCGGCGGGGACGGAGGGGTGCCGGGGGTGCGGGTGGCCGTCGAGGGCCAGCAGCGACAGCACTCCGGCGAACGGGATGCCGTCGGTTTCGGTGAGCGCGGCCCGCAACCGCTCGATCAGCTCGTCGCGGCCGTCGGCGTCGGTGTCCACGACGATCCGCCGTACGTCGGCGCCGCGTTCGGCGAGCACACCGGCCACGGCGTCGGCCCAGACGTCCTCGGTGGCCGGGGCGACGACAAGCCAGGCGCCGGACAACCGCACGGGCTGCCCCTCGGCGAGCGGCTTCCAGGTGACGCGGTAGCGCCAGCCGTCCACCGTGGACTGCTCACGGCTCTGCTTGCGCCAGGTGGCCAGGGCGGGCAGCAGCGCGCTGACCCGCTCGTCGCCGTCGACGTCCAGCTCGGCGGCGAGCGCCTGCCAGTCCTCGCGCTCCACGGCCTCCCAGAAGCGGGCCTCGACGGGGTCGGCGACGGTGGCGGCAGCGGCGGGGGTGCCCGCCTCCAGCCAGTAGTGCTGATGCTGGAAGGCGTACGTGGGCAGCTCGACGCGGACCGCGCCCGTGCCGTCGAACACCGCCTCCCAGTCCACGCCGACGCCACGCGTCCACGCCTCGCCCAGCGAGGCCCAGAAGCGGTCCAGGCCACCCTCGTCACGGCGCAACGACCCGATCGCCGCAGCCTCACGGCCCGCGTCCTCGGCAGTCTCCTGCACACCCATCGTCAGCACGGGATGCGCGCTGGACTCGATGAACACACCGAAACCCTCGTCCAGCAACCGCCGAACCGCACCCTCCAGCTCAACAGTGCGACGCAAGTTCGTGAACCAGTACTCGGCGTCCAGCTCCGGACCCTCGACCCACTCCCCCGTCACCGTCGACAGGAACGGCACCTCGGCCGTCTTCGGCTCCACAGCCGCCAGCAACTCCAGAAGTTCCTCGCGCAGCAACTCCACCTGCGCCGAATGCGAGGCGTAGTCCACCGGCACCCGACGCGCCCGCACCCCATCAGCCTCACACGCGGCAACCAGCTCGTCCAGCGCGGTCGGCTCACCGGAGACGACCACCGAGGACGGCCCGTTGACCGCCGCCACCGAGATCCGCTCCTCACCCCAAGCCGCGATCCACTCCCGCGCCTCCGCCACCGGCAGCGCCACCGACACCATGCCACCCTTGCCCGCCAGCACCCGGCCAATCGCCTGACTGCGCAGCGCCACCACACGCGCCGCATCCCGCAGCGACAGAATCCCCGCCACACAAGCGGCCGCGATCTCACCCTGCGAGTGGCCAACCACGGCCGACGGCCGCACACCCAACGAACGCCACAGCTCCGCCAGCGAAACCATCACCGCGAACAACACCGGCTGAACAACGTCCACCCGCTCCAGCGACGGCGCACCGTCGACACCCCGCAGCACGTCCACCAGCGACCAGTCGGTGAACTCCGCCAGCGCCGCGGCGCACTCCTCGATCCGCGCGGCGAACACCGGCGAGGCGTCCATCAGCCCCACCGCCATACCGGCCCACTGCGACCCCTGCCCCGGGAACACGAACGCCGTCCGGCCACCGACCACCGAGCCCTGTGCGACACCCGCCGCCATACCGCCCTCGGCCAGGGCCGTGAGCCCGGCCAGCAGGTCGGCGCGGTCGTGGCCGCGCACCACGGCGCGGTGGTCGAGCTGGGCCCGGGTGGTGGCCAGCGAGAGGCCCACGTCGGCCGGGCTCAGCCCGGGGTCGGCCTCGATGTGGGCCAGCAGCCGCTGCGCCTGGGCGCGCAGCGCCGCCGCGCTCTTGCCCGACACCGCCCACGGCACCACGTCCAGCCGCTTCGACGGGGCCGGTCGCTCGGTGGCATCCTCGGCCTCCTCGGTCTCCTCGGCGGGGGCCTGCTCCAGGATGGTGTGCGCGTTGGTGCCGCTGAAGCCGAAGGAGGACACGGCGGCCCGGCGCGGGTGGTCGGTCTCCGGCCAGGGGGTGGTCTCGGCGAGCAGCGACACCGCGCCCGCGGACCAGTCGACATGCGGGGTCGGCTCGTCGATGTGCAGGGTCCTGGGCAGGACGCCATGGCGAATCGCCATGACCATCTTGATGATGCCGGCGACACCGGCCGCCGCCTGGGTGTGCCCGATGTTGGACTTGATCGAGCCGAGCAGCAGCGGCTGGTCCTCGGTGTGCTCCTGGCCGTAGGTGGCGAGCAGTGCCTGCGCCTCGATCGGGTCGCCGAGTGTCGTACCGGTGCCGTGTGCCTCGACGGCGTCGACATCGGCCGCGGAGAGGCGGCCGTTGGTGAGCGCCTGGTGGATGACGCGCTGCTGGGACGGGCCGTTGGGCGCGGTCAGACCGTTGGACGCACCGTCCTGGTTGATCGCGGAGCCACGCACGATCGCCAGCACCGGGTGGCCGTGCTTCCGCGCGTCAGACAGCCGCTCCACCAGCAGCATGCCCACACCCTCGCCCCAGCCGGTGCCGTCCGCGGCGGCGGCGAAGGGCTTGCAGCGGCCGTCGGCGGCGAGCCCGCGCTGCCGGCTGAACTCGGTGAACGTCGACGGGGTGGCCATCACCGTGACACCGCCCGCGAGCGCGAGCGAGCATTCGCCGTTGCGCAGTGCCTGGACCGCCATGTGCAGGGTGACCAGCGACGACGAGCACGCCGTGTCGACGGTGACCGCCGGGCCCTCCAGACCGAAGGTGTACGACACCCGGCCGGAGGCGATGGAGCCGGAGCTTCCGGTGCCGAGGAAGCCCTCGACGCCCTCGGGCACGGAGTCGAGCCGCGAAGTGTAGTCGTGGTACATCACGCCCGCGAAGACACCGGTCCGGCTGCCGCGCAGCCCGGTCGGGTCGACCCCGGCCCGCTCGAACGCCTCCCAGGAGGTCTCCAGCAGCAGCCGCTGCTGCGGGTCCATCGCCATGGCCTCACGCGGCGAGATCCCGAAGAGCGTGGGGTCGAAGCCGCCCGCGTCGTAGAGGAATCCGCCCTCGTTCACATAGCTGGCGCCCGCCTGGTCGGGGTCGGCGTCATAGAGCGACTCGACGTCCCAGCCACGGTCCGTGGGGAAGCCGGAGATCGCGTCCTCGCCGCCCAGGACGAGCCGCCACAGCTCCTCGGGGGTGCGCACACCGCCCGGGAAGCGGCAGCTCATCGCGACGATCGCGATCGGCTCCTGGTGCCGCTCCTCGACCTCGCGCAGCTGTCGGCGGGCCTGACGCAGGTCGGCGGTGGCCCGCTTGAGGTAATCCCGGAGCTTGTCCTCGTTATTCACCATTGCGTCGGCTCCTTGCGAAGAGGGAGGGGGTGCTCATGTGTTCAGAACGCTCCCGTTCAGGAGGAGCCGAGTTCGTCGTCGAGCAGGTCGAAGAGCTCATCGTCGGTCGCGGATTCGAGGTCGTGGTCGTCGGTGTCGCCGTCTCCGGTCGCCTCCTGGGCGTCGTTCCACTTCGCCAGGAGCGCCTGGAGGCGCATGGTGATCCTGGAGCGGGTGACGCTGTCGTCGGCGGCCACCGCCAGGGCGGCTTCCAGACGGTCGAGTTCGCCGAACACCGACGGGCCGCCGCCGTCCCCGTGCGGGAGTTCCGCGCGCAGATGGTCGGTGAGGGCGTCGGGGGTCGGGTAGTCGAAGATCAGCGTGGCGGGCAGCCGGAGCCCGGTGGCCGCGCCGAGCCGGTTGCGGAGTTCGACCGCGGTGAGCGAGTCGAAGCCCAGCTCCTTGAAGGCCGCGCCGGGTTCGATCGCCGCCGCGCTGCCGTAGCCGAGCACGGTGGCCACCTGGCCGCAGACCAGGTTGAGCAGGAAGCGGTCCCGTTCGGCCGCGGACATGCCCGCGAGCCGCTCGGCGAGGCCCGCCGCCTCGTCCGCCCCGCCGCCACCGGCCGCGGCCCGCCGTACGGGGGTGCGGATCAGCCCGCGCAGCAGCGGGGCGACCCCGCCCGTGGACTGGGCGCGCAGGGCGGCGATGTCCAGGGCGGCGGGGATCAGCACCGCGTGTCCGGCGAGGGCGGACACGTCGAACAGGGCCAGGCCCTCGGCGTTGCTCAGCGCGCCCATGCTGCCGCGGCTCATCCGCTGCCGGTCGGCGTCGGCGAGGGTCGCGGCCATGCCGCCGTCGTCCTCCCACAGGCCGAAGGCCAGGGAGGTGGCGGGCAGGCCCTGGGCGCGGCGGTGCTGGGCGAGGGCGTCCAGGAAGGTGTTGGCCGCGGCGTAGTTGCCCTGCCCCGGGTTGCCGAAGACACCGGCCGCCGAGGAGAACAGGACGAAGGCGGAGAGGCCGCTGTCGCGGGTCAGCTCGTGGAGGTTCCACGCCGCGTCCACCTTGGGCCGCAGCACCCGCTCGACGCGCTCCGGGGTGAGGGATTCGATGATCCCGTCATCCAGCACGCCCGCCGCGTGGATCACGGCGGTGAGGGGGTGGTCGGCGGGGATGTCCGCCAGGAGGCCGGCGAGCGCGTCCCGGTCGGCCGCGTCGCACGCCGCCCAGATGACCTCGGCGCCCAAGGCATCCAGTTCGGCGGCCAGTTCGGCGGCGCCCGCCGCCTCCGCCCCACGGCGGCTGGTCAGCAGCAGCCTCCGGGCACCGCGCTCGGTCACCAGATGACGGGCCAACTGCCCGCCCAGGGTGCCGGACGCGCCGGTGATCAGCACGGTGCCGTTCGGGTCGAGACCGGGCACGGCCGCCTCGTCCAGGGCCGCCACCCGCGCGAGGCGCGGTGCGTGGACCGTCCCTGCGCGGACGGCAAGCTGGGGCTCGTCCGTCCGCAACCCTGAGACCAGGGCGGGAAGCCAGCCGTTGGCGGCGGTGTCGGCCGGGTCGCCGTGGACATCGACGTCGCTTTGGACATCGACCAGGACGAAGCGGCCCGGGTGCTCGGCCTGCGCCGACCTCACCAGGCCCCACGCGGCGGCGTGGGTCAGATCGTCCACGCCCTCGGCCCCTTCGGCCCCGGTGTCGTCGCCGGTGGTGACGGCCACCGCGCCACGGGTGAGGAGCACCAGCCGGGAGTCGGCGAACCGCTCGTCCGCGATCCACTCCTGGACCAGCGCCAGCGTCCGCCGGACGACGGTGTGCGCGGCGCCCGCGGTGTCCCCGGGCGTGCCCAGATCGGGCAGGCACGGCACGAGGACCACGTCGGGCGCGATCCCCTCGGCCTCCACCGCCTCGGCGAGCGCGGAGAGCCCCGCGTAGGTCTCGGCCTCGATACCGGTGTCCGCGTCCGTCAGTGCGGCCGTGATCTTCAGATCGCCGCCGGTGCCGTCCAGGACGGCCCACAGTGCGGTGTCCTCCGACCGCTGCGGCTCGGCGGGCGCGGGCAGCGCCGCCCAGTCGAGGCGGAACAGCGCCTCATGGTGTGCGGTACGGGCGGCCGCGAACTGCTCGGCGTCCAGCGGCCGCAGCGCCAGCGAACCGACCGACACGACCGGGGCACCGGCCTCGTCGGTGATCTCCAGCGCCACCGCGCCCTGCCCCGCCGCGAAGACCCGCACCCGCAGCGCGGTCGCGCCGACCGCGTGCAGCCGTACGGCGTCCCACGAGAACGGCAGCCGGGCCCGGCCCGCCTCCTCGGCCGGGAAGAACCCGCCGAGCGCCACCGTGTGGAGCGCGGCGTCCAGCAGTGCCGGGTGCAGCCCGTACGCACGGGCCTCGCCCTGCCGGTCCTCGTCGAGCGCCACCTCGGCGAACACCTCGTCCCCGCGCCGCCAGGCGGCCCGCAGCCCCTGGAAGACCGGCCCGTAGGCGAGGCCGAGCGCGGCGAAGCCGTCGTACAGCCCGTCCACGTCGAGCGGTTCGAGGTCGTCGGTGGTCCCGGTGGCGGCCGGAGGCCATTCCGCGGTGCCGGTGTTCACAGTGGCGGAGCCGGAGACCGTGAGCACACCGGAGGCGTGCCGGATCCACGGCTCGTCGGCGGCGTCCTCCAGCCGCGAGTAGACGGTCAGCGCGCGCCGCCCCTCGGGGCCGTCGGGCTCGTCCACGGCGACCCGCAGCTGTACTCCGCCACGCTCCGGAAGGATCAGCGGCGCTTCGAGGGTCAGCTCGTCCAGCAGATCGCAGCCGACCTGGTCACCGGCACGAACCGCCAGCTCGACCAGGGCCGTACCGGGCAGCATCACGGTGTCCATGACGGCGTGATCGGCCAGCCAGGGGTGCGTACGGAGCGAGAGCCGGCCCGTGAAGAGGAAGCCCTCGGAGTCGGGCAGATCCACCGCCGCGCCCAGCAGCGGGTGATCGGCCGACCCGAGACCGGCCGAGACCACATCGCCCACGGCTCCGGCGGGAGCCTCCAGCCAGTAGCGCTCGCGCTGGAAGGGGTACGTCGGCAACTCGGTGCGCTGGGCGCCGGTCCCCGAGAAGAACGCCTCCCAGTCGACTGCCACACCACGGACGTGCGCCCGGGCGATGGCGGCCGTCAGCGTCTCGGCCTCGGCGCGGTCCTTGCGCAGCGCGGCGGCGAAGGCGGCGTCGGCCTCGGGGTCGGTGACGCACTCCTGGGCCATGGCGGTGAGGACACCGTCGGGGCCGAGTTCGAGGTAGGTGGTGACGCCCTGGGCTTCCAACGTCCTTACGCCGTCGAGGAAGCGCACGGCCTCCCGGACGTGGCGCACCCAGAAGTCCGGGCTGGTGATCTCCTCGGCGGAGACCACGGTCCCGGTCAGGTTGGAGACGATCGGAATGCGCGGGGCCTCGTACGACAGCCCCTCGGCCACCTCACGGAACGCCTCCAGCATCCCGTCCATACGCGGCGAGTGGAACGCATGGCTCACGGTCAGCCGCTTCGTTTTCCGACCCTGCGCCTCGAACGACGCGGCGATCTCCAGCGCCGCGTCCTCGTCACCCGCGACCACGACCGAGGCCGGACCGTTGAGCGCGGCGATGCTGACCCGCTCGGTCAGCAGCGGCAGCACCTCGTCCTCGGACGCCTGGACGGCGATCATCGCGCCACCGGCAGGCAACGCCTGCATCAGCCGGCCACGCGCGGCCACCAGCTTCGCCGCGTCCGCGAGCGACAGCACACCCGCCACATGGGCGGCGGCCAGCTCCCCGATCGAATGCCCGGAGAGGAAGTCCGCACGCAGACCCCACGCCTCGACCAGCCGGAACAGCGCCACCTCGATGGCGAACAGCGCGGGCTGAGTCAACCCCGTCTGATCCAGCGCCTCCGCGTCCTCACCGAACAACACCGTCTTCAACGGCCGTTCGAGATGCGCGTCCAGCTCATCGCAGACCGCGTCCAACGCCTCCGCGAACACCGGGTAGGCGTCATACAGCTCACGGCCCATGCCGAGCCGCTGGCTGCCCTGCCCGGTGAACAGGAACGCCACCTTGCCGTCTCCCACCGCGCCTTCGGTGAGCCCGGCCGCCGACTCGCCACGTGCGAGCGCCTCCAGGCCCGAAGCCAGCCCGGCCCGGTCCCCACCGACGACCACCGCACGGTGGTCCAGCGCGGCGCGCGTGGTCGCGAGCGAGTACGCCAGGTCGGTCAGCGACAGCTCCGGCCGCCCCTCGACGTCGGCGAGCAGCCGCCCGGCCTGGGCGCGCAGCGCGTCGGTGTTCTTGCCGGAGAGCACCCACGGCAGAACGGACGGCTGGGCGACCGGGGCGGTGGGAGCCTCTGCCGGTTCCAGCTCAGGGGCCTGCTCGATGATCGTGTGTGCGTTGGTGCCGCTGAAGCCGAACGACGAGACCGCCGCCCGCCGGGGACGACCCACCTCCGGCCACTCCACCGACTCCCGCAACAACGACACCGCACCCGCCGACCAGTCAATATGCGGCGACGGCACCCGCGCATGCAGCGTCCGCGGCAACACACCATGCCGCATCGCCATCACGATCTTGATGATCCCCGCAACACCGGCAGCAGCCTGCGTATGGCCCATATTCGACTTGATCGAACCGAGCAGCAACGGCCGCTCCGCATCCCGCCCCTGACCATACGTGGCCATCAGCGCCTGCGCCTCGATCGGATCACCCAGCGACGTACCCGTGCCATGCGCCTCGACCGCATCCACATCACCGGCCGACAACCCCGCATTCGCCAACGCCTGACGAATCACCCGCTGCTGAGACGGACCATTCGGCGCCGTCAGACCATTGGACGCACCATCCTGATTGACCGCGGAACCCCGCACCACCGCCAACACCGGATGACCATTCTTCCGCGCATCCGACAGCCGCTCCACCAGCAGCATGCCCGCACCCTCAGACCACCCCGTACCATCCGCATCCGCCGAGAACGCCTTGCACCGGCCATCCGCCGCAAGCCCACGCTGACGACTGAACTCCACAAACGGCGCAGGAGTCGCCATCACCGTCACACCACCCGCAAGCGCCAGCGAACACTCACCGTTCCGCAACGCCTGAACCGCCAGATGCAACGCCACCAACGACGACGAACACGCCGTATCCACCGTAATCGTCGGCCCCTCAAGACCGAACGTATACGCCAACCGACCCGAAATCACACTCGCCGCATTGCCCGTACCGAGGAATCCCTCCACGCCTTCCGGAAGCGCCGGAAGGGAGGAAGCGTAGTCGTGGTACATCACACCGGCGAAGACACCGGTGCGGCTGCCGCGCAGCACACCGGGATCGATCCCGGCCCGCTCGAACGCCTCCCACGACGTCTCCAGCAGCAACCGCTGCTGCGGATCCATCGCGAGAGCCTCACGCGGCGAGATCCCGAAGAAGCTCGGGTCGAAGTGGCCCGCCCGATCGACGAAGCCGCCCTCGCGGGAGTACGAGGTGCCCGGGTGGTCGGGGTCCGGGTGGTAGAGCCCATCCAGATCCCAGCCGCGGTCGGTGGGGAACTCGGAGATCGCGTCCCGGCCCTCCATGACCAGCCGCCACAGATCCTCCGGAGTCTCCACCCCACCCGGATAACGACAGCCCAACCCCACAATCGCGATCGGCTCATCATCCGCGGCCGCCACCACCACCGGCCCGGACACAGCAGCAGCCGCACCCACCACCTCAGCACGCAGGAACTCCGCCAACACCACCGGCGTCGGGTAATCGAAGACCAACGTCGCGGGCAGCCGCAGCTCACTCACCGCACCCAGCGCATTCCGCAACTCCACCGCCGTCAGCGAGTCAAAGCCCAGCTCACGGAAGGAGCGATGCGGTTCGACGGTGTCCAGCGAGTCATGGCCGAGTACGGCGGCGACCTGCGTACGGACCAGCTCCAGCAGGGCGTCGAGCTGCTCGGCCTCGCTCAGACCGGCCAGCCGCCGCGCCAGCGCACCCGACACCGCGGCACCCTCCGCCGCACGCCGCGCCGGAACCCGTACCAGCCCCCGCAGCAGCGGCGCGACCACACCGGCCGACGCCGCCTCGGCGCGCAGCACGGCCAGGTCCAGCCGGACGGGCACGAGCAGCGCCTCGTCCGTGCGGTACGCGGCGTCGAACAGCTCCAGGCCCTCGGTGGCGGACAGCGCGACCACGCCGCCCCGGCTCATCCGGGACACATCCGCCTCGTCCAGCTCACCAGTCATCCCGCTGGAGTCCGCCCACAGACCCCAGGCCAGGGAGGTACCGGCCAGACCGTGCGCCCGGCGGTGCTGGGCCAGGGCGTCCAGGAAGGCGTTGGCAGCGGCGTAATTGCCCTGACCCGCGTTGCCGAAGACACCAGCGGCGGACGAGAAGAGAACAAACGCCGACAAGTCCAGATCGCGGGTCAGCTCATGCAGATTCCACGCCGCGTCCACCTTCGGACGCAGCACCCGCTCCAACCGCTCCGGCGTCAGCGAACCGACCACACCGTCATCCAGCACACCGGCCGTGTGGACGACCGCCGTGAGCGGATGCTCGGCGGGGACGTCGGCGAGGGTCGCGGCGAGCGCGTCCCGGTCCGCCACATCACACGCCGCCCAGCACACACTCGCGCCCAACTCGGAGAGTTCCGCGCTGAGTTCGGTCGCGCCCGGAGCCTGGTCGCCACGCCGGCTCACCAGCAGCAGACGCCGTACGCCACGCTCCACCACCAGGTGACGGGCCAGCAGACCGCCCAGCGTGCCACTCGCACCGGTGACCAGCACCGTGCCCTCGGCATCGACATCGAGCGGCTGCTCGGTGTCCACGGTGGCCCGCGCCAGACGCGGCGCCCGCAGCGCCCCGTCCCGTACGGCCACCTGCGGTTCGCCGGACCCCAGCGCACCCGCGACCGCCGACAGCGAACCGGCCGCACCATCGACGTCGACCAGGACGAACCGGCCCGGGTTCTCCGACTGCGCCGAGCGCAGCAGACCCCACACGGCCGCACCCGCCAGATCCGCCACCGGCTCGGCGGCCTCGGTGGCCACCGCGCCCGAGGTCAGCACGACCAGCCGCGCATCCGCGAACCGCTCATCGGCCAGCCAGGACTGGATCAGCTCCAGCGCCCTGGCCGTGGCCTGGTGCACGGCGGCCGGACCGCCGTCCCCGTCGGACGAGAAGTCGACGAGCACCTCATCGGCCACTGCCGCGCCCGACTCGATCCCCGCGCCCAGCGCGGCCAGATCGGGGTACGCGGCCACGTCCGAGCCGGAGAGGCCACGCTCCAGCGCCTCGGAGCCGAGCACCGCCCAGCCGCCGCCGACCCGCGCGTCCTTCTCGGCCGCGAACTCGGTCCACTCCAGGCGGAAGAGGGAGTCCTGACGACCGCCCCGCGCACCGCCGATCTGCTCGGCCGACACCGGCCTCAGCACCAGCGAATCCACCGACAACACCGCACGCCCGGCACCATCCGCCACCGCCAACGACACCGCGTCCGCACCAGCCGACGACAACCGCACCCGCAGCACCGAAGCACCCACCGCATGCAACGACACACCAGCCCACGCGAACGGCAGCCGCGCCCCATCCTCACCCTCGATCAGACCACCAAGACCCACCGCATGCAACGCCGAGTCCAACAGCGCAGGATGCAGACCGAACGCATCCGCCTCAGCACGCGCCTCCTCCGGCAGCTCCAGCTCCGCGTAGACCTCGCCATCGAGCCGCCAGGCGGACGTCAGCCCCTGGAACACCGGGCCATAAGCGAGCCCCAGGCCCGCCATACCCTCATACAGACCGTCCAGCTCGACCGGCGTCGCACCCGCCGGAGGCCACACCTCCAGGTCGAACGACGGCTCCGAAGCGCCCTCCACCAGCGCACCCGAGGCGTGGCGCAGCCACGGCTCATCGGCGGCCGCGTCCTCCAACCGCGAGTACACCTCGAACGCACGACGACCGGAGCCGTCCAACCCGCCCACCGAAAGCTGAAGCTGAACGCCTCCCACCTCGGGAAGCACCAGCGGCGCCTCCAGCGTCAACTCCTCAACCTGGTCACAACCCACCTGATCGCCCGCGCGAACCGCAAGCTCCACAAAGGCCGTACCCGGCAGCAGCACCGAACCCATCACGGCGTGATCGAGCAGCCACGGATGCGTCTGCGCCGAGATCCGGCCGGTCAGCAGCAGCCCATCGCCGCCCGCGAGTGGTACGACGGCACCCACGAGCGGGTGGTCGGCGGCGGCCAGTCCGAGCCCCGCCGTGCCGCCGACGCCGTACGCCGACGCCTGGGGCCAGTACCGGCGACGCTGGAAGGCGTACGTCGGCAGATCGGTCAGCTCGACCCGAGCCGCGCCCGTACCGGCGAAGACCGCCTCCCAGTCCACCGCCACACCACGGACATACGCCCGCGCCACGGCGGCGTGCACCGCCCGCGCCTCGGGCCGCCCGGCCCGCAATACAGCGGCGAAGGCGGCGTCGGCCTCGGGGTCGGTGACGCACTCCTGGGCCATGGCGGTGAGGACACCGTCGGGGCCGAGTTCGAGGTAGGTGGTGACGCCCTGGGCTTCCAACGTCCGGACGCCGTCGAGGAAGCGCACGGCCTCCCGGACGTGGCGCACCCAGAAGTCCGGGCTGGTGATCTCCTCAGCGGAGACCACGGTCCCGGTCAGGTTGGAGACGATCGGAATGCGCGGGGCCTCGTACGACAGCCCCTCGGCCACCGCACGGAACGCCTCCAGCATCCCGTCCATACGCGGCGAGTGGAACGCGTGGCTCACGGTCAGCCGCTTCGTCTTACGACCCCGCGCCTCGAAGGTCGCCGCGATCGAGACAGCCGCATCCTCATCACCCGCGATGACCACGGAGGTGGGGCCGTTAAGCGCGGCGATCGAGACGCGCTCGCTGAGCAGCGGCAGCACCTCGTCCTCGGACGCCTGGACGGCGATCATCGCGCCACCGGCAGGCAGCTCCTGCATCAGCCGCCCACGGGCGGCCACCAGCTTCGCCGCGTCCGCCAGCGACAGCACACCCGCCACATGGGCGGCCGCCAGCTCACCGATCGAATGCCCGGAGAGGAAGTCCGCACGCAGACCCCACGCCTCAACCAGCCGGAACAGCGCCACCTCGACCGCGAACAGCGCGGGCTGAGTCAACCCCGTCTGATCCAGCGCCTCCGCGTCCTCACCGAACAACACCGTCTTCAACGGCCGTTCGAGATGCGCGTCCAGCTCATCGCAGACCGCGTCGAACGCCTCCGCGAACACCGGGTAGGCGTCATACAGCTCACGGCCCATGCCGAGCCGCTGGCTGCCCTGCCCGGTGAACAGGAACGCCATCTTGCCGACAGTGGCGCCCGACCCCTGGATCACCTCCGCACCGGACTCGCCGCGTGCCAGGGCGTCCAGACCGCGCAGGAAACCCTCACGGTCGTCGGCCATCAGCACCGCGCGGTGATCCAGCGCGGCGCGCGTGGTGGCGAGCGAGTAGCCGAGGTCGGCCGGTACGATCTCCGGCCGCTCGTCCAGGTAGGAAAGGAGCCGCACGGCCTGCGCACGCAGGGCGTCGGCGGTCTTCGCCGACAGCGGCCACGACGTCACGCCAGGCGCGGTCGCCACCTCACCCGGGGCCTCGTCCTCGATGGCCGGGGCCTGCTCGATGATCGTGTGTGCGTTGGTACCGCTGAAGCCGAACGAGGAGACCGCCGCCCGCCGGGGACGACCCACCTCCGGCCACTCCACCGACTCCCGCAACAACGACACCGCACCCGCCGACCAGTCAATATGCGGCGACGGCACCCGCGCATGCAGCGTCCGCGGCAACACACCATGCCGCATCGCCATCACGATCTTGATGATCCCCGCAACACCGGCAGCAGCCTGCGTATGGCCCATATTCGACTTGATCGAACCGAGCAGCAACGGCCGCTCCGCATCCCGCCCCTGACCATACGTGGCCAGCAGCGCCTGCGCCTCGATCGGATCACCCAGCGACGTACCCGTGCCATGCGCCTCGACCGCATCCACATCACCGGCCGACAACCCCGCATTCGCCAACGCCTGACGAATCACCCGCTGCTGAGACGGACCATTCGGCGCCGTCAGACCATTGGACGCACCATCCTGATTGACCGCGGAACCCCGCACCACCGCCAACACCGGATGACCATTCTTCCGCGCATCCGACAGCCGCTCCACCAGCAGCATGCCCGCACCCTCAGACCACCCCGTACCATCCGCATCCGCCGAGAACGCCTTGCACCGGCCATCCGCCGCAAGCCCACGCTGACGACTGAACTCCACAAACGGCGCCGGAGTCGCCATCACCGTCACACCACCCGCAAGCGCCAGCGAACACTCACCGTTCCGCAACGCCTGAACCGCCAGATGCAACGCCACCAACGACGACGAACACGCCGTATCCACCGTAATCGTCGGCCCCTCAAGACCGAACGTATACGCCAACCGACCCGAAATCACACTCGCCGCATTGCCCGTACCGAGGAAGCCTTCGACGCCCTCCGGCACCCGCTCCAGCAGCGAGGCGTAGTCGTGGTACATGACGCCCGCGAACACACCGGTGCGGCTGCCGCGCAGCACACCGGGATCGATCCCGGCCCGCTCGAACGCCTCCCACGACGTCTCCAGCAGCAACCGCTGCTGCGGATCCATCGCAAGGGCCTCACGCGGCGAGATACCGAAGAAGCTCGGGTCGAAGTGACCGGCCTCCTCCACGAAGCCGCCCTCGCGGGCGTAGCTCGTACCGCTGTGGTCCGGGTCCTCGTGGTAGAGCGCCCCGAGGTCCCAGCCGCGGTCGGTGGGGAACTCGGAGATCGCGTCCCGGCCCTCCATGACCAGCCGCCACAGATCCTCCGGAGTCTCCACCCCACCCGGATAACGACAGCCCAACCCCACAATCGCGATCGGCTCATCATCCGCGGCCGCCACCACCACCGGCCCGGACACAGCAGCAGCCGCACCCACCACCTCAGCACGCAGGAACTCCGCCAACACCACCGGCGTCGGGTAATCGAAGACCAACGTCGCGGGCAGCCGCAGCTCACTCACCGCACCCAGCGCATTCCGCAACTCCACCGCCGTCAGCGAGTCAAAGCCCAGCTCACGGAAGGAGCGGTCGGGGTCAACCGTCTCCGGACCGGCGTATCCGAGCACCGTCGCGACGTTCGTACGGACCAGGTCCAGCAGCACATCGAGCTGCTCGGCCGCGTCCAGCCCGGCAAGCCGACGTGCCAGCGCACCCGACACCGCCGCGCCCTCCGCCGCACGCCGCGCCGGAACCCTCACCAGCCCACGGAACAGCGGCGCCGGCGCACCGCCGGCCGCCTGCGCCCGGAGCGCGGCCATGTCCAGCGACATCGGCACGAGCAGCGCCTCGCCGAGACGGCCCGCGACGTCGAACAGCTCCAGGCCCTCGGTGGCGGACAGCGCGACCACGCCGCCCCGGCTCATCCGGGACACATCCGCCCCGTCCAGCTCACCGGTCATCGCACTGGAGTCGGCCCACAGACCCCAGGCCAGCGAGGTACCGGCCAGACCGCGCGCCGCACGGTGCTGGGCCAGGGCGTCCAGGAAGGCGTTGGCAGCGGCGTAATTGCCCTGACCCGCGTTGCCGAAGACACCAGCGGCGGACGAGAAGAGAACAAACGCCGACAAGTCCAGATCGCGGGTCAGCTCATGCAGATTCCACGCCGCGTCCACCTTCGGACGCAGCACCCGCTCCAACCGCTCCGGCGTCAGCGAACCGACCACACCGTCATCCAGCACACCGGCCGTATGCACCACAGCCGTCAGCGGATGCTCCGCCGGAATCGCCCCGAGTACCTCGGCCAACTGGTCACGATCGGCGACATCACACGCCGCCCACCGCACCTGAGCACCCAACTCGACCAGGTCAGCCCGGAGTTCAGTCGCGCCCGGAGCCTGGTCGCCACGGCGGCTCACCAGCAGCAGACGCCGTACGCCACGCTCCACCACCAGGTGACGGGCCAGCAGACCGCCCAGCGTGCCACTCGCCCCGGTCACCAGCACCGTGCCCTCGGCGGCGAACTCCGGCGCGTCGTCCCCAGAACCCGAGATCGCGGCGGCGGCCCGCGCCAGGCGCGGCACCCGCACCTCGCCCGCGCGCAGCGCGAGCTGCGACTCGCCCGAGGCGAGCGCGGCGGACAGCGTACGGAACGACGCGTCCCGGCCGTCGAGGTCGACGAGCACAAGGCGTTCCGGGTTCTCCGACTGCGCCGAGCGCAGCAGACCCCACACCGCGGCCTGGGCCGGATCGTCCAGCGACTCCTCCGCGCCGACG
The DNA here is from genome assembly GCF_001598115.1 of Streptomyces sp. AgN23. Classification (NCBI taxonomy): domain Bacteria; kingdom Bacillati; phylum Actinomycetota; class Actinomycetes; order Kitasatosporales; family Streptomycetaceae; genus Streptomyces; species Streptomyces sp. AgN23. The sequence continues at coordinate 4,051,323 of NZ_CP007153.1, forward strand.
GCCACGGCACCCGAGGTCAGTACGACCAGCCGCGCCTCCGCGAACCGCTCATCGGCCAGCCACGCCTGGACCAGCGACAGCGCCTCGGCGGTGGCCCGGTGCGCCGCACCCGCCACATCCTCGCCGCCCTCGGCGGACGGCGAGACGAACACCAGCTCAGGCGCTTCGCCACCCGCCGCGACCGCCTCGGTCAGCGCGGCCAGATCCGCGTACGTCGCGATCTCGGCGCCAACCGCCCCGAGCCCGAGGCCGCCCGAACCGAGCGCCGCCCAGCGGGCCGTCGGCACGGGGGCCGAGGACACGGTCGCGGGCAGGCCGACCCACTCCAGGCGGAAGAGGGAGTCCTGACGACCGCCCCGCGCACCGCCGATCTGCTCGGCCGACACCGGCCGCAGCACCAGCGAATCCACCGACAACACCGCACGCCCGGCACCATCCGCCACCGCCAACGACACCGCGTCCGCACCAGCCGACGACAACCGCACCCGCAGCACCGAAGCACCCACCGCATGCAACGACACACCAGCCCACGCGAACGGCAGCCGGGCACCCTCGCCCTCGATCAGACCACCAAGACCCACCGCATGCAACGCCGAGTCCAACAGCGCAGGATGCAGACCGAACGCATCCGCCTCAGCACGCGCCTCCTCCGGCAGCTCCAGCTCGGCGAAGACCTCATCACCCAGCCGCCAGGCGGACGTCAGCCCCTGGAACACCGGGCCATAAGCGAGCCCCAGGCCCGCCATACCCTCATACAGACCATCGAGCGCAATCGGCGTCGCACCCGCCGGAGGCCACACCTCCAGGTCGAACGACGGCTCCGAAGCGCCCTCCACCAGCGCACCCGAGGCGTGGCGCAGCCACGGCTCATCGGCGGCCGCGTCCTCGAACCGCGAGTACACCTCGAACGCACGACGACCGGAGCCGTCCAACCCGCCCACCGAAAGCTGAAGCTGAACGCCTCCCACCTCGGGAAGCACCAGCGGCGCCTCCAGCGTCAACTCCTCAACCTGGTCACAACCCACCTGATCGCCCGCGCGAACCGCAAGCTCCACAAAGGCCGTACCCGGCAGCAGCACCGAACCCATCACGGCGTGATCGGCCAGCCACGGATGCGTGTCGAGTCCCAGTCGGCCCGTGAGCAGCAGCCCCTCGCCACCGGCCAGCGGCACGGCGGCCCCGACCAGCGGATGGTCGACGGTCGCCAGCCCCAGCCCGGCCGTACCGCCCAGGGCAGCGGCCGGAAGCTCGGGCCAGTAGCGCGCGTACTGGAAGGCATACGTGGGCAGCTCGACCCGAGCCGCGCCCGTACCGGCGAAGACGGCGTCCCAGTCGACCGCCACACCACGGACATGGGCCCGTGCCACGGCGGTGGTCAGCGTCTTGGCCTCGGGACGGTCCTTGCGCAGCACGGCGGCGAACGCGGCGTCCTCGCCGGTCACGCACTGCTGGGCCATGGCGGTGAGCACACCGTCCGGCCCCAGCTCGACGAACGTGGAGACACCCTGGGCTTCGAGGGTGCGGACCCCGTCGAGGAAGCGGACGGCCTCGCGAACATGGCGCACCCAGAAGTCGGCCGTCGTGATCTCCTCGGCGGACACCACGCCACCGGTCAGATTCGACACGATCGGAATGCGCGGGGCCTCGTACGACAGCCCCTCGGCAACCTCACGGAACGCCTCCAGCATCCCGTCCATGCGCGGGGAGTGGAACGCATGGCTGACGGTGAGCCGCTTGGTCTTCCGACCCCGCGCCTCGAAACCATCGGCAATCGCGACAGCCTCGTCCTCGTCACCCGCGATGACCACCGACGTCGGCCCGTTGAGCGCGGCCATCGAGACGCGCCCGGTGAGCAGCGGCGCCACCTCGTCCTCCGACGCCTGCACCGCGATCATCGCGCCACCCGCCGGAAGCTCCTGCATCAAACGACCACGCGCCGCCACCAACTTCGCCGCATCCGCCAGCGACAACACACCCGCCACATGCGCCGCGGCCAACTCACCGATCGAATGCCCCGACAGGAAGTCCGCACGCAGACCCCACGCCTCCACCAACCGGAACAACGCCACCTCAACCGCGAACAACGCCGGCTGAGTGAACCCCGTCTGATCCAACGCGTCAGCGTCGTCCCCGAACAGGACGCCCTTCAGCGGCCGTACAAGGTGCTGGTCCAGCTCCGCGCAGACCGCGTCCAGCGCCGCCGCGAACACCGGGTAGGCGTCGTACAGCTCACGGCCCATCCCCAGCCGCTGACTCCCCTGCCCCGTGAACAGGAACGCCACCTTGCCCCCGGCCACCGAACCCTGGACGAGCGCCGCAGCGCGGCGTCCCTCGGCCAGCGCCCCCAGAGCCTTCAGCAGCCCGTCCCGGTCCTCGGCCACCACCACCGCACGGTGGTCGAACGCCGATCGGCCGGTCGCCAGCGAGTAGCCCAGATCGACCGCGTCCAGCTCGGGCCGGTCCGTCGCGTGCGCCACCAGCCGCTCGGCCTGATCCCGCAGCGCGGCCGCACTCCGCCCCGACAGCACCCACGGCACCACGGCGGGCGGGACAGCGGGAGCCGCCGGTGTCTCCGCCGCCTCCACCTCCGGCGCCTGCTCGATGATGGTGTGCACATTGGTGCCGCTGATGCCGAATGACGACACGCCCGCGCGGCGCGGGCGGCCGGTCTCCGGCCATTCCACCTGATCCGTCAGCAGCGCGACCGCGCCCGCCGACCAGTCCACATGCGGCGACGGCTCGTCCGCGTGCAGGGTCTTCGGAAGCACCCCGTGCCGCATGGCGAGGATCATCTTCATCACGCCCGCGACACCGGCCGCGGCCTGGGTGTGGCCCATGTTCGACTTGATGGAGCCGAGCAGCAACGGCCGTTCCGCGTCCCGCTCCTGGCCGTACGTGGCGAGCAGGGCCTGCGCCTCGATCGGGTCGCCCAGCGTCGTGCCCGTACCGTGTGCCTCGACCGCGTCCACATCGCCGACCGACAGCCCGGCGGCGGCCAGCGCCTGCCGGATGACGCGCTGCTGGGACGGGCCGTTCGGCGCCGTCAGACCATTGGACGCACCGTCCTGGTTCACCGCGCTGCCGCGCACCACGGCCAGCACCGGGTGACCGTTCTTGCGCGCGTCCGACAGCCGCTCGACCAGCAGCATGCCCGCGCCCTCGGCCCAGCCCGTGCCGTCCGCGTCCGCCGAGAACGCCTTGCAGCGGCCGTCGGCGGAGAGTCCGCCCTGGCGGCTGAAGCCGACGAATGTGCCGGGCGTCGCCATCACCGTGACGCCACCGGCCAGTGCCATCGTGCACTCGCCCGCGCGCAGCGCCTGCATCGCCCAGTGCAGCGCCACCAGCGACGACGAGCACGCCGTGTCGACGGTGACCGCCGGGCCCTCCAGGCCGAGGGCGTAGGCGACCCGGCCGGAGGCGATGGAGCCCGTGCTGCCGGAGCCGATCGCGCCCTCTCCGCCGCCGTCCGGGGCCTGCTCCACCAGCGTGGCGTAGTCGTGGTACATGACGCCCGCGAAGACACCGGTACGGCTGCCGCGCAGCGTGGCCGGGTCGATGCCCGCGCGCTCGAACGCCTCCCACGACGTCTCCAGCAGCAGCCGCTGCTGCGGGTCCGTCGCCAGCGCCTCGCGGGGCGAGATCCCGAAGAAGGTGGGGTCGAAGTCGGCGGCGTCGTGGAGGAAACCGCCCTCGCGGGTGTACGAGGTGCCCGGGTGCTCCGGGTCCGGGTGGTAGAGCGCGTCCAGGTCCCAGCCACGGTCGACGGGGAAGCCGGAGATCGCGTCCTGGCCCGCGGACAGCAGCCGCCACAGGTCCTCGGGGGTGCGCACCCCGCCCGGGAAGCGGCAGCTCATGCCGACGATGGCGATCGGCTCGTCGTCGATCGCGCCCACGGCCTGGACGGGCAGGCCCGACTGGGCTCCGGTGCCCACCAGTTCGTCCCGGAGGTGTTCGGCCAGGACGAGGGAGGCCGGGTAGTCGAAGACCAGGGTGGCGGGGAGCCGCATCCCGGTGACCGCGTTCAGACGGTTGCGCAGTTCGACGGCGGTCAGCGAGTCGAAGCCCAGATCGCGGAAGGCGCGGTCGGGGTCGACGGAGTCGGCGGTGCCATAGCCCAGGACGGCGGCGACCTGGGTACGGACCAGCTCGAGCAGCGTCTCCAGCTGCTCGGTCCCGTTCAGGCGGGCCAGCCGCTGCGCCAGGGCACCCGTTCCGGCGGAGCCCTCCGCCGTACGCCGCGCCGGGACCCGCACCAGCCCGGACATCAGCGGGGCCACCACACCGGTCGACGCCGCCTCGGCCCGTGCCGCCGCCAGGTCCAGCCGCACCGGGACCAGCAGGGCCTCGCCGGCCCGTCCCGCCGCGTCGAACAGTTCCTTGCCCTCATCGGTGGCGAGCGCGGCGACACCGCCCCGGCTCATCCGGGACACATCGGCCTGGTCCAGCTCACCGGCCATACCACCGGATTCGGCGGCCCACAGGCCCCAGGCCAGGGACGTTCCGGGCAGGCCGAGCGCCATACGGTGCTGGGCGAGCGCGTCCAGGTAGGCGTTGGCGGCGGCGTAGTTGCCCTGTCCGGCGGCGCCGAAGACACCGGCGGCGGACGAGAAGAGGACGAACGCGGAGAGGTCGAGGTCGCGGGTCAGCTCATGCAGGTTCCAGGCCGCGTCCACCTTCGGACGCAGCACCCGCTCCAGCCGCTCCGGCGTGAGCGAGCCGATCACACCGTCATCCAGCACACCGGCCGTGTGCACCACGGCCGTCAGCGGATGCTCGGCGGGGAGCGCGGCCAGGGTTTCGGCCAGCGCGCCACGGTCGGCGACATCACAGGCCGCCCATCGCACCTCGGCTCCCAACGCGACCAGCTCCGTGCTGAGTTCGGCCGCGCCCGGAGCCTCGCCACCACGGCGGCTGACCAGCAGCAGCTGCCGTACGCCACGCTCGGCCACCAGGTGGCGGGCGAACAGGGCTCCCAGCGTGCCGCTCGCACCGGTCACCAGCACCGTGCCGTCGGCGTCGAACTCCGGCGCGTCCTCCCCGTTGCCCGCGCTCGCGGCGGCGGCCCGCGCCAGGCGCGGTGCCCGCAGTACCCCGTCCCGTACGGCCACCTGCGGTTCGCCCGACGCCAGCGCGTCCGGCACCGCCCTCAGCGAATCGGCCGCGCCGTCGACGTCGACCAGGACGAACCGGCCGGGGTTCTCCGACTCGGCGGAGCGCACCAGGCCCCAGACGGCGGCATGGGTCAGATCGGCCACCGGCTCGTCCGTACCGGCCGCCACGGCGCCCGAGGTCAACAGGACCAGCCGCGCATCCGCGAACCGTTCGTCCGCCAGCCACGCCTGGACCAGCTCCAGCGCCTGGGCGGTGGCGCGGTGCACCGTGTCGACGGATGAGGAGCTTTCCCCAGTCCCGCCCCTTCCCGCAGCCTGGGGCGAGCCCCAGGACCCCGGGCGCCCTTCGGGCGTGTCCTCGAACGCCGGACGGGCTTGATGTGTCCCAGGCTCCGCCCCAGGACCCCGGTCCTGGGGCGCCGGACGGGCTTGCGAAGCCGCGGTAGCGTGCGGTGCCGCGAGGTTCAGGGGCAGGCCGACCACCACGTCATCCGGCAGCGTCGCACCGGACTCGACCGCCCTGGCCAGCGCGTCCAGGTCGGCGTAGGTGTCGAACCGCTGCCCGGTCGACGCCAGGTCGAACGCGTCGGACCCCAGCAGCGCCCAGCGTCCCGCCGGGCCCTGGGCGGACACCTCGGGCCAGTCGAGCCGGAACAGCGACTCCTGACGGCCGCCCCGTGCGCCCTGGATCTGCTCGACGGACACCGGCCGCAGCACCAGCGAGTCCACCGACAACACCGCACGCCCGGCACCATCGGCCACCGCCAACGACACCGCGTCCGCACCAGCGGCCGACAACCGCACCCGCAGCACCGAAGCACCCACCGCGTGCAGCGACACACCAGCCCACGCGAACGGCAGCCGGGCACCCTCGCCCTCGATCAGATCACCAAGACCCACCGCATGCAGCGCGGAATCCAGCAGCGCCGGATGCAGGCCGAACGCGCCCGCCTCGGACCGCGCGTCCTCCGGCAACTCCAGCTCCGCGTAGACCTCATCACCCAGCCGCCAGGCGGACGTCAGCCCCTGGAACACCGGGCCGTACGTCAGCCCCGCCTCGGCCAGACCCTCGTACAGGCCAACGACGGGCAGCTCCGACGCTCCCGCCGGAGGCCACGCCGCCAGGTCGAACGACGCCGCGGGCGCGCCCGAGCCCAGCACACCCGAGGCATGGCGCGTCCACGCCTCGTCGACCGCCGCGTCCTCGTGCCGCGAGTACACCGTCAGCGAGCGGCGTCCCGAAGCATCAGGCGCACCCACCGACAGTTGGAGCTGGACACCGCCGACCTCGGGAAGCACCAGCGGCGCCTCCAGCGTCAGCTCCTCCAGCAGATCGCAACCGACCTGGTCACCGGCGCGGATCGCCAGCTCGACGAAGGCCGTGCCGGGGAGCAGCACCGAGCCCGCCACCGCGTGATCGGCCAGCCACGGATGGGTGTCCAGGGCGAGACGGCCGGTGTAGAGGAAACCGTCGGAGTCGGCGAGCGCCACCGCGGCACCCAGCAGCGGGTGGTCGGCCGCGCCGAGCCCGGCGGACACCATGTCGCCCGCCCAGTAGCCGGTGTCGAGCCAGTAGGTGTCGCGCTGGAAGGGGTAGAGCGGAAGGTCCGTACGGGCCGTGTCCGTCCCGGCGAACACCGCGGCCCAGTCCGGGGAGACACCGTGGACATGCGCCCCGGCGACGGCGGTGGCCAGGCTCTGGAGCTCCGGGCGGCCGGAGCGCAGCGCGGATACAAGGGTGGCGTCGTCGCGGGTCAGGCAGTCCTGGGCCATCGCGGTGAGCACACCGTCCGGGCCCAGTTCCACGAACTTCGTGACGTTGCGCTCCTCCAGGGTCCGTACGCCGTCGAGGAAGCGGACGGCCTCGCGGACATGGCGCACCCAGAAGTCGGGAGTCGTGATCTCGTCGGCGGACACCACGCCACCGGTCAGATTCGACACGATCGGGATCTTCGGGGCCTCGTACGACAGCCCCTGCGCCACCTGCCGGAACGCCTCCAGCATCCCGTCCATACGCGGCGAGTGGAACGCGTGGCTGACCGTGAGCCGCTTGGTCTTCCGACCCCGCGCCTCGAACGACCCGGCGATCTCCACCGCCGCGTCCTCATCACCCGCGATGACCACCGACGCCGGACCGTTCAGCGCGGCGATCGACACACGGTCGGTCAGCAGCGGCGCCACCTCGTCCTCCGACGCCTGCACCGCGATCATCGCGCCACCCGCCGGAAGCACCTGCATCAAACGACCACGCGCCGCCACCAGCTTCGCCGCATCCGCGAGCGACAACACACCCGCCACATGCGCCGCGGCCAGCTCACCGATCGAATGCCCCGAGAGGAAGTCGGGCCGCAGCCCCCACGCCTCCACCAGCCGGAACAGCGCCACCTCGACCGCGAACAACGCGGGCTGAGTGAAACCGGTCTGGTCCAGCGCCTCGGCGTCGTCCCCGAACAGCACCGTCTTCAACGGCCGCTCGAGGTGCGGATCCAGCTCCGCGCACACCGCGTCCAGCGCCTCCGCGAACACCGGATACGCGTCGTACAGCTCACGCCCCATCCCCAGCCGCTGGCTGCCCTGACCGGTGAACAGGAAGGCCACCTTGCCACCGGTGACCTTCCCCTCGACCAGCCCGGTCGCGGGCTCCTCGCGGGAGAGTGCGTCGAGGGCCCGTATCAGGCCCTCGCGGTCGTCGGCGACGATCGCCGCCCGGTGGTCGAAGGCGGCCCGGCCGATGGCCAGGGAGAAGCCGACGTCGGTGAGGCGCAGTTCGGGGTGGGCCTCGAGGTGGGCGCGCAGGTTCGCGGCCTGGGCGCGCAGCGCGGGGCGGCTCTTGGCCGCCACGGTCCACAACGGCAGTGCGGCGGCGGCGCGGACATCGGCCGGGGCGCCGTCGTCGGCCGTCTTCGCGGTCGGCGGCTCCTCGGCGTCCGGCTCGGGCGCCTGCTCCAGGATGGTGTGCGCGTTGGTGCCGCTGATGCCGAACGAGGACACCGCGGCCCGGCGCGGCTGTCCGGTGTCGGGCCAGGCGCGCCCCTCGGTCAGCAGCGAGACGGCGCCGGCCGACCAGTCGACGTTGGGGGTGGGCTGGTCGACGTGCAGGGTCCGCGGCAGCGTCCCGTGGCGCATCGCCATGACCATCTTGATGATGCCCGCGACACCGGCGGCGGCCTGGGTGTGGCCGATGTTGGACTTGATGGAGCCCAGCCACAGCGGCTGGTCCTCGGTGTGGTTGCGCCCGTACGTGGCGAGCAGGGCCTGCGCCTCGATGGGGTCGCCGAGGGTGGTGCCCGTGCCGTGGGCCTCGACCACGTCGATCTGCCCGGCGGAGAGCCGGGCCGAGGCCAGGGCCTGGCGGATGACGCGCTGCTGCGAGGGGCCGTTCGGCGCGGTCAGGCCGCTGCTGGCGCCGTCCTGGTTGATGGCGCTGCCGCGGACGAGCGCGAGCACCTGGTGGCCATGGGCGCGGGCGTCGGAGAGCCGCTCCAGCAGCAGCATGCCGGCGCCTTCGCCCCAGCCGGTGCCGTCGGCGGCCGCCGCGAAGGACTTGCAGCGGCCGTCGGCGGCGAGGCCGCGCTGGCGGCTGAACTCGGTGAAGGTGCCGGGGGTGGACATCACCGTGACACCGCCGGCCAGGGCCAGCGAGCACTCCCGGCGGCGCAGCGCCTGGGCGGCGAAGTGCAGGGCGACCAGGGAGGAGGAGCAGGCCGTGTCGATGGTGACGGCCGGCCCCTCCAGGCCGAAGGTGTAGGCGACGCGGCCGGAGGCGATGGAGCCGGAGCTGCCGTTGCCGAGGAAGCCCTCGACGTCCTCGGGCGCGGAGAACAGCCGGGAGGCGTAGTCGTGGTACATCACGCCCGCGAACACACCGGTCTGGCTGCCCTGGAGCGAGGTCGGGTCGATGCCCGCGCGCTCGAACGCCTCCCAGGAGGTCTCCAGCAGCAGCCGCTGCTGCGGGTCCATGGCGAGGGCCTCGCGCGGCGAGATGCCGAAGAACGCGGGGTCGAAGTCGGCCGCGTCGTGCAGGAAGCCGCCCTCGTGGACGTACGGCTCCTGGCCGCTGTCCGGGTCCGGCTCGAAGAGGACGTCGGTGGCCCAGCCGCGGTTGGTGGGGTACGGCGTGGCCGCGTCACCGCCACGGGCGACGAGCTCCCACAGCTCCTCGGGGGTGCTGACCCCGCCGGGGTAGCGGCAGCTCATCGCCACGATGGCGATCGGCTCCTGCTCACGCTCCTCGACCTCGCGCAGCCGCCGCCGCGCCTCGCGCAGGTCGGTGGTGGCCCGCTTGAGGTAGTCGAGGTACTTCTCTTCGTTCGCCGTCGCCATTACGCCGTCCCCGCGGTGCTGAGATGAGTCGATGAGCTCTTGTGGAGCAGGTCAGGAGAGCCCGAGCTCGTCGTCGAGGAGATCGAAGATCTCGTCTGCCGTAGCGGACTGGATTTCACGGTCTTCTGCGGTGCTGTCCGTAGCACTTTGCGTTTCATTCCACTTCGACAGGAGGTCGCGCAGGCGGGTGGTGATGCCGGGGCGCTCGATGTCGTCCGGGGCGATCGTGGCGAGGATCGCCTCGAGCTTGTCGAGCTCCGCGTGTACGGGCGGGTGTCCGGCCGCGCCGGCGGCGCCCTCCAAGCTCAGCTCCTCGCGCAGATACCCGGCGAGCGCGGTGGGCGTCGGGTAGTCGAAGATCAGCGTGACCGGCAGGCGCAGCCCGGCGGCGGCACCCAGTCGGTTGCGCAGATCCACGGCGGTGAGCGAGTCGAAGCCGAGGTCGAGGAAGCCGCGGCCGGCGTCCACGTCGTCCGGGGTGGCGTAGCCGAGGACGGCGGCCACATGGCTGCGGACGACCTCCAGCAGCTCCCGGTCGCGTTCGGTCTCCGAGAGCCCGGAGAGCCGTTCGGCGAGCGAGCCCGCGGCGGAGTCGGCCAGGGTCCCGGCACCGGTGGCGCCGGTGTCGGCGGAGCGCCGTACGGGGGTGCGGACCAGGCCGCGCAGCAGCGGCGGCAGCAGCCCGGCGGCGGCCTGGCCGCGCAGCGCTCCGGTGTCGATGCGGATCGGGACGAGTACGGCCTCGGGCAGGGTGCCCGACAGGTCGAACAGGGCCAGGCCCTCGTCCTGCGGGAGGGCCGCGAAGCCACCGCGCGAGATGCGGGTCACATCGGAGGCGTCGAGGCTTCCGGCCATGCCGTCGGCCGCCGCCCACAGGCCCCAGGCCAGCGAGCTCGCGGGCAGGCCCTGGGCGTGGCGGTGCTGGGCGAGCGCGTCCAGGAAGGTGTTGGCCGCGGCGTAGTTTCCCTGTCCCGAGCTGCCGAAGGCACCGGCGGCCGAGGAGAAGAGCACGAACGCGGCCAGGTCCAGCTCGCGGGTCAGCTCGTGGAGGTTCCACGCCGCGTCCACCTTGGGACGCAGCACGGTGTCGATCCGCTCACCGGTCAGCGAGCTGATCACGCCGTCGTCCAGGACGCCCGCGGTGTGCACCACGGCGGTCAGCGGATGCTCTGCCGGGATCGCCGAGAGGGTGGCGGCCAGGGCGTCCCGGTCGGCGGTGTCACAGGCCGCCCAGGTGGCCTCGGCGCCCATCTCGCCCAGTTCGGCGGCGAGTTCGGCCGCGCCCGGTGCCTCGCCACCACGGCGGCTCACCAGCAGCAGACGCCGCACCCCGCGCTCGGCCACCAGGTGGCGGGCGAAGAGTCCGCCCAGGGCGCCGGTGGCGCCGCTCAGCAGCACGGTGCCCTCCGGGTCGCCGAGTCCGGTCGGCTCGGGGGTGTCCGGCCGGGCCGGGACCCGGGCGAGCCGGTAGGCGTGGCCGGTGCCGGAGCGCAGGGCGAGCTGCGGTTCGTCGGTGGCGAGCGCCGACGGGAGGGCCCGCTGGGAGGCGTCGGTGCCGTCGAGGTCGACCAGGACGAAGCGGCCGGGGTTCTCCGACTGCGCGGACTTCACCAGGCCCCAGGCGGTGGTGTGGGCCAGGTCGGCGATGTCCTCGCCGGGGGTCGCCGCGACCGCGCCACGGGTGACGAGGACGAGGCGGGTGTCGGCGAACCGCTGGTCGTTCAGCCAGTTCTGGACCAGGTCCAGGGTGTTCCTGGCGACGGCCCTCGCGGTGTCGGGCAGGGCCGCCGCGCCGCCGGTGGCGGCGAGCGGTGCCACGACCACGTCGGGGGCGGACGCGCCGCCCTCGAGCGCGGTGGCGAGCGCCGCGAGGTCCGCGTAGTCGTCCAGCCGCTCGCCCGCGACGGTGAAACCGGTGGCCGGGAAGCCGGTGGCGGCGCCGAGGGTCACCCAGCGCTCGCCCAGCGGGATGTCGGTGGCGGACGCCGTGAGGGCGGGCAGCGCTTTCCAGTCAGGACGGAACAGCGACTCGTGGTGTGCGGCGCGCGAGGCGTCGAGCTGCTCGGTCGACAGCGGCCGCAGTACCAGGCCGTCGATGGTGGCGACGGCGGCGCCGGTGCCGTCGGCGAGGTGCAGCGACACCCCGTCGGCGCCCGGCCGCAGCCGTACGCGCAGCGATGCGGCGCCCCCGGCGTACAGCCGTACGCCGGTCCAGGCGAACGGCAGCCGCGCCCCTTCGTTCTCCTCGCCCTCCGGGGCGAGGCCGAGGGTGTGCAGGGCGGCGTCCAGCAGCGCCGGATGCACCCCGTACGCGGCGGCCTCGGGCTCGAAGCCCTGGGGCAGCCGGATCTCGGCGAACAGTTCGTCGCCGCGCCGCCAGGCGGTGTGCAGCCCCTGGAAGACCGGGCCGTAGCCGAGTCCGGCGGTGGCCGCGCCCTCGTAGAACTCCTCGGTGGCCAGGGCCGTCGCGTCAGCCGGGGGCCATACGCCCAGGTCCGCCCGCTCGGCGTCGGTCGCCTGCTCGCTCGGGGCGAGGAAGCCGGTGGCGTGGCGGATCCACGGCTCGTCGGCGGGGACGTCCTCCCGGCGGGAGTGCAGGGTCAGCGAACGGCGCCCGGTCTCGTCGGCCGCCGCGAGCTCCAGCCGCAGCTGGACGGCGCCCTGTTCGGGCAGGACCAGCGGCGCCTGGAGGGTCAGCTCCTCGACCGTGTCGCAGCCCGCCTCGTGGCCGGCCCGCAGCGCGAGTTCGACGAAGGCGGTGCCGGGCAGCAGCACGGTGTCCATGACGGCGTGGTCGGCCAGCCACGGGTGGGTCAGCAGCGACAGCCGCCCGGTGAACACGAAGCCGCCGGTGTCGGGGAGTTCCACCGCCGCGCCCAGCAGCGGGTGGTCGGCGGTACCGAGGCCCGCGGAGATCACGTCCTCGACGGAGATGCCCACGTCGAGCCAGTAGCGCTGGCGCTGGAAGGCGTAAGTGGGCAGCTCCACGCGGCGGGCGCCGCGCCCGGCGTAGACCGCCGCCCAGTCCGGGGCCGCGCCGCGGACATGGGCGTGGGCGAGGGCGGTGGCGAGCGCCTGGGCCTCGGAGCGGCCACTGCGCAGGGTGGGGACGAACGCCGCGTCGGTGCCGGCCTCCCCTTCGGTCCCGGTCCCGGTCCCGGTCCCGGTCCCGGTCTCCGTCTCGGCGAGGCAGTCCTCGCCCATCGCGGAGAGCACCCCGTCCGGGCCGAGCTCCAGGAAGGTGGTCACACCCTGGTCGCGCAGGGTGCGGACACCGTCGGCGAAGCGGACGGACTCCCGGACATGGCGCACCCAGAACTCCGGCAGGCGGATCTCGTCGGCGGAGACCACGGTGCCGGTGAGGCAGGACACCAGCGGGATCTTCGGGGCGTTGTAGGTCAGGCACGCGGCCAGCTTGCGGAAGTCCGCGAGCATCGGGTCCATGTGCGGCGAGTGGAAGGCGTGGCTGACCGTGAGCCGCTTGGTCTTGCGACCCCGCGCCTCGAAGTCCGCCGCGATCTGCGTCGCCGCGTCCTCGTCACCCGCGATGACCACGGAGTGCGGGCCGTTGAGGGCGGCGATGCTCACGCGGTCGGTGAGCAGCGGCGTCACCTCGTCCTCGGACGCCTGGAGAGCGATCATCGCGCCACCGGCGGGCAGCTCCTGCATGAGGCGGCCACGGGCGGCCACCAGCACGGAGGCGTCGGCGAGCGAGAACACACCGGCCACATGCGCGGCGGCCAGCTCGCCGATGGAGTGGCCGGACACGTAGTCCGCCTTCAGACCCCACGCCTCGACCAGCCGGAACAGCGCCACCTCGATGGCGAACAGCGCGGGCTGGGTGAAGCCGGTCTGGTCGAGTGCCTCGGCGTCGTCACCGAACAGCACATCGCGCAGCGGCCGTTCGAGGTGCCCGTCCAGATGCGCGCACACCTCGTCCAGCGCCTGTGCGAAGCGCGGGAACGTCCGGTACAGCTCGCGGCCCATGCCGAGCCGCTGGCTGCCCTGGCCGGTGAACAGGAACGCCACCTTGCCCTCGGTGGCGACACCGCGCAGCGCCTGCGCCGGATGGTCACCGCGCGCCAGCGCGTCCAGCGCGTCCAGCGCGTCGTCGTGGCCCTCGGCGACCAGGGCGACGCGGTGTTCGAGCGCGGCGCGGGTGGTCGCGAGCGAGAAGCCCAGGTCGGTGAGGCCGGCCCGGGGTTCGGCGGCGATCCGCGACCGCAGCCGCCGCGCCTGCGCCCGCACACCGTCCTCGGTGCGGGCCGACAGCAGCACGGGCACGTACGGCAGGGCCTCGGGCTCCGTCGCGGGCTCGCTCGACTCGGGGGCGGGCGGCTGCTCGATGATGGCGTGGGCGTTGGTGCCGCTGATGCCGAACGAGGACACCGCGGCGCGGCGCGGACGGCCGGTCTCCGGCCACTCCATCTGCTCGGTGAGCAGCGACACCGCGCCCGCCGACCAGTCCACGTGCGGCGACGGCTCGTCCACGTGCAGGGTGCGCGGCAGCACACCGTGCCGCATCGACAGCACCATCTTGATGATTCCGGCGACACCGGAGGCCGCCTGGGTGTGGCCCAGGTTGGACTTGACGGAGCCCAGCCACAGGGGCCGCTCCGCGTCCCGCTCCTGACCGTAGGTGGCCAGCAGCGCCTGCGCCTCGATCGGGTCGCCCAGCGTCGTGCCCGTGCCGTGCGCCTCGACCACGTCCACCTCACCGGTGGTCAGGCGGGCATTGGCCAGCGCCTGGCGGATGACGCGCTGCTGGGACGGGCCGTTGGGCGCGGTCAGGCCGTTCGACGCACCGTCCTGGTTGACGGCGCTGCCGCGCACGATCGCGAGCACCTCATGGCCGTTGCGGCGGGCGTCCGACAGCCGCTCCAGCAGCAGCATGCCCGCGCCCTCGCCCCAGCCGGTGCCGTCGGCGGCCGCCGCGAAGGACTTGCAGCGGCCGTCCCTGGCCAGTCCGCGCTGGCGGCTGAAGTCGATGAACGTACCCGGGGTGAACATCACCGTGACACCACCGGCCAGCGCCAGCGAGCATTCGCCCTGGCGCAGCGCCTGTGCGGCCAGGTGCAGTGCCACCAGCGACGACGAGCAGGCCGTGTCGACCGTGACGGCCGGGCCCTCCAGACCGAAGGTGTACGCCACCCGGCCGGACACCACACTGCTGGAGCTGCCGGTGCCGAGATAGCCCTCGACCTCGTTCGGAACGGCGTGCAGCCGGGATCCGTAGTCGTGGTACATGACGCCCGCGAACACACCGGTCCTGCTGCCGCGCACGGACAGCGGGTCGATACCGGCGCGCTCGAACGCCTCCCACGACGTCTCCAGCAGCAGCCGCTGCTGCGGGTCCATGGCCAGCGCCTCGCGCGGCGAGATCCCGAAGAACGCCGGGTCGAACTCGGCGGCGTCGTGCAGGAATCCGCCCTCGCGGGCGTAGGAGGTGCCCTGGGTCTCCGGGTCCGGGTCGTAGAGCGCCTCGAGGTCCCAGCCGCGGTTGTCGGGGAAGCGGGAGATGCCGTCCTCGCCCGCGGCGAGCAGCTGCCACAGCTCCTCGGGGGTGGTGACCCCGCCGGGGTAGCGGCAGCTCATCGCCACGATGGCGATCGGCTCGTCGTCGGTGGCGGCCATGACCGGCACCGGGGTGTGCACCGCCGGGGTCTGCGCGCCGACGAGTTCGGTGCGCAGATGGCGGGCCAGGACCTGCGGGTCCGGGTAGTCGAAGATGAGCGTGGCGGGCAGCCGCAGTCCGGTGACCGTGTTGAGCTGGTTGCGCAGCTCGACGGCGGTCAGCGAGTCGAAGCCCAGCTCCTTGAACGCCCGGCCCGAACCGATGGTCTCCGCACCGGCGTAGCCGAGCACGGTGGCCACCTGGCCACGGACCAGGTCCAGCAGCAGCCGCTCCTGCTCGGGCTCGGACAGCCCGGCGAGCCGCCCGGCAAGACCGGTCTCGCCGGCCGCCGCGACCGCGTCCACCGTGCGCCGCGCCGGGATCCGCACCAGACCGCGGAACAGGGGCGAGACCGCGCCACTGGCGGCCAGGGTGCGCAGGGCCGCGATGTCCACCCGCATCGGCACCAGCGACGCCTCGCGGACGGTCAGCGCGGTGTCGAGCAGCGCGAGGCCCTCCGCCACCGGCAGCGGCGGCAGTCCGGCCCGCCGCATCCGGGCGATGTCGGCCTCGTCCAGGGTGCTGCCCATACCGGCCCCGGCCCACAGACCCCACGCCAGCGCGGTGGCCGGCAGGCCCTGGGCGGCGCGGTGCTGGGCGAGGGCGTCCAGGAAGACGTTGGACGCGGCGTAGTTGCCCTGGCCCGGGCCGCCGAACACGCCGGAGGAGGACGAGAACAGCACGAAGGCCGTCAAGTTCAGGTCGCGGGTCAGCTCGTGGAGGTTCCACGCCGCGTCCACCTTCGGGCGCATGACGTGGTCGACGCGCTCGGGGGTGAGGGAGCCGATCACGCCGTCGTCCAGCACACCGGCGGTATGCACGACGGCGGTCAGCGGATGCTCGGCGGGGATGGCGGCGAGGGTCGCGGCGAGCGCGTCCCGGTCCGCCACATCACACGCCGCCCAGCGCACGCTTGCACCCATCTCGGCCAATTCGGCGTCGAGTTCGGCAGCACCAGGAGCCTGGTCGCCGCGACGGCTCACCAGCAGGAGCTGCCGTACGCCACGCTCGGCCACCAGATGCCGGGCCACCAGACCGCCCAGCGAACCGGACGCACCGGTCACCAGCACCGTGCCCTCGGAGTCGAGACCCCGGGCGTCGTCGGCCTCCGGCTCCACGGCCACCCGCGCCAGCCGCGGCACGGACACCGCGCCCGCGCGGATCGCCAACTGCGGCTCGTCCGAGGCCAGGGCGGCGGGCAGCGCACGCAGCGACTCGTCCCGGCCGTCGGTGTCCACCAGGACGAACCGGCCCGGGTTCTCCGACTGCGCCGAGCGCAGCAGACCCCACACGGCCGCACCGGCCAGATCCGCCACCGGCTCGTCGGCCTCGACGGCCACCGCGCCACGGGTCACCACGACCAGCGGGGCGTCCCCGAACCGCTCCTCGTCGAGCCACCGCTGGACGACATCGAGCGCCACGGCGGCGGCGCGGTGCGCCGCACGGGCCACCCGCTCACCGGTCTCGGCGGACGGCGACACGACGACGTACTCGGGCGCGGGCGCCGTGCCCGCGGTGACCGCATCGGCCAGCGTCGCAAGGTCCCCGTACGCCGTTGTCCCGAGCCCGAGCGGATCGGCGCCCAGCACCGCCCACCGGCCGTCGGCCGGCACATCGGCTCCGGCCGTGTCGGCGAGGCCGGTCGGCGTCGTCCACTCCAGGTGGAACAGCGACTCGTGGGAGGACGTGCGCGCGCTCCGCAGCTGCTCGGCCGAGACCGGGCGCAGCCCGAGCGTCTCGACGGCCGCGACCGGCGCACCGGTGGTGTCGGCGATCTCCAGCCGGACGCCCTCGGCGCCCGCGGGGGCCAGCCGCACGCGCAGCGCCGAGGCGCCGCTCGCGTACAGCGACACACCGGTCCAGGCGAACGGCAGCCGCCCTTCCCCACCCGTGTTGCCCAGGCCGGCCAGGCCGATGGCGTGCAGGGCGGAGTCCAGCAGCGCCGGGTGCAGGCCGAACGCGGCGGCCTCCTCGGCCGTCTCCTCGTCCAGCGCCACCTCGGCGAACACCTCGCCGCCGCGCTGCCACGCCCTGCGCAGCCCCTGGAACGCGGGGCCGTAGGCGAAACCGATGTCCAGCAGGCCCTCGTAGCGGCCGTCCAGCTCCACCTCGGCCGCGTCCGCCGGGGGCCATGCGCTCAGCTCGAACGACGCCTCCGGACGGCCGCCGGACGCCAGGACACCGGCGGCGTGCCGGGTCCATGGCTCCTCGGCGGGCAGGCTCTCCAGCCGGGAGTGCAGCGACAGCGGGCGGCGGCCCGTTTCGTCGGCCGCACCGACCGACAGCCGCAGCTGGACACCGCCCTGCGCGGGCAGGACCAGCGGCGCTTCGAGGGTCAGCTCTTCGAGGTAGTCACAGCCGACCTGGTCACCGGCGCGGATCGCCAGCTCCACGAACGCGGTGCCGGGCAGCAGCACGGTGTCCAGGATGGTGTGGCCCGCGAGCCACGGATGGGTCGAGAGCGCCAGCCGCCCAGTGAACAGCATCCCGTCCGCGTCGGGCAGTTCGGCGCTGGCGCCGAGCAGCGGATGCTCGGCCTCGCCCAGCCCGACCGCGGCCACATCGCCGAGGAACAGCGAGGAGACCTTCGGCCAGTAGCGCTGCCGCTGGAAGGGATACGTCGGAAATGCGGTCAGCTCGACCTGCGCGGCGCCGGTTCGGGCGTAGTACGCCGCCCAGTCCACCGCCGCCCCACGCACATGCGCCCGCGCGACGGCCGACAGCAGGGCCTCGGCCTCGGGACGGTCCTTGCGCAGCACGGCGGCGAAGGCGGCGTCCTCGCCGGTCACACACTCCTGGGCCATGGCGGTGAGGACACCGTCGGGGCCGAGTTCGACGTACGTGGTGACGCCCTGGGCCTCCAACGTGCGGACGCCGTCGAGGAAGCGGACGGCCTCGCGGACGTGGCGCACCCAGAAGTCGGCGGTCGTGATCTCCTCGGCGGAGACGACGGTCCCGGTCAGGTTGGACACGATCGGAATGCGCGGGGCCTCGTAGGTCAGGCCCTCCGCGACCTCGCGGAACGCGTCCAGCATCCCGTCCATGCGCGGCGAGTGGAACGCATGGCTGACCGTGAGCCGCTTGGTCTTCCGACCCCGCGCCTCGAAACCATCGGCAAGCGCGACAGCCTCGTCCTCGTCACCCGCGATGACCACCGACGCCGGCCCGTTGAGCGCGGCGATGCTGACCCGCTCGGTCAGCAGGGGCAGCACCTCGTCCTCCGACGCCTGCACCGCGATCATCGCGCCACCCGCCGGAAGCTCCTGCATCAGCCGCCCGCGCGCCGCCACCAGCTTCGCCGCGTCCGCGAGCGACAGCACATCCGCCACGTGCGCGGCGGCCAGCTCGCCGATCGAATGCCCGGAGAGGAGGTCCGCCTTCAGTCCCCATGCCTCGACCAGGCGGAACAGCGCCACCTCGACCGCGAACAGCGCGGGCTGGGTGAAACCGGTCCGGTCCAGCGCCTCGGCGTCCTCGCCGAACAGCACCTCCCGCAGCGGCCGCTCCAGATGCGCGTCCAGGTGGGCGCACACCTCGTCCAGCGCGTCCGCGAACACCGGGAAGGTGTCGTACAGCTCACGGCCCATGCCGAGCCGCTGGCTGCCCTGCCCGGTGAACAGGAAGGCCAGCTTGCCACCGGCCACCGCGTCCTGAACGAGCCCGGCCGCCGTACGCCCCTCGGCGAGCGCCTCCAGGCCGGACAGCAGCCCGTCCCGGTCCTCCGCGACGAGCACCGCGCGCTCCTCGAAGGCGGTACGGCGCGTGGCGAGGGTGAACGCCACATCGGTGAGGTCCAGCTCGGGGCGCTCGCCGAGGTGGGCGCGCAGCCGTACGGCCTGGTCGCGCAGGCCCTCGGGGGACTTGGCGGAGAGCACCCAGGCGGCCGGGACGCCGGACCGGGGCGCGGCGGCGGGCGCCGGGTCCTCGGTCCCGTCCGCGTCCGCGGGGGCCTGCTCGATGATGGTGTGCGCGTTGGTGCCGCTGATGCCGAACGAGGACACGGCGGCCCGGCGCGGACGGCCGGTCTCCGGCCACTCCCGCGCCTCGGTCAGCAGCGAGACCGCGCCCGCCGACCAGTCCACATGCGGCGACGGCTCGTCCACGTGGAGAGTCTGCGGCAGCATGCCGTGCTGGATGGCCAGCACCATCTTCATCACACCGGCGACACCGGCCGCGGCCTGCGTATGGCCGAAGTTGGACTTGATGGAGCCGAGCCACAGCGGCTGGTCGGCGTCGCGCTCCTGGCCGTAGGTGGCGAGCAGGGCCTGGGCCTCGATCGGGTCGCCCAGCTTGGTGCCGGTGCCATGGGCCTCGACCGCGTCCACCTCGGACGCGGAAAGACCCGCACCGGCCAGCGCCTGCCGGATCACCCGCTGCTGCGAGGGACCGTTCGGCGCCGTCAGACCGTTGGACGCACCATCCTGGTTGATGGCGCTGCCACGGACGACCGCCAGCACCGGGTGGCCGTTCTCGCGGGCCTCGGACAGCCTCTCGACGAGCAGCATGCCCACGCCCTCGCCCCAACCGGTGCCATCCGCACCAGCCGCGAACGCCTTGATCCGGCCATCCTCCGCCAACCCCCGCTGACGGCTGAAGTCCACGAACGAACCCGGCGTCGACATCACCGTCACACCACCGGCCAACGCCAACGAGCACTCACCCGCCCGCAACGCCTGAATCGCCCAGTGCAACGCCACCAACGACGACGAACACGCCGTATCCACCGTCACCGCCGGGCCCTCAAGACCCAGCGCATACGACACCCGACCAGACAACACACTGGCCGCGTTGCCCGTCCCCATGAAGCCTTCGGAGCCGTCGGGGGCGGACAGGATGACGGGCAGATAGTCCTGGCCGTTGGTACCGGCGAACACGCCGACCTGCTGACCGCGCAGCGTGGTCGGGTCGATCCCGGCCCGCTCGAACGCCTCCCACGAGGTCTCCAGCAGCAACCGCTGCTGCGGATCCATGGCAAGCGCCTCACGCGGCGAGATCCCGAAGAAAACGGGGTCGAACTCGGCGGCATCGGCCAGGAATCCGCCCTCGCGGACGTAGCTGGTGTGCTCGCCCGTGCCCTCCGGGTCGTACAGCGTCTCCAGGTCCCAGCCGCGGTCGGCGGGGAAGCCCGTCACCGCGTCCTGCCCGGACGCCAGCAGCCGCCACAGCTCCTCGGGCGAGCGCACGCCACCGGGGAAGCGGCAGCTCATGCCGACGATCGCGATGGGGTCGTCGTCCAGCGCCACGCCAACCGACGACGCACCGGACACCACCGGGCGCGAGCCGATGAGTTCGGCCCGCAGATGGTCGGCGAGGGCGATCGGGGTGGGGTAGTCGAAGATGATGGTGGCGGGCAGCTTCAGCCCGGTGAGGGTGGAGAGCAGGTTGCGGATCTCGACGGCGGTCAGCGAGTCGAAGCCGAGGTCGCGGAAGGCGCGGCTGGGCTCCACCGAGTCCGGTCCGGGGTGGCCGAGGACGACGGCCACCTGGGTGCGGACGAAGTCCAGGGCGATCTGGTCGCGTTCCTCGTCGGTGCCGGCGTCGGTCAGCCGCTGGGCCAGCGAGGTGGGCTGGCCGGGGATGGCGGGGCCGCCGGTGGCGGTGCGCGCCGCCTCGATCGCGCGGCGCGCCTCGGCGAGCTCGGCGAGCAGCGGGTTCGGGCGGTGGCCGGAGAGGCCGGGCGCGAACCGGTCCCATTCGATGTCGACGACGAGGGAGAACGTCTCGTCCAGGTCGAGCGCGGCGCCCAGGGCGGCGGTCGCCGGTTCGGGGGCGAGGGCGGGCAGCCCGGACTGCCGGAGCCGCTCGGCCACCAGCTCGTCGGTGGCCATGCCGCCGTCGGCCCAGGCGCCCCAGGCCATGGAGGTGGCGGGCAGGCCCTCGGCGCGGCGCTGCTCGGCGAGCGCGTCGAGGTAGGCGTTGGCGGCCACGTAGTTGGCCTGGCCCGCGGCGCCGAAGGTGGCGGCCATGGAGGAGAAGAGCACGAAGGCGGACAGGTCGAGGCCGCGCGTGAGCTCGTGCAGATGGCGGGCGGCGTCGGCCTTGGCGCGCAGCACATCGGCCATCCGCCGCGGGGTCTGCGCGTCGAGCACACCGTCGTCCAGCACTCCGGCGGCGTGCACGACCGTGGTCAGCGGAAGGTCCGCGGGGACGGTCGCCAGCAGCCCGGCGAGGGCGTCGCGGTCGGCGACGTCGCAGGCGGCGATGGTCACCTGGGCGCCGAGAGCGGTGAGTTCGTCGCGCAGCTCGGTGGCGCCGGGGGCGTCGGGGCCGCGGCGGCTGGTCAGCAGGATGTGCTGGGCGCCGTGGGCCACGAGCCAGCGGCCGACGTGGCCGCCGAGGGCGCCGGTGCCGCCGGTGATCAGCGCGGTGCCGTGGGTGCTCCAGCCGTCGCCGGTGGTCTCGTGGTGCGGTGCGCGGGCCAGCCGGCGGACGTGGATGCCCTGCGGGCGGATCGCGAGGTGGTCCTCACCGCTGATGCCCTCGGGCCCGGCGAGGATGTCGGCGAGCCGCCCGAGGGCGCGGTCGTCGGCGGTCTCGGGCAGGTCGATCAGACCGCCCCAGCGCTCGGGGTGTTCGAGGGCCGCGGTGCGGCCGAGGCCCCAGATCTGGGCCTGGTCGGGGCTGCTGAGCCGGTCGGAGCGGCCGACGGAGACCGCGCCGCGGGTGGCGGCCCACAGCGGGGCATCGACCTCGGCGTCACCGAGGGCCTGGACGAGGGTGAGGGTCCCCGCGAGCCCGGCGGTGAGGGAGGGGTGCCGGTCGTGCGGGCGCTCGTCCAGGCCGAGCAGGGAGAGCACACCGTCGATGTGCGGGGCCCCGCCGGTCTCCGGCGCCGGGTCCGGGGTCAGAGCCGTGCGGATGCGCTCGGCGAGGGCCGTGCGGTCGGCCGTGGTGCCGTCGACCGCGATCTCGTGGACCGTGACACCGCGTTCGGCAAGCAGCCGCAGCGACTCGGCCACCCAGGGGTCCTCCGCGCCCCCCTCGGGAGTGACCACGAGCCAGGTGCCGGTGAGCGGCTTGGCCTGGGTCTGTGGCAGCGGTGTCCAGGTGATGCGGTAGCGCCAGCCGTCGACGGTGGTGTCGACGTGGCTGCGCCGACGCCACGCGGACAGGACGGGCAGCACCTCGCTGAGGGGCTGGTCGCCGTCGAGGCCGAGGGTGTCGACCAGGGCGGCCAGGTCCTCGCTGTGCACGACCTCCCAGAACCGGGCGTCGGCCACGGCCGGGGCGGCGGCTTCGGCTTCGGCGGGGTCGGGGCCGTACGAGAAGGGGTTGGCGGGCCAGTAGCGCTGCCGTTGGAAGGCGTAGGTGGGCAGCTCGACGCGGCGGGCGCCGGTGCCCGCGTAGTACGTGGCCCAGTCCACGGGCACGCCGCGGACCTGGGCCTGGGCGAGCGCGTGGCCCAGGGTGCGGGCCTCGGGGCGGCCGGAGCGCAGGGCGGGCAGGAACGCGAACGTGCGGTTCCGGCCGCCGGTCACGCACTCCTGGGCCATGGCGGAGAGCACTCCGTCGGGGCCCAGTTCGACGAAGGTGGTCACGCCGTGGTCCTCGAGGCGGCGGACGCCGTCGAGGAAGCGGACGGCCTCGCGGACGTGGCGGACCCAGAAGTCGGGCGTGGTGATCTCGTCGGCGGAGACGATCGCACCGGTGAGGTTGGAGACGATCGGGATCTTCGGAGCCTCGTAGGTCAGCCGCTCGGCGACCTGACGGAAGTTCTCCAGCATCCCGTCCATGTGCGGGGAGTGGAAGGCGTGGCTGACGGTGAGCCGCTTGGTCTTGCGGCCCCGCGCCTCGAAGGACGCCGCGATCTCCAGCGCCGCGTCCTCGTCACCCGCGATGACCACCGAGGTGGGCCCGTTGAGCGCGGCGATGGAGACGCGCTCGGTCAGCAGCGGCGCCACCTCGTCCTCCGACGCCTGCATCGCGATCATCGCGCCACCGGCGGGGAGTTGCTGCATGAGCTGGCTGCGCGCGGCCACCAGGGCGGAGGCGTGGGTGAGCGAGAGCACCCCGGCGACATGGGCGGCGGTGAGCTCGCCGATGGAGTGACCGGCGAGGAAGTCGGGGCGCAGTCCCCAGGATTCGACGAGGCGGAAGAGGGCCACCTCGATCGCGAACAGCGCGGGCTGAGTGAAACCGGTCCGGTCGAGCGTGGCGGCGTCGTCGCCGAACAGCACGTCCTTCAGCGGCCGGTCGAGGAAGCGGTCGAGCTGGGCGCAGACCGCGTCCAGCGCCTCGGCGAACACCGGGTAGGTCTCGTACAGCTCACGGCCCATGCCGAGCCGCTGGCTGCCCTGGCCGGTGAAGAGGAACGCGACCTTGCCCTCGGCGGCCAGCCCCTCGGCCAGCTCGGGGTGGTGGCGGCCTTCGGCGAGCGCGTCGAGGCCCGCGAGGAGTTCGTCGTGATCGGCCGCGAGGACCACGGCACGGCGGTCGAGGGCGGCGCGGGTGACGGCCTGGGAGTAGCCGAGGTCGGCGAGGCGGTGGCCGGGGTTGGCGGTCAGATGGGTCCGCAGCCGGAGGGCCTGGGCGCGCAGCGCCCGCTCGTCCTTGCCGGAGAGCACGACCGGGACCAGGGGCGGTTCGGCCCGCTCCGGCTCCGGTTCGCCGCTCTCGGCGGGGGCGGCGAGGGCCGGGGGCTCCTCGAGGATGGTGTGCACATTGGTGCCGCTCATGCCGAACGACGAGACGCCCGCACGGCGCGGGGTCGCGCCCTCGGGGTCCTGGGGCCACTCGGTGGTGGCGGTGAGCAGTTCGACGTCCCCGGCCGTCCAGTCGACGTGCGGGGTGGGCTCGGTGAGGTGGAGGGTCTTGGGCAGCACACCGTGCCGCATCGCCATGACCATCTTGATGACACCGCTGACACCGGCGCCCGCCTGGGCGTGGCCGATGTTGGACTTGATGGAGCCGATGAGCAGCGGTTTGCCCTCGGGCCGGTCCTGGCCGTAGGTGGCGAGCAGCGCCTGGGCCTCGATGGGGTCGCCGAGGGCGGTGCCGGTGCCGTGGGCCTCGACGGCGTCGACCTGATCGGGGCTGAGGCGGGCGTTGGCCAGCGCCTGGAGGATGACGCGCTGCTGCGAGGGGCCGTTGGGCGAGGTGAGGCCGTTGGACGCGCCGTCCTGGTTGACGGCGGAGCCACGGACCACGGCGAGGACCGGGTGGCCCTTGCGCTGGGCGTCCGACAGCCGCTCGACGAGCAGCATGCCGACGCCCTCGCCCAGGCAGAAGCCGTCGGCCTCCGGGGCGAAGGGCTTGGAGCGGCCGTCGAGGGCCAGTCCGCGCATCTTGCTGTAGTCGACGAAGACGCCGGGCGCGCACATGAGGGTCGCGCCGCCGGCGAGCGCGAGCGAGCATTCTCCGTTGCGCAGCGCCTGGACGGCGAGGTGGAGCGCCACCAGCGAGGAGGAGCAGGCGGTGTCGACGGTGACGGCCGGGCCCTCGAAACCGAAGGTGTAGGAAAGGCGGCCGGAGGCGACGCTCGCGGCGTTACCGGTACCGAAATAACCCTCGAAGTTCTCGTTGGAACTGAGGATCGCGCCCAGGTAATCGTGATTGCTGGTGCCGACGAAGACGCCGATCTGCCGGCCGCGCACCGCGACCGGGTCGATTCCGGCCCGCTCGAACGCCTCCCAGGACGTCTCCAGCAGCATCCGCTGCTGCGGGTCCATGCCGAGCGCTTCTCGCGGACTGATGCCGAACAGCGCCGGGTCGAAATCGGCTATGCCGTCGACGAATCCGCCCTCGTGCACATAGCTGGTGCCGGGGTGGTCCGGGTCCGGGTGGTACATCGTGTCGACATTCCACCCGCGGTCCAGCGGGAACTCGCTGACCGCGTCGACGCCCTCGCTGACGATGCGCCACAGGTCCTCGGGCGACTGAACGCCCCCGGGATAACGGCAGCCGATCCCCACGATCGCGATGGGGTCGTGGTTCTTCGCCTCGGCCTCTTGCAGGCGGAGGCGAGTCTGGTGCAGATCCGCCGTTACCAGCTTGAGGTAGTCCCGCAGCGTCTCTTCATTCGCCATTTACGCAATCCAATTACGGCAGACGGCATCGGAAATGCTCCACAGATCCTCAACAGGGGAGCCGGTAACCAACAACCAAATCAGTCGACTTCTCGCTGAGAGGCTATGTGCGAACTAACCCTCACAACAACCCCTAGATGCCCCCTACGACCCCCTGGAGACCCAGGGAGCGATAGGGGGCAACCGGTATTCAGCAACTCTATTGAAGGATATGGAAAATCCTGGCCGACATCGAGAACGACGTCAATAGCAGAATTCCCGTCATGCCCTTCCGAGACCCTTGTTGATGAATGCGAAGAGCTCTTCGTCGCTGGCCGACTGGAGCTGCTCGGCGTCGACCGTGTCCTTCGCCGGGCGCTCCGGCGCCGCCGTGGTGGCGGGTTCGGCGGTGACCGCCGTGCCGTCCGACTCATTCCACTTCGCCATCAGCGACTGCAGGCGCATGGTGATCCGGGCCCGGGTGATGTTGTCGGGCGCGGTGCCGGTGAGCGCGGTCTCCAGCTTGTCGAGTTCTTCGAGCACCGCGGTGCCGTCGGCCGCCTCGTCGGGCGCGATCCCGGCCCGCAGGTAGGCGGCCACGGCGGCCGGGGTCGGGTGGTCGAAGATCAGGCTCGGGGGCAGCTTCAGCCCGCTCGCGGCGCCGAGCCGGTTGCGGAGTTCGACGGCGGTCAGCGAGTCGAAGCCCAGCTCCTTGAAGGCCCGGCCCGCCTCGATCGCCTGGGCGCCGGAGTGGCCCAGCACGGCGGCCACCGCGCTGCGCACCAGATCCAGCAGCACCCGCTCCCGCTCGGTCTCCGGCAGCGCCGCGAGCTGTCCGGCCAGGGCCGCCCCGGCGGCCGCGCCGCCGCCGTCGGCCTCGGCGGTGGCCATCTCCTCGACGACCTCGCGGGCCTCGGGCAGCTCGTGCAGCAGCGGACGCGGCCGGTCGGCGGTGAAGGCGAGGGTGAAGCGCCGCCAGTCCATGTCGATGACGGTCAGCGCGGTCTCGTCCCGGTCCAGTGCGTGCTGGAGGGTGGTGGTGGCCGGTTCCGGCGCCATCTCGTTGATGCCGTGGCGGCGCATCCGGTCGCCGACCGCGCCGTCCACCGTGGCGCCGTCGCCCCACGGGCCGAAGGTCAGCGTGGTGGCGGGCAGCCCGTCCGCGCGGCGCTGTTCGGCGAAGGAGTGCAGGAAGGCGTTGCCGGGCGCCTGGTTGCTCTGGCCGGGTGCGCCGAAGGTGGCGGAGAAGTGCGAGCACAGCACGAACGCGGTCAGGTCCAGGTCCCGGGTGAGCTCGTGCAGATGGCGCGTGGCGTCCACCTTGAGCCGCAGCACCCGCTCGACCTGATCCGGGGTCAGCCCCTCGATCACGCCGTCCTCGATGACCGCGGCGGTGTGCACGACGGCGGTCAGCGGCTGGTCGGCCGGGATGGCCGCGAGGGTCTCGGCGAGCGCCGCGCGGTCGGTCACATCGCAGGCGGCGAGGGTGACCTTGGCGCCGAGCTCGGTGAGCTCGGCCTCCAGCTCTACGGCCCCGGGGGCGTCCGGGCCCCTGAGGCTCGCCAGCACCAGGTGGTCGGCGCCGTTGCGGGCCAGCCACCGGGCGACCTGCCCGCCCAGCCGTCCCGTACCGCCGGTGACCAGCGTGGTGCCGGTCGGCTTCCAGGACCGTACGGCGGAGGTGTCGGCCAGCGGGGCGCGCACCAGGCGGGGCACGAAGAGGCCGGTGGCGCGGATCGCGGCCTGATCATCGTCGCCGTCGGAGGCGAGGAGGCCCACCAGCCGGGCCAGGGCGCGCTCGTCGGGCGTGGCGGGCAGGTCGATCAGACCGCCCCAGCGCTCCAGGTGTTCCAGCGCGGCGACCCGGCCCAGTCCCCAGACGAGCGCCTGCTCGGGGGCGGCCGGCCGGTCCGAAGCGCCGACGGAGACGGCGCCGTGGGTCAGGCACCACAGCGGGGCGCCGATTCCGGCGTCGCCGAGGGCCTGGATCAGCGCGAGCTGGGCGGCGGTTCCGGCGGGCAGCGAGGCGTGTCCGGGGTACGCGCCTTCGGCGGGGGCCAGCAGCGAGACGACCCCGGCGAACGAGCCGCCGTCGGCCTCGGCGAGCGCGGTGCGCAGCCGCTCGGCCAGCTCGTCGCGGCCGTCGGCGCCGGTGTCCACGGCGATCCGCCGTACGTCGGCGCCGCGTTCTGCGAGCACCCCGGCCACCGCGTCGGTCCAGACGTCCTCGGCGGCCGGGGCGACGACGAGCCAGCCGCCGGACAGCCGCGCGGACCGCTCCTCGGCCAGTGGCTTCCACGTCACGCGGTACCGCCAGCCGTCCACTGTGGACTGCTCACGGGCCTGCTTGCGCCAGGTGGCCAGGGCGGGCAGAACGGCGCTCATGGGCTGATCGCCGTCGACGGTCAGCTCGGCGGCCAGCGTCTGCCAGTCCTCGGCCTCCACGGCGGCCCAGAACTTGGCCTCCACGGGGTCGTGCCCGGTCTGCCCGGCGACCCGTGCGGGCGCGGCCTCGGGCCAGTAGCGCTGCTGCTGGAAGGCGTAGGTGGGCAGTTCGATACGGCGGGCGCCGGTGCCGTCGAACACGGCCTCCCAGTCGACGCTCACCCCGCGCGACCACGCCTCGCCGACGGAGGCCCAGAAGCGGCCCTGTCCGCCCTCGTCACGGCGCAGCGAACCGATCGCGGCCGCGTCCACACCGGCGTCCTCGGCGGTCTCCTGCACACCCGTCGTCAGCACGGGGTGGGCGCTGGACTCGATGAACACCCCGAAACCCTCGTCCAGCAACCGCCGGACGGCGCCCTCCAGCTCCACCGTGCGACGCAGATTGGTGAACCAGTACTCGGCGTCCAGCTCGGAACCCTCGGCCCACTCCCCCGTCACCGTCGACAGGAACGGCACCTGGGCGCTCTTCGGCTGTACGGGGGCCAGCAGCTCCAGCAGCTCCTCGCGGAGCAGTTCGACCTGGGCCGAGTGCGAGGCGTAGTCCACCGGCACCCGGCGGGCCCGCACCTCATCGGCCTCGCAGGACGCCAGCAGCTCGTCCAGCGCGGTCGGCTCACCGGAGACGACCACCGAGGACGGCCCGTTGACCGCCGCGATGGAGATGCGCTCCTCGCCCCAGGGCTCGATGCGTTCGCGCACGTCCGCCACCGGCAGCGCCACCGACACCATGCCGCCCTTGCCCGCCAGCACCCGGCCGATCGCCTGGCTGCGCAGCGCCACCACACGGGCAGCGTCCTTCAGGGACAGGATCCCCGCCACATACGCGGCGGCGATCTCGCCCTGCGAGTGGCCGATCACCGCGGACGGCACGACACCCAGCGAACGCCACAGCTCGGCGAGGGACACCATCACGGCGAACAGCACCGGCTGGACCACATCCACCCGGTCCAGCGACGGCGCGCCCTCGGCCCCCCGCAGCACATCCGCCAGCGACCAGTCGGTGAACTCCGCCAGCGCCGCGGCACACTCCTCGATGTGGGCCGCGAAGACGGGCGAGGCGTCCATCAGCCCCACGCCCATCCGCACCCACTGGGACCCCTGCCCGGGGAAGACGAACGCCGTCTGCCCCGCGACCACCGTGCCCCGCTCCACACCGGCCGCCATGCCGCCGTCGGCGAGCGCGTTCAGCCCGGCCATCAGCTCCTCGCGGTCCCGGCCCTGGACCACACCGCGATGGTCCAGCGCGGAGCGGGTGGTGGCCAGCGACAGGCCGATGTCCACCGGGCGCAGCGCCGGTTCGTCGTGGAGCCGGTCCAGCAGCCGCCGCGCCTGGGCGCGCAGCGCCGCCTCGCTCTTGCCGGAGAGCACCCACGGCAGCACACCCGGCTGCTTGGACACCAGCTCGACCGGGCCCGGCTCCTCGGCGGGGGCCTGCTCGATGATGGTGTGCGCGTTGGTGCCGCTGAAGCCGAAGGAGGAGATGGCCGCACGGCGCGGGCGACCGGTCTCGGGCCACGGTGTGGCCGACCTGACCAGCGCGACCTTCCCCGCCGCCCAGTCGATGTGCGGGGACGGCTCGGAGATGTGCAGCGATTCGGGCACCACCCCGTGCTCCATCGCCAGCACCATCTTCATCACCCCGGCGATGCCCGCGGCGCCCTGAGTGTGGCCGATGTTGGACTTCACCGATCCGAGCAGCAGGGGCAGTTCCTCGGGCCGGTCCTGGCCGTAGGTGGCCAGCAGCGCCTGCGCCTCGATCGGGTCGCCCAGCGAGGTGCCCGTGCCGTGGGCCTCGACGACGTCCACATCGCCGCCGGACAGCCGGGCGTTGGCCAGTGCCTGCTGGATGACGCGCCGCTGGGAGGGGCCGTTGGGCGCGGTCAGACCGTTGGACGCACCGTCCTGGTTGACGGCGGAGCCGCGCACCACGGCCAGCACCTTGTGGCCCCGGCGACGGGCCTCCGAGAGCCGCTCCAGCAGCAGGACGCCCACGCCCTCGGCCGGGCCGAAGCCGTCGGCGTCCGCCGAGAACGCCTTGCAGCGGCCGTCCTGCGACAGCCCGCGCTGGCGGCTGAACTCGATGAACAGACCGGGGGTGGACATCACATGGACGCCGCCCGCCAGCGCGAGCGAGCACTCGCCCAGCCGCAGCGACTGGACGGCCAGGTGCAGCGCCACCAGTGACGCGGAGCAGGCCGTGTCCACCGTGACGGCCGGGCCCTCGAGGCCGAAGACGTAGGAGAGCCGGCCGGAGACGACGCTGCTGGCGTTGCCCGTGCCGAGGTGGCCGCCGAAGTCGTCCTCGGCGTCGAGCGCCACCGAAAGATAGTCGGAGGCGTTCATCCCCGCGAAGACACCGGTCCGGCTGCCGCGCAGGGACGCCGGGTCGATCCCGGCCCGCTCGAACGCCTCCCAGGAGGTCTCCAGCAGCAGCCGCTGCTGCGGGTCCATCGCCATGGCCTCACGCGGCGAGATCCCGAAGAACGCCGCGTCGAACCGGGTGGCATCGCCCAGGAACCCGCCCTGGCGGGTGTAGGTGGTGTCCGGGGTGTCCGGGTCCGGGTCGAACAGGTTCTGCAGGTCCCAGCCGCGGTCGGCCGGGAACTCCGTCTGCGCCTCGCCACCGGAGGCCATGAGTTCCCACAGCTCCTCGGGGGTGCGCACACCCCCGGGGAAGCGGCAGCTCATGCCCACGATGGCGATCGGCTCATGGGCCTGGTCGTCGACCTCCTGCAGCCGCCGGTGGGCGGCGGTGAGGTCGGTGGTGACCTTCTTCAGATATTCGCGGAGCTTGGCTTCGTTCGCAGTCGCCATGGACGTTCACCTATTCGCAATGCTCTGGTTCGTCGGGGGGGTTCGGGTGGGTGTGCTGCCGCGCTTCAGCCGTTGCCGAACCTCTTGTCGATGAAGTCGAAGAGATCGTCGTCACTGACCTCTTCGAACGCGTCCGCCTCGGCGTCCGCCCCGGCGTCGTCCGCGGTGCGACGCACGTCGTTCCACTTCGCGAGCAGCGTCTGGAGGCGTACCGCGATGTTCGCATGCGCGGCCTCGTCCTCCGTCACCGATGCCAGATCCTCCGGCGTCAGCGAGGACAGGCTGTTCTCCAGCCGCTCCAGTTCCTCCAGTACGGACACTCCGGGGCCGTCGGCCTCCGGCGCCACTTCCTGACGCAGATGCCGCGCGAGCGCCACCGGTGTCGGGTAGTCGTAGACCAGCGTGGCCGTCAGCCGCAGCCCGGTGGCCGCGTTCAGCCGGTTCCGCAGTTCCACGGCCGTCAGCGAGTCGAAGCCCAGATCCTTGAACGCCTGCTCGGCGCCCACCTGGTCCTTGGAGGCGTAGCCCAGCACGGCCGCCACCTGACGGCGGACCAGGTCCAGCACGGTCAGCTGCTGCTGGGCCTCCGACTGCCCGGCCAGCCGCTGGGCCAGCGTGCCGTCCCCGGTGTCCGCCACCGCCTCCGGGGCGGCGGGGCCGCCGGTCGCGGCGCGGCGCACGGGCGTGCGCACCAGACCGCGGTAGAGCGGCAGCAGTTCCCCGGTGGCGGCGGCGGCGCGCAGCGTCGCCATCTCCAGCCGCACGGGCACCAGCACCGCCTCGTCCGCCACGGCGTGGGCCGCGTCGAAGAGGGCGAGCCCCTCCTCGGCGGACAGCGGCAGCACCCCGCCGCGCGCCGCCCGCTGCTGGTCGGCCTCGCCGAGCCGGCCGCCCATGCCCCGCTCCTCGGCCCACATGCCCCACACCAGGGACAGTGCGGTACGGCCGGTGGCGCGGCGGTGGCCGGCGAGGGCGTCGAGGAAGACGTTCGCCGCCGCGTAGCCACCCTGGCCCGCGCCGCCCAGCGTGCCGGCCGCGGCCGAGAAGAGCACGAAGGCCGACAGGTCCAGATCGCGGGTCAGCTCGTGCAGGTTGACCGCAGCGTCGACCTTGGGCCGCAGCGCCGTGTCCACCCGCTCGGGCGTCAGCATGTCGATGACACCGTCGTCGAGGACGCCCGCGGTGTGCACCACGGCCGTCAGCGGACGGTCGGCCGGAATCGCGGCCAGCAGCCCGGCCAGCGCCTCCCGGTCGGCCGCGTCGCATGCGGCGACGGTGGCCTGTGCGCCCAACTCGGCGAGTTCCGCCACCAGTTCGGCCATACCGTCGGCGGCGGGGCCGCTGCGGCTGGTGAGCAGCAGATGGCGGGCGCCGTGCGCGGTGGCCAGATGGCGGGCGAACAACCTGCCCAGACCGCCGGTGGCGCCGGTGATCAGCACCGTGCCGTCCGGGTCGATGGCCTTCTTCTCCAACACCTCGGCTGCCTGAGCCGCCTCGACCCTGGCCAGGCGCGGCGCGTACGCCGCCCCGGCGCGCAGCGCCAGCTCGGGCTCGCCCGAGTCCAGCGCCGCCGCGATCACCGGGTAGGACACCTCGCCGTCCACGTCCAGCAGCACGAACTGGCCCGGGTTCTCCGTCTGCGCCGAGCGCAGCAGACCCCACACCGGCGCGTGCACCAGGTCCGCCACCGCCGGGTCGGCGGCCGCGGCGACCGCGCCACGGGTGACCACGACCAGCCGGGCCGAACCGGGCCGGCCGCCGCCCAGCCACTCCTGGAGCAGGCCCAGGACGCGGTGGGTGGCCGTGTGCGCACCGGCGGCGAGGCCGCCCTCGGCGCCCGGCTCCGGCGGGAACGGCACCAGCACGGTGTCCGGCGCGGCCTCGCCCGCCTCGACCGCCGCGTTCAGCGAGACGAGGTCGTCGTGGACCGCGGCGCGGAACCCGGCCGTCTCCAGGGCCACGCTCAGCTTGAGCTCATCGCCGCCGATGACGGCGAAGCCCGCCGACACGGTCTGCGAAGGCGCCTGCGAGGACGCCGTTGAGGGCTCCTTCGAGGGTGCCGCCACCGGCGCCCAGTCGATGCGGAACAGCGACTCATGGCGGTCGGAGGCGGTCGCACCGGCGATCCGGTCCACCTCCAGCGCCCCGGTCTCCAGCGCGTCCACCGACGCGACGAGCGCACCCGTCTCATCGGCCGCCACCATCGACACGGCGCCGTCCTCGGTCAGCGCCAGCCGTACGCGCAGCGCCTCGGCGCCGACCGCGTACACGCTCACCCCACGCCAGGAGCGCGCCACCGTGGCACCGCCCGCGCCCAGCACGAGCGGCTGCAGCGCACCGTCCAGCAGGGCCGGGTGCAGGGCGAAGCGGGCGGCCTCGGGCTGCCGCTCCGCCGCGACGCGGACCTCCGCGAACAACTCCTCGCCACGCCGCCAGACGCGGCGCAGGCCCTGGAACGCGGGACCGTGCAGCAGTCCGGCACGCGCCATGGTCGCGTACAACTCATCGGTGTCGACCGCTTCCGCGTCGGCGGGCGGCCACACGGACAGCGACTCAACGCCGCCACCCGCCGGGGCCGCGCCCGAGGCGAGCACACCGGCGGCGTGCCGGGTCCACGGCCGGTCCGCCTCCGCGCGCTCGTCCCGCCCGTACACGCCCAGCGGGCGACGCCCGTCGGCGTCCGGCTCGCCGACCGACACCCGCAGCCGCACCCCGCCGCGCTCCGGCAGGATCAGCGGCTCGTCCAGGGTCAGCTCCGCCAGCAGCCCACAGCCCACATGGTCCCCGGCGCGCACCGCCAGCTCCACGAACGCGGAGCCGGGCAGCACGGCCGTGTCCGCGGCCGTGTGGTCCGCCAGCCACGTGTGCGAGGCGAGCGACAGCCGCCCGGAGAACACATACGCGTCCGCGTCGGGCAGTTCCACCGCCGCGCCCAGCAGCGGGTGATCGGCCGAGCCGAGCCCCGCCGAGGCGACCTCGTCCAGGCTCAGCTGGGCGTCGACCCAGTAGCGGCTGCGCTGGAAGGCGTACGTCGGCAGCGCGACCCTCCGCGCACCCGTACCGGCGAAGAACGCCTCCCAGTCCGGGGCCAGGCCGCGGACATACAGCCGGGCCAGCGCGCCGGTCAGCGCCTCGGCCTCCGGCCTGCCCTTGCGCAGCGCGGGCAGCAGCTCGGCCGCGTCGGGCTCGGCCAGGCAGTCCTGGGCCATGGCGGTGAGGACACCGTCGGGGCCCAGCTCCACGAAGGTGGTCACGCCCCGGGTTTCGAGGGTACGGACGCCGTCGAGGAAGCGGACGGCCTCGCGGACGTGGCGCACCCAGAAGCCGGGGCTCGTGATCTCCTCGGCGGAGACGACGCTCCCGGTCAGGTTGGAGACGATCGGAATGCGCGGGGCCTCGTAGGTCAGGCCCTCCGCGACCTCGCGGAACGCGTCCAGCATCCCGTCCATGCGCGGCGAGTGGAACGCGTGGCTCACGGTGAGGCGCTTGGTCTTACGCCCCTGCGCCTCGAACGCCGCGGCAATCCGCAGCGCCTCGTCCTCATCACCCGCGACCACGACCGACGTCGGCCCGTTGAGCGCGCCGATCGACACCCGCTCGGTCAGCAGCGGCGCCACCTCGTCCTCGGACGCCTGGACGGCGATCATCGCGCCACCGGCAGGCAGCTCCTGCATCAGCCGGCCACGCGCGGCCACCAGCTTCGCCGCGTCCGCGAGCGAGAGCACACCCGCCACATGGCCGGCCGCCAGCTCACCGATCGAGTGGCCGGACAGGAAGTCCGCCTTCAGACCCCAGGTCTCCACCAGCCGGAACAGCGCCACCTCGATGGCGAACAGCGCGGGCTGGGTGAAGCCGGTCCGGTCCAGCGCGGCGGCGTCGTCGCCGAACAGCACCTCCCGCAGCGGCCGCTCCAGATGCGCGTCCAGGTGGGCGCACACCTCGTCCAGCGCGTCCGCGAACACCGGGAAGGTGTCGTACAGCTCACGGCCCATGCCGAGCCGCTGGCTGCCCTGCCCCGTGAAGAGGAACGCCACCTTGCCACCGGCCACCGAGCCCTCGACCAGGCCCGGCACCTCGGACTCGCCCCGCGCCAGCGCCGCGAGACCGGCCGGCAGCCCGTCCCCGCTGTCCGCGGTGAGCACGGCCCGGTGGTCCAGGGCGGCGCGGGTCGTGGCGAGCGAGTAGGCCACATCGGTGGCGGCCGGTGCGGTCTCGCCGCCGAGGTGGGCCAGGAGCCGTTCGGCCTGGCCGCGGACGGCGGCCGGCGACTTTGCCGACAGCACCCACGGCACGGTCGGCAGCTCCACCGCCGGAGCGACGGCGGGGGTCTCCTTCGGCTCCGGGGCCTGCTCCAGCAGGGTGTGCGCGTTGGTGCCGCTGATGCCGAACGCGGAGACCGCCGCCCGGCGCGGACGGCCGGTCTCCGGCCACTCCCGCGCCTCGGTCAGCAGCTCCAGCTCACCGGCGGACCAGTCGACATGCGGGGTCGGCTCGTCCACGTGCAGGGTCGGCGGCAGCACACCGTGCCGCAGCGCCAGCACCATCTTCATCACACCGGCGACACCGGCCGCGGCCTGCGTGTGCCCGATGTTGGACTTGATGGAGCCGAGCAGCAGGGGCCGCTCGGGGTCCCGCTCCTGGCCGTAGGTGGCGAGCAGCGCCTGCGCCTCGATCGGGTCGCCCAGCGTCGTACCGGTGCCGTGCGCCTCGACCGCGTCCACCTCGGACGCGGAAAGACCCGCACCGGCCAGCGCCTGCCGGATCACCCGCTGCTGCGAGGGACCGTTCGGCGCCGTCAGACCGTTGGACGCACCATCCTGGTTGATCGCGGAGCCGCGGACGACCGCCAGCACCTCATGGCCATGGCGCTGAGCGTCCGACAGCCTCTCGACGAGCAGCATGCCCACGCCCTCGCCCCAACCGGTGCCATCCGCACCAGCCGCGAACGCCTTGATCCGGCCATCCTCCGCCAGCCCCCGCTGACGGCTGAAGTCCACGAACGAACCCGGCGTCGACATCACCGTCACACCACCGGCCAACGCCAACGAGCACTCACCCGCCCGCAACGCCTGAATCGCCCAGTGCAACGCCACCAACGACGACGAACACGCGGTATCCACCGTCACCGCCGGGCCCTCAAGACCCAGCGCATACGACACCCGACCAGACATCACACTGGCCGCGTTGCCCGTCCCCATGAACCCATCGCCGCCGTCCGGCGAGTGGAGGACGAGCGACATGTAGTCCTGGCCGTTGGTGCCCGCGAACACGCCGACCTGCTGACCGCGCAGCGTCGTCGGGTCGATCCCGGCCCGCTCGAACGCCTCCCACGAGGTCTCCAGCAGCAACCGCTGCTGCGGATCCATGGCAAGCGCCTCACGCGGCGAGATCCCGAAGAACGAGGCGTCGAAGTCCCCGGCGTCCGCCAGGAATCCCCCCTCGCGGACATAGCTCGTGTTCTCGGTGGCGGAGTCCGGGTCGTACAGCGCCTCCAGGTCCCAGCCACGGTCGGCCGGGAAGCCCGTCACCGCGTCCTGCCCGGAGACCAGCAGCCGCCACAGCTCCTCCGGCGACCGCACACCACCCGGGAAGCGGCAGCTCATCCCGACGATCGCGATCGGATCGTCGGCGACGGCCACCGTCGTGGACGGCACACCGGCGACCGCCCCGGCCGCGCTCTCCTCGCCCAGGATCTCCGTACGGAGGTGAGCGGCGAGCGCCGAGGACGACGGGTAGTCGTACACCAGCGTGGGCGGCAGCCGCAGCCCGGTCACGGTGTTCATGCGGTTGCGCAGCTCGACGGCCGTCAGCGAGTCGAAGCCCAGATCCCGGAACGCCCGGTCCGCCTCCACGGCCTCCGCGTCGGAGTGGCCCAGCACATCGGCCACGGCCGAGCGCACCAGGTCCAGCAGCATCCGCTCGCGCTCGGCAGCCGGGACGCCGGCGAGCCGCCGGGCCAGCGAGGACTCGTCCGCGCCGCCGCCACCGGCCGTACGGGCCGTCCGCCCGCCTTCGGCCTCCAGCGCGGTACGCACCTCGGGCAGCTCCAGCAGCAGCGGGCTCGGCCGGGAGGCGGTGAAGCCGGGGGCCAGCCGCTCCCAGTCGATGTCCGCGACGGTCACCGCGGTCTCGTCCAGGTCCAGCGCGCGCTGCAGCGCGGCGATGGCCAGGTCCGCCGCCATCGGCGGCACACCGGCGCGGCGCATGCGCTGCTCCAGCGCGTCGTCCGCGGCCATCCCGCCCTCGGCCCACGGGCCCCAGGCCACCGAAGTGGCGGGCAGGCCCTCGGCCCGGCGGCGCTCGGCGAGCGCGTCCAGGAAGGCGTTCGCCGCCGCGTAGTTGGCCTGACCGGCGGCGCCGATCGAGCCCGCGAACGAGGAGAACAGGACGAAGGCCGTCAGGTCCAGGTCCCGCGTCAGCTCGTGCAGATTGGCGGCGGCCTCGGCCTTGGCGCGCAGAACGGAGGCGAAGCGCTCGGGGGTCAGCGACTCCAGTACGCCGTCGTCCAGCACCCCGGCCGCGTGCACCACCGCCGTCAGCGGCAGTTCGGCCGGAAGCCCGGCCACCAGCGCGGCCAGCGCCTCGCGGTCGGCGGCGTCGCAGGCCGCGACGGTCACCCGGGCGCCCGAGGCGGTGAGTTCGTCCCGCAGCTCGGCCGCGCCGGGGGCGTCGAGGCCACGGCGGCTGGTGAGCACCACGTGTTCGGCGCCCTTGTCGATCAGCCAGCGGGCCACATGCGCGCCCAGCGCGCCCGTACCGCCGGTCACCAGGACCGAGCCCGCGCCCGGCCGCCAGTCGCGGCCGTGCCCGGTGTCGGCGGCCCGGGTCAGCCGGCGGCCGAAGACGCCGGAGGCGCGCACCGCCACCTGGTCCTCGCCCTGGCCACCGGCCAGCACGCCCGCCAGCCGCGACAGCGCCCGGTCGTCCACCGTCTCCGGCAGATCGACGAGACCGCCCCATCGCTCGGCCAGTTCCAGGGCCGCGACCCGGCCCAGGCCCCAGACCCGGGCCTGCGACGGGTCCACCGGACCGTCCGCGCGGCCGGTCGAAACCGCGCCGCGCGTGGCAACCCACAGCGGCGCGTCCACGCCCAGATCGCCCAGCGCCTGTGCCAGGGCGGCCGTACGG
The DNA here is from genome assembly GCF_001598115.1 of Streptomyces sp. AgN23. Classification (NCBI taxonomy): domain Bacteria; kingdom Bacillati; phylum Actinomycetota; class Actinomycetes; order Kitasatosporales; family Streptomycetaceae; genus Streptomyces; species Streptomyces sp. AgN23. Next base: position 4,088,822 of record NZ_CP007153.1, read on the forward strand.
AGCAGCCCGTCGGCGCCCTCGGCGACCTCGGTGCTTTCGGTGCCTTCGGCGCCCTCGGTGCTTTCGGCGAGGGACGGCAGCGCGAACACCCCGGCCGGCGGAGCGTCGGCGACCGCCTCGGCCAGCCGCTCGGCCATGCCCGTACGGTCCCCGACGGCCAGCTCGACCCGCTGGACCTCGGCGCCGCGTGCGGACAGCGTCCGTACGACACCCTCGGCCAGCGCGCCGTCCACCTCTTCGGCGGCGGTGACGACCAGCCAGCGGCCGGTCAGCGCCGCCTCGGCGCGGGCGGCCACCGGCTTCCAGGTCACCTGGTAGCGCCACGCGTCCACGGTGGACCGCTCGCCCTGGCGGCGCCGCCACGAGGACAGCACCGGCAGAACGGCGCCCAGCGAGGTGAGCGCGTCGGCGTCCTCGGACTGGAGCGTCCCGGCCAGCGCCTCCAAGTCCTCCCGCTCGACGGCCTCCCAGAACCGCGCGTCCACGGAATCCATGGCCGCGACGGCCGCGCGGACCTCCTCCGGGTTCTCCACCCAGAAGCGCTGCCGCTGGAAGGCGTAGGTCGGCAGCTCGATCGCGCGGGCTCCCGTACCGGCGAAGAACGCCGACCAGTCCAGGGCGAGCCCCCGGGTGTGCAGCGCGGCGAGGGCAGTGGTCATCGCTCCCGGCTCGGTACGTCCCTTGCGGAGCGCCGAGACGAAGGCGGCGGCATCGCCGGAGACGCACTCCTGGGCCATGGCGGTGAGGACACCGTCCGGGCCCAACTCGACGTAGGTGGTGACGCCCTGGTCTTCCATCGTCCGGACGCCATCGAGGAAGCGGACCGCTTCGCGGACGTGGCGCACCCAGAAGTCGGCGGTCGTGATCTCCTCGGCGGAGACGACGTTCCCGGTGAGATTGGAAACGATCGGAATGCGCGGGGCCTCGTACGACAGCCCCTCCGCCACCTCACGGAAGGCATCCAACATGCCGTCCATACGCGGCGAGTGGAACGCGTGGCTGACGGTGAGCCGCTTGGTCTTCCGACCCCGCGCCTCGAAACCATCGGCAAGCGCGACAGCCGCGTCCTCGTCACCCGCGATGACCACCGACGTCGGCCCGTTGAGCGCGGCGATACTGACCCGCTCGGTCAGCAGGGGCAGCACCTCGTCCTCGGACGCCTGGACGGCGATCATCGCGCCACCGGCCGGCAGCTCCTGCATCAGCCGCCCGCGGGCGGCCACCAGCTTCGCCGCGTCCGCGAGCGAGAGCACACCCGCCACGTGCGCGGCGGCCAGCTCGCCGATCGAATGCCCCGACAGGAAGTCGGGCCGCAGACCCCACGCCTCCACCAACCGGAACAACGCCACCTCGACCGCGAACAACGCGGGCTGAGTGAAACCGGTCTGATCCAGCGCCTCGGCATCCTCACCGAACAACACCGTCTTCAACGGCCGCTCCAGATGCGCGTCCAGCTCATCGCACACCGCGTCCAACGCCTCCGCGAACACCGGATAGGCGTCATACAGCTCACGCCCCATCCCCAGCCGCTGGCTGCCCTGACCGGTGAACAGGAACGCCACCTTGCCGCCCTCGACCACCGTCCCCTGGACCAGTCCCGCGGCCGACTCGCCGCGCGCCAGCGCCTCCAGGCCGGACAGCAGCCGGTCCCGGTCCTCGCCGACGACGACCGCGCGCCGCTCCAGCGCCGCCCGGCCCGTCGCCAGCGCGTAGCCGACGTCGGTGGTGTCCAGGTCGGGGTGGGTGCCGAGGTGGGCGAGGAGCCGTTCGGCCTGGCCGCGCAGGGCGGCCTCGGATTTGCCCGAGAGCACCCAGGGCACCGTCGGCAGCTCCGCCACCGGAGCGGTCGCGGGGATCTCCTCGGGGGCCGGGGGCTGCTCGATGATCGTGTGCGCGTTCGTGCCGCTCACGCCGAACGACGAGATGGCCGCTCGGCGCGGCCGGCCGAGCTCCGGCCACGGCCGGGCCTCGGTCAGCAGCTCGAGGTCGCCGGCCGACCAGTCGACATGCGGGGTGGGCTCGTCGATGTGCAGCGTCCGCGGCAGCACACCGTGCCGCATCGCCATGATCATCTTGATGATGCCCGCGACACCCGCGGCGGCCTGGGTGTGGCCGATGTTGGACTTCAGCGAGCCGAGCCACAGCGGCTGCCCCTCCGGCCGGCCGCGGCCGTAGGTGGCGAGCAGGGCCTGGGCCTCGATCGGGTCGCCCAGCGTCGTGCCCGTGCCATGCGCCTCCACCACATCGACATCGGCGGTGGTGAGCCGGGCGCTGGTCAGCGCGTCGCGGATGACGCGCTGCTGGGACGGGCCATTGGGCGCCGTCAGACCGTTGGACGCGCCGTCCTGGTTGATGGCCGAACCCCGCACGATCGCCAGGACGCGGTGGCCGTTGCGCCGCGCGTCCGAGAGCCGCTCGACGAGCAGCATGCCCGCGCCCTCGGCCCAGCCGGTGCCGTCCGCCGACGCCGCGAAGGACTTGCACCGGCCGTCGGTGGACAGGCCCTGCTGACGGCTGAAGTCGATGAACGTGTCCGGGGTGGCCATGACGGTCACACCACCGGCCAGCGCCAGCGAACATTCGCCGTTGCGCAGTGCCTGCGCGGCCAGGTGCAGCGCCACCAGCGACGACGAGCACGCCGTGTCGATGGTGACCGCCGGGCCTTCGAGCCCGAAGGTGTACGCCACCCGGCCCGAGGCGATGGAGCCCGCGCCCCCCGTGCCGAGGTAGCCCTCCAGCCCCTCGGGGACGGCGGTCAGCCGGGTCAGATAGTCGTGGTACATGACGCCCGCGAAGACACCGGTCTTGCTGCCGCGTACGGCCGCCGGGTCGATGCCCGCGCGCTCGAACGCCTCCCACGACGTCTCCAACAGCAGCCGCTGCTGCGGATCCATCGCCATGGCCTCGCGCGGGTTGATCCCGAAGAAGTCCGGGTCGAAGTCGGCGGCGTCGTGCAGGAAGCCGCCCTCGCGGGTGTAGCTGGTGCCCACCTGGTCGGGGTCGTCGCTGTAGAGCGCGTCGAGGTCCCAGCCACGGTCGACGGGGAAGTCGGAGATGGCGTCGGTGGCACCGATGACGAGCTGCCACAGCTCCTCGGGGGTGGAGACCCCGCCCGGGTAACGGCAGCTCATCCCGACGATGGCGATCGGCTCGTCCTCGGTGACGGCCGTCACCGGGACCGGGGTGTGCGCCCCCGCCGACTCCTCGCCCACCAGCTCGGTCCGCAGATGGCGAGCCAGAACCCGCGGGTCCGGATAGTCGAAGACGAGCGTCGCGGGCAGCCGCAGCCCGGTGACCGCGTTGAGCTGGTTGCGCAGCTCAACGGCTGTCAGCGAGTCGAATCCCAGATCCTTGAACGCCCGCCCGGAGCCGATGGTTTCCGCACCCGCGTAGCCGAGTACGGTCGCCACCTGCGCGCGGACCAGGTCCAGCAGCAGCCGCTCCTGCTCCGCCGTGCTCAGCCCGGCGAGCCGCCCGGCCAGGCCGGACTCGCCGCCCGCCGCGACCGCGTCCACCGCGCGCCGCGCCGGGACCCGCACCAGGCCACGCAGCAGCGGCGAGATGGCGGGCTGGTTGCGCAGCGCCGCGAGGTCCAGGCGCATCGGCACCAGCGACGCCTCGTCGACGGTCAGCGCGGCGTCGAAGAGCCGCAGCCCCTCCGCCACCGGCAGCGGGGGCACTCCGGCCCGCCGCATCCGGGTGATGTCGGCCTCGTCGAGGGTGTCGCCCATGCCGCCACCGGCCCACAGGCCCCACGCCAGCGCGGTGGCCGGCAGGCCTTGGGCGGCGCGGTGCTGGGCGAGGGCGTCCAGGAAGACGTTGGCGGCCGCGTAGTTGCCCTGGCCCGGGCCGCCGAACACACCGGCGGCCGAGGAGAACAGGACGAACGCCGAGATGTCCTGGTCGCGGGTCAGCTCGTGGAGGTTCCAGGCCGCGTCCACCTTCGGGCGCATGACGTGGTCGACACGCTCGGGGGTGAGGGAGCCGATCACGCCGTCGTCCAGCACACCGGCGGTGTGGATGACGGCCGTGAGCGGATGCTCGGCGGGGATGGCGGCGAGGGTCGCGGCGAGCGCGTCCCGGTCCGCCACATCACACGCCGCCCAGCGCACGCTTGCCCCCAACTCGACCAACTCGGCGTCGAGTTCGGCCGCGCCCGGGGCCTGGTCGCCACGGCGACTCAGCAGGAGCAGCTGCCGTACGCCACGCTCCGCCACCAGGTGGCGGGCGAACAGGCCGCCCAGCGAACCGGAGGCGCCGGTGACCAGCACCGTACCGTCCGGGTTCCACTCCGGGGCCTCGCTGTCGGCCGCCGAGCCGGCGCGGGCCAGGCGTGGCGCCTTGAGGACGCCCTGGCGCACCGCGACCTCGGGCTCGCCGCTCGCGAGCACTGCGGACAGTGCGGGCAGTGCGGGCGGTGCGGTCTGCGCGTCGTCGTGGCCGTCGAGGTCGATGAGGAGGAGCCTGTCCGGGTTCTCGGACTGCGCCGAACGCACCAGACCGCGGACGGCGGCGCCTGCCGGATCCGGCACCGGCTCACCGGGCTCTGTGGCCACGGTCCCCGAGGTCAGCAGGACCAGGCGTGAGTCCGTGAAGCGGTCGTCGGCCAGCCACTGCTGCAGCAGGCCCAGCACCTGGGTGGTGGCCTGATGCGCCGTGGTGGCGGGCGCGGGGCTTTCCCCCACCCCGCCCCTTCCCGATACTTGGGGCTCCGCCCCAAGGCCCCGGTCCTCAAACGCCGGACGGGCTGGAGATGCCGCACCCGGGCCTTCAGATGCCGCGCCGTCCGAGTGCACGCCCGGACGCCCTTCGGGCATGTCCTCAATCGCCGCACAGGCTTGATTTGCCGCACCTGGGCCCTCAAGTGCTGCGTCTACACGGGCTTGAGCCGCCAGGTCCACCACGACGTATTCCGGCAGTGCCGTTCCGGAATCGATGGCCTCGCCCAGCGCGGCCAGGTCCGGGTAGGTGGTGAGGCCCAGGGTGTCCGTGCCCAGGGCCGCCCAGCGGCCGTCGGTCGCAACGTCCGCCCCGGAGGCGTCCACCATCCCGGCCGTCGTCCACTCCACGCGGTACAGCGACTCGTGGTACGCCGTCCGCGCGCTCTGCAGCTGCTCGGCCGAGACCGGGCGCAGCACCAGCGAGTCCACGGCCGCGACCGGCGTGCCCGCGGCGTCCGCGATCTCCAGCCGGACGCCGTCGCCGCCCACGGCGGCCATCCGCACCCGCAGCGTGGCCGCGCCGCTCGCGTACAGCGACACCCCGGTCCAGGCGAACGGCAGCCGCCCCTCGGTCTCGGTGCCGCCGAGCCCGGCCAGGCCGAGTGCGTGCAGCGCGGCGTCCAGCAGCGCCGGGTGCAGACCGAACGCGGCGGCCTCCTCGGCCGTCCCCTCGTCCAACGCCACCTCGGCGAACACCTCGCCACCGCGCCGCCATGCCTTGCGCAGCCCCTGGAACGCGGGGCCGTACGCGAAACCGACGTCCCGCAGCTCGGCGTAACGGTCGCCGACCTCCACCTCGGCGGCGTCCGCCGGAGGCCATGCGGTCAGCTCAAACGCCGCCTCCGGCGCACCGTCGGACACCAGGACACCGGAAGCATGCCGGGTCCACGGCTCCTCGGCCGACAGGTGCTCGGCGCGGGAATGCAGCTCCAGCGGGCGCCGGCCGGTGTCATCGGCCGCGCCGACCCACAGCCGTAGCTGGACGCCGCCGTCCTCGGTCAGGACCAGCGGCGCTTCGAGGGTCAGCTCCTCCAGCACCTCGCAGCCGACCTGGTCACCGGCCCGGACCGCCAGCTCCACAAACGCGGTGCCCGGCAGCAGCACGGTGTCCATGATCGTGTGATCGGCCAGCCACGGGTGCGTGGAAAGCGCCAGCCGCCCGGTGAACAACATCCCATCGGCGCTGGGTAGTTCGGCGCTGGCACCGAGCAGCGGATGCTCGGCCTCGCCCAGCCCGACCGCGGCCACGTCACCGAGGAACAGCGAGGAGACCTTCGGCCAGTAGCGCTGCCGCTGGAAGGCGTACGTGGGCAGCTCGGCCAGCTCGTCCGGCGCCAGTCGAGTGGCACCGGTCCCGGCGTAGAAGGCCGCCCAGTCCACCGCCACACCGCGCACATGTGCCCGTGCCACGGCCGTCGTCAGCGCCTCGGCCTCGGGACGGTCCTTGCGCAGCACGGAGACGAACGCGGCGTTGCCACCGGTCACACACTCCTGCGCCATCGCGGTCAGGACGCCATCGGGGCCCAGCTCCACGAAGGTCGTGACGCCTTGGGCTTCCAACGTCCGCACACCGTCGAGGAAGCGGACCGCCTCGCGGACATGGCGCACCCAGAAGTCCGGGCTGGTGATCTCCTCGGCGGAGACGACGCTCCCGGTCAGGTTGGACACGATCGGAATGCGCGGGGCCTCGTAGGACAGCCCCTCGGCCACCGCACGGAAGGCATCCAACATTCCGTCCATACGCGGCGAGTGGAACGCATGGCTGACCGTGAGCCGCTTGGTCTTACGACCCCGCGCCTCGAAACCATCGGCAAGCGCGACAGCCGCGTCCTCATCACCCGCGATGACCACCGACGCCGGACCGTTCAGCGCGGCGATCGACACACGGTCGGTCAGCAGCGGCGCCACCTCGTCCTCCGACGCCTGCACCGCGATCATCGCGCCACCCGCCGGAAGCGCCTGCATCAAACGACCACGCGCCGCCACCAGCTTCGCCGCATCGGCCAGCGACAACACACCCGCCACATGCGCCGCGGCCAACTCACCAATCGAATGCCCCGACAGGAAGTCCGCACGCAGACCCCACGCCTCCATCAGCCGGAACAACGCCACCTCGACCGCGAACAACGCGGGCTGAGTGAAACCGGTCTGATCCAGCGCCTCGGCGTCATCCCCGAACAGCACCGTCTTCAACGGCCGCTCCAGATGCGCGTCCAGCTCATCGCAGACCGCGTCCAACGCCTCCGCGAACACCGGATACGCGTCGTACAGCGCACGGCCCATCCCCAGCCGCTGACTCCCCTGCCCCGTGAACAGGAACGCCACCCGGCCACCGGCCACCGAACCCTGAACGAGCCCGGCCGCCGTGCGCCCCTCGGCGAGCGCCTCCAGCCCGGACAGCAGCCCGTCCCGGTCCTCGGCGACCAGCGCCGCGCGCTCCTCGAACGCCGAGCGGCCCACGGCGAGCGCGTAGCCGAGGTCGGCCGTCCGCAACTCGGTCCGCTCGGTCAGGTGGCCGTGCAACTGCTGGGCCTGCTTGCGCAGCCCCTCCGCCGTCCGGGCCGAGAGCAGCACCGGCAGGGCCGCCCCGCCCTCATGGGCGGACTCAACGGTCTCAACAACGTCAGCCGCCGGGGCCTCTTCCACCACGGCGTGGGCATTGGTGCCGCTGAAGCCGAAGGAGGAGATGCCCGCGCGGCGCGGATGGCCGGTCTCCGGCCACTCCACCTGCTCCGTCAGCAGGCTGATGTCGCCCGCCGACCAATCGACATGCGGGGTGGGCTCGTCCACGTGCAGTGTCCGCGGCAGCACCCCGTGCCGCATGGCGAGGACCATCTTCATCACGCCGGCGACACCGGCCGCGGCCTGCGTGTGGCCGATGTTGGACTTGATGGAGCCGAGCAGCAGCGGCTGCCCCTCCGCCCGGTCCTGCCCGTACGTGGCGAGCAGCGCCTGCGCCTCGATCGGGTCGCCCAGCCGGGTGCCCGTGCCATGGGCCTCGACCGCGTCCACCTCGGACGGGGCCAGACCGGCACCGGCCAGCGCCTGGCGGATGACGCGCTGCTGCGACGGCCCGTTCGGCGCCGTCAGACCATTGGACGCACCGTCCTGGTTGACGGCCGTGCCGCGTACGAGCGCGAGCACCGGATGGCCATTGCGGCGCGCGTCCGAGAGCCGCTCGACGAGCAGCATGCCGACGCCCTCGCCCCAGCCGGTGCCGTCCGCACCGGCCGCGAACGCCTTGATCCGGCCGTCCTCGGCGAGCCCGCGCTGACGGCTGAAGTCCACGAACACACCGGGCGTCGACATCACGGTCACACCGCCCGCGAGCGCGATCGAGCACTCGCCGCCGCGCAGCGCCTGGATCGCCGAGTGGAGGGCGACCAGCGAGGAGGAGCAGGCGGTGTCGATGGTGACCGCCGGGCCTTCGAGACCGAAGGTGTAGGCGAGCCGGCCCGAAATCACGCTGGCCGCGTTGCCGGTGCCCATGTGGCCTTCGAGGCCCTGCGAGTCGCCCAGCAGCAGGGAGAGATAGTCCTGGCCGTTGGTGCCGACGAAGACACCGGCGGTGGAGCCGCGCAGCGTTGCCGGGTCGATCCCGGCCCGCTCGAACGCCTCCCAGGAGGTCTCCAGCAGCAGCCGCTGCTGCGGGTCCATGGCCAGGGCCTCGCGCGGCGAGATGCCGAAGAACGCCGGGTCGAAGTCGGCCGCGTCGCTCAGGAAGCCGCCCTCGCGGGCGTACGAGGTGCCCTCGACGTCCGGGTCCGGGTTGTAGAGCGTCCGGAGGTCCCAGCCGCGGTCGGCGGGCATGTCCACGATGGCGTCCGTGCCGGACACCAGCAGTTGCCACAGCTCCTCGGGGGTGCGGACACCGCCCGGGAAGCGGCAGCTCATCGCGACGATCGCGATCGGATCGTCGTCGGCCGCCACGCCCGCCACCGGTGACGCGCCGCCCGTGACCGCCACCTGCCCGCCGAGCAGTTCGGCGAAGAGGTGGTCGGCGAGGGCGAGCGGCGTCGGGTAGTCGTAGATGAGGGTGGCGGGAAGCCGCAGATCGGTGGCGGCGCCCAGGCCATTGCGCAGTTCGACGGCGGTGAGGGAGTCGAAGCCGATCTCCCGGAAGGCCCGTTCGGCGCTGATGTCGGACACATCGGCGTGGCCGAGGACCTCCGCCACATGGGTCCGTACGAGATCCAGCAGCGCCCGGTGGCGCTCCGCCTCGGGCAGGCCGAGGAGCCGCCGCGCGAGCGCGGAGGCCGTCTCGACGGGCGCGGTCTCGCCGGTCGCGGTGGCGGTGCCGCGCGTGGCGGCCTGGCGCACCTCGGGCAGGTCGGCCAGCAGGGGGCTGGGGCGGCCCGCGGTGAAGCCGGTGGCGAACCGGTCCCAGTCGACATCCGCCACGGTCACGGCCGCGTCGCCCAAGTCGAGGGCGCGCTGCAGGGCGTCGATCGCGAGATCGGCGTCCATGGGCGGCATCCCGGCCCGGCGCATGCGCTGCTCCAGCGCCTCGTCGGCGGCCATACCGCCCGCGGCCCACGGGCCCCAGGCGATCGAGGTGGCGGGCAAGCCCTCGGCGCGCCGCCGCTGGGCGAGCGCGTCCAGGAAGGCGTTCGCGGCGGCGTAGTTGGCCTGGCCCGCGGCGCCGACGGTGCCGCTGGTCGAGGAGAACAGCACGAACGCGGAGAGGTCCAGCTCGCGCGTCAGCTCGTCCAGCGCGAGCGCGGCGTCGACCTTCGCACGCAGGACGGAGGCGAAGCGCTCGGGGGTCAGCGACTCCAGAATGCCGTCGTCCAGCACTCCGGCCGCGTGCACCACGGCCGTCAGCGGCAGCTCGGCGGGAAGGCCGTCCAGCAGTCCGGCCAGGGCCTCCCGGTCGGCCACGTCGCAGGCGGCGACGGTGATCCGGGCGCCGGAGGCGGCGAGTTCATCGCGCAGCTCGGCCGCGCCCGGGGCGTCGAGGCCCCGGCGGCTGGTGAGCACCACGTGCTCGGCGCCCTTGCCGATCAGCCAACGGGCCACCTGGCCGCCCAGCGCGCCCGTACCGCCCGTCACCAGCACCGTGCCGCGAGCGCTCCAGCCCTCGGCCTCCGCCACCTGCCGTGCGGTCGCCCGCGCCAGCCGACGGCCGAACACCCCGGAGGCGCGGACGGCGATCTGGTCCTCGTCCCCGGCCCCGGCGAGCACGACCGCGAGCCGCGACAGCACCCGGTCGGTCATGGTCTCGGGGAGGTCGATGAGACCGCCCCAGCGGTCGGGCAGCTCCAGCGCCGCCACCCGGCCGAGCCCCCACACCTGGGCGCGGGCCGGGTCCACCAGCTCGCCCTGGCGCCCCGTCGAGACGGCGCCCCGGGTGGCACACCACAGCGGCGCGTCGATCGCGGCGTCGCCCATGGCCTGCACGAGGGCGGCCGTGGGCAGCAGCGCGTCTGTGTCCCCGGTGGCCAGCAGCGAGAGCACACCGGCCGCGACGCCACCATCGGCCGCCGTACGCAGCCGCTCGGCGATGCCCGCCCGGTCCTCGGCGGCCAGGTCGAGCCGCCGCACCTCGGCGCCCCGCTCCGTCAGCGTACGGACGACACCGTCCGTCCACGCGTCGGCGGCGGTGTCCTCGGCCGGCGCGGCGACGAGCCATACCCCGGACAGCCGGGCCGCGGAGCCCAGCGACAGCGGCTTCCACGCCACCTGGTACCGCCAGCCGTCGACACCGGCGGCGGCCAGGCTCGCCACCGGCTCCTCGGGCCAGTAGCGACGGCGCTGGAAGGCGTACGTCGGCAGGTCGACGCGAACCGCGCCGGTCCCGGCGAAGTACGCGGCCCAGTCCGCCGCCACGCCGCGGACGTGGGCCCGCGCGATGGCCGTAGTCAGCGCCTCGGCCTCGGGACGGCCCTTGCGCAGCACGGAGACAAACGCGGCGTTGCCACCGGTCACACACTCCTGCGCCATCGCGGTCAGGACACCGTCGGGGCCCAGCTCCACGAAGGTCGTGACGCCTTGGGCTTCCAACGTCCGCACACCGTCGAGGAAGCGGACCGCCTCGCGGACATGGCGCACCCAGAAGTCGGCCGTCGTGATCTCCTCGGCGGAGACGACGCTCCCGGTGAGGTTGGAGACGATCGGAATGCGCGGGGCCTCGTACGACAGCCCCTCCGCCACCTCGCGGAACGCCTCCAGCATGCCGTCCATACGCGGCGAGTGGAACGCGTGGCTGACGGTGAGCCGCTTGGTCTTACGACTCCGCGCCTCGAAACCATCGGCAAGCGCGACAGCCGCGTCCTCATCACCCGCGATGACCACCGACGTCGGCCCGTTGAGCGCGGCGATGCTGACCCGCTCGGTCAGCAGGGGCAGCACCTCGTCCTCCGACGCCTGCACCGCGATCATCGCGCCACCCGCCGGAAGCGCCTGCATCAACCGCCCACGCGCCGCCACCAACTTCGCCGCATCCGCCAGCGACAACACACCCGCCACATGCGCCGCGGCCAACTCACCAATCGAATGCCCCGACAGGAAGTCCGGCTTCAGACCCCACGCCTCAACGAGACGGAACAGGGCCACCTCGACCGCGAACAACCCCGGCTGAGTGAACCCCGTCTGATCCAGCGCCTCGGCATCCTCACCGAACAACACCGTCTTCAACGGCCGCTCCAGATGCGCGTCCAGCTCATCGCACACCGCGTCCAACGCCTCCGCGAACACCGGATAGGCGTCATACAGCTCACGACCCATCCCCAGCCGCTGACTCCCCTGCCCCGTGAACAGGAACGCCAGCTCACCCTCGGCAACCACACCCTCGACCACACCCGGCGCGGACTCCCCCCGCGCCAGCGCGTCGAGGCCGCGCAGCAGTTCGTCCCTGCCGTCCGCGACCAGCACCGCGCGGTGGTCGAGCGCGGCGCGGCCGGTGACCAGGGTGTGGGCGACGTCGGCCGGTGCGAGGTCGGAGTGCGCGGTCAGATGGGCGTAGAGCCGCTCGGCCTGGGCCCGCAGGGCGTCGGTGCCCTTGGCGGAGAGCGCGTACGGCAGCACATCGGAGCCGCCCCGCTCGGGCTCCTCCTCCACCGGTTCGGCCGTGATGGCCGGGGCCTGCTCGATGATGGTGTGGGCGTTGGTGCCGCTGATGCCGAACGAGGACACGGCGGCGCGGCGCGCGCGGCCGGTCTCCGGCCACTCCTGCGCCTGCGTCAGCAGCGCGATGTCCCCGGCCGTCCAGTCGACGTGCGGCGACGGCTCGTCCACGTGCAGCGTCTGCGGCAGCACACCGTGCCGCATCGCCATCACCATCTTGATGATGCCCGCGACACCGGCCGCCGCCTGGGAATGGCCGATGTTGGACTTGATGGAGCCGAGCCACAACGGCCGCTCCGCGTCCCGCTCCTGGCCGTAGGTGGCCAGCAGCGCCTGCGCCTCGATCGGGTCGCCCAGTGTCGTCCCCGTACCGTGCGCCTCGACCACGTCCACATCGCCCGCCGACAGCCCGGCGCTGGTCAGCGCCTTGCGGATGACGCGCTGCTGGGACGGGCCGTTCGGCGCGGTCAGACCGTTCGACGCACCGTCCTGGTTGACGGCCGAGCCGCGCACGACGGCCAGCACCTGGTGGCCGTGGCGCCGCGCGTCCGACAGCCGCTCCACGAGCAGCATGCCGACGCCCTCGCCCCAGCCGGTGCCGTCCGCGCCGGCCGCGAACGCCTTGCAGCGGCCGTCGGCGGCCAGGCCGCCCTGGCGGCCGAACTCGGTGAAGTGGCCGGGCGTCGTCATCACGGTGACACCGCCCGCGAGCGCCATCGTGCACTCGCCCTGGCGCAGTGCCTGGATCGCCCAGTGCAGCGCCACCAGCGACGACGAGCAGGCCGTGTCGACGGTGACCGCCGGGCCCTCCAGACCGAGGGCGTAGGCGATGCGGCCGGACATGACGCTGCCCGCGTTGCCCGTCATCACATGGCCCGCGACCTCCGCGCCGGCCTGCTCCAGGCCGACGTCGTAGCCGCTGTAGGCCGCGCCCACGAACACGCCGACCGAGCGGCCACGCAGCGAGTCCGGGTCGATCCCGGCGCGCTCGAACACCTCCCACGACGTCTCCAGCAGCAACCGCTGCTGCGGGTCCATGGCCAGGGCCTCACGCGGCGAGATGCCGAAGAAGGCCGCGTCGAAGAGGTCCGCGTCGTGCAGGAAGCCACCGGCGCGGGCGTAGTCGGACGGGGCCGCGTCCGTCTCGTCGCCGTCCGCCGCCCACTGGCTCTCCCAGTTGCGGTTGACGGGGAATCCGGTGATGGCGTCCGAGCCGGTGGCCACGAGCTGCCACAGGTCCTCGGGCGAGCGGACGTCGCCGGGGTAGCGGCAGCCCATCGCGACGATGGCGATCGGGTCGTCGGCGAGGGAGGCGGCGGTAGTGGGGAGTGCCGGGTCCGCGTGCTCGGCCTCGGCCCCGTCGACGTCCAGGCCGATGAGTTCGGCGCGCAGATGGTCGGCGAGGACCGTGGGGTTCGGGTGGTCGAAGACGATCGTGGAGGGCAGCTTGAGCCCGGTGGCGGCGGAGAGCCGGTTGCGCAGTTCGACGGCGGTGAGCGAGTCGAAGCCCAGCTCCTTGAAGGCGCGGCGGGCCTCGATGGCGTCGGCGGAGGCGTGGCCGAGGGCCGTGGCCACATGGCCGCGGACGAGGTCCAGCAGCGTCCGGCGGCGCTCGTTCGGGGAGAGCGCGCGCAGCCGCTGGGCCAGGGACGAACCGGCGGCGAGCGCGCCCGCGGCGGTGCGCCGGCCGGTCGTGCGGATCAGCCCGCGCAGCAGCGCCGGGACCGGACCGGATCCGGCGGCCGAGCGCAGCGCCGCGAGGTCGAGCCGGGCCGGGATCAGCAGGGTCCGGCCGGTGCGGCGGGCGGCGTCGAAGAGGGCCATGCCCTCGTCGTCGGTGAGAGCGCGCATACCGCTGCGGGCCAACCGCAGCAGATCGGTCTCGGTCAGATCGCCGGTGATACCGCCGGACTGTGCCCACAGGCCCCACACCAGCGAGGTGGCGGGCAGGCCCGCCGCGTGGCGGTGGGCGGCGAGCGCGTCGAGGAAGACGTTGGCCGCGGCGTAGTTGGCCTGGCCCGCGCCGCCCAGCGTGCCCGCGATGGCGGAGAACAGCACGAACGCGGACAGGTCGAGGTCGCGCGTCAGCTCGTGCAGATTCCAGGCCGCGTCCACCTTCGGACGCAGCACCCGCTCCAACTGCTCGGGCGTCAGGGCGGCGGCCGTGCCGTCGTCCAGCACACCGGCGGTGTGCACGACGGCCGTCAGCGGACGCCCGGCCGGGAGGGCGGCCAGGGTCGCGGCGAGGGCGTCGCGGTCCGCGGCGTCGCAGGCGGCGAGGGTGACCTCGGCGCCGCGTTCACGGAGTTCGGCGGCCAGCTCGGTGGCGCCGTCGGCGTCCGCACCACGGCGGCTGGTCAGCAGCAGGTGGCGTACGCCGTGCTCGGCGACCAGGTGGCGGGCGAGCAGCCGGCCCAGGGCGCCGGTGCCGCCGGTGATGAGCACGGTGCCGTCGGCGTCGAACGCCGGGGCGGCCTGCGTGTCGTTGTCCGGCGCCGAGGCGCGGGCCAGCCGGGGCGCGAGGGCCCGGCCCGCGCGCAGGGCCAGCTCCGGCTCCCCGGTGGCCAGGGCGTCGGAGAGCGCGTCGGCGGAGGTGTCATCGAGATCGACGAGGACGAAGCGGCCGGGGTTCTCGGTCTCGGCGGAGCGCACCAGACCCCACAGGGGCGCGTGCACCAGATCGGTGACGCCCTCCTCGGCGGCGGCGGCCATCGCGCCCCGGGTGACGACCACCAGGCGCGCTTCGGCGAACCGCTCATCGGCCAGCCAGCCCTGCACCAGGGCCAGCGCACGCCGCGCCTCCCGGTGCGCGGCCTCGGCCACGTCCTCCTCCGGGCCGCCGGGTGCGGGCGCGAAGGATGCGAGGACCAGCTCCGGGGCGGGGGTGTCGCCCGCCTCGACGGACCCGCCCAGCGCGGCCAGGTCAGCGGCGGAGACGGCGGCCACTCCGGCCGGGATCAGCCCGAACGGGTCCTCGCCCAGGACGATACGGCGGGTGGCGGCATCCGGGCCGGCGGAGGTGGGCTGCGGGGCCACCCAGTCGAGCCGGAACAGGCTCTGCCGCGCCACGTCCGTGTCGCCGGTGAGGTCGTCGGGGAGCGGACGGCAGCGCAGGGCGTCAACGGCGGCGACCGGCTCGCCCGTGGCATCGGCGAGCGCCAGGGTCACCGTGTCGGCTCCGGCGGGCGCGATCCGTACGCGCAGCGCGGACGCGCCCTCCGCGTACAGCCGGACGCCCTGCCAGACATCGGTCAGTTGGGCGCCCTCGCGGCCGTGGAGGGCGTGCAGGGCGGCGTCCAGCAGCGCCGGGTGCACGGCGAACTCTCCGGCGCCGGGCTTGACGTCGTCGTCCAGCCGGACCTCGGCGAAGAGTTCGTCCCCGCGCCGCCAGGCGGCCGTGAGCCCCTGGAACCCCGGACCGTGCCGCAGCCCGGCCTCGGCCAGCCGGGCGTAGAGCGCTTCGGTCTCGATCGCCTCGGCGGCGGTCGGTGGCCACTCGGCCAGGTCGAACGACGGGCCGGGGGCGCCGGAGGCGAGCACACCGCTCGCGTTCCGCACCCACGCCGTGTCGGCGGCGGCGTCCTCCGGGCGGGAGGAGACGGTGAACGAACGACGCCCGGCGTCGTCCGAGGCACCGACCGTGACCTGCAGCCGGACGCCACCGCGGGCGGGCAGCACCAGCGGGGCATGCGGGGTCAGCTCGTCGAGCAGATCGCAACCGACCTGGTCACCGGCCCGGACGGCAAGCTCCACGAACGCCGGGCCGGGGACCATCACCGCGTCCCGGACCGTGTGATCGGCCAGCCACGGATGGGTGTCGAGGCCCAGTCGTCCCGTGAAGACGAGTCCATCGGACTCCGCCAGCGGCACCGCCGCACCCAGCAGCGGGTGTCCGGCCAACTCCAGCCCCACGGAGGCCACATCACCCACGGACGCCGCACCCGGCTCCAGCCAGAACCGCTCGTGCTGGAAGGCGTACGTCGGCAGGTCGACCCGAACCGCGCCGGTCCCGGCGAAGTACGCGGCCCAGTCCGCCGCCACGCCGCGGACGTGGGCCCGCGCGATGGCCGTGGTCAGCGCCTCGGCCTCGGGACGGCCCTTGCGCAGCGCGGAGATGAACGCGGCGTCCTCGCCGGCCGCGCAGTCCTGGGCCATCGCGGTGAGCACACCGTCGGGTCCCAGTTCGATGAAGGTGGAGACGTTCTGCGTCTCAAGCGTCCGTATGCCATCGAGGAAGCGGACCGCCTCGCGGACGTGGCGCACCCAGAAGTCGGCGGTCGTGATCTCCTCGGCGGAGACGACGTTCCCGGTGAGGTTGGAGACGAGGGGGATGCGCGGGGCCTCGTACGTCAGCCCCTCCGCCACCTCACGGAACGCCTCCAGCATGCCGTCCATACGCGGCGAGTGGAACGCATGGCTGACGGTGAGCCGCTTGGTCTTCCGACCCCGCGCCTCGAAACCATCGGCAAGCGCGACAGCCTCGTCCTCATCACCCGCGATGACCACCGACGTCGGCCCGTTGAGCGCGGCAACGCTGACCCGCTCGGTCAGCAGGGGCAGCACCTCGTCCTCCGACGCCTGCACCGCGATCATCGCGCCACCGGCCGGAAGCGCCTGCATCAAACGACCACGCGCCGCCACCAGCTTCGCCGCATCGGCCAGCGACAACACACCCGCCACATGCGCGGCGGCCAGCTCACCGATCGAATGCCCCGACAGGAAGTCCGGCTTCAGACCCCACGCCTCAACGAGACGGAACAACGCCACCTCGACCGCGAACAGCGCGGGCTGAGTGAACCCCGTCTGATCCAGCGCCTCGGCGTCGTCCCCGAACAGGACGTCCTGCAAAGGCCGCTCAAGATGCCGGTCCAGCTCCGCGCACACCGCGTCCAGCGCCTCCGCGAACACCGGATACGCGTCGTACAGCTCACGCCCCATTCCCAGCCGCTGACTCCCCTGCCCCGTGAACAGGAACGCCACCTTGCCACCGGCCACCGAGCCCTCGACCACACCCGGCGCACCACGGCCCTCGACCAGGGCACCCAGACCAGCCAGCAGCCCATCCCGGTCCTCGGCCACCACCACCGCACGGTGTTCGAAGGCGGACCGCCCGGTCGCCAGCGAGAACCCCACGTCCACCGGACGCGGCTCGCCACTCGCCTCCACATGCGCCACCAGCCGCTCGGCCTGGTCCCGCAGCGCGGCCACGCCCCGCCCCGACAGCACCCACGGCACCACAGCCGGAGCCACGACAGGAGCCGCGGCGGCCTCCGCCGCTTCGGCTTCCGGCGCCTGCTCGATGATGGTGTGGACGTTGGTCCCGCTCACACCGAACGACGAGACGCCCGCCCGGCGCGGCTGACCGGTCTCGGGCCACGGCCGCGCCTCGGTCAGCAGGGACACCTCTCCCGCCGACCAGTCGACATGCGGGGTGGGCTCGTCCACGTGCAGCGTCCGCGGCAGCACCCCGTGCCGCATCGCCATGACCATCTTGATGACGCCGCCGATACCGGCGACGTTCTGGGTGTGGCCGATGTTCGACTTCAGCGAGCCGAGCCACAGCGGCCGCCCCTCCGGCCGCTCCTTGCCGTAGGTGGAGAGGAGGGCCTGTGCCTCGATGGGGTCGCCCAGCGTGGTGCCCGTGCCATGGGCCTCCACCGCGTCCACATCGGCGGGGGTGAGACGGGCGTTCTCCAGGGCCTGCCGGATGACGCGCCGCTGCGACGGGCCGTTCGGCGCGGTCAGGCCGTTGGAGGCGCCGTCCTGGTTCACCGCGCTGCCGCGCACCACCGCGAGCACCGGGTGGCCGTTGCGCCGCGCGTCCGACAGCCGCTCGACCAGCAGCACCGCGACGCCCTCGGACCAGCCGGTGCCGTCCGCCGAGGCCGCGAAGGACTTGCAGCGGCCGTCGGCGGAGAGCCCGCGCTGACGGCTGAACTCCACGAACACATCCGGGGAGGACAGCACGGTCGCGCCCGCCGCCAGCGCCAGCGAGCACTCGCTCTGCCGCAGCGCCTGGACCGCCAGGTGCAGCGCGACCGAGGAGGACGAGCAGGCGGTGTCGATGGTGGCCGCCGGGCCCTCGAGCCCGAAGGCGTAGGAGAGCCGACCGGACGCGACGCTGGAGGCGGTGCCGGTGAGCAGATGACCCTCGACACCCTCCGGGAGGTCATACTCCCCCGCCCCGTACGCCTGCGTGGACGCGCCGACGAACACGCCGGTGCGCGAGCCTCGCATGGTGTCCGGGTCGATCCCGGCCCGCTCGAACGCCTCCCACGAGGTTTCCAGCAGCAGCCGCTGCTGGGGGTCCATGGCGAGGGCCTCGCGCGGCGAGATGCCGAAGAAGCCCGGGTCGAACCGGCTCGCGTCGTACAGGAAGCCGCCCCCGCGGGCGTAGAACGTGCCCTCGCGCTCCGGGTCCGGGTCGTACAGCGACTCGATGTCCCAGCCGCGGTCGGTGGGGAAGCCGGAGATGGCGTCCTGGCCGTCCGCGACGAGCCGCCACAGCTCCTCGGGGCTGCCGACGCCGCCGGGGAACCGGCAGCTCATGCCGACGATGGCGATCGGCTCCCGGGACGCGTCGGTGAGCTGCTGGTTCTGCTTCCGCAGCCGCTCGGTTTCCTTCAGCGAGGCCCGCAGCGCGTCAACGAGCTTTTCGTTGGGGGTTGTCATCGTGTACTCCGTGCTTGGGCCCGCGTCAGGAATCGTTGCCGTCGAGGCTGTCGAGGTCGAGCGCCATGTCGATGAGGTGCTGGACGTCCATCTCGTCGATGGACTCCGCCTCGTCCTCGACGCGGCTGGGATCGGAAGTGGCTGCTTGTGGATCGGCCAGCCGGAGCAGCGTGTCCAGCAGCCCCGCCTCCCGGATCCGGCCCATCGGGATGGTGGCCAGGGTGCGGCGCAGCTCGGCGTCCTGCGGATCGGTGTCCACGTGGGCCGTCGCGTGGCCGGGGCCGTGGCCCGGTCCGTCCGGGATCAGCTCGGTCAGCAGATGCTCGGCGAGCGCGGCCGGTGTCGGGTAGTCGTAGACCAGGCTCGCGGGCAGCTTGAGGCCGGTGGTCGCGCCGAGCCGGGTGCGCAGTTCGACCGCGGTGAGCGAGTCGAAGCCCAGCTCGCTGAAGGCGCGTCCGGCCCCGACCTCGTCGGCGGAGGCATGCCCGAGGGCGGTGGCCACATGGGCGCGGACCACCTCCAGCACCGCGTCCTTACGGTCGGCCACGGCGAGTTGGGTGAGCCGCTCGCGCAGCGCGGAGGCGCCGTCGGCCGCCGCCTGGTCCGCCGATTCGCCCTCGCCGCCGCCCCGCAGGGCCTTGGCGACCTGCGGCAGATCGTCGATCAGCGGGCGGGGGCGGGCGGCGGTGAAGGCCGGGGCGAAACGCTCCCAGTCGACATCGGCCACCGTCACGGCGGTCTCCTGGCGGGAGAGCACCCGCTGGAAGGCGACCATGTTCAGCTCCGGTGCCATCGGCGGCAGTCCACGGCGGCGCAACTGCTCCTCCGCGTCGCCCTCGGCGGCCATTCCGCCCTCCGCCCACGGGCCCCAGGCCACGGAGGTGGCGGGGAGCCCGCGGGCCCGGCGCTGTTCGGCCAGCGCGTCGAGGAAGGCGTTTCCGGCCGCGTAGGCCCCCTGGCCACCACTGCCCCATACCCCGGCGATCGAGGAGAAGAGCACGAAGGCGTCCAGCTCGGCGGCCTCGCCGAAGAGGGCGTCGAGGTGGACCGCCCCGGTCGTCTTGGCCGCCACGAT
Organism: Streptomyces sp. AgN23; assembly: GCF_001598115.1. NCBI lineage: Bacteria > Bacillati > Actinomycetota > Actinomycetes > Kitasatosporales > Streptomycetaceae > Streptomyces > Streptomyces sp. AgN23. The sequence goes on from NZ_CP007153.1 coordinate 4,108,355, forward strand.
CCGGGCGAACTCGGGGAGTTCGGTGCCGGTGCCGGGCTCCTGGGAGATCCCGGCCGAGTGCACCACGGCGCGTACCGGGGTGCCGTCCACGGCCAGCTTCTCCACGAGCGCGGCGAGCGCGTCGCGGTCGGCCACATCGCATGCCTCGACGGTCACGGCGGTGTCGGTGCCGGACAGTTCGGCCACGATCTCGGCCGCACCCGGCGCGTCGGGGCCCCGGCGGCTGAGCAGCACCAGCCGCTCCGCGCCGTTGTGGGCCAGCCAGCGGGCGACATGCCGTCCCAGGGCGCCGGTGCCGCCGGTCACCAGCACGGTGCCGCGCGGCGTCCAGGGCTCGGCGGCGGCGGTGGCCGCGTCGCGCGGGGCCGGGACGAGGCGGCGTACGAAGACCCCGGTGGCGCGGATCGCCACCTGGTCCTCGTCGTCGGCCCCGGCGAGCACGGCCGCGAGCCGGTCCAGCGCCCGCTCGTCCACGGTCTCCGGCAGGTCGACCAGACCGCCCCAGCGCTCGGGCTGCTCCAGGGCGACGACCCGGCCGTAGCCCCAGACCTGGGCCTGGGTGGCGCTGGTCAGCCGGTCGGCGCCGCCGGTCGCGACCGCGCCCCGGGTGACGCACCACAGCCGCGCCGGGGCGGCGTCGCCCCGCAGCGCCAGCGCCTCGGCCAGCGCACCGGTCAGCGCGAGGCCGACCGGCACCGCCGGGTGCTCCGGGTGCGGCCGCTCGTCCAGCGCCAGCAGGGAGAGCACTCCGGCCACCGGGCCGTCGGCCGTCGCCGCGGCGAGGCGGTCGGCCACGGCCGCGGGGGCGGTGTCCGTGGCGTCCAGTTCGACGCGGACGATCCGCGCTCCGCGCCGCGTCAGGTCATCGGTCACGGCGGTGATCCGCGGGTCGTCGGCGTGGTGCGCGGGGACGACGGTCAGCCAGGTGCCGGCCGGAGCCGGGGAGCCCGACGGGCCCTGCGGACGCGGCTTCCACACCACGTTGTAGAGGTGGCCGTCGGCGGCGGAGCGCTCGCGCTGGGCGCGGCGCCACGTCGACAGGGCGGGCAGCACCGCGCTGAGCGGCTGGTCGCCCTCGACCCGCAGCTCGGTGGCGAGCGACTCCCAGTCCTCGCGCTCCACGGCCTCCCAGAACCGCGCGTCCACCGCGTCCACCGCGCCCTCGGCCGGGGACCTGGCCTCCAGGGCGAACTCCGGCCAGTAGCGGCGGCGCTGGAACGCGTACGTCGGCAGGTCGACGCGGTGGGCGCCGGTCCCGGCGAAGTACCCGGCCCAGTCCACCTCGGCGCCCCGGACATACGCCTGGGCGAGCGCGGTGGTGGCGGTCTCGGCCTCGGGACGGTCCTTGCGCAGCGCGGCGGCGAACCCCGCCGCCTCGGCGTCGGTGACGCACTCCTGGGCCATGGCGGTCAGGACGCCGTCGGGGCCCAGCTCCACGAAGGTGGTGACGCCCTGGGCTTCCAACGCCCGTACGCCGTCGAGGAAGCGGACCGCCTCGCGGACGTGGCGCACCCAGAAGTCCGGGCTGGTGATCTCCTCGGCGGAGACGATGGCACCGGTGAGGTTGGAGACGATCGGAATGCGCGGGGCTTCATACGTCAGCCTCTCCGCGACCTCGCGGAACGCGTCCAGCATCCCGTCCATGCGCGGCGAGTGGAACGCGTGGCTGACTGTAAGCCGCTTCGTTTTCCGACCCTGCGCCTCGAACGACGCGGCGATCTCCACCGCCGCGTCCTCGTCACCCGCGATCACCACCGACGTCGGCCCGTTGAGCGCGGCGATCGAGACGCGCTCGGTCAGCAGCGGCGCCACCTCGTCCTCCGACGCCTGCACCGCGATCATCGCGCCACCGGCCGGAAGCTCCTGCATCAACCGGCCACGCGCCGCCACCAGCGTGCACGCGTCCGCGAGGGACAGCACACCGGCCACCTGCGCGGCGGCCAGTTCACCGATCGAGTGGCCCGACAGGAAGTCCGCCTTCAGACCCCACGCCTCCACCAGCTGGAACAGCGCCACCTCGATGGCGAACAGCGCGGGCTGGGTGAACCCGGTCCGGTCCAGCGCGGTGGCGTCGTCCCCGAACAGCACGTCCTTCAAAGGCCGTTCAAGATGGCCGTCCAGCTCCGCGCAGACCGCGTCCAGCGCCTCCGCGAACGCCGGGTAGGCGTCGTACAGCTCACGGCCCATGCCGAGCCGCTGGCTGCCCTGCCCGGTGAAGAGGAAGGCCAGCTTGCCACCGGTCACCGAGCCCTCGACGAGCCCCGTGGCGCCGCGCCCGTCGGCCAGCGCCGCGAGCTGCTCGCCGAGGAGGCCGCCGTCCCGGCCGAGCGCCACGGCCCGGTGTTCCAGGGCGGCGCGCGAGGTGGCCAGGGAGTAGGCGAGGTCGAGCGGGCGCGGCCCGTCGGCGCCGGTGTCCCCGGAGGCGTCCACGAAGGCGTCCACGGTGGGGCGCAGCCGTGCGGCCTGGGCCCGTAGCGCGTCCTCGGTACGGCCCGAGACCGGCCAGGCGAGGACGGGCAGGGACCGCTCCGGGGCGGGCGGGGAGACCACGTCCATGGCCGGGGCCTGCTCGATGATCGCGTGCGAGTTGGTGCCGCTGAAGCCGAACGACGACACCCCCGCACGGCGCGGACGGCCGGTCTCCGGCCAGGGCCGGGCCTCGGTCAGCAGCTCGATGTCGCCCGCCGACCAGTCGACGTGCGGGGTCGGCTCGCTGACGTGCAGGGTCCGCGGCAGCACACCGTGCCGCATCGCCATGACCATCTTCATGATGCCGGCGGCGCCCGCCACGGCCTGGGTGTGGCCGATGTTGGACTTCACCGAGCCCAGCCACAGCGGCCGGTCCTCGGGCCGGTCCTGGCCGTAGGTGGCGAGCAGCGCCTGCGCCTCGATCGGGTCGCCCAGCGTCGTACCGGTGCCGTGCGCCTCCACGACGTCGATGTCGGTGGCCGACAGACCGGCGTTGGCGAGGGCCTGGCGGATGACGCGCTGCTGGGACGGGCCGTTGGGCGCTGTCAGACCGTTGGACGCGCCGTCCTGGTTGATGGCGGTGGAGCGCAGGACGGCGAGCACCGGATGGCCGTTCTCGCGCGCGTCGGAGAGCCGCTCCACCAGGAAGAGGCCCACGCCCTCGGCCCAGTTGGTGCCGTCCGCGTCACCGGAGAACGCCTTGATCCGGCCGTCGGCGGCCAGTCCGCGCTGCCGGCTGAACTCCAGGAAGGCGCCCGGGGTCGACATGACCGTGACGGCTCCGGCCAGCGCCATCGAGCATTCGCCGTTGCGCAGTGCCTGCGCGGCCAGGTGCAGCGCCACCACCGACGACGAGCAGGCCGTGTCGATGGTGACCGCCGGGCCTTCGAGCCCGAAGGCGTAGGAGAGCCGGCCGGAGGCCACGCTGGAGGAGTTGCCGGTGCCGAGGTGGCCCTCGAGGCCCTGCGGCTCGTTCAGCCACAGCGTCAGATAGTCCTGGTCGTTGGAGCCGATGTAGACACCGGTACGGCTGCCGCGCAGGGACGCGGGGTCGACCCCGGCCCGCTCGAACGCCTCCCAGGTGGTCTCCAGCAGCAGCCGCTGCTGCGGGTCCATCGCGAGGGCCTCGCGCGGCGAGATGCCGAAGAACGAGGCGTCGAAGTCGGCCACGTCGTGCAGGAAGCCGCCCTCGCGGGTGTAGCTGGTGCCCTCGAGGTCGGGGTCGTCGCTGTAGAGGGTGGCGAGGTCCCAGCCGCGGTCGGCGGGGAACGGAGTGATGGCGTCGTCACCGGCGACCAGCAGCTGCCACAGCTCCTCGGGCGACCGCACACCGCCGGGGAAGCGGCAGCTCATCGCGACGATCGCGATCGGGTCGTCGCGGTCCACCGCGCTGATCACCCGATCGGGGACGATCGCGTCGGCCGTGTCCCCGACGATCTCCTCACGCAGATGGCCCGCCAGGCTGGTCGAGGTGGGGTAGTCGAAGACGAGCGTGGGCGGCAGCCGCAGCCCGGTCGCCTCGCGCAGCAGATTGCGCAGTTCGACGGCGGTCAGGGAGTCGAAGCCCAGGTCCTTGAAGGCCCGGCCCTCCTCGACGGCCTGCGGGCCCGCATAGCCGAGGACGGCCGCCACCTGCGTACGGACCAGGTCCAGCAGCAGCCGGTCCTGTTCGGCCGCGCTCAACCCGGCCAGCCGCTCCGCCAGCGCGGAACCGCCACCCGCGGCCACGTCCACCGCGCGGCGCACCGGGACCCGCACCAGTCCGCGCAGCAGCGGCGCGAGCGCGCCCGCCGCGGCCTGGGCGCGCAGCGCCACGGCGTCCACGCGCATCGGGACCGGTACCGCCTCGTCCGTGGTGAGCGCGGCGTCCAGGAGCGCCAGGCCCTCGGCCGGGGACAGCGGCGGCAGTCCGGCGCGCCGCATCCGGCTGATGTCGGCCTCGTCCAGGCCACCGGCCATACCGGCGCCCGCCCAGGGGCCCCAGGCCAGCGAGACGGCCGGCAGGCTCTCGGCGCGGCGGTGTGCGGCCAGGGCGTCCAGGAAGGCGTTGGCGGCCGCGTAGTTGCCCTGGCCGGGGGTGCCGAAGACGCCCGAGGCGGAGGAGAACAGCACGAAGGCCGTCAGGTCCAGGTCGCGGGTGAGCTCGTGGAGGTTCCACGCCGCGTCCACCTTCGGGCGCATGACGTTTTCGATGCGCTCGGGGGTGAGGGAGCCGATCACGCCGTCGTCCAGCACACCGGCGGTATGCACGACGGCCGTCAGCGGATGCTCGGCGGGGATGGCGGCGAGGGTCGCGGCGAGCGCGTCCCGGTCCGCCACATCACACGCCGCCCACACCACACGGGCGCCCAACTCGACCAGCTCGTCGGCGAGTTCGGCAGCACCCGGGGCCTGCTGCCCACGGCGGCTCACCAGCAGGAGCTGCCGTACGCCACGCTCGGCCACCAGATGCCGGGCCACCAGACCGCCCAGCGAACCGGACGCGCCGGTGACCAGCACCGTGCCCTCGGAGTCGAAGGCAACCGCCGTCGTCTCGCCCGCGACCGGCACCCTGGCCAAGCGCGGGACACGGATCACGCCCGCACGGACGGCCAGTTGCTCCTCGCCCGCCGCCAGCGCGGCCGGAAGCGCCGCGAGCGACGCGTCCTGGCCGTCGATGTCCAGGAGGACGAAGCGGTCCGGGTTCTCGGCCTGCGCGGTGCGCAGCAGACCGTGGACGGCGGCGCCCGCAAGGTCCGTCACCGGCTCACCGGCCTCGGTGGCCACGGCCCCCGAGGTGAGCAGAACCAGACGTGAGTCCGTGAAGCGGTCGTCGGCCAGCCACTGCTGCATCAGGCCCAGCACCTGGGTGGTGGCCTGATGCGCCGTGGTGGCGGGCGCGAGGCTTTCCCCCACCCCGCCCCTTCCCGAAACAGAGGGCTCCGCCCCAAGGCCCCGGTCCTCAAACGCCGGACGGGCTGGAATTGCCGCACCCGGGAGTTCAAGTGCCGGGCACACCACTACGTACTCCGGCAGCGCCGTTCCGGAATCGACGGCCTCGCCCAGCTCCGCGAGGTCCGCGTATGCCGTGGCACCCAACCCGAACGCATCCGCGCCGAGCACCCCCCAGCGACCGCCGCCGGGCGCGCCGGCGTCCGCTCCGGCCGGGAGTCCGGTCCACTCCACACGGAACAGCGACTCGTGGTACGCCGCCCGCGCGGCCCGCACCTGCTCCGCCGACACGGCGCGCAGGACCAGCGAGTCCACGGCGGCGACCGGCGCACCGGCCGAGTCCGCGATCTCCAGCCGGACCCCGTCCGCGCCCCGCAGCACCAGCCGCACCCGCAGCGCCGAGGCGCCGCTCGCGTACAGCGACACACCGCTCCAGGCGAACGGCAGCCGCCCGCCCTGGCTCTCGCCGTCGCCCAAGCCGTCCATGCCGAGTGCGTGGAGCGCCGAGTCGAGCAGCGCCGGGTGCAGTCCGTACGCCTGGGCGTCGGAGGCGGCGGACTCGTCCAGCCGTACCTCCGCGAAGAGTTCGTCCCCGCGCCGCCAGGCGGCCGTGAGCCCCTGGAACACCGGGCCGTACCGCAGACCGCCGTCCGCGAGGGCCGCGTACAGCTCCTCGGTACGGGCCGCCTCGGCGTCCTGCGGCGGCCACGCGGTCAGCGCGAACGACGGCCGGGGCGCACCCGAGGCGAGCACACCGTCGGCGTGCCGCGTCCACGGCTCCTCGGCCGGGGCGTCCTCCGCGCGGGACAGCACGGTCAGGGACCGCCGTCCGGCGCCGTCGGGCGCGCCCACCGTGAGCTGCAGCCGGACGCCACCGCGTGCGGGCAGCACCAGCGGGGCGTGCAGGGTCAGCTCATCGAGCAGGTCGCAACCGACCTGGTCACCGGCGCGCACGGCAAGCTCCACGAACGCGGTGCCGGGCAGCACCACCGTGTCCCGCACCACATGGTCGGCCAGCCACGGATGCGTATCCACACCCAGCCGTCCGGTGAAGACGAGTCCATCGGTCTCCGCCAGCGGCACCGCCGCACCCAGCAGCGGGTGCCCGGCCAACTCCAGCCCCACCGAGGCCACATCACCCACGGACCCGGCACCCGGCTCCAGCCAGAACCGCTCATGCTGGAAGGCATACGTCGGCAGATCCACCTGCTCCGCGCCCCGACCGGCGAAGAACCCGGCCCAGTCCACCGTCACACCGCGCACATGCGCCCGTGCGACGGCCGTGGTCAGCGCCTCGGCCTCGGGACGGTCCTTGCGCAACGCGGAGAGGAACACGGCGTCCGACACGGAGTCGGTCACACACTCCTGCGCCATCGCGGTGAGCACACCGTCCGGGCCCAGCTCGACAAACGTGGTGACGCCCTTGGCCTCCAGGGTCCGTACGCCGTCGAGGAAGCGGACGGCCTCGCGGACATGGCGCACCCAGAAGTCGGGAGTCGTGATCTCGTCGGCGGACACCACGCCACCGGTCAGATTCGACACGATCGGAATGCGCGGGGCCTCGTACGACAGCCCCTCCGCTACCTCACGGAACGCCTCCAGCATCCCGTCCATACGCGGCGAGTGGAACGCATGGCTGACCGTGAGCCGCTTGGTCTTCCGACCCCGCGCCTCGAAACCGGCCGCGATCCGCAGCGCCTCGTCCTCGTCACCCGCGATGACCACCGACGCCGGACCGTTCAGCGCGGCGATGCTGACCCGCTCGGTCAGCAGCGGCGCCACCTCGTCCTCCGACGCCTGCACCGCGATCATCGCGCCACCCGCCGGAAGCTCCTGCATCAACCGCCCACGCGCCGCCACCAACTTCGCCGCATCCCCCAGCGACAACACACCCGCCACATGCGCCGCGGCCAACTCACCAATCGAATGCCCCGACAGGAAGTCCGGCTTCAGACCCCACGCCTCAACCAGACGGAACAACGCCACCTCAACCGCGAACAACGCGGGCTGAGTGAAACCGGTCCGGTCCAGCGCCTCGGCGTCGTCCCCGAACAGGACGTCCTGCAAAGGCCGCTCAAGATGCCGGTCCAGCTCCGCGCACACCGCATCGAGCGCCTCGGCGAACACCGGATAGGCGTCATACAGCTCACGCCCCATCCCCAGCCGCTGACTCCCCTGCCCCGTGAACAGGAACGCCAGCTCACCCTCGGCAACCACACCCTCGACCAGCCCCGGCGCGGACTCCCCCCGCGCCAGCGCCTCCAGCCCGGACAGCAGCCCGGCGCGGTCCTCGCCCACGACCACCGCGCGGCGCTCCAGCGCCGCCCGGCCGGTGGCCAGCGAGTAGGCCACATCGGTGGTGCCGAGGGCGGGTTCGCGGTCGAGGTGGGAGGCGAGGCGGCGGGCGTTGTCGCGCAGCGCCGCCGCGTTCCCGGCGGACAGGGGCCACGGCAGCACGGTGGCGGTGACGACCGCCGCCGGGGTGGCGTCCTCGTCCGTGGCCGACGGCTCCTCGGCCTCCGGCTCGGGGGCCTGCTCCAGGATGGTGTGGGCGTTGGTGCCGCTCACACCGAAGGCGGAGACACCGGCCCGGCGCGGCCTGCCGGTCTCGTCCCAGGGACGGGCCTCGGTCAGCAGGGACACCTCGCCCGCCGACCAGTCGACGGTCGGGGACGGCTGATCGACGTGAAGGGTCTTGGGCAGGATGCCGTGGCGTATCGCCATGACCATCTTGATGACGCCCGCGACACCCGCCGCCGCCTGGGCGTGGCCCAAATTGGACTTGAGCGAGCCCAGCCACAGCGGCCGGCCCTCGGGCCGCTCCTGGCCGTAGGTGGCCAGCAGCGCCTGCGCCTCGATGGGGTCACCGAGTGTGGTCCCCGTGCCATGCGCCTCGACGACGTCGATCTCGGCGGCGGACAGCCGGGCGTTCTCCAGGGCCTGGCGGATGACGCGCCGCTGCGACGGGCCGTTCGGCGCGGTCAGACCGTTGGAGGCGCCGTCCTGGTTCACCGCGCTGCCGCGCACCACGGCCAGCACCGGGTGGCCGTTCTTGCGCGCGTCCGACAGCCGCTCGACCAGCAGCACGCCGACGCCCTCGGACCAGCCGGTGCCGTCCGCCGAGGCGGCGAAGGACTTGCAGCGGCCGTCGGGGGCGAGGCCGCGCTGGCGGCTGAACTCCACGAAGACGTCCGGGTTGGGCATCACGGTGACGCCGCCGACGAGGGCGAGCGAGCATTCGCGCTGCCGCAGCGCCTGAGCCGCCCAGTGCAGGGCGACCAGCGACGACGAGCACGCCGTGTCGATCGTGGCGGCCGGGCCTTCGAGGCCGAAGGTGTAGGCGATACGGCCGGACAGCACACTGGTGGCGCCGCCGGTGAGCAGCAGCCCCTCCAGCTCCTCCGGGGCGCCCGAAACATCCGAGCCATAGCCCATGGCCGAGGCGCCCACATAAACGCCGGTGCGGCTGCCCTTGACGGAGGTCGGGTCGATTCCCGCGCGCTCGAAAACCTCCCAGGAGGTTTCCAGCAGCAGCCGCTGCTGCGGGTCCATCGCAAGCGCTTCGCGCGGCGAAATGCCGAAGAACGCGGGGTCGAATTCGGCGGCGCCGTCGAGGAATCCGCCGCCGCTGTTGTAGAAGGTGCCCTTGCGGTCGGGGTCCGGATCGGCCAGCCCCTCGATGTCCCAGCCGCGGTCGGCGGGGAATCCGGAAATGGCGTCACCGCCCTCCGCTACCAATTGCCACAGATCCTCGGGCGAACCGACGCCACCGGGGAACCGGCAGCTCATCGCGGTGATCGCGATCGGTTCCTGCGCGTCCGCCTCCACCTCGGTCAGGCGGCGACGGGCCCGGCGCAGCTCAGTGGTCATCCACTTCAGATTGTCGAGAAGCTTCTCTTCGTTCGCGCTAGCCACGGAAACGTCACCTCCTGAGGTCAGTTGAATTGAGGGCGGTCATCACGTCAGGACCTTCCGAATTCATTGTTGATGATGTCGAAGATGTCTTCGGCGGAGGCGGCGTCGAGGGCGAGTTCATCGTCCTCGCCGCCGTCGGCGCCCGCCGCGCTCTCGGTCTCGTTCCATGTCCGCAGCAGCGCTTCGAGTCGTGCGGTGACCCGTTCGCGTTCCGTCGCGTCATCGGAGACGTGGGAAAGGGTGAATTCCAGCTTGTCGATTTCGGCGAGGGCCGGGAGTTCGGGCGTGGTGTCCTCGCCGAGCAGGTCGGCGCGCAGCACATCGGCAAGCGCGCCGGGCGTCGGGTGGTCGAAGACCAGGGTGGCGGTGAGCTGGAGCCCGGTGACCGCGTTCAGCCGGTTGCGGAGTTCGACGGCGGTGAGGGAGTCGAAGCCCAGCTCCTTGAAGGCCCGGCCCGCCTGGACGGCCGTGGTGTCGTCGTGTCCGAGGACGGCGGCGACCTCCGTACGGACCAGGTCGAGCAGGACCTTGTCGGCCTCGGATCCGGTGAGCCCGGTGAGCCGCTGCCGCAGGGACTCCGCCGATGCCTCGGCCGGGCCGCCGTCCGCGCCCTCCGCCGGGTCCGGTGCCAGGGCGGCGCGGACCTCGGGCAGATCGGCGATGAGCGGGCAGGGGCGGGCCGCCGTGAAGGTGGGGGCGAAGCGGTCCCAGTCGACATCGGCCACCGTCACCACGGTCTCGTTCCGGTCCAGCGCCTGCTGGAGTGCGGCGATGGCGGAGTGCGGGGCCATCACCGGCAGGCCGCGGCGGCGCAGGTGCTCGGCCGCCTCGTCGTCGGTGACGAGTCCGCCGTCCGCCCACGGGCCCCAGGCCACGGAGGTGGCGGTGAGCCCGCGGGCCCGGCGCTGTTCGGCCAGTGCGTCGAGGAAGGCGTTTCCGGCCGCGTAGGCGCCCTGGCCGCCACTGCCCCACACCGCGGCGATGGAGGAGAACAGCACGAAGGCGTCCAGCTCGGTGTCGCCGAGCAGCGCGTCCAGATGGGCCGCGCCCGCGACCTTGGCGGCGACCACATCGGCGACCTCGGCCGGGGTGGTCGCCGCGAGCGGTGCGAACTGCCCGACGCCCGCCGTGTGTACGACGGCGGTGAGCGGATGCCCCGGGTGTTCGTCGCGCATCCGGGCCAGCAGCCCGGCGACCGCGTCCCGGTCGGTGACGTCGCAGGCGGCGACGGTCACCCGCACGCCGGAAGCGGCGAGTTCGTCGCGCAGCTCGGTGGCGCCGGGTGCGTCGGGGCCCCGGCGGCTGGTGAGCACCAGATGCTCGGCGCCGTTCTCCGCCAGCCAGCGGGCCACATGGGCGCCCAGCGCGCCGGTGCCGCCGGTGACCAGGACCGTGCCCCGCGGCCGCCAGGGCGCGCCGGAGGCCGGGGTGGACTCGGCGTGGGCGAGGCGGCGGGCCAGGATTCCGGCCGTACGGATCGCCAGCTGGTCCTCGTGGTCGTCGCCGTGTCCGCCGAGCACACCGGCCAGGCGGTCGGCGGCCCGTTCGTCCAGCGTCGCGGGCAGGTCGATCAGACCGCCCCAGCGCTCCGGGTGCTCCAGCGCCACCACCCGGCCCAGGCCCCAGAGCTGCGCCTGTGCGGCGCTGCCGGTCGGTTCCGAGGCGGCGGTGGAGACGGCGCCGGTGGTGGCGCACCACAGCGGGGCGTCCAGGTCCGCGTCCCCGAGCGCCTGCACCAGCACTCCGGTGCGCAGCAGCCCGGTGGGCACGGCGGGGTGGTCGGGGTGCGGGCGCTCGTCCAGCGCGAGCAGCGACAGCACACCGTGCACGGGCTCGTCGGCCGCCGCCTCGCGGATCCGGTCGGCCAGCGCGTCCCGGTCGAGGTCTCCGCCGTCGGCCGGGGTGATGTCGACGCGCCGGATGTCGGCGCCCCGGTCGGCCAGCGCGTCCACGACACGCCGCACGGTCTCGGCGCGGCCCGCGGACGCGGCCGGTTCGGCGACCAGCCAGACGCCGGGGGCGGCGGCGAGCCGCGGCTCCTCCAGCGGCTTCCAGGTGACGCGGTAGCGCCAGCCGTCGAGCGCGGACTGCTCGCGTTCGCGGCGCCGCCACGCGGACAGCGCCGGGAGCAGCGCGCTGAGCGGCTGGTCCACGTCGATGCCCACGGCGTCCGACAGCGAGGCGAGATCGTCGCTCTCGACGGCCTCCCAGAACCGGGCGCCGGCCGTGTCGACGGCCGTGGCCGCCTCGCCGGAGGTGTGGCGCGGGGTGCCGTCGAGCCAGTAGCGCCGCCGCTGGAAGGCGTACGTCGGCAACTCCACGCGCCGCGCACCGGTTCCGGCGAACAGCGCCTCCCAGTCCACGGCCGCGCCCCGCACATGCAGCGTGGCGAGGGCGCCGGTCAGCGTCTCCGTCTCGGGGCGCCCGGCGCGCAGCACGGGCACGAAGGCCACCTCTTGGGCGCCGTCGCCTCCGGCGGTGACGCAGTCCTGCGCCATGGCGGACAGCACCCCGTCCGGGCCCAGTTCGACATAGGTGGTGACGCCCTGGGCCTCCAGGGCGCGGACACCGTCGAGGAAGCGGACGGCGTGGCGGACATGGCGCACCCAGTAGTCCGCGGCCATGCCCAGCTCGTCGGCGACCGGCTGCCCGGTGACCATGGAGACGATCGGGATGCGCGGCGCGCGGTACGTCAGCCCCTCGGCGACCTTGCGGAAGTCGGCGAGCATGCCGTCCATCAGCGGGGAGTGGAACGCGTGGCTCACGGTGAGCCGCTTGGTCTTGCGGCCCCGTGCCTCGAACGACGCCGCGATCTCCAGCGCCGCGTCCTCGTCACCCGCGATGACCACCGAGGTCGGCCCGTTGAGCGTGGCGATGCCGACGCGCTCGGTCAGCAGCGGCTCGACCTCGTCCTCCGCCGCCTGCAGCGCGATCATCGCGCCACGGGCGGGCAGTTGCTGCATCAGCCGGCCGCGGGCGGCCACCAGCGTGGCGGCGTCCTCCAGCGACAGCACCCCGGCCACATGCGCCGCGGCCAGCTCGCCGATGGAGTGCCCGGCCAGGACGTCCGGCCGCAGCCCGGCGGCCTCGGCCAACCGGAACAGCGCCACCTCGATCGCGAACAGCGCGGGCTGGGTGAAGCCGGTCCGGTCCAGCGACTCCTTGTCGTCCCCGAACAGCACGTCGTACAGCGGCCGTTCGAGGTGCCGGTCCAGCTCGGCGCAGACCGCGTCCAGCGCCTCCGCGAAGACCGGACCGGCCTCGTACAGCTCACGGCCCATGCCGAGCCGCTGGCTGCCCTGCCCGGTGAAGAGCACGGCCGTGCGGCCCTCGGCGGGCACACCCCGGATCAGCTGCGCGGCGGACTCGCCACGCGCGAGGGCGGTGAGGCCCGCGAGCAGCCGGTCCCGGTCCGGGCCGAGGACCACCGCGCGGTGCTCCAGGGCGGACCTGGTGGTGGCCAGGGAGTACGCCACGTCCACGGGGCCGAGCGCGGTGTCGGCTTCGAGGTGGGCGCGCAACCGCTCGGCCTGGGCCCGCAGCGCGTCCTCGCCCTTGGCCGAGAGCGGCCAGGCCACCACATCGGGCCGTACGAGCGGGCTCTGCGGTGTGCTGTCGACCGGCTCGTCGTGGGCCGGGGCCTGCTCCAGAACCGTATGGGCGTTGGTGCCGCTGAAGCCGAACGAGGAGACGCCCGCGCGGCGCGGACGGCCGGTCTCCGGCCACTCCACCTGCTCGGTGAGCAGCGACACCGCGCCCGCCGACCAGTCCACGTGCGGCGACGGCTCGTCCACGTGCAGGGTGCGCGGCAGCACACCGTGGCGCATGGCCAGCACCATCTTGATGATGCCCGCGACACCGGCGGCGGCCTGCGTATGACCGATGTTGGACTTGATGGCGCCCAGCCACAGCGGCCGGTCCGCGTCCCGCTCCTGACCGTAGGTGGCCAGCAGCGCCTGCGCCTCGATCGGGTCGCCGAGCCGGGTGCCGGTGCCATGGGCCTCAACGGCGTCCACCTCGGCGGCGGACAGGCCCGCGCCGGCCAGCGCCTGGCGGATGACGCGCTGCTGGGCGGGGCCGTTGGGCGCGGTCAGACCGTTGGAGGCGCCGTCCTGGTTGATGGCGCTTCCGCGCACGATCGCCAGCACCGGGTGGCCGTTGCGGCGGGCGTCCGAGAGCCGCTCCACGAGCAGCATGCCGACGCCCTCACCCCAGCCGGTGCCGTCCGCACCGGCCGCGAACGCCTTGCAGCGACCGTCCGGAGCCAGCCCGCGCTGACGGCTGAACTCGATGTACGCGCCGGGGCTGGACATGACCGTCACACCGCCCGCGAGCGCGAGCGAGCACTCGCCCCGGCGCAGCGCCTGGATCGCCCAGTGCAGCGCCACCAGCGACGACGAACACGCCGTGTCGACAGTGACCGCCGGGCCCTCCAGACCGAAGGTGTACGCGAGCCGGCCGGAGACCACGCTGGCCGCGTTGCCCGTGCCCAGGTAGCCCTCGACCTCCTCGGGGACGGTGTGCAGCGAGGCGTCGTAGTCCTGTCCGTTGGAGCCGACGAAGACACCGGCGGAGGTGCCGCGCAGCGTCGCCGGGTCGATGCCCGCGCGCTCGAACGCCTCCCACGAGGTCTCCAGCAGCAGCCGCTGCTGCGGGTCCATCGCCAGCGCCTCACGGGGCGAGATCCCGAAGAACGGGGCGTCGAAGTGGCCCGCGTCGTAGAGGAAACCGCCCTCGCGGGCGTAGAAGGTGCCCCGCCGGTCGGGGTCCGGGTCGTAGAGCGCGTCCAGGTCCCAGCCGCGGTCGGCCGGGAACTCGGCAATCGCGTCCCCGCCCGCGGTGAGCAGCTGCCACAGCTCCTCGGGGGTGCGGACACCCCCCGGGAAGCGGCAGCTCATCGCCACGATCGCGATCGGGTCGTCATCGGCCGCCGCCGTCACGGCCGCAGGCTGCGAAGCCCCGGCGGCAGTGGTGTCCGCCCCGATGAGCTCGCCGCGCAGATAGTCCGCGAGGGCGGCGGCCGTCGGATAGTCGAAGACCAGGGTCGCGGGGAGCTGGACACCGCTGGCGGCACCGAGCCGGTTGCGCAGCTCGACGGCGGTCAGCGAGTCGAAGCCCAGCTCGCCGAAGGCGCGGTCGGCGGCGATGGACTCCGAACCGTCGTGTCCGAGCACCGCGGCCACCTGCGTACGGACCAGGTCCAGCAGCAGCCGGTCCCGCTCCGCCTCGCCCAACCCGGCAAGCCGGGCGGCGAGCGAGGAGCCATCGGCCGCGGGCGCGGCGGTGCCCTCCGCCGCCGCGCGGGTCTCCGGAAGGTCCGCGAACAGGCGGCTGGGCCGGGCGGCAGCGAAGTCCGGTGCGAACCGGTCCCAGTCGACGTCCGCGACGGTGACCACCGCGTCATCGAGGTCGAGCGCCCGCTGGAGCGCGCCGATCGCCAACTCGGCCTCCATCGGCGGCAGTCCGCCCCGGCGCAGACGCTGCTCCAGCGTTCCGTCCGTGGCCATACCGCCCTCGGCCCACGGGCCCCAGGCGATCGAGGTGGCGGGCAGGCCCTGGGCGCGCCGCCGCTCGGCCAGCGCGTCCAGATAGGCGTTGGCGGCGGCGTAGTTGCCCTGGCCCGCGGCGCCGAACGTGCCGCTGATCGAGGAGAACAGCACGAAGGCCGACAGCTCCCGGTCGCGCGTCAGCTCGTCGAGATGGGCCGCGGCGACCGCCTTGGCGCGCAGGACGGAGGTGAAGCGCTCGGGGGTGAGCGAGTCCAGCACGCCGTCGTCCAGCACCCCCGCCGTGTGCACCACGGCGGTCAGCGGCAGCTCGTCGGGAAGATCGGCGAGGAGCCGCGCGAGCGCGTCCCGGTCGGCCACATCGCATGCGGCGACGGTCACCCGGGCGCCGGAGGCGGCGAGTTCGTCGCGCAGCTCTACGGCGCCGGGGGCGTCGATGCCACGGCGGCTGGTGAGCACCACATGCTCGGCGCCGCCCGCGACCAGCCAGCGGGCCACCTGCGCGCCCAGCGCGCCCGTACCACCGGTGACCAGGGTCGTTCCGGCGCCCGGCGTCCATGTGTCGCCGGAGGAGGCGGTGGCGCGTACGAGCCGACGTCCGAACACGCCCGACGCCCGCACCGCGACCTGGTCCTCGCCACCGACACCGGCCAGCACCTCGGCCAGCCGCCCCAGCGCACGCTCATCGGCCGTCTCCGGGAGGTCGACCAGACCGCCCCAGCGCTCGGGCAGCTCCAACGCGGCCACCCGGCCCAGGCCCCACAGCCGCGCCCCTTCCGGGCTGACCGTGCCGTCCGAACGGCCCACGGCCACCGCGCCCCGCGTGGCCACCCACAGCGGCGCGCCGATACCCGCGTCGCCCAGGGCCTGCGTCAGCGCGGCCGTCCGCAGCAGCGCGTCGCCGTCGGCGGAAGCCGGACCGTCCGCGGAAGCCGGACCGTCCGCGAGGCCCAGCAGGGACAGCACGCCACCGGTTACGGGCTCGTCGCCGATGACTCCGGCCAGCCGTTCGACCACCGCGGCGCGGTCGTCGTCGGCGGCGGTCAGCTCGATGCGGCGCACGTCGGCACCGCGCTCGTTCAGCATCCGTACGGCACCCGCGACCCAGGCGTCCTTGGCCGCCTCGGCCGGTACCACCACAAGCCAACGGCCGCTCGGGGACGTGGCGGAGCGGTCGGTGACCGGCTTCCACACCACCCGGTAGCGCCAGCCGTCCACCGTCGAGCGCTCCGACTGCTGCCGCCGCCACGACGACAGCGAGGGCAGCAGGGCCTCCAGCGCGCCGTTGTCCTCGGTGCCGAGGTTCAGGGTCTCGGCGAGCGAGGCCAGGTCCGCGCGCTCGACGGCCTCCCAGAAGCGGGCGTCGACCGTGTCCTGAGCGGTGGCGTCGGGGGTGGCGGCGGAGGTCCGCACGTCCAGCCAGTAGCGCCGCCGCTGGAAGGCGTACGTCGGCAACTCCACGCGTCGCGCACCGGTTCCGGCGTAGAACGCCTCCCAGTCCAGGGCCACGCCCCGGACCTGCAGGGCGGCGAGGGCGGTGGTGACGGTCTCGGCCTCGGGACGGCCGCCGCGCAGGGCGGCGACGAAGGCCGTCGCCGCGTCGCCCTCGGCGAGGCAGTCCTGGCCCATGGCGGACAGCACACCGTCGGGGCCGAGTTCGAGGTAGGTGGTGACGCCCTGGGCTTCCAACGTCCGTACGCCGTCGAGGAAGCGCACGGCCTCCCGGACGTGGCGCACCCAGAAGTCCGGGCTGGTGATCTCCTCAGCGGAGACCACGGTCCCGGTCAGGTTGGAGACGATCGGAATGCGCGGGGCCTCGTACGACAGCCCCTCGGCCACCGCACGGAACGCCTCCAGCATCCCGTCCATACGCGGCGAGTGGAACGCGTGGCTCACGGTCAGCCGCTTCGTCTTACGACCCTGCGCCTCGAAGGTCGCCGCGATCGAGACAGCCGCATCCTCATCACCCGCGATGACCACGGAGGTGGGGCCGTTGAGCGCGGCGATCGAGACGCGCTCGCTGAGCAGCGGCAGCACCTCGTCCTCGGACGCCTGGACGGCGATCATCGCGCCACCGGCAGGCAGCTCCTGCATCAGCCGCCCACGGGCGGCCACCAGCTTCGCCGCGTCCGCGAGCGAGAGCACACCCGCCACCTGCGCGGCGGCCAGCTCCCCGATCGAGTGGCCCGACAGGAAGTCGGGCCGCAGCCCCCAGGTCTCCACCAGCCGGAACAGCGCCACCTCGATGGCGAACAGCGCGGGCTGAGTGAACCCGGTCCGGTCCAGCGCGGCGGCGTCGTCGCCGAACAGCACCTCCCGCAGCGGCCGCTCCAGATGCGCGTCCAGATGAGCACACACCTCGTCCAGTGCCTCCGCGAACACCGGATAGGCGTCGTACAGCTCACGGCCCATGCCCAGCCGCTGACTCCCCTGCCCCGTGAACAGGAAGGCCAGCTTCCCGGCCACCGGCGAGCCCTGCACCAGGCCCGTGGCCGGTTCGCCGGAGGCCAGTGCCTCCAGGGCGCGCAGGAAGCCGTCGCGGCCGTGGGCCACCAGCACCGCGCGGTCCTCGAAGGTGGTGCGCCCGGCGGCCAGGGTGTAGCCGATGCTGGCCAGGTCCACGTCCTCGCCAACGGAGTCGGCGCGCAGCCGGTCGCGCAGGTGGCGGGCCTGGTCGCGCAGCGCGTCCCGGCCCATGGCCGACAGCGGCCACGGCAGCACCGGCGGTACGGCGGCGGGCCGCGCCGCCCCCACCTCGTGGTCCTCGGCGGCCGGCGGCTGCTCGATGATGGTGTGCGCGTTGGTGCCACTGATGCCGAACGAGGAGATACCCGCACGGCGCGGACGGCCGGTCTCCGGCCACTCCATCCGCTCCGTGAGCAGCGAGACCGCGCCGTCCTCCCAGTCGACGTTGGTCGAGGGCGCGTCCACGTGCAGCGTCCGCGGCAGCACACCGTGGCGCATCGCCAGCACCATCTTGATGATGCCCGCGACACCGGCGGCGGCCTGCGTATGACCGATGTTGGACTTGATCGAGCCCAGCCACAACGGCCGGTCCCCAGGCCGCTCCTGACCGTACGTGGCCAGCAGCGCCTGCGCCTCGATCGGATCACCCAGCGTCGTCCCCGTACCGTGCGCCTCGACCACGTCCACATCGCCCGCCGACAGCCCGGCGCTGGTCAGCGCCTGCCGGATGACGCGCTGCTGGGACGGACCGTTCGGCGCCGTCAGACCGTTCGACGCACCATCCTGGTTGATCGCCGAGCCCCGCACCACCGCAAGCACCGGATGGCCGTTGCGCCGCGCGTCCGACAGCCGCTCCACGAGCAGCATGCCCGCACCCTCGCCCCAGCCCGTGCCGTCCGCCGACGCCGCGAAGGACTTGCACCGGCCATCCGTGGCCAGGCCGCGCTGACGGCTGAAGTCGATGAACGTCTCGGGGGTGGCCATGACCGCCACACCACCGGCCAGCGCCATGGTGCACTCGCCCGCGCGCAGCGCCTGGATCGCCCAGTGCAGCGCCACCAGCGACGACGAACACGCCGTGTCGACCGTGACCGCCGGGCCCTCCAGACCGAAGGTGTACGCCACCCGGCCCGAGGCGATGGAGCCCGCGTTGCCGGTGCCGATGTAGCCCTCGACACCGTCGGGGACGCCATCGATCCCGGTCACATAGTCGTGGTACATGACGCCCGCGAACACACCCGTCTTGCTGCCGCGCACGGCCGCCGGGTCGATGCCCGCGCGCTCGAACGCCTCCCACGACGTCTCCAGCAGCAACCGCTGCTGCGGGTCCATCGCCAGCGCCTCACGCGGCGAGATCCCGAAGAACGCCGGGTCGAAGTCGGCCGCGTCGTGCAGGAAGCCGCCCTCGCGGGTGTACGAGGTGCCCGCGTGGTCGGGGTCCGGGTGGTACAGACCGTCGAGGTCCCAGCCACGGTCCACGGGGAAGCCGGAGATGCCGTCGCCGCCGGTGGCGACGAGTTCCCACAGCTCCTCCGGGGTGCGCACCCCGCCGGGGTAGCGGCAGCTCATGCCGACGATGACGATCGGGTCGTCGTCGACCGCCGGGGCCGCGCCCGTCCGTACGGGGACGAGCGGCGCCGTAGTCTCCTCGGCGCCCAGCAGCGCCTCGCGCAGATGACCGGCCAGGGCGGTGGGGGTCGGGTAGTCGAAGACGAGCGTGGCCGGGAGCCGCAGCCCGGTGACGGTCTTGAGGTCGTTGCGGAGTTCGACGGCGGTGAGCGAGTCGAAGCCCAGCTCCTTGAACGCCCGCCCGGCCTCGACCGCCTCCGGGCCCGGGTAACCGAGCACCACGGCGACCCGGCCGCATACCAACTCCAGCAGCTCACGGTCCTGTTCGGGCCGGGCGAGCCCGGCCAGCCGCTCGGCGAGCGAGGAGCCGTCGGCGGTGGCGGCCGCGGCGGCGGCCCGCCGGACCGGGGTCCGCACCAGGCCGCGGAACAGCGCCGGGACGGTACCGGTCGCCGTGGCCTCGGTGCGCAGCCCCGCGTAGTCGAGCCGCATCGGGAACAGCACGGCGCCGCCGTCGGCGCGGGCCGCCTCGAAGAGCGCGAGCCCCTCGTCGGCGGCGATCGGGGCGACCCCGCCGCGCGCGATGCGCCGCAGGTCGACCTCGTCGAGACCGCTGCCCATGCCCGCACCGCCCCACAGGCCCCAGGCCAGCGCGGTGGCCGGAAGCCCCTGGGCCACGCGGTGCTGGGCGAGCGCCTCCAGGAAGGAGTTGGCGGCGGCGTAACTCGCCTGTCCGGGCGCACCGAACACGGCGGCGGCACCGGAGAACAGCACGAACGCGGACAGCTCGTGGCCGCGGGTCAGCTCGTGCAGGTTGAGCGCCGCGTCCACCTTGGGACGCAGCACCCGGGCCACCCGCTCGGGCGTCAGCGAGCCGAGGATGCCGTCGTCCAGGACGCCCGCCGTGTGCACCACGGCGGTCAGCGGATGCTCGGCCGGGATGGCGGCCAGGGTCGCGGCGAGCGCGTCGCGGTCGGCCACATCGCAGGCCGCCCAGGTCACGGTGGCACCGGCCGCCGTGAGATCGGCGGCCAGCTCCTGGGCGCCGTCGGCGTCGGCGCCACGGCGGCTGACCAGCAGGAGTCGCCGTACGCCGTGGGCGGAGACCAGGTGGCGGGCGAAGAGGCCGCCGAGGGTGCCGCCGGCGCCGGTGATCAGTACGGTGCCGTTGGGGTCGTACGACGGGGCGGTGACGGTATCCGCGTCGGTGTCAGCGGTGTTCTCGGTGACCGGCACCCGGGCCAGCCGGGGCGCGAGCGCCACGCCCGCGCGCAGCGCCAGCTCCGCCTCGTCCACGCCGAGCGCGGCGGGCACCGTACGGTACGAGCCCTCCTCGCCGTCCACATCCAGCAGCACCAGACGGCCGGGGTTCTCCGACTGCGCGGAGCGGAACAGACCGCGCACGGCGGCGTACGGCAGATCCGCCACGCCCGCCCCCGGCTCGGTCTCCACCACGCCCCGGGTCAGCAGCACCAGGCGCGACGCGGCGAACCGCTCATCGGCCAGCCACTCCTGCAGCAGGGCGAGGGTGGCCTGCGTGGCGTCGTACACGGCCGCCGCGTCGGCGCCAACACCGGCACCGAGACCAGCACCGGCACCGGCCAGCAGGACGGTGTCGGGCGCGGGCGCCCCGGCGTCCACCGCCGTCCGCAGCACCGACAGATCCCGGTACGCGGCGAGCCGGATTCCCGGCCCGAACGCGCCCTCCAGCGCGACCAGTTGATCGGCGTCGGCGCCGAGCACCGCCCAGTCGCCCGTGGCCGCGCCGGTCGCGGGCGCCGGAACCGCCGTCCAGTCCAGCCGGAACAGCGACTCGTGCAGCCCACCGCGCGCCGCGCGGACCTGGTCGGCGGAGGCGGCCCGCAGCGCCACGGACTCGACCGTGGCCACCGGACGGCCCGTACCGTCTGCCACCAGCAGCGAGACCGCGTTCGACGGCCGCTCGGACAGCCGCACCCGGAGCGCACCGGCCCCGGCCGCGTGCAGCTGCACGCCGTTCCAGGCGAACGGCAGCAGCGCGCCCTCGGCCAGCGCCGCCTCACGGTCGGCGCTGTCGAGGCCGATGACGTGCAGCGCGGCGTCCAGCAGAGCCGGGTGCAGCCCGAACCGCTCGGCCTCGGCGCCCGACGTCAGCGGCGAGCCCTCGGGGAAGCCCACCTCCGCGTAGAGGTTCTCGCCGAGCCGCCAGGCGCCCTTGAGCCCCTGGAACACCGGCCCGTAGCCGAGACCCGCCCCGGCCAGCTCCTCGTACAGCCCCTCGACCGCGATCGGCGTCGCGCCATGCGGTGGCCATACGGCCAGCTCATCGGTCTCGCCGGACGCGGGGATCCGGGCACCGGGTGCGAGCACACCGGTGGCGTGGCGCGTCCACGGCTCGGTCCCGAGCGCGTCCTGCCGACGCGAATGCAGGCTGAAGGAACGGCGGCCGGACTCATCCGGCCCGTCCACCACGAGCTGCACCCGCACCCCGGTGTGCTCGGGCAGCACGAGCGGGGCTTCCAGGGTCAGTTCATCCAGCCGCTCGCAGCCGACCTGGGCGCCTGCGGCGCCGGCCAGCTCGACGAAGGCCGTACCGGGCAGCAGCACGGTGCCCATGACCGCGTGGTCGGC
Organism: Streptomyces sp. AgN23; assembly: GCF_001598115.1. Classification (NCBI taxonomy): domain Bacteria; kingdom Bacillati; phylum Actinomycetota; class Actinomycetes; order Kitasatosporales; family Streptomycetaceae; genus Streptomyces; species Streptomyces sp. AgN23. The sequence continues at coordinate 4,129,822 of NZ_CP007153.1, forward strand.
CAGCCAGGGATGCGTACGGGTGGAGAGCACACCCGTGAGCAGGAGTCCATCGGCGTCGGCGAGCGCGACGGCGGCGCCGAGGAGCGGATGGTCGATGTCGCCCAGCCCGATCGACTCGGGGTCGCCCGCCGCGAGGGCGGCGGCGCTGGGCCAGTAGCGCTGGCGCTGGAAGGCGTAGGTGGGAAGCTCGGCCGGGTCCACGGGGGCGACGCCCGCACCGGCGAAGAGGGCCGTCCAGTCCGGCGTCACCCCACGGACATGCGCCCGCGCGACGGCCGAGAGCAGCGCCTCGGCCTCCGGGCGGTCCTTGCGCAGCGCGGCGGCGAACGCGGTGTCCTCGCCGGTCACACACTCCTGCGCCATCGCGGAGAGCACGCCGTCGGGGCCGAGTTCGACGAAGGTGGTCACACCCTGGGCTTCCAAGGTGCGGACGCCGTCGAGGAAGCGGACGGCCTGACGGACGTGGCGCACCCAGAAGTCGGGGCTGGTGATCTCCTCAGCGGAGACGACGGAACCGGTGAGGTTGGAGACGATCGGAATGCGCGGGGCCTCGTACGACAGCCCCTCCGCGACCTCACGGAACGCCTCCAGCATCCCGTCCATACGCGGCGAGTGGAACGCGTGGCTGACCGTGAGCCGCTTCGTTTTCCGACCCTGCGCCTCGAACGACGCGGCGATCTCCAGCGCCGCGTCCTCGTCGCCCGCGACCACGACCGACGTCGGCCCGTTCAGCGCGGCAATGCTGACCCGTTCGGTCAGCAGCGGCAGCACCTCGTCCTCCGACGCCTGCACCGCGATCATCGCGCCACCGGCCGGAAGCTCCTGCATCAACCGCCCACGCGCCGCCACCAGCGCGGCGGCGTCCGCGAGCGAGAGCACACCCGCCACATGGGCGGCGGCCAGCTCACCAATCGAATGCCCGGACAGGAAGTCCGGCGTCAGACCCCACGCCTCGACCAGCCGGAACAGCGCCACCTCAACCGCGAACAACGCAGGCTGCGTGAACCCCGTCTGGTCCAGTACGGCCGCGTCATCCCCGAAGAGAACCTCGCGCAGCGGCCGCTCCAGATGCAGATCCAGATGCGCGCACACCTCATCCAGCGCATCCGCGAACATCGGATAGGCGTCATACAACTCACGGCCCATGCCCAGCCGCTGGCTGCCCTGCCCCGTGAACAGGAACGCCACCCTGCCCTCGGCAACCACCCCCTCGACCACACCCGAGGCAGACTCACCCCGAGCCACGGCGTCGAGCGACCGCAGCAGCTCGTCCCGGTCGCCGACGGTCAGCACCGCACGCCGCTCCAGGGCGGCGCGGCCGACGGCCAGGGCGTGGGCGACGTCGAGCGGCGCCGACTCCGGCCGCGACGCGAGGTAGGTGTGCAGCCGCGCGGCCTGCTCCCGCAGCGCCTCGGCGTTCTTGGCCGACAGGACGAACGGCAGGAGGCCATCGAGGCCGTTCCGCTCGGGCGTCTCGGCCGGGGCGGCCGGAAGCGCCGGGACCGGGTCCGGGGCCTGCTCGATGATGGTGTGCGCGTTGGTGCCACTGATGCCGAACGAGGAGATACCCGCACGGCGCGGACGACCGGTCTCCGGCCACTCAACCTGCTCCGTCAGCAGCGAGACGGCCCCCGCCGACCAATCCACATGCGGCGACGGCGCGTCCACATGCAGCGTCTGCGGCAACACCCCGTGCCGCATCGCCAGCACCATCTTGATGATGCCCGCGACACCGGCCGCCGCCTGCGTATGACCGATGTTGGACTTGATCGAGCCCAGCCACAACGGCCGGCCCCCAGCCCGCTCCTGACCGTACGTGGCCAACAGCGCCTGCGCCTCGATCGGATCACCCAGCGTCGTCCCCGTACCGTGCGCCTCGACCACATCCACATCGCCCGCCGACAGCCCGGCGCTGGTCAGCGCCTGCCGGATGACACGCTGCTGAGACGGACCGTTCGGCGCCGTCAGACCGTTCGACGCACCATCCTGGTTGATCGCCGAGCCCCGCACCACCGCAAGCACCAGATGGCCATTGCGCCGCGCATCCGACAGCCGCTCCACGAGCAGCATGCCGACGCCCTCGCCCCAGCCGGTGCCATCGGCCCCGGCCGCGAACGCCTTGATCCGGCCGTCCTCCGCCAGCCCGCGCTGACGGCTGAAGTCGATGAAGTTCTCGGGGGTGGACATCACCGTGACGCCGCCCGCGAGCGCCATCGTGCACTCGCCCTGCCGCAGCGCCTGCACCGCCAGATGCAGCGCCACCAGCGACGACGAGCAGGCCGTGTCGACCGTGACGGCCGGGCCCTCCAGACCGAAGGTGTACGCCACCCGGCCGGACACCACGCTCGCCGCGTTGCCCGTGCCCAGATGGCCCTCCAGGCCCTCGGGCGCCTGCATCAGCAGCGACAGATAGTCCTGGCCGTTGGTCCCGGCGAAGACGCCGATCTGCTGACCGCGCAGCGCACCCGGGTCGATGCCCGCGCGCTCGAACGCCTCCCACGAGGTCTCCAGCAGCAACCGCTGCTGCGGGTCCATCGCCAGCGCCTCACGCGGCGAGATCCCGAAGAACGAGGCATCGAAGTCCCCGGCGTCGTAGAGGAAACCACCCTCACGCGCGTACGACGTCCCCTGACGGTCCGGGTCCGGGTCGTACAGCCCCGCCAGATCCCAGCCACGGTCCGACGGGAACTCCGCGATGGCGTCGCCACCCGCCGCCAGAAGCTCCCACAGCTCCTCGGGCGACCGCACCCCACCCGGGAAACGGCAGCTCATCGCCACGATCGCGATCGGATCGTCGGCCACCGCGACCGCCGGCGCGGCCACGCCACCGGCCACCGCGGCGTCCGCGCCCAGCAACTCCGTGCGGAGGTGGTCGGCGAGGGCGGTGGCGTTCGGGTAGTCGTAGATGAGCGTGGCGGGCAGCCGGAGGGCGGTCGCCGCGTTCAGCCGGTTGCGGAGTTCGACGGCGGTGAGCGAGTCGAAGCCCAGCTCCTTGAAGGCACGTCCGGCCTCGACCGCCTCGGCCCCACCGTGCCCCAGCACCGACGCGACCTGCGTCCGCACCAGCTCCAGCAGCGTCTGTGCGCGCTCGTTGTCCGTCAGGCCGGACAGCCGCTCCGCCAGGGTGCCGGTCCCGGCGGTGGCGGCCGGGCGCGGCGCGCCCTCGACGGGCGCCGGACGCGCGGCCCGTACCTCGCCGAACAGCGCACTCGGCCGTACGGCGGTGAACTCGGCCAGGAACCGGTCCCAGTCGATGTCCGCGACCGTCACGGCGGTGTCATCGAGGTCCAGCGCCTGCCGCAGCGCGGTGAGCGCCGACTCGGGCGCCATGGGCGGCACGCCGTCGCGGCGCATCCGCCGCTCCAGCGCCTCGTCGGCGGCCATGCCGCCCTCGGCCCACGGGCCCCAGGCGATCGAGGTGGCGGGCAAGCCCTGGGCGCGGCGCAGCTCGGCCAGCGCGTCCAAGTAGGCGTTGGCCGCCGCGTAGTTGCCCTGCCCGGCGGCACCCACCGACCCGGCGAACGAGGAGAAGAGGACGAACGCCGAAAGGTCCAGGTCGCGCGTCAGCTCATGGAGGTTCTGCGCGGAGGTGGCCTTGGCGCGCACCACGCGCTCCAGGCGCTCGGCGTCCAGCGTGTCCACAAGGCCGTCGTCCAGCACACCGGCCGCGTGCACGACGGCGGTCAGCGGGAACTCGGCCGGTATGGACGCCAGCAGTTCCGCGAGCGCGTCCCGGTCCGCCACATCACACGCGGCAACGGTCACCCGAGCACCCGACGCCGCCAGCTCATCCCGCAGCCCCATCGCGCCCGGGGCGTTGAGCCCCCGGCGACTGGTGAGCACCACATGCTCGGCACCGTTCGCCACCAGCCAGCGGGCCAGCCGCGCACCCAGCGCACCCGTACCGCCGGTCACCAACACCGAACCCGAGGGCCGCCAGCCCTCGTCGTCCGACATCCGGGTGCCGGAAGCCTCGGTCAGCCGGCGTCCGAAGACACCCGAGCCGCGCACCGCGACCTGATCCTCGCCACCGGCCCCGGCCAGCACACCCGCCAGCCGCCCCAGCGCACGCTCGTCGGCCGTCTCGGGAAGGTCGACCAGACCACCCCAGCGCTCCGGCAGCTCCAACGCCACCACCCGGCCAAGCCCCCACACCAGCGCCTGGCCCGGGCTCACCACACCATCCGAACGCCCCACCGACACCGCACCCCGCGTCGCCACCCACAACGGCGCCACACCCACACCCGCATCACCCAACGCCTGCACCAACGCGGCCGTCCGCAGCAGACCCGCCTCACCGTCGACCGCCGCCAGCAGGGAGAACACCCCCGCCACCGAACCGCCCACGACCGCCGTACGCAGCTCATCCGCCATCCCGGCCCGGTCCGCCGCAACCGACTCGACCACACGCACATCCACACCACGCCCGGCCAGCATCCGCACCACACCCGTGGCCCACACACCCCCGGCCCCCTCCACCGGGACCACAACCACCCAGCAGCCACCCGACACCCCAACCGAAGACCGCTCCGTCACCGGCTTCCACACCACCCGGTAACGCCACCCATCCACCGCAGAACGCACCGACTCCTGCCGCCGCCACGACGACAACGCAGGCAGCACCTCACCCAGCGAAACCCCCGGATCCACCGCCAGCTCCGCCGCCAACGCGGCCACATCCCCGCGCTCCACCACATCCCAGAACCGCCCATCGACGGCACTGCCCGACGCGGCGACCTCCGCCGCCGGGGCCTCCTCCCACCAGTACCGCGTGCGCTGGAAGGCGTACGTCGGCAGCTCGACCCGCCGGGCACCGGTGCCCGCGAAGTAGCCACCCCAGTCCAGGGACTGGCCCCGGACGTGCAGCAGGGCGAGGGCGGCGGTCACCGACTCGGCCTCCGCACGTCCCTTCCGCAGCACGGCGGCGAACGCGGCTTCGCCGCCGGTCACACACTCCTGCGCCATCGCGGAGAGGACACCGTCGGGGCCGAGTTCGACGAAGGTCGTCACACCCTCCGCTTCCAACGTCCGCACGCCATCGAGGAAGCGAACGGCCTGACGGACGTGGCGCACCCAGAAGTCGGCCGTCGTGATCTCCTCGGCGGAGACCACGGTCCCGGTCAGATTCGACACGATCGGAATGCGCGGGGCCTCGTACGACAGCCCCTCCGCGACCTCACGGAACGCCTCCAGCATCCCGTCCATACGCGGCGAGTGGAACGCATGGCTGACCGTGAGCCGCTTCGTTTTCCGACCCTGCGCCTCGAACGACGCGGCGATCTCCAGCGCCGCGTCCTCGTCACCCGCGATCACGACCGACGTCGGCCCGTTGAGCGCGGCAATGCTGACCCGTTCGGTCAGCAGCGGTGAGACCTCGTCCTCCGACGCCTGCACCGCGATCATCGCGCCACCGGCCGGAAGCTCCTGCATCAACCGCCCACGCGCCGCCACCAGCGCGGCGGCGTCCTCCAGGGACAGCACACCCGCCACATGGGCGGCGGCCAGCTCACCAATCGAATGCCCGGACAGGAAGTCCGGCGTAAGACCCCACGCCTCGACCAGCCGGAACAGCGCCACCTCAACCGCGAACAACGCAGGCTGCGTGAACCCCGTCTGGTCCAGTACGGCCGCGTCATCCCCGAAGAGAACCTCCCGCAGCGGCCGCTCCAAATGCAGATCCAGATGCGCACACACCTCATCCAGCGCATCCGCGAACACCGGATAGGCGTCATACAACTCACGGCCCATGCCCAGCCGCTGGCTGCCCTGCCCCGTGAACAGGAACGCCACCTTGCCCTCGGCAACCGCCCCCTCGACCACACCCGAGGCAGACTCACCCCGAGCCACGGCGTCCAGGCCCGCGAGGAACGTCTCGCGGTCGGTGGTGATGAGCGCCGCGCGCTGTTCCAGCGCGGTGCGGCTGGTGGCGAGCGAGAAGGCGAGGTCGGTCGGGCTCAGTTCGGGGTGGGTGCGGAGATGGGTGGCCAGCTGTGCTGCCTGGGCGTGCAGCGCCTGTCCGTCTTTCGCCGACAGCAGCCACGGCAGCACGGGCAGATCACGCGGCGCGGGCTCCACGACCGCAGCCGGAAGGTCCGGGGCCTGCTCGATGATGGTGTGCGCGTTGGTGCCACTGAGCCCGAAGGACGACACGCCCGCGCGGCGCGGACGACCGGTCTCCGGCCACTCAACCTGCTCCGTCAGCAGCGAGACGGCCCCCGCCGACCAATCCACATGCGGCGACGGCGCGTCCACATGCAGCGTCTGCGGCAACACCCCGTGCCGCATCGCCAGCACCATCTTGATGATGCCCGCGACACCGGCCGCCGCCTGCGTATGACCGATGTTGGACTTGATCGAGCCCAGCCACAACGGCCGGCCCCCAGCCCGCTCCTGACCGTACGTGGCCAACAGCGCCTGCGCCTCGATCGGATCACCCAGCGTCGTCCCCGTACCGTGCGCCTCGACCACATCCACATCGCCGGCCGACAGCCCGGCGCTGGTCAGCGCCTGCCGGATGACACGCTGCTGAGACGGACCGTTCGGCGCCGTCAGACCGTTCGACGCACCATCCTGGTTGATCGCCGAGCCCCGCACCACCGCAAGCACCGGATGGCCATTGCGCCGCGCATCCGACAGCCGCTCGACCAGCAGCATGCCGACGCCCTCGCCCCAGCCGGTGCCATCGGCCCCGGCCGCGAACGCCTTGATCCGGCCGTCCTCCGCCAGCCCGCGCTGACGGCTGAAGTCCACGAACGCCTCCGGCGTGGACATCACCGTGACGCCACCGGCGAGCGCCATCGTGCACTCGCCGCCGCGCAGCGCCTGAACCGCCATGTGCAGAGCCACCAGCGACGACGAACACGCCGTGTCCACCGTCACCGCCGGGCCCTCCAGACCGAAGGTGTACGCCACCCGGCCGGACACCACGCTCGCCGCGTTGCCCGTGCCCAGATGGCCCTCCAGACCCTCGGGCGCCTGCATCAGCAGCGACAGATAGTCCTGGCCGTTGGTCCCGGCGAAGACGCCGATCTGCTGACCGCGCAGCGCACCCGGGTCGATGCCCGCGCGCTCGAACGCCTCCCACGACGTCTCCAGCAGCAACCGCTGCTGCGGGTCCATCGCCAGCGCCTCACGCGGCGAGATCCCGAAGAACGAGGCATCGAAGTCCCCGGCGTCGTAGAGGAAACCACCCTCACGCGCGTACGACGTCCCCTGACGGTCCGGGTCCGGGTCGTACAGCCCCGCCAGATCCCAGCCACGGTCCGACGGGAACTCCGCGATGGCGTCGCCACCCGCCGCCAGAAGCTCCCACAGCTCCTCGGGCGACCGCACCCCACCCGGGAAACGGCAGCTCATCGCCACGATCGCGATCGGATCGTCGGCCACCGCGACCGCCGGCGCGGCCACATCGCCGCCCGCAGCGGCGTCCACGCCCAGCAACTCCGTCCGCAGATGGTCCGCGAGAGCGGTGGCGTTCGGGTAGTCGTAGATGAGCGTGGCGGCCAGCCGCAGGCCGGTCGCCGCGTTCAGCCGGTTGCGCAGCTCGATCGCGGCCAGCGAGTCGAAGCCCAGCTCCTTGAAGGCACGTCCGGCCTCGACCGCCTCGGCCCCACCATGCCCCAGCACCGACGCGACCTGCGCCCGCACCAACTCCAGCAGCGCACGATCCTGTTCGGCCCTCGAAAGGCCGCGCAGGCGCTCGCCGAGCGGGGTGGCGGAGTCGGCATCGGTGACGACCTGTCCGGTGTCGGCGCCGGTCGCGGCGCGCGGCCCGGCCTCCGCCGCCGCCAGCTCGGCGATCAGCGGGCTCGGCCGTACGGCGGTCAGAGTGCGGGCGAAGTTCTCCCAGTCGATGTCCGCGACCGTCACGGCGGTGTCATCGAGCTCCAGCGCCTGCCGCAGGGCGGCGACGGCGGATTCGGGCGCCATCGGTGGCATGCCCTCGCGGCGCATCCGCCGCTCCATGGCGTCGTCACCCGCCATGCCGCCCTCGGCCCACGGGCCCCAGGCGATCGAGGTGGCGGGCAAGCCCTGGGCGCGGCGCCGCTCGGCCAGCGCGTCCAAGTAGGCGTTGGCCGCCGCGTAGTTGCCCTGCCCGGCGGCGCCCACCGACCCGGTGATCGAGGAGAAGAGCACAAACGCCGAAAGGTCCAGGTCGCGCGTCAGCTCGTCCAGATGGCGCGCGGCGTTGACCTTCGCCCGGAGCACCGAGGCGAACCGCTCGGGCGTGAGCGAGTCCAGTACGCCGTCGTCGAGCACACCGGCCGCGTGGACGACGGCGGTCAGCGGAAGCTCCTCCGGCAGCCCGGCCAGCAGTTCCGCGAGCGCGTCCCGGTCCGCCACATCACACGCGGCAACGGTCACCCGAGCACCCGACGCCGCCAGCTCATCCCGCAGCTCCACCGCGCCCGGAGCCTCCAGCCCCCGGCGACTGGTGAGCACCACATGCTCGGCACCGTTCGCCACCAGCCAGCGGGCCAGCCGCGCACCCAACGCGCCTGTACCGCCCGTGACCAGCACCGACCCAGCACCCGGCGACCACGAGCCCTCGGAGGCCGAACCCGTTGCCGACCCCGCCGCGGCCGCCCGCACCAGCCGGCGTCCGAAGACACCCGAGCCGCGCACCGCGACCTGATCCTCGCCACCGGCCCCGGCCAGCACACCCGCCAGCCGCCCCAGCACCCGCTCATCCACCGACTCCGGCAGATCGACCAGACCACCCCAGCGCTCCGGCAGCTCCAACGCCGCCACCCGGCCAAGCCCCCACACCAGCGCCTGGCCCGGGCTCACCACACCATCCGAACGCCCCACCGACACCGCACCCCGCGTCGCCACCCACAACGGCGCCGCACCCACACCCGCATCACCCAACGCCTGCACCAACGCGGCCGTCCGCAGCAGACCCGCCTCATCGTCGACCGCACCCGCACCCTCGCCCACCGCCAGAAGCGACACCACACCCGTCACCGAACCGCCCACGACCGCCGTACGCAGCTCATCCGCCATCCCGGCCCGGTCCGCCGCAACCGACTCGACCACACGCACATCCACACCACGCCCGGCCAGCATCCGCACCACACCCGTGGCCCACACACCCCCGGCCCCCTCCACCGGGACCACAACCACCCAGCAGCCACCCGACACCCCAACCGAAGACCGCTCCGTCACCGGCTTCCACACCACCCGGTAACGCCACCCATCCACCGCAGAACGCACCGACTCCTGCCGCCGCCACGACGACAACGCAGGCAGCACCTCACCCAGCGAAACCCCCGGATCCACCGCCAGCTCCGCCGCCAACGCGGCCACATCCCCGCGCTCCACCACATCCCAGAACCGCCCATCGACCGCCGAACCCGACGCGGCAGCCTCCGCCGATCCCGGCAGGGCCGGGGCCGGGGCGTTGAGCCAGTACCGCTGGCGCTGGAAGGCGTAGGTGGGCAGGTCGATCGTGCGGGCGCCGGTGGTGGCGTACGGGGCGGCCCAGTCGGCCTTCTTGCCCCGGACGTACGCCAGCGCCACGGCCCCGGTCAGGGTTTCGGCCTCGGGGCGCCCGCCGCGCAGCGTCGCGGCGTAGGCGGTGCCGTCGGCGTCGGGCAGGCAGTCCTGGGCCATGGCGGTGAGCACGGCGTCGGGGCCGAACTCCAGGAAGGTGGTGGCGCCCTTGTCGGCCAGCGTCCGCACACCGTCCAGGAAGCGGACGGCCTCCCGGACATGGCGCACCCAGTACTCGGGCGAGCACAGCTCCTCGGCGGTGGCGACGCGCCCGGTGACGGTGGAGACCACGGGGATGCGCGGCGGTGCGTACTCCAGCACCTGGGCGACGCGCCGGAATTCGGCGAGCATGCCCTCCATCAGCGGGGAGTGGAACGCGTGGCTCACGGTGAGCCGCTTGGTCTTGCGGCCCCACTCCTCGAAGGACGCCGCGATCTCCAGCGCCGCGTTCTCCTCGCCCGAGACGACGACGGAGCGGGGGCCGTTGACGGCGGCGATGCCGATCCGGTCCTCGCGTCCGGCGAGCAGCGGCAGCACCTCGTCCTCCGACGCCTGCACCGCGATCATCGCGCCACCGGCCGGAAGCTCCTGCATCAACCGCCCACGCGCCGCCACCAGCGCGGCGGCGTCCTCCAGGGACAGCACACCCGCCACATGGGCGGCCGCGAGTTCGCCGATGGAGTGTCCGGCGAGCAGTTCGGGGCGCAGTCCCCAGGATTCGACGAGGCGGTAGAGCGCGACCTCGACGGCGAACAGGGCGGGCTGGGTGTAGTCGGTGCGGTCCAGGAGGGCGGCCTCGGGGCTGCCCTCCTCGGCGAAGAGCACGTCGAGCAGCGGGTGTTCGAGCTGCTCCTCGAGGTACCAGCAGGCGTCGTCGAGGGCTTCGGCGAAGACGGGGTAGGCGTCGTAGAGCTCGCGGCCCATGTCGAGGCGCTGGCTGCCCTGTCCGGTGAAGAGCAGGGCGAGCTTTCCGGCGACGGGGGCGCCGCGGACGACGGTCGGTCCGTCGCCGTCCTCGGCGAGGGTGCGCAGGGCGGAGAGGAAGCCGTCGCGGTCGCCGGCCAGGAGCACGGCGCGCTGTTCGAAGGTGGCGCGGGTGGTGGCCAGGGAGTGGCCGATGTCGGTGAGGGCGAGCCCGGGGTCGGCCTCCAGCAGCGTGTGCAGCCGCTCGGCCTGGCCGCGGAGGGCGTCGGTGGTCTTCGCGGACAGGGTCCAGGGCAGGACGGCGGGTTCCGCGGAGCCCTGGCCGTCGGGGGCCTCGGCCTCGCTTCGCTCCTCGCCGTCGGCCGGCGGCTGTTCGATGATGGCGTGGGCGTTGGTGCCGCTCATGCCGAACGAGGAGACGGCCGCGCGGCGCGGGCGGTCGTTCTCCGGCCATGCCCGCGCCTCGGTCAGCAGCTCGATGTCACCGGCGGTCCAGTCGACATGCGGGGTCGGCTCGTCGATGTGCAGGGAGCGCGGCAGGACGCCGTGGCGCATCGCCATGACCATCTTGATGATGCCGCCGACACCGGCCGCGGACTGGGTGTGGCCGATGTTGGACTTGAGCGAGCCGAGCCACAGCGGCCGGTCCGCCGCGCGCTCCTGGCCGTAGGTGGCGAGCAGCGCCTGGGCCTCGATGGGGTCGCCCAGCGTCGTACCGGTGCCGTGGGCCTCCACGACGTCGACGTCACCGGACGAGAGTCCGGCGTTGGCGAGGGCCTGGCGGATGACGCGCTGCTGGGCGGGGCCGCTGGGGGCGGTGAGGCCGTTGCTGGCGCCGTCCTGGTTGATGGCGGTGCCGCGGACGACGGCGAGGACCCGGTGGCCGTTCTTCTGGGCGTCCGAGAGCCGTTCGACGAGCAGCATGCCGACGCCCTCGCCCCAGGCGGTGCCGTCGGCGGCGGCGGCGAACGGCTTGCAGCGTCCGTCGGCGGCGAGGCCGCGCTGGCGGCTGAAGGCGATGAACGAACCGGGGTTGGCCATGACGGCCGCGCCACCGGCGAGCGCCATCGTGCACTCGCCCGCGCGCAGCGCCTGGACGGCCAGGTGGAGCGCGACCAGGGAGGAGGAGCACGCGGTGTCGACGGTGACGGTGGGGCCTTCGAAGCCGAAGGTGTAGGCGATCCGGCCGGAGGCGACGCTGGCGGCGTTGCCGGTGACCAGATAGCCCTCGAAGCCCTGCTCGGCCTCGTGCAGCCGGGGGCCGTAGTCCTGGGTCTCGGCGCCGACGAACACACCGGCCCGGCCGCCCCGGAGGGTCGCGGGGTCGATACCGGCGCGTTCGAAGACCTCCCAGGAGGTCTCCATCAGCAGCCGCTGCTGCGGGTCCATCGCGAGGGCCTCGCGCGGCGAAATACCGAAGAACGCCGGATCGAACTCATCGGCGTCGTGCAGGAATCCGCCTTCGCGGGTATAGCTGCTGCCTGCCTTGTCCGGGTCGGGGTCGTAAAGCCCGGCGAGATCCCAGCCCCGGGTCACCGGGAATTCGGAGATGACGTCTTTTCCGCCCGCGACGATTTCCCACAGTTCTTCGGGAGAGCCGACCGAACCGGGGAATCGGCAGCTCATTCCGACAATGGCGATGGGCTCGTCGGCGGCGATCGGACCCATTGTGGCGTCGGCCGGGGACGCGTCGGGACCGTCGTTCTCCCCCAGCAGTTCGGCGCGCACATGGCGGGCGAGGTCGGCGGGGGTGGGGTGGTCGAAGGCGAGGGTGACCGGCAGTCGCAGTCCGGTGGCGGCGGTCAGCCGGGCGTGCAGATCAACGGTGGCGAGGGAGTCGAAGCCCAGGTCGAGGAAGGGGCGCTCGGGGTCGAGGACATCCGGCGCCTTGTCCTTGAGGGCCTGCTCGACGATCTCGCCGACCCAGGCGGTGAGGGCCTCGGCGCGCTCGGCCTCGGGAATCTGGGCGAGCCGGTCCCGCCACGGGGACGTTCCCTGGGGGCTCGTGCCCCCCATTTCGGTGTGCTCGGGCGTGAAATCCACGGACTCACTCACCATCGCGCGCCCCATTACCCTCGCAGACATAACACCAAGACCGTACGTCAGCTTTACACAGGGCAGGGCGGCTAGAAACCCCTTCAAACCCCCTATGGACCCCTATCATCCCTTTGGGGTCCCGTATCCGCGGGGCATCGCGCAATGGCCACGCTTAATTCACCAGAGTGCATGAGAATTCCGGTGACGACAAGGATCTCGAGCAAATAATGCGCCCAGTATTCAGTTTTTCGGAGGCGGAGGGGTTCAGAGGTGGAGGGGCGGCCTTTCGGTCCGCCCCTCCACCTCTCGGGGGATCGCCAGTTGGTCTTGGGGTGGTGTCAGCCGCGGTCGGGGGCTCTCTCGATGAACGGAGCGAGCAGCCCGGGTACCGCGGTCTCCGCGAGGGCGATTCCCTGGCCTTCGGTCAGGTCGTACACGTGGTAGACGCCTTCACCGGCGGCGGTGGTGGCGCCGAGGGTGATCAGCCCGACCCGGCGCTGGAACGGAGTCCGGGAGAACTTCCAGCCGATGATCGCCTCACGCTGATGGGCGACGGTGCGGCGGGCGAACGCCCCGGAGCACATCACCAGGAAGCGACCGCGCAGGAGGTGGCCGAGGCTGTGGTAAGCGTTGAAGGCGAACGCCACCAGGACCGGCACCAGCACCACACCGGTGATCACGCCGGTGATGACGAGCCAGGAGCCGAGCCACAGGCCCAGGCCCACCGGGACGGCCGCGATCAGGACCGACCAGATGAGGGCGCGGTTGATCCGGCGCCGCAGGGCCTCCCTGGGGTGCGGGAGCAGACCCTTGCGCTCGATCAGACCGGGGCCGGTCGGCAGCGCCTCGGCGGCGACCCGCAGGGCCTCGCCGCGCGGAGTGGGCGGGGTCAGGGCCCGGCGCCTGCGGTTGTCCTCCTGGTTGCCCAGACCGCTGGCGACGGCGTTGAGCTTGGCGCCCTTGGCCCAGCGCAGCGGGATGGGCTCGACGAGTTCGAGGCCGCGCAGATGGCGTTCCTCGATGCTCACGGAGCGGGTGGCCAGCAGTCCGCGGCGGATGCGGAGGATTCCGCCGTCCTCGCGGCGCAGTTCGTAGCCCGCCCAGTTCTCGATGAAGGTGGCGGTGGAGCCGATCATGCCGAGGACGACGATGAGGACGGCGGCCAGCAGGGCTCCGTACCAGAGCGGAATGGTGCCAAACCGGTTCTCGAGGTCCTTGATGATGCCGAGGTCGAGCGGGTTGACCTGGAGCTCGCTCAGGGTGCGGTAGGCACTGGCCGCGGCGATGAAGACGCCGCCCACGCCCCAGAGGGTCAGCGGGCCGTAGCGCAGCCAGGACCAGTCCAGCCGGCTGAGCACACCGTCGCTGTCCACCGGCCGGGCCCGGCCGGCGTCGCGCAGGGCGATGATCCGGCCGCGCAGCTCCAGGGCCTCGGCCTTGGTGATGCCGTCGAGGGCGAGCCTGCGCGCGGCGGCGTCGCTCTGGTCCCCGCTGTCGATCCGCAGCGTGGTGAGGCCGAAGATCCGGTGGACCGGGTTGGCGGTGAGGTCGACACCGCGGATGCGGCCGATCGGGACCGAGCGCTCGCTGCGGAAGAGCAGACCGGTGTGGAGCTCGAAGCGGTCCTCGGTGAGCCGGTAACGGGTGGTGAACAGGCGCATCAGCCCGATGCCGCTGATGACCAGGAAGGTCACGAACAGCGAGCCGAGGGTGATGATGACCTGGAGGTTGGTGTCGCCGCCGGTGACCGCGAGGCTGGCCAGGAACATGGCCACCGGTGCGGCCAGGATGGACAGGTTGACCAGGAGCAGACGGCTGTTGAGCCGCCCCCAGTCCTGGCCGGCCGCGTGGGAGGGCGACCGCACGGTGGTGTCCGACGTCATGTGGCGTCTCCCGGGACGGCCTGGGTGGACTTGGCCAGGTACTCGACCAGGTCCGACGCCATCTTCTGGTCGATGCCCTTGATCTTCACCGCGCCCGCGGCGGAGGCGGTGGTCACGGTGACGCCGGAGAGCCCGAACATCTGCTGGATCGGGCCGCGCAGGGTGTCCACGGTCTGGACCCGGGAGAGCGGAACGACCCGCCACTGCTGCCAGAGCCAGCCGGAGGCCGCGTAGACCGCCTCGTTGGTGGCCTCCCAGCGGTGGACCCGGTAGCGCCAGGCCGGCATGACGGCCATGTAGAGCAGCCCGGGGACCAGCGAGATCAGCGTGGCCCACATGAAGAACTCACGTGTGGGGGGGATGGAGGCCCACAGGATCCCGAAGACGAGCGGCAGAGGCAGGGCGAAGACCGCGGACTGCACGGTCCACCAGCCGATCGCACGGCGGTCGACCCGGTGCCGAGGCGGTCGGAGCCTCAGGTTGTCATGGCGTTCCACTGCTTCACCCTGCTCTTGCGTCTGACGGGTGCCGGGGCGGGCCCGGCGGGGTTGGTGGACTATGAAACCAGGCGGTTCAGACCGACGCACCGGTGGTGGTCTGCTGCGGCAGCTGAGCGCTCGCGGCGTCCTGGCCCTTCAGCTTGCGCATCTTGGCCAGCAGCACGGCGGTACGGGTCAGCACCATGGCCAGCGACATGAACACGAAGGCGTTGGCGTAGGTGTCCTGACCGCTGATCTTGTAGTCGATGGAGAACTTGACCAGGTCCATGGTGAACCAGTGCTCGGCGCCGTAGGCGAAGAGGATGCGTCCGCTGGAGAGGACGATCCACACCAGGGCGTAGCCGATGCCACCGATGGTGTAGAGGTCACCGGACGTGGCGTCCTTGTAGGCGGGCAGCAGCACTCCGGCGATCAGACCGCAGATGACACCGGTGCCGACACCCACGAGCTGCAGGGAGAGGTCGTTGCCCTTGGTGGGGAACGACTCGACGAAGATCGCGATGACGATGGCCACGGCGATGACCGAGCGCACCATCCGCATCGTGGTGATGCGGCGACGGCCGATGTCGGTCGCCAGGATGATGATCAGGATCGTGCCACTGGCGATCAGTGCGGACATGAACTGGCTCATCTGTGGCATACGGGACGTTCTCCAAGCCAAAAAGGGTGATGTGCAGGCGGTGTGACGACTTACCGTCCCACCTGGCTCAACGCTAGAAGCGGTTCGGGCACCGCGAGACGACTGAACGGTGGGTTCCGGCTGTCAACCGTCCGGTGGACACGGTGGACACGCGTGGTAGTACTGAGCCCGTGCGCAATCACTCTCCGGGGGAGGGCTCGCAGACCGGGGCGTACTACGGTCCCGAGTCCGGCACCCGCTGGTTCGGCCTGTGGGACGGCTTCTTCGCCGTCTCCTATCTCGTCACCGCGATCCTGCTCTTCCTCTCCAGTGGCTCCCAGGCCAGTCACTCCATCCCGATCGCCGCGCTGACGCTGTGCGTGCCGTGGTACGCGGCGGTCGGCCGGACGCTGATGATCGAGGACACCTACGGCCCGCGGAACCTGGTGTTCACGGCGGGTCTGGTGACGCTGTTCTGTATCACCACGGCGTTCAACCTCGTCGGCGCGTTCGCGCTGTTCGCCGTCATCCCGATGCTGATCATGAGCCTGCCGATGGTCTCGGCGGTGGTGCTGGCCACGGTGGCCAACCTCTGCCCCGTGCTGGTGGTGGCGTTCATCGGTGAGGACCTGGGGCTGAGCGTCCTGGGTGTCCTGCCCATCTCGCTGCTGAGCATCGCGCTGTCGATGCTGCTGGGGCTGTGGATCAAGCGGGTGGTGCGGCAGAGCAAGGGGCGCGGGCAGCTCATCGAGGAGTTGCGGCGCAGCCGGGAGCGGGTGGCGCGGCTCTCCCACGAGGCCGGCATCTCGGCCGAACGCGAGCGGCTGGCCCGGGAGATCCACGACACCCTGGCGCAGGGCCTGACCAGCATCATCAGCCTGGTGCAGGCGGCCGAGTCGGAGGTGCGCGACGCCCCGGACCAGGCGGTGAACCATCTGTCGCTGGCCGGGCGGGTGGCCAAGGAGTCGCTCGCCGAGGCCCGTGACTTCGTCGCCGCACTCACCCCGCCCGCGCTGCGCGGCGGTTCGCTCTCCCAGGCGGTGCACCGACAGGCCGAGGGGCTGATCGCCGAGACCGGCCTGGAGGTGCGGTGTTCGGTGATGGGCGAGGAGAAGTCGCTCCCGATGGCGGTGAGCGTGGTGCTGCTGCGCACGGTGCAGGAGGCCATCGCCAATGTGCGCAAACACGCCAAACAGGCCCGTACGGTGGATGTGATCGTGCTCTTCGACCAGGGCGGCGTCCGGCTGGTGGTCCGTGACGACGGCGAGGGTTTCACCCCGGACGGCACCCAGGAAGGCTACGGGCTGCGCGGGATGCAGGCCCGGGTGGAGGAGATCGACGGGGTGGCGTCCGTCACCAGCAGCCCCGGACGGGGCACCACCGTGGAGGTGAGCGTGCCGGTGACGGCGCTGACCGGGGAGGCAGTAAGTGGCTGAGCGTGTGCCGGGCAATCCGAGCGGCCCCATCAGGGTCTTGCTGGCCGACGACCATCCCGTGGTGCGGGAGGGGCTGAGCGCCATGCTGGAGTCGGCCGAGGGGATCACGGTGGTCGGGCAGGCCGGTTCCGGTGAGGAGGCGGTGGTCCAGGCGGTCGCGCTGCGGCCGGACATCACCCTGCTGGATCTGCGCATGGGCGGGATGGACGGGGTCGAGGCCACCGGGCAGATCCTGCGGCAGGTGCCGGGCTGCAAGGTGGTCATCGTGACCACGTACGAGGACGACTCCGACATCCTGCGCGCGGTGGAGGCGGGCGCCGCGGGCTATCTGCTGAAGGGCAGTTCACGTCAGGAGCTGATCGACGCGGTGCAGACCGCGGCACGTGGCGAGACGGTGCTCACCCCGTCCCTGGCGGGCAAGCTCTTCCGCTCCCGGACGGTCGAGCCGTCCCCGCTCTCCGGCCGTGAGCGCGAGGTGCTGCGGCTGGTCGGCCGGGGGCTGACCAACGCCGAGATCGGCGCCGAGCTGTTCGTCAGCGAGGCCACGGTCAAGACGCATCTGCTGCGCTCGTATCGGAAGCTCGGCGTCTCCGACCGCACGGCCGCGGTGATGAAGGCCCTGGAGCACGGGTTGTTGAGCTAGCGCGGCCGTGGTTCACGACCGCGGCCGGCCCGTCGGCCGTGGTTCACGACCGCGGCCTGCCCGCCCTACACCGTCCCCGTCAGGCTGCTGTCCGAGAGCTTCGCGGGCAGGTCACGGCGGCGCTTGACGTTCAGCTTGCGGTAGATGCGGGTCAGGTGCTGCTCCACGGTGCTGACGGTGACGAACAGCTTGGAGGCGATCTCCCGGTTGGTGTTGCCGTGCGCGGCCAGCACCGCGATCCGCACCTCCGCCTCGGTCAGCGCCTCCACGTCGCGCTGCTGCTCGGCGCCCTGGCCCGGCTGGGCGGCGGCCGCCGCGAGCTCACCGGCGTCCGCGTGGCGGGGCATCAGTTCACGGCACAGCGGATCGGCGCCGCAGGTCTTGGCCACGTGCCACGCCTTGCGGACGAACACCCGGCCCCGGTTGAAGTCGCCCAGCGAGCGGTAGGCGCGGCCGAGTTCACCGAGGGCGATGGCCAGCTGGATGCGGTCGTCGCCGCCCTCCAGGATCTCGACGGCCTCCTTGAGGCGGGGCACCCGGCGCTTGAGCTCGTCGGTGCGGGCCAGGACGACCAGCAGGGCGCCGCGCAGCCGGGGGTCCTCCGGGCCCAGCCGTAGCTGCTCCTCGGCCAGCGCGCGGGCGCGCTTGGGGTCGCCGAGGGCCAGCCAGGTCTCGGCGGCGTCCACCCGCCAGGGGGTCAGCAGGGGCATGTCCATCCGCCATGCCTCCATCAGCTCACCGGCGGCCGTGAAGTCGCCGAGCGCGGCGTGGTAGCGGCCGGTGGCCAGATGGCAGCGGCCCCTGGCCCGCAGGTAGAGCAGCCCGGGGAGGGTCTGGAAGAGCTCGTCGGGCAGGGGCTGTTCGAGCAGCGCCATGGCCTCGTCGTAGTGGCCCATCCCGGTCTCGGCCTGGATCAGGGTGGACAGCAGCAGCCCGATGCCCACGCCCCAGCCCTGGACCGAGATCCGCGACATCGCGCTGCGCGCCTGGTGCGCGGCGACCTGCAGATCGCCCTGGCGCAGCGCTATCTCGGCCCGTACGGCGGACAGCAGCGCCTGCCAGGTGGGGACGCGGCGGGCGGAGCATTCGCCCAGCAGCCGCTCGCACCAGGACAGGGCGAGGTCGAGCCGGCCGGCCAGGACCAGCGCCAGCAGCGCGATGACCAGCGGCTGGAGGGTGCTGTCGCTCAGGTGGTGGCGCTGCAGGACCCGCTCGGCCTCGATGACGGCCCGGTCGGCCTGGCCCTCGGTGAGCGCGGCGGACATGGTGGCGGCGGCGTGGGCGTAGGCCAGGTAGGCCAGGTCGCGGGGGGCTCCGGTGGCCGCCGTGACGCCGGTCCCGACGGTGGGGAGGCGGTCGCGCAGCGGGGGGCTGAGCATCGTCAGCCACTGGGCGGAGGCGGAGACGGCGGCGGTCATCGCGGGGTCGTCGCCGGTGCCGGCCGAGCGGGCCAGCGCGGCGACGGCGTCGGCCGCCGCGTCCAGCCGCCCGGACCAGACGAGGTAGGAGGTGATCGGGGCGACGTCGCGCGGCGCGAGCCGGCCCCGCTCGGCGTCCGCGAGGAGCTCCGGCAGATGGCTCTCGGCGGCGGCCGGGCCGATCCGCCAGGCGATGCTGACCAGCCGGGCCTTGAGCGCGGTGCGCTCGGGGCCGGACCCGCAGGCGTGGTGGGCCTGTTCGAGGCAGCGGAGCGCGAACTCCAACTCCTCTTCGACCAGAGCGAATTCGGCGGCCTCGCGCAGGACGGGGACGGTCCAGCGCTCGCCGTCCTGCCGGGCGGAGACCAGCTGGCGGGCGACGTCGAGGGCGGAGGCGCCGTCGGCGTGCAGCAGCCGGGCGGCGCGGACGTGCAGGGCGTCACGGGCGTTCGCGGGGGTCGCGTCGAGCACCGCGGTCCGGGCCACTTCGTCGCGGAAGGCGTTGTGTTCCAGGATGGCGCACTGGTGCAGGTCCTGGACGCCCTGCTGGACCGTGCTGACGCTCAGGTCGAGGAGTTGGCCGAGCAGCCGCGGCGAGCGGGCGTCGCCGAGGACGGCGACCCCGCGGGCGACCTCCAGCACCTCGGGCTCGCCGCGGTGCAGACAGCCGAGGACGGCGTGGGCGAACGCCTCACCGGGCGCGGGGCGCTGCTGGGCCTCGCCGTGCTCACCGACGGTCCGCCAGTCCTCCAGCAGGGCACGCAGCAGCATCGGGTTGCCGCCGGAGACACGATGGCACTCGGGGGCGAGGCGGGCGGCGACGGTGGCGGACAGGGAGCCGGACAGCGCCTCGGCGACGCCCGACTCGGTGAGCATGTGCAGCCGCATGCGGACGCAGTTGGGCTGGCGGAGCAGTTCGGCGTGGAAGGTGAATTGTTCCTGACGAAGTCGGGGGGATTCGGTGAGGACGATGAGAACCTTCGCCTGACGCACCCGGCGGGCCAGGTGGAGCAGGAATTGCAGGGACTGATCGTCGCCGCAGTGCACATCGTCGACGAGGACGACAAGAGTGCGATCGTCGACCATCCGCAGCAGTACCGAGGAAATCTGGGACATCACGTGCATGCGTCCCGCGGCGGTGCTTTCCAGCCCGTTTCCGTCAAGCAGTGCGATCACTTCGGATCGCACACCGGAGGGCATCGCGCCGTTGTCGAAAATCTTCCGGATAATCCCGAACGGGAGATCTCTCTCGGCTCTTGAACCGGTCGCTTCCAGGAGCAACGCGCCACTTTCGATGGCTTGTTCGGCAAAGGTGTTCAGCAGCGTGGTCTTCCCACTGGCCACCGCACCGCTGACCAGAGCCAGCCGACCTCTGCCCTGTGTCGCGCCGCGCAGCATTTCACGCAGGGCGGAGAGGTGGTTCTCCCATTCGAAGAGGTTCGCAGGCAAAGAATTCATCCCCCGATGAACGCCACCTGATACCCCCAACGGACCGCCGGGGGCAACAAGCGTGACGAGTGGTATTTTCCAGTGCGTCGGCCAGGTTGCTGAAGCGCCCGGGTCAGGGTCTCAGCCCCGAAAGCTTCTCCGCGACGAGACTCATAATCGGCCCTTGATGCCCGGCCAAGAAGAAGTGCCCCCCGGGGAACACCCGGATGTCGAACGGGCCGGTGGTGTGCGACCGCCATGCCTGAGCCTCTTCGAGGCTGGTCCTGGGGTCGTTGTCGCCGGTCAGCACGGTGATCGGCGAGCGGACGGCGGCGCCGGGCGCGGAACGGTAGGTCTCGATCGCCTTGTAGTCACCGCGGATCGCCGGCATCGCCATGCGCAGAATCTCCTCATTTCCGAGGACGCGCGAATCGGTGCCGCTCAGCAGCTTCATCTCGCGTACGACACCGTCGTCATCGCGCCGGTGCACATTCTCATCGCGGTAACGGGACGGCGCCCGGCGGCCCGAGGCGAAGAGGGCGAGCGCGGAGAACTCCGCGTCGGCCTCCTCCAGCCGACGGGTCACCTCGAACGCGAGAACGGCGCCCATGCTGTGCCCGAAGAAGACGACCGGGAGATCGAGCCACGGCTTCAACTCCGCGGCGATGGCGTCCGCGTACTCACCGATGTTCTCGATCAGCGGGTCCTGCCGCCGGTCCTGACGCCCCGGATACTGCACGCACAGGACATCCGCGGACGACGAAAGCGTTTGGGACATCGGGAAGAAGAACGACGCCGAACCACCGGCGTGCGGCAGACAGATCAGACGGGCGCGACTCTCGGGCGCCGGATGGAATCGTCGTATCCAGACGCTGTCGTCTCGCTGTGCACCCATGCGTAGGGAAGTTCTTTCACTCGTCAGGCAATCCGTGCGGGCAGACGGCAGAGCCTACCGGGCGTGCGTCCAGGGCACCTCGGCGCAGCACTGCCCCTTCATGATTAACACGCCCATTGATGTAGGGGGCACCCCTAGTCTAGGGGGATTCTCCTTGACTGGGGCCCCGGGGCGTGCGTGACTGTCGACCACTCCTCGTGAGCGCCTCCGTCAGATCGTCCAGGGCGAGGACGAGTTGCTCGGCGTCGCGCAGCGCCACCCCCGGGCGGTCCCCGGCCCGCTGCTGCCACCGCGTCAGCGACTGGTGCACCGCCTCCCAGTCCGGCGGCCGCCGCTGCCGTACCGCCTCGGCCGCCGGCGGCAGCGCCTGCCGCAGCGCCTCGGCGAAGTCCCCGGCCGCCTCGGACGGCGCCGCGTCGCGCTCCGGCACATGCGCCTCCAGCAGCATGACCACCCGTGCCATCGTGGACAGCGCCGTCTGTGCCGCCCGCGCCGCCCGCTGCGACAGCCCACGGTGGCGCACCGGTTCCCGGTGCGCCTGTGCCTCGCTCTGTTCCCAGGCCGACCGCGCCGCGCGGGCGTCCAGCAGGGCATCCCGCACCTGGCGGGGGCGGCGGTCGGCGGGGCGGGCGTAGGCGTCGAAAATGGCGGTGGCGAAGGCGCCGTTGGCGGTCAGCCAGTCCGCGAGCCGGTCCCGCAGCCGCGGTGTCTCCCAGGCGGGGAAGACCGCGTACGCCACCATCGCCAGCACCCCGCCGAGCAGGGTCAGCGCCACCCGCGCCTGCACGGTCTGGCCCCAGGCCGCGCCCGCGATGCTGAGCAGGAAGACCACATACGCGCTCACACACGCGGAGGTCACGATGAAACCGGTGCGCATCAGCAGGTACATCGCCAGGACGCACACCACGGCCAGCCCGGCGCTCAGATAGGAGCCGGGGTCGACCAGTGCCACCACACCGCCGCCGACCAGCACACCCGCCAGGGTGCCCAGGAACCGGGCGACACCGCGGGAGTACG
Organism: Streptomyces sp. AgN23; assembly: GCF_001598115.1. Classification (NCBI taxonomy): domain Bacteria; kingdom Bacillati; phylum Actinomycetota; class Actinomycetes; order Kitasatosporales; family Streptomycetaceae; genus Streptomyces; species Streptomyces sp. AgN23. The sequence goes on from NZ_CP007153.1 coordinate 4,152,117, forward strand.
TCTGGGCGAAGTCCGGCCGCAGCACCATGGTGGAGGTCAACGGCGCCCAGTAGGCGTGCCCCAGCGGCAGGGCCGTGCTCAGCAGATAGCCGCTGACGCTGACCGCGCACAGGCGCACCGCGTGGCGCAGCACCGGCGAGGACCAGCGGGCCTCGCGGCGGATGGCGCGCAGCGCCATGGCCACGGCGCCGGTCATACCGGGCCGGGGCAGGAAGCGGTGGACCGTGCGGCCTTCGGCGGACACCTCCTCCACCGGCTCATCGGACGCCTCCACCACGTCCGCCACCAGCGAGAGGAGCCGCAGCGCGGCACGGCGGGCGGCGCCGTTCAGCTTCGGCCCGTCCTCCGGCACCCGCAGGACGGACATGGCCTCGGAGGGCACCCGCACCGGCCTGCCGTGGCGGATGGCGTGGGCCACCGCGTCCAGCACGGTGCCCGTGGCGGCCAGCAGTTCCCGCACCCGGTCGCGCTCGGGCCCCTCCTCGGGGGCGCCGACCACCGGGTCGGCGAGCGAGGCGAGCACCGGGCGGATCCGCTCGGCCAGCAGCCGGTAACCGCGCAGCTGCCTAGGGCGCCGCCGGGCCTGACGCGGAGTCAGGGCGGCGGCGCTGCGGGCCTCCATCAGCGGCTTGGGGTCGAAGTGCGCCATCGGCTCGTAGCGCAGCTTGCGGGCGTAGTCGGCTACGGCGGCGAGCGCGTCCGCGAGGGCGTCGCGCTGCACACCCCACGGGCGGACCGGAAAGAGCACGATCAGCGTGGCCTGCACCACGCCGCCGAGCCCGACCAGCAGGGCGTGCCCCAGGGCGCCCAGGGTCGAGGTCGGCAGGGTGACCGTGATCAGCATGACGGCCACCATCTGGGTGGAGACCAGCCCGGAGACCGGGCCGACCGCCCACGACATGCCCGTCATCAGCGTCCATACGGCGAGCATGAGGACGAAGGTGAGGGTGTGGGTGGCGGCCAGATAGCCGAGGAAGGTGCTCACCGCGAGACCGGCCGCGGCGGCCAGCGCCAGCCAGGGGCGGGGGCGCCAACTGCGCTGGAAGGTGGCGACCCCGGCGGAGAAGGCGCCGAAGGCCGCCGAGACGGCGAGCGTCGGCGAGCCGAGCCACAGCGCCATCCCGATGACGATCGCGACCCCGCACGCACCGCGGAGCGCGACCAGCGGCTCCATCCTGGTGCGCTCGATCGCAAGGCCGGTCCGGGCGGTCTCCTTCAACGCGTGCGACCAGGTCATGCGGCGAGACTACGGGGTGGCCCCGGGAGAACTGAACCAACCGTTCCGCTCTGGATTCCGCCCGGGTCCGACCCTCGGCGGGGATCAGTCCCCGGGCTCGCAGTCCACCTGGAGGAGCTGGAGCGGTCGGCTGCCGTCGAGGTCCACATAGGCGGTGAAGGTGCGGGTCGTCGGCGCCTGGCCCCAGTGGGTGGTGATGGTCGCCCAGCCGACCCGCGCGGACTGGGCCGTGGTCACCTCGCCGACCTCGATGTCCCTCGGCTCGTTCTGCGCGCACAGCAGCAGGTCGTAGTCGGGCGTCTGGGCGGCCTGCTCCTTGAGCTGGTCCGAGACCAGGTGCTCCCGCTCCCAGGCGCGCGGGCCGTGGTTTCCGTAGAAGCCCTCCAGGAAGTGGTGGATCTCCTCGGCGGTGTAGCGGCCGTTCGGGTCGGTCTGCGCGGCTGCCGAGGCGGGCGACCCGGCGGCCAGCGCGAATCCGAGGCCGAGCGCGGCCACACAGCCGCCGGCCACCGCGGCACGGGAACGAAGTGAGCGCATCACAACAGACATGACAAATCCCCCTGTATATGGTCTTGCGTTGATGAGTCGCCCCTTATGCGGGCGAGCACCCAAGTAGACCCTTCAGCCCCGCGAATGGTTGCCTCAACTGTCCCTGGGACATGAGAACTTCCCCCGCGGCCCCCAGTGCGTGGCCCGCCCGGCCGGATTCTGGGTGAACGCGCCGCAGTAGAGCACCGGCTCCGAGCCCCGGTCGGTGTGGTGCAGGATCACCAGCGGCTTGTCCCGGGGCACCGAGCGGCCCCGCCCGACGTCCAGATAGCCGCTGGCGCCCTGTTTCCGGATGCCGTTGTCGAGGCCGATCTGCACATTGGAGCGCTCCACGTTGTCGGTGCTGCGGAAGGCCCGGTTGGCCGCCTCGGCCATCAACTGCATCGCGTCGTACGCCAGGGCGGCCCGTCCGTCGTCGCGCCACAGGTCATGGGCTCCGAAGTCCCTGGCGTAGTCGGCGTTGAACTTCTTGGCGATATCGCTCAGCCGCGGATGGCCCGCGGGCAGCACATGGACGGTGTGGTAAAGCCGCAGCCAGGGCCGGTCCGCGTACGCACCGGCGAGGGCGGCGGTGGTGAGGTCATTGCCGCCGAGCACCGTCAGCTTTCTGCCCTCGCACGCGGTGTTGTCCCCGAAGTCGTCGAGGAACGCGCTGAACTGGAGGGCGCGGGAGGCCCAGTAGACGACCGTACGGGGGTTGGCGACGACCCGCTCGCACACCGCGTCGGCCAGCTCCCCGATGCTGTCCTTACGGGCGGCACCGTCCGGCCCCGGCCCCTGGGTGACACCACCGGACCGGCCGCCGGGGGTGTACTCCAGGGTGAACGGCCGGGCGCCGAACCGCTCGGCGAACAGCGTCCCTATCTCATCGCTGTACAGATCCCGGGGGTCCTTGACGACCACGGCGGCGCGGGCCGGGGAGCAGCTCCCGGTGCCGTCGTCCATGATGTTGCCCCGGCGGGCGAACTCGGCCTCGATCGCGGCCTCACGGCTGTCGGTGGGCGCCACCCTGCGGTAGTACCCGTCCACCTGCATCAGATCCGCCGTGGCCGTGGTGCCGATGACCGGGATCCGCGCACCGCCCAGGATCCGCACAGCCTCCTGGGTCTGCTTCAGGCTCTTGGAGAAGCCCACCACGCCGATGATCCCGGAGCCCTTCCTCCGGGCGTCCTCGGCGACCTGGCGGGCGATACGGGGCGCGCTGGCGAAGTCGTCCCCCGCGTTACGGCTGTCGATGCGCAGCCACACCTTCTGGGAGTCGTTGCGCGCCTCGTCGTTCAGCGCGCGCTGGGCCAGTGCGATACCGCGCAGCTCGGGCACGGCCGCGTTGTACCGCTGCCCCCGCGGGTCGGCGGCCACGTCCGAGCCGATGTGCACCACCGTACGGGCGGTGCCGTCGCCGTCCCCGACCTCGCGGCCCACCCGTGCGTTCTCCTCGCGGATCAGCCGTCGGGCGTCCTCGTACTGCTTCCGGGGCGAGTCCGCGCTCAGCTCGGGCCGGCCCGCGACGACCTCGCTGGACGCCCCGCCCAGACAGCCGCGGTCCGGCTCGTCCGTGACCCGGTCCAGCAGCCATACGCCCGGGGCGCTGAGCAGGGCCGCCACCACCACCCCGGTCAGGGTCAGCTCCGCGGCCGGGCCCAGCCGGAAGGTGCGCGGCGAGACAGGGTCGAGGTCCAGCCCCTCCGACTCCGGCACGGGCGCGGGCAGCGCGGCCCGCAGCGGCCGGGGCGCCCGCGACGGCATCCCGCTCGCACCGCGCAGCCGGGCGGCCGCCCGGCCCAGCCCGCCGCTCTCCCCCGCGGCCGCCCCGCCCGCCGGGGACGCGGCCGCCCCGTCCGCCCGGGGCACGCCCGCACCGTCCGCCGGGGAGACGGCCACCATGCCCGCCGGGGAGACGGCCACCACCACGACCGCCGCACACCGGGTGTCCCGAGCGGCCTCCGCGTACCGCTCCAGGAAGCGCGACCCGGCGACGTCCTCCGGCAGCTCCAGCAGAAAGACACACCGAGTGCGCCGCCGGCGCCGCCAGGGCGAGATCCGGCCCGGCCGGGCCGCGCGCCGCAGATCCGCCAGCAGCGCGCGCAGCAGCAGCTCCTCCCACCGGCCGACCGCCGCCTCCGGGTCGCGTCCGCGCTCGGCGCGCAGCAGCCGCGCGGCGTTCTCGAAGAAGTCCTCGGCGGTGCGGCCATGGCTGATGCGCCGCCAGTCGGCGTACCAGCCGCGCCGGGTGGAGCGCAGCAGCAGGCGGGTGCGGCGCCGCCCCCACCACCAGCGCGGCAGCAGCTGGAAGAGGGGGCGCGTCAGCAGCCGGCGCAGCTCCGCGATCCAGCCCGGGCCCGCCGTGCCGCCCTCGGCGCCTTCGCCGCCGAGTGTCCATAACGCCCGCAGCAGCGGCCCTCGTGCGATCCGCTGGGCATAGCAGTGGTCGCGCAGCGCGCGGCCGTCCGGCTCCGGGGCCCGCGGGTCCAGCGCCTGCTCGACGATGTCCCACGTCAGGAAGAAGTCGGTGAGCCGCAGGCGGCCGGTGCGGCGGGGCACATCGACGCACAGCTCGCGGCCGAGGTCGAGCGTCAGCGGCCGCCGTCCGGCGGCGTCGCGGATCTCATCGGGGCCGAGCGCCGCGTACGGCACCCGCTTGGCGCCGTCGGGATAGAGCATCCGGCGCAGCCCCCGCATCGCCTGATGGGCGTGGGCCACCGCCCGCTCGCCGTCGGCGAGCAGCAGCACGGGCGGCAGCAGATCCCGCCCCTTGGCCTTGCGGTCCCGAGGCACCACGGCGCCCTTGAGCGCCTCGATGAACTCCTCGGCCCCTTCTCCCTCCACGAACCCAGGCACGTGGCCACCCCCGATGTCCCCCGTTTTCTCCGTGGGCCTGGGATCCCCGGCCCCCACGACGGCGAAACCCCCTGCCGGACCGGGTCCGGCAGGGGGCGGGGTAAACCACTCAAACGTGCGAATCACACGTCACATACGCCTCAGTGGTTCTCCGTATGCACCTCAGTGGTTCGTCACATACGCCTCAGTGGTTCTCCGTATGCACCTCAGCGGTTCGTCGCATGCGCCTCAGTGGTTCTTCGGGAACCCGAGGTTGATGCCGACCTCCTCCGACGGCTCCGGCCAGCGGGTGGTGACGACCTTGCCGCGGGTGTAGAAGTGCACCCCGTCGTTGCCGTAGATGTGGTGGTCGCCGAAGAGCGAGTCCTTCCAGCCGCCGAAGGAGTGGTAGCCCACCGGCACCGGAATCGGCACATTGACGCCGACCATGCCCGCCTCCACCTCCAGCTGGAAACGGCGGGCGGCACCGCCGTCGCGGGTGAAGATGGCCGTGCCATTGCCCCAGTTGGAGCTGTTGATCAGCTCGATGGCCTCGTCGTAGGTCTCAGCGCGCACCACACACAGCACCGGGCCGAAGATCTCGTCACGGTAGGCGTCGGCCGTCGGCGGGACCTTGTCCAGCAGCGAGACGCCGATGAAGAAGCCGTCAGCACATTCAGGGTGTCCCTCGACGGTGTACCCGGTGCCGTCCACGACCACCTCGGCGCCCTGGGCCGCGGCCCCGTGCACATAACCGGCGACCTTGTCGCGGTGCTCCTTGGTGATCAGCGGGCCCATCTCGGAGGCCGGGTCGTTCCCGGGGCCGATGCGCAGCTTGGCGGCCCGGTCGGCGATCTTCTTCACCAGGTCGTCGCCGATGTCGCCGACCGCGACGACGACGGAGACCGCCATGCAACGCTCACCGGCCGAGCCGTAGGCCGCGTTGATGGCGTTGTCCGCGGCGAAGTCCAGATCCGCGTCGGGCAGCACCAGCATGTGGTTCTTGGCGCCGCCGAGCGCCTGCACCCGCTTGCCGTGTTCGATGGCCTTGGACTGGATGTACTTGGCGATCGGCGTGGAGCCGACGAAGCTGACGGCCGCGATGTCCGGGTGCTCCAGCAGCCGGTCGACGGCCACCTTGTCGCCGTGGACGACATTGAGCACCCCGTCCGGCAGCCCCGCCTCGGTGGCCAGCTCGGCCAGCCGGCGGGAGGCCGAGGGGTCCTTCTCGCTGGGCTTGAGGACGAAGGTGTTACCGCAGGCGATGGCCACCGGGAACATCCACATCGGCACCATCGCCGGGAAGTTGAACGGCGTGATGCCCGCGACCACCCCGAGCGGCTGGCGGATCGAGGACACATCGACCCCGGTGGAGACCTGGGTGGACAGCTCGCCCTTCAGCTTCTCGGCGATCCCGCAGGCCAGCTCCACGATCTCCAGACCACGGGCCACCTCGCCGAGCGCGTCCGAGTGGACCTTGCCGTGCTCGGCGGTGATCAGCTCGGCGATCTCGTCGCGGTGGGCGTCCAGCAGCTCGCGGTACTTGTAGAGGATCGCGGTGCGCTTGGACAGGGACACCGTGCCCCAGGAGCGGAACGCCTCCGTGGCCGCGGCCACGGCCGCGTCGACCTCTTCCACGGAGGCCAGGGCGACCTGGGTGTCCTGAGCGCCGGTGGCGGGGTTGTAGACCGGGCCGTACGCGCCGGTCGCGCCCTCGACGGTCTTTCCGCCGATCCAGTGGTTGACGGTCTTCATGGGTGCGGAGCCTTTCTCTCGAACAACGTCAGAAACGTCAGAGGTGGCGGCGGCGTGCGGCGGCCTGCCGGTCGTAGTCCTCGCGGGCCTTCACGGCGGCCGGACGGGTCGCGGTCTGGGCGACAGGCACATCCCACCACGCCTGTGCCCCGGGTGCGCCGGACACTGTGTCGGCCGTTTCGGTCTCCACATAGACACATGTGGGCCGGTCCGAGGCGCGCGCTGCGGCCAGCGCCTCGCGCAGCTCGCCCACGCTCTCGGCACGCAGCACGTCCATGCCCAGCGAGGCGGCGTTGGCGGCCAGATCGACCGGGAGCGGATCGCCGGTGTACTGCCCGTCGGGCGCTCGGTAGCGGTAGGCGGTGCCGAAGCGCTCGGCGCCGGTGGTCTCCGAAAGACCGCCGATCGAGGCGTAGCCGTGGTTCTGGAACAGCACGATGTTGATGTTGATGCCCTCCTGGACCGCGGTGACGATCTCGGTGGGCATCATCAGATACGTACCGTCGCCGACCAGCGCCCACACCGGGGTGGCGGGCGCCGCGAGCCGTACGCCGATGGCACCGGGGATCTCGTAGCCCATGCAGGAGTAGCCGTATTCGAGGTGGTACTGGCGCGGGGAGCGGGCGCGCCACAGCTTGTGGAGGTCGCCCGGCAGCGAACCCGCCGCGTTGATCACCACATCCTCGTCGCCGACGACCGCGTCCAGCGCGCCCAGCACCTGGGTCTGGGACGGGCGGGCGCTCTCGTCCCCGGCGGCGTACGCGGCGTCCACCCGGCGCTCCCACTCGGCCTTGCCGGTGCGGTACTCGGCCTCGTACGTCTCCTCGACCCGGTGCCCTGCCAGCTCCGCGGTGAGCGCTTCGAGCGCGGCGCGGGCGTCGGCGACCACGGTGGTGGCGCCCAGCTTGTGGGCGTCGAACGGCGTGATGTTGAGGTTGAGGAAGCGCACGGCCGGGTCCGCGAACAGGGTCGCGGAGGCGGTGGTGAAGTCGCTGTAGCGGGTGCCCACGCCGATGACCAGGTCGGCTGTGCGGGCGAGGTCGTCCGCGACGGCGGTGCCGGTGTGGCCGATCCCGCCGATGTCGGCGGGGTGGTCGTAGCGCAGCGAGCCCTTGCCGGCCTGGGTGGAGGCCACCGGGATGCCGGTCGCGTCGACAAGCGCGCGCAGGGCGTCCTCGGCCTCGCTGTGGTGGATCCCGCCGCCCGCCACGATCAGCGGCCGGCGGGCGGCCCGGATCGTCCGCGCGGCGGCGGCCACCTCGGCCGCCTCGGGGGCGGGGCGGCGGACATGCCAGACCCGGTCGGCGAAGAACTCCCCGGGCCAGTCGAACGCCTCGGCCTGGACGTCCTGCGGAAGGGCCAGGGTGACGGCGCCGGTCTCGGCCGGGTCGGCCAGCACCCGCATGGCCTGCAGCGCGGCCGGGATCAGCGCCTCGGGGCGCATCACCCGGTCGAAGTAGCGGGAGACCGGGCGCAGCGCGTCGTTCACCGAGATGTCGCCCGCGTACGGGACTTCGAGCTGCTGCAGCACCGGGTCGGCGGGCCGGGTGGCGAAGATGTCGCCGGGCAGCAGCAGCACCGGCAGCCGGTTGACGGTGGCGAGCGCCGCACCGGTGACGAGGTTGGTGGCGCCGGGGCCGATGGAGGTGGTGACGGCCTGGGCGGCGAGCCGGTTGTTCTGGCGGGCGTAGCCGACCGCGGCGTGCACCATCGCCTGCTCGTTACGGCCCTGGAGATACGGCATGGTGTCCGGCCCGGACTCCAGCAGCGCCTGGCCGAGCCCGGCCACATTGCCGTGGCCGAAGATGCCCCAGGTGGCGTTGATCAGGCGCTGCCGCCGCCCGTCGCGCTCGGTGTACTGGTGGGCCAGGAACTCCACCAGCGCCTGGGCGACGGTCAGGCGGCGCACTGCCGAAGCGGTCATCGTGGGTCTCCAGCGGGTGCGGAATCGGGTGCTTGACCGGGTGCGGAATCGGGGGCTTGATACAGGGGCAGACGGGGGTCGACGGGCTGGTCCGGCCAGGTGGAGCGGATCCAGGCGTGGTCCGGGTGGTCGCAGATGAGCCAGGCACGCTCCTCCTCGGGGCCCGCCATGACGTTGAGGTAGTACAGGTCATGGCCGGGGGCGGCGATGGAGGGGCCGTGCCAGCCGTCGGGGATCAGCACGGTGTCCCCGGAGCGGACCTCGGCGAGGACGTCGGTGCCGCGGCCGTGGCCCGACGGGGAGACCCGCTGATAGCCGATGCCCTCGTTGCCGTGGGCCTCGGCGACCTCGAAGTAGTAGATCTCCTCCAGCTCGCTCTCCTCACCGGGGCGGCACTGGTCGTGCTTGTGCGGCGGGTACGAGGACCAGTTGCCGCCCGGGGTGAGCACCTCGACGGCGATGAGCTTGTCGCATTCGAAGACGCCGGCCGCGCCGAAGTTGTTCACCTGGCGCGAGCAGTTGCCGCTGCCGCGCAGCTCGACGGGGACGGCGGAGGCCGGTCCGTAGCGCGCGGGCAGCCGCCGCTCGCAGCGGGCGCCGGTGAGCGCGAAGCGGCCGCCCGCCCCACTGGCGATCTGGGCGTGGGAGTCGCGCGGCAGGTAGACGAAGTCGCTCACCCCGCTGAACACGCTCTCCCGGCCGTGCAGTTCGAAGGTCTCGCCCTCCGCGATCACGGTGCAGCCACCGCTCAGCGGCAGCACGATCCACTCGCTGTCACCGGTGGCCAGGGAGTGCGAACCGCCGGGCGGCAGTTCGAGGACCCGCAGGCTGGAGTAGCCCCAGCCGGCCCGCTCGGGGGTGATGTCCACGACGTAGGGGCCGTCGGCCGCCTTGCCGGCCCGCACATGGAAGCCGGGGAACGGATCAGTGGTGGTCATGGCGTGAAGTCTCTGCCTTCCGTAGCGTCACGTCTCGTAGCGTCACGTCTCGTGCTCACGTTTCGTAGCTCACGTTTCGTAGCGTCACAACAGGCCGACGGCGGTGTCCACGGCGGTCTCGACGCTGCCCTCCGCCGGATAGAGCAGCGAGCGCCCGACGACCAGCCCCTGTACGGTCGGCAGCCCCAGTGCCTTGCGCCACTTCTCGTACGCCTCCTCCTGGTCCTGCGGAGACTTGCCCACGTCGCCGCCGAGCAACACCGCCGGCAGGGTGCTCGTCTCCATCACCGTCGCCATCTCGTCGGCGTCGTCGGTGACCGGCACCTTCAGCCAGGTGTAGGCGGAGGTTCCGGCGAGGCCGGAGGCGATGGCTATGGACTTGGTGACGGCCTCGGCGCTCAGATCGTTGACGACCTTTCCGCCCGTGCGCCGGGAGATGAACGGCTCGACGAAGACGGGCAGCCGCCGCTCGGCCATCTCGTCGATGGCGCGCGCCGTGCTGACCATGGTGGTCAGCGAACCGGCGTCGTCGTAGTCGATGCGCAGCAGCAGCTTGCCGGCGTCGAAGCGCAGCCGGGTCAGGTCCTGGGGGCGGTGCCCGGTGAACCGGTCGTCGAGCTCGAACGAGGCCCCGGCGAGGCCGCCACGGTTCATCGAGCCCATGACGACCTTGCCCTCGAGGGCGCCGAGCAGCAGCAGGTCCTCGAGGATGTCGGCGGTGGCGAGCACCCCGTCGACCCCGGGACGGGACAGCGCCACGCACAGCCGCTCCAGCAGATCGACCCGGTTGGCCATGGCCAGCTTGTGCCCACCGACGGCGAGGGCGCCGCGCGCCGGGTGATCGGCGGCCACGATCATCAGACGGCCGCTGTCACCGATGAGGGGGCGGCGGACCCGGCGGTCGGCCGCCTCGGCGATGGCCTCCGGGTGGCGGCTCCGCACCGTCACAAGGTCCGAAACGCTGATACTCAAGGTGTTGCTCCTCCTTTTCGAGGCTCGGTTCGCCTCCGGGGCGCTCCAGCCTCCCCCAGCTACCGCTGGGAGGTGCCCCCTGTCGACGGTCGACCGTGCTCGGTCGCCCACGCGGCGGAGCCGCATATCGATTGCGGCCCTCGCTCCCTGTGCGCGCTCTCCCTTACGACAGCGACGCGCCCCTTCGGCTCGCCCCCAGCTACCGCTGGGAGGTACCCCCAGCCGGTTGACGGGGACACCCCCGTAACGATGGGCACCCATCGGCCTTGCCGCTGGGCCCTGGGTCAGTCCCCACCCAGCAGGGCCTCGACCTCCCCTTCCGTGGGCATCGCGGAGGAGCAGGCGAGGCGGGACGCGACGATGGCGCCCGCCGCGTTGGCGTACCGCATGACGCGCTCCAGGGGCCGGCCCGAGAGCAGTCCGTGGCACAGGGCGCCGCCGAACGCGTCGCCCGCGCCGAGTCCGTTGACCACCTCGACCGGGACGGGCGGGACCTCCGCGGTGGTGCCGTCGCGGTGCACGGCGAGCACCCCGCGCGGGCCCTGTTTGACGACGGCCAGCTCCACGCCCGCGTCCAGCAGCGCCTGCGCGCAGGCTTTGGGCTCGCGCGCACCGGTGGCGATCTCGCATTCGTCCACGTTGCCGACGGCGACGGTCGCATGGCGCAGCGCCTCGGTGTAGAAGGGCCGGGCGGTCTCCGGGTCGGCCCAGAACATCGGCCGCCAGTCGAGGTCGAAGACGGTGGTGCCGCTCTTGGCACGGGCGGCGAGCGCGGCGAGGGTGCTGGTGCGGCTGGGCTCCTCGCTGAGCCCGGTGCCGGTCATCCAGAAGATCCGGGTGGCGCGGATGGCGTCGAGGTCCAGCTCATCGGAGTGGATCTCCAGATCGGGTGCCTTGGGGCGGCGGTAGAAGTACAGCGGGAAGTCGTCGGGCGGGAAGATCTCGCAGAAGGTGACCGGGGTGGGGTACTGCTCGACGGGGGTGACGAAGCGGTCGTCCACCCCGAAGGCCCGCAGCTCCTGGTGGATGTAGTCGCCGAACGGATCCGCCCCGGTGCGGCTGATCACCGCGGAGCGGCGGCCGAAGCGGGCCGCGGAGACCGCGACATTGGTCGCCGAGCCGCCGAGAAACTTTCCGAACGATTCGACCTGCGGCAGTGGCACACCGGTCTGCAGCGGATACAGGTCCACTCCGCTGCGGCCCATCGTGATCAGGTCGTACGGCTCACTCATGCCTGCCCCTTCGGGAAAGACGCAGCTCAGGGTCTGGTGCACAGAACTCCGGGAGGTCCCCCGGCCCTTCAGGTCTAGACGTGTCCCCCAACCACTGTCAAGGCTTTGTCCTTACATACTGACGTCATCATTCGGGACCACCAGGGGCACGTTATCGCGTCGTTACGTCCAGATGAAATGTTGTCATGACAAAGCCTTGACAGAGGCCGGCCGCGAGGAGTTGGCTCCCGTTCTGCACGGCCGTGCCAACTCGACGGACCTGCCTTGAGAGGTACTGGAACGGATGGACCTCAGACTCAATCGACCCCGCAAACGGGTTCGCTGCCGACAAGACCGACACCCCCGGCTGAAGATCGCGGCGATCACCCACGCCCCTGGGAACACCTTCTGGGACACGATCCGCAAGGCGCCAAGGCCACGGACCTCGCCTACTCCAGCAACCGTTCCTAGTGACTGAGCGGGAGTGAGTCCTGGTGCCAGGACTCGTGCTCAGCCGTGTGCCCCAAACGGTTGTGGGCACACTGGTCCCCCGCTTTCGCTCCGCGTCCGGCGCCGACGGATCGTGTCCGTGGTCCGGGAACGCGGGGGCGGGTTTCCTCACGCCCCGGGATACCCGATGCGGCCTGGACGGTCCGATGCCCCGCACGATCGCTCCGGTCGTGCGGGGGCGGTGCCGTCCGTCGCCGGATCGGATGCCCCAGGGCGCGCCTGCCGATCGCCACCGCTGCCGCATGATGGCGAGTGGTCTTCCTTCTCTTCCCGGTGAGGGACTTTTGCCAGTGCTGAGCGCCCCAGCGACTGGTGTAGGCGGGATCGACGGACACAACAGTGATGCCAAGCTCGGCGGCCATGGACACCAGTCGGCCGCGCAGCCTGCTCACGGGCATGCCGGAGATCAGCCGTCGGAACCGCTTTCGCCGCCCGTGCTTCTCCCGGGTCTTCTCCGCTTGGAAGTTCAAGTCCTCGATCGCGATGGCCGCCCCGTAGCGTTTGGCCCAGTGCAGCAGACGGATCAGGGCATGCCGCGCCTGCGCATCCCGGTGCGATGCGCAGCCGGTGAGGTCGTAGTCGAACCTGCGGGGCGCACCGACGGGGTTGCCGTGGATGTCCAGATGCCAGGCGGCCAGATGGTCGGCGTTGGTGTCCACACCGACCAGCCCTCCGGACCGGACCGCCTCCAGCGGTACTGCCCGCACGGGCGGGGTCTGCCAGGAGGCAGTCAGGTACCAGCGGTCCCGCTCCACGTCGTACTGGATCCGGTATGCCACGGCACGGTTGGCCGCAACACGGTCGGCCCACTGCTCGCCCCGGTGCCGGAAGCCGACCCGGCAGGCCAGCACGTACCGGCCGTGGGGTCTGTTCGCCAGCCCGGCCAGCGGTGCCGGAAGCTTGATGCTCACCTCACCATCCGGGCTGACACGGATCGTCTCGTTCCCGTACCGCTTCCCCGACTCGCCGTCGGCCCGGAGGAACCAGCGCTCAGCCTCCCACCGCACACGCCACTTCGCCTCGGACATCTGGGCGGCCTGGAGGTTGTGCCGGTTGCGCAGCAGCTTCCTGCCACCCCGCACCACGCGCACCCGCCCGGCCTCACGATCCGCCCGCTCCCGCTCCAGCCAGTCCTCCAGCAGGCGCAGGCGCCGAGACTTGGCGAACCATTCCCGCCGGGAGCGGTAACCACCCGGCGAACCCTTGCAACCTTTCGCGCCGACCGGCAGCGACAGCCGACCAGTGATCATGTCGACCCCCGCCTGGAGGTTCTGGATATGCGCGAGCTGACCCCGCCGGGCCAGCGCCCACTGATCATGAGTGGCCTTGGTGACACTGCCCGCCCACCGCGAGGAAGACTGTCCGGTCAAAGCCCGCTTGCGCTGCGCCCACTGATCACTGTCATGAGCCAGCCCGGCCGCACAGCGGGCCTTCAAGTCCCGGGACGCCAGGGATCCCATCTGGCCACCGACCAGGCGCAGGGCCATCACGTCCTGCCCGGCCAAGCCCTTGAGGCCGGTGCGGATGGCCACCCCGGTCGGGCCGGGCGCCACGAACGGGTCCGCTACCTCGCGCAACCCGCCCACTCCCGCCACCCCCTACCCGGCACGAAGACTTCCCGTCACCGCAGCCAACGAGCATCACCCGCAAAGGTCACGCGTACGACGCAGGAGCTCCCGTTCCCTTCCGGGACCCATAACGCGGTCGTCGATGCTCACTCGTGCACACCAAAATGCTCCCAAGTGCTGTCAACCGACAGCAGATCCGAACCCCGACTGGTTCAAGTTCTTCATCGGCGTGATGCTGCTGCTCGCGACCCTCGTCAATCTGTGGGTGCGCCGTCAGGCCGCCAGGAGGTGACCGTCATGGCAACGAAGGAACCCAAGAACAGCCCCGCCGGCGCCGCGCAGGCCGCCGCACCGGCCGATGAGCCGGTGGTCCGGCTGCGGGGCGTGGGCAAGCTCTACGGGAACGTACGCGCCCTGGAGGGCATCGACCTGGCCGTCCGGCCGGGCCGGGTGACCTGTGTGCTCGGCGACAACGGCGCCGGCAAGTCCACCCTGATCAAAATCATCTCGGGGCTGCACCAGCACGACGAGGGCGAGTACCTCGTCGACGACAAGCCGGTGCGGCTGAACAATCCGCGTGACGCCCTGAGCCTGGGCATCGCCACCGTCTACCAGGACCTGGCCACCGTGCCCCTGCTGCCGGTGTGGCGGAACTTCTTCCTCGGCTCCGAGCTGACCCGCAGCCCCTGGCCGGGCGCCAGCTGGACATCCAGCGGATGAAGAAGATCAACGACGAGGAGCTGTCCGCCATGGGCATCCACCTCGACAACCTGGAACAGCCCATCGGCACCCTCTCCGGCGGCCAGCGGCAGTCCGTGGCCATCGCCCGGGCGGTCCACTTCGGGGCCCGGGTGCTGATCCTGGACGAGCCGACCGCGGCGCCAGGCGGCGTCATCTTCATCACCCACAACCCGCACCACGCCTATATGGTCGGCGATCACTTCGCGGTGCTGAGGCTCGGCGCGCTGGAGCTGAACGCGGCGCGCGAGGACGTCAGCCTCGAAGAGCTGACCAACCATATGGCGGGCGGCGCCGAACTGGCCGCGCTCAAGCATGAGCTGGCCCAGGTCCGCGGGGTCGATGTGGATGAGCTGCCCGAGGAGGTGACCGCCCCTTCCGCCTGACCGAACGCCTTCCCCCTGACCCCCTGACCCTCCGCCCCCTGGCCCCCTGGCCCCCTGGCCCCCTGGCCCCCTGACCCTCTGCCCCTCCGACCGTCTGACAGGACGCCATCCTCCGGACACCTTTCTCCTGACAAGACGTCCGAATGTCCTGACGAACTCTTGACGGCCGCCCGCCCGGCCGGTGAAGCTGCCCAAAACAGTACGACGCGGGCACCCCAGAACACCGAGGAGACCCTCTGCCATGACTGCCGACGCCTCCCCCGCACCCGCCCTGGACCGCATCCGGGTCGGCTCGGCCCCCGACTCCTGGGGGGTCTGGTTCCCCGACGACGACCAGCAGATCCCCTGGCAGCGCTTCCTCGACGAGGTCACGGAGGCCGGCTACCAGTGGATCGAGCTGGGTCCGTACGGCTATCTGCCGACCGACCCGGCCCGGCTCACCGAGGAGACCACCCGGCGCGGCCTCACCGTCTCCGCGGGCACCATCTTCACCTCGCTGCACCGGGGCCCCGAGGTCTGGGACGCCACCTGGGAGCATGTCTCCCAGGTGGCCGAGCTGACCCGGGCGATGAACGCCAAGCACCTGGTGGTCATCCCGTCCTTCTGGCGGGACGACAAGACCGCCGAGCTGATCGAGCCCCCGACGCTCACCGCCGAGCAGTGGCGCTATCTGTCCACCGGGATGGAGCGGCTCGGCCGTGAGGTGCGGGAGCGCTTCGGGCTCGACATCGTCGTCCACCCGCATGCCGACACCCATATCGACACCGAGGAGAACGTGGCCCGCTTCCTGGACGCCACCGACTCCGACCTGGTCAACCTCTGCCTGGACACCGGCCACTACGCCTACTGCGGCGGCGACAGCGTCAAGCTGATCGAGACCTACGGCGAGCGCATCGGCTATCTCCACCTCAAGCAGGTCGATCCGGAGATCCTCGCCGATGTGGTCGAGAACGAGGTGCCGTTCGGCCCCGCCGTCCAGCGCGGCGTCATGTGCGAACCGCCGAACGGCGTTCCGGAGCTGGGACCGGTCCTGACCGCGGCCCAGAACCTGGATGTGGACCTGTTCGCCATCGTCGAGCAGGACATGTACCCCTGCCCGCCCGACCAGCCCTTCCCCATCGCCGAGCGCACCCGGCGCTTCCTGCGCTCCTGCGGCGCCTGACCTCCCTTTCGCCCCCACGGGCCGCTTCGCCCCCACGGGCCGTCGAACCGTCCAGAGAGCAGAGAGAGAAGAGAGATCAGCCAATGACGCAGCAGGGAACGCTCGGGGTCGCCGTCATCGGGACCGGCAAGATGGGCGCCGACCATGTCCGCCGCATCAACGAGGTGATCAGCGGCGCCCGGGTGGCCGCCGTGGTCGACATCGACGAGGCGCGGGCCAAGGCGGTCGCCGACACCGCCGACGGCTGTCAGGCGTTCACCGACCCGGCCGCCGCGATGGCCGCCCCCGGCGTGGACGCGGTGCTGATCGCCTCGCCGGGACCCGCGCACGAGGCCGCGCTGCTCAGCGCGTTCGAGCACGATCTGCCGGTGCTGTGCGAGAAGCCGCTCACCCCGGACTCCGCGTCCGCGCTGCGGGTGCTGGAGGCCGAGCAGAAGCTGGGCCA
Organism: Streptomyces sp. AgN23; assembly: GCF_001598115.1. NCBI lineage: Bacteria > Bacillati > Actinomycetota > Actinomycetes > Kitasatosporales > Streptomycetaceae > Streptomyces > Streptomyces sp. AgN23. The sequence goes on from NZ_CP007153.1 coordinate 4,168,329, forward strand.
CCGCCGGGTCCAGGTGGGCTTCATGCGCCGCTACGACACCGAGTTCATGAAGCTCAAGGCGCTGCTGGCCGGTGGTGAGCTGGGCCGCCCGCTGCTGCTGCACTGCCGCCACCGGAATGCCTCGGTGCACTCGTACTTCACCAACGAGATGATGATCACCGACTCGGTGGTGCATGAGATGGACCAGTCGCGCTGGCTGCTGGAGCAGGAGATCGCCGCGGTCACCGTGCTCAAGCCGACCCCCAGCTCGCTGTCCCCCGAGCCGCTCAGCGACCCCCAGCTGGTGGTCTTCGAGACCACCGGTGGTGCGATCGTCAATGTGGAGATCTTCGCCACCTGCGGCTTCGGCTACCAGGTCCAGGCGGAGGCGGTTTGCGAACGGGGCACCGCCCGCGTCGGCGACGCCCACGGCATGCTGGTCAACCGGCCCGGCACCTGGGGCGGGGAGATCGCCCCCGACTTCGTCGCCCGCTTCGAGGAGGCGTACGACCGGGAGGTGCAGGCGTGGGTCAATGCCACCCGGCGCGGGGAGGTCGAGGGCCCCAGCACCTGGGACGGTTATGCCGCGACCGCCGTCAGCGAGGCGGGGGTCCGGGCCCAGGCCACGGGTGAGCGCACGATCGTCGAGATGATCGAACGCCCCGCCTTCTACAGCTGACGCCCCACAACTGACGACCCATCAACTGATGCCCAGCGGACCGGCCGTTTCCACGCGGCCGGTCCGCTGTGGCTGGTCCCTCTGTGGCTGGTCCCGCTGTCGTCGCGGCACCGGGTCCATCGTCGGGTGCGTCACTCCTGCGTCACAACCGTCACATCTCCACAGGTCTACGTCACAGGTGCTCAACAGCCCCTGGCCGCCCGTCACTCAGCGTCGTTGACCCGGGCACAGGCTGATGGAGCGTGAGCAGGCGCGCCGCGGCTCCCCCGACGGCCCCACTGGCCGTGGCCGCGACGACCTGCGGAAGGGCGTAAGAGATGACCGACCGGAGGCTGTGGTCCTACAAGGAGATCGCCGCGCATATCGGTGTGCAGACCGACACCGTGCGGTCCTACCGCAAGCACGGCCTGCTGCCGCCCCCCGATCTGGTGGAGGGCGGCAAGCCGTACTGGTACGCGGATACGATCCGCTCCTGGGTGGCCCGCAGACCCGGCAACCGCCGCGCCCGGCGGGACGCCAAGGACTAGCGGCGCCGTGGTGCCGTATCCCCGTGATCCGTTAGCGGCGGCCCGTGCTCACCCGGTCCCGCCCCGTCTCCCCGTCTCCGGACAGCCCGTCCTCCTCACACTGGCGGTCCGCCTCGCTGCCACTGGCGGCATCTGTGCCGGTCCCGGCGTCCGTGCGGCTTCCGGCGGGAGCGGACTCCCCCTCGCTCAGCCCGAACCGGGTGTGCAGCCGGCGCAGCGGGCCTGGGGCCCACCAGGTGGCCCGGCCGGTCAGCTTCATCACCGCCGGCACCAGCAGACCGCGCACCACCATCGCGTCCATCAGCACGGCCAGGGCGATGCCGAGCCCCAGCATCTTGGTGTTGGTGACCCGCGAGGTGCCGATGCCCACCATCACCACGGCGAGGATCAGCGCCGCCGCCGTGATCAGGCCGCCGGTGCGCCGCAGTCCGAACTCGACCGCCGTCTGATGGTCCCCGGTGCGGTCGTACTCCTCCTTGATCCGGGAGAGCAGAAAGACCCCGTAGTCCATGGAGAGACCGAAGGCGACGCAGAACATCAGGACGGGCAGGGTGGTCTCGATATCGCCGGAGGTGGTGAAGGAGAGCGGACCGGACAGATGCCCGTCCTGGAAGACCCACACCACCGCGCCGAACATCGCGGTCAGACTGAGTGCGTTGAGCAGCACCGCCTGAAGCGGTATCAGCACGCTGCCGGTGAGCAGGAAGACCAGCAGCAGGGTGACGGCGACGATGATGCCGACGGCCCAGGGCAGCCGGTCGCCTATGGAGTCCTTGGTGTCCACCAGGACGGCGGCGGTGCCGGTGACCGAGGTGGTGAATGGCGACTCCTGGGCGCGGATCGTGCGCACCAGGTCCTGGCTGGCGGCGTCCACGGCCTCGCCCTTGGGCAACACGGTGATGTCGGCCGAGCCACCGGCCAGACGCGCGGCCTCCGCCGGCCCCGGCTCGGCCACCCGCCGCCCGTCCGCGAACCGGCCCGCCGGGCCGTCCACCCGCAGCACCTGGGGGAGGGCTGAGACCTCGGCGCTGTAGTCGGCGAGGGCCTTGGTGCCGGTGTCGCCCTCGGCGAGGACCTCCACCGCGCCCCCGGGACCGCCGGGGAACCCCTCCCGGATGTGCTGCTGCACCACATGGGACTCGGCGCTCGACGGGAGCTGGCGGTCGTCCGCCGTGCCGAACTCCACCCTCAGGAACGGCAGTCCCAGCACGACCAGACCGGCGACGGTGGCCAGCGCGAACAGCGGGGCGCGCCGCATCACCAGCCGGGCGAGCCGCGCCCAGCCCGCCCCGGGCTCACCCTTGCGGGCCGGGCGGCCGCGGCGCAGCAGCCGGGTGAGGTCCAGTGCGTTGACCCGGTCCCCCAGCAGGATGAGCGCCGCGGGCAGGACCACCAGGGCGGCGGTGGCGGCGATCAGCACCACCGCGATCCCCGCATAGGCGAAGGAACGCAGGAAGTACTGCGGGAAGACGAGCATGGCGGCGAGCGAGGCGGCGACGGTCAGCGCCGAGAAGAGCACGGTGCGCCCGGCGGTGCGCAGCGTGGTCGCGACGGCGGGCAGCTTCTCCGCGCCCTGGGCCAGCTCCTCCCGGAAGCGGCGCACGATGAACAGGGCATAGTCGATGGCGAGTCCGAGGCCGAGCGCGGTGGTCAGGTTCTGCGCGAAGACCGAGACATCGGTGAACTCGGTGAGCCCGCGCAGCACCGCGTCGGTGCCGAGGATGGCGATGATGCCGACGCCGAGCGGAAGCAGGGCGGCCACGGCGCTGCCGAAGACCATGACGAGCAGCACCAGGGTGATGGGCAGGGCGATCATCTCGGCCCGCAGCAGATCCTCCTGGATGGTGGACTGCAGCTCATGGCGGACCGCGACCATCCCGCCGACCGATACCTCGACCGGGCCATGGGCGCCCCGGTAATGGGGCGCTATGCGCTCCAGCGTCTTGCCGGCGGCGGACTCGTCGCCCACGATCCGCGCGGCGATGATCGCCTCGCCCCGGTCACGGGCCCGCAGCGAGGGCGCGCCGGTGGCCCAGTACGAGGTGACACCGGTGACCGCCTGCTCATCCGAGAGCTTCTTGGCGAGGGCCCGGGCCTCGGCGGCGACGGCCGGGTCGTCCACGGTCCTGCCGCCGCTGTCGACGAGCAGGATCAGATTGGGCTGGGAGGCGGGGAAGCGCTTCTCCAGTGCCTTGGTGGCATACGAGGACTCGGCCGCCGGGTCCTCCCAGCCGCCGCTTCCCAGCCGGTCGGCGACCCCGCTCCCGGCCACGACGGCCAGTGCCGTGAAGAGCAGAGCGATCAGAAGGGACAGCCGCGGCCGCGCGGTGACCAGGCGCGTCCACCCTCCGATCCGCTCCCCGGGCGGGCGGTTGACATCGGTCATGGCGCGGTGTCCCCTTCACCTGTGCCCCATGCCGCCACCCACACGTCCGTAGGCAGCATGGGCCGCTGATTACCATAGGTGGTAAACACGAGCGACCGCTCGCGTTTCTCAAGAATGCGAGCGGGCGCTCGCGTTTGTCAATCGAACACGGAGAGCCGGGGAAAACAGGTGAGCGAGAGCAAGACGGACCTGCGCGACGAAACGGCGAAGCCGCGCCGCAGACAGGCGCGCGGTGAGCGCCGGATCCAGCAGCTGCTCGACGCCGCCGCCCATGTCTTCTGCCGCACCGGCTACACCTCGGCGAGCACCAACGCCATCGCCCGCGAGGCCGGGGTCTCCCCCGGCACGCTGTACCAGTTCTTCCCGAACAAGGAGGCCATCGCCGTCGAGCTCGGCGAGCGCCTCAACCGCCGGATGGTGGAGACCCACGGGACCGTCTTCACGCCCGAGAACGTCGGACTGCCCCTCGGCGAGCTGCTCGACACGGTCCTCGACCCGATGATCGAGTTCAATTGCGCGAATCCGGTCTTCCTGGCCCTGCTCCAGTCCTCCGACGCACCGGGCCGGCTCCTCGAAGAACACGCCGAACTGCACGACTCGATCCAGGACCGCATCAGCGAGCTGATCGGCGTCCGCAACCCCGGCCTCTCCCCCGAGCGCCGCACCCACACCACCACCATGGCGTTCGCCCTGTTCAAGGTCGGACTGACGCTGATCCTCGGCCATGAGGGCGCCGAACGGGAGGCGTACGTCGCGGAGTTGAAGGCCGCTCTGTACGGCTATCTCGCCCCGGTGCTCGGCACCGAGGGAGTCCGCGCCCGCCCCTGACCCCGCACCACGCCCCCTTCCCCGGCCCCTCGTATGCCCCGGACCGGGGAGAAGTGCGCGCGGGCGCGGCACACCTGTCACGGACCGGCGCACTACCGGCTTCCATCAATACCCCCTAGGGGTATAGAGTGGGACTCGTCAGGAGACGCTGAGGCATCCCGGTGCCTCCTGCGCACCGACCGTCACGCTCACCCCACACAGGAGAAACCCCATGAGCTCCGAGGCAGTCACCACCGTCTACCAGGTGACCGGCATGACCTGCGGCCACTGCGAAGGCTCCGTCGCCGAGGAGATCGGCACCCTCGACGGCGTCACCTCCGTCAAGGCCGTGGCGTCCACCGGGCAGGTCACCGTGATCTCGGCCGCTCCGCTGGACGACGAGACCGTCCGCGCCGCCGTGGACGAGGCGGGCTACGAGCTCGCCGGCCGGGCAGCCTGAGCGAGCCCCCACCAAACCTCCGCCGGACCGTACCGCCCTGCTCATACAGCCGCCGTACGGCCCGGCCCTCCTCCCAGGAGACCAGACATGACCAGCACGGCACCCCCCGCCGGGGCCGCCGCCGACACCACGGCGACGACCGGCGGGCCCTCGCAGGTCCAGCTCGCCATCGGCGGTATGACCTGTGCGTCCTGCGCCGCGCGCATCGAGAAGAAGCTCAACCGCCTCGACGGCGTCACCGCCACGGTGAACTTCGCCACCGAGAAGGCCAAGGTGTCCTACGGCGCGGGGATCGAGGTCGCCGACCTGATCGCCACCGTCGTCAAAACCGGGTACACCGCCGAGGAACCGCGCCCCGCCGTGCCCGAGCCCCGCACTCCCGGGGACACCGGCGCACCGGAGACCGACCGGCGCGGCGAGGCCGGACCGGACCCGCTGCGCCATCGCATGCTCGTCTCCCTCGCCCTGTCCCTGCCCGTCGTGGTGCTGGCGATGGTGCCGTCGCTGCAGTTCGACAACTGGCAGTGGCTCTCGCTCACCCTCGCCGCGCCGGTCGTCGTCTGGGGCGGCGCGCCCTTCCACAAAGCCGCCTGGACGGGCGTCCGGCACGGCGCGGCCACTATGGACACCCTGGTCTCCATCGGCACTCTGGCGGCCCTTGGCTGGTCCCTGTGGGCCCTGTTCTTCGGCCACGCGGGCATGCCGGGAATGCGCCACGGCTTCGATCTCACCGTCTCCCGGGCCGACGGCTCGTCTTCGATTTACCTGGAGACGGCCGCCGGGGTGACCACCCTGATCCTGCTGGGCCGCTTCCTGGAAGCGAAGTCCAAGCGGCGGGCGGGCGCGGCGCTGCGCGCGCTGCTGGAGCTCGGCGCCAAGGACGTGGCCGTGCTGCGCGGGGGGAGCGAGGTGCGGATCCCCGTCGGCGAGCTGGCGGTCGGCGACCGCTTCGTGGTGCGCCCCGGCGAGAAGATCGCCACCGATGGCACGGTGGTCGAGGGCTCCTCCGCCGTGGACGTCTCGACGCTGACCGGCGAATCGGTGCCGGTGGACGTGGTGGCCGGCGACGCGGTGGCGGGCGCGACCGTCAACACGGCGGGCCGGATCGTGGTCGAGGCCACCCGCGTGGGCGCGGACACCCAGCTCTCCCGCATGGCCAAGCTGGTCGAGGACGCGCAGAACGGCAAGGCCGAGGTGCAGCGGCTCGCCGACCGGGTCTCGGGGATCTTCGTGCCGATCGTGCTGCTGATCGCCCTCGGCACCCTGCTGGGCTGGCTGCTCACCACCGGCGAGACGGCCGCCGCCTTCACCGCGGCCGTGGCCGTCCTGATCATCGCCTGCCCCTGCGCCCTGGGCCTGGCCACCCCGACCGCGCTCATGGTCGGCACCGGCCGCGGCGCCCAGCTGGGCATCCTGATCAAGGGGCCCGAGGTGCTGGAGTCGACCCGCCGGGTGGACACCGTCGTCCTGGACAAGACCGGCACGGTGACGGCCGGGCAGATGCGGCTGCGCGGGGCCGTCACGGCGCCCGGCGTGGACGAGGAGGAGCTGCTGCGGCTCGCGGGCGCCCTGGAGCACGCCTCGGAGCACCCGATCGCGCGCGCCATCGCGGACGGCGCGGCCGAGCGGCTCGGCGACCTCCCGACGCCCGCGGACTTCCGGTCCGAGCCCGGCCTCGGCGTCCAGGGCACGGTGGACGGTCACGCCGTCCTGGTCGGCCGCGAGAAGCTGCTCGGCACATGGGCCATCGAACTGCCCGAGGACCTGGCGGCCGCCAAGGCGGCGGCCGAGTCGGAGGGGCGGACGGCGGTCGCCGTGGCCTGGGACGGTAGGGCGCGCGGCGTCCTCCTGGTGGCCGACGCCGTCAAGGAGACCAGCGCCGAGGCGGTCGCCCAGCTACGCGCCCTCGGCCTCACCCCGATACTGCTGACCGGCGACAACAGGCTCGTCGCCGAGGCGGTGGCCCGCGAGGTCGGCATCGACGACGTCATCGCCGAGGTGCTGCCCCAGGACAAGGTGGACGTCGTGCAGCGGCTGCAGGGCGAGGGCCGTACGGTCGCCATGGTGGGCGACGGGGTCAACGACGCGGCCGCCCTCGCCACCGCCGACCTCGGGCTCGCGATGGGCACGGGCACGGACGCGGCCATCGAATCCGGGGATCTGACACTGGTCCGGGGCGACCTGCGGGTGGCGGCGGACGCGATCCGGCTGGCGCGCCGGACGCTCGGCATCATCAAGGGCAACCTCTTCTGGGCCTTCGGCTACAACGTCGCCGCGCTCCCGCTCGCGGCCGCCGGACTGCTGAACCCTATGATCGCGGGAGCGGCCATGGCGTTCTCGTCCGTGTTCGTGGTGACGAACAGTCTGCGACTGCGGACCTTCACAGCGTCTACATAGATTCACCAAGTCCCCATAAGCCGCACAACACCCATACGGCAGAGCCTTGATCTTCAAATCGAGGCTCTTGCCCTTTTATGGCCCATATGGCAAGAGACGCAGATCACAGACAACCCAACGTAACCATCGAGGGGGGTCGCGAGTCTAATGGGACGGTGGGGATTCGTCTTGGGGGACGCGTCCCGCTACGCGTAGCCGGGACGACGTACTCGGGGAGCTTTGAGCGGCCCTCCCGTAGGTACGCGTCCCGGCGGATCGCGCACCGTACGGCCCGCAAGGGCCCGTGGACACCCGGCCGGATCCCGTGGGGGGAATCCGCTCCGGGGCAAGGGAAGCGCCCCGCTCCGACCCGTGGGGGGATCGGAAGCGGGGCGCTTCTCGGTATTTTTTGAGGCTCGGTTCGCCTCCGGGGCGCAAAAGCCTGTGTCGACAGCCGGCGTGCCCGGTCGCCCACGCGGCGGAGCCGCATATCGATCGCAGTCCTCGCTCCCCGCGCGCGCCTCCCTTTCGGCACAAGGCGCGCCCCTTCGGCTCGCCCCCAGCTACCGCTGGGAGGTGCCCCGGCCGGAAGACCCCATGGGGCGGATGCGCGAAGGTGCCCGGCTCAACTACAAGTGCCCCCGACCTATCAGGACGGGGGCACCGGAGAAGCGAAGGTCAGCGCTCCTCGACCGGGACGAAGTCGCGCTCGACGACGCCCGTGTAGATCTGGCGCGGGCGGCCGATGCGGGAGCCCGGCTCCTTGATCATTTCGTGCCACTGGGCGATCCAGCCCGGCAGCCGGCCGAGCGCGAACAGCACGGTGAACATCTCGGTCGGGAAGCCCATCGCCCGGTAGATCAGACCGGTGTAGAAGTCCACGTTCGGGTAGAGCTTGCGCTCGACGAAGTAGTCGTCCGCGAGGGCGTGCTCCTCCAGCTTGAGCGCGATGTCGAGCAGCTCGTCGGACTTGCCGAGCGCGGAGAGGACATCGTGCGCCGCCGACTTGATGATCTTCGCCCGGGGGTCGAAGTTCTTGTAGACGCGGTGCCCGAAGCCCATGAGCTTCACGCCGTCTTCCTTGTTCTTCACCTTGCGGATGAAGGTGTCGACGTCGCCGCCCGAAGCCTGGATGCCCTCGAGCATCTCCAGCACGGACTGGTTGGCGCCACCGTGCAGGGGACCCCACAGCGCGTTGATGCCCGCCGAGATGGAGGCGAACATATTGGCCTGCGAGGAGCCGACCAGCCGGACCGTGGAGGTCGAACAGTTCTGCTCGTGGTCGGCGTGCAGAATCAGCAGCTTGTCGAGCGCGGAGACCACGGTCGGGTCGAGCTCGTACTCCTGGGCGGGGACCGAGAAGGTCATCCGGAGGAAGTTCTCGACGTAGCCAAGGTCATTGCGCGGGTAGACAAAGGGGTGGCCGACCGACTTCTTGTACGCATAAGCGGCAATGGTCGGCAACTTGGCCAGCAGCCGGATCGTCGAGAGGTTGCGCTGCTTCTCGTCGAAGGGGTTGTGGCTGTCCTGGTAGAAGGTCGACAGCGCGCTGACCACGGAGGACAGCATCGCCATCGGATGGGCGTCCCGCGGGAAACCGTCGTAGAACCGCTTGACGTCTTCATGCAGGAGCGTGTGGCGGGTGATCTCCCCACGGAAGGCCGCCAGTTCATCGACGGTCGGCAGCTCCCCGTTGATCAGCAGGAAGGCGGTCTCCAGGAAGGAGGCGCGCTCCGCCAGCTGCTCGATGGGGTAGCCGCGGTATCGCAGGATGCCCTGCTCACCGTCCAGATAGGTGATCGCGGATTTGTACGCGGCGGTGTTGCCGTAACCGGAATCCAGGGTCACCAGACCGGTCTGGGCGCGCAGCTTGCCGATATCGAAGCCCTTGTCGCCGACGGTGCTGTCGACCACCGGGTAGGTGTACTCGCCGTCCCCGTACCGCAGTACTACAGAGTTGTCGCTCACGTCATCCCTCACCGACGTCTGGTTCTCTTCTTCGAGGTGCCCTGACTCCCCCCACCTTCCCCTACTCGGGTAGAGAACGTGCACTCGGGGTCGGCTGAAGAGCCTTTTGGCGGCACTCAGTGCCGCCTTCACGGCCATCCTGCCCCGTTCGTCATCGTTCGGAAACCCTCTTGACACGCTCGACTGTCACATCGCCGCCGAGTCGGTGGTCCAGCGCGGTACAGCGCCTCCCCGCCGAGACGGTGCGCACCGCTTGCCCCAGCGCGCGGCGCGAGCCGACCAGCACGACAAGGCGCTTGGCACGGGTCACCGCCGTGTACAGAAGGTTGCGCTGCAACATCATCCAGGCCCCGGTGGTCACCGGAATCACGACGGCCGGGTACTCACTGCCCTGTGACCGGTGGATGGTCACCGCATAGGCATGAGCCAGCTCGTCCAGCTCGTCGAAGTCGTACGGTACCTCCTCGTCCTCGTCCGTCCGCACGGTCAGCCGCTGTTCATCGGTGTCGAGTGAGGTGACGACGCCAACCGTGCCGTTGAAGACCCCGTTGGCCCCTTTCTCATAATTGTTACGGATCTGGGTCACCTTGTCGCCGACCCGGAAGACCCGGCCGCCGAAGCGGCGCTCCGCGAGGTCCGGACGGGCCGGGGTGATGGCCTGCTGAAGCAGTCCGTTGAGCGTGCCCGCGCCCGCCGGGCCCCGGTGCATCGGGGCCAGAACCTGCACGTCACGGCGGGGGTCGAGGCCGAACTTGGCGGGGATGCGGCGGGCCGCGACGTCGACCGTGAGCCGCCCGGCCTCCTCGGTGTCGTCCGCGACGAAGAGAAAGAAATCCGACAGGCCCTGGGTGACCGGCGGCACCCCCTCGTTGATCCGGTGGGCGTTGGTGACCACACCGGACTGCTGGGCCTGGCGGAAGATCCGGGTCAGCCGCACCGCCGGGACGGGGCTCCCGGGGGCCAGCAGATCGCGCAGCACCTCCCCGGCGCCCACGCTGGGCAGCTGGTCCACATCCCCGACGAAGAGCAGATGGGCACCGGGCGGAACCGCCTTGGCCAGCTTGTTGGCCAGCAGCAGATCGAGCATCGACGCCTCGTCGACCACGACCAGATCCGCGTCGAGCGGGCGGTCCCTGTCATATGCCGCGTCCCCGCCGGGCTTGAGCTCCAGCAGCCGGTGGACGGTGGACGCCTCCGCGCCGGTCAGCTCGGACAGCCGCTTGGCGGCCCGGCCGGTGGGCGCCGCCAGCACCACCTTCGCCTTCTTGGCGCGGGCCAGCTCCACCACGGACCGCACGGTGAAGGACTTGCCGCAGCCCGGCCCGCCGGTGAGCACCGCCACCTTCTCGGTCAGCGCGAGCCGCACCGCCTGGCTCTGCTCGGGCGCCAGCTCGGCGCCGGTGCGGCTCGCCAGCCAGCTCAGCGCCTTGTCCCAGTCCACATCCCGGAAGGCGGGCAGCCGGTCCTCCTGGGTGCGCAGCAGCCTCAGCACCTGGCCGGCGAGGGAGATCTCGGCGCGGTGGAAGGGCACCAGATAGACCGCGGAGACCGGCTCGCCGTCCGCCGGGCCCGGGACCGGCTCGCGCACCACGCCCTCGTCCTCGGCCGCCAGCTCCCCCAGGCAGTCGATGACCAGACCGGTGTCCACCTGGAGCAACTTCACGGCGTCCGCGATGAGTTGCTCCTCGGGGAGATAGCAGTGGCCCTGGTCGGCGGACTGGGACAGCGCGTACTGCAGACCGGCCTTCACTCGATCGGGGCTGTCATGGGGAATGCCGACCGACTGGGCGATCTTGTCGGCGGTGAGGAAGCCGATGCCCCAGACGTCGGACGCCAGCCGGTACGGCTCGTTCTTCACGACCGAAATCGACGCGTCGCCGTACTTCTTGTAGATCCGCACCGCGATGGAGGTGGAGACGCCCACCCCCTGAAGGAAGACCATCACCTCCTTGATGGCCTTCTGCTCCTCCCAGGCCGCGGCGATCATCTTGGTGCGCTTGGGGCCGAGGCCCGGAACCTCGACCAGCCGCTCGGGCCGCTCCTCGATGACATCGAGGGTGTCCACGCCGAAGTGCTCGGTGATCCGGTCGGCGATCCGGGGGCCGATGCCCTTGATCAGGCCCGAGCCGAGATAGCGCCGGATGCCCTGGACGGTGGCGGGGAGGACGGTCTGGTAGTTCTCGACGGTGAACTGTTTGCCATATTGCGGATGGGAACCCCAGCGGCCCTCCATCCGCAGTGACTCGCCCGGCTGGGCTCCCAGCAGCGATCCGACCACGGTCAGCAGATCGCCCGAGCCCCGGCCGGTGTCGACCCGCGCGACCGTATAGCCGTTCTCCTCATTGGCGTAGGTGATCCGCTCCAGGACCCCTTCGACCACCGCGAGTTTGAGCATGCCTCGACCGTACCGCCGGGAGGCGACAGGCGGTTCGGGCCTGTGGACAACGCCTGCGGACAACGCCTGCGGACAGCGCCCGTGGACAGCGCCAGTGGACAGCGCCCGTGGGGAAGAACAGGTCGTGGATCCCACGGCGGAATATCACGATCCGGTTTCACCGGCGACCGACCCCTTGCCTCCTTCGATGTAATCGATTCCAATCCATGTAATCGATTCCACAAGGAGGTGGACGATGCCGGCCATCAAGGACGTGGCGCGGCGTGCCGGGGTCTCCGTCGCGACGGTCTCACGGGTGCTCAATGACCACCCCTCCGTTCGCCTGGACACCCGTGAACGGGTGCTCGCCGCGGTCGCCGACCTCGGCTACCGCCCCAACGCGGTGGCCCGCTCGCTGCGCACCGATCAGACCCGGACCCTGGGGCTGGTCATCAGCGACGTGCTGAATCCCTTCTTCACCGAGCTGGCCCGCTCGGTCGAGGACGCCGCCCGCGAGCTGGACTACAGCGTGATCATCGGCAACGCCGACGAGCGGCCCGAACTCCAGGACCACCATGTGCGCACCCTCATGGACCGCCGCATAGACGGCCTGCTGGTCAGCCCCACCGACGGCGGCTCCCCGATGATGCTGGCCGCCGCCCGCGCCGGCACCCCCATGGTCTTCGTCGACCGCTGGATCGAGGGCGAGGGCCTGGACGCGGTGCCGGTGATCCGCACCGACGGACGGGGCGCCATCCGCGATCTGGTGGACCATCTGTGCGCCCTCGGACACCGCCGGCTCGCGATCATCGCGGGCCCGGCGGCCACCACGACCGGCCGCGAACGGGTGGACGCCTTCCGCTCGGCGCTGCGCGAGTTCGGTCTGGCGCTGTCCGAGGACCACATCGGCCAGGGGGACTTCCAGGCGGACAGCGGCCGCCGGGTGACCGCCCGCTTCCTCGATCTGCCGCACCCCCCGGACGCGATCTTCGCCGCGGACAACCTGATGGCGCTCGGCGCGATGGACGAGATCCGCGCGCGGGGGCTGCGGGTGCCGGGCGATGTGGCGCTCGCCGCGTTCGACGACATCCCCTGGTTCGTCCACACCGATCCACCGATCACCGCCGTCGCCCAGCCGACCGGAGCGCTCGGCCATGCCGGCGTACGCGCGCTGATCGACCTCGTCGAGGGGCGGCCCGCCGAATCGGTGACCCTGTCCGCCCGCCTGGTCACCCGCCGCTCGTGCGGCGAGCCCGAAGGGAGCAAGCCATGAGTGCCGAGTCCGAACGGTCCTCCCCCGGCGGGGCGGAGCTGCTGCGCATGGAGGGGGTCCGTAAGACCTTCCCCGGGGTGATCGCCCTGGACGGGGTGGACTTCGATCTGCGCCGGGGCGAAGTGCACGTCCTCCTGGGCGAGAACGGCGCGGGCAAGTCCACGCTGATCAAGATGCTCTCCGGCGCCCACCGCCCCGACGGGGGCCGGATCCTGGTCGACGGCGGCCCGGTGCGCATCAACAGCGCGCAGGACGCCGAGCGGCTCGGGATCGCCACCATCTACCAGGAGTTCAACCTCGTCCCGGACCTCACCGTGGCCGAGAACATCTTCCTGGGCCGCCAGCCGCGCCGCTTCGGCATGATCGACCGCAAGACCATGGACGAGCGCGCCGCCGAACTGCTGGCCCGCGTCGGGGTGGACGTCGCGCCCCGGACCCGCGTCCGGGACCTCGGTATCGCCCGGCTGCAGATGGTGGAGATCGCCAAGGCGCTGAGCCTGGACGCCCGCGTCCTGATCATGGACGAGCCGACCGCCGTGCTCACCACCGAGGAGGTCGACAAGCTCTTCCGGATCGTGCGAACCCTGCGCGCGGACGGGGTGGGCGTCGTCTTCATCACCCATCACCTGGAGGAGATCGCCGCCCTGGGCGACCGCGTCACCGTGCTGCGCGACGGCCGCAGCGTCACCCAGGTCCCGGCCACCACCGAGCAGGACGAGCTGGTGCGGCTGATGGTGGGCCGCTCCATCGAGCAGCAGTACCCACGGGAGCGCACGGACGCCGGTGACCCCCTGCTGAAGGTCCGGGGGCTCACCCGGAACGGCAGCTTCCAGGACATCGGCTTCGACGTGCGCGCCGGGGAGGTGGTGGGCCTGGCCGGGCTGGTCGGCGCGGGCCGTACGGAGGTCGTCCGGGCGCTCTTCGGCGCCGACCCGTACGACTCCGGCTCCGTCGAGGTGCTCGGCCGTCCGCTGGCCCGCCATGACGTGGTGGCCGCCATGCGGGCCGGGATCGGCCTGGTCCCCGAGGACCGTAAGGGCCAGGGCCTGGTCCTGGACGGCAGCGTCCAGGAGAACCTGGGCCTGGTCACGCTGCGCGCCGCCACCCGCGCCGGGCTCGTCGACCGGGCCGCCCAGCGGAGCGCGGCGGCCGGGGTCGCCGAGCGGCTGGCCGTCCGGATGGCCGGGCTGGACCAGCGGGTGCGCACCCTGTCCGGCGGCAACCAGCAGAAGGTCGTCATCGGCAAGTGGCTGCTCGCCGACAGCAAGGTGCTCATCCTCGACGAGCCGACCCGCGGTATCGACGTGGGCGCCAAGGTCGAGATCTACCAGCTCATCAACGAACTCACCGCGTCCGGCCACGCCGTTTTGATGATCTCCAGCGATCTGCCCGAGGTGCTGGGGATGAGCGACCGGGTCCTGGTCATGGCCCAGGGCCGGATCTCGGGCGAGCTGACCGCGCGAGAAGCGACCCAGGACGCCGTGATGGCCCTGGCAGTGAAGGACGTCAAGGGCGCCGACGAAGGAGTCGGCGGCAACGAAAAGGAGGGCCCCCGTGGCCACTGACACGCTTACGAAGGACCCCGGGGGCTCGGCGGTGCTGCGCCGCGTGCTGCTCGACAACGGCGCCCTGAGCGCCCTGGTACTGCTGGTGGCGGCCATGTCGCTGCTCTCCGGCGACTTCCTCACCACCGGCAATCTCCTGAACGTCGGCGTCCAGGCGGCGGTCACCGCGATCCTCGCCTTCGGCGTCACCTTCGTCATCGTCGCCGCGGGGATCGACCTGTCGGTCGGCTCGGTGGCCGCGCTGTCCGCCACCGTGCTCGCCTGGTCGGCGACCTCACAGGGGCTGCCGGTGTGGATCGCCGTGCTCCTGGCCGTCGCCACCGGTATCGCCTGCGGCCTGATCAGCGGGGCGCTGGTCTCCTTCGGGAAGCTGCCGCCGTTCATCGCCACGCTCGCGATGCTGTCGGTCGGCCGCGGCCTGGCCCTGGTGATCTCCCAGGGCAGCCCGATACCGATCCCCGACTCGATGTCCGGCCTCGGCGACACCATCGGCGGCTGGCTGCCCATCCCGGTGCTCGTGATGATCGGCATGGGGCTGATCACCGCGGGTGTGCTGGGCCGTACGTACGCGGGTCGCGCGATGTACGCGATCGGCGGCAACGAGGAGGCCGCCCGGCTCTCCGGGATCCGGGTGACCCGCCAGAAGCTGGTCATCTACGCGCTCTCCGGCGGCTTCGCGGCCGTCGCGGGCATCGTGCTCGCCTCCCGGCTGTCCTCC
Source organism: Streptomyces sp. AgN23 (assembly GCF_001598115.1). Taxonomy (NCBI): domain Bacteria; kingdom Bacillati; phylum Actinomycetota; class Actinomycetes; order Kitasatosporales; family Streptomycetaceae; genus Streptomyces; species Streptomyces sp. AgN23. The sequence continues at coordinate 4,183,441 of NZ_CP007153.1, forward strand.
GCCCAGCCGCAGGCGGCCGTCGGCTACGAACTCGACGCGATCGCCGCGGTCGTCATCGGCGGCGCGAGCCTGTCCGGTGGCGTCGGTAAGGCGTCCGGCACGCTCATCGGCGCGCTGATCCTCGCGGTGCTGCGCAACGGGCTCAACCTGCTGGAGGTCTCCCCCTTCTGGCAGCAGGTCGTCATCGGGGTCGTCATCGCGCTCGCGGTGCTGCTGGACACGGTGCGCCGGCGCGCCGGGGCCGGCCCGGGCGCGCCCGGGGCCGCGGCGGGCGGACCGTCCGGTGGCGGCCGTAAGAAGGCCGTCAACGCGGGCAAGTTCGCGCTGGCCGCCATGGTCGTCGCCGCCATCGCCTTCGGTGCCTCCGTCTGGCGCTCCGGCTCCTCCGGGGGCGCGTCCACCAAGGTCGGGCTCTCGGTCTCCACTCTCAACAACCCCTTCTTCGTGCAGCTGAAGGCGGGCGCCCAGGAGGAGGCCAAGCGGGCCGGGGTCAGCCTTACGGTCACCGACGCCCAGAACGACGCCTCCCAGCAGGCCAATCAGATCCAGAACTTCACCAGCCAGAACATGAAGTCGATCATCATCAACCCGGTCGACTCCGATGCCGCGGGCCCGTCCGTCCGGGCCGCCGACAAGGCGGGCATCCCGGTGCTGGCCGCCGACCGTGGCGTCAACAACGCGAAGATCGCGACCCTGGTGGCCTCGGACAACATCACGGGCGGCAAGCTGGCCGCCAAAACGCTGGCCGAGCGGCTCGGAAAGAAGGGCACGATCCTGGTGCTGCAGGGCACTCCCGGCACCTCCGCCTCGCGTGAGCGCGGTAAGGGCTTCGCGGAGGGCCTCAAGGCGTACCCGGACATCAAGGTCGTCGGCAAGCAGACCGCCGACTTCGACCGGGCCAAGGGGCTGGATGTGACCACCAATCTGCTCCAGGGCCACCCGGGCATCGACGGGATCTTCGCCGAGAACGACGAGATGGCGCTCGGCGCGGTCAAGGCGCTCGGCTCCAAGGCGGGCAAGTCCGTGGATGTCGTCGGCTTCGACGGCACCCCGGACGGGCTCAAGGCCGTCGAGAACGGCACCCTCGCCGCGACCGTCGCCCAGCAGCCCAAGGAGTTGGGCCGGATGGTGGTACGGAACGCCGTCAAGGCGGCCAAGGGGCAGAAGATCGACGGCACGGTGAAGGTACCGGTGAAGGTCGTCACTGCGAAGTGACAAACGAAAGGACGTGCGGATGCACGACTACGACCTGCTGGTCGTGGGGTCGGCCAACGCCGATCTGGTGATCGGAGTCGACCGCCGCCCCGGGGCCGGCGAGACCGTCCTCGGGTCCGACCTCGCGGTCCACCCGGGCGGCAAGGGCGCCAACCAGGCCGTCGCCGCCGCCCGGCTGGGGGCCCGGACGGCGCTGCTGGCCCGGGTCGGCGACGACGACTACGGCCGGCTGCTGCTGGATTCGCAAGCGAAGGCCGGGGTCGACACCGCCGGCGTCCTCGTCGGCGGCGCGCCCACCGGGGTCGCGCTGATCACGGTGGACCCCTCGGGTGACAACAGCATCGTGGTCTCCCAGGGCGCCAACGCCCGGCTGACCCCCGGCGACGTCCGGGCCGCGGCGAGCCTGCTGGCCGCGGCGCGGGTGGTCTCGCTGCAGTTGGAGATCCCCCTGGAGACGGTCGCCGAGGTGGTCCGCGCGGCGGGCGCGGGCTTCGGCGGCCGCCCCGGGCCGCGGGTGGTGCTCAACCCCTCGCCGACCGCCCCGCTGCCCACCGATGTGCTGGCCGCCTGCGATCCGCTGGTGGTCAACGAGCACGAGGCGCGGTTCCTGCTGAGCGACGCCCCGGTGGGGTCCTCGGACGACCCCGAGGAGTGGGCCGACGCCCTGCTGTCGCGCGGTCCGCGCTCGGTCGTGGTGACCCTGGGCGCCGAGGGCGCGCTGGTCGCCGACGGCGACCGTACGGTGCTGGTGCCCAGTCCCGCGGTGACGGCCGTGGACACCACGGGCGCCGGGGACGCCTTCACCGGCGCGCTCGCCTGGCGCCTCGGCGTCGGCGACGACCTGACGACCGCGGTGCGGTTCGCGGTGCGCGTGGGCGCCGCCGCGGTGACACGGGCCGGGGCGCAGGCGTCGTTCCCGAGCGCCGAGGAGGTGGCGGCGCCGTGAAGCGATCCGGGATTCTCAACCGCCGTCTGAGCGCGGGCATCGCCCTGTTGGGCCACACCGACACGGTGATGGTGTGCGACGCGGGCCTTCCGATACCGGACGGGCCGTTCGTGGTGGACCTCGCCTTCACGGCCGGGGTGCCGTCGTTCGAGCGGGTGCTCACCGGGCTGCTGGACGAGCTGGTGGTCGAAGCGGCCACGGCGGCGCGGGAGGTACGCGACCACAACCCCGGGGCGACCGCCCTGCTCGACCGCCTCTTCCCGGCTCCCGCGCTGGATCTGGTCCCGCACGAGGAACTCAAGACGATGACAGGACGGGCGAGGCTGGTGGTGCGTACGGGGGAGGCGCGGCCGTACGCGAACGTACTGCTGCGGTGCGGGGTGCCGTTCTGAGGGGTGCGACGCGCGGTCGCCCCCGGGGCGCGGTGCGAGACGTTTCGAGGGGCCCGGCCTTGGCCGGGCCCCTCGTTTCCCCCTCCACAGGGCTCCCTCTCAATCCCCCCGGATCCTCCCCAGGAAGCCCGATGCCAGGTACGACCCACCAAGGGTGGGAACGGTTGCACGGTTTCCGGTAGTTATCGATCCGTTACGAGACATCAGCCCAGGACATTTTCTCGGGCCGCGACAACCTCGGGTGGGGCCGCACGTCTGGTGGGGTGAAGGCGGGTTCCGGAACGGGTCCTTCGGGCCCTCGGTACGCGCCTCCCCATCAGCGTTCGCCCAATCCTTTCGGGAGTCGTTCCGTATGCAGCACGACCGCGCCAAGAAGCCCAACCGCCGTCTGCGCCCCTGGATCGTGGGGTCGGCCGCCGGTATCGCCCTGATCGTGGGCGGGGGCATCGCCGCCCAGGCGGCCACCGGCGACCACTCCGGCCCGGCCAAGCCGGCCCCGTCGGCGACCTCGAAGCCGGAGCCCACCAAGCCGCCCACCACCAGCAAGCCGGAGCCCACGAAGCCGCCCACCGGCAAGCCCGAACCGACCCAGCCGCCGGCCAACGGGCCCGAGCCCACGCTGCCGCCCACCAGCGTCCCCGAGCCGACCCAGCCGCCCACAAGCAGGCCCGAGCCCACCAAGCCGCCCACCACGCGCCCGGAGCCCACCAAGCCCGCACCCACACCGCCGCACACCAGCGTGCCCGCGCCCACCAAGCCCAGCCGCTAGCCCGACCACGGGTGGGGCGGGGCCGGATCCGGAGCCGGTCCCGCCGCACCGATGAGGTGAACGAGGACGATGCAGCTCACTCTTGTCCTGCCCTGGTGGGCCCGGTTGCCCTGGTGGACCCGGCTGCTCCGCCGCGCCCGGACGACCGCCTCGACACCGCCGGTGGAGACACCGCGCGCCGGGCGGCGGCTGCGGGCGCTGAGGCCGGTGGGCGGCCGGGGCGACGGCGAGCCCGGCCCCACGCTGGCCGATCTGTACCGGGCCCGGCGGCTGGACATGATCCGGCTGGCGGTCTTCCTGGTGGACGACCTGCACACCGCCGAGGACGTCGTCCAGGACGCCTTCGCCGCCGTCTGCCGCCGCCACGGCTCACGGCTGGACAGCCTCCAGGACGCACACGCCTATCTGCACACCGCCGTGGTCAACGCCGCCCGCTCGGTCCTGCGCCGACGGCGTACGGCGCGCGCCTACACCCCGCCGTACCAGGGGCCGGGAGCGCCCGTGGACGAGCCGCTGCTGCTCGCCGAGGAACACCGGCAGGTCCTCGACGCGCTGGCCGAACTCACCGCGCGCCAGCGCGAGGTGCTGGTGCTGCGCTACTGGTCAGAGCTGTCCGAAGCCCAGATAGCCGAAACGCTGGGCGTCTCCCGAGGCACCGTGAAGTCGACCGCGAGCCGTGCGCTCGTCACTCTGGAAAAGCTGCTGGAGGCGGCCCGATGAGCACTCCCCCACCCGTCGAGGACCGGTTGCGCGCCGCGCTCGACGCCCGTGCGCGGCTCATCGACGTCCACGAGCTGTCCCCGTACCGGCCGCCCACCGGCCCGGCCTGGGGCACGCGGCGGATCCGGCGGGTCGCGTCCGCCGTCGCCGTGGCGGCGGCAGCGGCGGCGGCCGTCGCCTTCCTGCTGCTGTCCGGCTCCCCGGAGGACAACCGCCCGGCCCCGCCCGCCCGCGACCCCCACACCTCGCCTCCGGCCACCTCGGCCCCCTCGGCGCACGGCTCGCCCACGTCCGAGCCCTCCCCGACCTCGCCGCCCGCCACCCCGCCCCCGACCTCCACCGCCACCCAGCGCTGACCGGCCGCCCCGCACGCGCTGGGTGATACGCCGCGCTCTTGGTCAGTCGCGGGTAGCACCCTCCGGCCAGATCACCCGAGACCGGACACCGGTGCGCTCGGCGTAGGCCACGACATCGGCCGTGCCGCCGTACCCACGGGCCGGCTGCCCGTCCCAAACGGCGACCAGCTCATCCACCGCGCCCACCAGAATCTCGCTTCCGGCCATGTGCGCCTGGGAGCCCGACTCCACCATGCCTGTGCGGTGGATGTCGGCGGCCTGTTGGATGAGACGGTCATAGGTCTGGTGGTGCTCCTCCGGCAGGCCCTCGCGGTACTTCTCCGCAGGGACCACCACCTCCAGGCGGCCACCAGCCTCCAGCACCAGCTCAGCGAACCAGGCGTCCGGGCCGTCGGCGATACACGAGACCCCGGTCAGGTCAGGACCGTAGCGCGCAAGTTCCTCTTGAAGGGCCCGGCGGACCAAACGCTCCGTCTCTGGGGGGAGACCGCGGTGGCCGGTGATGCCGAGGCGCATGGGCCACTCCTTTCGTGATCACAGGTAGATGCCGTGCAGTCGGTCGTCGAAGTCGCGGACAACCCTGGGTGGAGTCGTCGAAGCGTAGGACCGTCGGAGCCCACGGGCGCGCTCGATGATCCGGCCTGACCGATACCGTGCGCCTGTTTCCACACGAAGGCCCCCAACCTGGTGGTCAGGGGCCGATCGCTGCAATCCCGTTCGGGCCGGGAGTACCGTCTGAGTGTCGAGTTCAGAACGGAGTTCAGTATGCACGAGGACACAGGCATTGGCTCCAGCCTCCGCAAGATCCGCAAGCGGCGCGGTCTGACGCAGAGGGAACTGGCCACAGCATCAGGCGTATCGCTCTCGCTGATCCGGAAGCTGGAACAGGGAGAGATCGCCGACACGCGCATGGAGACCGCGCACACACTGGCCTCCACACTGCGCGTCCCGACGAGTTACCTCCTGGAGCGCGATGACGAGGAGCCCGCCGGCGAGGCCGCCGAGCCCTGGCGCCCGCTGAGGCAGGCCGTTCAGGTCGCGCCGGTCCGCACGGGCGAGGCCCCGACGGTGGAGGGCGTGCGTGCGATGCTTCCGGAGGTGCGCTCGGCCTACTTCGACAACCGGCTCGGTGAGTTGACCGGGCTCCTTGCCCCGCTTCTGGTGGATGCCGACGCGCTCGGCGACTCCGCTGAGGCGCGGGACGTGCGCTCCCATCTGCTGCAGATCGCCGGATCGGTGCTGACCCAGGTCCGCCAGTACGGTGCCGCGGAGACCGCGCTGCGCCGCGCCCTGGATGACGCACCGGACCGGCTGCGCGCGGCGGGGATCATCGCTACCTGGAGCTGGCTCCTCGTCCGGCAAGGCAAGTTGGCCGCGTCCCGGGAAATGGCCACCAAGTGGGCGGACGATGTGGAGCCGCGAGTGTCCCGGGCGACGCCGGAGGAGCTGGCGGCGTGGGGCTGGCTGCTGATCCAGTCCTCAGCCGCCGCTCTGCGCGACAACCGGCGGGGGGAGGCAGACGACACGATGCGCCTCGCCCAGTCAGTCTCCGTCCTGCTGGGGCGTGAGTTGCCCCGTGGCACTGAGCGCCTGACGACCTGGGGCCCGACCACCGTGCGTTATAAGGCGTGCGAGAGGCACATCGTGCTGGACGAACCGGACAAGGTGCTCCGCGCAGCCAAGCCGAAGCGGCCCGGCCGGGCCACGGCCAGGAAGTCCGGCGGTCTGGCGGTGAGCACCGAGTACCACCGGCACCGGCTGGACGTCGCGAAGGCTCACACCATGATGCGGCAGTACCCAGAGGCTGTGGACGTACTGACCAGCGTGCACGCCACCGCGCCGGAGTGGCTGGCCAGTCAACGATACGCGCGCGACATCCTCGGCGATGTGGTGGAGAAGCGGCGGACGTTGACGCCGGATATGCGGACGCTGGCGGACGCGGTCAGTCTGCCGCTGTAACGCTCAATGGCACTTCCGCCCACGGCCCACTGGAAGTGCCATTGAGTGACCCCCGTCACCACACTTAGCGTCACGACACGGATACAAACCGGCCACGAGGAGCCGTGTCGTGATCGCTGATCCACAGCCAGCGCTGCCCTGGACACCGTCGAACAAGCAGGACATCGAGGCGTTACCCGCAGGCAGATGGTGGGACGCCGTGCGCGCAGCCCCGACCATCGGCGAACGCGCCCTGCAGCTGCTCGGCGACGAGACCGGCGCCGTCATCCAAGACAAGCACGGCCCCCTCTACTGGCTCGTCGCCGTCGGCACCGCAACGAGCTGGCACCTGAGGCAAGTCCGCGTCCTCACCCAGCTCACGGACGAGAGCACCGACCTCGGCGTACCGCCTGCCGCCTGGACGAAGGGCCCCAGCACCCACTGGCGCGTGCCCCTCTCGGCCGACCACTACCTGACCGACGCCTGGCGCCTGTGGGGGGCGCTGGCCAAGGCCGACCGCGCCGAATACGGGCGCGTACCTGAGGGCCGCCAGCTCTGCTACCGCTGCCAGCTGCCCACGAACGAACCGATCCCGGTCGAGGTGGAGAGCGGTGACGCTGTCGGCAGGACCGTCTACGCCTGCCCCACGCACGCCGCCGGCTACCGGAGGAACGGCCGCCGCCCGCCGGCCCTCACCAACGCGACCGCAGACCAGCACGAGGGGCGGGCCCGATGACGGCCGTCGAGCAGACCAAGGACCCGTTCGCCGACGAGACATGGCGCGCGGCCATCGACCACGCCGCGGGGTGCCCGGCCTGCCGCACGCCCGGCGCCGGATGTGAGACCGGGGAGCGACTGCTGCGCGCCTACGAGGAGGCCGCGCGGCTGACTCGATCCTGCAGCCCGTGACCCACCAATTGACTCCCTCTCCGGTGCTGAAGTGCACAGTGCCGGAGAGGTGATTCCCGTCCATCGAGCGAGAGGCATAAACATGCAACTGGTTGCCCCCCTTCCCCTTCAGACCAGTGCCCCCGTGGGCACCGCGCCGGACAGCATCCGCCCGTACGCGTTAGCCGGAGCGCGTTTCCGGCCCGCCACCTCGGCCGCGGTTCCGCAGGGTCGCCCGGTCTACGACCCTGTCAGTCAGACGGCCAGGTTCGAGGACGGCGCTCCGCTGACGGCCATGGCCACGTCCCAGAAGACCAACCAGGACGGCGCCATCAACAACCCTCCGCCGAGCGACGAGGGTGGGGATCCCGGAGCGATTGAGTGACCAACACCGTTCTGGTGGTGGACGACCCCTTCGAGGCGGGAACCGATCTCGTCGTGGAGGGGCTGTCCTCTTCCGATATCCCCGTTTTCCGCATGGATACCGCTGACTTCCCTCGCGAACTGGAGTTACGGGCCACCAACGTTGACGGACAGTGGGCCGGCACGCTCTCCAACAAGTACAGAAGCATCGCGCTGGCTGACGTGAAGGCGGTCTACTGGAACCGGCCGAACCTGTTCCAGTTCCCCGAACTGTCTGAGTCGTACGCCCACTGGGCTCGTGGCGCTGCCCGCATCGGCCTCGGCGGCGTGCTCATGAGTCTCGCCGCCAGGTGGATGAACCACCCATCCAGAGCGTCTGTCGCGGAGTTCAAACCCCAGCAGCTCCGCACCGCACGCTCCATGGGGCTCGCTACTCCCCGAACTCTGATCACGAACTCCGCGGATGAGGTGCGGGCCTTCGCGGAGAACGTCGAAGTCCCATTGATCACCAAGCCACTGGGGGCACCGCACGTTGTCCACTCCCGGGGCTCGGAGACCATGTATACGCGCGAGGTCGACCTTGACGCCCTGGGCGGCGTGGAACTCACCGCACACCTGTTACAGGAGCGTGTCCCCAAGCAGTACGAAGTGCGCCTCATCGTCGTAGACGACATCTGCCACAGCGTGAAGATCAAGGCGCACAGCGAGGCCGCCCGTACGGATTGGCGATCCGACTACGACGCGCTGGAGTACGAGCCGATCGAGACGCCGACCGATGTCATCAACGGAGTGCGCGGGTGCATGGCTCGACTGGCCCTCACCTACGCTGCGATGGACTTCATCGTGCAGCCGGATGGTCGGTGGACCTTCCTGGAGGCAAACCCCTCGGGCCAGTGGGCATGGCTCAACCGTCCGGAAATCCCCCTGGCCGCTTCCATCGCTCACACCCTGGAGAACTGGTGCCGCCGGTGAACTGGAAACCGCTCGCTGAGAATCTGGCAAGCATCCTGGAGGGCTCGGGCGACCTGGTCTCCTCTCACTGGAAGCAGGCGTTCGAGGAGGTGCCTCGGCACGTCTTCGTCCCACGCTATTTTCAGAATCAAGGGGGCGTACCCACTCGATGGAAGCCGCTCGACGCCGCTTACAGCGGAGACTGGCTCAACCCCATCTACACCAACGCCACACTCGTCACCCGTCTCGACCCCGAGACGGCGAAGTCCGCGGATGGGCTGTTCACCGGCGTCCCCACGTCGTCCAGCACACAGCCGAGCCTCACGGCCCGGATGCTGGAAGCCCTTGACGTACAACCTGGAGACCGGGTCCTCGATGGGGGCACTGGTACTGGCTACCAGACCGCCCTCATCGCTCACCGCCTGGAGAGCGCTGACCAGCTCGTGACGGCGGACATTGACCCGAATGTAACGTCCGAAGCCCTGCTCAACCTGGAGGCCATCGGCATCACACCGAACGTGCTCACCGTGGACGTGAGGGAATGGACTTGGCCGCCGGAGTCGTTCGACAAGGTGATCATTACGTGTGCCCTCCCACGGATCACCGAGACATTGCGGTCTGCGGTCGCCCCCGGGGGACGACTCGTCGCGAACCTCTTCCCGCCGCTGAGCGGGGGTCTGGCCGTCCTCGACCGCATGCCGGACGGGAGCCTGGAGGGGCGCTTCCAGGCGGGCGGCGGGTCCTTCATGGCGGCGCGTACGGCGGCGCCGCCCCCTCCTCCGCCGCTTGCATCGGGACCGGTAGACGCATCGGGGGAATCCCACGTACCGGTCACGGCCTTCGACAGCTACCACTTCACCTTCCTGCTGGCGTCCACGCTGCCCGGGGTGGTGCTCCAGTACGGCACTGACGACGAGGGGCACACTATGCGTCGCCTGGTGATGCCTGACGGGGCGTGGGTTGAGGGCATCTTCGTCGGCGAACAGACGCAGTTCCACGAGACAGGCGAGCGCGGCATCTGGGACACCGTCGAGGGCTGGTGGGGGTGGTTCGTTGATCACGACATGCCGACATGGGATCGCTTCGGCCTGACGGTCTCGGACGAAGAACATCGCCTCTGGTACGAGACACCTCGGGGCCTCTCGTGGCGGCTGCCTGTGTGAGTGAGGCGCGTAACCAGAGCGCTAAGGGGCCCCTCCCGACAGGAGGGGCCCCGCTGTTCCCGGCCTCGGCTACACCGCCGCGTCGCTGTCCCGGATGGAGCGCGGCAAACAGCCCATGCGCGATGTACAGCTGTCACGGCAGGTTGCCGAGTATCTGGACATCCCGCCCGACCTGCTGGGACTCGCACCCCGACACGAGCAGGAGACATCCCGCCGATACGTCGATCAGCGCCTCTCCGACACCACTAGCGTGGACGCGCAGGCCCTGTTCGGCGAAGAGGGGGACGACCCGGTGCGACGCCGCAAGCTTCTGACCGGTCTGGCCGGGGCGACCTCCAGCGCCGGGGTGCGTTCGGCTGTCTGGAGGCGACGCTGCCCGACGCACCCCGGAGCAGTCGCTACAGCACCAGCGCCCGATAGCGGTCGGCGACCTCGGCCAGGACCTCCGCGCCGTCCCGGGCCCACAGGTCCGGGTTGAAGATCTCCACCTCGATCGGGCCGGTGTAGCCCGTGGCGTCGACCCGCTCGCGGAACCAGCGGAAGTCCACCGAGCCGTCGCCGAGTTGGCCCCGGCCCAGGAGGACGCCCTCCGGGAGGGGCGTGGTCCAGTCGGCGAGCTGGAAGGCGGCGATGCGGCCGCCCTCGCCCGCGCGGGCGATCTGGTCCGCCACGGTGTCGTCCCACCACAGGTGGTAGGTGTCCACGATCACGCCCACCTGGTCCGCCGGGAAGCGTGTCGCAAGGTCGAGGGCCTGGGCGAGGGTGGAGACCACACAGCGGTCGGCGGCGAACATGGGGTGCAGGGGCTCGATGGCCAGGCGGACGCCGTGGTCGGCGGCGTACGGGGCCAGTTCCCCCAGCGCGTCGGCGATGCGCTCGCGGGCGGCGAAGAGGTCGCGGCTGCCGGGCGGGAGGCCGCCGGAGACCAGGACGAGGGTGTCGGTGCCCAGGGTGGCGGCCTCGTCGATGGCCTTACGGTTGTCGGCGAGTGCCGCGGCGCGCGCCTCGGGCTCGATCGCGGTGAAGAAGCCGCCCCGGCACAGGCTGGTGACGGTCAGGCCCGCGTTCCGCACCAGCTCGGCGGCGGCCGCTACGCCGTACTTCTGGACCGGCTCGCGCCACAGGCCCACACCCGTGACGCCCGCCTTGACACAGCCCTCCGCCAGCTCGGGCAGCGACCACTGCTTGATCGTCTCCTGGTTGAGGCTCAGCCGGGACAAGGCGCTCATCGGGCGACTCCGTACACGGACAGCAGGTCTTTCATCCGGGATTCCGCCAGCGCCGGGTCCGGGAACAGGCCAAGCCCGTCCGCCAGTTCGTACGCCCGCGCCAGATGCGGCAGCGAACGGGCCGACTGCAGGCCGCCGACCATCGTGAAGTGCGACTGGTGGCCCGCCAGCCAGGCCAGCAGCACCACGCCCGTCTTGTAGTAGCGGGTCGGGGTCTGGAAGAGGTGACGGGAGAGTTCCACGGTGGGGTCCAGCAGGGCGCGGAAGGCCCCCACATCGCCGGTGTCGAGCCTGCGCACGGCCTCGGCCGCCAACGGGCCCAGCGGGTCGAAGATGCCGAGCAGGGCGTGGCTGAAGCCCCGGTCGTCGCCCTCGATCAGCTCGGGGTAGTGGAAGTCGTCGCCCGTGTAGCAGCGCACCCCGTCCGGCAGTTCGCGCCGCAGATCGATCTCGCGCTGGGCGTCCAGCAGGGAGACCTTGATGCCGTCGACCTTGTCGGGGTGGGCGGCGATGACGTCGAGGAAGGTGCGGGTGGCGGCGTCCAGGTCGGTGCTGCCCCAGTAGCCCTCCAGCGCCGGGTCGAACATCGGGCCCAGCCAGTGCAGGACCACCGGCTCGGCGGACTGGCGCAGCAGATGGCCGTAGACCTCGAGATAGTCCTCGGGGCCCTTGGCCACCGCGCACAGGGCGCGCGAGGCCATCAGGATGGCCTGGGCGCCGGACTCCTCGCAGACGGCGAGCTGTTCCTCGTAGGCGGCCCGGACCTCGGCCACGCTGTAGGGGTAACCGATCTCGGTGGCGGAGAGCTGGTCGGTGCCGACGCCGCAGGCGATCCGGCCGCCGACCGCCTTCGCCTCGGCCGCCGAGCGGCGGATCAGCTCGGCGGCGCCCGCCCAGTCCAGGCCCATGCCGCGCTGGGCGGTGTCCATGGCCTCGGCCACGCCCAGCCCGTGCGACCACAGGTGGCGGCGGAAGGCCAGGGTGGCGTCCCAGTCCACGGCGGCCGGGCTGTCGGGGGTCACATCGGCGTACGGGTCGGCCACCACATGGGCGGCCGAGAAGACGACCCGGGAGGTGAAGGGGGCCCCGGGGGTGAGCGACAGCGGCTCGGTGCGGGGTTCGTAGGGGCGGGTCGTGCCGCCCGGCGCGGGAAGGTGGACGGTCACAGGCTCAGCTCCGGTACGTCGAACCGGCGGCCCTCGGCCGACGACTTCAGGCCCAGCTCGGCGAGCTGGACGCCGCGCGCCCCGGCCAGCAGGTCCCAGTGCCAGGGCTCGTCGAGCGCGACATGGCGCAGGAAAAGCTCCCACTGCGCCTTGAAGCCGTTGTCGAACTCCTCGTTGTCCGGCACCTGCTGCCACTGGTCGCGGAACGCCTCGGTGGCGGGCAGATCGGGGTTCCAGACCGGCTTGGGGGTGTGCGAGCGGTGCTGGACGCGGCAGTTGCGCAGGCCCGCGACGGCCGAGCCCTCGGTGCCGTCCACCTGGAACTCCACCAGCTCGTCGCGGTTCACCCGGACCGCCCAGGAGGAGTTGATCTGGGCGATGACGCCGCCCTCGAGCTGGAAGACGCCGTAGGCCGAGTCGTCGGCGGTGGCCTCGTACGGCTTGCCGCGCTCGTCCCAGCGGGTCGGGATGTGGGTGGCGGCCTGCGCCTGGACGGTGCGCACGGGGCCGAACAGCTCGTGCAGCACGTACTCCCAGTGCGGGAACATGTCGGAGACGATGCCGCCGCCGTCCTCGGCCCGGTAGTTCCACGAGGGCCGCTGGGCGGCCTGCCAGTCGCCCTCGAAGACCCAGTAGCCGAACTCCCCGCGCACGGAGAGGATTCTGCCGAAGAAGCCGCCGTCGATGAGGCGCTTCAGCTTCAGCAGGCCCGGCAGGAAGATCTTGTCCTGGACGACCCCGTGCTTGACGCCCGCCGCCTCGGCGAGCCGGGCCAGCTCCAGGGCGCCCTCCAGACCGGTGGCGGTCGGCTTCTCGGTGTAGATGTGCTTGCCCGCCGCGATGGCCTTCCTTATGGCCTCCTCGCGGGCGGCGGTGACCTGCGCGTCGAAGTAGATGTCGACGCGGTCGTCCGCGAGCACGGCGTCCAGGTCGGTCGAGACGTCCGCGACCGGGTCGAGGCCGTGGTGCTCGGCGATCTCCTTGAGGGCGTGCTCCCGGCGGCCGACGAGCAGCGGCTCGGGCCACAGCACGGTGCCGTCGCCGAGGTCCAGGCCGCCCTGTTCGCGAAGGGCGAGGAGAGAGCGGACGAGGTGCTGGCGGTATCCCATCCGGCCGGTCACACCGTTCATGGCGATCCGCACTGTCTTGCGTGTCACGTGGGTTCTTCTCCTCACCGCGAGTGATAGTAAGCGCTTTCTAACATCAACGCTAACCGCCCCGCCCCGCCCCTGTACAGAGCGAACACGGGGGCGAACGCGGGACAGTCAGCGCTTCAGCGGGGCGTCAGCCGATAACGCAGGGACGCACGCCCGGTGATCAGGACCCGCTGCCCCGCCGGGGTCAGCTCGCCGCCCAGCCGGCTGTAGCGCTCGCCGGAATCCACGACGGCGGGCTGGCGCGGGCCACTGCCCGGGGCGCCGACGGCCAGCAGTCCGCCCGCCACGGCCGTCCCGGCAAGGAGGTGACGACGGGGCAGGGGGGTCATAGGTGGTGCTCCGTGGCTCGGGCCGCCAGGGCGAGGGGGCCGGGGACGAGGAACGCGAGTGGCGGGTAGGCCCAGGCGCAGACGGCGGCGGTGGCGACGGCCAGCAGCAGCACGGCACTGGCGCGGGGCCCGCGCACGCTGTCGTACGCCGCCGAGCGCAGCGCGGCCCGCCAGCTCGTCGCCGACTCGGGGCGGGCGCAGGCCCGCAGATAGACGACGGCGAGCAGTCCGGCCACGGCGAGCAGCGCGGGCCGGAAGACCGCCGCGCCCGGCAGCCCCGCGCCCGCCGCGAGCGCGTTGAACAGCAGCAGGACGCCGCCGGCCAGCAGGCCCGCCCCGGCCAGCAGATCGCCGGTGCGCAGCCGTTGGCGCAGCGCGCGGAGGTAGCCGCCCGCCGTGGTGGGCGCGTCCTGGCGCACCCGCCGGTCCAGGACGGCGCAGGCCGTGGACATGGCGGCCGGGGCGGTGATCAGCGGCAGCGAGGCGGCGGCCGTGGCCAGGCCCACCGCCAGGACGTCGGCGAAGAGGGCGAAGCGCGGGCCGAACAGCTCGCCGGGTTCACGTTTGGTGGCGGTGTCCATGGCCGGTCACCCCTTCAGTCCGGAGCTGGCCATGCCCTCGACCAGGAACCGCTGGAAGGCGAGGAAGAAGAGCACGATGGGCAGCAGCGCGAACACCGACATCGCGAACATCGGGCCGAAGGCCGACTGGCTGGAGGCGTCCACGAAGGACCGCAGGGCCAGGGTCAGGGTGAACTTCTCCGGCTCGAAGAGATAGATGAGCTGGGTGAAGAAGTCGTTCCAGGTCCAGATGAAGGTGAAGATCGCGGTGGTGATCAGGGCGGGCCGGGTCAGCGGCAGGATGACGCTGAAGAACGAGCGGAAGGGCCCGCACCCGTCGATCCGCGCCGCCTCCTCCAGCTCACGCGGCAGTCCGCGCATGAACTGCACGATGAGGAAGACGAAGAAGGCGTCGGTGGCCAGGAACTTCGGCAGGATCATCGGCCAGTAGGTGTTCACCATGCCGAGCTGGTTGAAGATGATGTACTGCGGAATGAGGATGGCGTGGTGCGGCAGCATGATCGTCGCGATCATGAACGCGAAGAGCGGACCGCGCATCGTGAACCGCAGCCGCGCGAAGGCGTACGCGGCGAGCGAGCAGCTGATGACGTTGCCGAGCACCGCGCCGCACGCGATGAGCAGCGAGTTCCACAGCAGCCGTCCGACGCTGACCTCGTTCACCCCGTCCAGGGCGGTGGAGTAGTTGCTCCATTCGAAGTGGCTGGGCAGCAGCTTGAGGCTGGCGATGACCTCGTCGGCGGGCTTGAACGAGGTCGCCAGCAGCCAGGCCAGCGGATAGAGCATCACCAGCAGCACGGCGATCAGGCAGGCGTGCAGCGCGATCCGGCCCGCGGGCCGCCGCCGCGCCGCCGGGCCGGCCGGGGCGGTGGAGATCGGGGCGGTGGTCATCGGCCCCCCTCATTGGTGTCGTTGGCGTAGAAGACCCAGGCCCGGGAGGTGCGGAAGAGCACCGCGGTGACGACCCCGATGGCCAGCAGCAGCGCCCAGGCCATGGCGGAGGCGTAGCCCATATGGGAGGCGGTGAAGCCGCGGTCGTAGAGGTAGAGCGTGTAGACCAGCGTGGAGTCGGCGGGTCCGCCCTTGCCCGCGCTGACCGCGAAGGCGGGGGTGAAGACCTGGAACGCCTGGATCATCTGGAGCACCAGGTTGAAGAAGAGCACCGGGGAGAGCATCGGGATGGTGATGGAGCGGAACTGCCGCCACCAGGAGGCCCCGTCGACCGCGGCCGCCTCGTACAGCTCCACGGGTATCTGCTGAAGACCGGCCAGGAAGATCACCATGGGGGCGCCGAACTGCCAGATGGTCAGCAGCGCGACCGACAGGATGGCCCAGCCCGGCTTGTTGATCCAGCCGCCGATGTCGATGCCCATACCGGAGAGCAGATTGTCCACCGAGCCACCGTCGTTGAAGATCGCCCGCCAGACCAGGGCGATGGACATCGACGCGCCGAGCAGCGAGGGCGCGTAGAACGCCGAGCGGTAGAAGCCCTTGCCGCGCTTGACCGACTTCAGCGCGATGGCGACGGCGAGCGCCATGGCGAGCTGCAGCGGCACCGCGATCACGACATACGTCAGGGTCGTGATGACCGACCGCCAGTAGCGGGGGTCCTCGGTGAACATCTGCGTGTAGTTGCGGAAGCCGATCCACTGCGGCGCGTCGAACATGTCGTAGTCGGTGAACGACAGGTACAGGGACACGGCCATGGGCAGCAGCGTCAGCACGGCGGCGCCGAGCACCCATGGGGACAGGAACACCCAGGCGGCCCCCTGCCGCTCGCGCTTCGGCGCCCGCTTGCCGCCGGTGGCGGGGGGCGCGGCGTCCTGGGGGCGGGTCGCGGTCGCGGTCATTGCCTCAGCTCCGCCTTCGCCTCGGTGATGTAGTTCTCCGCCGCCTCGCGCGGCGACAGGCGCTCGTAACTGACCTGGTCGTAGTCGCGCGAGAAGGTGGACTGCAGGGAGGTGTCACCCTTGGGCGGCGCGGGCGGCGGGTCCTTCAGCTTGCCCTCGAACTGCTTCTGGTAGGTGGAGATGACCTGGTCGAAGCCCTCCAGCTTGGGCAGGACGCCCTGCCGGATGGTGTCGTTGGCCGGGATGCCGCGGGAGGCGCCGAGGACCGCGCCCGCCTCCTTGTCGTTGAGCAGGAAGTCGATGAACTGGGCCGCCTGCTTGGGGTGTCCGGTCTTGGCCGAGGCACCGAAGAACATCGACGGCTTGAAGTACTGCCCGGGGGTGCCGTCCTCCCCGACCGGGAACGGTGCCAGCTTCAGCCCCTCGCCGACGATGGCCGAATAGCCGCTGACGGGGGCGTCCCAGTTGAAGTCGGCGACGGACTTCAGCCGACCCAGCGGGGTGTTCTCCACCGTGCCGTCCATCTGGGTGGTCTGCTCGGCGGACGAGACCGCCCCCTCCTTGCGGAGCCCCGTGCACCACTCCCAGTAGCGGGTCAGATCGTCGGCGGTGAAGCCGAGCTTCTCGTCCTTGGTGTAGAGGGACTTGCCCCGGCTGCGCAGCCAGATCTCGAAGACGTCCTCGCTCTGGCCCGGGTCGGTGGAGCCGACCCGCCCCTTCGTCGCCGGGGACGCCGCCAGCTTGCGCATCGCGTCGGCCCAGTCGTTCCAGGTCCAGGTCAGGGTCGGTTCGGGGACGCCCGCCTTGCGCCACAGCGTGGCGTCGTACGCCATCGTCTCGGTGCCGCGGGCCACCGGGAGCGCGTACTGCTCGCCGTCCACCACTCCGGTGGCCAGCAGCCCCTTGTCGATCTCCGAGGTGCGCAGCTCGGGGTGTTTGCCGAGGTTCAGCAGGATGCCGGAGGTGGCGTACTGGTTGATCTGCCGGTAGTCCAGCTGCATCACATCGGGGGCGTCGCCGCCCGCCGCCTGCGTGGCCAGCTTCGCCTTGTAGGTGTCGAAACCCGCGAAGGACGTGCTGATGTCGATGTCGGGGTGGCGCTTCTCGAAGAGCCCCACGGCCTCTTCGGTGCGGGCGGCCCGGTCGGGGTTTCCCCACCAGGTGAACCGCAGGCTGACCTTGCCGCCCGAGCCGCCGCCGCCATCGCCGCCGCAGCCCGTGAGGGTCCCCCCGAGCGTGAGCACGAGAGCCAGGGCGCAGGACGCCTTTGTCCTGTTTCTGCGCATACCGGAGCCGACCTCCCTCCTGAATTGTCCGTTGAGCGTATGAGTGTGCGTGGTGGTGTTCTACGGCGACTATTCGCCGTAGTACGGGAGCGTGACACCCGGCAGTTCGTACTCGTCCCGGCGGCCGCACATGCCGTAGCCGCCCCGGCGGCTGGGCCCGGTCGCGGTGACCCGCGCCTCGGCCAGATGCGAGGGGTCGCCCGCGGCGAGCGCGGTGAGCTGCTCACCGGTGCGCCGCGCGGCGGCGAGCGCCCCATCCCGCCAGCGCGGCTCCCACTCCTTCACCTTGGGCGCGGCGATCCGCACCGCCGCCTCGTGGAAGGCGCGCAGCGGCCCCTCGTCGCCGCTCTCGGCGGCGGCCCGCAGCGTCAGATAGCCCTCGATCGCCAGGTCCCGGCGGCGCCGGGCGGCCGCGTCGGCCTCCGGCCCCTCCTTGGCGGGCAGCGCGGCGGCCGCCGCGTACCGCTCGGGGTCGGCCAGCACCTCGGGCGGGAAGGTGAAGACGGCGTCCCCGGCCTCCGGCAGCCCGCTGTTCTGCATCAGCACGGTCACCCTGAGGCCGCCGCCCTGCACCATCCGGTGCACCGTGCCGGGGGTGAACCACACCACCGCGCCCGGCTCCAGCGGGGTCTCGGTGAAGCCGTCCCCGACGGTCAGGGTCTGCACGGCGCCGCGTCCGGCGGTGACCACATACGCCTCGGTGCAGGCCAGATGGAGATGGGGGCTGCCGCCGCACACCCCGTCGGCGGCCTCCCACTCGTACGCGCTGATGTGGGACATCCCCACGCCACCCGGCAGCGGGGCGAACATCTCGCTCATCCGGCTCACCACCCGTGGTTCTTGAGGTAGCCCTCGGCGCGCGCCCGGTCCCAGGCGCCGTCGGCGACCACCACCCGGTAGCGATAGCCGAAGGACTCCCCCGGGGGAAGCTCGAACTCCTCGAAGAACGCCCAGGAGGGGGCGACCGAGGGGATCGGCTCGGAGCGCACGAACCAGTGGGAGGCGTGGATGGATTCCGTGTTGTCGAGGTTCTCCGGGGCGTGCGCGAACAGCAGCGTGGAGTGGCCGTCCACGCCGTCGTGCTCACCGGTGAAGGCGACCCAGGGGGCGTCGGCCGCCGGGGTGCCCATCAGGTCCGAGGCGCCCTTCTCGCCCTCGCCGCCGCGCCCGTCCGGGCCGATCACGTCGCCGCCGGTGAAGTCGCGCGGGCCGCGCCAGTTGAGCCCGGTGTATCCGGCCATCTCCCGGCCGGCGGTGGTCGGGGAGCCGAAGCGCAGGGCCTCGCCGCGGATGTTGGTGAGGCGGATGGACCAGTCCAGGGCCCAGGTACCCTCCTCCGGTTCCACCGAGTGGAGTTCGATGGTCCGCACCTCGCGCGCCCACTCCTGGCCACCGCTGTGTTGTGCAGAAGGATGGGCGACCCACGTGAGGTTCTCCACGAAGCGCAGCCGGTCGTCCGCGACCGCGAACTCCTCGAAGCCGTCGTGGCGCATCGAGCCCACGCGCTCCTCGACATGCTGGTAGCCCTGCTCGGGGCCGAGGTAGGAGTTGCCGCCCCAGAAGTTCTGACCGGACAGATGGCTGGAGGTCATCTGCAGGCCCTTGTGCCAGCGGTGGTCGCTGGGCCGGTAGCCGGAGACCGGGTTACCGGCGAGGGTGCGCAGCGGGTGGGCGTAGGGCTTACGGGCCTCGAAGGCTTCCGGGTCGGGCCGGTAGACGTAGGCCATCAGCTCGACGCCGCCGGAGGCGACCGAAATCCGCTCGCCGTGGGTGTGGGTGACGGTGATGTGCTGGGTCATGGCGGCCTCAGCTCTCCTTGGTGGTGGCGGTCGCTGCCTTCGGCGCCCAGGCGGGGTGGTCGCCGTGCATGGCGTCGTAGTACGGGTCCCCGGGCACGATCTCGCCCGCGCGCACGGGCTGCCCGGTGAAGGCCGCCTTGTAGAGCGCGGCGATGAACTCGAGGGTGCGGCGGGCGTCCTGGCCGCTGCCGGGGGGCCGTACGCCGTCGCGTATCGCGTCCAGCAGCCCGGTCAGCTGGGCCCCGTGCGAGCTGGGCAGATCGGCGGCCGGGGTGCGCCAGCGCCGCTGCCGGGCGGGCTCGTCGCGAAGGTGCGGCGCGGGGGTGTAGACCCAGTCGTCGTTGCGGTGGCCGTAGAGATGGGTCAGCTCGACGGTGGCGTCCGCGCAGTCGATGCGAATCCGGCTGACCTCGTCGGGCGAGAGCACGCTGTTGACGACGGTGGCCATGGCGCCGTTCGCGAACCGCACCAGCGCGGTGGACACGTCCTCGCTCTCCACCTCGTGGATCAGCCGTCCGGCCATGCCGCGGATCTCGGTCCAGTCGCCGAGGAGATGGAGCAGCAGATCCATCTGGTGGATGCCGTGGCCCATCGAGGGGCCGCCGCCCTCGGTCTCCCAGCGGCCGCGCCACGGCACCGCGTAATAGGCGGTGTCGCGGTGCCAGGTGGTCTGGCAGTGGGCCACCAGCGGCTGCCCCAGGGCGCCCTCGGCCAGCAACTCGCGGGCGTGGACGGCGCCCGAGCCGTAGCGGTGCTGGAAGACCACCGAGGCGTACGGACCGCCGGCCTCCCGCTCGGCCGCGGCTATCTCGTCGTACTCGGCGAGCGTGAGGCACAGCGGCTTCTCGCACAGCACCCAGGCGCCGGCCTTCAGCGCGGCCACCGTCTGCTCGCGGTGCAGGGAGGGCGGGGTGCCGATGAGCACCAGTTCGGGGCGTTCGGCCTCCAGCATGGCCGCCACATCGGAGTAGCCGGTGACGGCGAAGGTGCCGCCTTCGGCCGCCGTGGCGCGGAAGGCGTCGAGTCGGTCGGCGGCCACGTCGACGGCGGCGACGAGGTCCACACGGTCGGCGTGATCACGTAGTGCGGGCAGATGGCTGCCGGTGACGATTCCTCCGGTGCCGACCACTGCGGCACGGATACGGGCGGTGGCTGCTGCGGCCATGGGCTGAGGCTCCTCGCCGGGGGTAAGCGCTTACTGGGGAGGACCCTAGGCATGGTCCGGATGACAGGACAAGACCCTGGACGGCAGAATCGCGCCGCTCATGGAGTGAGAGCATGGGGGCGCCAATCAGTGCGCGCGGTGCCCCAGAAGGTGACCATCGGGTGACCATCCAACGGAGGAAACATGGCAGTGACCCTGGCCGATGTGGCGGCACGGGCTCGGGTCTCGGCGGCCACCGTGTCGCGCGTCCTGAGTGGCAACTACCCCGTCGCGGAGTCGACCCGGACCCGGGTGCTGCGCGCGGTCGATGAGCTGGAATACGTGGTCAACGGCCCGGCAAGCGCTCTCGCCGCCGCCACCTCCGATCTGGTCGGGGTACTCGTCAACGACATCGCGGACCCCTTCTTCGGCATCATGGCGGGCGCCGTACAGGCCGAGATGGGCGCACCGGCGGGCGAACCGGGCCGCGGCGCCGAGAAGCTCGCGGTCATCTGCAACACCGGCGGTTCGCCCGAGCGCGAGCTGAACTACCTCACCCTGCTGCAGCGGCAGCGCGCCGCCGCCGTCGTGCTCACCGGCGGCGCGGTCGAGCACCCCGACCACGCCGCCGCCGTGGCCACCAAGGCGTCCCGGCTGGCCGCGTCCGGCACCCGGGTGGTGCTGTGCGGCCGCCCCCCGATCGCGGACGCGACCACCCTCACCTTCGACAACCGAGGCGGCGCCCGCCGCCTCACCGAACATCTGCTGACCCTCGGCCACCGCCGCATCGGCTATGTCGCGGGCCCCGCCGAGCGCACCACGACCCGCCACCGGCTGGAGGGCCACCGGGCGGCGCTCGGCGCCGCCAACGTGAACAGTCTCGACGCCGACATGGAGCGGCTCACCGTGCACGGCCTGTACGACCGTGCCTCCGGCTATGACGCGACCCTCGAACTGCTGCGCCGCGACCGGGCGTTGACGGCCATAGTCGCCGCCAACGACACCATCGCGCTCGGTGTCTGCGCGGCCCTGCGCGACCAGGGCCTGCGGATCCCCGAGGACGTCTCGGTCGCGGGCTTCGACGACCTTCCGTTCAGCGCGGACGCGGTCCCGGCCCTCACCACGATGCGGCTGCCGCTGCACGAGGCGGGCGCGCGGGCCGGGCGCCTGGCCCTGGGCCGCGAGCCGCAGCCGCCGGGCGGGGTGGCGATGGTCCGCGCCGAACTGATGGCTCGCGCCTCGACGGCCCCGCCGCGCGGCTGAGCGAGGCCCTCCGGGCGGGGTGCCCCCTCCGGGCGGGGTGCCCCCTCCGGGCGGGGTGGCCCTCCTCCGAGCGAGGCCCTCCGGGCGGGGTGGCTCTCCTCCGGGCGGGGTGCCCCCTCCGGACGGGGTGGCCCTCGCCAGGCGGGGTGGCCCTCCTCCGTACGAAGGGGTCTTCTCCGTACGGAGGGTGGGCCACCGGTGTCGTCACTCCGGCGGGGGCTCGGGCCCAGTAGCCCACCCCGGCTATGCGCCGGTCCGCCGGCGGGGCGCGCGGACCACCGGGCGGTCGCCGTCCGGCGGGGCCGGGCGCTGTGCGGCGCGGGCCGTCACCCACGCGGCGCGGGCCGTCTCGCACGAGGGAGCACAGACGTACAGCTGGTACGTCTCGGTGACGCTGCCGTAGTCCACCTCCACCGTGCAGATCGGCCGGTCGGCGTAGAGGCGTGCCGCGCACAGGGCGCAGTTCCAGCCCTGGAGCTGGCCGAAGACCCACTTCCGGCCCGGGGCCCGCAGTTCCGCTATCCGCTCCCGCTCGGTGCGCTCGTCCTCCGTCACCGGGTGTGCCCCCGTTCGCGGGCGCGGCGCATGGCGGCGGCCTCGGCGACCGGGTCGCGCCGGTGGGCCAGGGCGTGGATCGGGCAGGCGTACACCGTGCGGCCGGGTCCGCTGCCGCCGTGCTGGACGTCCACGATGACGGGCTCGTCGGTGGGCAGTTCGCAGCGATAGCAGGTCTGGCGCCCTCGCGGGACGGGGCCGAGTTCGACGCGGTCGGCCTCGGCCAGCGCTCCCCACAGCTTCCAGGCGTCGGTCAGGTAGTGGTCGACCGAGAGCGGCACGCGCCAGTGGGTGCCGGGCGGCGTGGTCCAGGAGTCGGGCGGCACGCCGAGGTAGGTGCACTCGTCCGCCAGCTCGCTCAGGATCCGGACCTGCCGTAGATGCCAGCTCGTGGCCGAGCCCACCGCGACGAGCCAGTACAGGGTGCCGTACGTGTCCTGGATGACGGCACCGTTCTCGTCGCCGAGGAGCTTTAAGGCGCGTTCCCCGACGGTCGGCGCGGCCCGTACGGCGTCCCATTGTTTCCCTGCGGGTAACGCCTGGACATCTGTGGCGGGCGGCGGCATCCACGGTAAGGATCTGGTCGTCACGTCGGGCTCCCCTGCTGATCTGCGAGGGGCGGCGCCGAACAGGTTCCTGGCGGGAGCAAGGGCCGACGCCGCCTCGATGCGGATCACGCTACGTGCGCGTGCGATCACTGCCCAGTGACGAAGTGCCGTAGTCCAGCCTCAGTTTTCGGCGGGACTACGGCACTTGTTCATGCCGCCGGGTCCACGCCCAGCCGCACCGCGAGCTTCCGCAGGTCTCGGTCGCGGCGCCGCTCGCTCTCCAGCAGTCCCCCCACTGTGGAGGCGGCGAGCACCTGATGGGTCAGCCACTCAGGATGCTCCTCGTCGAGGGTGAGCAGCACATCGCGGGCTCCCTCGTCGTCATGCGTCTGGTAGCGGGCGAATGCCAGATCCAGTCGGTGCCTGGCGCGCGAGATCTTCCACGGCAGCTCATCCACGTTGACCCCACTGGCTGTGGCCAAAGCCTTGTCCGGATGGCCGAGCGACACCTGAACGGTGGTGGCCTGCATGCTCACACTCGCCGGACCGAAGGCGGTGCCTCGCACCCGTACCGGCCCGGACAGCGCGGCCGCCGCCTCCGCCTGCCTGAGGAAGGTGAGCGCGTCATCCTTTGCGCTGTCGGACTCATCGCGGTTCGCCCGTGCTGCCGAGACGGCACCGGACAGCAGCAGGATCCCGAACATCGCGAACTTCTCGGGGCTGCGGTCGGAGAACCGCGGCTCGATCTCAGCCGCCCTGCGGGTCGCGACCCGCTGGGCATCACTCCATCGGCCTTGCCGCAGGAGCACAAGCGAGAGCGTCGAGACGGCGAGAGCGTGCCGCAGCTCGTCGCTGGCGCGCGCCGTGGCATGCATGGCTCGCTCCACCGCCGTGTAGGCCAGATCGGTCTGCCCCAACTGCGCGGCCACGTCGGCGACGATGATGTGCGCGGCAGCGGACATCGACCACACCGTGTCGTGGTCGGGGCCGCCCTCGGCCTCGCGGGTGGCCGCCTTCAGATCGGTCACGAGCCCGGGCAGCATGCCGACCAGGTCGGTGAACTGTCCCAGCCGATAGTGCCTCTGGGCCTGCTCCATGACCGGGCGGAGATCGTCCGGGCCGGGCGCGCCACTGTCCGCGCCGCACAGGTCCAGCCCTGGCAGATCGCTCGGGGCCTGGATGGCGGCCCGCAACGCGATGACTCCACCGTCGGGCGCGAGGGATTGCGTCATGGTGGGCTGGCCCAGCAGGCGGGCGAGTTCGATATCGAGTGCGCCCGCCAGCTTCTGATACGTGGCGATTCTCGCTCCCCGCTGGGTGCCCTGCTCCAACCTGCGGATGGTGTCGACGGACACGCCGGCACGGTCGGCGAGTTGCTCTTGCGTGAGGTCGCGAATGTCGCGGAGTCGGGCCAGTCGTTTACCAACGGACAGATCAGTCATGCGATACACCACCGCCAGAAGGTCTTTGGGCCACGGTACGCCCGGAGGGGGAACCGTGGGAGCCCAGCAGGCATCGGGCACCCGAAGGAGCCCTCGCCCGCCCCGCAGGCCGGGACGGACTCGAAGCGCGTCGGCGTTGCGGTCGCCGCCGACATCTCCCTCCCCCGTGAGGGACCCCCTTCCCAAATACTTGATCTGGCACAACTATAAGATCAAGCGAAATCGACACAGGGGTACGGAGGGGTGCCTGATGGGCCCGCGTGACAATCTCGATCTGGCCGTGGACGAGGTCCGCGACTTCAACCGGATGTACACCCGCCTGATCGGCGTCCTCGACTACCCCGGGCAGCTCAACACCCCGTACACGCTGAGCGAGGCCCGCATCCTCTACGAGCTGGCGCAGCGGGAGCGCACCCATGTCTCGGCGCTGCGGGAGCACCTGGGGGTCACCGCCGCGCATCTGAGCCGCACACTGAGCCGGTTCGAGGAGAAAGGGCTGGTGACGCGCGAGCGCCACCACCGCGACGCCCGCTACCAGGAGGTGCTGCTCACGGCTGAGGGCCGGGCGGCGGCGGCAGACCTGGACCGGCGGTCGCGCGAGGCGGTGACCGGGCTGCTGGCCAAGGTCCCCCGGAACGAGCTGGGGCGGCTGCGGGAGGCGCTGGCGACCGCGCGGCACGCGCTCACCGGTCCGGCCGATCCCGAGGTGCGGCTGCGCGGGCTGGAGCCGGGCGACCTGGGCTGGATCGTGCAGCGGCACGGCGCCGTGTACGCCCGGGAGTTCGGGTGGAACGCCGAGTTCGAGGCCCTGGTGGCCCGGATCGTCGGGGAGTTCGGCGCGGGCCATGACCCGGCCCGCGAGCGGGCGTGGATCGCGGAGCTAGACGGTCGCCCCGTCGGCTCGGTGATGTGCGTCCGGGACGAGGAGCCCGACACGGCCCGGCTGCGGCTGCTGCTCGTCGAACCGGAGGCACGCGGGCGGCGGCTCGGCGAGTGGCTGGTCCGCACCTGTGTCGACTTCGCCCGCGAGGCGGGCTACCGCGATCTCGTGCTGTGGACCAATGACGTCCTGACCTCCGCCCGCCGGATCTACGAGGGGGCCGGGTTCAAGCTGATCGCCGAGAAGCCGCACCGCGGCTACGGCTCGCCCCTGGTCGGGCAGGACTGGCGACTCGCGCTCCGGGACGCCGCGCGGGGCTGAGGGCCGTCCGGCGCGGCTATGACGCGGCCTCACCCCGGCGGGAAAACCGCTCGCGCGAAGGGCCCGGTACCGGGAGGATCGGCCCACACACACCGGCCCGTACCGCACCCGGGCATCGCACGGGCGACGTACGGACGACGCATCCGTGCGGCGTACGGACGACGCGCGTAAGAACCGCACAAGAGCACGCATCAGAACCGCACAAGAGCACGCATCGGAACGGCACAAGAGCAAAGGGTGTACCCCTGAGTACCCAGCAGGTCATCGAGTGGACCGAGGACGGCCGGACCCGGACCGCCCACTGGCGCTCCGAGAACGGCGCGCCGCCGCCCCGGCGGATCGAGGTGGCGGACGACCGGATGCC
Organism: Streptomyces sp. AgN23; assembly: GCF_001598115.1. Lineage (NCBI taxonomy): Bacteria > Bacillati > Actinomycetota > Actinomycetes > Kitasatosporales > Streptomycetaceae > Streptomyces > Streptomyces sp. AgN23. Next base: position 4,209,053 of record NZ_CP007153.1, read on the forward strand.
CGCCGGCACCGCCCACCGCCGCGCCTGCGAGGGCACCGCGCTGCTGTGGCGCGGCGACTACCAGGGCGCCCGTCAGCTGCTGGCGGCGCTGGCCCGCCGGATCGACCGCGGACCGCGCCGGGCCAAGGAGCGGCGGGCCCCGGCGGCGTCACCGGCCGAGGTGTTCCACCGGCACCGCCAGGCCCAGTCCCGGCGGGCCCGGCTGCTGGGCATGCTGCTGGTGCCGCTGGACGCGGACTTCGGTATCCCGCTGCGCCGGGCGCCGGACGTACGGCAGGCGTGCGCCGAGGCGTACGGCCCGGCGAGCGGGCACCCGTCGGTGGCCTCGCTGTCGGAGTTGCTCGGGCTGATCGGCGCGCATCAGTGGCGCCGTAAGGGCGTCAAGGTGCCGGCGCTGGGCGGGGACCGCATCCATCCGCACTACGGGGTCTTCTCGCCGGTGCGCGGCGAGTACGTCGATCTGGTGGCCGAGGCCCCGCTGCCCACGCACGAGCTGGCCTTCGACATCGGCACCGGAACCGGTGTCCTGGCCGCCGTCCTCGCCCGGCGCGGCATCCGGCGGGTGGTGGCCACCGACCAGGACGCACGGGCGCTGGGATGCGCCCGGGAGAACGCGGCCCGCCTGGGCCTGTCCGAGCGGGTCGAGGTGGTCGAGGCCGACCTCTACCCGCCGGGCCGTGCCCCGCTGGTCGTCTGCAACCCACCCTGGGTCCCGGCCCGGCCCTCCTCACCGCTCGAATACGCGGTCTACGACCCGTCCAGCCGTATGCTGCGCGGCTTCCTGAACGGGCTGGCCGGGCATCTGACCCCCGGCGGCGAGGGCTGGCTGATCCTCTCCGACCTCGCCGAACACCTCGGCCTGCGGCCACGCGCCGAACTCCTGACCGCCTTCGCCACGGCGGGCCTCACGGTCACGGCCCGCCTGGACATCCGCCCCACCCACCCCCGCGCCCTCGACCCCACCGACCCCCTCCACTCGGCCCGCGCGGCGGAGGTGACGTCGCTGTGGCGCTTGGCGGCGGGCTGAGCAGCCACGGCCCTGCCCTGGGCCATGGCCCGGTCGCCCGGTCCGGGGGCGAGCCATGGCGTAGGGGACACGACGGCTGGGCCACCCGATAAGACACGCCGCAGGCGTGATCGGCACGGCAGGATTGATTCGGCGCGTGCCCCTGCTTAGCGTCGCGCGTGAAGGGCAAGAAGATCCCCACGCCCGCACGCCCCGACCAAGGGAGCCCGCATGAAGCTCGCCTTCTCCACTCTCGGCGTCCCCGGTATGCCCATGCCCGACGTCGCCCGGCTCGCCGCCGGGGCCGGGTACCACGGCGTGGAGCTGCGTGCCCACCCCGAGGAGCCGGTGCACCCGGGGATCGGGGCGGATGAACGCGCCCGGGTGGTGGCGGAGTTCCGGGACGCCGGAATCGAGATCCTCACCGTCGCCGGGTATGTGCGCGCCGCCCAGGCCGGGCCGGACGGGCCGGTGCTGGCCGGGCTGCGGGAGCTGCTGGAGCTCGCCCACGACCTGGGTGCCCGCCATGTCCGGGTCTTCCCGGGCGGCGGGGAGCAGAGCCCGGAGGAGGCCGACGCCACGGCCGCCCGGCGGCTGGCGGCGGCCGCGCCCCGCGCCGCCGACCTCGGCGTACGACTGCTGCTGGAGACCCACGACTCGCATCGGACGGGCGCGGACGCGGCCCGGGTCCTCGGGCTGGTGGGCCATGGCAGCGTCGGGGCGATCTGGGATGTGATGCACACCTGGCTGGGCGGTGAGGACCCGGCCACCAGCTATCCGGCGCTCTTCCCGCATCTGGGCTACGTCCAGGTCAAGGACATCGCCTCGGCCGACGACACCACCCCGCTGCCGCTGGGCGAGGGGGTGCTGCCGCTGACCGAGTGCGTCGAACTGCTCAGCCGTGAGGGCTGGGACGGCTGGCTGTGCTGGGAGTACGAGAAGCGGTGGTATCCGCGGGCCCGGGAGTTCCCGGAGCTGCTGGCCCCGGGCCGGGAGCACCTGCTACGCCTGCTGACCGACGCGGCCTGAGGCCGGGCGGGACGGACCCGACGACGGGCCGGACGACGGGCCAAAGGACCGCCGGGACGTCCGGTAGTGCGGCGGGGCAGCCCGACGGCACGTCTGAACGGTCAGGGCCACGCCGACCAGCAGCGCCGCCGCCAGCCAGCTGCCGGGACCGTGTAGCACCAGCGCGGATGCCTTCATGCTTGGATGCGGTAACGGTTGAAGACGCAGGACCGGTCGACGCCGCGGTACCAGCCAAAGGTGTGAAGGGGAGGGCCCATGCTGGATCTGGCCCGGCTGCGGGCGCTGCACGCGGTGTCCGTGCACGGCTCGGTCAGCGCCGCGGCCACCGCGCTCGGCTACACCCCGTCCGCCGTATCGCAGCAGATCGCCAAGTTGGAGCGGGAGACCCGGACGACCCTGCTGGAGCGGCAGGGCCGGGGCATCGCGCTGACCGACGCGGCCCGGCATCTGGCCGCCACCGCCCAGCAGTTGCTGGCCATCGTCGAGGAGGCCGAGACCACCCTGGAGGAGCGGCGCGGACAGCCGATGGGCCGGCTGGTGATCGGCGCCTTCGCCTCGGCGGCGCGCGGGCTGATGCCCGTGGTGCTGGCCGCGCTCATGGCCGAACACCCCTCCCTGGACGCCCGGCTGCTCGAAGTGGATCCGCATCTGTCGGTGGACCTGGTGGCCCAGGGGGTCATCGACCTGGCGGTGGCCCATGACTGGGACATCGCCCCGCTGCCCGCCCCGGAAGGGCAGGAACAGGCGGTCATCGGCGACGATCTGTGCGATCTGCTCGTCCCGGCCGGGCATCCACTGGCCGAGCGGGCCGCACGGCGGACGCTGCGCCGCGAGGACCTGCCGGGGCAGCGGTGGATCTGCCAGCCGCCCGGGTCGGTGTGCCACGACTGGCTGGTCCGTACGCTGCGCGCCTCGGGCCATGAGCCGGACCTGGCGTATCAGGCGGCGGAGAACCACACCCAGATCGCCCTGGTGGCGGCCGGTCTCGGCGTCGCCCTCATGCCCCGTCTGGGGCGCGGTCCGCTGCCGGACGGGGTGCTGGCGCTGCCCCTGGAGCCGGTCCCGGTGCGGCGGCTGTACGCGCTGTGGCGCACCGGCGCGGCCCGCCGCCCCGCCATCACCGAAACGGTGCGGCTGCTGGGCGGCCTCTGGCCGCGGCGCATGGTCTGAGCACCGGCTCAACTGGCTGTCCAGTGACGCTACTTGGGGCGCGTACGCCCCTCCTCGCCGATCCGCGCTGCCCACACCCTGCGCGGAACCGGCGTGGGCCGCCACGCGTCGAAGCAGTGTGCTGATGGAGAGTCTCCGCATGGCGGTAATCGGCCTCGCCGCTGACTGCGTCGCTGACCACCTCTCCGCCGCCCGCGGCCAGCAGCACCCCGCCGCCGACGCGACACCCCTCCCAGAGCGTCGGCGGCACCCTATGGGCACACCGGAGGGGCACCCAAGGGGCGCCCCAGGGGGCCCGGTGCACCCATAGGGCAGCCCTCAGACGGGCAGCTCCGCCTCGATCAGGTCCGCCGCGCGGTCCGGTCCGCCCTCGGCGGCCATCCGCGCCTTGAGCGTGGCGCAGCGGGCCGCCACCTCGGGGTCGTCCACCAGGTCGAGCACCGCCTTGCGCAGCGCCTGCGCGGTGGCCTCCTCCTTGGGCAGATGGCGGCCGACGCCGAGCGCTTCGAGGGTGTCCGCGTTGCTGAACTGGTCGACGGCCTGCGGTACGGCGACCATCGGCACCCCGCAGGCCAGCCCCTCCTGGGCGCCGCCCGCACCCGCGTGGGTGACGAAGGCGTCGGCCTTCCGCAGAACGCTCAACTGCGGTATCCAGCTGTGCACTTCGACATTGGCCGGGATCTCGCCGAGGTCGGCCGGATCGACGAACTCGCCGATCTGCAGCACCACATGCCACCCCGGCAGATCGCCGAAGGCCGCGACGCACGCGCGGTAGAAGCCGGGCTCCTTGGTCCAGGTCGAGCCGAGCGAGACCAGCAGGATCCGGTCGGTCTCGGCGGCCCGCTCCGGGCGGGGCCACTCCGCCACCTCGCGGCGGGCGCTCTGGCAGCCGCCGACGAAGCTGTAGACGGACGGGTCGACGCGGTCGGCGTTGGGCTGGAGCAGCTCGGGGATGAGGGCGACACAGCGGCTGGGGCGGCCGATGAGCCGGTCGGGGTCGGTGCCGGCCAGTCCGTTGTCCTCGAGCCAGGCGCGGTAGCGCGCGTAGTAGGCCCGGCCGCGCTCGGAGCACCGCAGCTGCGCGTACATCGGTTCGAAGACCTCTTCGCGGTACCCGTCCCAGGGCACGAAGCTGGGCGCCAGCTCGACGGCGGACACGCCCCAGCGATGGGCGAGGACATGTGCCGGGTACGCCGTGACGTCGTACATCACCAGATCCGGCTCATCGCCCTCGTAGGCCGCCAGATGCTGCGGCAGCGCCTGCTCGGCCTCGGCGAGAAACGGCTCGATGTAGTCGATCAGATCGGAGCCTCTGGCACCCGGCACGTTCTCACCATGGAGGACCGAGGTGTAGGTCTTCGGCTCGGCGCCGGTCTCGGCGACCTTCTCGGCGAACGACTCGGGGATGGCGTAGGTAACCCGATGGCCGCGGGCCACCAGCTCGCGGATCACCTCCAGGCTCGGGTTGACGTGCCCGTGCGCCGCGATGCCGAACATGGCGATATGTGTAGGGGGCTTGGCACCCGTCGATAGGGTCATGAAAACGGAACCTAAGCGAGAACGGATGCCTCATACAAATAGTGCGCATACCCGATCGCTACATTAGCGCCGGTTTCGCACGAGCGCCAGATCCCCGTCTTTAACGAGTCTTTCCCTTTACGTTTCCGGGCCGTCGGAAAGTCCAACTCTCCTTGACCCGGCCGTGCTTTGTGTCCCAGCGTGTCCATGCGCCACCTTCGGCCACCCCCTCCGAACGTCCCATGGAAGGAGTGCGGGTGCACACGACGACGTCTCGCCGCGCCCTGCTCACCGCCACCCTGGCCGCCGCCGCGGCCGGTGCCTGCAGTGCGCCGACGAACAGCTCCCCCGCGCCCGCGGCCCCCGCGCGCCGCACCACCGCCGGTTCCGGCACCCCTTCCGCGACGCCCCCACGAGCCGCCGCGGAGCCCGGCCGGGACCAGGAGCGCGACCGCCGACGGATCGACGAGCTCATCGGCCGGATGACGCTGGACCAGAAGATCGGCCAGCTCTTCGTGACACGGGTGTACGGCCATTCGGCCACCCACCCCGATCCGGCCGATGTCGCGGCCAACCGTAAGGACGTCGGCGTGGACAACGCCGCCGAGCTGATCGCGAAGTACCACGTGGGCGGGGTGATGTACATCCGCTGGGCGCACAACATCCGCGACCCCCACCAGGTCGCCGCGCTCTCAGGCGGCATCCAGAAGGCCGCGCTGGCCGCCTCCGTGCCCGTCCCCGTCCTGCTCTCCACCGACCAGGAGTACGGCACCGTCGCCCGGGTCGGCGCGCCCGCCACGCTGTTCCCGGCCGCCATGGCGCTCGGCGCGGGCGGCAGCGCGGCCGACGCCCGTACGGCCGCCCGCACCGCGGGGGCGGAGCTGGCCGCGCTCGGCATCCGGCAGGACTACGCCCCGATCGCGGACGTCAACGTCAACCCCGCCAATCCGGTGATCGGCGTGCGCTCCTTCGGGGCCGATCCGAAGGCCGTGGCGCGGCTGGTGGCGGCCCAGGTGGAGGGCTATCAGAGCGCCGGGGTCGCGGCCACCGCCAAACACTTCCCCGGCCACGGCGACACCTCGGTGGACAGCCATGTCGGCCTGCCGCGGATCACCCACTCCCGCAAGGAGTGGGAGCGGCTGGACGCGCCGCCGTTCCGCGCCGCGATCGAGGCCGGGATCGACTCGATCATGACGGCGCATCTGCTGTTCCCCGCGCTCGACCCGGCCGACGACCCCGCCACGCTCTCCCGCCCCATCCTCACCGGTGTGCTCCGCGAGGAACTGGGCTACGACGGGGTGGTGGTCACCGACTCGCTCGGCATGGAGGGGGTCCGGAAGAAGTACGGCGACGACCGGGTGCCGGTGCTCGCGCTCAAAGCGGGGGTGGACCAGCTGCTGAACCCGCCGAGCCTGTCCCGCGCCTTCGAGGGCGTGCGCAAGGCCGTCCGGGCGGGCGAGCTCGACGAGGACCGGATCGACCGCTCGCTGCGGCGCATCCTGGAACTCAAGGCGCGCCGGGGGCTGTTCGACGATCCGTACACCAGCGACCGCGCGGTCAACCGCACCGTGGGCACCCGGGAGCACCGGGACACCGCCGACCGGATCGCCGAGCGCACCACCACGCTGATCACCAACCGCGGCGGGCTGCTGCCGCTGTCACCGAGCCGCCATCACCACCTGCTGGTGGTGGGGGTGGACGCCGCCGCGCCCTCGGGGACCGGCGGCCCGCCGACGGCCGTCCTGGCCCGTGCGCTGTCCGGGCTCGGCTTCGCGGCCGAGGCGCTGCCCACCGGCACCGCCAACTCGCCCGGCCCCTCGCCCGAGCGGATCGAGGCGGCGGTCGCGGCGGCGCGGGGGCGGGAGGCGGTGATCGTGGCGACGTACGACATCGCCTCCGGATCCGCCCAGCGCACCCTGGTCGCACGGCTGGTGGCCACCGGGGTGCCGGTGGTGCATCTGGCGCTGCGCGATCCGTACGACATCGCGCGGCTGGGCGGACGCGGCACGGAGCCCGCCGCGTCGCTGGCCACCTACTGCTGGACGGATGTGGAGCTGCGCGCCGCCGCCCGGGTGATCGCGGGGCGGGTCACCCCGCGCGGCAGGCTGCCGGTCGCGGTGCGGCGCGCGGACGACCCGTCCCGGGAGCTGTATCCGATCGGGCACGGGCTGACGTACTGAGCAGCCGCCAGCTCGGTCATTCGCATGCGAAAAGGGCGTCCGCCGGGGCGGACGCCCTTTCTGCCGCGGAACCGGGCCCGTTACGGCCGCAGCACCGGCCGCCGTTCGGCCTCGCGGCGGTCCAGCTCGGCGTCATGCCGGGCCAGCGGCTTACTGGTCGGGCTGACGCCCGCCCACCGCTGCACCTCCGCCGTGGCCTGGGCCTTCTCCGCGCCCGTGAGCTGGGCGATGCTGGAGCCGTGGTTGCCGCCGGCGACCGTGTAGACGTGGGAGTCCTTGGCGCCCTTGCCGACCCGGAAGCGCTCGGCGCCCCACGGGTCGTTCTGGCCGTAGACGAAGAGCATCCGCCGGGCGTCATGCCGCACCCAGTTGTCGACGTCCCGCATCACGCCCGGCGTGAACCGCATCGGGATGTCGCGCGGCACATAGGTGCGCGGGGCGTAGATGCCGGGGTAGCGCAGCAGCCCGTCCAGGTGCGGGGTCTTGAAGGTGGGCGAGCCGAGCTCGGTGCCCGCCTGGTAGTAGTACGGCGTGTAGGTCTCCAGGCCCTGGTCGGTGTAGGCGGAGAAGCCCGAGATCTCGTCGATGAAGCCGTACAGCTCGTCGGTGGACGCGGTCGGGGCGGGGACGTCCGCGCAGTCCTTCAGCAGGTGGTACTGCCAGAAGGCCCACACCAGGTCCAGGACGACGTTCTCGTACGCCTTGTCGGCGCTGCCGACGACGGTGAAGGTCTGCTTCTCGTCGTCCGCCCACTTCTGGTAGCGCTTCACGATCTCGTCGCGCCGCACCAGCGCCTCGCGCTGCACCGCGTTGAGCTTGGTGCGGCATTCGGCCGTGCCGACGTCCGCGAAGAAGCGGTCGTAGGAGGAATCCTCGTCGTTGGCCACGTCGTTGGGCGCGACATACGCGACGGTGCCGTCCATGTCGTGCGGATAGAAGCGGCGGTAGTAGGTGGCCGTCATACCGCCCTTGCTGCCGCCGGTGGCCAGCCACTTCTTGCCGTAGATGGGCTTCAGGGCCCGGTAGAGGCGGTGCTGGTCGCTCGCGGCCTGCCGGATGTCCAGCTTGGACCAGTCGGCGGGCTGCGGCCGGGAGGGAGTGAAGAAACGGTACTCCATGGACACCTGGTTGCCGTCCACGAGCTGTGTCGGCTCACTGCGGCGCGGTGCGGTGGTCACGTTGTAGCCCGAGGTGTAGAAGACCGTGGGCCGGTCGGTGGCCTTGTGCAGCAGGGTGAACCGCTGCTGGAAGGTGCCCTTGGAGGGATGCCGGTGATCCACCGGCTGGGCGTAGGTGAAGACGAGGAAGCGATAGCCCTCGTAGGGCTGCTCCTCCACGAAACGCATCCCCGGAATCGCCAGGACGCGCTCCTTGATGTCCGGCTGGACGGGGGCGGCCGGCTCCGCGGACGCGCCTCCGGCGCCCGCACCGACCGCCCCCATCAGTATCGCGAGCGCCATCAGCCATCTGAGCATCTTGCGCATGCACCCTCCCCTTGTTGCCTCAATGACCCTGGTGGCCCGAGAAATCGCACAGACCGCCGAGAACCTATCCGGGCACACACTCGGGTCGCCAGAGGTCGTCGGTACTCCAACACGACGCCGAATACGGAGAGTTGTTACCGTCGCCCTCTTTCGTAGCGGGCTGTGATGGCTCATGCTGCCTGTATGGACCGAGACGAACACGACCGGAGTGAACGGGCCGAGCGACTGACGCGGTATCTCAACGAATTGCAGGAACGAATCGATCCTCGCTCGCTCGAGCTGCTGATGCGGCTGCTGCGCGAGTTGAGCACCTCACCGGCCGTCCGCGGGGGGACGTACGAGCTCGGCATGGGGCCGGAGGAGAAAGAGCTGTTCACCCCCGCTCTCCAGGCCGAGCTGCTGGTGCTGTTCGGCCTGCTCACGTCCCAGGACGAGCGGGTGGTGGTCGACCTCGGCGACAGCCCGCACGCCAAGGGCATGAAGGTGCTGGTGCCTCAGGAGCGGGCCGGGGACCCGGATTTCCTGCACCGTCACAAGCAGCGGGTGGCGGCCGAGGCGGAGCAGCGAGAGCAGGACCGGCGGGAGGTGGAGGCCATAGCGAGGGCCAGCGGCATGGAACCATGATGTTACCGTACGTAACAGCGGGCGAACGCTGAGCGTCACCGGCCGTAGAGCGTCATGACCGGTGCACACCGCCCCGCGACGCGGGCCCATCCGGCGCGCTTCCACGCGACGAAGGGCCCACGCGACGGCGGGGCCACCGGCGGGCCCCAGGCGGCGGGTTGCCGCTCAGACGACGACGGGGGCCGTCTCGCCCATGAACGTGCGCCACAGCGCGGCGTACCGGCCGTCCCGCGCCACCAGCTCCTCATGAGTGCCGTCCTCGACGACCCGGCCATGGTCCAGGACCACCACCCGGTCCGCACGAGCGGCGGTGGTCAGCCGGTGCGCGACGACCAGCGTGGTGCGCCGTCCCGTCAGACGATCCGTGGCCTGGTTGACCAGCGCCTCGGTGGCCAGATCGAGCGCGGCCGTGGCCTCGTCGAGCAGCAGGATGTCCGGGTTCACCAGCTCGGCGCGCGCCAGTGCGATCAACTGCCGCTGCCCGGCGGAGAGATTGCGCCCGCGCTCGGCGACCTCGTGCAGATAGCCACCGTCGAGCGACGCCACCATGGCATGGGCGCCGACCGCCCGCGCGGCGGCCTCCACCTCCGCGTCGCTCGCGCCGGGCCGACCGTAGGCGATGGCGTCGCGCACCGTCCCGGCGAAGAGATACGGCTCCTGCGGGACCACCCCGAGGTGGCCGCGGTACCCGGTGAGGTCGAGCTCGCGCAGATCCACGCCGTCCACCCGCACGGCGCCCTGCGTCGGGTCGTAGAACCGGGCCACCAGCTTGACCAGGGTGGACTTCCCCGCCCCGGTCTCCCCGACGAACGCCACGGTCTGCCCCGCGGGGATCGTGAGCGAGATGCCCGCCAGCGCCTCCTCGTCGTCCCCGTACCGGAACCGCACATCGTCGAAGGAGATGTCGCCACGCATCGCGCGCACCTCGCGCGGGGCCTCGGCCACCGGTGTGGTGGTGGGCTCGCGCAGCAGCTCCTGGATGCGGCCCAGTGACACCGAGGCCTGCTGATAGCCGTCGAAGACCTGGGAGAGCTGCTGGACGGGGGCGAAGAACAGGTCGATGTAGAGGAGATAGGCCACCAGCGCGCCCGCCGTCAGCGTGTGGTCCCCGACCCGCCCGGCGCCCACGATGAGCACCAGCGCGGAGGCCACGGACGACAGCAGCTGGACGAACGGGAAGTACACCGAGATCAGCCGCTGCCCGCGCAGCCGTGCCTGGCGGTAGGCGTCGCTGCGCGCCGCGAACCGCTCCCGGCCGGACCGCTCGCGCCGGAACGCCTGCACGATCCGCAGCCCCGCCACGCTCTCCTGCAGATCCGCGTTGACCACGCTCACGCGCTCGCGGGCCAGTTCGTACGCCTTGACGCTCAGGCGCCGGAAGACGACGGTGCCGATGATGAGCGGCGGAAGGGTCAGGAAGACCACCAGCGCGAGACCCACGTCGATGATGAGCAGCGCGACCAGGATGCCGAAGAAGGTCAGCAGGCTGACGACGGCGGTGACCAGGCCGGTCTGGAGGAACGTGGACAGCGCGTCGACGTCGGTGGTCATCCGCGTCATGATCTTGCCGCTCAGCTCGCGCTCGTAGTAGTCGAGGCCGAGCCGCTGCAGCTGCGCGAAGATCTTGACGCGCAGTGCGTAGAGCACCCGTTCACCGGTCCGCCCGGTCATCCGCGTCTCGCCGATCTGGGCGGCCCACTGCACGAGGACGACCAGGAGCGCGAGCCCGGAGGCGGCCCACACCGCCCCGAGCGCGAGCCGCTGGACGCCCTGGTCGATCCCGTGCCGGATGAGCACGGGCAGCAGCAGCCCGGCGACCGCGTCCACGGCGACGAGCAGCAGCGCGACCGCCAGCGGCGCCCCGAAGCCGCGCAGCAGCCGCCGCAGCCCGTACGTCTCCTCGGGGCGGGCGGCCTGCTCCTCGTCGATGTCGGGGGTGTCGTTGGCGGGCGGCAGCGCGGCGACCTTGGCGAGCAGCTCGGGGGTGGCGGGCATTCCGGACAGCGCCCCGGCGATCCCGGGCCCGGCCACGGCCGCGGCCCCCGCTCCCGCCGCCGTGTCGTCCTTACGGCCGTCACCATCGGGCCGCACCCATAGCTCCGGGGTCACCCCACCGTGGCTCGGGCGCGCCGGGCGGCCCGCCACGGCCCCGTCCGGCGGACAGGCGGCGCTGTCCCCGTCCGGCGCCCATACGGCGCCCTCCCCCTCTCGAACGGCGTGCGCGGGGTCATCCCCACCGCGCGCCCGCCAACCCGCCGCGGGACGCGGGCGCCCCTCGGGGCCGTGCGCCGGGCCGTCGCCGTCGGCCGACGGCCCGCCGTCGACATACGGCTCGGCATACGGCTCGGCCAGCCCCGTCGCGGCGGACTCCCCGCCGAACGCCCCGGCGAGGCCCCCGCGTGCGCGGGGGCGTCGTCGCCGCGCGGCTCGGCATGGGCCGGGGCCGGGCTGTCGCCGCCCGGGGCGGCGACGGCCTCGGACTCGTCCGTCAACAGGCTCCGGTACAGCTCGCTCCGCGCCCTCAGCTCCTCGTCGGTGCCCACGTCCACGACCCGGCCCCGGTCCAGGACCGCGATGCGGTCGGCGAGGGCGAGCGTGGAGGGGCGATGGGCGATCAGCAGGGTCGTACGGCCCGCCATGACGCCCCGGAGCGCCTCGTGGATCTCGTGCTCGACGCGGGCGTCCACCGCCGAGGTGGCGTCGTCGAGGACGAGCAGCCGGGGGTCGGTGAGGATGGCGCGGGCCAGGGCCAGCCGCTGGCGCTGTCCGCCGGAGAGGGTCAGCCCCTGCTCGCCGACCTCGGTGTCATAGCCGTGCGGCAGCGCGGAGATGAAGCCGTCGGCCTGCGCGGCGCGGGCGGCGGCCCGGATCCGCTCCTCGCTCGCGTCCGGCTGCCCGTAGGCGAGGTTGGCGCGCACGGTGTCGGAGAAGAGGAAGCTGTCCTCCGGCACCAGCCCGACCGCTCCGCGCAGCGAGTCGTACGTCAGCTCCCGCACATCGTGGCCGCCGATCCGCACCGCGCCCGACGAGACGTCGTAGAAGCGCGGCAGCAGCATGGACAGCGTCGACTTGCCGCTGCCGGAGGCGCCCACGACGGCCAGGGTCTCGCCCGGTTCGATCCGCAGGGACACCTCGGAGAGCACCGGGCGCTCGGGGTCGTAGCCGAAGCTCACCCGGTCGAACTCGACCGTCGCCGGGGCGTCCTCGGGAAGCTCCCGGGCGCCCGGGCGCTCGTCGATGACCGGCTCGGTGTCGATGAGCTCGAAGACCCGCTCGACCCCGGCCCGCGCCTGCTGCCCGATGGTCAGGAGCATCGTGAGCATCCGCACCGGGCCCACGAGCTGGGCCAGATACGTCGAGAAGGCCACGAAGGTGCCGAGGGTGATCTGGCCACGGGTGGCCATCCAGCCGCCGAGCGCCAGCATGGCGACCTGGCCGAGGGCGGGGACGGCCTGCAGGGCGGGGGTGTAGCGGGAGTTCAGCCGTACGGTCCGCAGCCGGGCGGCGAACAGCCGGCGGCCGACCGCACGCAGCTTGTCGGTCTCCTGCGCCTCCTGCCCGAACCCCTTGACCACCCGGACACCGGTCACGGCCCCGTCGACGACACCCGCGACGGCGGCCGCCTGCCCCTGGGCGTACCAGGTGGCGGGGAAGAGCCGGATGCGGCTGCGCGAGGCGAGGATCCACAGGGCGGGGGCGACGGCGAGGGCGACGACGGTGAGCAGCGGCGAGAGCGTCGCCATCACGACGAGCGAGACCAGGAAGAGGAGGATGTTGCCGATCATCATCGGCACCATGAAGAGCAGGCCCTGGATCAGCTGGAGGTCGCTGGTGGCCCGGCCGATGATCTGGCCGGTGGAGAGGTTGTCCTGCCGTCTGCCGTCGAAGCGGGCGATGGACGCGTACATCTCGGTGCGCAAGGCGTGCTGAACGTCGAGGGCGAGCCGTCCGCCGTAGAAGCGGCGGATATAGGTGAGGACGTACACCACGAGGGCGGCGACGATCAGCAGGGTGGCCCAGGGGGCGAGCGACCGGTCATGCTGGACGATCACATCGTCGATGATCAGCTTCGGCACCAGCGGGACGAGCGCCATGACGGCCATTCCGGCGAGCGAGGCACCCAGGGCGAGCAGCACATCCTTGCGGTACAGCCAGCAGTAGCCGAACAGCCGCCTTACCCAGCCCTGCCCGACATCCGGCCCGTCCACATCTGACTCACTTTTATCCCTTTTGCCCTTTTTGCCCGCTTCATCCGTTGCGTCCGTCACTACGTCCGCCACCCGTTGACCTCCCGATCCGCACACGCTTCCGGAAGGCACCAACACACTGATGTGCGGATTTCATCCTTCAGCAACAATCGGACCGGGTCACATCCGGCCGCGCCGCCGCCTCGGCCCGCTCCGCCCCCGCCCGGATACGCGTTCGCGGAATCGCCCAAAAGCGGACTGTTCAATACCGGACCGTTCATCAAACACTTGGCAGGGCTGTCCAAGGTCGCTTCCACCGAAAAGCTCACCACCGTACGGCGAAAGGGTGATGATCGTGACGGGACTCCAGATCGACGACATCCCGCCCGCGGAGCGATTCGCGGCCTGGCGCGCCCTGTGCGAGCTGACGGCGATCCCGATGGAGCTGCGCAGCGACCATGAGCACGACTTCCGCGCGAGCGTACGGGGCGGAGTGAGCCTCGGCGAGGTGACGCTGACCTCCACTTCCGTACCGTCACTGCGCAACGAGCGGACGGCGGCCCATATCCGGCGCTCCGACCCGGAGCTCTACCATCTGCGGCTCACCCTGAGCGGTGAGAGCGATGTGCGCCACGGGGACGTCGAAGCCACGGTCGGCGCCCGGCAGCTCATGCTCACCTCGACCTCCACGCCCTATCTGGCGGTGTGCGAGCGCGGCAGGGTCGACGGGATGACGATCACCCTCCACCCCTCGCTGCTGCCCTTCCCGGCGGCCGAGCTCAACCGGCTGCTCGGGCAGCGGCTGTCCGGGCGGTCCGGCATCGGGGCCATGCTCGCCGACTTCCTCATCCGGCTGGCCGCCGAATCCGACCACTACGGCCCGGCCGACGCACCGCGCCTCGGCACCGTCGCCGTCGATCTGCTCAACGCGCTGGTCGCGCATGAGCTGGACGCCGGTGCCGAGGCGTGCGCCGAGAACCGGCTCACCCCCGAGAGCCGTCGGCGCGCCCTGCGGTTACGCATCGAGGAATTCGTCCGGCAGAACCTGCGCAGCCCGGGGCTCACCCCGGCGTCGATCGCCGCGGCCCATCACATCTCGCTCCGGTACCTCTATCGCCTCTTCGAGGAGCAGGGGCACACGGTCTCCGCGTGGATCCGCGCCCAGCGCCTGGAACGCTGCCGCCACGACCTCGCCGATCCCGCTCTGGGCGACACCCCCATCCATGCCATCGCCGCCCGCTGGGGTTTCAGCCACGCCGCGGACTTCAGCCGTGCCTTCCGCGGCGCCTATGGCATCCCCCCTCGGGACTTCCGCCATACGGCGCTGTGGACGAACAGGTGAGCGGGGCTCCCCCCGTGGTAACCCTGCTCACCCGTCACTGATCAGCATGGGCCGAGCGGGGCCGGGATGTCATTGGCGTCCTGTGCACAGTGCCTTGATCCTCTGTGCACGGATCCCCTTCCCTGTGCACCGACTCTCTGCGCACCGACTCTCCGCGCACCGACTCTCCGCGCACCGACTCTCCGCGCACCGACTCACGAGCCGCGCCCCGCCCCGCGGGGTCTCGATCCGCGTCGGCGCGCCTTCGGTCAGCCTTACGGTCGTCTGGTGCGGGCCGATGGCCACGCCGTAGGCGCGGCCCCGCCCGGGCCCGTCAGAACGCGGACGGGCGCACCAGCCCCGTCTCGTAGGCGAAGACCGCCGCCTGGGTCCGGTCGCGCAGCCCCAGCTTGAACAGGATCCGGCTCACATGGGTCTTCACGGTCTGCTCGGCCACCACCAGCCGGGCGGCGATCTCCGCGTTCGACAGCCCCTGGGCGATCAGGGTGAGCACCTCGGTCTCGCGCTCGGTCAGATCGCCCACCCGGTCCCGCAGGGGACCGCGCGGGGCGGCGGCGCTCACCCTGGAGAACTCGCCGATCAGGCGCTTGGTGATGTTCGGCGCCAGCAGCGCGTCCCCGGCCGCCACCACCCGTACCGCATGGGCCAGTTCATCCGCCGAGGCGTCCTTCAGCAGAAACCCGGACGCGCCCGCGCGCAGCGCCTCGTAGACATACTCGTCGAGGTCGAAGGTGGTGAGGACCAGGATCTTGACGGTGGCCCCGGCGGGCTCGGTGAGCCGGCGGGTGGCCTCGATACCGCCGACTCCCGGCATCCGTATGTCCATCAGGACCACGTCCGGGGCCAGTTCGGCGACCTGGTCGATGGCGTCGGCCCCGTCCACGGCCTGGCCGACGACCTCGATGTCCGGTTCGGCATTGAGGAGCACCGTGAAGCCCTGGCGGACCATCATCTGGTCGTCGGCGATCAGGACGCGGATGGTCGTCGTCATACGGGGTCCTCGGCGGTTTCGGTCGCGGCGGTGGACGGGTCGGGGTGGTGCGTGGGCAGCACGGCGGTCACCTCGTAACCGCCGTCCGGCGTCGGGCCGGTGGTCAGCTCACCCCCTAGCATCGCAGCGCGCTCCCGCATCCCGAGCAGCCCGTGCCCGGCGCCCGGCGAGGGCGGGGCGGGCCGGTCCGGGGTCGTGTTGACGATCCGGACGGTGAGCCCGCGCCGCTGGTAGCCCAGCTCCACCCGCGCCTGGGCGCCCGGCGCGTGCCGCATCACATTGCTCAGCGCCTCCTGCACGATGCGGAACGCCGACAGCTCCACGCCCGGCGGCAGCGGCCGCCGCTCCCCGGTGACATCCGTAAGGATCGTGATTCCGGTCCCGCGCACCGTGCCCACCAGCTCGTCCAGCCGGTCCAGGGTGGGCTGCGGGGCGTGCCGGGCGCCGTCGGCCAGGGCGTCCTCGGAGCGCAGCACGCCCAGCACACGGCGGAGTTCGGCCAGCGCCTCGACCGCGTTCTGGCGGATGCCCGCGAGGTTCTCCTTCAGGTCGTCGGAGGGGTTCTCGGCCAGATGCGGGGCGACCTGCGCCTGGATGGAGATCACCGACATGTGGTGGGCGACCACGTCGTGCAGCTCGCGGGCGATGCGGTTGCGCTCCTCCAGCAGGGTGCGCCGGGCCCGTTCCTCCGCGGTGAGCTCCTCCTGCTCGACCAGCCGCCTCCGCGCCACCCGGCGGCCGCGCAGCGCGGCGCCCACCACCACGGCGGTGGTGAAGGACACGAACGCCTCGTCCAGGCCGTCCGCGTGGGGCCGGGTGGCGAGGACCGCGATGACCGTCCCCACCAGCAGGGTCAGGATCAGCGCCTCGGCGGCGATCCGGGGGCGGACCCGCAGCGCGAGGAGGAGCAGCACGACGGTGTGCAGCGCGATCTGGCCGTAGTTCCAGGGGTAGAGCACGTATGCGGGGAGACGGCCGTCCCCCTCCAGCGCCGTCACCAACAGCATGGCGGTCGAGAGCCACCACGCCGGTATCGGACGGGTCAGCGCCAGCTGGACGGCCAGCGCTTCGAGCACCACGAGACCGATCAGGGGCACCGGGTCCTGGGCCGTCCCCGGGCGGGCGGGCTCCTGGAACTGCGCCATGCTGAGCCAGGCCATGAGCACCGCGAACAACACCACATGGCCATGGGGCAGCCGGCCCAGCCAGCGCAGCCGCGGCAGCGGGTCCCGCCGCATCGTCCACAGGTCCGCACGGAGGATGCCCGGCGCCGCGCGCAGTCCCTCGCCCAGCGTGCGCGGCAGGACACGCGCCCCCTCCGCCATCCGGTCCGCCATCCGCCCGCCCGTCATGCCCTTGACTTTAGACACTGGGCTTCTCCACATGCCGGGCCTCCCGGGCCAACCGTCCCTCGCGGACGACGCGGCTCCCACCGTGAACGACGCCGCCACCACCGCCGACGACCCCGCCGCCGCCCTTGCGCGGCCGCCCCGCCTCGTACCCGTGGAACGCCGCCCAGCAGATCAGCAGCGCCCCCGCGAACACCGGCAGCCAGCACAGCCGCGCCAGCACCCAGCCGAGGCCGTCGGGCACGGTGTGCAGCCCCGGCAGCGGCCCGTACAGCCGCAGCGTGGTCACGCTGACCGCCATCATCGCGGTCTGGTGCCACAGGAACACGGTCATCGCGGAGAGGTTGACCAGCGCCACCGCCGCCCACGCGGCGGGCCGCGCCAGCACCCGGCGCAGCGGGCCACGCAGCAGCAGGGCCGCGCCGCACTGGGTGAGACCGAAGGTGACGGCCGCCAGGGTGGGCGGGTTGAGGTTGGAGACCGGGGCGCCGGGCACCCCGACCATCGCCGCCGGATAGCCGCCGAGCAGGACGAGCCCGGCGGTGACCGCCGCGCCCCCGATCAGCAGCACCCACCCGGCCGTCCGGCCGCGCAGCAGGCCCCGGCCCCAGGTGGCGCCCAGGCAGTACGGGACCAGCCAGCCCGCCGCCAGATTGATCCAGCCGAGCCAGGCCGGGCCGCCGAAGCCGAACCGGATCAGGTCGACATGGAGCACGACGGCGAGCGGCCACAGCGGATGCAGCCGCGCCACCAGCGGGGTCGCGGCCGTGAGCACCGCGTAGACCAGCAGGAACCACAGCGGGGACAGGACGAGTTTGAGCAGCGTGTGCACGGTCAGCAGGCTCACCCCGGAGCCGAGCATCGCCCCCGCCGCCACGGCCCACACGGCGAGCACGGCGGCGACGGGCCGGAACAGCCGGGCCAGCCGGGCGCGCAGCCACCGCCCATAGCCGATGCCCCGGGCGCGGGCGCAGGCGTGGCTCTTGGCGCCCATCTGCCCGCCGACCAGGAAGAACACCGCGAGGGTCTGGAACGCCCAGGAGACGGGGGTGAGTTCGGGCTGGTACAGCAGCGGGCTGGCCGCGCGCAGGGTGCCGCTGTCGGCGACCAGGGCGGTCACCAGCCAGTGGCCGAGTACCACGCCGAGGATGGCGAGGGCCCGCAGGGCGTCCACGGCGCGGTCGCGGTCGGGCGGCGTGGCGGCCTCGACCCGCCGGACGAGATCACGCACACGGAACGTGTCACGCGTACGAGCCGCGTCACGCGTACGGAACCTCTCGCGCGTACGAAAGGTGTCAGACGTACGAACGGTGTCACGCATAGCGGCCCTCCACGATCCGGCCCATGCTCACCAGGGCGGCGGATCCGGGCTTGAGATAGTCGCTGTGCCCGACGTCCCCCGCGTCGAATTTCCGTGCCCCGAACCGCCCGGAGACGGGATCGGTCCCGAAGCCGACGGTCGTGCCCAGCAGCCGGATCCGCACATGCGGCACCCCACCGATCCAGTCGTTCCCGCCCCGCCCGGCCCAGACGGTGGCCCGGGTGTGCAGTTGCCGGGCGTCGTCGAATCCCGTACCGGGGCTGCCGTACAGGACGATGTCCGCGGCCTTCAGCCCCCGCGCGGCCCGGGCGCAGACCACCGAACCGTAGGAGTGGCACAGCAGCGAGATCCGGGCCCGGGGCTTGGCCGCGTTCAACTCCCGTACGAATGCGGCCAGTCGGGGAGCGGCACCGGCGGCCCGGCCCGTGGTCAGCACCTGGGGTGCCACGGTGCCCGGCGTCTTGTACCCGAGCCAGCCGACGACGGCGGTACGGCTGCCGAGTTGATGGCTCAGCGCGAGGGCCCCGGCCCGGAACCGGTCGTACGTCTCCAGGTTGGTGTCCGACCCGGGCACCAGCACGGCGACGCGCGTGGCGCGGCCCAGGTCCCCGTACACCTCGACGGCCCGGCCGCCGTGCCGCCCGTCGAAGGACAGGAAGTGCCGCGACGGCTTCCGCATCTTCCGCAGCGCCCGCTCCCGCGCGCGGTCGCCGTGCCGGGCCGCCATCGCCTCGGCCGCCGCGATCCCCTCCCGGTTGGCCTCGTACCGGTGATCCAGCCCCTGGACGCTCACGGGCCCCAGCGCCACGGGTGCGGGCGCCGGCACCTCGCTCGGCCCTGCGGCCCCCATCAGGGGCACCACCACCGAGGTGGTGACGAGCGCCGCGAGCAGGGCGCGGCGAAGACGGGACGCCATGGCTGATCCTTCCGTACCGACAGCTGGTGTGAGTAAGGAAGTTATGGAGTCGGCCGTGTGGTCGGCGTCCCACCGGGGAGTGCATCCGCGGGGTAGTCCTCAGGTACTACGGGTAGGGGGTCGGGCCGGCGCGGTGGTCGCGGTCCGCGCCGCGATGGGGCCGGATGCCCGGCCGAAACCTGGTCACGGCCGATACCTGGTCACGGCTGATACGCGGTTGATGCACAGTCGAGCGGCCCCGGAGGCCCCGCTCCGCGTCATGCTGGGCCACGCCGCCATCCCCACCAAGTCGGCCATCTCGGCAGCCTCGTCGAGACCTTCCTGCCCTGGACGGGCCTGGCCGTGCCCCTCTTGCCGCTGTGCGCCCTCGTCCGCCGGTCCGCGACCGCCGTCGTGGCGGTCGTTCCGCCCGCGCTCATCTGGTGTTCGCTCTTCGGCTGGACGCTGCTCGACAAGCGGGCGGACGGCGGAGACCTGACCGTGGTGGCCCACAATGTCGATGAGCACAACCCGCACCCCGTCCGCACCGCCCGGGCCCTCGCGGCCTCCGGCGCCGATGTGCTGGCTCTTGAGGAACTGGGCGCCGCGACAGCGGAGTACGAGCGCACACCGGCCGGCACATACCCGTATCACACGGTGCGGGGCACGGTCGGGCTGTGGAGCAGATACCCCGTCGGCGCGTCCCGGACGGTGGACATCGCGCCCTGGCCACGCGCCCTGCGCGCCGTCGTGCGGACGCCCAAGGGGCCGGTCACCGTCTTCGTCGCCCATCTGCTGTCGGTCCGGTTCAGCCCCATTTCGGGCTTCACCGCCGCCGCGCGAGACGCCGCCGCGCACCGCCTCGGCGCCGCCCTGCGCGCCGAACCACGGGAGCGCACCGTACTCGTGGGTGATTTCAACGGCACGCTGGACGACCGGGCGCTGTCCGCCGTCACCTCGCCCCTGCGCTCGGCCCAGAGCGAGGCGGGCGCCGGGTTCGGTCTCACCTGGCCCGCGTCGTTCCCCGTGGCGAGGATCGACCACATACTCGTCCGCGGCGTGGACCCGCGCTCGTCCTGGACGCTGCCCGCCACCGACAGCGATCACCTGCCGGTGGCGGCACGGCTGAAGCTATGACCCGCCCCGAGTCACCCTCACGGCGGGCCCTCACGGCGGGCCCGCGCGACTACCCCTGGGGTACGTAGAACGCCGTGGTCGCCCGCATCGTCGCGGCCGCGACCTCCGCCGGCGCCCCCGAGGCTTCGTACGCCGCGCCCCAGGCCGCGCTGGAGCGGGTCATGAACTCCCGTGCCTCGTCCGAGGTCTGCCAGGCCGCCGGGTCGGCGGGCGTCTGGCCCACCAGATGCAGGGCGAGGCCGAGCAGTGCGCCGTCCCAGCCGACGCCGACCGCGCCGGGGCCGAACTGGTCCCACATCTCGGGCGGTACGACGGCGACATGCTCCAGCTCGAAGACGGTCCGCTCCTCGCCCTCGGCGCTCAGCCGCACCTCGACCTCGCTGAAGCCGGGGTTCTCGCCGAACAGCCAGCTCACCGCGAGCAGCCGCGGGGGTTCGCAGCGCAGGATCTCGCCGCCCGCGTTGCCCTCCAGCTGGTAGTGGCCGCCGAGCTTCAGGTCGCCGCTCACCGGCAGGAACCAGCGGCTGATCCGCTGCGGGTCGGTGCACGCGTCCCATACGTCCTCGATCGCGGCGTCGTAGGTGCGCCGCAGCAGGACGGTACGGGCCTCGCCGTCGGGCACCTCACGGGTGCCGACCTGACGGTGGACGTCGTTGATCTGGTCGACGATCTCGCTCATGACTTCCTCACCGGTTCGACTGGTCGCCGCGCCCCTGATCGAGCCGCCGCTGCCGCTTGCCTCGCGCCAGTTCGGTCCCCAGCGCGTCCAGCCGCTGCTCCCAGAAGCCCCGGAACTGATCCAGCCACCGGTCGACCTCCCGCAGGGGCGCGGCCTCGACGGCGTACAGCCGCCGTGTGCCCTCGGCCCGTACGGAGGCGAACCCGCCCTCCCGCAACACCCGCAGATGCTGTGACACGGCAGGCTGTGAGATGCCGAACTCGGACCGGATCACGGTGCTGACCTCGCCGGAGGATTGCTCCCCCGCGGCCAGCAGCTCCAATATCCGGCGCCGAACGGGGTCTCCGAGGACATCGAGTGCGTGCACGCCAGGACTATGCCAGTCGCCGCTTATATAAGTCAACGCTTAAGTTCACTCATGGCCGCCATGGACGGCCGATGATGTTGCCCACCCGTGGAAGCGCAGGAGGTCAGCGTCTTCTCGACGCCCTTACCGTGCCCGCGCCGCGCCGGTGGGGGTCAGCCCTCCAGCGGCTTGCCCAGAAGGTCGGAGGCGGTCTCGAGGGGGTCGGACGCCGCGACCGCGGGCGCCGGGTGACAGGTGAAGCCGAGGCGCGTCATCGCCCGGATCACCTCGCCCGCCGTGAAGTCGCGGCGGTCCTGGCGGGTGATCACGGCGCCGACCTGCTTGACCGGGTAGGCGCGACGGCCGATCTGGACCGATGGGCCGGTGATCGGTTCCGGGCTGACGCCGCTCATCGCGTCCGTCACCTCGCGCGCGGTCAGGTCGAAGGCGAAATTGGCGATGATGCAGCGCATAGTGCCTCAACGGGGAGAGAAGGGAGCCGGGACGCCCAGCGTGTCACACCTCGAAGCGGGATGGCACGGCCCGGCGGCAAAAATCGCCCACGTGGTGCCCGCCGTTCCGGGGCGGCACGTGATAGGGTCCTTACTAGTTGCAGTTTTGGTACCCATGGACTTGTGTGCGCCTGACGGTATGTAGCGTCCGGCGCATTTTTTGTTTCTGCCGGTCATTTCCGGATGGGGTCATTTCGGCGACTCGGGACGCGCTTCCTGCACGTTCCGGACCGATCCCAGGTAAAAGGAGAATGACTATGGCTACTGGCACCGTGAAGTGGTTCAACGCGGAAAAGGGCTTCGGCTTCATCGAGCAGGACGGCGGCGGCGCCGATGTCTTCGCCCACTACTCGAACATCGCCACCCAGGGCTTCCGCGAGCTGCAGGAAGGCCAGAAGGTGACCTTCGACGTCACGCAGGGCCAGAAGGGCCCGCAGGCCGAGAACATCGTTCCCGCCTGATAGCAGCGCCTGTCACGAGCCGGGGCCCGCATCCTGAAGGGGTGCGGGCCCCGGCTCGTAGGCATTTCCACAGACCACGCCCAGCCGAAAGGCACCGCGTTGACCCGATCCACCCGCCCGCACCGCCGCAAAAAACCCGTACCCTCCCGTTCCGCCGTCAGTGGGCGCCCCCGCTCATCCGGCGCGAGTGAATTCGCCCTGGCGCCCGGTTCCACCCCGGTGCTGCCCGCCGTCGCCTCCTTCGCCGAGCTCGACATGCCGAAGGAGCTGATCACGGAGCTGACCCAGCAGGGCGTCACCGTGCCGTTCCCCATTCAGGCGGCCACCCTCCCGAACGCGCTCGCCGGCCGGGACGTACTGGGCCGCGGCCGCACCGGCTCCGGCAAGACCCTCGCCTTCGGCCTCGCCCTGCTGGCCCGCACCGCCGGGCAGCGCGCGGAGCCCCGCAGCCCCCTCGCGCTGGTGCTGGTCCCCACCCGGGAGCTGGCCCAGCAGGTCACCGAGGCGCTCACCCCCTATGCCCGGCGGCTGGGGCTGCGTGCGGCCACGGTGGTCGGCGGCATGTCGATCAACCGCCAGGCCGATGCCCTGCGCAAGGGCGCGGAAGTGGTCATCGCGACCCCCGGGCGCCTCTACGACCTGATCGAACGCGGCGACTGCCGTCTGGACCAGGTGCGCACCACCGTCCTCGACGAGGCCGACCAGATGGCCGACATGGGCTTCCTGCCCCAGGTGACCCGGCTGCTGCGGCAGGTCCCCGCCGACGGCCAGCGCCTGCTGTTCTCCGCGACCCTCGACCATGACATCAGCAAGCTGACGCGCCAGTTCCTCGACGACCCGGCCGTGCACTCGGTCGACCCGTCCGCCGGTGCCGTCACCACGATGGAGCACCACGTCCTGCACATCGCGGACACCGACAAGCGCTCCATCGTCACCCGGGTGGCCGCCCGGGACGGCCGCGTCCTCCTCTTCCTGGACACCAAGCGCGCCGTCGACCGGCTCACCCGGCATCTGCTGACCAGCGGTGTACGGGCGGCCGCGCTGCACGGCGGCAAGTCCCAGCCGCAGCGCACCCGGACCCTGGACCAGTTCAGGTCCGGCCATGTCACCGCGCTGGTGGCCACGAACGTCGCGGCCCGGGGCATCCATGTGGACGATCTCGATCTCGTGGTCAATGTCGACCCGCCCGCGGACCACAAGGACTATCTGCACCGTGGCGGCCGCACCGCCCGTGCGGGCGGATCCGGCAGCGTCATCACGCTGGTCACCCCGGACCAGCGCCGGGAGATGGGCCGTCTCATGGCCGACGCGGGCATCACCCCGCAGACCGCCCAGGTCCACTCCGCCGACCCCGAGCTCACCCGGATCACCGGCGCCCAGGAACCCTCCGGCGTGCCCGTGATCATCAGCGCGCCCCAGCCCCAGCCCCAACCGCAGCGTGCGCGCCGTCCCGGCGCCCCCCGCCGCTCCGCCCGGAGCCGTCGGCCCGGCCGTTAGGCCCGGCCCGATACGGGGGCCCGGGCGGCGGCCGTCCGGGCCGACATCCGGAATTTCGCCATGGCCGCATCACGCCCGGCCGGCGGCGGATGTCCCCATTCCCCGTCGGAGAGGCGACAATGGGCCACATGCCGATACCCAGCGCCGTGCCCAGCCGTGCCGAACTGATCGACCACCTCATCCGTACGCGCATCGCGGGCGATGTCGCCACTCCTCGTGAGAACAACCTCTCCCACTACCGCAAGCTCGCGAACGGCGACCGCCACTACTGGCTCGGCCTGGAGCTGGGCGACCGCTGGACCGATGAGCAGGACGTGCTGGCGGTCATGGCGGAGCGGTGCGGCGTGGTGGACGACCCGGAGTACCGCTCGGGGCAGGACACGATCGACCCGGAGCTGACGGTCGGCGCGCTGGATCGGATGGCCTCGGTGCTGCGGAAGGCGGCGGAGGCGAGCGAGCGGGTGCTGTTCGCCACCGGGCATCCGGGCGGGCTGCTGGAGGTCCACCGGGCCACGGCGGCGGCGCTGCGGGCCGCCGGCTGCGAGATCGTGGAGATCCCGGGCGGGCTGCAGGCGGACGAGGGGTATGTCTTCCAGTTCTGCGATGTGGCGATGCTGGAGCGGGGCGCCACGCTGTGGCACACCCACTCCCCCGCGCCCATGGCCGCGATCCTCGACGGGCTGGCCCACGAGGGGCGGCCGCTGCCCGATCTGGTGGTCGCCGACCACGGCTGGGCGGGCTGCGCGGGGCAGCGGGGCATCGACGCGGTCGGCTACGCGGACTGCAACGACCCGGCGCTCTTCCTCGGCGAGTCCGAGGGCACGCTGTCGGTGGTGGTCCCACTGGACGATCACGTCACCAGCCCGCGGTTCTACGACCCGATGACGGCGTACCTGCTGGACGCGGCGGGGCTGTCGGCCCAGTTCTGACGGCGCCGGGCCGCCGCGGCAGACGCCCGGCGGGCCCTGGCTGCCCCCGCGGGCTGCCGACGAGCCCGGGCGGCCCCGCCGCCCGCCGCGCTCACTTCTTCTTCGCGCGCGGTACCCGCATGACCCCCTCCTGGATCACCGAGACGGCCAGCCGCCCGTCGGCGGTGAAGATACGGCCCTTGGCCAGGCCGCGCCCGCCGGACGCGGAGGGGCTCTCCTGGTCGTACAGCAGCCAGTCGTCCACCCGGAACGGCCGGTGGAACCACATGGCGTGATCCAGGCTGGCCCCGACGATGTCGCCGACCGCCCAGCCGCCGCGCCCATGGGCGAGCAGGATGGAGTCCAGCAGCGTCATATCGGACACATAGGTCGCCAGGCAGACGTGGAGCAGGGGGTGGTCGGCGACGCCGTCCAGTTTGCCGTTGGTCCGGAACCAAACCTGCGACTTGGGCTCGCGCGGCCGTCCGACGCTGCCGAAGGGCGGCTCGTCCACGTACCGCAGATCGATCGAGGCCCGCGCCTGGAGCATCCGCTGCGTCACCCCGGGGCCGAAGAGGTGCTCATAGCGGGGCAGCAGCTCATCGGCGGTGGGCAGGGTGAGCGGGTCCGGTACGTCCGGCATCGGCTCCTGGTGCTCGAGGCCGTCCTCGTAGAGCTGGAAGGAGGCCGAGAGATGGAAGATCGGCTGCCCGTGCTGGACGGCGACCACCCGGCGGGTGGTGAAGGAGTGGCCGTCCCGGATCCGGTCGACGGTGTAGACGATGGGCGCCCCGGGGTCGCCGGGCCGCAGGAAGTACGCGTGCAGCGAATGCGCCGAGCGGTCCTCGGGGACGGTGCGGCCCGCGGCGACCAGGGCCTGGGCGGCGACCTGACCGCCGAAGACCCGCGGTACGAGGGGGGCGGCGTCGCTGGTGCCACGGAAGATGTCCTCCTCGATCTGCTCGAGATCGAGCAGATCGAGAAGGCTCTGAAGTGCGTCATTCATGGTTCAAGCAGTCTTGCAGACCTGGATTGCGGTCATGTTGCCGCCGCTCATGACGGTCGTCACAGCCCCATCGACTTGGCGACGATGGACCGCATGACCTCGCTGGTGCCGCCGTAGATCCGGTTGACGCGGGTGTCCGCGTACAGCCGGGCTATGGGGTACTCCATCATGTAGCCGTAACCGCCGTGGAGCTGCAGGCACTTGTCGATGACGACGGCGGCGCGCTCGGTGGTGAAGAGCTTGGCGGAGGCGGCGTCGGCGGCGGTCAGCTCATCGGCGTCATGCGCGTCCAGGGCCCGGTCCACGACCGCCTGCATCGCGTCCACCTCGGACTGGCAGTCGGCGAGCACGAACTTGGTGTTCTGGAACGACGCCACCGCCTGGCCGAAGACCGTGCGGTCCCGGACGTACTCGGTGGCGAACCGGACGGCCGCCGCGGCCTGTGCGTACGCCCCGACGGCGATGCCCAGGCGCTCCTGCGGCAGATTGTGGGTGAGGTAGCCGAACGCCTTGCCCTCCTCGCCCAGCAGGTCCTCCACCGGCACCTTGACGTCGGTGAAGGAGAGCTCGGCGGTGTCGGAGGTCTTCAGGCCCAGCTTCTCCAGCTTGCGGCCGACCGCGTAGCCCTCGCTCTTGGTGTCGACCACGAGGATGGATATGCCGCCGCGGCGGTCCTCGGGGGTGGCCGGGGCGGTGCGGGCGCAGACCAGCACCCGGTCGGCCAGGACGCCGCCGGTGATGAAGGTCTTGGCGCCGTTGAGGACGTAGTGGGTGCCGTCCTCGGAGAGCTTGGCGGTGGTCTTCATGCCCGCCAGATCGGAGCCGGTGCCGGGCTCGGTCATGGCGATGGCGGTCATCAGGTCGCCGGTGACGAAGGAGGGCAGCCAGCGCCGCTTCTGCTCCTCGTTGGCGTACTTGAGGAGGTACGGCAGGCACAGCGCGGTGTGGACGCTGCTGCCGCCGAAGCTGACCCCGGCGCGGGCGGTCTCCTCGGTGATGACGGCGTTGAACTTGAAGCTGGTCTCGCCCGCCCCGCCGTACTCCTCGGGCACCTCGATGCCGAAGACACCCAGCTCGCCGAGCTTCTTGTAGAAGTCGCGCGGGGCCTGGCCGGCCTCCCGCCACTGGTCGTAGTACGGCACGACCTCGGCCGCGATGAAGTCGCGGATGGTCTCCCGGAACGCCTCGTGGTCCTCGTTGAACACCGTGCGGCGCATTGACGCGGCCCTCCTTACGGCTGAGCCGCCGCCGCTGCGCGGACCGGCCGACCGCCGTCGTGATTCCTCAACTGATAGCTTGGCGACACTCACCTAAGCGCTTGCTCAGCGAAAGCTACCCGTGAGTCACCAGGGCTGTCCAGCCCCCTGTCACAGGGGCTCGGTTCGCCTTACGAGACCCGGTTCACGTCCCCGTCCGCACCGTGGGCACCGCTGAAGGCACCGAGGGCCAGGCGGTGCAGCAGGGCGGCGGTGGCCGCGCGCCCCGGGAGGGCGCCGGGGCGGCCGAGGTGGGGCGTGGAGTTGAGCAGCCCGAAGACGGCGTGGACACACGCACGGGCCTCGGCCTCGGCGAGCCGGGGGTAGACCTCGCGCACCACCTCGACCCACAGCTCCACATACTGCCGCTGGAGCGAGCGCACCAGCTTGCGGTCGGTGTCCCGCAGCCGGTCCAGCTCGCGGTCGTGGAGGATGATCAGCGGGCGGTCGTCGAGGGCGAAGTCGATATGGCCCTCGATCAGCGAGTCCAGCACCTCGGCCGGGGCGAGCCCGGCCCCCTCCCCCTCGGCCGCGCGCCGCTTGCCGCCCGTCAGCAGCCGGCCGCTGATGCCGACCAGCAGCTCGGCGAGCATCGCCTCCTTGCCGGGGAAGTGGCGGTAGAGACCGGGGCCACTGATGCCGACCGCGGCGCCTATCTCATCGACGCCGACGCCATGGAAGCCGCGCTCGGCGAAGAGGCGGGCGGCCTCACTGAGGATCTGCTCGCGGCGGGTCGGGGCGGCTGCTTGCGTGCTCATGAAATCGATTCTAGACAACCGGGTTAGTGGTCGTTAACCTGGTGGTGACTAGTTAACGTTCACTAACCGTACGGAGCGAGGGGGCTCGCAGCCATGGAGCAGGCACCGGCGCTGCACAGCGGCGCCGACCCGGCGTCCGACGCCTGGAAGGCCAATGAGGCCGCGCACCGCGAGCTGGCCGCGCGGCTGCGCGAGAAGCTGGCCGTGGCGCGGCTGGGCGGCGGGGAGAGGGCGCGGGCGCGGCACACGGCGCGCGGCAAGCTGCTGCCGCGCGACCGGGTGGACACACTGCTGGATCCGGGCTCCCCGTTCCTGGAGCTGGCCCCGCTCGCCGCCGAGGGGATGTACGAGGGCCAGGCCCCGGCGGCGGGGGTGATCGCCGGGATCGGCCGGGTGTCCGGCCGTGAGGTGGTCGTGGTCGCCAATGACGCCACCGTCAAGGGCGGCACGTACTACCCGATGACGGTGAAGAAGCATCTGCGTGCCCAGGAGGTCGCGCTGGAGAACCACCTGCCGTGCGTCTATCTGGTCGACTCCGGCGGTGCCTTCCTCCCCATGCAGGACGAGGTCTTCCCCGACCGCGACCACTTCGGGCGGATCTTCTACAACCAGGCGCGGCTGTCCGGCTCCGGGATTCCGCAGGTCGCGGCGGTGATGGGGTCCTGCACGGCGGGCGGGGCGTATGTCCCGGCGATGAGCGACGAGGCCGTGATCGTGCGCGGGCAGGGCACGATCTTCCTGGGCGGGCCGCCGCTGGTGAAGGCGGCCACCGGGGAGGTCGTCTCGGCGGAGGAGCTGGGCGGCGGCGAGGTCCACTCCCGGGTCTCGGGCGTGACCGACCATCTGGCCGAGGACGACGCCCACGCGCTGCGGATCGTCCGCTCCATCGTCGCCACCCTGCCGCCGTCCCCGATGCGCCAGGGGTCGCCGCCGTGGGCGCTGGAGCCCTCCCAGGAGCCCGCGGTCGATCCGGCGGGGCTCTACGGGGCGGTTCCGGTCGACTCCCGCACGCCGTACGACGTGCGGGAGGTCATCGCGCGGCTGGTGGACGGCTCGCGGTTCGCCGAATTCAAGGCCGAGTTCGGCACCACACTGGTCACGGGCTTCGCGCGGATCATGGGCCACCCGGTGGGCATCGTCGCCAACAACGGCATCCTGTTCTCCGAATCGGCCCAGAAGGGCGCCCATTTCATCGAGCTGTGCGATCAGCGCGGCATCCCCCTGGTCTTCCTGCAGAACATCTCGGGATTCATGGTGGGCCGCAGCTACGAGGCGGGCGGTATCGCCAAGCACGGCGCCAAGATGGTCACCGCCGTGGCCTGCACCCGCGTCCCCAAGCTGACGGTCGTGATCGGCGGTTCCTACGGCGCGGGCAACTACTCGATGTGCGGCCGCGCCTATTCGCCGCGCTTCTTGTGGATGTGGCCCAACGCCAAGATCTCGGTGATGGGCGGTGAGCAGGCCGCCTCCGTGCTCGCCACCGTCAAGCGCGACCAGATGGAGGCGCGCGGGGAGGAGTGGAGCGCCGAGGAGGAGGAGACGTTCCGGGCCCCGGTCCGCGAGCAGTACGAGGCGCAGGGAAACGCGTATTACGCCACCGCCCGGCTGTGGGACGACGGTGTGATCGACCCCCTGGAGACCCGCACGGTGCTCGGCCTCGCCCTGACGGCCTGCGCCAACGCACCGCTGCCCGGCCGTACGGCCACCGAGCCCGCGGCGCCCGGCTACGGCGTCTTCCGGATGTGAGGGGGATGCACCAGATGAGCGCGAGGAGCCCGATGAGCTCGGCGAGTGGTCGGCGTGCGGCGAGCCCGTCGCCCGCGATGTTCGACACCGTGCTGGTGGCCAACCGCGGTGAGATCGCCGTGCGCGTCATCCGCACCCTGCGGCGGCTGGGCGTGCGCTCGGTCGCCGTCTACAGCGACGCGGACGCGGACGCCCGCCATGTGCGCGAGGCGGACACGGCGGTGCGGATCGGCCCCGCCCCCGCCACGGAGAGCTATCTGTCCATCGAGCGGCTGCTGGACGCCGCGGCGCGCACCGGCGCCCAGGCCGTCCACCCCGGCTACGGCTTCCTCGCGGAGAACGGGGCGTTCGCCCGCGCCTGCGCCGAGGCGGGCCTCGCCTTCATCGGGCCGCCCGCCGGGGCCATCGAGCTGATGGGCGACAAGATCCGCGCCAAGGAGACCGTGCACACGGCCGGGGTGCCGGTGGTGCCGGGCTCCTCGGGCAGCGGGCTGACGGACGACCAGCTCACCGCCGCCGCCCGGGAGATCGGGATGCCGGTGCTGCTGAAGCCCTCGGCGGGCGGCGGCGGCAAGGGCATGCGGCTGGTCCGCGACGAGGCGCTGCTGGCCGACGAGATCGCGGCCGCCCGGCGCGAGGCGCGCGGGGCGTTCGGCGATGACACGCTGCTGGTGGAGCGCTGGATCGACCGGCCCCGGCATATCGAGATCCAGGTGCTGGCGGACGGCCGGGGACACGCGGTCCACCTCGGGGAGCGCGAGTGCTCGCTGCAGCGCCGCCATCAGAAGATCATCGAGGAGGCGCCCAGCCCGCTGCTGGACGAGGCCACCCGGGCGCGGATGGGCGAGGCCGCGGTGGCGGCGGCGCGCTCGTGCGGCTATGTGGGCGCGGGCACGGTCGAGTTCATCGTGCCGGGCGACGATCCGTCCGCGTACTGCTTCATGGAGATGAACACCCGCCTCCAGGTGGAGCATCCGGTCACCGAGCTGACGGTGTCCGTCGGCGGGCAGGCCGGGCTGGACCTGGTGGAGTGGCAGCTGCGCGTCGCCGCGGGCGAGCCGCTGCCGTTCGGGCAGGACGAGATCGGCTTCAGCGGTCACGCGGTGGAGGCCCGTATCTGCGCCGAGACCGCCCGCGCGGCGGCCGACGGCCGGGTGGACTTCCTGCCCTCGGCCGGCACCGTGCTGGCGCTGGACGAGCCGGAGGGCGAGGGGGTGCGGGTCGACTCCGGGCTCGGCGCGGGCACCGAGGTCGGCACGGTCTACGACCCGATGCTCGCCAAGGTCATCACCCACGGCCCCGACCGTCCCACCGCCCTGCGCCGGCTGCGCGCCGCCCTCGGCTCCCTGACCGTCCTGGGCGTGGACACCAACACCGGCTTTCTGCGCCGTCTGGCCGCCCACCCCTCGGTCGCCTCGGGCGAGCTGGACACGGGGCTGGTCGACCGCGCGGCGGCCTCGCTGATCCCGCCGGCCATACCGGAGGAGATCTACGCGGCGGCGGCCTTGCTGCGCCAGGCGGCGCTGGAGCCCGTCGCTCCGCGTGGCGGCGGATCCGGTGGGCGCCCGGAGCCCGGCGGCTCCGGCCTCGGCGGCCCGGCCGCGGACGTCTGGGTCGATCCGTTCTCGGTGCCGACCGGCTGGCGGCTGGGCGCCGAGCCCGCCTGGACCGTCCACCGCCTCCGCGTGGCGGGCCACCCGTCGGTGACAGTCCGCATCCGCGGCCGCGCTCACGATGCGGAGCTCCGCATCGAGTCCGCCGACGGCACCACCCCGGCACCAGCCGGGACCACCGCCGTGCCCGTCGGCCACTCCCCGTCCCCCGCACCAGCCACGGACCGGCCCGGCACGCCACAGGGCGTGGCGGCCGAGGCCCCCCGGCCCGTGGGCGCGGCGGGCCGGACCGCCGCACCCGCTCGGGCGGCGGTGACCGATACGCGGCGCCCGGCAGCCGATGCGGAGGCCGCCCCCGCAGGGGGCAGCGGCACAGCCGCGAAGCCCGGCACCGGCGGCACCGGGGGTCCGCGGACGGGCCGAAGCAGCGAGACGGGGACAACGGGGAGCGCAGGCGCGACGGTGCGGGCACGGCTCATCGCCCTCGACGAGGGCACCGTGCTGCTGGACCTCGGCGGGGTCACCCACCGCTTCCGCCATGCCGCGCACGGCGCGAGCCACTGGCTGGGGCGGGACGGCGACACCTGGCGCGTGGTCGGGCACGACCCCGTGGAGGAGGCGCTGCGCGGCGGCGGCACCGCCGCCCACGCCGGGGAGCTGACCGCGCCCATGCCCGGCACCGTCACCGTCGTGAAGGCGGCGGTCGGCGACGAGGTCTCGGCGGGTCAGGGCCTGCTGGTGGTCGAGGCGATGAAGATGGAGCACCTCATCTCCGCCCCGCACGACGGCACCGTCACCGACCTCGATGTGACCCCCGGCAGCACGGTCGCCATGGACCAGCTGCTGGCCGTCGTCACCCCGCACGAGAGCGAGGAGCGTGAGTGATGACCCTCCCCATGACCGTCCCGGCCCCCGGGCTGCCCGCCCGGGTCCGGATCCATGAGGTGGGCCCGCGGGACGGGCTGCAGAACGAGAAGGCGCTGGTCCCGGTGGCCATCAAGGCCGAGTTCATCCGGCGGCTCGCCGAGGCCGGTCTCACCACCATCGAGGCCACCAGCTTCGTCCATCCCCAGTGGGTTCCCCAACTGGCGGACGCCGAGCAGCTGATGCCGCTGATCGACGACGTGGCCGCCCGGCTCCCCGTGCTCGTGCCCAATGAGCGCGGTCTCGACCGCGCCCTCGCGCTGGGCGCGCGCGAGATCGCCGTCTTCGCCAGCGCCACGGAGTCCTTCGCCAAGGCCAATCTCAACCGCACGGTGGACGGCGCGCTGGAGATGTTCGAGCCGGTCGTCGCCAAGGCCAAGGACGCGGGCGCGGCCGTGCGCGGCTATCTGTCGATGTGCTTCGGCGACCCGTGGGAGGGGCAGGTCCCGATCTCCCAGACCGTCTCGGTCAGCCGCCGCCTGCTGGACATGGGATGCGACGAGATCAGCCTCGGCGACACCATCGGCGTGGCCACCCCCGGCCATGTGCGGGAGCTGCTGGCCACGCTCAACGAGGCGGGCGTCACCAACGACCGGCTGGCCGTGCACTTCCACGACACCTACGGCCAGGCACTCGCCAACACCCTCGCCGCGCTCCAGCACGGCGTGACCACCGTCGACGCCTCCGCCGGTGGCCTCGGCGGCTGCCCCTACGCCAAGAGCGCCACCGGCAATCTCGCCACCGAAGACCTCGTGTGGATGCTCGACGGCCTCGGCATCGAGACCGGGGTCGACATCGGCCGTCTCACCGCCACCAGCGTGTGGATGGCCCGGCATCTGGGCCGGCCCAGCCCGTCCCGCACCGTTCGCGCCCTCTCCCAGAAGGAGACCTGAGCCATGCCGATCGACCACCGACTCTCCCCCGAACACGAGGAACTGCGCCGCACCGTCGAGGCGTTCGCGCATGATGTGGTCGCCCCCAAGATCGGGGAGTACTGGGAGCACCATGAGTTCCCGTACGAGATCGTCCGCGAGATGGGCCGGATGGGCCTGTTCGGCCTGCCCTTCCCGGAGGAGTACGGCGGCATGGGCGGGGACTACTTCGCGCTCTGCCTCGCCCTGGAGGAGCTGGCCCGGGTGGACTCCTCGGTGGCGATCACCCTGGAGGCGGGCGTCTCCCTCGGCGCGATGCCGATCTTCCTCTACGGCACCGAGGAGCAGAAGCGCACCTGGCTGCCGGGGCTCTGCTCCGGTGAGACCCTGGGCGCGTTCGGCCTGACCGAGCCCGGCGGCGGCTCGGACGCGGGCGCCACCCGCACCACGGCCCGGCTGGACGAGGCCACCGGCGAGTGGGTGATCAACGGCACCAAGTGCTTCATCACCAACTCCGGTACGGACATCACCGCGCTGGTCACCGTCACCGCCGTCACCGGCCGCAAGGAGGACGGCCGCCCCGAGATCTCCTCGATCATCGTGCCGTCCGGCACCCCCGGCTTCACCGTGGCCGCCCCCTACTCCAAGGTCGGGTGGAACGCGTCGGACACCCGCGAGCTGTCCTTCGCCGACTGCCGGGTCCCGGCCGCGAACCTGCTGGGCGCCGAGGCCCGGGGCTATGCCCAGTTCCTGCGGATACTGGACGAGGGCCGGATCGCGATCTCCGCCCTGGCCACCGGGCTCGCCCAGGGCTGTGTGGACGAGTCGGTGGCGTACGCCAGGACCCGCGAGGCGTTCGGCCGCCCCATCGGCGCCAACCAGGCCATCCAGTTCAAGCTGGCCGATATGGAGATGCGCGCCCATATGGCCCGGGTCGCCTGGCGGGACGCGGCCTCCCGCCTCGTCCTCGGCGAGCCGTTCAAGAAGGAGGCGTCGATCGCGAAGCTCTACTCCTCCGAGATCGCGGTGGACAACGCCCGCGAGGCCACCCAGATCCACGGTGGCTACGGCTTTATGAACGAGTATCCGGTGGCCCGGATGTGGCGCGACTCCAAGATCCTGGAGATCGGCGAGGGCACCAGCGAGGTCCAGCGGACGCTGATCGCGCGGGAGCTGGGCTTCGCGAGCTGAGCCACCACGAGGTGGGTCCCGGGGGCAGCACCCCCGGGACCCAGCCCCAGCACCAGCACCGTGCCGGGAGAGGCTCAGCTCGTGGGCCAGGGGATCTGCGGGGAGTGGTAGTACGTGATGCCCATGGCGTCCCAGCGGGGGCCCTGCGCCGCCACCCGGACCCGGTAGCTCTCCCAGTCATGTGCGCTCGCGGGCGACCAGCCGAGTTCGGCGATGCCGGGGAGACGGGGGAAGGCCATGTACTCGATGTGCGCGCTGGTCTCGAGGGTCTCCGACCACAGCGGCGCCTCGACGCCGAGCACCGAGGACGCCGGGGCGTCCTTGATGTAGGTGCCCGGGTCCCAGTCGTAGGACTGCTTCGCCTCGACGTACCCGGCCCAGTTCTGCCCCAGCGGCGTGTCGGCGTCGTACTTCATGTCCAGATAGGCGCGGTTGGCCGGTGAGAGGATCAGCTGGGTGCCCGCCTTGGCCGCGTCCGCGACCTCCTTCTCGCTCCCGTCCGTTCCCCAGTACTGGGCGATCGCGCCCTTCGCGGGGTGCGCACCGGTGAGCTGATGCCAACCGATCACCGTCTTGCCGTACTTGGCGACCACCGGCTGCACCCGGTCCATGAAGGCCACATAGTCCTCATGGCTGGTGGAGTGGGCCTCGTCCCCGCCGATGTGGAGGTAGGGGCCGGGGGTGAGCGCGGCGAGCTCGCGGATGACGTCGTCCACGAAGTCGTACGTCACGTCCTTCGGCACGCACAGCGAGCTGAAACCGACTTCGGTCCCGGTGTAGAGCGGCGGGGCGACGCCATCGCAGTTGAGCTCCGCGTAGGAGGCGAGCGCCGCGTTGGTGTGGCCCGGCATGTCGATCTCGGGGACGACGGTCAGCTCACGGCTGGCCGCGTAGCTCACGATCTCGCGGTAGTCGTCCTTGGTGTAGTAGCCGCCCGGGCCGCCTCCGACCTGGGTGGAGCCGCCGTACGTGGCCAGCCGCGGCCAGGAGTCGAGCGCGATCCGCCACCCCTGGTCGTCCGAGAGGTGCAGATGGAGCCTGTTGATCTTGTAGAGGGCCAGCTGGTCGATATAGCGCTTGACCTGGTCCACGCCGAAGAAGTGCCGGGAGACATCGAGCATCGCGCCCCGCCAGGCATAGCGCGGCTCATCGGTGATGGTGCCGGCGGAGATCCGCCAGGGGCCCGCCTGCCGGTTGGTGCGCTCGATCGACGCGGGCAGCAGCTGCCGCAGCGTCTGGACGCCGTGGAACAGCCCCGCGGAGGCGCGCGCGGTGACGGTGATCGCGCGGCCGGTCACCTCCAGCCGGTATCCCTCCGCGCCCAGCTTCGACACCGCGGCGGCCTTGGGCGTCAGCCGCAGCCTGATGCCGTCGCCGCCCGCCCGCGCGGTGACGGGCAGCCGATAGCCGGTGGCGGGGCGCAGCACCGTCGCGAGGTAGTCGGCCACCCGGCGTGCCGAGCGCGCCGAGCCGTCGGAGCCGGAGACCCGGATGGGGGTGTCGGGGTGGATCGCGTACGAGCCCGCCGCGGGCCGTACGGACGCGGGCGCGGGCACGACCCGGTCGAGGGGGGTCGGGGCGGCCGCGGCGTCCGGGGCGGAAGACGAGGGGGAAGCCGGAGCGGCGGAGGCGGAGGAGGCCGCGGTCCCCGCCCCGGCCACCACGGTCAGCAGGAGGGAACACAGAAGTCGGGCACGACGTCGTCTCACAGGGGGTCCCTTCAACGCAACGTGGCATCTTGGGTACCGCGACGCCCAGTTGCGGTCAAGGTGTAGACCAATGTGTCGCTGTGGGCCTGTCAGAATGCCCCGCATGGCGGAAATCACCCAGCGCGATGGCGCCTGGAGCTTCGACGGGGAGGCGATCCGGATCGTCCCGGGGCGGGACCGCGGCGTGCGCGCCGTACGGCAGGCGCTCGGCGAACTGACCGTCCCCCTGGTGGCCTTGGCCGGTGTCGCCTACGAGCCGGGGCGCGAGTCGGGCCGACTGCGGCTGCGGCTGCGTGAGGGGGCGGACCCGCTGCGACGCCACGGCCTCGTTCGACGGTGAGCGGATCCGGCTGAACCGGAACTGGAAGACCGAGGAGTCGAAGACGTCCGGCGGCCCCCGCACGATCCTCCTGCCGGACCTGGAGCTGGTGGAGTGGGTCCCGGCCGCCGGGCTGGAGAATGGCTACCTGCGCTTCGTCGTGGCGAAGGCCACGGCGACGGCCGCGCCCAAATACGACCCGCATGCGGTGGTGCTGTACGGCTTCACGAAGGATCCGCTGATGCCGCTGGTCGCGGCGGCCGTCGTCGCGCGGATGCCGCATCCAGGGGCCCCGGCGAAGTCGCTCCCCGTCCAGCCGCCCGCCCCGGAGCGGCCCGCGGACGCCCCGCCCACCGTTGGCGACGAGGGTGACGTGGATCACGACGCCCTGCTGCGACGGCTGCGTGAACTCGGCGATCTCCACCAGATTGGGATCCTCACCGAGGCGGAGTTCACCACCGCCAAACAGGCCGTGCTCCGCCGCTTTCCGGCGCCTGAGGCACGGCTTTCCCGTCATCGAGGCCCCACTTTTCCGTCACCGAGACCCGTCCCTGCCCGATATCGGGCAGGAATG
Source organism: Streptomyces sp. AgN23 (assembly GCF_001598115.1). Classification (NCBI taxonomy): domain Bacteria; kingdom Bacillati; phylum Actinomycetota; class Actinomycetes; order Kitasatosporales; family Streptomycetaceae; genus Streptomyces; species Streptomyces sp. AgN23. The sequence continues at coordinate 4,245,657 of NZ_CP007153.1, forward strand.
TTGCGAAACACTTCGCCGCATCGCAGTATCAACGGATGCTCGACCGCCGTATGTCCCACGATGACCTGATCGACCACCTGGTCCGCAGTACGCCGCTGAGCCGCGGCGAGGCGGGCCGGGTGGTGCTGGACGTACTGGCGTACTTCGACGAGACGACGGAGGAGTTCGTCCGGCGCCGCCACCGCGAGCTGCAGTCCGGTGGACTCACCAACGCGGACATCTTCGAGCGGATCACGGCCGAGCTGCCGTACCGCGCGGTGGCCCCGCCCGAACTCTCGCTGCGCCAGCTGCGCCGCATCGTCTACGGCTGACGGCGCCGGTCCACGGCACCGGTCCACGGCGCCGGTCCACGATGGCGGCCGCCACCGCCGGACACGAGCACGAGCATGTACGAGCGATCAATGGGAGGGCCTGAACACCATGTGCGGAATCGTCGGATACATCGGCAAGCGCGATGTGGCACCGCTGCTGCTGGAGGGGCTGCAGCGGCTGGAGTACCGCGGCTATGACTCCGCGGGCATCGCCATCCAGGGCAAGCCCGCCAAGGGCTCCCAGAGCGCCGGGCTGAAGACCGCCAAGGCCAAGGGCCGGGTCCGCGAGCTGGAGGCCAGGCTTCCCAAGCGGTTCGCGGGCACCACCGGAATCGCCCACACCCGCTGGGCCACCCATGGCGCGCCCAATGACACCAACGCGCATCCGCATCTGGACGCGGACGGCAAGGTCGCCGTCGTCCACAACGGCATCATCGACAACGCCGCCGATCTGCGCGCCAAGCTGGCCGCCGACGGCGTCGAGCTGGCCTCCGACACCGACTCCGAGGCGCTCGCCCACCTCATCGGCCGCTCCCAGGCGCCCACCCTGGAGGAGAAGGTCCGCCACGCGCTCTCGATGGTCGAGGGCACCTACGGCATCGCCGTGCTGCACGCCGACTTCCCGGACCGCATCGTCGTCGCCCGCAACGGCTCGCCGGTGGTGCTGGGCATCGGCGAGAAGGAGATGTTCGTCGCCTCCGACGTCGCCGCGCTGGTCAGCCACACCCGCCAGGTGGTCACCCTGGACGACGGCGAGATGGCCACCCTCAAGGCCGACGACTACCGCACCTACACCACCGAGGGCAGCCGCACCGCCCCCTCCCCCACCACGGTGGAGTGGGAGGCCGAGTCGTACGACATGGGCGGCCACGACACCTATATGCACAAGGAGATCCACGAGCAGGTCGACGCCGTGGACCGGGTGCTGCGCGGCCGGATCGACGACCGCTTCTCCACCGTCCGGCTCGGCGGGCTCAACCTGGACGCCCGCGAGGCGCGCGGGGTGCGCCGGGTCAAGATCCTCGGCTGTGGTTCGGCGTACCACACGGGCCTGATCGGGGCCCAGCTCATCGAGGAGCTGGCCCGGATCCCCGCGGACGCGGAGCCCGCGAGCGAGTTCCGCTACCGCAACCCGGTCGTGGACCCGGACACCCTCTACATCGCGGTCAGCCAGTCCGGCGAGACCTACGACACCCTGGCGGCCGTCCAGGAGCTCAAGCGCAAGGGGGCCCGGGTGCTGGGCGTCGTCAACGTCGTGGGCAGCGCCATCGCCCGGGAGACCGACGGCGGGGTGTACGTCCACGCGGGTCCGGAGGTGTGTGTCGTCTCCACCAAGTGCTTCACCAACACCGCCGTCGCCTTCGCGCTGCTCGCCCTCCACCTGGGCCGGATCCGCGATCTCTCGGTCGCCGACGGCAAGCGGATCATCGCCGGGCTGCGCAAGCTGCCCGAGCAGATCGCCGAGGTGCTGAGCGGCGAGGAAGAGATCAAAAAGCTCGCCGCGGAATATGCGAACGCAAAGAGCATGATGTTCGTCGGGCGGGTCCGCGGCTACCCGGTGGCGCGCGAGGCGTCCCTGAAGCTGAAGGAGGTCTCCTACGTCCACGCCGAGGCGTACCCGGCCTCCGAGCTCAAGCACGGGCCGCTCGCGCTGATCGAGCCCGAGGTGCCGACCGTGGCGGTCCTGCCGGACGACGACCTGCTGGAGAAGAACCGCGCGACGCTGGAGGAGATCAAGGCCCGCAGCGGCCGGATCCTGGCCGTCGCCCACCGGGAGCAGGAGAAGGCGGACCACACGATCGTGGTACCCCGCAACGAGGTGGAGCTCGACCCGATCCTCATGGGCATCCCGCTCCAACTGCTCGCCTATCACACGGCGCTGGCCCTCGGCCGGGACATCGACAAGCCCCGCAACCTCGCCAAGTCGGTGACGGTCGAGTAGCCCCGCACCCCACGCGACCTCGGCGAATCCTCCGAGAATCCCTGCGCGGACCCCTTGGCGGCCCCCGCGTGTGCCACCACGCACGCGGGGGCCGCCTCCCCTTCGCCGGCGTCGCCCTTTTTCGCCGGCGGCTGGCCGGCGCGCGGGAACCGTCACTTCCCGCGCGCCGGCACGATCGAACGTTTTGTACCCCTCACAAACGCACAATCCACCTCTACGCACGGGTAGGTTTGTCCGTTGTCAAGATGAACTTGACGCCATCTCACCTGCGGTCAAGGGGAGTTGAGGGTGTCCGGTTCCAGGCGTCCGGGCCACGTCCTGCCGACGGCAGAGGTTTTGGGCTGAACAACCGCGCTTGACGAACGGGCGCCGGAGGCACGGCGCGCAAGTGCGCGGGGACTTGAGGGCTTGGAAGGGCCGGGAAGGCCCGTAGAGGCCGCTCAGGGGCGCCCGGGGACCTGTGGAGCGCCTGGAGCGCTCTGAGGCGCCAGGAGACACCCGGTGACACTCAGGAGATGCCCAGCGGATACCCAGGGGATACCCGGCGGACGTCAGGAGACACCCAGGGAATGCCCGGCGGACGTCAGGCGAGAGCAGGCGACGCCCAGCCGGCGCTCAGGGGATGACGATGACGGGCCGCTGCGCCCGCCGTGCGAGCCGCCCCGCGACCGAGCCGAAGATCCGCCCCACCAGCCCGTGCGTGGAGCCCACCACGATGGCGTCGGCCGCGTACTCCCGGCCGACCTCCTCCAGTTCATGGCAGATGTCCCCGCCTCGTTCGACGAGGATCCAGGGCACCTCGGAGAGATGATCGGCGCATGCCAACTCGAGCCCCAGCACCTCGGTGCGGTGATCGGGGACGTCGACGAAGACCGGCGGCTCACAGCCCGCCCACACCGTCGTCGGCAGCCGGTTGGCCACGTGGACGATGATCAGCCCTGAGCCTGAGCGCCGGGCCAGGCCGATGGCGTAGGCGAGGGCGCGCTCGCTCGACGTGGAGCCGTCGAATCCCACCACAACACCGTGCTGGAACGCTGGATCGCAGGAATGACGTGTTTCTTCCGCCGCTTCGGGGGTCGCCATGTGATCGGCGACCCGCTTGCGGTCCGCGGGTTCGGGGATTTCGTGACCGGCCATCGGTGTCTCGGCGAAGGATGTCCTCGTGCGGAGGGATCGGCGGGGGCTCAGGTTGGGGGTTGTCGGGGGACTTGAGCTCCGCTGGAGCTCGGGGACGATCTCGAGGGGTCGAAATCCGTCCGGGATTCATCTTTCCAAGCCCTTACCCCCAAGGGTACGGCGGCATTCACCACCTGCCCAGAGGCAGCCACGGGAGCGGAGCCGCCCGAAGCGTTCCCCGGAGCATGCCGGAGGGCGGCCCGTAACGCAATGCCCCAAGTAGTCCCCGCCACGCCCGGACCCCGGCCCGTTGCCCGGCCCGGCCGCACCGCCGTGGCACGCCGCCCGGCCGCCCGGCAGTGACCTGGGGGCGGGCCGGGCGTTGTAGTAGCGGCAGCCGGTACGGCGGCCCCGGCCCGCCCCCGCTCACCTGCCCGGATCTCCGGCCCGCCGCCCCTCCCCACCCCCGCGCGGAGCGCCCTGCCGACATCTCGCCGGCCGCTCGAGAGGAGCCTTGCCCGTGTCCGTCGCCCGCGAGTACGACGCCCCCGGCGGCATCCCCGGCGACCCGGCCGGGACACCCGGACGGCCCCATATTCCAAGCCCCGCTCGAGCCCCGGTCCAGCCCACCGCTAGCGACGCGGTGAACGAGGTGATCCGCTGGGCGGCCTTCAGCTGCGCCGTGGTCCCCGTCGTCCTGCTCATGTGCGGATTACCCCTCGGCGGCGCCCTGGCGGCCGGTGCGGGCCTCACCGCCGTGACCGCCGCCAGCCGCGGCCTGCTGCGCCATTCCGAACGCACCGCGGCCCGGCTGGACGCGGACGGCGCCAGCCCACACCGGGGCCGCCACGGCCGTACGGGGATCGGCGCGCACCGGGGCGGCCGCCGCGCCTGAGGACGCGCGAAGGCCCCTGGCACCGGGAACGCGGTCCGTAGCGCTCCGCACACTCAGCGCTGATGGAGCGCCGCTGGAGCGTCGCTCGAGCCCCGAGGGTGTACGAGCCGGCCGTACGCCGGTCGCATGACGCATCCGTACACATGCGCCCGCTTGTTTTAAGCCAACTTCGGGTCACACTTCTTCCCTTGGCAAACGCCGTGCTCAACACCCGTCCGGCCAGCGTGGAAAGGGGTCCGCGGGGCACGTACCCCCTACGGGAAGTGGGTGTCCGCACAAGGCGTACTTCACAGCGAGGGCTACGAGTGCAACGCTTCGTGATCGAATGCTTCGCGCCAAGTTCCCATGTCGACATAGTGGCGGGTGGTGAACTGGTCACGGCGACCACACGCGACACAGTAGATTCGATCTTGGCCATGACCGGCGGGGGAACCGTTCAGGACCGAGGGGAAACGTGCAGGACCGAGAGGACGCGACCACCGAGGGGGGCTTAGTGCCATGAGCCAGGACTCCACGACCGTACCGGAGACCTCGCGCAAGCTCTCCGGACGCCGGCGACGAGAAATCGTCGCGGTGCTGCTGTTCAGCGGCGGCCCCATCTTCGAAAGCTCCATCCCGCTCTCCGTCTTCGGTATCGACCGGCAGGACGCCGGAGTCCCTCGGTACCGATTGCTGGTGTGCGCGGGCGAAGATGTGCCACTGCGAACGACTGGCGGACTGGAACTGACCGCACCATACGGCCTGGAGGCACTCTCCCGGGCCGGCACCGTCGTCGTACCGGCCTGGCGGTCGATAACCCAGCCGCCACCGGCCGCCGCGCTCGACGCTTTGCGCCGCGCACACGAGGAGGGCGCGCGGATCGTGGGCCTGTGCACCGGGGCCTTCGTACTGGCCGCCGCCGGGCTGCTGGACGGCCGCCCGGCGACCACCCACTGGATGTACGCACCGACGCTCGCCAAACGCTATCCGTCGGTCCATGTGGACCCCCGCGAGCTCTTCGTCGACGACGGCGACGTACTGACCTCGGCGGGCACCGCCGCCGGGATCGACCTGTGCCTGCACATCGTGCGCACCGACCACGGCGCGGACGCCGCCGGCGCCCTCGCCCGGCGCCTGGTCGTCCCGCCACGCCGCAGCGGAGGGCAGGAGCGCTATCTGGACAGGTCGTTACCAGAGGAGATCGGGGCGGATCCGCTCGCCGAGGTGGTGGCGTGGGCACTCGAGCATCTGCATGAGCAGTTCGACGTCGAGGCCCTGGCGGCGCGCGCCTATATGAGCCGCAGAACCTTCGACCGCAGGTTCCGCTCGCTCACTGGGAGCGCTCCACTGCAGTGGCTGATCACCCAGCGGGTACTGCAGGCGCAGCGGCTTCTGGAGACCTCCGACTACTCGGTCGACGAGGTCGCCGGCCGCTGCGGCTTCCGTTCGCCGGTCGCGCTGCGCGGGCATTTCCGGCGGCAGTTGGGGTCCTCCCCGGCCGCCTACCGGGCCGCGTACCGCGCCCGCAGGCCCCAGGGCGGGCCGGCGGAGCGTACGGACCGCCCCGACCGCCTGGAGCGGCTGGAGCGGGCCGACCGGCCTGACCGCGCCGAGGTGATCGAGCCCCGCTCGGGTGACCACTCCCTGCCGCTGCGGCGACAGGGCGCGCCCGGCGGTCCCACCGGTCACTCGGGGCATCCTCCGCACCACCATCACGCTCCGCATCCGGACCCTGGCAAACCGGAGTCGGACGCCTACGCCCCACGCCTGCCCGAACAGGCCGCGGGCCGCGCTCCAGGCCGTCCGTCCCTGCCCGGCCAGCGGGAACGCCCCGTAGGGTGAGACGTATGAACGATCGCATGGTGTGGATCGACTGCGAGATGACCGGGCTCTCGCTGGCGAACGACGCGCTTATCGAGGTGGCCGCGCTGGTCACGGACTCCGAGCTGAACATCCAGGGCGAGGGAGTGGACATCGTTGTCCGCCCCCCCGCGGAAGCGCTGGTCACCATGCCCGAGGTGGTGCGCGAGATGCACACCACCTCCGGCCTGCTCGCCGAGCTCGAGGGCGGGACCACGCTCGAGGATGCCCAGGACCAGGTGCTGGCCTACATCCGCGAGCACGTCCCCGAGGCCGGCAAGGCCCCGCTGTGCGGAAACTCGGTCGGCACCGACCGGGGTTTCCTCCTCCGGGACATGCCGACGCTCGAGAGCTACCTCCACTACCGGATCGTCGACGTCTCCTCGATCAAGGAGCTGGCCCGCCGCTGGTATCCGCGGGCCTACTTCAACAGCCCCAAGAAGAACGGCAACCACCGCGCGCTCGCGGACATCCACGAGTCCATCGCCGAGCTGCGCTACTACCGTGAAGCGGTCTTCGTCCCCGCGCCCGGACCGGACTCGGACACGGCGAAGACCATCGCGGCCAAGCACGTCCTGCCCGCCCGGCAGACCTGACCCGGGCCGGACCGACCCGGTGCTCGCTCCCGACACCCCGAAAGCCGGGAGCGAGCACCCCTTCGGACCCTGTACACTTTTTCTCGGCCGGTGCGGAAAGCGCCGGTCATGGTGGGTATAGCTCAGCTGGTAGAGCACCTGGTTGTGGTCCAGGATGTCGCGGGTTCGAGTCCCGTTACTCACCCTCTGCGAAGAGGCCGCTGACCTGTGAGAACGGGACAGCGGCCTCTTTCTCGTCTTCTCTTGCGATCTTCACGGAAGCCGACAGCGGCTCATGGTCCACGCGTTCGTCGTCGAAGACTGTGAACGGCTCAATGGGCCACATGATCCGCTCCGCAGAGGCCGGGATGACCCCCAGCGACACTGAGGGCAGGTCCGTCGCCGAGAGCAGCGATCCCCGTTGCCCGGCCATCACGCCCGCGTCTCCGAGCCGGTATCGGAGCACCGTCTCACGCCGACGTTGAAGCGGTCTTCACCACCTGGTCAGGGCCAGGCCGTGCGGCATGTCGGTGTCCCGCGCCCGATGCTGTGGACCGGTGGTCGGAGATGGGATTCGAATCGCCCATACAGCCCTAAACGTGTGATCTCGGAATGTATATGGAGATACCGGAACATAGCGTGGACGCGGTCATCGCTGGTTCGGCTCATGTGCACTTCAGGAGGTCTTCGTGTCAGATATCGCGGTACAGGGAACGCCGGAACGGGGAATCACCGGGCGATGTGACGGCGGTGAGCGCTCGCGGGGGAGGGTCGTGCGGGCCTGGGTAGGGTTGGCGGTGCTCGTGGGCCTGACGGTCCCACTCGCCGTGGCATCGCCCGCCGCCGCGTATGACGACCCTGCCCACGCCTACGTCACCAACATCGACGACGACACGGTGTCGGTGATCGACACCAAGACCAACGCCGTCACCACCACCATCCCCGTCGGTGACTATCCCATCGGTGTGGCCATCACCCCGAAAGGTGGCCGCGCCTACGTCGCCGACAACCGCGGCGACAGCGTGTCGGTGATCGACACCAGGACCAACACCGTCACCACCACCATCCCCGTCGGCGACGGGCCTTTCAACGTGGCCATCACCCCGAAAGGCGACCGCGCCTACGTCACCAACTTCGCCGCCGACAGCGTGTCGGTGATCGACACCAGGACCAACACCGTCACCACCACCATCCCTGTCGGCGACGGGCCTTTCGACGTGGCCGTCACCCCGGAGGGCGACCGCGCCTACGTCACCAACGACCTCGACGACACCTTGTCGGTGATCGACACCAAGACCAACACCGTCACCACCACCATCCCCTCCGGCGGCGACGGGCCCGGCCACCTGGCCATCACCCCGAACGGTCAGCGTATCTACGTCACCAACGCCAGCAGCGACAACGTGTCGGTGATCAGCACCAGGACCAACGCCGTCATCACCACCGTCCCCGCCGGCGACCTTCCCAACGGCGTGGGCATCACGCCGAACGGTCAGCGCGCCTACGTCACCAACCTCAACAGCGGCACCGTGTCGGTGATCGACACCAAGACCAACGCCGTCACCACCACCATCCCCGTCGGCACCTGGCCCCGGGGAGTGGCCTTCACTCCGAAGGGTGACCGGGCCTACATCGCGAACCAGTTGGACAACACCGTGTCGGTGATCGACACCAGGACCAACGCCGTCACCACCACCATCCCCGTCGGCGACGCGCCCAACGGTGTCGCCATCACCCCGCGAACCGTCGCCAAACCGAACTCGCCAAACAGCTCAACTTCATCCTGAAGGACCGCAGTCGGTCGGTCCTGAGCAGCGAAACCCGGCGCCCCAAGATCCCTGACGCGGAGGGCGGCGAACGCACAGCAACGAAGGAGCCCGGCAAGGTGCCGGGCTCCTCCGCTGTCGCGGTACCCCCGCCCTGGCCCAGCGGAAGTTCCGCGAGCATCACGGCGAAAAGCGGAGAGTCCGGGAAGGGCTGGCGCTCCCCCACCTTCCGGAAGCCCCAGGACTCGTACAGGGCCTGCACCCGGGGGTGTTCGGGCCGCCCCAGTGGTCCACGAACCAGGGGAAGCGCTGGTTGAACTCGTCGTCCATCGCGTCCGCATACGCGTCGGCGGGGCTGCTGTTGGCCGACGCCCTCCCGGAGCGCCTCAGCAGCTCGCCAGCGGGGGGCGTCACGGTCGCGACGGAGCGGGCCCAGCGGGGCCCGCCGCGTTCCGCCCACACCACGCACGCGCACCCGCCGATGACAAGCGCCAAGACGCCGAGCAGCACCAGAACAGGCATGCTCTCCACCCTGCATTCGTTCATGCGGTCCTCGTGATCGTCTCACCGGAGAGAGGCGGCTGAGGTTGGGCCGGGCGGCGGGATGCGGGGAACCGTGGAGGCCCTCCTCGGCGTGCACATGATGAAGGCGGTCGTCCGGTCAGAAGCGAGGTGTCGCGTCCCGATGAAGCGCAAGACCAGAATCCTCCTGGCGGGCCTGGCCTCCGTGGGCGGCGCCGTCGTCGGCGCGGGCATGTTGCACAACCGGCGGCCCGATCGCAGGGAACGCCTTTACGCCACGGTCTACAGCGAGCCCGGCTATATGGGCCGCTACGAGAGGCTGACCTGGAACGGCGGCAAGCGCGAGGTCGTCCCGCTCAACCGGATAAAGCTGCCGCGCATCGGCTCGATCAGGCTGGAGCGGCTCGTCTACCGCTTCCAGCCCGATGTGCGGCTGCCGAACCCGTATTTCCTGTGGCACGCCCTCACCGAGCGCTTGGACCCCTCGGACCCCGAGGAGGGCATCGTCGGCTTCATCGCCATGCACCAGCTCGCCGGCATGTTCTCGATGGGCTTGTGGGAGCCGGTCCGCGAGTCCGAGGCGCGGTCGGGGGTACGGCTCTGGGCCGGGCGCCCCGGCTATCCGCTGCCCGCGCGTGACCGAGGGGGCCCCTCCGGTAAGGCGGCTTCCGGCGGCTCGCCCTGGCGCGACGTCCTGGCCAACACGCCCGACCTCGGCCCCTGGAGCACCCGCGCCCGCTACCTCGAACTCGGCTACCACGGCGGGAGCGGCGCCCGCCGCTGACCGGCCGTCCGCCCGGCCCGCCCCGCGCGGCCGCCGCGGTGGATCAAGCGCTGAGCGGGGCGCACCGGGTCTCGCCATCGACCATGGTGTCGGCCGCGGCCATGAGGGCCTCCAGGTGGTCGCGGGCCTTGGCCAGGTCGACGATCTGGGCGTTCATACGGTCGCGTTCGGAGGTCAGGCGGGCGAGCATGGCGGGGGTGGCGACGCCGGTGTGCATGCAGGGGAGGAGTTCGCGGATGGTCTTGCTGGACAGGCCCGCGGCGTAGAAGCACCGGATCAGCAGGATGCGGGCGACCGCGGTGTCCGGGTAGTGGCGCTGGCCGCTGGGGCTGCGCTCCGAGGTGAGCAGGTGCTGCTCCTCGTAGTAGCGCAGCGCTCGCACACTGACGCCGGTCTGGGCGGCGAGTTCGCCGATACGCACCGTGACTCCTACCTCTGACGTCAAGGGTCGTTTCAGCGTAGTCGAGGGGCGGTGCGGCGGGGTCGGGTCTCGGTGGGCGGGAGCGTCAGTGTGCCGTCGGGTTTCCACCGCCGACGGACCCGTCGGCGCGCTCGCGCCGGGCCTCGTCCTCGACGAGCAGGGAGAGGAGCGAGGCCACCGGGAGTCCGGCCTCGGCCGGGTGGCGCAGGACCTTCCCCGGCTCGATGCGGTACGTGTTCGTACGCCCCTCACGGGTGTGGGACAGATACCCGTCCTGCTCCAAGTCGGCGATGATCTTTTGTACCGCGCGCTCCGTCAGTCTGCAGTGCGCGGCGATGTCGCGGATCCGCACATTCGGATCGTCGGCAATCGCGGCCAGCACGCGGGCGTGGTTCGTCAGGAACGTCCATCCGGTATGCGATTCAGGCACTCCTCCCATGTCCTCATGATATTGCCAAAGCGACAACGCATCTGGAAACATGAATCGCGCTTCGCGTAAAGCAAGTCGTGTAATGATAGCTCGGCGACTTGAGGGGAGACAGACAGGTGCACGCACGAGAGGTCTCCACGCCCGAGCCAGGACACCACTCGCCATACCGGCCCCCGCACGAGGCCGTACGCGGGATATCAGCCGGGCAGACGCCGTCGCACCCCTCCCCGGCATTCTCGACCACCCTCATCACCGACAGCTACCAGGAGGGACCCCGAAAGGTTGTCGTGGTACGGGGGGAAGTGGACTACGAGACCGCCCCCGCACTGTCCGCCGTCCTGCACGACGCCCTCCGCGCCTCCACCGAGGGCGTGGACGTGGACCTGAGCGGGGTGGCGTTCTGGGACTGCTCGGGCCTCAACGCGCTGCTCAGGCTTCGCCGAGAGGCGCTCGCGCACGGCAAGACGGCCACCGTCCGCTCCCCGAGTCGCATGGTCAGGCGAGTCCTCACCCTGACCGGCACATCACGACTGTTCTTGCCCTTGCGTCCCCGCCTTCGGGCCGCCGAGGGCCGCTCGGTCACGCCTCCATCTCGCCCTTGATGGCCTCGGCGATTCGGGTCAGTGCCCTGGTGAGGGTGTCCACGGCGGTGGCCTTGTCGATGCCCAGGCCGGTCAACAGGCCCGCGCCGTCCTCGTGTTCGAGGAGGGCCAGGAGGATGTGCTCGGTGCCGATGTAGTTGTGGCCCAGGCGCAGCGCCTCGCGGAAGGTGAGTTCCAGGACCTTACGGGCGCCCGCGTCGTACGGAATCAGCTCGGGCACCTCCTCGACGGCCGGGGGAAGGGCCGCGGTGGCGGCCTGGCGGACGGTGTCGAGCGGGACGCCCTGGGCGAGGATCGCCTTCGCGGCGAGGCCCTCCGGCTCATGGAGGAGGCCCAGGACCAGGTGCTCGGGGCGCACCTCGCCGCTGGAGGCCGCGCGGGCCTCGTTCGCCGCCGCCATCACGGTGTTCCGTGCCCGTGGGGTGTAGCGGCTGAAGCCCTGACTGGGGTCGAGGTCCGAGGGTTCGCCGGGCGCCTTGGGGACGAAGCGCTTCTGGGCCGCCTGCCGCGTGACCCCCATGCTCTTGCCGATGTCGGTCCAGGAGGCGCCGGAGCGGCGGGCCTGGTCCACGAAGTGGCCGATGAGGTGGTCGGCCACCTCATCGAGGTGCTCGGCGGCGATCACCGCGTCGGTGAGCTGCTCAAGGGCGTCGGTGTGGACCTTCTTGATGGCCTCGATCAGATCGTCGAGGCGTACGGGATGACTGAGTCCGACTGGTTTCGTCATGCGTCAACCATAGGTTGACACCCGGTGGATCGTCAACGTTGGGTTGACAGTCAATCCACATCGCCGGAACCCGCCCCGCGGGCCCGCTTGGCCCGGTGCTCGTGGTGCGACCGGTGCGACCGGTGCGGGGGCCAGAACGACGTCCAGGTGAACTTGTCGCCGCCCACCCACCGGACCACATCCGGATCGTCCAGATCGACGTCGTCCAGGCCGACCTCCCGGGCGATCTCGATGACGTCCAGGACCGAATGCGCCTTGCCCGCCAGCTCACCGGCGATCTCGACCAGACGGTACGGCGGGTCGTTCTGCTGCACGCCGAGCACCACGATCGGAGGCCGGTGAATGCGCGGGGCCTGGGATTCGGTCATATGTCCCAGATTGCTCCCCGCGCCCCCACGCCGCACCTCGGAGGCGCCGGACCGCGCGGCCGGATACTCCGTCGGACCGCGCCGGCTCGCCCACGTCCGCGGCGCGGCCCACGATGATCCGGTGGACGGAGAACAGGGCCGCACAAGCGGCGGGCTGGTCCGCCGGGGCTTCCTCGGGGCCGCGGCGGCGGCCGGTGCCGGAGCCGCCGGGGTGGCCGCGACGGGCTGCGACTCCGCCGGACGCGATGTCCACCGCGCCCGCCCCTCCCGTCGCGCCGACGCCGCGCGCCGGGCGGAGGAGGCGGAACGGGCCCGGCCGGGCAGTGCCGACTGGCGCATCCGCTCGACGGGGCCGCCCGACGCCATCGAGGGCTATACCGACCGGGTGAGCGTGCTGCCCGACGAGGAGGTCGGCCTCTACGTGTCGACCACCGCCCCCGCCTTCCGCGTATCGGCCTACCGGATCGGCTGGTACGGCGGGGCACAGGCGCGGCTGGTGTGGCGGTCGGGCCGGGTGGACGGCAGAAAGCAAGGCGCGCCCCTGTTCCTCGACGCCACCCGCACGGTGCGGGCCGACTGGGACCGTTCACTGCGCATACGCGCCCGGAACTGGCCGGAGGGCGCGTATCTGCTGCGGCTGGACGCCTCGAACGGCCATCAGCGCTATGTGCCGCTGATCGTGCGCTCACGGCAGGCGCGGGGCCGGACGCTGCTGATGCACGCACCGGCCACCTGGCAGGCGTACAACACCTGGGGCGGCTACAGCCTCTACCAGGGCCGGGACGGTGCGTACGGGAGCCGCTCGCTGGCCGTCAGCTTCGACCGGCCGTACGCGAAAAGCGGGGCGGAGAAGTTCCTGGTCTACGAGCGGGCCCTGGTGGTCCTCGCCGAACGGCTGGGCCTTCCGCTCGCGTACACCACGGGCATGGACGTCCATCTGCGACCGGCCGTGCTGAAGGGCGCCTCGGCCGCCCTGTCGCTCGGTCACGACGAGTACTGGACCCCGCAGCAGCGGCGGTACGTGACCCGGGCCCGGGACGACGGCACCAACCTGGCCTTCCTCGGCGCCAATACCTGCTTCCGCCGGATCCGGCTGGAGCCCGGCCCCGGCGGTGCCCCCGCGCGCACCGTGGTCTGCTACAAGACCGCCTACCGGGACGACCCGTACCTGGTGAACCATCGCGACCTGGCGACCACCGACTTCCGTCAGTCCCCCGCGCCCGATCCCGAGTCCTCGCTGACCGGCGTCCTCTACGAGGGCTACCCGACCGACGCCCCGTACGTCGTCCTGGACAGCGGCCACTGGCTGTTCGCCGGGACCGGGGTGGACGACGGCGACTCCTTCGACCACCTGGTGGGGGTGGAGTACGACCGGGTCACCCCGGGCGTCCCCACCCCGGCGCCGCTGCGCATCATCGCCCACTCCCCCCTGGTCTGCCGGGGGCGGCACAGCCACTCGGACACCGCGTACTACACCGTGGCGAGCGGGGCGGGGGTCTTCGCCTCGGGGACGATGCGCTGGGTGGAGGCCCTGATGGCGGGGACCCATGAGAACGGGCGCGATCACGGGATGGACGCACGCACCAGGGCCTTCGTCACCCGCACCACGGAGAATCTGCTGCGCGCCTTCGCGGCGGGGCCCGCCGGGAGGGACAAGCCACGGCCGGCGGACAATGTCCGCGCGGTGTACGGGACCGGGGCGCGGGCCGGGCCCGGGTCCGGCGCGGGGGCGGCGGAGCGGGCCGCGCGCTGAAAGGCGCATGAGCGGCGGGGCCCCGGTCCGGGAGCCCCGCCGCCGCGCGATGGTGACTACTCGAAGAGGTCCGCGTACGACCCCATCGCCAGCGCGATGTCCGCCTGGGCCCAGAACCGGTGGTACGTGAAGCTCGGGACCGCCCCGCCCTTCAGATACGCCTCGACCTTCGACCAGGCCGGGTCGTTCTTGTAGAAGGAGCGGATCGACTGGAAGGTGGAGCTGGAGTCGATCTTGTCGCCGTTCGGCATGGTCCCCGTCCAGCCGCTGGGGACGTAGACCGGGTCGTCGAAGCGGTTGTAGTCGGCGCGGGACTCGGGGACCGCGATCCCGAGGTCGTCCTGGTAGTTGTTCCACATGCCGTCCAGCAACGCCTTCGCGGTGTCCCTGGCCTCGGTGTCGCCGGACTTGGCGGCGTAGTAGGACAGGGTCTTGGCGTACGCGGCCGCCACGCCCACGTCATTGGTGTAGTCGGCGACGGTGACATGCAGGCTCGCGTTGGCGCCGGGGCTGGAGGCGTTCCAGGTGTCGGGCTGGCCGGACCACTGGAGGGTGGACGGGATCTGGTACGTGCCGTCGGCGTTGACGGTGGTCTTGGACAGCGCCCACTTGACCCACTTGTCCAGGACCGTCTTCGCCGAGGCGTCACCGGTGCGGTTGTAGTACTCCGCGACCCGCTCCATGGACCACGCCTGGAAGCCGAACCACTGGTTGGACGGCGGATCGTGGTAGACCGGCTTCTCGTCGTAGTACATGCCGTAGAAGGTGGACGCGCCCGACGGCGGCGTGGCGTAGCGGCCCTGCCAGCTGTTGGTGGCGCCGCCCGCGATGGCGCCCTCGCTGGACTGCAGCCAGCGGTAGAACTCCAACTGGCGCTTCAGGCTGGTGGACCAGTCGCTCGCGCCCGTGGCGGACTTGGGCTTGAGGTCGGCGTACGAGCTCAGGGCCCAGGCCGCCATGGGGTTCTGGTAGCCGCCGTGGGCGTGGCTGGAGCCGATGCGCCAGGACCAGCCCGCGGAGGTGTCGGTGGCGCCGCCCCAGGCGTAGTACCAGGACAGCAGGTAGTGGGAGCTGTTCTTGCCGTTGCCGGCCGGGCAGGTGGTCTCCCCGGCACAGTTGCCGATCTTCTTGAAGTACTTGTCGTACATCGCGTAGCGCAGATAGTCGCCCATCTTGGCGGCCTTGGCGACGTTGCCGGAGATCTGGCCGCCCTTGCCCTGCGCCTTGGCCCACTCCGAGGCCCAGTAGGCGGCCTGGACGACGCGGGCGTCGGCGTCGGGGGCGTTGGTGAACTTCCACTGCTTGGAGTAGGAGGCGTCGCCGGTGAACAGGTCCAGGTAGCCGTTCTTGCCGCCGTACTTGAAGCCGTCGCAGGTGGGCTGGGTGACGGTCTCCCAGACCGACTCCTGCGGGCCGCGCTGGAAGGTGTTGACATAGCTGGGGCCGGTGTCGCTCGGGCCCGCCTCGCACTTGCCGGGCGCGTTGCCGTAGCCATAGACGTTGTCGACGTCCTGGATCCAGTGCATGCCGTAGATGTCATCGGTGCCGTACGCGCTCTTCAGCTCGGCGGCGATGGGGTCGTTGCCGACCGGGACATTGCCGTTGAGCTGAGAGGGGTACTGGGAGGGCTGGTCCCACTCGGGCGCGTAGGTGGCCGGCTTGGAGGCGTTGTAGAAGCTGCCCGTGGGCTGGTCCGCATGGGTGGGGATCATGTACTTCTCCATGATGTCCCACGCGTTGTTGAACTTGGACCAGTCGCCGGCGACCTTGCCGTACATCGCCTGCAGCCAGATCAGATAGCTGTACGCCTCGGAGGTCGTCTCATGGCCGTGGTCGGGGGCCTCGACGATCAGGGTCTCCACCGAGTGGTACGGAACGCCCTCGGGCGAGAAGTAGCCCGCCGAGGGTGCGGTGATCTTGTTGTAGAGGTCCAGGAAGCGGGCGTCGTAGTCCTTCGCGGCGGCCAGCTGGGTGACGGTGACCTCGGCCTTGGTGTGGCCGGCGGCGGTCGCGGTGAAGGTCGCGGCGCCGGTGCCGCTGTTGGCGGCGGCCACGGTCACCTGCTGCGCGGTGTCCCAGTTGGCGGGGGTGAAGGTGAGGGTGGCGCCCGAGGAGATCGTCAGCCCGGAGTTGCCCGAGGTGCGGGCGACGGAGACGGTGACATTCGCGGACGGCTTGGTGGACAGCTTGACGCCGAACGTCCCGGTCCTACCCTGCTGCACCCCGAGCTGACCGGGGCTGGCCACCAGCGTGGGCCCGGCCGCCACATGGATGCCGACGGGGGTGGACTCGGCGGCGGCGCCCTGACTGTCGTACGCCTTGGCATAGAGCGAGTAGTCGCCCGCCGGGACGTCCTTGTAGTCGAAGGCGTACGGGGAGGTGGTGTCGGTGCCCAGGAGCTTGGTGTCGCTGTAGAACTCGACCTTGGTGATCGTCGCCCCGTCGGCCGCCGCGGCCGTGGCCGTCATCGGAACGGTGCCGCCGGAGGTGAAGACGGCGCCGGGGGACGGGCTGCTCAGCACCGCGATGGGCGGCTGATGGGCGCCCCGGCAGGCCACGCCGTTGACGGCGAAGGAGGTGGGGGCGGCGTTGGTGCCGCTGTAGGTGAACTGGGCGCCGGTGGTGACATTGCCCCCGGCCGCGATCTTCGCGTTGTGCCCGGCGTTGGTGACGGTGACGGTCTTGCCGGACTGCGACCAGCTGCCGTTCCAGCCGTTGCTCAGCTTCTGGTTGCCGGCGTAGTCGTACGTCAGGGTCCAGCCGTCGATGGCGTCGGTGCCGGGGTTGGTGAGGGTGAGGTCGGCGGTGAAGCCGGAGCCCCAGTCGTTGGTCTTGTAGTCGACCCCGCACTGGACCGCCGCGGCGTGCGCGGGGGCGGCGCCGCCCGCCGCGGTCATGGCCACGGGGAGCGAGAGCGCGGCGGCCAGGGCGGTCACCAGCCGTCGCATGCGTCGTCGTACCCCAAGCCGTGCCCCTGAAAGTCGTGCCCCTGATAGTCGGGTGCCTGATAAGGGCGAGCCACGCTGTACGCGCATCGGGGGACCTCCTCGCGGTTCGTGCGGGTGGTGGGGGAAAGTGCGAACCAGTGGGAGCGCTCCCAAGATTCGGGTCAGCCTGATGAGGTGTCAAGTCTTTGAACAACACCGGGTGCTCAGAGGTCCTCAACCGATAATTCCGTGAACGGGAACTGTTGACATGAGCCCGTCGGGCGCTACCTTCACTTCAACCAGTGGGAGCGGTTCCAGCAGTCTGCGCCGTAGCGAACGGCGCGTGGATCCCAAGGAGTCGCTCCATGCGAGCACCCCCGCGCCTTTATGCCTTGGTGGCCGCCGCGGTCTTGTCCGTGGTGGGTACCGCCCTGGTGCCCACCGGCGCCACCGCCTCGGCGGCGAGCGCATCCGCCACGACCACCGCGTCGGTCGCCCCGGCCGACGCGCCGTCGAAGCGGTCGATGCCGTCGATGCCGTCGAAGACGTCGAAGGCGACTGAGCCACTCCGTCCGAACGCCGCCGCACCGCCGAAGCTGCGCGCCTCGGGCAACAAGCTCGTCGACGAGAACGGCACCACCCGGCGCCTGCTCGGCGTCAACCGCTCCGGCGGTGAGTTCATGTGCGTCCAGGGCTACGGCATCTTCGACGGCCCCGTGGACGACGCCTCCGTCAAGGCCATCGCGGACTGGAAGGTCAACGCGGTCCGGATCCCGCTCAACGAGGAGTGCTGGCTGGGCCTTTCCCATATCGACCCGGCCTACGGAGGGACCAACTACATCGCGGCGGTCAAGGCACTCGTCGCCCGACTGGAGGCCCATGGCATCACCCCCATCGTCGAACTCCACTGGTCCCACGGCACCTACACCGGAGGGGACAGCCACTGCCCCGACACCGCGTACGCCACCTGCCAGAAGCCGATGCCGAACGCGCAGTACACCCCGGCCTTCTGGACGTCGGTCGCCCAGACCTTCAAGAGCGACCAGGCCGTGGTCTTCGACCTGTTCAACGAGCCGTTCCCGGACCGCGCCACCTCCGACCTCACGGCGGCGTGGAAGTGCTGGCGCGACGGCGGGAGCTGCCCCGGAATCGACTTCCAGGTCGCCGGGATGCAGACCCTGCTGAACGCCGTAAGGGCCGCGGGCGCCAAGAACCTGGTCCTGATCCCCGGGGTCGCCTACTCCAACGATCTGCGCCAGTGGCTGACGTACAAGCCGAACGACCCGGCGGGCAATCTCGCCGCCGCCTGGCACACCTACAACTTCAACACCTGCTCGAGCGAGAGCTGCTTCAACGAACAGCTCGCCCCGGTCATCGCCCAGGTCCCGTTCGTGGCGGGCGAGATCGGCGAGAACACCTGCTCCCACGGCTATATCGACCGGGTCATGGCCTGGCTGGACGCCAAGGGCGCCTCGTATCTGGGCTGGACCTGGAACACCTGGGACTGTTCCTCGGGCCCGTCTCTGATCAGCGATTACAACGGCACGCCGACCAACTTCGGCGTGGGACTCCGTGATCACCTGAAGGGAATGCAATGAGCCGCAGAATCCGAATGGCGGGCACTTTGCTCGCCGCCTCCGCGCTGACCATGGGGGCGCTGACCGGTGTGGCGTCCGCCCAGGGGGACAGCGGCAAGGCGGCCGCCGCGAAGGTCGACAACCCGTACTCGGGCGCCAAGGCGTACGTGAACCCGGACTGGTCGGCGAAGGCCGCCGCCGAGCCCGGCGGCAGCAAGATCTCCAACCAGCCGACCGGCATCTGGCTGGACCGGATCGCCGCGATCAACGGCACGGGCGGCGCGATGGGGCTGCGCGCCCACCTCGACGAGGCGCTGAAGCAGTCCGGCGGCAGCCCGACGGTCGTCCAGTTAGTGGTCTACGACCTGCCCGGCCGTGACTGCTCCGCGCTGGCGTCCAACGGCGAGCTGGGCCCGACCGAGATCGACAAGTACAAGACCCAGTTCATCGACCCGATCGCGGCGATCCTCTCCGAGTCCAAGTACGCCAACTCGAGTCTGCGGATCGTCACCACCATCGAGGTCGACTCGCTGCCCAACCTGGTCACCAACACCGGCGGCAAGCCCACCGCGACGCCCGAGTGCGACACGATGAAGGCGAACGGCAACTACGTGAAGGGCGTCGGCTACGCCCTGAACAAGCTGGGCTCGATCGGCAACGTCTACAACTACATCGACGCCGGGCACCACGGCTGGATCGGCTGGGACGACAACTTCAACCCCACCGCACAGGTGATCAAGCAGGCGGCGACGGCCGAGGGCAGCACGGTCGACAAGGTGGCCGGCATCATCGTCAACACGGCCAACTACAGCGCGCTGAAGGAGAACAACTTCACCGTCAACGACTCGGTCAACGGCACCACCGTGCGCCAGTCGAAGTGGGTGGACTGGAACCGGTACGTGGACGAGCTCTCCTACGCCCAGGCGTTCCGCCAGGAGCTGGTCAACGTCGGCTTCCCGAGCAACATCGGCGCCCTGATCGACACCTCCCGCAACGGCTGGGGCGGCTCGGCCCGGCCCAGCGGCCCCGGCGCTAAGACGGACGTGGACACGTACGTCAACGGCGGGCGCTACGACCGCCGCATTCACGTCGGCAACTGGTGCAACCAGTCCGGCGCCGGGCTCGGTGAGCGCCCCAAGGCGGCACCCGCGGCCGGGATCGACGCGTACGTGTGGATGAAGCCCCCGGGCGAGTCGGACGGCGCGAGCTCCCAGATCCCGAACGACGAGGGCAAGGGCTTCGACCGGATGTGCGACCCGACGTACACCGGCAACCCGCGCAACAACAACAACATGTCGGGTGCGCTGGCGAACGCTCCGCTGTCGGGCCACTGGTTCTCGGCCCAGTTCCAGGAGCTGCTCAAGAACGCCTACCCGGCGCTGTAACCGCACGACCCGTCCCCTGAAGTGGGGCCGGTGGACACTGTCCACCGGCCCCATGCCCGTTCCGGCCCCTCAGGAAGACTCCCGCCGCACCAGCTGGGTGGGAAGTACCATCTGCGGCCGCTTGGAGGTGCGGTCCGACAGCCCCTCGATCTCCTCCAGCAGCACCCGCACCATCGCCCGGCCCATCTCCTCCGTGGCCTGCCGGACGCTGGTGAGCGGAGGGTCCATATGGCGGGCGACGGCCGAGTCCTCGAAGCCGACCAGCGCCACGTCGTCCGGGACGCGGCGCCCGCTCTCGCGCAGCACCTGCCGGGCGCCCGCGGCCATCACGTCCGAGGCGGCGAAGACCCCATCCAGGTCCGGGCGCTGGTCGAGCAGTTGGCTCATGGCCCGGCGGCCGCCCTCCTCGGTGAAGTCCGCGGCGGCCACCAGCTCCGGTTCCACCTCCCGGCCGGCCGCCCGGACCGCGGCGCCGTAGCCCTCCAGGCGGCACTGTGCGACATACATGTCCAGCGGTCCGGTGATGGTGGCGACCGTCGAGCGGCCGCGGCCGATGAGGTGTTCCACGGCGGACTGGGCGCCGCCGGTGTTGTCCGAGTCGACGTACGGGACCGATTCATGCGCCGAGCGGCGGCCGCTGAGCACCGCGGGCATCTCGATTTGCTCCAGCAGGTCCGGCAGCGGGTCGTCCGCGTGCACGGAGACCAGCAGCACCCCGTCGACCCGGTGCGCGGAGAGGTAGTCCGCGAACCGCTGCCGTTCCTTGGGCGTGCGCAGGAGGGTCAGCAGCAGCTGGAGGTCGGTGTCGGCGAGCTCGGCGCCGACACCGCGGATGATGTCGGAGAAGTACGGTTCGGCGAAGAGCCGGGTCTCGGGTTCGGGGATGACCAGGGCGACGGCGTCGGCACGGTTGGCGGCGAGGGCGCGGGCCACCCGGTTCGGCACATAGCCGAGTTCGGCGACGGCCTGCTCCACGGCCGTGCGGGTGCGGTCGCTGACCCGGGGCGAGCCGTTGATCACCCGGGAGACGGTGCCGCGGCCGACTCCGGCGCGGGCCGCCACCTCCTCGAGGGTCGGCCGTCCTCGCCCCGCGCCATGCCGCCGCGTTCCTGCCATATCGCGCCTCCAGCCGTTCATGCCCAGCAGCTCCACCCCCCAAATGGGCGGCTGCGGGGACATTCAACAGCAATGTGGTTTCCGGAAGTTGTTGTGCGCACTCCCTTGACACCCCAGCGAGGAGCCGCGACCCTTCAACACATCACAGCTGGGAGCGCTCCCACACTATCCGAGTCATACACAACCCGCACGATGCCCACCCGACTCGATGCATCTCAAAGAGCCATGTATCACCACTTTCCGACCGGAAGCCGTTGGGCGGGGCGCAAGGAGGACGGAATGCCCAGGAGCACTGGTAGTCATCGCAGCAGAGCCGTGGTCCTCGCGGCCGTGGCCGCTATAGGAGCCGGGCTGCTCAGCGGCTGCGCCGACGACGGCGATGACGGGTCCGACGATTCGTCCGGTGGCAGCAGCAACGGCAAGACGGTCGTGACCGTCGGCACGTACGGCGTCATGGGTTTCAAACAGGCCGGGCTCTATGACGAGTACACAAAGCTGCACCCGGATATCAAGATCGAAGAGAATGTGATCGACCCGGCCTCGAACTACTACCCGCAGCTGCTCACCCATCTCGGCTCGGGCAGCGGACTCGCCGATATCCAGGCGGTCGAGGTGGGCAACATCAATGAGGTGACCACCACCCAGGCCGACAAGTTCGTTGATCTTTCGAAGGCGGATGGCGTCAAGAAAGAAAACTTCCTCGACTGGAAGTGGGCGCAGGCCACCGCCAAGGACGGAAAGACGATCGGCCTGGGCACGGACGTGGGCCCGATGGCGATCTGCTACCGCAAGGACCTCTTCAAGCAGGCGGGGCTCCCGTCCGACCGCGACAAGGTCTCCGAGCTCTGGGCGGGCGACTGGCAGAAGTACCTCGACGCCGGCAAGGACTACGCGAAGAAGGCGCCGGGCGGCGCCGCGTTCCTGGACTCGGCCGGCGGGCTGTTCAACGCGGCGGTCTCCGGCGGTTCCGAGGTCTATTACGACAAGAGCGGGAAGCCCATCTACGAGGACAACCCGGCCGTCAAGAAGGCGTGGAAGCTGGCGACCGACGCCTCCGGGGCCAAACTCTCCGCCGGGCTGCAGGAGTTCACCAAGCCCTGGCAGCAGGCGCTCGCCAACGGCAAGTTCGCCACCGCCTCCTGCCCGGCCTGGATGCTCGGCCAGATCAAGGAGTACGCCGGGGACAAGTACAAGGGCAAGTGGGACGTCGCCACCGCCCCCAAGCCCGCCAACTGGGGCGGTTCCTTCCTCTCCGTGCCGCAGGCGGCGAAGAACAAGGACGAGGCGGTCAAGCTCGCCACCTGGCTGACCGCGCCCGAGCAGCAGGCCAAGCTCTTCGAGAAGCAGGCCAGCTTCCCCAGCGCCCAGGCCGCGTACGACCTGCCCCAGGTGGCCGACGCCAAGCACCCGTACTTCGACAACGCGCCCATCGGCAAGATCTTCTCGGAGGCCGCGAAGGCCAGTCCGACGCAGGTCCTGGGTCCGAAGGACGCCGTCATCAAGCAGAACTTCGTCGATGTCGGCCTGCTCCAGGTCGACCAGCAGGGCAAGTCCCCCGCCGAGGGCTGGAAGGCCGCGATCAAGACGAACGACAACGCGCTGGATCAGTGACCCGGACATGACAGCACCTTCCGGTTTCACCCCTGATACGGCCGCGCCCCCCGCAGGGCAGGGGGGCGCGGCCCCGCGCGCCGCGACCGCCTCGACGCCCGACCCGGCCGAGCAGCGGCGCCGCGACCGGCGCAGCCGCCGCTACCGCTGGGACGTGCGATGGAGCCCGTACGCGTTCGTCGCCCCCTTCTTCGTCTTCTTCGCCGCCTTCGGCCTCTTCCCCCTGATCTACACGGGGTGGGCCTCGCTGCACCAAGTGGAGCTCACCGACCCGACCCATATGGAGTGGGCGGGCTGGCACAACTTCTCCAGGCTGTGGGAAGACGAGTTCTTCTGGAAAGCGCTGCGGAACACCTTCACCATCGGGGTGATATCCACCGTTCCCCAGCTGATGATGGCCCTCGGGATCGCGCATCTGCTCAACTACCGGCTGCGCGCCTCGATGTTCTTCCGAGTGGCGATCCTCACCCCGTACGCCACCTCCGTCGCTGCCGCCACGCTGGTGTTCGCGCTGCTCTTCGGGCGTGACTACGGGATGATCAACTGGGTTCTGGGGCTGGTCGGGCTGGACGGCATCGACTGGCAGAACGGCACCTGGACCTCGCAGATCGCGGTCTCCACGATCGTCATCTGGCGGTGGACCGGCTACAACGCGCTGATCTACCTGGCCGCCATGCAGGCCGTGCCGAACGATCTGTACGAGTCGGCGGCGCTGGACGGGGCCTCCCGCTGGGAGCAGTTCCTGCACGTCACCATCCCGTCGCTGCGGCCCACCATCCTCTTCACGGTCGTCGTCTCCACGATCGGGGCCACCCAGCTCTTCGGTGAACCGCTGCTGTTCAACACCGCCGGGACGGCCACCGGCGGCGCCGATCACCAGTACCAGACGCTCGGCCTGTACATGTACGAGCAGGGCTGGGTGAACCTGCACCTCGGCCGGGCCTCCGCCATCGCCTGGACGATGTTCCTGATCCTGCTGCTGATCGCCGCGGTCAACGCGCTGTTCGCGCGACGGCTGCGTAAGAGCCAGTGAGGGAGACGAGGAGAACCATGAGCGTCACTGTCTCTTCCCGGCGGACACTCGATCCGGCGGCTCCCGCGCACAGCACTCCGCGGGGCGGAAAGGGCCGCAACCGGGCGGGCAGGCAACTGCACGGCGGCAAGATCACCTACGCCGTGCTGATCCTGTTCACCCTCGGCTCGCTCTTCCCGCTGGTGTGGACCGCCATCGCCGCCTCCCGCACCAACGGCCGGCTGGCCCAGACACCCCCTCCCCTGTGGTTCGGCGGCAACCTCTTCCACAACCTGGACAAGGCGTGGAACGGCGCCAACATGGGCACCGCGCTGCTCAACACGACGATCGTGGCGGGCACGGTCGCGGCGTCGACCGTGCTCTTCTCGACCATCGCCGGCTTCGCCTTCGCCAAGCTGCGCTTCCGCTTCAAGAACGTCCTGCTGATGCTCACCATCGGCACGATGATGGTGCCGCCCCAGCTCAGCGTCGTGCCGCTGTACATGATGGTGGCCAAGCTGGAGTGGACCGACCAGCTCCAGGCGGTCATCGTGCCGACCCTGGTCAGCGCCTTCGGGGTCTTCTTCATGCGGCAGTACCTCACCCAGGCGCTGCCGACCGAGCTGATCGAGGCGGCGCGGATGGACGGCGCGAGCAGCCTGCGGATCATCTGGCATGTCGTCTTCCCGGCGGCGCGTCCGGCGATGGCGGTGCTGGGGATGCTCACCTTCGTCCAATCGTGGAACGACTTCTTCTGGCCGTTCATCGCGCTCACGCAGAGCGGCAACCCGACCATGCAGGTGGCATTGACCGGTCTGAGCCGTGGGTATACCCCGGATCAATCACTGATCATGGCGGGGGCGCTGCTGGGCACACTGCCGCTGCTGATCGCCTTCGTCCTCTTCGGCAAGCAGATCGTGGGGGGCATCATGCAGGGCGCGATCAAGGGTTGAGCAGCCCGCGACCACCACTCCCTCCCCGTCTCCTTCCCTCCCCCACGACCTCGAATGGGAGCGCTTCCATGACCCTTACCTTCCCGCCCGGATTCCTGTGGGGCGCGGCCTCGGCCGCCTATCAGGTCGAGGGCGCCGCCCAGGAGGACGGCCGCACCCCCTCCATCTGGGACACCTTCAGCCACACCCCCGGCAGGGTGCTCGCTGGCGACACCGGCGATGTGGCGGTCGACCACTACCACCGCTTCCGCGATGACGTCCGGCTGATGTCCGAGCTGAACCTGGGGGCCTACCGCTTCTCGGTGTCCTGGTCACGGGTGCAGCCCACCGGCCGGGGACCGGCCGTCCAGCGCGGGCTCGACTTCTACCGCTCACTGGTGGACGAGCTGCTGGGCGCGGGCATCCAGCCGGTGCTCACCCTCTACCACTGGGACCTCCCCCAGGAGCTCGAGAACGCGGGAGGATGGCCGGAGCGCGAGACCGCCGAGCGCTTCGCCGAGTACGCGGGCATCGTGGCGGGGGCGCTCGGCGACCGCGTCGAGTTCTGGACCACCCTCAACGAGCCGTGGTGCAGCGCCTTCCTGGGCTATGGCTCGGGGGTGCACGCCCCGGGCCGCACCGAGCGGCTGGCCCCGCTGCGCGCCGCCCACCATCTGAACCTCGCCCATGGCCTCGGCGCCCAGGCGCTGCGCGCCGCGCTCCCCGCCCGCGCCCAGATCGCCATCAGCCTCAACCCGGCCGTGGTCCGGCCGCTCAGCGACAAGCCCGAGGACCTGGATGCTCAGCGGCGTATCGACGCGCTGGCCAATCGCGTCTTCACCGGGCCGATGCTGCGCGGTGCGTACCCCACCGACCTGATCAAGGACACCGCCTCGATCACCGACTGGTCGTTCGTCCGGGACGGCGATCTGGCCGTCATCAAGCACCCCCTCGACGCGCTGGGCATCAACTACTACACACCGTCATTGGTAGCAGCCGGCACCGACAACGAGGGCTCGCCCGCCCGCCACGACGGCCACGGCGCCAGCGACCACTCCCCCTGGCCGGGCTCGGAGCAGGTGGCCTTCCACCAGACGCCGGGCGAGCGCACCGAGATGGGCTGGGCGATCGACCCGACCGGACTGCACGAC
This sequence comes from Streptomyces sp. AgN23, assembly GCF_001598115.1. Taxonomy (NCBI): domain Bacteria; kingdom Bacillati; phylum Actinomycetota; class Actinomycetes; order Kitasatosporales; family Streptomycetaceae; genus Streptomyces; species Streptomyces sp. AgN23. The sequence continues at coordinate 4,271,419 of NZ_CP007153.1, forward strand.
CTGCTGATGCGCTACACCCGCGAGGCGCCGGGCGTACCGCTGTACATCACCGAGAACGGCGCCGCGTTCGACGACAAGCCGGACGCGGAGGGCGCGGTCCACGACCCGCGGCGGATCGACTACCTCCGGGACCATCTGGCCGTCGCCCACCAGGCCATCGCGGACGGCGCCGACCTGCGCGGCTACTTCCTGTGGTCGCTGATGGACAACTTCGAATGGGCGTACGGCTACAGCAAGCGCTTCGGCGCGGTCTACGTCGACTATCAGACGCAGGCCCGGGTGCCGAAGTCCAGCGCCCGCTGGTATGCCCAGGTGGCCCGCACCGGAGAGCTTCCGGCGGCGTAAGGACCTGCGTCCGCGGCGCCGCCCGCTGGGGGGCGGGCGGCGCCGCGGATGGCAGTCGAGGCGGCGTGCGGGGCCGCAACCGGGCCGGTGCGTTCTTCCTTCAAAGGGGTTACACCCTGACCCACCCGGCCGAAGAGCGCCGTCATCCCTGGAGAACGCCTGGTAAACCCATTGAGACATGAGAGCATTTCCGGAGCGCCGACAGAGGGTCCGCGATGAGGGATCCGGCCGGCGCGCGCCCGCCGGAAAAGGCGAGGCCCTCGCCGACTGGTTCGACGGCCGGGTGGGCCTCTTCAAGATGGCCAAGGCCAATCTGCGCAAGGTCTTCCCCGACCACTGGTCCTTCCTGATCGGCGAGATCGCCCTCTACACATTCGTCATCATCATTCTGACCGGTGTCTATCTGACCCTGTTCTTCAAACCGGCGATGAACGAGGTGGTCTACGCCGGCCGGTGGACGCCGCTGAACGGCATCCGCATGTCGCAGGCGTACAAGTCCACCCTGGACATCAGCTTCGATGTGCGCGGTGGACTGCTGATGCGGCAGGTCCACCACTGGGCGGCGATCATCTTCATCGCCAGCATGCTCGCCCATATGATGCGGACGTTCTACAACGGCGTCTTCCGCAAACCCCGCGAGATCAACTGGCTCTCCGGCGCCGGTCTGCTGATTCTCGGAATGTTCGACGGTTTCATGGGCTATTCACTGCCCGACGATCTGCTGTCCGGCACCGGGCTGCGCTTCATGGAGGGCGCGATCCTGTCGATCCCGATCGTCGGCACCTATCTGTCGTTCTTCTTCTTCGGTGGCCAATTCCCGGGAGACTCCATCGTGCCACGGCTGTTCACCGTGCACGTACTGCTGATTCCGGGCATCATGCTCGGGCTGCTGGCGCTCCATATGATCCTGCTCGTCTACCACAAGCACACGCATCTCCCGGGGCCCGGAAAGAAGAACATGAATATCGTGGGGCCGCCTCTCTGGCCGGTCTATGTGGCCAAGTCCGGCGGTTTCTTCTTCCTGGTCTTCGCCGTCACCACGCTGATGTCGGCCATCGCCCAGATCAACCCGGTGTGGGCCTATGGCCCCTATCGGCCCGACCAGGTGTCCACCGACGCCCAGCCCGACTGGTACATGGGCTATTCCGAGGGGCTGATCCGGCTGATGCCGGGCTGGGAGATCAATCTCTGGGGCCACACCCTGGTACTCGGCGTACTGATCCCCTTCCTGGTCTTCCCCACGGTGTTGCTGGTGATCTGGCTCTATCCCTTCCTGGAGGCATGGATCACCGGGGACAGACGCGAGCACCATCTGAACCAGCGCCCGCGCAACGCCCCCACCCGCACCGCCTTCGGCAACGCCTGGGTCGCCCTCTACGGGGTCCTGCTGCTGGGTGGCGGCAACGACCTCATCGCCACCCACTTCGATCTGTCGATCAACGCGATCACCTGGGCCTGCCGGGTCGGCTTCTTCGTGGTGCCCGTCGTGGTCTTCATCATCTCCAAACGGATCTGTCTCGGCCTCCAGCGCAAGGACCGGGAGCTGCTGCTGCACGGCCGGGAGACCGGCATCATCGAGCGGCTGCCGCACGGCGAGTTCGTCGAAGTGCACGAGCCGCTGTCGCCGGCGGAGAAGTACACGATCACCGCGTACGAACAGTACGAGCCGCTGGAGCTGCCGCCGACAGTCGACGAGGCCGGAGTCGCCCGCAAGCTCTCCGTCATGGAGAGGCTGCGCGTCTCGCTGTCCCGGAGCTACTTCGGTATCAACGGCCAGATCGCCAAGCCCACGAGGGAGCGGGTGGCGGAGCACGAGGAGCATGAGGAGGCGGAGCGGGCCGAGGAGCCCCAGCGCCCCTAGGGCGACGGAGACGGCGGGGCGCGGCGGGTGGGGGATTCCGTCCGCGCCCCGCCGTGTGGGGGGTGCCGTGGGGGGTGGTGATGGTGGGGCTCACGGGCTGACAGGCCCCTCATGTGGCTGTCAGCCCGTGAGCCCTATGCGGCTGACGGGCGGTGTGGGGGCCCGCCGGTGTCAGCCGACGTCAGCCGTTCAGCCGTTGTAGGCGCCGAACGCCTTGGTGAAGGCGAGCTCCTCCTGGTCGATCGAGCTGCAGGTCGGCGACGCGGTGTCCTGCGGGCTGGGGCACTGCTTGTCGCGGGTCGCGGACCACATCGACAGCCAGGCCAGCCCCTTGGACTTGGCGAACTCCACCACCTGGGAGGCGTCGTCGACCTTGAATATCTCGTTCTTGACGTCATTGACGCCGATCATCGGGGTGACCGCGACGGCCTTCCACGCCTCGTCGTCGCTCAGCTCGAGGGCGCCCTTGATCTGGCCCTGGGTCGCCGTGGCGGCGTCGATGGCGTACTGGCCCATGTCGTCGTCGAAGGAGGCTCCGTAGTCCATCGCCATGATGTTGACGGCGGAGACCTTCACCCCGTTCTTCTTGGCGTCGGCGACGAGGTCGACACCGTCCTGGGTGAGGCCGGTCGGGAGCACCGGAAGGGTGAAGGAGACGTCCAGGTCGGGGTTGCTCTGCTGCAGCTTGGCGATGGCCTGGGCGCGGCGGGTGTTGGCCTCCTTGTTCGGAAGCGCGCTGCCCTCGATGTCGAAGTCGACCTTGGTGAGCTTGAGGGTGTCCACGACCTTGCCGTAGGCCGCGGCGAGCTCGTCCACCGATGTGCAGGCCAGGCCCAGCTCGGAGCCGGAGGCGCCGCCGAAGGAGACCCGGACGTCGCCGCCGGCCGCCCGCAGCTTCTCGGTCTGGTTGGCCACCTCGTTGTCGCCGACCTCGGTGACGCCGCCCCACTTGGGGGTACAGCCGCCACCGGAGGTGATGAAGGCGAGGTTGAACTGCTTGACGCCGGTCTTCTCGGCGGTGCCCACCATGTCGTAGGCGGGGTAGAGCGAGGTGTCGATGTACGGGGCGAAGCCGCCGCTCGCCACCGCTGCGGCCTTCTCGGACGCGGCGGGCTTCTCGGAGACGGTGCCGGCGTTCGCCGCCCCGCTGAGCGCGAACGCCGTGCCGCCGGCCACGACGGCGGCGGCGGTCGCGCCGATCACCTTGGTGGTCCGGCTCGCCTTGCGACGGTGCGTGCTGCTCATCAGGTCCCTGCCTTCGCTGTGCGGATGTGGGGGGAGATGGTGCGGGCGCCACGCTAGCGAGGGGAAGTCGGACAAACGGCAGGATCCGTGCACCGGCCATGGATCTTATGGCTGCCTTAAGGAACCCATGGGCGGCGATTAATGCTCCGCGGGCTCCTTGGGGCGGGTGCGGCCCCGGCTCTTCCGCTTACGGCCGCGCCGCCGCTGCCCCGGGTCGGCGGAGCCGGCGCCGTTCAGCGAGAGCCACACCCGTACCTCGGTGCCGCCCAGCACCGACCGCCCGATCCGCAGATCGCCGCCCGTGGACTCCGCGACCCGGCGCACGATGTCCAGGCCGAGGCCGGTCGAGCCGGGGCCACCGTCGCCGTGGCCGCGGCGGAGCGCCGCGTCCGGGTCGGCGATGCCGGGGCCGGCGTCGGAGACCAGGATGATCACTGAATTGCTGGCGTCCCCACCATCGTGGACGTCGACCGCGAGCGCCGTGCCCTCGGGCGTGTGCCGGAAGACATTGCCGAGCAGGGCGTCCAGCGCGGCGCCGAGTTCGGGGCGGGCGACCGGCACCCGCACGGTCCGGTCGACCCCGGCCAGCCGTACCGTACGGCCCTCGTCCTCGGCGAGCGCGGACCAGAACTCCATCCGGTCCCGGATCACCTCGGAGGCGTCACAGCCGGACGGGGTGTGCGTCTTCTGCTGGCGCGCGGTGCGGATGATCTGGTCGACCTCGCGCTCCAACTGGGCGACGGCGGCGCGGGTCTGGTCGGCCGCCGGTCCCTCGCCCAGCGAGGCGGCGTTGAGGCGCAGCACGGTGAGCGGCGTACGGAGCCGGTGGGAGAGGTCGGCGGCCAGCTCGCGCTCACCGGCCAGGAGCTGCACCACCTGGTCGGCCATGGAGTTGAACGCGGCGGCGGCCGCCCGGAGTTCGGCCGGGCCATCCTCCGGCACGCGCACCCCGAGTTCGCCATGGCCCAGGTCGTGGGCGGCGTCGGCGAGACGTCCGGCCGGACGCACCAGCCGGGTGCCGAGCCGGTCGGCGGTGGCGACCGCGCCGACGATCAGCGCGAGGCCGACGCCCGCCAGCACCAGCCAGGACGTGGTCACCCCGCTGGTGACCACCCCACGCGGGACAAAGACCTCCACGACCGCGACCTGACCACTGCTCAGCGCGGTCGGCTGGAGCAGCGCGTAGCCCCCGGGGGCGGCGGACACCGAGGCTCGGCCGAGCCGCCGCGCGGTGGCCAGCTCGCCCTTGGCCGCGCGGCTCTTGCCGAGGTCGTAGCCGCTCCCCGGCTCGCCCGGCTCATCGGGGACATGCACCGCCATCCGGCCGTCCCCGCCAGCCTGGGTGCTGGCGACCGCGCGCTGCAGCCGCGTCCGCTCGGTGGTGATGGCGAGCGCCGGGCCGATGGTGGCGGCCTGCCGCTCGGCGTCGGCGAACGCCCGGTCCCGGGCCAGCTCCTTGACGACGAGGCCGAGCGGGACGGCGAAGGCGACCACCACCATCGCGGTGACCGCCAGGCAGACCTTGACCAGGGCCCATCTCACGCGGGCTCCGCCGGGGGCTCCAGTTTGACGCCGACCCCGCGCAGCGTATGGAGATAGCGCGGCCGGGCGGCCGTCTCGCCCAGCTTGCGGCGCAACCAGGACAGATGGACGTCTATCGTCTGGTCGTCCCCGTACGCCTGCCGCCAGACCTCGGCGAGGAGCTCCCGGCGCGGCACCACGACGCCGGGCCGCCCGGCGAGATAAGCGAGCAGGTCGAATTCCCGCCGGGTCAGATCGAGCGTCACCCCGTCCAACTGGGCCTGGCGGCGCAGCGGATCGACGGCCAGCCCGCCGACCCGGAGCACCGCCGGGGGCGCCGCCGCACGGCCCGGCTCGCCCGCCCCACCCCCGCGCACACGGCGCAGCACGGCGGTCATCCGGGCGGAGAGATGCGCCACGGAGAACGGCTTGACCAGGTAGTCGTCGGCGCCGTCGTTGAGCAGCCGGACGATCTCGCCCTCGTCGTCACGGGCGGTGGCCACGATGACCGGCACATCGGTGATGCCACGCAGCATCTTGAGTGCCTCCGCCCCGTCCAGATCGGGCAGGCCGAGGTCCAGAATGACGACGTCGAATCCGATCTGTGCCACCTCGCGCAACGCCTCCAGGGCGGTGCCGACGCTGCGCACGGTGTGGGACGCCTCGGTCAACTGCCGTATGAGGGCTGAGCGTACGAACTGGTCGTCCTCGACGACGAGCACACTTGCCATGAGCGGCACCGTACGCCATTCGGGTGAGGCAAGATGGGGAAGATGCGAAGAGGTCTGGTCCAATGTCTGGCGTGGGTCCTCGCGACCGGCGCCGCGGTCACGCTGTCGTGGTACGGCGTGCGGACCGTCCTGACCGGAACGGCCTACGATCCGCCGCGCGCACTGCCGATCGCGGACGGCTCCCGTTCGGCGAACGGGGCCTGGTCCTCCTCGACGCACCGACCCAAACCGCCGTCGCCCTCGGCGACTTCGCCCGCTTCGCCGTCCTCGCCTTCACGCCCGGGGGCGGACGCGGGAGGCGATGAGGATGAGGACAAGGGGTCCGGTTCGGCCGGGCGCAGCCGGAAGCCGACGCAGGCGCCGACGCGGCAGGAAACGGCGCGGCCGGAGGAGAGCGGAGAGGTGCGCGGCTATCCGGCCAAGGGCGGCCGGGTGGTCTTCGACATCCGGGCGGCGTCGGCGGATCTGGTCTCGGCGACACCGGACGGCGGATGGCAGATGCAGGTGTGGAAGCAGACCGAGTGGATCCGGGTGGACTTCGTCTCCGGAGCCGACACCACCACGATCTTCTGCACCTGGCATGACGGCCCGCCGCAGGTCCGTATCGACGAGCACTAGGGTCTGTCGTCGAAGGGGGCGCCCGGCCGCGAGCAGGGGCACCTCCCAGCGGTAGCTGGGGGAGTCCGGTGCGGTCGATCGCAAGGCGGAGCGTCGCCCTCGTACTGGGCGTACTTGGGTGACGCGACAACGCGGCGAGCGGCCGTGCCAGGCGTCGGGAGCAGGGCGCCCCCCCTTTGACGACAGACCCCAGCGGCGGGTCGGCCGGCTGCCGATCCGCTCGGGCCGGCCGCCGGTCAGCTCCGCTCAGGTGAAGACGGCGGGCGGCGGGGCCGGGGAGGGGGCGGCGGTCGCGTCGGTGACCGGGGCCGCGCCACCGGTGAAGTCCGCGAGCGCGCGCCCGTGTTCGACCCGGGCGGGGTGTGGATCACCGGCGGCCCGGCGGGTGAGGTCGGCCAGCGGCAGGTCGCGGTCGGCGGCCAGCAGCACCGCGTTCCCGAAGCGGCGGCCGCGCAGCAGGGCGGGGTCGGCGGTCAGACACACCTCGGCGAACACGGCGCGGGCGGTGGCGATCTGGGCCTTCAGATGGGCCAGCGGCGGACCGTCGGCGAGATTCGCGGCGTACCACCCGTCCGGGCGCAGGGCGCGCCGCACCTCGGCGAGGAACTCCACACTGGTGAGATGGGCGGGCGTACGGGCCCCGCTGAAGACATCCGCGACGATCAGATCCGCCCAGCCGTCGGGCACCTTGGCGAGCCCGGCCCGGGCGTCGGCGCCGCGCACCCGTATCCGGTCACCGGGGTCCAGGGGCAGCGCACTGCGGACGAACTGGACGAGCGGAGCGTCGATCTCGACGATCTGCTGGGTGGAGCGGGGGCGGGTCGCCGCGATGTAGCGGGCGAGGGTGAAGGCGCCGCCGCCCAGATGGACCGCGTGCAGCGGGCGGCCGGGAGGGGCGACGAGATCGGCGAGATGGCCGAATCTGCGCTGGTACTCGAAATCGAGATACGCGGGATCGTCGAGATCGACATGCGACTGCGGCTTGCCGTCGAGCAGCAGCGTCCAGCCGCGCGGCCGGTCCCGGTCCGGCACGAGCTCGGCGAGCCCCCCGTCGACGGATGCGGTGACCGGCTCGGGGCTGCGCCCCCGCGCCGCTCCGCGCCCGCGCGCGGCTCGCTTGTTCGTGCCTTTCGCCATGTGCCCCAGTATGCGGCGGACCACTGACAGCCGGTCGCCGGCAGGCAGGGGCGGATGGTCACCGCCTCACTGGCAGCGGTCACCCGGGGTCTGGGTTCACTGGCAGCGGTCGACGGCCTCGATCGTACGGGCCGCCTCGCCGAGGGCCGCCCGGAGCTCGGCGGGGTCGGTGGCGACCGTGTACGCCGCGTCGGGCGGCACCAGCCAGCCGGTGCCGTTGCCGGGCGGCGCGTCGTCCCCGGCCGCTCCGGATTCGGTGTCGCCGGCTTCGGCGTCTCCGTAGGCGGCGCCTCCGGACGGGATATCCCCGGCTCGGGTCTCTGCGGATGAGGTGTCTCCGGCTGCGGCGGGTGCGCCGGTGCCGGAGCCGATATTTATCCGGATTCCACGCCCGGATGTCTGGGTGCACGCCGAGCCCGGCAGATCCCAGCCGTCCGCCGTTCCGGGCGGTACCAGGAAGCCGAGGGTGTCGCAGGCGTTGTCATGCAGGACGGGACCGAGGCCGTCGCACGCACGGCGCAGGATGTCCACCGCCTCCAGCCCCTGGCGGGCGGGCACGGTGACGAGATCGCAGTCCTGGCGCTGGGGGTGCTGGGCAGTAGTCCGCGAGCGGCTGATGTCCACTCCGGCCTCCCTCTTCATCGGGTCGCACCTCATTCAACGCGCGGCGGTGTCAACGGCTACGGCCGAATGCCGCCGTAAAGGATGGCAGTTCATGGCAGATCATGGGCGATATATCACTTTTGCCGGAAACCTCCGAGTGTCGGAGATCGCGCAGCCGGTACGGTTCTCCCCCGCCCACCCGGCATCACCAAGGGAGAGGCACAGCATGACGCCGCTTCCGGAGCCCTCGCCTCCCCGGCCGAACACCGCGTTCCGCCGACTGCGCGGACAGCTCTCGCCCGCCGAGTTCGCGGCGTCCGTGCGCCGCGCGGCCCTCGAGATCGGCGAGCAGGTCTCCTGCGACGCCCGCTATATCGGCCGTGTCGAGTCGGGAGCGATCCGCTGCCCCAACTACGCGTACGAGCGGGTCTTCCGCCATATGTTCCCCGGCCGCACCCTTACGGATCTCGGCTTCGCCTCCCGTGAGTCGGTGCGCGGCCACCAGGCCCGCGGCCCCGCGGGCCCTCCCGTGCCCGTACCCCTGTCGGCCCCCGTATCCGTCCCCGGCCCGCGCCCCGGACCTCCCGAGCCCCAGGGCAAGGGGACCGTCGACATCTTCGAGGAGAGCGAACTGCTACGGCGCTCGTTCATGGCCGGTGGGGCGGCGGCCGCCGCCGTGGCCGCCGCGCCCCGGGCCGGAACGCCGCCCCGGCGGGCGGGGCGGCGGGTGGGGGAGGCCGAGGCCGCCGCCGTGGAGGAGGCCGTACGGCGGATCCGGTTACTGGACGACCGGCACGGCGCCGATCCCCTCTATGCGCACACCGCCAAGCCGCTGAGCGCCGCCTACGCGCTGCTCGACGCGGGCGGCTACAGCCGCTCGATCGCCGAGCGGCTCTTCGCGGGCGCCGGTGAACTGGCCATCTCGGTGGGCTGGCTGGCCCATGACTCCGGACGGCTGTCCGACGCGCGGTCCCACTACGCCGAGGCCCTGGCCACCGCGCGGGTCTCCGGCGACGCCGCCCTGGAGACGCACGCGTTCTGCAACACCGCCTTCCTCGCCCGCGACGCCGGCCGCCCCCGCGAGGCCGTACGGGCGGCGCAGGCGGCCCAGCGGGTCGCCGAGCGGCTCGCCTCGCCGCGGCTGATGTCGCTGCTCGCGCTCCGCGAGGCCGGGGGCCTCGCCTGGCTGCCCGACCGGGGCGGCTGTGAGCGGGCGCTGCTGCGTGCCCGGACGCAGTTCGGGCGCGGGCCCCGCGACGCCGACCCCGAGTGGATGAGCTTCTTCGGGGAGGCCGAACTGGAGGGGCTGGAGGCGCAGTGCTGGTCGGCGCTGGGCGACTGGAAGCGCGCCGTGGAGCACGCCCGGCGTGCGGTCGCCCTCCAGAACCCGCACTTCACGCGCAATATCGCGCTGTTCACCACGGAGTTGGCGAGCGATCTGGTGGCCGGGGGCGCGCCGGACGCGGCCGCCGCCGCGGCCGGCCGGGCCCTGGGCCTGCTGGACCAGGTGAAGTCGTCGCGGATCCGCCGGATGCTCGACGACACGGCCCGGATACTGCGTCCTTACGGTCGCGATGAGGCGGTCGCGGGCTTCCTCGACCGCCATGCGGCGGCCGTCACCCGCCCTGAGGCGGCCGGTCGCGCCTGCCCGGTCTGACGCCGGTTCGGCTCTCAGTCCAGATGGCCGGTGTCGTTCCAGCGCTCGATGGCGGGTTCGCCGTAGGCCCAGCCGAGCACCGACAGGGATGTCGGGTCGAGCCGGATCCGGGCGGCGAAGGAGGCGTCATGGCCGAGCCAACGGGCGCCCAGCGTCCGCAGGATGTGGCCGTGGGCGAAGACCAGCACATCGCGGTCGGCCGAGCGCGCCCACTCCACGACCTCGTCGGCCCGCGCCGCGATCGAGGCGATCGACTCGCCCTCGGGCACCCCGTCGCGCCAGATGAGCCAGTCCGGCCGGGTGGCCTTGATCTCGGCGGGGGTCATCCCCTCGTACGCGCCGTAGTCCCACTCCAGGAGCGCGTCCCACTCCTGCGCCCGGTCGCCGAAGCCCGCCAGCCCGCAGGTCTCCTTCGCCCGGGACAGCGGGCTGGTGCGCACCTCGGCGTCCGGAAGGCCCGCCCAGGGGCCGTGGTGCAGCCGCTCGCCGAGCAGCTCGGCGCCGCGCCGCCCCTCGTCCAGCAGCGGGATGTCCGTACGGCCGGTGTGCTTCCCGGAGAGCGACCACCGCGTCTGTCCGTGCCGGGCCAGGAGGATGCGTGGGGGCATGCGTACTGCCTTCTTTCACCGGTTTCGCACCGCTGCGCCGCCGTGCGCCATTACACGCCGCTGCCTGCGGTTTCATGCACTCTTCGGGACCGGCACATGGCCGATCGCCATCCCTCCATCATCGCGCATGTGATCGACAGGCAACCTCCGGGCCACTCCTGGCGTCTTCCTGTCTGCGCGCGGGTCCGCCAGGGCGGGTTCCGACAGTGGGCGCCGCTCGCGGACGGGGGCGGTGCGCTGGTCGTTTCGCCTACACCGTACGGTTGACCGCGCGCCTTCTTGTGGCCGCCTGAACTTTGGAGAGCGTCCGAATGCCCCATACGGTGCCCCGTGCCGGAGCAGCACAGGGCAGTCGGCCCCGTTGGTGGACCGAACTGCCGCTCATAGCGGTGGTGTACGCCGCCTACTCGGCCGGTCGGCTGCTGGCCCGCGGCGACGTGTCCACCGCCGTCGATCATGGTCTGGCGATCCTCCATTTCGAACAGCGTCTGAACATCGACTTCGAGTCGCCGCTGAACGATCTGTTCACGGCCCACGCGGTGATAGGCATACCGGCGGACTTCGCCTACGCCTCGCTGCACTACGTCCTGACCCCCGCGATCCTGCTGTGGGTGTGGAAGCGCCGTAAGGCGTCGGACTACCGCTTTCTGCGCACCTGGCTGCTGGTCTCCACGATCATCGGGCTCATCGGCTTCACGCTGCTGCCGACCTGCCCGCCGCGGCTTCTGGAGGCGGGCCACGGCTTCGTCGACACCATGGCGCAGTACCGCTCGTACGGCTGGTGGGGCGGGGACGCCAGCGCACCGCGCGGACTGGGCGGGCTGACCAATCAGTACGCGGCGATGCCCAGCCTCCACGTGGGATGGGCGCTGTGGTGCGGGGTCGCCCTGTGGCGGCACGGACGCTCGACCTGGGCCAAGATCGGCGCGGTCGGCTATCCGCTGGCGATCACGCTCGTGGTGATGGGCACCGCCAACCACTACTTCCTGGACGCGGTCGCCGGCGCCGCCGTCATGGCGCTCGGGGCGCTGCTGACGGGGCCCGCGCTGCGGCTCACGGAGTCGCTGCGCAGCCGCCTGCGTCCGGCCCGCGAGACCGTCACCGCCTCCCGAAACGCGGGTGTGCCCGCGAATGTCGGTGACAAGTGCGAGACTTCGCCGCGTGAACGGGAACGGATCCCCCGACAGCAGAGCAGGGGCGCGGACAGGCAACGCACCGACGGTGCCGCGGACGACGGCGGCCGGGGAGCCGGTGCCGGTACCAGCGGCCGGGGAGCCGGTGCCGGTACCAGCGGCCGGGGAGCCGGTGCCGGTACCAGCGGCCGGGGAGCCGGTGCCGGTACCAGCGGCCGGGGAGCCGGTGCCAGTGCCGGAGGCGGCCGGGGAGCCACTGCGGGCGGCTCGGCCCCCGCGGCAGGTGACGAGGCTGCGGCAGCGGCTCGCTGAGCTGCGCGGTCCGGCCACCGTTCCCCATCCGATGGACGCCCGCGCGCTGGCGGCGCTGGCCGCCAACCCGGGCTGCCGCCGCCGAGCGCTGCTGGACGGGGCCGGGGTCGACAAGGGCGCGCTGGCGTCGGCGCTGGGGGCTCCCGCGAACTTCGGGCAGTCGCAGTTCGCGCATCAGCGCGGCAACTCCTTCGAGGCCCGGGTCAAGGCGGACGGCGGCGCTGATCTGGTGCGGCTGCTGCACGAGCGGCTGCGTGACGGCTCGGAGGCGCCCGGTCCCGGCGCCGTCGCGACCCCCGATCTGACCGCGCCCGGGCCGCAGGGCCGCACGGCCCGTACGGCGCTCGCGCTGCGCGAGGCCACGGAGGCGGGTCGCTGGGCGCTGCTGGACCATCCGATGGTGAGCCTGGACGTCGCGGGCTCGCCCGCCTTCCTGGAGCCGGACGCGGTCGTGGTCCACCCCGACGGGTCGTGGACGGTCGTGGAGATCAAGTCCTTCCCCATGGTGGACGGCTCCGCCGACCCGGCCAAGGTCGGCGCGGCCGCCCGCCAGTCCGCGGTCTACACCCTGGCGCTGGAGCGGGTGGCGTCGATGATCGGCCGGCCGCCCGAGGACGGGGACGACACGGCGGCGCGGGAAGGCTCGTTGCCCCCGGCGGAGACCGCTTCCGTGCGGGCCCGGGTGCGCCATCATGTGCTGCTCGTCTGCCCCAAGGACTTCTCCAACCTGCCGACCGCCGAAATGGTCGATGTGCGCAAGCAGCTCGCGGTCACCCGGCGGCAGCTGGACCGGCTGACCCGGATCGAGGACATCGCCGCCACCCTCCCCGAGGGCACCACCTTCGACCTCCGGCTCACCGACGACGGCCGGACCCCGACCCGGCCGGTCGAGGAGCTGACGGCCGCCGTCGAGGCGGTGGACGCGGCGTACGCCCCGGAGTGCCTGTCCACATGTGAGCTGGCCGCCCACTGCCGGACGCGGTCCCGCGCGGCGGGCCGGGTCGAGGCGCTGGGCCGTGGCGTCCGGGGCGAGCTGGGCGGGCTCACCACCATGGACGCCGTCCTTACGGCCGCCATGGAACGTCCCGCCGACGACGCCCCCACCGGCGACCCCACCGTGGACGCCCTGCGCCGCGCGGCGGCCCTGCGCGCCGAGGCACTCGCGTCCCGCCCCGGGGCGGCGGCATGTCGCTGATCACCACCCTGGCCCGGATGGAGGCGGTCCGGGAGGGGCGGGCCCAGCCCCTGACCACCGTGCGCCACCGCCATCTGTCGGAGCGCCCGCTGGCGTTCGTCCCGCTCACCACCGCCGGTGAGGCGGGGGCGCCGCTCGGGGCGCTGGTGGGTACCGATCGGGACGCACCGCGACTGCTGATCGTGGCCCAGCCGCGCGACCGCGACCTGCGGTTCGCCTTCCTCGCCGCGCTCGCCGAGGAGATCCAGCCGTATCTGGACTCGTACGCGGACCAGGTCGAGCTGGAGGAGCGCAAGGAGACCGACCCGGAGACCGGTAAGAAGGTCCCGGTCCAGGTCGAGCTGTGCGAGGACGCGCCGCAACTGCTGGTGCCCAGCGCCGCGGGCGTGGCGTTCGTCCGGCTGCTGGGCCGGTCGATGCGGTTCCGGCGGACCGCCGAGCAGGACCCGGAGACGCCCTTCCCGGCGCCCGCGCGGGTGCCGCTGCTCGGCCGCTGGCTGACCCACTACGGGGAGCGGTCGCGGGTGCCCGGCTCATGTCTGCTGCTGTCGCTCACCGAGCTGCTGAGCCGTCACTGGGCGACCGGGCAGAGCAATCTGGAAGATCAGCACCTGGGCTCGCTGCTGGCCTGGATCGACCCCCCGGAGGGCCTGCCGGGGGCGGAGGCGGCGCTGCGGGCGGAGTCGGAGCGGGACGAGGACGGCCAGCTGCGCTGCCCGCCCGCCGGCCCGGCCACCGACCCCGCCTTCGACAACAAGCTGCTGGCACCGGCGATGTCCCGCTACGACGCGGCGCGCGCCGAGACGTCCCAGGGCGTGGCCGGGGGCGAGGCGCGGCTGCGGCTCGCCGAGGCGGAGCTGCGCGGGCTGATCGAGTCGCAGCTACGGCCCACCTGGGACGCGCTGTGGCACGGGGTGGATCTGCTGCGCTCTCTCCCGGAGGGCGCGCGGGTGGCGGACCGCTGGAAGCGGGACCGCTGGTCCTACACCGGCCACCGGGACCGGGTCCGGGCCGGGGAGCCGCCGCAGCCCAAGCGGGACGACGCGGTGACGGCGGCGCAGAAGCTCGCCGCGCGCGAGACCGCGCAGGCCCAGCTCGACGCCCATGAGGCGCTGGACGATCCGCTGGTCATGGCGGGGCGGCGGCTGGCCGGTGAGGCGTTCGCGGGCGAGGTGATCGATGTGGAGATGGCCTGGTCGGACGCGAAGGTGCCACGCCCGCGCCCGCTGGTCACGGTCCGCACCGAGGACCGTCCGCATCTGGCCGAGCGGGTCAAGCTGCACCGGGTCATGGCCGACGGCAGGGCGCAGAGCGGGGAGTTCGCCGGTTTCGCGGACACCGATGAGGCTGGTGGAGCCGATGAGGCTGGTGGAGCCGACGAGGCTGGTGGAGCCGATGAGCCCGACGGCCTCGACGGGGCGGACGCTTCGGGCTCTCCGGAGGACCCGGCCCGCGCGCTGGTGGTGCGGCTGACCGGCGGGATGGGCCGTGGCAAGCAGCCGGAGCCTGGCTCGGTGCCCGAGAAGGGCGACCGGGTGTGCTGGACGCTGTTCGAGCATGCCCCGCGCGGCGGCCCGGAGCTGCCCGACGCGGAGAGCACTCCGTGGACCCACGGCGGCCCGCCGGACGCCGCCGCGCCGACCCAGGGCCCCGAGCCCGACCCGATGACCGAGGAGGACTATCTGTGATCGCCGCGGACCCGGCCGCCGGCGCGGCCCACGCCGGCCGCGCCCGAGCGGGCGAGCCGTTCGACCCGTCGGCCGCGGCGGCACGCGCGACCGAGGCGATCCTGCGGGACACGCTGCACGGAGCGGACCGCGGCGTCGTCGTGGACTCCCCGCCCGGTGCGGGCAAGTCGACACTGGTGGTGCGGGCGGCGCGGGAGCTGGCCGCCGCCGGGCGGCCGCTGATGGTGGTCGCGCAGACCAACGCCCAGGTGGACGATCTGGTGGACCGGCTGGCCACGGCGGACCCCGAGCTTCCGGTGGGGCGGCTGCACAGCAGCGATCCGCATCCGTACGACCCGGTGCTCGACGGTCATGCGTCGGTCCGCGCCTCCGCGAAGATCGGCGACCTCGCCGGGCTCGACATCGTCGTCTCCACGGCCGCGAAGTGGGCGCACATCAGACACGTCGAGCCGTGGCGGCACGCGATCGTGGACGAGGCGTACCAGATGCGCTCCGACGCGCTGCTGGCGGTCGCCGGACTGTTCGAGCGGGCGCTGTTCGTGGGCGACCCGGGGCAGCTGGACCCGTTCAGCGTGGTGGGCGCCGACCAGTGGGCGGGGCTTTCGTACGACCCCTCGGCGAGTGCGGTCACCACGCTGCTCGCGCACAATCCGCGGCTTCCCCAGCACCGGCTGCCGGTGTCCTGGCGGCTGCCGGCCTCGGCCGCGCCGCTGGTCTCGGCCGCGTTCTATCCGTACACCCCCTTCCGCAGCGGCACCGGCCACGGCGAGCGGCGGCTGAGCTTCGGGGTGGCCTCCGACGGCTCGGGGCCGGACCGGGTGCTGGACGAGGCCGCCGCGTCCGGCTGGGGGCTGCTGGAGCTGCCCGCCCGGCGCACCCCGCGCACCGACCCGGAGGCGGTGGCGGCCGTGGCCCAGGTGGTGCGCCGGCTGCTGGACCGGGGCGCGGTGGCGGTCAGCGAGCGGTCCGACGAACCGCTGCCGGTCGCGGCGGACCGGATCGCGGTGGGCACGGCGCACCGGGACCAGGCGGCGGCGGTCCGGGCGGCGCTGACAGGGCTCGGGGTCTCCGGCGTCACCGTCGACACCGCCAATCGACTCCAGGGGCGTGAGTTCGAGGTCACGGTCGTCCTGCATCCGCTGTCGGGGCGGCCGGACGCCACGGCCTTCCATCTGGAGACGGGGCGGCTGTGCGTGCTGACGTCGCGGCACCGCCAGGCGTGCGTGGTGGTGTGCCGGGCGGGGGTGGCCGAGCTGCTGGACGAGCACCCGTCCACGGAGCCGGTGCAGCTGGGCGTGACGGTGAAGTTCCCGGACGGCTGGGAGGCCAACCACGCGGTGCTGGCGCATCTGGCCGAGCACCGCGTGACATGGCGGCCGTAAGGGCGCGCTGGCGGCGGCCACGGCTGGGCGTGAGGGTCGTCTCGGCGCTGCCGTAAGCGCGAGTCGATGGCTGCCGTAAGACCGTAACGGCGGGTCGGTGGCCGCCGTAAGGGCTCATCGGCGCGGGTCGTGGGGCGTGTCGGTGGCCGCCGTAGGGGCTTGTGCGGGGGTCGTGGCGGCGTGTCGGTGGCCGCCGTAAGGGCGACGCGTCACCGGCGGCCGCGCGGTGCGTCACCAGGGGCGAGGGTCCGGCCATGGTTCAGCGGGCGGCGGGGTGGGGAGAGACCCCAGGTCGGCGGCGTACGGCGGGGGCGCCCTTGCCCTACGCGCGACAATGGAGACAACAGGACCACCGTGAACCGTAGGTGCCTCACGGCCCAGGAGGAGAGATCACATGCCCGAGCCGGATTCGGCTCAAGGCCGGCACGGCTCCGCGCCCCGGCGGCTGAAACCAGCGCCCCTGCTCTTCGAACCGGCCGCCGCCGCCTCGGACGAGGCGCACTTCTTCGACCTGGAGTCGATCGAGGACCCGCGCGAGCTGCTGTCCCGCTCGACGGAGCTGGTGCTGGCGTTCCGCGCGGCGACGGACCGGGCCATGGAGTTCCAGGCGATGGCGGCCGCCCAGCTCGCCGACCCGAGGCGGTTCGATCGGCTGACCCCCGCCGTGATCGCCGAGCGTGCCGAGTGGACCGAGGACTACGCCAAGAAGATGGTCGAGTTCGGCCGTGAGCTGATGCGGAGCGGCGAGTTGCCGGACTGACGGCAGGCGTGAGCCTGGGGCATATGCGGGCGGAAGATACCCGATGCCAACACCCGATGTCCCGGTTTCACCGCATCTCTCTACACCGTCATCGCCGACGGTAAAGGTGGAAACATGACCAGAACGCCGCAGGACGCACTTCACACCGCCGCCTACGTCACCCCGGCGGGCGCGGACTGGCTCGCCTCGGCCAGCGCCTCGCCGCGCGGTGTGCAGGCCCTGTGGGCAGGGGACCCGACCGCCGCGGTGACACTGCCGTGCGGTACGGCGTTCGACGTCATCAGCATGGACGCGCTCTTCGGCCGCCGGGTGGTGGGCCGGTTATGGACCGACGGCCCCGGCACCGGCCCGGTCGCGGCCCGAGGCGGCCGCGTCATGCTCTTCGCCACCCCGGGGACCGCCCAGCGGCTGCCGGCGCTGCTCGGCTGGGAGGAGTGGGGTGCGACCGCTCCCCCGCTGCTCTGCTACGGGCGGGGCGACGCGGTGACCGTGCCGCCGCTGTTCCCGCCGGACCCCGATCAGCCGGAGGCGGCGCCCCTGGAGCACGAGGGCCGGGAGACCGGGGCCCCGGAGACCGGCGCCCGCGAGACCACCCCCGTGCCGTCGCCGCGCTGGCTGGTCGCGCCGGATGTCCGCAAGCCCTGGCTGCCCGGTCCCGAGGTACTGCTGTGGGCCTGTGTGAGGGCGGCCCGCGCCGCCGGTGGTGATCTTGTCGGCACGGCTGTGACCAGCACACCCGCCGTTTTTCCGGGCTGAAAGTTATCGATTTTCACTCCGTGGCGTCCGGGTGCTAAGGTCTCCTACGTCAGCAGGCGCCGCTAGCTCAGTTGGTTAGAGCAGCTGACTCTTAATCAGCGGGTCCGGGGTTCGAGTCCCTGGCGGCGCACAGACAGCGAAAGGCCCCCCACTTCGGTGGGGGGCCTTTCGCGTGGCCTTTCCCCCAGGACGGGGCCCTCCGCGTACGACCGACCTCACGCCGCCGGGCCCGTGAGCCGGGTGACCGCCAGGACCGCCTTGTCCGGGCCGGGCATCGCCAGCGCTTCCCGCCGCAGGGCATGCGCCGCCGCCGCGTACGAGGGCTGCTCCAGCAGAGCGAACAAGTCCAGGGCCAGCCGGCCGCCCACTGCCTGCGCCCCGCGCCGCGTGCCGTCGAGGGCGTCGGCGGGCAGATATATCCCGGCGCCCGCCCGGGCCAGCCGCGCCCCGTTCAGCTGCTGCTCCAGGCGGGGCGCGACCACCAGCTGCGGCACCCCGGCCGTCGCGGCAGCCAGCACCGCCGCGCCCCCGCCCTGGTGGAGCAGAGCCCGGCAGCCCGGCAGCACCCGGTGCAGCGGCCCGGCGGGCGGGCGGCCCTCGGCGGCGCTGCCGACCCGGACGACCTCCACGCCCCGCGCCTCGGCGGCCCACAGTGCCGCCCTTACGGCGTCCGGCGGGCCACTGGCGTCGTCCCACGCCGCGCACACCCGCACCGGCCCGGAGCGCCTGGGACCGCCCGGCCCGCGCCGTCCGTTCGACGCGGCGGCCTGGCGTGCGGGGTGCGGCCCGGCGCGGCGGGCCTCGTAAGGCGACGGCGTCTCATGCGGCGAAGGCCCATCGTGCCGAACGAGACGCACCGGCAGCCGCCGCGCCCGCGAGGGCAGCGCGAGGCTCGGCGGGCAGGGGTCGAGCCACAGGTCGGGCTCGCGCGCCGGGTCGGCGCCGTAACGCCGCATCAGCCGGGCGTAGCCGGGCAGCGGCGGGCCTTCGAGCCGCTGCCGGTCCAGCCGCAGCACGGCCGCGCTCCCCCACAGCTGACCGATGGCGGGCACCCCCAGCGCTCCCGCGGCCACCGTGCCCGCGTACGCACTCGCGTCATGCACCACCAGCTCCGGCTGCCAGCAGCGGGCGAAGGCCACCAGGCCCTGGGCCATCGCCTCGGCGATCCGCACCTGCCGATCGCCCAACGCGCGCAGCACGCCGTGCTGCTCCGGGGTGAGCGCGGCGGGCCGCACCGGCCAGTCCGTCGGCCAGATGCCGCGTGGGCGCCGCGTCGCGTCCGGTGCCCTGACCGCCGCCATGGGCAGGGCACCGATCTGCACCGGCACCAGGCCGGTGCGGGCGACGGCCGCCGCGCATTCGGACGGCACCGCGACCCGCACCTGGTGCCCGGCCCCGAGCAGGGCGCGCGCCAGCGGCACCATGGGAACGAGATGGGCGCCGGAGGCCCAGGTCGTGAACAGGACGCGCACGGTTCACCTCCCTCAGAGGTCGAGTCGGCCGGACCGCCCCGTCCGGCCGATGGACATGACACCGAGCCGCCCCATCGCATCCCTCGCCGGGCTCAGCGACACCCCGCGAGCGTCAGCGCTTCGCCGGTGATCGTGCCGTTGGCCGCCGAGCACAGGAAGAGGAGGGCGCGGGCGATGTCCTCGGGGGTGGCAGGCGGCCGGTCGGGCGGGGTCGGCGGCCGATCGGGCGGGGTGGATGGCCGGTCGGGCGGAGTCGGCGGCCGATCGGGCGGGGTGGGCCCGGGGCACACGGCGTTGATCAGCACTCCGTCGCCGCCCACGTCGCCCGCCAGACCGCGGACCAGACCGTGCAGCCCGGCCCGCGCCACCGCGTGGAACTCCCCGTCGGCCGCGCCGTCCGGTGCCTGTGCCGGGGCCACCAGCGCGATCCGGCCCCAGCCGCGCTTGCGCATCCCGGCGACGGCCCACTGGACAGTGCGGACCGCGGGCACGAAGCCGTCGGCGACAAGCGGCCGCCAGTGCTCCTCCGGTACGTCCTCGAACCGGGTGTGCGGATCGCGTCGCGCGCCCCGTCGCCGGGCGGCCGCCACCAGCACGTCGAGCCCGCCCCAGTGCTCCTCCACGGCGGCCACGACCCAGCGCGGCGACGCGGCGTCGTCCAGGGCGTACGGCACGGCGAAGGCCCTGCCGCCGTCCGGTCCGGACAGCTCGGCGGCCAGCGCCTCGGCGGCCTCGCGCTGGTACCGGAAGGCGAGCGCCACCCGGGCGCCCTGCTCCGCGAAGGCGCGTGCGGCGGCCCGGCCGATGGCCCCGGTGGCCCCGGTGACCAGGACCGTGCGCCCCTCCAGGCCGAGGTCCAACATGGGCGCTCCTCGCGGTCGTTCCCACTGAGGAGGCCATGGTCGCCGCCGTGACTCGAGTCCGCCTCGACCCGTGCCCGAGGCTGCCCAGGGGACCGCTCGGCGGCTATCCGGCGTTTCGCTGGAAGGCGGAGCGGTAGCTGTGCGGGCTGGTGCCGACGACGCGCTTGAAGCGGTCCCGGAAGGAGGTGGGCGAGCCGAAGCCGACCTGGGTGGCGATGCGCTCGACCGGGTGGGTGGTGGCCTCCAGCAGATACTGCGCCTGCCGGATCCGGGCGCGGTGCAGCCACTGCAGCGGGGTGGTGCCGGTGTGCTCCCGGAAGCGGCGGTTGAGCGTGCGGGTGCTCATGCCGATGTGGGCGGCGATCTCGTTGAGGGTGAGGTCCCGTCCGGCGTTGTCCTCCATCCACCGCAGCAGGGGTTCGAACAGCGATCCGCGCGGTACGGGCGGCTGGTCGTGGACGATGAACTGGGCCTGCCCGCCCTCCCGTTCCAGGGGCATCACGGACAGCCGCGCGGCGTCGGCGGCCACGGCCGAGCCATGGTCGCGCCGGATCATGTGCAGACACAGATCGAGCCCGGCCGCCGCGCCCGCCGAGGTGAGGAACTGGCCGTTGTCCACATAGAGCACATCCGGGTCGACCTGGATCTTCGGATAGAGCTCGGAAAGCAGCGCACCGGCGAGCCAGTGGGTGGTGGCGCGGAGTCCGTCGAGCAGCCCGGTGGCGGCGAGGACGAAGGCGCCGGAGCAGATCGAGGCGATACGGGTGCCCCGGTCGGCGGCGTCCCGCAGCGCGTCGATCACCTCGTCGGAGACCGGGAGCAGGGCGTCGCTGCGGCCGGGCAGGACGATCGTGTCGGCCTCCACGAGCACCTCGAGCCCGTACGGGGGCTGGAGGGCGAACACCCCGGCGTCGACGCTGGGGGCGGGGCCGCAGACCCGGACCCGGTAGGGCTCCCGGCCGTCGGGCAGCCGGGTGCGGCTGAACACCTCGATCGGGGTGGCCAGATCAAAGGGGACGACCTGGTCAAGCGCCAGGATCACGACAGTGTGCATGGCCTCAACCTAGGCGGTGCGGCACCGGTGGTCGAAGCCGGGGTGGCGAGAAGTCGGCGCACTACTGCTTTCCGGCCCACGCGCTCCAGGTGTCATATCCGGCCGCACACTCCGGCGTCGGCGATGCGGATCGACGGGTTGCCGTAGGCCATGCGCTGAAGGATCTTGCGATAGAGCGGCGTATGACGCAGCGCCCGTGCGAGTCGGGGGCGCACCCGGGTGGTGAACGCGCCCTGCGAGAGGATCGCCCGGCTCTGCAGGGTCTGCATCCGCATCACCGCCGCGATATCGGGCCCGCGCCGCCGCTCGAACTCCGCCAGCCGCTCGGCGCTGGTGTCGCCCTCGGCCAGGGCGCGGGCCAGCAGGGGGTGCAGCACCACCGCGTCCTGCACCGCGAGGTTGATGCCCTGGGCGCCGATCGGGCTGTGGGTATGGGCGGCGTCGCCGATCAGCACCAGACCATCGGCGACCCAGCGCTCGGCGCGTGCCGAGAAGACCTCGAGCGCGCCGAGGTCGGCCGGGGTGCGGATCTGATCGCGGATCAGCGTGGCGTACCCCGGCACGGCACGCACCAGCCGCTCCGTGACATGGTCGAGGCCGAGGGCGGCGAGATGGCCGTAGCGCCGGTGCGGCAGGGTCCAGCCGATCTGGATCCGGTTCGGCCAGGAGCCGTAGACCAGCACCGGGCCGCCGCCGGTGCGGAACACCCGCACATCGCGGAGCGGCGGCTCTTCCCGGGGCGCGATGAGCGTGCACCACAGCACGTCCTGGGCGAACGCGTCGGCGCGGCCCGCCCCGATGCCCGCCAGCCGCCGGATCCGCGAGAACCGGCCGTCCGCGCCGACGACGACCCGGGCCCGTACGGCACAGCGGCCCGGCGGTCCCTCGGCGATGACCCCGGCGATCCGCCGCTCCCGCCACAGCAGGGCTCCGGCCCGCCGTCCGGGCAGATAGCGGAAGCCGGACGAGCGGCGGCAGCGGGCGAGGAGCTCATCCAGCAGATGGGGGCGCGGAACGCTCAACAGGTGGTCGTACGGGGCCGCGAGCAGCCGGTAGTCGGCCTCCAGCAGCACTCGCTCGCCCTCGATCACCAGGAACCGGTCGTGCTCATGGGCGCCGCGGGCGCGGGCGCCGGCGAGCACATCGAGCGCGTCCAATAGCGCCATCGCGCCGGGTTGGAGGATTTCGCCGCGGAACACGCGCTGATGTGCGCGGGCGCACTCCACCACGGTCACCCGAGCCCCCGACCGCAGCATCAGCAGTGCCAGCACCAGACCGGCCGGGCCGCCGCCGACGACGCACACATCGGTGTCGATCTCGCGCGTCATCGCGCCTCCTGCTGGTCGAGCTCCAGGGAATGGGGCATCGGGCGCCTGTGACCTCCCCTGGACGCACTACGGCTCCGCTTGCCCGCGCGGGGGGATCGGGCAGCGGAGCCGTAGCAAGCCCGGCTGAAGGGCGGCGCCGGGCGTTCTTGGGGGGATGGTTCGCCGGACGGGGACGGCTGGTCGGGGACGGCTGGTCGGGGACCTTACGGGGCTCCGGACGAGGGACGGTGTCGGGACTGTGGGGCTATCGGCTCGGGACTGTGGGGCTATCGGCTGTGGACTGCCGGCCGTTGGTCTATGCGGCGAACAGGTCGAGCACCGGGCGGCGCCAGTGGCCGTCCAGGTCCAGATCGAGCGCCGGGTCGGAGGCGAGCACCGCCTGCTGGAGCTTCTGCAGCCGCGGCGACGGCTCCAGCCCGAGGTCCTCGACCAGTCTGGCGCGCAGCCCCTGGTAGACCTCCAGCGCCTGCCAGGGGCGGCCCGCGCGGTAGAGAGCGGCCATGCACTGGGCGTGCAGCCCCTCGTGCAGCGGATGACGAGCGGTCAGCTCGGTGAGCTCCGTGAGCAGCTCGGCATGGCGGCCCAGCCGTAGATCGGCCTCGATACGGCGCTCCAGGACGCCGAGCCGGCTCTCCTCCAGACGGGCCAGCTCGATCTCCAGGACCGGCCCGACCTTCACATCCACCAGCGCGGGGCCGCGCCAGACGGCCAGCGCCTCGCGCAGCAGCAGGGACGCCTGGACATCGTCGCCGGCGTCCAGCGCGTCCCGCCCCGCGGCCACCAACCGGTCGTACTCATGGATGTCCACCGCGCCCGGCTGGGCCTCCAGCACATATCCGCCGTAGCGCGTGGCCAGGACGTCCTTGGAAGCCTGCGGGGCCTGCGGGCCATAGGCCGTGGCCAGCCTGCGGCGCAACTGCAGGATGTAGGTCTGCAAAGTGGTCAGCGCGCTGCGCGGCATCTGCGTGCCCCAGATTTCCTCCATAAGGGTGGGCACCGGCAGCATCTGGTTGGCGTAGACGGAAAGCAGTGCAAGGATCTGGCGCGGCTTGCCCGCGCTGGGCACGATCGACTGACCGCACGCCTCGACGCTCAGCGGCCCCAACACCTTGATGTCCATGGTCGTGTACCTCCGTCAACGGTCCGTCAAGTGCCTCCTGGCCGCGCGGCCTGCCACCGAGGCATTTACGAGCCTCGCTTGTGGGCGACCTGTGCGGCCAGTGCCGGAGTAACGAGCTCGATATGAGTTCCAGAGCGCCGCACCATGACAAATTCACACCCTGGCGATGAGAGAGTCCGCGATGACCGATACGCCCGTCCCACATGAGTCCACGAGCCCCGCCGTCCTGGCTCATTCCGCCGAGAACACCGAGGTCACCCGGGTCACCGGGGTCGTCGAGATCACCGAGCGCGCCAGGATCGCCCAGCGCGCCGGGGCCGCCGGAACCGCCGCCGGGGCAGTTCAGCCGCCCGCCGAGGACGACGACCTGGTCATCGAGGACCTCTCCGACGCCGCCTGGCCCATCGGCGCGCCCGCCATCTGCATCTGCACCGTCGGCGCCGAATGACCGGCCGATGACCGGCGAACTGGGCTTCACACCACATCTGCGGGTCGAGCCGGTGCCGGGCGAGGCCGTGTATCTCGTCTCCGAGCACGGGGTCACGGCGCTGCACGGGCGGGCCATCGCCGCGCTCGCGCCGCTGCTCGACGGGTCGCGGGACCTCGCCCACATCCTCACCGAGGCCGCCGCGCCCGCCGGCGCCGCGGGGCCGCCCGGCGCGGTCCCGGCCGGGCAGGCCGAGCGCGTGATCGCCCGCCTCCGCGCGGCCGGGCTGGTCTCCGAGCGGGACCACGCCTGGACCCCCGAGGAGGCGTACTGGGAGCTGGCCGGGCTGCACACCGCGGGCGGCTCCGCCCCGGCCCCCGCGTCCCAGCCCACCCGGCCCGCCGTGGCCCCGCTGGTCCTCGGCTCGGCCGACCCTGGCGAGGTGGTCCGGGCGCTGCGCGCCGCGGGGCTGAGCATCGCGGACCTGAGAACCGTGGACCTGAGGGCCGTGGACGGGAAGGCGACGGACGGCGAGGCGGCGGACGGCGATCCGACGACTTCCGGGGCCTTTAGCCTTCGACGAGAGATATGTCAACTCGCTCTCCGTCAACATGACGACGCAGAACTCACCCTTGTGGTGTGCGATGACTACCTCGATCCGCGGCTCGCCGCCGTGGACGCCGCGCACCGCGCCGCCGGCCGTCGCTGGCTGCCCGTCAAACCGGTGGGCACCCAGGCGTGGCTGGGCCCGTTCCTCGGCGCCCCCGACGACCCGTGCTGGGTCTGTCTGGCCGACCGGCTGTGGCGCGGACGGCAGGCCGAGGCGTATCTCCAGCGCCGGCTCGGCCGCCCCGGACCGGTACCGCGCCCGCCCGCCTCCCTGCCCGCGAGCCGCGCCGCCGCGCTCCAGCTCGCCGCCCTGGAGGCCGCCAAGTGGCTGGCCGGGCACCGGCATCCGGGCCAGCGGGAGCTGCGCACCCTGGACAGCCTCACCGCCACCGTGGACCGCCATCCGCTCTCCCGCCGCCCGCAGTGCCCCGGCTGCGGCGATCCGGCGCTGGTCGCGGCCCGGATACGGGCGCCCCTGGCGCTGCCGTCGCCACGGGAGCCGCTGACCGAGACCGGCACCGACACCTCCCCGCGCCGGATCATGGAGCGCTACGGACATCTGGTGGACCCGGTCACCGGGCTGGTCACCGAGATCCGGCGCGATCCGCGCGGCCCCGCCGTCCTCAACTGCTTCCACGCCCGCCACCCTTCGTACGCGGGAGCGGGCCCCCGGAGCGGCCTGGACGCCGTAAGGGCCGGACTGCGGGCGGCCGCCCACGGTAAGGGCCGCACCGCCGAACAGGCGCGGGCGAGCGCGCTGTGCGAGGCCCTGGAGCACTACAGCGGTCATTTCCAGGGGGACGAGCCCCGGCAGCGCGCTTGCTACCGCGATCTGCACCCGGACGACGCGGTGCACCCGGACACCGTCGAGCTCTTCGACCCGCGCCAGTTCCGCGACGCCGTCCTCCCCGCGCGCCACCGGATCCACGACCCGTTCGACGAGGGCGCGGAGCTGGACTGGACCCCGGTGTGGTCACTCACCGCCGAGCGCCACCGGCTGCTGCCCACCGCGCTGCTGTACTACGGCGCCCCGCAGCCCCCGCGCCACCGCTGCTGCCGTGCGGACTCCAACGGCGCGGCGGCGGGCGGCACGCTGGCCGACGCGGTCGTACGGGGCTTCCTGGAGCTGGTGGAGCGGGACGCGGTCGCCCTGTGGTGGTACAACCGCACCCGGCAGCCCGCCGTGGCCCTGGACGCCTTCGACGACCCGTGGCTGGCCGAAGTGCGCGCCGTCCACCGGGGATTGCGGCGCGAGGTGTGGGCCCTGGACCTCACCACGGACTTCGGCATCCCGGTGGTCGGCGCGCTCTCCCGGCGCCTCGACAAGCCCGCCGAGGACATCACCCTCGGCTTCGGCGCCCACTTCGACCGGCACACCGCGCTGTGCCATGCCCTTGCCGAGCTGAACCAGATGCTCCCGGCCGTGGTCGAGGCCCGCGCCGACGGCGGGGGCTACGGCAGCGCCGAGCCCGAGGCGCTGCGCTGGTTCCGTACCGCGACCCTGGCCGACCACCCCTACCTGACGCCCGATCCGGGCGCCGTACCGCCCCGGGGGATATCCAGGCCCCCCGAGGGCGGCGCACTGGCCTCCGTAGGGGAGTTGGTGCGGCAGCGCGGGATGGAGTTGCTGGTGCTGGACCAGACCCGGCCGGATGTGGGGCTGCCGGTGGCCAAGGTGCTGGTGCCCGGAATGCGCCCGCACTGGGCCCGGTTCGCGCCCGGCCGGCTCTTCGACGTCCCGGTCGCGCTCGGACGGCTGCCGGGGCCCACGCCCTATGCGGATCTCAACCCGATTCCGTTTTTCCTGTGATCCCACGTGATAACGCGTAACTCTGCGTACACCATGAGCTTCCACGCGGCCTCTCCACCCCGAGTAAAGATCGGATACTCTCGGGCAAGCCGCCCAATCCGGCCCGACCATCCGGAGGACGAGTGCAGGGGAGCCTCTTGCCCGACGATGCCGGGAACCACCCACCGCGCCACCACGACAATCTGGCGCCGCGCCTGGCCGTCGTCATCACGGTCCTGGTGCTGGTGGGCTACTTCGCCGTGGCCGTCACCTATGTGGTCGACGGCAATCGTTCGGGCAGGACGATCGACGCGGCGATGCTCGGGCTGGCGCTGCTGCCGATGACCATGCTGCTCTGCCTCCAGATGCTGCACTCCTTCCCCGGCCTCGCGCCCCGGCTCAGCGGCGCACGGCGCCGGACGCTGGCGCTCCAGACGGTGCTGACCTTCGCCCCCTTCGCGGTCTTCAAGCACGCCTGGCTGGGCATGCCGGGCTTTCTGGCCGGTTCCTCGCTGCTGGTGCTGGCACCGGCGCTGGCGTGGCCCGCGTTCGCGGCCATCCTGCTGTGCACGGATGTGCTGCTGTTCCAGGTGGGCTTCGGCTGGGGCCAGGTCGCGTACACCTCGGTTTCCACCGCGCTGACCGGGCTGGTGGTCTTCGGGCTCTCGCGGCTGTCCGGGCTGGTCGCCGAGGTGTCCCGGTCCCGGGCGGAGCTGGCCCGGCTGGCGGTCGCCCAGGAGCGGCTGCGGTTCTCCCGGGATGTGCACGATCTGCTCGGGTACAGCCTGTCCACGATCACCCTCAAATGCGAGCTGGTGCACCGGCTGGTGCCGCGGCAGAACTCCCGGGCCCAGCAGGAGCTTTCGGAGATCCTGCAGACCTCCCGTCAGGCCCTGGCCGATGTCCGGGCCGTGGCCAGCGGCTACCGCAAGATGTCGCTGTCGGCGGAGTCGGCGACGGCCCGCTCGATGCTGGCCGCGGCGGGCATCAGCGCCACGTCCGAGATCGACTGCGGACCGCTGCCGGAGGTGGTGGACACGGTGCTGGCGAGCGTGTTGCGCGAGGGACTGACCAATGTGCTGCGCCACAGCAAGGCCGACCACTGCGCGATCGAGGCGCGGCGCAGCGGGCGCCAGGTGTGGCTGACCCTCGTCAACGACGGGGTCGGCAGGCCGTCCACCATCCTGCGCGCCGACAGCACGGACGGCGGCAGCGGAATCGGCAACCTCCGGGTCCGGGTGGAGAACCTCGGCGGGCGGCTGCGCGCGGGCGTGCGGTCGGACGGCTGTTTCGAGTTACGGGCGGAGCTGGATGTGTCCGTGGACGCGCCGCCGCGAAGCGGCCGGGAGCGCGGCTCGAAGGAATCGAAGGACTCGAAGGACTCGAAGGACTCGAAGGAGGAGTACGGCCCGGGGCCGACCGTGACGGCGTAACGGTCTTGAGGACGGCGGACCTGACGGCGGGACGGGCGCGAGGACCCGACGCGGTCTACAGCCAGCCCGCCTCGCGGGCGATCCGGATGGCGTCGACCCGGTTACGGGCGTCCAGCTTGGTCACGGCGGACGTCAGATAGTTGCGCACCGTGCCCACCGACAGAAACAGCTTGGCCGCGATCTGCGCGGACTCCTCCCCCTTCGCGGCGAACCGCAGGACCTCCAGCTCACGCGGGGTCAGCGGCTGCGGACCGTCGTCCAGGGCGGCCAGCGCCAACTGTGGATCGATCACCCGCTCGCCCCGGGCGACGGCGCGGATGGCGTCGCTCAGCTTGTCCGGGCTGCTGTCCTTGAGCAGAAAGCCGGAGACATGGGCGGCCAGCGCCCGGCGCAGATTTCCGGGGCGGCCGAGGCTGGTGAGCATCATGGTGCGGCATTCGGGAACGGCGGTGCTCAACTCGGCCGCGGCGGTGAGCCCGTCCGTACCCGGCAGATCGATGTCGAGGACCGCGACATCCGGGCGGAGTTCGCGGGCGCGCGGCAGGATATCGGCGCCGTTGGAGAATTCGGCCACCACCTCGATGTCCGGTTCGAATTCCAGCAGGGCGACCAGGGCCTTGCGCAACATATGCATGTCTTCCGCGATCAACACCCTGACCATCCCGCCCCCTGCTTTCCCCGCCCCGTCATCACCCCGCGTGCCGATTATTCCCCCGCTCTCCCGGCCCTTCCATAGATTCGCGGGCAAATGCGCCCGTCGAACGCATATCTCGTTGCGCGAGCGCGACCGCGCGCCCCCTTGTCATGCCGCACCACCCCGGCAGGGTTCACCCACCACCGGCCCGAACTCCGCCTGCCGGGCGCGTACTTCACCCCGCAGAGAGCGCTCGCGCAGCAGGGCGCGCCGCACCTTGGCGGTTCCCGCCCCGCGCACGGTGCCGGGGCGCACCAGCAGCAGCGGATGCGGCACCTGCTCGATCAGCCCGGGGGTGTGGCGGCGGGGCAGCCAGCCGCCCAAGCGGTCGTAGAAGACCGGCGCTGCCCCGTCATCACCGCGCCCGGCGGTTGACCCGGACGGTCCAGCCCCCGTCGGCGGCCCGGCCGGCCACCCTGATCCGTACGGAGTCCTCCTTGACCGACAGGCTGTCGCCGACGCCGAGCGGGGCATCGGCGAGTTCGGGGTAGACCGACTCGTTCCAGCAGGCGGAGGTGGCCGGGTGGCCGTCCAGCACCTGGACGGGGCCGTCGCCCGACGCCTTGTCGTTGTGGACGCGGTAGACCAGCACGCCCTCGGTGCAGGTGCCCGCGTCGTTGCCGCGGCCGCCGCGCGCCTCGATGGCCAGTGCGGTGGTGGGTCCGGTGCGGACCACGACCAGCCGGGTGCGGGTGTCGGCGCCGTGCCTGCCCCGCCCCATGGGGGCGGCGAGGGGGTGGAGGGTGTAACGGCGCGGACCGACGGCGCGGTCGCAGGCCACCTGGCGCGCGCCGAGCCAGCCCAGCTTCCACTTGTGCCAGCCGAACGGATCGGGTGCCATGCCGAACTGGCTTCCCATCAGGTCCCAGTCGCCGACGTAGGTGTCCCATTCGGCGCTGGCGTCGGTGTCCTTCGGCCGGTGGTAGAGGTCGGGCAGGTCGAAGACATGGCCGGTCTCATGGGCCAGGACATTGCGGTCCGGCGGATGGTGTTCGAAAACAGTCACCAGGCGGCGCAGATCAACACCGTCGGCGCGCAGTGGCTTTTCGAAGTTGACCACTTTCGTCGCGTCGGCGTCCACGCCGGGCGCGTCGGGGTCGGCGACCAGATAGACGAGGTCATAGCGGCCGAAGTCGAGGTGCGGATCGGCGGACGCGATGGCGTCGCGCAGATACGCGGCGCGGCTCTTGGCGTTCCAGTCGCGCTGTATGGCGTACGCGGTGGAGCGCTGGGGCATGGTGAGCCAGCGCCGCAGCGGATGCACCCGCAGCGCGAACTTCCCGTAGGACGCCCGCTTGAAGAAGTCGGGGGTCGCGGGGACATGGTCGGCGGCCAGCCGGGCCGGGGTTACTCTGGGCTTGGCGTCCGGGAACGACAGGAAGACCATCGCCGCGTCCAATCGGCGCACCGGGCGCGGATAGCGGGAGTTCCAGGTGTCCAGGCCCTCCGAGTGGTGGGCGTCGGTACGTTCCAGGTCACAGGGTCCGCCGGGGCCGGCCGCGACAGCGGGGCCCGCCACCACGGTGGTCGCGATGAGCGCGCTCAACGAGGTCAGCAGGGCCCCGGTCCGACGCAACCGAGGCTGCCGGTGCACCCCCTCGGGTACCTGAGGACGCACCATGTCGACCTCCCGGGCGTAGTCCGAACACCCACTCCACCCTGAGGTGAATTGGCGGGGTACGCCCTGTTGGCATGGGCTGGTCGAGTGAAGAGGCCGCGATCCGGGTACGTAACAGACGGTCACAATCGGTCAGAGCGACTGTTGGCCCGCGCAGAGTCGAACAGATACGACCAAACACATTGTCAAGGCGGCGGTGAGCGCGATGACGTCGATGGAACGCCCGGAGTACGAGCCCCTATGATCGGCACACGTCCAGCGGGGAATCCCCCTTCAGGCAGGAAATTACGGTCTGCCCGGCACCCGGTGTGAGACAACAAGATGCGTACGAACAACCTGGACACAACGAACGCCACGCGGGAGCGAGCGGTGAGCGGAATCCCTGACGGGCAGGGCCGCGCCCTGGGCGCGACGCTGCCGACGATCACAGAGCGTGATGCTGCCCCCAGCGTCCTCCCCGTTGCGGAGGACGCCGGCGCACCTCGCCCGGCCATCGGCGCGCCGTCGCCCACGGACGCGCCCCCAGCGCCGGGGGCGCCCTCGGCGCCAGGCGCGCCCCCGGGCGCCGGCCCGGCCCCGGGCCCCGCGCCCGGCGACTACCGCGCCGCCTTCAATGTGGCGCGCCTCGCCATGGCCGTCGTCGACCGCGAGGGCAGAGTGCGCGACGCCAACCCCGCGCTCGGCGCCCTGCTCGGCACCGATCCGGCCGTGCTGACCACCCGCAGCGCGGCGGATCTGGCCAATCTGCGCGAGGATCCGCGCACCTGGAAGGAGTACCGGGACGTGCTGGGCGGCCGTCTCGCGCGGCTGCGCCGCACCCGGCGCCTGCTGCGCGCCGACGGCCATGCCCTGTGGGCCGAGGTCACCATCGAGCCCGCGCCGGACAGCTGCAGTCTGCTGCTGTCGATGGCCGACATCAGCGACCAGCGGGATCTCCAGGGGCGGCTGCGCCATCTGCAGATGCACGATCCGGTCACCCGGCTGCCCAACCGCAGCCTGTTCTTCGAGCGGATGACCTCGGCGCTGGAGGCGGCCACCTACGACCACGGGGGCACCGGCCGGATCGGGCTCTGCTATCTCGACCTGGACGGTTTCAAGGCGGTCAACGACACCCTGGGCCACCGGGTCGGCGACCGGCTGCTCGGCGCGGTCGCCCAGCGGCTCACCGAATGCGCCGCGCCCGGCGGCCATCTGGTGGCGCGACTCGGCGGGGACGAGTTCGCCCTGCTGGTCCGCAACTCCACCGGCACCGAGCAGTTGTGCGACCTCGCCCGGACGCTGCTGGCCGCCCTGCAGGAACCGTTCGAGGTGGGCGGGCAGCGGCTGTCGGTGTCCGCGAGTATCGGCGTGGTGGAGCGGCCCGCGGCCGGCACCCACACCACCTGGCTGATGCAGGCCGCGGACACCACGCTGTACTGGGCGAAGGAGGACGGCAAGGCGCGCTGGACGCTCTTCGACCCGGAGCGCAACGCCCATCGGATGACCCGGCAGGCGCTGTCCAGCACCCTGCGCCCGGCGGTCGAGCGGGACGAGTTCGTGCTCGACTACCAGCCGCTGGTGGGGCTGGGAGACGGGGTCGTCCGGGGGGTGGAGGCGCTGGTGCGCTGGGACCATCCGCAGTTCGGACGGCTGTCGCCGAACCGGTTCATCCCGCTGGCCGAGGAGAACGGCGCGATCGTGCCGCTGGGCCGGTGGGTGCTGCGCACCGCCTGCCTCCAGGCCCGCGCCTGGCAGCTGGCCAATCCGACCCATCCGCTGGTGGTCAGCGTCAACGTGGCGGTCCGCCAGGTGTGGGACTCCGACCTGGTCGCCGATGTCGGCACGATCCTGGCGGAGACCGGGCTGCCGCCGCATCTGCTGCAACTGGAGCTGACCGAGTCGGCGGTGATGGGGTCGACGGGGCGTCCGCTGCAGGCGCTGCAGCGGCTCAGCGATATGGGGGTGCCCATCGCGATCGACGACTTCGGGACGGGCTACTCCAATCTCGCCTATCTCAGCCGGCTGCCGGTCTCCACGCTCAAGCTGGACGGCTCGTTCGTCCAGGGGTTCCGGGCCGAGGAGCATCCGAATCCGGCCGACGAGACCATCGTCGAGGCGCTGGTACAGCTCGCGCACCGGCTGGGCCTGACCGTGACGGCCGAATGCGTGGAGAGCGCCGAGCAGGCGGAGCGGCTGAGGCGGATCGGCTGCGATACCGGACAGGGGTGGTTCTACTCCCGTCCGGTGCCGCCGGACCGCATACAGACGATGATCACCTGCCCGGCGTCCGGTGAGGGCTACGCCGGGCAGGGCTAGGCCGGTGAGGGCTAGCCCTCCGTCTGCGCCGTCGGGAGATCGTAGGCATCCGCGATCAGCTCGTACGAGCGCAGACGGGCGTCACGGCCGTGCGCATTGGCCGTGATCTTTATTTCGTCCACTCCGGTGCGCTTGATCAGCCCGTCGAGCCCCTCGCGGACCTGGTCCGGAGTGCCGTACTCGACGTTGGCGAGCCAGCTGTTGATGAAATCGCGCTCGATCTCGTTGAACTCGTACGCCTCGGCCTCCTCGGGCGTCGGCACCAGGCCGGGGCGTCCGGTGCGCAGCCGGATCATGGCCAGGGCACCGGTGAGCACCTGCCGGTGGGCCTCCTTCTCGTCCTCGGCGGCGAAGGCCGAGACGCCGATCGAGGCGTACGGCCGGTCCAGCGCGGCGGACGGCCGGAAGGTCTCGCGGTAGAGGTCGAGCGCGGGGACCGTGTTGGCCGCGGAGAAGTGATGGGCGAAGGAGAACGGCAGGCCGAGCATCCCGGCGAGCCGGGCGCTGAATCCGCTGGAGCCCAGCAGCCAGATCGAGGGCCGGTCGGCGGACTGGACCCCGCCGGGCACGGTGCCCTGCACCGGTCCCGGCACCGCGTGGATACGGGCGTAACGGTGGCCGTCGGGGAAGTCGTCGTCCAGGAAGCGGGTCAGCTCGGCGAGCTGCTGGGGGAAGTCGTCGGCGCCCTCGCGCAGCCGTTCGGTGCGGCGCAGGGCGGCGGCCGTGGCCCCGTCGGTGCCGGGCGCGCGGCCGAGGCCGAGGTCCACCCGGCCGGGGGCGAGCGCCTCCAGAGTGCCGAACTGCTCGGCGATGACCAGCGGGGCGTGGTTGGGGAGCATCACCCCGCCCGAGCCCAGCCGGATCCGCTCGGTGTGCGCGGCGAGGTGGGCGAGGATCACCGCCGGGGAGGTGCTGGCGACCCCGGGCATGGAGTGGTGCTCGGCGACCCAGAAGCGGTGGAAGCCCCGGCGCTCGGTGAGCCGGGCGAGCTCGGTGGTGGTCCGCAGCGCCTCGGCGGCCGTCACCCCGCTGCCGACGGTCGCGAGGTCCAGCACCGACAGGGGCACCGGTGCGCTGCCGAGGGCCCGGGCCCGGATGGGGTCGTGCTGGTCGTCTCGCCGGTCCTGCTCATCGGCCACGGTGGCCCGCCTCCCTGGTCGCACTGCGGTGCGCGTACGTCTGCCTCGGTACGCCTCTGCGTCTACCGTCCGCATTCAACCGGAGAAAGGCTCCGCTTTATTCCCCGCCGCTCCTCCCCCGCCTCGGCCGTCCCGCCCTACGGCATACGGCCGGATCCGCCGCCGATATACGGCCGGGTCCGCCGCCACCTGGGGAGGAGGTGTGGCGGCGGACCCGACGGCGGTGTGCCGTGCTCGCGCGGACGGGCCTAGCCCGCGGTCCGCACGGTACGGCGACGGTGGAGGGCCAGCGCCGTACCGGCGCCGCCGAGCACCAGCACACCCGCCGTGAGGCCGATGGGCAGAGCGACGGAGGCGCCCCGGTCATCGGCGAGACGCCGGGTGGTCAGGGCGTTGGCGGCCGCGGCGTTCACGATCGGGGCGTGGTCTGCCAGGGCGGAGGTCGTGTAGTGACCGGCCTTGTGCACCGACGCGACCGAGCCGTCGGACTTCAGCAGCACCTGGGTGTTGTTGGGGTGACGGAAGTCGAAGAGCCCGGAGAGGGTGTTCGCCCGGCGGTCGAAGGAGGCGTCACCGATCCGGCCGGTGTGCCAGTTGTCCTCGATGAAGCGGGTGATCGAGGTCTGCTCGGTCTGGGTGTGGTCGACCTTGTCGGACTTGCTGAAGGGCGAGATCACCAGCAGCGGCTGCCGGGGGCCGGGGCCACAGCGGTCCTGGTAGCCGCCCGCGGGCTTCGGGGCAGACTGGCAGGCGGGGCTGTCGGTCGCCTTGCCGCCCGAACCCGTGGTCTTGTCGGTCGACCCGTTGCGGGGCTTGGCGTAGGCGTGGTCGTACCAGCCGTCGCTGTCGTCGTACGCGACGACGATCGCGGTGTCCTTCCACTGCGGCGACTTCTGGATCGCGTTGATCTGCTTGACCAGGAAGTGCTGCTCATCGACCGGGTCGGAGTAGCCGGCGTGGCCGTCCTGGTACTGGGCGGCCTTCAGGAAGCTGACGGACGGCAGATGGCCCGTCTTGAGCGCCGCGTCGAAGTCGGTGAGGTCGTAGTTGTGGTTGGCCCGGCCGCTGTGCCCGATCTCCTGGACGTTCTTCGGCGGGAGGTGATGCGGGTTGGCCGTGGACTTGTAGTACTGGAACGGCGCATGGTGCGGGCTGTAGTCCACCGAGGCCGCGCCGCCGACGTTCTTGTGGGTGGTGCCGGAGCACTTGGCGTAGTGGTCCTGCTCACCGTCCCAGGCGGTGCTGGGGCGGAAGCCGCCCTGGAACCAGCCCCAGCTCACACCCTTGGCGGTGAGCAGATCGCCAACGTTCCGACCCTTCATCAGGGCCAGGGCGTTGCCACTGGTGTGGTCCTTGTTGGAGCAGTCGTCGAAGGCCGGGTCCGGGTCGTTGATCATCGTGCCGACGCCCTTGGCGTCCGGCGAGGCCACCGTGTACGCGTCCGGCTTGTCGGTCTGCTTCGGATTCTCGGTGGAGGACTTGGGGTCGGTGGAGATCACCCCATGGGTCTGGCCCGAGACCAGCTCCAGCGCTCCGGGGGTGGAGGGGCCATAGGCCGAGCTGAAGGAGCGGTCGCTCATCGCGTAGTGCTGGGCGTAGTTCCACAGGCCGGTGACGGTGTTGCCGTCGAAGTAGTCCATCACCAGACCGGGCTCGCCGAACAGCCCGGTGCACTTGCTGACCTCGGTGTTCTCCACGAACTTATCGGCCTTGCCACCATTGGCCGCGTACTGCTCGGGGCCGTAGGAGTGGTTCTGGTCGCAGGTCATGGCCTGGTCACTGCGCAGCCGCTTGGGCTGGTAGAGATTGGGGTTCTTCTCCAGCAGCCCGGCGTGCGCCAGGGTGTCGATGTTCTTGGGCGTGTGCGTGGACGGCGTGAACTTCGTGCCGTCCGTGTTGGCCGCCTTCGGATACGTGCCGAAGTAGTGGTCGAACGAGATGTTCTCGTCGAAGATCACCACCACATGCTTCACCGGGGTCGCGGTGTCGCGGCCCTTCGAGGGTGCGGCCCATGCGGGGGCCACCCCGCCCACGGTCGCCAGGGCCGCGGCGCCGGCCAGGGCACCCCAGCGCGCTACCCGGCCACGCCGTCGGCCGCCTTCGGATCCTGCCGTGCCGCCCATTCCCATGCCTCCACATGATTCACGAGTCACGCCTGCGTCTGATCCTGTGCCGCGGGCAGGACTCTCCGATGGAATCCATGGAGGCGGCCGAGTGAATAGAGGGTCAGGAGAATCCAAGGAACTCTTGAGGTGTTCTTGACCGGATGGTGGGGCGGTGTCAGGACAGAAGGGTCCGTCCCAGCCAGTCGGAGCGGTCCCTCACACCGGGGAGCGCGAAGAAATAGCCGCCGCCGAAGGGGGTGACGTAGTCCACCAGCGGCTCCCCCGCCAGGCGCTTCTGCACAGTCTCGAACTGACGCACGAGATCCTGCTGATAGCAGCAGAACAGCAGCCCCATGTCCAAGTTGCCGTTGGCGTCCATGCCGCGGTCGTAGTTGTAGGCACGGCGGAGTATGCGCTGGTCCTCGGTCCGGGCGGTGCGCGGATTGGCCATCCGGATATGGCTGTCCAGCGGGATGATGTCGCCCTTGGGGTCCTGTGCGTAGCGCGGGGTGTCGAACTCGTGCTGACCGTCCAGCGGGGCGCCCGAGTCCCGGTTGCGGCCGACCATGCGCTCCTGCTCGCTGATCGACACCCGGTCCCAGAACTCCACCAGCATCCGGATCAGCCGGACCACCTGATAGCTGCCGCCGGTCGTCCAGGCCGGCTCCGCGGAGTGGGCGCCCACCCACACCAGACGGTCCATCGCACGGGCGTCATCGGTGTCCGGATTGGCGGTGCCGTCCTTGAACCCCATGTGGTTGCGCGGGGTGCCGGACGGGCGCGGCGGGCTGACGAAGCCGTCGACGCGCCAGCGGATCTGCAGCGCGCCCCGGGTGTGGCGGGCGATGTCGCGCAGCGCGTGCAGCACCGCGTCCGTGCTGTCGGCGCACAGCTGGAGACTCAGATCGCCATGGCACCAGTCGGGGTCGAGATCGTCGTCGGGGAAGGACCGCATCGCGGTCAGCCGCCGGGGCCTGCGGCCCCGCAGCCCGTACCGCTCGTCGAAGAGCGAGGCGCCCACGCCGACCGTCGCGGTCAGCCGGTCGGCGGCCACCTGGGAACCCAGGGTGCCGGAGTCGGCGGGCGGCGCGGTGATCCCGACCGGGTCGGGGGTGCCTCCGGTGGTGAGGAAGCGGCACCGCTCGGTGAGCGTCCGGAAGGCGTCGGCCAGCTCCTTGCGCCCCTCGGCCATGGCGTCGAAGGCGATGAGCGCGGTGGCCCGCTGGGGCGGGGTGAGGATGCCGGCCTGATGGGCGCCGTGGAAGGGGACGCGGGTGGGCTTCTTCTCCCGCCCCTCCTCCTTCGCGGCCGCCGTGCCCCCGGCCAAACCCGCCACGGCGCCGACCGTGCCCGCGGCCGCGCCCAGCAGAAGACCCCTGCGCAGCACCTCGCTCACCGGGTCCTCCGCACATCCATCAGCGCCGCCACCTGCGCCAGCCGCTCCACCAGCGCGCCCGCGTCCGCGTTGAGCCGCTGGCGGCCGGTGCGGCTCAGCCGGTCCAGCGGGGTCCAGCGGCCCCCGTGGTGCGAGCGCTCCAGGGTCCGCTCGGTGCGGTCCAGATCGCTCTTCAGCTCGGGCAGCCACGGGGCACGGGGCTTCAGCAGCGGCTCCAGCCGGGTCAGCACGGCTCGGGTGCCGTCGAGGTTGGCCCGCGCGGTGGCCAGATTGGTGCCGCTGCCGTAGTCGGTGCGGCCGGTCAGCTCGAACTGCACGGTGTTCTCCATGATTTCGTGCGCCCGCAGGCCCAGGTCGGCCGGGTCCATCCGCTCCTGCGGCCAGTCGTCCCGCAGCCCTCGGACGTCCTTGACGAGCCGGTCGGCGACCGGGCGCAGGGAGCTGGCGGACTGGCCGTGCCACAGGCCGTACTCGAGGCGGTGGAATCCGGTGAAGTCCGGGTCATGGACCCCGCCGGACAGCCCCGCCGTGGTGCCGTTGATGGCCCCGTCGGCGTCGCCGAAGGCACCATAGGCGGCGCCCATCCGCTCGTACACCAGATGGGCGGGCAGCCAGGCCGCACGGGCCGTGGCCAGATCACCGCAGCGGATGGCCGAGCGCAGCGCGTCCGTGCGCCGCACCAGCTCGTCCATCCGGCCCGTCACCCACTTCTGGTAGGCGATGGTCGGCGGAATCAGATCCTGCTGGCCGACCGGAACCGCGGCCGGTCCACCGCCCCGCGCCGGTCCGGGGACGGTGACGGTGGGTCCGGTGACCGCGTCCACGTCGTCGGGCAGGCAGACGAAGGCGTAGGAGCCGCCGCCGAGCGTGACGCTCAGCGGTCTGCTGGTGCCGGGGCCCAGGCCCTCCACCTCTCCGTAGACGGCGCCGTTCGCCGGATCGGTGAGATAGACCTCGGCCGGTCTGCTGGAGGTGTTCCGCAGATCGAAGACCTGCTTGCCACGGGTGGGGGCGGTCCAGCCACGGCCGCAGCCGCCCTCGGACACCTCGACGGAGGTGTGCCGGAGCCCGTCCGATGCCTTCGCGGGCACGCTTCCGCTCGCGGAGGGGTTCGCACCAGGGCCGTCCGGGGAGTCCCCGCCGACCGCCAGCACGCCGATTCCGACGGCCGCGGCCACTGTCACCGCACCGGCGACCAGCAGATAACGAGCCGGCGGGACCGGGGAGAGATGTTGGCGACGCACGGCTGCATGCTAGGCGCAGTCCGATAAGCGGAATGCCCTGATGGCGAAAGAGCGCCATGGAATTCCGTGGGGATTCAGCTCCCCGTCACCAGCCCCTCGGCCACCGTGCCGTGCCCCTCCTCGGCCGGGCCGGCCGCCGCTATCCGCCGCTCCGGGCGAAGAGCGTGCCCAGCCGGTCATGGACCGGATCGCGGCCCAGCAGCCGCAGCCCCTCCCAGACCGTGACCTGGTTGGCCGTGAGCACCGGCTTGCCCAGCTCCGCCTCCAGATCCGGAATCCAGGCGGCGGTGTGCAGGGCGGTGTCCGGAAGGAGCACCGCCTGGGCCTCGGGGTGGTCACCGGCGCGGGCCAGCTCCAGCACCTCTTCCCGGCCCCAGGTGCCGACCTCCGCGGCCGTGATGATCCCGCTGCCGCGCATCGAGACCACCTCGGCGCCCGCCGCCTTCAAAAATGCCCTGAAGTAGTCGGCGACATCCTCCGGATAGGTGGCGGCGATGGCCACCCGCTCGGCGCCGAGCGCCTGCACCGCGTGGGCGAAGGCGAAGGAGGTGCTGGAGGCGGGCAATCCAGCCGTCTCGCCCAGCTCGCGCACCTGCTCATGGGCGCCCTCCCAGCCGAAGACGAAGCTGGCGCTGGTGCAGGCCCAGACCACGGCCCGGGCCCCGCGCTCGGCGAGCTCGGCGACCCCGGCCGCGAGGCGGGCCGCGGAACCCATCTCCAGCAGGGCGTCCACCCGGTGGGCGTCCTCCCCGATGTCGGTATGGACGAGGGGAAGCCGGACATCGCCGCTGTCGCCGCCGAGCATGCCTTCCAGGCGGGGGTATTCGTCCTCGGCGGAGTATCCGGGGTAGAGAAAGCCGACCGTGTCCGGGGCCGGGCGCGTCGAGTCCACCATGACTGCCTCCTTACTGGCGGCCCCCGCGAGCGCCGCCCCTGCACTGCTCTTACTTCTCCTACACCGCGAAGGCCCGGCGGGTTCCCACCCGCCGGACAACTCCCCTCGCGCAGGTGACGGGCCTGCCTCCGCACCGGCGACAGACCTGCCCGCCACACCGGCGACGGATCGGCCCCTCGGTCTGTCGGCAGACCGGCCCGCCACACCGGCGACGGACCGGCCGCCACACCGGCGACGGACCGGCCGTCACACCGACGACGGGCCGCCCGAATCGTCGAGGTAGGGCCCCTCGCCGAGACCGGTTCCGAAGCCCGGGTCGAGCCCGTCGGCCGGATCGCCGTCCAGCCCGGGCGACGCCGCCCCGGCCAGCGCCGCCTCCGGCTCGTCCACGGCGGCCTCGACCGCTTCCACGGCCTCGATCACCGATTCGACGACGGGATCCGTCACCGGGAGCGGGCGGCTCATCGGCGACACCGACATCCCCGCCGGACCGGACCGGGCGAGCGGGTCCATCAGCGCCTGGTACGGCCCGACGGCCTCGGCGCCGATCGCCCGCAGCGCCGCCCACATCGTGACCTGGTTCGCTGACAGCACGGGCATCCGCAGCTCCGCCTCCAGCTGCGGAATCACGTCGTAGGTCGGCAGATTGGTGCAGCTGATGAAGAGCGCGTCGGTCGCCCCGACCACCGCCTGCCGGGCCATGTCGACCACGTCGCGGTACGGCACCTTCCAGATGTGCCGGGTCAGGCCGAGGTACGCCCGTCCGGTGACGGTCATCCCGCCCTCGGCGAGATACTCCTCGAGCGAGTCGGTGACCGACCGGGTGTACGGCGTCACCACCGCGATCCGCCGGGCGCCGATCTCCCGCAGCGCCTCCAGCAGCGCGCCCGAGGTGGTCAGCGACGGGATCTCACCCGCCTGGGACATGGCCGCGCACATCGCGCGCTCACCGGCCACACCGCCGACGAAGCTGCCCGAGGTGCAGGCGTACGCCACCACTTCCGGTGCGACGGCCGCCAGCGCCTGCACGGCGTCGTGCAAGGTCTCGTGTTCG
Source organism: Streptomyces sp. AgN23 (assembly GCF_001598115.1). Classification (NCBI taxonomy): domain Bacteria; kingdom Bacillati; phylum Actinomycetota; class Actinomycetes; order Kitasatosporales; family Streptomycetaceae; genus Streptomyces; species Streptomyces sp. AgN23. Next base: position 4,311,506 of record NZ_CP007153.1, read on the forward strand.
CTCACGAGCCGGGCCAGGTCGAGGCTGACCTCGACGGGTACGAACGGGGTACGGGTGAGGTGCAGGGAGACCTCATCGGGTACCCAGCGCCATAGTTCACGATCGAGTGCGAAGTCGAACGGTGCCACCACGCCCACGCCGCGCTGCGGCTGCGGGCCACCCAGAAAAGAGACGTCCAAAGCGAGCCCCAATACGGAACGGAGGGACTGGACCATTGGCCAGAGGTTGCGATGGAGAGAGACCGGCCTACTGCCGGGGACGCCGGGACAGATGCCGTTGTTGACGACGGTAGTTTCCGCTGCCTAGCGTGGTCAATCCTCAAACTGAGGCGCCTGCCCCCTCCTTCTTCAGGCAAACCCATCCACGTTTCGAAACGGTTTCCCGCCTATGTCCGAAAGCACAGTTGTCGTCTTCGGCGACCAGCCGCCGGTCCACCTGGACCGGGTGGCCGACCGGGCGAAGGTACTTGTCTGCGACGAGAATTCGCTCCCCCAGGCACTCCCTGCCGCGGATGTGCTCCTGGTCTGGGACTTCACCTCCGACGCGGTCCGCGACGCCTGGCCCGGTGAGGGCCACCGGCCGGCCTGGGTCCATACCGCGAGCGCGGGGGTCGACCGGCTGCTCTGCCCCGAACTCGTCACGTCCGACACGGTGTTGACCAATGCCCGAGGGGTCTTCGAGCAGCCGATCGCCGAGTATGTGGCCGGCCTGGTGATCTCCATGGCCAAGGACTTCCACGGCACCTGGGAGCTGCAGCGGCAGCGCCGCTGGCAGCACCGGGAGACGATGCGGCTGGCCGGTACGCGCGCCGTGGTCGTGGGCGCGGGCCCCATCGGCCGGGCGATCGACTCCACCCTGGCCTCGCTCGGCGTGGTGGTCGACCTGGTCGGCCGCACCGCGCGGCCGGGCGTGCGCGGCGGCGACGAGCTGCCCGAGCTGCTTCCCTCGGCCGACTGGGTGGTGTGCGCGGCGCCGCTCACCGACGCCACCCGCGGCATGTTCGACCGGACGATCTTCGATCGGATGAAGTCCACCGCCCGGTTCATCAACGTCGGCCGCGGCCCCCTGGTCGTCGAGAAGGACCTTACGGCGGCCCTGGTGGCCCGCCGGATCGGCGGCGCGGCTCTGGATGTCTTCGAACACGAGCCGCTGGCCTCGGACGATCCCCTGTGGGACGTGCCGGGGCTGTTCATCTCGCCCCATATGAGCGGCGACACGGTCGGGTGGCGCGACCATCTGGCCGACCAGTTCCAGGACAACTACGAGCGCTGGTGCGCGGGCGAGCCACTGCTCAACGTCGTCGACAAACGCCTCGGGTACGTACCGGTGGACTGATCGCAGGACCTGAACGGAGAGCCGGATGACGGACATTCACAACCTGACAGCCGTTCAACTCATCGAGCTCTATGCCTCCGGCGAGCTCTCCCCGGTCGAGGCGACCCGTGCCGTCCTCCACCGGATCGAGCAGATACAGCCGGAGGTGAACGCCTTCAGCCGGGTGGACGCCGAGGGCGCGCTGCGGCAGGCGGAGGAGTCCGCCGAGCGGTGGCGGCGCGGGACCCCCGCGGGCCTGGTGGACGGGGTTCCGGTGTCGGTGAAGGACATCCTGCTGCTGCGCGGCGCGCCCACGCTGCGCGGTTCGCGGACCGTACGGCCCGAGGGCCAGGCGTGGGACGAGGACGCGCCCTCGGTGGCGCGGCTGCGCGAGCACGGCGCGGTGTTCGTGGGAAAGACGACGACCCCGGAGTTCGGCTGGAAGGGTGTCACCGACAGCCCGGTCTACGGGGTCACCGGCAATCCGTACGATCCCCAGCGGACCGCGGGCGGCTCCAGTGGCGGCAGCGCGGCCGCGGTCGCGCTGGGCGCGGGTCCGCTGAGCCTGGGGACGGACGGCGGGGGTTCGGTCCGTATCCCGGCGTCCTTCTGCGGCATCTTCGCGCTGAAACCCACCTATGGGCGGGTTCCGCTCTATCCGGCGAGCGCCTTCGGCACCCTGGCCCATGTGGGGCCGATGACCCGGGACGCGGCGGACGCGGCGCTGCTGATGGATGTGATCTCCGGTCCGGACTGGCGCGACTGGTCCCAGCTGGCGCCCTCCGGGGGCGGCTTCCAGGAGGCGCTCGCCCCCGGCGGAGGCGGGGTGGACGGGCTGCGGGTGGCCTACAGCCCCTCGCTCGGCGGTGCGGCCGTGGTCGACCCGGAGGTGGCCGCGGCGGTGCGGCGGGCGGTGGATCTGCTGGCGGAGCTGGGCGCCGTGGTCGAGGAGATCGACCCGGGGTTCGAGGATCCGGTGGAGGCGTTCCACACGCTGTGGTTCAGCGGCGCGGCCCGGGTGGTGCAGCCGCTGGGGGCGGAGGACTGGGAGCTGCTGGATCCGGGGCTGCGCGAGATCTGCGCCCAAGGGGCGTCGTACAGCGCGCTGGACTATCTGGCGGCCGTGGATGTGCGGATGGCCCTCGGCCATGCGATGGGACGGTTCCACTCCGCGTACGACCTGCTGGTCACCCCGACGCTGCCGATCACCGCGTTCGAGGCGGGGGTCGAGGTGCCCAAGGGCTCGGAGCACACCAGGTGGACGGGCTGGACGCCGTTCACCTACCCGTTCAACCTGACCCAGCAGCCCGCGGCGTCGGTGCCGTGCGGCCTCAGTGGCGCGGGTCTGCCGATCGGGGTGCAGCTGGTGGGCGCGCGCCACGCGGACACGCTGGTGCTGCGGGCGGCGCATGCGCTGTTCGAGGCCGGGCTGGCGGGCACGGTGCGCCCCACGGCGGCCTGAGGCGCCTGACTCGCGCGGCCGGGCCGGGGCGGAGCCGCCCCGGCCCGGTCCGTGCGCTACGCCGAGCGGAAGCCGAGGGCCGCCACCGGCGAAAGCCGAAGCTCTCCGCCCGGCGGAAACCGACGGCCCCCGCCCGGCGGAAGCCGCGAACTACGCCCGGCGGAAGCCGAGGTCTACGCCCTGCGGAAGCTGAGGGTCTCCCCCAGGGCCCCGGCGCGCCACAGGTCCTGGCAGGCGTCGGCCATCCGGTCGAGGCCGTCGACCACCGAGCCCCAGACGATCCCGGGCACCCAGCCCGCGTCACCGTTGATCAGCAGGTTGTTCCGCTCGTAGAAGAGTGCCAGGTCGACGACCTGCTGCCGTCCCTGATGCTTGGCGTCGGTCTCGTATCCGTACGACTTGGTCCCGAGCTGGGTGTCCGTGAAGGTGAAGTAACACAGGTCACCGGGGATCGGGGTGATCGTCGGGTTCTCCAGGGGCGGCTCCTCGGGAGCGAAGGGGGGCAGCAGCGCATAGATCTCATTGCGCGCGTACTTCGCGTGATATACGTCACCCCCCAGCGGTAGTGCGTTCCACACCGCCTCGCAGGTGATCGGCGCACGCTCGTCGAGGAGCTTGGCCGTGCAGCTCACCCCGCGCTTCTCGAGCGAGACCTCGATGAACCGGTCGGCTCGGTCAACCATCGACTTTCCTCCAGGTCGCTTCGGAACCAGTCCTGCCGTAGGGGGCCTACCCAGGCATCGGCTATATCAAGGGCCGGAAACAGCCTGCATACATTTGCTGGAGTCGGGTAGCCGCGCGCCCATGGCTCCACCACGTGAGAAAGACACCGATAGCAGAGAAATAGCGAAAATGGGACCCAGTCGCCGCTCTCTTCTCGCCGGCGGCGCGGCCCTGGGTCTGCTGGGCGCGGCCGGCTGCAGCCGGGTGTCCGGCTCCGGCGCCGAGGACGGGGGCAATGTGCTGGAGCGACTGCGGTCGCAAGGCACGGTCCGACTGGGAATAGCGGGGGAGATCCCATTCGGCTATATCGACAAAAACGGTGAGTTCACCGGCGAGGCGCCGGAGATCGCGAAGGTTATCTTCAAGCGGCTGGGGGTGCCCAAGGTCCAGCCGGTGCCGACCGAGTTCGGCTCACTCATCCCGGGACTTCGCTCGCAGCAGTTCGACGTGGTCTCGGCGGGGATGTACATCAACCCGGACCGCTGCGCCCAGGTGATCTTCTCCGACCCCGACTACCGCATGCGTGACGCGTTCATCGTGCGCAAGGGAAACCCCAAGAACCTCCACAACTACGAGGACATCGTCAAGCAGAAGGCCAAAATGGCCACCGGTACCGCATATGCCGAGATCGGCTACGCGGAGGCCGTCGGGATCAAGCAGAGCGACATGCTGATCCTCCCCGACCAGCTCGCCGGGCTGCTGGCCGTGGAACAGGGCCGGGCCGATGTCTTCGCGGGCACGACCGTGACCGTCCACAACGTGGTGAAGCAGCGGAACAGCCAGCGGGCCGAGGCCACCGAGCCGTTCCAGGCGTACGTCGACGGCAAACCGGACATCGGTGCCGGCGGCTTCGCCTTCCGGCCGGAGGAGACCAAGCTCCGGGACGCCTTCAATGTCGAGTTGCACAAGATGAAGAAGAGCGGCGAGCTGTTGCGCATCGTGCGGCCCTTCGGCTTCACCAAGGAAGAGATGACCGATCTGACCGCCAAGGAGCTGTGCTCATGACGGCCGGACTGTGGGAAAACTGGCTTCTTCCGGGCGTCTGGATCACCATTCAGCTCACCCTGTTCAGCGCGGTCTTCGCGGCCGCCGTGGCGTTCGGCATCGGGATCGCCCGCACCTCCCGGCTGTGGATCGTCCGCTTTCTGACCGGCTTCTATGTGGAGATCTTCCGCGGCACCTCGGCCCTGGTGCTGATGTTCTGGCTGTTCTTCGTGATGCCACTGGCCTTCGGGTACCAACTGGTGTCGATGTGGGCGGCGGTGCTGGCGCTGGGCCTCACCTACGGGGCGTACGGCTCGGAGATCGTGCGCGGCGCGATTGCCTCGGTGGCCCCGGCGCAGCGTGAGGCGGCCATCGCACTCAGCTTCACCCCCGCGCAGCGAATGCGCCGGGTGATCCTGCCGCAGGCGATCCCGGAGATGATCCCGCCCTTCAACAATCTGCTGATCGAGCTGTTGAAGGCGACCGCCCTGGTCTCCGCGGTGAGCGTCGCCGACATCACCTTCGCCGCCCAGCTCTCGCGGCTGGCGACCGGCGACAGCCTGGAGATCTACGCGATCATCCTGGTCCTCTACTTCGTGTTGGCCTTCGTCCTCACCCGGCTGATGCGGCTGCTGGAACGGCGCGCCAAGGCGGGCATCGGCCAGGCTCCGGTGAAGTCCGGCAAGGGCCCGCTGGTCACCCGGAAGCTGTCCGCGCGCCAGGAGTCCGAGCAGTCGTCCAACATCATCACCGGAGGTGCCCAGTGACCTGGAACTGGGATGTGGCCAAGGACTTCCTCCCCGAGCTGGGCCGCGGACTGCTGATCACCCTGGAGGCGACCGCGCTGGGCTCGATCCTGGCGTTCGCGCTCGGCCTGGTGTGGGCGATGGCCTTCCGCTCGCCGACCCGCTTCGTGCGCTGGCCGGTGGCGGCGGTCGTGGAGTTCACCCGCAACACCCCGCTGCTGGTCCAGCTCTTCTTCTTCTACTACGTGCTGCCGACCTGGGACATCAAGTTCTCGGCGCTCACCACCGGCGTGATCGCGCTCGGCCTGCACTACTCGACGTACACCGCCGAGGTCTACCGGGCCGGTATCGACGGTGTGCCCAAGGGGCAGTGGGAGGCGGCGACCGCGCTCAGCCTCTCCCGCGGCCGTACCTGGACCGCGGTGATCCTGCCGCAGGCCATCCGCCGGGTGGTGCCCGCCCTGGGCAACTACGTCATCGCGATGCTGAAGGACTCCCCGATGCTCGCGCTGATCGGCGTCGTCGACATGCTGCAGAAGGCGCGCGCGGAAGGCGCGTCGTCCTTCCAGTACATCGAGCCCTACACGATGGTCGGCATCGCCTTCATCGTCATCGCCTATCCGGCTTCCCTTCTGATGCGAGCCCTGGAGCGTCGTCTTGGCCACTGAAACCGACCACACGAATCCTGCCGTGGACGGCAGTGAACTGATCCGCTTCGACCAGGTGACCAAGCGCTTCGGCAGCAATACGGTCCTGGACAACCTCGACTTCTCGGTGTCCTCCGGCAAGCACGTCACCCTGATCGGCCCCTCGGGATCGGGCAAGACCACGATCCTGCGGCTGCTGATGACGCTGATCAAGCCGGACGAGGGCACGATCAAGGTCGACGGCGACTACCTCACGCATGAGGACAGAGGCGGCTCGCTGGTCCCGGCGGGCGAGAAGCACACCCGTGAGGTGCGCAAGAAGATCGGGATGGTCTTCCAGCAGTTCAACCTCTTCCCCAATATGCGGGTGCTGCGGAACATCACCGAGGCCCCGGTGCATGTGCTCGGCCTGAGCAAGGACGAGGCCGAGACCCGCGCCCGGGAGCTGCTCGACCTGGTCGGGCTCGGCGACAAGTGCGACGCGTACCCGACGCAGCTCTCCGGCGGGCAGCAGCAGCGGGTGGCGATCGCCCGGGCGCTGGCGATGCGGCCGCAGGTGATGCTGCTGGACGAGGTGACCTCGGCGCTGGACCCGGAGCTGGTGGCCGGGGTGCTGGATGTGCTGCGCGACATCGCTCATACGACGGACATCACCATGCTGTGCGTGACGCATGAGATGAACTTCGCCCGGGATATCTCCGACGATGTGCTGATGTTCGACGCGGGCCGGGTGATCGAGTCCGGGCCGCCGGAGAAGATCTTCACCGAGCCGGAGCACGAGCGGACGAGGGAGTTCCTGAGCGCGGTTCTCTAGATCGCCCGGCCCTGGCCGGGCCACGACCGGCACTGCCCCCGCGAGCCGCTTGCGGGGGCATGCCTATGTCATATGCCACAGAAATACGCCCCTGCTGACCGGGCTGTAGCGCCCCGGCAATATCCTCAACAGCCGATCCGGATAAGCCCCTTGGCGGTTATCGTGATACAAAGCCACGCCAACCTGCGAGGGGGGAGACCGTGGCGCTCAGGCCCGAGCCGACCGCGCCGTTCCACTCGGTGCGGCACGCCCTCCGGATCCTGGAGGTCGTCGCCAAACACTCGTCCGGCGTCAGCGACATCATGATCGCCCGGGAGACCCGGCTGCCGGCCCACCAGCTCGCCGATCTGCTGCTGATGCTGCGCCGCGAGGGCTATGTGGAGCAGATCGCCGACGGCGCCTATGCCGGCGGAATCTCCCTGGCCCTGCTGGGCTCCGCCGGCCCCGGCCGCGGCCACGCCGTCCAGGACAAGCTCCAGCGCTCCCTCACCGCGCTGCGCGACTCGGTGGGCGCGGCGGTCTATCTCAGCCGCTATGTGGACGGCGAAATCAAGATCACGCAGTATGCGGACGGACCGCGGACGCCCAAGGTCAACGAGTGGGTGGACTTCCGCTCCGCCGCCCATGCGATGGCGCTCGGCAAATGCCTGCTCACCCAGCTCGACCACGACAGCCGACGCGATCACCTCGCCCGCCACAAGACGGTGCGGCTCACCTCCCGGACCACCACCAACGAGAAGGCGCTGTTCCGCAAGCTGGACAGCCAGCCCGCCACCGTGCCCGTGCTCGACCTGCAGGAATACGCGATCGGCACGGTCTGTGCGGCGGTCCCGGTCAGCGCCGGCCGCTCGGTGGGCTGTCTGGCCCTCTCGCTCCCCCTTGCCCATGCCCACCGGCTGCGCCAAGCCGCCGACGCCCTCAACCGTGAGGCGGCCCCGATGCTGCTCTCCCTCTCCATCTGAGCCGGGCCCCCGGCCCCAGCCGCCCCGGAGGGAGCCCCGGCCGCCCCCGAAGGAGCCCCAGCCGCTCGGAGGGCCCCGCTATGCCCCGGAAGGCGATGGTCAAAACCACCCTCCCGGACCAGGTAGTATTTACTTCGTCAGCAGGCGCCGCTAGCTCAGTTGGTTAGAGCAGCTGACTCTTAATCAGCGGGTCCGGGGTTCGAGTCCCTGGCGGCGCACAACTGATCAAGCGGATGGCCCGGGTGCTCAAGAGCCCCGGGCCATTCAGCGTGCCGCCCCGCCCCGCACCTCGAGCGAGTCCAGCAGCTCGCCCGTGGCGGCGGCAATCGCCTCGACGGCCTTGTCGAACGCCTCCGCGTTATGCGCGGCCGGCCGGCGGAAGCCGGAGATCTTGCGGACGTACTGCAGCGCCGCGGCGCGCATATCGTCCTCGGTGACCGCTTCGGCGTACGGCGGGCGGAGTGTCTTGATGGATCTGCACATACTGACGACGGTACGCCGGGGGTCCGACAGTCCCTAGGCCGTGGGCGCGCCGCCCAGGACGAACGCGCGGATCAGGTCGGCCAGCGGCCCCGGCTGGTCCGCGGGGATCAGGGTGTAGCTGTCGGGGATCTCCACCAGGCTGCCGTGCGGAAGCAGACCGGCCAGGCGCAGGCCGTGCTCGGGGGGCATGACACGGTCCTCGGAGGCCCAGGCCACCAGGGCGGGGCGGTCGAAGGTGCGCAGCGCGTCGGCCCAGCGGAGCAGCTCCTCCACCGGTGGCACCCCGAGAACGTATTTCCGCAGGTCACGGCGGATCTCCGGGGAAGTCCACAGCGGCTGGAACCAGGCATCCATCACCTTCCGGTCCACTGGGCGCTTGGTCATCCACCCCCAGGTGATCGGAAGCCGCCGCAGGGGCTCCATCTTCAGCAGCTTGAAGGCGACGTTGAGCCCGCCGGGCAGCTTCGCGGCCATCACCAGATTCCGGCCGGGCAGCCCGGGCGGGAAGTTCTCGAACGCCTCGCAGGAGGTGATCACCAGTCGGCCGATGCGCCGGGCGCGGCCGTCGGCGATCAGCGCCTGGGCCCCGCCCCAGTCGTTCATGGCCAGCGTGACGTCCGTAAGGTCGAGCCGTTCCAGGAACTCGGCGACCAGCCGGGCCACCCCGAGCACCGACAGATCCGCGTCGGGCCGCATCGCGCGGCGGTGTCCGCCCAGGGGGAGGGTGGGGACGACACAGCGGATGTCGGGGCCCAGCTCGGCGACCACATCGCGCCACAGCGAGCCGTTCATGGCGACCCCGTGCAACAGGACCGCGACGGGCCCCTCGCCTCCCGTGTCCTCGTACTCGACGGTGCCCGCCGAGAGTTCCACCTCGAGATGCGGCATGGCGCCGACTGTACCCGGGCCGCTCAGCCCAGGGGCAGACCGGCCACGGTCACCACCGGCCGCGCCGGGCCACCGGGCGCGGTCTCGTTCCGTACGGCGACCGCGGCGTGGTAGCCGGGCGGTGCCCCGATGTCGGCGAAGGCCCAGCCGCTGGGCCCGGACGGCGCGTCGGCGGGGGCCAGCCCCTCGGCGAGACCCACATGGTGGGCGCTGATCCCGCCCGGCAGCCCGGTGCCGATGCCCTTGAGGTATGCCTCCTTACGGACCCAGCAGCCCAGGAACGCCTCCGCGCGCAGCCCTTCCGGAAGCGCGTCGATCGCCGCCCGCTCCTCCGGGTGCAGCTGCCCGATCAGCCCCGTCAGCCGGGTCCCGGTGCGCTCGGGGTCCCGCTCCTCGACATCGGCGCCCACGGGCACCCCGGCGACGGCGCACAGGGCGGCGTCCCCGGAGTGGGAGAGGGAGAAGTGCAGCGAGTCCTCGCCCGCGATGGCCGGACGGCCGTGCGGCTTGTCGCAGTCCGGCATTCCGCAGGTCTCCCGGACGAACGCGACCTCGGCGGGGGCAATGCCGAGATAGCCGCCGAGCAGCGTCCGCAGCCCCACATGGGAGGTGACATAGCGCTCGCGCAGCAGGTCGGTCCGCAGCCTCCCCGCGCGCTCGCGCTCCCGCTCGTCCAGCATGCCCTCCGCGACGGCGACGGCAGCGGCGGCACAGGGCGGTATCCGCAGCAGCCACACGGCCACCTCACCGGGGCCGGGACGGTCTCCGGGAGTGGGCAGGGCGCCGACCGGAGCCCATTGCCGGGGCTCTTGTGCGGGCTGAACCGGGCTGGTGAAGGACACTGTTCGCTTCCCCCGTGCTATCGGCCGATGATGCGCTCGCTGTGGACGTACTGACGGTACAACGGGGCGCGCGGCGCGCCGTGGGCCCCCCGCCGTCCGAACGTGCCACCACACCCCGTTCCCGCGTCCCCAACGCCCTTGCCGCGCGGCGGCGTTGCCGATCACGGACACCCGGTGACTTCGGCCACGTTCGCCTCCCGGCCGACGCGGTCACCTGCCCGTCCGCACTACGATCGCGCACGTCCGGGCACGAGCGGTGATAGGGGTTTGACGACCATGGCGACGGGATTCCTGGCCAAGGCGGCTTCGGCGGTGACCCTCCCGGTGGCACCGTTGTACGGCGCCTTCCTCTCGTACATGATCTACCACCCGCCCCGCAGACCGCATCACAAGAAGCCCGCCGACCTGGGGCTGACCAGCACGGATGTCAACGTTCCGCTGAACGGTCAGCAGGGGCGCGGACTGCATGTCTGGCTCATCCCCGGCGACACCGAGCGGGTCGTGGTCCTCGGACACGGCCTGGGGCTGAGCAAGTCCGCGAGCCTGGCGCAGGCGCGGCTGCTCAGCGAGGCCGGCTATACGGTCGCGATGTTCGACCACCGCAACCACGGTAAGAGCGTCGCGGACCGGGCGGGCTGGGGCATGAGCGACCGTCACACCGACGATGTCGTCGCCGTGGTGCGGCATATGCGGTCGATGGACGAGTACGCCACGGCGCGCATCGCGATCTACGGCTTCTCCATCTCGACCTTCCCCTCCTTCTACATGCTCAAGAGGGAGGACTGCCCGGTCGACGCGGTGATCTTCGACAGCGGTCCGGCGCTGGAGCTGGCCCCGCTGTTCCGGAACTTCGTCGCGGCCGGCGGCGTGCCCATCCCCGGCCCGCTGGGCACCGGCCCCTCCCGCACGGTCGTCGAGACGGTCGCCTCGTCGGCCGCCGTGGCGATGCTGCGGGTGCAGTGGCCCCCGCCGCTCGGCGGCGCGTACGAGCGCACCCCGATGCTCTTTCTGACCGGTGAACTCGACACCATGATCCCCGCGTCCGGGGTGCGGGCGCTGGCCGAGCGCTATCCGCTGGCCGAGGTGCACACCCTGCCGGACACCGAGCATCTGCAGGGGATCAAGACCCAGCCGGAGACATACGCGGAGACCGTCCTGGGCTTCCTGGAGCGGACGCTCAAGGACTGACCTCCGGGACCGGCTCCAAGGGCCGACCTCAAGGACTGAACGTGGCGGGCTCCGCTCGGAGCCCGCCGTAAGGGTGCCATCGCGGCGGGTCAGTCCTTGAGTTCGCAGATCACGGCGCCCGCGCTGACCGAGGCGCCGACATTCGCGTTCAGGCTCTTGACGGTGCCCGCGCGGTGGGCGTTGAGGGGCTGTTCCATCTTCATGGCCTCCAGGACGACGATGAGGTCGCCCTCGGCCACGGTGTCGCCCTCGTCCACGGCGACCTTGACGATGGTGCCCTGCATCGGGGAGGCCAGGGCGTCGCCGGAGGCGGCGGAGCCGGACTTCTTGACCGCCTTGCGCTTCGGCTTCTTGGTCCCCGCGACCTCCCCGGGCGACACCGCCAGGCCGAGGACCGCCGGAAGCGAGATCTCCAGCCGCTTGCCGCCGACCTCCACCACGACGGTCTCACGGGCGGTGGGCTCGTCGGCCTCGTCCATCCCGGTCGGAGCGAAGGGGGCGATGGTGTTGTTGAACTCGGTCTCGATCCAGCGGGTGTGGATCGTGAACGGTTCGCTGGTGAACGCCGGGTCCACCACCACGGCCTGGTGGAACGGGATCGCGGTGGCCATGCCCTCGACCTGGAACTCGGCCAGGGCGCGGGCGGCGCGCTGCAGGGCCTGGGTGCGGGTGGCGCCGGTGACGATCAGCTTGGCCAGCAGCGAGTCCCACGCCGGGCCGATGACGCTGCCGGACTCCACGCCCGCGTCCAGCCGCACACCGGGCCCGGCGGGCGGGACGAAGGAGGTCACGGTGCCGGGGGCGGGCAGGAAGTTGCGGCCCGGGTCCTCGCCGTTGATGCGGAACTCGAAGGAGTGGCCGCGCATCGGCGGGTCGTCGTACCCCAGCTTCTCCCCGTCGGCGATGCGGAACATCTCCCGGACCAGGTCGATGCCGGTGACCTCTTCGGTGACCGGGTGTTCCACCTGGAGACGGGTGTTGACCTCGAGGAAGGAGATGGTGCCGTCGTTGCCGACGAGGAACTCGACGGTGCCGGCGCCCACATAGCCGGCTTCCTTGAGGATGGCCTTGGAGGCGGCGTAGAGCTGGTCGTTCTGCTCCTGGGTCAGGAACGGGGCCGGGGCCTCTTCGACGAGCTTTTGGTGGCGGCGCTGGAGGGAGCAGTCACGGGTGGAGACGACCACCACGTTGCCGTGGGTGTCGGCCAGGCACTGGGTCTCCACATGGCGGGGCTTGTCGAGGTAGCGCTCGACGAAGCACTCCCCGCGGCCGAACGCCGCCACGGCCTCGCGGACGGCGGAGTCGTAGAGCTCGGGGACTTCTTCCATGGTGCGGGCGACCTTCAGGCCGCGGCCGCCGCCGCCGAAGGCGGCTTTGATGGCGATGGGCAGGCCGTGCTGTTCGGCGAAGGCCACGACCTCGTCCGCGCCGGAGACCGGGTCGGGGGTGCCGGCGACCAGGGGGGCGCCGGCGCGCTGGGCGATGTGGCGGGCGGCGACCTTGTCGCCCAGGTCGCGGATGGCGTGCGGCGGGGGGCCGATCCAGGTCAGGCCCGCGTCGAGGACGGCCTGGGCGAATTCGGCGTTCTCGGAGAGGAATCCGTAGCCGGGGTGGACGGCGTCGGCGCCGGATTCGGCGGCCGCGGCCAGGACCTTGGCCTGGTCGAGATAGCTGGCTGCCGGGGTGTCACCGCCCAGCGCATAGGCTTCATCGGCCGCGCGCACATGACATGCGTCCCGGTCCGGATCGGCGTAGACGGCTACGCTCGCGATCCCGGCATCCCGGCAGGCACGGGCAACACGGACAGCGATCTCGCCACGATTGGCGATGAGCACCTTCTGCATGCTCTCTCTTCCCTCTTCCGAAAAGTTCCGTCCCGGGAGGGACGGTCAAGGTTGCTACCCCAGGGCCCGCTCAAGGAAATCCAGCACCACGCTCGCGTAGCCTTCAGGATCGGTCTCCAGCCCGAGCAGATGCTCGGCTCCCGGCAGGACGTGCGTCTCGGCCTGGGCATAGCGCTCGGCCAGCGCGTCCACCGAGGAAGGCGGCACGATCGCATCGTGCTCGCCCGACATGAACAACAGGGGGATCTTGGCGAACTTGCCCGTCGCGGGCGGGGGCCACTGGGCCCGGAGCATGGCCGGGCCCACCGCGCACAGCGTCCGCGCCACCACCGAACGGGCCGGCTCGCCCTTCAGCACAGCGGGCAGCGGCAGCGCCTCCGCCTCCAGGAACTTGCGCAGCAGCGGCGGGACGTCGTGCCCCGGCCCGCTGTCACACACCAGCGCGTCAAGTTCGAATCCGTCGTGCGTCAGCGCCCACATGGACGAGAAGCACGAGAACGAGAAGCCGTAGAAGGCTATCCGCGCCGTGCCGTACCCCCGCTGGTCGCGCAGGTGGGACACCACGGCGGTGACATCGCTCGCGAACCGGTCACCGAGCCCGAACAGCGCCCGGTCGTCGCTGCTGGCCCCGTGGTTGCGGTGGTCGAACAGACAGACGGTGTACCCGGCGTCGTGCAGGAACTTCGCATGGCGCAGGCTGTGGTCCTTCGCCGTGGCCATGCTGTGCCCGAGCACCACCACCTTCTCGGGGGACGCCGGGCACAGCCAGGTGTCCAGGTGCTTCCGCGCCGCGAACGGCACCTTCAGCTCCGTACAGGGCAGCCCGTGGTCCCGTGGGTGCTCCCGCTGTTCCCGGCGCCGCGGATGGAAGGCCAGATACGCCAGCGAGGCCCCGTACAGCGGGGCGATCGGCAGGGCCGCGGCCGAGAGGGCGCGGGCTCCCAGGGAGGGAGAGCGCGCCGACGTCTGGCGTGGCTCGGGCATCTGCGGCCTCCAGGAGGGGGAGTGTCCGTCGGCGGTCAGGGCGTTCTCGTCTCGGTCGCGGCGGGCGGTGGACGGGCGGTCGGGACGGGCGGTCGGACGGGCGACAACGTGTGAACGAGCGGGCGGGCGAAGAGTCAGCCACAGCCTCCGGCATGGCCCGGATCGGCCGACCGGGCGGCCGCGAAGTCGGTGTCCGACGGCACGGCGGCGGGCGTGTCCCGGGAGCGGGGGCCGGACCGGTCACCGGAGCCCGGGCGCGGCCCGGAGCCGGAGCGGACCGCGTCGACGAAGGCCGGCAGCCGGTCCACGCCCCAGAACTTGTCATAGCCGTGGGTGAAGAACGGCACGCCGAACGCCCCGGCGTCGCTGAGCGCGAGCAGGGCCTGGAGTCCCCGGCCGCCGCGCAGCTCCTCGTCATCGGCCGCTGCCGCCGCCCGGTCGGCCGGAAGCCCCAGCTCACCGGCGATGGCCGCGATGGTCGTACGGTCGCAGATGTCGCGGCCCTCCTGCCAGCGCGCCCGGTAGACGCGCTCGATGTAGTCGGGGCCGAGCCCCGCGTCCAGCGCCAGGAAGTACGGCAGATGCGGCACCTCCCAGACCGGGTCGAGATCCACCGGCCAGTTGACCGCGAGGCCGCGGCCGGTCGTCAGCCGGCGCACATCCTGGAGGATATAGAGATGCTTCTCCCGGGACATCGCCGTATACGGAAAGTGATGGCGTTGTTCGGCCATACGGCGCTCACCATCCGCGTCCGGTTCCCACCAGGGGTGCCATTCCACCGCCTGTGCGACATCCGGATAGCGGTCCATCAGGTCACGGTAGGCGATCCAGCTGTACGGGCTGCGGAAATTGAAATAGAAGCGCGGTACTTTGCTGCGCTTGGCTGCCACGTCCGTACCTCCTCGCTCGTCCGTCTCGTGCATGACGCTCATTGAGCGGCCCTCAGCCGCCGAACACCGCTCGGTCAAAGGTGCCGACGGCGCCCGTCAGAGGACGATGCCGCCATCGACCTGGAACACCGCTCCGGTCACATACTCCGCTCCGACCAGGTACCCGACCATGTCGGCGACCTCCTCCGGACGGCCGAAGCGGCGCAGTGGGATGCTCTGCTCCGCCTCCTTGCGCACCCGTTCGGAAAGCTCCGCCGTCATATCGGTCTCGACGAAGCCGGGCGCCACCACATTGGCCCGTATGCCATACCGTCCGACCTCCTTGGCGAGCGACTTGGTGAAGCCGATGATCCCCGCTTTGGAGGCCGCGTAATTGCTCTGGGTCGCATTGCCGTGGATCCCGGCGGCCGACGAGATGTTGATGACGCATCCGGACTTGCGTTTCATCATTCCGAACACCACGGAACGGCACAGGTGATAGGTGCCGTCCAGGTTGACCTCCAGAACGTCCCGCCACTCCTCGTCCTTCATCAGCAGCAGCGGATTGTCCCGGGTGATCCCGGCGGAGGTGACCACGACGTCGACCGGGCCGAGCGACTCCTCGGTGAAGGCGACCAGTTCGCGCACCGCGCCCGCGTCGCGGACGTCCGTCTGCCGGCCGATCACCCGCCCGCCGCCGTGCCGCGCCGCCTCCTCCTCCAGCTCACGGGCGGCATCGGGGCTGGAGTGATGGCAGAACGCCACGTCGAAGCCGTCCCGGGCCAGCCGCAGCACGGTGGACCGGCCAATGCCGCGGGAGCCGCCGGAGACCAGCGCGACGCGCCGCGTCGGCTCGTTGTCACCGGATGCGCGGCCCGTGTCGTCGGATATTCGGTCGGACATACGGTGAGGTCCTTCTCCCGGAGGTGGTGTCGGTCAGAGGGGGTCGGGCACAGGAGGGTCGGGCACGGGCGGCGCGGCCGCCGGCGGGCCGGTCACGGGCGAGGCGGTCACGGGCGGGGCGTCCAGGTCGGAGGCCGGGCGCATGGTCATCGTCAGCCGCCCGATGGTGAGGACGGTCTCCTTCCCGACCAGGCTCTCGCCCTCGAAGACGAAGGTCTCGCCGACCTGGCGGGCCAATCGCACATGATGCTCCACCACATCGCCCGGCACCACCGGGCGGTGGAACTCGGCGTCGGTGATGCCGCCGAGCAGCATCGCCTTGCCCTTGCGTACATCGGGGTTGGGCCGGTCCCAGGCCACCAGCACCCCGGCCACATGGCACCAGGACTCGATGAGCACCGTCCACGGATAGTGGTAGTCCTCCGCGGACGCGGTGTCCGGCATCCCCTCGTACCAGGGTTCATTGCAGGTGACCGCCTTCAGCCCGCTCGCCCGCTCGCCCGGCACCAGCTCGGTGACCCGGTCGATCAGCAGCATGGGGTAGCGGTGCGGCAGCACCCGCTTGATCTCATCGACGGTGATCATCCGGCGTCCGCTCCTCGGCCCTGGTCTCTCCGCTCCCCCGCCCCGGCCTCCGCGCCCCGGACGTCCCGGTTCTCGAAGCGCAGCCTTATCTGCGCGGCGGGGCCGCGCCCGGTGGCCGCCGAGGCCCGGCAGCGCACCGCCCCGTCCTTGCGCGACCAGACGTATTCGCTGGTCAGCTCGTCTCCGGGGTAGACCGGGCTGAGGAAGCGGGAGGACTCGACGGCCGCCAGGACCCAGCGCCCGCCCGGTTCGCGCTCCGGCAGCGTGGCGAGGGCGCCGCGCTGGACGTACTCCACGACACATACGCCGGGGAAGATGGCGAACCCCGGGAAGTGCCCGGCGAACACCTTCTCCGACGCGCCGACCACGGCCACGCACCGGGCGGGCCGCTCACCGGGGACGCCGGGGTCCACGACCTCCACGGTGCCGTCGACCGGCCCGCACGCGGCCGCCGTCATCTCACTTCTCCAGCTTCGAGGCGAGCAGGTCGTGCACCTTGCGGAGCGTGGTGATGTCCTTCATCTCCCGCTCCGCCAGCTTCACCGAGTACTTCTTCTCCAGGACGACCATGACCTCGAGGGCCATGAGGGAGTCCACGCCCAGCGTCTTGACGAAGTCGGCGTCGTCGGTGACGTCCTCCTCGTCCACATCGAGCACATCCGCGACGAAGGTGCGCAGTTCGTCCATGTCCAGGGCGGCGATGGCGTCGGCCATGCGGGGGTCTCCTTCCGCTCTCAAAGGGTGAGGCTCAGCGGGGTTCGGGGGTTCCGGATGTTTCCGGGTTTTCGGGGGCTTCAGGGGCTTCGGGGGCGGCGAGCTTGGCGAGGGCGGCGGCCGACTCGACCGGGACGGTGAGCGCGCCCTTCGCGATCCGGCGGATCATGCCGGTGAGCTGGCGCCCGGGACCCAGCTCCACGAACCGGGTGCATCCCAGATCATCGGCGAGCGTGCGCACGCTCTCCTCCCAGCGCACCGGGCTGGTGAGCTGGTTCAGTTCGAGCTCCCGCCAGTGCTCGCCGCTCGCGTACGGGCGGGCGTCCACGTTGGCGACGACCGGAAGGTGCTCGGCGGCGAAGTGCACGGCGGCCAGGGCCTCGCGCACGTCGTCGGCGGCCGAGGCCATCAGCGGGCTGTGGAAGGCGCCGCCGACGGCGAGCCGGATCACCTTGCCCTCGTTCTCGAGGGCCAGTTCGGCGAGCCGGTCCACGGCCTCGGCGGTGCCCGAGAGCACGATGGCGCCGGGTGCGTTGACATTGGCGATCCAGACCTGGCCGCCGTCCTCCTGGACCTGGGTGACCAGCGCCTCCACGGTCTCGGGGCCGAGCCGCACCACGGCGGCCATGGTGCCGGGCGACCGCTCGGCGCATGCGCGCATGGCCCGGCCGCGGGCGGCGACCAAGCGGGCGGTGTCGGCGAGCGGCAGGGCCCCGGCGGCGTGGAGCGCGGTGTACTCGCCCAGGCTGTGCCCGGCGCAGGCCACCACATCGCCCAGCAGTCCGGCCGCCTCCGCCTCGCGGTGGGCGAGCACCTCCGTGGTGAAGACGGCGATCTGGGCGAGATCGGTGCGGCGCAGCGTCTCGTCGTCGGTCTTCAGCAGGAGTTCCTCGACGTCGATACCGGAGTACTCCGATACCTCGGCCACCAGCCCCCAGGAGGCGGTGTCCCGCCACGTCTGGCCCATGCCCGCCTTCTGGGCGCCCTGCCCGGGGAAGACCAGCGCCGTACGGGGCGCCGTGCCGTCGAGGGCGCCGCCCGTCGTCTCTCGGTCCGTCATCTCAACCAGCTCCTTCAGCTCAGGGGGCGGTCGGCCCGTCACCGGATCCGCAGCAGGGCCGCACCGACCACGCCGTCCCGGTCCACGGTGGTGACCAGGGCGGTATCGCCATTTTTCAGAGGCTCGATTCGCCTCCGGGGCGCTTCAGCCTCCCCCAGCTGCCGCTGGGAGGTGCCCCCTGTCGACGGACGACCGTGCTCGGCCATCGCCAGGACGGCGGCGATCTGGAAGGCCGCCGCGGCGGCGCAGGTGTCCCCGACGGTGTCGGCGGCAGTGATCCGCGGCGGCTCCGCATCCCCGAGGGCGTCGGCGAGGGCGGCGCGCTCGGCCTCCCCCTCGGCGCCGGGGGCTCCGGAGTCGGCGACGGCCCTCAGCTCGCCGGGGGTCACGGCGGTGCGGTCCAGCAGCCGGCCGATCGCCTCGGCGAGCACCGTACGGGCCTGCGTCGCGTCCGCCGCGCAGCCGAACTCCAGGCCCAGGACCTCGGCGAGCGGCTTACGGCCGTGTTCGCGCGCCGAGGCGTCGGGCTCCAGCAGCCACACGGCCGCGCCCTCCCCGAGCACGGCGGCGCTGTCGGCGCTCTCCTCATCCGTGCGGGCGTGCCACTCCAGCCAGGCGCGGGCGGAGGAGAACTCCTCGACCGCCCCGCACAGCACGGCCTGAGCCCGCCCGGCGCGCTGCAGCCGCAGCGCGTACCGGAGGGCGAGCAGTCCGGTGGCGCGGCCGCCCGCGATGGTGGTGTTGGGGCCCTTGAGCCCGTGCCAGATGGCGGACTGCCCGGCCGCGCAGTTCATCACGGTGTTGGGGAACCGGGCCGGGTCCACGTAGAAGGGCTTCTCCCCCACCAGCGAGTCCCGGGTGAAGTCCATGATGCTCTGGGCGGAGCCGGTGCTGGTGCCGAGCGCCAGGCCGGTGTCCTCGCCCACCCCCGGCAGCCGCTCGGCCTCGTCGTGCTCGCGCTCGCCGGTCAGCAGATGGCGGATCGCGGTGACGGCCAGTCCGGTGGCCCGGTCCATCGAGCGGGTGCCCTTACGGCCGAGGATCTGCCGGATGTGGAAGTCGGGCACGAGGCTCGCCTCGCGGAACGGCACCGACCACTCCTCGGGGTCCAGCGGACGGCCGGCCGCGCGGCCGGACCGCAGGGCCGCGGTGAAGTCGGCCCCGCGCAGTCCCAGGGGCGATACGGCGGTCCAGGCCGAGATGACCGGGGCTGCCCCGCCGGGGGCGTTGACCATGGGTTCGGGTACTCCTTCGGTAGAGGCCCGGGGGCCGTGGGAGGGGCGGGTCACAGGAACCACACCTGTTCGTAGGAGGGCCAGCGCGCGGCGAGGTCGTCGCCCTCGATGACGCGTACGCCGGGCAGCAGCCGCTCGGCGGCGGTGCGGCCGAGCGCGGCCAGGCCGTCCTCCTCGACCAGCACGGTCACCCCGGCGGCCAGCAGCTTCGCCACGGAGGCCGGTGGATGGGGCAGGGTGTCCAGGGTGCGGGTGCCCAGACGCAGCGAGGGCCGCGGGCCCGTGTCGAGGGCGTAGCCGACGGCGGGGCCGCGCAGCGCCACATCGCAGCCGCCGCTCTGCCGGTGCAGATCGGGCACGCAGTACAGCACGTCGGCGTACTGGGTCTCGATCGAGCCCCGGTACGCCTTCTCCACGATCAGCAGCCAGCGCGCCTGGTCGCCCATGGCTCAGCACACCCCCATGAGCAGGCTCTTGTCCGCCGCGTTCACATGCTCGGCGAAGACGAAGGGGGCCCGCGTGCGCACCTGTGGTATCTGGTCGGCGGCGCCCCGCTCCTCGGCGCAGAAGCGGCACACGTACCAGTACAGCCGGTCGGGGTGATCCTCGATCAGCTCGCGGACGACGCGGGCGGTGGACGGATGCTCGCGCCCCAGGTCGGTGTAGTCGCGCGGTTTGGTGTCGCCGAGGGCCGCACCGGTCAGCCGGGTGGCGTCGCCGCAGGTCCAGATCTGCACCCTGGCCCCCCGGGCGAGCAGCGCGGACGCCAGCCGCAGCGCCGAGGTGACCAGGTCGCTCTGGTGGGGCGCGCCGAAGAGGTTGAGCAGCACCTCGGTACGGGGAACGGGCCTGGGCATCAGTGCCACACCGCCCTGACCCGCGGTTCCAGCAGCTTGGCGGCCACGTCGTCCATCTCCACCAGCCGCGCCCGGGGCGTCAGATCGGCGGCGGGCAGCGCGCGCTGGGCGGCGGAGAAGGAGTCCACCCACAGCTCGCCGCCGTCGCCGAGGAACGTCTCGATGCTTGGGGCGGCGCCGGGGACGGCGGCGGTCACACCGTTCTCCACGAGGAACAGCACCACCTGGTGGCCGTCCCTGACCAGCCGCGCGGCGTCGCCGAGGAACCGTTCACAGGCGGGTCCGGTCTGCGGCCCGCCCGTCTCGATCAGCAGATGGGCCGTCATGTCAACAGCTCACCCCCGTCCACGCCGATCACATTGCCGGTGATCCAGGAGGAGTCGGTGCGCGAGAGCAGCGAGACGGCTTCGGCGACGTCCTCGGGGCGGGTCAGCCGCCGGTGCGGATTGAGGTCCCGCGCGTGGACGGCGAGCCGGTCACTGCCGGGGATGCGCTCCATGGACGGGGTCGGGGTCACCCCGGCGCGCAGCGCGTTGACGGCGATACCGGAGGGGGCGAGCTCCAGGGCGAGCTGGCGTACGTGGGACTCCAGGGCGGCCTTGGCCGCGGAGACGGCGCCGTAGTGGGGCATCACCCGGGTGCCCCCGGCGCTGGTCATCGCGTACACCTTGGCGCCCTCGCGCAGCAGCCCCGCGGTGAACAGGTCCTGGGTCCAGTAGACGAGGGAGTGCGCCATCACGTCGAGCGTCATGTTCATCTGGCGGGCGGTCAGGCTGTCCTCGCCCTCGGCGCCGACGTACGGCAGCAGGGTGCCGAAGGCCAGGGAGTGCACCACGATCCGGATGCCCGTGCCGCCGGTCAGCTCCTCGAACCGGGGCAGCAGCTCCTCGCGGGTGCGGGCGGAGGCGGCGTTGGCGTTGAAGAAGTGGGCCTCGACGCCGTGGCCGCGCATCTCCTCCCGGGCGACGGCGGCCTTCTCCTGGCCGTCGGTGGTGTCGAAGTGGACGCCCAGGATGTGGACGCCCTCGCGGGCCAGTTCATGGGCGATGGCCAGGCCCATTCCGCTGGAGGCGCCCAGGACCAGGCACCAGGAACCTTCGAGTCGGGTGATCATCGGCCGCTCGCCCTCCGTCGTCCGCTCATCGGCTGCTCGCTTCCGCGCTGCCGGCTTCCGCTCCGGCGGTGCCGCCCTGGGTGGTGCCGCCCTGGGTGGCGCCGCTTGGAGTGACCAGGCAGACCGCGATGTTTCCCTCGGCCGCCGCCGTGACGACGGCGTGGACATGCCCCGCCGGTGCGCCGAGGGCGGCGGCCACGCGCGCCACCGGCTCCAGGGCGCCCGCGCCCGCCAGGACCCGCTCGGGCTTCCCGGCCGCCGTCCGCCCGCCGGGGGCCCGCTCGTCCAGCACCTTCTCCTCCAGCGCCGCCGCCACGGCCTCGCCGACCGGGGAGCCGTCCAGGACGGCGGTGACGGCCAGGGGCCGGTCGGGCCGGTGGCCGAGGGCGTCCAGCGCGTCCCGCAGCAGCGCCGCGGCCCGCTCGGCCCCCTCGGCGGAGCCGGCCACCCGCGGCGGCAGGAAGAACGAGCGGACACCCACCCGGCCCAGCGCCGCCGCCCCCCGGCTCCGGGCGGCCGTCTCGGGCTCCAGCACCAGCGCGACGGCTCCGGCCTCCGAGGTCTCCGCCCCCGGTTCGCCCTCGGGCAGCGCCTCCTCGGTGGCCCCGGCCAGCAGCCACCGGGCCCGGCCGGTGACGAGGGCGCGCCGGCCGTTCTGCAGCGCTTCGAGGCCCGCGACCCGGGGGCTGGTGAAGGTGAGGTTGAAGCCCTTGAGGTCGTGTTCGGTGGCCAGCCGGCTGCCGAAGAGGTTGATGGAGAAGTAGGGCGCGGTGACCGGGGACAGATCTTCGGCCCCGGTGGCGGTGACCGTACGGTCCATCGTGTGGTGCAGGGCGACGGCCGCGCTGTTGGTGCCCACCGCGGCGCCCCGCTCCTCGGGCCCGACCGCCTCCAGGGCGTCCGGGCCCGCCTGTGCCAGCGCGCGCTTGGCCGCGGCGAGGAAGTACTGGGAGGCGGCGGGCAGGTACTTGTAGCCGTGCCGGCCGAGCGCCGTACGGAAGTCGAAGCCGTCCGCGCCCACGGTGCCGATGCCCGTCACCACCAGGCCGACGGCCGGTTCGCTGCGCTCCGCCTCCTCGTTCGCCTCTCCGCCCACGCGGCGCGGAGGCGCGGCTTTCGTCGCCGTCGGCGGCCTGGCGGCCGCACGTGCGTCGCTCACGCGGCGGCCTCCCCGAAGACGAGCGAGATGTTGTTGCCCCCGAAGGCGTAGGCGTTGACCAGCCCGTACGCCCCGGTCATGGGCGCGGAGCCGGACGGCAGCGGCACCGCGCACTCCGGATCCGGCGTGCCGACCGGCACATTCGGCGGCAGCGTCTTGTGGTGCAGCACCAGGCTGGCGGCCAGCGCGGCGAACGCGCCCGCCGCGCCGCCGGTGTGCCCGATGAGCGCCTTGACGCTGTAGAGCGGCGTCCGGGGGGTCAGGGCGTCCAGTACCTGGCTCTCCACCACGTCGTTGAGCGCGGTGCCGGTGCCGTGCGGGATCACGAACCCCAGCCCGCCCGAGCCGGATTCGGCCCCGGACCCTGTCCCGGCCCCCGCCTCCCGCAGCGCCACGCGCATCGCGCGCTCGATCTGCTCACCGGAGGGCTCGGGGGCCGTCGGGTGGTAGGCGTCGCAGCTCCAGCCGGCGCCCGCCAGACGGCCGTAGACGGTGCGCGCGCCGCGCGCGCGGGCGTGCGCGGCGGACTCCAGGACGAGCACGGCGGCGCCCTCACCGAAGAGAGTGCCGCGCCGCTCGGCGGCGAACGGGCGGCAGCGCTCCGGGTCGATGGCGCCCAGCCGGTTGAAGCAGGCGAGGGCGACCCGGGAGTACGCCTCGGCGCCGCCCGCGATGACCACGTCGGCCTCGCCGGAGCGGATCAGATCCGCGGCCATCGAGAGCGCGTAGCCGCTGGCGGCGCACGCGTTGCTGACGCAGGTGTTGACGCCCTGCGCGCCGAACCACCCGCCGACCACCGAGGCCAGCGGAAAGGCGGGCGCCCAGCGGCCGGACGCGGGGGTCTCGCCGGTCCACCAGCCCTCGTGCAGATCCGTGTCGCCCATACCGGTACTCAGGGCGACGGCCACCCGGCGCGGATCGAGCCCGGCGTCCGTGGCGCCCGAGGCGTCCGGCCCCGGCAGCGCGGCGAGCCCCGCGTCGGCGACCGCCTCGCGCGCCGCCGCGAGCGCGAACCGGGAGCCGCGCCCCAGCGGCAGCCCGTCCTGCTCCTCGGGACCGTCCGGAAGGTCGGCCTCCGGCACCAGGTACATCAGCGGATGGTCCATGTGCGCGAGCGGATCGGGGACCCGCACCGGCGCGGTGTCCGCCGCGTGCATCCCCCGCCAGAAGGCGCCGGTGCCCGCGCCCAGCGGGGACAGCGCGCCGAGCCCGGTGACCAGTACGTCGTCCATCAGGTGCCGCTCTGCTTTCCGGCCAGCGCGTCCAGCACCCGCTGGTCGAAGGGGACCAGCCGCCAGTCACTGCGGTTCTCGATCACCGCGTAGCCGTGGGTGATCCGGCCGGTGGCGGTGAGGGTGAGCGCGCCGTCGCGGACGACGAAGCAGTCCATCCGGGCGGTGTAGGTGAGGTCCTTGAAGATCTCCTCCACCGTGTAGACGGTGTAGAGGTCCTCCTCCATCACCGCCTCGTCGATGACGCGCACCGAGGACTGGGGGACGACCGGTATCCACCTGCGGTCGTCCAGCAGGGTCTTGATGGAGATGCCGCGGTCCCGGACGAAGCGGTCCTTGGCCTCCTCCATCAGCCGCAGATAGCCGGACATCTGCAGCCGCTCGGTGAAGTGGCAGTACGGATAGGGGATGTTCCACTTCCAGGCGTAGGCGTTGCGGCCCTCGGTCAGCGAGGCCAGGACGGCGTCCTCGGCGCCGTCCGGCAGCGACACGCGGATCCGCGCGAGCTCGCCGGCGGCCCCCTCGGCCCCCAGCCGGTCCACCACGAACGGCGCGAATTCGGCGGGCGGTTCGGTGGGCTCCGGCAGATAGGCGTCGGCGCGCAGCGAGACCCGCACCTTGGCGGCGACGGCCTTGAGGACCGAGCCGCCGCGCTCCACGCGGAGGGTCACCCGGAAGCCGAGGGTGCGGTCGTCGTCGGCGGTGTCCGGCGTCACCTCGGCCTCGGCCACGTCGTCCATGTGGAAGGCGTGCAGGATGCGGGTCTCCAGGGCCACGACGTCCAGCCCGAGACCGTGCTCCTCGTACAGCCGGCGGGCGGGCGCCCCGGAGCCCGCGAAGTGCACCAGCACGGCTTCCTCGACGAGGTAGTTGACGTGTTTGAAGCCGATCCAGGTGCAGATGTTCGAGCCCTCGTAGCGCGGGCGCAGCCGGACGGTGGTGGCGTCCGTCAGCAGGGCTTTGGTCGACATCGGCGGGGCGGCGGCGGTCATCGGGAACACTCCATGGAGATAAGGGGGGCACGTGGAGGGTGCGGGTGGCACCGGTCGGGCGTGGGGCGCAGCAGCAGTCCGGCCACGGCGTCCGCGGTGTCGTCACCGCTGGTGATCAGCGCCTGGCGGGACGCGGGCACGGGCACCGGGCCCGGCGCGGCCCCGGGACCGGCGGCACAGGCGGTACCGCTCCCGGCTCCCGCTTCCGACCCGGCGGCTTCCGACCCGGCGGCTCGCCGTTCGGCGGCTTCCGACCCGGCGTCTCGCAGTCCGGCGGCTTCCGACCCGACGGCTCGCGGTCCGGCGGCTTGCGGTCCGGCGGCTTGCGGTCCGGCGCCGGGCGCAGCGTCCGTCCCGGCCTCGGCGCGGGCCAGCCAGCCGATGGCCGCCACGCACTGCAGCACCCCGAGGGCCCCGGAGGCCCGGCCCACCGCGCTGGTGACGTCGTAGCGCGGCACGGCCTCCGGCACCGGTACGGCCCCGTCGGTCCCGGCCCCGGCCCCGGTCCCGGCCCCGGTCCCGGCGGGCCCCTCGGCGTAACGCTCGGGGGTGAACCAGACGCCGGGCGCGGCGCCGCCGGGCAGCAGGGCCTCCACACAGCCGCTGAGCCCGGCCCGCCGTTGGTACCGGCCGAGGGTGGCGGCGGCGCGCGCCCCCCGGCCCTCGGCCCACCGGGCACCCTCGACCACGAGGGCCGCCGCGCCGTCCAGCAGCTCATCGGCGGACCGGCCGAGCAGATCCTCCACGACGGCGTTGTGCGTCTCCACGCCGATCACCACCGCGCGCCGGACCCGGCCCGCCGCGACCAGCGCGGCACCCCAGTGGACGGCGTCCAGACCGGATGTCGCCCCGTTGCACAGCATCAGGTTGGGGCCGCGCAGACCGTGGCGGATGGCGACCCAGGAGGCGATCACATTGCTGGAGGCGTTCGGCAGGCTCATGGGGCTGAGGTCCACGGCCGAACGCTCGGCGATGGCGGCGGCGGTGAGGCAGGCGGTGTCGAGGTTGCCCAGGTTGGAGCTGGCGACCACGCCGACGGTGTCGCCGGGCACCGTCACCTCCTCGCCGTCGGAGGGGATCAGACGGGCGTCCCGCAGCGCGTCGAGCGCTGCGCACAGCGCCAGCCGGGTGGCCCGGTCCTTGTAGCGGTGGCCGCGGCGACCGATCCGGGCGGCGGTGTCGAACGGTTCGGCGGCGGGTCCGGTGACGGCGCAGGCGGTGCGGCGCAGCAGCGCGTCGGGGGTGTCGGCGCCCGGGAGGGCCAGGCCGACGCCGGTGACGACGACTTCGCCGGGGCCTCGCGTCATCGGCCGGCCCTCTCCACGATGGCGACCGCGTTGACACCGCCGAAGCCGAACGCGTCGATCTGCGCGACCCGCAGATCCCCGCCGTCCCGCGCCTCCTCCCGGACGAACCGGAACGCCGCGGCCTCGGGCAGCGGTTCGGTCAGGCCCAGGGTGGGCGGTACCCGGCCCGACGCCAGGGACTCCAGCGCGACGATCAGGCTGAGCAGACCGGAGCCGCCCGAGGTGTGGCCGGTCATGGACTTGATGGCGGTCATCAGGGGCCCGCGCACTTCATGGCCGAAGACCTCGGCGATGGCGGCCGCCTCGGCGGCGTCGTTCAACTGGGTGCCGGTGCCGTGCAGCAGCACCAGATCGATGTCGCCCGGTTTGACGCCGGCCCGCCACTGCGCCTCGTGCACCGCCCGCGCGATGCCCCGGGGGTCGGGGGCGGTCACATGGCGCGCGTCGCAGTTCATGCTGACGGCGCGCACCCGGCCGAGCGCACCGGTCCCCGCGCCGGGCTCCTCCCGGCGCAGCACCACCGCCGCCGCGCCGTCGCCCATCAGCACCCCGCGGCGGTCCCGGTCGAACGGCCGGACGCGGTCGGGAGGTTCGCTGTTGACGCGGTCCAGCAGCCCGTACATCGACTCGGTGAGGGTGTCCACACCGGCCACCACCACGGTGTCCTCGGCCCCCGTGGTCAGCAGGTCGGCGGCGAGTGCGAGCGCGTAGAGGGAGGCCGAGCAGGCCCCGGAGAAGGTGTGGGTGCGCACCGCGCCGAAACGTGTCCGCAGTGCGGTGCCGAAGTGCAGCCGGCCGATGTCGAAGGGCGCGCCGTCGCGCCAGGCGAGTTCGGCGGAGCGCAGTTCCCGCAGCCCGGTGCCGACGAGGACGGGCACCTCGCTCAGGTCCTCGCCGAGCCCGGCCTGGGCCGCGGCCTCGCCGACCGCGCGCAGCAGCCAGTCGGTGGCGCGGCCCGGGAGGTCGGCGCCGGGTGCGGGGCGGTCGTCGATCTCGTACGCGTGGCGGGTCCGGTACCGCTCCCGGTCGAAGCCGCGCAGTTCGCCGAGTCCGCTGATGCCGGCGCACAGAGCCTGGAAGACCTCGTCGACGCCCTCGCCCACGCTCGCCACGGCTCCGGCGCCGGTCACCAGCTGACTCATGCCCAGTCCGCTCGGCTCTTGCCGAAGATGACGACGGCGTTGTTGCCGCCGAAGGCCAGGCCGTTGTTCTGGACCACCTTCAGATCGGCGTCCACGGCCTGGTTGGGCACACAGTCCAGACCGCATTCCGGGTCGGTCTCTTGGTGGTTGATGGTCGGCGGGATGAAGCCCTCGGTGAGCGCGAGGGCGCAGGCGATCGAGGCCAGCGCCCCGGCGGCGCCCATGGAATGGCCGATCATCGACTTGATGGAGACCGTGCGCGGCGGGGCGGCGTCCCCGAACACCTGGCGGATGGCGCGGGCCTCGGTGATGTCGTTGGCCTTGGTGCCGGTGCCGTGCGCGGAGATGAAGTCGACCTCGTCCGGCTTGACGTTGGCGTTGTCGAGGGCCAGCCGCATACAGCGGGCCACGCTGTCCTGGTTGGGGGCCACGGGGTGGTCCGCGTCGCAGTTGAGCCCGTAGCCGAGGACCTCGGCGTAGATACGGGCGCCCCGGGCCAGCGCCGACTCCAGGCTCTCCAGCACCAGGATGCCCGCGCCCTCGCCGGTGAGGATGCCCTTGCGGTCCTTGTCGAAGGGCCGGCAGCGCTCGGGGGCGATGGTGCCGAGGCGGTAGAAGCCGGTGAAGGTCTTACGGCACAGGGCGTCGGCCCCGCCGCACAGCGCGAGGTCCACGTCCCCGGCGCGGATGGCGTCGAAGCCGTAGCCGATCGCGTAGTTCCCGGCGGCGCATGCGGTGGGGAGGGTGACCGCCTCGGCCCGGGTGAGACCGAACTCCTGGGCGATCGCGCTCGAAAGCCGTCCGGCGGGCACCCGCCGGGCGACCGTGGGATCCATCCGCTCCGGCCCGAGGTCCACTTCCTCCTCGACCAAATGGTCCAGGTCCCTGGACTCGCCGTCGGTGGTGCCGACGGAGATCAGACAGGGGATGTCGCGCAGCGCGCTCTCCGACTCGGCGAATCCGGCGTCGGCCACCGCCATACGGGCCGCCGCGACCGAGAACCGACTCGCCCGGCCCAGGGTCCGTACATCGAGATTTCGAATCCACCGGTCCGGCTCGAAATCCTTGACCTCACACGCCGTAGAGCGGTCGAAGCCCTCCGTGTCGAACGCGGTGATGGGGCCCGCCGCGCTCTTCCCGGCGCGCAGTCCGGCGAGGAATTCCGCCGCGCCGATGCCGATCCCGGACACCGCACCGAGGCCGGTGACGACGACCCTGCGACCCGGCTCACCACGCATTTCGCCCTGCCTTCCGAGAGACCGCCTGGATCCGGCGGTCACCAGCCCGCCGCGCCGGAGACAACCTCGTAGACGCCTTGAAGGTTCACCATCCGGCTGAGTTCGGACTGCTCTATGACGATATTGAAGTTCTTCTCCAAAGCCGCGAGTATTTCAATGGCACGCAGTGAATCCGCGTCATGCTCTTCTTTGAAGAGACTGGTCTCAGTGACCTCGTCGGGGTCGATCTCAAGAATATCGGTGACGATTTCCTTGATGGTTTCACGACGCTCTTCGACGATGGCGGTCATTACCGCGCACCTCCATTTTCGGGCATGGGCAAAGCGACGAAGCTTCCGCTGACGCTAGGCGCCGGTAGAGGAGGGGACAACCCCAGAGTCCACTAGCTGTCACGCGCCGGGTGAACACCAGCATTCGACTGGTCCGGGTGTCATAAAGCTGCAGACGGCAGCCGGTTACCCCGCGGTCAGAAGTTGAATTCTGCAGGAAGCTGCCAGGTCGTCAGTGGACAGAAGCGTGCCAATAGCGTTCAAACCACCAACAACCCGGCTGCTGCCCGGGTGTGCGGACCGCCCCCTAGTCGGGGTCGGACTCCATCAGCCCGGCGCGCACGGCGCGCACTCCGGCCTGGAACCGCGATTCGACCTGCAGGTCCCGCATGATGTCAGCCACATAGCGACGGTAGGTACGCACCGAAAGGCCGAGTTTGCGGGCCGCGGCGTCGTCCTTGTAGCCCTCGGCCATCAGCTTCAGCACCTCGCGCAGCACCCGGCCGCGCGCGCCGCCCTCGAACGACAGGGGCCGCATCGGGCGCTGGGCCGTGTCCCACATGCCGCTCAGCAGCTGATGCAGCATATCGGCCACGGTCGAGTTCTGGATCATCGAGGCGCGGGAGCCGCCGGGCTCGCCCGGCGAGGCGTCGGGCGCGATGACCGCCGCTCCGTCCACGACCACCAGCTCCTGCCGCACGCCCTCACAGACGCGCACCTCCAGCCGCGCCACGGTCCCCACCGAGCGCTGCCAGGCCGCGCCCCGGATGACGCCCGGCGGGCAGAGCATCCGGGTCCTGACCCCCTTGCCCGCCAGCTGGGCGAGCGTCTGTCCGACCAGCCGGGCGTGGTCATCGCCCGTCACCTCGGGCAGGCTCCAGATCACATCCCGCTCGGCGCGCAGCACCAGCCGCGCCACCCACCCGGCCACGGCCTCCCCGGCCACCGGCAGTTCGGCGGACGCCGAGGCCAGCGCGGAGCGGCGGTGGTGGTGCACTGCGGACTCCAGCAGGCGTAACGCCTGGCCCAGCGTCTCCTCCAGGTTGTCCGACCCCATGTCCGGCTCCGTTCGAACCGCTCTCCCCGCGCCGACCTCCGCGTCAAATCCGTCAATAGGCACTCGCCCATTTGGTTGATTTCCGAAATGGCTCAAAGGACACCCCCGTTCCCTTTCCGGGAACAGTAACGAGCCCCCTGGCACACGGCAAGGAAGATCGTTCCTTATGGGACACTTCCCGCCGGGAAATACCCGCGTGTTCCGGCCACGACACCTCCCCGTGCCGGGAAGGGGCTGCGCCCCCGCTCGGCGGATTGGTAACTTCCTCTAGAGCCAGCACGCCATCCCTTGCCATACGACGCGGACCCCCCCACCTTCCCCAGGGTCCCGAAAGGCGCCGCCCCCATGGCTGCACAGAACACCGCGACCACCGATGCCGCGCAGGCCGGTTCCGCGCACTCCCCCACCGGCCGGCAATGGCTCGCGCTCTCGGTGCTCGTCCTGTCCCAACTCGCGGTGTGGCTGGACAACACCGTGCTCAACGTGGCCCTCAAGACCCTCGCCGATCCCGACGAAGGGCTCGGGGCGAGCCCCAATCAGCTCCAGTGGAGCATCAGCTCCTACACCCTGGTCTTCGCGGTGCTGCTGTTCACCGGCGGTGTGCTCGCCGACCGCTACGGCCACCGCCGCTTACTGCTGACCGGCATGGTGCTCTTCGGCGCGGCCTCCGCCTGGGCCGCCTACTCCGGCTCGGCCACCGAACTCATCGTGGCCCGCGGCGCGATGGGCATCGGCAGCGCCCTGATCATGCCCGCGACCCTCGCCCTGATCGCCCAGGTCTTCGACGAGCGGCACCGGGCCACCGCCATCGCGATCTGGTCGGGTTCCAGTGGAATCGCGATCGCCACTGGGCCGATGCTCAGCGGAGCGCTGCTCGACCACTTCTGGTGGGGGTCGGTCTTCCTGGTCAATGTGCCGATCGTGGTGCTGTGCGTGGCCGGTTCGTTCGTCTTCCTGCCCGGTGTGGTCACCCGGGTGCGGCAGAAGTTCGACCCGCTGGGCGTGGTGCTCTCCACCGCCGGGCTCTTCGCCATCGTCTGGGGCGTCATCGAGGGCGGCCACCGCAACGACTGGACCGATCCGGCCATCGTCGCCTCGCTGGCCGGGGGCGTGCTGCTGGTCGTGGTCTTCGTCCTCGTCGAACTGCGCGTCGCCAACCCCAGCTTCGACGTCCGGCTCTTCCGTGACATCCGCTTCACCGGCGCCAGCGTCGCCGTCATGCTCACGTTCTTCGGGCTCAACGGCTCGATGTACTACACCAGCTTCTATCTGCAGGGCGTCCAGGGACAGACGCCGCTGGAGTGCGGGCTGTCGATCGCCCCGGTCGCCCTCGGTGTGCTGCTGGGCGCCCCGCTCTCGGCCAAGCTGGTACGGAACCACGGGGTGCGCCCGGTCGTCACCGCGGCCATGCTGATCGCCACCACCGGCTTCGTCGCCTACGTCTTCCTGGACGAGAGCAGCGGACTGCCGCTGTTCTGGGTCTTCCTCATCCTCCAGGGCCTGGGCATGGGTGCCGCCGTCGCGCCCACCACCGAGGCGATCATGGCCATCCTCCCCGCCGACCGGACCGGCGCCGGCTCCGCCGTCAACAACTCGCTGCGGCAGATCGGCGGGGTCCTCGGAGTGGCGGTCCTCGGCTCCGTCCTGGTCAGCGTCTACCGCGACCGGGTCACCCCCCGGCTGAGCGGGCTGCCCTCCGGTGCCGCCGACACCGCCGGGGAGTCGCCCGAGGCCACCCGGCTGCTCGGCGCGAAGATGCGGCTGCCCCGGCTGTCGGACATCGCCGACGAGGGGTTCGTCCACGCGATGCACGTGGCCTCCATCGTCGGCGCGGCCGCCGCCGCGGCCGGAGCCGTGATCATCTGGTGGGCGTTCCGCAGGACGTCTTCCGGTGCGCGATCCAGCATGTGATCGTTCTTCCTTGCCACCCCTGTCGCCCCGGCATAGCCTCCCGGCACAACGTCCGTAATCCGGAAGGCAGTTCACATGCGTACAGCTGTCATCACGGCGGCAGGCCGGGTGGAGACCAGAGACATACCTGTCCCCGACATCGGTGACTCCGAGGTGCTGGTACGCATCGCGGCCTGCGGTATCTGCACCATGGAGGCCAATCTCTACGCGGGCCGGATGGCGGTCTATCCGGCCGCCGCCGGACATGAGATCTCCGGCTGGGTGGAGCGGATCGGCGCCAAGGCCGCCGCACTGGAGGACATGCCCGCCGTCGGCTCCCTCGTCACCCTCGACGGACTGCCGCGCTGCGGAGCCTGCCGCAGCTGCCGGCGCGGCCAGACCGCCATCTGCGTGGCACTCCAAGGGCACAAGCGCGAGGACGGCGCGATCACCATGGGCGCCGGGCTCGCCGAATACATCGTCCTGCCCGCCTCGCGGGTGTGGTCGGTCGGCGACACCGACCCCGCCGTCGCCGCCATGGGCGAACCACTGGCCTGCGTGGTCCACTCGCTGCGCCGCGGCGGCTTCCGCGCCGGGGACCGGGTCACCGTCATCGGCGCCGGCTATATGGGCCATCTCCACTTCGCCGTCGCCGCGCAGCTGCAGGCCCGCGGGGTCGCGGTGGTCGAACGGGACGAGCAGCGGCTGGCCGCCATCGCGGCGGCGGGCGCCGACGCGGCCGTCACCCCCGAGGACATCGGCCAACTGCCCCCGGCGGACGTGGTCGTCGTGACCATCGCGTCCAAGGAGGCCATCGCCGCCGCTCTCGCCGCGGTCGCCGACGGCGGCACCATCGTCCTCTACGGCGGCGGCCCCGGCGGCCCGCCCGCCGAGCTCCCCGGCTACGAGGTGCACCGCCGCCAGCTCACCGTCACCGGCTCCTTCAGCCATGAGCCGGACGACTGGCGCGCCGCCGCCGAGCTGCTGCGCGGCGGCCGGCTGGCCGCACGGCTGGAGACGCTGGTCACGGCGCGCTACCCGCTGGACGAGGTCGAGAAGGCGCTCAAGCAGGCCGCCGAAACCCCCGTCTACCGCGTGGTCGTCACGCCGTAACGGCTCCGCTTCGGCCGCATCGCGAACAGAGCCGCCCACAGAGTCCCCCACAGAAAGGATTCACCTCCGTGTCCCTGCGCGTAGGCGTGCAACTCCACCCCCAGCACACCGGAATCGCCGAGCTGCGCACCGCGTGGCGCGAGGCCGACGCCCTCGGGGTCGACTCGCTGTGGACCTGGGACCACTTCCTGCCGCACACCGGCGACCCCGCCGGGCGCCACTACGAGTGCTGGTCGCTGCTGTCCGCGATGGCGGTCGAGACCCAGCGGGCCACCATCGGGCCGCTGGTGAGCTGCACCGCGTTCCGCAATCCGGATCTGCTGGCGGACATGGCCCGCACCGTCGACCAGCTCAGCGGCGGGCGGCTGGTGCTCGGGCTGGGCGCGGGCTGGTTCGAGGCCGAGCACACCGAGTACGGGCTGCCCTTCCCCGGACCGGCCGGGCGCATGGACGCCTTCGCCGCGTCCGTCACCGCCGTCAAGGAGCGGCTGGCCAAGCTCAACCCCGGCCCCGCGGGCCCGCTTCCGCTGCTGATCGGCGGCGCCGGGCGGCGGCGCACCCTGGAGCTGGTGGCCCGCGAGGCCGACTGGTGGAACTGGTACGGCTGGGCCTCCGAGGACCCGGTCGCCGACTTCCGCGAGCTCAGCGGCGTCCTGGACCAGTGGTGCGAGCGGGTCGGCCGGGACCCGGGCCAGGTCGCCCGCACGGTCATGGTCAACCCGGACCAGCTGCCGCTCGTCGAGGGATTCGCCGAGGCCGGGGCGGTCCATGTGGTGCTCTCCCTCCCGGCCCCGTACGACCTGCGGAAGGCCGAGGAGCTGCTCAAGGTGCGCGCCGCGCTCACCTCGTGACGGCCCTCCGCGCGACGGCGCCCCGCACGCCCCTGGGGCGCCGCTTCGGTCTGCTCATGGGCGCGCTGCTGCTGTCCAGCCTGGGCAACGGGCTGTGCTTCCCGTTCACCTCGATCTACATCAGCCAGTTGCTGGGGCTCGGCGGCCGGGCGGCGGGCGGCTACTTCATCGCGATGGCCACGGCCAGCTTCGCCGCCGCCCTGGCCGGCGGTCCGCTGGCCGACCGGGGCAGCCCGCACCGGGTGGGCGCGCTGGGCGCCGCGGCGCTGGCGGCCGGATACGCCCTGCTGGCACCGGCCGGCTCGGTGCCGCTGGTGCTCGCCTCGGGGGTGTGCGTCGGGGTCGGCTTCGGGCTCTTCTACGCCTCGATCGTGGGCATCGTGGACACGGCCGTCCCCGAGAGCGGCCGCCGCGCGGCCTTCGCCATCCGGCACATCGTCAACAACGCCGGGATCGGCCTGGGCTCGGTCGCGGCTGGGCTCGCGCTGCACGGCGCGGACACCCCGGCGGGGACGCTGCGCTGGCTGTACCTGGCCAACGGACTGGCGGCGCTGCCGCTGATCGCGGTGATCCTGGGCGTACGGCCCCGGGCCAGGACCGCGGCGAGGGAACGGCCCGGCGGCGCACAGCCGTCCGGGCCCGGGCCGACCTATCGCTCCCTGCTGCGCGCCCGCCCCATGGCCCTGCTGATCCTGGCCCAAGCGCTCTTCGCGATCGTCGGCTTCACGCAGATCGAGGCGACCGTACCGCTGCTGTTGCACGACCGGATGGCGGTCACACTGGGCTGGGTCAGCGTGGTGGTCGCGGCCAACTCCTTCGCCCTGATCGCCCTGCAGCCGCTGCTGCGCGGCCGGCTGGAGCGGCTGCCGGAGACCGTGGTCCTGGCGGGCGGACCGGTGCTGTGGGCGGTGGCGTTCGGCTGCGGTCTGGGCGCGGCCCTGGCCGGACAGGCGGCCCCGGCCGCCGTGCGGTACGGGCTGCTGCTGGCCTTCGCGGTGGTCTTCGCGGCGGGCGAGCTGATGTACTCCTCCGCCTTCTATCCGCTGCTGCTGCGCTGGTCGGGCGAGGAAGCGGTGGGCCGGGCGAGCGCGC
Organism: Streptomyces sp. AgN23; assembly: GCF_001598115.1. NCBI lineage: Bacteria > Bacillati > Actinomycetota > Actinomycetes > Kitasatosporales > Streptomycetaceae > Streptomyces > Streptomyces sp. AgN23. Next base: position 4,346,066 of record NZ_CP007153.1, read on the forward strand.
TCGCGTCGCTGGCCTGGAACCTGGGCACGGCCTCCGGGCCACCGATCGGGCTGTTCATCGTCGCCCACGCCTCGGCGACGGGCGGCTGGCTGGCGCTCGCGCTGGGCGCGGCGGCCGCGTTCGCCGTGACCGCCGCGCTGCGTGGGCGGGCGGCGGACACCTGAACCGTCCGCCGCGCCCCGAACTCTCCTCAGGACTTCACGACTTGGGGAGATACGACGTGTCGTAGGCGTCCTCCGGCGTGACCGTCTTCTCCAGGAGCCCCTGGTCGTACATGAAGTCGGCCATCCGGGTCCAGGTCTGCGGATCGATCGCGCCCAGCTCGCCCTGGTCGTTCTTCATCAGCGGCGCGGTGGCCTTGAGCACCGCGCGGGCGTTGTTCCGCTGCTTCTCGCCGCGCAGCCCCGGTACGTACTTCTCGCTGAGCTCGATGGCCTCGTCCTGGTGGTCGATCGCATAGCGCAATCCGCGCAAAGAGGCGTCGACGAACTTCCCGATGTCGTCACCGCGCTTGTCGAGCGTCTTCTTCTTGGCGCCCAGACCCACGCCCACCAGCTGATCTCCGGCCGCGCCCGAGTCGAGGGTAATCGACCGGACGTCCTTGCCGGCCTCCTTGAACGAGACGGCGTCATTGTTGAGATAGCCCATCACCCCCTCCACCTTGTTTCCGGTGAGGGCCGCCTGCTGGGTGAAGCCGATGTTCTGCACCTTGGCATCCTTGGTGGAAAGACCGCCCTCCTTGAGGAGCGCCAGCAACCCGAAATAGGTCTCACCGAAGGGACCGGGAGTGCCGATCTTCCGGCCCTTGAGGTCGGCGGGGGTGCGGATGTCGGAATCCTTGGGCACGATCAGCCCCACCGGATATTTCTGGTAGAAGGTGGCGATATCCACGACGGGCACATTTTTGGCGCGCGCCTGGAGCATCTCGTCACCGCCCGCGTAGATCACATCTTCCTTGCCCGAGGAGAGGGCCCCGAAGAGATCTTCGGCCGCGCCGTGGTGGCGCAGCGTCACATGGAGTCCGGCGTCCTTGTAGTAGCCCTTTTCGGCGGCCACATAGAACGGGGAGAACTGGATGTTGGGGGTGTAGGTCAGCCCCACCGTGATGCTTGCCCCGCCCTTGTCCCCCGCGTCCTTCGGCTCCTCGGCGCATGAGGTCAAGGTGGCCAGGGCCACCATGGAAGCGAGGGCCGCGCCCATAACCCGGTGTCTGCGAGCACGCCTCATGGACGTCTGCACGAAACGCACGTACTTCTCCTCTGGGATGAAAGTTGTCAGTCGCGCTGAACGAGCCGCTCGACCAGGCGGACCATTCCGTACAGGACGGCGGCGAGAAGGCCGAGCATGACGAGCGTCGAGAACAGTCCGATGGTGTCGGCCTCCTGGCGCTGCACCGACAGCAGCTGCCCCAGTCCGTCGCCGCCCATCACGAATTCGCCGACGACCGCGCCGGTGATGGAGAGCGTGAGGCCGTTGCGCACCCCCGCGAGGACGCTGGGCAGGGCGAGCGGAAGCTCGATGTACCAGAGCATCCCCCACCACCCCACCCCGTCCACCCGCGCGGCCCCCATCACATCGGGGTCCAGCGAACGCAGCCCCAGCACGGTGTTGACGAGGATGGGGAAGAAGACCAGCAGTGCGCAGAGGACCGCGATGGGCAGCAGTCCGTAGCCGATCCACAGGGCCAGCAGGGGGGCCAGCGCCACCGCGGGCATGGCCTGCGAGGCGGCCACATACGGCTGCAGCGCGGCCGCCGCGAGCTCACTGCGGGCGATCAGATAGCCGAGCGGCAGCGCCACTCCGATCCCGATACCGCTGCCCGCCAGCGCCTCCCACACCGTCTCCTTGGTGTAGTCGACGAGATCACCGTGGAACACGTCGTCGAGGAAATGCCGCGCGAGGTCGAGCGGAGCCGGAAGATAGAACTCCGCAACGGCGCCGGTCCGGGTCACGATGTCCCAGACGACAAGCAGCAGCAGCCCAAATGCCAGCGGCGGCAGCACACCCCGGAACAGCGTTCTCCGCCGGTCGGCGGAGGCTGTACCGGATGCCGATCCGGTCATTTTCCGGCTGTCACCGGCCCATGATTTCTCACCATTTCCGCCGCTGTCGCCGGTCTTTCGCGCATGTCCCGGTCGGGGTGAATGCGGCTCGTCCGTACTCGGCTCGCCGTCCGCGCCCGCCGTGGCGGTCGCGCCCCTTCCGTGCCCTTCGGTCATCCCCAAATCCCCTTGCATTACCGGCTGTTGCCAGATCTCGGCACGCCCGCAGGCAACCTATCGCCAGCACGCTCCGGATCACAATGTCGATGGGGAAAACGAAATAATCATGTTGATGTATTTCCGAGGATGCCGAGCTCAGTGGCGCGCACCCCCGCCTGGAAACGGGAGTTGGCCTCCAGCAGCTCCAGGATCCCGGTGACATAGCGGCGGTACGTACGCACCGAGATCGCCAGGTCGCGGGCGGCGGCCTCGTCGGTGACCCCGTCGCGCAGCCGGGCCAGCACCCGCCGCACCATTTCGGTACGGGCGCGGTTGCCGAAGTCGAGCGGACGGGCGGCGGGCACCGCACCGCCCCAGATGGAGCCGAACATGCCGTACAGGGTGGCGACCACCACCGGGTCCTCGACGACCGAGGTCTGCCGCCCCTCCTCGGCCTCGGTGCACACCAGGGCGGTCCGGCCGTCGGCGATCACCGCGGTGGGCAGCGCCACCGCCGCGATCCGCACCTGCACGGGGCGCGCGGCCGCGTCGGCGCCGGGCGCCTCGGCGGGCGGCGCGGGCCCGGGGATGGGCCGCGGCACGGGCCCGGGCGACGCTCCGGTGGCGGCCCCGGGGCCGGTCGCGGAAACGGCGGGCCCGGCTCCGGCGGTTCCGGAACCGGCAGCGGATCTGCCGCGCAGCACCCGCACCCCAACCGGGTCGCCGAGGTCCTCCACCAGCGCGCCGAGCGCGGCCTGCGCCGGCGCCATCCGGGCCGAGCACTCGGGGAAGACGGCGTCCACGCTCCGCCCCGCCTGGCCGATCACCTCCTCGGCGGCGGCGAGGAACGCGGCGTCCTCCACCCCCACCTCGGTGAACCGCGCGTCCCGGCTCCGCCGCGCGCGGTGCTGGATCACCGTGGACTCGATGAGGTCCCGTACCTCCCGTAGCGTCCCCTCCAGCATGTCCCCCGCGAGCGCGGCCTCCGGTCCAGGATCGCGTCCGCGGTGCTTCATGTCGACATTCCCGTACTTCCCGCCTCGTGACGTGGTCAAGGTCTCGAGCGCCGTCAGTGACGGCCGGGCAGCAGCCCCAATTCCACCGCCCGCACCCCCGCCTGGAAGCGGGAGTTGGCCCCCAGCTCCCGCATGATCTCCGCGACGTACCGGCGGTAGGTGCGCAGGGAGACCTGCATCGTGCGCGCCGCCACCTCATCGGTGTGGCCGGTGCGCAGACACTCCAGGATTCGCCGCACGGACTCCGGGCACAACCGCCCGCCCAGCCGCGGATGGTCCGCGAGCGCCACGGCGTTCCCCCAGGTCCCGGCGAACATCATCTCCAGGGCCCGCACCGTGGCAGGGTCCTCCACCAGCGACGCCTGCCCCGGGCCCCGCCCCGGCTCCGACGGTCCCCTTCTGAGGTAGACCACCTGGCCGTCGATGAGCAGCGCCTCGGGTAACGGCGGCAGCCCGCCGTCACTGATCCGGATCTCGCACCGCGGATCGGTGCGCGCCAGCGCCCGCACCGCGCCCGAGGCCAGCACCGGCTCCTCGCACAACAGCCGTACGACGACGGCGCGCCGGCTCCCCCTGGCCGGGCGGGCGAGCGCGGCGCAGACGGCCCGCGTCTGCTCCTCGTTCCCCGACAACACCACGCTGACGGTCCGCTCGGCGCAGTCGACCAGGGTGTCGACGACCTCGGCGAGCGGCACCTTCCCCAGAGCCGCCCCCGCCCAGGAGTCCTGGGCCAGCTCCCTCCGGTGCCGGGTGACCGTCGACTCGATCAGATCACGGGCGGCCAGCAGCGCGTGCTCGACATAGTCGACGGCGCCTGACGAGGGAGTCTCCGTGCTCAGCGGCGAAGGCTCGGACACCCTCACAAGACCAACCATGACTTCCCCTGCCGGGCGACAGTGACCTGGTTATGCGAATACCGGCCTGATTCTCGTCAATTTCGCTGCCCCGAATTGCCGAGGCGGCATTGTGCGAAATCCATGACGACACTAATTCGCACACAGCGACCACGTCAACGCGGGGCGTGAGGTAAAGAGTTGACCAAACCGGGTGCGGCGGCTCGTATCTTACGGCCGCGCCACCGGTACGCCGGGGGCGCATGTCCACAAGTTACCGGCGAGTCCGGGTTCCGCACGCGGCGGGACTACGGACCGCAGCGATTCGACCCCGTTCGACGACGCGGAGTGGGGAATGGTGTCCGGTTGCTGCCAGCTCGGCACCGGACGTCCCCTCCCTCGCCCCCGGGCGGCCGCCGGGATCAGCCGAAGCTGATCGGCCCGTGGAAGTCCCGTCCCTGGATGACCGGGCCGGTGATGCGGGCGTTGCCCGCGATGGTGTTGTGCACGGCGTCCGCCTCCCCGGCCGGCTTGCCGTGCTCCCGCATCCAGGAGGCCAGGTCACGGCCGAACTCCGGGTCCTGCCGGGCCCGTTCGACCAGCAGATCGGCCAACTGGCGCAGCCGCTCGCCGTCGTCGTACGGAATCGCCACCGGCTCCGGCTCACCGGCCGGCTCGCCCTCGCCCCGCCGCAGCACCCTGCGGACCAGCGTGCCGAAGGACTCCAGGGCCCGCCGCCCGGCCTCGCCGCCGGCGCCCGACACCGCCGCGTTCACCGCCGTGACCAGCGCTCCCGCGGTCACCGGGTCCATGGCCCACCCCCTGCCCTCGTGCGCGGCTCTACGCTACTCGCGCCGCAGGTCACGGTTCCACCGATTCCGCGTGCAGGGTGAACCAGACGGTCTTGCCCGTCGGGGTGAGGTCCGTGCCCCATTCATGGGCGGTCTTGCTGAGCAGGAACATTCCCCGGCCGCTCTCGGAGAGGAAGTCCGGCTCCTTGACCACCGGCAGCGCCGACTCGGAGTCGCTCACCGCCGCGCGGATCCCGTGCGGAAGCTTCTCCAGGGTGAGGACGCATTCGGGAGAGGCCGCGTGCTTGTGGACGTTGGACAGCAGCTCGGTGACGCACATCCCCGCCGCGCTGATCAACTCCTCGCGCCCCCACAGCCGCAGGCGCGCACCGACGGCACGGCGAATGTCGGCAAGCATCCGCGGATGAGCGCGAAGGCGCAGTTCGTATCGCTGCGAGATGTTCTCAGCCATATGATCCGGGGCCCCTCCACACCACGGCGCGCTGCCGTGTCCCCTAGCGATCCTGGCCTATGGAACGTCCCACTCGCAATGTTTCGACCCAGTCGTACAAGACTGGCATATGCCCGGCTGGTAGGCGTAGTTGGCAATACGACAGACTGGCGACATGTCCTACCAGCCAGTGCCCACCGTTCGGCGCAGGCGCCTGGGCTCCACGCTGCGACAGCTGCGCACCGAAGCGGGGATGACACTGGACGCGGCGGCCGCGGCGCTCAATGCGGCCGCGAACGGATCGGCCGACGCCCGCCGCTGGACCGCGCCGAAACTCTCCCGGATCGAGAACGCCAACGCCACGATCCGCGCCGCCGAGGTCGAAACGCTGCTGAGGGCCTATGCCGTCACCGACCCCACCACCCGTATCGCCTTGGAGGGACTGGCCAAGGACGCGGGCAAACGCGGCTGGTGGCAGACCTACCGTGGCGTCGTCGCCCCCGCCTACGCCGACTACATCTCGCTGGAGAGCGACGCGGAAAGCGTCCGCGACTACACCCCGCTGGTGGTCCCCGGTCTGCTGCAGACGGCCGACTACGCTCGCGAGACCATCGCGGCGAACGCCGTGGCCCGCACCGCCGCCGAGGTCGACGCCCTGGCCGAGGTGCGCCTGGCCCGCCAGGCCGTCCTCACCCGCTCCCGCCCGCTGCGGCTGTGGGCCGTCATCCATGAGGCGGCGCTGCGCCGCCGGTTCACCGGGCAGCCCGGCATCATGGCCGCTCAGCTGCGGCGGCTGCTGGAGGTGGCGGAGTGGCCCACCGTCACGCTGCAGGTGATGCCGATCGACGCGGCACCCAATCCGGGGGACGCGGGCGCGTTCACACTCGTGGCCTTCCCGGGGCCGATGCCGGATGTGGTCACCCAGGAGAACCTGCGCGGCCCCTCGTACGTCGAAGGAGTCGACGACGTCAACGTCTTCGCCGACGCCTTCGGCCACATCGTGGACTGCGCGCTGTCCACGGATGAGACGAAGGCCCTCATCGCTGGTCTGGTATGAGAAAGAGGGCCCCACATATGAACACCTCTGAAACGACCACGCACCACCGCCCCCACTGGCGCAAGTCCTCGTACTCCGCGGGCGAGGGCCAGTGCGTCGAGGTCGCCGTCGCCGGTGGCCGCGTCCAACTGCGGGAGAGTGACGCCCCCGGCACGGTCCTGACCACCGTGCCACCGGTCCTGGCCGCCTTCGTCCGCAGCGCGAAGGCGGGCGCGTTCGACGCCTGATCGTCACGTCGGTGCGGTGCCGTCCCGGGACGGCACCGCACCCACCCGCACTACCGGATCGACCGGATCGACCGGATCGACCGGACAACGATCAGAACTGGACGTCCGAGCAGGCGTAGAAGGCGTTCGAGGTGTCCGCGATGGTCCACACGGCGAGAATCACATGTCTGCCGCTCTTACCGCTCGGGATGGTGCCCGAGTGGGAGAGCGTGGACGGCGGACGCTGGCCGTTGTACGGAACGGTCAGGAAGGGCTGGGACTCCAGGCTCGCACGGGTGAGCTTCTGGCTGGGGTTCCAGCCGTTCTTGGTGATGTAGTACTTGAAGTCCGTGGTCGCGTGGGAGGCCGTGAACCGCCAGTTGAAGGTGTAGCTCCGGCCGGCGGTCATCCTGGTCGCGGGCCAGTTGCCGCCCCGCGGGTCGTCGAGCTGGGAGAACCGGCTGTTGCCGCCCGCACAGATCGAGCCGTCCGCGGGACCGCCGGACGGGAAGCCCTTCGGGCCCTCGACGCTCTGGGGCTCGTACTGGATGTCACCGCAGCCCGTCACCGAGCCGTTGGCGCACAGCTTCTGGCGGCTGATGGGTGAGTCGGTGTAGCCGTGGCTGGAGGCGCTGCCGCCGGTCGCGAGGACGGAAATCGCCGCGAGACCGATGCCGATGACGGCGGCGCTGATCTTCTTGCGCATGCTTCGCTCCTGAAGACGTGGGGAGTGCTTCGATGAGCCGTGCACGGCGGTCTAGACCAAGTGGAGAGTATCCAGGGCCAATAGTCATGTCCATACCAATGACGCAAGGCCGCGGCGCGGCTCGCGGCACCCTGAGCACGGCCCGAGGCCGGGCCCGACCACCACCCAAGGTCGGGTAGAATTTCCACGTCAGCAGGCGCCGCTAGCTCAGTTGGTTAGAGCAGCTGACTCTTAATCAGCGGGTCCGGGGTTCGAGTCCCTGGCGGCGCACCAGTACCCATATCGCTGACCTGGGCGTCCTCGGCTTCCGAGGGCGCCCATTGTTCATGGCGGCCGCGACCGTCGAATAGTCTCCTTTTGATGTGTCAATCAGCCCCAAACAGTGCTAGTCACGACCCAAGACCTGCCGAAGATGACATGTAAGCTGCCCATATGTCTCTGTCGCACGCACTGCTGGGCCTCCTCGCCATCGAGCCCGCGAGCGGCTACGAACTGAGCAAGGAGTTCGAGCGCGACCTCGGGCGGTACGCCTGGCAGGCCGGCCACACGAGCGTGTACCCCGAGCTGATCCGGATGGCGGAGCAAGGGCTCGTCGAGGTGACGCATGAGGGCGCTCGCCGTAGCCGGACCTACGCGGTCACGGACAAGGGCCGCGAGGAGCTGAGGGAGTGGCTGCTCGCGCCATGGGGGCAGGGCGTGGTGCGCAATGAGCAGGTCCTGCGGTTGTTCCTGCTCGAAGCGCTGGAGCCGGACGAGACCGTCACCGCGCTGCGCGGCCTTGTCGAGCACGCCGAGGGGCGCATCTCCGAACTCCGCAGGCTCCGTGAGGAACAAGACGCCGAGCCACGACAGGGCCGCGACACTCTCGGGCAGCTCGCCGCCGAGTACGGCCTGCGCCAGTACCAGGCGACGCACGACTGGGCGCTATGGGCCATCGAACACGTGAACAAGCGCCAGGGGCCCGATTCGGCATAGCCTCCGCCGCGGCCCCAGCCGACGCCCCCGTCGCTCGTCCGGCAGCCGGTTGCTGAACGAGGGGGGATTCGGCCACCGCGGGCCGTCACCTCCAGTCGCTGAACCGGCGTGCCCGCCGCTGCCGCCTGCGATCGCGTATGAGGTCCAGCGGATCGCCCTGACGCCCGTCGGCGTACGGCGCCGCCGGGCCGGCGCCGCCCGGCCGCCCGGGGGCCTCGTCGTCCAGCGGCGGAGGCGCGAACCGCTGCGACACCTGTTCCGGGAATGTCCTGCCATCCCGCTCCGGGGCGAACGCCATGCCGGAGGACATCACGCGCGGGACGAGGACGAGCGCCTGCCCGAGCCGGTTGACGCCCAGCATCAGCAGAATGGTCGCCGAGGACGCCGCCACCTTCGCGTCCACCACGTGGGCGACGGCCATCATCCCCACGCGGGTGACCACCAGCGAGGCCCACAGCCACAGGCCGACCGCCGGCATCCGCGCCCACAGCACACCGGCGCGCCGGTCCAGCCGGATGGCCACGCCCTGTGCCGCGCCGATGGCCGCGGCCAGCAGCGCGCCGACGACCAGGCACACCACGTCGATGGAGGTCGGGTGGCGGTCGTGCCGACTCAGGTCGGCTATGCCGATCACGGTGAGGACCACGGGGAGCAGCATCAGCCGCCGGCCGGTGAGTGCCTCTCCCCGCAATTGGCGCGCGATGAGGGCCACGACGACCGCCACGGCGGCCAAAACCTCGAAGAAGCTCATGCCTGCACACTATATGTCAGTCTCGACATGTCAAAGCCGATGCAACCAGAGCCCACCGTGAGCAGAGTCCGCACGGTTTGGGCATTGAACTCAGCAGCCGAGCTAACTTGACATGTCAGTTTCGTAGTATGCAGAGTCCCAGCGGGCCGCACCCGCGCCCGCACTCGAAATGAATCAGGAGCTGTTGACGGTGAAGCCTTTGAACGGGATCGACATCGAGCGGATACAAGCGTTCTCCGACGCGGTCTTCGCCATCGCCATCACGCTCCTCGCCCTGGAGATCACGGTCCCGGAGCATCTCCCCACGGCCGAACTCGGGCACGCGCTGAGGGAGGAGGCGCTCCCGTCCGCTGCCGGATATCTGCTCAGCTTTGTCGTGGTCGGAGCACTGTGGATCTCGCATCACCGGCTGTTCCGGATGACCAAGGTGGTGGACGGCCCGCTGCTCTACCTGGATCTGGCGCTGATGGCCCTCGTCGCCGCCCTGCCGTTTCCGACGAAGATCGTCACGGAGTACCACAGCAGCGCGATGGCGACCTCGCTGTACGCCGGCACGATCGCCATGGCCGCGCTGCTGATCGCGGCGATGGCGACCCGCCTCCTCCGGCGCCCCAGCCTGCGCGACACCGACATTCCGCGCGCTCTGTTCACCCAGTCACTCCAGCACGCGGCGGGTGTCGCGCTCGTCTTCGGAAGCTCGGTGCCGGTGGCGGTGATCATCTCGTCCGACGCGGCGGAGTACTGGTGGCTCCTGGCCGTCCCCGTCCGGTATTGCCTCGGACGGCGCCACATCAGTGCGAGCAAGCATGCGGCGGTCGCGCCGTCCCACCCCACCCCGTGACCACGGAGACGGTGAACTCGGGGCGCTGAGGGCCTTTTGCACATGAGCCGCTTTATCCCCTCATGACGGACGCACGGTGACGCACCCCATACCTCCTCCGTGACCCCCCGCCGACGGAGGCTCCGACTCCGCTCCCCATGCCTCTTCGGGCCTCTTGTCCAAGGCCATGACCAGTGCATATGTTCCGTGCGACCACAGCGGGGAAAGCGCTTGTTCCCGCGTCCGGGCCTTGGGGAGAGGCCGGTGGCGTCGATGCCGGACAGCCTCTTCAACCAGGCGTATTACCCGGGGCTGCTGGCCGACGTCCGGTTCCCTGGACTACAAGGAGTCCGAGATCTACGAGGTGCTGCGCCGCTACCAGGGATATGAGGAGCCCGCGTTCACCGATGCCAGGAAGCGCATGCCCCTCTACTACATCTTCGAGAAGTACAACAGGATGATGCGGTGAGCGAAGAACCTTCCCTGCTGGCGGCCGATTCGGCGGGCGGGCACGACTCGATCCTGCTGCTCTTCATCTGCCTGATCGGGATCATCGTCATCTTCACCCTGATCGGCATACTCGGCTCCGGCGTCTCCCGGCGCACCGGCCGCCGGAAGACCCCGGCCGACTGGCTCGGGGGAATCGCCCTGCTGTCGGTCTGCGCCACCATCGCCCTGTACATCTGGGGCGCACTCCACGTGATGTTCATGGAGAACGCCAATATGCGCGAGGAGTGCGCCGAGGCGGGCGGCGCGGCGAAGGCGGCTCAGGTCGACCGCTATGAAGCGCACTACCTTCCGCTTCGCTTCACCTGCCATCTCGACGAGGGCGGAAGTTACGACGCCGCGGTCCCCGGATACGTCAACCCGGCCATGGCCATCGCCTTCATCATGGCCATCGCCACGGGCGCGGTATCCGTAGTGGCCCGCGACCAGGACCGGTCCACCAGCCCTACCGTCACGAGGGGACGATGAATGAGCGTGTTCGACCCATCCCGTAGGCAGCTGCTCATCCGCTCCGGTGCGCTGGCCGGCGCGGCGGCGCTGGCCTCTCTCCCCGGTTCGGCCCTGCTGGCGACGCCCGCGTACCCCGCGTCCTCGCATTCCAAGACGCCCACCGGCGAGGAGATCCGGAAGGCATACCGCCGCTTCCGGGCCAACCAGGCCCGGGTGCTGACGGGCGGACCGAGCCCCAACGGCTGGGAGATGGAGAAGGCCACCGACGGCGACGGAACCATCTGGTCCCGTCCGGTGCCCGTCACCCCGCTGGAGGGCGTCACCGTCCGCATCGGCGCACCGGAGGCCGTGCTGGTCCATGTGATCCGCCGCTTCCACTACGAGATCGACGAGCTGCGCAAGGGCGATGTGGCGGGCTGGCGCAGCCCCGGCACGGTCCGCAAGGGGCTGCCGGAGGGCAACCTGGCGTCCGGTACGGCGGTCCGGATCCGCCCGGCCACTACCCGCCGGGCGTCAAGGGCGGCTTCTTCCCCCAGCAGGAGGTCGTGCTCCGCGACATCCTCGCCGAGCTCGGCGGCGTGGTCCGCTGGGGCGGGGACGACCGGAAGCCGGACGAGTCGCTCTTCTACCTCGCCGTGAAACCCGGCGATCGGCGGCTGGCCGAGGTCGTGGCCCGGCTGGGCCGCTGGCGCGAGACACCGGGCAGGGGCGCGGGCGCTCCCGTCGACGTCCTCGGGCCGGGGCGCCGTAAGGCGGCGGCGTCCCTGGCACACCGCCAGCGCGCGGCAGCCTGAGCGGCGGACCGCGGGGCGCGTCCATGGAGTGCGCGCCTGGTCGGCGCGGGCCGACCGGGCGCGCGCCCCCAGAGATCGGGGAGCCCCCGGCGCGTGGGGCGCCGAGGGCTCCCTTTGGCGCTCAGCCGCAGGAGGGGCAGGGCGTGCAGCTCCGGACCATGACGTCGTCGATGACCGGCCCGTAGGCGGAGTTGTTCGTGCTGGCGAACGCCAGCGTCGTGGAGCCCCGCGCCACGAAGGTCACCTCCTGGGTCACATAGCCCATGTTCCCGAAAGACTTGCCGGTGATGTCGAAGGTGAAGTTCCGGAAGTTCTGCCCGTCGACCAGGACCGATCCCGTCTTCACGGTGGGACCGCCCGCCGGGTTTCCGGCCAGGGAGTACGTGACCGTGTACCGCTTCCCCGGCACCGTCGTGAAGGTCTGGGCCACCGTGCCGGCGCCCGTACCGTTGAGGTCCACCGACTGGCCCCCCTCGGCCGCCTGCCAGAAGCCGTCCCCGATGTGGTCCACGTTTCCGGATGTGACCTTCCACGGCCCGATGGTCCCCCCGGCCACCACGGTCCCGAACGTGTTGGCCCCCACCGCGGGCGTCTCAAAGCTGCCGTCGTCGAAACGGCTGACGGCGGCGGCCGACGCGGCACCCGCCCCGGTACCGGCCAGCACGCCGGCCACGGCGAGCGACGTGATAAAGATGCGAATAGGCGACATGTTCCCCTCCAGTGCGACACATTCGGCATTGTGCCGAATTGATGGCGTCGCTGAATCTTCCGCACTGGAGACACCCATGCCAGGGTCCACCACCGGCGCACCGTGGTGGGGACCGGGTCGAGCGCGGCTGGTGCGCCGGTCGATCACGCCTAGCCGCCCCTCGAGGAGGGGCCCTTGGGTTGCGCGGCTCGGCCGGGTGCGACGCCGTCTCGCGCCTTCGGCGCATTCGAGCAGCGGGGCAGGGGGTGGGGGCGCGGCCACGTCGCCGAGCGCCGGGCAACCGGATGTGACCGTCGGTGGCGGCTACGGCCTCCCGAGGCAGGGCCGTTGCCGGACCGCCTGCCGGGGGGGGTGGGGCACCCCTCTCGAAACTGTTTGACCAATTAGTTGCTTTAGATCAAGCGTTTTTGGGAGGGGTACCCGGAGGGGTCGCCCTGAGCCCGTCGACCCACACCCCGGATCGGCCCCGACCCTCGGGCACGGAAGCCCGCCACGGCGCCGGCCCCCACGGCCCGGCCCCCACCGGCCCGGCTGCCGGCGGCGAGGCCCCGGCCCCCCATCCCCCGGACCCATGCTCAAAGTCACCTCGCCTCGGTGATCCGCGCCCATACGGTCTTGCCCGGCCCCCTTCGCTCCCTGATGCCCCAGCGATCCGCCACCGCCTCGACCAACATCAGCCCCCTCCCCTCCTCGTCGTCCGACGTGGGCGCCTTCGGCACGGGGCACTTCTCATGGGTGTAACTCACCTCGATCTCCAGGACGCCGCCCCGCTCGTCGTACGCCAGCCACACCGCGAAGTCCCGCCCCGGTACGCGCCCATGGAGCGCCGCGTTGGCCGAGAGCTCGGCCACGACCAGGATCGCCGCGTCATAGCCGCCCACCCCCGGGGTGAGCCCCCACGCGGTGAGCTGGTGCACGGCCAGCAGCCGGGCGAGCCGGGCACCGCGCCGGGTGGCGGAGGAGCAGTACGAGCAACAGGTCGTCGCGCACCTGGCTGGGCAACGCCTGCTCAAGGAGCGGCCGAACACCTCGTTCTGCTTCACCACTGAACAGGCGCTGCTGGAGCGGCACTTCGGCGGCCCGGAGGTGACCAAGGCCCCTCCTCGATCACCTGCTTGAGCAGCAGCGGCGCCGGAACGTGGAGGTCCAGATCATGCCGCTGCGACAGGAGGACCCCCGGCTTCGAAGGACCGATGCGCCTGGCGGAAACGGCGGACCACCGGTGGATCGGCTACGTCGAAGCACATGACTCCCCCGAAGCCTGGGACGCCTTTATCGCACACATCTGACCTGCTCGCGCCGCCGCCGCTAAGCTGTTCGGATCGGAGGTGGCGGTGGCGGCGCACTCGCATTCGCATTCGCATGCGCGGGGGATGACGAACGACATCCAGGAACGCATCAAGCGGCTGATCATCGACCAGCGGCTCCCCTCGGACACCCCGCTGCCCACCGAGACCGAGCTGATGGAGCTGCTCGGCGTCAGCCGCAACTCCGTGCGGGAGGCGCTCAAGGCGTTGCAGGCGATGGGGATCGTGGAGATCCGGCACGGCTTCGGGACGTACGTCGGGCCGATGTCGATGGCGCCGATGATCGAGGGGCTGATCTTCCGTACCGTCGCCGGGCACTACCGGGGCGAGGACAGCCTGCTCCAACTCCTCGAGCTGCGCGAGGCCGTGGAGACGGGGCTGATCGCGCGGCTGGCAGGCCGCATCCCGGAGGCGGATCTCGCCGAGCTGGACGCGGTCGTGCGGCGGATGGAGGCGGAGGCGGCGGAGGGCTCGGTGCGGGCCGAGACCGACCGGGCGTTTCACGCCGCGCTCTACGGGAGCCTGGACAACACGCTGCTGAGCGAGGTGCTGGAGGCGTTCTGGGACGCCTTCCACCGGGTGCGCACCGATCTCGTGGACGTACCGACCGATCCGCGGGTCACCTGCAAGCAGCACCGGGAGATCCTGGAGTCGGTGCGCTCGGGGGACGCCCTACGGGCCGAAGAGGCGATCCGCGACCACTTCGGGAACATCCGCATCCGACTGCGTTCGGCGCAACGCGACTAAGGGGTCCTTGCTCGACGCCCGCCCGGGTCGCGCGGTCTGGCACCCCACCTCGCCGCTTTGCCGAAAAGCCCTGGTAGCTCCGCTACGAGGACTTTCCGGCGCCTTGCGATGCTCCCCCAGCTACCGCTGGGAGGTGGATCGGCGGAAGTCGACTGCGACGCGAAAGGCCGCACTGAAGGGGCCCGGGGCTGTGCCGACGTGCGGATCCCCGCGTAGCAGGGCTTCGCCCATGAACTCCGGGGTCTGGGCGGAGCCCAGTTGTGGAAAGGGGCGGGGAGGGGAATAGCCCGCCGCAGGCGTCACGGCACCTCCCGGATCCATCTTTTCTTCCTGCTGCTCTTCGGCGGGTCGCTCGCCTCTTCCTTCTACTTCGGCCACAGTCATCCAGCGATGACCGTTTGGGCATCAATTGCCCTGGCTGTCACAGCCGCACCGATCATCGCCTGGCGGTGGACCGTCCGCCAGGAGAAACGGAACCCGCAGCCCGCTCTTGGGGGACGATAAGAAGTGAAGTACCGACCGAGTCGCCGCACCCGTCGCTTCGGGATCGGTGCGGCGGCAATCACCGTGCTGGCCGGGATGAACGGCCCGGCTCTCTACCGTTTCAGCTCGGACAAGTACCACGCGTACAAAATCAACCAACCGGAGTACAAGGCGGAGAACGGCCACTGGGATGTGGTCGACGTCCCCCAGCAATACCGGATCAATACAATCCACGCCGCCCTGCTGCATACGGGCAAGGTGCTGCTGGTGGCCGGCTCCGGGAACAACGCCAAGAACTTCGCCGCCAAATCCTTCCGCAGCGTCCTGTGGGATCCGGAGAAGAACACCTTCACCAACATTCCGACCCCCAAGGACCTCTTCTGCTCCGGGCACTCCCAGCTCCCGGACGGAAAGCTGCTGGTGGCGGGCGGCACCCAGCGCTACGAGAAGCTCAAGGGCGATGTCGAGAAGGCGGGCGGACTGATGTTCGTCCACAACGAGGACCCCGACAATCCCAAAACCCTCCCCGCCGGGACCCGCTTCACCGGGAAGGAGAGCGGCAAGACCTTCGTGTCCAAGGACCCGCTTCTCGTTCCGCGCGCGACGAAGAAAACGAACCCCAAGACCAAGAAGGTCACGGTCAGCGCGAGCACGGCACGGGTCTATGTGGAGGCGCTGCGCAAGGGCAGGAAGTACCAGACCGGCACCGAGGACAATTATCGGATCGCCGGACTGAAGGGCAAGGACCGGCAGAACTTCTACGGCATCGCGCAGAAGCTGTCGTTCGACAAGAAGGACTTCCAGGGCATCAAGATGGCCTATGAGTTCGACCCGGTGGCCGAGCGGTACATCCCGGTCGATCCGATGAACGAGGCCCGCTGGTACCCGACGCTGACCGGCCTCCAGGACGGCAAGGTGCTCGCGGTCTCCGGACTGGACGAGATCGGCCAGGTGGTCCCGGGGAAGAACGAGATCTACGACCCCAAGACCAAGAAGTGGAAGTACCTGCCCAAGAAGCGCTTCTTCCCGACGTATCCCGCGCTGTTCCTGACCGGCAAGGGACGGATCTTCTACACCGGCTCAAATGCCGGATACGGCCCGGACGACAAGGGCCGCACCCCCGGCATCTGGGATCTGAAGAGCAACCGGTTCGACGTGGTCCCGGGCATCAGTGACCCGGACGCGCTGGAGACCTCGATGTCCGTGCTGCTGCCGCCCGCACAGGACCAGCGGTACATGGTGCTGGGCGGGGGCGGGGTCGGCGAGGACGCCACGTCCACGGCGAAGACCCGGATCGCCGATCTGCGTGCCGATAAGCCGCGCTTCAGGAACGGGCCGGAGCTGTATGCGAAGGCGCGCTATCCGAGCAGTGTGATCCTGCCCGACGACACCGTCCTGACCACCAACGGCTCGGGCGACTACCGGGGCCGCGGCGACACCAATGTGCTCAAGGCCGAGCTCTACACCCCGAAGACCAACACCGCGCGTCCGGTGGCCGATCCGCTGGTGGGCCGCAACTACCACTCGGGTGCGCTGCTCCTGCCGGACGGCCGGGTCATGACCTTCGGCTCGGACTCGCTCTTCGGCGACAAGGCGAACACCAAGCCGGGTGAGTTCCAGCAGCAGATCGACCTCTACACCCCGCCGTATCTCTTCCGCGACTCCCGTCCGAAGCTCACCGACACCGCGCCCAGGACGGTCAAGCCGGGCAGGAAGTCCACGTACCGGACCGCGCACCCATCGGCGATCACCAGGATGCGGCTGATCCGGCCCGGGTCCTTCACCCATGTGACCAATGTCGAGCAGCGGTCGATCGCGCTCGACTTCACGCGGACGAAGGACGGGGTGACGGTGACGCTGCCGAAGGACGCGTCACTGGTGCCGCCGGGGTGGTACATGCTCAACGCGGTGGACGACCAGGGCACACCGTCGAAGGCGGTGTGGGTAAAGGTGCCCGCGCCCGCGCCCCCGAAGAAGTAACAGCCTTCGGGCCGCCCTTCAGCTGCCCTTGCGGTTGGCGTTACGGGCGAGATCGAGCGCGTACCGGGGCCACCACCGACCCGCGGTGGGACCGCCCTTGCAGGTGCCGTCCGACTCGCCCGGACGCTTGATCCACAGATAGGCGTCGACCAGTTTGTCCCCGGTGTCGGTGGTCGGCCGCTCGCCCAGTGCCCGGCCCTTCGGGTTGCACCATGCCTGCGGGTCGCCCTTACCGGGGGCCGGCCCATTGCCGTTACGACTGGTGTCGATCACGAAGGGCTTGCCGCCGGTCAGCGCGGACAGCCTCTTGCCGTACGCCCTGTTCTCCTGGGTCGTCTGGTAGTTGGAGGTGTTCAGCGCGAAGCCGTCGGCCTTACGGATACCGGCCCGCTTCAGCGGCTCGACCATCCGGCGCGGGTCCTTGATCCAGTGGGGGTTTCCGGCGTCCAGATAGACCTTGGTGCGCGGCAGCCCCTTGAGCTTGTCCACAGCGCCGGTCAGTAAGTCGTACCGCTCCGCGTGGAACTGCTTGGGCGTACAGCCGTCCACCACGTGCGGCAGCGCGTCGGGCTCCAGGATGACCGCCGCCCGGCGGTCGCCGATCCCCCGGACCACCTTGTCCAGCCAGGTGCGATAGGCGTTGCCGTCGGCGGCGCCGCCCTTGGAGTACTGCCCGCAGTCGCGGTGCGGGATGTTGTAGAAGACCAGCAGCGCGTCCCGGTTCACGTGAGCCGCGGCCGCGGTGAACCACCGCGCCTGCCCCTCCGGATCGTCCACCCCGAGCCACTCCGCGACGGGCTGCTCCGCGATCTTCTGTATCAGCCTGGCCTCGCCGTCCGCCCCCTTCTTGCGATACGCCGCCACCTGCCGCGCCGCGCTGCCATCCGGATTCACCCAGTAGGGAACCGTGGACTTGGGCCGCTGCTTCGCCTGCCAGGCGAGGGAGGCATGGTCGCTGTCCCCCTTCGAGGCCCCGAAACACCCGGAGAGCGCCACGAACGACAGCAGCGCCCCAGCGGCGGAGAGAGCGCGGATGCGGGTACGGGCAACGTGCCGCGAACGGCCGGTGCAACTGCCGTACATCCACTCCCCCTTGGGTGCACGCTCCGGGGAACAGGCGGTGATCCCCCGGCGGGACAAGACCGGTCGAATCAATCCTTACACACCACCCCGAACCACCGCGGCCTCATCCACAACCCACCCCGTTTTTCGCCCATACGCCATGACACGGTGCGCTCCGCGGCAGGGATGGCGCCCCGAGCGGGGGTGCGGGGCGCTGTGCCCCAGCGGGGGCGCGGGGGGCCGTGCCCGAGCGGGGATACCAGGCGCCATGCCCCAGCGGGGGCGCGGGGCGCCATGCCCCGAGCGGGGATACCAGGCGCCATGCCCCAGCGGGGGCGCGGGGCGCCATGCCCCGAGCGGGGATACCAGGCGCCATGCCCCAGCGAGGGCGCGGGGCGCCATGCCCCGAGCGGGGATACCAGGCGCCATGCCCCAGCGAGGGCGCCAGGCGCAGTGCCCGAGCGGGAACACCGGGCGCCATGCCCCAGCGAGGGCGCCAGGCGCAGTGCCCGAGCGGGAACACCGGGCGCCATGCCCCAGCGAGGGTCCACGGCGGAGCCCCGAGCAGGGATGCGGGAGGCGGAGCCCCAAGCCGGGGTCTCCGGGGCACAGTCCCGAGCGGCGGCCGGGGCTGAGCCCCAAGCGGGGGCGCGGGGCGCCATGCCCCAGCGGGGGTGCGGGGGGCCGTGCCCGAGCGGGGGTGCGGGGCGCCATGCCCCAGCGGGGGCGCGGGGCGCCATGCCCCAGCGGGGGCGCGGGGCGCCATGCCCCAGCGAGGTGCCGGGCGCTGTGCCCCAGCGAGGTGCCGGGCGCTGTGCCCGAGCGGGGACACCGGGCGCCAGGCCCCAGCGAGGGTCCACGGCGGAGCCCCGAGCAGGGATGCAGGGGGGGCGGAGCCCCAAACGGGGGTGCAGGGGCACAGTCCCGGGCGGGGACAGGAAGGCAGTCCCGGGCGGGGGTGCAGGGCTGAGCCTCAAGCCGGGGGCAGGGGGCGCAGCCCTGGGCGGGGACAGGGGCGCAACCCCGAGCAGAGCCAGGGCGCAGCCCCGGACGGGAGCCAGGGGCGCAGCCCCGGACGGGAGCCAGGGGCGCAATCCCAGGCGGGGGCAGGGGGCGCAGCCCCGAGTGGGGGCAGGGGGCGCAGCCCCGAGTGGGGGCAGGGGGCGCAGCCCCGAGTGGGGGCAGGGGGCGCAGCCACCTGGTTTCGGGGAGGGGCGGGGTGGGGTGGGGGCTTTGCCCGCCGCAGGCGCCCGCACCCGCCCCGAACTAGTGCGCGCTGCGACTGCCGGCCGACACGTTGTGGGCGGAGCCCGTCGTGCCGGTCAGGTAGGCCGAGACGACGACGTTCGCCGTATACGTCCGGGTCGAACGGTCGAACTTCCCTCCGCAGGTGATCAGCCGCAGCTCCGCGCGGTCATGGGACCGCGACCCGTACACCCGTCGCGCGTCGAAGTGCTTCTCCGGCACCACCTCGACGTCCTCGACCGTGAACTCCGCCGTCGTGCCGTCCGATCGCGCGACCCGCACCCGCTCCCCCCGCTTGAGGTCGCTGAGCCCGTGGAAGACCGCCGGTTTGCTCTTCGTGTCCAGGTGGCCGACCAGCAGCGCGGCGCCCGGGGAGCCGGGCTCGGGGCCGGCGCGGTACCAGCCGACCGTGCCGGGGCGGCTGACGGACGGGGGTTTCACCGCTCCGTCGCGGTCGAGGCCGCTGGCGACGATGGGGGCGCGGACCCCCGCCGCCTCGATCACGACCCGCTTCGGCCGGGCGGACGCCAGTGGTGCGTGCGCCGGAGGCAGCGGATGGGCGGACGGGCGTCCGACCGCGGCCACGTCCCCGGTCATCGGCGCCGGACCGCCCGTTCCCTCCGTGGTGTCCCGGCCCCACATCCACAGGCCGAGCAGCAGCGCCACCCAGGCCACCCCGGTGGCCAGCCGTCCGAGTCCGGAGAAGCGATTCCCGTCCACGTACCCGTCCATCTCGGTATCCATGTCCATGGCGATCAGCCCGCCGTACCGGAGGGATGACGGCGGCGGTGGACCGCGAGGCCGCCGACGGCCAGGGCCGTACCGCCCGAGAGCACCAGGCCGTACGCCTCCGCACCGCCGATGCCATCGCGCGCCCGGGCCTCGTCGTGCGCGGTGCCGCCGCCGCCCGCGCGGACAGGGGCGACGGGCGAGGGCGGGCGTTCCACGGCGAGGGAGACCCCGCTCATGCCGCCCTTACCGTCCTCACGCGCCTCACGGTCCTCGCGCGAGAGACTGTCCGCGCAGTCGACGGTGACCCGGTGCGCCCCCTTGGTCGCCGTCGAGCGGATCGTCGCCTCGCTGAAGAGCGCATTCCCCTCCGGCGTCAGCTCCGCGTCGTCCACGAACACCGGTGACGATGCCGTGGCCTCCCGGTCAGGGCAGCCGAAGGCCCAGATCTCGACCTCGGCGCCGGGGGCGAGTGCGTGCGGACTGATCCGGATCGTGGTGGTGACGGAGTGGCGCTGGTCGGCGAGGGCCGGAGCAGCGGCCGTCACCGCCGCGACAGCGGCGCATGCTGCGGTGCAGAGAGTGAGTGCGACGATGCGCATGGTGACAACCTCCCGATACCAAGAGGCTCACGCGCCCGGCAGGGGCCCGCATCCGCTGCGGGCCCCTACTGCGCCATCCGGGGCACAGCGGCCGCCGGTGGGGCGGGCAGGGGGCCCGGCGGATCAGGCAGGGGTGACCGGCGGGTCAGGCGATGCGTTCCACGAGATTCGCGATGGAGTCGACGACCGTGGACGGGCGGTACGGATACCGGTCCACCTCTGCCGCCTTGGTCACCCCGGTGAGCACCAGGAAGGTCTCCATACCGGCCTCGAGCCCGGCCCGGACATCGGTGTCCATCCGGTCGCCGATCATCGCGCTGGTCTCGGAGTGGGCACCGATCGCGTTCAGCCCGGAGCGCATCATCAGCGGATTGGGCTTGCCGACGAAGTACGGCTTCTGGCCGGTCGCCTTGGTGATCAGCGCGGCCACGGAACCGGTAGCGGGCAGCGCACCCTCCGCGGAGGGGCCGATCTCATCGGGGTTGGTGGCGATGAACCGCGCACCGTCGTTGATCAGTCGGATGGCCTTGGTGAGCGCCTCGAAGCTGTACGTACGGGTCTCGCCGAGCACCACATAGTCCGGCTCGACATCCGTGAGGACGTAGCCGATGTCGTGCAGCGCGGTGGTCAGCCCCGCCTCCCCGATCACATACGCGGTGCCGCCGGGGCGCTGCTCATCCAGGAACTGGGCGCTGGCCAGCGCCGACGTCCAGATGTTGGCCACCGGGACGTCCAGCCCGATCCGGGACAGCCGGGCGTGGAGGTCGCGCGGGGTGTAGATGGAGTTGTTGGTGAGCACCAGGAAGGGCGTGCCGGACTCGCGCAGCCGCTTGACGAAGGCGTCGGCACCCGGCACCGGTATCCCCTCATGCATCAGGACACCGTCCATGTCGGTGAGCCATGACTCGATCGGCTTGCGCTCTGCCACTGGTTGCTCTCCGCTCGGAATCGGCCTCTGGCGACGACCTCAGCCTAACCGGGGAAAGTCCCGGGGGGACCGCCCCGTGTCCGGGAGCACAATGCGTTCGCCGTCCGTTCGCGCCGCGTCCCAGCGCGACAGATCCGCACAGGTGTCTGATCCTGAGGGAGGGGCGGATTCCGCCTCCCTGGAACGAGCCGGACCGTAAGGAGGCCGCGATGGGCATGATGGACAAGCTCAAGGGCGCGATCAGCAAGAACCCGGACAAGGCTCGGAAGGGCACTCGTAAGGGGGCCGAGGCCGCTGACAAGAAGACGGGCGGCAAGTACTCGGAGCAGGTCCAGTCCGGCTCGGACAAGATCGACGACGAGCTGCGCCGCCGGGGCGAGGGGCCCCGGGGCCAGTAGCTCGGAGTTGAGGGCGTCGGGGACGTCGGGGCTTCAGGTCCCCGACCGCCGGGATTTCACCACGAGGACGGTGCCGCAGGTCACGAGCGCGGCGCTGATGACGCCGAGCCCCGCGAGCAGGGCGGTGTGACGACCCGTCGCGGCGAGTTCGGGCACCCGCTCGCGCTCGTGGCCGCCGTCCTCCTCATGACGTCCATCGGTGCCGGTGCCGGTGCTGGGGTCGACTCGGGACTCCTGTCCGGGGTCGGTCTCGCCTCCGGGGTCGGTCTCGGCACCCGGATCGGTCTCGGCTCCGGGGTCGGTGCCCAGGTCCGTCCCGGTGCCCAGGTCGGATTCGGCGCTGGGGTCGTCGGTCTCCGCGCCTAGCTCGGTGTCGGTGCCCAGGTCAGTGTCCGTACCGAGGTCGGTGTCGGTGTCCACACCTTCGTCGAGGCCGGTGCCGACGTCGGCGTCCACCTCGGTGTCGGTACCCGCCTCGGTGTCGGCGCCCGTACCGGCGTCGGTGTCCGTACCGGCGTCGGCGTCCGTACCGGCGTCGGTGTCCGAGCCGAGGTCCGCGTCCGCGTCGGTGTCCACGTCCGTGTCGACATCCGCACCCAACTCGGTATCAGTGCCCGTATCCGTCTCGGCATCCGCTCCGGTCCCTGTGTCCGTTTCGGCACTGGGATCGGTGTCGACGTCGGCCTCCGCGCCGACGTCGGCGTCCGCCTCCGCGTCGGCACCAGTGTCGCTGTCGGCACGGGGCGGCACCGTGGCCGGATGGCTCTCCTCATGGCTTGCGCCGGCGCTCGGCGTCCGGCTCGGCGCGGCGGAGGGCCGGGTCTTCTCGGGCGTGCGCGTCGGAACGGCCGTGGGGCTCTTGGAGCGAGTGGTCGGCTGCGGGGCGGGCTTGGTCTCGGTGGCTCCGTCGGTAGCGGCTCCGGCGCCAACACCGGTATCCGTCTCCCTATCCCTGACGGCGCCCGTAGCCGCCCTCGTCCGCGTTCCGGTACCCGCCCCGGCCTCCGTACCCGCCCCGGCCTCCGTACCCGCGCCCGCGCCCGAACCCGAACCCGTGCCCGAAGCCGCCCCCGTCGCCGCCGGGCCGATGTGGAATGCGTAGTCGTTCGACTGCCCCACCCAGTCGCCGTCGTTCGCGCGCCGCTGTACGGCGATGGCGTTGGCCGTCACCGGCCCCTCGGGCGCGTCCTCGGTGAACCGCGTGCGCACCTGCACGTCGACGGTCTTGTGCGCGGGCACGGTGAAGCCCTTGAAATGGCTGTTGTCGAAGACCCCGATGTTCTCGTCCTCGTCCGTCGTCTGGAAGGAGACGGCCCGCCAGGTGGCGCCGCCCTCCGCGGACGGGTCCAGGAACTCGAAACCAATATGGCGGGGCCGCAGTTCACGGGCCTCGTCGATCAGGACGGCGATGGGGTGGATGGCGCGGCACCCGGTGTCCGTGGCGTTGCGCAGTTCGAGGTGCCAGCCGCGCCAGCCGCCGCCCCGGGCGTACTGATCCGGACCATCGCGCAGATGGGCTTCGATCGGGAAGTCGGGGGCGTTCCGGCCCCCGCAGGCGGCGGACTCGGCCTCGGCGGCGTACACCGGGATTCCATAGAGGGCGGGGGCGAACGCGAGCGCGGCCGCCGGAAGGACAGCTCGTAGGGACAGTGCGGTGGGCAAGCGCATGAGTGACCTCTGCTGTGCGGGGTTTCCCCGAGCACTGCGCTACATTCCGCGTCCGCACGCCGACACACCGCACCAGGCCCGGATTGCCCCCGACTGGCGGTCAGGATCCCCCTCGATCAGCCCAGTGCGAACAGCGGTGCGAGGACGAGCCGGGCGGCGCCCTCGACGACGGCCCGCCCGCCCCGCTCCACCACATCCACGGGCACGGTAAGGCGGCTGGCGCGGGCGGAGTCCTCGGCGATCATCGTGGCCACACCGCGAACGTAGGGCTCGGGGTCGGCCAGCACCACCCGGCCGCCCAGCAGCACCCGGTCGATGTCGAGGAGCCGTACGAGGTTGGCCGCGCCGACGCCGAGCAGCCGCGCCGCGTCCGCATGGTCGTCGCGTGCGACGGCGGCGAGGCACAGCGCCTCCAGGCAGCCGCGATTGCCGCATGCGCAGGGCGGACCGTCCAGCTGGATCACCTGATGCCCGAACTCCCCCGCGTCGGTCCGCGCCCCCCGGTAGACCTCCCCGCCGAGCATCAGACCGGCGCCGAGGCCGGTGCCCAGATGGAGATACGCGGCCGATGGGGCGGTCCCGGCGGTCACCAGCCCGAGCGCCGCGGCGTTGGTGTCCTTGTCGAGGACGACGGGCAGGCCGAGCCGCTCGGCGAGCGCGTCGCGCAGCGGGAAGCCGTCCCACTGGGGGAAGCCGGTGACGCGGTGCAGCACGCCGGAGCCGTGGTCGAGCGGTCCGGGCGCGGCGACGCCGACACCGAGCAACCCGCCGCCCAGGCCACCGCCCGCCGCGGCTCCGGTCGCGCCACCCGTCTCCGTACCGGTCTCCGTAAGGCCGGTACAGGCGTCCGCGAGGAGCGCCCTGACCTCGGCGGTGGCCGCCGTGAGCGCCTGCTCCGCCCCCGCGCCGAAGTCGAAGGGCGCCGTACGGGCGGCGACCGGTGTGCCCGCGAGGTCGACGAGAACGGCCGTCAGCTCATCGCGGTCGAGGTGCAGCCCGATCGCATGGCGGGCGCCCGGGACCAGGCGGAGTACGGCGGGCGGTTTGCCGCCGGTCGAGGCGCGCTGACCGGCCTCCACCGCCAGCCCCTCCGTCCTCAGCCGCGCCGTGATCTTGCTGACGGCCTGGGGGGTGAGGCCGGTGTGGCCGGCCAGCTCCGGTCGGCTGACGCCGTCCTCGCCCGCGTCGCGCAGCAGACGCAGGACGAGCGCGGCGTTATGGCTGCGCAGGGCGGTCAGATTGGCTCCGGGCCCGGCCGCCCCCGACATGGTGCTGTTCACCCCTCCATTGTGGCCACCGCTTGCACTTTGGCAACACTGTTGCCAAAGTTGCCTTATGGATGCCATGGATGACAGCAGCACCGTCCGCGTGGGACTGATCGGCTACGGCCTGGCCGGATCCGTCTTCCACGCCCCCTTGATCGCGGCCACCGAGGGACTGGTGCTGGACACCATCGTCACCTCCAGCCCGGAGCGGCAGCGGCAGGCACGCGCCGAGTTCCCCGATGTCCGTCTCGCGGACTCCGCCGATGAGCTGTGGGGCCGGGCGGATGAGCTGGACCTGATCGTCATCGCCTCCCCGAACCGCACCCACGTCCCGCTCGCCCGCGCCGCCGTCGAGGCGGGGCTGCCGGTCGTCGTCGACAAGCCGCTGGCCGCGACCGCCGCCGAGGCCCAGGAGCTGGCCGCGCTCGCCGAGGCCCGCGGACTGCTGCTGAGCGTCTTCCAGAACCGCCGCTGGGACAACGACTTCCTCACCCTCCGCAAGCTGCTCGCCGAGGGCGCGCTCGGCGACGTGCGGCGCTTCGAGTCCCGCTTCGAGCGGTGGCGGCCGCAGCTCAAGGGCGGCTGGCGGGAGTCCGGCGACCCGGCCGAGGCCGGCGGGCTGCTGTACGACCTGGGCAGCCACCTCGTCGACCAGGCGCTCACCCTCTTCGGCCCCGTCGAGTCCGTCTACGCCGAGGTGGATGTGCGCCGTCCCGGGGCGCAGACCGACGATGACACCTTCATCGCCCTCACCCACACCAGCGGGGTCCGCTCCCATCTGTGGATGAGCGCGATCACCGCCCAGCTCGGCCCGCGCTTCCGGGTGCTGGGCAGCGGGTCGGGCTATGTGAAGTACGGTCTCGACCCGCAGGAGGCCGCCCTGCGCGAGGGGCTGCGCCCCGGCGACCCGTCCGCGGAATGGGGCGCCGAGCCGGAGAGCGCATGGGGCCGTCTGGGCGCCGGAGAGTCCCCGCTGACCGGCGGCGGGGTCCCCGTGCCGACCCTCCAGGGCGACTACCCCGCGTACTACGCCGCCGTCGCCGCAGCCCTCCGCGACGGCACCCCGCCGCCGGTCACCGCCGCCGAGGCCGCGGCCGCCCTGCATGTGCTGGAGGCGGCCCGGGTGTCGGCCGCGGAGCGCCGTACCGTCCGGATCGAGGTCCCCGCATGAGCGAGCACGCCGAGCTGATATCCCGCATCGAGGAGCAGGAGCGCCGGCTGCGGCTGCCCCGCTTCGACAACGACGACGCCTGGCGTCTGGGCTGCCTCATCGCCGACCTGGCCCAGGAGCGCGGCGCCGCCGTCACGATCGGCATCCACCGGGCCGG
Source organism: Streptomyces sp. AgN23 (assembly GCF_001598115.1). NCBI lineage: Bacteria > Bacillati > Actinomycetota > Actinomycetes > Kitasatosporales > Streptomycetaceae > Streptomyces > Streptomyces sp. AgN23. The sequence continues at coordinate 4,372,075 of NZ_CP007153.1, forward strand.
TCAGCGGCTCTTCCACCGCGCCCTGCCGGGCACCTCCCCCGACAACGACGCCTGGCTGGAGCGCAAGTGCCGGGTCGTGGAGCGCTACGGGGCGAGCTCATTCCTCGTCGGCGCCCGCTTCCGCGCCAAGGGCGCCGGCTTCGAGGAGTCCTCCCGCCTCGACCCCGACCGGTACGCCGCGCACGGCGGCGCCTTCCCCCTCCATGTGACGGGCACGGGCGTCATCGGCGCGGTCGCCGTCTCGGGGCTGCCGCAGGCCGAGGACCACGCGCTGGTGGTGGAGGCGCTGGAGCGCTATCTGGCGGCGACGGCCTGACGGCCGCACGGTGGGGCGGCCCCGACGGGCCGCCCGCCCGGCATCCGGCTACGCGTCCTTGAACTCCTGGCGCTGGCGGCCCAGCCCGTCGATCTCGAGCTCGACGACATCGCCGGAGCGGAGGTACGGCTTGGGCTCGGGTCGGCCCATGGCCACGCCCGCCGGGGTACCGGTGTTGATGACATCGCCGGGGTAGAGCGTCATGAACTGGCTGAGGTAGCGGACCACATGGGCCACGCCGAAGATCTGGTTCGCGGTGGTGCCGTCCTGCTTGACCTCGCCGTTGACCCAGAGGCGCAGGCCCAGCGCCTGCGGGTCGGGGATCTCGTCGGCGGTCACCAGCCAGGGGCCGAGGGGGTTGAACGTCTCGCAGTTCTTGCCCTTGTCCCACTGGCCGCCGCGCTCGATCTGGAAGGCGCGCTCGGAGACGTCGTGGGCGATCGCATAGCCCGCGACCGAGGCGAGGGCGGCCTCGTCGGAGTCGAGGTAGCGGGCGGTGCGGCCGATGACGACGGCGAGTTCGACCTCCCAGTCGGTCTTCACGCTGCCGCGCGGGACGAGGACCGTGTCATCGGGGCCGACGACCGTGTCCGGGGCCTTCATGAAGATGATGGGCTCTTCGGGGGCGCTGGCGCCGGTCTCGGCGGCGTGGTCGTGGTAGTTCAGCCCGATGCACACGATCTTGCCGATACTGCCGAGCGGCGGGCCGATGCGCACTCCGCCGTCCTCGATCACCGGCAAGGCGTCGTCGCCCTCGGCGGCCGCCGCCGCGCGCAGCCGCGCGAGGGCGACCTCGTCGGCGAGGAGGGCGCCGTCGATGTCCGGGACCAGGGCGGACAGGTCGCGCAAGGTGCCGTTCTGATCGAGCAGCGCGGGGCGCTCCGCGCCCGCCGGTCCGACTCGCAGCAGTTTCATCCCAAGGCTCCCGAGGTCACAGGCCGGTGCGAGGCGCCTTCCGGCTGATCGATCCTCCCTTCAGGGGCATCCAGCCCGCAAGACCTCATTCACGGACTGGGACAGCGGTTTCGCTCGTGACTTCGACGGGTGCCGTTGTGGGCGCCGTTGGGGCCCCGCCACGGGTGCCGCCGTGGGTGCCGCCACGGGTCCGTCATGGGTGCCGCCACGGGTGCCGTCATCCGCGGTGCAGCAGGGCCCGCTCCACCGCCGTCCAGGTGGTGCTGGTCGCCAGGTACAGCGCCGCCGCCAGCGGGACCACGGCGGCGGTGACGAGGGTGCCGAACGACAGCAGCGGCAGCGCCCGGGCCACTCCGGGCGCCCCGGGGACGGTCGTCCTACGGGCGCGGAGGTACGTCCAGGTCGCCACGGCCGCGATCAGCGCGAAGAGCCCGAGGTAGACCAGGCCCGGCGCACCGCTGAGCGCCCCGCCCCACCGGTCGCCGAGCGGGGCCCCGGCGAGGGTGTGGTCGAGGAGGTCTCCGGCGCCGCTGCCGGTGGAGAACACGTGGTACATGACGAAGAAGACCGGAAGCTGGGCGAGCGCCGGGAGACAGCCCGCCAGCGGTGACGCGCCCTCCTTCGCCCGCAGCTCCGCCATGGCGCGCCGCAGCCGCTCGGGGTCGCCCTTGTGCTTGCGGCTCAGCTCCGTGAGCTTCGGCGCGAGCGCGGCCCGCGCCTTCTCACCGCGCACCGCGGCACGGGCGAGGGGATGCAGTGCCGCGCGGACGCACAGCGTGAACAGGACGATGGCGGCCGCCGCCGCGGACGCGCCGAAGAGCGGGTCGAGGCCGCCCGCCATGGTGGTCAGCAGGGAGCCGAGGGAAGAGAAAAGGGACATGGGAGCCCTCCGCGGGTCTCGTCGTGCCGGAGTGAGGAAGACATCGGCGTGACGAGCCGCATGGCGCGACGGTACGGATCGGCCTGGCCGGACGAGGAGTGCGGACCGTGGGCCCGACGGGGGCTTCCGGGACCAACGCCCCGGATCCCGCTCCTCAAACGCCGGAGAGGCTGAAGGTGGTGCGCCTACGCGGCCGTCGGCAGCCGACGGCCCGGTGCTCGCGGCCTCGGACGTCCGGAGGCGTCGGGATCCCGCTGGGGCAGGAACGCCGTACGGCGCTCGCGGTCCCGTATCGCGGTGCGAATCCGCCCGGCGGGGGCGGGTATTCGGCCGCGGGAGGCAAGGATCGCGCAGGTGAGCAGCGCCGTGGCGACGGCGGCCGTGGCCGCCACGGTGGTGGCGAGGGCGACGGCGCTGACGGCCCCGCTCTGCGCCAGCAGAACCCCGGTCAGCAGAAACAGGCAGACGCCCAGCTGCATGCGCAGCGCTTCGAGTCGTCGCGACACCGTCACACCCCCTCTCCCGGCCGGTCTCCCCACCTGGCTCCGCCAGTCTAGTGGCCCCCGCTGACAGCCCGTGGGGCGGCGGCCCGCAGCCGGGCCCAGACCACCAGGCGGTAGCGGGAGGTGAATTCGGGGGTGCAGGTCGTCAGCGTGAGGTAGTAGCCCGGTTCGGTGTAGCGGTAGCGCGGATGGGCGGAGCTGTACGGCACCCGGGCGATCACCGTGCCGTCGGCGGGCGAGGTGCGCGGCAGGGTGCGCTCGACCGTGTACGTGTAGCGGGCGTCGGCGGTGTCGATGCGCACCGTGTCGCCGGGGCGCACCTCGTCCAGCTGCCGGAAGGGCTCGCCGTGGGTGTTGCGGTGGCCCGCTAGGGCGACGTTGCCCGCCTGGCCCGGCTGGGCGGTCCGCGGATAGTGGCCCACGTACCCCTTGTTGAGCACCGCCGCCCGGCTGATGCCCTCGGCGATGGGCACCGTAAGGCCGATGCGCGGGATCCGGAGCACGGCGTACGCCTGGTCCCGGCGCGGCCCCTGGCCCCCGCCCCCAGTCGCCCGGTCACGGTCGTGTCCGTCCCCCCGAGGGGATTCGGAGGGTCGCGTCGCCCCCGGCGCCGGCGTGGCGGACTCGGCGGCCCCGTCGCGCCATTGCCGCTCCAGTACGCCCACCTCGTGCCGTGCGCCGGCCCTCGCCTGCCGGTTGGTCCACCACAGCTGGTGGACGACCAGGAGCAGCACCACGACCCCGAGGGTGACGGCGAGTTCACCGGCCGTCCACAGCCCCCGGGCGAGCACGGCCCGCCCTCCACGACGTCGCACGCGCGCACCATAGGCCAGGCCGCGCGCACCTGCCAGAGACAGGGCGCGGCTATCCGCCCAGCGCCCGCGAGACCGTATAGATCACCAGCCCGGCCAGGGCACCCACCACCGTGCCGTTGATCCGGATGAACTGCAGATCCCGGCCGATATGGGCCTCGATCTTCCGGGAGGTGTGCTCCGCGTCCCAGCCCGCCACCGTCTCGGTGATCAGCGAGGTGATCTCGTCCCGATACGTCGTCACCACATAGACGGCGGCGTCCTCCAGCCAGCCGTCGACCTTGGCCCGCAGCCGTTGGTCCGTCACCATCCGCCCGCCCAGCGACAGAACCGCCGCCCGCGCCCGCTGCCGCAGCTCGCTGCGCTCGTCCTCGGCCGCCGTGACGATCATCGCCCGGACCGAGGCCCAGGCCGTGGCGATGATGTCCTGGACGTCCCCGCGCCCCAGCACCTCGCTCTTCACCCGCTCCACCCGCGCCCGGGTGTCGGTGTCGGACTGCAGATCCCCGGCGAAGTCGGTGAGGAAGCGGTCCAGGGCGCCGCGCGCCGGATGGGCGGGCATATCGCGCATCTCGGTGACGAAGCGCAGCAGTTCCTTGTAGACGCGGTCGCCGACCTTGCGGTCCACGAACCGCGGCGTCCAGCCGGGGGCGCCGCCGGCCACCGCCTGCATCACCGAGTCGTTGTGCTCCACCAGCCAGTCGTGGGCGCGCAGGCAGACCAGGTCCACGGCGCGGCGGTGGCCGCCCTCCGCGACAACGCGCTCCAGCAGCTTGCCCAGGCCCGGCGCGACCTCCTGGGCGTCCGCCCGGCGGGTGATCGCCTCGCCCACCACCGCCTGCACATCGGAGTCGCGCAGCACCGTGAGCGCGCCGCGCAGCGCGGTCGCCAGCTCGGCCGTCACCCGCTCGGCATGCTCGGGCTGGACGAGCCAGGTGCCGAGCCGGCCGCCGATGCCGACCGCGCGCAGCCGCATCCGTACGACGTCCCCGGAGAGGAAGTTCTCCCCGACGAACTCCCCAAGGCTGGCCCCGAGCTGGTCCTTCTTGGTGGGGATGATCGCCGTATGGGGGATGGGCAGCCGCATGGGCCGCCGGAAGAGCGCGGTGACCGCGAACCAGTCGGCCAGGGCGCCCACCATGCCCGCCTCGGCGGCCGCGGCGACATAGCCGGGCCAGCCGTCGACACCGGAGGAGCGCGCCCAAGTGGCGAGCACGTACACCAGTGCGACCCCGATCAGCATGCCGGTGGCGAGCGCCTTCATCCGGCGCACTCCGCGCCGCCGCTCCACGTCCAGCGGGCTGTCCGTGACAAAGGGCACAGCCGCGCCCCGAGGCGGCGGGGCCGCTGTCTCACCAGTCGTTCTTCGCTCCATACGCTCCACCCGGTCGGCCCGTCCCCTCACGCATTGTCTCTTTCCGGTCTCAGTCGCCCATGGGTGGAACGAACGGTGAGTTCCCGTCGTCTGTCCGGGGGAGCGACCCAGCACATTGGGGGCAGGCCGACAGGCGGAGCCGGGTCCCACCGTGGGATCATGAGTCACCGACCGGACCGCATCGGCGCTGCCGGATACCACCCGCCGTTCCCGTCCACTTCCGGAGCCTCGGGCTCCGTCCGCCCGAGGAGACAACCCGCTCATGAGCATGCCCCCAATGCCCAGACGCACGGGGTATGCCGTGCTCGCTGCGCTGGCGGCTGTGGTGATCCTCGTCTCCACCGCGATATTCATCGGGCTCGGTGGCGACACGGGCGGTACGGACCCCCGTGCGCAGGGTGCCCGCGGCTCGGCCGACCCGGCCTCGGCCGGGTCCTGGGTGGGCACCTGGTCCACCTCGGCCGCGGCCGCCGAGCCGCGGACGCTGCGCGGCCTGTCGGGCATGTCGATACGGAACGTGGTGCACACCACCATCGGCGGCACCAGCGCCCGTATCCAGCTCTCCAACTTCTACAGCAGCCGTCCGCTGACGATCACGCATGCCTCGCTGGCGGTGGCCGCCGCGCCCAGCAACCCCACCGCGGCGACCGGCACCATGCGCCGCCTCACCTTCAACAACCGCTCCTGGGTGACGATCCCGCCCGGTAAGGCCGTCACCAGCGACCCGGCGCGACTCGCCGTCCCGGACTCGGCCGATCTGCTGGTCACCACCTACACCCCGCAGGCGTCCGGCTCCGTCACCTACCATCCGCACGCCCGGCAGACGTCGTACCTGGCGCGGGGCGACCGTACGGAGGACACGGCGGGCGCCGCCTACACCCAGCAGAGCCCGTACTGGCGCTATCTGACCGGCGTGGACGTGTGGTCCAAGCAGGCCGAGGGCGCGGTCGCGGTGCTGGGCGACTCGATCACCGACGGCATCACCTCCACCGCCGGGGCCAACCACCGGTGGACCGACTTCCTCTCCGAGCGGCTGCGCAGCGAGCCCGGCGCGCCTCGCTTCGGCGTGCTCAACCAGGGCATCAGCGGCAACCGCGTGCTGAGCGACGGCACGCAGTACCCGCCCAACAACCCCAGCGGGCTCTCCCGCTTCAACCGCGATGTGCTGTCCCGTACGGGCGTCAAGGCCGTAATCGTCGAACTGGGCGTCAACGACATACTCCGCATCCCCCACGAGACCGACCCCAACCGGATCGTGTGGGGCCTGAAGCGGCTGACCGAACAGGCCCACGCCCGGGGCCTGCGGGTCGTCGGAGCCACCCTGACGCCCTTCTACGGGCACCGCGGCTACACCCCCCAGCTCGACGCCGTACGCGAGCGGGTCAACGCGCAGATCCGCGCCGGGAGGGTCTTCGACGAGGTCGTGGACTTCGACAAGGCGCTGCGCGACCCGATCAGCCCGCTGCGGCTGCGCCCGATGTATGACTCGGGCGACCATCTGCACCCGAGCGACAACGGCTACCGGGCGATGGCGCGGGCGCTGGACCTGGACCACCTACGGGGCCGCACGGCGGCCGAGCTCTAGCCGCAAGCTCAGCCGGGGCCAGCCGGAGCCTCTTCAGAGGCCCCGCAAAAGCCCTAGTAGTCGTCGCGGCGGCGTTCCTTCTCCAGGGACAGCCGGCGCTCCTCCCGCTCCTCATGGCGCTCATCGCGCCGTGCGCCCCGCAGTTCCCGGCGCTCGGCGCGCAGCTCGTTCCTGCGCTCGGCCTTCACCCGGCGGCGCTCCTCCTTGAGGCGCTTGTGCTCCTCCTTACGGAGCTTGCGCTCGACGCCGACCCCGCCGAAGAGCGCGAGGCCGGTGACGGTCACCCGCGGTGCGCCGGGCTCGCCCTCGCCCCCTCCGCCGTGGTCGAAGCCGCCCATGATGCCGATGCCGCTGACATGCGTGTCGACGCCCGGCTCCACGGTGATCTGAACGCCGCCCATCAGGGCGAAGCAGCGGATGACGACCTCGCGGTCCTCGAAGCGGGCCTCGCGCAGATCGATCTCACCGCCGCCCATGAGGGTGAACGCGGTGAAGCGGCGCGGCACGGTCCAGGCGCCCTTGCGCTGGAAGCCGCCCATGATCGCGATCCCCATGCGGGACGTCGGGGTGCCGCCGATCCGCTCCCTCCAGCCGGTGGGATCGGCCGGGGTCGGCGGGGCGGGAGCGACGCTGCCGGGCACCGGGAGGTCCCGTACCAGCGGCTCCAACTCGCCATGGGTGCGCGCCGTGTAGGCCGCGTTCAGCCGCTCGTCGAACTCCTCCATGTCCAGGCGGCCTTCGGCGACGGCGTCGCGGAGGACCTCCGCGATCCGCTCACGCTCGGCGTCGGAAGCCCGCATCCCGGCCGGGTCCGGTAGGTCGGGGCTCGCCCCCTGGGGAGAACCAGCGCTCGTCATACGGACAGACTAACGGCGGGCACCGGCCGTGGCCCGTATCTCGCACGCGGGTGCCGCCCCCGATCTGTCGCCCGCGTACCGGCCCCAGCGTCCCGCTCACGCTCCGCGCCCCGCCACCCCGCCCTCCCCGCTGTGCAGCATCCTCGCGATCACGTCCTCGATCTCGGGCTCGCGCACCGAGAGGTCCACCAGCGGGTAGCCGTCGGCGACCGCCGCGACGATCGGCGCGGCGCTGCTGGTCGCCGGGAAGGCCAGCCATTGCCGGGGTCCCTCGACCCGCACCGTCCGGGAGCCGGGGATCTCGATGGGCGGCAGCTCCTGCTCCAGGTCGACCACGAGGGTGCGTTCGCTCTCCCCCACCGCGTGCAGCCCGTCGAGCCCGCCGTCGTAGACCAGCCGGCCGTGGTCGATGACCATCACCCGCTTGCACAGCAGCTCGATATCGGTCAGATCGTGGGTGGTGAGCAGCACGGTGGTGCCCTGCTCGGCGTTCACATCGCGCAGGAACTGCCGCACCTTCGCCTTGCTGACCACATCGAGACCGATGGTCGGCTCGTCGAGATAGAGCACCTCGGGGTCGTGCAGCAGGGCGGCCGCGATATCGCCGCGCATCCGCTGGCCGAGCGAGAGCTGACGCACCGGTACGTCCAACAGCTCGCTCAGGTTGAGCAGTTCCACACAGCGGTCCAGGTTCTCCCGGTAGCGGTCGTCGGGGATCCGGTACATCCGCCGCACCAGCGCGTACGAATCGCGCAGCGGCAGATCCCACCACAGGGTGGTCCGCTGCCCGAAGACCACCCCGATCCGGCGCGCGAGCCGCGCCCGCTCCCTGGAGGGGTCGATTCCGGCGACCCGCAGCCGTCCGCCGCTGGGCACCAGGATCCCGGTCAGCATCTTGATCGTGGTGGACTTCCCGGCGCCGTTCGGTCCGATGTAACCCACCATCTCGCCGCGCGGCACCTGGAAGCTGATGCCGTCCACGGCGCGCACCTCGCGGCGCTCACGGCGCATCAGCCCGGCTCTGCGCCGTACCTGGAACACCTTCTCGACCCCGTCGAGCTCGATCAGATCGTCCACGGCCATACTCCCCCTCAACTCCCCGTGCTCTGGTACGCCCGCAGCCCCGCCCGCCAGGCCAGTCCCGCCACCGCACAGCAGCCGCACGCGACCAGCGGCGCCGCGAAGCCGATCCGGGCCGGGAGCCCCAGCGGATCGGGGCGGCCCAGGATGTGCAGCGCCGGCAGCCAGTTGACGAAGGCCAACGGGATGACGAAGGTGACGCCCCGCAGCAGTTCCTTGCCGAAGACCGTCGGCGGGTACTCCAGCAGCGTGGTCCCGCCGAAGGTGAAGGCGTTCTGCACCTCGGAGGCGTCCTTGGCCCAGAACTGGAAGGCGCCGCCGAGGACGAACAGCGCCCCGAAGATGGCACCCCCGCTCAGCAGCATCACCGGCATCAGCAGCGCCCGGTCCACCGTCCAGTCGATGTCCAGCCGGCTCAGCGACCAGCCGAGCAGCACCGCCCCCTGGGTGATCCGGCCCAGCCGGCGCAGCGCGAAGCGGTCGGCGGCGACCTGGGCGAGTATCGGCACCGGCCGCACCAGCAGGGTGTCCATCGTGCCGTCGCGCACCCGCTGCCCCAGCCGCCCCATGGAGCCCAGCGTGAGATCGGCGAGGCCGAAGGCGACGCTGGTGGTGCCGTAGAGGAAGGCCACCTCGTCAAGGGTGAAGCCGCCGAGCTGCCCGATGTGGGTGAACATCAGCGCGATCGCGACGAAGTCCAGTCCGGTCGCGAGGAGGTTCCCCAGCGTCATGATCAGGAACGAGGTGCGGTACGCCATCGTGGAGCGCACCCACATCCCGACGATCAGGACGTAGGCCCGGAGCCCGGACGACACGGCGGATTCAGCCACCCTGGACCACCACCTTCCGGGTCGCCACCGACTGCAGCACCCGCCCCGCCGCCAGCAGCGCCACCATCCACCCCACCTGGAAGGCGAACGCCCCCAGCAGCCCCGCCCCCCGGTGCTCCTCCAGGAAGACATCCGCGGGCACCTGGAGCATCGCCGCCCAGGGCAGCGCACGGGCGATCTCGCCCAGCTGCCCGGGGAAGACGTTGAGCGGCAGGATCATCCCGGAGAAGAACAGGCACAGCAGCCCGCTCAGCATCGACAGCCCCGTCCCGTCGAGCAGCCAGAAGGAGGCCAGCGACACCAGATAGCGCACCGCGAAGCCGACGCACACCGCGAGCGCCACCGACAGCAGGAACCACAGCCAGGTCAACGGCGAGGCGGGCAGGCGGAGTTCGAAGACCAGCGCCCCGATCCCCATCGGCACCACACCGCGCCCCAGCAGCTGGAACAGCGCCCGGCCGAGCTCGGTGGCCAGCCACCACGACTGGAGGTCGACGGGGCGGTAGAGGTCCACCGCGATGTCACCGGAGCGGATGCGGTCCTGCAGCTCCTCCTGAAAGCCGCCGCCCATCAGCGCGACGGCCGCCAGCAGCGCCTGGCCGAGCCAGACGAAGGTCAGCGCCTGGGCGAGGTCGTAGCCGCCGAGGTGCGGCCGCTCGTCCCACAGCGCGGTGTAGGTGTAGGCGAGGATGAAGCCGAAAACGGTATTGGTGAAGACCCCGGCCACGGTGGCGACCCGATACGTCGCGTAGCGTTTGAAGCCGCTGACCGCGACGGCCGCGTACAGCCGCATCCGCCCGCCCCTCCCTCCCCCGACCGCGGCGCCCGGCCGGCGCCAAAATCCGGAGCCTAGTGGGAGGGCCGGAGGGACGGCCAGGCAATATTCACCGGATGGTGTGAGCGGAATCATCCATGTGGCCGGTCACAGACCAGTCACGGGTGCGCGCCACGTCCTCGGCCCGGAACGGATGATGCGACAGTGTTTTATCGGGCGTACGACGCGAATCGCCCGACCGTGCACGATCCTGCCGCCGTGCAACCCTCGACGGCGGCTGAGGAGTCTCTGGAGACATGAGCGACGAGCCCCAGTTGATCGACGGTGGCCCGGCCGGAACGGGTACCCGGTCCGGCATCGACGATGGCAACCACGACACGCCGCACCGCGCGGACGGCCTCCCCGCGGGCAAACCGGCCAAGGGCAGAAAGGGCCGTCCCCAGCGCACCGGATGGCGCCGACTGCTGCCCACCTGGCGCATGGTCCTCGGCGGCTTCCTCCTGATCGTCCTGCTGATCGCGGGCGGGCTCGTCACCGGTTATCTGCTCGTCGACATCCCCCCGGCCAATAGAGCCGCCATCGCCCAGAGCAATGTCTTCCTCTACTCCGACGGCTCCCAGCTGGCCCGCGAGGGCAAGGTCAACCGGGAGAACGTCCAGCTCAGCCAGGTGCCCAAGCGGATCCAGCACGCGGTGCTGGCGGCCGAGGACCGGGACTTCTACGCGGAGTCGGCCATCAACCCCGAGGCGATGGTCCGGGCCGCCTGGAACACCGCCACCGGCAAGGGCAAGCAGTCCGGCTCCACCATCACCCAGCAGTATGTGAAGAACTACTACCTGGACCAGGAGCAGACGGTCACCCGCAAGGCCAAGGAGTTCTTCATCGCGATCAAGCTGGACCGGGAGGTGAGCAAGGACAAGATCCTCGAGGGCTACCTCAACACCAGCTACTTCGGTCGCAACGCCTACGGAATCCAGGCGGCCGCCCAGGCGTACTACGGCAAGGACATCGGCGAGCTCAACACCGCCCAGGGCGCGTATCTGGCGACCCTGCTGAACGCCCCCAGCGCCTACGACATCGTCGCCCATCCCCAGAACAAGGGGCGGGCCACGGCCCGCTGGCGCTACGTCCTGGACGGCATGGTGAAGAAGGGCTGGCTGACCAGGGCCGACCGGCAGAAGATGACCTTCCCGCCGCCTTCCGAGGCCAGGGCCCCCTCCGGCATGTCCGGCCAGCGCGGCTATCTCGTCGAGGCCGTCGAGGACTATCTCACCAGCAACGGGATCATCGACGAGCAGACCCTGGCACGCGGCGGCTACCGCATCACCACCACGATCGACAAGAAGAAGCAGGACGCCTTCGCGGAGGCCGTGCGCGACCGGCTGATGAGCAAGCTCAGCCCGGAGGACCGCAAGGTCGACCGCTATGTCCGCGCGGGCGGCGCCTCGATCGACCCGAAGACCGGGAGGGTGGTCGCGCTCTACGGCGGGATCGACTACACCAAGCAGTTCGTCAACAACGCGACCCGCCGTGACTACCAGGTGGGATCCACGTTCAAGCCATTCGTCTTCACCTCGGCGGTGCGCTACGGGTCCACCACCCAGGACGGTCAGACGATCACCCCGGACACCCTCTACAACGGCGACAACAAGCGCGAGGTCGTCGGCCCGGAGGGGCCCATCGGCTACGCCCCCGCCAACGAGGACGACGTCGACTACGGCGACATCGACGTCACCACGGCCACCGACAACTCCGTGAACTCGGTGTACGCGCAGATGGCTCAGGACGTCGGCCCCTCCAAGGTCAAGCAGACCGCCATCGACCTGGGCGTCCCCAAGGACACCCCCGATCTGCACGCCTCCCCCTCCATCGCGCTCGGCCCCGCCACCGCGAGCGTGCTGGACATGACCGAGGCGTACGCGACCCTCGCCAACCACGGCGAGCACGGCAAGTACAGCCTGGTCGAGGAGGTCACCAAGGACGGTGCGCGGGTCGATCTCCCGGAGCGGGAAAACCGGCAGGCCATCCCGCGCAGCGCCGCCGACACCACCACCTCGATACTGCAGAGTGTGGTCGACGGCGGCACCGGCACCGCCGCCCAGGCCGCCGAGCGCCCGGCGGCGGGCAAGACCGGCACCGCGGAGGAGGACAAGGCCGCCTGGTTCGCGGGCTACACCCCGGATCTGGCGACCGTGGTCGCGGTGATGGGCCAGGACTCCAATACCGGCGTGCAGAAGCCGCTGTACGGGGCGACGGGTCTGGAGCGGATCAACGGCGGCGGCTATCCCGCCGAGATCTGGGCGCAGTACACATCGGGCGCGCTGGACGGCAAGCCACCGGCCGAGTTCGATCTGCGGCTGGAGGACGGGGCGAGCACCCCCGACGGCTCCCAGACCGACCAGCAGCCGCAGGGCTCCCTGCCGCCGGTGGTCACCACTCCCCCGACCGACGCCCCGTCGGACACCTCGGTCCCCACGGCGCCGACCGACAACCCGTCGACGCTGCCCACCACGCCCCCGACCACCCCCACCCCGCCGACGGACATCCCCACCGACGGGCCGACGACCGAGCCGGGCCCGGGCGGGCCGGGTGATCCGGGTGGCGATCCGGGCGGCCCAGGGGGGCCGGTGGGCGGCTGAGACCGCGGACCGCGAACAGCGGAGGGTGGTGACGCATAGCGTCACCACCCTCTGTCATGTCCGATCCCGGCAGGGAAAGTCCCGTATCCCCGCGGGGTAGGTCCCCTGCGCCTACAGGTAGAGCCCCGTGGAGTCCTCCGCGCCCTCCAGCCGCTCCGCGGCCACCGCGTGCAGATCGCGCTCCCGCATCAGGACGTAGGCGACCCCGCGGACCTCGACCTCGGCCCGGTCCTCCGGGTCGTAGAGCACCCGGTCACCGGGCTCCACGGTCCGTACGCTCTGCCCGACCGCGACCACCTCGGCCCAGGCCAGCCGCCTGCCGACCGCCGCGGTGGCGGGGATGACGATGCCGCCGGACGACCGGCGCTCGCCCTCCGGAATGTCGGTGCGGACCAGCACACGGTCGTGCAGCATCCGGATGGGCAGCTTGTCATGGGTCGTGTTCGCACTCACGCCATGACGGTACCTGGCCGGACGGCGCGATGACGCCTCAGGGCCGGTGCCGGCCGCCTTCGCTCAGTGCCGCCGCTTGGAGCACCTCGAGGAGCGGGACGCCTTGGCGGACCGGGAGGACCGCGCCGAGAGCGCGAACAGCCCGACCAGTCCGGCCACGGCGAGCGCGACCGGCACGATCCGCTCCATGCGGGGCTGGCCCTCCTCCGACACCAACTGGCCGCGCACGCCCGCCACCACGCGGTTGGCGGACACATAGGCCCGCCCGGCGGTCCGGTCCACGGCCGACGCCGCCTTCGCCTTCGCATCCCCGATGATCGTCTTCGGGTGCACCCGCACCCCGATCTCGTCGAGCGTCACGGCGAGCTCCTGCCGCCTGCGGGCGATGTCCGCCTCGATCTGCGCAGGGGTCCTGGCATCCGACACCGCGCTGCCTCCGTCAGTCTCGATGATTCGTGATGGACAGTCTGTCAGCTCGCCCTCCTCCCCGCCCCACGGCACCCCCGGACGGGAAGCTGGCTAATGTCGGGTACGTACCCCCGATGCCACGAGGAGCACCAGACCATGAGCGAGCGACTGCAGCCCGGCGACACCGCCCCCGCCTTCACCCTCCCCGACGCGGACGGCAGGGAGGTCTCGCTCGCCGACCACGCCGGCCGCAAGGTGATCGTCTACTTCTACCCCGCCGCGCTCACCCCCGGTTGCACCAAGCAGGCGTGCGACTTCACCGACAACCTCGCCTTCCTGGCCAACCACGGCTACGACGTCATCGGCATCTCGCCGGACAAGCCCGAGAAGCTGGCCACGTTCCGCGACCAGGAGGACCTGAAGGTCACGCTCCTCGCCGACCCCGCCAAGGAGACCCTGGAGGCGTACGGCGCCTTCGGCGAGAAGAAGCTCTACGGCAAGGCGGTCATCGGCGTGATCCGCTCCACCGTCATCGTCGACGAGCAGGGCAAGGTCGAGCGCGCCCTGTACAACGTCAAGGCCACCGGCCACGTAGCCAAGATCATCAAAGACCTGGGGCTGTGACGGACCCGGGGCTGCCGCCCCGGACCCCGTTCACCAGGCAGTACCATGACCGTGCCGAGCGGCCGTGATGGAATTGGCAGTCATGCTGGGTTTAGGTCCCAGTGGGGTAACTCCCGTGAGGGTTCGAGTCCCTCCGGCCGCACGCCGCGCGAACCCAGGCCCGGCCCGCCTATCGCGGGCCGGGCCTGCGGCGTCCTACGGGGCTCACCCCAGCAGTTCGCGGACGATCGGGGCGATGGCGCGGAACGCCTTGCCGCGGTGGCTGATGGCGTTCTTCTCCTCCGGGTCCAGTTCGGCACAGGTGCGGGTCTCACCGTGGGGCTGGAGGATCGGGTCGTAGCCGAACCCCCCGCCGCCCACGGACTCATGACGGAGCGTGCCGGTGAGCCGGCCGGAGACGACGCGCTCGGTGCCGTCGGGGAGGGCGAGGGCGGCAGCGCAGGCGAAGTGGGCGCCGCGGTGTTCGTCGGGGACATCGGAGAGCTGGGCGAGCAGCAGGTCGAGGTTGGCGCGGTCGTCGCCGTGCCGGCCCGACCAGCGGGCCGAGAAGATGCCGGGGGCGCCGCCGAGGACGTCCACACAGAGGCCGGAGTCGTCGGCGATGGCGGGGTGGCCGGTGGCCCGGGCGAGGGCGTGGGCCTTGAGGAGGGCGTTCTCCTCGAAGGTCACGCCGGTCTCCTTGACGTCCGGGACCTCCGGATAGGCGTCGGCGCCGACGAGTTCGGCGTCGAGGCCGGCCTCGCCCAGGATCGAGCGCAGTTCGTTGATCTTGTAGGCGTTGCGGGTCGCGAGGACCAGACGGCGGCGGTGTGGGCGGTGTCCCTCAGTGTGTTGCTGCATAGCTCTCGATTATCGAGGGGAGGTCAGGGCGAGCAGACACCGGTCAGCTCGCCCGCCGCGTCCCTGACCGGAGTCATATCGGGGTGCTTGCCGCTGTCCACCGACTTCTGGACGTTGTCCAGGGCCCTCTGGAGGTCGTCCACGGCCTTGCCGACGTCCGCGATGTCGGTGCGGTCGCCCACCTTGTCGATGTCCTTGTCGAGGGCGTCCAGGATCTTGTCGGCGTCCTGCGGATTGGCCGCGGCGCCGCTCAGAGCGTCCTGGAGGTCGTCCATGTCGTTGGTTATCTCGACCGCGAGCTGGGCGCAGTCGAGGGCCTTCTCCGCCGCGCCGCACCCGACGGTGACCGGCACGATGAGCGCGACGGCGGCGAGTGCGGTGACGGCGGTGGTACGGCGGTGACGGTGGCGCGGCGCCATGGAGTGGGTCCTTCCCCGGGAACGGTGCTGGTACCTGACTAAACGCCGGGCGCCGCGCGACGGTTGCTCGGTGCCCTCGTCACATCTCCTGGGCCAGCGCCGCGCGCTGGATTCCCGCCAGGGTGTCGCAGCCGGCCACGGCGAGGTCCAGCAGCCCGTTCAGCTCCTCGCGGGCGAAGGGCTCGCCCTCCGCCGTGCCCTGCACCTCGACGAAGCGTCCGTCACCGGTACAGACCACGTTCATGTCGGTCTCGGCGCGCACGTCCTCCTCGTAGCAGAGGTCGAGCAGCGGGATGCCGCCGACGATGCCGACGCTGACGGCGGAGACCGTGCCGGTCAGCGGCTGCCGGGTGGCCTTGATGAGCTTCTTGCCCCGGGCCCAGCCGATGGCGTCGGCCAGGGCCACATAGGCGCCGGTGATGGCGGCGGTGCGGGTGCCGCCGTCGGCCTGGAGGACATCGCAGTCCAGGACGATGGTGTTCTCGCCGAGCGCCTTGTAGTCGATCACCGCGCGCAGCGAGCGGCCGATGAGACGGGAGATCTCATGCGTACGGCCGCCGATCTTGCCGCGGACGGACTCGCGGTCGCCCCGGGTGTTGGTGGAGCGCGGCAGCATCGCGTACTCCGCGGTGACCCAGCCCTCGCCGCTGCCCTTGCGCCAGCGCGGCACGCCCTCGGTGACGCTCGCGGTGCACAGGACCCGCGTATCGCCGAAGGAGACGAGGACCGAGCCCTCGGCATGCTTGCTCCATCCGCGCTCGATGGTCACGGGTCGGAGCTGGTCAGGGGTGCGGCCGTCGATACGAGACATGAGATGAGCCTATCGGCATCGCGGAGGCCCCCGGTCCGCGTCCGCGGCGGGACCGTGTTCCGGGGGACGGCGATGGGCTCAGCGGGTCACATCAGGTCCTCGATCTCGGCGGCGACGGGGTCCGCGTCGGTGCCGATGACCACCTGGATCGCGCTGCCCATCTTCACCACGCCATGGGCGCCCGCGGCCTTCAGCAGGGCCTCGTCGACCAGCGAGACGTCCTTGACCTCGGTGCGGAGGCGGGTGATACAGCCCTCGACCTCGACGATGTTGTCGATGCCGCCGAGCCCCTCGACGATCTTCTCAGCCTTGCTGGCCATGTTCGCTCCCTGTCTCGTCCTGCTGTCCACGTCGCAACCAACCAAGAATGGTCTACACCATTATGCGGGGTGGGGGGTCGGCCGCCACATGGAAGGATAGATTCCTTTATCGGACCCCTACGTGTTACGGAGCCCTACGTGCTACAACAGGTCTACACCACATGTGGTTTAGACCATAGCGCGGGCCGCCCCCATCCCCTGAGAGCCCGCCTCACCAGGAGGAACTCGTGACGACGGCCAGCGCCGCCCCCGCGGCGGAGAAGAAGAAGGGCGCCAGCGTGATGGCCGCGCTCCAGCGCATCGGCCGCAGCCTGATGCTGCCGGTGGCGGTGCTGCCCGCCGCCGCCCTCCTGGTGCGCCTCGGCAACACCGACATGCTCGGGCGCCCGGAATTCCCCGCCTTCCTGACGAAGATCGCCTCATTCATGGCCGCCGGCGGTAATGCGATCCTGGACAACATGCCGCTGCTGTTCGCCGTGGGCATCGCGATCGGCTTCGCGAAGAAGTCGGACGGCTCGACCGCGCTCGCCGCGGTCGTCGGCTACTTGGTCTTCAAGAACGTGCTCGGCACCTTCACCGACAAGAGCCTGCCAAAGGTGGCGACTGCCGTCGACGGCAAGGTCGTCATGGTGGACGCCCCGGCCGACGCCAAGGTGCTCGGCGGTGTGGTGATGGGTCTCGCCGTCGCACTGATCTACCAGCGCTTCTACCGCACCAAACTGCCGGACTGGGCGGGCTTCTTCGGCGGCCGTCGACTGGTCCCGATCCTGGCGGCCCTCGCCGGTCTGGTACTCGGCATCGTCTTCGGCTACATCTGGCCGGTCCTCGGTACCGGTCTGCACAACTTCGGTGAGTGGTTGGTGGGTTCGGGCTCCATCGGCGCCGGCATCTTCGGTGTCGCCAACCGCGCGCTGATCCCGATCGGCATGCATCACCTGCTGAACTCGTTCCCCTGGCTACAGGCGGGCGACTACCACGGCAAGAGCGGCGACATCGCGCGCTTCCTGGCCGGCGACCCGACCGCGGGCCAGTTCCTGACCGGCTTCTTCCCGGTCATGATGTTCGGCCTCCCGGCCGCCTGCCTCGCCATCGTGCACTGCGCCCGCCCGGAGCGCCGCAAGGTGGTCGGCGGCATGATGCTCTCGCTCGCGCTGACGTCCTTCGTCACCGGCGTCACCGAGCCGATCGAGTTCACCTTCATGTTCATCGCGCCGGTCCTGTACGCGATACACGCGGTCCTCACCGGTATCTCCATGGCTCTGACCTGGGCGCTGGGCATGCGGGACGGCTTCGGCTTCTCGGCCGGCGTGATCGACTGGGCTCTGAACCTGGGCATCGCGAGCAATCCATGGGGACTGATGCTGGTTGGCCTGTGCTTCGGCGCCGTCTACTACGCGATCTTCCGCTTCGCCATCACCAAGTTCAACCTGCCCACCCCGGGCCGCGAGTCGGACGAAGAGCTGAAAGAAATTCTGCAGGCCGAGGCCAAGTAGGACCTCCCGAAACTCGATCCCGCCGAATTCCCCGGCCGCACCGCGGATCGGGGAATTCGGCGCGCCCGTTCCGCGAATCCCACCGAAAGCCCTCTGTTTGCCAGATGCAATTTCCGGCCCGGAAGATCCAGTGATCATAATCACGGATCCCCTCCTTGATCACGCCGAAATCTTCAGCCTACGGTGTCGACCAGGTCAATCATGGCCTAGGCCAACGACAAACTGGGGAATCTATGAGCCTGCAAGCTCTGCGTGAGCTGAAGTTCGCCGCACTCAGCGACGAGGAGGCGGCCGCCGCCTCCGGCGAGGGCAAGAAGCCGAGTCGCGCCCAGTGCGAGTGGATTTTCGCCCAGATCGGCAATCCTATGGGCTGCAGCTACGGCGACTACTACAAGCTCTGGAAGTCGCTGGGCTGCGACAAGCTGTAGTACGGATACGCGCCCGCCTCGCCCGGAGGCGGGCGCATTCTTTTTCCCGCCAGGAGTTCTTCCGTGAAGTGGCAGAGATACCACACCCATCAGTCGGGGGACACCGACTGCGGCCCGGCGTCTCTGCGCGCCGTGCTCATGCGGCACGGGGTCGTGGTCGACGCGGCACTCCTGCGCGAGTCCACGGGGCTCGGCGAACGCGGCTCCAATCTGCTCCGGCTGCGCGAGGTCCTGCGGGGCTACGGCGTCGACAGCGAACTCCTCCGGCTGGACACCGACCAGTTGCGGCAGGCCGTACGTCTTGCGGGACCGACGATCATCCTGCTGGACGAGGACGGTGACCGGCACTTCGTTGTCGTCCACGAGGCCACCGACAGCGGCCACTTCATCATCGGCGACCCACTGCTCCAGCGTCCGATGCGCGTAGCGCCCGAGGTCCTCGCCGAGGTCTTCCACGGGGAGGCCCTGGTCACCGACAGGCCGATGGCGCGGCTGCCGCTGGGGGCCCGGATCCGCGCCTCCCGTACGCGCGGTCTGGTGTGGCAGGCCGTCCGCGCCCATCGGGGGCGGCTCCTGCTGATCCTGGCGGCGACCGTCGTCGTGGCCCTGGTGGCCTTGCTGAACAGCCTGTTCGTCCAGATGGCCGTGGATCGCGTCATGCGGGACGGCTCGCGGCGGGCACTGGCTGTCATGTCGGCCGAGTTCATCGGGATCGCCCTGGCGGCAGCGGGCGTCCAGTATCTGCGGGGCCGCGCCATCGTGGCCCTGAGCCAGTCGCTCCAACGGCAGTTGTCGGAACGCTATCTGCACAAACTCCTGCGGCTTCCGGCCGGTTACTTCAAAAGCCGCAGAGCCGGTGACCTGGTGAGCCGGATCGACGATGTGCAGGAAATCCAGGGACTCGTCACCGCGGCCTCCGTCAGGGCGGCCATCGACATCTGTGTCGTCCTCTCGGTCGGCGGCTATCTGCTCGTGACCGGGCCCTCACTCTTCCTGTTCCTGATCCCACCCGCCGCGGTCAACGTGCTCAGCTCCGTCCTCCTCTACCCGCACATCAGGAACGCCGCGGCGGAAGCTCTCCAGCGGGACGCCACGCTTAAATCCGAGACACTCAACTCCCTGCGGGGGCATATGGAGTTGACCGGTTACGGCAGGGGCGACTACGCCTTCGGCCGCATGAGCAGGGCGTTGCGGCGCAGAATCGAGTCGGAGACGCGGCTCGGCCGTCTGGAAAACGTCAACTCCGTGATCAAGACGGCCAGTCAGACCGTCTTCACGGTAGTGGCGGCCTGGGCGGGGCTGAGCCGCATGATGTCCGGGGCACTCACCGTCGGCCAGGTCTTCGGATTCCTGACCATGGCCGGCTACTTCCTCGGCGCCATGGACTCCGTCGCGTCCCTCCAGGTGACCGTTCAGCGCACCTCTGCCGCCCTGGGCCGGTACCGGGACGTGGTACTGCAGCGCGACGACGCGCGGCTCTCGCTGCCGGCGGAAGAGGCGGAGACGCCACGGGAGCCGGCCGACCTCTCGATCAGGTCCCTGCGGTTCCGCCATCCCGGCGCCCGGCAGGACACGATCCGCGGGCTCGACCTCGATGTCCCGTACGGCGCGAGCATGCTCCTGCGCGGCGCGAACGGCTCGGGCAAGAGCACGCTCCTCACCCTGCTCGCGGGCGCGCACCCTGGATACGAGGGCAGCATCACCCTCGGTGGCGCCGAGATCAGCCATATCCCATCGGCCGAGTTGCCGCGGCACGTCCTGTACGTCCCGGAGACCCCGGTCCTGCTCACCGCCTCCCTGCGCGAGAATCTGACCCTGGGCGTACCGCACAGCACGGCCGACGTTCTGGATGCCTGCCGCTTCGCCTGTTTCCTGGACGTCGTCGACAGCCTTCCTGAAGGGCTGGACGAGCCGGTGCGGGAGACCGGCGCGGGGTTCTCGCGCGGCCAGATCCAGCGTCTGTCGATCGCCCGCGCCGTCCTGCACGGCCCCCGGATCTACCTCTTCGACGAGACGTTCAGCGGCATCGACCGGAGCACCCTCGCCCGGATCTGGGACGCGCTCCAGACGGTCGAGGGGACGAAGATCATGGTCTCGCATGGGCACGTCGGAGACTGCGCGTTCGCCCTGGAGCACTCCCTCTCCCCCTCGTCCGACCTCTGCCAGGAAAGCCCTCTGCCGCGATGAAGTTCTCGCACCTGCTCGATCTCGTCCACGTGCCCGGGGCCATCCCCGCCTCCCGCCTGGCGTCCGACCTGGCCCTGGTCACCTCCGTGTCGCTGGACCTCGCGGACACCCCGCTGTCCTCCGCCGACCCCGCGGACCTGGCAGCCGGCTACGCCTCGTACCGTCCCCGCCCGGTGACCGCCGTCGTGCTCACCTCCAACGAGGAGGAGCGCATCGCCGGCTGTCTGCGCGCGCTCGCCGACGACGTCGACCACTGTCTACTGGTCGATTCCGGGTCCGTCGACGGCACCGTCGAGCAGGCGCTGCGCGCCCGAGGCGACGCGCGGATCCTGTCCGCGCCCTGGGCCGACGACTTCTCCCGGCAGCGCAATCTCGCCTTCGGCGAGGTCACCGACGGCTGGCTGTGCCATGTGGACGCCGACGAGGTCCTCGCGATGTCGCACGCGGGCCGGCTCCGCCGTGCGCTATCGGTGCTCGACTACCTACTGCCCGACTCCAATTTCGTCGTCTCCCCCGTCATCGCCGACGTGGGCGGCCCCGTGTACACCAATACCCAGCGTGTGCTACGGGCGGACGGCCCGTTCCGATTCCGGGGACGGGTCCACGAGCACCCGTACGACCCCGACGGCCGCGCCCCGGCCCGGGTGCAGGTCGATGCCCGCTTCGACCACTCCGGGTATCTGCCGGAAGTGGTCGACCAGAGGGGCAAGCGCGAGCGGTACGTCAGGCTGGACCGGCTGGCGCGGGCCGAGGAGCCGGACAATCCGAAGTGGGTGTATTACGAGGTCCGAGACGGGCTCGACCACCGGTCGGCGTCCGAGGAGGAGTTGCGCGCGGCGTTCGTGCTGCTGGCCGCGCATGCGGGCGAGACCCTGCCCACCGGTCCGCCCGGCTACCGCTCCGAGCGGATCGTCGACTCCTGGAGTCTGCTGTGCGAGTTGGCCCTCGGGCTCGGCGAGGCCGACGCCCTGCGGAGGTACGCGGCCCTGCTCGGCGAGGCGGGACGGACCGTGGAGGCCACGTACTATCGCACGCTGCTGGAGTCGAGCCGGCTCCTCGGCCGGCTCTCCGCCCTCGTCGACGAGATCGGATCGGTGCAGGGCGCCGAGGAACCGGCCAATCGCCATCTCATGGCCCGTCTGTTCGAACTGCAATCGACGCTGGCCCTCGCCAGCGGCCGCTACGAGACGGTCCTGGCCGCGTACCAGAAGTCGGTCGAGCGAGGCGCCGGTCACCATGTGACCGAGGACTTCGGGATGCTCGCCCGGGTGCTGGCACAGCTCCCGGACGGGGCCGCCTGACCCGGCACGGTGCCCGCCCACGCGGTTCCCGGGACGGACCGTTCCGGGACGGTCCGTTCCGGAAGGGCGGGCTCAGATCTCGTACGTGATCCCCGGGGCGGCCAGCTCCACCGGGCCGCCGAAGACCGCCTGGGCGTCGCGCTGGTTGATCTCGGGGTCCGTCCACGGCGGGATATGGGTGAGCACCAGGGTCCCGGCCCCTGCCCGCAGCGCGTGCTCGCCCGCCTCGCGGCCGTTGAGGTGCAGCCCCGGGATGTCCTCCTTGCCGTGCGTGAAGGCCGCCTCGCACAGGAAGAGGTCCCCGCCCCGGGCCAGGTCCACCAGGGCCTCACAGGGGCCCGTGTCGCCCGAGTAGACCAGCGAGCGCCCGCCGTACTCGATCCGGAAGCCGAACGCCTCCACGGGGTGGCAGACGCGCTCGGCGCGGATGGTGAAGGGGCCGATGTCGAAGCTGCCGGGCGTCAGGGTGCGGAAGTCGAAGACCTCACGCATCGACTTCTCATCGGGCAGGTCGTCGTACGCCTGGACCAGCCGCCGCTCGGTGTCCTCGGGGCCGTAGACGGGGATCGCCTCGGCGCGGCCACCGTCGTGCCGGTAGTAGCGCGCGACGAAGTATCCGCACATGTCGATGAAGTGATCGGGGTGGAGATGGGACAGCAGTACGGCGTCGAGGTCGTAGAGACCGCAGTGGCGCTGCAGCTCGCCAAGGGCGCCATTGCCCATGTCGAGGAGCAGCCGGAAGCCGTCGGCCTCTACGAGGTAGCTCGAGCAGGCCGATTCCGCGGACGGGAACGACCCTGAGCATCCGACGACGGTGAGCTTCATGAAGCAGGAACCTCCTTGAGGGGTCCCCATGCCGAAGGCCATGGGCGGGTGCGGGGGGTCATGCGGTGCCCACGAGCGTAAGGCGCGAAAGCCCAGGCAGCTCCTCCACGGGGCCGCGTTGTGGGCGGAATCACCAGGACGGAGCCGGGTGGCTCCCGGCCATGCCCCCCGCCGGCCGATCGGCCCGATGGACTACGCCCAGAGCTGGCCGTGCAGCGTCGCGATCGCCTCCTCGGTGGTGGCCGCCGTGTAGACACCGGTGGAGAGGTACTTCCAGCCGCCGTCGGCGACGACGAAGACCACATCGGCGCTCTGCCCGGCCTTGACCGCCTTACCGGCGACACCGAGCGCGGCGTGCAGGGCCGCGCCGGTCGACACACCCGCGAAAATGCCTTCCTGGGCGAGGAGTTCCCGGGTGCGGGCCACCGCGTCCTCGGAGCCGACGGAGAAGCGGGTGGTCAGCACGGACTCGTCGTACAGCTCGGGGACGAACCCCTCGTCCAGGTTGCGGAGTCCGTAGACGACGTCGTCGTAGCGCGGTTCGGCCGCGACGATCTGAACGTCCGGCTTGTTCTCGCGCAGGAAGCGGCCCACGCCCATCAGGGTCCCGGTGGTGCCGAGACCCGCGACGAAGTGGGTGAGGGAGGGCAGGTCGGCGAGGATCTCGGGGCCGGTGGTGGCGTAGTGGGCACCGGCGTTGTCCGGGTTTCCGTACTGGTAGAGCATCACCCAGTCCGGGTGCTCCTCCGCCAGCCCCTTGGCCACCCGGACGGCGGTGTTGGAGCCGCCGGCGGCGGGCGAGGAGATGATCTCCGCGCCCCACATGGCGAGCAGCTGGCGCCGCTCCTCGCTGGTGTTCTCCGGCATCACGCAGACGATGCGGTAGCCCTTGAGCTTGGCCGCCATCGCGAGCGAGATGCCGGTGTTGCCGGAGGTGGGCTCGAGGATGGTGCAGCCGGGGGTCAACCGGCCGTCCTTCTCGGCCTGTTCGATCATGTGGAGCGCGGGGCGGTCCTTGATCGAGCCGGTCGGGTTGCGGTCCTCCAGCTTGGCCCAGATCCGTACGTCGGAGGAGGGCGAGAGCCGCGGCAGCCGGACGAGCGGCGTATTGCCGACCGCGGCCAGCGGGCTGTCGTACCGCATCAGAGCATGCCCACCCGTCGCCCGGCCGCCACCCCAGCAGGACGGGGCTCCGCCCCGAGAGCCCCACCTGCGACGGCGGGGAGAATCGTCACGTTGTCGCCGTCCGAGAGCTTGGTGGAGATGCCGTCGAGGAAGCGGACGTCCTCGTCGTTCAGATAGACGTTGACGAAGCGGCGCAGCTCACCGCCGTCGACCAGGCGCTCCTGGATCCCGGCGTGCCGGGTCTCGAGGTCGGTGAAGAGCTCGGCGAGCGTGGTCCCGCTGCCCTCGACCGCCTTCTGGCCGTCGGTGTAGGTGCGGAGGATGGTCGGGATGCGGACCTCGATGGCCATGTCTGGGCTCCTGTCGGAGGGCGGGGTGGGCTCCCGGGCCGGAGCGGCCGGGAGGGCGTCGTCGAAGGGCGTCGGGGCGTCTCGGGCGCGCGCTCAGGCGGCCACGGCGCGGCGCGGACACATCGCGCTGGCGAGCCGGCACAGGTCGACGTGGAGCCGCGCCACGAGCAGCATGCCCGGCGTCTTCTCGCTCACGTCATCGAAAACCATGGACTCATCGTATCGATTCCCGAACCGGACTCCGGTAGGTCATCTCATGATACGGATGGGTAACGACCGCGATACGAGACGCGCAGGCCATTCAGCCGCCCGGAGCGATCTCGACCTCTTCCTCGGTGACCTCGCCGTCCACGATCCGGAAGGACCGGAACTGGACGGGCCCCTCGTCATTGCCGCATTCGGCCGTGGAGACCAGGACGTAGTGGGCACCGGGCTCATTGGCGTAGGAGATATCGGTACGGGAGGGGTATGCCTCGGTGGCGGTGTGCGAGTGGTAGATCACGACCGGCTCCTCGTCCCGGTCGTCCATCTCGCGGTAGAGCTTGAGCAGGTCACCCGAGTCGAACTCGTAGAAGGTGGGCGAGCGGGCCGCATTCAGCATCGGGATGAACCGCTCGGGGCGGCCGCTTCCGGCCGGGCCCGCGATCACGCCACATGCCTCGTCGGGGTGGTCGGCGCGGGCGTGCGCGACGATCTTGTCGTGGAGCGCCTGGGTGATGGTCAGCATGAGCACACAATAGGAAAGAAAAAAGGGGCGGCGCGCAGGGGGCACCTCCCGGACGAAGTCCGGGGGAGCCTCCGTTGAGGGTGGTGGTGGGAGACGGGCGGGCTCCGGACCAGCGTCCGGAGCCCGCCTGCTGAGATACCGCGCCCGAAAGGCGATACGGCTTACTTGTGCGCGAGCTCCGGCTCCGCCGCGCCGGTCTGCCCGAGCGGCTGGGCACCGCCGCGGGCCTTGAGGACGTACCAGCCGATCACCAGGCAGACGGCCCACCCGGCACCGACGTACAGGGAGACCCGGGCGTCCTTGTCGTAGGCGACCAGGCAGGTCACGAACAGCAGGAAGACCACCGCCACCCAGCTGAAGACCGAGCCGCCGGGAGCCGGGAAGGACGAGGCGGGCAACTGGCCGGCGCGGAACGCGCGCCGGTACCGGATGTGGGCGAACAGGATCATCAGCCAGGTGAAGATACCGCAGGCCGTGGACACCGAGGTGACGTAGGTGAACGCCTTCTCGGGGACGACGTAGTTGAGGAGCACGCCGATAGCCATGAAGAGGACCGAGAAGGTGATGCCGATGGCCGGGGACTTGCGGAGGTTGAGCCGGGCGAAGATCCTCGGCCCCTCACCGCTGGTCGCCAGGTCGCGCAGCATCCGGCCGGTGGAGTACATGCCGGAGTTGCAGGACGACAGGGCCGCGGTCAGGACGACGAAGTTGACGATACCGCCGGCGAGCGGGATGCCGATCTTGGAGAAGGCGTGCACGAAGGGGCTCTCACCGGCCGAGAACTCGGTCCACTTGACGACGGCGAGCAGCACCATCAGGGAGCCGACGTAGAAGATGATGATGCGCCATGGCAGCGTGTTGATCGCCTTGGGCAGGGTCTTCTCCGGGTCCTCGGACTCGCTCGCGGTGACGCCGACCAGTTCGACGGCGAGGTAGGCGAACATCACACCCTGGAGGGTCATCAGGCTGTCGCCGATGCCGTTGGGGAAGAACCCGCCGTGGGACCAGAGGTTGGAGGCGGCCGCCGTGTCACCGGCGTCGGAGAAGCCGAGGGTGAGCACGCCCAGACCGATGACGATCATGCCGATGATCGCGGTGACCTTGACCATCGAGAACCAGAACTCGACCTCACCGAAGACCTTCACCGAGATCAGGTTGACGCCGAACAGCACCACCAGGAACACCAGGGCGCTGACCCACTGCGGGATCGAGGGGAACCAGAAGTTGATGTAGATGGCGGCGGCCGTGAGCTCGGCCATGCCGGTCACCACCCACAGCAGCCAGTAGGTCCAGCCGGTCACATAGCCGAAGAACGGGCCCAGGAACTCCCGGATGTATTCCGCGAAGGAGCCCGTGGACCGCCGGTAGAGGAGCAGCTCACCGAGCGCTCTCATGATGAAGAAGACGACCACGCCCGCGAGGGCGTACATCAGGATGATGCTCGGGCCGGCCTTGGCGATGTTCGCCCCGGCACCCATGAACAGGCCGACGCCGATGGCGCCGCCAATAGCGATCATCTGGACCTGGCGACTACCAAGGCCCCGCTCATAGTCCTCTTCAGGAGCCGCTGAGGTCATATTGCTGCGCCTTTCTCCCTGTGGCGGCTGGTCTGGCGATCGTGAAGATTTACCACGACGGCCCCACCGACCGAGCGGGCCACATGTGGCACACACCACAGGAAGAAGCGGACAAAAGTTACCGCGCTCAATAAAGTTACTGAGCGCGGTGATGTGATCGTTATCCGGAGTTGAGCATCCTCTAAACGAACACTCAGTAATTTCCGGAGGAGATCACTCCGGCATGAGCGTCTCGATCAGGGTCTCCTGGAGCCCGCCGAGCCAGAAGTACGCCATGACCATCGGCTTGCGCGGATCGGAGTCCGGCAGCCCCAGCAGCTCACCGCCGTCGGCCTCGTCGGTGACCTCCAGGCGGGTCCCGATGGCCAGCCGCAGGTCGTTCAGCGCGCCCAGCCAGTGCCGGGCCTTCTCCGGTGCCAGCTCCAGCACGCCCGGGGCCCCGGCGGACGCTCCGGAGGCCAGCGAGTCCAGGTCGCGCACGACCGTCAGGGCGTCGTCGCGCTTGCGCGCCCGCAGGTCGTTCTCGGTGAAGCGGCGGAACTCCGCGGACGCCTCCCGCGCCTCCTGCTCCTCCCGCGCCCCGAGCTGCTGGTCCGGCGGGGAGTAGGCGTCCGGGAAGAGCCGGGCGAGCGCCGGATCCTCCGGCGGCTTGCTGGGGCCGTCCGCGAAGAGCGCGGCCAAGGGGTCCTCGCCCCCGGCGGGCTGGTCGCCCGGGCCGATCAGCTCGGCGAGCTGCATGGCCAGGCTGCGCAGGATGGAGATCTCCACCTCGTCCAGGGCGATGGCGGCGCCGCCGCCCGGCAACGGCTCGAAACGTCCCGACATCAGCGCTCCTGCTGGAGGGTCGCCCACAGGCCGTAGCCGTGCATCGCCTGCACGTCGCGCTCCATCTCCTCGCGGCTGCCGCTCGAGACGATCGCGCGGCCTTTGTGGTGGACGTCGAGCATCAGACGGTTGGCCTTGTCCTTGGAGTAGCCGAAGTAGCTCTGGAAGACGTAGGTCACATAGCTCATGAGATTGACGGGGTCGTTATGGACCACCGTCACCCAGGGAACGTCGGGCTCCGGCACCGACGAGGGTGCTTCACGGGATTCGGGACGTTCGATCTCCACGGGCGCGACACTCACACGTCCCATGCTGCCACCCGGCACGGGTCGCCGCCTAAACCGGCACCCAGATCTCGTCACTCTGACGAGTACGGGAGGTAGCATCGTCAACCATGGACACTGCGGACTTGGGACTGCCGGTGGACGTGCCGTCGACCGCACTCTTCACCGACCGGTACGAACTCACCATGCTGCAGGCCGCGCTGCGGGCGGGCACCGCCGACCGCCGCTCGGTCTTCGAGGTATTCACCAGGCGCCTCCCCGAGGGCCGCCGCTACGGTGTCGTCGCCGGCACCGGGCGGGTGCTGGACGCCGTCGAGAACTTCCGCTTCGACGCGGGCGTGCTGGACTTCCTCGCCCAGCAGCGGATCGTGGACGAGCCGACGCTCGCCTGGCTCGCCGACTACCGCTTCCGCGGCGACATCTGGGGCTACCCCGAGGGCGAGGTCTACTTCCCCGGCTCGCCGATCATGCGGGTGGAGGGCACCTTCGCCGAGGCGGTGCTGCTGGAGACGGTCATTCTCTCCATCTTCAACCACGACTCCGCGGTGGCCGCCGCCGCGTCCCGGATGTCCACCGCCGCCGGCGGCCGGCCGCTCATAGAGATGGGTGCCCGCCGCACCCATGAGCTGGCCGCCGTCGCCGCCGCCCGCGCCGCCTACGTCGGCGGCTTCGCCACCACCTCCGACCTCGCGGCCGGATTCCGCTACAACATCCCCACCGTGGGCACCAGCGCCCACGCCTTCACCCTGCTGCACGACAGCGAGCGGGACGCCTTCACGGCGCAGGTCCAGGCGCACGGCAGCGGCACCACCCTGCTGGTGGACACCTATGAC
Source organism: Streptomyces sp. AgN23 (assembly GCF_001598115.1). Classification (NCBI taxonomy): domain Bacteria; kingdom Bacillati; phylum Actinomycetota; class Actinomycetes; order Kitasatosporales; family Streptomycetaceae; genus Streptomyces; species Streptomyces sp. AgN23. Next base: position 4,400,472 of record NZ_CP007153.1, read on the forward strand.
GTCGCCGAGGCGGTGCGCACCGCCGTGGAGGTGGCCGGCAAGGACCTGGGCGCCGTGAGGATCGACTCCGGCGATCTGCTGCTGCTCGCCCACCGGGTGCGCCAGCAGCTCGACGAGCTGGGCGCCAAGAACACCAGGATCACGGTGACCAGCGATCTCGACGAATACGCGATCGCCTCGCTGGCCGCGGCCCCCGTGGACGCGTACGGGGTCGGCACCCAGCTGGTCACCGGCAGCGGCCACCCCACCTGCTCGATGGTCTACAAGCTGGTCGCGCGGGCCGGTTCGGACACCCCGGACGCGCCGCTGCTGCCGGTGGCCAAGAAGTCCATGGGCGCGAAGTCCTCGGTGGGCGGCCGCAAATGGGCGGCGCGGCGGGTGGACGAGCACGGTGTGGCCGAGGCCGAGGTGGTCGGCACCGGGGCGGTCCCCGAGGAGCTGGCGGGCCGTCAGCTGCTGGTGGAGCTGGTGCGCGGCGGCGAGATCGTGGCCCGGGAGCCGCTGGACGCGGCACGGGACCGGCATATCGCCGCCCGGGCCGGGCTGCCGCTCTCGGCGACCCAGCTCTCGCGCGGCGAGCCGGTCCTGCCCACCGAGTACCTGACGGCCTGAGGCGCGTCATGAGGGGAAACGCGGGGCATGCCCACTGCCGCAATCGACGCGGAGTGTCTACCCTCGGTGACATGCACCGGGCACTGATCGTCGTCGACATCCAGAACGACTTCTGCGAGGGCGGAAGCCTCGCGGTGACGGGGGGCGCGGATGTCGCGGCCGCGATCACCGATCTGATCGGGGAGGCGACGCCCGGTTACCGCCATATCGTCGCCACACGTGATCACCACGTCGCCCCGGGCGATCACTTCTCGGACAACCCGGACTACGAGCACACCTGGCCGGTGCACTGCGTCGCGGGCACCGAGGGTGTCGGGTTCCACCCGAACTTCGCGCCCGCCGTCGCCTCCGGCGCGATCGAGGCGGTCTTCGACAAGGGCGCGTACAAGGCGGCGTACAGCGGTTTCGAGGGCGTCGACGAGCACGGCACCCCGCTCGCCCAGTGGCTGCGCGAGCGGGAGGTGACCGAGGTGGACGTGGTGGGCATCGCCACCGACCACTGTGTGCGGGCCACCGCGCTGGACGCGCGCCGCGAGGGGTTCGCCGCGCATGTCCTGCTGGACCTGACCGCGGGCGTCTCCCCGGGCACGACCGAGCGCGCCCTGGGCGAGCTGCGGGCGGCCGGGGTCGAGCTCAGCGGCAAGCCGGTCGTCTGAGGGCGCCGGAGGCGCTCTGCGCGCCTCCCAGCCGCCCTGGCGGCCCCTGCGGCCGCCCTCCGGGCCCCGGCGCCACGAGGGGCCCCGGCGCTACGAGGCCGGGGCCGACGGTCTGAGCAGAGCGGCGATCGGATGCCACAGCTCCCCTCCCCGGTCCGGCGCGGTGCGCCAGACCAGCCCGTCGGGATGGTGCAGCACCGCCGTCACCTCGTCGGGCGTCGGCGGGGCCATATTGCCGCGCAGATAGATGGCGCGAAGCCCGAGATTGCGCAGCCTGGTCAGGGCGCGCTGGCGGTTCACGGCGTGTACCAGGACGCGGACGCCGCCCTCGCCCAGCGGGCTCGGCAGCGTCAGTGCGACCACCACGCTGCCGCCCGGCAGCTTGGTGAATCCTCCGTTGGCCATTGCGGGTCATGTCCCCCGTGAGACGTCGTGTCAACAAGTTGGTCGTAGGGGCATCTAAACGCGAACGGCCGCCGCCCGCTAGAGGGCGACGGCCGCTACTGCTCTGACCTGCGAAAACGCAGACGGTGTGGATCTAGGAGGCGGATGGTCCGACCTGGACGGTCATCGTCGAGCCGCCCGGGAGCTCCTTGAGGATCTTGATCCGGGTGTTGGTGTCAGCAATCTTCACACTGCCGGTCGGATTACCCTTGTCCCAGTACGTCGCCTTGTGGTCATCGAAGACCGGGATGCCCGGCTTCGGCTTCACCTTGGCGGCCTTGCCGTCCTTGTGCAGCGTGAAGCCGTCCGACGGGAGCCGGCTGAAGGGCGAGTCGTACGCCTGGATCCGGTTGCGCATCAGCGTGCCGTCCGCCCACTTCTCGGGGGTGGCGTGCGCGTCGATCGGCAGGATCAGGCCGCTGCCCGGGTGGACGCCGACGTTGTTGTCCGGCTGCGAGGTGTCCCACTGCCAGATCAGCAGCCCGTTCTGGTACGGGAAGTGCTCGACCCAGTCGGGCCGGGTGGAGGCCCAGCCGAAGTTGTACGGACCGGTCTTCAGGGTGGTGTCGTACGAGACGTACTGGCGGTTCTCGGCGATGTAGTACTGCGGGTAGTCCTTGCTGAAGGACGCGCCGATGCGCGAGAAGCCGTTCGCGGTCCAGCCGTTGTCATCGCCCTCGGCGCCGTCGCTGAGGACCGGGGCGCCGTCGGCGGTCAGGGTGATCGCGTCGGCCGCGAAGCCCTTCTGCGCCACACCGCCGTCGGTCTGGTAGCGGAAGCGGAGCTCGATCTTCTTGCCCGCGTAGGCGTCCAGCGGGAAGGAGAGCTTCTTGTACGCCCCGGCGGTGCCGGTCAGCGCGGGCTTGTCACCGGCGTCGCGCGGAATGGCCTTGCCGTCCGCCGTACCGTCGATCGGCGTCCAGTTGGCGCCGCCGTCGGTGGAGACCTCGGTGTAGAGGTAGTCGAAGTTCTCCTCGATGTCCCACCAGCCCTGCAGATCCAGGCTCGCCTTGGACTTACCGGTGAGGTCCACGGACCGGGTGAGGGTGTTCTTCAGGTCGTCCCCCATCCCGCTCCACCACTGCTTGGTGCCCTCGGCGGGGGCGACCACCTCGGTGGTGACGGGCTTGGCGGGCAACTCCACGACCAGCGCCTGCTTGTTCCTGGTGTTGTACTCGGCGACCCCGAGCGTGTGGGTCGACTTCTTCCCGGCCTTGGCCGAGGCGTAGTTCAGCCACCCGAGCTGCAGCTTGTCCCAGGCGTTCATATCGCCGGGCAGATCGCCGATGGCGTCCTTACCGGTGCCGAGCCACGATCCCGCGGACATCAGCGACCAGTAGGCGACGGACGACTCCCCCTTACCGGTGGTGTCGTACTCGTCCGGCAGGCCCAGGTCATGGCCGTACTCATGGGCGAAGACACCGAGGCCGCCGTTCTCCGGCTGCATCGTGTAGTCGCCCACCCAGATGCCGGTGTCGCCGATCTGGGTACCGCCCGACTTGTTCTCGCCCGGGCCGGTGTTGCCCGCGTCGGTGCCGTACGCGTACCAGCGGTGCGCCCAGATGGCGTTCTCGCCCTCGGCCCCGCCGCCCGCGGACTCGTCCTCACCGGCGTGGACGATCTGGAAGTGGTCGATGTAGCCGTCGGGCTCGTTGAAGTTGCCGTCGGCGTCGTAGTCGTAGCGGTCCCACTGGTCGTACTCGGCCAGGTCCGCCTTGATCTGCGCGTCGGTGCGGCCGGCCGCCTTCTGGTCCTTGGCCCACTGGTTGACACCGTCGCGGATCAGGTCCCAGGCGTTGGCGCAGTTGGTGTCGCCGCAGTAGTTGGAGCCGTACCGGGCCTCGTTCCAGTCGACCTTGACCCAGTCGGAGACCTCGCCGTCCACGGAGTAACGGCCCGAGGACTGCTTCTCGTAGTACTTCTTCAGGGACTGCTTCTTCTTGTCCTTGGAGAAGTAGAGGTCCTGGAAGTGCTCGCGGTTGTAGTCCTTCTGCCAGGCCGTGCTGTTGTCGTCGGCGCGGTCCGGCTCGGCGATGGTGTTGTGCGCCGGGCCCGGGTCGCCGCCGTACTTCTTCACCGGCGGCTCGGGGCCGTCACCGTCCGGGTCGTACATGGTGGTGTCGTCCACCTTGTCGCCGAACTCGACCAGGATGGTGAAGATCTTGTCGGTCTTCTCCCGGGCCAGCTCGACGTACTTGCCCTTGCCGAGCTTCACCACCTTCGACGCCCCGCGCGTGGCCGCCTTGGTGTCACCGGAGATGACCTGACGCAGCGCCTCCTGGCGCTGCGCCTCCTGCTGCTTGCTGTACGGGCCCTCGAGATCGTGCTGGACATCCGTCTTCGCGGGCGCCGGATCATGGCGCTCAACACGCGTAGACGGCGCGTCCGCCTGAGCCATGCCAGTCGAGAGTGCCGCCGCGCCGAGCGCGGCCACCACCGTGGCTATGGCGGCCGATCTGGCCGTTCTCCATTGGCTGTTCACTCGCTCAGTCCTCCCCTTTCACACCGGTGCCGGACATTTGACCGGAGTGGCAGGCGAAAAGACAGACCTTGACTTGGACTGATGAGACAAGTACGTTCTGCGATCCCGGCGTTCCGGTTAACGGACAGCACCGGGCGCGCCGTGCGCGCCGGTTGGAGAGACCGATGATTCCGTGCGCCCCCTGTGCAACGGCGCCGTGGGTGAGGTCACGCTTACTTCCGTTCCCCTCGGGCATTCACCACCGTAGAGTCAAGCTGACGGTCACATCAGCCTGACCCATGCCCCCTGCATATCGCCCCCGAGGACGGATACCGCCATGCCGCGTCCGACTCCTGCACAGCTTGCCTATGGTTCGGCCACCGTCGTTCTTTCGACCTTCGCCATGCTGCTGCTGTCCCAGACCCGATCGGGACTCGGTATCGCGGTGGTCACCGTGGTCGGGCTCGCATCCGGGCTCCTCGTCGCCGTCACCGTGCCGGTGGCCCGGGTCTCCCGCCCCAGCCGCACCGTCCGCACCAGCGGCCCCGCGGCGGGGTCCGGACCGGCCGACTCAGCGGGGGCGCGCACCCGGGCGCACGCCGACTCAATGCGCGGCTGACACCACCACGGTCCGCGCGGCCTTGTCGTGCAGACAGCGCTGGAACGGCTTGTCCCACAGCAGTGATGCCGAGTTGACCAGCCAGAAGACCGTGCCGACGAGCAGCGGGATCAGCATCCCGGGCAGGACGTAGACCGCCGCGCGGACCCAGCCCTGACCGGCCGGCACATCCCCGTCGGACAGCATCGCCACCCGGATGCGCAGCGCCTTCTTGCCGAGCGTCTGTCCGCTGCGGGCCAGCATGACGCCCTCGTAGCCGAAGTAGAGGGCCATCGTGATGATGAGTGCGAGGGTCACCTTGCCCATGTCCTGCTCGCCCGGGTGGTCCAACGTGTACTGGAGCGCGCCGGTCGCGATGAGCGCCACCGTCCAGATGACGCCGAGGACGATGATGTCGATGAGCCGGGCGGCGAAGCGCTGACCAGGGGTGGCCAGCGGGGGCATCCCGGTGGGGAACGCGTGCGGGGGCGAGGACAGCGGGTCGGGGGCCATGCCCCCGATTACATCAGCGCTCCCGGTGGACCGGAAGCTCAGGGTGGCACCTCAGGGGCACTGGCGCTCAGGGCACGGCCGAAGCTCAGGGCACGGCCGAAGCTCAGGGCACCGCCGAGACCACGAGGGTCTTGGCCGCCTTGTCGTGCAGGCACTGCCGATAGGGCCGGTCCCAGGTGCACCACAACACATTGATCAGCCAGAAGACGAAGCCGCAGCAGGGCACGATCTCGGGCAGGGCGTACACCCCGGCGCGCACCCAGCCGGCCGGGCCGGCCGGCGGCTGGCCGTTCTCCAGCAGGGCGACCCGGATCTTCATCGCCTTCTTGCCGACCGTCTGGCCGTCCCGGGTCAGCATCAGCCCCTCGTAGACGAAGTAGACCAGGACGTAGATCAGCGTGACGATGGTCGAACGGGCGCTGCCGTCGACCGGGTCGTAGCCGCCGGTGATCGCGCTCAGGACGAGCCCGACCGGGATGCCGATGAGCAGCGCGTCGATGATCCGGGCGATCAGACGGCGGCCGAGGTGCGCGAGCGGAGGCATCCCGGCGTGCGGCTCGGCCCCGGCGGTGCGCTCCTCGTACGGGGAGCCGTTCGCCCGTGGATATTTGGCGAACGGATCGCTGCTGTCCCGGTCCCGGGGCTCATCGGGCCCGGGGGGCGGCTGGTCGGTGCTCATGGCCCGAGTCGACCCCGGAGCCGGGCCTGTCGCATCCGGCGCGCACCGTTCGGGCGACCGGGATCGTCCATCCGCCTCAGTGGGGGCGGGCGGGAGGGAGGCTCGATGGTCGGGAGGGGAGCAGCAGCGCTCACTCCGCCGCGGCCGTGCTCACTCCGCCGCGGCCTAGTCGGCCGCCGCGACGAAGGTGCGGGCCGTCTTGTCGTGCCAGCACTGCCGCCACGGGCGGTCGAACAGGCACCACAGCACGTTCAGCACACCGATGACGAGCACCCCCAGCACCGAGTAGACCAGCCAGCGGCGCAGCGCCGCGCCGAACGACGGGGTGTCGTGCCCCTCGATGTCCAGCACCCGCACCCCGCTCAGCTTCTTGCCCAGCGTGCGGCCCCACTTGGCGGTCGGCAGCGTCTCCAGGACGATGCCGAGGACGAGCAGCAGACCGAGGACGATGCCCAGATAGCCGCCGGTCGTGCCGTCCAGGAAGTAGACCGTGACGGTCTCACCGCTCTGCTTGGCCGTCTCGACCTTCTCGTCGATGTGGTCGCTCGCCTTGCCCCACAGCGGGAACGCGACGGCGCCGACGACGCCGAGCAGCACCACCGTGTCGATCAGCCGGGCGGCGAGGCGACGGCCGAGCGGGGCGGGCCGTCCCTGGGCCTGGGCGGCCTGCAGGAAGGGGTTGTCGACGGGCGGCTTCCAGGGGATGACGCCCTCGGGCGCGCCCGGCGGGGCACCATGCGGTGCGACCTGCGGCGCGCCCTGCGCCGGGCCGGGCTGCTGGGCGAACGGGTGCCCCTGCTGCTGCCAGGCCGGGCCGCCGCCCTGGGCGGGGATACCGCCGAAGGGCTGCTGGGGCTGGTACGGCTGTGGGGGCTGCTGAGGCTGATGTGTCTGCGGAGGCTGCTGGGGCTGCTGGGGCTGCTGGGGCTGCTGGGGCTGCTGGGGCTGGTGCGGGGGCTGGGCCGGAGGTGCCGCTTCGGCGCCCTTGCGCGCGCCGCCGCGGCCGATCGCCCGGATCGCCATCGTCCCGTCGTCACGGCCGGACGCCGGGTTCCGGCCCTGGCCCTGGCCCTGGCCCTGGCCCGTCGTGGGCGCCGCTCCGTCGCCGCGCCCCACCGCGCGGATCGTCATCGTCCCGTCGCCCGCCGCGGCGGGCGTCTCCGCGTCGTCCGCCGAGGGCAGCTCCGGGGCCCGGCGCACCGGCGGCAGGGCCTGCGTCGAGCGGTCCACCGTCCCTCCGCTGCCGCCCCCGCGCATGGTCAACGTGCCCTCATCGCGACCGGCGCCCTCGCCCGGGCCCGCCCGCCGCGGGTCGGGCACCCCGGGCCACTGCCCGCCACCGGCCTGGGCGCCGCCGGGGGCGTCCGTATCCGAGCCCCAGGAGATCCGGCGGTCCTGCTCACCGCCGAATCCGCCCTGCCGGGACGCGTCCGCCTGCCAGGTCGACCCGGCATCGGGACGGGTGCCGTACAGCCGCTGGGGATCGTTCCAGTCGACGGGGGCCGGGACGCCACCGGGCGGCACCGGCTGGGGCCCCATGCCACCGGCCGCCGCCTCGGGCGGCCCGCCCGCGCCCCGGACGTCCATCTCGGCGCTCCGGCGCAGCTCGGGCAGGGCGCTGCCGGTCTCCTCGGCGGGCCGCGGCTCCGGCTCCTCGTCCAGGAACATCGGGCCCGTCTCGTCCGGCGCCGGGCTGATCACCTGGGTATGGGTGACGCCGGGCGGCGGCGCGGGCATGGCCTCGCCCGCGGCCGGGGCGGGGCGGCTGGTGCCGGGCACCCAGGCGGCACCGTTCCAGTAACGGATGTAGCCGGGGATGGACGGATCAGGATAAAAGCCAGGAATGGAGCTGCCGTCCGCGGATCCTGAGGTAGGGGCGCTCATGATCTCCGATGTCCCATATCTGCTCGGCCGTGCTGTACTGCGCTGCGCCTTTACGGTGCCTCGCGGTGAGGGGGGCGTAAGCAGTTTGCCGTACAGGAGCCGCTGTGCAACCCGGAACGCGCGCTGTCATGGTCTATCAGACCGGCCCGCCGACGGCGCCCACAGCTCCTCCACCACTCTCCCGTGCGAGCGCCACAAAACCTTACGAGCGGCGACGGCCCGCCTGGCACCACCCGGCCTAGGTTCAACAGACCTACTCTGACACGCTCGGTTGGCCTTTCCGTTGCCAATACTGGAACCCATGGACCGCAATACCGAGCTCAGTGAGTTCCTGCGGAGCCGCAGGGCTCGCCTGAGCCCTGGGGACGCGGGCGTGAGCGTGACCAACGACAGCCCCCGTCGAGTGCCGGGGCTGCGCCGCGAGGAACTGGCGCAGCTGGCCGGGGTGAGCACGGACTACTACACGCGTCTGGAACAGGGCCGTCACCTCAATGTGTCGGAGACGGTGCTGGACGCCGTGGCCCGTGCGCTGCAGCTCGACGAGACCGAGCGCGCGTACCTCTTCGAGCTGACCCGGCCGCGCCCCCGGCGCACGGTGCGCCGCCGGCCGCCCCGCCCCCAGCGGGTGCGGCCCGGGGTGCATGCGCTGCTGCGGACGCTGGACGGAATCTCACCGGCCTTCGTCCTCGGGCGCAGGGGCGACGTCCTGGCCTCCAACCAGCTGGCCCGGGCACTGATCATCGACTTCGAGGCGCTCCCGTACCACGAGCGGAACATGGCCCGCTTCATGTTCCTCGACGAGGCGGCCCGTTCGCTGTGGCCGGAGTGGGAGACGGTCGCGGCGGAGGGGGTGGCATCCCTCCGGCTGGAGGCCGGGCGTCATCCCGACGATCCCCGGCTGACCGAGCTCGTGGGCGAGCTCACCATCAAGAGCCCTGAGTTCCGCACCTGGTGGGCCGACCACAACGTGCGGGAGAAGACCCACGGCGTCAAGCTCTACCACCATCCAGTGGTCGGGGACATGACGCTGGCCTACGAGAACGTGACCGTGCCCGGCGATCCCGACCAGGCTCTGTACATCCACACGGTCGAGCCCGGCTCCCCCTCCGAGGCGGCCCTGCGGCTGCTGGCGAGCTGGACCGCGACTCCCTCGGCCGATCCCTCCGCGCCCTCGTCCGAAGCGCGTCCTTCGGGGGCACCGTCCTCCGACGTCTCCCCCTGATCCCACCCCTTTCCCCGCACACCCTTCCCCCCTCCCCCGCACACCCTTCCCCCTTCCCTTCACCCATCCTCTTTTTCCTAGTTCGTCGCAGGGAGACACGTTTATGACCACCAGCGTCACCGCCTACGCAGCCCCCGCTCCGAAGGCCCCGCTGGAAAGGACCACCGTCGAGCGCCGCGCCCTGCGCGAGCACGACGTGCTGATCGAGATCGCCTACGCCGGTATCTGCCACTCCGACATCCACCAGGCCCGCGAGGAGTGGGGCACCGCTCTCTTCCCGATGGTGCCCGGCCATGAGATCGCCGGTGTGGTCGCCGAGGTCGGCCCCGCCGTCACCGAGTACGCCGTCGGCGACCGGGTCGGCGTGGGCTACTTCGTCGACTCCTGCCGTGAGTGCGAGAACTGCCTCGCCGGCGAGGAGCAGTACTGCCTCAAGGGCGAGGTGACCACGTACAACGGCAACGAGTACGACGGCGCCCCCACCTACGGCGGCTACAGCACCCACATCGTGGTGGACGAGAACTACGTGCTGCGCATCCCCGAGGGCATCTCGCTGGACGTCGCCGCCCCGCTGCTGTGCGCCGGGATCACCCTCTACTCCCCGCTGGCCCACTGGAACGCCGGTCCCGGCAAGAAGGTCGCCATCGTGGGCCTCGGCGGCCTCGGCCACATGGGCGTGAAGATCGCCCATGCGATGGGCGCCGAGGTGACCGTGCTGAGCCAGACGCTCCGCAAGAAGGACGACGGGCTGCGGCTGGGCGCCGACCACTTCTACGCCACCGGCGACGAGTCCACCTTCACCGAGCTGGCCGGCACCTTCGACCTGATCGTCAACACGACCTCGGCGAACCTCCCGCTGGACGGCTATCTGTCGCTGCTGAAGCTGGACGGCACGCTGGTGCACGTGGGCGCGCCGGAGAACCCCAGCGCGTTCAGCCAGTTCTCGCTGATCATGGGTCGGAGGTCGATGACGGGATCCAAGATCGGCGGCATCCGGCAGACCCAGGAGATGCTCGACTTCTGCGCCGAGCACGGGCTCGGCGCGGAGATCGAGGTGATCAACGCCGACCAGATCAACGAGGCCTACGACCGCGTCGTGAGCAGCGATGTGCGGTACCGCTTCGTGATCGACATCGCCTCGTTGAAGGCCTGATCGGCATCGCCTTCCTGAAGGCGTGATCGCGTTCTGAAGCCGAGGCCGTCCGGACCACCCCCGGGTCCGGGCGGCCTCACCGTCTCAGATCTTTATTTCAAGCTGCCTTCAGATGGGCGACTTCGCGCGCCCGTTCGGCGACACTGCGCACAACCGGCAGCGACGCATACGGCTTGAGGCCGGTGCGCAGGTTCCGCAGGTGCTCATCCCCCCGCGCAGAGCTGATCATCTGGTGCTCGTCGAGGAACTCGTTCCAGGTGGCACAGGCCGCCTCGACGTGCCGCATGGCCATCTGCCGTTGAGCGATCACCCCAAGGCAGTGCACTCGCCCCTGACGTTCCTGGAGGCTGCGGGCGGCGTTGGAGCGGCGCAGGGCCTTGATGCTGCCCGGCCCGTCCTTGAGTGACCACCTGACGTGCGCCTCGTGGAAGTGGAAGGCGGCTTCGTCGTACCCACCCACGGCATCCCGCCGGCTGTCCGCCTGAGCCAGCGCGGCCTCCGTCTCACGCAAGCGCGTCACAGCGGTGTTCCGGTCGCCGGTCATCGCCGCCGCAGCGGCCTGCTGTCCACGCAGGAACGCCACCAGACGCGGCCCGGATGCGGGTGCTGCCTCCGCTGCTGCGTCCGCAAGTTCCAACGCCTTTGGCCCGTAGCCGAGGTGGGACGCCTGCAAGGACATGCCTCGCAGGGTCCGGCAGTAGGTGACGTGGTCCTCGCCCCTCGCCGCGAGATCGAGCGCGCGCAGGTAATACTTCTGCCCAAGCCCTTGCTTCATCTCATACATCGCCATCCAGCCCGTGAGGTACACGAAGTCCGAGACGGCCGCGAGCATGGCCTTGCGCACCTTGTCCGAGGCGTCAGCGCGCAGATAGGTGCCGATGGTGTTGGTGATGAACGCCGCCGCCATCGGCCGAGCGTGACCAGCTCCGATCTCGTCCAGGATCTCGGCGACCTTGTCCGTCATCTTGGCCACGGTCTCAACGTCGCTCATTCCGATACGAAGAGGGCTCCCCGCGCGGGTGTCCTTCACACGCTGGTCCGGTTCCCCGGCTAGCTCGTCGTATGTGGGGACCACCAGCGTGGCCGCGTACATAGCCGCGGTCAGCACGCTGCGGCGGGACGGTTCCATATCTGCTCGGCTCAGCGCCATCACTCCAGAAACAACATCGCGCTCTTCGGCCGGATCGTCCCCCCAGCCGACTTCGGCGGACGTTACCGGCCGCCCAGCGAGTCGGGAGAGCGCTTCGAGGATCGCGGGCCGTGCCTGCGGCTTCGGTGTACTGCCGGCGAGCCACTGCGAAACGCTCGACTTGTCGTAATGCAGCGTGACCCCGAGTTCTTTTCCGACGGCGTTTGTGCGCCGCGCAAGCTGCGCGTTTCCGATCCCCTCCGTCTGCATCAGGCCCGCGAGAGCCCTGTTCGGCGTGCGCAGTCGTCGTGCCATTCCGACCCCCGAGCTGTGTTCAACCAGTTCAACCGTGCCTCCACTCTGCTCCCTTACCCCGATGCACGCACTGGAGTTGAGTGATTACCGGCCGTTCGGTGATCGAGACCGGGCGGCCGGTTGACGGTCGCACCGGTTTCTTCACCCTCAACCTCCTAGAAGGACCGGCGCGGCTTTCCCCCGCCCCCCCTGACCAAGGCGTGATCCATAACGATGACGGCAAGCAGAGCCCGCGCGACGGGATGCCAGGGCTACAGCGAGACCCACCCGCGCACAAAAGAGACGGCGTCCGTGGCTCGCGGCCTGGTCCGCACGGCGTGCGCCGCGTGGGGCCTCGGCGACGAGACGGCGGAAGCCGCCGCGCTGGCCATGTCCGAACTCGTCACCAACGCCGTGAACCACGCCCGGGGGCACAGCCTGCGCGTGATCGTGGACCGCCCGGCGAATGACCGGCTGTACCTGGCGATCGTGGACATGGACCCGTCCCGGGTGCCGATGCTGCGCACCCCCGGAGGCGACGACACCGACGGGCGGGGCCTGATCCTGGTCGACGTTCTTGCCGACCGGTGGGGCTACGACCTGTTGGGCCCCGCGCGGCGGCCGAACCGTAAGCGTTGCTGGGCCGAAATGAAGGCGGCCCCGTGATGCTGCTCGACGGCTTGGACGAAGCGGTGAAGGAGGCTACCCGCCGCAGCGTCGGCGCAGCTCCGCCTCGTGCCTTGCCCGTGCCCGCCTCCGGGAACGGGGCGATTCGCACCGTACGACCACCGAGGCCACGCCGTCGGGGCGCGGCCGACCTGTCACAGGAAGGAACGCGGAATGACCACAGCCACCGCTGATGTGAGGGAAGCCTTCCCGCTCGCGCGCCAGGGTGGGCGCATCCCGTACAGCAGCGCACCGCCGAGCGGACCGGACACGCGCCCATGGATTCTCCGTTTCGCCCGCGTCCCCGACGCCACGCAGGCGACCGTGAAGCCGCCGGCCGTCTACGACAACGAATTACAGATGTCCCGGGGCTTGTACGACGGCCCGCTCCCCTACATGCAAACCCACAACCCCACGGTTCCCGACGGCAATGTGAAGAACCCCCCGCCGCTCGACGAGGGCGCGAAGGACTGATGCCCTCATGTCCACCGTTCTCGTGATCGCAGCGCGCGACGACTGGCCGACCGACCGCGTCGTCAAGGCACTCACGGACGGTGGAGCGGAGGTGTTCCGCATGGACACCGCCGAGTTCCCGCAAGAGGTCACCCTCGCCGGGCGTATCGACGCTCGGCGAGCGTGGTCCGGCGGACTCACCACCGCTCACCGCGCCGTCGACCTCGCCGACGTCTCCGCCGTCTACTACCGCGCCCCGAACCCGTTCAGCCTGCCCGCGAGCATGTCGGAACCCGAGAACCTGTTCGCCGCCGCGCAGGCCCGCGCCGGACTCGGCGGCATCATCACCGCCCTCGACTGCCGATGGGTCTCCCACCCCGCCGCCATGTCCCGCGCCGAGTACAAGCCGCTTCAGCTCGCCACCGCTCGAACCTGCGGCTTGACCGTTCCGCCCACGCTCATCACCAACAGCCCCGATGCCGTCCGCGCGTTCGTCGGCGACGTAACCGGTCCGATCATCTGCAAGCCGGTGGCCACGCCTGTGTTCATCGAAGACGACCAGTTCAAGGCCGTGTACACCCGTCGTGTCACCGAGGACGACCTCGCCGACCTGCGCGGCATCGACACCACCGCGCACCTGTTCCAAGCGTGGGTCGACAAGGCGTACGAGGTGCGGCTCACGGTCGTCGGCGACCGGCTGTTCCCCGCTGAAGTCCACGCGGGCAGCGACGCCGCACATACGGACTGGCGCAGCGATTACCGCTCGCTCACGTACCGGATCGGCACAGCCCCACCCAACGTCGTCGAGGGCGTGCGACGCTACATGGATCGCCTTGACCTCCGGTTCGCCGCCTTCGACTTCGTCGTCAGCCCCGACGGGGTTTGGACTTACCTGGAAGCGAATCCGTGCGGGCAATGGGACTGGATCGAGCACGCAACCGGCCTGCCCATCGCCCAAGCCATCGCCGACGAACTGCAAGGAGTCTCCCGATGAACGCCCCAGCCCTCGACCAGGCCCGCCCCTACATGGCGGCCCTCGCCGACGAACTCACTCAGGCCGGCGCCATCCGCACCCGCCCATGGGCCGAAGCGTTCGCCAATGTCCCCCGCCACGTGTTCGTCCCCCAGTGGTTCGAGCAGGAGACCAGCGACAAAGGCATCACCGTCTGGCGCGAGCACCGCGCCACCACCGCCGAGGACACCCTCGCCGCCGTCTACCGCGACCAGACGCTCGTGACCGCCCTCGACCCGGCCACCGCCGAGCAGGTCGACGAGACGGCATGGACCGGCGTCCCGACCTCGTCCAGCACTCTGCCAAGCCTCATGGCCGGCATGCTCGAAGACCTCAACACCGAAGATGGACACCGGATTCTCGAAATCGGCACCGGCACCGGCTACAACGCCGCCCTATTGTCCGCACGCCTCGGGGAACACCTCGTCCACTCCGTCGACGTCGACCCCGCCCTCGTCGAGGCCGCACAGCGGCGCCTCACCGACGCCGGATGCACCCCCCAAGTCATCCCGGGCGACGGAACGCGGGGCTACCCCACCGGGGACACATTCGACCGGATCATCGCCACCTGTTCCGTGCCCGCCATCCCCCAAGCGTGGATCGACCAGAGCAGGCCCGGAACCATCCTGATCACCGACGTCGCCCTCGGCATCGAGGGCGGCCTCGTCCGCCTCGCCGTCGACGAGCACCAGCGCGCCCTCGGCCACTTCACCACCACCGCCGGCCGCTTCATGGCAACCCGCACCGACGCACGCACCTACGCCCCACCCCCACGACGTGAACGGGCACCGGAAGCAGAAACCCGACCCACGGTGGTCACCGCCGAGCACATCCGCGGTCACTACCCCTTCCGCCTGTTGCTCGCCTTCCACCTGCCCGAGGCGGAATTCGTCTACCACCTCGACGACACCACAGGCACCATGGCCATCCAGATTCAGCAGCCCGACGGGTCTTGGGCCCGCACACCCCTGACCGGCGACAATACCGGCACCGTCAGCTACGGCGGCGACGCCGAACTCTGGCAGCAAGCCGAGTCGGCTTGGCGTTGGTGGAACGACGTCGGCCGCCCGTCGCAGGACCGGTTCGGGTACGCCCGTGAAGCGGACGGAAGCGCTTACGTCTGGCACATCCCCGACGGAACCCGATGGAGCCTCCCCCACTCCACAGCTGGGCATGCATGAAAGACACCGCATGGGGCACCGTCGCCCGACTCGTCGAGCGGCTCGACGCAGCGAGCGCGGCCGCGCCCGAGGCCGCCCGCCTGCTGCGCGTACTCAAGATCAGTGACGAGGCGGGCGAGGTCGCGCAGAGGGCTTGCCCCGAGGTGGGGACCTGCCAGGGCCGCCGTCAAAAGAGCTTGCCGGGGTTGAGCAGGCCCAGCGGATCGAAGA
Source organism: Streptomyces sp. AgN23 (assembly GCF_001598115.1). Classification (NCBI taxonomy): domain Bacteria; kingdom Bacillati; phylum Actinomycetota; class Actinomycetes; order Kitasatosporales; family Streptomycetaceae; genus Streptomyces; species Streptomyces sp. AgN23. The sequence goes on from NZ_CP007153.1 coordinate 4,415,639, forward strand.
CCTGCTTGATCCCTTGCTGCAACTCCACCCCCACCGGGCCCAGTTCCCGCGCCAGCCACTCCCGCTTGAGGACGCCGACGCCGTGCTCACCGGTGATGGTGCCGCCGAGCTCCAGACCCAGCGCCATGATCTCGTCGAACGACTCCCGGGCCCGCCGCGACTCGTCGGGGTCCGCCGGGTCGAAGCACACCGTCGGATGGGTGTTGCCGTCCCCGGCGTGGGCCACGACGCCGATCGTGAGGGCGTGCTTCTCGGCGATGGCGGCCGTGCCGTCGATCATCTCGGCGAGCCGGGAGCGGGGCACACAGACGTCGTCGATCATCGTGACGCCCTTGACCGCCTCCAGCGCCGGAAGCGTCATCCGGCGGGCCTGGAGCAGCATGTCGGACTCGGCGGCGTTCTCGGCCGGGACCACCTCCGTCGCACCGGCCGCCGTGCACAGCTCGGCGACGGCGGCGAGGTCGGGGGCCGGGTCCGGGGTGTCGAACGCCGCCATCAGCAGGGCCTCGGTGGACTCCGGCAAGCCCATGTTCCCCATCGCGTTGACCGCGCGGACGCTCGTCCGGTCCATCAGCTCCAGCAGCGAGGGGGCGTGGCCGCGCTCCATGATCCGGCAGATGGCATCGCAGGCGGACGCGGTGGAGGGGAACTCGGCGGCCAGGACCAGCTGTTCGAGCGGGGCGGGCTTGAGGGCGAGGACCGCGCCGACGACGATGCCGAGGCTGCCCTCGGAGCCGACGAACAGCCGGGTCAGGTCGTAGCCCGCGACGCCCTTGGCGGTGCGGCGGCCGGTTTTCAGCAGCCGCCCGTCGGCGAGGACGACATCGAGCCCGAGGACGTATTCGGCGGTGACGCCGTACTTCACACAGCACAGCCCGCCGGACGCGGTGCCGATGTTGCCGCCGATCGTGCACTGCTCCCAGCTGGAGGGGTCCGGCGGATAGTAGAGGCCCTTCTCCATGACCGCGCGGGACAGGGCCGCGTTGATCACGCCCGGTTCGACGACCGCGATCCGGTCGACCGGGTTGATCTCCAGGATCCGGTCCATCTTGACCAGGGACAGCACGATGCAGCCCTCGGACGCGTTGGCCGCGCCCGACAGGCCGGTGCGCGCGCCCTGGGGCACGACCGGGACGCGCAGCGCGGTGGCGGTGCGGCAGACGTGCTGCACCTGCTCGACCGTGCGCGGGAGGACGACGACGGCGGGCACGCCCGCCTCGCAGAAGCTCGCCATGTCGTGTGCGTATGCCCCGGTCACATCCGGGTCGGTCAGCACGGCCTCCTCCGGGAGGCCCTCCCGCAGCAGTTCGATGAGGTCCGTCATGAGTCCAGCCTCGCACCCGGGAAGCGCGCGGGGAAGATCGTGACAGCGGACGGCTTACCGCGAAAATCGTCGGTCTACTGCGCCTTGTAGTAGACGCTGACCTTACGGTCACCGGCGGCGCCCGAGGCGAAGCCCATGCACAGCCGCCGGGGGCTGGAGAGCTGGACGGCCATGCCCTCGGGCTCGCGGTAGCTCAGCGAGTAGGCGGCCTCGGTGCGGGCGCGCTGGACGAGCTCGCCGGTGCGCAGATCGATGCAGGAGACGTAGGTGTTGCCGTGGCCGGAGGGCGGGTTGGCGCCGTCCTCGCCGGTGTAGGCGGTACCGGTCATCTGGTACGCGTAGTCGCCGAGGACCGTGAAGCCCTGGAAGACCTCGCCGTCCTCGACGCCGGTCTGGGGTATGTCGTCGTATACGGCGGTGTAGTCGCCCGCGCTGACCCCGGAGAGGCTCATCAGCCGGTAGCGGACCTCGCCGTCGAGGCGGTAGCGCAGCAGCAGCCGGCGGTTGAGCATGTCGACGGCGGGCTGGTTGCTGGTGGAGCCCGCCACCGGGCGGTGCTTGACCAGCGAGGACGAACCGGACGACAGCACGGTGCCATCGGCGAACTTGAAGCGGCTGATGGCGCGGCCGTAGCCGGAGTCGGGGTTGGCGTCCGACTCGGTCCACAGATAGGCGGTGGAGCCCACCGGCTCGCAGCCCATCGCGACGCCGTGCCCGAATCCCTTGAGGTACATGGAGCCCAGCTCCGCACCGGCCACGGACAGCTTGGTGACGCACAGATCGCCGTGGGCGGCGCGGTCGGCACCGGAGACGGGGGCCGACTCCCCGCCGAGCTGGATACCGCCCTGCATCAGCTGGACGGTGTAGAGGTGGCCATTCACGTCATCGAACGCGAAGGACTGCAGCACGGTGGCGTTGTGCGGGGTCTTCTCGCGGATCAGCTGGGTGGAGGGCACCGACAGATCGAACCGGCCCCCCGCCACGGTGACGGCCCCCGCGCGGGCGGCGAAGGCACCGAGCGCGCCGGCCGCGGCCACGCCCCCGCCGAGGGTGAACCTACGCCTGGTCAAACGACCCGCAGTGTACTTTTCCGTGTGCATTGATACTCAACAACTCCCATGCGATCACGCCGTGTTGGAGTGAACAGATCGCCGAGAGTGTAGACGCTGGGAAAGCGCTCCCATTCACATGTTCGGGTTTTCTGGCATGAGCGGCGCATGCGCATAACGGAGCAAGGGTGCATGTCCACACGAGTACGGGGGACGGGCGCGGCCGCGTCACGCGGGGCGGGCCCTGGACCCGCCCCGCGTAGCGGTCAGAGGTTGCCGCGCTTCTCCTGCTCGCGCTCGATCGCCTCGAAGAGCGCCTTGAAGTTGCCCTTGCCGAAGCCCATCGAGCCATGCCGCTCGATCAGCTCGAAGAAGACGGTCGGCCGGTCCTGGACCGGCTTGGTGAAGATCTGGAGCAGATAGCCGTCCTCGTCCCGGTCGGCGAGGATCTTCAGCTCGCGGAGGGTCTCCACCGGGACGCGGGTGTCGCCGACCCACTCCCCCAGGGTCTCGTAGTACGAGTCCGGGGTGTCCAGGAACCGCACCCCGGCCGCGCGCATCGCCCGCACCGTGGCGACGATGTCGTTGGTGGCGAGCGCGATGTGCTGGACGCCGGGGCCGCCGTAGAACTCCAGATACTCGTCGATCTGCGACTTCTTCTTGCCGACCGCGGGCTCGTTGAGCGGGAACTTCACCTTGCGGGTGCCGTCCGCCACGACCTTCGACATCAGCGCGGAGTACTCGGTGGCGATGTCGTCGCCCACGAACTCCTTCATGTTGGTGAAGCCCATGACGTCGTTGTAGAAGCCGACCCACTCATCCATCCGGCCGAGCTCCACATTGCCGACGCAGTGGTCGATGGCCTGGAAGTTCCGCCGCGCCGGCGGGTCGACGATCGGCTCGGCCTCCGCATAGCCGGGAAGGTACGGGCCGTCGTAGCCGGTGCGCTCGACGAGGGTGTGGCGGGTGTCGCCGTAGGTGCGGATCGAGGCCACCACCACCGTGCCGTGCTCGTCCTTGAGCTCATGCGGCTCCTCGATCCCGGCGGCGCCGTGCTCGACGGCGTACGCGTACGCGGCGCGCGCGTCCGGCACCTCCACCGCGAGGTCGATCACCCCGTCGCCGTGCTCGGCGACATGCTCGGACAGGAAGCGGCCCCAGGCGCCCACCGGCTTGACGACGGAGGTGAACACGAAGCGGGCGCTGCCCGAGACGAGGACGTAACTGGCCGTCTCCCGGCTGCCGTTCTCCGGACCGGAGTAGGCGACGAGTTTCATCCCGAAGGCGGTGGCGTAGTAGTGCGCGGCCTGCTTCGCGTTGCCGACCGCGAAGACGACCGCGTCCATCCCCTTCACGGGGAACGGGTCGGCGTGCCGTGCGTCCCCCTGCTGCAGCATCTCTGTCGTCTCAGTCATACTTCGCAGCGTCCTCCCAAGGCTCAAGGTGCGCAACACTTCGCGAAAACGCTGGTCAGGATGTATAGCCTGAGCAGGCTTCCATGGAGCATCCTGTACAGGGTGACCACCGTCACAGAGAACGCCACAGAGACCACGGAGACCTCAAGGGGGGACCGCATGGGGATCGACGGGCTCGACGCTCGCCTGATCGAGCTGCTCGCCGAGGAACCGCGGATAGGCGTGCTGGAGGCGTCGCGCCGCCTCGGTGTCGCCCGCGGCACGGCGCAGGCGCGGCTGGACCGGCTGCGGACTCAGGGGGTGATCCGGGGCTTCGGCCCCGATGTGGACCCGGCGGCGCTCGGCTATCCGGTCACCGCGTTCGCCACGCTGGAGATCAAGCAGGGGCAGGGGCAGGACGTACGGGCCCATCTGGCGACCGTTCCCGAGGTGCTGGAGCTGCACACCACCACGGGCCACGGGGACATGCTCTGCCGGTTGGTGGCCCGCTCCAACGCCGACCTTCAGCGGGTGATCGACCTGGTGGTGGGGTTCGAGGGGATCGTCCGGGCCTCGACGGCGATCGTGATGGAGAACGCGGTTCCGCTGCGGATCATCCCGCTGGTGCGGCAGGCGGCGCTGGACTGAGGGCGAGCGCCCGCGGCGGTCCCTGAAGCGGGTCCAAAGACTCCGTTGCAAAGAAAGTGTTGCAAATGAGTCTTTGCATGCTTACGCTGCCGCGCATGGCAGAGAACGAAGAGCCTGCGCCCGACGACGTCCGGGTGCTCGACCCCCGCACGCTGCGCGGGCTCGCGCATCCGCTGCGCATGCGGCTGCTCACCGCGTTGCGCGAGTACGGACCGGCCACCGCGTCCCAACTGGCCGACAGATTGGGGGAGTCGAGCGGTGCCACCAGCTACCATCTGCGACAGCTGGCCACCTATGGCTTCGTCGAGGACGACCCGGAGCGGGGCAAGGGGCGGGAGCGGTGGTGGAAGGCGGCGCACAGAGGTACGCGCTGGAACGCCGACAAGTTCCTGGCCCACCCCGACCCGGCCGTACGGGGGGCGGCGAACACGGTGCTGCACGAGGTGGCCACCCAGCACACGCAGGAGATGTCCACCTTTCTGGGCACCCTGCACGGATGGTCGGGGGAATGGCGGGCGGCCTCGGACCTCAGCGACTTCTACATGCGCCTCACTCCCGAACTCGCCCGCGAAATGCGCGACAAGGTGCACGAACTGATCGAGAGCTACCGCGAGAAGGAGGTGGACCGGGACACCGAGGGCTCCGCCCCGTACCGCGTCCATCTGCACGCCTTCCCGCGCGAAGAGGACTGACCGATCCCTGGGGGGAACGACATGTACGGCGACGACATCCATCTGTGGCTGCACCACATACGCGCCGGGCGTCTGCGGGACGAGGCCCGCGAGGCGTCCCGGCCCCACCGCCGCTCCCGTCCCGCCCGCGCCCGGGTGCTGCGCGCCCGGGTGGGCTGGACGCTGGTGGAGGTCGGGCTGCGGCTGGCCACGCCGCGGCTACCGCAATCCGGTCTGACGGCGCGGTTCGACCACTGATATGGCCGACGACACAGGGGACAGAGAGCGTAGGGGAAACAGCGGTGACCGAAGACCGCTCATGCTCGTCCTCGCCGCCAACACCGTTTCCATAGCGGGCAATTCGCTCACACTGATCGCCGTCCCGTGGTTCGTCCTGGAGACCACGGGGAGCGCGGCCAAGGCCGGGTTAGTTTCCTTCTGCGCGACCCTGCCGGTGGTCGTCTCGGCCGTCATCGGCGGCCCGGTCATCGACCGGGTCGGCCGCAGGCGGGTCTCCATCGCCTCCGACGCGCTGTGCGGGGTGGCCGTCGCCACGATCCCGGTGCTGCACTTCGCCGGGCTGCTGCGGTTCTGGCAGCTCTGCGCGCTGATGGCGTTCTGCGGACTGCTCCACGCACCGGGCGAGACCGCCCGCCAGGTGCTCGTCCCCCCGCTGGCCGAACGGGCGGGCACCACCCTCAGCCGCGCCGCCAGCTTCTACGACGGGGCCTCGCGCGGCGCCAGGATGCTGGGCGCGGCGGTCGGGGGACTGCTGATCGCGCTGCTCGGCCCGCCGTCCGTACTGCTGCTGGACGCGGCCACGTTCGCGGCGTCCGCGGTGCTGATCATGGCGGGGCTGCGCGGGCTGCCCGCCGCCGCGCCGCGCAAGCCCGTCGTGCCGGTGTCCGCCCGCGCCTACCGCGCGGAGCTGGGCGAGGGGTACCGCTTCCTGCTGCACCATCGGCTGCTGCTGGCCATCGTGCTGATGGTCATGGTCACCAACGGCCTGGACCAGGGCCTGTCCTCCGTACTGCTGCCGGTCCACGCCGAGCGGCATCTGGGCGGTTCGGTGCAACTGGGGCTGCTCACCGCGCTGTTCGGCGGCGGCGCGCTGGTGGGGGCGCTGCTGTACGGGGCGGTGGGCGACCGCTTTTCGCGCCGGACCGTCTTCGCGGTGAGCTTCTTGGTGTGCGGGCTGCCGCGCTTCCTGATCGCCGCCTTCGTTCCCGGTGTGTCCCCGCTCGCCGTGACGATGGCGGCCAGTGGGGTCGCGGCCGGGATGCTCAACCCGATCCTGACCACGGTGACCTACGAGGCCGTCCCCGATGAGCTGCGCAGCCGGGTCTCGGGCGCGCTCACCGCGGGGGTGTGGGTGGTGATGCCGCTCGGTGGGCTCGCGGCCGGGTGTCTGGTCGAGGGAGTGGGGCTGACCGCCGCCTTCCTGGTGACGGGCGGGGTCTACTTCCTGGCCACGCTCAGCCCGCTGGTCTTCCCGGCCTGGCGCGGGATGGACGAGGGGACAGCGGCGGACAAGAGAACGGTGGCGGACGAGAGGACGGCGGCGGACAGGGCGGCGGCGGCGGACGAGAGGACGGCGGCGGACAGGGCGACGGCGACGGACGAGAGGACGGCGGCACCGCTCAGCAGTGCGGGACCGCGCCGCCCGACCGCAGCGCCCGCAGAGCCGTCACGGCACCCTTGAGCGTGGTGACGGGGATCAGTCGCAACCCCTTGGGCAGTTCGGCGGTGGCGTCGGCGCATTCGGCCTTCGGCACCAGGAAGACCGTGGCGCCGTCCCGCTTGGCGGCCTGCGTCTTCAGCGGGACCCCGCCCACGGCCCCGACCTTGCCCTTGGCGTCGATGGTGCCGGTGCCCGCGATCGTCCGGCCGCCGGTGAGATCGCCGCCGCGGCCGTCCCCGTCCAGCTTGTCGATCACGCCGAGGGAGAAGAGCAGCCCGGCGCTCGGCCCGCCGACGTCGGCCAGGCGCAGGGTGACCTTGACGTCGCGCGGGGAGCGGTGGAGATAGCCGAGCGCGGCGCTGGTGGCCGAGGACTGGGACTCCCGCATCTCGTCGGCGTTGTGCCGCTCGATCTCCTTGGTGGTGCCGCCGACGTAGACCGAGTCATGCGGCATGACGGCGCGGTCGGTGGCGAACCAGCCGCTGATCACGTCCTTCAGCCGCACGGTGGCGTCCGGTCCGGTGGCCAGGATCGTCGTCATCCGCAGCTGCCCGGTGGTCTTGCGGGTGCCGCTCCCCGAGACGCTGATCACCTGCTTGCCGCGGTCGGCGCCGAGGACGTTCACGGTCGAACCGGGCTGGGCCACGGTGAACGGCAGCGGGGCGAACGCGGCCACCGCGAGCAGGGCGAGCACGGGCGCGGAGCAGAGCGCGAGGATGCGGGCGCGGGGGGAGACGGCAGGCATGGTGCGAATCTAGTTGACCGCCGGGACGGACGGGGCGCCGCCCCGACCCCCGAAGGCTTGGCGGGCGGCGGGCACGGGCCCTGACAGACGGCGGTCACGAGCCCCGGCAAGTGGCGGACGCGGACCCTGACGGGCGGAGGGCCCGAGCCCCGGCAGACGGCGGACACGAGCCCTGACAGACGGAGGACGCAAGCCCTGACGGGCGGAGGGCCTGAGCCCCGGCAGACGGAGGACGCGAGCCCTGACAGACAGCGGGCACGAGCCCCGGCAGACGGCGGGCGCGGATGGTCGGCTCAGCTCGTGATGCCCGGCCGACGCTGGCAGGCGCACGGCGCCCGGCCAAGGGCGCCGGGCTCACGGCTCCCGGCCGCATGGCCGCCCCCCTGGGCCGACCCCGGGGGGCGGGGCGCCCATCGAGGCTGCCACCACGGCGTGCTGTGCCACGCCGGACGCTCAGCTCAGGGCGTCCGAGACCTCTCGGGCCGCGTCGACGACCCGTGGGCCGACCCGGTCCGGTACCGAGTCGCAGAGCATGACGACCCCGACGCTCCCCTCGATCCCCGTCACCCCGATGAGCGGGGCGGCCGCGCCGCTCGCGCCCGCCTCCAGTTCGCCGTGGGTGAGGGCGTACCCGGGGTCGTCGGGGCGGCCGGCGCGGGCGGCGAGGATCGCGCGCCCGGCGGCGCCCCGGTCGAGCGGATGCCGGAATCCGGCCCGGTAGGCCACGTGGTAGTCGGTCCAGGTCGGCTCGACGACCGCGACGGCGAGGGCCTCGGTGCCGTCGACCAGAGTGAGGTGGGCGGTCGCGCCGACGTCCTCGGCGAGGGAGCGCAGCGCGGGCAGCGCCGCTTCCCGTACGAGCGGATGCACCTGGCGGCCGAGCTGCAGCACCCCCAGCCCGACGCGCGCCCGTCCGCCGATGTCCCGGCGGACGAGGGAGTGCTGCTCAAGGGTGGCCAGCAGCCGGTAGACCACGGTGCGATTGACGCCGAGCTTGTTGGACAGCTCGGTCACGGTCAGCCCGTGGTCGGTGTCGGCGAGCAGTTTGAGGACGCGCAGTCCCCGATCGAGCGTCTGAGAGGTCTCCGCGGTCACGACGCCCCCTCCTCGGTGATGAGTGGCGGCTCTTCGCGCGGTGTGTCCGCCGGTCCCGACGACGGCGCGCGAAGAGGCCGCCGGTCGCGGTGGTCACGCACCGGCTGCGCTCCGCGGCGGCGCTGCCACGGGGCGTGTGCGTGCCCGAACGCTAGCGAGCCGGTCCGCTTTGCGGAAGGGTTTGTCCAGAATCCGAGCAGAACTGCCAAAGAGAACGACATGGGAGCATCCCGAATCGCCCCGGTTCATCCGGATTGATAAGGGGGGCGTGCGACCGGTTCATGAAACTTTTCGAAAAGGGGTTGCGCTGAGGCGGACCCGTCCGCCTCAGCGCATACGCCTACACATACGTCTACGGATGCGGATACGGGCACGGACGCGCATCCGCGTCACCGCATCCGCGTCGCCCACTCCTGAACCTTCTTGATCCGCTCGCGGATCTGTCCCGCCGTCGCCTCCGCGCTCGGCGGGCCGCCGCAGACCCGGCGCAGCTCGGTGTGGATCACGCCGTGTGGCTTACCGCTCTGGTGGACATACGCCCCGACCAGCGTGTTGAGCTGCTTGCGCAGCTCCAGCAGCTCCTTGTGGGTGACCACCGGCCGCCGCTCCGCCGGAAGCTCCAGCAGATCCGCCTCCGCGTCCGGCCTCTTGCGGCTGTGTGCGATCTGCTTGGCCTGCCGCTTCTGGAGCAGCATCTGCACCTGGTCGGGTTCGAGAAGCCCGGGGATGCCGAGGTAGTCCTGCTCCTCGTCGCTGCCCGGATGCGCCTGCATGCCGAACTCGGCGCCGTCGTACAGCACCCGGTCGAAGACCGCGTCCGACTCCAGCGCTTCGAAGGGGAGTTGGTCCTGTTCGCCGGTGTCCTCGTCCTGCTGCTTCTCGGCCTCCTCGAGGAGCTTCTCCTCCTCCGCGTACGGGTTCTCCTCCTCGCCGTCCTTCTTCGGCTTGTCCAGGACGTGGTCGCGCTCGACCTCCATCTCGCCCGCGAAGCCGAGCAGCGTGGGGATGGTGGGGAGGAAGACGGACGCGGTCTCGCCGCGCCGCCGCGACCGTACGAAACGGCCGACGGCCTGGGCGAAGAAGAGCGGGGTGGAGATGGTGGTCGCGTAGACCCCGACCGCCAGCCGGGGCACGTCCACCCCCTCCGACACCATGCGGACCGCGACCATCCAGCGGTCGTCGGAGTGGCTGAAGTCCTCGATCCGCTGGGACGCCGCCGCCTCGTCGGAGAGCACGAGCGTCGCCTTGCTGCCGGTGATCTCGCGGATCAGCTTGGCGTACGCACGGGCCGAATCCTGGTCGGCGGCGATGACGAGCGCCCCCGCGTCCGGGATGCCCTTGCGGACCTCGGTGAGCCGCTGGTCGGCGGCGCGCAGCACATTCGGCATCCAGTCGCCGCGCGGATCGAGCGCGGTACGCCACGCCTGGGAGACGGCATCCTTGGTCATCGGCTCACCGAGCCGCGCCTCGAGCTCGTCACCCGCCTTGGTGCGCCAGCGCATGTTGCCGCTGTAGGAGAGGAAGATGACGGGGCGCACCACCCCGTCGGAGAGCGCGTTGCCGTAGCCGTAGGTGTAGTCGGCGGACGAGCGCCGGATGCCGTCGTTGCCCTCTTCGTAGGTGACGAAGGGGATGGGGTTGGTGTCGGACCGGAACGGGGTGCCGGTGAGCGCGAGCCGCCGGGTCGCCGGCTCGAACGCCTCCAGACACGCCTCGCCCCAGGAGCGGGAGTCGCCGGCGTGGTGGATCTCGTCGAGGATGACGAGCGTCTTGCGCTGCTCGATGCGGTTGCGGTGCAGCATGGGCCGGACGCCGACGCCCGCGTAGGTGACGGCGATCCCGTGGTATTCCCGGCCCAGCGGGCCCGCGCTGTACTCCGGGTCCAGCTTGATGCCGACCCGCGCGGCGGCCTCCGCCCACTGCTTCTTCAGATGCTCGGTCGGCGCGACGACCGTCACCTGCTGGACGACGTGGTGGTGCAGCAGCCAGGAGGCGAGGGTCAGCGCGAAGGTGGTCTTACCGGCGCCGGGGGTCGCGACCGCGAGGAAGTCCCGCGGCTGCTCCTGGATGTACTTGTCCAACGCACCCTGCTGCCAGGCGCGCAGCTTGCTCGCGGTACCCCAAGGGGCCCGGCCGGGGAAGGCGGGCGAGAGGTGATGGCTGGTGGAGGCGGCAGTAGTACTCACGGTCTCCGTCGGGCTGGCTCGGCGGGGTCGATCAGGAACCGCGTCAGCCTACCGGTGCCGTCCCCACGCTTCGGAGGTACGCCCTGATCCCACCCGAGGGTGGGATCAGACTCACATTCCCTCGTGCAACCCGCGCAGCCTGGCTGCGATGTCCGCCACGTCGTCGAGCGCGCCCGCGGCCACGCCGACCACCAGCTTGTACGCCTCGTCCTGGTCGACGTCGAGCATCTCGGTGCCGTTGAGGTCGAGAAAGACCACTGTGCACATCCACGCCATCCGTTTGTTGCCGTCCACCAGCGGGTGGTTGACGGCGAGCGACTGGAGCAGCGCGGCAGCCTTCTCGAAGAGCTCGGTGTACGCCTCTATGCCGAACATCTGTGACTGCGGACGATGCACAGCCGAGCTCAGCAACCCCAGATCGCGCACCGCGATCTGCTGCCCCCCGCAGGCGATGTCCGCCAGGTCCAGCACTTCCTGGACCGTCAGGTACTTCACTTACTGCCCCAGCCTCCGCAGAAGGTCCGCGTGGCGTGCCGCGTACTTCGCCCCCAAGCGCTGGACCGACTCCCGGTCCGCTTCCTGTTCCAGATACCGGTCGATCGCCTGAAGCACTATGGCGTGCATGCTGCGGCCCTCCTCCTCAGCCCGCTGCTTGAGCGCCTCTTGCTGGTCGTCGCGCAGTCGGAGATTCATAGCCATACCAAAACGGTACCACTAGTGGGGCCAATGTGGTACTACTCGATGACCGGCCGCAACCGCGTCGTCACCCACGCCCCCGCCAGCGCCACCGCCGTCATCGCCACGTAGACCGCGCCGAAGGCGGCCGGCTGGTGGGCGGCGGTCGAGCCGGTGGCGGCGACATCGCCGCCACCGAAGGTGACGAAGAGGACGCCGCTGAGCCCGACCAGCGTGATGTTGCCGAGCGCGTCGGAGACCTGGAGGGAGGCGGAGTTGCTGCCCGCGTCCTCCGGACGGGAGAGCTTCAGCAGCAGCACGCTCCCGCTGGAGATGGCCAACCCCATCCCATAGCCGCCGATCACCCAGGCCACGGCCACGATCCAGGCCGGGACGGAGTCGATGAGGGCCAGGAGCACCATGGCGATGGACACGGCCATGAGGAGCATGCCGAGGCCCATCAGCCGTTCGCGGTGCGGCTCCAGGCGGGGGCGGCTCTGGGTGTACGAGCCCAGGGCCCAGGTGAGTCCGCCGCCGGTGAGACAGAGCCCGGCGGCGGTCGCGGACAGGCCGCGCTGGGTCACCAGCATCAGCGGGACGAAGCTCTCCGCGCCCAGGAAGGACCCCGCCGCCACCCCGCGCAGCAGGATCACCGACGGCAGCCCGCGGGCGGCGCGGAAGGTGCCCTTGGGCAGCAGCCGCAGTACGCACGGGACGATCAGGGCGAGCCCGGCGGCGGCCGGGACGAGCGAGAGCCAGCTGAGGTCCTGGCCCGCGTACTGCAGCAGCCCGGCGCCGGCCGCGACGGCGAGCGCGAGGAGGATACGGCGGCGGTTCATGCCCGCGGAGCGCTCGCTCGGGGCCAGGGCGCGCAGCGCGGGGAGCATCACCGCGAGCGGCGGCAGCACCAGCACCGGGATGGCCAGGAACACCCAGCGCCAGCCGACCTGTTCGGTGACGGTCCCGGCGGCGAGCGGGCCGACGATCACCGGCAGCACCCAGGCGGCGGAGAAGGATGCCAGCACGGCGGGCTGCAGCCGCTGCGGATAGGCGCGGCCGACCACCACATACAGCGCGACGATCACCAGCCCGCCGCCTATGCCCTGCACCGCGCGCCCGCCCACGAACATCCACATCTGCTGTGCCGAACCGGCCACCAGCAGCCCGGCGGCGAACGCCGCGATCCCGGTGAACAGCGGCGCCAGCGGCCCCTTGCGGTCGCACCACTCCCCCGACAGCGCCATCGCGAACAGGCTCGCGGTGAAATAAGCGGAGAAGGCGTACGCGTAGAGCTCGACCCCGTCCAGCGCGCGGGCCGCGACCGGCATCGCGGTGTTGACCGCGCTCGCCTCGAAGGCGATGAGGGAGACGACGGTGACGATGCCCAGAGTCAGGGCACGGTAGCGCCTCCCCAGTACGGTGTCGCCGGTGTCGCCGCCGCCCTCCAGACCCAGGTCCAGACCCAGGTCCAGGTCTCCGTCGTGCGGCTCGGGTGGGAGGGGGGACGCCTGGGGCGGCAGGGCGGCGCCGTCCGTGACGGCGGCGTCGGCGTCATGGGGGTCGCGAGGGGTCATGGCGTCAGAGTAAGTGGCGTTTCGGGATGTCACACCTGTCGCGGGACGGAGCCGCGCTCGGCCGTTGGCCCTAGGCACCCTGTCCGCGCCGCGGGCCTTCGGTCCTGGCCGTCCCCGGCCCCTACGTGGTGAGCACGACCCCCGCGTACGAGGCCCCCGCGATCACCAGCCACGCACACAGCCCCAGCGCCGCGACCCGGGCGCCGGTGCGGGTGAGTGAGGGGAGGTGGACGGCGCTGCCGAGGCCGAAGAGGGCGGCGGCGAGGAGGAGTTCCTGGGCCGTGGCGGCGGTGTCCAGCGCGGTGGTGGACAGGAGGTCCGTGCTGCGCAGGGCGGTCATCGCGAGGAAGCCGAGGACGAACAGCGGCACCAGCGGCGGCCGCCGCTTCGCCGCCTCGCCCACCGTCCCCTCGCCGGCCGCCGCCTTGGCGCGCCCCCGCGCCCGTACGGACGTCGCGAGCGCGGCGACCAGCGGGGCGAGCATGGCCACCCGCACCAGCTTGACCAGCACCGCGTCGCCCAGCGCGGCCGGCCCGGCGGTCTGCGCGGTGGCCACGACCTGGCCCACGTCGTGCACGCTCGCCCCCACCCACCGGCCGAACGCCACGTCGTCCAGCCCCAAGGGGTGCTGAAGCAGCGGCAGGACGGCGATGGCGAGGGTGCCGCACAGCGTCACCAGCGCCACGGAGGTGGCCACGTCGCGTTCATCGCTCTCCGACACCTCGCTCACCGCGCCGATGGCGGAGGCCCCGCAGATCGAGTAGCCGGTCGCGATCAGCAGCGGCTGATCGCCGCGCAGCCCCATCCGGCGGCCGAGCCACCAGGTGCCGCAGAAGGTGGCCGCGACCACGCCCAGAACCATCGCCACGGTGGCCCAGCCGAGGCCCAGCACATCGCTCAGGCTGAGCTTGAGGCCGAGCAGCACGATGCCGAGCCGCATCAGCCGCTTCCCGGCGAAGGAGAGCCCGGCGCGGCAGACGCCCCGGACGAGTCCGCGCGCCCCCGGCAGATGGGCCGCGACGATGCCCAGCACCACGGAGGCGGTCAGCAGGGGAACGGCGGGGAGCAGCCAGTGGACGCCCCAGGCGGCCGCGACCCCGGCCACGGCGAGTCCGAGCCCGTACGCCGTGGCCGGCGGCCGCCATCCGGCAGCCTGCCGCGCCCGGCCGGGCGCGGCGGTCAGCGTCACTGGCCGTCCGCCGTCGGAAGGCCCTGGACCTCGTCCGCCGTCGGGAGGTCGTAGACCCGCCGGACGCTGCTGCCCAGGCGGGCGATGTCCGCCCCGTAGACATGGATCGAGATCGCCTTCGTCCCGCAGGCGTTCCACACCCTGTGGATATCTCCGGGTGGCGCGAAACCGCACACCGCGCCCCGCGGGTTGACCACGTCCTCGACCGCGATCAGCCGCGAGCCCGGGCCGTCGGGGACGAGGCGGTAGCGCCGCTCGTGCTCCTCGCCCTCGTGGACGCCGGTCACACACCAGGACACATGGTCGTGGATCGCCGTGCGCTGACCGGGCAGCCACACCAGCGCGACGATCGAGAAGCTGCCGTCGGGCTCGGCATGCAGCACATGCTGGCGGTAGCGGTCGGGGTCGCCCGCGCGCTGCTCGGGGGTGAGCAGATCGGGCGCGCCGAGGTGGGGCGCGAGCCGCTCGCCGACCAGATAGGCGGTCACATCGGGCGCCAGCCCCCGGTCGACGGCCTCGCGGACGTCGCCGACGAGCTCGCCGAGGCGTGCCGTGAGAAGACGGGAGGACGGATACGCGGTCGGGGTGCTCATGGTGGCAGCGTCCCGCCGCCCGCTCCATCACGTCCAACGACAGCTTGTTGAGCTGTCCCCAAGCGCTGCTTATGGATGGCGCTCATGGACGAGCGCCCGGCGCACGGCCGCGCTCAGCATCCGACCCGGTTCCCCGCCACCGCCTTCAGTTCCTCCAGCACCCGCGCGGTGGCCGGTATCTCCAGATGTTCGCGCAGTACATACGCCGAGACATGGCGGCGCGAGGCGGGGTCCAGGGCACGCCCGGTGACCTTCTGGTGGCACAGGAACGAGAGCACCAGCCCCGGCATCATCGCCACGCCCAGCCCCGCCGCGACCATGCTCTGCACCACCAGATTGTCGTCGGTGGTGAAGGCGATGTCCGGGGCGAAGCCCTGCTCCGCGCATTCGTGCAGGAAGTTGGCGCGGCACCGCAGACACCCGGCGATCCAGCGCTCCTCGCTCAGTTCCGCCAGCTTGACGGCCCGCCGCCTGGCCAGCGGATGCCCGGTCGGCAGCAGCACCGTCAGCTGGTCCTCCAGCAGCGGGATCTCCACCAGCTCGGCCGGGGTCTCCTCGCGCAGCCCGGGATAGGTGAAGGCGAGCGTGATGTCGCACTCCCCGCGCACCACCCGCCCCAGCGAGTCCGGCGGCTCGCCCTCCAGAAGCTCCACCCGCACCCCCGGATGGGCGGCGGCGAGCCGGGCCATGGCCTCGGGGATGAGGGTGGCGTTGGCGCTGGGGAAGGCGCAGACGCGGACCCGGCCCGAGCGCAGCCGGGTGATGGCGCTCATCTGCTGTTGGGCGGTGGAGATGCTGGTCAGGATGGTGTCGGCGTGACGGGCGAGGGTCTCCCCCGCCTCGGTCAGCCGCATCCCCCGGCCGACCCGGATGAACAGCGGACTGCCGACGGCCCGTTCCAGCGCCTTCATCTGCTGGGTGATGGCCGGCTGGGTGTAGCCGAGCGCGCGGGCGGCCCCGGAGTAGGAGCCGGAGCGCACCACCTCGTGGAACGTCTTCACGTGCCGGGAATCGAACACATTCGCATCATACGGAGAAGCGGCCGGAAACCATAAGCGCAATTTGGGTCCGCACAAGATCACCCCAACCGAAGCTTTTGCGTCACGCGGACCGCCGCCACGGCTCATGCGCCACACCCGGCACATCACACCCCCCGGTCAAGCACGGTCAAGATGACGAAGCTGGGGCAAGCTGACTCCATGCCGCACTACACCTCGTACGACGGAACCGAGCTGGCCTACCGCGTCCTGGAGGCCCGGGACGGCTCAGCGGGGCCGCCGCTGATCTGCCTGGCGGGCGGGCCGGGGCGCAGCGCCGCGTATCTGGGCGACCTCGGCGGACTGAACGCCCATCACACCCTCGTCATCCCCGACAGCCGCGGCACCGGGGACTCCCCACCCGCCGCCGACCCCAGTGGCTACGCCTTCCCGGGGCTCGCCGAGGATCTCGAGGCGCTCCGCCGCCATCTGGACCTCGCCCGCTTCCCGCTGCTCGCCCATGACGCGGCCGCCGCGACGGCCCAGGCGTACGCGGCCGCCCACCCCGAGCGGCTCGCCCGGCTGATCGTGGTCTGCCCGGGCGCGCGGCTGCAGGGCGAACTCCCCGAGGACGCCCGGGAGATCTTCGAGTCCCGCGCCGACGAGCCCTGGTGGCCGGAGGCGTATGCGGCGGTCCAGCTGCTGCCCGACACCACCGACCTCGCCGAGGTGCGCAGGCTGCTGCTGCAGGCCGCCCCCATGGCGTACGGCCGCTGGGAGGAGCCCCAGCGGGCGCACGCCGAGAGCGAGGGCGAGCAGCTCGGGCCCGTGCCCCGGGCCGGTTTCTGGCAGGGCGTCGACGAGGCGGGGCGGCGCGCGGTGCTGACCCGGCTGCGCGAGGTGCCGTGCCCGGTGCTGGCGATCACCGGCGACCGGGACGCGGTGACCGGGACGCGGGCCGGGGAGCTGGTCGCCGAGTCCTTCCCGGACGGGCAGGCGCGGCCCCTGCCCGGGGTGGGCCACTATCCGTGGGTCGACGACCCGGATCTCTTCCGCCAGGTGGTCGAGGACTTCCTGGCGCACCGCCCCACGCCGTGAACCGGGGCCCGGCCGCGCCCCCGGGCCTGCGCAGCCGGGCGGACGCATCCGGGCGGGCACCCCCAGCCGGGCGTATCCGGGCGGGCCCATCCGGCGGCCATGAACGCAGTGTGTCAGTCGTATGGCAGCCCCCGCCTCGGCGTTGTGCCCGCCCCACCCCCGCCCTATCGTCGGGAACAGAGCACGACATCGGCCGTGTGCCCGAGTGGTTGAGGGGCTCGACTGCAAATCGAGTTACGTGGGTTCGATTCCCGCCACGGCCTCCACACACCTTGCGCGGGCGCCCTCAGGGGCGTCCGCGCAATACGTTGCCGCTCGGTGAACTCTCGGACATGCTCTGGACACACGCGCCCGCCTGACGCATGCTCATCCACGCCGTCAGCCATCTCGGCGCCGGGGATACCCCAGGTAAATCCCTAGGACTTCGGCGATTTTCACACTCTCGCCACGGAATGGTCTCCTGACCCCCTCACTGAGTGCAATTGCGTCTCATAGGGTCGGTGTGGTGCCTGCGGCCGCGCGGAAAACGACTCCCGGTCGACAGGCACCTTTTTCGACCGTGGTTCCATCCTCAATGGGGGAAATGTGCAGCCCGCCGCACCGGCCGCCCGTCTGCCGCTCTCGACCGGCCAGAGTGAGATCTGGTTCATTGAGCAGCTGGAGCCGCCGGAGAGCACCACCTTCAGGGTCGGCGAGTACCTGGAGATACAAGGACCGATAGACACCGAGATATTCGAGCGGGCACTGCGCCGGGCCGTGGCGGAGGCCGAGCCCTACAACGTGCGGGTCGGCGAGGACGACGGGGAGCCCTGGCAGATCCTGGACCCGGTGACCGACTGGGAGCTGCCGAAGCTGGACCTCACCGGCGAGGACGACCCCTGGGCCGCGGCCGAGCGGTGGATGAAGAACGACCTGGCCACGGGGGCGCTCAAGCTGGGCGACTACCCGGCGTTCTCGTTCGCCCTGCTGAAGGTGGAGCCCGAGCGCTTCCTCTGGTACCAGGGCACCCACCACATCGTGTCGGACGCCGGATCGGCCGCCCTGCTGGGCCGGCGGACCGCCGAGGTGTACACCGCGCTCGTGGAGGGGACCGACCCGGCCGAGGGGGAAACGGTCTTCGGCTCCCTGCAGGCGATGGTGGACCAGGACGCGGAATACCGGGCCTCGCCGGATTTCGCCAAAGACCGCGCGTACTGGCTGGAACACGTCGGCGATTCCCCGCGGCCCGCTCGGCTTTCCACCCACCCCACCAGGGAACTTTCCACCGTCCTCCGGCAGACCGCCTACCTGACCGAGGAGGAAGCGGTCGAGCTGCGGGCCGCCGCACGTAAATACGCCACCCACTGGTCGGCTATGATCATCGCAGCGACCTCTCTTTATCTGCATCGATTGACCGGTAAATCGGACATCATTCTCACGCTGCCGATCTCGGGCCGTACCGATGCCACCGCCCGCGCCATTCCCGGGATGTTCGCCAATGTGGTGCCGCTGCGTATCCAGGTGCGCGCCGATATGCGAATACGGGAGCTGGTACGGCAGATCTCACGCGAAGTCAGGCAGGCCCTGCGGCATCAGCGTTACCGCCGTATCGACCTGGCCCGGGATCTGCGACTTCCGGACGGCGGAAACGGATTGCTCGGCCCGCACGTCAACATCATGACGTACGACTACGACTTCCACTTCGCCGGTCACCGGGTCAAGGGCCACAACCTCTCCAACGGAACCGTCGAGGACCTCTCGATCATGGGATACGACCGGTCCGACGGGACCGGTATCCGGATCGACCTCAACGCCAATTCCAACCTCTACACCGAGGACGCCCTCATCGCGCACCGGGAGCGCTACCTCGGCCTGCTGCGCTCCCTCGCCGACACCTCGGACCTGCGGCGCACCGTCGGCTCCCTGGAGCTGCTGTCCGCCGAGGAGCGCCGGCGGGTCCTGGACGCGCCGGGCGAGACGGCGCACCCGACCTCCGGCGCCCTCCTCCCGGAGCTGCTGGCGGCCCAGGCCGCCCGGACCCCCGACGCCCAGGCCCTGGTCTGCGACGACACCGTGCTCAGCTACGCGGAGCTGGACCGGGCGGCGAACCGGCTGGCCCGGGTGCTCATCGCGCGCGGCGCCGGGCCCGAGCGCACCGTCGGCGTGGCCCTGCCCCGCTCCGCCGACCTGGTCATCGCGCTGATCGCGGTGCTCAAGACGGGGGCCGCGTATCTGCCCCTGGACCTGGACTACCCGGCCGAGCGGCTGGCGTACATGCTCGACGACGCAAGCCCCGCCCTCGTCGTCACCCGCGCCGACAGCACCGGGGCGCTCCCCGCGCACCACGGTGTGGGACGGCTGCTGCTGGACGTCGTGGACATCACGGGCACCCGGGGCGCGGGAGACGTTTCCGCTCCGGCGGTGGCGATCGACCCCGAGCACCCCGCGTACATCATCTACACCTCGGGCTCCACCGGCCGCCCCAAGGGCGTCCTGGTGCCCCACCGGGCCGTCGCCAACTGCCTGGAGTGGATGCGGGACGCCTACGGCCTCACCTCCGGGGACCGGATGCTGCAGAAGACCCCGGCCGGGTTCGACGCCTCGGTCTGCGAGTTCTTCCTGCCGCTGCTCAGCGGCGCGACCCTGGTGGTCGCCAGGCCCGGCGGCCACAAGGACCCGGCGTATCTGGCGCGCACGGTGCGCGAACAGGGCATCACCGCGCTCCAGTTCGTACCGTCGATGCTCCAGGCGTTCCTCGCCGACCCGGACGCCGCCGACGCGTGCGCGGGCATCCTGCGGCGGGCCTCCAGCGGCGGTGAGGCGCTGCCGCGCGAGACCGCCGAGCGGTTCCACGAGCGGTTCCCCGGCGTGCCGCTGAGCAACCTCTACGGGCCCACCGAGACCACCATCCAGATCGCCCACCACTCCTCCGCGCCCGGCGGTGAGGGCCCGGTGCCGATCGGCCGGCCGGTGTGGAACACCCGGATGTACGTCCTCGACACCGCCCTGAAGCCCTGCCCGGCCGGGGTCACCGGCGAGCTGTACGTGTCCGGGGCGCAGCTGGCCCGCGGCTATCTGGGCCGCCGGGCCCTGACCGCCGAGCGGTTCGTCGCCGACCCCTACGGCCCGCCCGGCACCCGGATGTACCGCACCGGCGATCTGGCCCGCCGGCTGCCGGACGGCGACGTCGAGTACGTGGGCCGCACCGACGGCCAGGTCCAGCTGCGCGGTTTCCGCATCGAGCTGGGCGAGGTCGAGGCGGCGCTGCGGACGCTCCCCCAGGTCGCCGAGGCCGCCGCGGCGATCCGCACCGACCGGCCCGGCGACCAGCGGCTGGTCGCCTATGTGACGGCCGCCGGCGACACCCCGCCGGACGCCGCCACGGCCCGCGAGGCGCTGGGCGAGGTGCTGCCCGAGCACATGGTGCCCAGCGCGGTCGTGGTGCTCGGCACCCTCCCCCTGGACGCCAACGGCAAGCTGGACCGCGCCGCACTGCCCGCGCCCTCCTTCGAGGCCGCCACGGGCGGGCGGGCGCCCCGCACCCCGCGCGAGGAGGCGCTGTGCGCGCTCTTCGGCGAGGTCCTGGGCGTCGACGGCGTCACCATCGACGACGACTTCTTCCTGCTCGGCGGCCATTCGCTGCTCGCCTCCAAGCTGGCCAGCCAGGCCCGCGCCGCGCTGGCCACCGAGCTGTCGATGCGCGACCTCTTCGAGGCGCCGACCGTCGCCCGGCTGGTGGCCCGCCTGGACGCCGCGGGACCGGCCCCGGCGCAGCCGCAGCAGTCGCTGGACATCCTGCTGCCGCTGCGCGGCGAGGGGCAGCGCCCGCCGCTGTTCTGCGTCCACCCCGGCGGGGGCCTGGGCTGGTCGTACACCGGGCTGCTCCGCCATCTCGCCCCGGACCAGCCGGTGTACGCCCTCCAGGCGCGCGGGCTGACCGAACCGGACGTCCTCCCGGCGAGCGTCGAGGAGATGGCCGCCGACTATCTGGGGCAGATCCGGACCGTCCAGCCGACCGGTCCGTACCATCTGCTCGGCTGGTCCTTCGGCGGGCTGATCGCGCACGCCATGGCCACCCGGCTGCAGGAACAGGGCGAGGAGGTCGCCACGCTGGCCGTGGTCGACGCCTACCCCGACAACGCCCAGGCGCTGCCCGAGGCACCGGAGCTCAGCAAGCGTCAGTGGCTGGGGGTGCTGCTCGACGACATCGGGGGTGGCGACATCTTCGCCCCGGGCTGGCTGGAGGCGCACCCCGACGGGGCGGACGGCACCGCCGGCCTGGTGGCGGACCTCTGCCGGGAGACCGGGCTGCCCGCCCGGCTGCTGGAGGGCGAGGCCGGCTTCCCGCTGCTCGACATCCTGCGGAACGACCAGGAGCTGATGCGCAAGTTCGCGCCCGAACGGTTCCAGGGCGACATGCTGATGTTCCGGGCCCTGGAGGAGATCCCGGGCTACCGGCGCGATCCGCTGCATGTGGCGGACGCCTGGCTCCCGTTCGTGGACGGCGCCCTGGTGGTGCACGGCGTCCCCGATCACCACTACCGGATGATGCGGGAGGAGTCCCTGAACCGGATCGGCCCGGTGGTGGCGAAGGCGCTCGAACCCGGCCGCCCCGCGCCCGGCACCGGCCGCCCGGCCGAGCGCGACCGCCCGGTGCTGAGCACGGCCGCCATGCGCTGAGCGGGGAGGCCGGGCCCGGGGGCTGAGTACGAAAGCCACCGGCCACGGAGCACGGGCGCCCCGCGGGCGCGGGGCGCCCATCCGCGTCTTACGGACGCGTCGGCCACGTACGGTCGGCGCCTTACCGACGCGCCGGCTACGTACGGTTGACGACCGCCGCCTGGGGGCGGATCGGGAGGCGGTTGACCGGACGGCCGGTGGCCGCACGGACCGCCGCCGCCACCGCCGCCGGGGAGGTGACCACCGGCACCGCGCTGACCGGCTTGGCGCCGAAGGGGGCCACCACGTCCCGCTCCTCGACCAGCTTGACGATGCGGATGTCGGGGACGTCCAGGGCGGTCGGCAGGGCGTAACCGGTCAGGTCGGGGTGGCGGACCACACCGCGCGAGGTGCGCAGGTTCTCGGTGAGAGCCGCGCCGATGCCCTGGGCGACGCCCGCCTCGATACGGGCCCTGAGCTGACGCGGGTTGAGGATCCGGCCCACGTCCTGGGCCACCGTCATGTCGACGACCCGTACCGCGCCGATCTCGATGTCGACGTCCACCACGGCGCGCACCGCGCAGTAGGCGAGCCCGACGAAGGCGTCACCCTGCCCAGTCTCGTCCAGCGGCTCGGTGGGATGCGGACGGCACTGCGCGGTGGCCCACAGCTCCTTGCCCTCCAGGGCCTCCTCGACGGTGGTGCTGAGCACCCCGTCATACGAGGTGATCTTGCCGTCCGCGATGCTGAGCAGCTCGGTCGACATGCCGAACGTATGCGCGAGCGGCTGCAGGAGCTGGGTGCGGACCATCTTCGCGGCCCGCTCGACCGCACCGCCGGAGACCCAGGTGTGGCGGCCGCGCGAGGCGGGCCCGGCCGGGGGCTGGTCGGTGTCGATGGGCGCGATATGGACCTCCTCGATACCGAGGACGTCCTGGACGATCTGGCGGGCCAGAGTGGCGAAGCCCTGGCCGGTCTCGACGGCCGCGCAGATGACCGTGGCCACCGGGCCGGTGACCTTCACGGTGGCGGTGGAGACCTCGTCGGCCCCCTCGGCGCCGAGCATATGGACCATGCCCAGGGCGTAGCCCACCCCGCGCCGCACGGCGGCCGGGTCGCCCGCGCCCTCCAGGCCACCCGGCAGCAGCCACTCCTCCTCCGGGTCGTCCTTGGGGAGAGCGGGCAGCGGTGCATCCCTTACGGCCTGCAGCAGTTCGGCGACCGGGGCCGGGCAGGTGACGGTCTGTCCGGTGGGCAGCAGATCGCCGGTGGCCATCACATTGCGCATCCGGATCTCGACGGGGTCGATGCCCAGCTTGGCCGCCAGCTTGTCCATCTGGCCCTCGTACGCCGCGCACACCTGCATCGCGCCCTCGCCGCGCACATGGCCGGAGGGCGGGTTGTTGGTGCGTACGGCCCAGCCCTCGATGAAGGCGTGCGGGACGACGTAGGGGCCGCAGGCGAAGGAGACGGCGGCGGCCAGGGTGTCCCCCGAGGAGTCGGCATAGGCACCCGCGTCCAGCAGGATCTGCGCCTCGACCTTGACCAGCTTGCCCTGGGCGTCCGCGTGGTGGCGGTAGCGCAGCAGGGTGGGATGGCGGTGGGCGTGGCCGAGGAAGGACTCCTCACGGGTCGCGGCCAGCTTCACCGGATGTCCGGTGCGCAGCGCCAGCAGCCCGAGCGGCAGCTGCATCCCCGGGTCCTCGCGCTCGCCCATGGCACCGGGGACGCCGGTGACGACGACCTTCACCCGCTCCGGCTCCAGCCCGAAGCAGGCGGCGGCCAGGTCGCGGTCGGCATGCGGATCGGTGGAGGCGGTGTAGATCTCCACCCCGCCGTCGGGGCGCGGCACGGCCAGGCCCGCCTCGGCGCCGATGGGCGCCGGGTCCTGCCGGCCGATGCGGTACAGCCCCTCCGCGATGACCTCGCCGACCACGTCCGGGTCGCCGAAGGACAGCGGGATATGGCGGACCAGATTGCCGTCGGGATGCAGCGGCTCGGCGGAGAACGCCTGCTCGGGGTCGGTGACCGGCTCCAGCACCTCGTACTCGACGGCGATGGCGGCGGCCGCCAGCCGGGCCGTGTCGGGGTGGTCGGCGGCGACCGCGGCGATGGGCTCGCCGTGGTGGCGGACCAGGTCCTTGGCGAAGACCGGACGGTCGGCGACCCGGCGGCCGTGGGAGGCGTCTCCGGGCACGTCGGCGTGGGTCACCACGGCCCGTACGCCGGGCATCTCGACGGCCTGCGTGGTGTCGATGGAGACGATCCGGGCGTGCGGGTGCGGGGAGCGCAGCACCGCGGCCCACAGCAGCCCCTCGGCCCACAGGTCGGCCGCGTACGGGAAGGTGCCCGTGGTCTTGGCCGCCGAGTCGGCGGGCTGCAGGGAGACGCCGAGGCCCATGGTGGACGGGGGCTGGATGGGCGTTCCCGCGGCGGGGGTGGCGGTGACGGCGCCCCCGCCGTCCGCGATTCCGGTCATGCCGATGCCCTTCCGCTACCGCTTCCGTTGACGCCCCCGTTGCCGGTGATGCCGTGCGGTCCCGTCTGGTGCGGGATACGGGCCGGGTCCTGGTGGGCGTCGGGTCCGCCGTCCGGCTCGGCCTGCGCCGCCTCGTCGGCGGCCTCGCGGCCCGCGACGACCTCGCGGACGGCGTCGAGGATCCCGCGGTAGCCGGAGCAGCGGCAGAGGTTGCCGGAGATCGCCTGACGGGTCTCCTGGTCGGTGGGGGCGTGGTTGCCCTCGAGGAGGTCGTGCATGGTCATCGCGAGCCCGGGCACGCAGAAACCGCACTGTACGGCCCCGCATTCGGCGAGCGCCCGCTGGACGTCGGAGGGCTGTCCGCCGGTGGCCAGGCCCTCGACGGTGCGGACCTCGCTGCCCGCGGCGGTGGCGGCGGGCACCAGGCAGGAGGCGACGAGCCGCCCGTCGACCTGCACCGAGCAGGCCCCGCACTCGCCCTGCGAGCAGCCGTCCTTGGCCCCGGCGAGGCCGAGGCGCTCCCGCAGGACGTAGAGCAGCGACTCGCCGATCCAGACGTCGGTGACGGGGCGGTCGGCGCCGTTGACGCGCAGCACGTAGGAGGCGAGCGGATGCTCGCTGTGGCTCGGCTGCTCATCGGCGGCAGGGGCCGCCTCGGCGGAGGCGGGCTCCGCAAGGGGCTCGGCGGGGGCGTCAGCGGCTTCCGGAGCGTCGGTCGGGGTTCCGGCCGGGGCGGGCGCCGCGGCGGCCTCAGCGGCCGCGAACTCGCCCTCGGCCGCGGCCGGTTCGGGCTCCTCGGTCGCGGGCTCGGCGGGCTCCTGCCCGGCGTCGTCCGGCAGCGCTTCGGCGGGGGCCTCGGCGGGGGCTTCGCCGGCGTTCGGCGCGGCGTCGGGGGCGTCGGTGTGGCCCGCGCCGTCCTCGGGGCCCGGGTGCGGGGCGTGCCCATGGGTGTCGTCCGCGAACCGGTCGTCCGCGAACGCGCCGGGCCGACTCGTCTCCTGGGACAGCCCGGGCGCCGGGCTGCCGTGCGGCGGGGTCTCCAGTCCGGCGTGCTGACCGTCGACCGGGAGCGCGCCGGAGTCCCCGGCGACCGGACCGTCGGGCCGCCGCCCGGGGCCGTCGGCGGGCATCCGCTCGCCGGGCGCCGGGCTGTTGTGGGGCGGGGCGCCACGGGGCGCGGTATGCAGCCCCTGGTGCCCCTCGGCCGCGAACTCGCCCGAGTCCCCGGCGGCGGGCCCCGGCCACGCCGGGTCCTGGCGGTCGGGCATGCGCAGCCGGCGGCGGGCGGGCGGCTGCGTGGGGGCGGCCGGCGGGGCGGACGCGGCCGGGCCCGGGTGGCCCTCGACCGCGTACTCCCCGGAGTCCTCCACGCCCTCCTCGGCGGCCGGAACCGACCACTGGCCGGTGTGTCCCTGCTGCTGCCCGGGCTGGGGCTGGTGCGGCTGGTGCGGCTGGTGGGGCTGGTGCGGCTGGTGGGGCTGCTGCCGGGGCGCCGACCCGGCGAAGGGCATCCGCAACTGGGCGGTCGTCTGCGGGTCCTGAGGCCCGTCCGCGTGGCCGCCGTACGGCGGCGCGGCCGGGCCGGGGTGTTCGTCGACCCGGTACTCACCGGTCTCGTCGACCCCGTCGTCGCCCGCGACCGGGATGGTCCACTGGCTGGTCTGCACGGGCCCGCCCGCGCCGTTGTCGGACGAGGCGGGCACCGGCCAGTCGTCCACCGGCCAGTCGTCCACCGGCCAGTCGTCCACCGGCTCCTCGGCCGCCGGAGCCGGCCAGTGGCCGGTGTGCGGCGGGTGGTGGCCCTGCTGGTCCTCGGCGGGCACCGGCCACTGGACGGAGCCGTGCGGATCGTGGTGGCCGCCGTACAGATAGCCGCCGTCGGTCTCCGCGGTGGTCCAGTGCCCGGTCATGCCCTGGTCGTGGGCGGACGGCTGCCACTGGCCGCCATGGGACGGGTCACCGTGCCCCACGTCCATCGGCGGGGGCGCGTAGCCCGTGCCGGGCGCCGCGAGCGGGTCCCAACGGCCGGACGGGTCGGTCGGGTCCGGGTGGGCGTAGTCGGGCGGCAGCTGTACGAACGCCGTCGACTCGGCGTCGTACTCCGGGCCGTGCGGCATCGGCTGCCATCCGCTCCCCGGATCCGGCCGGTGCGGCTGCTGTTCATCACTCACGCGAGTGCCCTCCCCAGAGCTCGGCGGGCCAGGGCCGCCACGGTACGCCTCAGGTGGATCGCGGCAGGTGGCAGGGGGACCGGCTCGCTTCCGTCCTGCGCGGGCAGCGGATCGGGGATGCACGCGGCGGCGACGTATTCACCGAAAGCGGTGGTGACCTGCGGATCGAGATGGCCGCGGTCGCCGTCCCAGTCGATGAGCGAGGCGACCCAGCGCTCGGCGTCCAGGGGGCGCAGCGGCATCGGCGCGACCGCCCCGACCGCGCAGCGCACCCCGCGCCGCGCGGGGTCGAGGACGAGGGCGACCGAGGCGGTGGCCCGGCCGGGCCCGGTGCGCCCGGTGGCCTTGATGAAGGTCTGCGGGGCGTGCAGCAGCGGAACCCGGACGAATCCGACGAGTTCACCGGGGTTCAGCAGATCGACCCCGGCGAGCAGATGGCTGACCGGGATCTCGCGGCGGGACCCCTCGGGCCCGGCGATGATGACCGTGG
The DNA here is from genome assembly GCF_001598115.1 of Streptomyces sp. AgN23. Lineage (NCBI taxonomy): Bacteria > Bacillati > Actinomycetota > Actinomycetes > Kitasatosporales > Streptomycetaceae > Streptomyces > Streptomyces sp. AgN23. The sequence continues at coordinate 4,442,316 of NZ_CP007153.1, forward strand.
CCTCCAGCGCGGCGAGCACCGGCAGCGCGTCGCCGGTGGGGGCGGAGGTGACGATGTTGCCGCCGAGGGTGCCGGCGTTGCGGATCTGCGGTGGTCCGGCGGCCCGTGCGGCCGCGGCCAGCGCCGGGATCAGCGCGGCGAAGTCGGGGCGCCCCATCCGGGCGTGGGTGAGTCCGGCGCCGAGGAGGGCGTGCCCGTCCAGATAGCGCCAGCCTCGGATTTCGCTGATCCGGCCGAGGCCGACGAGTGCGGCGGGCCGCAGCAGGCCGGAGTTGACCGCGGCCATCAGATCGGTACCGCCCGCCACGGGCACGGCGGCGGGCATGGCGGCCAGTGCCGCCACGGCCTCGTCGAGCGTGCCCGGCAACGTCACCGTGTGCGCCGCCTGCGGTGCGTGCGTGGTCAACCCAGCTGCCCCTTCCCCGGTGTCCCGGCTGTTGCGCCGTACGGTACGTGCTGACAGCCCGGACGTGGCAACTCTGGCACATCTTGCGAGCCCGCCGTCGCGGGGGTCCGTGATCCGTTGATCCGTCCCTGACCTGGGGGATGGTACGGGTTTGGGGCAAGGTCTCCGCCGGGAGTGGATTGCCACGTTTCAGGGACCCTTGTGCGATTTGGTCTTGCGCCGGAGGGGCTACGCTCCCCGGGGCGGCGGAGCGTCGGCGCGTCCCATTTCAGGGCCCGGCCGACCCGGCCGCGGCGGGGCGGCTCACACGGTCGGGGGCGCTCCCTCACGCGGGCGTCCGAGCAGGCCGGGGCGCCGCTGCCAGGGAAGCGGACCGGCGGGCGGGCGGTAGCTCACGCCGAGCGCCTCCAAACGCGCGTAATGTGCCTCCATGCGCCCCTGGAACGCCCCGAAGTCCCGTTCGGACGACGGCGGCAGCGCCGACCAGACGACCTCGGCGAAGGCGGCGAGCCGGGGGAAGGTCTGGTAGTCCACCCGTCGGCGGTCCTCCATCACCTCGGTCCAGACGTTGGCCTGGGCGCCCAGCACCCGGTCCGCGTCGGCTCCGGTGAGCTCCGGTGGAACCGGTTCGAAGCGATAGACATCCTCCAGGGTGCGGACGTAGCCGATCGGGACCGGCTCGTCCTCGCCCGGAGCCTGCCGGTGGTCGAAGTACACCTGCTGCTCGGGGCACATGACGACGTCGTGGCCGGCCCGCGCGGCGGCGATCCCGCCCGCGTAGCCGCGCCAGGAGGAGACCGCGGCGCCCTCGGGCAGCGGGGCGTCGGCCGCGCCGCCCTCGAGGATCTCGTCCCAGCCGATCAGCCGGCGCCCGCGCGCGGCGAGCCAGTGGCCGAAGTGGCGGATGAACCAGCTCTGCAGCTCGTCCTCGTCGGCAAGGCCCTGCGCGCGGATGCGCTCCTGGGCGGCCGGGGACGCCTTCCACTGGTCCTTGGGGCACTCGTCGCCGCCGATGTGGACGAAGGTGCCGGGGAACAGCTCCAGCACCTCCTCCAGCACGTGCTCGAAGAAACGGAGCGTGTTGTCGGTGGGGGCGAGTACGTTCGGGTTGACGCCCCAGGTGGTCCAGACTCCGAGGGAGGCGGTGTCGATGACATCGGTGTTGCCCAGCTCCGGGTACGCGGCGATGGCGGCCTGCGAATGCCCGGGAATGTCGATCTCCGGCACGACGGTGATATGCCGCTCGGCGGCGTAGGCGACGATCTCGCGGATGTCGTCCTGGGTGTAGTAACCGCCGTGCGGCCGCTCGTCCCACAGTGGGGAGGCCCGGTGGCCGAGCTTGGTGCGATCACGCCAGGCGCCCGTCTCGGTCAGCTTCGGATAGCGGCGGATCTCGACGCGCCAGCCCTGGTCGTCGGTGAGGTGGAAGTGGAAGACATTGAGCTTGTGGGCGGCGAGCAGGTCGAGATAGGCGAGGACGCCGTCCTTGGGCATGAAGTGGCGGGCCACATCCAGCATCAGCCCGCGCCAGGCGAACCGCGGCGCGTCCTCGATCGTCCGCTCCGCCGGCTCCCAGGCGGCCTCCGCGCCCCTGAGGGGGGCGCGGCGGAAGGCGTCGGGGCCCAGCAGCTGACGGAGCGTCTGCGTGCCCCAGTGGACGCCCGCGGCCGTGCCGCCCGCGATCTCCACCCGGCCGTCGGCGACGGTGAGCCGGTAGCCCTCGGGCTCGAGCGCGGCGTCGATCCGCAGCGTGACGGTGTCGGGGCCGCCGGGTTCGCCGTCCGGCAGGGACAGGCCGAGCGCCTGGCCGAGAGTGGTGCGCAGCAGGCGCGCCACGCCCTCGGTGCCGGGGCCGGCGGCCAGGGCGGTGTGCCGCGGGTGGATCCGCGCGCCCGCGCGGCCCGTACGGCTCTGGTCATGGCGGGGCGCGGGGATCAGCCCCGCGGCGTCGTATGTCATCTGCTCCCTCATCGGGCCTTGTCGAGGCTGTCGGGGCTTGTCGGTGCGTTGTCGGCCCTTGCCGGCCCTTGCCGGCCCGTTCGTCGGTCTCTTCGTCAGTCCTTCACGGCGCCGCCGAGACCCGAGACCAGCCGGCGCTGTACGAGGACGAAGAAGATCAGCACGGGGATGGTCATGACCGTGGACGCCGCCATGATGCCTCCCCAGTCGTTCCCCTCGGCCTTGAAGAAGACCAGCAGCGCCATCGGAAGGGTGGAGTTCTCGGTCGCGCTGATGATGAACGACTTGGCGAACAGGAAGTCGTTCCAGGTGGAGATGAAGGAGAAGACGCTCGTCGCGACCAGGCCGGGGAAGACGAGCGGGAAGAGGATCTGCCACAGGAAGCGGGAGCGGCTGGCCCCGTCCAGATAGGCCGCCTCCTCCAGCGCCTCCGGCACCGCCTTGACGAAGCCGCGCAGCATCCAGATGGCGAACGGCAGCGAGAAGGCGATATGCGGCAGGATCAGCGAGCCCAGGGTGTTGAGGCCGATCCCCGGCACCGACTCCCCCAGATCGCGCATCAGGAAGAACAGCGGAATGGTCAGCGCCTCGATCGGCACCATCTGCGCGACCAGGAACATGATCAGCAGCGTGGTGCGGAAGCGGAACCGGAAGCGGGCGACCGCCGTCGCCGCGAGGAAGGCGATCAGCGCCGAGGCGACCACCACCACCACGGCCACGAAGAGGCTGTTGAGGAAGTAGCGGCCGAAGTCCTCCTGCTGGAAGACGCGCCGGAAGGAGTCCAGCGACGGGGCCGTCGTCCACGGCCGGGGCTCGGTGGACTGGATCTCCCCCTCGGGCTTGAAGGCCGAGAGCACCATCCAGTACAGCGGGAAGGCGACCACGGCCGCCACGATCAGGGCGGTGGCCTCGGCGGCGAAGCGCCAGGGGCGGCGGATGCGCAGCGAGACGCGCGAGTGGCTCACAGTTCTTCTCCCTGGCGTCGCAGCAGCCGCAGATAGACCAGCGTCACGACCAGCAGGATCAGCAGCATCACCACGCCGATCGCCGAGCCCAGGCTGTACTGCGAGGACGCGAACGCCTTCTGGTACGCGTACACGTTGAGCACCATGTTCTGGCGCGCGATCCCGCCGCCGTCCGTCATGACGTAGATCTGGGTGAAGACCTTGAAGTCCCAGATGATGGACTGGATGGTCACCACGACGAGGATCGGCCGCAGCATCGGCGCCATGATGGTGCGCCAGATCCGCCAGGTGGAGGCGCCGTCGAGAGCGGCGGCCTCCAGCACCTCGGTGGGGATGGCCTTGATGCCCGCGTAGACGGTGACCATCACGAACGGGAACGAGCACCACACGACCTCGAACAGCACCAGGGCGAAGGCGCTGTAGCGGTCGTAGGTCCAGGAGTAGTTCTCGAACCCGGAGAGCCCGAACCACACCAGGATCTTGTTCACCGGCCCGAAGTCGGCGTCGAAGAGGAAGACCCAGACCGTCGAGCCGGTGACCGCCGGGGTGGCCCAGGCGCCGAGCGCGGCCAGCATCAGCGCCAGCCGCGGAATGGCCCGTACGCGCGTCAGCAGCACCGCGAGCGCGCAGCCGACCGCGAGGGTGGAGATCACGCAGACGGCGGCGAAGAGCAGCGTGGCCACGACCACGTTCCAGAACTCGCTGTCGCCGAACAGCTCGGCGTAGTTGGCGAATCCCTGGAAGGTGGTCGGTTCACCGCCGCTGACCTGCGCCTGGGTGTACTCCAGGAAGGAGATCAGACCGAGCTGGTAGATCGGGTAGACGAGCAGCCCGCCCAGGACGACGAGCGCCGGGGCGAGATAGAGCCAGGGCGTCCAGCCTCCCCGCCGGGAGCCCTTCCTGGCTCGGCCCCCGGCCGGGACGACGGGGCCCGGCCGGGGCCGGCGGCCCTTGGCGGGGGCGCGCCGGGCGTGCTGTGCGGTGCCGGAACTCACTGCTGGAATGCCTCGTCCATCTTCTTCGCGGCGTCCTTGGTGGCGGTCTCCACGTTCTTACGGCCGCTGACGATCTCCTGGAACATGGTGGGCAGGACGAGCTGTGCGTCGATGGCCGCCCAGCCGGGCGAGGCGGGCACGAACTTGGCGCTGTCGTTGAGGGTCTTCACGAAGGGCTTCACGAAGGGGTCCTTCTGCGCCACGTCGCCGCGCACATCGGTGAAGGTCGGCAGGAAGCCCATGGCGTCGTAGAGCTTGCGCTGGGTCTGCTTCCCGGTGAGCCTCTGCAGCAGGTCCACGGCGAGGGTGCGGTGGGTGGTGCTCTTGAGCACTCCGACGTTGTTCCCGCCCGCGAAGGCCGGGGCGATATCGCCCTTCTTCACGCCCGGCAGCGGCACGACCTTGTACTTGCCCTTGACCTTGCCCGCCTCGATGGCCTGGCGGCTGAAGTCGCCGCCGATCGCCATGCCCGCCTTGCCCGAGGCGAACGCCTCGATGGTGTCGTTGCCGCCCCACTGGGCGCACTTGGCGGCCGGGCAGTTGTCGTTGCCGAAGAGCGAGGTGTACGCCTTGACACCCTTCTGGGCGTCGGCGCTGTCGATGGCCGCCTCGTACTCGTTCGAGCCGAACTTGCCCTTCTCCCTGGCGAGATCGCCGCCGTTGGCCCAGATGAAGGGCATCGCGCCGTAGGTGTAGGCGCCGCCGACCGCGAGACCGTACAGATCCGACCGCTCCGAGCGGATCCTCTTCGCGGTCGCAATCAGTTCGTCCTGGGTGGTGGGCGGCTCCAGGCCGAGGTCCTTGAAGACGTCCGTCCGGTAGTACAGCGCCCGGACGCCGACGAAGAGCGGGGCGCCGTAGACCTTGCCGCCGACGGTCAGCGAGTACTTCGCGGTGGGGTCGATGTTCGTCGAGTCGCCCCAGGCGCCGAACTCCTTGCTGATGTCCAGCAGTCCGCCGTCCTTGACGTAGCCGGCGGTGTCGGTGTTGCCGTACTCGATGACGTCGGGAGCGCTCTTGGGGTCGTTGAAGGCCGCCTTGATCTTCTGCGCCCGGGTGTCGATCGGGATGTAGGTCACCTCGACCTCGGTCCCGTCGTGCTCCTTCTCGAAGCCGGCGACCGCGTCGTCGATCACCTTCTTCTTGGGCGCGTTGTTGACCTCCTGGAAGAGCCAGACACGCAACTTGCCGCTCTTCTCATCCTCCTTGGAGCTGTTGTCGGAGGTGGAGGGAGCGCATCCGGTCGCGGCCAGCCCTGCCAGGGTCAGTGCCGCCACGGGCACGGTGACGCGGGTGGAGAGCCGGGAGAACGCGGAGAGATGGGACGACTTCATGAGGACCCTTAAACATTTGGCGTTGCAACATATGCAACGCATGTTTCGCTCAGCACAATATGCGTGAGGCTAGGGAACCTTGAGCGACCCCACAAGAGGTCTGAACCACTCCGTGACCAAATGAGCCCGAACCGCTGTACCGCACAACGAACTTCGCGCTAGCGACGCGGCAACTCCTCGCCCGGATAGGCGGGCTCAACATACGGCACGGCCTCCACCCGCGCACCCGCTTCCTCCAGGCGCGCGATCACCCGGTCCCAGTCGGGCCAGGTCTTCCGGATCCGCTCGAGAACGCGGTCGCTGGCCACCAGCACCACGTCACAACCCGGGTCGGCCGCCCACTCCAGGAGTCTGGGAAGGGTCGGCTGCGCGACCGACATCACACAGCTTCCGGCGGGCCGGTAGCCCCGCTCGTCGGCCAGCCGCCCGCACTGTTCCAGCTGGGCGTCCCAGTCCTTCTCGAACTGGCAGTAGGCGCTGGCGCCTTCCGCATCGGGCTCGTCGACCTCACGCGCCCCGAACACCAGATAGGCGGCCCGCGCCGCCCCGTTCTCCGTACGCCCGCTCATGGGCCGACCCTACTGGGGTCATCCGGCGCACGGCAGGGCGCACAAACACGGCATGCCCGGCCCGCGACCCCCGAATGGGGCCGCGGGCCGGGCGAGCCGTCTGTCGCGCGAGGCTTTCCGTCAGCGCCTGGGGCCGGCGGACCGGCTACTTCTTGCCGTCGCCGCCGTCCTTGCCCTTGTCCCCGCCGGCGCCCATGCCCTCGAAGATCTCCTTGCACATGGGACACACCGGGTACTTCTTCGGGTCACGACCCGGGACCCAGACCTTGCCGCAGAGTGCGACGACGGGAGATCCGGAGAGGGCGCTCTCCATGATCTTGTCTTTCTGTACATAGTGGGCATAGCGCTCGTGGTCGCCGTCACCGTGCGACACCTGAGGTGTCGGCTCAACGAGGGTCCCCGTGCCTGCCCCGCGCTCGGGCTCAAGAGTGCTCATACAGCCCTAGGGTACTCATGCCTAGTTGAGAGAAGGGTCGTCCGGATACGTGGCGACCATGGCCAGCTCGCTGCGCTGGCGGCGCAGCACCGCGCGCCACAGCCGCTCGGGGGCGGGCGAGGACACATCGCCCGGTTCGGACTCCACCACGTACCACGCGCCCTCGGCGAGCTCGTCCTCCAGCTGGCCGGGCCCCCAGCCCGCGTACCCGGCGAAGATGCGCAAGGACCCCACGGCGGCCGCCAGCAGCTCCGGCGGCGCCTCCAGATCGACCAGCCCGATCGCCCCGTGCACTCTGCGCCAGCCGAGTGGCCCGTCCTCGGTGCGCGCCGGGGACCGGCCCGATTCGCCCGGGACGACGGCCACGCCCAGCGCGGAGTCCAGCGAGACCGGACCGCCCTGGAAGACCACCCCCGGCTCCCCGGCCAGCTCGGCCCACGACTCCAGGATGTCGCCCACCCCCACCGGGGTCGGGCGGTTCAGGACCACACCGAGCGAGCCCTCCTCGTCGTGATCGAGGAGGAGCACCACCGCGCGGTCGAAGTTCGGGTCAGCAAGCGCCGGTGTCGCGACAAGCAGCCGTCCTGTGAGCGAGGACACCTCGGTCATGGCCACATGATCCCCCATATCCGGTCCGGAGGGGGAGTGGAAGACGAGTCCCGTATGAGAGCAGGTCGGGGCGCAAGACAGCAGATGCGGCGCACGTGACTGTGGGCTCTTCCAGAGGGACGGAACGTGTTGCCGCCCCCGCAGGAGGACTCAATGCGCGCAAGAGTCTTACGGAGGCGGTCTCCAGGGCCATTACTCTTGCCCTTTGGCCCCTGTGCCTTTTGGCCCCTGCCCGTCTCAGGAACGCGAGACCCGATGACCCGCTCGAACGATGTCCTGCTCGTCCACGGCGGCACCCCGCTCGAAGGCGAGATCCGTGTCCGCGGCGCGAAGAACCTCGTGCCGAAGGCCATGGTGGCCGCCCTCCTCGGCAGTGCGCCCAGCAGGCTGCGCAACGTCCCCGACATCCGCGATGTGCGGGTGGTGCGCGGGCTGCTGCAGCTGCACGGCGTGACGGTGCGCCCCGGTGACGAGTCCGGTGAGCTGGTGCTCGACCCCACACATGTGGAGAGCGCCAATGTCGCCGACATCGACGCGCACGCCGGTTCCTCGCGGATCCCGATCCTCTTCTGCGGCCCGCTGCTGCACCGCCTCGGCCACGCCTTCATCCCGGGACTGGGCGGCTGTGACATCGGCGGCCGGCCGATCGACTTCCACTTCGACGTGCTGCGCCAGTTCGGCGCGACGATCGAGAAGCGGGCGGACGGGCAGTACCTGGAGGCCCCGCACCGGCTGCGCGGCACCAAGATCCGGCTGCCGTACCCCTCGGTGGGCTCCACCGAGCAGGTGCTGCTGACGGCGGTGCTCGCCGAGGGTGTGACGGAACTCTCCAACGCGGCGGTCGAGCCGGAGATCGAGGACCTCATCTGCGTGCTGCAGAAGATGGGCGCCATCATCTCCATGGACACCGACCGCACGATCCGGATCACCGGTGTCGACAAGCTCGACGGCTACAACCACCGCGCCCTCCCGGACCGCCTGGAGGCCGCCTCCTGGGCGAGCGCGGCGCTGGCGACCGAGGGCAGCATCTATGTGCGCGGCGCCCGCCAGCGCGAGATGATGACCTTCCTGAACACCTACCGCAAGGTGGGCGGCGCCTTCGACATCGGCGACGAGGGCATACGGTTCTGGCACCCGGGCGGCAAGCTCAACGCGATCGCCCTGGAGACCGACGTCCACCCCGGCTTCCAGACCGATTGGCAGCAGCCGCTGGTGGTGGCCCTGACCCAGGCGTCGGGCCTGTCCATCGTCCACGAGACGGTCTACGAGTCGCGGCTGGGCTTCACCTCGGCGCTCAACCAGATGGGCGCCCACATCCAGCTCTACCGCGAATGCCTGGGCGGCTCCGCGTGCCGCTTCGGCCAGCGCAACTTCCTGCACTCCGCGGTCGTCTCCGGCCCCACCAAGCTCCAGGGCGCCGACCTGATCATCCCCGACCTCCGCGGCGGCTTCTCCTACCTGATCGCGGCCCTGGCGGCCCAGGGCACCTCGCGGGTCCACGGCATCGACCTGATCAACCGCGGCTACGAGAACTTCATGGAGAAGCTCGTGGAGCTGGGCGCGAAGGTGGAGCTGCCGGGCGGTACCGCCCCCGCATAACCCCCTCCCCGACCCGACGGCCGGGCCCCGACACCACAGCCCGCCCCGGCACCCGGGGCGGGCTGCCCCATCCCACGCCCCAAGCCACGACGACGCCCCCCGGCTGGGGCCCGGGGTTACCCCCCGGGGGGATGCAGCGTGGAAAAGCTCGTAGAGCTGGGCGCCAAGGTGGAGCTGCCGGGCGGCACACAGCCCGCGTAGGGCCTCGCAACGGGTCTCTGGAGCCTCGCAGCGGGCCTCGGGCCCGCAGGAGCGCCAAAAGGGGCGGTCACCCTCGGGTGACCGCCCCTTTCGTTCGCGAGGGCTTACTTGCCCTTGGCGGCTTCCTTGAGCTTGGAGCCCGCGGAGACCTTCACGCTGTAGCCGGCCGGGATCTCGATCGGCTCACCGGTCTGCGGGTTGCGCGCGGTGCGAGCGGCACGGTGGGTGCGCTCGAAGGTCAGGAAGCCGGGGATGGTGACCTTCTCGTCGCCCTTCGCGACGACCTCACCGGTCACCTCGGCGAGGGCGGCCAGCACGGCGTCGGCGTCCTTTCGGGTCACCTCGGCGCGCTCGGACAGAGCGGCCACCAGCTCACTGCGGTTCATGTTGTACTCCCGTGTTCATCTTGCCAATGAGGCGTGAGATCGAAGCCGATGCTGCCAGGGCCCTCGGACAGTCCCCGGACCCGGGTCTGCTGTTCAGACCCTCGCGCCCGGAACGCATCCTGCCCGCACCTGTGGCGGGAAAGCCAATCCGGAGCCCTCGAGAGTCACACGAAAAGCGCCGTGGCGGTCGTTTTCCTGCCCGCCACCCTATGGCTGCTTTCGGGACCCCACAGCGCGCGACGCGCCGTGCCGGGCCTAGACCGCAGTGGTACCGGTCACAGGGCGCGCCGCGTCCCGTACGGCTCCGGCGACCGCCCCCGCGACCTTGTCGTTGAAGACGCTCGGAATGATGTAGTTCGCATTCAGTTCGTCGTCGTGGACGACGTCCGCGAGCGCGCCGGCAGCGGCCAGCATCATCTCGGTGTTCACCGTACGCGACTGCGCGTCCAGCAAACCACGGAAAACGCCCGGGAACACCAGCACGTTGTTGATCTGGTTCGGGAAGTCCGAGCGTCCGGTGGCCACCACCGCGGCGGTCTGGCGGGCGATCGCCGGGTCCACCTCGGGGTCGGGGTTGGCCAGCGCGAAGACGATCGCGCCGTCCGCCATGGCGGCCACGTCGTCGCCGGAGAGCACGTTCGGGGCCGAGACGCCGATGAAGACGTCAGAGCCCCGCACAGCCTCGCGCAGGGTGCCCGTGACGCCCTCCGGGTTGGTGTTGTCGGCGATCCAGCGCAGCGGGGACTCCGGGTCGGCGGAGACCAGGTCCTCGCGCCCGGCGTGCACCACACCGTGGATGTCGGCGACCACCGCGTGGCGCACGCCCGCGGCGATCAGCAGCCGCAGGATCGCGGTGCCGGCGGCGCCCGCGCCGGACATGACGACCCTCACATCCTCGACCTTCTTGTCGACCACCCGCAGGGCGTTGGTGAGGGCGGCCAGCACCACGATCGCGGTGCCGTGCTGGTCGTCGTGGAAGACCGGGATGTCCACGGACTCGCGCAGCCGCGCCTCGATCTCGAAGCAGCGGGGAGCGGAGATGTCCTCCAGGTTGATCCCCGCGAAGCCGGGGGCGATGGCCTTCACGATCGCGACGATCTCGTCGGTGTCCTGGGTGTCCAGGCAGAGCGGCCAGGCGTCGATGCCCGCGAACCGCTTGAAGAGGGCCGCCTTGCCCTCCATGACCGGCAGGGCCGCCTTGGGGCCGATGTTGCCGAGGCCCAGGACCGCGGAGCCGTCGGTGACGACGGCCACACTGTTGCGCTTGATGGTGAGGCGCCGGGCGTCCTCGGGGTTCTCCGCGATGGCCTGGCAGACCCGGGCGACACCAGGGGTGTAGACCATGGACAGGTCGTCACGGTTGCGGATGGGGTGTTTCGACGACATCTCGATCTTGCCGCCGAGGTGCATCAGGAACGTACGGTCGGAGACCTTGCCGAGCGAGACACCCTCGATGCCCCGCAGCTTCTCCACGATTTCCTGGGCGTGCGCGGTCGAGGTGGCGGCGATGGTGACGTCGATACGGAGCTTCTCGTGACCGGAAGCGGTCACATCGAGGCCCGTGACCGAACCGCCGGAGGACTCCACGGCCGTGGTCAGCTGGCTGACCGCGGTACCGCTCGCGGGCACCTCCAGCCGGACCGTCATCGAGTACGAGACGCTGGGCGCCGTTGCCATGGCCTGCTTCCTCTGCTTTCCCTTGTTCATGCCGTCCGGGCCGCGGGAATACCGGGCCACGTCCTCAGATAGTTGCACCTACCTCTCGGTACGGGGTAACCCGGCCCGACTTTCGGACATATTGTTCTGACATAGCAGAGTGGGGTCAGCCGAGTGGAAAGCCCCACTCCTTCGCGGGAACGCCTGGCGAGGCGGGCCGTCCGCCGCATCCACCGTCCTAGGCTCTGGCGCGCTACAGCGTCAGAGGAAGAGACAAGAGGAGCGCGGGCATGGCTCAGGGCACCGTGAAGTGGTTCAACGCCGAGAAGGGCTACGGCTTCATCGCCCAGGAGGACGGCGGACCGGACGTCTTCGTCCACTACAGCTCGATCGACGGCAGCGGCTACCGCAGCCTGGTCGACGAGCAGCGGGTCGAGTTCCAGATCGTGCAGGGCCGCAAGGGCCCGCAAGCCGAAGAGGTCCGCATCCTGGGCGGCTGACACCGCCCGGCGCGGACCCCTTACGGAAAAATGAGGGGTCACAGAAGATGAAGGGTGGCACCGACCCGCCATGCTCGCCTCGCGGCAAGTGGTCGCTCGAAGCGACGAAGGTTGGGCCCGGGGGCTTGGATCGGGCCGGTGCCACATCAAGGCTAACAAACAGGTCCGGGAAGGGATTCCCCTCCCGGGGGTTGATTTCGCCGCCGCCGTTCCGAGCGGACCCGGCCCCCCTTTCGGCCGCCTTCCAGCGGCGGCCGGGGGCCTGTGCGCCCCCGGCCGGGCCCGGCGGGAGGTTCACTCCCGCAGCAGGTCGGGGACGCCGTGGGGGTCCGGCTCGTCGCGTGCCCCCGACACCACCGTCAGCCGCTGGGTCGCGCGGGTGAGCGCCACGTACAGCACCCGTAGCCCCGCGGGCGACTCGTCGGCGATCTCGGCGGGCGAGACCACGACCGTCGCGTCGTACTCCAGCCCCTTCGCCTCCAGGCTGCCCAGCGCCACCACCCGGTGGCCCAGACCGGTCAGCCACTGACGGGCCTGCTCGCGGCGGTTCATCGCGACGACGACGCCGACGGTGCCCTCCACCTCGTCCAGCAGCCGGAGCGCCTCCCGGCGCGCGGCGGCGCCGAGGTCGCCGTCCACGCCCGGTGCGAACCGCGGCTCCACGCCGGTGGAGCGGACCGCCTCGGGCGCGGGGGTGCCGGGCATCGCCAGCGTGAGGACCCTGGTGGCCAGTTCGGCGATCTCGGACGGATTGCGGTAGTTCACGGTGAGGGTGAAGCGGCGGCGCGGGCGGCTGCCGAGCGCCTCGTCCCGGGCCCGTCCCGCCTCGTCCGGGTCGGACCAGGAGCTCTGGGCCGGGTCGCCGACGACCGTCCAGGTGGCGTGGCGGCCACGCCGTCCGACCATCCGCCACTGCATGGGGGTGAGGTCCTGCGCCTCGTCGACGATGACGTGGGCGTAGTCGGTGCGCTCTTGCTCGGCCCGGTCGGCGCGGCTGCGGCGGGGGCCGACGCGGTCGGCGTAGGTGGTCAGCTCCTCCAGACCGGTCAACTGGTCCAGCGGATCCACCTCGCGCGGGGCGGCGGGGCGGGCGGGGAGGCCCAGGAGGGTGTTCAGCTCGTCCAGCAGCGCCACGTCGTGAACCGACAGCGGGCCCTGCCCGTCCGGGCCGAGCCGGGCCAGCGACCGGGCCACCTGGCGGACCTCGCGCGGGTTGAGCACCCTCCGCGACCAGCGCCCCAGCCGCTTCTCGTCGGCCATGGCGGCCAGGACGGAGCGGGGGGTGAGCTCGGGCCACCAGGCGTCCAGGAACTCCTGGAAGACGTCCTCGGAGGAGATGTCCTCGTCGAAGCCCTCGCGCGCCTCGGCGGCCAGCTCGGGGTCGGTATAGCGCCGGGGCGCGCCGGAGCGGGACCACAGCGCGTCCAGGAGCAGCCGGCGGGCGCGGGGGCGCAGCAGGTTGACGGGTGCGGTGCCGCCCAGCACGTTCTGGCGGATGCGGCGCAGCTCATCGGCGTCCAGCTCGATACGGGCGCCGAAGGCGACCACGCGCAGCCGCTCGGGCGGGCCGCCGGGTCTGGTCCCGGAGCCCGCGCCGGGTCTGCCGCCGTCGTTCGACGGGGTCGTGGCGAGGGCGCCGAGCGCCGCGTCGAGGGTCGGCCGGCCGTCGTCCGACGACGAGGGATCTGACGGATGGTCCGATGTCGAGGCCGATCCGGCGGCGGCTCCCCGCGGCATCTCCAGCGCGCCGCGGGCGGCCTTGCGCAGCACCCTCAGCATCCGGGAGGAGCCCTTGACGCGGGCCACGGCCGGGGTGTCGTACGTGGTGGCCTCGGCGCCCTCCACCAGGGAGCCCACCGCGCGGATGGCCACCTGGCCCTCCTCGCCCAGTGAGGGCAGCACGCCCTCGGTGTAGGCGACCAGCAGCGGGGTGGGGCTGACCACGAGGATGCCGCCCGCGTAGCGCCGCCGGTCCTGGTAGAGGAGGTACGCCGCGCGGTGCAGCGCGACCGCCGTCTTCCCGGTGCCGGGACCGCCCTCGACCTCGGTGATGGAGGCGGCGGGAGCGCGGATCACCTGGTCCTGTTCGGCCTGGATGGAGGCGACGATGTCCCGCATGGTGTGGCCGCGGGCCTGGCCGAGCGCGGCCATCAGCGCGCCGTCGCCGACCACCGGCAGCGCACTGCCGTCGAGGGTGGCGCTGAGCTCCGGGCGCAGCAGATCGTCCTCGACGCCGAGCACCCGGCGGCCCTTGCTGCGGATCACCCGGCGGCGGACGACACGGCCGGGGGCCACCGGAGTCGAGCGGTAGAAGGGCGCGGCGGCGGGCGCCCGCCAGTCGATCACCAGCGGGGCGTAGTCGGCGTCGAGCACGCCGATGCGACCGATGTGCAGGGTTTCGGCGATCTCCGCGCGGTCGCCGTCCGGGCCGGTGCGGATGGCGTCGTCGGCGGGCTCGACGGAGGTGTAGGCACCGTCGGGGCCGCGTTCGCCGTCCTTGCCCGGGAGCAAGTCGATGCGGCCGAAGAGGAAGTCCTCGAACTCGCTGTTCAGCCGGTTGAGGTGGACCCCGGCCCGGAAGACCTGGGCGTCCCGTTCGGCGAGCGCCCCGGGCGTACCGACCTGGCCCCGTTTGGCGGCGTCGTCCATGAGGAACTCCGCCTCGTGGATCTTCTCCTCGAGGCGGTGGTACACCCGGTCCAGATGCGTCTGCTCGATCCGGATCTCGCGGTCCCGGACCCCGTCCCCGCCATCCCGCCGCGGTGCCGTCCGGTCGTCATGCGTGGCGTTCTGCGCGGCCACCCAGGCCCCCTTCTGTGTTCTTAAGGGCAGCCGTCAACCGTACACCCCTGGCGAGAGGGATTCTCAGAGCCTGACCTCGGCCAGGCGCTGGCCGTCCAGCGTCCGGACCTCGAAACGCTCGATGTCATCGGTGTTCATGGCGGCGCCGCCCTGGGCGTAGAGCGGCTCCTTGCTCCAGCGCGAGCCGTCCCCGTCCGTGATGCCGTAGCCCGATGTGGGTACGGCCCAGGTGGTGATGGTCTCCTCGTGGCCGTCCTTGCCGATGGCCACCAGGTCGCAGGTGCGCGGCCCCTTGAGGTTGCCCAGCTTGAGGGCGACGGAGGTGCCCCAGCCCTTCTGCTGCAGCGAGACGGACGCGTCCACCTTGGTGACCGGGTCCACCGCGCTGAACTTCTTGCCCTGCTCGTACACCTGCTGGGAGGTGGAGGCGACCGCCCGGGTCGTCCCGTCGTCGTCGGAACTCGCGGTGAGCGCCGCGCCCGCGAGCGGGCCGCCGACGATGAGGACGGCGGCCGCGGCGACCAGGTAGAGCCGCCTTCTGCCGGATGCCTTGCGGCTGACCGTGACGTCGTCCAGGAGCCGGTCGAGCAGTTCGGGCCCGGGGCGGGCGGTGACCACCGACGGGTCCGGGAGCGCGGTGCCGTCGGCGGCGGTGGCGTACTCGGCCAGCAGGGGTGGCAGGCCCATCAGCTCGTCGAGCTCGGCGGCGCACCGCTCGCACCCGATGAGGTGGTCCTCGAAGCGCGCCGCGTCCGCGGGGTCGAGCACTCCGAGCGCATAGGCGCCGACCGCGGTGTGCTGCTGGTCGTCCGCTGCCGGCATCATGCCGTAACCCCCCGTTCCTCGAGCGAGAGCTTCAGGGAGCGCAGCGCGTAGAAGACCCGGGACCGTACCGTCCCGGCGGGAACGCCCAGCACTTCGGCCGCCTCACTCACCGTCCGTCCCTTGAAGTATGTCTCCACGAGGGCCGCTCTATGTGCATCGGTGAGGTCATTCAACGCGTCAGAAATGGTCATCTGGCGCAATGCGCGGTCGATGTCGTCCGCGGCGGGCATCACCTGGAGCGGAGCCGCGTCCACTTCATGGGGACGTGCGCGGCGCTGACGGTGGCCGTCGATGACGATGCGGCGGGCCACGGTCACCAGCCAGGGGCGTACCGGCCCGCCGGAGCGGCGGAGTTGGTCGGCGTTGCGCCAGGCCCGGAGCAAGGTTTCCTGGACCACGTCCTCGGCGCGGTGCCGGTCGCCCGCGACCAGGCGCAGGACGAAGGCGAGAAGCGGGCCCGCGTGCTCCGCGTAGAGCGCGCGCATGAGCGCGTCGTCCGGTGTCGTCCTCTCGGTCACGAGGGCATCTTTGCGTACGCAAGCCGCCGGGTCGAGGGGGGTACGGGCCGGAAACGCTCGGCGTTCACCGGCCACCGTGTGATGTACGTCCCCTTTCCGGGCTGAACATCTCCCCCTGTGCGACGCGTACTTGAGTCCGAGTAGGCCGACGCCGGGCGGGTGGCGGCCATCAGGAAGGGCTCCCTCCCCAAATCCGCCCCACAGGCCCCGGTCCCCCCATCCGGGGCCTGTGTCATGTCCGGAACTGGTTCATGTTTTGCTGATGCTTGGGTTTACGTGGCGTTTGGGGCTACCCGACGCCGGTGACGGGCAACTCGTTCCCGGTTCCCGCAGATTTCGCTGGAGCACCAGCGCCTTCGGCGGCCGCGCGAGGTGTCGAGGTAGAGCAGTGAGCAGGTCTCCCCCTCGCAGCGCCGCAACTGCCCGCGTGCCACCGGGTCGGTGAGCAACTGCACCGCGTCCCGCGCGATCTGGGAGAGCAGCGCACCACAGTCGGGTTTCCCGGCGAGGGCGCGGACCAGCGTGCCGTCGGGGGTCCGTACGGCGCGCAGGGCGGGCGGGGCGGTGGCGGCCAGCGCGTTCATCCGCTCCAGGTCGGCACCGGCGGCGTGGCCCTCGACTTCGGTGTGGACGATGCGGTGCAGCAGATCGCGGGCCGCCCGGAAGCGGACGAGCCAGCGGTGGTCCACGACGTCGAGCGGGGTGCCGCCGGGCACCAGACCGGCGCCGAGCAGCCAGGCTCTGAGGGGCTCCACGCCGCCGAGCCGCTCGACGGGCGCCTCGCTGAGCCGGCCGCCGACGGTGGCCACCAGGTCCAGGCAGATCCGCCCCGAGTCGAACCGCAGGTCGTAGCCCGACGCCGCCGCCATGTTCCTGTCACCCCTTGGGGAAGGCCCGATCCGGTCACCTTTCAGAGTGCCCGGCCCGGCTGTCCCCCGGAACCCCTCCGGGGCGAGGGCGGGCGAACGCCTCGCCAACGCTTCGCGTGGGACTCCGCGTGGTGGCCCTGTGGGGTGCCGCGCACCCGGCCCCGGGGGGCCGAATACCGAGTGCGGGCCGTGGGCGCCTCCGGCGGACAGCCCCCGCCCCGCCCCTTCCCGCAGCATCAATATGCGGCTCCGCCGCGTGGGGAGGCTCCGCCCCCTCACCCCCGCCAGGGCTCCGCCCCCTCACCCCGCTCCTCAAACGCCGGAGGGGCTGAATTCACACCCCACCGCGCCCCGGTGGGCAGCTACGCGTCCGCCGCGTACTTCGTTTCGGCCGAGGGGTCCAGCGCCAGCCTGTACCCGCGTTTGACCACGGTCTGGATGAGCTTGGGGGAGCCGAGGGCCGTACGCAGGCGGGCCATCGCCGTTTCCACGGCGTGTTCGTCGCGGCCCGCGCCCGGCAGGGAGCGCAGCAGTTCCGCGCGGGCCACGACCCAGCCGGGGCGGCGGGCCAGGGCGCGGAGCAGGGCCATCCCCGCGGGTGGCACGGTGCGCAGTTCGCCGTCGACGACCACCGCGTGGCCGCGGATCTCCAGGCGTCGCCCGGCGACCGGCAACGGGCGGACCCGGGCCGGGAGTTCCGCGGTCAGCAGCTGGACGAGGGGGCCGAGGCGGAACCGTTCGGGCTGGGAGGTGGGTATGTCGTGGGCCTCCAGCGGGAGCGCGGTGACGGGGCCGACGCAGGCCGCCAGCACGTCGTGGCGGAGCGCGTCCAGGAGTTCCTCGCGCATCCCGCGCCGTTCGGCCCGGTCCAGCAGGCTCGCTGCCGCGGGGGCGCTGGTGAAGGTGACGGCGTCCAGGGTGCGGGCGACCGTGGCGTCCAGCAGTCGGTCGACGGGCCCGATGTCCTCCGGTGGCATCCAGCGGTAGACCGGCACCCCGACCACCTCCGCTCCCCCGGCGCGCAGCGACTCGATGAAGCCGGGCAGCGGCTCGCCGTGCAGCTGGATGGCGATGCGCTGCCCCTCGACGCCCTCCTCCAGGAGCCGCTCGAGCACCTCGGCCATCGATTCGGAGGGCGGGGACCACTCCTCGGTGAGCCCGGCGGCCCGGATCGCCCCGCGCACCTTGGGCCCGCGGGCCAGCAGCCGCACCTCGCGCAGCCGGCCCAGGAGGGCGTCGCCCAGGCCCCAGCCATCGGCGGCCTCGACCCAGCCGCGGAAGCCGATGGCGGTGGTGGCGATGACGACGTGCGGGGCGTGGTCGATCAACTGCCTGGTGGTGGCCAGGAGTTCGGAGTCGTCGGCCAACGGCACGATCCGCAGCGCCGGCGCGTGCAGCACGGCCGCGCCGCGGCGCCGCAGCAGCGCGCCGAGCTCATCCGCTCGCCGAGCCGCGGTGACGCCTACGGTGAATCCGGCGAGAGGGCCGACGGGCGCCTCGGCGGCGGCAGCGGCTCCGGTCTGTTCTCGGTGCATGGCTCTCGTCCCGATCTCCCGATTCACTCGCGTATGGGCGCCTCCGTTCCGCATCCTGTCGCCGTCCCGTGACGGTGGCGGTTCGCGGAGGTTTCCCACCTGTAACGGAGCGTACGGCCGGGGGCTTCCCCGGCCGACCGTACGCCCCGAGCCGTAACGCCCGCTCAGACGTCCGCGTAGGCGGGTTGCCGCTCCGGCCGCGGATCACGCGTGTCCGGCTCGGCGGCGGGCGGCGCCGAGGCCGGGCGGGCGCCGCGGAGGTATACGGCCCAGGTGACCGCGGAGCACACGGCGTAGAAGGCGAGGAAGGAGACGAAAGCGGGGGTGCCGGAGTGGGCGCTTGCGAACGACTCGCGGAAGACGAGGTTGATCCCGAGCCCGCCGAGCGCGCCGACCGCCCCGATCAGCCCCATCGCCGCGCCCGACAGCCGCCGCCCGTAGGACGCGGCCTCCTCGCCCTTCAGGCCCCGGGCGAGGGCCTTCGCCTGGAAGATGCCGGGGATCATCTTGAAGGTGGCGCCGTTGCCGAGCCCGCTGAGGACGAAGAGGGCGATGAAGCCGACGAGGAAGACGGGCAGCGACTTCTGCGCGGAGGCGTAGACGACCACGAGGGTCGCGGCGGCCATGGCGGCGAAGGTCCACAGGGTGATCTTCGCGCCGCCGTGTGCGTCGGCGAGCCGCCCGCCGACGGGGCGGATGAGCGAGCCGAGCAGCGGGCCGATGAAGGTGAGCGAGGCGGCCTGCAGCGGGGTGCGGTCGAACTGGTTCTGCAGCACCAGGCCGAAGGCGAAGCTGTAGCCGATGAACGAGCCGAAGGTGCCGATGTAGAGCAGGGACATGATCCAGGTGTGGGCGTCCCGCGCCGCCTCCTTGGCCGCTCCGGAGTCGTTGCGCACCGGCGCCAGGTTGTCCATGAACAGCGCCGAGAGCGCCGCCGCGACCACGATCAGCGGGAGGTAGACGGCGAGCACGAGCCGCGGATGGGCCGCCCCGGCGGTGCCGATGACCAGCAGTCCGATCAGCTGGATCACGGGCACGCCGATGTTGCCGCCGCCCGCGTTGAGCCCGAGCGCCCAGCCCTTTTTGCGCAGCGGGTAGAAGGAGTTGATGTTGGTCATGGACGAGGCGAAGTTGCCGCCGCCGACACCGGTGAGCGCCGCGACCACCATGAAGGTGGTGTAGGAGGTCCCGGGCTCCATCACCGCGGCGGCGGTGATCGCGGGCACGAGGAGCGTCGCCGCGCTGATGATCGTCCAGTTGCGCCCGCCGAACCGGGCGACGGCGAAGGTGTACGGGACCCGGAGGATCCCGCCGACCAGCGTGGGCATGGCCACCAGGAAGAACTTCCCGGCCGCGTCGACGCCGTACTCCGGCCCCATGAACAGGACCATCACCGACCACAGGCTCCAGATGGAGAACCCGATGTGCTCGGAGAGGATGGAGAAGACCAGATTCCGGGTGGCGATCCGCTCCCCCTTCTCCCTCCAGAACGTCTCGTCCTCCGGGTCCCACTGCTCGATCCAGCGGCCCCCCTTGCGTGCGGCGGTGGTCGGGGCAGTCATCACGCCTCCACAGTTCTCGGTGTCGCTGCCCGACGTTAGGGACGGCGCATTACCGGGCTGTGGCGGCAGGTGACGCGGACGAAACCTTGCACTCACCTGCGGGGGCGGGGGGCGGTGAGGGGTTCTCCGGGGGCGCGGGGTGCCGGGGCCGGGGCCTCGGGGTCCGGTCCCGGAGTCCCGGGACTCCGGGATCCCGCGCCCCGGGACTCCGGGACTCCCTCATACGGTGGAGTCGTGGCCATCGCATGCGCGACGCGAGGTATCGCCCGGTACCGTACGCGGTGCACCGCCCGCCCGCCCCGCCGGAGGATCGCATGAGCAGCCAGCCGGACCACCCGCACGACCCGCTGGTGCCACAACCCGCCAGCACACCGGAGGCGCTGCGCGCGGCGGTGGCGCAGGTCGCGCCCGGGTCCCTGGCCGCCTTCGACGCCGAGCGCGCGGAGGCGGTGCAGCAGGCCCGCGCCGAGGTGAGCGCGGCCCCACTGCGCCGTTTCACCCGGCAATGGGCCGTCAATGTGGCGATCGCGCGCCACCCGGCGCGCGCTGCCCGTCTCCGCGAGCTGGAAGCGCTGATCGCAGAAACGGACGACCTCGTCCAGGCTCGCGAGGCCGCCACGGAAATCGGCCGGATCCTGGACTCCGCGTTCGCCGAGGCCGGGCTGAAGCGAGGAGATGCGTGAGCGACGCGTGGCGCTGGGAGTACGACCCGGACGAAGCGCACGTCGTCGCCGGGCTGCCCGGCCGCGTGATCAGCGAGGTCGAGCGCCTCGCGCATGAACTGGTCGACCTCGCCGGCCTGGGCGTCGACGTCGCCGATATCGGCAAGGGTCCTCAGCCGGGTGTCCCGGGTGGGCTGCGCCGCCTCGGTATCGGCGGGGATGGCTGGCTGTACTTCCTGGCCATGCCACGCCTGCGGCTCATCGTCATCACGCGCGTCATTCCGCCGTACGAAGATCTCTGACCATCACCCCCGCCTCGGGGCTCGGCAGCCAGGCCCCCGGCGGCCGGTGGAGCCAGCCGGACGTGGTGGCGAGCGCGTGGGCCGCCGCGTGGAGGGCGTCCAGGCCGGGGTGGACCAGGCCCTTGCGCCACACCATGGAGACCGGTGAGAGCGGAACGGGCCCGGTGAGCGGGCGCAGCACCGTGCCGGGGAGGTGGATGAACACCTCGCTGGCCAGCACCGACCAGCGGCGCTTGGTCACCACCCGGATGAACTCCTCGTCCCCCTCGATCTCCGGGAACGGCTCCGCCATCGCGATGCCGCGGCCCGCGAAGAGCTGTGCGGCCAGGTCGGTCCACTCGGTGGTGGTGGGGTTGCCCGCCGCCGCGTAGAGGGTCTCGCCCGCGAGCGCGGACAGCGGGATCTCCTCGAGCCGGGCCGGCGGATGGTCCTCGCGCAGGACCACGGCGATGCGCTCATAGCGGATGAGGCGGTGTTCCAGCCGGGCGAGCACGGCGGGGTCGAGGCCGTGGGCCCGGCCGAAGGAGACGTCGAGGCGGCCGGCGAGGAGCTCGGCTGCGGCCCCGGCCAGTCCGCTGTGGAAGCGGGCGACCAGCTCGGTCTCGGGGCCGAGGCGGTGCCGCGCCTCCGTCAGCACCTGGCTCCCCGTGCTCACCGGGGCGCCCACGTCCACCAGCAGCGGGCGGTGCTCGGCCCCGCTGAAGGCCGCCGCCAGGTCGTCCTGGGCCTGGAGCACCCGCCGGGCGTACGGGAGCAGCCGCTCACCCGCGGCCGTGAGGGCGACCTGGCGGGTGGTGCGGACGAACAGCTCCGCGCCCAACTCCCGCTCCAGGCGGCGGATATCGCGGCTGAGGGCCTGCTGGGCGACGTAGAGGCGGGCGGCGGCGCGGGTGAAGTGCAGTTCGTCGGCGACGGCGGTGAAGGCGCGCAGCAGGCGCGGTTCGATGTCCCGGTTCACACGCACCATGGTGGCCGACGCGACCCTCGATCCTTCACCTGACCGGCATTGACAACGGATATGCGTGAATGGGCCCGGATCAGGTGTTGGACCGGCCCCGGGCGGCCTCGCGACCGTAGTGGGGTGATCCTCTTCCTCGCCTCCCGGCCCGTCGTGCCCCGTCCTTCCCGTTCCGCCTCCCGCCCCGGCGCCGCCCCCGCCCCGCCGCGCCGCCGCCGCTCACCACTCGCCCCGTACCGCCGGCTCTTCGCCGCCCCCGGTGCGCTCGCCTTCACGCTCGCGGCCTTCGTCGGACGGCTACCGGGCTCGATGCTCGGCGTCTCCATGGTGCTGATGATCGCCACGGTGCGGGACTCCTACGCGCTCGCGGGCGCCGTCTCGGCGACCGGAGTCGCGGTGACAGCGGTCGCGGGGCCGCTGCTGGGACGGCTGGTCGACCGGTACGGACAGGCCAGGGTCGCGGTCCCCGCCGTCCTCGTCTTCGTGGCCGGGGCGACCGCCATGGTGCTGTGCGTCCACATCGGCGCCCCGGCCTGGACGCTGTTCTGCTGCGCGGCGGGCTCGTCCGGCGTGCCCAGCCTGGGCGCGATGACCCGCGCCCGCTGGGCCGCGCTGCACCGCGACGACCCGGCCGCCCGGCACACCGCCGCCTCCTTCGAGCAGGTCGTCGACGAAGTCTGCTTCATGGCCGGGCCCGCGCTGGCCATGGTGCTGTGCACGGCGGTCCTCCCCGAGGCGGGGCTGGTCACGGCGGCGGCGCTCCTGCTCATCGGCACCCTGCTGTTCGCCGCCCAGCGCCGCACCGAACCGCCGCCGGAACCGCACGCCGCCCGGGGCCGCGTGCTGCTCACCCCCGCCCTGCGGGTCGTGCTGTTGACCTTCCTCGCGACCGGCGCGGTCTTCGGCTCGATGGAGGTGGCGACGGTCGCCGCCGTCAGCTCCTACGGGGGCTCCACGGCGAGCAGTGCCGTCCTCGCCCTCCAGGCCGCCGGGTCCTGCGCCGCCGGGCTGGTCTTCGGCGCGCTGCCACCACGGGGTACGGCCGGAGGGCGCCTGGTGGCGGGCGTGGCCGCGATGGCCCTGGCCGTCCTCCCCCTCCTGACCGCCCACGACCTCGTCGCCCTCGCCCCGCTGCTCTTCGTGGCGGGCATGGCCACGGCCCCCACGATGATCACCGGGATGACCCTGGTCCACCGCCTGCTCCCCTCGGCCCGCCTCAACGAGGGGATGACCACCGTGTACACCGGTCTGCTCATCGGCATCTCCACGGGCGCCGCGGTGGGCGGCTGGACGGTGGACCACCTGGCCCCCACCTCGGCCTACCTCACCCCGGCGACGGCGGCCGCCCTCGCCTTCGCCATCGCCTGGTCGGGCCGGGGTTGTCTGCGGGCCCCACTACGGTCCGCACCGCAAGCACACGGCTCGGAGGGCCGGCCATGACCGCATCGCCGGAACCCGCGGACGTCCCCGCGCAATGACGGCGACCGAGCCGGGCGTCAGGACCCGTCCGCCTCCGCCAGGAAGGGCGTGAGCAGCGACAGCAAGGGGCCCGGGCGCTCCTCCGGGAGGAAGTGGCCGCTGTCGTCGATCACGGCACCGCGGGTCGCCGGGGCGACTTGGCCGAGGCTGTGGAGAGGGGCCGCGCCTCCGGCCCGGCCGCAGCCGATGGCCAGGGTGGGCATCGGCAGCCGGGTGCGGGCGAGTTCGGTGAGGGCGGCGGTGTCGGCGGGCGCGTCGCGGTAGTACGCGAAGCCGTTGGCCAGCCGACCTGGCTGGGTGTAGCTGCTGAGATAGGTGTCGACATCGGAGGGGCGGATGGCCCCGCTCTCCATGGCGTGCGCGTAGAAGTGCTCCAGCAGGATCCGCTCCCGGCCCGCCGCCAGCTCCTCCGCGAGACCGGGCACCGAGAAGAAGCCGAAGTGCCAGAGCCCGGCGCGGGCGATCAGCTCGCTCAGCCCGAAGCCGTGCAGCGGCACGGCGAGCAGGGTGAAGCTGCGGACGTGGGCGGGGTGGGCGGCGGCCCACGCATAGCCGATGGGGCCGCCCAGATCGTGGCCGACGACATGGACCCGGTCCAGGCCCAGTTCGGCGCGCCAGGCGTCGAGGAGGTCGGCGGCGATCCGGACCCCGTGGCCGCGCGGGGAGGAGCCCGAGTCGCCCAGACCCGGCAGGTCCACCGCGAACACCTCGTGGTGGCGGGCGAGTTCGGGGATCACCTTGCGCCAGGCGTACCAGGTCTGCGGCCAGCCGTGGAGCAGCACGACGGGGGTCCCCGACCCCGCCCGCACCCAGTGCAGCCGTACGCCCTCGATCGTCGTCTCGCGGTGTTCCCGATCTCCTTGGTGTTCCCGGTGTTCCTGGTGTTCCTGGTGCTCTGGGTGTTCTCGCGTCGTGTTCATGCGGGCCAGTCGAGCACCGGCACCCCGGTATTTTCTTCTTTGATATATGAGAGGTGAAGGAATTATTCGCGATCAGATATAGGCTTGGCTCTCATGGAGCTGCGCCACCTGCGCTACGCACTCGTCCTCTCCGAGCACGCCCACTTCGGCCGCGCCGCCGCCGCGCTGGGCATTCGGCAGCCGCCGCTGTCCCAGCAGATCAAGGCGCTGGAGACCGAGTTGGGCGTACGGCTCTTCGACCGCACCGGGCACGGGGTGCGGCCCACCGCCGCGGGCGAGGCGTTCCTGGCCCGGGCCCGGCAGGTGCTGGACCATCTCGACCTCGCCGTACGGGACGCGGCCGACGCCGGCCGGGGCGAGACCGGTTCGCTCGCCATCGGCTTCCTCGGCACCGCGCTGGCCGCCGTACTGCCCGAGGTGCTCACCGCCTTCCGGACCCGCCGCCCGCAGGTCCGGCTGGAGCTGCGCGAACTCCCCAGCGCCCGGCAGATCGAGGCGCTGCTGGACGGCAGCCTGGACGCCGGGGTCATCTGCGGCCCGCCGCCCGCGGCCGCTCGGCGGCGGCTGAGCAGCCTTCCGCTGGGCCGGGAGACGCTGGTGGCGGCGGTGCCGTCCGGCCATCCGCTGACCGGTGCCGCGTCCGTGCCCGTACGGGCGCTGGACGGCGAGCCGCTGATCCTCTCCTCGCGGCAGGCCGAGCCCGCCGCCGCCGATGTGGCGCTCGCCGTATGCCGCGCCGCCGAGGTCGAGCCGAGGATCGCGCATGAGGCGCACAATCTGCACACTCTGCTCGGGCTGGCCGCCTGCGGTCTGGGGATCGGCATCGGACCGGCGGGGATGCGGCGCTTCCGGCATGTGGGAGTGACCCTGCTGCCGCTGGAACCGGCCGCCGCCGGGCTGGAGTTCCACCTCGCGCATCGCTTCGGACCGGTGCCGAGCGCCCTGGGCGCCTTCCTCCGCACGGTGCGCCAGGTCCATCGGGGCTGACACCGGCGCCCGGTTCACGCCCGCTCCCGCCCGTTTTGTCAACGGCATTGACATATCTCTACCACCCCTCGTATACCTCTCCCCATCGAAGCGCTTCGACGAACCTGCACACGCGCCCTTCCTTCCCACCCCTCCCGGAGGCAGCGGATGTTGACGGCACGGAAACGGACGAAACGAACGGTGGCCACCATCGCGGCCGCACTGGCAGCGTCGCTGGTCATCGCGGGTTGCGGGGACGGCGGGGAGGAGGCCGGGGACGGCAAGTCGCTCACGCTGTGGCACTACGAGGCGCCCAACAGCGCCATGGGCATCGCCTGGAAGCAGGCGATCGAGGAGTTCAAGAAGAGCCATCCGGGCGTCTCGGTGAAGGTCGAGGAGAAGGGCTTCGAACAGATCCAGAAGACCGCCTCGATGGTCCTCAACTCCGGTGACGCACCCGACCTGATGGAGTACAACAAGGGCAACGCCACCACCGGGCTGCTCTCCCGACAGGGCCTGCTCACCGACCTCACGCCCCAGGTCGCCAAACGCGGCTGGGACAAGCCGCTCAGCCCCGGGGTGCGCACCACCAGCCGCTACGACGCCCAGGGCGTGATGGGCTCCGGCAACTGGTACGGAATCCCCAACTACGCCGAGTACACGATGGTCTTCTACAACAAGACCCTCTTCCAGAAGCACCACGTCAAGGTCCCCACCACCTTCGCCGAATTCACCGCCGCCCTGCAGGCGTTCCAGGACAAGGGCGTCACCCCGCTCGCCAGCGCGGGCGCCGAATACCCCGCCCACCAGTACGTCTACCAGCTCGCCCTCACCAAGGCCGACCGCTCCTGGGTGGACGCCTACGAGCAGTACAAGGGCAAGCCGGACTTCCACGACGCCGCCTGGACCTATGGCGCCACCACCTTCGCCGACTGGGTCAAGAAGGGCTATATCGCCAAGAGTTCGAGCGGAGCCAAGGCCGAGGACGCGGGCGCGGCCTTCATCGCGGGGAAGTACCCGATGTTCTTCTCCGGCAGCTGGTGGTTCGGCCGCTTCACCTCCGAGATGAAGGACCAGTGGGGCACCTTCCCCTTCCCCGGCTCCAAGCTCACCCTCGGCTCCGGCGGCAATCTGTGGGTCGTCCCCAAGGGCGCCAAGAACAAGGAACTCGCCTACGACTTCATCGACATCACGATGAAGAAGGGCATCCAGAACACCCTCGGCAACCACGGCGGAGTGCCCGTGGCCGCCGATCCGTCGGCGATCACCGACCCCCAGTCCAAGAGCCTGATCCAGGACTTCACCGCCTACGCCGACGGAGACGGCCTGGCCTTCTACCCCGACTGGCCGGTCCCCGGCTTCTACGACACCCTCGTCTCCGAGACCCAGAAGCTGATCACCGGCAGCGCGGATCCCGACGCGTATCTGGACGCGCTGAAGAAGGCGTACGACGCGGGCGCGCCGAAGGGATGAGCACCCACAGCCCCGGCGCCCCACGCCTACAGGGACGCTCACCGCACCGCCGCGAGTATCCGTACGCCCTGTTCCTGCTCCCCGGCGCGCTGGCCTTCCTCGCCGTCATCGTCGTCCCGTTCCTGATGAACACCGGGCTCAGCCTCACCCACTGGCAGGGGGTGGGCAGTCCGAAGTGGGCCGGGCTGGCCAACTACCGCGCCCTGCTGGACGACTCGGCCTTCTGGGAATCCTTCCGGCACAGCCTGGCGATGGTGGTGGCGATGGCCGTCCTCCCCACCGCCCTCGGCCTGGTGCTGGCCGCCGCGCTCTTCGACTACATCGCCAAGCACATCGGCAGCCGCACCGCGAGCGTGCTGCGCGCCTGCTTCTACCTGCCGCAGGTGCTGCCGATCGCGGTGGCCGGGATCGTCTGGAGCTGGATCCTCGCCCCGGAGGGCGGCGCGCTGAACGAGGCGCTGAACGCCGTCGGCCTCGGCTCGCTGCGCCATGACTGGCTGGGCGACCCGGATTTCGCGCTGTACAGCGTGATGGCCGTGATGGTCTGGGTCCAGCTCGGCTTTCCGCTGGTGGTCTTCATGGCGGGGCTGCAGCGCGCCGATCCGTCCTTGCACGAGGCCGCCGAGCTGGACGGGGCCTCGTGGTGGCGGCGGTTCTGGCATGTGACGCTGCCGCAGATCCGTCCGGAGATCTCCGTCGTGCTGCTGTGGTGCACCATCGCGGCGCTCAAGGTCTTCGGCGCGGTGTATGTGCTCACCAAGGGCGGGCCCGGTGGGGCCACCAATGTCCCCTCGTACTTCTCCTTCCAGTCCTTCTTCGAGAAGACGCAGGTCGGCTACGGCTCCGCGGTCTCCACCGCCCTCACCGTGATCATCCTGGCGCTGGCCCTGGTGGCCTTGCGCCTGCAAACCCGGGCGGAGGATCAGTAGCGGTGAACGCCCTCAAGCGACACCAGGCCCCGGCCCGTTTCCCGGTACTGGCCGCGCTGACCGTGGCGGCCGTACTCATGGTGCTGCCGTTTCTCGTGGTGGCCCTCAACGCGGTGAAATCGCCCGCGGAGTACTCCGCGAACGGCCCGCTGAGCCTGCCCGAGGGGATCCATCTGGACGGGCTGCGGGACTTCTGGCAGCGGGTGGACTTCGGCCGGAAGCTGTTCAACTCCGCGCTGATCTCCGGCTCGGTGGCGGTGCTCGCCGCGCTGCTGTCGGTGCTCAACGCGTATGCGATCGGCATCGGGCGGGTCAGGGGCCGTCCCTGGGTGCTGGCCTTCTTCGTACTGGCCAACATGCTGCCGCAGGAAGCCCTGGTCTATCCCGTCTACTACCTGTCCAAGCAGGCCGGCCTGTACGACACCCGGCTGAGCGTGATCATCGTCTTCACCGTGATCCAGTCGGCCTTCGGCACCTATCTGCTCTCCTCCGTGCTCGGCGCCTTCCCCAAGGAGGTCATCGAGGCGGCCCGGATCGACGGCGCCAACAAGTGGCAGGTGCTGTGGCGGGTGGTGGTGCCGGTCAGCCGCCCCACCCTCGGGGTGCTGCTGGTCTTCTTCTTCATCTGGACCTGGAACGAGTTCCTGCTGCCCCTGGTGATGCTGATCTCCAACGACAACCAGACGGTCTCGGTCGCGCTCGGCGTCCTCCAGGGCCAGCGGCTGATGGACGCCACCATGACCAACGCGGCCGCCCTGCTCGGGGTGCTCCCCGCGTTCTGCTTCTTCCTGATCTTCCAGCGGACCCTGACCCGTGGCATCGCCATGGGCGCGGTCAAATGACGAGGAGGCCCGCATGAAGTTCAGCGACGGCTACTGGAGGCTGCGCGAGGGCGTCCGCGCCGCGTACCCCCAGGGAGTGCTCGATGTGGAGACCGGCCCCGGCACCCTCACCGTCCACGCCCCCACCTATCCCGTCCGCCACCGCGGCGATCTGCTCAAGGGCCCCGCCCTCACCCTGACCTGCACCTCCCCCATGCCCGATGTCATCGCCATCCGGATCACCCACTTCGCCGGCGGAGTGGAGCGCGGCCCGTCCTTCGAGATCGCCCGCCAGGAGTGCGCGGCCGAGGTGAGCTGCGACGCCGAGGAGGCCCGGCTCACCTCGGGCGCGCTCTCGGTGCGCTTCGCCCGCACCGGACCCTGGCGGATGGACCTGGAGGCGGCAGGGCGCACGCTCACCAGCAGCGGCGCCAAGGACATGGGCGTCATGGAGACCCCCGACGGCCACCACCACCTGCGCGAACGGCTCGCGCTGCGGGTCGGCACCTCCGTCTACGGCCTCGGCGAGCGCTTCGGCCCGCTGGTGAGGAACGGCCAGGCCACCGACATCTGGAACGCCGACGGCGGCACCGCCACCGAACAGGCGTACAAGAACGTCCCGTTCTTCCTCACCGACGCGGGCTACGGCGTCTTCGTCGACCACCCCGGCCGGGTCTCCTTCGAGGTCGGCTCGGAGGCGGTCTCCCGGATCCAGTTCAGCGCCCGGGACCAGGAGCTCACGTACTACGTCATCCACGGCCCCACCCCCAAGGAGATCCTGCGCCGCTACACCGCGCTCACCGGCCGCCCCGCGCTGCCCCCCGCCTGGTCCTTCGGGCTGTGGCTGTCCACCTCCTTCACCACCTCCTACGACGAGGAGACGGTCACCGGCTTCGTCGACGGCATGGCCGAGCGCGGACTGCCGCTGTCCGTCTTCCACTTCGACTGCTTCTGGATGCGCGAGTACCAGTGGTGCGACTTCACCTGGGATCCGCGGGTCTTCCCCGACCCGGAGGGCATGCTGCGCCGACTGCGTGAGCGGGACCTGCGGATCTGCGTCTGGATCAATCCGTACATCAGCCAGCGCTCCCCGCTCTTCGCCGAAGGCAAGGCGGCCGGCTATCTGCTCAAGCGCCCGGACGGCTCGGTGTGGCAGTGGGACCTGTGGCAGCCGGGCATGGCGCTGGTCGACTTCACCAACCCCGGCGCCCGCGCCTGGTACGCGGCCAAGCTGACCGCGCTGCTGGACATGGGCGTGGACTGCTTCAAGACCGACTTCGGCGAGCGGGTGCCCACCGATGTGGTGTACGCGGACGGCTCCGACCCCGAGCGGATGCACAACTACTACACCCACCTCTACAACCGCACCGTCCACGAGGTGCTGTGCGAGCGGCGCGGTGAGCGCGAGGCGGTGGTCTTCGCGCGCTCGGCCACGGCGGGCGGCCAGCGGTTCCCGGTGCACTGGGGCGGCGACTGCGAGTCCACCTACGAGGCGATGGCCGAATCGCTGCGCGGCGGACTCTCGCTGGGTCTTTCCGGCTTCGGCTTCTGGAGCCACGACATCGGCGGCTTCGAGGGCACCCCGGACCCGGCCCTGTTCAAGCGGTGGATCGCCTTCGGCCTGCTGTCCTCGCACAGCAGACTGCACGGCTCGTCCTCCTACCGGGTGCCGTGGCACTTCGACGAGGAGTCGGTCGAGGTGCTGCGCTTCTTCACCCGGCTGAAGCTGCGGCTGATGCCGTATCTGTACGAGGCGGCGCGGCAGGCGCACACCGAGGGCGTCCCGGTGATGCGCGCCATGGTCCTGGAGTTCCCCGACGACCCGGGATGCTCGGGGTTGGACCGGCAGTACATGCTCGGCGGAGATCTGCTGGTCGCCCCGGTCTTCAACGACGAGGGCGAGGTGAGCTACTACGTGCCCGAGGGCATCTGGACGCATGTGCCGAGCGGGCGGACGGTGCACGGTCCGCGCTGGGTGCGCGAGACCCACGGCTTCCTCAGCGTCCCGCTGCTGGCCCGGCCCGGCGCGGTGATCCCGTTCGGGGCGGCCGACGACCGCCCCGACGCCGACTGGGCGGACGGGATCACGCTGCGGGTGTACGAACCGGCGGCGGGCCGCCCGGTCACGGTGCGAGTGCCGCGCCCGGACGGCTCGACGGCCGCCACCTTCACCGTCGTCCGGGACGGGGCGGAGCTGCGCGCCGAGGCCGCCGGCACCTCGGCGCCCTGGCGGGTGGAGGTGGCCGGCGGCCCGTCGGCCGAGGCGGCGGCGGGGACGGCGGTGCTGACGGTGCGGCTTTCGCCTGACGGCGCCGGGGCTTGACCTCAGCAGCGGTCGGGCTTGGCGCTCAGCAGCGGCGGGGCTTTACCCAGGAGCACTCGCGTCCGGCATCGGCCGAGGCGGTCTTGGCGGCCGAGTGGCCCCGTACGGCACGGGGCCGCACCGCCTCCGCATGGCCCTCGCCGGACTTCGCGAGCGTCACCACGATCGCGCCCTCCAGGCTCTTCACCGACTCCGCGAGGTGTTGTTGAGGACGACGCTTTGAAGTATTCTCCCGGCCGAAGCCGGGAGATTCCCGCCTACCTTGCGGCGGCGGGCTTGACGCCACGAGTGCGCCTGACGACTGCCCTTCCGGCAGCCGGGATGAGCGCGTGACCCATCCGGTACAGGTGCAAGACGTTCCGGGCCGCATTGTGGTCTGCGTTGCAGGACCAGCCGCAGTCCGGGTTCTTGCAAACGAACGTGGCCTGGTCCTCTCGGCTGCCCGGCGTGGTGAAGCCGCACGCGGAGCAGCGCAGGGAGGTACCGGAGGCGGAGACCTTGTGCAGGGTGCCGCCGTGGCGGGCAGCCTTGTACGTCAACATCGTCACGGTGCGGCCCCATGCCTCTTGGCTGATAGAGCGGTTCAGACCGGACTTCTGCGCGACGTTCTTCCCCGGGCGATCGATGGTGCCCCTGGCGGACTGGACCATGTTCGGGATGTCCAGGTTTTCCACCACAATCACGCCGTAGGTGCGGGCGAGTTGCGTGGTGGTCTGGTGCTGCCAGTCAGTGGCGCGGCGCGTGGCTGTTGCGCGGAGCCGCTTGATCTGGTCGTAGGTGTGCTGGAGTCGGCGGGAGGTTTTCTCGCCGCGTTTGCGGAAGCTCTTGCGGTGTGCGGCGCGCCGCTCCAAGCGGAGCAGCTTGGCTTTCTCGTCGGAGTTGAGCCACTTGTCCCGGTCGGCTGTGCCGTCGGGGAGCCGGGGCGGGCAGCCATGGTCGTAGTGGTTGCCGTCGGACAGGGCGAGCGGGACGTTGACTCCGGCGTCGATGCCGACCTCCGGACCGGTGTGCCGCTGCGGTGCGGCCTCGATGGCCTGGACGCGGAAGGCGATGTGCCAGCCGAGGGCATCCTTGACCAGCCGGGCCCCGGTGACCCGGTTGTCGGCGCTCGCGTTCTTGCCCACGGGCAGGTCGCGGGTCCAGCGGAACCGGACCCGGCCGACCTTGGGGATGTTGACCATGCCCCAGTGGCGGTGCACACGCTTAACCTGAAGGTCGCGCCCCTGGGGAATGTCCACCGACATCACCGTGCGCAGGCGCGTCTTGAAGTTCGGCGCATCCGCCCGGCCCTCCCAGCAGTTCTTCCATGCCTGAAGGTAGGTCTTCAGTATCGCCTGGGCGGCCTGGGCGGGAAGGACGGCGAGCCAGTCGATCTCCTTGCGGGCCTGCCGAATCGCCTCGTCCATCGCCTTGAGCAAGCGGCGGCACTTCGGCGTCATCGTCCACAAGTCGTGCAGGAGATTCCACGTCGCCCGCGCGGCGTGGGCCTGGGCATCGATGAGCTGGACCTGCGCAGAGGTCAGCGACAGCCGGGCACGATGCCCAAATCGCCGCTTCTCCCGCACACTCTCCGTACTCACGCGATCACTATATCGTTTGGGCTGCGTCGGCGAGGATAGCGTCAATGACCCCACCGGCTCCGGCGCAGCTGTCCGCACCGGCCGGAAAGCTCTAGTTCAGGGTGGTCAGCAGACCGATGACGAGGAGCCAGGCCCAGATAATGCCACGACGGTTCAGGAGTCTGCTCATGTCACGGGAGGATCCCGCACCCGGGGGCTCGGCGACAGGGCGCCGCCGGGCGGCGGCCGGGCCGAGCGCGGCCGTCAGTGGGGCGTGACCGTCAGGGCGAGGCCGCCGGGGAGGGCGGCGACGGCCTCGCGGAGGCGGTCGACCAGCTCCCCGGCGGTGGGCAGCTCGAAACCGCCCGAGCCATCCTCCGCGTCGGCCTCGTCCGCCCGCGCCACCCAGCTCGCCAGCGCCCCGCGGAACGCGGCGATCAGCATGTCCACGGCCAACCGCGGCCGCAGATCGTCCGGCCCCCCGAGGCCGAACCGGCGGTCCAGGATCGCCAGCGCCTCCTGCGTGGTGGCCTCGCAGAACTGGAGGCCGTGCGCGCCCATCGAGGGCGTCCGCTCGGCCAGCCGCCGGCTGAGCAGCATTCGCCGGGCCCAGCCCTCGTCGTCCATCCGCTCCAGCGCGGCCAGCAGCGCGTCCCGCCCCAGCTCCACCACGGGCAGCGCGCCCCCCGGGTCCGCGGACTCCAGCTCCTCCAGGAAAGCCCGCCACAGGTCCTGGTCGGGGGCCATCGCGACATCTTCCTTGCTGGTGAAGGTGCGGAAGAAGGTGCGCTTGGAGACCTCCACCTCCTCGCACAGCTCATCCAGCGTCACTCCGCCGAAGCCGCGCCGGGTGAACAGCTCCAGCGCGGTGTCTATCAGGGCCTGACGGGTGCGCCGCTTCTTGCGTTCGCGCAGTGAGGAGTTGGGAGCGGCAGTCACGGCGAAAAGTGTAACCGTCAGCGACGATGCCACTTGCGCGCTTTTGCCACTCAGTGGCATAACTGTGATCGTCACCCCTTATCGAAAGGCGAACCGCCATGCGCGCCCTGCTCGTTGATCACTCCGCCCCCTCCGGCCTCCGCCTCGGCGCGGCCGCCGACCCCGAACCCGCCCCGCACCAGGCGCTGGTCCGGGTGACCGCCACCTCCCTCAACTACGGCGAGGTCGCCCACCGGACCGAGGCCACCGAGGGCACCGTGCTGGGCTGGGACGCCGCCGGGGTGGTCGAGCGCGCGGCCGCCGACGGCTCGGGACCGGCCGCCGGCACCCCCGTCGTCACCCTGGGCGCGGACGGCGGCTGGGCGGAGCTGCGCGCGGTGGACACCGCGATGCTCGGCATCCAGCCCACCGGTGCCGACCCCGGCGCGGTCAGCACCATCCCGGTCGCGGGCGCCAGCGCCCTGCGCGCCCTGCGCCGGATCGGCGACACCCTCGGCCGGCGCATCCTGGTCACAGGCGCCACTGGCGGCGTCGGCCGGTACGCAGTCCAGCTCGCCCGGCTCGGCGGCGCCCATGTCATCGCCTCCACCGGCGATCCGGACGCCCACGGCGACGGCCTGCGGACACTGGGCGCCCACCAGGTGGTCAGGGACCCGGCCGAGATCGACGAGCCGGTGCACGGAGTGGTCGACAACGTCGGCGGTCCGCAGCTCGTGGCGGCGTACGACAAGCTCGCCGCGCACGGCACCCTGGTCTCCGTCGGCCATGTCACGGGCCAGCCCGAGACGTTCCCGTTCGGCGCCCTCTACGGCAACGAGGGCCGCCACAACCGCTCCATCGTCACCTTCTACCTGCTGGACCGCCCCGACATCGGCGCGGACCTCGGCTGGCTCGCGGAGCGCGTCGCGACCGGCGACCTGGACCCCCAGATCACGTGGCGCGGCGGCTGGGACCGCGCCGAGGAGGCCGTCACCGCCCTACTGGACCGCCGCCTCCACGGCAAGGCGGTCCTGGACATCGGCTGACCCACTGGCGGCCGACGTCACCGCACCATGACCGTCAGGACCGGCGCCTCCGGCGACGGCTGGGCGGTGCCCACCTTCCTGTAGCCCCATGACGCATAGAGGGCCTGCACCCTCCCGGCCTGGTTCAGGGGGTTGACCATCAACGAGGCTTGCGTCTCGGGCCGCCCGGCCAGCAGGACATCGTGCAGCCCACGGGCGATCCCCCGCCACTGCCCTCGGACCATCATCTCCTTCACCACGACCGTGGAAGCCTCCGCAACGACCGACTCGGGTGCCGGACGCGTCCGGCACCACCAGCGGTCATCCGCCCCGGTGAGCCGGTTGGCGTAGATACAGCCAACGGGCTCACCCGGCCAGTACGCCACCACGGCCTCCCACCCAGGCTCCCCGGCATGCCGCCGCAGCCACTCGCCGAACGCCTCGGGTGCGTAATGCGGCAGCTGCAGCCTGTGCGCCCAGCACTCTCGGGAGATGTCCAGCAGGTCGTCCCACACCGACTCCACGTCACCGATCCGAACGAAGCTCACGCCGCCTTCCACCGCTGCCCCGGCCATGAGGAGTCCGTCAGCTGGGCAGGGCCCCGGTACGGGCCGCGAATTCCCGCACGCCCGGTACGCGGGCGGGCAGGTACAACAGGTCCGCCGTCAGGGCCCGCAGTGCTGGCCGCCTCACTTCCTGCGGCGCCTCCTGCTCCACCTTGCGGAGCGCCGCGAAGGTCTGCGACTGGTCGCCGAGGGCGTGCCACATGCGGGCTGTGTCCGTCCAGGCGCGGGCGCGGCGCTCCGCCGTCGGCATGCGATCGATGTTCAGCCTCGCGGCGACCTTCACACCCTCATCAGGCGTGCCGAGTGCGTTGAGCACGCCGATCCGGTAAACGTCCACCTGCGTCCGGCTGACGTCCACTGTGAAGAGCCCCGGCACCGATCGGCGCCGCTCTGTCTCCTCCTGAGCCTCGTCCAGCAGGCCCAGCGCCGTGGCACGATCCCTGCCGGTGGCCGCTGTGTACGCGGCCGTCAACATCAGCGTCGTACGCACGGCCCCGGTCGGGGACTGGCCGACATCCAAATCAGCCGCCTCCTGAGTGAGCAGCCGCACCGCGGCCGGGCACCGTCCCGACCGCCGCATGGTGATCGCGAGGACCCGGGAAGACTCACCGATCGGAACCGGGTGACCACTGGCCCGGGCAGCGGTCAGCGCACGGTCCGCAGCCACCCAGGCCGCGTCGTTGTGCTGCTTGAGGGCCAACTCGGCGGCGAGCACATATGCCCGTGCGAGCATCATGCTCGCCTGCTCTCGCGCCCGCCCCCTTGAAGCGTCCCGCGTCGCTGAGGCCGCGGCGAGCAGACCCGGGAGCGCGCGGCCGAGAGAGGTGTAGCGAGCGGCACGGAAGTCCAATCGTGCGGCCGCTGTCTGCTGAACAAGGCGGGCCGGCGGAGCCGGGGCAGCGGAGGGGAGCCGGAAGAGAGCATCCTCAAGGCCGGCCGCCGGGTCGAATGGGCCGGACGCGGCATCGACTGGGGTGGCGCTTACAACGGCCGTTGCTCCTGCCGCCAACACACCGGTGAGCAGTTCCCTACGACGCACCGCATCCTCCTCGTCCGATGGACGCTCCACCGTATCGACCGTGGGTGGACCCGGCACAGGAGTCACGGCCAGCCGGTCGAGTGGGACGTTCAAGAACGCTGCGAACTGCGCCAGGGCGTGGTGATCGAGCCGCATGCGGCCGGACTCGATCCGGGAGACTGCCGATGCGGAGTAACCACACGCCTGGCCGACTTGCGCCTGGGTGAGGCGGGCGGCGCAGCGGGCGCCGCGAAGGATCGACCCGATGTCAACTCTCGCTGTACCAACGTCCATAGGTACCTCCTACGGAACAACGGGAGAGACGACCTTAGGGGTACCGCCAGGCGGGTGGGCAGGGCGTATGGAAGCACGCCATGTGCGCATTCGGCACACGGTGTGCGGCCCGTCGCCTCACGCTCCCGCACGAGGCGGCGGGGCGCGATGGTGATGTCACGCCCGGCGACAGGCCGGGCATTCCCCCCGAGCGGCCCCGTTCACCGGGGTCGCCACGCTGCCTGGCCCACTCATCAGAAAGCCGACCAGATGACCACGATGATGATCAGCAAGCCCTCACCACTCACCCTCACCGGAACCGGCCATCCGGCCTACTCCCAGTCGCTCCCCTGCACCGAGGAGTCCGTAGGCATCGCGCGCCTGTCGGTCGCCGCGACCCTGCGGTCCTGGGGGCTGGAGGACCTGGTGGACCTGGTGGAGAACGCCCGCTTGATCGCCTCAGAGCTGGCCACCAACGCGATCCGGCACGCCACCCGCCATATCCCCGACCCCGAGCAGCGCGGCTGCTTCCGCCTCAAGGTCGAACGCCCCAGCGATCACCTCGTGCGCATCACGACGTTCGACCGGTCCCGCGCCGTCCCCCGCGTCGTCCAGGCGGCCGAAACGGCCCAGTCCGGGCGCGGCATGGCCGTAGTGGACGCCGTCTCCTCCCGATGGGGCATCGACCCCAAGCCGTGGGGCAAGGGCGTATGGGCCGAGTGCGCCATCCCGGACCGGCCCGCCCCGGGCCGCCCGTGGGGCCTGCGCCGACTCGGCCCGTACCCCATGACGGCGGAGACGCCGTTCACCACCGTCACCATCGACCCGGACACCCAGACCGGCGTGTTCCGCGACCGTGATGGCTTGGTGGTCGAGATGGGCAGGCACGGCACCAGCTCCGCCACCTCGACATCGACCGTGACAAACCTGGACTCGCGCAACGACGCGGGCTCCGACCAGGACTCCCAGCAGGACTGACAGCCCCGATGGCCGACACGAAACCGGTCCTGGTAGTCACGGAACCGCTCGACATCACCGCCGACATGGTGATCACCCATCTCAACCGGCACGGTGTTCCCGTGGCCCGCTTCAATCCCGCGGATCTCCCGACCGGAGAGCTGACGATCTCGGCGCGGTTCGGTGACCGCCCGGCCTCCACCTCGGTGGCCGGGCAGCTCCGTACCCCGTCAAGGACCGCCGACTTGGAGCATGTACGGGCGGTGTACTGGCGCCGCCCCGTCTGGCCCGCCTTCGAGCACTTGGACGTGGACGACGCGCGCTATGCCGCCGCGCAGGTCCGCCACGGAATCGCGGGCGTCCTCCACGCCCTCGACGGCCCGCTATGGGTCAACCACCCCGTCCGCAACGCGGCGGCCGACCATAAACCCACCCAACTCGCCATAGCCGTGCGCCTCGGCCTCACCGTGCCCGCGACGCTGGTGACCAACGACCCCGACGAGGCACGCGAGTTCATCACCGCGCACGGGCAGGTGATCGTCAAGACGCTGCGATGGACTCCGTATGAGCGAGACGGCGTCGGCCTCACGAGTTGGGCAGAGCCGGTAACCGCCGACGAGGTGGACGGCAGCGTGGCCATGGCTCCGCACCTGTTCCAGGCCCGCGTGGACAAGGTGGCGGACCTGCGGGTGCTGGTCGTCGGCCGGCGGTCGTTCGCCGTCCGCATCGACTCCGGCCTGTTGGACTGGCGCAAGGACTACTCGGCTCTGTCGTACAGCGTGGTAGACCTGCCGGGTCGGCTGGAGATGGCACTGTTCGCCTGCCTCGACCACTTCGGGCTCCTCTCCGGGAGCTTTGATCTCGCCCTCGATCGCGAAGGCGAACCCCACTGGCTCGAGCTGAACCCAAACGGCCAATGGGGGTGGCTTGAGGAGAAGACCGGCCTGCCGATGGCCGCCTCCTTCGCTGACCTACTCGCTCAAGGAGACAATCCGGATGATGCCCGATACCGCGTCTGACCGTCGCGCTCTCGCCGACCGGCTCCAGGAGTCCGGAGTCCTCACCCACCCGGAGTGGCGCGCGGCGGTCGAGGCCGTGCCCCGTGAACTGTTCCTCCAGCCCGGGGTGTTCCTACCCA
Organism: Streptomyces sp. AgN23; assembly: GCF_001598115.1. NCBI lineage: Bacteria > Bacillati > Actinomycetota > Actinomycetes > Kitasatosporales > Streptomycetaceae > Streptomyces > Streptomyces sp. AgN23. Next base: position 4,480,329 of record NZ_CP007153.1, read on the forward strand.
CCGACGTCGGACGCTGGCTGCCCGTGACCGCGTTCGGCACCGGCCCGAAGGAATGGTCCGAGATCGCCTACCGCGACGAGTCCCTGGTGACCCAACTGGACGGCCACCTCACCGCCGACCGGACCGCCGAGCCCGTTCCCGGCGTGCCCACCTCATCGTCCACCACGCCCGTCACCGTCGTCGGCATGGTCGAGGCCCTGGACGTCGAGGACGGTCACACCGCGCTGGAGATCGGCACCGGCACCGGCTACTCCACCGCCCTGATGTGCCACCGGCTCGGAGAAGACAACGTCACCACGATCGAGGTGGACCCGGGCGTGGCTGCCCGTGCGGATGCCGCTCTGGAGGCCGCCGGATACTCCACATGGACCGTGACCGGCGACGGACTCCTCGGCCACCCCCGCCGTGCCCCCTACGACCGCGTCATCGCCACGTGCGCGGTACGCCGCATCCACCACACCTGGGTACGCCAGACCAAGCCGGGCGGCACCATCCTCGCGCCCGGATCATGGGCGTACGGCACCGGCCTCGCCAAGGTCACCGTGAACGAAGACGGCACAGCCGAGGGGCGGATCATCGGGGAGTCGTCGTTCATGCAGGCCCGCTCCCAGGCCGTCGTACCGCTCGCCGGGGACCTGTCGGCGCGCACCGCATACACCGACAGCGAGCGTGCGGCGAAAGTGCCTCCGGCCCTGCTGGAAGAGTGGATGCCCGCCTTCCTCGCCCAGCTCGCCACACCCGGTGCCCAGCTCGTACACGCCACCCGGGGCGATGGCCACCGGCAGCTCTACGTGTTCGATGCCGACCGCGAATCCTTCGCCGCGTTCACCGAGAACGGCTCCGGCTGGACTGTCCGGCAAGGCGGACCGGTGACACTGTGGGACGACATCCAGCGGGCGCTCATCGCCTGGCACGACGCCGGACGCCCCGACGTCAGTGCGATGCGGCTCCGCATCACTCCCCGCTCGCATATGTACTGGATCGACGGCAGCCCCGCGCTGCGCTGGGAACACCGCCTCGCCTGAGCTCGGGCCGACCTGGAGGAGGAACCCCACCTTGGGCGCGGACGGCGGATGAGCGGAGGGCCTGACCAAGATCACCGACTCGGCGTCAACCGCCGCACCGATGCCCTGAGGCTGTTCACGGCCGTGGCGGGACCAGCCCCTGCAGCAGCAGGGTGAGGGTGAAGGTGAACCGGTCGTGTCCGGTGCCTGAGGTGAGCTCCCGGGCATGGGCGACGGTATGGGGGAACAGGTCGGGCGGCAGCATCCGAAGCCGCTCCTCGATCTCGGCGCGGTCGATCACCCGGCCGTCGGCGTCCTCACTCTGCCGCCGGGCCATGGATGCCTCCAGGCAGTAGCCCGTGATGTAGAGGAAGGCCGCGTCGCTGGTCCACGCCGCCTGTCGGGCGGGCGCGCCACTGGCGAGCAGGATCGCGAGCATCCCCTCGCCGACCCGCAGAGTCGCCAGATCGGCGGGCACCACCGTGAGAGCGGCCTGCGCGATACCGGGGTAGCGCAGAAACTGATCGCGGAGCTGTGCGCACACGTCCATGAACTGGTCCCGCCAGCACGCGGGGTCCGGTGCGGGGAGAGCGACCTGGGAGCACAGCCTGCCGATGAGCAGGTCACCGAGGTCCGCCCGGTTGCGCACGTGCGCGTACAACGACGCGGGGCCGGTCCCCAGCCTCGTCGCGACCATGCGCATCGTCAGGTCCTCGAAGCCGCCCGCCTCGACGGCCTGGAGAGCGGCGTCGATGATGCGCTCCACCGTGATGGGGGTCTTCTCCCGGCCGGCCGCCCGGCGCGCTCCGGTTTCCGATGCGGCGTTCTTGGCCGAGATCAGCGCCGCCCACTGATCCCGGGAGATTGCGTCACGCGCTGCCCGTCGTCCTGCCACGACGCCACTCTATCCGTTGACGAACAATGGTCGTCAATAGAACAATGTTCGTCTAGGTTGACGGGCGAGCCAACGCGAAAGGAATCACCATGACGACCTCGGTCTCGATCATCGGCGCCGGGCTCGGCGGACTCACGCTCGCCCGGATCCTGCACCTCCACAACATCCCCGCCACCGTCTACGAGGCGGAGAAGTCCGCAGGCGTCCGCACCCAGGGAGGACAGCTCGACCTCCACGAAGAGGACGGCCAGCTCGCCCTGGAGATGGCCGGGCTCACCGAGGAGTACCGCTCGATCATCCACCGGGGCGGCGGCGCACGACGTGTCGTCGACGAGCAGGGACGCGTGGTCGTCGACCGGCCGGACGACGGCTCCCTGGCGCGGCCGGAAACACTGCGCGGTGACATCCGTCGGATCCTGCTCACATCACTGCCGCCCGGCACGGTGCGATGGGACAAGAAGCTCGTCTCGGCGACCCCCATCGGAGACGGACGACACCAGGTGTCGTTCGTGGATGGCTCGTCGGCCGTGTCCGAGGTCCTCGTGGGCGCCGACGGGGTCTGGTCCAGGGTCCGGGCGCTCCTGTCGGACGCACGGCCGGTGTACTCGGGCATGAGCTACGTCGACACCTCCCTTCACGACGTCGACACGGCCCACCCGCGCGTGGCCGGTCTCGTCGGGACCGGCGCCCTGTACGCCCTCGTCCCGGGCAAAGGATTCCTCGCCCACCGTGAAGCCGGTGACGTCGTCCACACCTACGTCGTGCTGCACCGTCCCGTGGAGTGGTTCGATGCGATCGACTTCACCGACGCCCCGACGGCGAAGGCACGGGTGGCGGCGGAGTTCGACGGCTGGGCACCGGAACTGCTGGCCTTGATCACCGACGGCGAGTCCGCACCCGTCCTGCGCAGCATCTACGAGCTGCCGGACGACCACCGCTGGGACCGGGTCCCCGGCGTCACACTCCTCGGCGACGCGGCACACGCGACCGTCCCCGGAGGAGACGGAGCCAATCTCGCGATGCTCGACGGCGCCGAACTCGGTATGGCGATAGCGACCCACCCCGACGACATCGAGCAGGCCCTCGCCGACTACGAGAGCAGAATGTTCCCCCGGAGCCGGAAGGCGGCTGCCGCCGCCCACCGCACCATCGACTTCATCTTCGGCGCCAACGCCCCCGCCGGGGTCATCAGCCTGTTCTCGGAAGCCGCTCGATCGCCGGCCTCGTCCGAACACCGATGAGCACCGAAACACGACGAGGGCCCCGCCGGATGGCGGGGCCCTCGTCGTACATGGGATGAGTGGAGATGGCGGGAATCGAACCCGCGTCCACCGGTGTGGAATCAGGACTTCTCCGAGCGCAGTCCGCTGTGATTTTCTCGGCCCCGGAGATCACGCGGACAAGTCTCCGACGGGCTCAGTCACTGTTTGATTTCCCACTACGCCCCGTGACCGGGCTTAGTGGTTTAGTTCCCTAGCTGATGCCAGGATCCGGGTCGGGAACAGCCCCGGGCTGACACTTCGCAAGTCGCTACTTAGGCAGCGAGGGCGAAGGAATCGCGCTTGGTGTTGGCGATTATTGGTTGCGACATATGGTTAACGAGATCATTGCCGCTTCCTCGGCTCGCTTCTCCTGCTTCAACAGCCGCTGTCGAAACCGATCATCCCCATGTGGCCACTATTGAATTAGGTACTGCTCGAATGGTGGTGCCGCGCCCTCGGAGGGGCACAACGCCATCATAGGTGAACAACGCGCGACGGGGCCACATCATTCCCGTCGCCCGGGGCGCGTGCCCGGCTGGTCAGGCCCACTGGGCTGCTCAGACCCACTGGGCTGCTCAGACCCGCCCGGCTGCTCAGGCCCGCTGCCGCCGCCGCGCCGCGGACATCGCCCGCTCGGACTCCCGGCGGTCCTGCCGCTCGCGGAGCGTCTGACGCTTGTCGTACTCCTTCTTACCCTTCGCCAGCGCGATCTCGACCTTGGCCCGGCCGTCCTTGAAGTACAGGGCCAGCGGCACCAGGGTGTGCCCGGTCTCCTGCGTCTTGCCGATCAGCTTGTCGATCTCCGCCCGGTGCAGCAGCAGCTTCCGCCGGCGGCGCGCCGAGTGGTTGGTCCACGTCCCCTGGCTGTACTCGGGGATGTGCACGTTGTGCAGCCATGCCTCGCCGCCGTCGAGCTGGGCGAAGCCGTCCACGAGCGAGGCACGCCCCTGGCGCAGCGACTTCACCTCGGTCCCGGTCAGCACCAGACCGCACTCGTACGTATCCATGATGTGATAGTCGTGCCGCGCCTTCTTGTTCTGCGCGATCAGCTTGCGACCCGTCTCTTTAGCCATAGCGAGGCCATTCTCGCACTAGGACCCACCCCCGAGGCCACTCAATACCGTGCGCGCCCGCGCCTCGGCCGACGGGCCGTCGTCGCCCTTGACCCTCAGGTCCGGGTCGATGCCCTCGCCGTCGACGTTACGCCCGGCCGGGGTCCGGTAGTGGCCCACGGTGAGCTCGGCGACCGAGCCGTCGGGCAGTTCGCTCGGCATCTGCACCGAGCCCTTGCCGAAGGTGCGGGAGCCCACGACCACGGCGCGGCCGCGGTCCTGCAGCGCGCCGGTGAGCAGCTCGGCGGCGCTCATGGTGCCGCCGTCGACCAGCACCACCAGCGGGCTGTCGGTGTCGCCGCCCGGCCGCGCGTCGAGAACTCGCTGGTCACCACGGACGTCATAGGTGGCGACCAGGCCGCCGTCGAGCAGCGAGGAGGCGGCGGTGACGGCCTCGGAGACCAGCCCGCCGGAGTTGCCCCGCAGGTCGAGCAGGATGCCGTCGCCCCGGGGGGTGGAGCGCACCGCCCGCCGGATCCGCTCGCCGGTGCCCTTGGTGAACGAGTCGACCTTGATCCGGACGGCGCCGGGTCTATGGGCGTCGTAGCCGCTGAGCCGGTCGACGGTCACCGGGTCGGTGGTCAGCCGGGCCCGGCGGAGCTCTTGCGTCCACTTCTGTCCGCCACGCCGCAGCCCGAGCTCCACCCGGGTGCCCGGGGAGCCGTCGGCCGGGCCGCGCAGCAGGGCCACGACCTCGGTGACGGGCCGCCCGGTCACGTTCTTGCCGTCGACCGTGCGCAGCCGGTCGCCGGCCCGGATCCCGGCCTTCTGGGCGGGGCTGCCGGGCTCGACGCGCTCGACCGCGATCCGCCCCTGGGCGTCCCGGTGGGCGGAGATCCCGACGCCGACGTACGCACCGTCGAGCTTCTGGCGGAAGCCCTCGTACTCACGGGCGCTGTAGACCGCGCCCCACCGGTCTCCGCTGCGGCTGACCACCTCGCGGGCGGCCTTCGAACCGGACTTCCCGTCCTCCTGTGCCGCGGCCGCGGCCGCCTTGACCTGGTCGCTCTCGACCGCGCCGGCATAAGCACGAGCGGGCATCCCGGCGGGCTGGGGGTCCTGGCGCGGTCCGGGCTCGGCGCCCCAGGAACCGACGGCCGCCCCGGTGGCGAGCACGCTCACGAAGACCAATGTCAGCGCGGCCCCGCGGCGAATGCGGCGGGGCTGGACGAACAAACACGGGCCCGACATGCCGGTGAGTGTAGGGCACCAACAGGCGCCGTACCGGGGGTTGTCCGGTACGGCACCCTAGGCGAATGTCACACCTTGAGGTACTTGCGTAGCGCGAAGAACGCCGCGAGCGCGGGCATGAGCAGGCCAATGGCGAGCACCAGCGGCAGCTTGGCGAGCACCGCGTCCCAGCCGATGAAGTTGATCACATCGATCTTGTCCACCAGCCAGTTGTTGACCAGGAAGTACTGTCCGCTCACCAGCAGTACGCAGGCGAAGCCCGCGCCCAGCAGCCCCGCGATGGCGGCCTCCATGATGAACGGCATCTGGATATAGAAGCTGGACGCGCCGACCAGCCGCATGATCCCGGTCTCCCGGCGGCGGCTGAACGCCGACACCCGCACCGTGTTGACGATCAGCATCAGCGCGACGATCAGCATCAGCGTCATCACGCCGAGCGCCGCGAAGTTCATGCCGTTGAGCAGATTGAACAAGTCGTCGACCAGGGCCTTCTGGTCCTGGACCTCCTGCACCCCGGGCCGCGCGGCGAAGGCCGTGGAGATGACGTCATAGCGCTCGGGGTCCTTCAGCTTGATACGGAAGGACTCCTGCATCTGGTCCGGGGTCAGGGAGTCGGCCAGCGGCGAGTCGCCGAACTGCTCCTTGTAGTGCTTGTACGCCTCCTCACTGGTCTCGAAGTGCACCGACTCGACGATGTTCATCTGCTTGAGCTCGGACTCGATCTCCTGCTTCTGCGCCTCGGTGACCGCGCCCTTGGCGCAGTTGGCCGAGGTCTCCTTGTCGTTCTTGTTGCAGAGGAAGATCGAGACGTTGACCTTGTCGTACCAGTAGCCCTTCATCGTGCTCACCTGCTCGCGCATGAGCAGGGACCCGCCGAACAGGGCGAGCGAGAGGGCGACGGAGACGATGACCGCGAAGGTCATCGTGAGATTGCGGCGGAGACCGACGCCGATCTCCGACAGGACGAACTGGGCGCGCATGGCGTCCTTTCAGTGCTGGTAGCCGTAGACGCCGCGGGACTGGTCGCGGACGAGGCGGCCCTTCTCAAGTTCGATCACGCGCTTGCGCATCTGGTCCACGATCTGCTGGTCGTGTGTCGCCATGACGACAGTGGTGCCGGTCCGGTTGATCCGGTCCAGCAGCTTCATGATGCCGACGGACGTCTGCGGGTCCAGGTTTCCCGTCGGCTCGTCGGCGATCAGCAGCATCGGACGGTTGACGAACGCGCGGGCGATGGCCACCCGCTGCTGTTCACCACCGGAGAGCTCGCCGGGCATACGGCCGTCTTTACCGCCCAGTCCCACCAGATCGAGCACCTCGGGGACGGTTTTCCGAATGGCGGTGCGCGGCTTGCCGATCACCTCGAGCGCGAAGGCGACATTCTCCCCCACCGTCTTGTTGGGGAGCAGCCGGAAATCCTGGAAGACGGTCCCCAACTGGCGGCGCATCTGCGGCACCTTCCAGTTGGACAGCCGCGCGAGATCCTTGCCCAGCACATGGACCGCGCCATGGCTGGCGCGCTCCTCACGGAGGAGCAGCCGGAGGAAAGTGGACTTCCCCGACCCCGAGGAGCCCACGAGGAAGACGAACTCGCCCTTCTCGATCTCGAGCGAGACATCCCGGAGTGCGGGACGGTTCTGCTTGGGGTATGTCTTGGATACGTTGTCGAATCGGATCACTGGAGCACCACGGTGACCTGGGTAGCGGTACGGGCTGCAGCCGAAGCGGCTCCCGTCGGTGAGCGTGACCATACGCGAAGCGCGCACGGGCGCGCAGTCCGCCGTCCGGCGTGGGTGGGTTTCTTCACTGCACTATTGGGGTCAAACGGTTGACAAACCGCCTGTCGTGGCGGCTGAAACGGCCACGAAACCGGTACGGATGCGGCACGGAATCGTGCGGGGCGCGCCGAACCGGACGGAAGCTGGCACAGTGGAAGGGGAACAAACCCATTTCGCTGGGCGTTGGTCCCGTGTCTACTGCGGCACCGCCGCGCGGGAGGAGAAAGCGCATGACGTACGACAGGCTCGTCTGCGCCAACTGCGCGAGCCCCGTCAGCGAGGGCCGCTGCCCGGTCTGCCGGGCCAGCAGGGAGCGTCTGCAGCAGGACGGCATCTTCGGTGGGCTGACGCCGGCCGCGCTGATAGCGCTGCTGGTGGCGCTCATCGCGGTGGCCGTGCTCGCACATGAGATGGCGACGGCATAACGGAGCGTTACGCGGTCTGTACCTCGGGTGTGCCCCCCCGGAACGCATAAGTCGCACACCCTCTGAACGCACAAGGGGCCCGGAGCTCTGGAGAGCTCCGGGCCCCTTACCGTGCGTGGAGCGCGCGATCAGGCGACGTTGTTGCGGTTCACCAGACGCGGCACAAAGCGGAAGCCGATACCGCCGGCGATCATCGTGGCGGCGCCGACCAGCAGGAACGTGGTCTCGGAGGAACCGGTCTCGGCCAGCTGCTCCTTGGCCTTGCCCTGCTCCACCGGCTTGGAGCCGACGTTGTCGGTGCCGGTGTTGTCGTCGCAGTTGGTGCTGTCGAGGTCCACCGTGCAGGTGCTCTCGTCGCCACCACCGCTGCCGCCACCCTGGCCGGGCGAGCTCGGCCCGGCGGTGGGCTCGTCGGTCGGCTCGTCAGTGGGCTTACCGGTCGGCGGCTGAGTGGGCTCATCCGTCGGCTCACCGGTCGGCTCGCCCGTGGGCGGCTGAGTCGGCTCACCGGTCGGCTCGCCCGTGGGCGGCTGAGTCGGGTCGTCGGTCGGCGGGTCGGTCGGCTCGTCGGTCGGCTCGCCCGTCGGGATCGAGGTCGGCTCGTCGGTCGGTTCGTCGGTCGGCTTGCCGTGGCCGTTGCCGATGCCGACACCGACGTCCAGGCCCTTCTCGTCCGCGTTGGCGGAAACGTTCACACCACCGATACCGACATCCACACCAACGGCCGATGCGGCGCCGGCGGCGGTGAGCGATGCGCCGGCGGCGATCACCGCACCGGCAGCTATGCGCGCAACGCGCAGCCGCGTCTTCTTCGTCATCTGCCTGCTACCCCCAGTAGCTGTACTCGTCAATGGAGCAGCTATGCACGGGGCAACGGCTCGGGGTGTCGCATTCTCCGCGGTCCCCATCCCTCTGAGGCGGTCCGCCGGCCCCCGTTCACACGCGCCCCAGTCATACGCATGCCGCGCGTCAGCCTTCCCAGTTTTCAGATCATCGTCAAGGCCATTGCATGCGAGATGTCCACTATGGAAGCGGATGTGGCATGCATGGGTACAGGACTGTGACCAAAACCGCGGTGTACGGGGCCGGTTGGGGGCGAAGCGGGAAGGTTACTTCCCCTGCTCCTGCTGCTTGCGCCAGCGGATCCCGGCCTCCAGGAAGCCGTCGAGCTCACCGTCGAGCACCGCCTGCGGATTGCCGACCTCGAACTCGGTGCGCAGGTCCTTGACCATCTGGTACGGGTGCAGGACGTACGAACGCATCTGGTTGCCCCAGGAATTGCCGCCGTCGCCCTTGAGCGCGTCCATCTTGGCCTGCTCCTCCTGGCGGCGCCGCTCGAGCAGCTTGGCCTGGAGGACGTTCATCGCGGTCGCCTTGTTCTGGATCTGCGAGCGCTCGTTCTGACAGGAGACGACGATGCCGGTGGGGATGTGGGTCAACCGCACCGCGGAGTCGGTGGTGTTGACGCCCTGGCCGCCGGGGCCCGAGGAGCGGTAGACATCCACCCGCAGCTCGGACTCGTCGATCTCGATGTGGTCGGTCTGCTCGACGACCGGCAGCACCTCGACGCCCGCGAAGGAGGTCTGGCGGCGGCCCTGGTTGTCGAACGGCGAGATCCGCACCAGGCGGTGGGTGCCCTGCTCGACCGAGAGCGTCCCGTAGGCGTACGGGATCTGCACGGCGAAGGTGGTCGACTTGATGCCGGCCTCCTCCGCGTACGACGTCTCGTAGATCTCGGTCTTGTAGCCGTGGCGCTCGGCCCAGCGCAGATACATCCGCTGGAGCTGCTCGGCGAAGTCGGCGGCGTCCACCCCGCCCGCCTCGGCGCGGATGTTCACGACCGCCTCACGGGAGTCGTACTCGCCGGACAGGAGGGTGCGCACCTCCATCTCGTCGACCGCCTTGCGCACGGCCTCCAGCTCGGCCTCGGCCTCGGCGCGGGCGTCCGCGTCGCCCTCGTCGTCGGCGAGTTCGAACAGCACCTCGAGATCGTCGATCCGGCCGCGCAGCTCCTCGGCCCGGCGCAGGTGCCCCTGGAGATAGGAGAGCTTGCTGGTGACCTTCTGCGCGTTCTCCGGGTCGTCCCACAGGGACGGGGCCGCCGCCTGCTCCTCGAGCACGGCGATGTCGGCCCTCATCTTGTCGAGGTCCAGGACGGCCTCGATCGACCCCATGGTCGAGGAGAGGGACTTCAGCTCTTCGGATACATCGACGACTGCCACGGGACCAGCGTAACCGCTACCGAAGACTGACCGTCCCCGGTCATGGCGTACCGGGGTCCTGGGAGGCGGAGTGCTCGCCGCCCTTGGGCGGATCGCCGCCGTCGTCGCCGCCCGCCACCAGCCAGCCGCCGATCCCCACCGCGACCAGGGCGGCCAGCGTGATCACGGCCACCTTGAGCCGGCGGCGGCGCAGCGCGCCCGCGACCGCGGGGTTACGGGCCGAGCCCGCCCGGCGCTGGCCGTGCACCCGGGGAGCGCGGGCGGTGCCATGGGCGCCGCCCGCGAGCTCGTCCGCGCTGGGCACCCGCATGCTGGTGTGGGTCTCGCGGCTGGAGTCCGGCACCGCGCCGGGGACCAGGGGCACCGCGCCGCGCCGCCGCGAGGTCGTGTGTACGGGGCCGGAGCCGGGCCCGGCGGGCGCGGAGACGCCGCGGTGCGGAGTCTCCGCCTCCGCGCCCTCCCGCTGCTCGCCCTCCTGCTGCTCATCGGGCTCGTCGATGTCCAGCGGCGGATATCCGGCCAGGCTGGGCAGCAGCTCGCGCAGCCGGGTGGCCAGCTCGGAGGCGCGCAGCCGGGAGGCGGGCGCCTTGGCCAGGCACTGGAGGAGGAGCTGCCACAGCTCGTCGGGGATCCCGGGCAGCGGCGCCACGGTCTCGGTCACATGGCGGCGCAGGATCGCGCCCGGATGGCCGCCGCCGAAGGGCGTGAAGCCGGCCAGCATCTCGTAGAGCACCGTCGCGAGGGCGTACACATCCACGCTGGCCCGGGGCGGCAGCCCCTCGACGATCTCGGGAGCCAGATAGTCCGGGGTGCCGATCACGCTGCGCGGGTTCGGCGAGCGGCCCTGGGAGGAGGCCCGGTCGCGGGCCGGCTGGGCGCGGATCGGGGTCGGCTCGTCCACCAGGCGGGCGATGCCGAAGTCGGTGAGCAGGGCGGGGTGCGCACCGCCGGGGCCGAGCGGGCCCCCCATGTCCAGCAGTACGTTCTCCGGCTTGACGTCGCGGTGGACGACCCCGGCGGCGTGCGCGGCGGACAGCGCGTCGGCGACGTCGACCGCGATCGCGACGGCGGCCTCGGGGGCGAGCCGGCGCTCGCGGTCGAGGCGGGTGCGCAGATCCGTACCGCGGATCAGGTCCATGACCAGCGCGAGGTCATTGCCGTCGACCACCAGGTCGCGCACCCCGACCACCCGGGGGTGGTCGAGGCCGAGCAGCACGGTGCGCTCCTGGACGAAGCGCTCCACGAGCTCCTGGTCGGAGGAGAGGTCCTCGCGCAGGAGCTTGATGGCGACGGGGCCCTCGGGTCCCTCGCCCAGCCACACCGTGCCGGCGCTGCCGCGCCCCAGGAGCTGGTGCGCGGTGTACCGACTGCCGATCTTCCGTGACAAGACTGCTCCGAATCCTCCGACAAGGGGGGCACGTTGGCGACAAAGCTACGCGGCTACTGGCGCGTTGGGTGCACCAGACAACGCCAACTGTCACTTCTGCGGCGGAAAACACCCTTCGGATGTCGACAAATCACCGGAGTCGGAGGTGGGGAGGCGAGGATCGGGCCGAGAGTCGGCCCGGGACCGGGGGCGGATCAGCTGCCGGGACCGCCGAGGTCCTCGATCCACTTCTGGACGTCCTGGGCCCAGCCGGTGACCGCGTCCCAGTAGCTCTGCCCCTCGGCGATCCAGTCCTTGAGCGGGGTCAGCTCCCAGATCAGCCAGGAGCCGATGACCAGGACCACGATCACGAACAGACAGCCCTTGAGGCACCCCAGACCCGGGATCTTCATCCGGTTGGGGCTGGAACCGCGCTGCCGGGGCTCCCCGCGCGGCTCCGGCTGCTGCGGCGGCGGGGCGTAGCGCTGCGGCTGGGGCTGCTGGGGGTGGTGCGGCGCCGGGGCGTACTGCTGCGGCTGCTGCTGGGCGTACGGCGGCGGCTGCTGGCGGCCCCGCCGGCGCTGGGGCGGCTGCTGAGGCTGCTGCTGGGGCTGCTGATACTGCTGCGGCTGCTGGTATTGCTGCTGCTGATACGGCTGCTGGGGCGCGGCGCGGTGCGGGCGGCGGCGCAGCGGGTCCTGGCTCGGGTCGAGGTACTGGACCTGGGTCTGCTCATTGCGGTCGCGGGCCGCGCGCAGCTGGTTCTGCCAGGGGTGCGGATCGTCCTGGCCCGGCGGCACGGGCGGCATGGCACGCGTCGGGTCGGCACCTCCGGCCGGTCCGGAGCCGCTCGGCAGCACCTGGGTGGGGTCGGCATTGCCCCCGGCGTTCGCCCCGGTGGTCGGCATCACATTGGTGGCCGCGGCCGGGTCGTACGAGGGGGTGCCCCCCGGTGCGTTCGGGAGCACCTGGGTCGGGTCGGCCGAGTCCGCGGGCGCGGTGTCCGGGACCGGCGCGGGCGCCGGGTCCGGGGCGAGCAGCGCGGCGACACCGAGCGCCGCCTCGGCCTGCGCGGCGGAGGCGTGCACCCCGACACCGGCGGCGACCACGCGCAACGCACGGGCCAGGCTCTCGGCGCTGGGGCGCTCCTCGGGCCGCTTGCGCAGACAGCGCTCTATGACGGTCCACAGCGGCTCGGGCACGGTCGAGGGGCGGCGCGGCTCCTCGCTGAGGTGGCGGTGGAGGACCTCGAGGGCGGTGTTGCCGGCGAACGGCGGACGGCCGGTGACCAGCTCGTAGAGCATGATGCCCGCGCCGTAGATGTCCACCGCGGAGGTCTGCGGACGGCCCTCGGCGGACTCCGGCGCCACATAGGCGGGGGTGCCGACGAACTCCTGGGTGCGGGTGAGGCCGGGCGAGTCGGCCAGGCGCGCGATGCCGAAGTCGGTCAGCATCGGGTGCATCTCCTGGCCCTCACCGGTGCCCGCGAGCAGCACGTTGGCGGGCTTGAGGTCGCGGTGCACGACGCCGTCGGCGTGGCTGGCGGCGAGCGCGTCCGCGATCTGGGCGGTGAGGAGGGATGCGGCGACGGGGGTGAACGGGCCGTTGCTGCGCAGGTATTTGTGCAGATCCGGGCCGTCGATCAGGTCCATGACCAGGGCCAGCAGATCACCCTCGACCACCAGGTCACGGGTGCGGACGATATTGGGGTGGGTGAGCCGCAGCAGCACCGAGCGCTCGCGGAGAAAGCGCATGACGATGTCCGCGTCGTTCGCGAGCTCCTCCTTGAGGACCTTGATCGCGACGGTCTCGCCGGGCTGCCCGGCCACGGCGGCCTCGGCCCCCGCCGCCTCCCGCTGGCTGGCCCGCCACACGGTGCCCGTGGCTCCGCGCCCGAGCGGCTCCTCGAGCAGGTACTTGCTGCCTACCGGCCGCACGTCATGCGCTCCCTGATCGTGGTCTTACATCGGTGGTCTGCGATGGTCTGCTTACTGCTCTGCTGGACTGCTCTACTTGCTGCTCTGCTGGACGGTCTGCTTGACGGTCTGCATGTGGTGCTCGTCCGCACCACTGTAATGGCGACGCACGGTGAGCCCTATCCGATCACCACACGAGGGTCCGGCGCGGGGGAAGACGTGTGATCCGGACAGATGGTTGCCAGTGTTGGTCCAGGCCGCTCGATCGCCGCTCGATCCGGCACCGCCGGGCGTCTCAAGGGCGGCCGTTCCGGTCGCAATCAGCCAGTTTCGGCCGACTAGCCGACCAATCAAGATCATGTGGCGCCGGGCGGCGGGCGAAGTGTCGGTGGCAGGTGCGAGGATGCAGGCAGCACGGAGCGCCGAGCGGTTGGGGGCTCACGCTCCGTGACCCGTACGACCCCGTACGGACCTGTACGTGCCGAAGGGCCTGGGGGCGGTGGTGGGGGTCGGCACCCCTGCCCGGCCCCCCGGACAGAAGGGACCGTTGACGGCGATGCAGATTCGGCTGACCGTCCTCGGGCCGCGCAGCGCCCACCCGGGCCGTTCCGGCCACCATCCTGCGCCCGCGTCCGCGCCGCATGCCCTTATGGGCGCGGTGGACGTGCTGGTCACCGCCCCTGTCGGCACGGCCCTCGCCTCGGTGGCCAGCGGGCTCGCCGACGCGGTCGCCGCGGCCGGGTACGAGGCGGGGGGCGGCGGCAGTGGCGGCGGCGCGGTGGTGCTGTACGCGGGCGGTGAGCGGCTGGACCCGCAGCGCTGCGCGCTGGGCGAGCCGCCGCTGGTGGACGGCGCGGTGCTCTCCCTGCACACCCCGGCCGACCCCGACTCCGGCCACTACCCCGGCTATCCCGGCCTCCCCGAGACCGCCGTGGCCGACGCCACGGTCCATCTGGACGTGGTCGCGGGGCCCGACGCGGGCGGCGTCCATCTGCTCCACGGCGGCCAGGTCCGCATCGGCCGCTCCGCCGACGCGGACGTTCCGCTGGACGACCCCGACGTCTCCCGGCTGCACTGCGCGGTCACGGTCGCCGAGGACGGCCGCGTGACCATCGCCGACCTCGGCTCGACCAACGGCACCGCCGCCGACGGCGTCCCCGTGGGCACCCATCCGGTGCCGCTGGAGCCGGGGGCGCTGCTGCGGATCGGCGAGTCCGCCCTGCGGCTGCGCGTCCCCTCCGCGGATTCCGCGTTCCCGTCGGCCCCCTCGCGCCTTCCGGTCCACGCGGACGGGGAGGGCCACCTCCGCGTCACGCCCGCCGGTGACCACCCCACCCACGCGGAGGGCCCCTGGACCGGCGCCCCCCAGTCCGCCCCCACCCGCTCCGCCGAGGGCACCTGGACGCCCCCGGACCACCGCCCGGGCACCGGCTGGACGCGGGTCACCCGGCCCGGTGACGAGCCTCACGCGGCGTCCGGCGCGCGCGGGGAGGGCGCGGGCACCGGGGCGCGGGACCCCCGCGGGGGCGAGGAGGGCTGGGGCCCGGGCACGGGGACCGCCGGGGGGCGCGACTCGGGAGCCGCCGGAGCCCACGACACAGGCGCCGGGACCCGGGGCGGGGCAGGCGGCCAAGGCCACCGGAACGACGACAGCCGGGGCCCCGGCTCGGGAGCCGCCGGAGCCCACGACACGGGCGCCGGGACCCGGGGCGGGGCAGGCGGCCAAGGCCACCGGAACGACGACAGCCGGGGCCCCGGCTCGGGAGCCGCCGGAGCCCACGACACAGGCGCCGGGACCCAGGGCGGCACGGGCGGCCACGGCCACCGGAACGACGGATGGCACCCCGGCGAGGGGGCCGTCGGCGGAGCCCGAGGCGGGGCAGGCGGTCGCGGGTCCGGCCACGAGGACCAGGACGGGCGGGCTGACCGCCGGCCGGCCGGCGACGGCTCGGTGAACCCGGGCGGCTCTCCTTACGGCGCCGCGGGCGCCGGTCGACGGGGTGAGCGGCCGCGTGGCGAAGGACGCGGCGAAACGGGCGGACGCGGCCGGGGCCCGCAGGGCCCCCCGACCCCCGCCGACCAGCCGTACGACGACCCGTCCACCGCCCCCACCCGACGCGGCGAGCGCGTCCCCCGACCAGGAGCCGCCGGACACGGCCCGGCGGGGCAGCCCGAGCGGCCCGCCCAGGACCGGCCCGGCGCGGGCGGCAGCGGCGGGCAGCCGTACGGTCAAGGGCGCGGCGAAGCCCCCGAGCGTGCGTACCCCGGCGGCCGGCCGGGGCCGCGCGGCGAAGCCCCCGAGCGTGCGTACCCCGGCGGCCGGCCGGTGCCGCGCGGCGGGCACGGCCCGGCCGACCGCCCGGCCGACCGCCCGGCCGACCCTCGCCGCACAGGCCACGGCGCGGCTCCCGGCGACGCGGGTTACGGCGACTCGCCGTACGGCGGTGCGGGCGCGGGCGCGGGCCGCGGTCGGCAGGGCGATGGCGACGCGGGTTACGGCGCCGCCCCGGGCGGCGGGCAGCCGTACGGCCAAGGGCGCGGCGACACGGACGGAGGCGGCCGACGCCCCCAGCGGCCCTGGTCCGTCGGCAACCAGCCCGCCGACGCGAGCCCCGGCGGCTCGCCCTACGGCGGCGCGGACGCAGATCACAGCCGCCACCACGACGGTGACGCCGACTCCGGGCGGCAGCCGGGTCCGGGCACGGGTCACAGCGCCCCCCGGCGCGGCGGGCAGCCGTACGACGAGGGACCCTCCGCCACCGGCGGACAGCCCGCCGACGCGGGCCACCAGGGAGCGCTGCATGACGGCCCATCAGCCGCTTCCGGACAGCGCAGCCCCTACCCCGGCGGCCGGCCGGGCGCCGGGCCGCACGGCGGACGCGACCCGGGCGACCGCTCGGCCGACACCGGGCGGCCGCGGGCCGGGGGCTCCGGGGCCGGCGGCGCCGGGCGGCGGGGGACGGGCGACCGTACGCATGCCGGGGCCTATGCGCTGGACGCGCCGGGGGCGCAGGCGCGGCGGCGCGGGATAGGGGCCTGGGTGCGGCAGTTGGCCGGGGGGAAGGCGGCCGAGCGGGGCGGGGCGCGGGAGGACGGGGGCGGGCGGGGCGCGGCGGAGCGGGCGGCCGCGGAGGCAGAGGTGCTGCAGCGGCGGTGGCCGGATCCGGCCACCGTGTTGATGACGGCGTTGGGGCCCGGCTCCCGGTTGTGGGAGCGCACCCAAGGACATCCGGACGCGCTCACCGTGCGTCTCGGCTCGGCCGACCAGCTGGCGGCCGACGGCGGGCTGCTCGTCGCCGCGCCCGTGACCGTCGATCTGCGGCAGTGCGGCTCGCTGGGGCTGGCGGGGCCACGGGCGCGGGTGGCGGGGCTCGCCCGGTCCGTCGTGGCGCAGTTGGCGGCCCTGCACTCACCGGCCGCGCTGGAGATCGTGCTGATCAGCGGCGAGGAACGACTCGCGGAGTGGTCGTGGCTCGGCTGGCTGCCCCAGCTCCAGCCGATGCGCGGCCAGGACTGCCGCCTGCTGCTCGCGTATGACGGCGAACAGGCCACGGCCCGTACGGACGAGCTGACCCGGCGGCTGGAGGACGGGCCGCTGGGCCCCGGCTGGGCGAGCGCCTCCCCCGCCGCCGCGGCGGCCGCGGCGGCGCGCCACGTCGGGCCGCGCACCGTGGTGGTCGTGGACGGCGCCCCCGGTCCGGCCGCGCTGCACGACACGCTCGCCCGGCTGGCGGTGAGCGGCTCGGCGGCCGGGATCCATCTGCTCTGCCTGACCGAGGCGCCCGCCGCGTCGCCCTTGTCCCCGCTGCCGATGAGCTACGAGGCCGCGTGTGCCGCGTCCGCGGCCTTCGCGGCCTCCGGGGTGGCGGCCGTGCTGAGCGGCGACGTGGCCACGGGGCTGCAGATCGTCCATGCGGACGGGGACGGAGCCACGTCCGGCATCGCCGGGGTCACTGGCGTCTCCGGGATCACCGGCGCCACCGGCGCCACCACGACCGTCACCGTGGACGCCGTGTCGGCGGCGTGGGCCGAGCGGTTCGCGCGGGCGCTCGCGCCCCTGCGCCCGGCCGCCTCCGCGCAGGGCGGCGCGTTCGGCGGCCCCGATGGCCCGCCGGCCGTTCCGCTGCCGGACTCGGCGCGGCTGCTGGACGAGTTGGGCCTGGCGCGGGCCACGCCCGCGTCGCTGCTGGCCCGTTGGGCCGCCGCGGCGGACGAGGTCCCGGCGGGCGGCCGGGCGCTGGCGGTGCTCGGCGCCGGGCCGCGCGGCGCGCTCGCGGTCGATCTGGCCGCCGACGGTCCGCACGCGCTGATCGACGGCACGGCGGGCACCGGTAAGACGGAGCTGCTGCGCTCGTTCGCCGCGTCGCTCGCGGCCGCCGAACGGCCGGACCGCCTAGAGCTCATTCTCATCGACGGAGCCGGCGCCGGGGCCGGAGCGGGCGAGGGGCTGCGGGTGTGCACGGATCTGCCGCATGTCTCGACGCATCTGGCGGCCACCGACCCGGTACGGATGCGGGAGTTCGCGCAGGCACTCAGCTCGGAGCTCAAGCGCCGCGCCGAGTTGCTGGACCGGCTGGACTTCCCCGCCTGGCACGCCCGGCCCCACCACGGCGATGGCGAGGGCGACGGCCGGAGTGACGGCGCCGCCGACCCGGGCGGCACCCCTGGCGCGCCCGGCGCCGGTTCGGCCCGCGTCGTCGCGCCCCGCCCGCCCGGCGATATCGACCCGCCGCCCAGCGACACCCTCCACACGCTCAATCTGCGCACTCGGCGCACCGCGGACGCGGCAGCAAGCCGCTCCCGCCCCTTCCTCCCCCGTCTCGTCGTGCTCGTCGACGACTTCGACGCGCTGGTGGCCCCGGCCCTGGGCAGCCCCGGCCGCCCGGCGGCCGGTTCGGTCGTCCGCGCCCTGGAGGCGATCGCCCGCGACGGCGCCCGCCTCGGGGTGCATCTGGTCGTGGCGTCCGGCCGCCCGGACCGTACGGCGGACACGGTGGTCGTCGAGCGGGCCGGACTCCGGATCGTTCTGGACCCGCGCCCGCTGAACCCCGCACACCCCGCCCGCCACGGGGAGGCCGAACGGCCCGATACAGCCCCCGCCGCATCGCCACGCTCGGTCACACCCACCCCCGCGGCCACGGCCGCGGCCGCCCCGGGCGGCGACCCGGCCCCGGGCCGTGGGCGGCTGTTCCGCCCGGAGGACGCCGGAGGGACCCCGTTTCAGGCGGGCCGGGTGACCGGACGGATACCGCGCACCGCCACGCAGCGGCCCACCGTCGTGCCGCTGGAATGGCGGCGGATGGGCGATCCGCCCGCCCGCCGGCCGCTGCGCGAGCTGGGAAACGGCCCCACCGACCTCGCACTTCTCGCCAGTGCGCTGCAGCGCGCCGCGCAGTCGGCCGACGCGCCCACCGCACCCGCGCTGATCTGACCGCCCCTGATCGCCCGCCGGCCGCCAATGCCCACCGCAGGCCACGCCCTGCCCGTTTCCTGACCGTTCCCGGGCGATCCCGCCGTTCCTGACCGGCTTTCCGAACCGTTCTGCCCAACCTCCCGTCTGACCCACCTGCCCCGTTCTCTGACGATCGTTCATCACGGCCCGGTCACGATCCGTGAGTGAACGCCGGACGCAGTATTGCCACGTTCGGTGACCGGGCGTAGGACTACTCGCACGGGACACGGCCGCACGGGGGCGGTCGGCATCGGAGGGAACACGGGGATGCACGTATCGCTTCCTGCGAAGCGTTCGACACGAGCTGCGGTGGCCCTGCTGGCGGCGGGAGCACTCATGCTCACCGCCGCGGGCTGCGGCGGTGACGACGGAGACACGGTGAGCGGCGGTCCGCCGCCGAACACCGTGAAGCTGCCGAATCTCAAGGGGCAGAAACTCCAGGTCACCGCGGTATGGACGGGCACCGAACAAGAGAACTTCACCAAGGTGCTGAAGGAGTTCGAGAAACGCACCGGCGCCAAGGTCTCCTTCGTGCCCAGCGGTGACGACATGGCGGGCTTCGTCGGCTCGAAGGTCGCGGGTGGCGCCCCGCCGGATGTCGCGATGGTCGGACAGGTCGGCGTGATGCGCGAGTTCGCCCAGAAGGGCTGGGCCAAGCCGCTCGGCGCCGAAGCCAGTGCCGAGCTGGCCAAGAACTACGCCAAGGGCTGGCAGGACCTCGGCTCGTACGAGGGCAAGCCCTACGGGGTGTATTTCAAGACCAGCAACAAGTCCCTGCTCTGGTACAACACCTCCGCGTTCGACTACGCGGGCGCGAAGGTGCCGAAGACCTGGCAGGAATTCCTGGCGCAGGCCCAGTTGATCTCCGACTCCGGCACCGACGCGGTCGCGATCGGCGGCCAGGACGGCTGGACGCTCACCGACTGGTTCGAGAACGTCTATCTCTCCCAGGCGGGCCCGGAGAAGTACGACCAGCTCGCCCAGCACAAGATCAAGTGGACCGATCCGTCGGTGAAGAAGGCGCTCGAGACGCTCGCCGAGCTGTGGGGCACCAAGGGCCTGGTCGCGGGCGGCCGGAGCGGCGCGCTCCAGACCGCGTTCCCGGACTCGGTCACCAAGGCGTTCGGCAACAAGGCGGAGCCGGACGCGGGCATGGTCTTCGAGGCCGACTTCGTCGCCGCCAACGTCGCCGACGCGGGCGCGGAGCTGGACCAGGACGCGAAGGTGTTCCCGTTCCCGGCGGTGGGCGCGGACGCGCCGGTGGTGACCGGTGGCGACGTCGGCGTGGCGCTGAAGAACAGCAAGGCGGCGCAGGCGCTGCTCACCTTCCTCGCCTCTCCGGATGCCGGGACGATCTGGGCCCAGTCCGGCGGATTCATCTCGGCGAACAAAAACGTCAAGTTCAGCGCCTATCCCAATGCCTCGATGCGCAAGATCGCACAAGCGCTGATCGCGGCGGGCAATGACTTCCGGTTCGACATGTCCGACCAGGCTCCCGCCTCCTTCGGTGGCAAGCCGGCCCAGGGCGAATGGAAAGCGCTCCAGGACTTCCTCAAGAACCCGGGGAATGTCGAAGGCATCCAGCGCCAGCTCGAAGCGGATGCCGCCAAGGCGTACAAGAACTGACCACTCGACCGGGAGAACCACATCATGTCGACCGCGACAGCGGACGGCGCGGCCACACCTGGCCGGGCATCGTCCGCCCCACCGGCACAGCGTCCGGGCGCCAAAAAGAAGAAAAGCGTCATGGGCACCCGCCCCTGGCTGGCGGCGGTGTTCCTGCTGCCCGCCCTGGTGCTGCTCGGGGCCCTCGTCGTCTATCCGATCGGCTACTCCGTCTACCGGAGCTTCTTCGACGCCTCGGGCAATGGCTTCGTCGGCCTGGACAACTACCAGGAGATGTTCTCCGACGACGCCACCAAGACGGCGATCAAGAACAACATCATCTGGCTGATCCTGGCCCCCACCGTCTCCACCGCGCTGGGCCTGATCTTCGCCGTGCTCACCGAGCGGGTGCGCTGGGCCACCGCCTTCAAGCTGGTCGTCTTCATGCCGATGGCGATCTCGATGCTGGCGGCGGGCATCATCTTCCGGCTGGTCTATGAGCAGGACCCGGACAAGGGCGTGGCCAACGCCATGTGGGTGAGCGTGCATGACTCCTTCAGCGAGTCTCCGCCGTTCCCCGGCGCCCATCCGCGTCCCACCGCCGGGCTGACCGAGGCGTCGGGCGGCTCGTTCACCACCAAGGACGCCGTCCGCGCCGGCACCCCCACCTCGCTGCCGCTGGTCGCGGCCAAGCGCGGGGACATCAGCGACGCGCAGGACGCCAAGGCCGCCAAGGCCGAGCCGGGGAAGGTGACCGGCACCGTCTGGTTCGACTTCACCCGGGGCGGCGGAGGCGAGCAGGGCACCATCGACAAGGGCGAGAAGGCGATGGCCGACCTCAAGATCGAGGCGGTCAAGGACGGCAAGGTCGTCGCCCGGACGACCTCGGCGGCAGACGGTACGTACACCCTCCCGGCCAAGGCCGAGGGCGCTCAACTGCGGCTGCCCGCCTGGAACTTCGCCCAGCCGTACAACGGCGTGGACTGGCTCGGCCCGTCCATCGTCACCCCGGCCATCATCGGGGCGTACGTCTGGATCTGGGCCGGTTTCGCGATGGTGCTGATCGCGGCAGGGCTCGCGGGGGTGCCGCGTGAGCTGATGGAGGCCGCGCGGATGGACGGCGCCACCGAGTGGCAGGTCTTCCGGCGGATCACGGTGCCGATGCTGGCGCCGGTGCTCTCGGTCGTCGTCGTCACACTGATGATCAACGTGATGAAGATCTTCGACCTGGTGTACATCATCGCGCCGGGCCCCTCGCAAGACGACGCCAATGTGCTGGCGCTCCAGCTCTTCCAGTCGTCCTTCGGCACCGACGTCAACCAGGGCCTCGGCAGCGCCATCGCCGTGCTGCTGCTGTTGCTCGTGCTGCCCATCATGTTCATCAACATCCGCCGGATCCGAAGGGAGAGCCGCCGATGACCAGCGCGGACACGGTCGTACAGGCGAAGCAGTCCCTGGTCGCGCGGATCGCGGCCCGCGCCGGCGGCGGGGTGATGCGGGTCGTCCTCCTCCTGATCGGCCTGCTGTGGCTGATGCCGACCGCCGGACTGCTGCTGTCCTCCCTGCGGGACCCGGCCGAGGTGGACCTCTCGGGCTGGTGGAAGGTCTTCACCGACCCCGGACAGCTCACCTTCAGCGGCTATGACGAGATCCTCGGCAATCAGCAGATCACCGACTCGCTGTGGACCACGCTCGCGATCACTGTCCCGGCGACGCTGCTGGTCGTGGTGATCGGCGCCCTGGCCGGTTACGCCTTCGCCTGGATGGACTTCCCCGGCCGCGACTGGTGGTTCCTCATCGTGGTCGGCCTGCTGGTCGTCCCGGTCCAGGTCGCGCTGATCCCGGTGGCCAAGCTCTTCGGCGAGATCGGCATCTTCCAGACCACCACGGGCGTGGTCCTCTTCCACACCGCCTTCGGTCTCCCCTTCGCGATCTTCCTGCTGCGGAACTTCTTCGCGGAGATCCCCCGCGAACTGCTGGAGGCGGCCCGCCTGGACGGCGCGGGCGAACTGCGCCTGTTCCTGCGCGTCGTGATGCCGCTGGGCGGCCCGGCCATCGCCTCGCTGGGCATCTTCCAGTTCCTGTGGGTCTGGAACGACATGCTGGTCGCCCTGATCTTCGCGGACAGCGGCAACCCGCCGATCACGGTCGCCCTGCAGCAGCAGGTCCGGCAGTTCGGCAACAACATCGACATCCTCGGCCCGGGCGCCTTCGTCTCGATGCTCATCCCGCTGGCGGTCTTCTTCGCCTTCCAGCGGCAGTTCGTGGCGGGAGTGATGGCGGGCGCGGTGAAGTAACGCCCCCGAACGACGGGCGGCCCGGCACCCAGGGGGTGCCGGGCCGCCTGACCTTCATGTTCTGCAGTGACCATTCGAAGGACGAACCCGGCCGCAGCGGCCCCGGCGGCGTCTTCCGCGCCGGGGTGATCTCCGGTCCAGCTCGCCCAGTTGTCGATATCCGTGTGCAGACGCCAGACCGTCGTCAGAGGCGCCTTGATGAGAACGCCAATAAACTTCGGGGTGTAAGGTTACGGAGTGGAGAAGACCAGCGCGGCAGGCCCGGCCGCACCGAAACGGGCACGCGCGCGCAACCGCCGCGGCGAGGGCAGCCGCCTGCGCGAGGACATCATCTCCGCCGCCGCGGCACTGCTCGACGAGACCGGCGACGAACACGCCATCACCTTGCGGTCGGTCGCCCGCAAGGTGGGCATCGCCGCCCCGTCGATCTACCCGCACTTCCCCGACCAGCCGGCCATCATGCTGGCCGTCGTACAGCGGGAATTCGCCGAACTGGAAACCCTCCTGCGCTCCGTCGCGCAGGAGGCCGGTGACGACCCACGAGGCCAGCTATACGCCGTCTGCCGGTCCTACCTCGCCTTCGCGAAGAGCCACCCCGAGCGCTACCGCACGATGTTCGGCGGCCTCTGGATGCCGACCCTGGGCGACAACTCCCTGACCGAGGAAGACCTTGTCAGCCTCGGCTCGACGGCCATACAGGTACTCGTCGACGTACTCACGGACTGCGCCGCCGCGGGCCAGTGCGCCATCAGCGACCCGGGGCTCGACGCGATCACGCTGTGGCTCAGCCTGCACGGCCTCGCGCACCAGCGTGCCGTCATCCGGGCCTTCCCCTGGTCCGAGGAGAGCATCGCCGACTCCATCATCGCCAGGATCACCTGCCTCAAAGACGCCTGATCACCGCCCCGGGCAACACCTGATCGCCACCTCCGGGCACCTCACACACCCCGCACACCCCGCACACCCGCCAGGGACGACGGACGCGCCGTCGGCGACAGCACCCCGCCCCGCACGGCGCCCGGGGTCACACAGGCTTGTCGCCATTCGGGGCCATCGGGCCGCACCGACCCCCTCCACTCCGTAACCTTACAGCGCGAAGTTTATCGTCACAGCCCCTTGTCGCACTCAACTTACATGCGTAGCCTTACGTCCGTAAGCACACAGTCGAAGCCTCAAGGAGCCCCCATGAGCACGCCGGTCGCCATCCGCGCCACCGAGATCGTCCTGCCCGGCGCGGTCGAGCCGAGCGGCCTGGAGGTCCGGACCCGCGACCTTCCCGCTCCCGACAAGGGCCAGGTCCTCCTGCGGATGGACGCGACCGGAGTCAGCTTCGCCGAGCAGCAGATGCGCCGCGGCAAGTACTACGACCAGCCAGCGTTCCCCTTCGTGCCCGGGTACGACGTGGTGGGCACCGTCACCGCGACGGGGCCCGGCGTGGACGCCGAGCTGACCGGACGCCGGTTCGCCGCGGTCACCAAGGTCGGCGCATGGGCCAGTCATCTGCTGATCGACGCCGCGGAACTGACGCCGGTGCCGGACGGCATGGACGCGGCCACCGCGGAGACCGTGGTCGTCAACGGGATCACCGCCTGGCAGATGCTGCACCGGATGGCCAAGGTGCGCGCCGGCGGAACCGTGGTGGTGCTGGGCGCCAACGGCGGTGTCGGCTCCATCCTCGCGCAGTTGGCCCGGCACGCCGGGATCACGGTGATCGGCACCGCCTCGGCGCGGCACCACGCGAGCGTGCGCGAACTGGGCGCGATCCCGGTCGACTACCACGACCCGGACATGTACGACCAGATCCGGGAGATCGCGCCGGACGGCGTCGACGCGGTCTTCGACCACGTCGGCGGCCCCGGACTGGCGCAGTCGTGGCGACTGCTGCGCCGGGGCGGAACCCTGGTCTCGTACGGCACCGCGGCGACGAAGAACGAAGAGGGCAGCTCGCAACTGCCGGTGCTGAAGCTGTTCGCGCAGCTCGTGGCGTGGAACTCGATGCCCAACGGCAGGAGCGCGCACTTCTACAACTTCTGGGCGGGCCGGCGCCGCCGGACGGAGTGGCAGCGCCGACTGACCCAGGACCTCACCGAGGTGCTGCGCCTGGTGGCCAACGGCGTCCTGACGCCGCAGATCGCCGCCCAGATCCCGCTGCGCGACGCCGCATCGGCGCTGGCGCTCGCCGAGTCCCGCACCGTCATCGGCAAGGTCATCCTCGTCCCGGGGGCCTGACCGACGCGTTCTGAGCCCGCACGGCTCCGACCACGGCGGCGGACGCGCTGATGCCGCGCGGCATCTCGCGGCCACCGCAACGCACCACCGACTGCCGCGCGACATCCGGCGGCCCACCGCCACGCACCACCGACTCAGCCCGGTACCCGGGCAGCTTCCCGGACCACGTACGTACCCGTGCCGACTCTCGGCCACCTCTGCCGGTCCGTCCGTCTCGTCAGTTCACCCCACTGCCTCGGAGGTTCCGTCATGCCCCTCACGATCGCCGCCCCCCAGGTCACCGGCCCCAGCACCGCCACTGCGACGCGCTCACCGATCGAGGTCGACAACCGCGCGGCCTACATCGGCTTCGGACTCGCCTACGTATTCGGGCACGGCTCGGCCGCACTCTCCAAGGGCACCAGCCCGCTGCTCGATCTGCCCGCCTGGCTGCCCATGGCGCTCCTCGGCGCCGGACTCGCGGTCGGCACCATCCAAGCCACCCGCGCCGCCCTGCGCGCCCAACGCGGCGCCACGGGGCCGGACCTCGTGTCCGGCAAACTGCTCGGCGCCTCCTGGCTCATCGGCTTCGCCGCCCTGTTCCTCGCCATCACCGGCCTGTCGTCCGCCGTCGATACGCCCGACCTCCAGTCCATGCTCTGGCCCACCGGATCCGGCCTCATTGTCGGCCTGATCTACGTCAGCGAAGGCGCCGCACGCCGCAACGTCCTGCACTACGGTCTCGGCGTCTGGCTCGCGCTGACCTCCACCGCCGCGCTCTTCCTCGGCACCCCCGGCCTCTACTGGGTCCTCGCCATCGCCGGCGGCGGCGCCTACGCCGTCGCCACCGCCCTCGAACGCCGCCGCCTCGGCCTCCGCTGACCACCCGCCTTCACGCACCACCGCAAGGAGAACCCGATGATCTACCACGGCATCCGCATGAAGCTCAGGGAAGGCATCACCTCCCAGCAGATCGACGAGGCGCTGGACTGCCTCAAGGACCAGGGCCGGACCATCCCCGCAGTGAAATCGTTCATCTTCGGCCGCGAATACCACAGCGACTTCGACTGGAGCGCGGTGTTCGCCCTGGAAGATCTGGACGCGTACTGGGAGTACCTCATCCACCCGGTGCACCTGACATCGGAACGGGTCGCCTTCCCTCTGATCGAAAGGTTCGAGAGCTTCGACATCTCCGACACCCCCCACCCAGAACTGGGAGCCAAGATCGCAGAGCTACAGAAGCGGCACTACGAAGCCGACCCCGGGCTCGCCGAGCTGCTCTCCGGCCTCGACTCCCACACCGGCAGCAGCGCTCTCGGGCACAGGGGTTGACCTGCGGCCGAGCCCCCTCCCCCGGCGGCGACGATCGATCGCCATCCGCTATGGCGGCCCTCGATTCGGACCCGGTGACGTACCCCCGTTTTGCCTGGCCGCCGTCGCGGTGTCCGCCCCCACGGCGCCGCGACGGCCCGCACCGGACAAGTCCTCGCAGCACGGACACACTTGGGAGCCTGGTTGTCCGAAATAGGCTCTCCGGTACACGGAACCTCCCCGGGGCACCGCGCATCTTCCGGTGCGCAGGCGCCGACTGACTTCGCGCGCCGATTCGTATCCGAGGGGATCCCCAAACTTCATGAAGAACAAGCTGACCGCCGTGGCCCTTGCGGCCCTCGTCGTCGCGGGCACCGCCGCTACGGCCATCCCGGCCTCGGCCGCCACCGCCAAGGCCGCGCCGACCCGCTGCCACACCGCCGACCTGAAGGCCGGCTTCGCCATGGGGGAGGACGCGAGGCCGGAGATGGACCAGACCGAGAGGCAAACCCAGGCGCACATCTGGTTCAGCAACAAGAGCACGCGCACCTGCACCCTGTCCGGCTTCGCCGGTGTCGACATGATCGGCGCTCAGGGGACTGACGGCACCTGGTCGCTGGCACGCTCCTCCAAGGCGCCCGAAAAGATGGTCCTGGGGCCGGGAGACACGACGGACTTCAGCATCAACCTGCTCCCGGTGGCCGCTTCCACGCCGCAGAAGGAGAAGTTCGTTCCGGCGAAGTTCCTGGTCACCCCGCCGAACGAGACGAAGCACTTCACCCTGAAGTGGCCGTTCGGCGGCCAGATCCTCAAGCAGGACGGCGCCACCCACCCCGGCACCTACCTCAACCCGGTCGGCCTGTAACCAAGCTGGACAGCCCCTCACCGCCGTCCCTGAGTCGGCCAGGGGCCGGTCCGCCTCGTCATTCCGGGCGCGCCGGCCGACGCGGACGTCGGCCGACGTCCGCGTCGGCCGGTGATGGGGCGTGAGGGCCCGTCACGGCCTGTCTCAGGTCTCAGGTGAGCGGCCGGTTGCGCAGGGCGGCATCGGCCATCCCCTGGAGTTCATCGCGGCCGACACCGCGCCGGCCTGACGGGCTCGCCCAGGTGGGCGAGCCCGTCAGGCGTCGGGGCGCTCCGCGGCCGCCCGCTGCGCCTCCTCCACGACGCGGTGCAGCGCCGCCACATGTCTTTCGAGTGCGGCCCGTCCGGTCGGGGTGAGGGCCAGCCAGGTCCGGGGGCGCTTGCCCACGTAGCCCTTCTTCACCTCGACATAGCCCCGGGTCTCGAGCGTGCTGACCTGCTTGGAGAGCGCGGAGGGCGACATTCCCACCGTCTCGCGCACCCATCCGAACTCGGCCCACTCCACACTCACCAGCAGCGACACGATCGACAGCCGCGTCGGGTCGAGCAGGGCGGTGTCGAAGTCAGCGGGATCCATGGGCG
This sequence comes from Streptomyces sp. AgN23, assembly GCF_001598115.1. NCBI lineage: Bacteria > Bacillati > Actinomycetota > Actinomycetes > Kitasatosporales > Streptomycetaceae > Streptomyces > Streptomyces sp. AgN23. The sequence goes on from NZ_CP007153.1 coordinate 4,507,819, forward strand.
ACACCGTTCATGCCGTCCTTACCGTCGCCGCGCATCGCCAGGGAGTTCAGCCCCCGCTGCAGACTGCGGCCGAAGATGATGAGGGTGGCGCCGAGCATCGCACCCGCCACCGTCCCCGCGTACGGGAACAGGTGGTCCGGCATGAAGGGTGCGCCGACGAAGCCGATCAGCACGACGGCGACGATCGTGAGTTGGGCCGACCGTGCGAAACGCGGGGAGATCTCACTCCTGCGCACGCGAGTGGGCCGCCCCAGGAGGGCGCCGCCGCGCGGGGTTCGCAGCATCACCGCGTACGCCACGATCAGTGCGGTGACCGCCAGGGAGACCCCGGAGCGCACGTCGTCACCGAAGAAGTCGGGTGCCGCCAGCTCGGCGAAGAGCGCGAGGCCGAACACGACGCCGACCCAGCGGGACTCCTGCTCCGAGGCGCGGCCCTGGGCTCGGAGCCGCTCGATGTCGCGCAGTGCGCGGGCGGCCTCGGTGGGCGGGGTCACACGGTCGGACATGGGGTACCTCCAGGAGCTTGCGCATGCTTCAACCGAACCAGTTTCCTGAATGGAAACTAGTTCCCCTCGGCGGAACAGTCAACCGACGGGACAGTCGTGTCCTGAGGACGGGAGGTGGCGGGAAAGCCGCCTCCCGGAAGGGCGCCGGGGCTGGGCGCGCCCATGGGAGCGGTCGGACGCTGGGCCGAACGGGGGCTTTTGCGGGCGATCCGCCACGTCGCCGCCCCATCTGACAGGCATTCAGATGATGGTGTGAGAAATCATCATTGCCGCGTCGACCGATGGGATGCGCCGTGCCCCGGTTCAGCGTCATCGTGCCCGCATACGAGGTCCAGCCGTATCTGAACGACTGTCTGCGGTCCGTGCTGGAGCAGGACTTCACGGACCTCGAGCTGATCGCGGTCGACGATCACTCCCCGGACGCCTGCGGCGCGATCATCGACGAGGCGGCGGCGTGCGACCCCCGGGTGCGGCCCGTGCACCTGCCGGAGAACGCGGGGCTCGGCCGGGCCCGGAACGCCGGGATCCGCCGGGCCACCGGCGACTATCTGCTCTTCCTCGACGGCGATGACACCCTCGCCCCCGGCTCGCTGCGCGCCATCGCCGACCGGCTGGCGCGGACCGGCGAGCCGCAGGTGCTGGTCTTCGACTACGCGCGCGTGGACTGGACGGGCGAGGCCGTGCGGAACGTCCGGGCCGAGCTGCTCCGGCAGGGGGATCCCGAAAGCGTCCGCCAGGTCTTCCGGCTCGATCAGCGGCCCGAGCTGCTGCGGCTGCTGATGGTCGCCTGGAACAAGGCGTACCGCCGGGACTTCGTCCGTAAGGAGGGCTTCGCCTTTCCGCCCGGCTTCTACGAGGACACCCCCTGGACCTTCCCGGTGCTGCTCGCCGCCGAGTCCATCGCCGTCCTGGACCGGGTGTGCGTCCACTACCGGCAGCGGCGGCGCGGCGGGATCCTGCGCACCACCAGCCGTCGCCACCTCGATGTGTTCGAGCAGTACGACCGGGTGTTCCGGTTTCTCGACGCCCGGCCCGGGCTGGCCCACTGGCGCCCGGCGCTGTTCCAGCGGATGGTCGACCACCTCGGTGTGATCGCCGCCGCGCCGGGACGGCTGCCGGTGCGGGCCCGGGCCGAGTTCTTCCGCCGGGCGGGCGCGCACCACCGCCGCTACCGGCCGCTCGGCGCGGCCACCCCGCCCGGCCGCGCACGGTGGCGGGGTCTGCTGCTGCGGCTGGGCGCCCGCCGGGCGTACGAGCTGCTGCGCGGCGCCGACCGGCTGCGCCGCCGCACCGCCGACCGCGGCCGTACGGCATATGCGGGGGGCCGCCGGGCGGCGCTGTGGCTGCACTACCGGCTGCAGCGGTGCCGGCCCGTCGATCCCGGGCTCGCCGTCTTCGCCGCGTACTGGCACCGGGGCTACGCCTGCCATCCGGCGGCCATCGAGGCGAAGGTGCGTGAACTGGCGCCGGGGGTGCGCACCGCCTGGATCACCACCCCCGAGTACGCGCACACCCTGCCGCCCGGCGTGCTGCGGCTGCATCCCGGCTCGGCCGCGTACTGGACGGCGCTGGCCCGCGCCCGCTTCCTCGTCAACAACGTCAACTTCACCCAGGGGATGCGTAAACGGCCCGGTCAGATCCATCTCCAGACCCATCACGGCACCCCGCTCAAGCACATGGGCCTGGATCTGCGGGACCGCCCGGCCGCCGCCCGCGGCATGGACTTCGGCAAGCTGATGGAGCGGGTGGACCGCTGGGACTACAGCCTCTCCGCCAACCGCCACACCACCCTGGTCTGGGAGCGGGTCTACCCCTCCGGCTACACCACGCTCCCCTACGGCGCCCCGCGCAACGACGTCTTCCAGCGCGCCACCGAGGACGAGGTGGCCCGGCTGCGCGCCCGGCTGGGCATTCCCGCCGGTACCGTCGCCGTGCTGTACGCGCCGACCCACCGCGACTACCAGCGCCGCCATGTGCCACGGCTGGATCTGGAGCGGGTGGCCCGCGCGCTGGGTCCCGGGTTCACCCTGCTGGTCAGGACGCACTACTTCCATGCCCCGGCCACGGGCGCGGCGAGCCCCACCGGGCGGGTGCTCGACGTCTCCGGGCACGGGCAGGTGCTCGACGTCCCGGGACACGGCCAGGTGCTCGACGTCTCCGGGCACGGCCGGGTGGAGGAGCTGTGCCTGGCGGCCGACGCGCTGCTCACCGACTACTCGTCCCTCATGTTCGACTACGCCAATCTCGACCGCCCCATCGTCATCCACGCCGACGACTGGGACGCCTATCGCGCCGCCCGCGGCGCCTACTTCGACATCACCGCCGCCCCGCCCGGCCCGGTCTCCCGCACCGAGGACGAGCTGATCGCCCTCTTCGCCGGAGGCGCCTGGTGCGGTCCGCGCTCGGCCGCGCTGCGCGCCGCGTTCCGGGCCCGCTTCTGTCCGTACGACGACGGGCGGGCGGCCGAACGCGTGGTGCGCCGGGTGTTCCTCGGCGAGCGCCACGCGCTGCTGCCGCCCGTCGTCCCGCTCGCCGAGCGCCGCCCCGCCCCCGCCGCCGTCCGCGCCCTCCCGAACGTTCCCGCCGGTCCCGCCGGTCCTGCCGGTGCTGCCGGTCCTGCCAGTGCTGCCCGTCCCGACCGGCCCGCCGAGCCCCGGACGGCGCGGCGGGCCGGGGTGGTGTGCGCCGCACCGGCCGCCGCACCAGCCGCCCCGCCGACCGCCTCACCGGTCGCCACTCCCGCCACCGCTCCCACCGCCTCACTCCCCCACCGGAGCCGCCCCCACTAGCCCCCGCCAACCCCACCGGCCCCCGCGCCCCCACCCGCCGCGAGGACCCCGCGCCCGCCGTCCCGCCGCCCCGACCCAGGACGCACGATGCCCCTCACCGCACCGCCCGCCGCCCCCCGCCCCTGGCTCGCCGACCCGCCGCCGCTGGTGCGCGGATACCGGCGTACGGTCCCGCTGCCACTGCGCCGCGCGGTCGTCGCCGTGACCGGCCCGGGGCTGCGCCGGGCGGCCATGCGGGGCCTCGGCGGGCTGTCGGCCGCCTCCGGCGTGCTGCGGCTGCGCCGGGCGCGGCGGCGGATGCGCCGGGCCGGGCTGCTGGCGAGGGGCGACCGGATGGTGATCGCGAGCCGGCGGGGTGCCCTGGTGGCGACCCTGGCCCCCTCCCCCACCCCGCTGTTCGCGCGCGGAGAGAATCTGCGACTGGTGTGCGAGGCCCTGGACCGGGCGCGGATCGACCACTTCGTGGTCCGCTGCCACAGCAACGTCGGCTCGGCCGTGGGCGTCCGGTCCGATCAGCGGGCGGAGGTGGTCAAGGCGCTGTCCGCGCTGTGCGCCGAGGAGGCCGGTTATGTCTCCCTGCCCCCGCGGCGGGGCCGGGCGACGGCCCCGCCCCGGCTCGGCGGTACGCGACGGGCCTGGCGGCGACTGGCCGCCGCCCCCGTGATCCGCTTCACCCGCTTCCACACCGGGCCGGGCGGACGGCTGGTCCTCGGCCCGGCCCACGGCTGCGACATCGAGTTCTGGGAGCCCGGCGGGCAGGGTGAGGAACGAGTGCTGATCGCGCCGCGCTTCAACCGCACCACCGCGTCGGTGCCGCTGGTGGGCGAGCCGGTCCGCGCCCCCGACCAACTCTTCACCCGGCTCGCCCCGGCCATCGGCTGGCAGCCGGGGCCGCTGGTGCGCACCCGCCCGGAGTTCCTCACCCGGCTGCCGGACGAGGTCCGCTTCCCCATCGACGTCGTCTACACCTGGGTCGACGGCTCGGATCCGCAGTGGCAGCGGCGGCGGGCGGCCCTCGCGGACGCGGGCTATCACGCCCAGGCCGCCAACGCCGCCCGCTACGCCAACCGCGACGAGCTGCGCTACTCCCTGCGCTCGCTCTACATGTACGCCCCCTGGGTGCGCCACATCTATCTGGTGACCGACCGTCAGGTGCCCGACTGGCTCGCCGTCTCGCACCCGGGGATCACCGTCGTGGACCACCACGACATCTTCGACGACGCCAGTGTGCTGCCCACCTTCAACTCCCACGCGATCGAGACCCGGCTGCACCACATCGACGGGCTCGCCGAGCACTTCCTCTACTTCAACGACGACGTCTTCCTCGGCTCACCGGTCACCCCGCAGGACTTCTTCCTGGCCAACGGCGTCTCCAAGTTCTTCCCGTCCCGCGCACTGATCCCGCTGACCCCGGTGGGCCCCGGCGACGTCCCCGTCTCGGCGGCGGGCAAGAACAACCGGGCGCTGCTGGAAAAACGGTTCGGGCCGGCCGTCACCCAGAAGATGAAGCACACCCCGCACGCCCTGCGCACCAGCGTCCTCACCGAGATCGAGAAGGAGTTCCCCGACGCGGTCCGCGCGACCATGGCCAGCCGGTTGCGGTCGACGTCGGACATCTCCGTACCGTCCTCGCTCCACCACTACTACGCCTTCCTGACCGGACGCGCGGTCCCCGCCCAGCTCCGCTACGACTACTTCGACCTGGCCCAGCCCACCATCCGCGCCCGGCTGGCCAAACTGCTGCTGGCGCGCCACTGCCAGGCGTTCTGTCTCAACGACACGGTCTCCTCCGAGCGCGACCTGGAGGACCAGCTGGCTCTGGTCCGCCCCTTCCTCGACGCCTACTTCCCCCTCCCCAGCCCGCTCGAGCGGGCCGTCACCCGACAGGAGACGCGGCAGCCATGCCCCTCGCCATCACCCTTCCCCTGAACCCGGACGTCCTCGAGGCGGGCCGGCCGTATCCGCGGGCGCTCAATGTGCTCAGCCGCAAACAGACCGCCGTACAGCGGCAGTTGCGGCGTGCCGGGCTCGCGGGCTACGAGCCGACCACCCAGGCCACCTTGCTGGCCCTGGCCCAGCAGGCGCCCGAGGGCAGCGTGGTGTACGACATCGGCGCGCATATCGGGCTGTACTCGGCGCTGATCAGCGCGGTGTACGGGAGCGGCGGGCCGCGGGCCATCGCGTTCGAGCCGACCCCGGAGACGGCCGCGCTGTGCCGCCGGATCCGGGACTGCAACCGCCTCGGTTTCGAGGTGCAGCAGACCGCGCTGGCCGCCGAACCGGGCACCGCCGAGCTGTACTTCTCCCATAAGTCGGAGTCCTCCAACTCGCTCAACCCGGCCCACCGTCGGCACACCGAGTCGGTGACAGTGCCGGTCACGACGGTCGACGCGTTCACCGGGGAGCGCGGCATCACCCCGCATCTGATCAAGATCGACGTGGAGACACTCGAGGCGGCGGTGTTGCGCGGGTCGTACGAGACGATCCGCCGCCACCGGCCCTGGATCGTCTGCGAACTCCTGCCCGGGGCCGACCACAACGCGCTGCGCACCGCGCTCGTGCCACTGACCGCCATGGACTACGGGCTCCACCCGATCACCCCGGAGTCGCCCTGGCACCGCTACGACGAGACGACCTACCGGTCCGCGGTGAGCGGGCAGTGCCGCGACTGGCTGCTGGCCCCGCGGCCGCTGACCCCCGCCTTCCACCGGGCGGTGCGGCGGTGGCTGATCGCGATTCTGGCGTGCGACGAGACGACGAACATCATCAGCACCGACAAGGCGTCGTTCCCTTACGGCTGGAACGCGCCGTACCGCTCGCCGCGGGGTGCGACGCGGGTGCCCCGGACGGGGCTGCTGCGGCTGGCGGGTGCGGCCGCGCTGGCCCGGCGGGCGGTGGTCCCGGCGCGGCGTGCGCCTGGTGTTCAGGCGACGGGCAGCGGGTCGTTGCGGGGGTGAGGGTGGGGAGATGGGGCGGGGGCGCTTGCGGTGGGGCTCGCTGGTCGTGGGCGGGCCGTGGTTTTCCCCACCCCGCCCCTTCCCGAACCAGGGGGCTCCGCCCCCTGCCCCCCCCGCCGGGGCTGCGCCCCGAACCCCGGGGCGACCCGCTGTGCGGGTCATCAGCGGGGCCCTCGGGAACGGTTCACCGGGCGGGCGAGCGGCCGGGGCCTTCGCCTCCGTGGAACGGCTCACGGCGCGGGGGGATCACGGAGGTGACCGGCCGGGGTCTTCGGGGAACGGTTCGCCACGCGGGTCACACCAGCAGCGGGCCCACAACAGCGGCTCGCCGTGCGGGTGACGGCCGTTAGCCCTCGGGACCCCGTCAGCGGTGTGCCCTCGGGGCTTTGCCTCCGGGCAGCGGCGTAACTCCGGAGGCCCTCAGTCAGCGGTGACACCCCGAGGCCCGGGCCTCGGGACCATCTGGGCCCTCGGGACCATCTGGGCCCTCGGTCTCAGCCTGCGGGCCCCGCCCGCACATAGTGCTCCAGCCGGATGCCGGGGAGGCACAGCGAGTACGCCAGTCGGAAGCGCCCGGTCAGCACGGTCGTCTTCGCCCGGCGGGTCTCCGGCTCATCGGCCGCGATCACCCACGCCGACCGCGCCCCGCCGAGCCGCCGCAGCAGCTCGGCGGGGCCGACGTCGACCCCGTAGAGCGTGCCGGAGGCGGGGCCGGGCGTGCCCAGCGCGATGTCGCGCAGCCCGGCGAGGGGGCGCGGATAGGCAATCGCGATCCGCCGTTCCTTGGGCGGGTCGTACAGCACCGGCTCACCCGACCGGGTAAGCCTGCCCACCGCTGCGGCCAGCGCCGCCAGGTCGTCCTGACGGCTCAACGGCTCCCGCTCCCGCTGGTGCAGCGGAAGCTGCCAGACGAAGCCGCAACCGACCGCCAGAACCCCGGCCGCCGCCACCACGGCGCGACGCCCGCCCACCACGGCCCGACGCCGGGCCAACATGGCGCGACGCCCGGCCAACATGGCGCGGCCCCGGTCGGTCACCACCCCGGCGAGCCGGTCCGCCTCCACGGCGGCCCGACACCGCGCCACCACCCGAGCCAACCGACCCGCCACCACCCCAACCAGCCCGTCCGACACCACCCCGGCCCACCGGTCCACGCCCACCCCGGCCCGCCGACCAGCCACCACCCGAGCCGACCGCTCCACCCCCGCCACGCCCCGACACCGCGCCACCACCCGAGCCAACCCATCCATCCCCACCCCCGCCAGCCGGTCCACCCCCGCCGCAGCCAGTAGGGGGATGCCCGCGAGGGCGAAGAGGAGATAGCGCTCGTGGAAGCAGGGGCGGTGGAAGGCGAGGGCGAAGAGGAGGACGGGCGGGACGCAGAAGAGGGGCAAGGCCACCGCGGTCAGCGAACGCCATCGGGGGCGGACCACAGCGACCGCGATCAGCAGGAGGTTGAGGGCCAGGACGAGCGCGCTGGGGCCCGCGAAGTCCTCGACCACCGCCCACAGCCGACCCGGCGTCGGATGGCGGATCCAGGCGATCTGCGCGCTCTGCCGCCGGGCCAGCGCCGCCAGCGGCAGCACCGCGCACACGGCCCCGGCCGACGCGCTCCCCCAGCCCCACCACACGCGGCGCGGGGCGCGCGAGACGAGCAGCGTCAGGGCGTGTGCGGCGAGCATGAGCACCGCGAAGACGTGCAGCAACGCGGTCACGGCCACCACACCCCCGTACGCCGCCCACCGCCACCCCGCTCCCGACGCCGCCCGCTCCGGCCCCGGCGCCGAGGCGGCCCGCGCTACGCGAGGCACGCCGCCGCGGACCAGTACGGCCGAACGGACGCGTGCGTCCGACGCCGCCCTGCCCGCCTCCCCGGCCGCTCGGTCGGGCGCGGCCGAGCGGGCAGGCCCGCCCGCGGCCCCGGCCGCTCCCGCAGGCCCAGCCGCTCGGGATACCGCCCCGGCCCCGGGCGTGGCCGCCTGACCCGGCGCGGACCGGTCCGCCGGAGTGGCCCGCGGGCCCGGCGCGGGCCGGTCCGCCGGAGTGGCCCGCGGGCCCGGCGCGGACCGGTCCGCCGGGACGCCCCCCGCAGCGCCCCCCGTCGCCGCCCCTACGGCAAGCCCCGCCGCGCCCACCAGCAGGTACGTCGCCCACGCCGCGCCCGCCGTGACCAGGGCGTAGGAGCGGCCCTCCTGGGCGTAGTGGGTGACCACAGGAGTGGCCGCGTAGAGCAGGCCGGCCCACAGGCCCACCCGGGGGCGGGCCAGGCGGCAGCCCAGGGCGGCTACCAGCGCGGTGGCGGCCACGGCGGCCAGGACCGAGGGCAGGCGCATGGTCACCTCGGAGGGGTGCAGCGCCAGCAGTGGGTGCATCAGGAGGTAGTAGAGGCCGTGGACGGCGTCCACGGTGCCGAGTGCGTCGCGGATCTGAGGGACGGTCCGCCGTGCCATCTGGTACGTCGCGGACTCATCGCGCCACATCGTGCCACGGTCCAGACCCCACAGCCCCAGCGCGAGCATGACGGCCATCGGGAGCACGATCGCCGTCGGCACGGAGGTCCCAGCACGCTTCCGCTTCCGCACCCTCACCCTCACCCTCGCCCTCATCCACACCTCATCCATCCCACACGACAACAAAAGGCATAAATAAGACTATTCGCCTACAGTGTGCAGTCAGGACGACACATCCGCCGCGAAGGGCACGCGTCATGAACCGCCTCGGTATCGAAAACCCCCGCGGTCTCGTGGCCTTCGCCGCGCTGACCGGGTGTCTGGTGACCCTGGCGGTGGCGGCGCTCACCGGGGCCGGAGGGTTCTTCGCCGGGGCGGGGCTGGTCGGCTGCGGCTGTGAGCTGCTGCTGCACCGCACCGAACCGGGGCTGATGGCCCGTCTGGGGCGGCTGCACATGGGTGCCACGTCCCGCTTCGAGATCCGCTGCGTCCTGCTGCTTCTGCTGCTCGGCCGACTGCATGTCACCGGCCCCATCGGGCTGGCCGCGGCCATGACGCTGGTGCTGTGTCTGCTGGCCGGGCAGGCCCTGCACGCCGCGCTCATCACACTGCTCCGGCGGCGCCGCGCCCTCGCGGTCGCGGCCCGCAACATCGATCTGCGCCGACTGGACATCAGCGACCGGCCGCCCCGCCGACTCACCGAATGGCCCGGTCAGCGGATGCTGGTCTACGAACTGTCGGCGCTGCTCGGGCTGACCGCGTCGCTGATGACCGGCGACGCCCGCTGGGTGGTGGCGGCGCTCACCCTGGCCGCCGGATCCTGCCTGATCACGGTGGTGGCTCTCGTCCCGTACCTCGTCCGGGCCATCCGACGGTTGCCCGGCGCCGCCCAGGTGCTAGCCGAGGTCGACGCCTGGCTGATCCATCGCCGCCCCCGTACGGTGCTGTACTTCTCCGGTCCGCGCGACCGCGCCGACCAGCTCACCCGCTGGCTGGGGCCGGTGGCCGCGCTGCCCACCCCGTCCCTGGTCATCGTGCGCGAACGGGAGCTGCTGGAGGCCCTGGAGCCGACCCCGCTGCCAGTGCTGTGCGTGCCGAGCGCCGCGCATCTCTCGCAGTTGGACCTGGGCGGGGTGCGGGTCGCGCTCTACCCCGCCAACACCGGCCGGAACATCCACCTCCTGCGGATCCCCACCATGCAGCACGTCTTCCTGGCTCCCGGCGGCGACGGCGACGAGGCCGCCGCCGTCGATCCGTACAGCAAGGTCTACGACCAGGTGTGGGTCGCGGGCGAGGCGGGGCGCCGGCGCCATGTCCAGGCCGCGGTCGGCGTCGAGGACGCCGACATCGTGGAGATCGGCCGCCCCCAGCTCGACGGACTGCGCGTCGCCGGGACCGGCCACACCCCCGCGCCCCTGCCCACCGTGCTGTACGCGCCCACCGGGGACGGCGCGGCGGGTGAGCCGATCGTACGAGCGCTGCTGGACAGCGAACGCCCCCTGCGACTGCTCTACCGGCCGCATCCCCCCACCGGCCACCGCACCCCCGAGGCCCGCGCCGTCCACCGCCGTATCGTCGCCCTGATCGACGCCGCGAACGGGCGGCGCACCGCGGACGCCCTCGGCGAGGCGCCCGAGGACGCCGAGGCACAGCGCGCCGAGGCACAGCGCACCGAGGATGCCCGCCGCCGCGCCGAACTGGCCAAGCGCATCGCGGCGCTGGACGCGCGGCTGCGCCGGGCCGACGCCGACGAGGCCATGCTCACGCGGGACCGGGCCGCACCCGATCCGGCCCTGCTCACCGAGGCCGAGGGGCTGCGCCGGCAGTGGCACCAGGCCCACTGGGCGGCCTCACCGCCCTGGCTCCACCAGGTGATCGAGGGGGGCATGCCCACCCTCCACTCCTGCTTCGACCAGGCCGATCTGCTGATCGGCGATCCCTCCGACGTGGTCGGCGACTTCCTCGCCACCCTCAAGCCGTACGCGCTCACCGTTCCGGCGGGGCTCGGCGAGGAGGAATTCCGGCGGCAGAACGTCGTGGCCAGGGCGGCCTATCTGCTCGGCCCCGGGGCATCCGGTATGGAGGACCTCCTGCGCCGGCTCTTCGACCCGTGCCTCGACGAGCTGCGCACCGCCCGCCACGAGGTGAAGGAGTTTCTGCTCGGCCCCACCACCCCACCGTCGATCCAGCGCTTCACCGACGCCGTGGACGCGCTCGCCGAGAAGGGCGAGACGGTCGTCCGGCTGCGTGACCACCACACGGCCCCGACCCCCGGCGCCGGACGCTGGTCCGTCATCCGATAGCAAGACATCCCACAGGTACGTCACCCGGTAGCAGCACATCCCACACCCGGACCTCACCCCAGGCCCTCACCATGAGCTTCCACCCCAGGCCCCGCCCCCAGGAGCCCCCTCCCCCGTCTCCTGAGCCCCCCGCATCCCCTCCGGAGCCAGCATGCCGCGCAATCACCGCCCCGGCCCGCCTCCCCGTGTCAGCGTGATCGTCCCCGCCCGTGACGCCATGCCCGGGATCACCCGGGCCGTCACCTCCGCCATGGAGCAGACCCTCGGGCTCAGCCGACTCGACATCATCGCCGTGGACGACGGATCGGCCGACGGCACCGCGGAGGAGCTGGAACGGCTCGCCGCCGGCTGCCCCTCGCTCCATGTCGTCCGCAACCCCCACCCCTGCCGCGGCGGCGCCGGCGGCCCCCGCAACACCGGACTGGCCCGCGCCCGCGGCGACTTCGTCTTCTTCCTGGACGCCGACGCCCGCCTGGCGCCCGACGCGCTGCGCCGCATGGTCGCGATGGCCGACCAGAACGGCACCGACGTGGTCCTGGGCAAGATGGTCTCGCCGGACGGTCGCGGCGTCCCCAAGGCGGTCTTCCGCCACAACCAGCTGCGCACCGATGCCCACAGCTCCCACGCCTACGCCACCCTGGAGCCCTGCAAGCTCTTCCGCCGCTCCCTGATCGAACGGCTCCGGCTGCGCTTCCCCGCCCACCTCCACCACGGCGAGGGCAAGCCCTTCACCGCGGCCGCCTATCTCAACGCCTCCGGCATCTCCGTCGTGGCCGACTACGACTGCTACCACCTGGGCCCCGGCCGGGGCCGCAACGCCGCCGGTCTCGCCGACCGCGTCGACGCCATGCGGCCGCTGTTCGAGACCGCCGCCCGGCACACCCGGCCCGGCACCCGCCGCGACACGGTCATGCTCCACCACATCCGGCGGGAGCTGTGCCCGGCGCTGCGCGCACTGCCGCGCGAGGACGAGGCCGAGGCCCGCGAGCGGTTCCTGCCCGAGCTGCGCCGATGGGCGCTGGCCCACTGCTCCGACACGCTCTTCCCCATCCTCACCGCCCCCGAGCGGCTGATGGTCCATCTGCTGCGCACCGGCCGATTCGAGGATCTGCTGTCCGTCGTGCGCAGCGCCAAACGGGACGCCCGGTGCGGCCATCTGGTCGAGAAGGGCAGCGTCTACTGGCTTCACCCCTTCTTCCGCGACCCCGACGCCGAGATCCCCGACGCCTGCTTCGACGTCACCGAACGGCTGCCGGTCCGCCACCACCTCGCGGGCGCCGCCTGGCACGGCCGCAGCACCCTGCGGGTGCGCGGCCGGGCGGCCATCGACGGGTTGGAGACCGACCCCGAGGAGGACCGCGCCGAGCTGGTGCTGCGCCGCCGCGAGGCACGGGACGAGGTGCGGATCCCTGCGGTGGCCACGGCGGAGGACGACCCGGCGGAGTTCGCGGCCGATGTGAACATCGCCGCCGCCGACGGCGGCGCACCGCTGCGCCCCGGCGTCTGGGACGTCTTCCTCGACGTCCGCGCCCAGGGCATCAGCCGCACCGTGCGGTTCGGCAACCGCCATGACGACACCCTCGACATCGGCACCGCGCGCCGGGTGGTGGCCGCCGGGCCCGGGCTGCGCGCCCGGGTCACGCCGTACTTCACCAGCCCGTACCGCAATCTCTCCCTCGACATCGGCCCGGCTCCGCGCGGCGCGCCCTGCGAGGTGACCGAGGCCGTATGGCATCCGTCGGACAAGGGCACGCTGATCGTCGCGGGACGGCTGCTGCCGCCCGGTACCCCGGCGCGCGGGCGGCTGCTGCGGCTGCGCGCCGAGCACGCCGACGGACGGGTCTTCGACCATCCGGTGCGGTTCGCCGCGGGGCATCCGGCGGGTGCCTTCACCGCCCGGCTGCCGGTGCGGGACCTGGGCCGCGGCCACTGGACGGTGACGCTGGCCGTCATCGGCCCGGGCGACCAGGCCCCGGGGCACCCGGCGCCCGCCGCGCCCGTACCGCCGCCCGCCCGGCTGCCCGGCGCCCGCTGGGTGCGCCGCGGCCGTCCGTACTACGCCAAGCCGCTGACGGGGCGTGGCGAGCTGACGCTGGAGCTGCGGGTGGCGCCGGTCCGGCTGCTCGCCGCCGTACGCAACCGCCTGCGGTGGTGACGAGCCATCGCCCCGCTCACCCCCGCAACCGCCGCCGCACCCCCGTGGCGACCTTGATCGGAGCCACCTCCAGGCCGAGGGCCCGGGCCGGGCCCAGCGCCACCGGCTTGGCGTAGTACGGACGGCAGCCGAAGCGGAGCCAGCGGGTCGCGGCCAGCCGGTCGAAGTACGGCACGGCCACGGCACGGCGCGGCGCGTCCTCGCCGGGTCCGTCCATGATCAGCATCAGCGTCCAGCGGCCCGTGCCCAGCCTGCCGACCGGCAGCCGGGCGGTGAAGACGGACGAGGAGCCGCCGGGCTCACAGCACACCGGCAGTTCGTGCACCGTGCCCGTCCCGCCCTCGGCGCGCAGCAGCAGCGTCCCGCCGTCCCGTGCGGCCTCCTCGGTCAGCCGTCCGCCGACCAGCAGGGTGCTCCGGGTGCGCCAGAGGGTCCGGAGCACCTGGCAGGGCGGGTCGAGGGGATGGGCGACCTCGCCGACGTCGAGCGAGAGATTGCCGTACGGGGTGTAGTACGGCACCACCACCTCCGCCCCCTGGGACGTGGTGACGCGGCGCCGGGAGGGATGGGTGACCTCGCCGCCCTCGCGGTGGTTGCCGAACCGCACCGTACGGCTGACGCCTTGGGCGCGGACATCGAGGTAGATGTTCCACAGCCCGCGCTCCAGTGGGCCCCCGCCGTCGGCGGTGGCCGGGTCGATCTCGGCGATGAAGCCCGCCATCTCGTACCGCCGTCCCTCCCCCGGCAGCGGGTTGGCGGAGAGGCACGGCGTGGTGGGCAGCCGGACCTCGGGGCGGTCCGCCCGGTACTTGCGCAGCACGATCTCGGTGGCCGGGTCCAGGGCGTCGATGTCCTCGATATAGGCGTGGCCGGCCAGCCGCAGCGACCCTCCGTGCCAGCTCGCCGCCTCCAGGTAGTGCTGGACCGGCAGCCGGTCGGTGACGTCGAAGCAGACGTCGGGAACGGCGGCGGCATGGTCGCGGAAGAACGGATGGAGCCAGTAGACCCGGCCCTTTTCGACGAGATGGCCGCGCCGCCCGTCCCGCCCCGCGTTCCGGGCCACGGTCATCACCTCCTCGAAGCGGTCGGCGCGCAGCAGCTGGATCAGCAGCCGGTCGGGGGCGTCGAGCCGCTGGAAGAGGGCGTCGCTCACCCAGGTCCTCGCCCAGTGCCGGAACTCCGGGAAGAACCGCTCCCGTGCCTCCCGTTCGCTCTCGCGGGGCAGCAGGGCACGCAGCGGACCGCACAGCTCCCACTCCACATGGCGGCGCATGATCTGGTCCCGGCGCGGGCCCGGTTCCAGATAGCGGGCCACGGTCTCGAAGCACAGCCGGGTGCCGTCCATGCGGTGGGCGAGATCGGCGGCGGTGAGGGTGAGGTTGTTGCGGTTCTCGCGGTAACGGACGTAGTAGCAGTCGTAGTCGGCGACCACCGAGATGCCGGAGGCGTTGAGATAGGCGGCCGCGGTGAACGGCTTGTCCTCGCAGTTGCGGTACGGCGGGAAGCGCAGGTGCAGCCGCTCGATGAGGGAGCGCCGGAACAGCTTCCACGGGCCCAGGGTCAGATAGGCGTGGGAGGAGAAGACGTCGGTACGGGGCTGGTTGTGCTGGAAGACCGCCCGGGGCACGGCCCGTCCGCCCACGGACGCGATCTTGCCCAGCACGATGTCGGTGCCGTGGGCGTCGGCCATGGCGACCATACGGCGCAGCGCGTCCGGCCCCAGGTAGTCGTCGGAGTCGAGGAAGAAGACGAAGTCGCCCCGGGCGTGGTCCAGTCCGGTGTTGCGGGGTATGCCCGCGCAGCCGGAGTTCTCCTGGTGGATGACGCGCAGCGCGGAGCAGGTGCGGGCGAGCCGCTCCAGCTCCTCGCCGGTGCCGTCGGTCGAACCGTCGTCCACCGCGATGATCTCGACCCGGTCCGGGCCCAGGGTCTGGTCCATCGCGGAGGTGACGGCGCGGGTCAGCTCCGGCAGGGCGTTGTAGGCGGGGATGATCACACTGACACGAGGTCGGGATGGAGAGGGCATGACGGCCTCCTGACTCCGGGCTCTCGACGGGGCGGGGGTCGGGGTCGGGGGTCGGGGTGGGGGGTCGGGGTCACTCGGCGGTGAGGACACCGCCGCGCGGCCCCGCCGGGGCGCAGTCGCCACCGGCCGGCAGGGGCCGCGTCCGTGGCGCGGGCGCGAGAGGGAGCGCCGTGTCGTCCTGGCCCAGCATCAGGGTCCGTACCACCCGTTCGGCCGCGTGGCCGTCGTCGAACGGGCAGAAGCGGGCCCGGAAGGCGGTGCGCAGCGCGCTCGCGTCCGCGTCGCACCAGCGGCCCTCGCGGAAGACCTCGACCAGCTCCCGCCCGGTGCGGGCGACGGCTCCCGGGGTCTCGCCGGGGGATCCCGAGAGGAGGTCGAAGTAGACCCCGCGGGAGGACCGGTAGATGTCCCAGTCGTCGGCGTAGATGACGATGGGGCGGTCCAGGAGCGCGTAGTCGAACATCATCGACGAGTAGTCGGTGATCAGCGCGTCGGCCGCCAGGCACAGTTGCTCCGCCGACGGGTGGTGCGAGACGTCGATCACCAGCCCGGCCTCCTGGAGCCGGGAGAGATGGTCCTGCGGCCGGTAGGAGTAGTGGGCCCGCACCAGCAGCGTGATCTGCGGACCGAGTTCGCGGCTGAGCCGCTCCAGGTCCAGCCGGGGGGTGAACCCCTTCTGGTAGTCGCGGAGGGTGGGGGCATAGAGGAGGGCGGTGTTCCCGGCCGGGATGCCCAACTCCCCGCGGATCCGCCGGATGTCCTCCTCCGACGCCGTGAAGAAGACGTCGTTGCGCGGATATCCGTATTCCAGCAGCCGGTACGCGGCGGGGTAGACCCGCTCCCAGATCTGGCTGGAGTGCGGATTGGAGGAGAGGGCGACGTCCCAGCGGTCGATGCGCTTGAGCAGATTGCCGAAACTCATGCCGCCCGCGGCGGCCGGATAGTGCTGCTGATCCAGCCCCATGCATTTGAGCGGAGTGCCATGGAAGGTCTGCAGATGCACCGTGCCCGGCCGTTTCACCACCTCATTGGGGAAGTTGACGTTGTTGATGAGGTATTTCGCGCGGGCCACGGTGCGATAGAAGTCACGGGTGCCGGTGACGACATAGTCGACGCCTTCCGGGAGGGACTCGATCTCCGACTTCTTGACCGCCCACACCCCGCGGATCTCCGGTGCCAGCTCCCGCGCCTTGTAATAGATCGCCCCCGGATTGCACAGCACCCCCCGGCCCCAGTACGCGGAGTAGACGGCCAGCTGGGGGTCGACCGGGCGCTGTCGGTGCAGCCGGTACAGACCCCGCTTGGCGCGCGCGGCCAGGGGCGGCCGGACGGTCCGGCGCAGCTTGCGGGCCCCGGCGGCCGCCCGTACGCCCAGTTCCCGCTCCCGGTAGCGGAGGAAGGAGCCGGACGCCAGCGCCTCGAAGCGCCAGCGGCCCTCGACCGGCGGGGTGAACCCGGCGGGCAGACGGCGGCGATACCACGCGGCGGCCCGTCCGAAAAAGCGCGGCCGGTCCGCCGTCGCCACCCGGGACGTCCGGTCCAGGCAGAACAGGAAATGCGAGATGGCCCGTTCGAAGAGCAGCGGGCGCAAAGGGTCCAGACGCGGGTGCTCGTCGAGGAAGTCGAAGAGCCGGGCGTACTGCTGGAAGATGACGAAGTGCTTCTCCCCGGGGCTTGCCGTACTGGCCCCGACCCGCCGCTGCCGGTATTCCAGGCCCACCAGATCGACACACGCTATTCGCCGCGCGGTGAGCATCGTCTTGTACGAGAGCAGGGCGTCCTCGTAGATGCCGTCGCTGAACGCGAAGCCATGGCGGGTGTAGAAATCCCGGTGGTAGACGCGGTTGGACGACATCGCGAACAGCCGCAGGAATTCCGGGCGTTCGACGACGGAGAAGACATCGGTGCCCGCCGAGGCCAGCAGATCCCCGAAGAGGCTGGGGGCCCTCCGCTCCGACCAGTAGGTGCGCACATGGTTGAAGTAGAGGATGTCCGGGTCATGGGTGAGGGCCAGCCGGTCGGCGAGGCCCTGGAGGGTGCCCGGGGCGAGGGTGTCGTCCCCGTCCAGGAAGAGCAGATAGTCCCCGCGGGCCCGCTCGACACCGGCGTTACGGGCCTGGCCCGGCCCGGAGTTGACCCGCTGGTGCACGGGCACGACCCGGCTGTCGCGCGCCGCGTACGCGTCGATGATCGCGCCGCAGTGGTCCGGCGAGCAGTCGTCGACGGCGACCACCTCCACGTCCCGACACGACTGGCTCAGCACGGAATCCAGGCAGGCGCTCAGATAGCCCTGGACGCGATAGGCGGCGATGACGATGGTGAAGCGGGGCATAAGGCTCCTCGGGACGCGACGGCGGTTCGAGGTGCGAAGCACTCACTGACCACCCACGCTAGGTGGGTTCGTCCCGGTATGCCCGTTCGGTCGTTGGACGGGCGCCCAAGCGGGTGACAAACGCCCCCGGCGGACATGAAGTCCGCCGGGGGCGCCAAGAGCCGCCTTCCGCCGAGCGTCAGCTGTGGGTGCGCAGCAGCGTCCGCATCGTCCGCATCGCGACCGACAGATTGGCCAGGTCGAAGGTCTCCGAGGACTGGATCTCATCGAGCGTGGTGCGCGCACGTTGCAGGATCGCGGCGTTCTTCTCCTCCCACGCCTTGAAGCGCTGCTCGGGCGTGGAGCCGCCGTTGCCCACCGACAGCACATCGGAGGTCAGGGCGGCCTGGGCCGCGTACAGGTCCTCGCGGATGGAGACCCGGGCCATGGACTGCCACCGGTCGGCGCGCGGCAGCTCGATGATCCGGTCCATCAGCTGGCTGATCCGCAACCGGTCGGCCAGGTCGTAGTAGACCTCGGCGACCGCCAGCGGCTCCTTGCCGGTGCGGTCCGCGATGGCGACGATGTCCAGCGTCGGGAAGGCCGAGGAGAAGCCCGCCACCCGGGTGGCCAGGTCCTCCGGGACGCCCGCCGCGGTGATCTCGTCGTAGATCCGCTGGTACCACTCGATGTCGGAGCCGCGCAGCAGCTTGGGCATCTGCGCCCGGACCGCGGCGACCCGCTCACCGAAGAAGTCGATGGTCTCGGCGAGCTCCAGCGGCTGCGGCCGGTTGTTGAGCAGCCAGCGGGTGCCGCGCTCGACCAGCCGCCGCGAGTGCAGCCGCATCCTGGTCTGGATGTCGGCGTCGACGACCGTGTCCAGCGCCTCGACCTCGTCCCACACCTGGTTCAGCTCGAAGATCGCGCGGGCCGCGGTCTGGGCGCGCACGACCTCCTCGGTGGAGGCCCCGCTCTCCTCCCGCATCCGGTGCAGGAAGGTCGTCCCGGCGGTGTTGAGCGTGTCGTTGACCAGCACCGTGGTGATGATCTCGCGCCGCAGGGCGTGGCCGTCGATGTACTCGGGGAACCGCTCGCGCAGCGCCTGCGGGAAGTAGGCGTGCAGCAGCCGCTGCAGATACGGATCGTCGGGCAGCCTGGTGGTGATCAGCTCGTCGGCCACCGTGATCTTGACGTAGGCGAGCAGCACGGCCAGCTCGGGCTGGCTCAGACCGCGCCCGGCGGAGAGCCGCTCACGGATCTGGCGGTCGGTGGGCAGGAACTCCAGCGCCCGGTCCAGCCGGCCCTCCCGGCCCAGGCGGCGCATCAGCCGCTGGTGGGCGTGGAGCAGGCTGGGGGCCTGGACGACGGAGTTGGCCAGGGCCACGTTCTGCGCGTAGTTGTTGCGCAGCACCAGCGCACCGACCTCGTCGGTCATCTCGGCGAGCAGCTTGTTGCGCTGCTTGAGGGTGAGGTCGCCCTCGGTGACCAGCGCGTTGAGCAGGATCTTGATGTTCACCTCGTGGTCGGAGGTGTCCACACCGGCGCTGTTGTCGATCGCGTCGGTGTTGATCCGGCCGCCGTTCGCGGCGAACTCGATCCGGCCCAGCTGGGTCAGGCCCAGGTTGCCGCCCTCGCCGACGACCTTGACCCGCAGGTCCTGGCCGTCCACCCGGATCGCGTCATTGGCCTTGTCGCCGACATCGCCGTGGGATTCGGTGGACGCCTTGACGTAGGTGCCGATGCCGCCGTTCCACAGCAGGTCGACCGGGGCCTTGAGGATCGTCTTCATCAGATCGGCCGGGGTCATCTTGGCGACCCGCTTCTCGATGCCGAGCGCGGCCCGCACCTGCGGGGTGATCGGGATGGCCTTGGCGGTACGGGGGTGGATGCCGCCGCCCGCCGACAGCAGCTCGGTGTTGTAGTCCTCCCACGAGGAGCGCGGCAGCTCGAACAGGCGGCGGCGCTCGGCGTAGGAGGTGGCCGCGTCCGGGTTGGGGTCCAGGAAGATGTGCCGGTGGTCGAAGGCGGCGATCAGCCGGATGTTCTCGCTCAGCAGCATGCCGTTGCCGAACACGTCACCGGACATGTCGCCGACGCCCACGACCGTGAAGTCCTCGGTCTGGGTGTCATGGCCCAGCTCGCGGAAGTGGCGCTTGACCGACTCCCAGGCGCCGCGGGCGGTGATGCCCATGCCCTTGTGGTCGTATCCGGCGGAGCCTCCGGAGGCGAAGGCGTCGCCGAGCCAGAAGCCGTACGACTGGGCCACGTCATTGGCGATGTCGGAGAAGGTCGCGGTGCCCTTGTCGGCGGCGACGACGAGATAGGTGTCGTCCCCGTCGTGGCGGACCACGTCCTTGGGCGGCTCGACCTGGCCCGCGACCAGGTTATCGGTGATGTCGAGCAGACCGGAGATGAAGGTCTTGTAGGAGGCGATGCCCTCGGCCATCCAGGCGTCGCGGTCGACGGACGGATCCGGCAGCCGCTTGCCGACGAAGCCACCCTTGGCGCCCACCGGCACGATGACGGTGTTCTTCACCATCTGCGCCTTGACCAGGCCGAGGATCTCGGTACGGAAGTCCTCACGCCGGTCGGACCAGCGCAGACCACCGCGCGCGACCTTGCCGAACCGCAGATGCACACCCTCGACCCGCGGCGAGTACACCCAGATCTCGTATGCCGGGCGGGGCGCGGGCAGATCGGGCACGGCCTGCGGGTCCAGCTTGATCGACAGATACTCGTGGGGCTTGCCGTCCCCGTTGCTCTGGAAGTGGTTCGTCCGCAGGGTGGCCTTGATCAGGGTGAGGAACGAGCGCAGGATGCGGTCCTCGTCCAGCGAGGCCACCTGGTCCAGCGCCGCGTCCAGCTCCTCCAGCAGGGCGTCGGTCAGCTCCACGCCCGCCCGCTGCCGCTCCGGCGACATCCGCGCCTCGAAGAGCGAGACCAGCAGCCGGGTGGTGTGCACATTGTTGCGGAGGGTGTCCTCCATGTACGACTGGCTGAAGGTGGAGCCGGCCTGCCGCAGGTACTTGGCGTAGGCCCGCAGCACCATCGCCTGCCGCCAGTCCAGCCCGGCGCCCAGCACCAGCTGGTTGAAGTTGTCGCTCTCGGCCTGGCCGGTCCACACCGCGGCGAACGCGTTCTGGAACCGCTCACGGGCGTCGTCGGCCAGCGCCTCGCCCTCGCGCAGGGGCAGCCGCAGCCCGAAGTCGTAGACCCAGGCGGTGGTCTTGTCCGAGCAGCGCAGCTCGTACGGGCGCTCGTCGACCACCTCGACGCCGAGGGTGTTGAGCACCGGGAGCACCGCGGACAGCGAGATCTGGGCCCCGGCCCGGTAGATCTTGAAGCGGCGCTCGGCGTGGGCCGCGCCCACCGGCTCGTAGAGGCTGAGCCCGAACTCCTTGCCCTGGTCCTTCAGCCGCTCCAGGTGCTGGAGGTCGGCGACGGCACCGCGCGGAGTGTGATCCGCCTTGTACCCCTCGGGGAAGGCGTGCTGATAGCGGCGCAGCAACTCGGCCGCGCGCTCCTCGCCGGCCTCGGAGACCAGCGCCTCGGAGAAGCCGTCGGCCCAGGAGCGGGCGGCCTCGATCAGCCGGCTCTCGATCCGCTCCACATCGGCGTCGGTCAGATCGGGCAGCTCGGTGCCGGGCTGGAGGCGGACCACGAAGTGCAGCCGCGAGAGCACCGACTCGGTATGCAGGGCGGTGAAGTCGACCGGCGGGCGGCCGTTCAGCTCCTCCAGCAGGATGTCGGTCAACCGCAGCCGCACATCGGTGGTGAAACGATCACGCGGAAGGTAGACCAGCGCGGAGTAGTAGCGCCCGTACTCGTCCTGGCGGAGGAACAGCCGCAGCCGGCGGCGCTCCTGGAGGTAGAGCACGCTGGTGACGATCGAGCGGAGCTGGTCGACCGGGGTCTGGAAGAGCTCATCGCGCGGGTAGGTCTCCAGGATCTGCAGCAGATCCCGGCCGTCGTGGCTGTTGGGCGCGAAGCCGGCGCCCGCGAGCACCTCGACGACCTTGCGGCGGATGACCGGCACCCGGCGCACCGACTCGGTGTACGCGGCGGAGGAGAACAGCCCCAGGAAGCGGCGCTCGCCGATCACATTGCCCTCGGCGTCGAACTTCTTCACGCCGATGTAGTCGAGGTACGAGGGGCGGTGGACGGTGGCGCGGCTGTTCGCCTTGGTGAGCACCAGCAGCTTGCGCTCCCGCGCCTTGGCGCGGGCGTCGGCCGGAAGCCGGTTGAAGGACGGCGACCCCGGGGCCCCGGGGCCGCTCTCGTCGCCGTCCTTGTGCTGCGGATCGGAGCGGAGGATGCCCAGGCCCGTGCCGGGCACGGCGGTCAGCACGTCTTCCTCGCCACCGGCCTCGGTGGGGACCTGCGTCAGCTCGTACTCGCGGGAGCCGATGAAGGTGAAGTGGTCGTCGGCGAGCCAGCGCAGCAGCTCACGGGCCTCCTCGACCTCCTCCTCGCGGACCTCGGCGGCCTTGGGCTCGTCCGGCAGGCCCTCGGCGAGGCGCAGCGCGGACTCGCGCATCTTCTCCCAGTCCTCGACCGCCTCGCGGACATCGGACAGGACGCGCAGGAGATCGGCGGTGATCTGCTTCAGATCGCCGCGGTCGGTCTCGCGGTCGGTCTCGACATGGATCCAGGACTCCACGACCGCGTCATGCGGCAGCTTCTTCTTCCTGGCCGGGCCGTCCGGGGAGACATCGAGCAGCTCGATCAGCTTGCCGGTGATGTCACGGCGCACGATCACCTGCGGGTGGATCACGACATGGATGCCGCGCCCCTGGCGGGTGAGCTCATTGGTGACCGAGTCGACCAGGAACGGCATGTCGTCGGTGACCACCTCGACCACGGAGTGGCTGCAGGTCCAGCCGTGCTCCTCGACGGTCGGGGTGTGCACACGGACGTTCGCCGTGCCCTGCGGACGCACCTCGGCGAGCCGGTAGTGGGAGAGCGCCGCACCGAAGACGTCGACCGGGTCGCGGTCGGCGAGGTCCTCCGCAGGCGTGTGCAGGTAGTAGTGCTGGAGGTATGCGGTCAGGGTCTCCGGTCCTGGGCCCTGAACCGGTTTTCCCCCGGCAGGGCTGTTCTCAGCGACCCGGGCGGCCCGTTCGAGCAACTCGGCCTTGGCTTCGTCCAGCTTGGTCTGCATGTCCTCTGGCTCCTGTCGCGCGCCGTTGCGTGACATCGATGGCGGTGGCATGACGCCGTGACGCGAAAAATCCGGTCGTTGACGACGGTATGCCGGATCGGGGAATGGCCGGGGTGTACTGGGCCGTAAGTGACCAAGAACCCACGCGCCACGGGTCAGCGGCGGCTCGGGCCCGGGGCCGGTGGGGCTCCGGGCGCGGAGCGAGGGCCTCGTTGCCCTCACGGACTATCGCGCTGATCACGCAGTAAGGCTATCGCTCCTCCCCAGGGGGTCGTCATGAGCCGTTCGTGTACAAAACCGAGCGCTGAAGTTTGACGAAATGGACAGCGACCACGGGCGCATGCGGACCGATGATGTGCCGGTCATGCCTTCTGGTCCGTCTGGTGCCGTCTGGTGCCTTCTTGCGCCCCCTTGGCAACGCGCCGGCGCGGATGCACCGTGATCGGGACGGTGGTAAGCGTGGACGTGAAGGTGGAGGTGGGCGGTATGAGCGGCACCGGCGGCACGGATGGCATGGGCGGCACGGGCGGCACGGGCGGCATGACTGCGAAGATCCTTCTGGTGACCGGCGACGCGGCCGAATCGCTGGAAGTGCTCTACCCCTACCAGCGGCTGCTCGAGGAGGGGTACGAGGTCCATATCGCGGCCCCGACCCGCAAGACGCTGCGCCTCGTGGTCCATGACTTCGAGGAGGGCTTCGACACCTACACCGAGAAGCCGGGCTACACACTCCCCGCCGACCTCGCCTTCTCCGAGGTCGACCCGGGTCAGTACGGAGCCCTCGTGATCCCGGGCGGCCGGGCCCCGGAGTATCTGCGCAACGACCCCGAGCTGCGCAAGATCTGCAAGGCGTTCTTCGACGCGGACAAGCCTGTCGCGCAGATCTGCCACGGCCCGCTGCTGACGGCGGCCGTGGGCGGCCTGAGCGGGCGGCGGGTCACCGCGTATCCGGCGCTGGAGCCGGACATGCAGGCGGCGGGCGCGGAGTACCAGGACGCGGAGGTCGTGGTCGACGGCTCGCTGGTCTCCTCACGGGCCTGGCCGGACCATCCGGCGTGGATGCGGGAGTTCCTGGCGGTGCTGCGGACGAAGGCGCCGGTGGTGTGAGGGGTGGTGGGGGGGGCCGCGGCGACGCGGGGGGCGCATGGAGGCAAGAGGGAGCGCCCGAGGCGGTGAAGAGCCCTGGACGGACGCCGAGGAAGCCCAGGACGGGCCCCGAGGAGCCCAGGACGAGCCTCCGGCTGGCCTCCGACCTACTCGTCGGCCATGCGCTCAGCCTCCCGGACGGCCTCCTCGAGCGTGTCCACGACCGGCACCCCGGCCGCCGCCAGACTGGCCCGGCTGTGCGAACCGCCCGTGTAGAGCACGGCTCGTGCCCCCACATGGCGTGCCGCCAGCGCGTCGTCCACGGCGTCCCCGATCACCACCATCCGCTGCGGGGGCACCCCTTCGAGCTCGGCGATATGGCGCATCATCTGCTCGGCCTTGCCGGTGTTGCTCTGGCCGACGCGGCCGTCCACCCGGATGAAATGGCGCTCGATGCCATGCGTCCGCACCAGCGGGACCAGATGCTCATGCGGGGCCAGTGAACACAGCGACTGGGTGAGACCCGCCTCCTGCCACTCGACGAGCAGCTGCCGGGCGCCGATCGCCAGCCCGGCGCTCTCGGCCAGCGTCCAATAGTGCCGGTGGAACGCCTCGTCCATGACCGCCCACTCCTCGTCGGTGGGCAGCCGTCCCATCAGCCGCTCATAGAAGCGCGGGACCGGGACGCAGTACAGGTCCCGATAGCGCTCGAGGGTGATCGGCGGCAGGCCGACCTCTCCGAACGACGCGTTCGTCGCCGAGATCACGGCGTCGATGTCGTGGAACAGCGTGCCGTTCCAGTCCCACACGAGGTGCGTCACGTGGTTCTTCCCCATCCCACGACCGTACCTGCCGGGTCCGACAGCGGTTCGCCTCCGGGGCGCAAAAGCCTCCCCCGGCTACCGCTGGGAGGTGCCCCCCTGCCGACGGTCGACCGTGCCCGGCCCTCGTTCCTCAGGGCCTGCGCGCTCTCCCCTCACTCGATGAGATTGGGGATCTCCTGGGTGGCGTACCAGAGCAGCTCATGGTCCTCGGCGCCGTCCACGGTGAACTGCGCGTCGTCGTCACCGAGGTCCGCCGCGCCCAGCGCGTCGGCGGCCGCGGCGATGTCGCGCTCGGCGTCATCGGCGTCCAGGTGCACGGCGGCGGCCTTCGCCAGCGGTACGGCGGCCTCGATCCGCACCTCGCCCAGCGCGGACTGATCCAGCCCCCGGTCCGGATCGGCGACCGCCTGCCCGTCGGGCACGTCCACGGCCACCACGACCCGACGGCGCGGCGCTTGCGGGTCGACGGCGAGCAGCCGCAGCGAGGCCTGCGCGGCCCGGCTCAGCGCCGCGTACTCCAGTTCCTCGATGTCGTCGGAGACGTACCACTCGCGGAGCGCGGGGGTGACCGCGTAGGCCGTCAACGGCGTCGGCCCCAGTTGGCCCTCCTTGTGCGCCTCGGCGAGAGCGGAGAGGGTCAGGGGGACGTAGACGCGCATGTCTGCCGCTTTCATCAGAGACCAATAGGCCCCCAGCATACGATCGCCCGTCCTGCGGCCCGAGCCTTCTGCGAAGGCCCGGTGGTCCCCTTTCGGGCGACGGGCTGCGACGGCGCCGCACAGAGCCCGGAACAAACCCGGCCCGCCCCCGCGACCAGGGGCGATGAGCGCCCGTATGCCCCAAATAGGTGAACCGCGGCATCGACCGAGACCAGAGGCCGCCTTCATTGCGGAGGCCGAAACCCCCTCGGTAGAAGACTCTCCGACGAAAGCTACCGCCCGGTATTCGACCGGGCCGGAGAGAACGGGGCGAGAAGCATGCGCGAGGGCGTCCGGGCGACGGATCGGACCACGACGACCGGGGAGAGCGTACGACGGCGCGCCGGCAGCGGACCAGGCCGAAGCGGCCCCCCACCCCGCAAAGACCCCCGCCGCCCCCGCACCACCCCAACAACGGCATCACCACCCACCACGACGTCGGCACCACCCACCCCAACCGCACCATGCGGCGCACCCACCACCAACCACGCCCCCACCCCACACGACGCAGCCACACCACCCACCCACACCACCCCACACAACACACCCACCACCAACCACACCCCCACCCCACACGACGCAGCCGCCCCGCGCACCACCACGCCACCCACAACGCCCACGCCCCTCACCGTCACCCGCGCCGCGGCGGTATCGCGCACTGCGGCCGTATCGCCCACCACCACAGCCGCACCCCACACCCCCACCGCATCCCGCGCCGCCGCCGTATCGCGCACTGCGGCCGCCGCCGCGGCGTGTCGGCAGCGGGACCGGTTGCCGCGCTACTGGTTCGCCAACCGGCTGGTGCTCACCCTCAGCGGTCAGCGCCCCGTGCACACCCTCCTCGGGCACGCCCTCCCGGCAGCCTACGACCGGCTGATCGAGCTCGCCCCACAAGCCCCGCTGCGCCCCGCCGGGGGGCGCGCCACAGCGCCCGTCGTGCGGCGCTGTGGCGAGTACCAGCCTCGGCACGGGGTTATCGAGGCGTTCGCCCGGATCGCCTCCGGAGACCGGCTCAGCGCGCTCGCGTTCCGGCTGGAGCTCGGCGCCGACGCCCGCTGGCGCTGCGCCGCCATCGACCTCGGCCCACTCGCCCAGGCGGTGTCCGACGGATCGTGACACCTGCGGCGGACTGCTCCTCTTCCCGCGGCATCGATGCGGCTCCGCCGCGCGGCAGGGCTCCGCCCCAGCCCCCGGCGCCCAGGGCGCGTTCGTTCCCGAAACCGGGGCTTCGCCCCAAGCTCCGGGGTCCAGGGGCGAGCCCCTGGTAACGGGAAGGGCCGGGGAGCCAGCCCAGCCCCTCCGGCGTTTGAGGAGCGCGATCGAGGGGCGGAGCCCCGGGGGCCGGGCCCCCGGTTGCGGGAAGGGGCGGGGAGCCAGCCCAGCCCCTCCAGCGTCTGAGGAACGGGGCCCAAGCCCCAGCGGGAGCCGGGGGCCGGAACCCGGTTTCCCAGCCCCTCCGGCGTCTGAGGAACGCGGTCCAAGGGCGAAGCCCCGGCGGAGGCCGCGGGGGCCGGGCCCCGGTTTCCCAGCCCCTCCAGCGTCTGAGGAACGGGGCCCAGGGGCGAAGCCCCGGCGGGAGCCGGGGGCCGGACCCCGGTTGCGGGAAGGGGCGGGTAGGGGAAAGACCCGCCGGACACGCCATAGACCCACAGCCACAACCACGCCCACGCCCACGCCCACGCCCACAACGCAACGCAACGGGCCGCGGCGCCGCACTCCCGCGCGGCACCCCGGCCCGTCAGTCAAACCAAAGCCCCGCCGGACTACTTCTTGCGGCGCCGCCCCTTCTGCGCCTTACGCCGCTCCGCCCGCGTCAACCCGTCGGACTCCGACCGAGGCGCCGGCGTCTCACCGTTGGGGAAGTCGCCCTCGACGACACCGCCCTCACCGTCCACCGTCGGGGCGGAGAAGTGCAGCCGGTCCGGCCGCTGCGGGGCCTCCAGGCCCTTGGCGCGGATCTCGGGGCGGCCCGAGGAGCCCGCGGCCGGCCCGGCGGGCGCGCCCGCCGGCACCGCGTCCTCCACATCCTTCGCGAGGGCGACCTTCTCGTCCGCCGCCTCGACCGGGACCTCCTCGACCTGCTGCTCGACCTGGACCTCCAGGTTGAACAGATAGCCGACGGACTCCTCCTTGATGCCCTCCATCATGGCCTGGAACATGTCGAAGCCCTCGCGCTGGTACTCGACCAGCGGGTCCTTCTGGGCCATCGCGCGCAGCCCGATGCCCTCCTGGAGGTAGTCCATCTCGTAGAGGTGCTCGCGCCACTTGCGGTCCAGGACGGAGAGCACGACCCGCCGCTCCAGCTCACGCATGATCTCGGAGCCGAGCTGCTCCTCGCGCGATTCGTACTGCTGGTGGATGTCGTCCCTGATGGACTCTTCGATGAACTCGGCGGTGATCCCGGCGCGGTCGCCGGCCGCGTCCTCCAGCTCCTCGACCGTCACGCTGACCGGGTAGAGCTGCTTGAAGGCGCTCCACAGCCGGTCCAGGTCCCACTCCTCGGCGAAGCCCTCGACCGTCTCCGCCCGCACATAGGCCTCGATGGTGTCGTCCATGAAGTGGCCGATCTGGTCCTGCAGGTCCTCGCCCTCCAGGACGCGGCGGCGCTCGCCGTAGATGACCTCACGCTGCCGGTTCAGGACCTCGTCGTACTTCAGGACGTTCTTACGGGTCTCGAAGTTCTGCTGCTCGACCTGCGACTGGGCGGAGGCGATGGCCCGCGTGACCATCTTGTTCTCGATCGGGACATCGTCCGGGACGTTCGCCATCGCCATGACGCGCTCGACCATCTGCGCCTTGAACAGCCGCATCAGGTCGTCGCCGAGCGAGAGGTAGAAGCGGGACTCGCCGGGGTCGCCCTGACGGCCGGAGCGGCCGCGGAGCTGGTTGTCGATCCGGCGCGACTCATGGCGCTCGGTGCCCAGCACATACAGCCCGCCGAGCTCCTTGACCTCTTCGAACTCGGCCTTGACCGCGGCCTCGGCCTTCTCCAGGGCGGCGGGCAGTGCGGCGGCCCACTCCTCGGAGTGCTCCACCGGGTCCAGGCCGCGCTGGCGCAGCTCGGCCTCGGCGAGGTCGTCCGGGTTGCCACCGAGCTTGATGTCGGTACCGCGGCCCGCCATGTTGGTCGCGACCGTCACGGCGCCCTTACGGCCGGCCTGGGCGACGATCGTCGCCTCCCGGTCGTGCTGCTTGGCGTTGAGCACCTCATGCGGCACCCCGCGCTTGGCGAGCTGCTGGGAGAGGTACTCGGACTTCTCCACGGACGTGGTGCCGACCAGGACCGGCTGGCCCTTCGTGTGCTTCTCGGCGATGTCGTCGACCACCGCGTCGAACTTGGCGACCTCGGTGCGGTAGATCAGGTCGGACTGGTCGATCCGGGCCAGGGGGCGGTGGGTCGGGATCGGGACCACGCCGAGCTTGTAGATCTGGTGGAACTCGGCGGCCTCGGTCATCGCCGTACCGGTCATGCCGGAGAGCTTGTCGTAGAGGCGGAAGAAGTTCTGCAGGGTGATCGTGGCGAGCGTCTGGTTCTCGTCCTTGATCTCCACCGCTTCCTTCGCCTCGATGGCCTGGTGCATGCCCTCGTTGTAGCGGCGGCCCGCGAGGATACGGCCGGTGTGCTCGTCGACGATCATGACTTCGCCGTCCATGACGACGTAGTCCTTGTCCTTCTTGAAGAGCTCCTTGGCCTTGATCGCGTTGTTGAGGTAGCCCACCAGCGGGGTGTTGACCGACTCGTAGAGGTTGTCGATCCCCAGCCAGTCCTCGACCTTGGTGACACCGGACTCATGGATGCCGACGGTGCGCTTCTTCTCGTCGACCTCGTAGTCCCCGGTCTCCTCCACGCCCTTCTGCGGCTCGGCGGCCTGGCCCCTGCTGAGCCGGGTGACCAGCTTGGCGAAGTCGCCGTACCACTTGGTGGCCTGGTCGGCCGGGCCGGAGATGATCAGCGGCGTACGGGCCTCGTCCACCAGGATCGAGTCGACCTCGTCGACGATCGCGAAGTTGTGGCCGCGCTGCACCAGCTCGTCCTGCGACCACGCCATGTTGTCGCGCAGATAGTCGAACCCGAACTCGTTGTTGGTGCCGTAGGTGATGTCGCACGCGTACTGCTCGCGGCGCTGCGCCGGGGTCATGTTGGCGAGGATGCAGCCGACCTCCAGGCCGAGGAACCGGTGCACCCGGCCCATCCACTCGGAGTCGCGCTCGGCCAGGTAGTCGTTGACCGTGATGAGGTGGACGCCCTTGTCCGACAGCGCGTTCAGATACGCCGGGAGGGTGCCGACCAGGGTCTTTCCCTCACCGGTCTTCATCTCGGCGACATACCCGAGGTGCAGCGCCGCGCCGCCCATCAGCTGGACGTCGTAGTGACGCTGGCCGAGCACCCGCTTGGCCGCCTCGCGCACCGTGGCGAACGCTTCGGGCATGAGGTCGTCGAGGCTCTCACCGTCGGCGTACCGCTGCTTGTACTCGTCGGTGAGGGCGCGCAGCTCGGCGTCGGAGAGGGACAGGAAGTCCTCTTCGATGGAATTGACCTGGTCCGCGATGCGGTGCAGCTTGCGCAGGATCTTTCCTTCGCCTGCACGCATGAGCTTGTTGAGGACGGACACGTAGGCTGGCTCCTTGCCGGTCGGGCCTGGCACGGTCGGGGTGCGCTGGCGCGGCATTGTCAAGGGGCGCAGGCCCCGCCGCAACGGCCATCGTAAGACAGACCCCGGCACGCCGGGAGGTCCGTCACCACGAGGACCGGATGTCACCTCACCGTGTCAACGCCCGAGAGCTCCCCCAGGTGCCCTCGAATTCACGGAAACCGCTCGCGGTGCGTGACGACGGCGGCGCAGACTCGGGACGCATGGAGCCTGTCACCCTCACCACCGAGCGCCTGATCCTGCGCCCCTTCCGGCCCATCGACACGGACGCGGTCTTCGCAGCCTGTCAGGACCCGGACATCCAGCGATGGACCGCTGTGCCCTCCCCGTACGAACGCGCGCACGCGGAGGACTTCACCAGCCGGCTCTGCCCGGAGAACTGGCGCGACGACGTGACCTACGACTTCGCGGTGGTCACCAAGAGTGACGGCACCCTCGTCGGCGCCATGGGCCTGGTGCGGCTGGCCCATCTGCGCACCCTCAAGCACCAGGCCGAGCTGGGCTACTGGACGGTCCGGGAGCACCGGCGGCGCGGCTATACGGACGAGGCGGCGCGGGCCGTGATCGAGTGGGCGTTCACCCGGCTCGGGGTGGAGCGCCTGGAGTGGAGCTGCGAGGCGGGGAACGAGGGCTCGCGGGCGGTCGCCCTCGGCGTGGGCTTCCGGATGGAGGGGACGGACCGCGCCCGGATCGTCCACCAGGGGACGCGGCGGGACGCCTGGCGGGGCGCACTGCTGCCCTCCGACTGGGGGCTGCCGTCGACGACGCCGTATCTGCCCTCCAAGGCGTCGGAGACGTCCAACGCACCTCAGGCTTCCGAGGCACCCGGCCGGGCGTCCACAGCGCCGTCAGCGGTCTGAGAGAGGCCGTAGGCCCCGGGGGCGTCGGGCGGGCGCGGGCGGGATCGGCGGCGTTGTCAGTGGGTGCTACTACGGTGGCGCGCATGACGAACGCCGCCACCGGGTCCGCCGTGGACCGCACCCCCGAGGCCACGCTCTCCGCCGACGAGGCGCGCCGGATCGCGCTGCGCGCCCAGGGGCTGCTGGGCGCGCCCGACCGGCGTGGCGGGGTGCGGGGCGTACTGCGCCATCTGGGTGCGGTGCAGCTCGACACGATCTCGGTGCTGGCCCGCTCGCATGAGCTGATTCCGTACGCACGGCTGGGCGCGGTCGGCCGTAAGACGGTCGAGTCGGCCTATTGGAGCGACACCCACGCCTTCGAGTACTGGTCGCATGCCGCCTGTGTGCTGCCGATCGAGGAGTGGCCGCACTTCGCCTTCCGGCGCCGCGCCTACCGCCTCCGTCCGCACTGGCACCACGAGCTGCCGGACGGGGTGTACGAGACGGTGGTGAAGCAGTTGCGCGCCGAGGGCCCGCTGACCGCGACGGAGCTGGGCGGGGCCAAGAACGGCGGACCGTGGTGGGACTGGTCGGCGGCGAAGATCGCGGTCGAGCGGGCGTTGATGTTCGGCGAGGTGGTGTGCGTCGAGCGGCGCGGCTGGAAGCGGGTGTACGACCTGGCGGAGCGGGCCGTGCCGGACGCGCTGCTCCATGACGACCTGGACGACCGGGAATGTCTGCGCAGGCTGGTCCGGCTGGCCGGGCAGTCCCTGGGCGTGGGCACGCGGGCGGATATCGCCGACTACCACCGGCTCAAGGGCGAGCAGGTGGACGCGGTGATCGCGGACTCCGGGCTGGTGCCGGTGGCGGTCGAGGGCTGGGACAAGCGGGCCTGGGCGGACCCCGAGGCGCTGGCCGCCCCGCCGCGCGGCCGGCACCGCACCACGCTGCTGTCGCCCTTCGACTCGCTGATATGGGACCGGGCGCGCACCGAGCGGATCTTCGGCTTCACCCATCGGCTGGAGGCGTATGTGCCCAGGCCCAAGCGGATCTACGGCTACTTCGCCATGCCGCTGCTGTCGGGCGGGCGGCTGCTGGGCCGGGTCGATCCGGCCCGCGAGGGGACGACCCTGGTCGCCCGGCAGGTGTCCCTGGAGTCGCCGAAGGCCGTGGCCTCCATGGCGCAGGCGCTGCGGGAGGCGGCCGAATGGGTGGGCTGTGACTCCGTACGGGTCGAGCGTGTCGACCGCCCGGAGCTCACCGCGGCACTCGCGGCGGCCGTCGCCTGAACCGCCCGGGCGGGCGCCCGGCCGGGGCTCCGGCTCATCCAGGGCTCCGGCTCATCCGGGGCTCCGGCTCATCCGGGGCTCCGGCTCATCCGGGGCTCCGGCTCGCCCTTCACCTGATCTCGAGGATCTTCTCCCGCATCGCATAGACCACGGCCTCCATCCTGGAGTGCAGCTGCAATTTCTCCAGAATGTTGCGCACGTGGTTCTTCACGGTGTTCTCGCTGATGAACAGCTCCTTGGCGATATCCCGGTTGTTCATTCCGGTCGCCACCAGCTTGAGCACCTCCAGCTCCCGGTCGGTGAGCCGGGGCGCGGGCACCAGCCGCCGCTCATCGGTGCGCTGGATCATCGACTTGAACTCGGTCAGCAGCTTGGCCGCCATCGACGGGCTGATCTGCGACTGACCGTCCGCCACCGCCCGGATGGCGGTCGAGACCTCGTCGGTCGAGATCTCCTTCAGCAGATAGCCCGTGGCCCCCGCCTTGATCGCGTCGTAGAGATCGGCTTCCTCATCGCTGATCGTCAGCATGATGATCTTGGCGCTGGGTGCCACCTCCTTGATGGCGGTGCAGGCCTCGATCCCCCCGCGCTTGGGCATCCGCACATCCATCAGGACGATGTCCGGCAGCAGATCCGCCGCCTTGTCCACGGCCTCGGCCCCGTCCCCCGCCTCGCCGATGACCTGGATGTCCTCCTCCTGGGCGAGGACGATCTCCAACCCACGCCGGAAGAGCGCGTGGTCGTCCACGACGAGGACCCGAATCGGCTCCTTGCGCGGTTCGCCGCGCGGCTCGCCCCCGTCCGGACCGACGCCATGGTGTTCCCCGGCGTCGGACACGGGCCCGAAGCTGTCCGCCATCGTTCCTCCCCCTGAAGGCCATGGCCCTTGCGGTCCGCACCCTGGATGCACTCGGTCTGGCGTCAACCGGTGCATTCGCTACACCGGTTGGCCGCCCGGCCATGATTTCATGCCCGGACGGCGGAATGTTCCTACCTTGGTCGCACGGCGGTGCCCCGGGGGCGCGCAGGCGCTCCGGGGCACCACTTACGTGTCAGGCCGGATTCGGCTGAATTTCTCGGTCAGCCGCCGAGTGCGCCACCGGCGCCGCCGGGTGCCTCTCCGACGAACGCTTCCGGCTGAAGATGAATCACCCCGTAGTCATAACCATGCCGCCGGTAGACGACGCTGGGCTGGTTGGTGTCGGAGTCGACGAACAAATAGAAGTCGTGCCCGACCAGCTCCATCTCGTAGAGAGCCTGGTCGAGGGTCATCGGAGCCGCGGCGTGGGTCTTCTCCCGGACCACCAGGGGGCCCTCGCCCTGGACTTCCAGGGGGCCCATCCGCGTGGTGGGGACGGTCTCCGTCGTGCGCTGGGGGGCGATATCGCCATGCCCGTTGATACGGGCCGCGTTGGGCACGGTGACAGCCACGTCGCTGGCCGGAATGCGACCGTTTCCACGGCGCGTATGGCGCTTGTCGTGCTGCTTGCGCATCCGTGCTTCCAGCTTGCTGGCCGCCAGGTCCAGCGCTGCGTACGGATCGGCCGCGGCGGCCTCCGCCCTGATCACCGGGCCGCGCGAGCGGAGCGTGATCTCCACTCGGTCGGCGCGGTCGGACTGCCGCGGGTTGTGCTCCTTGGACACCTCGACGTCGAGGCTGATCACCTTGCCGTCGAGCTTCTGGATCTTATCCAGCTTCAGCTTCTCGGCCACGTGCTTCCGGAACCGCTCGGGCACCTCAGTTTTACGGCCCTTGACGACGATGTCCACGCAGAACTCCGTTCCCGGGTAGCTCCAGTCAGTATCGGAGCGTCATCCCTTGTGCACTTGGCTCCGGCGTCCTCCGGAGCCATCGGCTTGGCGCTTTCAGCTCCTCCTTCCCACGGAGAGGATCTCAACCCCGTTTGTTCCAAGCCTCACCAGAATGCAGGCAAAACACGCCAAGCGGATGAGCGGGTCATAGCACCCGCCTTTCCTCACAACCGAACATAGCTCGACCGGCCGGAAGTCGGCACCCCCTACCGGCACGTACCTCCGATCAGGCGCTATGCCGCGGTTACCACCTGCAACGGTGCGGCTTCGTATTCAGTTCCGGTTGATGCGCATCAGGGGCGCGGCCACCACGGCCGCGCCGACGACCAGCCCGCCGGCCGCCGTCACCGCCCGCGCCGCCTCCGCGAGCGAGGCCCCCGTCGTCATCAGGTCGTCCACCAGTACGACCGGGCCTGCCGCCAGCAGCCGACCGCCGCCGGGGACCGTCCCCAGCGCCCCCGTCACATTCGCCCGCCGCTGCCGTGCGTCCAGCTCCGACTGGTCGCTCACCCGGCGCCGCTGGCGCAGCACCGCCGGGACCCTCGCCGGGCGCCCGCCACCGCGCAGCACGCCCGCCGCGGCGAGCGCGATCCGCCGGGCCGGGTCATGCCCTCGGGCGCCCACGGCACGCCGGGCCGACGGCACCGGCACCAGCAGCAGCGGACCCCCGCGGGGTCTCGCCCCGGATCCGTACCCGGGTCTCGCCCCGGCACACGCTCCCGATCCAGTACCCGCTCTCACCCCGGGTACCCGGTCCGATCCCGCGCCCGCCCGCCTTCGGGACCCCGCGCCGGGCTCTGAGCCGGGCTCTGGACCAGGCCCCGGCCCGGGACAGGCCGCCCGCACCGCCCCCGCCAGCGCCTCGCCCAGCGGCCGCGCCAGCCGGAGCGCTCCGCGCTCCTTGTGCGCGAGCAGCACGGCCCGCGCCTCGTCCACGTAATCCACCGCCGCATGGACCACCGGCAGCCCCGGCGGCACCGGGCTCGGCTCCACCCGGCGCGCCCCGGACCCGCACAGCGCCCCACGACAACGCTCACACAACACGCCGCCCGGCCGACCGCATCCGGCACAGTCGGCCGGCAGCACCAGATCGGCGATCTCCTGCCACCAGCCCCGCATGAACACCACTGTCCCGGCGGCCAAGCCCGCGCGCCACCCCTTGTGGACAACCGCGCACATGTGGACAACCAGCCACCCCCGACCGGTGTCCTGGCCCAGAAGCTGCCGCTGCGGCCCCGCCTAGCCGGGGTAGACCGGAGCCGAACCGTCCTGGTCCACGGTCTTCCAGTCGGTGTTCGGCAGCAGTCGCACGATGCCGTTCTCCCTGGTCTCGGCGATCAGCGGCCGGGTCTGGTCCTCCGAGGCGCCGATCGACTGCACACCGTTCGGCCCCGGCACCTCCGGGATGTTCGCCGGGGAGCCGTCCGTCTCCACGTACTGCAGCTGCTGCACCCCGTCCGACTCCCGGCCCGCGACCACCAACCGGCTGTCGCCCGCCCAAGAGAAGGTGTCCACGTCCTCCAGCTTCGGCGCGACCGCCCGCAGCGCCCCCACCGACAGCTTCGGGGCCGCCTCGGTGCCCCGCCGCTCGATCCGGCCGAGCCGCAGCGTGGTGTGGCCGGATCGCTTGA
Source organism: Streptomyces sp. AgN23 (assembly GCF_001598115.1). Taxonomy (NCBI): domain Bacteria; kingdom Bacillati; phylum Actinomycetota; class Actinomycetes; order Kitasatosporales; family Streptomycetaceae; genus Streptomyces; species Streptomyces sp. AgN23. The sequence continues at coordinate 4,543,308 of NZ_CP007153.1, forward strand.
CCAGCATCGCGATCCTGGATCCGTCCGCGGAGACCCGCAGCGCCGTGATCCGGCCGCCGTCCAGCTGCGGCAGCTCCACCTCGTCCGCCGGTCCGGTGCCGCCCCGCAGCCGCAGCAGCCTCGGCCGCTGCGGATTGCGGTCGGCCACCCACAGACCGCCCAGCCCGTCCCAGCTCGGCGCCGTCAGACCGTGCTCCACGCTGCCGCCCTGGCTGCGCAGCCGCACCTTGCCGCGCTCGGCGCCTGGGGCCATCTGGGTGACATACAGCGCCTGGCCGTCGGGGGTGACTCCCGCCGCGTCCCGCTCGTCGCGCGAGACCGCCACCGTGCCCAGACCCGCGTCATCGGAGCCGAACGGCCCCGCAACCGGCTGTGGCTGGTCCTCGTCGTCGGACAGCCGGACCATCCGATGATCGGAGTCCACGAAGTACTGGTGGCGCGGATGGCCCTCGACCCCGTCCGGGGCGTAGGCACGCGCCCCGTCACTGGAGAGGGCACACAGCTCCGAACCGTTCTGCCGCTCCAGCCGCACCCCGCTGACCTCGGACGATCCCTCGCCCAGATCCTGGACGGTGAACAGCGTCTGCGCCGCCATCCGGGCACACCGCGCCGCGCTGACCCGCACCGCCCGGTCACTCAGCCGGACCTTCAGCGTGTTCGAGTCGTCCAGTGACAGCCGCTCGTCCCGGCGGCCCAGCGCCGAACCGCGCGGGAAGGAACTGCTGACCACCGGCTCCAGCCACTCCGTGGGACCGCCCAGCAGCGCCTTGACGGTCGCGGTCACCGGATCGATACGGCGCCGCACATAGACCGGATCGGCCACCAGGACGTTGTCCCCGGCCGTCGACTCCTCGGCGTCCGGACCCAGATCGGCGAAGTAGTACTTGTTGACCGAGCGGTAGATGCGCTGGAAGTCCGACTCGCCGAGGATCAGCCCCCGCGGCGGCCCGTCGATCCGCCACTCCGAACCGCTCAGCGTGAGATGGATGCGCTCCTCGTACGGCTGCTCATCGGGCTTGTAGGCGTGCGTCTCGTCCACGACGGCGATCCGCTTGCCCGACAGCACGACCGTCTTACCGCTGCCGTCCCGGTCGCCCGGGTCCGTCTCCACCCGCACATCCGGAGCCTGCTCCAGCACGGTGGTGGCCGCGAACGGCTGCCACCGCTTGACCGCGCTCTTGGTCAGGTACTCCTTCGCGGTGCCGAAGTTCTCCTCGTCGCTCGTCGTGGCCTCCAGGAAGCCGGAGACCAGCTCCGCGGGCTGCTCGCCCTTGCCGGGGCTCACCCCGTACACCCGGACCTGCGAATCGACGTCGGAGCGCGGTGAGGAGTCCACCCGCCGCACATCGCCGCTGTCGGGCATCGAGGCACAGCCGGACAGCAGCAGGGCACCACAGGCCAGCAGCGCGGGCGTGCTCAGGGCCCGGCCGTCCGGGCGGCGCCCACGGCGGCGGAAGCGGCGACGGTCGGCACGGTCAGCGCCCACGAGGGCGGCCCTCCCCTTCGTTCGATGTCGTCGGCCGGGCGGCCGGCGCCCTGCCGCCCCGCGACCCGTCGGACGGCGTCTCCGGGGCGCCGCGCACCACCCGCGACCCATTGCCCGGCAGAGCCGTGGGGTCGGCCGACGGCGCCGCGGCTTCGGCGGGCAGCGCGGACCGCGGCTGCGCGGGCACCGCCGCCAGCCGCTCCGCCGCGGGCTGCGGGGCCCCGGCGTCATCCGTACGGCGGTTGCGCCGGGAGTCCTCGGGCTCCAGCGGGATCGGCGAGCCGCGCAGCACATCGCCCGCGGTGCGCGGCACCGTCAGCCGGAACTGCGAACCGCCGCCGGGCTCACCCCACGCCTGCAGCCAGCCGCCGTGCAGCCGCGCGTCCTCCACCGCGATCGACAGGCCGAGACCGGTGCCGCCGGTGGTGCGCGCACGGGCCGGATCGGCCCGCCAGAAGCGGTTGAACACCCGCGTCGCCTCGCCGGGCTTGAGCCCGACGCCGTAGTCCCGCACCGCGACGGCCACCGCACCGCCCGCCGTCGCCAGCCGCACGACCACGTCGCGGCCCTCACCGTGCTCCACGGCGTTGACCACCAGATTGCGCAGCACCCGCTCGACGCGGCGGGTGTCCGCCTCCGCGATCACCGGCGCCTCGGCGCCCCGGACCAGGATCCGGGTGCCCTTGGCCTCGGCGAGCGGCTCGGCCCCGTCCACCACCCGGTGGACCACATCGCGCAGATCGATCGGCTCGGCCTCCAGCGCCGCCGCGCCCGCGTCGAACCGGCTGATCTCCAGCAGATCGCTGAGCAGCGACTCGAAGCGGTCGACCTGGCCCCACAGCAGCTCGGCGGAGCGCGCGGTGATCGGGTCGAAGTCCTCACGCGCCTCGTAAATGACGTCCGCCGCCATCCTTACGGTCGTCAGCGGGGTGCGCAGCTCATGGGAGACATCGGAAACGAAGCGGCGCTGCATCCGGGAGAGCTCCTCCAACTGCTGAATCTTGAGCTGGAGGTTCTGCGCCATCTTATTGAACGACTCCCCGAGGCGGGCGATGTCGTCCTCCCCGGTGACCTTCATCCGCTCCTGGAGCAGACCGGCCGCCAGCCGCTCGGAGATCCCCGCCGCCATCCTTACGGGCGTCACGACCTGCCGGACCACCACCCAGGCGATGGCCCCCAGCAGCACCACCACGAACACCCCGGCCGTGGCCAGGGTGCCCTTGACCAGGCTCAGCGACTTCTCCTCCTGGCTGAACGGGAAGAGGTAGTAGAGCTGGTAGGCGTCGCCGTTGTTGTCGTCCAGACGCTTGCCGATGATCAGCGCGGGCTCGGAGTCGCCGGAGCCCGCGTGCACGATCTTTCCGTAGCGCTCGTACGGCGCCGTCCGGCCCTCGTCCACCCGACGGCGCAGATCGGCGGGCACGCTGTCCGGCTGGACATCGCCGGAGGCCCGCGGCCCCCGGCTGGCCACATAGGGCGTCTCACCGGAGTCGGAGCTGAGCGCCACCACCGAATACGCGCCCTTGCCGCCACTGGAGAGCTGCTCCACCAGCGCGTTCAGCCAGGCGCCGGAGTCTTCGGGACCGGCCCCCGGCCCGTCCTGGCCATGGGAATCGCTCTTGCGGTCGGCCATCTGCTCGGCCACCTCGAACCCGCCGACGGCCTGCCCCTGCGCCGCATGGCGCTTGGCGTCCAGCAGACCGTTGCGCACCTGCCCGATGACCACCAGGCCCAGCAGCAGCACCACACCGAGCGACATCAGCAGCGTGGTGGCGACCACCCGCAGCTGGATGTTCCGCCGCCACAGCCGGGCAGCGGGCAGCAGCGGACGGCGCACCCACCGTCCGAACAGCCGGATCACCGGATGGGCCGGCCCTCCGGAGGCCCCGTCGGGCAGCAGATGTCCACCGCTCCACAACCTCCGCAGCAGCGGTATCTCGCCCGCCGGATCGGGCCGCCCCATCCGGGCACCCTCCGGAGCCCCGCCTCCCGGTCCTCCGGGCTGCGGCGCCGTACCACCCGTCATCTCAGCTTGGCCCGGCCTTGTAGCCGACACCGCGCACGGTCACCACGATCTCCGGCCGCTCCGGGTCCTTCTCGACCTTGGACCGCAGCCGCTGCACATGCACATTCACCAGCCGGGTGTCGGCGGCATGCCGATAGCCCCAGACCTGCTCCAGCAGCACCTCACGGGTGAACACCTGCCACGGCTTACGGGCCAGCGCCACCAGAAGATCGAACTCCAGCGGAGTCAGCGCTATCGACTGGCCGTCCCGCTTCACCGAATGCCCGGCCACATCGATCACCAGATCGCCTATGGCCAACTGCTCCGGCGCCGGCTCCTCGGAGCGCCGCAGCCGCGCCCGGATCCGGGCCACCAGTTCCTTCGGCTTGAACGGCTTGACGATGTAGTCATCCGCCCCGGACTCGAGCCCGACCACCACATCGACCGTGTCGCTCTTGGCCGTGAGCATCACGATCGGCACCCCTGATTCGGCCCGGATCAGCCGGCAGACCTCGATGCCGTCCCGGCCGGGCAGCATCAGATCGAGCAGCACCAGATCGGGCTTGGTCTCGCGGAAGGCGGCAAGAGCCTTGTCGCCGTCCGACACGAACGACGGTTCAAAGCCTTCGCCGCGCAGCACGATGCCAAGCATCTCTGCCAGTGCGGTGTCGTCGTCGACGACAAGGACGCGTCCCTTCATATCGACATCATCCCATTACCCGATCGTGACCTGGACCACAGCTCGGCGATACCGTCCGCTGTGACCGGAGAGATCACACCGTCCTCGGTGACAATCGCCGTCACCAACTCCGGTGGTGTGACGTCGAAAGCCGGATTGTGGGCCTGTGTCCCCAGCGGAGCGACCGGCACCCCGGTGCCCGCCTCGTGCCCGGCGATGGGGGCGTAAGGAATTGTGATGTCCGTCACCTCATGTCCAGGGCGCTGCTCGACCTCGATCGAGGCTCCGTCGGGAGTGGCCGGGTCCACCGTGGTGGTCGGGGCGACCACCACAAACGGCACATGGTGGTAGCGGGCCAGCACCGCGAGCGGATAGCTGCCCACCTTGTTGGCCACCGAGCCGTCCGCGGCGATCCGGTCCGCCCCGATCAGCACCGCGTCCACCTCACCGGCCGCGAACAGCGAACCCGCCGCGTTGTCGGCGAGCAGTGTGTACGCCATACCGGCCCGCGCCGCCTCGTACGCGGTCAACCGCGCCCCCTGGAGCAGGGGTCGGGTCTCGTCCACCCAGAGCCGCCGCAGCTGCCCCGCCCGGTGCACCGCCTTGACCACGGCGAGGGCGGTCCCCTCGCCTCCGGAGACCAGTGCGCCGGTGTTGCAGTGCGTGAGGATCCGGTGACCACCGGCAGGCAACAGCTCATCGAGGAGCGCTTGACCATGGGCCGCCATGCGGTCGCTGGCCTCGGCATCCTCCCGGTGCAGGGCCCGGGCCTCGGCGAGGGCGGCCGCGGCGGCCTGAGCATCGTCCGCGTCGTCCCGGATCGCCGCGTGATACGCGGCGACGGCCCGGCGCACGCCGTAGCCGAGGTTGACGGCCGTGGGACGGGCATGGGCGAGCGATTCGGCGGCCTCGTCCACATCGAAACCCCGGGCCGCGGCGAGCGCGATCCCGTATGCCCCGGCGAGGCCGAGCAGCGGGGCGCCGCGCACGGCGAGGGAGCGGATCGCCTCCACCAGCGCCGGCACATCGGTGCACACCAGATCGACCTCTTCGGCGGGCAGCCGGGTCTGGTCGAGAAGTACCAGTACGGGCCCCTCCGGGGGCTCCTCCCAGCGCAGCGCCAAGGCGGTGGGAGGTATGGGGGCTTCCGGGGACACCGGACGCTGATCAGCCATCCGCCCAGTCTGCCCTGTGCGCCACCGACTATTGAAGTGCCGGACCGCCCCCAGTGACCGGTACGAGGCGCAATACGCCGTGGCACGATGGCTGGCATACGGCCGCCGCGGACGCCGCGGCCGGTCAACGAACGACCTACGGAGCGACGATGAATGACACTCCGGGCTGGGCCCCGCCCGGATCGTCCCCTTCCGACGAACCGGACCACGGCGCTCAGCAGCAGGACGAGCCCGCCGACCAGCCCGCCCCGGAGCAGCCCACCTGGGGCGGCCAGTGGGCCCGGCGCCAGCCGCCGCCCGGCCGCTGGACCGCATCGGGAAGAGGCTCCACGCCACCGCCGGTGCCGCCCGCTCCCACGCCGGGCGGCGGATGGGGCACCGGTCGGCGTCAGCCGCCTGCTCCCCGCCCCGGTGTCATTCCGCTGCGACCGCTGGCGGTCAGCGAGATCCTGGACGGCGCGGTGGCCATCATGCGCGCCCACTGGCGCACGGTCCTCGGCATCTCGCTGATCGTCTCGATCGTCACCCAAGGTCTGATCACGGCCGCCACTGGGCTCTGGTTCAACGACGCCCGCGGCAACGAGAGCAATGTCCTCGACGATCCGGATGCCACCGTCAGCCAGGCGATGCGCTCCGTCGGCGCCGCGCTCGGGGACAGCGGAGTCACCCTGCTGCTCGGCGTCCTCGGAACGATCGTCACCACCGCCCTGCTGACCGTGGTCACCGCCCGGGCGGTGCTGGGCCGGTCCGCATCCACCAAGGAGGCATGGAGCGGTGCCCGCCCGCACCTCCTTCAGCTGTGCGGGCTGCTCCTTCTGATCCCCATCATCGCCGTGGGCGTCATCGCCGCCGGTATGACGCCGGGTCTGCTGCTGGCCTTCGCGGGCGTGCACAGCGAGGGCGCGGCACTCGCCTCTCTCGGCGGGTTCGCCGCGGCCGGCGTCGCCGCCTGGCTCTGGGTCCGCTTCAGCCTCGCCCCTCCCGCGCTGATGCTGGAGAAGCAGGGCATCATCAAGGCCCTGCGACGCTCCTTCAAGCTGGTGCGCGGCGCGTGGGGGCGCGTCTTCGGCATCCAACTGCTGGCCGTCGTCATGGTCTTCATCGTCGGCGCCATCGTCGAGATTCCCACCAGCCTGATCGCCATGGTCATCGGCGGGGACAACGCCATGGACTGGCTCTCCGGTGAATCCGTCTCCGTCAGCTGGACCTTCCTGGTCGTGGTCGGCGTCGGCGGGGTGCTCAGCTCGACCATCACCTTCCCGATCAGCGCGGGTGTGACGGCCCTTCTCTACATGGACCAGCGCATCCGGCGCGAGGCGCTCGACCTCGAGCTCGCCCGCGCCGCGGGGATGCCGGGCGGCCCCACAGAAGGCCATGGCAAGGACCAGCCGACCGTCGCCTCGACGTCCGGGAACTGACGGCCTCACAGGCGGGCACGAACGGGGCGTCACTCGACGCCCCTTCACCGCACAGGTCGTCACTCTCACAAGCCCTCACCTCCCCCCGGTCCGCCCACTCGGCGTCGCGCCTGCGGCCTGCTGGCCGGGTCGTCAACGGACTCGTCGGACCCCGGCCTCACAGACAACTCTGCGTGCCATCAACCGCGCCACGCCAGGGCACTGAGGGCTTTTCACTCGATCCGGTGGAACATCCGATCGAATGGGAACGCAAAAAAGCCTCGGTCCCGAGTACATGTACTCGGGACCGAGGCTGAAGATTGTTCGGCGGTGTCCTACTCTCCCACAGGGTCCCCCCTGCAGTACCATCGGCGCTGAAAGGCTTAGCTTCCGGGTTCGAAATGTAACCGGGCGTTTCCCTAACGCTATGACCACCGAAACACTATGAAACAGACACCGGAACCACACCCCAAACAACAAGGGGGGTTCAATACGGTTCATTGCTTCAGAACCAACACAGTGGACGCGAGCACCTGAGGACAAGCCCTCGGCCTATTAGTACCAGTCAACTCCACCAGTTACCCGGCTTCCATATCTGGCCTATCAACCCAGTCGTCTACTGGGAGCCTTAACCCATCAAGTGGGTGGGAGTCCTCATCTCGAAGCAGGCTTCCCGCTTAGATGCTTTCAGCGGTTATCCCTCCCGAACGTAGCCAACCAGCCATGCCCTTGGCAGAACAACTGGCACACCAGAGGTTCGTCCGTCCCGGTCCTCTCGTACTAGGGACAGCCCTTCTCAAGACTCCTACGCGCACAGCGGATAGGGACCGAACTGTCTCACGACGTTCTAAACCCAGCTCGCGTACCGCTTTAATGGGCGAACAGCCCAACCCTTGGGACCGACTCCAGCCCCAGGATGCGACGAGCCGACATCGAGGTGCCAAACCATCCCGTCGATATGGACTCTTGGGGAAGATCAGCCTGTTATCCCCGGGGTACCTTTTATCCGTTGAGCGACGGCGCTTCCACAAGCCACCGCCGGATCACTAGTCCCGACTTTCGTCCCTGCTCGACCCGTCGGTCTCACAGTCAAGCTCCCTTGTGCACTTACACTCAACACCTGATTGCCAACCAGGCTGAGGGAACCTTTGGGCGCCTCCGTTACCCTTTAGGAGGCAACCGCCCCAGTTAAACTACCCACCAGACACTGTCCCTGATCCGGATCACGGACCCAGGTTAGACATCCAGCACGACCAGAGTGGTATTTCAACAATGACTCCACACTAACTGGCGTTAGCGCTTCACAGTCTCCCACCTATCCTACACAAGCCGAACCGAACACCAATATCAAGCTATAGTAAAGGTCCCGGGGTCTTTCCGTCCTGCTGCGCGAAACGAGCATCTTTACTCGTAGTGCAATTTCACCGGGCCTATGGTTGAGACAGTCGAGAAGTCGTTACGCCATTCGTGCAGGTCGGAACTTACCCGACAAGGAATTTCGCTACCTTAGGATGGTTATAGTTACCACCGCCGTTTACTGGCGCTTAAGTTCTCAGCTTCGCCACACCGAAATGTGACTAACCGGTCCCCTTAACGTTCCAGCACCGGGCAGGCGTCAGTCCGTATACATCGCCTTACGGCTTCGCACGGACCTGTGTTTTTAGTAAACAGTCGCTTCTCGCTGGTCTCTGCGGCCACCACCAGCTCACCGAGTAAATCGGATCACCAACAATGACCCCCCTTCTCCCGAAGTTACGGGGGCATTTTGCCGAGTTCCTTAACCATAGTTCACCCGAACGCCTCGGTATTCTCTACCTGACCACCTGAGTCGGTTTAGGGTACGGGCCGCCATGAAACTCGCTAGAGGCTTTTCTCGACAGCATAGGATCATCCACTTCACCACAATCGGCTCGGCATCAGGTCTCACCCACAACAAGGAACGGATTTACCTACTCCTCGGGCTACACCCTTACCCCGGGACAACCACCGCCCGGGCTGGACTACCTTCCTGCGTCACCCCATCACTCACCTACTACAGGTCTGGACCGTCGGCTCCACCACTCCCCTCAACTCCGAAGAGATCAGGGCGGCTTCACGGACTTAGCATCGCCTGGTTCGACGTTGGCGCTTCAAAGCGGGTACCGGAATATCAACCGGTTGTCCATCGACTACGCCTGTCGGCCTCGCCTTAGGTCCCGACTTACCCTGGGCAGATCAGCTTGACCCAGGAACCCTTAGTCAATCGGCGCACACGTTTCCCACGTGTGTATCGCTACTCATGCCTGCATTCTCACTCGTGAACCATCCACAACTCGCTTACACGGCTGCTTCACCCGGCACACGACGCTCCCCTACCCATCACAGCGATCGTTGGACCACATGCTGCAATGACACGACTTCGGCGGTACGCTTGAGCCCCGCTACATTGTCGGCGCGGAATCACTTGACCAGTGAGCTATTACGCACTCTTTCAAGGATGGCTGCTTCTAAGCCAACCTCCTGGTTGTCTCTGCGACTCCACATCCTTTCCCACTTAGCGTACGCTTAGGGGCCTTAGTCGATGCTCTGGGCTGTTTCCCTCTCGACCATGGAGCTTATCCCCCACAGTCTCACTGCCGCGCTCTCACTTACCGGCATTCGGAGTTTGGCTAAGGTCAGTAACCCGGTAGGGCCCATCGCCTATCCAGTGCTCTACCTCCGGCAAGAAACACACGACGCTGCACCTAAATGCATTTCGGGGAGAACCAGCTATCACGGAGTTTGATTGGCCTTTCACCCCTAACCACAGGTCATCCCCCAGGTTTTCAACCCTGGTGGGTTCGGTCCTCCACGAAGTCTTACCTCCGCTTCAACCTGCCCATGGCTAGATCACTCCGCTTCGGGTCTTGAGCGCGCTACTAAACCGCCCTATTCGGACTCGCTTTCGCTACGGCTTCCCCACACGGGTTAACCTCGCAACACACCGCAAACTCGCAGGCTCATTCTTCAAAAGGCACGCAGTCACGAGACACCAGCAAGCTGATGTCCGACGCTCCCACGGCTTGTAGGCACACGGTTTCAGGTACTATTTCACTCCGCTCCCGCGGTACTTTTCACCATTCCCTCACGGTACTATCCGCTATCGGTCACCAGGGAATATTTAGGCTTAGCGGGTGGTCCCGCCAGATTCACACGGGATTTCTCGGGCCCCGTGCTACTTGGGAAATACTCAAGCAAGTTGCTGACATTTCAGCTACGGGGGTCTTACCCTCTACGCCGGGCCTTTCGCATGCCCTTCGCCTACATCAACAATTTCTGACTCACCGACCGGCCGGCAGACCGATCAAGAGCACTCCCACAACCCCGTACGCGCAACCCCTGCCGGGTATCACACACATACGGTTTAGCCTCATCCAGTTTCGCTCGCCACTACTCCCGGAATCACGGTTGTTTTCTCTTCCTGCGGGTACTGAGATGTTTCACTTCCCCGCGTTCCCTCCACATACCCTATGTGTTCAGGTATGGGTGACAGCCCATGACGACTGCCGGGTTTCCCCATTCGGACACCCCCGGATCAAAGCTCGGTTGACAGCTCCCCGGGGCCTATCGCGGCCTCCCACGTCCTTCATCGGTTCCTGGTGCCAAGGCATCCACCGTGCGCCCTTAAAAACTTGGCCACAGATGCTCGCGTCCACTGTGCAGTTCTCAAACAACGACCCGTACCCCGTCACCCACACTTCCGCATGGTTCACCGGGACCGGCCGAAGGAACAGGCAACTTTCCAGCCCGTACCCTCAGACACCCAACAGCGTGCCCGGCCCGACCCTCGAATCCAACAGTCCCGTTCCACGCCCCGAAGAGGCAGTACTAGAGACAGCGGACCAGATGGCCGTGCCGAATAGTCAACGTTCCACCCATGAGCAAACCGTGCGAGACATGCGCTCGCAGTCGGCTATGCGCTCCTTAGAAAGGAGGTGATCCAGCCGCACCTTCCGGTACGGCTACCTTGTTACGACTTCGTCCCAATCGCCAGTCCCACCTTCGACGGCTCCCCCCACAAGGGTTGGGCCACCGGCTTCGGGTGTTACCGACTTTCGTGACGTGACGGGCGGTGTGTACAAGGCCCGGGAACGTATTCACCGCAGCAATGCTGATCTGCGATTACTAGCGACTCCGACTTCATGGGGTCGAGTTGCAGACCCCAATCCGAACTGAGACCGGCTTTTTGAGATTCGCTCCACCTCACGGCTTCGCAGCTCATTGTACCGGCCATTGTAGCACGTGTGCAGCCCAAGACATAAGGGGCATGATGACTTGACGTCGTCCCCACCTTCCTCCGAGTTGACCCCGGCAGTCTCCTGTGAGTCCCCATCACCCCGAAAGGCATGCTGGCAACACAGAACAAGGGTTGCGCTCGTTGCGGGACTTAACCCAACATCTCACGACACGAGCTGACGACAGCCATGCACCACCTGTACACCGACCACAAGGGGGCCCCTGTCTCCAGAGGTTTCCGGTGTATGTCAAGCCTTGGTAAGGTTCTTCGCGTTGCGTCGAATTAAGCCACATGCTCCGCCGCTTGTGCGGGCCCCCGTCAATTCCTTTGAGTTTTAGCCTTGCGGCCGTACTCCCCAGGCGGGGAACTTAATGCGTTAGCTGCGGCACGGACGACGTGGAATGTCGCCCACACCTAGTTCCCAACGTTTACGGCGTGGACTACCAGGGTATCTAATCCTGTTCGCTCCCCACGCTTTCGCTCCTCAGCGTCAGTATCGGCCCAGAGATCCGCCTTCGCCACCGGTGTTCCTCCTGATATCTGCGCATTTCACCGCTACACCAGGAATTCCGATCTCCCCTACCGAACTCTAGCCTGCCCGTATCGAATGCAGACCCGGGGTTAAGCCCCGGGCTTTCACATCCGACGCGACAAGCCGCCTACGAGCTCTTTACGCCCAATAATTCCGGACAACGCTTGCGCCCTACGTATTACCGCGGCTGCTGGCACGTAGTTAGCCGGCGCTTCTTCTGCAGGTACCGTCACTCTCGCTTCTTCCCTGCTGAAAGAGGTTTACAACCCGAAGGCCGTCATCCCTCACGCGGCGTCGCTGCATCAGGCTTTCGCCCATTGTGCAATATTCCCCACTGCTGCCTCCCGTAGGAGTCTGGGCCGTGTCTCAGTCCCAGTGTGGCCGGTCGCCCTCTCAGGCCGGCTACCCGTCGTCGCCTTGGTAGGCCATCACCCCACCAACAAGCTGATAGGCCGCGGGCTCATCCTGCACCGCCGGAGCTTTCCACACGCATCCCATGCGGGAGCGTGTCATATCCGGTATTAGACCCCGTTTCCAGGGCTTGTCCCAGAGTGCAGGGCAGATTGCCCACGTGTTACTCACCCGTTCGCCACTAATCCCCAGCCGAAACCGGTTCATCGTTCGACTTGCATGTGTTAAGCACGCCGCCAGCGTTCGTCCTGAGCCAGGATCAAACTCTCCGTGAATGCTTCCGGGATATCCCGGCAACACATCACGAGAGCGGAGCAGACCGGAGGAATAATCCAGTCCGCTCACAGCGTCCTCGCTGTGTATTTTTCCAAAGGAACCTCGTCCGAGATGGACGGGGTATCAACATATCTGGCGTTGACTTTTGGCACGCTGTTGAGTTCTCAAGGAACGGACGCTTCCTTCGTAACCGTTTCACCGGTTTCTCCGGGCGCTTCCCTTCGGTGTTTCCAACCTTACCAGATTCTTTTTCGGTCCGTTTCCGGTCCGAATTCTGATTCCGGTGGCCATTGGGGGGGCCTTTGCCTTTCGGCGTGTTCTCGACTTTAGCAGACACGCATCCGCCGAACCTAATCGGCTTCGGATGATGTCCGCGGGTGTCAAAGGTGCTCCGTTGGATTTCCATCCGCCTGCGGAGCGAGTTCAGATTAAACGTCTGTGAGTGAGCAGACACTGCTCACCACAACCGTTTAAACCTACCTCCCCGGGCGGACCTTGTCAAGGACCCCAGGGAACTTTCGTTGTGTGGCGTCACCGGAGGGCCTGGGCTCTCCGTCCGCCGCGACATTCCAACCTACGCAGCCGTGCTCCCCGCGTCAAGGGAATCCCAGAAACTTCTGAACGTCGCAGGTCAGAGGGGGTGCTGCAGCGGTCGGGCCGCGAAGGACGACGGCGGGCTCTCCAGATCCTCCAGCTCGATGCCGGGGGCGGCGAGCACCACGTCGCCGGCGATATGGACCGTCCGGACCTCTCCGGTGTCCAGCTCGCTGACCTCGTATTCATCCACCACGAGTGGGCCCGTGTCCGTGGTGTGTCCGGCTCGGCCGCGGAGTGCCCAGGACTGGTCCAGGGTCAGGGGCGCGAGGACCGGATCGGTGAAGGCCACGAGGCGGACGCGGACGGCCCCGGCGCCCGGCTCCAGCCGCAGCAGGCGGGAGATGGCGACCAGGAAGGCGGGGGAAGCACCGGTGAAGGCGTGGGCGCCGACATTGCCCTCGGTCGCGTGCTCCCCGGTGGGATCCGTGCGGACCCAGGTGACGCCGTCCAGTGCGGCGCCCTTGACCTGCCAGCTCGCCGCGTGCAGCTCGACCCTGAGCGGCCGGCCCAGTTCGTCGAGGGTGAGGTCCACGGACCCGGCGTGATCGCCGGAAGGTGAGGTCCGCTGTGCGACATAGCGCCATCCGCTGGGGCCGGGCGCGCACTGGAAGTGCTCCTCACCCAGCGGGGTGTGGTCATGCGGGTCGTGGAGCGAGTAGCGGCCGTGGGGCATGTGAGGTCCTTGACGAGCGTCGGGCCCGCCCGGCCGGACGGCGCGGACGGGCCCTGGGGCCCCGCCGGGGCGGGGCCGGGTCAGCGGCCGCCGACCGTGCGGTCGGCGGCGCCGGTGCGATCAGCGGGTGCGATCAGTAACGGTAGTGCTCGGGCTTGTACGGGCCCTCGACCGGGACGCCGATGTAGGCGGCCTGATCGGGCCGGAGCGTGGTCAGCTTCGCCCCGAGCGCGTCCAGGTGGAGGCGGGCGACCTTCTCGTCCAGGTGCTTGGGGAGCACATAGACGTCGGTCGGGTACGACTCCGGCTTGGTGAAGAGCTCGATCTGGGCGATGGTCTGGTTCGCGAACGAGTTGGACATCACGAACGAGGGGTGACCGGTCGCGTTGCCGAGGTTCAGCAGACGGCCCTCGGAGAGCACGATGAGCGTCTTGCCGTCGGGGAAGGTCCAGGTGTGGACCTGCGGCTTGACCTCGTCCTTCACGATGCCCGGGAGGGCGGCGAGGCCGGCCATGTCGATCTCGTTGTCGAAGTGGCCGATGTTCCCGACGATCGCCTGGTGCTTCATCTTGGCCATGTCCGCGGCCATGATGATGTCCTTGTTGCCGGTCGTGGTGATGAAGATGTCGGCGGTCTCCACCACGTCGTCCAGGGTGGCGACCTGGTAGCCGTCCATCGCGGCCTGCAGCGCGCAGATCGGGTCGATCTCGGTGATGATCACCCGGGCGCCCTGGCCGCGCAGCGACTCGGCGCAGCCCTTGCCCACATCGCCGTAGCCGCAGATGACCGCGACCTTGCCGCCGATCAGCACGTCGGTCGCACGGTTGATGCCGTCGACCAGAGAGTGGCGGCAGCCGTACTTGTTGTCGAACTTGGACTTGGTCACCGCGTCGTTGACGTTGATCGCCGGGAAGAGCAGCAAACCGTCCCGCTGCATCTCGTAGAGGCGGTGGACGCCGGTGGTGGTCTCCTCGGTGACCCCGCGGATCTCGGAGGCCAGCTGCGTCCACTTCTGCGGGTTCTCGGCGATGGTGCGGTTCAGCAGCTCGAGGATGACGCGGTGCTCGTCGTTCTCGGCGGTGGCGACGTCAGGGGCGGCGCCGGCCTTCTCGTACTCGACGCCCTTGTGGACGAGGAGGGTGGCGTCGCCACCGTCGTCCAGGATCATGTTGGGTCCGCCGGTGGGGGTGCCGGGCCAGGTCAGGGCCTGCTCCGTGCACCACCAGTACTCCTCCAGGGTCTCGCCCTTCCAGGCGAAGACCGGGATGCCCTGCGGGTTCTCCACAGTGCCGTTCGGACCGACGGCGATCGCGGCCGCGGCGTGGTCCTGGGTGGAGAAGATGTTGCAGGAGGCCCACCGGACCTCGGCGCCGAGGGCGACCAGGGTCTCGATCAGCACGGCGGTCTGCACGGTCATGTGCAGGGAGCCGGTGACACGGGCGCCGGCCAGGGGCTGCTGCTCGGCGTACTCCTTACGGATCGCCATCAGGCCGGGCATCTCATGCTCGGCGAGGGTGATCTCCTTACGGCCGAAGGCAGCCAAGGAGAGGTCTGCGACCTTGAAGTCCTGACCGGAGACGGCTGTCGTCATGAGTGCTGCTCCTCCTCGATCGTGTGCGAGCGAGAGTGGTTTCGGCTGGGCATGTGAGGCGCTGGGCAGGGCCCCGCACAGCGGGCACACCTGTCCCCTTCTACCTCACAGTGCGCAGTCCGTCGGAGGCCCTCTCTCCCTCGGCCGACCCGGTGCAACGGGCCGCCCGACCGCCATCAGCAGCGACGTCTGGCTCGGTCACGAATCTACACCGATCGGCGCAGCGAACCCCAGCCCCCATGGGCCATCTTCGGCCGTAAGGCCATGACCTGCGCCGACGGCCACGCCGCTCGGGGAGCCCCGGTGGCTCACCCCGTCGCTTTGATCCTGGCCATATGTATTGCACGATGCCGCGAGCGCGGGGACGCTGGCAGCCTTCCGCGCCCGCTCAATGCGTTGTTAAGGAGAACCACGTGACCAGTCCAGCCGATCCCCCCAACGGTGCGGGGGCCAGCGGACCGGGGCTCAAGCTGCTCGCGGTGACCGCCTGTCCCACGGGTATCGCCCACACCTATATGGCCGCTGAGAAGCTGGCTCAGGCGGCGGAGTCACTCGGCCACAGCATGAAAGTGGAGACCCAGGGCTCGATCGGGGCCGAGAACGTGCTGTCTGACAACGATGTCAGCCAGGCCGACGGCGTCATCATCGCCGCCGACAAGGACGTCGACCGCAGCCGTTTCATCGGCAAGAGAGTGCTCGTCGTCGCGGTCGCCGACGGCATCCACCGCCCGGAGCGGCTGATCGAGCAGGTGCGCAACGCGCCGGTGTACCAGGGCGACGGCCATGAGGCCGAGCGCGGCGCCGCCCCGGCGGCTTCCGGCGGCGGTAAGGGGCGCAGCGTCACCTATAAGGCGCTCATGAACGGCGTCTCGTACATGATCCCATTCGTCGTGGTCGGCGGTCTGCTGATCGCGGTCTCGCTCGCCCTGGGCGGTGATACGACGTCCAAGGGCATCGTCATCCCCGACGACTCCTTCTGGAAGACGGTCAACGACATCGGGAGCATCGGCTTCGAGCTGATGATCCCGGCCCTGTCCGGCTATATCGCCTACGCCATCGCGGACCGGCCAGCGCTGGTGCCGGGCATGGTGGGCGGCTGGATCGCGGCCCACGGCGAGCTGTACGACAGCGAGGCGGGCGCCGGCTTCATCGGGGCGATCGTCACCGGCTTCCTGGCCGGTTATCTGGTGCTGTGGATCAAGCGGGTCAAGGTTCCGAAGTTCGTCCAGCCGATCATGCCGATCATCGTGATCCCGATCGTGGCGACCTCGGCGCTCGGCCTCTTCTTCATCTATGTCCTCGGCGAACCGATCTCCTGGGTCTTCGAGCGCCTCACCGACTGGCTCGGCGGACTGACCGGCACCAGCGCGGCGCTGCTCGGCATCATCCTCGGGCTGATGATCGCGTTCGACATGGGCGGTCCGGTCAACAAGACCGCGTTCCTCTTCGGCGCGGGGCTGGTGTCCAAGAACCCCGAGGTCATGGGGGCGTGTGCGGCGGCCATTCCGGTTCCGCCGCTGGGCCAGGGGCTGGCCACGCTGCTGCGCCGCCGGATGTTCGACGACCAGGAGCGGGAGACCGGGCTCGCGGCGCTCTTCATGGGCTTCTTCGGCATTACCGAGGGCGCGATTCCGTTCGCCGCGGC
This sequence comes from Streptomyces sp. AgN23, assembly GCF_001598115.1. Taxonomy (NCBI): domain Bacteria; kingdom Bacillati; phylum Actinomycetota; class Actinomycetes; order Kitasatosporales; family Streptomycetaceae; genus Streptomyces; species Streptomyces sp. AgN23. Next base: position 4,560,030 of record NZ_CP007153.1, read on the forward strand.
GCGTCCGGCGCGGGTCATCCCGGCGAACATGCTGGGCGGCGCGGTCGCCGGGGCGATAGCCGGGGTGGCGTCGGTCGAGGACAACGTGCCGCACGGCGGGCCGATCGTCGCGGTGCTCGGCGCGGTCGGCGGGGTGCCGATGTTCTTCGTCGCGGTTGTCGTCGGTACGGCGGTTACGGCGCTGGTCACGATTGCGCTGATGTCTGTGGGTGGCGTCGGGCGGGGTGCCGATGCGGATGCGGGTGCCGGGGGTGTGGCGGAGGCCGCGGTGGCTGGGGAAGCCGCTTCCTCGGCTCCGTCGCCGGCGGGTGCGCCGGTGCTGGCCGGGGTGGGCAGCGGGGGCGGTACGGGGGCGGCGAGCGCTGCCGTGGCCGCCCCTGACGCGACTGCGCCTAAGGCCGCGTCCGTCTCGGCCGCGGAGCCGCGGGACGGCGGTAAGGCCGAGGCGGCTCCCGAGGCAGCCGAGGCCGCTCCCGAGGCCGGGGGCCAGGTGCTGTCCGGCTATCTCACCGAGCAGACCGTGAGGGAGCGGCTGGCAGCGGACGGTAAGGACGCCGCGATCCGCGAGATGGCCGAACTGCTGGCCGCGACCGGCAAGGTGGCGGATACGGCGGAGCTGGTCCGGGCCGCGTTCGCCCGGGAGGACCAGGGCACCACCGGCCTTGGCGAGGAGATCGCGATTCCGCATGCCAAGACGGACGCGGTGACGGCTCCGGTCGTTGGCTTCGCGCGCTCCCCCGAGGGCATCGAGTGGGGCGCGCCGGACGGCACGAAGGCCCGGCTGGTGTTCATGATCGCGGTGCCGGAGGCGGCCGCGGGCGATGAGCATCTGCGGATTCTGGCGCTGCTGTCGCGCAAGTTGATGGGCGCCGAGTTCCGGGAGCGGTTGCTGGGGGCGGCGGATGTGGGGGCGATTCTGCGGGTGCTCGGGGAGATCGAGTAGGTCCCCTCATGGGCAGGTGCGCCCCGGTCGCGTGTGCGGTGTATGCCGTCGGCGGCCGGGGCGCGCTTCCGGGTGCGGGCCGGTGGCCGGTTTGTGCCCACCCGTTCCGCCAGGGGGCACCGCCCAGCGGTAGCTGGGGGAGGAACGAATGCCCACAAACCGGCTGTGCCGGTCAGGTGGTCGGGGATGTCCGGAAGATGTCCGGTTCCAGGTAGATCACGCGGGCGATGGGGACTGCCTCGCGGATGCGTGCCTCCGCGGCGTCGATCGCGCGGGCGACCTCCGCCGCCGTGTCGTCGTGCTGCACCGCGATCTTGGCGGCCACCAGCAGCTCCTCGGGGCCGAGGTGGAGCGTGCGCATGTGGATCACCCTGGTGACGGTCTCGCCGTCCACGACCGCTTCGCGGATCTTGGCGACCTCGTTGACGTCGGCCGCCTCACCCAGCAGCAGCGACTTGGTCTCGGCCGCGAGCACCAGGGCGATCAGCACCAGCAGGACGCCGATGCAGAGGGTGCCGATGCCATCCCAGACGCCGTCGCCGGTCAGCAGCGCGATCCCGACGCCGCCGAGCGCGAGGACCAGGCCGATGAGGGCGCCGAAGTCCTCCAGGAGGACGACGGGCAGCTCGGGGGCCTTGGCCCGGCGCACGAACTGCGACCAGCTCAGCTCGCCGCGGATCTCGTTGGACTCGTTGATGGCCGTACGGAAGGAGAAGCCCTCGGCGATGATCGCGAAGACGAGCACTCCCACCGGCCAGTACCAGTGCTCCACCTCATGGGGATGCTTGATCTTCTCGTAGCCCTCGTACAGCGCGAAGACACCGCCGATGGTGAACAGCACGATGGAGACGAGGAAGCCGTAGATATAGCGCTCGCGGCCGTAGCCGAAGGGGTGCTCCGGGGTGGCCTCGCGCTTGGCCTTCTTCCCGCCGAGGAGCAGCAGTCCCTGGTTGCCCGAGTCGGCGAGCGAGTGCACGCCTTCGGCGAGCATCGACGACGAGCCGCTGAAGGCGAACGCCACGAACTTGGCTGCGGCGATAGCCAGGTTCGCGCCCAGCGCGGCAACAATCGCCTTGGTTCCGCCTGATGCACTCATATGTGCCGAATGTCCCTTCCGCTTCGTTACAGCTCATGGCGGCTTTGCCAGCGCTTTACCGCCTCACGGCGGGCCATTGTTCCAGTCCCTCGAACGGGCCGTACGTCAGGCGGTCACTGTGGCCCTGAACACAGTGCCATCGCCGCCCAGTACGACCTCCTCGCCGGCCGGTACGAAGGCCGACTCCCCGCGCTTCAGCGGGAGTTCGCCCTCCGCGCCGCGCAGCGAGACCTCACCCGAGGCGCACAGCAGGATCTGGGGGCCGGTCGCCGGCAGCGGGCGCGCAGCGGCGCCGTCGGCCAGGACGTGGCGGGAGAGCCGGAACTCGCCGATCGGGGTGGTGTAGAGCTCCTCACCGGAGAGGTCCGCCTCGGGCCGGAGCACGGCGGGGGCGGCGCTTTCGAAGCGGACGATGCGCAGCAGCTCGGGGACGTCCACATGCTTGGGCGTCAGCCCGCAGCGCAGCACATTGTCGGAGTTGGCCATGATCTCGACGCCCAGGCCGTCGAGATAGGCGTGCGGTACGCCGGCGCCGAGGTAGAGCGCCTCGCCGGGCTGGAGGGTCACGAAGTTGAGCAGCATCGCGGCAATCACCCCGGGGTCGCCCGGGTAGTGCTGCGCGATGGACGCGTACGCCGCGTACGCCGGGGCGTGCGGCCCGTCCAGCGCGCCGAGCCGCTCGGCGGCGGCCGCGGCCTGCCTTACGGTCTCCGTCATCGCCTCCCGGTCGGCCGTCAGTACGGCGGTCAGCACCTCGCGCAGGGCGTGCGACTCCGGGTGGGCGTGGAGGATGTCGACGTACGGCTTGAGCGAGTCGACCTCCAGGGCGGCCAGCAGTTCGGCCGCCTCGTTCGGGTCGCGGAAGCCGCACAGCCCGTTGAACGGCGTGAGCGCGCATATCAACTCGGGCTTGTGGTTGGCGTCCTTGTAGTTGCGATGCGGGGCGTCGGCCGGAACGCCGCGCTCCTCCTCGTCCGCGTAGCCCTCCTTGGCCTGCTCGAGGTCGGGGTGGACCTGGAGCGACAGCGGCGAGGCGGCGGCCAGCACCTTCAGCAGGAACGGCAGCTGCGGCCCGAAGAGGCTTACGGCGTCGGCGCCGAGCTCGCCCTCGGGATCCGCGGCGATCACCTCGGAGAGCGCGACGGGGCCCGTGCCCCGATCGACCCGGGACGGCGCCCCGGGGTGTGCTCCCATCCACATCTCGGCCTGCGGCTCCCCGGTCGGCCGGACGCCCAGCAGCTCGGGGATGGCGGTGGTGGAGCCCCAGGCGTAGGGGCGCACGGTGTTGACGAGGCGGTCCATGCGGTGCGGTTCCTGACTGTGCAGTGAGGGACGTGGGGCGGGTGGTGCGTGGTCTTACGACGTTGCGTGGTCTTACGGGCGTCACGTTCTGGAAGTCTGATCCAGAGGTCTACGGCGTCACGTTGTCGAGGTCTACGGCGTGCACGTTGTCGTGGTCCACGACGTCAGCGCTCCGACGGCGTCAAGTCCTATCGGCCGAAGCGAGCGCGAGGTAAACGGCGGCGAAATCCGTGATGGCGAGAAGTTCCGCGGCACGCTCCAGTGGGGTGCCCTCGGCCGGCTCCAGCTCGCTGAACGCGGTGTCATGCGCCAGTGCGAACTCCCGGGCGGTCGGCACCGCCGAGACCGGGCCCACCGGCTCCTCGTGGAGCAGCACGATCCGGGCGCGGAGCGCCTCGGCCTCCTCCACCCGGTCGCGGAAGAAGTCGTCCGGGTCGGCCCCGCCCGCGAACGCCCCGGTCAGCATCGCGCCATGCGCGGCGAGCGCCCCCGGGAGCTCGGCGACGAGCGCGGGCCGCCCGGCGAGCGACGCCAGCAGCCGCGCGAAGCGCCGTCCGGTCGCGGCGGCGACCGGGCCTTCGGTCCACAGCAGCGGAAGCGCCCCGGCGAGCTCGGCCGCGAGCGTCTTGGCGGGGTTGGTGTAGGTGGCGATGGCCGGGCCGCAACGCTCGGCGACCTGGTCGAGCCGGTCGGCGACCTGCAGCAGCGCGGCGGGCGACGCGGACACCAGGCCGATCCGGTCGACCAGCAGGAGCAGCGGGGTGAGCAGGGCCCACAGCGTGCCGGGCAGCGCGGGGCCGGCCATCTCGTCGGGGGCGGTGCCGGGCGGCTCCACGGGGTGCGGGACGGAAGGCGTCCCGTACGAGCCGGGGGCATCCCCCAGGGCGCCCTCGGCGCGGGCGGTGTCGTCGTCCTCGGCCGCGCCGGGCGCGTGCGGGTCCCTGCGGTACGGATCGGTGCTGTACCCGCCCGTGGCGTACGGGGCCGAGGCGTACGGCGCCGTGGCCAGCGGCACCATCAGGCCGCGCGCCTGCGCGACCGCGTCGGCCAGCGGGGACTGTGCCGGGGCGACCGCGACGATCGCGCAGCCGCGGCGGTACGCCTGCTCGACCAGGCGCGGAAGGCCCGGTTCCGTTCCGTCCGGCGTCGCGACGACCAGCAGGTCGAGCGGGCCTGCCCAGCCGGGCAGCGTCCAGCGCAGGGCGCCCGGTGCGGGGGCCACGCCGGTGGGCCCGATCAGGCTGACCGGGCAGTTGCCCCCGCTGAGCGCCCCGAGGAGGTCGGCGGTGCAGGTTCCGGCCGCCCCCGGGCCCGCGACCATGACGGCGCGCGGCCGCCCGTCCGGCTTGAGGTCGCCGATCCCCGCCTCGGTGGCGTGCCGGGCGGCGGTGCGGATGCGGGCGCCGGATTCGGCGGCTCCGCGCAGCAGCTCGCGGCTATCGGCGCGGGCTAGGGCCTCTGGGGCGTCGAGGAGGGATTCGTCGAGCATCGTGCTTCGGCCTCCGATCGCCGTGGCGGGCGGTACGCGCGGGACCGCGCGGGGCTGGGGCTCCGGCGGGCCGCCGGGTCAGGCCGGGCGGCGGGCCTCGTCGACGAGCAGCACGGGGATGCCGTCCCGGACGGGGTACGCGAGACCGCACCCCTCGCCCGTGCACACCAGCTCGGGGGTCTCCGGCGACTGCTCCTCGCGCAGCGGGGCGTGGCACGCCGGGCAGGCGAGGATCTCCAGAAGACCGGCTTCGAGCGGCATGGGGCGTCCCTTCGGGTATGGGTCCAGCCGGACATCGGCCCGGCGTGGTCAGCGTACCGCCGGGCGGGGGCGGGGCGCGGCCGGTGGGCGGCGGAGCCCGGGGGCTCGCCCCGGGCTCCGGCAACGCCGTGCGCCCCGCGTGCGGACCGCCGTAAGGACGCGAACGTCCGCGGGGTCCGCGCGGGGGGCGCCGTAAGGCTTACGCGCGGACGATGGAGAGGACCTCGTCGCGGACCGCGGCCACCCGCTCCGCGTCCCGCGCCTCCACGTTCAGCCGCAGCAGCGGCTCGGTGTTGGAGGGGCGGAGGTTGAACCACCAGTCGGCGGCGGTGACCGTAAGGCCGTCGAGTTCATCGAGCTCGACGCCTTCGCGGCCCTCGTACGCCGCCTTGACCGCCTCCATGCGCCCGGTCTGGTCGTCGACGGTGCTGTTGATCTCCCCGGAGGCCGCGTACCGGTCGTACTGCGCCACCAACTCCGACAGCGGGCCCTTCTGGCCGCCGAGCGCGGCCAGAACGTGCAGGGCGGCCAGCATGCCGGTGTCGGCGTTCCAGAAGTCGCGGAAGTAGTAGTGCGCGGAGTGCTCACCGCCGAAGATCGCGCCGGTGCGGGCCATCTCGGCCTTGATGAAGGAGTGCCCCACGCGGGTGCGGACGGGGGCGCCGCCGTTCTCCTTGACGACCTCCGGGACCGACCACGAGGTGATGCAGTTGTGGATGACCGTCCCGCCCGGGTGCTTGCCCAGCTCGCGGGCGGCGACCAGGGCGGTGATGGCGGAGGGCGACACCGGCTCGCCGCTCCCGTCCACGACGAAGCAGCGGTCGGCGTCGCCGTCGAAGGCGAGCCCGAGGTCCGCGCCGGTCTCCAGGACCCGGGCCCGCAGATCGACGATGTTCTTGGGGTCGAGCGGGTTGGCCTCGTGGTTGGGGAAGGTGCCGTCCAGCTCGAAGTAGAGGGCGTCGAGCTCGAGCGGGAGCCCCTCGAAGACGGTCGGGACGGTGTGGCCTCCCATGCCGTTGCCCGCGTCCACGACGACCTTCAGCGGCCGGATGGCGGTCAGGTCCACCAGCGAGCGCAGATGGGCGGCGTAGTCGGCGAGGACGTCCCGCTGGGTGATGGTGCCGGCCTCGGCGGCGGGCTCGGGCGCGCCGCTGTCGGCCCATTCCTCGGCCAGGGCGCGGATGTCGGCGAGCCCGGTGTCCTGGCCGATGGGGGCGGCGCCCGCGCGGCACATCTTGATGCCGTTGTACTGCGCGGGGTTGTGGCTGGCGGTGAACATCGCGCCGGGCAGGTCGAGATGTCCGCTCGCGAAGTAGAGCTGATCGGTCGAGCACAGCCCGATCTCGGTCACATCCACCCCGAGCGAGGCGGCACCGCGCGCGAAGGCCCGCGCCAGACCGGGCGAGGAGGGGCGCATGTCATGGCCGACGACGATCGCGTCCGCGCCGGTCACCCGGGCGAAGGCGGCGCCGAAGAGTTCCGAGAGCGACTCGTCCCACTGGTCCGGGACCACACCGCGCACGTCGTACGCCTTCACGATCTGCGACAAGTCGGGCACAGCCAACCCCTTCTGGAGGTCCTGGTGAAGATGTCTCTGCGGACGCCTCTGGGGACGTCCCTGCGGACCTCAAAACCTACCCGCAGGACCTGGGCCGGAACTGTGAGCCCCGTCGCGCGGCGTGCTGCCGGGGTCCCGCGCCGGGTCGCGGCAGCATGGCGGGCTGCCGGGCGTCCCCGGCCGGGTCACGGCAGCATCCAGCTCAGCAGGAACGACGACTGCGCGACGACGATGAGGCACATCACCAGCAGCAGGGCGAGGCTCCACGGCAGCACCTTACGGAGCAGATCCCCCTCGCGCCCCTTCAGCCCGACCGCCGCACAGGCGATGGTGAGGTTCTGCGGGGAGATCATCTTGCCGAGCACCCCGCCCGAGCTGTTGGCGGCGGCGAGCAGATCCGGGGAGAGCCCGGACTCATGGGCGGCGGTCACCTGGAGGGCACCGAAGAGGGCGTTCGCGGAGGTGTCCGAGCCGGAGACGGCGACGCCGAACCAGCCGAGCACCGGGGAGAGGAAGGCCAACCCGGCCCCGGCGGCCGCGACGAAGTGCCCGATGCTGGCGGCCTGCCCGGAGAGATTCATGACATAGGCGAGCGCGAGCACCGAGGTGACCGTAAGGATCGCATGACGCAGCTCGTGCACCGTGGCCGTCCACTCCCGCACGGCGTCGCGGGCGGTCACCCCCAGCACGGCGACGGTGGCCACCCCGGCCACCAGCACCAGGGTGCCGCCGGTGGCGATCAGGGGCAGCGAGAAGACGTTGGCGCCGACCGGCTTTCCGTCGGGCGCCGCGACGTCCAGGAAGGGCCAGTCGAAGGTACGGGTGGCCTTGGCCAGGAGATCCTTGACCGGGCCGATCTGGGCGATGGAGAAGATCGCCACGATGAGCGCGTACGGGGCGTAGGCGCGCAGCACCTCGGGGCGCGCGTCCTCGCGGTCCAGGTCGTCGCTGCGTACGCCGGTGAGCACGGCGGCGCGCACCGGCTCCTCGGCGGGGCGCCGGGCGGCGGGCACGGCCACCAGCACGGCCGCGCCGACCAGCGCCGCCGCGATGTCGGCGAGCTGGACGGAGAGGTAGTTGGAGACGGTGAACTGGGCGACGGCGAAGGCCACCCCGCAGGCCAGCGCGGGCGCCCAGGTCTCGCGCAGCCCGCGTCGGCCGTCCACGAGCGCGACCAGCAGCAGCGGGACCACGAGGGCGAGCAGCGGGGTCTGCCGGCCCACGACGGAGGCCACGGAGTCCAGCGGCAGTCCCGTGACCTGAGCCAGCGTCACCACGGGAGTGGCCATGGCGCCGAAGGCGACCGGCGCGGTGTTGGCGACGAGCGCGACGACGGCGGCGCGCACCGGGTCGAAGCCGAGCGCCACGAGCATGACCGAGCAGATCGCCACGGGTGCGCCGAACCCGGCGAGCGCCTCCAGGAGCGCACCGAAGCAGAAGGCGATGACGAGGGCCTGGACGCGGGGGTCGTCCGAGAGCCGGCCGAAGGAGCGGCGCAGCACGTCGAAGTGGTCGGTGCGGACGGTCATCCGGTACACCCACAGGGCGTTGACGACGATCCACATGATGGGGAAGAGACCGAAGAGCGCCCCCTGGAGGGCGCTGGACAGAGCCTGGCCGACGGGCATCCCGTACGGGAGGCAGGCGACGAGCGCGGCGACGACGAGCCCGATGGGGCCCGCGTAGTGGGCACGCATCCGCACCCCGCCGAGCAGGACGAGGACGGTGACGAGGGGAAGGGCGGCGACGAGAGCGGACAGGGAGAGTGAATCGGCGACGGGGTCCAACTGCTGCACGAACACACGGGCCTCCCGGCATGGGCCATCCCTGGAAGGTCACATCCGTAATGCGGAAACGGAGGACCTTGGGGTGCACGCATGGTCATGTCCGCGCCAAGTCACAGTCAATGCTCCGTCAGCAAGTGATCCGAACAAGGGGTCGGAGAGGACCGCGAGACGCTCACGAGAAGGTCGCGGGAGAAGTGCGGGGAGATCGCGGGGAGGTGCGGGAAGATCGCGGGAGAAGTGCGGGGAGGAGCCGATCAGGACTCGGGCGACCGCAGGACCCGCAGATGGCCGCGGCGCGCGACCTCGCGCGGGTCGCCCTCCCGGCCGCCGTGTCCGCTCCCGGCTCCGGAGCCTCCCGAACCGGACGCCGCCCCCGCAGCGCGCTCATGCGGGCGTGCGGCCTCACGGACCGCGTTGGCCAGCGCCTCCAGATCGTCACCGCTGGGCCGCGTCGGACCGGTGTCGATGGCGAGCCGGACGACCTCCCAGCCACGCGGGGCGGTCAGCCGCTCCGAGTGCTCCGAGCACAGGTCGTAGCAGTGGGGCTCGGCGTAGGTGGCGAGCGGCCCGAGAACGGCGGTCGAGTCCGCATAGACGTACGTCAGCGTCGCGACGGCGGGGCGGCCGCAGGCGGTGCGCGAACAGCGACGTACAGGGCTCACGACGTTGGACGGTACCGCACTCTTGAGCGGGCCGCGACGACTCTCCACCAGCTCACTCCGCCGTGTCGTCCTGGTTCGCCCCGTGCACCCGAAACGTGAACTTACCGGTTGACCAGCACGGACTTCCGGCACGGCAAAAACCGCCGGCAACGAATCCGGTCAGCACTCGAACCGAGACGGATCATCCTGGGCCAGAGAAGCGACGCAAGAGACGTCCGTTTTTGGACCCAAGCATGGCTGGAATGCTCATTCGGCGACATCCGGCACGGCTGTCCGCTAAGCGCACGGGGAGCGGGCGGGCGACGGCTACCCTCGTGAGTGATGACCAGGCCCGTACATCCCCATCAGTCCGAGCCGCGCCCTCGCCGTCGCGACCGCCACGGACGAGGTATGCGCGGCCCTATCGCGCCGCCCCAGGTGCCGCTCTCGGTCAGCCGCGCGGAGTCCTTCGTCGATCTGGTGCAGGACTCGGCCGAGCGGCTGGAGAGACGCTGGCCACAGCTCTCCGGAGTGGACTTCACGGTGCTGGAGGTGCCCACGTCGGGGCTGGGCGGCCCGGGGTCGGGCGGGGGCCCGGACGGGCACGGCGGACCGGACGGCTGGGACGGCGAGTCCGTGCCGCTCGGGCGCTTCATCGCGGCCCGCGGGGACACGCCGGACCGGATCGTGATCTACCGCCGCCCGGTCGAGATCCGGGCGAAGAACCGGGACGAGCGGGCGCTGCTGGTGCACGAGGTCGTGGTCGAGCAGGTGGCGGAGCTGTTGGGGCTGGCCCCGGAGTCCGTGGACCCGCGGTACGGACAGGAGTAGCGGGCAGCGGCCCCTCTCGAGACGCGACGTGCCCCGAGGCGCGGGCTGCCCCGGGCGGGCCGCGAACCCCCGTGCCAGGCCCCGGCGCGGGCCGCAGGACCCCAAGCCCCAGGGCCCAAGCCCCAAGCCCCAGGCCCCAGGAGCGGCCCTAGCCGCCCCCGGGTGCGGCCCTAGTCGTCCCCAGGTGCGGCCCTAGTCGTCGTTGAGCAGGGACAGGTCCTGGCCCGCCTCGGGCACCGCGACCACGCCCCGGTCGTCCGGCAGCGACTGGATCGTGAACATCGGCACCCCGCCCTGCGGCAGCGCCAGCATCCGCGAGGCGTGCACGGGGCCGCCGGAGAGCCGCTCGACCGTCACCGCGTACGGGCCCCTGCCCGAGGCCGGGCGCGGCGGCTCCAGAGCCTGGGTGGTGCCGCCCTTGACCTCGTAGGTCTTGCTGACCGGGCTGCCGCCGCCGGCGCCCGCGGAGGCGGTGATCCGCACCTTGGCGGTCGCTCCCGGCGCCACCAGGGAGAGCGTCGAGCCCTTGGCGCGGTTGTCGGCCGCGGTGGCGCTGCGCTCGATCGCGCCGGTCGCGGGGATGAACGCCGTCTCCTGGTCGCTCCCCTTGCCCCGGGTCACCTGGAGTCCGGCCACCACCGGCGTGGCCGGACCGTCGCCGCCCTCGGGGGTGAGCAGCAGCGAGCCGGGCTCGCCCTTGGTCACGTCGCCGAGGTCGATCGCGGTCGTCATCCCGCTCTTGACGTGCAGTGACTCATGGCCGGCGGGGGTGATCGAGTTGTTCGGCCCGGCCAGCCGCACCTTGAGGTCCGCGTCGTCGGCCCCGGGCGCGAAGACGACCAGGCGCGCCGAGGTGGTGTCCTTGGGGATGCCGGGGATCGCCACGCGCGTCGAGGGCACCGCGGAGGCCGGAAGCCAGTCGCTACCGGCCTTCTGGTCCACGGCCTGTACGGCGGCGCCGAGCCGGCCGGTGCGGGCCGTCACGCGGAGGGAGGCACTGGCCGCCCGCTGGTCGGTGAGGGTCGAGAGCAGGACCGGCACGGTGGAGCGCGGCGGGACCGTGATCGACTCGTCGGTCGAGGGCTTCAGCCGGCCGCTCGGTCCGTAGAGCTTCAGGTCCACCTCGGCGGCGGCGTCGTCCGGGTTCGTCAGGTGGACGAAGTCCTGGCGGTTCCGGTCGGTGCTGACGCCGGGGAACCAGAAGTCCGTGTCGGGCGCCGTGCACGCGGTGCCCAGGATGCCGCGTCCGCTGCCGGCGTCGATCGTGGTGGTCTGCTGGACGGTCCAGCCGGGCGCGAAGCGGCCGTCGGCGGTGCCGATGAGCGCGGGGGCGCCCTCGCTGTCCACGTCGGTGGTGACGGGCTTACCGGGCTCCTTCAGCGGCAGTACGGGCTTGTCGCCGCCCGGGGACGCCTGGCTGCCCTTCTTGTCGTCCTTACCGTTCTTGTCGTCCTTACCGCCGTCATCGCCGCCGGGATCCGCCACGTCATCGGCGGGGTTCTGTGCAGGCAGCAGTTCGGCGGTGCCGTCCTTGGCGTCCACGCCGTCCCGCTTGGGCGTGTAGGCGGTGTAGGTGGTGCTGCTCACCTCCGAGGAGGAGGGCGTCGGGCACAGCAGCGTCGAACGCTGCACGGGCAGCCGGGTGGCGGCCTTCGCGGCGGAGTCCGTGTCATCGGAGGAGCCCCCGGTGAGGGCCGCGACGCCGGTGACGGCGGCCAAGGCCGTGGCGGCGCCGATCAGGGACAGGGTGGTGCGGTTCATCGCTGCTGCTCGCTCCCGTCGCGGCGGTCCTCGGGGTCGGCGCCGCCGTACGTCGTATCGCCCTGCGGGGGGTGGCCGCCGTCGGGGTAGGGCTGCTGCTGGTCGTAGCCGTAAGGGTCGGTGTACTGGCCGCCCGCGTACGGGTCCGCCGGGTACTGGCCCTCCTGGTACTGGCCCTCCTGATAGCCCGCCGGATAGCCGGTGTCCTGATAGCCGCCCTGGTAGTCACCGGCCGGGTACTGGCCGCCGGGGTACTGACCCGGGTAGCCCTCGCCCTGGTACTGCTCGCCTTGGTACTGCTCCTCCTGGTACTGACCGGCCGGGTACTGGCCGTATCCGGCGTCGGCGTACGTCTGGGCGTCCCACTGCTGCCCGTACTGCTGCTGGTGCGGTACGGCCTGCTGCTGATGCGGTACGGCCGCGTACGGGTCACCGGTGGCCGTCTGGTCGCCGTACGGATCGTTCGCCACCGCTTGGTCGCCGTAAGGATCGTTCGCCGCTGCCTGGTCGCCGTAAGGATCGCCCATGGCGGCCGGCTCGGCGGGCGGCTGCAGCGGTGGCTCGCCCGGCTGCGGGGGAATCTCGTCCGGCCGCGGGGGCATCGCGTCCGCGGCGGCCGGATCCGCGTCCGGCCGCCCCTGGGTGGCCTCGGCCTGTACGGCCTGCGCCTCCGCGGCGGCCCGCAGCCGCCGCGCCCGGCGTCCGTCGCCCGCCAGGTCCTCGGCGGTGATGACGGAGGCCGCGGCCTCCGCGTCCGGCAGGTCGTCGTCGACGTTCCGGCGGCGGCCCGGCAGCGCGAGCACCAGCAGCACGACCGCGAGCAGCCCCTGCGCCCACACCCACGCGGTGTGCGTGATGGGGGTGTCGTAGGTGAGGTCCAACCGGCCGCCGGTCGCCGGGAGTTCGAAGCCCTGCGCCCAGCCGTCGACCGTCGTCGCCTTCAGCGGCTTGCCGTCGAGCGTGGCCTGCCAGTCGGATGCGGACCGGTCGGCGATCCGCAGCACCCGCCCGGCCGTGCCGTCCGGCACCGTGGTGTGCGCTTCGACCGGGCCGGACGCCACATGCACCGGCTTGGCCGCCGCCCCGCCCGCCGGGCGGCCCGAGGACTCGGCCGGGACGATGGAGACCCGCGAGACCCGCTGGTCGACCCGCCACAGCACCCCGCCGTGCTCCCGGCTGAGCTGGGTGAGGCCCGGGGTCGCGTTCAGCACCCGCTCCATCTCGGACGGCGCGCCCTTCTGGACGTACACATAGCGCACCGCGTAGCCGCCGAGCTGACGGGTCTGGTCGGCGCCGGAGCCCGCGATCAGATTGGCCACGACACCGTCGAGCCGGGTATCGGCGCCGCCCGCCGCCGCGAGTTCGCCCTCGCCCAGCCGGGCGCCGGAGCCGCGCACCAGGGCGTAGTCGGCGTGGGCGGCGCTGCTGCCGCCGCCGAGCACCAGGGTGCGGGCCTGGTCCTCGGTGGCGCTCTCGGCCGCCACGAACGCCGGAACCTGCGAGGGGTCGCGCCGCTCCACCGGGCCGTCCGCGCCGCTCACCATCCAGCTGACGGCGGCGTACAGCGGCGCGGCGACCGTGGCGACCGCGATCAGCAACGCCACCGGCTGGCGCCAGCCGAAGTTCTGCGCCGCGACCCGCTCGCGTGCGTTCTCCGCGCCCACCACACCGGCGGTCAGCAGCGCCAGGCCGTAGACGAGGGTCGCGGGCCCGGCCCAGCCGGAGCCGCCCGTGAACGCCGCGAAGAGGAAGCCGGTGAGCGCCACGACCCACGCGGTGCGCACCACCGTCTGCCGCTCCCCGCGCATCAGGGCGGCGAGGGCGGCGAGGACGAACCCGAGCAGCAGCAGCGTGCCGCCGCCCTTGGGGCCGCCAGGGCTGAGCGCGAGCAGGTCCAGGGCGGACGCCGAGCCGGCGCCGCGGTCCAGCCCGGCCTCCTCGAGGAAGCGGGCGGGGTCGGTAAGGAGATCCAGCGACCAGGGGGCGAGCACGACGAGCGGGGTGACGACCACGGTCAGGAACCGCAGCCCGTATCCCATGAGCTGCTCGGTGCCGCTCTGCCGGTGGCGCAGGACGAGCACGCCCGCGCCCAGGAGGAGCGCCATCGGCCAGACGACCGGGGTGAAGGCCATGGTGAACGTCAGCAGCAGCGCGTACGCCCACGCCGCCCGCCAGCTCGGCAGCCGCGTCCCATTGCTGGTGAACCCGCTCGCGGCGGCCGCGGCCCGGGCCATCAGCGGCAGCAGTACGGCGAGTACGGCGGTGCCGAGCCGCCCGCCCGCGAGCGCCCCGGTCGCGGCCGGGAGGAAGGCGTACGCGACGCTTCCCCAGGCGCGCAGCAGCCGGGACTCGACCAGCGGCCGCGAGGCGAAGTACGCGATGAACCCGGCCAGCGGCACCGAACAGACCAGCAGCAGGGTCAGTGTGAAGCCCGTGGAGCCCAGGAAGACCGTGCTCAGCGCGGCGAGGGCGGCCAGATACGGCGGCGCGGACTGCGTTCCGCCGGTGCCGACCGGATGCCAGCCGTCCACATAGCTCGACCAGAGCTCGGAGACATGCGCGGGCGCGGGCAGCAGGGCGCCGCCCGCGAGCGCGCCCGCACCGAGCAGATCCCGGCAGGCGACCAGCGAGACCACCAGCAGGACGAGGAAGAGCATCGGCCCGGGCTTGCGCGCGATCCGCTTGAGCCGGGCGAACTGCTCGATCTCCAGGAAGTCGGCGTCATCGCCGCCAGGCCCGGACTCGACCGCGCCGTGCCGCCCGCCGGAGGACAGTTCGGGCTCGGAACGGCCGCCTATATTGCTGGCGACCTGCTCGACCGTCGCCCTTACGGTCGCGCCGGGCGGCGGGAACAGCGGCCGCAGCTCGCTCGGCTCCGTCGCGGGGCGGCCTCTGCGCTTGCGCGCGGCGAGGATCCGCCCCGGCCGCAGCAGGATGCCGAAGAGACCGGCGACTTCGTCCAGGGCCTGCCCCGGCACCTTGCCCACGAGATAGGCCAGGGTGCGCAGCAGCGTGCCGAACAGAAGCCGCAGCATCACATAGGGCAGCAGCGCGCCACGGGTGTTGACCAGCAGGGTGTAGACGGCGCCGGCCTTGTCCACGCGATGGGGGTTCGCCACGGAGCGCCCCACGCAGTCGATGGGCCGCCGCTCGCGCGCCGACGCCTCCGCGTGCCGCAGTACGGCGTCCGGAGCGATCAGCACCTGGTGGCCGGCCGCCTGGGCGCGCCAGCACAGATCGACGTCGTCCCGCATCAGGGGCAGCCGGGCGTCGAAACCGCCCAGCTCCTCCCACACATCGCGGCGCACCAGCATGCCCGCGCTGGACACCGACAGCACGGGGCGCACCTGGTCGTGCTGGCCCTGGTCCTGCTCGCGCCGCTCCAGACCGGTCCAGCGGCGGCCGCTGCGGGCGATACTGACGCCGACTTCGAGCAGCTGCCGGCGGTCGTACCAGCCGCGCAGCTTGGGGCCGACGATCGCGGGCTCGCGGTTGGCGGTGAGCTCGGCGTCGACGACCCGCAGCAGCTCGGCCAGCGCGTCGGGCTCGGGCGCGCAGTCGTCGTGCAGCAGCCACAGCCACTGGACGGGCTCGCCGTGCGGCAGCTCCGGCAGGTCGTACGCGTCATCGCGCCAGGTCCGGTTGACGGGGTCCCAGCCGCTGGGGCGCTTGAGGTAGGTGAGCTCCTCGGGGCCGAGTACCGGCGCCGCACGGACCGCCTCGGCGACGGCCGTGCCGAAGCCGCTGCGGCGCGCCATATGCAGCACCCGCTCGTCGCCGAGGGCCGCGGTGAGCAGCCGGGCGGAGTCGTCGGCGCTGCCGGTGTCGGCCGCGATGACGCTCTGGACGGGGCGCTCCTGGCCGAGCAGACCGGACAGCGCGTCGGGCAGCCAGCGGGCGCCGTCGTGGGCGACCAGGACGGCGGTGACGACATGACGCGGATAGGCCGGTGTCTGCACCGGTTCTTGAGCGGGCGCAAACGCGGCGTTGGCGGCCGGATATTGGGCCGCCTGGTGGCTGTGCACGGACATCGAGGTACGGGCCCCGGTTCGCTGGACTGCGGTGGACGCGCGCGCCCCCTGGGGGCGTTGGAGCGTCTCGGACGGGGCCCCACACTAACGGCTGTGTATGCGACCGGTCCGCCTCCCGTCACCATGCGGGCGGGGGGCGGACCGGTCGGGGTGGCTCACTCCGCCGTGAACTGTGCGGATATGTCAGCGCGGGCCATACGGTTGCGGCAGGGCTGAGGGGGCCGACGGGGCCCTCGAGCCGGGCGGGGCCGACGGGCGCCACGAGTCGGCGCGGCCGACGGGCCCCACAAGCCGACGGGGCCGACGGGGCCCACAAGCCGACGGGGCCGACCGCACGGACAGGTCCGACGGGTCGACGGGTCCGGCGAGTCGGACGGGTCCCGCGGCGGGTGTCAGACGGCGGCCTTCTTCAGTCGGCGGCGCTCGCGCTCGGACAGACCACCCCAGATGCCGAACCGCTCATCGTTGGCGAGGGCGTACTCGAGGCACTCGGAACGGACCTCACAGGCGAGGCAGACTTTCTTCGCCTCACGGGTGGATCCGCCCTTTTCCGGGAAGAACGATTCCGGATCGGTCTGGGCGCACAGCGCGCGCTCCTGCCAACCGAGCTCCTCGTCCGCCTCTTCGACCAGCAGTTGCTGGAACAACTCGGTCATGTGCGCCCCTCGTCTGTCTTTGCGTCCCCGTGCCTGATGCCGTCGATGAAGCGGCAGAACGACACGAGTGAAATTACAAGTGTGCCGATCCGGGCCAGTCAAGCCGAGATCTGCTATTGGGCCTCTTATTCACTCTGCGGAACCAAGGCTGCGCGGAAAGTGTTCAAATCGGCCTAAACGCGACACCCTCCCCATCCGACGCCCGAGTCCCTCCTCTCACGCCCACTGAGGAGGACGCCGCCGACGCCGGTCCCGTTGCATCGCACGGGAGATGGGGCGGGGTGGCGCAGGGGTCGTGCGGGGATCGTGCAGGGGTCGTGCGGGGGTGGTGCGCGTCGATGCGCGTTGATGCGCCGTCTCACCGGTACAACGCGCGCACAAACCTTTCTGCCTCCATAGCGACCGGATGAGGTGAACCTTGAGCTGAAACGTGAGATCAAGTTGACAGCGGCGCGGCGATCCGGGTCTCCTTGGTCGCATGTCAGTGACCCACGCGCCCCTGCCGACCCGTGACCACGGGTTCCGCTGCGCTGTGCAGGCTCGCTGTCGCTGTTCGAGCTGTTGATGCCCTCCGAGCTCCAGCTTTCTCCGCGTTTCCCTCGCTTCGCCTACGGCGTCTCGTCCTGAGACCACGTTCGCACCGCACTTCGCGCCCCTACCGCTACCGCGTCCCTACGGCGCACCTCTCCGCGCCCTTCCCGCCGAGGAACCCCCGCCATGAACAGCGACGTCCAGATCGCCGGTGACCCGCTCGCCATCCCGCATCTGCTGCCGCCCGTACCCGCGCACCCCTCCACCGTCTCCGCCTTCGCCGGCCTGGCCCGCACCATCGCGGCCGACCGCGACGGCTGGGCGTCCCTTGTCCAGTACGACGCCACCAGCCGCTGGTACCACCGGCTGCGCACCGGCCCCGGCTATGAGGTGTGGCTGCTCAGCTGGGTGCCCGGACAGGGCAGCGGAGCCCATGACCACGGCCGCTCCTCCGGAGTGCTGACCATGCTCCAGGGCCAGCTCACCGAACGGGTGGGAACGCGCGGCGTCCGGCATGCGCTGCGCGCCGGCGCACAGCGCGTCTTCGCGCCCGGTTATGTGCACGACGTCGTCAACGACGCCCTCGAACCGGCCGTCAGCCTGCACATCTACTTCCCCGGGCTGACCGAGATGCCGCCGCACCCCACCCAGAGTGCCGAGTCGTCCGCCCCCACCGCCCCTGTCGCGGCCCCCGGCGCGCTGGACGTCCCGGGTCGCTGAGCCGCCCCGAACGCCCGCGATGTCCGGGGCTGCTGCCAGACTGTCTCCCATGCGCATTGTGGTTCTGGCAGGCGGTATCGGCGGCGCCCGTTTCCTTCGCGGTCTGATGTCGGCGGCTCCGGACGCCGACATCACCGTCATCGGGAACACCGGCGACGACATCCACCTCTTCGGTCTCAAGGTCTGTCCCGACCTCGACACCGTGATGTACACCCTCGGCGGTGGCATCCACGAGGAGCAGGGGTGGGGCCGGGCCGACGAGACCTTCGCCGTCAAGGAGGAGTTGGCGGCGTACGGGGTGGGGCCCGAGTGGTTCGGCCTCGGCGACCGCGACTTCGCCACGCACATAGTCCGTACGCAGATGATCGGCGCGGGCTATCCGCTGAGCGCCGTCACCGAGGCGCTGTGCGCCCGGTGGCAGCCGGGGGTGCGGCTGCTGCCCATGACGGACGACCGCGTCGAGACCCACGTCCTGATCGACGACCCGGACGCCCCGGACGGCGAGAGCCGTAAGGCCGTCCACTTCCAGGAGTACTGGGTGCGGCTGCGCGCCTCCGTGCCCGCCCACGCCGTCGTTCCCGTCGGCGCCGACCAGGCCAAGCCGGCGCCCGGCGTCCTGGAGGCCATCGCCGACGCCGACGTCGTCCTCTTCCCGCCGTCCAATCCGGTCGTCAGCGTCGGCACGATCCTCGCCGTGCCCGGCGTGCGCGAGGCCATCGCCGATGCCGGGATCCCGGTCGTGGGCCTGTCCCCCATCGTGGGCGACGCGCCGGTGCGCGGCATGGCCGACAAGGTGCTCGCCGCCGTCGGCGTCGAGTCCACCGCCGCCGCCGTCGCCAAGCACTACGGCTCCGGGCTGCTGGACGGCTGGCTCGTGGACACCGTGGACGCGGGCGCGGTCGATGAGGTCGAGGCCGCCGGGATCCGCTGCCGGGCGATCCCACTGATGATGACGGACCTCAAGGCCACGGCGGCGATGGCGGCCGAGGCGCTGGTGCTGGCGGAAGAGGTGCGGGGATGAGCGCGTTGCGGGACGGGGCGGGTGGCGTGTCGGGTGACGCGGCGCAGGAGCTGCCGTCGTATCAGGTGTGGGCGCTGCCCGGTATGCCCGAGGTGCGGCCCGGTGACGACCTCGCCAAGCTCATCGCCGACGCCGCGACCTCCGGCGGTCTGCCGGGGCTCGCGCACGGCGATGTGCTGTTGGTCACCTCCAAGATCGTCAGTAAGGCGGAGGGGCGCGTCGTCGAGGCGACCGACCGTGAGGCGGCCATAGACGCCGAGACGGTGCGGGTCGTGGCGCGACGCGGCCGCACCCGGATCGTCGAGACCCGCCACGGCCTGGTCATGGCCGCCGCCGGGGTCGATGCCTCCAACACCCCGTCCGGGACCGTCCTGTTGCTCCCTGAAGACCCCGACGCCTCGGCGCGGGCGATCCGGGCCGGGCTGCGGGAAGTGCTCGGCGTGGAGGTCGGCGTCATCGTCACCGACACCTTTGGTCGACCGTGGCGGACTGGGGTCACCGACGTCGCCATCGGGGCGGCGGGGGTGCGGGTCCTGGACGATCTGCGCGGCGGCGTCGACGCGTACGGAAACGCGCTGAGCGCGACTATCGTCGCCACCGCCGATGAGCTGGCCGCGGCGGGTGACCTGGTCAAGGGCAAGGCCGGGGGGTTGCCGGTGGCGGTGCTGCGGGGGCTTCCGCAGGTGGTGGCGTTCGAGGGGCTGGGCGACGGGTCTGAGGGGCTCGGTGGACCGGATGGGCTTGGCGGACCGGATGGGCTTGGCGGGTCTGATGGGCTTGGCGGGTCTGACGGGCAAGGGGTCGATGAAGGTGCGCGGGCGTTGGTGCGCGGTGCCGCGGACGACATGTTCCGGCTGGGCACCTCCGAGGCCGTACGGGAGGCCGTGACGCTGCGCCGTACGGTCCGGGAGTTCACCGACGAACCGGTGGACGGCGCGGCGGTGCGGCGCGCGGTCGCCGCCGCCGTCACCGCGCCGGCGCCGCACCATACGACGCCGTGGCGCTTCGTTCTGCTGGAGTCGGAGGAGTCGCGGACGCGGTTGCTGGACGCGATGCGGGATGCCTGGGTCGCCGACCTGCGGGGGGACGGCTTCTCGGAGGAGAGCATCGCCAAGCGGGTGCGGCGCGGCGATGTGCTGCGCAAGGCGCCGTACCTGGTGGTCCCGTGCCTGGTCGCGGACGGCGCCCACACCTACCCCGACCCGCGTCGGAACACGGCGGAGCGCGAGATGTTCGTGGTCGCGGCGGGTGCCGGGGTGCAGAACCTGCTGGTCGCGCTGGCGGGTGAGGGGCTGGGGTCGGCGTGGGTGTCATCCACGATGTTCTGCCGCCCGGTGGTGCGTGAGGTACTGGGTCTGCCGGACGACTGGGACCCGATGGGCACGGTCGCGGTGGGCCAGGCGGCAGTTCGGCCGACGGCGCGGCCGGAGCGGGGGGTCGAGGGGTTCGTGGTGGTGCGGTAGGGCGGCGGGTCCGGGTCCGGGGGCGGATCCGGGGGGCGGGTCCGGAGTTGCCGATGCCGCGGGTGAGCTGAGTGGAGCGGTTGTGCGGGCTGGTTGTACGTGGCGGTTGTGCGTGCCGGTTGTGCGGTGGGGTCGTGTGCGCGGGGGCAGGGGGGCGCGCGTTGTGCGGGGTGGGGGCACGGGTGCGGGAGCGTTTACTGGGGTGCGCCGCGGGGTTGCCCCGGGGCGGGGGCGCCCTTGAAGGCGTGGTGGGGTGTGTGGTGGGTGTGGGTTCCGCTGTGTGCGGGTGCGTAGTGGTTGCTGGGGTGCGCCTGCTGTTCGTGACGGGTGGCGGGTGACGGGTGGCGGGTGCGGGGTCTCCGGGGCGGCGCCCCGGACCGTATCTTTACGGCGCCGTTGGCCGGGGGCGTTGAGTTGGTCGGGGATGGGCGCCACACATACACGTAAGCGTCCAGGACACCACCCCTGCGACCCCGCCCCTCCCGCCGTCTCGTCGGCGGCTCCCCACCGGTGGGCGCGGGGCGCCTGCCCGTCCCACGTCCAGCCCGGAGGCCGGGTGCTGGGCGGGAGTGGGAACGGCCCCCACCCCCCTGCCGTCATCTCGCGGCCATCCGCCGGGGGCACCGGGCGCCTGCCCGTCCCACATTCGGCCCGGGGACCGGCCGGGCGGAGGGAGCGACCCCGCCCCCTCCCGCCGTCTCGTCGGCGGCTCCCCACCGGTGGGCGGCGGGGCGCCTGCCCGTCCCACGTCCAGCCCGGAGGCCGGGTGCTGGGCGGGAGTGGGAACGGCCCCCACCCCCCTGCCGTCATCTCGCGGCCATCCGCCGGGGGCACCGGGCGCCTGCCCGTCCCACATTCGGCCCGGGGGCCGGCGGGCGGGGGAAGCGGCCCCGCCCCTCCCGTCTCGTCGGCCGCTCCCCCACCGGTGGCACCGGGCGCCTGCCCGTCCCACGTCCAGCCCGGAGGCCGGGTGCTGGGCGGGAGTGGGAACGGCCCCCACCCCCTACCGTCTCGTCGGCGTCCGCGCCCTGGTGGCACAGGCCGCTTGTCCGTTGTGCGTTCAGCCCGGGGGCCGGCGGTTGGGTGGGGGGTGGGAGCGACCTCCCTTCCGTCGTCCCGTGGCTACCCACCGGTGGCACAGGACATCTGCCTGTCCCGGGTTCAGCCCGGGGTTGCTGGATGGACGAGGGGAGTGCCCCTTCGGTGCATGGCAGACGGATCGATGCCCGGGGGCTACATCGTCCGGAAGTCTCGGACCGCGAAGCGGGGGGCGCGGCGGGGTGGGGTGCGGCCGGACAGGAGGATCAGCCGGGTCGCGCGGTAGCGCTGGCCCGCGTAGGGGGCCAGGAGTTCGAGCATCGCCTCGTCGTCCGCACCCCGCTCTCCAGTGAGCGCGTAGCCGACGATCTGCGGCAGATGCAGATCCCCGACCGTGATCGCGTCCGGGGTGCCATTGCTGCGCTGCAGGGTTTCCGCCGCCGTCCAGGGCCCGATGCCCGGGATCAGTTGCAGCCGGGCGGAGGCGGTGGCGAGGTCCATGGACGTCGCCTCCTCGAGCCGTCGGGCGACCCGGACGGCCCGCAGGATCGTCGAGGAGCGCTTGGTGTCCACGCCCGCGCGGTGCCACTCCCACGACGGGATCAGCGCCCAGGTACGCGGATCGGGCATGACCCGCATCCGCATCCCCTCGGCCGGACCGGGCGCGGGCTCGCCATGGCGCTGGAGCAGTAGCCGCCAGGCGCGGTACGCCTCGACGCCGGTGACCTTCTGCTCCAGGATCGAGGGAATCAGGGATTCCAGGACCAGCCCGGTGCGGATGAGCCGGAGACCGGGGTGGCGGCGGTGCGCCTCGTGGACGAGCCTATGGCGGGGCACGAACGCGGACGGGTCGTCGTCCGCTCCGAGGAGGGCGGGCAGGCCGTCCAGCAGCCACTCCGCACCCGGCCCCCAGGCCCGGCCCTCGACCTGCGCACCCTTGCGCGCGATCCGTATGGTCCCGGGCCCGACCGGTGTCCGGCTCGCCCGCCAGAAGGCGCCGTCCGCGCCGACCTGAAACGCGGGATCCCCTGGGCCTCGCTGCAGCACGCCGAGGTTACGCGCGAGGTCGCAGGGCCCTGAAGGGCTCCAGGTACGTCTCACACACACCCCGCCACCCTACGACCCACCGCGCGTGCGAGGGGCGACCCGCCCCGGGGCTGCCAGGCAGGTGGCCTGTGCCACCGGGCGCCCCCGTCACTGGTCGGACGAGAAGCGGACCGCCCCCGCCGGGATGTCCGCGCCGCACCACACCCGTACGCCGTCCCGCAGCTCGTTGTCCGGGCCCACCAGCGCGCCGTCGCCGACCACCGCGCCCTGCAGCACCGTACGGGCGCCGATGCGTGCCCCCGCGCCGACCAGCGAGTCGCGCACCTGGGCGCCCTCCTCCACGACGGCCCCCTCCAGCACCGTGCTGCCGTCGATGCGCGCGCCCGCGCCCACCCGGGCCTGTGGGCCGATGACGGTGCCGCCGGTCAGCTTGGCGTCGCCCGCGACCGAGGCGCTGTCCAGGACGAGGCGGTCGCCGCAGCGCCCGGGGACGGCCGGGGAGGGGGCCCGGCCGAGCACCAGGTCCGCGGACCCGCGGACGAAGGCCTGGGGGGTGCCGAGGTCGAGCCAGTAGGTGGAGTCGACCATGCCCTGCAGATGCGCGCCCGCGGCCAGCAGACCGGGGAAGGTCTCGCGTTCGACGGAGACGGGGCGGTCGGCGGGGATGGTGTCGATGACCGAGCGGTTGAAGACGTACGCGCCCGCGTTGATCTGGTCGGTGACGATCTCCTCGGGGGTCTGCGGCTTCTCCAGGAAGGCGGTGACCCTGCCCTGTTCGTCGGTGGGCACCAGCCCGTACGCGCGGGGGTCGGGGACCCGGGTGAGGTGCAGGGAGACATCGGCACCGGTCGTGCGGTGGTTGTCGACGAGGGCGCGGATGTCGAGGCCGGTGAGGATGTCGCCGTTGAAGATCAGTACCGGGTCGTCGGGGCCCGAGCGCAGCCGGGAGGCGACGTTGCGGATGGCGCCGCCGGTGCCGAGGGGTTCCTCCTCCGTGACGTACTCCAGGTGCAGACCGAGCGCGGAGCCGTCACCGAAGTACGGCTCGAAGACCTGCGCCAGATAGGAGGTGGCGAGCACGATGTGCTCGACCCCGGCGGCGCGGGCGCGGGCGAGTTGGTGGGTCAGAAACGGAACGCCGGCCGCCGGGACCATCGGCTTGGGAGTGTGCACCGTCATCGGGCGCAACCGGGTTCCCTTGCCGCCGACCAGGAGGATCGCCTCTGGCGATGGCGTTGCTGGCGCAATGGTCACGTAACGTCTCTGCTTCCTGCTGGGGCTCGCCGGTCGGCGGCCAGTGTATGCAGATCCCCGGACCGCGCCTGATCAGCGCCCCTGGAGGCGGGCGGCTGTCTTCCGTACCGAACCGAGCTTCTTGTAGAGGTCCTTGCCGGGGCACTCGGTGGCGAAGCCGTCGCGGTGACCTGCGATCACATGGAGCTTCACGTTGGCGCCCTTTTTGTACTTGTTGCCGCCGCCGGACACCAGATGCGTGGTGCCACGCGGATTTCGCTTGAAGAGACCCAGTTTCCACGCGGTGAGCTTGGCGATGGCCTTCACGGCCTTGGCGGAGGGCTTCTTGGCGGAGAAAGTACCGAGGACAGCGACGCCCATGCTGTTGGTGTTGAAGCCCAGCGTGTGCGCTCCGCGTACGGCTTTGGTCACACCGCCGGAGCGGCCTTCGTAGATTTTTCCGCACTTGTCGATGGTGAAGTTGTAGCCGTAATCGCGCCATCCCAGGCTCTTCACGTGGTAGCGGTAGATGCTGCGCAGAACGGAGGGCGCCTGGGAGCAGCTGTACTTATTGCCCGTCACGGTGTGGTGGATGAAGGCGACCTTCACGGTCTTGCTGTAGACGTGCCCCGTTTCACGGATCTTCTCGTCGGCGCCCCAGCCCGCGCGGGTGACGATGCTGGGCCTCGGCGCGCTGTAGCGGGCGGCGTTCGCCTTGGTCGCCTCCTCGGCGAGTACGCCGACCGGCGGCGTGGAGGGGGTGGCGGGCGTGGCGTGGGTGGAGGGGTACGGCAGTGGCTTGGCGGATGACCTGGAGGGTCTGGGGGACGACGGCTTCGCGGACCACCTGGAGGGCCAGGACGGCCTGACGGATGGCCAGGGCGGCTTGACGGGTGGCTTGGAGGGCCTGATGGATGGCCTCGACGGCCTGGGGGACGGCCTCGCGGACCGCCTCGGCACCCCGGAGGGCCCCCGGGACGGCTTCCCGGGCGCCTCCGCCGACGGCCTCGCGCCCGGCGCGGCACCCCCCGCCGTCGGCGCCGGATGCGCCGGATGCGCCGGAAGAGCGCGCAGTACGGCCCGGTCCGGGGGCGGCGCCGGGGTCTCGCCGGGGTCGATCAGCTCCAGCCGCAGCCCGGACGGCAGAGCCGCCGCCCGGGCACCCGCGCCAGCGTCCGCGACGGCGCCCCCGTCCGCAGCCGCACCCGCGCCCGCATCCGCACCCCCGCCCGCGCCCCCATCCCCAGCCACCACCCCTTCCGGCCGCACCCGCGCCTGGACGCCGTCCGATGCGCCGACCCACAGCGGCGCGGTGCCGCCGTGGGCCCGTACGCCACGGAGTTCGGGCGAGTCGGGGTCGGGGGCCTCGTCCCCGTACGGCAGCAGCTCACGCCATGGCGACCACGCGCCGCCGACCGCACGGGTGCGGACCTGTACCCGGCCGCGGAGGTCGGCGGAGGGCTGGTCCCAGACGACGCCGACGAGCGAGAACGGCCGTACGCGCGGCGCGGCGATGCCCCGGTCGGCCGGGGCCGGTGCCGGGGCCGGGGCGTCGCCGCCGGGTGCGGTCACGCTCCGGTCGAGCCCGTCCGCCGCGAGGGGAAGGAGCGGCAGCGACTGCGTGGAGCCGGGGGCGGCGATCGGCGCGGCCCGGGCGTGGGCGGGGCCGGGGTAGACGGCGAGAGGCAGGGCGAGGGCGGCGGTGCACGCGACGCCGATCGAGGATGCCAGGTATGCACGCATGATTGAAATCGTCTACATAAGGGGACAAACCTGTCCATTCGGAAGAGCGGCCACGTCGCGGACCGTTCGCTGAGCCGAGCCCCGCCGACCCCGTCCGCGGCGCATCTTCGGCGCGTAGTCTTGCGCGCGTGAACGCCACCGATCGCACCCCCGCCGACCTGCTGGGATCCGCGCTCGCCGCGGACCCGCCCCGCCCGCTCGTGACCTTCTACGACGATGCCACGGGCGAACGTGTCGAACTCTCCGTGGCCACCTTCGCCAATTGGGTGGCGAAGACCGCCAATCTGCTCCAGGACGATCTGGCCGCCGCGCCGGGCGACCGATGCGCACTGCTGCTGCCCGCCCACTGGCAGACCGCCGTGTGGCTGGTGGCCTGTTCCTCGGTCGGGGTCCTCGTCGACATCGGGGGCGACCCGGCCTCCGCCGATCTCGTCGTCAGCGGCCCGGACACCCTCAAGGAGGCACGAGAGTGCTCCGGTGAGCGGGTGGCGCTGTCGCTGCAGCCGCTGGGCGGCCGGTTCCGCCAGCTGCCGGAGGGGTTCGCGGACTACGCCGTGGAGGTGCCCAGCCAGGGCGACCGCTTCGCCCCGTACTCCCCGGTGGACCCGGAGGCGCCCGCGCTGACCGTCGGCGGCGTGGAGCTGACGAGTGCGGAGGTGGTGGAGCGGGCGCACGCCGACGCCGCCGCGCAGGGGCTCGGGCCCGGTTCGCGGATCCTCTCGGGGCTTCCGTACGACAGCTGGGAGGGACTGTCGTACGGGCTGTACGCACCGCTGGCCACCGGCGGTTCGGTGGTGCTCTGCCGCCATCTGGACCGGCTGGACGAGAAGGAGCTGGCAGGGCGCAAGGAGAGCGAGCGCGTCACCGCGACCACGCTCTGAGGCCACAGCCACGGCGCCCTCCACCTGAGACCGATCGCCCCACCCCAAGACTGCCCAGAGACTGCCCAGAGATCACCCCGAGCCCCCCGTAACCGCCCCACCCCCAGACCTCAGACCCCACCCCTTCCCCGCCCCTGACCCGTCCGGCGGACCGCGGGCCAAGTCCACGGGCCGTGCCGCCCACCCCGCGCGATGATCTACGAATACGTACAACCATGTACGGGCTTCGCATGTCTGTTCCGTTAATCGGTATCCCGGCATGCGATGCCGCTCCGCCCCCGGGCGGAAGACGGGTGGGAGGACGCGGACGTGACGACCGACAGCTCTGAGCCTGCGCCGAGACGCAGGCGCCGCTGGCCGCGTGTTCTCGCGCTGGGCGTGGCCATGCTGGTGCTGTCGGTCGCCGGGGCGGGGTGGTGGTTCTACGAGCGCCTCGACGGCAATATCCGCACCGATACCCGGACCGCGGACGAGCTGAGGAAGTACGAGGCCGAGCGGCCGGTGTCGGTGGTGCGGGACGCGCAGAACATCCTGCTGATCGGCTCCGACAACCGGGGTGGCAAGGGCAACGGCAAGTACGGCAAGGACACCGGCACCCAGCGTTCGGACACCACGATCCTGCTGCACCTGCAGGCCGGCGGAAAGAGCGCCACCGCCGTCTCCGTCCCCCGCGACCTGATGGTGGACATCCCGGCCTGTGACCAGCCGGACGGGAAGCGGACCCACGCCCGGTTCGCCCAGTTCAACTCGGCGTTCGAGGCCGGTGGCGCGGCCTGTTCGATCCGCACCGTCGAGAAGCTGACCGGGATCCGCGTCGACCACCATCTGATCGTGGATTTCAGCGGCTTCAAGCGGCTGGTGAACGCGGTCGGCGGGGTGGAGATGTGCCTGAAGGAGCCCGTGGACGACGATGACGCGCATCTGAAGCTGCCCGCGGGCCGTCAGGTCCTCCACGGGGAGCAGGCGCTGGGCTATGTGCGCGCCCGGTACAGCATCGGCGACGGCAGCGACACGGAGCGTATCGGCAGACAGCAGGAGTTCATGGGCTCGCTTGTGAAGAAAATGCAGAGCAATGGTGTGCTGCTCAATCCGGCGAAGCTGTACCCGGTGCTCAACGCGGCGACGTCCTCGCTGACCACGGATCCGGGGCTGGATTCGCTCAAGGATCTGTACGCGCTGATGCGCGGGGTGCGGGACATCCCGCGGGAGAAGATCCGGTTCCTCACGATTCCGCGGCAGCCCTACACGTACGACAAGAACCGGGATGAGCTCGTCCAGCCCGACGCCGACCGCTTGTTCCGGCAGTTGCGGCTCGATCGTCCGGTGCCGGTGGCCCACGCCGTCACCGCCTCGACGGACGGCGACCAGAAGGCCGGCCACCTCAGCCCGTACCGAGGGACGACGGCCGCGCGAGGCATCTGCGAGTAAAGGCACGTTAAGGGCGGGCCATGAATCGTGAAGGATGAGATAAGGATTGGGCAGATTGCCCAGTTGTAGGGAAGTGGAATTTGTCACCGGCGTCGCTTGACGCTGATCCGGACGGATAGTGTGAGCGATCCGGTGCGCTCTACGAGGTGGCCGCGCACTGCACGAAGACAGATGGAGCGCCTTGAGGGGGAGGCGCCGCGTGGCACCGACGGAGGACACAGACGACCGTGGACGCGCAAGGCCCTGGCGGGGCGGGTGACTTCGACCCAGCCGATCAGTGGGTGTTCGACCCGAATACGGGCAATTACGAGCTGCGGCTGAACCCCGCCGAGACATCGGAGGACACCACCGAGCTGCGACGGGTCGCCGGCTCGTCGAGCGGTGACGGCGCCACCGACTCCGAGCCGAGGGGGCGCCGCCGCGCGGCCAAACGGGAGTCGGAGAAGGAGACCGGCCCGGTCAGCCGTCGCAAGCCGAAGCCGAAGAAGTCGAAGACGAAGAAGGCGCTGTACTGGGGCAGTGGCACCCTGGCCTTCCTGCTGGTGGGCGGTTCGGCCGCGGCGTACTTCGTCTATCAGCACCTCAACAACAACATCAGCAAGATCGACGTCGGCGAGAACAACGCCGCGGTCTCCGACGGCCCGATGAACATCCTGCTGATCGGCACCGACCGGCGCGACGGCAAGGGCAACGAGGGGTACGGCGACGCGGGGAGCGTCGGTCACGCCGACACCACGCTGCTCTTCCATGTCTCCGAGGACCGGTCGAACGCGACGGTGCTGAGCTTCCCGCGCGACATGATCACCGACGTCCCGGACTGCACCGTGAAGGAAGACGGCCAGGAGAAGACCATCCCGGGCGAGGCGGAGGTGCGGTTCAACACCAGCCTGGGCCAGGAGGGCCGCAACCCCTACTGCACCTGGCAGACGGTGGAGAAGATCACCGGCCTGAACATCAGCCACTTCATGATGGCCGACTTCAACGCGGTCAAGGAGATGTCCACGGCGGTCGGCGGGGTGGACATCTGCCTCGGCAAGGACATCAACGACCCCAAGTCGCACCTGAACCTGAAGAAGGGGCGGCACACGGTCAAGGGCGAGCAGGCCCTGGCGTTCGTCCGGACCCGGCACGCCGTCGGCTTCGGCGGCGACCTGGACCGCATCAAGCTCCAGCAGCAGTTCCTGAGCTCGCTGATGCGCAAGATGAAGGACAGCGGGACGCTCACCAGCCCGGGCAAGATGTGGGACCTGGCCCAGACCGCCACCAAGGCGCTCACCGTGGACACCGGGATCGGCACCGTCTCCAAGCTGGCCTCACTGGGGAAGAACCTGAGCAAGGTCGACCTCAAGAACGTCACCTTCGCGACCATCCCGGTCGTCGACAACACCGACGGTGCGACCGTGCTGCTCGACAAGACCAAGGCCGAGCCGCTGTTCTCCATGGTCCGCCAGGACGTCTCCCTGACCGAGGTCAAGAAGAAGGAGAAGGCGGCCAAGGACGAGCAGGCGGCGCGGCTGAAGGGGCCCAAGGCCGATCCCGCCGATGTCCGGGTCAACGTGCTCAACGGCAGCGGGCAGTTCGGCGCCGCCCAGGAGACCGTCGACTGGATGCAGAACACCGAGGGGATGCTCCGCACCAGCAACGGCGGAAACGCTCCGTCAGAGCTGAAGAAGACGACGCTGGAGTACGCTCCCAACCAGGCCGACCAGGCACGTCGGCTGGCCGACAGCATGGGGCTGCCCGCCTCCGCCATGAAGGAAGGCACGAAGGACGCCGAGCCGAAGGCGGAGATGAGCCTGACGCTGGGCGCGGACTTCAAGGGCGCCGGCACACCGATCTCCGCTCCGGCGAAGGCGCCGAAGGACATTCAACGGGTCGAGGCCGACGACAAGAACGTCTGCGCCAAGTGACCTCATCGGCCAATCCACCCTCTTCCATTGGGCCGGACGACAGACAGACAGACAGCAGGAGGCCCGATGCGGCAGAGCAGTGTGCGGGGGAGAAGAGGGCGGCGGGCCACCGTTCCCGAACCCCGTGAGCACGGTGAGGACGGCAGCCCGTCGGAAGGGGAGCGCCCCGCGTCACCGGACGCGGGGCGCCGCTCGAGCGGTGGAGGGCTGAGCGGTGGAGGGCCGGGCGGTGGAGGATCGGGCGCCAACCGGCGGCGCGGCAAGGAGCCGCCGAAGCGGAGTCGCGGGGTGCGGATCCTGCGCTGGACCGCCCTGACGCTGGCCGTGCTGGTACTCGGCGGGGCCGGCGCCGGATACTTCTACTACGAACACCTGAACGGCAATCTGAAGAAGGAGGATCTGGACCTCGGCGACAGCAAGCTCGGCAGACCCGAGCCCAACGCCGCCGGACAGACCCCCCTCAACATCCTGCTCATCGGCTCCGACGGCCGGAACACCGCGGAGAACGTCAAGCTCGGCGGCGCCAAGCGGGACGCGGACCGCAAACCGCTGGCCGATGTGCAGATGCTGGTGCATGTCTCGGCCGACCGCAGCAATATGTCGGTGGTCAGCATTCCGCGCGACACCCGGGTGACCATCCCCCGGTGCACCGATCCGGACGACGGGACGGTCTACCCGAAGACCGTGGGGCCCATCAACGAGTCGCTCCAGTACGGCGGTCCGGGCTGCACGGTCGCCACCTGGAAGGAACTCACCGGCGTCTACATCGATCACTTCATGATGATCGACTTCTCCGGGGTGGTCTCCATTGCGGACGCCATCGGCGGCGTACCGGTGTGCGTGAACAACAACGTCTACTCCCATGACAGCGAGGGCCACGGCTCCGGTCTGAAGCTGACCAAGGGCACCCACAACGTCAAGGGCGTCCAGGCGCTCCAGTGGCTGCGCACCCGCTACGGCTTCGAGGACAACACCGACATAGGCCGGGCCAAGGCCCAGCACATGTACATGACCTCGATGATCCGCCAGCTCAAGTCGGGGACCAAGCTCAGCGACCCGGGCAAGTTGATGGACCTCACGGAGGCCGCCACCAAGGCGCTGACTGTCGACCACGGCCTCGGCTCCCCCAAGAAGCTGTACGACCTGGGCAATGACCTCAAGCGGGTGCCGACCAAGCGCACCACCATGATCACCATGCCCTGGGTGTACGGCGCCGGCGAGAAGTACGTGCTGCCCAAGCCGGGCGACGCCGAGCAGACCTTCTCGCTGCTGCGCAACGACATAAGCCTGGACGGCAAGGACAAGAAGAAGCCCGACGCGACCCCGAAGCCCACCGCGCCCAAGGACCAGCTCCCGGTGGTGGTGCAGAACGGCACCGCCAGCACCGTCCTGGGGCCGGCCTCCGGCCGGGCCTCGGAGATCACCTCCGAGCTGGTGCGGCTGGGCTACGCCAAGGCCACCGCGAACTCGGTGCTGATCTCGCAGGCCGACACCACCGTCCTCTACCCGGGCGAGGACCGGCAGGGCGACGGCCTGGCCGTGGCCAAGGCGCTGAAGCTGCCGAAGTCCGCGGCGAAGTCGTCGACGTCGATCCAGGAGATCACCGTGGTGGTCGGCAACGACTGGCGCGAGGGCACCGCCTATCCGAAGGCGACGACGGACGACGACGGCAAGACGCCCGAGAGCGCGGACGCGCTCA
The DNA here is from genome assembly GCF_001598115.1 of Streptomyces sp. AgN23. Lineage (NCBI taxonomy): Bacteria > Bacillati > Actinomycetota > Actinomycetes > Kitasatosporales > Streptomycetaceae > Streptomyces > Streptomyces sp. AgN23. The sequence continues at coordinate 4,591,100 of NZ_CP007153.1, forward strand.
ACGGCGAGGAGAAGGGCTGTATGAAGGTCAACCAGGGCTACAGCTTCTGACGCCCCCGTGACGCCACCGCGAAGACGCCCCCGGTGACGGCACGGCGAAGGGGCCGGACCCACCAGCGGGTCCGGCCCCTTCGCGTAGGGCTACGGGGCCATGACCGCCGGGCGGCGGCTGGCGATGACCCGCTTGGCGAGCGCCCGCGGGCTGGTCAGAAAGCCCCAGCCCCAGGACATGTGCATGGTCGCGAGCGCCACCGGGACCCGCAGCCGGGCGGCCACCGGAAGCCCCTTGCCCGCCGGGATCGAGCCCGCGACGATCGCGGCCAGATAGCCGCCGGGGATCACGAAGGCCCACGGGGTGACGGCCGCGCCCACCACGATGCCCGCCGCGATGGCGACGACGGCGGTCGGCGGGGCGAGATAGCGCAGATTGATCGAGCCCTGGTGGAAGCGGGCGACGACATGGCGCCAGCGCCCGTAGTCCTTGTACTGCTTGGCCAGGGCCCGCACGCTCGGCCGCGGCCGGTAGGAGACCTTCAGCTCGGGCGAGAACCAGATGAGCCCGCCGGCCTCGCGGATCCGGAAGTTCAGCTCCCAGTCCTGGGCGCGGATGAACTCCTCGTTGTAGCCGCCCTGCTGTTCCAGCGCCTCGCGCCGGAAGACGCCCAGATAGACGGTCTCGGCGGGGGCCGCGTCGCCGCCGGTGTGGAAGGCCGCGTTGCCCACGCCGATCTTGGAGGTCATGGCGGCGGCGACGGCCTTCTCCCAGTCGTTCTCGCCCTCGGCGTGCATGATCCCGCCGACGTTCTGCGCGCCGGTCTCCTCCAGGAGCCGGACGGCGGTCGCGATGTAGTTCGGCGAGAGCATGCCATGGCCGTCGACCCGCACCACCACCGGATGGCGGGATGCCTTGATCGCCGCGTTCAGGGCGGCGGGGGTGCGGCCCGTGGGGTTGGGGACCGTATGCACCCGGGAGTCCTCCGCCACCAGTTCGGCGGCGATCTCGTCGGTACGGTCCGCGGACGGGCCGAGCGCGATCACCACCTCCATCTCGCCGTCGTACTCCTGCTCCAGGATGTGCCGCACGGCATTGCGCAGATGGCGTTCCTCATTGAGCACCGGCATGATCACGGAGACGGCCGGGAGCTGATGCGGGGGCATGACACCTCGGGGTTCGGGGGCCGGGCCCAGGTGACTGGGGGTGGGGCCCCAAAAGACTGCGATATCGCGCCCACGTTACCGCGAATGGGCGACACCGGAACGCGCCGCCCGGGTGGCAGTGCGCCACACGGGCGGCGTGGGGCCGTCAAAGCGATCGTCGTATGGGCCTACGGTGAGGCGGTTCCGCCCAGCCCACCCGTTCACGGAGGTCCCCGGAGTGAGTGCACCGGCCCGATCGCCGCGCCCGCCGCGCCCCCGCTCCCGCCGCCCCCGCTGGGGGCTGCGGCTCGCCACCGGCGGCGCCGCTCTGGTGCTGGCGGTCAGCGGCATCGGGCATCTGCTGGTCAGTGAGCTCGAATCCGGGATCCACCGGGTGGATGCCTTCGGCGGCCTGGACAACCGGCCGAAGAACACCGGCGGGGGCGTCAACTTCCTCGTGGTCGGCACGGACGGACGGGAGAAGATCACGCCTCGGGAGAAGGCGCTGTACCGGCTGGGCGGAGCCCCCTGCCGCTGCACCGACACGATCATGTTGATGCATCTGTCCGCCGACCACCGCCGGGTCAGCGCGGTGAGCCTGCCCCGCGACTCGTACGCCCAGATCCCCGCGTACACCGACGCCACCGGCAAGCGCCATCCGCACCATCCGCGGAAGCTCAACGCCGCGTACGCCGAGGGCGGGCCGAGCCTGACCGTGCGCACCGTGGAGCATCTGACCGGCATCCACATCGACCACTACCTCGAGGTGGACTTCACCAGCTTCATGAAGACGGTCGATGTGCTCGGCGGGGTCAAGATCTGCACCGCGCGGCCGCTCAAGGACGACCACACCGGGCTTGATCTGGCGGCGGGCACCCATGTCCTGAACGGCGGCCAGGCGCTGCAGTACGTCCGCTCCCGGCATGTCGACGGCACCTCCGACCTGGGCCGGATCCAGCGCCAGCAGCGCTTCCTGGCCGCCGTGGTCCACCAGACCACGGCCGGAGGCATCCTGCTCAACCCGGTGCGGTTCAACCGGGTGGCCGGGGCCCTGCTGGGCTCGGTCCGCGCCGACCACGGCTTCGGGGCGGCGGACATGGTCGCCCTGGGGCGGGCGATGAGCGGCGTCACCCCCGCGTCCTCGGAGTTCGCCTCGGTCCCGGTGATCCTGCCCGGCGTCCCGGTGAAGGGGTCCGGCTCCACGCTCCGCTGGGACCAGCCCAAGGCCGAACGGCTCTTCGCCACCCTCCGCGAGGACCGGCCGCTGGTCGCCCACCGCCCGAAGCGTCCCGGCGCCACCCCGGTCGACGTGGACCCGGGCCAGATCCGGGTCCACGTGCTCAACGGCACCGATACGGCGGGGCTCGCCCGCCGCGCGGACCGCGCGCTGCACGCCACCGGCTTCGCCACCACCGGCTCCCCCGCCGACGCCGCGACCCCCGACGTCCGGCGCACGGTGATCGCGTACGACCCGGTCTGGGACCGCTCGGTGCGCTCGCTGGCGGCCGCGCTGCCCGGAGCCCGGCTGAAGCCGGTGGTCGGGCAGGGCGCGGTGATGCAGATCACCATCGGCGCGGACTACGCGGGTGTGCGGCGGGTCCGGGTCGAGAAGCCGCGGACCGACACTGCCGGGTTCGGGGCCATCACCGGCGACGAGGTCGTCTGCCCCGAGGGCGGCACTCGCTCCCTCTGACCGGGGTCACCGCCGGCCGGCGTCCTCGGCGTCGTCGTCGGCGCGCGGGGCGACGCGCCGGGCACGGAGTTCCTTGATCGCGCGGCGGCGGGCCAGCCGGTGGGTCCGGCGGATCTCGGCCTCCTGGTAGCGCCGCTTGTCCCGCTCGGTCTCCGGGATGACCGCGGGCACCGGCCGGGGCTTGCCGTCGGCGTCGACGGCGGCGAAGACCAGATAGGCGCTGCCGACCTGGGTGGCGGGCGTGGACTCGTTCCACCGCTCGGCCAGCACCCGCACCCCGATCTCCATGGAGGACCGGCCGGTCCAGTTGACCTGGGCCTTCACATGAACGAGGTCGCCGACTCTGACCGGTTCGAGGAAGACCATCTCGTCCATCGACGCGGTGACCGCGGGCCCCTCGGAGTGGCGTCCGGCGACCGCTCCGGCCGCGTCGTCCACCAGTTTCATGATCACGCCGCCGTGGACGGTCCCGAGCAGATTGGTGTCACTGCCCGTCATGATGTGTGACAGCGTGGTACGGGAGGCGGAGGTGGGCTTTCCCGGAAGCTCCGGTTCCGGACCGTGGGCCTGATGGGTCATGCCGTCCACCTTATGCGGACCAGATTCTTATCAGGTCTGCAACAGCCGTGCCCCGATCCGGCACCCGCCCTGTAAGGCGACCCACCCGACCAGGCACACTGCCTTGCATGAGCGAATGGCCCCAGGGATCGACCGGCGACCGCAGCGGCCGGTACGGACGTGGTAGCGGCAGCCCCGACCCGGAAGGGGCGCGCGCCATGCCACAGGTGAGACGCGCGGCACCCGGTGCGGGCGGTCAGCCGCCCTACAACGAGCCGCCACTGCCGCCCGACCTCTCGCCGCACGGCACCATTCCGCGGCAGCAGGCGTCCCAGGGCTATGACGACTACGACGACGGTTACAACACCGGGCAGGTCTACGGCCACGGCAACGGCGGGCCCGGCGGCGGCGACCCCTACGGCCCCGGCGGTCCTGGCGGCCCCGGCCCGCGTCCGGTGAGGCCGAAGAACTGGAAGCGCCGGATAACCATCGGCCTGGTCACCCTGGTCGTCCTGCTGCTCGCCGTCGGCATCGGCACCTACATCTGGGCCGACTCCAAGCTCCGCAACGAGGTCGACCTGAGCAAGGTCGAGGACCGGCCGGGCGGCGGCAAGGGCACCAACTACCTGATCGTGGGTTCGGACAGCCGCGAGGGCATGTCCGACGAGGACAAGAAGAAGCTGCACACCGGCTCGGCCGACGGCCGCCGCACCGACTCCATGATCCTTCTCCACGTCGGTGAGAACGGCAACACCATGGTCAGCCTCCCGCGTGACTCCTGGGTCACCATCCCGGCCTTCACCGGCTCGGAGAGCGGCCGGCGGATCCCGCAGAGCCAGAACAAGCTGAACGCGTCGTACTCCTCCGAGGGCCCCGGGCTGCTCGTCCGCACGATCGAGTACAACACCGGCCTGAAGATCGACCACTACGCGGAGATCGGCTTCGACGGCTTCGCCAATCTCGTGGACGGGGTCGGCGGCGTCGACATCGACATCCCGCAGGACATGAAGGACAAGAAGTCCGGCAATGACCTGAAGAAGGGCAAGCAGACGCTGAACGGCCAGCAGGCGCTCGCCTTCGTCCGGCAGCGCTACGGCCTCGCGGGCGGCGACCTGGACCGCACCAAGAACCAGCAGAAGTTCCTCTCCGCACTGGCCAACAAGGCGGCCTCGCCGAGCACGATCATGAACCCGTTCAAGCTCTACCCGACGATGGGCGCCGGCCTGGACAACCTGGTCGTCGACAAGGACATGAGCCTGTGGGACGTGAAGGACATGTTCTTCGCGATGAAGAGCGTCTCCGGCGGTGACGGCAAGCAGATGAACATGCCGATCTCCAACCCCGGCCTGGCCACTTCCAAGGGCAGCGCGGTGCAGTGGGATATGGCCAAGGTCAAGCAGCTGATGGGCGAGCTGAAGAACGACGAGACGGTCACGGTCTCCAGCAACTGATCCGGACCAGCGAAGACCGCTGCCGGGCCCGTCGGGCCCGGCAGCGGTCTTTTGTGCGTCGAGGACTACGGAAGGTTGCGCGCCATCACGATGCGCTGAACCTGGTGGGCGGCGCGGATCAAGGGGCCTCAGTGCCCGCTGCTCAGTTCCTTACAGATTTCGGCACTCCTGGGCCGGTCGGCCGGCTCGGGGCTGAGCATGGCTTCGATGAGCTTGCCGAGCACTCCGGGCACGTTCACCGGGCGGTGCGGTCCCTTCACGATGGCTTGCCGCTGATCCTTGCGGCTGGCGTCGTCGGGGTACGCCACGTGGCGCAATCCGGTCGCGCTGATGAAGAGAGAGGCACCAAGGGCGTAGACGTCCGCCGCCATGGTCGGAGTGGCCGTACCGGTCTCCAGCACGCTCCGGGAAATCTCTGGGCTCTCGTAGTGGACGAGACAGCCTCGATAGCTGAAGTCGTACGCGGTGGGGATGTCTCCGCCGTAGGCCAGGGCGAGATCAATGAGCGCTGTTCTCTCATCGCTGATGATCAGATGCGCGGGTTGAATGTCCCCGTGCGCCCACCCCGTGGCGTGCAATGCGGCTACGGCTTCCGCGCACGACAGTGCTTCACCTGGGTCGGGTTCCGATGACGCCCCTTCGGCGCGGTGTGGCTGCCACAGGTCAAACAGACTCTCGCCCTGGTGCCAGGGCTGGATGTTCCAGGTGCCGTGTTCCCAGTCGCCGTAACTCACCCCTCCGGGGCTGAGCTGCTGCAAGATGGTGCCCTCACGGGCAGGAGCCAAGGCCGTCCATGCATGCGTCGCGCTTGGATACCCGACCTTTGCGGCATGCCTGCCTCCGTCTGTGGTGATCTCCCAAACGGTTGATCCACGACGGTTCAGTACCTGTCGCTTCGACACGGGCGTAAGCGTGTCGAGCACGCTACCCGGTAGTTCGTATGGCCCCGAATGGGTCACAGCGCAACTCCTCCCAGAGGCGGGACCGGCCCTCTGTGAGAGCCGGTCCCGCTTCACGTCATCGGCCGGACATTACAGGCGGTCAGTTGGCCCTGTAGTCCCGTCCGCAGTCCGAGTCACACTGCGCGGCGCTCTCACCGTTCACGGTCCACAGGTCATCGAAGACCATGAAGCCCGCCGCTTTCATGGCATGCGCCGTGGTGGTGACGGCTTCGAGGGTGCGACCGCCGCCGGGGGCGGGGTTGTGGTGCAGGAAGCGCCCGGCGTGCTGGTCGCAGACTCCCCGTACGCCTTGGTGTGCAGGATGAAGGCGTGCAGTCCCATGTCCACGTCGTCCGACGGGACCATGGGCACGGTGGCGGTGGCCACGGTGCCGAGGAACGCAACCGCCTGGTCGGCGATGCGCTCGGCCCGCTCCGGGGTCTGCGCGTTGTGGATGGCCACGAAGTGAGCGAGGCTGCCGAATAACTCTTCGCTGACCAGTGAGCGGCCGGTCCGCTGGTCGTTCGCTACTGCTGTCATTGCTGTGTTCTCTCCCTGGTTGGAGTGGTGCACGGCACTTGCTGACCCGCCCCGACCGCTAGCCCTTCCTGTTGCGAACGATCGGGGCGGGGGCTCACCCACCCACCAGGCGGGGATCAACACCGTCCGGCGGGTGGAGTCATGGGATGCGTCAAGGCGACTACTTGTCGCCGGGGTTGGGGTGCGGTCGTGCTGCCTCGGGGAACTGGAGGTTCCTGGAGTCGGTCATCCACTCCTGTCCGCCCCTCTGGGGGCGGAGGAACGCGACGAGTGGGCCCGGCATGCGGTGGTCGAAGGCGAGTTCATCGGCGTCACAGATGGCTTGGAGGATGCCCGTGCGCTCTGCGGCAGCGTCGTAAGCCTCCTCGCCCGGTTGCGGGCCGTTGTACGGCGTCGGCTCGTTCACCCGATCCACCCCCATCGAGGGCCGAACGGAGGCATCGTGTGACCGTCCGGATGGTGCCGGATCTTCAGTTCAAGATCGGCGGCCAGCCGATAGTCACCGGCTTCCATGGCCTTGGCCTTCTCCTGCTTCAGCCGGGTGCATGTGGCACATGAGGTCATCGGGTCCGCCCTCCGCGCCCAAGATGCTTGTCGATCTTCTTCTTCAGGGTCTCCGCACGCTGGTCCAACTCCTTCTGAGTCGAGGGCTTGGGCGCGTTTTGCTGTGCCTCCTGCGGTTGGGCTGGAGGCTCGATCGCGCTCACCGCGAGACCGCCAGTGCTCGCTGCCGCTCGTGCCGGAGGACGTACAACGGCACGGGGTCGGTATCCCAAGCGATTGGGAAACGGTCTTCAGCCGGGATACGCGGGAGCTGAAGCGTGGGCGAGTCCGCGATACGGACAGGCGCACAGGTCGAGGCGGGTACGGGCACGGCGACGCGTGCCGGTGTGGGCTTTGAGGCATCGGTCGTCCGATGGCGCCCAGGGACGGGGAATAACCTTCGTCCCCACCGTTCCATGGATCGGGCGATACGCTTTCTCACGTTGACGCTCCTCTTCAGCGTTGACCACGCCCCCGGACCGGTCGCACGGTCGCGGGGGTCCTTCTCGCTCTAGGCAACCGCTCCGCTACGCATCGCGGTACCGTGGCGAGAACGGCGGTTTTTAAGAGCTTTAAGCGCCTGCTTTAGCTGAGGAGTTGAGCGCCGAGTGAGTGAGCGGGAGCCGAACAAGGGCCTGGACCGGCTGTTCCGAGAGACCGGGTGGACGCTGCGGCAGCTCGCACAGGAGGTCAACCGCATCGGCACGGAACGCGGAACGCCGCAGAAGTACCGAGAGCCGTCCGCCCATCAGTGGCTTCGGGGGCACATGCCGAAAGAGGCTGCCCGACCACTGATCCTGGAGGCGTTCGCCCGCAAGCTGGGCCGCCCGATCACGCACGCTGAGGCAGGGTTCCCCCTGCCTGCCGATGAGTCGAACGCACGCCCGGGTACCGTTGAGGCGTTGATCGACTTGGGGAGGCAGGACATGGACCCCTCGCGCCGCAGTGTCCTTGGCGTGAGCCTCTTCTCTGTCGCGCTGACGGTACCCAACTGGCCGGACGTTGTGGGCCGCATGGAAGCCATTCAGACAGGGCGAGTGCAGCGCATAGGGATGCCTGATGTCCATACGGTCGTGGCCATGACCGAACGGATCTCAGAGCTTGATGATCAGTTCGGCGGCCGCCATGCGCGACCCATGGCCGCAGCTTTCCTTGTCAATACGGTGGCTCCGTACCTCCGGGCCAACGCTTCGGAGGCGGTCCGTAAAGCGATGATGTCCGCAGCGTCGGACCTCTGCTACCTCACGGGGTACATGGCTGTTGACGAAGGTATTCACGGTTTAGCGCAGCAGTATTACCTGAAAGCTTTGGAATTGGCTGGAGCCTCAGAGGATCACCTGACTTACTGCACCACGCTGCGAGGGATGAGCGTTCAGGCAGTTGACCTGGGGCATGGCAGGGCCGCGACGAGGCTTGCCGATGCCGCTGCTGCCGCATCCCCCAAGGCCGGTCCCAGGATGCGAGCATTTCTTGCTGGCCAACAGGCACACGCTTCGGCGCAGATTGGCGAAAAAGCCAAGGCGCTCATGTACCTTCGGGAAGCTGAAATCGCTATGGATAAGGCCGAGTCTCAGCAGAAAGCATTTGGATCGTATGATCCAGCGGCCTTGAACTATCACACCAGTCAGGTTCGTTACGAGCTTGGTGATGTAACTGGTGCAGTTGAAGCAATGAAGCAGTCAGACCGGTTGAGGTATGACGTTTATCGGCGCACTCGCGTCAAGGAGCGGGCCATTCTGGCCGAACGGCAAATCGCTATTGGGCATATGGAGGCAGCATGCGCCACTTGGCACAGCGCACTTGACGATTACCTGCTAGTCCAATCAGGGAGGGCTGATCAGCGAATGCAAAGCATGCTAAAACTGATCAAACCGCACCTACAGAATCACGCTGCTCGGGATCTGAATGACCGCGCGCGAATGGTCATGCCTGCCTCGCTGCTGGTCTGAGAAATGCGCGCGCTGTACGCCGGAGTCCCCGAGAACGATGTGGCCGACTGGATGGGCCACAGCGGTACGGACGTGCTGAGGGAGCACTACCACTACATCTTCGAAGGGGCCGAGCAGCGCGGCCGGGCCGCCATCGCAACGATGCTGATGCCCGGCGCTGACGATCCCACGGAGGCATCAGAGGTCGCCTGATCCGCGTACGACAACAGCCCCCGGCTTTGCGCCGGGGGCTGCGCTGTTTACACAGGTCAGAGGCCGTTTCCAGCTCGGCATCTGCCCAGGATTTCCCCAGCATGACGCCCAGGGACGGGCCTGATCGGGCCGCAATGGACAGGAAGCCGTGACCGACTCGCCGGGCCGTCGAAACAGTGCCTGACCTGCGAAAACCCCGCTAGGGGAGGTTCCTGGCCATCACGATCCGCTGGACTTGGTTCGTGCCTTCATAAATTTGCGTGATCTTGGCATCGCGCATCATCCGCTCGAGCGGGTAGTCACGGGTGTAGCCGTAGCCGCCGAGGAGCTGGACGGCGTCCGTGGTGATCTCCATCGCGGCATCCGAGGCGTAGCACTTGGCCGCGGCGCCGAAGAACGTCAGGTCCTCCTTGCCGCCTCCGGCGGAGACCCGCTCGGACTTGGCCGCCGCCGCGTAGGTGAGCTGCCGGGCGGCCTCCAGCTTCATGGCCATGTCGGCGAGCATGAACTGGACGCCCTGGAAGTCGCCGATCGGCTTGCCGAACTGCTTGCGCTCCTGGACATACCCCTTGGCGTAGTCCAGGGCGCCCTGGGCTATGCCGAGGGCCTGCGCGGCGATGGTGATCCGGGTGTGGTCCAGGGTCTTCATGGCGGTGGCGAAGCCGGTGCCCTCTTCGCCGATCATCCGGTCCGCGGGGATGCGGACGTTGTCGAGATAGACCTCCCGGGTCGGGGAGCCCTTGATGCCGAGCTTCTTCTCCGGGGCGCCGAAGGAGACGCCCGGGTCGGACTTCTCGACGACGAAGGCGGAGATGCCCTTGGAGCGCTTCTCGGGGTCGGTGACGGCCATCACCGTGTAGTACTCGGAGACCCCGGCGTTAGTGATCCAGCGCTTGACGCCGTTGAGGACGTAGAAGTCGCCGTCGCGCACCGCCTTGGTCTTCATCCCCGCCGCGTCCGAGCCCGCGTCCGGCTCGGAGAGGCAGTACGAGAACATCGCGTCGCCCTTGGCGAGCGGGGCCAGGTACCTCGTCTTCAGCTCCTCGGAGGCGGAGAGGATGACCGGCAGCGAGCCCAGCTTGTTGACCGCGGGGATCAGGGACGAGGAGGCGCAGACCCGGGCGACCTCCTCGATGACGATCACGGTGGCCAGCGCGTCCGCGCCGGAGCCGCCGTAGGACTCGGGGACGTGCACCGCGTGCAGATCGTTCGCGACCAGGGCGTCGAGCGCCTCCTGGGGGAACCGGGCCCCCTCGTCGACCTCTGCGGCGAAGGGGGCTATCTTCGCCTCGGCGAGAGATCGGACGGCGTCCCGGAGCATGTCATGCTCCTCGGACGGCCGGTACAGGTCGAAGTCGTTCACCGAGGACGCCAAGCCTCTCACTCCCCAAGAGTGCTAACTACCGTTAAGTAACTGAATTCTAGGGGCGACGCCCCGGTAGGTATACGTGACCTACCTGACAGAGTCGGCTGAGCCCGTCCCCCGGTCCCGACTATGCTCAGGCACCGCATCTGCGATCGACCGTTCTGGAGCACTGCATGGCCCTCAAGATCACTGTGATCGGCACCGGCTACCTCGGCGCCACCCACGCAGCGGCCATGGCGGAACTGGGCTTCGAGGTGCTCGGCCTCGACATCGTGCCCGAGAAGATCGCGATGCTCACCGAGGGCCGGGTGCCCATGTACGAGCCCGGCCTCGAGGACCTGCTGCGGCGCCACGTCGCGGGGTTCGAGGGCGCCACCGGGCGGCTGCGCTTCACCACCTCCTACGAGGAGGCCGGGGAGTTCGGCGACATCCACTTCATCTGTGTGAACACCCCGCAGAAGCACGGCGAGTACGCCTGTGACATGAGTTATGTGAACGCCGCGGTGGACTCGCTCGCCCCGCATCTGCGCCGCCCCGCGCTGGTCGTGGGCAAGTCCACGGTGCCGGTCGGCAGCGCCGACCTGCTCGCGGCCCGGCTGGCCGAGCTGGCCCCGGTGGGGGCGGACGCGGAGCTCGCCTGGAACCCCGAGTTCCTGCGCGAGGGGTTCGCCGTCCAGGACACCCTGCACCCGGACCGGATCGTGGTCGGCGTCGCCGGCGACCGGGCCGAGAAGCTGCTCCGCGAGGTGTACGAGACGCCCACCGCCGAGGGCTCGCCCTTCGTGGTGACCGACTTCCCCACCGCCGAGCTGGTGAAGGTCGCCGCCAACTCCTTCCTGGCGACCAAGATCTCCTTCATCAACGCCATGGCCGAGGTCTGCGAGGCGGCGGGCGGCGATGTGGTCAAGCTGGCCGAGGCCATCGGCTACGACGAGCGCATCGGAAGTAAGTTCCTGCGGGCCGGGATCGGCTTCGGCGGCGGTTGTCTGCCCAAGGACATCCGGGCCTTCATGGCGCGCGCCGGTGAACTCGGCGCCGACCAGGCGCTGACCTTCCTCCGCGAGGTCGACTCGATCAATATGCGGCGCCGCGGCCATATGGTCGAGCTGGCCCGCGAGGCCGTCGGTGGCAGCTTCCTGGGCAAGCGGGTCGCCGTGCTGGGCGCGACCTTCAAGCCGGACTCCGACGACGTCCGGGACTCCCCCGCACTCAACGTGGCCGGTCAGATACAGCTCCAGGGCGCCCAGGTCACCGTCTTCGACCCCAAGGGCATGGAGAACGCCCGGGCCCTCTTCCCGACCCTCGCCTACGCGGCGACGGCGGCCGAGGCGGCGCAGGGCGCCCATGCGGTGCTGCATCTCACCGAGTGGCGCGAGTTCCGCGAGCTGGACCCGGCGGCCCTCGGCGGCGTCGTCGCCGAGCGCCGGATCCTGGATGGGCGCAACGCCCTGGACCCCGACCACTGGCGCGAGGCCGGCTGGACCTACCGGGCGCTCGGGCGCCCGCTGGCGTAGGACCGAGGCTTCCCGTTTGACGGAGCCCGTTCGGTCAACCCGGGACGGGATCCAAGGAGGAGCCATGGCCATCGCCAAACTGGAACTTGTCGCGATCGATTGCCCCGACGCCACCGCGCTCGCCCACTTCTACCAGGAGGTGCTGGGCGGTGAGATCAAAAACGAGGGGAAGCCCTGGGTCGATCTCCACCTGCCCGACGGGACGCGGCTGGCCTTTCAGGAGGCACCCGGCTTCGTGGCGCCGAGCTGGCCGTCGGCGAAGGAGTCGCAGCAGCTGCACCTCGATCTGCGGGTGCCCGATATGGCGGCGGCGCAGGAGCGGGTGCTGGCGCTGGGGGCCCGTGCGCTGGACCTCGACGACGAGGGCGGGAAGCGGGACTTCCGCGTCTTCGCCGACCCGGCGGGGCACCCCTTCTGCCTGATCCATCCCTGACTCGTCCCGCAGAACCTTCCGCTCCCACCGGAGGGCGTCCGGTGGGAGCGGATCGGGTGCTCAGCGGCGGGGGCGGGTGGTTCGGCGCCGTTCCCCGTTACTCGGCGGCGTCCAGGTGGTCGATGGTCGCGAGGGACGGGCCGCGGTTGCTCTGCGCGGCGCGTGCCGCGTCCTCGGCGCCGCGCAGCGTACGGACCGCGTTCTGCCAGGTCAGCTTGGCGAGGTCGGCCGGTGACCAGCGGCGGTCGAGAAGCTCGGCGATCAGGTTCGGATAGCCCGCGACATCGGTGAGGCCCTCGGGAGTGAAGGCGGTGCCGTCGAAGTCGCCGCCGATGCCGATGTGGTCGATGCCCGCCACCTCGCGCATATGGTCGAGATGGTCGGCGACGGTCGACACGGTCGCCAGGGGACGCGGGTTGGCCTCCTCGAAGGCGCGCTGGACCTCCATCCCGGCGGGCGTCATCTCCAGCGGATGCATTCCGTGGGCGCGCATGTTCTCGTCCGCTGCCTTGGTCCAGGCGACCGCCTCGGGGAGAACGAACTTGGGGACGAAGGTGACCATCGCCACGCCCCCGTTGGCGGGCAGCAGCGCCAGCACATCGTCGGGGATGTTGCGCGGATGGTCGCAGACGGCGCGCGCGGAGGAGTGCGAGAAGACCACGGGCGCCTCGGTCACCCGGAGCGCGTCCCGCATGGTGTCGGCCGAGACATGGGAGAGGTCGACGAGCATGCCCAGGCGGTTCATCTCGCGCACCACCTCCTCGCCGAAGCGGGTGAGGCCGTGCGCCTTCGGCTCGTCGGTCGCCGAGTCGGCCCAGGGGACGTTGTCGTTGTGGGTCAGCGTCATGTACCGCACGCCCAGGTCGTACAGGGTGCGGAGGGTGGCCAGGGAGCAGTTGATGCTGTGGCCGCCCTCGGCGCCCATGAGGGAGGCGATCCGGCCCTCGGCCCGCGCCGCCTCCATGTCGTCGGCGGTGAACGCCGGGCGCAGGTCGGTGGCGTAGCGCTCGGTGAAACGGCGGACGACATCGATCTGTTCGAGGGTGGCGCTGACCGCGGTGTCACCGCTGAAGTCCGAGCGCACGTACACCGACCAGAATTGGGCGCCCACGCCGCCCGCGCGGAGTCGGGGGATGTCGGTGTGGGTGTGCGGGGTGAGGTCGGCGGCCATGTCGCGCTGGTCGAGGTCGTAGCGGACCTGCTCGCGCAGGGCCCAGGGGAAGTCGTTGTGGCCGTCTACGACGGGGTGGGCGGCCAGCAGGTCGTGGGCTTGCGCGAGGTGATCGGTCATTTCCGTAGTTTCGTATGGGGTGGCGTCGAAGTCACGTGTTGGGGGGCAGGGCGGGGCGGGGTGGGCGCCTGCGGCGGGCTTGCCCCCACCCCGCCCCTTCCCGAAACCCGGGGCTCCGCGCCCAGGCCCCCGCTCCTCAAACGCCGGAGGGGCTGGAATTGCTCCTCACGCCGGAGGGGCAGGGGTTCCCGGAGGGGCTGGGGGTGCTCCTCAAACGCCGGAGGGGCTGGAGTTGAAGCCGAACGATCCCGCCCCGTCCACCTTCGCCCGCAGGCGCTTGCCCTTTTCCGTGGCCTGGGCGTTGAGTTCGTCCTGGAACTCGCACATCCGCGCCTGGAGTCCGGGGTCGTGTGCGGCCAGGATCCGGGCGGCGAGCAGGCCCGCGTTGCGGGCGCCGCCGATGGAGACGGTGGCCACCGGGACGCCCGCGGGCATCTGGACGATCGACAGCAGGGAGTCCATGCCGTCGAGGTACTTCAGCGGTACGGGCACCCCGATCACCGGCAGCGGGGTGACGGACGCGAGCATGCCCGGGAGGTGGGCGGCGCCGCCCGCGCCCGCGATGATGGCCTTGAGGCCGCGGGACGCCGCGTTCTCCCCGTAGGCGACCATCTCGCGCGGCATGCGGTGGGCCGAGACGACATCCACCTCGTACGGGACCTCGAACTCGTCGAGGGCCTTGGCCGCTTCTTCCATGACGGGCCAGTCGGAGTCGGAGCCCATGACGATGCCGATCACAGGAGCGCTCATTCGGTGATGGTCCCTCGGAGGTAGTCGGCGGCGTGCCGGCCGCGCTCGCGCACATCGGCCAGGTCGTCGCCATAGGTGTTGACGTGGCCGACCTTGCGCCCGGGCTTCACGTCCTTGCCATACATATGGATCTTGAGCGCCGGGTCGCGCGCCATGCAGTGCAGATACGCCCCGTACATATCGGGGTAGTCGCCGCCGAGCACATTGGTCATCACGGTCCACGGCGCGCGCGGCCGCGGATCGCCGAGCGGGAGGTCCAGCACGGCCCGCACATGGTTGGCGAACTGGGAGGTGACGGCGCCGTCCTGGGTCCAGTGACCGGAGTTGTGGGGGCGCATCGCCAGCTCGTTGACCAGCAGTCGGCCGTCGCGGGTCTCGAACAGCTCGACCGCGAGATGGCCGACCACCCCGAGCTCCGCCGCGATCTTCAGCGCCATCTCCTGCGCCGTGGCGGACAGCCCCTCGGAGAGACCGGGGGCCGGGGCGATCACCGTGTCGCAGACCCCGTCCACCTGGATCGACTCCACGACGGGGTAGGCCACGGCCTGGCCGTGCGGGGACCGTACGACGTTGGCGGCGAGCTCACGGGCGAAGTCGACCATCTCCTCGGCGAGGACGGGCACCTCCGCGCGGAACGGCTCGGCCGCCTCCTCCACACCGCGGACAACCCACACGCCCTTGCCGTCGTAACCGCCGCGCACCGTCTTGAGGACGACCGGAAATCCGTCGCCCTCCCCCGCTTCCGCCGCGAACCGCGCGACGTCCTCGGGGTCGGCCACGATGCGGTGGCGCGGGCACGACACACCGGCCTCGCTCAGCCGCTTGCGCATCACCCCCTTGTCCTGGGCGTGCAGCAGCGCCTCGACTCCGGGGCGGATGACCACGCCATCCGCTTCCAGGGCGCGCAGATGCTCCGTCGGGACATGCTCGTGGTCGAAGGTGACCACATCACAGCCTTGTGCGAAAGCACGAAGAACGTCCAGGTCGCGGTAGTCGCCGATGACGACATCGCTGACCACCTGGGCCGCCGAGTCCTGAGGGGTGTCACTGAGCAGCTTGAACCTGATGCCGAGGGGGATGCCCGCCTCGTGGGTCATACGGGCGAGCTGGCCGCCGCCGACCATGCCGACTACCGGGAATGTCACCCTCCCAGGGTAACTTCCCCCTCCGACCGGCCCTGACCTGCGTCAGAGGAACCTCCGGAGATACCCACCGGACACCTGGCCGCGGTCTGAAGGGCGCGGGGCACGGCCGCTGGTTAGCATGGGGGGATGGACGACACCGACGGGACGGGGCTGAACGATCACCATGAGTGAACGGAGCACACTCGGCGGGCTGCGCGCCCAGATGGGGCAACTGGCTCGCGAGATCGCGAAGTTCGGGGTGGTCGGCGGCGCCGGCGTCTTCGTCAATCTCGCGGTGTTCAACCTGGTCCGCAGCGTCACCGAACTGCCGGTGGTGCGGGCCAGCATCGTGGCCACGGTGGTCGCCACCGGCTTCAACTACGTGGGATACCGCTACTTCACCTACCGGGACCGCGACAAGCAGGGCCGCACCAAGGAGCTCAGCCTCTTTCTGCTGTTCAGCGCCATCGGCCTGATCATCGAGAACGGTGTGCTGTACGCCGCCACCTATGGCTTCGGGTGGGACAGCTCACTGCAGAGCAATGTGTTCAAGTTCCTCGGGATCGGCCTGGGCACCCTCTTCCGCTTCTGGTCCTACCGGACCTGGGTGTTCCGGACACTGCCCGCACGGGACGCCGTCGTGCGCGCGGAAGCCTTCCTGTCCGACGCGCCGCCCGCCCAGGCCACCCGTAAGCAGCCGGTCCGCAAGTAGGTCCGCAAGGAGCGCGCCCGAGGGGCCCCTCGGGCGCGCTCAGGAGCCCGAGGCGTCCTCGGCCTCCCGGCTGAGGAAGAGCGCGAACACCGGCGGATGCTGCTGCAGCAACTCCAGCCGGCCGCCGTCCGCCTCCGCCAGATCCCGTGCGACGGCGAGCCCCAGGCCGGTGGAGTTCCGTCCGCTGACCGTCCGCTCGAAGACCCGCGCCCCCAGGTCCGGCGAGACCCCCGGACCCTCGTCGGAGACCTCCACCACGGCCTGGTTGCCGGTGACCCGGGTACGCAGCGCGACCGTACCGTCACCGTGCATCAGCGAGTTCTCGATCAGCGTCGCCAGCACCTGGGCGACCGCGCCCGGGGTGCCCACCGCGCGCAGCCCCTTCTTGCCCGAGCGCACGATGGCGCGGCCCTCGCTGCGCGAGGCCGGGCGCCACTCCTCGATCTGCTGCTTGACGACCTCGTCCAGGTCGAAGGCGACCGCGGAGCCGCTGCGCGGATCGCGCGAATTGGTCAGCAGCCGCTGGACGACGTCGGTGAGCCGCTCCACCTGGCCCAGCGCGATCGTCGCCTCCTCCTTGACCGTCTCCGGATCGTCGGTGAGCGTGATCTCCTCCAGCCGCATCGACAGCGCGGTCAGCGGCGTACGGAGCTGATGCGAGGCGTCGGCGGCCAGGCGCCGCTCGGCGGTGAGCATCCGGGCGATCCGCTCGGCGCTCCCGTCCAGCACATCGGCGACCCGGTCCAGCTCCGGCACCCCGTAGCGCCGGTGGCGCGGCCGGGGGTCCCCGGAGCCCAGCCGCTCGGCGGTCTCCGCGAGATCGGTGAGCGGGGCGGAGAGCCGGTGCGCCTGGCGTACGGCGAGGGCGACGGCGGCGAGCACGGCGAGCAGCGCGACGGCGAGGATGATCAGCATGGTGCGGCCGACCTCGCGGCTCACCGTGGTCCGGGACGCCTCGACCCGTACGACCTCGCCCTGCTCACCCGGCTCCTCGGCGGAGATGACACTGCCCTCGGGGCGCTTGCCGATCTCCACAATGCGGTGGTCCGGCATCCTGATCACGGCGTAGCGGCCGGGCTCGATCTGCTCGCGCAGCACTCTGGGGGTGACCCCCTCGCCCCCCAGCAGCCTGCTGTCGACGATGCTCACCAGACGCACCGCATCGGAGCTCACGCTCTCCTGGGCGCTGTTCTCGATGGTCCGCGTCTCGACGATGACCAGCGACAGGCCGAAGACCGCGATGACGACGAGCACCACGGCCAGCGTGGAGTTGATCAAGCGACGGCGCATTGCCCTACCGTGTCAGTACTGGTCGGCTTCTTCAGCTTTTCTCGAATCGGAAGCCGACACCACGAACGGTGGCGATATAGCGGGGATTGGCCGCATCGTCACCGAGCTTCTTGCGCAGCCAGGAGATGTGCATGTCGAGGGTCTTGGTGGAGGACCACCAGGTGGTGTCCCACACCTCGCGCATCAGCTGATCGCGGGTGACGACCCGCCCGGCGTCCCGCACCAGGACGCGCAGCAGGTCGAACTCCTTGGCGGTCAGCTGCAGCTCCTCGTCGCCCATCCAGGCGCGGTGCGACTCGACGTCGATCCGCACCCCGTGGGTGGCCGGCTGCTGTTGCTGTGTCTCGACGGCACCGCGCCGCAGCAGCGCCCGGACCCGGGCGAGCAGTTCGGCGAGCCGGAACGGCTTGGTGACGTAGTCGTCGGCGCCGGCGTCCAGGCCGACCACCGTGTCCACCTCGTCCGCGCGGGCCGTGAGCACCAGCACCGGAAAGCCGTGGCCCTCCGTGCGGAGCCGACGGCAGACCTCGAGCCCGTCCATCCCGGGCAGGCCGAGGTCGAGGACGAGCAGGTCGACGCCTCCTTGCAGACCGGCGTCGAGCGCGGTGGGTCCGTCCTCGCGCACCTCGACCTCGTACCCCTCGCGGCGCAGGGCACGGGCGAGCGGCTCCGAGATGGATGCGTCATCCTCGGCGAGCAGTACTCGGGTCATGGGGGTGATGGTAGTCCGCTGAGGTCGGGGCACGGGGCGCGTACGGCGCGACGGACGGTGCACGGAAGGTTGCACGCCTCCGCCGTGAGCTATCTCTCACCGCCTCCAAGAGTGTCAAGTACGTGTCGTATGGTGAAACAACGTCTGTAGCACTCCTCCGGGGCCTTTGGTGACGACGACGCACCCAAAGGTCTCTGTCATGTCCGGAGCGGGGAAGGGGCCGGCACAACCGGCCCGGACCACGTCCGGCGCTCAGTCGCTCAGCCATCCCCCCACGGGCGCTGGCCCTGTCGGCAGCGCTCTCTGAGCACGCAAGGAAACCACCATGGCGTCCAGCCTGACGAAGGGCGCCACCGCGCAGGGGACCCCTGCCGGCGGCAAAACCTTCTTCGGCCACCCTCGCGGCCTGGCCACTCTCTTCATGATCGAGATGTGGGAGCGGTTCAGCTTCTACGGCATGCGGGCCCTCCTCGTGGTCTATCTGATCTCCGGCGGCCCCGACGCCAAGGCCGGCGGGCAGGGCGGTGGGCTCGGGCTGACCGAGGGCAACGCGGTGGCCATCTACTCGGTCTACCTGGCCATGGTCTATCTGCTGGCCATGCCGGGCGGCTGGTTCGGCGACCGGGTGTGGGGTCCGCGCAAGACGGTGGTCATCGCGTCCGGGATCGTCATGGCCGGACATCTGGCGCTCTCCGTCCCCGGCCAGGCGACCTTCTTCGTCGGCCTCGCCCTGGTGGCGCTCGGCTCCGGTCTGATCAAGGCCAACATCTCGACGATGGTGGGCCAGCTCTACGACGGTCCGCAGGACCCGCGCCGGGACGGCGGCTTCACCCTCTTCTACATCGGCATCAACCTCGGTGCGTTCGCCGCTCCGTTGGTGATCGGCACCGTCGGCCAGTCGTACAACTGGCACCTGGGCTTCGCGCTCGCCGCGCTGGGCATGGCCCTGGGCCTGGTCCAGTTCCTGATCGGCACCCGCCATCTGAGCCCGGAGAGCAACGTCGTCCCCACCCCGCTGGCGACCGAGGAGCGCCGCTCCTGGCTGCGCAAGGCGATGATCTGGCTGATCGTCGCCGCGGTCTTCTACACCGGCGTGGTGCTCAGCGGGAGCTGGACCCTCAACTGGGTGCTGATTCCGATCACCATCCTGGGCCTGATCATCCCGACCGGTGTGCTCATCCGGATCAAGCGCGACCGGGAGCTCTCGGCGGTCGAGCAGACCAAGGTGAGCGGCTACATCTGGTTCTTCGTGGCCGCCGCGGTGTTCTGGATGATCTACGACCAGGGCGGTTCGACGCTGTCCGCCTTCGCCGAGGCCAAGACCGCGGACACGATCTTCGGGCTGCACTTCCCGTCCTCGTGGTTCCAGTCGGTCAACCCGCTGATGATCATGGCGCTGGCCCCGGTCTTCGCCTGGCTGTGGCTGTGGCTGGCGCGGCGTGACCGGGAGCCGAACACCACGCTGAAGTTCGCGATGGCCCTGGTCCTGATCGGCGCCTCGTTCTTCGTCTTCGTCGTGCCGATGGGGATGGCCCAGGACGGGACCAAGGTCAGCCCGCTGTGGCTGGTGTCGATCTACATGGTCCAGACGATGGGCGAGCTGTGCCTGTCGCCGGTCGGCCTGTCGGTGACCACCAAGATGGCGCCGGCGAAGTACGCCAGCCAGATGATGGGCGTGTGGTTCCTGGCCGTGACCGCGGGCGACTGCATCACGGGGCTGCTGTCCATCGCCGGGGTCGACCTGAGCGGGGTCGGGGTGATCACGCTGGAGGCGGCCATGGCGGCGCTCGCGGGCTTCGCGGTCTTCATGTACCGGAAGAAGGTCGTGGCCCTGATGGCCGACGTCCACTGACGTCCATAGCGGTACGCGGTACTGCGCAGCGATACGAGGGGCCCGGCGCGGGAAGACCGCGCCGGGCCCTTCGCCGTTCGGTGTGGCTACGCGGTTCAGCGGGTGGTGCCGCGCAGTTTGCGCCACGGTGTGAGGGTGAAGATGGCGCCGCCGAGCAGAACGGTGGTACCGGCGATCAGGGCGAGCGCCTTCAGCCCGCCATGGTCGTTCGCACCGGTGTCGGCGAGCCCGCCGCTGGTGGCCGAACCGCCGCTGCCCGAGGTGCCGCTGCCGCCCGAGGTGCCGCCTCCGGAGCCACTGCCCCCGCTCGTGCCACCGCCCGTCGTGTCACCGCCGGTGGTGCCGCCGGGCTGGCCGGTGGTGTCCAGTTCGAGCGAGACGCCAGGGTCCTTGGACGGGGTGCAGGTGGTGGTCGTACCGAGGGCCTTGACCGTCAGCACCCCGGGGGTGAGCGTCGACTTGCCGCTCGCGCCCGGCTTGTAGGTGCCGGTGAGGTCGGGGATCTCGATCGGATCACCGGACTTGATGGGCTCCTTGTTGGTCGGCCCCGCCACGGCGACGGTGCCCTTGTCGGCACCGCCGACCTTGACGGCCATCGACGGTTTGACCGAATCGGCGGGGATGTCGGCCGGACTGTCCATCACGGACTTGCCGAACTTCACGGTCAGCGCGAAACTCCCGCCGCTCTTGGCGGCGTTGATCTGGACCGGGGAGGTCGCGTTCTTGTCGCCGATGGGGGTCTTGCAGGCGTAGGCGACCTCAACCTCCTTACCGGTGTACGCATCGTCTCCGCCGCCCCCGCCACCGGTGGTGCCGCTGGTCGTCCCGCTCGTCGTACCACTGGTGGTGCCGCTGGTGGTGCCACTCGTCGTGCCGCTGGTGGTGCCACTCGTGGTACCGCTGGTCGTGCCGCTCGTCGTGCCGCTCGTCGTACCACTGGTGGTACCGCTGGTCGTGCCGCCCGGACCGCTGCCGCCGTCCGTCACCTTGATGGTCGCGGCGGCCTTGACGGCCTCCTTCGCCGAGCACTTGGTGTCCGTGGGCAGCGGCTTGCTGACGTTGATGTTGTAGCCGCCGGGCGTCAGCGTCACCTCGCCCGCCTTCGTGAGCTTCAGCTTCCCCTTCATGTCGGAGAGCTTCATCTCACCGCCCTTGGGGATCGCCGGGTTCTCCCGCGGCCCCTCCAGGGACAGGTCACCGGTCTGCGCGCCGCCCACCGTGATGGTGCCGGTCGGCAGGATGGTGTTGGCCTCCAGGTCGAGGATCGGCGGGTTCTTGGACGCGGCCTGCACCGTCTTCCACACCACCTCGACCTCCTCCCCGACCTTGGCCGTCGCCGGTGCCGTGACGGCCACGGTCGTGGTGCCCTCCACCGGCGGCATACCGGAGATCGGAGGCGGTAGACACTCGGTCTTGTACGAGACCTCGGCGCCCGCCGCGCTGCCCGCGCCGAGCAGCACGCCCGCACCGCCGAGCAGCAGCGCGACGGCGGCCGCACTCACTCTTCGTCGCATCTCAGGTGGTTCCTTTCGGAGTCGATCGGATCTCCTCGGACGGTGCGGAAATCTGGTGGTGCGGCGGTGCCTCCGGCGCCGTGTCGGGGGTGAACCAGGGCAGCGCCGGACGCGCGCCGTTCGCCCCGGCCGGTCCGGTGGACGGGGGCGGGGATGCGGGCGGCGGTGGCGCGGCCCGGGCCGTACGGGGCCGTACCTTGTCCACGACGGCCATGCCGATCCGGAAGACCGTCGCCGCGGCCACGACGCACAGCAGGACCCAGAAGAGCGTGACGCCCCAGGGCCGTCCCACCGCCCACGGCTGTTCGACGAGCAGCTTGGATCCGTAGCGCAGCGAGACCAGATAGTCGCCATGGGCCCCGGCCGACAGTTCGACGTCCAGCTTGACCTGCGCCTTCTTCCCCGGCTGGATCGTCCCCCGCCATCGCTGCTCCTCCCAGGAGGGGGCGAAGACGCCGTGCGAGGTGCCCACTTCGAAGACCGGATCGCGGGCCGGGGTCGAGCCGAGATTGCCGACGGTGACGACGAGCCGTCGGCTCGGCGGCGCGCCGAACCAGGTCAGCAGCCCGCTGGAGCCGTCGAGCCGGGCCGAGAGCACGCTCAGCCGCTCGCCTCCGCTCCGCTCCTTCGGCAGCGGCGCGACCGGATGCCCGGCGACCTTGAACGCCACGTCCGCGGCGGCGGCCTCACCGGTGGCGGTCGCAATATGGATGACACAGGGACAGGGCTTGGGCGGCTCGGCGACCGGCAGCTTCTTGCTGAAGGTGCCGTCCGCGCCGACGGTGACCGCCCTGCCGTCGCCGTTGGCGCAGGAGTTGGTGCCGCCGATCATGTTCTGTCCGCAGATGAGCAGGGTAAGCAGGGCACGCGGCCGCCATCGGGCGCCGGTCACGGTGACCGTGCCGCCCGTGCCCGCCTCGGCCTGGGAGACCTTCGCGGTCGGGCCCTCGGCCGCCTTGGCGCCGCCCGTCAGGGGCACGCCGAGGGTGAGGAGGACCAGGACGAGCACGGTGACCACGGCGGAGGGCCGGGCCGGGGTGCCTGCGCATCGGCATGGGTTCACGTGGTCGCTCCTGCCCCTGTGCTCTGCGGTTGCGGCTGCGGTCCCGGGGTGTGGCGTCGGCGCCGTCGTCTTCGCCGCAGCCAGACGCCTCCGCCGACGCCCGCGCCCACCAGGGCCGCCGCCGCGGGGGCGAGCAGCCACCAGGGGACGGCCGTGTATCCGGCGGTCGCCGTGGCGTGCGCGCCCCCGCCCGCGGTGACCGTGAGCCGCACGTCCACCGAGTCGAGGACGGGCGGGTGCGGCCAGCTCTCGGTGAGCCGCACCCGCTTGCCCGGCGGCAGCTCGACCGGCAGGGTGCGCGGGTCCCGGCGCAGCACCTGGCCGAAGAGCCCGTCGGCGCGTACGGCCAGCCGTGGGGTGAGCACGGTGTTGCCGCGGTTGACGAGGGCGTAGCGGATGGCCGCCCGGTCGCCGCGGCCCTGGATCGTCACGTCCTCCACGGCGAGGGCGGACAGCGTCGCACCACTGATCCGCAGCCGCAGCCGGACCGCGATCTCGCGACCGCCGGAGGAGACCATGACCGCGCCGGGGCGTTCGCCGGGCACCGCGTCGGAGGGGACGGTGAGGGTGAAGGGGATGTCGGCACGGGTGCGGGGCGGCACCGTCACCCGCTGTTCGGCGAGCGCGATACGGGCGCCGTCGGCGCCGCGCAGCCGGACGGTGCGGGGGCGCTCGCCCTTGTTGATGACCGACAGCCTGTCCTCCAGGACGGCGCCGGGCCCGCCTTCGAGGTAGATGTACGGCCGGTCGCCCGCGCCCGGTGCGCTGCCGCCGCCGGCGGCGGGAGCCGCCGACCAGTCGGGTCCGGCGGCGGCAGCCGGGGAGGCCCAGGGCCCCGGGGGCACCAGGAACGCGGCCAACAGGGCCGGGGCACAAAGGCGGGCGGCTGGCCGCATGACGGCATGCCCGGCCGCGCGGCGGACCGCTCGGCTCACTGCACGGATACGCGACGGCATCGGCGGCTCCTCGGATGCCGCGAGCGTCAGGGCGTCCGCTGACGGCGGGTCAGCCAGAGCGCCCCGGCCACTCCGGCGAGCAGCACCGTCCCGCCGAGGGTGCCGAGCGCGACGGCGGAGTCCGCCGGTCCGGTCTGTGGCAGCTGGTCGTTGCCGGAGCCGCCCTGCGCACCGCCGGATCCGCCCGTGCCGCCCGTACTCGTACCGCCCGTGCTGCCCGTACCGCCGGTGGAGCCGGAGTCCCCGCCGCCGCCCGCGCCCTTGACGTCCAGCGTCAGGGAGGGCTTGGGGTTGTTGCCGGGGGTGCAGGTGGTGGTCGTTCCCAGCGCCTTGATGGTGAGGGTCGAGGCGGTGAAGGTGACCTTTCCGCTCTTCTTGGGCGTGTAGGTGCCCGACAGGTCACTGATCTTGATTGGGGTGTTGGCCGGGATGGCCTTGTCGTTGGCGGGCCCCGACACCGAGACCGTGCCGCTTTCCGCTCCGCCCAGTTTGATGAGCGCGCTGGGGTGCATGGCGCCCTTGCCGAGTTCGACGGGGCTGGAGGAGACGCCCTTCTCGAAGGACATCGTGAGCTTGTAGGAACCGCCGCTCGCGACGCTCTTGATGTCGATGGGCGATACGGCGCTCTTGTCGCCGATCGGCGTCTTGCACTGGTAGTCGACGTCCACGGTGTCGGCGTGCGCGGCCGGGGCGGTGAGGAGCACCACGGAGCCGGCCAGGGCCGCCGCGAGCGTCAGGGCGCCGCCACGGCCGGCCGGGCGCCGTTGGTTGTGGGACACCACGAGATCCCCTCTCGTCAAGCGCCGCAGCCGAATGTAACTGACGGCACATCAGATTGGGCGCTGACGGTACGCCGGGGACCTTGCCAAGGGAAGACAAAAAGCACGCCGGATCGGCGCGAAGCGGAGAAGAGGGGGTGAAGTGGCCGCCGCGGCGACGGGATCGGGCGGGCCCGGGGCCGGACATACGACGGGGATCAGGCGGGCCCGGGGCCGGACATGCCGGAGGAGGCCCCGGCCGTGGTGGGGACGGCCGGATCGGCGCGGCGGATCAGCCGGGCCTGCGGGTGGACGGTGGCATCGTGGTGGGGCCGGAGCCGCGCTCTTCAGCCCGGCGCGGCGAGCTCGGCCCAGACCGTCTTGCCGGATCCCTCCACGTTCCGCACGACCCCCCAGTCGAGGCACAGCCGCTGGACGATGAACATGCCGTGGCCGCCGGGCCGGCCGGCGCGGTGCGGGGTGCGCGGCGCGGGCGTACCGGTACCGAGGTCCACGACCTCGAGCCGGAGCACTTTGGCGTTACAGCTGACGCGCAGCTCCTCGGGACCCTCGGCATGCAGACAGGCGTTGGTGACCAGTTCGGAGACGACGAGCAGGACGTCCTCGGCGGCGGCCCGGTGGTCGGCGGTCGCGGCCGGAAGCCACCCCCAGTCGCGCAGCGCCTCGCGCGTGAAGTCGCGGGCGCGCGGAACGGCCCCGCTGGCCCCGATCAGAGCGAGCCTGCGGGTCTGGCGGATGGAACCGGCGGTCGGGGGGGCCGGTGGGGAGGCCGAAGCCGCGGGGCCGTCCGGGTCCGGGCCGCGGTCGCCCGGCGGGTACGGCCGGGTGGTGCTCATCAGCGCTTCACCTCACCGATTCACCGATTCAGGGTCCAGGGATACCTGATCTCTTCAACAGTTTCAGCCTGTCTCCTGCCCGGCCAAAGCGTGAGAACACCCACTACTTCCGCCCCACTGATGTGACGCGGGCAACGCATCGGTGACCCACCGATGACACGCCGGGAACAAGAGTGATCTACGTCACTCGACAAGCGCTGCGTCGAGCGACTCATGCACCGTAAAGACGGCATCCGCGCCCGTGATCTCGAACACTCGGGCAACGATCGGCAGCATCCCGGCCAGATGGACGCCACCGCCTTCGGCCTCGGCCTTGAGTCGTGCACCGAGAAGGACATTGAGCCCGGTGGAGTCACAGAACTCCAGCTTTGAGCAGTCCACCACCAGCCGGACACGTCCCCCCTCTACGCACTTCTCGAGCGGCTCGCGCAGCACTTCGGCGGTGTGGTGATCCAACTCACCCGCCGGCGTCACGACCGCGCTCGTCCCGTGGTGCCGAACCTCGACCTGGAGCCGGCCTTTGCTGGCGCTGCCGACCATCCCGCGGTCCATCTGCGCACCTCTTCTGGCGTCTCGTTGCTTTCGATTGCGCGCATCGAACCCTACGCCTTCTACCCGGTCCTCTGGTAGCCGAACATTTCGCATAGTTCGGCAAATATGGACAACGTGGACTTGCCACTTGGTGGCTGATGCAGGTAGGCGTAGAGGGTCACATCCGCTTACGGCCCGGCTTTGGAGGCGCCGCTCACCGGAGCAGCACGTCATGGCACCGGCAGCCATATGCCGAGAACGATGGAGGAGACTATGTCACCCCGCCTCGACGACACGCGTACCGAACCCTCGGGGAGTACCCGGACCACCGTTTCGTCGGCCCCCCTGCCCGAGCAGTTCACCCCCGACGCGGACGCCCAGGCGACCGTTGGCTTCTTCGATGAACTGCCGGAATTGTCCGATCTACCGGAAATACCCCCTTATGACACGGTAGCACCGGTAGACGCGAGAGCTCTGTCGAAGACTCTTTTCGAACGTCTCGAGGTGCTGGAGGAAGGCACCCACGAATACGCCTATGTGCGTAACACCCTGGTCGAGCTCAACTTGGCGCTGGTCAAGTTCGCCGCCTCCCGGTTCCGCTCCCGCAGCGAGCCGATGGAGGACATCGTCCAGGTCGGCACCATCGGCCTGATCAAGGCCATCGACCGCTTCGAGACCGGCCGGGGCGTCGAGTTCCCGACCTTCGCGATGCCGACGATCGTCGGTGAGATCAAGCGCTTCTTCCGCGACACCAGCTGGTCGGTGCGCGTACCGCGGCGGCTGCAGGAGCTCCGTCTCGACCTGGCCAAGGCCGGCGACGAACTCGCCCAGCGGCTGGACCGCGCCCCCACCGTCAGCGAACTGGCCGAGCGGCTGGACATCAGCCAGGCCGAGGTCGTCGAGGGCATGGCCGCGAGCAACGCGTACACCGCGAGCTCGCTGGACGCCCAGCCGGAGGAGGACGACTCCGAGGGAGCGCTGGCGGACCGGATCGGCTACGAGGACCACGGACTCGAAGGCATCGAGTACGTCGAGTCCCTGAAGCCCCTGATCGCCGATCTGTCCGCGCGCGACCGGAAGATCCTCTCCCTGCGCTTCGTGGCCAATATGACGCAGTCGGAGATCGGTGAGGAGCTGGGCATCTCCCAGATGCATGTCTCGCGGCTGCTGTCGCGCACCCTCCGTCGGCTCCGTAAGGGTCTGATGATCGAGGAGTGACGCCTCCGCAGACGGATAAGGGCCCGCCCCCGGCCGACCGGGACGGGCCCTTATCCGTGCGCGCTGCCGTTCCGTCAGGTCACATCACGTCACATGTCAGATCAGGGTGCCGTTGTGCCACACCGCCGAGACCAGCGGGACACCGGGGCGGTAGGCGAGGTGCACATGGGACGGGGCGTCCAGCAGCGCCAGATCGGCCCGGGCGCCCGGGCTCACCCGGCCCACGTCGGTACGGCGCAGGGCCCGCGCCCCACCGGCCGTGGCGGCCCACACCGCCTCATCGGGGGTCATCCCCATCTCCCGTACGGCCAGGGCCACACAGAACGGCATGGAGCTGGTGAAGGACGAGCCCGGGTTGCAGTCCGGGGACAGCGCGACCGTGGCGCCCGCGTCGAGCAGCCGGCGCGCGTCCGGATACGTCGAGCGGGTGGAGAACTCCGCCCCGGGGAGCAGAGTGGCGACCGTCTCCCCCTGGGCCAGCGCGTCGACGTCCGCATCGGTCAGATGCGTGCAGTGGTCGGCTGAGGCGGCGCCCAGCTCCACCGCGAGCTGCACCCCGGGGCCGTAGGAGAGCTGGTTGGCGTGGACCCGCGGGATCAGCCCGCGCTCCTTGCCCGCGGTCAGGATGGTGCGGGCCTGGTCGCCGTCGAAGGCGCCCTGCTCGCAGAAGACGTCGATCCAGCGGGCGTACGGGGCGCAGGCGTCCAGCATCGGGCCGGTGACCAGATCCACGTACCCGGCCGGGTCGTCGGCGAACTCGGGGGCGACGATATGCGCTCCGAGGAAGGTCACCTCGTCGGTGTGGGCACTGGCGATGGTCAGCGCGCGGGCCTCGTCCTGGGAGGTCAGCCCGTAGCCGGACTTGATCTCGACGGTCGTGGTGCCCTGCCGGCGCGCCTCGGCCACATAGCGGCCGACGTTGGCGTGCAGCACGTTGTTCGACGCGGCGCGGGTGGCGGCGACGGTCGTGCGGATCCCGCCCGCGCTGTACGGGCGGC
Source organism: Streptomyces sp. AgN23 (assembly GCF_001598115.1). Lineage (NCBI taxonomy): Bacteria > Bacillati > Actinomycetota > Actinomycetes > Kitasatosporales > Streptomycetaceae > Streptomyces > Streptomyces sp. AgN23. The sequence goes on from NZ_CP007153.1 coordinate 4,619,042, forward strand.
CGGACATCCGGGCGTTGAACTCCTCGGTCCGGTCGCCCGCGAAGACCAGATGGGAGTGGGAGTCCACAAAGCCCGGAATGGCCGCCCGGCCACCGGCGTCGACCCGGTTGTCGGTGGCGGGTGCTTTGCTGGACTCACCGACCCAGGCGATGCGGTCGCCGTCGATGACGACGGCCGCGTCCCGGATCAGGCCGAGGGGGCCTTCACCGAGGGAGGGGTCATTGGTGACCAGACCGGCGATGTCGGTGATGGCGGTCGTGGTCGGCGCAGTCGTCGCGGTGGTCATCGTGGGGGTGTTCTCCTTCGTCGGCCGTTGCGGTGGCGGCCGGGTCACCGTCCGTGCAGGGCTTCGATGGACTCGGCCAGCGCTTGCGGGACGCGCGGGACGAGCTGATGGGTGCCGTCCCGTACGACATGGCGGCCGCCGACCACGGTGTGCCGGACGTCCGCGTTGGTCGCCGCGAATACGGCGGTCTCGGCACCCAGCCGGGGCGGCGGCCCCGCCGTGCGCACCGAGTCCAGCGCGACCGTGGTGAGGTCGGCGAGCGCGCCCACCTCGATCCGGCCGGCCTCCGCGCCCCAGCCGAGCGCCGCGTGGCCGTCCACGGTGGCGGCCCGCAGCAGCTGGGCCGCGGTCCAGTGGCCCCGGGCGCGGGTGCGCAGCCGCTCGTCCAGCTCCATGGCGCGGGCCTCCTCCAGGATGTCGATCACGGCATGGCTGTCGCTGCCCAGCGAGAGCGGTGAGCCCGCGCTCCGCAGCTCGGCGGCCGGGCCGATCCCGTCGGCGAGGTCACGCTCGGTGGTCGGGCACATACAGACACCCGTGGCGGAGTGGCCCAGCAGCCGGATGTCGCCGGGGGTGAGATGGGTGGCGTGCACGGCGGTCGTCTCCGGGCCCAGCACGCCGTGGTCGGCGAGCAGCCGGGTGGGGGTGAAGCCGTGCGCCTCCACACAGGCGTCGTTCTCGGCGGTCTGCTCGGAGAGGTGGACATGCAGGGGCGCCGTGCGCTCCTGGGCCCACCCGGCCACGGCCGCGAGCTGATCGGCGGGGACGGCCCGCACCGAGTGGATCGCCGCGCCGATGCGGGTGTTGCCGTCGCTCTTCAGCCCGGAGACCCGCTCGGCCCAGGCTTCCGCCGTGCCGTCGGAGAAGCGCAGCTGGTGCTCGCCCGGCTCGGCCCCGAAACCGGAGGAGAGATAGCAGGTGTCGAGCAGGGTGATCCGGATACCGGCCTCGGCCGCGGCCGCGATCAGGGCCTCCCCCATCGCGTTGGGGTTGCCGTAGCGGGCGCCGCCGGGCGCGTGGTGGAGGTAGTGGAACTCCCCCACGCAGGTGATCCCGGCCATCGCCATCTCGGCGTAGACGGCGCGGGCCAGCTCGAAGTAGCTGTCCGGGGTCAGCCGGTCGGCGACCCCGTACATCACCTCGCGCCAGGTCCAGAAGGAGTCCGGCGCGCCCGCCGTCTCGGTCCCCGCCTCGCTCTCCGCCTGTACGACACCGCGCAGGGCCCGGTGGAAGGCGTGGCTGTGGGCGTTGGCCAGACCGGGGATGGTCAGACCACGGAGCGTGACGGATCCGGCGGGCGGTCGTGGGCTGTCGGGCACCACCGCCGCGATCCGTCCGTTGGCCGCGGCCACGATCACCACGTCCGACCGCACGCTTCCGTTCACCCAGGCGTGCTCCGCCCAGTACGTCTGCGCCGTCAGTGACACGCCAGACCCTCCAGTACCTCCGCGAGTGCGGCCACACCGGCGAGGCAATCGTCCTCGCCCGCCGTCTCCGCGGGTGAATGCGAGACGCCGGTGGGGTTCCTTACAAACAGCATGGCCGTAGGAACGGACGCGGACAAAATGCCGGCGTCGTGTCCGGCCCCGGTCGGCAGCACCGGAACGCCGCCCAGCAGCCCGGACAGCCGGTCCCGAAGGTCGTGGGCGAACTCGACGACCGGGGTGAACGACTCCCGGGTGACTCGCACGTCCACCCCGTCGCGCTCCCCGCGCTCGAGCGCGGCGCGCTCGATCTCGCCGACCACGGCGGCCAGGGTCTCCTCGTCGGCGGCGCGTGAGTCCAGCCAGCCGCGGACCAGGCTCGCGATCGCGTTGACCCCGTTCGGCTCGACGCTGACCTTGCCGAACGTCGCCAGCGCCCCGGCGATCCTGGCCTTCTTACGGGCCGCGAGGACGGTGTTGGCGTAGGTGAGCATCGGATCGCGGCGGTCCTCGATCCGGGTCGTCCCGGCGTGGTTGGCCTCGCCGTGGAAGTCGAACCGCCAGCGGCCGTGCGGCCAGATCGCGGACGCGACACCCACGGGGGCGTTCCCCGCGGCGGAGCCGCTGTCGGACCGCGCCGCCAGGGCACGCCCCTGCTCGATGTGCAGCTCGACAAACGCGCCGATGCGGGCCAGCCGCTCCGGGTCGGGCCCGATGGCGTCCGGATCGTATCCGGCGCGCTCCATCGCCTGGGGGAGGCTCAGCCCGTCCGCGTCGCGCAGCTGGTGCGCCTGGTCCGTGGTGAGCTGCCCGGCGGTCAGCCGGGAGCCCACGCAGGCCAGACCGAAGCGGGCGCCCTCCTCATCGCCGAAGTTGACGATGGCGAGCGGTTTGGTGGGGTGCGCACCCCGTGCTCGCAGCTCGTCGAGGGCGGCGAAGGAGGAGACGACGCCCAGCGGGCCGTCGAAGGCGCCGCCGTCGGGGACGGAGTCGAGGTGGGAGCCGGTGACCACGGCGTTTCCGGCGGTGGGGTCACCGAGCCAGGCCCATTGGTTGCCGTTGCGGTCCACCTCGTAGGTGAGACCGCGGGTTTCCGTCTGTGCCTTGAACCAGGCTCGGCAGTCCGCGTCGGCTTCCGTCCAGGCGTAGCGGCGGTAGCCGCCCGTCGTCTTCTCGCGGCCTACGGGCGCCAGGTCGCGCCACATCTCGTGGAACGACGGGGTTTCGTGGGCGGGTGCGGCCGAGTCGGTGGGCTGTGCCCACCCGTCCCTCCCCCAGCTACCGCTGGGAGGTGCCCCCTCCGCGGGACGATTGCCCACAGCAGTCACTCCGTCTCCCTCATCGGGATCCTCACGTTCCGCTCCTCCGCCACCTCGTCCGCGCGGTCGTAGCCCGCGTCCACGTGGCGGATCACACCCATGCCGGGGTCGTTCGTCAGCACCCGGCGGATCTTCTCGCCCGCCAGCGCCGTGCCGTCGGCGACCGTGACCTGGCCCGCGTGGATCGAGCGGCCCATGCCGACGCCGCCGCCGTGGTGGATGGAGACCCAGGACGCGCCCGAGGCCACGTTGACCATGGCGTTGAGCAGCGGCCAGTCGGCGATCGCGTCCGAGCCGTCCAGCATGGCCTCGGTCTCGCGGTACGGGGAGGCCACCGAGCCGCAGTCGAGGTGGTCGCGGCCGATCGCCAGCGGTGCGGCGAGCGTGCCGTCGGCGACCATCTCGTTGAAGCGCTCGCCCGCCTTGTCGCGCTCGCCGTAGCCGAGCCAGCAGATACGGGCGGGCAGCCCCTGGAAGTGGACCCGCTCCCCCGCCATCTTGATCCAGCGGGCCAGCGACTCGTTCTCCGGGAAGAGTTCCAGCATCGCCTTGTCCGTGGCCGCGATGTCCCTCGCGTCGCCGGACAGGGCGGCCCAGCGGAAGGGGCCCTTGCCCTCGCAGAAGAGCGGCCGGATGTAGGCGGGCACGAAGCCGGGGAAGGCGAAGGCGCGGTCGTAGCCCGCGAGCTGGGCCTCGCCGCGGATCGAGTTGCCGTAGTCGAAGACCTCGGCGCCCGCGTCCATGAAGCCGACCATGGCCTCCACGTGGCGGGCCATCGCCTCGCGCGCCCGCTGGGTGAAGTCGGCGGGCTTCTCGGCGGCGTACGACGCCATCTCGTCGAAGTCCACGCCGATCGGCAGATACGCCAGCGGGTCATGGGCGCTGGTCTGGTCGGTGACGATGTCGATCGGGGCGTTCATCGCGAGGAGCTGCGGGACCAGCTCGGCCGCGTTGCCCAGCACGCCGATCGACAGGGGGCGCCGGGCGTCGCGCGCCTCGGTGGCCAGTTGCAGGGCGTGGTCCAGGCTGTCGGCGCGGACGTCCAGGTAGCGGTGCTCGATACGGCGCTCGATGGCGCGCGGGTCGCAGTCGACGCAGATCGCGACGCCGTCGTTCATGGTGACCGCCAGCGGCTGGGCGCCGCCCATGCCGCCGAGGCCCGCGGTGAGGGTGATCGTTCCCGCCAGGGTGCCGTTGACCCCTTTACCCATTGAATGCAGCTTCGCCGCCACGGCGGCGAAGGTCTCGTAGGTGCCCTGGAGGATGCCCTGGGTGCCGATGTAGATCCAGGACCCGGCGGTCATCTGGCCGTACATGGTCAGGCCCAGCGCCTCCAGGCGGCGGAACTCCTCCCAGTTGGCCCAGTCGCCGACCAGGTTGGAATTGGCGATCAGCACCCGCGGCGCCCATTCGTGCGTCTGCATGACGCCCACCGGGCGGCCCGACTGGACCAGCATCGTCTCGTCCTGCTTGAGCGTGCGCAGGGTGCGGACCATGGCGTCGAACGAACGCCAGTCGCGGGCCGCCTTACCGGTGCCGCCGTAGACGACGAGCTTGTCGGGGTGCTCGGCGACCTCCGGATCGAGGTTGTTCTGCAGCATCCGCAGGGCGGCTTCCTGCTGCCACCCCCGAGCGCTGAGCTCTGCACCACGCGGCGCCCGTACGGGTCGCGGTCCTGTCATGGGGCCAAGCCTCCCTGCCATCGATTGGATCGAGTTATTCACATCTTGATGCCGATGAATATGACTAGTCAATACCGCGGGGCCGCGCCTACACCCGGGTGGTTCAGCGGCGCGGGCTCGCGGGGGACGCGACCGGCCCCGACCGGGATCAGCACCCCGGCCCTCATCGCCCGGGGCGTCACGCTGCGCGGCATCAGCGCGATGGACCACCGGGACGCGATGCCCGCGTACCTGCGCGAGTTCGGCCGGGCGCCGCGCGAGGGCGCCCTCGTCTATCCGTACACCCGGCTGACGGGGATCGGCCAAGCGCCGCGCGCGCTGTGCGAGTTGGTGGCGGGCCGTCACCTCGGGGCGGTGCTGGTGGAGCTGTAGGGCCAGGTCAGCCCACGATCACACGGGCCCGCCCCCGGAGCACTCCCGGGGGAACTGGTCCGCGGCCGTCCTCAGTGGTTGGCTGAAAGCATGACGTCGAAAACCGTTGCGATGGCCGCCCGGCGCGAACGGGCCGTTCGGGCCGCCGTGGAACAGGGGTTGCTGGGCCCGGATCGGCCCGTCGTCGGGCTGCTGGACGTGGCCGGGATCCGCGCCGCCGCCGCCGAACTGCGCGCGGCCTTCGAGGACGTCGTCACGCCCGGCACCCCCGTGCTGCACGCCTTCGCGGTCAAGGCCGCCGCGCTCGTCCCGGTCCTGCGGCTGCTGGCCGACGAGGGCCTGGGCTGCGAGGTCGCCAGTCCCGGCGAGCTGGCGCTGGCCCGCGCGGCGGGGGTGACGCCCGACCGGATCGTCCTGGACTCCCCCGCCAAGACCCCCGCGGAGCTGTGCGAGGCCCTCGACCTGGGCATCGCCGTCAACGCCGACAACCCACAGGAGCTGGACCGGCTCGGCGCGCTGGTGGGGGACAGCGCGGACCCGCCCGCGCCCCTGGGCCTGCGGATCAACCCGCAGGTGGGCGGCGGCAGCATCGACGCGATGAGCACGGCCACCGCGACCTCCAAGTTCGGCGTCGCCCTCCAGGACCCGGGGGCGCGCGAGTGGGTCGTCCGCGCCTTCGCCGAGCGCCCCTGGCTGACCCGGCTGCACGCCCACGTCGGCTCCCAGGGCTGTCCGCTGGAGCTGATGGCGGCGGGCATACGGGTGGCCTACGAACTGGCCGAAGAGATCAACGGGGCGGTCGGCCGCCGGCAGATCGACGCCCTCGACATCGGCGGCGGCCTCCCGGTGAACTTCGCCTCCGACGAGATCACCCCCAGCTACCGGGAGTACGCACAGCTGCTGCGGACCACCGTGCCGGGGCTCTTCGACGGGCGCTACCAGCTGGTCACCGAGTTCGGACGGTCTCTCCTGGCCAAGTCCGGCCTGGTGCTGGCGCGGGTCGAGTACGCGAAGTCCGCGGGCGGCCGCCCGATCGCCGTCACCCACGCGGGCGCCCAGCTCGCCACCCGTACGGTCTTCGCCCCCGAAGCCTGGCCCCTGCGCGTCACGGCCTACGACCCGGAGGGCCGCCCCAAGGCCGGCGGCTCCTCCGACGGCCAGGTGCCCCAGGACATCGCCGGTCCCTGCTGTTTCGCGGGCGACCTGGTCGCCCGCGACCGGCCCCTGCCGGAGCTGGCGGTGGGCGACCTGGTCGGCCTGCTGGACACGGGCGCGTACTACTTCTCCAACCACTTCGCGTACAACAGCCTGCCCCGCCCCGGGATCTACGGCTTCGACGCCACCGGCTCCACCGGCGACGAGGTGCGCTTCGCGACGGTGCGGAAGCCGCAGACGCTGGACGAGATCGTGGCCGAGAGCGGCGCGGCACATGCACTGGGGCTCAGCCGCCTGCGGTAGCGCTCCGCGCCCGGGCGCGCCGCACATCGAGAAGCACCCGGCCGGTGGAAGCGAAGCCCGGCGGCGGCCCTGTGATCCGGAGCCGAGGCCGCTGCCGGACCGCGGGTCCCTGCGGCCCGGCGACACACCCCCGGCCCGGGCGCCCGGGCCCGCTCGGGCGTCGTGGACCGCCGCAGCGCGGGAACGAGGTCAAGGGTGTAGCGGTTGTCGGCCGCGCCCGCGAGGGCCGTCCAGGAGCGGCGCACGCGCTCATCGGCGCCGCCGCTTCCGGACGCAGCAGGCACCACGCCCGGCGCCCACCGACGCACCTTCAGTCAAACCTGACGACGGAGCTGGATCTCAGCGCGTGGCCGCCGCCACGGTCCGCGCGGAGCGCCGCGCGCCGCCCGGTCCCGCGTCCCCGGCCACGATGCCCGTCGTCTGGTAGGCGTCCACCGCCTTGCCCGCGGGCCGCCCGCCGGAGACCCGCTCCGTGCGGACCCACAGCAGCACCTCGTTCGCGCGCTCCCAGCGGCCCAGCCACAGCGCCTTGGCCCACAGCCCGGCGCCGAGCCCCGCCATCAGCATCCCGCCCGCCGCCGGAACGGCGAAGGACGAGCCCATCGCGGCGAGGAAGGCCAGCAGCAGCCACCACCGCAGGGCGCGTCGGCGCGTCCTTACGGTCACCGCACGGTCCTGGAGGAAGACCGACTTGCTCGCGCGCGAGGCACCGCGCGCCAACTCCAGATACCGCTTCCTGCGCACCGTGAACACCACGACCGCCGCGATCAGGAAGAGCGCCGCCCCGGCGAGCACTCCGATCCGGCGCCCGGTCAGCCCCGGCACCAGCGCTCCGATCCCCGCGGCCAGCACACCGGGCCACCACAGCCACCCCGCAGGGGCCCGCACGATCACCGCCACCCGTGCCAGCGCATACGCCCCGCGCCCCACGACCGACCTCCTCACCCTGACGAATCCCTGATGAAATCCCTGTCGAACCGAGGAATCTAGTAGATTGTCGCTGCTTAGTTGTGGGGAGGTTGGTGTCTGGCAGATTCTTTTCCTTTGCCAGATAGGACGGTTGTCGTGGGTTCGCGGAACAAGTGGCCGGTCAGGTTGACTGTGCAGGATCGCGAGGAGTTGCTCCGGGTGACCACGACAGGTGTTCACCCAGCCTCGATGATCATGCGTGCGCGGGTGCTGCTCGCACTGGACACCTCGGTGGGTGAGGTGGATTCCAAGGCGGTGATCGCGGACCGGCTCGGCGTCTCTGGTGAGACGTTGCGGCTGGTCGCCAAGCGTTTCGCCGAGACCGGTGGTGATGTCCACGCAACGATCGCGCGGAAGAAGCGCGACCTGCCGCCGGTGCCCTCGCCGGTGACCGGTGAGGTCGAAGCCCGGCTGATCGCGATGGCGTGCTCCCAGCCACCCCAGGGCCATGCACGGTGGTCGCTGCGGCTGCTGGAGAAGCACATCGCACTGGTCGAGGACATCCCTGACCTGGACCACTCCACCATCGGGCGGATCTTAAAAAAACGGAACTGCGCCCTCACCTGAAGAAGTACTGGACCATCCCACCACGAGCGAACGCGCAGTTCGCCGCCCGGATGGAGGACGTGCTGGCCGTCTACGCCCGGCCCTATGACCCGGCACGTCCGGTGGTGTGCATGGACGAGAAGCCCTACCAGCTCCTCGACCATGTCCGCGGCCCGCTCCCCGCCCGGCCCGGTCACGACGCCCGCCAGGACAGCGAGTACATCCGCTGCGGCACGTGCTCCATCTTCGTGTGGGTCGAACCCTTACGGGGATGGCGCCGGGTTCAGGCACTGTCCCAGCGGACCCGGACCGACTTCGCCGGCCAGGTCAAGCACCTGCTGAGCGTGGACTACCCCGACGCCGAGACCGTGGTGCTGGTGATGGACAACCTCAACACCCACGACATCGCCTCGCTGTACGAAGCGTTCGCACCGGAAGAGGCCTTCGCCCTGGCCCAGCGCCTCGAGATCCACCACACGCCCAAGCACGGGTCATGGCTCAACATCGCCGAGATCGAACTCTCCGCGCTGACCCGGCAATGCCTCGACCGCCGGATCGGCGACCTCGCCATCCTCAACACCGAACTCTCAGCCTGGCAGAACGCCACCAACACCGACCAACGTCAGGTGGACTGGCAGTTCACCACCCACGACGCACGCATCAAACTGCGCCACCTCTACCCCAAACATTAGCCGCGACAATCTACTAGCCAGGATGCCTGAGAATTGGGTGAGAGGGACGGAGGTTGTCACACAGAGCGGCCCTGAAGCCCGGCTCACTCCACGAACAGTGCCCGCTCCGCCGCCTTCGCGTCGAACTCCTCCAGCCGCGCCTGCGCCTCCGGCAGCGCGTCGCACATCGCCTCCAGCAGCACCCGCCCCAGCAGCATCGGCGCACACGCGGTGTCGAAGGCCAGGCCCGTGCCGACCGCCGCGGGCAGCAGCAGATCGGTGTGGCGGGCGATCGGGGCGAAGGCGCTGTCGGCGACGGCGACCACGGTCAGGCCCGCCTCCTGGGCGTACTCCAGGCCCTCCACGACCTCCCGCGGATGCCGCGGCAGCGCGAAGCACAGCAGCGCCGTCGCACCCGCGCGCCTCGCCGCGTCGACGCGGTCGGCGAGCATCGTTCCGCCCTCGTCGAGCAGGCGCACGTCCGGATGGACCTTGCGCGCGAAGTAGGTGAAGCCGCGCGCCTGCGCGGAGGCGGCGCGCAGCCCGAGGACCAGCAGCGGGCGGGAGTCGGCGAGCAGCCGGCCGGCCCGGACGACGGGGGCGGGGTCGGCCAGCAGCGCGGCGAGATGGCGCAGATTGTCGATCTCGGACTGCACGGCCTGCTGGTACTCGTTGTACGACCCCTCGTCCGCCTCCGGCTCGGCGGGGGCGACATCGCGCAGATGCTTGCGCAGTGCCGGATAGCCGTCGAAACCGAGGGCGACCGCGAAGCGGGTCACGGACGGCTGGCTGACGCCCGCGAGTTCGGCCAGCTCGACGCTGGAGAGGAACGGCGCGTCCGCGGCCCGCCGCACCATGCAGTGGGCGATCCGCCGCTGGGTCGGGGTCAGCCGGTGGCCCTCGAAGAGCGCCTGCAGCCGAGCGGCGGTCGAGGCACCGGAAGCGGCCGAGGCGACCGAACCAGGGGGAGCGCCCGAACCCGTCGTAGCGATCGAGCCGCCCGCGCCACCCGCACCGGCCGAGCCACCCGCGCCCACCGACACCTCCGGCGGCGCCACCGCGACATCCTCGGCCGCCGGCGCCGTCCGAGCACCGCTCACCCCGTCGCTCACCCCGTTATCCGTACTCATCGCGTCCTCCTGACCCTCGTACCCTCGTCCCTCATACCCCCGCCAGCCGGTCGAGCAGGCGCGCGGCCACCGCCACATCCTCCGTCAACGGCCGGTCCTCCATCCGGGGATCGAGCACTTCCGACGCCATGGCGAAGGCGACACCGGCCGGGAGCTCCGGGTCCGGTTCCAGACCGCGCTGGCGCAACGCCCGTACGGCCGCGACGAGTTCACAGCCCAGCACCAGCCGGTAGTGGTCGGCGACGCGGAGCGTCTGGCGGGCGCCGAGCGAGGCGAAGCTGGCCTGTTCCTCGACACCGCGGGAGAGCACGGCATGCCCCAGCGAGGCGGGGTGGGAGACCGCGCGCATCTCGCCGAGGGCCGCCCCCGCCGCGTATTCGAGGATCATCACGCCCGAACTCGCGGGCGCGGCGTCGCCGAGGAAGGGGCGCAGCCGGGTGAAGTCGGGTTCGCTGAGCGCGGCGAGCCGGGCCGTGGAGAGCCGGGCGGTCTGCAGCGCGGCGAGCCGGAAGGCGTCCAGGGCGAGGGCGGCGTGCGCGGCGTAGAAGTTGCCGTGGTGGTAGGCGGCCTCGTCGGCGGAGCTGATCAGCGGGTTCTCGGTGGCCGCGTTGAAGTCGACGGTCAGCACCCGCTCCAGCGCCTCCGCCGCGTCCAGCGCCGGTCCGTGGATCTGCGGCAGACAGCGGAAGCCGTACGGGTCCTGTATGCGCCCGAGCGGCGGGGTGGGCCGGGCCGGGGCGCCGAGCAGGGCGCGCATCCGGGCGGCGGCCTCGACGGAGCCGGGGTGCGGCCGGGCGGCGTGCACGGGTTCGGCGTACGCCTCGTACGACCCGCCGACCGCGATCAGCGAGAGCGCGGCCACCGAGAGCGAGGCGGACAGCAGCCGCCGCAGCTCGGCGAGGGCGAGCGCGGACTGGCCGAGGGTGAGGGCGTTGCTGCTGATGAGCGCGAGGGCGTCGTTGCTGTCGAGCACGATCGGGTCGGGGGCGCGACGGCCCGGGGCGGCCTCGGTGAGGTCCCAGGGGTGCTCGCCGACGAGCGCGAGACCGGTCTGGGCGAGCGCGGCGAGGTCCCCGGTGCCGACCGCGCCGTATTCGTTGATCACCGGGTGGGCGCCGCTGTCGAGCCCCTCGACGAGCGCCGTGACGATGGCGGGGCGCAGCCCGGCGCCGCCCGCCAGCAGCTGATTGGCGCGGACGGTCATCATGGCGCGCACCTCGCGCGCGGGCAGCGGTGCGCCGATCGCGCCGGCGTGGCTGCGCAGCAGCCGCAGCCCGTGGTCGGAGTCGGCCGGGCCGACGTCCTCGGTACGGTTGGCGCCCACGCCGGTGCTCCGGCCGTAGACGCGGCCGGTGGCGGCCAGCCGATCCGCGGTCTCCCAGGCGCGCTCGGCCAGGGCGAGCGCGGTCGGGTCGGGCGCCGCGGGCCGGCTGACGCGGTCGGCCAAGCGGGCGATATCGACGACGCGCAGGCTCCGGCCGTCCAGTGTGATCCGCTGAGCTGTGCCGCCTGTGCCCTCGGCCGCCGCGGCATCAGCATCCAGCATGTGAGACAACATCCAGGGCAACCTCTCTCGAAACGCCCATTCCGGGCCAGCCGCCAGAGCACTTCGTCCACATCGCGAGCAGAAGTAACCGGTGATTAACGCAAACCTCTTGACTTCTATTCACTCGACTATGACTGTGCATGACTATATGCAGACAGGGCAAGGGGAAGCGGATGATCAGCTTCAAGGACGTCAGTAAGCACTACCCGAACGGCACCACAGCCGTGGACCGGCTCAGCCTCGAACTCCCGGAAGGGGGCATCACGGTTCTTGTCGGCTCGTCGGGCTGCGGCAAGACCACCACCCTCCGCATGGTCAACCGCATGGTCGAGCCGAGCAGCGGCACGGTGAGCGTGGCCGGGCGCGATGTCCTCGCGGCGGACGCCGCCGAACTGCGGCGCGGGATCGGCTATGTGATCCAGCAGGCCGGGCTCTTCCCGCACCGTACGATCCTCGACAACATCGCCACCGTCCCGCTGCTGCTGGGCTGGGGCCGCCGCAAGGCGCGGGCCCGCGCGGCCGAGCTGCTGGAGCTGGTCGGGCTGCCCGGCGACTCCGGCAAGCGCTATCCGCACCAGCTCTCGGGCGGTCAGCAGCAGCGCGTCGGGGTCGCCCGCGCGCTGGCCGCCGATCCGCCGGTGCTGCTGATGGACGAGCCGTTCGGCGCGGTCGACCCGGTCGTACGGACCCAGCTCCAGAACGAGCTGCTGCGGCTGCAGAGCGAGCTGCGCAAAACGGTCGTCTTCGTCACCCATGACATCGACGAGGCGGTACGGCTCGGCGACCGCATCGCGATCTTCCGCACCGGCGGCCATCTCGTCCAGTGCGCACCCCCCGCCGAGCTGCTGGCGAGCCCCGCCGACGACTTCGTGGCGGGCTTCCTGGGCGCCGAGCGCGGGCTGAAGCTGCTCTCCCTGTCCACCCTCGGGGACCTGCCGCAGGAGCCCGTCCCGGCCGATGGGGACCGCTGGCGGCTGGTCACCTCCGAGCGCGGTGAGCCGCTGGGCTGGCGCGACACCGAGGGGCCGGAGGGCGACCGGGCGCCGCTGCTGCCGGTGCGGTCGCTGCGGGACGGCGATTCGCTGCTCACCGCCCTGGACGAGTCGCTGGCCTCCCCCGCCGGCCTGGTGGCCCGGGTGGACGCCGACGGCGTCCTGACCGGGGTCACCGGGCGCGAGCGGATACACGAGTTCGCGGGGCGCCGCCACGCGGAGGCGGGCCGCGCGGCGGCCCTCAAGAACGCCACGGAAGCCGCCGAGGCTGATGGCGAGGAACGCGCCACGTCCGACGAAGCCTCCCAGGCCGCCGAGACGCGTGGCGAAGCCGACGACGAGGGCACCCAGGGCTCCGCGGGCTCCGACGACACCCCGGTCTCCGACCCGAGCGTGACCGCATGACCGTCGACTGGGGCTGGTTCCCCGATCACCAAAGCGACCTGGTCACGCTCACCCTCGACCACCTCTCCACCGCCGTCCCCGCCGTCCTCTTCGGCCTGCTGATCGCGCTGCCGCTGGCCGTCATCGCCCACCGGGTGCGGGCCCTGCGCGGACTCCTCCTCGGGCTCTCGAACATCCTGTTCACGATCCCGTCCATCGCGATCTTCGTCCTGCTGCTGCCGATCACCGGCCTCACCCGCACCACCGCCATCACCGGCCTGACCATCTACACGCTGGTCGTGCTGCTCCGGAACACCGTCGAGGGGCTCGACAGCGTTCCCACCAAGGTCCGCGAGGCGTCCACCGCGATGGGCGCCCGTCCGCTGCGCACCCTGCTCACCGTCGAGCTGCCGCTCGCCTTCCCGGTGATCATGGCGGGCGTACGGGTCGCCACGGTGATGGCGATATCCCTGGTCAGCGTGGCCAGCTACATCGGGTACGGCGGTCTCGGCCAGCTGTTCACCGACGGCTTCCAGCGCAACTACCCCACCCCCGTCGTGGCCGGGGTCCTCCTGTCCCTGCTGCTCGCGCTGGTCGCGGACGCCGTGCTGGTCACCATCCAGTGGCTGTGCACCCCGTGGCTGAGGAGGCGTGCCTGACATGATCGAACTGCTCAAGGACCTCCTCCGCTGGCTGACCAGCGGCTCCCAGTGGTCCGGGACCGACGGCATCGCGACCCGCCTCCTGGAACACCTCCAGTACTCCCTGCTGGCCACCCTGGTCGCCGCCGCCATCGCCCTCCCGGTCGGGCTGCTCATCGGCCACACCGGACGTGGCGCGTTCCTCGCCATCAACCTCTCCGGCTTCGGGCGGGCGCTGCCCACCGTCGGCCTGGTCACCCTGGTCTTCCTGGCCAGCGGGCTGAGCATGTGGCCGGTGTACATCTCGCTGGTCGCCCTCGCGGTCCCGGTGATCGTCACCAATACGTACGCGGGCATGGCCGCCGTCGACCCCGAGGTCCGGGACGCGGCGCGGGGCCAGGGCATGCGCTGGTACCAGGTGCTGTTCCAGGTCGAACTGCCCCTCGCGCTCCCGCTGATCATGACCGGGCTGCGGCTGGCCTGCGTCCAGGTCGTCGCCACCGCCACCATCGCCGCGTACGTCAGCTTCGGCGGGCTCGGCCGCTACGTCTTCGACGGGCTCGCCCAGCGCGATCTGGTGCAGGTGCTGGGTGGGGCGGTGCTGGTCGCCGTGCTGGCCATCGCCCTGGACCTGGCGCTGGCCGGAGTGCAGCGCCTGCTGTTCCGCAACCGCCCCCCGCGCGCCCACGCGCACTGACGTCACCGACTCACTCCGGATCCGAGGAGAGCACCCATGAACCGCAGGAAACTGCTCGGCGGCCTGCTCGCCGGCGCCTCCATGCCCGCGCTGGCCGCCTGTAGCGGCGGCGTCACCTCGCTCAAGGGCGACGGCGGAAGCGGTGGCTCGGGCGGCGGCAGCAGCCTGGGCGGCCTGGTCATCGGCACCGCCAACTTCACCGAGAACCAGCTGCTGGGCTATCTCTACGCCGAGGCGCTGAAGGGCGCGGGCATCAAGACGAGCGTGCGGCCCAACCTCGGCTCCCGCGAGATCGTCATCCCCGCCCTCCAGCAGGGCGATATCGATCTGCTCCCCGAGTACCAGGGCAATCTGCTGCTCCACTTCGACGACAAGGCCCCCCAGACCGAGGCCGGCGACCTCCAGAACGCCCTCACCGTCGCCCTCCCCAGCGGCCTGGAGGCCCTGTCGTACGCGGCCGCCGAGGACAAGGACGTCTTCTGCGTCACCCATGAGACCGCGCAGAAGCACGGTCTGCGCAGCTTCGCCGACCTCGCCGGACAGAACGGCGAACTGGTCTTCGGCGGCCCGGCCGAGGACAAGAAGCGGGTGGTCGGCCTGGTGGGCCTCAAGGACCGCTACGGCGTGACCTTCAAGGAGTTCAAGGCCCTCGACGCCTCCGGCCCCCTGGTCAAGGGCGCGTTGAAGAAGGGCGATGTCGACGTCGCCAACCTCTTCTCCACCGACCCCGACATCGAGGCCAACGGCTGGGTGATCCTCGCCGACCCCAAGGCCCTCATCCCCGCCCAGCACATCGTGCCCGTCGTCCGCTCCGCCAAGGCCGACACCAAGGTCCGCAAGGCCCTGGCCCGCCTGGGCGGCGCCCTCACCACCCAGGAACTGGCCCGGCTCAACAAGCTGGTGAGCAACGACAAGAAGGACCCGGACCGGGTCGCCGCCGACTGGGCCGCCAAGAACGGCCTCACCAAGAAATAGCGGCAGGAGCACTCTTATGTCCGAATCCCCCGCCTCCCGCGCATCCCACGACGCCCTCGACTCCCGCGACTCCCGCGACTCGCTCGTCGAGAAACGCTCGATCGACGTCGTCCCCGACGCGGAGCGCCATGGCACCGCCTTCAGCCAGTTCACCCTGTGGCTCGGCGCGAACCTCCAGATCACCGCCGTCGTCACCGGCGCGCTGGCCGTCGTCTTCGGCGCGGGCGCCTTCTGGTCGATCATCGCCCTGCTGCTCGGCAACCTGCTCGGCGGAGCCGTCATGGCGCTCCACTCGGCGCAGGGCCCCCGGCTCGGCCTCCCCCAGATGATCTCCTCCCGGGCCCAGTTCGGGGTCCGGGGCGCGATCGTCCCGCTGCTGCTGGTCATCGTCATGTACGTGGGATTCTTCGCCAGCGGCAGCGTGCTGGCGGGCCAGGCGGTCGGCGAACTCACCCATCTCGGCGACACCACCGGGATCATCCTCTTCGCCCTCGTCACCGGCGTGGCGGCCGCCGTGGGCTACCGCCTGATCCACACCCTGGGCCGGATCGCCGGCGTGGTCTGCGCCCTGGCCTTCGTCTACCTGGGCATCCGGCTGCTGGACCGCACCGACCTGGCCACCCTGCTCCACGACCGGACCTTCGACTTCCCGCTCTTCCTCCTCGCGGTATCGCTGTCCGCCTCCTGGCAGCTCGCCTTCGGCCCGTACGTCGCCGACTACTCCCGCTACCTGCCGCGCACCACCTCTCCCAAGGCCACCTTCTCCTGGACCCTGGCCGGCACCGTCCTCGGCTCGCAGTGGTCCATGACCTTCGGCGCCCTCGCGGCCGCCGCGGCCGGCCACGCCTTCGTCGGCAACGAGGTCTCCTACATCGTCGGCCTCGGCGGCGGCGCGGCCGTGATCACCTCACTGCTCTACTTCGTCATCGCCCTCGGCAAGCTGACGATCAACGTCCTGAACACCTACGGCGGCTTCATGTCGATGGTGACCAGCATCAGCGGCTTCCGCGGCAACGCCACCCTCTCCCCGCGCGGCCGGGCCGCCTACATCGCCGGGATCATGGTCGCGGGCACGGCGGTCGCGCTGCTCGGCAAGGACAGCTTCCTGTCCTCCTTCAAGGACTTCCTGCTGTTCCTGCTGACCTTCTTCACCCCGTGGAGCGCGATCAACCTCGTCGACTACTACGCCATCGCCAAGGAGCGCTACGACATCCCCGCCCTCAGCGACCCGGGCGGCCGCTACGGCGCCTGGCGCTGGAAGGCCCTGTCCACCTACGCCGTAGGCGTCCTGGCCCAACTCCCCTTCCTGTCAACGCACTTCTACACCGGCCCCCTCGTCGCCCCGCTAGGCGGCGCGGACATCTCCTGGCTCGTCGGCCTCGCCATCCCCGCCGCCCTCTACTGGCTCCTGGCCCACCGCGACACCGCCCACGTCCCCGACCACATGGTCCTCGCCCCGGAGCCGTCCCCCGACCGGCCGTACGCCACCGAGCCCGGGTGACGGCAGAGCCACCCGGGTGACAGCAAGGCCCCCGGGAGCCTGGGGCCGGATCAGGCCGGGGGCAGGAGTTTCTTCTGGGGCTTGCCCATGGCGTTGCGGGGCAGGGCGTCCAGGAAGCGGACCTTGCGGGGGCGCTTGTGGACGGAGAGCTGGGTGGCGACGAAGTCGATCAGCTCCCGTTCGCCGATGCCATCGGCGACGACGTAGGCGACGATCTCCTGGCCCAGATCCTCGTGCGGGGCGCCGACGACGGCGGCCTCGCGGACGGCGGGGTGGTCCAGGAGGGCGTTCTCGACCTCGCCCGCGCCGATGCGGTAGCCGCCGGACTTGATCATGTCGGTGGAGGCGCGGCCCACGATGCGGTGGAAGCCGTCCGGGTCGACGGCGGCGATGTCGCCCGTGCGGAACCAGCCGTCCTCGGTGTACGAACCGGCCGTGGCCTCGGGCCGGTTCAGATAGCCGTCGAAGAGGGTGGGGCCGGTGAGCTGGAGTTCACCGATCTCGGCGCCCTCCTCGGCGGCGATCCGGGTGCGGATGCCCGCCAGCGGGGTGCCAACATAGCCGGGGCGGCGCTCGCCGTCGGCCCGGGTGCTGATCGTGATGAGGCTCTCGGTCATGCCGTAGCGCTCGATGGGGCGCTGGCCGGTGAGCCGCTCGAGGTCGCGGAAGACCGGGGCGGGCAGCGGGGCGCTGCCGGAGACCAGCAGCCGGGCGGAGGCCAGGGCGCGGGCGGAGTCCGGGTCCTGGACGATCCGGTTCCAGACCGTGGGCACCCCGAAGTAGAGGCTGCCGCCCGCGGCCGCGTACGCCGCCGGGGTCGGCTTGCCGGTGTGGACGAGGCGGCTGCCCGTCCGCAGCGCGCCCAGGACGCCCAGCACCAGGCCGTGCACATGGAACAGCGGCAGCCCGTGGACCAAGGTGTCCTCCGCCGTCCAGGCCCAGGCCGCGGCGAGTCCGTCCAAGTCGGCGGCCACCGCCCGCCGGGAGATCAGCGCGCCCTTGGGCGCCCCCGTGGTGCCCGAGGTGTAGAGGATGAACGCCGTGGACTCGGCGTCCGGCTCCGGCTTCGTCCACGCGGCCCGCTCGGCCGGGTCCACCGGGACGGTCTCGATCGGGGCCTCCATGGCCTCCCCGGTGAGCAGCAGGGTGGCGCCGGAGTCCCGGAGTATGTGGTCGCGCTCGGCCGGGCCGGAGTCCGGCGGTACGGGCACCACCGGCACTCCGGCCAGCAGCGCGCCGACCACCGCGACCACCGTCTCCGGGGTCGCGGTCGCCCGGACCGCGACGACCGGCGCACCGGCGATACGGGCCGCCACCGCGCCCGCGGCACCGAGCAGTTCCTCGCGCGAGAGGGAGCGGCCGCCGACGCTCAGCGCGTCGGGGCGGTCGCCGCCGGGCGCGGCGAGGGACGTGAGGAGAGGTGCGGTCACCGGATACCTCCGAGGATGCCCCGGCCTTCAGGCCGGGGAGGAATCGAACCCCTGCGGAACAGGGTAAGGAAAGGCGAATCGCTGTCAGGGCGATTCCTTGTCTGCCGAGATGTCGCCGCGCCCGGCCTCGAGCCGGTGCAGGATCTCGGAGTTGAGGGACCTGTGGGCGCGCTTGGCCTCGGCGACCAACCACGCGTGAAGGTCGGCGGGTAGGCGGAGCGTGATGCGTACTTCATGGTCCACAAACCCGAGCGTAGTGGCAGAATGGTGTCATGGCGACACTGCGGAGGAGTTTGGGGGATGCCGGGCACGCCCGGTACACTTACCGGCTTCGAGTGTCGTCGACCGCCCGCACGGCGCTGCGGGCCGAGTGGGACCGGTGTCGGTGGGTGTGGAACGAGTGCGTGGCCAAGTCCCGCCAGGTACACGTACACAACCGGCAGCACCCCGAGAACAAGCAGACCTGCGGTCCGGCGCAACTGGACAAGATGCTGACCGAGGCCCGCACCAAGACGCCGTGGCTTCGCGAGGGCGCCTCGGTGCCGCAGCAGCAGACCATCCGGGACTTCGCCAAGGCCCGCTCCAAGGCGCTCAAGGACATCGAGAAGCGACTGCCGGTCTGGCAGCGTGCAGGCATGCCCCGGCCGAAGAAGAAGCGGGAGGCGTTGCCGACCCTGAACTACACCACCCGGGGCTGCCGGCTGAAGGACGGCCGTCTGCACTTGGCGGGCGGCATCGTTGTGACGGTGGTGTGGTCGCGGGATTTGCCGTCTGCACCGTCCTCGGTACGGGTGTACCGGGACAGCCTCGGGCACTGGTACGCCTCGTTCGTCGTTGCCGCCGAGACGCGGCCGCTCCCGGTCACCGGTCGAGTGATCGGCGTGGACTGGGGCGTCAAGGAGACCGCCACTACCACGTCTGACGACCACGACCTTCCGCACGTCCAGCACGGGAAGATCGCGGCACAGCGCCTCGCCCGCTATCAGCGGATGATGGGCCGCCGGAAGCCCGCTCGTGGGCAGGCCGCGTCCAGGGGCTACCGCGAGGCGCAGCGGCAGGCCGCGAAAATGCACAAGAAGGTCGCCCGCCAGCGGCAGGACACCGCGCGCAAGTGGGCGAAGAAGGTTGTCCGCGACCACGACACCATCGCCGTGGAGGACTTCCGTCCGAAGTTCCTCGCCAAAACCACCATGGCCCGCAAAGCGACCGACGCGGCGATCAGCGCCACCAAGACGACCCTGATCGAGATAGGCCGCAAGCACGGGCGCGATATCCGCCTCGTGCACCCCGCGCACACCACCATGGACTGCGCATCGTGCGGAGCGAGAACCAAGCACGCACTTCCTCTTTCGGAACGTACCTACACCTGCACCGCGTGCGGAGCCATCTCCCCCAGGGACAAGAACTCCGCACATGTGATGCTGGTCCGGGCTGGTCTCATCCCGGCTGGTGTTGAGGGCGTAAGACCTCCTGGAGCGCTGCTCCAGGAGGCAGCCTGAGCCAGGAATCCCCCACACCTTCAGGAGGGGGAGGACGTCAAGGAACTGACTCCTTCCACGCGAGCAACCACCAGCACAGCCACAGCGGGCCGGGGCACCAGGGGTGCCTTTGGGCCGCGCGTCTTCTGGGGAGCTGGTTTCGGGGGCTAGCCCTACCGACAAAGCGTCCCCGCGACAGTACCGTTCCTCAGCATGGACGCCCGTGACCCGGATCTGAAAAAGGAACTCGACGCGGCTCTGCAGACCCGTAAGGAGCTGGGTGCGGAGTACGAGTCGGAGCTGGTCGACTCCTTCATGGAGAAGGTCGAGCAGCGCTTCAACGATACGGCGGACCGCCATGTCCGCCGTCAGCTCGCCGAACAGCAGATGGCGACGGCCCGCGGCAGCCGCCCGTACGCCACCGGCGCGCCCGCGGACCAGGCCCACGGCCTGGGCGTCGGCGAGCGCTTCGCCTTCGTCGGGGTCTCCCTGGTGCTGGCCATCCCGCTGTCGGCCATCGGCGTCGTGAACGAGGGCCTGCCCGGTCTGCTGATCACCTGGGCCGGAATCTTCGGCGTCAACGCCGTTCATGCCTTGGGGGCCTTCTCCTGGCTTCGCCGAGGTCATAAGCCCGAACAGAGCAGGGACTAGAGAAGTCTGCGCGGGGACCGCCGCACCCCGGTGCTGGGCACCGAGGGCGGGACGACGGCGGTCCCCGCGGGGGACGCGGGCCGGGTCAGGGCCGGACTTCCGCGTCCAGGCGACCATGGAGGTCCGGGAGCCGCTCCGGAGGTCCTGTCGCCTCATCCTGGGTGTCGGTGTCGTCCTTCCGACACCCACTAATCTGCCGGAGCTGTGTTAACCCTGTGCTGCGGGCGCGTGACACGTTCGTACCACTTGCCCGAAGGGGGAGTCGGGACCCTTACGGGCCCTCACTTCGGCCCGTTGGCCAGGTACGCCAGCAGGTCCTGCCGGCTCACCACGCCCTTCGGCTTCCCCTCCACCAGCACGATCGCCGCGTCCGCCGTGCCCAGCACCGCCATCAGGTCCTCGACCGGCTCGCCGGAGCCGACGTGCGGCAGCGGCGGGCTCATGTGCTTCTCCAGCGGGTCGGTCAGCTCCGCGCGGCGGGCGAACAGGGCGTCCAGCAGTTCGCGTTCCACCACCGAACCGATGACCTCGGCGGCCATCACATCCGGGTGCCCGGCGCCCGGCTTCACGATCGGCATCTGCGAGACGCCGTACTCCCGCAGGACGTCGATGGCCTCGCCCACCGTCTCGTCCGGGTGCATATGGACCAGCGAGGGCAGTCCGCCCTGCTTGCCCTGAAGGACGTCGCCGACGCGCACCGAGGGGCCGTCCTCCTCCAGGAAGCCGTAGTCGGCCATCCACTCATCGTTGAAGATCTTGGACAGATAGCCACGGCCGCTGTCGGGCAGCAGCACGACCACCACATCGTCCGGGCCGAGCCGCTCGGCGACCCTCAGCGCGCCCACGACCGCCATTCCGCAGGAGCCGCCGACCAGCAGCCCCTCCTCCTTGGCCAGCCGCCGCGTCATCTGGAAGGCGTCCTTGTCGGAGACCGCGACGATCTCGTCCGCGACGGTCTGGTCGTAGGCGGTCGGCCAGAAGTCCTCACCGACGCCCTCGATCAGATACGGGCGGCCGGAGCCGCCGGAGTAGACCGAGCCCTCGGGGTCGGCGCCGATCACCTGGACCCGCCCCTCGCTGGCCTCCTTCAGGTAGCGGCCGGTGCCCGAGATCGTGCCGCCGGTGCCGACGCCCGCGACGAAGTGGGTGATCTTCCCCTCCGTCTGTTCCCACAGCTCGGGGCCGGTGGACTCGTAGTGGGAGAGCGGGTTGTTCGGGTTGCTGTACTGGTCGGGCTTCCAGGCCCCCGGCGTCTCGCGGACCAGCCGGTCGGAGACGTTGTAGTACGAGTCGGGGTGCTCGGGGTCCACGGCGGTGGGGCAGACCACCACCTCGGCGCCGTAGGCCCGCAGCACGTTGATCTTGTCCGTGGACACCTTGTCCGGGCAGACGAAGATGCACTTGTAGCCCTTGCGCTGGGCGACCATCGCGAGGCCCACGCCCGTGTTGCCGGACGTCGGCTCGACGATGGTGCCGCCCGGCTTGAGCTCACCGGAGCGCTCGGCTGCCTCGATCATCCGGACGGCGATCCGGTCCTTCACCGAGCCGCCGGGATTGAAGTATTCGACCTTGGCCAGGACGGTTGCCCGGATGCCCTCGGTCACCGTGTTGAGCTTCACCAGCGGGGTGTTGCCGACCAGCTCAATCATCGATTCGTAGTACTGCACACCTGCTCCTGGTCCGGTTCCGCGGGATCTCCGCGTCGGGGCGGCCGCCATCGCGGCGCCGTGCTGTCAGCTTATTGCGCGCCCCCGCCCTGCGACCCGTGCGTTGGGAGGAAGGCTGTGCGGGGCAACAAGTTGTTAGCGAGGCGTACAAAGGAGAAGGAAGCGCGTACGCGTGCGGACGGAGGTGGGCTGGACCCATGTCGATGTCGAGGGCGAGGGTGGCGCGGCGGATCGCGGCCGCGGCGGCGTACGGGGGCGGCGGGATCGGGCTGCTGGGTGGGGTGACCGCCGTGTTGTTGCTCACTGAGGTGTCCCATGCGAAGCGGGTCGTGGGCGGGTCGGACGATGCTCCGCCGCGCGCGGACGGCCGATATGGCTTCGCCTTCGCCCGCAGGACCGGCCAGCCCCCACTGCGGCTGGCCTTTCTCGGCGACTCCACGGCCGCCGGACAGGGCGTCCACCGCCCTAGTCAGACACCGGGCGCGCTGCTCGCCTCGGGGCTCGCGGCGGTCGCCGAGCGCCCGGTGGACCTGCGGAACGTAGCACTGCCGGGGGCGCAGTCCAGCGATCTGGAGCGCCAGGTCACGCTGGTGCTGGAGGATGCGGAGCTGCTTCCCGATGTGTGCGTGATCATGATCGGCGCCAATGACGTGACCCGCCGGATGCCGCCCGCCAAGTCGGTGCGGCTGCTGTCCGACGCGGTGCGCAGGCTGCGCGAGAGCGGCTGCGAGGTGGTGGTGGGCACCTGTCCCGACCTCGGCACGATCGAGCCTGTCTATCAGCCGCTGCGCTGGGTCGCGCGGCGGCTGAGCCGACAGCTGGCCGCCGCGCAGACGATCGGGGTGGTGGAGCAGGGCGGGCGTACGGTCTCGCTGGGCGATCTGCTGGGACCCGAGTTCGCGGCCAATCCGCGCGAGCTGTTCGGCCCGGACAACTTCCACCCCTCGGCGGAGGGGTACGCGACGGCCTCGATGGCCGTTCTGCCGACCCTGTGCGACTCGCTGGGCCTGTGGCCCGAGGAGGCGCCGGAGACGCTCGACGAGGGCATCCTGCCGGTCGCCACGGCGGCGGCCGAGGCGGCCGCGGAGGGTGGCACCGAGGTCACGGCGGCTCGGGGGCCCTGGGCTCGGCTGTCGCGGCGTCATCGGCCCGCGACGAAGGAACCGGCGGCCGTGTCCGGCTCCACCGACACCTCGTCCCCATCGGGCTGCTGACCCCGGCCGGGGCCGTGTGCCGTGGCCCCGGGCCGTGGCCCCCGCTCCAGTCGGGCCTGCGGGCCCAGCCCACCGGGCCTGCGGGCCGGGGGCCCGGGGCCCGGAAGCCCGGAGGCCCGTGGGCCCGGAGGCCCGTGGGCCCGGAGGCCCGTGGGCCCGGAGGCCCGTGGGCCCGGAGGCCCGTGGCCCGAGGCCCGGGGGCCGTGGCCCGAGGCCCGAGGCCCGAGGCCCGGAGCCCGAGGCCCGGAGGCCCGGAGGCCCGGAGCCCGAAGGCCCGGAGGCCCGGAGGCCCGGAGCCCGAAGGCCCGGAGCCCGAAGGCCCGGAGGCCCGCCGGGCCGGTAGCAGCCCCTGCGGCCGCGCCCGGCCGCCATAACCCTCCAGGACGGGCCGATCTGCCCGGCCGGGCCCGGGTCTCGTCTCGCGCCTTCGGCGCAATTGAGCAGCGGCGCCGCAAGTGCCCAGCCGAGCCCTCACCGCCGACCGCCGGGTCGGAAGGGGCGAGGGCCCATGGCGGCTCCCGCTACCGGAGCCCGAGGCCGACGCCGGACAGCGGGCCGTGGCGGGCCGGACCTGCCGCCGGGGCGGTGGCGGCTTCCGTGGCCCGGGGGGTACCCCTCTGGAAAGCGCTTGATGGATTAGTTGCATCGGATCAAGTACTAGTCGGGAGGGGCGGGACGCCGGGACCGTCCGGTCATCCGGTCGCCCGGGGAGCGGGCGCCCGGCCCGCGTTCGGGGCCCGGGGGCCTGGCGCGGCGCCCAGGGGGCTGTCGGGGGCCCGTAGAGCGCGGGGGAAGGGCGCCGTAAGCGGGGCGAACCCGGGGTCACTGAGCGTACGCTTGGAAAAAAGAGTTCCGCGTCACAGCCCGCACCCCGTGACCCCGCCGATACGTGCAGGTAACTTCCCTCAGAGCCCCAACCCTCACCCCCGCCCCCATGGAGCCGTGATGCCCGAAGCAGTGATCGTCTCTGCAGCCCGTTCTCCCATCGGCCGCGCCTTCAAGGGATCGCTCAAAGATCTGCGCCCGGACGACCTCACCGCCGAGATCATCCAGGCCGCGCTCGCCAAGGTCCCCGAGCTCGATCCGCGCGAGATCGACGACCTGATGCTCGGCTGCGGACTCCCGGGCGGTGAGCAGGGGCACAACCTGGGGCGGATCGTGGCCGTGCAGATGGGGATGGACCACCTCCCCGGCTGTACGATCACCCGCTACTGCTCCTCCTCCCTCCAGACCTCGCGCATGGCCCTGCACGCCATCAAGGCGGGCGAGGGCGACGTCTTCATCTCGGCGGGCGTCGAGATGGTCTCGCGGTCGAAGAAGGGCACCTCGGACGGGCTGCCGGACACCCACAACCCGCTGTTCGAGGAGGCCGAGGCCCGTACGGCCACGCGCGCCGAGCAGGGGGGCTCCGACTGGCACGACCCTCGCGAGGACGGCCTGCTGCCCGACCCGTACATCGCGATGGGCCAGACGGCCGAGAACCTGGCCCGGCTCAAGGGCGTCACCCGCGAGGACATGGACGAGTTCGGCGTCCGGTCCCAGAACCTCGCCGAGGAAGCCATTCAGAAGGGCTTCTGGGAGCGTGAGATCACCCCGGTGACCACCCCCGACGGCACGGTCGTCAGCCAGGACGACGGCCCCCGCGCGGGCACCACCCTGGAGGCCGTGCAGGGCCTGAAGCCGGTCTTCCGCCCCGACGGCCGGATCACCGCGGGCAACTGCTGCCCGCTCAACGACGGCGCCGCGGCGCTGGTGATCATGTCCGACACCAAGGCGCGGGAGCTGGGCGTGACCCCGCTGGCCCGGATCGTGTCGACCGGCGTCTCCGGCCTCTCCCCCGAGATCATGGGGTACGGACCGGTCGAGGCGTCCAAGCAGGCGCTGGCTCGCGCCGGGATGTCGATCGGCGACATCGACCTGGTGGAGATCAACGAGGCGTTCGCCGCGCAGGTCATCCCGTCCTACCGCGATCTGGGCATCGACCTGGACCGGCTCAACGTCAACGGCGGCGCCATCGCCGTGGGCCACCCCTTCGGCATGACCGGCGCCCGGATCACCGGCACGCTGATCAATTCGCTGCAGTTCCACGACAAGCAGTTCGGCCTGGAGACCATGTGCGTCGGCGGCGGCCAGGGCATGGCGATGGTCATCGAGCGCCTGAGCTGAGCCGGGCTGAGCCGGGCGACCGAGCCCGGCCGAGCCGCTGGACCGATCCGGACCGGACCGAGGCGCCGAGCCGCCCCGCGCCTGGGACACTGGGTTCGATCGAGCCGTGACCGAATCTCCCCCAGGATGTGACAAAGGTCCTGGGGGAGAGCCGTCTGCCCAGCTCAGCACGGGTGACCAAAGGCCCGTCCGGTACCGAATTCCGTCCATTTGGTGATGGTATGCACTGACGTCGAGAGGCGATAAGCCTCAAGCTGAGGTAGGAATTCGGGGGATCAACAGCCAACCGGGAGTACGTCAGTGAGCCCCACGACTCTTGCCCTCCTCCTGGCCGCGGTGACCGCCACGGCCGTAGGGGCGGCCGCCCTGCACACCGCCCGCGGTATGCGCCGGCAGATCTGTGAGCTGCGCGCCGAGCTCGCGGCCACCGTCGCCGTCGGCGCCCAGGCGGCCAGGGGCGGCGAGGAGAACGGCGCGACGGTGCCCGCCCCCCGCGCCACCCCAGCCGCCGAGATACGCGCGGCCGTCGCCGAGGCGCTCGCCGAGGAGCGGGAGCGCGAGCTGGCCGAGGCGCGGGCCTTCTGGGCCGCCCAGGAGGCCAGGGACTCCGCCGGAACGGCCGACGCCCACTCGCTGCTGGGCGGGCCCGGCGGGTACGGCGAGGACTCCGTCCAGGACGCGCAGCTCTTCGTGCCCCGCCAGGCCGATCTGGCCGGGCTCGAACCGCTGCTCGGCCTGGACGCGCTGGGTCCCGAGGCGCTGGACTCCACCGGGGACCAGGAGCCCGAGGTCGAGGCCGAAGTGGAGCTGGAGCTGGGCGTCGAGCCGGAGCCGGCGGCCGAGCCCCGGGAGTCGGCCGAGCTCGCGGCGGCCCGCCGGCGCCATCCGTCCCACCCCGACTTCTCCCCGTCGTCACCCGTGGCCGACCACGACCGTACGGTGACCCGGATCACCGAGCTGGCCGACGCCCGCACCCCGCTGTCCGATGTGCGCCCCGGGCCCCTCGGCACCCTCGATGTCTATGTCTTCGTCGACGGCACCACGATCTGCATGACCCCTGGGCACCGGGAGACGGCCGAGCGGCTGGCGGACGCGCTGCGCGAGGGCACCACCCCGGTGCTACTCGGCGGCTCGGGCGTCTCCGGTGCGTATGCGCTCACGTTCGGTTGCGGCGAGGACAATGTGTACGTCCTTGCCGACCGCGTCATCGCCTCGCTGTGAGCCCCGGTACGAACCCGCGGTAAGCCCCGGTACGAACCCGCGGTAAGCCTCGGCGACCGGCGCCCTCAGACCCCGCAGCGCCCGGCCGTCTCCACCACGAGCGCCACCGCCTCGGTGACCCCCTGCGCCGCCCGGCCGCCCCCGAAGCCGCCCGGCGCACGCTCCAGCGCATGCACCAAGTCATGTCCGGCCACCGCGACCTGGTCGGCGACCGCGAACAGCCCCGCGTCCGGCATGATCCGCGGCGGGGTTCCCGGCTCCTCCAGACGCTGTGCACGCGCCGACAATTCCCTGGCCAGCGCCAGTCCTTCGGCCGCCGCGCCCGCGCGCAGCCGGGACTGCGGAAGGGCCCGCAGCCGGTCGGCGAGCCGGTCGACGGCGGTCAGGAGGGAGGTCGCATCATCCACGCTCCGAGCGTATGCGCCACTGAGGGACTGTTGCCAACAGGCGAACACTCAGGCACGGTGAGCTGAAGGAAACCCGGGCCATGGACCCGGGGGCCGGCATGGAAGCGTCCGGAGGCGCCGATGTCCCAAATCTTCTCCGACGAGACTCACCGGAACCTACTCTCCCGCATCCCCCAGTGCACGGGCCGTGAAGTTGCCGACTGGCTGCGCACGGTCGACGATGGCCCCGCTTTCTTCCGCTTCGAGGAGAAGGTCAGCTGGTTGCGCGGCGAGCACCAGCTCGCTTACGGCCACGCGAAGGCCATCATCCATGAACACGACTTGAGGCGTGCGGCGCGCAAGCTGCTGTAGCCGCTGCCCGGAGGCAGAAGCGTGTATGACAGACCCACCGAACCGGGCGGCTTAAGCCGCACAGGAAGAAGGGCCCGCGGAGGTCATCGCCTCCGCGGGCCCTTTCAGGTGGTGCGGGTTCGAGCGGGTGGTGCGGACAGGGCCCGCACCACCGGGCGCTAGTCCCTGAAGATCGAGATCAGCCGGAGCAGCTCCAGGTAGATCCACACCAGCGAGAGCGTCAGCCCGAACGCCGCCAGCCAGGACTCCTCGCGCGGAGCGCCGTACCGGACGCCGTCCTCGATCTGCTTGAAGTCCATCGCCAGGAACGCCGCGCCGAGCACGACACCGACGAGGCCGAAGACGATGCCGAGGCCACCGCTGCGGAAGCCGAGGCCGTCCCCACCGCCGAAGGCGGCGAACAGCAGGTTGACCGCCATCAGCAACACGAAGCCGATGGCGGCGGCGAGCACAAAGCGCTGGAATCGCGCGTTCACCCGGATGAGACGGGTCTTGTACGCGACGAGCACACCGACGAACACGGCCATCGTGCCGAGCACGGCCTGCATCGGGATGCCGGACCAGCGCTCGTTGTACACCTGGCTGATGACGCCGAGAAAGAGGCCCTCGAAGAGGGCGTAACCCATGATCAGCGCAGGCGAGGCCGTGCGCTTGAACGACTGGACGAGGCCGAGCACCATCGCCACGAGCGCGGCGCCGAAGCCCACGCCCACCGGAAGCTGCGCGATCCACGCGGCCGCGGCGGCGACGATGACGGTGCCGAGCGTCATACCGGTGCGCATGACGACGTCGTCCATCGTCATCCGGCCGGTCTGCAGCGGGCCCGCCGGCGGCGCGCCGTACAGCTGCTGCAGCTGCTCGGGGGTCAGATTCTGCTGGTCGCCCGCCGCATAGGGGTTCGTGGGCGCCTGTGTCTGCGCGTACGGATTGCCCTGACCGGCGACGGGGCTCCCGGCCTGCGGCGCCGCGCCGAAACCGGCGTAGCCGCCGCTGCGGCTGAACCCCCGTCGCGAGAAGACCGGGTTGCTGCTCCTCATCTCACTCCTCCATGGCCGCCGGGCGCGACCTTGACTTAAGAGTAATAGGTAAGCAAAGAAAGCACCCTAGTGCCCAAGGAGGATCTTTTCACGCAGGGAGAGACCGCGCGAGGCCCCTGCGGGCCCCGCGCACGCACATTGGGCGACCATCCACACACGCTGAGTGCGCCCACCGGATCTGAAGGTGCCCGGAACCGGACTTGAACCGGTACGCCCGCGAGGGGCAGCGAGGTTTAAGCTCGCCGTGTCTGCATTCCACCATCCGGGCGGCGGTTCCCCCTGGGCCGTACGGAGCGCATACGACCCTCCCCTGGAAGAGAGCAGCACGAGCCTATCCGGGGACATGCCCCCGCACAGTGAATCCTCGGACCGAGGTTGTCTTATTTTATTGGCAACTGAGGGTGCATCAGCAGCGGGGCGGGGTACCCGAAGATGCCGACGGCCATTGGACCTGCCGATATGCCCTGAACCGCCATCAACTGGGGATTGACGCAATCTCGACGCCCCGCCCCGGGCGTCTTCTCCTCCTCAAGGAGGACTCCGCCACCACCACCTACATCGCGAGACCCCCCGCAGAACGGGAGCACGGGCTGATCCCGTCCCCCTTCACAACCGGAACCATGGAGTGACGTCCCGCCCACTCCCGTAGAGCACGACAGGAGTCATCCACCGTGACCACCACCCCCTTCGGCGTCGAAACCGCCCACCGCACCTCAGCGGCGGCCGCCCGGGCCACCGATCTCTCCAAGGTCTACGGCGAGGGCGAGACCCAGGTCATCGCCCTGGACTCGGTCTCGGTCGAGTTCCGTCAGGCGGAGTTCACCGCGATCATGGGCCCCTCTGGGTCCGGCAAGTCGACGCTGATGCACTGCATGGCGGGTCTCGACACGATCTCCAGCGGCTCGGCCCGGATCGGCGACGTCGAACTGACCACGCTCAAGGACAAGAAGCTCACCCAGCTGCGCCGCGACAAGATCGGCTTCATCTTCCAGGCGTTCAACCTGCTGCCGACGCTGAACGCGCTGGAGAACATCACCCTCCCGATGGACATCGCCGGTCGCAAGGCCGACTCCGCGTGGCTGGACCGGGTCGTGGCCACGGTCGGCCTGGCCGGCCGGCTCAAGCACCGGCCCAACCAGCTGTCGGGTGGTCAGCAGCAGCGCGTGGCGGTGGCCCGCGCCCTGGCCGGCCAGCCGGAGATCATCTTCGCCGACGAGCCGACCGGAAACCTGGACTCCCGCTCCGGCGCCGAGGTCCTGGGCTTCCTCCGCAACTCGGTGCGGGAGATGGGCCAGACGATCGTGATGGTGACTCACGACCCGGTCGCCGCGTCCTACGCCGACCGCGTCGTCTTCCTCGCCGACGGCCGCATCGTGGACGACCTGCCCAACCCCACCGCCGACTCGGTCCTGGACCGTATGAAGCGGTTCGACGCCAAGGGCCGTACGAGCTGACGCGAGGCGCCCCCACATCCGTACGCCGCCTCGCACTCCCCTCCCCACCCCTCAGGACTGACACTCATGCTCCGTACAGCCCTGCGCAATGTGCTTGCGCACAAGGCCCGGTTGCTGATGACCGTGCTCGCCGTGATGCTCGGCGTGGCCTTCGTCGCCGGCACCCTGGTCTTCACCAACACCATCTCCGACGCCTACCAGAAGAGCTCCCAGAAGGGCTTCCAGGGCGTCGACGTCGCCATCAGCCCGGACAAGAAGGACGACGACTCCGCGAACCCCGGTGAGGCCCCCCGGCTGAGCCAGCAGGTGCTCGACAAGGCGGCCAAGGTGCCCGGCGCCGCCTCCGCCTACGGGGTCGTGAACGGCTACTCCGCCCTCGCCGACAAGAAGGGCGACCTGCTCGGCGGCGGCTTCTCCAACCGCGGTGGCAACTACTACCCGGGGGCCGACGGCAAGGACCCCCGGTACACGATGACCGAGGGCCGCGCCCCCAAGGCCGCGGGTGAGATCGCGCTCGACTCCAAGACCGCCGAGCGCGGCAAGTACAAGGCCGGGGACTCCATCCGGGTCTCCGTCGACGGCCCGGTGCGCACCGAGAAGGTCGTCGGCGTCTTCACCACCGACGACGGCAATGTCGCGGCCGGCGGCACCCTCGCGCTCTACGACACGGTCACCGCCCAGAAGCTGTTCGCCAAGCCCGGGCAGTTCGACGAGATCGACGTGAAGGCCGCCGCGGGCACCTCGCAGGCGACGCTGAAGTCCGCGCTCGACAAGGTCCTGCCCGAGCAGGCCAAGGCCACCACCGGCAAGAAGCTCGCCAAGGACCAGGCCAAGGCGATCGAAGAGGGCATGAGCAGCATGCAGACCGCGATGCTGGTGTTCGCCGGGATCGCGCTCTTCGTCGGCATCTTCATCATCGTCAACACCTTCTCCATGCTGGTCGCCCAGCGCACCAAGGAGCTCGCCCTGATGCGCGCGGTGGGTGCGACCCGCCGTCAGGTGACCCGGTCGGTGCTGATGGAGGCCACCTTCGTGGGCGCCGTCGCGGCCGTGGTGGGCCTCGCGGCCGGTGTCGGCATCGGCGCCCTGCTGCGCTCGGTGCTCAACTCCACCGGGGCCAGCGTCCCGGACGGTCCGCTCATCGTCGCGCCGACCACCGTCTTGGTCTCGGTGCTCGTGGGCGTCGTGGTGACCGTGCTCTCCGCCTGGCTGCCCGGCCGCCGCGCCGCCAAGATCCCGCCGGTCGCCGCGATGAACAGCGTGCACGCCGCGCCGACCACCCGTGGTCTGGTGGTCCGCAACTCCATCGGCTCGATCCTCGCCGCGGCCGGTATCGCCCTGGTGGTGGCCGGTGCGGGCATGGGCGGCAGCGACGGCCAGGGCCCGATGGCATTCGGCGCGGCCGTCCTGGTGATCGGCGTCTTCGTCCTCACCCCGCTGCTGTCCCGGCCGCTGATCGCGGCCGCCTCCCCGGTGCTGCGGATCTTCGGGATGCCCGGCAAGCTGGCCCGGCAGAACGCGGTGCGCAACCCGCGCCGTACCGCCGCCACCGCCTCCGCCCTGATGGTCGGCCTCACTCTGATCACCGGTATGACGGTGATCGCGGGGAGCATGCAGAAGGGCATCAACAACATGGCCGCCGACGGACTGAAGTCCGACTACGTGGTCAGCATGGGCGGGGACGGCTCGCGGCCGCTGTCGCCGGAGGTGGCCAAGACCCTGGCCAAGGTGCCCGAGGTCAGCGCGATCAGCCCGCTGCGCTCCTCCCCGGCCCGGGTCGCCGGTGACACCGACACCCTGATGGGCGTCGACCCCAAGGCCATCAAGGAACTGGTGAACGTGGACTTCACCGAGGGCTCCTTCGGGGCGCTCGGGGGCACCAAGGTCCTCGTCGACGACAAGATCGCCGACAAGAACCACTGGAAGGTCGGCTCCACCATCCCCGTGACCTACGAGGACGGCAGCAACGGCCGGCTGACCGTGGGCGGTGTCTACGAGGGCAACCAGATGGTCCGCGGCGTCATGCTCGACAGCGCCACGGTCACCCCGCATATGACGACCGTCGCCGACTTCCAGGTGATGCTGAAGACCAAGGGCGGCGCCACGCAGGACACCCAGGACCTGCTGAAGAAGACGCTCGGCGACAACCCCGCGATCAAGATCCAGAACAAGCAGGACCTCTCGGACGAGATCGCCAAGGCCTTCACCCTGATGCTGAACATGCTCTACGGGCTGCTCGGCATGGCCGTGATCGTCGCGGTGCTCGGGGTCATCAACACCCTGGCGATGTCGGTCTTCGAGCGGTCCAAGGAGATCGGCATGCTGCGGGCGATCGGCCTGGACCGGCCCGGCATCAAGCGGATGGTGCGGCTGGAGTCCCTGGTCATCTCGCTCTTCGGCGGGGTGCTCGGCATCGGCCTGGGCGTCTTCTTCGGCTGGGCGGCCGGTGAGCTGATCGCGTCCGAGCTGCCGACCTACGAGCTGGTGCTGCCGTGGGCCCGGATGAGTCTGTTCCTGCTGATGGCCGCGCTGGTCGGCGTGATCGCCGCGCTGTGGCCGGCCCGGCGGGCCTCCAAGCTCAACATGCTGATGGCCATCAAGGCCGAATAGCGGCGAGCCGATCGGCCAACCGCTACCGGACGTCCCCGTCCGCCCCCTCCGCGGGGCGGGCGGGGACGTCCGCGTTTCACCCGCGCCAGTCGCGGGCGCGCAACGGCAGCCCCGAGGTCCCGCTCTCGGGGGTGCGGACGGCGAGGATCTGGTTGACCCCGATCTTGTTGCGTTCGAAGGAGAGGGCGGAGGCCGCCATGTAGAGCCGCCAGACCCGGGCCCGGCCCGGGGAGGTCAGCCGCACGGCCTGGCTCCAGGACCGCTCCAGATTGGCGACCCAGCTGCGCAGCGTGAGCGCGTAGTGCTCACGGATGGCCTCCACATCGCGCACCTCGAAGTCCGCCTCCTCCAGCTGGGTGACGGTCCGGCCGACCGGGGCGAGCTCACCGTCGGGGAAGACATACCGGTCGATGAACTCGTCCACGTGGTACGCCTCTTCCTCCGGCTGGGGGCGCCGGGCGATCTGGTGGTTCAGCACCCGCCCGCCGGGCCGCAGCAGCCGGTGCAGGATGGCGGTGTACTCGGCGTAGCGCACGGAGCCCACATGCTCGGCCATGCCGATGGAGGAGATGGCGTCGTAGGGCCCGTCCGCGACCTCGCGGTAGTCCTGGACCCGGATCTCCACCTGGTCGGTGAGCCCGGCGTCCGCGATGCGCTTACGGGCGTACGCCGCCTGCTCCTCGGAGAGCGTGACGCCGACGGCGCGCACCCCGTACTCGCGGGCCGCGTGCAGCACCATCGAGCCCCAGCCGCACCCCACGTCCAGCAGCCGCTGGCCCGGCCGCAGGGCCAGCTTGCGGCAGACGAGGTCCAGCTTGGCGCGCTGGGCGTCCTCGAGCGCCGCATCCGGGCTGTCCCAGTAGGCGCAGGAGTAGACCATCGAGGGGCCGAGCACCAGCTCGTAGAAGTCGTTGCCGACGTCGTAGTGGTGGCTGATGGCCTTCTTGTCGCGGCGCAGGGAGTGCAGCGGGCCGAAGCTGGTCCGCGCCTCCTCGCGGGGCGGGGGCGGCGGCAGCCCGGGCCCGGCGAGCGCGATCAGCTTCCGGGCGGCGGTGCGCAGCGCGGGGTCGCGCAGCGCCTGGATGCCGGTGCTGAGCCGGGACCGCGGCGCGGTGGCGGGGCCGCGCTCCCACAGCAGCCCGGACAGGCGCTCCAGGGCGTCGTACAGATCGCCCTCGACATCCAGGTCTCCGGCGACCCAGGCGCGGGCCAGGCCCAGCTCGCCCGGCCGCCACAGCAGCCGGCGCAGCGCGCGGCGGCGGCGGATGACCAGGGTGGGGGCGCCGGGCGGGCCGGTCTCGCTGTGGTCCCAGGCGCGGACGCGGATCGGGAGCGGCTCTCCCAGCACCTCCGTGGCCAGGGTGGCGATCCGCCCAGCGGCGTCGGACATGTCACACCTCCGTGATGGCGAGTCAAGAAGATTCACTCACCACGTAAACACCATGGAACCCGCCGTTCAGTCCCGCCGACACGTCTGGAATTGGCAAAACAGCTTCAAAAGGCGGGCCGCCGGCGGGCAGACGAAAGGGCGTCCGCCCCACGGATGGCGGACGCCCTCGGCGTCAGATGTGCGGGTCCGGCCCGGAGGTCAGGACGCCTTGGCCTTCTCGGCCGGTGCCGACGGCTTGGCCGCGGCGGCGGCGCTGACCGGGGAGGCGGCCTCGTAGAACTCCTCGCGGGGGTTCTCGATGGCGCCGAGCGAGACGACCTCGCGCTTGAGGAACATCCCCAGCGTCCAGTCGGCGATCACCCGGATCTTGCGGTTGAAGGTCGGCATGGCCATGCCGTGGTAGCCACGGTGCATGTACCAGGCGAGACGACCCTTCAGCTTGATCTTCATCTTGCCGAAGACGATCATCGCGACGCCCTTGTGGAGGCCCAGGCCCGCGACGGCGCCCTTGTTGGCGTGCTTGTAGTCCTGCTGCGGGAAGCCCCGCATACCGGAGATCACGTTGTCACCGAGGACCTTGGCCTGGCGCAGCGCGTGCTGGGCGTTCGGCGGGCACCAGGCGCCCTCGCCGACGGCGAGGTCCGGGACCTGGGCGTTGTCGCCGGCGGCCCAGACGTAGTCGGTGCCCTGGACCTGGAGGGTCGGGGCGGTGTCCACATGGCCGCGCGGGCCGAGCGGGAGGCCGAAGCGGGCCAGCGCCGGGTTGGGCTTGACGCCGGCGGTCCACACGATGGTGTTGGAGTCGACCTCGAGGCCGTTCTTGAGGACGACATGGCCGTCGATGCAGGAGTCCATCGAGGTCTTGAGGTAGACCTCGACACCGCGCTTCTGCAGGTGCTCCAGACCCCACTGGCCGAGCTTCGGGCCGACCTCCGGGAGGATCTTGTCGGCGGCGTCGACGAGGACGAAGCGCATGTCCTCGCGCTTCACGTTCGGGTAGTACTTGGCCGCGTCACGGGCCATGTCCTCGATCTCGCCGATGGTCTCCGCGCCGGCGAAGCCACCGCCGACGAAGACGAAGGTGAGCGCCTTGCGGCGGATCTCCTCGTCCGTGGTGGAGTCGGCCTTGTCGAGCTGCTCGAGGACGTGGTTGCGCAGGCCGATGGCCTCCTCTATGCCCTTCATACCGATGCCGTTCTCCGCGAGACCGGGGATCGGGAAGGTGCGGGAGACCGCGCCGAGGGCGACGACCAGGTAGTCGAAGGGCAGCTCGTACGTCTCGCCGACGAGCGGCTGGATGACGGCGACCTTGCGGTCCTGGTCGATGGTCGACACTCGGCCGGTGAGGACCTCCGCCTTGGGGAGCACGCGCCGCAGCGGAACCACGACGTGGCGCGGGGAGATGCTGCCGGCCGCAGCTTCGGGGAGGAAGGGCTGGTACGTCATGTACGAGCGAGGGTCGACGACCGTGACGGTCGCCTCGCCGTACCGCATCTTCTTGAGGATGCGGCGTGCCGCGTACAGGCCTACGTACCCACCGCCTACAACGAGGATCCTGGGACGCTCCGTGGTGCTCATGTTTCGAGTATCCAGCACCTCCCGAGGGGGACCTCGTGAGCCCCTTCACAAGCATGGTGGCGGTATCTGCTACACTCCGCCGCTCCCGTGACGGATGCCATATCCGCAGGGGGGAACCATGAGGCGGATCGACACGTTCCCTACCCCTCTGAGCAGGGCTTGTGGTTGAACTCGGGAGTAGACCAGACGGTCCGCACCGATGCCCGCGACACCCCTCTGACACCTCACCATCCGGTCAGTGACGGGGCCCGGCCACCGAAACCGCCCCGGAGGGCCGCATCGGTCGGCCACCAGGCGCCTTTTTCATGTGAAGAGTTTCACGAACTTTCTCGGAGGCGGTTCACGGAAGGCCCCCGAAGGGGGTTCCGTGGCCGCTCATACGTTGTTCCGCCCGCTCAGGCGATGCTCCAGGCGATGCCGTCGAGGATGTCATGCTCGCTCACCACGACCTCCTGGGCGCCGGTCCTTTCCATGATCGAAAGCAGGATGACCGCCCCCGCGCCGATCACATCGACCCGCCCCGGATGCATCACCGGAATCTCCGCCCGCTCGGCGTGGGTGGAGCCGAGCAGCTTCGCGGTGATCTCGCGGACCTGGTCGACGGTGATCCGCGAGTGATGGATCGCGGAGGGGTCGTACTCCTCAAGACCCAGCGCGATCCCGGCCACGGTGGTGACCGAACCGGCCAGCCCGACCAGCGCGTGGCCGTCCGCGGGACGGCAGGCGCGGGTGAGCGGCACGGTCGCTTCGGCGAGGTCCAGCGCCGCGTCCACATCGCCCTTCATGGCGGCGAGCTGATCCTCCGTCGGGGGGTCGGTGATCTCACCGTCGACCACCAGATGGCGCTCGGTCAGCCGGACGCAGCCGATGTCCACACTGCGGGCCGCCCGCACCCCCTCGCCGCCCTCGACGAACTCCGTCGAACCGCCGCCGATGTCCACCACCAGATACGGCCCGGCCACATGATCACGGCCCATGAGCTCCTTGGTGGACCCGGTGAAGGAGAACTCCGCCTCCTGGTCCCCGGTGATCACCTCGGGTTCCACGCCCAGGATCTCCACGACCCCGCGCACGAACTCCTCGCGGTTCTCGGCGTCCCGGGAGGCGGAGGTGGCCACGAAGCGGATGCGCTCGGCGCCCAGCTCCCGGATCACCTCCGCGTACTCGCGGCAGGCGGCGAAGGTGCGCTCCAGGGCCTCGGGGGCGAGCCGTCCCGTACGGTCCACGCCCTGGCCCAGCCGGACGATCTTCATCCGGCGGTCCAGCTCGCTCAGCTCCCCGGTGGCCGGATCGGCGTCCGCCACCAGCAGCCGGATCGAATTGGTGCCGCAGTCCACGGCGGCGACGCGGGTCATGCGCTCTCCTCCCGGCCCGTGTCCTCGGCCCCGCAGGGGCTCACACACGGGCCCTTGCGCCACCACTCCGGCAGCATCGCCAGCGCCTCGTCCCCGAGCGGATTGACCCCGGGTCCGGCCGCGAGGGCGTGGGCGACCAGGACGTGCAGGCACTTCACCCGGTCCGGCATCCCGCCCGCGCTGGGGAAGCCCTGGAGCACCTCGATCGCGTCGCGGCGCGCGATGTAGTCCTCGTGGGCGGCGCGGTAGGCGGCGGCGAGCTCGGGGTCGGTGGCCAGCCGGGCCGTCATCTCCTTCATCACGCCCTCGGCCTCCAGCGTGCCGATCGCGGACGCGGCACGCGGACAGGTCAGGTAGTAGAGGGTGGGGAAGGGCGTACCGTCCTCGAGCCGCGGCGCGGTCTCCACGACGTCCGGATTGCCGCAGGGGCAGCGGTGCGCGATCGCACGCAGGCCCCGGGGCACACGGCTCAGCTGCTCCCGTACGGCGTGAATGTCCGCGTCGGTGGGCGCGGTGGGCTCCGTCTGGGGCGGGGGCGTATCCATGAGTGGGAAAGTTCTTCTTCTTCGTTTCGATTCGAACACCGGGTGCGACCGACGGCCGGAGCGCGGCGCCTCAGCGGCGCGCGCTGCCCGCCCCCGCCGCGTCCGCCGTGTCCACGGCGTCCCAGAGGTTGGAGTACCAGGGGCGGCCGGCCGCGCCCTGGTCGGTGGAGCGCTCGCTGGCGCCGCTGCCGTCCACCACGCTGTAGCCGGTCTCCCCCGGCATCAGGAAGTGCAGCCGCTCCCGGGCCTGTTGCTCGGTGTAGGCGGGGTCGCGCAGCCGGGCCTTCCGCTCCCGCAGCTTCTTCACGTCCTCGCGGGCCCGCTGGGCCTCGCTCCGCTGCTCGGCGATGTCGGAGCGCTGGGAGATGTACTGCCGCATCGGGTAGGCGAGCGCCACCACGAGGGAGCAGACGACCAGCGCGAGCAGGGCCGCGCGGCCGGTCAGCCGGCCCCGGCGGCGCTTGGTCCGCACCCGGTAGACCCGGGCGGCGGCATGCTCGCCGAGCGCCTTGAGCCTGGTCGCGGTGGAGAACCGTTCGCGATCCGCCGGCACGTCGCCTCCCCGGAGATGACTTCGCTTGAGTGACGCGTAACGCCGTCCCCGGTCACGGTACGGGACCGCGGCCGGGGACGGGTGTCAGACGTGTCTGCTACGTGGGGACGTACGCAGGTCAGCCCTTGAAGCGCGGGAAGGCCGAGCGGCCCGCGTACACCGCGGCGTCGTCGAGGATCTCCTCGATGCGCAGCAGCTGGTTGTACTTGGCCACCCGCTCGGAGCGGGCCGGGGCGCCGGTCTTGATCTGGCCGCAGTTGGTGGCGACGGCCAGGTCGGCGATGGTGACGTCCTCGGTCTCACCGGAGCGGTGCGACATCATGCACTTGTAGCCGCTGCGCTGGGCCAGCTCGACGGCGTCCAGGGTCTCGGTCAGCGAGCCGATCTGGTTGACCTTGACCAGCAGGGCGTTGGCGGTGTCGCTGTCGATACCGCGGGAGAGCCGCTCGGGGTTGGTGACGAAGAGGTCGTCGCCGACCAGCTGGACCTTGTCGCCGAGCTGCTCGGTGATGGTCTTCCAGCCGTCCCAGTCCTCCTCGTTCAGCGGGTCCTCGATGGAGACCAGCGGGTACGCGTCGACCAGCTCGGCGTAGTACGAGGTCATCTCGGCGGCGGTGCGGGACTTGCCCTCGAACTCGTACGACCCGTCCTTGTAGAACTCGGAGGCGGCGACGTCCAGCGCGAGCGCGATGTCCTGGCCCGGCTGGTAGCCGGCCTTCTTGATCGCCTCGAGGATCAGGTCGAGGGCCTCACGGTTGGAGCCGAGGTTCGGCGCGAAGCCGCCCTCGTCGCCGAGGCCGGTGGACAGGCCGCGCTCCTTCAGCACGGACTTCAGGGTGTGGTAGACCTCGGCGCCCCAGCGCACGGCCTCGGAGAAGGACTCCGCGCCGATCGGCGCGATCATGAACTCCTGGATGTCCACATTGGAGTCGGCGTGCGATCCGCCGTTGAGGATGTTCATCATCGGGACCGGCAGCAGATGCGCGTTCGGCCCGCCGAGGTAACGGAAGAGCGGGAGGTCGGACGCCTCGGAGGCGGCGTGCGCGACCGCGAGGGAGACACCGAGGATGGCGTTGGCGCCGAGCGAGGACTTGTCCGGGGTGGCGTCCAGGTCGAACATCGCCTGGTCGATCAGGCGCTGCTCGGTGGCGTCGTAGCCGACCAGCTCGGGGCCGATCTGCTCGATGACGGCGAGGACGGCCTTCTCCACGCCCTTGCCGTTGTAGCGGTTCTTGTCGCCGTCACGGAGCTCGAGGGCCTCGAAGGCGCCGGTGGAGGCGCCGGACGGAACGGCGGCACGGCCGGTGCTGCCGTCGTCGAGGCCAACCTCGACCTCGACCGTGGGGTTGCCTCGCGAGTCGAGGATCTCGCGAGCTACGACGACGTCGATGGACGGCACGAGGTTCTCCTTCGTATGGGTCTGCGGTAGCAGCACGAGCCTAACGGGCCGGGAGGGCTGCACCCCGCGTTCGCCCGCCCCGCGAGACGGGGGCGTGACATAAAAAGCCATATTCTGCATCACATATCCAGATTTCTGGTCAATCGGGAAATGCGGGAGCCCCGGTGGGGCGCGCCATAGGGGCGGCACGCCCGACCGGGGCTCGACTCTCAGGTGCTCACCGTGGCTCAGCCGAGGTGGAGCTTCTGGCCCGGGTAGATCAGGTCGGCCTTCTCCACGATGTCGTCGTTCAGCTTGAAGAGCTTCTTCCAGCCGCCCTTGACGTGGTGCTCCTTGGCGATCGTGCCGAGGGTGTCGCCGGACTTGACCTTGTACTCGCCGTCACCCTTCTTGATCGGGCCACGGGTCTGCTCACGCGCGGCGCGCTCGGGCGCGGAGTGCGGCTGCGCCTTCGGCTGGGCAGGCTGGGCGGCCGGGGCCGACTTGGTGGAGGCCGACGGCTGGTCCTGCGAACCGGAGGGCGCGGAGGGGGCGGAGGGGGCGGACGGGCTGCCGCCGGAGGTCAGACCCTTGCCGCAGACCGGCCAGGCACCCTTGCCCTGGCTGCCGAGGACCTTCTCGGCTATCTGGATCTGCTGGCTCTTGCTGGCCTTGTCCGCGGTGGGCGCGTAGGCGGTGCCGCCGTACGCGGCCCAGGTGGAGCTCGAGAACTGCAGGCCGCCGTAGTAGCCGTTGCCGGTGTTGATCGACCAGTTGCCACCGGCCTCGCACTGCGCGACCTGGTCCCACTGGGAGCTGGTGGCCGCGGAGGCGGAGGTCGCCCCGATGAGGGGCGCCGCCACGGCGGCACCGGCGAGACCGGTGAGCGCGGCGATACGGGTGGCCTTGGAGGGACGGCGGTGCTTCCCGTTGGACTTCAGCATCGTTGGTTCGTTTCCTCACCGACGCCTACGAGGTGAGCTGTCGGGTTCGGACGTGAGTTGCCCGGCCGGTCGCGATGGTCGCTCCCGGCTTCACCCCTAGCCGACGAGCCCGTGTCCACAGGCCACTCGGCACCTACCTTGGGTCCCCCGCTCCTGCCTTCGGCGCTGACGCGTCGGATTCCCCCCGACCGCCGGCAGGATTCGGCGTGACGATCGACGGTGCTCGCGGTGGCGAGCGGAAAGACGTTAAACACACCTCCCGAGAACGTTCAAACACCCCAATGGCAGCGAATGGGGTTGTAATTGATCTCACCCGGCCCACATCGGCGCAGGTAGGGCCGGGTGAGGAGAGATCGGACAGGAGGTGCGGCCCGGAAATTGTGACGAGATGTATGTCTCATCGGAACCAGATCGGGCAATTCCCCCCGAATCACTGCTCCCTGATGGCGAGGTCAAGTCGCTGACCAGGGATGATCAGGTCGGGGTCGATTCCGATGAGCTCCTCGTTGCTCTCGTAGAGCCCTTCCCAACCTCGGGACACATTCCGGTCCTCGGCAATCCCTGACAGATTGTCACCGGGGCGAACGGTGTAAGCGTCGTCCGTGGGGCTCTGGTCGCGGTCCGCGGCGTCGCGCGAAGCGTGGCGCCCGGAGGGCTGCCCGTCCGCCGCATCGCCGCCCTCGCCCCGCTCCCCGGCGTCCGGGGCGCCGCGGTGGCGGCCGGAGGGCGAGGGGTCGGCGGAGGGATCCGCCGAGGACCCCTTCGAGCCGCCCGATGCCGAGTCGCCCGAGCCGTCCGACGCCGGGTCATCCGAGGCCGAACCGTCCGGCGTCGGGGTGTCCGACGCCGAGCCGTCCAGCCCGTCGGGGGACTTGGAGGTGCGAGGGGCCTCCGGCCCCTCGGTCGATCCGGACGAATCCGGCTTACCGGCCCTGTCGGACGTTCCCGAACGGTCCGCCTCCGGCGAGGAGGAGCCGTCCCGCCCCCGGTCCCCCGCCTCGCCCCGGCCCGTCCCCGCATCCGGGGCGGCCGTGCCGCCGGGGTTCACATCGGGGGCGCCGCCGCCGTCGGTGAGCCCGGCGCCCAGCGCGCAGCTCGGCCAGGCGTCGGGGCCGCGGTCGCCGAGGATCGACTGGGCGACGGATATCTGCTGGGAGCGGCTGGCCAGGTCGGGGCGCGGGGCGTACTCCGTGCCGCCGTAGTCCTTCCACATGTCGAGGGTCAGCTGCAGTCCGCCGTAGAAGCCGTTGCCCTCGTTGGCGCTCCACATGCCACCGCTCTCGCACTCGGCGACCTGATCCCAGGTGGCGGTGTCGGCGGCCTGGGCGCCGGAGGCCCCGAAGAGGGGCAGGGCGATGCTCGCCCCCGTGACCCCCGCCGCGACGATGATGGCCGGAGCCTGACGGGGGCGACGGTGTCGACCATTACCGGAACGCATGCGATTGCCCTCTCTATGGCGAACTCGGTTGCCGGTGAACATAGCGAGGGCACTCGATCATCACAAGCCGATGTATCCCAGGTCACGCCGAGGTCACACGACTGATCATTCGTCACCAATGTCCGTACGTACGGGGCTTGGACGCCTCAGCGGTCCGCGGAATTCCAGGTCACCGGGAGCGTGCGCAGCCCGCGCATGATGAGCCCGCCGCGCCACCGCAGATCCTCCGGATCCGCCGCGAGCCGCAGTCCGGGCAGGCGCCGCAGCAGGGTGGCGATCGCGGTCTGCGCCTCCAGCCGGGCGAGCGGGGCGCCGAGGCAGTAGTGGATGCCGTGGCCGTAGCCGAGGTGCTGGTTGTCGCGGCGGGTGAGGTCGAGGACATCGGGCTCCGCGAACCGTTCGGG
This sequence comes from Streptomyces sp. AgN23, assembly GCF_001598115.1. Lineage (NCBI taxonomy): Bacteria > Bacillati > Actinomycetota > Actinomycetes > Kitasatosporales > Streptomycetaceae > Streptomyces > Streptomyces sp. AgN23. The sequence goes on from NZ_CP007153.1 coordinate 4,660,906, forward strand.
GTCCCGGTCGGCCGCGGCGAGCACCACCAGCACCGGCTCCCCTTCGGCGATGCGCTGCCCCGCGAGGGTGAGCGGCTCGATGGCGAACCGCCAGGTGGCGATCTCCACGGGCCCGTCGTAGCGCAGCAGCTCCTCGACCCCGGCGGCCAGCAGCCGCTCGTCCCCGTCTTCCAGGGCCCGCCGCATGACGGTGCGCTGCTCCGGATGGCGCAGGAGTGCGTAGACCCCGTTGCCGATGAGGTTGACGGTGGTCTCGAAGCCGGCGAACAAGAGGATGAAGGCCATGGCCGCGGCCTCGTTCTCGGTGAGGTGCTCACCGTGGTCGCTGGCCCGGATCAGCCCCGAGATCAGATCCTCCCCGTCCTCTTCTTCCCTCCGCTCCCCAAGCTCCAGGCGCTTGCGGTGGATCAGCTCGCCGAGATACGCGCGGATCCTCTTCACGGCGCGGGCCACCCCGCCACGCGGGCCTCCGCCATGCCGGATCATCGCGCCGGCCCAGTCCCGGAAGTCGTCCTGGTCCTCGCGCGGCACCCCGAGCAGATCGCAGATCGCATAGATAGGGAGAGGGAAGGCGAACTCATGGATGAGGTCTGCCTCTCCCCTTTCCTCGAAGGTGTCGATGAGCTGATCGGTGAGGGTCTGCACGCGAGGGGTGAACGCGGCCACCCGGCGCGGGGTGAACGCCTTGGAGACCAGGCGTCGCAGCCGGGTGTGGTCGGGAGGGTCGATGTTGAGCAGATGTGTCATCAGATCTGCACGTTGTTCGCCGGGAATGCCCACCTTGCCCTTTGCGTGGGCCGCCGCGCTGTGCCGCTGGGGGTTCTTGGAGAGCCGGGGATCGGCCAGCGCCTTCCGGGCATCGGCGTAACGGGTCACGAGCCAGGCGTCGACGCCACTGGGCAGCGTGGTCCGGTGCACCGGGGCGTGCTCGCGCAGCCAGGCGTACGCCGGGTAGGGATCGGTGGCGAACTCCCAGGTGAAGAGGGTGGGAGCGGAGCTGTCACGGGGCTGTTCCGACACGCCCCGACGATACCCGCGACCAGTCTCCCCCTCCGGCCTGTCGGAAGTAACGGGCAACAGGAGAAATAAGTGAATAAGCAGAACAAAGAGAATAAGGGAGCAATGACCGGGATGAATGCCTGGCGGAATTCCTCATTCATCTCCACACATCCTTCACCACCCACGCACAGCGCGGGTCGAATGCCCGGATATCTGATGGCTGCGACCGCCGTTCGGCGGTTGCCCGCGCCGCCCCGACGCGAACCCCCGGGACATGCCCTGACGTCGGTCAACGCGGTGAACTGGCGGTGTGTCTGAAACGACGTCAGGTGAACGAATGAGACTGGGGCACATGCGCGGAGCCCAGCGATACCGGTGATACGATCACCGCGCTTGCCAGGCGAGCCAAGGGCGCGTAAGACACACGGCGATCCGGCGCATCAGCCGAGAGGATCCCCACTCTGAGGAGCATTATGCCGCCAGTTGGGCATATGGAGCCGTTCCGGCGCACCGACGCCTGCGCGCTGCCGTCGGCAAGACGAGTGCGATGTCCCCGGAACCCGCGGGCGCCGTACGGGCGCTGACTTACCGCTGCTCAGGAACATTCCAGACGCATAACGCACCACACCTCCCTAAAGTCCCTGGCGGTCTAGTCGTTTAAAGAGAGTCTTAATGACGCAATATCTACAGGATCCAGCGCTCTGGGCCCTGATCGCTGGCACGCCTCTCGCCGCAACCGCCATTGTTCGCGGGCGAAAGGCGCGGGCGAATCTGCGCCAGGAGAAGGCGGAGCTAGCGAAACGCGCGGCCGACCTCGAGAACAATTACGCCGGCGCGGTGCAGGAGGCTCAAAACCGCGCCGAGGAGGCCACCAAGAGCGCGCTGAAGTCCGCTATGCGTACGCTTCAGGGCCTCGCCAACGAGCAGCAGCTGGCCATCTCCAAGACACAGGACAAATACGGCGAGCATCAGCTTCTCCAGGACCTCCTGGAGATCGACCACATGAACTCGCAGTTCGGGCGGCGCGCACAGTCCATCGCGGTGCTGTGTGACGGCTGGCTGGGCCGGCAGCGCGCGGTGGCGTCGGTGTACGACGTGGTCCGCAGCGCCAAGGGCCGCATCCGTCACTACACCCGGGTGGAGATCCGCTCACAGAGCAACTTCGCTCTGGTCAGCCGGGCTGTCGAACCGGTCGCGCTGGCGCTGGCCGAGCTTTTGGACAACGCGACCAGTTACTCCGCGCCCGACTCGCCGATCGACATCACCATCCGCACCGTCCCCAAGGGCGTCTGCGTCATCATCGACGACGCCGGTGTCGGTATGAACGAGGAGGAGAAGAACCGGGCGGACAAGCTGCTCTCGGCCACACACGCCACCGGTGTAACAGGACTCGGCAATCCGCCGCAGTTCGGTTTCGCGGTGATCGGTGTGCTCGCCGCGCGCTATGGCTTCACGGTGTCCGTCGATTCGGCCTCTCCCTACGGTGGTGTACGCGCGGTCGTGCTTCTCCCCGAGGACCTTCTGACCAATATGCCCGAGCCGGAAGAGCAGCCGACGACCCACGTTTCCGCCGCGGCCGAGCAGCCGCAGGCGAGCGGTTCCACCATGACCGGTTCCACCGTCAGCGGTTCGACCGTGAGTGGTGCCACTGCCGGGGGCCTGCCCAAACGTCGCCGTAAGGGGTCGATTTCCATCGTTCCCAGAGCAGACTCGACCAGCGCCCCGGCCCGGACGAGCGAGGAATCCGCATCGATCATGGGCGCGTTCCAGCGCGGCACGCAGTCCGGACGCTCAGCAAACCCGAACAGGGAAGGGCATGATCCTCAGTGAACAACGACCTGTCATGGATGCTTGAGAGCGCCCTGGAAGTACCAGGGGCTCGTCATGCGATCCTGGTTTCCGCCGACGGTCTGCTGATGGCCCGTTCTCAAGAGGTCCAAAAGGACGAGGCCGACACCGTTGCCGCGGCGATGAGCGGCATCCAGTCGCTCAGCCGCACCATGGCCGGCTTCTGCGGTGGCACCCATATGACATGGCGCCAGACCCTGGTCGAGTTCGATGGTGGCTGGGTCTTCCTCATCTCCGCGGGTGAGGGCGCGTACCTGGCGGTCTCCTCCGCCCCGGATGTCGACATGGCCGACATCACCTTCCGGATGCAGCAGCTTGTCGGGCAACTCGGCAAGGCGCTGACCACACCACCTCGCGAAAACAGCGGTATTCAGGCATGACGGCACCAGGCGAGCAGGAGCCCGAGTCCGCTCAATTAGTGCGACCGTATGTCATCACCAACGGTCGCGGGCTTCCGGAGAACGACCAGTTCAACCTGATCACGCTGGTCACCGCCTCCGAACAGAGACCTCCCAGTCAGCTCGACCCGGAGAAGCGCAGTCTCTTGGAGCTGTGCGCGGGTGGCTATCTCTCGGTTGCCGAGATAGCGGGGCATATGGGTCTCCCGATCGGCATCGTGAAGGTTCTGCTGTCCGATCTCTCATCGGACGGATACCTGATCACCCGTGCCCCCGCGCCTCCCGCGCAGCTTGTCGACGTTTCGCTCCTTCAGGAGGTGCTGGATGGGCTCCAGGCCCGTTTCGGATGACGGCGTCTATCTGAACGAAGCGGTGCAGATCGCGGCCAAGATCCTCGTCGTGGGGCATTTCGCGGTCGGAAAGACGACGTTCATCGGCACCATGTCCGAGATTCCTCCGCTGCGCACCGAGGAGCGGATGACTCAGGCCGGAGCCCACGTCGACGACCTGATGGGCACCCGAGGCAAGACCACGACCACCGTGGCCATGGACTTCGGCCGCCTCACGCTCAGCGAGAGGCTTGTCCTGTATCTCTTCGGCACGCCCGGACAGGAGCGCTTCGTCCAGGTGTGGGAGGACATGACCCGAGGCGCTCTCGGGGCACTGATCCTCGTCGATCCCGAACGCATCAAGGAATCCTTCCCGGTGATCGACCTGGTGGAGCACTACGGACTCCCCTATGCGATTTCCGTCAATCACTTCGCCGGCACGCCGGTCCGCCCCGACGAGGAATTGCGCGAGGCGCTCGATCTGCTGCCCGAGACCCCCATCGTCACCTGTGACGCACGTGACGAGAAGTCATCGGCCAATGCCCTGATGGCGCTTGTCCGTTACCTACAGGAACGTACCCGCTAGGAGCACTCGATGAACATGCAATCGGATTTCTCGGCGGTGCCACCACCCGGCTGCCCCGCCCATGGCAGCGGCAAGCGGGTGCCGCTGTACGGGCCGGAGTTCGCCGCCGATCCGGGTGCCTATTACACGTATATGCGCTCGCACGGCCCGGCCGCACCGGTCGAGCTCTCCCCGGGGGTCGAGGCCACACTCATCACGGACTACTCGGCGGCGCTTCAGCTGCTGCAGAACCCCGACACCTTCCGGAAGGACTCGCGCCGCTGGCGCGATTACAACGAGGGCAAGGTCAGCCGGGACAGTCCGGTCGTCCCGTTGCTGGAATACCGGCCGAACTGCATGTTCACCGATGGCGCCGAACATATGCGGCTGCGTCAGGCGGTGACCGACAGCCTGGCCAAGGTGGATACGCATCGCCTGAGCCGCCATGTCGAGCGCGTCGCGGACTATCTGATGGACCAGTTCATCTCCCGCGGCTCGGCCGATCTGCTCAATGACTATGCCAAACTGCTGCCGCTGTTTGTTTTCAATGAGCTCTTCGGATGCCCGGCGGAAATCGGCGACCGGGTCATCTTCGGCATTTCCGGGATTTTCGACGGAATCAATGCGGAGAAAGCGAACGAGGTGCTCGGCCAGAGCGTCAGCGAACTCGTCGCACTGAAGCGCAGGCAGCCCGGGGAAGATGTCACCTCCTGGCTTATGCAGCACCATGCCCAGCTGACCGATGAGGAAATGGTCCACCAGCTGGTACTGCTGCTGGGATCCGGCGCCGAGCCGCAGCGGAACCTCATCGCCAACGCGCTGCTCCTGCTGCTCTCCGACGAGCGGTACGCGGGAGCCGGGCTGCTGGTCGAGGACGCCCTCGACGATGTGCTGTGGAACAGCCCGCCGATGTCCAACTACGCCCCCCACTACCCGGTTTCCGACGTGGATTTCGCCGGAACCCGGCTACGGGCGGGCGATCTGGTGCTGATCTCCATCGCGGCGGCCAACACCGACCCCGCACTGTCGGCCTCCCGGCAGCAGCTCAGCAAGCGGGCACACCTCGCCTGGAGCGCGGGTCCGCACGCCTGCCCGGCCAAGGACACCTCTCAGCTCATCGGTGTGGTGGCCATCGAGAAACTGCTCAATCAGCTGCCCGATATTGAGCTAGCGGTACCCGAGTCGAGCCTGACTTGGCGCCCCGGCCCGTTCAACCGCGGGCTGACCGCACTGCCTGCCCGATTCACTCCGATACGTACGGACAAACAGCCCGTTGCACAGCAACAGATCCCGACGGGCGACCATCGCGGCCACGCCCAGAACAAGCAGGAGAAGGGCGGCTTGTGGAGTTCGTTCCTCTCGTGGTGGAGAGTGTGATCCACACCACATCCGGAACCCATTTCATACCGCATGAATGTTCAACTGAACGGGTAGGCACTATCGCGCAATTTTTGTTGGCCCATTCCTAAGAGGAGCTGTCGTGAGGTCTCCCGCCGCCGACGACACCACTGTCGGTCGACGATCCGCGGTTTCACTCATATCCCGACTGCACCACCCCCGCGGCCAATCGAACGCCTACCCTAATTTCGCGGAAGCACACGCGATGGGAGCCGAGATACCCGCCCCACGGGGCGGGTATCTTCTCGTGGGGCATGACCACCCGATAACCCCGCCACACATACCCAAACAGCCGTTCCTCTCGATTCAGCGGGAGGTTCGGTGAACGGTTTCCGCTCGGATGAGACGCTGCTCGGCGACCTCGCCACGGGCCAGCTGACCCGGCTGTGCCAGGTGGCCGGGCTGAGCGAGGCCGATACGGCCGCCTACACAGGGGTGCTGATCGAGAGTCTGGGCGCCTCGGCCGGACGGCCGTTGGCGCTGCCACCCCCGTCACGGACCTTTCTGTCCGACGACCACAGCCCCGTGGAGTTCTCCCTGGCCTTCCTGCCGGGCCGGGCTCCGGGCCTGCGGGTCCTGGTGGAACCGGGCTGCTCCCGGGGCGATGACCTCGCGGAGAACGGCCGGGCCGGTCTGCAGGCGGTCCATGCCATGGCGGACCGCTGGGGGTTCTCGACCGGCCAGCTCGACGGGCTCGAGGACCTGTTCTTCCCCCACTCCCCCGAGGGCCCGCTGGCCCTGTGGTGCGCCCTGGAGCTCCGCCCCGGCGGCGTCCCCGGGGTCAAGGTCTACCTGAACCCCTCGGCGAACGGCGCCGACCGGGCCGCCGAGACGGTACGCGAGGCGCTGGCCAGGCTCGGCCATCGGCAGGCGTTCGACTCGCTGCCCCGGGCGGACGGCTTCCCGTTCTTCGCCCTGGACCTCGGCGACTGGGACGCCCCGCGGGTGAAGGTCTACCTCAAGCACCCCGGCCTGTCCCCCACCGAGGCGGGCTGCCTCCCCCGGATGTCGCCCGCACCGGGCCGGGAACAGCTGGAGGAGTTCTTCCGCACCACGGGGGACCTCCCCGCCGCCGACGACCTCACCGCCGATGAGGACGCCGACCGGCTCACCGGACGCCCCGCCCTCACCTGCCACTCCTTCACGGAGACGGCGACCGGACTGCCCAGCGGATACACCCTCCACGTGCCGGTCCGCGACTACGTCCGGCACGACGGCGAGGCCCGGGAACGGGCGGTGGCCGTGCTGCGCAGCCATGACATGGACAGTGCCGCGCTCGACCGGGCGCTGGCCGCCGTGAGCCCGCGCCCCCTCGGCGACGGGGTGGGCCTGATCGCCTACCTGGCGCTGGTCCACGAGCGCGGCCGGCCCCCGCGGGTGACCGTCTACGTCTCCTCCGAGGCGTACCGGACACGGCCGCCCCGCGAGACGGTCCCCACCCGCGACCGGGTGCGGGCACGGTTGTGACATCCGCCGAGACACCGAACAACGAGAAGACAGGAGCAGCGGTCAGCGTGGAACCGTACAGGATCAAGGTCGTCGAACCGATCCCCTTCACCACCCGGCAGCAGCGCGAAGAGGCGCTGCGGCGTGTGAACTACAACCTCTTCGATCTGCGCGCCGAAGAGGTGACCATCGACCTGCTCACCGACTCGGGCACCGGAGCGCTCTCCGCCGCCCAGCTCGCCGCGGGGATGGCCGGCGACGAGTCCTACTCGGGCTCCCGCTCGTTCTACCGGTTCCACGAGACGGTCACCGAGCTCACCGGTTACGCGCATATCCTCCCCGCCCACCAGGGGCGCGCCGCCGAGCGGGTGCTGTTCACCACCCTGCTGGAGCGCGGCGACCTCGTGCTGTCGAACACCCACTTCGACACCACCCGGGCCAATGTCGAGCTGAACGAGGCCGAGGCGCGCGATCTGCCGTGTCCCGAGGCCAAGAACCTCGACAGCACCGAGCCGTTCAAGGGCAACATCGACCTGGAGGCGCTCGCCCGGACGCTGTCCGGGCCCGATGGCTCCCGGGTCGCCGTGGTGGTCATGACCATCACCAACAACGGCGGCGGCGGCCAGCCCGTCTCCATGGACAACCTCAAGCGGACGGCGGCCCTGTGCCGTCAGCACGGCGTCCCGCTCTTCCTGGACGCCGCCCGGTTCGCCGAGAACGCCTGGCTGGTCACCCGCCATGAGGAGGGCTACCGCGACCGCACCCCCCGGCAGGTCGCGGAGGAGGCGTTCCGGCTGGCGGACGGCTGCATGATGAGCGCCAAGAAGGACGGCATCGTCCACATCGGCGGCTTCATCGGCACCAACGACCCGCAGCTCGCCCAGAAGTGCGAGCTGCTCCTCATCGCCACCGAGGGGTTCGCGACCTACGGCGGTCTGGCCGGACGCGACCTCGACATGATGGCGCAGGGGCTGACCGAGGTGACCGAGCCGAGCTATCTCGCCGAGCGCGCCGAGATCGCCTCGCACCTCGCCCACCGGGTCCGCGCCGCGGGCGTGGACATCGTCGAGCCGCCGGGCATGCACGCGCTCTACCTCAACGCCGGGCGGTTGCTGCCGCACATCCCGCCGCACCGCTACCCCGGCCACGCCCTGTCCGTCCAGCTCTACCTGGAGGGCGGCATCCGCTCGGCCGAGCTGGGCTCGCTCTACCTCGGTGAGGAGGACGAGCACGGGAACCCGATCAAGAGCGCGCCGTACGAGCTGGTCAGGCTGGCCCTGCCGCGCCGGGTCTACACCCGCAGCCACTACGACCACGTGGGCGAGACGCTCGCGAAGATCGCCAAGAACGCGGACCAGGTGTACGGCTTCCGGATCACCGACCAGTCGCCGATCCTGCGCCACTTCCGCGCCACGCTGGCGCCGGTGCCCATCACGGGCTGACCGCCGCACCATAGGGGACACGGACGAGGGCCCGGCACCGGACACCACCGGTGCCGGGCCCTCGTCACACGCCTGCGCCGCGCGCCCGCGGCACGGTGGGCAGCCCGTACCCCGGCGCCCCCGTACTGGTGCCCCGTGGCCGGGTCCGCGCCTCAGCCGTTGCCGAACGAGCCGCTGCTGCCCTCGGTCCAGGTCGGCCGGCCCTCGGCGCCGCCCTTGCCGGAGTCCCGCGTCCCCGAGCCGCCCAGCTCGGACGGGAACCGGCGGCCGCGGTCCCGGTCCAGCGCGTCGGGCTCGCGGTGCTGGGTGACATAGCCGACGCCGGTGTCGTCGTCCTGATGCCCCGGGCCATGGCCCGCCTCCCGCGCCTCGTGATCGGCCTCCTGGGCCTTCTGCCAGGCGCCGGCGCGGGGCTGCGGATGCTGGGGCGGGGCCGGTTCGCGGGCCCGTAGCCGTATCCCCCACCACACGGCCCCGAAGCACAGGATGACGACCACCAGACCGACGATGAACGGCCCGGTCCCGACCAACAGGCCCCGGGTCACGGCGAGATCCTCGGTGTACGTATCCATGACGGCCGGGTACCCGGACCCGCCCGGATATCACTCCGGCCCCACGGGCGTCACACCCCGCCCGCGTCACCGCCCCGGGGCACCGCGCCCCAGCACCACGTCACAGACCGCGCCGGGTCACCGCCCCGCGGAGCCCTCCGCCGCCCGTATCGCGTCGCGGTAGGCGCGGGCCGCCGCGCGCAGCGCCGCCTCCGGGTCCACACCGTCCGCCTCGGCGCGCACCGCGAGCGCCAGCAGCTCGTAGCCGATGCCCGTCCCGTCCGGCAGGGCCACGTCAAGGGCGGCCGTACGGGCGCGAGAGGCCAGCTTGGCGGTCAGCGCGAGCGCGGGCTGACCGAGTGGCACCCCTTCGGTGACCGAATCGCGTTGTTTCTCGGCCGCCTTGGTCCGCAGCCAGTGCCTCTGGACGTCCTCGGGGGTCTCGGCGGCCTCGTCGCCGAAGACATGCGGATGGCGATGGATCAGCTTGTCCACGATGCCGCCCGCCACATCGTCGATCGAGAACGGGTCCTCGGGGTCGTCCTGGGCGATCCGGGCGTGGAAGACGACCTGCAGCAGCACATCGCCGAGCTCCTCCAGCAGCGCCTCGCGGTCGCCCTCCTCGATGGCCTCGACGAGTTCGTACGCCTCCTCGATGCCGTACTTCACCAGCTCCTCGTTGGTCCGGGTGCCGCTCCACGGGCACTCGGCGCGGATCCGGTCCATGACCTGCACCAGATCGAGCAGCCGTGCGCCCGGCAGATCGTAGGAACCGGGCAGCAGCTCCAGGTCCGGCATCGCCTCACGGCCGGATCCGGCCAGCCGCGCCAGCCCGTCGGTCAGCTCGGACTCGCCTTCGGCCGAGGTGAGCACGACGGCCGTACGGCCGCCCTCCGCCACGCAGTAGTCGACCAGCTCGCGCGCGGCCGGCGAGCCCGGCTCCACCGCGACGCCCGCCTCCCGCAGATACGGCAGCTGCGGATGGTCCGGATCGCCGGAGAGCACCCGGTCCGCGCCGTGCAGCGCCTGCCAGGCGGGCCAGGACAGCAGCCCCGGCGCCACCCGGTGGGTGGTGGTGAGGAGGACGACGCGGCCGGTGGGGGCGGCGTCGGCGGGGACGGGCGAGTCAGCTGCGGTCACCCTTGCAACGTAACTTACGCCTGCTCCGGGGCGCCGCCGGAGGTGCGCAGCCATGCCTCCCTGGCGAGGACGGCGGTGCCCTGGGTGTTGTCCCACTTTCCGTAGCGGGGGTTCACCTTGATGTCGAGCGCCTTGGAGGTCCGGGCGAACACCTCGTTGACCTTGGAGGTGCCCAGCTTGCGCAGCAGGGCGTTGCGCGTGAGGTCCATCCGGACGGCCTCGTCGATCCCGGCGGGCGCGATGCCCTGCTGCAGATACAGGGCGCGCAGGGCGGTGGCCCCGCCGCTCTGCGTCTCGGCCGTGGAGCGGGCCCGCTGGATCTCGCGGCGGGTGAGGCTGATCCCGTTGTCCTTACCGGCCCGCTCGATCACCCGGAACTGGATCATCCGGATCAGCGTGTCCTGGCTCAGCCGGCCGCTGCCCGCGACCATTTGAGTCGCCCTCGGGTCATTGCGCTGCGCCTCCCGGACGGCCTTGACCTGCCCCTGGAGCTCGGACACGGTGATCCGGCCGCCGTCCATGACCGCCGCGGCGCCGGGCCGCGGGGCCTCGCCGCACGCGGTGAGCAGCGGGGCGGAGAGGAGGAGCGCGGACGCGGCAGAGACGGAGAGCGCAGTATGGCGGCGGATCATTGAGCCTCCCGGCAGAGATCGTGCGGCGCGACAAACGATCTGGCGTTGATCGATGGTATGGAGTCGGCGCGGCCTAGGCCACTGCTTGGACAACGATTCACCGCGGTCTTGGTCAGCCTCCGGCCGTCATCGGCCGGAGCGGGCCCAGGCGGTGTCTTGTCGATCAGGCCGGATCAGCGAGCGGCGTCCGGTGCAGGGGGCACCTCCCAGCGGTAGCTGGGGGAGCATCGCACGTCGCGTGGGGAGAGCGCAGCGGCGCCGCGTGCGACGAGCGCGGCGCCGCGAGGTGCCGTGCCGGACGCCGGGACGTGCCGGACGCCGGGACGTGCCGTGCCGGACGCCGGGAGCCCGGCATGGTCGGCGAGACGCCCCCTAGCGGCCGCCGGAGCGCGCGGGCAGCTTCGCCGTCGGGCAGCCGCCCAACACCCGCTTCATCGCACCCTTCTCGGCCTCGGTCACCCACAGCCCGTACGCCTTCTTCACGGCCACCTGATGCGCCACATAGTCGCAGCGGTACGCCTTGTTGGGCGGCAGCCAGGTAGCCGCGTCCCCGTCTCCCTTACGGCGGTTGGCGGACGCGTCCACGGCGATCAGATTGAGCGGATCGTTGGCGAACGCCAGGCGCTTGTCCCGGTCCCACGTCTGGGCGCCCTTCTGCCAGGCGTCCGACAGCGCGACCACATGGTCGATGTCGACCTTGCTGTGGCCCCGGACGAACCGCACATCGCGGCCGGTGTACGGATCGTCGGTGAGCGTGCCCGAGGCGACCAGGCAGTGGCCGTCGCGGAACCTCACGTCCTTCAGGTCCCGCTTGAGGATGTCATCGCGGGTCCCGCAGCCGTTGTCGTCGGTGTCCACCCACGAGCTGCCGAACTCGCTGCGCTCATAACCCGTCTTCGGCGCACGCCCCTTGACTGTGAGCGAGGACACAGCCGTAAGGGCCGGTCCGGACGCCGTGGGCGCGCTCGAAGCGCCCCCGCTCTTGCCGCCACCCTGGTCACCGTCCTGGTCACCGGCCTTGCAGCCGCCGGCCGCCAACAGCGCGACCAGCACCGCCACAGAACTCCGCATCGGTATGCGAAACCGTCCCTGCAACCTTCCCGCCCCCTTCGCGTATCTTTTCGCACAGACCGCCCACACGATAAGGACCCTGGATGGACACGGCCGCAACGGCTCCGCCCGGCACCGGCGCCGAGAGGGCGACCGCCGTCACCGCGGGGCGTACCCGGCTCGTCGCGAGAGCCGGTTTACTGCGGCGTCCGCGGGCCGATCCGTACTGGCTGGCCCTCGCCCTCTTCGCCGCCTTCACGGCGCTGTCGGTCTGCCGCTACCGCCGCATGGCGACCATGTCCTGGGACCTGGGCATCTTCGAGCAGGCGATACGGGCGTACGCCCACTTCCAGGCCCCCATAGCCGATCTCAAGGGCCCCGGCGCCAATATCCTCGGCGACCACTTCAGCCCCATCACGGCGCTGCTCGGCCCCGTCTACCGGCTCTTCCCCGGCCCCGTCACGCTGCTGGTCGCGCAGGCGGCGCTGTTCGCCGTCTCCGCCGTCCCCGTCACCCGTGTCGCCGCCCGGCTGCTGGGGCGCGGCCGGGGGCTCGCGATCGGCATCGCCTACGGGGTCTCCTGGGGCCTCCAGCGCGCCGTGGACTTCGACTTCCACGAGATATGTTTCGCCGTTCCGCTCATCGCCTTCTCCCTGGAGGCGGTGATCCGCAAGCGCTGGTACCCGGCGATGCTGTGGGCCGCCCCGCTGGTCTTCGTCAAGGAGGACATGGGCGCCACCGTGGCCGCGATCGGCGCGGTCGTGTGGATCCGCGCCCGGCGCGACCCTGAGCGCGGCCCCCGCGCCGTACCGCTCGCCGTCGTGCTGATGGGCTTCGGCGTCATCGTCTCGGCGCTCGCGCTCGGCGTCGTCATCCCCGGCTTCAACGGCGGGGGTTCGTACGACTACTGGGACAAGGTCGGCAGCGGCGGTGAGCAGACCGGCACGATCCCCTTCGGTACCGCGCTGCGCACCCTGCTGTGGATCCTGCTGCCGACCACCGGTCTGCTGGCGCTGCGCTCCCCGCTGCTGCTGGCCGCCGTGCCCACCCTCGGCTGGCGCTTCCTCTCCCACGACGACCACTACTGGGGCACCGACTGGCACTACAACGCGGTGCTGATGCCGGTCGTCCTGCTGGCCCTGGTGGACGCCCTGGACCGCACCCGCGCCACCCGGCGGCCCTGGCTCGCCTCGTACGCCCGCCAGCTTCCCGCCGCGGTCTGCGGCGCGGCCCTGGCGCTGTCGTCCTCCATGCCGCTGTACAGCCTCACCCAGGGCGCCACCTACGACAAGCCGCCGCAGGCCGGCGCGGTGGAGCGGCTGCTGGACCGGATCCCGGACGGGGCGACGGTGGAGGCCAACGTCGGGCCGATAAGCCGGCTCACCAGCCGCTGCCGGGTGCTGTGGGTCGGCGCCACCGAGGGCATACAGCCGGACTACATAGCCCTGCAGGAGCCGCCGGAGCGCACCGAGCGGCAGGTGGTCGACTACGCGGGGCAGCTCCACCCGGACACGCGGTACACGCCCGTCGGCTCCACCTCGGGCTACTTCGTCCTCAAGCGGGGCTGAGGTCTCACGCGACGCCGAGGTCTCACGCGACGCCGAGGTCTCACGCGACGCCGAGGTCTCACGCGACGCTGGGCGGGACCGGGCGGTGTCCGCGCTGGTTCGACCCGCGGCTCAGCTCATGGGCTTCGGGGCGATGAGGGCGAACGGCGCCCCCTGCGGGTCCTTCACCAGGGACACCCGGCCCGCGATCATGTCGTACGGCGGGCGGAGGACCGTGCCGCCCTCCGCGGACACCTTGGCCGCGGCACGGTCGGCGTCCTCGACGGCGAAGTAGACCAGCCAGTGCGGGGGCACCTCCGGCGGCATCCCCTCCCGCAGCGGCTGGAGCCCGCCGACCGTACGGCCGTCGACGGAGAGCGCGAAATAGCCCTCGGCGCCCTCCATCGGCGTCGACTCCAGACCCAGCGCCTCCGCGTAGAACGCCGAAGCCGCCTCCCGGTCGGTGGTGTTGAGCTCGTTCCAGATCAGCGTGCCCGGCTCGTTGACGAGACCGGTGCCGGAGAAGCCGAGCGGCTGCCAGACGCCGAAGACGGCCCCCAGCGGGTCGGCTGCCACCAGCATCCGCCCCAGGTCCATCACATCCATGACCGGCAGCAGCACGGTGCCACCGGCCCGGCTGATGGCCTCCGAGGTGGCCTGGGCCTCGGCGGAGCAGAAGTAGGTGGTCCACACGGTCGGCGGCGGGCCTTCCCCGGACATCGACTGCGCCGACATGGCCCCCGCGACGGGCTTGCCCTTCAGGGTGCACATCGCATAGCCCCCGGACTCCGGAGGGCCGACCTCCGCTTCCCAGCCGAACAGCCCGGAGTAGAAGTCCAGGGCGGCCCGTTGGTCGGGGACCATCAGATCGATCCAGCAGGGCGTTCCGGGCTGATAGGACGTGACTTCTGGCATGGGGCCGCCTCCGTATCGCCACCTCCGGCCGGGCGTGGCCGGGTGGGATGGCCCCCTTTCACCCATTCTCCTCCGGCCGGGCAGGCACGCCACTCGACGGGGATCGCTACCGCGCGCACCGGTCCGTGACCGGCCGTGCACACGGCTTCCGGCCGTTCTCGAGTCTGCCGCGAAACCGCCGGGCGGCGGCCGGCCCGAAGGCCGACCGCCGCCCGGCGGTGGTGAGGAGACGGTGTGTCAGGCGCCGCCGATGGCGCTTCCGGACACCCACTGGCTCCAGTCCATGTTCCATCCGTTGAGGCCGTTGTCCGGCTGGATGGTCTTGTCGTTGGAGTTCTTCACGACGACGACGTCGCCGACCTGGGAGTTGTTGTAGAACCAGGCGCCGTCCGTGTTGGCGTCGCCCGCTCCCTTGGTGTCCGACAGGCCGACACAGCCGTGGCTGGTGTTGACGTTGCCGAAGATGGACTTGGCGCCCCAGTAGTTGCCGTGGATGAAGGTGCCCGAGGTGGACAGCCGCATCGCGTGGGGCACGTCCTTGATGTCGTACTCGCCCTTGCCGTCGTCATCCGTGAAGCCGACCGTCGCACCGTTCATCCGGGTCTCCTTGAACTTCTCGGAGATCACCATCTGACCGTTGTAGGTCGTGTTGTCGGGGCTGCCGGCCGAGATCTTGATGGTCTTCAGCAGCTTGCCGTCGCGGACGACCTTCATCTCCTTGGACTCGGCGTCGACCGTCGAGACCTGCGAGTGACCGATCTTGAAGTTGACGGTCTTCTCCTGGACGCCCTTGACACCGGGCGCCCCCTCGACGCCGTCCAGGTCCAGCTTCAGGGAGACGGTCGAGCCCGCCTTCCAGTAGTCCTTCGGGCGCAGGTCCAGCCGGTTCCCGTCGAACCAGTGGCCGACCACCTGCTGGCCGCTGCTGGCGGTGACCTTGATGTGCGACTCGACGTCCTTCTTGTTGGTCACCGCCTTGTCGAACCGGATCGACACCGGCATGCCGACGCCGACCGTGGAGCCGTCCTCGGGCGTGAAGTTGCCGATGAAGCTGTTGGCGGGCGAGACGGTGGTGAAGGACGAGTTCTCGGTCGCCTTACGGCCCTTGGAGTCCTCGGCGGACGCGGAGATCTTGTACTGGGTGGCCCGCTCCAGCTGTCCGCTCGGCTTCCAGGACGTCTTGTCGGGCGATATGGTCCCGGCCACGGTGTTGCCGGTCGCCGCGGACGTCATCGTGACGGAGTTGAGCTTGCCGCCGCTGACCGTGACCTTGGTGTCACTGTTGATGCCCGCGTTCGTCGCACCGGCCTTTGGCGTGATCTTGATGTGGGCGTCCGACGCGTCCTTGGCCGCTGCCTCGTCGACCTGCGACTGCGACTTGTTCCCGTCGTTCTTGGCGTCGTCGTCGCCGCCGCCATCCCCGCCGCATGCGGCGAGAGTGAGTACGCCGCCGAGCACGGCGGCCGCGGCCACCAGCCCCTTACGGCGCTTGCCGTCCGTCATCACACGCTTCTCCATTTGACCTGGATCTTGATCTGGACCCCAGAAACCCCGGACCTGCCTGAAAAGAACGCCTGTACCTTTTGGCCGGTTCCACGCACAGCAAAACTGTGCGCAAGGCCACTGAGCAAAGACACCGGACAAGCCTAAGACCCGTCGGCACCCGGACCCGTACGGCTCAGCCGTCTTCGCCCCGCCTTCGCCGCCCTGAGCCCCCTCGGTGCCGCTCTGAGCCGCCATGTGCGCCGCCCGGGGGCCGCCCGTGAGCGCGCCGCCACCCGGCTCCTCAGCCGTCCTCGTCCAGGTCGGCGAAGGCCCCTGACCACTCGGCGGCGCGAGGATCGTAGTCGATGTGCTCGCTGCTCCAGGACGCCTGGGCCAGTTCGACCCCCGGCACCTCCTCCACCAACTCGAACGGATCGACCAGATACGCCAGCGCCTCGGCCTCGTCCGACTCCACCATGCGGCGCGCGTGTCCTCGCTCCTCCGCGGCCAGGGACTCATCGCCGTCGATCCGCTCGTACGTCGCGCGCCGCAGCCCGTCCGGATCGGCGATCTCCACCACCAGCTCCACGCGAAGCCGGACAAACTGGGATGTCTCGGTACTCGTCATGCGACGGAGGTTAGGGGTCCTACCCGTCTCGCTTCCGCACGACCCGCAGTTGTCACTACGATCGGCGCACGGGGTCAATTTGCCGCAGCCTCAAGGAGGATGCCGTTGTCCGCACGCCGACCGCTGCTGACGGCCGCCGCTGCCGGTTCGCTGCTGTGCGCCCTGTGGTTCGTTCCGTCCGCCAACGCGACGGTGGAGGACCCGGGGTCGTCATCGGCGCCCTCGCAGACCCAGCCCGGATCCGGGCCCAGGACCGAGGCCGTGCCCGACGGGGATCTGGCCGACACCGGCAGCGTGGACGTCACCCCGTATCTCTTCGGCGGCACGGCCTTTCTGGGCCTGGGCGTCGCGATGGTGACGGCCTCCGTGCGGCGGACCCGCCCGGAGGCGTACTGACACCGCCGGCGCGGCGCGCTCGGTCCGGGCGGACCCTGCGGTGCGCTCGGCCCGTTCGCTCCACGCGGATCGTCCCGTCCACGCGGACTGTTCAGTCCAGGCGGACTGTTCAGTCCAGGCGGCCCGTCACCGACTCCACGGCCTCGATCAGCTCTCCGGATCGTACGAACGCGTCCGCCGCCGCCAAGTCGGGCGCCAGATAGCGGTCCCCGCCCGGCCCTTCGACGCCCGCCCGGCGCACCGCCGCCAGCACCGCCCGGCTCGCGGGCGCGGGCTCCAGCCCCTCGCGCAGCTCGACGCCGCGGGTGGCGGCGACCAGCTCGACGGCCAGGACGCGGGCCAGGTTGTCCACCGCCGTACGCAGCTTGCGCGCCGCCGACCAGCCCATCGAGACATGGTCCTCCTGCATCGCGGAGGACGGGATGGAGTCGACCGAGGCGGGCACCGCCAGCCGCTTCATCTCGCTGACCAGCGCCGCCTGGGTGTACTGGGCGATCATCAACCCCGAGTCCACCCCCGGGTCGCCGGCCAGGAAGGGCGGCAGGCCGTGGGAGCGGTTCTTGTCCAGCAGCCGGTCGGTGCGGCGCTCGGCGATCGAGGCGAGGTCGGCCGCCGCGATGGCGAGGAAGTCCAGGACATACGCCACGGGGGCGCCGTGGAAGTTGCCGTTGGACTCCACCCGACCGTCCGGCAGGACGACGGGGTTGTCCACGGCGGAGGCCAGCTCGCGGTCGGCGACCAGCCGGGCGTGCGCGAGGGTGTCCCGGCCCGCACCCGCGACCTGTGGGGCGCAGCGGATCGAGTACGCGTCCTGGACGCGCGGCGCGTCGTCCTGGTGGTGCCCGGTGAGCCCCGAACCCTCCAGCACCCGCAGCATGTTGGCGGCGCTGGCGGCCTGCCCCGGGTGGGGGCGGATGGCGTGGAGCTCGGGCGCGAGGACGCGGTCGGTGCCGAGCAGCGCCTCCAGCGAGAGGGCGGCGGTCACATCGGCGACGGTGAACAGCCGGGCGAGATCGGCACAGGCCATGATCAGCATGCCGAGCATCCCGTCCGTGCCGTTGAGCAGCGCGAGCCCCTCCTTCTCGCGGAGCTCGACCGGCTCGATGCCGTGCTCGGCCAGCAGCTCGCCGGCCGGCCGCACCACCCCGTCCGGGCCCTCGGCCTCGCCCTCACCCATCAGGGTCAGCGCGCAGTGGGACAGCGGCGCGAGGTCCCCGGAGCAGCCCAGCGAGCCGTATTCGTGCACCACGGGGGTGATCCCCGCGTTGAGGAGCGCGGCCATCGTCCCGACCACGACGGGCCGGACCCCGGTACGGCCGGACGCGAGCGTCTTCAGCCGCAGGAACATCAGCGCCCGCACCACCTCGCGCTCGACCCGCGCGCCCATGCCGGCGGCGTGCGAACGGACGATGTTGCGCTGTAGCTGGGCGCGGAGTTCGGGGCTGATATGGCGTACGGCGAGCGCGCCGAAGCCGGTGGAGACGCCGTAGACGGGCTCGGGCTTGGCGGCGAGATCGTCGATCACCTGCCGCGAGGCCGAGACGGCCTCGAGCGCCGCCTCGGAGACCTCGACGCGCGCGGCGCCGCGTGCCACGGCGATGACATCGTCGGCGGTCGTTCCGGACGTCCCCACGACCACAGAGTGCATATCCATATTCAGGCACCCTAGAGAGTGAATCGCCCCCTGTCACCCCGCTGGGCCTTTCCCCCACCCCGCCCCTTCCCGAACCGGGGCCCCGCCCCACACCCCCACCGAGGCTCCGCCCCGGGCCCCGCTCCTCAATCGCCGGAGAGGCTGAGGGCTGGGGCTCGGCCCCGGGTCTCGGGGAGGGGAGGGAGTGTGGGGCGGGAGTCCCGGCCAGGCGTGAGGCAGAAGCCCCGCCAGGGTCTGAGGCAGGAGCCCCGGCAAGGTACGGGGCGCGAGCCCCCGCAAGGTCTGGGGCAGGAGCCCCATCGGGGCCCGGCGCGGGGTGGGGAACGAAACGCGCCTCACCCGTACGCCAAGGTCTGGAGCGCAGCCCCATCGGGGCCCGCGTCGGGTGGGGAACGGAGCGCGCCGTGCGCCCTAGCGGCGGCCCCGGAAGCGGCGACGCTCCGGCGGGTGCGCGGCAGACGTATCGGCCAGCCGAATCACCGAGTCCTCCGTACCCCCATCCCGCCCCGCCACCACCGGCTTGAGCGACCGCGCCGCCTTGGCCCGATACTGCGCCGCGTCCGCCAAGCGGAAGAGGCGGCGAGCCGAGGGCACAGGCCCGATCGGATCGCCCGTGGAGGCGATCCCGCAGGCCACCCCCTCCCCCATCTCCAGCTCGGCGGCCCGACGGCACAGCTCATCCGCCACCCGCACCACCTCGTCCGCTGGAGGCCCGACCCCCAGGAGACAGAACTCATCGCCGCCCAGCCGGGCCACCAGCGCCCCGGGCAGCATCGCGCCGCACAGCGAGAGCAATGAGCCAAACCGTTCCAGCAGGCGATCACCCACCGCATGGCCAAGCGTGTCGTTGACCCGCTTGAGGCCGTTGAGATCGCAGACCACCAGGCTCACCACGGTGCCGTCCGCGTGATACGCCTCCAGCGCCTCGTCCAGCCGTATGTCCACCGCGCGGCGGTTGCCGAGGCCGGTCAGCGGATCGGTGAAGGCGAGGCGGCGGGCCTCCTCCAGGCGTTCGGTCTGGGCCAGCCCGGCGGCGGTCACCGAGGCCAGCACGGTCGCGAAGTCGGCGTCGTCGCGGTCGAAGACGGGACGCCCGGCCGCCCGGGCCACATACAGCTCGCCCCACGCCCGCCCGTGCAGCACGATCGGGGCCACCACACAGCTGCCGCGACCGCGCCGCCGCAGGGCGGCCACCCTCCCCCAGCTACCGCTGGCCGCCGCGCCCTGACGGCCGGGCGGGGCCGCGCCGGGACGTACGCCGTCCGCGGTCTCGACCCAGGCGTGCGGCTCCCCGCCCGCGGCCCAGTGCTCATGCAGGAACTCGGCGATCTCCGGGAAGTCGTGCACCGGATACGACTCGTCCTCCGGCAGCGGCTCCTCCCCCGCCATCAGCTCGCCCACGTTGACCAGCACCCGCAGCCGCCCCCGCGCACGCTCCCACACCGAGATCGCCGCGAAGCCGCCGTCGAGGGCGCGGCGGGCCGCCTCGGCCGCCGCACCCACCGACTCCTGCGGGGTGTGCGCCGCCGCCATCCCCTGGGCGAGCCCCACGACGGCCCGCAATCGTCCATCGACCCCGCCGGGCCGTCCGCCGATCTCCCCGTTGTCCGTCACGACGGCCTCGCATTCCTCACGGCCATGCATCGTTCGCTCTGCTCTCCAGCGTAAGAACGTCGAGAACAATCCGCTGCGGGCCGTTCACCCCGGGTATCCGAGCGAACGGTCACCCCCGGTGACCGCGCGCTCCCCGGGCCGGGGCCACTCCCCGGATCCGGTCAGCTTCCCCGGTCCGGGATCCCTACTCCCCCGGCCCCCTACTCCCCCGCGCCCCGGCCGGTCCGGCGGACGGTGAACGTGCTTCTCACCTCCGGCCAGTCCAGCCAGACCGCCCAGTGCGGCCAGACCGCCCAGTCCGGCCAGACCGCCCAGTCCGGCCGGCCCGCTCCTCACTCCCCCGGCCAGCTCGGCGACCGCTTCTCGTTGAACGCGGCAACGCCCTCCGCCCGGTCGCCGGAGAAGGCCACCGTCCGCCACGCCGCGTCCTCGACCTCCAGACCGGCCCGCAGATCCAGCCCCTGCCCCAGCCGCAGCGCCTTCTTGGCGGCCCGCAGGCCCACCGGGGAGTTGGCGGCGATGCCCCGGGCCAGTTCCAGCGCCTCGGCCCGGTCCTCGCCCTCCGCCGCCAGCCGGTCCACCAGGCCCAGCTCATGGGCCTCCGCGGCGGCCACCCGGCGCGCGGAGAAGATCAGCTCGGCGGCGCGTGCGGCGCCCACCCGGCGCGGCAGCAGCTGGGTGCCGCCGCCGCCCGGGATCACCCCGACCGACACCTCGGGCAGCCCCACTACGGCGGTGGGGTCCGCGACGATCACGTCACAGGACAGGGCCAGCTCGAAGCCGCCGCCCAGCGCGAAGCCGTGCACCGCGGCGATGGCGGGCATCGGCAGCTCCAGCACCCCGGTGTAGGCGGCGCGGGAGACCGGCCGGTGCCGCAGCATCTCGGCGTCGGAGAGCGAGTTGCGCTCCTTGAGGTCCGCGCCCACGCAGAAGGCCCGCTCATGGGTCGAGGTCAGCACGACGGCCCGCACGTCACGGTCCTCGGACAGTGCCGCGCACGCCGCCGCGATGCAGCGCGCCATCTCGGAGGAGACGGCGTTCATGGCCTTGGGCCGGTCCAGCACCAGCTCGGCCACGAAGCCGTCCCTGCGGACCGCGACCCACTCCCCGTACCGCTGCTCACTCATCACGCACTCTCCCGGTTAACGACCGTGAACCCAATGCGGCGATCATTTCAGCTCCCCGGGGTATGCGGAACCTGTGAGCCACCCGGACCGGGCCTAGCGGGTTCGCCGCCACCGGTTCAGGAAGCCCAGCAGGACCGACTGCTTCTGCCCGTCCTCCCCCTGCTCCTCCAAGTCCGTCCCCTCCAGGGGCTCACCTCCGGACACGGACGCCCCCTCGGTGGCGAGCGGCAGCGAGAACGGCGGGATGGACGGCGGCGGGGGCGCCCCCTGCGGCGCCCCCTGCGACAGGATCCCCTGTGACATGCCCTGCGGAATCCCTTGCGGCGCCTCGTGCCGCTGGTCCTGCGGATCCCGCTCGCCCGGGCGGGCGGCGGGCGGGCCAGGGCGCCGGCCCCCCGGCCTGGCGACGGGCGCGAACCGCACCGGCAGGGAGACCACCCCCCGTACGAAGACCCCGGACAGCCACTTCAGCTCCTCGACATCCCCGGCCAGCGTGAGGTCCGGGATCCGGTCCAGCAGCTTCTCCAGCGCGACGGAGGCGATCAGCCGCGCCGAGCTCCGGCCGGGGCAGGCGTGGGGGCCCGCGCCGAACGCCAGATGAGCCCGGTTGCCCTGCTTGTGCGGGGACCTCAGCAGGGCGTCCCGGTTGGTCGCCGCGAAGCTGATCATCACGGCGTCGCCCGCGCGCAGCCGCTTCCCGGCGAGGTTGGTGTCATGCACCGGGAAGTAGAGCCCCATGTTGGCCAGCGGCGGATCGGTCCAGAGCACCTCGTCCAGGGCGTCCTCGACGAGCATGCTGCCGCCCATCAGCTCGCCCGAGAACCGCTCGTCGGTGAGCAGCACCCGCAGCGAGTTGCCGATCAGGCCGGGCACCAGCCCGGTCACCATCCCGATCAGCAGCAGAAGCTGCTCGACCAGCTCCTCGTCGGTCAGCCGCGCCGGATGGGCGATCAGCCAGGACGTGATGTCGGCGCCTGGATCGCGCCGCTTGAGGTCGATCAGCTCGCGCAGCGCCGCGGCCGCGGCCCGGTCCCCGCCCCCGGGATCCGAGCCGTCGATGAACGCCACCACGCCCCGCAGCAACGGGTCCATGGCCTGCTGCTGGAAGCCGAAGAGCTGGCTGGTCACCAGCACCGGGACCAGCGCGCAGTACGTCCCGATCAGCTCGGTCTCGCCCGCCTCGCAGAACTGGTCGATCAGCGAGTCGGCGATGCGCTCGACATAGTTCCGCAGCGCGCCGGAGTCGATCCGGCCGGTGCAGTCCTCGATGGCGCCGCGCAGCCGCCGGTGCTCCTCGCCGTCCACGAAGCCGACCTGCGGCCGGGGCCTGACGACCTGCGGGACATAGCTGGTCCCGGGCAGCACGCCCTCGTTCCTGGCCCGCCAGTGGCGGGGGTCCTTGGAGAAGGTCTCGGGGCGCCGCATGATCTCCAGCGCGGTGTCGTACCCCAGGCACAACATGGCCGGGACGCCTCTGTCCAGTTCCACCGGCGCGAGCTGGCCGTGGGTCTCGCGCAGGCGCCGGTAGACCGCGAAGGGGTCTCTTCCGAACTCGGGCGCGTGGAGCGGCTCGGCACCGGCCCCCTCATGGGCGGGGCAGCCCGGTGGAGGTAAGGCGCCCGGACGCTGAGCACTCGAATCGTAAAGCGGGGTCACACGTGCTCCTGGACACCGCCGGGCCCACCCCGCGGGCGGACGCGCACGGTGCTTCTTCGACGACAGGACCTGGGATCCACCGAGTGGATCTTGCGGACGTAGGCTAGCCCAACAGGCCCGGATCCGCGCCCACTTCAACGATCCGGCCGCGGCCACCGAAGGGATCCGGACGAACGTCGTCCAGCGCGTCCTCCCCGGGGACGCACCCCGGCGTCACCCCCGGCCGCCCCCGGCGTCACATCCGGTCGCCCCCCGGCGTCACCCGGCCGCCCCCTGCGTCATGCCCGGCCGCCGCCCATGGTCATGCCCGGCGTCATGCCCGACGGCTCAGCAGCCACGGCTCCACGACCCCCAGACCACGCACCGGCCGCTGCCACATCGGCTGGAGCGCGAACCGGTACGAGGGGGGCTCCTCACCCTCCTTCTCCGCCGCGGCGGCCGCCTCCGCGACCTCCGCCTCCGACACCGGGGCCTCCCCGGTGCGGCTCAGCTCCTCCGCGAACGCGCCGTCCACCAGGACCGCGTTCTTGGGGGCTATGGACGTCAGCCGGCTCGCCAGGTTCACCGTCGTCCCGAAGACGTCGCCCATCCGGGTCGTGACGGTGCCGAACGCGATCCCGACCCGCAGCTCCGGCATCGTCTCGTCGTGCGTGAGCGTCTCGATCAGGCGCAGCCCGATCTCGGCGGCGATGCCCGCGTCGTCGGCCGCGTAGAGCACCTCGTCGCCCAGCGTCTTGATCAGCCGCCCGCCGTGCGCCGCCACCAGGTCGGCGGCCGTGGTCTCGAACGCCTCGACCAGCTCGCCGAGCTCCTCCTCCTCCAGCCGCCGGGTCAGCCGGGTGAAGCTCACCAGGTCCGCGAAGCCGACCGCCAGCCGCCGGTCCACCATCTCCGCGTCGTCCGCCGCCTGCACCACCCGGCCGGTCGCGGCCGCGAGCTGGCGCCGGTAGACATAGACCAGGAACTCCTCCAGCTCCGGCAGCAACAGCTCGACCAGCGGGTACGCGATCTCGGTCCGGGTCATCCCGGTCTCCTGGGGGTCGGTGAGCCCCTCCAGGAACGAGTCGATCTGCCAGTCGGCGAGCCGGGCGCTGGTCTGGCCGGTGGACCGCGCCACCTGGATGGCCATCGGCTCGCTCAGCAGCCCGGCCTCCACCAGCCCGGACAGCCGGCGCAGCGCCAGCACATCGGCCTCGGTCAGCGCCTTGGCCTGGCCGATGTCGGCGAAGCCCATGGCCCGCCAGAAGCGGGTGGCCAGCTCGACCGAGACGCCCGCGCTGCGGGCGGCCTGGAAGGGGGTGTAGCGCCGCTCGGCACCGAGGATCAGCTGCTCCAGCCGGAGCGCGATGGGATCCGGCTGGTCCTCCTCGTCGACGTCC
The DNA here is from genome assembly GCF_001598115.1 of Streptomyces sp. AgN23. Taxonomy (NCBI): domain Bacteria; kingdom Bacillati; phylum Actinomycetota; class Actinomycetes; order Kitasatosporales; family Streptomycetaceae; genus Streptomyces; species Streptomyces sp. AgN23. Next base: position 4,685,105 of record NZ_CP007153.1, read on the forward strand.
TCATCGGGGGCCTCCTCGGGAGCCTCCGCGACGGCGCTCTCCCGCGCCCCGGTGTCCCGTACGTCCCCGTCCGGCGCGGCGGCGTCCCACGCCTCGCGCTCCTCGGCCGTGCCGGAACCCGTGTCGTCGGCGGTCACCGCCCGCCCCCTGTCAGATCCCTGCGCACTGCCGTTCCGTTCCCTCTTCCCGGTTGGGGTTCCGAATCGCCCACAGCCGCCCCGAGCTGGACCGACCGCGACCACGATACGTCAGGTGTGCCGTAGCTCACTCTCCACGGCAGGGGTTCATTCCTCCCTCGGTACGGAGCGTAGATGCACGATGTCCCCGGCGGAGACCGGCTCCTGAACCCCGCCCTCGGTGGCCAGAACCAGCCGCCCGTCGCCGTCGATCGCGACCGCCTCGCCGACCCGCTCCCGGCCGCCCGGAAGCTCGGCGCGCACCTGCCGCCCGAGGGTCGCACAGCCCGCCGCGTAGCTCTCCTGGAGGCCGCTGGCCCCGGGGTCGCCCTCGAAGCGGCACCACTCCCCGTACCACTCCGCGATCGAGCGCAGCACGGCCCGCAGCAGCGGATCGCGGTCGGTGGAGATCGCGTCGGCCAGGGCCAGCGACCCGGCGGTGGGCACCGGAAGCTCATCGGCGCGCAGCGAAATGTTCAGCCCCATGCCGATGACCACCGCGTCCCCGGCCCGCTCGGCGAGGATCCCACCGAACTTCCGCTCCTCGCCCGCGACCGTCACCAGCAGGTCGTTCGGCCACTTCAGCGCGGTGTCCACGCCCGCCGTGCGGCTGAGCGCCCCGGCGCTCGCGACCCCGGCCAGCAGCGGCAGCCAGCCCCAGCGCTCCGTGGGCACGCCGGCGTCGGCGGGCCGTAGCAGGATGGAGAAGAAGAGCCCGGACCGGGCCGGGGCCGTCCAGGCGCGGTCGAGCCGGCCGCGCCCCGCGGTCTGCTCCTCGGCGACGAGCACCGCGCCCTCGGGGGCCCCGGCCCGGGCCCGGATGACCAGATCGGTATTGGTCGAGCCGGTCGCCTGCACCACCTCGAACTCGGTCCACAGCCCGCCGGGGCGCACCAGCCCCCGGCGCAGCGCGGTCGCGTTCAAGGGGGGCCGCTCGAGATCGGACCAGCGGCCGGGCCCGTCACCTGGGCTCCCTGAGGTGTCAGAAGGCGTCATGAGGGCCAGCCTAGGGTCAGGAGGTGTGGCCAACGACGCAGTGCCACCAAGCGGTGCCGCCGATACGCTACGTGCCGGTAGCCCAGCCGGCGCAACAGCTGCCGAACGGTCCGTAACCACCGAACGCCCATAGGCCCCACTGATCACGATTCCGACCCCGTACCCCGTTTCCACTGCTTCCTCCGATTCCCCCCGACCCCGAAGAAGTCCGCCGTTAGCCAGAAGTCCGCCGTATCCACCCCCAGGACGAGCAGGAGCCGCATCCCGATGTCCGAGCCGGAGATCGCCCCCGAGATTCCAGACCGTCACACCACCGCGGGGAAGCTCGCGGATCTGCAGCGCCGTATCGAAGAGGCGACCCATGCGGGGTCCGCGCGCGCGGTGGAGAAGCAGCACGCCAAGGGCAAGCTGACCGCGCGCGAGCGCATCGGCCTCCTCCTGGACGAGGGGTCCTTCACCGAGCTCGACGAGTTCGCCCGGCACCGTTCGACCAACTTCGGCATCGAGCGGAACCGCCCCTACGGCGACGGGGTCGTCACCGGCTACGGCACAGTCGACGGCCGCCCGGTGGCCGTCTTCTCCCAGGACTTCACGGTCTTCGGCGGGGCGCTCGGGGAGGTGTTCGGCGAGAAGATCGTCAAGGTCATGGACTTCGCGCTGAAGACCGGCTGCCCGGTCATCGGCATCAACGACTCCGGCGGCGCCCGCATCCAGGAGGGCGTGGTCTCGCTCGGCATGTACGGCGAGATCTTCCGCCGCAACACCCACGCCTCCGGAGTGATCCCGCAGATCAGCCTGGTCGTGGGCCCGTGCGCGGGCGGGGCGGTCTACTCCCCGGCGATCACCGACTTCACGGTGATGGTCGACCAGACCTCGCACATGTTCATCACCGGCCCCGATGTGATCAAGACGGTCACCGGTGAGGACGTCGGCTTCGAGGCGCTGGGCGGCGCCCGGACCCACAACACCACCTCCGGTGTCGCGCACTACATGGCCGGCGACGAGAAGGACGGCATCGAGTACGTCAAGGCCCTGCTGGCCTACCTCCCCTCCAACAACCTCTCCGAGCCCCCGGCCTTCGCCGACGAGGCCGATCTGGAGGTCTCGGACGAGGACCGGGAGATGGACACCCTCATCCCGGACTCGGCCAACCAGCCGTACGACGTGCACAAGGCCATCGAGCACGTCCTGGACGACAACGAGTTCCTGGAGACCCAGGCGCTCTTCGCACCCAACATCATCACCGGCTTCGGCCGGGTCGAGGGCCACCCGGTGGGCATCGTGGCCAACCAGCCGATGCAGCTCGCCGGCTGTCTGGACATCGACGCCTCCGAGAAGGCCGCACGCTTCGTGCGCACCTGCGACGCGTTCAACGTGCCCGTGCTGACCTTCGTGGACGTGCCCGGCTTCCTGCCCGGCACCGACCAGGAGTACAACGGCATCATCCGGCGCGGCGCCAAACTGATCTTCGCCTACGCGGAGGCCACCGTCCCGCTGATCACGGTCATCACCCGCAAGGCGTTCGGCGGCGCGTACGACGTCATGGGCTCCAAGCACCTGGGCGCCGACCTCAACCTGGCCTGGCCCACCGCGCAGATCGCGGTCATGGGCGCCCAGGGCGCGGTCAACATCCTCCACCGGCGCGCCATCGCCGCCTCCGACGACCCGGAGACCACCCGCGCCGAGCTGATCGCGGACTACGAGGACACCCTGCTGAATCCGTATATCGCGGCCGAGCGAGGGTATGTGGATGCTGTGATCATGCCCTCCGAGACCCGCCGCCACATCGTCCGCGGACTGAGGACCCTGCGGAACAAGCGCGAGTCGCTGCCCCCGAAGAAGCACGGCAACATCCCCCTCTAGCCCCCTCGAGCGAAGGGCTAATTCCATGATCCGAATTGTCCGGGGCAACCCGACCCCCGAGGAGTTGGCCGCCGCACTGGCGGTGGTGCAAGCACGCGCGGCGGCCGTCACGGCCGCTGCGCAGAGCGAGGACGATCCGGAGGAGTGGTCCGACCCGGCCCGCACCGTCCCCGGCCACCGGGTGCCGCACCCCGGTCCCAAGGCGTGGCGTACCACCTACTGGCCCGCCTGAGAGCCGCGCGGCAAGGCCGGAATGGCACCTTCGCGGCGGGGCGCCTGAGTACGCGTACTCAGGCGCCCCGCCGTCCGCGGCCTCAGGATCGGTCCCATGCTGTGGTCCGAGCCGCCCGACGAGCCGCCCGAGGAGCTGCGGCGCGCGGAGGCCATGCTCCGCCGCGCCCGCACGGTGCTGACCGTCTCCGTGCTGCTCGCGATGTGTCTCCTCGGCCTGTGGCTGTGAACGCGGCCCTGTTCCGAACCCCGGCTTGATCTGACCTCGTCCGGCCCGGCCTGGGCGAGAGGCCGGTGCCATGGCCCGGCTCCGGCCCCTGGCCGGGCCGTCCCGGGGGCGGCTTACCCTGGTGCGCATGACTGCGCAGCGCACTCTCATCCTCGCGTCCGCCTCGCCCGCCCGGCTCGGACTGCTGCGGCAGGCCGGAATGACGCCGAAGGTGATCGTCAGCGGGGTGGACGAGGACGCCCTGAGCGCCGACACACCCGCCGAGCTGGCCCGGGTACTGGCCGAGGCGAAGGCCACCGCCGTGGCCGGGCTTCCGGAGGCGGCCGACTCCCTCGTCATCGGCTGCGACTCGGTGCTGGAGCTCGACGGTCAGGCGCTCGGCAAACCGGCGGACGCCGAGGAGGCCATCGCCCGCTGGAAGTCGATGCGCGGCCGGGCCGGGGTGCTGCGCACCGGGCACTGCGTGATCGACACGACGAGCGGCCGTCGCACCTCGGCCACCGCGTCCACCACCGTCCGCTTCGGCGAGCCGACGGACGAGGAGATCGCGGCGTACGTCGCCAGCGGCGAACCGCTGCAGGTGGCGGGGGCGTTCACGCTCGACGGCCGTTCGGCGCCGTTCATCGACGGCATCGAGGGCGACGCCGGAACCGTGATCGGGCTGTCCCTGCCGCTGTTCCGCCGACTGCTGGGCGAGTTGGGCGTGCGGATCACGGCCCTCTGGGACTAGCCAGGGGTCTCCCTGGCTCCGGGGCGACTGGCGATTCCCCTGAGTCGGACCGGGCGTGGGCTAGGGATTCCCCCCGAATCAGGCCGGGCCCGGCTAGGGATTTCCCCTGAATCAGGCCGGGTTGGGGGCGTCCTGGGCGCCGGCCGCGGTCTCCGCGGAGGGCTCGGCCGGCGGCTCCGCCTCGTACCCCAGCAGGCTCAGCACGATCAGCCCCAGCACCACCATCAAGAACGCGAACGCCGGCCAGCCCACCAGGCCGACCGCGAACGCGCCCACCAGCCCGTGCACCACCGCACAGGTGACGAGCAGGATGCGTGCGAGGCGGCCGGGGGCGCGGTCGCGCACGGCGGTGCGCAGCAGCACCACTCCGCACACCAGCAGATAGAGGCCGAGGAGGCCGCCCGCGACCCAGGTGCCGATGGACATCGCATCGGTGTCGAGGCCGCCCATGGACATCTGCTGACGGTCCACGACCAGGCCGAGGATCCAGTTCAGCAGCGCTATACCGACCGCTTCGAACATGAGCGTCACAGCCGCTATCGCGGCCACTGGTCTGCGCGCCACCGTGTTCCCCCTCCACTCCGTCAGTGCCGAAGCACGCTACTAACGGGTAAGCGCCGCCACAAGAGGTGCGGACGAGCTGAACGCCATGGCAAAGTTTCCGCCCGGCATTCGTAGGGTTTCCACAAAGGAACGCGAAGCGCCGCAGCACGGCGGGCCAGAGAGCTTGCCCACACCGTGGACGGCGCACCAGCCCCGAAAACCGGGCGTACGGTGGAGCGACGGGGGATCTGGTCGCTCGCCCAATGCGAGGTTCACGCTCCGTGTGGTCAAGCTCACGCCCGAGATCTTCTCGGCGCGAGGTGTCGCCTGTACCTAAAATCGGCTTGTTTCAAGGAGGGAGCCATCGTGCGCAAGGTGCTCATCGCCAACCGTGGCGAGATCGCTGTCCGTGTTGCCCGTGCCTGCCGGGATGCCGGGATCGCGAGCGTAGCCGTCTACGCCGATCCGGACCGGGACGCATGTCATGTGCGCGCGGCCGATGAAGCCTATGCGCTGGGCGGTGACACCCCGGCAGCCAGCTATCTCGACCAGGCCAAGGTCCTGGCCGCGGCCGCCGAATCCGGCGCCGACGCCGTCCACCCCGGCTACGGATTCCTCTCCGAGAACGCCGAATTCGCCCAGGCCGTCCTCGACGCGGGCCTGACCTGGATCGGCCCCCCGCCGCACGCCATCCGCGACCTGGGCGACAAGGTCGCCGCCCGCCACATCGCCCAGCGCGCCGGCGCCCCCCTGGTCGCCGGCACCCCCGACCCGGTCTCCGGCGCGGACGAGGTCGTGGCCTTCGCCGAACAGCACGGCCTGCCCATCGCCATCAAAGCCGCCTTCGGCGGCGGCGGCCGCGGCCTGAAGGTCGCCCGCACCATGGAAGAAGTCCCCGAGCTCTACGACTCCGCCGTCCGCGAGGCCGTGGCGGCGTTCGGCCGCGGAGAGTGCTTCGTCGAGCGCTACCTCGACAAGCCCCGCCATGTGGAGACCCAGTGCCTGGCCGACACCCACGGCAACGTGGTGGTCGTCTCCACCCGTGACTGCTCCCTCCAGCGCCGCCACCAAAAGCTCGTCGAAGAGGCCCCGGCCCCGTTCCTGACCCAGGAGCAGAACGACCAGCTCTACGCCGCCTCCAAGGCCATCCTCAAGGAAGCCGGCTATGTGGGCGCCGGCACCGTCGAGTTCCTCGTCGGCAACGACGGCACCATCTCCTTCCTCGAGGTCAACACCCGTCTCCAGGTGGAACACCCGGTCACCGAAGAGGTCACCGGCATCGACCTGGTCCGGGAGATGTTCCGCATCGCCGACGGCGAAGCCATCGGCTACGACGACCCGCCGATGCGCGGCCACTCCTTCGAGTTCCGCATCAACGGCGAGGACCCGGGCCGCAACTTCCTGCCCGCCCCCGGCACCGTGACCTCCTTCGTCCCGCCCGCCGGGCCCGGTGTGCGGCTGGACGCGGGCGTGGAGTCCGGCAGCGTCATCGGCCCGGCGTGGGACTCGCTGCTGGCCAAGCTGATCGTCACCGGCGCCACCCGCACCCAGGCCCTGCAGCGCGCCGCCCGCGCCCTGGCCGAGTTCCAGGTCGAGGGCATGGCCACCGCGATCCCGTTCCACCAGGCCGTGGTGGTGGACCCGGCGTTCACCAGCGAACCGTTCACGATCCACACCCGCTGGATCGAGACCGAGTTCAACAACACCATCACCCCCTTCACCCCCGTCAGCCCCGACGAGGACGAGGAGCCCACCGCCCGCGAGACCGTCGTGGTCGAGGTCGGCGGCAAGCGGCTGGAGGTCTCGCTGCCCGCCTCCCTGGGCGTGGCCACCGCCCCGGCGGGCGGCTCGAAGAAGCCGAAGCGCAAGGCGGTCAAGAAGTCCGGCTCCGCCGCCTCCGGCGACGCCCTGGCCTCCCCGATGCAGGGCACCATCGTCAAGGTCGCCGTGGGCGAGGGCGACACCGTGGCCGAGGGCGACCTCATCGTCGTCCTGGAGGCCATGAAGATGGAACAGCCCCTCAACGCCCACCGCGCGGGCACCGTCAAGGGCCTGACCGCCGAGGTCGGCGCGTCCGTCACCTCGGGCGCGGTCATCTGCGAGATCAAGGACTGACGCGCAGAACAGGGACTGAGGCGGGAATCAAGGACCGACCCGCCCCTTGGCACATGACGGCGGGCCCCGACCGGAATCCTCCGGCCGGGGCCCGCCGTCGCCGTACCCGGTCCGCTCAGCAGCCGTGCACCACGTCCTGGGGGAAGGTGAGCTGGCCGTTCATCCACCGCAAGGCCGTGGGCAGCTCGCGGCGCCAGGTACGGAAGTTGTGGCTGCCCCGGTCCAGGATGATCGACTGCGCGCTCATCGGCGGCCGGACGGCGGCCAGGAAGTCGCGGGTGGCGGTGTAGTTGGGCTCGCCCCGGCGGCTGGAGGACACCAGCACCGACACCTGCGGCTGGGGCAGCTGGCGCAGCCGCCACAGCAGATCGTGCTCCCGCTTGCCGCGCTCGCCCTCCGGGCCCGGGCCGAACAGGTCCCCGGTGGTGGGGTCGTTGACCACGCGGTAGTCGGGCGACAGGGCCACGGCCGCGCTGTAGACGCGGGGATGACGCAGCGTCAGCTCAAGGGCGCAGGTGCCGCCCGAGGAGTAGCCCAGCACGCCCCAGGCGCTGGGGTCATGGCCGATCCGGTAGTGCCCCCGCAGCGCCTCGGGCAGGTCCTGGGCGAAGTAGGTCTCGGCCTGGGGGCCGCCGGGGACGTCCACGCATTCGGTGTCGCGGGGCGGGGCGATGGTGGGCCGCACCATCACGATGACCGCCGGCTGCATCGCCCCCGTGCGGATCAGCCCGCCCGCGGTCCGGGGCAGCCGCAGATGCTGGGCCAGCAGGAAGGATCCGCCCGGATAGCCGCTGATCGCCACGATCACCGGGAAGCGCTGCCGGGCGTACTGGCGCTGGAAGTACTGCGGCGGCAGATACACATACGCCGGGTTGGCCACCTGGCTGCGGCGGCCCAGGATCCGCACCGACTCGACCTTGCCCGCCTCGTCGGGGGGCCCGCTCGGCAACCCGTGCACCGTGTCCAGCCCCTGCGGCGGGGCGGGCCGCACCAGCCCGCCCGACGCCCCGACCGGCCCCGCGGCGCCGCCCTGGACATGGGACAGGGCCGCCGGAGCGGCTTCGTCCTCGCCCAGCAGTTCGTCCCAGGACCCGTAGAACTGGAAGGTGGTGTTCACCGCGAGGGCCAGCGCGGCCACGATCGCGCACTGGGTCACGGCGAGGGCGGCCAGCCGGCCCAGCCAGGCCCGTACGCCCCGGCCCGCGAAGCGCGGCCACAGCCAGAGCGTCAGCCCCACGCACCCCACGGCGAGGGCGATCATCACATACTCGAGTGAGCGACTGGTCAGTCCCATCGTTCTTCCACTTCGGCGCACCGCAACGCACGATGCCCTCGCCCCGTTTGATGCCGTTCGCGGTGCCCGCGTCGCCCGGCCAGGGCGTGCCTCCGGTCACTGACGGCCGATCTCGCGATCGAGCATGCGGCGCCCCCGGAAGCGCGTTTTCCGGGGGCGCCGCGGCGTTCGGCCGGAAGCGCACCGCAACGCACGATGCCCTCGCCCCGTTTGATGCCGTTCGCGGTGCCCGCGTCGCCCGGCCAGGGCGTGCCTCCGGTCACGAAATGGCATGCTTGACTCACGGGCAGCCACGGCAGGGAGGACCGCGATGGCGATCGAGACAGCCACGGCGCAGATGCCACCGCGCCCCATGCGCGCCGACGCGCGCCGCAACTACGAGCGGCTGCTGGCCGAGGCGCGCACGGCCTTCACCCGGCACGGTACCGATGCCTCGCTGGAGGACATCGCACGCCGCGCGGGCGTCGGCATCGGCACGCTCTACCGCCACTTCCCCAACCGCACCGCGCTGATGGGCGCGGTCTTCCAGGGCGAGATATGCGCCCTGCTGGAGCGGTCGCGGGAGCTGGCCATGGGGCCGCGGCCGTGTCAGGCGCTGATCGACTGGCTGCGCGCCATCGTCGACCACGCCAGCACCTACCGAGGGCTCTCCCGGGCCCTGATGGCGTGCTCGGGAGACGAGACCTCGGCGCTCTCCCGCGGCTGCGGTCTGCCGCTGCGCGAGGCGGGCAGCGAACTGCTCGCCCGCGCGCAGCAGAGCGGTGCCGTACGGTCCGATGTGGTCATCGCCGATCTGATGCAGCTCACCAACGCCATCGCGCTGGCCGTGGAGCAGTCGCCGGACGACCCGGAGTTGGCCGACCGGCTGCTGGCGCTGGCCTTCACCGGTCTCAAGGCCCGCTGACACCGGCCGACACCCCTCGCTAGCGACGGCGTGGCGCCAGATCCGCCACCCGCCCCGGCTGCTCCGCCAGCGGCGCCGTGCTGCGCAGCTGCGCGGAGCCGGGGCCGCCCGGCGAATGCGGGTGGTTACGGCGCGGCCCCGGCAGCGGCAGGCCCTCCTCGCCGCCGCCACGGCCCTGGGACGCGCCCAGCCGCCCCGACTGCCGGCCCGCCGAACCGCCGCCCTCACCGCCCCCGACCGGGCCGGACCCCGCGCCCGGCCCGGCCACGGCGATCTGAACCCCCTGGTCCGCGAGGGCCTGGAGCTCGGTCAGGGCACGGTCGTCATGGGCGGGTGGCTCATCGGTCACCAGCCGCGTGATCACATCGGTGGGGACCGTCTGGAACATGGTGTCGGTGCCCAGCTTCGTATGGTCGGCGAGCACGACCACCTCCGACGCCGCCTGGACCAGCGCCCGGTCGACGCTGGCCGAAAGCATGTTGGAGGTGGACAGGCCGCGCTCGGCGGTCAGCCCGCTGCCGGACAGGAAGGCGCGCGAGACCCGCAGCCCCTGCAGGGACTGCTCGGCGCCGCTGCCGACCAGGGCGTAGTTGGAGCCGCGCAGGGTGCCGCCGGTCATCACGACCTCGACCCGGTTGGCATGCGCCAACGCCTGTGCGACCAGCAGGGAATTGGTGACCACGGTCAGCCCCGGAACCCGCGCGAGCCGGCGGGCCAGCTCCTGCGTGGTGGTTCCGGCGCCGACGACCACGGCCTCGCCCTCGTCGACGAGACCGGCCGCGAGATCGGCGATGGCCGTCTTCTCCGCGGTCGCTAGATGGGATTTCTGCGGGAAGCCGGACTCCCTGGTGAATCCGCCCGGCAGCACCGCACCGCCGTGCCGGCGGTCGAGCAGTCCTTCTGCCTCCAGCGCCCGCACATCACGCCGTACGGTCACTTCGGAGGTCTGGACGACGCGGGCGAGCTCCCGGAGCGACACCGCTCCGTTCGCGCGCACCATTTCAAGGATCAATTGGCGACGTTCTGCAGCGAACACGAAACTGACAGTAACGCCAACGACCGTCTGTTTTCAGCAGCTTGCACCAATTAGCAGAAGTTGGACATCTCTGAAGACGCGAAGTGCTATAAGGACCGGATCTACGACTCTTCCTGAGTCTTCCGGGTATGCAACTGCCGCGCCACCTCGGCGATCGAACCGGACAGCGAGGGGTAGACCGTGAACGCCTTGGCGATCTGCTCCACCGTCAGGTTGTTGTCGACCGCCAGCGAAATCGGGTGGATCAGCTCACTCGCCCGCGGCGCTACCACCACACCGCCGACCACGATGCCGGTGCCCGGACGGCAGAAGATCTTGACGAAGCCGTCCCGGATGCCCTGCATCTTCGCCCGCGGATTGCGCAGCAGCGGCAGCTTCACCACCCGGGCGTCGATCTTCCCGCCGTCCACGTCCGCCTGCGAGTAGCCGACCGTGGCGATCTCGGGATCGGTGAAGACGTTCGCGGAAACCGTCTTCAGGTTCAGCGGCGCCACCGCGTCCCCCAGGAAGTGGTACATCGCGATCCGGCCCTGCATCGCCGCCACCGACGCCAGCGCCAGCACCCCGGTGCAGTCACCGGCCGCGTAGATGCCCGGCGCGCTGGTCCGGGACACCTTGTCGGTCAGGATGTGCCCCGACTCGGCCAGCTTGACCCCGGCCTCCTCCAGACCCATGTCCGCCGTGTTCGGGATCGAGCCGACCGCCATCAGACAGTGAGTGCCGGAGATGACCCGCCCGTCCGAGAGCGTGACCTCCACCCGGTCCCCGACCCGCTTGGCGGCCTGCGCGCGCGAGCGGGACATCACGTTCATCCCCCGGCGCCGGAAGACGTCCTCCAGCACCGCCGCCGCGTCCGGGTCCTCGCCCGGCAGCACCCGGTCCCGGCTGGAGACCAGCGTGACCTTCGACCCCAGCGCCTGATACGCACCCGCGAACTCCGCGCCCGTGACACCGGAGCCGACCACGATCAGCTCCTTGGGGAGCTCGTCCAGGTCGTACACCTGCGTCCAGTTCAGGATCCGCTCGCCATCCGGCTTCGCGTCCGGGATCTCCCTCGGATGGGCACCGGTCGCCACCAGCACCGCGTCCGCCACCAGCGTCTGCTCGGTGCCGTCCACCGCCCGCACGATCACCCGCCGCGAGCCGTCCAGCGACTGCTGCGGCTCCACCCGCCCGTGCCCGCGCATGACCCGGCCGCCGGCCCGCGTGACCGACGCCGTGATGTCGTGCGACTGGGCGAGCGCGAGCCGCTTCACCCGGCGGTTGACCTTGCCGAGATCCACGCCGACCACCCGGGCCGCCTGCTCCATCGGCGGGGTGTCGTCGGCGACGATGATCCCCAGCTCCTCATAGGAGGAATCGAAGGTCGTCATCACCTCGGCAGTGGCGATCAACGTCTTCGACGGCACGCAGTCGGTGAGCACCGACGCGCCGCCCAGACCGTCGCAATCGACGACGGTCACCTCCGAGCCGAGCTGCGCGGCGACCAGCGCCGCCTCATAGCCGCCGGGTCCGCCACCAATGATCACGATCCGAGTCACATGCTCCATTGTCCCGCACCGGTTCGACTGGCTTCAGCCCGGGGTGTTTCGCGGGGGCGACTGACGTACGAACCTCCCACCCCGAAGGGCCGTTCCGCCCCACTCCCGTACCCTCAGACCCATGTCGCTCTACGCCGCGTACGCCGGCAACCTCGACGCGCGGCTGATGTCCCGCCGCGCACCGCACTCCCCGCTGCGCGGAACGGGCTGGCTGAACGGCTGGCGTCTCACCTTCGGCGGAGAGCAGATGGGCTGGGAAGGCGCCCTCGCCACCATCGTGGAGGCCCCGCGCTCCCAGGTCTTCGTCGCCCTCTACGACATCGCGCCCATGGACGAGGACTCCATGGACCGCTGGGAGGGCGTCGGCCTCGACATCTACCGCCGGATGCGGATCCGCGTCCACACCCTGGACGGCGACGAACCCGCCTGGCTCTACGTCCTCAACGGCTACGAGGGCGGCCTGCCCTCCGCCCGCTACCTGGGCGAAATCGCCGACGCGGCGGAATCCGCGGGCGCGCCGCACGACTACGTGATGGAGCTGCGGAAGCGCCCCTGCTGAGTCCGGGGTTTCCGGTGTTTCCGGTGAGTCCGTGTCTCCGGTGTCTCCGGTGTCTCCGGTGTCTCCGGTGAGTCCGTGTCTCCGGGCGAGCCTTGCGCCCGGGCGGCCCGGGGGCCTGGGCGGTCCAGGGGCCTGGAGGTCCGGGCGGTCCAGGGGCCTGGAGGTCCGGGCGGTCCGGGGGCCTGGCGGCCCGGAGGTCCGGGGGCCTTGGGGGCCCGGGGGCCCGGAGGGTCCGGTCGGTCCGGAGGCCCGGTCGGTCCGAGGGCCTGGGGTCCGGGGGCCTGGAAGTCCGGGCGGCCCGGAGGCCCGGTCGGTCCGGGGGCCTGGAAGTCCGGGCGGCCCAGGGGTTTATGCAACGATCCGAATACCTCCACCGACTCCGTCTACGCGCGTAGGCAGTTACCGGCTACCCTCGTGCGCGTGAACGCATCAGTTTCTTGGGACGACATCCAGGGCGACCCCCACGCCGCCGCCGACGACGCCGCCACCCGCCTGCGCGAGCTGACCGGTGCGGAGACCCACGACGTCGCGCTGGTCCTGGGCTCCGGCTGGGTCCCCGCCACCGACGCCCTCGGCGCGCCCGAGCACGAGTTCCCCGTCACCGAGCTGCCCGGCTTCCCGCCGCCCGCCGTCGAGGGCCATGCGGGCCGGATCCGCTCGTACCGGATCAACGACAAGCGGGCGCTGGTCTTCCTCGGCCGTACGCACTACTACGAGGGCCGCGGTGTCGCCGCCGTCGCACACGGCGTACGCACCGCCGTCGCCGCCGGCTGCAAGACCATCATCCTCACCAACGGCTGCGGCGGCCTCCGTGAGGGCATGCGCCCCGGCCAGCCGGTACTGATCAGCGACCACATCAACCTCACGGCCACCTCCCCGATCGTAGGCGCGAACTTCGTCGACCTCACCGACCTCTACTCCCCGCGGCTGCGCGCCCTGTGCCAGCAGGTCGACCCGACCCTGGAGGAGGGCGTCTACGCCCAGTTCCCCGGGCCGCACTACGAGACCCCGGCGGAGATCACCATGGTCCGCACCCTGGGCGCCGACCTGGTGGGCATGTCCACCACCCTGGAGGCCATCGCGGCGCGCGAGGCGGGCGCGGAGGTCCTGGGCATCTCCCTGGTCACCAACCTGGCGGCCGGTATGACCGGCGAACCCCTCAACCACGAGGAGGTCCTCCAGGCCGGCCGCGACTCCGCCTCCCGCATGGGCAGCCTGCTGTCGCAGGTCCTCGACCGCATCTGACCTCGCCGGCCGGACGTCCCCGTTCCCTCGCCGGCAGCGGCGCCGGCGGCGTCACGGCGTGCTGCGCGGGTACTCACCCCTCAGCCAACTGAACAGAGCGTCGCGGCACCCGCTGCCGGGCCGGGGCGCGGTGGGGTGCCGGGGGCGGGGCCTCCGGTGCGGCGCCCCGGACCGCACATTGACGGCGCCGGTGCCCGGGAACGTGAGGCGGGCCGGAGATCGGCGCCGCACATATACGAAAGCGTCCAGGACACCACCCCCGCGACCCCACCCCCTCCCACCCCCTCCCGCCCCGTCGACGGCCACCCGCTGGTGGGCTCCGGCCCTGACCCGGTCCGGGTCGCCTGGTGGCGGGCACTGGGTAGGGGTAGGTACGGCCCCGCCCTCCCGCGTCGCGGTGGCACGGACCCCGGTCCGGGTCCGGACCGCCCGGGGGTTCCGGTGCCAGGTGGAGGTGGGTACGACCCCGCCCGTCCCGTCATCTGAAACCGCGCCCCAGTGGGACAAGCCGCTTGGCCGCCTCCGGACCGCCCAGGAAAGGGGATGGGCCCGCCGTCCCGCCTAGTCGACGTCCCTCCCCCGCCGCAGAGGCTGGAGGGGGCTCACCCGAAGCGGGCCCGTGTAGCTCGGGAGCGGATGCCAACAAGATGCCCTCCCCAAAAGCCGAGAGCACGGTCGCCCACGAGGCCAGAGGAGGCAGGGCAGTATCCACCCTCGCCCAGCCCTTCTGACCACGCGGACACCGACGAGTGGAGAGAGGAGCCGCACCCGGGCGATCCGGAACCGGGCCGGGGCCTGTGCCACCGAGGCACGACGGGTTGCACCTCCGGGCACCCGATCCACCACGGCGCGGACACCGACAAGCGAGCGCGAGACGGGCCGCACCCGACTCCCTGGCGGTCCGGAACCGGGCCAGGACCGGAGGCCACCGGTGGGGAGCCGCCGACGAGACGGGAGGGGCGGGGTCGCAGGGGTGGTGTCCTGGACGCTTACGTGTATGTGTGGCGCCCATCCCCGACCAACTCAACGCCCCCGGCCAACGGCGCCGTAAAGATACGGTCCAGGGCGCCGCCCCGGAGACCCCGCACCCGCCACCCGCCACCCACCACACACCCCGGCGCACCACCCACGCACCCGCACCCGCAAGCCGGACCCGCACCCACCAAGCACCCGAGCACCCGCCACCGCACCCACGCCCACATCCACCAAACGACCATCCCCCAGGAGGCCCCCATGGCCACGGAGCCCGACCTCATCGCACAGGCCCGCGCATGGCTCGCCGAGGATCCCGATCCCGAGACCCGCGACGAGCTCAGCAAGCTGCTCCAGGCCACCACGGACGCCACGGACGCCGCGGACGCCGCGTTCGCCGAGATCGCCGACCGGTTCTCCGGCATGCTGCAGTTCGGTACCGCCGGTCTCAGGGGTGAGCTAGGCGCCGGCCCCATGCGGATGAACCGCGCCGTCGTCATCCGCGCCGCCGCCGGGCTCGCCGCGTATCTGCGCAAGCATCACGATCAGGGGCTCGTCGTCATCGGATACGACGCGCGCTACAAAAGCGCCGACTTCGCCCGGGACACCGCCGCCGTCATGACCGGCGCCGGATTCCGCGCGGCCGTGCTTCCGCGGCCCCTCCCCACGCCCGTCCTCGCCTTCGCCATCCGCCACCTCGGCGCCGTCGCCGGTATCGAGGTCACCGCGAGCCACAACCCGCCCCGCGACAACGGCTACAAGGTCTACCTCGGCGACGGCTCCCAGATCGTGCCGCCCGCGGACGCCGAGATCGCCGCCGAGATCGCCGCCATCCGCAGTCTGAACGACGTGCCCCGCCCCGACAGCGGCTGGGAGACGCTGAACGACGACGTCCTCGACGCGTATCTCGCCCGTACGGACACCGTCCTCACGCCGGGCTCCCCCCGCAACGCCCGCGTCGTCTACACCCCACTGCACGGCGTCGGACGCGAGACGCTCACCGCGGCCTTCGCGCGGGCCGGTTTCCCGGCGCCCGCGGTCGTCCCCGAGCAGGCCGAGCCCGACCCGGCGTTCCCGACCGTCGCGTTCCCGAACCCGGAGGAGCCGGGGGCGATGGACCTCGCCTTCGCGACGGCCCGCAAGGTCGCACCGGACATCATCATCGCCAACGACCCGGACGCCGACCGCTGCGCCGTCGCCGTGCCCACGATCACGAACCCCACGGCCCCCACGGACGCCGCCGACTGGCGGATGCTGCGCGGTGACGAGGTCGGCGCCCTGCTCGCCACCCACCTCGTCCACAAGCGCGCCCGTGGCTCCTTCGCGACCACGATCGTCTCCTCGTCGCTGCTCTCCCGGATCGCGGAGGACGCCGGGCTCCCGTACGCCGAGACGCTGACCGGCTTCAAGTGGCTGGCCCGGGTGGACGGGCTGCGCTACGCGTACGAGGAGGCGCTCGGCTACTGCGTGGACCCGGAGGGCGTACGCGACAAGGACGGCATCACGGCCGCGCTGCTCGTCGCCGAGCTGACGTCCGAGCTGAAGGAGCAGGGCCGCACCGTCACCGACCTGCTGGACGACATCGCGGTCGCCCATGGCCTGCACGCCACCGACCAGCTGTCCGTCCGGGTCACGGACCTCTCCCTGATCGGCACCGCGATGAAGCGGCTGCGCGAACAGCCGCCCACCGAGCTCGCGGGGCTCGCCGTGACCTCGGCGGAGGATCTGTCACGGGGTACGGAGACGCTGCCCCCGACGGACGGGCTCCGCTACCAGCTCGCCGGAAAGGACACCGTCCGGTCGGCCCGGGTGATCGTCCGGCCCAGCGGCACCGAGCCGAAGCTGAAGTGCTACCTGGAGGTGGTCGTCGACGTGCAAGGGGCGGTCGTCCTGGTCCCGGCCCGCGCCACGGCGGACAGCGTGCTGGCCGCGCTCAAGAAGGATCTCTCGGCGGCAGCGGGAATCTGATCGGTGCCGGTGACAGTGACAGTGACAGTGACAGTACCGGTGCCGGTGCCGGTGCCGGTGACACTGACACTGACGGTGCCGGAGCCGCGTCAGATCCGGCTGAGGTAGCGGACCCGGTGTCGGGTCCGACGCAGGACTGGAGGGTGAGGGCGGCGTCCCGGCCGCCGCGGACGACCCGCGCGGACCAGCAGCCGATGCGCAGTGTGGTGGCGCCGCCCGCGCTCCGCACGCGCCCGTCCCGGGACCGCTTCGGCCGCTCCACGGCGGGGGGCCGGGCGGCCGGGCGGTGGCGGACGGGGAGGAGCGCGGGGGCGCCGCAGGCGACCGGGAGCCGACCAGCCGGGGCCCGACCAGCCGGGAACCGACCAGCCTGAGCCCGACCAGCCGGACCCGAAAGCCGCGCCGTCAGGCGCTCAGCCGATGGCCAGCATGATGATCAACAGCACCGCACCCGCCAGCGTCGGCGCGATGACCTCGAAGGCCCACCGGACCTCGGGCGCCCCCTGGGCGCCTTCGCGTTGGGCGTTGAGTTCGGCCATTTCGCGCAGGTCGCCGATGGCCGCGTCGGAAGGGGCCCGCCGGTCCTCCCCGGCCTTGTTCGCCGACACATGGGCCGACGTGCGGCTGAAGGGGTCCTCGGAGGCCGCCCTGGCCTGCTGCCTCGCGGCCCGCTTGCGCTGCCGCAGCGAGACCGGGATCGCCCAGAGCTGGTAGGTCGCCCCGCCCGCCAGCACCTCGCTGGTGTACCCGGCGCGCAGCCCCTCGACCGAGGCCCAGGGCAGCGTGACCGTACGGAAGGGGTTGCGGACGAGCAGCCGGTCCTGCCCCGCGTACACCGCCGGGCGCACCGTGAAGGCGATCACCACCGGCACCGCGAACAGCAGCCCGGCCAGCGCCAGCCACGGTGTCCGTCCCTCGCCCCGGATCATCGCGTCGATGCCCAGCCAGCCGCTGAGCGCGAGCAGCAGCACCCCGCCTCCGATGCCGCTCGGGGAGCGGTAGACCCGGTCCGAGAAGGTCTCGGGCACCGAGGAGGATGCGGCGGGGGCGGAGTCGTCGTCCGGGCTCGTCATGCGCCCGATTGTGCACCACACTCCGGGGGTGGGGGGCGGCCAGGGATCGCTCGCCCCGGCCCGCATGGAATCCGGGGCCGGGGGTGACATCCGACTACGCGCGTAGATATGCTCGTCTGGTGACCATGCCCACCACAGTTCCCGCATACGGCGAAGAGGCCGCGGAGCGACTCGCGTCGATGGCGGACGTGACCGCCGACGACCGCGCCCTGCGCCGCTTCCTGCACGGCCTGCCGGGCGTCGACGCGGTCGGCCTGCAGGCCCGTGCCGCGACCCTCGGCACCCGCTCGATCAAGACCACGGCGAAGGCGTACGCCATCGACCTGGCGATCTCGATGATCGACCTGACGACCCTGGAGGGTGCCGACACCCCGGGCAAGGTCCGGTCCCTGTGCGCCAAGGGGATCAACCCCGATCCCACCGACCGCACCGTCCCCCAGGTCGCGGCCATCTGCGTCTACGGCGACATGGTGGCCACCGCCAAGGAGGCCCTGCAGGGCAGCGGCATTCACGTGGCAGCCGTCGCGACCGCCTTCCCCTCCGGCCGGGCCGCGCTGCCGGTCAAGCTGGCCGACACCCGGGACGCGGTGGCCGCCGGGGCGGACGAGATCGACATGGTGATCGACCGCGGCGCCTTCCTCTCCGGCCGCTACCTCGAGGTCTTCGAGGAGATCCGGCAGGTGAAGGAGGTCTGCGTCCGCGAGGACGGCACCGCCGCCCACCTCAAGGTCATCTTCGAGACCGGTGAGCTGCAGACATACGACAACGTCCGCCGCGCCTCCTGGCTGGCGATGCTCGCCGGCGCGGACTTCATCAAGACCTCCACCGGCAAGGTGGCCGTCAACGCGACCCCGCCCGTCACCCTCGTCCTGCTGGAGGCGGTCCGCGACTTCCGCGCCGCGGTCGGCGTGCAGGTGGGCGTGAAGCCGGCGGGCGGCATCCGCACCTCCAAGGACGCGATCAAGTACCTGGTGATGGTCAACGAGACGCTGGGCGGCGAGTGGCTCTCCCCGGATTGGTTCCGTTTCGGCGCCTCCAGTCTGCTCAACGATCTGCTGATGCAGCGCCAGAAGCTGAGCACCGGCCGGTACTCCGGTCCCGACTACGTGACGGTGGACTGATACGCCATGCCCGTTTTCGAGTACGCACCGGCGCCGGAGTCCCGCGCGGTCGTCGACATCGCCCCGTCCTACGGCCTGTTCATCGACGGGGAGTTCGGCGAGGCGGGCGACGGCAAGGTCTTCAAGACCCTCTCCCCCTCCTCCGAGGAGGTCCTCTCCGAGGTCGCCCAGGCCGGCGCCGAGGACGTGGACCGCGCCGTCAAGGCCGCCCGTAAGGCGTTCACGTCCTGGTCCGCGCTCCCCGGCTCCGAGCGCGCCAAGTACCTCTTCCGCATCGCGCGCATCATCCAGGAGCGCTCCCGCGAACTGGCCGTCCTGGAGTCGCTGGACAACGGCAAGCCGATCCGCGAGTCGCGCGACTCCGATCTGCCCCTGGTCGCGGCCCACTTCTTCTACTACGCGGGCTGGGCCGACAAGCTCGCGTACGCGGGCTACGGCCGGGACCCGAAGCCCCTGGGCGTCGCCGGCCAGATCATCCCCTGGAACTTCCCGCTGCTGATGCTGGCCTGGAAGATCGCCCCGGCGCTCGCCACCGGCAATACGGTCGTCCTCAAGCCCGCCGAGACGACGCCCCTGAGCGCCCTCTTCTTCGCGGACATCTGCCGCCAGGCCGGGCTCCCCAAGGGCGTGGTCAACATCATCACCGGCGACGGCTCGACCGGCGCCGAGCTGGTCGCCCACCCCGGGATCGACAAGGTGGCCTTCACCGGCTCCACCGAGGTCGGCAAGGCCATCGCCCGTACGGTGGCCGGTACGAGGAAGAGGGTCACCCTCGAACTCGGCGGCAAGGCCGCGAACATCGTCTTCGACGACGCCCCCATCGACCAGGCGGTCGAGGGCATCGTCGGCGGCATCTTCTTCAACCAGGGCCATGTCTGCTGCGCGGGCTCCCGCCTCCTGGTCCAGGAGTCCGTCCAGGACGAGCTGCTCGACGCGCTCAAGCACCGGATGGGCACCCTGCGGCTGGGCGATCCGCTGGACAAGAACACCGACATCGGCGCCATCAACTCCGCCGAGCAGCTGGCCCGGATCCGCGCGCTGGCCGACGCGGGCGAGGCCGAGGGCGCCGAGCGTTGGGCCCCGGCGTGCGAACTGCCCAGCTCCGGCTACTGGTTCGCGCCCACCCTCTTCACCGGCGTCACCCAGGCCCACCGGATCGCCCGCGAGGAGATCTTCGGCCCGGTGCTGTCGGTGCTCACCTTCCGCACCCCCGAAGAGGCCGTGGCCAAGGCCAACAACACGCCGTACGGACTGTCGGCGGGCATCTGGACGGAAAAGGGTTCGCGCATCCTGTGGATGGCGAACAAGCTCCGGGCGGGCATCGTGTGGTCCAACACGTTCAACAAGTTCGACCCGGCCTCCCCGTTCGGTGGCTACAAGGAGTCGGGATACGGCCGCGAAGGCGGCCGTCACGGCCTGGAGGCGTATCTCGCCGGAGCAGCCGAACCGACGAGCGAGCGCAGCGAGCGCAGCGAGCGCAGCGAGCGAGAAGGAGAGCGCGACCGATGAAGCAGCCTGACAACCGACTCTCCGTGCTGAAGACCTACAAGCTGTTCGTCGGGGGCAAGTTCCCCCGGTCCGAGAGCGGGCGGGTGTACGAGGTGACCACAGCAAAGGGCCAGTGGCTCGCCAACGCCCCCCTGGCCTCCCGCAAGGACGCCCGGGACGCGGTCGTCGCCGCGCGCAAGGCGTTCGGCGGCTGGTCGGGGGCCACCGCGTACAACCGGGGCCAGATCCTCTACCGCGTCGCCGAGATGCTGGAGGGCCGCCGCGACCAGTTCGTCGCGGAGGTCGCCGAGGGTGAGGGGCTGAGCAAGGCCAAGGCCACCGCCCAGGTCGACGCCGCGATCGACCGCTGGGTCTGGTACGCGGGCTGGTCGGACAAGACGGCCCAGATCGCCGGGTCCGCCAACCCCGTCGCCGGGCCGTACTTCAACCTCTCCTCCCCCGAGCCGACCGGCGTGGTCACGCTCCTCGCGCCCCAGGACTCGTCCTTCCTCGGCCTGGTCTCCGTGATCGCCCCCGCGATCGTCACCGGCAATACGGCCGTGGTGGTGGCGAGCGAGAAGTCCCCGCTGCCCGCCCTCTCCCTGGCCGAGGTGCTGGCCACCTCCGACCTCCCGGGCGGCGTGGTCAACATCCTCTCCGGCCGCACCGCCGAGATCGCCGCCCCACTCGCCGCGCACCAGGACGTCAACGCGATCGACCTCGCCGGCGCGGACCCGGAGCTCGCGGTCGAGCTGGAGAAGGCCAGTGCGGACAACCTCAAGCGGGTCCTTCGTCCACAGCCTGTGGATTGGGCGGCCGACCCCGGCACCGGCCGTCTCCTCGGCTTCCTGGAGACCAAGACCGTCTGGCATCCGATGGGCGCCTGACCCGGCGGCTCCGCGCCTCGGTCACCCCGCCCCCGCGGCGTCCGCATCCCGGACATCGCGGGGGTCTTTTTCGTCGCATATATTGTCAACAATTTCATCGACAGTTAGGTTGCGAGGAACCACACGCCGAGAAGGAACCGCGAATGACCATCGACTGCCATGGCCACTACACCACCGCGCCACCGGCGCTGGAGGCATGGCGCACCCAGCAGATCAGCGGACTCACCGACCCCGCCGGCACCCCCTCCCGCGCCGATCTCCGCGTCAGTGACGACGAGCTGCGCCACAGCATCGAGCCGAACCAGCTCCGGCTGATGGACGAACGCGGCATCGACCTGACGGTCTTCTCGCCCCGGGCGTCCTTCATGGCCCACCACATCGGCGATCTCCACACCTCCGCCGAGTGGGCGGCCCTCTGCGACGAGCTGTGCTTCCCTCGTCTCGCTCAGCGTGTTCCGGGTGCTGACCTCGGCCGGGCTGTCCGCGATGACGGTCGTGGCGGTCATCTACGTCAACGAGACGTCGGACGTTACGTCATCGGTCACGCGGGGGTCACGTGGGCGAAAGGATGCGTCACACTGGTCTTCCGTGACCAGCCAACCGCCTTCCGCCCGTGTCGTCCTGCTCACCGGCCCCTCGGGCTCGGGAAAGTCCTCGCTCGCCGCCCGCACCGGGCTGCCCGTGCTCAACCTCGACGACTTCTACAAGGAGGGCGGCGACCCGACGCTCCCCCAACTCGCCGACGGCGGGGGCGCCGACTGGGACTCGCCACGCTCCTGGGACGCGGACGCGGCGGTCGCGGCGGTCGAGACGCTCTGCCGTACGTCACGGACGACCGTGCCGCTGTACGACATCGCCACCAGCTCCCGCGTCGGCGAGGAGACGCTGGACATCGGGCGGGCGCCGCTGTTCATCGCCGAGGGGATCTTCGCCGCCGACATCATCGGGCGCTGCGCCGATCTCGGGGTGCTCGCGGACGCGCTCTGCCTGCGCGGCCGTCCGTCCACCACCTTCCGGCGCCGGCTGCTGCGCGATCTGCGGGAGGGCCGTAAGCCCCCGCACTATCTGCTGCGGCGCGGCTGGCGGCTGATGCGCGCGGAGCGCGGGATCGTGGCCCGGCAGACGGCGCTGGGCGCGTACGCGTGCGGCAAGGGCACGGCGATGGGCCGGATAGCGGCCGCGACGGCGGGAGGGCGGGTCCCCACCTCCGGCCAGAAGGCGTCCGTATAACGAAAAAGGGCGTGCGAAACAGGCGTGAGGCCGGACAATCCCCCTCGGATGTCCGGCCTCACGCCTGTTTCCCCCGTACTCCCCCGATTTCTTGTTCCCCTCCCGTTTCCCCCGTGTTCCCCCGATTTTCCCAGTTTCCCCCGGTCCCCCCGCCTTCGGTCGTCTCGCCGCCGTCAGGCGACCAGTTCGCCGAAGGACTCCTCCTGGTCACGGCCGAAGCTGAGGGTCTCGTCCTCGCGCAGCCGGCGCAGTGAGCGCCAGATGCTGCTTTTGACCGTTCCGACGCTGATGTTCAGGATGTCCGCGATTTCCGGATCCGTCCGGCCCTCGTAGTAGCGCAGCACCAGCATCGTGCGCTGCAGCTCGGACAGCCGGGCCAGGGCCTGCCACAGTACGGCGCGCAGCTCGGTGCCGCGCATCGCGTCATGGTCGCCCACCGTCTCCGGCAGCTCCTCCGTCGGGTACTCGTTGAGCTTGCGCCGCCGCCAGGCGCTGATGTGCAGATTGGTCATGGTGCGCCGCAGATAGCCGCCGACCGCCGCCTTGTCGCTGATCCGGTCCCAGGCCCGGTAGGTCGAGAACAGCGCGCTCTGCAGCAGGTCCTCGGCCTCGAAGCGGTCACCGGTCAGGTGGTAGGCGGTTGCGTACAGGGAGGCGCGGCGCTCCTGGACATAGGCGGTGAACTCCGCCTCCGACGCGGTGCGCCGCTCCCCCTCTGCCTCCCTGTACGAGCTTCCCCCGTGTCCCCCCGGTCCCCCGTTGTCCCCCCCGAGGCCGTGACCGGCCTCCTTCTCCCCCGTGATCGCGTCAATGGCCACCATGTAAGGAGGCCGCTGACGCCCGGCGCCGCGAGCGCACCCCCGCCCGCTCACGGCACCGGACTTCTCGTTGCCCCGGCCGGTGTCGTGGAGGCGCGTGCGAACTGCGCTGGTGTTCGTGAAGTGCAGTGTGCTCATTTCGCGCCCCCCGTCGGTGGAGCCTGATCGGTCTGCTGGCTGCCCCGGCCGGTGGCGTTCCGCCCGGTGCACAGAAGACTTTGCCGGGTCAGTTTCATGGGGCTGTCTGCCGACTGTCACAGGCTCGTCACAGGCGATCGAGCCGATAAACCCCTGACGGTCGAACTACAGGCCCCTTGTAGGCCAGAATGACCAACGTGCCTTTCCTGTTGCTGATCGAGGACGACGACGCCATCCGCACGGCCCTCGAACTCTCTCTGTCCCGCCAGGGCCACCGTGTGGCGACCGCGGCGACGGGCGAGGACGGCCTGAAACTGCTGCGTGAGCAGCGGCCGGATCTGATCGTGCTCGATGTGATGCTGCCCGGGATCGACGGCTTCGAGGTGTGCCGCCGGATCCGCCGTACCGACCAGTTGCCGATCATCCTGCTGACCGCGCGCAGCGATGACATCGACGTCGTCGTCGGCCTGGAGTCCGGCGCCGACGACTATGTGGTCAAACCCGTCCAGGGCCGGGTGCTGGACGCCCGGATCCGCGCGGTGCTGCGGCGTGGCGAACGGGAGGCCAACGACTCCGCGGCCTTCGGCAGTCTGCTGATCGACCGCGCGGCCATGACGGTCACCAAGAACGGCGAGGATCTGCAGCTCACCCCCACCGAGCTGCGGCTTCTGCTGGAGCTCAGCCGCCGGCCGGGGCAGGCGCTGTCCCGCCAGCAGCTGCTGCGGCTGGTCTGGGAGCACGACTACCTCGGGGACTCGCGGCTGGTCGACGCATGCGTACAGCGCCTGCGCGCGAAGGTGGAGGACGTCCCGTCGTCGCCGACGCTGATCCGTACGGTGCGCGGGGTCGGATACCGACTGGACGCGCCGTAGTGAGCGACGCACGTGCGGCCACCGGCCCGCAGCTGACGACGATGCCCGCACCCTCGCCGCACGAGCGGAGAAGCGAACAAACCAGCACAGCGAGCGACGCACGTGCGGCCACCGGCCCGCAGCTGACGACGATGCCCGCACCCTCGCCGCACGAGCGGAGAAGCGAACAAACCAGCACAGCGAGCGACGCACGTGCGGCCACCGGCCCGCAGCTGACGACGATGCCCGCACCCTCGCCGCACGAGCGGAGAAGCGAACAAACCAGCACAGCGAGCGACGCACGTGCGGCCACCGGCCCGCAGCTGACGACGATGCCCGCACCCTCGCCGCACGAGCGGAGAAGCGAACAAACCAGCACAGCGGGGACGATGCGTGGTGCGCGCGGGGGCGGAGACGTACGGAATTGAGCGCAGTGAGCGATGAGCCCGGTCGGGCCCGGGGCTGGGCCGCGGGGCTCTTGCGGTGGTTCAGCCTCCGGCTGCGCCTGATGCTGGTCTTCGGCCTGGTGGCACTGACCGCCGCCGTGTCCGCGTCGGCCATCGCGTACTGGCTGAACCGTGACGCGGTGCTGACCCGTACCCAGGACGCGGCGCTGGACGAGTTCCGTAAATCGCTGAAGGACGACACCGACCCGCTGCCCTCTGTCCCGACCTGTTCCGAATTGCGGGACGCCGCGGGTCGTATGGCGGACAACACCCAGAAGTACGAGGTGCTGCTGATCACCCGGACCCGGGATGCCGGAAGCTGTCCGGCCGCCTCGGACAAGGGCCTGTTCACCCTCGACGCGGTGCCCGCGTCTCTGCGGCGCGCGGTGGACCAGAAGCGCCCGGTGGGCAAGGGGAACACCTCGCCGTACCACCTCTACTGGCAGCGGATCACGCTGGACGGCACCCCGTATCTGGTCGGCGGGGCGAAGGTGAACGGCGGCGGGCCGACCGGCTACATGCTCAAGTCCCTGGACACCGAGCGCCAGGATCTGAACTCGCTGGCCTGGTCGCTGGGGATCGCCACCGGGCTCGCGCTGATCGGCGCCGCGCTGCTGGCGCAGGCCGCCGCGGCCACGGTGCTGCGGCCGGTGCAGCGGCTCGGGGAGGCGGCGTACCGGCTGGGCGAGGGGCATCTGGACACCCGGCTGCAGGTCTCGGGCTCCGATGAGCTGGCCAATCTCTCCCACACCTTCAACCGGGCCGCGGAGCGGCTGCAGAAGCGGGTGGCGGAGCTGTCCGCGCGGGAGGCGTCCAGCCGGCGCTTCGTCGCGGACATGTCGCATGAGCTGCGGACCCCGCTCACCGCGATCACAGCCGTCTCCGAGGTGCTGGAGGAGGAGGCCGATTCGCTCGACCCGATGATCGCTCCGGCGGTGCAGCTCGTGGTGAGCGAGACCCGGCGGCTGAACGACCTGGTGGAGAACCTGATGGAGGTGACCCGCTTCGACGCGGGCACGGCCCGGCTGGTGCTCGACGATGTCGATGTCGCCGACCAGGTGACGGCGTGCATCGACGCCCGCGCCTGGCTGGACGCGGTGGAGCTGGACGCGGCGCGCGGGATCGTGGCCCGGCTGGATCCCCGGCGACTGGATGTGATCCTGGCGAATCTGATCGGGAACGCGCTCAAGCACGGCGGCTCGCCGGTGCGGGTCTCGGTGCGCACCGACGGCGATGAGCTGCTGATCAAGGTCC
This sequence comes from Streptomyces sp. AgN23, assembly GCF_001598115.1. Taxonomy (NCBI): domain Bacteria; kingdom Bacillati; phylum Actinomycetota; class Actinomycetes; order Kitasatosporales; family Streptomycetaceae; genus Streptomyces; species Streptomyces sp. AgN23. The sequence goes on from NZ_CP007153.1 coordinate 4,710,813, forward strand.
GGGACCACGGTCCCGGCATCCCCGAGGATGTGCTGCCGCATGTCTTCGACCGGTTCTACAAGGCGAGCGCGTCCCGCCCGCGCTCGGAGGGCAGCGGGCTCGGGCTGTCGATCGCGATGGAGAACGCCCATATCCACGGCGGCGACATCAGCGCCGCGAACTCCCCGGAGGGCGGGGCCGTCTTCACGCTGCGGCTGCCGATGGACGCCTCCCGGATCGCCTCCGACGAGGCCGAGGACGATCTCGGCGATCTCGGCGATCTCGACCGCGAGGGCGCCGCCGAGGGCGAGCGCGACGACGGCGGCAGGACCTGGGGCAAGGGCAAGGGCAGGATCTGGGGCAAGGGCAGGGCCAGGGGCAAGGGCAAGGGCGGGAATTCGGCCAGGGCCACGGGCCGGAACGAGGAGGGCAGGCCATGAGCGCGCGGTGGAGCCGGTCGGCGGCCGCTCTTCTGCTGGCCGGCGCGGTCGCCCTGTCGGCGGCAGGCTGCGGCATACGCGGCACCTCGGTACCGGTGGACGCCGGGGCCGGGCCCTCGCGGGCGTCCTGCCGGGCGCCCGAGTCGGAGCGGGCCGCCGAGGGGATGAGCCGGGGCTCCGTACGGATCTATCTGCTGTGCTCCTCGCGGGTCCTGTCGGTGAGCCGGACGACCCGGCTGGGCGACGAGAAGACGTCCCCGGAGCCGGTGCGGGTCGCCCAGGCACTGCTGGAGCAGCTTCGGCTGCCGCCGACGGCGGCCGAGGCGGCGGCCGGGTTCTCCACGGCGGTCGAGGACTGGGTGGAGATCTCCGGTCCGGCCAAGGACGATCCGGACAGCGCGCTGCGGCTGAGCCGACCGCCGGAGGAGATCCAGTCCCTGGCGCTCGCGCAGATCGTCTGCACTCTCGCGGACACCACGGTGGCCGGGGATGGCGGCAAGGTGGTGCTCGGCGGCCCGGACAGCCAGCGGGATCCGCTCAAGGCGTACCAGTGCACGGAGGAGATGCGCCGCAACCCCGTGATCGCGGTCAACTCCGGGGTCCTGGTCTCCTGATTCGTTACCTGCCGGTACCGCCTCGTCCCAGGTCGGCGACTTGTCGGTAACAAGGTGCTGACCAGCGGGGTGCGGGCGGAACCACGACCCCCGCGGGCGGCGTCCTGATTTTCGTGCAGGGTCCCTTCGGCCGCAGGGCCGCCTTTCGCTACCGCGTCGCGGGCTTCGTCCTCCTCGTCGCACATCTGGCGTTCGTCTGCTGGCTGACCCTGCGACCGGCCAACGTGCCCTGGGTGTCCGCCGCGACCCTCGAACCGCTGGCCACCATCCGCGCCGATCTGGCGCTCAGCCCCTGGGGGGCCGTCCGTTCCATCGGAGGCGGGCTGCTGCTGCTCGCGCCGCTGGGGGTGCTGCTGCCGCTGGCCGGGGGCCGGGTGGAGGCGTATCCGCTGGCCTCGCTGGCCCGTACGGCCTTCAGCGGGGCGATGGCGGCCCTGGGGGTGGCGCTGCTGCGCAGCGAGATGACCGGGCAGATCATGAACGTGGACTCGGTGCTGCTGAACACCGTCGGGGTCGCCCTCGCGCACGTACTGGTGGTCCCCGCCGTCCGGACGCGGCTCCGCCGCCGGGCTGACCGGGGCCGGGCCGCGCCCCTCCCCCGGGACGACGGCGCCCTGGCCCCGACCCCGACGATTCCCAGGGTCGGGATCGCACCGTGGAGCGACGTCTCCTCCAGCACGCGGACATAGCGTTGAGTCCATCGGGAACTTGGCTCTTCCCGAGCCCACTCGACGAGGAGGAGTCCCCATCATGAGCGCACCGCTGGTCCGCCCCCGCCACGAGAAGAAGATCGCCGGTGTCTGCGCGGGTCTCGCCCGGCGCTTCGGGACCACCCCGACGACGATGCGGGTGCTCTTCGTGGTCTCGTGTCTGCTGCCGGGGCCGCAGTTCCTGCTCTATCTCGCGCTGTGGTTCCTGCTTCCCGCGGAGGACGCCTACCGCGAGGCGTGGTGACCCTGCTCCGCCGGACAGGGCCCAGCGGCGTGACCCCGGCAAGCGGAACGGCCGGGCCGCACACCCCATCGGGATGTGCGGCCCGGCCGTGTGCCCAGGCGGAGATCAGCCCAGCTTGATGAGGTTGCTGGTCGGCAGACCTTGCAGCGGGAGCTGACCCAGCAGGCCCTGGCCGGGCTTGGCCTGGGCGGCGGGCTTTCCGGGCTGGGCGACGGGCTGCCCCGGGGCGGCGACACGGCCCGCGGAGCCGCCCGGGACCGGCGCGCTGGGGGCCGCGGACGCGGCGCTGCCTCCGGTGATGACGGCGACGGCGCCGAGGGCAATGACACCGAGAGTCTTGAGCGTTCCCTGCTTCATCAGAAATCTGTCCTTGAGACGGGGGCTTGACCGATACGGAAACGTAGCCATGGATTTCGGCTGCCCGCAAACGCCGAAAACCGCCCGCGAAACCCCGCCCGGGCCATGGGCCCAGTACGCTCGGTCAGCTTCCCTCGGACACGGAATCCCTGGTCACAGCCGACGCGGAGGCCACATTTCGGAACAGCCATTCGGACTTCAGCTCGGCGTATCCGGGCTTGATCACGTCACTGATCATCGCCAGACGTTCGTCAAAAGGAATGAAGGCCGATTTCATGGCATTGACCGTGAACCATTGCATGTCGTCGAGCGTGTAATGGAACGTTGATACAAGATGCTGGAATTCCGCGCTCATACTCGTCCCGCTCATCAGACGATTATCCGTATTCACGGTGGCACGGAAATGCAGTCGGCGGAGCAGCCCGATGGGGTGCTCGGCGTACGAACTGGCCGCGCCCGTCTGCAGGTTGGAGGTCGGGCACAGCTCCAGCGGGATGCGCTTGTCGCGGACGTACGAGGCGAGGCGGCCGAGGGCGAGGGAGCCGTCGTCCGCGACCTCGATGTCGTCGATGATGCGGACGCCGTGGCCCAGCCGGTCGGCGCCGCACCACTGGAGCGCCTGCCAGATGGACGGCAGTCCGAACGCCTCGCCCGCGTGGATCGTGAAGTGGTTGTTCTCCCGCTTCAGATACTCGAAGGCGTCCAGGTGCCGGGTGGGCGGGAAACCGGCCTCGGCGCCCGCGATGTCGAAGCCGACCACACCCGAGTCGCGGTAGCGGTTGGCGAGTTCGGCGATCTCCAGGGCGCGGGCCGCGTGCCGCATCGCGGTCAGCAGGGCGCCCACCCGGATGCGGTGGCCGTTCTCCCAGGCCCGCCGCTCCCCTTCGCGGAAGCCCTCGTTGACCGCCTCGACGACCTCCTCCAGGGTCAGCCCGCCCTCGAGGTGCTGTTCGGGGGCGTAGCGGATCTCGGCGTAGACGACGCCGTCCTCGGCGAGGTCCTCGGCGCATTCGGCGGCGACCCTGACGAGCGCGTCGCGGGTCTGCATCACGCCGACGGTGTGGGAGAACGTCTCCAGATAGCGCTCCAGCGATCCGGAGTCCGCCGCCTCGCGGAACCAGACGCCCAGCTTGTCGGGCTCGTTCTCCGGCAGCGCCTCGTACCCCGTCTCCCTCGCGAGGTCGACGATCGTACCGGGGCGCAGCCCGCCGTCGAGGTGGTCGTGGAGCAGCACCTTGGGGGCGCGGCGGATCTGTTCGGGGGTGGGCTCGTGGCTGTGCTCGCTCGTCATCTGGGCACCATAGTCCCTACGCGCGTAGAACGTGGGGGATAGATACGGAACAGTGACCCGCACGGGTAGTGGAGTACACCAGTCCTTCTGCGATCGTGTCGCCATGGCTCAGCAAGCGTTGCCCGAGCGGGGCGCACGGCTGGGGCGGCCGATGGGCGCGGCCGCCGCGCAAAGGACCGTACACGGTGTGGTGCTGCTCCTCCCCGAGGGCGAACCCAACGGGACGAGACGCCCCTCCAGACTCACGGCGGCCGCCGCCCTGCCACTGGCCCGGCGGCTGGTCCGGGCGGGCCGGGAGGAGGGGCTGGCCGGGCATGTCGTCCACTACCGGCGCCGGGGCTGGAACGGGGCCGCCGCCGATCCCGCCTCCGATGCCACGTGGGCCGTGGAGGAGGTGGTGCGGCGCTACGGCGATGTGCCGGTCTGTCTCGCGGGCCACGGCATGGGCGGGCGCGCCGCCCTCCGCGCCGCCGGCCACCCGGCCGTCACCTCGGTGGTGGCGCTGGCGCCATGGCTTCCGGCGCCGGACGAGGTGCTCGAACCCGAGCCGGTGAAGCAGTTGGTGGGACGGCAGGTGCTGATCGCTCACGGCACGAACGACGAGCGCTCCGACCCCGAGCTGTCCTACCGGCTGGCGGAGCGGGCGAAGAAGGCCAACCGCGATGTGTGCCGCTTCGAGGTGCACACCGACGGGCACGGGCTGCATCAGCACCGCGCCGAGGTGCAGGCGCTGGCCGTGGACTTCCTCCTCGGCTCCCTCTTTCACTCCGGCTTCTCCCGCCCGGTCGCCGACGCGCTGGCGGCTCCGCCGCCGCTGGGGCTGCGGATGCCGTTGGCGTCGGGGTTCGGGGCGAACCTGCGGCGCTGAGCGCTTGGCCGCGCGGGCGCAGCGCGGGCGCGTAGGGGTTTACGTCGCCGGGTGCGTCGCCGTCTCGCGCCTCATGGGCCTCACGGGCCTCACGGGCGAAGGGGCCGCCCCGCCGGGACAGTGGCGGGGCGGCCCCTTCGGGCTTCAGAGGGGTGCTGGGCAAGCGCCCGGGGCCGGGCTAGGCCGGTGCGCCGACCAGTTCGCGGCGCGCGGCCTCCGCGCGCCGTTCGGCCTGCGCCTTGCGCGTCGCGTACACCGTGATCGCCGCCGCGCCGCCGACCGCCACCAGGCCCATGGCGACCGTGCCGCCCCATCCGGCCGCGTGGAAGGCGAGTGCGCCCAGCGCACCGCCCACGCTGCTGCCGATGTAGTACGACGCCTGGTAGAGCGCCGCGGCCTGGGCGCGCCCGGTCTTGGCCGTACGGCTCACCGCCGAGGACGCCGCCGCGTGGCCCGCGAAGAAGCCCGCGGTGATCAGCACCAGACCGGCCAGCACCGCCGGGATCGAGTTGAGCAGGGACAGCAGCAGTCCGGCCGCCGTCGTGGACACCGCCACGTACAGCGCGCCGCGCCGACCGAGCCGGCCGACCAGCTTGCCGGTCGCCGCCGAGGAGACCGTGCCGACCAGGTAGATCAGGAAGATCGAGCCGATCAGGCTCTGGGAGAGGCCGAAGGGCTCGGCCACCAGGCGGTAGCCGATGACCGTGTAGACCCCGCCGAAGACCGTCATGAACAGCGCGCCGATCGCGTACAGCCGGCACAGCAGCGGATCGGAGAGATGCCCGGCGAGGGTGCGGGCCAGCGCCCGCGGGCTCACCGCGGCCGGGGTGAAGTTCCGGGCCTTGGGGAGCAGCAGCCGGAAGGCCACCGCGCACAGCAGTGCCATCGCGCCGACCGCGGCCAGCGCGACCCGCCAGCCCCAGGCGTCCGCCACCCAGCCGGTGAGGATCCGGCCGCTCATACCGCCGACGCTGTTACCGGCCACGAACAGCCCGATCGCGCCGACCAGCGCCTTCGGGTGAACTTCCTCCGAGAGGTACGCCATCGCGGAGGCCGGGATCCCGGCCAGCGCCACGCCCTGGACCGCGCGCAGTCCGATCAGCCAGCCCAGGTCCGGCGCGAACGGCACCAGCAGGGCGAGGAGGACCGCGACCGTGAGCGAGCCGGTCATCATGGCGCGTCGGCCGAACCGCTCGGACAGCGCGCTCAGCGGCACGACCGCGAGCGCCAGGCCGAAGGTGGCCGCGGAGACGCTCCAGCTGGCCTGGTCCGCCTGGACCCGCAGATCGTCGGAGATCGCGGGGAGCAGCGCCTGGGTGGAGTAGAGCAGGGCGAAGGTGGCGAGTCCGGAGGTGAAGAGGGCGAGCCGCATCCGGACGTAACCGGGGTGGCCCGGGCTCATCTGCTGGGACGCGGGGCTCGCGTTGCTCACGGGGTTCGCGTTGCTCGCGACCTTCGCGTTGCTCGCGGTGGCGGGCTGGGAGGAGTTCGGGTTCGTCGGCATCGAAGCGGAGGCGTCCACACGGTGGGTTCCGGTGGACGCCCCGGTATCAGCGGGAGGCATGCTTCGACCGTACGTAAGCACGGTTGATGCGTCCAATGCACGGAATGGCGATAATCAATCCACCACAGCATGAGTAAAGGTCAGGGTCGTAGGTGTCACGCATCAGTTACGAAAACGACATTCCGGTGACAGCAGATGTCGAGGCGGAGTCCTGGGCCGCCACCCTCACGCCGCGCCTCGCCCAGTTCGCCGCCGTCGCCCGCCATGAGCATGTGACCCGCGCCGCACAGGAGATGGGGGTGCCCCAGTCGACGCTCAGCCGGGCGATGGTCCGGCTGGAGGAGGACCTGGGCGTGGCGCTCTTCGCCCGCCGGGGCCGTACGGTGGCGCTCACCCCGGCGGGACGGACGTTCCTGCGCTCGGTCGAACGGGCCCTCGCCGAGGTCGACCGCGCCGCCGAGTCCGTACGGGCCGACGCGGATCCGGCGGCGGGCCTGGTCTCGTTCGGCTTCCTGCACACGCTGGGGACCGAGACCGTGCCCGGTCTGATCCGGAGCTTTCGGGTGGACCATCCCCGAGTGCGGTTCCAGCTGGTCCAGAACTACGGCGAGGCGATGATCGAGCGGATGCGCGCGGGCGGCCTCGACCTGTGCCTGACCTCCCCGGTGCCGGACGCCCCCGACCTGGTCGCCCGCCGCCTGGACGAACAGCGGCTACGGCTGGTGGTCCCCGACGACCACCGGCTGGCCGGGCGCCGCCGGGTCCGGCTCGCCGAGGCCGCCTCGGAGCTGTTCGTCACCCTGGAGCCGGGCTACGGGCTGCGGCGCATCACCGATGCGCTGTGCGCGGAGGCGGGGTTCACGCCGCGGATCGCCTTCGAGGGCGAGGAGGCGGAGACGCTGCGCGGCCTGGTCGCGGCGGGGCTCGGGGTGGCCCTCCTCCCTCCGCCTGCCGTTCCCCGCCCCGGGGTGGCGGAGCTGACCGTCACCGCGCCGCGTGCCGTCCGCGAGATCGGTCTTGCCTGGCTGGACGGGCACCCGGACACGCCGCCGGTGGCGGCCTTCAAGAAGTTTCTGCTGGGGCGGCGGGGTCAGCTGCTGACGTAGTCCGGGTTGTCTGGTGGCCGGTGCGACCCCGCCCCTCCCGCCTCGTTGAGGGCTGCCCGCCGGTGGCCTCGGGCTCCGGGTCCGGACCGCCCAGGGTCAGCTGAGCGCTTCGACCGCCAGTGCGGTGGCCTTGGCGATCAGGGGGGCGACGGCCTCGGCGTCCTGCCGCTGCCGGGTGGAGAGGACGGCCAGCGCGATCGGCGCCCGGTTCGGGGGCCAGGCGATGCCCACGTCATGCCCGGAAAGGCTGGGCGATGGCATTGGCCTCGTTGGCGTCGGCAAGGGCGACGGCAAGCCAAGATAGATACAGCGCCATTTCGCGCGTGCGCGTGGCGTCGTATTCGCTGAGCACTTCCCGGAGTAACGGAACTGCGCGCAAGGGGCGGTGAAGCTCGGTGTAGACACGTGATTCCATGACACGGAGTTCCCCGGCGTCCACCCAATACAGATAGGCGGGCGACTCGGTGCCGTCGCTGTCTTCGCTGAGCGCCTGCCCGGCTTTGGTGTGCGCCCAGGCCACACGGTCCAAATACAGTGCGCGGGCTTTCGGGGGCGCTTCGGCGCGTGCGTCATTAAACGCCGCCTGAGCGAGCCTGAGCCCTTCGGATTCCCTCCCCGTATTGCTGAACTGGTAGGCCAGCGATCCTGCGACATTCCCGGCAAGGGTGTAATCCTCAGCCTGCCTTGCAGCGCTGATTCCTAGCCTGTAGATGCGCTCTGGTTCTTTATGTTGTCCGGCGTCACTCGCAATCCATCCAGCAATCTGCGGGTGCGCCGCCGTGCCCTGTGGCTGGCCGTTCACGGCATCGATTTCGACCCTCGGCGGATTCGCGGACGGAGGTTTCCGCATGATCGGCCGGCCAACTGACGCATCAACACCACGCACTAGCGGGGATCGCGGTTCGACGTCGCTATGGACATCGCGGGCGTACCCGCGAAGCTGTACCAAGGGGGATCGTGAGGCGAGCGGCAGAACGTTGCGGCCGAATGAGGCCGAAGCGGCTTACCCCTGGGCGATGCGTTCCAGCACGATCGGCGTGGGGATGAAGTCCGCGTTCTGGGGGGCGTAGGTGACCGCGTCCTTCAGTGCCTCCAGGGCGTAGGCGAAGGCCGACGGGGTGTCGGTGTGGAGGGTGAGGAGCGGCTGGCCCGTGGTGACGCGGTCGCCCGGTTTGGCGTGGAGTTCGACGCCCGCGCCCGCCTGGACCGGGTCCTCCTTGCGGGCGCGGCCCGCGCCCAGGCGCCACGCGGCCAGGCCGACCGCGTAGGCGTCGAGGCGGGTGAGGACGCCGTCGGCGGCGGCCGTGACGACGTGGTGTTCGCGAGCGACGGGGAGCGGGGCGTCCGGGTCGCCGCCCTGGGCGGCGATCATGCGGCGCCAGTGGTCCATCGCCGTGCCGTCGGCCAGGGCCTTGGCGGGGTCGGCGTCCGGCAGGCCCGCCGCGTCCAGCATTTCGCGGGCCAGGGCCAGGGTGAGCTCGACGACATCGGCGGGGCCGCCGCCCGCCAGGACCTCCACGGACTCGCGGACCTCGAGGGCGTTGCCCGCGGTGAGGCCGAGCGGGGTGGACATGTCGGTGAGGAGGGCGGTCGTCCGGACGCCGTGGTCCTTGCCGAGGCCGACCATCGTGGTGGCCAGTTCGCGCGCCGAGTCGATGTCCTTCATGAAGGCGCCGGAGCCCACCTTGACGTCCAGGACCAGGGAGCCGGTGCCCTCGGCGATCTTCTTGGACATGATCGAGGAGGCGATGAGCGGGATCGACTCGACCGTCCCGGTGACATCGCGCAGCGCGTACAGCTTCTTGTCGGCCGGGGCCAGGCCCTCGCCCGCTGCGCAGATGACCGGGCCCACGTCGCGGAGGACGGCCAGCATGTCCTCGTTGGAGAGCTGTGCGCGCCAGCCGGGGATGGACTCCAGCTTGTCGAGGGTGCCGCCGGTGTGGCCGAGGCCCCGGCCGGAGAGCTGCGGTACGGCGGCTCCGCAGGCCGCCACGAGGGGGGCGAGCGGCAGCGTGATCTTGTCGCCGACGCCGCCGGTGGAGTGCTTGTCGGCGGTCGGGCGCGGCAGGGAGGAGAAGTCCATCCGCTCACCGGAGGCGATCATCGCGGCGGTCCAGCGGGCGATCTCGGCCCGGTCCATGCCGTTGAGGAAGATCGCCATCGCGAGTGCGGACATCTGCTCGTCCGCCACCTCGCCGCGTGTGTAGGCGTCGATGACCCAGTCGATCTGGGCGTCGGTCAGGCGGGTGCCGTCGCGCTTGGCGCGGATGACGGAGATGGCGTCCATGGGGGCGGTACGGGGCCTTTCGTGTTCGGGAACGTCAGCCGTGGGCGGCGGCGCGGCGCAGATCGTCGGGGCCGAAGGCGTCCGGGAGGAGCTCGGCGAGCGGGCGGATGCCCGTGAGGGTGTCCATCTGGAGTTCGGGGCCGCCGTGCTCCCACAGCAGCTGACGGCAGCGGCCGCAGGGCATCAGCACGGCGCCCTCGCGGTCGCAGCAGGTGAAGGCGGTGAGGCGGCCGCCGCCGGAGGCGACGAGGGAGGAGATCAGACCGCATTCGGCGCACAGCGCGACGCCGTACGCCGCGTTCTCCACATTGCAGCCGCTGACCGTGCGGCCGTCGTCGACGAGCGCGGCGGCGCCCACCGGGAAGTCCGAGTAGGGGGCGTAGGCCCGGGACATGGCGTCCCGGGCCTGTGCGCGCAAACCGTCCCAGTCGGGGGCGGAAGTGCTCATGTGCCCTGTCCCTTTCGATAGGGCCTGTTGTTCGCCTTGGGCATCCGCAGCCGCTGTGAGGCGAGCCCCATGACCAGCAGGGTCACGATGTACGGCGTGGCGCTGACCAGATCGTTCGGGACCGTGTCCGTCAGGGCGTACCACAGCAGCAGCGCGACGGCCGCGGCGCCGGACACCGCGCCCGCGACATAACTCTTGCGGACGATCCGCCAGACCGCCAGCGCGGCGAGGCCGAGTGCGACCAGGAGCAGCAGGGCGTGGACGGTCGCCCCGCCGTTGCGCAGTTGCAGGGCGTCGGAGTAGCCGAAGAGCCCGGCGCCCATCGCGAGCCCGCCCGGCCGCCAGTTGCCGAAGAGCATGGCGGCGAGGCCGATGTAGCCGCGGCCGCCGGTCTGGCCCTCGTTGTAGATGTGCGAGCGGACAAGGGCGAGGAAGACGCCGCCGAGCCCGGCGAGGGCGCCGGAGATCACCACGGCCGCGTACTTGTAGAGGTAGACGTTGACGCCGAGGGACTCGGCCGCCGTCGGGTTCTCCCCGCAGGACCGCAGCCGCAGTCCGAACGAGGTCCGCCACAGGGCGAAGAAACTGCCCACGACCAGGAGGATGGAGACGATGGTCAGCGCGGAGATGTCGGTGACCAGACCGCCGAGGATGCCGGCGACGTCCGAGACCAGGAACCAGTGGTGGTTCTCCAGATCCGCGAGCCAGTCGGACAGTCCGGGGACGGTGAACGACTGGATGGGGTCGACCTGCGGGGAGTTCTTCGGCGAGCCGCCGATGTCGCCCAGCGGCTCGAACCAGCGCTTGGCCAGATAGGTGGTGGCGCCGAGGGCGAGGATGTTCATCGCCACGCCGGAGATGATGTGGTCCACCCCGAAGGTGACGGTGGCCACCGCGTGGACCAGGCCGCCGACCGCGCCGCCGAGGACGCCCGCGAGCACGCCCACCCAGGGGTTGGTCTGATAGCCCGCCCAGGCGCCGAAGAAGGTGCCGAGGATCATCATGCCCTCGAGGCCGATGTTGACCACACCGGCCCGCTCGGACCACAGCCCGCCGAGGCCCGCGAGGCCGATCGGCACGGCCATGGAGAGCGCGGCGGCGATCTGCCCGGAGGAGGTGACGCGGTCGAAGTCCGCCTGCTGGGCGGCGTCGACGAACGCCCGCAGCACCGACAGCGCGACCAGCGCCCCGGCGACGATCAGCAGCACCTTGCCCAGGGACATCCGGGAGGCGGGTCCGTTCCCCTTGCCCGGCGTGCTCGTGCTCTTGGTGGTGGTCACCGTGGCACTCATCGTGTTTCTCCGTTCGCCCCGCCGCGGCAGCGGCCGATGTCACTGTCGCCCACTCGGCACGAAGGCTCGGCCATCGTCGTCATCTGCGGCCCGGAGGCCTCGTGTGCGTCGCTCACGGCACCGGCACCTCCGTCTTGTCGATGTCCTTGTCGGCCCTGGCCTGGGCGGCGAGTTCCGCGCCGACCCTCTGCTGCTGGCGCTTGAGCCCGTAGCGGCGCACCAGTTCGTACGCGATGACGACACACAGGACGATCACGCCCTGCATCACGCCGACGATTTCCTTGTCGTAGCCCTCGAACTCCAGGCGGTTGGCGCCGCGCTCCAGGAAGCCCCACAGCACGGCGGCCAGCGCGATGCCGACCGGGTTGTTGCGGCCGAGCAGCGCGATGGCGATACCGGTGAAGCCGATGCCGGTCGGGAAGTCGGAGGTGAACTGGTGGGTGTCGTTGAGCAGGGTCGGCATGCCGATCAGACCGGCCATCGCGCCCGAGAGCACCATGCTGGTGAGCACCATGCGCTTGACGTTGACGCCGCTGGCCTGGGCGGCGGACTCGGAGCGGCCCACCGCGCGCAGGTCGAAGCCGAACCGGGTGCGCCCGAGCAGGAACCAGAAGCCGACGCCGGCGAGCGCCGCGACGACGATGAAGCCCCAGATGGGGTCGAGGCCGCCGCCCGCCGGGAAGGTGAAGAAGTGGCTGGAGGACGGCAGCGGGTCGGTGGCCACGATGTTGGTCTGCTTGTCGAGGTCGGCCAGCCGCCCGTCCACCAGCAGATAGCTGATGAGGATGCCGGAGAGGGAGTTCAGCATGATGGTGCTGATCACCTCGCTGACGCCCCGGTAGACCTTCAGCAGACCGGCGATGGACGCCCACATGGCGCCGACGAGCATGGCGACCAGGAGGATCAGCGGGATCTGCACCAGCCCCGGCAGCTCCAGCGCCCCGCCGACGACGGCGGCGAAGAAGGCGGCGAGCCGGTACTGGCCGTCGACGCCGATGTTGAAGAGGTTCATCCGGAAGCCGATGGCCACCGCGAGCCCCGCCAGGTAGTACGTCGTCGCCTTGTTGAGGATGTAGACCTGGCTGTCGGCCTTCACCCCGTAGTCGAACATGATGCCGAAGGCGTTGAACGGCTCCTTGCCGGTCGCCAGCAGCACCAGCGCGGTCACCACGAACGCGGCGGCGAGCGCCAGCACCGGGGCGGCGACCGCGAGCAGCACCCGCTCCTTGTCCAGCTTCTTCATCGGGCCTCTCCCCCGGTCGCGGCCTCGGTCTCGTCGGCCGGGTGGTCCAGACGGCCGGAGGCGGCGCCGGTCATGGCCGAGCCCAGCTCCTCCGGGGTGATGGTGGCGGGATCGGCGTCGGCGACCAGCCGGCCGCGGAACATCACCCGCAGGGTGTCGGACAGGCCGATCAGCTCGTCCAGGTCGGCCGAGATCAGCAGCACCGCAAGGCCCTCACGGCGTGCGGTGCGGATCTGGTCCCAGATCTGCGCCTGGGCGCCCACGTCCACCCCCCGGGTGGGGTGCGCGGCGATCAGCAGCTTGGGGTGGTGGCTCATCTCCCGGCCGACGATCAGCTTCTGCTGGTTGCCGCCGGACAGCGAGGCCGCGGTGACCTCGATCCCGGGCGTACGCACGTCGTACTCGGCGACGATCCGCTCGGTGTCCCGCCGGGCGGCGGCCGGATTGAGCAGCCCGCCCTTGCTGTTGGGCACCTCGGTGACATGGCCGAGGATGCGGTTCTCCCACAGCGGCGCCTCCAGCAGCAGTCCGTGCCGGTGGCGGTCCTCGGGGATGTAGCCGATGCCGTCCTCGCGCCGCCTGCGGGTGGGCGCGTGGGAGATGTCGGTGCCGTCCAGGGTGATGGTGCCGGCGTCGGGGTCGCGCATGCCCATGATGGCCTCGACCAGTTCGGCCTGGCCGTTGCCCTCCACACCGGCGATGCCGAGGACTTCGCCCTTACGGATGGTGAAGGCGATGTCGTCGAGCACGGCCCGCTCCACCCCGTCCACATCGGTGGCGGTCAGCCGCAGCGCGTCCACGACGAGCATCTCGGTGTCGGTGACGGTGGATTCGCGGGTCTCCGGCGAGGGCAGCTCGCTGCCGACCATCAGCTCGGCCAGCTGCCGGGGGCTGGTCTCGGACGGTGCGACGGAGGCGACCGTGGTGCCGCGGCGGATGACGGTGATGTCATCGGCCACGGAGAGCACCTCGCCCAGCTTGTGCGAGATGAACAGCACCGTCAGGCCCTCGGACTTGAGCTCGCGGAGGTTGTCGAAGAGCGCGTCGACCTCCTGCGGGACGAGGACGGCGGTCGGCTCGTCGAGGATGAGCGTCCGGGCGCCCCGGTAGAGGACCTTGAGGATCTCCACGCGCTGGCGGTCCGCCACGCCCAGGTCCTCGACGAGGACGTCGGGGCGGACGCCCAGCCCGTAGGCGTCGGATATCTCCTTGATCCGGGCGCGCGCCTTGCCGCTGATGCCGTGCAGCTTCTCCGCGCCGAGGACCACGTTCTCCAGCACGGTGAGGTTGTCGGCGAGCATGAAGTGCTGGTGCACCATGCCCACGCCGCGGGATATCGCGTCCGCCGGGGAGTGCAGTTCCACCGTCTCGCCGTCGATCGCGATGGTGCCCTCGTCCGGGCGCTGCATCCCGTAGAGGATCTTCATCAGGGTCGACTTGCCCGCGCCGTTCTCGCCCACGAGGGCGTGCACGGTGCCGCGGCGCACGGTGATGTCGATGTCGTGGTTGGCGACGACTCCGGGGAACCGCTTGGTGATTCCGTGGAGTTCTACGGCGACGTCGGTGACGGCACCGGCGGGAGCGCCCTTGGGTGGGCTGGCGGCTTCGATGGCGCACTCCTGAGGGGCGACGGAGGTGGGGCGGGCCGGGGGCCGGGCCGGCCGGATGTGCCACGGACCCGGGCGGACGCCCGGGAGGGGGCGCCGTACGGATCCGTGGCCCGAGGGTCAGTCCTTGTAGGTGTCGTTGACCTTGATCTGGCCGTCGACGATCTTCTTCTTGGCCGCCTCGATCTTCGGCTTGATGTCGTTGATGAATCCGCCGGAGTACGAGAGGGAGACGCCGCCTCGCTTGAGGTCGTAGGACTGGACGCCGCTCTCGGGCTTCTTGTCCTTGATGACGCTCTTGATGAAGTCGTAGACCGAGCCGTCCACCGTCTTGACCATGGAGGTCAAGATCGAGTTCTTGTACTGGGCCAGGCCCTTGTCGTAGTACTGGTCGCCGTCGACGCCGATCGACCAGGTGCCCTTCTTCCCGGCGGTCGCCTCGATGGCGCCCGCGCCGGAGCCGCCGGCCGCGGAGAAGATCACGTCGACCTTGTTGGAGAGCATGCCCTCGGCGATGTCCTTGCCGCGGTCCGGCATGCCGAAGCCCTTGGGCGAACCGACCTGCACCCACTGGACGTCCAGGGACGCCTTGGGGTTGGTGTCCTTCAGGCCCTGCTGGAAGCCGCCCGCGAACTTCTTGATCAGCGCGCTGTCGGTGCCGCCGATGAAGCCGACCTTGTTGGACTTGGTCTTCAGGCCCGCGGCCACGCCGGCGAGGTAGGAGCCCTCGTGCTCGGCGGAGACCAGGCTGGCCACGTTCTTGGCCTCGACGACCGAGTCGACGATGGCGAAGTCGGTGTCCTTGTACTTCTTGGCGGCCTTGGTGAGCGAGGGGGTCCACGCGTAGCCGACGCCGACGACGGGGTTGTAGCCCGCCTCGGCGAGGCTCGCCAGCTTGTCGTAGCGGTCGGCGTCGGTGTCGCCGTCCTTCGCCGTCAGCTCCTTGCCCTTGACGTCGAAGTCCTTCAGGGCCTTGTCATAGCCCTTGGCGGCGGAGTCGTTGAAGGAGTGGTCGCCACGGCCGCCGACGTCGTAGGCCAGGCCGATGCCGGCGTCCTTGCTTCCCTCTTCGGAACTGCTGCCACACGCGGTGACGGAGAATGCGAGAGCCGCGGTGGCGATGCCCGCGACAGCTATCGTGGATACCCGGCGCACGAGGGTCCCCTCTGATGTTCTCGAAGCGCCCCTTGCGGCGCTGGTTCCGCCGCATCGTAACGCGCGTAGATGCCAGATAAAGGCCCCCTCGGAAGCCGTTATCGGATCGTCGCGAACCTCTCGTGTCCGCCAGGTCTACGCAACGTTTCGGGCGGGCAAAACGGCTGCGATTGCGCCCGATATGCCCCTGTATGCGACCTGCTGGACGAGGCTTCGGGATCGAGGAGGAGGGCCGGGGCGCCCGGCCCTCCTCTCCCACCATCGGACGTGCTGGCCCCGCCCGGGCACTCGTGGGCTTCGTCCGTCAGCCGAGGACGGCCGTGCCTGGCCGCATCGACCGCAGGGCGCCGGGAGGGTGGGCCGCTGGCGCCGTCGTCCGGTACGGGGGCCCGGAACACCAACGACCCACCCGGTCTATGGGTCCGGGGTGCCCGCGACGCAGAGGTAGACCGCGAGCACCAGGAGCGCGGGGATCGCGATGAGCGGCAGGCTCATCCGGGCGGCGCGGAAGACGGACAACGCTGCCCATTCGGCGGAGGCCTGGAGTCGGTGCCTCATTCGCCCTCCTCACATCGGGCCTGCCGCGCAGCCTCCTCGTAGACGCGGAGCAGCCGCTCCCCGGTCTCACACCCGGCGCCGGGGGTCCGGCAGGCGAGGCAGCCCGCGGCGTGTTCGATGGCGGCGCGCCACGCCTCGTCGGCGAGCGGGTCCTTGGCCCCTTCGGCGGTCCACCCGGCGGCCGTCATCGGGTCCGGCCCCGGTCGAGCGCGCGGCGCCTTGCGGCGGCCTCGGTGACGGCGTCGCGCTGGTAGGTCCGGGTGTGGCGCGGGCAGGCGTAGATAGTGCGACCAGCGCCGCTACCGCCATGCTGGATGTCGACGATGACCGGTTCGTCGGTGGGGAGTTCGCAGTGATAGCAGGTCCGGCGGCCCTGCGGGACCGGGCCCAGCTCGGCCCGGTCGGCCTCGGCCAGCGCTCCGCATAGCTTGAAGGCGTCGGTGAGGTAGTGCTCGGCCGAGAGCGGCACGCGCCAGTGGGTGCCGGGGCCCTCCGTCCTGGAGATGGGCGGCACGCCGAGGTAGGTGCTCTCGTCGGTCAGCTCGGTGAGGATGCGGACCTGCCGCAGGCGCCAGCTCTCAGCGGAACCCACCTCGATGAGCCAGTAGAGGGTGCCGTACTTGTCCTGGATGACGGCGCCGGTGTCGTCACCGAGCAGTTCGAGTGCGCGTTGCCCGACGAGGGGCGCGGCCCGCACGGAGTCCCACCATTTGCCTGCGGGTAACGCCTCGACATCCACGGCGGGTGGTGGCGTCCACGGCAAGCGACAGGCGTCGTTCGACTGCACGATTTCTCCCGGCATCATCGGTGAAGGGTTGGCACACATCGAGATTGGCGCTGTGACAGCGATCACGGGATAACCGGCAGGTGTTACCGAGTCGGTAATACGCTCGTTCTTGGTTCGGTACACAGCATCGGTGCGCTTACGATCAACCGGAGTTGAACCACCCATGGACGCCACCACCCCCGGCCCGCTCACCCCAGACGTCCTCGACAGAGACGACCTGCGCCGAGCCCTGGAAGAGCACGACTTCGCCGCAGCGTTCACACTGATCAAAAAATGGGGCGGACTGTCACAGAACCGAATCGCCGCAGCCTGCCAGCTCACCCCGGGCAAGGTCTCCATGATCATGAACGGATCAAGTCGGGTCACTTCCATAGAGGTCATCCGCCGGATCGCGGACGGGCTACGCATCCCCGGACACCTCGTCGGCCTCGCGCCCCGACCATGGGAAAGCACAGACTCCGCGCCCCAAGAACTACGGACAACCCGCCCCCACCCGGAGCAAGCAGATACCGACGCCGTACCGTGGCGGCCAGACGCCACCGTCGACATGGCCGCCAACCTCACCAGGAGCGACCTGATGGATCGCCGAGCCGTGACGCGCGCCCTCGCGGGCATCGCCACCGGTGCGCCGCTTCTCGACACTCTCGACGGGTGGCGCACACCCGCCGCAGCCGACAACCGACCACGTCGCCCCGGCCGCCTGGGCACTCGCGAAGTGGACGAACTGGAGACCACCGCGCGCGCCTTCCGCCAGTGGGGCCGCGCCGGTGGAAGCGGCCTCTACAGAAAGGCCGTCGTAGGTCAGCTCGCTGAGGTGGCTGCCGCCCTCGACGAGCACCAGGCCCCGGCCATCGAACGACGTCTCTACACCGTCATGGCCGAACTCTCAGGCACGGCGGCTTCCATGTCATGGGACATCGGCCAGCAGCGCCGTGCCCAGGACTACTATCGGCTGGCGCTCCGAGCGGCTCACGCCGGTGGCGACACCCTCTTCGGCGCGAACGTGCTGGCGGGCATTGCCCGGCAGATGCTGTACCAAGACCGGCCACACGACGCTTTGGAACTGGTGCGCCTGGCCCAGGACGGGGTGCGCCGCACCGCTGGTTCCAGGTTGCGGGCGATGCTCCACACCCGCGAGGCGTGGGCACTGGCCAGCATGGATCGCCCGTCAGGTTTCCGGCGCGCAACCGCACAGGCCGCCGACGCACTCAGCTCCATTGACCGGAACGAATCCGAGCCGTACTGGATCGGCTACTTCAACGACGCAGAGCTTGCCGGAGTCACCGGAGGCAGACTCCTGGAGATGGCTCGCTCCCAGCCCCGTGCCTACGCGGACCAGGCCGCCGACCACATCCGTGCCGCCCTGGAACAGCGAGGTCCGGAAGCCGGCCGCAGCTATGCCCTCGACTGGATCGGCCTAGCCGAATGCGCCTTCCTCCTGGGCGACACGCAGAGCGCGGCCGACTACTCGCGACGCGCCGTCGACGCCGCGTCCAGCCTTCGCTCCGGTCGCGTGCGCGTACAGCTGGCACAGCTGTACCCCTACACAGTGGGAGACGGCGCACCCCGGGCCGTGGCTGACGTGCGCGGTAGCATCCGGAGCCTGCTGACCGCATAACGAGGAAGGCATGATGACGACGATCGCTGTGACGGGGCACATGGACATCACCGACGCATCGGCGCCGCTGGTGCGAGGGGAGCTGGACAAGATCCTTGCCGCCTATGAGCCCTCCAGCCTGGTCGGAGTGTCATGCATCGCGAAAGGCAGCGACAGCCTCTTTGCGGATGCGGTCCTGGCCGCAGGCGGGCGCCTGGCCGTGGTGATCCCTTCGGAGGACTATCGGCAGGCGAAGGTGAAGCCAGAGCATGCCGAAACCTTCGACCGGCTGGTGGAGGCAGCGGACGAAGTGCTGGTGATGCCTCATGCCACGGCAAGCCGTCAAGCGTACGAAGCGGCGAACGCCGTGCTGTTGGAGCGTGCCGATCGGCTGGTGGCCGTGTGGAACGGCCAGCCGCCCACGGGCAAGGGCGGCGGGACGGCGGACGTGGTGCACCAGGCGCGCGAGGCAGGGGTCCCTGTAGATGTCGTCTGGCCGGACGGGGCATCCCGCCGGGTATGACGAAAGCCCCCTCGCCTGGCCCGAGGGCCAGATGAGGGGGCGTACTTCAGAGGCACCGGCGGTCCGACGCGGGCGCGCCCGGCGATGCCGACGACGGGGTGGCGCACGCCCCGCCGGGCCTACGCGTTCCGGTCGAGCAGGACCGCGGCCGTGAACAGCTCCACGCCCACCGCGATCGAGCCCTCGTCCACATCGAAGTCGCCCGCGTGCAGGTCACGCCGGGTGGTGTCGCCGACCGTGCGCACGCCGAGGCGGGCCATCGCGCCGGGCACCCGCTCCAGGTACCAGGAGAAGTCCTCGCCGCCCAGGGACTGTTCGGTGTCCTCGACCGCGTGCGCGCCACGGCGGGCGATCATGGCGTCCCGCAGCAGCTCGGCGGAGCTCGCCTCGTTGACCACCGGCGGGACCCCGCGGATGTAGTTGATCTCCGACTTGGCGCGGTGCAGGGTGGCGATCTCGTCCACCGCGGCATGCACCAGGTCCGGGGCCTCCCGCCAGGCGGGCAGGTCCAGGCAGCGGACCGTGGCGGACAGCTCGGCGTGCTGCGGGATCACATTGCAGGCGTGGCCCGACTCCACCCGGCCCCAGGTGACGGCCAGGCCCGAGCGGGCGTCGACCCGGCGGGCCAGCAGCGCGGGCACCTCGGTGATCACCTTGGCGGTGGCGGTCACCAGGTCGGTGGTCAGATGGGGGCGCGCGGTGTGGCCGCCCGGCCCGTCCAGCGAGATCTCCAGCCGGTCGCAGGCCGAGGTGATCGGCCCGACCCGCAGCCCGATCCGGCCGACCTCGACCTTCGGGTCGCAGTGCAGCGCCAGGATCCGGCCCACACCGTCCAGCACGCCCGCCTCGATCGCGTCGGCCGCGCCGCCGGGCAGCACCTCCTCGGCGGGCTGGAACAGCAGCCGCACCGGGCGCGCCAGCCGCCCCTCGCGGGCCAGCTCGGCCAGGACCAGACCGGCGCCGAGCACCACGGTGGTGTGCACATCGTGGCCGCAGGCGTGGGCGCGGTCGGCGATGGTCGAGCGGTAGTCGACCGTCTTGGTGTCGGGGATGGGCAGTCCGTCGATGTCCGCGCGCAGGGCCAGCAGGGGCGCTACGCCATCGCGCGGACCGATGTCACAGATGAGGCCGGTGCCGGACGGCAGCACCCGCGGCTCGAGTCCCGCCTGCTCCAGCCGCGCCTTGATCGCGGCGGTGGTGCGGAACTCGCAGTTGCCGAGTTCGGGGTGCATATGTACATCGCGCCGGAAGGCGATGAGCTCGGCACGCAGCTCGTCGGGGAGCGTGCCGGGCAGGGCCGGCGCTTCGGCGGGTGTGGCATCGGTCGCATCGAGGGACATCAATTGCTTCACCTGAAGAAGCGTAGAACGCCAGGTGGGCCCACCGAATGTCGATCAACAAAAATTCAATCTCTTCGGGTACGCAAAAGTACCCGGCCCGGTGCATGATCCCCCTCGTCAGGGGGTATAACAGCCGATTTCGCGGCTGGTCGCGGGTGAGAAGCGCCACACGGCCGTCCGGGCGATGAGCTCAGGACGCCGCGACCGGTGCCGCGGGCGAACCCGGGCTCCCCGGCGGAGCCGGATCCCTCGGCGGGACCGAACCCTTCGGCGGAGCCGGGTCCGTCGGCGGCCCCGTGTTCAGCCGGCGCACATCGCGGGCCGTCCCGGTGACCCCGGACAGAAAGCCCTGGGCGCGCGGGGAGGCGTTGCTGGTCAGCCAGGCGGGGTCCACATCGCAGACCGCGACCTGCACGCCGGTGCCCACGAGCGCGAGCGGCAGGGTGTGCACCACGGTCGAGGGGAAGCTCACGATCGTGTGGCCGATGGGGCCTCGGCGGGCTATCAGCTCGAGCGGCAGATCGGGCCGTACGATCTCCAGACCCACCTCGGCCGAGACCCGGTGCAGCTTCTCGGCGCTCTCGCGGCGGTGGGCGAAGTAGCGGGTGGCGCCATGGGCGCGGGCCAGCGAGCCGACCGCCTCCAGATAGCGCTCCAGGTCCACCACGCCCGTCTCCACCAGGGAGGTCCCGACCAGGTCGGTGCCTCCGGTGAGCCGGGGCGGGCCGAACCGGGCCCGGGTCCAGGCGAAGTCGTTGGCGGTGATGGTGACCCCGTCGGGCGCCTCCACCGGCATCGAGCTGAAGACCTCGACCCGGCGCTTGGCACCCGGGGTGAGGCGACGGCGCGCGGTGGCGGAGACCGGCGCGAACACCATGTCGCGCGGCCCCCGGTTGCCGCGCCGGTGCCAGCGCACCAGGGGCTCGCCCTTGGCGAGCTGGGAGATGAACTCCATGGTGGCCGTGCCGTCGTCCACCACGACCAAGTCCTTGGCGCGGGTGAGGGTCAGCAGGAGCTGGACATAGCGGGAGAACGGATCGCCTATCACGATCCGCGCGGCCCGGCGCAGCGGTCCGCGCAGCCCGCCGATGGTCTTGACCGGCGCACCGGCCCCGCCCCGCGCGTCCTCCCAGCGCACGGCGAAGCCCTCGTCCCGCGCCAGCTCGGCCATCCGGCGCAGCTGGCCGCGGGTCATCGGGTCGTGCGGGGAGAGCACCACCACGGTGAGGTCCTGGGGGGCCGTGGCCTCCGGACCCTGGGCTCGCTGGACGTCGGCGTACGCCCACTCCAGCACGTTCAGCAGCTGAACCGGGCTCTCGACGAAGGCGAGTGTGGCCGGAGGGGCAAGGGGGGCAGCGGAGACCATCGCACCGTCCAAAGGCAGGGCCCGGAAGCGGCGGGCAGCCCCTGACGCGTCAGAGGTGCCCGCCGCTTCCGGGCGAGGGCCGGGCACACCGGCCGGAGGATTCACGGCAGAGTGCCTCAGACCGCGGCGGGCTCGCGGTCGGCGGAGTCGGACTCGGCGACGACGCCCGCGACACGGCGGAGCTTCTTCATCGGGCCGAGCTCGCTCTCGTAGACCTTCTTGACGCCGTCACCGAGGGACTCCTCGATGGTGCGGATGTCCCGCACCAGCCGCGTCAGGCCCTGCGGCTCGACGGAGGCGGCCTGGTCCGAGCCCCACATGGCGCGGTCGAGGGTGATGTGGCGCTCGACGAACGCGGCACCCAGGGCGACGGCGGCGAGAGTGGTCTGCAGACCGGTCTCGTGGCCGGAGTAGCCGATCGGCACGTTGGGGTACTCGGCCTGCAGCGTGTTGATCACGCGCAGGTTCAGCTCCTCGGCCTTGGCCGGGTACGTGGAGGTGGCGTGGCACAGCAGGATGTTGTCGCTGCCCAGCACCTCCACCGCGTGGCGGATCTGCTTGGGGGTGGACATGCCCGTCGACAGGATGACGGTGCGGCCGGTCGCCCGCAGGGCGCGCAGCAGCTCGTCGTCGGTCAGCGAGGCCGAGGCCACCTTGTGGGCCGGGACGTCGAACTTCTCCAGGAAGGCGACGGCCTCGGTGTCCCACGGGGAGGCGAACCAGTCGATGCCGCGCTTCTTGCAGTGCTCGGAGATGGCGGTGTACTCGTCCTCGCCGAACTCCACGCGGTGGCGGTAGTCGATGTAGGTCATCCGGCCCCAGGGGGTGTCACGCTCGATGTCCCACTGGTCGCGGGGGGTGCAGATCTCCGGGGTTCGCTTCTGGAACTTGACCGCGTCACAGCCGGCCTCGGCGGCGGCGTCGATCAGCCGACACGCGTTCTCCAGGTCGCCGTTGTGGTTGATGCCGATCTCACCGGTGATGTAGACCGGGTGGCCGGGGCCGGCGATCTTGTCACCGAGGGTGCGGAGGCGAGAGTTGGAGCTCACTTAAGACAGTTCCTTTCCGAGAATCCACGAGGCGATCTCGCGGATCGCGCCGTCCCCTCCGGGGGTGGAGGTGACCGCACGTGCGGCGCCGCGCACGACGTCGTGCGCACCTGCGACCGCCACGGGCCAGCCGACGAGGCCGAAGCACGGGAGGTCGTTGACGTCGTTGCCGACGTAGAGCACGCGCTCCGGCGCGATGCCCTGCTCCTCGCACCACTGCTTCAGTGCGAGATCTTTTCGGTCGATGCCGTGGAGCACGGGGACCTGGAGTTTGCGGGCCCGTGCGGCGACGACCGGGTTCTTTTCCGTGGACAGGATCAACAGCGCCAGCTCTGCGCGGCGCAGGGCGGCGATCCCGAGCCCGTCGCCGCGGTGCACGGCCACGAGTTCGCGTCCTTCGGAGTCGACCAGCACCCTGTCGTCGGTCTGAGTGCCGTCGAAGTCGAGTACCACCGCGTCGATGTCGTCACGTGTCGGCAGGTGAGCGCGGGCGCCCGGCCGCTCTGCGTCGAGCAGCGGGGCGAGCGCGCGGGCGCGGGCCAGATCGTGCGGATCGTCGATCTCCAGCACCCGGGCGGGGTCGGTGCGCACCAGGTCGGTGCGGCCGAAGAAGCGGTGCCCGGCCTCGCGGAAGCCGCGGGCGTCCATCGCGTAGGCGGCGCCGGTCTCCAGGAAGTCCTGGGGGCGGTCCTGGCGGCGCGGGCGGTAGGACTTGTCGTGGTTGACGCCGTCGCCGCCCGCCGCGTCTCCTTGGCGGTCTTCCCCCTCGCGCCAGACGAAGCCGTGGAAGGGGGCCACGGTCAGGGCGGTGTCGGCGCCCTTCTCGGCGACCGCCGCGGCCACCCCGTCGATGTCCTCGCGGATGATGAACGGGCTGGTGCACTGCACCAGGAGGACCACGTCCACGATGGTGTCGTACGACGCCTCGTACGCGTCCATGGCGTGGATCACCGCGGCCTCGCTGGTGGCGGTGTCACCGGCGATGTCGGTGGGCCGCTGGATGACCACGGCGCCCGCACCGCGGGCGGCGGCGGCGATCCCGGCGTCGTCGGTGGAGACGACCACGTCGGTCACCAGCCGGCTGGCCCGGCACTCCATGACGGCGCGAACGACCAGCGGCACGCCTCCCACGGCGGCGAGGTTCTTCGCGGGGACGCCCTTCGACCCGCCGCGGGCGGGGATCACGGCGAGCACGCACGGGCTCGGGGCGGTCATGGCGGCTCCTTCAGGGGTTGCAGAGGTGATCGAGGCCGTCCCGGCCTCCTCTTGGTTCGCGTCGCTCACAGCCGTCCCTTTGCTCGCTTCTCCGTCCACGCGGCGCAGAGGCGCGGGCATCGCCGTCGGCTGCGACCCGGCGGCCGCGCGCACTTCCCCAGCTACCGCTGGGCGGTGCCCCCTGCTCACAGCTCCCCCATCCGCCGGATGACCGGGGCCACCCGCTGCACGCCGTGGCGGTAGGCACCGCGGGCCGCTTCGCGCATCGTGTTGCGCACCACCCGCCGCAGCGCCGAAACCTGCGCCTCGTCCTCGGCCGAGGCCCCGGGGCGGGGCGAGCCGTCCGGCTCGAAGCCGTACCGGGCGAGCCGGCCGGGCAGATAACCGGGCGCGGTGGTGGGGGTGTAGAAGGGGGCGAGCGGCGGGAGGGTCGGTGCGGCGGCCAGCCCGGCTACCCGCTCCCGCGCGGCGTCGAACCAGGTCTCGTACGGCCCGTCGGCGGCGACGCCCTGGCGGCCGAGCCACTCGGCGTTCGGCTCCGGCAGGTGCCCGGCGTCGAGCTGGTCCCAGGAGGCGAGACAGCCGGAGCCGAGGAAGTGGTGGTTGCCGAGCGTCTCCCGCACCCCGAGGTCGGTGAGGACGGCGGTCGGTATGGAGCGGTGCAGCGACTCCAGGGCGGCCGTGGAGCTGACCGTGACCAGCAGGTCCGCGGTGTCCAGGACCTCGCCCATGTTCCCGTAGGCGAGCCGGAAGTTGGCGGGCAGATCGTCGCCGAACTTGGCGATCAGCTTCTGGTAGGGAAGCTCTTCGATATGCGTGGTGTGCTCGCCCGGCTTGCTGCGCAGCTTGACCACGACCTCGCGGTCCGGATGGCGGCGCGCGTGCTCCACCGCGCGGCGCAGCAGATAGGTGCGGTCGGCGCGGTTGTCCGGGACGGACGGCTGGACGGCGAAGACGACCGTGCCACCGGGGTACTTCCGCCCCAGCCGCGCCTTCGGGTCGTAGCGGTCGCCGCCGAGGAAGGGCAGCGCGCATTCGACGACGCTGTTCCCGTCGGCGCCGACGCCCGTGTAGACGTCGCGGAAGCGGTCCGCGTCATGGCGGGAGTTGGCCAGCACCACATCGGCGCCGTGGCGCAGCAGCAGACCGTCGGCCAGCTTCTCGTAGACGACACCGACATAGCCGGTGACGACCACGGGGCGGCGCTCGTCGTCCTGCCAGGCGTGGCGCAGTCCGTGCAGCATGGCCTGGACGGCGCCGCCGACGAGGGAGAGCACGATCACGTCATAGCGCTCGCGGTCCACCGCCCGTACGAATTCCACGCCCGTGACCTCGCGCATCGCGTCGGCGCGCACCCCGACCTCGGTGAGCTGCCGGGCGGTCGGCGTGGCGCGGCCGCGCAGCAGGAAGCCGTCGAGGCGACGGCCCGAGGCTGAACCCGACTCGTCCGGTACGAGGCGATGCGCGGTGAGCGCGCCCCATTTCCACCGGGTGTCGGAGTCGGCGAGCACGGCGACTCGCACAGGGGGTTGGGTACGTGAGGACACGTCGCAGACGCTAGGAAGCGTTGTCGATTCACGGCCCAACGCAAGAGCAACAAAGGGTTAACAGAACATCGACGATTGGAGAATCGGCTGGCCGGAGCGGCGGGTTAACCGTTCCGACGTGTTTCGTTCACCTCTACGTACACCCTAGGTCAAGACGAATGCCGAACAGCGACCTAGCGTCACCCGCGTGGTTAAGCTCTCCGTCATCGTGCCGTTCTACAACGTGCAGACCTATGCCCCCGACACGCTCAGAAGTCTGCGCGCGAACGCGCGTGAGGACTTCGAATTCATTCTCGTCGACGACTGTGCCACCGACGGGACGCCGGAGATCCTGGAGCGCGCCGAACGCGACCTTCCGGGGGCCGTCTATGTACGGCATGAGAAGAACGGTGGGCTGGCCACCGCCCGGAACACCGGCCTGGACAAATCCACCGGCGAGTACATCACCTTCCTCGACGGCGACGACTGGCTCGCCCCCGGCTACTACGAGCAAGTGCTCGCGGCGATGGAGGACTTGGGGTGCGACTTCGTCCGCACCGACCATGTCCAGTGCACCGCGCGAGCCCGCTCGATCACCCGGGTGCCGCACGGCCGCCGCGATGTGGTGATGAACCCGCGGGACGCGATCCTCCCGGCCGACCGCTCCACCTCCGTCGACTACCCCTATGCCTGGGCGGGCATGTACCACCGCCGCCTGGCCGACGAGGGGCTGCTGCACTTCACCCACGGGCTGCGCACCGCCGAGGACCGGCCCTGGATCTGGCGGCTGCACCGCGAGGCCCGCAGTTTCGCCGTCCTCGGCGTGCACGGGGTGTTCTACCGGCGCGGCGTCTCCTCCTCGCTCACCCAGATCGGGGATGTGCGCCAACTCGACTTCATTCGCGCATTCGATCAGGTCATCGAGGAAACCGCGCGGGACCGCGACGCCGACGCACTACTGCCGAAGGCCGTCCGCACCTACTGCGCGATCATTTCCCACCACCTGGGCAACATCGAGAGATTCGAACCACAAGTGGCCCGCAAACTCCGATCCATGTCGGCGGCGGCGATGAAACGCATGCCCCAGGACGTATTGAAGGACGCACTGGATTCCATGGACTACGAGCGCGCCGCACGCCTGCGGCGAGTCAAGCGCCGGCCCGCCGGGGCGGAGGTGGCGGCCTGATGTCCGCCTACAAGCCGCTGGCGGAGCGCAAGCGCACCCAGATCTTCCTCGCCTCGACCCTGTACGGGGCGGCGACCCTCGCGGCCGCGATCGACGCGGACAGCGTCGGCCCGGCCGACCGCCGGCTGCTGCTGATCAGCAATAACGCCGCGACGCCGGAGACCACCCCGCCGGTCGACGAGATGCCCGGCTTCGAGCGGCTGCGCGGCCGCTTCGACCGGGTGCTGTCCTGGAACGAGGCGATCTCGCCGTTCCACCCCGGCGGCTGGGCCCCGCGCCTGGACGACGCCCCGCTGTGGGAGCGCCATCTGCGGCTGCTGTGGAACCTGGGCGACGACAGCATCGAGCTGGTCCTGGAGTCCATCCAGGTCAACCCGGCGATGGCGGTCGCCAATGTCTTCCAGGGCGCGCCCATCGACGTCTACGCCGACGGTCTGATGAGCTACGGCCCGACCCGCAACAAGCTGGACCCGCTGATCGGCACCCGCATCCGCCGGCTGCTCCACCTGGACCTGGTGCCCGGGCTGCGGCCGCTGCTGCTGACCGAGTTCGGCGTCGAACCGGAGATCCTGCCGACCGAGGTGTTCACCAAGGTGCTCACCGAGATCGCCGAGGCCGCCCCGCGCGGTGTGGTCTCCGCCAGCGAGCGGATCGCCGTCGGAGGTGGCCCGGCGCTGATGCTCGGGCAGTATCTGTCCGCGCTGGACATCCTCACTCCGCAGGAGGAGGAAGAGCTGCATGTGCGGATGTTGCGCGGCGCCGTGGCGCTGGGCCACCGCAGCGTCGTCTTCAAGCCGCACCCCACCGCCCCGGCCCGCTGGTCTCGGATGCTGGAGAAGAAGGCCGCGGAGCTGGGCGCGGAGCTGACCGTCATGGACACCCCGGTCCTGGCCGAGGTGCTGTACCAGCGGATGAGCCCGGCCCTGGTCATCGGCTGCTTCTCCACCGCGCTGCTCACCGCCGACGTCTTCTACGGGCTGCCGGTGGCCCGGATCGGCACCGATACGCTGCTGGAGCGGCTCACCCCGTACCAGAACAGCAACCGCGTGCCGGTGACGATCGCGGACGCGCTGCTGCCCGACCTCGAGGACCACAAAGCGGTGGCCGCGGCCCAGCCGGTCGACGAGCGGGCGGGCAAGCGG
The DNA here is from genome assembly GCF_001598115.1 of Streptomyces sp. AgN23. Lineage (NCBI taxonomy): Bacteria > Bacillati > Actinomycetota > Actinomycetes > Kitasatosporales > Streptomycetaceae > Streptomyces > Streptomyces sp. AgN23. The sequence goes on from NZ_CP007153.1 coordinate 4,738,247, forward strand.
CTGACCGGACTGATCACCGCGGTCGGCTTCTGCATGCAGGCCAAGATCTACCCGGAGCTGCGGCCCGCCGCCGAGCGCTATCTGGCCGCCCACCTGGACAACCAGACCTGGCGCTACTTCAAGAAGCGCCGGCTGACCGCGCTCGCCCTGCCCGGGGCGGTCCCCTCGCAGCTCGCCTTCATCCCGCGCAATGAGACGGTGCGCAAGGTCGCCCGCCGGGCCCGGGCCATCAAGCGGGCCGCCCTCAAGCGGACGGTCACCGGATGAGCGCGCCGCCCGCCCCCGACGCCGGGCCGATATCCCCCGCGGCGGCGACGGCCCCCACGCCGACGCCGCCGCACGCCCCCGATCTCGCTCTGGAGCGATCCGCCGAGCGCACCGCCAAGGCGGCCGCGCGCGGCGGCGGCCATCCGGTGCGGCTGCGCGCGCTGGACGGGCTGCGACTGCTCGCCGCGCTCATGGTGGCCGCGTACCACTACGGCGGCCGCGACGGTGAGATAGCCCAGGCGTGGGGCTCCTCGCCCCGCGCCCAGTTCCCCACCCTGTCCAGCGCCTTCGCCTACGGCTGTCTGGGCGTCCAGATCTTCTTCGTCATCAGCGGCTTCGTCATCTGCATGAGCGGATGGGGACGGCCGCTGCGCTCCTTCTTCGCCTCGCGCGTCTCCCGCCTCTACCCCGCCTACTGGGTCGCGATCATCCTGGTGACCGCCGTCTTCGCGCTCCCCTGGGTCACCTACCAGGCGGTGTCGCCCAGCGACGCGCTGGTCAACCTCACCATGCTGCAGCAGCCGCTCGGGGTGGACCGGGTGCTGGGCGTGTGCTGGACGCTCTGGGCCGAGCTGCGGTTCTACGCCCTCTTCGCGCTGTTCGTGGTGCTGCCGGGCGCGACCCGGCACCGGGTGGTGCTCTTCTGCGCCGTCTGGACGCTGGGCTCGGCGTTCGCCGAGGCGGCGAACCTGCCGCTGCTGGACGTCGTCCTGATGCCGGAGTACTCCTCGTACTTCATCGGCGGCGTGGGCATCTATCTGCTCCACCGCTTCGGCCACGACGCCCTGTCCTGGGGCATCATCGGGATCAGCTTCCTGATCGGCCAGCACTACGCGATCCGCGAGCTGTGGCACCCGGCCAACATCGACGCCTTCTCCTACCGCTCGGCCGTCGGCATCATCGGGGTGGTCGCCTTCGGCTATGTGGCGGTGACGCTGATCGCGCTGAACAAGCTGAACTGGGCGAACTGGCGCTGGCTGACCGTCGCGGGCGCGCTGACCTACCCGTTCTATCTGGTCCATGAGCATCTGGGCTGGGTGGTCGTCTGGGTCCTCCACCAGAAGCTGGGCATCCCGTCCTACGGGACGTTCGCCCTGACCGTGCTGGTGATGCTGGGCCTCGCGTGGCTGCTCTACCGCTTCGTCGAACAGAAGCTCACCCCGGTGATCAAGCGCTCGCTGACCACGGTGCGGCTCTGAAAGAGCGACCCGGGGTCGGTCCCGTGGTCAGAATTCGAGAACGATGCGGCCCCGTGTCCCACCGGCCTCCAGCAGCCGGTGACCGCGCTCACGGCGGCCACCGCATGGGAGCAGGCGCCGGCGGCGCCCGGCTGGGAGGGGCCACCGGTGTGGGTGCACTCCGATCTGATGCCGGGCAACCTGCTGGTCGCGGACGGCCGGCTGGTGGGGCTCCGCCCCAGCCCCCGACGCCCGGGGGCGAAGCCCCCTGGCAACGGGGAGGGTCGGGCGGGGGCGGACTTTTCCCCTCCCCGCCCCTTCCCGAAACCGGGGCTCCGCCCCGGCCCCGCTCCTCAAGCGCCGGAGGGGCTGGATTGCGGGTTCTGCCCTGGGGCCTGGTTCCTTAGGTGCGGGTGGGGCTGGATTGCGGGTTCTGCCCTGGGCCTGGTGCCGGCGCGGCCGACCCCGCCACCGGCCCCGGCGGCTGTTCGCCGACCGCGGCTACGACTACGACAAGTACCGGCGCCTCGTCCGAGCTCGAGGAATCACCCCCAAGATCGCTCGACGCGGCGCCCCGCACGGCTCTGGCCTGGGCAAGACCCGCTGGGCGGTAGGCGGACGTTCGCCTGGCTCCACCAGTTCAAACGACTCCGCATCCGCTGCGAGATACGCGCCGACCTACACCTCGCACTACTCCAACTCGCCTGCAGCATCATCAGCTTGAGACGACTCAGAACCTCATCCTGAAACGATCAGCAAGAGCCGGCGGGCGGGGCAAAGGATTCACACGAGTGGGGTCGTGGCAAGCGGAACCGTGGAACCGTTCGCTCATAGGTCCAGCATGGTCGCAACCAGTTCGCGGCGGCTGCGGACACCGGTCTTCGCGAAGACGCTCTTCAGGTGATCCTGCACGGTGGCTGCGGTGATATGCAGTTCCATGGCGATGGCCCGCGAGGGCAGGCCGGCGACGACCCTCGCCAGGACGTCCCGCTCGCGCGGCGTGAGCCCGTACGCGAGCAGCAGCACCTCGGCCACGTCGGCGGCCGGCGCCGGGTGCATCGTCACGGCGAGGGGCGCCGGGCACTGGCCACCGCTCAGCGGCGAGGCGTGGACCGAGAGCCACCGGCCCGACCGGCCACGGATCCGCCCGTAGGCCGGCAGCGCCGTGCCTCTCCCCCGTGCGGCGACCTCCAGGACCGCGATGGGCAGCTCCGCCCCGGACCAGGCCAGTTCGTCCCGCCAGAGTTTCGCGGCCGGATTCTCCGAGAGCAGCCGCAGGTCCTGATCGAGCAGGAGCACACCCGCCTCGGCCGGGCCGGGAGCGGAGTCGGCGGGCGCCCGGTGGACGGCCCGGCGCAGGGCCGCGGCCACCGGGGCGGACAGCCGCCGCAGAACGTCGACGTCGGCCGGGGTGAAATCGGGGCGCCCGCCGCCGCCGAACAGGGCGATGGCGCCCCAGCACCGGCGGTCCACCACGAAGCTCGCCCGCAGCTCGTGCCGCGCGTCGATCATCGGGAGCACAGCACGGTACCGGTGGCTGGACTCCGGGTCACCGCCGGTGGCCGCACCGAGCGTGCCTGCGGGCACCTCGGAGCGGGCGAGCGCCGCGAACTTCAGTACGTCGTCCACCAGGTACTCGTTGTGCGCGGCGGCTGCGGCCGCGGCCGGTGTGAGCCCGGCACTCACGTCGTCGGTGATCAACAACGTGGTGGGGTCGATCGTGCCGAAACAGTAGGAGTCGGCCGGGACAAGCCGCGTCAGCCGCTCGGCGATCCGGCGTCGCAGCTCCCGGGAGCCGAGGTCGAGACGGCAGATCGCCTCGATATCACGCACGGTCTCGCGCCGGGCCACCAGGGAACTCACCGGCCGAACGGTACCCCAGAAGTGTGGGATGCCCGTATGGCTGCTCCGGTGCCTACCCTCAGTCCGGAAACCGGAAGACAGAGGCACAGGAGGTATCGCGGCATGTCCCCGTCCATGCTCACCGTCGGACTTGATCCCGCGCTGGTGGACGACGCGCCCTCGTCGCGGGCGGCGTTCCCCGAGCTCGACGCCGAAGCGGTCCGGGCGGGCGTGGCCGCCGAGCGGGCCCGGCTCGCGGAACTCGGCATCACAGTCGACGTCTGCCTGCTCGACTACGGCCGCACGGCCGAGGCGGTCTACCGCGCCGCGCTGTCCCGGAAGGACTACGACATCGTGATGATCGGCGCCGGCGTCCGGCTGGACCCGGCGCTGACCCCGCTCTTCGAGGCCCTGGTCGACATCACCCACGAACTGGCACCCGGTGCGAAGCTCTGCTTCAACGTGAGCCCGTCGACAACCGTCGAGGCCGTCCAGCGGTGGTGGCCCGAACGCAAGCCACTCGTCTAGTACTTCATCCGGACTCATCCATCAGTGCTGGTCAACCCCGTGCGCAGGGGACCAGCGGCTGGAGACCCGTCAACTTCCCGCTGTGGCCATGGGTAGCCAGCGCGCTGTTCGTCGGAACGTCCACGGCCAGCAGAGTCCGGTAGCGACGGCAGGTGCGGCGGGCATGACAAGAGAGAGGTGCAAACATGGGTGCCAGTGGCGTCATCGACGAGACCGAGACGGGAGGGGCCGACCCGGCAGAGCCGTCGGTTCCCGCGCCGGACAGGATCGAGGGGGGCGTCTCGGGGGAGCGCCTGGTGCTTTTCACCGACGCGGTGACCGCGATCTCCATCACCCTGCTGATCCTGCCGCTGGTGGACCTCGTCCCAGAAGCCGCGTCCGCCCACGAGCACGCCAGCGAGGTGATCACCGGTCACCTCGACCAGATCTGGAGCTTCCTGCTCAGCTTCGCGGTCATCGCGAACATCTGGCGGGAGCACCACCGGGCCTTCTCATCGGTCACGGAGTTCACCCGCTCCCTGATGGTATGGAACATGGGGTGGCTGCTCTCCGTCGTCGTCCTTCCTCTGCCGACGGAGATGCTCGGCACCTTCGGCCGCGACCGATTCGTGGCGGCGTTCTACTACTCGACCCTCCTGGCCGGCATGGTCTGCCGGTTCGCGATGCTGAGGATCCTGAAAGCCACCCCGGCACTTTTCGAGGAAGACGGCCCGGCGGTCCGCCGGAGGGCCCAGGACTTGTACACCGAGAGCTGGCTCAACGTCCTCGCCCTGGTCCTCGCCTTCGCCATCGCGCTCGCCGTACCCGTCCTGCAGTACTACAGCCTGCTGCTGCTCGCCGTCCTGCCGAGGCTGGCGCATTCCCGACGGCAACGCACCGCCCCCTGACCACGGGAACGGCCGCCGCCCGGATACCCGCCTGAGTCCTGGGGACAGCCGTTCCGCAGCTCGACATGATCGCTGCTATGGCTCAAGACATCCTGACGGCGCCAGGCCGTCGCCCCACTGCGGCCGATTCGTTCCGCGGGAACGTCCCGCCAGCTCACACCCTTGCACAGCACATACACGATGCCCCGCAGAGCGGCACGGTCATCCGCCGGCAGCCGACCGGGATACCGGTGCCGCCGGGGGGACGAACCGGCAACAGCGGGGCACCGCGCCCCCACAGGTCCCCTCCGGCGCTTGAGGAGCGGGGCCGGGGCGGAGCCCCGGTTTCGGGAAGGGGCGGGGAAGGGAAAAGTCCGCCCCTGTCCGGGCTCAGAGCCAGCGCGGGGCGTCGACGCCCAAGCGGCCGGGCGGACGAGCCCAGTCCAGTGGGCCGTCCACGGAGCCGTCCGGGAAAGCGATCGGCGAGCAGGCGTACCGCAGCGTTCCGAGGCCCGACACGGTCTCGGCCAGCCAAGGCGCCGGGTCGTAGGCGGGCCCCCCGCCCCGCGGCACGGGAGCGATACCGCGCAGAAGCCACGACGCCGTGCCCGCCAGCGAAAGCCGCAGATGCCGCCCGCCACCCACCTCCTGCCGCCCCGTCAGCCCCCGCAAGACCCCCGCCGCCAACAGATAGCCGGTGCCGTGGTCAAGCGCCTGGGCGGGCAGCACACCAGGGTGACCGTCCGCGTCCGCGTCGGCTTCGGCCTTCGCCTCGATCGCGGCGATCCCGGTCGCCGCCTGGACCAGACTGTCGAAACCGCGCCGCCCGGCCCAGGGCCCGGACCAGCCCCATGCGCACAGCTGGGCGACGATCAGCCCGGGGTGGCGCTCCAGCAGGGCGTCCGGGGCGAGGCCGAAGCGGTCGAGCGCACCGGGGCGGTAGCCGGTGACCACCACATCGGCGTCGGCGAGCAGCGCCTCCAAGGTCCGGCCGCCCTCCGGCGCGCCGAGGTCGAGCGCGGCGGAGCGCTTGCCGAAGCCGGTGTCGGCGTGTGCGTCCGGGTCCTCGGGCAGCCCCGGGGAGTCGACGCGCAGCACATCGGCGCCCAGCAGCGCCAGGGTGCGGGTGGCCACCGGCCCGGCGATGACCCGGGTCAGATCGAGCACGCGCACCCCGCTCGCGGGCAGGGCCGCCTCCGGAAGCGGACGCGGCGCGCCCTCCCCAATCCACCGGGACTCGACCAACGGCAGCTCGCCAAGCGGGATCTCGCTCTCACCGGGCTCGGCCACGGCCACGGCCAGCCCACCCCCCGCGTACACGGTCTCCTGGATCGCCCGGGCGGGGCGGCCAGCGAGCGCCGCCGCGAGTTCGTCCGGCCCGCTGTCGCCGGACAGGCCGAGCGCGGCGAGCAACCGGGCGCGGTGGTGCGGGTAGTTGGCGTGCGTACGGACCCATCCGTCGGCCGCGCGCCAGAATCCGGACAGCGGGGCGAAGTTGGTGGGCCTCCGGCCGTCGATACGAAGGTGCCGTTCGCTGACGAACGCGGTGGCGACGGCGCCCTCGTCGACCCGTACCTCCGGAACGGCCCCGCCGGAGCGCCGCGCGCCCAGTTCGGCGGCGGCCAGCGAGCACACGCCCACGGTGGCGCGGGCCAGCTCGGCCACGGGCAGCCGGGCGGGCAGTCCCCCGCTCACCGCGCGGTACGCCACGTTCCCCAGCAGCGCCGGATCGCCGCCGAGGGTGGTCCAGGCGTGGGCGGTGGCGGGGTCCGGTGCTGCATCGCTCCTCGTCATGCGCTCATTGTGCGCCGCCGCACCGGACCGCCCAACGGCGAGTGCCCCGCCCCCTCCTCCTGGTCGGGGACGGAGAGGGCGGGCCGTGCACAGTGGGCGGTGGGCCTATGCGGCGCCCGCCCGCCGGTAGAGGTCGAGGGCCTCATTGCCCAGCGTCGGGTGGTATTCGTTCGCACCGGCGCTGACGCTGATGTTGCCGATCAGATAGCCCCCGCCGCCCGAGAAGTCGGCGAGGAAGCCGCCGCCGCTGGACCCTCCGGTCTGGACGCAGTCGATGCCCCACATCGTGGAGCCGGGGCGGCCCGCGTCGGGGAACTCATCGCCCTCGCAGTGGTTCAGCCGCTCGCCGTTGCCCTCGGCGGCCGAGCCTCCGTAGCCGAAGGAGTGGACATGGCGGCCGGTCTGCGAGTTGAAGGCGATGCCCTGCGCGCCCACGGTCTCGGCCAGGGTGCGGCCGTTCAACGTGTTCATGACGGCGAAAGCGTAGTCCCAGTTGGCGTCGCCCCGCGTGGAGACGTACTGGGGCTCCCAGAACAGACTGCGGGCGGAGAAGGTGCCGTAGGGACGGTTGCCGCCTGTGTAGCCCGGGATGAAGACCCAGTTGCGGTAGCCCGTGCCGGTGGCCGCGTCCACGACGCAGTGGCCGGCGGTGAGCACGACGGACCGGTTGTCGCTGTTGGCGACGGTGGCCGAGCAGGCGAAGGTGCCGCCCGAGGCGTTCTGGAAGAAGACCTTGCCCGCCGTGGTGCTGATCAGACCGCCGCCGGTCCAGGCGGTGGGGGAGGTGGCCCGGGTCGAGGGCGCGGAGGTGGCGGCGGCGGGACCCGGGAGCGGGGGCACGCTCACCCGCTCGCCCGTGGTGGGCGGGGCGGTCGCGAGTTTCGCGGTGCGGGCGGCGGGCAGGGCGGTGACGTCCTGGGCGGCGCGCAGCCGGTCCGTCGTCCAGAAGCGGGCGGCGGCGCGCTGCTCCTCGGCGGAGACGGAGGTTCCGGCTCCCTCGGCGGAGGGGGACGGGGCGGGGGCCGCGTGGGCGGTTCCGGCGGTCCAGCCGAGGGTGGCGAGAGTGAGGGCGCTGAATAAGGTGGCGACACGTCTCATGCGGTGAGCTCCACGTCCGTTGGAGGTACCCGAGAGCGTCGGACAACGTTGTCCGACGCTTGGTCGCCGGTAGAGTGCCACGGCTGGTCCAGACCTGCCATGGTGTCGGACGTCACGATTAGGGATCCCCCTAGCCAGGACGGGCCCTCCAACGCCCCCTCACGCGAGGCCGTCGGCGCCAGGGTCGCCTCGATGCCCGCCACGACGGTGCGCGACCCCTCCTCGAAGCGCGCCTCGTAGTCCTGGCACAGGTCCGCGCCCACCTCCGCCGACAGCTCGTAGCCCTCGGCGGCCATGCGCTCCTCGCGCTCGGTGACGCCGCACACAGCGGAACCCGCACCCACCACGAACAGCAGGCGCACCCGCCCCGGCCGAGGGCACGATCAGTTGGCGAAGTCCAGCAGCACCTTGCACGACTGGCTCCGGTCAGCGGCCTGGCCGAACGCCTCCACCGCCTCCCGCGCCGGCCGCACCCCACTGATCAGCGCGTCGAACGACGGCTCGGCCGCCAACAGACGCAACGCATCGTCGAACTCGGTGTGGAAACGGAGCGCGCCCCGCAGTTCGATCTCCCGAGCGACCAAGAGATTCCCGGCGAACGGGCTCTGCCCGGGCGGCAACATGCCCAGCTGCACCACCACACCCCCGCGCCGCACCCGGCGCAGACAGGTGTCGAGCCCAGCCGCAACGCCCGACGCCTCGATCGCGACATCCATCTCGTCCGAGGGCCAGTTCGGGTCGTCCGGATCGTCGGCCCGTACGCAGGCCGTCGCCCCGGCCGCCGCCGCGAACTCCAGGGCGCGGGGCAGCAGATCGGTCGCCGTGATGGTCGCCGCGCCCGCCGCGCGGGCCGCCGCGATGGCCAGACAGCCGATCGGACCGGCGCCCGTGACCAGCACATGGCGGCCCTTCACCGCGCCCGCCCGCCGCACCGCGTGCAGCGCCACGGCCAGCGGTTCGGCGAGCGCGGCCCGGCGCGGCTCCAGCCCCTCGGGGAGGGCCCGGAGCTGCGCCGCCGGGACGACGATGTGGGAGGCGAAGCCGCCCTGGACATGCGGAGTGCGCGCGGCGCTGCCCAGATAGCGGGTGTCGCGGCAGACGTTGGCGCGGCCGTCGGAGCACTCCGGGCACTCCCCGCACGGGGTTGCCGGGTGGACCGCGACCGGGGTGCCGACGGCGGGCCCGGTCGCACCCTCGCCGTACGCCACGACCGTGCCGACGACCTCGTGCCCGAGCACCATCGGCTCCTGGAGCCGGAAGTCGCCCACCCCGCCGTGCCGGTGGTAGTGGAGATCCGATCCGCAGATCCCGCCGTACCGGATCGCCACGAGCGCCTGCCCTGGCGCCGGTTCCGGCTCGGGGAGTTCCTCGATCCGCAGATCACCCTGCCCGTGGATCACACAGCCCAGCACCATCGCCCAGCCTCCTCAAGCTCACGCGGTTTCTCGTGGTTCAGAGCCCGTCAGGGCTCACAGCACGCTCGTCATGCCGCCGTCGACGTACAGGACCTGTCCGCTCACGAAGTCCGCCGCGGGCGAGGCGAGATAGAGCAGCGCGCCGACCAGGTCCTCGGTGCGGCCCCAGCGCCCGGCCGGGGTCCGGCCGCGCACCCAGGAGCTGAACTCCTCGTCCTCGACCAGCGGTCGGGTCAGCTCGGTCTCGATATAGCCGGGTCCGAGCCCGTTGACCTGGATGCCGTACCGGCCCCAGTCCGCGCACATGCCCTTGGTGAGCATCTTCAGCGCGCCCTTGGTCGCCGCGTAGGGGGCGATTCCGGGGCGGACCACTTCGCTCTGCAGGGAGCAGATGTTGACGATCTTGCCGTGGCCGCGTTCGGTCATCCGCCGGGCGGCCTCCCGGCCCACCAGGAAGGCGCTGGTGAGGTTGGTGTCCAGGATCTGCCGCCAGGCGTCGTCGGTGAACTCCAGCAGGGGCGCCCGGTTCTGCATCCCGGCGTTGTTGACCAGAATGTCGAGCGGGCCCACCCGCTCCTCGACATCGGCGATAACGGCCGCCACGGCCGGGCCGTCGGTGACGTCGAACGCGGCGGTGTGCACCCCCGCGTCCGCGCCGCCGAGCTCGGCGGCGGCCTTCTCGAGGGCGTGCGGATCGCGCCCGTTGAGCACCACCGTGCAGCCGGCCTCCACCAGACCGCGCGCGAGGGCGTGGCCGATGCCCCGGCTGGAGCCGGTGACCAGCGCGGTGCGGTCCGCGATGTCGAAGAGCGGATGTGCCGTCATGGCGTACGTACCCCTCCGGTGCTCATGTCACCAGTTCCTAGATCACCAGGGACAGCAGCAGGACGAAGACGAGCCCGACCACGGAGATGATCGACTCCATCACCGACCAGGTCCGCACGGTCTGCCCGACGCTCATCCCGAAGTACTCCTTGACCAGCCAGAATCCCGCGTCGTTGACATGGCTGAAGAAGAGCGACCCGGCGCCGATGGACAGCACGAGCAGCGCCACATGGGTGCTCGACATATCGGCGGCCAGCGGGGTCATCAGCCCGGCGGCCGAGATCGTGGCCACTGTCGCGGAGCCGGTGGCGAGGCGGATGGCGACCGCGATCAGCCAGGCGAGCAGCAGCGCGGAGACGTTCCAGTCCTGCGAGATGTCCATGATCATCTTGCCGACGCCGATGTCGATCAGCGTCTGCTTGAAGCCGCCGCCCGCGGCGACGATCAGCAGCATTCCGGCGATCGGGGCGAGCGAGTGCTCGACGGTGGAGGAGATCCGGTCCTTGGTGAAGCCCGCGGCCCGGCCGAGGGTGAACATGCCCACGATCACCGCCGCCAGCAGCGCGATCAGGGGAGCGCCGATGACGTCGGCGACCCGCTGGACGGTGTTCTCCGGGTCGTCCACCACGATGTCGACCAGCGCCTTGATCAGCATCAGCACGACCGGGAGCAGCACGGTGAGCACGGTGACGCCGAATCCGGGACGCCGCTCCAGCTCCTCCGACGGCCGCGTGGGCATCAGCCGGTCCGGCGGGGTGACATGCACCCAGCGGTCGGCGACGCGCGAGAAGACCGGGCCCGCGATGATGGCGGTGGGCACGGCGATGAGGACGCCGAGCGCCAGGGTGATCCCCAGGTCGGCGTGGACCGCGTCGATCGCGGCGAGCGGGCCGGGGTGCGGCGGCACCAGGCCGTGCATCACGGACAGGCCCGCGAGCGCCGGGATGCCGATGCGCATCAGGGAGAAGTTGCCGCGCTTGGCGACCAGCAGCACCACGGGGATCATCAGCACCATGCCGACCTCGAAGAAGAGCGGCAGCCCGATGATCCCCGCGATCAGCACCATCGCCCAGGGCATCGTCCGGTTGCTCGCCTTGGCGAGGATGGTGTCGACGATCTGGTCGGCGCCCCCGGAGTCGGCGAGCAGCTTGCCGAGGATCGCGCCGAGCGCGATCAGCACGCCGACGCCCGCGACGGTCGACCCGAGGCCGGCCGAGAAGCTGGTGATGACCTTGTCGAGCGGGGCTCCCGCGACGGCGCCGAGCGCCAGTGAGCCGATCGTCAGCGACAGGAACGCGTGCAGCTTGGTCTGGGTGATGAGGAGGACGAGAACGGCTATGCCGACGAGGACGGCTATGCCGAGCTGTGCGTGACTTGCCGACGTGATCGGGTCGACGGTGTCCGCTGCCAGCATCTCGACGCTGAGTCTGGTCACGGGGGTTTCCTAACCTGCGTTACTGGTGTTCGAGCCGCCGCAGTTCGGCGTCGGCCCGCTCGGTGATGAGCTCGGGTTCCGGGCCGACGTCCACGGCGACGCCGTACTCGTCCGGCTGCAGCGGTTCGAGCGTGGCGAGCTGGGAGTCGAGCAGTTCCCCGGAGAAGAAGTGGCCCTTGCGCTCCTTCATCCGCTCGGCGATCAGCTCGCGGTCGCCGGTCAGATGGAGGAAGACGATGCCGGGCGCGGCGGACCGCAGCCGATCGCGGTACTTCCGCTTGAGCGCGGAGCAGCTCACCACGCCCCCGCCCTCGGCGTGGTCGTGGGCCCAGGCACCTATGGCGTCCAGCCAGGGGCGCCGGTCGTCGTCGTCCAGCGGGGTCCCGGCCGACATCTTGGCGATGTTGGCCGGTGGGTGGAAGTCGTCGGCCTCGGCATACGGGACGCCGAGCTGTTCCGCCAGCAGGGGGCCGACCGTGGTCTTGCCCGTTCCGGACACTCCCATGACCACGACAACCTGGGGGGCGTGCATTGTGTGAAACCTCGCTGTCTTCTTCGACCTCGGCGCCGGGGACACTCAACCCCACAGATACGACGTATTCAAGAGTCCGTGACTTAAAAGTCATACTTATTTGAGGGGTGGGCGGCCGCGTAGGCTGAGCGCATGGACGAACAGGGGCCCCAGGGCCGTGGTCAGAGGCCCAGGCCCCAAGGGCTGCACGACCGGCTCCTGGAGTCCCTCGGCCCCGCGATCACCGGGGGCGACTATCCGCCGGGCACCGTCCTGCGCACCGATGAGCTGGAGCGGCGCTACGACGTCTCCCGCACGGTCGTCCGGGAGGCGGTGCGGGTCCTGGAGTCCATGCACCTGGTGGAGTCCCGCCGCCGGGTCGGGGTGACGGTGCGCCCCACCGAGGAGTGGGACGTCTTCGACCCCCAGATCATCCGCTGGCGCCTGGCCGGCCCCGACCGCCCCCGCCAGCTCCGCTCCCTCACCGCCCTCCGCTCGGCCATCGAACCCGCCGCCGCCGCGCTGGCCGCCGAGCACGCCACGCCGGAGCAGTGCGCCGAACTCACCGAGCACGCCCTCAACATGGTCGCCACCTCACGCGGCCAGCAGCTGCCCGCGTACCTGATCCATGACGTCGCCTTCCACCGCGTGGTGCTGCGCGCCTCGGGCAACGAGATGTTCGCCCGCCTGGGCGACGTCGTCGCCGAGGTCCTGACCGGCCGCACCCAGCACCGCGTCATGTTCACCGACCCCGACCCGGAGGCGGTCACCCTCCACGTCCGGGTGGCCGAAGCGGTCCGGGCGGGCGACGCGGAGGCGGCGGAGCGCTATACGCGGGAGATCACGGTGGGGGCCCTGCGGGAGCTGGACATCCTGGCGCCCTGAGGACGCCTGTCCAGCTGCCCAGCTCCGCATCGGCCGCCTGTCGGGTGCGGGTTTCGTTTCGCGCCTTCGGCGCAATTGAGCAGCGGCGGCGGGCAGTGGGGGACGGGGGTGCCCCCACCGCCGGGCCTCCAAGAGATGGGTCTCATACAAGGAGGTCCGATGCCGCATACACACGTGGCCGGGTGCGCCCGGGTCAGATCTGGTTCTCGCCTCCGTCGACGTAGAAGTTGGCGCCGAGGATGAAGCCGCTCTGCTCGGAGGCGAGGAACGCCACGAGCGCGGCGACCTCCTCGGGGCGTCCCATCCGGCCGATCGCGGCGGTCGTGGCGAGGTGCCCCCTGGCGTCGGCCGCGTTCTCCTCGCCGAAGAGGTCCGTGATCCCCGGAGTGTCGATCGGGCCCGGCGAGACCGCGTTGACCCGGACGCCGCGGCACTTGAGTTCGTTGGCCCAGGTCCGCGCGAAGGACCGGATCGCGGCCTTGGACGCCGCGTACGCGCCGAACGCCTCCGTGCCGTTGTCGGCGGCGGTGGAAGCGTTCAGGATCACCGAGGCGCCGTCGTTGAGCAGCGGCAGCGCCTTCTGCACGGTGAACAGCGTGCCCCGCACATTGACGGCGAAGGTCCGGTCGAGGTGCTCCTCGGTGACCTCCTCCAGTGTCGCGAACGCGGCGGTCGCCGCGTTCGCGAAGACCACGTCCAGGCCCCGGCCCCGGGCGCGGACCGCGTCGTAGAGCCGGTCCAGGTCGGCCAGGTTCGTGACGTCACCCGCCACGGCGGTGGCCCCCGCCGGGCCGATGGCCTCGACGACCGCGTCCAGCTCGGCCTTCCGCCGACCGGTGATGAACACGTGCGCGCCCTCGGCCGCCAGCCGTACCGCGGTGGCCCGGCCGATCCCGGTGCCGCCGCCGGTGATGACGGCGGTCTTGCCCTCAAGCTGTCCCATGACAATGACCTCCATAGATTTCGGTACCGCTCGGTACTGAAAGTGAGCGTAGCGCACTTCTGCACCGACCGGTACTGAAGAGGTATGCTCCATGTCATGAACGCGCGGCAGAAGGCACCGATCGGCCGACCGAGGGGCTTCGACGCCGACGAGGCCCTCGAACGCGCCATGCGGGTCTTCTGGGAGCAGGGCTACGAAGGCGCCAGCCTCACCGACCTGACCAGCGCCATGGGCATCACCCGCACCAGCATGTACGCGGCCTTCGGCAACAAGGAGGATCTGTTCCGCAAGGCCCTGGAGCGCTACACCGAGGGCCCCGCCGCGTACGCGGAGCGGGCGATGCGGGAACCGACCGCCCGGCAGGTGGCCACCGCGTTCCTGGGCGGCTCCGTCCGGGCCAACACCCGCCCCGGCTGCCCGGCCGGATGCCTCGGCGTCCAGGGCTCCCTCGCCGCCGGCGACCCCGGACGCAACGCCCGCGACGCCCTCATCGCCTGGCGCAACGAGGGCACGGCCCACCTCCGCGACCGATTCCGGCAGGCCGTCGACGAAGGCGACCTGCCACCCGACACCGATCCCGGAGTGCTCGCCCGCTACCTCATGACCGTGGCGAACGGCATGGCCGTCCAAGCGGCCAGCGGTGCCACGCAGGAGGAGCTGCAGCAGGTGGCCGACATGGCGCTGCGCAACTGGCCGCCCGCCTAGGAGGGGCCGACGGACCGTGACGCCTGCGGCAGGCCGCTCCCGTCCCTGCCGGACACCCCGTGGGTCCCGATCTCAGCGGGGAGTCGCGAAAACGTGCGGGTTTCGTCTCGCGCCTTCGGCGCAATTGAGCAGCGGGCAGGGAGTGGGAGGCGCGGGTTCGCCGCCGGGCGGCGGGGCTGCGGGTGTGGGCGCCGGTGGCGGCTTTCGTGTTCGGGGGCCGGGGTCCCTCCGGACTGCGGGCGGCAAGGGGGGGTTGGGGTACCCCTTCGAAAAATGCTTGATATGGCGCAACTAATACATCAAGCAATTTCGAGAGGGGTACCCCAACCCCCTGCTGTCCGGCGTCCACCTTGGCCCCGGACAACGGGAGCCGCCACCGGCCCTCTGCCCCACCGGCCCGGCGGTCGGCGGCGCGCCCCGCGCCCCCGCTCCCCTGCCCGCTGCTCAATTGCGCCGAAGGCGCGAGACGAAAGCCGCACTCAGCCGAGCCGATCAGGCCCCGCTCAGATCACCGGGACCGATCTCCGCCCACACCGTCTTGCCGATCAACTCGGGCACGACGCCCCACCGGTCGGCCAACTCATCGACCAGCAGCAGCCCGTGCCCGCACTCGCGCGGCGCCTCGGGCTCGGGGGCCGGGCGAACGGTCGGCAGCCGTTCGACCCGGGGGTCCCGCACCTCGATACGGAGGGTGGAGCCGGTGACGGTGAGTGTCAGCCGGAAGTTCCGCCCCGGGACGCGGCCGTGCAGCGCGGCGTTCGCGGCCAGCTCGGCGATGATCAACGCCGCCGTCTCATGCGGCAGGCCCCATGAGCGGATGCGTTCCGTCCCGAGGAGTCGTGCCAGGCGGGCGCCCTTGCGGGTGGCCGAGAGCAGGACGGTGAAGGGCGAAACGGAAGTGTCGGTTCGAGTGATTTGTTGGCTCACGTCACTCAGAGTGGCCGCGTACGAATAGGCTGAAAAGTAGCGACGCCGATACGGGCAGTGACTGTCCGGCCCTGGTCCGGGCCTGTCCGGCGGCGCCGGGTGGGAGGTGGTCCCGTATGGAGGATGAGGAGAGCGGCGCGGTCCTGAGGACGGTCGGCCGTCAGATCAAGTTGTGGCGCGAAGCGGCCGGGCTGAAACAGGCCGAGTTGGGGGCGGCGATCGGTTACGGCGAGGAGCAGGTTTCGGCCGTCGAACGGGCCCGGCGCATCCCCAGCCCGGAGTTCTTGGAGAACGCGGATCGAGTATTGGAGGCGGGCGGCAAGATCGCTGCGCTGAAGAAGGACGTTGTGGAGGCCCGCTACCCGAAGAAGGTTCGGGATCTGGCGAAGTTGGAGGCCGAAGCCGTCGAGTTGGGGGCGTACGGCAACCACAACGTGCACGGGTTACTTCAGACACCCGAGTACGCCCGCGCGTTGTACGACATGCGACGGCCCTCGTACTCGGAGGACGAGGTCGAGCAGCACGTGGCGGCGCGAATGGCCCGGCAGGAGATCTTCGAGCGACGTCCAGCGTCCACGCTGACATTCGTCCAGGAAGAAGTGACGCTGCGGCGCCCACTCGGGGGCAAAATGGTCCTGCGCCGCCAGCTCGAACACCTATTGGAACTAGGTCAGTTGAGGCACGTCGAAATCCAGGTGATGCCGACAAACCGCGAGGACCATGCCGGAATGGGCGGGCAGCTCCAGCTGCTGAAGCTCAACGACGGCACGACGGTAGGTCACTGGGAGGCCCAGTTGTTCAACCGACTGATCTCCGACCCCAAAGAGGTCCAGATCCTTGACATTCGGTATGGGATCATCCGGGCGCAGGCCCTCACACCGCGTGAGTCTCTGGCCTTCATCGAGAAACTGCGGGGAGAGACATGACCCTCAAGTCCAACGAGTGGACCAAGAGCAGCTACAGCAGCAACGACGGCCCTGAGTGCGTTGAGGTGGCATGGACGAAGAGCAGCTACAGCAGCAACGACGGGCCCTCATGCGTAGAGGTGTCGGCCCCTACCCCCTCCACCATCCACATCCGCGATTCCAAGAACCCCAACGGCCCCCAGCTCACCGTCACCCCCACCGCCTGGACCGCGTTCGTCACGTACGCCAGCAACAACTAGATGATCTATTCCAAGGGGTTAGTGATCGTAGGCGGTCAGGGAACGTAGGACGGTGTGTCCGGTGGCGTCGTTGTGCCAGACCGCTGCGGTCAGGGCGAGGATTCGCTGCATGACGCGGGCGACCACGCCGCCGGGTGTGCGGCCCCGGTGCTGTTCGAGGTCAAGCTGTCCCTTGAACGTCTCGTTGATCGACTCGATGACCTGCCGCAAGGGCTTGAACAGATGCGCGCCCGGCCGCTGCCGTTCGCCCTTGCGGGCGGGCCGCAGTAGTTGGATTCCGTGCTCTGCGAGTTCATGTTCGAAGGCGCGACCGTAGTAGTTCTTGTCGCCGATCAGCGTCTGCCCGGTTCGACCTTGGAGAAGGCCGGGTTCGGCGGCGAGGAGGTCGAGGAGGGTCTCGCGCTCGTCGGCTTTTGCTCCGGTAAGGGCGAAGGCGACTGGCAGGCCCTGGAGGGTGCATATCAGGTGCAGGCGCAGGCCCCAGAAGAATCGGCTGTGGCTGGCGCAGTAGCCGTACTGGGCCCATCCGGCCAGGTCCGAGCGTTTGACGGTTTCGCGGGATCGGCCACATTCCACCGGGGTGGAGTCCACGACCCACACGTCGTCGCTCCACACCGAGGATGTGGTGGCCAGGATCCGGGTGACCCGTCGCAGCAGGCCGGCGGCCTTGCGCAGCCGCTTGTTGTAGCCGGGCTGCTGCGGCAGGTACGGGAAGAGGTGCCGCAGATGGGTACGGGCGTGACGGATCCACCTGGCCTCGGAAGTGAAGCCGAGCAGGGCCTGCATCACGGCGAGGGTGACCAGTTCGGCATCACTCAGGCGGGGTGCGATGCCGACCGGCGGGCGCCATGATGCCAGGTCCGGACGCTCCTTCAGCAGGTCGTCGGTGGTCGCGTAAAGTGCGGTCGCGAGGGTGTCCTGGTTGTTCGTCACACAACGATCTTGGACACCCTCGTTCTCATGCCCGCACACACCCCTTGGAATTGATCATCTAGGGGCCCGGCGGGCCTTGACGCCTACGGCGGGCTGAACCCCTCCCCGCCCCTTCTCGCGGTATCGATATGCGGCTCCGCCGCGTGGCAGGGGCTTCGCCCCTGGCCCCCGAGGTCTGAGGCGGAGCCCGGTCCAGGGCCTGGGGCAGAACCCCGTCCGAGGCCCGGGGCAGAACCCCATCCGGGGCCCGGGGCCCGGGGCGGAGCCCCGTTCGGGGTCTGGGGCGGAGCCCCAGTTTCGAGAAGGGGCGGGGAGGGGAAAGACCCCCGCGCCCCCTACCCGCGGCGACCCACCGGCTGATCGTTCCGCAGCCGCTCGAAGAGCCGCTTCGCCCGCCCCTCGTCCCACTTCAGCGCGTCGCCCTTGGACGTCGCGAAACTGCGGTCGGCCACAGGGACGTTCAGCCGGTTGCCGTCGCCGCCCGAGACCCGCTTCATCGCCTGGAACAACGACATCAGCGTCCGTAGATCGGACCCCTTGTCCACGATGAGCGTGTCGAGGCCCGCGCCGACGGTCGGCAGGGACTTCCAGGGAACGAAGACCTGGTCCGGCTGCGCGGCCCGCTTCGCCAGCGCCGCGAGGAACTTCTGCTGGTTCTGGCTGCGGCCGAGGTCACCGTTGGCCTCCTGGTGGCGCTGGCGGACGAAGGCCAGGGCCTGGCGGCCGTCCAGCATCTGACAGCCCGCCTTCAGATCGGCGCCCGACTTCTTGTCCTTGATGGGCTTGTCGAGGCACATCCGGACGCCGCCCACCGAGTTGACCACGTTGACGAAGCCCGCGAAGCCGATCTCCGCGTAGTGGTCGATCCGCAGCCCGGTGTTGTACTCGATGGTGCGCACCAGCAGCTCGGGACCGCCCAGCGAGAACGCGGCGTTGAGCTTGTTCTTCGACGGCCCGGGACGCTTACCGGTCATGGGGTAGGTGAACGGCGGGAGGGTCACCCATGAGTCACGCGGCAGGCTCACCATCGTGGCGCCGTGGGCTCCGGTGTGCAGCACCATCATCGAGTCGGTGCGGCGGCCCTCGGCCGAGCCGGTGTGCAGGTTCTTCTTGTCGTCCTGGGAGAGACCGTCACGGCTGTCGGAGCCCACGATGAGGTAGTTGGTGCCCTTGCCCGGCGCGGGGCGGTGCTCGACCTTGGCCAGGTCGACGTCGTTGTTCAGCTGGGACCAGGCCCAGCCGTACGTGGAGACGGCCCCGACCAGGACTACCGCGAGCAGGACGACCACCGTGCGCCGCAGCCGCCGGGGCCACCGGCGACCGGGGGTGGGTGCCTCGGCGCCGTCTCCCTCGTCACGCTGCCGGTACGGGTCCGGCGGTATCCGGTGGCGCGGCGTCAAAGGCTGGTGGTGCGGCGCCAAAGACTGCGGGTCGCCGCCCGGCCATGGGGCATTGCCCGGCCGTGGGACCTCGCCCGGCCGTGGAGTATTGCCCAGCCATGGGTCCTCGCCCGGCCATGGGGCATGGCCCGGCCATGAGCCCTGGGCGGGCCACGAGCCCTCGCTTGGCCATGAGTTCGACATGCTTCTCCAGCCCCCGCTCACTTGGACAGACTCTGGTGTCCGGCCGGTCCGACGATCCGCTGTTCCCCGGCGGAGCCGGACCGCTGCATGCGGTGCCAGCGCAGCCGGGTGCCGAACAGGGCGCTGACCACGGACTGGATGATCACGAGGTACATCAACTGCCGGTAGACGACGAGTTGGAAGGGCATCGCCCACAGCGCCCGCAGCCGTTCCTTGTCCAGCCGCAGCGCGTATCCGGCGCCCAACAGCTGCACCACGAGGAAGGCGAGCCACACCCCGATCGACTCCACGGGATCGGCGAACACCACGCCGTACAGGGCGAAGACGTCCACGATGGGGGCGAGCAGCGGCAGCACCACCTGGAAGAGGAAGAGGTAGGGCAGTGCTCGGCGGGCGAAGCGTCCGGCCGGGCCGACCTCGCGGAGGGCGCGGCGGTGCTTCCACATGGCCTGAAGCGTGCCGTAGCACCAGCGGTACCGCTGCCGCCACAGCTGGCGCAGCGAGGTGGGCACCTCGGTCCAGGCGACGGCGGACTCCTGGTAGACCACCCGCCAACCGCCCCGCCACAGAGCCATCGTGAGGTCGGTGTCCTCGGCGAGGGTGTCCTCGCTGACGCCGCCGACGCCCATCACCGCGTCCCGCCGGAAGGCCCCGATCGCGCCGGGCACGGTCGGCATGCACTCCAGCATCTCGTACATCCTGCGGTCGAGGTTGAAGCCGAAGACGTACTCCAGATGCTGCCACCGGCCCAGCATCCGACGGCGGTTGCCCACCTTGGTGTTGCCGCTCACCGCGCCGATGGCCGGGTGGGCGAGCGGCTGGATGAGCTGGTGGATGGCGTCCGGTTCGAAGACGGTGTCGGCGTCGACCATCACCACGATGTCGTGGTGGGCGTGGACCAAGCCGGTGTTGAGGGCAGCCGCCTTGCCCGCGTTGGGCTGGCGGATCACCGAGACGCGGGGGTCATCGATCCAGGTGGCGAGGTCCGCGGTCTGGTCGGTCGAGCCGTCGTCGATCACGATGATCTGGAGCTGCGGGTGGGTGGAGGCGAGCAGTGACCGCACGGTGGACTCGATGCCCGCCTCCTCGTTGTAGGCGGGGATGAGCACCGTCACCGGCTCGTTGACCTCGCGCAACCAGGGCGAGCCGGGCCGGAAGCGATGCAGGCGCCGGACATGGGACCGCGCGAAGAAGACGAGCAGCAGCAGCCGCAGCAGGGCCAGCGCGCCCGCGACGCCGAGCACCCAGGTCATGGCCTGGACGAAGGCGTGCCCGATGGACTGGACCTGGAGCAGCGCCTTGCCCTGCACCTGGCCGACGGTGGAGGCGGGGGTGTTGACCGGTGCCTGGCCGAGCCCCTCGGACACCGTCGTGTACTTCTCGATCTTCCGATTCCGGAAGAGCTTCTTGATCTCGCTGTAGGCGCCGTCCGTCTGGCTGTACTGCTGGATGACGCCCCGCTCCGGCTTCCGGTCCGGCCGGTCGGCCGCGACCAGCAGATACCCCTGCTCGGCGGCGCGCCGGGCGGCCGTCCACTCGCCGCCGCACATCGTGTCGGCCTGGGCGGTGAGCGGCAGCCGCAGCAGTTTGGTGGTGGTCCCCGCGCTGCCCGCCAGCGCCGTCTGGGTCAGGGACAGCTCCAGCCGGGTGCGCACGGCGGACGCCGAGCCCAGGTCGGAGCCGGTGTAGGTGAGCGAGCCGATCTCATGGCCCGCGTCGCGGATCCGTCGCACCAGCTCGGGGTGGCGGGCCGCCTCGACGCCGGAGAGGAAGAAGGTGGCGTGCGCGTGGTGCGCGCGCAGCAGGCCCAGCAGGCGTGGGGTCCAGACGGGGTCGGGGCCCCCGTCGAAGGTGAGGGCGACGGTGCGGGCCGGCATCCCGGCCGTCTGCACCCTGCCGCCGGCGATGCGCACCACCGGTTTCCCGGTGTCGGCGGCCTTCGGGATGGGACTCGTACAGGGGCGGCGCGTCGGCTGGGAGGCGGCCTCGTGGGTGGTCCAGCCTTCGAACACCAATGCGGCGGCGACCGCGGAGACGACGACGATCAGCAGCAGCCAGTGGCCGCGCGGCTCGGGGCGGTGTGCGTGCCTGCTCACCAGTGGCCGCCCCCGGACGGTGAGTCGGCGGCAAGGGGGTCGGTCACCGCGGTCCCGTAGGTGTACGAACCGGGCCAGGGCTCCACGGCCGGGGCGCTGCCGGTGGTGGACCGCTCGGCGGTCCTGGGCGGCTCCTGGTCGTCCTGCCACAGCACACCGGACAGGGCCGCCACGAGCAGCAGCAGATAACCGACGCAGGCACAGCCGACAGCCAGCGCCGCGAGCGCCAGAAGCTGCCTCCGACCGCCGGAGGCATTGACGAATATCTGACCCTTCTGTTTTCTTCTCCGACGCTTTTCGGCCACCCTCTTCACCATGTGGCGGAAGTGTAGTGATGCGTTCGCACGCTTATGACCACGCCAGATGGCGCCCTCCTTATTACCGGAGGTAGCCGTGGCCTGGCATTTCTCTCTCAAGCGGGTATGTCTGAAAAGGGTGAGAGAAGGGTCACTGCGGGCCGGGGCGGGACACCTGGGGCCGGTGCTCGTACCACCGCTGGTCGGCCTCCAACTGGGCCGCCAGTGAGATCAGCACGGGCTCACTGTTGGCCGGGCCGAGGAGCTGGGCGCCCAGCGGCAGCGTGCGCTCGGGGTCGGCGAACCCGGCGGGGACGTTCATCGCGGGCCACCCCAGCACATTCCAAGGCCAGGCGTACGGACACGCCGCGATCATGGCCCGATCGGTCTGCCACCCCGACAGCGCGGCCATGGCGCCGATCCGCAGCGGGGGCGTGGCCGTCGTCGGGGAGAGGACGACGTCGAAGCGCTGGAAGATCGCGCCGACCTGGCGCCGCAGCGGCTCCTCGTACGACCGCGCCCACCGCAGCACCGCGCCGCCCAGCAGCCGGCCGTTGCGGGCGGCGTGGCGGGTGCGGATGTCGAGCTGCAGTGGATCGGGGACGCGGCCGGACCATTCGAAGAGCCCGGCCGTGGCGCGCGGCAGAAACGAGAAGCCCACGAGCCCGTAGCGTGGCTCGGCCTCCACGACCTCATGGCCGAGGGCCGCCAGCCGCTCGGCGAGCCGGACGACCGAGGCCCGCACGAGCGGGTCCAGCCGCTTGGGAGTGCCGGTGAAGGCCGTCTTGAAGGAGAGGGCGATCCGCAGCCGCCCCGGGTCGCGGTCCACCGCGGACAGCACATCCACCGGCTCCGGGCAGTGCAGATCCCCCTCGCGGTTGCCGCTGACGGCGTCCAGCAGCAGCGCCGCGTCGGCGACCGTACGCGCGAGCGGGCCGTTGCAGGTGATGCCGTTGAACGACTCGGCGTCCGGCCAGGTGGAGATCCGGCCGCGCTGGGGCTTGATGCCGATCAGGTGCGTCCAGGCGGCGGGGATGCGGACCGAGCCCGCGCCGTCGGAGCCGAGCGCGGCGGGGACCAGACCGGCGGCGACGGCGGCCGCGGCGCCGCCGGACGAGCCGCCGGGGGTGTACTCCGGGTTCCAGGGGTTGCGGGTGTGGCCGAAGGCGGGGCCCTCGGTGAACGGCCACTGGCCCAGCTCGGGGGTGTTGGTCTTGCCGACGATCACGGCCCCGGCCGCCCGCAGCCGCCGCACCGCCTCGCCGTCCTCGACCTTGGCCGGGAAGTCGCCGCAGCAGCCGAAGGCGGTGGGCTCGCCCGCCACATCGGTATCGTCCTTGACCGCGAGCGGCACCCCGAGCAGCGGCAGCCGCTCCCCCGCCGCCAGCCGCCGGTCGGCCTCGGCGGCCTCGCGCAGGGCGGCCTCGGCGCGGATGCGGCGGAAGGCGTTCAGGGTGGGCTGGGTCTCGGCGATGCGCTCGAGCGCCTGCTCGACCAGCGCATGGGAGGTCACCTCGCCTCCGGCCAGGGCACGGAGCTGCTCGCCCAGACCCTTGGGAATGACGCTGGTCACCGTGGTCCTCCTCGGGTGAGTTCGGCCACTTCCCCTTTACCCCTGGCGGCTGCTCCGCGCACCCTGGGCAACGGTGATGACCCGTTTCATCACTTTCATCACGATCATCGCTGAGCACAGAGGACACCCGCATGACCGACATCGCGGCGCGCCGTATCGGCCTCCACTCCCGCACCGGAGGCCCCTCCGACGGCGAGGATCACCTGTTGGAGCATCTGCTCGGCTGGTCGCTCGTCGTCGTCCTCGCCTTGCTCACCACCCAGCTCGGACTGTTTTAGGGGCGCGCGGCCTGCGCCACGACCGGGGGCCTAGTCAGTGGATCGCACCTCGAGGTAGCGGGCCGAGCGCCCGTGCGGGGTGCCCCCGGCGCCCGTACATCACACTGCACCGCACCGTATGTCATAGTGGACCGCATGACGAACGACGCCGCAGGCTGGCTGGACTCCGCCGCCATCGACCCCGCCGTGCACGCCCTGCGCCCCGACTACCGGGCGCTGCTCCTCACCGCCGAGGGGCTGCGTCCCGGGCCGAGCGACGAGCTGAGCGAGCGGCTGCTGGCCGACGCGGAGCAGGCGGCGCGGGAGCGGTTCGGGGACGGGCCGGTGGAGGAGCATCCGCATCTGGCCGCCTGGCGCGAGGCGTTCCGCGCCTTCGGGGCGAAGCCCCAGCGCACCCGGCCCAGCGCGGAGGCCCTGCTGCGGCGCGCGCCCGCCGGGCTGCCCCGGGTGGACCGGCTGACCGACATCTACAACGCGATCTCGGTCGCGCATGTGATCCCCCTCGGCGGCGAGGACCTCGACCACTACGTGGGCGCGGCCCGGCTGGTGCGTGCCGAGGGCGACGAGACCTTCGAGACGACGGCCGGGGGCGAGCCCGTGGTGGAGCACCCGTCGCCCGGCGAGGTGGTCTGGCGCGACGAGGCGGGCGTCACCTGCCGCCGCTGGAACTGGCGCCAGTGCACCCGCACCCGGCTCACCCATGCCACTACCCGGGCGATGTTCGTGCTGGACGCGCTGGGGCCGATGGACGACACGGCGCTGAAGGCAGCCGGCGACCAGCTGATGGAGGCCCTGACGGACGCCAGCCCGGGGGTGACGCTCGCCTCGCGGCTGGTGGGCGCGGCGGCGTAGCGGGGCCACTGGGCGGCGGGTCTTTCCCCTACCCGCCCCTTCCCGAAACCGGGGGCTCCGCCCCCGGACCCCGGGGGCTGGAGCAGAGCCCCCCAACACCCCAGCACGCCGGCACACCACGACGACCGGGCCCGAGCACCGGGCCAGCCTGACCCAGGATCTGGGGCGGAGCCCCACCACGCGGCGGAGCCGCATATCGACGCCGCGGGAAGGGGCGGGGAGGGGAACAGCTCGCCGCAGGCGCCAAGATCCGGACACTTCCAGGCGGCGCCGGAGCGGTGCCCGGCCGGTGAGCCCGTCCTAGAACAGCGACTGCTGCCCCGGCGTCGGCGGCTCGTCCTCCCCGAAGAGCTTCGGCGGAGTGGTCAGCAGCGGCGCGATCCGCCGCGAACCGGGGCAGGAGATCAGCTCAAGGGCGGAGCGCCGCCCCGGCGGGTCATGGCGGGCGAAGCGCCCACCGACGACCGCGATCTCACGGGTGCAGACCGGGCAGGCGCGGCGGGGTGACGACGACATGGCTCCAGTGTCACCCAACCCCCTGACAACGGCCCCGGACCGGCCCCGGACCGGCCAACGGGCCCGCCCCGGACCAGCCCCGGACCGACTCCGGCCTCAGAACGCGTCCACCGGCTTGTACGTCCCCCACACCTCCCGCAACGCATCGCACACCTCACCAAGCGTGGCCCGCGCCGCGAGCGCGTCCTTCATCGGGTACAGCACATTGGCCGTGCCCGGCTCGCTCTCGGCGGCCTTCCGCAGGGAGGAGAGCGCCGCGCCCACCGCCGACCGGTCGCGTTCGGCGCGCAGCCGGGCGAGCCGGTCGCACTGCCGGGCCTCGATCTCCGGGTCCACCCGCAGCGGCTCGTACGGCGCCTCCTCCTCCAGCTGGAAGCGGTTGACGCCGACCACCACCCGTGTCCCCGCCTCCGTCTCCTGGGCGATCCGGTAGGCGCTCCGCTCGATCTCCTCCTTCTGGAAGTTCCGCTCGATGGCGGCCACCGCACCGCCCAGGTCCTCGACCCGCCGCATCAGATCGACGGCCGCCGCCTCGACGGCGTCGGTCAGCGCCTCGACGGCGTAGGAGCCCGCGAAGGGGTCCACGGTCGCCGTCACATCGGTCTCGTACGCCAGCACCTGCTGAGTGCGCAGCGCCAGCCGGGCGGAGGTGCCGGTCGGGAGCGCGAGGGCCTCGTCGAAGGCGTTGGTGTGCAGCGACTGGGTGCCGCCGAGCACGGCGGCCAGGCCCTGGACGGCGACGCGTACGAGGTTCACCTCGGGCTGCTGGGCGGTGAGCTGGACGCCCGCGGTCTGGGTGTGGAAGCGCAGCATCTGGGACTTCGGATCGCGGGCGCCGAACTCCTCCCGCATCACCCGCGCCCAGATCCGGCGCGCGGCGCGGAACTTGGCGACCTCCTCCAGCAGCGTGGTGCGGGAGACGAAGAAGAAGGAGAGCCGGGGTGCGAAGTCGTCGATGTCCATCCCCGCCGCGACGGCCGTACGGACGTACTCGATGCCGTCGGCCAGGGTGAAGGCGATCTCCTGCGCGGGCGAGGCCCCGGCCTCCGCCATGTGGTAACCGGAGATCGAGATGGTGTTCCACTTCGGCAGCTCGGCCTTGCAGTACTTGAAGATGTCCGCGACCAGCCGCAGCGAGGGGCCGGGCGGAAAGATATAGGTGCCGCGGGCGATGTACTCCTTGAGGATGTCGTTCTGGATGGTGCCGGTCAGCCGGCTCCCGGCCACGCCCTGCTCCTCGGCCACGAGTTGGTGGAGGAGCAGCAGCAGGGCCGCGGGCGCGTTGATGGTCATGGAGGTCGAGACCCGGTCCAGCGGAATGCCCCCCATCAGCACCCGCATGTCCTCGATCGAGTCGATGGCCACGCCCACCTTGCCGACCTCGCCGTGTGCGAGGGGCGCGTCGGAGTCGTAGCCCATCTGGGTCGGCAGGTCGAAGGCCACCGACAGTCCGGTGGTGCCGTGCTCGATCAACTGCCGGTAGCGGGCGTTGGACTCGGCGGCGGTGCCGAACCCCGCGTACTGCCGCATCGTCCAGGGGCGGCCGGTGTACATCGTCGGATAGACCCCGCGGGTGAAGGGGTACTCCCCGGGCTCGCCCAGCCGCCCGGCCGGATCCCAGCCGCTGAGCGCGCCGGGCCCGTACACCGGCTCGACGGGGAATCCCGACTCCGACTCGCGCGCCATGGGTCCACGCCTCCTGGTGGCTGATACCGGGCGTTCTCCCGGTACGGGGCCTTGCTCACAGCATGCGTCGATGTTCGCCTCCTGGCAGCTTCGGGAAGCATTCAGAGCAAAAAGATCGGGGAGTGGGGGATTCAGATGCACCGGACAGCGGTGGTCGGCACGGCGCTGGCCACGGCCACGGCGGCGGCACTGGTCGCGGGGTGCCGGGCGGGAGAAGCGACCGTGGACGGCCGGGGGCAGGAGAGACCGCGGGCCAAGGCCAGTACGAGCGCACCCGCGCGGGAGACGCCCCGGCCGCATCGCACGTTCACGCACAAGGCCAAGCCCAAGCCCAAGCGGGTCGTGGCGCCCCCGCCGCGCACCACGAAGCCCGTCACACCGCGGCCCACCGCGCCGAGGGTGGCCCCGCCCGTGATCGCCGTCGGCACCAGCGGGGACCGGGTGCGCGAACTCCAGGCTCGGCTGCGCGCACTCGGCCTCTTCAACCGGAACCCGACGGGCTACTACGGCACGATCACGCAGGCGTCGGTCAGCGCGTACCAGCGGGGCCACGGCCTCTCGGTCACCGGCTCGGTGAGCCGGCGCACCTGGACCTCACTGCGCTCGGCGACCAAGACGCCCACGCACGACCAGCTGTATCCGCCGACCACTCTTCCGCTGGCCAAGCCGGATCCGCGGTGCCTGACCGGCCGGGTGCTGTGCATCAGCAAAAGCAGCCGCACCCTGGCCTGGATGGTGGGCGGGCGGGTGGTGTCGGCGATGGATGTGCGCTTCGGCTCGGAGTACACCCCGACCCGGGAGGGGCTGTTCCAGGTCAACTTCAAGAGCCGGGACCATGTGTCGACGATCTACCACACCCCGATGCCGTACGCGATGTTCTTCAGCGGCGGTCAGGCGGTGCACTATTCGTCGGACTTCGCCGCCCGCGGCTACAGCGGCGCCTCGCACGGCTGTGTGAACGTCCGCGACAAGAAGAAGATCGCTGCGCTCTTCGCCAAGGTCAAGGCGGGCGACAAGGTCGTCGTCTACAAGTAGGGCCGCAACCATCGATTGAGCAACCCCGACGGCGAGGACCCGGTCCGTGCGAGCGGCGCCGGTTGAGAGCGCAAAGGGCGAGCGGCGCGGGCAGAGCCGGGGGAACGTGCTCTGCCCGCGCCGAATGCGCGGAGCCGTCGGTACGGGGGGAACCTCGGCTCCCGCGCGGCCGATGACCAGTCGGCCCATTTCTTTCAGCGTCACCGCTGAAAAAAACGTCACACCTGGGTGCCGGAGTCTCAGTCGGCACTCGTTCCCGTAGCCGTCACCGGGTCCGTCGGCGCCGTGGAGTCACCTTTGGGCGTCGGTGTCGTGGTGTCGCTCGGCGTGCCGGTGTCGCTCGGCGGAGGCGGAGGCGGGGGCTGGGGGACTGTGGTGTCGTCCCCGCCACCTTTTCCCGAATCGCCACCGGAGCCGCCACCGCTGTCCGAACCGCCGCCGTCACCGGAGCCGGAGCCATTGGACCCACCGTTGCCGCCGCCGTTGTCCGAACCGCTGTCGGTGCCGTTGTCGCCGCCACCGTTGTCCGTGCTCTCGCCGCCGTCGTCGCTGCGCGGGGTGTCCGTGCTGTCGTCGGTGAGGATCTGGGTGCAGTAGCCGTGGATGGCGGACTCGCTCCCGGCCGCCTTCGTCAGCTTCTCCAGCGACTTCTTGTCGAGGTCCGCGCCCCCCAACTCGCCGACCAGGTAACGGGGGCAGATACGGAGGGCCCATCCCGGGGTGCCGTGCTTCCCCTTCGAGGAGGCGTCCCCCTCCTTGCCCTTGTCGTCATCCTCCGGATCGGAGGGGACGGTTCCGCCCTGGGCGCCGTTCGACCCCACATCGCTGGCATCGTTGTCGCTCGAACCGCTGGGGCCGGGTGCCGTCGTTCCGCCGTCCTCGGAGATCTCCGGGTGGGCGGATTCCCCGCCGGGTCCGGCGTCCGACATGCTCACCGAGGGGCCCGGAGTGTGGTGGCTCGGCCCGAACGGGGTGGGCAGCACGCCCGCCGCGGCCGCGACCGCGAAACCGCTCAGCGCACAGCCGGCCACCATCGCGATCATGCTCGCCCGCAGGGGGCGGCGCAGCCGCGGCCGTCTCTCTCCGAACTTCCGGATCCGCTGCGACCGCCGGGCCATCCCCGGCTCGGCGACGGCTTCCGCTTCGGCCTCGACGGCGACCCGGGCCGCCCGGAAGGCGGCCATGGCCGCTTCCTCGCCCGGAAGCGCGGACGCGTCGGAGGGGGCCGCCGGGCGGCCCGCTCCGGCGACGGCGCTGAGCACGGCCGCCAACCGCTCCGCTTCGGCATATGACTCGTCGCCCCGGCCGTCGGGGGCACCGGGCTGCCCCTCGACCGGTTCGCCGCGAAGCAACCGCTCCACGGCAGCGTCATCCAGCCAGCTGTAGCGGTGGTCTTCGGCCATCACATGTCCTTCTGCGTTGGCGCGCGTGAATCCGTCACACCAGCAGACTTCGCCACACCCGGGTTGGTTGCTCCGCCGCCGTGTGACTCACGTTGCCCCGGGATTCCCTCGAGCACCGCCGGATCGTCCCCCGCCGCCGGGCCGATCAAATCCGCGAGCCGCCGCAGACCCCGGTGGGCGGCCGTGCGCACCGCCCCCGGCCGCTTGCCCAGCACCGCGGCCGCGCTCTTGGCGTCGAGGCCGAGGACCACCCGGAGCACCACCGCCTCGGCCTGGTCCTGTGGCAACTGGGCGATCAGCCCGAGCGCCCGGCCGGTGCCGAGGGCCTCCATCGCCTCACCGGCGGTGTCCGCGTCGGAGGCGCGGAACTCCAGCTCCGACTCATCGCCGCCGATGGCCGGGCGACGGCCGCGCATCCGTATGTGATCCAGTGCGCGATTGCGGGCTATTCGGGCCGCCCAGCCCCGGAAACGGTCGGCGTCTCCGCTGAAGCGTTGCAGGTCGCGGGCGATCTGCAGCCATGCTTCGGAGGTGATGTCCTCCGCGTCTCCGTCCCCGACCAGCGTGCGCACATAGCCGAGGAGGCGAGGGTGCACGGACCGGTAGACGGTCCGGAAGGCGGTCTCGTCGCCTTCCTGCGCCGCGAGTACCGCGGCGGTCAGTTCCGCGTCGTCCGCCTGCACGCTCTCTTCCTGCCCCACTCGGAGAATCCGTGGTCCAGTCGATTCCGGCGTAGCCGCGGGCTAGCCCTGCCCGTAGGGCGGGTACTGCTGGCCGGGCTGGCCGGGTGGCGGGGTCGGTGGCATCTGGGGGGCACCGTACGAGCCGGGCCCGGGGGCCGGGGTGCCGTAGGGGGCCGGTCCGGGCGCCGGGGCGCCGTACGGGTTCGGCGCCGGCATGCCGTACGGCGCCGGGCCGCCCATCTGCGGGGGCAGCGAGGCGCGCTGCTCCTGCATCGCGGTGATCTGCCGGACCAGCAGCAGCGCGAGGACCGCCGCGGCCATGAAGATCACGATCGCGAACATATCGAAGGCCAGGATGGAGTGCAGGCTCTCGATGTCGCTCTTGGCCTCGGAGGGGGACGGGGCGTAGTCGTCGCCCTCCACCTTGCCCCGCAGCAGGTTGTAGCGGATGCCGCCGATGGCGTTGGTGATCAGCGCGACGATCCAGGTGACCCACCAGCCGTTGAGCAGACCGCGGCTGACCGCGTGCGGCCCCTGCGGGGAGCTGGCGCGCCAGATGTCGTTGGCGATCTGCTTGGGGAACCAGAAATTGACGACGGGGGTGAACCACGAACCGGCCGCCCAGCCGCTGCTGAAGCGGTGCTGGCCGGGCGCGAAGACCTCGGCGTTCAGCCGCAGCCGCCGGAACCAGATCGCCCAGACCACGGCGATCGCGACGGTGAGCAGCGAGTAGCTGACCTGTGCGGTGGTGAACAGGTCATCGGCGTCATTGAGGTCCTGCTCGGTGATGGAGACGGACTTGCCCTCGACCGCGTCCAGCATGTCGCCGATCACGCTGTACTGACCGGAACGCCCCACGAAGAGGAAGATGAGCGCCGGCAGCGCCACGCCGAACAGCGCGACGAGCGTGGTGGAAAGCCCGCGCCGCAGATCGACCCCGCCGGTCGGCATGCCCATGGGCGGGGCAGCCGGGTAGCCGCCGGGTGTCGGCGGCATCTGCGCCATCTGCGGCGGGACGGACGGCTGCTGCGGCGGCGCGGAGGGCTGCTGCAGCTGCTGCTGGTACGTCCCGCATGCGGCACAGCGCCCGTCGGGGCCGACGGCGACAGCGCGGCAGTTCCCACACGGATACATGGTCTTTTGAGTCCCCCTGGGAACGTGACCCGCTGCGGGCCACGCGAGAAAATGAAGCCTCTGACCGCGCCCAGAGCGCGGACCTGCACGTTACGGGCATCCGACCGGTCAAGTCCAGAGCGGAACGGACCCTGGACGCGGGGTGAAGTCCCCGGTTTCGTGCAAGGGGAGGTGTGACGCAATCGAGGCGTGCGACGCTGTAAGGGGTGCGAGCCTTTGACGGCTCTCCCTGATCGACGGTCGGGGCCTCTCCTGTGGGGGGTGGCGGCCCCGACCGTCCTTCTTTTTCTCCCTCTTCTCTGCCGCCCGGCTCTCGCGCTCAGACCCCGAGCCGCTCGGCGAGCCGGGTGAAGTCGGACCAGCTCAGCGGCGGCTTCCCGGGATCCCACACCCGCTGGGCCAGCGCCGCGAGCGGCAGCCGGATGCCCTGGGCCACCTGTGCGGGCGTCTGGGCCTCGGGCCGGTCCCCCCAGACGGCGAAACGGGCGCCGAGGATCCGGTTCGGTCCGGTCAGGGACTTGTCGGCGACGGGCGTGGAGCCGCGCAGGACCGCGGGGGACCAGCTCTCGTAAATACGTTCGCCGGTCGGGTAGGTGAAGCCGCCGGGCTCGCCGAGGACGTAGTAGAGGTACGAGTCGTTGAGGTTGACCACCTTGCGGCCCTCCTTCAGATACTCCAGCGGCTGCCGGGCCGTCTCCTTCAGCCGTCCCGTCCAGTACTCGACCTCGATGTTCTTGTCGGGCTTGACGACGCCGCCGGCGAAGAAGCCGTCGTTCCACGCCTTGGGCTGCTTGCCCAGCTGCCGGGCGAGCCGGGCCCGGTCGTTCAGCCAGCCGGTGACCAGGTCCTGCACCCGGGCGTTGGGGCCGTACTTCGCCTTCGCGGCGGCCACCAGCTTCGGGAACGACGCCTGGGGGTCCTTGACGGTCAGCGCGAGGTACTCATCGGCGCCCAGATGCCACCAGCGGCCGGGGAAGAGCGGGGCGTACTCGCGCATCAGCTGATCGACGATGCGGGCAGCGGCCGGCTGGGAGATGTCCACCGACCCCTGGAACGTGGTGCCGCCCGCGTTGCGGAGCTGGAGCTGCGGATGGGCCCTGATGACGGCGCCGAGATGGCCCGGCGAGTCGATCTCGGGGATGACGGTGATGTGCAGCCGCCGCCCGAGCGCGACGATCTCCCGGACCTGGGCCTTGGTGAGGTGCTGGGCCGAGACGATCTCGGGGTGGCTGGTGCTCTGGATGCGGAATCCCTGGTCGTCCGAGAAGTGCAGGGCCAGCTGGTTGAGCTTGAGGTCGGCCATCTCGCGCATCCGGGCCTCGATCCACCCGGCCGAGAAGAACTTGCGCGCGATGTCCAGGTTGAGGCCGCGCTGGGCGCGGCCGGGCCGGTCGTGGATCACGCCTTCGGGGAGGCGGCCGCCGGAGCGCAGGGCCTGTTTCACGGTGCGGGTGCCGCAGAAGACGCCCGCGTCGGCCGGGCCGGTGATCCGGGCGCGGCCGCCGCCGACCGTCAGCGTGTACGCCTCGCGGCCACCGCTCTGCCCCGGATCGAGGGCGAGGGAGAGATCACCGGTGCGGGGGGTACCGGAGGCGGTGCGCAGCCCCAGCTCCGCGGCGATGGTGCGGGCCTCGTCGGCGAGCGGGCCATCGAGGTCGGCCACCACCCGGCTGCCGCTGCCGGGCCGCCAGCCCGGGCCCGTGGTCGGGGTGAACTCGCGGACGGAGGGGACGGTGCGGGGCGGGGCGGAGGCCGCCGTGCCGTGCGGCGGGGTGGTCGAGGGGGGCCGCGCCGAGGTGGCGGTCGTGGCGTGCGCGGAGTGCGCAGGCGAGGAGCGGGTGCCGGCCTGCCCCTGGCCGCCGTCCGTCTGCTGGCAGCCGAGGGCCGCCAGGACGAGGGTGGCGACGGCACCCGCGACGAGACCGCGGACGCAGGACGCCTTGGTGGCTCTGAGCGGCAATCCCATGGCGGTGTACCTCCTTAGGCCCTCCCCGCTTCGGGCATTCGGCCGCTTTGGGGTCGAAAAACACCCTGCGCCCCGAATGCCGTCCACCGCATGCGGTAAAACCTCCCCGTTCGGGTGATATCGCGTTCCCCCCGGGCCCCCGTCCCCGCCCCTCGTTAACGTGAACTGCTCACGCGCCCAGCCCATGTCTCCCACGCCCGACCCGGGCGTCCGCTGCTCCCGGGCGCGGCGCCCCTTCCCCGCGTGTCTCATGCGTGTCCGAGGAGTCCACGCTGTCCAGGTCCAGGTCCCGCGCCGCCGCCTCCCGCCTCGACCGGCTCAATACCGCCACCGCCGACGCGGCCGAGGCCGCGCTGCTCGCCTGTTGCGGCAGCCGTCGCTGGGCCCGGCTGATCGTCGCCCACCGCCCGTACCCCGATCTGGAGGCGCTGCTGGCCGCCGGGGACGAGGCCAGCTATGACCTCACCCCGGCCGATCTGGACGAGGCGCTCGCGGACGAGTCGGTCGTCGGCCATGAGCTGCCGCCCGCACAGAGCCTGGGGTCACTGGCCGCCCACACCGCGCTCCAGGCCGCCCACGATGCGTACGAGCGTCGGTTCGGTCACGTTTTCGTCATCTGTCTGGACGGCCTGCGGCCCGAGGAGCGGCTCGACCGGCTGCTGACCGGGATCCGGGACCGGCTGGGCAACGAGCGGGAGCGGGAGCGCGACAACACCGCGGAGGAGCTGCGGCGCATCGCCCGCGGCAGGCTCGTCCGGCTGGCCGCGGACACCTCCTGTCTGCCGGATGTATCCGGGTTCCGTATCGCGTGATCGCCCGTTCGTGCTTGATAGATCACACCTGAGCCCCCCGGACGAACCTGCCGACAGCACGTCGGTACGATGTCCAGGGCCGGTGGACCGTACCCGGCCGGGCCCGACCGACCGTGAAGCCGGCAGGCCCCAAATCCGCTTCCGGAGGGTTTTTCCGTGCCGGCTGGAACGCTGTATCGCGGCCGGGAAGGTATGTGGTCCTGGGTGGCTCATCGAGTCACCGGCGTCCTCATCTTCTTCTTCCTGTTCGTACATGTGCTGGACACCTCGCTGGTCCGCGTCTCGCCCGAGGCGTACGACAACGTGGTCGCCACCTACAAGAATCCCGTCGTGAACCTGATGGAGTACGGCCTCGTGGCCGCCATCCTGTTTCACGCCCTCAACGGCCTTCGCGTCATCGCCGTCGACTTCTGGTCCAAGGGAGCGAGGTACCAGCGGCAGATGCTCTGGGGTGTCGTCGGTATCTGGGTCGTGCTGATGGCCGGTGCCTTCTACCCGATCCTCCAGCACACGCTGCGCGAACTGTTCGGGAGCTGACGCACATGTCCGCCGAGACCACCACCCCCGCGAGCGACGCGGTCAGCGCGTACGACGTGGATCATCCGGCCCCGGTCATCGAGCCGCCGCGGGCCCGTACCCGCAAGACGCCCAGGGCGACCCGGACGAACTTCGAGATGTACGGCTGGCTCTTCATGCGCCTGTCCGGCGTCCTGCTGGTCGTCCTGGTCCTGGGCCATCTGCTGATCCAGCTGGTGCTGGACGGCGGTGTCACCAAGATCGGCTTCGCCTTCGTGGCCGGCCGCTGGGCCTCGCCCTTCTGGCAGGCATGGGATCTGATCATGCTCTGGCTCGCCACGCTGCACGGCGCGAACGGCCTGCGCACGATCATCAACGACTACGCGGAGCGGGACAACACCCGCCTGTGGCTGAAGGCGCTGCTCTACACGGCGGCAGGATTCACCATCGTGCTCGGCACTCTGGTGATCTTCACCTTCGACCCGAACATCCGCTAGGCCCCGGGGCTGAGGTATCCACTCATGAAGATCCATAAGTACGACACCGTCATCGTCGGCGCCGGCGGGGCCGGAATGCGCGCGGCCATCGAGTCGACCAAGCGCAGCCGCACCGCGGTGCTCACCAAGCTCTACCCGACCCGCTCCCACACCGGCGCGGCACAGGGCGGCATGGCCGCCGCCCTCGCCAACGTCGAGGAGGACAACTGGGAGTGGCACACCTTCGACACGATCAAGGGCGGCGACTACCTGGTCGACCAGGACGCCGCCGAGATCCTGGCGAAGGAGGCCATCGACTCCGTCCTCGACCTGGAGAAGATGGGCCTGCCGTTCAACCGCACCCCGAACGGCACCATCGACCAGCGCCGCTTCGGCGGCCACAGCCGTAACCACGGCGAGGCCCCGGTCCGCCGGTCCTGCTACGCCTCGGACCGCACCGGCCACATGATCCTCCAGACGCTGTACCAGAACTGCGTCAAGGAGGGCGTGGAGTTCTTCAACGAGTTCTACGTCCTGGACCTCCTGATGACCGAGGTCGACGGGGTCAAGCGCACCGCCGGTGTGGTGGCGTACGAGCTGGCCACCGGTGAGCTGCACGTCTTCCAGGCGAAGGCCGTCGTCTTCGCCTCCGGCGGCTGCGGCAAGTTCTTCAAGGTGACCTCCAACGCGCACACCCTCACCGGTGACGGCCAGGCGGTCGCCTACCGGCGCGGGCTGCCGCTGGAGGACATGGAGTTCTTCCAGTTCCACCCGACCGGCATCTGGCGCATGGGCATCCTGCTGACGGAGGGCGCCCGCGGTGAGGGCGGCATCCTCCGCAACAAGGACGGCGAGCGCTTCATGGAGAAGTACGCGCCGGTCATGAAGGACCTGGCATCGCGAGACGTGGTGTCGAGGTCGATCTACACGGAGATCCGTGAGGGCCGCGGCTGCGGTCCGGAGGGCGACCACGTCTATCTGGACCTGACCCACCTGCCGCCGGAGCAGCTGGACGCCAAGCTGCCCGACATCACCGAGTTCGCGCGGACGTACCTGGGCATCGAGCCGTACACGGACCCGATCCCGATCCAGCCGACCGCGCACTACACGATGGGCGGCATCCCGACCAACGTCCAGGGCGAGGTGCTGGCGGACAACGACACCGTCGTCCCGGGCCTGTACGCGGCCGGCGAGGTCGCCTGCGTCTCGGTGCACGGCGCCAACCGCCTGGGCACCAACTCGCTGCTCGACATCAACGTCTTCGGCCGCCGGGCGGGCATCGCCGCCGCGGAGTACTCCGCCAGGGCCGACTTCGTCGAGCTTCCGGAGGACCCGGCCGGGTTCGTCCAGAGCCAGGTGGAGAACCTGCGGGACGCGACCGGCACCGAGCGGGTCACCGAGGTCCGCAAGGCGCTGCAGGAGACCATGGACAAGAACGTCATGGTCTTCCGCACCGAGCAGACGCTCAAGGAGGCCGTCGAGGAGATCGGCCACCTGCGGGCGCGGTTCAAGAACGTCAGCGTCCAGGACAAGGGCAAGCGGTTCAACACCGATCTGCTGGAGGCCATCGAGCTGGGCAACCTGCTCGACCTGGCCGAGGTCATGGCGATCTCGGCGCTGGCCCGCAAGGAGTCGCGCGGCGGCCACTACCGCGAGGACTACCCGAACCGCGACGACGTCAACTTCATGCGGCACACCATGGCGTACCGAGAGGTGGGCGCGGACGGCTCCGAGTCCATCCGCCTCGACTACAAGCCGGTCGTGCAGACCCGCTACCAGCCGATGGAGCGTAAGTACTGATGAGCACTCCCACCCTCGAGAAGTCCGACCAGGCCCCCGAGGCGGCCGACGCCACCGCCTCGCACCTGATCACCGTGACCTTCCGGATCCGGCGCTTCAACCCGGAGGTCTCGGACCAGCCGGTCTGGGAGGACTTCCAGATCGACCTCGATCCGAAGGAGCGCGTCCTCGACGGCCTCCACAAGATCAAGTGGGAGCTGGACGGCACCCTGACCTTCCGCCGCTCCTGCGCCCACGGCATCTGCGGCTCCGACGCGATGCGGATCAACGGCCGCAACCGGCTGGCCTGCAAGACGCTGATCAAGGACATCAACCCGGAGAAGCCCATCACGGTCGAGCCGATCAAGGGGCTCGCGGTCCTCAAGGACCTGATCGTGGACATGGAGCCGTTCTTCCAGGCGTACCGCGATGTGATGCCCTTCCTGATCACGACGGGCAACGAGCCGACGCGTGAGCGGCTGCAGTCCGCCGAGGACCGCCAGCGGTTCGACGACACCACCAAGTGCATCCTGTGCGCCGCGTGCACCTCCTCGTGCCCGGTGTTCTGGAACGACGGCCAGTACTTCGGCCCGGCGGCGATCGTCAACGCGCACCGCTTCATCTTCGACTCCCGCGACGAGGGCGGTGAGCAGCGGCTGGAGATCCTGAACGACAAGGACGGCGTCTGGCGCTGCCGCACCACCTTCAACTGCACCGAGGCGTGCCCGCGGGGCATCGAGGTCACCAAGGCCATTCAGGAGGTCAAGCGCGCCTTGATCACGCGCCGCTTCTGAGCGCTTCTGAGCGTCCGTTTCTGAGCGCTTCTGAGCGACGGAGCCTTTGGCTCCAAGCCTTTGGGCGAGGGCCCCGCTTCCGGATTCCGGGGGCGGGGCCCTTGTCGTACCGGCGCACGCCGGGGACTGTGCACACGATCTATACATGCAATGTATACACATGGCGTATAGTCCTGCGCATGGCCACCGCCTACCTTCTGCCGATCAAAACGGCCGCAGCCCTCTTCCCGCTCCTGGCACTCGTGTTATTGCTGCCGACGGCCGTCCTCCTCTACCGCCGTCACGGCGTGATGTCCCCGGGGCGGACGCTGTCGCTCTACGGCTTCCTCTACTACCTGCTCACCGCCTACTGCATGACGATCGTGCCGCTGCCGAAGCAGACCGGCGACATGTGCGAGCGGTTCGCACCCGTGGCCCATCCGCAGTGGATGCCCGGGAACACCTTCAGCGACATCTGGAAAGAGGCCCACCACCAGGTCGGGCTCAACGCGCTCGTCCTCCAGAACCCCGCCGTCGCCGGGACCCTCTTCAATCTGCTGCTGCTTGTGCCGCTCGGCGTCTTCCTGCGCTACCACTTCGGGCGCTCGCTGCGCGCCACCGCCGTGATCGGCTTCGTGGTCTCGATGTCCTTCGAGCTGACGCAGTGGACCGGGGTGTGGGGTCTCTACAGCTGCCCGTACCGCCTCTTCGACGTGGACGACCTGATCGTCAACACCTCGGGAGCGGTGGTCGGTTGGCTGCTGGCCGGCCCGGTCGCACGGCTGCTGCCCGCGCTGGAGGCGCTGGACGGGCGGGCGCTGGCGGCACGTCCGGTGCCGTTCGGGCGGCGGCTGACGGCGCTCACCGTCGATCTGGCCGGATGTGTCGTCACATCGGTGTTCGCCACCGTCGTGATGATCGAGCGGCGCGGAACGGCCCCGGCATGGCTGCCCGTCGCGATCTGCGTGGTGTGGTTCGTCCTGCTGCCGCTGGCGACCGGTGCGACGCCCGGAAAGCGGCTGGTGCTGCTGCGGCTGGTGGGGGAGAACGGCGGCCCGCTCGTGCCCTGGCGGCTGATCCTGCGAGCGCTGGTGCTCGCGGCGTCGGTGATGCCGTTCCTGTCGGGATTCTTCCTGGCCACGCTGATCCTGCTGAACGAGCCGTGGCGCTACGACCATCTCACCACCGTCCACGGCTCGGGCGCCCAGAACGCGGAGACGATCCTCTACGCGCTCAGCAGCATCGAACTGCAGGCGGTGCTGGCCGGGCTCGCGCTGACGGCCGCCTGCGCGTGGAGGACCCTGCGCCACCCCCACCGACTCGCCCCGCACGACCGCGTCTCGGGCATCCACAACGCCACGCTGCCGCACAGCCGGGCCGTACGGGCCGGCGCGCAGGCCGCCGACCGGTCGGAGCCGGTCGCGGTGGCGCGGGCGGCCGACGACGGCGCATCGGCGGGGGACCTCGACCGTCCGCTGGTCGGCACGGGTCCTGTGGGTCCCACCGGCTCGGCGAAGGTTGAGCGGTCCGCCGCCGACTCCCGCTGACGCGGGATGGCGCCGGGATGGCGGGCGCTCAGACGCTCAGGTACGGGTCGAGGCAAGCTCCACCACGGTGACGTCCGGCGGCGCCCCGACCCGTACCGGCGGGCCCCAGGCGCCCGCGCCGCGGGTCACATAGAGCTGGGTGTCGCCGTACCGGTCGAGACCGGCGGCGGTCGGGTTGGCGAGCTCGGCCACATAGGTGCCGGGCCACAGCTGACCGCCGTGGGTGTGGCCGGACAGCTGGAGATCGACGCCCGCCTTCACCGCGTCGTGGATCACCACCGGCTGATGGGCGAGCAGCACGGAGGCACGCGAGCGGTCGCGGCCGCCGAGCGCCTTGCCGAAGTCGGGGCCCTGGCCCTCGCTCTCGCCCCCGACGTCGTTCACCCCGGCGAGATCGAAGCCGGGCAGCTCGGTGCGCTCGTTCTCCAGGGGCCGCAGGCCCAGCTCACGCACATGATCCAGCCACGCGTCGGCGCCCGAGTAGTACTCGTGATTGCCGGTGACGAAGTAGCTGCCATGGCGGGCGCGCAGCGCGCGCAGCGGCTCGGCGGCCGGGCCGAGGTCCGCGACACTGCCGTCCACGAGGTCGCCGACGACGGCGATGAGGTCGGGGTTGGTGCGGTTGACCGCCTCGACGACCCGCTGGGTGTGGGCGCGGCCCAGGATCGGCCCGAGGTGGATATCGCTGACGACGGCGATCCGGAAGCCGTGCGCCCGGCGCGGCAGCTTGGCGAGCGGCACGGTGATCCTCTTGACCCGCGGCCCGCGCAGCACGGTGTACGTCCCGTACCCCACCGTTCCGGCAGCCACGGCAGTGGCCCCGACGGCCACGGCCCGCGCGACAAACAGCCGCCGGGGGGCGGCGGGCGCCGGACCGTCCGTGCGCACAGCCACCGGAGCGGGGGCGACGGCGGTCGCCGCCGAACCGGCGTCCGCTGTCCGCCCGGCGGCAGCCTCATCCGCGGCCGCCGCGGGGCTCTCGGTCGACCGCACATCAGCGGGTTCGGCGGGCTTGCGACGGGCAAGCCAAGCGCCCAGCAGAGGCCGTACCGCCTCGCCCACGAGCAGGGCCAGAGTCAGGTACAGGAGCAGGGCGAGCCAGAGGTAGCCCGGCCAGGCCAGGACGCGCTGGAGCGGGAAGGGCGCGCCCGCGCGGCCCGAGATCACCGCGCCGACGCTCATCAGCGGCAGCACGAAGGCGGCCGCCGTGCCCGTACGGCGCGCCCACCCCCCGCGCGCCGTCGTGTCGCCGACCAGCCGCCGCCACACGTACCAGTGGACGCCGGTCAGCACGCCGACGACGGCCAGTGCGATCAGGACGTAGAGCACGACCATCCCAGGTCCCCTCCCCTAGCGACTACCCGACTACCCGACGGCTACCTGGAACGGCTACTCGGAGGCGTCGTTTCGACGCAGAGCGCGCACCCCACGCAACCCGATGACCCCGATCGCCGTCCCCAAGAGAAACGAGGTGATCGCGAGCAGCAGATGCACCCAAAAGTACGTGGTGGGGTCGCCGGAGTCGTCGAAGGCGAGTCCGCTGGCGTCCTTCCACAAATTTTTGACAAAGGTGAACCAGATGACCCAGCTCCAGACCCCGAAGGCGAGCAGGAACCAGGACACGGGGCGGCTGAGCTTCATGGGTTCCAGTATGGGCACGGCCCCGGATACCTCCACGCGGGGGTCTGCCGTCAACACATCAGCGCTGCTGTCGCTCTCCTCAGCGACGCCAGGTACGTTCACCTCCGTGCCCACACCTTCCTTCACCAGCACTCACGTCCGAGACCGCACCCGTAAGAGCACCGGCAAGAGCACCCGCGAGAGCGGTCGCCGTACCCCCGCCCGCCGCGCCGCCGCGCCGCTGGCCGCCACCGCCGCCGCCCTCCTGCTGTGCGGACCGCTCGCCGCCGCCCCGGCTCACGCCGCCGATCAGCCGGGCGGCGCCACCGACGCGGTCAAGCCGCCCGCCCATATGTCCACGGTGGGCGGGAAGCGGCTCGGCCGCCCCGGCACCCAGGTGGACCCCAAGGCGGGCGCGCCCGCGCTGCCCAAGGAGCTCAGCGGAAAGTCCTGGCTGGTGGCCGACGCCGAGTCCGGTGATGTGCTCGCCTCGCACAACGCCCACTGGCGGCTGCCGCCCGCGTCCACGCTGAAGATGCTGTTCGCGGACACGCTGCTGCCGAAGATGCCGAAGACGAAGACCCACAAGGTGCAGCTGTCCGACCTGGAGGGGATGGGTGAGGGCAGCAGCCTGGTCGGGGTCAAGGAGAACTACACCTACTCGGTCCACGACCTGTGGCTCGGCGTCTTCCTGCGCTCGGGCAACGACGCGGTGCATGTGCTGTCGGCCATGAACGGCGGTGTCCCGGCGACCGTAAGGGAGATGCAGGCACACGCGAAGCATCTGAACGCGCGCGACACCCATGTGGTCACACCGGACGGCTACGACGAGGAGGGCCAGGTCAGCAGCGCGTACGACCTGACCCTCTTCGCCCGCTCGGGGCTGCAGAAGGCGGACTTCCGCGAGTACTGCTCGACGGCGACCGCGCAGTTCCCCGGCACGTTCGAAAAGGGCAAGAAGAAGCGCTCCAGCTTCGGCATCCAGAACACCAACCGGCTGCTGACCGGCTTCGGCGTCGAGCCCTACAAGGGCATCGCCGGGGTCAAGAACGGCAACACCA
The DNA here is from genome assembly GCF_001598115.1 of Streptomyces sp. AgN23. Classification (NCBI taxonomy): domain Bacteria; kingdom Bacillati; phylum Actinomycetota; class Actinomycetes; order Kitasatosporales; family Streptomycetaceae; genus Streptomyces; species Streptomyces sp. AgN23. The sequence continues at coordinate 4,779,249 of NZ_CP007153.1, forward strand.
CGAACGCGGGCGCCACCTTCACCGGGGTCGCCCAGCGCGGAAACCGGGTGCTGCTGGTCACCGTCATGAATCCGCAGGAGAAGGAGGCGAACGAGGTCTACAAGGAGACCGCGAGGCTCTTCGACTGGGGCTTCAAGGCGGCGGGCTCGGTGAACCCGGTCGGCACCCTCGTCCGCCCGGGCGCGGCGGGCGCGAGCCACCCCTCGGACGGCGGCGAGAACGGCCATAAGCACGCCCAGGCGTCCGTCTCCACGGACGACGGGGGCTCCGGCGGGGCGTGGACCGCGGTGGGCATCGCGGGCGGCTCCCTGGCGCTGCTGGGCGCGGCGGCCTTCGGGGTGCACCGTCGCTGGCCGCTGCCGGAGCTGGCCCGGCGCCGCTCGCGCGACTGAGCGAACCCACTGAGCGAACCCACTGAGCGAACCCACTGAGCGAGCCCTTACGGCCGAGCCGGGCCTCTTACGGTCGCTGTCACGCCGCCGCCTGCGGGCCTCCGGGCCCGCGGGCGCGGTGCTTTCCGACCTCCGGCTCGGACGGCCGGGCGCTGTCCGGCTCGGAAGGGTCGGCCTTGTCCGGCTCGGACGGCTCGGCCTTGTCCGGCCCGGACGGCTCGGCCTTGTCCGGCCCGGACGGCTCGGCCTGGTCCGCCTCGGCCGCCCATTCGGCCTCGTGCTCGGCCCGGGCGGCGGGCGGGGTGGCGGTCCAGGCGGCGCAGTACAGCGTGAGTTTCGCGGTGAAGTTCATCCATAGGAGCAGGGCGATGGGCACCCCGAACGCCCCGTACATGCTCTTGGCCGCCACGTCCTTCAGATAGCTGCTGAGCAGCACCTTGAGCAGTTCGAAGCCGATCGCGCCGATGAGCGCGGCGACCACGACCGTACGGCGGGGCGGCTGCACGCCGGGGAGCCAGGTCAGGACATAGCTCAGCAGCACGAGGTCGGCGCAGACGGCGATGGCGAACGCGGCGATCCGCAGCAGCCAGCCGCCGACCCCGTTCTCGGGGATGCCGATCAGCTGGGCGATCCGGCCCACGGCGGTGGCGGCCAGGGCGGAGACGGCGAACGACACGAGCGCCACACCGCCCAGCCCGATCAGCACGAAGCCGTCCTTGACCTTGCGCACCAGCGGGTTGCCGGGGTCCTCCTCCAGCTCCCATACCGCGCGCAGGCACTCGCGCAGCGAGCCCACCCAGCTGATGCCGGTGAACAGCAGCAGGGCGCCCGCGACGACTCCGATCGTGGCGGCGTTCTGGACGAGTCCGCCCAGGTCGAGCTGGCCGGAGATCCCGGGGATCTGCTGGGCGATCTTCTTCTGCAACTGGGCCATCTGCGATTGGCTGAGCATCGCCGCGCCGACGGCCGCGCCGACGGCGATGAGCGGGAAGAAGGCGATGAAGCTGGCGAAGGTGATCGCGGCGGCGAGCCGGGTCCAGTGGACGCGGTCCAGCCGTTCGTAGGTACGCCAGGCATGGGTGCGCATCAGCCAGGCCATCGCGGGGCCGACGACAGGCAGCCGGGTCAACGATTCCATGATCAGCAAGTACCCTTCTGCGCGGTGTCACTCCTCGGCGCGCCGGTGCGCGATACGGATATCGGGTTCCCCGGACAGCCGCTCCGCTCGTCACTCTTTTCGGTGAGGCCGTGAATACGGCCGCACAATCACTCCATATGCCCCGCATCAGGGGATACGTTCCCCCCATGAAGGACGTGGTCGGTTCCCCGCAGTCGGTGCTCGTCCTGGGCGGCACGTCCGAGATCGCCTGGCGACCGTCCGCCGCCTGATCAGCCGTCGCGCCCGTACGGTCTGGCCGGCCGCCCCTCCCCCGCCCTGGAGTCGGCCGCCCGGCAGCTGCGGGACCTCGGTGCCGACACCCTTACGGTGCCCTTCGACGCGCTGACCCCCGAGGCCCACGAGGTGTCCCTGGGCAAGGTCTTCGCCGAGGGCGACATCGACCTGGTGCTGCTGGCCTTCGGCGTCCTGGGCGTCCAGGCGCGCGACGAGACCGATCCCCCGGCGGCGGTCCGCGTCGCCCGGACCAACTACACCGGCGCCGTCTCCTCGGCCCTGATCTGCGCCAACGCCATGCGCCGCCAGGGCCACGGCTCGCTGGTGGTGCTCTCCTCTGCCGCCGCGCCACGGGTCCGCCGCACCGACTTCATCCACGGCTCCGCCAAGGCCGGGCTCGACGCGTTCGCGCAGGAGCTGGGCGAGGCGCTGCGCGGCACGGGCGTCCATGTGGTGGCCGTCCGCCCCGGCTTCGTCCGTACGAAGCTCACGGCCGGACTGCGCCCCGCACCGCTGGCCACCACGCCCCAGGCGGTCGCCGAGGCCATTGAGGAGGGGCTGCGGCGGCGCACCGGGCTCGTCCGGGCGCCGGTCGCACCGCGGCTGACAATGGCGGCACGCCGCCTGCTGCCCCGGCGGGCCCCGTAAGTGCGCGGGGAACTGCGCGACCAGCCACGACGAACCCGCAGATGGCGCAATGGCGCACCGGAATCCGGGACGGCGCACCCTGAGGCGCCTAGTGGGGCGCCGCCGGACGCGAGAGATCAGCCTGACGAGGCACCACGGGCGAAGCCCCGTCCGGCAGTTCGTCCGACCCGAACGGGTACTCACGGTCCAGCCGCCAGACCCCGTCCTCCCCCTGCTCGTACAGCGCGAAGCCGGTGATCGTCCAGGCGGCCTCGTACTCCTTGAGCTCGACGAACGCCCGGTCCATCGCCTCCTCGTCGATGCCGTGGGCGATCGTGACATGCGGGTGGTACGGGAACTGCAGCTCCCGCGCGCACGGCCCGGACTCCACCCGGATCCGCTCCTGCAGCACCATGCACTCCTCCGCGCCCTCGACGATCCTGACGAAGACGACCGGCGACAGCGGCCGGAAGGTGCCGGTGCCCTCCAGCCGCATCGGGAACGGCCGCCTCTCGGCCGCGACCCGCGCCAGATGGTCCTCCACGGCGGGCAGCGCCGAGGTGTCGACCTCGGTCGGCGGCAGAAGGGTGACGTGAGTGGGGATGCCATGGGCGGCCGGGTCCCCGAAGCCCGCGCGCCGCTCCTGGAGGAAGCTGCCGTACGGCTCCGGGACCGCGATCGAAACGCCGAGCGTTACGGTCCCCACTGCGTTCTCCCTCCTGGCCCTCCCGGGCTGCTGAGTTGTGGCCGCTGCACCCGTGTCAGTGTGGCGGCTGTGCCGCCTTCGCGGCTAGATTCCTCGGTTCTTCCACACACCGATCCACAGGCCCCCTGGTCAGGGGGCCGGACCGGTGTGTTCCGCTGTCCGCGGGGGTCCGTATCCATACGTGCGCGGGGTGCGCCGTGCTCACCGGGTGGTGCGGACGACGCTCGACGTGCCGCTCAGCGCACCGCGGGCAGGAAGCCCACCTTGTCGTAGGCGGCGGCCAGCGTCTCGGCGGCGACGGCTCGGGCCTTCTCGGCGCCCTTGGCCAGGATTCCGTCCAACGTCGCGGGGTCGGCGAGGTATTCCTGGGTCCGCTCGCGGAACGGCGTGACCCACTCGACCAGCACCTCGGAGAGCTCGGTCTTGAGCGCGCCGTAGCCCTTGCCCTCGTAACGGCGCTCCAACTCCGGGATGGCGATGCCGGTCAGGGTGGAGTAGATGGTCAGCAGATTGCTGACGCCCGGCTTCTTCTCCTCGTCGTAGCGGATCTCCGTCTCGAGGTCGGTCACCGCGCTCTTGATCTTCTTCGCGGAGACCTTGGGCTCGTCGAGGAGGCTGACGATGCCCTTCGGCGTGGACGCCGACTTGCTCATCTTGATCGTCGGGTCCTGGAGGTCGTAGATCTTCCCGGTCTCCTTGACGATGTACGCCTCGGGGACGGTGAAGGTCTCGCCGAAGCGGCCGTTGAAGCGGTCGGCCAGATCCCGGGTGAGCTCGATGTGCTGGCGCTGGTCCTCGCCGACCGGGACGTGGTTGGCCTGGTAGAGCAGGATGTCCGCGACCTGCAGGATCGGATAGGTGAAGAGGCCGACGGTGGCCCGGTCGGCGCCGTGCCTGGCCGACTTGTCCTTGAACTGCGTCATCCGGGACGCCTCGCCGAAGCCGGTGAGACAGTTCATCACCCACCCGAGCTGGGCGTGCTCGGGCACATGGCTCTGGATGAAGAGCGTGCAGCGGTCCGGGTCCAGGCCGGAGGCGAGCAGCTGGGCGGCGGCGAGCCGGCTGTTGGCGCGCAGCTCCGCCGGATCCTGCGGCACGGTGATCGCGTGCAGGTCGACCACGGTGTAGAACGCGTCGTGGGTCTCCTGCAGCGCGACGTACTGCCGGATCGCACCGAGGTAGTTGCCGAGGTGGAAGGAACCTGCGGTGGGCTGGATACCGGAGAGCGCACGGGGACGATCGAGGGCCATGGCACCCATTCTCTCAGGTGTGGAACCAGACTCCGTCCGCCGGTGTATGAAAGGTGTGAGGACTCGTGAAGCACAGATCATCGCGCGGGTGCGGGCCGGCGACACCGAGGCATATGCCGAGCTGGTGCGGGCCCATGCGCCGATCGCGCACCGCACCGCCCGGCTGCTCGGGGCGGGCGCGGATGCCGAGGATGTGGTGCAGGACGCCTTTGTGAAGGCGTATCTCGCGCTGGGGCGGTTCGAGAGCGAGGCGGCGTTCCGTCCCTGGCTGCTGCGGATCGTCGCCCATGAGACGAGTAACGCGGTGCGTTCGGCGCGCCGGAGGCGCACGGCGGCGGACCGGGAGGGAGCGCTGCTGTCCGGGGCCGAGCCGGTGATACCGGAGTCCGCCGATCCGGCGGCCGTGGCGCTGGCGGGCGAGCGGCGGGAGCGGCTGCTGACCGCGCTGGAGGAGCTGAGCGAGCCGCAGCGGCGGGTGGTGATCTACCGCTATCTGCTGGATCTGGACGAGGGCGAGACCGCGGAGGCGCTGGGCTGGCCTCGCGGCACGGTGAAATCACGGCTGAGCCGCGCCCTGAGACGGCTGGAGCGGCTGCTGGGGCCGTCGGAGACCGCCGAGGAGACGCGGTGGACGGCTGATGGGACCGAGTGGGGAGGCGAAGGAGATGGCCGAGGAAGGGCTGCCCGGAGAGCTGCGGGCGCTCGGGCGGGCGTTGGAGATACCGCCGTCCGGCGGACCGTCGCGGCACGCCGTGTCGCGCGCGGGCGGGGAGACACTGGTCGAGCGGGTGCTCGCCCGGATCGTGGGCCTGCCGGTGCCGGTGGCCGACGACCGGATCCGGGAGGAGCAGTGGTGGCGGCCGCTGCCCGGCCTGGAGGCCGGGCAGGGGCCCGCGGGCGGCGTCAGCCGGTCGGCAGGCCGGGAGCCGGGTAGGCCGCCATCAGCTCGGACACCTCGGCCCTGATCTTGATGAGGGAGCCCTGGTCACCACTCTTCGCGGCGGTCACCCCGCGGTCGATCCAGTCGGCCACGGCGGGCATGTGCTCGGTGGACAGACCGCGCGAGGTGAGGGAGGGGGTGCCGATCCGGACGCCGGAGGGGTCGAAGGGCTTGCGCGGGTCGTAGGGGACGGTGTTGTAGTTCACCACGATCCCGGCCTGGTCCAGGGCCTTGGCCGCGACCTTGCCCGGCACCTCCTTGGGCGTCAGGTCCATCAGGATCAGATGGTTGTCGGTGCCGCCGGAGACCAGATCGAAGCCGCGGGCGAGCAGTTCCTCGGCGAGCGCCTTGGCGTTGGCGACGACGGCATGGGCGTAGTCACGGAAGGCAGGCTGGGCGGCCTCGTGCAGGGCCACCGCGATGGCGGCGGTGGTCTGGTTGTGCGGACCGCCCTGCAGCCCGGGGAAGACGGCCTTGTCGATGGCCTTGGCATGGGTCTCGCGCGCCATCAGCATGGCGCCGCGCGGGCCTCGGAGCGTCTTATGAGTGGTGGTGGAGATGACATCGGCATACGGAACGGGCGAGGGGTGGGCGCCGCCCGCGATCAGGCCGGCGATATGCGCGATATCGGCGACGAGCACCGCGTCCACCTCGCGGGCGATCTCCGCGAAGGCGGCGAAGTCGATCGTGCGGGGCACCGCCGTGCCACCGCAGAAGATCAGCTTGGGCCGCTCCTCGAGGGCCAGCTCGCGCACCTGGTCGAAGTCGATCGCGCCGGTGTCCTGGCGCACCCCGTACTGGACGCCGCGGAACCAGGTGCCGGTGGCGGAGACACCCCAGCCGTGGGTGAGATGACCGCCCATGGGCAGTGACATGCCCATCACGGTGTCACCGGGCTGGGCGAAGGCCAGATAGACCGCGAGGTTGGCGGGCGAGCCGGAGTAGGGCTGCACATTGGCGTGCTCGGTGCCGAAGACGGCCTTGGCCCGGTTGATCGCCAGGGTCTCCACCTGGTCGATGACCTGCTGGCCCTCGTAGTAGCGGCGGCCGGCGTAGCCCTCGCTGTATTTGTTCTGCAGCACCGTCCCGGAGGCTTCCAGGACGGCGGCGGAGACATAGTTCTCGCTCGGGATCAGGCGCAGGGTCTCGGACTGCAGCAGCTCCTCGGAGCCGACGAGGGAGGCGAGTTCGGGGTCGGCGGCCGACAGGGCGGGATGGGTCAGGGGCAGGCTCATCGAGTCCTCCGGGGCGATCGGTGACGGTCCGGTCGTGTCCCGGGGTGCCCAGGCGGGCGGCACCTCGTGGCGCTAAGGCCGCGCATCGCTTCCTCGTGGTCGGTTCCACGCTCGGCTCGCCAGTCACGGTGCGCACCCCCACTCTAGCTAGTGAGACAAGGAGGACAAGATGGGACCGGGACGCTCCGCGGAGCGGGCCATCGCCGCCGCCGAGGCCCATGGCGCGCACAACTACCATCCGCTGCCGGTCGTCGTCGCGTCCGCCGAAGGCGCCTGGATGACCGATGTCGAGGGCCGTCGGTATCTCGATCTGCTCGCCGGATACTCGGCGCTCAACTTCGGGCATCGCAACCGCCGGCTGATCGAGGCCGCCAAGGCGCAGCTGGACCGGGTCACCCTCACCTCCCGCGCGTTTCACCACGACCGCTTCGGCGCCTTCTGCTCCGAGCTGGCCGAGCTGTGCGGCATGGAGATGGTGCTGCCCATGAACACGGGGGCGGAGGCGATGGAGACGGCCATCAAGACCGCCCGCAAATGGGGCTACCGGATCAAGGGCGTACCGGACGGCCGGGCCAGGATCATCGCCGCCGGGAACAACTTCCACGGCCGGACGATCACCCTCATCAGCTGCGCCACCGATCCGGAGGCCCGTGCCGACCATGGCCCCTTCACCCCCGGGTTCTCGATCGTGCCGTACGGGGAGCTGGCGGCGATGGAGACGGCGCTCGACGCCGCGCCCGAGGAGACGGTCGCCGTGCTGCTGGAGCCGATCCAGGGCGAGGCCGGGGTGGTGGTGCCGCCGCCCGGCTATCTGGCCGGGGTCCGGGAGCTGACCCGGGAGCGGAATGTGCTGTTCATCGCCGATGAGATCCAGTCGGGCCTCGGGCGCACCGGCACCACCTTCGCCTGTGAGCATGAGGGGGTGGTCCCCGATGTCTATGTGCTGGGCAAGGCGCTGGGCGGCGGGGTGGTGCCGGTGTCGGCGGTGGTGTCCTCACGTGAGGTGGTCGGGGTGCACCGCCCCGGGGAGCACGGCTCCACCTTCGGCGGCAGCCCGCTCGCCTGCGCGATCGCGCTGGAGGTCATCGCCATGGTGCGGACCGGGGAGTTCCAGCGGCGCTCGGCCACGCTGGGCGAGCTGCTCCACCGGGAGCTGGGGCTGCTCTTGGGAAGGGGAGTTGAGCAGGTGCGTGGCCGGGGGCTGTGGGCGGGGGTGGACATCCATCCGTCACGGGGCACCGGGCGGCAGATCTCCGAGCGGCTCATGGACCGCAGAGTGCTGGTCAAGGACACCCATGGCGCCACTATCCGGATCGCCCCGCCCCTGGTGATCGGCGAGGAGGATCTGGAGTGGGCGCTGGACCAGCTCAGGGCGGTGCTGGCCGAATGACCCGATACGGCTCCTCGGTGGACCTGCGCTGGTCAGAGGCCCCGTACGGCTCGGAGGCCCCGCGTGGGTCGGAGGCCCCGTGTGGTTCAGAGGATCACGTGGGGGATGAAGCGCGCGTACTCATCCGTCACCAGCCCCGCCGACTCGCGGATGCCGAGTCCCGCCGCCTCGCCCTCGACGACCCAGGTGCCGAGCACCACCCGGTTGCCGTCGAAGTCGGGCAGCGGCGCCAGTTCCTGGTAGCAGCACGGCTCATCGCGCAGGACGGGCTCCTCGCCCGGCGGGTGCACGGTGACCCCGGCCCCCTCACGGCCGAGCAGCGGCTTGGCCACATAGCCGTTGGTGCGGGCCAGTTCCCGGGGGCCGTCGAGGTAGGCGGGCAGCAGATTGGGGTGGTCCGGGAAGATCTCCCACAACACGGCAAGCAGCGCCTTGTTGGACAGCAGCATCTTCCAGGCCGGTTCGATCCACAGCGTGGATCCGGTGCCGCCCCCGTTGTCGAGGGTGTCCAGCACCTGCGGGCCGAACCGGTCGGTGGCCAGCCACTCCCAGGGATAGAGCTTGAAGCAGCTTCGGATGAAGCGGAACCGCTTGTCGACGAAGCGGCCCGACAGCCGTTCCCAGCCGATGTCCTCCATGGAGATCGCCTCGGTGCTCAGCCCGGCCTGGTCGGCCGTCTCACGGAGGTAGGCCACCGTCATGAGGTCCTCGCCCAGCTCGTCCCCGGCCGAATGGGCGAAGTACAGGGGCGTCCCCGGCGGCAGCAGCGCGGCCTGGGTGCGCCAGGCGTCGACCAGCCGTTCATGGAGGGAGTTCCACTGGTCGGCGCCCGGAAAGCGGTCCTCCATCCAGAACCACTGGGCGCTCGCCGCCTCCACCAGCGAGGTGGGCGTATCGGCGTTGTACTCCAGCAGCTTCGCCGGGCCCGAAGCGCCGTCGTAGCGCAGATCGAACCGGCCGTAGACGCTGGGCTGTTCGGCCCGGCGGTGCCAGGACTCGGCGATCAGCCCGGCCAGCCGCGGATCGTCGATGCCGAGGTCGGCGAAGCGGCCGGTCTCGACGATATGGGCGGCCGCGGCCAGCGACATCCGGTGCAGCTCCTCGACGACCTCCTCCAGCGCCTCGACCTCGGGCAGCGAGAAGGCGTAGTAGGCGCTCTCGTCCCAGTAGGGGCGCAGCGAGCCGTCCGGATAGCGGGTCAGCGGATAGATGACCCCCTGCTCCTCCACCGTGGACTGCCAGTCGGGGCGGGGGTCGATGGTGTGGCGCTTCATCGTGGGGCGGCCCGCTCAGCCGCCGCTGGAGCCCGAGCAGCCGAAGCCGCCCCGGTCGGCCGCCTTGCTCTTGTCGAAGGTGCCGTAGTCCGCCCAGCGGCCGCTGACCTCGGAGTCGTAGTACCACTGGCCGTCGGCGCGCTTCGTGTCCCGGTTCTTCTTGCCCTTGCCGCCCGTGGTGGACGAAGAGCCCTTGCAGTCGCTGGAGTCGACGACCCGGTATCCGTTCACCGCGTCATAGCTGTTCCGGTCCACACAGCGCTTGTCCGGTTCCGAACCACAGGAGGTGAGCGCCGCCGCCAGCGCGCCCATACCGCCCAGGATCACCGTGCTCGACCGCAGTCGCCGCGTCTTCCGTTCCATCCCCGTGTCCCCCGTTCCTCTCCCCCGAGGCCGTCGTCCCTCCCGAGGGCGTCGTCTCCCCGGTCTCCCCGAGGCCGCAACCGCCCACCCTAGGGGGAACCACCGCGCATAGGGACGGCGGGGCTCGACCGAAACGTGCGGCCTCACGTGTGCCTTCAGCCCGCCGAAACGCAAGGCTTCAGGGCAGCACCCGGCACAGCGCCTCCAGGGCGCCCGCGAAGGCGTGGTCGGGTGCGGTGCCATAGGCGAACACCAGCGCATCGGGGTGACCGCCCGGCTCCTGTCGCTGCTTCTGCCCCTGTTCGTCGCGGTAGCGGTAACGGGACAGCCCATCCAGCGCCAGGCCCTGCCAGGCCGCGCCCCGCACCACGGACTGCTCGGTGCCCGGCGGCAGTTGGAGCACCGCGTGCAGCCCGGCCGCGATGCCCGTGACCCGCACCCGCGGGGCGCGTTCGGCGAGCGCCGCCACCAACTGGTCTCGGCGGCGCCGGTAGCGCATCCGCATACCGCGCACATGACGGTCGTACGCCCCGGAGTCGATGAACTCCGCGAGCGTCAGCTGGTCCAGCCTGCCCGACTCCCACTCCCCCGTTCTCTTGAGCGCCAGGAGGTCGTCCATCAGATGGTCCGGTACCACCATCCATGCCAGCCGCAGCGCGGGCGCCAGGCTCTTGCTCGCGGTGCCCAGATAGACCACATGCTCGGGGTCGAGCCCCTGCAGTGCCCCGACCGGCTGACGGTCGTAGCGGAACTCCCCGTCGTAGTCGTCCTCCAGCACCAGTCCGCCCACCCGCGAGGCCCAGTCGACCACGGCGGCGCGCCGGTCGGGGTCCAGCGGAACGCCGATGGGGAACTGATGCGCCGGGGTGAGCAGGACGTTCCGCAGCCCGGCCGACCGGTCCAGCTCCGCCGTCCTCGCCCCCTGCGGATCGACCGGCAGCGGTACGGTGCGCAGCCCGGCCCCGCGCATCACGTTCCAGTGGGCGTCGAGCCCGTAGGACTCCACGGCCACCTCACGGTGTCCGGCCTTCTCCCGCACCTTGCTGAGCAGGGCCAGTCCCTGGACGAACCCCGCGCAGACCACGATCCGTTCGGGCGCGGCCCGCACCCCGCGGGCACGCGCCAGATAGTCGGCCAGGACCCGCCGCAGCTCGGGCCGCCCGGCGGGGTGGCCGTAGCCGAAGGCATCGTTCGGCGCGGCGATCAGGGCGCGTCGGGCCGCGGAGAGCCAGGCGGTCCTGGGGAAGGCCGAGACATCGGGTTCGCCGGGCCGCAGATCGTAGGTGGGCCGGGTGGCGGCCGCGGTGGCCGGGAGTGTGCGCGGCGGGGCGGGCTCGGGCGGCACGACGCGCTCGGCGACCCGGGTGCCCGAGCCCTGCCGGGCGGTCAGCCAGCCCTCGGCGACCAGTTCCCCGTAGGCGTCGGCGACGGTGTTCCGGGCGATGCCGAGGTCGGTGGCGAGGGAGCGGGAGGAAGGCAGCCGGGTGCCCGGGGCGAGCCGCCCGCTGCGGACGGCGTCGCGCAGTGCGCGGATGAGCCCGACCCGCACCCCGCTCCCGCCACCCGGCGGCAGATCCAGATGCAGATCCGTGCCCAGCCCGCCGCGACCGTCCGTTCGCTGTCCGGAGCCGTCCGTTCGCTGCCCGGAATCGCCCGCCCGCTGTCCGGGATCGCCCGCCCGCTGTCCGGAATCGCCTCTTCGAGTGGCCCATGAATCTGCCATGTAAATGGACCATACTCCTGGGCCGCCGCGCCTCTAGCGTGGAGGCATGACGACCGGAACTTCTCATGCGCACGGCCCCCGGATGGAGTTCGCCAAGGCGGCCCCCGAGGTCTACAAGGCAATGGTCAGCCTGGACAAGGCCGCCCGGAAGGGCGTGGACCCGGCGCTGGCCGAGCTGGTCAAGACGCGTGCCTCGCAGCTCAACCACTGCGCCTTCTGCATCGACATGCACACCAAGGACGCCCGCGTGGCGGGCGAGTCCGAGGAGCGCCTCTACCTCCTCAACGCCTGGGAGGAGGCCGGCGACCTCTACACCGAGAAGGAGCAGGCCGCCCTCGCCCTGACCGAGGCCGTAACCGTCCTGACCGACGGCTTCGTCCCCGACGAGGTCTACGAGCGCGCCGCCAAGCACTTCGAGGAGCAGGAGCTGGCGCAGGTGATCGCCCTGATCTTCACCATCAACGCCTGGAACCGCATCGGTGTGACCACCCGCATGACCCCCGGCGCCTACAAGCCCGCCGGCCACTGAGGCGGGTCCGCCATGACGGCACCCGCGACCACGGCCGGGGCCCGGACGCTCCGCGCGCTGCACCACGGCCGGGAGCCCGGTGATCCGCTGGTGCTCCCCGGGCCGTGGGACGCCGCCTCGGCCCGGGTCTTCGCCGACGCGGGATTCCCCGCGCTCGCCACGCCGAGCGCGGGGATCGCGGCCTCCCTCGGCCACCGGGACGGCCACACCCCGCCGGAGGAGATGTTCGCCGCGATCACGCGGATCATCCGGGCGGTGGACGTCCCCGTCTCGGCGGACGTCGAAAGCGGCTACGGCCTCGCCCCCAAGGAGCTGGTCGAGCGGCTGCTGGAGACCGGCGCGGTGGGCTGCAACCTGGAGGACTCCGACCACGCGACAGGCGGGCTGATCGAGCCCGCGCGCCAGGCGGACCGGCTGGCGGCGGTGCGGGCCGAGGCGGGCGAGGATCTGGTGATCAACGCCCGTGTCGACACCTTCGTCCGCGGCGGTCCGGACCTCGGCCCCGAGACCGCGGTCGCGGCCGCGATCGAGCGCGGACGGCTCTATGCGGAGGCGGGCGCGGACTGCGTGTACCCGATCTTCGCACCCCCTGAGCTGCTGCCCCGCCTGGCGGCCGCCATCGACGTCCCGCTCAACGCGGCGGCGTTCGACCCGGAGGGCCCGTCCCCGCGTGAGCTGGGCCGGCTGGGCGCCGCCCGGATCACCTTCGGCCCCCGGCTGCTCCGCCAGACCATGGCCGAGGCGGGGAACCTCGTCAAAAGGCTGGACCCCGCTCCGTAAAACGGACCCGTCCCGTAAAACGGCTGGACCCCGCTTCGTCCCGTGCATGCGTGCATGAGGACGAAGCGGGGCCCACCGCGTGTGTCCACGGCTGGAGCGCCGCCCTTACGGCATCCACTTCTTCCAGACGTCCGGATGCGCCTCGACCCACTTCTTCGCGGCGTCCTGGGCCGACATCCCCTTCGAGGCGATCAGCTCGGACACCTCGTTCTGATTCTGCTTGGTCCAGTGGAACTTCTTCAGGAACGCCGACGCCTTCCCGCCCTGCTTCGCGAAGTCCGCGTTGAGGTACTTCTGCAGCGGTGTGGTCGGGTAGGCGCAGTCGACGGACGCGGGGTCCTTGGTGCCCTCGTTCGCGCACTTGTCGGTGTACTTGGGCAGCTCGACCTCGACCATCGGCACCTGGTTGAACAGCCACTGGGGCTCGTACCAGTACGTCAGGAACGGCTTCTTGCCCTTGGCGAACTGCTTGATCTGGGTGATCTGCGCCGCCTCCGAACCCGAGAAGACGATCTGGTAGTTCAGCTTCAGGTTCTTCACTAGCGCCTTGTCATTGGTGACATACGACGGGGAACCGTCCAGCAGCTGGCCCTTGCCACCGCTCTCCGCGGTCTTGAAGGTCTTGGCGTACTTGTTGAGGTTCTTCCAGTTCAGCACGTCCGGATGTTTGTCGGCGAAGTACTTCGGCACCCACCAGCCGATATGGCCGGTGACGCCGAGCCCGCCGCCCGGCACGATCAGCTTCTTGTCCTTGACGTAGCGCTGTTCCTGCTCCGGGTGGCCCCAGTCCTCCAGGATCGCGTCCACCCGGCCCTGGCTGAGCGCGTCCCACGCCGGAATCTCGTCCACCTGGACGGTGTCGACGCGGTAGCCCAGCTCATGCTCCAGCAGATACTGGGCGACCGCGACATTGGACTGGGCGCCGACCCACGACTGGACCGAGAGCGTGACGCTCTTCGCCCCGCCCACATTGGCGTACGGCGAGGACTGCTTGGTCATGTCCGCCGCGCCGCAGCCAGTCGCGGTGAACACGGCGGCGATCCCGGCGGCGGCCGTCAGCAGCTGGATACGGGTGCGAGCCATCTCAAGCCCCCTTCCTGTCGCGGCGCGAGGTCGGCTGGGTGACGCGGTCGAGCATCAGCCCCAGGCAGACGATCGCCGTGCCCGCCACCAGACCGGTCGCCAGATCGCCCTGCGCCAGGCCGAACAGCACGTCGTAGCCGAGCGCGCCCGAGCCGACCAGACCGCCGATGACGACCACGGCCAGCACCAGCACCACGCCCTGGTTGACGGCGAGCAGCAGCGCCGGGCGGGCCAGCGGGAGCTGGACCTGGCGCAACTGCTGTCCCTGGGTGGCGCCGAGCGAACGCGCCGACTCCAGCGCGGCCGGGTCGACGTTCCGGATCCCCTGGGTGGTGATGCGGATGACGGCGGGCAGCGCGTAGACGATGGCCGCGGCCGCCGCGGGGGCGCGGCCGACGCCGAACAGCGCGACCACGGGGATCAGGTACACGAACTGCGGCATGGTCTGGAACATGTCCAGCACCGGTCGCATCATCCGTTCCAGCCGGGTGCTGCGCGCGGCCCAGATGCCGATCGCGAAACCGAGGACCAGCGTGACGAAGACGGCGGCCAGCACCTGGGAGAGGGTGTCCATGGACGGCTCCCACACCCCGAGCACACCGATCGCGGCCATGGCGGCGGTGGCGGTCAGCGCGGTGGCCCAGGTGCCGATCAGCCAGGCCAGGGCCGCGACGATCAGCAGCACCGCGTACCACGGGAGGCCCTGCAGCCCCTCGCGCAGCGGGTCGAGGATCCACTTGACGTAGTTCGCGGCCCAGTCGGCGGTGCCGCCGACGACCGGCACTCCGGTGTAGAGGTGGTCGACCATCCACTCCTTGAACTGGTTGACGGGCTCCTCGATGGCGACGGTCCAGCCGGTGGGCCAGGTCTGGGAGCCGGTCAGCCGTCCGACGACGGTGATGACCGCGGTGACCACCGCGGCCCCCGCCCACGCGGGCCAGCCGCGCAGCAGCCGGTGCCCGCCCTCGGCCGGGGGCGTGCCGAGCCGCTCGCCCGCCGACCCGATGGTGCGGTCCATCACGACGGCGAGGAGCACGATCGGGAGGCCGGCGGCGAGCGCCTTGCCGACGTCGACGCTGGACAGCGCCTGGTAGACGCGGTCACCGAGACCGCCGCCGCCGATCACGGAGGCGATGACGGCCATGGACAGCGCCATCATGATCGTCTGGTTGATGCCCAGCAGCAGCTCCTTGCGGGCCAGCGGCAGCCGGGCGGACAGCAGCCGCTGCCGCCAGGTCGCGCCGAGCGAGGTCACCGCTTCCAGCACCCCGGCGTCCGCGCCGCGCAGGCCGAGGGCGGTGAGCCGGGCCATGGGCGGAGCCGCGTAGATCACGGTGGCCAGTACCGCGCCGGGCACGCCGTTGCCGAAGATCATCACGACGGGGAGCAGATACGCGAACGCGGGCAGCACCTGCATGGTGTCGAGCACCGGCCGGAGCACCCGGAACGCCCATTCCGAGAGGCCGCCGGCCAGGCCCAGCAGTCCGCCGACGACGACGGACGCGGTGACGGCGATGACCATCAGCGCGAGCGTCTGCATCGTCGGCACCCACATGCCCAGCAGTCCGCAGATGGCGAAGGACACCAGGGTCGTGACCGCGATCCGCACCCCGGCGACCCGCCAGGCGATCAGGGTCAGCCCGGCGGTGACACCGGCCCAGCCGAGGGCGAGCAGGGCCACATAGACGGCGCGGACACCAATGATGATGACGTTGCTGACGTGGCCGAAGAAGTAGAGAAAGATCCAGTGACTGTCCCGGTTGTCGAGGATCCAGTCGCTGGCATCGCCGAGCGGCCCGGACACGTCGACGGTCAGCGCATGCGGCCAGCTGCCGCTCGCCCACTTGGCGTGCGCGAGCGGAACGAGCACGGCGGCGATCACCACGAGCGCCGCCAGCTTGCGCGCGGCGGGGCTGCGGACGGCGGAGCTCAGCAGGGACGGGCGCGGTTCGGCCGCCGCCGTCCCGGTGGCGACCGGATCGGTGGCGGGGTCGGCGGAAGGGCGGGTGGCCGTGGCACTCATACGCGCCCCCCGGTGCCGCCCGGCGGAGAGAGGGTCGAGGCGGTGGTCACGCCGCGGCCACCTCCTTGTTGTCCAGGCCCGCGACGACGCTCAGCAGACAGGCGTGGTCGACGACGCCCAGGCAGCGGCCGTCGTCCACGACGCGCGCGGGGCCACCGGTGCGGGCCACGGCCTCGATCGCGTCGGCGACCGTGGTGCCAGGCGCCAGCGCGGGCCCGCCGTCCTGCTCATCCGACGTCGCGGGGCGCATGGCGCGGCGCACGGTCAGCACCTGCTCCCGCGGAACATCGCGGACGAAGTCCCGTACGTAGTCGTCCGCCGGGGAGCCGACGATCTCCTCCGGGGTGCCGAGCTGCACGATCCCGCCGTCGCGCATCAGCATGATGCGGTCGCCGAGCCGCAGCGCCTCGCTGAGGTCGTGGGTGATGAAGACCATCGTCCGGCCCTCGTCATGGTGCAGGCGGATGACCTCCTCCTGCATATCGCGGCGGATCAGCGGGTCGAGCGCGCTGAACGGCTCGTCGAAGAGCAGCACTTCGGGGTCGACGGCGAGCGCCCGGGCCAGGCCCACGCGCTGCTGCTGACCGCCGGAGAGCTGTCCGGGGCGGCGACGCTCAAGGCCGGTGAGACCGACCTTCTCCACCACCTCGGCGGCCTTGGCGCGGCGCTCGGCCTTGCCCATGCCCTGGATCTCCAGGCCGTAGGCGACGTTGTCGATGACGGAGCGGTGCGGCAGCAGTCCGAAGTGCTGGAAGACCATGGCGGCGCGGTGCCGGCGCAGATCGCGCAGCCGGGCCTTGTCCATGGCCAGGACGTCCTCACCGTCGATCTTCAGGGTCCCGGAGGTGGGCTCGATCAGCCGGGTGAGGCAGCGGACGAGGGTGGACTTGCCGGAGCCGGACAGCCCCATGACCACGAAGACTTCACCGGGCTGGACGTCGAAGGAGACCTCGCGGACGGCAGCGGTGCAGCCGGTGCGGGCACGCAGCTCGCCGGCGGGCAGCTCCGCCTCGGCGGAACCGGGGATGCGCTCGGCCTTGGGACCGAAGACCTTCCACAGGTCGCGGACCGAGAACACCGGGGCGCGCTCGCCGCTCTCGGGGATCTTGGGAGTGTCGGGCGTCTCGGGGACCAGGGTCGTGGCCATCACGCCTCACCTCCCGGCGCGAGCGTGGCAGCCCGGTCCTCGGGCCTGTGCCGTTCCCGGTCGCGATCCTCGAACAACAGCTCAGCGCACTTCTCGCCCACCATCAGGACTCCGATCATCGGGTTCACGGCCGGCATCGTCGGGAAGACGGACGCGTCGGCGATACGGACGCCGTTCAGACCCCGGATCCGCAGATCCGGGCCGACCACGGCGAGTTGGTCCGACGGGGCACCCATACGACAGGTGCCCGCCGGGTGGTACACGGTGTGCGCGACCTTGCGGGCGTACTCGCTGATCTCCTCGTCCGAGGTGATCTCCGGGCCCGGGCACACCTCGCGCTTGAGCCAGCTCGCCAGCGGTTCGGTCTTGGCGATCTCACGCGCGACCCGGATGCCGTCGACCAGCGTGCGGCCGTCGTAGTCGTCCTCGTCCGTGAAGTACCGGAAGTCGAGGGCGGGCTTGACGGACGGATCGGCGCTGGTGAGGTAGAGCCGGCCGCGGCTGCGCGGCTTGGGGATGTTGGGGGTCATCGACACGCCGTGCTCGGGCTTTTCGTAGCCCAGCCGCTCCGGATTGTCGGTGAACGGGATCTGGTAGAAGTGGAACATCAGGTCCGGGCCCCGGGATTCGGGGTCCCGCCGGATGAACAGGCCCGCGTCGGAGTCCATCGCGGAGTTGTCCGGGATCGGGCCGTCCGTCTCCCACACGATGACCGACTCGGGGTGGTCGAGCAGATTCTCGCCGACGCCCGGCAGATCGTGCACGACCGGAATGCCCAGCGCCTCCAGATCGGACTTGGGGCCGATACCGGAGTGCAGCAGCAGCCGCGGGGTGTCCACGGCGCCCGCGCAGAGCAGGACCTCGGTCTCGGCCCGGACGACGATCTCCTCACCGTCCTTGGTGCGCACATGCACGCCGGTGATCCGGCCGGTGTCGTCCAGTTCCAGCTTGTACGCCCAGGTCTCCAGCATCAGATGGAGGTTGGGCCGGTCCAGGAACGGGTGCAGATAGGCGACGGACGCCGAGGAGCGCTTGTTGTTCTCCGGGTGGTACGCGAGGTCGAAGAAGCCGACGCCCTCATGGAACGGCTTCTTGTTGAACCCCTCGACCCGCGGCACCCCGGCGGCGGCCTGGGCGGCGTCGACGAAGTCCCGCGCAATCGCGTTCCGGTCCTTCTCGCCCACCGGGACGATGTTGTTGCGCAACCGCTGGAAGTACGGGTCCATGGACTGCGCGTCCCAGCCCTCGGCGCCGGCCTCGGCCCACTCGTCCCAGTCACCCGGCAGCGGCTTGAAGGAGATCAGGGTGTTGTGCGAGGAGCACCCCCCGAGCACTCGCGCCCGGCTGTGCCGGATATGCGAGTTTCCGCGTGGCTGCTCGGTGGTGGGGTAGTCGTAGTCCAAGTCCCCGCCGAGCAGGCCGAGCCAGCGGCGCAGGGTCAGCACATCGGGCCGGTCGACATCGGACGGTCCGCCCTCGATGACGGCGACACGGATGTCCGGGTCCTCGGTGAGCCGGGAAGCGATCACCGATCCTGCGGTGCCGCCGCCGATGACGACATAGTCGTATGCGACAGGTACGGACATGTGGGGTTACTCCTCGCGGTCTTACCCAAACGGCTCGCGCCGGTGCGGGACGGGGACTGCCGCCCCTGGGGGTGGGGGTGTTGCTGGGAGCCTCGGTGGCCACGGGCCGATCCCCGCCGGTCGCCGTGACCGGGTGCGGCCGGGCCCGGGCCCCGGGGGACGAGTCCGGGCCCGGCCGAGCCCCGGGCGGGCCCGGCGGCGGGGCGTCAGCCGGCGAACCAGCGCACCGGGCTCGGTCGCAGGTTCTCGTAGACGTGCTTGGTCTCGCGGTATTCGTCAAGGCCCGCGGGACCGAGCTCGCGCCCGACCCCGGACTTGCCGAAACCGCCCCATTCGGCCTGCGGAAGGTAGGGGTGGTAGTCGTTGATCCACACGGTGCCGTGCCGCAGCCGGGCGGCGACGCGGCGCGCCCGCGCGGTGTCGGCGGACCAGACGGCGCCGGCCAGTCCGTACTCCGTGTCATTGGCGAGTGTGACGGCCTCGTCCTCGGTTTGGAAGGACTCGACCGTCAGAATCGGCCCAAAGGTTTCCTCCCGCACCACCCGCATCTCGCGGTGACACTGGTCGAGCACGGTCGGGAGGTAGAAGTAGCCGGTGGCCGGGCGGACCTCGTTGGGCTCCGGCTGCTTGCCACCGCACCGCAGCAGGGCGCCCTCCTCCAGGGCGGACGCCACATACGCCTCGGTCTTGTCCAGCTGCTGGGCCGAGACCAGCGGACCGCATTCGACACCGTCCTCGGTGCCACGGCCCAGCTTGATCTTCTCCGCGCGGCGGGCCAGCTCGGCCACGAACCGCTCGCGCACCGACTCCTCGATGATCAGCCGGGCACCGGCGGAGCAGACCTGGCCGCTGTGGATGAAGGCGGCGTTCAGGGCCTGGTCGACGGCGGTGTCGAAGCCCTCGGCAGTGGCGCAGGCATCGGCGAAGACCACATTGGGGTTCTTGCCGCCGAGCTCCAGCGCGACCTTCTTGACCGTCGGCGCGGCGGCCTGCGCGACCTTGGTGCCGCTGATCAGCCCGCCGGTGAAGGAGACCAGGTCCACATCGGGGTGCTCGGACAGCCGGGCGCCGACGGGGTCGCCCGTGCCGGTGACCAGGTTGGCCACCCCGGCCGGCAGCCCGGCCTCGGCCAGCAGCCGCACCAGATGGACGGTGGACAGCGGGGTCACCTCGCTGGGCTTGATCACAAAGGTGTTCCCGGCGGCCAGCGCCGGGGCGATCTTCCAGCTCGCCTGGAGCAGCGGATAGTTCCAGGGGGTGATCATCGCGCAGACGCCGACCGGCTCATGGACCACGACGCTGTGCACATCGGGGGTCCCCGCGTCGATGACCCGCCCGGCCGACTCGCCCGCGGCCAGGTCGGCGAAGTAGCGGAAGGCATTGGTCACGTCATCGACGTCGACCCGCCCCTCCTCCAGGGTCTTGCCGGTGTCACGGCTCTCGATGAGCGCGATCGTCTCACGGTCGCGCTGCAGCAGCTCGGCGACGCGGCGCAGCAGCGCCGCCCGCTCGGCCACCGGCGTCCCGGGCCAGGGGCCCTGGTCGAAGGCGCGACGCGCGGCCGCGACCGCCGCGTCGGTGTCCTCGACACCACCCTCCGCGACGACGGCGAGGGTCTTGGCGTCCGCGGGGTCGAGAACCTCCCGCTGCGCCCCGGACGCGGCTGCCTGCCACGTCCCGTCCACATGAATGGTCTCGACTGCCGTCACGTGAATTCTGCCTTCCGGTTCTGCGTGCTTTACCACTGGTCCAAGCCAGCAACATGGACCCCTAACCGGAAGGCGGGAACCTATGCGCGATTCGCAAGAGAAAGTGGGCCGGCTCACGTGATCCGAAGGCGGAGACGGCCTCCCGGGCCATAATCGGCCGATCTGTCAAGAGCTATGCACCTAGTCAATCGGTGTCAGAAAGCGATGCGGTAGGCAGCCCGTGTCAGGAAGCCCGTGTCAGGAAGCCGTGCAGTAGGCGGTCGGGCAGAAGGTGTCCACCGCCGCCTGGTGGACCTCCCGCGCTTCCGCCCGGTCCCCGGAGGGGCTGATCACCAGCACCGCGTACATCGTGCCGTCGGGGGCGGCGAAGCGGCGGTCGAGTATCCGGCGGTGGCCGTCGCTCTTGGACTGGTACGTGTACTCCAGCTGTGCCGGGCCCAGGGCGTCCGAACCCAGCCGGGTGAGGGCGATCTGCTCGTAGTCGCGGTGGGTGGAGGCGATCCGCTCGGCCTCCTGCGCGGACTCGTACGGCGTCGACTCGGGTCCGTGCAGCTCGAAGACCTGGATCACGGTGCTGTCGTCGGGCGAGGTGTAGTAGACGCTGGGGCCCTCGGTCGTCCGCTCCCAGCCGTCCGGGACCGCGAGGTGGTATCCGGCGGGGTCGGCCTGGGTGCTGTAGCCCGCGGGCGGGGCGGCGCCGGTCAGGGAGGGGGAGGACGGGGTGCCGAAGGGCGTCGCGGACGGGGACGCCCCGGTCGGCAGGTCCGTGGGGAGATCGCTCGGGAGAGCGGTGGGCCCACCGGTTTCGGGGCCGGGCGAGGGATAGAGATCGCTCGGCTGGGAGACCTCCGCGCTCGGCGTGGCCGTGGGGCTCTCTTGGTCCCAGGGCAGCGGGCCCGCCTGATGGCGGGAAGTGCCGTCGCCGCCGAAGGCCACCCAGCCCGAAAACGCGATCCCCACGGCCAGGAAGATCGCCACCGCCACCGCCCGCAGTGTCCGCCGGGCGTCCTGCCCAGGCGCTCCCGGCGCTCCCGGCGCTCCCGGCGCTCCGGGCACTCCCCCGTCATGCATGCTCATCTATCCCCCCGATAGTGGAACTCTGCCCCCATAAGCCGACAAGCCGCGCCAGCCGAGATCGGTGTACCCGGTTCGAGGGCCTCCCCACCCTCGGCCACCCCACCGATACGGATATGTCGCCTGAGGTGTGCCGCCCTGTGCCTGGCGCCGGCTACCGCCGATCTGGGCCCGGTGCTGCCTACCGCCGAATGTGCCCGCCCTCGCCTGCCCTCGGTCAGGTGGCCGGGCAGTAGGCGGTGGGGCAGAAGGACGCCAGCACGATGCGCTGCCGCTCCCGCTGCCGCGGCCAGTCGTCGGCCGGGCCGGCGACCAGCACCGCGTACTGCACCTGGTCCGGGCCGGTGAAGGCGCGGTCGAGTATGCGGCGCGGGCCGTACTTGGCGCTGCGGTAGCCGTACTCCAGCTCCGCGTCCGCGTCGTCGCCGGGGCCGAGCCGCTTCAGCTCGTACCGCTGGTAGCCGGCGTTCTTCTTGAGCCCCGCCTCCGCCTGGCGCAGCGCCTCGTACGGGGTGACGCCGGGCTCGGTCAGCGCGAAGACCTGGATCAGACTGCTCGCGTCGGACGACTCGTAGAACACCCCGGTATCGCGCTTGACCCGCTGCCAGCCCCTGGGCACATCCAGCCGGAACCCCTCCGCGTCGGTGGTGCGCACATAGCCCGTCGGCGGCGCCTGTGTGCTGTCCACGGACACCGACGGCGGCGCCGAGGTCGTCTCCGAGAACGGCCCCGACGGCACCGTCGTGGGCTGCTCGGCCGACGGTGACCAGGACGAGGCCGACGGCGAACCGCCGTCCGCCCGGGGCTTGTCGTCCCCGCCGCCCGACACCAACTTCCAGGCGCCCACGCCGATCCCGCCGACCAGGACCACGGCGAGCACCGCCAGCAGCACCGTGCCCAGATGCGGATTGGGTGGACGTCGGCCCGGGGCGGGCGGCTCCGCGCCCTCCCCCACCCAGCACTGGGCCTCCTCGTCCCATCGACGGCCCCCCTCACCGCCCGGTGTGCTCATCTCAGCCGCCCAGGAGCGCGCCGACCGCCTGTCCGACGGCGACGCCGGAGGCGAGCATGCCGACGCCGGCACTCGCGTCCTGCAACATCACCCGGATCCTGGCCAGTCGGCCGGCCCCGGCCCGGCCGGTGCGCTGGATCTCGTCCTGGGTCTGGTCCAGTTCATCGGAGAGCGCGCCGACCTCCGGGCTCGGGACCACCCGCCGCAGATCCTCGGCGAGCTGCCGAACGGCCTCCAGCAGCTCCTGATAGGCGGGATCGCAGGGGACGTCCCCCTGCCGCCCGTTCACCATGTGGTTGTGGTCGCCGATGCCGATGGCACTGCCGCTCACCTTGCCGAACCTGATGTCCCCGAAGGAGCGCCCGCCGCCGCCCGCCGGGCCCGCGCCGCCACCGCTCGCGCCCGCCGTGTGGTCCGCACCGCCGCCGCTCACGCCGCTGCCGTCCTCCGTATCAGCCATCGCCATGCCCGCCTCCCGCTCCATTGGTTCCGGTGGTGTTGCTGATCGTGTTGTGGTCACCGAAGCCGAAGGCGCTGTTCGCCGCGGACTCGATGAAGACCCCGCCGCCGCTCACATTGATGACCTTCTGCTCGAACTCGCCGGTCTCCCAGCCGGCTTCGTCGAGCGCCCTTCGCACGCCATTGGCCACCCGGTCCTCGACGCTCTTCAGATAGCGGCTGACATCCATCTCCTGGAAGAGCGATGCGCCGGCGTCACTGCCCAGCTCCCGCACCGAGATCCAGGGCCCGTCGGGGATGGCCGCCTCATAACCCCCCGCGTACATCCGCCAGACGAAGGCGGCCGAGCGGAAGGCGTGGATGACCGCCCGGCCCGCCGCCGTGGGTGTCCGCCCGAGCGCCCAGACCGCCTTGCCCGGCAGTCCACCGCGGCGATGCGAGTCGGAGAGCCGGTCGACGGCCCGGAAGTCCGGGCGGATCGGGCGCAGCACATGCGGCGCGAACTCCAGCATCAGCATGCCGCCCTGCGTATGCACCCGCACGAAGACGGTGGTGACCACTTCTTCCCGCCATGCGCCGACGCGGATGCGCAGAAAGTGCCGCCGGATCTCTCCGCCCTCCTCGACGGCCTCCGCCCGCTCCCGCGCGAAGTCCGCCTCGCCGTACGGCACGAAGGAGCGGCTCCGCAATCCGGTGACCTTGAGGAAGACGCATTCGTCAAGCTCCAGACCGCGCAACCGGTCGCGGCTCGCGGCGGCGGGCCGGACAGCGCCCTGGACGGGGGCTGTGCCCTGGACGGAGGCGGCGCCCTGGGTCGTTGAGGTGCGCAACTTCTCGACCAGCGGGCGGATTCGCTCCAGGATTACGCGGTTGTCCAGCGGCACCGGATCGCCGCCCTCGCGCGGCCGCAGCTCGACGGCGAGGGTCCAGGTGTCATGGGCGATGCCCGCGCCGAGGAAGGGGTGCCGGTCATGATAGAGGATCACCGGTGAGTGCTGCTCGCGGCGGATCAGGGCCCGCACCCGCTGGAAGCGCCCGCCCTCGAACCGCTCCGCCGGGTCCGCGGCGAGGTCGGCGAAGGTCTCCGGCTCCAGGTCGGTGGCCAGCACCCGGGCCACATGCTCACGGTGCAGGGCGACCGCGGTGGCCATCACGGCCGGGATCACCAGCGCGAACCAGGCGGCGCTGGTGTCCGACCCGGCCGCCAGGGCCGGTGCGAAGTCCTGCAGCCCGCTCGTACCCGGCTCGCCCGTGAACGCCTGGGTCACGGCGGAGACCGCATAGGACAGCAGGATCAGACAGCCGAGCACCCGCAGCACCGCGGCCGCCCGCCGCCGGGTGACGGTGACCCCGTCGGCCCCGGGATAGTCGGCGCGGAAGGGGCCCATGGCGCCGCCCCTGGCCCAGGCCGCCAGCAGAAGCAGCGCGCAGGACAGCAGGAACAGATAGAAGAAGCCCTGCGCCAGCAGAAAGTCCAGCACCCATAAGGACACCAGCAGCGCGGTCCAGCATGCCTCCAGACGACGGGCGCGCAGCGCGTGCGCGAGCACCCGGGCCGCGTCGATGCCCAGCGAGGGTGCCACGGCCCGCTCCTCGTGGACATACAGCTCGTCCAGGACCGCGTCCCGGAAGTCGTCGTCCAGATAGGCGCCCGCGCACAGCAACCGGGTCGCCTCGCTGGTGGCACAGGGGGACGCATCGTCGGCGGCAGGAGGAGGAGAGGGAGGAGGGGAGGGAGGAGAAGGAGGAGAGGGGACGACCGGTGAAGAGTCCGGCCGCGGCCGCGGCAGATGAGCGGAGTGATCGCCCAAAGAATGATCATCGCGCCTGTTGGCCATGTTTCCCCCCGAGGCCGTAGCAACTACCTCCACGCTAGGGGAAGATGGCCCGCAATTACAGTGAATAGCCGAAGGGTCACACTCCGGAGTGAAAACCGGAGTGTGACCCTTCGGAAACGGCCTCGGTGGGCGCGTCAGATCAGGCCGAGACCCCGCACGGCCTCGCGCTCCTCCTCGAGCTCCTTCACCGACGCGTCGATGCGGGTCCGCGAGAACTCGTTGACGTCCAGGCCCTGGACGATCTCGAACTTGCCGTTCGCCGCGGTGACCGGGAACGAGGAGATCAGGCCCTCCGGCACCCCGTACGAGCCGTCGGAGACCACACCGGCGGAGGTCCAGTTGTCGGCGTCGGTGCCGTTGACCCAGGTGTGGACGTGGTCGATGGCGGCGTTGGCGGCGGAGGCGGCCGAGGAGGCGCCGCGCGCCTCGATGATCGCGGCACCGCGCTTGGCGACGGTCGGGATGAAGGTGTCGGCCAGCCACTGCTCGTCGTTGACGACCTCGGCGGCGTTCTTGCCCGCGACCTCGGCGTGGAAGACGTCCGGGTACTGGGTGGCGGAGTGGTTGCCCCAGATCGTCAGCTTCTTGATCTCGCCGACCGGGACGCCGGTCTTCTTCGAGAGCTGCGACAGGGCGCGGTTGTGGTCCAGCCGGGTCATCGCGGTGAAGCGCTCGGCCGGTACGTCCGGCGCGGCGGCCTGCGCGATGAGCGCGTTGGTGTTGGCCGGGTTGCCCACGACCAGGACCTTGATGTCGTCCGCGGCGTGGTCGTTGATGGCCTTGCCCTGCGGCTTGAAGATGCCGCCGTTGGCCTCCAGCAAATCCCCGCGCTCCATGCCCTTGGTGCGCGGGCGGGCGCCGACGAGCAGGGCGACGTTGGCACCGTCGAAGCCCACGTTCGGGTCGTCGGAGATGTCGATGCCCTGGAGGAGCGGGAAGGCGCAGTCGTCGAGCTCCATCGCGGTGCCCTCGGCGGCCTTCAACCCCTGCGGGATCTCCAGGAGACGCAGCTTGACCGGCACGTCCGCGCCGAGGAGCTGACCGGAGGCGATGCGGAAGAGCAGCGCGTAGCCGATCTGGCCGGCCGCGCCGGTGACGGTGACGGTGACGGGAGTGCGGGTCATGGCGGTCTCCTGCGCTGTGTTGTCAGTCCAAGATCTCTTGGTGTCGAGATACCTGCGTCAGGCTATCCGACGGCACCTGGCCCAGGTTCTCTCGGGCCACTGTGTAACCGCTCACCGCGCGTTCAGACCCTCGCGCGCTTTGGCGGCCGCCTGCCAGGAGGGGGAGTGCAGGCGGCCGCCCAGTGCCGCACCCGTGGGGGGCTCGGACACCGCCTGCCCCGATTCCCCCGGCTCATTCCCCCTGTTTCCGAATTCCCCCGGACGGACTTCCCCCGCCCGCGTTCACCCCCTGGGCGCCGGGGGCCGTGCGGCCGCGCGTACCGCCCGCGAGAGTGGCGCACGCGGTGGTCCGTGCGGTGGCGTCCACCGAGATCATCTTGGTGTAGGCGTCGCCGTCGGCACCGGCCCCGCTGTTCTGCGCTCGGGCCGCACCGCCCCTCGCACCCGGCGCCTTGATCTGGAGCACATCGCCCGGGGCCGCCCGGGTGATACGGGCCCAGGCCACCCGGCAGGTCTTGCTGTGGCGGACCTCGACATACCCGGTGCCGACAGTGACGTCCGCGGTGGTCGTCGCGGCGGTGCCGCACCCCATGGCCTGCGGATCCTGACCGGCGCAGTCCTCCCCTGCGCACTTCACGCCCGCCGACAGCTGACGCGCGCTGGTGGCCGGTGCGTGGTCGGCCTCTCCCCGCGCTTCTCGCCGTCGCCGCCCGCATCGATCAGCAGGACGGCGCCGGCGACGAGTAAGAGCGCGCCGACGAGGCCGCCGGCGAACAGCGCGACACGCTTCCGTGCCGTCCCGGAAGGCGAGGGGGACGGCGATGGCGGCGGCGGAGGGGACAGGGCGGGCGCCGGCGTCCTGGAGGAGCCCGGTGCCCGCTCGGCCGACGTCGCGGGAGCCGAGAACACCGGGGCCATCGCGACCAACGGCTGATCCGGTACGGGTAGTTCGACGCTCGGCCGACTCTTCTTCGAGGGACGGCCGTTCTTCCGGGCGCCCATCCCCCGCGCCGCCGGGTCGAACTGCTCGGTGGCGGCCCGCGCCCGCGCGACGCTGATGGCCTCCATCGTGACGTCGTGCCGCATCTCGGAGCGGCTCCAGGCCCGCTCCGCCAACTCCCACAGCGTGCTGAGGCGATGGACATCGGCTCCTCGGGTGGGGGCGCATCGGAGCATTTCGTGCATCGGTGTGTACTCCACCGCGCCCGGCTCGTCGTTGCATGTCCGAGACCTCATGCTGGAACGGTCACTTCCGCGCCACAGGGTCCCGACGTTCCTTGATCCGGCACAGCCCACACACAACCCTGGTTAGCAGGCGGTCCGTCCTTCTTCGGGGGAGAGGGCGGACCGCCGCCGGACCGTTCGGATCCGGCCACAACGACGGCGGCCCGTCCTTCCACGGGGGAGAGGACGGGCCGCCGTTTCACGCCATCGGCTAGCGCACCGTGAAATGCACGACGTCATCCAGGAACGGGATCGACACCCATGGATCCGGCTGGGCCATCAGGGACAGCAGCACGATCGCCGCGCCCAGCAGCCCGTAGGTCAGCATGTCGGTGAAGCGCGACCGCACCGCGAGCATCCCCACCTCGGGCAGCGCCCACCGTATGAAGGCGCCCGCCAGCAGGGACAGCCCGATCACCACCGTGCCGGCCCGGAACGCGTCCAGGGCGACGATCAGCAGCCCCAGGCCCACACCGCCCATCACCGCGAGCAGCGGCCACTGCCGGGCGGGCGCCGGAGCGGCACCGGGCGCGGCCCGGCCGCCGCCCTCCGGACGCGCGGTGTCCCGGGTGATCAGCGGGAAGCGGCGCGACTTACGGATGAGCCGGGCGGGGCCAGAAGGCTGCGCCGGCGGCGTCTGCCGCTGCTCCCCGGCCGCCGGCTCGCTCGCCTCAGCCGTCATGGCCGGCACCGGCGTCCGCCTTCGCGTTCCGCTCCGCGGCCTCCACCACGTTGACCAGCAGCTGGGCGCGGGTCATCGGGCCGACGCCGCCCGGGTTCGGCGAGATCCAGCCCGCGACCTCGGCCACATCGGGGTGCACATCGCCGGCGATCTTGCCGTGCTCGTCCCGGCTGACGCCCACGTCGAGCACCGCGGCGCCCGGCTTCACGTCATCCGGCCCGATCAGATGCCGTACCCCGGCGGCCGCCACGATGATGTCGGCCTGGCGCAGGATCCCGGGCAGGTCGCGGGTGCCGGTGTGGCAGAGGGTGACCGTGGCGTTCTCGGAGCGGCGGGTCAGCAGCAGCCCGATCGACCGGCCGACGGTGATGCCCCGGCCGACGACCACCACATGCGCGCCGTTGATCTCCACACCGTGGTGGCGCAGCAGCTGGATGACGCCCTGGGGCGTGCACGGCAGCGGGCCGCTCTCGCCCAGCACCAGCCGGCCGAGGTTCATCGGGTGCAGTCCGTCGGCGTCCTTGGCCGGGTCGATCAGCTCCAGCACCCGGTTGGTGTCGATGCCCTTGGGAAGCGGCAGCTGAACGATGTAGCCCGTGCAGGCCGGGTCCTCGTTGAGCTCCCGCACCGCCGCCTCGATCTCCTCCTGGGTGGCGGTCTCGGGCAGGTCGCGCCGGAGGGAGTCGACGCCGATCTCGGCGCAGTCGCGGTGCTTGCCCGCGACGTACCACTTGCTGCCGGGGTCCTCGCCCACCAGCACCGTGCCGAGGCCGGGATGGATGCCCTTGGCCTTGAGCGCCTCCACGCGGCTGACGAGATCGGACTTGATCGCGGCTGCGGTTGCCTTGCCATCGAGAATCTGGGCGGTCATGGCTTCATCCTCCCGGATGCGGGGACGTCGGATCCAATCAGGGGCCGGTCGGTGCCGGACCGGCGAAGGCCGCACCCCGTGGTCCGGTCGGGGTGCGGCCTCCTGTGCTCGCTCGGCGGTCACTCAGTGGAAGAAGTGGCGCGTGCCCGTGAAGTACATGGTGACGCCCGCCTTCTGGGCGGCCTCCACCACCTGCTCGTCACGGACCGAGCCGCCCGGCTGCACCACGGCCGTGACGCCCGCCTCGGCCAGCACCTCGAAGCCGTCCGGGAACGGGAAGAAGGCGTCGGAGGCGGCGTACGAACCGGCGGCCCGCTCGGCACCGGCCCGCTCGACGGCCAGCTTCGCCGAGTCCACGCGATTGACCTGGCCCATGCCGACGCCGACCGTGGCGCCGCCCTTGGCGAGCAGGATCGCGTTGGACTTCACCGCGCGGCAGGAGCGCCAGGCGAAGGCCAGCTCGGCGAGGCCGTCGGCGTCCAGCGCCGCGCCGGTGGCGAGGGTCCAGTTGGCCGGGTCGTCGCCCTCGGCCTGGAGGCGGTCCTTGGCCTGCAGCAGCAGGCCGCCCTCGATGGGGCGCTGCTCGGCGAGGTCCGCCGGCGCGTCCGCGCAGCGCAGCACGCGGATGTTCTTCTTACGGGCCAGCACCTCGACCGCGCCGTCCTCGTACCCCGGGGCGACGATCACCTCGGTGAAGATCTCGGCGACCTGCTCGGCCATGGCGACCGACACCGGGCGGTTGACGGCGATCACACCGCCGAAGGCCGACAGCGGGTCGCAGGCGTGCGCCTTACGGTGCGCCTCGGCGACATCCGCCCCGACCGCGATCCCGCACGGGTTGGCGTGCTTGATGATCGCGACACAGGGCTCGGTGTGGTCGTACGCGGCCCGGCGGGCGGCCTCGGTGTCGGTGTAGTTGTTGAACGACATCTCCTTGCCGTGCAGCTGCTCGGCCTCCGCGAGCCCCTTACCGCTGCCGTCGGAGTAGAGCGCGGCCGGCTGGTGCGGGTTCTCGCCGTAGCGCAGCACGTTCTTACGGGTGACGGTGGCGCCCAGGAACTCCGGGAAGGAGGAGTCGTCCGCCACGTAGTCAGCCGCGAACCAGTTGGCCACCGCCACGTCGTAGGCCGCCGTGTGCTGGAACGCCTCGGCCGCCAGCCGCTTGCGCCCCGCCAGGTCGAAACCGCCGTCCGCGGCGGCCTTGAGGACGTCGTCGTACCGCTCGGGGTTGACGACCACGGCCACGGACGGGTGATTCTTGGCGGCGGCCCGGACCATGGAGGGCCCGCCGATGTCGATCTGCTCCACGCACTCGTCCGGCGAGGCGCCCGAGGCGACCGTCTCGCGGAACGGATAGAGGTTGACCACGACCAGCTCGAAGGGCTCCACGCCCAGCTCCTGGAGCTGCGCACGGTGCGAGTCGAGCCGCAGGTCGGCCAGGATGCCCGCGTGGACGCGCGGGTGCAGCGTCTTGACGCGGCCGTCGAGACACTCGGGGAAGCCGGTCAGCTCCTCGACCTTGGTGACCGGGACGCCCGCGGCGGCGATCTTCGCGGCCGTCGAGCCGGTCGAGACGAGCTGGACACCCGCCGCGTGCAGCCCTCGGGCCAGCTCCTCGAGACCCGTCTTGTCGTAGACGCTGACCAGCGCGCGGCGGATGGGCCGCTTGGTACCTTCGGCGGTCACGGGATCCTTACCTTTCGTCCCTCTATGCGGTAGCCGTGACGCGCCAGACGCCCCACGACCTCGACGAGCAGCGAGCGCTCGACTTCCTTGATCCGCCCATGAAGAGCGGACTCGTCGTCCTCGTCCCGGACCTCGACCACGCCCTGGGCGATGATCGGGCCGGTGTCGACCCCGTCGTCGACGAAGTGGACGGTGCATCCGGTCACCTTCACACCGTGCGCGAGCGCGTCGCGTACGCCATGGGCACCGGGAAAGCTCGGGAGCAGCGCGGGGTGGGTGTTGACGCAGCGGCCGCCGAACCGGGCGAGGAATCGCGGCCCCAGGATCTTCATGAACCCGGCCGAGACGACCACGTCCGGCTCATGGGCGGCGGTGGCCTCCGCCAGCGCCGCGTCCCACTCGGCGCGGTCGGCGTGGTCCTTGACCCGGCAGACGAACGTGGGGATCCCGGCGCGCTCGGCGCGCGCCAGGCCCTCGATGCCGTCGCGGTCGGCGCCCACGGCCACCACCTCGGCGCCGTAGCGGGCCACGCCCTCGGCGGCGATGGCGTCGAGCAGCGCCTGCAGATTCGTACCGGAGCCGGAGACGAGTACGACGAGGCGGACCGGGCGCCGGGGGCGGGCAGGGCTGACAGGGGAAGGCGGGGAGGCCACGGCGGGGCTCTTTCTCGCGGGCGGTGCTGCCGTTTGTGTGGTCGTACAAGGTCGCGGACTCATCAATTCCGGGGAACTCTACGAAGCCGCCGACCGTCAGCAACGATACCGGCACACGAAGCGGCCCCCAGGGGACGGGGGCGGGCACGGGAGGTAGCGTCTGGACTGCGCATCCAACTGACGCCGTGGGAAAGACCGCCTCCAGCCGTACACGCCCCCGGCGTGCAGGACGACGACACAAGGGGAAGACACACTCCACATGCCGGACCGACGCCGCCGCGCGGCTCATCACCTCACTCCGCCTCCCGCCACGACCGGGGGGCGGCGATGAGGCGCGCCCGCATGTCGCGTACGACGCCGCTGCTCCGGGAGCAGCAGTCGCCGTCCTCCTCGGCCCCCGGCGGGCAGAACGGGGACCAGCGCGAGGACAATCCGTTCGCCCCGCCGCCCGAGGGCAGGCCCGACCAGCCGTGGCAGCCCCGGCCGGACGACGCCGACGGGCAGAGCGGCGAGGACGGCCAGCGGCCGCAGCAGCCTCCGGCCTGGGGCAGCCAGTGGAGCAGTCGCCAGCCCAGCCGCCAGGGCGGCAGCTTCGGCACCGGCCCCGGCTCCAACCGCCCCACCGGTCCCAGCGGCCCGCGCTGGGACCCCAACGACCCGGCCCAGCGGCGCGCCCGGTACGCGCTGCTCGCGGGCATGTGGGCGTTCTTCTTCGCGCTCTTCAGCCTGCCGCAGATCGCGCTGCTGCTCGGGACGCTGGCCCTGTACTGGGGCATCAGCTCACTACGGGCCAAGGCGCGCCGCACAACACCGCCCCCGACCGCTGCCGCGCCCCTGAACGCCCCGCCCCCGCCCCCGGGCGCCACCCCGGCGCCGCTGCCCGCACCCGGCAACGCGAAACCGCAGGCGACGGCGGCGATCAGCGGCCTGGTGACGGGCGGGCTCGCGCTCGCCATCGTCGCGGCGACGTTCAGCTTCCAGGTCGTCTACAACGACTACTACACGTGCGTGGACGACGCCCTCACCCAAAGCTCCCGCCACGACTGCGAAACCCTGCTCCCCGAGCAGCTCCGCCCCTTGCTGAGCACCCAGGACTGACGGCACCACCCTCGCCGACGAGGCGCCCACCCAACGCCCGGCCCCGGGGCCGAACAGCGAGTGCGGACCGTGGGCGCCTCCGGCGGACAGCCCCACCCCGCCCCTTCCCGAAACGAGGGGCTCCGCCCCTCGCCCCCCGCCGGTGCGCCGCACCGGACCCCGCTCCTCAAACGCCGGAGGGGCCGAATTCAGGCGGCGCCCATCCCCGGCCAACTCGACGCCCCCGGCCAACGGCGCCGTCAATAGACGGTCCAGGGCGCCGCCCCGGACGCCCCGCCTACGCCCCGCGCCCCTGCCCCGCCCGCCTTACGGTTCGCGGCGGGTGTCGTCCGGTGGTGGTGAGAGGTCCGGGGTCGCGGGCTGGGGCTCGGTGGAGGACTGCGGGTGCGGGTGTGGTTCGGGGGTGCGCTTCCGGTTCAGCGTCCGGCGGCGTGGGCGGTCCGCCGTTCCGGCGGCGTTCGGGGTGCCCGCCGGGGTCGCGAGCCCGGCCATCGTGCTGACACCCGTCCCCCGCCCCGTCTCCGCACCGGCGCCGGCTTCCGGCTTCCGGTCCCGGTTCCGTTTGCGGTGGGCGCCCGACGGCCGCAGCCACTGCCACCACGGCTCGGCCATCGCCTCGCGCACCTCGGCGGACTCCATGGGCGAGGCCACCGGGGGCCGCATCGCCGCCCGGACCTCCGCCTCCTCCGTCTTGGCCGCGGCCCGCACCGCACGAGCCTCCGCCTTGGCGGCAGCCCGCACCGCACGGGCCTCCTTCGCCTCCGTACGGGCCTGTGCCCGAGACGCCCGCCGCGCCGCCCGCGTCGCCTTCCACTCCGGCCAGGAGGCCCTCGTAGGAACGCACAACCGGTACCAGCGCAGCACCACCGCACCGGGCACCCCGATCACTCCCGTCCAGGCCAGCGTGATCATGCCCGTACGCCACCAGCTCGGGCCCAGGTCGGCGAGGATGCCGATGCCCAGCGGGCCGCCCGAGACCCCGGCCAGCAACGCCATCGCGGCCGCGCAGCCGCCCGCCGCCAGCCCGGCGAGCACCAGCGTCTCGCCCCAGCCCCACGGCGGCCTGGGCTCGCCCTTGCCGGGGCGCCGCACCGCCGCGACCCCGATGAACCAGGCCACCGACATCCCGGCCGCGATCCCCGTGAGCCAGACCAGCGGCCCGCCGGAACCCTCCGTGGGCAGCGCGGCGACCAGGGGGAAGTGCGGCAGCTGGGGGTAGGAGGTGATGCCCAGCGGCGCGACCACACTGCCGCCGCCGACCGTGAAGCCCGCGCCGACCCCGTACGCGGCGCCCCAGACGATGGCGTTCGGCAGCAGCGCCAGGCTCACCAGCAGCACCGCGAACCGCCCCGACCACACATCGCTGAGGTTGAGGAATGTCACTTGTACGGCGCCCGCGTGGCTCAGCATCGACGTCGCCGTAAGGAGCGCACCGCTGCCGAGCAGAACGGCGAGACCGCTGGTCCCGGCCCGCAGCGCCGCGGTCAGCCGGTGGCGCCGGCACCAGCTGCGCGCGGCCAGGGAGGTGGCCAGGGACGCGGCCGTCCGTACGGTCCAGCCGGTGCCGGGGAGCCGCCGCAGTCCGGCATTCACCCGTCCGGGAAGGCGGAGCGGGTACCGTCCGCTCGCCGTCCACACGCCGACGGCGGCGATGGCCGCCGCGACGACCGGCAGATGCAGCAGCGCGCTGAGCAGGTCGACATGCAGCGGCCCGCCCGAGGCGTACAGCACGGCCGCGGTGCCGACCATCAGATAGCCGCCGGTCACCCAGCCGAAGGCGGTGCGCGGATCGACGACGGACTCCGGATCGACGACGGAGTCCTCGGGCACCCACTGCCCCTCCTGCCCCTCGCTCTCGTCCGGCTCCGCCTGGTAGACGGCGTGCTGGGCGGCCCGGTAGAGCAGCCAGCACGGCACCATGCCGAGCAGCAGCGGGGTCAGCCCGACGGGCGCGGTGTGGCCGGAGAGCGTCTCGGTGCGCACGAGGTCGGCGCCATGGCCGAGCAGCCACAGGCCGGCGGCGACATGCAGGGCCCCGTCGGGGCTGCTGTCGGGGGACGAGGAGGTGATCCACAGCAGCAGTACGACCACGGCGAGCGTGCCGAGGCCGAGCCCCGCGGCGACCACACCGCCGAGGAACGCCTCCCTGATGGCGGAGGAGCGCCGGGGCGCGGAACGGCCACGTGAGGACACCGACGGGCTGCGATCGGTCGTTTGCGTCACATGACCATGCTGCCAATAACAGCCGTTTCATCCTCACATCAAGGGTTTGGTCGCCGTGTCGCGGCTAGTCTGCTTATGCGTCTTTTATGGCGCTGTGAGACGAATGGGTGGCTTGCCGATGTCCGCCGCCCCCGGGTATCCGTCGCCCGGGAACGGCGCGGGCCCGCACCACCCAGGGTGGTGCGGGCCCGTGGCATCGAGCCGTGGCGGCGTCAGCCGGCCAGGGCGGCGCGCGCCAGGCGCGCGGTCTCGGACGGGGTCTTGCCGACCTTCACGCCCGCGGCCTCGAGGGCCTCCTTCTTCGCCTGAGCGGTGCCGGAGGAGCCGGAGACGATGGCACCCGCGTGGCCCATCGTCTTGCCCTCGGGCGCGGTGAAGCCCGCCACATAGCCGACGACCGGCTTGGTGACGTTGGCCTTGATGAAGTCCGCGGCCCGCTCCTCGGCGTCGCCGCCAATCTCGCCGATCATGACGATCAGGTCGGTGTCGGGGTCGGCCTCGAAGGCGGCGAGGGCGTCGATGTGGGTGGTGCCGATGATCGGGTCACCGCCGATGCCCACGCAGGACGAGAAGCCGATGTCCCGCAGCTCGTACATCATCTGGTAGGTCAGGGTGCCGGACTTCGACACCAGACCGATCCGGCCGGGCTTGGTGATGTCGGCCGGGATGATGCCCGCGTTCGACTGACCCGGCGTGATCAGACCCGGGCAGTTCGGGCCGATGATGCGAGTCTTGTTGCCCTTCTTGCCCGCGTAGGCCCAGAAGTTCGCCGAGTCGTGGACGGCGATGCCCTCGGTGATCACGACGGCGAGCGGAATCTCGGCGTCGATCGCCTCGATGACCGCGCTCTTGGTGAACTTCTCCGGGACGAAGATGACCGTGACATCGGCGCCGGTGGCGTCGATGGCCTCCTTGACGGAGCCGAAGACCGGGATCTCGGAGCCGTCGAAGTCCACGGTGGTGCCGGCCTTGCGGGGGTTCACGCCACCAACGATGTTGGTGCCCGAGGCAAG
The DNA here is from genome assembly GCF_001598115.1 of Streptomyces sp. AgN23. Lineage (NCBI taxonomy): Bacteria > Bacillati > Actinomycetota > Actinomycetes > Kitasatosporales > Streptomycetaceae > Streptomyces > Streptomyces sp. AgN23. The sequence goes on from NZ_CP007153.1 coordinate 4,814,356, forward strand.
CATCCGACGGGTGTGCTTCTGCCCCTCGGACCCGGTCATCCCCTGGACGATGACCTTGCTTTCCTTGGTGAGGAAGATAGCCATGGTTTCTGGTGACCTCGTCCCTTACTTCGCAGCCAGCTCGGCGGCACGCTCGGCCGCGCCGTCCATGGTGTCCACCTGCTGAACGAGCGGGTGGTTGGCGTCGGTGAGGATCTTGCGACCCAGCTCCGCGTTGTTGCCGTCGAGGCGCACGACCAGCGGCTTGGAGACGTCCTCGCCCTTGGACTTCAGCAGCTCCAGGGCCTGGACGATGCCGTTGGCGACGGCGTCACAGGCGGTGATACCGCCGAAGACGTTGACGAAGACCGACTTGACGTCCGGGTCGCCGAGGATGATCTCGAGACCGTTGGCCATCACCTCGGCAGAGGCGCCACCACCGATATCGAGGAAGTTGGCGGGCTTCACATTGCCGTGGTTCTCACCGGCGTAGGCGACGACGTCGAGGGTCGACATGACCAGACCCGCGCCGTTGCCGATGATGCCGACCTCGCCGTCGAGCTTGACGTAGTTGAGGCCCTTGGCCTTCGCGGCCGCCTCGAGGGGGTTGGCCGCGGCCTTGTCCTCGAGAGCCTCGTGCTCCGGCTGGCGGAAGGCGGCGTTCTCGTCCAGCGAGACCTTGCCGTCCAGCGCGATGATCTTGCCGTCTTCGGTCTTGACCAGCGGGTTGACCTCGACGAGCAGCGCGTCTTCCTGGATGAAGACGACCCACAGCTTCTGCAGGACCTCGACGACCTGGTCCGCGATCTCGGCCGGGAACTTCGCGGCAGCGACGATCTCGGCGGCCTTCTCCCGGGTCACACCCTCGATGGCGTCCACCGGGATCTTGGCGAGCGCCTCGGGGTTCTGCTCCGCGACGACCTCGATCTCCACGCCGCCCTCGACGGAGGCCATGGCGAGGAAAGTGCGGTTGGTGCGGTCCAGCAGGAAGGAGACGTAGTACTCCTCCTTGATGTCCGCGGTCTGGGCCAGCATCACCTTGTGGACCGTGTGGCCCTTGATGTCCATGCCCAGGATCTGGCCGGCCTTCTCCACGGCGTCGGCCGGGTCGGAGGCCAGCTTGACGCCACCGGCCTTGCCGCGGCCGCCGACCTTCACCTGCGCCTTGACGACCGCGCGGCCGCCCAGTCGCTCGGCTACCTCGCGCGCCGCCTCAGGCGTGTCGATGACTTCACCGGCCAGCACCGGTACACCGTGCTTGGCGAAGAGGTCCCTCGCCTGGTATTCGAACAGGTCCACGCGCGTCCGTCCCTTTTCCATGGATATCGCGGTCGTTATCTGCGCGGGCGTGCCGCGGGGGCAGCGTGAGGACGCGATCTATAACGAGGGCGGCACACGTTCGCCGGATACGCGGCATGTCCGTCTCGCAGGTTATCTCCGCAGGACGTGCGGCCCTAAATCGCAGATCACACTGGAGCGGTGATTACGGTCACAGATCGCGACCGTTTCCATCTATCTCTATACGACAACCGGGCAGCCCCCTCCCCAACGAGGGCTGCCCGGTCGATGACGCTCGCCTTACGGTTTTACTGATTTCCGGCCTTCATAGCGTGACCGCCGTACGCCCGCCGGGGCGATCAGACGGTCGGGAGCGTGCCCGGAACGGTCGGCAGCTGGGCCGGGACGGAGGGCAGGTCCACCGGAACCTGCGGGAGGTCGGCCGGAACCTGCGGGAGGTCGGCCGGGACGGTGGGCAGGTCGGCCGGAAGCTGCGGCAGGTCGGCCGGAACGGTGGGCAGCTCCGCCGGAAGCTGCGGCAGGTCAGCCGGGAGCTGCGGGAGCTCGGCCGGGAGCTGCGGCAGGTCGGCCGGAACGGTCGGCAGGTCGGCGGGCAGGACCGGGAGGGCCGGGATGTTGGCGGCGTCGGTCAGGTCGGTGGGCAGCACGGGGAGCAGGCTCAGCGCACCGTCCGTGACGTTCCCCACGGTGGTCTGGGCGTCCGCGACCGTGCCCAGGGCCAGGTCCTGGGCGAACGGCACGGTGGTGCCGGCCAGGTCCTGGGCGAACGGGATGGCGGTGGACGGCACGCTCACCACAACCGGCACCAGGCGGTCGACGGTGTCCTGGGCGGCCGGAACCACGTTGGAGACGGTGCCCAGCGCGAAGCCCTGGGCGCTGCCGGTCACGACGCCGACGTACGGGGTGGTGCGGGCCACGGCGCCGTCGGCCAGCGCGCCGGTGTCACCGACGGTCCGCTGCGCGACCGGGACGACCTTGACCACGATGCGGTGCACGGCGGGCGGCAGCACGTCCGAGGCCACACCGTCGACGACCGGCTTGGTGGTGCCGACGACACCCTGGACCTTGCCGGTCAGCTCCTCCGGGCGGATGCCGGCACCGGAAAGGCAGGCGAGCAGGTCATTGGCCGAACCCGGGGCGGCGGGCAGCTTCGGGGTGGCGGGGAGCTGGACGGGCAGCTTGCCCGTGACGCCCTCGACGTCCGTCAGCGAACCGGTGGGCAGCGTGGAGGTGTCGGGCAGGGTCGGCAGCGAGCCGAGGCCGGGGAGGCTGGGCACCACGCCGGGGACCTCGCCGGTGGGCAGGTCGAGGTCGGTGGTCTTCTTGACGGTCTTCTCGAGGCCCTTGACGGCCTTGTGGGCCTTCTTGACGACCTTGTCCGGCTTGGCGGCGTCGCCCGTAAGGCCGTCGGTGGTGCCCTCGACGGTCTTGGTGACATCCGAGACCCGCGGCAGGTTGGCGGCGCCGGGGACACGGTCCCGCACGGGGGCGGTGACGCCGTCCACGGTGGAGGCGGCGCCGTCCACGGTCTTCTTCGCGGTGTCGGTGACCTTGGAGGTGTCGGCCACACCACCGGTCACGCCGTCGACCGTCTTGGTGAGGCCGTCCACGGTGCTGGTGACACCGTCGGTGGCGGGAGCGGCCGGGTTCTCGGCGGCGTTGGCGGCGGCGGAACCGAGGGCCCAGATACCGGTGGCGGCAGCGGCTACGAGGATGGAGCGGCGAAGGTTGTTGCGCATGGTGGAGGAAGTCCTTCGAAGTCAAGAGGGGTGTCGGACGGGCAGACCTGACCCGCCCCCGCGCGGCAGGTCTCTACAGACGGGGGTGAGGTCTGCCCTAGCCGGGGAATTCGAGGACTTCGTTGAACCGCTCGCGCGTCGGCGCCGAGCTCTCCGCGCGCACCGTGCCGGGCTTCAGCCCGAACGACGCCGCGCCGGACGGCGGGAGAGCGGCCTGGGTGTTCCCACCACGGGAAGCGCCGCTGTCGCCGGTGCACTGGTAGGTGGCCCCGAGCGGGGACCGCGGAAGGGGCAGCGGCGCCGGGGCGCCACCGTCCGGACCGGTGCCGGAGGCTGCCGCCCGGACGACGGGCCCGTGCCCGGCGTGGGAGGCGGCCGCGTCATGGTGCGTGGTGACGGCCGGGGTGTGGGCCACCGGCCCGATCGGCTTCGCGGCGGCGGGCGCCGCCTTGTGCACGGTCACCGGCTCGGCCTTGGCCGCGTGGTGCTCGGCGGCCGGGCCGTCGTCCGCCACAGAGCCGGGGATACCCAGGCCGATGGCGTCACCGAGGCCGACGTCGGGCAGCCGCACCGGCAGCTCGCCGCTCGTGGCGTCGCCGACCAGATCGCCGATCGGCTTGGTGATCTTCTGCGCTTCCCGCTCGACCGGCTCCTGGATGGGCCGCACGGTCTTCCATACGACGTCCTGCGCCGTGTGAGTGGTGCGCCCCACCACGGGCGGTGCGTGCCGCTCCACCTGCTGCCGCGCCCGCTCGACTCCCGAGGGGTCGAGCAGCCCGGAGACGGTGGAACGGTCGGCCGACGTGCCGCTGTCAGCGCCCTGCCCGCTCCGATCGGCGGCGTGAGCGCTGCCGCCGAAGAGGAACGCCAGGGCCAGGAAGCCGCCGAGGAAGAGCGCCGCCAGCAGCGCCCGCCGCGCGGCCACCGTGCGCGGCAGGCGCACGGTGGCAGGCATGGCGGACACGACAGACACGAGCGGGGCCTTCCCTGAGTACGGGGCGTACCTACGAGGCGTACAACGGGTACGTACGCGTGGCGATATGGCTTTGAGGCCGCACTGAGCAGGACGACATCGCCAACCGGATGGCTGGATTCATGTCCTGGGCGACGGGATTGATCCTTGCACGACCCACAGGGGTCGGCGCAAGCCCTGGATCACTGATGGATCATCATGTCCGGTATGGGCAGTTGGCGTCGTTCGATGGCCGCCGCCATCACCTCCGGGAAGAGATCGGGGGTGCAGGCGAAGGCGGGCGCGCCCAGCGCGGCGAGTGCCGCCGCGTGCTCGCGGTCGTAACTCGGCGCCCCCTCGTCGGACAGCGCGAGCAGCGTCACGAACTGCACCCCGGACGCCTTCATCGCGGCGACCCGCCCCAGCATCTCCTCGCGTATACCGCCCTCGTAGAGGTCGCTGATGAGGACGACGACGGTGTCGGCGGGCCTGGTGATCTTCGACTGGCAGTAGGCCAGCGCGCGGTTGATGTCGGTGCCGCCGCCGAGTTGGGTGCCGAAGAGGACGTCCACCGGATCGTCGAGCTCATCGGTCAGATCGACCACGGAGGTGTCGAAGACGACCAGCCGGGTGGCGAGAGAACGCATCGAGGCGAGCACGGCGCCGAAGACCGAGGCGTAGACCACGGACGCGGCCATCGACCCCGATTGGTCGACGCACAGCACCACGTCCTTCTTCACCCCGCGCGCCGCCCGTCCGTATCCGATGAGCCGCTCGGGGACGACCGTACGGTGCTCGGGCAGGTAGTTCTTGAGGTTGGCCCGGATCGTGCGGTCCCAGTCGATGTCCCGGTGGCGCGGGCGGCTGATCCGGGTGGAGCGGTCGAGCGCTCCGGTGAGGGTGGCGCGGGTGCGGGCGGCCAGCCGCTTCTCCAGATCCTCGACGACCTTACGGACGACGGCCCGAGCGGTGTTCTTGGTCGTCTCCGGCATCGCCTTGTTGAGGGACAGCAAGGTGCCCACGAGGTGGACGTCCGCTTCCACGGCCTCCAGCATCTCCGGCTCCAGCAGCAGGGCGGAGAGCCCCAGCCGGTCGATGGCGTCGCGCTGCATGACCTGGACGACGGAGGTGGGGAAGTACGTACGGATGTCGCCGAGCCAGCGGGCCACTTGGGGGGCGGAGCCGCCGAGCCCGCCGGAGCGCGCACCGCTCGCCGTGCCCTGAGGGCCGCCACCGCGCCCGGCGACCGTGCCCCCGCCGCCATGGCCGTCACCGCCTCCGGAGCCGTAGAGGGCCTCGAGGGTGCGGTCCATGGCGGTGTCGGTCCCGTTGAGCGAGCAGCCGGTGCCGTCGGCGCCCTGGCCGCCGAGCACCAGCCGCCAGCGCCGCAGCCGTTCCTGATCGCCTTGGCCGCGACCGGGGTTGTGGTCGTGGCCGTAGTCATGGCCGGCGTCGCCGTGAAGGCCGGGCTCGCCGTGAGGGTTGCCGTCGCCGCGAGGGTCGCCGTGTGTCATCGGGCTGCCTCCATGGGGTCGTAACCGTGCGGGTCCGGGTCGAGACCCAGGAGCAGGCGCACCGTCGGGACGACGGCCGCCGCGCGGTGCGGGTCCAGCCCGGGGCCGAAGCCGGGTGCGGCGGGGGCGCCTTGACCGCCGGAGTGCCCCTCGGCCGCGGGGCCCCGGCGGACCAGCTCGCCCAGGGTGCGGCGCACGCCCGTGTCATACGCGGAGAAGGTGCGCCGCAGCAGGGGCAGGACGTCGGTGAACGCCTCGGCCGGAACGGAGATCAGCCAGCGGTCGACCAGGCCGAGCAGCCGCTCGTCGTGGACGAGCAGCATGCCGCCGCCCGCACCGCCGCCGATGAACCCCTCGATCCAGGAGGCCGCTTCGGGCGGCTCGGTGCCGGGCGAGAGCGCGAGCCCCATCAGCCGGGCCGCCTCGTCCTCGGCGAGCCGGGCGTCGTCCAGCAGCAGCCGCGCGGCGCGGCCCCGGATCAGCCCGGGGGTGGCGGGGGTGCCGTCCCGCCCGGCGAGGGAGCGCAGCATGGCCGCCCAGCGCCCCCGCAGGCCGCCGGCGGCGCCGGATCCGGCCGCGCGCGGCTGCGGCCGCGCCTCTGCCGCTGGCCAGGTCTCCGGTTCTGCCCCGGTCCCTGCCTCTGGCTGTGTCCCGGTCTCCGGCCCCGACTCCGACAGCAGTCCGATCGCCCGGTGCACGGCCTCCATATGGCCGCGCATCTCGGCGGCGCCATCGGCGTCGAGGCCGACGCAGGCGGGCGGCAGCCCGACCAGGATCCGCTCGGCCAGCCCCACCGCGACCTCGCCGAGCGCGGCGGTGTCGGTGCCCCGTACGTCCCCGTAACGCACCGAGCGCACCAAAGCGGGCAGGGCCTGGGCGAGATGGCCGACGTCCGCGTCGAGCGCGGCCCGGTCGGCGAGCGAGCGCATCACGACGGGAAGGGCCCCGGAGAGCGCGCCGAGCAGACAGCGCTCGGCCAGCTCGGTCACCTCGGCGAGCCCCTTGGCACTCCGGGCCTCGGTCTCCGCCTTGGCGGTGGCCGCCGACAGCACCGTGGTGCCCCACACCCCGGCCTCGGCGACCCGCACCGACAGCTCCGGCTCCCACCGCAGCCGCCAGGTCTCCCGGAAGGTGCCGGTGCTGCCGCGGGAGACGGCCGGGCTGCCCCAGTCCACCCCGAGCAGCCGCAGCCGGTGCAGCAGGCGACTGCGCCCGGCGTCGGTCTCCTTGCGCAGGTCCAGCTCCAGTTCGCGCTCCAGCGCCTCGGGCTTGAGCCGCAGCGAGCGCTGGGTGCGCGTCAGGTCGCGCTGGAGCGGCGCCGCCGGAGCCGACTCGGGCACTTCGCCCAGGACATCGCCGACCACCAGCCGGTCCCACACCAGCGCCATCGGCACATCGGAGCCCTCGCACAGCACCGCCCTTACGGCGTCGAGGGTCTCGGCGAGCCCGGCGAGCGGACGTCCGCGCATGGCGGCCAGCGTTTCGGCGAGCCTTACGGCCTCGATGACATGGGCCGAGGACACCGCGAAGTCCTCGGCCCGCAGCAGCCCGGCGACCTTGGTGAGCCAGCGCTCAACGGGCCGGTCCGGGGCGTGGAAGAGATGGTCGTACCAGCCCGGCGAGGTGATGCCCGCCCCGTAGCCGCTGTGCCGGGCCAGCCGCCTGTGCGTCCACGGCACCCAGCTGATCTCGGCCTTGACCTTGGGCAGCCCCTTGAGGAGCTTCCGGTCGGCGGTCGCGGTAGTCCGCTCCCCCAGCGCCGGTACGTGCCAGGCCCCGCAGACGACGGCGACCTCGTCCCCGAACTCCCGCCGCGCCTCGCGCAGCCGCAGCCGCATATGGGCCTCGCGCACCGCGTCGTCCTCGTGTCCGCCGTGACCGTACTCGGCGCGCAGCGCCTCCATGGCCTCCGCCACGGCCGTGAACGCCTCCGCGCCGCCGGTGCCGCGGTGCTCGATGACGTCTTCCCACCAGCGCTCCGGATCGTCGTATCCGGCCGTCCCGGCGAGAACGGACAGCGGATCGACGCGCAGCCGCTCGGCGGAGCCGGCGCCCGGAGCGGCCTGTTCGCCCGGGTCCACCGGTTCGAGCGGGGTGGCCGGGCCGGGCAGAGCGGCCGGGTCGGACGGCCCGGCCGGAGCGGGCGCGGCCGCCGGGGTCTGCTTCGCCGACATGGCCAGCGAGTTGGCCGCCGGGAGGTCGATGAACCGTACGGGGACCTCGTGGGCCAGCGCCCACTGGATGGCCGCCCACTCCGGGGAGAACCCGGCCAGCGGCCAGAATCCGGCGCGCCCCGGGTCGTCCGCGGCATGGGCGAGCAGCGCGACGGGCGGACGCATGTCCTTCTCGGCGGCGAGCCGCACGATCGCGTCCGCCTCCGGAGGCCCCTCGATCAGCACCGCACGCGGTGCGCACGCCGCCAGCGCCGCCCGCACCGCCCGCGCCGACCCGGGCCCGTGATGGCGCACGCCCAGCAGCAGCGGACCGGCGGCCCGCGCCCGCGGGGCGCCCGTCATGCGGTCACCTCTCGGCACGAGCGGTAGAAGTCCTTCCAGCCGTCGCGCTCGCGAACCACCGTCTCCAGGTACTCCTGCCAGATGACGCGGTCGGCCGCCGGGTCGCGGACGACCGCGCCCAGGATGCCCGCGGCCACATCGCCCGCCCTCAGCACACCGTCGCCGAAGTGGGCGGCGAGGGCGAGGCCGCCCGTGACCACGGAGATGGCTTCGGCCGTGGACAGCGTGCCCGAGGGCGACTTGAGCTTCGTACGGCCGTCGCCGGTCACTCCCTCGCGCAGCTCGCGGAAGACCGTGACCACCCGGCGGATCTCCTCGACGCCCTCCGGGAGCTCCGGGAGCTCCAGCGAGCGGCCGATCTGGGCGACGCGGCGGGAGACGATGTCGACCTCGTCCTCCGGGGTCGCGGGCAGCGGGAGCACGACCGTGTTGAAGCGGCGGCGCAGGGCGCTGGAGAGTTCGTTGACCCCGCGGTCGCGGTCGTTGGCGGTCGCGATCAGGTTGAAACCGCGGACCGCCTGGGCCTCTTCCCCCAGCTCCGGGATCGGCAGCGTCTTCTCGGACAGGATGGTGATCAGCGTGTCCTGCACATCGGCCGGGATGCGGGTCAGCTCCTCCACGCGCGCGGTCATGCCCTCCGCCATCGCGCGCATCACCGGGCTCGGCACGAGCGCGTCGCGGCTCGGGCCGTGGGCGAGGAGCTGGGCGTAGTTCCACCCGTACCGGATGGCCTCCTCGGGCGTCCCGGCGGTGCCCTGGACCAGCAGGGTCGAGTCACCGCTGACCGCGGCCGCCAGATGCTCCGAGACCCATGTCTTGGCGGTGCCGGGCACGCCAAGCAACAGCAGGGCGCGGTCGGTCGCGAGGGTGGTGACGGCGACCTCGACGATGCGGCGCGGGCCCACGTACTTGGGTGTGATCACGGTGCCGTCGGGCAGCGTGCCGCCGAGCAGATAGGTGGCGACCGCCCACGGCGACAGCCGCCACCGCGCGGGGCGCGGACGGTCGTCGGCGGCGGCGAGCGCGCTCAGCTCGTCGGCGAAGGCGACCTCCGCGTGTGGACGCAGCGCTTCCGCGGCTCCGGCGGCCTCGGTGGGCCCTGCCGCTGCGCTGCTGTCGGTGGATTCGGTTCCGGGCACAGTGACGGTCACAGCTCCCCCACGACTTGTTTCCTCGTTCCGTTTCCGGACGTGTGAACCACCCTGCACCACCCCACTGACAACTGGGTACCGGTCAACTAACGCCCAGGTCAGGGCGATTGTCAGTGGGTGCCCGTACCGTCGCAGACATGAATCCGCAGGGGGAACGCTGGACGGCGGAACAGGTGCTGGCCCTGGCTCCTGACGCCACGTCACGCACGGCGGGCGGCAGGCTCGCCGCGGCCGGCCAATGGTCGGGCGCGGGCGCGCACGGCCAGGCGGTGTGGGGGCTGTGCTCGGGCAGCGGCAGCAAGCCGTACCAAACGGTCGTCGATCTGAACGGGCCCGGATATCGGTGCAGTTGCCCGAGCCGGAAGTTCCCGTGCAAGCACGCGCTGGGCCTGCTGCTGCTGTGGGCGTCCGGCGAGGGGGGCGTGCCCGGGGGCGGGGCGCCGCCGGAGTGGGCCGAGCAGTGGCTCGGCGACCGGCGGGAGCGGGCCGAGAAGCTCGCCGCCTCGGCCCGGGATGGGGGCCCGGGCCGCGGCGGCGGGACGGGGGACGGCGCGGGGAGAGGGGAGAAAGGGGAGAGCGGAGGCACGGCCGATCCGGAGGCGGCCCGCCGCCGCGCCGAGCGGCGGGCCCAGCGCATCGCCGCGGGCGCCACGGAGTTGGAGCGGCGGCTCGCCGATCTGCTCCGCGACGGTCTGGCCTCCGCCGACCGCGCCGGGTACGGGGCGTGGGACGAGACGGCCGCGCGGATGGTCGACGCCCAGGCTCCGGGGCTCGAGGCGCGAGTGCGGGAGCTGGCCGCGATTCCGTCGTCCGGTCCCGGGTGGCCCGCCCGGCTGCTGGAGGAGTGCGCGCTGGCCCACCTCCTCAACCAGGGCTTCCTCCACCTGGACCGCCTCCCGGAGAAGCTGGCCGCCACGACGCGCACCCGCGTGGGCCTCACGACGCCGGTGTCCGAGCTGCTGGCGACCGGGGAGCCGATCCGGGACCGCTGGCTGGTGCTGGGCCGCCAGGACGGCACGGACGGCAGGCTGACCACCCGCAGGATCTGGCTGCGGGGCGAGCGCACACACCGCATGGCGCTGCTGCTCTCCTTCAGCGCCCCCGGCCAGTCCCCGGAGCTCGCCCTGCCCACCGGCCTGGTCCTCGACGCCGACCTCACGTATTACCCGGCGGCCCGGCCCCTGCGCGCCGCGATCGGCACCCGGCACGAGGAGTTGCCGCACGCCTCGTCTTCCTCGGCGCCTTCGGCCCCCGAGGGGTGCGATGTCGACACCGCGCTCGCGGCCTATGGGGCGGCGCTCGGGGAGGATCCGTGGCTGGACGGCTGGCCGGTCGTGCTCGCCCATGTGGTGCCGGTCCCGGGGGACGGCGGATGGCAGCTGGCGGATGAGCGGAGCGGCTCGGCGCTGCCCGTCGATCCGCGCTGCGCGGGGCGCACCGATCTATGGCAGCTGATGGCCATATCCGGCGGTGGCCCGGTCACCGTCTTCGGCGAGTGCGGCCATCGCGGCTTCTCGCCCCTCACGGCCTGGGACCCGATCCCCGTCTCGCTCCTCGACACGGCAGCGCAGGGAGGCATCCGTTGACCACTACGACCCCCGCCGCGTCCTGGGACGACCTCGTCGCGGCCGCGCTGCTCGGCACCGAGCGGCGCACCTCGCCCGTCGCGCCGCGCCCCGGGCAGGACGTGCCGTCCGCCCTGCTGGACGCCGCCGCGCTCAGCACCGTACGGCGGCGGGCCGGGCTGCGGCCCGCGCCCGCCCGGCCGGGGCCCGGCCGGGCGCCCGAGGATCCGCGTCCGGCGCTGCCCACGGCCGCCCGCAGCAGGCTGGCGATGCTGCTCGCCGACCGCTCGGCGCCGGGGCGCGGCGGACCGCGCTCCGCGCCCGATCTCGCCGAGCTGCTGCCGCAGTGGCTCGCCCTGGCCAATCACCACGGCTATCGCGTGCCCGACGCGCTGCTCCCGGCGCTTCTCGACGCGGCCCGTGCCCGCACCGATCTGCGGCCCGAGGCACTGACGCTCGGCGGACCGCGCGCGCTGTGGCTGGCCCGGCTCAACCCGGACTGGAAGTTCGCGCTGCGGGGCACGGCGGGCCGGGCTCCCACAGCGCTCCCGGAGGTGTCGGGGACGGCCCCCGGCCCGGAGGATGAACAGCGGCTGTGGGAGGAAGGGTTGTTCGCCGAGCGGGTGTCGATGCTGGCGGCGGCGCGCCACCGCGACCCGGCGGCGGGGCTGGCCCTGCTCAGCGGCACCTGGTCGACCGAGCGGGCAGAGGACCGGCTGATGTTCCTGGACTCGCTGCGCGACGACCTCTCGCCGTCCGATGAGCCATTCCTCGAACAGGCGCTGTCCGACCGCAGCCGGAACGTCCGGGCGACCGCCGCCGAGTTGCTCTCCGCGCTCCCCGGCTCCGCGCTCGCCGCGCGCATGGCCGAGCGGTCGCGGGGCTGCGTCTCGCTGACCAGCGACGAGGTGATCGGCGGTGAACTGACCGGCGGTGAGCTGACCGGTGAGCTTGCCACCGGCGAGCCGGCCACCGACAAGGTGACCGCCGCCGAATGGATAACCGTCCGGCCGCCCGACGAGTGCGACAGCGGAATGCAGCGCGACGGCATCGTGCCCAAGCCACCCTCCGGCCGGGGGGAACGGTCGTGGTGGCTGGGCCAGTTGGTGGAGGCGACCCCGCTGGACCGCTGGAGCGCGTGGTTCGGCGGACGCGGTGCCGCCGAGATCGTGGCACTGCCCGTGGCGGACGGCTGGCAGGCGGATCTGCACGCGGCCTGGTGCCGGGCCGCGGTGCGGCAGCGCAGTGCGGAGTGGTCCCGGGCGCTGCTCGGCACCCCGGCGGTGGCGCCGGTCACCGCCGGGGAGGCGGCGCCCGCCGCCTGGCGGGACCCGGCGAAGCTGCTGTCCGCGCTGCCCGCCCAGGAGCGGGCGGAGTGGGTGGCCGAGTTCATCGCGTCCCACGGCCTGTCCGATGCCTTCCGGCTGCTCGGGGTGTGCACGGTGCCCTGGGCCGGGTCGCTGGGCCGGGCCGTCGTCGACGCGCTGGACATCGCACGGGACGCGGGCAGCTACCCGTGGAGCTTCAGCGGGGTCATGGGCCTGGCCGAGCGCTGTCTGGACCCGACGCAGGCGGATCGGCTCGAGGTGCTGACGGCGATACCGGACGAGTCGGAGGGGGCGGCGCCGGGGGCAGGGGGCTATTGGGCGGAGGCGTTCCAGCGGCTGGTGGGCACGCTCCGGCTGAGGGCGGCCATGCAAGCCGAGCTCGAACCGGGGTAACCCGCGAAGCGAGCCCGGGGGCCCGCGGATGCCCTGACCTCCGGTCGTGCGCGGGGCCCTGCCGTGCCCGAGCCGGTAATGCTCCGTGGCCCACGTGCGCGCCATGGCCGAAGGTGCTCCGGGATCCGGCGCCGTCCAGGGATCCAGTCGGGCTCCGGCGCCTCCCATCGGGCTCCGGACCGGTCGTACTGCGACCCCAGCCGGGCCCCGGGACCCGCTCCTGCCTCCGAGGGTGGGGCGGCGCCGGTCGAACTAGGCGGCTACCGGGCGGACGTTCTCGCGTACCCACTCCACGATGGCCGTCGTCGTCGCGCCCGGGGTGAAGATCTCCGCGACGCCCTGCTGCTTGAGCGGGGGAATGTCCGCCTCGGGGATGATCCCGCCGCCGAAGACCTTGATGTCCTCCGCCTCGCGCTCCCGCAGCAGCTCCAGCACCTTGGCGAACAGGGTCATATGGGCACCGGACAGGATGGAGAGCCCGATCGCGTCGGCGTCCTCCTGGATCGCGGTGTCGACGATCTGCTCGGGGGTCTGGTGGAGCCCGGTGTAGATGACCTCCATGCCCGCGTCGCGCAGCGCCCGCGCGATCACCTTCGCCCCGCGGTCATGGCCGTCCAGCCCCGGCTTGGCCACCACCACACGGATCGGACCGGTCACACCCATCGCAGCCTCCAAGCCCTCGAGCCCTTCGAGCCCTCGCCCGCATCGACGTGAACGAACGTTATCTCCAGCATCCCCTACCCGGCAGTTTCGCGGCGCGCCGCGAGGGGGAAATCACACGTGGGACACGTTCACTGAAGGCCGCACCCGTACCCGCATCCGCATCCGCGCAGGCCGTGCATCCACCGCGCGGATGCCGCATACGCTTCGGGCCGGCCACACCAGGGGAGCCGCAGCGGGGACCGTCGCACCGCGCAGCGCCGTCGAGAGCCGCATGGCGCCGCGGTGCGACGGGCGGTCCTGCGTCATGCGGTCACAGCGCCCTTCCCCGTGCGGTGCCGGAGGACATCGGGCCACCGCACGGCCGAAGTCGCCGTGGCTCACGCCCTGACCGACGCCCTGACCAGGACTCAGGACCAGGACTCAGGACCACGGCCGAAGCGACCGGCTGCCCATGAGGGCACACGGGGGGAGCCTCCAGCCGCCTCCTGTGCGCCGCATCGCGGGAGGTCGGCCGCCATGGGCCTCGTACAGATCCGGCAGCTCCGGGCCATCGCCCTCGACCTGGGGCTGCTCGCCGGGCATCTGCTGCTCTACCCGACCGGACTGCGCCAGGAGCGCCCGCCCGCTCCGCCACCATCCGGCGCGGCGGCGCGCCCGCCCACGGACGGCCGGGCCCACCGACCCGTCCTGCTTCTGCACGGCTTCATCGACAACCGGTCCGTCTTCGTACCGCTGCGCCGCTCGCTCGGCCGCCACGGCCGGCCGCACATCGAGGCGCTCAACTACTCGCCGCTCCTGTGCGACCTGCGCACCGCCGCCGCGCTGCTCGGCCGCCATGTCGAGGAGGTCTGCGCGCGCACGGGCCATGGTCAGGTGGACGTCATCGGGCACAGCCTGGGTGGTCTGATCGCCCGTTACTACGTCCAGCGTCTGGGCGGGGATGCCCGCGTCCACACCCTGGTGACGCTCGGCACCCCGCACAGCGGCACCCGTATCGCGCCCTTGTTGTCCGCACATCCACTCGTGCGCCAGATGTGCCCGGACTCCGAGGTGATAACGGAGTTGCGGCAGCCTGCCCCTGATTGCCATACGCGATTCATCGCTTTCTGGAGCGATGTGGATCAGTTGATGATCCCGGCGGAGACGGCCCGGATAGACCATCCGGATGTGATCTCGCAGAACATCCGCGTCAACGGAATCGGACATCTCGCCCTGGCGGTGCATTCCTCAGTAGCCGTACGGATCCGCGAGGCCCTGGACGCTCCCGACGAGGCGCCGGCGGACGCCTCCGGCACGGTCTCGGTGGCGTGAGACGCGGGACCGCCACACGGCGGCACAAAGCCCCTCGCGGTAGTTCAGCGGGCCCGAAATTGCCGAACGCCAATCGAACACCCGGCCAAGGAACTGCGTACAGTCAGCCGAAAGACGGCCAAATGCCCTTTGCCGTGCTGGTCAAAAGTCACGGAAGATTGTCGCTGCCGCGTACCGCCGGGTACAGTCGCCGCTAATTCTCCTGCAGCCGAGGCGAAAGAGAAGTTGGTGGTGAACGACCGTCACCCGTCGGGGGTTCCTCCGACCGTCCCCGCTCCTGACGCCTCGTATCCGTACGACGAGGCCCACGGTCAGCGACAGGACACAGCGCACGGCTACGCCGGGTACGACGGCTATTCCACCGGCAGCTTCGCCCACCTGGCCACGGCCTACGGTGACGGCGACCCGCTCTTCGGCACGCTCCCGGGCGCCTACGACGACGCGCAGGGCGCCCACAGCGGTCAGTACGACGCCTCGCAGTGGGCCGCGGTCGACCAGCAGCAGACCGAGTCGTACGAGACGGGCCACTACAACACGGCCCACTACGACACCACTCAGTACGACTCGGGCTCCTACGACACCACCGCGAGGTGGGCAGCCACCGGCTATCACCTGCCGACCGGTATCCCCGCCCAGCAGGACGCCGAAACCGGCGCCCAGTGGGACATCGGCGCCTGGGACACGGGCGCCACCGGCCACACCGAGATGCCGGGCCAGTGGGACCAGGGCGCGGGGTACGAGGCCGAGGCGTACACCTCGGGCGTGGACACCGGCCAGACCCAATTCTGGGACACCACCGCCTACGGGACCGTGGACGAGGGGCAGCACTACGACCACTCGGGGCTGACCCAGCCGGGGCTCGACCACTCGGGCTTCGACCAGCAGGGGCTGGACCACCACCCCGGGCTCGGCCAGGAAGGGTTCGACCAGCACCAGCCCGAGCACGAGGCGAACAGCTTCGAGCAGACGGCCGTGTTCGAGCCCAACTCCTTCGACCAGACCGGCGCCTTCGAGCAGTCGAACGCCTACGAGGCCAACGCCTTCGAGCAGACCGCCGCGTTCGACGAGACGGCCGTGTTCGAGCAGGCCGCCGTCGCGGAGCAGACTGGCGGATCCGAGCACACCGCCGTCTTCGATCCGATCCACGAGCCCGACCAGTCGGACGCTCCGGCCCCCGAAGCGGAACCTGAACCCGAGGCGGCGGCCGTGCGGGAATCCGCCCCCTCCCCCCGCCGGGAGGCGAGCCGCGGCCGCCGCCGTACCCCCTCGCCCCGTCCCAAGCGCTCCGCGCTCCTTACCGTCGCCGTCCCCTCCGTCTGCGCCCTGGGCGTCACCGCCGTGGCCGCCGCCTCGGTCAGCGGCGTGGGCAGCGACAAGAAGGACGAGTCCACCACTCAGGCCGCCCCCGACACCGCGGCGGCCCCCGTGAAGCCCTCCGTGGCCAACAGCAAGCTGGACTCCCAGCTCGCCGGGGTCCGGGAGGGCGCCGACGACTTCCGCGACCGCGCCAGCCGCACCCAGGAGCGGATCGACCTCCAGGCGCGCCAGGCCGCCGAGAAGAAGCGCAAGGCCGCCGAGGCGGCGCGCAAGGAGGCGCTGCGCCCGAAGTTCGCGCTGCCCGTCGCGCAGCACGGTCTGAGCGCCATGTTCGGCCAGGCCGGTATCAACTGGATGTCCGTGCACACCGGCATCGACTTCCCGGTGAGCTACGGGACGCCCGTGATGGCCGCCACCGACGGCACCGTGACGACGCAGTGGAACGACGCCTACGGCAACATGGTCGTCCTGACCAGCCCGGACGGCACGGAGACCTGGTACTGCCACCTCAGCAGCGCCAAGATCCGCTCCGGCACCGTCAAGGCCGGGGAGACCATCGCGTACTCCGGGAACTCCGGTAACTCCACCGGCCCGCATCTGCACTTCGAGGTCCACCCCGGCGGTGGCTCGGCCATCGACCCGCTGCCCTGGATGCGCGGAAAGGGCCTCGACCCGACCTGACCGGCTCCGGGCCCGGCCCCATCCCCGATCCGGATCCTGACCGCTGTAGCGCGCCACCGGCGCGCTACAGCCTCAGCGCTTCGGCCGGCCGCACGGGCTACAGCTTCTCCACCGGTGCGTACCGCAGCAGCAGCCGCTTCGGCTTCTCCTCGCCGAAGTCGATCGTCGCCTCCGCGTTGTCCCCGCTGCCCTTCACCGCCACCACCGTGCCGAGCCCGAACGAGTCATGGGTGACCCGGTCGCCGATGGCCAGCGCGACCACCGGACGCTCCTTGGCCCGCCGGGTCGCGAACCCGCTGCCCCCGGTGCGCGAACGCGACGACGACAGACCGGACGACAGCCCCGACGGCGGGGTCGAGGCGACGCTGCCCATGGACGCCGAGGGGGTGGCGGGCCCGGTGCGCCGCCACCGCACATACTGGTCCGGGATCTCCTCCAGGAAGCGGGACGGCGGGTTGTACGCGGGCTGGCCCCAGGCGCTGCGCATGGTCGAGCGGGTCAGATAGAGCCGCTCACGGGCCCGGGTGATGCCCACATAGGCCAGCCGCCGCTCCTCCTCCAGCTCCTTGGTCTGGCCGAGCGCCCGCATATGCGGGAAGACGCCGTCCTCCATGCCGCTGAGGAAGACGACCGGGAACTCCAGGCCCTTCGCCGTGTGCAGCGTCATCAGCGTGATCACGCCGGAGCCGTCGGTGTCCTCGTCGGGGATCTGGTCGGAGTCGGCGACGAGCGCGACCTGCTCCAGGAAGTCCGCGAGGGTGCCGGGGTTCTCCTCGCCGCGGTCCTGCTCGAACTCCAGGGCCACGGCCGCGAGCTCCTGCAGGTTCTCGATCCGGGTCTCGTCCTGCGGGTCGGTGGACGCCTGGAGCTCGGCCAGATAGCCGGTGCGCTCCAGCACCGCCTCCAGGACGGTCGCCGGGCCCGCCCCGGACTCCACGATGGTGTGCAGCTCCTCCATGAGCGTGTTGAACCGCTTGACGGCGTTGGCCGAGCGGGCCGCCATGCCGTACGCGTCGTCGACCCGGCGCAGCGCCTGCGGGAAGGTGATCTTCTCGCGCAGCGCCAGCGCGTCGATCATGGCCTCGGCCCGCTCCCCGATGCCGCGCTTGGGCACGTTCAGAATCCGGCGGAGCGGGACGGAGTCCTCGGGATTGGCCAGCACCCGCAGATACGCGAGGACGTCCCGGACCTCCTTGCGCTCGTAGAAGCGCACGCCGCCGACGACCTTGTACGGCAGCCCGACCCGGATGAAGATCTCTTCGAAGACACGGGACTGGGCGTTGGTCCGGTAGAAGACCGCCACGTCACCGGCCTTGGCGTCGCCCGCGTCGGTCAGCCGGTCGATCTCGTCGGCGACGAACTGGGCCTCGTCGTGCTCGGTGTCGGCCACATAGCCGGTGATCTCGGTCCCGGCGCCGGCCTCGGTCCACAGGTTCTTCGGGCGGCGGTTCTCATTGCGCTCGATGACCGCGTTGGCCGCGCTCAGGATGGTCTGGGTGGAGCGGTAGTTCTGCTCGAGGAGGATCGTGCGCGCGGTGGGGTAGTCCTCCTCGAACTGGAGGATGTTGCGGATCGTGGCGCCCCGGAAGGCGTAGATCGACTGGTCGGCGTCGCCCACCACGCACAGCTCGGCGGCCGTGGTCTCCTCGGTGTCCGTGCCCACCAGCTCGCGCACGAGGGTGTACTGCGCGTGGTTGGTGTCCTGGTACTCGTCCACCAGGACGTGCCGGAAGCGACGGCGGTAGTGCTCGGCGACATCCGGGAACGCCTGGAGCAGATTGACCGTGGTCATGATGATGTCGTCGAAGTCCAGTGCGTTGGCCTCGCGCAGCCTCGCCTGGTACATCGCATACGCCTCGGCCAGGGTCTTCTCGAAGCCTCCCCCGGACTCCGTCCGGGAGGTGCCCCCTGTCGCCTGTCCGGCGAAGGTCTCCTCGTCGATCAGCTCGTTCTTCAGGTTGGAGATCTTGGCGCTGAAGGACTTCGGCGGGAACCGCTTGGGGTCGAGATCCAGGTCCCGGCAGACCAGCGACATCAGCCGCTTGGAGTCGGCGGCGTCGTAGATCGAGAACGATGAGGTGAATCCGAGCTTCTTGGACTCGCGGCGCAGGATGCGGACGCAGGCGCTGTGGAAGGTGGAGACCCACATGGCGTTCGCCCGCGGGCCGACCAGCTCCTCCACCCGCTCCTTCATCTCGCCCGCCGCCTTGTTGGTGAAGGTGATGGCGAGGATCTGGCCGGGGTGCGTCCCGCGGGCGCCGAGCAGATAGGCGATGCGGTGGGTGAGCACCCGGGTCTTGCCGGAGCCGGCGCCCGCGACGATCAGCAGCGGCGAGCCGGTGTGCTCCACGGCGGCTCTCTGCTGCTCGTTCAGCCCCTCGAGCAGGGCGGACGGGTCCACGACGGGCCGCGCCGCGCCGTCCCGGTAGTGGGCCTCCCGGGGCACGGGCGCGTCGAAGCCGCCGCTGAAGAGGTGATGCGGCACGTCCTCGGCCCCCTCGGGGCCGGGGTGCGCCGCATCCTCGGGCGGCGGCGGTGGCTCCTCGTTCGAAGGAGGCCCGAGGTCCGCCAGGAAGCTGTCGTCAAAAAGGCTGCTCATCGCTCCCCGAGTCTAGGCCGCCCCACTGACAGCCGATGCCCGAACATCACGAAACGGTTTCGGGCAAAACGGCCACCAGTCTTCACAGGAGCCCCACGTGTTGGCTACCGTCCTGCGTCAGGCGGCCCGGAAGATCCGTCGGCGAACCACGTCGGCACGGGCTGCCTCCGCCGAGTCCGGCACCGCCACAAGGCGCCCGGAGCCGGGGACCCGACAACGCAACACCGGGGTGAATCGGCCCGAACGGCGTGGCACGCAGGTGCCGCCCGGACACGGCCGTAGGGCAACCTTCCGTACCGCCCGAACCCGACAGCTAACCCGGTAGGCGGTCCACGGAAGGAGTCGCCTCCCTTGGCGTCGCACCGCAAGCCGCGGAGCCGGATACCGGCCCCGCTCACCGGTCACGGCCGCCGTACGGCCGTCGGGTTCACCACGGCCGCTCTCGCATCCGTCACCCTCCTCTCCCAGACGGCCAACGCCGCGCCGGGCGACCCCAAGCCGGCCGCCCCGTCGATCGAGAAGGTCAAGGAGAAGGTCGACACCCTCTACCACCAGGCGGAGAGCGCCACCCAGCGCTACAACGCCGCGAAGGAGCGGGCCGATCAGCAGCGGGGCAAGGTCGACAAGCTGCTGGACTCCGTCGCCGAGCGCACCGAGAAGCTCAACGAGGCGCGGCGCACGCTCGGCGCCTACGCCGCCGCCCAGTACCGGGACGGCGGAATGGCCCGCTCCGCCGCGACCCTGCTGTTCTCCAACGATCCGCAGGACGTCTTCGACCAGTCACATCTGATCGACCGGCTGACCGGTCGGCAGAAGCAGGCCGTCGACGACTTCCAGAAGCAGCAGGCGAGCGCCGCCAAGGAGCGCGGTAAGGCCAGCGAGAGCCTCGCCTCGCTGACCGCGTCGCAGAAGCAGCTGAAGACCCAGAAGAAGACCGTCCAGGACAAGCTGACCGAGGCCCGGCGGCTGCTGGCGAATCTGACCGCCGAGGAGAAGGCGCGACTGGCGGCGATCGAGAAGAAGAAGGCGGAAGAGGCCCGCCGCAAGGCGGCCGCGCTCGCCGAGAAGCAGCGCCAGGAGGCCGCGCGCAAGAAGCAGCAGGAGCAGCAGAACGCAGACGGCGACTCCGGTTCGACGACGCCCTCGGCCCCGGCCAACAGCTCCAAGGCGGCCCAGGCCATCGCCTTCGCGAAGTCGCAGCTCGGCAAGCCGTATGTCTGGGGCGCGACCGGCCCCAGCTCCTTCGACTGCTCAGGGCTGACGCAGGCGGCGTGGAAGACGGCCGGGATCTCGCTGCCGCGCACCACCTGGGACCAGGTGAAGGCCGGTACGCGCGTCTCGACGTCCGAACTCCAGCCGGGCGATCTGGTCTTCTTCTACGACGACATCAGCCATGTCGGCCTCTACATCGGCGACGGGATGATGATCCACGCGCCGAAGCCGGGCGATGTGGTGAAGAAGGCGCCGATCACCGAGATGCCGATCTACGGGAGCGTGCGGCCCGCGTAGGGCGCGGGGGGCCCTGCGGGCCCCTGGTATGCCGCTGCCCGGGGCCGGGGCCCCGGGCAGCGGCACCCGTCACCTCATCGGCTCAGGTGCCGGGCTTGCGCCCGTAGACGTACACGTCGTCGCCGTTCTTCAGCAGGCTCCAGTACTTCTTGGCCTCGCCCGTGCGCATATTGACGCAGCCGTGGGAGCCGGGCGGGGACCATACGCTCCCGGCGATCGAGTGGAACGCCTGACCGCCGTCGAAGAACTGGCTGTAGGGCATGGCGACCTTGTAGAGCGTCGACCAGTGGTCGATGTTCCGCCAGTAGATCTTCTTCAGCCCCGTGCGGGTCTCGAAGCCGTTCCGCCCGGACCGCACCGGCACCGGTCCGTAGACCAGACGCGAGCCGTCCTGGATCCAGCTGAGCTGCCGGGTGAGGTCGACGCAGGCGATGCGGCCCTTGTCGGTCGGGCACTTCTTCGCCGCGTTCGGGTTGTGTCCGGCGGCCTTCTGGGTGTTGATCAGGCTCATCACGCCCCAGGTGATCGGGCCCGCGTAGCCGATCGTCGGGCTGATGCCGTGGTTGACCTGGAACTTCTGGATCGCGAGACAGTCCGCCCGCGACTGCCGCCCGTCCACGGGGCGGCCCAGGAACCGCTCGGCCTGCCTCTGGTACGGCCCCACGCTGGTCGTACACGATGACGCGGCCATGGTCGCCGGTGTCACCGATCCGGCCGACCTGCCCAGCGGCCGTGCCTGGGCCTGCGCCGGACCGGCGACGGCGACCGCCAGCGGCACCGTCATCCCTGCCAGCCCCAGCACGAGGCCCGCGCGCCGGCCACGCCCACCGTGCCTGCTTCTGACTGCCCCCACTGCCCCCATGGCCACTCCTCTCGACTGCCTCGCTCTTTATCAAGACAGCTCGCGAGTGCAAACGGTTGCCTCAGGATCGCGTCGAAAAGGTGTCGGAATTGTCTGGCGATCACCTCAGATGATCAGCTCGTCAGGTCCACAGCACGGCGATGAAAATGTTTGCCGTTGTCAAGGCGCCCACCGCGCCGAAGGCGGCAGACTCTACCTTCTCCTCGTCGCGCTTCACGTACACCAGGCCGAGGACCACGATCAGCAGCGCCAGCTTCACACCGATCTTGATGTTGTTGACGCCGTTGTCGTCGGCCTGATTGAGCCCGACCAGCGCCGCGCCGGTCACCAGCATGGTCAGCGCGCCGTGCAGCATCGCCGGGGTCATCCGGGCCATGCCCGCGCCCATCGCCTTGAGCTGTGAGAAGAAGCCGCCGAGCAGCGCGCCGATGCCGACGATATGCAGGCCGACGAACACGTGAATGAGTACGTCCATGACTCCGGAGACTAACCGCGCGCATATCATCACCCGGCACTCGGGTGGGCCCCTATCGACACTTCGGTCACGACCGCCCCACACTCCCGACCACCCCACTCGCCGGGCGATCAGCCGCCGTCACGGGAGCGACGAAATCCGTGCACTCCCGTTCAACCCCCCGCACGACCCCCGGTTTTCGGCCTAACTTCCTCCTCCAGGTGGCAGTTCGCCTCCCGTCAACCGAGGGTCCCCGCCTCACGGCGGACTGCCACCTGTCCGTCCGCTCCCCACGAGGGTCCAGGATCAGCGGAATATCCTGGAATGCCCAAGAAAGACCAGGTGAACCGCCGCAGTGGCGTCGCACAGGAAGCCCAAGCAGCGCTCGCTCACCAGCAGCACCGCCCGCGCGGCCGCGCTCCTCGCCCTCACCGGCGCCGCGTCCGCCACCCTCCTCGACGGCACCGGGGTCGCCGAGAACCGCCTCACCCCCGCGCAGGTGAAGGCGAAGGTCGATGAGTACCAGCGGCAGGCCGAGGAGGCCACCGAGCGGTACAACGGCGCGAAGGACAAGGCCGACCAGGCCCGTGAGGCGCTGGACGCGCTGCGCGACCAGGCCGCCCGCCGCACCACCCGGCTCAACACCGCACGCAACGCCCTCGGCGCCTTCGCCACCGCCCAGTACCGCTCGGGGACGATCGCCCCGGCCCTCCAGCTCGCCCTGTCCTCCTCCCCCGGCCAGTACCTTCAGCGCGCCTCGCTCGCCGAGCGCGCGGGGAGCCGCCAGGCCGCACTGATCGCCTCCGTCGGCCGTCAGGAGCGGAAATTACGCCAGGTCCGCGGCGAGGCGGCCGACCGCCTCGCCGCTCTGCGCGCCTCCCAGACGGCGGCCGCCCACCACAAGCGGACCGTCCAGCAAAGACTCGCCGCCGCCGATCGCCTCCTCGACCGGCTGACCCTCGCGCAGCGGCAGCGCCTGCTGGCGGCGCGGGACGGCGACAAGGCCCATGCCGACGGCACCGGCTCCCCCATCACGGGCCGTGCCGCCCGCGCCGTCTCCTACGCCTACGCGGCCCTCGGCAAGCCGTACGTCTGGGGCGCCACCGGCCCCCACGGCTATGACTGCTCAGGGCTCACACAGGCCGCCTGGCGCGCCGCCGGGGTCGCCCTGCCCCGCACCACCTACACCCAGATCAACGCCGGCCGCCGCGTCACACGCGATCAACTGGCCCCGGGCGACCTGGTCTTCTTCTACTCCGGCGTCAGCCATGTGGGCCTCTACATCGGCGACGGCCGCATCATCCACGCCCCGCGCCCGGGCGCCCCCGTCCGGGTGGCCTCCGTCGCCGACATGCCCTTCGCGGGAGCGGCCCGCCCGGCGTAGCCGTCCCACCGGTGCAGCCGTCCCACCGGTGCAGCCATCCCAGGCCGGACTTGTCGGCGGGAGGGTGGCGGCTGACGGGGGCCTGTCGACGAGTGCCGCCGTTGGACGGCGCTCTGTCGGTGGGGCGTCGGTCGCTGCCGTAAGGCTGGCATGTGGCCGCGACAGCCACATTCGGTCACCGGCCCGCCGCCCCTCACGAACGCCAGGAGCCCCCCGTATGCCTTCCGCCGCCGCCTCCGAAGCCCCGTCCGAAGCCCCGTCCGTGCCATGGGATGTCCATCGGCTGCCGCGTGCCGACGGAAAGACCTTTCTGGTGACCGGCGGCAACGCGGGGATCGGGTACTTCGTCGCCGAACAGCTCGCCAGTACGGGAGCCACCGTCGTCCTGGGCAGTCGGGACGCGGACAAGGCGGACACCGCCGCGACCTCGATCCGCTCCCGGGTCCCCGACGCCCGGGTGCGCCATATCCGGCTGGACCTCGCCGACCTCGCCTCGCTCAAAGCCTCCGCGGAAGCGCTGCGTTCGGACCGTCTGGACGCGGTCGTCCACAACGCCGGGGTGAAGTTCGACCAGCCGGACCGCCGTGAGACCGGGGACGGCCATGAGGCGATGTTCGGGATCAACCACCTCGGGCACTTCGCGCTGACCCACTGGCTGGCACCGCTGCTGGCGGCCGCGTCCGAGTGCCGGGTCGTCACCACGGGCAGCTTCGCGGCCACCTCCGAGCGGCTGGACCTGGACGACCTCTCAAGCACCCGGGACTACCGGCCGGACCGCACCTATGGACGGTCGAAACTGGCCCAGATGCTCTTCGGATTCGAACTCGACCGCCGTCTGAGGACGGCCGGCAGCACAGTGCGGAGCGTGGTCACCCACCCCGGTGGCGCGCTCGACTCCCTCACCCCGCCCCGCCCGCCCCTCCACGCCCCCACGACCGGCGAAAGGCTGCGCGGGCTGCCCGCCGGAATCCTCGTGCAGGGCAAGGAGGCGGCCGCCTGGCCAGCCGTACGGGCGGTCCTCGACCCGTCCGTCACCGGCGGCCAGCTGTGGGCCCCGAGGATCTTCGGCCTCCGCGGCACCCCCCGGCTCCGGCCCGTCCGCGGTCATCTGGCGGATGCGCAGGTCGCGGCCCGCCTGTGGTCGGCGAGCCGCGACCTGACGGGGGTCGAGCCGGAGTTCGGCATCGGATGAGGCCCATCCGGGTGCGGCCCGGGCGGGCTGCCGCACCCGGCCGGGCGGTGCCGGCGGGCTCAGGCCCGGGCACCGCCGTCCACGGGGAGGACCACGCCGGTCACATACGAGGCCCGGTCGCTGAGGAGCCAGGCCGCGGCCTGGGCGATCTCGTCCGGGTCGGCGGCGCGGCGCAGCGGGGCGTGGGTGGTGATCCGCTCGACGACGCCGGGGGATTTGGCCTCCCATTCGCGGATCATCTCGGTGAGCGTGGCCCCGGGCGCGATGGCGTTGACGCGGATGCCCTCCGGGCCGTAGGTGATGGCGGCGGACTCGGTGAGGCTGTTGACGGCGCGCTTCGCGGCACCGTACGCGGGGAGTTCGGGGTTGCCACTGAGGCTGCCGACGCTGGTGTTGTTGACGATGGCGCCCGTTCCGGCGGTGGCGCGGATGGCCGCGATCTCGGCGTTCATGGCCAGCCAGGGGCCCCGGAGGTTGACCGCGTAGACGTGGTCGAAGTCGGCCTCCGGCAACTGGTCCATCGGGCCCGGCTGCTGGCCCGTCGCGCCGTTGTTGAAGGCCACGTCGAGCCGGCCGTACAGCTCCACGGCCCGGTCGACCGCGGCGCGGACGCTCGCCGCGTCGGCCAGGTCGCACACCACGTGGTCCGCGGTGCCACCGGCCGCCCGGACCTCCTCGGTGACGGCTTTCAGCTCTGCCTCCGTACGGGCCGCCAGCAGCACCCGGGCGCCCTCCCGGGCGAAGAGGCGCGCCGCGGCGGCGCCGATGCCGCGCCCGGCGCCGGTGATGAAGGCGACCTTGCCGGCCAGCAGGCCGCCGGCCGCGGCGGGGGTCGAGGGGTCGAGGGTGGTGTTCGGTGTGTTGTCCATGGTGACGAGCCTGCTGCGGGGCGCCGGAGCCCAGCCAGGCACAGGCGGTACCTGGTTGCGCCCACCGCCGCGCCGCACACTGAAGGCGTGGACAGACGAGAACTGGCGGCCTTCCTGCGCAGCCGGCGCGAGCGGATCACCCCCGCCGATGTGGGGCTGCCCGCCGGGACCCGGCGCCGCACCCCGGGGCTGCGGCGCGAGGAGGTGGCGCAGCTGGCGTTCATCTCCACCGAGTACTACACGCGGCTGGAGCAGGCCCGCGCCCCGCGTCCGTCCCGCGAGGTGCTGACCGGGCTGGCCCGGGCCCTGCGCCTGTCGGACGCCGAGCGCACCCATCTCCACCATCTCGCGGGCGCCCCGCCGGGCCCCGCGGCCGGGCCCCCGCGGGAGGTGCGGCAGAGCATCGTGGATCTGCTGCGGCGGTTGCCGAACGCGGCGGCGATCGTGGTCTCCGCGATGTACGAGGTGATCGGGTGGAACGACCTGGCCGCCGCGCTGATGGAGGACTTCTCCGCCCTCTCGCGCCGGGACCGCAACCTGGCCCGCCGCGCGTTCCTCGGCCCGCACCAGGACGAGCGGCGGCTGTACGGGGTGACGGACGCGGGGGAGTTCGCGCGGGCCACGGCCGAGAATCTGCGCGCCGCGACCGCCCGCTACTCCGACGACCCCGAGCTGACCGAGCTGGTGGCGGAGTTGCACGCCGGGAGCGAGGAGTTCGCCCGGCTGTGGGACTCCCATGACGTGTGCGCCCGGCCCACCCTGTGCAAGACGTTCCGCCATCCGCTCGTCGGGCCCGTCTCCGTCAACTGCGATGTGCTGGACATCGCCGACCGGGATCAGCGGGTCGTCATCTACACCGCCGACCCCGGCTCACCGTCCGAGGAGGCCCTGCGGCTGCTGTCGGTGATCGGCACGCAGCGCATGGAGGTGCCGGGCTGAGCGGCCGCCGTCCGCTTCCGTTTCCCGCTCAGACCAGGCGGCGGGCCGTCGCCCAGCGGGTCAGCTCATGGCGGTTGGAGAGCTGGAGCTTGCGCAGCACCGCCGAGACATGGCTCTCGACCGTCTTCACCGAGATGAACAGCTGCTTGGCGATCTCCTTGTAGGCGTAACCGCGCGCGATGAGGCGCAGCACCTCGCGCTCGCGCTGGGTGAGCCGGTCCAGGTCCTCGTCCACGGGCGGGGCGTCGGTGGAGGCGAAGGCGTCGAGGACGAAACCGGCGAGGCGCGGCGAGAAGACCGCGTCGCCCTCGGAGACCCGGAAGATCGCGTCGACGAGGTCCGTGCCGGTGATGGTCTTGGTCACATAGCCGCGGGCGCCGCCGCGGATGACCCCGATGACGTCCTCGGCGGCGTCCGAGACGGAGAGCGCGAGGAAGCGCACCGGGCGCTCCTGGTCGGCCATCAGGGAGGCGCTGCGGCGCAGCACCTCGACGCCGCCCCCGCCGGGGAGGTGGACGTCGAGCAGCACGACCTCGGGGCGGGTCGCGGTGATCACGGTCACGGCCTGGTCGACGTCGGCGGCCTCGCCGACCACCTCGACGCCGGTCCGGGCCGTCTCCCCGATCTCGGCCTGCACCCCGGTACGGAACATCCGGTGGTCGTCGACGAGGACGACGCGCACGCGGCGCGGCACGGCGGCGTCGTCGGCCCCGGCGCCTCCGGCCCCGGCCGGACCGGGCGCGGGAACGGCACCGGGCACGGGAACGGCGCCGGGCACGGGAACGCCACCCGCCGCGAAAGCTCCGCCCCCCGTGGGGACACCGCCCGCCGCGGCGGCGCCACCCGCCATGGACACGCCACCCGAGGCCCCCATGGCACGAGATCCGCCGAAGGCCGAGCTGCCCCCGAAAGCCGGGAGGCCACCTGGCGCGGCAGAGCCCCCCTCGCCGCCTCGGTTACCGGCCGGCAGGCCATTCGCGTCGGTCATGTCGTCGCCGCCCTCTCCATCTCCAGCTCCACTTCCGTGCCCCCGTCCGGCGCTGATCTCAGCCGGGCCGTGCCGCCGTTCCGCTGCATCCGGCCGATGATCGACTCGCGTACGCCCATCCGGTCCTCCGGCACCGCGTCCACGTCGAAGCCGGGGCCGCGGTCGCGCACGGAGATGAACACCGTGGCCCCCTCGACCTCGGCGAAGACCTGGACGGCCCCGCCGTCGCCACCGTACTTGGCCGCGTTGACCATCGCCTCGCGCGCCGCCTGTAGCTGCGCCCCCAGTCTCTCGTCCAGCGGGCAGTCGCCGACCACCACCACCTCGATCGGGACGCCGTGGTGGTCCTCGACCTCCGCCGCCGTCTTCTTCACCGCCTCCGCGAGGGTGTCCGGCTCCTCGGCCTCGTCCTTGCCGGTGCCCTCCGGCCGGTAGAGCCACGCGCGCAGCTCCCGCTCCTGGGCGCGGGCGAGCCGGGCCACCTCGCGGGGCTCCTCCGCGTTCCGCTGGATCAGGGTGAGGGTGTGCAGCACGGAGTCATGGACATGGGCCGCCACCTCGGCCCGCTCCTGCGCGCGGATGCGCATCAGCCGTTCCTCGGAGAGGTCCTGCGTCATCCGCACCACATACGGGCCCACCAGCAGCGCGATGCCGACGAGAACGGCCAGGGCCGCCTGCAGCACGGCCCCCAGATGCTTGGCCGAACCCTGCAGGACGACGATCCCGGACACCCCGGCCGCCACCAGCACGACCCCCGTGGCGCCACGGGCCAGGGGCAGGACCCGCTTGCTGCGGCTGAGCTCGACCCACTGGGCGCGGCGCGCGTTGTCCGCCTGGCGCCAGAAGAGGGCGACGCCCGCGCCGATGAGGAGGAGCGGCCAGATGTAGGTGTTGGCGCGGCCGAGGTGGAAGCCCTGGATGAAGACGCCCATGCCGACGCAGAGGGCGACCAGCGCGATGATCTGGCCCCGCTCCGGCCTGCGGGCCAGGATCCGGCGGCGGCCGTCGGGGCCCACGGTGGTCAGCGGGCGGGTGGTCATCGTCTCCACGCCGCCGACGCCGAGCGGGACGATGAACCAGAAGAGCGCGTAGACGAGCGCGCCGAACCCCTCCGCCATGACCAACGCGACGAAGACGATCCGCACCCACAGGACCGGAAGCCCGAGATGCCCCGCGAGCCCCCGCGCCACACCGCCGAGGAGGCGGCCTTCGGCACTGCGGTAGAGCTTGCGCGGGGGCGGCTCGGGGGTCGTAGGGGGCACGGCGGCGGTCATGGCTCGATCGTCACACGTCCGGCCGACAGTGGGCATCAGGGTCGCCCCTGATCGTTCCCCGACCCGGCGCCCGGGGTCCCTCCCCGGGTCCCCGACCCGGCGCCCGGGGTCCCTCCCCGGGGCCCCGACCCCGGCGCCCGGGGTCCCGCCCCGCGGCCCCCCTCAAGACATCCACATACACCTCATATACCCACACACATCCCCACACGCCCACACACGCGCCCGGCCACCGCCCCCACAGGCGCCTCAGCCCCCGCTCTCGGCTACACCCTCCTCAGGGGTCGCACGCCGCGACCGGCGACGGAGGGCGTAGGTGAGGGCCGAGGTCAGGGCCGCCACGCACAGGCCGCCCAGGAGCGCCGGGAGGACGATCTCCGGGCGGACGTCCCACTCTCCGGCCGCGTCCATCCCGTACGCGGCGGCCACGCCCAGGATCACCAGGCCGGCCACCAGCTTGCCCGGCTCGAACGCATGGCGGGTCCGGTCGGGGGCCGAGTGACCGAGCGAGTGGTCGAACGAACGACCGAATGAATGACCGAATGACTGATGCCTCATGATCGCTTCACCTCCACGGTGCCCAGCCCCAGCTCCAGCTTCAGCAAGACCGTGCCCTCGGCCTTACCGCCGCCCGCCGGGCCCAGGGTGAGCTTCCGCTCCCGGCCCGGCCCGATGTCGACGTTGTTCGTCTTCTCGCCCGGAAGCCAGATGTCGCCGATCCCGACCTCGATGTCCAGCTTCACCCGGGCGTCGCGCGGAACCGTCACGGCCAGCTTGCCCGCGCCCATCTCCACCCCGCTGGAGACGGTGCCGCCCGCCTCCAGGGGCAGGCGGTCCAGCTTCAACTCGGCGACGCCGCCGCCCAGCTCATAGCCGTCGCGCAGGGAGCTGACGGAGGTCGGGGCCCAGGTGCGGCGGGCCCAGTCGGGGGTGACGGAATCGGGGAGGGCCGCCGCGCCCGCCAGCAGCCCGCTCGTAAGGAGCGCGAGGAACACCGTGCCGCCGCCGGCGCGGCCCCAGCGGGAGCTGATGACGAGGGCCAGCCCGAAGACGCCCAGCGCGCAGGCGAACCCGATCTCGAGGCTGGTGCCCAGCGGCTGGGAGGACCACCCCGCCCGCGCCCCCACCACGGCCGCGGCGACCGCCACCAGGAAGGCCCAGCCGCCGATCGACGCCCGGTCCCGCACCCGGCGGGCCCGCTCCGTCTTCGCCTCCGCCTTGTCGTACGGGCCGTCGTCCGGCCCCCACAGATAGCCGGTACGCGATCCGGCACCTGACCCCGCGGCGAAGCCGAGCGGCCCGGTCGTGCCGTCCTTGACGATCGGGTCGCGCCACCAGGACGGGGCGGGGCCGCCGCGCGTGGGCGGGGCCTTGGTCTCGGGCGGCGCGTCGGCGACCGCCTGGGCCGTGGCCGGGTCCACCGCGCCCACGCTCACCGCCTGGCGGCGGTGGTGCGACCAGTAGCCCGCACCGGCCGCCGCGAGGGTGAGCATGAACGAGAAGTACATGACGCCGCCGTTGTTGAGCATCGACAGGAACAGCCCGCAGCCCACCAGCGCCACCAGCACCGCCGTCAGCCCCGGCCCCTCGACCCGCCCCGAGAGCAGCCTGCGCCCCTCGTTCTCGTCCTCGCCGTGGAACGGGATCAGCAGCCAGCAGAAGCCGTACACGATCAGGCCGAGGCCGCCCGCGACGCCCAGCACCGACAGCACCACCCGGAAGATCACCGGGTCCAGATCGCAGTAGCGGCCGAGCCCTCCGCACACCCCCGAGATCACCTTATGGTCACGACTGCGCCGCAGTGGCGTCGGTGACGGGCGGGAACCGGAGGCGGCGTCGGCCTCGTCCGCCACGGTGGGTGCTTCGGTCATGCCTCCATGGTGACAACAGGGCCGTACCCGCGACATCCGGCATGCCCCTAGGTCTTCCCTGAGATCCCCCCAAGGGTCACGGCGGCTATCGTGTCGCATCGAACGTGTGGGAGGGGACAGCGGTGTCGGACGAAGGCCACCTGATAGCCGGACGTTACCGCCTGGTCGAGAAGATCGGCCGGGGCGGCATGGGCACGGTGTGGCGCGCGGAGGATGAACTGCTGGGCCGCCAGGTGGCGGTCAAGCAGCTCTACGTCTCTCCGCACCTCGCCGAGGACGAGCTGACGACGCTGCACGAACGCACCCGTCGCGAGGCGCGCAGCGCGGCCCGCATCACCCACCCCAATGTGGTCGTGGTCCATGACGTGGTGGACCACTACGGACTGCCGTGCATCGTCATGGAGTACGTGCCCTCCACGACCCTCGCCGACCTGCTGAAGAACGGCGGACGGGTCGCCCCCGACGAGGCCGCCCGCATCGGCCGCGGCATGGTCGCCGCCCTGCGCGCCGCGCACGCGGCCGGGGTGCTGCACCGGGACGTCAAGCCCGGCAATGTGCTGCTCGGCCCCGAAGGCCGGGTCGTGCTCACGGACTTCGGCATCGCGATGGCCACCGGCACCTCGACACTGACCAAGACCGGCGAGGTCGTCGGCTCCATCGACTACATCGCGCCCGAGCGGGTCAGGGGCCGCAAGCCCGGCCCCGCGTCGGACCTCTGGGCGCTGGGGGCGACGCTCTACCAGGCGGTCGAGGGGCGGCCGCCGTTCCGCAAGGCCACGGCCATCGAGACGGGTTACGCGATCGCCGTCGATCCGCTGGACCCGCCCAAACAGGCGGGGGCGCTGGGTCCGCTGATCGAGCGCCTGCTGGCGAAGGAGCCGGAGCTGCGGCCCTCGGCGGAGGAGACCGAACAGGCGCTGCGGATGCCGGCGGCGGAGGCGGAGACGACATCGCTCTCGACGCCGCCGATCGACGCGACCATGAATCTGTCGACGCGACGGGAGCCCGGCGCGGCCACGGGCGGGACCACGAGCACCACATCGCCCGCCTCGCCGAACCCGCCCACGACATCGACCCCGTATTCACACACGACCCACACGCCGAGCACGCCGCACACGCCCAGCGCGCCGCACACGCCGAGCACTCCGCACCCCTCGGACCCCCGCCTTCCGCACCACACCCCGCCGGGCACCGGGAACACGCCGGGCCCGCAGCACACCTCGGGCACCGCGAACATCCCCGGCCAGCAGCACACCCCGCCCACGTCCACGCCGTTCACCGCGTCGACGCCGTCCATGACGACCCCGACGCCCATGCCCCCGTCCGCTCCGGCGCGCAACAGCCGTAAGGCGGTACGGACGGCCGTGGCGGCCTCCCTGGCGGTCGTGACCGTGGCGGGCGGCGTCTATCTGTTCGGCTTGGACCACGACAACGGCAAGAAGAACGGCGGAGGTCAGTCCTCCGCCACGGGCACGCCGTCGTCCGCCGCGAACAAGCCGTACACCCCGCCGTCCGGCTACCACATCGTCACCGAGAAGAAGTTCGGCTTCTCGCTGCCCATCCCCGACGGCTGGTCCCGCCAGGAGAAGTCCGACCCCGACGGCAACACGGTCGACCGCACCCAGGAGGTCCGCTACCTCGACCCCAACGGGCTGGTCGGCCTGCGGATCAACGTCCTGGACTTCGCCTCCGGCGACCAGGTCCAGCACTTCGAGGACCTCGAGGTCGGGTTCAAGGACAAGAAGGAGTACCCGATCTACCAGCGGTTGCGGCTGCAGGAGACGAAGTACCAGGGCTTGCCGGCCGCCATCTGGGAGTTCAAATTCCGCGGCGAGGTCCGGATGTACCGCGCGATCGACCTCGGCTTCGGCAAGGAGGGCGAGAAGGAGTACGCGATCTACCTGAGCGGCCCGGACGCGGACTGGGGCACCACTCGGCCGATCTTCGACGAGGTCCGGGACGGCTTCCGCATCCTCGGCTGACGGGCCGGGGCCCGGGGCCCCGGCCACGTCCTGCGTGAAGCGCCATGCCCCACGTGAAGCGCCATGCCCCACGTAAAGCGCCATGCCCCGCATGAAGCGTCACGCCCTACATGAAGAGCTGCGAGCCCTGCCGGCGACGGCGCCTGGAGATGACGACGTCCAGGGAGAGATACGGCGCACCGGCCAGCACCAGCGGCAGCCACGCCATCAGATAGGCCAGGTCGTTGCCGTAGTAGTAGGGATCCGACTGCCAACTGACCGTGAGCCACAGGCTCAGGGAGATCAGCGCGCCACCGAAGGCGGCCAGGCGGGAGAGAAGGCCCACCAGGATGCCGAGGCCGACGGCCAGTTCGCCGTAGGCCATGGCGTAGCCGAAGGCGGTGGGGTCCTTGAGGGCCTGGTCGACCATCCACGGCAGGGCCGAGCTGTCCCGCACCTGACGCATCAGCTCGCCGATCGAGCCGGTGCCCGAGTCGGACAGGAAGGCCGAGTCGGTGAGTTTGTCGATCCCGGCGTAGACGAAGGTGACGCCGAGGAAGATCCGCAGTGGCAGCAGCGCGTAACGGGCGGCCGTGGCCCGAATTCCCACGGGCTGCTGCCCGCCTATGCCGCTCACGCCGCTCACCCCGTGCACGCTGCCGCCGCTGCCCGCCGTGCCCGAACCGGCCATACGATCCGCGTGTCTCATGCCGCCCGCCTCTCCCGTCGCGCCGCTACTTCGTTGCGCGTTCGACAAAACCATACGGAGCGGCAGGCCGGAACGACTCAGTCCATGACATCGATGGGATAGGGGTTGGTCTCCGCGCCCGAGGCCGTCACGACCTGTACATCCACCCGGCCCGGTTCCACGTCCACCGGGACCGGCACCGTGAGGGCGGTGTCGGTCGGGCTGCTGAAGCCGCCGGCGACCGGGACCAGCGGCACATGGACGTGCACCGTGCCGATGCGGACGACCAACTTGGCCAGCAGGTCCGGGCCCTGGGCGCCCGGCGGGACGAAGCCGCTGCCGCGGATCTCGATGTCGTCGCCGGTGCGGATCGGGGCGTCGCGGTCGATGGCGCCCTCCTCCGGGCGGACCCGTACGACGGACAGCACGGTCGGCCGGCCGCCCTCCGCGTACTTCCCGGTCAGGTACATCACCACCGATACGGCCGCCAGCAGCGCCAGGCCCCACGGCACATCGGGCAGCCGCCACGGCTCGCGGCCGAGGCGGACGGCGGTGCAGGCGAGGACCGCGGTGTGGACGACGACGTACTGCACATCGGCGAAGCTGCCGCGGCCCGCGTCGTCGGTCAGCAGATCGGCGGCGCGCGGGCGCACCGCCCGCACCTTCTGCAGCCGCTGCGCCCGCACCCGGGCCGCCACGAAGAGCCGTGCCAACACCGCGGTCACACACGTCAACGCGGCGACCGTAAGGAGCCCGGCGGCACGGTCGAGGGCCAGCCCGTCGGTCAGCCGCTGCCGGTCGCCGGGGGCCACGGCCAGCTCGACGCCGAGCACCAGCACCGCGAAGACCGCGATCAGCAGCCAGGCGGCGGCGACGGCGCGGGAGGTGGAGAGGCGGTTGTCCTCACCGACGAGCGGGGCGAGCGGCCCGCCGTCCGCACGGTGCAGCCGGGCGGTGAGGGTCAGCAGCGCGGCGGTGAGCACGGCGGCGGTGAGCCCGGCCGTCCGCGCGACCGACCAGCCCGCGCCGATCGCCGTGGCCAACTGGCCGATCAGCAGCGCCCCGACCGCGCCCCACACCACGAACACGGTGCGCCGCCAGACCCGGTGCCGCCATGCCGAGGTCTCGGCGCGGCCGCTGTCGGCGACCGAACGGGCCGCCTGGGACAGCTCGTCCGAGACCCACTGCCGGGACGCCCCTGCCGAGTGGACGAGAGCCGCTGGAAGGCCCTCTCCGGCCGCGAAACGCTCCCGCAGGGCCACGAACGCGGCCACGGCCCGTCGATGGCCCTCACGGGCCCCCTGAGAGCATTCACAGCCCGTGTGGCCGTGGGGATGCCCATGGGGGTGCTGTCCTTCTGCCGTCGTGGCGTTCTCCGCCGTCTCCACCGCCACGCGGGTCGCTCCGTCGTTCACTCGTTCCGTACGGGACCGCGGGTTCGCGCGGCACCGCCCAACTGCCAGGTGTTGAGAGGGGATTGTGCCGCACCGCGGAGGGTGTCAGCTCAGCAGGTCCGGCTCATCGCGGGTGATCTGCAGATACAGAGGTTGATAGTTGATCCAGGCCACAAGATCGTTTCCCAGCTGCTCACGGGTCCGCATCGCGTCGCCGTAGTCGATGGGCACCGGCTTGCCCGACGCCTTCGCGGTGAGCTGCACCTGGGCGGCCCGCTCCATCGTGATGAACCACCACGCGGCCGCGTCGACCGAGTCCCCGACCGTCAGCAGACCGCGATTGCGCAGGATGAGGGCCTTGTACCCGCCGAGCGCGGCGGCGATCGCGCGCCCCTCCTCCTCGTCCACGACGACGCCCGTGGTGCCCCCGTAGACCGCGTGGTCGTCGAAGAACGCGCAGACCTCCTGGGTGATCGGCTCCAGCGGCTCGCCGAGCGCGGCCAGCGCGCGGCCGTGCACCGAGCGGCTGTGCGCGACGGCCACGACGTCCGGCCGCGCCTGATGCACGGACGAGTGAACGACGAAGGCCGCCTGGTTGACGTGGGCGCGCCCCTCCACCACCTGGCCCGCCTGATTGACGAGGAGCAGATCGCTCACGGTGATATGGCCGAAGGGCACGCCGAAAGGGTTCACCCAGTAGCAGTCGGTGAATTCCGGGTCCCGCACGGTGATGTGCCCCGCGACCCCCTCTTCGTACCCGAACCGCCCGAACAGGCGCAGCGCCGCCGCCAGCCGCTCCTTGCGATAGCGGCGCTCGTCGTGGGGCGAGGCGTGCTGCGGGGGCATGGTGAACCGCAGCTGGTCGGTCGGTATCGGGGTGGGGGTCTGCGGCTGGTCCGTCATCGGCGGCTCCGCTCCTCGGGGGTGCTGAAGCGGAAGCTACCTCTGGGTATCGCAGGAGGCCAGAGTCAGGGCCTACGGCGATTGATCGCGGTGAGGTCGATCTCGATGGGGAACGGAACAGTCAGGGTGAGCTTGTCGTGGTAGATGCCGGCGGGTTGGTACGCCTTAACAGCGGGATCGAGCTCATAGACGTAGACCACGGGGAGGCCGCAGTCGTCCTCCACCCGCCAGAAATGCGGCACACCCGCACCGGCGTACTTGCGCGGCTTGACCTCACGGTCACGCGCCTTGGAGTCCAGCGAAACCACTTCGATGGCCAGCACAACGTCCTCTGCCCTGTAAAAGGTGTCGCGGGGCCCGGCATCCGCACCGGCCCGAAGGACCAGGACATCGGGTTCCAGGCGGTTGATGTCGTCCAGCTTGACTGTCATCTCCCGCATGACGTCCAACGCATCCGATGCCTGGTCCAGCAGGGCGAACTCGGATAGCCGCATGGCACGTGAGTGGAATGCGGTCTGTGGACTCATGAAGACGAGACTCCCGTCGATCAGCTCCGTGTGCGGAGGAAGATTCGGAAGCCGGTCGAGATCGTCCGCCGTCCAGCCGCCCTGCGGCGGGCGGGGCCACTCGCACTGCCCGTACTGCTCGTCCAGCTCGTACTCGCGTGCGGCGCTCATGATTGCTCCCATGGGACGGAGTCTCGCCTCTGCGGTCAGAGTACCCAGCCCGAACACCGACGCCGCCACTCAAACGAATGAGCGACGGCGTCAGCGTTTGACGATCAGATGACCATCCGACCCGGAGGGAGTGCGGCGATCACTCCCACTCGATGGTGCCGGGCGGCTTGCTGGTGATGTCGAGCACCACCCGGTTGACCTGGTCGACCTCGTTCGTGATGCGGGTCGAGATCCGCGACAGCACGTCGTACGGCAGCCGCGACCAGTCGGCCGTCATCGCGTCCTCCGAGGAGACCGGGCGCAGCACGATCGGGTGGCCGTAGGTGCGGCCGTCGCCCTGGACGCCGACCGAGCGGACGTCGGCGAGCAGGACCACCGGGCACTGCCAGATGTCCCGGTCCAGACCGGCGGCGGTCAGCTCCTCGCGGGCGATGGCGTCGGCCTCGCGCAGCAGGTCCAGGCGCTCCTTGTTGACCTCGCCGACGATGCGGATGCCCAGGCCCGGGCCCGGGAAGGGCTGGCGGTGGACGATCTCGTCCGGGAGGCCGAGCTCCTGGCCGACCATCCGCACCTCGTCCTTGAACAGCCGGCGCAGCGGCTCGACGAGCTGGAACTCGATGTCGTCGGGCAGCCCGCCCACATTGTGGTGGGACTTGATGTTGGCGGTGCCGGTGCCGCCGCCGGACTCCACGACGTCGGGGTAGAGGGTGCCCTGGACCAGGAACTCCACGTCCTCCCCGGCCGCGCCCGCCTCGGCCACGAGCTCGGCCTGGGCCTGCTCGAAGACCCGGATGAACTCCCGGCCGATGATCTTCCGCTTCTCCTCGGGGTCGGACACCCCGGCGAGCGCGGACAGGAACCGCTCCTCGGCCTCGACGACCTTGAGCTGCACCCCGGTGGCCGCCACGAAGTCCTTCTCGACCTGCTCGGACTCGCCCTTGCGCATCAGGCCGTGGTCCACGTACACGCAGGTGAGCTGGTCACCGATGGCCTTCTGGACGAGGGCCGCGGCCACCGCGGAGTCCACTCCGCCGGACAGGCCGCAGATCGCGCGCTTGGTGCCGACCTGCTCCCGGATCGCGGCCACGGACTCCTCGACCACATTGGTGGTGGTCCAGGTGGGCTCCAGGCCGGCGCCCCGGTAGAGGAAGTGCTCCAGCACCTGCTGGCCGTGGGTGGAGTGCATCACCTCGGGGTGGTGCTGTACGCCGTACAGCCTGCGCTCGTCGCATTCGAAGGCCGCGACCGGGACCACTTCGGTGGACGCGGTGACGGTGAAGCCCTCGGGGGCCTCGGAGCAGGCGTCGCCGTGCGACATCCACACCTGCTGCTCCTCGGGGGTGCCCGCGAAGAGCGTCGAGCCCTGCTTGGTGACGGTGAGCGCCGTGCGGCCGTACTCCCGCGCCCCCGTGTTGTCCACGGTGCCGCCGAGCGCCGTGGCCATCAGCTGGAAGCCGTAGCACATGCCGAAGACCGGGACGCCCGCCTCGAAGATCGCGCTGTCGAGCGAGGGCGCGCCCTCGGCGTAGACCGACGAGGGACCGCCGGAGAGGATGATCGCCTTGGGGTTCTTGGCGAGCATCTCGGCCACCGGCATGGTGGACGGAACGATCTCGCTGTAGACCCGGGCCTCACGGACCCTGCGGGCGATGAGCTGGGCATACTGCGCGCCGAAGTCGACGACCAGGACGGTGTCGGGGGCGGCAGCAGGGGACGCTGATGGCACTTCGGCGGCCTTCCGGCGGTGGTGGCGTGCGGTGGAACCGTCTGCGGCGGGACCGCAGGTTTGGACTTTCGATTCTAACGGGCTCATAATCGACGCCATGTCCACGCACATGACCTTCGTCTTTACCTATGGCACCGGCCCGTCCGGCTGCCATGGTCGTGCTGCGTAAACACTGACAGCGACTTCCCAGGCGCCCCGGGCCGGCAAAGGCCCGGGGCGCTCTGTCTTTCCTCCGGGCCGTTGCCGGACTCCAGGGCTCCGCGATCACGGACCAGGAGATACGGACATGAGCAGCAGCAGTACGGCGACGGAGAGCACGGAGACCGCGGCCACGGAGACAACGGGGGCCGCCGATGTGATCGGCACCGCGCGGGAGCGGATCGACGCCCTCGACGGGCAGATCCTCGATCTCGTCCGGGAGCGGATGGCCGTATCGGCCGGCATCCAGGAGGCGCGGATCGCGTCGGGCGGGCGGCGGGTGCAGCTCTCCCGCGAGATGGAGATCCTCGACCGCTACCGGCAGCGGCTGGGCAAGCCCGGTACGACGCTCGCCATGACGCTGCTGGAGCTGTGCCGGGGCCGGGTCTGACACCGCTGCCTCCCGGCCGGGCGGAGAGCCCAGCGGAGGACCTGCCCACCAGGCGACGGGGCCCCTCGGACAAGCGAAGGGCCCCGGGGGCGCCCGAACGGAGCGGGCGCCCCCGGGGCCCTAGGCGGTCAGCACCGGCGTCAGGGCAGCGCCGGTGCTGAGAGGCGGCGCCGGGGGGTTGCGCCGCTGGCTTCTGGGGCCCGTATGTCAGGGGTGTCTGAACGGCGTACGCCCGCGTGGTCGGACCAATGTCGGGGTGTGACCGGGGGCGTTCTCCCTCTCAGCATCGTGGTGGATGCGGAGCGCCGGGCGCAACCGTTTCGACCGGATACGGTCGGCCCCAGGCGTCCCCGGGACCGACCGTCCTTGAGGTGATGACCGGGCTGCTGTCCCCTGCCGACCGGCCACCTCGCCGATGCGAGGTCCCACGACGCGCCGCCTGAATCACCAAGGGGCCGCGTCTCATCGCTTCGGCGGATCTGAGCCACGCGTGGATTTCTCCGGGCCGCTCCTGGCTGGCGCGGCACCGGGCACAACGAGCCCCCGCGCGGGCCGGTCACCCGCCGTACGGGTGATGACGTGCGGGGCCGAACCCCCGTGGCGGATTCTGTGACCATTCTGTGAGCAACTGTGAAGGCAACCTTTCGGCCATTCGCCTGGTCATGTACGTGCAAACGCACGGGCCACACCCGCGCCCCCACCGCGACGGCCTTCCACATGCGTATCGCCCCCCGGGTGATACGTACGGACCCAGAGAGGTCTTCATGAAGCTTCGCCGCGCCCTGGCGGCTGCCGCAGCTACGGCCGCCATAGCACCCGCCGCACTTCTCGCGGCCCCCGCCGCCTTCGCGGAGACGCCGAGCGAGAGCCCGTCGCCGTCCGCCTCCGAAACCGTGACGCAGTCCCCAGAGGACCCGTCCCCGTCGCCGACGGAGACCACTCCGACCGAGGAGCCGACGCCGACCACCCCGGCACCGTCCACGAGCGCCACCGAGGCTCCGACCCCCGGCGGCACTCCCTCGTCCACCCCGACCGAGACCGCCACGCCGACCACCGGGCCGACCGAGGAGCCGGGCGGCGAGTGCGCGGACGACGGGGACTACAACGAGGACCCGGAGCTCAGCACGACCCTGGTCGGCCTGCCGTCGAAGGTCGTGGCGGGCAGCGGCTTCCACGGCTTCACGTTCCAGGTGAAGAACGACTCGGACCGCAGCTACCAGCGGGTCGACTTCGGGCTCTTCGCGGGCACGGTGCACGAGTCCGCCCCCGACGGGACGGGCAAGTACCTGACCCTTCAGTACAAGGACCCCGAGACCGGCGCCTGGAAGGCGATCTCCACCGACGAGAACGACGCGGGCTCCGGCTACATCGGCTACACCGATGTGCGTCCGCACGAGACCCTCAAGGTCGACCTCCGGCTGAGCGTCGCCAAGAGCGCGCCCGAGGGCTTCGGCTACGCCATCAGCGTCGGCGTGTACGCGGACGACGAGGGCAACTGCGTCTACTCGACCGGTGAGTACTACGAGTTCGACGTGCTCAAGGCGGGTTCGGAGCCGGGCAAGGTGCCCCCGGCCGATCCGAAGCCGCAGGGTGGCAAGAAGCCGCTGCCGCACAAGCCGGAAGGCAACACGGAGATCAGCCCGCAGGGCAGCCTGGCCGAAACGGGTTCCTCGTCGGCGCTGCCGATGATCGCCCTGATCGGTGGTGTGGCGATGGCCGCGGGCGGAGGTGCGGTCTTCGTGGTCCGCCGCCGTCGCGCCACCGTCTGACGGTTCTGAGCCCGGCGGTTTTCAGGGGGCGGGCGCGGGCCGGTGGCCGGCCCGCGCCCGCCCCCTCCGCTCAGGCCGAAGGTGCCGCCGGACCCGGCGGGACCTTCGGCACCGGCAGCAGCGGGAGCCTCAGTGCGCCGAAGGCGTCCGCCGGTACGGCGGGGCTGCCCGGCGGGACGGGCTGGAGGCGTTCGTACGGCGCCTCCTGGGCCGGGCGGGGGTCGGCCTCGCCCTTGTTGGGCCACAGGGACATCGCCCGCTCGGCCTGGGCCGTGATGGTCAGGGACGGGTTGACCCCCAGGTTGGCCGAGACGGCGGCGCCGTCGACCACATGGATGCCCGGATGGCCGTAGAG
The DNA here is from genome assembly GCF_001598115.1 of Streptomyces sp. AgN23. Taxonomy (NCBI): domain Bacteria; kingdom Bacillati; phylum Actinomycetota; class Actinomycetes; order Kitasatosporales; family Streptomycetaceae; genus Streptomyces; species Streptomyces sp. AgN23. Next base: position 4,854,764 of record NZ_CP007153.1, read on the forward strand.
CCGGTGGTACGGGTCGATGACGCCCTCCTTGGGGGACGCCCCGATCGGGCAGCCGCCGAGGAAGTGGGCGGTCAGCGGAGTGCCCATGAGCTCGCCCACGTTGCTGCCCGCGAAGCCGTTGATCGAGTCGGCGATATGGCGGGCGGCCTCGGCGCCTTCGGGGATGTGGTCGGGGTTGGGCTCGCCGTGGCCCTGACGGGCGGTGAGCAGCCCCTTCCCCGGCCCCCTCGGTTTGCGGTAGGTGGTCAGCGAGTTGTCGTGCGTCTGCATGACCAGGCCGATGATGGTCCGCTCGGACCAGCGGCGGTTGGACAGCGAGCGCACGGCCAGGCTGGGATGCCGGAGGTTGGCCCCCAGGAAGCGCAGCCAGCGCGGAAGCCGGCCGCCGTGCGGGATCTGCAGAATGGAGAGCATCCCCATCGCGTTGGATCCCTTGCCGTAACGGACCGGCTCGATATGGGTGTTCTCGTCGGGGTGGATGGACGAGGTGATCGCGACACCCCGGGTGAAGTCCGCCCGCTCCTCCCCGCCCCGGGCCCGGCGGTAGCGGCGGTCGGTGGTCTGCGCGCCCACCAGGGCCTCTGAGTTGGTGCGGGTGAGGATGCCGAGCCGATCCGAGAGGCGCGGCAGCAGCCCCTTGTCCCGCATCGTGTGCAGCAGCGTCTGGGTGCCGTACGTACCGGCGGCGAGGACGACGTACCGGGAGCGCAGCGCCTTCGGCTCGCCCTTACGGCGGTTGTCGGTGGGGACGGTGGTGACCGTATAGCCGCCGTGCGGATCGTCGCGGAGGGCGACGACGGTCGTCATCGGGTGGACGACGGCACCGGCCCGCTCGGCGAGGTGGAGATAGTTCTCGTTGAGGGTGTTCTTGGCGCCGTGGCGGCAGCCGGTCATGCACTCACCGCACTCCGTGCACGCCTTACGGGTGGGACCGGAGCCGCCGAAGTACGGGTCGGGCACGGCCTGTCCCGGCTCGGCCCTCGTGGCGCCGTCGGCGTCGTGGCCGTCCCCGAAGAAGACTCCCACGGGCGCCATGTGGAAGGTGTCCCCCACGCCCATCTTCTCGGCGGCCGCCTTGAGGTGGACATCGGAGGGGGTGAGGGTGTGGTTGAGGCGCGCCCCGAGCATCCGCCGCGCCTGGTCGTAGTAGGGGCGCAGTTCGTCCTGCCAGTCGGTGATGTGCCCCCACTGGCGGTCCCGGAAGAACCGCTCGGGCGGTACGTAGAGCGTGTTGGCGTAGTTGAGCGAGCCGCCCCCGACCCCGGCGCCCGCCAGCACCATGACCTTGCCGAGGACATGGATGCGCTGGATGCCGAAGCAGCCGAGGGCCGGGGCCCAGAGGTAGTTACGGAGGTCCCAGGAGTTCTTGGGCAGGGTTTCGGGGGTGAAGCGGCGGCCCGCTTCGAGGACGCCGACCCGATAGCCCTTCTCGGTCAGGCGCAGGGCCGATACCGACCCGCCGAATCCCGAGCCGATCACGATCACGTCGTAGTCGAACTCACCCTCATCGGGCCCGGTCTCTCGCTCCCGGCTGTGGGCAGACTTCTCCCCTGACACGGGTACCTCCCTTGAACGGTGCTGGTCAGCGCAGGCGCAGTGCCTTGAGCGCGCGCAGGCTGCGGGTCATGAAGTCCGCGTATTTCTCGTCCGTCATCCCGAAGGCCGGACCGAGCGGCATCAACCGCTGCTGGGCGACCGTCTGCGGCTCGGTGAACCGGAGGATGCCCTCTGAGCCGTGGCGGCGGCCGAGCCCGGAATCGCCCATGCCGCCCATGGGGGAGGCGACGCTGCCGAAGGCGGCGGCGTAGCTCTCGTTGAGATTGACCGTGCCCGCGCGCAGCCGGGTGGCGATCGCGCGTCCGCGCCGGGCGTCCTTGGTCCAGACGCTCGCGTTCAGGCCGTAGGACGTGGCGTTGGCGCGCTCGATCGCCTCGCCCTCGTCGCGGAAGCGGTAGACGGAGACGACCGGGCCGAAGGTCTCCTCGGCGCAGACGGCCATCGGGGACTCCACGCCGTCCAGGATCGTCGGCTCGTAGAAGTACGGGCCGATGTCCGGGCGGGCGCGGCCGCCGGCGAGCACCGTGGCGCCCTTGGAGACGGCCTCGTCCACATGGCGGGTGACGGTCTCCAGTTGGCGCTCCGAGACGAGCGAGCCCATCTCCGCCCCGTACGCGAGGGCGGTGCCGAGCCGCATGGCCTTCGTACGGGCCACGAAGCGCTCCAGGAAGGCGTCCGCGATCGACTCGTGGACGTACAGCCGCTCCATGGAGATGCACAGCTGCCCGGCGGAGGCGAAGCTGCCGCGCACCGCGCCGTCGACCGCGCGGGCGAGGTCGGCGTCGCGCAGCACCAGCATGGCGTTCTTACCGCCGAGTTCGAGGGAGCAACCCACCAGGCGGGCGGCGGCGGCCTGGGCCACCTCGCGGCCGGTGCGGGTGGAGCCGGTGAACGCGACGTAGTCGGCGTGCTCGACCACGGCGGGGCCGACCACCGGGCCGTCCCCGATCACGACCTGCCACACTCCGGCCGGCAGTCCGGCCTCCACCATCAGCTCGCGCGCCCACAGGGCGGACAGCGCGGTCTCGGTGTCGGGCTTCATCACCACGGCGTTGCCCGCCACGAAGGCGGGTATCGCATCGCCCACGGAGAGCTGGAGGGGGTAGTTCCAGGGCGCTATGAGGCCGACGACCCCGCGCGGCTGGCGCAGTTCGGTGACCTTGGTGAGGGTGGGCACCGCGCCCAGATGCCCCTTGGGGCGCAGATAGGCGGGCGCCTTACGGCCGTAATGGCGGGCCACGATGGCGACGCCCTGGACCTCCTCCTGGGCGTGCAGCCGGGTCTTGCCGGTCTCCAGCTGGATCAGGTCCAGGATCTCCGGCTGGCGGCGCAGCAGCAGATCGTGGAAGCGGAGGAGGACGGCGGCGCGCCGGCGGACCGGGGTCGCGGCCCAGGCCCGCTGGGCGGCACGGGCGTTCTCATACGCGGTGGCGACGTCCTCGGGGGTGGACTCGGGCAGGGCGGAGGCGAGGACGTCACCCGTGAACGGGGTGTGGCTGACGGTGGTGCCGCTGCCGGCGACGCCCCGGGTGAGCCGGGTGATCAGCTCGGGAGTGACGACGTCGGCGGCGGTGCGGGCGCCTTCGGGGGCCACCGGGTTCCCGGTGCCGCCCTGCGTTATGTGCGAGTCCGTCATGGGGGCGAGAGTAGGCCCGCCCGGCGGCTTTGGGTACCCGGCGGTAACAACTTTCGTCCCGGCGGCCCCCGGCGGACCCGCCCAACTCCCTCAGAGCTTGTCGATCTTCAGATTCCGCACGATCCGCTCGTACAGCTTCACGCCCTCCTCATGGGCGTCGCCGTCGGCGGGTATGGAGACCGTCAGATCCCACGCGACCTTGGCCTTGTTGACGTAGAGGTGATCGCGCTTCTGGTATCGGACGGGGTTCTTGTTGCTGCTGGTGCCGTACGGCAGATACGAGGTGGTGACGTCCCGCGCCTCCTTCCCCTGCTGCTCGGTCCTGGCCGTCTCGCTCGTGGCGTCCTCGACCGTCGACCCGCCGCCGTCCTTGTAGAAGGCGACGATCTGGTCCGCCGCCGCGTCGAGGTGCGCGGGGTCGTCCTCGCCGTCGGGTGTCGACCGCCTCAGGGACACCGTGAAGACACCGCTGGGGTCGTAGTAGGTGACCACCGGGTTGTCCGAATCGCTGTCGTCCTGGACCCGCCGGTACTCACCGGGCACGGCCAGGGACGCGCCCACGACATCGCGCTCCTCCCGGACCGTCCAGCCGGCCGGCAGCCCCTCGCTGGCGAACGGCTTCATGACCACCAGCACCACGGCGGCCGCCACCACCAGCGCCAGACCGCCCAATCCGAGCTGCGCCTTACGGTTCTTGTGCAGGATCGGCGGCACGAAGCGGCTGCCCGCGGACCGCTGCCCGCCGCCCGGTGCGTATCCGGCCGACGCGAGCATGGTGGGCACCGACTGCGGCTCCCGCGCCGCCGCCTCCAGGGCCTGCCGCACCTCGGGTGCCGCCGGGCGCATCGCCGGGTCCTTGCGGAGCAGTTGCATGATCAGCGTGGCGAGCGGCCCGGTGGCCCGCGCGGGGACCTGCGGTTCGGAGCCGAGCACGGCCTGGAGGGTCGCGGGGGCGTGGGAGCGGCGGAACGGGGACATGCCCTCGACCGCCGCGTACAGCACGACGCCGAGCGACCACAGGTCGGACTCCGGCCCCGGCCGCCGGCCCAGCACCCGCTCGGGCGCGATGAACTCGGGCGAGCCGACGAAGCCCCCCGTCTCGGTGAGCCTCTGCTCGCCCTCGATCTGCGCGATGCCGAAGTCGGTGAGCACCACCCGCTCGCTTCGGCCGAGCAGCACGTTGTCCGGCTTCACATCGCGGTGCAGCACGCCCGCCTCATGGGCCGCCGCCAGCGCGCCGAGCACGGCGAGGCCGATCCGGGCCGCCTCGCGCGGATCCAGCGTGCCCTCCATCAGCCGCTCGCCCAGCGACTGGCCGCGCACCAGCTCCATCACGATCCAGGGGCGGCCGTCCTCGACCACCACGTCATGGACGGTGACGACGGAGGGGTGGTCGATCCGGGCCGCGGCACGCGCTTCGCGCTGCATCCGCTGGTAGACGGTCTGCCGCTCACGCTCGGGGAGATCGTCGGGGACGCGCGGCTCCTTGACCGCGACATCGCGGTCCACGATCTGGTCATGGGCCAGCCATACGGTGCCCATACCTCCGTGGCCGAGGCGGGAGACGAGCTGATAGCGGCCGCCGATGAGCCGCCCGCTGTTCGAGTCCTGGGCCCCGGCGGGTTGCTGTGCGGCGTGCGGCTCTCCGGCGGGCGGCTGGGAGCCGCTGCGCGGATCGGCGAACCGCGTCGGCTCGTACCCGCCCCGCGACGGCCCCGCCGCCCCGGCCGACCGGCCCGGCTGCTGGGCCCCCTCGGCCGCCTCCGGTGGCTCGGGCGGCGGCTGGGGCGCCGGCACCGGGGCGGCCGGCACGTGCGGCGGCCGCAGGCTGTAGCTGGTGGGCTCGTTCGCCCGTCCCCCGTCGTTCGTCATGCGCCCATCATTACCCAGGGTGCGGCACCCTCCGCCACCGCTGGGAAGCCGCCGTGGACGCTCGTGACAAAGCCGTTGCGACCCCGTTCAGTTCGCCGCGCCGGGGCGCACGAACGTGGCGGCGGCGGTGTCGAAATGCCGCTTGCCCACGGACTTCTCGCCAACCGGGGCGGACAGCCACAAGTCGTACATTTTCCCGTTCTCGTTCCAGCTCAAGTCGTATGTCTGCCGTGAGCCGCCGTCGTCGGCCGAGCCGTTCCAGATGAAAGCCCACAAGGCGGCGGGGCGACCGTTGTGCTCCGTCTCGATGACCTGGCCGCTGCGGTAACCCGGGTAGTCCTGCGGGCCCTTGGCGTCCGCCGTACGGCTGAGCCCCAGCGGACCCTCGGCGCTCTGCTCCTGGACATGGATCCCGATCCGGAACTCCATACCGGGCGAATTGTAGTAAACCCGGGGCGCCTTGTACTCGCGGGCGAACCCCTCGGGCACGGCGAGCGAGAAGCCGAGCGGGTCCTTGACCAGCTCATAGCCGTCCGGGATCCGGGCCGACGGGTCGGCCGTGGGGTCGGCGTCCTTCACGGGACGCCGCGGCGCCTTCTCAGGGGCGCTCGGGCTCCGCGCACCCCCCTTGTCGGCGCGCTGGCTCGTACCCCCGCCCTTCGCCGTGCCACCGTCACCGCCCGCCTTGTCCAGCAGCGCCACGACGCCCGCGGCCACACCGGCGAGCACGACCACCGCGACGGCCACCGTAAGGACGGCACGACGGCGCCCGCCACGACCTGAACGGGACCGGGCGGCCGGGGCGGCCGCCGGAACGGAGACGGAGGCGGGCGCGGGCGCCGAGGCGGAGGCGGGCGCCGGGGCGGGGGCAGGGACGGGAGCGGGAGCGGGAGCGGGAGCGGGCACGAACGCCGAAGAGCCCCGGCCGCCGGGCCCGATCGGCACACTGGGCTGGGTCGGCGTGTACTCCAGGGGGATTTCCGGGGTGTCGCCCACCTCCTGGGCCATGCGCAGCATCCGCTCGACCTCGTCGCCGCTGAGCCGCTCCTCGGGATCCCGCCGCAACAGCCCCTCGATGACCGGCTTCAGCGGTCCGGCCGCCTCGGGCACGGGGATCTCGTCGAAGACGACGGCGTGCAGCACCGCGGCCAGGGACTCGCGGTGGAACGGGGATTCACCGCGCACCAGCGTGCACAGCAGCACCCCGAGCGACCACAGGTCCGACTCCGGCCCGGTGCGGCGCCCCGACATCCGCTCCGGCGCGGTGTATTCGGGCGAGCCCACGAACGAGCCGGTCTCGGTGATCGTGGTGGACCCGGTGACCTGCGCGATCCCGAAGTCCGTCAGCACGACCCGGCCGGTGCCGGACTCCACCAGCACATTGGCGGGCTTGATGTCCCGGTGCAGCACCCCGCGCGCGTGCGCGGCCCGCAGGGCGTCCAGCAGCGCGGCCGCGATCCGCCCCGCCTCGCGCGCCCCGACGGGGCCGTGCGCGCTCAACCGGTCCGCGAGCGAGAGCCCGTCGACCAACTCCATGACGATCCAGGCGCATTCGTCCTCCTCGATCACATCGTGGAGGACGATCACGTTCGGATGCTTGATCTGTGCGACGGTCCGGGCCTCGCGCAGGGTGCGCTCGCCGCGCAACTGCGAGTCGAAGGCCGTGAGCCCCTCGTCCACATGGAGTTCCTTGACCGCGACATCACGGCCCAGAAGCTCGTCGACGGCCCGCCAGACCGTGCCCATTCCGCCGCGCCCGAGCCGCGTGGCCAGCCGGTAGCGGTTGGCGATCAGACGGCCTTCTCCCCCGGTACCCATGGGCTCATCCTGCCTCACCCCGCCGAAGCCCTCGAACACCGGACCGCCAAGCCGCCCTTACGGGCGATTGAGCATGGGTGCGGCATGCGGGAACGTAGGCCGTGCCGATGTTAAAGGGGCGGACCGCGGCCGCCCCCATCGGGCAACTTCGCCTTCCGGGCACTCGGGTCTTCCGTCCGGGGCACCTCCCTGCGGCAACCGAGCAAGCCGATGGGCGCCGCAGCGCTTCCGGCCCTTGGTCCGACCGGCCGGGGGTACCTCCCTGCGGTAGCTGGGGAGGCTTTTGCGCCGGAGGCGAACCGAGCCCCGAAAAAATGGGGCCGCCCCGCGGCGGGGGTCCACGGGGCGGCCAGTCAGGGGGCGGAAGGGTCAGTTCGTGACCTTCCAGGTGCGGGAGTCCGTCAGCAGCTTGCGCAGTGCCGGGTCCTTCACCGCATTCGTGCCGTCCGTCGCCTTCGCGGTGACGGTGTGGGTCGCCCCGTCGCTCGGGACGCCCAGTGTGGCCGGGGTGACGCTCTTCTTACCGTTCGCGGCGGTGACCTCCGCGCCGTCCACGTACCACTTCAGCGATGCGCTCTTGGGGACGCTCACCTGGATGCCCGCCGACCGCTTGAGGGCCGTGGTGGTGGCAGTACGGCTGCTGAGCACGCTGGCGTGGCGGTTGAAGCCCGCGATCATCGCCTCGCGGCCGGGGAGGCTGAACTCCCGCCCCAGGGTGCGCATGATCGAGTTGTCGGTGGGGCGGTTGATGCCCTTGGGGTAGTAGCGGCCGCCCTCGTAGGCGCCGACGGTGCCGCCGTCGGGCGAGGTCTGGCCGATCCAGCGGTACCACTTCTTCTGCTGGGCGGTCATCTGGCCGGCGGTGAGCTTGGTGGCGTTGCCCTCGTCGGGCTCGGCGCCGGTGTAGGTGCCGTACTCCGGGTAGAAGTACTCGTCGGCCAGCTTGCCGAGCGAGTGGCCGGTCTCATGGACCGCGATCTGGTCGGAGTCGGCGTGGTCGGAGGAGGCGGTGGCGATGCCGTCGTAGCCGACCTGGGAGGTAAGGGTGTAGCCCGCGCCGCCGTACTTGGTGGAGTTGCCCAGGACGACCACGAGATCGGCCTCGGGCGCCTTGGCCGCGTACGACTCGACCTTGGCGGTGTCGACGCACAGCAGCCGCTCGATGTCGTCGCACCAGAAGTACGAGCCGAGGGCGGTGTCCTTGACGACGTCCCTGGACGGGTCGCCGGAGACGCCGGACTGGTTGGAGACGGCGTCCACGGTCCAGACGTTGAAGAGGTCCTTGTACGAGGCGTACGGCTCCACGGCGGACATCTGATCCCACTTGGAGCGCGCGTCGGCCTGGAAGTCCGCCTGCTGGCCCGCGGTGTAGCCGTCGCCGATGAAGACGACGTCCAGCTTGTCGGCCGTGGTGCCGTTGCCGATGAGCGAGGCGACCTCGCCGTCGGCGGCGGTCTCCTTGGCGGACAGCGAGCGGGCGGCGCGGGCCAGGCGCTCGGGGGTGGCCGCCGGGACCTCGGTGTGGCGGGGGTGGGCGCCCGGGCCGGTGAAGTACTCCACGTCCAGGGCGCGCTGCGACGAGGCCGCGTCAGCCGGGCCGGACGAGCCGGCCGCTGCCCGCGGGCCGGCCGCTCCGGGCGAGGCGGTGGCCGGCCCGGTCATGGCTGCGGCCGCCGCCAGGACGATGCCTCCAGCGGCGGCCGCGGTGCGCAGGGAGATGCGGCTGCGTATGCGGCTCCGTATGCGTCTGCGCACGGTGGCTCCCGAAGTCTTCGCGATAAGCGGCCAGTTAAGCAGGATTAATTCGCCGCTCAACCTAAGGGGTCCGGGGGTCGTGGGCAATGGTAATTAGGGAAGTGGCTAGGAAACCGGGCACCGGACAACCATGTGGGGTCGTCACCACTCGTCATCCCCTCTGGTCACGCACCAGCCGCAACAGCCGGTCAAGCACCCGGCGGCCACCGGCCCGGATCCCGTCGTGCTCGAACTCGTCCGTCACCCAGGTGCGCAGGCCCCGGATCGCCCGGGCGGTGGCCAGGGAGTGCGCCGTGTCCACGTACAGGTCGTCGTGGTAGATCACGGCGGCCACCGGCACGGTGTTACGGGCCAGCCGCTCGGTGTCGTACAGCGGGCCCCAGCCGGTGCGCTCGGCGAGCAGCTCGGCGGTGTCGCGCAGCGGACGCAGCGCGGCGTGGGTGTCCAGCATCCAGGGGTGCACCGTCTCGCCCGTAAGGAGCACCGGACGGTCCTCCGCGACCGCCTTACCGGCGTCGAACGCGGGGAATTCGGCGCGGATCCGCTCCGCGGACCAGTTCGTGGCCCGGCCGTCCTGGGCGTAGATGGACTCCAGCAGAAGGCTGAAGAGCGGGGTGGCGGCGCGGGAGAGCACCGCCGCCACCTGCTCGCGGAAGGCGTCGCCCAGCCGTGGCCCGTCGGCGGTGGGGACGAACGCGTCCTCCAGGAGGTAGTGCAGCCGGTGCGCGCCGTCGCCCGTGCCGAGCAGGAAGCCGAGCTGCTGGAGGGCGGGGACGGTGAGCCGGGTCCCGTCCGTCAGGACCTCCTCGTGGTCGGTCAGATGCCGCACGAGGGCACGGACGGTGGCGGCGTCGCCCGGATAGCGGGCGTAGTGGGCGAGGATCTTGCGTTCCATCCGCGGGTAGGCGGCCCGGTAGACGGCGTCCACGTCGGTGTCGGGGTCGATCGCGGGCAGCCCGCCGGCTATCAGGACCGCGTCGAGCCCCTCGGGCGCGTGGGACAGATAGCTCACGGCGCAGAAGCCGCCGAAGCTCTGGCCGAGGACGGTCCACGGGCGGTCCCCGATGAGCCGGCGCCGGATCAGCTCACAGTCGCGGACGATCGCGTCGGCGCGGAAATGGGAGAGATACCCGGCCTGTTCCGCGGGGCCGCCGCGCAGCGGCAGGGTCTGGCGGTTGGCCGGGGTGGAGCGGCCGGTTCCGCGCTGGTCGAGGAGGAGCACGCGGTATTCGTCGAGCGCGCGGTCCAGCCAGCCGTAACGGCCCACCGGACGGTCCGCGCCGCAGCCGGGCCCGCCCTGGAGGTAGACCAGCCAGGGGAGCCGCTCGCGCTCGGCACCAGATTTCTCCGCGGCGACGACCTCTCGTGCGTAAAGCCGGATCAGCTCGCCCTCGGGAGCCTTATGGTCGAGCGGTACGTCGAAGTGATAGTCGGCGAGGAGCAGTTCCGGCTGACGGACGGTCGTCACGGCGCCCGGCCCGGCCGGTACCGCTGTGCTTGCCTGCTGCATCCTTCAATCCTCACGTTAAATGAACTTAGCCCGGCGCTTAAGCTACCGCCGGGGAGAAGAGGGCACGGTGGCCGACAGAAGCGCCGGTGACGGGCGGACGGCGGGAACGGTGACGGGGGCGGCCGCGGGGGCGGAATCGACCACCGAGATAGGGCGCCGGGTTCTCAGACTCCGTACGGAACGCGGCTTCACCCAGCGGCAGCTGGCCGAACCCGCCTACACCGCCGCCTATGTCTCCACCCTCGAGGCCGGGAAGGTGCGCCCCTCCGAGGCCGCGCTGCGCCATCTCGCGGACCGGCTCGGCGTCAGCTACGAGGAGCTGACCACCGGCCGCTCACCCCGTGACGCCACCCGGCTGCGCGCCGCCGTCACCGACGCCCGGCGGGCCCTGGCGACCGGCGCCGCCGAGGACGCGGCCGAGCTCTTCGCGGAGGTGCGCGACGAGGCGGAGCGGCTCGGGTTCGCCGAGGAGCGGGGGGCGGCCCTGCTGGGGCTCGGCGACTGCGCGCTGGAGACCGGTGAACTCACCGTCGCCCGCGACCACTTCGAGGCCGTGGAGCGGCTGCTCGCCGGGGAACCGCTGCCCCGCCGGATCCCGGCGATCCGCGGCCGGGCGGTGGCCCATCTCCTCGCGGGCGAACTGCGCTACTCCTGCTATCTGCTGGAGAGCGCCATCGACGAGCTCAACGCCTCCGGGCTGCACGATCCGTACGCGCTGCTGTTGCTCTATACGGCGGCCATCGCGCCCTATATGGACATGGGGGCGCACGCCCGTGCCGTCCGCGCCGCCGAACTGGCCCTCGCGCTGGCCCCGAGCGTGGACGACCCGGGGCTCATCGCCCGGATGCACCGCGGCGTGGCCCGCACCCTGATCGCCGAGGGGCGCACCGCCGAGGCCGACGCCTCCCTGGCCAAGGCGCAGGAGCTGTACGAGCAGCTGCGCATCCACACCGACCTGGCGCACTGCCACTGGATGCGCGGCTATGTGCACGCCCAGGACGGCAATCTGGAGCGCGCCGAGCGCGAACTGCGCACCGCCCGGGACATGCTGGCCTCCAAGCGGGCCGCCCTGTTCACCGTGCAGGTCGAGGTCGAGCTGGCGGATGTGCTGCGCCGTCGCGGCCGTACGGCCGACGCGGAGGCCCTTTTGCTGCCGCTGCTGGCCCGCACCCCCGCCGAGGGGGCCGCGGACGCCCCCCAAGAGCCGGACGACGCGGCGGACGAGGTCGGGCTGACCGCGGACCGCGGCGCGGTCCACGCGGGCGGCGCCCACCGGCTGCTGGGCCTGATCGCGGACGAACGGGGCGACGCCGAGGCCGCGGAGGAGCACTACTGCGCGGCGCTGTCCCTGCTCGAACGCACCGGCGCGGCCGGTGACCTGGCCGATTTGTGCCGACTGCTGGGCGATCTGCTGCGCCGGGAGGGCCGCCTGGAGGCCGCGATGGACGCCTACCGCACCGGGCTCGGCCACCGCGCCGCGCCCGGCACCACCACCCTGGGCCCGGCCCCCGCCGAGCCCCCCATGTGAGGCGTCCATCGGCCCTCCCCGCCCCCGCCGACCGCCCGCCCGGCCCCTCCCCGTACCTTCTCGGGGCCGGGCGGCGCCTGGGCCACCGGTCGGAGACCGGCGCCCGGGGCGCCGGTGAGGCGCCTGGTCGGGGCGCACCACATGGCGGGCGATCGGAGAAACGAGTCAGGCCGCCGCGTGTGGGGGTCGCGGCGGCCTGACCGCGGCAACACTCCGCCTGCCGTTTCCGCCGACCGCGCATCGGGAGGCACTCCGGCGCGTTCACGGGGCTGGGGTTTCGGGACGACCCCACGGGGTGATGCGGCTTGAGATCCACTCTGCCTGGCCGCGGCCGCCGGGGAAATCCACCCTTGGGCGTCCGTCACCCCCGCCGGTCGGCGGGGGTGTTCCCGCCCACTGACGGAGCCAACCACTCCATATTCGCTCTCCGATGAGGCAGGCTGTCCGGGCAATGGGCATGACAGCTGAGGAGAGGGAGCGGCCGGTGATTCGTGTTGCTGTTGTGGACGACGAAGCGCTCGTACGATCCGGTCTGCGACTGATCCTGGGCACGGCCCCGGACATCGACGTGGTGGCGGAATGCTCCGGAGCCTCCGCGGTGGCCTCGGTGTTGGGCAGCAAGGCCGATGTGGTCCTCCTCGACATCCGGATGCCGGATGCCGACGGCCTCACCGTGCTCAGACAGTTGCGGGCCGCGCCCCGCTCCCCCGCCGTGGCCATGCTGACGACCTTCGACGTCCAGGAGTACCTCGCGGCCGCGCTGCGCGCCGGGGCCGCGGGCTTCCTCCTCAAGGACACCGATCCGGAACAGCTCGTACGGGCCGTACGCACCCTCGCCGAGGGCGGCAGCGTCCTCGACCCGGCCGTCACCCGCGCCGTGATCGGCGGCTATCTCGCCGCCGAGGCGGAGGCCACGGCCGCCGAGGCCGTCGAGGCGCTCACCCCGCGCGAACGCGAGGTGCTGGCACTGCTGGGCGAGGGGCTGGCCAATCCCCAGATCGCCGAGCGGATGGGACTGGCGCCCAGCACCGTCAAGGACCATGTGCGGGCGGTGCTCGGCAAGCTGGGCGGGCTCAACCGCGTCCAGGCCGCGATCGTCGCCGACCGCGCCGGGCTCGTCACGAGCCGACCGCCGATAGGCGGCGCCCGATGACCGTCTCCTCGCTGCCGCCCCGCAGTTCGTCCCCGGGCACGCCGGGCGCGCCCCCGGCGTCGTCCCCCGCACCCGCCTCCTCCGCCTCCTCGCCGTCGCCCGTCTCCGTAGGCCGGTGGCGGCCGCCGCGCCGGGTCATGCGCTGGGGATCGCTGATCGTCCCCGTCCTCCTCGCGGTGGCCGACGCGCTGCTCGTCAACGGCGTGACCTTCGGGCTGGAACTCAACGTCTCGCTGGCCGCGGCCGCCGCGCTGCTGGTGCGCCGGCGGCTGCCCGCGCTGGTCTTCCTGATCACGCTGCCGGGGATCCTCATCGGCTACGTCTGGTTCGCTCCGATGATCGCCCTCTACACGGTGGCCCTGCTCCGCCCCAACCACCGGCTGCTGGGGATCTCCGCGCTGCTGCTGGCCGCCGCGCACTTCATCCCCTGGCCGGTCTCCGACTTCGAGCCGACCGCGTACCGGGAGAACACCCTCACGCTCATCGACGCGTGCGTGACCTCGGTGGGGCCCATCGCGCTGGGCCTCCTGGTGCGTACGCGAGGGGAACTCGCCGCCCGGATCGAGGATCTGACCCGCAGCCGCCGCCACGCGGACGAGCTGATCGCCGAGCAGGTGCTGTCCACCGAACGCGCCCGGCTCGCCCGCGAGATGCACGACGTGGTCGCCCATCAGGTCAGCCTCATCAGCCTGCAGGCCGGGGCGGTGCAGATCAGCGCGGAGGACGCGAAGGCGCGGGAGGGCGCGCGGACGATCCGCGAGCTGTCCGTGCGGACCCTGGACGAACTCCGCCATATGGTCGGCATCCTGCGCGCCGCGGGCGGCGACCACGAAGAGCTGACCCCGCAGCCCCGGCTGGCGGATCTGCCCCGGCTGATCGAACTCAGCGCGCTGAACGTCAGCTTCGAGGCGGACGACGCGACGCGGCGCCCGGGCCATCCGGAGGCCGTGGAACGGGCCGCCTTCCGCATCGTCCAGGAGGCGCTGACCAACGTCCGCAAGCACGCGCCGGGGGCGCGGGTGACGGTACGGGTGAACGACGCGGAGGAGACCGAAGGCGCGGCTCAAACGGCGACTGAAGACGCGGCTCCCTCAGCGGCTCCCTCGGCGGCTCCCTCGGCGGCTCAAGGGACGGCTGAGAAAGCGGAGGAGACACGGGGCCTGCGGGTCGAGGTGCGCAACGGTCCGCCCGACGCCTCCGCCGTGGCCCCGGGGCTGCCGGGCGGCGGTCACGGCCTGGTCGGGCTGCGGGAGCGCGCGCAACTATTGGGCGGCACGCTGGAGGCAGGGCCCACGGAGGAGGGCGGCTTCGTCGTACGGGCCGACTTCCCCAAGACCCCGCGCGTCACGGGAACGGCATGAGCGGGCCACGAGCAGCCCTGGGCGGCGGACGAGCACCCCTGGGCAGGCGAACGCCCCTACGCGGACAGCGGGTCGGCCGCCTCCTCGTCGTCCCCGTCCAGCTCCGTGGCCGCTCCCAGGTCGGGGTAGACGTCGAACAGCCGCCGCACCCCCAGGGCCGCCAGCACCCGGTGCACATGCGACCCGTGCGCGGCGTCCTGCGGCGGCAGGATCAGCCGAAGCCGACCCGAGCACGACCGCATCAGCCGACGCGCCGCGATCAGTACGCCGACCCCGCTGGAGTCGCAGAAGCGAACCTCCGAGAGGTCCAGAACCAGCCAGTGGCGGCCCTCGGCGACCGCGTCGTGGATGTGCTGCCGGACTGCGGGCGAGGTCACCAGGTCCATCTCTCCCGAGACCTGGAGAACGACCCACTCCCCCCGCCGGTCCTCCATCACCTTCAACGTCACGCGCCCGAAGCCCTTCGCTCGCCCCTAACCGGAATTTGCTGTTCACGGGCGGCTGCCCGCCCGTCGGCGCATGAAACTCCCCCAGGCATACGCCTTGAGGGACGACCCTATGCCGCGCCGAAGCGTTTCGTCTCCCCGATGCCGCGCAAAGCGGCCGCGCCAATACCATGCGCGGCCCGTTTCTCGCGCACTTTGCCTGATGGACGCGTGTTGTGTGAGCAACCGGCATTACATTCGATATGAACGTGGGCATAGTGCCTGGAGGGCCGGCCGGACGACTCGGGAATGGGGGCCGCATGGCGAATGACGCACCGCCCCGTTGGGACCGCAGGATGCAACAGCGTCTGGCGCGCGGCGAAGCGGCCGCACTCGCCGAGCTTTATGACCGATTCGCATCACTTGTCCATAATCTGGCGCACCGGGTCCTGGAGGACGAGACCGCCGCCGACCGCGTCACCCGGGAAGTCTTCGGCTACGTCTGGGAGAACCCGGACGCGTACGACCCCCAGCAGGGCTCGCTGCGCGCCTGGATCGCCATGCTCACCCAGCGTCAGGCGGTGCACCGGCTGCGCGAGTCGCAGACCGCCCCGGTCGACGGGGGCACGCTCACGGCCGAGGCCCTGGAGGAGCGGATCCGCGAGGTGTCCGTGGCCGCCCGTGCCGACTACATCGTCACCTCGATGCCCGCCCCACTGCGTGCCGCCCTGGAGCTGGCCTACTTCGACCGCCGCGACTACCGCGAGGCCGCGGCCGCCCTCGGGGTGACCGAGGACGAGGCCAGGCGCCGCCTCCGGCTGGGCCTCCAGCTCCTCTCCACGGCCCATGTCCAGCCGCCCCGCGCGGTCTCGCCTCCCGGCTACGGACGGGCGCTGTGACCGGGCGCGGCGGGCCGGACCCGTACGACGACGCCTACGGCGAGAGCTCCGGCCCCGGGGACGGGGACGGAAGAGACGGGCCCGGACGGGGCAGCGACCCGGGTCTGCCGTCCCACCCCGCCGGGCCACCCCGCATACCGCCGCCGCGGTCGGCCGCCGAGGACAGCGGCCACTGGCCCGGCGCCCTGGACGGCCAAATCCCCGCCCCGCGCCCGCCCACCGCGGACGAGACACCGGCGGGACGGGCACCGGAGTCCGCCCCGAAACCGGCCGCGAACGCCGAACCGGGTGAACCCGCCCCGGGCCCCGACCCGGAACCGGCCCTCGGCCCCGACCCGGAACCGGCCCTGAGTCACGACCCGGAACCGGACTCAGCGCCGGAGCCGCCCGCCTCCGCGCCCCTGCCCGCGCCCGCACCACCGGATGCGCCCCCGGCCGCGCCGCTGGCCGCGCCCACGCCCTCGGCGGCGCATCCGCTCTCGCACGATCTGCTGCGCTCGCTGCTCGGCGCCTGGGCGCTGACCGCGTGCTCGCCGGAGGAGACCGCCGCCGTCGAGGCGCATCTCAACCACTGCCCCTCCTGTGCCGAGGAGGCGCTGCGGCTGCGCGACGCCGTCGGGCTGCTGCACACCGAGCACAGCCTGGACCTCGATCCGATGCTCCGCTCCCGGGTGCTCGCGGGCTGTCTGGGCCGCCGTCCGGCCCGGATACCCATGCCCGGCTGGGCCGGTGCGTACGACGCCGAGGCCGCCCGGCTGGACGCGCTGCTGCGCGACATGGGCGAGGCCGAGTGGCGTGCGCCGGTGCGGCTGAAGTGGTTCGACGGGCGGCGGCTCACCGGCCGGGACACCACCGTCGCCGGGGTGATCGGCCATCTGATGGTCGTGGACGGCATCATCGCCGCCTCCCTCGGCCTCCCCGACCCGCTCGGCGCCGACGCTCCCCGCTCGCCCCAAGTCCGTACGGAGGCGTACTGGCGCCATGAGCCCGGTGCCTCGTACGGGGCCGGTCCGCCCGGGGCGGTACGGGAGTTGTGGCGCGAGCAGGGCCATGCCCTGGTCCGTACGGTGTCCTTCGCCGGGCGCGGGGTCGCGGAGCTCGACGTGCCGTACGGGGACTTCGCGCTGCCGATCCGCGACGCGTTCCTCGACCGTGCCCTCGAATGCTGGGTGCACGCCGGGGACATCGCCGAGGCCATCGACTACCCCTATGAACCGCCGGCCTCCGCCCACCTCAGAGCCATGATCGACCTGTGTGTCCGGCTGCTTCCGGGGACGCTGGCCGAGCGGCGCCGGGCCGGGCTCGCGGCCCCGCCCCGCCGGCTGGTCGAGGCGGGCACCCCGGGCCGTACGCTCCATCTGCAGGTGGAGGGCACAGGCGGCGGCGACTGGTACATCGCGCTGGACTCCCCGGCGGCGGTGGCCGCACCGGAGGAGGCGGTGGCGACGATCGCCCTGGACCAGGAGGCGTTCTACCTGCTGGCGTCCGGGCATGTGCCGCCACAGGAGGCGGCCGCGGGCCTGTCCGGGGACACCGAGGCGATCCGGGACGTCCTCTTCGCCACCGCGTCCCTCTCGCGCCTCTGAGTCGTACTGCCTCCGAGTCGCCCGGCCGCCGCAGAATCGCCCGGCCGCTGAATCAGCCGAAGACGACCGTACGGCGGCCGTTGAGCAGCACCCGGCGCTCGCTGTGCCACTTCACGGCGCGGGCCAGCGCCTGGCACTCCACATCGCGGCCGACCGCCACCAGCTGGTCCGGGGTCAGCTCATGGCCGACGCGCTCGACCTCCTGCTCGATGATCGGGCCCTCGTCCAGATCGGCGGTCACATAGTGGGCCGTCGCCCCGATCAGCTTGACCCCGCGCGCATGCGCCTGGTGGTACGGCTTGGCGCCCTTGAAGCTCGGGAGGAAGCTGTGGTGGATGTTGATGATCCGGCCCGGCAGCTCCTTGCACAGGTCGTCGGAGAGCACCTGCATATAGCGGGCCAGCACCACCAGCTCGACATGCTCCGTGCGCACCAGGTCCAGCAGCCGGGCCTCGGCCTCCTGCTTGGTGTCCTTGGTCACGGGCATGTGGTGGAACGGAATCCCGTAGGAGCCGACCAGTTCCTCGAAGTCCGTGTGGTTGGAGACCACCGCGGCGATCTCGACCGGCAGCGCGCCGATCCGGGACCGGAAGAGAAGATCGTTCAGGCAGTGCCCGAACTTGCTGACCATGAGCAGAATGCGCATCTTGCGATCGGCGCGATGGATCTCCCAGTCCATCTGGAAGGACTCGCCGACCGCCGCGAAGCCGGCCCGCAGATCCTCATCCTTCACCGGTGAGACGGCACGGAAGGCCACCCGCATGAAGAAGAGCCCGGTGTCGCGGTCCCCGAACTGCTGGCTGTCCTCGATATTGCAGCCGGTCATGAACAGATAGCTCGACACGGCGTGCACAATGCCCTGCTTGTCAGGGCATGACAGCGTGAGGATGTACTGGTCGGGGACGGAATGCGGCTCGCTCATGACTCCATAGCGTCCCACACCCGCGACGCCGTTCAGACCGCCTGCGTCATGATCGCCAGTACTTCGAGGGTGCGCGGCGGCACATCCGGGTCCTCGCCGTCGTTGGTGGCCAGCCGCACATGGGCCTCGCGGGCCGCCCGCACGGCCTCCGGCCAGCCATGGTGTTCGAGGTAGGCCGAGACGAGGGCGTCCGCGCCCACCTGGTGCATGATCCTCAGCACCCGCAGCACGGCGACATCGACCAGCGCCGCCTCCTGCGAGTCACGGAAGATCGTGCCGACGTACTTCTCGGCGGACCAGTTGTCCAACCAGGTGTCCTCGACGAGCCGGTAGACGGCGTCCGTCACATCCCCGTACCCGGCCTGGCCGGCCAGCCAGCACTCCTGCTGAAAGACGGGATCCGAGAGCATATGCAGCGCCGAGCGCACGTTGGTGCGCCAGCGCCACCAGGGCATGTCGTTGACAGGCATGCCTCCCATGGTGGTCGAGCGACGGGCGCGACGGGAAGACTTCTCCGAACCTTGCACAATCACCGATCGTACGTTCTTCACACATAGCGACGGATCGGCCCCCGGAGTTCACCTCCATGACACCGTTCCTTGTCTTGTCATAGCCGCGCCGTTCCTCGCGACGGGACAGGCTCGCTTGTCATGACCGGTCGGCGACGCCCTTCCTCCCGCCCCTTCCGAGCCGCCGCCGCGGCACTGTGCACGGCGGTCGGTGCGTCGCTGCTGACCGGCTGCGGCGGGGTGCTGTCGAACAAGAGCGACAGCGACCCCATCACCGTCATGACCTGGGCCCCCGAGGGCACCAAAGCGACCAATATGCCGGGAATGCCCGCAATGGCGAGGGCATTTGCCCGCTGGGTCAACGACTCCGGTGGCATCCACGGCCGCAACCTGCGGGTCGTCACCTGCAACGAGCGCAACGACGCCGTCCAGGCCGCCCGCTGCGCCCAGCAGGCCAAGGACGAGAAGGCCGTCGCGGTCGTCGGCTCGTACAGCCAGTACGGCCGGGCCTTCATCTCGCCGCTGGAGGTCGCCGGCATCCCCTACATAGGCGGCTACGGCGTGACGCAGGAGGAGTTCGACAGCCCGTACTCCTATCCGGTCAACGGCGGCCAGGCCGCCCTGCTGGTGGGCAACGGCCGCCAGCTGGCCTCCCGCTGCGAGCGCACCGCGCTCGTGCGCCCCGACACCATCGCGGGCGACGAGCTCCCCCAGCTCCTCAACACCGGCCTCCGGGCGGACCGGCGCGACGCCGCCCATGACGTCCGCGCCCCCGAGGACGCGGGCGACTACAGCGACCAGGCCGCCACCGCCCTGAAGAGTGTCGGCGCCGACAGCTCCCTCGGCAGCGCCGCCCAGGGCGCGGCCCTGGACAGCTCCTGCGTCACCGCGGCACTCGGCAACCGCACCGGCACCTTCTTCGACTCCTTCCGCCGGGTCCAGGAGAACCATCCGAAGGTGCGGATCGCCTCCATCCTCGGCGGTGTCCGGCAGTCCCTCATCGACTCCACCGGCGGCACCTCCAGCCCCCTGGAGGGCACCTACGCCACCGCCTGGTACCCGGCCGGGGACGATGCGCGCTGGAACCCCATGAAGAAGGTCATCAACAAGTACGCCTTCGACGACAACCGCATCGACCCGGACGACCCCGGCACGCAGACCACCTGGATCGGCTACACGGTGCTGCGCTCGGTCCTGATGTCCCTGCACGCCGACGACATCAGCGCCCGCACCGTGCGCACCGCGCTGGACAACGGCCACGCGGTGAACACCGGCGGGCTGACGCCGACGCTGCGCTGGGGCTACGACGACACGCTGCACGTGCCCAACTACTCGCGGATCGTCAACGCGGACGTCACCTACCAGATGGTGCGCGACGGCCGGCTGGTGGCGGTGCGCAAGGGATTCGTCAACGTGTCCAAGATCCTGGAGCGTTACCACCCGGCGGACTGAGCCGCTCATGCCCGGCGGTCCGGGCCTGGGACGGCGGCGCCGCCCCAGGCCCGGCCGGTCACAGTTCGGTGGCCTGGTGCGCGGTGAGGCCGTACTGGGAGGCGATCGGGTTCCACAGCCCCGAGGCCGTCTTCTTGGCCTGCGTCGCCTCGCCGCTCGCCCGCTCGGCCGCCCCGACCCGGGGCGTACGGCGGGCCTTGCCCTTGGGACAGCCCTTCTTGCCGCCGACCTGATCGGCCCAGGCCGCGTACTCGTTGTCGGCCCTGGCCGAGGACTTCCACGCCTTGGTGAGAGCCGCGGTCAGCCGCGCGTTGTCGGGCAGCTTGTCCACCGACAGCTTGCCCAGCCGGGTCACCAGGCCATTGCGCTGGCCCGCGGCCGTCCGCAGATCCGATGCCGCCGTGGACAGGTCCTTGCAGGACTTGATGTTGTCCACGGCCTTGATCACCGACGCGCGGCTGTTGTTGCTGTCGGCGAGCAGCGCGTCCAGCGCCTTCGCCTGCGGCTCGGCGGGGTCGGCGGATTTGGACGGCTCGTCCTCCCCGGCGCTCGGCGAGGAACTGCTCAGGGTCGAGTTGTCCTTCTTGTCGTCGTCGCCGCCCATGCTGAGCGCGGCTCCGGCGGCGAGCCCGGCGATGCCGCAGCCCGCCACCACGATGCCGATGAGCATGCCCCGCGACATCCGGCGCCGCCCACCACCACCGCCACCACCGGACGGTGTCGACGGCTGCGGCTGCGGAAAGTCCTGGGCGAACTGCGGAAGCTGCTGGGTCTCCTGGGCGCCGCCGTCGTCACGGAAGAGGCCATCGAACTCCGAGGGCGGCGGCCGGTCCCCGGGACGGCCGGGTCGGATCGCGTACGGGGCGCCGCCGGGCCGCTCCGGGACGTTCGCCGCGGACGCGGGCACGGGCGCGTTCGGTGCGGGCGGCGTGGGCGGGAGCACCGCGGTCTCTTCCGCGGCGGCCTGCTGGCGGTGGGCGCCCCGGTGGCCGGGGCGGACGGCGCGCAGCTGGGTGGTGGACTCGGCGGGCGACTCGGGCCGGTTCTCGGGCGGCAGCGGCGCGCTCTTGACCGGGGCGAGCGTGGTGGTGGGGGTGTCCAGAGGCGGCGGGGCCTCATCCGGGACCGGGGGTATGAACTGGGTCGCGTCGGCGTCCCCGGCGGGCTGCGGCGGCAGTACCTGGGTCTCGTCGGCGGCCTGGTACGGCGGCTGGGCCGGTCTCTGGGGAGCCGACCAATTCTGCTGCTGACCGTAAGGCTGTCCCTCGGGCGCCCCGTAAGGCTGCCCTTCAGGTGACCCGTAAGACCCGTCGGGGGCCCCGTAAGACCCGTCGCGGGCCCCGGGGGCCCCGTAAGGCTGCCCCTCGGGCGGCCGTCCGTAAGGCTGTCCCTCGGGCGGCCGTCCGTAAGGCTGTCCCTCGGGCGGCCCGTAAGGCCGCGCCCCGGGCGACCCTCCGTAGGTCTGCCCCTCAGGCGGCCCGTAAGGCTGCCCCTCGGGAGGCGGCGGCGCGCCGAACTCCCCCTGCGGCGGCAGTTCCGGAGCGCTCTGCGGCCCCCAAGGCTGCCCCCATGCCTGTCCTCCGGCCGGGGCCGCCTGGTGGCCGTCCGAGGGCTTGTAGTCCCCCTGGGCAGGCAGCACAACCCCCTCGCGCACAGGCTGCGCGGGCGGGACCGCGGGAAGCCGCGGCTCATTCCCCTGACCGCTCTGTGTCACCGGGACTCCTTGGTTATACGGGACTACGGAATCGTCGGCTCACGCTACCGGTTCCCCAGACGGCGCGATGCCCATGAGCCCCTGGGGACGGCGAGAGACTGGTCACCGCGGCAGGGGCGCACCGCCGCGATCAGGGGCGATATGAACCCCATCCGTACCCCTGGTAATCACAAGGCAACGCGCGCCCCAATACGCACCTCCCACGCACGCGCCTCATCAGGCCCACCAACACCACACGCCCCAGCAGCCACAACGCGACGCACTCCGCGACTCCCGCGCCCGCCGACGCCCCCGCACCCAGCGGAAATCTCAGGCGACCTGCATCTGCAGCCGCGCCCCGAACTCCCGCACCACCGGCTCGTCCCGATACGGCTCCAACCGCTGCTGGAAGTCGTCCAGATACTCCACCCCCCGGTTGGACCGCAACGAGCCCAGCAGATCCACCGCCTGGGTGCCGATATGGCACGCCTGCTCCACATCCCGCTGCTGCACATGCGCGGTGGCCAGCAGCAGCAGCCCGATCGCCCGCCGCCGCACCCGCCCCTCCGGAAACCCCTCCAGGGCCTCCTCAGCGCGCCGCCGGGCCTGTTCGGCCTGGCCCAGGTCGCGGTGGCAGTGGGCC
This sequence comes from Streptomyces sp. AgN23, assembly GCF_001598115.1. Classification (NCBI taxonomy): domain Bacteria; kingdom Bacillati; phylum Actinomycetota; class Actinomycetes; order Kitasatosporales; family Streptomycetaceae; genus Streptomyces; species Streptomyces sp. AgN23. The sequence continues at coordinate 4,877,083 of NZ_CP007153.1, forward strand.
AGCTCATCGGCGAGATAGGCGTGGTCGAAGTGCCGGATCCAGATGGGGTCGTCACCCGTGACGGAGCCCGAACCGCTCCCCACCGCCCGCTCCAACGCGTCCAGCGCGCGCCCGGCCACGGACTGACAGGCCCGCGCGTCCCCCATCAGGGCGTGGCCGCGCGCCTCGGCCGCCAGGAACATCGATTCGGCGCGCGGCGGCACCTGGCCGCGGGCGCCCTCCTGCGCGGCCTTCGCCAACTGGGCGATCTCCCGGGGATTCCCGAGCTGGGCGGCGAGATGGCTCATGCTGGCGGCGAGCACATAGCCGCCGTAACCCCGGTCCCCGGCGGCCTGGGCGAGCCGCAGCGCCTGGATGTAATAGCGCTGGGCGAGACCGGACTGCCCGGTGTCGACCGCCATATAGCCCGCCAGCTCCGTCAACCGCGCGACGGCCGCGAAGAGTTCACGGCCGACCGCCTCGGTGTACGAGCCGGCCAGCAGCCCGGAGACCACGCTGTTCAGATAGTGGACGACGACGGGGCGCACATGGCCGCTGCCGTAGCGGTGGTCCAGCTCGACGAGGGCGTCCGTGGTGGCCCGCACCGCCGCGACGTCCGAACGCCCCACCCGGGCGCCCGCGGTGCGCGCGACCTGGGTGTCCGCACCGGTGATCAGCCAGTCGCGGCTGGGCTCGACCAGCGCGGAGGCGGCGACTGTCGAACCGCTGAGGAAGTCGCGGCGCCCCACATCGCTGCGCCACAGCTCGCAGACCTGCTCTATCGCGCCGAGGACGGTGGGCGAGAACTGCAGACCGACCCCGGAGGCGAGGTTTTTGCCGTTGGCCATGCCGATCTCGTCGATCGTGACCGTACGGCCCAGCTTGCGGCCGAGCGCCTCGGCGATGATGCCCGGCGCCCGGCCCCGGGGCTGCTGGCCACGCAGCCAACGGGCCACCGACGTCTTGTCGTACCGAAGATCGAGACCGTGCTCGGCGCCGCACATATTGACCCTGCGCGCCAACCCGGCGTTGGAGCAGCCGGCTTCCTGGATGAGCGCCTGCAGCCGTTCGTTCGGCTGCCGCGCCACGAGCGGCCTAGCGGCCATGGCGTTACCCCCTGTGACTGCTTGCGTTCTCGGCGTATCCGTCTCTGCTGCTGAGTGATGCCCCGCAGATATCGCAGGTATACGGTGAATGCGGAACTTGCCCGTATTGACCGCATCGACCGCATCGTTCGCGTACGGCGCCGATACGAGTCCGGGACCGCCCTCCCCCGGGCGCCGCGGCACGGCCGCCGGACACTCGCACACCTGTCACGCATGGTGGTTACCCGCTTACAGAGCCGCAACCCCACACGCGCCCCCGACTGTGCACCCATGCGCCCCGCCGTGCCGTCCCCGCGCACCCCGGGCCCCCAGCGGCCCGCCCGTGCGGGGGTCGGGCCGTAACCCCCGTTGACGGCGGAAGTTGTCCTTGCGTGGAAGAGACCATGGACGTGACAGGACCATCGCGGTTCCCCGCGGGAACCTCGCAGATCCCTCAGCAGCGCGGGGAGCGGCTGCGCGACGCGGCGGTGCGATATGCCGAGGAGCGGCATTGGGACGTGCTCTCCGGCGCCTGGCTGGAGACCGTGGACGGAGTGGAGCGCTGCTCCTGCGGAACCGCCGACTGCCCGGCCCCCGGCGCCCATCCGACCGGCCGGGACTGGGTGAACCAGGCCACGGGCAGCGCGGTCGTGGTCCGCCGCCTGTGGGCCAGGACGCCGCGCGCCTCCATCCTGCTGCCCACCGGCCGCACCTTCGACGCACTCGACGTACCGGAGTCGGCGGGCTGTCTGGCCCTCGCGCGCATGGAGCGCCGCCAGGTGGAGCTGGGCCCGGTCACCTGCACCCCCGGGCGCAGAATGCTCTTCTTCGTCCTCCCGGGCGCCGCAGCCAAGATCCCCGACCTGGTGCGCAATCTGGGCTGGCCGCCGAACGCGATCGACCTGACCGCGCGCGGCGAGGGCGACTATGTGGTCGCGCCCCCGACCCGGGTGGGCCTGCGCGGCCCGATCCAGTGGGCCCGGCGGCCCACCGCCGCCAACCGCTGGCTGCCCGACGCCCAGGAACTGGTGAGCGCCCTCGCCTACGCCTGCGGCCGCGAGCACCGCTGACACGCCTGGGCCGCCGACGCACCGCGCCCCTGGCACCCTGCGACCCGCTACGACGCTCCGCACCGCCGACACCCCCGGAGCGCTCCCCAGGTCGGCCCCTATCGTGGAGCGACGGACGGGGGCGTCACGACCGGCCCCCCGAGATTCGTCCCACAGGAAAACGGGGAAGCCGGTGCCTCAGGAGCGAACAGCAGCCAGCACAGAGCCGACCAGGGCCGCCGCCGTGCGGGTGAGCGGCCTGTGGAAGCGCTACGGGGAGCAGATCGCGGTCGCGGGGATCGATCTGGAGCTGCCCGCCGGGCAGTTCATCGGGCTCGTCGGGCCCAATGGCGCCGGTAAGACCACCACGCTTTCGATGATCACCGGCCTGCTGCGCCCCGACTCGGGGACCGTGGAGATCGGCGGGCACGACGTCTGGCGGGACCCGGTCGAGGTCAAGGCGCGGATCGGGGTGCTGCCGGAGGGACTGCGGATGTTCGAGCGGCTCTCCGGCCGGGAGCTGCTCACCTACACCGGGCGGCTGCGCGGGCTGCCCGGTGCGGAGGTCGACAAGCGCGCCACCCAGCTCCTGGACGTCCTGGATCTCGCGGGCTCCCAGAACAAGCTGGTCATCGACTACTCCACCGGGATGCGGAAGAAGATCGGACTGGCCGCCGCACTGCTCCACAACCCGGAAGTCCTCTTCCTCGACGAGCCCTTCGAGGGGGTCGACCCGGTCTCCGCCCAGACCATCCGCGGCGTACTGGAGCGCTACACCCACTCCGGCGCCACCGTCGTCTTCTCCAGCCATGTCATGGAGCTGGTGGAGTCGCTGTGCGACTGGGTCGCGGTGATCGCGAGCGGCCGGATCCGGGCTCATGGCCCGCTGGCCGAGGTGCGGGGCGACGCACCGTCCCTGCAGAACGCCTTCCTGGAGCTGGTCGGTGCCAACCGGCGCGAGGCGGGCCAGAGCCTCGACTGGCTGGGCGGCGGCGCCCGATGACGCTCACCGACCCGCTCGACGCCAAGGGCCCGCTCGGCACCGCCGCGCCCGCGCCGCCCGCCGTTCCCACCGCCTCCCCCACCCCCGTCTTCGTCTCCCTGAAGCTGGCGCTGCTGCGCAACGGGCTGCGCCAGTCCAGCGGTCGGCGGGCCGCGTACATCACCTCGCTGGTGCTGGCGACGCTGTTCGCCGTGTTGCAGCTGCTCGGTCTGGTGCTGCTGCGCGACACGAACCACGTCGACGCGCTGGTCACGCTGCTGACGGCGGTGCTCGCGCTCGGCTGGGCGGTGATGCCGCTGTTCTTCCCCGGCGGCGACGAAACCCTCGACCCGACCCGGCTGGTGATGCTGCCGCTGCGGCCGCGCTCGCTGATCACCACGCTGCTGGTGTCCTCGCTGATCGGCATCGGCCCGCTGTTCACGCTGACCCTGGCCGCCGGTTCGGCCGTCGCCGTCGCGCACGGGGCGGCGGCCGCGGGGGCGGCGGTGGTGGCCGTGGTGCTGACGGTGCTGGTGTGCGTGGCGCTGGCCCGCGCCGTCGCCACGGCCAACACCCGCCTCCTCACCAGCCGTAAGGGCCGCGACCTGGCGGTGCTCAGCGGTCTGTTCGTGGCCATCGGCGCCCAGTTCGTGAACCTCGGGGCCCAGCAGCTCGGCGGCGAGAACGGCCTGGCCGTGCTGGAACCGGCCGCGGCGGTGCTGCGCTGGGTGCCGCCCGCGGCGGCGGTCGACGCCGTCCAGGGCGTCAGTGACGGCGCCTACGGGGTCGCCGCGGCCCAGTTCGCGCTGACCATAGGCGCGCTGGCGGTGCTGCTGTGGTGGTGGAGGGGCACCCTCACCCACCTGATGACCACCCCGGACGCCTCCACGCTCCAGGCGGCGGCACCACGCGAGCGGCGGGGCTCCGGCGCTGCCGACACCCCGGACGCCTCGGGCCCGTTCGCCCGGCTGCTGCCCGCCGGCCGCAGCGGCACGGTGCTGCGGCGGACGCTGCGCTATGCCGTACGGGACCCGAAGACCAAGTCGGCCTGGGTCACCTCCCTGGGCGTCGGCCTCCTGCTGCCGTTCGTCACGGCCGTCCAGGACAACGGCTCGGTCTACTGGTCCTGCTGGGCGTCGGGCATGCTCGGCATGCTGATGTACAACCAGTTCGGCCAGGACTCCTCCGCCTTCTGGATGGTCGCGCAGACGATCTCCTCGCCCCGCGACGCCTATCTGGAGCTGCGCGGCCGCACGCTGGCGCTCCTCCTGGTGGCGGTGCCGTACATGGCGGTGGCGGTGCTCGGCTCCGCCGCCGTCCTGAAGGACTGGTCGGCCGCCCCCGAGGCGCTCGGCATCGCCCTGGCGCTGCTCGGCTCGATGCTGGCGACCGGCGCCATGGCGTCCGCGCTGGCCCCGTACTCGATTCCGCAGGACAGCGGTTACAAGAACGTCGCCCCGGGACAGGCGGGGATCGCCTGGATCAGCCTCCTCGTCGGGATGATCGTGGGCTCCGTGCTGTGCGCGCCGGTGCTGGGCCTGACGATCTGGCTGCATGTCTCCGGGGCGCACGGCTGGTTGTGGGTGGTGTTCCCGCTGGGCGCGGTGTACGGCGCGGCCCTCGCGGAGACCGGACTGCGCCTGGCGGCGCCGCGGGTCGCGGCGCGGCTGCCGGAGATCCTGGCGGCGGTCAGCAAGGGGTGAGCCCCGGGCACGCGGTGCGTCGGCGGGGCCGGGACTCATCCCGGCCCCGCCGACGCGTGGTGGTGTCGCACGAACCGCCCGCAGCTCAACTGCCGGAACGTTCCGGCTAGTCGAGGTACTTGCTGTACACCCAGCCTCTGGTCCCGGGCCGGATTCCGGTCGTCGTCCGCCTCAGGATCTTTCCGTAGGACCAGCTCTTCTCAAAGCCCCGGGTGCGGCAGAAGTACCGGAAGGAATCTCCCCGGTAAAGCGTCCCTATAGCGCGGTGCCGTTTTCCCGGTCCGGTACGGAATCTGGCCCCACTGGTGGAGACCTTGAAATTGACATCCGGGGAATTGAACTGACACGCCGATGGCCCCACCGCCGACGCCGTTGGCGCCAGGGCCACCGACCCGCCCAGCATCAGCGCCGCCGCGAGCACGACCATCGAGGCTTTACGTTGGATCTTCACGCGACCACCCCCCGTGATCGGTAAATTCACTGCATGATCGGTTAATTCACTGCGCACCGATGAGCGTAGCACCCGGCAATCCGGAAGCTCATGACCCGGTAAAGCCCCGACGGTCCCACGGCGAGTCGCCGGTGTACCAGTGCATCTGACAACAAGTTGAAATCCGTAGGGAATTGTCAGCCGAGTGCGTCCGGGGTGAGCCCCGCCGCATCCGTATGGCCCGACAGCGCCATCGTCAGCTCGAACTCGGCCAGCAGGGAGCGGATCACATGCTCCACCCCCGGCTGCCCGTCCAGCCCCAGCCCATACGCGTACGGCCGCCCCAGCAGTACCGCGCGGGCGCCGAGGGCGAGCGCCTTGAACAGATCGTCACCGGTGCGCACCCCGCTGTCGAAGAGCACCGCGAGCCGGTCGCCGACCGCCGCCGCCACCCCCGGCAGCGCGTCGGCCGCCCCGATGGAGCCGCCCACTTGGCGGCCGCCGTGGTTGGACACCACGACGCCGTCCATCCCCGCCGCCTCCGCGCGCCGGGCGTCGTCGGGGTGCAACACCCCCTTGAGCACGATCGGGCCGTCCCAGTGCTCACGCAGAAACGCCAAATCCTCCCAGGTCTTCCCGGGGTCGCCGAACATCCGCACAAAGTGCAGCACCGCGGCGTCCCGGTCCTCGTGCACCGGCTTGGCGAGCCCGGCCTGGAACGCCGGATCGGTGAAGTAGTTGGCGGTTCCCACCCCGTGCAGGAACGGCAGATACGCCTGGTCGAGATCGCGCGGCCGCCAGGCCAGCAGCGGGGTGTCGAGGGTCACCACAAGCGCCGTGAAACCGCACGTCCTCGCCCGGTCCAGAAAGCTCCTGGTGACCTCGCGGTCCTTGCCCCAGTAGAGCTGGAACCACCGCTCGCCGTCCCCCATCGCCTCCGCCACCCGCTCCATCGGCGTACTGGACGCCGAGGACAGGATGAACGGCACACCCTGCGCCGCGGCGGCCCGCGCCGCCGCGCACTCGGCGTCCGGGTGCATGATCGACAACACGCCGATCGGCGCGAGCGCGAGCGGCGCGGGCAGCCGGGTGCCCAGCAGCTCGACCGACAGATTCCGCCGCCGTACGTCACGGAGCATCCGCGGCACGATCCGATGCCGGTCCAGCGCCGCCCGGTTGGCCCGCCCGGTGCTGCCGTTGCCCGCGCTGCCCGCGACATAGCCCACCGGGCCGGGTCCCAGCCGGGCCTCGGCCAGCTCCTCGAGCCGGGTCAGATCGGTGGGCAGCCGGGGAACGGCGCCGGTCATCCCGTTCAGATAGATCTCGTACTGAAATGCCGCCCAGTCCTTGCCGGGCTCCGGATCCGTGATGTCGCCGCCGATCATGTGCTTCCCTTCACTGGTTCATTACTGGTCAATTCGCCACTGCCGCAAAGGAGTAGAGGACTCGTAGGATCAACGAACCGTCGGTCGCGTTCAAGGGATCACACCGGAACGCGACGGAGACAGTTCCCGCATTGGAGTTCCACCGTGCCGCTGACCAAGACAACATGGCCGCGGGTCGGCGCGCCCGTTGCCGTGCTGACTCTCGCCCTGACCGCGTGCGGACCATTCGGGGAAAAGGGCGATACATCCGAGAACGCACGGCATACGTCCCGCTCGGAGGCCGCCGGTGGAGATCGGGGCGGGGCGCAGACGGTGGGGATGCGGTCGGGGGGTGGGACGTTCTGGCCGGGTCAGACCGGTACGCGTGCGTTCAAGGAGGACACCGGGGTCGAGCCCATCTACCGGATCGCGGCGCAGAAGGTCGACATCGGCACAGCGGACGAGACGAAGGCGCTGGTGCCGGACCCGGCGCAGGCCAAGGGCCTGGTGCCCGCGGTCGCCGCTGTGAACTACACCCATCTGCGCGGGGCCACGGTGCGGGAGTATCCGCGGGTCGGGGACTACGCGGAGGTGTACGCGGACGGCCGGCGGGGAGCGAAGGTCGTGGGCGATGCCGGGCAGCCCAAGGGCTGCGCGGACCCGGACGAGATCAAGGACTGGAAGAACGGGCAGAGCTATCTGCTCTGCACCACCTTCCTGATTCCCGCGCGGGCGAGGTCGGTCGAGGTCATGTGGACGGAGATCGGCGGGGAGCCGTTCACCTGGGCGTTCTGAACGGGGGGGCGCGCCGTCGTCAGACGGGGAGGGCCGAGGCCAGGAAGGGCTCCACGGCGCGGCGCCACCCGTCCGGCTGGTCGTAGTGGACCAGATGGCCCGCGTCCACCACCTCCGCATACTGCCCGCGGGGCAGGACGCGGACCATCTCCTGCGCCTCCGCACGGCCCAGCTGGCCGTCCAGCCCGCGGACGACCAGGGTGGGGCACTCGACCAGGGCGAGCTCTTCCCAATGGGCGTCCCGGACCCAGGTCTCACGGGCCTTCAGCATCTGGCGGCAGGAGAAGGCCGGGCGCCAGCCGTCCGAACGCTCGGCCATGACCTCGGCGAAGAAATCGCCCCGGGCCGGATTCGGCCGCTCCAGCATCGGATCGTCCTCGCCGAACCACTTGCGCACATCGGCGAGGGTCGCGAACGGCACCGGCCAGGAGCGAAACCATTCGGCCCACTCGCGCTGCGAGGCGGCGCCGAGGGCCGAGGCGCGCATATCGCAGATGACCAGCGCCCGGACCAGATCGGGGCGGCGGGCCGCGAGCTGCCAGGCGGTGAGGGCGCCCATGGCATGGCCGATCAGGGTCACGGGGGCGAGGCCGAGCTGCTCGACGGCCGCCTCGGCGTCGTCCACATAGGTGGAGCGGTCGAACGGCCCCTCGGCCGGCTTGTCGCTGCGGCCATGGCCACGCTGGTCGAGGGCGACCGCCCGATGGCGGGTGGAGAGCCAGCGGGCCGTCTCCGCCCAGTGGGCCGCCCGGCCCAGCAGCCCATGGAGCAACAGCACTCCGGGGCCCCGCGCTCCCTCGCGGCCGGCGCCTGCCTTGGGCGGGTCGGTGAACTCCCAGGCGGCGAGCCGCACGCCGCCGGCCCCGCTCACCTCGATGCGTCGCACCATGTGGTCTGGCACCTCCAGCCCTCTCTCGAACACCCTCACAGTATCGAACTCGTATTCGAACACGGTGTCGTTACGCCCAACACCCCTCGTTCGAGTGACCACCGTCAGGGATTGATCGTCTGTGCCATGGGGAGACAGCTAGCGGGAGGCGGACTGCTCGGGGAAGGGAGTCCGCGGGGGACGACCCTGAGAGCTCGGGGCTCCGGGTCACCAGGGCTCCGGGTCGCACCGGCCGCGTTCGCGCGGTCCGTGCGGCCCGGGGTCCAGCGGGGGGATATGGGGAAGCGGGGCCCCGGCACCTGACGGCACCGGGGCCCTCGCTGAAGATCTCCCCCTCGGCGGCACAGCCTCTCGGGCCCACCGCGGCCCCCTCCCCTGACGGCCTGAGCGTCAGCGACAGCGTCGCACGCGTCGGCCCCGCCCGCTCGGTTTCTCTCGACTCCGGTTTCGGGAAAATCCGTCGTCGCAGGTCGTGACGGCCGAATCGACTGAACGGGGTGTATCGGTCAGCGTGTCGAAGCGCGTGAGGTTGTGCGGAGGCGTATGCGCGAGGCGTTGGGCCGCCGGGCCCCCGGGGCAGGCGGGGCCCCGGGGGCCCCGGGACCTCTCGGGCCCCCGGGGCCGACGCGGGCTGGGGCGGAACGGACCGGGGCGGGGCGTCCGCGCGCTGACGGTCGGGGCGGTCGCGCGCCGGGGGTCGAGGCGGGAGATCTGTGGGGGTCGGGAATCAGGGTCTGGAACAGGGTGGAGGGCCGGGAATCAGGATGCGAGAAGCTCGCGCCCGGCCGGGATCAGCGCTTGACCACGAAGACCGCAGTCAGCGCTCGGCCACGAAGACCGGGATCAGCGCTTGGCCAAAGGCCCGGGTCAGCGCTTGGCCACGAAGGCCCGGGTCAGCGCTTGGCCACGAAGGCCCGGATCAGCGCTTGGCCACGAAGACATGCGAGGCGATCTCCGCCTCCAGCTCCGCCGCCTCACCGCTGCTGCCGACCAGCACCCCGCCCGGCGACTCCGTGACGCTCACCACGGAGCCCGGCTGCACCCCGGCCCGCCGCAGCGTGTACATCACCTGGGCGTCGGCCTGGATGGGCTCGCCGATGCGGCGCACCACCACCGTCTTGCCCTCCGCGCCGGGCTCCAGCTCACGCAGGCTCACCATGGACTCGTCCAGGAACGGATCGGCCTCGGCCTTCTCGCCCAGCTCCTCCAGGCCCGGAATCGGGTTGCCGTAAGGCGACTCGGTCGGATGGCGGAGCAGCTCCAGCACGCGCCGCTCCACCGCCTCGCTCATCACATGCTCCCAGCGGCACGCCTCGGCGTGGACCTGCTCCCACTCCAGCCCGATCACATCGACGAGCAGGCACTCGGCGAGCCGGTGCTTGCGCATCACCCGCGTGGCCAGCCGGCGGCCCTCCTCGGTCAGCTCCAGATGACGGTCGCCCGCGACCGTGACCAGCCCGTCGCGCTCCATGCGCGCCACCGTCTGGCTGACCGTCGGGCCGCTCTGCTCGAGCCGCTCCGCGATCCGGGCGCGCATGGGGACCACGCCCTCCTCCTCGAGCTCGAGGATGGTGCGGAGATACATCTCCGTGGTGTCGATCAGTCCGGACATGCGTGCCCCTCGAAGTGTCGTGCGGTGGCCCTCAGCCAATTCTGACGCATCCCGCCGACAACGGGGCCGAGACGGCCTCTTCCGCCGCAGGGGACCGGGCTGCTATTGACAGCGTCATGATCGGAAACCCCCACAGGGAAGGCGACGCGTTGATGAACGAGTCCAAACCGGCCGGGCAATTCTTCGACGCGGCCATCGGCCTGCTGCGGCAAGTGCGGGACGAGGAGGGCGAGCATATCGCCGCGGCGGGCACCCTGATCGCCGATACCGTGGCCGCGGGCGGCCGCCTCTTCGCGTTTGGCGCCGGGCACTCCTCCCTGCCCGCGCAGGACGTCGTCTACCGCGCGGGCGGGCTCGCGCTGATGAATCTGCTGGCGGTGCCCGGGGTGGTGGGCGTGGACGTCATCCCCGCCACCCTCGGCAGCGCGCTGGAACGTGTCGACGAGCTCGCCACGACCGTCCTCGACTGCAGCCCGCTCCGGTCCGGGGATCTGCTGATCGTGATCTCGCTGTCCGGGCGCAACGCCCTGCCCGTGGAGATGGCGATGAGCGCGCGGGAGCGCGGGGTCAGGGTGATCGGGGTGACCTCGGTCGGCTACGCGACCGGCACGACCTCGCGCAACTCCTCCGGTGGCTTCCTGAAGGACCACTGCGATCTGGTCATCGACAACAAGATCGCGATCGGCGACGCGGAGCTCACGATGGACGGCGTCGGCGCGCCCTTCGCCCCCGCGTCCACCGTCGTGACGAGCGCGATCATGCAGTCCATGGTGGCGGCCGGGGTCTCGGAACTGGCCGAGCGGGGGATCGAGCCGCCCATGCTGCGGTCGGGGAACGTGGACGGCGGGCATGAGTGGAACCGCAAGGTGATGACCGAATACGGGGACCGGATCTTCTACCGAAGGTAGGACCCTCGCCGGGAGCCTTTACCGGTGGTGGCTCCTAAGGGCTGGTCCCCGCCGGTGAGCGCGCAGCGGGGGAGCTTCCCCCCACCCCGCCCCTTCCGGAATCCCGGGGGCGGAGCCCCGGACCCCGACCGGGGCTCCGCCCCCCCCGCTCCTCAATCGCCGGAGGGGCTGGAGCGAATCCCGGGGCGGCCCCGGAGCCCGGCCGGGGCTCCGCCCGGACCCCGCTCCGCAAAGGCCGGAGGGGCTTGATTGGCCGCGGGCGGCGGGTGCGCGGCGCCTCCCGGCCCGGCGCCTCCCGGCCCGGGGCTTCACGGGCCGGGGCGTCAGCGGCGGCCTACGGCCAGGTCCACCGAGGCCGCGACGCGGGCCGCGACGTCCTCCGCGTACATCGCGTCCGTACGGTCGAAGGCCCGGCGGCTGGAGGTGCGCAGGAAGGTGACCACGCCGAGGGTGCGGCCGCGGCTGCGCAGCACCGCGCACAGGCCGTGCACCGTGTCCTCCGGCCATTTGCGGGCCACCGCCCACTGGGCCGCCGCGGGCTCGTCCGAGCGTCTCGTGCTCGCCCGTACCGAACCGCGGCGGTCGACCGCCTGGAGCGCCGGATGGCCCTCCGGGTAGCCCAGCGGGATGCCCCCGGGGACGACGGGCGGGCAAGGGCCGGGGGCGCCGATGGGGGTGGCCGCCGCCCGGACGAGCCGGACCCGGTCCTCCGGGGCGCCCGGCGGCGGGTCCAGGACCAGATCGATCAGGGCGTGATCGGCGAAGCCCGCCAGCGCGAAGTCCAGATGGACCGAGGCCGCCTCCATCGGGGCCTCGCATTCGGCCGCCGCCCGCGTCGCCCGGTGCAGCTGGTTGCCCCGGAAGCGCATCCGGGCGCTCTCCTGTTCCTGGCCCTTCGCCTCCGTCACGTCCTGGAAGATCCAGGCCACGCCGAGCGGCGTCGGCTCCTCGGTGAGCGGTGAGGCCAGCCGGAGGAAGCCGCTGCGCCAGCAGCGGCGCCGGGCCGCCGCACCGGGCTCGCCGCGGTCGGCGCCCTCACCGCGCACCGCCTCGTCGTCGTCGAGCAGTTCGCAGCGCACGCTGTCCGCGCCCTCGAAGCCGTCCGCCGCGTCGGTGTCCCGCAGCGTCACCCACAGCTCGGTGGGCGCCGGGGGCGCGCCCTCCGCCAGGACGTGCTGCAGCGCGGCCTCCGCCTCCTCGGCGCCCTGGTCCAGGAAGTCGCCCAGCGGCCGGCCGGGCGCGGCCTTACGGGCCGTACGCAGCGCCCCCGCCGCGCTGGCGTTGACCACGGCCACCCGCAGATCCGCGTCGACGAGGACCACGTTCCACGACGCGTCCTCCAGCAGCGCCTCGCTCAGCGCGATCGACCGCTCCAGGTCGACCTGCGCATGCACCTCGCTGAAGGCGCAGTACACCCCGGCCGGGCGGCCGTCCGCGCCCGCCACCGCCGAGGACTGCGTACGGACCAGGACCCGGCCGCCGTCCTTGGTCAGCAGCGCGAACTCGTGCACCCGGCGACCCGTGGTGCCCATGGCCTCCGTAAGGCGCGCGTCGACGTCCCGCGCGTCCCCCGGGCGGGTGGCCCAGCCGCCCAGCCCCTTGCGGCCGACCGCCTCCGCCGCCGTCCAGCCGAGGATGCGCTCGGCCTCGTGGTTCCAGTGGGTCACCGTGCCGTCGGCGTCGAACGCGCACAGGGCGGCGTCCATCCCGTCGAGCAGCGCGGCGAGCAGTTCGGAGTCGGGCCGCTCGGGCCCGTCCGGGCACTCGGGCCGGACGGACGCCGACGCGGCGGCGCCCGCCTGTCCGGGGACCCCCCGCGAGGATCGGGCGGAACGCGCCGGCCCTGCGGGTTCGGAACGTTGTGAAGCGCTCACCTGACACCCCTTGCTCGACGTGGCTGTCCGTGGTGGGGCACGTCGGACATTGAACTCGAACGTGACACGCGCCACACCGCATTCGTCGAAATCGTTGCCACACGGAAATTCGCTTGTGTGTGGCAGGAGGCGGTTCTTAGGCTTGCGGTACACGAGAAGGGAGGTGGTTCGGCAGATGTATGAAATCCGGACGCGTGAGGTGACTGCGGGCTAGCAGTCCGTCGTCGCGCTCTGCGCATCGCCGGACTGGCGCACGAAAGAGGTGCGCAGCCGGCCAATCCCATGCAGTCACCCGACCCGCGGGTCGCCGGTACGTCCGACCGGCCCCCTTCCGCCTCAGGGCGTCAGGGGAAAGACCCGCGGGTTGTCCGCGTTTTCGCGTGTTCGGGGCTCTTCAGGGGTCTGAGGGGCTTCTTCTCAGCAGCTAAGGGCCTGCTCCCGGCGGCCTTACGGTCCGCACCGACCCACCTGAGCACCGACCTCCGCGAGCTGCCGCGCCTTACGGGTACAGCCGCTCCACCCGCCAGCCCTCCTCATCGGGCAGCCGCACATACCGCAGCCGGTCGTGCAGCCGGTTCTCCCGGCCCTGCCAGAACTCCACCGCCTCCGGCACCACCCGGAACCCGCCCCACTCCGGCGGCACCGGCACCTGCTCCCCCGGCGGATAGCGGTCCGCCAGCTCCTCGTACGAGCGGTCCAGCTCCTCCCGCGAGGCCACCACCGAGGACTGCGTGCTCGCCCACGCCCCCAGTTGCGAGCCGTGCGGCCGGGTCCGGAAGTACGCCGCCGTCTCGTCCCGCCCGGTGCGCCGCGCGGTGCCCGTGACGATCACCTGCCGGGCGATGGGATGCCAGGGGAAGAGCAGCCCGACATGCGGGTTCTCGCCCAGCTCACGGCCCTTGCGGGAGCCGTAGTTGGTGTAGAAGACGAAGCCGCGCTCGTCGAAGCTCTTCATCAGGACGGTGCGGGAGCTGGGGCGGCCCGCCGCGTCGGCCGTCGAGACGATCATCGCGTTCGGCTCGAAGAGCCCGCTGCCGACCGCCTCCTCGAACCACCGGGTGAACTGCCGGAACGGATCGCCCGCGAGGTCCGCCTCGTCGAAGCCGGCCGCGCGATAGTGCTCGCGCATGGCGGCCGGGTCGTACGTACGCGCGGAGGAAGCCGAGGGCTCCGAGTCAACGTGAGGCACGGGCATATCTTGCAACATCATCGGTCCTTCGCACGGGCTGCCCCGTAAGAGCGATCTCTTTCCCCCACCCCACCGCCCCGTAACCCTCCCCCCGACGCGCACCGCGTGTGCCGCTTCTCACGCTTCCCCGTGGCGAGCGCACGCACCAGACTGAGGCTGACCATGCGCCTGTCGGCGCATGGCAGGCACCACCCCCCGCGTTCTGGGGGTAACTCCCCGCCGCGGTTGGGTGACCACTACCCGCACGGGGCACATCACCGGAGTGACCGGTACGGACCGCGAGCCGTGTCAGGCGGCCGCGTAACCGTTCCGGCACCGCCGTCGTCCGCAGCATGAGGAGCCGCCTGATGTCCGACTTCGTACCCGGACTCGAAGGAGTCGTCGCGTTCGAGACGGAGATCGCCGAACCCGACAAGGAAGGCGGCGCGCTGCGCTACCGAGGCGTGGACATCGAGGACCTGGTGGGCCATGTCTCCTTCGGGAACGTGTGGGGTCTGCTGGTCGACGGTGCCTTCAACCCGGGGCTGCCGGCCGCCGAGCCGTTCCCCATCCCGGTCCACTCCGGGGACATCCGGGTCGACGTCCAGTCCGCGCTGGCCATGCTCGCGCCCGTCTGGGGCCTCAAACCGCTGCTGGACATCGACGCGGAGCAGGCCCGTGAGGACCTGGCGCGCGCGGCCGTGATGGCCCTGTCCTACGTCGCCCAGTCGGCCCGCGGCCAGGGGAAGCCGATGGTGCCGCAGCGGGAGATCGACAAGGCCGGGACCATCGTGGAGCGCTTCATGCGGCGCTGGCGCGGTGAGCCGGACCCCAAGCATGTCGCCGCCGTCGACGCGTACTGGACCTCGGCCGCCGAGCACGGGATGAACGCGTCCACCTTCACCGCCCGCGTCATCGCCTCCACCGGCGCGGATGTCGCCGCCGCGCTCTCCGGCGCGGTGGGCGCCATGTCGGGGCCGCTGCACGGCGGCGCGCCCTCCCGGGTGCTCGGCATGATCGAGGAGATCGAGCGCACCGGGGACGCCACCGGCTACGTCCGGCAGGCCCTGGACCGGGGCGAGCGGCTGATGGGCTTCGGCCACCGCGTCTACCGCGCCGAGGACCCGCGGGCGCGGGTGCTGCGGCGCACCGCGAAGGAGCTGGGCGCACCCCGCTTCGAGGTCGCCGAGGCGCTGGAGCGGGCCGCCCTGGACGAGCTGCACAACCGGCGGCCGGACCGGGTGCTGGCCACGAATGTGGAGTTCTGGGCGGCCATCGTGCTGGACTTCGCCGAGGTCCCGGCGCCCATGTTCACCTCGATGTTCACCTGCGCCCGCACGGCGGGCTGGAGCGCGCACATCCTGGAGCAGAAGCGGACCGGCCGTCTGGTGCGGCCGTCGGCCCGGTACGTCGGCCCCGGCACGCGCAGCCCGCACGAGATCGACGGGTACGGGGACACGAAGCGGTAGTTCCGGCGGCAAGGGGTGGCCCAGGAGCGCGAGCCGCGGCTCGGGAGCCGAGCCGTAGCCGAGGGCCGAGTCATAGCCCGGGCCCGAGCCGCAGACCGAGTCCTGGCTCAGGACGCGGCCGGGGAAGGGTGGTCGGGGTCCTGCGGGGTCAGGATTGTCTCCAGGACCCTCGACCACTGGGCCACCACCCGCTCCCGGCGGTGGCCGTCGTCCGTCAGGAGGTTGGCCAGGCCCAGGCCGCGTCCCATGTCGAGCAGGCCCTGGACGGCCTCCCGGACGCCCGGCACCGACTCGTCGGCGCCCAGCAGCTCCACGGCCATCCGATGGGTCTCGCGGCCGATCTTCGCCTCCAGGGCGGTCACCCGGGAGCAAAGCTGCTCCTCGTACGAGGCCGCCACCCACAGCTGGAGCGCGGCCCGGAAGAGCGGGCCGGTGTAGAGGGTGACCAGCGCCTCGACCACCGTGTGGACGCGGCCCTCCCCATGCGGGGCGGGGAGGGCGCGCAGCTCGGCCGAGCGCTCCTCGGCGACATGCTCGACAGCGGCCGTGAAGAGGTCCTCACGGGTCGGGAAGTGGTGCTGGGCCGCGCCCCGCGACACCCCGGCCCGCTCGGCGACCACCGCGACCGTGGAGCCTGCCCAGCCGCGCTCGGCGAGGCAGGCCACGGCGGCTTCCAGCAGCCGCCTGCGGGTCGCGCGGCTGCGGTCCTGCTTGGGATCGCGCAGTGCCGTACGGGGGGTCATCGGGACGCCCTCGCGGCCCCGGCGCCCGGCGTGGCCCCGGCGCCCCCGGTCTGAGCGTCCGCCCCCGCGTCGGCCGCCGTCTCCCGCACCCACACCGGCTCGCGCCGCTCCAGGAAGGCCGTCATGCCCTCCCGGGCCTCCTCGGAGGCGAAGAGGCGGGCCGACAGCGCGGCCAGCTGTCCGCCGTCCCGGTCGAAGGCGCGCAGCACATCGGCGGTCACCAGTCGCTTGGACTCGGCGAGGCCCTGCGGGGAGCCCCGGCGCAGCCCGTCGAGGACGGGCGCCAGCGCCTCGTCCGCGTCGCCCTCCGGGTCGGCGATCGTCACCAGACCGATCCGGGCCGCCTCGGCGGCGTCGAACCGCTCCCCCGTGAGGTAGTAGCGGGCCGCCGCGCGGCGGTCCAGCCGGGGCAGCAGCGGCATCGATATGACGGCCGGGGCGAGGCCGAGCCGCGCCTCGGTGAAGGCGAAGCCGGCGCCGCGCCCGGCCGCCGAGATGTCGCAGGCTCCGAGCAGCCCGAGCCCACCGGCCCGCACGTGTCCGGTGACGCGCGCGACGACCGGCTTGGGCAGTTCCACGATCGACCGCAACAGCGCCACCAGTCCGGCCGCACCGGACGCCGAAGGCGGTTCGCTCAGATCCGCGCCCGCGCAGAAGGTGCTGCCGGTGTGGGTGAGCAGCACCGCCCGGACGCGGTCGTCCCGCCCGGCCTCCTCCAGCGCCGCGCGCAACTCGGCGACCAGGCGCGTCGAGAGGGCGTTGCGGTTGTGCGGCGAGTCCAGCGTGAGGGTGGCGATACCGCGCGCGGAAGCGGACCGTACGAGAGGCTTGGGCACCGCGGTGGGGTCTGCGGTCGGCGGGCCATCGGTCGTGGGGCCGTCGGTCATGGGGTGGTCGAGCTCCTTTCCCTGGCGCGCAGTTCACGCCTCAGGATCTTGCCGGTGGCCGAGCGCGGCACGGTGTCCGTGAACTCCACGCGGCGCACCTTCTTGTACGGGGCCACCTGTCCGGCAACGTACGCGATCAGGTCGTCCTCCGAGATCCGGGTCCCGGGCCGGCGCACCACATACGCCTTGGGGATCTCATTGCCCGTCCCGTCCGTCACCCCGATCACGGCGGCGTCGGCGACGGCCTCATGGGCGAGCAGCACGGCCTCCAGGTCGGCCGGTGCGACCTGATAGCCCTTGTACTTGATCAACTCCTTCACTCGGTCCACCACATACAGCCAGCCGTCCGCGTCCACATGCCCGACGTCGCCGGTGTGCAGCCAGCCCTCGGCGTCGATCAGCGCGTCGGTGTCCTCGGGGCGGCCCAGATAGCCCTTCATCACCTGTGGTCCGCGGATGACGATCTCGCCGTCCTCGCCGACGGCCAGGTCCTCGCCGGTGTCCGGGGCCACGATGCGCATCTCGGTGCTCGGAAGCAGCTTTCCGACCGTCCCCGGTGGTGCGTTCTTCGCGTCGCGCGGCACCAGATGGCAGCCCGGCGACAGCTCCGTCATCCCGAACGCCTGCAGCAGCGGCGGTACGCCGAGCCGCCGGGCGCACGCCTCCGCGAGCCGGGCGTCCAGCGGGGCCGCCGCGCTCAGCACGTACCGCACCGACGACAGATCGTGGCCGTCCACCGACGGATGCTTGGCGAGCGCGAGCACGATCGGCGGGGCCACATAGAGCGCCTGGGCACGGTGCTTCTCGATGGCGGCGAGGAAGGTGTCGAGTTCGAAGCGGGGCAGCACGATCACCGTGCCGCCGTTGCGGAGCGGCGCGTTCATGAGCGCCGTAAGGCCGTAGCTGTGGAAGAACGGCAGGACGGCCAGCACCCGCTCCCCCGGCTGGTTGGGGACCAGCGTCTCCACCTGCGCGAGGTTGGTGGAGACGTTGCGGTGGGTGAGCATCACGCCCTTGGGGGTGCCGGTGGTGCCCGAGGAGTACGGCAGCACCGCGATGTCCTCGGCCGGGTCGATGTCCACCACCGGTTCGGGCGCGGTGCTCCTCATCATGGAGCGCAGCGAGCGATGGCCGCTCGCCTCGTCGCAGACGAAGATCTCCCGTACCCCGCCCGCCCGTTCGGCGGCCTGCCGGGCCACGCCCAGCAGGGCCGAGACGGTGATGACCCAGGACGCGGCCGCGTCCCGGAGCTGCTTGGCGAACTCCTCCGGGGTCGCCAGCGGATGCACCGTGGTGACCGCGGCCCCGGTGCGGGTCGCGCCGTAGAAGGCCGGTGGGTACATGATCGAGTTGGGGCTGTGCAGGGCCACCACATCGCCCTTGCGCACCCCCGCCTCGGCCAGCGCGGCCCCGATCCGGCGCGCGGCGCGATCCAGTGCGGCATAGCTCAGGGCCGCCCCGGTCACGCCGTCCACCAGCGCGGTCAGGTCGCCGAACTCCTCGGCCGCGCGGGCCAGTACGGCGTCGTGGATGGGCAGATCGACAGGCGGGACATCGGGATACTCGCTGCGCAGCACCATGGCCGTTCCCCTCAGCTCTGATGGACCTACCTGTCCGTTCTGCCCAACTCGTGAGGCCGGTACGACGCCGTCCGGTACGGCGCCGTGGGTTCGGCTACGGCGCCCGCGGCGGAAGGATCGGCGAGAGGTCAGTACGACTTCGGCAGCCCCAGGGTCTGGTGGGAGACGTAGTTGAGGATCATCTCCCGGCTGACGGGGGCGATCCGGGCCACCCGGGCCGCCGTGATCAGCCGGGCCAGCCCGTACTCGGCGGTCAGGCCGTTGCCGCCGAGGGTGTGCACGGCCTGGTCCACCGCCCGCACCGTGGCCTCCCCTGCCGCGTATTTGGCCATGTTGGCGGCCTCACCCGCGCCCGCGTCATCGCCCGTGTCGTAGAGGTACGCCGCCTTCGCCATCATCAGCCGGGCCAGTTCCAGCTCGATATGGGACTGGGCGAGGGGGTGGGCGATGGCCTGGTGGGCGCCGATGGGCTCCTTCCACACCTGGCGGGTGCGGGCGTAGTCGACGGCCTTGTCGAGCGCGTAGCGGCCCATCCCCAGCGCGAACGCCGCCGTCATGATGCGCTCCGGGTTGAGCCCCGCGAAGAGCTGCAGCAGCCCGGCGTCCTCGTCGCCCACCAGCGCGTCGGCGGGCAGCCGTACGTCGTCCAGCACCACCTCGAACTGCTTCTCCGCGGCGGCCAGTTCCATGGGGATGTGGTGGTAGGAGAAGCCGTGCGCCTGCCGCGGGACGATGAACAGGCAGGGCTTGAGCTTCCCGGTCCGGGCGTCCTCGGTGCGGCCGACGATCAGGGTCGCGTCGGCGATGTCCACGCCCGAGATGAAGACCTTACGGCCGTTGAGTATCCAGCCGCCGTCGTCCCCCCGGCGCGCGGTGGTGGTGATGCGGTGCGAGTTGGATCCGGCGTCGGGCTCGGTGATGCCGAAGGCCATGGTGAGGCTGCCGTCGGCCAGACCGGGCAGCCAGCGCTCCTTCTGCTCGGCGGTGCCGAACCGGGCGATGACGGTGCCGCAGATGGCGGGCGAGACGATCAGCATGAGCAGCGGGCAGCCCGCGGCGCCCAGCTCCTCCAGGACGATGGACAGCTCGCCGATGCCGCCGCCCCCGCCACCGTACTCCTCGGGGAGATTGACGCCGAGATAGCCGAGCTTGCCTGCCTCGGCCCACAGTTGGCGCGCGCTGTCGCGCTCCTGGGGGCCGCCCGGGGCGTGTCCCTTGGCGAACGACGACACCGCCGCGCGGAGCGCCACGCGCTCCGGGGTGTCCACGGGCGTATGCGGGCTGGTCATGGACGGCTCCTCCCACTTGCGATGCGTTGTGCGGGCCGTGCGCTGTCCCGCACGGCCCGGACGGTCTGTCCGGGCCCGGACGTGCCGAGTGGTGCGCGGGGGTTCGTCACTCCCCCGCCGCCACGACGGCGAGCAGGGCTCCGACCTCGACCTGGTGGCCGGCGGTGGCGTGCAGGGCGGTGAGCACCCCGGCGGCGGGCGCCGTGACGCGGTGCTCCATCTTCATGGCCTCCAGCCACAGCAGCGGCTGTCCGGCCTCGACCCGGTCCCCGACCGCCACCTCGGCGACCCGGACCACCGTGCCCGGCATGGGCGCCAGCAGCGAGCCCGGCTCGGCACGGGCGGTGGGGTCGGGGAAGCGGGGCAGCGCGGTGAACACAAAGCCGCCCTGAGGGGTGTCGACATAGCGGCGGTCCCCATGGGCCGTCACCTCGAACGTCCGCCGGACCCCGGCCACATCGAGGACGACCAACTCCGCTGCCGCGCCCAGCACCCGGACGTCGGGCATGTCCGCCGCGTGCGGCCCCTCGCGGGTGAGGCGGTAGCGCACCTCGTGCTCGGTGCCGCCCGGTTCGGCGCGGTAGCTCCTCGACTGCGGCTGGGAGGGCACGTTCCGCCACCCGCCCAACCGCCCGGCCACGGTCGCGGTCCCCGGCCGCCGCGCCGCGTCGGCCAGGGCGGCGGCGAGGGCGGCGAGCGAGGCCGCCTCGTCGTGACCGGAGGCGGCGGCGGTCAGCTCGGCCAGATGGCGTTCGAGGAAGCCGGTGTCCATACGGGCCGCCTCGAACTCCGGATGCCGCAGGGCCCGTACGAGCAGTTCCCGGTTGGTCACCGGGCCGTGGATCCGGGCCCGCTCCAGCCCGTGGGCCAGCCGCCGCACCGCCTCCGCCCTGGTGGGCGCGACGGCGATGACCTTGGCCAGCATCGGGTCGTAGTGGACGCCGATCGCGTCCCCGTCGGCCGGTCCGGAGTCGACCCGCAGCCCGGGGATCTCCAGCCGGTGCATGATCCCCGTCTGCGGCCGCCAGTCGCGCGCCGGGTCCTCGGCGTACAGCCGCGCCTCGACGGCATGCCCCCGGGGCGCCGGCGGCTCGGGGTCGAGGCGCTCCCCCTCCGCGATCCGCAGTTGCAGCGCCACCAGGTCAAGGCCGTAGATCTGCTCGGTGACCGGGTGCTCGACCTGTAGGCGGGTGTTCATCTCCAGGAAGTACGCCCGCCCCGCCGACGAGACCAGGAACTCCACCGTGCCCGCGCCCTCGTAGCCGATGGCGCGCGCCGCGTTCGCCGCCGACTCGGCCAGGGTGCGCCGCAGTTCCTCGTCAAGACCGGGGGCCGGGGCCTCCTCGATGACCTTCTGGTGGCGGCGCTGGAGGGAGCAGTCGCGGGTGCCGAGGGTCCAGACGGTGCCGTGGGTGTCGGCGAACACCTGGACCTCGACATGGCGGGCGCCCTCCATATAGGGCTCCACGAAGATCTCACCGTCGCCGAAGGCGGAGGCCGCCTCGGCGCGGGCGGAGTCGAGTTCGGCGGGGAGCGCGTCCAGTTCGCGGACCACCCGCATGCCCCGGCCACCGCCGCCCGCCGCCGCCTTGACCAGCAGCGGCAGATCATCGGCGGTGGCCTCGGCCGGGTCGATCGCGTCGAGCAGCGGCACGCCCGCCTTGCGCATGATCTCCTTGGCGCGGGTCTTGGAGGCCATCGCCTCCATCGCCTCGGGCGGCGGCCCCACCCACATCAGCCCCGCGTCCCTTACGGCGCGCGCGAAGTCGGCGTGCTCGGAGAGGAAGCCGTAGCCGGGGTGGACGGCGTCGGCCCCGGCGGCCAGAGCGGCCTTCACGAGGAGATCGCCGCGCAGATACGTGTCGGCCGGGGCATCGCCCGGCAGCCGTACGGCGGCGTCGGCCTCGCGTGCGTGGGGCGCGCCGGCGTCCGCGTCGGAGTGGACCGCGACGGTGGCGATGCCGAGGTCACGGCAGGTGCGGACGATACGCCGCGCTATCTCGGCGCGGTTGGCGACCAGGAGGGAACGGATCACGGGTTCCTCACTCACATCCGGAAGACGCCGAAGCGGAACCGCCGCGCACGGCGGACGAGGCGAGCGAACGGGCGGACAAACGGGCACGGCTCACGGGTTCCTCACTCACATCCGGAAGACGCCGAAGCCACCGCGCGCGCCCTCGACCGGCGCGGTGTGCAGGGCGGACAGACACAGGCCGAGTACGGTGCGGGTGTCGCGCGGGTCGATGACGCCGTCGTCGTAGAGCCGCCCGGAGAGGAAGAGCGGCAGCGACTCGGACTCGATCTGCTGCTCCACCATGGCGCGCAGCGCGGCGTCCGCCTCGTCGTCGTACGGCTGCCCCTTGGCGGCGGCGGACTGCCG
The DNA here is from genome assembly GCF_001598115.1 of Streptomyces sp. AgN23. Taxonomy (NCBI): domain Bacteria; kingdom Bacillati; phylum Actinomycetota; class Actinomycetes; order Kitasatosporales; family Streptomycetaceae; genus Streptomyces; species Streptomyces sp. AgN23. The sequence goes on from NZ_CP007153.1 coordinate 4,899,269, forward strand.
GGCGACGATCGACATCACCCCCGCGAGCTGCTGCGGGCCCATCACGGCGGACTTGGCGCTGGGCCAGGCGAAGAGGAAGCGGGGGTCGTACGCCCGGCCGCACATCCCGTAGTGACCGGCGCCGTACGAGGCGCCGATGAGCACCGACAGATGCGGGACGCGGGAGTTGGAGACGGCGTTGATCATCATGGCGCCGTGTTTGATGATCCCGCCCTGCTCGTAGTCGCGGCCGACCATATAGCCGGTGGTGTTGTGCAGGAAGAGCAGCGGGATGTCGCGCTGGTTGGCGAGCTGGATGAACTGCGCGGCCTTCTGGGACTCCTCGCTGAACAGCACCCCCTGGGCGTTGGCCAGGATCCCGATCGGGTAGCCGTGCAGCGCGGCCCAGCCGGTGGCCAGGCTGCGCCCGTACAGCGGCTTGAACTCGTCGAAGTCCGAGCCGTCCACGATCCGGGCGATCACCTCGCGCGGATCGAAGGGGACCTTGAGGTCACCGGGGACGATGCCGAGCAGCTCCTCGGCGTCGTACTTCGGCGGTTCGGCGGGCCCGGGGTCGGCGTGCGCCTTGCGCCAGTTGAGGCGGGCGACGACCCGGCGGGCCTGGCGCAGCGCGTCGGGCTCGTCGGTGGCGAAGTAGTCGGCGAGGCCGGAGGTGCGGGCGTGCATCTCGGCGCCGCCCAGCGATTCGTCGTCGCTCTCCTCGCCGGTGGCCATCTTCACCAGCGGCGGGCCGCCCAGGAAGACCTTGGAGCGCTCCTTGACCATGATCACGTGATCGGACATCCCGGGGATGTACGCGCCTCCGGCGGTGGAGTTGCCGAAGACCACGGCGATCGTGGGGATTCCGGCGGCGGACAGCCGGGTGAGATCGCGGAACATCGCCCCGCCCGGGATGAAGATCTCCTTCTGGGACGGGAGATCGGCGCCGCCGGACTCGACGAGGCTGACGAGCGGGAGCCGGTTGGCGCGGGCGATCTCATGGGCGCGCAGCGCCTTCTTGAGCGTCCAGGGGTTGCTGGCCCCGCCGCGTACGGTCGGGTCGTTGGCACTGATCAGGCACTCCACACCGGAGATCACCCCGATGCCGGTGACGAGCGAGGCCCCCACCGGATACTCGCTGCCCCAGCCGGCCAGCGGCGACAGCTCCAGGAACGGGGTGTCGGGGTCGAGCAGCAGCTCGATCCGCTCGCGGACCAGCAGCTTGCCGCGCTTGCGATGGCGCTGGACGTATTTCTCACCGCCCCCGGCGAGCGCCTTGGCGTGCTCACCCTCCAACTCGGCGAGCTTGGCGAGCATCGCCTCCCGATGGGCCGTGTGATCGGCCCCTGCGGGGTCGAGCGCGGACGCGAGCGCGGTCAAAGCAGTACCTCCGGTATGTCCAGATGGCGTGAGCGCAGCCATTCGCCGACGGCCTTGGCCTGGGGATCGAAGCGGGCCTGCGCGGCGACGCCCTCGCCGAGCAGGCCCTCCACGACGAAGTTCAGGGCCCGCAGCCGGGGCAGCGGATGGCGGATGACCTTCAACGGGACCGTCTCCGGGAGCAGTTCGCGCAGCCGGTCGACGGTGAGGGTGTGGGCCAGCCAGCGCCAGGCGTCCTCGCTTCGCGCCCAGACGCCGATGTTGGCGCTGCCGCCCTTGTCGCCGCTGCGGGCCCCGGCGACCGCGCCGAGCGGCGCGCGGCGGGTCGGGCCCGGCGGCAGCGGGGGCGGCAGCGGAGGCTCGTCCGGAAGCTCGTCCGGAGGCTCGTCCACCGGGCCTCCGGCGGCGGGCGTGGTGGGGGCCGGGGGGATGGTCAGCCGGGAGCCGTCCGGCAGTACGGCGGTGTGCGGCACGGTGTCGGCCGGGGTGTCCACGGCCTCGAAGACACCGTAAGGAGAGCCCTTTCCGGGCGGGGCGGTCACATGGAAGCCGGGGTAGCTGGCGAGGGCCAGTTCGACGGCCGCGCCGCTGATCGCCCTGCCCACCGCCGCCGCGTCCCGGTCCCGGACGACCAGCCGCAGCAGGGCGCTCGCCTCCTCCTGCACGGCGGCGTCGGAGTGGTCGGTACGGGAGAGGGTCCAACGGACCTCGGCGGGGCGGCGCTTGCTCATCGCCCCCTCCATCTGGTCCCGTACGAGCGCCGCCTTGGCCTCGATGTCCAGGCCGGTGAGCACGAACACCACCTCGTTGCGGTGGCCGCCGAGCCGGGTCAGCCCCGTCTTGAGCGTGCGCGGCGGCGCCTCGCCGCGTACGCCGTGGACGCGCACCCGGTCCGGGCCGTCCGGGGCGAGCCGCACCGAGTCCAGCCGGGCGGTGACGTCCGGGCCCGGATAGCGGGCGCCCGCCGTCTCGTAGAGGAGCTGGGCGGTGACGGTCCCGACCGTGACGGCGCCGCCGGTGTGCGGATGCTTGGTGATCACGCTGGAGCCGTCGGGGTGGATCTCGGCGAGCGGGAAGCCGGGGCGGCGGAGGTCGTGCTCGGTGAAGAACGCGTAGTTGCCGCCGGTCGCCTGCGTACCGCACTCCAGGATGTGCCCGGCGACCACGGCTCCCGCAAGCGCGTCCCAGTCGTCGGCGGCCCAGCCGAAGTGCGCGGCGGCCGGGCCGGTCACCAGCGCGGCGTCCGTCACCCGCCCGGTGACCACCACGTCCGCGCCACCGCGCAGACAGGCCGTGATACCGGCGCCGCCGAGATAGGCGTTGGCGGCGAACACCCCCGGCCCCCAGTCGCGGACGCCGAGGAGGTCGTCGCCCTCGACATGGGCGACCCGGCAGTCGATGCCGAGCCGCTGGGCGAGCGCGCGGATCGCGTCGGCCAGCCCGGCCGGGTTGAGCCCGCCCGCGTTGGTGACAAGCCGTACGCCGCGCTCCATGGCGAGCCCCAGGGTGTCCTCAAGCTGGCGCAGAAAGGTGGTGGCATAGCCGCGCGCCGGGTCCTTGGCGCGGTCCCGGCCCAGGATGAGCATGGTCAGCTCGGCGAGATAGTCCCCGGTCAGCACGTCCAGGGGGCCACCGGTGAGCATCTCGCGCACCGCGTCGAAGCGGTCGCCGTAGAAGCCGGAGGCGTTGCCGATACGGAGGGGGCGGGGCGGAGGGGTCACGGGGCGCCTCCGGGGCGTTGTCCGGGAACGCCGCGCTGCGGGGCGGGGCGTGTGAAGGCGCCGCTCTGCGGGGTGGGGCTCGCGAGGCCGCCCCCGGCGTCGCCATCCACCAAGTGCTCCGTCCGCTGCCCCGGACCGCGCCCCTTTCCGGGCGGCCCCGCGAACGCCTGGGCGATGTCCAGCCAGCGGTCCGCGTCCGGCCCTTCGGCGCGTACGGCCAGATCGTCGCGGTGGGCCCGCTGGGTCACCAGCAGACAGAAGTCCAGCGCGGGCCCGGTGACCCGCTGAGCGGCGCCCTCCGGCCCGTACGCCCACACCTCACCGTCCGGAGCCGTGAGTTCGACCCGGAACTCCTCGGCCGGCGGCTCCAGCTCCCGCGCCGTGTACGCGTAACCCCGCGCCCGGACCCCGATCCGGGCCACATGGCGCAGCCGGGCGGTGGGGGCCCGGCGCACCCCCAACGCGTCGGCGACGTCCTGGCCGTGCGCCCAGGTCTCCATCAGCCGGGCGGTCGCCATCGACATCACGCTCATCGGCGGCCCGTACCACGGCAGCCGGGCGCGCGGCGGCTGCACGGCCAGCGTCCGGAGCAACCGCTCCCGCCCCTCGCGCCAGTGGCCCAGCAGCACCTCGGGCGGCTCGGCCGCCCCGCGCTCCGCGCCCTCGTCCACGAACGCGTCGGGCGCGGTCCACGCCCGGCGCACCTCGTCGGCGAACCCCTGCGGGTCCTCGGCGGCTTGTACGGCCCGCTCGTCGGTCCACGCGAGATGGGCGATCTGGTGCGCGATGCTCCACCCGGGCGCGGGCGTCGGCGTCCGCCACGCCCCGGCAGGCAGCCCGGCCACCAGACCGTCCACCTCCTCGCCCTCGGCGCGCAGATCGCCGAGCAGAGCTTCCGTATCGGACACGCGGGACTCCCGGTCATGGGGCGGCGGCGGTGCGGAGTGTCGGGAGTGAGCGTGGCAGCGCCGAAGAAAACAATCAAGCGCGCTTGCATGGTTTTTGACACCCCGGCCCCGTCCCGACGGTCGTAACGAGCCGCCCCGCCCCGGCGGCCCCTCTCCGGCTGCGATCGTGACCGGTCGATACTTCGCCGCGTTTGACCAGGGGTACGTGTCACCTTGCCGAGCTTTAAAGGGAGTTGAGCATGCCCGACGACGGTCAGGATCACATCGGCGCACGGTTGCGCGACATCCGGAAGCGTCGAGGGCTGACGCAGCGCGGCTTGTCGGACGCATCAGGTATCTCCATCTCCTGGATCAGGAAGCTGGAGCAGGGCGAGCAGCAGGACACGCGCCTGGAAACAGCCCGGAAGCTCGCCACAGCGCTGGGCGTGTCCACGACGCGGCTCATCGCCGGACACCGCGAGGACGACGCCGACGAAGCCACAAGGGAACGCTGGGAGCCGGTACGCCACGCCCTGACCTCTGCGGCATCCGATCGCCGTACCGACGAGGCGCCCACCGTGGACGGGGTCAGGGCGGCGCTCAGGGCCGCACTACCCCTCTTCTCCGGCGACCGGTTCGCCGAGCTGCTACCCGTCCTTCCCCCGCTCCTGCGGGACGCCCATGCGCTTGCTGGTCTCGACCCACGCGGTCGGCACCTACAGGGACGGTTATTGCAGCTCACCGGGTGGCTCATGGTGCAGACGCGTCAGTTCGATACCGCCGAAACAGCCCTGGCCCGAGCCATGGACGAGGCCGCGGACCGGCTCGACGGCGCCGCCATCGCGAGCACACGCTGCTGGCTGCTGCTGCGACGGGGCCGACTCGCCGAGGCCCGCGCGCTGTCCGTGCGATGGTCGGACGACACGGAGCCCCGCCTGTCTCGTGCCACCCCCGCCGAACTGAGCGCATGGGGTTGGCTGCTCCTGCGCGCGTCGGCCGCCGCGGTGCGAGACAACGAATCCGACGTCGCCAGGGACACTCTGCGGCTCGCCCACGCGGCAGCCGTCGCCATGGGCCGCGAGTTCACCCCCGACGGCGACTTCCTCCGCGCCTTCGGACCCACGACGGTCATCTTCAAGCGCGCGGAAAACGCGATGGTCGAAGAGGAACCGGACCGCGTCCTCAGCCTGTCGACGCACATCCCCACCAGCGGCCACCGGCCGACATCGAACAATCGAAACCGTCACCTTCTGGACGTGGCCAGAGCCCATCTGATGAAGCGTCGGCCCGCAGATGCTTTTGCAGTCCTGCGGGGCGTCTGGTCCGATGCTCCGGAGTGGCTGCCCAACCAGCGCTACGCGCGGGACATCCTGAGCGACATCATCGCCAGGCGGCGGACGATGACGCCGGAGATGCGGGCCATGGCCGACGTGCTCGGCGTGCCGATGTGACGCCGGATGGCAGTTCCATCCGTCGCCGGACGAAAGTGCCATTGATCAACTACCCAGCGTGACCCTAACGTCACGACACGGAAACATCGCCACCGAAGGAGCCGTACCGTGACCGCCACACCACCAGGAAGCCCGAGCAGGGCTGCCTTACGCCTGCTGCCGTGGTCCAGCCCGGACGGCAAGCCCTGCTACCTGGCGCCGGGCGACGGTTACAGCCCTCTGAGCCGGCGAGCGGACGAGCTCGAGGCCCTACATCTGACCATGGGCGCACAACTCCTTGCACATGCCCATGCCTTCCTCGACGGCCGAAAGGTGAGTGCCGAGGAAATCCGCTACCTGGCCAACCGGCTCACCGAGGCGCTGCGCGATGCGCTGCGGGTAGCTGAGAGCCGGGGCGGGCGGCTGCGCGTGTACGAGGAAGACGGTTGCGCTGAACAAGACGACGGCTCGACGCACACGACGTGACATCGGCACCGGGTACGGCGCCTCCGCCGCCATCCGACAGGCCACGAAAGCAGATTCCAACATCGACTTCTACGGCCACTTCTTCTCGATACGGTCCTCGTAGACGGCGTAGATCGCGGGCTCGCCACGTGCCGCGGCACGGTAAATGGCGGCCTGTTGGCTGTGGAACCGCCGCACCTTGTCCACGATCAGCAGATCCTTCTTGCTCAGATAGAACAGAGGCTGGTCCCCGTCGGCGAGAGCCCCACGCTCATGTGCGCGGTACCGGATACGTTCGTCCTGGGTCAGCAGAGCCCACCCCTGGCCCAGTCCATGGGCGATCCACTCCTCATCCGGAACGTGCTGCCCGTCGTCGGCGAATACCTCGCTGAGGTGGCGGACCAGCCACCCCGCTTCCCGTAACAGAGCCACCGTGCGGCGCCCCAGGGAGCGGTCGGCGAGGAACTCAGGCGGCGCGTCGGCGGGCGATCCGGCAGATCGCTTCGACCTGGTCACGCGTCAGCCCGTACTCGTCCGCGACCGCCTCCAACGACTCTCCGGCCTCCCACAGGGAGACAATCGCGTCCACCTGGACCCTGTTCTCCGCGACGACCGGCGCGCCCCAGCCGAAGCGGGGATCGATGATCACAGGGGCGACGTCCGGGTACTGGCGCAGGCGGAGCTGGTAGGGATATTGATCGCCGCTCTCCCAGGCGATGTAGCGCAAGTAGCCGGTGATGACTTCCCTGATGGGGCGCTGACCGTCCCGGGCGCGCGCCAGGTCGCCGTCCGCGTACTCGACGAAGATGTCCACCCCGTCGGTGGCGATCCGCCGGGTGGCCAGCCCGTACTCGTCGCCGAACGCCAGGCGCACCGCTTCGGCCGCCTCCCGGATCTTGGGCATGCTGAGGTAACCGCGCAGCGACCGCAGCACATACGCCTCGACGATCGCTACGAACGGGATCGAAGGCCAGCCGCGCTTCACCGGCTGAACGCCGTGCACGAGCGGGGATCCGGCAGCGCTCTCGTGATGCAGCCAGCGCTGAAGCGTACGGTCGGGAATGTCCAGGTGCCGGGCGGTTTCCTGGACGCTCAGAAGCGCGTCGCTGAAGCGATCCACCATCGCCGGTACCCTCCCGTTGCTGACCGAATCCGAACACAGCGGCTGTTCACCCCCACGGTAGGCCGAGCCTCGGACCCTAGCGAGGGCGAACTCCTGTGGTCCGTACAGTCAGCTCACGGTTCACTCGAACGAGCGTCGGACCTTCCGCGACGGCGCCCCGCCCGGATCGCAGCCGAGAGCCGTCGCGGCGCGCGGTTCACGGGTCAGGGCAGCCGGTCCGCCAGGACCTCCGCCAGGTGGCGGCTCTTGCGGCCGGCCAGTTGGGTCAGTTGGGTGCGGCAGGAGTAGCCGTCCGCCAGGATCTCCGTGCCGGGGTCCGCGGCGCGCACCGATGGCAGTAGTTGCTCCTCGGCGCAGGCCACCGAGACGTCGTAGTGGCCGTCCTCGAAGCCGAAGTTGCCCGCCAGCCCGCAGCAGCCGCCGCTCAACGCGCCCGTAAGGCCCGCGCGTTCACGGAGGCGGCGCTCGGCGGCGTCGCCGAGGACGGCGTGCTGGTGGCAGTGGGTCTGGCCGACCACGGGGCGGTCGACCTTCGGGGGCCGCCAGTCGGGGGCGTACTCCTCCAGGGCCTGGGCGAACGTCGAGACGGACCCGGCGAGGCGCGCGGCACGGGGGTCGGCGCCGAGGAGTTCGGGGAGGTCGGTGCGGAGGGCGGCGGTGCAGCTGGGTTCGAGGCCGACCACCGGAAGCCCTGCGTCCAGGGCCGGAGCCATGACGTCCAGGGTGCGCCGCATGACCGCGCGGGCGCGGTCGAGCTGGCCGGTGGAGACCCAGGTCAGGCCGCAGCACACGGGCCCCGGCGGGACGACCACCCGCAGCCCGGCCGCCTCCAGCACGGCGACCGCCGACCGGCCGACGGACGGGGAGAGGTGATTGGTGAAGGTATCGGGCCACAGCACGACGGTGCGGGCGTCGTTCCCGGCGCGAGGCACCGTGCGGGCATGCTCCCGCCACCACCGCGTGAAGGGCTCCCGGGCCAGCTCCGGGATGTCCCGCTCGGGCGCGATCCCGCCCATCCGCTTGGCCAGGGCCGCGAGCGGAGGCACGCCCGCCAGGGCGTTGGCGGCGGGCGCGGCCCTCAGGAGGGAGGCGGCCCGGAGCCATACCGGCAGCCAGCCCATCGAGTAGTGCGCGGCGGGCCGCACCCGTCCCTCGTAGTGGTGGTGCAGGAACTCCGCCTTGTACGTGGCCATGTCGACCTCGACCGGGCAGTCGCTGCGGCAGCCCTTGCAGGACAGGCACAGGTCGAGCGCGTCCCGGACCTCCTCCGAGCGCCAGCCGTCCTGGACGACCTCGCCCGCGAGCATCTCGTGCAGCAGCCGGGCGCGGCCGCGCGTGGAGTGCTTCTCCTCGCCGGTCACGCGGTACGACGGGCACATCACCCCGGAGCCGGACACCGACTCGTTACGGCACTTGGCGACGCCCACACAACGCCGGACGGCCGCCGAGAAGTCCCCCTTGTCGTGCGGATAGCCGAACTCGACGTCCACCGGGCGCCTCGGCAGGGGATCGAAGCGCAGGTTCTGGTCCAGGCGCTGCGGGCGGGCCAGGACACCGGGGTTGAGGCCGCCTTCCGGGTCCCACAGGTCCTTGAAGCGGGAGAAGAGGCCGACCATCTCGTCCCCGTACACGCGCGGCAGCAGCTCCGCGCGGGCCAGCCCGTCGCCGTGTTCACCGGAGAGCGAGCCGCCGTGGGCGACGACCAGATCGGCGAGGTCGGAGGAGAAGGCGCGGAAGATCCGGATCCCGGGCTCGGTCAGCAGGTCGAAGTCGATGCGGACGTGGATGCAGCCGTCCCCGAAGTGCCCGTACGGCGTGCCGCGCAGCCCGTGCTGGGCCATCAGGGCGCGGAAGTCACGCAGATACGCGCCGAGCCGGGGCGGCGGCACCGCGCAGTCCTCCCAGCCGGGCCATGCCTCGCCGCCGTCCGCCCTACCCGGAATACGCAGTCGGGTGGCGGTCCCGGAGGCGTCCTCGCGCACCCGCCACAGGGCGCGCTGCCCGGCCGGGTCGGCGACGACGGTGTGGCCGGTGGTGGCCTCGGCGGCGGCGCGGGCCACCTCCTGGGCGCGGGAGAGCGCCTCCTCGCGGGTGGCGCCCCCGACCTCCACGAACAGCCAGGCGCCGCCCTTGGGCAGCCCGGAGGCCCCGGCGACCAGATCGGCGGCCATGCCCTCGACGGTCAGCGGACCGTACGGCAGCAGAGTGTGCGCGGCCTCGGCCGCCGCGCTCTCGTCGGGGTAGCCGAGTACGGCCAGGGCGCGGGCGCCGGGCGCCTCCACCAGCCTTACGGTCGCCTCCGTCACCACCCCGAGGGTGCCCTCGCTGCCGGTGAGGGCGCGGGCCAGATCGGCGTTCTTCTCGGGCAGCAGCTCGTCCAGGGCGTAGCCGGAGATCCGGCGGGGCAGCTCGGGGAAGCCGGTGCGCAGCAGGGCCAGGTGGTGGCCGGCCAGGGACCGTATGCCGTCGCGGAGCCGGGCGGGCAGGTCGTGGAGGCCCTGGGCGGCGCGCACCCGCTCTCCGCCGTAGGTGAGGACGTCCAGCTCGTGGACGTTGTCGGCGGTGGTGCCCCAGGCCACCGAGTGGGAGCCGCAGGAGTTGTTGCCGATCATGCCGCCGAGGGTGCAGCGGCTGTGGGTGGACGGGTCGGGGCCGAAGGTCAGCCCATGGGCGCCGGCCGCCGTACGGAGGTCGTCGAGGATCGCGCCGGGCTGGACGACGGCGGTCCGCCGCTCGGGGTCGAGCGAGACGATGCCGCGCATATGGCGGGTGAAGTCGAGGACGACGCCGAGTCCGGTGGCCTGTCCTGCGATCGAGGTCCCGGCGCCGCGCGCGACCACCGGCACCCCGCGCTCCCGGCAGACGGCCAGCACCGCCGCCACATCGTCCGCGTCCCGGGGCGCGACCACTCCGTCCGGCACCCGTCGGTAGTTCGACGCGTCCATGGTCATCAGGGCCCGGCTCGCCGTATCGAAGGAGACGTCCCCGCGGACGGCCCGTCGCAGCGCCTGCTCCAGCTCGTCTGCCTGGTGATCAGCCATGCCTCCATGGTCCACGCCGGGAGGGCCGTTGAGAATGTCCAATTCCGATTCATGGCCGCCGCGTTCCTCGATCGCCCCTACACCGGCCTCACCTCCCGCGTCAACAGGATGTGGACATGCCGTCTCACCCGCTGGACGCACGGTCGGACCGCGGGGGCCGACGGATTAGGCTTCGGTCGTGGCTGACATCCGGATTCCCGATGACATCAAGCCCGCCGACGGACGCTTCGGCTCGGGCCCGTCCAAGGTGCGCACCGAGGCGCTGAGCGCCCTGGCCGCCACCGGAAGCTCCCTGCTCGGCACCTCCCACCGCCAGGCCCCGGTCAAGAACCTGGTCGGCGCGGTGCGCGAAGGGGTGCGCGAGCTCTTCCAACTCCCGGAGGGCTACGAGGTCATCCTGGGCAACGGCGGCTCCACCGCCTTCTGGGACATCGCGACCCACGGGCTGATCGACTCCAAGTCCCAGCATCTGTCCTTCGGCGAGTTCTCCTCGAAGTTCGCCAAGGCGGCGAAGCTGGCGCCGTGGCTCGAGGAGCCCACGGTGATCTCCTCCGACCCCGGCACCCACCCGGAGCCGCGCGCCGAGAGTGGCACGGACGTCTACGCCCTCACCCACAACGAGACCTCCACCGGTGTCGCCATGCCCATCCAGCGGGTGGCCGGCGCCGACGAGGGTGCGCTGGTGCTGGTGGACGCGACCTCCGGGGCGGGCGGCCTGCCGGTCGACATCGCCGAGACGGACGTCTACTACTTCGCGCCGCAGAAGTCCTTCGCGGCCGACGGCGGTCTGTGGATCGGCGTGTTCTCGCCTGCCGCGCTGGAGCGCGCCGCCCGGATCCACGCCTCGGGCCGGCACGTCCCGGAGTTCTTCTCGCTGCCGACCGCGATCGACAACTCGCTGAAGAACCAGACGTACAACACCCCGGCGCTGGCGACGCTCTTCCTGCTCGACGACCAGCTCAAGTGGATCAACGGCCAGGGCGGTCTGGACTGGGCGGTGCGGCGCACCGCGACCTCGTCGCGCACGCTGTACGGCTGGGCCGAGGAGTCCAAGTTCGCCACCCCTTTCGTAGCCGACCCGGCCAAGCGGTCGCAGGTCGTCGGCACGATCGACTTCACCGAGGAGATCGACGCCGCCGCGGTCGCCAAGGCGCTGCGGGCCAACGGCGTCGTGGACACCGAGCCGTACCGCAAGCTGGGCCGCAACCAGCTGCGGGTGGCGATGTTCCCGGCCGTCGACCCGGCGGACGTCCAGGCGCTGACGGCGTGCGTGGACTACGTCATCGAGCACCTCTGACGAGCGCTCTTACGCCCGTACGCAAGGGGCCCGCGGCCGACCACCGCCCCACCGGCCGCGGGCCCCTTCGCATGCGCCCAAGCCCCCGCGCATGCGCTGACGATCTCGCTCGCGCCGATGGTCAGGATCGGCCCCGGCGGAAGAGCCTGCGCAGGCCGAGGAACACGACCAGTGCACCGGCGAAGGTGACCCCGGCCTTGACCAGGTTGCCGTTCTTCTCGTCCTCGGTGAGCTTGCCGTCGACGCGGTCGGAGTACTCCCCGTTCTTCTTCTGCTCCTTCGCGGTGGCGTCCGGCAGCAGCTCCCCGCCGAGGTCCACCGGCGTCACCTTGGAGCCCGCGCCCTCGGTGCCGTACATCAGCGTGCCGCCGTCCGGGGTGAAGGTGACCGACTCGCCCTGCCGCTGCAGCGGCAGCCCCGGCTCCTCCTCGAGCCGTGTCGGCTTTCCGTCCCGCCAGCGGTACTCGGCGGCCGAGAAGTAGCCGCGGAGCACCAGCCGGGTGCCGTCCGGGGCGAACGCCCCGTCCGTGACCTCCATGTCGAGGTCGGAGACCCGCCGGAAGACATTCACCCCCGAGGGGCTGAGCGTGGCCGGTCCGGCGTACAGCCCGGCGTCCTCGTCGCTCTTGCTGGCGATATAGACGCGGCCCGTCTTGGGATGGACCATCATCGCCTCGGCGTTGCGCGGCCCGCCCTGGTACTTGACGGTGAACTGGGTCGCGGTGACGGTGGTGTCCTTGAGCTGCTTCGGCTCGGGGAAGCGGTAGATCCACACATGGGACCACTGACCGCCCAGGTTGTCGCCGATATCGCCGACGTAGACATTGCCGTCCGCCCCTATCGAGATCGCTTCCACATCGCGGGGATCCCCTATGCCCCGCAGGACGACCCGCGCGACCGTCTTCCCGGTCTTGCCGTCGACGGCGTAGACGTACGGCCCGTCCGAGCTGTCGTTGTGCGTCCAGTAGACGCCGGGGTGGAGGCGGCTCGCGGCCAGGCCGCTGGACTCGGTGATCCGTGGATCCTCGATCGTGAAGGGAGACGGCGACGACGAGTCGTCGGCGAAGGCCGGGGCGGCTGCGAACACGGTCAGCAGCGCGGCGGCACCGAGTACGAACGGAAGCGGACGCATGGGCCCAAGAGTGCCATCCCGCCGGGGGCCTCCGGTGCCCGAACCACGCCGGGGGACTCCCTCCGGCCAGGCATGGCGTGACTCCCTCTGGTCACCCATGCCTCCCCCGTGCATGACTTCGGCGATCACGGGCAGATAACGTCTGTCAATTATTTGTGCGGGCGGTCGACCCGAAATAACCCGCAGATTATTTGACCTCATCCGGGGATTATTTCGGCGAGAAATTTATCGGTCATTGGCGGCATAGCGGGCGGCGGCATTGCAATGCAGAAAGGCCCCGCTTACGGTCTGAGCTCATGAGCGAATACAGCCAGTCCTCTTATGCGCAAAGCGCGCCGCCCATGCATTCCGCAGGGGCCCCGAGCGGCGGTGCCGCACATGCGTCACCCGCACCGGCCGCGCCGTCCAAGAAGATCGCGATCTTCGCGATCGTCGGCTCGGTCATCGCGCTGGTCGGCTCCATGGTGAACTGGGTGGTCTCCGACGCCGAGGGCGCCACCGGGGGCATCAAGGGCATCGACGGCGACGGCATCATCACGCTGATCATCGCCCTGGTCGCGGCGATCCTGTTCATCGCCGCCATGGCCACCAAGAAGGCCGCGCTCTACCTGGTCGGCGGGGTTCTGGGGCTGGCCATGGCAATCGTCGCGGCCATCAACATGGCGGACCCCGAGCGGCTGGTCACCCAGAAGCTGAAGGACGACGAGGGAGTGTCGCAGAAGGTCGCGGAAAAGGCGGCGGAGCAGGCCGCGAAGCTGTATGAAATGACCGCTGGACCGGGGCTCTACATGGTCCTGATCGGCGCACTGATGGCCCTGGCCCTCGGCGCTCTCGGCTTTATGAAGGCCCGCGCTGCGCGCTAACCGGAAAAGGTCGGCCTCGAGAAATCCCAGGACGCCCGCTTTTTGACCGCACGGGGGGCCAAAAAGCGGGCCTTCGGGTTTTCCACGGGAATTCAAGGCCGTCGGCAAGTGGCCGGTCACCGATGCCCCGGCCTGTCCCCCTTGATTAGAGCGCACTCCAACGGCTTGGCTGATCCCATGGAGTACACGCAGCTCGGACGCACAGGTCTCAAGGTCAGCCGGATCGTCCTCGGCACCATGAACTTCGGTCCGCAGACGGAAGAAGCCGACAGCCACTCGATCATGGATGCAGCGCTCGACGCGGGCATCAACTTCTTCGACACCGCCAATGTGTACGGCTGGGGCGAGAACAAGGGCCGCACCGAGGAAATCATCGGGAGCTGGTTCGCCAAGGGCGGCGGGCGGCGCGAGAAGACCGTCCTCGCGACCAAGGTGTACGGAAACATGGCCGCCGAGGGCGAGCCGTGGCCCAATACCGACAAGCTCTCGGCCGTCAACATCCGCCGGGCCGTGGACGCCAGCCTCAAGCGGCTCGGCACGGACTACATCGACCTCTACCAGTTCCACCACGTGGACCGCTCCACCCCGTGGGACGAGATCTGGCAGGCGATCGACGTCCTCGTTCAGCAGGGCAAGATCATCTACGCGGGCTCCTCCAACCACGCCGGCTGGCACATCGCCCAGGCCAATGAGACCGCGGCCCGCCGTGGCTCGTTCGGGCTGGTCAGCGAGCAGTGCCTGTACAACCTGGCCGAGCGCCGCGCCGAGATGGAGGTCATCCCGGCCGCGCAGGGCTACGGCGTGGGCATCATCCCGTGGTCGCCGCTGCACGGCGGACTGCTCGGCGGCGCGCTCCGCAAGGAGCGCGAGGGCGGCGGTTCGCGCAGCACGTCCGGGCGCAGCGCCGACGCGCTGAAGGACGCGACGGTGCGCGATCAGATCCAGCGGTACGAGGACCTGCTGGCCGAGCACGGCATCGAACCCGGCGAGGCGGCCCTGGCCTGGCTGCTCACCCGGCCCGGGGTGACCGGCCCGATCGTGGGCCCGCGCACGGCCGAGCAGCTGGCGTCGGCGGTGCGCGCCGCGGAGCTGAAGCTGAGCGAGGAAGTACTGACGGAGCTGGACGAGATCTTCCCGGGTCCGGGGCCGTCGCCGGAGGCGTTCGCCTGGTAGCCGGGCCGCCACTGAGCGGTGAGCGAAGGCGTTGAGGGGCGTGGGCCGTGCGGCCCGCGCCCCCTGCTCTCTGTTCCTCTGTTGGCCTCGGTGGCGGCTTCAGCCGCCCAGCGCGGCCGCAGCGGCGACGACGACGAGAATCAGCACCAGCGCGCCGCTCATGATCATGTTTCTGGTCTTGGGGTCCACAGGCTTGAGATTAGCCGGACCGCTCAGTGCCCCAGCGGCCAGGCCGCCACCACCTCGTAGCGCGGCTGCCGCCCGGGGACGCCCGGGGCCGGTGGATGGCTGCGCACCAGGCAGAGCTCGCCCACGGTCCACTCCCGGCCCGCGAAGTCGGTGAGCCCGTCCACATACGGCACGAGGCTGGTGGCGGAGCGCCGGCGGGAGGACCGGGCGCGGGCGATGGTCAGATGCGGGTGGTACGGACGGTGCCGGTCCATCGGGACCCCGACCCGTCGGCCCCCCGCCTCGGCGGAGTCGGCCAGCCGCCGCAGGGCCTCGCTGTCGCCGTCGACGCCCACCCACACCACCCGGTCGTCGAACCGGCCCCCGCCCGCCAGCCGCAGCTCGTGGGCGCGGTGCCGATGGGCGGCGCGGGCCAGCCGGGTGTGCAGCTCGGGCAGCACCTCCTCGGCCACTTCGCCGTAGAAGGCCAGCGTGAAGTGCCACCCCTCCCGCTCGGTCCAGCGCAGCCCGTCCGCCCCCGGCAGCGTCTGGAGCGCCTTGACCCGCGCGGCCAGCTCGGCGACGACCGCGTCCGGCGGCAAGACGGCGGCGAAGAGTCTCATCCGCCCAGTCTCCCCCACGGGGGGCAGCCGTCGAGTGGCCCCTGTCCCGCGACGGCCGCCGCTCAGGCTGTGACGGCCCCCGTCCCGCGACGGCCGCCGGGCTCAGGCCGTGGCGACCTCCTCCGGTCGCGGCCGCCGGGCTCAGGCCGTGGTCGCGAGTTGCTTGTCCTCCGGTGTGCGGGGGACGAAGACCACACGCGGGTGGCCGCGCCGGAGGTCCAGCTTCACCCGCAGACCGCCGGCCCGGACCAGGAGCAGCCCCACCGTGCCCGCGGCGGCGGCCGAGATCAGACCGCCCGCGGCGAAGCCGATACGCGCGCCGCAGGTGTCGGTCAGCCAGCCCACCAGCGGGCCGCCGATCGGCGTACCGCCCACGAAGACCATCATGAACAGGCTCATCACCCGGCCCCGCATCGCGGGATCGGTCGCGAGCTGGACGCTGGAGTTCGCGGTCACGTTGAACGTCAGGCTGAAGATCCCGATCGGCACCATGAGCGCCGCGAAGAGCCAGAAGTACGGGGTCGCCGCCGCGACCACCTCCAGCACGCCGAACATCAGCGCGGCCCCGACCAGCAGCCGCCGCCGGGCCACCACGCGCCGGGCGGCCAGCAGCGCACCGGCCACCGAGCCGATCGCGATCAACGTGTTGAGCAGGCCGTACGTACCGGGTCCGGCGTGGAAGACATCGTCGGCGAAGGCACTGAGCCAGATCGGGAAGTTGAAGCCGAAGGTGCCGATGAAGCCGACGAGCACGATCGGCCAGATCAGATCGGGGTTCCCGGCGACATAGCGCAGCCCCTCCCGGAGCTGCCCCTTGCCGCGCGGCGTCCGCTCGACCTTGTACAGCTCACTGGTGCGCATCAGCAGCAGCCCGATGATCGGGGCGGCGAAGGAGAGTCCGTTGATCAGGAAGGCCCAGCCGCTGCCCACGGCGGTGATCAGCACACCGGCGACCGCCGGGCCGACCAGCCGGGCGGACTGGAAGTTCGCGGAGTTGAGGCTCACCGCGTTCCGCAGGTCCTTGGGGCCGACCATCTCGTTGACGAAGACCTGGCGGGTCGGGTTGTCGACGACGGTGACCATGCCGAGCAGGAACGCGATCAGATAGACATGCCAGACCTGCACATGGCCGCTGAGGGTGAGGGCGGCGAGGGCGAGCCCGCACAGCCCCAGCGCGGTCTGGGTGAACAGCAGCAGCCGCCGTCTGGGACATCGGTCCGCGATGACCCCGCCGTACAGCCCGAAGAGCAGCATGGGCAGGAACTGCAGCGCGGTGGTGATGCCGACGGCGGTGGAGGAGCCGGTGATGCTGAGGACCAGCCAGTCCTGGGCGATCCGCGACATCCAGGTGCCGGTGTTGGAGATCACGGCACCGGTGGCGAACAGCCGGTAGTTACGGATCTTCAGCGAACGAAAGGTCCCGCCCCGGGCGCGTCCCGTGGTGACGGGGGATACGGGGTCGGGCGCGGGGTGAGTGGGGTGCTTCGGTGCGGGTGCGGAGTCTGCTCCGGGTCCCGTACTCAAGTGTGTTCGCCTCCTGGCTGCTCGGTTGTCCTTACAAATGCGCGAGCTTCTCCAGCACGGGCGCGGCGGCGCGCAGCACGTCCCACTCGTCCTCGGTCAGCTCCCCGACCAGCTCGGCCAGCCAGGCGTTGCGCTTGCGTCGGCTCTCCTCGAGCATGGCCTCGGCCCGCTCGGTCGGCGAGACGACCTTCTGCCGCCGGTCCTCGGGATGCGGCTCGAGCCTGACCAGTCCCTTGGCTTCCAGCAGCGCCACGATGCGGGTCATCGACGGAGGCTGGACGTGTTCCTTGCGGGCCAGCTCACCGGGGGTGGCGGAGCCGCACTGGGCCAACGTGCCCAGGACCGCCATCTCGGTCGGGCTGAGCGACTCGTCCACCCGCTGGTGCTTGAGTCGCCGCGAGAGGCGCATCACTGCCGACCGCAGGGCGCTCACGGCGGCCGCGTCATCGGAGGGCGCCTCCGCGTTGTGCTGGGAGCGGGACAGATCCGGCATGGTCTTTAGCATAACTCATTACCTCGTCTAATAAAACCCTGGTTACTTCCCTACTTCTATTTCACCCGAGCGAGTGAGTTGACTCCGGGTGGTAACGCTCGGCGAAACGCCTGAGCGCCCAGGACACCTCCGGTCCTGGGCGCTCAGGAGGGGACGACGTACAGAACGACGTACATGGGAGCGGGAGACGTACGCCAGGGCAGGACGCTGGCTCGGCTCAGGGGACGCCGGCTCGGCTCGGGGGACGCCGGTCGGCTCAGGAGACGCCGGTCGGCTCAGGAGACGCCGGTCGGCTCAGGAGACGCCGGTCGGCTCAGGAGACGCCGAGTGCCTGCTCGATCGGGTTGAGCAGGAAGTACACCAGGAAGCACAGCCCCACCGCACCCAGCAGCCACGGGATCTCCCGGGTCCGCCGGGTGGCGATGCGCAGCAGCAGGAACGAGAGCACGCCCAGCCCGATCCCGTTGGTGATGCTGTAGGTGAACGGCATCGAGATCATGGTCAGGAAGGCCGGGATCGCGATCGTGAAATCGCTCCAGTCGATCTCCTTGACGTTCGCCGCCATGATCAGGAAGCCGACGACCACCAGCGCGGGGGTCGCGGCCTGCGAGGGCACCACCCTGGCCAGCGGGGTGAAGACCAGCGCGAGCAGGAAGAGACCGCCGGTCACCACGTTCGCGAGGCCGGTGCGCGCCCCTTCCCCGACGCCCGCCGTGGACTCGACGAAGCAGGTGTTGGCCGAGGCCGAGCCCAAGCCGCCGCCCGCGACCGCGACGCCGTCCACCATCAGGATCCGGCCCATGCCCGGCAGCTGCCCGCGCTCATCGGTCAGCCCGGCCTCCTCGCCGACGCCGATGATCGTGCCCATCGCGTCGAAGAAGCCGGAGAGCAGCACGGTGAAGACGAAGAGACAGCCGGTGAGCAGGCCGACCTCATGGAAGCCGCCGAACAGGCTGACATGGCCGACCAGGCCGAAGTCCGGGGTGTCGACCACCTTCTCCGGCACCTTGGGGATGGTCAGCCCCCACTCGGCGTCCGGGATGTGGGCCAGGGAGTTGATCACGATCGCGACCACGGTCATGGTCACGATGCCGATCAGGATCGCGCCGCGCGTCTTGCGGACGATCAGGATGAACGTGAGCGCGAGACCGGCCACGAACACCAGCACCGGCCAGCCCTGCAGCCGCCCGGCCACTCCCAGCCCCAGGGGGACGGTGGTGTGCGCGGAGTCGGGGTTACGGGTGACGAAGCCGGAGTCGACCAGGCCGATCAGGGCGATGAACAGCCCGATGCCGATCGCGATGGCCCGCCGCAGCCCGGCCGGGATCGCGTCCATCACCCGCTGCCGCAGCCCCGAGGCGACGAGGATCATCAGCACCAGACCCGCGAGCACCACCATGCCCATCGCGTCCGGCCAGCTCATCTTGGGTGCGAGCTGCAGCGAGACCACGGCGTTGATGCCCAGGCCCGCGGCGAGCGCGATGGGGACGTTGCCGATGATCCCCATGAGCAGCGTGGTCAGGCCCGCGATCAGGGCGGTGGCGGTGACGAGCTGGCCGTTGTTGAGCTGATGACCGAACTTATCCGTACCGGCCCCGAGGATGATCGGGTTCAGTACGACGATGTAGGCCATCGCAAAGAACGTGGCCAGGCCACCACGGATCTCCCGGGAGACCGAGGAGCCGCGCTCACGGATCTTGAAGAACTTGTCGATGCCGTTCATAGGGGGAATCGGAGCCTGTTCGCTGGCGTCGACCGGCGCGGGGGCCGAGGGGGACATAGATGACCTCAGTCTTGCGTGAACATCAACAGCGGGTCTCTTGGACGATCAAACAAGACATTCCAGCCAGACCCGAAAGCATTCAGTATGAAACTATTAAGGCCCGATCGCCAAACCGGTCCCGATACGGCCCCGACCGGGCCCATGACCGGCCCCCTTAAGCTGTGGCCATGACGAAGTGGACCCCCAAGCACGAGGCGCCGGAGCCGCTCGAGGGCAATGTCGTGGCCACGATCACCGGCGGCACGATCGTGTGGTTCGTCCTCTTCCTCGTCCAGCTGCCCTTCTACCGCTGGTTCGACGAGCACGGACATCTGTGGTGGCTGTGGACCTGCCTGGCCGGCGGCGCCCTCGGATTGCTCGGCGTCTGGTACGTACGGGCCCGGGACGCGGCGATCAACGGCTCACGGAACGGCGACGCGCAGAACGGCTGACAGGCCCACCCCGAGCGCACACACACCGCGCGCCCGCGACACCGCGCACCCGCGATGACGCACGCCCGCGATGGCGCACCCACGACGGCGCGGCGCCGGACCGTCGCCGTTCCCGGCGGCGATCCGGCGCCCTGGCCTGGCGCGCGAGCGCGCTCCCCTCCTCGCGACGCACCCGCTCACCCGTCCGTGGTGCACACAGAAAGATGAGGGCCCCGCCGCGAAGACGCGCGGGCGGAGCCGGATGCGACAACTGTGCGATCTTCACAGGCCGTTCACAATGTTGCGGAAGCCTCGCGGCGCACATTTTGGTTCGGGAACTACCGTCTTGCGGCAGCCAACTCACCAGTAATGTGAGGGATATGACCGGTAACCGCTTTCGTGCCGATGAGATCGACACCAGTAAGCCGCACTCGGCCCGCATGTACGACTACTTCCTGGGCGGTAAGACCCACTACGCGGTCGACACCCACGCCGCCGAACAGGTCGAGGCCGTCTGGCCCGACGTCAAGCCGTGGACCCGTGCCAACCGGTCATTCATGCACCGCGCGACCCGCTGGCTCGCGCGCGAGGCGGGCATCCGGCAGTTCCTGGACATCGGCACCGGCATCCCGACCGAGCCCAACCTCCACCAGGTCGCCCAGGAGATAGCCCCGGACTCCCGGATCGTCTACGCGGACAACGACCCCATCGTGCTGGCCTACGCCCAGGCCCTGTTGCTCTCCACGCCCGAGGGCCGCACCGCCTACATCCACGCGGACGTCACCGAACCGGAGGCCATCCTGGCCGCCGAGGACCTGGCCGAGACCCTCGATCTGTCCCAGCCGATCGCCCTGTCGCTCAACGCGATCATGCACTTCATCGCGGACGAGCAGAAGCCGTACGAGATCGTGCGACAGCTGGTCGAGCCCCTGGCGTCGGGCAGCTACCTCGTGATCTCGCACGGTGGGCTCGACCCCCGCGGCGGGGTCTCGGACGCGGTGACCAACCTCTACCGCAGCAGCGGCATCCATGTGCAGGGCCGCACCCAGGAGGAGGTCCTTGAATTCTTCGACGGGCTGGAACTGGTCGACCCGGGCGTGGTGATGCCCCACCGCTGGAAGCCCGAGAACGAACAGGCCAAGGCGGAGGCGGAGGCCAAGGACCTGTGGATCTACGCGGGCGTGGCGCGCAAGCCCTGACCCGGGCGCGAGACGTGGCCCGGGGCGCGAGCCCGGCCCCCGGCAGGACCTGACCCGGGGCGCAAGCTCCACCCCGGGCAGTCCCAGGCGTCCGTCCGCCGAACAGCCCCCGGGTGTCCGTCAGTCGAACCAGCGGGCCCGCGCCAG
Organism: Streptomyces sp. AgN23; assembly: GCF_001598115.1. Lineage (NCBI taxonomy): Bacteria > Bacillati > Actinomycetota > Actinomycetes > Kitasatosporales > Streptomycetaceae > Streptomyces > Streptomyces sp. AgN23. The sequence continues at coordinate 4,920,107 of NZ_CP007153.1, forward strand.
CTCCTCCGTACGGGTCAGATCCTCCAGCAGGGCCGCCACCTCGAACCGGCGCGACCAGTGGCCGGCGGCCCAGGCCAGACCGGCCGCGACACCCTCGACCGTCGAGGCGTGCAGGGTGCCGTCCACATACCGCCAGTCCAGCTCGTCCTCGCCCTCGATCAGCAGCTCTTCGTGCTCGACGTACGACAGCGGGGCGCCCGGGAGGAGTTCGCGGACCGCCTCGGGCACCTCGTGCGGATCGCCCTGTGAGGTCACCCGCGCCGGGTACGCCTCGCTCAGCCGCCGCACCTGGAACAGCTCGGCCAGCTCCGCCGCCCGGGTGGGCCGTACGGGCAGCAGCGCCCGGCCGTCCGCCTCGGCCAGCGGCATCAGGTCCGGGGCGTCCGCGACCAGCGCCTCGCCCGCCTCGACCACCGTCGGCTCGCCGTCCACGATGGCGCGTACGTCGTCCGGCAGGGTCACCTGCTCGGGTTCCAGGTCGGCCAACTGCCCGTAGACGGCGTGCAGCTGGGCGGGGGTCACCTCGCGGTCCGGGTCGGCGAGGCGGGCCAGCAGCTCGGCGGCGCCTCCCGGTTCGTCCAGCAGTGCGGCGACGGAGGTCCGTACCCCCAGCGCCCGCAGCACCTGTTCGTCCTCGAACCCGGCCGCGTCCACCGCCTCGTACAGCCCCGCCAGCAGCGGATCGCCCCCGGCCGCGCGCAGCCCGGCGGGGCGGCGGCCGTCCAGCACCGGATGGCCGCGCAGCCACCACGCGGTGTACGAGCGCACGGTCTCCGTCGTGCCGTCCGGCAGCAGCACCCGCACCGGCGCGGTCAGCGCGTCGCGCAGCGGCGGCTGGGCGAGCATGGCGAGCGCCCGTGGCCAGGCGTCGTCGTCGACCAGGTCCAGGTCCCGTACGGCCACGATCTCGGTGGCCACCGGCGGCACCGGCGTCTGCGGCAGCCGGTCCAGCACGTCCTCGCACCACACGTCGACGGCATCCAGCACGCCGACGTCGTCCGGCTCGGTGAAGTCGCCCTCGCGCGGCTCCAGTTCATCCGGGTCCAGCACCACATCGGTGGCCCTGACCAGCGTGAAGCCCGCCAGCACACCGACCGCGGCCAGCGGCTGCTCACCCCAGCGCTCGGCCAGCTCGGCGTCGCACGCGGCCAGTTCGCCCTCCCGCATCACCTGCTCGAAGGCGCTGCCGGGAAGGACCAGTTCACCGGCCGGGGCCAGCTCCCCGTCCTCGTCCGGCAGCGCGAGCGCGGCGAGCCAGGGCTCGTCGCCGGGCGCCAGCCGGGCCTGCTGGACGAGGCCGAGGACGGTGTCGGCCAGCGTGTCGGCGTCCAGCGCCGCGCCCAGGGCCTCGCCCTCCTCCGCGAACGGGTCGTACGCGTCCTCCGCCTCCAGCGAATGCGCGACGGCGGCCCGCACCTGCGGAGTCGTCAGCACGGCGCGGGGGGTGGCGGGGGTCGCGCCGAGCTTCTCCAGGAGTGGATGGGCGGCGTCCGGATGTGCAACTTTCAGGCCGAGGCGGGCGAGGGTGCGATGCGTAGCGCTGACCGCTCCGCCGCGCTCGGGGGCCTCCGCGGTCCCGGCGAGTCCGGCGGACTCGGCGGTTCCGGCCATCCCGGCGGACTCGGCGCCCCAGGCGGCCCCGGCGGACGGCGCGGCCTCGGCGGTTCCGATGCTGTCCAGGTCGCCGTCGGCCTCGCCCGGCAGCGGCAGCAGCACCTGCCGGGGCCCGATCGTCGTCCGGCCGTCCGCCAGCGGCACCGGCAGCCCGCTGAGCCGGTCCGGGTCGATGCCGCCCAGCGAGTCGTACAGCCGCCGCCACCAGGCCGGGGCGCGCTCCACACCCGCGAGCCGGTCGATGAGCTCGCCCAGCGGCACCCGGGCCACGCCCAGCACCCGCAGCTCCGAACGGCGCTCCAGCCCCGCTGGCAGCAGTGTCGGGAACAGCTCGGCCAGCACCTCCACCGTCTCCGCGCCCGCGCCCTCGACGACCTCGGCGTCCCGGGGCCGCAGGGCGTGCGGCTCGCCCTCGAAACCGCCGCGCGCCAGCACGTCGTCGTCCCAGTCGGCCGGGGAGTCGGCCGCGGCGGCCGGCGGGGCGGACAGGGCTGCATCGCCCGCCGCGGGGCCGCTCTGGGCGGCGTCCGGCCCGAGCGCGTCCGGTGACCCGAGCCAGCCCTCCACAGCCTCGGTGCCCGCGCCCACCGCCGGGGCGGCGGCGCTGGGCAGGAACGGCACCCTCGGCAGCCGCTCCAGCACCCTCCGGCGCAGCTCCCCGTCCAGCTCGCCCTTGCCCAGCTGGCCCGGGACCAGGTCGATCGTGCCGACCGAGACCGGATGCCAGTCGCGCAGCAGCGTCGCGTAGGACTCGGCCGCGCGGTCCAGCAGGAAGTCCGTGAGCGGGCCGGGGGCGGTATGGCGGCGGGTGGGCTCCAGCGGGAAGGACGCGATCAGCAGCGCCGGCATGCCCAGCGGCTCATCGGTCGGCGTCGGGGCGTGGACGACCGGGGCGGTCGCGGACCGCACCGGCGCGCCCTCCGCGTCCACCGGCACCGCCCAGGTCACCGACCACACCGGGCGCAGCCGCTCCTCCACCGGACGGTCGGCGAGCAGCTCCGGCTCCAGCCGCCCGCCGGCGCTCTCGGTGCGCCAGCGCGTCGTCCCGCGTGCGCCGCCGGCCTCGCGGCTGCCCTCGCCGCCGCCCTCACGGCTGTCCTCGATGACGGTGTACGGGCCCTCCTGGCGGCGGCGCAGCGTCCGGGTGCCCTCGACGGTCTCGACCACGACCTCGGCCAGACCGGGGAGGGTGAGCAGCAGCGCGTCGTCGATCCCGGCCAGCAGCCGCTCCGCCACGTCCAGGGCGGCGCCGTCGCGCAGCGGCAGCACCACGACGGTGTCGTAGCCCTCCGGGGCGATCCCCTCGGCGGGCAGCGGCAGCCGCAGCAGCGGTACGTGGCCGTCGCGGCGGCGCAGCTCCTCGGCGAGGCCGGGGCTGGTGGCGGTGGCGTGCCGGGTCAGCTCCCGCGCCTCGGCCAGCGACCAGCGCACCCCGCCGGTACGGCCCACGACCGCGGGCTCGTCGCTCACCGCGAGGACCGCCGCGAAGCCGACGCCGAACCGCCCGACCGCGCTCGCCGGCTCGTCCCGTTTGGCCGACGCCCGCAGGGTGGACAGCGACTCGACCCCGACCGCGTCCAGCGGCGCCCCGGTGTTGGCGGCGGCCAGCACGGCGGGCTCGCCGTCGGTGGCCGGCCGCAGGGTCAGCCGGAGCCGTCCGGGCACCCCGGCGCGGGCGGCGGCGTCCGCCGCGTTCTGGGCCATCTCGACGACCAGCCGATCGCGGTGGCCGCCCAGCGCCAGGTCCTCCTCGGCATTGGCGTCCTCCCGGAACCGGGCGGGCGACGCGGCCCAGGCGTCCAGCACGCCGCGCCGCAGCCGCGCGGTCCCGAACGGGTCCGCGTCCTCGGTCGCGCCTCGCACCATCGCCGTGCTGCTCACGTCTCGCCTCCGGAGTTCCTGGTCGGGGTCCGTCCTGCGCCGCGGCTCCACACCGCCGAGTCCCCCGCGGTGCGGCTCGCCCCACCGCGCTCGTCGTTCCCTCGCGTGTCGCCCTTGCTAGCCGCGAACGTACCGCTATCCGCGCCCAAACGACGCCTCGGGCTCCAGACAACCGGATTCCCCACCTCAGCCCCGAGCCCTCCCCCGCCTCAGCGCCAGGTCTTCCCCGCCTCGCCCCGAGCCCATCGGCCCCGGGGCGCCGGCCCCGGCCGCCCAGCCAGCCGCTCAGCCCCTCCGTCCGGCCTCTCCGCCCAACTCGGCCGAGCCTCCCCCGGCAGACCGCCCGGCAGGGGCGGAAACCGGGGCGACCGGGCTCGCCGTTGGACCTGACGACGGGCCTGACGACGGGCGGTCGCGGGCAGATCGGACGCGTGGAGCGGGCCGGGCACAGCCGGGCCGTGTCGCACGGGACCACCCGCAGGGCGCCGTGCGCGCCGCACGGGACCACCCGCAGGGCGCCGTGCGCGCCGCACAGGACCACCCGCCGGGCGCGCGCCGCACAGGGCCACCCGCAGGGCGCCGTGCGCGCCGCCCCAGGCTGCGCGCGGCCGTCTGCGGACGGCAGCCCGGCAGCCGCGCCGGACCGCCGCGGAGCAGACCGCTGGGCGCACCGAAGGCGCCGCGCGCGTCGCACAGGCTTGCCCCCGGCCGCGCGTCGCACAGGCCCGCCTCACACGGGGCCGCGCCTCACAGACCGCCTCAGCTGTGGCCCAGTTCCTCCGGCGGGGTGTCCGCCTCGACGGAGCCGCTCGCGCGGTCCGGGTGGAGGGGGAGCGGTTCGACGACGGTCTCGTCGACCACGGGCGCGGACGGACGCGGGGGCTTGGGCATCACGGCCGCCTCGGAGTGGGCGCCGCAGCCGTAGGAGAGGGAGACGACGCGGCCGTCCGCCGGGCTGAACTCATTCGCGCACACGCCGAACGCCTGTCCCAGCGAGCCGCCGAGGGGCATCAGGAAGCCGCAGGTCGCGCACGTGCCGGGGGCCGCCTGGGCCATGGGGGTCTGGGCGCCGTACGCCTCGTCCCAGCGGTCGGCCGCGACGTGGAGGCCGTAGCGGGACAGCACCCGGGCGCGCCGCATGCCGAGCTCCTCGGCGATGGCCGCGATCGAGCCGGTCTTGGGCGCGGCGGTCTGGGCGCCGGGGGCGCCGGCCGTCACATCGGCCTCCTCCACCGCCGCGAGCTGTTGCATCTCCTCCGAGACCACGGAGTTGGGCGGCGGGACGTCCTCGCCCGTGTAGCCCGGCTCCAGGCGCAGGTCCTCGGCCTCGGTGGGGAGCAGATCGCCCGGGCCCATGTCGCCGGGGCGCAGCCGCTCGCTCCAGGGCACCCACTCCGGCGCGAGCAGCGCGTCGGGGCCGGGGAGCAGTACCGTCTCGTCAAGGGTGACGTTCTTCGCGCGGGAGGCGCGGGTCACGGTGACCGCCCAGCGCCAGCCGCGATAGCCCGGCTCGGGGTTCTCGAAGAGATGCGTGACCACGCGGTCGCCCTCGGCGACAGCGCCCATATACTCGCCGACCTTCCCCGGAAAGGCGGCTTCCATGGCCGCCTCGCGGGCGAGTTCGACCGCCTCGGCGCACAGGCGGTCGGGGGTACGGCTTCGCATCGCACTCACAGGATCGATTCTCTCTTCCACGCCGTCGCAGCCGTCTGACCTGGTGCGCCAGCCGTACGGCCGGAACGCGGGACCGCGGACGGAGCGGACCATGGGGCCGCCTCGACGTCCGCGCCCATCCGGCCTTCGGGCGCACCTTGTACGTCCCATTCTGCGGGATGGCTACTCGGCACACGGCCAGGAACGACCCTCGGTGGCGCGGTTACGCACGCTACCTTGTCCGGCCGCGCAGCCCCTACCCCCGTCCCATGCCCGTCCCCGGCCGCCGCACCGTCCACCCCCTGCCCGCCCGCCCCGGGGGAACCACATTTCCGCTGGACAGCGAGGTGTTGCCGATCCCCGCCGACGGCGCCGCCATCCAGAAAGCCGTCGAAGGTCTGACGCCGGGGCCGCGTTGGCTGCACCATGGTCAGGTGGCAGGCACGCGGTGGTACAGCGGCGGTTCGACCAAGCGGTCGGGCCGCTGGGCCGTTCATGCGCTCCGTCTGCCCTTCGCGCTCCGTCTCCCCTTCACCGCGGCCGGGCGGGGCATCCGCCGGGCCACCCACGCCCATGGGGCCGGGGAGTCGGGACTCGGCAAGCTGATCGAGCTGCACGCGGTGAACTCCGCGGGCGACATGATGATCACCGTCGCGCTCGCCTCCACGATCTTCTTCTCGGTCCCGACCGACGAGGCCCGCGGGCGGGTCGCGCTCTACCTGGTCATCACCATGGCGCCGTTCGCGCTCCTCGCGCCCGTCATCGGCCCGCTCCTGGACCGCCTTCCGCACGGGCGCCGCGCGGCCATGGCGGGCGCGATGCTGACCCGCGCGGTGCTCGCGCTGACCATGGCGGGGGCGGTGGCGGGCGGCGGCCTCGATCTGTATCCGGCGGCGCTGGGCGTGCTGGTGGCGTCCAAGGCGTACGGAGTCGTCCGTTCCGCCGTCGTGCCACGGCTGCTGCCACCCCACTTCTCCCTGGTCAAGGCCAACTCACGGGTCACGCTTGCCGGACTGCTCGCGACCGGCGTGGCGGCCCCGCTGGGGGCCGTGCTGCATCAGATCGGTCCGAGCTGGCCGCTGTACGGGGCGTCCGCGATCTTCCTGCTGGGCGGATTCCTGTCGTTCACCCTTCCGCACAAGGTGGACTCCGCGAAGGGTGAGGCCAGGGCGCAGCTGACCTCGGGACAGCGCCATCTGCATCTGCCGGTGACGGTGACGGTGCGTAAACCCAAGGCCAGAGTCGGCGGGTCCAGGGCAGCCTTCTGGACCCTCTTTTGGAGCTCCATCCGGAGGAGCGGTTCCGGGCGGCTCGGCCTCCGTACGGTCGGCCCCTCCGTACTGCATGCCCTTCAGGCGTGCGCCGCGCTGAAGACCCTGTCCGGGTTTCTCACCCTCTTCCTCGCCTTCCTCCTCCGCGACCAGCCCGTGGGCGGGCTCGGCCCCGAGGTCTCGCTCGGCCTGGCCGCCGTCTGCGCGGGCGGCGGCAACGCGCTGGGCACCGCGATCGGCGCCTGGCTGCGGGAGCGCGGCCCCGAGCGGATCATCGCGGTGGTGCTGAGCTCGGCCCTGGCCGTGATCATCGTGTCGGCGGCCTTCTACGGCGTGGTGACGGTCGCCGCCGTGGCCGCCACCGCCGGAATCTCCCAGGCGCTGGGCAAGCTGTCGCTGGACGCGCTGATCCAGCGCGACGTCCCGGAGGAGGTCCGCACCTCCGCGTTCTCCCGCTCCGAGACGACGCTCCAGATGGCGTGGGTCCTCGGCGGCGCCATCGGCATCGTGCTGCCGCTCCACGGGGTGCTGGGGATGGCGGTCGCGGCGGCGGTGCTCGCGCTGGGCGTGGCGCTGAGCGTCCGTGGGCTGCTGAGCGCCTCCCGGCACGGCGCGCCGTATCCACGGGTGGCTTGAGACACGGGGGCGGGGGCCGGCTTGATTCGCATGCACGGCGGCCGGCCCGACCCGCCTCCGCGGCGCGCGCGGGTCGGGCGACCCGCCTCCGCGGCTCGCCTGACCCGCGCGCGAAGTGATCGGGGCGGCCCGATAGCCTGCCCGCATGACCGCTGCGCTGTTTTCCAGGGGCAAGGGCCGCCGCGCCGCCACCGCCGCCTGTGCTGTGTCCCTCGGGCTCGTCGCCCTCTCCGCATGCGACAAGCCGACCCCGCTGGCAACGGTGACGGTCGGTTCGGAGACCGTGACGGCCGAGGCGAGCGACGGCTGCTACGGCGACGGCAAGGACCTGAGCTCGGCGAAGTTCAAGGCGTGCCTTTCCGCCAAGCCCGACAAGACGATCAAGGTGACCCCCGGGGACAAGGTGCGGATCGGGGTGGACCCCGAGATCGCCAAGTCGAGCTGGGGCCTGATCGCCAACAACCCGGTCATGGCCGAGGCGAGCAAGGAGACGTACCGCAGCTTCGACAGCGACACGCTCTTCGCCCAGCAGAACCCGCAGACGGGCCAGACCACGCTCCAGAAGAAGGTCACGATCACGATCGCCGAGCTCGGCAAGAGCAGCCAGGGCGTCAAGGGCATCTGGCGCTTCACGCTGGAACGGGACTCCTGACAGGATTCCCCAGGTACGGGACTCCGCGGGACGAAGCGCCGCCCTGACGGGGCCTGGCCGCACGGGGAAGACTGGGCACGTCGAGAGAGCCCGACGCACCAGAAGCACCAGCCACGCCGTGACAAGGGGGGACCGTCCATGCGCGTACTGATCGTCACGGCCGTGCCCGCCGAGCGGGACGCCGTGGTGCGGGGCATCGGTGCCACGGCCCCCGAGGTGGCCGAACTCCCCGTCCCCGGCGGGATGATCCACCGGCTGAGCCCGGTGCCGCCCGCCGGGCCGCCGCTCACCGTGGACGTCCTGGCGGCAGGGGTCGGCCCGGCGGCCGCGGCGGCCGGAACCGCCGCCGCCCTGACCGCGGCCGCGGTCGCCCGTACCCCCTACGACCTCGCCGTATCGGCCGGTATCGGCGGCGGCTTCACCACCGCACGCCCCAGCCCGACCGCACGCCCCACCGCCGAGCGGCCTGCCCCCGCGCAGTCTGCCCCCGCGCGCCTCGGCTCCATCGTCGTCGCCGACGCGATCGTCGCCGCCGACCTGGGCGCCGAGACCCCCGACGGCTTCACCGCCGTCACCGACCTGGGCTTCGGAACCGTAGAACACCTCCCGCCCGCCCCGCTCGTCGCCGCCGTCGCCGAGGCGACGGACGCCGTGCGCGGCACCGTGCTCACCGTGTCGACCGTGACCGGGAGCGCCGAACGGGCCGCCGAGCTGCTGCGCCGCCATCCCCGCGCCGCCGCCGAGGCCATGGAGGGCTTCGGCGTGGCGGAGGCCGCCGCGGCCCAGTCCGTACCCGCCCTGGAGGTACGGGCGATCTCCAACGCCGTCGGGCCGCGCGACCGCGCCGCCTGGCGGATCGGGGAGGCACTCGAGGCGCTCACCAGCACCTTCGGAACCATCGCCCCCCTCCTCGGCACCTGGACCTTGGACCCGGAAGGAACCCGGCAGTGACTGAGCCCCTGAAGATCGCCTACTCCCCGTGCCCCAACGACACCTTCGTCTTCCACGCCTGGGCCCACGGCCGCGTCCCCGGCGCGCCCGCGCTCGATGTCACCTTCGCCGACATCGACATCACCAACGGGATGGCGGAGCGCGGTGAGTTCGATGTGCTGAAGGTGTCCTACGCCGTACTGCCGTGGGTGCTGGACGACTACGCGCTGCTGCCCTGCGGCGGCGCGCTCGGGCGCGGCTGCGGTCCGCTGGTGCTCACGCGGCAGCCCGGCGAGGGGCAGCAGTTCACCGGCAAGGACCTGGCCGGGAAGACCGTCGCGGTGCCGAGCGAGCGTTCGACCGCGTATCTGCTCTTCCGGCTGTGGGCCGCCGCCGAGGTGCCGGGCGGGGTCGGCGAGATCAAGGTGCTGCCCTTCCACTCGATCATGCCCGCGGTGCGGGACGGCGAGGTCGATGCCGGGCTCGTCATCCACGAAGCCCGGTTCACCTATCAGAATTACGGGCTGCACTGCCTGGCTGACATGGGCCAGCACTGGGAGCAGACCACCGGCCTGCCGATCCCGCTCGGCGCGATCATCGCCAAGCGCTCACTGGGCGACGAGCGGCTGCGGGAACTCGCCGACGCCGCCCGGACGTCGGTCCGGATGGCCTGGGACGACCCGGAGGCGTCACGGACCTATGTCCTGGAGCACGCCCAGGAGATGGACCCGGCCGTCGCCGACCAACACATCGGGCTGTACGTGAACGAGTTCACCGCCGACCTGGGCGAGAACGGCTACGCCGCGGTGCGCGGGCTGCTGACCCGCGCGGCGGCCGAGGGGCTGGTGCCGCCCCTCGGCCCCGGTGCGCTGGACGCGGTCTGACGTTCCGGCGGATTCCGGCGCTCCCATGGAATTCGGCTGCGGGATACCGGCTGACGGGATGTCGTATGTGCGGGACTGATCAGATCGGCCGATCAGATCGGCGATCAGGTCATACGTCGAGCTGGTCGGCCACCGCTCGCAGCATGCCCGCGATCTTGTGGCCGTGTGCCTTGTCCGGGTAGCGGCCGCGCTCCAGCTGCTGCGTCACGTTTTCCAGCAGGGTGGTCAGATCCTGGACGATCGACGCCAGCTCATCCGGCTTGCGCCGCTGGGCGGCCGCCACGGAAGGGGTGGGGTCGAGAACGGTGACGGACAATGCCTGGTCTCCGCGGTTTCCGGCCACCACGCCGAATTCCACGCGCTGCCCCGGCTTCAGTGCGTCGACGCCTTCCGGAAGCACCGACGAGTGAACGAAGACGTCGCCACCGTCATCGCGGGAGAGAAAGCCAAAGCCCTTCTCACTGTTGAACCACTTGACCTTGCCGGTAGGCACGTCTGTCTCGTCCTCGTCGCTCGTCGGAAAACACGGAAAAACAGCTCTCGATAGCACTACAGCGGGTCGTAAGACCCGCCACCACCAAGGCTAATGGTCCCGAGCCTGGTGACAAGACGTACCCGGGTGGTTCCTATACGCGCTCTGGCACGGATCTACCCTGGTGCGGTGAGTAATGAAACCCCGCACCGTGGTGGCTCCCCCCGCTCCCCCCGGGAAGCACCCCTTCCCGGCGACCGGCTCATCCGGTCCGGCGTCATTGTCTTCGCCATCGGGTCGGTGGCCACGCTCGTCACCGTCGCACCGCTCTTCCTCGGCGCGGATCCACTGCCTTCGGTCGCGTACTTCATGTGCATGCTGATGGGCGTCGGCTTCGCCCTCGCCGGCGCCGGGCTGCTGCGCTCCATCGCGGCACAGCGGCGGCAGGCCGCGGCCACCCAGGCGCCACGGACGGCCGTACCGCCGAACGGGTGAATCAGCCCGGGGTCTGCTTCACCCCGGGATCCGCGTCAGCGAGCCGATCAGCCCGCTGGGTGACCGCCTACCCGCTGGGTGACCGCCTACCTGTTGGGTGACCGCCTACGCGCGACCGCCTACGCGCGACCGCCTACGCCTGAGCGCCTATGTGCCCCGCCAGCCAGGCCGGGAACGCCGTCAGGTCGTCCAGGACGACATCGGCGCCGGCCGCCAGCAGCTCATCCGCTGGGCAGGGCCCGGTGGCGACCGCCACGGACAGCGCGCCGGCCGTACGGGCGCCCCGTACGTCACCCGTGTGGTCCCCCACATACACCGTCGCCCCGTACTCCCGCAGCGCCTCCGCCTTGGCCTCGGCCCACAGCCAGCCGATGACCGCGTCCGCCTCGATGCCCAGGTGGCTCAGGTGCAGCTTGGCGTTGGGCTCGTGCTTCGCGGTGACGACGATGGCCCGGCCCCCCGCCCGCCGCACGGCCTCGATCGCCTCACGGGCCCCGGTCATGGCCGGGGTGGGCCCGATCGCGTACTCCGGGTAGAGCTCGCGGTAGAGCTCGCCCACCTCCTCGACCCACTCGTCGGGGAACCAGTGCACCAGCTCCTGCTCCAGCGGCGGGCCGAGCCGGGTGATGGCGAGGTCGGAGTCGATGTAGGTGCCGGTCCGCGCCGAGAGCGCCTCGTACGCCGCCTTGATGCCCGGCCGGGAGTCGATGAGGGTCATGTCGAGGTCGAAGCCGACGGTCACCGTGTGTGCCCCGGCCTCCGCGGCGAGGCCCGGGTCGGTGGTGGGGACGGGGGACGGAGCGGAGTACGAAGACATGCCCGCCATTGTGCCTCGGCCCACCCCATACACTTAGCCTCGCCTAACTTCGTAGCCGACGAGCGAGAAGAACGAACGGAAGCGATGACCGCCGACCGGACCAGCAGCCGCCCTCCCAGAGCCTCACTGGTCCGCCGCCGCCTCGGCTGGACGGCCACCGCCGTCGTCGCCCTGCTGCTCGCCATCCTGCTGAGCCTCGCCGTGGGCGGCCGCCAGATCGCGCCGAGCGCGGTGCTGGACGCGCTGCTGCACGGCGGTTCGAGCGATGCCGCCGACATCGTGCGGTCCCTGCGGCTGCCGCGCACCGTCATCGGGCTGATGGTCGGCGCGGCGCTCGCCATGGCGGGCACCGTGATGCAGGGCGTCACCCGCAACCCGATCGCCGACCCGGGCATCCTCGGCGTCAGCCAGGGGGCCTCGGTGGGCGTGGTACTCGCGATCGCCTTCGCCGGGGTGCACACCCTGGGCGGCTATGTCTGGTTCGCCTTCGCGGGCGCGGGGCTGGCGTCGGTCGCCGTCTACGCCATCGCCGGCAGCGGGCGGGGCGGCGCGACCCCGGTCAAACTCGCCCTCTCCGGCGCCGCGGTCAACGCACTGCTGGTGTCCGTGACGACGGGGGTACTGACGACGAAGGCGGCGGCTCTGGATGAGTTCCGCTTCTGGCAGATCGGCTCGCTCGCCGGGCGGGACACCGAGATCGTCGGCCAGGTCTGGCCGTTCCTGCTGGTCGGCACCGTGCTGGTGATCGCGGTGGCACGCGGTCTGGACGCGCTGGCGCTCGGCGAGGACGTCGCGAAGGGGCTCGGCCAGAACGTGGCGGTCGTACGGGTCGTCGCGGCCCTCGGCGCCACGATCCTCACCGGGGTCGGCGTCGCCGCCGCGGGGCCGCTCGCCTTCGTCGGCCTCGCGGTCCCCCATATCGCCCGCGCGATCGTCGGCACCGACCACCGCTGGGTCCTTCCGATGGCCGCCCTGATCGGCCCGGTGATGCTGCTGGTCTCGGATGTGGTGGGCCGGATCCTCTTCCCACCGAGCGAGGTCCCGGCGGGCGTGATGACCGCACTGATCGGGGTGCCCTTCCTGGTCACGCTGGTCCGCCGGAAGACGGTGGCCGCATGACCGCCACCGACAGCCGCGCTGACAGCCGCACCGACCCTCCAGGGGCCCGGACGGCGGTCCGCCCCGCCGGGTACGGCCTCATCCGCGTCAAGGGCGGCGGACGAAGCGGCCATGACGTGCGTGATCTCCGTGGCGGATCGTTCCTGCTGCATCGCCGCTCGGCCCTCGTCGCGCTCGGGCTGGCCCTGGCCACCGTCGCCGTCTGTGTGGCGTATCTGTGCGTCGGCGAGAGCTTCGTCGCCCCCGCCGACGCCGTGCAGGCCGTCCTGCACACCCAGTGGGGCCTTGGGCAGGCCACGCCGAACGATCTCGTGGTCGGCACGCTGCGGCTCCCCCGGATGACGCTCGGTCTGATGGTCGGCGCCGCCTTCGGCATCGCGGGCGCGCTGATCCAGACGGTGGCCCGCAACCCCCTCGCGAGCCCGGACATCATCGGTGTCAGCCAGGGCGCGAGCGCGGTGACCGTGGGCGCGATGACCTACGGGGTCACCTCCTTCGCCGTCCTGCCCTATCTCTCCGTCGCGGGCGGTCTCGCCGCCGCCGCGCTGGTGTACGTCTTCGCCTGGCGCGGCGGGCTGCAGGCGACCCGCTTCGTGCTCATCGGCATCGGTTTCGCCGTCGCGCTGCGCTCGATCACCCATCTCTTCCTGACCAAGGGCGACTATCTGGTGGCCCAGCAGGCGAAGGTGTGGATGACCGGTTCGCTGAACGGACGCGGCTGGGACGAGGCCGGTCCGCTCGGCTGGGCGCTGCTGGTGCTGCTGCCCGGTGTGCTGTGGGCGGCGCGGGCGCAGCGCACGGTGTCCCTGGACGACGACACGGCGACCGCGCTGGGCGTACGGCTCGGGCGGGTACGGCTGGGCCTGGTCTCCCTCGGCGTCGTGCTCGCGTCGATGGCGACGGGCGCGGCCGGCCCGGTGGACTTCGTGGCGCTGCTCGCCCCGCAGATCGCCCGCCGGATGACCAGGACCGCCCAGATCCCGCTGCTGTGCTCGGCCCTGGTCGGAGCGTTCATCGTCGTCACCGCCGATCTGCTGGCCCGCAAGCTGTTCGCGCCGACCGAACTGCCGGTGGGCGTGCTGACCGCCGCGGTCGGCGCCCCGTATCTGATCCACCTGCTGCTGTCTTCCGGGGGACGCGGCCGTAAGGGAGGCACCGCCGCATGACCGCTTCGGCGTCCACAACGGGTACGACGGGACCGGATCTGGTGGCACCCACTGCCCCGAACCGGCTCACCGCACGTGAGCTGACCCTCGCCTACGAGGACCGGACCGTCGTGGACGGGCTGGACCTGGCGATACCCGACGGCGAGGTCACGGTCATCGTCGGCCCCAACGCCTGCGGCAAGTCCACCCTGCTGCGCGCCCTGGGACGGCTGCTGCGCCCGCGTGGCGGCGCGGTACTCCTCGACGGCACGGATCTCGCCCGTATCCCCACCAAGAAGATCGCCCGGGCCGTGGGGCTGCTCCCGCAGACCCCGGTCGCCCCCGAGGCGATCACCGTCGCCGATCTCGTCTCCCGCGGCCGCCAACCGCATCAGCACTGGTGGCAGCAGTGGTCGGAGGAGGACGAACGAGCCGTCACGGACGCCATGGAGCGTACGGACGTGACGGCGCTCGCCGACCGCCCGGTGGACGAGCTGTCCGGCGGGCAGCGCCAGCGCGTATGGATCGCGATGGCGCTCGCGCAGGAGACCGATCTGCTGCTGCTGGACGAGCCGACGACGTATCTGGACATCTCCCACCAGGTGGAGGTGCTGGACCTGGTGCGCCGGCTCAACCACGAACGCGGCCGTACGGTCGTCGCCGTCCTGCACGACCTCAACCAGGCCGCTCGCTACGCCGATCAGCTGATCGCGATGAAGGCGGGGCGGATCGTGGCCCGCGGCCGCCCGGGGGACATCGTCACGGCGGACCTGGTGCACGAGGTCTTCGGCCTGGCCTCGGTGGTCGTCCCCGACCCGGTCACCGGCAGCCCCCTCGTCGTCCCGGGCACACCTTGGCAGGCCGAGCAGGACTGAGCGGCGCAGGCCGAGCAGGACTGAGCGGCGCAGGCCGAGCAGGACTGAGCGGCGCAGGCCGAGCAGGACTGAGCGGCGCAGGCCGAGCAGGACTGAGCGGCGCAGGCCGAGCAGGACTGAGCGGAGGGCCGGGTGCCCCGCCCCCGGCCTCAGCCCTTGTCGGCCTCAGCCCTTGTCGGCCTCAGCCCTTGCGCCGCCTCGCGCGCCACAGCAGGAAGAGCACCGAGGCGATGGCCGCGCCCCGGACGACGAACGGCCAGGTGCCGGTGAGCGCGTCCTTCCACCCGTCCTCGGGGATCGGCTGGCCCCATTTGCGGGCGGCCCGGCCCCACAGCCAGACCCCGGCCCCGGCCGCGACCAGACCGGGTATGCCCAGCGAGGCCCACTTCGCCCCGGCCGGGGAGTGGCGGTAGGTGCCGTAATACGCGATCACCCAGCCGAAGGCGATCGGGATGATGTTGCCCATGACGGCACCCGCCACCAGGAGTCCGACCGCCACCAGCAGCACCGGGCCGAGCCCGGCCAGCCATGTGGCGACGCCGCCCCCGCCCCCGCCCGTGGGCTGATCGGCCGCCTTACCGGGCCCGAGGAGCACCCGGCGCAGCGCACCGCGCTGCTTGCCCCCGGCCGCGGCCTTGGCCTCCGCCTCCTCGGCGGCCCGGGCCTCGGCGGCGGCCTCCTCCTCCGCCGCCGCCTTCTCCTCGGCCTCCCGCCGCTCTTGGCGTTCCTGCTCGGCCGTCTTGCCCTTGCCGAGCAGTTCGGGGATCTCGATTCCGCCGGTGAACCCCTCGACCGAGCCGTACTGCGCGTCACGCCGCTCGGACTGGGCGAACGGACCCGCCTCCACATGCCACCAGTCCATGTTGGACTCGCGCGGGCTCAGTTCGTCCTCCCCCGCGAGATGCGGCGGCGAGGCGGCGTTGGACGGGGGTGTGGCGGGGGTGGCGGGCCTCGGCTTGATCAGCGAGGGGGAACCGTCGCCCGGGGCGCCGCCGTTCCAGCCGGCGCCGGGCACCCCCGGGGCGTCCTCCTCGCGCGGGGTGGGAACCTTACCGGTGAGACCGCTGCTCTTGGCGAGCCCGGCCAGCTTGTCGCGGGCCGCCCGCGCCGCCCCGGTGGCTCCCCGCGACGACGCACCGCCGACCGCGCCACTGCCCGCACCGCCGACCGCGCCACCACCCGCCGCGCCCGGCTCAGCGCCCGTTCCCGAGCCCGGGTCGGGGGGCCGGCCGCCCGCAGCGGCCACCACGTCGGCCGGTGAACCCAGCTTGGACAGGATCCGCTTCACCCCGGCCGGGCTGTCCGCCCCTCCGGTGGTCCGGCGATGGTCGATATCGGCACGCAGCCCGGAGACCAGGCGCATGCGTTCACCGGACGACAGACCCTGCTGCTGAGCCAGGTCACCGACCCGGCTCAGATAGTCGTAGACGAGCTTTTCGCTCTCGATCCCCACCAAGACCCCTGAGAATGCGCACGGTCGGCGTATCAGTCGGCTCCGACCGTACCGCGCGGAAGCGGAGTCCCGCCGCACCCCCTGCGTCCCGCACCCCGCGGGTACTGTGGATCGAATGAGCAGTTCATGGAATCGGGAAGGCTGAAATGCCCGAAGAGACCAGCTCGCGCAACCGGGAGGCATGAGTTGCCCGCAGACACCGGCCGTGGGGACACCGGCCACGGGGACGGCGGCCCACGGGACACCGGCCCATGGGACGGCGGCCACGGCAACCGCGGCCGCGCGGTGCCGCGCACACTCGCCGAGGAGCTGCGGACCCGGCCCGACGACGCCCTCGCCGCCCTGCTGCGCGCCCGCCCCGATCTGCTCTCCCCGGTCCCGAACGACCTCACCCAGCTCGCCACCCGGGCCGGCACCCGCGCCTCGGTGGTACGGGCCGTGGAGCGGCTCGACCGGTTCGCGCTGCAGACCGCCGAGGCGCTGGCGGTCGCGCCCGACCCGTGCGCGTACGAAACCCTGCGGGATCTGCTGACGGGCGATGAGGGCGCGCAGCAGGCTGGGGGCGAGGGAGACGCCCGGGATGCGGAGGGAGCCGAAGGTGCTGGGGCTGCTCTTCAGGGCCCCGGGAACGCCTCGCCCGCCTCACCCCTCAGCCCCGCCTCACCCGCCGGCCCCGCCTCACCCGCCGACCCCGCATCCGGCACCGCCGCCCTGGGCGCCAAGGAACGTGCGGCGATCACGGCCGAGCTGCCGCGTGCCGTGGCCGCCCTGCGCGACCAGGCCCTGGTCTGGGGCGGTGACGACCGCCTCCGCCTCGTCCGCACCGCCCGCGAACTGCTCGCGCCCTCCCCCACCTCCCCCTCTCCGACCGGTCTCGGCCCGACCGTCCAGGAGGCCACGTCCGGGATGTCGCCGGGCCGACTGCAGGAGTTGCTGGCGAGCGCCGGGCTGCCGCCCACCCACGACCCGGTCACGGCGGTGGCGGCCCTGGCCGAGCTGTTCCAGGACCGCGCCCGGATGGCGGCGCTGCTGGGCGGGGCGCCGACCGGCGCGGCGGCCGTGCTGGCCAAGCTGACCTGGGGACCTCCGTACGGAGAGGCGTCCGTCGCCTCGCCCACTCCACCCGTCGGCTGGCTGCTGGACCGCGGACTGCTGCTCCCGTCCGGGCCGCGCAACGTCGTGCTGCCCCGCGAGGTCGCCCTGCATCTGCGCCACGGCCGGGCACACCGCGCCCCCGAGCCGCTGGCCCCGCCGCTCTCGCCCACCGCCGAGCACGATCCACAGGCTGTGGATAACACCGCCGCGGGTCAGACCTTCACCGCCCTGGCCACCATTGAGGAGCTGCTGGGGCAGTGGGAGAACGCCGGACCGCCCGTGTTGCGCGCGGGCGGGCTGAGCGTCCGCGACCTCAAGCGGGCCGCCGTGGCACTCGACGTGTCCGAGCCGGTGGCCGCCTTCTGGATCGAGCTGGCCTACGCGGCCGGGCTGGTGGCCTCCGACGGCGAGACCGACGAGCGCTACGCCCCCACCCCCGCCTACGACGACTGGCTGCGGCTGCCCGCCGAGGAGCGCTGGGCGCGGCTCGCCGCCGCCTGGCTGCCCGCGACCCGTACGGCGGGGCTGGTCGGCGGCCGGGACAACCGGGGCCGCACCCTCGCCGCGCTCGGCCCGGACCTGGACCGCTCCCCGGCCCCCGAGGTCCGCCGCCGGGTCCTCGAACTCCTGGCCACCCTCCCGCCCGGTGCCGCGGCCGTCCCCGACGTCCTGCTGAATCGGCTGCGGTGGGAGCGGCCGACCAGCCACCGCGGCGCACCCGCCGCGGCTGCCGCCGGTGCCGCCCCTGGTGCCACCTCGCCCGCCTGGGGCGCCCCCAGCGCCGCCTCCCCCAGCAGGGAGGACCTGCGCTCGCGGCTGGCTCGCTGGGCCGTGACCGAGGCCGAAATTCTCGGGATCACCGGCCGGGGCGCACTCTCCTCCCCCGGCCGCGCCCTGCTGGAACCCCACCCGGACGAGCCGCCGACCGCCAGGATCGACACCGCGTCCGCGCACGCCGCGCGGCTGCTGGCGCCGCTGCTACCCGAACCCCTCGACCACGTCCTGCTCCAAGCCGACCTGACCGCCGTCGCGCCCGGCCCCCTGGAACGGCCGCTCGCCGAGACGCTGGGCATCCTCGCCGACGTCGAGTCCAAGGGCGGCGCGACCGTGTACCGCTTCACGCCCGAGTCGGTACGCCGTGCACTGGACGCCGGGCGGACCGCCGACGATGTGCACACCTTCCTCGCCGCGCACTCCCGCACCCCGGTGCCCCAGCCGCTCACCTACCTCGTCAACGATGTGGCCCGTAAGCACGGTCGGCTGCGCATCGGCGCCGCCTCCGCGTATCTGCGCTGCGACGACGACACGCTGCTCGCCGAGATCCTGGCCGACCGCCGCTCGGCGGGGCTGCGGCTGCGCCGCCTCGCCCCCACCGTCCTGGCCGCCCAGGCACCGCCGGACACGCTGCTGGAGGGGCTACGGGCGATGGGGTACGCCCCGGCTGCCGAGTCCGCCGAGGGCGATGTGCTGGTCAGCCGCCCCGAAGCCCGGCGCACCCCGCCCCGTACGCCGCCCGTCCCGGTCCCGGAGGGCCCGCCGGTGGCCGACGCCACCCTGCTGGGCGCGGCGGTGCGCGCCATCCGCGCCGGGGACCTCGCCGCGACCGCGCCCCACAAACCGGCGGCCGCGGCCGAGGCAAGGCCGGAGGCCGCTTCCGGCTCACGGCCCGGGGCCGGGTTCGGGTCCGGATCCACCGCCACCGGCGACCGGCTGCCCCGCACGACCTCCGCCGACACCCTCGCCACCATGCAGGCCGCGGCCCTGACCGGCTCCAACGTCTGGATCGGCTATGTCAACGCCAACGGCGCGGCCAGCCAGCGCGTGATCGCCCCGGTCCGGGTCGAGGGCGGCTTCGTCACGGCGTACGACCACACGGCGGACGAGGTCCGTACGTACCCCCTGCACCGCATCACGGGCGCCGCCGAACTGGCCGAGGACGCCACGTAGGGCTACGGCTGGTGACCGGGGATCCGCGCCGGACCCCGGTCCTCGAGCGCCGGACGGGCTGATTTCAGCCCGTCCGGCGCTCGAGGACACGCCCGAAGGGCGTCCGGGGTCCAGGGGCGGAGCCCCTGGTGCGGGAAGGGACGGGTGGGGTCACGGCGCGTAGGAACGGCTCACGCCGCGGGCGGTACCTCGGTCCCCCGTCGGGTCCACCGGTGCCACCAGTGGCGGCGCCGGGGATGCAGGGCGTGGCCGAGCCAGCGGCCGACCACGACGTAGCCGAGCAGCGCACCCGTGGTGTTGAGGATGACGTCGTCGATGTCGAAGGCCCGGCCCTCGACGATGAGCCCCTGAACGGTCTCGACGGCCACCATCACCAAGGCCGTCACGACGACCACCCGCACCGCGCCCCGCGCCTTGGGCAGCAGCATCGGCAGCAGCACCCCGAAGGGGGCACCGAGCAGCACGTTGCCGCCGATCTGCTTCACCGTGTCCCGGAAGGCGGGCTGGTCGATGTACGCGCGCAGCGACCGCCCCGGATGCAGATTGGTGTGGACGAGGTCGACGGAGCCGGGCTGGGGCACGAGCGTGGCCTTGGCGAGCGCCGCCGCGAAGCCGACCATGCAGACGAACGCCACGAGGAGCACCAGCAGCCGTGCGGCGCGCGCGCCGAACGACTTGCGCTGCAGCAGCGCCGTCTCCCGCGTGCCCTCGGGCTCCGTGGGCTTGGCGGGCTTCGCGGTCCGGGCCTTCGTCGACGAAGCCTTCGCGGACTCAGCCTTCGCGGACTCCGCCTTCGCGGTCTGCGACTTCGCGGCCTGGGCCTTCGCGGCCTGCGGCTGTGCCGTCCGGGACCCCTTCGTCGGAGCCCCACCCGCCCGCGGCCCCTTCTTCTGGCCGCTCGCCCGCCTCTCGCCGCTCGCCGGCTTCTGGCCGCCCGTCGTCCGGGAGCCCGCCCGCGGCTTCCTCTCCCCCGGCTTCTTCTCCCCCGATCGCTTCTCCCCCGGCTTCCTCTCCCCCGGCTGCTTCTTCTCCCCCGACCGCTTCTCCGCCGTCCGCTTTACCGTCGTCCTCTTGTCCGCCGTCCGCCGGATCTCCCATCCAGCGATGCTGATCACAGGGACTCCCTCCCGCCCATGGCTCTGTTGTCGCGGCGCTGTCGTCGCGGTTCCGTCGGTCCGTATCCGTCTTCGCCGCTTGCCCGTAGCCGTCCGTTGTATCCCTGCGGCTCTCCGCCACGCCTTCTCGATGGGGGACACTGGTTCTTTGGCCGGCAGCACGAAAGGACCCAGGCGCGTGAATGGACCCCTCATCGTCCAAAGCGACAAGACGCTCCTGCTCGAGGTGGACCACGAGCAGGCCGGCGCCTGCCGCCGCGCCATCGCGCCCTTCGCCGAGCTGGAGCGGGCGCCCGAGCACATCCACACCTACCGGGTGACGCCGCTGGGGCTGTGGAACGCCCGCGCCGCCGGGCACGACGCCGAGCAGGTGGTCGACGCCCTCGTCGCGTACTCCCGCTATCCCGTCCCGCACGCCCTCCTCGTCGACGTCGCGGAGACCATGGCCCGCTACGGGCGGCTGCGGCTGCTCAAGCACCCCACCCACGGGCTGGTCCTGGAGACCAGCGACCGCCCGATCCTCGAGGAGATCCTGCGGTCGAAGAAGGTCCAACCGCTGGTCGGCGCCCGGATCGACCCGGAGACCGTCGTCGTCCACCCCTCCGAGCGCGGACAGATCAAGCAGACGCTGCTGAAGCTGGGCTGGCCCGCCGAGGACCTGGCCGGGTATGTGGACGGCGAGGCCCACCCCATCGAGCTGCACGAGGACGGCTGGGCGCTGCGGCCGTATCAGACACAGGCCGTGGAGGGCTTCTGGCACGGCGGCTCCGGTGTCGTCGTGCTGCCCTGTGGCGCCGGAAAGACGCTGGTCGGGGCGGGTGCGATGGCCACCGCCAAGTCGACCACGCTGATCCTGGTCACCAACACCGTCTCCGCCCGGCAGTGGAAGCACGAGCTGGTGCGCCGCACCTCGCTCACCGAGGAGGAGATCGGTGAGTACAGCGGTACGCGGAAGGAGATCCGCCCGATCACCATCGCCACGTACCAGGTGCTCACCACCAAGCGGAAGGGCGTCTACCCGCATCTGGAGCTGTTCGACTCCCGTGACTGGGGGCTGATCGTCTACGACGAGGTGCATCTGCTGCCGGCGCCCGTCTTCAAGTTCACCGCCGATCTGCAGGCCCGGCGGCGGCTCGGGCTCACCGCGACGCTCGTCCGGGAGGACGGCCGGGAGTCCGATGTCTTCTCGCTCATCGGGCCCAAGCGCTTCGACGCGCCCTGGAAGGAGATCGAGGCGCAGGGCTATATCGCGCCCGCCGACTGTGTCGAGGTCCGGGTCAACCTGACCGAGGCCGAGCGGCTGACCTACGCGACCGCCGAGACCGACGAGAAGTACCGCTACTGCGCCACCACCGACTCCAAGCGGAAGGTCACCGAGGCGCTGGTCGCCCGGCACAAGGGGCAGCAGACGCTGGTCATCGGCCAGTACATCGACCAGCTCGACGAGCTGGGCGAGCACCTGGACGCGCCCGTCATCAAGGGCGAGACCACCAACGCCCAGCGGGAGAAGCTCTTCGACGCCTTCCGGGAGGGCGAGCTGTCGGTGCTCGTCGTCTCGAAGGTCGCCAACTTCTCCATCGACCTCCCCGAGGCCACGGTCGCCATCCAGGTCTCCGGCACCTTCGGCTCCCGCCAGGAGGAGGCCCAGCGGCTCGGCCGGGTGCTGCGCCCGAAGGCCGACGGCCACCCGGCGGTCTTCTACTCGGTGGTCGCCCGGGACACGATCGACCAGGACTTCGCGGCGCACCGGCAGCGGTTCCTGGCCGAGCAGGGGTACGCGTACCGGATCGTGGACGCGAGCGAGCTGCTCGCGGACGAGGACGTCTGACGTTCGGCCCGTCACCGTCACCGTCACCCGGTCCCCGGTCCCCGGTCACCCATGGCCGTTGGGCCCGCTCCCATGGCCATGACATGTGTCATGGCCGACCGGTGATCGCCGACTCTGCCCGGGACATTCCCCGCCCGGAAGGATCGTGAGTGTCAGCAGGACACGGCACCACGACGCCGAAGGGGCGGGGACATGGGCATCGGCATCCGCGAACGCAAGACCGCGACCACCGACATCGACCTGAGCGACATCAAGCCGCTGCCACTGTGGTTCTTCGGCTTCGAGGGCGTCATGGCTGCCGCGTACGACCTGACCAAGGCGTGGGACGACGCCTGGATGGTGCTCATCGCGATCACCTTGGTGAACGTCGTCGTCGGGGCGACCGTGCTGCGCCGCCGGGTGAAGCTGATGCGCGCGATGCTCAAGAACGCCCGCACCCGGAAGATCGCCCTCGGGCTGCTCGCGCTCCGCGTCGGCCTCCATCTCGTCCTCGCCGCCCTCGGCGCCCCGGTCACCTCGGTCGCCGGGCATCTGACCGTCGCGGTCCTGATGGGCGCGACGACGGTGACGCTGCTGTGGTTCAACCAGCGCGTGACCTTCCGCGCCCTGCGGCTCGGCTGAGACCGGACGGGCCCACACGGGACCCGCCCGCGAGCCCGCCCGGCCCCCTCTCCCGGGCCCGCCATA
This sequence comes from Streptomyces sp. AgN23, assembly GCF_001598115.1. NCBI lineage: Bacteria > Bacillati > Actinomycetota > Actinomycetes > Kitasatosporales > Streptomycetaceae > Streptomyces > Streptomyces sp. AgN23. The sequence continues at coordinate 4,942,676 of NZ_CP007153.1, forward strand.
ATTCATTCGCCTCCCGGACATGCCCTGGCTACAATCGCCGGTCTTGCCGCCTCCCGCGTTCCGAACGGGAGAGCCGCCGTCCGGACGGAAACCGGCCGGCATCTCTGACCGCGCACCCGCTTTGTGTACTCACTCTGTGCACTCGTTGTGTACTCGCTCGCCGGAGGCTACGCCGTGCCCTCGCACGCCCCTGACCACGCAGATCCCCTCTCAGACCCCCACGCAGACCCTCTTCCGGCCCCCCAGGCGGCAGACCCCCTCGCGCGGGAGCGCGCCCATCTGACCGACTCCCGCGCCGCGCTGCGCGCCATGCGCGCCGACGTCGAGGCCCTCGACCTCCGGGACGTCGCCGCGAACTGGGTCAACGCCGCAGCCCTGCACCACCAGGTCAGCGAGCGCATCAAGGCCCTCGCCGACCTCGCCGACACCCCGCTCTTCTTCGGCCGACTCGACTATCTGCACGCACCGGGCGCGGAGGCGGCGGAGGGCGCGGAGGGCGAGCGCTTCTATATCGGCCGCCGCCATGTGCACGACGCGGACGGCGACCCCATGGTCATCGACTGGCGTGCCCCCGTCTCCCAGCCCTTCTACCAGGCGTCCAAGACGGCGCCGATGGACATCGCGCTGCGCCGCCGCTTCGGCTACACGGGCGGCGAGTTGACGGCGTACGAGGACGAACGGCTCTCCGACCCCACCACGGGGACATTTTCCGGCTCCGCCGGGGGCTCGCAGACCAGCAAGCTGCTCCAGTCCGAGATCGAGCGCCCGCGCGTCGGCCCGATGCGGGACATCGTCGCGACGATCCAGCCGGAGCAGGACGAGATCGTCCGCCAGGGGATCGGCGGCACCATCTGCGTCCAGGGGGCGCCGGGCACCGGTAAGACGGCCGTGGGGCTGCACCGGGTGGCGTACCTGCTGTACGCGCACCGCGAGCGGCTGGCCCGCTCCGGCACCCTCGTCATCGGCCCGAACCGCTCCTTCCTCCACTACATCGAGCAGGTCCTGCCCGCCCTCGGCGAGTTGCAGGTGGCCCAGGCGACTGTCGAGGACCTGGTGACCCGCCCGGCCCTGGGCGCGGAGGTGCGGGGCACCGACTCCGCCGACGCGGCGCGCATCAAGGGCGACGCACGGCTGGCCGAGGTACTGCGCCGCGCCCTGCGCTCGTATGTCACCGCCCCCACCGAACCCTGTGTGGTGGTGCGCGGTTCACGCCGCTGGCGGGTGCCCGCGTATGAACTGGAGGAGATGGTCGAGGAGTTGCTCACCCGCGACATCCGCTACGGCGCGGCCCGCGAGGCGCTTCCGCAGCGCATCGCGCACGCCGTGCTGGTCCGGATGGAGCAGGCGGGCGAGGCGCCCGACGACCGGGTCCAGGACACGGTCGCGCGCAACGCGGCCGTCAAGGCGACGGTCAAGGCGGTCTGGCCGCCGGTCGACCCGGCCAAGCTGGTGCTGCGGCTGCTCTCCGACGCCGACTTCCTGGCCGAGCACGCGGAGGGCGTCCTCGACGCCGACGAGCAGAAGACCGTCCTGTGGGCGAAGCCGGGGCGCGGTGTGAAGTCCGCGAAGTGGTCCCCGGCGGACCTGGTGCTGATCGACGAGGCCGCCGATCTCATCGAGCGCACCCCGTCCCTCGGGCATGTGGTCCTCGACGAGGCCCAGGACCTGTCGCCCATGCAGTACCGCGCGGTCGGCCGCCGCTGCAGCACCGGCTCGGCGACCGTGCTCGGCGACATCGCCCAGGGCACCACCCCATGGGCGACGGCCAGTTGGGAGGAGGCCCTGACCCATCTGGGCAAGGACGGGGCGGCGATCGAGGAGCTGACCCAGGGTTTCCGGGTGCCGCGCGAGGTGATCGCGTACGCCTCACGGCTGCTGCCCGCCATCGCCCCCGGCCTGTCGGAGGCCACCTCGATCCGCGAGGCGGCGGGCGACTTCTCCGTCCGGGCCGTGGACCCGGCGGAACTGGACGCGGCCGTGATCGCCGCGTGCCAGGACGCGCTGACCCACGAGGGTTCCGTCGGCCTCATCGCGGCCGACGCCCGCGTCCCGGCCCTGGCCGAGGCCCTCGACGCGGCGGGTCTGACCCACCTCTCCCCCGGCGAGGAGACCAGCGCCGAGGCCCGGCTCACGCTCGTCCCGGCGACCCTGGCCAAGGGTCTGGAGTACGACTACGTGGTGCTGGACGAACCGGCCGCGGTGGTCGACGGCGAGCCGGACGAACGCACCGGGCTGCGCCGCCTGTATGTCTCCCTGACCCGTGCGGTCTCGGGGCTGACGGTGGTCCACGGGGCGGCGCTGCCGGAGCGGCTGAGCTGACCGTTACGCCTCGGCTTCGGCGGCCTGCTGCTCGGATCGCTTGAGGGCGTCCGGAGTCACGGGCGCGAAGAAGTTGACGAGATTGCCGTCGGGGTCCTTGAACAGCAGCGAACGGTTGCCCCAGGGCTGCGTGGTGGGCTCGTTCACGATCTCGACGTCGAACTCCTTGAGCCGTTCGTACTCGCCGTCGACATCGGCGACCCGGAACTCCACGATCACGCTCTGGTTCGCCGCGGGCCGGGGCGCCTGCTCACCGAGCACCCGCACCGTGCGGGTGCTCGCGAGGGCGAGGGTTCCGCTCGCTGTCATGAACTCGGCGAAGTCGTCCGTATACCGCTTCGCCGTCAGGCCCGTGGCCCGCTCGTAGAAGTCGACGATCCGGGCGACGTCCTCGGTGATGATGCGGATCGAGGCGAAGTGCATGGCAAGCTCCTGTGAGGTGTTGTGTGCCGTGCGGATGACCGTACGGTCGATACCGGGCAGAAGCCGCCCGGTATCGCTCACCGGTTTCCGGGCCGGTTTCCGGGCCCGGTACCCAACAGGAGCTTGTCGGCACAGCCGCCGCACAGATCGCCTCAGCGCCGCGCGGCCCGCCCTCAGGCGACCGGAACGGGCGCGTCCAGGGCCGTACGCCACCGGCCGACCGCGGCCGCGTCCACAGGGCCGGCCCATCCCGCCGGACGGGCCGCGCCGCCGATGTGGAAGGCGTCGATCCCGGCGGCGCGCAGGGCGGACAGATGGTCGAGGCGCAGCCCGCCACCGGCCATGATCCGCGGCTCATAGCCCGGTGTACCGGTCCGCGCCGCCTCCTCGGCCAAGGCCGGCAGACCGTCGTCGACGCCTCGCGCGGACCCGGCGGTGAGATACGTATCGAGACCGGGAATGTCGGCGAGCCGCTTGCGCAGCCCGTCACGATCCGCGGCGCGGTCGATGGCCCGGTGGAAGGTCCAGCGGCTCTCGTCCACCCCGCCGCCCGCCCGCACGACCTCGGCCAGCGCGGTCACGGCGGCCAGATCGACCCCGCCGTCATCGGTCAGGAAGCCCAGGACGAACTCGTCCGCGCCCTCCGAGTGCAGCGCGGCAGCGGCCTCGCACAGCGCGTCGAACGCGGCGGGATCCCCGGCACCGAAGCCGTCGGCAGCGCGGAGCATCACCCGCACCGGCAGGTCCACGGCCGAACGGACGGCGGCGAAGGTCTCACGGGAGGGGGTGAGCCCGTCAGCGGCCATCTCGGTGACCAGTTCGAGGCGGTCCGCCCCTCCGGCCTGTGCGGCGATCGCGTCCGCCGGGTCCAGGGCGATCACCTCGAGAATTGGTCTAGACATGCTCCACAGCTTGCCACATCGCGCAAGAGGGCGAACCGCTACCCCACAATTGGCCCATGTCCGCACCCGCGCCCGCCCGCCATCCGGCCCATGACGCCCTGCTCACCCGCTGGACAGACCTCCTCACCAGCGCCCGCGAAGCCACCGCTCCACCTTCCCTCCCCTACGGCGAGGACCTCCTGACCCGCTGGGCCGAACCCCAGCGCCGCTACCACACCACCGATCACCTGCTCGCGGTCCTGGACCGGGTGGACGAGCTGCTCCCCCACGTCCAGGCCCCCGACCCCGCCGCCATCCGGCTCGCCGCCTGGTTCCACGACGCCGTCTACCTCCCCGACCGCTCCACCAACGAGGAACGCAGCGCCCGCCTCGCCGAACGCGCCCTCACCGAGGCGGCCGTCCCGGCACCCCGCACGGCCGAAACCGTCCGCCTCGTCCTCGTCACCCGCGACCACGACCCCGCCGAGGGCGACACCAACGGCGAGGTCCTCTGCGACGCCGACCTCGCCGTACTGGCGGGCTCCCCGGCGGCCTACGGCGCCTACGCGGCGGCGGTCCGCGAGGAGTACGGCTTCGTCCCCGACGACGCCTTCCGCCAGGGCCGCGCGAATGTCCTCCGCCACCTGCTGGGCCTGTCCCGCCTCTTCCGTACGCCGGAGGGGCACGACCGCTGGGAGGAGGCCGCGCGCCGCAACATGGCCACGGAGCTGGAGCTGCTCGGTGCGTAACATGTGCCGTTCGCGGCTCAGAAGTCGACGGCCCGAGCCGCCTGACGCAGCCGCTCACCCCGGCAGCTCCGCATCAGCGCGCCCCTGGGCGCCGCACTGCCCTGTCCGTCGCTCCCCACCACGCGTCGCGTCACGGGGAACGTACACGACGTTCGCCGACCCAAAACGGCTTTCCCAGCATGTCCCGCAGCGCATCCCGCAGCGTCTCGTTGCGCAGGCCACTCGCCGTCAGCAGAAGCTCCATCGGGCGAGCCAACCACGGCTGACAGGCGCGCGCAACGAACCCAGGAATTACCACCGCCGTCAAGACATGGCGTGACATGGCATGGCATGACCACATCAGGAACAGGCAGTGTGTCGATCCGGCCAGCGCGCAATCCGGCACCGGCAGTACCGGGTACGTTCGAAAGTCGAGCACCTCACTGTTCCGCGCAGGAATGCCGAGGTCATGCGATGGCGTTGAGCCTCGCATGCCCTCGTTCTCCCCAGCGGATTCCGCTCGCTCCCGCATGCCCCTGGCGGTCTACGTCCTCGGGCTGTCCGTCTTCGCTCTCGGTACCTCCGAGTTCATGCTGTCCGGGCTGCTGCAACCCGTCGCGCGGGACATGGGCGTGTCCATCCCCACGGCCGGATTGCTGATATCGGCCTTCGCGATCGGGATGGTGGTCGGGGCGCCGGTGCTGGCGGCGGCCACGTTGCGGTTGCCGCGGCGGACGACGCTGATGGCGCTGCTGGCGGTGTTCGGGCTCGGGCAGATCGCGGGGGCGCTGGCGCCGTCGTACGGGGTGCTGTTCGCCTCGCGGGTCGTCAGCGCGCTCGCGTGTGCCGGGTTCTGGGCGGTGGGCGCCGCGGTGGCCGTTTCGCTGGTGCCGGTGAACGCGCGGGCGAAGGCGATGGCGGTGATGGTCGGCGGACTGAGCATCGCGAACATCGCGGGGGTCCCCGCGGGGGCGCTGCTCGGGCAGCACGCGGGGTGGCGCGCCGCCTTCTGGGCGGTGGCGGGGCTGTCGGCGCTCGGGCTGGTCGGGGTCGTCGCGCTCGTACCGCGTACGCAGGTGCCGACCGGGGACGACCGGCCGCGGCTGCGGGCCGAGTTGCGCATCTACCGCGACCGGCAGGTGTGGCTGGCGCTGGCCGCCACCGCGCTGAGCGGTGGCGCGGTCTTCTGCCTGTTCTCCTACCTCGGGCCGCTGCTGACGGATGTGGCGGGGCTGGACGAGAGCTGGGTGCCGACCGTGCTCGCGCTGTTCGGGGTCGGCGCGCTGCTGGGCACGGTGCTCGGCGGGCGGATCGCGGACGCGCATCTGTTCGGCACGATGCTCGGGGGCATCACCGCCTCGACGGTCGTGCTGAGCGCGTTGGCACTGACCGCGCACAGCGCGGTCGCGGCCGTGACCTTGGCGCTGCTGCTCGGCTTCACCGCCTTCTTCACCGCGCCCGCGCTCAACGCCCGGATGTTCAACCTCGCGAACGCCGCGCCCACGCTCGCGGGCGCGACGAACACCTCGGCCTTCAACATCGGCAACACGGTGGGCCCCTGGCTCGGCGGCCTCGTCATCGACCTGGGCTGGGGCTACCCGGCGGTCGCCTGGACGGGCGCGGCGCTCGCCGGTACGGGCGTGGTGACGACGGTCGCCGCGATGCGCCTGCACCGGGCGGCTGGTGGCTCGCGCGTCATCGCCACGTCGGCGGCGTACGACCTGGCGGATGCGGAAGCGGCCCCCGACCCGTCGCGCACAACCCACTGAGCGGCCCCGCCCCGCCCCGCCTCGCGCGCGGGGCGCGGCCATACCGCCCGCACCGGTCAGTCCGCGTTCGCGGCTCGTTTGGGGCGGCGGAGGCCCGCGGCCTTCAGGCGGCGGAGGAGTTCCTTGCTGCCGACCTCCTCCGCGCCCGCCCCCACCGCCGTCGCGTACAGCTCGCTCGGCAGGTCGTAGTGGTCACGGTCGAAGCCTCGGCGCGGGGCACCGATGCGGGCGGCGAAGGCGTGGAGTTCGGCGTAGGAGACATCACTGACCAGGTGGGACCACAGGCGGCCGTGGCCCGGCCACGAGGGCGGGTCGATCAGTACGGCCATCAGAGGGTGGTGCCCAGCGAACCCACGGGCGCCACCGCGACCGCCGTCTTGCCGCAGACCCAGTGCGGGTTGGGGCCCAACTCGGGCTCCACATCGAGGGCGTGGAGGTCGCCGCCCTGAGTGCAGACGGGGCACAGCGGCCATCGGCCGTACCGTTCCAACAGGGCGTCCTGGACGTCCTGGGCGACCAGACCTGCCACGTACGCGATACCTTCCGGCCACTGCTCGACCCACCACCGACGGTGCGCGATCGCGTCTTCGACCAGCGAGACGATATCGGCCCGGGCGACCTCGCCCGCCGCGAGGTCGGCCAGGACGAGGGCGCGGGCCGCGTGCAGTGCGTGTTCGAGCTTCATGGGTCCCATTGTCGCCTTTGCTTCCTCCTGGCGCCTGTTTGCCTCATCCTCGGTCTTCTCGCCCCGCCGCACCGCCGCACCGCCGCACCGCCGCACCGCCGCACCGCCGCACCGCCGCACCGCCGCCCCGCCGCGCGGAGGGTTGACGGGCCCTGTGGCCGGAAATAGTTTTTCGCGGATGAGCACCGACCTGAAGGAAACTTTCATGTCACCTCCGCAATCCGCTCCCACCCCGCCCGCTCCGGCCGCCCTCGCCGCGAAGGTCCGCACGTTAGGACCCTCCATGACCCGCTCCATGCAGCGCGTGGCCGAGGCCGTGGCGGGGGATCCGGCCGGATGCGCGGCGCTCACCGTCACCGGGCTCGCCGAGCGGACCGGCACCAGCGAGGCCACCGTCGTCCGCACCTCCCGACTCCTCGGCTACCCCGGATATCGCGATCTGCGCATCGCGCTCGCCGCGCTCGCCGCACACCAGGCCGCCGGGCGGGCCCCGGCCGTCACCGCGGACATCGCGGTCGACGATCCGATCGCCGATGTGGTCACCAAGCTGGCGCGGGAGGAGCAGCAGTGTCTGGCCGACACCGCCGCCGTCCTGGACACCAGCCAGGTCGAGGCGGCTGTCTCGGCGCTGGCCACGGCGCGCCGGATCGATGTATACGGGGTGGGGGCGTCCAGCCTCGTCGGCCAGGACCTGGTCCAGAAGCTGCTGCGCATCGGGCTGATAGCCCACGCGCACGCCGATCCGCACCTCGCCGTCACCAACGCGGTCCAGCTCCGCTCCGGCGACGTCGCCATCGCGATCACCCACTCCGGGCGTACGACGGACGTCATCGAGCCGCTGCGGGTGGCCTTCGAGCGCGGCGCCACCACCGTCGCGATCACCGGACGGCCGGACGGCGAGGTCGCGCAGTACGCGGACCTGGTGCTCACCACCTCCACCGCGCGGGAGAGCGAGCTGCGCCCGGCGGCCATGTCCAGCCGCACCAGCCAGCTCCTGGTGGTGGACTGCCTGTTCATAGGGGTCGCCCAGCGGACGTACGAATCGGCCGCGCCCGCCCTCTCCGCGTCGTACGAGGCCCTCGCACACCGCCACGACCCGCGCCCCGGGCATCGCTGAGCCGGTCACGGATCAGCGCTTCGCCCGGTGACCGCCACCCGTCACCGTCACCCCCCACCCTGACGTACCGGAAAGAGCCGCTTCACCATGACTTCCGCCGACTTCGCAGCCGACCCCGCCGACTCCGCGGCCGACCAGGGCTCCGCACGGCTCCGCGCCCAGCTCGACACCCTGACCACCGAGGCGTTCCGCCCCGAACTCGCCGAGATCGACCGGCTCGACACCCTCGAGATCGCCCGGATCATGAACGCGGAGGACGCCGGCGTGCCCGCCGCCGTCGCCCTCCAGCTCCCCCGCATCGCCGCCGCCATCGACGCCATCGCCGCGCGGATGTCCCGTGGCGGCCGTCTCCTCTATACGGGCGCGGGCACCGCCGGACGGCTCGGGGTGCTCGACGCGAGCGAGTGCCCACCCACCTTCAACACCCGGCCCGAGCAGGTCGTCGGGGTGATCGCGGGCGGCCCGGACGCCGTGGTGACCTCGATCGAGGGCGCGGAGGACAGCCCGGAGCTGGCCGCCCGGGACCTCGACCTGCTCGGGGTCGGCCCCGACGACACGGTGGTCGGCGTCTCGGCCTCCGGCCGCACCCCGTACGCCGTGGGCGCGGTCGAACACGGCCGACGGCTCGGCGCGCTCACCGTCGGGCTGTCCTGCAACGCCGACTCGGCGCTCGCCGCCGCGGCCGACCACGGCATCGAGATCGTGGTGGGGCCGGAGCTGCTCACCGGCTCGACCCGGCTGAAGGCGGGCACGGCCCAGAAGCTGGTGCTCAACATGATCTCAACCATCACCATGATCCGGCTGGGCAAGACCTTCGGAAATCTGATGGTCGATGTGCGCGCCTCCAACGACAAGCTGCGCGCCCGCTCGCGGAGGATCGTCTTCCTGGCGACCGGCGCCTCCGACCAGCGGATCGAAAGCGCGCTGGCGGCCACGGACGGCGAGGTGAAGAACGCGATCCTCACCATCCTGGGCGAGGTGGACGCCCCGACCGCCGAGAAGCTGCTCGCCGAGGCACACGGCCATCTGCGCGCCGCCCTCGATGCGGCCAAGCGTTGACGTGCTCCCTGGCCTGAAGCCCAGGGATTCCGGCCTGGGTCGGCTGACCCTTCCGGGACTTCCCGCGTAAGCCCCCGGATACGCCGGACCCCAGCCGGCCCCCGGATCCGCCCGGCCCCCAAAACGCCGTCGGGGCGGCACCCCTGGGAAAGGGTGCCGCCCCGACGTCCTGGACGGTACGACCGACCGGCGAACGAACGCGCCGAGTCGATCAGAAGTCCATGTCACCGCCCGGCATGCCGCCCGGAGCGCCCGCCGGGGCGGCCTTCTCCGGCTTGTCGGCGATGACGGCCTCGGTGGTGAGGAACAGCGCGGCGATCGACGCGGCGTTCTGCAGCGCGGAGCGCGTGACCTTGGCCGGGTCGATGATGCCCTCGGCGATCAGGTCGACGTACTCACCGGTCGCGGCGTTGAGGCCGTGGCCCGGGGTCAGGTTGCGCACCTTCTCGACCACGACGCCGCCCTCGAGACCGGCGTTGACCGCGATCTGCTTCAGCGGGGCCTCCAGGGCCAGGCGCACGGCCTGGGCACCGGTGGCCTCGTCGCCCTCGAGCTCCAGCTTCTCGAAGACCGAGACGGTCTGCAGCAGGGCCACGCCACCACCGGCGACGATGCCCTCCTCGACGGCCGCCTTGGCGTTGCGCACCGCGTCCTCGATGCGGTGCTTGCGCTCCTTGAGCTCGACCTCGGTGGCGGCACCGGCCTTGATGACGGCCACGCCGCCGGCCAGCTTCGCCAGGCGCTCCTGCAGCTTCTCGCGGTCGTAGTCCGAGTCCGAGGACTCGATCTCGGCGCGGATCTGGTTGACGCGGCCCTGCACCTGGTCGGTGTCGCCGGCGCCGTCCACGATGGTGGTCTCGTCCTTGGTGACGGTGACCTTGCGGGCGCGGCCGAGCAGGTCGAGACCGGCGTTCTCGAGCTTGAGGCCGACCTCCTCGGAGATGACGGTGCCACCGGTGAGGATGGCGATGTCACCGAGCATGGCCTTACGGCGGTCACCGAAGCCCGGGGCCTTGACGGCCACGGACTTGAAGGTGCCACGGATCTTGTTGACGACCAGGGTGGCCAGGGCCTCGCCCTCGACGTCCTCGGCGATGATCAGCAGCGGCTTGCCCGACTGCATGACCTTCTCGAGCAGCGGGAGGAGGTCCTTCACGCTGCTGATCTTGGAGTTGACGATCAGGATGTACGGGTCGTCGAGCGACGACTCCATACGCTCCATGTCCGTCGCGAAGTACGGGGAGATGTAGCCCTTGTCGAAGCGCATGCCCTCGGTGAGCTCGAGCTCGAGCCCGAAGGTCTGCGACTCCTCGACGGTGATGACACCTTCCTTGCCGACCTTGTCCATCGCCTCGGCGATGAGCTCACCGATCTGGGTGTCGGCGGCGGAGATGGAGGCGGTGGAGGCGATCTGCTCCTTGGTCTCCACGTCCTTGGCCTGCTCGAGGAGCTGGGCGGAGACGGCCTCGACGGCCTTCTCGATACCCCGCTTGAGCGCCATCGGGTTGGCACCGGCGGCGACGTTGCGCAGGCCCTCCTTGACCAGCGCCTGGGCGAGGACGGTCGCGGTCGTCGTGCCGTCACCGGCGACGTCGTCCGTCTTCTTCGCGACCTCCTTGACCAGCTCGGCGCCGATCTTCTCGTACGCGTCCTCGAGCTCGATCTCCTTGGCGATGGAAACACCATCGTTGGTGATCGTGGGGGCGCCCCACTTCTTCTCGAGGACGACGTTGCGGCCCTTGGGGCCGAGGGTGACCTTGACGGCGTCGGCGAGCTGGTTCATCCCGCGCTCGAGGCCGCGCCGCGCCTCCTCGTCGAACGCGATGATCTTGGCCATGTGAAGTGGTCCTCCCAAGACGGGGTGGATTGCTCCGGACCGCGCTGGCGCCCGCGACGGACGGCCTGCCTGCCATACGGTTCCTTGCCCCGCATGGCCTGGCGGGCCTCACCGACCCGGTCCTTCTGTCACTCTCAACGTCAGAGTGCTAACGCCAATGATTAGCACTCGGGCCTAGAGAGTGCAAGCGGCCGAAGGCCATCGCTGGGGGGTGGCGGCCGGGTGACGGGTGGGCGCAAGCGGCCGAAGGCCATCGTTGGGGGGTGGCGGCCGGGCGACGGGTGGGCGCAAGCGGCCGAAGGCCATCGCTGGGGGGTGGCGGCCGGGTGACGGGTGGGCGCAAGCGGCCGAAGGCCATCGCTGGGGGGTGGCGGCCGGGTGACGGGTGGGCGCAAGCGGCCGAAGGCCATCGCTGGGGGGTGGCGGCCGGGTGACGGGTGGGCGCAAGCGGCCGAAGGCCATCGTTGGGGGGTGGCGGCCGGGTGACGGGTGGGCGCAAGTGGCCGAAGGCCATCGCCCCCCCCCCACGCACAAACCCCCGTAACGATCAGCGCGGACACGCCGAAGGGTCCGTACCCTGGCCGGGACACGGACCCTTCGGACTGTACTGTTCAGCTGCGTCGCGTCGGCGCGTCAGCCTACGGCCACGCGGACCATGTCGGCCTGCGGGCCCTTCTGACCCTGCGAGATCTCGAACTCGACCCGCTGGCCTTCCTCGAGGGTGCGGTACCCGTCCATCTGGATCGCGCTGTAGTGGACGAACACGTCCGCACCACCGTCGACCGCGATGAAGCCGTACCCCTTCTCCGCGTTGAACCACTTGACGGTGCCCTGAGCCATTCCTAACTCCCCTATTGCTGGCCCTTGCGCAGGACCGCACTCCGCGGACCCGGGTCAGACCTCACCCCCCGGATGTGGGGGGTGTGCGCCGGAACGCGTCGACCGCCGCTGAATGTATCCGTCCCAACGCCCTCTGCAACAGGTCAATCGGACGAGAATTCTGGGCACGGCCGAACGGTTAAAAGTGAGGATTTATGTGAAGTTCGGGCAAGCCGGGCGGGACATAGGGAACCAACCCGGCAATTCGCGCTCACACTTTACGCACAACTTGACGAGTTCTCATATGTGGTTCCGGCCCGGGGGCCATCGGGGAATCCGGGCAACTGTATCGCGATTCCACACACGGAATCGCCCCGTCCGGTTGTCCCCGGACGGGGCGATGCCAAAGGTGAGGAGGGTGGACGCGGGGTCAGCAGCCGCCCGCGACCGCCGGGATGATCGAGATCCCGGCACCGTCCGGGGTCGCCGTGGCCAGGCCGTCGGCGAAGCGGACGTCGTCGTCGTTGACGTAGACGTTGACGAAGCGGCGGAGCTTGCCGGTGTCGTCCAGGACGCGGGCCGCGATGCCCTGGTGGTTCTTCTCCAGATCCGCCAGGACCTCGGCGAGGGTCGCGCCCTCGGCGGGGACCTCGGCCTGACCGGCGGTGTACGTGCGCAGGATGGTCGGGATTCGGACGTTGACGCTCATGCGAGACCAGCCTCTCGGAACGACTCAAGGGTGGGGCGGATGATGGCGGAGGGACCCGTGGTGGGGGCCACCGCGTCGAGGGTCTTGAGGCCGTCGCCGGTGTTGAGCACGACGGTCGTCAGGGACGGGTCGAGCAGACCGTCCTCGATCAGCTTCTTGGTCACGCCGACGGTCACCCCGCCCGCGGTCTCCGCGAAGATCCCCTCGGTGCGGGCGAGCAGCTTGATCGCGTCGACGATCTGCTCGTCGTTCACGTCCTCCACCGCGCCGCCCGTACGGCGGGCGATGTCGAGGACGTACGGGCCGTCCGCGGGGTTGCCGATGGCCAGCGACTTGGCGATGGTCTGCGGCTTCTGCGGCCGGACGACGTCATGGCCGGCCTTGAAGGCGGCGGAGACCGGGGAGCAGCCCTCGGCCTGGGCGCCGAAGATCTTGTAGGGCTTGTCCTCGACCAGACCGATCGCGATCAGCTCCTTCAGTCCCTTGTCGATCTTGGTGAGCTGGGAGCCGGAGGCGATCGGGATGACGATCTGGTCGGGCAGCCGCCAGCCGAGCTGCTCGCAGATCTCGTACGCCAGGGTCTTGGAGCCCTCGCCGTAGTACGGCCGCAGATTGACGTTGACGAAGCCCCAGCCCTCGCCGACCGGGTCGCCGATCAGCTCGCTGCAGAAGCGGTTGACGTCGTCGTAGGTGCCCTCGATGCCGACCAGCTCACCGCCGTAGACCGCGGCCATGACGACCTTGCCGGCCTCCAGGTCGTGCGGGATGAAGACGCAGGAGCGGAAGCCCGCCCGGGCGGCCGCGGCGCCGACCGCGCCGGCGAGGTTGCCGGTGGAGGAGCAGGAGAGCGTGGTGAAGCCGAAGGTGCGGGCGGCCTGGACGGCGATGGCGACGACCCGGTCCTTGAAGGAGTGGGTGGGGTTGCCGGAGTCGTCCTTGATGTGCAGCTCACCGGTGACGCCCAGCTCACGGGCGAGGTTGTCGGCCTTGACCAGCTGGGTGAAACCCGGGTGCAGGCTGGGCAGGTCCGCCACGTCCGCGGGGACGGGCAGCAGCGGGGCATAGCGCCAGATGCTGTTCGGACCGGCCTCGATCCGCCGGCGCAGCTCCTCCGGGTCGCCGGCCGGCAGCTCGTACGCGACCTCCAGCGGCCCGAAACAGACCTCACACGCGAAGATCGGGCCCAGCTCGAACCGCTCACCGCACTCCCGGCAGGACAATGCGATGGCGGGACCGAAGGCACCGGAGGCGTCGGAGGCGGGGGACGCGGTTGAGCTTTCTACTGACTGCACAGCCATGGATGGCGAGGCCCTTTCTCCTCATCTTCCTCGCGACGCATTTCGTCACGAGACGGAATTGGCACCTTCCCGAGCTGGGAGCCTCGCTGCGGAATGCGAGATCAGCTGGAGGGTTGCCGGGGCTTCAACGGGCCGTTCCCTCTGCCCCTCTGGATGAGCGGTATGGCGCCGGGCGGACCCGGGCGTTTGTCAGCACGGCATCATCACGGGCTTCCTCGGTAAACACCGAGGTCGACCCCGACATACGACGGTCTCGTGCGTTGTTCAAGACTGTAACCGAAGGCCCGGATGGTTGAGCTAGCCGTCCGAAGCGCGAGATGAATCACAGGCGACCACGGCAGGGAGAGACACAGGTGCTGGAAGAGGTGGAGCGCTGGCTGAAGCACCGCTCCTGGTCGGCCGACGACCGGCCGCTGGACCGCCTGCTGGACGCGAAGCGGGCCACGGCGACGACCCTGAGCGTCGTCCTGCCCGCCCTGAACGAGGAGGCCACGGTCGGCGAGATCGCCGCGACGATCCGCCGGGAGCTGATGAGCGAGGCGGCGCCGCTGGTGGACGAGCTGGTGGTGCTGGACTCCGGCTCGACGGACCGCACCGCCGAGGTCGCCGCGGCGGCGGGCGCCACCGTCGTCCCCCGCGACTCGCTGCTGCCCCGGCTGCCCGCGCTGCCGGGCAAGGGCGAGGTGCTGTGGCGGTCCCTGCTGGCCACGCGCGGCGACATCATCTGCTTCGTCGACGCCGACCTGCGGGAATTCGATCCGCGCTTTGTCTCGGGGATCGTCGGTCCGCTGCTGGCCGACCCCGCGCTGCAGCTGGTGAAGGGCATGTACGACCGCCCGCTGGGCGACGTGGCGGGCCAGGGCGGCCGGGTCACCGAGCTGGTCGCCCGCCCGCTGCTGAATCTGCACTGGCCCCAGCTGGCCGGATTCGTCCAGCCGCTGGGCGGTGAGTACGCGGCGCGCCGCACGCTGCTGGAGCGGCTGCCCTTCCCGGTCGGCTACGGGGTCGAGCTGGGGCTGCTGGTCGACGCGCTGCACACGGTGGGTCTCGACGCGCTCGGCCAGGTGGACATCGGGGTGCGCAAACACCGCCACCAGGACGGGCTGGCGCTCGGCCGGATGGCGGCCGCGATCTACCGCACCGCGCAGCTGCGGCTGGCCCGGGGCCATTTGGTGCGGCCGCGGCTGACCCAGTTCGACCGGGGCGAGACCGGCTTCGAGCCGCGCACCACGGACGTGGACACCGAGGAGCGGCCGCCGATGATCGAGATACCGGAGTACGCGGAGCGGCGCGCGGCGTGATCGCCCCCGGGGTATCACGCGACAGCCCCCACGGGCGGGAACAGGCCGCCCCATACCGCCTACGGGGCAAGAAACCGTACGTACGTTTGCGCGGGGTCTCGGCTGGCTAGGCTCGCGACATGGCAGTTCCGCGCACCGCTCCGATCCTGGTCGCGTCCAACCGCGGTCCGGTCTCGTACACCCTGGGCGAGGACGGCTCGCTCACCGCCCGGCGCGGCGGTGGCGGGCTGGTCTCCGGCCTCAGCGCCATCGGCCCCGACGCGAACGCGGTGTGGGTGTGCGCGGCGCTCGGGGAGGGTGACCGCGCGGCGGCCCGGCGCGCCGGGGACAGCCATCTGAACCCCGGTGACACCGGCGGCCAGCAGGTGCGGATGCTCGACATCGCACCGGATGTCTTCGCCGCCGCGTACAACGGCATCGCCAATTCGGTGCTGTGGTTCATCCACCATCTGCTCTACCAGACCCCGGTCGAGCCGGTCTTCGACGCGGAGTTCGCCGACCAGTGGGCGGCCTACGAGGCATATAACGCGGCCTTCGCGGACGCGCTCGCCGAGGAGGCGGTGGACGAGGCCGCCGTCCTGGTGCAGGACTACCACCTGGCGCTGGTGCCCGCGATGCTCCGCGAGCGCCGCCCCGATCTGCGGATCGGTCACTTCTCGCACACCCCCTGGGCCCCGCCGGACTACTACCGGCTGCTGCCGGACGAGGTGGCGGCGGGTGTGCTGCGCGGCATCCTCGGCGGCGACCGCGCCGCGTTCCTCACCGAGCGCTGGGCCGGTGCCTTCGCCGACTGCTGCGCGGCCGTGCTGGGCGCGGAGATCGTCCGGGACGGCGACGGCGACGGCGACGGTAATGGCGACGGCGCGGCGACGGCCGTGCGCTTCGAGGGGCGGGAGACCCGGCTGGGCGTCCACGGCCTCGGTGCGGACGCGGACTTCCTGCGGCAGCGGTCGCGGCAGGCGGATGTGGACGAACGGCTGACCAGTCTGCGGGCGCAGATCGGACCGGGCCGGAAGTCGATCGTCCGGGTGGACCGCACCGAGCTGTCCAAGAACATCGTGCGTGGGCTGCTGGCCTACCGGCGGCTGCTGGAGACCCACCCCGAGTGGCGCGAGCGCGTGGTGCACGTGGCCTTCGCCTACCCCTCCCGCCAGGACCTCGCGGTCTACCGCGACTACACCGAGCGGGTGCGGCGGATCGCGGAGGAGATCAACGCCGAGTACGGCACGGAGGGCTGGACCCCGGTCGCCCTGCATGTGAAGGACGACTTCGCACGGTCGCTCGCGGCCTACCGACTGGCGGACGTGGCGCTGGTCAACCCCATCCGGGACGGGATGAACCTGGTGGCCAAGGAGGTCCCGGTGGTCTCCGAGCGGGGATGCGCGCTGGTGCTGTCGCGGGAGGCGGGCGCATACGCCGAGCTGGGCGACGACGCGCTGGTGGTGAACCCGTACGACGTGGAGGCCACGGCCCGGGCGCTGGACGCGGCGCTGCGCATGAGCGACGGCGAGCGCGCGGACCGTACGAAGCGACTCGCCGCCGCCGCGACCGCGCTGCCGCCCCAGGCGTGGTTCCTGGCGCAACTGCGGGCGCTGTAGGGCTCTACGAGGCGTTGGCGCCGCTGACCGCGTCGGCCAGGGACGACAGCAGCTCCACCACCCCCGCCGGGCCGTCGACCACCAGATCGGCCCGCTGGGCGAGTTCGGTCACCTCCGTACTGCCGCTGCACACCAGCACCCCCGGCACCCCCTCCTCGCGCAGCCGCTCCACCGCCCCGAACGCGGCCAGGTCGCCCAGGTCGTCGCCCGCGTAGAGCACGGCTTCCGCGCCCGTGCGCCGGGCGTACTCCGTGAGCGCGACGCCCTTGTCCATGCCCGGCGGCCGCAGCTCAAGCACCAGCCGGCCGGGCTCGACGATCAGCCCGTGGCGCTCGGCCAGGGCGTGCAGCGGCGCGCGCAGCGCTTCGAACGTGGCCTGCGGGTCCTCGGCACGGCGGGTGTGGACGGCGACGGCGCGGCCCTTGTCCTCGATCCAGGTGCCCTGCGCGGCGCCGTACTCCTCGAGGACGGCGGGGAGTTCGGCCTGGACGGCGGCGACGCCGGGGTGTGGTTCGGGTGCCTGGACGGCGCCGCTCGCCGCGTCCCAGCGCTCGGCGCCGTAGAGACCGAGGACGACGAGCCCGTCCAGCCCCTCGGCCCCGGCGAAGCCGCCGTACCGGACGGCGACCTCGGCCGGACGGCCGGTGATCACCGCGACGGAGCGCAGCCGCGGGGCCAGCCGGGAGAGCGCGGGGACGGCGCCGGGGTGGGCGCGGGCCTGGTCGGGGTCGGGGACGATCTCGGCGAGGGTGCCGTCGAAGTCGAGTCCGACAACGGCACGGCCGGGCCGTTCGAGGAGGGCGGCGAGGCCCTCGCGGCCGGCGGCGGTGGTAGGTACGGGGAGGGGGTGACTGCCCCTAGCGCTGCCCATGGCGGTGACCCTACCGGGCCCGGCGGCACCACGGGCTTCCCCCGGGCGTCCCATCGGTGAACGGCTCGGGCGTCCCACCGGCGAACGGCTCGGGCGTCCCACCCGGTGACCAGCCCCGGCGTCCCATCGGTGAACGGCCCCGTCGTCCCACCCGGTGACCGGCCCCGGCGTCCCACCGGTGACCAGCCCGCGGAGGTCCCTCCTCAGCGCCGTTCGCGGCGCTCGTCCCTGACCCGCCGCAGCCGGTTGACGGTCACCGGGTCGTGCTCCAGGGCCCTGGCGTCGTCCAACAGCGCGTTCAGCAGCTGGTAGTAGCGGGTCGGGGAGATGCCCAGCCGCTCCCGTATCGCCCGCTCCTTGGCGCCCGGGCCCGGCCAGCCGCGGCGCTCCACGGCGAGCACGGCCTGGTCGCGGTCGGACAGCCCAGCCTCCGGGCCCTCATCCCGCTCCTGGTCGGCGGGGTCTTCGGCAGGGCCGGGGCCGGGGCCGGGCGTGTCCACTGTCATGCCCCCGCATTCTCCATGGCGTCTGTCATGCCCCCGCATTCTCCATGGCGTCGGCCTCGCGCTGGATCTGGCCCAGCACGCTCGTCGGGTCGCCGCCCTTGGCCACGGTCGAGCCGATCTTCTGCTTGATCAGCTTGCTGACCTCCGCCCAGGAGGTCTTGTCGGCCGGGTAGAACTCGGCGCTCTCCAGCTCGTCGAGGAACCGCCACAGCGGCTTGTACTCACGGTCGCCGAGCATCGTCTGCTCGACGGCGGTGGTCACCGGCAGCAGGTCGTACTCGGTGACGAAGTCCAGCACGTTCTTCTCGGTGTAGACGAAGTCGAGGAACTTCCCGATCTGCGTGCGGTGGCCGTTCCGCTTGAAGGCCATCAGCCAGTCGGCGACGCCCATCGTCGACGGGGACTTGCCCCTGCGGCCGGGCAGGGGCGCGGTGCCGTAGCTGATGCCGTGGCCGGACGCCTGCTGCATCAGGGTCGGGTGGCCGTTGAGCATGCCGACATCGCCCCGGGTGAAGGCGTCGAAGGCGTCCTGCCGGTTGGTGCGGGCCGGGGAGCCGGGGCCGGTGAGGTCCGCGCCGACCAGTTCGTCCCGCAGCCATTCGAAGGTCTCGATGTTCTGGGCGGAGTCGATGGTGTAGCTGCCGTTGGCGTCGGTGTAGCCGCCACCGCCGCTGAGCATCCACATCATGGTCTCGGCCTGGCACTCCTCGGGGCCGAGCGGCAGCGCGTACGGGATCTTCACCCCACTGGCCTTGAGCCGGGCGGCCGCCTCCTTGAGCTCGTCCCAGCTGGTGGGGGCGGAGGATATACCGGCCTGGTCGAAGAGCTTCTTGTTGTAGAAGAGCAGCCGGGCGCTGGCCACGAACGGCACCCCGTACTGCACCCGCCGCACCTCGCCCGCCTGGGCGATCGAGGTGATGAAACCGGCCTGGGTGGGGATGGCGAGCATCTCGTCGGCGCGGTAGAGCTTGCCCTGCGCGGCATAGTCGGCGTATGCGCCGATCTGCGCGATGTCCGGGGCCTGACCGCTCTTGACCATGTCGGCGACGCGCCGGTCCACTTCGGTCCAGCTGTAGACCTTGACCTCGACCTTGATCCCGCCGTTCTTGGCCTCGAAGGCCCGGGCCAGCTTGTTCCAGTACTTCTGGGAGCTGTTGGCGGTGCTGTCGCCGTAGTCGGCCGCGATCACCTTCAACGTGGTGTCACCGTCCGAGCCGGAGCTGCCGCTGCCACAGGCCGTGAGCCCGGGTGCCGTCGTCACCGCCGCGACGCCCGCCGTTGTCAGACCCAAGAACCGTCGCCGCTGCACCGCTGTTTTCCCACCCTATGGCTTGTCTCATCCTCCAGGGTCCTCCCCCGAGGTCGAGCGAGTCTGCCTTGCAAACCTCCACAAGGTCTACACCATGGGCATATCGCTTCGATATCGGCAGTTCACTTGCCCAGGTGAGGGGGTTGTTACACGCCAAAGTGCGATGTGTCACCCACTCACAAACGGAAGGGCAGGTTCATACCAACTCCCTTACCGGCAACGGCGTGATCTCCTGACGAGAAGCGGCGAGTGGACTAGACCTCTCATGGTGGATCGCGCGAGACTGTTCCATGTGAAACACGTCATCGCCCTGGATGTGGGCGGCACCGGTATGAAGGCCGCCCTGATCGGGGCGGACACCACACTCCTCCACGAGGCCCGGAGGCCCACCGAGCGGGAGCGCGGACCCGAGGCGGTCGTCGCCGCGATCCTCGACTTCGCCGCCGAGCTGCGCGAGATCGGCGAGCGGCGGTTCGGCGGGCCCCCGGTGGCCGCGGGGGTCGGCGTACCCGGGGTCCTGGACGAGGACCGCGGGGTGGCCGTCTTCGCCGCCAACCTCGGCTGGAGCGACGTCCCGCTGCGCGCGCTGCTCACCGAGCGGCTGGGCGGGATCCCGGTCGCGCTCGGGCACGACGTCCGGATGGGCGGGCTGGCCGAGGGGCGGATAGGAGCGGGCGAGGGCGCGCGGCGCTTCCTGTTCGTCTCCGTCGGCACCGGCATCGCGGGCGCCATCGGCATCGACGGGCGGATCGACCCCGGAGCGCACGGTTCCTCCGGCGAGATCGGCCATATCGTCGTCCGGCCGGGCGGCCCCGCCTGCGGCTGCGGCCAGTCCGGCTGCCTGGAGACGCTCGCCTCGGCGGCGGCGGTGGGCCGCGCCTGGGCCGGTGCGAGCGGCGATCCGGCGGCCGACGCCGCCGACTGTGCCAAGGCCGTACGGTCCGGCGATCCGAGGGCCGTGGCCGTGTGGGGGGAGATGGTGAGCGCGCTCGCCGACGGCCTGGTGACCGGCCTCACCCTGCTGGACCCCGGTGTGCTGATCGTCGGCGGTGGGCTGGCCGAGGCGGGGGAGACCCTGTTCGCGCCGCTGCTCACCGCGGTCGAGGAGCGGCTCACCTTCCAGCAGCTTCCCCGTATCGTCCCGGCGGCCCTCGGGGACACCGCCGGCTGCCTGGGCGCGGGTCTGCTCGCCTGGGATCGACTCTCCACGGAGGTAACCGCCTGATGGTCCAGCGAACGGTTCTCACAGGCGCCCGGGTGGTCCTGCCGGGAGGCGTGGTCGACAACGGGCGGGTGACGGTCGAGGGCACGCGCATCACCGCGGCGGGACCGTCGGCCGATCCCGCGTCCGGCCAGGGCGAGGAGGCGGTGGAGGCGCTCGACCTGCCGGGCCGCTGGATCGTCCCCGGCTTCGTGGACCTGCATGTGCACGGCGGCGGCGGTGCCTCGTTCTCGGCGGGCACCCCCGAGGAGTCGCTGACCGCCATCCGTACGCACCGGCTGCACGGCACCACCACGATGCTCGCCTCCACCGTCACCGGCGATCTGGACGACCTCGCCCGGCAGGCCGCCGTCCTCTCGGAGCTGGTGGAGCAGGGCGAGTTGGCGGGCATCCACTTCGAGGGGCCGTTCATCTCCCCCCACCGCTGCGGCGCCCACCAGCCATCGCTGCTGCGCGCGCCCGATCCGGCGGACGTGCGCAAGCTGGTGGACGCGGCGCGCGGCACCGCGCGGATGATGACGCTGGCCCCCGAACTGCCGGGCGGGCTGGAGTCCGTACGGCTGCTGGCCGACAGCGGCGTCCTCGCGGCCGTCGGCCACACCGACTCGACGTACGAGGCGGCGCGGGAGGCCGTCGAGGCGGGCGCGACCGTGGCGACCCACCTGTTCAACGCGATGCCGTCGCTGCTGCACCGCGCGCCCGGCCCGATCGCCGCGCTGCTGGAGGACGAGCGGGTCACCATCGAGCTGATCAACGACGGCACCCATCTGCACCCCGCCATGCTGGAGCTGGCCTTCCACCGGGCGGGCGCGGACCGGGTCGCCTTCATCACCGACGCGATGGGCGCGGCGGGCATGAACGACGGGCGCTATCCGCTCGGCCCCATGGAGGTCGAGGTCAAGGACGGCGTCGCGCGGATCAGCGACGGGCCGACGGCCGGCTCCATCGCGGGCTCCACCCTCACCCTGGACCGGGCCTTCCAGCGGGCCGTCACGATCGACGGGCTCAGCGTGGAGCAGACCGTAAGGGCGCTGTCCGCGACCCCCGCCCGGCTGCTGGGCATCGCCGACCGGGTGGGCTCGCTCGAGGTGGGCAAGGACGCGGATCTCGTCGTGCTCGACGACGACTTCCGGCTGCGGGGTGTGATGCGCCGGGGCGATTGGGTGGTCCATCCCGACCTGGGCTGAAGTGCCCCGATTTCAGGGGGCGATGACGGCGTCCAGAACGGCACGGAGGTCTGGGCCGAAGCCACTCGTTTTGGCATGATCGCTCGGGCACGGGCACGGGCACGGCTCAGGTACGGGCACGGGCACGAGTACGGGCTCAGGTACGGCACACGCTCGGGCATGGGCACGGGCGCGGGCCCGGGCACGGGTATGTACGGCTCGGCACACAGTCGCGTTCAGCACAGGAATCTCCGTCCGGCGGGGGGGACGGGAGAGGGGATGCCAGGGTGATCCTCACGGTCACGCTCAACACCGCCCTCGACATCACCTACCGGGTGCCGGAACTGCGTCCACACGCCACCCACCGCGTCACCGAGGTCACCGAACGGCCCGGCGGCAAGGGCCTCAACGTGGCCCGGGTGCTGGCCGCCCTGGGCCACGACACCGTCGTCACCGGCTTCGTCGGCGGGGTCACCGGCGCGGTGCTGCGGCAACTGCTCGGCGGAATCGCCGTACCCGGCACCGACCCCAGGGCACCGCACGGAACGATCACCGACGCACTGGTCCCGATCGCCGGCACCACCCGGCGCACCATCGGCATCGTGGACGCCACCACGGGCGACACCACCCAGCTCAACGAGCCCGGCCCGATCGTCACCACCCCCGAGTGGTCCACCTTCATGGACGCTTACGGCCGGCTGCTGCGCGAGGCGTCGGCGGTCGCGCTGTGCGGCAGCCTGCCCCCCGGGGTCCCGGTCGGGACGTACGCCCAGCTCATCCGGGAGGCGCATGCGGCGGGCGTGCCCACCCTGCTGGACACCAGCGGCGAACCGCTGCGCCGGGGCATCGCCGCCCGCCCCCATCTCGTCAAGCCCAACATCGATGAGCTCGCCGGGCTCACCGGCTCCACCGACCCGCTGCGCGCCGCGCGCGACGCCCGGCGGCGCGGGGCGCGCGCGGTGGCCGCCTCGCTCGGCCCCCACGGCATGCTCGCGGTCACCGCCCACGGCGCCTGGCGCGCCGCCCCGCCACGCCGGCTGGCGGGCAACCCGACCGGGGCCGGGGACGCGGCGGTCGCGGGGCTGCTGTCCGGGCTGGTCGAGGAGGCGCCGTGGCCGGACCGGCTCGCCCGCGCGGTGGCCCTGTCGGCGGCGGCCGTACGGGCCCCGGTGGCGGGCGAGTTCGACCGGGCGGTCTACGACGAGGTGCTGGCGGGCGTCGAGGTGACGGAGCACCCGGCGGCGGCGTGAGGCCGCCGCGAGCACCGCCGCACGTTCACAAGCCCCGCACCCTCTTGGGCCCCAGCACCTCTCCGGGGCCCCGCCCTTGGCGGTCGCCCCTGCCTAGCCCTTGGCCTTGGCCAGCCGCATCTGATCGATGTTGGCGTTGCACTTGTCGCCGTCCTCGCACGACACGGTGATCGTGTTGGTGCCCTTACTGAGCTGGACGATCGACCAGGTCTCCGTCCAGCCCTTCTCGAAGTCACCCTTCGGCGCGCCCGCGAAGTTCTTCATGTTGAGCGGCCGCGTCTCCTTCTTGCCGTTGATCGTCAGCGACATGCTCTGGTCCTCGCCGGGCACGCCGTACGTGACGTACAGCCGGTACGACTTCGCCTTGGCCACGTCCACGGTCCAGGTCGCGGACGCGCCCGGGGCGTTGACGCCGACGTAGGAGCCGCCGTCGGCCTTGGCGCCCTGGATGTCGCTCGCGGGGGCCGCGCCGCCGGTCAGCCGCATCTTGGCGGCGTCCTCGGTGGGCAGGTTCTCGTCCGGGGCCTTGGAGGGCCCGGAGGACTCGCCGGGCCCGACGCTGGAGCCCGCCGTGGGCTGGTTCGTCGAATCGCCCTGGTCGTCCTTCTTGTCGTCACCGTTGGTGATCATGGCGACGCCGATGCCCACGATGACCACCGCGACCACGGCGATCGCACCGATCAGCAGCCCCCTGTTGTTGGGGCCGCGGCCGCCTCCCCCATGGCCGCCGCGCGGGGCGTCCGCACCGGGCTGGCGGGGTGCCCCGCCGGGCAGGGTCTCGGGGGCGGCGTAGTGGGCGTTCTGCCGACCGTAGCCGCCCTGCTGGCCGTACCCCTGCGGCTGCTGGTTCGGGATCTGCTGGCCGTAGTTGCGCTCGCCCACCGCACGGACCTGGTTGTAGGAGGTGCGGGGGACTCCTGGTTGGGCCGGACCTGGGTAGCCGTAGCCACCGGCGCGGGGGGCGGCACCCGGCTGACCCGACTGACCGCCTTGGTCCCCCTGGTCGCCTTCCGAGCGGTACAGGTAGGCGAACGGGTCGTCGTTCTCCGGTGTGCCCGAGCCGTTGTTGCCGGCCGTCATCCCTCGTCACTCCCCTATGCATATGGCCATCGGCGCAGGATCAGAACGCGCCACGACAGCTCATATCAGGGTCGAGAGGGCCTCAACAGGGCGTGTGCTGTCCGGATGGCCAATATTCACGATCGGTTCACTGTCGGCGGCAGGGCCGCATCGGCGCAGCCTACCGCGACCGACCGCTCCCACACCTCATTCGGCCGGTCGGTGCACCCCTCCTACCCCCCGACATATCTCACAACCATCCACCGGCACGGCTACCCGGCCCGGCGGCGCTCCTTGGAGCGGGACCGCTTCTCGATGTACATCCGCTGGTCAGCGGAGTGCAGCACCTCTTCGGCCGACATTCCGCAGCCCGCCCAGCCGATGCCGAAACTGGCACCGACCCGAACGGCCCGGCCGTCGACCCGGATGGGCGGGGTGATCGCATTGCGCAGCCGCACCCCCAGGTCCTGGGCGTCGGCCCGGCCGAGGCCGTCGGCGAGGACGACGAACTCGTCGCCGCCGAGGCGGGCGACCGTGTCCCCCTCCCGCACACCGTTGGTCAGCCGGCGGGCGACCTCGATCAGCACGGCGTCGCCCGCGTGGTGCCCGAAGCGGTCGTTGATGGACTTGAAGCCGTCGAGGTCGCAGAAGAGCACCGCGAGCCCCTTATGGCCGTCGTCGGCGTTGGAGTCCTCGTTGGGCGGGATGGTGTGCACATGGCCGTCGAACGGGACGCTCTCGGCGGGGGGCGGAGTGCCGAAGCACTCGAAGTCGTCGAAGCCGTGCAGATGCCCCGCCGCGTCGACATAGACCCCGCCGGCGCCCGCGCCGCCGAGCGAGGCGGCCTCCTCGTCGTAGCCCCCGCCCGGCCGGGGCGGGGTGGCGCACAGCCGGGCGGCGAGCCGGGCGCGCAGCTCGGCGCTGTTGGGCAGGCCGGTCAGGGAGTCATGGCTGGCGCGGTGGGCGAGCTGCAGCTCATGGCGCTTGCGCTCCTCGATGTCCTCGACATGGGTGAGCAGGAAGCGCGGGCCGTCGGCGGCGTCGGCCACCACCGAGTTGCGCAGCGAGACCCAGACGTACGAACCGTCGCGGCGGGCCAGGCGCAGCTCGGCGCGGCCGCCCTCGGCGGAGGTGCGCAGCAGGGTGCCGATGTCCTCGGGGTGGACGAGGTCGGAGAAGGAGAAGCGGCGCATCGCGGAGGCGGGGCGGCCCAGCAGCCGGCACAGGGCGTCGTTGGTGCGCAGCAGCCGGCCGTGCTGATCGCCGCCCATCTCGGCGATGGCCATACCGCTGGGCGCGTACTCGAACGCCTGCCGGAAGGACTCCTCGCTGGCGCGCAGTGCCTGCTGCTCGCGCTCCAGGCGCAGCAGAGCGCGCTGCATGTTGCCGCGCAGCCGGGCGTTGCCGATCGCGACGGCTGCGTGGAAGGCGTACACCTGGAGGGCCTCGCGGCCCCAGGCGCCGGGGCGGCGGCCGTTGCGCGGTTTGTCGACGGAGATGACGCCGATGAGCTCGCCGCCGGAGGCGCCCGCCGCGTAGAGCGGGGCGAACAGGCGGTCCATGGGGTGCCATTCGTCGGGAAAGCGGGGCGCGGGGCCGGAGGTGTGCCACTGCGGGACATCGTCGTCGTCGAGGACCCAGCCCTCGCTGTACGGGATGAAGCGCAGATCGCCCCAGCGGTCACCCATGGACAGCCGGCGCTCCCAGGAGCAGCGGGAGCCGACCCGGCCGGCCATCAGCGCCTCGGCCCCGGCGCTGCCGCCGACGGCGGCGACGACGAGGTCTCCGTCGGGGCGGACGAGGTTGACGGCCGACAGATCGAACCCGAGCCCGGCGATGACGCCGTCGGCGACGGCCTGAAGCGTGTCGGCGAGGCTGCGGGCGGTGTTCAGATCGGCGACTACCTGATGCAGCTGCCGCAGTGTCGCAAGGCGGATGTACGGCTCCGACTCGGTCTCCATCGATCGCACTCCCCCGAGACCTCGACAGCAAACTCCTGGCGTCTTGTCGTCCGATTGCCACGGCCACTGAATCACAGCGAGCTGTTCACTCGGTACACAGGGTCAACAATTACTGCCTGCTGTGATTCATGTCACAGAACGTATTCACCTCTTTAACCGAGGGGGTGGGAGCGCTCCTAGTTTTTGTGAACGCAAATTCCGGAACGGAGATACCTGGCCATGCGAGGCGGCCGCCCGATTGACCCGAGCGCCTTCCCGCCGGCGCCCGGCCTACGGCCGATGGCCTAAGCCGTCGTGGTCCCCGGGCCCGATGCGGGGAGGGGGCGGGGGCGGTTAGCGTCGAAGGGTGTTCCCGACGACTCCTTCCAGTCCAGCCGAGCCCGCCGTCCCCCATGCTGGTGGGGTGAGTGAGGACGAGTTCCGTGCCGCGCTGTCACGGCTCACCGCCGGCGTGGTGCTGGTGACCGCACATGATCCGGAGGAGGGGCCGCGCGGCGAGGACGTCGGCATGACGGCCACCGCGTTCATGTCAGTGTCACTTGACCCGCCGCTGGTGATGGTGAGCGTTCGCAACGGTTCGCGGATGGATGAGCTGCTGGAGCGACAGCCGCATTGGGCGGTATCGGTCCTGTCGGAAGGTCAGCGGCACATCGCGGGACGATTCGCCATGAAGGGGCGCATCAGCGACAGGTTGCTGTTCGAGGACATGCCCGTGGTGCGGGGCGAGCACACGGACGCCCCGCTCGCGGTGGGCGCGCTGGCGACGCTGGAGTGCCGCACCGAGCAGCGGGTGACGGCCGGGGACCACACGCTGGTGGTGGCACGGGTGCTGGACGCGGCGACGCCGGCCGCGGAGGGCGGACCGCTGACGTACTTCAGGGGGCGCTACCGGAGGCTGGGGTGAGGGCGGCGGTGCTACGTCCAGCCCCGCCCCGTACGCCCTCGCTTGACGTCACCGCGCTGCTTCTTCTCCCGCAGCCGCCGCTCGTTGAGGCCCCGGGGGATCCGGGTGGGGCGGCGCGGCTTGGGCGGTGGCGCGGTCGCCTCCGCGAGCAGCGATGCGAGCCTTACGGCGGCCGTCTCACGGTTGCGCCACTGCGAACGGTGCTCGGAGGCCCGTACGCTCACCACCCCGTCCACCAGCCGGCCGGCCAGCCGCTCCAGCGCGCGCTCCTTCCATACGGGCGGCAGCGCCTCGGTGCGGGCGAGGTCGAAGCGCAGCTCGACCCGGCTGTCGCTGGTGTTGACATGCTGTCCTCCGGGCCCGGAGGACCGCGAGAAACGCCACACCAGCTCGGCCTCCGGCAAGGAGACGGAACCTCGGATGACATAGGGCGCGGGCATGCGTCCATGGTCGCCTGCCGACCCCGGCGACGTCATCCGGTTATCTCGTCACACCGCCGCATCAGGGTTTGGCAAAGAAAGTAAAGGGAGCTGGAACCTGTCGGGCTGTTCGCGGCGTTGTGGAGGGTGACGACGGCTTCGCCCGTCGCCTCGAATCATCGAGACCACGAAAGGGACTCCCCATGGCTGTAAGCCTGTCCAAGGGCGGCAACGTCTCGCTCACCAAGGAGGCACCGGGCCTGACCGCCGTCACGGTCGGCCTCGGCTGGGACGTCCGCACCACCACGGGCACCGACTTCGACCTCGACGCGAGTGCCATCGCGGTGAACGCGAACGGCAAGGTCTACTCCGACCAGCACTTCGTGTTCTTCAACAACAAGTCCACCCCGGACCAGACCATCGTCCACACCGGTGACAACGTCACCGGCCAGGGCGAGGGCGACGACGAGCAGATCAACGTCAACCTGGCCGGTCTGCCGGCCGACGTGGAGAAGATCGTCTTCCCGGTCTCGATCTACGACGCCGAGTCCCGCAGCCAGAACTTCGGCCAGGTGCGGAACGCGTTCATCCGCATCGTCAACCAGGCCGGCGGCACCGAGATCGCCCGCTACGACCTGAGCGAGGACGCCGCGACCGAGACCGCCATGGTCTTCGGCGAGCTGTACCGCAATGGCGCGGAGTGGAAGTTCCGTGCCGTGGGCCAGGGCTACGCCGCCGGTCTCGTGGGCATCGCCCAGGACTTCGGCGTCAACGTCTGAGGTTTCACCGGCGCGGAAACACTGAGGGCCGCCCCACACCAGGGGCGGCCCTCGCCATAACGACGCCCATAAGGCACTCATAAGGCCCTTATGTGGCCCTTATAAGGGGAACGGGGTCAGAACTCGCTGGTGTCCAGGTCGAACCCGAGCGGTTCGGGCAGCGACAGCGGCTGGGAGATGTCGACCTCGACCTTGCGGGTGTACCTCTTCCCGGCGGGCAGGGAATGCAGCACGGCCTGCTTCCGTTCCCGGTCGATCAGCAGATAGAACGGAATGCCCGCCGCCGCGTAGCCTCGCAGCTTGGGCCCCCGGTCATTGTCGGCGGTCGAATGCGAGGTGACCTCGCCGACGAGCATCACCGCGCCGGGGTCGTGGTACTCCAAGGAATCGCCGAAGCTCCCCTTCGGCGCGATGACGAAATCAGGAACGACCTTGCCGGTTGGTGACGCGTCCGGGACGCGAAGTCCGATGCCGGTGTAGCGCCCCAGGTCTTTCCTGTGGTCGCGTACCTGCCCAGTCACTTCCGACACAATCTCTTCGTGCTCACCGTTAGCGGGAGGCACCACGTGGATTTCTCCTTCGATCAGTTCCACGCGCCATCCCTCGGGGGCTGCCGCGCTCAACGCCACGAAGGCTTCCTCTACCGATGAAGCGGTGCTCTCGCCACTGTCCGCGCGCGCCTCGCGCTCGGGGGCCGTCAGTACCACGGTGGACCTCCTTCGTACGGAGCGATGGTTCCAGCGTAGGCGAGCGGTCCCGGGCGGTCCGGCCCGTAGTCACCCTTTCGGAGGACATCAGCCCCGCGCGCCGAAGGCGCCCGAGACCGCCTGGGAGAGGGCCTGCTTGCGGCGGTCGTGGGCCGCGGGCGGGTCGTCCGGGGCGGCTGTGGCGGAGAGGCCGGCGGCGGACCAGGTCAGAGCCATGGCGAGCAGCAGCGCGAGGACGTCCTGAGGGTCCATCGAGTCGGTGACCCGGCCGTCGCGCTGGGCGTCGGCGATCGCCTGGAGTTTGGTGGCGACGGTGGCCGATGACTCGGTCACCAGGTTGCTGGTGGCCACTCCTTCGAGCCTCGCCCAGGCGGCCAGACGGATCAGCTCCGGCCGTGCCACGGCGGTGTCGTACAGCCGCACGGCGTACTGGGGGAGGTCGTCGGCCGTGAACGGCACGGAGTCGACGACGACATCGGCGTGGAGGCGGAAGACGGCGCCGAAGAGGCCGAGCTTGTCTCCGAAGTAGGCGTACAGCTGCGCCTTGTTGATGCCCGCCGCGGCCGCGATGCGGTCGACCCGGGCACCCGCGATGCCATGGGCGGCGAAGTCGGCGGTGGCCGCGTCGAGCAGGCGGCGGCGGGTGGCATCGCTTTTCCGGGGAGACACGGGGCTCAGGTTACCAACTGGTTAGTTGTCAGCGCGGGCACGGCCGCGTAGCCTACGAAAAACCAACCAACTAGTTAGTTAGAGATGAGGTGGGGCGCATGACCGTGCGCGCCTACGCGGTGGAGCGGGCCGGAGGCCCTGTTCAGCGGCTCGAGTACGAGCCGGAGCCCCTGGGACCCCTGGAGGTCGACGTCGCCGTGACGCACTGCGGCGTCTGCCAGACCGACGTCGGCATGGTCGACGACGCGCACGGCTACTCCCGGTTCCCGCTGGTCGCGGGCCATGAGGCGGTCGGCGTGATCGAGGCCGTGGGCGGCGCCGTCGACGGCGGGCGGCTTGCCGTCGGCCGGCGGGTGGGCGTCGGCGCGGTGGCGGGGGCGTGCTTCGCCTGCGAGTGGTGCCTCAGCGGTCGGCAGTATCTGTGCGCGGACAAGGACGACACGGTGCTGCGCGGCCACCGCGGTGCGTTCGCCACCCGGGTGCGGGCGAGCGACTGGCGGTATGTCCAGCCGATCCCCGACTCCCTCGCCTCCGAGCACGCGGCGCCGCTCCTGTGCGCCGGGATCACCGTGTTCTCGGCGATCACGCGGAACGGGGTCCGGCCCACCGACCGGGTCGCCGTGGTGGGGGTGGGCGGTCTGGGCCACCTCGCGATCCAGTTCCTCGCCACGTGGGGCTGCCACGTGACCGCCATCTCCTCGACGGCGGCGAAGGCGGACGACAGCCGCCGGTTCGGCGCCCATGAGTTCGTCGCCGCGGAGGAGGGGCTCGAGCGGGTCTCGGGCTCGTTCGACTTCATCCTCTCGACCGTCTCGGCCGATCTGCCGTGGGACGCGTATCTCGCGGCGCTGCGCCCGCAGGGGACGCTGTGCGTGGTCGGCCTTCCCCACGGGCCGTTCGGCTTCCACCCGTTGAGCCTTCTGCTGGGCGAGAAGCGGCTGGTCGGCGGCCTCGTGGGGTCACCCGCGGAGACCCGGCAGATGCTGGACTTCGCGGCGCGGCACGGCATCCGCCCGGCCGTCGAGACCTTCCCGGTCGCGCGGATGGACGAGGCGCTCGACCATGTCCGCCGCGGACGCGCGCGCTACCGCGCCGTGTTGGAGTTCTGAGCTTCCCCCCGTCGCTCCGCCCAGCGGCGGGCCGGTGCCGGCGCCCGTGGTGAGGGGCGTAACGCGCCGTTCGGGCACACAGATCGTCTTCTCGTCGCGTACGCAGCAACGCCGCCCTCCGGGGCCGCCGAGCGGCCCGCCGCGCTCGCCACCTGGGCCATTGGCCGGTACCGGCCCCCGGAGCGGCCGGAGGCGCCGATCCAACAGGGGCATGACGTAGCGCCATAAGTCGGCATCAAACAACTGTTATTGCCTCATGCCTCGCTGACCGAATTCGCCCCCACTTGAACAACGCCGAGTCAAATTCTTGTTACGCGCCTACCCGAATCGATCGTTCGATGACAATCTCTGGTCGGCCCGCTGCGCGTCCTCTGACTCCGCAGTAGGGCCCTCTCACACCGCAATGTGCACCACTCGCACCACTCCTGCTCGACCGGACGGCCCACCCATAGCCGTCCGTACCCCCTACACAGGGCCGCGACCCGGCGGCCCCAAGGCAAGGAGACCGAGTGAGACCCATCGCTTCCTCCCCCCGTAAGAAGACCGTCCGCGTGGCGGCGCTCGTCGCCTCCGCCGCCATGGTCGTCATCGGTGTGCAGTCCGGCCAGGCCAGCGCCCAGCCGGAGCGCTCCCGCGAGGCGGGCGCCACGGCGCTTCCGCTGACCGCCCCCGAGCGCGCCACCGCGATCAAGGCGGCCCAGGCCGACGCCTCCGCGCAGGCCGAGTCCCTCGGACTCGGGGCCAAGGAGAAGCTCCTCGTCCGCGACGTCATCAAGGACGCGGACGGAACCGTTCACACCCGCTACGAGCGCACCTACGCGGGGCTGCCGGTCCTCGGTGGCGACCTGGTCGTCCACGAGAAGGCCGGCGGCGCGCGCTCCGTCAACAGGGCCACCGGCGCGCGGATAGCCGTCAAGAGCACCGACGCCGCCGTGACTCCCGGGGCCGCCTCCGGCACCGCCCTGAAGGCCGCGCCGAAGGCGACCACCGGCGAGAAGGCCAAGTCGCCGCGGAAGGTGGTCTGGGCGGCCACCGGCAAGCCCGTCCTGGCCTGGGAGACCGTCGTCACCGGGACGCAGGCCGACGGCACCCCGAGCGAGCTGCACGTCGTCACCGACGCCACCACGGGCGCGAAGCTGTCCCAGTGGGAGGGCGTCGAGACCGGCACCGGCACCAGCAAGTACAGCGGCACGGTGCCCCTGGGCACCACCAAGAGCGGCTCCACCTACAGCCTCACGGACTCCGCCCGAGGCAACCACAAGACCTATGACCTGAACCAGGGCAGCTCGGGAACCGGCACCCTGTTCACTGACGCGGACGACGTATGGGGCGGCGGGCGCCAGACCGCCGGCGTCGACGCGCATTACGGCGCGGCCGAGACCTGGGACTTCTACAAGGAGTTCCTGGGCCGCAACGGCATCAAGAACAACGGCGTGGGCTCGTACTCCCGCGTCCACTACGGCAACAACTACGTGAACGCCTTCTGGCAGGACTCCTGCTTCTGCATGACCTATGGCGACGGCTCGGGCAACGCCAACGCGCTGACCGCGATGGACGTGGCCGGGCACGAGATGAGCCACGGTGTGACCGCGGCCACCGCGAACCTCAACTACAGCGGTGAGCCCGGCGGTCTCAACGAGGCCACCTCCGACATCATGGCCACCGCGGTGGAGTTCTACTCGGGCAACTCCGCGGACGTCGGTGACTACCTCATCGGCGAGAAGATCAACATCAATGGCGACGGCACCCCGCTGCGCTACCAGGACAAGCCCAGCAAGGACGGGGCGTCCAGGGACTACTGGTCCTCGACCCTCGGCAACATCGACGTCCACTACTCCTCCGGTCCCGCCAACCACTTCTTCTACCTGCTGTCCGAGGGCAGCGGCGCGAAGGTCGTCAACGGCGTGAGCTACAACAGCCCGACCTACGACGGCTCGACCGTCACCGGGATCGGCCGGGACAAGGCCATCAAGATCTGGTACCGGGCCCTGACCACGTACTGGACCTCGACGACCAAGTACGCGGGCGCCCGCACCGGCACCCTCAGTGCCGCGTCCGACCTCTACGGCGCCAACTCCACCGAGTACAAGGCGGTCGCCGCCGCCTGGACCGCGATCAACGTGAAGTAAGCGGTCCGCCCAAGCGGTGACGGGCCGCACCGGGGAACACCGGTGCGGCCCGTTCCGGGCGTGCCCCGTCATCCCTGTCGTAGCCGCTGGTCGCCTGTCGTAGCCGGTGATCGCCACTTACGCTGCTGTCATGACTCAACAGGTACGCGGCGTGGTAGCCCCCGGCAAGGGCGAGAAGGTCAGGATCGAGACGATCGTGGTGCCGGACGCCGGCCCCGGCGAAGCGGTGGTGAAGGTCCAGGCGTGCGGCGTCTGCCACACCGATCTGCACTACCGGGAGGGCGGGATCAACGATGAGTTCCCCTTCCTGCTCGGCCATGAGGCGGCGGGCATCGTGGAGTCCGTGGGCGAGGGCGTCACGGAGGTGGCCCCCGGCGACTTCGTGATCCTCAACTGGCGGGCCGTCTGTCACGAGTGCCGGGCCTGCCGCCGCGGCCGCCCCTGGTACTGCTTCAACACCCACAACGCGAAGCAGCCCATGACGCTGACCGACGGCACCGCGCTGACCCCGGCGCTCGGCATCGGCGCCTTCGCCGAGAAGACGCTGGTGGCCGCCGGGCAGTGCACCAAGGTCGACCCCTCGGCCTCGCCCGCCGCCGCCGGGCTGCTCGGCTGCGGCGTGATGGCCGGCATCGGCGCCGCGCTCAACACCGGCAATGTCCAGCGCGGTGACTCGGTCGCCGTGATCGGCTGCGGCGGTGTCGGCGCCGCCTCGGTCGCCGGGGCGCGGCTGGCCGGGGCCGCGAAGATCATCGCGGTGGATCTGGACGAGCGGAAGCTGGAGTGGGCCCGTTCGCTGGGCGCCACCCACACCCTCCACGCGGGCAGTGCCGATGTCGTCGAGGCCATCCGGGAGCTGACCGACGGCAACGGCGCCGACGTCGTCATCGAGGCGGTGGGCCGCCCCGAGACGTACCGGCAGGCGTTCTACGCCCGCGATCTGGCCGGCACGGTCGTCCTGGTCGGCGTCCCCACCCCCGAGATGAAGCTGGAGCTGCCGCTCCTGGACGTCTTCGGGCGCGGCGGGGCGCTCAAGTCCTCCTGGTACGGGGACTGTCTGCCGTCCCGCGACTTCCCCCTGCTGATCGACCTCTACCAGCAGGGCCGCCTCGACCTGGACGCGTTCGTCAGCGAGACGATCGGGCTGGAGGACATCGAGGAGGCGTTCGCCAAGATGCACCGCGGAGAGGTGCTCCGCTCGGTGGTGATGTTCTGATGACCCCTCCGCCCGTACGCGTCGACCACCTCGTCACCTCCGGCACCTTCTCGCTGGACGGCGGCACCTGGGAGGTGGACAACAACGTGTGGCTGATCGGCGACGACCACGAGGTGTACGTGATCGACGCCGCGCATGACGCCGACGCCATCGCGGACGCCATCGGCGACCGCCGGCTGCTCGGCATCATCTGCACCCACGGCCACGACGACCACATCGACGCGGCCCCGGCCCTCGCCGAGCGCACCGGCGCGCCGATCCTGCTGC
Source organism: Streptomyces sp. AgN23 (assembly GCF_001598115.1). Lineage (NCBI taxonomy): Bacteria > Bacillati > Actinomycetota > Actinomycetes > Kitasatosporales > Streptomycetaceae > Streptomyces > Streptomyces sp. AgN23. The sequence continues at coordinate 4,976,762 of NZ_CP007153.1, forward strand.
ACCCGGAGGACGAGGTGCTGTGGCGGATGCGCCACCCGGACCGCGCCCCGGACAAGCCGCTGGCCGACGGCGACGTCCTCACCGTCGCGGGGACCGAGCTGCGGGTGCTGCACACCCCCGGCCACTCCCCCGGTGCGGTCTGTCTGCACGCCCCGGCGCTGACCACGGTCTTCTCCGGGGACACCCTCTTCCAGGGCGGCCCCGGCGCGACCGGGCGCTCCTACTCGTCCTTCCCGACGATCGTCGAGTCGATCCGGGAGCGGCTGCTGACGCTGCCCCCGGAGACGCTGGTCCGCACCGGCCACGGCGACTCCACGGCCATCGGGGACGAGGCCCCGCACCTGGACGAGTGGATCGCGCGGGGGCACTGAGCCCCCGCGGCCGGTCCGTCCCCGGCCCCCGGGGCCGCGCTCACCAGACCGCGGCTCCGGGGGCCGTCTCGGCCACCGACACCGGGCGCTGGAAGGACCGGTCGTAGTAGACCAGCGGGGCGTCCTCGCCGACGTGGGCCGCCACGACCCGGCCGATGAGGACGGAGTGGTCGCCGCCGTCCACCACGCGGTGCAGTGCACAGGCGACCCGGGCGACCGCCTCCGGTATGCCCGGCAGCCCCAGCTCCATCGGCAGGGTGTCCCCCGCCGCGAACCGGTCCACACCGGAGGCGGCGAAGCGCCTCGCGATGTCCGCCTGCCCCTCCGCCAGGATGTTGATCATGAAACTTCCGGCGGCGGTGAACGCCTCATGGGTGCTCGCGGACTTGCCCAGGCAGATCAGCACCAGGGGCGGGGCCAGGGACAGCGAGCTGAACGAGCTGCCCGTGAACCCCCATCTGCGCCCGGACGCGTCGACCGTCGTGGCCACCGTCACGGGGGCCGGCACCCGGGCCATGGTCCGGGTGAACTCCTCAGAGGTGATGGTCATCGACGCTTCACCACTCGTCCTCCAGCAACTCGATCTCCTCCTGCTCCAGATTCGACAGGGCGAGGTCCGAGGGGGTGTGACCGCCCGCGCCGGGTCCGGCCGCATGGAGCGCCATCCCCTCCAGGGCGCGCAGCCACGCCTCGCCGACCTCCCGTACCTCCGCCTCGGACAGCACGTCCTGGGCGTAGCTCCACGTCACCATCAGCTCCGGGCCACCGGGGCGGTCGATGGTGACGGCGTTCAGCTCCAGTCCGTACGGGGTGAGCGGACCGTCGGCGCCGAGGTCGAGCCCGAGTGCCTCCGAGGCCGGGCGCCAGTCGCCCCCGGGCCCGTCGTGGAACTCGACCCGGCCCAGATAGTTGAACCCGATCCGCGGCACGGCCGACCCGACCAGCTGTGCGGCCGTCTCCCGGTCCAGATGGCGCAGCAGGCCGTAGCCGATCCCGGTGCCGGGCACCGCGCGCAGCTGTTCCTTGATCCGCTTGACCACCCGCCCGGTGGCCGGGCCGCCCGACCACAGGTCGCCCCACTGCACCTGGCCGGGGTCCAGCCGCACCGGGTGGAGGCTGGTGAACCAGCCCACCGTGCGGGACAGATCCACGCCCCCGACACTCTCGTCCCGGCCGTGCCCCTCCACGGCGACCAGCACCGAGGTGGCCGTCGAGCCCAGCCGGCGGCGCCGGTCGGCGATCGCCAGCGCCAGCGCGCTCAGCAGCACGTCGTCCACACCGCAGTGGAACACCGACGGCACCTGGTCGAGCAGCGGCGCGGTCCGTGCGGCCGGCAGCGTCATGGTGACGCGGGCGACCGGTCCGGCCGGGTCGTGCCCGGGGGCCGAGGTGGCCCCGCCTGACGGGGTGTCCGGGGCGCCGAGCCGGACGTCCGGGACGGACAGGATCTCCGTCCACAGCGGCAGTTCCGCCCGCCGTTCCGGCCTGCGCACCTCGGCCGCCAGCCGTTCGCTCCACCGGCGCACCGAGGTGCCCACCGGGGGGAGCTCGGGCTCCCGTCCGGCGGCGAGGGCCGTCGCGATGTCGGCGAGGTCCCGCAGCAGGATCCGCCAGGACACCCCGTCGACCACCAGGTGGTGGGCGACGAGCAGCAGCCGTCCCGGCTGTCCGGGACCACCGTCGAACCACACCGCGCGCACCATCTCGCCGTCCCGGGGCGCCAGTTCCGCGCTGGCCTCGGTGAGGGCGCGGTCGAGCAGCGGGGCGAGGTCCCCGGCCGCGGCTTCGGCGATGCCGACCCGGCGGACGCGATCCGCGCAGGACACCGCCCCGGCCGGTGGCACGCTCAGCCGCCAGCCCCCCTCGTCGTCCTCGCCCAGCCGGGCGCGCAGCACATCGTGCCGGTCGTGCAGCGCCTGAAGCGCGGTGGTGAGCGTCGGCAGGTCCAGGCCCGCCGGGGTCCGGACGAGCATCGGCTGACCGAAGGAGTCGATCGCACCACCGCGCTCACGCAGCCAGTGCATGATCGGCGTGGGGGCGAACTCGCCGACGGGGTTGTCCGGTTCACGGGAGACCGCGTCGTCGAGCACCTCCGCCACCGCGGCGAGCCCGGCCACCGTCTTGTGCTCGAAGACGTCGTTGACGGCGAGGACCAGACCCGCCGCGCGGGCGCGGGCGATGAGCTGCATCGACACGATGCTGTCGCCGCCCAGTTCGAAGAAGCTGTCGTCGATGCCGACCGAGGACAGCCGGAGCACCTCGGCGAAGACCGCGCACAGCGCCTCCTCGACCGGGTTCCGCGGGGGCCGGGAACCGGCCGCCGCGCCGAAGCTCGGCGCGGGCAGCGCCTTGCGGTCCAGCTTGCCGTTCGGGGTGAGCGGCAGCCGGTCCAGGACCACGAACGCGGACGGGATCATGTACTCCGGCAGCGACTCGCCGAGCTTCGTGCGCAGCAGTCCGGGATCCAGCTCCTCACCGGGGGTCCGCGGCACCACATAGGCGACCAGACGCGCGGCCTCGCCCTGGTCGGCGCGGGCGAGCGCCACGGCCTGGCCGACCGCCTCATGGGCGGTCAGCACCGTCTCGATCTCCCCGAGCTCGATCCGGAAGCCGCGCACCTTCACCTGGTGGTCGGCCCGGCCCGAGAACTCCAGCCGGCCGTCGGCGGTCCGGCGCACGATGTCGCCCGTGCGGTACATGCGCTCGCCGGGGCCGCCGAACGGGCAGGCCACGAACCGCTCCGCGGTCAACGCGGGCCGGTTGTGGTAGCCCCGCACGACGCCCGCGCCGGCGATGTACAGCTCGCCCGGCACCCCGGGGGCGACCGGCCGCAGTCGATCGTCCAGCACATAGACCTGGGTGTTGGCGATCGGAGTGCCGATCGAGGGCACGCCGTGGCCGTCCGTCAGGTCCGCGGCCGTCGACCAGATGGTGGTCTCGGTCGGCCCGTAGAGATTGGTCAGCCCGGCGGCCGACGTACGCAGCCGCGCGGCCAGGGCCTCCGGCAGCGCCTCACCGCCGACCAGCACCCGCAGCCCGCGCAACGCCTCCGGCGACGCGGTGACCATGGCCTGCCACAGCGACGGCGTCGCCTGGACGATGCCCGCCCCGGTGTCCTCGGCCATCCGCAGCAGCGCGGCCGGGTCGCGCACGGTGTCCCGGTCGGCGATCACCACGCCCGCGCCGCACAGCAGCGGCAGATAGAGCTCCAGCGCCGCGATGTCGAACGACACCGTGGTGACCGCGAGCAGCCGGTCGGCGGGGCCGAGGCGGAACCGCTCGGCCATGTCGTCCAGGAAGTTGCTCAGCGCGCCGTGCGGGACGACCACGCCCTTGGGGCGGCCGGTCGAACCGGAGGTGTAGATGACATACGCCGGGTGGTCCGGCGAGCACACCACACCGGGCGCGGCCGTGGGCGCCGCCGCCAGCTCGGCGACGGTGGCCGGGTCGTCCAGCACCAGAGCCGGTACGCCACCGCCCATCGCATCACCGGTGGCAGCCGCCTCCCCATCGCCGTCCCCGCCGCCCGCCGTGAGCAGCGGCGCGGTGCCGGAGGTGACCAGTGCCAGCGCGGGGCGGGCGTCCTGGAGGGTGTAGCCGATCCGGTCCTTCGGGTGGTCCGGGTCCAGCGGCAGATAGGCCGCCCCGGTCTTGAGCACGGCCAGCAGGGCGACGAGCAGGTCCGCGGAGCGCGGCATCGCCACGGCCACCAGGCGCTCGGGGCCCACCCCGCGGGCGGTCAGCAGCGTGGCGAGCCGGTTCGCCCGCTCGTCCAGCTGGGCGTAGGTCAGCTCGACACCGCCGGAGACCACCGCGACGGCCGACGGCGTACGGGCGGCCCGCGCCCCGTACAGCTCATGGACCCGGCGCGCGGGCAGCGGCCGCGCGGTGTCGTTCCACTCCACCAGCACCCGCTCGCGCTCGGCCGCCGACAGCACATCGACCTCGCTGACCCGCAGCCCCGGATCACCGGTGACCGCCTCCAGCACCTGGACCAGCCGCCGGACCAGCGTCTCCACGCTGTCCTCGTCGAACAGCTCGGTGCTGTACTCGCAGACGCCGGACAGCGCGCCCGGCCGCTCCGGCCGTTCACCGAAGGCGAAGCTCAGATCGACCTTGGCGACGCCCAGGTCGACCAGTTCGGGCCGCAGGGCCAGCCCGCCCAGCGCGGTCTCGGCGGCCGGCATGTTCTGGACCATCAGCATGACCTGGAACAGCGGATGCCGGGCCAGCGACCGCTCCGGGTCGACCACCTCCACCAGCCGCTCGAACGGCAGGTCCTGGTGGGCGTAGGCGTCCAGCGCGGTGCGCCGCACCCGGTCCAGCAGCTGGTCGAACGTCGGGTCGCCCGAGGTGTCGGTACGCAGCACCAGCGTGTTCAGGAAGACGCCGATCAGGTCCTCCAGGGCCTGGTCGGAGCGCCCGGCGATGGGGCTGCCGACCGGGATGTCCTCTCCGGCGCCCAGTTTGGTCAGCAGCAGGGCCAGCGCCGACTGCAGCACCATGAAGGTGCTGACCCCGCGGGCCCGGGCCAGCGCGGTGAGCCGGTCGTGCAGCCCGGGTTCGATCGCGAAGTCCAGGGTGCGGCCGCGGTGCCCGGCCACGGCCGGCCGGGGCCGGTCGGTGGGCAGGGTCAGCTCGTCCGGCAGCCCGGCGAGCGCCTGGCGCCAGTACGCCAGCTGACGGGCGGCCAGGCTCCGCGGGTCGTCCTCGTCGCCGAGGTGGTCGCGCTGCCAGAGGGTGTAGTCGGCGTAGCTCAGGGGCAGCGGCGCCCAGGCCGGGGCCCGGCCGTCGCAGCGGGCGGCGTAGGCGGCCGACAGGTCGCGCACCAGCGGCGCCGTGGACCAGCCGTCGGTGGCGATGTGATGGATCACCACGGCCAGGACGTACTCGCTCTCGCCGAGCACGAACAAGGTGGTGCGCACCGGGAGCTGAACGGTCAGGTCGAAACCCCGGGTGACGGTCGCCCGGAGCAGCTCCGGCAGCGCGGCCTCGGCCGTCTCCACCACGGTCAGCGGAACGCGCACCGCGTCCGGGTCCCAGACCTGCTGCCGGGGCGAGCCGTCGGTCTCGGGGAAGACCGTGCGCAGACTCTCGTGCCGGCCGATCAGATCGGACAGCGCCAGCTCCAGCGCCGCCCGGTCCAGCGCCCCGGACAACCGGAGCACCACCGGCACGTTGTAGGTGGCGCTCGGCCCCTCCATCCGGCCCAGGAACCACAGCCTGCGCTGGGCGGACGAGAGCGGGAGCACCTCGGGCCGCTCGCGGGCGGTCAGCGGCAGCCGCGCGGCCGCCTCCCCGTCCAGGGCCCTCGCCAGCGCCGCCACGGTCGGGGCCTCGAAGAGCGTGCGGACCGACAGCTCGACGGCCAGCACCGAACGGATCCGGTTGACGATCCTTGCCGCCAGCAGCGAATGGCCGCCCAGGTCGAAGAAGTTGTCGTCCACGCCGACCGCGGGCACGCCGAGCACATCGGCGAACAGACCGCAGAGGATCTCCTCGCGGGGTGTGCCCGCCGCGCGGCCCGCCGACGCAGGCGCGTACTCCGGGGCGGGCAGCGCCGTGCGGTCGAGCTTGCCGCTGGCGTTCAAGGGCAGTGCCTCCAGCACCACGAACGCGGACGGCAGCATGTAGTCGGGCAGCGACGCGGCGAGCGTGTCGCGCAGCGGGCCCGGTTCCGGTGCCTCATCCGGGTCCTGCGGCACCACATAGGCGACCAGCCGGCGTTCGCCGCTCCGGTCGTCGCGGGCTACCACAGCGCAGTCGGCCACGCCCTGGCAGGCGGAGAGCACGGCGGCGATCTCGCCGGTCTCGATCCGGAAGCCCCGGATCTTCACCTGGTCATCCGCCCGGCCCAGATACTCCAGCAGCCCGTCCGCGGTCCAGCGGGCCAGATCACCGGTCCGGTACATGCGCGCGCCATCACCGGCGAACGGATCGGCCACGAACCGCGACGCGCTCAGCCCCGGCCGCTTCAGATACCCCTGCGCCACGCCGCCACCGGCCACGTACATCTCCCCCGGCACCCCTGGGGGCACCGGGCGCAGCGCACCGTCCAGCACATAGATCCGCAGGTCCGGAAGGCCCCGGCCGATGAGCGAGCCCGCGCCGGAGGCCGCCAGTTCCGCGTTCAGCGGCAGATGGCTGACGTGGACCGTGGTCTCGGTGATGCCGTACATGTTCACCAGCAGCGGGGCGCAGGCGGCGCCCGCACCGTGCCGTTCGTACCAATCCGTCAGCCGCCCCAGATCAAGCGCCTCGCCGCCGAAGACCACATGGCGCAGCGCCAGCCGGTCGCCGGTCGCCGGGTCCTCCCGGTCGGCGTGGACGAGCTGGTAGAAGGCCGATGGCGTCTGGTTGAGGAAGGTCACCCGCTCGTCCGCCAGCAGCCGCAGGAAGCGCTCCGGCGCACGGGACACGTCGAACGGCACCACCACGAGCCGACCGCCGTGCAGCAGCGGCCCCCACAGCTCCCACACCGAGAAGTCGAACGCGTAGGAGTGGAACAGCGTCCACACCTCGTCCGGGCCGAACGCGAACCACTGCCGCGTGTGCTCGAAGAGCCGCACCACATTGCCGTGCGAGACCACCACGCCCTTGGGACGCCCCGTCGAACCCGACGTGTAGATCACGTACGCGGGTGCTCCCGGTACGAGCGGCGCGATCCGCTCGGCGTCCGTCAGGTCCGTGCCCGGCAGCCCGGCGAGCCGGCCCGCGACCGCCTCATCGCCCAGCACCACCCGCGCCACGCCCTCCGGCAGCGGCACCTCGACCCGGGTGTCCGTCACCACGAGCGCCAGGTCCACGTCCGAGACCGTGTAGGCGATACGGTCCGCCGGATAGGAGGGGTCGATCGGCACATACGCGGCACCCGACTTCACCACCGCCAGCAGCGCCACCACCAGATCCACCGACCGCGGCAGCACCAGACCCACGAACCGGCCCGGCCCCGCGCCCTTCTCGACCAGCAACCGCGCCAGCGCGTTGGCCCGCTCGTTCAGCTCCCGGTACGTCAGCCCGTCCCCGCCCAGGGACACCGCCCGCGCACCGGGACACTCCCGCACCCGCGCCTCGAACAGCTCCGGAAGGGTGGCCACGACCTCACCGGCCGCGTCCCCGTTCCACTCCACCAGCACCCGCCGGCGCTCCGCCTCGGAGAGCAGGTCGATCTCCGTGACGCGGACGGCCGGGTTGGCCGCCACCGTCTCCAGGAGGCGTACGAACCGGTCGGCCAGCGTCTGCGCACCGGCCCGGTCATACAGGTCGGTGTTGTAGACCAGCGTGCCGGTCATCCCGGCCGGGGCGCCGCCCGCGTCGAAGGTCTCGCCGATGGCGAAGTCGAGGTCGAACTTGGCCGTGCGGTTGTTGGCGGGGTGCAGCCGGGTGTCCAGACCGGGGAAGCGCAGCTTCAGCTCGGGGATGTTCTCGAAGGTCAGCATGGTCTGGAACAGCGGATGCCGGGAGAGCGACCGGTCCGGGCTCAGGGTCTCCACCAGCAGGTCGAACGGCACCTCCTGGTGGGCGTAGGCGGCCAGGTCCGCTTCCCGGACCCGCTCCACCAGCTGCCGGAAGGTCGGATCGCCCGACACGTCGTTGCGCAGCACCAGCGTGTTGACGAAGAAGCCGATGCCGTCCACCAGGGACTCGTCGTTGCGGCCCGCGATGGCCGTGCCGATCGGGATGTCCTCGCCCGCGCCCAGCCGGGACAGCAGCCCGACCAGGGCCGCCTGCACCACCATGAAGAGGCTGGCGCCGCTGGAGCGGGCGATGTCGGTCAGCGCGGCATGCAGCTCGGGGCTCAGGGACAGCGGCAGCCGGTCGCCGTCGTTGCCCAGCACCGCCGGGCGGGGCCGGTCGGTGGGCAGCTCCAGCTGCTCGGGCAGACCCGCCAGGGTCCGCTTCCAGTAGTCCAGCTGACCGCCGAGCAGGCTGTCCGGGTCGTCCTCGGCGCCCAGCAGCTCGGCCTGCCACAGCGTGTAGTCCGCGTACTGCACCGGCAGCGGCCGCCAGGTGGGGGCGGATCCGGTGCGCCGCGCGGTGTAGGCGGCGACCAGGTCGTCCACCAGCGGGCCGAAGGACCAGCCGTCGGCGACGATGTGGTGCACCACGATCAGGAACACGTGCTCGGTGGGGCTCAGCACCAGCAGGTCCGCGCGGATCGGCAGTTCGGCGCCGAGGTCGAAACCGCGCCGCGCCACCTTCGACAGCGCCTCGTCCAGCCGCTCCTCGGCCACTTCGGAGACCCGGATCTCGGCCTGGGCCTCGTCGGCGTCCAGCACGACCTGGGAGGGCACACCGTCGCGGTCGGGGAAGAGGGTGCGCAGGCTCTCGTGGCGGGCGATGACGTCGTGCAGCGCGGTGTAGAGCGCGCCGCGGTCCAGCCGTCCGGTGAAGCGCAGCGACACACCCAGGTTGTAGGTGCCGTCCGCGTGGTCCAGCTGGTTGATGAACCACAGTCCGCGCTGCGGGTACGCCAGCGGCACCGCCTCGGGGCGCTCCCGGGGCGTCAGCGGGGCGCGCGCCCCGGTGGCCCGGTCGACCAGCCGGGCCATCTCGGCGACGGTCGGCGCGTCGAACAGGTCGCGCACCGCCACATCGACCCCCAGGACGGCCTGGATGCGCAGCACCAGCCGGGTGGCGAGCAGGGAGTGCCCGCCCAGGGAGAAGAAGTTGTCGTCCACCGATACCGAGGCCAGTTCGAGGATCTCGGCGAAGAGTCCGCACAGCACCTGCTCCTGCGGGGTCCGCGGCGGCCTGCCCGCTCCCTCGCCGGTGAGCTCCGGCTCCGGCAGCGCCGTGCGGTCGAGCTTGCCGTTGGGGGTGAGCGGAAGGGTGTCCAGGGCCAGTACGGCGGAGGGCACCAGGTAGTCGGGCAGCTCCTCGGCGAGCTGGTCGCGCAGCGCGGTCGCATCGAGGCGGTGGCCCGGGGCGGGCACCGCGTAGGCGACCAGCCGCTTGTCCCCGGGGCGGTCCTCGCGCACGACCACGGCGGCGGAGGCGACACCGGGCCGGCGGGCGACCGCGGCCTCGACCTCACCGGGTTCGATCCTAAAGCCCCGGATCTTCACCTGGTCGTCGGCGCGGCCGGCGAACTCCAGCACCCCCTGCTCGGTCCAGCGGGCGAGGTCGCCCACCCGGTACATCCGGCTGCCCGCCGGACCGTACGGGTCGGCGACGAACCGCTCCGCGCTGAGCGCGGGCGCCCGCCAGTAGCCGCGCGCCAGCCCCTCGCCGGCGAGGTACAGCTCGCCGACCACGCCCGGCGGCACCCGGCGCAACTGGCCGTCCAGGACCTGGGCCCGGGTGTTGTCCAGCGGGGCACCGATCGGTACCACGTCGGGCACCCGGTCGGCGGAGGTCACCCGGTGGAAGGTGGCGAAGGAGGTGGTCTCGGTCGGGCCGTAGGTGTCCTTGAACACCATGCCGGGGAAGCGCTCGAGCAGGGCACGCACCGCCGTACCGGGCACGATGTCGCCGCCGGCCAGCAGCTCCCGCACACCGGTCAGGCAGTCCAGGTCGTTCTCGGCCACGACGCGGAACAGCCCGGCGGTCAGGTGCAGTCCGGTGATGCCGTGCTCGGCGATCATCCGGCGCAGGGTGCGGACGTCCAGGTCCTGCGGCGGGGCGATGACCACCGTGCCGCCGGTGAGCAGCGGCACCCACAGCTCGTAGTTGGCGGCGTCGAAGGCGTGCGGCGCGTGCAGCAGCACCCGGCGGTGGGCGTCGGCGGCGAAACAGCCGTCCAGGGCGAACGCCAGCAGATCGCGGTGGGTGACCGCGACGCCCTTGGGGCGGCCCGTCGAGCCGGAGGTGAACATCACATACGCGAGCCGCTCGGGCTGGACGGCCACCGCGGGGGGCTGGTCCGGCTGTGCGGCGAGGTCATCGAGGTCGCCGTCCACCGCGACGATGGTGGCCCGGTGGCCGAACTCCAGCTCCGGCTGGGCCCGGTCGACGAGCAGCACCGACGGTTCGGTCCGCTCCATCACCTGCTCCCAGCGGCTCTGCGGGGCGCGCGAGTCCAGCGGCACGTACGCGGCACCGGCCTTGAGCACGGCGAGCAGGGAGACGACGAGCTCCACCGAGCGCTGCTGGAGCACGGCCACCCGCGCCTCCGGGCCGGCGCCCACGGCGAGCAGCCGGTGCGCGAGCCGGTTGGCGCGCGCCTCCAGCTCCCGGTAGCTGATCTCGGTGCCGTCCGCGGCGAGGAGCGCGGTCGCGTCCGGGGCGGCGGCCACCCGCTCGGCGAACCGGGCGGGCACCGAGCCGGTGAGCGCGGGCACCTCGCGGACCGGACCGGCCCACTCCACGGCCAGCCGGCGGGTCTCCTCGGGTGCCAGGACGTCGATCTCGGCGATGCTCGTCCCGGGCCGCGCGACGGCCGACTCCAGCACCTTCAGGAACCGCCGCACCATCCGGCCGACGGTCTCGGCGTCGTACAGATCGGTGGCGTACAACACCTGCCCGCCGATCCCGGCGGGCGCTCCGGCCTCGTCCCGGCGCTCGCTGAAGTCGAATTGCAGGTCGAACTTGGCGATGGTGAGGTCGCCCGGGGCCACCGAGGCGGTCAGACCGGGCAGGTCCAGTGTGCGGTCCGGGTGGTCCTGCATGCTCAGCAGGATCTGGAACAGCGGGTGCCGGGACCGCGAGCGGTCCGGGTTGAGCACCTCGACCAGCCGCTCGAACGGCACGTCCTGATGCGCGTAGGCCGCCAGGTCGGCCCGGCGGACCCGGTCCACGAGGTCGGTGAACGTCGGCCGCCCGGAGGTGTCGGTGCGCAGCACCAGCGTGTTGACGAAGAACCCGACCATGTCGTCCAGGGCCTCGTCGGTCCGCCCGGCGATCGGGCTGCCGACCGGGATGTCGTCGCCCGCGCCGAGCTTGGACAGCAGCACGGCCAGCGCCGCCTGGAGCACCATGAACACGCTGGCGCCGCCGGCGTGGGCGACGGCGAGCAGCTCACGGTGGAGTTCGGGGCCGATCTCGCAGTCCAGTACGGCGCCGCGGTGGCTCGCCACGGCGGGCCGCGGCCGGTCGGTGGGGAGGGCCAGTTCCTCGGGGAGACCGGTCAGCGCGCTCTTCCAGTACGCCAGCTGACGGGCCAGCGGGCTGGTCTCGTCGGAGTCCTCGCCCAGCAGCGACCGCTGCCACAGGGTGTAGTCGGCGTAGGTGACCGGCAGCGGCTCCCAGCCGGGGGCCCGGCCGTCGCAGCGGGCGGTGTAGGCGGCCGACAGATCGCGCACCAGCGGCGCCAGGGACCAGCCGTCCCCGGCGATGTGGTGGACGACGACGGACAGCACATGCTCGCCGCCGCCGAGGTGGAACAGCTCGGCGCGCAGCGGCAGTTCGCCGGCGAGCCGGAAGCTGTGGCTCGCGGCGGCCGCGAGGGCGGCGGGCAGGTCCGCGGCGGTGACCTCGGACGCGTACGGCAGCGGCGGCAGCTCGACGGCGGCCACCAGGTGCTGCCGGGGCTCACCCGCCGTGTCGGGGAAGACGGTGCGCAGGCTCTCGTGCCGCAGCAGCACATCGCGCAGCGCCGCCCGCAGCGCCGCGACGTCCAGCTCGCCGGACATCCGCAGCAGGAAGGGGATGTTGTACGTGGGGTTGGGTCCGTCGAGCCGGTCGAGGAACCACAGCCGGGCCTGGGCGAACGACAGCGGCATCGGGTCGGGCCGGTCCACCGGGACCAGCGCGGTCCGCGCGGCACTCGCGGTGTCCAGCAGTTCGGCGAGCGCGGCTACGGTGGGCCGGTCGAACACCTCGTGCACGGCGAGTTCCACGCCGAGCACGGAGCGGGCCCGGCCGGCGAGCCGGGTGGCGGCCAGCGAATGGCCGCCGAGGGCGAAGAAGTTGTCGTCCACCCCGACCCGGGGCACGCCGAGCACCTCGGCGAACAGCCCGGCGAGCACCTGCTCGCCCGGGGTGCGGGCGTCGCGTCCGGCCGCCCCGCCGGCCACCTCGGGCTCCGGCAGCGCCCGCGCGTCGAGCTTGCCGCTGGGGGTCAGGGGCAGCGCGGGCAGGGTGACGAACGCGGCGGGCAGCATGTAGTCCGGCAGCGACTCGCCGAGCTTCTTGCGCAGCAGCCCGGAATCCAGCGCCTCGCCGGGGGCCCGCGGCACCACATACGCCACCAGCCGCCGCTCACCGCCCCGGTCGTCCCGGGCGACCACGGCGCAGTCGGCGACGCCCTGGCAGGCCGACAGCGCGGCCGCGATCTCGCCGGTCTCGATCCGGAATCCGCGGATCTTCACCTGGTCGTCGGCGCGGCCCAGGTATTCCAGCAGCCCGTCGGCGTTCCAGCGCGCCAGGTCGCCGGTGCGGTACATCCGGCTGCCGTCGCCCGCGAACGGGTCGGCCACGAACCGGCAGGCGCTCAGGCCGGGCCGCTTCAGATAGCCCTGCGCGACACCGGCGCCCGCCACATACATCTCCCCGGCCACGCCCGGGGGCGCCGGGCGCAGCGCGCCGTCCAGCACCCGCACCCGCAGATCGGGGATGCCCCGGCCGATCAGCGAACCGGCGTCCGAGGCGGCGAGTTCGGCGTCCAGGGCGAGATAGCTGACGTGCACCGTGGTCTCGGTGATGCCGTACATGTTGACCAGCAGCGGTGCGCAGGGGGCGCCCGCGCCGTGCCGTTCGTACCAGTCGGCCAGCCGCCCCAGGTCCAGCGCCTCGCCGCCGAAGACCACATGGCGCAGCGCCAGCCGGTCGCCGGTCGCCGGATCCTCCCGGTCGGCGCCCGCGAGCTGGTAGAACGCCGACGGGGTCTGGTTGAGGAAGGTCACCCGCTCGTCCGCCAGCAGCCGCAGGAAGCGCTCCGGCGACCGCGACACCTCGAACGGGACCACCACGAGCCGCCCGCCGTGCAGCAGCGGCCCCCACAGCTCCCACACCGAGAAGTCGAAGGCGTAGGAGTGGAACAGGGTCCACACCTCGTCGGCGCCGAAGGGGAACCACCGGCGGGTAGCGGCGAACAGCCGGACCACGTTCCGGTGGGAGACCACCACGCCCTTGGGGCGCCCGGTGGAACCGGAGGTGTAGATGACGTACGCGGGGGCCACCGGCAGCAGGGGCGAGGGCCGGTCGGCGTCGGTCAGATCGGTGCCGGGCAGGGCGGCGAGCCCGGCCCGCACCTCCTCGTCGCCCAGCACCACCCGCTCCACGCCCTCCGGGAGCGCCACCTCGACCCGGGTGTCCGTGACCAGCAGGGTCAGGTCCACATCGGAGATGGTGTACGCGATGCGGTCCGCCGGATACGCGGGGTCGATGGGCACATAGGCGGCGCCCGACTTCACCACCGCCAGCAGCGCCACCACCAGGTCGATCGAGCGGGGCAGCACCAGGCCCACGAACCGGCCGGGCCCCGCGCCCCGCGCGACCAGCAGCCGGGCCAGCGCGTTCGCCCGCGTGTTCAGCTCGGCGTAGGTCAGCGTGTCCGCGCCCAGGGACACCGCCCCCGCCTCGGGGCACTCCCGCACCCGCGCCTCGAACAGCTCGGCGAGGGTGGCGGTGGCGGTCTGGGCCGCGTCGCCGTCGAAGTCCGCCAGCACCTGCCGGCGCTCGGCCTCGGTGGCGATGTCCAGCGCTCCGAGCGCCCGGTCCGGCGCACCGGCGCCCAGGGCGCGCATCAGTCCGGTCAGCCGCTCGCCGTGGCGCTCCACCTCGGCGGCGGAGTACAGCTCGGGGCTGGCGTTGAGTTCCACCCGCAGCCCGCCGTCACCCGCCCGGTTGTCCACGACGACGGTCAGATCGTCGTCGTGGCCGATGGTCAGGTTGTGCACCACGCCCGGGTGGCCGCCGAAGTCCAGGTCGTAGTCGAACATGATGATGTTGACGCGCGGGCCGACCAGGCGCCTGCCGTCGGCCAGCGCGCCGACGTCGCGGCGCAGCTCCTCGTAGCGGTAGCGCTGGTGGCGCAGGGCGCCGCGCATCCGCCGGGAGACCTGGCCCAGCAGTTCGGCGACGGTGTCCCCGGGCCGTACGGACAGCCGCAGCGGCACGAGGTTGGACACCATGCCGGGCACGTTGGCGGCGTCGCCGCCGGGGCGGGCCGCGACCGGGAGGGCGAGGACGACATCGCTGCGGCCGGTGACCCGGTGCAGATACAGCGCCTGGGCGGCGACGGCCACCGTCGGCCAGGCCGTACCGGCCTCGCGGGCCAGCGACCGGATCGACTCGACGGCGGCGGGCTCCAGCGTGGACACGACCCGCAGCAGCGGGCCGTCCGGATAGCGGGTGGGCTGTGCGGTCAGGCCATGCGCCTCGGGGCGTTCGGCCAACTGCTCGGCCCAGTACCGCCGGTCGCCGGCGATCTCCTCGGACCCGCCGTACGCGGCGTCGGCCTCGATGAGCTCCCGCAGACCGCCGTGGCCGGACTCCGGACACGGCTGCCCCGCCGAGGCGGCCGAGTACACGGCGGCGACCCGACGGGCGACCATGCCCACGCTCAGGCCGTCCAGCGCGATGTGGTGATGGCGCTGGTACCAGACGTACCGGTGCTCGGCGAGCCGGAACAGCGCGAAGGTGAACAGCGGTCCGGCGGAGAGGTCCACCGGACGCCTCTGGTCGGCCGACGTCCAGTCGCGCACGGCGGCTTCCGGATCGTCCTGTCCGGACACGTCCACGAGGTGGAACGGCCAGTCGAGTGCGGGCGCCACCACCTGGTAGGGGCCGTCGGCGTCCTCGCCGAAGGACACCCGCAGGGCCTCGGTCTCGTCCACCACCCGCCGCAGGGCGGCCTCGAACAGCCCGGTGTCGACGGGGCCCTGGATGTCCACCCGCTCCGCCAGGCCGAAGAGCGGATTGGCGGAGTCGCCCTGGACGGCGTACCAGATTCCCCGCTGGCCGTCGGTCAAGCGGAATCGAACACCCTGCGGGAGAGACATGCACTCACTCCACATTCGATGGGAGAAAGGAGACGGTCGGCTGAACAGCCTTCACGCTTCGCAGCCTCTCCGACGCCCGTGAGGTGCGACAACGACAGTGCAAAGAATTGAGTACGCCCCGTGCCGGACCCCGCGCGAGACGGCTCGGGCGCCCCTCCTGCGTGCGGTGCAGACCGCCTCCCCCACACGGCTGAGCCGGGCCCTTCCTGCGGTGGATGTGCGGGGCATCGAACCGCTGCGATCTTTGAAGAGCCACAGGCAGGCACCGCCGGCCGGGTCGGCGGACGCACCCGATCCTCCGCACACCGACCCGGCATCCGGACGAGGAGGATTCGCCCATGACCGCCCGCACCATCCTGACGAAGATGCACGGCCGGGTGGCCGCGGGCGTGCCCCCCTGGGCCGTGCGCACCGCCTACGCCATCACCCTGGTCACGCTGCCGTCCTGCATCTGGCGGATCGCGGGCGTCAACCTGGGTGCGCCGCTGCTGGAGCACAACTCGTCGGCCTCGGGCTCCTCGGACACCCCGGACATGTTCGGCGGCGGCTGGTGGTACGTCATCGGGCTCAGCGTCTTCAGCGAGGCACTGGCGTTCCTCTCCTTCGGGCTGGTCACCCGATGGGGCGAGGTGTGGCCGAACTGGATGCCCGGTCTGCGCGGGCGCCGGGTGCCGACCCTGGCGGCCGTCATCCCGGCCGGCCTCGGTTCGGTGGCGCTGCTGATCTTCCCCTACGCGCTGGTCATGATCGCCCTCGATATGAAGATCGACGGAGAGCCCCTCGGGCTGGCCATCCACGGCTGGCAGTCCGTGGCCTTCTGGATCGCGTACGCGCCGCTGGTCGCCTGGGGACCGCTGCTCGGCGTCCTGACGGTGCACTACTACCGGCGCCGGCGCGCCGCCCGGCCCGCGGCCGTCGAGTCCCAGGAGGCCGGGGCCGCCCTGACGGGCTGACGGCTCACGGGCTGACGGGCTCACGGACGGGCTGACGGGCCCGGCGAGCACAAGACCGCCCGGCGTCCCCTCGCGGGGGCGCCGGGCGGTCGTCTCTCCGGCCTCCGGGACCGGTCAGTCGTCGGCGGTGGCCAGCCCCGCCTCGTCCGGCCGGAACCGGACCGGCAGGGTCGACATCCCGGCCATCAGGTTGGAGTGGATCCGGCGCGGCTCACCGGTGAGCTCGATACCGTCGCTGAAGGTCCGCATCGCGTCCAGCATCTCCTTCACCTCCACCCGCGCCAGATAGGCGCCGAGGCAGAAGTGCGGACCGTAGCCGAAGGTGATGTGCTTGTTCGGCGAACGGCCGAGGTCCAGGACGTACGGGTCGTCGAAGACCGACTCGTCGCGGTTGGCCGAGGTGTTCCACAGCGTCACCACGTCGCCCGCCTTGATGGTCCCCCCGGCCATCTCGATGTCGACCAGCGCGGTACGGCCGAAGTTCATCGCGGGGGTGGCCCAGCGCAGCGCCTCCTCGGTGGCCGACTCCAGCGTCACCGAGCCCTCCTTGAGCCGCTTCCACTGCTCCGGCTCACGGCTGAGGCTGTAGAGGGAGTCGATCATCGTGAGCCGGCTGGTCTCATCGCCGCCCAGGATGAGGCTGTAGCAGTTGAAGACGATGTCCTGATCGGTCAGCGGCACCCCGTCGATCTCACTGGCGGTGAGCGTGCTGATCACGTCGTCCTGCGGATCGGCGCGCCGCTCGGCGACCAGATCGCTGAAGTACAGCAGGATCTCGTTGCGCGCCAGGAACGCCTCCTCCGGGGCCTGGTCCGCCTCGTCCGAGCTGAGCGAGGACTTGGTCAGGCCCAGCAGATACGAGTGGTCCTTCACCGGCACCCCGAGCAGACCGCCCACGGTGGTCAGCGGGATCACCGAGGCCACCTCGGCCGCGAAGTCCCCCTCCCCCCGCCGGACCGCGTCGGCGATCATCCGGCGGGCGTTGACCCGGACCAGCGCCGCGACCTTGGACAGGGCTCGCGGCGAGAACGCCTTGAGCATCACGTTGCGCAGGTCCTTGTGGCGTCGGCCGTCGGTCACCGCCAGCATCTGGCCGGCGGCCGAGTCGCCGCCCGCCAGCAGCGTCACCAGGACGTTGCCCTTCTCCGAGGTGAGCCGCTGGTTGTCCCGGTAGAGCGCCATCACATCGGCGTAGCGGCTGACCACCCAGAAGCCGGGCTTGCCGTCGACCGGCGGATGCCAGTACAGCGGGTGGTCGGCGCGCAGCCGGCGCCAGTACGCGTCCATGTCGTGCTCGAGGTAGGTCCGGGTGTCGACCAGGTTGATGGCCGAGATCTCCTCCGGTATCTCGTCGCGGCTCGTCGCTGTCTGCACGCTCATCTCTCCACCAATCGGGTCACTTGAGTTCCCGGAGCTTCTCGTTGAGTACGCGGCCGATCTCGGCGGCCGGTTCGGGCCGCATCAGGTACGGGTGGGCACAGCCGATCCGCCGGTACTCGATCCGTCCGTCGACATGGGGCCGCCACCGCTCGGCGCGCGCGGCCAGGTCGGCCGCGGGCACCGACGGGTCCTCCTCGGCCACCAGCACCAGCAGGTCGCCCCGGTAGGGGGCCGGTTCATAGGCCATGAACAGCCGGCGGTTGTTGGCGAAGGCACGGGCCAGGGCAGCCACGTTGTCCTCGTCCAGGCTGGCCAGCACGGACTGCCGGTCCCGCAGCATGGTCACCACCTGGCCGTGCGTCAGCCGCACGTCTCCCAGGGCGTCCACGTCGTAGCCCTCGAAGTCCAGCAGCACCCGCAGCGCGTCCTGTTCGTCCGGCAGCCGGTCGGGCAGCGGCTGGGAGCGGTCGAGCGGGAACTCGTCCAGGTTGACCAGCAGCGCCACCTCCTCGCCCTCGGCCTGCAGCAGCGCCGCCATGGCGTGGATGACCGTCCCGCCGAGCGACCAGCCGAGCAGGGCGTACGGTCCGGTGGGCTGGACCCGGCGGATCTGGGCGACATAGTCGGCCGCCATCTCCTCCAGGGTCGCGGGGAGCGCGTCCGCCTCGCCGCCCAGGCCGCGCGACTGCAGCCCGTAGACCGGGTGCTCGGCGTCCACGCTCCGCAGCAGCGCAGAGTAGCTCCAGCTCAGCCCGCCCGCGGGGTGGACACAGAACAGCGGGGTGCGGCTGCCGTGCTCGCGCAGCGGAAGCAGCACATCGAGCGAATCCTGCTCCGCGTCGCCGCCGAGCTTCTGGGCCAGTTCGGCGACGGTGGGCGCGGTCAGCACCGTCCGCATGCCGAGCTTCACGCCGAACGCCGACCGGATCCGGTTGACCAGGCCCATCGACATGATGCTGTCGCCGCCCAGGTCGAAGAAGCTGTCGTGGATGCCCACCACGTCAAGACCCAGCGCCTCCCGGAACAGCCCGCACAGGATCTCCTCCTGCGGGGTGCGCGGGCCGCTCCAGTCACGGAGGTGGTAGTCGGGTGCGGGCAGCGCCTTGCGGTCGACCTTCCCGTTGGCGTTCAGCGGCAGCTCCTCGAGCACCATGAACGCGGCCGGGACCATGTAGTCCGGTACGGCCGCGGCCAGCCGCTCGCGGACCGCCGCGGTGTCCAGTCCGCTGCCCGCCGCCGGCACCAGATAGGCGGCCAGCCGCTTGGCCGCGCCCTCGTCGCCGCGCAGCACGACCGTGGCGCGGCCCACCTCGGGGTCCCGGGCCAGCGCGGCCTCGATCTCGCCGAGTTCCACGCGGTAGCCGCGGACCTTGACCTGCTCGTCCACCCGGCCCAGGTACTCCAGCTGCCCGTCCGCGTTCCAGCGCGCCAGGTCGCCGGTGCGGTACAGCCGGCCGCCCGGCGCGCCGAGGGGATCGGCCACGAACCGGGCCGCCGTCAGAGCGGGCCGATTCAGATAGCCGCGGGCCAGCTGGCCGCCGCCGATGTAGAGCTCGCCGACGGCGCCGCGCGGCGCGGGCCGCAGCCCCGCGTCGAGCACATACAGCCGGGTGTTGGGAGTGGGCCGGCCGATCGGCACCGCGCCGGACGGGGTCTCCTCGCCCGGCTCCAGCCGCAGCACGGCGCAGCCGACGGTGGCCTCGGTGGGCCCGTACTCGTTCACCACGGCCACGTCCGGGTGGGCGGCGCGCCAGGGGGCCAGCGCCTCGCCCAGCAGCTGCTCACCCCCGATCACCAGCTCACGGGCCGGGGAGCACTCCGGGTCCACACCGGCCAGCAGCGGCAGATGGGAGGGGGTGACCTTGCAGAACGCGGGCCGGACCCGCCCTTCCGCGGGCTGCTCCAGCTCCGCCACGTGCACACAGCCGCCGGTCGTCAGCGGGCCGAACAGCGAGGTGACCGCCATGTCGAAGGAGACCGGCGAGTGCAGCAGGGCCCGCTCTCCCAGCGACGGGTACGCCTCGGCGGCGTAGTCGAGGTACTGGGCGAACGAACGGTGCTCCACCACGACGCCCTTGGGCCGCCCGGTGGACCCCGAAGTGTAGATCACATACGCGGGACTCTCCGCATGCCACCGCTGACCTGCGGGGACGGCGGGGGCGGGCTCGTCCGACGGCTGGTCCAGCAGCCGCACCGGCGCCGCCGTCTCCGGCAGGCCGGGCGCGATCTCCGAGCGGGTCAGCACCAGTACCGGAGCCGCGTCGGTGAGGACGTGCGCCAGCCGGTCGGCCGGGTCGCCCGGGTCCACGGGCAGATAGCCGCCGCCCGCCTTGAGCACCGCGAGGGCGGCGATCACCAGGTCCGCCGAGCGCGGCAGGGCCAGCGCCACCAGCCGCTCGGGGCCCACCCCGGCCCCGATCAGCTCGGCGGCCAGCCGGTCGGCGGCCGCGTCGAGCCGCGCGTAGCTGAGCCGGGTGCCGTCCGCGTCCAGCAGCGCCGGGGCGCCCGGGGTGCGGGCGGCCTGGGCTTGGAAGCGCTCGGGCACCAGGGCGCCGGGCGCGGGCCGGGCCGTGGCGGTGAACTCCTCCAGCAGCGTGCGGCGTTCGTCCGTGGTCAGCAGATCGACCCGGTTCACCGGCTGCCCCGGCGCGCCGATCATGGCGTCGAACGCCCGGACCAGCCGGTCGCCGATGGCCTCCACGGCCTCGCGGTCCACGACGTCCGGCCGGTAGCCCAGACGCAGCCGCAGGGCGCGTCCCGGCATCGCCACCAGGCTGATCGGGTAGTGGTTGGCGTCCGAGCCGTAGGTGCCGATGATGCGCAAACCGTCCTCGACGGCCGGCATTCCGTCGCCTTCCAGCGGATAGTTCTCGGTCACCACGATCGTGTCGAACAGCGTGTCCGGCTCGACCAGGCGCAGCACGTCCTGAAGGCCCAGGTAGTGGTGGTCCATCACCGCCGTCTGCTGGCCCCGCA
The DNA here is from genome assembly GCF_001598115.1 of Streptomyces sp. AgN23. Classification (NCBI taxonomy): domain Bacteria; kingdom Bacillati; phylum Actinomycetota; class Actinomycetes; order Kitasatosporales; family Streptomycetaceae; genus Streptomyces; species Streptomyces sp. AgN23. The sequence goes on from NZ_CP007153.1 coordinate 4,997,327, forward strand.
GCCGCTCCAGCAGCGTCGCCCAGGTGTCGGTCGGCTTCAGCTCGGCGCGGACCGGGACGGTGTTGATGAACAGGCCGACCATGGTCTCCACACCCGGGAGGTCGGCCGGGCGGCCGGAGACGATCGCGCCGAACACCACGTCGGTCCGGCCGGTCAGCCCGGACAGCACCACGCTCCAGGCCGCCTGCACGACCGTGTTCAGGGTCACCTCGTGGCGTCGGGCCAGCGCGGTCAGATCCGTGGTGGTGCGTTCGGGGAGTTCCACGAGCAGGTCGCCGGGGACCTCGGCGGTCCGTCCGTCGCTGTCGGGCGCGATGAGCGTCGCACCGTCCACCCCGGAGAGCACCGTGCGCCATGCCTCGCGTGCCGCCTGCTTGTCCTGCCGGCCGAGCCACGCGAGATAGTCACGGTACGGGGTGACGTCCGGCAGCGCCGACTCGTCGCCGTCCGCCTCGTACAGCGCGAACAGCTCACGCATCAGCAGCGGGCCCGACCAGCCGTCGAGCAGCAGATGGTGATTGGTCATCAGGAAGCGGGCCAGCCGGTCGCCCATGTGGATCAGGGTGAAGCGCAGCAGCGGCGGCCGCTCGGGGTCGAACCGGCGCACCCGGTCCTCGTCCATCAGCGCGTCCAGCCGGGCGGCCCGCTCCGCCTCCGGCAGCCGGCCGAAGTCCAGCTCCGTCCAGGGCAGTTCGAGGTCGCCGGCCACCACCTGCACGGGGCGGCTCAGCCCCTGCTGGCGGAAGCCCGCGCGCAGGTTGGCGTGGCGCCGCAGCAGGGTCCGGGCCGCGCCGCGCAGCCTGTCCGCGTCCAGGGGGCCCGCGAGGTCGATGCCGAGCTGGACGGTGTAGAGGTCGGGCTCGTCCTCGTCGAACTGGGCGTGGAAGAGCAGCCCCTCCTGCATCGGCGTGAGCGGCAGGACGTCCTCCAGCCGCTCCGCCCCCGCGGACTCGACCGCCTCGATCTCGTCCTGGGTCAGCGGGACCAGCGTCAGGTCGGAGGGGCTGTAGCCGCCCGCCTGCGGCCCCTCGGCGTGCCTGACCAGGGCGGTGAGCGCGGTCAGCCAGTTCTGGCCCAGCTCGCGGACCTCGTCCTCGCTCAGCAGCTCGCCCGCCCAGGACACATCGGCGACCAGACGAGGGCCGTCCGGCAGGTCCTGGGTCATCGCGGTGATGTCGACGGTGTGCGCGAGCGGGCGCTCGGGGTCGCTGCCGCCGTCGAGGTCGAAGCCGTCCGGGGCCGGCCCCTCGGCCGAGGTGGCCTCCGCCGTCGCCACGGCGGCGGGGAAGCGGCCCAGGTAGTTGAAGCTGATCTGGGGCTCGGGCAGCCGCGACAGCACCGGAGCGGTCTGCGGGTTGAGGTACCGCAGCAGACCGTAACCGATCCCGTTGTCGGGCAGGGCGTGCAGTTGCTCCTTGACCCGCTTGAGCACCCGGCCGGTCGCCGGACCGCCCGCGCGGTACTCGGCCCAGTCGTGCGGGCCGGGGTCGAGCCGTACCGGGAACAGGCTGGTGAACCAGCCGACGGTCCGGGACAGGTCGATGCCCTCGTCGAGCTCCTCACGGCCGTGGCCCTCCAGGTTGACCAGGAGATGGCCGGCCTGGTGGCCCCGCTGTGCGCGCCACTGGGTGACGGCGGCCGCGAACGCGCTCAGCAGGACATCGTTCATCCGGGCGTGGAACGCGGCGGGCACGGTGGTGAGCAGGGCCGAGGTCTGCTCGGTGGGCAGCGTGAGGATCAGCCGCCTGGTCGTCGCCGTGATGTCCCGTGCGGGGTCGAGCGGCCGGTCGGCGAGCGCCGGGTCGGGCTCGGCGAGGGTGTCCAGCCAGAACTGCAGCTCCTCGATCCGCTCCGGCCGCTGGGCGGCGTCGGTGAGCCGCTGCGCCCACTCCCGGAACGAGGTGCCGACGGCGTCGAGCCCGGAGGTGTCGCCGTCCGTCCGCGACCACGCCGTGGTCAGGTCCGGCAGCAGGATGCGCCAGGAGACGCCGTCGACCGCCAGGTGGTGGATGGTGAGCAGCAGCCTGCCGGCGACGTCCGGGCCGGCGTCGAACCAGACGGCCTGGAGCATCAGCCCCGCCTCGGGGTCGAGCCGGTCCCAGGCGCCCTTGGTCTCCTCCGCCATATGGGCCCGGGCCCGCTCCTCGTCAAGACCGGTCAGATCGACCCGGCGCAGGCAGTCCGCCGCCCGGACCGCACCTCGCTCGGGCACCTCCAGGTTCCACACCACGCCACCGGTGCGGCGCAGCCGCATCCGCAGCGCGTCGTGGTGGTCGAGCACCGTCTGCAACCCGGCCCGCAGGCGCTGCTCGCCGAGGTTGGCCGGGACCATGACCATCTGGGTCTGGCTGAACCGGTCCGGGCGGCCGCCCCGCTCGCGCATCCAGTGGATGATCGGCGTCAGCGGTACGTCGCCGATCCCCGCGGAGGCCGCCACGGGCTCGGCCGCGGCCTTTGCGGGAGCGTCCTCGCCGGCCGTGGCCTTGGCGAGGCCGGCCACCGTCTTGTGCTCGAACACATCCCGCGGCGTCAGCTTGACGCCCGCGTCCCGCGCCCGGCGGACCAGCTGGATGGACATGATGCTGTCCCCGCCGGTGTCGAAGAAGCTGTCGTGGATGCCGACCCGGTCCAGCCCGAGGACCTCCGCGAACAACGAGCACAGCAGCTCTTCCCGGGGGGTGCGCGGCCCGTCGGTCGGGGCGGCGGCGCCCACGTACTCCGGCTCGGGCAGCGCCTTGCGGTCGGTCTTGCCGTTGGGGGTCAGCGGCAGTGCGTCGAGCACCACCACCGCGGCGGGCACCATGAAAGCCGGGAGCGCGGTGGCCGCGTGGGCGCGCAGCTCGGCGCCGTCCAGCGGTGCGGCGCCCGTCTCGGGCACCACATAGGCCACCAGCCGCTGGTCCCCCGGGCGGTCCTCACGCACCATCACCTCCGCCTGCGCCACCGAGGGGCGGCTCAGCAGGACGGAGCGGATCTCGCCGGGCTCGATCCGGAAGCCGTGCAGCTTGACCTGCTCATCGGCGCGGCCGAGGAACATCAGCTGCCCGTCGCGGGTCCACTTGGCCAGGTCGCCGGTGCGGTACATCCGGCTGCCGGCCGGGCCGGACGGATCGGCCACGAAGCGCTCGGCGCTGGTGCCGGGGCGGCCGAGGTAGCCGCGGGCGAGCCCGTCGCCCGCGATGTAGAGCTCACCGGCCATACCGGTGGCCACCGGCCGCAGTTCGGCGTCCAGCACATGGACCCGGGTGTTCGGGATCGGCGTGCCGATGGGCGGCTCGGCCACCCCGGACAGCGGTGCGCTGATGGTGGCGCAGACCGTGGTCTCGGTCGGGCCGTAGGCGTTGACCATCCGCCGCCCGGCCGACCAGCGGCCGGCCAGCTCCGGCGGGGTCGCCTCACCGGCGACCAGCAGGGTGGTGCCCGCCGGCACCTCGCCGTCTCCCATCGCCCCGAGCGCGGCGGGCGGAATGGTCGCCTGGGTGACGCGCTGCTCGGCGAGGAGCCCGGCCAGCGGGGCGCCCGGGTCCAGGCGCTCGGGCGGCGCCATCACCAGGGTCGCGCCGACCGGCAGCGACTGGCACAGCTCGGCGAACGCCGCGTCGAAGCTCGGCGAGGCGAACTGCAGCACCCGGCTGCCCGGGCCCAGCCCCAGCGCCTCGGCGTAGCCGGTGGCCAGGGCGGTGACACCGGCGTGCGAGACCACCACGCCCTTGGGCCTGCCGGTGGACCCGGAGGTGTAGATCACATACGCGGGGTGGCGCACCGACACCCACACCTGCGGCGCGGTGTCCGGTGCCCCGGCGACCCGGGCGGCCGTGGCCTCCTCGTCGAGGACCAGCACCGTGGCCGAGCCGGTGGACGGCAGGGTGGCCGCGATGGCCCGGGTGGTGACGACCACACCGGGACGGGCGTCGGAGAGCATGTAGGCCAGGCGCTCGGCGGGATAGGCCGGGTCCAGCGGCAGGTAGGCCGCTCCGGCCTTGTGCACCGCCAGCACCGCGGCCGGCCACTCCTGCGAGCGGGGCAGCGCGAGGGCCACGAACCCCTCGGGTCCGGCGCCTTCGGCGCACAGGACGTGGGCGAGCCGGTTGGCCCGGCGGTCGAGTTCGGCGTAGGACAGCTCGCCGCCCTCGAAGGCCACCGCGGGGGCGTCGGGGTCTTTCGCCACCTGCCGGGCGAACAACTCGGGGAAGGTGGCCCGGCCGAGGCCGGGGCGGCCCGTGTCGTTGACCCGGGAGAGCATCGTCCGCTCGTCCTCGGTCAGCACGGACAGCTCCTGTACGCGCAGCTCGGGGTCGGCGGCCACCCGCTCCAGCAGTCGCTCCAGCCGGCCGAAGAGGTCCACGACGGTCCGGCGGTCGAAGAGGTCCAGCCGGAAGTCGACCAGCGCCTGCATCCCGTTCGGGCCGCCGTCGGCGGTGGTCCGCTCGTTGAAGGTGAACGCGAGGTCGAACTGGGTGGCGTTCACCGGCACCGGATACGCCTCGGCGTCGACCCCGGGCAGACCGACCGGGGCGCTGCCCGCGGCCTCGACGTTCTGCACGTTCAGCCAGATCTGGAACAGCGGGTGCCAGGCCAGCGAGCGCTCCGGGTTGAGGAGCTCGACCAGCCGCTCGAAGGGCACCTCCTGGTTGGCGTACGCGGCGAGGTCGTACTCGCGGACGCGGTCCAGCAGTTCCCGGAAGGTCGGGGCGCCGGAGGTGTCGGTGCGCAGCACCAGCGTGTTGACGAAGAAGCCGACCATCCCCTCGAGCGCCTTGTCGTTGCGCCCGGCGATCGGCGAGCCCATGGGGATGTCGGAGCCCGCGCCGAGCGCCGAGAGCAGCGAGGCCAGACCGGCCTGGAGCACCATGAAGAGGCTGGTCCCGGTCTTCCGCGCGACGACGGTCAGCGCTCGGTGCAGCTCCGGGGAGATGTCCATCTCGACCGTCTCGGCGGTGTAGTCCGCCTCCGGGGGCCTGGGGCGGTCCGTCGGCAGCGCCAGCACATCGGGGATGCCCTCCAGCCGCTTGCGCCAGAAGTCGAGCTGCTGGGCGACCGGGCTCTCCGGATCGTCCTCCTCGCCCAGCACCGCGTAGTTCCACATCGTGTAGTCGGCGTACTGGGCGGGCGGCGGCTCCCAGGCCGGTGCCGCTCCCTGCGCCCTGGCCAGATAGGCGGAGGTGAGATCGCCGGCCAGCGGGCCGACCGACCAGCCGTCGCCCGCGATGTGGTGGAGGAGCAGCAGCAGGACGTGGTCCTCCGGGCCGATCCGGAACAGGGTCACCCGCAGCGGGGTCTCGGTCGCCAGGTCGAAGTCGCGCGCCGCCTGCTCCGCGACCGCCGTGTCCAGGTCCCGCTCGTCCACGGCGGTGACGACCAGGTCGGCCGCCCCCCGCTCCGGGCTCAGGATCAGCTGCCGGGCCGCCCCGTCGGTCTCGGGGAAGATCGTGCGCAGGGTCTCGTGCCGGGCCGTGACGTCGCGGACGGCCGCCCGCAGCGCCTCCTGGTCCAGCCGTCCCCGCAGCCGCAGGCCGATGCTGATGTTGTGGGCCGCGGCGCCGTGCTCGAACCGGTTGAGGAACCACAGCCGGCGCTGTGCGTAGGACAGCGGGATCCGCTCGGGCCGCTCCACCGCGCGCACCGGCGGCCGGGCCGCGTCGGCGCCGCGCAGCCGGGCCGCCAGCCGGGCCACCGTGGGGGCCTCCCACAGGACCCGCAGCGGCAGCTCCACGGCGAACGCCGCCCGGGCCCGGCTGACCAGCCGGGTGGCGTGCAGCGAATGCCCGCCCAGCTCGAAGAAGTCGTCGTGGATGCCGACCGCGTCCAGGTCCAGCGTCTCCATGAACAGCCCGCACAGGATCTCCTCCTGCGGGGTGCGCGGGGCGGCGCCGGTGGACAGCTCGCCGAAGTCGGGCGCGGGCAGCGCCTTGCGGTCGGTCTTGCCGTTGGGGGTCAGCGGCAGCGCGTCCAGCACCATGAACGCCGAGGGCATCATGTACTCCGGCAGCCGCGCGGCGACGGACCGGCGCAGCGCGGGCACCGGCACCGCCGCGCCCGGGGCCGCGACGACGTACGCCACCAGCCGCTGCTCACCCGACCCGGCCTCGCGGGCCACCACCGCCACCTGGGCGACCTCGGGCAGTTCGGCGAGCACGGTCTCGATCTCGCCCAGCTCGATGCGGAAGCCGCGCACCTTGACCTGGTCGTCGGTGCGGCCGGCGAACTCCAGCTCCCCGTCGTCCGTCCACCGGGCCACGTCACCGGTTCGGTACATCCGGGTGCCGGGCGCGCCGAAGGGGCAGGCGACGAACCGCTCCGCGGTCAGGTCCGGACGGCCCGCGTAGCCGCGCGCCACGCCCCGCCCGGCGATGTAGAGGTCGCCGAGGACCCCGGGCGGGGCCGGTGACAGCCCGGCGTCCAGGACGTAGACCTGGGTGCTCGCGATGGGCCTGCCGATGGCCGGGGGGCCGGACACCTCGGCGAGGCGGGCGGCGGTCGACCATACGGTGGTCTCGGTGGGGCCGTACAGGTTCGTCACCTCGGGGGCGAGTTCGCACAGCCGGGAGGCGAGCCCGGCGGGCAGCGCCTCGCCGCCGACCAGCACCCGCAGCCCGGAGAGTGCCTCGGGGTGCTGGGACACCAGCGCCTGCCACAGGGTGGGGGTCGCCTGCATGACCGAGGCGCCGGTGCTCTTCAGCAGCGCGGCCAGCCTGGGGACGTCGATCACCTCGTCCCGGGTGGCCAGGACCACCCCGGCGCCGGAGGCCAGCGGGGTGTACAGCTCCAGGCCCGCGATGTCGAAGGCGATGGTGGTCACGGCGGCCAGCCGGTCCCCGGGCCGCAGGGCGAACCGGTCCCGCATGTCCTGGACGAAGTTGGTGAGGTTGTCCCGGGTGACGACGACGCCCTTGGGCCGGCCGGTGGAACCCGAGGTGTAGATGGTGTACGCGGGGTGGTCCCCCGCCACCGGGGCGAGCCCCGGGGACTCGCCGGACAGGGCGGCCAGCCGGTCGCGGACCGCCGGGTCGTCCAGCAGCACCCGCGCCGCGCCACCGGCCGCGGGCACCGAGGTCACCGAGGAGTCGGTCACCACCACCGCGGGCGCCGCGTCGGTCATGATGTATTCGACCCGCTCGGCCGGATATTCGGGGTCCAGCGGGATGTACGCACCGCCGGTCTTCCCCACCGCGAGCAGCGTGGCCACCAGGTCCGCCCCGCGCGGCAGCGCCACCGCCACCCGCGTCTCGGGGCCGACGCCGAGCCCGGACAGCAGCCGGGCCAGCCGGTTGGCGCGGGCGTCCAGTTCGCCGTAGGACACCTCGGCCCCGTCCGCGACCAGGGCCACCGCCGCCGGGTCGGCGGCCACCGCGGCCTCGAACAGCGCGGGCACCGAGGTGTCCGGGGCCCCGGCATCGGGCTCGTTCCAGCCGTCCAGGACGGTGCGCAGCAGCTCGGGCGCGAGCACTTCGGTGCGGCCCACCGGGAGGGACGGGTCCGCCTCGATCCGCTCCAGCATGCGGCAGAAGCCGTCCAGCAGGGCCCGGGCCCGCTCGGCCGGGTACAGATCGGGCCGGTAGCCCAGGCGCAGCCGCAGGGTGGGGCCGGGGGTCGGGAACAGGGTGAGCGCGTAGTGGGTGGCGTCCTGGCCGGTGATGTCGGTGATCCGCGGCCCGTCGATGGGCTCGGTGATGCCGTCGGAGTCCAGCGGGTAGTTCTCGAAGACGACCAGCGTGTCGAAGAGTTCACCGGTGACCGGTGTGGACTCCTGCACGGCGGACAGCGGCAGGTGGTGGTGGTCCAGCAGCGCGGCCTGCTGTCGCTGGACCGCTGTCAGCAGCTCGGTCCAGGGGGCGCCGTGGTCCACCCGCACCCGGACCGGCAGGGTGTTGATGAACAGCCCCACCATGGACTCCACCCCGGGGATGTCCGCCGGGCGCCCGGACACGGTGGCGCCGAACACCACGTCGCCGCGGCCGGTCAGCCGGCCGATCAGGACGCCCCAGGCGCTCTGCACCAGCGTGTTCAGGGTGACACCGGCGGAGCGGGCGAGTTCACCGAGCCGGGCGGTGAGGTCCGCGGGCACCTCGGCGACCAGGTCCTCGGGCAGCACCTCCGCGCCGGGGCCCGCATCGGGCACCAGGAGCGTGGCCGAGTCCACCCCCGCGAGCGCCTCCTGCCAGGCCCGCTTCGCCGCGGCCTTGTCCTGCCGGGCCAGCCAGGCGAGATAGGTGCGGTAGGGGGTGACCGGCGGCAGGGTGGTGTCCTCGCCGCCCGCGCGGTAGTGCTGGAACAGCTCCCGCATCACCAGCGGGGCGGACCATCCGTCCAGCAGGATGTGGTGGGCGGTGAGGACCAGCCAGAAGGCGTCGGCCGCGACCTTGATCATGGTGACCCGCAGCAGCGGCGGCCGTTCCATGTCGAAGCGCCGCTCGCGGTCCCCGGCGGCGAACTCCCGGACCTTCGCCCGCTGCTCCTCCTCGGAAAGCTCACTGAAGTCCAGCTCGGTGACCGGGAGTTCGAGGTCCCGGAGGATCACCTGCATCGGGTCGCCGGTCGTACGACGCCGGAATCCCGCGCGCAGGCTCGCATGCCGCCGTATCAGGGTGGCCGCCGCGCGGCGCACCGCCGGGGCGTCCACCGGGCCCTGGATCCTCACCGCCAGCTGCACCGTGTAGACGTCGAGCGCGTCCGCGTCCTCGGAGTACTGCGCGTGGAAGAGCAGCCCTTCCTGGAGCGGCGACAAAGGCAGAAGGTCCTCGATACGTGTCTGCTTCACTGCACAGGCTCCCTGGGCGTCTTCGTAATGCGATGTGTGACGAGTGCGCAGGCGGATCGGCGGGGCCCTTCTCGCCCGTCGGCGAGGCCCGCCGATCCGACCGTAATGGCGCTGCGGCCCGGCGAAAGCCGCACATAAACAACTCCGAAGTGGGCTACTGCCAGTTGTCCAGTTCGCTCGCGAGCTGGTCCAACTCGTCCTGGCTGACCTCGATCAGATCCATGTCGGACGGGGTGTGGCGGACGCCCTGCGGGGTGTCGGCATGGCGGGCCAGCGCCTCCAGCGCCCGGATCCACGCCTGTGCGAGGTCCCGCACCACGGTCTCCTCCAGCAGCGCCGAGGGCCACTGCCAGAGCACGGACAGCTCGGGGCCGTCCGGGCGGTCCTGGGTGGACGCGGTGACCTCCAGCGCGTGGGCGACCGGCATGTCCGGATCCTCGCCGCCGACCGCGCCCGCTTCGGGGGCGAGCGCCCAGTCGGCGGCCTCGGGCGTGCCCGAGGAGTTGAACCGCCCCAGGTAGTTGAACCCGATCTGCGGTTCGGCCAGGCCCCGCAGCGAGGGCGCGGTGTCCGGGTTGAGATGGCGCAGCAGGCCGTAGCCGACGCCGTTGTCGGGCACCTGGCGCAGCTGCTCCTTGACCCGGGCGAGGACGTCGCCGACGGTCGCCCCGCCGGTCCACACCTCGCCCCAGTCGATCCGCCCGGGGTCCAGGAACAGCGGGTACACGCTGGTGAACCAGCCGACCGTACGGGACAGTTCGGTGTGCTCGGCGATCTCCTCGCGGCCGTGGCCCTCGAGGGCCACCAGCAGCCCGCCCGTGGCCCCGCCGAAGTGCCGGCGGCGCCAGTCGGCCACCGCCAGGGTCAGCCCGGTGAGCAGCACGTCGTTGACCGACGCGCGGAACATCTCGGGCAGCCGGGTGAGCAGGGTCCGGGTGGTGTCCGCGGACAGCGCCATGGTGATCGCGTGCTGAGTGCGGGTGAGGTCCCGGGACGGGTCGATGGTCAGCTCGGCCAGTGGCTCCGGGGCCTGGGCGAGGCGGCCGCGCCAGACCGGGAGTTCGGCGATCCGCTCCGGCGTCACGGCTTCCTCGGCCAGCGTCCGCGACCAGCGGCGCAAGGAGGTGCCCACCGGGTCGAGTGCCGGGGTGCGCCCGTCCCGTACCGCCTCCCAGGCCCGTGCCAGATCGGGCAGCAGGATCCGCCAGGAGACGCCGTCGACGACGAGGTGGTGCAGCGAGAACCACAGCCTGCCGCGCTCACCGGGCCCGGCGTCGAACCACACGAACTGGGCCATCGTGCCGTCCTCGGGGGCGAGCCGGCCCACCGCCGCGTCGCTGTGCTCGGCGAGGCGGGCGCTGCGCGCCGCGTCGTCCAGGCCGGTGAGGTCGACCCGCCGGATCAGGTCCGCGGCGCGGACCGCGCCGCGGGCCGCCACCTCCAGCGACCAGTCCCCTTCGGTCCGGTTCAGCCGCGCCCGCAGAGCGTCGTGGTGGTCCAGCAGCGTCTGCACGGCGGTGACCAGCCGGTCCAGGTCCAGCTCGGCGGGCGTCTGGAGCAGCATCGACTGGTGGAACCGGTCGATGGGCCCGTTCCGCTCGCTGAGCCAGTGCAGGATCGGAATCGCGGGGATCTCCCCGATACCGGCGTCCGGGTCCTCCGCCTCGGCCTCGGGGACGGTGCCCGCGGCGGCCGCGAGGGCGGCGACCGTCTGGTGGCGGAAGACGTCCTTCGGGGTGAAGACCAGCCCCGCGGCGCGCGCCCTGGCCACCAGCTGGATCGAGACGATGCTGTCGCCGCCGAGGTAGAAGAAGCTGTCGTCGACGCCGACTTCCTCGACCCCGAGCCCCAGCACCTCCGCGACCAGCCGGCGCAGGGTCTCCTCACGGGCGCCGCTCGGCGCACGGGAGGTGCCGCCCTGCTCCGGTGCGGGCAGCGCCTTGCGGTCGATCTTTCCGCTGGTGGTCAGCGGAAGCGTGTCGAGCGTGACGAACGCCGCCGGAACCATGTAGTCGGGCAGCCGTCGCGCCAGCCCGGCCCGCAGTGCGTCGATGTCGAGGTCGGCCGCCCCGGCGGTGGGCACCACATAGGCCGTCAGCAGCCGCACCCCCGGGCGGTCCTCGCGCACGATGGTGGTGGCGCGGTGCACCTCGGGGTGGTCGGAGACGGCCGCGGTGATCTCGCCCAGCTCGATCCGCAGCCCGCGCAGCTTCACCTGGTCGTCGGTGCGCCCGATGAACTCCAGCTCGCCGTCGGCGCGTCGGCGCACCAGGTCGCCGGAGCGGTACATCCGCGATCCGGGCGGCCCGAACGGGTCGGCCACATAGCGCTCGGCGGTCAGCCCGGCGCGGTTGAGGTAGCCGCGGGCCAGCGAGACGCCCGCGATGTGCAACTCGCCCACGCAGCCCAGCGGTACCGGGCGGAGCCGCTCGTCCAGCACATGCAGCCGCGAGTCGGCGACGGGCGCGCCGAGCGCCGGTACGGCGTCGTCGGTCAGCAGCCCGCTCATCGCCGCCACGCAGGTGGTCTCGGTCGGACCGTACACATTGTGCATCCGCACCGTGTCCCGCCACCGGCCGATCAGCTCCGGTCCGAAGGACTCACCGCCGACGACGATCTCCATGCCCGCGGGCAGCCCGCCCTCGGGCAGCGCGGCCAGGGAGGCGGGGGTGATGAAGGCGTGGGTGACGCCGTACTCGGCGCACAGGTCGAGATACGCCTGTCCGGACGTCGGCCGCTCGGCCGGGACGACCACCAGCGCGCCGCCCACCAGCAGGCTCATGGCCAGCTCCAGGAACGCCGCGTCGAAGCTGGCCGAGGCCAGCTGCGGCACCCGGGTGCCCGGCCCGACGCCCGCCCGCTCCACCAGCGTCGCGCACAGGTGCGCCACTCCGGCGTGGGTCACGGTCACACCCTTGGGCCTGCCGGTCGACCCGGAGGTGTAGATGACGTAGGCGGGGTGCTGGGCCGACAAGGTGCCGGGGGGCACGGACACGTCGGCCGCGTCCGCGGCCGCCGCCCCGTCCAGCGTGTCGAACAGCGCCGTGGGCACGGTGGTCCGCGGCAGCCGTCCGGCCACGGAGCCGGAGGTCAGCAGCAGGGCGGGCTCGGCGTCGTCGAGCATGTACCCGATGCGGTCGCTCGGCAGCTCCGGGTTGATCGGCAGGTAGGCCGCCCCCGCCCGCACCACTGCGAGCAGCGAGACGATCAGCTCCGGCGACCGCGGCAGCGCCACCGCCACCAGCTTCTCCGGTCCCGCTCCCCGCGCGGCCAGCGCCCGGGCGATCCGCTCGACCCTCGCGTCGAGTTCGGCGAAGGTCCAGGTCCCTTCCTCGGTCAGCAGGGCCGGTGCGTCCGGGGTGCGGGCGACCCACCCGGCGAACAGCTCCGCCATGGTGGCGGCGGGCACCTCGCGGACCGCGGCGTCGTTCCACTCCTCGACGATCCGGTGGCGCTCCCCGGGCAGCAGCACGTCCAGCCGGTCCACCGGGGCGGACGGATCGGCGACGGCGGCGGCCAGCAGCCGCGCCAGCCGGTCCACCAGCATCCGCACCGTGTCCCGTTCGAACAGGTCGGTGCTGTAGGTCAGCGCCCCCTCGATCCCCGCGGGCGCGCCGTCGTCCCGGTGGGTCTCCGACAGGGTGAAGGACAGGTCGAACTTGGCCACGTCATGGCCGATCGGCTGCGGCGCCGCGACCACCCCGGGCAGGTCGACCCTGCCCTCGGCGGTGTTCTGGAACGCCAGCATCACCTGGAACAGCGGGTGCCGGGACGCCGAGCGCTCGGGGTTGATCAGTTCGACCAGCCGCTCGAACGGCAGGTCCTGGTGGGCGTAGGCGGCCAGGTCCGTCTCCCGCACCCGCTCCAGCAGCTGGGCGAAGGTCGGGTCGCCGGAGACGTCGGTGCGCAGCACCAGCGTGTTGACGAAGAAGCCGACCAGGTCGTCCAGGGCGTCGTCGGTGCGGCCCGCGATAGCCGTGCCGAGCGGGATGTCGGTGCCCGCGCCGAGCCTGCTGAGCAGCGCCGCGAGTCCCGCCTGTACGGCCATGAAGAGGCTGGCCCGGTGCTCCATGGCCAGCTCGCGCAGGCCGCGGTGCACTTCGGCGTCGAAGCGGAAGGTGACCATATCGCCGCGGTAGCTGATGGCGGGCGGACGGCGGTGGTCGGCCGGCAGCGCCAGCTCCTCCGGCGCGCCTTCCAGCGCCGACCGCCAGAACGCGGCCTGCCGGGAGATGGTGCTCTCCGGGTCGTCCTCGCTGCCCAGCACCTCGTGCTGCCAGAGCGTGTAGTCGGCGTACTGCACGGGCAGCGGGGTGAACTCCGGGGCCCGGCCGGCGCTCCGGGCCGCGTAGGCGGCGGACAGATCGCGGCCCAGCGGGGCCATGGACCAGCCGTCGCCCGCGATGTGGTGGACCACCAGCGCCAGTACGTGCTCGGTCCGGCCGAGCGCGAACAGCCGCGCCCGTACCGGGATCTCGGTGGCGATGTCGAACGCGTACCCGGCGGCCTCGGTGAGCGCCGCCTCCAGACCGGCCTCGGTGACCTCGGCCACCGGCAGCTCGGGCACCACGTCCAGCACCACCTGGCGGGGGCGTCCGGCCACCTCGGGGAAGACGGTGCGCAGACTCTCGTGGCGGGCGACCACATCGGCCAGCGCCGCGCGCAGCGCCTCCCGGTCCAGCTCACCCGTCAGCCGCAGGGCCATCGGCAGGTTGTAGGTGGCGCTGGGCCCCTCGAACCGGCCCAGGAACCACAGCCTGCGCTGGGCGAAGGACAGCGGCACCTCCTCGGGCCGCTCCCGCGCGGTCACCGCGCGCCGCGCCCCGCCCGCGTCGCCGATCAGCCCGGCAAGGCCGGCGGGCGTCGGCGACTCGAACAGGTCGCGCACGCTCAGCTCGGCGCCCAGGATCGTACGGATCCGGCTGGTCAGCCGGGTGGCGAGCAGCGAATGGCCGCCGAGGTCGAAGAAGTTGTCGTCCACCCCGGCCTCGGGCACGCCGAGCACCTCGGCGAACAGCCCGCACAGCGCGGCCTCCTGTGGTGTGGCCGGCTCCCGCCGCTCGGCGTCCACCCGTACCGGAGCGGGCAGCGCCCGCCGGTCCAGCTTGCCGTTGGGGGTCAGCGGCAGCGCGTCCAGGGCGACGAACGCGCTGGGCACCATGTACTCGGGCAGGGTGGTGGCCAGGTGCTTGCGCAGTTCGGCCGGGGCCGGGGCGGTCCGGTCGGCCAACGGGACCAGATAGCCGACCAGCTGGGGCGCGCCGGGCCGGTCCTGCCGGGCCAGGACGGCCACCGAGGCGAGGTCGGGATGGGCGGCGAGCGCCGTCTCGATCTCGCCGAGCTCGATCCGGAAGCCGCGCACCTTGACCTGGTGGTCGGCCCGCCCCATGAACTGGAGCTGTCCGTCCTTGCCCCAGCGCACCAGGTCACCGGTGCGGTACAGCCGGGACCCGGCCGGGCCGAAGGGGTCGGCGACGAAGCGCTCCGCGGTGCGGCCCGGCCGCCGCAGATAGCCGCGGGCCAGCCCGGCGCCGGCCAGGTACAGCTCTCCGACGACCCCGGGGGGCACCGGGCCGAGGGCGTCGTCCAGGACGTAGACCCGGTCGTTCCACACCGGGCGCCCGATGGGCGCCGCGGCGGGCCACTCCGCCGGGTCGGCGGGCAGGGTGGTGGCGGTGATCACATGGCTCTCGGTGGGGCCGTAGTGGTTGTGCAGCCGCAGCCACGGGCGTTCGGCGCAGAAGGCGCGCAGCCGCGGGGTGAGCGCCAGCGCCTCGCCCGCCTGGGCGATCACCCGCAGCTCGCCGAGGGCGGCACCGCTCTCGAGGGCGGCCTCCGCGACGGCGTCCACCACCAGGTTGGGGGCGTACAGCTCGTTGATCCGGTGCTCCTCCAGCCACCGGGTGAGGGCGGCGGCGTCGCGGCGCACCGCGTCGTCCGGGACCACCAGCGTCTTGCCGGTGAGCAGGGTGGTCAGGATCTCCTGGGCGGAGACGTCGAAGCTGATCGCGGTGAACTGCGCGACCCGCGTCCCGGCGCCGCCGCCGATCTCACCGTGGTGCCAGGCGACCAGGTTGGCCATGGCACCCGCGGGCATCACGACGCCCTTGGGGCGGCCGGTGGAGCCGGAGGTGTAGATGACGTAGACCGGGGCGGCCGGGTGGAGCGGGCGGGTGCGATCGGCGTCGGTGGGGTCGGTCTCCGCCTGGCCGGCCAGGAGGGCGGCGGCCTGCGGTGTGTCGAGGGCGAGGACCGGGGCCCGGTGGCCGCCCGGCAGCACCCCGTTCCTGGTCAGCACCAGCGAGGGCGCCGCGTCGGCCAGCATGAAGGAGACGCGCTCGGCCGGGTACTCCGGGTCGATGGGCAGATAGGCCGCTCCGGTCTTGAGCACCGCGCACACCGCCACCAGCAGCTCCGCCGAGCGCGGCAGCGCGATGCCGACCGTGTTCTCCGGTCCGATGCCCCGTGAGATGAGCACATGTGCCAGCCGGTTCGCCGCCGCGTTCAGCTCGGCGTACGACATCCGCGTGTCGCCGTGCACCACGGCCGGGGCGTCCGGCAGCGCGTGTGCCTGCCGCTCGAGCAGTTCCGGGAGGAAGGCCCCGTCGAGCTGGTGCCCGGTGTCGTTGTAGGTGGTGAGCTGGCGGTGCCGCTCGATCGGGTCGAGCAGGTCAAGGGCGCCGATCGGCCGCTTCGGGTCCTCGGCCGCCCCGGCCAGCACCCGGATCAGGCGGTCGGCGAGCCGCTGGACCGTCTCCCGGTCGAACAGATCGGTGCTGTACTCGATCCACCCGGCCATACCGTCCGGTGCGCCGTCGGGTGTGCGCCGCTCCATCAGCCCGACGAACAGATCGAACTTGGCCATGTCGCCGAGGTGGTCGTACGGGTCCACCCGCAGGCCCGGCAGCACGAGCTCGGCCGGGCGGTTGTTCTGCACGGTGAACATCACCTGGAACAGCGGGTGGCGCGCCAGGGAGCGCTCGGGATTGAGCTGCTCGACCAGCCGCTCGAACGGCACGTCCTGGTTGGCGTACGCGGCCAGGTCGGTCTCCCGCACCCGCTGGACCAGCTCGCGGAAGGTCGGGTTGCCGGAGGTGTCGGTGCGCAGCACCAGCGTGTTGAGGAAGAATCCGACCAGTCCGTCGAGGACGTCGTCGGTGCGACCGGCGATCGGCGTGCCCACGGGGATGTCGGTGCCCGCGCCGGACCGCGACAACAGCACCGAAAGACCGGCCTGGACCACCATGAACAGGCTGGCCTGGGAGGTGCGGGCGATGGTGAGCAGCCGCTTGTGCAGCTCCTCGGGGAGGTGGAAGGTCACGGTGTCGCCCGCGTAGCTCGCCACCGCGGGGCGCGGCCGGTCCACCGGGAGGTTGAGCTCGTCGGGGATCCCGGCCAGGGCATCCGACCAGTAGGCGAACTGCTTCGCGATCGCGCTGTTCTCGTCCGCCTCCTCACCCAGTACGCGCTGCTGCCACAGCGTGTAGTCCACGTAACTCACGGGCAGCGGCTCCCACGACGGAGCGGCGTCCTTCAGCCTGGCCGCGTAGGCGAGCGAGAGGTCGTGGCCGAAGACGCCCAGCGACCAGCCGTCCCCGACGATGTGGTGCATCACCACGAGCAGGACGTACGTACGGTCGCCGGTGCGGAAGACGCGCACCCGCAGCGGGAGTTCGTCGGCCAGCCGGAACCCGGCGGCCGACTCCTCCTTCAGTGCCTCCTCCAGCCGCTCCGGTGCCGCGCTCAGATCCACCAGGGACAGGTCGAGTTCGGCCGCCGCGGGATCCAGCACCCGCTGGTACGGGTCGCCGTCCACGTCCGGGAAGACCGTCCGCAGGCTCTCGTGCCGGGCCAGGACGTCCCCGAAGGCATGGCGCAGCGCGTCCAGGTCCAGTTCCCCGGTCAGCCGCACGGTGAGCGGGACGTTGTAGATCGGCTTGGCGCCGTCGAACCGGTCCAGGAACCACAGCCGGCGCTGGGCGAAGGACAGCGGTACCCGCTCGGGACGCGGCCCCGCCTCCAGCGCGGGCCGGCCGTCCACGGCCTGGTGCAGCCGACGGGCGATCCCGGCGGGCGTGGCCGTCTCGAACACCGCGCGCAGCGACAGCTCCTCGCCGAAGACCGCGCGGGTCCTGGTGACCAGCCGGGTGGCCAGCAGCGAGTGGCCGCCGAGGTCGAAGAAGTCGTCGTCCACCCCCACCTCGGCCACACCGAGCAGTTCCGCGAACAGCGCGCACAGGATCTCCTCCTGCGGGGTACGCGGACCGCGCCCGGCCGGCCCGGCCGCGCCGGGCTCGGGCAGTGCCTTGCGGTCCAGTTTGCCGTTGGGGGTCAGCGGCAGCGCGTCCAGGGGGACGAACGCGCCGGGCACCATGTACTCGGGCAGCGAGGCGCCCACGTGTTCGCGCAGCACGGTGGGGGCGGGCACCTCTCCGCCGCTCACCGGCACCAGATAGGCGACGAGCCGCTTGTCGCCCGGGGTCGGCTCACGCACCACGACCACCGCACGGTCGATCCGCTCGTGCGCGGCCAGGACCGACTCGATCTCCCCCAGCTCGATCCGGAATCCGCGGATCTTGACCTGGTCGTCGGCCCGGCCGGCGAACTCCAGCACGGGATGGTCGCCCTCGGTGTTCCAGCGCACCAGGTCACCGGTGCGGTACATCCGTGTCCCGCCGCCCGGATACGGATCGGCGACAAAGCGCTCGGCGGTCACGCCGGGCCGGTTCAGATAACCGCGCGCCAGGCAGGGGCCGGAGACGTACAGCTCCCCGGTGACACCCGGCGGCACCGGCCGCAGCGCACCGTCGAGCACCCGCAGCCGCGCGGTGCCGAGGGCGGTGCCCATGGGCGGCGCCACCGCGCCGGAGAGCGGCTCGCTGAGGGTGACGCAGACGGTGCTCTCGGTCGGCCCATAGGCGTTGATCATCGTCCGGTCGCCGGACCACGCCTCGACCAGCTCCGGCGCGGACGCCTCGCCGCCGACCACCAGCAGGCGTATCGACGGCAGATCGCCCTCGGTGAGCACGGCCAGCGCGGCGGGCGGGATGAGCGCGTGCGTCACCTGGTGCTCGGCGACCAGGTCGACCAGCGCCCGGCCGGGCCGCAGCCGTGTCGCGGGGGCGAGCACCAGCGCGGCGCCGGTGAGCAGGGCGGTGTAGGTCTCCCAGACGGCGGCGTCGAAGCTGGGTGAGGAGAACTGCAGCACCCGGCTGCCGGGCCCCACCTCGAACCGCTCGACATGGGTGGCGACCAGACCGGCGAGACCGGAGTGCGTCACCATGACGCCCTTCGGACGGCCGGTGGAACCGGAGGTGTAGATGACGTAGGCGGGGTTGGCGGGCGCCGTCGCCCCCCGCCGCTCGCCCGGCTCGATATCGGTGTCCGGCCTCGCGTCGGTCTCGCGGACGGTGGCCGGGTCGTCCAGCAGCACCCGCGGCGCGGCGCAGCCGTCCGGAATCACCTCTGCCGACGCGGCGGTGGCCAGGACCAGCGCCGGGTCGGAGTCGGTGAGCAGATAGGCGATCCGGTCGGCCGGATAGGAGATGTCCACCGGCAGATAGGCCGCGCCCGCCTTGAGCACCGCCAGCATGGCGACGACCAGCTCGGGAGAGCGCCGCAGGGCGAGCGCGACGACCCGCTCCGGCCCCGCGCCCCGCTCGATCAGGGTGCGGGCCAGGCGGTTGGCGCGGCGGTCCAGTTCGGCGTAGGAGAGGGTGGTGTCCTCGTGGATCAGGGCGACGGCGTCCGGATGAAGCCGTACCTGTTCGGCGAAGAGCGCGGGGATGACGTCACCGCCCGGCAGCGGCTGTGCGGGCATGCCCAGGGCGAGCATGCGCCTCGACTCGGCGTCGCTCAGCAGGGGCAGTCGGCCGATCAGTTGCTCCGGGTCGGCCGCGAAGGCCGCGAAGAGCCGGCGGAAGCGTTCGCCGAGCACCTCGATGTCCTCGCGGGTGAAGAGCTCCTGCCGGTAGCCGAAGTGCAGCCGCAGCCCGTCGCCCGGCAGCGCCGCGATGCTCAGCGGGTAGTGGTTGGCGTCGGTGCCCTTGGCGCCGGTCAGCGTGAGGTCACCGGGCAGCTCGGGCAGGTCGTCCCCGCCCATGGGGTAGTTCTCGGTGACGGTGAGCGTGTCGAACAGGGTGCCGTGCCCGGCGGCCCGCTGGATGTCCGGAAGGCTGAGGTGGTGGTGTTCGACCATTCCGGCCGCCTGCCGCTGCACCCCGGTCAGCAGGGACAG
The DNA here is from genome assembly GCF_001598115.1 of Streptomyces sp. AgN23. Classification (NCBI taxonomy): domain Bacteria; kingdom Bacillati; phylum Actinomycetota; class Actinomycetes; order Kitasatosporales; family Streptomycetaceae; genus Streptomyces; species Streptomyces sp. AgN23. Next base: position 5,016,322 of record NZ_CP007153.1, read on the forward strand.
CAGGCTCTCCTGCGGGCGCATCCGCACCCGGACGGGCACCGAGTTGATGAACAGGCCGACCATCTGGTCCGCGCCGGCCAGCTCGGCGGGGCGCACCGATACGGTCGAGCCGAACACCACGTCGTCACGGCCGGTCAACTGCCCCAGCAGCAGCGCCCAGCAGCCCTGGAACACCGCGCTCAGCGTGAGGTCGTTGCGCCGGGCGGTCTCCCGCACCCGGGCGGCCAGTTCATCGGGCATGGTGATCACCTGCTCGGCCGGCGCGATCCGCGCCCCGGTGTCGCCGGGCGCGATCAGCGTGGGCTCCTCCACCTCGGCGAGCACGGTGCGCCAGGCGTTCTCCGCCGCCGCCCGGTCCTGCCGTTCCAGCCAGCTCAAGGCTTCGCGGTACGGCGTCACCGGCGGCAGGCCCGAGCCGTCGCCGCGACGGTGGTAGATCTCGAAGAGCTCGAACATGAGCTGGGCGGTGGACCACCCGTCGAGCAGGATGTGGTGCGAGTTGAACATCAGCCGGCTGGTGCGCGGCCCCAGCTTGATCAACGTGAAGCGCAGCAACGGCCCGGCCCCCAGGTCGAACCGGTGCGCCGCCTCTTCGGCGGCGAGCCGCTCCAGCTCCCGCTCCCGGGCCGGCTCGTCGAGCCCGGTGAGATCGAACTCCCGCCAGGGCACCGGGACTTCCCGCGGAATCACCTGCACCGGCCGGCTCAGCTTCTCGTACCGGAAACTGGCCCGCAGGTGGGGGTGCCGGCGCAGCAAGGCGGCCACCGAGTCGCGCATGGCCCCGGCGTCCAGGGGGCCGTCGAGGTCGATCAGGATCTGGGCGACGTAGACATCGAGTTTCTGCTCCCCGTACAGGGTCTGAAACAGCAGACCTTCCTGCAGTGGCCACAGCGGAAGGACGTCGTCGATGGCTGCTCGCGTCATTATGGAAATCTCCACTCGTCATTCCGGGGTCGCCGACAAGGGCTCGGTCGCCTGCCACCAGCCTGGATTCGCCGAGTTTCATCTCCGGCCGGTCCGCCCGGCAACGGCGCTGCAAAAACTTCGTTTTGCGCGCCGCGTGGCGCTGAAGCAGCCCACTTCGAAGAATTCGCACTGCCGCTGACCGACCCGGTCCGGCCGTGCTGTCATCGGTTCGGCCGCGTGCCGTCAAGCGCCCGCGGGCCCGCCACCCGCACCGCGACTTCAGGGAGTACTGGTGACCAACACCGGCACGCTGTCCCGCTACTGGATGTTCAGCGACGAGTACACACAGGACCCCTATCCCTTCCTCGCCCAGCTGCGCGCGGAACAGCCGGTGTGCCGGGTGGAGACCCCGGACGGGGTACGGGCCTGGGTGGTGAGCCGCTACGACGACGTCCGCGACGCGCTCTCCGACCCCCGGCTCGGCCGGGACATCGGCAAGCTCTACGCCGCGCTGGGCAAGCAGCTCGGCCAGGAGATCAAGCCCGCCGACGAGATCAGCAACCACCTCGCCAACTCCGATCCGCCGCGCCACACCCCGCTGCGCAAGGCGCTCACCTTCGCCTTCACCCCCAAGCGGGTCAGGGGGCTGCGCGACGGCTGGGAGAAGGTGGTCGACGACCTGCTCGACGAGATGGTCCGGACGGGCAACCGGGACCTGGTCTCCGGGCTCAACGAGCCGCTTCCGATCATCACCATCGCGCAGCTCATGGGCGTGCCCGACGCCGACTGGCCGCGGTTCCTGGTGTGGACGAACACCCTGCGCCGGGTGGACGCCAGCGATCCGACGGGCATCATCGCCGAGCACACCCGGCAGTTGTCGGACTACCTCAAGGCGCTGATCGCCACCAAACAGCGGACCCCGCAGGACGATCTGATCTCCGCGCTGGTCCACGCCGACGAGGACAAGCGGCTGACCGCCGCGGAGGCGCTGTCCACCGCGTTCGCCCTGATGACCGGCGGCAACGACACCACGACCAGCCTGCTCAACGGCTCCTTCGCGGCACTGCTCACCCATACCGGCGAGGCCGACAAGATCCGGGCCGACTGGAGTCTGCTGCCCAACGCGGTCGAGGAGCTGCTGCGGTTCACCAACCCGCTGATCAACTCCCTGCAGCGGGTCACGCTGGAGCCGGTCGAACTGTGCGGGGTGAAGATCCCCAAGGACGAGATCATCATCATTTCGCTGGCCGGGGCGAACCACGATCCGCACGCCTTCGCCGACCGTGCCGCGGAGCTGGACATCACCCGCCCCAAGCCCGCGCATGTGAGCTTCGGATATGGAATCCACTACTGCCTGGGCTCCCATATGTCCAAGGCGCTCACCGAGTTGGCGATTCGACGGGTCTATGAACGCTTTCCCGGCATCCGGCTGGCCGTGCACCCCTCGGAGGTGCGTTATCGGCCCGGACTGATGGTCCGCCCGATGATCGACCTGCCGGTGCGTTTCTGAAACGGCGCACAGCAGCGACACCGCCCGGGACCCGCCGTCAGCGCGCCCCGGGCGCTTTTCTTTCGCTTTCCGGAGGACTCATGGATTTCAGCCTGTTCTACTTCGCCAACAACGACACCGAGGAGCGCGACCGCTATCGGCTGCTGCTGGACGGCGCCCGGTTCGCCGATGACAACGGCTTCACCGCGGTGTGGACCCCCGAGCGCCACTTCCATCCGTTCGGCGGGCTCTACCCGAACCCCTCGGTGACCGGCGCCGCGGTGGCGGCGGTCACCAAACGGGTGGCGGTGCGCGCCGGAAGCGTCGTGGCGCCGCTGCACCATCCGATGCGGATCGCCGAGGAGTGGTCGGTCGTCGACAACCTGTCGGGTGGCCGGGCCGGGGTGGCACTCGCCTCGGGCTGGCACGCCGCGGACTTCGCGCTCCGCCCGGAGAACTACGAGACCCGCAAGTCCGGGCTGATGGAGACGGTCGACACCATCCGCCGGCTCTGGAAGCGGGAGAGCGTGTCCCTGACCGACGGGGCGGGCGAGACGGTGGAGCTGACCATGTTCCCGCCGCCCGTCCAGCCCGAACTGCCGATGTGGCTGACCAGCGGTGGCACCCCGGCGACGTTCACCCTGGCCGGTGAGAACGGGATGGGCATGCTGACCCATCTGCTCGGCCAGGAGGTCGACGTCCTCGCGCAGCGCATCGCCGAGTACCGCCGGGCGTACCGGGAGCACCAGGGCGCCTCGGCCGGGCAGGGGCATGTGGCCCTGATGGTGCACACCTTCGTCGGCACCGACCGCGACGCCGTGCGGGAGACCGTGCGCGAGCCGTTCTCCCGCTACCTGGCCAGCTCCTTCGACCTGCTGATCAAGGCGGCCGAGGCGGCGGGCGCCCAGGGCGCGGACATGTCCCGGGAGCTGAAGAGCATGGGCCCGGAGGACCGTCAGTTCCTCGTGGCCCAGGCGTTCGACCGGTACTTCGAGACCAGCGGGATGTTCGGCACCGTCGACGACTGCATGGCGATGCTCAAACAGCTCAAGGACGCGGGGGTGGACGAGGTCGCCTGTCTGGTGGACTTCGGTGTGCCGACCGATGTGGTGGTCGGCGGCTTCGAGCACCTGGCCCGCCTCCATGACACCTGGCGTGCGCGTCTGGGGAGCTGACCCGGCGGCGCTCCCCCGGCGGGGGCAGGCCGAAGCCCGGACGACCGCTCGGTCGTCCGGGCTTCGCTTCTCGGCGTCCCACGGCCGCGGGTCAGCGTGCGGCGGCCCGCTCGTAGGCCCGGTTGGCCAGCGGGACCACGACGGCCAGCAGGACCACCACCATGATCAGCGACGCCGCCACCGGATGCCGCAGCGGGAACGCCGGGTCGGCGCCGTTCCCCGTGGGGTTCCCCCACAGCTCGCGCATCCCGGTGGTCAGGGTGGTCACCGGGTTCCACTCGGCCACCGGACGCACCCAGCCCGGCAGGTTCTGGGCCGGGTAGAAGGTCGCCGACAGGAAGGTGAGCGGCATGGTGATCACCATGGCCACCGAGTTGACCGCCTGGGGATCGCGCAGCAGCAGTCCGATGAGCGAGCCGAGCCACGCCGTGGCGTAGCCGAGCAGCAGCAGAAGACCGAAGCCCGCGAGGGCCTTGAGCGGCCCGCCGTGGATGCGCCAGCCGATGAGCAGGCCGACGGAGAGCATCGCGAGACAGGAGATCGCGTTGAGCACCACATCGGAGAGGGTCCGGCCGAGCAGCACCGAGCCCTTGCCCATGGGCAGCGAACGGAACCGGTCCACCAGGCCGTTGGAGAGGTCCTCGGCCACCCCCACACCGGTGTTGATGACGCCGGCCAGCATCATCTGGGTGAAGATGCCCGCCATGATGTACTCGTGGTAGTCGCCCTCCGGCACGTTCATCGAACTGCCGAAGAGGTAGCCGAAGAGGAACACGAACATGATCGGCATCAGGGTGATGCTGAGGATCCGCTGCGGTGCCCGCTTCAGATGCCGTATGTGGCGGCCCGCCAGGGCGAGCGCGTCGCTCAGGACATAGGTGGTCATCGGCTCGTCGTCTCCAGTTCGGCCTCGGGTCCGGCTCCGGTCAGCTCCAGGAACACGTCGTCCAGCGAGGGGCGCCGAACGAGGAAGTCGACCACCTCCACCGAGGCCCCCTGGAGTTCCGACGCCGCCGCGGAGACACCGGCGATACCGGTCTCCAGCGCGACCGACACCCGCATCCCGCTCTCGTCGACGACCGGCGGGGCGGAGCCCCGTGCGGAGATCCGGGCCAGCGCGGCCCGGGCGGTCTCCACCATCTCGGTGGTCCGTACGGTGATCTCCAGCCGCTCGCCGCCGACCTTCTTCTTCAGCTCGTCGGGCGTGCCCTCCGCCGCCACCAGCCCCTTGTCGATCAGGGCGATGCGATGGGCGAGCTGGTCGGCCTCCTCCAGATACTGGGTGGTCAGCAGCACGGTGACCCCCTCGGCGACCTGTTTGCGCACCATGTCCCACAGCGCGTTCCGGCTGACCGGGTCCAGCCCCGTGGACGGCTCGTCCAGGAAGATCACCGGCGGGCTCCCGATCAGGCTGGCACCCAGGTCCAGCCTGCGGCGCATACCGCCCGAGTAGGTCTTGACGACCCGGTCGGCGGCGCCGGTGAGGTCGAACATCTCCAGCACCTCATCGGCGCGGGACCGGGCCCGCTTGCGGCCCAGGTGCAGCAGCGTGCCCATCAGCACCAGGTTCTCGCGGCCGGTCAACTCGCCGTCCAGCGCCGCGTACTGACCCGTCAGCCCGATGCTGCGGCGCACCTCGTGGGCCTGGCTCAGCACGTCGTGGCCCGCCACGGTCGCGGTGCCCTCATCGGGCTCGATCAGCGTCGACAGTATCCGCACCGTGGTCGTCTTGCCGGCGCCGTTGGGGCCCAGGAGCCCGTACACCGTGCCCGCCTCGACGGACAGGTCGATGCCGCCCAGCACCTCGTTGTCGCCGTAGCGCTTCCGCAGACCAGCCGCGGAGATTGCGATATCCATCAGACTCCTCTTCATCGGCCGGTACGCCGGTCCGGTCCGTCTCGCTCAGCCGAGCCGGACGGGCAGTGACTCCAGCCCCCGGGTCAGGTTCATCTCGCGGCGCAACTCCTTCGGCGCCACGGCCAGTTCGATCCGCGCGAAACGGTCGAGGAGCGCGCCGACGGCGATCTCGGTCTGCAGTCGTGCGAGGGGCGCGCCCATGCAGTGGTGGATGCCGTGGCCGAAGGCCAGCTGGCCGCCTGCCTCCCGGCGGATGTCGAACCGCTCGGGGTCCTCGAAGCGTTCGGGGTCGTGGTTGGCCGAGCCGAGCGAGACGATGACGAACTCGTCGGCCGGGACGCGGACACCGGCGATCTCCGCCGGTTCCGTGGTCACCGAGAGCGTGTTCAGGTGCAGCGAATTGTCGTAGCGGCAGAACTCCTCGACCGCGCCCCGCAGCAGCGACCGGTCCGCGCGCAGGGCGGCGAGCTGGTCGGGGTGGCGCAGCAGGGCGAGTATCCCGTTGCCGATCAGATGCGCGGTCGTCTCGTATCCGGCCACCAGGAGCTGGAAGACCATCGACACCAGCTCGTTCTCGCTGAGCCGGTCCTCGTCGTCCCGCGCCTGGATCAGCCCGCTGATCAGGTCGTCGGCCGGGGCGGCCCGCTTGGCGGCGATCAGCCCGGTGAGGTACTCCGCCATCTCGTCGGCGATGCGGTGCATCTCCTGCGGCTGGACGGCCACGGTCAGCGCGTTGGACCAGGCTCCGAAGGCGGCCTGGTCGGCCTCGGGCACGCCGATCATCTCGGAGATCACGGTGAGCGGCAGCGGGAAGGCGAACACCTTCAGCAGATCCACCTCGCCCTGCCCGGCGACGTCGTCGAGCAGAGCGCCGACCGTGTGCTCGATCCGCGGCCGGAGCGCCTGGATCTGCCGTGCGGTGAACGCCTTGGCCACCAGCTTGCGCAGCCGGGTGTGGTGGGGCGGGTCCATGCCCAGCATGTGCTCCACCAGCATCCGCTGTCCGGGCGACTTCGCGGCGGGCTGCTCGACGGGGTCGACGCCCGCGTGCTTGGCGGCCAGCCGGGCACAGCGCTCGGGGTCCTTGTGCAGGTTCGGATCGGTCAGCGCGGCGCGCGCCGCCTCATGGCGGAGCACCAGCCACATCGGTGCCCCGCCGAGCACCACCCGCGCCACCGGGGCCTGCTCGCGGAGCCGGGCGTACACCGGGTACGGGTCGCGGATGAAGTCCTCACCCAGCAGCTCCGGTGTCCGGCTGGTCTCCTCGGCCATGTGTCGGGTCCTCTCAATCGGCCCGGGACGCATGTCGCGGACGCGGTGGGTGAACGACGTCTCCGACCCGTTGATAGCAGTGTTTTCCGCGCTTCCCCGGCGCACTTCAAGGATTTCTATCGAGTTCCCGCGGAGGGTTTCCCGGTGGTCATCCGGACGGAGGAGAGAGCGAAGGGGGGCTCCACCCGACGGCCTGTTGGATTGCCTCCGCGGGAGGAGCCGGGCGCGGGGAGCCCCATGCCATGATCCTGTCAGTCCCCCGCATCCGCGGTGCGCCGCAAAGCGTTCAAATGAAGAGAATCGAATAAGCCGTTGCCAGGGTCCGCCGACCGTCTTCGCGATCATCGTCGACCGTCCGAAAAGAGGCGATTGACGCGGTCGGCGGGCCTTCTTGGCGGTCCGCTCTCCGCCGCCTTCCGCAAAAATGCCGCACCCGCGTCTTTCCGGCTATAGAAGAATTCTTGGCGGCCCATGGCGACGCTCCCCCGGGCCGGTAGCGTGCGATTCCACGAGTTGCACACACACGTGTGGCGAGGCAATCGTCGGATGGGGAGCATCGTGACCGCGTATGACGTCGAGTACATCGAGATCTACACCAGCGATCAGCGGAAAACCACGGACTATTTCGTGTCCAGCATGGGTTTCCAGGAAAAGGCCCGGTGCCGGACCGGAGCGCTGGATTCGATACTCCTCCGCCAGCAGGACATCCAGCTCGTCATCACCTCGGGAGCGGGCACGGCCGACTTCCTGGCGGCGCACGGTGACGGCATCGCCGACATCGCCTTCGCCTGCGAGGACCCCCTCGCGGCCCGGGAGGGCGCCCTGGCCGCCGGGGCCCGCGATCTGACCTCCGGCAACCCGGCCGGTCCCGCCGTCTCCGGCTTCGGCGCCGTCCGCCACACCCTCCTCAAGCGCTCCGCGGGCCGCCCGCACGCGCTGCCCCCGGGCCGGGACTGGATCGCCTCGCCCGAGCGCGCCGCCCAGGACGGCACCACGACCGAACTGCGGCTGCTCGACCACATCGCGGTCTGCCTGGAGGGCGGCACCCTGCACGACACGGTCCGCTACTACATCGACGGATTCGGCTTCGAGGAGTACTCCAGCGAATACGTCGCCGTCGGCGAACAGGCCATGGACTCCATCGTGGTGCGCAGCCCCTCGGCCGGGATCACCTTCACCATCATCGAGCCCGACAGCACCAAGAAGCCGGGCCAGATCGACGAATTCCTGGAGCGCAACGGCGGCCCGGGGGTGCAGCACCTGGCGTTCCTCGTGGACGAGATCATCCCGGCCGTTCTGGAATTCGAGAGCCGGGGCGTCGAGTTCCTGCAGACGCCCGGCACCTACTACGACGCCCTCGCCGAGCGGATCGACAACCTCGACGAGGCGATCGCCGATCTGCGCAAGACCAATGTGCTCGCCGACCGCGACGAGTGGGGCTACCTGCTGCAGCTCTTCACCCGCTCGCCCTACGAGCGGCGCACCCTGTTCTTCGAACTCATCCAGCGCCACGGGGCCCAGGGCTTCGGAAGCTCCAACATCCGCGCGCTGTACGAGGCCGTCGAGCGCGCCCGGGCGGCCACCTCGTGACCGGCCGCACGGCCCCCTCCGGCGGCTCCCGGCCGCCGCTGTCCCTCGAGGAGTACGCCGAGCGGGCGCGCACCCGACTGGACCCGGCGGTCTGGGACTTCATCGAGGGCGGGGCCGGGGAGGAACGGACGCTCGCCGCCAACCTGGCGGCGTTCGACCGCATCCGGCTGAGCCCCCGGGTCCTGACCGGGACGGGTGAGTGCGACCCGTCCACCACGATCCTGGGACGCCGGTGGGGGGCGCCGGTGGCCGTGGCGCCCATGGCCTACCACACGCTGATGCACCCCGAGGGCGAGACGGCCACCGCGCGGGCCGCGGGCGCGGCCGGCCTCCCGCTCGTGGTGAGCACCTTCGCCGGGCGGACCTATCGGGAGATCGCCGCGGCCGCCGCCTCGCCCCTGTGGCTCCAGGTCTACTGCTTCCGCGACCGCGACACGACCCGTCGGCTCATCGAGCACGCGGCGGCCGCGGGCTTCGAGGCCCTGGTCCTGACCGTCGACACACCGCGGCTCGGCCGCCGGCTGCGCGACCTGCGCAACGACTTCCGGCTGCCTCCGCATATCGTGCCCGCCAACCTGCCCGCGGACCAGGCCGATTACTCGTCCCCGTCCGAGCACGGCCGCACCGGCCTCGACCCCTCGCTCGACTGGTCGGTCATCGCCTGGCTGCGCTCGGTCAGCCAACTGCCCGTACTGGTCAAGGGCGTCATGACCGCCGAGGACGCCCGGCGCGCGATCGACGCCGGTGTGGACGGCATCGTGGTCTCCAACCACGGCGGACGGCAGCTGGACGGGGCACCGGCCACCCTGGACGTGCTCGCCCCGGTCGCCGCCGCCGTGGACGGCCGCTGCCCCCTGCTCCTGGACGGCGGCGTCCGCCGCGGCCGGGACGTCCTCGGCGCTCTCGCCCTGGGGGCGGACGCCGTGCTGCTGGGCCGCCCGGTGCTGCACGGGCTGGCCGTGGCGGGCGGCGACGGCGCGGCGGGCGTCCTGGACCTGGTCCTCGAGGAGCTGTCGGAGGCCATGACGCTGACCGGCACCGCCACCGTCGCCGACGCGGACGCCTCGCTGCTGACCGGGGAGGCTCCGCACCGCGGCGTGACGGACGCGGCGCTGCCGGCCGTGCCCGGGAACACCGCCGCGACCGGGCTGCGCAAGCAGGACCTGCACCGCAGCGTGTCCGACCCGGTGCTGGACACCATGAACTTCCTGAACGAGATCACCGGCCGCTTCCCGGACGTGGTCTCCTTCGCCCCCGGAAGGCCGTACGAGGAGTTCTTCGACAAGGACGAGATCCTCGATCACATCCGCCGCTACCTCGACCACCTGGCCGCGGACGGCGCCTCGGATCACGCCATCCGCACCGCGCTGTACCAGTACGGCCCGACCGCGGGCCAGATCCGCGGACTGATCCGCGACTCGCTCCGCGCCGACGAGGGCATCGACACCGCGCCGGAGGCGATCGTGGTGACGGTGGGCGCCCAGGAGGGGATGCTGCTGACCCTGCGCGCGCTCTTCGCGGACCCCGCGGACGTCCTGCTGGTCGCCAGCCCCTGCTACGTGGGCATCACCGGAGCCGCCAGTCTGCTGCAGGTGCCCGTGCACCCCGTCGAGGAGCGGGCCGACGGTCTGGACGTGGCCGATGTGGAGGCCGCCGTCCTCGCCGAGCGAGCCCGGGGCCGCCGCCCACGCGCCTTCTACGTGGTGCCGGACCATTCGAACCCGTCGGGCAACACCATGTCCCGGCGCGCCCGCGAGGAGTTGCTGGAGCTGGCCGCCCGGCACGATCTGCTCATCCTCGAGGACAGCCCGTACCGGCTGGTCAGCCCCGGCGTCCAGTTGCCCACCCTGAAGTCGATGGACCCTGCGCGACGGGTGATCCACCTCGGGTCGTACGCGAAGTCGGTCTTCCCCAGCGCCCGCGTCGGATTCGTCGTGGCGGACCAGCCCGTGCGGGATCCGTCGGGGGCCGAGACACTGCTCGCCGACGAACTCGCCAAGATCAAGAGCATGGTGACGGTGAACACCCCGGCGCTGAGCCAGGCGGCCGTCGCCGGTGCCCTGCTGGCCTGCGGCGGCCGGCTCACCGAACGCAACGCGGTGCCCGCCAAGCACTACGGCGAGGCGCTCCGCGTCACCCTGGAGCAACTGGACCGCCACTTCCCCGAAGACGTCCGCGACCGGCTCGGCATCGGCTGGAACCGGCCCAGCGGCGGCTTCTTCCTCACCGTCCGGGTGCCGTTCCCCGCCGACAACGCCGCGCTGCTGCGCTCGGCCGAGGACCACGGCGTCATCTGGACCCCGATGGCCTACTTCTACCCGGGCCCCGGCGGCGAGCGGTCGATCCGGCTCTCCTTCAGCTATCTGAGCCCCGCGGAGATCGAGGAGGGCATCGGGCGGTTCGCCGCCTTCCTCCGGGCGGAGATCGAGCGCTCCGGCGCCACCGGACCCACACCGGGACGTGACACATGAGAACCGCCGTCGTCGTCGGAACCGGGCTGATCGGCACGTCCATCGCCCTCGCCCTGAGCCGCCGGGGCGTCCTGGTGTACCTGGACGACGCCGACACCACGGCCGCCAGGACCGCCGAGGCCCTGGGGGCCGGTTCGCTGGAGATGCCCGCCGGGCAGGTGGACCTCGCCGTCCTGGCGGTGCCGCCCGCGAGCATCGGCACCGTGCTGGCCCGCTGTCAGCGGGACGGGCTGGCACACACCTACACCGATGTGGCCAGCGTCAAGGTGCGGCCGCACGAGGAGGTCCGCGCGGCCGGCGGCGATCCGTCCCGCTACATCGGCGGACATCCGCTGGCCGGCGCCGAGCGCTCCGGGCCGCTGGCGGCCCGCGCCGACCTCTTCGAGGGCCGCCCCTGGGTGCTGACCCCCTCGCCCCTCACCGACCGCTCGGCCCTCAACCGGGGGCTGGAGCTGGTCTCGCTGTGCGGTGGCGTCCCCGTCCTGATGGACACCGACGCCCACGACCGCGCCGTCGCCCTGACCTCGCATGCCCCGCATCTGGTCGCCTCGATGATGGCGGCCCGGCTGGAGCACGCCGAGGCCGAGCACATCCGGGTGTCGGGACAGGGACTACGGGACGTCACCCGCATCGCGGCGGGCGAACCCGCCCTGTGGAGCGACATCCTGACCGCGAACGCCGACGCGGTGGCCGACGTCCTCGACGGCTTCGCCAAGGACCTGGAGCGGCTGATCGCCGTCCTGCGGGCGCTGCCCGGCGCGGAGTCCGAGGCGCGCCGGGCGGCCGCCGCCGATCTCCAGGAGCTGCTGCGGCGCGGCAATCGGGGCCACGCCCGCGTACCGCACAAACAGCGTTCGCAGCCCGCCGAGTACGTGGCGATCCCGGTGGCCGTCCCGGACCAGCCAGGAGCGCTGGCCCGGCTGTTCTCCACCGTCGGGGAAGCCGGGGTCAACATCGAGGACGTGCGCATCGAGCACTCCCTCGACCAGCCGAGCGGCCTGGTCGAACTCCTCGTGGAATCGACCTCCGTCGCGGGCGTACGGCGGGTGCTGGACGCCAACGGCTGGACCATGCGGGAAAAGCCCCTGCTGGTCGGCGAGGGCTGAGGAATCCGGACCGGCTCCGCCCAGGAGCCGGTCCACGGATGTGCCCGCCGGGTGTCACGTACCGCCTCGGCCGGGGTTCGCCCCGGCCCCGGACGCGCCCCGGATGCTAGAACGTGTCGTGGGTGCCGGGCCGGCGTATCGCCGTGTAGAGGGCGCGCAGCATGAGGATCGCGCTGACCGCGAGCACCTGATAGCCGAGCAGCGGGAACAGCTCCACCTCCGCGGTGACCTGGGGCCCGCGCCCGGTGCCGAACACCACCAGGACCACCCCCATCAGCCCCGTGCAGGCCGCCAGCAGCGTGACCGTCAACTGGTGGATCAGCCCGGAGACAAAGCGCCGCTCCCGCTCGTCGGCGAGCACCCGCACCCGGACTGTGAACCGCCCCTCCTCCAGCGACGCGCTGATCCGCTCCGCCCTCCGGGGCAGCCGCCGCAGCATCGGCAACGCGGACAGGAACTCATGGGCCGCGCCCCGCGCCAGGGACGAGAACCCGGACGCCATCCCCGCGCCCTCCTCTTCGCTCCCCGTGCCCGTGGCACGGAAACGCAGCCGGTCGGTGAGGAGGTCCACGGCAATCGCCCGGGCCTCGTCGATCATGTTGAAGTCGGGGCTGACCCGGCCCAGGGTGCCCTCGATGGTCGCCAGGGCCCGGAAGACGGCGGCCACCTCCGGCGGCACGGCCAGTCCGAACCGGGCGAGCAGCTGGAACAGCGCGGTGAACATCTCGGTGTCCGGCCGCGCCCCCGCCCCCAGGTGCTGGGCCATGAACTGCCCCAGCTCACGCTCCAGCAGCAGCGAGTTGAGCATGAGGTCCTCGCTCCTGGTGGCCCTCGTGCCGAGCAGGGCCATCAGCGCGTCGTGCAGCCCGGCCCGGTCGCCGCGGTCCACGGCCACCAGCATCTCCTGCAGGGCATGGCGCACGGACGGGTCGATACGGCCCACCGAGCCGAAGTCGAGCAGGCCGATCCGCCCGTCGTCGAGCAGCAGCACATTGCCCGGATGCGGATCGGCGTGGAAGACCCCGGCCCGCAGAATCTGGTGAAGCATGGAGGCGAAGGCGGTCCGGGCGATCTGGCGGCGGTCCAGCCCCTTGCGGTCCGCGACGGCCGCGGCGCGGTCGAAGGTGACCCCCTCCAGCCACTCCTGGACCAGCACCCTGGCCGTGGTGAACTCCTCGTACACCCGGGGCACGCGCACCAGGGCGTCCGCCTCGTACCCGTCGCAGGACTCCGCCACCACCGCGGCGTTGTTGGCCTCGATCCGGAAGTCCAGCTCCTCCCGCACCGACGTGGCGAAGCCGTCGCCCAGATCCCGCAGCCCCATGGCGTGGGAGGACCGGGACCGCTGCTGGAGGCTGCGGGTGATCGCGACGACGATGTCCAGGTCGCGCTCGACCCGCTCGCGGATCCCCGGGCGCTGGACCTTGACCACGACCACCGGGCCCCCGGTCAGCTTGGCGCGGTGGACCTGGGCGATGGAGGCGGCGGCGAGCGGGATCTGCTCGATCCACTCGAAGGCGTCGTCCACCGGCCTGCCCAGCTCCTCACGCAGCAGCGCCGCCACGTCCCCCCACGGCGCGGGCGGCACATCGCTCTGCAGACGGCTGAGCTCGTCGATGAAGTGCGGGGGCAGCAGATCGCGCCGGGTGGACAGCAGCTGGCCAAGTTTGATGAAGGCCCCGCCGCACTCCTCCAGCGCCAGCCGCAGCCCCCTGGCCATCCGCTCGCCGAACTCGCCGGGCCGCAGGGCCCTCTCCAGACTGTGCCGACTGCGCAGCGGACGGCTCAGGCCGTGGCGCATGAAGATCCGGCTGATCTGCGAATAGCGGCGGGTGCGCCGCAGCCGGCTGCGCATCGCGCGCCACAGCCGCATGGGTATGGCCCAGCTGCCGCGCGGCAGAAAGACCTCGGCCAGCACCAGGGCGGCCATCGCGGCGAGGACGGACACCCCGACCTGGACCCCGTACAGCACGCCCATGCTCTGCTGGTCGTGCATGGTCGGCTTGAAGGCGAGCATCGCGCCCAGCCCGACCAGACCGGCGCCGAGGGCGCGCAGCGGGCCCACCCGGATGCCGAGCAGCCGGCCGGAGATCGCCGAGACGCCGAAGACGAAGACGCCCAGCGACGACACCGCGATCAGCACGATCAGCAGCCCGAAGGACAGGTCGTCGATGCTGGTGGTAGCCAGCCAGGTCATGGCACGTTCCCCCGTGTGCGATGAAGAGGGTGTCAACACTAGTCCGGATCGTCCTTCTCGGACCGCGGCTGCCCGGATGTCACGCGGCAACCCGCCGGACACACACCACGGGGCCCGACGTCAGGATGTCGGGCCCCGTGGCACGGGAGGACGTGGCGTGCGTCAGCCCATCGCCTCGATCAGGCTCTTGGGCCGCATGTCGGTCCAGTTCTCGTTGATGTAGTCCAGGCACGCCTGGCGGTTGTCCTGGCCGTGGACGACGGTCCAGCCCGCGGGTACCTCCGCGAAGGCCGGCCACAGCGAGTGCTGCTGCTCGTCGTTGACCAGCACGTAGTAGCTGCCGTTCTCGTCCTCGAAGGGGTTGCTCATGGCGTGATCGCCTTTCTGACAGGTCTATCGGGTCGACGATGGTCTATGAGGGTCGTTCTGCGTACGTCCGGTCAGCCGCAGCCACCGGCGTGCCCGGCGTCACCGGCCGGGACGAGCAGGGCGGGCTCGATCCCGCGGTCGTTCTCCCGCCGTTCGACAACGGCGGTCCGGGTCTTGGCACGGACGCTCGCGACGAATCCCGAGAGCCGGTCCAGCCCCCAGAACTTGTCGTGCCGGTGGATGAAGAACGGCACTCCGAACACTCCGTCGCGGTCCACCGCCCGCAGCGCCTCGATGCCCCGCCGGCGGATCTCCGGATCGTCGGCCGCACCGGACAACGCATCGGGGTCCAGGTCCAGTTCATGGCCGATCGCGGCCATGGTGGCGCGTTCGGAGATGTCGATACCGTTCTCCCAGCGGGCCCGGTACACGGCGTCGATGAAGTCCCGCCCGCGGCCGGCGTCCTCGGCGACCAGATAGGCGAGATGGGAGACGTCCCAGTTGGGAGCGGTGTCGATCGGCCAGACCATCCGCAGGCCGCGCTCGACGGCCGCCCGCTTGACGTCCTGCAGGATGTAGAAGTGCTTCTCCTTCGACATCGCGACATAGGGAAGGTGGATCCCGGCGTCGGCCAGCATGCCCTCGCTCACCTCGTCCGGCTCCCAGTACGGGCGCCATTCGATCGCGTCCGCCACATCGGGGGCGTTCTCGGTGAGTTCACGGTAGGCGAGCCAGGAATAGGGGCTGCGGAGTGAGAAATACCAGCGCGGTGGCTTGACGGCCAACGGAACCTCCTGGGTTCGGGGCGAAGCTAGATGGTGATGCCGCCGTCGATCTGGACGACGGAGCCCGTGACATAGGCCGCACGGTCCGAGACGAGGTACGACACGAGGTCGGCGACCTCATCGGCCCGCCCCAGCCGCCCGAGCGGCACCGACTCCAGTGCCTTGTCCTTCACCTGGCCGGTGAGCACGGACGTCATATCGGTGTCGATGAACCCCGGGGCGACGACATTGGCGCGGATTCCGTACCGTCCGACCTCCTTGGCCAGGGCCCGGGAGAAGCCGATGATCCCGGCCTTGGAGGCCGAGTAGTTGGACTGGGTGGCGTTGCCGTGCACACCGGCGACCGAGGAGATGTTGACGATCACCCCGCTCTTCCGCTTCATCATGCCGAACACCACGGAGCGGCAGACGTGGTAGACCCCGTCGAGGTTGACGTCCAGCACGTCATGCCATTCGTCGTCCTTCATCAGCAGCAGGGGATTGTCACGGGTGATCCCGGCGGCGGTCACGGCCGCGTCGATCGGGCCGAGGGTCTGCTCGGTCTCGGCGACCAGCGCACGCACCGCCTCGGCGTCACGGACGTCGAGCTTGCGGCTGAGCACCCGGGCCCCGGTCTCCGTGACCTCCTTCTCCAGTTCCAGGGCGGCCGCCTCGTTCGACTGGTAGCAGAAGGCGACATCGAAGCCGTCCCGTGCCAGACGCACCACCGTGGCCCGGCCGATTCCCCGTGAACCGCCGGTGATCAGCGCCACCCGGGATGCGTTCTCTGCCATTGGTTCTCCAAAGCGATTCGGCCGGCCGCATGGGGCCGGAGGTCTGTTGCCAGGGGTCAGGCGAGGGCGGGGGCCGGGTCGCCGGGCCGCAGCTCCGCCGCCGGGCGGAAGGCCAGCACCGCGAGACCGACGGTCAGAGCGGGCTCACCGGCCACCGTGGAACCGCCCTCGATGAGCACGGTGTCGTCCACCACCCGGGTGATGGACGCCCGGTGTTCCAGTACGTCCCCCGGCAGCACCGGCCGGTGGTACTCGACGCCGGACACGCTGCCGAAGAGCATGACCTGGCCCTCGAGCACATCGGGATCCGGTGACTCCCAGGTGGCCAGCAGCCCGGCCGACTGGCACCAGGACTCCAGCAGCAGCACCCGCGGATAGGCGTAGGCCGCCGCCGGCGCGTCCGGTCCGAGCCCCTGGTACCAGGGCTCATTGCAGGTCACGGCCTTCACGGCGGTCACCCGCTCCCCCGGGACCACGTCGGTCACCCGGTCCAGCAGCAGCATCGGGAACCGGTGCGGCAGCACCTTTCTGATCTCCAACTGGCCGATCATCACGCCTCCTCGGCCGTGAACCGCAGTCTGACCTGCGCGGCGGGCCCGCGCTCGGTGGCCACCTTGGCGGCGCACTTCCACGCCCCGGACCCGCCGGTCCACACCAGGTCCACCGCCAGCCGGTCGCCCGGGAAGACCGGGCTGAGGAACCGCGTGCTCTCCACGGCCACCAGCTCCAGACCGGCCGAGCCCGGCGGCGGGGTGCGCAGACCGCTGAGGTGCACGCACTCGATCACGCAGACCCCGGGGAAGATGGGGAAGCCCGGGTAGTGCCCGGGGAAGACCGCCTCGTCCTCGCCCACCGTGACGGCCGTCGCCGCACGCACCTTGCCCCGGTCGTCGGCGGCGGCCGGACGGACGACCTCCACCCGCGCGGCGACCGGACTGCTCGGCCGGGTGTCCGGCGTTCCGGTGGTCCCGATGATCCCGGCGGCCCCGGTCATCGCGGCCCGGCCAGACGCAACAGGGCGCAGCCGACCGCGCCGTCACGGTCGACGGAGGTCACCAGCGCCACCCGGCCGGCGGCCTCGGGGGTGGTCTCGGCGTGCACCAGCACTCCGGCGATCTGGAACGCCGCCGCCGCGGCGCCGGTGTCCCCGATGAGCGCGGCCTGGGTGAGGTGGACCAGGTCCGCCCCCTCGGCGGCCTCCGCCACGGCGGCCCGCTCCTGCTCCCCGGACGGGCCGGGCGCCTCGCTGGTGGAGACCGCCCAGATCTCCTCCGGGCGCACCTCCGCACGGTCCAGGGCCCGGCGCAGACAGGCCGCCAGCGCGGGGCGGACCCCGCCGTCCAGGGCGATGCCCATCTCCACCGCGAGGATCTCCGCCAGCACCGGCTGCTCGGCGTCGCCCCGCGCGTCGGGGCCGCGCTGCTCCACCAGCAGCAGTCCGCAGCCCTCACCGGGCAGTTGCGCGGGCCCCTCGGTGCCCGGCTGGTGGGCGTGGCGCTCCAGCCAGGAGCGGGCGTGCGAGAACTCCTCGACCGCGCCGCACAGTACGGTCCTGGCCCGGCCGAAGGTGAGCAGCCGGCGCGCGTAGTTGAGGGCGTACAGCCCCGCCGCGTGGCCACCGGCGATCGTGGTGTTCGGCCCCTTGAGCTGGTGCCAGATCGCGCTCTGCCCCGCGGCGCAGTTCATCACGGCGTTGGGAAAGCGCGCCGGGTCCACCAGATACGGCTTCTCCCCGGTGAGCGAGTCCCGGGTGAAGTCCATCTGGCTCTGCACACTGCCGGTGGTGGTGCCCAGGACGAGGGCGGCGTCCTCGCCGGTGGCCACCCACCGGTTGCGCGGCGCGTCGTCGAGCAGCCGGGCGACGGTGGTGACCGCGAGGCCGGTCACCCGGTCCATCGAGCGGACCCCCTTCTTCCCGAGCACCGTGCGCAGGTCGAAGTCGGGCACCAGACAGGCGCGGTCCCCGGCCGCCTGCCACCGCTCGTCATCGAGCGGGGCCGCCGCGGGCCGGCGCTCCCTGATCCCCTCGGTGAAGGCCGCGCGGCCGATCCCGAAGGGCGATACCGCCGACCAGGCCGTGATGACCGGTCGATTCACAAGAGCTGTGCCGCCACTCATGTCTGCTCCGTCGCTCGTCGCCGTCGTCGGTCAGGACTCGCCGCGCAGCGCCTTGGAGACGCGCTCGTCGAAGGTGATCAGGTTCCAGTCCCGCCGGTTCTCGATCAGGGCGTAGCCATGGGTGACCTTGCCGGTCGCGGTCGGCACCAGCCGGCCGTCGCGCACCACATAGCAGTCCATGCGGGAGGTGTAGGTGAAGTCCTTGAAGACGTTCTCGACGGTGTAGACCGTGTAGAGGTCCTCCTCCATCAGCGCCTCGTCCAGGATCTGGATCCGGGAGTGCGGGCAGGCGGGGATCCACCGGCGCTCGTCCAGCAGGGTCTTCACCGAGATGCCCCGGTCGGCGAGGAAGAGGTCCACGACCTCCTCCATCTGCCGCAGATAGCTCGACATCTGGAGCCGCTCCGAGAAGTGGCAGTACGGGTAGGGGATCCGCCACTTCCAGCCGAACGCGTTCTTCCCCGCGGTCAGCAGGTCGAGCACCGGGTCGGGGCCGGAGGTGCCGCGGCCGGCCGACAGCGAGGTGGTGACGGCCGTGAGGTCGGCACCGGTCAGCTCCGGCGGCTCGGGGGCGACGGCGCCGGGGGTGCTCAGCCGGCCGGTGACGAACCGGGCGAGCTCGGCGGGCGGTTCACCGGCCGCCTCGACATAGCTGTCCGAGCGCAGCACCACCTTGGCGTTGGCGGCCACCACCTTGGTGTCCTCACCGTCCCGGTCGGCGTGCAGGGCCACCGTGAAGGAGATGAAGGAGTCGTCGTCCCCGGCCGTCGGCACCACCCGCGCCTGGACCGTCTCGTCCATGTAGAGGGCGTGCAGGATCCGGGTGTCGAGGTCGACGATGTCCACCCCGAGGCCGTGTTCGGCGTACAGCGCCCGCGCCGGGAGGTCCGCGTCGGCGAAGTGGCAGAGGATGGCCTCCTCGACCAGGTAGTTGATGTGCTTGAACCCGATCCAGGTGCAGATGTTGGAGCCCTCGTACCGGGTGCGCAGCGACGCGGTCGTCTCGCTGGTGAGCAGCCTCTTGACGGCGCCTTCGGCCACTGTGGTCATCGATCGTGCTCCCATGGGAATCCGAGGCCGGGACCGCCATGCGGACGGACGGCCGAACAGGTGCTGACGAAACGATCGAGCAGGGCGGCGAACTGCCGCGCCCGCTCGATCATCAGGAAGTGCCCGCAGTCGGGCAGCAGGCGGAACTCGGCGTCGGGAAGGCCGTCCGCGAGCGCGCGGCCCTCGGCCGGCGGCGCGGCGAAGTCGTCCGCGCCGGCGAGCACGAGGCACGGCACGGTGAACCGTCCCAGGCGCAGGGCGGGGGTGCGCAGATAGATCTCGAAGAACCGCATCCAGCCATAGGGGCCGACCCAGTCGCGGATGCGCTCGGCCAGGTGCCGGCGGGTGGCCCCGGAGACCCGGTCCCCGGCGTGCACCCGGATGCCCTCGGCGATCAGCGGGGCCATGTTGTCCACGGAGTACGCCAGGCTCGCCCAGTCGAACTCCTCGGCCGCGCGCCGGTAGAACGGGGCCACCAGCACCATGCCGTGGACGCCGAACTCGGTGAACGGGTCCAGGCCCTCCTCGATCCGGCGGGCCAGGAACTCCATCAGGACGTTCGCGCCCATCGAGTGGGCGACCACCACACCGGCGCCGCCCGGCACCGCGCGCAGGGCGTCGCCCATATACGGCACGAGATCGCCCCGGGCGCTCCACCCGGCGACGCTCCGGCCCCGCCAGGGCAGGTCGGCGGCCCACAGCTCGGGGCCGTCGGTCCGGCGGCCCTGTTCGACGCAGGCGTCCCATACCGAGCTGCTGTTGGACAGCCCGTGCAGGAAGAGCACCCGGCCCCGCCCGGGGTCGCCCGCGGCGCGCCGGGTCACGACCACGGGGTTGTCCTTGTCACCCCGCGCGGACTCCACAACGGGCCCGACGTCCTCCCGGGCGCGTCCCCGCACGAGGCGGTCACCGGTCGACATCAGGCCGCTGCCCGCCCGTGCAGCGCGAGGCCCGCGCTGGCGTCGTCGGCGTCGGTGCCCGCGGTGGCGTACACCGGACCGGCGCCGCCCTGGGCGAACCAGCCGACGGCCGCGGCGCACTGGAGCACTCCCAGCGCACCCGAGCCGAGGCCGAAGACCTCGGCCAGATCGTGCCGGTCCACGCCCTCCAGCAGGGTGTCCGGCACGGCGGCGGCCCGCTGTTCGGGCAGGTGCCACAGGGCCGGCCGGTCGCCGGCCGTCCTGGCCAGCCGTTCCAGAGTGCGGCCCAGTCCGGCGCCCCGGACGTAATCGCCGAGCACGGCCGGCGCGCTCGCTCCCCGTTCGGCGGCCGATTCCTCGCTCTCCACCACCAGCGCCGCCGCTCCGTCGATGGTCCGCGCCCCGCCGGTGAAGGCGCGCACGGACTCGTTGTCGGGTTCGACGCCGAGGACCAGCGCCCGGGAGGCCCGGCCGCCGCGGATCAGGGTGGCCGCCCAGTGGACGGCGTCCAGCCCGGAGGTGGCGCCGTTGCACAGCATCAGGTTGGGGCCGCGCAGCCCGAAGCGGATGGCGACGGAGGAGGCGATGACATTGCTCGAGGCGTTCGGCAGATCCATGGCGCTGCCCGCCGCGGCCGTCTGCTCGGCGATGGTGTCGATCGCCCGGCAGATGGTGTCGAGATTGCCGTAGTTGGAGCTCGCGACCACCGCGACGCTTCCGCCGGGGACCCGCAGGCCCCCGTCGTCCAGCAGACCGGCGTGGCGCAGGGCCGCGTCGGCCGCGCAGTAGGCGAGCTGAGTGGCCCGGTCCTTGTAGCGCAGGCCCTTCCGGCCGACCAGGTCCTTCGGCTCGACCGGCGGGGCCTCGGCCACCGGTGCCATCAGCTCCGGTGCCGACCTCGCGCGGGGCAGCACCACGCCGACCCCGCTCACCACCACGGTCATCGAGCCGCCTCCAGGATCGCGACGGCGTTGATCCCGCCGAAGCCGAATGCGTTCAACTGCGCCACGGTCAGCGGCCGGTGGGCCGCCTCGCCGGTGACGAACCGGAAGCCCTCCGCCTCGTCCACCGGGTCGTCCAGCCCCACGGTCGGCGGCACCCGCCCCTCGGCGAGGCAGCGCAGGGTGACCACCAGGTTGAGCAGCCCGGAGGCGCCGGAGGTGTGCCCGGTCATCGACTTGGTGGCGGTCACCAGGGGCTTGCCCCGGTCCGGGCCGAAGACGTCCGCGAGCGCGGTCGCCTCCGCCTCGTCGTTGAGCAGCGTCCCGGTGCCGTGCACCATCAACAGGTCGATGTCGGCGGGCTTCACCCCGCCCCGGGAGTGCGCCTCCCTGATCGCCTCGGCGATACCGGCCGGGTCCGGCGCCGTCACATGGAAGGCGTCGCAGTTGACCGCGACATCCCGGACCAGGCCGTGCACCGGACGGCCGCCGGGGACCCGGCTGAGCACGACCGCCGCCGCGCCCTCGCCCATCAGGACGCCGTCCCGGTCGCGGTCGAAGGGCCGCACCCGGGTCGGGGGCACCGGCTGCACCCGCTCCAGCAGGCCGTACATGGTCTCGGTGAGCACATCGACCCCGGCCACGACCACCGTGTCCGCCCCCTGCGCCAGCAGGTCCACGCCCAGCGCCAGGGCGTACAGCCCGGCCGAGCACGCGTTGGACAGGGTGTGGGTGTCATCGGCCTGGAACGCCTCGCGCAGCGCGGTGCCGAAGTGCAGCTCCGCGGCGGGGAATTCGGCGCCCTGAGTGCGCCACAGCTCCACCGAGCGCAGTTCGCGCAGTCCGGTGCCGACCAGGACCGGCACCCCGCTCAGATCGCTCTCGTCCAGGCCCGCGTCGCGGACCGCCTGGCCGACCGCGTCCAGCAGCAGCCCGGTCGCCCGCCGGGTGACGTCCACCCCGGGGGCGGGGCGGTTGTCCACCTCGTACGCGTGGTGGGCCGTGTGCCGGGCGTGGTCGAAGCCGCGCAGCTCGGCGACTCCGGAGCGGCCCGCGCACAGGTTGTGGAAGAGCTCGTCGACATCGCCGCCCACTCCGGCCACGGCCCCCATGCCGGTCACCGCCCAGCTCATGCCGGCACCCCGTCGTACCGGCCGAGCAGCACCACCGCGTTGTTGCCGCCGAAGGCCAGGCCGTTGTTCTGCACGACCTTCAGCTCCGCCTCGATGGCCACATTGGGCACGCAGTCCACATCGCACTCGGGATCGGTGGTCGTGTGGTTGATGGTCGGCGGAATGAACTTCTCGGTGATCGCCAGGGCGCAGCCGATGGCCGACAGCGCGCTGGCGGCGCCCATGGTGTGACCGATCATCGATTTCATCGAGATGGTCCTGGGCGGACGGCTGCCGAAGACCTCGCGGATGGCGCGGGCCTCGGTGACGTCGTTGGCCTTGGTGCCGGTGCCGTGGGCGGAGATGAGGTCCACCTGGTCGGCCTTGACCCCGGCGTTCTCCAGGGCGAGTTGCATGCACCGGCCGACGCTGTCCTGGTTCGGCGCCACCTGGTGGTAGGCGTCGCAGTTCAGGCCGTACCCGAGCACCTCGGCGTAGATCCGGGCGCCACGGGCCAGCGCGGACTCCAGGCTCTCCAGGACCAGCACCCCGGCGCCCTCACCGGTGAGGATGCCCTTGCGGTCGACGTCGAACGGCCGGCACCGGTCCGGCGCGATGGTGCCCAGCCGGTAGAAACCGGAGAACGTCTTGCGGCACATCGCGTCGGCGCCGCCGCACAGCGCGTACTCCGCGTCCCCGGAGCGGACGGCGTCATAGCCGTAGCCCAGGGCGTAGTTGCCGGCCGCGCAGGCGGTCGGAATCGTCACCGCCTCCACATCGGAGAGCTGCAGCTCCTGCGCGATGGCCGCCGACAGACGGCCGGCCGGAACGCGGCGGGCGAGTTCGGGCGGCATGTGCTCGGAACCGTGGGTGATCTCGGCCTCGACCAGGTGGTCCAGGTCCCTCGATTCACCGTCGGTGGTCCCGATGGAGATCAGACCCGGCAGCGACCGCCAGTCCGCGATGGAGACCCTCGCGTCCTCGATCGCCATCCGGGCCGCGGCGACCGAGTACTGCGTCGCCCGGCCGAGCTGCTCGACCGCGAGGTGGCGTATCCACCGCTCGGGGTCGAAGTCCTCCACCTCACAGCCGTTCGCGTGGTCGAACCCCTCGACGTCGAACACCGTGATCGGCTTGGCCCCGCTGCTTCCGGCGCGCAGTCCCCGCCGGAACTCATCGACGCCCATACCGATACTGGAGACCACACCGAGACCGGTGATCACCACTCTTCGCGGGCTCGCATGCCCCGACTCCGCCATCCCGTCCCCCTCGTCCGCTGTTCCGGCCGTGTCCGCGATTACGAAAACGCCGCTTTACCAGCCGGCGGACTCGGCGACTACCTCGTAGACGCCCTTGAGGTGCACCATCCGGGGAAGTTCCGACTGGTCGATGGTGACGTGGAATTCCTTCTCGAGATTCGCGAGAATTTCGATGGAACGCAGCGAGTCAGCCGAGTGGTCCTCCTTGAAGAGGCTGGTCTCCGTGACCTCGTCCTCTTCGATCTCCAGAACGTCGCAGACGATCTCCTTGATCTTCTGCACCCGCTCCTCGTGCACCGAACTCATGGTGGATCCCCCACTTTCGAACAAGGCCGACCCGCAGGCCGTTTCCATTTCGGACTCGGATCTTTCTATGGCACCCCGCCATACCGCGCAATGCCCACTGCATAAAGCTGCCACAACCCGGTCGGCAGACCTGCCCGCTACCCGGATTCCCGCTCGACGGCGGTTATTTATCGGCGCTTCCTCCAGAACTATCCGCGCGGCCGGAACCGCGCAACAGCCGGTACAGGAAGCTGCCAGCGAAACGTTCCCGTCCGCCGCCATCCCCTGATCAGGGGCTCGGTTCCGTGGTCGGTTCGCACGGTGCGTCCGGGCCCCTGATCTCCTCCCTGGACATGCCGCCACGGGTGCGCGGAGCACCGCGGGCGCGCCGAAGGGAGACACCGGCGGTCGTTCGGGGGATGACCACCGCCGGAGTCGGATCTCCCGCCGTCCACGTGCTGGACACGGGGTGTTCCGCCAACTGACTGGATTTTTATCCGAGTCCGCTGATCTTGCACAATGGCGCTAACAGGAAGGTGCCAGTACAACGCCCGCCCCCGCCGCGGGCCGGCGGAACACCATGACACCATCGGTCGGTGATCGAGCTCGGCTACTCCCTCTCCCACCGCTTCCCGGACCCGCCGCAGACGGACTACCGGAGCGCACCGGTCCAGGCCCTGCGCCACGACCTGTTCTGCGGCGATGTCCACCTGGCGGACACCGCGACCGGCCGTGAACTGTCCACCGCCTGGGGGTGGTTGCCGGTGCTGGACTTCGCCTGGGCGCTGTGCGACATCGTCGAACTGCTCGACCGGGATCCGCGCGGCAGCCGCTCGGCCACCCCCGTCCACGCGGAACTCGACTTCACCGAATCCACCGACCGGCTGCGCTTCGAACGGCGCTTCGGATGGGTGGACATCACCGCCGACTGGACACCGGCCACCGAACCACCGCTGAATTTCTCCCATACCGCGCTGCGCCGCGAGGCCCGGGACTTCCTGCACGATCTGATCGCGGATCTGGTCGATCTGCACGACGGACTCGCGGACAACCCCGCCATCTGGAATCTGCAGGCCCGTTTTCCGCGCGTATAGCCGGACGCCGTACGGCCCACCGAACCGTCTATCACCGGCCTATAGCCACCGGCCTCCGCAGGAATAGGTCGGCCATAGGAGGGCATTCCATGCTGGTCCCGCGGACATGGATACCGGTCCGCACGAACCAGGGAGGTGCAGTGGAAAACGTATCGACCACTGAGATTCCGGCCGGAGTGGAACTCGATTTCACGGCCTGGCTGCGGCACCTGGAACGCCGGGACCTCAGCGATCCGGCAGAGTTCGCCGCGGTCGTCAGGGAGCTGGCGCTCGACCCGCACCGCACGGAGTACGCCGAGTACATCGGGTCCCGGCAGTCGCTGATGAGCGACGCCGGCGCCCGCTGGGCCAGCCTGGTGGCCATGCTCATCAACGCCGTTCACAGCACCATGGCGGACACGCCCTGAGGCGTCCGCGCCGGATCGGCCGCGCGCATCGGACGGGGCCCGGCGACCACCAGGACCGCCGGGGGCCCGGCCCGAGGAAGCCCCGTAGGCCCGGCCGGATCAGCCCGTAACGTGCACCGGTGGCTGCGGCCCCGGGCCCCGGCCCCGCTGCTCACGGGCGAACAGCCGCACCAACGGGCGGTATCGGTACCGCAGTTGATCCCCGTCGGCGACGATGTCCAGCAGGCGGACCTCCGAGATCGACTCCAGCACGTCCTCGGTACGCCCCTCCGGCCACCGCAGCTCCACGGCCGCCTGACGCGACGTGAACGCGGAGCCCTCCTCCCGATGCGCCAGCGCCCGGAACGCGTACCGGGCCGTCGGCGCCAGCCGGGCGTGACAGCGGCCCAGGGTCGCCCGCACATCGAGGCTGCCCAGGGACAGCTCGCCCAGCCGCCGGTCCGCGGGCGCCAGCCGGTCCGCCAGATGCGCCAGCCGCCACTGCGGATACGCCGCCAGCCGCGCCGCGCAGATCCGCAGCGCCAGCGGAAGCCCGTCGCACCGCGCCACGATCCGATCGGCCGCCTCCGGCTCCGCCGCCACCCTCCCCGGCCCCGCGAGCGCCGCCAGCAGCAGCCGCCCCTCCGCGGGGTCCAGCGGGTCCAGCCGCACCAGGCGCACCCCCTCCACCGAGGTGAGCGAGGAGTGGCCGGTGATCAGGGTGCGGCAGCCGTCGCCGTTCACCAGCAGCGGGCGCACCTGCCGGTCCTCGACCGCGTTGTCCAGCACCACCAGCGCCCGGCGGCCGTCCAGCCGGCTGCGGTACAGCTGCGCCCGCTCGTCCAGGGCCGCGGGCAGATCGTGATGGCCGGCGCCGAGCGCCCGCAGGAACCAGCCCAGCACATCCAGCGGATCCTTCGGCCCGCCGTCCTCCTCCCGCAGATCGGCGTAGAGCTGCCCGTGCGGGAAGTCCTCACGGCACCGGTGCGCGGCGTGCACCGCCAGCGCCGAGGTGCCCGTGCCCGGAGCGCCGGTCAGCACCGTCGCCCCGCCGCGCCCGGGGGCCCGCAGCCCGTCCACGACGACCGCGAGCTGCTCGGCGCGCCCGCTCAGATCGCCGATGTCGGTCGGCAGCATGGCGGGCACCAGACCGGCCCAGATGTCCCCGGACATCGACTCGGGTCCGGGGACGCCAGCCCGCCCCGCCTTGTGCAGCCGCACCCGGACCGGCTCCGGGGCGGCGGGGCCGGGCAGATCGCCGCGCAGCACGCCGTGGTGGACATGGCGCAGTCCCGCGCCGGGGTCCATCCCGAGCTCGTCGCGCAGCACCCGCCGTCCGCGCTCGTAGACCGCCAGCGCGTCCGCCCGCCGGTCACACCGGTACAGGGCGGTCATCAACTGGCCGCGCAGCGCCTCCCGGAGCGGATGCTCGGCCACCAGCCGGGTCAGTTCGGGTACGGACCGGGCGTGCCGGCCCAGCGCCAGCTCCGCCTCGATACGGTGCTCCACCGCGCTGATCCGGGCCTCCTCCAGACGCGGCAGCTCCGTCTCCTCCAGGAAGCCGGTCACATCCGCCAGGGCGGGCCCACGCCACAGCGCCAGGGCGGACTGCAACCGCTCGGCGGCGTCCGCGTACCGGCCGTCGGCGAGCTCCCCGCGCCCCTGCTCGGCCAGGCGCTGGAAATCCTCCCAGTCGAACCGGGCCCCACTGTGGTCCATGGTGTATCCCGGGCCCCGGCGGGCCAAGTGGAGCCAGGGGGCGCAGCGTTTGCGCAGCCGCGAGATATGGGTGTAGAGCTGCGCGGTCATCGTGACCGGCGGATTGCGCCCCCACAGCAGCTCGCTGAGCCGGTCGTCCGAGACCACCCGGCCGCCGGAGAGCAGCAGGGCGGCCAGCACGGTCCGCTGTTTGGCACCGTCGACGGGCAGCAGCCGCCCGTCCACGCGCACCTCCACCGGTCCGAGGATTCCGAACTCCACCTGCCGCACAGCTGCCTCCCCACGGCCTCGGTGTCGTTCGGCCCGACCACCCCCGCCCTCGTCCCACCCAGCCCCGCCGTCCGCGAGGCGTCAGCAACCTGACAACTCGGCGATCCGCACCGCCGCGTCGATCGCCTCACAGCCGAACTGATGCCCCGGATTGCGGCCCACCCGGCTGATCGGCCCGGAGAGCGACAGCGCCGCGATCACCCGCCCGTCCGGGGAACGCACCGGCGCCGAGACGGTCGCCGTGTCCGGCTCCCAGCCCCCGACGCTCTGCGCCCAGCCCCGCCGCCGTACGCCGGAGAGCATGGCCGCGGTGAACCGGGCCCCCCGCAGCGCCTCGTACAGCGCCTCGGGCTCCTCCCACGCGAGCAGCGCCTGGGCCACCGCCCCGGACTTCATCGGAAACGCGGTGCCCACCGGCATCGGCTCACCGCCCAGCACCTCGGAGGAGGCCACACAGATCCGCATCCGGCCGCGGCGCCGGTGGAGCCGGGCGCTCGTCCCGGTCCGGGCGCTCACCTGCGCCAGCACCGGGCCGGCCTGGGCCTTCAGCCGGTCCTGGCGGGCCTCGACGACCATGTCGCCCAGCCGGGGGCCGAGGGCGAAGTGCCCGTGCCCGTCGCGGGCGACCAGTCCCAGCCGCTCCAGGGCCAGCACCAGCCGGTGCGCGGTGGGCCGTTTCAGACCGGTGTCGGAGACCAGCCGGGCCAGCGTGGCCGGGCCGCCTTCCAACACGCCCAGCAGCAGCGACGCCTTGTCGAGCACGCCCACTCCGCTCATCAGCGGCGGTGAGGTCATCGTCGAGTGGGCCATGAGTTCAGCCCAGATGCTCGGCAAGCGCGCGGACGACGGCGTCGCGCTGCTCCACCAGGTAGAAGTGGTGCCCCGGCAGCACCCGCAGTTCGAAGCCGGCCGGTGCCACCTCGCCCCAGGCGGCCATGTCCTCCGCGCTGATGTGCGGGTCGCCGTCCCCGACATGGGCCACCACCGGGCAGCCGACCGGCGCCGCGGTACGGGGACCGTACGTCCCGACCGCCTTGAAGTCCGCCCGGAGCGCGGGCAGCACCACCTCGCGCAGATCCGGGTCGTCCAGCAGCGCGCCGTCGGTGCCGCCGAGCCCCCGCACCTCCTCCAGCAGCGCCTCGTCGCCGTCCAGGTAGGTGGTCTGGGGCGTCAGCTTGTGCGGCGCCTTCCGGCTGGAGACGAAGAGCGCCTGGAGGCGGATGCCGTACCGGCTCTCCAGCCGCAGCGCGACCTCGTACCCCACGGACGCGCCCATGCTGTGGCCGAAGAGGGTCAACGGCACGTCCGCGAAGGGCAGCAGGGCCGCGGTGACCTCGTCCGCCAAGTCCTCGATGCGGTCGATGCCCGGCTCGACGAGCCGTTCCTGCCGGCCCGGATAGCGCGTGGCGAGCACTTCCACGCCGTAGTCGAAGGCGGTCCCCCAGCCATGGAAGAACCCGGCGGATCCCCCCGCGTGCGGCAGGCAGACCAGCCGCCTGCGCGGCGCCGCCTCGGTCCCGTATCTGCGGAACCACTTGCTGTCGATGCCGACGGCCATCTTCTCCACGCACCTCCTCGTCATCGTCGGCCGATCCCCCGTCGCCCTGGTGACCCGCCCCGCATTCCTTGCGGCCAGTTCTAGCCGCGCCCCGACGCACCGGGCAACGGCCCGTCATGAAGCTGCCGTGGGCTTCTGAAAAAAATGCGATGGCGTGTCACCGTCGCTCACCGGGGGATTGCGAAATGAGCAGACCGAGTTCCGCGGCGCGTACTCCGGCCTGAAATCGTGAATTCGCCCCGAGTAACGCCATGATCTCCGCGACATACCTTCGGTAGGTGCGTACGGACATGGCGAGTTCCCGGGCCGCGACCTCGTCGGTCACCCCGGCCCGCAGCCGCTCGAGTATCTGCTGTGCGATATCCGCCCGTGTCTTGTCGCCGAATTCGATGCGGTCGGAGACCTCGACCGCGTTGCGCCACACCCCGTCGAAGAGCGCGACCAGCGGCTGGATGACACCGGGAGCGCGGACCACCGAGGCCCGGCGGCCGGCCACCGATGCGGCGCACACCAGCGCGTGTTCGTTGTCGGCGATCACGGCGACCAGCGCGGGGATCCGGGCCACCCGGGTCCGTACCCGCGGTTCGGCGGCATGCGCCGAGACGAACCGCCAGTCGAGCGTCGAGGGCGTGCACAGCAGCCGCACCCGGGAGGTCGTGCGCGCCGCCCCGGACAGCAGCGCGGTCAGGGCGTCGTGGACCGCCTCGGAGTACGCGGGCTCCGCGGCGAGCACCACATCGACGCGCGTAGTGGCATGGGTGACCAGCCGCGCCGCCGTCTCGACGGCGTCCTCATGGGCGTCGATGACGTCCACCAGGGAGTCGCGGTGCAGCTGGTTGCGGCGTCTGTCCACCGTGGACGCCAGGAGCGCGCTGACTTCCAGCAGCTCCCGCTCGAATTCATCGGCGGCCTCGACCGGCACGAGGTCGACCTCTCGACGGCTGCTGCCCGAAGCGCTCTCGGGCATCCCGGATGGCACACCACTCACCCCCCGTGTGAGTTCTTCATCGCGAATCAACCGCGGAACACCCACTCGTGTCCGCCCATCGGCGCGGCCCGGCCCCGCACCGCGCCGCTCCACGGGTCAGCAGTCGGCCGTCGACAGCAGACCCAGCTCGACCGCCCGCACCCCCGCCTGGAAGCGGGAGTTGGCCCCTAACGCCCGCATGATCTCCGCGACATGGCGCCGGTAGGTGCGCAACGAGACCTCGACCTCACGGGCCGCGACATCGTCGGTGTAGCCCTTGCAGAGCCGCTCCAGGATGCGCCGGGCGGACTCGGTACGCAGCCGCTCGCTGATCCAGCGGTGCTCCGCGGGGCGCACCGCGCCCGACCACGCACCGGCGAACAGCAGATCCAGGGCCCGGACGGACGCCGTGTCCTCGATGACCGACACCACATCCCCTCCCCCGCGCTCCGCGGAGGACCGCACCATGGCCACGCCGCCGTCCACGATCAGCATCTCCATGACCGCGTCGACGACCTTGACCTGCGTGTTCACATCGCTTTCCATGGCGGCCCGGATCGCTGGGTCGGTGAGCGAACCGGGCGTGCACAGCAGCCGCACCGGAATGCGCTCATGGTCCGGCCCGTTCAGCCGGCGCAGCGCCGAGACCATGACCTCGGCCCGGTCACCGCCGGCGGGGAGCGCGATGCTGATGCCGTGCCGGGCCCGGTCGACGAGCGCCTCCACGGCATTCGCAACGGCCGCGTCATTCCCCTTCACCGTCACCACGGCGTGCCGGGCCACGGTGCGACGGTGCAGATTCACCGTCGATTCGATCAATTTACGGGCCTGGAGCAGAGCCTGCACCACGCCGTCACGCCCCGGTTCAGGGCCGCCGGCTCCCGAAGCCGCGCTTATCGCCGCCTGTTCTCCCGCTCTCGCGGAAACAGGCGCCATCGCCAAACCTGTCACGCTTATTACCCCCGTTATGACACAACGATCACCAGCGAACCTCGGACCGGTGGGCCCGGGATGCGGCTGGGAGGTTGAAGTGGTTGACCATCCCCCTGAATGGCCAGGTATGTCCCGTCGATAAAGGTTGAAAGGCGGAACACTTCAATCATCGATGCGCGGCCGACAGTAGTTCCCACTCCTACGCCAGTCAATGCATCCGAGTTGGCCCAGAAAGAGCAGGTGGGCCGCCCCGTAACACCCCCCCTTGGCCCCGCCGCACGAACCCCCGAAGTTGTCAGCTAGCTGTAGCGCAACCCCCGGGCTCCCCGCCCCCGCCGTCGCGATCATCACTGTACGTATCGATGAGGAGGCTTTCAGCGAGCATCCCGGACTGTTGCTGTCCTGTTACTGCCAGCCAACACCGGGAATCGAGAATGACTCCGACAAGCCGCGAACCAGCGGGTCATATCACTCCAAACCCATGCGGTGATCATCCACATGAGGAGTTCCCCATTCCTGGGTGACGGCCGCCACAATCCGGACCGAAGGCGATTGCGGCACGCGTCAGGCCGCGGCGCAGACGCCCTTCATGCTGTCGATCAGCGCGAGCACCGCACGTGCGGACGGAAGAATCATGCGACCTTCTCTGGTGAGCTGTGCACCGGTGGAGTCGCGAGTGAAAAGCTTGGTGCCCAGCATCTGCTCCAGGCACTTGATTTGGTAGCTGATGGCCGGTTGTGAATAGCCGAGCGCCTTGGCCGCTTGATCCATACGCCCTATCTCGGCGATGGATACGAAAGCGCGGAACTCCCGCTCATGCATTTTGCCCCCTGTCCGGCGACCACCAACTGGTGGCCGTCGAGAACCCGTCGCCAAGAACGCACGGGTTATCCGATCCGTCGAGACCATATCAACGTACTCAATCTCGGAAGGCAACATCCGGTGCAGGAAGCTGCAATGCGACGGGCC
The DNA here is from genome assembly GCF_001598115.1 of Streptomyces sp. AgN23. Taxonomy (NCBI): domain Bacteria; kingdom Bacillati; phylum Actinomycetota; class Actinomycetes; order Kitasatosporales; family Streptomycetaceae; genus Streptomyces; species Streptomyces sp. AgN23. Next base: position 5,047,893 of record NZ_CP007153.1, read on the forward strand.
GCGAAGACTTCACCAGAGCGGAACATGCTGCAACACCGGAGGTGAAGAACCCGGTCCCGAGGAAAGTTCACCCCGCGTTCACCGCACACAGCGCGAGTTGCCCGAACGCCCAAACGGAACCCTCCGGGACATGCCGCCGCCCGCCCGGTCACGCTCTCCACCGGACGGACCCCATCGCCCGGGCTCCACCGACCTGCCCCATGAGCCGCCCGAGTCGCCGACCGACACGCTTCACCGTCACGAAAGCCCGCCATCGACGATGGCGGGCTTTGGTGATTCAGCCGTGGATGCCAAGCGCCCCGGAGGACAGGCCATCCGGGGCTTCTTCCCTGCTCGGGCTCAGAGCCGACTGTCGGGTTCGAACCGACGACCTTCGCTTTACAAGAGCGGTGCTCTACCAGCTGAGCTAAGTCGGCATCCCCAGCAGTGTACCCGCCCCCGGGGCGTGATCCGTTCGAAAATTCTCGGGGCCCACCTAGAGACAGAGCCGCCCTGTCCGGTATAGCGTCACGCCAATCCACCTCCGGTGGACTAGACCCCTCCTTTACTCGGATCGTCCGGCACGTTCCTGCCGGTGAAGGGACAGATCACCATGGCCACGGTCACGTACGACAAGGCAACCCGGGTGTACCCGGGCACTGAGAAGCCCGCTGTCGATCAGCTCGACATCGCCATCGAGGACGGCGAGTTCCTCGTCCTCGTCGGCCCCTCCGGTTGCGGAAAGTCCACCTCCCTGCGCATGCTCGCGGGGCTGGAGGACGTCAACGGCGGGTCCATCCGGATCGGTGACCGGGACGTCACCCACCTGCCGCCGAAGGACCGGGACATCGCCATGGTGTTCCAGAACTACGCGCTGTACCCGCACATGTCCGTCGCCCAGAACATGGGCTTCGCGCTCAAGATCGCCGGCGTCAACAAGACCGAGATCCGGCAGAAGGTCGAGGACGCGGCGAAGATCCTCGACCTCACCGAGTACCTGGAGCGCAAGCCGAAGGCGCTGTCCGGTGGTCAGCGGCAGCGTGTGGCGATGGGCCGGGCGATCGTCCGGGAGCCGCAGGTGTTCCTCATGGACGAGCCGCTGTCCAACCTGGACGCCAAGCTCCGTGTGCAGACCCGTACGCAGATCGCCAGCCTGCAGCGGCGGCTCGGGATCACCACGGTGTACGTCACCCACGACCAGGTCGAGGCCATGACCATGGGCGACCGGGTGGCGGTGCTGAAGGACGGCCTGCTGCAGCAGGTCGACTCGCCCCGCAACATGTACGACCGCCCCGCCAACCTCTTCGTCGCGGGCTTCATCGGCTCGCCGGCGATGAACCTCGTCGAGGTGCCGATCACCGACGGCGGTGTGAAGTTCGGCAACAGCGTCGTCCCGGTCTCGCGTGAGGCGCTGAGCGCCGCGGCGGACAAGGGTGACCGCACGGTCACCGTGGGCGTCCGGCCCGAGCACTTCGACGTGGTCGAGCAGAACGGCGGCGCCGCCAAGGCCCTCACCAAGGCGTCCGACGACGCCCCGGCCGGTCTCGCCGTCACCGTCAACGTCGTCGAGGAGCTGGGCGCCGACGGCTATGTCTACGGCGCCGCCGAGGTCGGCGGCGAGGACAAGGACCTGGTCGTCCGCGTGAACGGGCGCCAGGTGCCGGAGAAGGGCGCGCAGTTGCACGTCGTGCCGCGGCCGGGCGAGATGCACGTCTTCTCGAGCTCCACCGGGGAGCGGCTCAGCGACTGAGCCCACTGGCCTGTCAGTCGTTCCGACGGCGCCGTTCGTCCGCTCCCCGCGGACGGGCGGCGCCGTCGCGTTGCGCGGAGACGGTTGCCGCGTTGCGCGAGGTCGGTTGCTGCCGCGTGCGGGGGCGGTTGCCGCGTTGCGCGGGGGCGGTTGCCGCGTTGTTGCGTTGTCGATAAATTCCCCGACATTTCGACCATTTCGACCCCGAGCGTCAACCTCCCGATCGCCAAGGGTGGTTTTCCATCACCCAGCCTGGTGACGGAATGTCGCCAAATCGTCGCTCCTCGCTACGATCACCGCGTACCGCAGTCCCGTACCACCCACCCGCGAGGAACTACCCCGTGAACACCGCAGCCCGCCGCATCGGCAGAACGCTCGCTCTCGTCCTCCCCGTCGTGCTCGTCCTCTCCGGCACCCTCGCGGTCACCCGCGTCCCCTGGGCCTCGCCGAGCTCCGAGTCGCAGATCCTCACCGCCTCCTCCGACCGGGCGTCCACCCACGCCACCCACCGGGCGCCGCATGAGCTGCTGCGCGACCGGCTGCTGGCCGAGCTCCAGGAGAAGAACCCCTCCGTGGCGCTCACCCACCTTCAGACCGCGACCGCCGAACGGCCCTCGCTCGCCCAGCACTGCGCCTCCATCGCCCGTGCGCTGGGCCGCGCCGCGGTCGCCAAGTACGGCGGTGTGAGCCGCGCCCAGGCGTACGCCCGGCCCGTCTGCGACACCTCGTTCGCCTCCGGTACCACCCAGGCGTACCGCTGACCGCGTCACCCGTCCCGCCGAGGCCGCGCGGCTCCCGCCGCGGCCCGTACCGCCCGTGCTCTTCCCGCTCTTGCCGCCGTTCCCGCTCCGGCTCCGCCTGCGGCGGTCCTCCCACCGCATATGGTGCGGTTCATGAGCGATGACGACGAGCGCAGACCCGGGCCTCCCCACCAGAGCGCGCGCCCCACACAAGCCGTCGTCCTGGCCGGAGGCCAGGGCTCACGGCTGCGTCCGTACACCGACGACCGCCCCAAGCCGATGGTCGAGATCCCGGGCACCGGGACCCCGATCATCGGCCATCAGCTGGCCTGGCTGGCCGCCGAGGGCGTCACCGACGCCGTGGTCTCCTGCGGCCACCTCGCCGCCGTCCTCCAGGACTGGCTCGAGACCGCGGACCTGCCACTGCGGGTGCGCACCGTCGTCGAGAAGGAGCCGCTGGGGCGCGGCGGCGGCCTGAAGTTCGCCGCCGCCAGGCTCCCGGAGCCCGACCAGCCCTGGTACGCCACCAACGGCGACATCTGGACCCGCTTCTCGCTCCGCGACATGGCGGACTTCCACGACGAGCGCGGCGCCACCGCCACGCTCGCCCTCGCCCGGCCGCGCATTCCTTGGGGGGCGGTGGAGACCAATGAGTTCGGCCACGTCCTGGACTTCATCGAGTCGCCGCCCTCGCCGTATCTCATCAACGCGGGCGTCTACGTCTTCTCCGCCGCCTTCACCGCGCTGCTGCCCGACCGGGGTGACCATGAGCGCACCACGTTCCCGCGCCTGGCGCGGGAACGGCGGCTGGCGGGCTTCCCGCTGCCCCAGGGCGCGTACTGGCGGGCCATCGACACCGCCAAGGACCTGACCGAGGCCGCGAAGGAACTCGCCTCGGGCCCAGCACCACAAGGCCACGGCTCCTTCGACACAGCACCGGTGCCACACGGCTGAGCGGCTGCGCGCGGGCGGCTCTGCGTGGGTCCGCCTCGTCCGCCTCGGACTCCTCGTACGCCCGGCGCGGTGCCCCGCTGGCCCCGGCTCAGCCGAGGAGGCCGCCCAAGGGGGCCTCGTCGGCGGCCGGGTCGCTGTAGGTCGACGTGTCGTCCTCCGGCAGGCCGCCCTCCGAGCCGCCCGCGGACATCCCTCCTCCGGCGCCGCCCAGCGCCGACGGACCCGCCGTCGGGGCCAGGGGGTGGCGCGGAGAGCGGGGGGTGGTGCCCAGGCCCGGGCGCGACCGAGATCCGTTGCTGGGGCGGTCGGACGTACCGGACGCGGACCCCGTCACACTCGGCACCCCGGAGGAGGACGTCGACGCCGAGGCGGACGGCTTGGGGCGGTGCGGCAGCCGCTCGCGCGGCGACGGCGCACCGGCCGAGCCGCCGCCCGTGCCCATCGGCCCGCGCTGCCCGCCGCGCGGGCTCTCCACGGACTTGCTGGGCAGCGGCGAGCCGGGCAGGTTGTTCGTCGGCATATCGCTCGGCTCCGGCGCCTTCACGACCTCCGAGGACCGTACGGCGGTGCCCAGCATCGAGCCCATCAGCAGCGTCAGCCCGGCGACCACCATCGCCATCACACCGCCGCGGCGCAGCACCCGGCGCCGCAGCTCCCACAGCTCGGCCCGGGGGCCGAGCCGCCGCCATGCCTCGCCGGCGAGCCGGGCGTCCGCCGAGTAGACCGGCGCGCCCGCGATGACCAGCGGGCTCCAGGCGGCGAGGTAGATGATGTCGGGCGCGTCGTAGACCGGCACCGTACGCCAGCTCACGGTGAGGATCAGCGCGGCGGACAGCAGCGCGCCGAACGAGGCGGCCAGCCGCTGCCACAGCCCGAGCACGGTGAGCACCCCGACCACGATCTGCAGGAACGCCACGGTCAGCCCGGCGCCCACCGGATGCTCCAGCGCCAGGTCGCGCAGCGGCTCCGCGATCGGCCAGGGGTGCAGCGTGCGCAGCCAGGTGACCATCGAACCGCGCTCGCCGCCGTCGAAGTAGACGGGGTCGGAGAGCTTGCCCATCCCCGCGTAGACGGAGATGAAGCCGAGGAAGATGCGCAGCGGGAGCAGGACGACGCCGAGGTTCATCCGGCGCCCGGGGTAGTAGGCGTGGCGCACGGACTCGGAGTGGCGGCGCGGCCGCGGCACCGTGGCGCTCCGCGGCTCGGGCCCGTCGCCGTCGATGGCGCCCGGTCGTCCGGAGGGTGCGCCGCGCCGCTCCGCCCCGGCCGCCCGGGCCGCCGCGCTCGCACCGCTCGCCTCGGCCGGGCCGTCCGCGCCCGGACGGCTCCGCCCGCCGGACGACCGGGGCGCGTTCTCCGTACGGGAGCTGCGCGGTCCGATGACCGTGGGGGTGTCGTCGTCGAAGGCGATCCGCGGCAGCACCTGCGTGGCGCCCACGTCCTCGGCGCCCTCCCCGGACCGGGAACGGCCCAGGCCATCGGACAGGCCATCGGACAGGCCATCGGACAGACGGTCCGAGAGGCCGTCGGACAGACTGTCGGACAGACTGTCGGTCAACCCCTCGGCGGAGTACCGCACGGCCTGCAGCAGCCGGGTCGCCGCGGCGTCCCCGCCGGGGCGGGTGCGGCCGCTCCACACCACGGGCGGCCGACGCCGGCCCGGGGCCGGGACGCGGGTGAGCCGGGCCGTGTTCGTCAGCGCGCTGCTGACGACCGGGGCGCTGAGCTGCACCCGGAAGCTCGGGGCGTTGACGGCGACCTGCGCGGGATCGCATGGCACCTTGGCCATGGTCAGCTGTGGCTCGTCGTCGAATCCCCGCGCGCTTCCCGCCAGGGGCGAAGGCATGCGGGCTTTTCTGGTCTCCACGCCCAACTAACCGAGTGACGGACGGGAAAGACACTGCCGGGGACGTCCCGATCTGTCCGAGGCCCGTCAAGATCATCGGCTGCGGGACCCGCCCGGGCCAGGGCACCCACGCCCCGGCCCACGGCCGAACCGTGCGCGCCTTACGGCCGCATCGGGCCCGCATCACGACCGCACCGAGCCCACCTCGGCCAGGCCCCACTCACACCACAACCACACCGACCTGCTTCGCCGAACCGGGCCCGCGCCCGGGCCCGCTCGGTCGCGGAGCGCCTGGCAGACCCGGTGGAGTCGGCCCTGGGCCGGCGGACAGCCGACAGCGGCTCGGCCCGGAGGCCGCCGTCACGCGGGCGCTGAGGTCGGCCGCCGTCGGCCAACTCAGCCCCTCCGCCGGTTGAGGGGCAACCCCAGCCCCTCCGGCGATTGAGGAGCCCCCTCCGGCGCTTGAGGAGCGGGGTCTGGGGCGGAGCCCCAGCCGGGGGCCCGGGCGACCGCACCGAGCCTGCTCCACGGCTGGAGCGAGCCGACGGCACCCCTGCCAAGGGCCCGCCGGATCAAGCAGACCGCACCCCTTGCCGGTGGCCCGCCCCAAGGGCCAAGGCACCAAGGCCCCCGCGCCAAAGGCCCGCGCCTACGCCCGGCGCCGAGCCGCCTCGTACAGGACGACGCCCGCCGCCACGCCCGCGTTGAGCGACTCCGCGCCGCCCGGCATCGGGATCCGCACCCGCAGATCGCAGGTCTCGCCCACCAGCCGCGAGAGCCCCTTCCCCTCGCTGCCGACGACGATCACGAGCGGGCCGTCCAGCGCCTCGACGTCCTGGAGTTCGACCTCGCCGTCCGCGGCCAGCCCGACCACCGTCAGGCCCGCCTTCTGGTAAGCCTCCAGCGTCCGGGTGAGGTTGGTCGCGCGGGCGACCGGGGTGCGGGCGGCGGTGCCCGCGGAGGTCTTCCAGGCGCCCGCGGTCATCCCGGCCGCGCGCCGCTCGGGTACGACCACGCCATGGCCGCCGAAGGCGGACACCGAGCGGACCACGGCGCCCAGGTTGCGCGGGTCGGTGACGCCGTCGAGGGCGACGATCAGCGGGTCCTCGCCGTCGTCGAAGGCGGCCGCGCTCAGGTCCTCGGGGTGGGCGTACTCGTACGGCGGGACCTGGAGCACCACACCCTGGTGATTCAGGCCGTTCGTCATCCGGTCGAGCTCGGGCTTGGGCGCCTCCATGAGGTGGATGCCGCCGCGGTCGGCGGCCAGCTTCAGCGCCTCGCGCACCCGGTCGTCGCTGTCGATGAACTGCTGCACATACAGGGTGTTCGCCGGAACGCCCTCGCGCAGCGCCTCGACCACCGGGTTACGGCCCACCACCAGCTCGCTCGAACCCTTGCCGCCGCGGCGCGCGACGGGGCGCTTGGCCGCCTGGCGGGTCCGCGCGTTGGCGATCCGCTGCTTGGCATGTCCCTTACGCATCTCGGCGGGCGGGGTCGGTCCCTTGCCCTCGAGGGAGCGGCGCCGCTTACCTCCGCTGCCGACCGTCGCACCCTTCTTGTTGCTGGTACGGCGGTTCCTGCGCTGGCTGTTGCCGGCCATGAATGGTCACCTGTCTCTTCACTGCTCAGCGCTGCTCAGCAAGCGGCTCGGACGCCGAACGTCACCCGTCTGTGAGGTCAAAGGCGTCTGTGCGGTCATTTGTACGGTCACAAGTGTGCCGCCCGGGGCGCCGGGCGGCACAACACAGGAGGTCAGGGCCTCACGGGAGGTCAGGGCTCAACGCTGGCCCAGCTCCCAGCGCGGTCCGGACGGGGTGTCCTCGATCACCAGACCCGACTGCTGGAGCTGATCGCGGATCGCGTCCGCCGTCGCGTAGTCCTTACGGGTCCGCGCGGCCTGCCGCTGCTCCAGGACCAGCCGGACGAGCGAGTCGACCACGCCGTGCAGATCCTCACCGCGGTCCGAACCGCCCGCCCAGTGCTCATCGAGCGGATCGAGGCCCAGCACGCCCAGCATGGCCCGCACCTCGGCCAGCCGCGCGACCGCCGCCTCCTTGTCGTCGGCGGTGAGCGCGGAGTTGCCCTGGCGGACGGTGGTGTGGACGACCGCGAGCGCCTGCGGCACCCCGAGGTCGTCGTCCATCGCCTCCGCGAAGGCGGGCGGCACCTCGGCCGCGGGCTCGACGGTCCCTGCCTTCTCCACCACGCGCTGGACGAAGCCCTCGATCCGCGCGAACGCCGACTCCGCCTCGCGCAGGGCCTCCTCGCTGTACTCGATCATCGACCGGTAGTGCGGGGTGCCCAGGTAGTAGCGGAGCACGATCGGACGCCAGCGCTTGACCATCTCGGAGACCAGCACCGAGTTCCCGAGCGACTTGCTCATCTTCTCGCCGCTCATGGTCACCCAGGCGTTGTGCGCCCAGTAGGCGGCGAAGTCGTCGCCGAACGCCTTGGCCTGCGCGATCTCGTTCTCGTGGTGCGGGAAGATCAGGTCGACGCCGCCGCCGTGGATGTCGAAAGCGCGCCCGAGGTACTTGTGCGCCATCGCCGAGCACTCCAGGTGCCAGCCGGGACGGCCGCGCCCCCACGGGGTCTCCCAGCTCGGCTCCCCCGGCTTGGCCGCCTTCCACATGGCGAAATCGCGCCGGTCGCGCTTGCCGATCTCGCCCTCGCCGGAGGGCTGGCGCAGTCCGTCCAGATCCTGGTTGGAGAGCTTCAGATACTCGGGGAACGAGCGCACATCGAAGTAGACATTGCCCTCGGCGGCATAGGCATGACCACGGTCGATCAGCTCCCGCATCATCTCGATCATCTCGGGGACATGACCGGTCGCCCGCGGCTCATAGGTCACCGGGAGGCAGCCGAGGATGTCGTACGCCTGGTTGAAGGCGCGCTCGTTCTCGTAGCCGATCGCCCACCATGGCCGCTTCTGCTCCGCCGACTTCGCGATGATCTTGTCGTCGATGTCGGTGACATTGCGGATGAACGTCACGTCATAGCCGCGGTGGGCGAACCAGCGGCGCATGATGTCGAAGTTCAACCCCGACCTGATGTGCCCGATGTGCGGGGCCGCCTGCACGGTCGCGCCGCACAGGTAGATCGAGACACAGCCCGGCCTGAGCGGGGTGAAGTCACGGATCTGCCGGGCGCTGGTGTCGTACAGGCGAATGGTCACGCATCAAGGGTAGTGGGAAGTGAACGGTGCCCTGTGCGCCTTCCCCGGCGGGGACACAGAAGCGTGACACTCGGGACGAAACCGGGGCGTGGGACGCGCGGACGGCAGCCGACGACGCCCCTGCCCCCTTTGCCCCCCGTTACCGCCGGACCACCAGCGCCGTGGCGATCGCGGCCAGGCCCTCGGCGCGGCCGGTCAGGCCCAGGCCGTCCGTGGTCGTACCGGACACCGAGACGGGGGCGCCCACCGCCGCCGTCAGCGCCTTCATCGCCTCTTCGCGCCGTTTGCCGATCTTGGGGCGCACGCCGATCACCTGGATCGCCACATTGCCGATCTCGAAGCCCGCGTCCCGCACGATCCGGGCCGCCTCGGCGAGCAGCGTGGTGCCCGCGGCGCCGGACCACTCGGGGCGGTCGGTGCCGAAGTGGGCACCGAGATCACCGAGCCCGGCGGCGGAGAACAGCGCGTCACAGGCGGCGTGCGCGGCCACATCGCCGTCGGAGTGGCCGGCCAGTCCGTACTCCCCGTACTCCTCGCCGCCCCACAGCAGACCCGCGCACCACAGCTCACGGCCCTTCTCGAAGGCGTGCACATCCGTGCCGATGCCCACCAGGGGGAGCGCCACCGCGTCAGAAGCCATCGTTCGCCCTCCTGCGGGCCAGAACCGCCTCGGCCAGCACCAGATCCAGCGGCCGGGTCACCTTGAACGCCTCCTCATGGCCGGGGACGACCACGACCTCGACGCCGAGCCGCTCCACCATGCCCGCGTCGTCCGTCGCGCCCTCGCCCTCCAGGGCGATCTTCTCGTGGGCGGCCACGAGCGTGGCGCGGTCGAAGCCCTGCGGGGTCTGGACGGCGCGCAGCAGGGCGCGCTCGGGGGTGCCGACGACCGGCTCGGGCTCACCGGCCCGCTCCCCGGTGCGCGGCTCGACCTGCTTGACGGTGTCGGCCAGCGGCAGCGCCGGGACGACGGCGGGCGACCCGTCCCGTACGGCGGCGGCGACCGCGTCCACCGTGTCCACGGGCACCAGCGGCCGCGCCGCGTCGTGCACCAGCACGGTGGTGACGGTCTCGGGGACGGCGGCCAGCCCCTTGCGCACCGACTCCTGGCGGGTCTCGCCGCCGGGCACGACCACCACCTCGGTGGTGTCGGTGAGACTGCCGCTCAGCGGATACGCGTCCAGCAGCCGCCGCACCTCGTCGGCGCCGTCCGGCGGGGCGACCACGACGACGAGGGAGACGGAGCGTGATCCGGCCATCGCCCGTACCGCGTGGACGAGCATGGGCGTGCCGCTCAGCGGGCGCAGCGCCTTGGGGGCGCCCGGACCCAGCCGCACACCGCGGCCCGCGGCGGGGATCACGGCGGCGGTGCGGGCGGGTCGGCCGGACGCGCCGGAGCCGCCGTGATCCGGGGTCGCGGACATTGAGTTGGCGTTCAGGTTTGCTTCCTCAGCCGAGATGGGTATGGCCACAGCGTGCCGGGCGCGATGGCCCGATCGGCCCCTTCCGTGACGACCGGTCGAGTCAGCTGCCCGGGCCCGGCACACCTTGTACCGCGCACCGTGGCGTGGCTGAGGGCACCGGCACACAGAGTGCGACGACCGGGGCTCGCAAGAGATCACCACGTGGAGATCCAAGAGATCACCGCATGGGGATCACAGCGTCCGGTGCGTACGCATGCCGCAGCGCCCGGCGACAGACGACTTAGCGGGAATAAGATGTCTGAGTCACTCGGGCACCACGGCATTGATATTCAGGACGCGAGAACCTCGTCAAGCAGAGCCTCGGCCTTGTCCTCATTGGTGCTCTCGGCGAGAGCAAGCTCACTCACCAGGATCTGACGGGCCTTGGCGAGCATGCGCTTCTCACCGGCGGAGAGTCCGCGCTCACGCTCTCGGCGCCACAGATCACGCACGACCTCGGCCACCTTGATCACATCGCCGGAGGCGAGCTTCTCGAGATTTGCCTTGTAACGACGGGACCAGTTCGTCGGTTCTTCCGCATACGGTGCACGCAGCACCTCGAAGACCCGATCCAGCCCGTCCTGGCCGACCACATCACGCACACCGACGAACTCCGCATTGTCCGCCGGCACACGAACCGTCAGGTCACCCTGAGCGACCTTCAGCACCAAGTAGGTCTTGTCCACGCCTTTGATCTGGCGAGTTTCGATGGCCTCGATCAGCGCGGCCCCGTGATGGGGATAGACCACGGTGTCGCCAACCTTGAACGTCATGTGACAGGTACCCCTTCCGTGGCTATCCAGGGTAACACGGGAACGCCTTCTTCTGAATGGCGTTTTCGCAGGTCAGGGCATATCTCGGGGCTTGACAAGTGCGGCCGGAACGTGCTGCACGAGGCGTGCGGAACCGGGTATTCGCAGGTGGGAGCGGCTGTCCGGGCACACGGAAACCCGCCCGTTACGCACCCGAAGAAGCCCGGACGAGTGGGTGTACGTCCCGTTTTGCCGGAGTCCGGTCGATGGACTTCCGCTACTCCGTTCGGATCAGGAGCGAGCGATCCGGCCCCGATTCGCGAATTGATCACCGACCTGATCACACAGAGCGCATCAAGTGTGTGATCAATTCTCGGACGCGCATGGATTCCTTACCGATAATCTCCCGCGGGAACGGCCGAGCCGATATTCGGGACTTCAGGACGGCGCCGTACGGACCTCGTAACGCACCCCGCAACCAGGCGCGCACGGGTGCGCCGCCCGGGGCCGAGCGCCTTGGGGCGGGTCGGGTGCGGGCCGAAGCAGGCGGATCGGTAATCTAAGCGCGCTGATCCAGTCTTTACCTCGTCTACCTCGTCCTAGGAGATGCCGCCGCCGTGAGCAGCAGCCTTCGACGCGGCGCCCTCGCCGCAGCCGCCATCGTGGTCTCGGTCGCCCCGCTCTCCGCCTGCGGAGCCGGGAACGACGCACAGACGCTGAAGGTCAAGCCCGACAACGCCGCGACCGCTGTCGGCGATATCAAGATCCAGAACGCCACGTTGGTGACCCAGCCGGACCGCGACGCGAAGGGCCCGGCCGTCGTCACCGGCCGGCTCTTCAACAACGGCAAGGGGGACCAGACCGTCAAGGCCATCACCCTCCCCGGCAGCAACGCGCGGGTGAAGCTCAGCCCGGCCAAGGGCAAGAGCGGCCCGGTCGTCGTCCCGGCCGGCGGCTCGGTGGCCTTCGGCGGCGAGGGCAATGCCTCCGCCGTCATCAGCGACGGGCGCGAGGCCGCCCAGGACGGCAACGCGGAGCGGGTCGTCTTCGACCTCAGCTCGACCGGCAATATCCCGGTCACCGCGTTCGTGGTCCCGGCGACGAGCTACTTCAAGGGCTGGGGCCCGTCCGAGCTGCCGACGGCCAAGCCGACGGGCTCGGCGACGCCCGGTGGCAAGCCGAGCGATACGCCCAGTGGCAAGCCCAGCGGCACCCCGTCCGGCTCGGCGACCAACAAGCCGGGCGACACGGCGAGCGGCCAGCCGGGCTCCGAGCGGAGCAGCGGCGCCCCGAACGGCATCGCGACGGGCGAGCCGAACCCGAACGGCGACGATCACTGAGACCGTCACCGAGGCCGGCCCCTGAGACCGGCCCCGGACATGCGTGAGGGCGGCCCTGGAGCTTTCCAGGGCCGCCCTCACGCGTGGGTCCGGCTGTACGGCTTACGGCTCACGGCTTACGGCTCACGGCTCACGGCTCGAACCTCTAGCTCAGGCCCCGCACCGTCACCGCATACCGAGGCGCCCAGGGGTCCGGCTCAAACCCCCTCCCACATGCACCCCCTCGCACCGCTCGGCCCTGGCGGGCCTCACGGGCTTCGGGACGCTGTGCCGGACTCCGTCCGGCGGCTCCGGTGCTCCGGGGGCTCGGGTCCGGTTTACGGCTCGAACTTGTAGCCCAGGCCCCGCACCGTCACCAAATACCGAGGCGCGCCCGGATCGGGCTCAATCTTGGCCCGGAGTCGCTTGACGTGGACGTCGAGCGTCTTGGTGTCGCCCACATAGTCCGCGCCCCAGACGCGGTCGATCAGCTGCATCCGGGTCAGCACCCGGCCCGCGTTCCGCAGCAACATCTCCAGCAGGTCGAACTCCTTCAGCGGGAGGTCCACCTTGCCGCCGCCGACCGTGACCACATGCCGGTCCACGTCCATCCGGACCGGCCCGGCCTCCAGGGCGGCGGGGGTGATCTCCTCCGGCTCACCGCGGCGGCGCAGTACGGCTCTGATCCGGGCGACCAGCTCACGTGAGGAGAAGGGCTTGGTCACATAGTCGTCGGCGCCTATCTCCAGCCCGACCACCTTGTCGATCTCGCTGTCCTTGGCGGTCACCATGATCACCGGGACATTGGACCGGCCGCGCAGCTGACGGCAGACCTCCGTACCGGGCAGACCCGGCAGCATCAGGTCGAGCAGCACCAGGTCGGCGCCGTTGCGCTCGAACTCGTCGAGGCCCTCGGGCCCCGTCGTCGCGATCGCGACCTCGAATCCCTCCTTGCGAAGCATGTACGACAGCGCGTCGCTGAACGATTCCTCGTCCTCGACGACCAGAACTCGGGTCACGGAAGGACCTCCGGGGCAGAGAGTGGTTCATTGGTGAAGGTCTCGTACGGCCGGCCGTGGTCCTCGCCATCGAGGTCTGCTCCGGTGTCGTACGACTCGCTCGACTCGCTCGGCTGGCTCCTCGAGCGGTCCCGGTCCCGTGCCGCACCGGCTTCCGGGAGTCTCAGGGTGAAGGTGGAGCCCTGTCCTTCGGCGCTCCACACGGTGACCTCCCCGCCGTGCGAGGCGGCCACATGCTTGACGATGGCGAGACCGAGCCCGGTCCCGCCGGTCTGCCGCGAGCGGGCCGGGTCGACCCTGTAGAAGCGCTCGAAGATCCGCTCGCGGTCCTTCTCGGAGATGCCTATGCCCTGGTCGGTCACGGCGACCTCGATCAGGTCCCCGCCGGTGGCGGGGATGCGGCGGGCGGCGATGCCGACGCGGGTACGCGCCGGGCTGTAGTTGACCGCGTTCTCGACGAGATTGCCGAGCGCGGCGGCCAGCTGGCCGCGGTTGCCCCAGACGTGCAGGTCGGCGGTGCCGCCCGTGGCCATCGTGATCTGCTTGGTGCCCGCCTGGTGGCGGCACCGGTCGATGGCCTCGGCGACGAGCTCGTCCACCCGGACCGGCTCGGCGTCCTCCAGCGGGTCGTCGTTCTGCACCCGGGAGAGGTCGATGAGCTCCTGGACGAGGCTGGTCAGCCGGGTCGCCTCGACCTGCATCCGGCCGGCGAAGCGGTTGACCGCCTCCGGGTCGTCGGACGCGTCCATCACGGCCTCGGACAGCAGGGACAGCGCACCGACCGGGGTCTTGAGCTCATGGCTGACGTTGGCGACGAAGTCTCGTCGCACGGCCTCGATCCGGCGGGCCTCGGTGAGGTCCTCCACCAGCAGCAGGACCAGCCGGGAGCCCAGCGGGGCCACTCTGGCGGACACCGCGAGCGCGTCCCCGCCCCGGCCGGTGCCGCGGCGCGGAAGATCCAGCTCGATCTGGCGGATCTCGCCGTCCCGCCGGGTGTCGCGGGCCATGGCCAGCATCGGCTCCACGGCCAGCTTGCCGCCGCGCACCAGGCCCAGCGCGTACGCGGCCGAGCTCGCCTTGACGACGGCGTCCGCTTCGTCGAGGACGACGGCCGAGGAGCGCAGCACCGACAGGACGGTGTCGACGCCGGGCGGCAGCACGGCGTCGGTATGCAGTGAGGAGCGCGTAGGCTTCGCCTGTTCACGCTCGCTCCAGCGGAACGCCAGCATGGCGATGACGCCGGTGCACAACCCGGCGAGCGCCGCCACTGCGGCGATCGCCGCGTTCACGTTCATGCGTCCAGGTTATGCGGGTGGCGAGACCACTCCACAGCCCCGTGACGATCCCCTTGGTCATACGTTGCCGAGAGTTCACCGCGGCGTCGGTATCGGTTCACTCCGGACGTTTCGCCGGGCAGGTGCCACACGGAGCGGCCGGGGCCACGTTGCCGAGAGTTCACCTGGGAGTTAGGTGTGATTAACGCCCGATGCCGGAAGCGGACGCGTTCCGGCCGGAGCGTGGAAGTGTGGGGCCCTCGAGGGCAAAAACCACGGAGATCTGCCAGAAACCTGTCAGAGATCATCACCGAGAGTCAGTGAAAGAGGTCAGTGATGCGGGACGCGTACCACGAGGAGCTTGATTCGATCGGGGACGGCCTGGTCGACATGGCCCGGCTCGTCGGCTCGGCCATCGGCCGTGCCACCACTGCCATTCTCGACGCGGACCTCAAGCTCGCCGAGAGCGTCATCGCCGCCGACGAGAAGGTCGATGATCTGCAGCGGGATCTGGAGGGACGGGCGATAGCCCTGCTGGCCCGGCAGCAGCCGGTCGCCACGGATCTGCGGATCGTGGTGACCAGCCTGCGGATGAGCGCCGATCTGGAGCGCTCCGGCGACCTCGCGCAGCATGTCGCCAAGCTGGCCCGGCTCCGTTTCCCGGGCTCGGCCGTGCCGCACGATCTGCACGCCACGATCCTGGAGATGGGCCAGCTCGCGCAGCGGCTGATGGCGAAGGCCGCCGAGGTCATCATCACCAAGGACGTCGACCTCGCGCTCCAGCTGGAGCAGGACGACGACGCGATGGACCTGCTGCACCGCGCCCTCTTCCAGCACCTGATGGACGACCGCTGGAAGCACGGCATAGAGACCGCCGTGGACGTCACGCTGCTGGGCCGTTACTACGAGCGGTTCGCCGACCACGCGGTCTCCGTCGCCAAGCGCGTGGTCTACCTGGTCACCGGTGAGCACGCCGACGAGATGTCCCCGCAGGGAGACGTCGAAGGGGCGTGAGCGTCCGCGACGGCGTGCATCGAAGCGCCGTCGACGCGCCCCTGCGCGCGGCCGCCGGGTCGTCGGCACCATGAAGAGCAGGTGACGTGACCCCTCCCGAGGAGGCGACGCATGGCGGACCTCTCCAAGCCCGAAACCCCTCCGACCCACCCCGTCGGCAACCCTGTCGGAGCATGCGGCTGCGGATCGGGCTGCGGCTGCGGCTGCCAGTCCGGCGGTCCGTGCCAGTGCGGCGGCTGCTGCGGCTGACGGGCCCGACCGTACGACGTACGACCGGCAGGATCGGCGCGACCGCGCGACCGCATGACCGGCATGACCGGCATGACGGAGGGCCTGGGACCGGATGACCGGTCCCAGGCCCTCTGCCGTCGGCCTCGTGGGCCAGGCCCGCTGCCGTTCGGCCTCGTCGGCACGTCCCGCCCGAGGTGCGGTTGGCGCCGGATGCGGCGAGCCTGGTGCTATGGAGGACAAGACCCCGGCCCCGGCCCGCGTGGTGGTGGACGAACCGCTGGACGGCCGCCGTCGTGTGCTGATCGACGGACAGGACGTCGGCGTGGTGGTGAGCGCGGACGAGCTCCGGCGGCTGCTGCAGCGCGCGGGTGTGCTCGAAGAGAACGCGACCCTCGACAACCCCGAGCTGATCGAATGGAACGGCGGCGGCCCCGGCGACTGGCCCGCCGCGCCCCGATGACCTGACCCGCTCCCAGGTTCGGCGCCGGTCCCTCCCCTCGTGGGGACCGGTGCCGAACCATGGGGCGGCGGCGATCCGCGCCGTGCCGGCGCGGATCAGGTGCGGAGGCCGGATCCGTGGTCGATGCGACAGCCGTCCGGACGGGACCGGCTCCACGGATCTCCCGAACTCACACGACGAGCCCGCGACCGCCGTCTCGTGGCTCCGGCGCGACGTGTGACGTCGACGAAAGCTGACCGAGAACTTGCGGTGTCATGGGTTGTCTCTCCGTGCGCTGAGCTGATGGCCTTGCTGAGCGGCTCGTGGTGGGGTGCGCTACTGCGCCATGATCCTGCCAGTTGTGCCTCTCACCGAGGAGGTTCCGGTATCGCATTACCGACTTCACCGCTGGTCAGCCGTATAAAGTGAGTTTTCCGGTCCGGATGTTCAGAGCGCGGGGGAAGTAAGGAGTGGAGACCTTGAGTTCCGACTCGGGGGCACGCACAGCCTTCGCGGAACGCCTCGCGCTGCTGTACCGGGAGGCCGGCAACCCTCCCCTCAAGAGCGTGTCCGAGGCGGTCGTCCGACTCCAGCGGACCGACGAGCGAGGGCGTCCCGTACGGGTCTCCGCCCAGCGGATCAGCGACTGGCGGCGGGCCAAGAACGTACCCGCCCAGTTCATCGCCCTCGCGGCCGTCCTGCTCGTCCTGATACCCGACGCCCGCCGCGCGCGGCCCGTGCCGGTGTCCAAGGGCCTGTACGACATGGCCCACTGGCAGCGGCTGTGGGAACGCGCGGTGGCCGACCCGGTCGGCGAACGCCCCGACCCGTCCGCGGAAGAAGAGGAACGGCCCCCGGCCGAAACCCCGGCCGTCTCCGGTGGCGTATGCCCGTATCGTGGGCTGGCCTCGTACCGTCAGCAGGACGCCCGGTGGTTTTTCGGCCGCGAGCGGAGCACGGACGCCCTCGTCACGCAGCTGTGCGCGGCGGAGGAGACGGGCGGCCTGGTCGTACTCGTGGGCGCCTCCGGGGCGGGGAAGTCCTCCCTGCTGAACGCCGGCCTGGTGCCCGCGTTGCGCGAGAGGCGGGTGCTGCAGCTCGTGCCGGGCGCCGACCCGCTCGCCGAGCTGGCCCGCCGGATCCCCGAACTCGCGGACGTCGTCCCCACGTCGGCCGAACCGGAGGCGCGGGAGCCCGGCACCGAGGCACGGGAGCCCGGCACTCCCGGGTTCGCGCGGGCGATGCGCGAGGCCGTCACGGCGTGGGCGGACCGCGAGACGTCCGCCGCCGCCCGTCCGGTGGTGATCGTGGATCAGTTCGAGGAGACGTTCACCCTCGGCTCGGACGAGACGGACCGGCGCGCGTTCATCCAGCTCCTCCACGCCGTCTGCACACCCGACGGCCCCGGCGAGCCGCCCCCCGTGCTCGTCGTCCTCGGCATCCGCGCCGACTTCTACGAGCTGTGCCTGGCCTATCCCGAACTGGCCGACGCGCTCCAGCACCGGCATATGGTGCTCGGGCCGCTGACCACCGCGGAGTTGCGCGAAGCGGTGACCGGCCCGGCCAAGGCCGTGGGGCTGGAGCTCGAACCGGGACTGGCCGAGCTGATCGTCCGTGAAGTGAGCGCCGACAGCCCTCGGGGCACGCATGACGCGGGCGTGCTGCCGCTCCTCTCCCACGCCCTGCTCGCCACCTGGCAGCGGCGCAAGGCGGGACGGCTGACGCTGGCCGGCTACCGCGCGGCGGGCGGCATCCAGGGCGCGGTGGCGGCCACCGCCGAACGCGCCTGGTCCGACCTCGACGCCGAGGCGCGCACGGCCGCGCGACTGCTTCTGCTGCGGCTGGTCCGGCTGGGCGAGGACACCCAGGCCACCCGCAGGCGGGGGACGCGGCACCAGCTGGCGAGGGAGTCGACGGATCCGGGCAAGACGGAGGAATCGCTCGAAGCGCTGGTCCGCGCCCGCCTGGTGACGCTCGACGCGGAGACCGTGGAGATCACCCATGAGGCGCTGCTCCACGCCTGGCCACGGCTGCGCGACTGGATCGACGAGGACCGGAACGACCATCTGGTGCGCCAGCGGCTGGAGGAGGACGGCCGGGCCTGGGAGGGCTCGAACCGCGACGCGTCGCTGCTCTACCGGGGCTCCCGCCTGGAGCAGGCCCACACCTGGGCGAAGACCGCCGGCGGCACCTATCTGACCCGCAGCGCGGTGGAGTTCCTGGCCGCGTCCGTCCGGCTGCGCAGGCGCACGGTGTGGCTCAGCCGCGGTGCGGTGTCGGCTCTGGTCGTCCTGGCGGTCCTGGCCGCCGGTACGGCGGTGGTCGCCTGGCAGCAGCGGGACGACGCGGTGTTCGAGCAGGTGGTGACCGAATCCGATCGCTTCCAGTACACGGATCCGTCGCTCTCCGCCCAACTCGCCCTGGTGGCACACCGGTTGCGGCCGGACGACGAGGCCACGAAGAACCGGTTGCTCTCGGTGGTGAACGCGCCGCTGGCCACCCCGCTCCACGGCCACACCGGCGCCGTCTACCTCACCACGTTCAGCCCGAACGGGCGGCTGCTGGCCACCGCCAGCTACGACCGGACCGTACGGCTGTGGGACGTGAGCGACCGGACCCGCCCCAAACCGCTCGGTGAACCCCTCACCGGCCATACGAGCTGGGTGAGCAGCGCGGTCTTCAGCCCGGACGGCCACACCCTGGCCAGCGCCGGCGACGACGGCACGGTCCGGCTGTGGGACGTGCGGAACCCCCGCCACCCGCGTCCGCTCGGCGCGCCCCTGTCCCGCCACGACGGCACGATCTATCTGCTCGCCTTCAGCCCGGACGGACGCACGCTGGCCACGGCCACGGAAGATCGCGTCGTTCGTCTCTGGGACATGAGCCGCCCGGGCCGGCCGAAGCCGCTCGGCGCCCTGACCGGCCACACCGCCGCCGTACGCTCCGTGGCGTTCAGCCCCGACGGCCGCACCCTGGCGGCCGGTGGCGACAACGGCACGATCAGACTGTGGAACATGGCCGATCCACGCCGTCCGAAGCGGATCGAGACGGTGCTGACCGGCCATAAGGACCTGGTGCACTCGGTGGCCTTCAGCCCGGACGGCCGGACGCTGGCCAGCGGCAGCGCGGACAACACCGTCCGGCTGTGGAACGTCGGCGATCCGCGTCGCGCGGAGCCACTGGGCTCGCCGCTCACCGGCCACACCGGCCCCATCTGGTCGGTGTCCTTCAGCCCGGACGGATCCATGCTCGCCGCCGCCAGCCAGGACAGCACGGCGAGCCTGTGGAACGTCAGCGATCCGGAGTACCCGTCGCAGGTCGGCGAGCCGCTCGCGGGCAGCAGCGGCGAGATGTACGCCCTGGGCTTCAGCCCCGACGGCCGCACCCTCGCCACCGGGTCCGGCGACAACACGGTCCGCCTGTGGTCGCTGCCGACGTCGGACATGGTCGGCCGCAGCGGAGCGTTCCGCCCGGACGGACAGGTGCTCGCCACGGCCGGGCGGGACGAGAAGGTCCGGCTGTGGAACGTGGAGAAGCCCACCCGGCCGGTGCCACTGGGCAAGCCGTTCAGCCCCGGCCAGGGCTCGATCCGTGAACTGACGTTCTCCCCCGACGGCCACACCCTCGCGATGATGACCGGCGACCGCGAGGTGCGGCTGTGGAACGTCACCGACCCGGCCCACCCCGTCGCCTACAAGCCGCCCGTCCCCCTGCGGACCCGGTTCGCCGGCGCGCTGGCCTTCAGCCCGGACGGGCGCGTCATGGCGACCGCGTACAACGACGACACCATCCAGTTGTGGAACGTCGGCGACCTGTCCCGGGTCCGCCGGCTCGGCGCGCCGCTCACCGGCCACAAGGGCTATGTCAACTCCCTCGTCTTCAGCCCGGACAGCCGGACGCTGGCCAGCGGCAGCGCGGACAACACCATCCGGCTGTGGAACGTGACCGACCCGCGTCACGCGGTCCGACGAGGCCCGCGCGTCACGGGACACCTCGGCCCCGTCAACGCGCTCGCCTACAGCCCGGACGGCCGCACACTGGCCAGCGGCAGCGACGACAACACCGTCCGGCTCTGGAACGTCACCGACCCCGGCAGGGCGACCCGGCTGCGCTCCCCTCTCACCGGCCACACCGACGCGATCGTGTCGCTGTCGTTCAGCCGGGACGGCAGCACCCTGGCGAGCGGCGGCAACGACAACACGGCCCGCCTGTGGGACGTCACCGTCCCGTCCAAGGCCACGTCCATCGGACAGTCGCTGAGCCCCAACGCCAAGACCGGCAATTTCCTGTCGTTCAGCCGCGGGAACCGGATGCTCGGGGTGTCCAGCGGCGCCGACACGGTCCGGCTGTGGAGCCTGGACGTGGACGAGGCGGATCGTCGTATCTGCTCGATGTCCCGGGGCGTGCTGACACCGGAGAAATGGGACGAGTATCTGCCGCGGCTGTCGTACGAGCCTCCCTGCGGTCGGTGACGACGTTGCGAGAACGTTGCGTGATCGCGGTCACAACTCCTTATCGGAGGGAGGAGTCGGCTCCCACACGCGAGGAGCCGCGTTAGTCTTGGGTACAGCCCGACCGCTGGTGCATCCCCCGTCGCCAGCGGTCGGGCGCTTCCATGTCAGGGGGAAGCACGTCAGGGGGAGACTCAACGCTGCCGGCGCAACGGTGCCGGGGCAATGGACGAGAACGACCCTTCACCCCCTGGAGGCCCCGTGAGCCGCAGGCTCGACCAGGCCGCTCTGGACCTCGGCCGCGAGTACGTCCGCCATGCGCCCTGGAGCGCCGGAAAGCGGGCCCTGGTCGAGAACCACCTCAACGCCGCACTGCGGGACCGCCCCCTGCACCGCCTGGCCCGTACGCGCTTCGGCGCCACCTTCGCCGTCGACACACAGGACCTCATCCAGCGCTACCTGTACCTCTTCGGCGTCTGGGAACCGCATATGACGCGGTGGCTGCAGCGGCGCCTGAAGCCCGGGGACGTCTTCGTGGACGTCGGGGCCAACATCGGCTACTACAGCATCCTGGCCTCCCGCCTCGTCGGGGCACGCGGCAAGGTGGTGGCGATCGAAGCCTCGCCGGCCTTCCACCGCATCCTCCTGCGGCACGCACGGCGCAACGCATGCGCCAACATCCGCGCGATCAACGCGGCCGTCTCCGACCGCGACGAGCTGCTGACGTTCATCCTCGCCAGCTCCCACAACATGGGCGCGAACAGCGTCGTCCCCTATGACGGCCCGGCCGAGTCCACCTTCGAGATCGCGGCCCAGCCCCTGCCCCGCCTCCTCACCGAAGAGGAGATCGCCCGGGCCAGGGTGATCAAGATCGACGTGGAGGGCGCGGAAGGCGGCGTCGTCCGCGGCCTCCTCCCCCTGCTGGACAAACTGCGCCCCGACGCCGAACTGACCGTCGAGGTCACCCCCCAGCGCATGGCCGACCTGGGCGACTCCGTCGACGAGCTGCTGACGGCCCTGAAGGGCCACGGCTTCCACGTCTACCGCCTGACCAACGACTACGCGGCGGGCACCTACCCGGACGCGCTCCGGCGCCCGTCCGAGGTGCCGATGCGCTGGCGGGGCCCGGTCGCCGAGGAAAGCGACCTGGCCTTCTCCCGGGTGGACGCGGAGACCTTGCCCTGACACCAGGTCGACGGTGCTACTGGTCGTCGCTGGGCAGGTGGGCCTTGGCGTCGTCGTAGGTCGCCTCGCCCGTCGGCTCGGCCGGCGCGTAGACCAGGTGCAGCACACCGGTGCGGAAGGTCGCGGAGGAGAGCAGCCTCAGCGGCATCGTGGTGTCGGCCTCGTCGAACAGCCGCATGCCCTTGCGGACGGCGATCGGGTGGACCAGCAGGTGCAACTCGTCCAGCAGGCCGTGCGCCAGGAGTTGCCGGACGACGGAGACCGAGCCGCTCAGGACGATGTCCCCGCCCGGTTCGCGCTTCAGCGCGGTGACGGCGTCGGCCAGCTCTCCCTTGAGCAGTTCGGAGTTCCGCCAGGTGAACGTGAGGTCCTGGCGGGATGCGACGATCTTGCGGGCGTCGCCGAGCTTCTTGGCGAAACCGGCGTCCTCGCCGCCCTCCGCCTCACGGTCCGGCCACGCTCCGGCGAAGATGTCGTAGGTCTTGCGGCCCAGGAGGAGGGTGTCGGCGGTGGCGAAGGACGCGTCGACGGCGGCGCCCATCTCGTCGTTGAAATAGGGGAAGTGCCACTGATCGGGCGCTTCCACGACTCCGTCGAGCGAGATGAACAGGCTGGCGGTGATCTTCCTCATGATGCTCCTCCGTGGGAAGCGGTCGGCGAGCTCTTCCTGAGTCGGTGAGCTCTTCCACCTCTCAGACCGGGGGCGCCGCACAAACTCATCGGTGCCGCCGCCCGGCATGCCTAGCGCGCCGCGTAGCGCCAGCCGTCCATGGCGGCCAGGACCCGGGCCCGCGCCTCGACCACCGCGAAGCGGGCCGCGCGCTCGGCCTCGTCGGTGTGGGCGGACTGGCTGGTGACCTGGCCGGGCCACTTGCGGTAGAGCAGGCCGGTCTCGGCCGTGAACCAGCCGCGGCTGACCGCGTTGAGGGCCATGAGGAGGCCGGTGTCCTCGGATGCGGGGAGGGCCATCCAGCCGCCGAGGGCGAGGAGCAGGTCCCTGCGGACGAAGAGGGTGACGGGGTGGACCTGGGCGCGGTAGCCGTTCGCCCGCCAGAATTCGAGGAGGGCGCCGCGCGCGATGGGTCCCTGTGGCGGATCGCCCTCGAAGCCGACGGTGGAACCGTCGGGCAGCAGGTCCAGGGCGCGGCAGGTGGCCCAGCCGAGATCGGGGTGGTCGGTGAGCGCGCGGAGGTCGCGGGCGAGGGCGCCGGGGGTGAGCATGTCGTCGGCGTCCAGCACCTTGACGTACTCGCCCTCGGCGCGGGAGAGCCCCATCGTGCGGGCCATCGCGGCCCGGCCGGCCCGGCCCTGGCCGAAGCTGACGCGGGCGTCGTCGGGGACGTAGGGGCGTACGGCGTCGGTCTCGCCGTCTTCCTGGATGACCCACTGCCAGTCCCAGCCGTCCGGCAGCTCCTGCTCGCGCAACGACTTGTAGGCGTCCGGCAGATGCTCGGCGCCCGGGGCGTGGACCGCGGTGATGACGGTGATGGTGTTCATATGGTCCTCATGGTCTTCGGCATGGTCACCACCTCTTCAGGGGCGTGGTGAAGACGAGTTCCGTACGGTCTCCGCACAGCGTCACGTCGGAGACCTCCACGACCCGGTCGCGGATATCCGTACAGATCTTGCGCAGGACGATCACCGACACGCCCTTCTTCAGCCCGAGCGCCTCGGCCTCTTCCACCGTCGGCGGCCGGGCCGTGATCCGTTCCTCTATGCGGTCCAGCTCGATGCCGATCGTGTAGAGCTGATGCTGGGTGCCGCCTGGCCAGGGCTCATGGGCGGCGTCGAGCAGGTCGGGGTTGGCGGCCACGACGTCGTGGACCAGGTAGGAGTGCACGAGCGCGAACGGGGCGTCCTCCTCGCGGCAGTTGGTGCGGTAGATCCGCTCCAGCAGCCGCGTGCCCATGGGGACCCCGAAGACCGAGGCCAGGTCCTCGTCGGCCCTCGCGTCGCGGTACTCGGCGTGAAAGGCGAGGTCGCCGACCTCCAGCCCGGTGTCGTGCTCGGTCGACCCGGTCCGCAGCCGCTCCGCCGTGGACCGGCGCACCCGGTCCTTCTCCCACTGGTGCCGCTCACTGCTCCGCTCGACCCGCCGGCGCGGGGCCCGTACGAACGTCCCCACTCCGTGCCGCCTGTCGATCAGCCCCTCGGCCACCAGCTCCGACAGCGCCCGCTGCAGCGTCGGCACGCTCGTCCGATACCGCGCCGCGAGCTTGTCCTTGGCCGGAAGCCGCTCCCCGGGGCCTAGCCGACCTGCGCGGATGCTCTGCCGTAGGGCATCGGCGACCTGCTCGTACTTGGCCATGCGCAGCTCACCGTCCCGTCCCGGTTGTGCGGCCGCCGCGGACGATGTCAGCGTATCGTCTGGCCGCCTTGCCGCCGCCGGCCACGCTGTGGGCGTACGCCACGAAGCCCGCGGCCGTCAGGTCAGTTCCAGACCTCCGTCGATGGTGAGGATCCGCCCGGTGAGCCAGGTGGTGGCTGGATCGGCCAGGCGCAGGATCCAGGCGGCGACCTCGGCCAGCGGGGACCGCGGCGCGCGCCGCCCGACATCCCACTCCGGACGAGATCACCCTCATCGACGTGATGGGGGCGTTCAACGACCCCATCCGGGTCGGCCTGATACGTGTGCTCGCCGACGACCACGAACACGGATGGGGCGAACCGCGTGCGCCCGTGGCCAACCCTCAGCCATCACCTGCGCGTGCTCCGGGACGCGGGCGTCACCCGCACCCGGCAGGAAGGCACCCGCTGCTTCGTCACCCTGCGCAGCGACGACCTCAACGCCCGCTTCTCCGGGCTGCTGAACGCCGTTCTCGACGCCGCCCACCGCGACGGCGTCGGCTCCCACGTCGGCCTCGCCGGCGACCCGCCGACCGCCTGATGCCTCACGATCCCTGACGCCGAGGACCCACAGTGGGCCCAGGTCGTGAACGGCCCCCTGATCCGCGCCATAAGCGGAGGTCGAGATCCTGATCACCACGCTGAACGGCGGAAACCGCCGACGTGGTCGGGCCCTTCTCCCGGGCGGGAGAGCCGGCCGCGTGGCGGTGAGCCGCCAGTTCCTTCTCCGGCCGCCGGATGGGGTAGCGCGGAACCCGCGCCGTGCGCTGCAGGGCCATCGCCGCGGTGAGGGTGGTGGGCCTCGAAGCCGTGCTCGACGCAGCCGACAGAAGCTTTGCCGCCATGCCTCGGTCGTTCCGCAGGGAAGAATCCCCCGCGCCGGCTCGGGAGTCATGTTCCGACATGCTGGCGCGCTCGACCGCAGCGCCCGCCTGAGGATGCTCCGACGGTAGGCCGCCTCGGTGTTTTCGCTGGTGAGGGTCCTGAAGTGGGCCCAGGGGCAGCGAAAAGCCCCCTACTCGCGGCCCGGGGCCGCAGGTAGGGGGCTCGATCGCGTCGCGCTACTTCTTCTTGCCCTGGTTCTTGACTGCCTCGATGGCGGCCTTCGCGGCGTCCGGGTCGAGGTAGGTGCCGCCCGGGGTGACCGGCTTGAAGTCGGTGTCGAGTTCGTAGGAGAGCGGGATGCCCGTCGGGATGTTCAGGCCCGCGATGTCGGCGTCGGAGATGCCGTCCAGGTGCTTGACCAGGGCACGGAGGGAGTTGCCGTGGGCCGCGACCAGGACGGTCTTGCCCGTGAGCAGGTCCGGGACGATGCCGTCGAACCAGTACGGGAGCATGCGGACCACGACGTCCTTGAGGCACTCCGTCTGCGGGCGCAGCTCCGGCGGGAGGGTCGCGTAGCGCGGGTCCGCGAACTGGGAGTACTCGGCGTCGCGGTCCAGCGGGGGCGGCGGGGTGTCATACGAGCGGCGCCACAGCATGAACTGCTCCTCGCCGAACTCGGCGAGGGTCTGCGCCTTGTCCTTGCCCTGTAGGGCGCCGTAGTGGCGCTCGTTCAGGCGCCACGAGCGGTGGACGGGGATCCAGTGGCGGTCGGCGGACTCCAGCGCCAGCTGGGCAGTGCGGATCGCGCGCTTCTGGAGCGAGGTGTGGACCACGTCGGGGAGCAGGCCGGCGTCCTTCAGCAGCTCACCGCCGCGGACGGCCTCCTTCTCGCCCTTCTCGTTCAGGTTGACGTCCACCCAGCCGGTGAACAGGTTCTTCGCGTTCCACTCGCTCTCGCCGTGGCGGAGGAGGATCAGCTTGTACGGTGCGTCGGCCATGTCGTCGAGCCTACTGGACCGGTCTGAGGGGGCCGGTTGACGGACCCCGTCAATTGACTGGCGGGGCGGGGGCGGCGTCGGTAAGTTGCGGATCCTGGTGGCGCCACTTACAGGCTGTGGCATGTACAGGGGGGATTCGTCCGGTGTCCGTCGCTCGACTGAAACAGGCCGCGAAGGAGAGCGTCTCGGGGTTGCCCCGGGAGTTCTGGTGGCTGTGGACCTCCACGCTGGTCAATCGGCTGGGCGGGTTCGTGGCCACGTTCCTTGCCATGTACCTGACCGTGGACCGAGGCTATTCGGCGATGTTCGCCGGGCTGGTCGGGGCGCTGCACGGGCTGGGCGGGGCGGTGTCGGCGGTGGTCGCCGGGGTGCTGACCGACCGGCTGGGGCGGCGGCCCACGCTACTGGTCTCGCAGGTGTCGACGGCGGTCACGGTCGCCGTGCTGGGCTTCGTCCAGGACCCGGTCGCCATCGCCGTCGTGACCTGTCTGGTGGGGATGACCAGCAACGCGTCACGGCCCGCGGTGCAGGCGATGATCGCCGACATTGTCCGCCCCGAGGACCGGGTGCGGGCCTTCGCGCTCAACTACTGGGCCATCAACCTCGGCTTCGCCGTCTCCGCGGCGGCGGCCGGGCTGATCGCGAGCCACGGCTATCTCACGCTCTTCCTGGGCGACGCCGGGATGACGCTGCTGTGCGCGGTCATCGTCTTCGCCAAGGTGCCGGAGTCCCGTCCGGAGCGGGGTGGCGCCGCCGCCGGAGGTGGGGGTGGGGATGGGGATGGGGATGGGGCAATGGACGCGCTGGAGCCGGAGGTCGGGCTGGGCTCGGTGCTGCGGGACCGGCGGTTCATGGCCGTGGTCGGGCTGTCGTATCTGGTCGCGACCCTCATCCAGCAGGCGTTCGTGGCACTGCCCGTGGCGATGGGGGCGCAGGGGCTGTCCAGCACCGACTACGGCATCGCGATCGCGACCAACGGCGCGCTGATCGTGGCCGTACAGATCCCGGTGACGCGGTTCCTCGAACATCGCGATCCGGCGCCACTGCTGATGGCCTCCGCACTGCTGACCGGAGGGGGCTTCGGGCTGACCGCCTTCGCCGGGTCGGTCGGGATGTACACGGTGGCCGTGACCGTCTGGACGCTCGGCGAGATCATCAACTCCCCCACGCAGATGGGGCTCGTGGCCCGGCTCTCCCCGACCCATGCGCGCGGCCGCTACCAGGGGATGTACAGCCTGTCGTGGTCCCTCGCCTCGCTCACCGCACCGCTGGTGGGTGGCGCGGTCATGGACCGCTTCGGGGCGGACGCCCTGTGGGCGAGCAGCGCCGTGGTGGGGGTCGTGGCGGCCGGGGGGTACGCGGCGCTGGGGCGTGCGATGCGGAGCCGGCCCGAGGCCGGCGGATCTGGGGGCGAGGGTTCTGGGAGCGTGGTGGATACCGGTGCGGGCGCTGAGCTGGGCGCCGAGGTGGGCGCGGCCGCTGAGGGTGAGGTCAGTGCCGGAGGCGGGGCGGGTGCGGTCGGTGTGGCTGCCGGCAGCGGGGCGGCCGGGGCTTCCGATGGCGGGGCGGCCGGGGCCTCCGGTGGCGGGGCGCGCGCCGTCGGCGCGGGGCCGGTGGCGGGATAGGGACTGCCTGACGTGCCGGGGCACGCGGTCGGTGCGGGGGCTGCCACCGGTGGCTGCGCGGGCGGTCGGGCGGGGGCGGGCGAGGGCGGCGGCTAGGGACGCGGTGGCTAGGCGCGGCCCGGTGCGCTTACGGCGCGGACCTGGGGATGACGGGCTCGATGTGGATGGGCGGGGGCAGTGGGGGCTGGTAGGTCGGGATCGTCTGCCGGTCCGGGAAAGTGGGCCGCTGGTAGGTCGGGTACGGAGCGGGGCCCGTACCGGGGCCGCCGCCCGGCTGGTAGCGGTCGTTCCACCGGATCACCGGGATCCGGGGGTAGCTCGGCTCGTCCCTGTGCGCCCACAGCGCGAACATCACCCCGGTCATCCCCACCAGCACGGTGAGCGCCAGCGCCCCTACGGCCATGATGCGCCGCCGCGCGGGCCCGGTGACCTCCGGCGCGATGCTGATCCGCCGCGCCTTCTCCCCTGGCATCGGCCCGCCCGCCGTACCACTGGCCGGGCAGGGCAAGGGTGCGCGTTCGTCCACGCCCAGGGCGGCCAGGTGCAGCCCGAGCCGCTGGGTCTGGCCGGGCAGCCGCACGGCGGTGTCGGCCCAGGTGCGGATGGTTTCGGGGGCGATGCCGTCGGGCGGTACGAGAATGCTGGGGCCGGTCCAGTTCATGGCCCAGTACGCGGTCCCCCGCGCGACCAGGTGCGCTCCGATCAGCACGGACAAGGCGTCGGCCAGGCAGCTGAGCGGATCGTCGCGTTCGGTCTGCTCGGGGTGGGGCGTCCGCTCACCGTGCGGCAGACGGGAGTTGAGGGCGCGGGCGAGGGGCATACGGTGACCGCCGTCCAGCAGCCGCAGCACCCGTTGGATCGTGAGCGCGTCCGGCTGGGCGGCTGGTCCCGCTTCCGGCTCCGGGAACCGCTCTGCTTCCGGCTCCCCGATCGGCACCGCTTCCGGCCCCGCCTTCTGGCGTCCCGCCCCCTCCGCCTCCTCGACGCCGCGCACCGCCTCGGCCAACGGGGTGAGGATGCGCGTCGCGCGGTACTCGGCCAGTTCGGTGAGCCAGTCCCGCCACGGCACCCGC
Source organism: Streptomyces sp. AgN23 (assembly GCF_001598115.1). Lineage (NCBI taxonomy): Bacteria > Bacillati > Actinomycetota > Actinomycetes > Kitasatosporales > Streptomycetaceae > Streptomyces > Streptomyces sp. AgN23. The sequence goes on from NZ_CP007153.1 coordinate 5,076,351, forward strand.
TTCCCCGCGTCCGGGCCGGACAGCATGACGCGGCCCAGCGCGACCGCGTACCGCGGCTGTAGAGAGAGGGGGCCCGGGGCGAGGGGATCCGGGGACAGCGCGTCCGGAAAAAGGGGCTCGGCGCCGGGCTCCGGGGCGGGCAGGCGCGCCAGCCGTTCCAAGCGGGTGGCCAGCGCCGGATGCGCGTCGTCGGGGTCGGCGGGCCGCTCGACGGCGCGGGCACGTAACGCGGCCAGCGGCTCCCGCACTTCGGGGGCCTCGACCATATGGGCGAAGGCGCGGAACGGATCGTCGGGGATCCGGCCCGTCGCCCGGCGCATCGGGGCGAGGAAGTCCGCGAGGAACTCCTGCCACGCCGCCTCCAGCGCCGCCGTGGAGCGCAGCGCGTCGGCCATGGCGCCCGGACCGGCCACCCGGGCGGCCTCGCGGTCGGCCTCCAGCTCCTGCCGCCGCCGGACCGGGCGGGTGAGCCAGCGGAAGACGCGGGTGTAGAGGCCGAGCAGCAGCAGGGGCCAGCCCGCGTAAAGCCGCACCAGGTGGTTGGCGGCCGACGCTTCCTGGATCGCCTGCCGGGCGGCGTCCAGCCCTGCCGCGCCCCGGTGGGCGACCGCGCCGAAGCGGCTGTGGCGGCGGGAGAAATGGCCCAGCTCATGGGCGAGGACGGCACGCAATTCGGCGGGCGGCAGACAGGCCGGCAGGGGCATTCCGAGGTAGAGGACGCGTCGGCCGGGGGCGAGCCCGAGGAGTGGTGCGTCCTCGGTGACGGAGGCGTTGACCTCGGCGGTCAGCCGGATACGGGCGGGCGGGCGGGTGCCGACGGCGAGGGCCAGCTCCTCGACCGTGCGCCATAGCTCCGGTGCCCCGCGGCGGGTCACCGTCACCGCGTCCTCGCGCGATACGGCGGGGCGGGCGGTGCGGATCACCGCCCACACCATGCCGAAGACGATCGGGGCGAACGCCGCGCAGGCGGTGACGACACTCATGGGCGGCGTCTGGACCCCCGGCTCCGCCGCGGTCCATAAGGCCGCCGCGAGGAAGGCGCCCCAGAGCAGCACCATGGCCGCGACCAGCGCGTAGAAGACGGCGAGCAGGGCGAGGGCGAGGAGAGCGCGAGCGGCGGCGATCATCGGCGCTCCCGCATGCCGTCGGGACCGCCGTCACGGGCGGCGTCGGACCGGAAACCGTCACGGGCGGCGTCGGACCGCAAACCGTTCCGGGCGGCGTCGGACCGGAAACCGTTCCGGGCGGCGTCGGACCGGAAACCGTTCCGTGCGTCGCCCCGGAAACCGTCCGACAGCCACTCCGCGGCCCCGTACAGCGCCGCCGTCAGCGGGTCCTCCGGCGTGCGGGTCAGCAGGCGCTCGGTCGGGCGGCCGAGCTCCGGGGAGACGTCCAGCATCAGGCTCAGCCGGGCGCGGGCCTTGTTGAGGTTGCTGCCGACGCTGCCGACCGAGATCCCCAGCTCCGCGGAGATCGCCCGATAGCTCATGCCCTCGAGCGAATGCATGACGACCACCTGACGCTGGCGCGGCGGCAGCGTGCCGAGGGCGCGCAGCGCGGCCAGTGCCTCGGCGGTCTCCTCCACGGTGGCGGTCGGGGCGGCCGGGACGGTCGTCTCGGCCATCTCGACCGGCTTCCAGCGGAACCACCAGCGCTGCCCGTCCTTCGACAGTTTGCGCCGCATGGTGGTGGTCACCCATGCCTCGGGCGAGGCGCACGCCCTGACCTCGGGCCAGCGGCGCATCGCCTCGATGTACGCCTCCTGCACGGCGTCCTCGGCGTTCTGCCGATTGCCGCTGAGCATCACCGCGCGGGCGGCCAGCCAGGGGTAGGTGCGGGCGTAGAAGGCGTCGAACTCCTCCTCGAACTCGCCGCCGCACGCGGTCTCCTCGACGGTGTCACTCACCCCGATCGCCCCCGTCCCGCTCCTCCACCCGCCGCCTTATGGTCAGCGCCGCGCCGTCGGGGCGGTGGTCTGTGAGCACCGTGCCCGGTGCCGTTCTGCTCACCAACTCGGCCAGCGTGCGCGCCCGGAGCCGTTCGCCCGAGCGCGCCGCCAGCCAGCGGATGACGTCCCCCATCAGCCGTAGCACCCCCACCGTCACGACCGTTGCCACCGTGAGCCACGGATTGTCCATGAGCACCGTTGTGTCTCCTCTTCATGGTTCCCGGCCGCCGGAGCCGGTTCACCATGTAGAGGCGTCATGGACCGTATTTCTTCACCGCGTTTCGCACCGTGTTTTCGGGGAGATGTCAGCCGATCGCGCGCTGCGCCTCATACAGATTGCGGGGGTGGACGGCCTCAGGGTGGCCATAGGACTCGATACGGGAGTGCAGCGGACCGGTGAAGTCCGGGACGTCGATCTGGCCGAACTGCCGGACCTCGCCGATCCCGACCGTCGCGCTGTACGGCGCGATGTCGTCGATCTTGACGCAGCCGGCCCGCTGAGTGCCGACCGTGACGTTCCAGTGGGTGAACCGCGCACCGTAGAGCGGGCCCGCGCTCGCGTCGCCGCCGTGCGCCCCCCCGTGTTGTCCACGGTGATCTCCTCACAGCCCCGCCTCCATGGATGTGAACGCAGTTCAGGTGAGAGACGGCGTGAGAATGCCATGGGGCAGGGGTGCGCGGAAGGGGCCGCGTCAGGATGGACGCACCTCAGGCATGGCAAGGAGGCGCGTCAGGGCCATACATCAAGCGCGCGCGGAACGCGCCTCGCCGACGTTTACTTCGCCGCGTCCCGGGTCAGATTGCTGAACGCCTCAAGGTTGCGCGTCGATTCGCCGCGCGCCGTGCGCCAGGCGTACTCCTTGCGGATGGCGGTCGCGAACCCCATCTCCAGCAGGGTGTTGAAGCTGCCGTCCGCGTTCTCCAGCACCGTGCCGAGCAGCCGGTCCACTTCCTCCGGGATGACCGCGGCGAGCGGCAGCTTGCCCACCAGATAGATGTCGCCGAGCTGGTCGATCGCGTAACTCACCCCGTAGAGCCGGGTGTTGCGTTCCAGCAGCCAGCGGTGGACGGCCTCGTGGTTCTCGTCGGGATGGCGGACGACGAAGGCGTTGACCGAGAGGGAGTGCCGGCCGACCCGCAGCGAGCAGGTGGTCGACAGCTTGCGGGTGCCCGGGAGCGTGACGACGTACGTGCCGTCCTCCGGGCTCTCCCACTCCAGTTCGGCGTCGTTCAGCGTCCGCTCGATGACGGCCCGGGGGTCGGTCTTGGGCGCGATGTCAGCCTTGGGGTCAGCCATGGCCCGATCGTAGGCGACGCCGCTCACGCATCGCCTCCGCGTAGACGTCCGCCGTCGCCGCGGCGGCCGTGTCCCACCCGAAGGACTCCGCGTGCCGGGCCGCCGCCGCGCCCATCCGTTCCACCCTCCCCGGGTCGCTCGCGAAGGGGCGCAGGGCGCGGGCGTAGTCGGCGGGGTCGTGGCCCTGGATCAGCGTGCCGCTGACCCCGTCCCGTACGGCCACCGGCAGACCGCCCACCGAGGCCGCCACGACCGGGGTGCCGCATGCCTGGGCCTCGATGGCCACCAGCCCGAAGGATTCGCTGTACGACGGCATGACCAGCACGGACGCCGCCCGGTACCAGTCCGCGAGCTCGTCCTGCGCACAGGGCGGCCGGAACCGGACCACATCGCAGATCCCCAGCCGCGCCGCCAGCTTGTGCAGCCCCTCGGGCTTGGCCAGGCCGCTGCCGCTGGGGCCGCCCACCACGGGCACGACCATGCGCTCGCGCAGCGAGGGGTCCTCCTCCAGGAGGTGGGCGACCGCGTGCAGCAGGATGTCGGGGGCCTTGAGCGGCTGTATGCGCCCGGCGAAGAGGGGTATGAGCGCGTCGGCCGGGAGGCCCAGCCGGGCCCGGGCGGCGGCCCGGCCGTCGGCGGGGCGGAAGCGGTCGAGGTTCACCCCGGGGTGGACGACCGCGACCAGCTCGCGCGCCGCCTCGTAGTGGTGCACCAGCTCGTCGGCCTCCCCGCCGGTGTTGGCGATCAGCCGGTCGGCGGCGCGGACGATCTGCTGCTCGCCGATCACGCGGGCCGCCGGCTCGGGGGTGTCGCCCGCCGCCAGTGCGGCGTTCTTGACCTTGGCCATGGTGTGCATGGCGTGCACCAGCGGCACTCCCCAGCGCTCGGCGGCCAGCCAGCCGACATGGCCGGAGAGCCAGTAGTGGGAGTGGACGAGATCATAATGGCCCGGCCGGTGCCCGGCCCACGCCCGCATGACCCCGTGGGTGAACGCGCACAGCTGCGCCGGCAGCTCCTCCTTGGCCAGCCCCTCGTAGGGCCCCGCGTCCACATGCCGGACGAGCACACCGGGGGCGAGCTCGACGGATGGGGGCAGCGCGGCGGTGGTGGCCCGGGTGAAGATCTCCACCTCGATGTCGATCGCGGCCAGCCGCTTGGCCAGCTCGACGATGTAGACGTTCATCCCCCCGGCGTCGCCGGTGCCGGGCTGATGCAGCGGCGAGGTGTGCACACTGAGCATCGCGATTCGCCGCGGCCGCCGTGGAATGCGGCGAAGCCGCTGGTGGGGCGGTGCGCCGAACGGTATATGGGACCGGCCTCGCGGACCGCCGAGCCGGGACGCGTGCTGGCTCACCGAGCGTTACCTCCTTGACGGGGCGGGCTCCCTCCTGGGTCGTCAACACCGGAACTGATGGTTCCCATTTCCGCTTTGCCAAAGCGTGACGTTCCGATACCCGTCGGCCACGCCCCGTCCGCCCCCGCATAGGCTCTGCGCCATGCCCGCCCGCGTTCCCCCGCCGTCCCGTCCGATCGGTTCGGCGACCCGCGGGACGACCAATCCCAATCGGCTGCGCCGGATGGACCGGTGGATCGCGGCGGCCCACGGGGCCGCGCTGCGGCGGGCCGGGGAGGCGCCGGTGGCGGTGGATCTGGGGTACGGGGCGGCCCCGTGGACCGCCGTCGAGCTGCTGGACCGGCTACGGACCGTACGGGCCGGGGCCCGCGTCGTGGGGGTCGAGATCGACCCCGGGCGGGTGGCCGCCGCGCGGCCGTACGAGCGCGAGGGGCTCACCTTCGCCCACGGCGGCTTCGAGGTGCCGCTGCCCGGCGGGGCCCGTCCGGCGCTCATCCGGGCGGCCAATGTGCTGCGGCAGTACGAGGAGGGCGAGGTCGCCGCCGTATGGCGGCGGCTGTGCGCCCGGCTGGCGCCCGGCGGGCTGCTGGTGGAGGGCACCTGCGACGAGATCGGGCGGCGGCATGTGTGGGTCGCGCTCGACGCGGCGGGCCCGCGCACCGTGACCTTCGCGGCCCGCCTCGGCTCCCTGGAACGCCCCTCCGACCTGGCCGAACGGCTCCCCAAGGCGCTGATCCACCGCAATGTGCCGGGCGAGGCGGTGCACACCTTCCTGCGCGACTTCGACCGCGCCTGGGCGGCCGCCGCCCCGTACGCGCCGCTCAGCGCGCGTCAGCGCTGGATACGCAGCGCCCAGACGCTGCGCGCACAGGGCTGGCCGCTCGCCGACGGCCCACGGCGCTGGCGCCAGGGCGAGGTCACGGTGCGGTGGGAGGCACTGGCGCCCCGGGGCTGACGGCTCCGGTCGGGGCTGTGCCGGTGCGGCCCTAGGCGTCCGCCGTACCACCCTGGGCCTTCGCCACGCCCGGGGTGCCCGGGGTGCCCGGGGTGCCCCCTTCCGCGTCGGGGTCGGCGCCCGCCGCGTACTCCTCGCTGATCTCCTTCGGCCCGAACGGCCACACCTTCTCCACTCGCGCCCACAGCACGAACGCCACACATCCCGCCGCGACCCAGGCCAGCGACCATTCGATGGGGTGCCGTCCGGGGGAGTTCCTGTCCGCGTAGCCGTAGATCACCACCCAGCCCACCAGTGCCACCACGCTCGGCAGCGGATAGAGCCACATCCGGTACGGCCGCCGCAGCCCCGGCTGGCGGCGGCGCAGCACCGTGACGGCGACGATCTGCGCCAGGGCCTGCACGATCACCATGACCGTGGTCAGCAGCTGGATCAGCGTGGCCAGATCGGTGTGGCGGCCGATCAGGAAGCCGATCGCGGTGACGGCACCCATCGTGGCCAGGCCCAGCATGGGGAAGCGATGGCGCGGATGGAGCGTGCCGTACGGACGGAAGAAGACCCGTTCGCGGGCGGCGTCGTACGGCACCCGGGAGCCGCCCAGCAGCCCGGCGAAGACGGACGCGAAGGCCGTGATGAGGATGAGCACGGTGACGACGTCGGCCGCGCCCTTCCCCCAGGTCTCCTCCAGCACCGCCGAGGCGACGGACTGGGAGGCCACCGAGCCGGGCTCGGTCATCTCATGCCAGTCGACGACGCCGAGGGTGCCGATCTGCAGCAGCAGATAGATCCCCATGATCCCGGCGATCGAGGTGACGATCGCCCGCGGCAGGGTGCGGCCGGGGTCCTTGATCTCGGCGCCCATGTACGCGGCGGTGTTGTAGCCGAGGTAGTCGTAGATCCCGATGGTCAGGCCCGCGGCGAACCCGGTCCAGAAATGACCGCTGCTCAGTTCGAAGGCATGGTCCGGATAGGTGAACGCCTGCCCCGCGTCGAAGTGGCTGAAGGCGGCGACGATGACCAGGACCACGGAGGCGATCATCACGCACCACATGACGGCCGTGATCCGGGCGATGTGCTCGACCCCCCGCCACAGCAGCCCGATGACCAGGACGATGACGCCGAGTCCGACCAGATCGCCCTGGGTCCGCGTCATATCGGGCCACAGATAGCCCAGATACTGCACCAGACCGACCACACCCGTGGACATGATCAGCGGGATGAACAGCATCGCCGTCCAGACGAACAGGAACGGCATCAGCTTGCCGCTGCGGTACTGGAACGCCTGGCGCAGATACACATAGCTGCCCCCGGCCCCCGGCAGCGAGGCCCCCAACTCGGCCCAGATCAGCCCGTCGGCGAGCGCGAGCACCGCGCCCGCGGCAAAGCCGATGACGGCCTGCGGTCCGCCGAAGGCGGCGACCATGAGGGGGATGGTGACGAACGGGCCGATGCCGCACATCTGGCTCATGTTGATGGCTGTCGCCTGGAACAGGCCGATACGGCGGACGAATCCGCCCTCGGTGCCGGACATCCGGACCTCCATTGCCCTAGCGCGCCACCGTGAGAGGAGTTGAAAGTAAGGAGACTTACCAGTCGCGTCAAGGAGGTCGGACGAAACAGGGCCGGGGCGCAGCGCGGGGCGCCGGGCGGCGGCTCGGGCCGTCAGGCCACCGCCGCCGCGCCCGCCAGCACCTTCAGCGCCTCCGCCGTCGCCGACCCCTCGTCGGCCGTGTACGTGCACAGCATCTGCCCCGGGTCGGCGGGCAGGACGAACGCCTCGAACCGCAGCACCAGCTCCCCCATCTCCGGATGGCGGAACCGCTTGACACCCCGCGTCCGCTCCTGCACCTCCTGTGCCTCCCACCGCCGCCGGAACTCCTCGCTCCGCTCCAGCAGCTCATGGGTCACCCGGCACACCCGTGAGTTGCCGGGGTGGCGCCCGACCTCCGCGCGCAGCCCGGCCACCGTGTCGTCGGCGACCTCGGCCCAGTTCGGATGGATCTCCTTGAGCCGGGGATCGAGGAAGACCAGCAGCGGGCCATTGCGCCGCTCCTCGGGGATCGCGGGGTAGTCGATGCAGAGCCGGGTGCCGAGCCGGTTCCAGGCCAGGATGTCCATCGCCGGACCGTAGACATAGGCCGGGACATTGCCGTCCATCGCGTTCAGCAGCTGCTGGATCTCCGGCCGTACGCGCGGCCGCGGGTCGGGGCCGGCCGCTCCACCGCGCTGCCGCGGCAGGGTGATGTTGCGCAGATACGTGTGCTCGGACGGGGTCAGCCGCAGCGCCCGGGCCAGTCCGTCGACCACCGAGTCCGAGATGGCCGGGGCCCGGCCCTGCTCGATACGGGTGTAGTAGTCGACGCTGATCCCGGCAAGCTGGGCGACCTCCTCACGGCGCAGCCCCCGCACCCGGCGCCGCACGACCCCCTCCGGCAGCCCGAGCTCGGCCGGGTCGAGCGCGGCGCGGCGCGCCTTGAGAAACGACTTGATCTCCGGTTCGCCATGGCCCATCCGTCCATTATCCGCGCCGCCCGCTTCTGGGCCGGACAGGTGGTTCTGGCAGACCCAGGTTGAGCCGGGCCTGGTGAGGTGTCCGCCCGGACCCGAGGCTGAAGGCGCACAGGGCCATGGACAGCAGACGCCATGGACAGCAGAGGCCGGCCATGGACAGCAGACGCCATGGAAATCAGCGGAAGGCACCAGCCATGAAGCGCAGGATCCTCGGTGGGACGGGCATCTCGGTGAGCGAGTACGCCCTGGGCGCGATGATGTTCGGCGCCATCGGCAACCCCGACCACGACGACTCGGCACGGATCATCCACCGCGCCCTCGACGCGGGCATCAACTTCGTCGACACCGCCGACGTCTACTCCGAGGGCGAGTCCGAGGAGATCGTCGGCAAGGCCCTCAAGGGCCGCCGCGAGGACATCGTCCTGGCCACCAAGGCCCATTTCCCGATGGGTGAGGACCCCAATGAGGGCGGCAACTCACGGCGCTGGATCACCCAGGAGATCGAGTACAGCCTGCGCCGCCTGGGCACGGACTACATCGACCTCTACCAGATCCACCGGCCGGACCCCACGACGGACATCGACGAGACGCTGTCGGTCCTGTCCGACCTGGTCCGGGCGGGCAAGGTGCGCGCCGTCGGGTCCTCCACCTTCCCGGCCGAGCAGATCGTGGAGGCCCAGTGGGTCTCCGACCGGCGCGGGCATGTGCGGTTCCGCAGCGAACAGCCGCCGTACTCGATCCTGGCGCGGGGCGTGGAGGCGGCGGTGCTGCCGACCGCGCAGAAGTACGGGATGGGCGTGCTGAGCTGGGGCCCGCTCTCCGCGGGCTGGCTCACGGGCCGCTACACCAAGGCGTCCGACGTCGATCTGTCGGGCGGCCGGGCGGCCGTGGAGAAGCACAAGTTCGACCCCTCGCTGCCCGGCAACGCGCGCAAGCTGGAGGCGGTCGGCGCGCTGTCCGAGCTGGCCTCCGACGCCGGGCTCGCACTGCCGCATCTGGCCATCGCCTTCGTACGGGCCCATCCGGCCATCACCTCGGTGATCATCGGCCCGCGCACCATGGAGCAGCTGGAGGATCTGCTCGCCGGGTCCGAGGTGGAGCTGAGCCAGGACGTCCTGGACCGGATCGACGAGATCGTCCCGCCGGGCACCGACCTCAACCGGGGCGACAGCTACTACCTGCCGCCGGCGCTCGCGGACAAGAGCCTGCGCCGCCGCTGACCCGGTCCCGAGGGCGGTTCAGGACGGCCGCAGGGCGTGCGGCAGCGCGTCGATGAGCGTGCGGTCGTGGTCGTAGGAGAGGCGGAGGCGGGCCGCGTCCGGGGGCAGCCAGAGCAGGCGGTCGACCTCGCGGTTGGGTACGAAGGTCTCGTCGTCGACGGCCTCCGCCGCCCAGTAGCGGACCTCCTTGGGCCGGCCCTTGGCCATGTAGTGGAGGGTGGGCAGCGCCGCCCCCGGGGCACAGCCCATACCGGTCTCCTCGACGACCTCGCGCACCGCGCCGTGCAGCGCGTCCTCGCCGGGCTTCAGCTTGCCCTTGGGGTGGGACCAGTCGTCGTAGCGGGGGCGGTGGACGAGGGCGATCTCCAGCCCGCCGCCGTGCGGGGACTGTCGCCACAGCACACAGCCCGCCGCCAGGATCGTCCCGGTGTCCGCTCCCGTGTCACCACGGGAATCTGACCAGCTCATCCGCCGTCTCCCTCCCCGGTCTCCGCCGTATTCTCCGTGCGTTGCGTCGTCTCTTGTCGCCGCTCGCCCCGGGCGTCCGCCGTCAGGAGGCTCTGGTGGCCACGCGCCGCCAGACCCGGCCGAACGCGAAGCGGGCCGCCTCGACCTCATGCCGCTGATCGGCGTGGAGCACGCCCAGCGCGTACGCCGTCGCCGGGGCGATCCGGGGCGTACGGGCGGCTGCCGCCGCGGCGGCGGCCGCCTCGGCCGCGTCGCGGTGGCGCTCCAGCGCCTGCCCGGCGGCCAGCAGCCGTACGGACAGCGGCGGCTCGGCGTCCGCGGGGCCGGACCCACCTGGCCCGGACCCACCTGGCCCGGACCCACCTGGCCCGGACCCACCTGGCCCGCCTGCCCCGTCCGGCTGCTGCCACACCTGGTCGAGCACCTCCAGGGCGTACCGCCGCAGCCGCAGCAGATGGCGCACCTGGTGCCAGGGGGCGTCCTGGCGCTCGCTGGCGGGCGGGGCGTCCGCCGCCGAGGTCGCCGCCAAGCCGTGGACCAGCGCCTCCGCGTTGTACGGATGTCCGGCGCGGATCAGCGGCAGCGCCTCCACCGCCTCGGCCAGCCGCCGGTTCGCCAGTTCGGCGAGCGGCGGCAGCACCTGCCCGGCGGGGCGGGCGGCGTTGGCCTCGTCGAGCGGGGCGTCGGAGGCGAGCAGGGCGACGGTGTCGGCGACCGCGTGGAAACGGGAGGAGCCGAGCGCCTCCAGGGCCGCGGTGTGGGCCCGGGTCCGGGCCAGCGTGAGCTGGCGCTCCAGCAGCGCTCCGGCGCGGGCCGCGCCCACGGTCAGCGCCCCGCCGCGGGCCTCGTCCTCGGCACCGGCCCGCTGGTGGGCCGCGCCGGGCCGGCCGGGCCGGTCGGTCTTCTCGCCCTTGGCGGTCCGGCCGCTCTTGTCACCGCGCTCACCGCGCTCACCACGCCGCCGTCCGGCCGCCCGGGCCTCGTCCCTGGACGTTCCGGCCGCGCCCTCGGCGCCGCCGCCCGGATCGGCCGGACCGGGCCGCGCACCCTGCCCCCCGACAGGGTCCGCGGCTCCGCTTCCCGGCGCACCGGCGGCCAGCGAGACGCTGCGGCGCGCGGCACGGGTGGAACGGGGCGGGACGGCGGCGGCAGTACCTGCAGCGCCCGCAGTACCTCCGGCGCCCGCGGTGCCGGAGGGGCCGCCCGCGCCGTCGGCCGCGACCGTGACCCCGCCGCGCGCGGTGCGCGCCGCGCTCCTGGCATGCGCGCCGTTCGTGGCGCCCTCGGCGGGCCACTCACCGGAGCTAGCGAACTCGGCGGCCGTCCCCTCGCCCTGCGAGGACCGGTCCGAGGGCCCGCCCGCGCCCGAGAGCCGGTGCAGGGCGCCGCGCAGCCGGTCCAGCCGCTCCGCGTAGGCGTGCTCCCGCGCCAGCGTGCCCGACAGCCAGGCCAGCTCGGTCCGCAGCTCATCGGACCAGGCCGTATCGGTGAGCGGGCGGTAGACGTAGAGTGCGCCGCTGATCCGCCGTGCGGCGCGGCGCAGCAGCCGGGCGGCCTCGGCCGCCTCCCGCACATCGGAGCCGCTCTCGCGGTGCAGCCGCAGGCTGCGGAGGAAGTCCCCGGCCTGGGCGTGCAGATACGCCGACAGCACCTCACCGGCCGTCGCCGACTCCCACGAAGGTGCCGCCGCGGCCTCCGCCGCCCGCTCCGCCGTCCCCCGGTCCGTCGTCACACCCCGGTCCGTCGTCACACCCCGGTCCGTCGTCACACCGCGCTCCGGCACACCCCGGTCCGTCATGCCGTCCGCCCCTGGGCAGGGCGGGGCGGCGGCCGGATCCGCGGCGCCCGTCATCCCGGCCGGTGACAGGTCATGTCGTTGAACCACGCCGTCGCCTCCGGGCGTCGATGAGCATCTCCTGAACGTTCCGCAGCGGCTGGCCTTCCGCGTCCGTCGCATGCCGTGTCCACTCGCCGTCCGGGCCCAGATGCCAGGAGGAGGTGGAGTCGGACATCCCGGTCTCCAGCAGGCGGTTGAGGGCGGCGCGGTGGCCGGGGTCGGTGACCCGCACCAGCGCCTCGATCCGGCGGTCGAGGTTGCGGTGCATCATGTCGGCGCTGCCGATCCACACCTCCGGCTCGCCGCCGTTGCCGAACGCGAATACGCGCGAATGCTCCAGAAAGCGTCCGAGGACCGAGCGGACCCGGATGTTCTCCGAGAGCCCGGGGACGCCCGGCCGCAGCGCGCAGATGCCGCGCACCCACACATCGACCGGCACTCCGGCCTGGGAGGCCCGGTAGAGGGCGTCGACGACGGCCTCGTCGACCATCGAATTGACCTTGATCTTGACGTAGGACGGGCGCCCCGCCCGGTGGTGGGTGATCTCCTTGTTGATCCGGGTGATCAGCCCGTCGCGCAGCGACTTGGGGGCGACCAGCAGCCGCCGGTAGTTCTCCCGCCGGGAGTAGCCGCTCAGCCGGTTGAAGAGGTCGGAGAGGTCCGCGCCGACCTGGGAGTTCGCCGTCAGCAGCCCCAGGTCCTCATACAGCCGGGCGGTCTTGGGGTGGTAGTTGCCGGTGCCCACATGCGAGTAGCGGGTCAGGGTGTCGCCCTCCTGGCGGACCACCAGCGACAGCTTGCAGTGGGTCTTCAGGCCGAGGAGGCCGTAGACGACATGGCAGCCGGCCTCTTCCAGCTTCCGCGCCCACTTGATGTTGGCGTGCTCGTCGAACCGCGCCTTGATCTCCACGAGCACCAGCACCTGCTTGCCCGACTCGGCGGCGTCTATCAGCGCGTCGACGATCGGCGACTTGCCGGAGGTGCGATAGAGCGTCTGCTTGATCGCGAGCACGTCCGGATCGGCGGCCGCCTGCTCCAGGAACGCCTGCACGGAGGTGGAGAACGAGTCGTACGGGTGGTGGAGGAGGACGTCCCGCTCGCGCAGCGCCGCGAAGATGTCGGGCGGGGACGCGGACTCCACCTCGGCGAGATCCCGGTGGGTGCCCGCCACGAACTTGGGGTACTTCAGCTCCGGCCGGTCCAGCGCGGCTATCCCGAACAGCCCGGTGAGGTCGAGCGGCCCCGGCAGCGGATAGACCTCGGCGTCCGAGATCTTCAGCTCGCGCACCAGCAGGTCCAGCACATACGGGTCGATGGACTCCTCGACCTCCAGCCGCACCGGGGGCCCGAAGCGGCGGCGCAGCAGTTCCTTCTCCAGGGCCTGCAGGAGGTTCTCGGCGTCGTCCTCCTCGACCTCCAGGTCCTCGTTGCGGGTCACCCGGAACATGTGGTGCGCGAGCACCTCCATCCCCGGGAAGAGCGCCTCCAGATGCGCCGCGATCACGTCCTCCAGCGGTACGTACCGCTGCGGCGACGCCTCCAGGAACCGGGAGAGCGACGGCGGGACCTTCACACGTGCGAAGTGATCATGCCCGCTCACGGGGTTGCGCACCACGACCGCGAGATTGAGCGAAAGCCCCGAAATATAGGGGAAGGGGTGCACCGGGTCCACCGCGAGCGGGGTCAGCACGGGGAAGATCTGCTGCCGGAAAAGGGTGAAGAGGCGGGACTGCTCCTTCTCGGTCAGATCCGGCCAGCGGACCAGCTGGGTGCCCTCCTCCGCGAGCGCCGGGGCGACGTCCTGCTGATAGCAGGCGGCGTGCCGGGCCATGAGCTCACGGGACCGGTTCCAGATCAGATCCAGCACCTCGCGCGGCTGCAGCCCGGAGGCCGAGCGGGTGGCGACCCCGGTCGCGATGCGCCGCTTGAGGCCGGCGACCCGCACCATGAAGAACTCGTCCAGATTGCTGGCGAAGATCGCCAGGAATTTGGCCCGCTCCAGCAGCGGGGTGGAGGGGTCCTCGGCCAGCTCCAGCACCCGCTCGTTGAACGCCAGCCAGCTGCGCTCCCGGTCCAGGAACCGCCCCTGCGGCAGCTCCCCGCCCACCAGGTCGGGCCCGGCCCCCTCCTCGTACGAGTCCAGGTCGGCGTCGAGGTCGGGGTCGAGCGAGCGCACCGGTGGAGCGGCCACAGCACGCGGCCGATGGGCCGCGATGGACCCGACCGAGGGCTGGCGCTGGGGCTGGGGCTGGGGGGAAACCGATGCCTGACCGCTGCTGTCGCTCATGAATTCATTGTTCCGCGCCGGAGGCGAAGACGGCGTGGCGGAAGCGGGTGCGGAAACGGCACAGAGCCTCCGGTTCGACGGATTCGGCACAGCGGGCTGCATTCAGTGATGCTCGCAACCAAGGTTGAATCGCCGGTAACGGACACATGGCGCGTAGGAAATCGGGACCCATCCCCCAGGGGTCCGACCCCCTGGGGTTCCGCCCTCTTGAGCCCCCCGGGCCGGGGGCTCGCTCAGGTCTCGGTCCGGTACATCAGGTCCGTCTCATGGGTGACGAAGCCGAGCCGTTCGTAGACCGCGACCGCGGAGAAGTTGTCGGCGTCCACATAGAGCATCGCGGTCGGCAGCCCCTGCGCGGCAAGGTGCCGCAGCCCGACCGACGTGAGCGCCTTACCGAGCCCGCCACCCTGCGCGTCCGGCCGCACGCCCACGACGTACACCTCGCCCAGCCGCTCCTCGGCATGCACCTTGGTCCAGTGGAAGCCCACGATCTCCCCCTCGCGCTCGGCCAGGAAGAACCCCGCCGGATCGAACCAGGGCTCACCCTTGCGGTCGTCGAGGTCACGCTGGGTGAGCGAGCCCTGCTCGGGGTGGTGGGCGAAGGCCGCCGCGTTCGCCGCCAGCCAGGCGGCGTCGTCCTCACCGGGCCGGAAGGTCCGTACGGTCACGCCCTTGGGCCATGCGGGCTCCGCGAGGCCCAGCTCCGCGAGCGACCCCAGGGGCCGGCGCATCTGGCGCAGCTCCCGGAACAGCGTCAACCCCAGCACCTGCGCCAGATGGCGCGCCGAGGCATGCCCCCCGTGCGCCCACACCCGCAGCCGCTTCCCCGATTCCCTCAGCAGGGTCACTCCCAGCGCCCGGCCATGCCCCTGCCCGCGGTGCGCGGGGTGCACGACCAGCTCGGCCGCCGGGGCCTCCACCGGGTCGGTGTCCTCAAGCTGCGCGTATCCCACCAGCTCCCCGCTCGGCTCGCGCAGCACCAGATGCCGCACCCCCTCCCGCCGCCCCCGAAGCTGCAGCCGCCCCTGCTCGGACACGGCCTGCTGACCATCGGCGTGCGCGGAGTCCGCGATCAGCCGCAGCACATCCTGCGCCGCGGTGGGCGCCAGCTCCTCCAGCACATCGAGCCGCCGGGCACCGGATGTCTCGTTCACCACGTCATTCATGGGGCCGAGCCTACGGCGGCCCAATTGTGCAGCAAGCTGCTGCACAATTTATTACCGGCGAGTCACCCGGCTGCCCCACCCCCCTCCCCATCGCCGTCGAGGATGTCGTCGGCGATGCGGGACAGATCCTCGGCGCTGGGCATCAGCTCCCGCACATGGGGCGGCAGCGCGGCATAGGTGCTCACGGCGAGCGGTGCGTTGTTGCTCCGCAGGGCGTACTCGATCGTCCCCTTGTCGCGGCTCTTGGCGATGAGGATCCCGAGGGTCGGATCGTCGCGCTCCTCGTCCCGGACCAGGTCGTCGACGACGGTGACGTAGAAGCCGAGCTGGCCCAGGTGCGCTGGGCGGGCCTTGTCGGTCTTCAGCTCGATGACGACGAAACGGTGCAGCTTGTAGTGGTAGAAGAGCAGGTCGATCCGGAACTCCTCGTCACCGACCTTGATGGGGTACTGCCGCCCGACGAAGGCGAAGCCGACCCCGAGTTCGGTCAGGAACCGGACGAGTTGCTGCACCAGCGCGTCCTCGAGGTCGCGCTCCGCCACCTTGCCGGACAGCCGAGTGAAGTCGACTCGGTAAGGATCCTTGACGACCTCGTTGACGGCATCGGAGTCCTCCGGGACCGTGGCATCGAAGTTGTTGAGCGCGGCGCCCTGAGTGAGGTGCAACTGGGCGTCGATCCAGTGGTCCAGCATGACGCGGGACCAGCCTTGCCGCACGGCCTGCTGGGCGTAGAAGTCCAGCTCGGGGCGGGCCTTGCAGCGGCCCATCAGCAGGGTGATGTGCCCCCAGGGCAATTGGGCAACAGCTTGTTGCCCAATTTGTTCGGGCCATGTTCGAGCCATCTGCTGCATGTACTTGAGATTCCGCGCACCGAAACTCCGCTGATTCGGGAAGGCCGTACGCAGCTCCGTCGCCACCCGCTCCAGGACCTTTGATCCCCACTTCTCGCGTTCCGTCCGGTCGAGGATCGTCCGGCCGATCTCCCAGTACATCTTGATCATCTCGGTGTTGACCTTGAGCTGAGCACGCACGCTCGCCTGCGTGACGATCGCCTTGAGGTCATCGACCAGTTCGAAGAAGCCCGGCGGGAGCTCGGACCCCTGTGCGGGGATGGGCGTCTGCTTCGCGAGTTCGTTCTGCATGATCCGCACGCCCACATAACGAACCGCCACCCAAACCGCTCATCAGGACTTTTCCGCCGAACGGGCGAAGTCGTCCCACGTCGTTGACCATCGGCCATCAGCTCTTAACCTCCCACCCCTGCCCCGCTACGCGCGTTGACCGTAAGCTGCGCTCCACATCCATCACGGACACACAAGGGCACACAAGGGGAACGACATGCCAGCGAGACCTCAACGGCGCGGGGCGGCACGCCGGTTGGCCACGGGAGTCGCGGTGCTGGCCGCCGCGGCCGGGGTGCTGACCGCCGCGGGCCCGGCGGGCGCGGACACCGCCGCCGCCTCGGACAAGCACCGGCCCGGGCGCACCGTCGACGTACAGCTGCTGTCCTTCAACGACCTGCACGGAAACCTGGAGCCCCCGCAGGGCTCCTCCGGCACCGTCACCGAGACCCAGCCGGACGGCACCACCAAGACCATCCCGGCGGGTGGCGCCGAATACCTGGCCGCCTCCCTCCGTAACGCCCGTAAGGGCCACGACTACTCCGTCACCGCCGCCGGCGGCGACATGATCGGCGCCAGCCCGCTGCTGTCCGGTCTCTTCCACGACGAGCCGACCATCGAGGCGCTCAACAAGCTGGACCTCGACGTCACCGCGGTCGGCAACCATGAATTCGACGAGGGCCGCGCCGAGCTGAGCCGGATGCAGAACGGCGGGTGCCACCCCAAGGAGGGCTGCTACGAGAAGGGCAAGACCTTCCCGGGCGCCGACTTCCCCTACCTCGCCGCGAACGTCACCGACGAGAAGACCGGCAAGCCCATCCTCAAGCCCTACACCGTGTGGAAGCACAAGGGCGTGAAGATCGGCTTCATCGGGGTCACCCTCGAGGGCACCCCGGACATCGTCACCGCCGAGGGCGTCAAGGGCCTGAAGTTCCACGACGAGGTCGAGACGGTCAACAAGTACGCCAAGGAGCTGCAGCGCAAGGGCGTGAAGTCGATCGTCGCGCTCATCCACGAGGGCGGGCTGCCCGCCTCCGCCTCGTACAACGACGACTGCGACAACGGCGGTGCGGGCAAGGGCATCTCCGGCCCCATCGTCGACATCGCCAAGAACATCTCGCCCACGGTCGACGCCCTGGTCACCGGCCACACCCACCAGGCGTACACCTGCACCGTCCCGGACCCGTCCGGCACCCCGCGCACGGTGACCTCCGCGGCCTCCTTCGGCCGTCTCTACACGGACACCACGCTCACCTACGACCGCCGCACCGGCGACATCGTGCGGACGAACGTGAAGGGCGCCGACGCGGCGAACCACGTCGTCGACCGCGACCAGCCCAAGGCCCCCGACATGACCTCGCTCATCGGGCGCTGGAACAAGCTGGCCGCCCCGATCGCCAACAAGCCGGTCGGCTACGTCTCCGCCGACATCAACGGCCGCGGCTCCACCGCGTACGAGACTCCCCTGGGCGACGTCATCGCCGACGGCCAGCTCGAAGCGCTCTCCCCGGCCGACAAGGGCGGCGCCCAACTCGCCTTCATGAACCCCGGCGGCATCCGCTCCGACCTCGCCCACAAGGCGTCGGGCAGTGAGGGCGACGGGGTGGTGACCTACGGCGAGGCGTTCACCGTCCAGCCGTTCACCAACATGATGAACGTGATCGACCTGACCGGCTCCCAGCTGATCACCGCGCTCCAGCAGCAGGTCAGCGGCTCCAACGAGGCGTCCCCCAAGATCCTCCAGGTCTCCAAGAGCCTCACCTACACCCTGGATCTGACCAAGTCCGGCAAGGACCGGATCGTCACGGACACGGTGAAGCTGAACGGTGAGCCGATCGACCCCGCCAAGACCTACCGGGTCGCGATGAACGAGTTCCTCGCGGGCGGCGGCGACGGCTTCCCCGCCTTCAAGGACGGCAAGAACAAGCTCGTCGGCGCCTCCGACCTGGACGCGTTCACGGCCTACCTGGGCGCGCACTCCTCGCAGTCCTCGCCGCTGGACCCGCCGAAGGCGGACCGCATCACGATCGTGAAGTAACCGCCCGACGCCCAACGATGGCCCGGCCGCTTGTGGCGGCCGGGCCATCGTCGTGTCACCGCAGCGCGTCCTCGATCAGATCGGCGGCCCGCCCGGTGCCGCCCTCGGCCCGCACCTCGGCCCGCAGCCGCGCCGAGGTGCGCGTGACCTCCGGATCCGAGGTGAGGTCGAGCAGCGCGGCGCGCAGGGCCCCGGCGGTGGCGTCCGCCGTGTCCAGGCGGTGGGCCACGCCCAGTTCGACGAGCCGGTCGGCGTTCATCGGCTGCTCGGCGCCCTGCGGTACGGCGATCATCGGCACCCCGCAGTACAGCCCCTCAGCGCTGCTGCCCATCCCGGCATGGGTGACGAAGGCGTCGGCCCGCTCCAGGATCGCCGGCTGCGGCACCCAGCGGTGCACCTCGATGTTGCCCGGGATCTCCCCCAGCTCGGCCAGTTCGACGTACTTGCCGACCTGCAGCACCACATGCCACCCGGGCAGATCCCCGAAGGCCGCGACGCACTCGCGGTAGAAGGCGGCCTGCCGGGTGTACGCCGAGCCCAGCGAGACCAGCAGCACCTTCTCCGCCCCGGCGGGCCGCTCCCACCCGCCCTGGCCGGCACGGTCGCCGAGGCAGGGACCGACGAACGTCACCACCTCGGTGTTCACCCGGTCGGCGTTCGGCTGCATGGCCCGGGGGATCACCGCGACGGCCCGCTCGGGCCGTCCGCTGAAGAGGTCGGGGTCGAGCGTGGTCGCCCCGCAACCGGCCAGCCACGACGCGAACTTCTCCTGATACGCGTCGGCCCCCGGCAACGCCTTGAGCGCCGCCCCGACCTCCTCCGCGTAGCCCTCCCAGGCCACGAAGGTCGGCGAGAGCTGTAGCGTCGGCCGCCCCTGCGCCTCGGCCAGGGCACGCCCGGCGTAGCCGCCGATGTCGTAGAGGTAGAGGTCGGCCGGGTCCTCGTCATACACGGCGCGCAACTGCGGCAGCGCCTGGATCGCGTCGTCCAGGAAGACGGTGCCGGCGGCGATGGGGTCATCGGGCCAGTCGTTGTCGGCGACGGGCAGCGTGGACCGATACGGCACCAACGCGGCACCGGTGGGCTCGATGACGTGCGCGACGAAGGGATCGTTGGCGTAGGTCACCCGGTGACCGCGCGCCACGAGTTCGCGGATGACCTCGAGGCTGGGCAGCACATGGCTGATGGCGGGAATGCCGACCATCGCGATATGGGCACGGCGACGGGACGGACGTGACATGAGAGATCACTCGTTTCAGGTCTACGGTGAGATGGACACGACGGCCTGGCGCAGCGGCGATGTCGCCGGTGCGCTGGGCGAGACGGCGTGTCAGCCGTAGATCTGAAGGAACGAGTCCATGCCGGGGACGTTACCCCGGTCGGCGACCGGTCCGCCTCCCATTTTTCCCGGCCGGCCTCAGCAAGCGGTAAGTGCCCGCTCAGCGCCGGGCCCTAGGGTCACGAACGCGACGGGCCGTCTGTTCTCCCTCCCTCTCCCGACGGGCCGTCGCGCCTTAGAAGTCATCTCATGCGGCTGAGTGCGCTGTTGGCCGGCCGGCTCGATGGATGCGGCAAGCCGCGGCTACGAGTTCGTTCTGAACCCTGGAGGCGGGAAGTCATCGCTCCTTCTCGCGCTGTTCGCAATGGACTGATCAACGCAGGTCGAGTACAGCCTTCCCGATGATGCCGTTCTCGACGGCCTCGTGTGCGGCCGCGACGTCGTCGAGGCTGAAGGAGTGCACTGGCAGTGGCGTGAGGGCGCCCTCGCGCAGGGCCGCGGTGATCTCGGCGGCGGCACGCAGCAGCGCGTCCCGCGGTTCGGTGAGGAACAGCGCGAACCGCAGCACCAGGTTGGACCACATGAGCCGGAAGACCGGCAGGGTCGGGTCGTCGGGCTGTGCCGCGTAGGTCACGATAGTCGCTCCTGGGCCGGTGACGGCCAGGTCCAGTTCGAGGTTGTCGGTCAGCGAGACCTCGATGATCCGGTCGACGGGCCCGACTCCGTCGAGGATCTGCTGGGCGGCGTCGGCGTCGCGGTAGTTCACGACGAGGTCCGCACCCGCGGCCTTGGCCAACGCGGCCTTTTCCGGCCCGCTGACCGTCGTCACGACCCGTGCGCCCGCGATCCGACCGAGTTCGATCGCGTAGTGCCCGACGGCGCCCGCACCGGCCGCGACGAGTACGGTGCGGTCGCGGGGCGAGCCATCGGCGTGCAGGCACCAGTGCGCGGTCATCGCCGGGATGCCGAGGCAGGCGCCGAGCTCGTCGGAGATCCCGTCCGGCAGCGCAACGGCCTGCTCGGACGGCACTACGGTCCACTCCGCCGCGGTCCCCCACGGATGGCCCGCACCGGCCATCCAAATCCACACGCGTTCGCCGACCCGGCTCGGGTCGACGCCTCCGCCGACCGCGTCGATCGTGCCTGTGCCGTCCTGGTGCGGGATGCGGCCGGTGTGCTCGCCGACCCGCTGGAAGTCCTGCGGGGTGGAGTTCAGCCGCATGAACATGTCGCCCGGGTTGATCGCAGAGAGTGCGACGCGGACGCGGACCTGGCCGGGGCCGGGTTCGGGTTGCTCGACGTCGAGCACCCGCAGCACGCTCTTCGCGGGACCGGGCGTGTCGTAGAAGGCTGCCCTCATTGCTTCGTCTCTCCTCTTGGTTGTGGCGCGGTCCACGGCACTGGTCGGGGACCGCGCACGTCACCGCGGCGGGGGCCGGCAC
This sequence comes from Streptomyces sp. AgN23, assembly GCF_001598115.1. Taxonomy (NCBI): domain Bacteria; kingdom Bacillati; phylum Actinomycetota; class Actinomycetes; order Kitasatosporales; family Streptomycetaceae; genus Streptomyces; species Streptomyces sp. AgN23. Next base: position 5,097,274 of record NZ_CP007153.1, read on the forward strand.
CGCGTCGTGGTCTGATGTCCTCGGCCGCGGGATCGCCGCCTCGCGAACGGTCGGCTGAGACGGATCGAACGTGCCGCGGACCATCGGCAGGTCCGATCGCGTTCTTGCCACGTTGTGGCCGATGGCTGGGTCTTTTGGCCGTTTGTACGTCGGCGAGTTTGTCCGCCGAGGCGTGGGTCAGATAGCCGGCCGCGGGCTCGCTGGGACGCGAGGGGGCGGCACCGGTCGATCCAGCAGGCCGTGACTCTCGCCCTACAGGCCGGCAGCGACGCTTCGCATGACCGACTCCAGATCGCGCTCGCCCGCCGGAGTCTGCGCACCTCGCTCCAGTGCCCCCGTCATGAGTCGGGCCGGCAGATCCCCGCTCACCAGATCGGCCCATGCGTCGTTTTCCGCTCGCAGGCCGTCGGTCAGGTCCGCCGGAGGCACCAACCGCTTGGCGGCGGCGATGAGCTCCGGGGAGAGCGCGGCGATCTTCTCCGCCACCCCGTCGACGAACGCGTCCAGCTCGGCCGCGGGTACCGCACGGTTGATCCACCCGTAGGCGGCCGCGGTGTCCGCATCCACCAGGTCACCGGTGAGCAGCAGTTCCAGCGCCCGGTTGCGCCCGACCCGCTCGCGCAGGTACTGCGTGCCTCCGCCACCCGGCACGATGCCCATCAACACCTCGCTCTGGCCGATGCCCGCGGTTTCCCGCGCGGCGAAGGTCATGTCGGCCGCCGCGATGAACTCGGCGCCGCCGGCGCGCGCCTTGCCCGCCAGTTTGACGATCGTCACCTGCGGCTGGTGACGCAGCAGCTCGCCGACCCCCTGGAAGAGGTTGGCGTTCGGGTTGCGGTCCGCGATCTCCTGCAGCTCGTCCATCTCGTCGAGGATGTGGATGTCGACGTGTGCGATGAAGAACTCGGGGTTGGCGCTGGAGAACACGACGACGCGGACCGAACGGTCGTCCCGCAGTTTCGCGAGGACGTCGTGCAGTTCGCGGATCAGAGTTCCGCTGAGCACGTTGACAGGGGGATTGTCCAGGGTGATCCGCGCGACTCCGCCATCGATGGCCATGCGGAGTGTCGTGTACTGATCAAGACTCATGAGTGTTCCAAGGTTTGCGGTGAGCTAGTAGGTTTGCAACGCATACCAACCCTGGTCTCTGCGCCATGAACGGTCAATAACGCACTTTTCGACAACCAAGGATCTTGATGGATACCAGCCCCGCGCCCCCGCCGCCCCACGTCACTCCGCGATTCAGTGCCGAGTGCCCGAGCCGACCCATCCTCGATCAGATCTCCGACAAGTGGTCGATGATGGTCATGGCGGTCCTGGAGCAACCGACACGGTTCAACGAGATCAAGCGACAGCTGGAGGGCGTCACACAGCGGGTACTGACCCAGACACTGCGGAGACTCGAACGCAACGGCATGATCCGGCGCCGGGTGCTCGAAACCTCCCCGCTCGGCGTGGAGTACTCCCTCACACCACTCGGCGAGTCGTTCCGCGGCCCTTTCACATGCCTGCACAATTGGACGATCGAGCACAGCGACGAGGTCCTGTCGGCGCAGCACGACTACGACGCGCGATCATCGGGGCGGTAGCCGCCCTGCCCACCCCTCGACGTCTCGGGGACCAAGCGGGCATGGACAGCCACATGAGGTCGAATGGCATGGGTGATCGAGCGGACCATGGCCTGGCCCGCCGGATGTCGCCGCCTACATCACCGCTATGACTTCTTACGCTCCGCCTTCCTGGATGCGGTCGAACGCGCCAATCTTGGCCCCACATATGAAGGCACGCAGGGCGGCGGGTGTGGTGGTCAGGACGATGCCGGGCTCGTCGCTCTCCCTGAGCAGCATGGCGCGGTCGCTCGCGGCGACATCCACGCAGTTGCCCGCGTCCCCGCTATAGGAAGACTTCCGCCACGCGATGGCGACGTTGACGCAGTTGGACGAGTTAGCACTGTAAGACGACTTCCGCCACTGGTACGTGGACACGCTTCTCCCCTTCACATGGTGCGCAAGATGCCGTAGATGAAGTCCCGCGACTCTCGCGGCTTGAGGGCGGTCATCTCCATCCGTTCCAGAACAGCCCGATACTTGGCCAACTCGGCCTCCGCGTCCATGAACTGGGTCCCTTGGGCAGAGTCGAGCTGCACCGTGTCGAGTTGCTGTACAGGCCCCACGACATAGTCGAACGATTGCCCGGTCCCAGGGGAGGTCCCGCCGCCGAACGGAATCACCCGGACGGTGACGTTGTCCATCTCGCTCATGGCGAGGAGGTGTTCAAGCTGCGTGACCGCTTCACCGCCCTCACCGAGGCCGCCGCCAACCTGGACGCGACCTCCCGGCCGGGGCCTGCTCATCGTCCGGTTGTGCGCCGACAACTGGGGCGGCTACCCCCTCGCCGACGACCTCTTCGGCATCAGCGGCAAACTCCTCTGGTTCGAGCTCACCCCGCAGCAGAACGCCTACGAGATCGCGGCCTGACCGGCTTCCCCCAATCGGGTGATCACCGGTCACTTGCCCCGTGCACATGCTCCGATGACCCTACGTTCACAAACATGGTCAGTTCGCGGCACGAGGCCGCACATCGCATCTTTCAAGAACGACCGGAGTTACTCGCTCCGGTGTTCCGCATCCTGGATCTGTCGCCGCCCGAGAAAGCGGCGGTTGAAGTGCTCACCCCGGACGCCACCGAGATACGGCCGCTGGAACGTCGCGTGGACAGCGTGCTGCGCGTCAAGCCGTTCGACGGCGACGACTTCCTCCTGGCGATCGAGGCCCAAGGGCGCTGCGACCCCGACAAGGCAGTCAACTGGGCGTACTACGTGTCGTATCTGGCTGCGAAATACAAGCAACAGGCCCTGCTGCTCGTAGTCTGCCAGGACAAGGCAACCGCCGAGTGGGCGACTGGCCCCTTCCAGGTTGGCGTGGACGACTGGACGGCGCTGTCCGTACATCCGCTGGTCCTGGGCCCCGGAAACGTCCCGATGATCCTCGACCCCGACGAGGCCGCCCAGGACCTGACCCTGGCGACCTTCTCGGCCTTGACACATGGCAGCCACCAGGATGCCCCGGCCATACTGAAGGCCCTGGCTCGCGCCATGGGAACGGGCGACCCGGACTCTGTCCGCTACTACACGGAATTGCTGGACATCGGCTTGGGGGGCACCCCAGCGCAAAGCATCTGGAGGAACGAGATGAGTGTGGGCACCTACTTCCCCGGCCGTGGCACCCTGATCGAGGAGACCTACCTGAAGGGGAAGGCAGAGGGGAAGGCAGAGGGCAAGGCGGAGGGCAAGGCGGAGGGTGCAGCAGAGGGCGAAGCCCGGGGACGAGCTCAGGGGGTATTGGGCGTCCTGGAGAAGCGAGGAATCCCCACCCTGGCCGCAACGCGCGACCGCATCACCCACTGCACCGACCTCAGCACCCTGGACCGCTGGTTCGACCACGCCTTCACCGTCTCCACCGCCGACGAGCTCTTCACCGAGGACGGCTGACGACACCATGGCCGTAGTCGGCAGCTACTTCCCCGGCCGGGGAACCCTCATCGAGCAGACCTTCCTCAAGGGCCAGGCCCACGGGGAGGCGGCAGGGCTTGCCGAGGGGGTCCTGCGCATCCTCGAACACCGGGGGATCACCGTCCGGTCCGAGACACGCCGCCGCATCAGCGAATGCACCTACCGCGACACCCTGCGGCACTGGCTCGACCGCGCGTTCACCGTCTCCCCGGCAGACGAGCTGTTGGACGAGCTCTTCGCGGTGGAGGAGTCGGACCGGTAGTCACCGGGCGGACCCGGGGCCACCCCGGAAGCCGTGCCACCGGCGGGGAGTCGCCGACGCGGCGGGAGGGGGCGGGGTCGGAGGGGTGGTGTCCTGGACGCTCGGGGTCCCCCATGCCGAAGGCCAGGGGCGTATTTGTGGCGCCAATCTCCGGCCCACGCAAGTCCCCGGCCAATGGCGCCGTAAATATACGGTCCAGGGCGCCGCCCCGGAGGCCCCGCCCCCGGCACCCACCACGAAGCGCAGGCGCACCACAGCAACCACCCACGCACCGCACCGCACCGCACCGCGCATCCAACAGCACCCCCGCGCCCGGCAACGCACCGCAACCCCCGCCCGGCGCCCCCGCCCAGCGCCCCCGCCCCGTGCCACCGGCCGCCCCCGGAACCCACGCCGAACCCCCACCCATCCGGCACCGACCGTGCCTACCCTGGTGGCTTCTGAACGGCGAACAACAGTCACCGGGGGGACGGGGCCTCATGGATCCCGCAGACGCAGCCACAGCCACGGCCACAGCCACACTGGTCCAGGAACTCTTCGTGGCCGACGGGCCGGTGGACCGGCCCGTCCGTATCGCCTCCCTCGTCGCCTTCCAGGGCGACCACCGCACGCTCACCGAACGCGACCTGCCCCGGATCGCCTCCGCGCTCATCGAAGACGTCGCGAAAGAGATCGCTGAAGAGATCGACGAAGAGATCGACGATCACGCGCGGCCCCAGCTCACCGACGCCCTCGCCCGCACCCTCCACGCCCTCGGCACGGTCGACCTGGACGACCTACGAGCCGTCCGCCTCGGCCCCGAGGACTTCGCCCGCCACCTCGCCATCGCCGCCCCCGACGCCGACGAGGAACTGGGCCCGGCGGACGCCCGTACGCACGCCTCCCTCCGGGAGGCCGTCTGCGCGCACATCCTGCGCTTCCTCACCATCCGCTCCCCCTTCGTCACGGCCGCCGAGGACGCCGCGTTCGAGGAGCGCTACGCCCAGGACATCGTGGCCGCCCACGACCATCTGACGATCTACGGCATCGACCTGGCCCACTCCCCCGACAGCTGGCCGCTGGACGCCGCCTATCTCAGCCTGGAGACCGAGACCGATGGGAGCGGCCCCAGCGCCCCCGCCGAGCAGGCCCTCGCCGGACGCACCCGGGTGCTGCTGTGGGGCGTGGCGGGGTCGGGCAAGACCACGCTGGTGCAGCGGCTCGCGGTATCCGTGGCGCGCGGCGACCTCCCGGCCCCGCTGGAGGGGCTGCGCGGGCGGGTGCCGTTCGTGCTCCCCGTGCGCCGGTTCCGCCGCGACGGCTTCCCGGAGCCGGACGCCTTCCTCTCCGCCGTCCGCTATCCGCACGCCGCCGCACAGCCGCCGGGCTGGGCCGAGCGGGTGCTGTCGCGCGGACGCGGGCTGCTGCTCGTGGACGGCGTGGACGAGGCGCCGGAGGAGGAGCGGGAGCGACTGCGGGAGGCGCTGCGCGAGCTTCCCGCGCGCTATCCGGGAAATGTCTGGCTGGTCACCTCGCGCCCCTCGGCCGTACGGGAGAACTGGCTCGCCGCCGAGCGCTTCACCGAGCTGAAACTCTCCCCGCTCAGCCGCGAGGGCGTCACCGCGTTCATCCGCCGCTGGCATGCGGCGGCCCGCCAGGACATCACCGACCAGATCGATCTGGACCGGCTCAGCGGTTACGAGGAAACGCTGCTGGACGCCGTAAGGATTACCCGGGACCTAGGGCGGCTGGCCACCAATCCACTGATGTGCGGTCTGCTGTGCGCACTGCACCGCGACCGCCGCGGCTATCTGCCGCGCGGCCGGAAAGCCCTCTATGACGCGGCCCTTTCCATGCTGCTGGAACGGCGCGACCGCGAGCGCGCCATGCTGCCGCCGGAGGGAATCGACCTCCCCCAGGAACCGAAGATCCAGCTGCTGCAGAAGCTGGCGCACTGGATGCTCGTCAACGGCCGGTCCGAAATGGACCGGACCACCGCCGTCGAGACACTCGGCCGGCACCTCCCGGCCATTCCGCACGCGGCGCGGCAGGGCGGGCCGGAGGAGATCTACCGACATCTACTCAATCGGACCGGTCTATTGCGCGAGCCCACACCCGGTTCGGTCGATTTCGTGCACCGAACGTTCCAGGACTATCTCAGCGCGAGAGCGGTCGTCGAACGACACGATTTCGACTTCCTGATCGACCACGCACACCTGGACGACTGGGAAGAAGTGATCAGAATGTCGGTCGCTCTCGCCCGCCCCGACGAATGCGGCTACCTCCTGGAGGGGCTGCTGGCAGCCCGTAAAGACGCCCGGCCGGTCCATGCCCGCCATCGCAAACTCCTGGCGGCCGCATGTCTGGAACACGCCACTGAGCTGGACCCCGAGGTGCGTTCCCGGGTGCATCGCTATACCCGCGATCTGGTACGCCCGACCTCGCTGGAAGCGGCCCGCGCGCTGGGCTGGATCGGGCCTATCGTGCTGGAAATGCTGCCCGATCCCAGCGGCGTATCCGATGAGGAAGCCCACCGGCTGGCCGTCACCGCCACCTCGATAGCCGACGACCGCGCCATCGACTATCTGGTCCGGCTGCGGGACCGCGCCTCCTGGGCGGTACGGGCGCAGCTCGCGGGCGCCTGGCGGCGATATGACACCGATCGTTACGCCGAGGAAATCATCGGCCATCTCGATGAGCGGGAACTCGACTTTCCGGTGTCGGACCTGGAGGAGCTGCGGGCCCTGCGCCGGCTCGGCGGCCGCCCCTGCGTCCAGATAGCCGGTGCGCTCACCCCGGGCCAGCTGGCCGAGGGCCTGGTGGCGGAGCGGCTGACCGAGCTGTGGCTCGCCTACGACCTGGGCGCGGACCTGGACCTGAGCTGGCTGGCCGTCTTCCCGCGACTGGAGATCCTGCGGCTGAGCCACCGCAACGCGGAGGTGACCGGGGTCCCGGAGGGCGTCCAGGTCATCGTGGCGGGCGCGTAAGGGCAGCGGCCCGGAGGTGCGGCCCCCTGGGGTTGCTCCGGCGGCCAGGCGCCTGAGCGGCCCTAGGCCCCTGAGCGGCCCCTGCCTCCCGTTCGCTCCCGCGCCGGGCCATAAGTCCGGGGAAACCCCCAGGGCCCGCAGAGCCCCGCCAGGGCCCCTCAGGGACGTGCCTACGGACAGGGCCGCTGCTCCGCCCGCACAAATCCGCCCGCACAAAAGGGGCCGCCCCGGACCGGGATGGTCCGGGGCGGCCCCAGGCGTGGGCGCGGCGTCGCCGCGTCACGCCTCCTTGCTGAGGTTCGGGCCCGCGCCACCGGCGGCGGACTCGATCGGCGGAGTGTCGGGCAGCGCCGACTTCTCCTCGCCGCGGAAGGTGAACTTCTTCTCCTCACCCTCGCCCTCGGTGTCCACGACCACGATGTGGCCCGGACGCAGCTCGCCGAAGAGGATCTTCTCCGAGAGCACGTCCTCGATCTCGCGCTGGATCGTCCGGCGCAGCGGCCGGGCGCCCAGCACGGGGTCGTAGCCCCGCTTGGCGAGCAGCTTCTTGGCATCGCCGTTGAGCTCGATGCCCATGTCGCGGTCCTTGAGCCGCTCGTCCACCTTGGTGATCATGAGGTCGACGATCTGGATGATGTCTTCCTCGGTGAGCTGGTGGAAGACCACGGTGTCATCGACACGGTTCAGGAACTCGGGGCGGAAGTGCTGCTTCAGCTCCTCGTTGACCTTGGCCTTCATCCGCTCGTAGCCGGTCTTCACATCGCCCTGGGCGGCGAAGCCCAGGTTGAAGCCCTTGGAGATGTCCCGGGTGCCGAGGTTGGTGGTCATGATGATCACCGTGTTCTTGAAGTCCACGACCCGGCCCTGGGAGTCGGTCAGCCGACCGTCCTCCAGGATCTGCAGCAGCGAGTTGAAGATGTCCGGGTGAGCCTTCTCGACCTCGTCGAAGAGGACCACGGAGAACGGCTTGCGGCGCACCTTCTCGGTGAGCTGGCCGCCCTCCTCGTAGCCCACGTATCCGGGCGGGGAGCCGAAGAGCCGCGAGACGGTGTGCTTCTCGCTGAACTCCGACATGTCGAGCGAGATCATCGCGTCCTCGTCGCCGAAGAGGAATTCGGCGAGAGTCTTGCTGAGCTCGGTCTTACCGACACCGGACGGGCCCGCGAAGATGAACGAGCCACCGGGGCGCTTGGGGTCCTTGAGGCCCGCACGCGTGCGCCGGATGGCCTGGGAGAGCGCCTTGATGGCGTCCTTCTGGCCGATGACGCGCTTGTGCAGCTCGTCCTCCATGCGCAGCAGCCGGGAGGACTCCTCCTCGGTCAGCTTGAAGACCGGGATGCCCGTGGCCGTGGCCAGGACCTCGGCGATCAGCTCCTCGTCGACCTCGGCCACGACGTCCATGTCGCCGGCCTTCCACTCCTTCTCCCGCTTCGCCTTGGCGGCCAGGAGCTGCTTCTCCTTGTCGCGCAGGCCCGCGGCCATCTCGAAGTCCTGCGAGTCGATCGCGGACTCCTTCTCCCGGCGCACATCGGCGATCTTCTCGTCGAATTCGCGCAGGTCCGGCGGTGCGGTCATCCGGCGGATCCGCATCCGGGAGCCGGCCTCGTCGATCAGGTCGATCGCCTTGTCCGGCAGGAAGCGGTCCGAGATGTAGCGGTCGGCCAGGGTGGCGGCCGCGACCAGGGCCGAGTCCGTGATCGAGACGCGGTGGTGCGCCTCGTAGCGGTCCCGCAGGCCCTTGAGGATCTCGATGGTGTGGGGCAGCGACGGCTCGGCGACCTGGATGGGCTGGAAGCGGCGCTCCAGGGCCGCGTCCTTCTCCAGGTACTTGCGGTACTCGTCGAGCGTGGTCGCGCCGATGGTCTGCAGCTCGCCCCGCGCCAGCATCGGCTTGAGGATGCTGGCGGCATCGATCGCGCCCTCGGCGGCACCCGCACCCACCAGGGTGTGGAGCTCGTCGATGAACAGGATGATGTCGCCGCGGGTGCGGATCTCCTTGAGCACCTTCTTCAGGCGCTCCTCGAAATCACCGCGGTAGCGGGAGCCGGCGACCAGGGCGCCCAGGTCCAGGGTGTAAAGGTGCTTGTCCTTGAGGGTCTCGGGCACCTCACCCTTGACGATCGCCTGGGCCAGTCCCTCGACGACCGCCGTCTTGCCGACGCCGGGCTCGCCGATGAGGACCGGGTTGTTCTTGGTACGGCGCGAAAGCACCTGCATGACCCGCTCGATCTCCTTCTCGCGCCCGATGACCGGGTCGAGCTTGGATTCGCGGGCGGCCTGGGTGAGATTGCGGCCGAACTGGTCCAGGACGAGCGAGGTGGAGGGAGTGCCCTCCGCCGGGCCGCCGGCGGTGGCGGCCTCCTTGCCCTGGTAGCCGGAGAGCAGCTGGATGACCTGCTGCCGCACCCGGTTCAGATCGGCGCCCAGCTTCACGAGGACCTGGGCGGCGACGCCCTCGCCCTCGCGGATCAGGCCGAGCAGGATGTGCTCCGTACCGATGTAGTTGTGGCCGAGCTGAAGGGCCTCGCGGAGCGACAGCTCCAGGACCTTCTTGGCACGGGGGGTGAAGGGAATGTGCCCGGACGGGGCCTGCTGGCCCTGCCCGATGATCTCCTCCACCTGCTGGCGGACCGCCTCGAGCGAAATCCCGAGGCTCTCCAGGGCCTTAGCGGCGACACCCTCACCCTCGTGGATCAGGCCCAGGAGGATGTGTTCGGTGCCGATGTAGTTGTGGTTGAGCATCCGGGCTTCTTCCTGAGCCAGGACGACAACCCGCCGCGCGCGGTCGGTGAACCTCTCGAACATCGTTAATCGCTCCTCAGAGCGGTCAGAAAGATCGGGGACGATCCCCTCCCTGTCCTTCCGCATGCTAGTCCCGCAACCCGGGACAGCTCATTCCAACTGCCGACAACCGTCCGGATCACCCCCGCTGGCGCGGGGCAAACAGCCACTGGCTTCCTGCCCGAACAGCCGACAACTGCCTTAACCCGATGGTGCGAGACGATGTTCCCGCAGGCCAGGCATCTACGCCCACCGCCAGTACGCCGATGGCGAACGCCGCTTCCTCCCGACACGCGGACCGCCCCTCCCCACTAGGGATGTCTTACCCGCAAGCACAGATACTCCATGCCGTGGGGCCCGGTTCCATCCGCTACGGGCGAACAACCTTGCGCCCGTTCACCGGCCCTGCACGGCCTCTTACGGGCACGGTGCGCGCACGGGCCCGCACGGTAGGTCATCCGGGGCGTAACCAAGGGGGCGGGCGGAGAGTTCTGCTGGGCATGATCCACAGGGTCCACGGCGCGAGGCCGTCCGCACCGGCACCGGCCCCCTCGTCACGCTGGTACGAGCGGGAGCTGGGCTGGCCGACGGCCGGCAGCGATCCCGTCGAATTGCTCACGGGGGTGGCCTTCGACGTCATCGAACTGCCGGCCGTGGCCGGATGGGCGATGCTGCGGCGCGTACCGCGGACCGGTCCGGTCGCGGTGGAGGGCGCCTGGATGCGGCTTCTGGTGGCCCCTGGCAGCGCCGACGAGCTTCCGGGGCTGCTCGACTGGCTGGAGTGGGGCGGTGTGGCCCTGGACCTGGGCGCGATCGGCGCCGGCGGCCGGATCACCGCGCCATGCCCCTCCCGCTCCCGGCCGCCGCTCCTGGACGCCGGAGCGCCCGGAGAGCGAGGCCCGCAGGAGGCCGCCGTATGGCTGCGACCTCCCGACCCGAAGGGCGAGGTGGAGCCAACGCTGCCGAGGACAGGCTTCGGGGGCGATGGGGGCGCCCCCGATCTCGTACGGCTCGTGAACGCGGCGGCTACCGAATGCCACCGCATCCGATTGATGCGCGCCCGGCCGCTGCCAAGGCAGCGGCGAGCCGGGAAAGGCTGACGCGCTCAGCCGTTGGCCTTCTCGTATGCCTCACGAACGGTCGCCGGAACACGGCCGCGGTCGTTGACCTCGTAGCCGTTCTCCTTCGCCCAGGCGCGGATCTTCGCGGTGTCCTGGCTGCCGCCCGACGCCGCGCGCGCCTTGCCCCGGCCGCCGGAGGCCCGGCCACCGGTGCGCCGGCCGCCCTTGGTGTAGGGCTCCAGGGCGTCACGGAGCTTGTCCGCGTTGGTGGTGGTGAGGTCGATCTCATAGCTCTTGCCGTCAAGGGAGAACGTCACGGTCTCGTCCGCCTCGCCGCCGTCGAGGTCGTCGACAAGAAGGACCTGAACCTTCTGTGCCATGGGGTTCCTTTCAGGGAAAACGGGGGGTTCGGGGGTGCGGCGTTAGCCGCTGATGACTCACCCCCCAGGTAATTACACTACGAGAGAATAGGAAACCGCCTTTCCCGGAAAAACACAAACCCCCCGGGAAGGTTCGGCCGATCCACCAAGCGGGAAGCCTCATGGAAGGTCATGTTCCGGAGCTATGTGATAGGGGAGCGATTCGGACATAGGGCCCGCGATCACAGTTGCAGAAGCATCCGGCTGTTGCCAAGGGTGTTCGGCTTCACCCGTTCGAGACCAAGGAACTCGGCGACGCCCTCGTCATAGGAACGCAGGAGCTCGCTGTACACATCGCCGTCGACCGGCGTCTCACCGATCTCCACGAAGCCGTGCCTGGTGAAGAAGTCGACTTCGAAGGTGAGGCAGAAAATGCGCCGCACCCCCAGCCAGCGCGCCGTCTGCAACAGCTTGTCGAGCACCAGGTGGCCTACGCCGGTGCCCTTGAGAGTCCGATCGACGGCGAGAGTGCGGACCTCCGCGAGGTCTTCCCACATGACGTGCAGCGCTCCACAGCCAATGACCTCAGCGTCCTCGTCGCGCTCGGCGACCCAGAACTCCTGGATGTCCTCGTAAAGCGTCACGGTGGCTTTGTCGAGCAGGATGCGATCGTCCACGTAGGAGTCGATGAGGCGGCGCACCGCTCGTACATCGCCGGTCCGGGCACGGCGGACGGTGACTACTTTTGATAGTGGGGAGGACAACATGACCGGACGCTATCGCCCTGGGTCATCGCCCCGACTCACCGGGGCTCTCCCCGGTCTCCCCCAGTTGTGCGACACGCATGGCATCCCGTAGTGCGTCGCGCTGCTCTTCGGACATCATCCCGAAGAACGCGACGAGAGCGGCCGCGGGGTTGTCACTGGTCGACCACGCTTCGTTCATCAGTGCGGCCGAGTAGGCGGCGCGCGTGGAGACCGCGGCATATCGATAGGCGCGGCCTTCCACCTCCCGGCGCAGCCAGCCCTTGTGGTGGAGGTTGTCCATTACCGTCATGACGGTGGTGTAGGCGATCGAGCGTTCCCGCTGAAGGTCTTCCAGGACTTCGCGGACCGTGACCGGGCGGTTCCACTTCCACACCCGCGTCATGACCGCGTCTTCGAGATCTCCCAATGGCCGAGGCACACCGAGAATAATAGTGGGAGATGTCCCGAATGTCGGGAGGTCTGCGCAGGAAAAGCCACACGCCCCGGAACGCGATGCGTCCCGGGGCGTGGTCCGGCGTGCCGCCGCCGTGGTGTGCGGGGGTGGCGGCGTCCGATGGGCCCGATCGATCCGATCAGGCCGTCTCGCGCTCCGGGGCCGGGCCCTCGGCCTCGGAGCGGGCCGCCAGCGCCTCGTCCACCGCGGCGTCCTCCTTGGACTTGTTGGCGCCGCCCTGGCTCTTCACCATCGTCACGATGAGCGCGGTGAAGGCCACGGCCATAAAGACGGGCGGGATCAGCGCGGAGACATAATCCATGGCTCTCGGCCTCCTTATTGCTCGAGACCACCAGATTACGCGGCGCGCCGCGCTCTCCCGGAGCCGGGCACCGGTCCGGGCGCGGCGGCCCGGGGCGGGGGCCCGGGGCGGGGGCGGGGGCCCGGAGCCGGAGCCGAGGCGGGAGCCCGGAGCCGGAGCCGAGGCGGGAGCCCGGAGCCGGGACCGAGGCGGCGCCCCGGAGCCGGGCCCGGCGGGGTCAGGCGGAACGGGCCCCGGCGCCGAGGCTCGACCCGCGCTCCGGAGGCGGCGAGGGGCGGCGCTTGGGCGGGAAGACCTCCGCCGGCGTGGGCACCGGACGCCCCGGGCGCGGCGCCCGGCGGCCGGGCTCCCGTCGCTTCGGCTCCTCGCGGTCGCCGTGCTCCGGCGCCGCGGGCTTCTTGCGCGGCTGCGGCTCCCGCTTGGGCTCGTCGGCCTTCTGAAGGGCCTCCCGCACGATCTCCGCCCCCTTTCGCACCACTCCCCGCGCGGCCGTCCTGGGCGCCGAGACCCCGCCGGGCAGGGCGCGCAGCCGGGGCCCGACCGGGCTCGTGCGCGGCTGTACGACGGCGCCGGCGCGCTCCGCGAGCCGGGCGCGCACGCCCCGTTCGGCAAGGCGCTCGCAGTGGCTCAGCAGCGCGCGTCGGCGCGTCGCCTCACCACCCCCGGCGGCCGACCCGCACAGCGCGCGGAGCGCGGCCAGATCCTCGGCCAGCGGCTCATAACCCGCCGCGAGGGCGCCCTGGAGCTGTTCGAGATAGCCGACGGCGGCGCCGGGCAGGGCGGCGCGGTAGCGGGCGAGCTCGTCGAGCAGGAACGCTCGCAGCCGCCCGCCCTCGCGGACCGCTTCGTCCACGGCCTCGGCGAGCCGGAGACAGTCCTGGACCTCCTCCGCCCGGTCCGGGCCGAGGGGGCCGGCAGAGGGAGTGACGGGGTCGGGTCGGAGGGCGATGGCGAGGGCGCGTCGGAGCACACGCAGCTCATCCGCACTGAACGCCATTCCGCCGCGGGATCCATATGGCGTGGGCATGGGGCGACTTTAAGTGCTAAGCGGACAAATTTCGCTGAGCGTCGGACGGTGCGGCGCGTTGCGGACGCCGAGCCGCCATACGGGGGAAGTGCCGGACGGGGCCGCGCCGAGGCGGCCCCGTCCGGACCCGGCACCCGGGGCGGACCGTCGCATCCGGGTGCCGGTGTACATGGTCGACGGCCCTTCCGCTTGTCAATACGGAATTCGAAGTGCCGTCTTTCCCTTGACCGCCCGTGACCAATGGCGAAGAGCGGTCGGCGCCCCCGGCGAATCCAGAGCGCGGGAATTCGTTTCGGAATGCCGTCAATACGGTCGAGCACGCAGGTGAAGAGCTGATCGCCGGTGCTCAGCCGCGCGAGACGTTCCGCTCGTAGACCAGTCTGAGGCCGATCAGGGTCAACCAGGGCTCATGCTCATCGATCACTGAGGATTCTCCTAGCACCATGGGCGCCAGCCCGCCGGTGGCGATCACGGTGACGTCCTCCGGGTCCTGCGCCAGCTCCCGCGCCATTCGGCGGACGATCCCGTCCACCTGGCCCGCGAAGCCGTAGAGGATGCCGGACTGCATGGCCTCCACCGTGTTCTTCCCGATCACGCTGCGCGGGCGGGCCAGCTCGATCTTGCGCAATTGCGCCCCGCGTACGCCCAGCGCCTCGACCGAGATCTCGATGCCCGGCGCGATCACCCCGCCCACGTACTCGCCGCGCGCGCTGACCGCGTCGAAGGTGGTCGCGGTGCCGAAGTCGACGACCACGCACGGACCCTCGTACAGCTCGACGGCGGCCAGCGCGTTGATGATCCGGTCGGCGCCGACCTCCTTGGGGTTGTCCATCAGGATCGGCACACCGGTCTTCACGCCCGGCTCGACCAGAACGGACGGCACATCGCCGTAGTAGCGGCGGGTCACCTCGCGCAGCTCGTGGAGCACCGAGGGGACGGTGGAGCAGATGGAGATGCCCGCGATGCCGTCGCCCAGCTCCTCGCCGAGCAGCGGGTGCATGCCCATCAGGCCCTGCAGCAGCACGGCGAGTTCATCGGCGGTGCGGCGGGCGTCGGTGGAGATCCGCCAGTGCTCGACGATCTCCTCGCCGTCGAACAGGCCCAGCACGGTGTGGGTGTTTCCGACGTCGATGGTCAGCAGCATCGATTACTTCCCCTCGGCCTCGCGCAGGTCCAGGCCGATGTCCAGGATCGGGGAGGAGTGGGTGAGCGCGCCGACCGCCAGATAGTCGACGCCCGTCTCGGCGTACGTACGGGCGCCTGCGAGCGTCAGCCGCCCCGAGGACTCCAGCGCGGCGCGCCCGGCGACCAGCTCGACGGCCTCTCGGGTGCGCTCCGGGGTGAAGTTGTCCAGCAGGATGAGGTCCGCGCCCGCCTCCAGGACCGGCGGGATCTGGTCGAGGGTGTCGACCTCCACCTCGATCGGCACGTCCGGGAACTCGGCCCGCACGGCGCCGAACGCCTCCGCGACACCGCCCGCCGCGATCACGTGGTTGTCCTTGACCAGCGCGGCGTCCGAGAGCGACATCCGGTGGTTGACCCCGCCGCCGCAGCGCACCGCGTACTTCTCCAGGGCGCGCAGCCCCGGGGTGGTCTTACGGGTGTCACGGACCTTGGTCTTCGTCCCGTCGAGGGCATCGGCCCACGCGCGGGTCGCCGTCGCGATACCGGAGAGCCGGCACAGGAGGTTGAGCGCGCTGCGCTCACCGGTGAGCAGGTCGCGGGTGCGGGTGCGGACGCTGAGCAGCTTCTGGCCCGCCGCCACCCGGTCGCCGTCCTCGACATGCCGCTCGACCTCGAACTCGTCCGTACAGACGACGGACAGGATCGCCTCGGCGATCCGCAGCCCCGCGACGGTGCCCGCCTCACGGGCCGTGAAGTCACCGGTGGCGAAGGCGTCCTCGGGGACGGTGGCCACGGTGGTGACGTCCACGCCCTGGTCGAGGTCCTCCTCGATGGCCATGTGCGCGATGTCCTCGACCTGGATGGGGTCGAGTCCGGCACCGATCAGCAGCTCGGCCAGGTCGGGGTCCAGACCGCACTCCATCGGGTCGAGCCCGGAGCCGTCGGCGTCGTCGCCGCAGCCGCAGGCGTCGCCGCAGCCCGCCGCCTCGCCGGGGCGGCCGATCTGCAGCAGCGGCAGGGACACGGATGGCTGGCGGTCTTCGGCGGTGCTGCTCACGGGCGGGACTCCGTCTCGGTTCGGGGGGTGGTCGGTGGGGGAAACGCTTCGGAGTCCGTGGAACGGACGTCCAGGGCGCCGTCCGGGCGGAGGGTGACCAGGAGGTGGCGGCGCCAGGCCGCGTCGTCCCGCGCGGGGCGGTCCTCGCGCCAGTGGCAGCCGCGGGTCTCCTCACGGCGGAGCGCGGCGGCGACCAGGACCCGGGCGACCAGATGGAGGTTGGTGGCCTCCCAGGTCTCGACCCCGGGCTCGGCCGTCTTGCCGTCCCGCCGCAGCTGCGCCGCGGCGGCGTCGTGGACGCCCTCCAGCCGGTCGGCGGCGCGGGCCAGGCTCTCGGCGGAGCGCAGCACTCCGGCGCCGTGGGTCATGATGTGCTGGATCTCGTAGCGGGCCTCGGAGGCGAGCAGGGGCGCTTCACCAGGGGCACCTGGGGCACCGGTGTACGGCTGCTCGGCGGTCGCGGCGGGGCGCGCGGGGCCCTCTGCGGCGGTGATGTCCTCCGCGATGCGCTCCGCGAAGACCAGGCCCTCCAGAAGGGAGTTGGAGGCCAGCCGGTTGGCGCCGTGCACCCCGGTGCAGGCGACCTCCCCGCAGGCGTAGAGCCCGGGGACGGTGGTACGGCCGCGCAGATCGGTACGGACCCCGCCGCTCGCGTAGTGCGCGGCCGGGGCGACCGGGATGGGCTCGGTCACCGGGTCGATACCGTGCGCGCGGCAGGCGGCGAGGATGGTCGGGAAGCGCCGCTCCCACATCCGGGCCCCGAAGTGGCGGGCGTCCAGGTACATATGCTCGGCGCCACGCTCCTGCATCCGCCGCGTGATGCCCTTGGCGACGATGTCACGGGGCGCCAGCTCGGCCAGCTCGTGCCGGCCCTGCATGAAGCGCACGCCGTCGGCGTCGACGAGATGGCCGCCCTCGCCGCGCACCGCCTCCGAGACCAGCGGCTGCTGGCCCTCCGCCTCCGGGCCCAGCCACAGCACCGTGGGGTGGAACTGCACGAACTCCAGATCGCTGACCTCGGCCCCGGCGCGCAGCGCGAGCGCGACCCCGTCACCGGTGGAGACGGCGGGGTTGGTGGTCGCGGAGAAGATCTGGCCCATGCCGCCCGTGGCGAGGACCACCGCGCCCGCCCGCACCGCGCCCACGCCGTCCCGCTGGCCCTCGCCCATGACGTGCAGGGTGACCCCGGCCGCCCGGCCGGAGCCGTCCTTGAGCAGGTCGAGCACCAGGGCGTTCTCCACGGTGTCGATACCGGCCGTGCGCACCGCCTCGACCAGGGCCCGGGAGATCTCCGCACCGGTCGCGTCGCCGCCCGCGTGGGCGATCCGGCGGCGGTGGTGGCCGCCCTCGCGGGTCAGCAGGATCTCGCCGGTGCCGTCGTCGGCGTCGAAGCGGGCGCCGGTGGCGATGAGCCGGCGCACCGCGTCGGGTCCCTCGGTGACCAGCGTCCGTACCGCCCGCTCGTCGCAGAGCCCGGCGCCGGCCACCAGGGTGTCGTCCAGATGCTGCTCGGGGGTGTCGCCCTCGCCGAGGGCGGCGGCTATGCCGCCCTGGGCCCAGCGCGTGGAGCCGTCGTCCAGGCGGGCCTTGGTGACCACGGTGACCTTGGCCCCGGCCGCGGCACAGCGCAGCGCCACGGTCAGCCCGGCGACTCCGGAGCCGACGACCACGACATCGGCCTCGGTGGCCCAGCCGGGGGCGGGAGCGCGCAGGGCGGTGGCGGGGGCCGCGGCGTCGGGCCGCCCGGTCGGATGGGTCATCGGGCGGCTCCGATCCACAGGCGGATGTTGTCTATCAGGCGGGTGGCGCCGACCTTGGCCGCGACGGCCAGCACGGCCTCGCCGGTGTGTCCGTCGGAGACCTCGGTGAAGTCGGCGGGGTCGGCCAGGCCCAGATAGTCGAGGACGAGCGGCGGCTCGAGCCGCGCCGCCTCGTCGAGCACCACGCGCGCCGCGGACCGCACCACGGCGGGGGACGCGACCCGTATGACCTCGTGCTCCTCGGCGCCGGCCGGACCCTCCCCGGCCGCCAGCAGCCCCGCGTCGCGCCCCGCGAACAGCGCCCGGGACAGGGCCAGCGCGGTGTCCCGCTCCTGGGCCGACAGATAGCGGTTACGGCTGGAGAGGGCGAGGCCGTCGCCCTCCCGGACGGTGGGAACGCCGACGATCTCGACCGGGAAGTCCAGGTCGCGCGCCATCCGGCGGACCAGCGCCAGCTGCTGGGCGTCCTTCTCGCCGAAGAAGGCGGCGTCGGGGCGGGTGAGATGGAGCAGCTTGGCGACGACGGTGAGCATCCCGTCGAAGTGGCCGGGCCGCGAGGCGCCCTCATAGCGCTCGCCCATGGAGCCGGCGGTGACCCGGATATGCGGCTCGCCGCCCGGATACATCTCCTCGGCGGACGGGGCGAAGACGATGTCCGCGCCCGCCTCGGCCGCGACCTTGAGGTCGGCGTCGAGGGTGCGCGGATAGCGGTCGAGGTCCTCGCCCGCGCCGAACTGCAGCGGATTGACGAAGACGGTGACGGTCACCAGGCCCTTGGCGCCCACCCGGGCGCGGGCGGCGCGGATGAGCGAGGCGTGCCCGTCGTGCAGTGCGCCCATGGTCATCACGACGGCCGTGCGCCCCGGCACGGCGAAGTTCGCGAGCGCCGTGTCCAGATCCGAGCGATGGCGGAACAGCTCCACATCCGGCTCCCCAGGAAGCGCCTTGGTCCACAGCCTCGGGCTCATGACTCACTGCCTCCCCGGCCCCGTGCGTCGGTCACATCCGAGAGCACGCCCAGCAGGTCCTCCGCGAGCTCCGGCTTGAGCAGGCCGTGCGCGAGCGCCCGGTCCGCGGTCGTGCGGGCCATGGCCAGATAGCCGGCGACGGCGTGCGGGGCGTGCCGCCGCAGCTCGGCGACATGGGCGGCGACCGTGCCCGCGTCGCCGCGCGCGACCGGGCCGGTCAGCGCGGCGTCGCCGCTGCGCAGCGCGTTGTCCAGCGCGGCGCCGAGGAGGGGGCCGAGCATCCGGTCGGGGGCCTCGACCCCGGACCCGCGCAGCAGCTCCAGGGACTGGGCGACCAGCGTGGTGAGGTGGTTGGCGCCGATGGCGAGGGCGGCGTGATAGAGCGGGCGGGACTCCTCCGCGATCCACTCGGGCTCCCCGCCCATCTCGATGACCAGCGCCTCGGCGGCCAGCCGCAGCTCCTCGGGGGCGGTGACGCCGAAGGAGCAGCCGGCCAGCCGCTGGACGTCCACCGAGGTGCCGGTGAAGGTCATGACGGGGTGCAGCGCGAGCGGCAGCGCACCGGCCCGCAGCGCGGGCTCCAGCACACTGACGCCATAGCGGCCGGAGGTGTGCACCAGCAGCTGGCCGGGGCGCACCGCACCGGTTTCGGTCAGGCCCGCGATCAGCTCGGGCAGGGCGTCGTCGGGGACGGTGAGCAGCACCAGCTCGGCCCGCGCCAGCACCTCGGAGGGCGGGACGACCGGGACCTCGGGGAGCAGGGCGGCGGCCCGGCGCACGGAGGCGTCGGAGACACCGGAGGCGGCGACCGGGCGGTGTCCGGCCAGCCGCAGCGAGGCGGCGAGGGCCGGGCCGACGCGGCCCGCGCCGACGACCCCGACGGTGAGCCGGGCCGGGCGGTCCTGCGGCTCGGGAAGTGGTTGTGCGTTCACGCGACAGCGGCCTTCCGTTCCAGTCCTCAGGGGGTACCGGACGATTCCCCGCCATGCTACGCGAGTGTTTCCGGGGGAGTTCGGCCGCAGCCCGGGCCTGTGGACAACTCTGTGGTCCGATGGACACCCGTGCGACATGATCGGCCCATGAAGGACAGGACGGGCACGGCGGACGGGTCGGACGGCACGCGCATCGCCGCGGACGGGACGGCGGACAAGGCCCCGGCCGAGACTCCGGCCGGGGCGGACGACGCCACCGGCGACACGGAGCGGGCCGCGCGAGTGCGCCGCCTCACGGCCTGGCGCGGCTCCGAGCGGACGCTCACCCGCGGGCCCGCGGAGCGGCGGATCGCCGAGCGGCTGTCCGCCCTCACGGCCGCTCTTACGGCCGGCCCCTCGCCGTACGGCGGGGACGGCTGGGTGGACATCTACGGGGACGGCATCGTCGAGGAGCTGGAGCGGCGGGTCGCCGCGCTGCTCGGCATGGAGGCCGCGGCGTTCTTCCCCACCGGCACCATGGCGCAGCAGGTCGCGCTGCGCTGCTGGGCGGGGCGCACCGGCAATCCGGTGGTGGCGGTGCATCCGCTGTCGCATCTGGAGGTGCATGAGCGGGACGCGTATCTGACGGTGAGCGGGCTGCGCGCGGCGCATCCCACCAGCGAGCCGCGGCCGCCCACCGCCGAGGAGGTCCTCGGCCTCGACGAGCCGTTCGGCACGCTCGCCCTCGAACTCCCGCTGCGCGACGCCGGATTCGTGCTGCCCGAGTGGGACGAGCTGGTCGCGGTCGTGGAGGCGGCGCGGGAGCGGGACGCGGTGGTGCACTTCGACGGGGCGCGGCTGTGGGAGTGCACGGTCCACTTCGGCCGGGAGCTGCCGGAGATCGCCGGCCTGGCGGACTCCGTCTATGTGTCCTTCTACAAGTCGCTCGACGGCATCTCGGGAGCGGCGCTGGCCGGGCCCGAGACCCTGGTGGCGGAGGCCAGGGCGTGGCGCCACCGGTACGGCGGCCAGCTCTTCCAGCAGTGGCCGGCGGCGCTGGCCGCGCTGGACGGCCTGGACCGTGAGCTGCCGAGGCTTCCGTCGTACGTGGCGCATGCGCGGATGGTGGCGCAGGCGCTGCGGACGGCGTTCACGGCCGAGGGGGTGGGGTGGTCCCGGGTGCATCCGGAGGTGCCGCACACCCACCAGTTCCAGGTGTGGCTGCCGTATCCGGCGGCGGTGCTGGACGAGGCGGGGGTGCGGCTGGCGGAGGAGACCGGGACGACGCTGTTCCGTCGCTGGCGGGAGCCTGGGCCGCCCGGTCTGGCCGCGACGGAGCTGACGGTCGCCTCACCCGCACTCGACTGGACGGCCGACGATGTCACGGCCGCGGCCGGTGCCTTCTTCGCCCGGGTCCGGGAGCTCACGGAGAGGGACGGCTGACCGGAGCCGCAAGGCGGCCAGCGCCTCCCTGATCGCCCTGACGGTGCGCGGCATCGCCCTGACGGCATGCGGCATCGCCCTTACGGCGCCCGGCGCGTCCGTAAGGCGGTCATCGCGGCCACGGCGGCGGGCCGCGCGCCCCGCCGTCACGGCCTGGACGTAGCGGTACTCGCGCAGTTCCCGGACGGTGCGCCAGTCGTGGCGGCCCGGTGCGGGCGGGGCGGGCTCGCCGCGCCGGGCGGCCCGGTACAGATCGAGTGCGTACTGCTCGGTGAGGGACATGGCTCGACGGTCCGCCGGGCCCCGGGCACCCGTCACGCCGATTGACGGCGGGCGTCAAACGAGCGCGGCGCCGGGGCGGGGTCCCGCACCATGGGCTCATGGCCAATGTCATCGACATCGCCGGGCTGCCGCCCGAGCGCATCGTCTTCAGCCCGTCCCCGCTCGCCGAGCTGGGCGCCGCGCTCCATGTGCTGTCCGAGCCCGGCCACCACCCCGGGCTGCACGGCTGGGCCACCGCCACGTCCTCCGCTCTCAAGCCGGACCTCGCCGACCGGCTCTGCGAGGCGGACTTCCTGTGGCGCTCCTCCCGCTCCGATCTGCTGCTCCCGGCCATCCCCGGGGCGACGCTCGCGGAGGAACTGGACGCGCTGGACCGGATCGACGACGAGACGTTCGTGGCGGCCGCCTTCGAGATCGCCTGCTCCGCCGCGTACACCCGGCGCACCCCCTCACCGCTGGTCGACGCGGACGAACGGGCCCGGGTCCGCGAGATGGCGGCCGCCCGGGGGCCGCGCCAGGCGGCGTTCACCCACCGCATGCTGGAGGACCCGGACGGGCTGCGGGTCTGGTTGCGACGGCTGCTGGAGGACTGCGACCAGGCGTTCTTCGCCGACACCTGGCGGCGGACGCGGATCCAGCTGGCCGCCGACGCCCGCCACAAGGCGGAACTGCTGCAGCGCAAGGGGCTCGAAGAGGCGCTGACGGCGGCCTCCGCCGCGCTGTCGCTGTCGGAGGACGGGGACAGCATCCTGGTCGACAAGCTGGCGGGCGGCCGTACGACGGCGTACGGGGACGGCATCACCTTCATCCCGACCGCCTTCGGCTGGCCGCATCTCATCGTCCTGTACGCCCCCGGCTGGCGCCCGGTGATCCAGTACCCGGTCGCCGCGCCCGAACTCCCCCCGCCCGCCGCCCTGGAGCTCGTCCAGCGCCGCCTCGAGGCCCTGGCCCACCCGATGCGGATGCGGCTGTGCCGCACCCTGGCCCGCGGCCCGCACACCACCGGTGAGCTCTCCGAGTCCTACGGCATCACGCCCCCGGAGGTCTCCCGCCATATCGCCGTGCTGAAGAAGGCCGGTCTCCTCACCACCCGCCGCCGCGGCCGCTACGTGCTGCACCAGCTCGACCTGCCGTCGGTGGCCCGCCTGGGCAGCGAATTCCTGGAGAGCGTGCTGCGGTAGGTCCCTGTCTGTAGCGTGCGGTCCCAAGGGCTCCGCCTAAAATGTTCACCCCGGAGTGAACAGGGACCGGGCCATGAGCGGCAGAGGAGCAGAGCGGCGATGAGCAACCGAAGCCACCGGGCCGCACCCGAGCACACCCACCCCGACGACGTCCCGGTGCGGACCGCGCTCGCGGCGCTCGCCGACCCCGTACGGCTTCAGCTGGTCCGCGAACTGGCCACCACCGCCGACTGGGAGCACACCTGCGGCACCTTCGACGTGCCGGTGGGCAAGGCGGCCCTCAGCCACCACTTCTCGGTGCTGCGCGCGGCCGGGCTGATCGAGCAGCGCGACATGGGCCCCAAGCGGGTCAACCGGCTGCGCCGCCCGGAGTTCGACCAGCGCTTCCCCGGGCTGCTCGACCTGGTCCTGCGCGACCGGCAGGAGAACGGCGAGAACGAACGGTAGGACGGCCGTCCCCACCGTAAGGACGCGGCTTACACCGAAAAACGCCGCCGTAAGAACGCCGACTCCACCGTAAGAGCGCTGCCGTAAGAACGCCGACGCCACCGTAAGGACGCCGCCGTAAGAACGCCGCCCTCACCGGAAGAGCGCCGCCCCGCCTCAGCGAGCCGGTCCCGCCGAGCCCCCGGCCCGCACCAGCCCCGTCTCGTAGGCCATCACCACCACCTGCACCCGGTCCCGCAGCTCCAACTTGGTGAGGATGCGCCCGACATGGGTCTTCACGGTCGCTTCCGACAGCACCAGCCGCGCCGCGATCTCGCCGTTCGACAGCCCCTGCGCGACCAGCAGCACCACCTCGCGCTCCCGGTCGGTGAGCCGCTCCAGTTCCGGACGGACCCGACCGCCGCTTCCCCCACCGCCCGGCAGCATCGGCGCGAACCGGTCCAGCAGCCGGCGCGTCGTGCTGGGCGCGACCACCGCGTCACCGCTGTGCACCGCGCGGATCGCCGCGAGGAGTTCCGCGGGCGGCACATCCTTGAGCATGAAGCCGCCCGCCCCGGCCTTGAGCGCGGAGAAGGCGTACTCGTCCAGATCGAACGTGGTCAGGATGATGACCTTCGGAGCCCCCTCCCGCTCACATATCCGCCGGGTCGCCTCCACCCCGTCCAGCTTGGGCATCCGGACGTCCATGAGGACGACGTCCACCTCCGTGGAGCGCACCGCCTGCAGAGCCTCCACCCCATCGCCCGCCTCGGCGACGACCTCCATATCGGGCTGGGCCGCGAGCACCATCCGGAAGCCGGTACGCAGCAGCACTTGGTCATCGACGAGCATGACGCGAATCGACATTCCGGACGGGTCCCTTCCTCTGGCCTGGCAGCCGGCTTACAGCGGCCACGGCGCGACGTTACGCATGCGCATACGGGTCATGATGCGCCCACCACGCATGCGCATACGGGTCATGATGCGCCCACCGCTCAACGGACCGGCTTCAGCGGCAGCAGTGCGCTGATCCGGAAGCCGCCGCCCGGCCGCGGTCCCGCGTCCAGCGTGCCGCCCACCATGCCGACGCGCTCGCGCATCCCGATCAGCCCATGGCCGCTGCCGTCGGCGCCGCCGTCCTGGTACATCTCGCGCTGCGCGCCCCGCCCGTCGTCCTCGACCAGCAGCCCGAGCCCGTCGTCGAAGTAGGTGAGGCGGACGCTCGCGCCCACGTCCGGGCCGCCGTGCTTGCGGGTGTTGGTGAGCGCCTCCTGCACGATGCGGTACGCGGTCAGCTCGACCCCGCTGGGGAGCTGGCGCGGGCTGCCCACCACCTTGAAGTCCACCGGGAGCCCGGCGCCGCGCACCTGCTCCACGAGCTCGTCGATCTGCTCGACATCCGGCTGGGGGACGTAGTCGTTCTCCTCGCCCGGCTCCCCGGTGCGCAGCACGCCCAGCAGCCGCCGCATCTCGGCGAGCGCCTGGCGGCCGGTGCCGGAGATCGTCTCCAACGCCTGCCGGGCCTGTTCGGGCGAGGCGTCCATGACGTATGCGGCGCCGTCCGCCTGCACCACCATCACCGACACGTTGTGTGCCACCACATCGTGCAGCTCCCGCGCGATCCGGGCGCGCTCGGCGGCCACCGCGACCTTGGACTGCGCCTCGCGCTCCTTCTCCAGCCGGGCGGCCCGCTCCTCGAGCTGGGCGTAGTAGGCGCGGCGGGTGCGGATCGAGTCGCCGAGCACCCAGGCCAGTACGAACGGGATGGAGACGAAGACCGCCGAGACGAGGTCGTCCCACCAGCCCTGGTGGGACTGCGGCCAGCGGAGGGTGGCGAGGGGGGCCGCGGTGATCGCCACGCCCAGCGCGAAACGGGAGGCCCGGCGCGAGGAGGCGACCGCCACCGTGTAGACGATCACCAGCATGGCGAAGTCGGCCAGATTGGGCTTGACGTCGGCGGCCAGCTGGGCGACACCGCACAGGATGGCCAGCGCCAGCATCTTCTCGGGGGCGCGGCGGCGCAGCGCGACCGTCGCCCCCAGGGCCAGGACGATCGGCACGGCCGCGAACCGGGAACCCCGGCCCATCTCCGCCTCCACGACCCACAGGGAACCGAAGCCGACGAGGAGGACGGCCCAGAAGGTGTCCACCCCTGTCGGATGCCTGCGGAGAAATTCGTAGAGGCGCTGCACGTCACCCAGCGTAGGCACCGCCGAACCCTCTCGGGTCAACCCGAGGGGCGATCCGTACCGCCCGGCCCTACTCCCCAAGGTGGAGACGATTCCACATAGCGTGGCGGTGTGGCGACTGAGAAGCATGAGTGGAGCGGATGGCGTACGGCGGCCGAACGGGCGCTGTACGGAACGGGCGGATTCTTCCGGCGCCCGGAGGGCCCGGCCGGGCATTTCCGCACGTCGGTGCATGCCTCACCGCTTTTCGCCCGGGCGGTGGCGGAGCTGCTGGGCCGGGTGGACGAGGCGCTGGACCGCCCCGCCGAGCTGGCGCTGGTGGACCTCGGCGCCGGCCGCGGCGAGCTGCTCACGCGGGTGCTCGCCCTGGCCCCCGGCCTGCCGCATGAGCTGGACCGGCGGCTGCGCCCCTACGCGGTGGAGCGGGCGGAGCGGCCGGCGGGCCTGGACGAGCGGATCGCCTGGCGCGGCTCCCCGCCGCAGGGGTGCACGGGGCTGCTGTTCGCCAATGAGTGGCTCGACAACGTGCCCGTGGACATCGCCGAGACCGACGCGGACGGGGTTCCGCGCCGGGTCGAGGTGGACCTCGCGGCCGGTGACGGCACCGAGCGGCTGGGCGATCCGGTGGACGGCGAGGACGCGGCGTGGCTGGCCCGCTGGTGGCCCCTGGCGGGCGCCGAACCGGGGCTGCGCGCCGAGATCGGCCATCCGCGCGAGGCCGCCTGGGCGCGGGCCGTGCGCTCCCTGCGGGCGGGCCTCGCCGTCGCCGTCGACTACGGCCACGATCGCGCCGCCCGGCCCCCGTTCGGCACGCTGACCGGCTTCCGCGAGGGGCGCGAGGTCCGGCCCGTACCGGACGGCTCCTGCGATCTGACGGCGCATGTCGCGATGGACGCGTGTGCCGCCGCGGCCGGGCCCGGCGCAGGGCTGCTGACCCAGCGCGAGGCGCTGCGCGCGCTCGGCCTCGACGCCCGCCGCCCCCCGCTCGCCCTGGCCTCCACCGACCCCGCCGCCTACGTGCGCGCCCTCGGCGCGGCGGGCGAGGCCGCGGAGCTGACCGACCCCGGCGGTCTCGGCGCCTTCAGCTGGCTCCACCACCCGGTGGAGCTGGCGCACAACCCGCTCCGGCGGTAAGGCCGCCGCATCGCGTCCCGGGCGGTGTCACGAGCCCCCGCGGGGGCCTTCGGGCGAGCTGAGAGACTGGGGGCATGACGGAGACGACAGTCGGCATCGGCGGGGCCGCGGAGAGCACCGACATGGTGCTCAACATCGGCCCACAGCACCCCTCCACTCACGGAGTGCTACGGCTGCGGCTGGTCCTCGACGGCGAGCGGATCCAGAGCGCCGAACCGGTCATCGGCTATATGCACCGGGGCGCGGAGAAGCTCTTCGAGGCGCGCGACTACCGCCAGATCATCATGCTGGCCAACCGCCACGACTGGCTCTCCGCCTTCTCCAACGAACTCGGCGTCGTGCTCGCCGTCGAGCGGATGCTGGGCATGGAGGTCCCGGAGCGGGCGGTGTGGACCCGTACGCTGCTCGCCGAGCTCAACCGGATCCTGAACCACCTGATGTTCCTCGGCTCCTACCCCCTGGAGCTGGGCGGCATCACGCCGATCTTCTACGCGTTCCGGGAGCGCGAGGACCTCCAGCACGTCATGGAGGAGATCTCCGGCGGCCGGATGCACTACATGTTCAACCGGGTCGGCGGCCTCAAGGAGGACCTCCCGGCGGGCTGGCTGGGCCGGGCCCGGCAGGCCGTGGCCGAGGTCCGCTCGCGGATGGACGTGTACGACGACCTGGTGCTCGGCAACGAGATCTTCCGCGGCCGCACCCGCGACATCGGCGTCCTGACCCGCGAGACGGTGCACGGGTACGGGGTCAGCGGCCCCATCGCCCGGGCCTCGGGCGTCGACTTCGACCTGCGGCGCGACGAGCCGTATCTGGCCTACCCGGAGCTCCAGGACGTCCTCAAGGTCGTCACCCGCCAGGAGGGCGACTGCCTCGCCCGGTTCGAATGCCTGCTGGAGCAGTCGCACAACTCCCTGGCGCTGGCGGACGCCTGCCTGGACCGGCTCGACGAGCTCCCGCCGGGGCCGATCAACCAGCGGCTGCCGAAGGTGCTCAAGGCGCCCGAGGGCCACACCTACGCCTGGACCGAGAACCCGCTCGGCCTCAACGGCTACTACCTCGTCTCCAAGGGCGAGAAGACGCCGTACCGGCTGAAGCTCCGCTCGGCCTCGTTCAACAACATCCAGGCGCTCACCGAACTGCTGCCGGGCACGCTCGTCGCCGACATGGTGGCGATCCTGGGGTCGCTCTTCTTCGTCGTCGGCGACATCGACAAGTAGGCGACATCGACAAGTAGGCGGCATCGACCGGTAGTCGGCGACGGCACGTCGTCGGCGACGCCACGACGCGCGCGGGCGCGATCCCGTTACGAGATCGCGCTGCGCAGCTCCCCGAGGTCGATCTGTTCCGTCTCGTCGTGCGCGGTCAGGTCGATGACCTCGCCCACCGCGCCCTTCCTGGTCTCCGCGAGGGTCTCGTCGCCGATCACATCGGCGAGGTCCTCCTCGGCGGGTTCGGGCTCCCGCTTCTGCTTCTTCGGATGCTTCTTCTGGGTGCCGAAGTAGTCGAAGCCGCTCTCCGAACGGGAGGCGGCCCGGCGTGCCGCGGCATACGGCACCACCGCCGAGGCGGCCGTACGGGCGTGGACGGGCGGCTCCTGGGGGCCGTCGTCGTCCTGCCCGCCGACCGCCGGGGGCTTCCCCAGCGTGGCGGCACCGCCCTGGTCGCGGTTCTCGCGCCGGCCCTTGTGCCCGTCCCGCTCCGCGTCCTTCTGGGCGTCCGTCGCGGCGGCCGGGGCGTCGGACCGGGCACCCGCGGCGGCGGCCTGCTCCCGGCGCTCCTTCTGCCGTCGCGCGCTCTCCTTGAGCCGGCTCAGCGCCTCGTCGGCCTTGGCGTAGGCGGTGGCCGACGGCATGGCGCGCCCGGAGGCGGAGCCGTCCGGCTCGATCGACTCGACGCTCGACCCGGCGGATTCGGCGGGGACGGTCGCCGCTTCCAGCGCCTTCGCGGGGGAGGCGGCCTCCAGCGCGAGCCGGCGGCGGCCCTCCAGGGCGGTGGCCCGCTCGGTCTCGGCCGTGGCGTAGCGGCGCAGCAGCTCGGCGTGCTCATTGCGCAGCCGGGCCAGCTCGGCGCGCTTGGCACGCAGCCGGGTGTTGAGCGCGGTGCGGAGCTCGCTCGCCTTCTCGGCGTCCGCCTCGAGCTCCGCGATCCGCTCCTCGTACTTCATCTCCTGGCGCGCGGCCTCGCTCGCGGCCTCCGCGACGCGGCGGCCGGCCGAGCGGTCCCAACGGCGCATCAGGAAGGCGCCGACGACCGCGGCGGCGGCCGCGGTCGCGGCAAGTCCGCGGATCACGACCGTATCGCCGACCAGCCAGGCTCCGGCGGCGCAGGTTATTGACGCGACTGCGACCGAAGCGGAGGGAAGAAGCCTGTGCAGGGGTGGGGATTGGCGGTGGCGTCCACGTGGCATGGCCCGAAACCTACCGTGCAAAGGGGTCGCTTGGGTGCCCGCCGGGCCAGATCTGTTGTCAATCCGTTGGCAAATGCGGCGGTCGCGTGTCCGTGATCCCTTGCCAAGCCTTCCCGAGCGGGGTTTTGATCCTACTTCACCAGCCCCTTGTCCCGCAGGTAGTCGGCGGCCACATCCGTCGGCTTGAGCCGCTCGGCGTCAACCTTCTTGTTGAGTTCCCGAAGATCGGCGGTGGTCAGCACCTTGGTGAGCTTGTTCAGCGAGTCCGCGATCTTCTGCGAGCCGGCGGACTTCGCATTCACCACGGGAAGTACGTTGTCGGCATTCTGCAGATTTTTGTCGTCGTCGAGCAGAACGAGCCCGAACTGATCCAGCGTGCTGTCCGTGGTCGTGGTCAGGACCATCTGGTCCTTACCGTCCTTGACGGCCTGCTTGGCCTGGACGCTGCCGATGTCCAGCGGGTCGATGCCGGCGATGTCGATGCCGTACTTCTTCTCCAGACCCGGCTGGCAGAAGGGCCGCTTGGGGCATTCGTCGCCCGCCGCCAGGGTGATCTTCTGCTTCGACTTCCCGAGGTCGGAGAGCGTCTTGAGATCATGTTTCTTCGCGAAGTCACCGCTGACCGCGAAGGCGTTCTGGTCCACGGCCTTGCCGGGGTCCAGCACCTTCAGCCCGCGCGGTTCGGCGAGCTTCTTCAGCGCCGTGACCGTCTCGTCGACGTCCGAGGAGGCCACCGGGGCGGCATTCGACCCGTTCTTCTTCTGGTTGAGGAATTCGGCCAGCGTCGCCGCGTACTCCGGCACGACATCCATCTGGCCCTTCTCCAGGGCCGGTTCATACAGCTCGCGGGCGTCCACGGTCTTGATCGAAGTGGAATAGCCGGCGTCCTTCAGAACCCCCGCGTACAGCTCCGCGAGGATCTTCGACTCGGAGAAGGAGGCTGATCCGATCACCAGCGAGCCCTTGCCCGGTTTCCCGGAGCTGTCGCCGCCGCTCGACTTCTCCAGGCTGTCCCCGCCACACGCGGTCAGCCCGGCCGTCAGCGCGGCGACCCCCGCGACGGCCGCCGCCGCCCGATAGATCATGCTCATGGTTCCCCATCCGTAGTTGTCCGCTTCATCGCGTTCTTCCGCGTCGGCGGCGTTTCTGCGTTTTCTGCGTTGTTCGCGTTGTCTGCGTGGCCTGCGTGGCCTGCGTGGTCTGCGTCGTCCGCGCTCTGCGCGTTGTCCGTGTGCGGTGTCCGCGCTCTCTGCGTCAGTCGCGCCATCCGCGTCACCCGCGCCGCCCGCCCCAGGCGACCGGACGCGCGTGCGTCCGGTCGCGGGAGGGCCCGGCCCGCGGGTGCTACGTCGTCAGCGCCGGTGAGGCCGGGGCCTGGCCGGCGGGCGGGCGGCGGGACGCGGCGAGCCGCCGACCCGTCCTGCGCCGCATCGGGTCGAGCAGCAGCCCCAGCACCACGAAGACGCCCTCGACCACCAGCGCGAGGGCCGCGACCAGCACCGCCCCGGCCACCACCTGCGGAGTGTCGGTGAGCCGGAAGCCCGCCGTGATGATCCGGCCGAGACCGCCGCCGCCGGGCAGTGCGGCCAGCGTCGCGGTGGCCACGACCTGCACCGCCGCCGTCCGTACGCCCGTCATGATGAGCGGGAACGCCAGCGGCAGCTCGACCCTGCGGATCAGCTGGCCGCCCGTCATCCCCATCCCGCGGGCCGCCTCCACGACCTCCTGGTCCGCCTCGTGCACCCCGACATAGGCGTTGGTGAGCAGCGGCGGGATGGCGAACAGCACCAGCGCGATGATCGTGGGCCACTCGCCGTGCGTCCCCAGCGGGCTGAGCAGCAACAGCACCAGCACCGCGAAGGTGGGCACGGCGCGCCCCGCGTTGGAGATGTTGACCGCGAGCGCGCCGCCCTTGCCGATGTGGCCGAGGGCCACGGCGATCGGCAGCGCCACCGCGCAGGCGATGGCCAGGCAGGCGAAGGTCAGGAACAGATGCTGGCCGAGCCGGTGCCACACCCCGTCGGGGCCCGCCCAGTGCGAACCGGTGGCCAGCCAGGTCCACGCCTTGGCGACGACGTCCATCAGGTGGTGCCCTTCCGACTCTTGCGCGCCCACGGCGTCAGCAGCCGCTGGAGGGCGAGCAGCAGCAGATCCGCGACGACCGCCAGCGCCACGCACAGCACCGAGGCGGTGAGCACTTCGGCCTTGAAGAAGCTGCGCATGCCTTCGTAGATGAGGTTGCCGAGGCCGCCGTATCCGATGATCGCGCCCACTGTGGTGAGCGAGACCGTGGAGACGGTGGTGATCCGCAGCCCGGCCATCAGCGCGGGCAGCGCGAGGGGCAGCTCCACGCCGAAGAGCAGCCGCAGCGGGCCGTATCCCATGCCCCGGGCCGCCTCCCGCGCCTCTTCGGGCACCGAGGCGAGACCGGCCATGATGTTGCGCACCAGGATCGTGAGCGAATAGAGCACCAGACCGGTGATCACCACCGCGACCGAGACCCCGAACACGGGCAGCAGCAGCGAGAACATCGCCAGCGACGGCACCGTATAGAGGACCGTGGTCAGCCCCAGCACCGCCCCTGACACGGCCCGCCATCGGCGGGCCAGCAGCGCCAGCGGAAAGGCGACCAACAGACCGATCGCGACCGATGCGAGCGTGATCCACACATGCTCGAGCGTCGCGTCCGTCAGCTCCTGACCACGTGTGCGTACATACTCACCGCATATCCATTCGTTACTGATCAGACAGTTTCCGTCGGCCATACGCTCACCTCCCCCGTCGGGTCGCGGCCCGTTGCTCTTCACAATTCCTGGTGACCCTAACCCCGGGAGATGACAATCTCGTCCGATCGCCACACAACAGCAACAATGTCTGCCACGAATGCGGCAACAATGAGGAGCCATGATCCGTTTCGAGCATGTCACCAAGCGCTACGCCGATGGCACGACGGCCGTGGACGACCTCTCCTTCGAGGTGGCGGAGGGTGAGCTGGTCACCCTGGTCGGTCCCTCGGGCTGCGGCAAGACGACGACGATGAAGATGGTGAACCGGCTCATCGAGCCGACATCGGGGCGGATTCTGGTGGACGGCGAGGACATCGCCAAGGCCGATCCGGTCGCCCTGCGCCGCCGTATCGGCTATGTCATCCAGCAGGTCGGGCTGTTCCCGCACAAGACCGTGCTCGAGAACACCTCCACCGTGCCGCATCTCCTGGGCTGGCAGCGGAAGAAGGGGCGGGAGCGCGCCGCCGAGCTGCTCGACCTGGTCGGCCTCGACCCGTCCGTCTACGGCGACCGCTACCCCGACCAGCTCTCCGGCGGCCAGCGGCAACGCGTCGGCGTGGCCCGCGCGCTGGCCGCCGATCCGCCGGTGCTGCTGATGGACGAGCCGTTCGGCGCGGTCGACCCGGTCGTACGCGAACATCTGCAGACCGAATTCCTGCGACTTCAGTCACAGGTGCGCAAGACCGTGCTCTTCGTCACCCATGACATAGAGGAAGCGGTCCGGCTCGGAGACCGCATCGCGGTCTACGGCTCGGGGCGGATCGAGCAGTTCGACCCCCCGGCCACGGTGCTGGGCGCGCCCGCCACCCCGTATGTAGCCGACTTCGTCGGCGCGGACCGCGGGCTGAAGCGGCTGTCGGTCACCCCCATCGAGCCGGGCGACCTGGAGCAGCCGCCGGTCGTCCACCTGGACGACCCGCTCTCCAAGGCGGCCGCCCGGCTGGCCTCGGAGGGGGCGCGCTGGGCCGTCGTCCTGGACGACGCCGAGCGGCTGCACGGCTGGATCCCGGCGGACGCGGTCGACGGCCCGAAGGGGACCGTACGGGACCAGGCGCGCCGGATGGAGGCGTGGCTGCCGGTCGGGGCGCCGCTCAAGCAGGCGTTCAGCACGATGCTGCAGCATGACGCGGGCTGGATCGCGGTCCTGGACGATGACCGCTTCCTCGGCGTCCTCACCCCGGCCCGGCTCCATGAGGCCCTCCGGCGCTCGATCGACGCCGACGCCGACGGCATTGCCCGCGGCGACGTCCAACTGCAGACCGTCGCCGACGTATAGGAGCCCCCCGGGACTCCCCCGGGACTCCCCCGTCTTCCCCGGACTCCCCCGACGCCTTCAAAAGAGGCTTTCGGGGGCGCCCCGGAGACGCTCAGCGGTCGCTGAGGCGGCCGCCGAGCCACTCCAGCGCGGCGGGGACCTCCCGCTTCCAGGTGTTGAAGTTGTGGCCGCCGGTGCCCAGGATGATCGACGAGATGCGGGTCGGCTCCCCGCGCCGGTTCAGCCGCTTCACCTTGTTCACGAAGCGCACGGTGTCCCGGTAGTTCTGCTCACCGTGCTCGCTGCTGGAGACCAGCAGCGACACCGGCGGCGCCGGCTTGTGGGACAGCCGCCACATCAGGTCGTTCTCCCGCTCCAGCCGCTTGCTGCCGCCGAAGAGATCGCCCGTGGTCGCGTCGATCGGGGCCTTGTACGACGGGGAGAGCCCGGCCGCCGCGGAGAACGCGTCGGGGTGGCGCATCGCCATCTTCAGGGCGCAGTAGCCGCCGGTGGAATTCCCGATGACGCCCCAGTTACGGGCCCGCTGACCCACGCGGTAGTGGTCGGCCACCGCCTTCGGCAGGTCCTTGGTGAAGAACGTCTCGGTCCGCGGCCCATCCGGCACGTCCACGCACTCGGTGTCGCGCGGCGGCGCGACCGTCGGCCGCATCATCACCAGGACGAGGGGCTGCATCTTCCCCGCTTTGACCAGCCTGTGCGAATTCTGGGGGTATTTCATGCCATTGATGAGGGCTTCGGTGGTGCCCGGGTAGCCGGTCAGCACCAGCGCGGCGGGGAAGGTCCGCCGGGCGTACTCGGGCCGGAAGTACTCAGGTGGCAGATAGATGTACGCGGGGCTCGCGATCCCGGAGACCGGCCCCTGGATGTTCACCTTCTCGACCCGCCCGGCGACCTTGGGTGACGAGCCGCCGTCCACGGCCAGATGGCGGGTCTCGGTGACCCGCACCCGGGTACCGGGGGTGTCGTGGTCCACCACGACACCCGGCTCGTCCTGCGTACCGAAGAGGTCGGACCAGGAACCGTAGAACCCGAACGACTGATTGGCGAACAATCCGACCGCCGCGAACACGGTCAGCTGCGTCCCCAGTAGCATGCCGACCCGGCCGAGCACGGGAGCCACTCCGCGCCCGGACAACCGGGGCCACAGCCATATCGTGGCCGCGAACAGCAGCAACGCCGCGACGACCGCCGCGATCACGAGGTTGTTGCTCGTGAGACCCATCACTATCTTTCTGCCGGGCGGCCGGCTCCCCCGTGCCGCGGTTGGAACCCCGCTACCTCAATTGGCGTCTATCAGGGCGCAAATCATGCGGATGCCACGCGACAGAACCAAAGATCCTCTTGACCGAAGCGACGGGAATGCAGATGCCTGACAGTCAAGATGCCGAAACGTCCGGAGAGGTTCCCCACCGGATACGGCGCCTGCTGCGCGGCCCCAGGCCGGAGGCGGTGCCCACGGTCGTCGGCACCGCCTGCACGCTCATCGGGCTGATGGACATCGTCTTCCCCCGGCTGCGCCACAGCAGGGTGCACGCGCTGGCCGAGCTGCTGCCGGGCGCCGTGAGCTCCCTGGCCGCCGCCGCCTCGATCGTGGTCGGTCTGCTGCTGCTGATGCTCGCCCACGGCCTCAAACGGCGTAAGCGGCGGGCCTGGGTCGCCGCCGTGGCGCTGCTGCCCGTCGGCGCGGCCGCCCAGTTGCTCTACCGGCACTCGGTCATCGGCATGGTCCTCTCCCTCGTCCTGATGGGGGTGCTGATCCGCTACCGCGCCGAGTTCGCGGCGCTGCCCGATCCGCGCAGCCGCTGGATGGCACTGGCCAACCTCGTCGTCATGGGCGCGGTCAGCGTCACCCTGGGACTGCTGATCGTCCGTTCGCATCCGGACGCCATCGAAGGAAGCCCGTCGCTCGGCGCACAGCTGGAACACGTCCTGTGGGGCCTGTTCGGCTTCGAGGGACCGGTCGACTACCGCCACGGCGCGGACTACACCGTCGGCTACTCGCTCGGCGCGCTCGGCCTGCTGACCGTCGCCACCACCGCCTATCTCGCCTTCCGTCCCGAGCACCCCGCCGCCCGCCTCACCCCCGGGGACGAGGAGCGGCTGCGGGAGCTGCTCGCCACCCACGGGCGCCGCGACTCGCTCGGCCACTTCGCGCTCCGCCGCGACAAGGCCGTGGTCTTCTCCCCCAGCGGCAAGGCCGCGGTCTGCTACCGCGTGGTCTCCGGGGTGATGCTCGCCAGCGGCGACCCGGTGGGCGATGTGGAGGCATGGCCCGGCGCGATCGCCTGCTTCATGGAGGAGGCGCGCGCCCACTCCTGGACCCCGGCGGTGATGGGCTGCAGCGAGACCGGCGGCGAGGTGTGGACCCGGGAGACCGGCCTGGACGCGCTCGAACTCGGCGACGAGGCCATCGTCGATGTGGCGGACTTCACCCTGTCCGGGCGCGCCATGCGCAACGTACGCCAGATGGTCAAGCGGATCGAGCGGGCCGGCTACCAGACCCGGGTGCGGCGCGCCGCCGACCTGGGCCCCGAGGAGCTGGAGGCCATCCGGCGCGCCGCCGCCGACTGGCGGGGCACCGACACCGAGCGCGGCTTCTCGATGGCGCTGGGCCGGATCGGCGACCCGGCGGACGGGGACGCGGTCATCGCCACCGCCCACAAGGCCGCCGACGAGGGCGCCGAGGGCCCGTACGGGGACCTCAAGGCCGTGCTGCACTTCGTGCCGTGGGGCCGGGACGGGATGTCGCTGGAGCTGATGCGGCGTGATCGCAGCGCCGACCCGGGCATGAACGAGCTGCTGATCGTGGCCGCGCTGCAGGCCGCCCCCGAGCTGGGTGTGGAGCGGGTGTCGCTGAACTTCGCGATGTTCCGCTCGGCGCTGGCGCGCGGCGAGAAGCTGGGCGCGGGACCGGTGCTGCGCGGCTGGCGGGCGCTGCTGGTGTTCCTCTCCCGCTGGTTCCAGATCGAGTCGCTGTACAAGTTCAACGCCAAGTTCCAGCCGCGCTGGGAGCCGCGCTTCGTGGTCTTCCGCAACACCCGTGACCTGCCCCGGATCGGCCTGGCCGCGATGCAGGCCGAGGGCTTCGTCTCGCTGGCCCTGCCCCGGCTGCTGCGCCGCGGACCGCGCCCCGAGCCCCGGCCCTGCGCCCATCGGCAGCTGGCCGACGGGCAGGGGCTGCAGCAGGCGGCCTGATCCAGAACGCACCCCCTACGCCTAGGCTGGGCACATGAGCACGTTGCATGGGCGGGGCCGGGTGGCCGGACTGCCGGAGTGGGACCGGTGCGCGGTGATGGGCGTGGTGAACGTCACGCCGGACTCCTTCTCCGACGGCGG
Organism: Streptomyces sp. AgN23; assembly: GCF_001598115.1. Classification (NCBI taxonomy): domain Bacteria; kingdom Bacillati; phylum Actinomycetota; class Actinomycetes; order Kitasatosporales; family Streptomycetaceae; genus Streptomyces; species Streptomyces sp. AgN23. The sequence continues at coordinate 5,133,044 of NZ_CP007153.1, forward strand.
CCGGTGGTTCGACACCGAACTGGCCGTCAAGCACGGTCTCGATCTGGTCGCCGCCGGGGCCGACCTGGTGGACGTCGGCGGTGAGTCGACCCGGCCCGGCGCGGCGCGCGTCGACGAGGCCGAGGAGCTGCGCCGGGTGATCCCCGTCGTCCGGGAGCTGGCCGCGGCCGGTGCCGTGATCAGCGTGGACACCATGCGGGCCGCGGTGGCCGAGCGGGCGGTGGCGGCCGGGGCCCGGCTGGTCAACGACGTCAGCGGCGGCGGCGCCGACCCCGCGATGGTGCCCATGGTGGCCGCGGCGGGGGTGCCGTTCGTGGTGATGCACTGGCGCGGCCAGTCGATCGACATGAACAACCGAGCGCTCTACGCGGACGTGGTCGGCGAGGTCGTCGCCGAGCTGCGCGGCAGCCTGGAGCAGGCCGTCGCGGGCGGTATCGACCCGGAGCGGATCGTGATCGACCCGGGCCTGGGCTTCGCCAAGGACGCCGGGCACGACCTGACGCTGGTCGCCCATCTGTCCGCGCTGCGGGAGCTGGGCCGGCCGCTGCTGGTGGCGGCCTCCCGCAAGCGGTTCCTGGGGCGCGTCCTGGCGGGTGACGGGGGCAGCCCGCCGCCCGCCAGGGAGCGGGACGCCGCCACGGCGGCGGTCACCGCGCTCGCGGCGCGCGAAGGCGCCTGGGCCGTCCGGGTACATGAGGTACGGGCCAGCGCGGACGCGGTGCGCGTGGCGCGGGCCATCGAAGCGGCCGAAAACACGGCGGGAGCGCTGTGACTTCCCTTACGGACAACGAACGTGTGGCGCAGGTGAACACCGCGCTGTACGACGCCATGGAGCAGGGTGACCACACCACGCTGCAGCGGCTGTGGCTGGACTCCCCCGACACCGAGGTGTCCTGTGTCCACCCGGGCTGGCCGGTGCTGCGCGGCCGGGGCGAGGTGCTCCGCTCCTATGCGCTGATCATGGCCAACACGGACTACATCCAGTTCTTCCTGACGGATGTCGAGGTGTCGGTGATGGCCGACACCGCCCTGGTGACCTGTACGGAGAACATTCTCAGCGGCGCCCCCGCGGAGGAGGAGGGCCAGCTCGGCCCGCTGGTCGGCCAGCTCGTCGTGGCCACGAATGTGTTCCGCCGCACGGAGGACGGCTGGAAGGTCTGGTCGCACCACGGCTCCCCGGTGCTCGCGGAGAGTGACGACGAGGAGCCGGGCGGTCCCGAAGGCCCCGCCGACGACGGGTTGTTGCCGGGCTGACCCGACCCCGTTCGAGCCCCGCGAGGTGGGGGTAGAAGGCTGTGACGCGGAGCGTCGGCAGCCGGCACCGCCCACCCCATGGGCGAATGCCGCCGGGGCCCGCAGGTAGATTGCGAGGCAGGTACCCCCGCAGACGGCAGGGGACGGGTGGTGCGCTCCGGCCAGGAGGGCGTGCCCGCGTACCGACGACCAGCAGGAGTGATTCAGGTGGATCGTGTCGCGCTGCGCGGCCTGAAGGCTCGCGGGCACCACGGCGTGCTACCCCATGAGCGCGAGGAGGGCCAGGACTTCGTCGTGGACCTCGTGCTCGGCCTGGACACTCGGCCCGCCGCGGCCGACGACGACCTCGGCAAGACCGTGCACTACGGCGTGGTGGCGGAAGAGGTCGTGGCGGTGGTGCGGGGTGAGCCGGTCGATCTGATCGAGACGCTGGCCGAACGGATCGCGGACCGGTGCCTCAAGCACGACGTGGTGCGGGAGGTCGAGGTCGTGGTGCACAAGCCCCAGGCCCCGATCACCGTGCCCTTCGACGACGTGACCATCACCATCACCCGGAGCCGAGTATGAGCAGCAGCGACCCGACCGTGCAGCCCGTTCCCATCTCCGTGGTGGAGCAGGTGGACGCCGCCGATGTGACGTTGAGCAACCCCAAACGAGCGGTGATCTCGCTCGGCAGCAATCTGGGCAACCGCCTGGAGATCCTCCAGGGCGCCATCGACGCGCTGGGGGACACCCCGGGCCTGCGGGTCAAGGCCGTATCGCCGGTGTACGAGACGGACCCGTGGGGCGTGGAGCCCGGCACCCAGGCCACGTACTTCAACGCGGTGGTGCTGATCAAGACGACGCTGCCGCCGTCCTCGCTGCTGGAGCGCGGCCACGCGATCGAGGAGGCGTTCGAGCGGGTGCGGGACGAGCGCTGGGGCCCGCGCACCATCGACGTGGACATCGTGGCGTATCAGGACGTGGTGTCCGACGACCCCCAGCTGACCCTGCCGCATCCGCGCGCCCATGAGCGCGCCTTCGTGCTGGTGCCGTGGAACGACGTGGATCCGCAGGCCGAGGTCCCCGGGCGCGGGGCGGTCGCGGGGCTGCTGGCCGCGATGGGCCAGGAAGGTGTCCGGGTCCGCACCGATCTGGAACTGCGACTGCCCGAGTAGACGTTGATCCGGATAGATTCCGGACACGTTGGCACGTACTGAATTGAGGGGCGACCGCTCGGTGAAGCAACTTCGGATCGGGGTGCTGGTCGGGCTGTTCGCCGTGGCCGGTGTGGTGTCGTGGGCGGGCGCCCGGCTGTGGGACACGTTCGGGTCGCTGCCGAGCGTCCCGGTGGCGGCGCCGATCGTGCTGGCCCTGATCGCGGTCGTGCTGGCCGCCACCGCGCTGTCGCTGCGGTCCCGGCTGCGCGCCCAGCGGGAGCGGCAGCCGGGCGCCAAGGGCGTGGACCCGATGGTGGCCGCCCGTGCGGTGGTCTTCGGGCAGGCCAGCGCGCTGGTGTCGGCGCTGATCGCGGGGATGTACGGCGGGGCGGGCGCCTTCCTGGCCATGGAGCAGCTCGATGTGCCCGCCCGCCGGGATCAGGCGATCTACGCCGGGGCGTCGGTGCTGGCGGCGGCGGGGGTGGTGGCGGCCGCGTTCTTCCTGGAGCGGGTCCTCAAGCTCCCGGAGGACGACGACAACGACGGCAACGGCCCGAGCGCCGCGGCCCGCGCCTGAGGCGCGGCAGAGCCCCAAAGGCCACCAGCCGGCCCGTACGGGCCCGTCAGGCCGGACCGAGGCTCTTCATCCCGGCCTGAGGCGCCAGGAGCCGCTCAGCGAGCCATGATGAGGCTCATCGCCTCGGCCCGGGTCGCCGGGTCGCGCAGCTGGCCGCGGACGGCCGAGGTGAGGGTCTTGGCGCCGGGCTTGCGCACCCCGCGCATGGTCATGCACATGTGCTCGCACTCGACCACCACGATGACCCCGCGCGGCTCCAGTATCCGCATCAGGGATTCGGCGATCTGGGTGGTCAGCCGCTCCTGGACCTGGGGGCGGCGGGCGAAGACATCGACCAGCCGGGCCAGCTTGGACAGCCCGGTGATCTTGCCGTCGTGGGACGGGATATAGCCCACATGGGCCACGCCCACGAAGGGCACCAGGTGGTGCTCGCAGGACGACATCACCTCGATGTCCTTGACCAGCACCATCTCGTCATGGCCCAGGTCGAAGGTGGTGGTCAGGACGTCCTCGGGCTCCTGGCGCAGCCCCGCGAAGATCTCCTTGTACGCCCGGGCCACCCGGCCCGGCGTCTCGCGCAGCCCCTCCCGGTCGGGGTCCTCGCCAACGGCGATCAGCAGTTCGCGGATCGCGTTCTCGGCGCGCTTCTCGTCGAACACGCCAATGGGGCTCTCGCCGTCCAGCGTCACCGGGTCGGTCATGGAGCTGCCTCGTTCCTCACATACACACAACGAACGCGTAAATGCCGCGTTCACCAGGCTAGAACCTGGTGAACGCGGCATTCATTCCGGGGCCACCGGGGACGGGTGCCGCCCCAGGTGGTGGGGGTCAGCTCTCCGAACCGGAGCCCGACTCCTCGGGGCGCTCGGCGGCGTCCTCCGGGGTGGTGCTCTTGGTCAGCGAAGCCGCCGAGGTGGGCTGGGCACCGTTCGCCGGGGCGAGCTCCCTGGGGGAGAGCACCGGCGGGCGGGTCGAGGGCGTACGCCGCGAGGAGCCGGTCCACGCCGGGCGGGCCGGACGCTTCACGATCGGGGCGAAGATCTCGGCGATCTCCTCCTTGTTCAGCGTCTCCTTCTCCAGCAGCGCCAGCACCAGGTTGTCCAGGACGTCCCGGTTCTCGACGAGAATCTCCCAGGCCTCGTTGTGCGCGGCCTCGATGAGCTTCTTGACCTCCTCGTCCACCAGCGCGGCGACCTCTTCCGAGTAGTCGCGCTGGTGAGCCATCTCACGGCCGAGGAAGGGCTCGGAGTTGTCCGAGCCGAACTTGATCGCGCCGAGCCGCTCGGTCATGCCGTACTGCGTGACCATCGCGCGGGCGGTGGTGGTCGCCTTCTCGATGTCGTTGGACGCGCCCGTGGTCGGGTCGTGGAAGACGAGCTCCTCGGCCGCCCGGCCGCCCATCATGTAGGCGAGCTGGTCCAGCATCTCGTTGCGCGTGGTCGAGTACTTGTCCTCGTCCGGCAGGACCATGGTGTAGCCCAGGGCCCGGCCTCTGGAGAGGATGGTGACCTTGTGCACCGGGTCGCTGTTCGGAGAAGCCGCCGCGACCAGGGCGTGACCGCCCTCGTGGTACGCGGTGATCTTCTTCTCCTTGTCGCTCATGATCCGGGTCCGCTTCTGCGGACCGGCCACGACACGGTCGATCGCCTCGTCCAGGAAGTGGTTGTCGATCAGCTTCTTGTCGCTGCGGGCCGTCAGCAGGGCGGCCTCGTTCAGCACGTTCGACAGATCGGCACCGGTGAAGCCGGGGGTGCGACGGGCGACGGCCGACAGGTCGACGTCCGGGGCGACCGGCTTGCCCTTCTGGTGGACCTTGAGGATCTCCAGTCGGCCCTGCATGTCCGGGCGGTCGACGGCGATCTGCCGGTCGAAGCGGCCCGGGCGCAGCAGCGCCGGGTCCAGGATGTCGGGCCGGTTGGTGGCGGCGATCAGGATGACCCCGCCCTTCACATCGAAGCCGTCCATCTCGACGAGCAGCTGGTTCAGCGTCTGCTCGCGCTCGTCATGGCCGCCGCCCATGCCCGCACCGCGGTGCCGGCCGACGGCGTCGATCTCGTCGACGAAGACGATGGCCGGGGCGTTGGTCTTGGCCTGCTCGAACAGGTCGCGGACACGGGAGGCACCCACACCCACGAACATCTCGACGAAGTCGGAGCCGGAGATCGAGTAGAAGGGGACACCCGCCTCGCCCGCGACGGCGCGCGCGAGCAGCGTCTTACCCGTACCGGGCGGGCCGTAGAGCAGCACACCCTTGGGGATCTTGGCGCCCACGGCCTGGAACTTCGCCGGCTCCTGCAGGAACTCCTTGATCTCCTGGAGTTCCTCGACCGCCTCATCGGCGCCCGCCACATCGGTGAACGTCGTCTTCGGCGTGTCCTTGGTGATCAGCTTGGCCTTCGACTTGCCGAAGTTCATCACCCGGGAGCCGCCGCCCTGCATCTGATTCATCAGGAACAGGAAGACCACGACGATCAGCACGAACGGGAGCAGCGAGAGCAGAATCCCGACGAAGGGGTTCTGCTTCGACGTCGAGACGTTGTACCCGTCGGGGATCCCATTGGGCTTCTGGGCATTGGCCTGCAGAGTCTTGGCGAGATCGACGCCCTGGTCACCGATGTAGGTGGCCTGGAGCTTGTCGCTGCCCGAGATCTTGGCGACGTTGTCCTTGAGCTTGATCTTTACCTTGTGCTCGTCGCCGGTCGTCAGTTCGGCGGACTGGACCTGGTTCTGGTTGATCGCCTTGACGACCTGACTGGTGTCCACCGACTTGTAGCCGCCGGACGAGCCGACGACCTGCATCAACACGACCACGGCGAGGACGGCCAGCACGATCCACATGACCGGCCCACGGAAGTAGCGCTTCACGTCCATCCATACGGGGCGAAGCCGCCCCGTCCCTCCTGCCACAGTGAGGCACAGCAGCCCTGGAGGGGCCGCCTGTGCGTGCGGTGTATTGCGGTGTATGAGCTGTGTAATCCTCAGTCTCAAAAAAGACTGACCTTCGGACGGTACCCCAGCATTGTCACCCGACGCCGCCGTGGACTGTTAACAAAACCGCCTTCCCCTGCTCCAACGGCGGAAAACCCCGCCAGGTTCCCAGGGGACCGCGGCGCCGTCAGCCGCCGTAGACGTGGGGGGCCAGGGTGCCGACGAACCGCAGGTTCCGGTACTTCTCGGCGTAGTCCAGGCCGTAGCCGACGACGAACTCATTGGGGATGTCGAAGCCGACCCACTTCACCTTGATGGCGACCTTGGCCGCCTCCGGCTTGCGCAGCAGGGTGCAGACGTTCAGCGAGGCCGGCTCGCGCGAGCCCAGGTTCGACAGCAGCCACGACAGCGTCAGTCCGGAGTCGATGATGTCCTCGACGATCAGGACGTGTTTGCCCTTGATGTCGGTATCCAAGTCCTTCAGGATACGCACCACCCCGGAGGACTGGGTGCCCGCGCCGTAGGACGACACGGCCATCCAGTCCATGGTGACGGGCGTGGACAGGGCACGCGCCAAATCCGCCATCACCATGACCGCGCCCTTGAGCACGCCGACGATCAGCAGATCTTTGCCCGCGTACTCCTCGTCGATGGTGGCCGCCAGCTCCGCCAGCTTCGCGTTGATCTCTTCCTCGGTGATGAGGACCGACTTCAGGTCGGTGCCCATGTCCTTGTCGTCCACCCGCGCCACTTTCGTTCGACGTACCGGCTCATCTGGCTCGGGCGGATCAGCCCTGCCGGATGACCAGTCTGCCACCCTCACGGCGGACCTCGACGCGGCCGGGGAGGTTGATGGCCCGCTGCCCCCGCCAGCCGGTGATCAGCCGGTCCACCTCTTCGATGTGGCGGGCGAAGAGCGAACCGGCCGGCGCACCCGCGGCGATGGCGGCGCGGCGCAGTACCCGGCGGCGGACGGCGGTGGGCAGTCCGTGCAGGCCGACGGTGTCGAGATGCACGGCCTGCGCACCACCGGCCGCCGCCGGTGCGGTGGTCATCACATCGGCCTCGGCGCGGGCGGCCCAGGCGTCGAGGGCGTCGGCGTCGTCGCGGGAGAGCTGGGCGGTGCGGGCGAGCGCCTCGACGACGCCCTTGCCCAGCGCCTTCTCCAGGATGGGCAGCGCCTCGTGGCGGACCCGGGAGCGGGTGTAGGACGGGTCCACGTTGTGCGGGTCGTCCCAGACGGGCAGCGACTGGGCCAGGCACGCCTCGCGGACCGTGTGCCGGTCCAGCCGGAGGAACGGGCGGCGGTAGCGGCCGTCGGCCCCGGAGACCCAGGCCATGCCGGACAGCGAGCGGGTGCCGGAGCCGCGGGCGAGGCCGAGCAGAACCGTCTCGGCCTGGTCGTCACGGGTGTGGCCGAGCAGCACGGCGGTGGCACCGTGGCGCTCGGCGGCGGCGTCCAGCGCGGCGTAGCGGGCGTCCCGGGCGGCGGCCTCGGGGCCGCCGCCGCGGCCGACGGACACGGCGATGGCCTCGACCGGCGCCAGGCCCAGCGCCCGCATCCGGTCGGCGACCTCGGCGGCGCGGGCGTCGGAGTCCTGCTGCAGGCCGTGGTCGACGGTGACCCCGCCGGCGCGCAGGCCGGCCCGCGGGGCCTCGAAGGCGAGGGCGGAGGCGAGCGCCATGGAGTCGGCGCCGCCGGAGCAGGCGGCGAGCACGAGGGGAGCGTCGTCGCGCGGGGCGGAGCCGCGGGGGGCGGGGGCCGAACGCGTCGAGGGCGAAGAGGCGGCGGAGGGCGAGCAGGGGGACGAGGCCGAGTGGGTGACGAGGACGTCGTGGAGGACGCGGCGGACCGCGAGGCGTATCGCGGCGACCGCTGGATGGGGACCCATGTCCGTTTCCCATCTGTCATTCGAGGGAGTGCCTCGGGGGGTGCGAGGAGTTACGCGGCGTTTCGTCACGCTGCGTATGTCGATGGTGACAGAAGCGAGCTGTTCCCCGAGCATCGCACGCCTACCCGTCGCCAACGGTCCCTCGGACGAGTGATTAATGGGGGCGTTCGTCCGTTTCCGCGTGTGCCGGGAGTGTGCCGGTTCTAGGACTCCGCCTTACGGTGCACCCGCGCGACCCACTCGGCGGGTTTGCTGATCTCCGCCTTGGTCGGAAGGGTGTTGGGCGAGGTCCAGACACGGTTGAAACCGTCCATGCCGACCTCGTTCACCACGGCCCGGACGAATCGCTCACCGTCACGGTACTGCCGCAGCTTGGCGTCGAGCCCCAGCAGCTTGCGCAGCGCCTGGTCGAGCCGGCCCGCGCCGCTGGCCCGGCGCTTCTGGAACTTCTCCCGGATCTCCGCGACGGACGGCACGACCTCCGGCCCCACCCCGTCCATGACGTAGTCGGCGTGCCCCTCCAGCAGCGACATCACCGCGGTCAGCCGGGCCAGGATCTCCCGCTGGGCCGGGGTCTGGACCAGCTCGATGATGCTCGGCGCGCCACCCCCGTCCGCCTCGTCCCGCTCATCACCGGGACGGCCGCCGCTCAGCGACTGGAATGCCTCGCGGACCCGCTCCAGCAGGGTGGCCGGGTCCACATCGGTCTCGCCGAGGAACGCCTGGATCTCGGACTCGATGTGGTCGCGCAGCCACGGCACGGCGGTGAACTGGGTGCGGTGGGTCTCCTCGTGCAGCGAGACCCACAGCCGGAAGTCGTGCGGGGCCACGTCGAGTTCGCGCTCCACGTGGACGATGTTGGGTGCCACCAGCAGCAGCCGGCCGCCGCCCGGGGAGCCGGGCAGCTCGCGGGTCGCGGGCGCGAAGGTCTCGTACTGGCCGAGCACCCGGGAGGCCAGGAAGGACAGCAGCATCCCCAGCTCGACGCCGGTCACCTTGCCGCCGACCGCGCCCAGCACCGCCCCGCCGGGCAGTCCGCCGCGCCGGTCCTGCATCTTGCCGAGCAGCGGTTTGAGGATCTGCCGGAAGCCCGCCACATTGGCCTTGATCCAGCCCGCGCGGTCCACGACGAGGACGGGGGTGTCCGAGGCCGGGCCGCCGGAGACGGCCATCCGGGTGAAGGAGCGGACGTGCTCCTCCGAGGACTTGGCGTGCCGCCGCAGCTCCGCGACGACGGCACGCGCCTCCTCGCGACTCACCTCGGGCCCGGGGCGCACCAGCCGGGTCGCGGTCGCGACCGCGAGATTCCAGTCGACCATCTCCACACCACCGATGCTCGTCATGGCTTCACGGTACGTGGCCCGCGCCCCATCCGGGAGGACACCGAGGTCCGTACAGGCAGCCGCCCCGCGTCCGGGTCACCCTCGTGGCCTTACGGCGGCCACCGTGGCGTGGCCGCCGCGCGGCCGGGTCGCCCCCGCGCTCAGCGGCAGCCGCAGTTGGCGAGGGCCGAGGCCATCCGGTCCAGGGCGCGCTGGGCGCCGTCGGCGTCGGTGGTGCCGTTGGTCATGAACGCGAAGACCAGCAGCCGGCCGTCCGCGTCCACGACCGAGCCCGCGAGGCTGTTGACCCCGGTGAGGGTGCCGGTCTTGGCACGGACCACGCCCCGGCCGACCGCGTCCTGGGCGTAGCGGGTGCGCAGGGTGCCGCTGAAACCGGCCACCGGCAGCCCGGTGAGCAGCGACCGCAGTTGGGGGTGGTCGCGGTCGGCGGCGCGCACCAGCACCTGGGAGAGCAGCCCGGCGGACACCTGGTCGGCGCGGTCGAGCCCGCTGCCGTCCGCGATCCGGGCACCGCCCAGCGGCAGCCCGAGCTTGCGCAGCCGCTGGGTCACGGCCTTCGCCCCGCCCGCGAAGCTGGCGGACTCGCCGGCCGCGAGGGCGGTCTGCCGGGACAGGGCCTCCGCGATGTCGTTGTCGCTGGTGGTCAGCATCCGCTCGACGAGCGAGGACAGCGGCTGGGAGCGGACGGAGGCCACCGTACGGGCGCCCTTGGCGGCCGTGCGCGAGCCGGGCTCGCCCTTCACCTCGACGCCGCGGTCGCGCAGCATCGACGCGAAGGTGCCGGCCGCGTCGGCGGCCGGGTCCTCGGCGCGCGGGGCCGGGCCATGGTCGCTGTCGTCCTTACGGCCCTCATCGGCCATCAGGGGGACGACGGGCGAGAGGTTCTCGTTGGGGCCGATCGGGTGGAGCTTCGGCCCGGAGTAGAGCGAGGTGTCGTAGCCGAGCCGGTAGGGGCCCGCGCCGCGTTTCTTGAGGGCGCGGGCGGTGTCATCGGCCAACTGGCGGAGTGCGGCGGGGTGGTCGTCCCCCTTGACGGCCCGCGCGGTGAGCGTGGGGTCGCCGCCGCCGACCAGCACGATGTCGTGTCTGCCCGCGCCCGCCACGACGCTGGTCCTGATGCGGTGGTCCGGGCCGAGGGCGGAGAGGGCCGCGGCACCGGTCGCGAGCTTGATCGTCGAGGCGGGGATCGTGGCCGTACCCGCCTTGCTGCCGAACACCTGCTGACCGGTGGTCACGTCCATCACCGCCACCGAGCGCTCATCGCCCAATGCGGGATCCTCCAGCAGCGGTTCGAGCGTGTCGGCGAGCCCCGCCCCGGTGGGCGGCGGCACGGCGTCCCCACCGCTGTCCGGCGACTTGGGCGCGGGGCGCGCGCCGAGCGCGGCCAGGACGGGCGAGGCGCTGGGCGCGGGCCGCCCCGGACCGCCGTCCCGTCCGCCGCCCGGGGCCCGGTCCTCGGCGGCGCGGGCGCGTTCGGCCGTCCGCTGTCCGCCGTCCCAGGGCCCGGCCACGAGCACGGACACCACGGCGACCACCAGACCGGTCGCGGCGGAGACCGTCACCAGCTGCCAGGTCCGCTGCCGCTCACGGGGTGTGCGCCGCCATTCGCGCCGGATCCGGGCGCGCACGCGGTCCCATTCGTACAGCCCACGACCGCGCGCGCGGTCGAACTCGCGTCGCCCACGGCTCAGCCGGTGCCGCAGCCACTCCCTGACCTGCCACGATCGGGCTTCAGGCACGACCGACCAGCCCCTTTCGCCACCACACACCTGCGTGGGGGACACTTAATCACCAGACGTATGTGTTGATCATGGAGGAGCCACCCGTGGAGTTCGACGTCACCATCGAGATCCCGAAGGGTTCGCGGAACAAGTACGAGGTGGACCACGAGACGGGTCGCATCCGTCTTGACCGGCGACTCTTCACGTCGACCAGCTACCCCGCGGACTACGGCTTCGTCGAGAACACCCTCGGCGAGGACGGCGACCCGCTGGACGCACTGGTCATTCTCGACGAGCCGACGTTCCCCGGCTGCCTGATCAAGTGCCGTGCCATCGGCATGTTCAGGATGACCGACGAGGCGGGTGGCGATGACAAGCTGCTTTGCGTACCGGCCTCGGACCCCCGGGTGGAGCACCTGCGTGATATTCACCACGTTTCGGAGTTCGATCGCCTGGAAATCCAGCACTTCTTCGAGGTCTACAAGGACCTCGAGCCGGGCAAGTCGGTCGAAGGGGCCAACTGGGTGGGCCGCGCCGAGGCCGAGGCCGAGGTGGAGGCGTCCATCAAGCGCCTCGAGGCCGCCGGCGGCCACTGAGTCCTGAGCACGCCGGAGGGCGGGGCACCCTGCGGGTGCCCCGCCCTCCGGCGTTTCCGGGCCCGGGACGGCGGCCCCGGACGGGCGAGGCCCGGGACGGCGGCCCCGGGCGGCGCGCCCGTCAGAAGCCCCTCGTGCGCTTGGCGGCGCGGCGGCCGGAGGGGTCGATGGTGGCGCCGGGGGTCTTCAGGAAGAGGCGCGCGGCCTCGCCTCCCAGGTTCACCCCTATGGCGATCGCCAGGGCCAGTGCCGCCGCCTGGGTGAGGAACGGAATGCCGCGGTCCAGGTTGCCCTGGGCCAGGGCGAGCAGGCCGAAGTAGGTCGCGCTACCGGGCAGCAGCGGCCCGATCGCCGCCGTGACGTACGGCAGCGCCGAGGCGTACCGATAGCGTGAGAGCAACTGGCCGAAGAGGCCGACCAGCCCGGCGGCCACGGTCGTGGCGGCCACCGGCGGGACGTCGGCGGTATCGGCCAGCGCGGCGTAGACCACCCAGGCGACCCCGCCGTTGAGCGTGGCGAACAGCACGGTGTGACGTTCCTGCTGGAGCAGGATGCAGAAGGTCAGCGCGAGCAGCATCGCCGCCAGGATCTGGATCACCGGCCGCTCCACATGGCGCAGCGCCGCCTCCGGGTTCAGCTTGGCGTCGAGCTGGACGCCGCCGTACAGCACCGTGAGCACCCCGCACACGATGCCCACGATCAGATAGCCGACCTCCAGCAGGCGGGCCGCCGCGGTGATGTAGTAGCCGGTCAGCCCGTCCTGGACGCCCGCGACCAGCGCTCGCCCCGGGATCAGCGCGAACAGCCCACCGGTGATCACTGCGGACGCCTGAAGCCCGGAGTTCATGAGGCTGAGCGCCACGCCCATCGCGGCCGGCGGCATCGCCGCGGCCACGAACTGGTAGAACTCCGGAAGCCCGCGCCCCGACGCCAGCCACGCCAGCCGGTCGCCGAGCATCGCGCCGATGGCCGCCGCGAAGAAGACCGGCCAGTCACCGCCGACCAGCATGCTCGCCGCGCCGGCCAGCCCTCCGCCGGCCACCGTGAGCGCCCAGCCGGGGTAGGGGTGACGGTTACGGCGTATCTCGGCGAGCCGCCGGTACGCCTCCTCCAGCGTGAACTCCTCCTGCGAGGTGATGTCGTCCACCAGCCGGAAGACCGCCGACAGCCGGGTGTAGTCGGTGCCCCGGCGCCGCACGGTCCGGCTGGCGGTGACCGGGTCGTCCACCAGCGAGGGCTGGTAGCTGACCGACAGCAGGGTGAAGGTGACGGTCGGCTCGCAGCGGTCGAGCCCGTACGCGTGCGCCACGCCGAGCATCGCCGCCTCGACGTCCTCGGCCCCCTCGCCGCCCGCGAGCAGCAGCTCGGCGATGCGGAGGGTGAGGTCGAGCACACGCGGCACGGCCGGGCCGGTCTCGTCCTGCTGCTCGACGCGCTCGGGCGTCGGGCGCTCGCTGATCGGCATGCGCAGCATCGTGCGCATCCGGTCCTGCCAGGGGGCGTCCTTGGTCAGCCGGACGACGGGGAAGCCGTTCGCCGGGGTGATGGCGGGGAAGCCGCCGGTGGTCTGATTGTTCTGCGGGGTCTTCACCCCGGGGGGCGGCACGAAGGCCGAGCCCTCGGGTTCGACGGAGGTCTCCGCCGCCAGCCCGTTGGGGACGGCGAATTCCGATGTCGGGTGCTCATCCTCGGGCGGAGGCGGCATGGGTATGCCGAGGGGCGGGGTGAAGGCGCTGTGCGCCTCGTCGGAATGGGGCTTCTGGTTCTCCCCCGTGTCCGTGTCCACCGCGCTCGCACCGCGCGGCGCCTGCTGACGGTCCGGCCTCACGTCTCCTCGCTCCTCACCAGCCCTCCCCGTACGGTTTCCAGCAGCCAAGGATGCAGCATCGGCGGCCACCGGAGCCCATTGTGCGGGGCGGTGACCGCCGAGGGGGAGTGGGGGCGGGTGTGTGTGACGGGCGTGAATGCAGGTGAACGAGGTGCAGGCGAGACGGGAGACGCCGGGGTGACGGGGAACGCCACGGCGCCGGGGCGCTCAGCGGCCCCGGCGCTCAGTGGCCCCGGCGCTCAGCGGCCCCGGCGCTCAGCGGCCCCGGCGCTCGGCGTCAGCGCTTGGCGTGGCGCCCGCGCGGGCCCTGGTTCGGAGCGCCCGAGGCCGGGCCCTGCGGATCCGGCTCCGCGGCGGCCTCCTTCTTCGCCTTGCCGCGGGCCCGGAGGAACTCGATCACGATCGGGATGATCGACAGCAGCACGATCGCGATCAGCATCAGCTCGATGTGCTCATGGACGAAGTCGACCTTCCCGAGCGCCGAGCCCAGCAGGGTGACGCCGGTGCCCCACAGCACGCCGCCGATGATGTTGAAGATGATGAACGAGCGGTAGTTCATCCGGCTCACGCCCGCGATGATCGGCGTGAACGTCCGCACGATGGGCACGAAGCGGGCCAGGATCAGCGACTTCGGCCCGTGCTTCTCGAAGAACTCATGCGCCTTCTCCACGTTCTCCTGTTTGAAGAGCTTGGAGTCGGGGCGCCGGAACAGCGACGGCCCCACCTTCCGGCCGAAGAGATAGCCGACCTGGTCACCGACGATCGCGGCGACCGCGACAGCCACGCACACCAGCCACAGCTCCTGCTTGATCACATCGGTGGTCACCAGCAGGCCGGTGGTGAAGAGCAGCGAGTCGCCCGGCAGGAAGAAGCCGATGAGCAGACCGGACTCCGCGAAAACGATGGCCAGGACACCGAGCAGACCGAACGTCTCGATCAGATAGTCCGGGTCCAGCCACTGAGGGCCGAGCGCGAGGGTGTTCACAGGTGGGAGGCTCCTGGGTCGAGGGAAGCAGGCTCGTGCGAGGCCCGGCCGCAGGGTCGGGGCGGACTGATTCACGGAGAACATCGACAGAGTTCTTCGCAGTGTGCCGCCCAAAGCTATCAACGCCGTGTGACTGCCCTTGGTTCCCACCGCAAGGACGCCCGCCCTCGGCCCCGCCCTCCAGGGATGCTCCTAGGCCCTAACGGTGCCGCTCCGCGTTGGCGAGGATCGCGTCCCGGAGGTAGACGGCCAGCCCCGGCCCGGCCTTGTCGATGTTCTCCGTGAAGCGGTGGTCGGAGACGTACATCCGGCCCAGGCAGCTGTGCATCTCATGGCCGCACTCGTAGTGGTTCCGGCTGATCCCCTGCCGGTGCTCCTCGGCCAGGTCCATCGCCGCCTCGGAGGTCGGCGGGGTGCCCGCGCGCATCAGCGCGACGAAGCGGTTGCCGAGCCCGTCCGCCTCCTCCTGGATCCGCTTCCAGTCCTCCTTGGTGTACGAGGCGGCCCTGCGCTGGGACTCCTTGTACGCCTCGGTGTTCCCCCAGCGCTGCTCGACCTCCTCCTGGTGCTCGTCCGGGTCGAAGTCCCCGAAGACCTCGAACTTCTCCTCGGGGGTCAGATTGATGCCCATCTTCCGCGCCTCCATGGCCTGTTCGACGGCGGCGGCCATCTTCCGCAGCCGCTCGATCCGGTCCGTCAGCAGCCGGTGCTGACGCCGCAGGTGGGCCTGCGGATCGATATCCGGGTCGTCGAGCAGCACCGCCACCTCTTCGAGCGGAAAGCCGAGCTCCCGGTAGAACAGGATCCGCTGCAGCCGGTCGAGGTCGGCGTCGTCGTAGCGCCGGTGCCCCGCCGTGCTGCGGGTGCCGGGGCGCAGCAGTCCGATCTCGTCGTAATGGTGCAGCGTGCGCACCGTGACGCCGGCGAAGCCCGCGACCTGTCCCACGGAATAGCTCATGACCTGGTCCGCTCTCCTTCAGTTCGGTACGGGTTCCACGGTGCGCCCTTACGCCGCGTGAGGTGCAAGTCCGGATGGCGAAACTCGCTGGGCGGCGGCGCGGGTGGCTGTCATTCTGCCGATCGTGCTGGGGATAACCGATCTTTCGACCTATCTGGCCGGTCTGGCGCTGATCATCCTGCTGCCGGGTCCCAATTCGCTGTATGTGGTGTCGGTAGCGGCCCGCCGCGGCCCCCGTACCGCCTATCGGGCGGCGGCCGGGGTGGTGTGCGGGGACGCCGTGCTGATGGCGCTGTCGGCGGGCGGGGTGGCCTCGCTGCTGAACGCCAGCCCGGTGCTCTTCGCGGTGGTCAAGTTCGCGGGCGCGGGCTATCTCACCTGGCTGGCGGTGGGCATGCTGCGCGGGGCGCGGGCACTGTGGCGCCGCCGGCCGGGGAGCGCGGGCGCGGCCATGGAGTCCGCGCATGCCTCCATGGAGTCGGCGGACGCGGCCAAGGGGTCCGCGGAGGGCGAGCGCCCGTACCGCAGGGCGCTGATCATCAGCCTGCTGAACCCGAAGGCGATCCTCTTCTTCATCTCCTTCTTCGTGCAGTTCGTGGATCCGGACTACGCCCATCCCGCGCTGTCCTTCCTGGCGCTGGGCGCCTGGGCGCAGTTGTTCAGCATCACCTATCTGTCCGTGCTGATCTTCAGTGGTACGTATCTCGCGGCGACCCTCCGCCGGCGCCGACGGCTGAGGGCGGGGCTCTCGGCGGCGGCGGGCACGGCGTTCCTCGGCTTCGCGGCGAAGCTGTCGCTCAGCAGCGCGGGGTAGCGAGGGGCACGGCGCTGGGCGCGCCACGAGGGGACACGGCGCGGTATCGGGGCATATCGCTGATATGCCCCTAATTTAACGAAGATGGCACTTCATCACGGCACCCCCACCCCGCCCCACCGGGGACATCGCTCGGAGTTCTCCGTCAATCCGGTCTACGGCGAGGCCAATCCGGTGAGCGGGATGACCGGCAGGCCCCCGCACCACTGCATCCCGGACGAGCCGATGGCGCCCACGACCGCGTATCAGTTCGTCCATGACGAGCTGATGCTGGACGGCAACGCCCGCCAGAATCTGGCCACCTTCGTCACCACGTGGATGGAGCCGCAGGCGGGCAGGCTGATGGCCGACTGCTTCCCCAAGAACATGATCGACAAGGATGAGTACCCGCGCACCGCCGAACTGGAGCGGCGGTGTGTGGTGATGCTCGCCCATCTGTGGCACGCCCCCGACCCGGACACGGCCGTGGGCTGCTCCACCACGGGGTCGAGCGAGGCGTGCATGCTGGCCGGAATGGCCTTCAAGCGACGCTGGGCCAAGCGGAATCCGGTGAGCTATCCGGCGACCGCCCGCCCCAACCTGGTCATGGGGACCAATGTCCAGGTGTGCTGGGAGAAGTTCTGCGACTTCTGGGAGGTGGAGGCGCGCCAGGTGCCCATGGAGGGCGACCGGTTCCACCTCGATCCCCAGGCCGCCGCCGAGCTGTGCGACGAGAACACCATCGGGGTCGTGACGGTCCTCGGCTCCACCTTCGACGGTTCGTATGAACCCGTCGCCGAGGTGTGCCGGGCGCTGGACGACCTCCAGGAGCGCACGGGCCTGGACATCCCGGTGCATGTGGACGGCGCCTCGGGCGCGATGGTCGCACCGTTTCTCGACCAGGACCTGGTGTGGGACTTCCAGTTGCCGCGGGTCGCCTCCATCAACACCTCGGGGCACAAATACGGCCTGGTCTACCCCGGGGTGGGGTGGGCGCTGTGGCGTACGGCGGACGCGCTGCCCGAGGAGCTGGTCTTCCGCGTCGACTACCTGGGCGGCGACATGCCGACGTTCGCGCTCAACTTCTCCCGCCCCGGCTCCCAGGTGGCCGCCCAGTACTACACCTTCGTGCGGCTGGGCCGGGAGGGCTACCGCGCCGTCCAGCAGCAGACCCGCGACGTGGCGCGCTCGCTCGCCGAGCGGATCGAGGCGTTCGGGGACTTCACCCTGCTCAGCCGCGGCGATCAGCTCCCGGTGTTCGCGTTCACCACGGCGGAGGGGGTCGGCACCTTCGATGTCTACGACGTCTCGCGACGGCTGCGCGAACGCGGCTGGCTGGTGCCCGCGTACGCCTTCCCGCGCAACCGGGAGGACCTGTCCGTGCTGCGGGTGGTGTGCCGCAACGGCTTCTCGGAGGACCTCGCCGATCTCTTCCTGAACGACCTGGGGTCGCTGCTGCCGGACCTGCGGTCACAGCCCGCGCCCACGGGGAAGACCGCCCAGGCGTTCCACCACTGAGCCCGGTGTCTCCGCTTCTGGGAACGACGGCGGTCAGCGCGTGCGGGCCGGGGCCCGGAGCAGCTCGGCCCGGCGCCGGACCGCCTCCAGCGCGCCGGGCCTGCGGCCGGGCACCCTGCTCCGCAGCTCCATCAACGGCGGGGCCAGGGCGCTGGCCCTGGCCCGGTCCTGGACGAACTGCCACTGGTGGTGCGCCCGGTCCACGGCCCCCTCGACCTCGGGATGGCCGACCGGCTCCCCGTTGCCCAGCCGCGCGTCGGCCACCGCGAGCCACAGCTCACAGGCGCGGGCCGGGTCCCCGGCGATACGGGAGAGATCGGCCCGGACCTCCAGCCAGTGGATCGCCTCGTCGGAACGGGGACCGGTGGTCCGGAGGGCCTCCTGCTCCCAGGCGGCCGCCATCGAGGCGGCCTCGCTGTGCCGCCCCGAGTTGGCCGCCTCGAATATCGCCGCGTGCGTGGCGGCGAGCGGATCGGCCACAGGCGCCCGCCTGGGCGGCGGGGGCAGGGGCGCGTGCGTCGGCTGGGGCGGGCGCGGTGATGGTGGCGCCGGTCGGGGATCGGCGGAGAGGAACGATTCGGGAGGGCCCGGCGGCATGCTCGGCGGCGTGACCGCCACCGGCCCGGCAGCCCCAGCCGACCCGGCTGCCCCAGCCAGCCCGGCAGCCCCAGCCGGTCCCGTCTGCCCAGCCCATCCAGCGGCATCCGGGCCAGGAGCGGCGTCCGGGGCCGGATACGCCTCATCCGGCCCGGCGCCGTCCAGCAGCAGCTCGGGGCCGCTGCCCAACCCGGCTTCCAGCGCGGCCCGCTGGTGCAGCAGCACGAGCGGCGGGCGTTCGGCGGCGCCCCGCAGCAGCCCGGCGAACGCCCGGCTGTACTCCGGCGTCGCCATCTCCCGCTTGGACGGGGCTCCCCGCTTGGACGGGGCGGGCGCCACCGTGCCGTACAGCGTCAGCCCGGCCGCGAGTCCGGACGGCCCGGCGGCCCTCAGCGGCGGCCATGCCGTCTCGTCGGCCACCAGATCGGCGACCACGACGGTGCTGCCCGGCCGCCGCCGGCCGAGCTCGGCCGCCAGCCAGTGCCAGGGCAGCGCCGTATAGCGGGCGGTCCTCGGCGTCGTACGGGCCAACGCCAGGTGCGGCAGCCGCTGTTTGGCGTCGAGGGTGAGCTGGCCCGCGAGATGGACCAGCACCGGGCCCGGGTGCGCGGCGGCGGTGCGCAGATGCGTCAGCACGGTCTGCGGGTCGGCCGGGTCCACGAGTTGGACGACGCTGGCGCCGCCGGGCGTGCCCAGCAGCGCCGCCGGCGGTACGGCGGCGAGCTGAGGCAGCGCGGCGGCCGCGTCCATCAGTCGCTGTTTGCCGGCCGGGCCGGCGGCGAGCAGCAGGGCGTATCCGGGCCCGCTCACCGTCTCCGCCCCCGTGCCCGACCTGTCGTTCCCCATATGTGCACCGTATCCGCAACCGGCGACGACCGGTGGGAGTGTGCCCCGCCGGACGTCCGGCCCGGCACCGCCGTCAGCGGCTGAGCCGTCCGTAACGCCGCACGGCGAGCGGCGCGAAGACCGCGATCAGCGCCAGTGGCCAGCAGACGGCGAGGAGTTGGGCATGGTCCGCTGCCCAGCCCTCGCCGCCGCCACCCGGGCCGCCGAACAGATCGCGGATCGCGGTGGCCGTCGCCGACATCGGGTTCCAGACCGCGAGGGCCCCGAGCCAGCCGGGCATGGTCTCGGGCGAGGCGAAGACATTGGAGAGGAAGCCCACCGGCCAGACCAGGATCTGGACGGCCTGCACCATCTCCGGCCGTCCGGCGGCCATGCCCAGGAAGATCCCGAGCCATAGCATCGCGAACCGCAGCCACAGCAGCAGCCCGACGGCGAGCAGCCCGTCACCGACGCCGCCGTGCCAGCGCCAGCCCATCGCCAGACCGACCCCGAGCAGGACGAACAGACCGAGCGCCGACTGGAGCATGTCCAGCACGCTGCGCCCGGCCAGGACCGCCGAACGGGCCATCGGCATCGAGCGGAAGCGGTCGATGACGCCCTTGTTGAGGTCCTGGGTGATGGCGAGCATCGTCCCTTCGAGGCCGAACACCATGGTGAGCGCGAGCGTGCCCGGCACCAGGAAGTCCTTGTAGTCGCCGCCGCCCGGGACGGTCATCCCGCCGCCGAGGAAGTAGGCGAACATCAGCAGCATCATCACCGGGAAGACCAGCTGGACGACCACCTGGACGGGCTGCCGGGCCCAGTGGGCGAGCCCGCGGCGGGTCATGGTCCAGGAGTCGATGAGGGTCGCGGTCGTCATACGGGGGTCTCCTCCTTCGCCGTGTCCGCCCGTTCCCCGGTGAGATGCAGAAAGACCTCATCGAGGGTGGGGCGGCGCAGCACGATGTCCTCCGCCTCGATCCCGGCCGCCGCCAGCGCCCGTACGGTCTCGGTGAGCGCGGCGACCCGGTCGGTGACCCGTGCGCCGAGCCGCCGGCGGTCGGGGTCGGTCTCGACCTCGCGGGCGCGGGTCGCCATGCCCACGACCGAGGCGGCGGCGGGCAGTTGGCCCGCGTCGCGCAGCACCACCTCGATACGGTCCCCGCCGAGCCGGGCCTTGAGCTCGTCGGCGGTTCCGTCGGCGATGGCCCGCCCGCCGTCGATCACGCAGACCCGGTCGGCGAGTTGGTCCGCCTCCTCCAGGTACTGGGTGGTGAGCAGCACGGTCGTACCGCCGTCCACCAGCGAACGGACCGCGTTCCACACCTCCGTACGGCCCCGGGGGTCGAGCCCGGTGGTCGGCTCGTCCAGGAAGAGGATCCGCGGCCGCATCACGAGGCTCGCCGCCAGGTCCAGCCTGCGCCGCATGCCGCCGCTGTACTGGCTGACGGCCTTGGTGCCGGTGCCGGCCAGGCCGAACCGCTCCAGCAGCTCGTCCGCGCGGGCGGCCGCCTGCCGACCGCCCAGGTGGTAGAGGCGGCCGAACATCTCCAGGTTCTGCCGTCCGCTCAGCTCCTCGTCCACCGCGGCGTGCTGGCCGACCAGGCCGATGCGGTAGCGGACCTGGTCGGGGTCGCGCAGCACGTCGTACCCGGCGACCTCGGCCCGGCCGCCGTCAGGGCGGAGCAGGGTGGCCAGGATCCGTACGCAGGTGGTCTTGCCCGCGCCGTTGGGGCCGAGCACGGCGTGCACGGTGCCCCGCGGGACGGTCAGATCGAGCCCGGCGAGGGCTTGTTTGTCCCGGTAGCTCTTCCGCAGTCCCTCGACGACGATCGCGGGATCGCTGTCGGCCAAGGTCTTCCCCTCTCCTTCTGTGCTTCTCCTCCGCGTAGTCAAGTTTGACTACGCGGACCGGAACGTACTGCCCGCGACACCTACTAGTCAAACTTGATTAATAGCGACGACCGCCGTCAGCCGTACTCCCTCGGCATGGTCTTCCTCAGTCCGCGTCGGGCGGCGCGTACGGGTTGGGGACCCCCTCCGGCAGCACCTCCACCGACCGCTCCCCCTCCCCCGCCATCACATACGCCCCGCCCTCGAGCCGCTCGATCAGCCCGCGGGTCCACTCGGCGCCGCTGTCCGCGGAGTGCACCCAGAACTTCATGATCTCGCCGATATGGCCCCACTCCTCGGAGGTCCCGCCCGGCGGCGTCCAGTGCTGGGTCACCTCGGCCCGCCACTCCTCCAGCGCCGCCACCCGCCGCTTCAACAGGGCGATCGCCTCGGCGCGGGGCAGGTCGACGATGAAACCCACCCCGGCCGTCAGCTCGTCGATCTTCTGGTCATGGCGCAGCAACGCGTCCCGCAGCAGACGGAAGTACTCCTCCTCGCCCGCCTCGGTCAGCTCGTACTCGGTCCGCGGCGGGCCGCCGACCGTACTCGGCGCGACGTCGTGCGCGCGCATCAGGCCCTGTTTGGCCATCTGTTTGAGGGCGTGGTAGATCGACCCGGGTTTGGCGTTGGACCACTCATGCGCGCCCCAGAACTCCAGGTCGTTACGGACCTGATAGCCGTGCGCCCGCCCGTGTTGGCGCACGGCCCCCAGCACCAGCAACCGGATCGCTGACATCGCCCGCTCTTCTCCATCCTGGTCCCGGCCCCGCCGTGACCAGGCTAGGCCGTCGCCGGGCCCGGCGGATCACCCCTCCAGGATCGACCAGTCCGGCTCCGGCATCGCCCCCGTCTCGAAGACCAGGTCGAAGGCGCCCTTGCCGTCGATCGTCTCGCGGATGATGTCGGCGTGACCGGCGTGCCGGGCGATCTCCTCGATCAGATGGAGGATGGCCCAGCGCCAGGTGCGGGTGCCGCCCTCGTCCCAGGGGAGCCGGAGGGCCTCGAAGGTCGTGTCCAGCGACGGCAGGGCCCGCACCGCCTCGTCGGTCTCGCGCGCCACCTCCTCGTACAGGGCGAGCATCGCCTCCACCGTCTCGTCCTCGGTGGGCTCGAAGGTGTGCTCCCACTCGGCCATCTGGTCCTTGGCGTTCCCCGGCGCCTTGCCCTGGAGGACGCGCAGCCAGCCGCGCTCGCCGGTGGCCACATGCTTGAGCAGCCCGGCCAGGGAGAGCGCGCTCGCGCTGGGGGTGCTGCGGGCCTGCTCCTCGGTCAGTCCGTGCACCGAGCGGCGGATGCCGCCGCGCTGCGCGTCCAGGTACGCGAGCAGCGCACCGCGCTCGTCGTCACATGCCTCGGGGTTCACGATCACGGGCATGGCTGCCGCCTCTCATCTGGAGGGCGCCCGGGTCCGGCGCCCTTCGATGAACCCCACGTTAGGAAGGCTTGCGGTCAGCTTCTGTCCGCGTGTCGGCGCGCGATTCCGTGCCGGCTCAGAACGGGAACTGGCTCCGGCCGTGCTGGATGGAGATCCACTTGGTGGTGGTGAAGTCCTCGATCATCGACTCCCCGTTGAGCCGGCCGAGGCCGGAGTGCTTCTCCCCGCCGAACGGCACGATCGGCTCGTCGTGAACCGTGCTGTCGTTCACATGGATCATGCCGGTGTGGATTCGCTGGGCGAACCGCACCCCGCGCTCGATGTCGCCGGTGTGCACGGCGCCGCTGAGCCCGTAGTCGGTGTCGTTGGCGATCCGGACGGCCTCCTCTTCGCCGTCGAACGGAATCAGCGTCACCACCGGGCCGAAGATCTCCTGCCCGAGGATCGCCGCGCCCTCCGGGACCCCGCTGAGCACGGTCGGCCCCATCAGGGTGCCCTCGGTGCGCCCCCGCACCAGCGCGGTGGCACCCTCGGCGATCGTCTGCTCGACGAGCGAGGCCATCGCCTCGGCCTGGCCCTCGTTGATCAGCGGACCGATGTGGGTGGTGGGATCGCCCGGGTCGCCCACCTTCAGCGTCTCCACCTTGGCCACGAACTTCTCGGTGAACTCCCGCTCCACCGCCCGGTCCACCAGCACCCGGTTGGCCGCCATGCAGACCTGCCCCTGGTGGACGAAGCGGCTGAAGACGGCCGCGTCCACCGCGTAGTCCAGGTCGGCGTCGTCCAGCACGACCAGCGCGCTGTTGCCGCCCAGCTCCAGGACCGTGCGCTTGAAGTGGGAGGCGGCCACGGTGGCGACATGCCGGCCGACCTTGTCGGAACCGGTGAAGGAGATCACCTTCGGTATGGGGTGCTCGATCAACGCGTCGCCTATCTCCGCTATGTCGGTGACCACGACATTGAGCAGCCCGGCGGGCAGCCCGGCCTCCTCGAAGATCTTGGCGACCAGGCCACCGCCGCAGACCGGGGTGTTCTGGTGCGGCTTGAGGACGACGGCGTTGCCGAGCGCCAGCGCGGGGGCGACCGACTTCAGCGACAGCAGGAAGGGGAAGTTGAAGGGGCTGATGACGCCGACCACGCCCACCGGCAGCCGGTAGAGGCGGTTCTCCTTGCCGTCGACCGGCGACGGCAGGATGCGGCCCTCGGGCCGCAGCGCCAGATGGACCGCCTCCCGCAGGAACTCCTTGGCGAGATGCAGCTCGAAGCCCGCCTTCACATGGGTGCCGCCGCACTCCGCGATGATCGTCTCGGTGAGCTCCTTCTCGCGGTCCTCGATGATCCGCAGCGCCCGCTCGAAGATCGCCCGCCGGGCGTAGGGGTTGGTGGCGCCCCACTCCGGCTGCGCCCGCTCGGCCACCCGGTAGGCCAGGTCCACCTCCTCGACGGTCGCCACGGTGATGGAGGCCAGCTTCTCCCCGTTGTAGGGGTTGAAGTCGACGATGTCCCAGGAACCGCTTCCGCCGCGCCACTCGCCATCGATGAACTGAAGGGCCAACTCGGAGAAGTAGGACATGCCATCCCTATCTGCAGGACGCGGTGCCGCGCACCGACAGCCGCGCACGGGTGGGGGGTATTCCTGACAGAACGTCATCCTACTGACGAGTCAGGCATCGTGAAGGAGCCCTCGGAGCAAATCCCGGCTCTTCTCCGGGGACAGGCTGTCCGCACTGAGCCGCTCCAGCACCCGCTCGTACTGGGAGACCTCATCGCGCTTGTCCAGATAGAGCGCGCTGGTGAGCTGCTCCAGATAGACGATGTCGGGAAGGTCGGACTCCGGGAAGCGCAGCCGGGTGAACGCCCCGCTCTCCCCCGCGTGCCCACCGAAGGCGAACGGCATCACCTGGAGCGTCACCTGCCGATGCTCGGAGACCGCGATCAGATGGCGCAGCTGGGCGGACATCACGCCGCGCCCGCCGTAGGGGCGGTGCAGCGCGGCCTCGTCCAGCACCACATGGACCGCCGGGGCGCGCTCGGAGACCAGCAGCTTCTGCCGCTCGAGGCGCAGCGCCACCCGCCGCTCGACCTCCTCGGCGCACGCCTGGGGCTGGCCGCGGGTGACCACGGCATGGGCGTAGCCCTCGGTCTGCAGCAGACCGTGCACGAACTGGACCTCGTAGCAGCCGATATGGGAGGCGGCGCCCTCCAGGCCGACATAGGTCTGGAACCAGCCGGGCAGCACATCGCCGTAACTGTGCCACCACCCGGCGACATTGGCCTCGCGGACGAGCCCGAGCAGTGCCGCGCGCTCCGCGTCGTCGGTGACTCCGTACAGCGTGAGCAGATCCTCGATGTCCCGCGCCTTGAAGCTCACCCGGCCCAACTCCATGCGGCTGATCTTGGATTCGGAGGCCCGGATCGAATAGCCCGCCGCCTCGCGGGTGATGCCACGGGCCTCGCGCAACCGTCTGAGCTGAGAGCCCAGGAGGATACGGCGCACCACCGATCCACTCGACTCGCCTGCGGCCATTTCCGCGATCCTCCCTGTACGGAAAGCATCCTTGCGAACGGCGCCCCCGCAGCCTCTGGGGGTGAAGTCTGCCACTGTTCGGGCTCCGCGCCGTAGGCGCGTCGTTACTCAGCCCGAGGTTGTACGTCAGTGTACGGAGTCAGATATCCGGCTAAAACCGATCGGACCGGACCAACCGATCTGCGTGCACGTGCATTTGCCCTTGCATCTGACGTGCGCATTCGGAACCATAGGCTGTGCGCGCGTGCTAGCTGGTACGAAATCTGGCCAGAGTTCGTCACGGCCACGGATGCAGGAGTGCTCGCATGGGGAGCGAAGGTTCGGCCCTGCTGGAACCCTTGTGGCAAGGGCTTACCGCGATCGATCCCTCCGCCGTCTCCGGATCCGCCTCCTGCGCCCTTCCCGCCCGCTTCGAGGCGGTCAAGGGGGCCCGGCAGTTCACCGGCTCCATCCTGCGGCAGTGGAACATCCCCGAACTCCTCGACGAAGTGGCGCTCGTCGTCTCCGAACTGGTCACCAACGCGCTCCGGCACGCCCTGCCCGGCACCGCGGCGACGGCCGGTGAGCCCGAGCGGCCGGTGCGGCTCCATCTGATGCGCGGCCCCTCACGGCTGGTGTGCGCCGTACGCGACCCCAGCGAGGTGGGCCCGGTGGCCGGTCAGGCGGGCTGCGGCGAGGAATCCGGGCGCGGGCTCCATCTCGTGGAGTCCTTCACGGACGGCTGGGGCTGGCAGCCGCTGCCGGGCACCCCGCACGGAAAGATCGTCTGGGCCGTCTTCCATCTCCCCCCGGCGTGAGCCGCCTCCCCCACGCCTGAGCGCGACGCGCCCCTCCGCAGCGGCGGTCACGGGCGGGTGGACTCCGGCGGGGCCGTGGTAATGCCCAGGCCGTACAACTGGAAGAGCCGGTTCACATCGTGCATCGTGATGATTCCCTCCAGCTGCCCGTGGTCCACCACCAGCACCGGCATACCGCCGCCCCCCGGACGCGCCCGCTCCAGCACCTCGCTCAGCAGCTCACCGGGCTCGGCCACGGTGCACCGCGACAGCGGCGTCGCCACATCGCGCACCCGCTGGGTCTCCCGCGCCTCGGTCGGCACCGCCGCGAGCGCGCGCAGGTGGACGGCCCCGCTGAGCTGTCCCTCGAAGTCCAGCACCGGCATCACCGAATGCCGGGAGTGGGCCGCCACGTCGTCGATGAACCGTCCCACGGTCAGCCAGTCGGCCCCGGCGGCGACCGGCGCCGACATCGCGTCCGCCACCCGCACTCCGCGCAGCGCCGTGTTGACTCCGGCCCGCTGCCGCTCCGCGTTGGCGATGATCACCATGAAGAGGCCGATGAGCGAGAGCCACAGCCCGCCGGTGTTCCCGCGCAGGAAGGAGATCCAGCCGAGAGCGATGAGCGCCATCCCGAGGATCTGGCCGCTGCGCCCCGCCGCCCGGTCGGCGCGCTCCCGGTCCCCGGTGCGCCACCAGATCGCGGCCTGCACCACCCGGCCGCCGTCCAGCGGCGAGGCGGGCAGCAGATTGAAGACGCCCAGCAGCAGATTGGCCCAGCCCAGCCAGATCAGCACGGCGGTCGGCACCCCCCATCCGGTGAGCGCATGCACCCCGATCCCCACGCCGAGGGCGACACCGCCGATGACCAGGCTGGTGAGCGGTCCGATGACGGCCACCCAGAATGCGACCCCGGCGGTGCGGGGCCGTCCCATCTTGGTCATGCCGCCTAGCGCCCAGAGCGTCACGTCCTCCACCGAGACGCCCTTACGGCGGGCGGCGACCGCGTGCGCGGCCTCGTGGAGCAGCAGGCTGCCCATCAACAGCGCAGCGCCGACGACGCTGGCGAGGGCGTAGACGGCGCCGGTACGGCCGGGGGTCCACGCGGGCAGCGTCTCGTGCCCCAGCCCGTAAGCGAGCAGGACGATCAGCACCGGGACGCTCCAGTGCATCCGCAGTGGAACCCCGAGTATGCGTCCGACCCGGACCGAGCCGCTCATCGCCGTCTCACATCAGTCGGGTGCCCCCGCTCGCCACTACCAGTGTCGCGCGTCCGCGGCGATCAGCCCATACCGGCAGGATCGCGCGCAAGGTGGTCGAACTCGCCGTCCTTGGCGCCGAGCAGCATCGCCTCCACCTCGGCCGGGGTGTAGATCAGCGCCGGTCCGTCGGGGAACCGGGAGTTGCGGACGGCCACGTTCCCACCGGGCAGTTTGGCGAACTCGACACAGGAACCCTGGGAGTTGCTGTGTCTGCTCTTCTGCCAGACGACCCCCTGGAGGTCCGCGGCCGCCATGCCGTTGTAGGGGTGGTCGCGCACAGGGCTTCTCCACTGTTCGTGCATGCGTGCAGCTGTCAACTGTCTCGGATCATAGCGGCGTTCCTTTGCAAACGCATGGGCAAATGCAGCTGCGTATGCACAGGTAGATGCACAGACAGATGCACGTGCACCATGCGTATCTGCATGATCACCCAGCACCCGGCATCTCCTGCCCGGAGTGAAGAAGAGCAGTCGCATGTATGACGTCCGAGCCCCCCTCCAGGTTGAGCGGACCTCGTTGCGGGGCGTTGTCATACCCCCCTGCGAGACTCACGGGCATGAGGTGGGCGGCGGCGGAGACGGACGACGGGGGTGTTCGTCTCTGCCCGCTCGACCCCCAGGGAAAGGCCGCCGGACCGGTAGTGGAGGTCACGGCGGCCCAGGGCGGGATCGCCGAGGCCGTGCGATCCCGCCCCGAGGCCGACCGATGGGTCTGGCGGTCCACCGCCGAGGTCTATCCGCGGCTGCTGGCCGCCGGGGTCCGGGTCGAGCGCGCCTATGACATCGAGGCGGCCGAGGCGCTGCTCCTCGGCCATGAGGGGCGCTCAGGCGCACCGCGTTCGCTCGCCGCCGCCTGGGCCCGGCTGCGCGGGCTGCCCGTCCCCGAGGATCCGCCGCCCCGGGCGGCCGGAGGCCAGCCGTCGCTGTTCGAGCCCGGTCCGCCGCCACTGCCGCCGGGCGCCGACCCGCTGGAGGCGCTGCTGGCGGTGTACGCGGAGCAGCTGGTCCGTACGGAGGCGGCCGAGCACCCGGACCGGATGCGGCTGCTGACCACCGCCGAGTCCGCGGGGATGCTGATCGCCGCCGAGATGCGGCGGGCCGGGGTGCCCTGGAGCGCCGACCGCCATCGGGAGCTGCTGGACGAGCTGCTCGGCGAGCGCTATCCGGGCGGTCTGGAGCCGCAGCGCCTGGTCGAGCTGGCCGACGAGGTCTCGCGTGCCTTCGGCACCCGGGTCCGGCCCGATCTGCCCGCCGAGGTCGTCAAGGCGTTCGCCCGCGCGGGCATCGCGCTCGGCTCGACCCGCGCCTGGGAGCTCGAGCGGATCGATCACCCCGCCGTGGAGCCACTGCTGCGCTACAAGAAGCTCTACCGGCTGCACACCGCCCACGGCTGGGCCTGGCTCCAGTCCTGGGTGCGCGAGGGCCGCTTCCGCCCGGAGTACCTGCCCGGCGGCACCGTCTCCGGCCGCTGGACGACGAACGGCGGCGGGGCGCTGCAGATCCCCAAGGTGGTGCGGCGCGCGGTGGTGGCCGACCCGGGGTGGCGGCTGGTGGTGGCCGACGCCGACCAGATGGAGCCCCGGGTGCTCGCCGCGATCTCCCGCGACCCCGGGCTGATGGAGGTCGCGGGCAGCGGCCGGGATCTGTACGCGACGCTGTCCGACCGCGCCTTCTCCGGCCACCGCGAGCTGGCCAAGCTGGCGCTGCTGGGCGCGGTGTACGGCCAGACCTCCGGCGACGGCCTGAAGCATCTCGCCGCCCTGCGGCGGCGCTTCCCGGCGGCGGTGGCGTATGTGGACGACGCGGCCCGCGCGGGCGAGGAGGGCCGGCTGGTGCGCACCTGGCTCGGCCGCACCTGCCCGCCCGTGGGCGGCGCCGAGGAGCCGGCCGACGAGGCGGGGCTGCCGCGGGAGCAGGAGGAGCCGTCGTACGGCAGCACGGCGAGCGCCCGCGCGCGGGGCCGGTTCACCCGGAACTTCGTGGTGCAGGGCAGCGCCGCCGACTGGGCCCTGCTGATGCTCGCCGCGCTGCGGCGGTCGCTGAGCGGGGCGGGGCTGCGCGCGGAGATCGTCTTCTTCCAGCACGACGAGGTGATCGTGCACTGCCCCCGGGAGGAGGCCGACGCGGTCCGGGAGGCGATCACCGAGGCGGGCGAGACGGCCGGGCGGATCGCCTTCGGACCGACACCGGTGCGGTTTCCCCTCACCATGGCCGCGGTGGAGTGCTACGCGGACGCGAAGTAGGCGGCCCGGGTCCGGTCCTGTGGATCTTCGCGGCCGCGACAGCGGCGGCTGACGCCCGGGGCATCCGGCATCCGGCATCCGGTGCAGGGGGCAGCCCCAGCGGTCCAGCCGTAACCGGTCGGCGCGCTGTGCCAGGCGTCGCGGGCCCGCGATGCTCCACCGCACCGGGCCCAGGGGGCAGTCGCTCCCCCGACCGGCTCAGCCCCGCAGGCAGCGGCCCTGATCGTCCCCACACGATGAGAGCGGAGGGCCGCCGGGCGGCGGCCCGCCACGCCGCCCACAGGGGAGACCTGCCATGACCATCAGCCTCGAGGCACTGCGCCGCTGCTCCATCGCCGTCGACCTCGGCGCGGCCAGAACGCGTGTCTACCTCAGGCGTACCGGGCTCATCGTCGACGAGCCGACCGTCGCCGCCGTGAACACCCACACCGGCGGGCTGATCGCGGTCGGCGCACTGGCCGAGCGGATGACCGGGCGGACGCCCGAGCACATCCGCGTCGTACGGCCGGTCTCGGGCGGCACCGTCGTCGACATCGACATGGCCCAGCGGATGCTGCGGCTGCTGCTGGGCAACAAGCTGCGGCGCGCCTGGCGGCGCCGCCCGCTGGTGAGCGCCGCCGTCTGCGTGCAGCACGACGCCGACCCGCTCGCCCAGCGCGCCGCCGTGGAGACGCTCGCCGGGATCGGCGCCAAGCGGGTCGAGCTGGTGGACACCCTGATCGCCGCCGCGGTGGGCTGCGGTCTGCCGGTGGAACGGCCCGAGGCGACGATGATCGTGGTGTGCGGCGCGGCCACCACCCAGGTCGCGGTCCTGTCGCTGGGCTCGATCGTGGCCGCCGAGCGGGTGCCGGTGGGCGGGGAGACCGTGGACCACGCGGTCGTCCAGTATCTGCGCAACGAGCACGCGCTGATGCTGCCCAGCCAGGCCGTCCGCCCGCTGCATCTGCTGCTCAAGAACAGCGCGGACGGCGCACCCGCCGTGCCCAGCGCCGAGGTGCACGGCCGGGACGTGGCCACGGGGCTCGCCCGGACCGTACGGATCGATGTCGGGAGCGTACGGAACGCCATCCGCACCCCGCTCACCGGAGTGCTGGACGCCATCGGCACGGTGCTGCGCCGCTGTCCGCCCGATCTGGTGGCCGATCTCGCCGACCGCGGCATCATGCTGGCCGGCGGGAGCGCGGTGCTGCCCGGGTTCGACACGATGCTGCGGGAGGCCACCGGGATGCCGCTGAGCATCGCCGACCACCCCGACGTCTGCGCGGTCGAGGGGCTCGGCGCGATGCTCGACGGCAAGGTGCAGCCCCTGCTGCTGAACGCGATGGTCTCCTGACCGCCCCGCCCGCGCCCTGACCGCCCCCTGGCCCGCCGGGCCCCCTGCCCCCTGATCGGAATTTCTTCGCGACGTGTTGAGCGGCTGCCTCCCCCCATGCGTAGTGAAGGGGGAAGAGGCCGACATGGCCGCCGATCCCCCCCGGGGCTCAGACCGGGAGCGTCCGTAGATGTCCAACTCAGGTCAGGTCCTGGAGGTTCAGGTGCACGACGACGCCGCCGTGGCCGATGAGCGTCCGTCAAGATCCCGGCGTGGTACGCCGGACGAGCACCTCATGCGCGCGCTCTACCAGGAGCACGCCGGGCCGTTGCTCGCGTTCGTCCTGCGGCTGGTCGCGGGCGACCGTCACCGCGCCGAGGACGTCGTCCAGGAAACCCTGGTGCGCGCCTGGCGGAACGCCGACCAGCTGTCCCGGGCCACCGGCTCCATCCGGCCCTGGCTGGTCACGGTCGCCCGGCGGATCGTGATCGACGGACACCGCAGCCGGCAGGCCCGGCCGCAGGAGGTCGACCCCTCCCCGTTGGAACTCATGCCCGCGGAGGACGAGATCGACCGTGCACTGCGGCTCATGACCCTGACCGACGCGATGCAGGACCTCAGCGACGCCCATCGCGAGGTGCTGGTCGAGACCTACTTCAAGGGCCGGACCGTCAACGAGGCGGCCCAGACCCTCGGCATACCCAGCGGGACGGTACGGTCCCGGGTCTTCTACGCGCTGCGCTCCATGAAGCTCGCGCTCGAGGAGAGAGGAGTAACGGCATGACAGCGCAGACGCACCACTCGGGACATGACGCCGTTGGCGCGTATGTGCTCGGCGTGCTCGACGAGGCGGAGGCCACCTACTTCGAGGAGCATCTGGCCGGCTGCGACCAGTGCGGACGGCAGCTCGACGAGCTGACCGGACTGGAACCCCTGCTGGCCGATCTGGCGGCCGACATCCCCGGGATCCACGGCAGCCCCGGACGGACCCAGCTCACGGGCCACACGCCACATGCCTTCAGCTCCACTCCCAACGCCATCGAGACCCTCACCGCGCGCCCCGGTCCGGCGCTGCTCCAGCGCATGGTCGGCGAGGTGGCCGTATCCCGCGCCAAGCGGCGGCGGCGCGGGCTGTACCTGGTCGCGGCGGCGGCCGTCCTGATCGTCGGCGGTCCGGTCGGCACCGTCGCGGTCACCTCCGGCGGCTCGGACAGCTCCGTGACCGCCGCCCCCAACGAGAGCGCCCTCTTCGCCGGAATGCCCGACAAGGTGCGGGGCACCGACCCGGACACCAAGGTGAACGCGGCGGTCGCGCTGCAGGACAAGATGTGGGGCACCGACGCCGTGCTGCGGCTGAAGAACCTCAAGGGCCCCCTGGACTGCAGCCTGATCGCGATCTCCAAGGACGGCCACGAGCAGACGATGACGACCTGGTCCGTGCCCCCATGGGGGTACGGGATCGAGGACAGCCCCCGGGCGGAGGCGAGAGAGCCGCTGTGGGCCCACGGCGGCGCGGGCATGAAGCGTGCCGACATCGAACGCTTCGAGGTCCGTACGGCCGAGGGAAAGCGCCTGGTCTCCCTGAACGTCTGAGAACGTCTGAGCTACGTCGACGTCTGATCCTGCTTGAACGTCCGGTCTGCCGGAACGTCTGATCCACCACTCGGATCGCGGATCATCCCGTGCGGCGCGGTGAGCGAGATGTTACACAGAGTGTGATATGTCGTGCTTCGCGTCCCGGGGGGTCCGGATCCGAGGAGGCACCCCGTGGCTGACCCGGACGCCCATCAGCAGCGCATGTTCGCTCAGTATGTGCTGCCCGAGGTCGAGGTGCTGCTGCGCGTGGCCATGTCACTGACCACCCAGCGAGCCGACGCCGAGGATCTCGTGCAGGACACGTTACTACGGGCGTACCGGGCAGTCGGCCGTTTTGACGGGAGACATCCACGGGCCTGGCTGCTGACGATCATGCGGCATGCGGAGGTCAGCCGGCGCCGCCAGCGCCGGCCCCGGCTGCTCGACGATCCGGATACGGAGCTGGAGCGGCTGGTCCCGGCCCGGGGCGCGACACCGGAGGAACTGGTGGTCGACACGACGTTCGACGAGGCCGTGGACGCCGCGTTCACGGCGCTTCCGCTGCGGGACCAGCAGGTGGTGCGGCTGGTGCATGTGGACGGACTGTCGTACGCGGAGGCCGCACAGGTGCTGGACGTCCCCAAGGGGACGGTGATGAGCAGGCTGCACCGGGCGCGCAAGCGGATCCGGAACCAGCTGCTGGACGCGGGAGTGGAATCGGAGCGAGGTGGCGCATGAGCAGATGGACATGGTGGCGGACCCCACGCACCACTCGAACCACGCAGACCGCCGCAGAGCTCCAGGGCGCGCGGTGTCCCCTGGGCGCGCCGATGCTCCAGTCGTATCTGGACGGGCAGCTGGAGGCGCCGGCCGCGGCCCGGGTGCGGACCCATGTGGCCGAGTGCCACCGCTGCGCCCGGGAGCTCGCCGTCTACCAGCGCATCAGCGAGGCGCTGGCCGCCCGCGCGGTGACCGACGAGGCGGTGCTGGACCGGCTCAGGGATTTCGCGGAGTCCCTCGCCGAGCGGGAGAGCCGGGAGCCGGGGACGGAGGCGGCGCCGACGGAGCCGGTCCCGGGGACGGAGACGGTGCCCGGGGCGGTGCCGACGGAGGCCGAGCCGGAGCCGGAGACGGTCCCGGGGAGCGTGCCGGGGTCGGATCGGGACGCGGATCAGGGCGCGGTGCACAAGGCCGGAGGCTGACGACCGGGTCGGGCCCCGCACCTCCGCCGGGCAGCGCGACGGCCCGTTCGCGCGAGGTTCTGCGCAGCAGCAGGGCCGCGGTGAGCAGGGTCCCGGTGATCAGGGCCACATCGGCGAGGTTGAACACCGGCCCACGGGCGTCCAGCGTGAGCCAGTCGATGACGGCACCGCGCAGCGGGCCCGGCGACCGGATCATCCGGTCGGCGCCGTTCCCCATCGCTCCCCCGGCGATCAGCCCCAGCCCCAGCGCCGCGCCCCGGCCGCGGACCCGCAGCCCCGCGCCGGCGGCACCCAGCGTGGCCACCGCGCCCGCGAGCGTGATCACGACGATCAGCGCGGGCCGGCTGTGGCCCAGGCCGAAGGCGACCCCGGTGTTGCGGACCAGCAGCGCGCAGAACGGGCCGAACCGGGCCTGTGGCCCGGCGGTGCCGCTCCAGGCGGCCAGCGCCATCGCCTTGCTGAGCTGATCGGCCACGATCACGACGAGCGCGACCAGGGGGAAGAACAGCCGGCCGGTCGCCGGATGGGGCTTCATCATCGGCCTCCCTGGGGGGTGGGGGCCGGTCCGCGGGCGCGGTCCGCGGCCCGGGAGGGAAACCCGCCGGGGGTCCGCCCCGCTTCCCTTCCGGCCGGGGAAAAAGACGAGGGCCCGCAGGCGGCTGCCTGCGGGCCCTCGCTGCTGCCCACTGCCCATGACCTCCAGGTGGTCATCGGGGCTGTACCGAAGGGGTCACTCCGACGATTACTTCCCCTTCTTCGCCTCCAGCAGAGGCGTCTGGTACTTGGACAGCATCTTCATCTTGTTCTGGTCGATGGTCTTCCAGTCGTTCTTCAGCACACCGCCGGTGTCACCCGAGTCCGGGTTCCAGGTCCAGTAGGTGTAGCTGATCTGGTGCTTCTTGAGGTAGTCCATCAGGGTGTTCTGCCACACGGCCTCGGAGCTCTTACCGGCGGTCTTCTTACCACCGAACTCACCCATCAGCAGCGGGGCGATGTTCTGCTTCTTGATGTACGCCCAGTGCTTTTCCCAGATGGCCGGCATGTTCTTCGGGAAGTCCTTCGCCATGAACCAGTTCTGGTTGTAGACGCCCGGACCGTAGTCGTGGGCCGAGTAGACGACCTTGTTCGGCTCCTTGAGCTTCACCGGGTGCTTCTTCACACCCTGGAGGTCACCGCCCCACCAGAACTGCTCGTTCTTGTGGCGGTCCGTACCCTCGACGAAGATCAGCCAGTCCTTGTTGACCTTGTGGATGGCGTTACCGGCCTTGGTGGCCGCGAGCTGCCAGTCCGTCTTCGGGTTGCCGTCGCCCCACGTGGCCTGGCCACGCGGCTCATTGTGGAGGTCGGCGCCGATCACCCGGTCGTTGTTCTTGTAGCGCTTGGCCAGCTTGACCCAGTCGTCCAGCCACTGCTTCTCGGTGAGGCTCTGGGAGTACCACAGCTCACTCTGGCCGTACTGGTCCGGACGGTGCTGGTCCAGGATCACGCGGATGCCGCGGTCGGTGGCACCCTTCACGATCTTGTCCATGATCTGCTGGGGGGTGAGGCCCTTCAGATCGGGGTTCTTGTGCCAGTCGATGCCGTTGGGCTTGGCCGACGACTTGAACATCTCGTTCGAGTACGGCAGACGCATCGTGTTGAAGCCCTGCTTGGCCATCTGGTCCAGCATGGACTCCCAGTTACGGGTCCACAGGCCGTGCGGCGCGTAGGTGCCGGTCTCGAAACCGAACCAGTTCACACCGGTCAGGACGACCTTCTTGCCGTTGGCGTCCACGATCTCGCTCTTCTTCGTGGACAGCGGGCCCTCGGCGCCCGCACCGGTGGCCTTGGCCCCGGCGGCGGAGGTGGTGGTGGCCGACTGGCCATCGGTGTTGTTCACCGCGAAAGCGGTGACAGTGCCACCCACGGCAGCAGCAGCGACGACGGCCGCGGCGATACCGAAGCGGAGACGCTGCGAGCGCGGCGCGCGCTTGGTCTCGGTGGTCGGGGCGTTGTTCTGGTCCATGGGGGAATTCATTCGGTGATGCTCCTGAGGAATTCGGGTACTGCGGTCTTGAGGATGCTGGGGTTGTTCGTCGGAGATTCCAGACATTCCATCTGCGGGTCGGAGACTGCGGTCAGCCGGACAATCCGCGCGGACGGTAGGAGTTCGCCGATCAGGCGGACCAGCCGCTGCGTTTGCCAGCTGGGCTCATCCACGTCGATCAGCACCACATCCGGCTGCATGTGATTGGCCAGAGAAATTGCTTCTCGGGCCGACCCCGCAATTCCGGATAGCTCCAGTCCGGGCTCCTCGACAACGAGATCGGCGAGAGCACTCAACACCAGTGGGTGGTGCTCCACGACGAGAACTCTGTGCATCGATGGGAGCTCCTTCGTGGCTTGTCCTTTCGCTCACCGACATTAGGGACCGACCGGGGTCCGAATCGCCGTACGGCTGACTGAAATCTGCGTACCTCAATTGCAGGAATTCCGGGCACGCCAAACGACCGAATTCCGCCTACCTCAATTGAGGTAGGAGAATTCGGCCGTTTTATAGGGGTTATGTCCGATATGGGGGGGTCGATATGAGGCGCTCAGGGCATGCGAAAGGCGCCGGTCACGGGGTGACCGGCGCCTTTGAGGAGGTCAGCGAGGCAGGGGGCGGAGGATCAAGGGGTCAAGCGGTCAAGGGGTCAAGGGGTCAAGGGGTCAGCGCGTCAGCCGGTACGCGTACCCGGGCAGGAACATGCCCGGACCGGCGGCACAGCCGTCCGCCTGCCCCGGCTGCTTGACCCACAGGAAGGCGTCGATACCGGGGATGCCGGTGGCGGCGGTGGGGGGCCTGCCCAGCTTGCGGCCCGGCGGATCGCAGAAGCTGTGCTTCCGCGTGGGCCCCGCCCCATTGCGGCTGGTGTCCACCACGACCCCCAGCCGGGGCCGGCGCAGCTCCCTGATCACGGAGAGTCCGTAGCGCACCTCGTCGGCGGTGGCGTTGAAGTTGGAGACGTTGACCGCTATCCCGTCCCCGTACCGCTCTATACCGGCCCGCCGCAGCCGGTCGGCCATGGTGCGCGCGGGCTGCCATCCGGAGTTCCCGGCGTCGTAGTAGACCCGGGCCCGTGGCGCCCCCCGCTGGAGCGCCCGCGCGGCGTACGACAGCGCCGCGAACCGCTCCGCCTGCTGCCGCCGCTTGAGACAGCTCATATGGGCCAGCGCGTCCGGTTCGAGGATGACGATGGCGCGCCCGTCCCCTATCCCCCGGGTGAGGGCCTCGCTCCAGCGCCCGTAGGCGGCCGTGTCCCCGGCACCGCCGGAGCTCAGCTGCTGGCAGTCGCGCTGCGGGATGGTGTACAGGACAAGCACCGGCAGCCGCCGCTGGGCGGCGGCGGTGCGGACCAGGAACCGGGTCCGCTCCTCGACCAGGGACTCATTGGTCTCGGTGAGCCAGGCGGCCTGGGGCTCGGCGGCGATCCGCTCGGCGATGGCCGACGCGCGCCGGTCGTGCGGATGGTCCCGCACCCAGGTCGCGGCCGGGTTGTGGGGGTCGGTGTAGAAGCGGGTCGTCGCCGGGAAGAACGGCTTGGCCACGGGGAGTGAGGGCTTGCCGTTCGGCTGCCGCACCGGGCCCACGAACAGGGCCTGCACGGTGGTCGCCGCCATCACCACCTCGACCACCAGCACCATCACGATCAGCTGGGCGATGCCCCGCCCCGCCCACCTGGGCTTACGCCCACCGGCCGGCGGGCGGGGGCGGCGGACGCGTGCGCACAGTTTCGTGATCATGGCGAGTCCAGCCCGGCCTCAGCCGTTGTGGGAGTTGTCGGACGGGGGCCTGCGCCGGCTGATGAGCACCACCGCCAGCACCGCGAGCACCACCAGGACTCCGGCCACCACCCCTATCGTGACCAGGGCGGATTCATCCCCGTCGGTCTTGTCGGCGGAGGCGGCCTGGGTCGCGGCCGGATGGCGGCGGGGGGCGGAGAGCTCGGCGGAGGCCGGCGGCGCGGCCCGGTCCGCCAGCGCCTTGGCCGGGGCGATCACCCCGTATCCATAGCGCGGGTCATGGCCCGCGGAGCCCTTGCGGTCGGCGGTGTCGATCAGCTTCTGGACGACCTGGTTGGCGTTCCAGCGGGGGTGCTCCGAGCGCAGCAGCGCGGCGCCCGCCGCGACCCAGGGCGCCGCGAAGCCGGTGCCGTCGCCGGTCCAGTAGTCGCTGTTGCCGGAGGTGGTGAGGATGGAGACGCCGGGGGCGGCCAGGAGGGTCTTCCCACCGTGGTGGGAAGAGGTCCAGACGGCGCCCTTCTTGTCGGTGGCCACCACGGCGACCACCCCGGGAAGGGCGGCCGGGTAGGTGGGTTTGTTGCCCTCCTTGCCGTTGTCGCCCGCGCCGGCCACGATCACGGCGTCCTTGGCGACGGCGTACTTCACCGCGGACCGCAGCGCGGGGGTCGGACGCTTGAAGGAGACGGCCAGATCGATGACGCGGGCGCCCTGGCCGACCGCGTGGCGTATGGCCTTCGCGGTGGGGTCGGGGAGGGCCTTTCCGTCGCGGTACACGCCGAGCGGCATCACCTTGGCCTGGGGCGCGAGGCCGTACACCCCGTCGCCGCGGTAATTGCGGCCGGTGCCGGCGATGATTCCGGCGGCATGAGTGGACTGCTCTGCCGCCTTGCCGCCGTCCCGGGTGCCGAAGCCGCCGGTGCCGCCCGCGAAATCCTTTCCGCGGACCACGCGCCCGCGCAGATCCGGATGTGTCGCGTCGACCCCGGTGCCGATGACCGCCACGGTCACTCCGGCACCTTTGCTGATTTTCCAGGC
The DNA here is from genome assembly GCF_001598115.1 of Streptomyces sp. AgN23. Lineage (NCBI taxonomy): Bacteria > Bacillati > Actinomycetota > Actinomycetes > Kitasatosporales > Streptomycetaceae > Streptomyces > Streptomyces sp. AgN23. Next base: position 5,170,962 of record NZ_CP007153.1, read on the forward strand.
GCGTTCCGCATTGAGCGCCGTCAGCGCCCATTCGGAATCGTGCAGCCCACCGGAATGGGAATCACTTGCCGCAGCCGGCGTGGCCAGTGCGAGCGTCATCGCTGCGATGACCGCTCCGGCCCGGCCGGCGAATGGATGGCGTGACATCACGTGACCTGACATTACGTCACCTACTCTCTTCGCACGGGACGCAAGGCCGTCGGGCCCATTTCATCTTGGGCATCCCCCGCAGGTAGTGACACCCGCGAGAGGGTGAGCGACCCGTCCCTTCTTTGGGGGACCGGTCGGGATACCCGAGACCCGGCTCTCCCCAATACGGGGGAGCGAAGGGGTCCGCCGAAGGTGTACCACCCGCTCCCCCGGTCGCGGGTACTACCTCCTTTTCGGGTGACGCACTCTTGGGTCAACGGCGATAAGAGCCTCCTGTCGAGGGAGTCGCGATGCAGCGTTTCCGAACGTTCAGCGAGCGCACCGGAAAGCCGGACGAAGAGGCGGATACCTCCGCCGGCAACGCCCGTAAGCGGACCGGAATGCTCTCGCGAGCCCTCCCGGTCCGGAACCCGATGGCCGGTATGCCCGGGCTGGCCCTTCGGTTCGCGGTCGTCGGCGGGGGCGGTGTGCTCGTGAACACGGTGGTCCTCTTCGTTCTCTATCACTGGGTGGGACTTCCGCTCCTGGCTGCGTCGGCGATAGCGGTGGAACTGGCCGTGGTGCACAACTATCTGCTGAACGACCGATGGACCTTCGCGGTCGGCACCCCGTCCCTCCGTCGATTCATCAAGTTCAATGTCTCGGTCCTGGGCGGACTCGGGGTCAATGTGCTCATCGTCTGGTCACTCGTGCGCGAGGGAACGCATCTGATGCTGGCGAATTGCCTCGGCATCGCGGCGGCTTTCGCGGTCAACTTCGCGTCGAGTACCGGCTGGGTCTGGGGGAGGCGGAGCCGATGATTGTCCCCATCATCTACCTGGTGCTGATCGTGGCCTCGATTCTGCTCACCGTGCAGTCGGCCCACGTCCTCTACCTCATGCTCTACACCTGGGACCGGGCGGATGCCGAACGGAAGGCCAGGGCGCCGGATGAATTCCTGCCGCCCCAGATCTCCTTCAGTGTCCTGCTGCCCGCCCGGCATGAGGAAGACGTCATCCAGAGCACCATCGAGCGCGTGGTGCGGGCCAACTATCCGGCCGAACTGCTGGAGGTCTTCGTGATCTGCTCACAGGACGACGACGGCACGATCAAAAAGGCCGAGGAGAAGATCGACGAGCTGAAGCGGAAAGGGCTGCGCAACGTGCGGGTCGTGGTGTTCGACGACGAGCCCGTCAACAAGCCGCACGGCCTCAACACGGCCCTTCCGCACACCGCCAACAAGGTAGTGACGATCTTCGACGCGGAGGACGACATCCATCCGGAGATCTTCAGCATGGTGAACACCGTGATGGTCCAGGAGAAGGTCAGGGTGGTCCAGGCCGGTGTGCAGCTGATGAACTACGAGTCCAACTGGTACTCGACGCTCAATGTCCTGGAGTACTTCTTCTGGTTCAAGAGCCGGCTGCACTACCACGCCCACTACGGCTCGATCCCGCTCGGCGGCAACACCGTCTTCTTCGCCCGTGAGCTGCTGCTGCGGCTCGGCGGCTGGGACGACCGCAACCTCACCGAGGACGCCGATATGGGGCTGCGGATATCGGCCATGGGCGAGCGGGTGCGCGTCGTCTACGACGACCGGTATGTGACCAAGGAGGAAACCCCGCCCACCCTCGGCCACTTCATCCGGCAGCGCACCCGCTGGAGCCAGGGCTTCATGCAGACCCTGAAGAAGGGCACCTGGAAGAAGATGCCGACGCGCAAACAGCGCTGGCTCGCCGTCTACGTCCTGGCGTTCCCGCGCGGACAGGCGCTGCTCGGCCTCTATCTGCCGATCTCGCTCGGCATGATCCTGATCCTCAAGGTGCCGGTCCTGATCGCGCTCGTCTCCTATCTGCCCGTACTCCTGCTGGCCGCGCACTTTCTGGTCCAGGCGGTCGGTCTCTACGAGTTCACCAGCGCCCACGGGCTCGAAGCCTCGCCGAAGGCCGTCCTGCGCATGGCCATCGCCTGGTTCCCCTTCCAGATGGTCCTCGCGTACGCCGCGTTGCGGGCCATGCGGCGCGAGATGCTCGGCCGCCACGACTGGGAGAAGACACAGCACGTAGGCGCCCACCGGGCCACCACCGAGGAGGCGGAGTCGCGTGTCGGATAACCCCACGCCCTCGCGGCCGGCGGCCGCCGACGCGGAGGACCGGAAGACCGCGGCGAGGAAGAGCACCGCGCCGGGCAGGAAGACCACGGCGAACAAGAACGCCGCGACAAGGAAGAAGACCACGACAGCCAAGACCACCGCGACAGGCAAGAAGACCGCAGCGAACAAGAACGCCGCGACAAGGAAGAACACCACCACAGCCAAGACCACCGAGGCCCCCGCACGAGGTCGGCGCCGCCGCCCGCGGTTCTCCGTGGAGCGCGGCTGGTTCCCGCCGCTTGGGACCAAGGGCAGAATCGCCCTGGTCGCCTCCCTGCTGACCGGGCTGCTCACCCACGGTTACCATCTCTTCCGCTACCCCCTCTACCTCACCGACGAGGGCATCTACATGCAGCGGGCGTGGTCGGTGGTGCGGGAGACCAGTCTGTCCCCGTACACCTACGACTACGACCACGCCCCGCTGGGCTGGATCACGCTGGCCGGGTGGGTCCTCCCGCTGCCGAAGCAGTTCGAGACCTTCGGGAACGCGATCAACACCGGACGGTTCCTGATGCTGCTGGTGCACGTCGTCAGCGTCTATCTGCTGTTCGAAATCGCCCGGCGGCTGTCCGGCAGTGTGCTGGCCGCCACCGTCACCGCGTTCCTCTTCAACGTCTCGCCGATCGCGGTCTACTTCCAGCGGCAGGTCCTGCTGGACAACCTGATGATGCTCTGGCTGCTGCTGAGCCTGTTCATGCTGCTCAGGCGAGAAGTCACGATCAGATCGGTGTTCGGCGGCGGTATGGCGCTGGGGATCGCCTTGATCACCAAGGAGAACGCGATCTTCTTCTTGCCCAGCTTCGTCTACCTGCTCTACCGGAGGGTCAAGGGGTCGGCCAGCAGCCGGTTCACCAGCACCCTGTGGCCATTCGCCGCGGCGGCCCCGATCGGCGCCTATGTGACCTACGCACTGCTCAAGAACGAGCTGCTGCCGAGCGGTTTCGACTTCGATCTGAACAATCCACCAGCGGACCACGTTTCGCTGCTCTACACCCTGTGGTGGCAGCTCAACCGCAACCAGGGCACCCTCTTCAGCCACTCCGGGCTGTTGCAGACGAGCTGGCTGGTCCGGGACAAGTTCCTGCTGATCGCCGGGGTGTGCGCGATGGCGATCTGCCTGTGGATCGGCATGCGGGACCGCAGGCGCAATCTGGGCTTTCTGATCGCCGGCACACTGGCCCTCGGATACGCCTTCTATCTGGTGCGCGGCAGCGTGGTGCTGGACTTCTATGTCACCCCGCTGATCCCCATGCTCGCGCTGAACCTCGGCATGGTGACGGACCGGCTGCTCAAGGGCACATTCGCCAATCGGTTCATGCGTGGCGCGCATTCTGTGACCCGGGTCGCCGTGCCGTCGTTCGTGGCCGTTCTGCTGCTGGCGTCACCGGCCTCCGGATATCTCGTCCACACCAATACCGAGGGCCATACGCAGATCGCCGACCAATACCAGCCGAAGATCAATCTCACCGGAATGCAGCATGCCCAGATCGCCTGGGTGCGCAAGCACGTTCCGCCGAATTCGCGCATCATCATGGACGACGACCTGTGGGGTGAACTGCACGATGTGCGCCCGTTCTACCCGTACGCGCATTCCCACTGGAACGCCTCGTCCGACCCGGATGTCCGCGACAAACTGTTCAGGAAGAAATGGCAGTACGTGGACTACATCATCATGTCGAACAAGATGCGCAGATCCATGATGCTCAACAATGGCGACGGCCGAGAGAACTGGATCCTCAAGGCGCTGCAAAATTCCACCCGCGTCTGGTCGGAGACCCGGGGCAATATCAAGCTGGAAATCTACCGTGTGCAGTAGCCATGGGAAGAGGAGGTGAAGGCCATGCCTGAGTACGAAGACGACTGGGATGTTCCGGAGGACAGGGATGATCCCGAGAACGAGGAGGATACCCTCGAAGACGAGGACGTCCCCGACGAGGAGGACGTCCCCGACGAGGAGGAAATCCCCGAGGAGGAAATCCCCGAGGAGGACATCCTCGAGGAGGAAATCCCCGAGGAGGAGAACACCCTCGGCGAGGACGAGGAGAACACCCCCGACGGTGACAAGAAGAAAAAGCTCTCCTGGAAAACCGTCCTGCTGGCTCTCGTGGTCTTCGCGATCGTCGGATCGCTCGTCCAGGTGGTCGCGCGCGGCGGCTTCGGAGGCGCCCTGAACACCACCGGCGGCGGAGGCGGGGGCGCCCCGAAGAAGGAGCACTCCCGGCAGGAGCAGGAGATACGCCCGCCCAAGCAGCCCAAGACCATCAAGCTGGGCAACCAGCGGGTCCCCCAGGCGTCCGGGCCGATCATCGTGATCAACCCGGGTCTGGTGAACCCCGGCGGCAGCGCCGCGGTCGAGGGCGGTGGCTTCGACAAGAAGGCCACGGTGGACATCCTGCTCAAGGTCCGGAAGTCGGACACCAAGGGCCGCGCCATCGGCAGTGTGCGCTCGGACAAGTTCGGGTCGATCTACGCCCGGTTCACCATGCCCGAGAGCGCGGGCAACCGGCCCGCGACCCTGGTCGCCCAGCAGCGCGGCAGCACCAAGGCGGCCGAGGCCAAGGTGATCACCGGTGGCGCCGTCGGCACCGCGAAGATCAACAAGTTGGTCGGTCGCCCCGGTGACGTGGTGACGGTCACCGCCCGCGGCTTCCGCCCCGGTGAGACGATCGACGTCTTCTGGGGCCGGACCACCGGCACCCCCGTGACCACGCTGCACACCGACAGCAGCGGCGGCGTCGGCCAGGCGGCGATCAAGGTGGGCGTGGCCCCGACCGGCTCCAGCACCCTGGTCCTGGTGGGCAAGCGCAGCAAGACCACGGCCACCGCGCCCTTCCAGATGCTGGCCATGTACCCCTCGATGAAGTCCAAGCCGTACGCGCTCAAGGCAGGCCAGCGGATCACGCTGTCCGCCAACAAGTTCGCGCCGGGCGAGCGGGTGCTGGTCTACATCAACTCCACCGGCGGCCTGCCGGCCTTCACCGCCCAGGCGAACGGCATGGGGCAGATCCGCGACGTGGCGTTCAACGTGCCGTTCGGCCTCAAGGGGCGGCAGACGCTGATGGCGATCGGCGACCAGAGCCGGGCCGTGGTCCGCTCGGGCTTCACCGTGCTGCCGTACACCCCGTCCGCCGAGCCCAGCGCCTTCGGCGGCAGGGCGGGCACCACGCTCAGCTTCTATGTCGCGGGGTTCGCCCCGGGCGAGACGGTGAACGCGTACGCCGGGTCGGGCTCGAAGGGCCAGCGCAAGATCGGGACCTTCCAGGTGGACAGCCGGGGCAAGGCGTCGGCGGTGGGCTCGTACAAGATCACCACGGCGGACGAGAGCGGTGTGGCCTTCCAGCTCATCGGCCAGAAGAGCGGTGGCGTCGCGAAGGCGAGCATCAACATGTCCCAGGGACGCGGAGATTAGGGACGGCAACCGGCACCGAGAAAGAACGTGGGCCGGTCCGTGCCGGACGGCGAAAACGGCCGAAAGGCAGGCCCACGTTCCAGGGAGCGGCCGGCCACCGGCGGCCGTAGGGCGGCTCACCAGTTCCGTAGATGTACCATGCGTCCTGGAGTGTCCTATGAGCGTAATTTTCGGCCCTAACTCACGAAGAGTCCTACAATTCCTGACCCATATCGAGGACCTCTCCCCAGAGGAAATCGACCGGGTGGCCGATCTGTGGAAGCAGACGTCCAGCCAGACCCGCGCCGAGGGCTGGGCAGTGGTCCATCGCACCACCACGCCCGAGGAGCGGTACCGCATCCTGGTCGCCGCCTCGGTGGCGCGCCGGGCCGCCCTGGACACCGCGCGGAACCACCAGAGACACGACTGGGCCTTCTGGGCCGCGGTGTGGGACGCCGCGACGGCGGTCGCCGTATGCGACCGCATCGGAAGCCACTACAACGTGCTGGTCGCGCCACTGGCCGCGGTCATGCCCTCGCTGGCGCACTGTCGGCGCGATGAATTCAGCATCCGCGAACTGCAGGGTGCCATCCTCAAGGGAGGTGGGTAGTGATGGGCGACAACCGGATCGATGTTGTGGTGGCCGATGACGACCCGGCCGTCCGCGAGGCGCTCGCCGACCTCATCGACTCCCACCCCGACCTGGAACTCGTGGGCCTGGCCATCAACCATGAGCAGGCCGTGCGCGCGGCGGTCGACCACCGCCCCCGGGTCGTGATCATGGACGTGCACATGCCCCGGGGCGACGCCCCCAGCAGCGTCCGGGCCATCCGCGACCAGGTCCCCGACGCCCGGGTGGTGGCGCTGTCCGCCCACGGCGAACGCGAGACCGTGCTGAACATGCTCGCCGTCGGGGCCAGCGGCTATCTGGTCAAGGGCACCCCCGCCGAGGAGATCCTCGAGGCGATCATCCGGGCCGCGCGCGACCAGTTCAGCATGTCCGCGGAGCTCCTCGCGGACTGCGCCGAGCCGCTGCGTCGCGCCGAGCGCGCCTCCTGGCGGTTCGAGGACCTGGTCGGCAACCGCCTGGAGGACTCGTTCCTCGAGCTGCTCGGCCACGCGCCGTGCGGCGTGCTGATCGTCGGCCCCCGCGGCCGGATCGAGTACGCCAACGCCCACACCCGGCACATGTTCGGCTACAGCTCGGCGGAGCTGCGCGACAAGCGGCTGCGGGACCTCGTCCCCGAGCGCTACCGCACCGCCTCCGAGCAGCTGGTCGGCAGGGTCTTCACCGCACCGTCGGTGATGAGCGGCCGCCGCCGCGACGGCACCGAGTTCCCCGCCCAGTTCAGCGGCGGCCATCTGCAGGGCCGGCAGCCCCGCGGGGTGGTCTTCATCGCCGACCTGAGCCAGCTGCGGGCGGCCGAGAGCCGGTTCCGCCAGCTCATCGAGTCCTCCCCGGACGCGATGCTGATCGTGGACACCAGCGGCCGGATCCAGGCGGCCAACAACCGCACCGAGGTGCTCTTCGGCTACGACCGCGACCATCTGATCGGCCGGGCCGTGGAGGCGCTCCTGCCCGACCAGCCGCTCACCGTCTCGCTGCGCGAATGGGACGACAGCCTGGAGGAGCCGGTGGGTCACAGCATGGAGCTGGTGGGGCGGCGCAGCGACGCCAAGCAGTTCCCCGCCGACGTCAGCATCAGCCCGCTGCGTACGGAGGAGGGCCTGCTCACCGTCCTGACCATCCGGGACATCACCGAGGTGCAGCGCGCCCAGTTCGTCCTGGAGCGCAGCCTGGAGCTGCTGGAGGTCACCGACCGCGACCGCCAGGCGCTGCTCAGCCATCTGGTCCACGCCCAGGAGGCCGAGCGGGGGCGGATCGCCGCCGACATCCACGACGACACCATCCAGGTGATCACCGCGGCCAGCCTCCGCCTCCAGCAGCTGCGCCGGCGGCTGCGGGACCCGGACGAGCAGCGGGTGATGGACAAGCTGGACGAGACCCTGAAGCTCTCGCTCAGCCGGCTGCGGCAGCTCATCTTCGACCTGCGGCCGTCCAGCCTGGAACACGGCTGCCTGGCCGGGGCGCTGCGCGGCCTGCTGGAGCAGATACGCACCGAGACCGGTATCACCTACCGGCTGGAGGACCGGCTCACGACCCACCCCCCGGCCGAGACGATGGCGCTGATCTACCGGACCGCCCAGGAGGCGCTGGTGAACGTGCGCAAGCACGCCCACGCCAAGACGGTCCACGTACAGCTCCTCGGGCTCGACGACGGCTGCCTGGTGCGGATCGTCGACGACGGCGACGGCTACAACCCGCTCGAGGTGGAGTCCCGCCCCGGCCACCTCGGGCTCTCCCTGATCCAGGAGCGGGCCCAGATCGCGGGCGGCTGGTGCCGGATCGAGAGCGAACCCGGCTCCGGCACCACCGTGGAGTTCTGGGTGCCGCTCGGCGCTCCCCCGGGCGCGTCGCTCGACCCCGCCGACTCCCCCGAAGGGGACCCACAGCCGTGACCGCACCTCCCGAACTGACGAAGGTGCTGATCGTCGAGGACCACCGGGTGGTGGCCGAGGGGCTGTGGGCCCTGCTGGCCGAGTACTCGGATCTGACGGTGGTCGGCTGGGCGGACTCGGTCGCCGAGACCGTGCCCATGGCCAAGGAGCTCAAGCCCGATGTGGCCCTGGTCGACTTCCGGCTGCCGGATGGCACCGGGGCCGACGCGGCGGCCGGCATGCGGGCCCATGACCCCTCCGTCGCCATCGTGATCCTCAGCGCCGACGCCAGCGACTCGGCGCTGCTGGCCGCGGTGGAGGCGGGCGCCTGCGGCTATCTGCTGAAGTCGGCGAGCGGCGACGAGATCGCGGCCGCCATCCGCTCGGCCGCCGAGGGCGAGACCCTCATCCCGGCCAGCACCCTGGTGGAGGTGCTGGCACGGCACCGCGAGGACGCGCGGTCCACCGCCGAGCAGACCGAGCGCCTGGACAGCATGACCCCGCGTGAGCAGGAGATCCTCGCACTGATGAGCCAGGGCCTGGACAACCGGGCCGTCGCGGAGCGGCTGAGCATCAGCTACGCCACCGTGCGCACGCATGTGCGCAGGATCCTGGAGAAGCTGGACGCGCGCTCACAGCTGGAGGCGGTCGCGAGGGCCGCCGAATTCGGCTTCAAGCCCGCGCAGCCGGAGAGGCCGGAGGAGTGACGGGCTGACCCCGGAGCCCCTCCGGGTACGGCCATGGCCCCCTCCGGCGCGGGGGCCATTCGCTTTGGGCCCCATGCCGTACGTACGGACTCCCCCGTATGGGCCCGTACGGGGGGCGGGACAGGGGGCGGGACCACCCGGGCCGGGCCCACCGAGGGCCAAATGGGGCAGAAAGTCCCCCTTAGGATGGAATCGCCGGCATGCCGAGGCGGGTTTCCTCCCCATGCGAGTCCATGGACGGATCCGATGCCCGCTCAGCCGCGGACACACGATCGCCTTCCTGGTGGCCGCCGCCTGTTACGCGGCGGTCCTCGCGGCCGTTCTCACCGGCTCGCAGCTCGTCCGGCTCGACTGGCAGGTGGCCCTGTTCAAGCCGTACAAACAGTGGCCGCAGCTGCGGCCGGTGCTGGACGCCTTCGTCATCACGGGCCAGCGCGGGCCCACCGCCCTGGCCGCCCTGGCCTGGGCCTGCTGGCGCGGTCGGCGGGCCCGAAGCCCGCGCCCGCCGCTGGTCCTGGGCCTGGCGCTGCTGCTGCTCAATGCGAGCGTCGGCGCCGTCAAGATCCTCACCGGGCGGGTGGGCCCGCTCTACGCCCAGAACCCCGGATCCGCCGAGCTCTTCCACGGCGGCGTGGTCTTCCCCTCCGGTCACACCGCCAACGCCGTCGTGGTCTGGGGCACCCTCGCCTATCTCGCCGGTCGCCACCGGCGGACGGGCGCGCTGATCGCCTGCGTGATGGCGCTGGGCATCGGTCTGACCACCGTCTATCTGGGCACCCACTGGGTGAGTGACGTCCTGGGCGGGTGGGTGGCGGGCGTCCTCGTCCTGCTGGTCCTCCCCCTCTTCGAACCGCTGATCGCGACCGTTTCCGCGTCCGTCTCCGCTCGTGCGGCGATGTACTCCATGGGCAGGTGAACCAAGTGGCGCTTCGCGTGCTGATCGCAGACGACCATGCGGTGGTCCGGCAGGGCCTACGCATGATCCTTGGGCTCGACAACGAAATCAAGGTGGTGGGCGAGACGACCAACGGCCGGGAAGCCGTACGGCTGGCCCGGGAGCTGTGCCCCGACGTCGTCCTGATGGATCTGCTGATGCCGGTGATGGACGGCGTATCGGCCACGGCCGAGATCCGCCAGGACCTTCCCGAGGTCGAGGTGGTGGCGCTGACCAGCTCCCTCGACGACGCCATGGTCATGGGCGCGGTCCGGGCGGGGGCCATCGGCTTCCTGCTGAAGAACGCCGAGGCCGACGACCTCCGCAACGCCGTGAAGGCCGCGGCCGCGGGCCAGATCCATGTCTCCCCGGCCGCGATCTCCCGGCTGATGGGCCAGGTCAGGGAGCCGAGCGGCCCCGAGCAGCTCACCGAGCGGGAGACCGAGGTCCTCACCATGCTCGCCCGCGGCAAGGCCAACAAGGAGATCGCCCACGATCTGCGGATCGGCCAGCAGACGGTGAAGACCTATGTCAGCCACATCCTGACCAAGCTGGGGGTGCACAGCCGGACCCAGGCGGCGGTCTACGCGGTGCAGTCCGGCCTGGTACCGGCGGGTGAACTCACCCCTCCGGAAGCACTGGAGTCGACGACGAGGGAGCAGTGGTGGTCGGCGTGATCAATACACGATGGACCCCGACCCGGCGGCGGCGGAGCGCCACCGTGCTCGCCGAGGTCACCCAACACATCCTGGCGGGCGAGACCGCCGACGCCACGCTCCGGCTGATCGCCCGCCGGGTGCGTGAGCTCCTGGGCGCCGATATGGCCCGGGTGATGGTGCTGGAGCCGGGCGACGTCCTGACGATACGAGCCACCGACGGTGCCCCATGGACCGCGCCGAGCGGACCGCTGACGCCCGGCGGCTCCTCCCCCGCCCGCCAGGCGATCCGCGCCGGACGGCCCACGGTCTCCAGCCACGAACGGCGCCCGCGCCGGCTCGGCCGGGACCCCCGGCAGGCGGTCCCGGCCTCGGTGCTGGACGCGCCGCTGCTGGTGCGCGGCCACCCCGTGGGGGTGATCGAGGTGGCGAACCGCGGCGGCGGGCGGCGGCTCAGCCATGCGGACGTGAGCACCGTGGGACGCTTCGCGGCCCCCGCGGCCCATGCGGTCGCCCAGATCCGGCACCGGGAACATCTGCGGCGGCTGGCCTCCGCGGCCGCCGGGCCGGGCTCCGCCGGTTCCGCGGGCTCCTCGGGGTCTTCGGGCCTGCCGGAGCCTTCGGGTTCCGCCTGGGGCTCGTCGGGTTCCTCGGCGTTCACCCGTTCCTCCGGCCCCTGCGTACGGCGGACCCTGGACTCGTTGGCCGCGGGCGCGGTGGCCCGTACCGGCGCGGCGAGCTGCACGGTCTATCTGCTGGAGCCCGGACCGTCGGCGAATCTGCGCCTGGTCGGCGGCGGCCACGGCCACACCCCGCCGTCCCGGAAACCGGCGCTGGAGGCGATCGCCGGGGCCGCGCCCGTCATCCACGGCGGTGGCCGTACCGGCACCGACGGCGACGGCCCGGCGCGGGGCGCGGTGGCCGCCTGGCCGCTGCTGCGCGAATCCACCGCGATCGGCGCGATGTGCTGCCACTTCCCGCCCGGCCGCGACCCCGGCGAGGCGGACATCACCCTCCTGGAGGTGATCGCGGGGCATGCGTCCTGCGCGGTGGAGAACGACCGGCAGCAGGGGGCCACCCAGGAGAGGTCCGTCCGCGAGGAGCGGCAGCGCATCTCGCGCGAGCTGCACGACTCGGTCTCGCAGGCGCTCTACGGCATCGCACTGGGTGCCCGTACCGCCCGCGAGATGCTGGAACGCGACATCGACAGCGCGGAGCCGGTGGGACGGGCCGAGACGCAGAGCCCGGGAGAAGGGGCGGTATGGGTCAATCCGGCGGCCGGCCACGAGGCCGTCGGGGAGGTGGTGGACCTCGCCGAGCTGGCCGAACTCGCCGAGCCCATCGAATACATACGGCGGCTCGCGGACGCCGCGATCGCCGAGACCCGGACCCTGCTGTGCCGGCTGCGGCCCGAATCGCTGGAGACCGAGGGCCTGGTCGCCGCGCTCGCCCAGCATGTCGAGGCGCTCCGGGCCCGGTACGGGATCACCACCGAGGCGAAGCTCGACACCGAACCGGAGACCACACCGGAGGCCAAGCACGCCCTGTACCGGATCGCCCAGGAGTCGCTGCACAACATCGCCAAGCATTCGCAGGCCCGGAACGTACGGCTCCATCTGCTCAACGAACCGGGCGCCGTCACCTTGACCGTCGCCGACGACGGCGTGGGCTTCGACTGCAAGGGCTCCTTCCCCGGCCATCTCGGGCTGCTCTCCATGCGGGAGCGGGCCCGTGAGGTGGGCGGCACGCTGAACGTGGACAGCCGCCCCGGACAGGGAAGCCGCATCCGGGCCAGGGTTCCGGCCACGAAGGATTCCTGAGCCGCCGTCCCGAAACCGGGCACCGGCAACATATGAGACATTTCTGTCCATGCGGCCGACCGTGCGGGACCGCGCGCCGGCGGACGGCCTCCGGGCCGCCCAAGCGGCGGTCGACGAGGGCCTGCTGAAGGCCACCAAGAGCGATGTGCCGTTCATCACCGAGGCGGAGCGGGAGCTGACCCGCACGGCGGGGTTACGCGGAGGCGGTCGCACGGCTGCGCACCCACCCGGACCTGGACCTGGCCCGCGAGGAGACCGCCCGTCAGGCCGATGCCGCCCGCGCGGCCCTGTCGACGCTCCCCGACTGCCCGGCGAGGGCCGCCCTGGAATCGCTCCGTGAGACGGTGATGCGGCGGGCCGACGCCGCTCCGCCGCCCGGGCCGGACCGCCCCTACGGCACCCAGTAGTCGTGGCTGACCACCAGCATCGACTGGAGTTGCACCCCGGCCGCGTAGGCGCGGGCCGGATCGGGCGGGGAACCGCACATCCGCGCCCACAGCGCGTCCAGCCAGCCCTGTGCCCCCTCGCCCTCCCCCTCGCCCCCGTCACCATCCTGCTCGCCCTCCGTCATCGCGGCGACCGCGAAGGGCGCGAAGAAGGCGGGCGAGCCAGGGTCCCCATAGGCCGTGCCGTCGAGCCGGTATCCGCTCCGGATTCCCCCGGGGTCACCGCCCGTCGCCGTCCTCGCCCAGCGGCTGAGCCCGCGCGCGGCCGCCCGGGTCCGTGCGTCGCCGCTGGTCACCGCGTCGGCGCCGAGCCGCCAAGGGGTGCGGCAGGCGTTCCAGTGGTAGTCGCCGTCATGCGGGCTCTCCAGCACCTTCCCCGGCGCGGGCCTCGGAGCGCCGGACGTGGTGTCCACGACGAAGTCGGGGAGCAGCCCGGTGGCCGGGGCATGGCGGGTGCGCAGCGCACCGGCCAGCGACAGCTGCGCGTCCAGCACCTCGTCCCACCGCGGATCGCCGGTCGCCGCCCGGAACGCCCGGAAGTGGTCCGGCATCCAGTCCGACGTACGGGAGACCTCGTCGAAGCGGCCCGAGGACCAGTCGCCCAGCTTGGTCAGCCGAGTGCCGGGGTGCACCTCACGCTCCATGACGGCGTCGATCCGCCGCAGCGCGAGCGCCTTGTAGTCGCCGTGGCCGCCGCCCCACTGCCGGTCCGCGAGCAGCAGTCCGTACGCGATGTCGAGGTCGCCGTCGGTCGCGGAGTCCCGTCCGCCGACGTCCCGGCCACCGGCGTCCTGCTGGGCGGCGTGCAGCTCGGGGTGGTTGACGGAGGGGTGGGCCAGCACATGCCGGAGGATGCCGTCGAAGAGGGCGTGGGCGTCGGGGTCGGCGCCCGCCATCAGCGCGATGATCACCAGTCCGTAGCCCTGGGCCTCGGCGACGAAGGGGTGTGCCGCGTCGGGGGTGAACACCGCGCACCGGCCCCGGCCGCCCACCTCGTCGCCCGAGCGGAGGAAGGACGCCTTCCATCGCCGGTAGTGCTCCAGGACCTGCCGGTCGGCCGCCGCCGGGTCGCCGGAGGGCCGGAGCGTGCCGGGGGCGTAGCGGACGGAGTGCGCGCCGAACGGGACGCGGGCCGCCTCGCGGGCCGTCATCGGATCCGGTGCCGCCGGGACCTCCGTGCCAGCCGCACCAGCCCGAGGACGATGTCGATCACCAGCACCACCACACCGATGACCAGCAGATAGCCCAGCCCGTGCACCACCCAGCCGATGAGGCCGAGCACGATGGCCACGATCACCAGGAACAGGAAGAGCGCCACGGCCGACACCTCTCCTCGCGCGTCAAGCGTCCTCGACCATCAGCGGCGTGCGAGCTGCCGCCCGCCGCCCGGACCCGACTGGTACGTCTTCCCGTAGTGCTGGAAGATCGCCCCCTCCTGCTCCGCGGGCAGCACATCGTCAATGCCGAGCGAGGGGGCCTTCTTCACCAGCGACCGTGCGTAGGAGACCTTCACATAGCCCGGCCCCACCACCGCGTCGTCCACCGGGACGAACACCAGCCGGTGGCGGGTGGGCAGTCCGGTGCGGACCGTGGCCATGGCGGGTTCATCGGTGGCGGTGGCCACGTAGATCGCCTCGAGCACCCCGATCTTGCGGCCCTGCTCATCGACGACATCCTGGTCACGCCACTCACGGATATCGGCTGGCTGGATCATGACGTATCACCCTCTGACCTCTGCCCCTCCAGCCTGCCTCCGCTCACCGTGAGACGCCACGCCACCCATCCACCAGGGGTAACGGGAGTGTTCGAACCAGCATGAATGGATCAGGTGTGCCGGAATCCCGATGGGGTACTCGCGGCGTCGAGGAGGTCGGTAATTATGGTTCCCCTGCTAGTCGTTCTTCTTCTCGCACTGCTTCTCTTCGGCGCCGGATTCGCCTTGAAAGCTCTGTGGTGGATCGCGGTCATCGTGCTCGCCGTCTGGCTGATCGGATTTATCGTCCGACCGACGGTCGGTGGGCGACGTGGGCGGTGGTACCGCTGGTAGCCCGAAGACCGTGCGGATAAAACCGACACGGCGCAGACCGAAGGGGCCCGGCCGGAGATTTCTCCGGCCGGGCCCCTTCGGTCTGCGTTCCTGTTGTTCTGTTGTTCCGTGGTGAAAGCCAGTGCGGCGGTGAGCGGAATTCGCTAAGCGTAGTACGCGACAAGCATTACGTGCCTAGTCGTCGGCGAGCATTCCGCGCCGCAGCCGACCCAGCGCGCGGCTGAGCAGCCGGGAGACGTGCATCTGGGAGACCCCGAGTTCGGCGCCGATCTCCGACTGGGTCAGCTCCTCGCCGAACCGCAGCTGCAGAATGCGGCGGTCCCGCTCACCGAGCTCTTCCACCAGCGGCTTGAGCGCGTGCAGATTCTCCACGGCCTCCATGGCCGGGTCGACGTCGCCGAACCGGTCCGCGTACGTGGTCACCCGCGTGGCCCCGCTCTCCTGCTCCGCGGGCGCGTCCAGCGAGGTGGTGAGATAGCCGTTGCTGGCCACCAGTCCGTCGACGACCTCGTCCTCGCTCAGCCGCAGATGCTCCGCGAGCTCAGCCGTGGTGGGCGACCGGTCCAGCCGCTGGAACAGCTCCTCGTTCGCCTTGGCAAGGTCGATCCGCAACTCCTGCAGACGGCGGGGAACATGCACCGCCCAGCTGGTGTCGCGGAAGAACCGCTTGATCTCGCCGACGATGTAAGGAACGGCGAAGGTGGTGAACTCGACCTCACGGCTCAGGTCGAACCGGTCGATCGCCTTGATCAGCCCGATGGTGCCGACCTGGACGATGTCCTCCATCTCCACCGAGCGGTTGTGGAACCGCCGGGCCGCGTACCGGACCAGCGACAGGTTGAGCTCGATGAGGGTGTTCCGCACGTACTGGTACTCGTGCGTCCCTTCCTCCAGCTCCGTCAGCCGGTCCAGGAACGTCTTGGTCAGCGCCCGCGCGTCCTTGGGCGCCACCTTCGCCGGATCGTCCACCGTGGGCAGATCGGACAGCCCGGCGTTCTCCATTCCATCCAGTGCAATGTCGCGTACCTGAACACCATGTGCTTGCTCAGCTTCGGCTGCCGTCAGTGTCGACATTGTCACGGGTGCCGTGTCGTTCACCGTCGCACTCCCTGTATCGGCTGCATGCATAGGCTGATTGGGGACCCGCCTACCCACCCTCCATGCCCCCATGCCTATTTCCTGCCGGCGGATGGCGGACAGCGAGCACCACCAGCCCCCCGACGAGGGCCAACGCCATGAGAACGGCCCCGAAGACAGTCGCCCCCGTTGTCAGCCCCGCCATCAAGGCGCTCCCCGAACCCCCCGACCTCCCGCCCCCGCTCCCGGAGCCGGCCGTGGAGGAGATCCGCCTGGAAACGGTCCTGGGCGCGCTGAGCGACCCCCTCCGCCTCCGCATCGTGCGCAAACTCCTCCTCGAATCGGAGCGGTTCGATCACACCTGCGGCTGGTTCGGGCTGGACCGCCCCAAGTCCTCGCTCACCCATCACTTCAAGGCCCTCCGCGAGGCAGGCATCACCCGTCAGCGCCAATACGGCCTGGAGCGCCGCAGCCACGTCCGGATCGCCGACCTCGATGCCCGCTTCCCCGGTCTTCTGGACCTCGTGGCCGACTGGACCCCGGCCGAGCGCTGACGGCGGGCGTTAGCCGGGCGTTAGCGAATCGGCAGCGGTCGTTAAGAGAACGCCAGCGGCGGCCGACACCATGGATGGTGCGTGAGCAGGAACCGCACCATCCGGAAGCCCATGGGGGTCGTCATGTCGCACCACATCCTCAACCGCCGAGTCCGCAAGGCCGGTGTGGCCGCGCTGATCGCCGCCGCCTCGGCCGTCGCCCTCACCGCCTGCGGGAGCGACGACTCGTCGTCCGACGCCAAGGGGAACTCCTCCTCCCACGCGTCGTCCTCCGCGAAGTCGTCGCAGTCGGACGCCTCGATCCACAACCAGGCGGGCCAGTCGGGCAAGCAGGCAACGACCCTGGGCTCGGGGTCCAGCCAGGCGCGGGCGACCGCCGAATGCCAGCCGGGGACGCTGCGGGCGACCCTGGACTCGGCCGGTACCTCCCAGGCGGGGATGAACCACCGGGGCACCTTCCTGCGGGTGAAGAACACCGGCGACGAGACCTGCGTGATCAGCGGCTACGCCGGGTTGGCCCTGGAGGGCGCCGGACACACCGCCATCAAGACCACCGCCCGCCACGGCAGCACCTACTTCGCCACCGACCCGGGCTCCCACCCGATCACCCTCGGACCGGGCAAGAGCGCCTGGGCCGACCTGGTGTGGACCACCACCGGCGCCTCGACCGCCCACGCGAAGTACCTGCAGATCTCCCCGACGGGCAGCAACTCCCACAGCACCGTCGCCTTCGGTGAGGACCTCGACAACGGCACCCTGTCGCTGACGGCCTGGTCCTCCAAGCCCCCCATCGACAGCTGACAACACGGCTGACAACACGGCAGACGACACGCGGAACCCCCGCCCGGACCCGGTCCGAGCGGGGGTTCCGCGCGTCCCGGCCACCCGCGCGGCGGCGTCAGGTCACCAGACCCTGGCGGTAGGCGTAGACAACCGCCTGGACGCGGTCCCGGAGGCCGAGCTTGGCGAGGATGCGTGACACGAAGGTCTTGACGGTCTCCTGGCTGATCACGAGGGTCCCGGCGATTTCGCTGTTGGAGAGGCCGTTCGCGATGAGGCGGAGGACTTCCAGTTCGCGAGGGGTCAGCGGGATGTCGCGCGGGGGACCCTCGGCGGGCCGGATGCGGGCGGCGTACGTGCCCACGAGCTGCCGCGTCACCTCGGGGTCCAGCAGTGCTGCCCCGGTGGCCACGGTCCGGATGCCGTGGAGCAGTTGGGACGGCGGCGCGTCCTTGAGCAGAAACCCGCTCGCCCCCGCGCGGAGCGCCTCGTAGACGTACTCGTCCAGGTTGAACGTGGTCACCACGAGCACCTTGACGGGATACGGCACCCCGGCACCGGCCAGCAGGCGGGTGGCCTCGATGCCGTCGAGCACCGGCATGCGTACGTCCATCACCACGACCTCCGGGCGCAGCCGGCCGGCGAGCTCGACCGCCGTCTGCCCGTCCCCGCACTCGCCCACCACTTCGAGGTCGGGCTGAGCGTCGATGATCGTCACCAGCCCGGTGCGGACCAGCACCTGATCGTCACAGACCAGGACCCGGATCGGCTCGGTGACGACGCTCGGCTTGATCACGACGGGCTCCTCGCGGGTATCCGTGCCCGCACGACGAAGCCGCCGCCCGTCCGCACGCCCGCGCTGAAGTCGCCGCCCAGGAGGTCGACCCGTTCGCGCAGCCCCGCCAGGCCCCGCCCGCTCCCGCCGGGCGACCCGGCCCGCGACCCGGCGGGGGACCCGGCCCGCGAGCCGGAACCGTCCGTGCTGACCTCCACGGTGATCTCCCTTGCGCCGTGGTGCACCTGGACCGAGGTGTGGCTGCCGTGAGCGTACTTGAGGGCATTCGTCAGGGCCTCCTGCACCACCCGGTAGGCCACGAAGTCGGCGCTGCCGGTCGACTCCGCCGGCGTGCCCTCCTCGGTGAACTCCACCGGCTGCCCGGCTCGCCGGGTCTGCTCCACGAGGGTGCGAAGCCTGCCGACGGCCGGTGTCCTGGTCTCGGTGCCGTAGTCGGGGTTGAGCAGATCGAGCAGGTGCCGCAGATCGGTGATGGCCCGTCGGCCGGTGTCGGTGACGGCGGTCAGGGCCTGGTCGAGCCGGTCGGGCGCGGCCGTCAGATAGCGTGCCGCCTCGGCCTGCACGACCATCGCGGTCACATGGTGGGTCACGACATCGTGGAGTTCGCGGGCGATGCGGGTGCGTTCGGCGGTGCGGGTGTGCTCGGCGACCCGGCGGCGGCGTTCGGCCTCCGCGACCCGGGTGGAGCGCAGCCACGACCCCATGCCCCACGGGAGGGCCAGCGCCAGGTAGTACATCAGGAACTCACCCGGCGATTCGGCGCCCGAACCGAGCCGGTGGAGCGCGACCGCCAGCGGCACATACGCCGCCGAGAAGAGGAGCGCGGTGGCACGCCGATGCCGTTCCAGGTGAGACCCCACGCTCAGCAGCGCGACGGGCACCGCGGTGCCCGCGAACGAGTGGTAGCCGCGGAGCTGGTCGACCGCGAAGCCGACCGACACCAGAGCGAGACAGACGATCGGCCACCGCCGCCGCACGGCGAGCGGAAGGCACTGGAGCGCGATTGCCACCACGGCCAGCACATCGAAGGGGCGGGCCGGCAGGCCGCCGAGCCGCGTCCCGTGGTTGTGGAACGCCGGCACGAGGGACCCGGCGAGGATCAGCAGCCCGAGCGGCAGATCCCGGACCGTGACGTCGAACCGGCGCCACAGCTCCGGCACCCGCCGAACAGCCATCACCGGCACCGGTCTCATCATCGACTCCTTCGTCCCTCCACAGCCAAAGCGCCGCGGGCGGAGGAAACGCTACGCAGGGAGATGTCCAACGCGGGCCCTACGCGCGGTCGGTGGCCTGTGAGGTGACACGCTCAATCGCCCGGACGGCGACATCGGGCTGGTCGACGTAGATGTAGTGCTCGCTGTTCTTGGCGGTGCTCAGCCTGCTGCGGCTGGAGACCGCCAGCCACTTGCGCTGGCCGTTGGTCCACGCCCGCTCCAGGCCCGGCCCGTAGTCGGGAACCGCCGCGAGGTACTGCTTCCCGTGATGGATCACCTCCACCGGGATGTCCCCGGCCGAACGGACCTTCCCGTCCGGCACCGTGAGCATCTCCGGCTCCCCGCCCTGAAGGATCGCGAGGGTCTGATCACGCAATGCGACCGCCGGGCCGGTGGCGGATTCAGGAATTCCCTTGTTGAGATCAGCGCTCTGCGTCGGCGAGGTGGCGTCCATCAAGACCAGCCCCTTGACCCTGTCCTGATGCTCGGGGGCATACCGGGCGGCGATCAGCCCGCCCAGCGAATGCCCCGCCAGCACGACCGGACGGTCACCGGCGACACGATCGAGCACGGCGGTCAGAACCTTCCCCGTGCTCTCGAGGGTCTGAGGCCCATCGGGCTCGTCACTGGCCCCTTCGCCGAACCGGTCATAGGCACAGACCCGATTCTTCTCACTCAGGGTCTTCTGAATACCGGCCACCTTCTCCAGCCCATCGCCACCCCCGGCCAAAAGCACGATGACCGGCCGGTCGTCCGCCGACGTACCCGCACAGGACACATTCACCAACCGCCCGCCGACCTCGATCTTCTTGGCGCCGGTGAGCAGGCCCTCATCAGCCGCCTTCTCCGGAGCGGCAGCGGACCTCCCGCCGGCGGACGCGTCCGCATCCGCCTTCGTGGAGTCCTCACAGCCGACAAGCCCCACACCTGCCACGGCACACGACAGCGCGATCACAGCCGACAGCCGACCATTGCGGACCATGTTTGCTCCCCAGTAAGAGAATTGACGCCGAAAAGGCTGCTTTTCCGTGGCGATCGTGCAATGCGCCGCCATATCCGCAGCCGAACCGCCGCGGCGATCTCGAACGCTACGGATCCGGCCCCCCCGGAATCGTCACCACATGGTGGACACCTACGCGTAGCTCGCACGGGGGACAGCCCCACAAGGCCCGGCACGAGCCAGGTCACGGCATCTGCGCCGAACAAAAAAGGCCCAGGTCACAGAGAATGTGACCTGGGCCTCAAGTGAGCCGCCTAAGGGAATCGAACCCTTGACCTACGCATTACGAGTGCGTCGCTCTGGCCGACTGAGCTAAGGCGGCATGCCGCGGAGCCAGATTGGCAGCAGCAGCGTCGCCAAGTCTACACAGTTTCGAGGGGTGCTCCGTACGGGGCAGGGCGCGGCCCGGGCGGGGCCGGGGCTGGTCAGCGGCAGCGGGTGTGGGGGGCGGGCGGGCGGCCGGTGAGGAGGTAGGTGTTGATCGCGTTGTCGATGCAGCTGCTGCCGCGGCCGTAGGCCGTATGGCCGTCGCCGTCGTAGGTGAGGAGGGTGGCGGAGGAGAGCTGGGTGGCCAGCGCGCGGGCCCAGGGGTAGGGGGTGGCGGGGTCGCGGGTGGTGCCGACGACGACGATGGGGGCGGCGCCCTTGGCGTGCAGGGCGTGGGGGGTGCCGGTCGGGCGGACGGGCCAGTAGGCACAGTTCAGGGCCGCCCAGGCGAGGGCACCGCCGAAGACGGGGGATGCCTTCTGGAAGGCGGGGATGGACTTCTTGACCTCGGCGGGGGTGCGGAAGGCGGGTGGGAGGTCGAGGCAGTTGACGGCGGGGTTGGCGTACATGAGGTTGGCGTACGAGCCGTCGGTGTCGCGCTCGTAGTAGAGGTCGGCCAGGCTGAGCAGACCGGCGCCCTGGCCGCGCATCGCGGAGCGGAGGGCGGTGCGCAGCTGAGGCCAGGCGGTCTCGTCGTACATGGCGGAGATCACGCCCATGGTGGCGAGGGGCTCGCCCAGGGCGCGGGACTCGCCGGTGGGGACCGGATGGGAGTCGAGGCGGGTGAAGAAGGCGCTGAGCCGGTCGCGGGCGGCGGCCACGGAGCCGGTACCGAGGGGGCAGCCGGTGCGGCGTACACAGTCCTCGGCGAAGGCGGTGAAGGCGGTTTCGAAACCGGCGGTCTGGTCGCGGTTGATGCGCCGGGAGGACAGCGTCGGGTCGAGGGCGCCGTCGAGGACGAGACGGCCCACGCGGTGGGGGTAGAGGTCGGCGTAGGTCGCGCCGAGGAAGGTGCCGTAGGAGGCACCCACGTAATGGAGCTTCCGGTCCCCCAGCGCGGCGCGCAGCACATCCATGTCGCGGGCCGCCTCGACCGTCGAGACATGGCGGAGGATCCGGCCGGAGCGGGCCTCACAGCCGTGCGCGAACTTCTTGTAGGCGGCGACGAGACGATCGGTCTCGCCACGGCCGTCGGGCGTCTGGTCGGTCTGGGTGAAGGCGTCCATCTGCTTGTTGCTCAGACAGGTGACGGGCTCGCTGTCGGCCACGCCGCGCGGGTCCATCGCCACCATGTCGTAGCGGGCGCGCACCCGGGTCGGGTAGCCCACGGCCGCGAAGCTCTGCAGATAGCCGACCGCGGAGCCGCCGGGGCCGCCGGGGTTCACCAGGAGCGAGCCGAGGGAGCGGCCGGGGCCGGTCGCCTTCTTACGGGAGACGGCGAGGCTCAGGTCCCGGCCGGAGCCGGGTCTCGCGTAGTCGAGCGGGGCCTTGAGCGTGGCGCATTCGAAGTCCGCGCCCCCGCAGGGACGCCAGCTCAGCGACTGCTCGTAGTACGGCCTGAGAGCGGCGGGGACGGCCTTCTTCGACATCGACGCGGCGGGCGGCGCGGAGGCGTCGGCGGAGCAGCCGGAGGACAGCAGGGCGGCGGAGGCGAGGGCGGCGCCGAGGGTCCGGAACGGGCGGCTGCTGTGCGGAGCGTTCATGGGCTGATCCCTCGGTTCGGGCGGTCGAGTCGCGGGATCGCGCCGGTCGGATCATCCGGATCACGTCGAGCAAGGTGATCCAGGTGGCCAGGGCGGTCAGGGTGATCGCCCTGACCGCTCGGGTCCTGGAGATCGGATCCTGGAAATCGGGTCCTGGAGATCGAGCCCTGGACATACGGCCGGTTTGCCCCCTTACGGAGGGTATCCGCACGGACACGCTTCATGCGCCCGACAGCGAACCCATACGGGTGACTCAGCCGGCCCGCAGCGCCATGGTCATCGCCTCGACCGCCAGCAGCGGCGCCACATTGCTGTCCAGCGCCTGACGGCACGCCGTGATCGCCTCGATCCGGCGCAGCGTCCGCTCGGGCTTCGAACCCGAGGCGATCCGCTCCAGCGCGTCCCGTACGTCGGTGTTGGCGAGCGCGACCTGGGAGCCGAGCTGGAGAGCCAGCACATCGCGGTAGAAGGCGATCAGATCGGTGAGCGCGAGGTCGAGAGTGTCGCGCTGGGTGCGGGTGGCACGGCGCTTCTGGCGGTCCTGGAGATCCTTCATGGCCCCGGCCGTGCCGCGCGGCAGCCGCCCGCCCGTACCGGCGGCGGCGCCCAGGGCGGCGCGCAGCTCCTCGGTCTCCTTGACGTCGACCTCCTCCGCCACCTGCTTGGCGTCCTCGGCCGCCGCGTCGATCAGCTCCTGGGCCGCCTTGAGGCAGCCGCCCACGTCGTCGACGCGGAGCGGGAGCTTCAGGACGGCGGCGCGGCGGGCGCGGGCCCGCTCGTCGGTGGCCAGTCGGCGGGCGCGGTCGATATGGCCCTGGGTGGCGCGGGCGGCGGAGGCGGCGAGCTCGGGGTCGATGCCGTCGCGCCGGACGAGGAGGTCCGCGACGGCGTCCACCGGAGGCGTGCGGAGGGTGAGGAGACGGCAGCGGGAGCGGATCGTGGGCAGCACATCCTCCAGCGAGGGCGTGCACAGCAGCCATACGGTGCGCGGCGCGGGCTCCTCGACGGCCTTGAGGAGAACATTGCCCGCGCCCTCGGTAAGGCGGTCGGCGTCCTCCATGACGATCACCTGCCACCGGCCGCCGGCGGGCGACAGCTGGGCACGGCGGACGAGTTCCCGGGTCTCCTTGACGCCGATGGTGAGCATGTCCGTACGGACCACCTCCACATCGGCGTGGGTGCCGACGAGTGCGGTGTGACAGCCGTCGCAGAAGCCGCAGCCGGGGGCGCCGCCGAGCGCCCGGTCCGGGCTGACGCACTGCAGCGCGGCGGCGAAGGCGCGGGCCGCGGTGGCCCGGCCGGAGCCGGGCGGGCCGGTGAACAGCCAGGCGTGGGTCATCTTGGACGACGCCATGGGCTCCGCGGCCGGGGCCGCCTCGCCCGCCGCCGTGACCAGGGCGTCCGCGTCCCGCGCGGCAGCCGTCAGCTGGGCCGCTACTCGGTCCTGCCCGACCAGGTCGTCCCACACCGCCATGGCTGCCTCCGCCGTTCGTGCTTACGGCATCCCATTGTGGGCCACCCCACCGACAGCCGAGCACGCCGTCGGCGGGGCGTCCGGCTGGGCGGGCCGTCAGTGGGTCTCCGTCGGTCGGCCTCCGTCAGGGGCCTCCGGTACGGGGGCCTCGTCGGCGCCTGCCGTCAGCGGCTACTCGCCGGCGCTCCTGCCGTCAGCGCCCCAACGTGTCACCGTGCCGTCGGCGGCCCTGTCCGTGGCGGCCTCGCCGAGATACGCCTCGGCGTCGCGCTCGAGCTTCCGCAGCACCCGCGCGGAGATCTCCTGCGCGGTGTAGCGCTTGCCGTCGATGTCACCGGTGACGGGACTGCGCCACCGGTCCTCGCCCACGTGGTCATCGGTGCCCTGCCGCCAGCAGGCCCGGTCAAGCGCCCGACGTCGCCGATCCGCCGTCAGCGACCACCCGCCGGCGCCATGCCGCACCGCCCTGCCGTCAGGGCCCTGCCGTCAGCGGCGTCGGCCGTCCTCGTCGTCGCGGGGGCCGAGCAGCTCGTCGGCCAGCGACGGGAGGTCGTCCAGCGGGGTCTCCTCCGCCCACTCGGGACGGCGGCGGCGCGGACGCGGCGATTCCGCACCGCCCTGCGCCTGGCCCTGGCCGTGGCCCTGGCCCTGGCCCTGGCCGTGGCCGTGGCCGTGGCCATACTGCGGCATCTCGCGCGTGCGCTCGTTCCCCTCGCCCTGACCCTGCTCCTGCACCTGCTCCTGCCGGAACAGCCACGGCGGGACCCGGTCCGCCGGGTCGGCGGACCGCTCGTCCCGTACGGGCGGCAGCACGGCCGTTTCGTCGGCCGCGTTCGTAGGCGGCTCGGCGGGCGGCTGGGGCAGGACGGCCGTCTCCTCGGCGTCCGGGCCGCCCCGGCGCTCCGGGCCGCCCTGGGGCCATACGGGCGGCAGCACCGCTGTCCCGTCCGCGTCCTGCCCGGCGGCGGGACGGCCGGAGCCGCCCTCGCCGACGTACTCCGCCCACGGGTCGAACCGCGGCGTCTGGACCGTCTTCGTCGAGTCCGGGTCGCCGGCGGCAGGGCCGGCCGCGTCCCGGGCACCGCCGGTGTCCTGGGAACCGTCCGCATCGTGCGGCGGCGGGGCCGGGGCCTCGGTCTCCACGGTCGGCGCCTCGGCCCCCGAGGAGGCCGCCGCATCCGCCGCGTCCGCCGCCAGTCGCGCCTGCTCCGCCCGCAGCAGCGCCTCCTCGGCCTTGCGCTGCTCCTCCTGGCGGCGCGCCTCGGCCTCGGCCCGCCGCAGCGACTCCGCCTCCGCCTCCAGGCGGCGCCGCTCCTCGTCGGCGGCGCGGGCGCGGTCCTCGGCCTCGATGCGCTTACGGTCCTCCTCGGCCCTGCGGCGCGCGTCCTCGGCCCGCTGACGAGCCGCCTCCGCCTGCCGCTCGGCCTCGCGCTGGCGGGCCTCCTCCAGCTCGCGGCGCTTGCGCTCCTCCTCCTCGGCGCGCGCCTTGGCGAGCGCTTCCTGGCGCTCGCGCTCCAGCCGCTCCTCCTCGGCCTTACGGGCGGCCTCTTCCTCGGCGCGGCGGCGGGCCTCCTCCTCTGCGGCCTTACGGGCCTCCTCCTGGGCCTTCACCTCCGCGTCGGACAGCGGCAGCATCTGGTCCAGACGGTGGCGCACCACGGAGGTGACCGCCTCCGGAAGCTGCCCGGCGTCGGCGACGAGATAGCGGGCCGGGTCGGCGGCGGCGAGGGCCAGGAATCCGGCCCGTACGCGCTGGTGAAACTCGGCGGGCTCGGACTCGAGCCGGTCCGGGGCCTCGGTGAAGCGCTCGCGCGCGGTCTCCGGCGAGACGTCCAGCAGCACCGTCAGATGCGGCACCAAGCCGTTCGTCGCCCAGCGCGAGATACGGGCGATCTCGGTCGCGGCGAGGTCGCGGCCGGCGCCCTGGTAGGCCACGGACGAGTCGATGTAGCGGTCGGAGATGACGACCGCGCCGCGCTCCAGCGCCGGGCGGACCACGGTGTCGACATGCTCGGCGCGGTCCGCCGCGTACAGCAGCGCCTCGGCGCGGTGCGAGATCCCGGCGGACGAGACGTCGAGCAGGATCGAGCGGAGCCGCTTGCCGATCGCGGTCGCGCCCGGCTCACGGGTCACCACGACCTCGTGGCCCTTGGCCCTTATCCACTCGGCCAGCGCCTCCACCTGCGTGGACTTGCCCGAACCGTCGCCGCCCTCGATGGCGATGAAGAAACCGGTGGCGGTCGGGCCCTCGTCCGCGCCCCCGCCGCCGAGCAGCGCCTCGCGCAGATCGCGCCGCAGCGGCACTCCCTGCCGGTCGTCGGTCCGGCCCAGGACCAGCGCGGCGACGGGCAGCAGCAGCGCTCCCACCAGCATCAGGGTGAAGGCCGCGCCGCCGTGGGCGAAGACGAAATCGCCACTGCCGAGCCGGTGCGGTCCGATGACGGCGGCGAGCAGCGGCGCGACGACCGCGCCGAACCCGACGCTGACGCGGACGACGGCCTGCAGATGCGCGGTCATCCGGGGCCGGCGGGCCTCCTCGGACTCCTGGTCCAGGAGGGCATGGCCGGTGTGGGCGGCGATCCCGGCCAGCACGCCCGCGACCAGGGCGATCAGCACGACGGTGGTCGTGTCGTGCACCAGACCCACCGTGAGCAGCGCGAGCCCGGTCAGCGCGACCGACAGCGCCAGCAGCCTGCGCCGCGACAGTCCCGGCAGGAACTTCGGGGCCCAGCGGATGCCCAGGGCCGGACCGCCGGCCAGCACGAGGGCGAGCAGCGCGAAGGCGACCGGCCCGCCGCCGAGGTCCACGGCCTGCAGCGGGGCGACGCCCACGGCCGCGGCGATCGCGCCCGCCACCCCGGCGCAGGCGAGCACCAGCAGCGGAACGGCACCGGTGCGGCCCTTGTCGGCGCCGGTACCGGAGGCGGCGCGGGGCCGGCGCAGCCCCTCCAGGGGGGAGCGGGTGCGGCTGGTCTGCGCGCCGGGCAGTTCGAGGAAGGTGAGGATCGAGATCGACGCGGCGAAGAGTCCGGCGCCGACGTACGAGCCGAGGGCGGCCTGGTGGGTCTGGAACCACTCCACGCCGGTGCCCAGCAGCCTGCCGATGAGGGTGACGACGAGCAGCCCGGCGGCGGCGATCGGCAGCGTCAGGAAGTTCGTACGGAGCGAGAGCCGCCGCAGCGCGTCCAGGTGGTCGGGCAGCGGGCGCACCGCCGCGCCCTCGGCGGGCGGTGCCGGGAGCAGCGAGGGCGCCGCGCCGTCCTTGGCGACGGTCCAGAAGCGCTCCGCGACGCCGACGACGAAGGTCGTGATGAGCAGCCAGGCGACGGCGTCGGCCGGGGCCCAGTCGATCCACAGCGGCGCGATGAGGAGCAGCACCAGCCGCAGACCGTCCGCGCCGACCATGGTCCAGCGGCGGTCCAGCGGACCGGAGGGGCCGATGAGCGCGGCGAGCGGCCCGAGCAGCACCGCGCCGAACAGCACGGTCGCCAGGAGCCGTACGCCCAGCACCACCGCGACCGCGAAGGCGGCGCCGCGATACCCGCCGCCGAAGGAGTCGGCGGCCACGGACGCCTGCAGCGTCAGCAGCACCAGCACCAGCACGGCGAGCGCGTCCCCCACGCCGCCGACGAGTTGGGCGCTCCAGAGCCGTCGCAGCGGCTGATAGCGCAGCAGGGCTCGTACGGCCCGCTCGCGGGAGTCCGCGGCAAGGGCACCGGAAGTGGCGGTCACGTCCGTTGGCTGCTCTCGCGTCATCCCGCCAGCCTATCCGGACCACATGAATCCACGGCCCCCCGGCCGAACAAACGGGCGGTGAGCCATGGATGGCGCGGGGATTGCTCCGCCTTGCTCCGCTTTCCTACTCGGCGTTGGCCGACGACTTCTTGGCCGCGGTCTTCTTGGCGGCGGTCTTCGCGGTCGTCTTCTTGGCCGTCGTCTTCTTCGCCGCGGTCTTCGTGGCGGCCGTCTTGGTCGCCGTCTTCTTCGCCGCGGTCTTCTTCGCCGCCGTCTTCTTGGCGGTCTTCTTGGCCGGGCCCTTGGCGCGCTTCTCGGCGAGCAGCTCGAAGCCGCGCTCGGGCGTGATGGTCTCCACCTCGTCGTCGCGGCGCAGCGTCGCGTTGGTCTCGCCGTCCGTGACGTACGGGCCGAAGCGGCCGTCCTTCACCACCACGGGCCGCTCGCTGACCGGGTCGGTGCCCAGCTCCTTCAGCGGCGGCTTGGCCGCGGCCCGGCCCCGCTGCTTGGGCTGGGCGTAGATCGCCAGCGCCTGCTCGAGCGTGATGGTGAAGAGCTGCTCCTCGCTCTCCAGCGACCGCGAGTCCGTGCCCTTCTTCAGGTACGGGCCGTAGCGGCCGTTCTGCGCGGTGATCTCCACACCCTCGGGGTCGGCGCCGACCACACGCGGCAGCGACATCAGCTTGAGCGCGTCCGCCAGGGTCACCGTGTCCAGGGACATCGACTTGAGGAGGGACGCGGTGCGCGGCTTGACGGCGTTCTTACCGGTCTTGGGAGTGTCCTCGGGGAGCACCTCGGTGACGTACGGCCCGTAGCGGCCGTCCTTGGCCACGATCATGCGACCGGTCTCGGGGTCGGGGCCCAGCTCGAACTCACCGCTCGGCTTGGCGAGCAGCTCCTCCGCGTACTCCACGGTCAGCTCGTCCGGCGGCATGTCGTCGGGGACGTCGGCACGCCGGCCGGTGCCGCCCTCGATCTCCGTCGGGCGCTCGACGTACGGCCCGTAGCGGCCGACGCGCAGCACGATGCCGTCGCCCACCGGGAAGGACGAGATCTCCCGGGCGTCGATCGCGCCCAGGTCGGTGACCAGCTCCTTGAGGCCGCCGAGGTGGTCGCCGTCGCCGTTCCCGGCCTCGGCGGCGCCGGCCTGCGCGCCCTCGCCGAAGTAGAAGCGCTTCAGCCACGGCACGGCCTCGGCCTCGCCGCGCGCGATGCGGTCGAGATCGTCCTCCATCTTGGCGGTGAAGTCGTAGTCGACCAGCCGGCCGAAGTGCTTCTCCAGCAGGTTGACCACGGCGAAGCTCAGGAAGGAGGGCACGAGCGCGGTGCCCTTCTTGAAGACATAGCCGCGGTCGAGGATGGTGCCCAGGATCGTGGCGTAGGTCGAGGGGCGGCCGATCTCGCGCTCTTCGAGCTCCTTGACCAGCGACGCCTCGGTGTAGCGGGCCGGGGGCTTGGTCGCGTGGCCGTCGGCGGTGATCTCCTCGGCGGAGAGCCGGTCGCCCTCGGTGACCTGCGGCAGCCGGCGCTCGCGGTCGTCGAGCTCGGCGTTCGGGTCGTCGGCGCCCTCCACGTAGGCCTTCATGAAGCCGTGGAAGGTGATCGTCTTACCGGAGGCGGAGAACTCGGCGTCCCGGCCGTCGCTCGCCTGCCCGGCGATCTTGACGGTGACCGAGTTGCCGATCGCGTCCTTCATCTGGGAGGCGACGGTCCGCTTCCAGATCAGCTCGTAGAGCCGGAACTGGTCGCCCGTGAGGCCGGTCTCAGCCGGGGTGCGGAAACGGTCTCCCGAGGGGCGGATGGCCTCGTGCGCCTCCTGGGCGTTCTTGACCTTGCCCGCGTAGGTGCGCGGCTTGTCCGGCAGATAGTCGGCGCCGTACAGCTGCGTGACCTGCGCCCGGGCCGCCGTGACCGCCGTGTCCGACAGGACGGTGGAGTCCGTACGCATATAGGTGATGTAGCCGTTCTCATACAGCTTCTGCGCGACCTGCATGGTGGCCTTGGCCCCGAAGCCCAGCTTGCGGCTGGCCTCCTGCTGCAGCGTCGTCGTACGGAACGGCGCGTACGGCGAGCGGCGGTACGGCTTGGACTCGACCGAGCGCACCGTGAAGGAGGTGTTCGCGAGAGCCGTGGCCAGGGAGCGGGCGCCGGCCTCGTCCAGCTGCAGGACGTTGACGCCGTCCTTGAGCTGGCCGAGCGAGGTGAAATCGCGCCCCTGGGCGACCCGGAGGCCGTCGACGGCCGTAAGGCGGGCACCGAAGGTGCCGGGGTCGCTGACGTCACCGGCGCGGCCGGTGGCGAAGGTGCCGGTGAGGTCCCAGTACTCGGCGGAGCGGAAGGCGATGCGCTCGCGCTCGCGCTCGACGACGAGACGGGTGGCGACGGACTGGACCCGGCCCGCGGACAGGCCGCGCATGACCTTCTTCCACAGGACCGGCGAGACCTCGTAGCCGTACAGGCGGTCGAGGATGCGGCGGGTCTCCTGGGCGTCGACGAGGCGCTGGTTCAGCTCGCGCGGGTTGGCCACGGCGGCCCGGATGGCGTCCTTGGTGATCTCGTGGAAGACCATCCGGCGCACCGGGACCTTCGGCTTGAGGACCTCCTGGAGGTGCCAGGCGATGGCCTCGCCCTCGCGGTCCTCATCGGTGGCCAGGAAGAGCTCGTCGGAGTCGGCGAGCAGCTCCTTGAGCTTCTTGACCTGGCTCTTCTTGTCGGAGTTGACCACATAGACGGGCTGGAAGTCGTGCTCGACGTCCACGCCGAGCCGCCGGACCTCGCCGGTGTACTTGTCGGGGACCTCGGCCGCACCGTTCGGCAGGTCCCGGATGTGCCCGACGCTGGCCTCGACCACGTAGCCCGGGCCGAGGTAGCCCTTAATCGTCTTCGCCTTGGCAGGCGACTCGACGATGACGAGTCGGCGGCCGCCCTGCGCGGTCTCGCTGGTGGTCGGGGACAACTTGGCTCTTCTCTCCGGTCGACGCTCGGTGAACGGGCGGCGCCGCGTGGGTAACACTCACACGGCCTCCCTCTACGGTGACGCTGCGGAGTGTGACGGTACATCCCGCCCCCGTGTCAAACGGAAAAAGCCCGCAACGCCACTCGAACGGTAACCCGACAACCGACCTGTCTGCCGCCCGGACCCGGCACGAGGCAGCGCGGAAGGCCCTGTCAGGCGTAACCGAGGCACCAGATTCCGCCGCCGAGCGCGGCGAGGCCGAAGAGAACGGAGAGCGCCGCGGAAGCGACAGGACTCACACCATGTGCCACCGGCGCGCGCAGCCTCAGGCGCGCCGCCGTCCACAGCAGCAGCGCGGCGCCGAACAACACGAATGCCGTTCCGGTGAAGATCGCAGGTCCGCTCTCCATGCGGGGAGCGTGGCACCCACGGGAGGCGTGAGCGCGAACCCCGGGTGAACAGCGCGCGTCGCCTCATACGGCCCGTGTCCCGGGCGGCCTCTTGTGCGCTCCGGCGGCAGCTTTCTGCCATACGGGGGCGCGGAGGAGGGCGCTGTACCACCGGCGTACGCCCCCAGCACCCGCCCCGCGCGCTCTATCGCGCCTCTATGCCGTCGTCGCCGACCGGCCGCAGAAATCCCTGCTCGACCAGGAGCCGGATGGACTGCGGGGTGCGGTCGCGCAGCACCACCTGGTCCTCCCCGAGCAGCTGGGCGATGGCGTCCAGGATCCGGCCCGCGCTCAGTGTGCCGTCGCACACACCCGCGAAACCCGCCCCGACCGTGTCCACCGTCGTCGCGCGCCGCATCCCCCGGTACTGCCTGAGCACCACATGCTCGGGGTCCTCGGCCCCGGGCGGGCCCACCTGCTCCTGGACGACCTCGTCCGCGAGCCGGAAGCTGGCGGTCAGCAGCGCCGCGTCGTCATGCGTGCGCAGGAAGTCCTGCCGGTCGAAGTGGGCCATGACCTCGCCCCCCAGCGGCTGCTCGACCGGATGGGGCCACTCCTCCACGGTCACCGAGGGCCGGTCGGCGCCGGACTTGCGCAGGGTGATCCAGCCGAAGCCGACGGCGTTGGTCTTCCGCGCCTCGAATTCGTCCAGCCACGCGTCGTAGCGCGCCGCGTACGCCTCGAGGCCGGCCAGATGCTCACCGGCGTCGCGCAGCCACAGCTCGGTGTACTGGGTGACGTCCTGCACCTCGCGCTGCACGATCCACGCGTCACAGCCGGACGGGACCCAGGAGGCCACCCGCTCGCGCCAGTCCTCCCCCTCGATGTGCTGCCAGTTCGCCAGCAGCTGACACCAGCCGCCGTCGGCGAGGTGCCCGGCGGACTGCTGGACGAGCGTGCGGCACAGGTCGTCCCCGGACATCCCGCCCTCCCGGTAGACCAGCTCACTGCCCTCCGGGGAGCGGGGGGAGATCACAAAGGGCGGGTTGGAGACGATCAGGTCGTACGTCTCCTCCCCGACCGGCTCGAACAGCGATCCCTCCCGCAGATCCGGCTCCTGCGCCCCGGACAGGGCGAGGGTCAGCCGGGCGATGGCCAGGGCTCGCGGATTGCGGTCCGTGGCGGTGACCCGGGTGGCGTGGCGGCCCGCGTGCAGTGCCTGGATACCGGAACCGGTGCCGAGGTCGAGGACCCGGCCCACGGGCGCGGGCACGGTGAGACCGGCGAGCGTGGTGGACGCGCCGCCGACCCCGAGGACGAGCCGGGAGCGGTCCTCACGGCCGCGCGCGCCGCCCGGGCCCCCGATCCCTCCGGCGCCGCCGACCGCGCAGCCCAGGTCGGAGACGATCCACCACTCCTGGCCCTCGGGGCCGCCGTAAGGCCGCACATCCACGCTCGCGCGCACCTCGTCGCCCTCGCGCACCAGCCAGCCATCGGCGAGGCAGTCCTCGGCAGGCAGGGCCGCGGCCGCCCGCTCGTACGCCACGGGCCGCTGCAGCAGAAAGAGCCGCACCAGGGTCTCCAGCGGGCTGCTCTCGCTCCGGGTGGCGCGCAGCGCCGGGACGGTCTCGCCGCGCGCCAGGGCCGCGTAGGCGGACGAGCCGAGCAGATCCAGCAGACCATCGGCGGTGAAGGAGGCGGCCGACAGCGCCTCACGAAGGCGGGCGGTGCGCTCGGGGTCGGCGACGGGGAGACGGAACGGAGGCTGGTGCGTACTCACGCCCCCATTGTCGGGGCAACCACCGACAGCGGGCGACGACAGTCGGCATCGGGACGACATCGCCCGCGTCGGCCAGGCTGACGAGCCGACAAAGGGACCGCGAGGTGGCGGCGTTGCCCCCTGGCGGCAGAGACCGGCACGGCCTCGAGCAGCCCCGGGCAGCCCGTCAGGACTGCGCCGTGGCGCCACCGGTCGTCTTCGGCTTCTGGCAGCCGGACTGCTTGGCCATCGCCGAGCCGACCTTTCCTTCCTGCAGCTTCTGCAGGGCCTGGTCACCCGACTTGCTGAGCTTGTCGAGGTCGTCGGCGACGCCCTTGAGCCCCTGGGCGAACTTCGACTTGTCCGAGGTGTCCAGCTTGTCGACGGACGTCTTCAGCTTCGTGTACGCCCCCGAGGTGGCGTTGAGCTCCCTGACCGCCTGCTGCTGGGTCTTGTCGCCGTTGTCGACGGGCGGGGGGCCCGCCTTGTTCACGGCCTTGGCGAGTGCCCCGTAGGACTCGGAGATCTCCTGGAACGCCTTGGAGTCCGTCTGCTGCAGCTTCTTGGAGTCCTGCTCGTCGGCGGCACCCTGGATCGCGGTGTTGGCGCCCTGAATCTTCTTCAGCTGAGGCTGCACCTCGTCACAGACCGACTTGGCCCAGTCGTCGACCTTCTTGTCCTCATCGCCGCCCCCGCAGCCGGTCAGCGCCAGTACGAGTGCCGCACCGCCGGACAGTGCAGCCACAAGCTTCTTGTTCACCGGATTGGTCCCTTCCATGGCTCTCGGCCCCGGAACATACACGTCCATCCGGCGAGGCCCACCCGGCGAGCGCCCCGTATCGATCCTTTTGTAGCCATTTGCACCCCGCTCGTTGTGGACATGGCCTCATCGAGCGGACGGGACACCCCGGACAGGGACACGGGCGGACGATGTGCTGTCGCACACCGCCCGCCCGCATGTCGCAGGGGCTTTCCCGGCCCCCGGGGCCCTTCCGGGGCTAGGACACCACCGCCGCGTCGGCTGACTTCGCCACGCGCTCGGAGTTGTCTTCGTCACCCACGACGATTCCGCGCCGCTTGGAGATGTAGACCGCGGCCACGATGATCGCGACGGCGAGCCCGGCGACGACCGCACGCAGCCCAGGGCTGGCGTTGTCCCCGTAGGAGAACTTCACCACCGCCGGGGCGATCAGCAGCGCCACCAGGTTCATCACCTTCAGCAGCGGGTTGATCGCGGGGCCCGCGGTGTCCTTGAAGGGATCGCCGACCGTGTCGCCGATCACCGTCGCCGCATGCGCCTCGCTCCCCTTACCGCCGTGATGACCGTCCTCGACCAGCTTCTTGGCGTTGTCCCAGGCGCCGCCGGAGTTGGCGAGGAAGACGGCCATCAGCGTGCCGGTGCCGATCGCGCCCGCCAGGAACGAACCGAGCGCGCCGACCCCGAAGGTGAAGCCGACGGCGATCGGCGCCAGGACGGCGAGCAGACCCGGTGTGGCCAGCTCGCGCAGCGCGTCCTTGGTGCAGATGTCGACGACCCGGCCGTACTCGGGCTTCTCGCTGTAGTTCATGATCCCGGGCTTCTCGCGGAACTGCCGCCGCACCTCGAAGACCACCGCTCCGGCCGACCGCGACACCGCGTTGATCGCCAGCCCGGAGAAGAGGAAGACGACGGCGGCGCCGAGGACGAGGCCCACGAGGTTGTTGGGCTGCGAGATGTCCAGGTTCAGATTCATCTCCCCGGCCACGGAGGTGTGCACATCGCTCACGGCCTCCGCGATGGCGTCGCGGTACGAGCCGAAGAGCGCGGCCGCGGCGAGCACCGCCGTCGCGATGGCGATGCCCTTGGTGATGGCCTTGGTGGTGTTGCCGACCGCGTCGAGGTCGGTGAGCACCTGCGCGCCCGCACCCTCGACATCGCCGGACATCTCGGCGATGCCCTGGGCGTTGTCGGAGACCGGACCGAAGGTGTCCATCGCTACGATCACACCGACCGTGGTGAGCAGGCCGGTGCCGGCGAGCGCGACGGCGAACAGCGCCAGCATGATCGAGGTGCCGCCGAGCAGGAAGGCGCCGTAGACGCTCAGCCCGATCAGCACCGCCGAGTAGACGGCCGACTCCAGACCGAGCGAGATACCGGAGAGCACCACCGTGGCCGGACCGGTCAGCGAGGTCTTGCCGACGTCGCGCACGGGACGCCGGGTCGTCTCGGTGAAGTAGCCCGTGAGCTGCTGGATGAGCGCGGCCAGCACGATGCCGATGGCGACGGCGACGAGCGCGAGGACCCGCGGGTCACCGCTGTGGCCGAGGATCTCGCGGTTGGTGACCCCGTCGAGATCCGCGTAACTGGACGGCAGATAGATGAAGACCGCCACCGCCACCAGCGCCAACGAGATCACGGCCGAGATGAAGAAGCCGCGGTTGATGGCGCTCATACCGCTGCGGTCGGCGCGGCGCGGAGCCACGGCGAAGATCCCGATCATGGCGGTGATCACGCCGATGGCCGGAACGAGCAGCGGGAAGACCAGCCCCGAGTCGCCGAAGGCCGCCTTGCCGAGGATCAGCGCGGCGACCAGGGTGACGGCGTACGACTCGAAGAGGTCGGCGGCCATACCGGCGCAGTCACCGACGTTGTCGCCAACGTTGTCCGCGATGGTGGCGGCGTTGCGCGGGTCGTCCTCGGGGATGCCCTTCTCGACCTTGCCGACGAGGTCGGCGCCGACGTCGGCGGCCTTGGTGAAGATGCCACCCCCGACCCTCATGAACATCGCGATCAGCGCGGCGCCGAGCCCGAAGCCCTCCAGCACCTTGGGTGCGTCGGCCGCGTAGACCAGCACCACGCAGGAGGCGCCCAGCAGTCCGAGGCCGACGGTGAACATGCCCACCACACCGCCGGTACGGAAAGCGATCTTCATCGCCTTGTGCGAGACGGCCGTGAGATCCACGCTCGGCTTACCGGGTGTGGAAGCGGCCGAATCGCCATTGACGGGTGTGGTGGGGGGCTCGGGGGTGGCCTCACGGGCGGCGGCGGCGACGCGCACATTGCTGCGCACCGCGAGCCACATCCCGATATAGCCGGTGGCTGCCGAGAATGCCGCACCGATCAGAAAGAACACCGAGCGCCCGATGCGCTGCGCCCAGTCGTCCGCCGGCAACAGCATGAGCAGGAAGAACACCACCACGGCGAATCCGCCGAGGGTGCGCAACTGCCGGGCCAGATAGGCATTGGCGCCTTCCTGAACGGCCTCGGCGATCTTCTTCATACTGTCCGTGCCCTCGCCCGCCGCGAGGACTTGTCGCACCAGGACCACCGCGACCGCGAGCGCCGCGACCGCGACGGCGGCGATCACCAGCACGATCACACGGTTGTCGTCGGTCAGCTCTGCGGCGGCCAGGGTTGGGGTGAGGTCCAGCTGATGAGGGGTGAGAGGCCCCGCCATTCGTCCTCCTTGACGTTTGGCACATGGGCGCGCAGCAGTTCTGCGACCGCAGAAGAGCCGCCGCGCTCAGGCGTCCTGAGCTCGAGATGTGGACGGATTGTAGGGAGCGTCACACGATCAAAACAGGGCGCCGGAATGGGAATTCGCCCGCACCAGCGAAGATCAATTGGTTTGGCGGTATGAATTCCTTCGGAAGAAGGAAGGTCGACAATTCACTGACGGATGTAAAATGATCTCTACAAATGATCTATATAGATGATCTAGCGACAATCATGCGTCGTCGAGAAAAGCGCTGTTCAGAGCCTAAGCCAGAGATCGAGAAAGCGCGCGCCGAGAGGTGTGCCGGGACCATGCGGCCGACCGGGCGCGAGCATGCCAAGAGCCGGACCGGCGATCATGAAACAGCCGGTTCGGTGGGTTCCAGCGGGTCTTGCGGGCCGGAGGAGGGATGACGGACAGATGACCCTCACGAGG
Organism: Streptomyces sp. AgN23; assembly: GCF_001598115.1. Classification (NCBI taxonomy): domain Bacteria; kingdom Bacillati; phylum Actinomycetota; class Actinomycetes; order Kitasatosporales; family Streptomycetaceae; genus Streptomyces; species Streptomyces sp. AgN23. The sequence continues at coordinate 5,207,355 of NZ_CP007153.1, forward strand.
GACCCGGCTTCGGCGATCAGGACGAGCGGGGACCACTCCCGGCCCCGAGCCGGGGTGAAGAGGGCCTGCCCGGCGCCGGCAGGACGCAGCAGCCGGTGCGAACAGCACTCAGCCCGGCGCGAGCAGAGCCCGAACCGAAGAGAGCGCGACGCAGCCGGACGTAGCAGGACCCGAACCGACTGGGGCATGGCCCAGCCCACTGCGAGCAGGACCCGACCAACGGGAGCAGCACACAGCCCACTGCGAGCAAGGCCCGGCGCGGCGAGGCAGGACCCAGCCCAGTGGGGCAGGGCCCGGCGCTATGAGGCAGGACCCGGCGCTGTGGGGCAGGACCCAGCCCAGTGGGGCTAGGACACCAGAGGCTGGGGTGACGTCGGCCAGCTCATCCGGATCACTCCACCGGACTCGCTGGTCGTCACCTCGACATCGTCGACGAGCCCGCTGATGACGGCGAGACCCATCTCGTCCTCGCCCTCGGCCTCGTCGTCCATCTCCGGATGGGAGCCGGACGCCAGGGTCGCCGAGGTCGGGGATTCGTCACCGACCTCGATGGAGAACTTCTTCTCCTCCTCGGTCAGCGACACCCGCACCGGTGCCTCCACCCCATTGCTCAGGTGGAGCCCGACCGCACGCGTGCACGCCTCGCCGACCGCGAGCCGCACCTCGTCGAGCACGGCCTCATCCACCCCCGCCCGACGCGCCACGGCGGCCGCGACAAGACGAGCGGTCCTGACGTGCTCAGGCAGCGCGCTGAAGCGGAGTTCGACGGTGGCCATGCCATCCCCCTCGGGCGTATGGGCGTGCTTATCGGGAGGGCCGGGCGTACGCCGCCCGGAACCCCCTTCTGTGTCTTCCTTCGGCGATCTTGTCAGTCGGTCGCCGCGACAGCGTCCTCGACCGAGGTGTGAATCGGGAACACCTTGGTCAGGCCGGTGATGCGGAAGATCTTCAGAATGCGCTCCTGGTTGCAGACCAGGCGCAGCGAGCCCTCGTGGGCCCGCACTCGCTTGAGCCCGCCGACGAGCACGCCGAGTCCGGTGGAGTCGAGAAAGTCGACGCCCTCCATGTCGACGACCAGGTGGTAGTTGCCGTCGTTGACAAGCTCGACCAGCTGCTCGCGCAGCTTGGGCGCGGTGTATACATCAATCTCGCCACCGACCTCGACGACCGTGCGGTCGTCGACGGTCCGAGTCGACAGGGACAGGTCCACGGATCCTCCAGCACCTTGCATCGAGCGGTCGCCCCCCATGGATCGGCAGCCGCGATGGCATTCAATCACTTACCAGCAGGCGTGCACGACGCCTTGAGACCATTGTCCGTCAGACCAGTGACACACTCGGTGTCGATGGCCCACGACCAAATCCCGCGGCAGGCGGGCATACACCCCTCACCCCGGGCCGTTCTCGGTCGGCTGAGCACCGGGGCGGGCCGGGGCGCGCGCATCACTCATACGGAGCACTTGCCCCCGCGTCCGGGAACCCATGCCGACTGGCCCTCGGCGATCCGGCCGGAAGTGATCAACGCCATTCGCGCGGCCGGCATCGATCGCCCGTGGGCTCACCAGGCGCGTACGGCCGAACACGCGCTGCGCGGGGATTCCGTGGTCGTGGCCACCGGAACCGCCTCCGGCAAGTCCCTCGCCTATCTGGCCCCCGTCCTCAGCACCCTGCTGGATGGCTCGGAGGAGCCCAACGGGCGGGGGACGACCGCCCTGTACCTCTCCCCCACCAAGGCGCTGGCCGCCGACCAGCGCCGCGCGGTGGCCGGCCTCACCGCCCCGCTGGGGACCGGCATCCGGGCGGCGGTCTACGACGGCGACACGCCCGTGGAGGAGCGCGAGTGGGTCCGCCAGTACGCGAACTATGTGCTCACCAACCCCGACATGCTCCACCGCGGCATCCTGCCCGGCCACCCCAGATGGTCCTCCTTCCTGCGGGCGCTGCGCTATGTGGTGATCGACGAATGCCACACCTACCGGGGTGTCTTCGGCTCCCATGTGGCCCAGGTGCTGCGCAGGCTGCGCCGCGTCTGCGCCCGCTACGGCTCCTCGCCGGTGTTCCTGCTCGCCTCGGCCACCGCCTCCGACCCGGCGGTCGCCGCGAGCCGGCTGACCGGCGTGCCCGTCGTGGAGATCACCGAGGACGGCTCGCCCCGCGGCGAGGTCGTCTTCGCCCTCTGGGAACCGCCGCTGACCGAGCTCCACGGCGAGCAGGGCGCCCCTGTGCGCCGTACGGCCACGGCCGAATCCGCGGACCTGCTCACCGACCTGGCCGTCCAGGGCGTCCGTACGGTCACCTTCGTGCGCTCCCGGCGAGGCGCGGAGCTCATCGCGCTCATCGCCCAGGAGCGGCTCGCGGAGGTGGACCGCTCGCTGCCGGACCGGATCGCCGCCTATCGCGGCGGCTATCTCCCCGAGGAGCGCCGCGCCCTGGAGAAGGCCCTTCACTCCGGTGAGCTGCTGGGGCTCGCCGCCACCACCGCCCTGGAGCTGGGGATGGACATCGCCGGGCTGGACGCGGTGGTCGTGGCGGGCTACCCCGGCACCCGCGCCTCCCTGTGGCAGCAGGCCGGGCGGGCCGGGCGCACCGGCGAAGGGGCCCTGGCGATCCTGGTCGCCAGGGACGACCCGCTGGACACGTATCTCGTCCACCATCCGGACGCCCTCTTCCGGCAGCCGGTGGAGTCCACCGTCCTGGACCCGGACAACCCGTACGTCCTCGCGCCGCACCTGTGCGCGGCCGCGGCCGAGCTTCCGCTCACCGAGCCGGACCTGAAGCTCTTCGGCCCCGCCACCGAGGAACTGATGCCGCAGCTGGAGCAGCGCAAGCTGCTGCGACGCCGGGCGACCGCCTGGCACTGGACCCGCCGTGAGCGCGCCGCCGACCTCACCGACATCCGCGGGGCGGGCGGCAGCCCGGTCCAGGTCGTGGAGGCGGCGACCGGACGGCTCCTGGGCACCGTGGACGCCGCGGCGGCCCACACCACCGTCCACGAGGGCGCCGTCCACCTCCATCAGGGCCGGAGCTATCTCGTCAGGCAGCTCGACCTCGACGACTCGGTCGCCTTGGTGGAAGAGGCCGCTCCGCCCTACTCGACCACGGCCCGCGACACCACGGCGATCTCCATCCTGGAGACCACCACCGAGATCCCCTGGGGGGACGCGCGGCTGTGCTTCGGCTCGGTCGAGGTCACCCACCAGGTGGTCTCCTTTCTGCGCCGCAAGCTGATCACCGGTGAGGTCCTCGGCGAGTCCAAGCTCGACCTTCCGCCGCGCACCCTGCGCACCCGGGCCGTGTGGTGGACGGTCACCGACGACCAGCTCGAGGAGGCCCGGGTGCACCCCCAGGCCCTCGGCGGCGCCCTGCACGCCGCCGAGCACGCCTCGATCGGCATCCTGCCGCTCTTCGCCACCTGTGACCGCTGGGACATCGGCGGGGTGTCCGTCCCGCTGCATCCCGACACACTGCTGCCGACCGTCTTCGTGTACGACGGGCATCCGGGTGGCGCGGGCTTCGCCGAGCGCGCCTTCCACACCGCCGCCCGCTGGCTGGCCGCCACCCGCGAGGCGATCGCCGCCTGCGAGTGCGAGGCGGGATGCCCGTCCTGCATCCAGTCGCCCAAGTGCGGCAACGGCAACGACCCGCTGGACAAGAAGGCCGCCATCCGCCTGCTGACCACCCTGCTCGCCGGGGCCGCGGAGCAGCCGCCGGCCGCCGAGTGAGCGCTCCCCACCGCCCGGCGCCGACGGCGGTCCGGTGACGGGAGTGCCCGCGGGCCCCGCCCGCGCCCTGGCCCGGAGGGTGAACGGGCCGGTGTGCACCTCCGCCGTGAGATCCGCGATCTCACCGCTCAGGGCGCATCGCACCACGCGCGCCCCCTGGGCGGAGGCCACCCGCCGGGCCAGACCGCACGCCGTACGCGCCCCTTCCAGGCCGTGGTCGGCCGCCGCGAGCGCCGCCAGGTCGGCGGCTCCGCCCGCCCGATGGCGCGCCACCATGGCCTGCCCGGCCGCCAGTACGGCCGCGAACACCGCGCACAGGGCCGTCGCGGCCAGCGCCGCCCAGACGGTGGCCGACCCCCGGTCGTCCGTCCTTCTCACGGGACCGCCTCCCGGGCCGCACGACCCGCGTCCACCGCGCCCACCGTGTCCTCGGCGAGCGCGGCCGCCTCGCCGCGCAGATTCACCGCCAGCGGGCCGGGACCGACGGCATGGGTCCGGACCCGCACCCGCACCAGGTCTCCCTCCTGCCACAGCTCGACCCGCGCTCCATCGGGTGCGGCCGAGCGGGCGGCGGCCATCGCGTCCGCTCTCGGCTCCGAACGCGCCGCCGCCCTCGCCCCTGCCCTGGCCGCGTCCACGCACTGAAGCTGCGCGGCCGCGGCCATCAGCCCCCAGATCAACGTCAGGGCGAACAGCGCCAGCACCGGCAGCGCGACCGCCGTCTCCGCCGTGACAAAGCCGCTGTCCCGCCCCGTGCGCTGAGTCCTCGGGGCGCCCCGGTGTCCTAGGACGCCACGGGCCCTCGGGACTGCCTGGGTCCGTGGGAGGCCACAGGTCGTCGGGAGGCCATGGGTTCTCGGGAGGCCCGGGGTTCTCGGGGCGCCCCGAGTCCTTGCGAGGCCCCGGAGCCTTGGGACGCCCCGCGCGCCGCTCCTGGCGCGCGGGCCCGTCAGCTCCGCCGTCCCCGGCGCCTCAGAACTGCGCATCGAGCGCCCGTCCGATGACCGACTGCAGCGCGCCGCTGACGGTCCCGCTGGTCACCACCTTGTAGAGCACCGCGGCGAAACCGCATGCCGCGATCGTTCCCATTGCGTACTCGGCGGTGGCCATGCCCGCCTCGGCCTTCGCACGCGCCGCCGCGTACCGCCGTACCCACCACTGCTTCACCATGTCGGCCCCCTGTCCTCTCCGCGGTGTCACTGACCGCGGTGCCTCGTTGGTCGTTCGTCGTTCGCCGTGCTGTTGTCGTGCCGCTGTCGTTCGCTGGTGTGGTTGGTGCTGGTGTGATTGGTGGTCTCGCCGGTGTTCAGGGGCCGTCGCCCATCAGGCCGCGGGCCAGCCCGATCATCACCGGGGCCAGGCCGACCAGCAGGAACGCGGGAAGGAAGCAGCCCGCGAGCGGTGCGTTGACCAGCACACCGGTGCGGTCGGCCCGTCTCATCGCCGCCCGCCCCTGCACGGCCCTGCATTCGGCCGCCAACCGGGACACCGGCTCCACCGCCGGAGCGCCCGTTGTCCCGGCCCGTTCCAGGGCGCGCGCCAGTCCCTGCGCTCCGGGCAGAGCCCCGATGCGCCCCCAGGCATGGATCGGTTCGCCTCCCAGCCGCAGCTCCGCCGCGGTCTGGGCAAGCCGCTCGCCGACCGGGCCGCCGAGCGAACCTCCCACCGCCTCCGCCGCCTTCCGCGGGCCCGCTCCGGCCGCCAGGCAGGCGGTCAGCAGATCGGCGGCCAGCGGGATCTGGCGCGCGGCGAGGGCCTCGAGGTGCCGGTCACGGCCGGAGCGCCCGGCCGTCGCGCGGCGGTGCCGCTGCCAGCGCCAGAGGCCCCAGGCCGCGGTGAGCCCCAGCACCCACCCCGGCGGCCCTCCGACGAGGACGACGGCGATCGTCACAGCGCCGCCCGGCGCGGCCCAGAGGGGCAGCGCGCCCGCAGTGGCCCCGGCGCGCCAGCGCCGCCACGGGGCCCTCCTCGGCCGCCCGGGCCGGGCCCGCCTCGGCCGCCCGTCCTCCGCGCCCGGAAGCAGCGCCGCCAGCCGTCGTCGGACGCCCCGCTCCCCATGGGCCTCGACCATCGCCATCACCGTGTACAGGGCGGCCGCCAGGAAGGACAGCGAAATCCCCAGGCTGTGGACAACTTCAGCGCTCATCGGCCACCGGCCGCCCCGGCTCGCGCGCCGCCCGCACCATCCGGCCGGTCCACACCAGGCCCGCCCACTCCAGCAGGCCGCCCACCAGGAGGCAGCTCAGCCCGGTCGGGGTGTGCAGCAGCTCATGCAGCGGATTGGAGCCCAGCAGCCCGCCCAGCACCAGCCCGACGACGGGCAGCACCGCCAGTGCGACGGCGGTGGCCTTGGCCCCCGCCAACTTGGCGTCCAGGCTCTCCCGTTGGTCCCGCTCGGCGCGCAGCGCCGCCGCCACCCGGTCGAGACCCGCCGCCAGCCCCGCTCCCTCGTCGACCGCCACCTGCCAGCAGGCCGCGACCCCGGTCAGCCCCTCGGCACCCGGCAGCCGGGCCACCCTCCGCAGCGCGTCCGGCACTTCACCGCCGAACCGGGCCGCGGCCGTCACCAGCCCCCAACGCTCCCTCAGGTGCCCCGGGTCCACCGCCAGCAGCGCCTCGCCGGGATGCCGCCCGGCCCGCAGCTCGCCCGCTACGGTGGCGCAGAGGTCGATCACCCCGGCGGCGCGCCGCACGCGGTCCCGCTCACGTCGCCGGGACCGCAGCCACCGGCCGACGACCGGAGTGGCCACCACCGCCCCGAGCAGCGGCAGAACCGACGAGCCCAGCAGCGCGATCACGCATCCGACCGGCAGACACAGCAGCTCACGCCCCATCCGCCCGCCGTACCCGACCCGCCAGCGCTCCCGCAGCCAGGCGGTCGTCTCGGACAGCCGCCGCACCGGGTCGGGCCTCGCCTGCTCGACGGGTCCGCCGCCCGCGAACAGCACCCTCACCCGGCGCACCTCCCGGTCCCGCCCGGCGAGCAGCCATACAGCCGCCCCCGCGCACAGCATCGCGGCACACAGCGCCAGCGCCCCCTGGTCCACTCCCGCGCCCGTCATGCCGCGCCTCCGCCCCGTGCGCACAGCCGCTGGAGCCGCTGCCAGCCCACCGCCCGTTCGAAGCCTTCCGGGCTCCAGACGGCCGCGGGGACAGTTGTGACGAAGCCCGCCCGGTCCCGGTCCAGCACATGCAGCTCGGCGATCCTGCGCCGCCCGCCGCGGTCCCGCACCAGATGGACCAGGACTGACAGGGCCGCCGCCAACTGGCTGTGCAGCGCGGCCCGGTCCAGACCCGCGGTCGAGCCGAGCGCCTCCAGCCGCGCGGGAACGTCGGCCGCCGTATTGGCGTGCACGGTGCCGCAGCCGCCCTCATGGCCGGTGTTCAAGGCCCCCAGCAGATCGGTGACCTCGGCGCCTCTCACCTCTCCGACCACCAGCCGGTCGGGGCGCATCCGCAGCGCCTGCCGCACCAGATCCCGCAGGGTGACCTGGCCTCGACCCTCCTGGTTGGCAGGGCGGGTCTCCAGCCGGACCACATGCGGGTGGTCGGGCCGCAGCTCGGCCGAGTCCTCGGCGAGGACGATCCGCTCCCGCGGGCCGACCAGCCCCAGCAGGGTGCTCAGCAGCGTTGTCTTGCCCGAGCCCGTGCCGCCGCTGATCAGGTAGGACAGCCGGGCGTCCAGCATGGCCCGCAGCAGAGGCGCGCCGCCCGGCGGCACCGTCCCCGCCGCCTCCAGCTCCGCGAGGGAGAACGCCCGGGGGCGCACCACTCGCAGCGACAGACAGGTCGAGCCGACCGCGACCGGAGGGAGCACCGCATGCAGCCGTGTCCCATCCGGCAGCCGGGCGTCCACCCACGGCCGGGCGTCGTCCAGCCGCCGCCCGGCCACCGCGGCGAGCCGCTGCGCGAGCCTGCGCACGGCGGCCGCGTCCACGAAGGTGACGGCTGTGCGCTCCAGCCCCGAACCCCGGTCCACCCACACCTCATCGGGGGCGGTGACCAGGACGTCCGTGACATCGGAGGCGGCCAGCAGCGGCTCCAGGGGCCCGGTGCCGACCAGCTCCGAGCGCAGCGCCTCCACCACCCCGAGCACCTCGGTGTCGCCGAGCAGCCGCCCCTCCTCACGCAGGGCCGTCGCCACCCGGGCGGGCGTGGGCTCCGCGCCGCTCCCGGCGAGCCGCAGCCGCACCGCGTCCAGCAGATCCGGCGATACGACACTCATGCGGTGACACCTCCCTCGTCGGCGAGGGCACGCGCCCAGAACTCCGCGCAGAACCGGCCGAGCGGTCCGCGGGGGCTGCCGCCCGGGGGCTCCCCGCCCTCGAACGCGTCCGCCAGGCCGGGCTCCGGCGGCAGCTGTCCGGCCAGCGGCAGCCCGAGCAGCCCCGCGATCTCCTCGTCGCCGAGCTCCGGTCCGCAGGGGCCTCGCACCACCGCGCGCAGGTCCCGCAGCACCATGCCCACCGTGGACGCCACCCGGTGGGCGGCCGCGACCGCTCGCAGCTCCGCCGGGACGACCAGCAGCCCGAGGTCGATCTGGGCCAGGGCCTCGGCCGCCGCGTCGTCGACGCGGCGCGGCAGATCCACCACCACGACCCCGCCGCGCCGCCTGGCCGCGGCCAGCACCGCCCGCATCGCGGAGGGCGGGATGACGACCGAATCGCCGCGGTCCCAGCTGAGCACCCGCAGCGCGTGCAGCTCCGGCAGCGACTCCTCCAGAGCGCTTCCGGCGACCCGTCCCCGCGACTCGGCGAAGGCAGGCCATCTCAGCCCCTGCGCGCCCTCGCCGCCGAGCAGCACATCGAGCCCGCCGCCCAGCGGATCGCCATCGATCAGCATGGTGCGCCGACCGGAGCGGGCCGCGGTGACCGCCAGGGCGCAGGCGAGAGTGGAGGCGCCGGCGCCACCGCGGCCGCCGATGACCCCGATGGTCAGGGCCTGTCGGCCCACGCCCTCGGCGACATCGGCGAGCCGGTCCACCAGCCAGGTCTCGGCATCGGGCAGGAACGCCACGTTGTCCGCGCCGAGCGCCACCGCCCGCCGCCAGATGCCGTGGTCGTCCAGATCGCGCCCGATGAGCAGCACCCCTTCTCTGCGGGCCCGGTCGCACAGCCGGGCGGCCGAGTCGTCGCCGACCAGAATCAGCGGAGCGGCCTCCCAACTGCCCTGGCGGGTGAGTGCGCCATGTGCCACTTCCGGTTCGGCTCCGGCCGCCGCGCACAGCCGCAGCAGATCATCGAGAAGCTCCTCGTCCTCGGTGACGATGAGCGGTCTGCCCCGTTGTCCTTCGGCCGCCGAAGGGCGTTCCGGTGTGATGGATGCAGCCACGATCCCCTCCCATATCCGTTACGCGCTCTCACTCCCGCGAACAGCGAGTGCGAGCACCGCGGAGAATCACCGTGCTGCGATCCAGAAAATCTTGGGGATCTTGGTCCAAAACTGTGGACAACTCATCACTTGTGAATATCCCAGTCACCTAAAGCAGTGACTTCCGGAGAGCAGCCTAGCGATTACGCACGGTTACCTCTCATGCTGTGGAGAGGCGGGGCCACACGGGCCCGAGGGGGAGGAGCAAGATCTCGTGAGAACGCCGAAAATGCGTCCGGACATGCGACGACCCCCGCCGGGGGGGAGAGCGGGGGTCGTCCCCACGGCCGACTCGGGGGGGGGAGGAGTCGGGCCGGGTTAGCACGGTCGCGAACGATCCGTGACTTCCATGGTGTACCCGAGAGCCTTCTCAGGCAAACCCACGCGCCTGAGCTTACGCCGAATGGTGGGCCCTATGCTCGGCGTCGTGGAAAACCACTCCTTGCCCCGGACAGCCGCCTTCTTTGACCTGGACAAGACGGTCATTGCGAAGTCAAGCGCGTTCACCTTCAGCAAGTCCTTCTACCAGGGTGGTCTGATCAACCGCCGCGCTGTACTACGTACCGCCTATGCGCAGTTCGTCTTCCTCGCCGGGGGCGCCGATCACGACCAGATGGAGCGGATGCGCGCGTACCTCTCGGCGCTCTGCCGCGGATGGAATGTCCAGCAGGTGAAGGAGATCGTCGCCGAGACCTTGCACGATCTGATCGACCCCATCATCTACGACGAGGCCGCCTCGCTCATCGAGGAGCACCACACCGCCGGCCGCGATGTGGTGATCGTCAGCACCTCCGGGGCGGAGGTGGTCGAGCCGATCGGTGAGCTTCTGGGTGCGGACCGCGTGGTGGCCACCCGCTTGGTCGTCGAGGACGGGGTGTTCACCGGAGAGGTGGAGTACTACGCCTATGGCCCGACCAAGGCGGAGGCTATCGCCGAGTTGGCGGAGTCGGAGGGCTACGACTTGTCACGCTGTTACGCCTACAGCGATTCGGCGACCGATCTCCCGATGCTGGAGGCGGTCGGCCACCCTCATGCGGTCAACCCGGACCGGGCACTGCGGCGCGAGGCGGCGGCCCGCGGCTGGCCGGTGCTCTCCTTCAACCGCCCGGTCCGGCTGAAGCAGCGCAGGCCCTCGCTCTCCATGCCACCCCGCCCGGTGCTCGCCGTGGCTGCGGCCGTCGGCGCGGCCGCCGCCACTGCCGGGCTGGTGTGGTACACCAATCGGCGCCGCGCCCTTTATGCCCGCGTTTAGGGGTTATAGCAAAGATCTGCGGCGAGGGGTTCCGCTTGGCCTCTCGCAGGAGTACAAAGGAATCGACGGCCCGCGAGACCAGGGGTATCCGGGAGGAAACCCTCAGACGCCAAGGCCCCACGGACCGAGCACAGATGCTGAGCACCCACGCGACGTCGACCCGTCGATTACGGGCCAGCCGCACCAGGTGACGGGCAGAAGTTCCCGACCTGATGGGCGAATGAGATTGCACGCATGGTAACCCGGTAGCTGTGCCAGCGGCGGTACCCACGGGTGCCGCCGCAACTCTTGTCGGGCGTCAGGCCGCCCCGCGCTGCAGGGCCTCACAGACCGCCGTGGACTCCCGCACCCCGAGCTCAACCGCCCGTCCGCAATGTGCGATCCACACCGCCATGCCCTCCGGCGTTCCGGACGCATAGCCCTCCAGCGCCGCCATGTACGGCGCGACGCCCAGCTCCGCGTACCCCACCTCGGCCGGGCAGATCGACTTCGGATCGAGGCCGCTGCCGACCAGCACGATCCGTTCGGCCGCTCGCGCCACCAGACCATTGCGGGAGACAAAGGGCCGCAGAGCGAGCAGTTCACCATGCACCACCGCCGCCGTCACCAGCGCCGGAGCCTCGCTGCCCGCGAGCAGCAGCCGGGCCAGCCCATCGAGCCGCCCCGCCACCTCGTCCGCGTCCGGCAGCGGCAGATCGGACCCGATCAGCGGCTCGTCCACCGGCTCACCCGACTGCCGGGGGCGTCCGACCCCCTCGTCGCCCTCCACCCCGCCCGCCGCGACCAGATGCAGCCGGGCCAGAACACGCAGCGGCGACTGACGCCAGATGCTCAGCAACTGCCCCGCCTCGGCGGTCAGCCGCAGCGCCGCCCCTACCGTGCGCGGCTCACCCTCGGCCCCGAAGTCGGTACGGCGGCGCACCTCTTCCAGCGCCCAGTCCGCACCGGCCAGCGCGGCGGAGCCTCGCGCCCCGCGCAACGCCGCCTCGGAGGTGACCTCATTGCTGCGGCGGCGCATCACCCGGTGTCCGTAAACCCGGTCCACCGCGTTCCTTACGGCGTTCACGGACTCGGCAACACCGGGCAGCGCGGCCAGGGCGGCGAGCGGATCAGCTGACGTACTCATGAGTACGACACTACGCACACCGCACCCGGCCCCCCTCGTTGGAGTGGTGTTCTTCACGTAAATCCCGCATGGTCCGCGATCACTCACCTACGCTAGGTGAACATGAAGATCGCTTTCGTAGGCAAGGGTGGGAGCGGCAAGACCACGCTGTCGTCGCTGTTCATCCGCCATCTCGCCGCCGCCCACGCCCCTGTCGTCGCCGTCGACGCCGATATCAACCAGCATCTGGGCGTTGCGCTCGGACTCGACGAGGCGGAGGCCGCCGCGCTGCCCGCCATGGGCGCCCATCTCCCGCTGATCAAGGACTACTTGCGCGGCACGAACCCCCGGATCGCCTCCACCGAGACCATGATCAAGACCACTCCGCCGGGCGAGGGGTCGCGACTGCTGCGGATCGGCGAGGACAACCCCGTCTACCAGGCATGCGCCCGCACCCTGCGGCTCGACGACGGGGCGGTGCGGCTGATGGCGACCGGCCCCTTCACCGAATCCGATCTCGGTGTCGCCTGCTACCACTCCAAGGTCGGCGCGATCGAGCTGTGCCTGAACCATCTCGTGGACGGGCCCGGCGAGTTCATCGTCGTCGACATGACGGCGGGCAGCGACTCCTTCGCCTCCGGCCTCTTCACCCGCTTCGACATGACGTTCCTGGTGGCCGAGCCCACGCGCAAGGGCGTCTCCGTCTACCGCCAGTACAAGGAGTACGCTCGCGACTTCGATGTGGCGCTCCGGGTGGTCGGCAACAAGGTGCAGGGCCCGGACGACCTGGAATTCCTCCGCGCGGAGGTGGGCGATGACCTCCTGGTCGCGTTCGGCCACTCCAATTGGGTCCGGGCGATGGAGAAGGGTCGTGCGTCCCGGTTCGAGGAGCTTGAGGAGACGAACCGCGACGCGCTGCGGGCCCTGCGGGACGCGGTGGACGCCTCGTACGAGCGGCGCGACTGGCAGCGGTACACCCGTCAGATGGTGCACTTCCACCTCAAGAACGCGCAGAGCTGGGGGAACGCGAAGACGGGTGCCGATCTGGCCGCCCAGGTCGACCCTGCCTTCGCTTTGCGGGAGTTCACGCCGGAGGAGGGTTCGGCGGCTGCTCCCGCTCAGGGCACGGCCTGCTCGGCGGCCAGGTAGCCCTTCCAGCCGCCCGGCGGCCGCTTCCCGACGTCCAGCACCCGCAGCTTCTCGAGGACACGGGGGTTCTGCGCGTCCAGCCAGTCGGCCAGCTGCTTGAAGGAGACGCAGCGCACTCCCTTGCGCGGGCACACCTCCTTGATGACGTCCTCCACGGCGCGCATATACGTTCCGCCGTTCCAGGACTCGAAGTGGTTGCCGATGAACAGCGGCGCCCGGTTGCCCTCGTACGCCCGCTCGAAGGCGGCGAGCAGGCCGTCGCGCATCGGACGGCCCCAGGTGGAGCGCTTGGGCCGCTTGCCCGCCTTCTTGCGCGGCTTGTTGGCGAGGAAGTTGTAGTCCATGGAGAGCGTCTCGAACGAGCGGCCCGGTACGGGGATCTGCTGCAGCGGGAAGTCCCAGATCCCGTGGATCTTGCGAGGCCAGATCCGCAGCCCGCCGGGCGAGCTCGCGTCATAGCGCCATCCCAGCTTCGCGGCCGCCCGGATCAGCTTCTTCTGCCCCTCCAGACAGGGCGCACGGCTGCCGATGAGTTCCTTGCCGTAGTCGAAGGGGAGCGGTCTCTCGTGCTCCAGACCGGAGTTGGTCTTCCAGTTCTCGACGAACGACTCGGCCTGCTGGATCTCGCTGGTCCCCTGCCGCACCGACCAGCTGCCGACTCCGCGCTTGCGTCCGCAGAAGTGGCCGTTGAAGTGGGTGCCGATCTCATTGCCGTCCAGCCAGGCGCCGCGGAGCTGCTCCACCGTGGCCTTGATGCCCTTGACGTCGTTGAAGCCGATGGACGAGGCGCCGCGCCGGTGCTTGGGCGGATCGTAGAGATACCGCTTCTCCGCGGGCAGCAGGTACACACCGCTGAGGAAGTACGTCATCGTCGCGCCGTACTTCCTGCCGACCGCGCGGAAGTGGGAGAACAGCTTGTGTCTGCCCTGGCCGGCGCCGTCCCAGGAGAAGACGACGAACTGCGGTGGTCTCTCGCCCGGTCCAAGCCGCTCGGCCCTCGGCTGATGGGGCTGCGGGCCGGTGTCGGAGGTCGATCCGTCGCCGATGAGCCGTACCGCCTTCGGGGCCTTGTCAGGGTGGTTCGGTGCCCCCGGACCCTTCTGAGGGCCGTCACTGTCGTGGCGCGGGCCCGCGGTGCCGCTCGGTCCATGGGTCTGGGCGGAGTCCCCTGAGCAGCCGACCGGCACGGAGAGCGCCTGGCTCGCATACCGCCACCTCGCCCCTCGTGTCCGTGCTGTTTCCAGGAGTTCCGGCCGGATGGGAGTCAACCTCGCACGGACCGAGGAAAAGACAGAGGACGACAAGGCGTTTTAAATGACTATTCACCCTATAGGGGGAATAGCGGCCTCCTCTCTCCCAAAAGGCTTCCCAGTGACTTTACTCAGCATTACGATTCATTTACTAACACTTGGGATTCAGTACCGCAGTACGCCGTGACCCACGGCCGCGCCCCTATCCGCGACCGAAGCCCCGGAGGAGACGGGAATGTTGAAGCTCTTGGACGGGATCCACCGGGTCTGCCGCCGCAGACCCGGAGATCTCTCCGCCTCGGCCATCCTCTTCCTGTTCGCCGCCTCCCTCTCACTGGTCGTCCCCCCGGCCTCACTGGGCATCGCATTGGCCCGCGGCGCCTCGCTCCGAACCGGTCTCACGGCCGCCGTCGCGGCCCTTGTGGCCGCCCTCCTCGCGGTGACTCTGCTCACGGCGCTCCACCGGTCCTCGGGCTACGGGCGGGCGACGGCCGATGGACGGCCGGCGCGGCGGATCGTGGAAGCGGGCGGCGCCCGGGCCTGCCGGCCGTGGACACCTTGGCGTGATCACCACTGCACCCGTCCAGCCGCGGCGGCCTCGGGCGCCGACGAGCACGTAGGCGGTCAGCTGCTCGGCGGGGTGAGCGCATTCCAGCGCCATACGGCACCGCTGGTCCGCGACGAGCTGGCCCGGCTGGCGCGAGAGGGGCAGCGACCCAGCCAGCTGTTCCTCACCTGCGCCGACTCCCGCCTGGTGACCAGCATGATCACCTCCAGCGGCCCCGGCGACCTGTTCACCGTGCGCAATGTCGGCAATCTGGTGCCACCATCGGGCGCCGATGGCTCCTGCGACTCGGTGGGTGCGGCGATCGACTATGCGGTGGAGGTGCTGAAGGTCAGCAGCATCACGGTGTGCGGGCACTCCGGATGCGGTGCGATGCATGCGCTGCTGGGCTCATCGGCGCCGACCCGGCCGCCGTCCCAGCCCGGCGCCGGGGCATCAGCCGGCGGCGACCCGACGCCGCTGGAGCGCTCGCCACTGGAGCGCTGGCTGCGCCACGGCGGACCGGCGCTGGCGCGGATGGAGCGGATCGGTCGACTGGGGCGCGGCGAGGTCGCCCTGTCGAGCCGGCCGATCGCCGACGATGTGGAGCGGCTGGCGCTGGTCAATGTGCGACAGCAGCTCGACCATCTGATGGACCACGCCTGCGTGGCACGGCGGGTGGCGGAGGGCGGGCTGGCACTGCATGGCATGTATTTCCACGTGGCGGAGGCGCAGGCGTACGTCCTGGACACGGGCTCGGGGAGATTCCTGCCCGTCCGTCCGGACCATGGCACGCCCCTGTCCGCCTGCGTCGGCACCCCGGCCCCCACCCAGGCCGGAAGCGATCATTCCGGCATCACGGAGCGGGGAGGCGGCCCCGTCCAGGGGGCCCTGGAGCTGGGGCGGTGAGATAGACCATGACAGGTCTAAACCAATTTTCGGCGACAGCCCTTGTCAGGGTGTGCCGTTGGCTGATGAGCTATGGCCTGGGACACAACGGACACCCTGGGAATGGGAGATGTCGTGAGTAACGAGAGCCTGGCCAACCTTCTTCGGGAGGAGCGTCGCTTCGCGCCGCCCGCCGAGCTGACCGCGAACGCCAATGTCACGGCCGAGGCGTATGAGCGGGCGAAGGCGGACCGCCTGGGCTTCTGGGCCGAGCAGGCCCGTCGGCTGTCATGGGCGACCCCGCCGACCGAGACACTCGACTGGTCGAACCCGCCGTTCGCGAAGTGGTTCGCCGACGGCAAGCTCAATGTGGCGTACAACTGCGTCGACCGGCATGTCGAGAACGGTCTGGGCGACCGGGTGGCGCTCCACTTCGAGGGCGAGCCCGGCGACACCCGCTCCCTCACCTATGCCGAGCTGCAGCGAGAGGTCTCCCAAGCGGCCCACGCACTGACCGAGTTGGGTGTCCAGTCGGGCGACCGGGTCGCCATCTACATGCCGATGATCACGGAGACCGTGGTCGCGATGCTGGCCTGCGCCCGCATCGGCGCCCCGCATTCGGTGGTCTTCGGCGGCTTCTCGGCCGACGCTCTCGCCACCCGCATCCAGGACGCCGATGCCCGCGTCATCATCACCTCGGACGGCGGCTACCGACGCGGCAAGCCCTCCGCGCTCAAGCCCGCCGTCGACGAGGCGCTCACTCGGCCCGGCACCGAGAACGTGCGCAATGTGCTGGTCGTCCGCCGCACCGGCCAGGAGGTGGACTGGCACGAGGGCCGCGACGTCTGGTGGCACGAGATCGTGGAGCGCCAGCCGGAGCAGCACACCCCCGAGGCATTCGACGCCGAGCACCCGCTGTTCATCCTCTACACCTCGGGTACGACCGGAAAGCCCAAGGGCATCCTGCACACCTCCGGCGGCTACCTCACCCAGGTCTCCTACACCCACCACGCCGTCTTCGACCTCAAGCCGGAGACCGACGTCTTCTGGTGCACCGCGGACGTCGGCTGGGTCACCGGCCACTCGTACATCGTCTACGGCCCGCTCTCCAATGGCGCCACCGAGGTGCTCTACGAGGGCACCCCGGACACCCCGCACCAGGGCCGCTGGTGGGAGATCGTCCAGAAGTACGGGGTCACCCTCCTGTACACCGCCCCGACCGCGATCCGCGCCTGCATGAAGTGGGGCGACGACATCCCGGCCAAGTTCGACCTCTCCTCGCTGCGCATCCTCGGCTCCGTCGGCGAGCCCATCAACCCCGAGGCATGGGTCTGGTACCGCAAGCACATCGGCGCGGACACCACGCCCGTCGTCGACACCTGGTGGCAGACCGAGACCGGCGGCATCATGATCAGCCCGCTGCCGGGCATCACCGCGACCAAGCCCGGCTCGGCCCAGGTACCGCTGCCGGGCATCGCCGCCACCGTCGTGGACGACGAGGCCAATGAGGTGGCGAACGGCCATGGCGGCTATCTGGTGCTCACCGAGCCGTGGCCGTCCATGCTCCGCACCATCTGGGGCGATGACCAGCGCTACCTGGACACCTACTGGTCCCGCTTCGACAAGCGCTACTTCGCGGGCGACGGCGCCAAGAAAGACGACGACGGCGACATCTGGCTGCTCGGCCGGGTCGACGATGTGATGCTGGTGTCCGGCCACAACATCTCCACGACCGAGGTCGAATCGGCGCTCGTCTCGCACCCCAAGATCGCCGAGGCGGCGGTCGTCGGCGCCACCGACCCGCAGACCACCCAGGCCATCTGCGCCTTCGTCATCCTGCGCGGCGGCGCGGCCGAGGGCGATGGCCTGGTCGAGGAGTTGCGGGCGCATGTCTCCAAGCAGCTCGGCCCGATCGCCAAGCCCAAGCGGATCCTGCCGGTGGCCGAGCTGCCCAAGACCCGCTCCGGCAAGATCATGCGCCGTCTGCTGCGCGATGTCGCGGAGAACCGCGCGCTGGGCGATGTCACCACGCTCACCGACTCCTCCGTCATGGAGCTGATCCAGAGCAAGCTGCCCTCCGCCCCCAGCGAGGACTGACCCGACCCACCCCAGGACCGGCACACCACAGGCGCCACAGCCACTAAAGGCGCCACATCAGCGACAGGCACCGCATGAGCACCACATGAGCGAGGGGCGTTCCCGCCAGGCGGGGGCGCCCCTCGCCGTGATGGCCGCAGGTGGCTGTCGCATAAAAATTACGACAAGATGAGGGGCAGGAGCGCCGGGAAGTCTGGTCGGCATACGCCACACGTGTATCCGCACCACCGACCCACCCAGGAGGCCCGCCTGTGGCCGCGCCCACCAGCCGCAAGTTCCTCGGACGCCTGCCGCTGCCCGAGCGGACGTTCGTCACCGACGCGCTGCGCACCGAGACCGTCGGCGGTGTGATCCTCCTCATGGCCGCCATCGTGGCGCTGATCCTCGCCAACACCCCGCTCAGCGGCCTCTACGGCGACATCAAGGACTTCTCCTTCGGCCCCCGGGCGCTGCATCTGCACCTCTCGGTCGCCTCCTGGGCCGCCGAGGGCCTGCTCACGATCTTCTTCTTCGTCGCCGGTATCGAGCTCAAGCGCGAGTTGGTCGCGGGCGAGCTGCGGGACCCCAAGGCGGCCGCGCTGCCCGTGATCGCCGCCGTCTGCGGCATGGCCGTGCCCGCGCTCGTCTATGTCGCCGTCAGCGCGAGCGGCGGCGGCAGCCTTGAGGGCTGGGCCGTGCCGACCGCCACCGATATCGCCTTCGCGCTCGCCGTACTCGCCGTGCTCGGCACCGCCCTGCCCGCCGCGCTGCGCGCCTTCCTGCTCACCCTCGCGGTCGTGGACGACCTCGGCGCCATCCTGATCATCGCGATCTTCTTCACCCAGCACATCAACTTCATCGCCCTGGGCCTGTCCGTCGCCGCGCTCGTCCTCGTCTGGCTGCTGCACCGCAAGGGCGTCCGGACGGCCTGGATCCATCTCCCGCTCGCCGTGGTGGTCTGGGCGCTGATGCACGCCAGCGGTGTGCATGCCACCATCGCCGGCGTCGCGATGGGCCTGATGCTGCGTTGCACCGTACGGGAGGGCGAGGAGCGCTCCCCCGCCGAGCGCGTCGAGCACCGGCTGCGCCCTGTGTCGGCGGGCGTGGCGGTGCCGCTGTTCGCCCTGTTCGCGGCCGGGGTGCCGCTCTCCGGCGGCGCCCTGGCGGATGTCTTCTCCAGCCCGGAGACTCTCGGCGTCGTCCTCGGCCTCGTCGTGGGCAAGTCCGTCGGCATCTTCGGCGGCTCCTGGTGCGCCGCCCGCTTCACCAAAGCCGAGCTGAACGAGGATCTGGCCTGGGCCGATGTTGTCGCCGTGGCCGCCCTCGCCGGAATCGGCTTCACCGTCTCCCTCCTCATCGGCGAACTCGCCTTCCCCGCCGATCCCACGCTCGCCGGGGAAATCAAGGCGGCGGTCCTCATCGGCTCCCTGACGGCCGCCCTGTTCGCCGGCATCCTCCTCAAGCTGCGCAACACCACGTACCAGCGGCTGTGCCAGGAGGAGGAACGGGACGAGGACATGGACGGCATCCCGGACGTCTATGAGCTGGACAGCCCCGAATACCACCTGCGGATGGCCGCCATTCACGACGCAAAGGCCGCCGAGCACCGGCGGCTTGCCGAAGTGGCCGCCGCAAACGACTCCGGCGACGATGGTCCGGCATGATCTGAGAGGCTTGACGCCCGCAGAAATGCGCAGAAGACGTAGCAAGCACAGACGACGTACCAAGCGAGACGTACCAAGCGCGGACGGCGCAGCACGAGCGAAGACGCACAAGAGCAGAGGGAGATGGCGATGAGCGCAGCCGACGACGGCGGCAACCGCAGCCTCGGCCAGCTGGTGGCGACCGCGACCACCGAGCTGTCGGCGCTGATGCACGACGAGATCGCGCTGGCCAAGGCCGAGCTCCGAGTGGGGGCCAAGAAGGCCGCGGTCGGCAGCGGCGCGGGGATGGCGGCCGGGGTGCTGCTGCTGTTCTCGCTGCCGGTGCTGAGCTTCGCCCTCGCCTACGGCATGCGCGCCTGGACCGGCCTCGGCCTCGCCTGGTGCTTTCTGATCGTGGGCGGTATCTACTGGCTGTTCGCCGGGATCCTGGGGCTGCTGGCGCTGTTGAAGTTCAAGAAGGTCAAGGCCCCGAAGCGGTCGATCGCCTCGTCCAAGGAGAGCGCCGCCGTGCTGGGGAGCGTCAAGCCGCATCCGCGTGCCGAGAGCAATGGCGGACGCTCCGTGCGGGATATGACACGCTCGTCGGCATGACCGTCCCTGATACCTCCGCGTCGGTCGTACGGCTCGACGGCCCCTGGACCCACCGGGATGTCGCGGCCAACGGCGCGCGCTTCCACATCGCCGAGCTGGGTGACGGCCCGCTGGTGCTGCTGCTGCACGGCTTTCCGCAGTTCTGGTGGACCTGGCGGCACCAGCTGCCCGCGCTTGCCGACGCCGGCTACCGCGCGGTCGCGATGGATCTGCGCGGGGTGGGCGGCAGCGACCGTACGCCCAGGGGCTACGACCCGGCCAACCTCGCCCTCGACATCACCGGTGTGATCCGTTCGCTGGGTGAGCCGGACGCCGCGCTCGTCGGCCATGACCTGGGCGGATACCTGGCGTGGACGGCCGCGGTGATGCGACCGAAGCTGGTGCGGCGGCTCGCGGTGGCCTCGATGCCGCACCCCCGCCGCTGGCGCTCGGCGATGCTGGCGGACGTCAAGCAGAGCGCGGCCAGTTCCCACGTGTGGGGCTTCCAGCGGCCCTGGCTGCCCGAGCGCCAGCTGGTCGCGGACGACGCGGCGGCCGTGGGGCGGCTGATCCGGGAGTGGTCCGGGCCGCGACTGCCCGAGGACGAGGCCGTGGAGGTCTACCAGCGGGCGATGCGCATCCCCTCGACCGCGCACTGCTCGATCGAGCCGTACCGCTGGATGGTGCGGTCGCTGGCACGGCCGGACGGTTTCCAGTTCAACCGGCGAATGAAACGGCCGGTGCAGGTCCCGACCCTGCATCTGCACGGGTCACTCGACCCGGTGATGCGGACCCGCAGCGCGGCGGGCTCCGGGGAGTATGTCGAGGCCCCCTACCGCTGGCGGCTCTTCGACGGGCTCGGCCACTTCCCGCACGAGGAAGACCCCCGGGCCTTCACCTCTGAGCTGATCAACTGGCTGAAGGACCCCGAACCCGACCGCTGAACGGCGTCGGTCGTACGCATTCCGACCGCGCGACGACGGTTGAGCGAACATCTGTTTTTCGAACAGCCAATTGCCTGGAGCATAGGCCAATTGCCGCAGCCACCGGCGATTACGGACCTTGGGTCAGGGGCAGACACCGAGGTATGGGCTGGACGCACGACTACCGTGACGCACCAAACAGCCGCGGCCCCCAGGCCGCCGCTACCGCCAATGCCGCGCTGAGTGTTTCCGAGCGGGGCGGCTCCGGGCCTACCCAAGGCCATGACCCGAACCTCGGGATTCCCCGCATCATCCGCCGCCGGGCCCGGTGGGTCTCGGCGCGGTTGCGCCATCCACGCAGCCGCTAGCAGTACCTCCGGCGCGGCCCGGGGCCCCGGCGACACCGGAAACCCCTGGTAGCACGCTCGGTACACCGGATCACCCCGCTCTGGAGGGCCTCTCCGCTCTGGAGGGCCACACTCCGCCGGGCGCATCCGCTCCGGAGGGCATATCCCTCGGCCACCGCGCTAGAGGGCACACCCCTGGCTGTCCACCGGCTGGTCGGCCGTACGCCCCTTCTCGATGTCCTCGCTCACCTCGTCCGCCGTCAGCGCGTACCCGGTGTTGGCATCGTCGAGGGACTTGGCGAAGACCACGCCGTACACCCGCCCCTGCGGGGTGAGCAGCGGACCGCCGGAGTTGCCCTGCCGCACGGTCGCGTACAGCGAGTACACATCGCGGTGCACGGTGGAGCGGCGGTAGATGTCGGGACCGTTGGCCTCGATACGGCCGCGGACGCGGGCGGCGCGCACATCGAAGGCGCCGTTCTCCGGGAACCCGGCGACGATCGCGCCGTCACCGGAGCGCGCGTCGTCCTGGGCGAACTGGAGCGCCGGGGCCTGCAGCGAGGGCACATCGAGGACCGCGATATCGCGCTTCCAGTCGTAGAGCACGACCTTGGCGTCGTACAGCCGGCCCTCGCCGCCTATCTGTACGGTCGGGTCGCTGACGCCGCCAACGACATGGGCGTTGGTCATGACCCGGTTCGGTGCGAAGACGAAGCCGCTGCCCTCGAGGACCTTGCCGCAGCTGGGGGCGGTGCCGACGACCTTGACGATGCTCTCCTGCGCCCGCGTGGCCACCGGGGACTGGGCGAGCGCGGGATCGGGCTGCGGCACCGAGGTGATCGGCTCGTTGGCGAACGGCGAGAAAACCTGCGGGAAGCCGTTCTGTGCGAGCACGGACGAGAAGTCGGTGAACCAGGTGTTCGCCTCGTCCGGAACGACGCGGGAGACCCCGAGCAGCACCTTGGAGTCACGGACCTCCCTGCCCAGGGTGGGAAGCGAGGTCTGCGCCACCAGGGAGCCGATCAGCCAGGACACCAGCAGCATCGCCAGGACGTTCACCAGCGCGCCGCCGGTGGCGTCCAGGGCGCGCGCCGGTGACCAGGTGATGTACCGCCGCAGCTTGTTTCCCAAGTGAGTGGTGGCGGCCTGGCCGACCGAGGCACACACGATCACCAGGACGATCGCCACCACGGCACCGACCGTGCCGGGGGATGTCTTGCCGGACGTGCCGTCCCATATGAGCGGCAGCAGATAGACCGCGATCAGCCCACCCCCGATGAACCCCGTCACCGACAGCACGCCGACGACGAAGCCCTGGCGGTAGCCGACGACCGCGAACCATACGGCGGCGAGCAGCAGCAGGATGTCCAGCACATTCACCGGAACACCGTCTCACGCGCGCCAGTCGAGTGAGACGTGCTTGGCGCGGTCCCAAGGTCGCTCCCACCCCGCGAAATGCAGGATGCGATCGATCACTCCGGCGGTGAAGCCCCAGACCAGAGCGGATCCCACCAGGAAGGCGGGCCCCTGGTGGCCGCTGGGGTGGACGGTCGTGGCCCGGTTCGCCGGGTCCGTGAGATCCGCCACGGGAACCGTGAAGACCCGGGCCGTCTCGGCCGGGTCCACGGCCCCGACCGGGCTGGGCCGGCGCCACCAGCCGAGCACCGGGGTGACGACGAAACCGCTCACCGGGATGTAGAGCCGCGGCAGCACCGCGAAGACCTGCACCCCCGAGGGGTCGAGCCCCGTCTCCTCCTCGGCCTCGCGCAGCGCCGCGCGCAGCGGGCCCTCCTCGTCCGGATCCCCGTCCTCCGGATCGAGGGCACCGCCCGGGAAGGAGGGCTGGCCGGCGTGCGAGCGCAGCGAGCCGGAGCGCTCCATGAGGAGCAGCTCCGGGCCGTCGGCGCCCTCGCCGAAAAGCACCAGCACGGCGGAGGGGCGGCCGCCGCCCTGCGGGGGCGGCAGGAACCGGCTCAGCTGACGCGGCTCGATCGTCTCGGCCAGCCGCGCCACCGGCAGCAGCCACTCGGGCAGCCCATGGGCGCTGACCTCCACGTCCCCGCCGTACGTGCTCGTCACTCGGCGGCTCCCAGGGGGGCGGCGGGACGGCCGGGGTAGTCGGACGGCGGGCGCAGGCGCTGGCCCGGCTGGCCGCCCATCTCGTACTTCAGCAGCTTCTTCGCCTTGTCCGGGTCGGTCTCGCCCTCCCCGTACGCCGGGCAGAGCGGGGCGATCGGGCAGGCGCCGCACGCGGGCTTGCGGGCGTGGCAGACGCGGCGGCCGTGGAAGATGATGCGGTGCGAGAGCATCGTCCACTCGCTCTTGGGGAAGAGCGCGGCGATCTCCGCCTCGACCTTCTCGGGGTCCTCCTGGGCGGTCCACTTCCAGCGCCGCACCAGCCGCCCGAAGTGGGTGTCCACGGTCAGGCCCGGCACCCCGAAGGCATTGCCGAGCACCACATTGGCCGTCTTACGGCCGACACCGGGCAGGGTGACCAGATCCTCGAGCCGGCCCGGGACCTCGCCGCCGAAGCGGTCACGGAGGGCGGCGGACAGGCCCAGCAGCGATTTGGCCTTGGCGCGGAAGAAGCCGGTCGGCCGGATCAGCTGCTCCAGGGCCTCCGGGTCGGCTGCCGCCATGTCCTCGGGCGTCGGATAGGCGGCGAAGAGCGCGGGGGTGGTCTGGTTGACCCGCAGATCGGTGGTCTGGGCGGACAGGACCGTGGCCACCAGCAGCTGGAAGGGGCTCTCGAAGTCCAGCTCGGGATGGGCGTACGGATACACCTCGGCGAGCTCGCGGTTGATGCGCCGGGCACGGCGGACGAGGGCGAGCCGGGACTCGGGGCGGGCGCCCTTCGAGCCCTTGACCGATTTATGCGGCTTCGCGGCTTCTGCCGACTCAGCGGACCCTTGTTCGCCCACAGCGGAATTACGAGGTGCGGTCACCCGTCCGGCCCCCTTGCCCTGTGCTCTCACCGGCGTATTGGACACCCGGCCAGCCTAAGCCCACCCACTGACATCCGCCCCGGCCACCGCGAAGAGGTCCCCAATCGGACCCCTGCCGCACAGCTCGGCAGGCCGGTGCGTCAAACTTGTGATTGATCGCACTGTTTTACCGTCCGGCATCATGGGGACGTCGGTCCCCTGTGCATGTCGACAAGGAGAGACTCGTGGACGACGTTCTGCGGCGCGCCCCGCTCTTCGCGGCGCTCGATGACGAGCAGGCCGCTGAGCTGCGCGCCTCCATGGGAGAGGTCACCCTCGCGCGGGGTGACGCGCTCTTCCACGAAGGGGACCCCGGCGATCGCCTGTACGTGGTCACCGAGGGCAAGGTGAAGCTCCACCGCACCTCTCCCGACGGCCGCGAGAACATGCTCGCCGTGCTCGGCCCCGGCGAGCTGATCGGCGAACTGTCGCTTTTCGACCCCGGTCCGCGTACCGCCACCGCCACCGCCCTTACCGAGGTCAAGCTGCTCGGCCTCGGCCACGGCGATCTGCAGCCGTGGCTGAACGCCCGGCCCGAGGTCGCCTCCGCGCTGCTGCGCGCGGTCGCCCGGCGCCTGCGCAAGACCAACGACCAGATGTCCGACCTGGTCTTCTCCGACGTTCCCGGCCGGGTCGCCAGGGCCCTGCTGGACCTGTCGCGCCGCTTCGGCGTGCAGTCGGAGGAGGGCATCCACGTCGTCCACGACCTGACCCAGGAGGAGCTGGCCCAGCTGGTCGGCGCCTCCCGCGAGACCGTCAACAAGGCGCTCGCCGACTTCGCGGGCCGCGGCTGGCTGCGGCTGGAGGCGCGCGCGGTGATCCTGCTGGACGTCGAGCGGCTGGCCAAGCGCTCCCGCTGACGCCGGACGGAACCGCCGGACGGACCGGATACGCGAAAACGCAACGTAAGGGCCCAGCCGGGATTCCGGCGGGGCCCTTACGGCGCTCCTGAGTGGACTGCACCCCGGCCAGGTTTCAGGAAAAGCGAGCTCAGATCAGCCCGTGCTCGCACAGATAGTCCAGCTGGGCCCGCACCGACAGCTCCGCCGCCGGCCAGAGGGACCGGTCCACGTCCGCGTACACCCGCGCCACGACCTCCGAGGGAGTCCGGTGGCCGTCCTCGACGGCCGTCTCCACCTGCGCGAGGCGGTTGGCGCGATGCGCGAGGTAGTACTCCACGACGCCCCGGGCGTCGTTCAGCACCGGCCCGTGCCCCGGCAGGACCGTGTCCACCCCGTCGTCCACCGTCAGCGAGCGCAGCCGCCGCAGCGAGTCCAGATAGTCGCCGAGCCGCCCGTCCGGATGCGCGACGACGGTCGTGCCCCGCCCGAGCACCGTGTCGCCCGTAAGGACCGCGCCATCGGCCGGAAGGTGGAAGGACAGCGAGTCGGCGGTGTGGCCGGGCGTGGGCACCACCCGTAGCTCCAGACCGCCGGTGGTTATGACGTCTCTCAGCCCCAGCCCCTCGTCGCCCAGCCGCAGCGCCGGATCCAGGGCCCTTACGGACGTCCGCGTCAGCTCGGCGAAGCGTGCCGCGCCCTCCGCGTGGTCCGGGTGGCCATGGGTGAGCAGGGTCAGCGCGACCCGCCTGCCCGCCCGCTCCACGGTCGCGATGACGTCCTTGAGGTGTGCGTCGTCGAGCGGCCCGGGGTCGATGACGACGGCGAGGTCGGAGTCGGGCTCGGCGACGATCCAGGTGTTGGTGCCGTCCAGCGTCATGGGCGAGGCGTTCGGCGCGAGGACGCAGAAGGACCGGTCGGTGGCCGGGCCGCCGATGCTGCCCCCACGCGGCTGGCCGGGCAGAGCGGATGCGTACGTCATGCGGAGGGTCCCCCCGTGGCTCCCGGGATGTGCTTGGTGAACTCATCATGACCCGGCCAGCTCAACACCAGTTCACCGTTTTCCACCCGCGCCTGGGCCAGCACCGGCGTCAGATCCCGGTCCGCCGCCGCGGCCAGTACGTCGGCGACCGAGCCATGGGCCGCGAGCTGGCGCAGCGTCGCGATCGTGGGCGGCATCATCAGCAGCTCGCCCCGGTCATAGCCGTCGGCCGCGTCGCTCGGGCGGATCCAGACGGTCCGGTCCGCCTCCGTGGAGGCGTTACGGGTGCGCTGCCCCCGCGGCAGCGCAGCCACGAAGAACCAGGTGTCGTAGCGGCGCGGTTCGAACTCCGGAGTGATCCAGCGCGCCCAGCAGCCCAGCAGATCCGAGCGGAGCACAAGCCCCCGGCGGTCCAGGAACTCCGCGAACGACAGATCCCGGGCGACCAGCGCCGCGCGGTCCGTCTCCCAGTCGTCCCCCGTCGTGTCCGCGACCACGGTGTGCGGCGTGGGGCCCGCCAGCAGGACCCCCGCTTCCTCGAAGGTCTCGCGGACCGCCGCGCACACGATGGCCTGAGCCCGCGTCGCCTCGCTCGGGTCCAGCCCCAGCCGCCGCGCCCACTGCGCCCGCGAGGGACCGGCCCAAGTGACCATCCGCTCGTCGCGCGGGTCCACGGAACCGCCCGGATAGGCGTACGCGCCTCCGGCGAAGGCCATGGAGGCGCGTCTGCGCAGCATGTAGACGGCGAGCCGGTGGGCCCCTCCGGCCGCGTTCCGCAGGCTCTCTGGGGGCGTTTCAGAGCCTTCCGGGGCCTCCGCGGGCCCCGGCACCGTGCCGAGCCTCTCCGGTGCGTCGAGCTCGTCCGGTGAGTGCTCCCCGTCCCCGCCCTGTGCGTCCTGTGGTGTGTCCTGCCCGTCCGTTCCGTCCGGTCCGTCCCGCAGCAGCAGCACGGTGGCGGCCCGGCGCGGTGTCACCGGTGTGAGCTCGCCCGCCGACAAGAGGCGGATCCGCTCTGGCCACTCGGGTGGGTACCACTGGCCATTCGTAGTGGACATGGCCGGATGCTATGCGCTTACGGGCTGATGTTCGAGTGGCATCGGCGGCGCCACGCCGGGGCCGGCCCGCGTACCGGCGGTCACACCGGTCCGCGCCCACCGGCCCACCGGCACGGCCCGCCCAAGGGTCCGGCCCCCAGTCCCCGACGTCGAGGCCCGTCGGCCGGCGACCTCGACGCTCGCTAGTCGGCGACCTCGACCTGGATCTCGACCTCGACCGGCGCGTCCAGCGGCAGCACCGCCACGCCCACCGCGCTGCGCGCGTGCACGCCCGCGTCGCCCAGGGCCTCGCCCAGCAGCTCGCTCGCGCCGTTGACGACACCCGGCTGGCCGGTGAAGTCCGGTGCCGAGGCGACGAAACCGACGACCTTCACGACACGCACGACCCGGTCGAGGTCACCGACGACCGACTTCACGGCGGCCAGGGCGTTCAGCGCACAGGTGCGCGCCAGCTCCTTGGCCTCCTCCGGGGTCACCTCCGCGCCGACCTTGCCGGTCACGCCCAGCTTCCCCTCGACCAGCGGCAGCTGGCCCGAGGTGTAGACGTACGGACCGGTGCGCAGCGCGGGCACATACGAGGCCAGGGGCGCCGCGACCTCGGGCAGCTTCAGGCCGAGCCCGGCGAGCCTGCCCTCGACGGTGCCGCCCGCCATCAGCCCTTCTCCCGCTTCAGGTAGGCCACCAGCTGCTCAGGGTTCGGCCCGGGGACGACCTGGACCAGCTCCCAGCCGTCCTCGCCCCAGGTGTCCAGAATCTGCTTCGTGGCGTGTACGAGCAGCGGTACGGTCGCATATTCCCACTTGGTCATGGGGCCGACTGTAATGCCTCTCCGCCGGGCCCTGGTGCGTAGGGCGAGGGGCGACTGGTTAGGCTCCCCAGTGTGAGCAGGCTCCATGTCGTCAGCGGTAAGGGCGGAACCGGCAAGACCACGGTCGCCGCCGCACTCGCGCTGGCCCTCGCGGCCGAGGGCAGGCGCACCCTGCTGGTCGAGGTCGAAGGCCGTCAGGGCATCGCACAACTCTTCGAAACGGAGCCGCTGCCCTACGAGGAGCGGAAGATCGCCACCGCGCCGGGCGGCGGGGAGGTGCACGCTCTGGCGATCGACCCGGAGTTCGCACTTCTGGACTACCTCCATATGTTCTACAAGCTGGGCTCGGCCGGACGCGCCCTCAAGAAGCTCGGCGCGATCGACTTCGCGACCACCATCGCCCCGGGGCTGCGGGACGTCCTGCTGACCGGCAAGGCGTGCGAAGCGGTGCGCCGTAAGGGCAAGGACGGCCGCTTCGTCTACGACTCCGTGGTCATGGACGCGCCGCCCACCGGCCGCATCACCCGCTTCCTGAACGTCAACGACGAGGTGGCGGGGCTGGCCCGGACCGGCCCGATACACAACCAGGCACAGGCCGTCATGCGCGTCCTGAAGTCGCCCCAGACGGCGGTCCACATGGTGACCCTGCTGGAGGAGATGCCGGTCCAGGAGACCGCGGACGGCATCGCCGAGCTGCGCGCCGACGGTCTCCCTACGGGCGGGGTCATCATCAACATGGTGCGGCCCGCGGTCCTCGACCACGAGGCCGTCGAGGCCGTCGCCAACGGGCAGCGCACGGCCGTCGCCAAGGCGCTCTCCCAGGCGGGCCTGGGCGGTGCGCGCCGCGGCGGCATGGCCGAGCGGCTGGTCGACCCACTGCTGGAGCAGGCGCGGGAGCACGCCGAGCGGGTGGCGCTGGAGCGGGCGCAGCGCGCCGAGCTGACCGGCCTGGGGCTGCCGCTGCACGAGTTGGAGCTCCTTACGGACGGCATCGACCTGGCGGGGCTCTACCGGCTCGCGACGGACCTGCGCAAGCAGTGGCCGGCGTGAGCGGCGCCCGCCGTAAGGGCGCCACGGACAACGAGTCGTACGCAGGAGGCGGCATGGGCATGGACGTGGCACCCGAGCTGGACATCGACGTCCTGCTGGACGATCCGCAGACCCGCATCGTGGTGTGCTGCGGCTCCGGCGGCGTCGGCAAGACCACCACCGCCGCCGCCCTGGGCGTACGGGCCGCCGAGCGCGGCCGTAAGGTCGTCGTCCTCACCATCGACCCGGCCCGCCGGCTCGCCCAGTCCATGGGCATCGACGCGCTCGACAACATCCCGCGCCGGGTGGAGGGCGTCGGCGACGGGGACGGCGGCGAACTGCACGCCATGATGCTGGACATGAAGCGGACCTTCGACGAGTTCGTCGAGGCGCACGCCGACCCCGAGCGCGCCCGGGCCATCCTCGCGAACCCCTTCTACCAGTCGCTCTCGGCCGGTTTCGCGGGCACGCAGGAGTACATGGCCATGGAGAAGCTCGGCCAGCTCCGGGCCCGCGACGAATGGGACCTGATCATCGTCGACACCCCGCCCAGCCGGTCGGCGCTGGACTTCCTGGACGCGCCGAAACGTCTCGGCTCCTTCTTGGACGGGAAGTTCATCAAGGTGCTGATGGCGCCGGCGAAGGTGGGCGGCAAGGCCGGGATGAAGTTCCTGAACGTGGGCGTGTCGATGATGACGGGCACGGTCAGCAAGGTGCTCGGCGGGCAGCTGATGCGCGACGTTCAGACGTTTGCTGCCGCGATGGACACCATGTTCGGCGGATTCCGTACTCGCGCGGAGGCCACCTACCGGCTACTGCAGGCTCCCGGTACCGCCTTCCTCGTGGTGGCCGCACCCGAGCGGGACGCCCTGCGGGAGGCCGCGTACTTCGTCGAACGCCTGGCCGCGGACCAGATGCCGCTGGCCGGGCTGGTGCTGAACCGGGTGCACGGCAGCGGGGCCGAACAGCTTTCCGCGGAACGGGCGTTGGCCGCCGCGGAGATCCTTTCCCTGACGGGCGACCCCGCGGATCCGGCGGATCCGGACGATGCGCTCGCGAACGCGGCGGAGGGAAGCGATCCGGCCAAGAACGATGCCGGGGCAGAAAATCTTGCCGACGGCGGATTTGTCGATCCTCCCTCAGGGAATGCTCAAGCGCGGAACCCCTCGGCAGCGGACCCCGACGTCTCCCCCACGTCGGCGGACTCGTCGGCGGAGCGGCTCGCCGCGGGCCTGCTTCGGCTGCACGCGGAGCGTATGCAGGTGCTCGGACGCGAGCAGCGCACACACGACCGCTTCACGGCTCTCCACCCCGAGGTTCCGGTGGCCCAAGTGGCCGCACTCCCTGGCGACGTACACGACTTGGCAGGGCTGCGAGCGATCGGCGATCGCCTCTCGGTCCCACTGGAACGGACCAAACGCGCGGGCTGAGTCGGTGCCCGCGCGGCGGTCGGCAGCGCGCATGAACGCGAATGAACGCGCATGAAGGAGACGCAGACGCACGGCAGGCAGCACGCATAACGGACAGCGGTGATGGACCGTGACGCACGGCGGTGATGGACCGTGACGCACGGCGGCGTCGGACCGCGGTGACCGGCCTAGGTGACCGTCGCCGAGACAGGCAGACGCACCGAGGCAAGCCGAGGCAGACAGACGAGCGGGCGCACGTAGCGCGCATTGGCGGACACGGCGACCCAGCAAGCGGCGCATGGCGCCCGGCGGCGCACACACGGGACACGGCAAGCCACAGTCGCCGGCGGCGCAGAGCGCCACCAGTGGCGCAGGTGGCGGCAGATCGATCGCAGATCGATCGCAGCCCATCACAGACCAGCCGCAGACCAACCCCCGGCCCGCGTCGATCCGTTAGCCCGCGTCACCCATGTCACTCGCGCCCCCACGGCCGACCGCGGCCCTGGCCGCGGTCGTGCTCGGAGGCGTGCGCGTACCCGTACCCGCCCCTGACGAGGCGCGCCGTACTCGCACCCCCACTCGTGCCGATGACGAGAGGTGGGTGAGGTGATGGTGAGGCGAGACGCTCACACCGGCAGGCCGTCAGCCGACCGCCGGCGCGCCGCCGTCCGGCCTATCCGACTGCGGCGAAGCGCTCGTAGTCCTCGTCGTCGAAGGGCAGAATCCCCGCGCTGCGCTCGTACTCGACGCGCGCGGTCTCCAGGAGCCTGCGCCAGGAGGTCACCGTCGGCCGGCGGCGCAGCAGTGCTCGCCGCTCGCGCTCGGTCATCCCTCCCCACACGCCGAACTCCACGCGGTTGTCCAAGGCATCCGCAAGGCACTCGGTGCGCACCGGGCATCCGGTGCAGACCGCTTTGGCCCTGTTCTGTGCCGCGCCCTGGACGAACAGTTCATCTGGATCAGTAGTGCGGCAGGCGGCCTGCGCACTCCAGTCGGTTACCCAGCCCATGCTGGCGCCGTCCTCTCCCGAATCGGAGCTCCCCCACGGCGACAAACGGCATATTCACCGTCGCCAGTTGAGGACGTTACGGAAGCGAGACAAGGCGCAACACCCCCTGCAGGCCCAATCTTGGATGGTCCGAACGGACTATGGGTACGCGGCAGATCACCCAACGGAGTGAGCTGACGACATTTGCGATTACTAGTGCAAATACGGGCAGTTCACCCGCCGAACAACGGGCAGCTCGGGACAGAGGCCGCAATCCGGGCAGCTCTCATTGCTCACTTGAGTGAGGGTGGAGGTGTGGCTCAGCCACTCACCTGTGACTGGCGTGAAACAGCGTATGCGAACACCCGGTCCCCTGTCCGGCGATTCGAGACGTAGGCTGCGTCCTATGGGAAACACGCGCTCGAGCGGCGGCCTGTCCGCCGCTCAACAGGCCGCCAAGTTCCTCGGCGTCAGCGCGCTGGCCGGTGCCGTGATGGCCGGGCTCGCGCTTCCCGCCGTCGGGGCGCTCGGCCTCGCGGCCAAGGGAACCGTCGAGGAGTTCGACGGAATTCCGGCCAATCTCAAGACACCGCCGCTCAGCCAGCGGACGACGATCCTGGACGCCGAGGGCGGGGAGATCGCGAAGGTCTACTCCCGCGACCGGACGATCGTGAAGCTGAACGACATCTCCCCGTATATGCGGCAGGCGATCGTCGCGATCGAGGACGCCCGCTTCTACGAGCACGGGGCGGTCGACCTCAAGGGCGTGCTGCGCGCGGTCAACACCAACGCGCAGGAAGGCGGAGTCTCCCAGGGAGCCTCCACGCTGACCCAGCAGTATGTGAAGAACGTGTTCGTCGAGGAGGCGGGCGACGACAAGGAGAAGGTCGCCCAGGCCACCCGGCAGTCCATCGGCCGCAAGATCAAGGAACTGAAGTACGCGATCAAGGTCGAGAAGGAACTGGGCAAGAAGCGGATCCTCGAGAACTACCTGAACATCACCTTCTTCGGGCAGCAGGCGTACGGCATCGAGGCCGCGGCTCAGCGCTACTTCAGCAAGTCCGCCAAGGACCTGAAGCTGGAGCAGGCGGCGCTGCTGGCCGGTCTCGTCCAGTCGCCCAGCCGCTACGACCCGGTCAGCGCCCCGAAGTCCGCCAAGGAGCGCCGCGACACCGTTCTGCGGCGCATGGCCCAGGTCAAGGACATCACTCCGGCGCAGGCCGCCGCGGCCCAGAAGAAGCCGCTCGGCCTGAAGGTCAGCATGCCCAGGAGTGGCTGCATCACGGCCGTCCAGGGCGCCGGGTTCTTCTGTGACTACGTCCGCGAGACCCTGCTCAACGACCCGGCCTTCGGCAAGACGGCGGAGGCGCGCGCCAAGCGCTGGACCCAGGGCGGTCTGACGATCCGTACGACGCTCGACCCGAAGGCCCAGAAGTCGGTCCAGAAGTCGATCAAGGCGCATGTCTACCAGTCCGACCCGGTGGCCACCGCGGTGACGCTCGTCGAGCCGGGCACCGGCAAGGTGCTGGGGATGGGCCAGTCCAGGCCGTACGGCTTCGGTGAGAACGAGACCCAGATCAACCTGTCCGCGGACAAGTCCATGGGCGGCTCGAACTACGGCTTCCAGGTCGGCTCCACGTTCAAGCCGATCACCGCGGCGGCCGCGATCGAGCAGGGCAAGAAGCCGTACCAGCGCTACTCCTCGCCGTACAAGATGGCGTATCCGAGCCCGGTCACCACCTGCAAGGGGACCTGGACCAACGACGAGGGCGCGACCGTCGAGAACGAGAACGAGAACGAGGTCGGCCCGTACGGGATGAGGGATGCGACCGCCAAGTCGGTCAACACCTACTTCGTCCAGCTGATCAGCGACATCGGAGTCTGCCCGGTGACGCAGATGGCCGACAAGATGGGGGTCAAGCGCGCCGACGGCGAGGAGCACAACCAGGTGCCCTCCCTCACCCTCGGCTCCGAGGGCTTCTCGCCGCTGACGATGGCCAACGCCTACGCGACCTTCGCCAACCGCGGTGTCTACTGCTCCCCGGTCTTCATCGAGTCGATCACCGGCCCGGACCACAAGGAGCTCAAGGTCCCGCAGTCGAAGTGCTCCCGTGCGATGTCGGCGAAGACCGCGGACACCATCAACACGCTGCTGCGCGGAGTGGTCGAGGACGGCACCGGCAAGCAGGCCGGCCTCCAGAGCCGTGCGAGCGCCGGTAAGACGGGTACGACGGACGAGCGCAGGGCCGCGTGGTTCGTCGGCTACACCCCGAACCTGGCCGGTGCGGTGTGGGTCGGCGGCCCGGGCGCCAAGGGCGTCAAGATGGAGAACATCACCATCGGCGGCGTCCCCCACGACAAGGTCTACGGTGCGGACACCCCCGGCCCGATCTGGAAGGACGCGATGAGCGGCGCGCTGGAGGGCAAGCCGGCGCCGAACTTCGTGAAGGTCCCGATCAAGGACCCGAACGAGCGCAAGCCCCACGACGGCAAGAAGCCGGATGACCGCGACCACAAGCCGGGCCGCGGCAACGACGACGGTGGCAACGGCGGCAAGGACAACCCGTGGCCGGACATCTCCCTGCCCCCGGACCTGATCGGCGGCGGCAACGGGAATGGCGGCAACGGCGGTAACGGGAAGGCGGACGGCGGCTGGCACTGGCCGCAGTAGCGAAGCCTCGCGATGAAGCGCCGAAGGGGGCCGGACAGAGATGTCCGGCCCCCTTCGCATGTGGACGGGATGGCGACGCTGCGATCCTTACGGTTGCCACGGCGATGGGCTGGCAACACAGAGCAAGCACGGTGCAACGCGACGCACACGGAGAGAGCGACCCGCCCGCCCCCTGGTTACCCGCCCGCGAGCTGCCGCTTCACCGCGGCGGCGACCCGGCCGCCGTCCGCCCGCCCGGCGATCTTCGGGTTCACGATCTTCATCACGGCGCCCATGGCCCGCGGGCCCTCGGCACCGCCCGCCGCGGCCTCCCCCACCGCCTCGGCCACCAGGGCGTCCAGCTCGTCGTCCGTAAGGGGCTTCGGCAGATACTCGGCGAGCACCTCGCCCTCCGCCCGCTCCCGCTCGGCCTGCGCCGCACGTCCACCCTTCTCGAACGCCTCGGCCGCCTCACGGCGCTTCTTGGACTCCCGCGCGACGATCTTCTCCACCTCGGCGTCGGACAGCTCACGGGCCCTCTCGCCCGCGACCTCTTCCTTCGTGATCGCGCTGATGGTGAGCCGGAGAGTCGAGGAACGCAGCTCGTCGCGCGCCCTGATCGCCGCGGTGAGATCGTCCTGCAGCCTGGACTTGAGCGTGGTGGTCATGGCGTCGAGTCTGCCAGCACTGGCCGGGAATCACCCGAAGATTTCTCCCCCGGCGGCGTTCTGCGACCATGGACGACATGCGCGCGCGATACGGAGTACCCCTGGGAATCACGGCGGTCGGCGCGGCCGGCCTCGCCTACGCCGCCGGCTTCGAAGTCCGGTCCTTCAGGCTCCGGCGGATCACCGTTCCGGTGCTCCCGCAGGGGATGCGGCCCCTGCGCGTCCTGCAGATCTCCGACATCCACATGGTGAGCGGACAGCGCAAGAAGCAGCGCTGGCTCCAGTCCCTCGCCGGGCTGCGCCCCGACTTCGTGGTGAACACGGGGGACAACCTCTCGGACCCGGAGGGCGTGCCGGAGGTCCTGGACGCGCTGGGCCCGCTGATGGAGTTCCCCGGCGCCTATGTCTTCGGCTCGAACGACTACTACGGACCGAAGATGCGCAACCCCGCCCGGTATCTGCTCGAGAAGGCCAGCGGACGGCATGGGCTGAACGGCAACGCCCCGGTGGTCGGCGCCATCCACAACCCGTGGACGGAGCTGCGTGACGCCTTCGACGCGGCCGGCTGGGTCGGACTGTCGAACACGCGCGGCCGACTGAAGCTGGAGGACATCGAGATCGCCCTCACCGGCCTCGACGACCCCCACATCAAGCGCGACCGCTACGCCGAGGTGACCGGCGGCCCCGAGGCGGGCGCCGACCTCTCCCTCGCCGTGGTCCACGCCCCGTACCTACGCGTCCTCGACGCCTTCACGGCCGACCGCTACCCCCTGATCCTCGCCGGCCACACCCACGGCGGCCAGCTGTGCATCCCCTTCTACGGCGCCCTGGTCACCAACTGCGACCTGGACACCCGCCGGGTCAAGGGCCTCTCCCAGCACCAGGCCGGCGGCCACACCTCCTACCTCCACGTCTCCGCGGGCTGCGGCACCAACCGCTACACCCCGGTCCGCTTCGCCTGCCCCCCGGAAGCCACCCTGCTCACCCTCACCCCCCAGACCCTCTGACCCCACCCCCACCCGCCGGGACCGCCCGAAACGCCCCGACCTGCGAGACCTCGGAAACCGGATTTCGTCTCTGGCCACAGGTCCGCTAAAGTAGAGCTCGTTGCTTCGGGGTGTAGCGCAGCTTGGCAGCGCGCTTCGTTCGGGACGAAGAGGTCGTGGGTTCAAATCCCGCCACCCCGACTGAAGGAACACAGGTCAGGGGCCTGATCCGCGAAAGCGGGTCGGGCCCCTGAGGCGTTTCGGGGGCCGTCTTGGGAGCCATCAGTTGGCGCGCAGTACCTGGCCGCGGTCTGCGCGGGCCGCGACGCCGATCGGCCGGCCCCATCTCGCCCCCGTCCAGGCGGATCAGCGCTCGTAGGACATGCGGTCAGGGGCCACGAAGTAGCGATCAGTCAACTCGTCGCTGCGGCACCCAAGATGGCGTCGAGGCGGTGCGCCCCGGTCAGCTCTCGGTGAGGGCGCAGCACGGCTTCCGCGTACGGCGTTGTGTCGCTATGCGGACGCGTCGGTCCAGCCCTGGCGACGGAGGACGGCCGGGATGTCGGGGGCCTGGTAGTGGGCGCCCTTGAGGACCTTGCCGTCGGCGCGCAGGGTGGGGCGGCCGTCGGGGCCGAGTTTGGTCATATTGGCCCGGTGGATCTCGGCGATCACTTCGTCGAGGTCGATGCCGTGGACCAGGGCGGTGCCGTAGGCGACGTAGACGACGTCGGCCAGTTCATGGGCCAGGTGGTCGATGGTGCCCTGGGCGCTCGCCTCGGCTACTTCGGCGCACTCCTCGGCCAGTAGGTCCTGGCGGTGGGCGGCGAGTTCCGGTGAGACCTCGGTGGGGGTCGTACGGGCGTCGAGGCCGAAGGCCAGGTGGAATTCGCGGACGAGGTCGGCTGGAGAGCGGCGCATTCGTCCGATCGTACGTGGGGTGGGCGGTCGGGTGCGCCTGGGCGACGCGTGGTGTGGGGCGGGCGGACAGGCGTCGTGGGGGCAGGAGGCCGTGGGGGCGTGCGTTGTGGGGGCGTGCGTTGCGGGGGCAGGGGGCCGTGGGGGCGTGCGTTGTGGGGAAGTGGCGTGCGTCGGCGCGCGGATCCTTGGGCGGATGCCTAGGGTGAGGCGTATCAGGCCCTTGACCTCCGCCTCCGGGGTGGTGCACCGATGAGTCTCAGCATCCGCAATCAGCTCCCCGCTACCGTCGTGTCCGTGGCCCCGGGCGAGGTCATGGCCACAGTCCAGGGGCGGCTGTCCGGGGGTCAGATGGTGACGGCCGCCGTGACCATGAGCGCCGTGAAGGAGCTCGGTATTGGGGAGGGCTCCGAGGTGACGGCGCTGGCCAAGGCCACCGAGGTGGCTCTGGCCACCGGGGAGGTCTCGGGGCTCAGCATCCGCAATCGTTTCCCGGGCACGGTCACCCGTCTCACCCTCGGGGCCGCCATGGCCACCGTTGTCATCGCCATCGGCGGTGACCAGGAGATCACGGCCGCCATCACCCAGGACGCCGCGGCGGAGCTGGGGCTCACCGAGGGCAGCCGCGTCACCGCGCTGATCAAGTCGACCGAGGTGTCGCTCGCCACCGCGTAGGCCGATGAGTCGGTGGGGGTCGGTGGGGGCCGGTCGATGGGTTGATTGGCTGTCGTCCCCGGTCCGGTCCCGGCCTGCCAGATCGCGCCAACCTCTCCGCCTCCGTCCCGCTTGATTCTACAGTGCTGTAGATTTTACCTCCGGTCCACCGAGCACCTGGAGGAGATCGTGGGAGTTTCCCTGTCCAAAGGCGGCAACGTCTCGCTGAGCAAGGAGGCGCCGGACCTGAGCGCGGTCGTCGTCGGCCTGGGCTGGGACGTACGGACGACGACGGGCGCCGCCTACGACCTCGATGCGAGCGCCCTGCTGTGCGACGAGGCCGGGAAGGTCGCGTCCGACCGGCACTTCGTCTTCTACAACAACCTCACCAGCCCCGATGGCTCCGTGGAGCACACCGGCGACAATCTGACCGGTGAGGGCGAGGGCGACGACGAGGCCATCAAGGTCGATCTGGCCGCCGTGCCGGCCGAGATCGCCAGGATCGTCTTCCCGGTCTCCATCCACGACGCGGACAGCCGCGACCAGAACTTCGGCCAGGTCCGCAACGCCTTCATCCGGGTGGTCAACCAGGCCGACAACGCCGAACTCGCCCGCTACGACCTGAGCGAGGACGCCGCGACCGAGACGGCGATGGTCTTCGGCGAGCTCTACCGCAATGGCGCGGAGTGGAAGTTCCGCGCGGTCGGCCAGGGGTACGCCTCGGGGCTCGCGGGCATCGCCTCCGACTTCGGCGTCAATCTCTGACGCCCTCCCCCACGGCCGTCGGGCCCGCAGCTCATACGGTTCGGACACATCGAGGAAGCGGACATGACCGCCCCACCCGGGTTACAGGCCGAGGACAGGCCCGACTTCGAGCGGGCGCTGCACCAGGCGCTGCGTACGGCGGAGATCCGTGAGGCCCTGCGGCGCAACGGGGCCACCGGGGACGCTGACGTCCAACGGCTGCGGTCCCAGGCGCTGGTGGAGAGCGAGGCGATCGCGACGGCCGCCGCGCCCGAATACGCCGCGTACCTCCGGCAACGCGCCGCAGCGGCGATGAGCCCGTCCACCGCGCCCGTTACGCCTGCCCCCTCTGCCCCCTCCGCCCCTTCTGCTTCGTCCGCCGCGGGCGTCCCCTTCCCCACGGCGGGCGTCCGTGGGCTGCTGCCGGTGCTCGCCGTCCTCGCACCGGCCCTGGCCGGTGCCTCGGCCGCGTCCTTTCTGCTCCTCGGCGGACTGCTGAAGCTCTTCCACTCCCAACGCGAGCTGGCCGAGGCACTGTTGACCGCCGGGCTGACCAGCGCGACGATCGCGGCGGTCACTCTGGCGGCGGGAGTGGCCTGCCTGCTCGTCACCGCCGTACGCCACCGCACCTCGGCCCCCGACCAGCACCCGCGCGCCCAACGGCTTCCGTACACGCACCCGCCCCACGTCAGGCGCCGGAATGACGCGGCCGTGGCCACGGCCCGCGACGCCTGGCTGAGGGCCCTTCTGCACCGCGGCATCCTGCCGTTTCTGCGCGACCGGCTGAAGATCTCGCAGAAACCGTCCCGGTTGCATCAGACGAGCGAGAAAGGAAGCACATGACCGTCAGGGCAGCGACGACGAATCGATCCTGATCGATCTGCGGCGCGTTCCGGCCCATGTCGATCAGATCCTGTTCACGGTGAGCTCCTTCACCGGACAGACCTTCGCCGAGGTGCAGAACGCCTTCTGCCGTCTGATCGACGAGACCAACGGACAGGAGCTGGCCCGCTACACCCTGAGGGGCGGCGGCCCCTACACGGCCCAGATCATGGCCAAGGTGCACCGCGAGGGCGGGGCGGGTGGGGCCTGGCAGATGTCGGCGATCGGCGCGCCCGCCACCGGCCGGACGCGGACGTTCCAGGATCTGCTGCCGGTCCTCTCCTCCCACCTCCGAGACGGCCTGTGGCGCGTTTCGCGCCGTCCGAGGGAGAATCTGAGGGTGACCGAGCGAAAGCCACCGGGCATCAGCTTCGAAACATGGGCCGACCGACAGATCCGCGAGGCGGAGGAACGCGGCGCGTTCGCGAACCTCCCGGGAAAGGGAAAACCTCTCCCGAACCTCGACAAGCCCTACGACGATCTGTGGTGGGTCAAGGAGAAGATGGCCCGCGAGAATCTGTCGTTTCTGCCCCCGACACTCGTACTGCGCAAAGAGGCGGAGGACGCGCTCGCCGCCGTGGAAAAGGCGCCCTCGGAACGGGTGGTGCGGGAGATCCTCTCGGAGGTCAATGACAAGATCCGTGAGGCGATCCGGCGACCCCCGCCCGGCCCGCCGCTCCATCTCACGCCGTTCGACATCGACGAGGTCGTCCGGGAGTGGCGGGAGCGCCGGGATCGGATGGAGCACGACGAGGACCGGCCCGGCTGACCGCCGAACACTGACCGCTGACCGCTGACCGCCGAACACTGACCGCTGACCGCTGACCGCGGCGCGAAGGCGGGCCGGGGCACATACGCCCCGGCCCGTTCGTGGTTCAGGGTCTGCCCGATGCGGGGCCCATGGTCCAGGGCCGCCCCGGGTTACTCCTCGTTGCCGTACGGGCGAGTGATGATCTCCATGCCATGACCGGCCGGGTCCATGAAGTACAGCCCGCGCCCGCCGTGATGGTGGTTGATCTCGCCCGGCTGCTTCAGATGGGGATCGGCGTAGTACGTGACCCCCTGCTGCCGGATCCGCTCGAAAGCCGCGTCGAACTCCTCGTCCGAAATGAGGAACGCGTAATGCTGCATGACGATCGACTCACCGGGAATGGTGGCGAAGTCCAGGGTGACGCCGTTACTCGTCTCCAGCGGAACGAACGGGCCCCACTCTTCTCCCACCTCGAGGTTGAGGATGTTCGCCAGGAATTCTGCGGATTCGCGGTTGTCCAGAGAATGGACGATCGTGTGATTCAACTCGACAGACACTGTGGAATGCCTCCGTAAGGCAATCTCACGGGCACCTCCATGCCTCACCCAGCCGGTGACCGACACGCGATGCCGTATCTCCGATCGTAGGCCGCACCACCTACGACCGTCGAGGCCCGGTTCGCTCTCCCCGATCACGATCTCGACCACACGTCTCGTTCACACGACGTAACCGATCGAGCGCGCCCTCGGCGACGAGTACACGCTTCCCCGCGCTGCTCCTCAGCCGGACCCCGCGGAAGCGGCATCCCCGTCGGCGGGTTCATTCCTGATCGCCGCCACGTTGAAGATGCCGCCCTCCGGGTCGCGCAGCGCCGCGACGCGCCCATAGGGGGTATCGGTCGGCGGGGAGAGGATGCCGCCGCCGAGCTCCGCGGCGCGTTCGGCGACCTCGTCGACATCCTTCACGCAGAAGTAGACCCGCCAGCGGGGCCGGACGTTCGGGTCCGGAGCGGCCTCGATGGCGCCGCCGCGCAGCCCCGCGACCGCCTTACCGTCGATATGGAGGACCACCCGGTCGTGTTCGAAGCGGACGTCGCAGCGCTCGCGCTCCTGGCTGTCCCAGCCGAAGACCTGCCCGTAGAAGAGCGCTGCCTCGAAGGCGTCGCGGGTGCGCAGCTCCAGCCATACGGGCGCGCCCGGTCTGCGCTCGCCCCACCAGGCGGAGGTCAGATCGCCCTCCCAGATGCCGAAGTTGGCCCCGTCCGGGTCGGCCGCCCAGGCCACCCGGCCGCTGCCGAACTCCAGCGGCCCGACCGCGACCGTGCCACCGCGCTCCTGGACGCGCGAGGCCACCTCGTCCGCGCTGTCCGCCGCGAAGTACGTGGTCCAGATGACCGGGAGGGTCACCCCCGCCGACGGGGACGAGGCGCCGATGCCGACGGTCGGTACGCCGCCCTCGGTGTACGCGATGGTGTAACGGCCGTGACCCTGCCGGGTGGGGCGGAAGCCCCAGCCGAAGAGTTCTCCGTAGAAGGTGTGCGCGCGGTCCAGATCCGCCGCCATGAGACTCACCCAGCACGGTGCGCCCTGGACAGCACGGAACCTCTCCCGCAAGGCCGCTCACCTCACTCATGTCCCTGGGGGCGCCACAGGCGTCCCGCAGGCAGCCGTCATCGCTCGTGCATCATGCCCGATATCTCCACTTTCCTCTGATTTCGCGGTCGGCGCCACCTTGATGCCCACCGGCGCGCCCGCCCGAGCAGGGAGCACGCGCGCTGTGGCGCATCACACCGGGGCACGTCCGGCACCGGAGCATGGCCGGCCGGCCGTGGCAGGGCAGTATTGCGCCCATGTCGAATCTCCGCTCAAACATCGTCTCCTGGCTGGGCCGCAAGTACTTTTCGAGAATCCAGAAGAATGGGTTCGACTTGTCCAAGATGTCGTTCCTCCCGGACGCCACGCTGGCGCCGCTGAGGCGCGATGGACTCGACCCCATTGCCGATCTGTCCCGAACCAGGGCAAAAGAACCCATCAGCAAGATATGGCTGCCTTTCGGTATCAATGCCTGGCTTGTCACCGGATATGACGAGACCAAGGCGGTGCTCGGAAAGACGAAGGGGTTCAGTTCCGATTTCACCAACCTCGCGGAACGGAACATCGGCGTCGCCCCGCAGCAGAATCCGGGAGGTCTCGGCTTCAGCGATCCACCGACGCATACGAGACTGCGACGCCTGCTGACGCCCGAATTCACCATGCGGCGGCTCAGCAGGCTCACCCCGCGCATCCACTCCATCGTGGAGGAGCGCCTCGACGAGATGGCGGCGGCCGAGGGCCCGGTGGATCTCGTGGAAACATTCGCCCTCCCCATTCCCGCGCTGGTCATCTGCGAACTGCTCGGGGTGCCGTACGAGGACCGCGATGACTTCCAGCGCCACAGCACCGCGCGGTTCGATCTCTTCGGCGGGGCGAACGCCTCCCTCGGCGCGATGTCGGACTCCCTTTCCTATCTGCACGGGATCGTGCAGAAGCAGCGTGAGACGCCCGGCGACGGGCTGCTCGGCATGCTGGTGAAGGAGCACGGCGATGAAGTCGACGACCAGGAACTGGCCGGGCTCGCCGACGGGGTGCTGACCGGCGGTCTGGAGACGACGGCGAGCATGCTGGCGCTGGGCACGCTGGTGCTGCTCCAGGCCCCCGAGTACTTCGCCGCGATCCGTGATCACGACGATGTCGTGGACCCGTTCGTGGAGGAGCTGCTGCGCTATCTCACGGTGGTGCAGGTGGCCTTCCCGCGGTTCGCCCGCGAGGACATGGAGATCGCGGGCACGCGGATATCCGCCGGCGATCTGGTGCTGTGCTCACTGAGCGGCGCCAACCGCGACGAGAAGCTGGGTCCGGACATGGAGCGGGTCGATCCGCACCGGCAGGCCCCCTCCCATCTGGCCTTCGGATACGGCATCCACCGCTGCATCGGCGCCGAGCTGGCCAAGATGGAACTCCGGGCCGCCTACCCCGCCCTCATACGGCGGTTCCCGGAGATGCGACTCGCCGTACCGGCGGAGAAGCTCTCCTTCCGGAAGCTCTCCATCGTCTATGGCGTGGACGAGCTGCCGGTGCTGCTCAGGTAGCGGAGCCCGGGGAGGGGACGGGGCGAAGGGGAGGGGCGGGGGCCGGGGCCGGAGAGGTGGGACCCGGAAGGGTGGGAGCCGGAGGGGTAGGAGCAGGGGGAAGGGGCGGAATCGCGCACGGAGGAGCT
This sequence comes from Streptomyces sp. AgN23, assembly GCF_001598115.1. Classification (NCBI taxonomy): domain Bacteria; kingdom Bacillati; phylum Actinomycetota; class Actinomycetes; order Kitasatosporales; family Streptomycetaceae; genus Streptomyces; species Streptomyces sp. AgN23. The sequence goes on from NZ_CP007153.1 coordinate 5,249,813, forward strand.
ATCGACGGGTGCGGACGGAAGAGTTCGAGCTGCTGCCCGGCATTGCCTGCGAGCAGTCGGAAGTGGCCAGAACCACTCAGAAGCGCTCGACCATTTGCTCGCGCTCACGCGGAGGCTCGTACGGCGCCGGCCAGAAGTCGGTGATGGTCAGGATCCGGCCGTCCGCCGAGGCGGTGAAGAAACTGATCGCCTGTGTCTCCTCCTCGTCCTCGCTGAAGCGCACCCAGGAGACCGCCTGCTCGCCGTCGGCGATGACACGCTCGACCTCCAGACTCCACTCGCCCAGGTACTCGGCGTTGAAGCGGACCACACCATCCCGGCCGAGCACCCGCTCGCGGGTTTGCGGCAGTTCGTAGCGGACGTCGTCGGCGAGAGTGGCACCGAACGCCCGCCAGTCCCTGGCCTGGGCCGTTGCCCAGTACCTCTCCACTGTCGCGGCTATGTCGGCCATCAGCTCCCCCTCGGTGTACGGCCCTTGTCCATCCCGCCGGGAACGTTATCCACAGGCGCGGGGCGACGCCAGCGCGGATGTCGGGGTGCGGCGCAGAATGGTGGGCATGACTGAGAGCACGGAGTCCATGCCGGACTGGGAAAAGCGCTTCCGGGCGCCGCGAGTGGGGCTGCCCGACTGGGCGGAAGAAGCCCCGGACCACTCATTGTTCGTCTCCAACGCCACGGGCACATACGAGCTGTACGCATGGGATCGGGCGACCGGTGCGCAGCGGCAGGTCACGGACCGGCCGAATGGGACGACCGACGGGGTGTTGTCGCCGGACGGCCGGTGGATCTGGTGGTTCTCGGACACCGATGGCGATGAGTTCGGGGTGTGGCTGCGCCAGCTGTTCAGCGGCGGCGAGGGGGACGAGCGCCCGGCCGACGAGCCCGCGGCCCCCGGCCTTGACCCCTCCTATTCCGCGGGGCTCGCGCTCGGCCGCGACGGCACGGCGGTCGTCGGGCGGTCCACCGACGAGGACGGCTCGACCATCCATGTGGTGCGGCCGGGCGGCGATCCCGAGGAGATCTACCGGCATCGCGAGTCCGCCGGAGTGGGCGATCTCACCCATGACGGGACGCTGATCGCGATCGAGCACACCGAGCACGGCGACGCGATGCACTCGGCGATCCGGGTCCTGCGCCTCGATGGGACGGCCGTCGCGGAGCTGGACGACACCAAGGGCGGCACCGAGGAGCTGGGCCTGTCCGTGATGGGCTTCGCGCCCGTCGAGGGGGACACCCGGCTGCTGGTCGGGCACCAGCGGCGCGGCCGGTGGGAGCCCATGGTGTGGGATCCGGTGACCGGTGTGGAGACCGCGCTGGCGATCGATCTGCCCGGTGACGTCGGGGCGGACTGGTTCCCGGACGGATCGGCGCTGCTGGTCGAGCACAGCCATCAGGCGCGCAGCGAGCTGCTGCGGTACGACCTCGGCTCCGGCGAGCTGACCCGCCTGGAGACCCCGGCGGGGACGATCTCGGGCGCCACGGCGCGGCCGGACGGCACGGTGGAGTTCCTGTGGTCGTCGGCCGAGAAGCCGCCCCAGGTGCGGTCCACGAGCGGGCGGACGGTGCTGGAGCCGCCCGGTTTCGCGGCCCCGGAGTCGGTGCCGGTCACCGACGCGTGGGTGGACGGCCCCGGCGGGCGGGTGCACGCGCTGGTGCAGAAACCCGCGGGCGAGGGCCCCTTCCCGACGGTCTTCGACATCCACGGCGGGCCGACCTGGCATGACAGCGACGCCTTCGCGGCGGGCCCGGCGGCCTGGGTGGACCACGGCTTCGCCGTGGTGCGGGTCAACTACCGCGGCTCGACCGGTTACGGGCGGGCGTGGACGGACGCGCTCAAGCACCGGGTCGGGCTGATCGAGCTGGAGGACATCGCGGCCGTGCGGGAGTGGGCGGTGGCCTCCGGGCTCGCCGACCCCGAGCGGCTGGTGCTGTCCGGCGGTTCATGGGGCGGCTATCTGACGCTGTTGGGGATCGGGACCCAGCCGGATTCCTGGGCGCTGGGGCTGGCCGCGGTCCCGGTCGCGGACTATGTGACGGCCTACCACGACGAGATGGAGGCCCTGAAGGCGATGGACCGCACCCTGCTGGGCGGCACCCCGGAGGAGGTGCCGGAGCGGTTCGAGGCGTCGTCCCCGCTGACCTATGTGGATCAGGTGCGGGCGCCGGTCTACATCTCGGCGGGGCTGAACGACCCCCGCTGCCCCATACGGCAGATCGACAACTATGTGGAGCGGCTCGAGCAGCGCGGCGCCCCGCATGAGGTCTACCGCTATGAAGCGGGGCACGGCTCGCTGGTCGTCGAGGAGCGGATCAAGCAGTTGCGCTTGGAGATCGAGTTCGCTCGGCGTCATCTGGGGTCCGGTCCGCACCCGGCTCCGTCGGAGCCGCCGGCTCGGGCGGTGTGATGCCGAGGGCCAGATCACGGGCCGTCTCGGCCTCGCGGCGGAACAGCCGGAACCACATGAAGATCACGAAGCCCGCGAAGACGAACCACTCACCGGTGTAGCCCAGGTTCTGGAACGCCTTGATGTCGAGCCCGGTGCCCTCGGCCGCTGTGGGGGGCACCGGCTTCAGGGCCCCGGGAGCCTGGGAGGAGGTCACCCAGGCGTCGTACACCTGGTACGGCACCAGGTTGACCAGGGAGGCGGCGCTGATCATGCCGAGCTGACCGCGGGGGAGACCACCGGCCGCGCTCACCCCGTCGCCGCCCTGGTGCTCGGACGCCTGGAGGGCCCCTGTGACGGTCACCTCGCCGGAGGGGGGCGCGGGCACCTTGGCGGCGGCCGCCGGATCGTCGGCGTCGCCGGGGAGCCACCCACGGACGACGGGCAGCGCCTTGGCCCCGGGCTCGTCCTTGGCCCCGGCCCCGGCCTTGGCCCCGGGCTCGCCCTTGGCCCCGGCCCCGTCCTTGCCGTCGGCCATGCCCTTGCCTCCGCCGACGTCCCCGTCCACGCGGAGCAGGGTCAGCACATAGAAGCCGTCGCGGCCGTCCAGCCGCCTGTCGGGCACGAGGAGTTGATGTGTGGTGTCGTATCGGCCGGTGGCGGTAGCCCGCTCCCCAGAGGTCTTCGCGGTGACCGGCAGCAGATCGCTGAGCGGCCGGGCCGCGGCCTTCCGCTCGCGGGAGGCGTCGTCCTGCTGCTGGTTATGCGTGTCGACGCGCGTCTCGAAGCGGCTGAGCTGCCAGCTGCCCATGAAGAGACAGACCGGGATCGCCAGCAGGGTGAACACGTTGATCACCCACCAGCGGGGTGTCAGCAGAAACCGATACACACCACCACGGTACGGGCTTCGCATCGGAGTCCCGGCGGCGGGGCCGCCCCGCAGACCCCCGCGCGTCGGCCCCGGGATCCCGTCGCGGCGCCTCAGGAGCGCCGCTGTGACCTCCCGGGGGCGGCTCCCAGGAAGGCCACTGCCCACAGCCCCAGAGGGACGCCGTCAGATCTAGAGAGACGCCAGCAGACCGGTGCGGTAGATCGTTCCGGCGCAGGCGCCGCCGATCGTCACGCTCGCCGCGGCCGGGTCGCCCGCCTCCGGTGTGTGGCTGACCAGGACGCTCGCGTCCTGCGGCTCACCGCCCTCGCCACCGCCCGGCTCACCCGAGCTGGGGTTGTCCTGCGGCCCGTCCTGGGCCGGGTCCGTGGACGGATCGGGAGTCGGAGTGCCGGTGGTGGAGCAGCCGCTGGTGCCGCCGCCCGCCGCCGGGATCCAGGCGAACTTGACCTCGTACGCCTGGCCGGGCTTGAGGATGAGCGTGCCCGGCTGGAGGGACGGGTCGGGCAGCCCTGCCGCCGCGTCGCCCGCCGTATGGTCGACGACCAGGATCCGCGAGGCGTCCGCACCGCCCTGGGCGCTCGCGCCCACCGAGCCGCTGCCCTCGACCGTGCAGGCGCTGTCCGAGATGTTCGCGACGCGGAAGGAGCCGTAGACCCGCCCCTCGGCGTCGGCCGCTCCGACCGATCCGGCGCCACCGCTGGTGAGCTGGGCGCGGCTGCAGGTGGGGGAAGTGGCGTTCAGCGTGTTGGAGGGGTCGGGGGCCGTACCGTCGGAGCCGCCCTCCTCGTCGCCCTTCGGCGGCTTGTCCTTCCCCTTGTCCTTGTCCTTGTCGCCCTTGTCCTGCTCGACCGTGTCGGCGGGCCCGTCGGAGCCCTTGCCGCCACTGCCCTCGCCGTGCCGGCTGCCGCTGGTCTCAGGAGTGCGGTGGCTGCTGGCGGCGTTGGCCGGGCGGCCGTCCGCGCCATTGCTGGTGGTCGCGACGTGCACCAGCGCCGGTACGGCCGCGCAGCCGAGCACCACCGCGGCCGCGGCCCCGACCAGGGCCTGGCGCCGCCGCGCACGGCGGGCGGGCACGGCGCGCCGCAGATGGTCGAGGGAGTCGGAGGACGGTTCGAGATCGTCGACGGCGCGGTGCAGCAGCCGCCGCAGCGCCTCCTCGTCCTCACCGCCGGGCCCGTCGTCGTCGAGCTGAATCCGGAGGGGCGTCACCCGCCCCTGCCCGGACGCAGCGGACTCCCTGGTCCCTGCGGACCTGGTGGACGCCTCGGCCCCCGCAGGCCCCGTAGACCTGGCGGACTCACCGGCCTCCGCAGACCCAGCCGACCCGCCGGACTCCTCGGCTCCCGTGGAATCCGCAGACCCCGCGGACTCACCGGCCTCCGCGGACTCCGTCGGCTCCACCAGTTCCATCGGCTCCGTGGACTCCGCTGGTTCTCGGGATTCGGGCTCGTGGCCCGTCCGCCGCCCGGGATCGTCCGGGTCCGGCGTATGTGTGATGTGGTTCATGCCGGAGCCTCCATGGCGACGCGGAGCGCCGCGATGCCGCGCGAGCCGTACGCCTTGACCGAGCCGAGCGAAATGCCCAGCGTCTCGGCCACTTGGGCCTCGGTCATATCGGCGAAGTAGCGCAGCACGAGAACCTCGCGCTGGCGGCGCTGAAGTCCCCTCATCGCCTTGATCAGTTGATCGCGTTCAAGCTGTTCGTACGCCCCCTCTTCGGCACTGGCCATATCGGGCATCGGCTTGGAGAGCAGCTTCAGCCCGAGGATGCGCCGGCGCAGCGCGGAGCGGGAGAGATTGACGACCGTCTGCCGCAGATAGGCAAGGGTCTTCTCGGGATCCCGGACTCTCTTGCGCGCCGAGTGCACACGGATGAACGCTTCCTGCACGACGTCCTCGCAGGACGCGGTGTCGTCGAGAAGGAGCGCGGCGAGACCCAGCAGCGACCGGTAATGGGCGCGGTAGGTCTCGGTGAGGTGATCGACTGTGGTGCCCGCTGCCATCGCGTCGTCAGTGTCCTCGCGCCCTGTTGTGATGTGCGCGGGGCGGGCCGTCGGCCATGGCGCGATCACCGGCATGCCACCTGGCGGACGCGGGGGACGTACCGCCGCGCCGCCGCGCCCTGGAATCGTTGCGATGCCGAATACCTCTGCCACGCCTGTTGGACACGCCGCCCCCTGTCAGGGTTGTACGCGCGAGGCACCGCTTTTGACGATGCGTTCAATGCCCCCATGCGCATCAATTCTTCCCCAATGCCCCAGTTGTCCCCGCGCCCGCTTCGGGGCGGCTGGAAAGACGCTCCCCGCCCACTGCCGGTTGCGGCGGGCGGGGAGCGAATACGTCGATCAGATCAACGGCCCAGCTCAGCTGGTCCAGGCCAGTGACATGCGCACAGGATATTCACATCTGCCGGTCGAACGCACTGGTGAAACGTCACTTTAAGACGGCCGCTCACCTTACGGAGGCCCGGGCCCCTCACTTGACCACGGATCGCCATCCGATGGCGGGGCCTATTTGGCGATGGGCCCTACGCGGCACTGGGCCCTATGTGGCGATGTGTCCCACTTGGTGGTGACATGACGGGCCCTGCGGCCCTCTCACCTCGCGGCGGCGCCGGCCAACTCCGCCGCGACGACCTCCGCGATCTGCGCGGTGTTCAGCGCCGCGCCCTTACGCAGGTTGTCGCCGCAGACGAACAGCTCCAGCGCCCTCGGGTCGTCCAGCGACCGCCGCACCCGGCCCACCCAGGTGGGGTCGGTGCCCACGGCATCGGCGGGGGTGGGGAATTCGCCCTCCGCAGGGTTGTCGCACAGCACCACACCGGGGGCGCCCGCCAGGATCTCGTGCGCCGCCTCGACCGTCACCTCGTTCTCGAACCGCGCGTGCACGGCCAGCGAATGCGTGGTGATCACGGGCACCCGGACACAGGTCGCGGTAACCCTCAGCTCCGGCAGCCCCAGGATCTTGCGGGACTCGTTGCGCACCTTGAGCTCCTCGGAGGACCAGCCGTCCTCCTTGAGCGAACCGGCGAACGGCACCACATTGAGCGCCATCGGCGCCGGGAACGGCCCGGTGTCGCCCACCGCGCGCCGTACATCCCCGGGGTGGGTGCCCAACTCCGTACCCGCGACCAGCGCGAGCTGCTCGCGCAGGGCGTCGATGCCTTCCTTGCCCGCACCGGAGACCGCCTGGTACGAGGAGACGATCAGCTCGCTCAGCCCGAACTCGGCGTGCAGCGCGCCCATCGCCACGATCATCGACAGGGTGGTGCAGTTGGGGTTGGCGATGATGCCGCGCGGGCGGACACGGGCCGCGTGCGCGTTCACCTCCGGCACCACCAGCGGGACATCGGGGTCCATCCGGAACGCGCCGGAGTTGTCGACGGCCACCGCGCCCTTGCTCGCCGCGATGGGCGCCCACCGCGCCGAGATCTCGTCCGGCACGTCGAACATCGCGACGTCGACGCCCTCGAACGCCTCCTCGCTCAGCGCGACGACCTCGACCTGCTCACCCCGGACGGTCAGCTTCCGGCCGGCCGAGCGGGGCGAGGCGATCAGCCGGATCTCGCCCCAGATGTCGGCGCGCTCCGAGAGGATCGAGAGCATGACAGTGCCGACGGCGCCGGTGGCACCGACGACCGCGAGGGTGGGCTTGTCGCCCCCGGCGGCACCGCCATGACCGATCATCGGCCAGTCCCTCCGTAAACCACCGCTTCGTCGCTTTCGCTGTCCAGGCCGAAGGCGCTGTGCACGGCGACCACCGCGTCCTTCACATCGTCGGCGCGGGTGACGACCGAGATGCGGATCTCGGAGGTCGAGATCAGCTCGATGTTGACCCCGGCGTTCGACAGCGCCTCGAAGAAGGTCGCGGTGACCCCCGGGTTGGTGCGCATTCCGGCACCGATCAGGGAGATCTTGGCGATCTGGTCGTCGTAGCGCAGCGAGTCGAAGCCGATCAGCGACTTCGCCTTGGTCAGCGCCTCCATCGCCCGGTGGCCGTCCGTCTTCGGCAGCGTGAAGGAGATGTCGGTCAGCCCGGTCGACGCGGCGGAGACGTTCTGCACCACCATGTCGATGTTGATCTCGGCGTCGGAGATGGTGCGGAAGATGGCCGCGGCCTCACCCGGCTTGTCCGGCACCCCGACGACCGTGACCTTGGCCTCGGACGTGTCGTGCGCGACCCCGGAGATGATCGCCTGCTCCATGCCTTCTTCTCCTTCTCCCGCTTCCGGCCGGTTGCGCACCCAGGTGCCCTGGTGGCCGGAGAAAGACGACCGTACGTGGATGGGGATGTTGTACCGGCGCGCGTACTCCACGCAGCGCAGGTGCAACACCTTGGAACCGCTCGCGGCGAGCTCCAGCATGTCCTCGTACGGAATCTCGTTGATCTTGCGAGCCTTCTTCACCACGCGCGGATCGGCGGTGAACACGCCGTCCACGTCGGTGTAGATCTCGCACACCTCGGCATCCAGGGCCGCGGCCAGCGCGACCGCCGTGGTGTCCGAACCGCCCCGGCCGAGGGTGGTGATGTCCTTGCTCTTCTGGGACACGCCCTGGAAGCCCGCGACGATCGCGACCGCGCCCAGCTCGAGCGCGTCACGGATGCGGCCCGGCGTGACATCGATGATCCGCGCTTTGTTGTGAACCGCGTCGGTGATGACTCCCGCCTGGCTGCCGGTGAACGACAGCGCCTCGTGACCGAGGTTTTTGATCGCCATGGCCAGCAAGGCCATGGAGATCCGCTCCCCCGCGGTCAGCAGCATGTCGAACTCGCGCCCAGTAGGAATCGGGGATACCTGCTCGGCGAGATCGATCAGCTCGTCCGTCGTGTCGCCCATCGCGGAGACCACGACGACCACCTGGTGGCCGTTCTTCTTGGCTTCCACGATTCGCTTGGCGACCCGCTTGATGCCTTCGGCATCGGAAACGGAGGAGCCTCCGTACTTCTGCACGACAAGGCCCACGTGCGCTCCTCGCAGCTCTCAATAATGCGGTCGGCTCAGTTTAACGAGCGGCCGGAATTCACCCTCCCAATATCACATAGCGAGACGAATGCCTCACAAAGTGATCAAGGAGGGCAAGGAAACAGGGGGCATCACGCGACGCATACGTCCATGCGTCCGCGAGATTCCCCGCATCCCTCCCACCCGCTCAGCGACGAACCCTTCCCCCTCGCCGCCGAAGCACACGGGAACGTAACCCAGCTCACAGGCTCGGACGGGTCGCGGGACGCCCCCGCGGGCCGTTTCGGATCTTCCCGCTGTCCGCTTCGGGCACGCCTCAGCGCGGCTCCGAGCGCAGGCCGAGCGGTCCCGCGATCTCCGCCGCCATCACCCGGCCGGCCTCCTCCGCGAGCTCCTCGTCACCGCCCGCGTTGCTGTCCGTGTCCAGGCCGTCCAGCTCGTCCAGCGGGCTGTCCAGCCGTACGTGCGCGACCAGCGACTGCAGGGCGCGCAGGGCCGCCGAGGCGGTCGTCCCCCAGTTGGAGAGGTACGAGAACTGCCACCACCACAGCGCCTCGCTGATCCGGCCCTCGCGGTAGTGCGCCATCCCGTGCCGCAGATCGGTGATGATCCCGGCGAGATCGTCGGAGATCCGGCAGGCGACGGGCTGACTGCGCGGCACGTACGGGTCGAAGACCTCCGAGTAGATGTCCACCGGCTCCAGCAGCACGGCGAAGCGCTCACGCAGCTCGTCGACGTCCGGCTCCGGGCCGACGTCCGGTTCGTACCGCTCGTCCGGAACGAAGTCCTCGTGGGCGCCGAGCCGGCCGCCCGCGAGGAGCAGCTGGGACAGCTCGAGGAGCAGAAACGGCACAGCGCTGTCCGGTTCGTCCCCCTTGGCGACTTCGGTGACCGCGACGATGAAGCTCTCGATCTGGTCGGAGATCTGGACCGCGAAGTCGTCCGGGTCCGGGTGGGCGTCGTGCAGCGTTGCGTCAGACATCGAGAAGTCTTCTCCCTTCGAAGGCACGACCCAGCGTGACCTCGTCGGCGTACTCCAGGTCTCCACCGACAGGGAGGCCGCTGGCCAGGCGAGTGACCTTCAAACCCATGGGCTTGATCATGCGCGCGAGGTACGTGGCGGTGGCTTCGCCCTCCAGATTCGGATCAGTGGCCAGGATGAGCTCCGTGACCGTCCCGTCCGCGAGGCGCCCCAGCAGCTCCCTGATCCGCAGATCGTCCGGGCCCACGCCCTCGATGGGGCTGATCGCCCCGCCGAGCACGTGATAGCGGCCCCGGAACTCACGCGTCCGCTCGATCGCGACGACGTCCTTCGGCTCCTCGACCACGCAGATGATCGCGGGGTCGCGGCGGGGGTCCTGGCAGACGCGGCACTGTTCGGCCTCGGCGACGTTCCCACAGACCGCGCAGAACCGCACCTTCTCCTTGACCTGGGTCAACGCATGCGCGAGGCGGCGGACATCGGTGGGCTCGGACTGCAGGATGTGGAAGGCGATCCGCTGCGCGCTCTTGGGACCGACGCCGGGCAGCCTGCCCAACTCGTCGATGAGGTCCTGGACCACGCCCTCGTACACGCCTTCATCCAATCTCGCGCCGCCGCGCGGTGGCTGTACTGCATATGAATATTCGGTTGCGCCGCGCCCTCACTGCCGGGGCCGCCGTGGTCCCGCGGCCGGGCCCGGTGAGCCGAGTGGGCCCGGGGAACCCTGGGTTCCCGTAGGCCCGAGGAACCCTGGGGACCCGGTGGGATTACGGAACCCTATGAGATGGGAGAGCCCGGGGACCCGAAAACCCGAGGAACCGAGAACCCGAGGATCCGGAATCCCGAGGACCGGCCCGGGGACCCGAGAGATCCGAGGATCAGAACGGGAGCCCGGGCATACCGCCCAGCCCCTGGGCGAGCGGGCCGAGCTTCTGCTGCTGGAGCTCCTGCGCGGCGTTGTTGGCGTCACGGACGGCCGCGACGACCAGATCCGCGAGGGTCTCCGTGTCCTCAGGATCCACGGCCTTGGGATCGATGACCAGGCCCTGCAACTCACCGGAACCGGTCACGGTCGCCTTCACCAGGCCACCGCCCGCGGAACCTTCGACATGAGTCCGGGCCAGCTCCTCCTGGGCCGCGGCGAGGTCCTGCTGCATCTTCTGAGCCTGCTGCAGCAACTGCTGCATATTCGGCTGGCCACCACCGGGGATCACGGCTTCGCTCCTGGCGCTCGACAGTCGTTCTCTTCGATAGCCCGAGCCTACGTGCTCCCCGAGCGCCCTGCTCTACGCCGTACGGAGGAGACACGCCTACATAGGGCATGGGTGCGGGACCCACGCCTCCTACTCGTTGACGATCTCGTCGATCACGGTGGCACCGAGCTCGCGGACGATCAGGTCGTGCCCGCTCAGCGCGGTGTCGTCCAGGTCCGGGTCGTCCTCGGCCGGCATGTCGTCCTCCAGCGCGACCCGCGGAGGCTCGAGCTCCCGGTACGCCGCCGCCTCGGGGGGCCGGCCCGCGTCCACGGCTCCGGACGGCGCGACGGGAGCGGCCGGGGGCGGGGAGGCGGGAGCGGGCCGGGGCGCGGACTGCCCTGGCGCGGCCGACTGACCGCCGCCACCGGGGCCACTCCCGCCACCGAAGCCGCCGCCACCGCCGAAGCCACCACCGCCGGGGGCGCCACCGCCTCCGCCGAAGCCACCGGAACCGCCCGCACCACCGGGGCCGGCCGGACCGCCGCCGCCCTGCTGTCCGGCGCCGCCCGAGGGGTCGACGATCGCCTCGATCCGCCACTGCACGCCGATGGCGTCCTGGAGCGCCTGCCGCAGGACGTCCTCGCTGCCACCGCCCACGAAGCTGTCGCGCGCGCCCGCATTGGAGAAGCCGAGCTGGAGGGTGGTGCCGTCGAAACCGGACACCGTCGCGTTCTGGCTCAGCAGGATCCAGGTGAAGCGGCGGCGGTTCTTGACCGCCTCCAGGATGTCCGGCCACATCTGCCGCACCTGCACGGCGCCCTGTGCCATGCTCGGCGCGCCCTGCGCGGGTGCGGAGGGCCCGGCGGACGCGGGAGGCGAGGCCGGCCCGGAAGGCCCGGTCGGCGCGGCGGGCGCCGCGGGCGTCTGCGCAGGTGGGCCGCCGCCCTGCCCCGGCGCGGTGGCCGTGGGCCAGCCACCGGGCTGCCGAGCGGGCACTCCACCACCGGAAGCAGCGCCACCGCCGACAGCGGAAACACCGGACGCCCCGGACGCACCAGACGACCCGGACGCACCGGAACCACCAGACGCACCGGAACCAGGCGCCGAGGCGGTCGGCCAGGCTCCGGGCCGCGATCCGCCGCCCTCCACCGCGGCGGACTGGGCGCCCGAAGGCCATGCTCCGGGCCGCTGCCCGCCGCCGCCCTCCACGGGCGCGGCCGGGGCACCGGCCTGTTGTCCTCCCTCTGCGGCGCCGCCCGAACCGCTGTCCGCGGCCGGCCGCGCACCCGCGGGCCACCCGCCGGGGGCCTCGGCGTCGCCCGGCCCGCCGGGCGCCTGCCCCTGGCCGGACCCTCCCCCGGCCATCGCCGCACGCGCGGCGGCCGGACCGGACGGCCCAGCGGCGGGGGGAGCGGCCGGAGCGTGAGCGTCGGGCCCCGGTACGTACCCCATGGCGGGCCCGGGCCCCACCGCCCCGGCGACGCCACCGGCACCACCGCCCAGGCCGCCCGCGAGGGCCCCGCGCTCCAGCCTCTCCAGCCGCGACTGCACCGACCGCTCGTCGTCGAAGGCGGCGGGCAGCAGCACCCGGGCGCAGATCAGCTCCAGCTGCAGCCGCGGCGAGGTGGCGCCGCGCATTTCCGTAAGGCCCTCATTGACCAGGTCCGCCGCGCGGCTCAGTTCGGCTCCACCGAAGACCGACGCCTGCGCCTGCATCCGCTCCACCACATCGGCCGGGGCGTCGATGAGCCCCTTCTCCGCGGCGTCCGGCACGGCGGCGAGGATCACCAGATCGCGCAGCCGCTCCAGCAGATCGGCGACGAAGCGCCGGGGGTCGTTGCCCCCCTCGATCACGCGGTTGACGACCTCGAACGCCGCCGCGCCGTCGGTCGCCGCGAAGGCGTCCACGATCGAGTCGAGCAGCGAGCCGTCCGTATATCCGAGCAGCGAGGTGGCCATGGCGTACGTCACACCGTCGTCGGCCGCGCCCGCGAGCAGCTGGTCCATCACCGACATCGAATCCCGCACGGACCCGGCCCCGGCCCGCACCACCAGCGGCAGCACTCCGTCCTCGACCGGGATCGCCTCGCGCCCGCAGACCACTCCCAGATACTCGCGGAGCGTCCCGGGCGGCACGAGCCGGAACGGATAGTGGTGCGTACGCGACCGGATCGTGCCGATGACCTTCTCCGGCTCGGTGGTCGCGAAGATGAACTTGAGGTGCTCCGGGGGCTCCTCGACCACCTTCAGCAGGGCGTTGAACCCCGCCGAGGTGACCATATGGGCCTCATCGATGATGTAGATCTTGTAACGACTCGACGCGGGCCCGAAGAACGCCTTCTCCCTCAGCTCACGGGCGTCGTCCACACCACCGTGCGACGCGGCGTCGATCTCGATCACATCGATCGACCCCGGTCCGTTCCGCGCGAGGTCCTGGCACGACTGGCACTCGCCGCACGGCGCCGGAGTGGGACCCTTCTCACAGTTCAGACAGCGGGCCAGGATGCGCGCACTGGTCGTCTTGCCACACCCGCGGGGACCGCTGAAGAGATACGCGTGGTTGACCCGGTTGTTGCGCAGCGCCTGCTGCAGCGGGCCGGTGACATGCTCCTGCCCGATGACCTCCGCGAAGGTCTCGGGGCGGTAGCGGCGGTACAGCGCGAGGGACGACACGCTTACGACGATATCGGGGACGGCCGACAACCGGACCACGCCCGCATCCCCGCACCCCCCCCCCGCAGACGCAAGGCGCCCCCCACGCACCCACCAGAGCCCACTTACCCTTGCTGCCTTCCGGCCCTGGGGGAGTTCGGTGAGATAGCGCCACGTGAGGGGCTGCGCCCCACCTTAGCGGATCGACCGGGGTACGAACGACTCCGCGGGTGCCCCTTCTGGTCGTGGACCGTTTTCGGCCAGGATCCGCGATCCACGATGCGGGATGCCGGGGTGTGAGATGTGAGATATGAGATTCGGCCGGAGGCCGGTGGGGCGGCCCCGGCAGGCGTCATCCGGTGGCTTCCGGCTCGCGATGGGTGGCGAGGTACGTCACGGCGCTGATCACGGGGATCACGGCCAGCACCCACCAGACACGGTGGTAGTCCCCCAGGATCGTCGCGCTTGTCGGCGTCCCCAGGACGGCCACGAACACGCTGACCCCGAGCAGCGCGCCCAGCTGCCGGAAGCTGTTGTTGATGGCCGTGCCGACACCGAAGCGCTCCGGTGGCAGCGCCTTCGCCGCGGCGCTGTTGAGAGTGGAGAGGGCCAGGCCGACCCCGATGCCGTTGAGCACGAGGGTGGGCAGCCAGTGCGTGGCCCAATGCGGCGAGGCGCCGGTGCGCAGGGCGAGAACGGCGGCGCCCGCGGCATAGAAGAGGGCGCCGATGACGAAGACCGGTCGGTAGCCGAATCGTTCGGCCAGCCGGCCGGCCAGCGGGGCCACGAGCGCGGTGACGAGTGCGCTGGGGCTGACGGCCAGCGCGGACTTCAGCACGGAGTAGTGCCAGACGTTCTGCAGGAACAGCAGGCTGGAGAGGAGAACGGCGAAGAAGGCCACGGAGAAGACCAGCGTGGCGACGTTGGACGCCTGGAAGTTCCGAATCCGGAACAGGCTCAGGTCGAGTGCCGGCCGCGCGGCGTGCCGGGAGCGGCGGATCAGCACCGGGATCAGGAGGACACCGGCCGCCGCGGTCGCCAGGACACGCGGATCGTCCCATCCCAGGCGCGGACCGTAGATGACGGCGAAGCTGAGCAAGGCGGGGGCGACGGCGCTCATGGCGACCCCGAGGGGGTCGGGTAGACCTCCGTTCCGGGAACCGCGGGTCTCGGTCAGCAGGCGCGCGCCCCAGGCCGCGGTGAGCAGGCAGACGGGGACGTTGAGCAGGAACACCCAGCGCCAGGTGGTGTATTCGATCAGGAGCGCGCCCAGGGTCGGGCCGATCGCGGTGGCGACGGCCGCCATGGCGCCCCAGGTGCTGATCGCCGTGGCCCGGCGCTCCAGGGGAAAGGCGGGCAGGAGGAGCGCCAATGAGGCCGGAACGATGATGGCGCCGAAGACACCTTGGGCCGCCCGTGCGGCGATGAGGACGCCGAGCCCGGGGGCGAGACCGCACAGGGCGCTGCTGAGCGCGAAGCCCACGAGACCGATCTGGAACAGGCGCTTGCGGCCGTAGGCGTCGGCCAGTTGCCCGGCCGGGATCAGGAACGCGGCGAAGACCAGGGTATAGGCGTTGAGAACCCACACGAGGCGGGTGATACCGGCATCGAAGCTGGTGCTGATCGTGTCGAAGGCGACATTCACGATCGTGGTGTCGAGGAAGACGATGAACACGCCGAGGCTGGTCAGCGCCAGGATGCGGCGGGCGGCTCCGTCCGATACCGACGGGGAGGGTACGACCGGGGGCGTCGCTTCCGGGGCAGACGGGGTGGCGGGGGTGGCCGAGGTGGTTGGGGCGGGTGGGACGGACGGGGTCGGCGGAACGGACGGGGTGGGCATCTGCGCGCGGCTCCTCATACGGCGGTCGGGGTCGTCCTCACACTGCTGTCGGGTCCGGCGGCCCGCGCACGCCCCGTCGGCAGGACGTACGGCAGCGGGCGCGGGGACTGTCCGACGGGGGTACGGGTCACCGCCACGAGCTGATGACCAGTGCGAACAACGCGATGAAGGCCACCCCCACGAAGACGAGGTACTGCGGGAAGAAACGCCGCCAGCGCTGGGTGAGCACGCCGATCAGCGTGAGCACGAGGCCGACGCCGACGATGCGCTGCCCCCGGGCGGCCGTGGAGCGCAGCACCCATTCGCCCGCGGGGACCGCGGCTCGCCCCGCCTCGGCCGCGTACACCTTGTAGGGGATACCGCTGGCGGGCTGGTGCCGTACCGCGCGGGCACCCTCCAGCCGGATCTCCTTCTGCGCCGTGGTGTGCATACGCGTGGTGGTCAGCGGCTGGGGCAGGTCGACGGAGGTCCCGGAGTACAGGCCGAGCGCGACCAGACCTCCGGCGACGCTGGCCACGGCGGCGCTCAGGGTCAGCCGCAGCCCGGCCCTGGGCGCCGCGACGCATAGCACGGCGAGCGCGAGTTCCGGCAGCAGCGGCCAGCTCAGCGCCTCGGTGAAGGACCAGGCGGCGACCAGGCCCAGGCCCTTCCAGGACACCGCCAGCCGGGCGATCCGGTGCCGGACCCGGCTGTCGCGGGGCCGGCACTCGGCGAGGAGTTCGAGGACCGCCGTGCGGGCCGTGTCGGCGTCGGGGTCCGTCAGCGGCTGCCCGATCCGCACCCGGACGGCGTGCGGACGCAGCCGTCCGCGTTTGGGCAGCAGTTCCGCGGTGCCGGACAGGGCGACTGGCACCACGGGCACACCGTGGGAGACGGCCAGGTCGACCGCACCCCGCCGGAACGGGCCCACGCGGCCCTCTCCTCGGGTGCCTTCGGGAAAGACGACAACCGCGTGTCCGGCACGCAGCATGGGACCGGCGATGTCCTGGAGGTCGGAGTAACCGCCACCGTGGCGGCGTACGGGAAACGCGGCGGCCAGGACCGAACACACCAGGCGGCGCGCACGCTTGAGGAACCAGTAGTCGGCGGCTGCCGCCACCCGGGGAGCACGGGCGACGCTGAGTGCGGCGAGGAGTACTGCCGTATCCGCGTGCGAGGAGTGGTTGGCCACCACGACGCAACCGCCCTTCGGCAGCTTCCCCTTGACCGTGAGACCACCGGTGAGGAAGAGGACGGTCCGCCAGAACCGCCGGCGCAGCCACGCCGCCACCAGAAGTCGGACCGCGGGCCGGTCCCGCCGCCCGGCGGCCTCCTCCGCCCCGCCGGCGACGCGTCGCTCGGGCCGCGTATCGCCCTCGGTATCGCTCCGTACCGCGGATAACGACCCGGTTGCCGCGTTCTTCGTCATGGCATGGCTCCCAACAGCAGAAGGGTCACGAGAAGGGAGTCGATGCGGTCCAGCAGCCCCCCGAACCCGGGCAGCCAACGGCCCGCGTCCTTGACCCCGGCATTTCGTTTGATCATGGATTCGAGCAGGTCGCCCAGTGCGCAGCCGCACAGCACGGCGAGCCACCGCAGCGGGGTCCAGGCGTCCATGGCCCACAGCGCCACACCGGACAGGGCGGCGGAGCCCACAACCCCGCCCCAGGTCTTGGCCGGTGAGAGGGCGGACAGCGGACGCCCCAGGGGACCCGAGCGGCCCAGTGCGCGCCCGCCGCACCAACCGCCCACGTCAGCGAAGGCCACGCTGACGCAGATCACGATGGCGAGGTCCCCCAGGGACACCAGTCCGGTGAGGGCAACGGGCAGCCAGATCAGGCCGAAGGTGGTCCTGGCCGCGCGGCCGGCGCCATGGACCACGTCCTGGCCCACCAGAGGCGGCAGCGCGGCGGCGCAGAGCAGGACGCCGGCCGCGGGCAGCGTGAGCAGTCCGGGGCGCAGCCAGGCGATGAGGGGCAGGAGCACCCCGGCAGACAGCAGCACGGCGCCGTCGGCGCGGCGCAGGCCCACCAAGCGCACGTACTCGATGGAGCCCACCATTGCGAGCCCGGCCGCGAACAGGGCGGCTCCGGGTGCGCCGAAGCCCAGCGTCCCGCAGACGATCAGTGCGGTGACGCACCAGGTCCGCCAGCGACGGCGCAGTTCGACGTTGCGGACGAAGAGAAGGGCGAGGCCGCTCACCGTGAGCGTCCCGGCGAGGAGCGGCACGGCCCGCGCCATCTCCGGCGGAAGCACATCCGCGAAGGGGGTCACAGCCGACCGCTCAGAGGATCGTGATCATGATCCTCGCCGACCCGACCACTCTCGCCGTCATGACCGCCTTCGCCGTCACGGCGGTTGCAGAGCGCCACGACCTGGAACAGCCGCACACCGGCGGTCAATGCGGAACCGACCACCATCACCACCGCGGCGGGCGCATACCACCCGGACGCCGCGGCGACCGCGACGACGAGGCAGCGCTCGGTCTTCCCCATCGGCCCGCCGTTGATTCTCCGCACCCCGGCCGCGGCCCCGGCGATGGAGATCCATGACGGCGCCGAACTGGCCAGCAGCGCACCAAGTACGAATGGAGGCGATAGGTGCGGCAGAAATCCGAGAATCACCACGAGATCCGCCGCTCGATCACCGATTTCATTCAGCAACGAACCCAGGCGGGTCTGCTTTCCGGTTTCCCTGGCAATGGAGCCGTCGAGATTGGCGCAGGCCAATCGAGCCGTCAGGAATACCACCACGGGAACGACGGCCCAGGGAGCGGCCAGCATGGCAAAGGACGCCGCAGCAGCGCCTGCACAGAGCACTCCCGCAAAGGTGACCGCATTCGGAGAGATTCCGCTCCGGATCAACCATCGCCGGAGCAGGGTTAATCGGCGGGCGAACCACGGTTTAAGCGCGTACAGCCCATTCATGGCGAGACGATAGCAAGCGGATGAACGAATCGATACCGCCGACCCCCGAAGCTAGTGAATACACCAGGCGCACGCCTTATGGCACTAGTAAATGCACCAGACCCCACATTTTACCGGAACCCCGAATACCCGCTTCTGCATCGGATTTCCCCGGTACGCTCCGGCCCGCCCCCGGCAGTTCCCCGAAGGGCCGGCAGAACCGGCTCATTCCAACGAACCCGCACTCCCCCCGGAAACGACCACGACGGACCACACGCCCACCCCACCCCCGCGCCCGCATTCGGCGACGACCGCCCCGGATGGAAGCCCCAGGCCACTCCCACCGACCATCAGCAACAGAACCCGTCCGGTTTATCTCGATTCCGCCGGACATTGACTTCCCCCGACCGACAATGTGGCATGACCCACAGAGCACGCGGTACGCGCCATCGGCCGTGTCAGGGCACCTCATCAAGTGGGGTAGAGTGTCCCACGGAGGATTCGCCTAGAGGCCTAGGGCGCACGCTTGGAAAGCGTGTTGGGGGCAACCCCTCACGAGTTCGAATCTCGTATCCTCCGCCAGTGCCTCACCGGGCACGATGTCGAAGGGCCCCACCGCTCGCGGTGGGGCCCTTCGACATATCGCGGCTGCCGTTGTCCTGGTTTTTGTCCGCAAGGGACGTTCCCGGGGCTCCCCAGACGGCATCGGCGAGCTGCCGGACGACGTCCTTGAGCATGGGCCCATGCGGGTACCTCGCCCGCATGCGTCCGGAGGTGCCGCCCCGGTGCCGGACTCACCGCACCTTGGGACTCAGCAGCTCCAGCGCTGGCTGCCACCGGAAGGTGTCGCGGCCGCCACCCGCCTTCGGCTGGTGCGGTTCGCATTCAACGACCAGCACGCCCATGCCCCGTCGTCGCTCCAGGCTCTGCCGGTATGCGGGATGGGCTGCCTGGGCGGCGTTCAGACAGGGCAGGGCAGCGATGGGGATGCCCAGGCCATACGCCTCGCACAGGACGTTGCTGAAGCCCGGCGGCCACATCCTCGACATCACCCCCACTCCTGCGAAATTCGCGAGGCGCGCGCTGCCCGGGCCCTTCCAGGTCATGATCGCCCGGCCCATCACGAGCGACCTCGAAGAGGTCGCGCGAGCCGCCGGGCAGGGCACACTGCGGGTGGCGGGCCCTGTCCGAGATGACGTAGCGGCCGTCGCAAGGACTCAGGCGGCGCGGCGGTCGCGCGTCAGGTAGAGGCCCGTGGCGGTGCCGATGGCGGTGAGGCCGGTGACGGAGCTGATGACGATCTGCTCGGCGCCGGTGAAGGCGAAGCTGGAGGCGACGTTGACGAGGGCGGCGAGGGCGAGGACCAGCCAGAGCAGGGACTTCATTGCGGGGTTCCTTTCGCGGGGCCCTTGGTGGGCCGTGGTATCGGCCGGTGGCGCGGCCGTTCCTTGTCCGAGCTCTACGATCCCGTTTCCGCACCGCCGCCTCGATGGGCCGCACCCCCGATTCCAGGGTGTAGCGCGCTACACCACCGCTGCCGGGAACCCGCCCCGTCACTTAGCCTGACCGCCATGCGGGAGACGGTGTGGCGCGCGGGGCGGGCCTCGGTGGAGTTGCTGAGGGGGGCGGGGATCGCCCTGGCCTCGTATCTGTTCATCGGGGTGGCGGCCTTCGCCGCCGTCGCGATGGTCACCGTCGTGGGCGCGGGGGTGCTGCCCGAGTCCGTACTGCTGGTGCGCAAGACCGCCGGGTACAAGCGGCGGTGGGTGGGCGCCTGGACCGGTGAGCCGGTGCCCGAGGTGTACCAGCCGCTGAACGGGGAGGTGTTCGCGCGGGTGCGGACGGCGGTCGGGGATCCGGCCACCTACCGCGATCTGCGCTGGCTCGGGGCCCACGCGGTCTACGGCTGGCTGCTGGCCTGCTGCGCGATGCCGGTGTGGGTCATCGGGCTGCTGGTCGACGGGGTGTGGTGCGGGCTGCTGAGGCAGCGGGCCGTGGTGCTGCCGCTGATCGAGCGGCTCGTCGACCTCGACGCGGCGTGGTCGCGGGCGCTGCTGCTGCCGTCGACGGAGGCGCTGCGCACCGCCCGGCTGGCCGAGCGGGTGGAGGAGCTGTCCGAGACCCGGGCGGGCGCCGTCGCCGCCCACGGGGCCGAACTGCGACGCATCGAGCGGGACTTGCACGACGGTACGCAGGCGCGTCTGGTGGCGCTCTCGATGCGGGTGGGGCTGGCGCGGCGGGCGTACGACAAGGACCCCGACGCGGCGCACAAGCTGCTGGCGGACGCGCAGGACCAGGCCGAGGAGGCCCTCACCGAACTGCGCCATGTCGTGCGCGGCATCCATCCGCCGATCCTCACCGACCGCGGACTCGTGGGCGCCGTAAGGGCGCTCGCGGCCGGCAGCGGGCTCGAGGTGTCCGTGGACGACGACGGGGTGGAGGACGGGCCCCGGGCACCGGCGGCGGTCGAGGCGGCCGCGTACTTCGTGATCGCGGAGGCGCTGACCAACGCGGCCAAGCACAGCGGGGCCGAGCGGGCATCGGTCGAGCTCGCGCGGAGGAAAGATAGGTTGAGGGTCGCGGTACGGGACGAGGGGCGGGGCGGGGCCGATCCCGCGGGCGGCAGCGGGCTGCTCGGCATGCGGCGCCGGGTCGCGGCGCTCGACGGGACCGTGGAGATGACCAGCCCCGCCGGGGGGCCGACGCTGATCGAAGTGGAGCTGCCGTGCGTGTGGTGATCGCCGAGGACAACGCTCTGCTGCGGGAGGGCATGGTCCTGCTGCTGAACTCCGCCGGGCACGAGGTGGTGGCGGTCGCCTCCAGCGGCCCCGAGGTGCTGCCCGCCCTCCTCGAACACCGTCCGGACGCGGCCGTTCTCGACGTCCGCATGCCGCCGGGCTTCCGCGACGAGGGGCTGCGCGCGGCGCTCGCGGCGCGGCGGGAGATCCCCGGTCTGCCGGTGCTGGTGCTCTCGCAGTACGTCGAGGAGACCTACGCGACCGAGCTGCTGGCCGATGGCGCGGGCGGGCTCGGCTATCTGCTGAAGGACCGGGTGGGGCGGGTCGAGGAATTCCTGGACGCGCTGGAGCGGGTGGTCGCGGGCGGTACGGCGCTGGATCCCGAGGTGGTCAAGGAGCTGATGACCCGGCGCCGCGACGATCCGGTGGACTCCTTGACGCCGCGCGAGCGCGAGGTGCTGCATCTGATGGCGGAAGGGCGGGACAACACCACGATCGCGCGGACGCTGGTGGTTTCGGAGCGGGCGGTCAGCAAGCACATCGGCAATGTCTTCGCGAAGCTGGGGCTGCCACCGAGCGATAGTGGGCATCGGCGGGTGCTGGCGGTGCTGGCGTATCTGAACAAGGGGATGGGCGCGGGGGAGGCGGCGGACAAGCGGTGAGGCGGCCGGGTCCGGTGGGGGTCCCTGGGCGCGGTGCGGGTCCCTGGGCCGGGTGCCGGTCCCTGGCCGGGTGCGGGCCCCGGGCCCAGTGCGGGCCCCGGGCCCAGTGCGGGCCCCGGGCCCACCGAGATCCGGCTCCGGCAATATTCGCGGCCGCGTGAGCCGTGGCTTTCCCCGCCCCGCCCCTTCCCGAAAGAGGGGGCTCCGCCCCCTCACCCCCGCCGGGGCTCCGCCCCGGACCCCGCTCCTCAATCGCCGGAGGGGCTGACATGCCGCGGATACCGGCCCCGCAGTGTCGTCCATACCGGCGGCAGCGACCCCGCCGCCGCCGTCAGCGCCACCACCGAGACGATCACCGCGGCCTGGATCGGGGGCAGGTACGGCAACGTGCCCGCCATGGACAGGCTGAAGGCCAGCAGCGGTACGGACGCCACGGCCGCCCCCACCACCAGGCCCGTCACCACCGTGGCCGCCGCCTCCAGGCACAGCATCCGGCGCAGTTGGCCGCGGCCCGCGCCCGCCAGCCGTAGCAGCCGCAGCTCGGGGCGGCGTCCGGTGGCGATGAGGGCGAGGGTGCTCAGGACGGCGATCACCGTGAAGCCGCCGACCGCCCCGACCACCGCCACCGATACCACCTCGGCCAGCGCCTGCTCCGCCGCCTCGCCCCGCACCGGGGCCGGGTCCCGCTCCGCACGGGCCCCGGGCACCGCACGCGCCAGCGCCTTCGTGACCGCCTTACGGTCGGCATCGGGCGCGGTCGCGACCAGGACCCGGCCCGTGGCGGGCAGGGATGTGTGGCGCAGCAGATCCTCGCGGGAGAGGAGGAAGTCCCCGAGTGCGAGCGAGCGTTGGTAGGTCGCCACGACCCGCAGCCGGGTCTCCTGACCGTCGCCGAACCGCAGGGTCACCGTGGAGCCGGGCCGTGCGCCGAGCGAGTCCGCCCGGTCGGCGCCGACGGCGACCGTGCCGGGCCTCAGCCGGGCGAGGTCCCCGTCCCGCACGCCCGGGTCGAGGGTGTGGGTCAGGCGCTCCGGGGTGACGCCGAAGACCGGCAGCCGCTCCAGTTCGGGCGCACCGAGCTGGCTCCGCGCCAGCAGCACCGTGCCCGGGACGACCTCGGTCGCCGCCCGTACCCCCGGGACCTGGCGGATCCGCTCCACCGCACCGACCGGGAGCCCGCCGTCCGCGCGCACCGCGAGATCGGCGCGCAGCACCTGGCGGGCCTGGGCGTCCCCTGCGTGGGTCATGGTCGCGCCCCCGGCGAGCTGGACCCCGGCGAACGCGGTGACCAGCACGATCGGGGTGATCGCCGCGCCCAGCCGGTGGGCGGACGCGGCGCAGTTGGCGGCGGCGAGGCGGCCGCCGGGGCCGAACAGCCGCAGTGGAGCGCCGAGCAGCCGCATCGCCCCCTCGGCGATCCACGGTCCGAGCACGGCGCAGGCGATCACCATCGTCACCGCCGCCCCACCGGCCGCGGCCGCCGCGGTCGCGCCCTGCTGGAGGACGGCCGCCCCGGCCGAACTCGCGCCCACGAACAGCAGCACCAGCCCCGTGATGCGGCGCGCGCTGCCGGGTGGCCGCTCGCGCAGCGCCTCCGCCGGGCGCAGCTTGGCGGTCCCGGAGCAGCCGATGAGCGCCGCGATCCCGGCCACCAGGACGGTGACGGCGGCGGTGACCAGGGGCGCGGGCCACAACAGCGGGGGAAGCGTCAGCTCGAGTCCGGCGGGCAGCGCGCCCCGGGCGTCCAGCAGCGCGCGCAGCCCCAGGTACGCGGGGACCGCCCCGGCCGCGCCCGCCAGCGCCGCCCAGGCCGCGACCCGCGTCACCTCCCGGCCCACGGCACCGCGCAGCTGTTCCGGTGTGGCGCCGACCGCCCGCAACAGGCCCAGCTCATGGGAGCGTTGCCGCAGCGCCTGGACGATGGTCGACGAGACCACGAGCAGCGCCACCAGGACGACGGCGCCGGCCACGGAGCCGAGCGCCGCCAGCAGTTCGCCACGGGCGGGCGCGGCGGCCAGGAACTCGGCCTCTCCCCGTTCGCCCCCGGTCAGGACGCGCACGACGGCCGGGTCGCCGTCGGCGCGGTGCCCGACGTCGGTGACACCGGCCGCGTCCAGGGCCTTCCGCACCCGCCCGGCCAGCTCCCCCGGGTCCGTGCCGGGTTCGGCGACGACCCCGACGGCGTCCAGCGCCTCCGGGTGGCCGGCCAGGCGGCGAGCCTCGGCGCCGGTGAACCAGATGGCGGAGCCGGGCCCGTCGGCGACGCCCACGACGGTGTACGCCGTGTCGCGGCCGCCCACGCGCAGCGTCAGCCGCGCCCCGACGCGGCCCGCGCCGCCGCCCGTCACGACCTCGCCCGCGCGCTGCGGGGCGCGCCCCGTCCGTAGCGCGTAGGGCGCCAATCGGGCGGCCTCCCAGGGCCGGCCGGTGGCGGATCGGCCCGCGCGGCCCACCGGGAATTCCACATCGGCGACGGCCGTCCGCACCCCGGGCACCGCGCGCACCGCGGTCAGCGCCGTACGGGGGATCCGGACCCGCTCGGTGAGTCCGGCGCTCACGGTCTCGCGGTCGCCCAGCGACGCCGCGCTGAAGCGGGTGGTCTGGTCGCCGGCCACGACGAGGTCGGCTCCGGCGTACCGCTCCACCCGTGGATGTGCGCTCCAGGCGGAGGCGAGGGTCAGCCCGAACGCGCCGAGCAGCAGGGAGGTGAGGGTGAGCGCGGCGAACACGGCGGTCCACGCCTTACGGTGGGCACGGGTGGCGCGGGCGGCCAGCAGGGCGGCGACCTTCATGCCGTCCGCCCTCCCAGCTCCTTGAGGACGCGGCGGATGTCGGCCGCCTCCGGCCGCTCCTGCCGCCAGACCAGCTTCCCCCGCATCAGGAACAGTGCCTCGTCGGCCCAGGCGGCGGCGAACGGGTCGTGGGTGACCATGACGACCGTATGGCCGTCACGGTCGACGGCCTGCCGCAGCAGCGTCAGCGCCTCCTCCGCGGCGGCGGGGTCGAGCGCCCCCGTCGGCTCGTCGGCGAAGACGATGTCGGGCGTGGTCACCAGCGCGCGGGCGATCGCCACCCGCTGGCACTGCCCACCGGACAGCTCCGCCGGCACGGCACCGCCCCGGTCCCCCAGCCCGACCGCCGCGAGTGCCCGCAGGTGCCGGTCGCCGGGGCTCTCGCCGCCGAGCATCAGTGGCAGGGCGACGTTCTCCGCGACGCTCAGCGACGGCACCAGATGGTGCGCCTGGAAGACGAAGCCGATCCGCTCCCGCCGCAGCCGGGTCAGCGCCGCCTCGTTCAGCGAGGACAGTTGGGTGCCGCCGATGCGCACCGTGCCCGCCGTCGGCCGGTCGAGCCCGGCGGCGCACTGCAGCAAGGTCGACTTCCCGCACCCCGAGGGGCCCATCACCGCGAGGAACCGTCCGCGCGGCACTGTCAGGTGGATGGGGTGCAGCGCCACGACCCCCGGCCGGTACTCCCGGGTGACCCCGTCCAGGGCCAGCGCGTGGTGCCAGGTCCCCGTCTGCTCCGCGGTGGCCGTCGTACGGCCGCGCCACTGCCTCTTCATCGGTCCGCCCCTCCATCGACTCCGGGCGGATCGAACGGGTCCGCCGGTCACCGAGAACGCTAGGAACGGGCGCGGCCGCGCGGGAGAGAGCACAGTCCCGTACCCGCAGGTGGTACGGCCCCCGCCCGGGGGTGGAGCAGGCTCCACCATCGCCTGATCTTCCCGGTCCGCGAGCGACTCCCTGGGCGCGCCGCCGTGGTGAACCCCGCCGGGGACAAGATCCTGGACATCCCCACAGGACCGGCATATGAGACAGAAGACAACAGAGAGGCATCAGCCACCCATGGATGTCAGCGCCCGCATCGAGGCCGTCTACGCACAGATCGTGCACCGCAACCCCGGGGAGCCCGAGTTCCACCAGGCGGCGCGCGAGGTGCTGCCGACCCTCGCCCCCGTGCTCGGTGCGCATCCGGAGTATCTGGACGCCCGGATCGTGGAGCGGCTGTGCGAGCCCGAGCGGCAGCTCGTCTTCCGGGTGCCCTGGGTGGACGACGACGGCGAGGTGCGGGTCAACCGCGGCTTCCGGGTGGAGTTCAACAGCGCGCTGGGCCCCTACAAGGGCGGTCTGCGCTTCCACCCCAGCGTCAATCTGGGCATCGTGAAGTTCCTCGGCTTCGAGCAGATCTTCAAGAACGCGCTGACCGGCCTGGCCATCGGCGGCGGCAAGGGCGGTGCGGACTTCGACCCCAAGGGGCGTTCGGACGGCGAGGTCATGCGGTTCTGCCAGTCCTTCATGACCGAGCTGTACCGCCACCTCGGCGAGCACACCGATGTGCCGGCCGGGGACATCGGGGTGGGCGGCCGTGAGATCGGCTATCTCTTCGGCCAGTACAAGCGGATCACCAACCGCTTCGAGGCCGGTGTGCTGACCGGCAAGCCCGTCGGCTGGGGCGGTTCACCCGCACGTACCGAGGCCACCGGCTACGGCACCGTCCACTTCGCCCAGGAGATGCTGCGCACCCGTAAGAAGGATCTCGACGGCCTTACGGTCGTCGTCTCCGGATCCGGCAATGTGGCCCTCTACGCCATCGAGAAGGTCCACGCCCTCGGCGGACGGGTGGTGGCCTGCTCCGACTCCTCCGGCCATGTGGTCGACCCGGACGGGATCGACCTCGCCCTGCTCAAGGAGATCAAGGAGGTCCGCCGGGAGCGGATCGACGCCTATGCCGCCGCCAAGCCGGGCGCCGTCTTCTCCGGCCGGGGTTCGGTCTTCGAGGTGCCCTGCGAGGTCGCCCTGCCCTGCGCGACCCAGAACGAGCTGACCGAGCAGTGCGCTATCGCCCTGGTCAAGAACGGGGCACTGGCCGTGGCCGAGGGCGCCAACATGCCCTGCACCCCGGCGGCGATCGAGATCTTCCGGGAGGCCGATGTGCTCTTCGGCCCCGGTAAGGCCGCCAACGCGGGTGGTGTGGCCACCTCCGCCCTGGAGATGCAGCAGAACGCGTCCCGCGAGCGCTGGACCTTCGCCCAGACCGAGGCACGCCTCGCGGCCGTCATGACCGAGGTCCACACCCTGTGCCGCACCACCGCCGACCGCTACGACTGCTCTCCCGACGACTACGCCCTGGGCGCGAACGCCGCGGGTTTCGTGCGGGTGGCGGAGGCGATGGCCGCCCAGGGCGTCGTCTGAGCCGGTCGGGTGCGCCGAGCCGGTCGCATCGACATCGACGGCATGCGGCTCACGCCGACGACGCCGACGGCATGTCGGCCGCCGCGCGCACCGCGCCCAGCACCGGCTTGCGGAGCAGCAACAGCGCCGCGTCGTCGTGGAGCCGCCCGCCCACATGGGTCAGCAGTTCGTCGTGGAGCGAGGCGAGCGTGCGGGACGGCTCGTCGCAGAGGTGCCGCGGCACCCGCTCCAGCAGCGGGAAGTACTCCCGGCCCCGGTCCCGCGCCTCGATGACCCCGTCGGTATAGAGCAGCAGCTGGTCCCCGCCCGCGAACGCCACGACCTGGAGGCTCGGCAGATCGCCGCCCAGGGAGGCCAGACCGAGCGGCGGGGCCGGGCGGCTGGGCTCGACGGCGATGACCCCGGACTCGCCGATCAGCAGCGGCGGGGCGTGTCCGCAGTTGACGAGCTCCATCCGGCCGTCGCTGGGGTATCCGGCGACCACGGCGGTGACGAAGTCGTCGGGCGTCAGGTTGCGGGACAGGCTGCGCTCGATCCTGGCGACGACGTCGAGCAGGTCGGGTTCGTCGTAGGCGGCCTCGCGGAAGACACCGAGCACCAGCGCGGCGGTGCTCACCGCGGGCAGCCCCTTGCCGCGCACATCGCCGACGATCAGCCGGACCCCGTACGGCGTGGGCAGCAGGGCATAGAGATCGCCGCCCACCCGTGCCTCCGCGGCGGCGGCACTGTAGCGGACGGCCACCTGGAATTGGCCGACCCGGGAGGGCACCGGTTGGAGCAGGGCGTTCTGGGCGGCCTCGGCGACCGAGCGGACGTCGGCGAGGACCCGCTCACGGCGTCTGCGCAAGGCGCTGGCCCCGCAGCTCGCCAGGGACACGGCGGCGGGCGTGGCCAGCAGGATCGCCTGGGTGCGCATCGGCTCCACGCCCTGGGTACCCAGGAACGCGCCCACCGCCACCGCGAGCAGCCCGATGCGCAGTACCCCGTACGGTCCGAACTGGGCGGCGGCGAGCGCCGGGCCGACGGCGAGCAGGGGCAACCAGGCCAGCCCCTCCGAGGTGGCCAGGGCCAGCGGGATCACCCCACAAATGATGACGACGGGGACCGCGGAGGCGAGGTGCCGACCGGCGACCAGCTGGTCAGGGTCGGATGGGCGGAGTCGGGCCGGGAACATGACCTGCTTCGCTGCTCTCTTTCACGGGGGACAAGTGATACCGGAAATGTCTGTTACATCCAGAGAAACAGCGATTCCATAGGTTCGGCAAGGGCGGCGTTTTCAGATAGTGAGCGAGAGGTGCCTGCTCACCCGGTTCGCCGTCGGGACCAGGTGGGTCCGGAACAGCTCACGGTGCGGATCCAGCCGGGCCAGCCGGGCCAGCCGGGCCACCGGCAGCGAGACCCCGAGCGAGCCGAGCCGGTCCCCCCAGGAGATCGGCACCGCGAAGCAGACCGTGCCCAGGGCGTACTCCTCCAGGTCCGCGACCAGCGGACTGCCGGTCGGGGAGTCCAGCCGGCGCAGCAGATCGTCGGAGCGGGTGACGGTGCGCGGGGTGAGACCGAAGAGCGGATGGCGGGCCAGATAGTCGTGGCGGGCATCGTCGTCCAGTTCGCGCAGTACGCATTTGCCCAGCGCGGTGGCGTGCCCGGCGTCCTTGTACCCCACCCACAGATCGACCCGGGGCGCGTGCGGGCCGTCGACGATGTCCACGACCCGGATCTCGCCCTCGTCGTAGAAGGTGAGGTAGGCGGCGGCGGAGAGCTCGTCGCGCAGCGCGGTCAGGGTGGGCCGGATCCCGGCGAGCAGCGCCTGCTCCCGGCTTCCGGACTCGAGGGTGTGCAGCTTGTCGCCGATCACGAAACCGCCGTCGTCCAGCCGACGCAGATAGCCGTCGTGGACCAGCGTCCGCAGCAGGTGGTAGGTGGTCGCGAGCGGCAGCCTCGTCTCCCGTGCGAGCCGCTTGGCCGGCACACCGCCCTCATGCGCGCCCACCGCCTCCATCAGCCGCAAGGCCCGCTGTACGGATGTGATCAGCGTAGGCGCCGCGTGAACACCCATACATCCAGCTTGCTCCCGTTATGACCGGATGAGCAAGAACGGGATCGGACCCGCGTGAGGGCGCCGACCGGTGCGGTCGGCGCCCTCACGGACACGGGTGGAATCGGCGCGGTCGGCCGGGGGGGTGCCGACCACACGGTGGGGCCGGCCGGGGGAGATCCGGCCGCGCGGTGGGGTCAGCCGGGGGAGATCCGGCCGCGCCAGGCGCCTTCCGCCTCGCCGCGCCGCTCGATGAAGTCCTTGAACCTCCGCAGGTCCCCCTTCACCCGCCGGTCGAGCGTCCCGGTCATGTCCGCGGCCTTCTCCGCCATCCCGCTCGGCTGGAAGACCAGGGCCAGATTGACCCGGGTGTGGCGCTCGTCGAGGGGCTCGAAGGTCACCAGGCCCTGCTGCCGCACATCACCGGAGGTGGTGCGCCATGCGATGCGCTCGTCGGGAAGCTGATCCACGATCTCGGTGTCGAACTCCCGGTGCACACCGGCGATGGAGGTCGCCCAGTGGTTGTGGCGTTCGTCCACCTGGGTGACCTGGTCCACACCTTCCATGAACCTCGGGAACTCGGTGAACTGCGTCCACTGGTTGTAGGCGGTGTGGAGCGGAACCCCAACCTCGACGGACTCCCGCACGGTGCTCATCGGTGACTCCTTTCGATGTGGTCGTGTCGCTCACCACGGCGGGTTTCCGAGAGCGCCGCGCCAAAACATGCCCTCCCCGGACGATCGACGCGTCGACAGGAGGCGACAGGAGACGACGGGAACAGAGGCGGAGGCAGAGCCTGGGGACGGCCGCGGATCAGCGCAGCGGATGCAGCGGCGCCAGTTCGGCCGGGGAGGTGCCGGTCGCGATGGCCTCGGCCAGCAGCCGTCCGCTGAGCGGGCCGAGGGCCACGCCCCACATGCCGTGGCCGCCGTTGACGTAGACGCGCGGCGAGGCGGTCGGGCCGACCAGGGGCAGTCCGTCGGGGGTGCAGGGGCGGGCGCCGACCCAGGTGTCCTTACGGGCTTCCCAGTCGATGCCGCGCAGCAGCGGGCGGGCCGCCGCGATGATCGCCTGGATGCGGCGCGGGTCCACCGGCCGTTCCACGGGCGCCAGTTCCATCATCCCGGCGACCCGCACCCGGCCCTCGCCCAGCGGGGTGCAGACGACCTTCTGGGCGGCCAGATAGGTGGGGCGGGTGGGGGCGCCCTCGGCCGGCACGCTGAAGCTGTAGCCACGTCCGGCCTGGACCGGCACCCGGACCCCGAACGGCCGGACCAGCCCGTCCAGCCAGGCGCCGGTGGCCACGACGGCGACGTCCGCGCGGAGTTGGCCCCGGGAGGTGGTGACGGCCACGCCCTGCCCGAGGTCCCGGATTCCGGACACCTCCGTCCGCTCCAGGATCTCGCCGCCGTGCTCGCGCACCGCGTCCGCGAGGGCGCGGACGAAGTTCCCCGGGTTCAGATAGCGCTGGCCGTGGAGTTCGAGGGCCGCGCCGATGCCGTCGCCGAGCGTCGGCTCCAGCTCGCGGGCCCGGTCCCCCTCGATCGGCTCGTACGCGATCGAGAAACCGGCCGCGCGGGCCTGCTCCAGCTCCTCGACCATCGCGGCGCGCTCGGCCGCGGTGCGGAAGGCGAGCAGACAGGGTTCGGCGGGCCGGGTCGGCTCGGCGACACCGTCCGCCGCGAGGGCGTCGTACGCCTCCAGTGCATGGCGGTTCAGCGTGGCGAAGGTGGCGGCCAGGACCCGCCAGCGGCGGGGGGTGCAGTTCCGGGTGAAGGAGAGCAGGAAGCGGGCGAGCCGGGGATCGGGACGGGGCGGTATGTAGACGGGCGACTCGGGGGAGACCAGGCTGCGCAGCCCGTAGCGGAGCGCGGCCGGTTCGGGCAGCGGCAGCGTCAGGGCCGGGGACAGCCAGCCGGCGTTCCCCCAGGAGGCCCCGGCCGCGGGGTGACGCCGCTCCACGACGCTGACCTCGACGCCGTGGTTCCGCAGCGACCAGGCGGTGGCGAGGCCGACCATGCCGGCGCCGATGACGATGGCGCTGCGGGGCGGGCGGGACGGGCCGGTGGCACGGGACGAGCCGGTGGCAGAGGACACGGATGTGCTCCTTCCCATGGGTGGAACGCCATCATCGGCGGTAGCGGCCGGTCGCGGCACCGCCCCGCCGCCCTGGTGTGCCTCCTTGGTCACCCGATACCCGCCGGGCGCCGCCGCCAGTGCCCGGTGGCCTGCTCGAAGGCGTGGCCGACCTGGAGGACCGCGAAGTCCGCCCGGTGCGGCCCGACGATCTGCAGCCCGACGGGCAGCCCGCCGGGCGTGAACCCGGCCGGTACGGACAGTGCCGGACTGCCGGTCGAGCTGATCAGATACGCCGAGCGCATCCAGTCCAGATAGTCGTCCATGGCCACCCCGGCGACCTCGGTCGGGTACTCGATGCCGACGTCGAAGGGCAGCACCTGGCTCACCGGGAGCAGCAGCACGTCATAGCGGCCGAAGAACTCCCGGACGCGGTGGTAGAGCTGGGTGTGCAGCACCTCCGCGCGGCCGACGTCCGGCCCGCTGAGCTTGCGCCCCTCCTCGGTGTTCTCCCGGATCGTCCGCTTCAGACCGTCGGGGTGGCGGTCCATGAGCGTGCCGAAGGCGACCTCGAACATCGAGGCGCGCAGCGTACGGAAGACCTCCTCGGCCTCGGTCAGGTCCGGGCAGGCCCGCTCCACGACGCAGCCGAGGTCGCTGAAGACCTCCACCGCCGACTCGACCGCCGCGGCCACCTCGGGCTCGACCGGCACCAGCCCCCCGAGATCCGGCGACCAGGCCACCCGCAGCCCCGTCAGATCGCGGTCCAGGGGGCGGGCGAAGCGGGCGCCGGGCTCCTCCAGGGCGATCGGCGACCGCGCGTCGGGCCCGGCGACGGCGGACAGCAGCAGGGCGGCGTCGGCCACGGTACGGGCCAGCGGGCCCCTGACGTTGAGCGTGCTCCAGGCGGTCGCGGCAGGCCAGCCGGGGACGCGCCCGGGCGACGGGCGCAGACCGACGACATTGCAGAACGAGGCCGGGTTGCGCAGCGAACCGCCGGTGTCGCTGCCGTCCGCGATCGGGATCATGCCGGAGGCCAGCGCGGCCGCCGCGCCCCCGCTGCTGCCGCCCGCGCTGCGGCCCAGGTCGTACGGGTTGTGGGTGGCACCGAAAATCGGGTTGAAAGTGTGCGAACCGGCCCCGAACTCAGGAACGTTGGTCTTGCCGATGGTGATCGCCCCGGCGGCCCGGATCCGTTCGATCAGCAGATCGTCCTGGTCGGGCACGCCGTCGGCGAGCGGCGAGCCATGGGTGGTGCGGATGCCCGCGGTGTCGTGGGTGTCCTTGTGGGCGATGGGCAGCCCGTGCAGCGGCCCGAGCTCCTCCCCTGCCGCGGTCCGCTCATCGGCCCGTTCGGCGGCCTCGCGAGCACGGTCCGCGACGAGGGTGACGATCGCGTTGACGGCGGGGTTGACCCGTTCGATACGGGCCAGATGGGCCTCGAGCAGCTCGCGCGCGGACAGCTCGCGGGTGCGCAGCAGGCGGCTGAGGTCCAGCGCGGTCCTGAAGCAGAGGTCGTCATCCGTCGTCGTCACGGTCGCTCGCCTTCCTTACGGGGCCCAGGGACGGAACCCATGGTTCGGGAAGCGGCCGGTCGAGGGAAGAGCACCTGGGGTCGGGGCATCGGTCCGGTCGGCCCGGTCAGTCCGGGTCGGCCCTGTCAGTCCGGCAAGTGGCCGCCCCGCCGTGTCCCCTCGGACACGGCGGGGCGGCCGACCCCGAGGTCCTCACGGACGTGCTCCGACCGCCCCGGCGGGCACCGGAATCCGGGCGGCCGAGGTGCCGAGCCCGGTGGGCCCGTGCCACGGGGCCACCGGCCGCGCCCCCGATCCGGCCCCGGCCCCCACCGGCCGCCGGTGCACGCGGAGCAGCTCCGCCTCGCGGTAGCGCGGGACCTCCCGGTGCCAGTTCATGATTCCGGTCATCCAGTGGCGCAGCTCCCGCACATAGCCGTCCATCGCCCGCCGGGCCTCCGGCGCCAGGCCGAAGTCGTCGTAGAGCACCGGGAACTCATGCTCCGCGACATGCTGGAACTGCCGCATCCGGGACGTCATCAGATCGTTCACGACGGCGACCCCGGTCGGGTAGTCGCAGTCGAAGAAGTTCTGGACGACGAGGACGCCGTTGTGGATCTCGCCCTCGAACTCGATCTCCTTCTGGTACGAGAAGACGTCGTTCAGCAGCGTCGCGTAGTCCATGGCGGCGTTCTCCAGCGACCGGACGGGGCCGCTGCGGTAGATCTCGGGCGGCACCCGCCGTCCGCGCGCCAGCCGGCACAGGCTCATGGTGAGGTCGGAGCCGAAGGTGTGCCGGCGCATCTCGATGTAGTCGACCGGGTCGGGGATCCGGTTCTTGGTCTGGTTGACCAGCTCCCACAGCCAGCTTGCGGTCATGTCCTCGATGGACTGCCGCAGATCGCGGCGTGCCGAGTCCTCCATCGGGGCCGCCGTACGGGCCCACAGATCGGCCAGCGACCGTTCCAGCGCGGTCGCCGGGGCCGGGGTGGGGCCCATGTCGAGCGGCATGAACTCCCCGAGCCGGGCGTTGCACGCCCAGGCTCCGGCCAGGTCGTGGGTGCGGCCGAAGACCGCCGGGTAGTAGTCGTCCGCGTAGGTGCCCCAGGCCAGCCAGCCCGACGCCACGTCGAGCTCGTCCAGGGAGCCGTCCGGGTGGATGCCCGCCGCGCACAGCGGGAGATCGGCGGCGAGCAGCCGCTCCTCGTCCCAGACCCGCGCACCGGGGATGCCGGGCTGCGGTTCGAGGATGCCCATCCGGTGTGCCCAGTCGGTCAGATGGCGGCGGGCGGTGGGCAGATGCGCGTTGAGCCGGAGGGGGAACGGCATGAAGAAGTCCGGCAGCAGGGACGGCCCGGTCTTCTGGAACGGGACATGGCTGAACGTGCGCGCCCTGGCCGCCTCCGCCCGGCCGGTGGTCAGCGGCAGGCTCGCCGCGGAGACGCCGAGGCCGCTGAGCGCGAAGGGGGACCACGCCCCGGGTATGGCCGCCTGGCCGGTGCCGGTCGCCTCGTCGGCGGCGTGAGCGCCGCCCGCTTCGTTCGCGCCGTTCATATAGCGGCTGGAGCGCATATGCCACTCATGGCCGCCGGACTGCCAGTCCTGGAGCCCCTTGACGTAGGCGAGGACGCCCGCGCAGGCCACCGGGTCCAGGCCGTGTTCGGCGAAGAGCGGGCCGAGCTCGGTGAGCGTGGTGTCCTCGAACTGCCGCAGCCGTGAGGTGAGCAGCTCGTTGACGGAGTCGGCCGCCTCCTGGGTGGTGCAGCACAGGAACGTCTCCAGGACCAGGACGCCATTGCTGAGCTCGCCCTCGTCCTCGATCTCCCGCTGGTAGGAGAACAGGTCGTTGCGCAGATGCACCGCGTCCGCGAAGGCGTCCCGCAGCACCCGCATCGGCCGCGACCCGGCGATCAGCGCCGGCACCTCGGCCCCCACCGCATGCTCGACCAGCCCGGCCGACCAGGGCGCGCCGCCGACCTTACGGCGCATCTCGATGTACTCGACCGGATTGGGGACCCGGTGGATGTTGATGTTCGAGAGCTCCCAGAGCGATTCGTTGAGCAGATTCTCGGTGCTCTCCCGGAACCGGGCCCGCCAGTCCGACGACATCGAGGGCACGGTCCGCGCCCACAGATCCGCGAGCCCCGCCTCGACCGGGTTGGTGGGCTCGGGGGTCCCGGCGGCCAGGTCCATCGGCATGAAGGCGGGCAGCCGGTCGAGATACGCCTTACCGGCCTCACGGTCCTGGGAGCGCTTGAACGTCTCCAGGAAGTGGTCGTCGAAGAAGAAGACCCACACATACCAGTCCGTGATCAGCGAGAGCTCCGCGCCGGAACAGTCGGGGTGGGTGTAGGCGCACAGCAGGGCGTAGTCGTGGGCGTCGAGGTCCTCCTGCTCCCAGATCCCCGAGCCCTCGAGCATTCCCATCGCGCGGGCCCACTGGGTGGAGTGCTCCCGTGCCTCCTGGAGGTGGGGGTTCAGCCGGGCCGGGTACGGCATGTAGAACTCGGGGAGTTGAAAGGGCTGTGTCACTGCTGGGCCGGCACCTCTCCGTGCGACGGTGGCCCGTAGCCGTCCGGCTACGGACCGGGGTCGGCTACGGGCTACCCATGCCACTCCCGGCCTATCCGAAAGCCCCATTAGTCACACGAATGCGCTGCCGGGCCGGTCGGCGGCGGCCCCGCCGCCGGACCGCGCGGTCGGCCGGAAGGCCCATTCCATCCGCGGCTCCATCGCGAACCGGAACATCCGCTGGACGGGCGGTGTGCACAGGGCGGTCACCACGGCCACCGCCACCGCCGTCACCGCGATCTCCCCCAGCGGCCGGTGCAGCCACGGGTGGTCGTACCAGCCCCAGAAGCGGGAGCCCTTGGCCAGGAAGCCGTGCAGCAGATAGCCGTACAGCGTGCCGGCGCCGAGCACCGTGAACCACATCCGGCGCCGGGGCACCCAGGCGAGGAAGCACACGGTGAGCACCATGGAGCAGCCGAAGAGCGCGAACGTCATCACCGGCCCGGCCCACCACGGCGCACCGAGTTCCTGCGCGCTGTCCCGGCGGTAGAACCACGCCGGGTTCATCCGCGGCACGGCCCAGTAGGCGAAGACCACCGCGGCGGCGGTCACCGGCACGGACAGCCGTCTGACCTCGCGTCGCCGCAGCATCCGGAAGTGCTCCGGCCGCAGGTGCAGCCCCAGCACGAAGAAGGGCAGGAACTGCAGCACCCGCTGCAGATCGAGGTCGTCACCGATGTTCGGGGAGCAGGTGGCGAGCGCGGCGACGGTGAGCGCCAGCGCCACCGGCCACCGGGCGATCCGCCACAGCGGCGTGGTCAGCCGCCAGACGAAGAGCGCGATCAGGAACCAGGTCAGGTACCAGGGGTCGAGCGGGGTGATCGGAGAGGACGGATCGTCGTCCGCCCACCGCTTGAAGAGGGTGTACGCGACCTCGAAGAGGAGGTACGGGACGGCGACTCCCGTGATCAGGCGCTTGAGCCGGTCCGGCCGGACATCGAAACTCCGCGAGAAGTAGCCGGAGATGAGCACGAACGCCGGCATATGGAATGTGTAGACGGTCATATAGAGCGCGGACGCCGCTCTGCTGCCGCCCCGCAGGGGCTCCCACGCGTGTCCCATCGCGACCAGCACGATCGCCAGGTACTTGGCGTTGTCGAAGAACGCGTCACGTTGTCTCGGCGCGGGAGACGAGGCCGGTAACGCCTCGGGGGGCGGGGTCGACGGCGCCCGCCGCGCGGGCAGCAAGGAGGAGACGTTCATCACATACGGCCTCCCGGGGAACCTGCGGGGAAAATCCCGCCTCTTTCCAGATTTCGGCGGAGGGTTGCGGAGTGGAACATTCCACGCACCATAGTGGCGCCCGCCGCGCCTCGCCCGAAAAGGCTCAGCTCTCGCGTACGACGGTTTACGCCCAGCCCAGCGCATCCTTCACCTCCTCAACTTGGGAACTTCTTTACCCCTCCGGAAAGTTCAGAGAGCGATGAAGAGGGCCGATCCGCCCGGCCTTGACCGACCCAGCCTGCTAACTTCTACACAACTGTAGATGCTGACGACCCTATGGAGTGTGAGTGGCCATGGCCCTGTGGGACCGCCTCAAGGAATCCGCCCAGACGATGCAGACTCAGCTCGTCGAGAAGAAGAACGACTTGAAGAGCGGCGCGTTCCGCGACGCGAGCATGGCGATGTGTGCCCTGGTGGCGGCGGCGGACGGTTCGGTCGAGCCGTCCGAGCGGCAGCGTGTCGCCCAGCTGATCGCCACCAATGACGTGCTGCGGAACTTCCCGGCCGACGATCTGCAGCGGCGCTTCAACGACTACCTCAACAAGCTCACCACCGACTTCGACTTCGGCAAGGTGAGCGTGCTGCAGGAGGTCGCCAAGGCCAAGAAGAAGCCCGCCGAGGCGCGCGCCGTGATCCAGATCGGCATCGTCATCGGGGGCGCCGACGGCAACTTCGACAAGACCGAGCAGGCCATGGTCCGCGAGGCGTGCTACACCCTGGAGCTCCCGCCGGCCGAGTTCGACCTGTAAGGCGGCCCCGCACGCCGTTGGCGACAAGCCGTACGTCCTACAGCGGCGTCGCGGCGTGCAGGACGAGAACCAGGGCGACCGCCGCGTTCGCCGACGAGAGGGCGGACGCGGCCGTGCCCACCGCCGCGATCCACAGGGCCAGCCCCGCCGCCGTCCACGTCGGCGGCCAGTGCCGGGACGGCGGCACCGGCCCCAGCAGCGCCGCGACCCGCCGCGGCACCGGCCCCGGCGCGGCGAACCCGGCGAGCGCCGGTCCCGGCGCGCCCTGGGAGACCAGGGCGGCCTTGCCGACCGCCCGCGCCATGACCCGGCGGTCGCCTACCTCCCGGGCCGCCTCCTCGTCCGCCCAGCGCTCGGCGCAGTAGTCCACCGCGGCCCGCAGCGGCCGCAGCAGCGGATTGGCCCGCGCCGCGAGCTGTGCGGCCAGCAGATAGCGGTGGTGGCGGGCGGTCAGATGGGCGCGCTCATGCGCGATCAGGGCCCGCCGCTCGCGGGGGCTGAGGCTGTCCAGCATCCCGGTGGAGACGACGATCCGGCCCGGCCGCCCCGTCCGCCCGGAGGTCCCGGGCAGGGCGTACGCGTACGCCCTGTCGTCGGGCAGCACCGCGACCGGTGACTCCGGCAGCCCGGCGAGCGCGAGCCGGGCGTCCCGCCGCACCCGTCCATGGCGCACACAGGTGGCCGTACAGGACACGGCCACCGCCACCAGCGCGCCGATCGCCGCCTTTCCGGCCACAGCGTCCCAGGGCACAGCCGCCCGTACTTCGGGGTCCGACCAGCTGTCCGGCAGCGGATTGCCCGGCAGTTGTGCCGTGCCGACGACCATCAGCAGCCCCAGGCACAGCGTGGAGCACACCGTAAGGACGGTGCCGACGAGCGTCAGCAGCCGGGTGGCGGTGCGCGGGTGGAGATGCTGTTCGGCGAGCCGGGCGATCGGCAGCGCCGTCAAGGGCAGAACCAGCGGGAGGAAGACGAAGACACCCATCGGTCAGTCCTCCGGCTCCTCCGCCACGTCGCTCAGCAGGTCGCGCAGCAGCCGCTCGTCGTCCTGGGTCAGCCCGGTCACAAAGCTGGCCAGAACCGCCCCGCGGTCGTCCTGGCCGTCCAGCACCCGGCGCATCCGCAGTGCCGCGAGCCCCGCCTCGTCCGAGGCCGCCCGCCAGACGAAGGAGCGGCCCGCGCGTTCACGGGTCACGGCCTGCTTGGCGTGCAGCCGGGACAGGATGGTCATGACCGTGGTGTAGGCGAGCTCGCCCTCGATCCGCTCCTGTACCCATGCGGCGGTCACCGGCCCCGGCGCCCGGCGCAGCGCCGCGAGCACCTGCGCCTCCAGTTCGCCCTGGCCACGCCGACGGGGGCGGCGGGGCCAGCCGGGACCGCCGGTCCGGTCGTGGTCCGTCACACCGTCTCCTTCCACACCGCACGCGCCCGGCGCGTGGCGCTACATGGTAGCGAGCGACGGACCGCCGCCCTCCTCTTCCCCGGACCGCGGCCGGGCCGTTCGCCGCCCCTTCCCCGGGCCCCGGTCGTACGTTCGCCGCTTGGGCCGGGCTGTACGCGCGGCCCCGGTCGTACGTTCGCCCCTTTGGCCGGGCTGTACGCGCGGCCCCGGGCCGCCTCACCGATGCTGAGCAGGGGGACGACCCCGACGAAGGAACTCACTCAGCCATGACGCAGACGCAAGGCTCACTCGCGCGGCAGATCACCGACTACGCCCATCGTGCCGACCCGTATCCGATCTACGCAGAGCTACGCAAAACGCCCGTGGTGCACGACGAGGAGGGCCCGTACATCGTCTCCACCTACTGGGAGATCCACGGTCTGCTGCACGACCCCCGGCTCAGCTCCGAGGCGCGCGACCTGGACCCCGAGGCCGCCCCGGAGCTGGTCGAGGAGGACGACCCGGGGCTGCCGCCCAGCTTCCTGCGGCTGGACCCGCCCGAACACGACCGGCTGCGCCGACTGGCGATGGCGCCCTTCGGCCCGCCGCACACCCCGCGCCGGCTCCACGCCATGCGCGGTGAACTCACCCGTATCGTCGGCGAGCTGATCGACGGCTTCGAGGGCCGGGACCGGATCGATCTCGTCGACCACTTCTCCTACCCCTTCCCGGTGACCGTGATCTGCCGGCTGCTCGGGGTGCCGCGGGAGGACGAGCCGCGCTTCCACGCCTGGGCCGAGACCCTCGCCCTCAGTTTGGACCCCGACCCGGACGCGGACGCCGCCGAGCGGCGGCGGATTACCCGGCAGGCCCGTACGGAACTGGCGATGTACCTGTCCGAGCTGATGGCGGAGCGCCGGCGCGCACCCCGCGACGACATGCTCTCCGCCCTGGTCAACGGGCAGGGCCCGGAGGGGCGGATGAGCCGTGTGGAGCTGCTGAGCACCGCGGCGCTGCTGCTGGTGGCAGGGCATGAGACCACCGTCAACCTGATCACCAACGGCATGCTGACCCTGCTGCGCAACCCCGATGTGCTCGCCCGGCTGCGCAAGGATCCCCATCTGGTCGTCCCGCTGGTGGAGGAGCTGCTGCGGTTCGATCCGCCGGTGCAGATGCTTCCCCAGCGCACCCCGCTCTCGGAGATCGACATCGCGGGCGTGACCATCCCCAAGGGGGCGCCCGTCTGGCTGCTGCTGGCCTCGGGCAACCGTGATCCGCAGCGCTTCCTCGACCCCGACCGGTTCGATCCGCAGCGCAGGGACAACCAGCACCTCGGCTTCGGCAGCGGCATCCACAGCTGTTTCGGCGCCCCGCTGGCCCGGCTGGAGGCGCAGATCGCGCTGACCGAGCTGGCCCGGCGGCTGGACCAGCCCCGGCTGCTGGAGGACCCGCCGACCTACCGGCGCAACGCGGTGCTGCGCGGGCCACGGCATCTGCCGATCGCCCTGGAGGGACTGCGGCCGAACGCATCCCCGAACGGGTCCTCGAACGCCTCCCCGGACGCATCCCCGGACGGGTCCCCGAACGGGTCCCGGTGACGGCGGGCCTCAGCGGCCCGGCGCCCCCCGGGCCGGCAACGGGGCTCACCGCGAGCGGGACGCCGACGTGCTCGTCCCGGCCGCGTCCGTCCCGCCCGTACCCCTCCCGGCCACGTCCTTCTCGGCCCGGGCGGCGATGTTCCGGGCCATACCGCCGAAGACGAGGGCGTGGAAGGGAGCGACCGACCACCAGTAGAGATGTCCGGCGAGGCCGCGCGGATGGAACAGCGCCCGCTGCCGGTACACCGTCCCGCCCCGCGCGTCCCGGTCGACCGTCATCTCCAGCCAGGCCAGGCCCGGCAGCCGCATCTCGGCCCGCAGCCGCAGCAGCCGGGGCGGCAGGACCTCCTCCACCCGCCAGAAGTCGAGGCTGTCCCCCATCCTGAGCCGCGCCGCGTCCCGGCGGCCCCGGCGCAGCCCCACGCCGCCCACCAGGGTGTCGATCCAGCCGCGCAGCGCCCAGGCGAGCGGCATCGAGTACCACCCGTTCTCCCCGCCGATCCCCTCCACCACCCGCCAGACGTCCTCCGGCGAGGCGTCCACCGCGCGTGCGCGGCGGTCCTGGTAGAGGCTGCCGCCCGCCCAGTCGGGGTCGGTGGGCAGCGGATCGCCGGCCGCTCCGGGGGTGGCGGCGGAGGACCAGCGGGTGGCCACCTTCGCGTCGCGGACCCGGCGCAGGGCCAGCTCCAGCGCCCGGTCCACGCCGAGCGGCCCGCCCGACGGGTCCGGCACATAG
This sequence comes from Streptomyces sp. AgN23, assembly GCF_001598115.1. NCBI lineage: Bacteria > Bacillati > Actinomycetota > Actinomycetes > Kitasatosporales > Streptomycetaceae > Streptomyces > Streptomyces sp. AgN23. Next base: position 5,290,086 of record NZ_CP007153.1, read on the forward strand.
CGGACGATGTCCCGTTCGGCGCACACCACTTCATGGCGCAGCGACTCCACCAGCGGGCGGGCGATGGCGCCGGGTACGGGCGTGACCAGGCCGACCCAGAGACCGGACAGCCTGGGGGTGAGCACCGGCACCGGGACGACCAGACGCCGCCGCAGCCCGGTCACCTCCGCGTACCGCCGCATCATGTCCAGGTAGGTGAGGACGTCGGGGCCGCCGATGTCGAAGGTCCGGTGCACGTCGTCCGGCAGCGTGGCGCAGCCCACCAGCAGTCGCAGCACATCGCGGACGGCGATCGGCTGAGTGCGGGTGTGCACCCAGCGGGGCGTCACCATCACCGGCAGCCGCTCGGTGAGGTAGCGGAGCATCTCGAACGAGGCCGAGCCCGAGCCGACGATCACCCCTGCCCGCAGGACGGCCGTCGGCACCCCGGAGTCCAGCAGCACCCGGCCCACCTCGGCCCGGGAGCGCAGATGGGGCGAGAGCTCGCGCTCGGGGACCCCGCCCGGGGTCAGTCCGCCGAGATAGACGATCCGGTGGACCCCCGCGGCCCGGGCCCGCTCGCCGAAGATCCGGGCGGCGCGGCGGTCGGTCTCCTCGAAGCCGGCTCCGGTGCCCAGCGCGTGCACCAGGTAGTACGCGACGTCCACGCCCTCAAGGGCGGCGCCGATGGACTCCTCGTCGGTCACATCGCCGCGTACGGTCTCCACTCGCCCCGTCCAGGGGTGATCGCGCAGCTTCTCGGGCGAGCGGGCCACACATCGCACCTGATAGCCCGCGGCCAGCAGCTCGGGCACCAGCCTGCCGCCGATATAGCCAGTGGCGCCGGTGACCAGACAGCGGCGCGGCTCCTGCGCACCGCGCTCACGGTGCGGCTCCGGCGAACGCTCGGGAACAGCCATGAGGCCATGGTGCGCGGGCAGGACAAAACCTGCGAGGTGGGCTCCCTTCGGCGGCATTGTCCGTATCAGGTAGTGGAGGTCGCTTTCCGGTCTCCCCGACCTTCGAGCCTCTCAGCCCGGCCATCTAGGAAACGCTCCGGGGGACTGACGTCCTCTGTCCTGAGCGCCTCTCCGGTCGAGCTCCCTCGCTCGCCCCGCAGGCTGTTATTCACGTTACTCCGACCACCTTTGAGCGCCTAGCCCCTTTCGAGCATTTTTTCCGTTTTTCCGATCCAGGCGAAGTCGGCCCCGGCCCGGCACTCGGGCGCCTTGGCTGCGCCGGGAGGGGCTTGGCCGGTAGGCTTTCCGTGTGATCTTCAAGCGCATCGGAAACGGTCGGCCCTATCCCGACCACGGACGGGAAAGCACCCGCCAGTGGGCGGATGTCGCCCCACGTCCGGTACGTCTTGACCAGTTGGTCACGACGAAGCAGCAGCTCGACTTGGAGACGCTGCTCGCGGAGGACTCGACGTTCTACGGGGACCTCTTCGCCCATGTCGTGAAATGGCAGGGCGACCTCTATCTGGAGGACGGGCTGCACCGGGCGGTGCGCGCCGCGCTCCAGCAGCGCCAGGTGCTCCACGCGCGGGTCCTGGACCTCGAGGGCTGACCGCGTCCGCGCCCCCGGTGACCGATCACCGCTGATCGACTTCCGATCTCTGTTGACCCTTTCGGGTTGGTCTGAGCACCAACCATTGATCATTTAGTAGGCATCGCCACCTGGCCGCACTACGCTGCGCTTATGAGCATGCTGACCCCTCCCGGCATGGGCGGAAAGTACCGCATTACGGGCGATCGGTACCCGCGGATGAGTCGACCCCGGAGCCGTCGGCGGCTGATGTTCGCCGCATTCGGCTCGGTCCTGGCACTCGGCCTGGTCGGCTGGGGAACGCTTCAGCTCATCGACGTCTTCTCCGGCGACAGCGACGACCAGACGGTCCGCGCGGCGCACGGCACCGGGGACTGCGAGCGCGGCGACAAGCGCCCCGACGAGAAGGCGAAGTCCGGCCGGTCCGACGGCGGCCAGAGCGGTCAGGGCGGCCGGCAGGGCCATACGGGCGGGAAGCTGCCGAAGCCCTCCCAGATCACGGTCAACGTCTACAACGCGACCACGCGCTCCGGCCTCGCCAAGGACACCGCGAAGGAGCTGGAGAAGCGCGGCTTCAAGATCGGGAAGGTGGGCAACGCCCCGGCCCAGTACGACAAGAAGGTCAAGACCACCGGGATGCTGCTCGGCGCCCCCGGCGCCGGCGACGGGGCCTTCAATGTGCTCGGCACGCAGCTCAGCGGCGCCCAGACCAAGAACGACGCGCGCAACGGCAAGGACATCGACCTGGTCATCGGCAACGGTTTCAAGGACCTGGTCAAGCAGAAGGACGCCGACAAGGCGCTGGCCGCCCTGGCCAAGCCCTCGCCCGCGCCCTCCGGAAAGCCCTGCCGCTGACCGATCGCGTCAGAGCACCCTTAAGCGGTTCTCAGCCCGCGCTCCCGTACATCCGGTCACCCGCGTCGCCGAGCCCGGGCACGATGTACCCCTGCTCGTTGAGCCGCTCGTCGATGGACGAGGTGACCACCGTCACCGGCGCGCCCGCCAGTTCGCGCTCCATCAGCTCGACACCCTGCGGCGCCGCCAGCAGACAGAGCGCGGTCACATCGTCGGCGCCCCGCGATATCAGCTCCCTGATCGCCGCGACCAGCGTCCCGCCGGTGGCGAGCATCGGGTCCAGGACGTACACCTGACGGCCGGAGAGGTCCTCGGGCATGCGGGTGGCGTAGGTGGACGCCTGCAGCGTCTCCTCGTCACGGATCATGCCCAGGAAGCCGACCTCCGCGGTGGGCAGCAGCCGCACCATGCCGTCCAGCATCCCGAGACCGGCCCGCAGGATCGGCACGACCATGGGGCGCGGATGGGACAGCCGTACTCCGGTCGTGGCCGTCACCGGGGTCTGGATGTCGACCTGCTCGGTGCGCACATCGCGCGTGGCCTCGTACGCGAGCAGGGTCACCAGCTCGTCGGCGAGCCGCCGGAAGGTGGGGGAGTCGGTGCGCTTGTCGCGCAGCGTGGTGAGTTTGTGCGCCACCAGCGGGTGGTCGACGACGTGGATCCGCATGGCAACGACACTAACCGAGCCTCCCGAGCCCGACTGCCGCCGGTGACCCCGTCCGCCCCCTCCGTGCGCCTCCCCCGCGCTCAACCGTCTGCCGCCGCACTGGAATCAAACCGCCGTTTCGGGGGAAAGTGGGCAGCAGCGCCCGGAGTGCCCCCGGGCGACACCTCGGCCCCGAGGAGTGATTGACCATGGCCGACGCGACCGCGAAGGAAACCTCCGCGGAACGCCGCCGCCGTCGCGACCGCTTCCTGCGCGCGCTGAACGAGGCCAGAGCGGTGCGGAACCGGGTGCGTCCCCGCCAGGCCCGCGCGGCCCGGATGCGCCGGGCGATACACATGCGGACGTTTTCCTGGTGAGTTCTGGTGGGCTTCCGCCGAACCGCCGGAGGAGGTTTCCGCGCGTTTCGATTCCGTCCGCGTGAGCCACATCTCTTTGGACTGGTGCACGACGCAGCGTGGAAGACCTCTCGCGACGCGACGGTTTCTGCCACGATTCCGATTGGGGCGGGACACTGTCCCGCCCGCCCCCGGCACGCCTATGACCAGTGGGAGAGTCACGGTGTACTTCGCCGCATTGCTCGCGCGCACCGCAGAAGGGTGGGAAGCGAGCGACACAGAGCTCGATGACGTGGAAACCCTGACGGATCTGATCGAACTGGCCCGTCTGGCCTCCAAGGACGACGACACGGTATTGGCCTTCATCGAGCACGAAGACGCGTGGTTCGGCGTCGTCCGTGTGGACGGCGAGGACGACCCGCACATCTACGTATCGGACGCGGCAGCGGCCGCCCGCACCTCGTACGGCTCGATGCTCACCGACGAGCTGCTCGGCCGGGACCCCGACGACGATCTGGACAGCCTGGTCGACCTGGACGGCACCGAGGACGGGGAGCCGGACCGGGACGACGAGGACGCGGACGACGCCCCGGTCCCGCTCGGCCCGCTCGGCGACGCCGACATCCTGGCCGACTACGGCATGGACGAGAAGGAGCTGAAGTCCCTCGACGGGGACGCCCTCGAATCGATCGCCGAGATGCTGGGCTGCAGCATGGAGGGGCTGGAGGCGGTGCGCTGACCGCCGCAGCCATGCCACCCACCCCGTCACCGCACTGATCCAAATGATCCACACGAACCGCGGACGCAACCGATCCGCACGAACCGATCCACACTGACGTCATGACCGATCCGCTGACCGGCCTCCTGCCCGGCCCCGAACCCGACCCCCTGCGCGATCCCTGGCGCGCCCCCATGCGCCTGGCGCTGGAGGAGGCGCTACGGGCACCCGAAACGGGAGATGTGCCGGTCGGCGCCGTCGTGCTGGGCCCGGACGGCTCGGTACTCGGCCGCGGCCGCAACGAGCGCGAGGCCCACGGCGACCCCACGGCCCACGCCGAGGTCCTCGCCCTCCGAGCCGCCGCCCACCACCTCGGCGGCTGGCGGCTGACCGGCTGCACCCTGGTGGTCACCCTGGAGCCGTGCACGATGTGCGCCGGCGCGATCGTCCTGTCCCGCCTGGACCGGCTGGTCTACGGCGCCGTGGACGAGAAGGCCGGCGCGGTCGGCTCCCTCTGGGACGTCGTCCGCGACCGCCGCCTCAACCACCGCCCCGAGGTCATCGCGGGTGTCCTGGCGGAGGCGTGCGCGGCCCCCCTGACCACCTTCTTCCGCAAGTCCTGACCCCTGCGCCCGGGTCCGCCCCGTAACCGATTTCGGTTCCCGGCCGCCCGTCCGCTAGGCTCTCCCTCGGTAGCGTGTCCGAGCGGCCGAAGGAGCGCGCCTCGAAAGCGCGTGAGGGGGCAACTCCTCCGTGGGTTCAAATCCCACCGCTACCGCCGCTGAGAACGTAGGGCCCGGCTCTTATGAGCCGGGCCCTACGTGTGTGCGGTGGTCGTCCCATCCCGTCAGGACGGGGGCGGCTGCTCCGGGGGCTGCTGCTGGTTGGGGTCGGGCTGCTGCTGTGGCTGGTCCTGCGGGGGTTGGTTGGGGGGCGGTTGGTTCGGCGGGGGCTGGTTCGGGGGCGGGGGCGGCTGCGGCGGGGGCTGGTTCGGCGGAGGTTGGTTCGGGGGCGGCTGGTTCGGCGGGGGCTGGTTGGGCGGCGGCTGGTTCGGGGGCGGCTGGTTCGGCGGAGGCTGCGGCTGGGGTTGCTGCTGGCCCGGATCCGTGGGCTGGTCCTGGGGCTGCTGCTGACCCGGATCGGAGGGCTGGTCCTGCGGCTGCTGACCCGGATCCGTGGGCTGGTCCTGCGGCTGCTGACCCGGATCGGAGGGCTGGTCCTGCGGCTGCTGACCCGGATCCGTGGGCTGGTCCTGCGGCTGCTGACCCGGATCGGAGGGCTGGTCCTGCGGCTGCTGACCCGGATCCGTGGGCTGGTCCTGCGGCTGCTGACCCGGATCGGAGGGCTGGTCCTGCGGCTGCTGACCCGGATCCGTGGGCTGGTCGGAGGGCTGCGACTGCTGCGAGGGGGTCCCGGACGGGCGATCGGTCTCCAGCGGGGTGAACCGGTCGGACGGCTTCAGGCTGACCTTCGGCGCTTCCCGCAGCCGCGGGGCGTGCTGCTCGCCCGGCATGGCCAGGGAGGACGGGTAGTCGGCCCGAGCCAGCACGGTGTCGCGCGGGTCCCCGCTGCCGTCACCGTCGCCGAGCGGGCGCTTCAGAAGCTCGGTCTTGCCGGCCCCCACCAGGACGAGGTGCTTGATGTCCTTCGTGGCCGGCCGGATGACGGTCACCGTGGTCCGGGAGAAACCGTTCCACTGGGGCCCGGTGAAGGTCGGCTTGGCGTTGCGCGGCGGGGCCGAGACCCTGACGGGATTTCCGGAGTCGCACTTCACGACGGGCGCGCCGTGCTCATCGACGAAAACCGCCGTTCCGGCCTGGAGGACGGCGGGCACCGGTTTCACCCCGCCGCGGTAGCCGTAGGTCTTCGCATAGGTGTCGGAGCGCAGCGTGACGCTCGTGAGCCGCTGCACGAAACCGGGGATGTCGTCCTGGCTGATGTGCTGGACCCGGCTCCAGGCGGCCCCCCTCTTCTTGTCGGCGTCGAGGTCATGGGTCAGTCCCTGCCGGTCGCAGGGCTGCCGGTTCCGGACGCCGGCGTAGAGACCGGGGGTGTCGCCGCGGAAGGCCCGGCCTCCGTTGGACGGCGAGACCACGTATTTGCGGTCATGGCCGACGGAGGAGGTGAACGCGGGGACCGAGGTCCTTCCGACGGGTTCGCGCCGGTATTCGACCGTCGAGGCGAATCGGGGGGCTTCCCCGGAAGCCTGTCTGGGAGCTTTCCCGGAGGCCTTTTCGGAGGAGGAGACCATCCCAAGGACCACCACGACGGCCACCACGACGACGAAACCGACGAAGAGTGCTGAGCGACGTGAGGTGAGGTGCCATGAGATCAAGCGCATTTCCCTCTCCTTCCCTTACCTCGCCCCCCATCCTGCGCTCGCCCCGCCCGCCCCCGCTTCCCCCGAAACCTTGACATCTCACCCCACTTTCGGGGGACTTGGCCAGGGTTTGCCCGCCGCCGCCCGCAGAACCGCCTCCGGTCCGGTGGCCCGGACCGGAGGCGGTCGCTGCCCCTCGCGGTCTGTGTGCGGCACCCCCTCCGACCATGTCGGATGTTCGCCGCGTATCTAGACTAAACGGACCTGCTCCAGTTGGCAGGGGAACGGACCGGAGAACGGACGGCGGCCAAGGAGGACCCTGATGAGCGGCGCTGTCGTGGCGGGGGTCGACGGATCGCAGCGCAGCCTTACGGCGGCCGAATGGGCCGCGCGGGAGGCGGCGCGGCGCGGGCGCGTCCTGCGGCTCGTGCACGCCAGTCCGCCGCTGCCGCGACGGGTCTCGCCGGTGCCCGGGGCGGACGCCTGGCAGCACGTGGGCGAGCAGATGCTCGGGCAGACGGTCGCCGACTTCCGGGCGCGCGAGCCGGACCTCGAGATCGTCGGGGAGCACACCGCCGCCGAACCGGCCGAGGCACTGCTGACGGCCGCCGCGGGCGCCGGGCTGCTGGTGGTCGGGGCCCGGGGCTGGGGAGGCTTCGACGGGCTGGCACTGGGCTCCGTGGCGCTGCGGGTGGCGGCGATGGCTCAGTGCCCCGTCGTCACGGTCCCGGAGGCGCGGCGTACGGGCGGCCGATGGGACGGTGCGCATACGGACGAGGTGCAGCTCGGCTTCGACGCCCACGCTCCGGCGGAGGCGCCGGCCGACTTCGCGTTCCGCGGCGCGCAGGAGCGGGGCGTGCCGCTGCGGGTCGTGCATGCGTGGGCGCTGCCCCCGGCCTCCCCGTCGGCCTGGATGCTCACGGTGCTGGAGGAGGACCGCGCGATGTGGGAGGACCAGGAGAGCCAGGTGGTATCCGACGCCCTGCGGCCGTGGCGGGAGAGATATCCGGAGGTCACGGTGGTGCCGGATGTCCTTCTGCTCAATCCCGCGGAGGCGCTGGTGAGGGCCTCGGAGCGGGCCGGGCTGCTGGTGATCGGGCGCCGTGCGGCCACCCGGCCGACCGAGCTGCGGCTGGGGCCGGTCGCCCTTCCCGTACTGCACCACGCCCACTGCCCGGTGGCGGTCGTGCCGCACCCCGCACTCTGAACGCTCAGCCGAAGAACACCCCGAGTTCGGAGTAGAGCGCGGGATCGACGGTCTTGGTGCCCGCCGTGGCCTCCGCCAGCGGTATGCGCACGATGTCCGTGCCGCGCAGCGCCACCATCGTGCCGAAGTCCTGGTCCTTGACGGTGTCGATCGCGCGCAGCCCGAGGCGGGTGGCCAGCCAGCGGTCGAAGGCGCTGGGCGTCCCACCGCGCTGAATATGGCCCAGGACCGTGGTGCGGGCCTCCTTGCCGGTGCGGTCGGCGATCTCATGGGCCAGCCACTCGCCGATACCGGACAGCCGGACATGGCCGAACTCGTCCCGGCTGGAGTCCTTGACCACCATCTGCCCCTTCTTCGGCACGGCCCCCTCCGCCACCACCACGATCGGTGCGTATCTGATCTTGAAGCGGTTCTCCACCCAGGCGCAGACCTGGCCGATGTCGAAGGGCTGCTCGGGGATGAGGATGACGTTGGCCCCGCCCGCGATGCCCGAGTGCAGCGCGATCCACCCGGCGTGCCGCCCCATCACCTCGACCACCAGGGCGCGGGTGTGGGATTCGGCGGTGGTGTGCAGCCGGTCGATCGCCTCGGTGGCGATATTGACGGCGGTGTCGAAGCCGAAGGTGTAGTCGGTGCCGGCCACGTCGTTGTCGATCGTCTTGGGCACTCCGACCACCTGGATGCCCTCGCCGCCCAGGGCCGCGGCGACGCCGAGCGTGTCCTCGCCGCCGATCGCGATGAGCGCGTCCACCTCGAACTCGGCGAGGGTCTCCCGCACCCGGCCGACCCCGTCCTCGCCGGCCAGGGGATTGGTCCGGGAGGAGCCGAGGATGGTGCCGCCGCGCGGCAGGATGCCGCGCACGGCCCGGACGTCCAGCGGCACGATGGCTCCTTCGAGCACGCCGCGCCAGCCGTCCCGCACTCCGACGAACTCGAAGCCGTGGACCTCCACGCCCTTTCGGACGATGCCGCGGATCGCGGCGTTGAGCCCGGGGCAGTCACCGCCGCCGGTCAGCACACCGACACGCATCTCCGCTCCCTCCGCCGACGCCGCTGCTTCTGGCGCCACTCGGTCACCCCCCTCTTTCTCCAGAATCCACCTATTTGTAGCGCGGCGCCCACACCGGCGAAGGACCGTTTCCACAACACCAGTCCGTTCATCCGACTGATACGACTGATGCGCCAGAGGTGTGGATAGACTCTCGCGACTGCACAAGGGCACAGCGGGAGAGGCAGCACAGATGGCCCAGGCGAAGAAAATCGTGCTCTATATGCTGATCGTCTTCGTGCTGTACACGATCATCAAGACGCCGGCCAGGGCAGCCGACCTCGTCCAGGTCGGTTTCGAGGGCATATCGGACGCCGCGACGAGCGTCGGCGAGTTCATGACGGAACTGGCCAAATAGCCTCGTTCCACCGCGCTCTCACCCCTCGAACTACCACCCCCACCACCCCCTTATTGGGCGATTCCTCCACCAACACGTGGTAAAGCGGTGCTTGCACACAGTGCACATGTCTTGTGATGCTATGACCGCTTTTGCCGGGTGAGTAATCGTGAAGGGGTGGCGTGACCGTGTCGGCCCGTACCGCGCCCAGAACCCCGCCCCAGGGCGATGGCGGCAGCGAAAGCGGCAGAAGCCGCGGGGCTGACGCCAGAGCGCTCACCCAGGTGCTCTTCGCCGAGCTCTCGGGCCTCACCCCCGGAACCCCCGAGCACACCCGTGTGCGCGCCGCGCTGATCGAGGCCAATCTGCCGCTGGTCCGCTACGCCGCGGCCCGCTTCCGCAGCCGCAACGAACCCATGGAGGACGTGATCCAGGTCGGCACCATCGGCCTGATCAACGCGATCGACCGGTTCGACCCGGACCGCGGGGTGCAGTTCCCGACGTTCGCCATGCCGACCGTCGTCGGCGAGATCAAGCGCTACTTCCGCGACAACGTCCGCACCGTCCACGTGCCGCGCCGGCTGCATGAACTGTGGGTGCAGGTCAACGGCGCGACCGAGGATCTGACCGTGCTGCACGGCCGCTCCCCGACGACCGCCGAGATCGCCGAGCGGCTCAAACTCAGCGAGGAGGAGGTGCTCGCCTGCATCGAGGCGGGCCGCTCCTATCACGCCACTTCCCTGGAGGCCGCCCAGGAGGGCGACGGACTGCCCGGGCTGGTCGACCGGCTCGGCTACGAGGATCCGGCGCTCGCCGGAGTCGAGCACCGCGATCTGGTGCGCCATCTGCTCGTGCAACTGCCCGAGCGCGAGCAGCGTATCCTTTTGCTGCGTTACTACAGCAATCTGACGCAATCTCAGATCAGCGCCGAGCTCGGCGTCTCCCAGATGCATGTGTCCCGGCTGCTGTCCCGCAGCTTCGCCAGGCTGAGGTCCGCAAATCGGATCGAGTCCTGATCCTTGCGAGGGACCTGCGCCCCGGTACCTCAAGGCTGTAATGTCGACTTGGCGCTACAGCGTGTTGCCGACATGTGACATTCTGCGGAAACCGCGTTTGGCGCGGCCCGACCTCCGGTATTCAGGGGGAGGCTGCGTCGGACGCGAACCGCGCAGCTGGGATCCGTCCGCGACCTCTAGGGGGTGGCATGTCCGTAGAACTGGGCAGCTCGAAGGTGCTCAACAACGATGCACTGCTCATGCCTGACGACTGCGACGCCATCGACACCCGCACCCTCTCCCGCTCCCTCTTCCTGCGGCTCGCCACACTCGACAAGGACAGTGCGGAGGCCGGCTACGTCCGTGACACCCTCATCGAGCTGAACCTCCCGCTCGTCCGCTACGCGGCGGCCCGGTTCCGCAGCCGTAACGAGCCGATGGAGGACATCGTCCAAGTCGGCACCATCGGCCTGATCAAGGCGATCGACCGCTTCGACTGCGAACGGGGCGTGGAGTTCCCGACGTTCGCCATGCCGACCGTCGTCGGCGAGATCAAGCGGTTCTTCCGCGACACCAGCTGGTCGGTGCGGGTCCCGCGGCGGCTGCAGGAGCTGCGGCTGGCGCTCACCAAGGCCAGTGACGAGCTGTCACAGAAGCTCGACCGCTCCCCGACCGTCCCCGAGCTCGCCACGGCGCTGGGCGTCTCGGAGGAGGACGTGGTCGACGGGCTCGCCGTGGGCAATGCCTACACGGCCAGCTCGCTGGACTCCCCGTCCCCCGAGGACGACGGCGGCGAGGGGTCGCTCGCCGACCGGCTGGGGTACGAGGACAGCGCGCTGGAGGGCGTGGAGTACCGCGAGTCGCTCAAGCCCCTGCTGGCCAAACTGCCGCCGCGCGAGCGCCAGATCATCATGCTGCGCTTCTTCGCCAATATGACGCAGTCGCAAATCGGCGAAGAGGTCGGGATCTCCCAGATGCATGTCTCCCGGCTGCTCACCCGGACCCTGGCCCAGCTGCGCGAGGGTCTGATCTCGGACTGAGCCGGCCGCCCCGTCGCCCTGTCGGATCCCTGTACACCTGACGAGTCGTCAGACACACTGGCCCGATGCGATACGCATCGAGCCGGACAACCGGCCGCCGAGGCACGGCGCTCGCCTCCTCGGCGGCCGCGCTGTGCCTGGGGGCCCTGCTCAGCGGCTGCGGCGCAGGCGGCGACGGCTATGTCGCCGCCGGGGCGGCCGGGCCCGACGGCCAGCGGAGCGCGGAGGCCGTACCGCCCAAGGGCGGCGTCGACCTGGTGCCCCTGGACGAGGACGGCACAGGGAACGATCGCGACGGTAAGGGCGGCCTGGGCGGGAAGCGCGATCAGGGCGCATCCGGCCCGGCGGCCACCGGGGACGGCAATGCGGACGGGCCGGCCTCGCGGGCGCCCTCGGCATCAGCACGGGCCCCCGGCCGTACGGACGGCCCGGGCCGCGGCAAGGGCGGCTCCGGGGCCCCGGGAAATAGGGACGACGACCCCAAGGGCGACGAGCCGGGGAAGCCCTCGCCCTCCGGGCCCGGCTCGGACCCCTCGAACCCCTCCGGCTCCCCCACGCCCACCGGACCGGCCGTCCTCGAGGTCGGCAAGCCGGAGCGTACGGCGACCGATGAGCGCTGGTGCGAGAAGGTGAAGGTCGAGTTCCGCAACACCGGAGGATCCGCTGTCGCCTCGGGCACCGTCACCTTCTCGACGCATGTGATCGACCTCCTCGGCATCGACTGGGCGACGCTGAAATCCGAGGAAGAGCTGCCCGCGCCGATCGGCGCGGGTCAGAAGAAGGAGAAGACCTGGACGGTGTGCGTGGACGACTGGCGGGTGCCGCTGGGCATGCGTATCGAGACCAAGGACGTCTCGGTCACCTGGAAGCCGTAAGGCCGGTCCGGCAGCCGTAAGGGGCGCGGAAGCTCATGCTCCCGCTGGAAGCGTCAGGGCCTCGGGGCTCAGCCCAGCGCCAGCCAGGCCACCGCGGCGACGATCACGACCGCCGCGATCACACCGACGATCACGCCCACGCGCGAACCGCCGCTCGATCCGGTGGACGCCTGAGGCTGCCGCGTGCCCTCGTCGACGAAGGCGCGGAACATCTGAGTGGAACCGGACGGGTCCTGGTTGCCGTTGGGGCTCTGGGGGTTGTTCGCCATGGGCCCCGACCCTAGCGAACGAGCGGATTCCGGGACACCCCCGGGTCTCCGCCGCACCTGGCGCCTCAGCCACCCCACTTGACCGACTCCAGAACGACTCTTTAATGGCAATTTACCGCCCAGACCGCCCTTTCATTTGCCTGTTGCAACTAACTTCTTCTATGGTTGCCCTAAGCAACTGACCAATCCCTCTGGGGGGTGCCGTGGCCACACAGCGCCACTACGAGGAGCTGGCCCGGCAGCTCAGCGCCATCGGCACCGTCAAGCGCGGGCTCGGGCGCGTCCTGCCGACCGACTGCCCATCGGGCGCCGCCATCGTCCTGATGCTCCTCGACCGCTACGGCGAGATGCGCATGAGCAAGCTCGCCGAGCTGCTCGACATCGATATGTCGGTGACCAGCCGGCATGTGGCACATGTCGCGGGCCGCGGCTGGGTGGACCGCAAGCCCGACCCGCTCGACCGGCGGTCGCGACTGCTGAGCATCAACGCCAGCGGACGAACCCTGCTCGGTGAGGTGTCCGAGCGCTACACGGACGCGCTCGCCCACTGTCTGAGCGACTGGTCGGACGAGGACGTCGACCACCTCAACGAACTTCTCGACCGATTGCGGACGAGTTTCGGGGACACGCGTTCCCGAGCCGTGCCGCAACAGGTCGAGAGCAGCATCACCCGTACACCTTCGCAACGTTAAGGATCTTCATGGCAACGACCACACCGGACGGCGGTGTGCGGGGACCCGCGGGGCACCCCGCCCACGCCAAGCACGGCGGAGGAGGACACCGGGCCCATCAGGGCCACGACGCGGACTCCTCGGCGCCGATGACCCACCGGCAGATCATGGAGGCGCTCTCCGGGCTGCTGCTGGGGATGTTCGTCGCGATCCTGTCGTCGACGATCGTCTCCAACGCGCTGCCCGAGATCATCGCCGATCTCCACGGCGGTCAGTCCGCCTACACCTGGGTCGTCACCGCCACCCTGCTGGCCATGACCGCCGCCACCCCGCTGTGGGGCAAGCTCTCCGATCTGTTCAGCAAGAAGCTGCTGGTCCAGATAGCCCTGCTGATCTATGTCGCGGGCTCCGTAGTGGCCGGTCTGTCGCAGAACCCCGGCATGCTGATCGCCTGCCGTGTGGTGCAGGGCGTCGGCGTCGGCGGTCTGTCCGCCCTGGCCCAGGTCGTCATGGCGGCCATGATCTCCCCGCGTGAGCGCGGCCGGTACAGCGGCTACCTCGGCGCGACCTTCGCCGTCGCGACCGTCGGCGGTCCGCTGCTGGGCGGCGTGATCACCGACACCTCCTGGCTGGGCTGGCGCTGGTGCTTCTACGTCGGCGTTCCGTTCGCCGTCATCGCGCTGATCGTGCTGCAGAAGACCCTGAAGCTCCCCGTGGTCAAGCGGGACGTCAAGGTCGACTGGAGCGGCGCCTTCTTCATCAGTGCGGCGGTCTCGCTGCTGCTGCTCTGGGTGACCTTCGCGGGCGACAAGTACGACTGGATCTCGTGGCAGACCTACGCGATGGTCGGCGGTTCGATCGCGCTCGGCCTGATCTTCATCCTGATCGAGTCCAAGGCGCGCGAGCCGATCATCCCGCTGCGGCTGTTCCGCAACAAGACGATCACCCTCGCCTCGCTGGCATCGCTCTTCGTCGGTATCGCGATGTTCTCCGGCACCGTCTTCTTCAGCCAGTACTTCCAGCTGGCGCGCGGTGAGACGCCCACCATGTCGGGCGTCATGACCATCCCGATGATCGGTGGCCTGTTCATCTCCTCGACCGTCTCCGGTCAGGTCATCACCAAGACCGGTCGCTGGAAGGCATGGCTGGTCATCGGTGGTGTGCTGGTGACGGCGGGCCTCGGGCTGCTGGGCACCATCCGGTACGACACCCCGTACTGGCACATGGCGATCTACATGGCGCTCATGGGCCTCGGCATCGGCATGATGATGCAGAACCTGGTGCTGGCCACCCAGAACCAGGTGGCCCCGCAGGACCTCGGCGCGGCCAGTGCCGTCGTCACCTTCTTCCGCTCCCTGGGCGGTGCGGTGGGCGTCTCGGCGCTCGGTGCGGTGCTCGCCAACCGCGTCACCCACTACGTCAAGGACGGCCTGTCCGACCTCGGCCCCAAGGGTGCCGCGCTGGCCCACGCCGGCAGCGGCGGCGGTGGCATCCCCAACATCAAGGCGCTGCCCGAGCCGATCCGCACGATCACGGAGAGCGCCTACGGCCACGGTGTCGCGGACGTCTTCCTCTTCGCCGCCCCGGCCACGCTGCTCGGCCTCCTGCTGACCCTGTTCATCAAGGAGGTCGCCCTGAAGACCAACTCCGGATCCCAGCAGGCCGCGATCGCCTCGGACGCCCCGGCCAACGACGCCACCCCGGCCGACGCGATGGCTGCCCCGGCCGCCGCCGGACAGGTCGCCGACCTCGAGCCCGCCCTCGTGGGCGCCCCGGCCGCCGGGATGCCCGAGCCGGACTCGGGCGGTGCCCTCGCGGCCGCCGCCCCGCAGCGCCTGGCGGCCTTCGCCTCCACCGGGGGCGACGGCGCGGACCATCAGCCCCGGCAGGGTGTGCACGGCTTCGTGCGGAACGCGGACGGCGGCCCCGTCGCCCGCGCCGCGGTGACGCTGATCTCGCTCGCCGGGCGCCAGCTGGGCCGCTCGGTGGCGCACCCCGACGGCTCGTACGCGCTGGACGCGCCGAGCTCCGGCTCGTACGTCCTGATCGCGGCGGCCGACGGGCACCAGCCGCAGGCGTCCACGATCGTGGTCGGGGACGAACCACTCGGCTTCGACATCGTCCTGTCGGGCACCAGCGGTCTGGTGGGCACCGTGCGCGGCGCCGCCGACGGCCGTCCGGTCGACGCGGCGATGGTCGTGGTCACCGATGTCCGCGGCGAGGTGCTGGCCACCGGGAAGACCGGTGAGCAGGGCGACTTCGGCTTCGAGGAGCTGGTCTCCGGGACCTTCACACTCGCGGTGAACGCGCCGGGCTACCGGCCCGCGGCCCTGCCCGTCGAGGTGGGCGCCCAGGGTCTGACCCGGGTGGAGATAGCCCTGCAGGCCGGCGCCCGGGTGCAGGGCATAGTCCGGGCCGGTGCCGACCGGCGCCCGCTGCCGGACGCGCGGGTCACCCTCGTGGACGCGGCCGGGAACGTGGTCGCCACCTCCACCACCGGTGAGGACGGCGCGTACGCCTTCACCGACCTGGACGCGGGCGACTACACGGTCATCGCGAGCGGCTACCCGCCGGTCGCGGGGGCGCTGACGGTCTCCGGGCCCGGCGTCGACGGCCACGACGTCGAGCTCGCCCACCCGGGCGAGTGACGGAACTCCGGGCCCGGGGCGCGTAAGAGCGGAGACGCCCCGGGCCCGGTCCGGGTGACGGATTTTTCCGCCGGTCCCGGAACCCGGATCCCGGCGGCGGTGTAGTGAAGGCAGGGGACGGCCTTACACCGCCGCCCGGATCCGGCGCACGAACACGACGTACGCGACGTACGCGACGCACACGACGTACGCGGTGAACACTACGAGCACGACCAGCACGACCAGCACGTCGAGTACGACCAGCTCGACGAGCACCACGCGCACGACCAGCAACACCAGTACGACCAGCAGCACGAGCGACACGAGCGACACCCGAGCGGGAGCGAAACGCGGCATGACGACCACAGGAGCAGGAGCACGCGGGGGAGCGGGGCTGCGGGCCCGGATCCACACCCGCGACGGCTGGGCGGTCCAGCACGCGGTGCTGACCGTCACGGATATGACGGGCGCGCAGGTGCTGCGCGCGCAGGCCGACGGGGACGGCGCCGTGCGGACCGACGAGCCGCTGCCGCCGGGGCCGTACACGATCATCGCCACCGCCGTGGGCTATGCCCCGGTCGCGTCCACGGCGATCGTCACGGCCTCCGGGCGGGCCGATGTGGGCACGGTGGTGCTGGCGCGGCAGGGCGGAGTGGAGCTTCCCCCGCCCGGTGCGTGGACGCTCGACCCGGCGCATTCGACGGTGGCCGCGGTCGCCCAGCACCTGGGGATCTCCAGCGTGCACGGCCGGTTCACGGAGTTCGGCGGGCGGATCGAGGTCAGCGAGGACATCGAGAAGTCGCGCGTCGAGGCGGTCATCCAGGCCGCCAGCATCGACACCGGCAATGCCATGCGGGACGGCCATCTGAAGTCGCCCGACTTCCTCAATGTGGAGGAGTTCCCGCAGCTGACGTACCGGAGCACGCATCTGAGCACGGCCGGGGCCGACCGCTGGACGGTCCATGGTGAGCTGTCGATGCACGGCGTCGTCCGGGACGTGGACCTGGACCTGACGTACCTGGGCACGGGCCCCGACCCCTGGGGCGGAGTGCGGGCGGCCTTCCGGGCCGTCGCCGAGCTGCGCCGCGAGGACTTCGCGATGAACTACAACCAGGTGGTCGCGGCGGGCATCGCGGCGATCGGCACGACCCTGCGGGTGGAGCTGGACATACAGGCGGTGCAGGGCGAGGAGCTTCCCACGGCCTGACGGCCCGGCGGCCGCCTGACCGGTCACGCCCCGGCAGCCCGGCAGCCGGACCGCCCGGCGCCCTGGCCGCCCCGCCGCCCGACCGCCCGGCGCCCTGGCCGCCCCGCCGCCCGACCGCCCGGCGCCCTGGCCGCCCCGCCGCCCGACCCTCTGGCGCCTTGGCCGCCCGGCGGCCCGGTCCTCCGGCGGCCCGGTCCTCCGGCGGCTGATGTCCCGGGGCGGCGCCCCGGTCCGCCGGGCGCGCGCTACCGGTCCCGCAGGGCTTCGATACCGGCGATCGCGAGGTCCAGGGCGAACGTGAAGTCGCGGTCCCGCATCTCCTCGACCGTATTGCCGCCCCGAGCCTTCATGATCTTCCGCGACTCGTCGAACTCCATACGGTCCGCGACCGAGCTCATCGTCTCGTGGAACAGCTCGTCCTGGGTGAGTCCCGCCGCCCGGCAGCGGGCGGCGAAGCGGCCCTCGATCGTCCCGAAGCCGTAGACGAACTGGTAGACGAGGGACAGCGCGCTGGTGATCTTGTCGTCCGGCAGTCCGCTGTTGCGCATCACGGCCAGCGCGGCGTTGCTGAAGACCACCGCGTTGGGCCCGATGTTGAGGTACTCCCCCAGCAGCGCGGGCAGCCAGGAATGGCGGACCATCACCTGCCGGTACTCGGCGGCGAGCTGGCGCAGCTGCTCACGCCAGTCGCGCGGCTCGGCCGGGGAGTGCTCATGGCCCTCGACGGGCCCGACCGCCTCCATGGGCAGCGCTATCTCGCCCATCGCGGCGTCGAGGGCGAGTTCGAGCAGATGGTCCTTGGTCTCCACGTACCAGTAGACCGACATGGCGGTCACCCCGAGCTCCGCCGCGAGCCGCCGCATCGAGAAGCCCGACAGACCCTCGGCGTCCAGCAGCCGCATCGTCGCCGCGACGATCTTCAGATGGTCGAGCCCGACGGGCTGCTGATCGCCCTTGCGCTTGGGGGCCTTGCGTTCGGAGAGCCAGACGCTGGACCGCGGGCGGACGGTACGGCTGCCGGTTGCCATGGCGGCGCCTCTCTTTCTCCAATGCGCTGGCACCATGCGTACCGGGACCCGGCACGCGGCACCTCACTCCCTGCAGATGCTATGCCGCCGGGGCCTCCTGTGAAGATCGTTCAGCCCTGCTGAGCAGGAGCGCGGCCAGCAGCCCGCCCGCCAGCACGGCCGCCGCGCCGACGAGCTGGCTGGTCTCCAGCCCAGAGGAGAAGGCGTCCGTGACAGCCGCCCGGTCCCCGGGGGTACGGGCCGCGGCGAGGGCGGCCGGGAGCGAGCCGGCTCCGGCGGCGGCCGCGGGCAGCAGCGAGCTGAAGCGGGAATTGAGCACCGCGCCGAGGACGGCCACGCCGAGCCCGTTGCCGAACTCGGTGAGGGTCCCGTTGACTCCCGCGCCCACACCCGCCTTCTCCGGCGGGATGGCCGACATGATGGCGTTCGCCATCGCGGGCATGGCGAGCGCGATCCCGGCCCCCATCACCACCAGTCCCAGCAGCATTCCGCCATAGCCGTCCGCGCCGAGGACCGCGATGAGCGCGAGGCCGACAGCGAGCAGCCCCATACCGCTGACGATCGTCAGCGGCGTCCCGAGCTTCGGCAGCAGCCGGGCGCCGACCCCGGTGAGGTTGAGCGCCACGATCACCAGCGCGAGCGGCGCGGTGCGCAGCCCCGCGTCCAGCGCGTCGTAGCCGAGCACGAACTGCAGATGCTGCGTGAGCAGGAAGAGCGAACCGCCCATCCCGAAGGCGACGAGGATGCCGCCCGCGACGGCACCCACGAAGCGGCGGTCCCTGAAGAAGTGCATGTCCAGCATCGGATACGGAATATGACGCTCCCACAGCGCGAAACCGGTCAGCACCACGACCCCGACGACGGCGGAGAGCAGCACCCGGGCGGAGGTCCAGCCGTGGTCGGGCCCGGCGATGATCGCGTAGACGACTCCGGTCATACCGATGGTGGAGAGCACCGCGCCCAGCAGATCGGGGCGGTCGCCGACCGGGTCCTTGGACTCGGGCACCAGCCAGATCACGGCGATCAGCCCGAGCAGGGCGACCGGGATGTTGATCAGGAAGATCGAGCCCCACCAGAAGTGCTCCAGCAGCGCGCCGCCGATCAGCGGCCCGGCGGCGAAGCCGAGCGAGCTGACCGCGCCCCACAGGCCGATCGCCTTGGTCCGCTCGGTCTCGTCGAAGATCTGCACCACGACGGCGAGCGTCGTGGTCATCAGCAGCGCTCCGCCGACCCCCATGCCCGCGCGGGCGGCGATGAGCTGGCCGGCCCCCTGCGCCAGCGACGCGAACAGCGAGCCGACCCCGAACAGGGCGAGCCCCGCGACCAGCATCTTCTTACGGCCGTAGCGGTCCGCGGCATTGCCCGCGGTGAGCAGCAGCCCCGACTGGACCAGCGAATAGGCGCTGATCATCCACTGGATCTCGGCGGTGGTCGCGTCCATCTCCCGGGAGAGGGAGGGGACCGCGACATTGAGGATCGTGTTGTCCAGCAACACGGTGAGCTGGGCCAGGCAGATCACGGCGAGGATCAGCCAGCGCTGTGGATGACCACCCGGGGAGGGGCCGGGTGGAGCGGAGGCGGCGTCGGCGGTCGAAACCGTCATAGGGACTCCAGGCAGAGGCTTCTACGGTGTATGACGACGTGGTCGCTGTACACCGTACAAGCATCGCTGTACGGCGTACAGCGAATTACCGTCCACGCGCCGCACGCGTGTACGGGACTCCTGCGTCAGTCGAAGAGCGTCGAGGACGCCGAGGACGCCGACGACTTCGAGGACGCCGACGACTTCGAGGACTTCTGCGTCAGGTCATAGAGCGTGGTGCTGCCCACGGTGACCTTCTTGTAGGTGGCCTCGATCCAGGAGGTGATCTGGGACGAGGTCCCCTGGCCGCCGCCCGGCCCGCCGCCCATACCGGTGCCCGAGGAGATGAAGTAGTGGATCTTGCCCTGCTTCACATACTCCTTGAACTGGGCGAGCGTCGGGGACGGGTCGCTGCCGTTGAAGCCGCCGATGGCCATCACGGGCTTCTGGGTGGCGAGTTGATAGCTCGCGGCGTTCTGGGAGCCGATCGCCGCGGCCGCCCAGGTGTAGTCGTCGGCGTTCTTCTCCAGCTTCGCCTCCGTCCTGGCGTCGACCTGCTGACCGTCGAGCAGTCCGCCCATGCCGCCGCCGCGCCGGCCGCCCTCGCCCATGCCGCCGCCACCGGGCAGCATTCCCGGTCGGCCGTTCTGCCCCTGGCCCTGCCCCTGAGCGTTGCCCTTACCGTTTCGCGGAGACTGGCCGCCGCCCGGGAAACCGCCGCCGGGGAAACCGTTCTGACCGCCCGGCTGACCGCCGCCGATGCCCCCGCCCGGCATGCCCTGCCGACCGCCCTGCCCCTGCCCCTGCTGGCCCTGGCCACCCTGCTGATTGCCCTGGCCCTGCCCCTGCTGGCCCGCGCCCTGGCGTCCGTTCTGCATCCCCGGCGGGCCGCCCATCCGGCCGCCGCCACCGGGGCCGCCCATACCGCCCGCCACCGACGGACCGGCCGTCACGATGGAGCCGCGCTTCGGGGTGTCCACCGTGTTGAGCGTGTACGCGACCGGCCCGGCCAGCCCCGCCGCGAGGCCCAGGCCCGCCGCGGCCAGCACCGCCTTCCGGCCGAGGCGCGCCGTCAGCAGCAGTCCGGCCGCCGCCACGAGTCCGCCGATCAGCACCGCCCAGCGCAGCCAGGGGTGCCAGTCCGCCGACCGCCCCAGCAGCACGTACGACATATAGGCGGTCACCGCGACCGTGACGGCCAGCACCGCCGAGGCCGCCGACCCCGCCCGGCCGCCTTCGTTCCGCCGCTCCCACAGCAGCGCCGCGCCCATGCCCACGACCGCCGCGATATAGGGCGCCAGGGCGATGTTGTAGTACTGGTGGAAGATCCCGGACATGAAGCTGAAGGTGGCGAACGTCATCAGCAGCGCCCCGCCCCACACCAGGAAGGCCGCGCGCCGGGTGTCGGTGCGCCCCGCCCGCCAGGTCAGCCAGATCCCGGCCGCCAGCAGGATGAACGCCGCGGGCAGCAGCCAGGCGATCTGACCGCCCATGTCGGAGCCGAAGAGCCGGTCGATCCCGGTCTCGCCCCACCTGCCGCCACCGCCGCCACCCGGGCCGCCCCCGCCGACGCTGCCGGTCTCATTGCCGTTGATCCGGCCCAGCCCGTTGTAGCCGAAGGTCAGCTCCAGGAAGCTGTTGTGCTGCGAACCGCCGATGTACGGACGCGAGGACGCCGGCCACAACTCGACGATCGCGACCCACCAGCCGCCGGAAACCACCATGGCGAGCCCCGCGAGCAGCAGTTGCCCGATCCGCCGGCCGAACCTCGCCGGGGCGCACACCGCGTACACCACCGCGAGCGGCGGCAGGATCAGCCACGCCTGCAGGGTCTTGGTGAGGAAGCCGAGGCCGAAGCAGACCCCCGCGAGCAACAGCCACTTGGTGCGGGCGTCCTCCAGCGCGCGCAGCACGCAGTAGACGGCCGAGACCATGAGCAGACAGAGCAGCGCGTCGGGGTTGTTGAAGCGGAACATCAGCGCCGCGACCGGGGTGACCGCGAGCGCCGCGCCCGCGATGAGCCCGGCGGCCGCGCTGAACCTGCGCCGTACGGCCGCGTACAGCACCCCGACCGTCGCGACGCCCATGAGCGCCTCGGGGACGAGGACCGCCCAGGAGGAGAGGCCGAAGAGCCGCACCGACAGGGCCATCGGCCACAGCGCGGCCGGGGGCTTGTCGACGGTGATGGAATTCGCGGCGTCGGAGGAGCCGAAGAAGAACGCCTTCCAGCTCTCGCTGCCCGCCTGTACGGCGGCCGAGTAGAACTGGTTGGCGTAGCCGGACGCGCCCAGGCTCCACAGATAGAGCACGGTGGTCACGGCCAGCAGGGCCCACAGGGCGGGCCGCGCCCAGCGCGGGTCCTCCGGCCGTCCCCGCCAGACCCGCGTCAGGCGCGAACCGCCGGTGGCCTGCGGCCGCGCCGCCTGCCGCCCGTCCGTGGCCGCCGGGGTCGCCGGGGTCGCCGGAGCCACCTGGCCTGCCGGGATCGCCGAGGCCGCCAGGGGCTGGGGAGGCTGCGGGGGAGCTGGGGGCCGCGAGGCCGCCGGGCGCTGCGGGGGCGGAGGTCCGGCGTCCCGGGTGCCGTGGTCGTACGTCGTCATCGGTTGTCGTTCCTCAAGTCGTCGGTGGTGGCGCCGCTGTCCGACGGGAAGACCCAGGCCCGGAAGAGCAGGAAGCGCAGAACGGTCGCGGCGAGGTTCGCCGCGATCAGCACGGCCAGTTCGGTGCCGTGCGCGGCGGTGCCGGGGGCGGCGTCCAGAGCGGCGAGGGAGCCGCTGGTCAGCACGAGGCCGATGCCGAAGACGACCAGCCCCTGGGCCTGGTGACGCATCGCGCGGTCCCGGCCCCGCACCCCGAAGGTGAGCCTCCGGTTGGCCGCGGTGTTGCCGAGCGCCGACAGCAGCAGCGCCAGCGCGTTGGCCACCTGCGGGCCGGTGCCCATCCGGAAGAGCGAGTACAGCAGCAGATAGACCAGCGTGCTCAGCGCGCCGACCACGCAGAACCCGACGAGCTGGCGGGCCAGCCCCTTCGGCACCCCGCTCAGCTCGCGGTCGCGCGGATCGTCGCCGAACGGACGGCGCACCCGGTCCAGCGGCAGCGCACCGGTGGCCAGCGCGCGCCCCACCCGCCACACACCTCTGAGGTCCTCCGTGGCCGTCTTCACGATGTGGACCGTGCTGTTGGGGTCGTCGACCCAGTCCACCGGCACCTCGTGGATGCGCAGCCCGGCCCGCTCGGCGAGCACCAGCATCTCGGTGTCGAAGAACCAGCCCGTGTCCTCGACCAATGGCAGCAGCCGTTCCGCGACGTCCTTACGGATCGCTTTGAAACCGCACTGGGCGTCGGAGAAGCGGGCGGCGAGGCTGCCGCGCAGGATCAGGTTGTACGCCCGCGAGATGAACTCCCGCTTGGGCCCGCGCACCACACGCGAGCTGCGCGCCAGCCGCGATCCGATCGCCAGGTCGGAGTGACCGGAGATCAGCGGGGCGACCAGCGGCAGCAGCGCCTTGAGATCCGTGGACAGATCGACGTCCATATAGGCGAGCACGGGCGCCTCGGACAGCGACCACACGGTGCGCAGCGCCCGCCCGCGCCCCTTCTGCTCCAGCCGGACCGCCGTCACCTCCTCGATGGACTCGTCCAGGTGGGCCGCGAGCTCGGGCGTGCGGTCCGTGCTGGCGTTGTCGGCGATGGTGATCCGGAAGCCGTACGGGAAGGTGCGGGCCAGATGGTCGTGGAGCCGTCGCACACACCGCTCGAGGTCCGCTTCCTCGTTGTAGACGGGGATGACGACGTCCAGCACCGGACGGCCGAGCTCGGCCATCACCGGCCCGCGCACGGGCAAGGTCTGCAGGGGTGTCTCGGGCGGAACCCCGAGAGGGGTGTCGGTTCGCATGAGGTCGACACTCGCGAGCCGCGCTGTCACGGCTGTGTGGTCAGCCTGTGGCCTGCCTGTGAGTCCGTTACGGCGTGGTGAACGGCTTGCTGAGCGCCCCGGTGAACGGGCGGGTGGACGGGCGGGTGGACGGGTGGACGGGCAGATGGACGCCGAACACGGTGCGCCCGGGAACGCTGTCCACCGTCACCTGCCCGTCGTGCGCGGCCACGACCGCGTGCACGATGGCCAGGCCGAGCCCCGTACTGCCCGCGCCGCGGGAGCGCGAGGCGTCGCCGCGTGCGAACCGTTCGAAGACATGCGGCAGCAGCTCGGGCGGGATGCCCGGACCGTCGTCCTCGATCTCCAGCGAGACGTACGAGGGCGGCTGGGGCGGGCCGAAGGCCCCGGCGCCGACGCGGGCGGCCGCGTACGGCGGTCCGAACGGCGATCCGAACGGCGGGGCGTATGGCGAGCCGCCGCCCTTACGGTGCCCACGGGGGCCACCGGTTCCGAGGGACATGCCTGCGGACACCCCGGACGACGGGTCAGGGGGGACCCCGTAGGACAGGCCGTACGGCGCCCCGTAAGACAGGTTGTGCGGCGCCAGATACGGCGAGGGGTACGGCGACGCCTGCGGCCCGCCCCACAGCACCCGCGCCGTGACCGTGGTGCCGGCGGGGGTGTGCGTACGCGCGTTGGCGAGCAGATTGACCAGCACCTGGTGCAGCCGGGCGTCGTCACCGTGGACGACCGCGGGTTCATCGGGCAGCTCCAGCCGCCACTCGTGGTCGGAGCCCGCCGCCCGCGCGTCACTGACGGCGTCGACGACCAGCGGGGAGAGATCGACCTCCGCACATTCCAGGGGCCGGCCCGCGTCCAGCCGCGCCAGGAGCAGCAGATCCTCGACCAGCCCGGTCATCCGCCCGGCCTCGGACTCGACCCGGCCGAGGGCATGCCGGGTGTCGGGCCCGATCTCCTCCCGGCCGCGCCGGGTCAGCTCGGCGTAGCCGCGGATCGAGGCGAGCGGCGTACGGAGCTCATGGCTGGCGTCGGCGACGAACTGCCGCACCCGCGTCTCGCTCTCCTGGCGGGCCGCGAGCGCCGACTCCACATGGCCGAGCATGCGGTTGAGCGCCGCGCCCACCTGGCCGACCTCGGTGCGCGGATCGGCCTCCGAGGCCGGAACGCGCTCGCGCAGCGCCACCTCGCCGCTGTGCAGGCGGAGTTCGGCGACTCGGGTCGCGGTCGCGGCCACCCGGCGCAGCGGGCGCAGCGAGATGCCGACCATCGCGGCCCCGGCGATCCCGGCCGCGACCAGCCCGGCCGCGGCCACACAGAACTCGACGAGAATGAGGGTGTTGACCGTCTCCTGGGTCTGGTCGAGCGGGAAGGCGAGGATGATGCCGCCTTCCCGGTGATCCCACTGGGCCACGGCCCGATAGCCGCCGAGGCCGGGCAGATCGATGGTGTGCACCTGTCCGTCCAAGGGGACGGCGGCGAGCGCCTTGCGCTGACCGCTGGTCAGGGAATCCACCCGGCTGTCGACGTCGATGTCGTTCGTCACGGGCGAGTCATTGCTCTTGCCGGACGTGGAGATCTCCCCGCCCTGGCCGAAGCGTGCCCCGACCGTGCCGATGGGCTGACCGGGTGAGGCGACGAAGAGCACATCGTCCCGGGGGAGTTCGCCCGCCGGGCCCGGCTTGTTCAGGAACCGCCCGACCGATGCCCGCAGATCGCCGTCCACCTGGCCCTGGAGGTAGGACTGCAGGGCCAGGGTCGTGACCGTGCCGATCACCGCGCAGACCACCGCGATCAGCGCGACGGCCGAGACGACCAGGCGGGTGCGCAGGGACCAGGGACGGCGCCCGCCCCGCGGAGCGCGCCGGGCGTGCGCCCGCCCCTGCGCCGCCCCCGCACTCCGGGGCGGCTCGGGGGCGGGGGTCGGCCCGGGGGCGGCGGACGTCTCACGGACCCTGGGCGCCTCGCGGACACCAGACATCTCAGGGACACCAGACATCTCAGGGACACCAGACGTCTCAGGGGTCCCGGACGTCTCAGGGGTCCCGGACGGCCGGATCGGGGGGTGCGCCACAGTGGCTACTCCCCGGGCTTGATCAGATACCCGGCGCCACGCCGGGTGTGAATCATCGGGCTGCGCCCCGCATCGATCTTGCGCCGCAGATACGAGATGTAGAGCTCGACCACGTTGGCCTGGCCGCCGAAGTCATAGCTCCAGACCCGGTCGAGGATCTGCGCCTTGCTGAGCACCCGGCGCGGATTGCGCATGAGATAGCGCAGCAGCTCGAACTCGGTCGCGGTGAGATGGATCTCCCGGCCGCCGCGCGACACCTCATGGCTGTCCTCGTCCAGGATCAGATCGCCGACGGCCAGCACCGACTCGCTGCGCGCGGCCGCCGCCCCCGACCTGCGCAGCAGACCCCGCAGCCGGGCGACGACCTCCTCCAGGCTGAACGGCTTGGTGACGTAGTCGTCGCCGCCCGCCGTCAGCCCCGCGATCCGGTCCTCCACCGCGTCCCGCGCGGTCAGGAACAGCACCGGGACATCGGGCAGTTCGCGGCGCAGCCGCCCCAGCACCGTGAGCCCGTCCATATCGGGCAGCATGACGTCCAGGACCACCGCGTCCGGGCGCAGCTCACGGGTGATCCGGATCGCCTCCCCGCCGTCGCCCGCGGTGCGCACCTCCCAGCCTTCGTAGCGCAGCGCCATCGACAGCAGGTCGGCGAGCGCCGACTCGTCGTCCACGACCAGCACCCGGACGGGGCTCCCATCGGGGCGCAGCAGCTCGGTACGCCCATGGGGCGAGGTCGGCATCATGGGCCCTACCCTCCGGGCGGGTCCTGAGAGGTCGCTTTCGGCTGCCTGTGAATTACCTGAGAATCCTGTGGGGCCACGGAACAACGGCGGAGACACGGAACGACGAAGGGGAACGCGGACCACCCGCGGGCGCCCGGAACGACCCCAGGGGCCCGGAACAACTTCAGGGACGCGGAACAACCTCAAGGACGCGGAATAAGCGGAAGGACTCTCCGGCTTCCCCCTGTATGAATTCTCGTCCCGCACTTGGCAAGATCGGCGTCTGGACCGCGGCCCTGAAGACGGATTCCCTACCATCAGCACAGGTCAGCGAGGTGGCGGCCGAACTGGACGAGCTGGGGTACGGCGCTATCTGGCTCGGTGGCAGCCCCAGCCCGGACCAGGCCGGTGTGCTGCTGGACGCCACCTCCCGGATCACCATCGCGACCGGAATCCTGAGTATCTGGGACCACGAGGCGGCCTATGTGGCCGAGCGCCACGCCGCGCTCAGCGCGGCCCACGACGGCCGCTTCCTCCTCGGCCTCGGCGTGAGTCACAGCGCGCTCGCCGGTGAGCGCTATCGGCGTCCGTACACGGCGATGAAGGAGTACCTGACCGCGCTGGACTCCGCCCCGGCCCCGGTCCCCGCCTCCCAGCGGGTCCTGGCCGCACTGGGCCCCAAGATGCTGAAGCTGTCCCGCGACCGCGCGACCGGCGCGCACCCGTACCTCGTCACTCCGGAGCACACCGCGGAGGCCCGCGACATCCTGGGGAAGGATTCCGTGCTCGCGCCGGAGCTGAAGGTCGTGCTCGACACGGATCTGGACCGCGCCCGCGCCACGGCCCGCGGCTACCTCTCCCGCTATCTGGCGCTGCCCAACTACACCAACAACTTCCTGCGGCTGGGCTTCGAGGACGCGGACTTCGCGGACGGCGGCAGCGACCGTCTCATCTCCGCCATGTTCGCCCTCGGTGACGCGGAGGTGATCCGGGCGCGCGTCGACGAGTTCCTGGCCGCGGGCGCGGACCATGTCGCGATCCAGGCGGTAACGGACAGCCAGTTGGCCGACGTCCCGCGCGCGGAGTGGCGCACACTGGCCGAGGCACTGCCGCTGGACAAGGGCTGACCTCCTAGCCCCTCAGCCCCCTCAGCCCTTCACTCCCCGCCCGACGCCGAGATGGCGCCGGGCGGGCCGCTTCAAATCCCGAACAGACGCGCGCGTCATATCCCGAACAGGCGCGCGCGTCATATCCCGAACAGACGCGCCGCGTTCCCGTAGCACACCGCGCGCAGCCACTCCTCGTCCTGACCGATCCGCGTCAGCGCCTCCAGCGCGTGCAGGTACCCGTACGGGATGTTGGGGAAGTCGCTCCCGAACAGCACCCGGTCCCCCAGCGCGGCCAGCCTTCCCCGCTCCGCCCGCGGAAACGGCCACCGGCTCTCGGTGAAGTCGGTGAAGGCCATCGTGGTGTCCAGATGCACCCCCTCGTACCGCTCCGCCAGCGCCAGGAAGTCCGCGTACTCCGGCAGCCCCATATGCGCGATGATCAGGCGCAGCCGAGGATGACGGGCCAGCACCCGCCCCACCGGCTCCGGCCCGGTGTACTTGCCCGGATCGGGCCCCGATCCGCAGTGGATGACGATGGGCGTCCCGCTCTCGGCGAGCGTGCCCCACACCGGGTCGAGCAGCGCGTCGCCCGGGTCGTACGCCCCCACCTGCACATGAGCCTTGAACACCCGCGCCCCGTCTTCGAGCGCCGCGCGCACGTACCCCTCCACACCGGGCTCGGGGAAGAAGGTCGCGGTGTGCAGACAGTCGGGCGTACGGGCGGCGAACCCGGCCGACCAGTCGTTCAGCCAGTGCGCCATCTCCGGCTTGTGCGGATAGAGCATCGACGTGAAGGCTCGCACCCCGAATGCCCGGAGCACCGCGAGGCGTTCGTCCTCCTCCTCGCGGTAGGTGATGTGCCATCGGGGCTCGACGGCGTCGAAGTAGGCCCAGACCTTGTCCAGTACGCGCTGCGGCATGAAGTGGGTGTGCACATCGATGAGGCCGGGCAGCCCGAGTTCCTGCCAGAACCGCTGCACCGTCACCACGGCGGGATCGTCCATGCGGGTCACGGTAGTTGCCCCGGGCGTCTGTGCTACAGCCTCGTCTCAGGGCCGCTGCGAGTTGATCACAGCCTCAACCAGTGGTTTTGTCACGCCCATGATGATCTGCGGTGACAAGATCACCACAAGGGCAACCGACACGGTGAACTGACGCTCCGGCACCGGCGTATCCATCTGGGCCGGCCTGAGGCCATCTCCTGAGGCCGGCATCCAAGGCCACCGCCTGAGGCTCGTTCAACGCCACCTCAGGCCGCCGCCGCCCGCCCGACGTCGTCACCGACCACGACCAGCCACGGGGGACCATCCATGCTCAACCGCCCGCCTCACACCACCCGATTCCGGGCCGCTCTCGTCTGCGTCCTCGGCACCACCCTCCTCGGCCTCGCCACCGCCGGCTGCGAGGACGACACCGCGGCGTCCGACTCCGGCCGACGGCAGTCCGCGACCCGCGCCGACCTGGCGACCGACGGCGACGGCGGCAAGACGCTCCGGCTCGGCGAGCCCACGTCGATCACCTACAAGCGCGGCTCGGACCATATGCGGGGCGCCCTGCGGGTCACTGCGGTGAGCGTGCGCGAGGGCACACACGCGGAGCTGAAGAAGGCGGGCACGGAACCGTCCGACGTACGGACGACCCAGCCGTACTACGTCACCATGACCTTCGAGAACGTCGGCGAGAACTCCCTCCACTACCCCTTCCTCAACACCCCCACCGGACTCCAGGACACCAACGGTGTGGACGACCAGCCGCTCATCACCGGGGACACCGAGGTGGCGGCATGCCCGGGCAAGGACCCGGACGACTTCGCGGTGGGAGCGAAGGTCTCCCTGTGCAAGGTGTTCCTGGTGCCGAACGGCATACGGCCGTCGGTGGTGACATACAGCACAGGCGATGACACCAAGCGGCCAGTGAGCTGGAAGGTCAGGCGCTGACGGCGGCGGGGTGGAGGCGGCGGGAGGCTGCGGTTCCCGCCGCTCGAACCACGAGATGACCGAACGATCGAGGGCCCGGCACTGGAAAAGTGCCGGGCCCTCGATACCTGAGTAGCGGGGACAGGATTTGAACCTGCGACCTCTGGGTTATGAGCCCAGCGAGCTACCGAGCTGCTCCACCCCGCGTCGATGAACGTAACTCTACGTCGTTCTTCCCGCTAAGGGAAATCCGCCCTCCCCACACCGACTCGGCGATGGACCTCGACCACGACCGAGACGGCTCCGATGACCGCCCCGTACCCGAGGATCGTCAGCAGCGGCCAGGGGACGCGCCGGGGAACCAGCACCCTCAACGCGCCCATGACCCCGGCCGCCCGCTTCCCTCGCACACCTCGCGGGCCATGGCGCTCGCGGATCGCGGGCGGATAGTCATCTGTCGCCAGCGCCGAAATCCTCGACCGGCGCGGGTTGCTGCCGGCCGCGGAGGAGGTACAGCGCCGGCTCTTCGCATCCGTCGGCGCCTTCGCCGGCCGTAAGAACGCCTTCGCGAACCAGCCGGACTCGCACGAGGGCCCGCGCGAGCGTGCCGCGCACCGCTTCCCGGTCGCCGGACACTTCGCGGGCATGCTGTTCCGCAATGAGCTGGGCGGCACCAGTCGGATCGATCGCCGGAGATGTCACGTTGTCGTCCTCCGGCGACCGGCTCGCCGGCCACGCCCACGACGGCCGCTTCGCCCTCGTCGACCGTTCCCCCGACGGCCGCTTCGCCCAGGCCGTACGCCCGCTGGAGCACAGGATCGCCTACGTCGCCGCCCCCGCCTCCGACACATCGCCGCCCAGCCTGTTCGTACGTCCGGACGGTGTCATCATCTGGGCCACCTCACCCGACACCGCTTCGTCCGACGACGCCGTCCTCAAGGAGTTCGGCACCGCCATCCGGCGTTGGGTCGGCACGCGCCGAGAGAGCCGGTCGGTGCAAACGGAGCTGCGGGGTCCGAGGCTCAGGAGGCCAACCGCTCGCGTGCGGTGCGACCGGATCCTGCGGGTTCGGCCTCGCCGTCGGACTGGTTGATCTCGGCCCACACCTCATCGAGCGAAAGGCCGAGGACGTCGGCAATCGCCGCGATGGTCGGAAAGGCAGGGGTGGCTACGCGACCGGACTCGATCTTCCGAAGGGTCTCTGGTGAGACACCTGCGTCCAGCGCGGTATCGAGCATCGAGCGCTCCCCCCTGGCCCGACGGAGGAGGGCGCCGAGGCGCTGACCGCGCTCGACCTCTGCGGGAGTGAGCGGCAATCTGACCATGGCACCGATTCTAATACCGGTATAGTAAGCCCGGTATAGTTATTGGTCACATGAGTACGTGAGAAGGACGCCGCATGATCGAGATCCTGAGCCCCACCGAACTGACCCGAGCAAAGGACACCGGCGCTCTGGTCGCCGACATCCTGCACACGCTGAAGGGCCGTAGCACGGTCGGCACGAACCTTCTGGACATCGATCGGTGGGCCAAGGCCATGATCGTCGAGGCGGGAGCGCTGTCCTGCTACGTCGACTACGAGCCGTCCTTCGGACGCGGCCCGTTCGGCCACTACATCTGCACGGCCGTCAACGACGCCGTGCTCCACGGACGGCCGTACGACTACACCCTTGCCGACGGCGATTTGCTGACACTCGACCTCGCCGTCTCCAAAGCCGGAGTCGCCGCGGACGCCGCCATCAGCTTCATCGTGGGCGACGCGAAGCCCCCGGAGAGCATCGCGATGATCGATGCGACCGAACGCGCACTGGCCGCGGGGATCGCCGCCGCCGGGCCCGGCGCTCGCATCGGCGACATCTCCCATGCCATCGGCACGGTCCTCAGCGAGGCGGGGTATCCGATCAACACCGAGTTCGGCGGTCATGGCATCGGATCGACGATGCACCAGGACCCGCACGTGTCGAACACCGGTCGAGCCGGCCGTGGTTACAAACTGCGCCCTGGGCTGCTGCTGGCACTGGAGCCGTGGATCATGGCGGACACCGCCGAGCTCGTCACCGATGCCGACGGCTGGACCCTCCGCAGCGCGACAGGCTGCCGCACGGCGCACAGCGAGCACACGATCGCCATCACCGACGACGGAGCCGACATCCTCACCCTGCCCCAGCAGATGCGGCCGTGAGCGACGCGTTGTACGTGAGGTTTCAGGGGACCGCCCGGAGCCCGCGAGGCCACTTCCCCGGTGTCTTCGCACTGGCCAACGGCCTCGCGCGGGCAGGCCGGCTGAGTGACGAGGAACATCGCTTCTGGCGAGCGGGCAACGACTGGTTCAACGCCAACTTCGCCAACCCCTCCGAGGTCGATCCCTCGGTCTACGACCCCGAACTCAATCCAGGAGCGGTGGCATGGTTCGCCCTCGATCCGGGCCGCGACCGCCGTACCGCTCGATCAGCCGGTCGGCGACCGCATCGAGGTCCTGCCCGATGTAGTCGGGCTGCGGGCCGACGTCGAGGGGCGCGTTGCCCTCGCGGAGGATGAGCGCGGACTGCCAACCGGCCGCCGCAGCGCCGATCGTGTCCCAGACGTGGCACGCGATCATGCAGATGTCCCCAGGATCGGCCTCGAGCGCGGCGGCCACCCCCTGGTACACCTCCGGCGCCGGCTTATGGCGTCGTACGGTCTCCACGCTGAAGCGGCGCTCGAACAGATCGATCACCCCCGCCCGCTCCAACTGCCGCTCGGAGACCTCCAGCGTGTTGTTGGTGAGCGTGAACAGCCGGAAGCCATGGTCGCGCAGCCGACGCAGGGCCGCCGGGACTTCGGGATGGGGCGGCATGCTGCCAAACCGCTCCGTGAGTTCGGCGCCGTCGGCGTCGCTGATCGTGATGTCGCGGGTGGCGGCGAGCATCCGGAGCACGGCACCGCCGATGTCGGTGAACGGGACGTACGCTCCGCTGAGCGTGAGCGCCTCGGAGTAGGTGACCAGGTTGGCGAACCACAGGCGCATGGCGCCGGGGTCGTCGAAAATCCTGTCAAAGGCGGGGCGGAGCGCATCCAGGTCGAGCAGGGTTTCGTTGACGTCGAAGACCAGGATCGGTCGCTCAGGCATAGCGGATCCTTCGTTCACCGGCGGGACAGAAGACTCTCAGGGCGGCACGGGTCACCAGCATGGCCCCGCACAACCGTGATCGACGGCATCGACGGCACGGGTTGCGAAAACGATGCGGCGGAAAGCCCGTTTTTGCCGACGCTCGCGACCGCACCGCCGACGGCCCGCCTCGGACGTTAGCCGGGCGTTAGCCGCACGGCGATAGATCGCCAGCGGTGCCCGACAGTCTTGTTCTCACGAAGCCGAAACGCCACGTCGAGTGAACGGGAATGAAGATGTCGCAGCGCACCACAGTCCGCCACGCCCGCAAGACCGCCGCCGCCATGCTGATCGCCATCGCCGCCTTCGGGCTCACCGCCTGCCAGGACGGCGACACCAACTCCTCGTCCTCATCCCCCTCCGCGAGCGCCACGCAATCCCCCACCCCCGCGGCCAAGCCCAGCCAGGGCTCGGACCAGGACTCCGCCAAGGGCACCCCGTCGGGCATCCCCAGGAAGCCCGGTATGCGCTGCACCAACCAGATCGACTACGGCGACGACCCCAGGGACAACGCCACGATCAACAGCATCGGCTCGGACACCGGCTACTGCCCGGAGCCGCAAAAGGGCGGCACCCCGGCCGGCACCCCCAGGAAGCCCGGCATGCGCTGCACCAACCAGATCGACTACGGCGACGACCCCAGGGACAACGCCACGATCAACAGCATCGGCTCGGACACCGGCTACTGCCCGCCGGTCCAGCACCAGTGAGTGCTCGCAGTAATTCCCGCCTCCGGGGTCCACGAGCAGGCTGCATGGGATTCCCGGACGGCAATCGCCACACCGCACAGACTGGAGGCGAACGTCCAGCCTGACAGCACCTCCCCGCTGAACCTCAAGCGCCTGGGCTTCCAGCGCGAGGGCTGCTCGACAGCCTTCCGGTTCATCAACGGCGAGTGGAGCGACCACGAGCGTTGGGCCATCACTGCCGAGATGGCCCAAGCCGAGGCTCCCTGGCCTAAAACCTCTTGATCCGTAGGTCGTCCAAGCGACGTCGCCAAGGTCCGGTCTCCGACCTCATGCGTGACGTCTTTTAGCCATGCCCGAAAGAGCGCCCCTCAGCTCTTGAGGGCTTTTCTTCCGCTCCGTCATCAGCCCCTCCACACGCCAGGGAGTATCCGACGGATAAGGCTGGAAATGAACACGCGCCAGACGCCGCTCGCCCCAGCAGTATTAAAGGGCACATGGGCAGCACCCACCTGCTGAACTCCGTTTCCTCGCACCCCTTCCAGGGAATGATCCATACACGCTGTCAGAGGATTTCAGCGAGGCGGGGGGCCTGCTCATGAGCGGTACGTCACGGTCGCATCAGAACGGCGCGGAGGCAGGGAACACCACCCCTGAGCCACAGTGCCACAACGCCAAGCAGATAGCGCACACGCCGCCGTCACCGGGACCGCTCCCTGAGCGCAAGGATTCGGACGACGCGCGCACCGACCGCCAACTCGCCGCAATGCGGGCCAAGGTCGACGCCGGAGAGAAAATCCCGACTCCTGGAAGCACCGCGGGCAACGACGACCGCGACATCCATGAGGAGAAGTGGCGCGCACACGATCGCAGCGGCCCCTATGGACAACGGCGCCGCCGCAAGAATTAACCCAACACGTGCCGCAGAGGACGACCACCGTCACTGGGTAGCGCAAGAGGCCCCATCCATCTCTGGAAGGGGCCTCTTAGCTGCTGCGCCGCAGATAGCCACATCAGGGCGGCAAGGGCGTTCGCGCCCAAGGCGAGGGCTTACGGGTGGTACTTCTCCTCAACCGTATCGGCACCGCTGGACTTACGGTCCATGGTGACGCGGACGGTCACGCTGTTGGTCTTGGCAGCCTTCTCCAGCTCGTCCACGGTGCACTTCGCGGTGCCGTAGCCGTCGTCGCCGATGGCCACGCTGCCGTCGGGGGCGGTGCAGATCGCGGCCGCGCCGCGGATATTCGTGGCGTTGGCGACCAAGAACGCCTGGTCCGTGCCGCCGTCCTCGGGCTTGACGATCAGCTTGCCGGGCGCGAGGTACTCCATCGTGCCGACGATCGTGAGGCTCCTACCCGCATTGGCGGCACCGCCCCCGCCCTGGCCCTGCGAGCCGGAGTTGCCCGAGGAGGAACCGCCGGTGGGCTCGCTCGAGGCTTGCTGCGAGGGGGACGCGGTCGAAGAGGCCGAGGAGCCGCTGGGGTCCGCAGCATCGGAGTCGGGCCCGCAGGCCGTGGCCCCCAGACCCAGCGCCGCGGCGGCGACGATGGTGGCGGCGATGCGGCGGCCGGCGCGGCCGCGGAAGCGGTTGGTGGTGGTGCTCATCGTGTCTCCCATTGCTGCGTTGTCGTGTCTCGCTCCCGGACGACAATCAGCTTCGAAGACCGCGTTGGCGTTCGACTAACGGACACCTAATGGAACCCAGCGACGCATAACAGCACGCTTACGCGCGTCCGAGATCGCGAGTTGCCCTCGTTCGCTTCTCCGCCCGCGCGGCGACAGCGCGGGTCGCGGGTCCTCTGCGGCCCGGCGGCCGCGCGCTCCACCAACCACCCGAGCGATAAAGCCGACGTTGAACTGACGACGCACCTCGCCGTCCGTGAAGCAATGACGTGCCGAGGGTCGGTGTACGTGCCGACGAGTCCCGTGATCTCGACGTCCAACCCCGTCTCTTCCTTGACCTCGCGGACCGCCGTACCCGGCAAGGAGTCGGTCCCTCGTACGCCTAGCCCCTCAAAGGCTGGACGGGGTCGCAGCCATGGAGGGACCGGCGGCCCCCGCCCTCAACAGCTTCAGGCGGGTACTCAGGTGCGCGAGAATTGTGCTGTGCATGGTGAAGCCATGATGAGCAGCAGGTCATGCCGCTGGTTAAAGGGGATCTTCGTCTCGGCAGCCGCCGCCCATGGGACGTACTGGGTGTGGGAATCCGCCGAGCAGTGGGCGTCGGAAGCGCGCCATGCCAACCCGGACGGGGGCATCGGCACAGGGCTCATCGAAGGGGCTCTGGCCACATTCGCCTGGTTGACGCTGGTGCCGTTGCTGCTGTGGTCTGGGATGCGGCTGCTGCGGGAGCGAGACAATCAGCTGCTGGTGACCATGGGATCGGCGGCGTGGATCATTCTCGGGACTCAGATGACCGAGGGCGGCGTCAGCAGGGTGGAAACGGAACTGTTCCTTCTCGCGTTCACTCTGCTTGGCGGCTTCCTGGCGCTGTTCCGCCCCACCGCACCAGAAGAGTGATCGCCCGGCGGCGGCTCACCGACCCTGCCCTGAGCGTCCCCCGACGGTTGCTGTCACCGCTGCTGTCACCGCACACGCAAGAGGCCCCTCCCGGTGATCGGAAGGGGCCTCTGAGCTGGTGCGCGCTCGGCAGGATTCGAACCTGCAACCTCTTGATCCGTAGGTTCGGCAGGGTGCTGGTACGGGTCTCGGCTGCGGTCCGGCCTGGTGTCCATGGCGAGCTGATGGCGGGCGTCGTGTGCCGTCGTTGCCGTCAGCGTTGCCGTCACCATCCGCTGTCAGATCCGCCAGCCATCGGCGTGGCTCCTACGCTGTCTCCGGGACACGTGATCAGCCGGAGCCCTAGCATCTTCGCCATGGAGATCGGCGAAGCAAGAGGGCTTGTGGACGAATCGCCATACGTACGGTTCCAGAGCACGGTCCGAAATGAGCGCGGATACTTCACCGGAGTGTTCGGACTGATCAATGGGCTGGCGCGGGACGGGAAGCTGACCGATGAGCAGGAGCGCTTCAGGCGGGCCAACAATGACTGGTACAACGTGGCCTATCCTGACCCCTCCTCCGTCGATCCGACGGTCTACGACCGCGAGCTTCGCCCCGGGGCAGCGGCCTGGTTCAAGTCCACGTCGCAGGACCTGATCAAGCGAGTGGACGGGTACTTGGAGATCCTTGCTGCTCACGGGATCGGGTGCCGCATGATGCGATCGTCAGATCCAGGGAGGATCGTCTACGAGGACGAGTACCAAATCGTCGTCGTTCCGCATGAGGCGGAACCGGGCCAACCGAGTCCGGCGGCCATACGCGGCGGGAATGAGTAGCGAGCGTGCGGCTCGTAGGCCCCGGCCCGCCTATGACGGCGCGGGTGGTGCTCTGGTCGCCGTCTGATCGAGGCGCGCGGCGGTTGCCGTCAACGACCGCCGTCAACGGGCAACGCAAGAGGCCCCTTCCATCCCTGGAAGGGGCCTCTGAGCTGGTGCGCGCTCGGCAGGATTCGAACCTGCAACCTCTTGATCCGTAGGTTCGGGCAGGGCCCTAGTAACGGCCTCGACAGCGCTCCGAACCGGTGCCTGTACTGAACCCCCGGAAGGCGCCGTGTGCCGTCGTTGATGTCAGCACTGATGTCACCGAGCCTTACATGATGCACTGTCACAATGACCTGCTGGCCGCAAGAACTGCTGAACAGCTAGCGAACCGTCACCCCCTTGCAGGATGATTGTGTAGCTAGCACCACAGATAGATCGAAAAGTAGTTTGATTCTATGGCTCCTGGGGGCAGAGTGGATCCATACGCCAGTGCAAAAAGTGAACTCCATGGCCTTCTCGGATCATCAACGCTCGGCAGTGGAGCCAACGAGGACACGACCCGCCTGCATCTGATCGATGCGCTTCTCTTCAACTGCTTGGGCT
Organism: Streptomyces sp. AgN23; assembly: GCF_001598115.1. Taxonomy (NCBI): domain Bacteria; kingdom Bacillati; phylum Actinomycetota; class Actinomycetes; order Kitasatosporales; family Streptomycetaceae; genus Streptomyces; species Streptomyces sp. AgN23. The sequence goes on from NZ_CP007153.1 coordinate 5,326,870, forward strand.
GGAATGCACAGGACGCGACAACCGAGGATCATTACAACGGTTCATACGTAGACTACATTGTTGGAACACCTTCTGCCCAATTCATTCTTGAAGCAAAAAGGGAAGGCATTGCCTTCCGCTTGCCGCCTGGCATTGCAGGCAGACATGCGATCACTGTTCCTACACTTATGGAGGACGAGAATACCGCTAAAGCAATTCGACAAGTTTTGGAATACTGCCAAGAACGCGGGGTGCCAGTCGGCATAATCTCCAACGGACATCAACTCGCCGCCTTCTTTGCTTCACGACAAGACGGCATTCCTCCTCTATCGGGAGAGGCCCTAGTCTTCAGCTCCCTCCAAGAAATGCATGACGACTTCAACACCCTTTGGAGTCATCTATCTAAGCCAGCTGTAGCTACTAGGAACCTACAGAGGTACTTGCTCGGAAGAAAACCGCAATCCCTAGCCCCAGAAAAGCTATCCAACTCTATTGCGAACTATCCAGGTTTCCGCAGACGAACCGAGCTGGAAACTGACCTAAAGACGCTGGGGCAACTCTTTATTCAAGACCTCGAGCACGAAAAAAACATCTCAGACGAGTTCATCCGAGACTGCTATTGCGCGAGTGGCGCATTGTCACAGTACTCACTCGTCAGTAGAGAGGTACTGCGCGCGCGATATGCCTCGGTTGCTTCAGCGATTCCAGGAGGCGCAGAGCAGGTTACAGGAAAGAAGGGATTAAATCCGAAACTCACGGCAGAAATGGTGACTGCCGCATTAAGTCGACGCCCCATCATCTTGTTAGGTGACGTAGGAGTAGGCAAGAGCATGTTCCTGCGCCACTTGATCCGAGTTGATGCACAAGAAGTACTCGCCAAATCAATAATCCTCTACGTGGACTTCGTGCGTGAGCCAGTATTCGTCACCGATCTACCGGAATACATTACCGAGCGCATGTCCGAGCAACTTGAGGCCGAGCAAGGCATAGACATTCAGGAGCGGTCCTTCGTCAGGGCTGTCTACAACAAGGAGATCAATAAGTTCAAAAAAACGATCTTCGGCGATGAGTCAGATCCGGCAGAATACCGCAAACACGAACTTGCTATGCTCGCAGGTCACATCTCTAACGAATTCGAACATCTGCGACGATCCCTAGATCACATTCGCGGCACGTCCGGTCGGTCGCCGCTCGTCATTTTGGATAACATCGACCAACGCCCTTTTGAGTTCCAAGAAAGAATCTTTGAGACTGCACACTCCATTGCCGACTCCTGGTCTGGCACCGTATTCGTTTCAATCAGGCCTAGCACCTTCTTTCAATCCAGGTCACACGGTGCACTGGCAGCCTATCAAACGCGCGCCTTCACGATCGCTCCAGCTCGAACCGATCAGGTCATTTCGAAGCGTCTGAACTATGCAAAGAATAAGGTCATCGAGTCCGGGGCCGATGGGATTTTCCCACAAAATCTTTCGATCAACGACCGGGACCTAATTTCGTATCTGGATGCACTGATCAAAGCTTTCAACGTCGACGAGGAACTCAAATCCCTCATCGACAATATGAGCGGCGGGAACACCAGAATAGCACTGATGTTCCTTTTCACATTCATAGGAAGCGGGTACGTGTCCACCCAACGGGTGCTCGACGTGGCAGATTCTGGGCGCGTATACACCGTACCTATGCACGAATTCATTCGCGCTATCGTATTTGGCGACTACGATTACTACTCACCCGAGGCGAGTGTAGTTTGCAACCTATTCGACATCACCACTAACGACGCACGTGAGCACTTCCTCTTGCCCAACATCTTGGCCCATGTTCAGCGCCAGGCTGAAAGCGCGGGTGGAGAAGGGTTCGTCTCCGCAGCAAGTATCTACTCTTTCGGTCAAGGGATCGGATTCTCACAAGAGCAAATCGGGGCCCAGCTCGACAGGGCAACTAAGAAGAATCTCCTAGACTTTTCTGACGCCGCAGAAGACGCTTCATACCGACCCACCAGTGTTGGTAACTACATGTATCGAAAGATGTCGGCTTCCTTTAGCTATGTCGACGCCATGATCGTGGACACCCCGATCGTCGACCCAAGTACCAGGCGCTTAATTAGGGACGTTCAAAGCATCAAAGATCGCCTATCAAGGGCACGCATTTTTAGGGATTACCTAGACGCTAATTGGTTGACTTTCGGCTCGGCGGCGGACGAACTACCGTTCCGATGGAATGACGTAAGCGCCATTCTGGCGGATGAAATAGCAGAAGCGGAGGCGAAAGCGGAGGCGGCCGCTCAGAGAAGGAATGATTCATCCACGCATTTTTGGAGCCGATAGCGTATCGATTGAAATGTCCTCACCTGACTGTCGCTTGGTCGGAGCCTGCACCGCCTCACTTGGCAACTGATCTAGGTGTGCCGGTCGGGTAGCCGGAGCCCATTGCAGGGCCCCCGGCTACCCGACCACCCATCTAGTACTCCAGCTGTAGATGGTGATCTTCACGCTTGAACGGCTTGCCGCCGGTAGTGGCTGGCCTGAGATCGGGCCTGGTGGCGGCGTCGCCAGTCGGACCAGGCGAGCAAATGGGCGGTGTCGTGGACGGTGCGGATCACGAGGGTGATGAACAAGCGTTGGATCTCGTTGCAGGTCAGCCGTATGAGGCCGTCCGGTGCGGGATGGTAGGAGTGCTCGTCGGCGCGGACGACGGCTAGGAAAGCATGCGCAAGCATGGCCAGGGTGACCCAGCGCGACCAGGACACGTAGCGGCGTACCTGGTGCTCATCCAGGGCAGCCAGACCCTTTCCGGCCTGAAAGAACTCCTCCACTCGCCACCTTGATCCAGCGACCCGCACCAGTTCGGTCAGCGGCACCGGGGTGGGCGAGTAACAGCGGTAGTAGGCGAGTTCGCCCGTGCCGCGATTGCGGCGGATCAACAACTGACGGCTGCCGGGGTCGACGAGGTCGATAACGGCCCAGTCGTAGAAACGGTGGCCCTTGGCCCCGGTCCCTGCCGACAACTTCTGCCAGGCCCGCTCGGGTACCTTCCTGGCCAGGGCATCCGAGCGAAACCTCCCGGCGCCGGTGGTGACTTCGTGCGAGCAGGCCACGGTGAGGACGTAGCCGGTGCCGCGTTGCTCCAGCATGGTCCGCAGTTTCGGGTTACCGCCGTAGACCTCGTCGCCGACCACCCAGGCGGCTCGATGGCCAGCATCCAGGAACCGGGCGACCATGCGTGCGGCCAACTCCGGCTTGGTTGCGAAGGCGGCCTCCTTATCGAGTCCGGCGGCGCGGCAGCGGTCAGGGTCGGCAGTCCAGGAACGCGGAACGTACAGTTCCCGGTCCACCGCGGCGTGCCCACGCCGTCCCGCGTAGACCAGGTAGACGGCGACCTGGGCATTCTCGATTCTGCCCGCGGTACCGGTGTATTGGCGCTGAACGCCCACCGTGCCGGAGCCCTTCTTCACATCGCCGGTCTCATCGACGACCAGCACCGCCCGCTCGTCGTGCAGGTGCTCCACCACGTAGCCCCGAAGGTCGTCGCGGACGGCGTCGGCATCCCACTTGGCCCGGCTGAGCAGGTGCTGCATGGCGTCCGGAGTGGACTCCCCGGCCCACTCGGCGATCGTCCAGCAGTTCTTGCGCGGCAAGTCCGACAGAAGTCCGAGCACCAACCGACGTACCCGACGTCGTGGTTCTACCCGCGCGAATTGGCCTGCGATCCGACCCATCAAGACCTCGAAGGACTGCTGCCAACGGGTGGGGTCTAGGCTGTGACCTACGGCCACCGCATGATCTTCAGTCTTCACACACCGATGATCAGCGGTGTCCGCAATCGTGTCCGCACTGCCCCCATCGTCAAGCCCACGCGATGCGACAGTGCGTCAGCCAGGCTGGCGCCAAGGCGTGAGGTCGAGCCCCGGATACCGCAGCGCCACCCCGGACAATGTCTCCGGGGACCAGTACGGATGTCCAGGCGGTGGGAACCCGAATGCCTGGAGTTGGCGGGGGGTGGCCCGCTCGACGAACTTGACCCAGTCCTCCTGGACAGCGGAGTAGGCCCAGCCCCGGCGCTGACCCCACTGGACTTGGGAGGGACGGAAGTTCAAGTGCATGGTGAACCGGGCACCGTGCGGCGCGGTCATGGCCGTTCCGCGGTGGACGGTGCCGATCTCGAAGGCGACGACTGTCCCGGCGGGACCGGCTGCGGACACCTCTGCTCCGTACAGGTGCGGGCTGCCGCTGACGTCGTGGAAGCGGTTCTTGCTTTCGTGGCCGGGCCGCAGATACCGATCGGGTACGGCGGGGAGGTCGGCCGTGTGCCTTCGCGAGACAAGGTGAGCCGGGCCGAACTCCTCCGGCACGTCCGCCAAGTACACGAACATCTCCAGCTGGCGGAAGCCGGGGGCGGTGCTGGGCACCAGAAGGGTATGGCCCGGGTGGTCGCGGTGCAGGTCCTGCTCGTAGTCGCTGGCACCGGCGTACTTCGCCCAGGCCTCCGCGCCGGAGATCTGGACATCGTCGTCTTCCAGCAGCGTCTTGGCCAGCGCCAGAATCCGGTGGTTCACAGCCAACAGGCTGATCTCCGTGCTGGTGAACGGGAAGTAGTCGATTCCGGCGAACTGGTCGCCGATGAAGCGCTCGCGTCGCGGGTCGGTTGCGTCGTGGAACCCCTCGGCGGACGGGAAGAGTAGATCCAGTTCGCCCGTTGCGGGCTTCAGCTCATCGGGTGAGATGAAACCGGGGAGGATGACGAAGCCGTCTTCACGCCATGCATGTGCCGCTTCTTTGAGGTCCATCGGGCCAGGGTGATCACGGTGAGCGCCGCAAGCAACCGGTTTTCCGGCACGAAGTACGACTGTGGGGCGAGCAGTTGGCCAGCTCGGCCCCGAGCTGGCGCCACCGTGGCAGCAAGTCCGACGGGCCAACAGGCAGCAAGATCACCATCTACAGCTGGAGTACTAGGGCATGCGTTCCGCCATCAGCCGCATGTACGTGCCGATGGGCTGTGTGGCGCCCATACGAAACCCGTCCGGGATTAGGTCAAGCCCACTCACTGCTGTCGGCCTGGCCGAGGGCAGCGTTTTAGGCACCTCGATGATCAGGCGATCTACAGCGTCAGTGAGCAACCGTGCTGCTTCGTTAAATTTTCCTTCGATCAGCAGCGTGCGCGCCCCCGCCTCGGCCAGTGCATGTAGAGCCTTCGCGGGCTCGTCGCCGAGTGGGGAAACCGGGACTCGGAAGGCATCTTCACCGTGACCGCCTGGCACGCCTTCCTCAATCGCCCCGTCTCGCCGTATCACCAAATCGTGCGTGCGGCGGAGCTCGGTCAGGGTCTGGTCGCCGTGGTCCTCGTCGGCACCGGCGGTGTACGCCCACGTGATGTGCGGCCTCCCCGTACGCAGCGAGTGCAGCCACGGACCGAGCACGAGCAACGCTTCCTGCTCCAGGACGCCACGCTCCACCTCAATGCCGGCCTGTTCCAGCACCGCCGCGCCGCCCTCCCCTCGCGAGGTGGGGTCCATGACGGCCATCAGCACGCGGGACACCTTCGCGTCGATCAGGGCCTGTCGGCACGGCGGGGTCCGGCCGTGGTGGTTGCAGGGCTCCAGGGTCACGACCGCCGTGCCACCCTCGGCCCGCTCCCCCGCTGCGGTGAGCGCGTTCACCTCGGCGTGGTGGTCGCCCTTGCGGAGGTGGTAGCCCTCGCCGACTGGTACGCCGTCGCGGTCGAGGATCACGCACCCGACGGGCGGGTTGGGGCTCGTCGTCCCGAGACCCTGGGCAGAGATGGCGATTGCTCGCCGCATGGCCGTCAGTTCGTTGGGCGTGGCCATCAGAACCCCGCATTCTCCTTGACTGCGTCGAGTAGATCCCGCACAGCGGGAACATTACTCGCCGCCGCGAGAGCGTTGACTGCCGTGACTGCCTCTTGCAGAGTGCGGCCGGAACCGGAGCCGCGGGCCATGTCGAGAACGGCTGCTGCCTCGGCGGCGGCCTGCTCGTACTCCTGGATTCCCACGTAGGCCATCGCGAGCCGCGCCTGGGCGAATCCCCGGTCGCGCTGATAGACATCCGGAAGTTCGGTCAGTGCGGTCTGGAAGGTCGAGACCGCTCGGTCCGGCCGGGACAGGTTGAGCCAGCAATTCGCGCGCTGGATTTCGATGTAGCTGGGCGTGCAGAAATCCCCGTGGCCGGACCGGGCGTCACCGGAGGATTCGGCGATGGCGGCGAACTCGTGGGCCTCATCCAGCTTCCGATGACAGGCGTTCTCTTCCCCGTCGAGCGCAAGTCCCTGCGCCTCCTGCTGGATGGCGGCCGCCTTCATCGGGCGGGAGAGCGCTCGTTCGTGACGCTGTACGGCCTGGGCGAGTCCGATCGCCTGGCCTGCGTTCTTCTTCCCCGCCGCAAGCTGGCTGCGACGGAACAGCGTCCACGAGAGCATGGCTTCGTCTCCGGCCTCCATGGCCCATTCCATGGCCCGGCTCGTCCACGTCTCCGCGCTGGACACGTCCATGGAGTCTTCGTGGAGCCATGCGGCGGACTCGGCGTACTGGGCCGAGAGCTTCAGCAGTTCCTGCCGGTGCTCGCCCCGGCTGTCCTCCAGGAGACCTTGCAGCATGTCGAGCTGCTGATGCACTCCTGTGAGGGCGTGACGCGGGCCGAAGAGGTTATCGGCCCTGACCAGGGTGTGCCACATGTCGCGGAAGTGCTCGATCGCTGCTTCGCCTCGTCCGGCGGGGAGTCGCTGTGGTCTGGTGGGCTTGGGACTCACGATCTCAGCGGAAGCGTTGACGGCACGGAGGGGTCCGCTTCCTTGCAGGGCGACGCCAATTGCGTGCCCCAGAAGGGCTCGGCGATTTATCGGCACGATCTGCTCCCTTCCATCGACGTACACCGAAACCAGAACGATTTCGGGTAGCGCAGCCGCGTCCGCCGAATTCGAGGGGTCCACGTGCACAATCGGCAGATCGGGAATTGCCCCCGTTGTGGGTAGGGACGGGGGTTCGTTCGAGCCGTCTGGGCTACTGCGAGCGTAAGCCTGGTTCTGGGCAGCGGCGGCCGGTGACGGGGTACCCTCCCACGGCCGCTCGGGCAGGTCGAGCATGTGGCCGGGAATGCCCAGTCCATCAGCGATGCGTTCCATGACGACGACGCTGCGAATACCCCGATCACCTCGGATCACGTCGCCGACGCGCGCGCTGGTCATCTTGGTGACGGCGGCGGCGATCGCCGCGTAGCTCGCTGGGGCTCGTCTGTTGACGAGACGGAAGATCTCGCCGAAGTCCCTTCGCCTGCACGCCCGTTTCATGTCCTCGCTCAGGAGCAAGCGGTCCGGGATGGTGAGGGGGTATCCGCTGCGCCTGGCTTCACGTTCACTCATCGGCCGCTCACGAGGTGTAGGGACGTGCGTCCAGTCCAGCGTAGATCGCGCCATGGATTGGGGTACCCCATTTCGCCTCCCGGGGTACCCCGTTGGCTGTCCCGATGATGGCGTCTCACCTGCACGCTTGTGGCCATGAAGCCAGAGCTGACAGGCCCGGATGGACGCGTGGTGGTGAGGCGTTGGACCCGCCACCCCCGTTGTGTCGCCCTGGCCCGAGCCGACTTGCGTAAGGCTCTGGCTGGTTGGGGGTTGATCGCGGTCGAAGAGGTCGCGCTGTTGGTGCTGTCCGAATTGATAACGAACGCCGTGCGGCATGCGCGGGTGCCGGGACGCCAGATCGAGACGCGTTATCTGCACCAGGGCAACAAGGTGCAGATCGAGGTTCACGACGCTGCCGACCAGCTGCCCGAGCTGAGGACGCCTACCCCCGAAGCGATACGCGGCCGAGGGCTGGTCCTGGTGGACACGCTCGCTGATCAGTGGGGCGTGACCCGACGGCCAACAGTGGGCAAGGCGGTCTGGGCCGTCCTCGCACTTCCTGTCGACGAACAGACCTCACTGGCCGATAGAGAGCGTAGAGAGGGGCAGTCGTGACGACCGCCGGAAACTCCGTGATACGGCAAGGCGATTGGACCCTATGGACCCTGAGCACAGACGTCACCGGGAGTCCTCCGATCTTGGAGGCCGAATGCACGACGTGCGACGACTCATCCGGGGCGGCTGAAGAGGCCAAGCAGCCGGAGGTGTGGTGTCTGCGCCACGCGAACCAGACGGGCCACACCGGATTCCGGATGATCATCACGAGCTTCTTCCGCGCGTCCCTGGCGAACGTGGGCGCTTCCGCGACGGCTGCGCGTGGGCGAACGGTGACGCCTGACGCGTAGCCCCTCAAGGCTGGGCGGGGGTCGCAGTCGTGGAGGGACCGGCGGCCCCCGCCCTCAACAACTTCAGACCTGAAGCCGGACCACCCCTCAAACCCTGGCAGGCGCGGGGTGGTCCGGCGGAGAGTCCCTGATCAGGACCCCGGTGCCGATGGTACCGGGGCGGTTGTCGTGCTCGCTTCGACTCTGCCCGTCCCCAGATGAGTTCAGACGCAGGAAAGGGATGGTGACGAGTGCGAGGCAGATGCGAGCTGCTGGCAGTCGCCAGAGCGTTTACGACACGCTGGTCAGCCACCGTGCTACGGAAACCGACGCGGAGCGGCCACGACGGCCTGAGCCACCGCGCGGCAGCAGCTGCTCCCCGCGCGCCACGGCCGGGCAGTTCGGTCTGCTCACGCACCCGCATCCGTGACGGCGACAGTACGGCGGCCGGCCACATCGGGCCGGGTCCGACGACCGACTTGCCCCCGGCCGGGCACCCCTCCCCTCCCCGCTGGCCGTTGACACGCGCACAACGGCGATGGTCGCAGTCGGCGGACGGTCCGCCATGTAAACCGCTCTGCGTAGCCGCCCCTCGACGGTTGGCAGCTCGGGCCCTTGGTCCTGGCCGTGCCGCTGCGTCGGCATGTTCGCGGTGATCACCAGGCGCTCCGTGGGAGCTGTTCCGGGTACTGACTGCGCTTGGTGGGCTACTGGTGCGGGGTGGCGCGCTGAGTGGCACGGGGGCGCCGTTGAGCGGGGCGGCAGACAGGAGCGGGCGGCGGCCACGGGCCGCCAGCGCGCGCGGCCCGCGCAAGCGGGCCGCCTTGATCCAGTAAGGAAACTCTGAACAGCTCGCACCAGAAGATCGCCGGAGGATCGCAATGCAGGATGCGCGCGACCAACGCGCAGACGACAAGGGGGAACTGGTGCTGACCGAGCAGGAGCGGGCGCTGTTGGCCGAGATCGCGGCCATGACTGAGCGCCTGCGCGGTGAGCTGGAAGAGATTCGCGCGGAGGTGATGGAGATCCAGGAAGGACGGTCTACGAGTGCTGCCGCGACTTCAGTTCGGCGACTTCCTGCTTGAGGGTCTGGACCTCCGCGTTCAAGGTGCGGAGCTGGTCCCGGACCTCTAGGAGTGCTTCGGTGATGGTCCCGGTGGGTTCTGTGCTCGCCGGGGCCTCGCTCGTTCCGGCCGCCGCCTGGAGAGGCGAGTAGCGCTTGGCCTCGATCAGCTCGCCGCCGGGGCCGATCACGTCGGCTACGTAACTGCCACGCCCCTGCACGGTGTAGATCAAGCCCTCTTCGCGGAGCACGCGCAGGGCACTGCGGGCGGTCATGTTGGCGATGCCGAACCGCTCTTGCAGCTCGCGGTGCGAGGGGAGCTGTTCCCCCGGCTTGAGCTTGCCCGCCTTGATCTCGGCCCGGATGGCCTCGGCTGCCTGCTGATACGGCGGGCGGGCGTCGTGCGTCGACGGCGTCATGACCCCAGGGTAGCCGGGTTAGCCCACCTAACACACCCAGACCCCTGAACTTCCATAGCTAGCTCGCTTGACCTAGCTAGCCTGGCTAGGTAATAGTTGTGCCTCGATCGCACAAGCGGTCGGCCACGAAAGGGAGTTCAAGCATGGCTATGACCCGTATCCGCGTGGGGCTGCTGCCCTCCACTCAGTTCATCGCTGGCACCCTCCCGGTGCCGAAGGTCAAGAACCCTGAGACGGGGGAGGTCGCCACCGACCGCGACACCGGGGAGACCCTGCACACCCTGACCGTGTTCCTCATGGAAGAGGGACGCGCCGAGCAGATGAAGATCACCGTTCCCGAGAGCGGCCTGCCGGGCGGTCTCCAGCCGGGGATGCCGGTGCGGGTAGCGGAGCTGTTCGCCACTCCGTGGGCGCGGCTCTTCAACGGCCAGCTGTCCGACGGCGTGGCCTACCGGGCGGCGGCCCTGGAGCTGGTCAAGTGACCGCCCCGACCGGACCGGCCCCGGCGTATCCGGTGGCGCCGGAGAGCGGGGATGACGACTCGCGGTTCACCAACGGCCTGATCTTCGACGTGGTCGAGGTGATCGAGTCGCACGGCTACCCGAAGTTCACATCGGGCCGTGACCTGCTGGAACTGCGGATATCCCTCTTCCGATTCCTCTACGAGAACAAGGACGCGATGTGACTGTGGGAGAGGTCATCGGGTCTGCCCCGGCTGTTGCCGGGGCGGCCCTGGCCCTGATCGGTATATGGGCCCTGTGGTGGCTGGTGCGCTATGTGCGTGCCGACAAGATGACGCGGGCGAGCATGCGGCAGGCCATCGGTGTACGGCGTCGCTGGCGTCGGCTGGCCCCGATGGTCGGGTTGTCGGTGACCGACAAGACGCCTCCGGCCGTGATCGTGGCGCCGGACGGGAAGGTGCCTAAGCCCCGGGTCCTGATCCCGAAGATCAGGGTCGCGGTTGACCGGTACGGGGTGCTGGTACACGCGGTCTGCCTGCCCAAGGTCGGTCTGGCCGAGTTCCAGAAAGCGGCGCCGTACCTGGCCGACGCCTGGCGGTGCACCCGGGTTTCGGTCCTGCCGGATAGGCCGGGTGAGCTGGTGATCCGTGGGGTGCGGGTTGATCCGCTGATCGTCCCCACCGAGCACACCCCGACCGGCGCTGTGCCGGAGGATCTGGCGGTGTGGGATCTGGGCCTGGACGAGTACGCGCTGCCGGTGAGCGTGAGCCTGGCCAACGTGCCCGGTGTCACCGTGGCGGGGTTGCCCGGCTTCGGTAAGACGTCCCTGGTCAACCGGTTCATGTGCGATACGGCGCCGTCCGATGCGGTGCAGTACGCGGTGGCTGACGGCAAGGTCACCTCATCCCATGAAGGCGACTACGCCGACCTGACCGAGCGGATCTTCGCGTTCGTCGGTGACGATCTGGAAGAGGCGAACGCGCTCTTCACGCGACTGGTCAAGCTGCGGCGGGACCGGTCGGCGTCCATCCGGGCCTTGCTGGGCGTGAAGAACATGTGGCACGTCGGGCCCTCGGCCGCCTGGCCGCTCACGGTGCTCATCGTGGACGAAGCGCACACCTACTTCCGCGACTACAAGGGGTCGGACACGCGGACGAAGAAGCTCGCCGCGCTGGCTGCCGAGAACGCGCGGCTGGTGGAGGACCTGGTGAAGAAGGGGCGCAACGTCGGCATCCTGGTGATCATCGCGACGCAGAAGGCGACCGGGGATGCCATCCCCACCTTCATCCGGGACGTGTGCCCGGTGGGTCTGTCCTTCGCCCAGAAGACCGCCGAAGCGGCCGTGGTCGCGCTGGGGGAGGACATCCGGAACTGGCCGGACGCCAGCCCGACCGCGCTCCAGGACCCTGCCTATGTCGGTGTGGCGGCCATGGCTCACCAGGGCCGCCCCGGCTTCGCCCGCATCCGCACCCCGTACGTGGCCGATGCGGACGCTGCCCGCATCGCCACCGAGACAGCGCACCTGACCCGCGACCCCGCCGAACTCCTGGAGGAACTGGCGGTCTCCGCGATGCGGGTGGAGGACCCGTTCACCAAGAGGGATGCGGCCTGACCCGTCCCCGGCCCCGGCCCGCTCGTCACGAGACCTAGAGGGAGGTGAATCCCTATGTCTGAGGATCGGATCACTCAGCGCACCGTGACCGTGGTCATGGGCATCATCGCGGCCCTGGCCTTCGTCTTCTCCTTCGGCAACGTCTGGGCCCTGGCCCTGCGCCTCGGCGTCCCCGGCCCCATCGCTCCCCTGATCGCGCCGATGGTGGATCTGTCCGTTGTCGGCCTCCTGGTGGCCCTGCGCTACCTGTCCCTGCGCGGTGTCCCGGCGGAGCAGATCAAGGGCGCTACCCGGCTGATGCACGTGTCCGGGCTGCTGACCCTGGCTCTCAACGTCGCCGAGCCGATCGTGGCCGGGCACTACGGCAGGGCCGCCGTGGACGCGGTCGCCCCGCTCCTCCTCCTGGGCTGGGGAGCCGTCGGCCCGCAACTCCTGCGCCACTTCCACACCGTCGCCCACACCACCCCGACCCCGGCCGCGCCTGACGCTCCGGTCAAGCAGGCCCCGGCCCCCGCGCCCGAGCCTGCCCCGGCCCCCGAACCGGTCTCGCCGCCGGTCGCGCCAAAGCCTGAGGCTTCCCCGGCGGTCACGGTGCCCGTGCCGCTGCTGAACGCGGCCCGCACCATCGCCGACACCTACCGGGCCGAGCACGGCGAGCCCATCACCCCGGCCCAGCTCCGGGCCCGCCTCGGCGTCGCACTGCCGCTGGCCACCGCCACGCACGCCCAGCTCTGACCCCGTGCCGGCCGTTCCGGCAATCCAGAAACCCCCGCCCCTGACCGGGCCCGGATTCGTCATGCCCCGAGCAGCACCCGCACCCCTCGCCGAGTGCTGCCCGGGGCCTCTTCCCCGAAAGGATGCGTCACCCGTGAAACCCCCTCTGGACCTGCGCCACGTGGCGAGCCTGGCCCTGCGGGACCTCATCGAGCTTGCCCATCTCCCCGACTTCGATCGCGTCCAGGACCAGATCAGCCGAATCCGCGGTTGTACCCGGCCGGTTCAGCTCGTCGGCTCGACCGAGACCCGCGACACGACAACGGACACCGTCGTCCGCTCGTACAGCACCGCCAACGAACCCACTGGGCGGCTGCTGACCGCCTGCGGCAACCGCCGCTCCTCCCGCTGCCCGGCCTGCTCCCGCCTCTACGCCGCCGACACCTACCACCTGATCCGGGCCGGGCTCTCCGGCGGCAAGAGTGTGCCGGAGACCGTGCGCACGCACCCGCGCCTGTTCGTCACCCTGACCGCTCCGTCGTTCGGGCCGGTCCACAACCGCCGCACCACCGACGCGGGCGAGAACCTGGCCTGCCGCTGCGGCGAACGCCACCCCGCCGACGACCCTGCCTTGGGCACTCCGCTGTCCCCGGCCACCTACGACTACACCGGCGCCGTGCTCTGGAACGCCCACGCCGGAGCCTTGTGGGCACGCTTCACCACCTACCTGCGCCGAGAGCTGGCCGCGCACCTCGGCATGACGCAGAAGGCGCTGAACGCGGCGCTGCGGGTCTCCTTCGCGAAGGTTGCCGAGTACCAGCGGCGCGGCCTGGTCCACTTCCACGCCGTGATCCGCCTCGACGGCCCCGAGGGCAACAACGAACCCCCGCCACGCTGGGCCACCGCCGACGCGCTCAGCCACGCGGTCACCGAGGCGGCCGAACGCGCCGTGCTCACGGTCACCTCCGACGCCATCGGCGAACGCGAAATCCGGTGGGGCGATCAGCTCGACATCCGGGAGATCGCGGCCCTGGGCGACGGTGAGCTGACGGATCAGAAGGTGGCGGCCTACGTCGCGAAGTACGCCACCAAGAGCGCCGAGGACTCCGGCACGGTCGACCGCTCCCTGCGCTGCCCCCACTGCACCGGACGCGGATACCAGACCGGCCCCGATGGCTTCCGCGACCTGTGCGACCAGTGCGAGGGCACCGGTCAGTCCGAACCCATCGCGGACCTGCCCGTGCACAGCCACGTCCGCCAGATGATCCGCACCGCCTGGAACCTCGGCCACCTCCCCGAATACGCCGAACTCAAGCTCTGGAAGTGGGCCCACATGCTCGGCTTCCGAGGCCACTTCTCCAGCAAATCCCGCCACTACTCCACCACCCTCGGCGCACTCCGCGACATCCGCCGCACCTGGCGCACCGAACAAGCACGCGCGGCAGAGGACCGGCCCGAGCTGGACGAGGAAACCACGCTCGTCGTCTCCCACTGGCAATACCTCGCCTCCGGCTACAGCCCCGGCGAAGAACTCCTCGCCGCCCAGGTACGCCACGACATCGCCCAAGCCCGCGACCACGCCGATCGCCGCAAGACAGAGGGAGAACCGTGGCTGTGACCCCGGGACTGCTCAACGTGGACCAGGTCGCGGCTCGGCTCCAGGTGAGCCGCTGGACGGTCTACAACCTCATCCGCTCACGGGAGCTGGCCTCCCTGACAATCGGCCGCTGCCGACGCATCACCGAATCCGCCCTGCACGACTACATCCACCGCCAGACCGAAGGAGAGGCCGCCTGATGGCCGGTAGGAACGTCAACGGAGAAGGCACGATCGTCCAGCGCAAGGACGGCCGTTGGCACGGAGCGGCGTACGTCCTCACGCCGGACGGCACGTACAAACGGCGCTTCGTCTACGGCAAGAGCTGGGATGACGTTCACGAAAAGCTGACCCGCCTCAAGGCGGACTCACAGAGCGGTATTCCCGTCGTCACGAGCAAGCTGAGCCTGGGCGAGTTCCTGATGTACTGGCTGGCCAACGTCGCTCGCATCAAGGTGCGGCCGTCCACGTACGCGGCCTACGAAACGCTCGTACGGATCTACCTCGCTCCGGGCCTGGGGAAGAAGAAGCTGGCCCGGCTCACCGCACGGGACATCCGGGCCTTCCTCGCCACCACCGCGCGTACGTGCCAGTGCTGCGCTCAAGGGAAGGACAAGGCGCGCACGGAGCGGAAACGCCGCTGCTGCGCGCTGGGCAAGTGCTGCGAGTCGTACCCGTCCGATCGGACCGTGCGTTTCCTCCTGGTGCTGCTGCGGGCGGCACTGGAGCACGCGGTGCGGGAGGACGAGCTACCGCGCAACGTGGCAAAGAACGTCGAGCTGGGCATGGGCACGAAGCGCGAGATAGAGCCGCTGACCGTGGAGGAGGGGCGTCGGCTCCTGGCGGCGGCGCGTGGCAATCGGATGTGGGCGGCGTACGAACTGGCCGTACGGATCGGGCTGCGACGCGGGGAAGTCCTCGGCCTTCGGTGGAAGGACGTGGATCTTACGGACGGCACAGTCACCATCCGCCAGACGCTCCAGCGCGTTGGCGGGGAACTGCTGGTCGCTGCTCCGAAGACTCAGCGCTCGGCCCGCCGGGTGGCGCTGCCCGGCGAGTGCGTGACGGCGCTCCGCGCTCGCCGAGCCCAGCAACACGGAGACCGCCTTGCGGCAGGAGACAAGTGGAAGGACGACGGCAGGGATCTCGTCTTCACCACGAAGAACGGAACGCCCATCGAACCGCGCAACCTGAACCGCGCCTTCACCCTCCTGTGCGACAAGGCAGGCGTCCGGCGCGTCCGGTTCCATGATCTCCGGCATACCTGCGCGTCGCTGCTGCACGAGAAGGGGGCCGACGCCCGGATGATCATGGAAGTGCTCGGGCACAGTTCGATCCGCGTGACGATGGACATCTACACCTTCGTCCGGCTGGACTCTCAGCGCTCGGCCTTCGATCGCGTCGGCGATGCCCTGCGTGACATCAGCGGCGACGATGACGATGACGGCCGGAGCGACGTCCCCGTATCCGACTGATCCAACCCGTGTGACCGTTGATGTCAGTTTGGATGTCAACCCATACGTCAGAGGCCCCTTCCGATGATCGGAAGGGGCCTCTGAGCTGCTGCGCGCTCGGCAGGATTCGAACCTGCAACCTCTTGATCCGTAGTCAAGTGCTCTATCCGTTAAGCTACGAGCGCTTGGCTTCCCGGCGGTTTTTCTTGCCGGTCGGCGTTGCGGGGACAACATTACATGACCTCCGCCGCCAGGCGAAATCCGTTTCGCACACCCCCACTGACCTGCGAAAACTCCGTTTTCAGGGGAGGCCGGAGCGGCCGTCGGGGGGCGCCGGGGAGCGAGCCTTCGCGCCGCGAGGCGGTGGGGAAGTGACGGCCGGCGTCACGGAGGGCCACAGAGCGGCCACCCTCCGTCGCCTCGGCGAGAGTCCGGGGCGGGCAGGGCTATGGGGGCGCAGTCGCGCGGAGCCGCAGTCACCGTCTCCGGCGCCGCAGTAAGGGGAGCACGGGCGGGCATCGTCGCGCGGGGCCGCTGCCATGATCATTGGCGGCAGGCCGCGGAAACGACACAGGGAGCCCGTGCCGTAGGCACAGACTCCCTGATCAGAGAGCGGAGGCTGAGGGATTTGAACCCTCGATGGGCTTTAAGGCCCAAACCGCATTAGCAGTGCGGCGCCATAGACCAGACTAGGCGAAGCCTCCAGCACATCGGTTTCGCTCGCGCGAGCGCGATGTGGTGTGTGCAGATGATGTCATAGCCCAGCGGGATGTCACCAATCGCGGACTACGGTACTCGGCGGGCGGGGCCCATCGCAAAGCCCTAACGCCCGGGTGCAGGCTCAATGCCGGAGTGCAGCCCTTACGGCGGAGCGGCAGCCCCCTTCGGCGGAGCGCCG
This sequence comes from Streptomyces sp. AgN23, assembly GCF_001598115.1. Classification (NCBI taxonomy): domain Bacteria; kingdom Bacillati; phylum Actinomycetota; class Actinomycetes; order Kitasatosporales; family Streptomycetaceae; genus Streptomyces; species Streptomyces sp. AgN23. Next base: position 5,343,303 of record NZ_CP007153.1, read on the forward strand.
CCCTTACCGGCCGAGCGCAGCCCTTACCGGCCGAGTGCAGCCCTTATGGCGGCGCAACGCGCGCGGCGGCGGCGCGTTAGACGGGGCAGGGGCAGCGCGCCCCGTCTGATCACTCCAGGAGTGTCCCGATGCCCCTGCTGCACCGCCTCGTCGTCACCGCCGCTCTGACGACCGCCGCCACGGCGGGCGCGCTGGCCCCCGCCGGGGCCACGCCGCTGCCGCTGCCCCTGCCGCTCGACGGGGAGAGCGCCGACCGGCTCGTGATCACCGTCAGCCAGAACGGTGAGCCCGACGACGCCTCGACCTTTGTGCTGAGCTGCCACCCGACCGGGGGTACGCACCCCCGGGCCCGGGCCGCGTGTGCGCAGCTGGACTCGCAGACCGTGTGGGGCCGGGATCCGTTCGCGCCGGTGTCGCCCGATGCGATGTGCACCGGGCAGTACGGCGGGCCGGCCACGGCTCGGGTGACGGGTCACTGGGCGGGGCGTCCCGTCAACGCCTGGTTCGACCGCACCAACGGGTGTGAAATCGCTCGATGGAATCGGTTCTCCGTCGTTTTGCGCACGCCTGGGAGCTGACCTGCGGATTGGGGCGGGAGTGAGAAGAGGACAGCACGGAGAAGTTTGTCCGGGCGTGCGTCGAGACGCGTACGTCGTGCTGCGACCTCCCTCTCATCCGCCGTCACGTCCGGCTTCGGTGGCCGTAGACTCCCCTAGAGACACTCCGCAGACGGGACGGCAGAATGACCGCGAGTGTCGGCAAGATGCAGTAGTCAGGGAGGAAGCGTCGTCGTGAGCAGCAGGCCATCCCGAGGCGCTGCTCGCCTCGCAGCGATACTCGACGCCCTCCCGGACGCCCTGTTGCTCGTCAACTGCAACGGCACGATCGTCAACGCCAACCACATCGCGCTGGAGTCCTTCGAGGCTCCGGGCACCGCCCTGGTCGGCCGTGGTCTGCTCGATCTGCTCCCCTCCTTCGATCCCAATCGCATTCCCGGGTCGATGCGGCGCCCCGAGTCGGCGCAGCGGGACGGCATCAAGCCGACCCGGATGATGGCCCGGCGCACCGACGGGGCGCAGATTCCCGTCGAGGTGACCAGCGCGAATCTGGAGGACGGGCGGACTCCTTACGCCGATCAGTACAGCTACACCGGCGATGAGCTGCTGATGCTCATCGTGCGCGACCTGACCGGGACGCTCGACACCGAGGCCGAACTCGCCCGTCAGCAGCGCCAGACCGAGATGATCCTGCGCGCGGCGGCGGAGGGCGTGGTCGGCGTGGACACCGAGGGCAAGGTGGTCCTCGTCAACCCGTCCGCCGCGCAGATCCTCGGCTACCGGGCCAGCGACATGGGCGGTCAGGAGCTTCACTCTCTTGTACACCACTCGCGCCCGGACGGTTCCCCGTTCCCGTACGAGGAATCACCCCTCGCCGACTCCCTGCGCTCCGGCCGCAAGCACCGGGTGCGCGGCCAAGTGCTGTGGGCCAAGGACGGAAGCGAGGTGCCGGTCGATCTGACCACCGCGCCCGTCCGCGACGGCGAGCAACTCGTGGGCGCGGTGATGACCTTCACCGACCGGCGTGCCGAGAAGGACATGGCGGCCCAGCACGCCGAGGAGGTGAAGCGCCTCACGACCCAGCACACGGAGGAGGTCGAGAGCCTCACCACCCAGCACGCCGAGGAGCTGGAGAACCTCACCGCGCAGCACACGAAGACCGTGGAGGAGCTGCGGACGCAGCTCGCCGAGGAGCGCGCGCGGTACACGGCACAGCTGGAGTCCGTCACCGCCCGGAACAGCCAGCTGCTCGCCGTGCTGGACCAGTCGCTGCGCGGACCGCTGCTGCAACTGCGCGGCGAACTCGGTGTGCTCGCCGACGACCCGGCCGGGCAGCTGTGGCCCGAGGCCAACCAGATCCTGCACCACCTAGCCGCCGGCTACACCCGGATGACCACGCTCGTCGACAACGTCCTGAGCTATCAGCGGCTCGACGCGCACAGCGAGGAGCTGGCCCGCCGTACGGTCTCGATGGACGAGGTCGTATCGGCCAGTGTGGAGGGCGCGGTCGAGCTGATCGGCCCGGGACGCGCGCAGTTCGCCGTCCACGCGCCGCCGATCGACGCCGAGGTGGACCCGGAGCGGCTCGCCCAGGCGCTCGCCCATTTGATCGCGGACGTGGCCGGGGTCGACTCCACCGGCAACACCGCGGCGGGCAGCGCGGCGAGCGATTCGACGATCGTGGTCGCGGCGGCGCAGCGCGGCGATGTCGTACGGATCGAGGTCCGCGGGCCGTACGCGGGCGGCGACCCGGTGCACGAGCCGATCGTGCGCGGGATCGTGCGCCGGCACGGGGGCGTGCTCCAGACCCATGAGATGCCGGGCATGGGCGGTCACGCCTACGTCCTGGAGGTGCCGATCTCGGCGGCGGCCGCGGCCGAGCAGGAGCGCGCGAACGTCGACACCGCCGGGCGCGGTGACGGTACGCAGGGACAGGGCACTTCCGGCGCGGGTACGGGCGCCGACGCGGGTACGGGGACGGGCACCGCGGGAGGCAACGCCACCGGCCAGACTCCGACCGGACGCCGCGCCCGGCACGGCGCGGCCACAAGCGGCACGCCGGGCGACACCAGCGGCGGCGGTATACAGGGCAACGGCACGCTGGGCAACGGCACACAGGGCGGTACGCCGCCGCCCAACCTCCGTAAGGCCGACCCGCATACGGCCGATCCCCGTACGGCCGACCCGGGCACCCCCGCTCAGCAGGGCGCCCCGGGCACGCCCGCCGCTCTGCCCGCGGTCGTCGGCGAGGACAGCGCGGCCCAGCAGCAGGGCGCTGCCGAGACCGCGGACACCCCACGGCCCACCGGGCGGCGCAGGGCGCGCCCCCACCCCGACGAAGCGGCGGCCGCGGCCACCGGTCCGCAGCCGACGGGCGCAGCCGCCATGGGTGTTGTGCCGCCTCAGGGCATTCCGGCCCAGCAGCAGCCCCGGGGCCGCCGCGCCCGGCGCGGCGCCCCGGCGCAGGAACAGGGCGGCCCTCAGGCCGCCGGTGCCCCTGCCCAGGGCGCGAACGGCCGGCCTGCCCTCGCCCTGCCCGCGGCCGCCTCCGACACGCCCCAGCAGCCCGCCCAGCCGGTCGCATCGGGCATGCCCGCACTGCCCGCCGCCCGTACGCCCGAGGAACAGCAGCCCAACTGGGGCCAGGACACCGGCGCAGGCCGGCCGGAAGAGGTCCAGCCCACCGGACGTCGCCGCGCCCGCCGCACGCTGGCCGAGGCGCCGGCGCCCGATCAGGCGCAGCCCCAGGCCAAGGGCCAGGCACAGCCCCAACCTCAGCCGCAGCAAGCCCAGCCGCAGCCCGCGGGGGAGTCCGGTCTCGTCCGCTCTCCCTTCGCGCTGCCCCCGGCCGCCGCCGACCGGGCGCAGCCCGGCGCGCTGCCGCCGGAGCTCGGCCCGGCCGGGCTCGTCCCCGCGCAGCACGGCGCCCGTGAGGCGCGGGGCGGCGCGCCCCAGCCACAGCAGGGCGGGGGCCTGGCCGTACGAGGCGAGCCCGTACCCCCCAACGGCGCCGCACGGCCCGGGGGCTGGCCGTCCGACCCCGGTCAGGCGCAGGGCCAGGACCCGCGTCGGCCCCAGCCGCAGGCCCAGGGCCCCGGCACCGGTCAGCCCGCCGGATCGGGCATGCCCGCACTGCCCACCGCCCGTACGCCCGAGGAACAGCAGCCCAACTGGGGCCAGGACACCGGCGCAGGCCGGCCGCAGGAGGTGCCGCCCACCGGACGTCGCCGCGCCCGGCGGCCGCTGGCCGAGGAGCAGCCGGACGCGACCCAGGGTGCCCAGAGTGGCCCGGGTAATCCGGTTGGTCCGCCCCAGGGTGGCCCTGGGGGCCCGCAGCCCGCGGAGGCGAACGGGCGCCCACCGGCCCAGCAGCCACCGGCCCAGCAGCCGGCGCAGTGGCCGGACGCGCCCACGCAGCCCCGTCCGCAGCCGCTGCCCGCCGAGGCCCCGCCGCACGCCGACGCCGCCCAGGGGCGCGCGATCAGCGTGCGCACCCTCGGCCAAGGGGTGCCGTTCGCCCAGCAGGTGGGGGAGCACCCCCAGGGCCAGGCGCCGCAAGGCCAGCCGCAGGGACGCCCGCAACAGGGCCAGCCCCAGACGCCCTCCGGAGGCACCAGCTTGGGCTCCGGCAGGCGCCGCAAGCTGGCCGCCCGGCCCGAGATGGCGGACCAGGGCACCTCGGCCGAACTGCAGTCGGCCGGCAGCCGTTCGCAACCGCGCCCCGGGGCACAGACCGGCGCGCAGCCCCGCCCCCAGCCCGGGCCGGGGGCGCAGCCGCAGCGTGCGGCGAGTGCGTCGCAGAGCTCGGGCCGTGCGTTCGCCATCGGCGCGCCGGACGAGGGCGCCGAGGGGCCGGAGCCGCTGGACGGGCCCAACGGCGCCGTCGAGATCGTCGACGACCGCACCCCGCCGCCCGACGACGAACTGCCCCCGGAGCCGCTGGACAACCCGCGCCGCCTCCTCGTGTGGCCCGCGCCGGACATGTCCACCCAGCAGGCGCTGAGCGACCGCGGCTACCGTCCGGTGATCGTGAACTCCCGTGAGGAGGTCGACGCGCAGATCGCCGCGTACCCGGCGGCGCTGTTCGTCGACCCGCTGACCGGGCCGATCACCCGGACCGCGCTGCAGTCGCTGCGTACGGCCGCGGTCGCCGCCGAGGTGCCGGTGCTGGTGACCGCGGGACTCGGCCAGGCGACACGGGAGGCGGCGTACGGCGCCGACCCGGCCGTCCTGTTCAAGGCGCTCGCCCCGCGCGACAGCGAGCAGCATCCGTCGCGCGTTCTGCTGATCGAGGAGCACGAGCCGATCGCGGCGGCCCTTACGGCGACGCTCGAGCGGCGCGGGATGCAGGTCGCCCAGGCGGCGACAGACGCGGACGCGGTCTCGCTCGCGGGGCAGATGCGGCCGAATCTGGTGGTGATGGACCTGATGCAGGTGCGCCGCCGCCGGGCCGGGATCGTCGACTGGCTGCGCGGCAACGGACTGCTCAACCGCACCCCGCTGGTCGTCTACACCTCCGCGGACATCGATCCGGCGCATCTGTCGCGGCTGGCCTCGGGCGAAACGGTGCTGTTCCTCGCGGAGCGCTCGACGAGCGCGGAGGTGCAGTCGCGGATCGTGGACCTGCTGGCGAAGATCGGCACCAACTGACACACGCGGTCCTTGCGGTGACGTGCCGCCCGTAAGGGCACGCCCGCCGGTCCATACGGTGACGCGCGGCCCGTAAGGAGACACCCGCCGGTCCATACGGTGACGCGCGGCCCGTAAGGCGACACCCGCCGGTCCATACGGTGACGTGCCGCCCGTAAGGAGACACTCGCCTCCTTACGGTGACCGCGTCACCGACCGACAGGGGCTCGGGCCCGCTCGGCCCGCGCCCCCCGCTCCGGACGTTCCTCAGCCCAGTCCCAGCATGATCACAAGCCCAGCGTGGTCACATCCAGCTCCCCGTCCGCGTACTGCTTGCGGATCACCTTCTTGTTGAACTTCCCCACGCTCGTCTTCGGCACCGCCGGGATCAGCGCCCAGCGCTCCGGCAGCTGCCAGCGCGCGACCCGTTCGGCGAGGAAGGCCCGCAGCCCCGCGTAGTCGACCGTGGCGCCCTCCGTCAGCACCACCGTGGCCAGTGGCCGCTCTCCCCACTTCTCGTCCGGCACCGCCACCACCGCCGCCTCCGCGACCTCCGGGTGGCCCATCAGCTGGTTCTCCAGCTCGACCGAGGAGATCCACTCGCCGCCCGACTTGATGACGTCCTTGGCCCGGTCGGTCAGCGTCAGATAGCAGTCGGGGCTGATGGTGCCGACGTCGCCGGTCTTCAGCCAGCCGTCCTCGGTGAACTTGTCCTCGGGGCGGAACGGCTCGCCGTCCGCCCCTCCGTAGTACGCGCCCGCGATCCACGGCCCGCGTACCTCCAGCTCACCCGGCGTCTTCCCGTCCCACGGCACGACTTCGCCGTCCGCCGAGATCAACCGGCACTCGACGGACGTCGGGAAGCGGCCCTGCGAGAGCCGGTACGGCCAGGCGTCCTCCGCCGAGAGCCCGCCCGGCGGATGGGCCACGGAGCCGAGCGGAGAGGTCTCCGTCATGCCCCACGCATGGACGACGTGGATGCCGTGACGCTCCTCGTACGCCCTCATCAGGGAGGGCGGGCAGGCCGAGCCGCCGATGAAGACGTCCCGCAGACAGCTCACCTCCCGCGGCCTGGCGTCGAGTTCGGCGAGCAGCCCCTGCCAGACCGTGGGCACGGCGGCCGCGATGGTGGGACGTTCGCGCTCGATCATCTCGGCGAGCGGCTCGGGCTGGAGGAAGCGGTCGGGCATGAGTATCGAGGCGCCCGCCATGAAGGCGGCATGTGCGGTGCCCCATGCGTTGGCGTGGAACATGGGCACCACCGGCAGCAGGGTGTCGGCACCGGACATCCCGAACGACTCGGCGGTGTTGACCTGCATGGAGTGCAGATAGATGGAGCGATGGCTGTAGGCCACGCCCTTGGGGTCCCCGGTCGTCCCCGAGGTGTAGCAGAGCACGGCGGCCTGGCGCTCGTCGATCTCCGGCCAGGCGTAGTGCTGCGGCCGCCCCTCGATCAGCTCCTCGTAGTCATGGACCCGGGCGGCGCAGCCGTCCAGGACGGAACGGTCGCCGGGCCCCGCGACCACGATGTGCTTCACGGTGGTGAGGCCGGGGAGGAGCGGGGCGAGCAGCGGCAGCACCGAGCCGTTGACGATGATCACGCGATCGGCGGCGTGGTTCACGATCCAGCCGAGCTGCTCGGTGGGCAGCCGCAGGTTGAGGGTGTGCAGCACGGCGCCCATGGAGGGGACCGCGAGGTACGCCTCCAGATGCTCGCCGTTGTTCCACATCAAAGTGGCCACGGCCTGCCCCGGCTCCACCCCGAGCTCATCGCGCAGCGCGTTCGCCAACTGGATCGACCGCATGCCCACCTCGTGGAAGCTGCGGCGCCGGGGCTCGTCCTCACCGGTCCAGGTGGTCACATGGGCCGTACGGCCATGCACGAATGCCCCGTGCACGAGGATGCGGGTCACGGTCAGCGGTACGTCCTGCATCGTGCTGAGCACCGGGGCCTCCAGGGTTCCGGTTACGCGCGGGCTGAGGTTCCGCCGATTCTGCAGCCGACCGCTCGGTATGTCACTACCCCCGGACCCCGTCGATCACCCGCTCGATCGCCCCATCGGTCCCCCGGCCGACCCCCGGGGCGGTCCCCCTGGTCGGCCCTCGTCGACCGGCGCGCGGCCGATCACGCCGCGTAGCCGAGTTCCGGGTCCTCGCGGAGCTTGCCGAGGGCGCGCGAGACCGCGCTCTTGACGGTGCCGACGGACACTCCGAGTACCTCCGCCGTCTGCGCCTCGCTCAGGTCCTCGTAGTACCTGAGGACGACCATCGCCCGCTGGCGGTCCGGCAGCCGCAGTACGGCCCGCCACAGCGCGTCGCGGAGGGCCTGCCGTTCGGCGGGGTCCGGGCTGGGCCCCGTCTCGGGCTCGGGCAGCTCCTCGCAGGCGAATTCGTCGATCTTGCGCTTGCGCCACTGCGAGGTCCGGGTGTTGACCAGGGCACGCCGCACATAGCCGTCCAGCGCGTTGTAGTCCTCGATACGCTCCCACGCCAGGTACGTCTTGGTCAGCGCGGTTTGCAGCAGATCCTCGGCGTCGCACACGTTGGAGGTCAGCGAGCGGGCGGTGCGCAACAGCACCGGCCCCCGCGCCCGTACATACGAAGTGAACGACGGGAACGCGGCGGCGGATACGCCTGTGCACACGGTCGTGGTCATGGCTCAACGCTAGGAGCCGGGCAGGTCGGAGCGGATCGGCCATAAGTGCCGAAGGGGGATCAGCCTCAGGTTGTACGGGTGGGGCTGGCACCACCTCCTCCGGGGGGAGGGGGCGAGCCGAGGATCAGGGTTCCTCCCGACGGTTCCCCGAGAGCGCCCCCGAAGGCGCTCCGGGTAAGTTCCCGAGGATTCCCCGAGGATTCCCCGACGATGCCCCTCCGAGGACCCGTCCGAGAATGTCACCGAGGATGCCGTCGAGGATCCAAGGGTGTCCCGGGCGGGGCCGGTGGCGGTGGGTCACTTGATGATGGCGACCGGTGCGTCCACCTTGTTGCGGTCGATGCGCAGCTTCCGGCCGCCGTGCGTCACATCGACGTTGCCCTTGTACTGGTGGATGCGGCGGTGCGGATTCCACGCGCTCTTGGCCAGCGTCGGCTCACCGTACAGCGACGGCTTCCCCTTCCAGCGCGCGAACCACATGGCGGAGGGCAGGTCATGGACCCCGGCCCGGCGGGCCTGCTCCAGGTGGCGCACCCCGGACTCGGCGCTGCTGTAGAAGCCGGGGAAGAAGCCGCGCGAGCGGACCTCGCGGTTCCAGCCGCGGATGAAGGAGAGCGTCTTGGCGGCGCAGCTCGTCTTCGTCAGGTCGTACGCCTCCATGTCGAGGTAGAGCGCGCTGCGCTTCTTCAGGGACAGCGCCTTGGCGCGCGCGACCGCGTCCTTGCCCTCCGCGCGCCCCTGGGAGAAGGGCTTGCTGCCGATCGGCACATGCTTCTTGTTGGCGCTGCGGACGCAGGGGGCCTGGGAGCCGACGAAGATGGGCAGCACCCGCCACTTCATGCTCTTGACGCCCCGCATCCAGGAAACGGTGAGGTTGGGCTGGCTCGCACAGGCCCGGCCGCGGCCGGCGTAATAGACGCCGACGGCGCGGTAGCGGGAGCTGTTCCACGCGCGCAGGGTGGCGAGGGACGGCGCGTGGCAGGTGTCGAAGGCCCAGCCCTGGAAGACCTTGGCGCCCAGGGGGCGGGGATCTGGCAGGACCTCCGCCGAGGCGGCGGGGGTGGCACCGGCGCTCGCGGTGGCCAGCGCCGCGGCCAGACCGGCGGTCCAGCCCGTGACCTGCCATCTGCTCAGCCTGCTGGGCCTGCTCCGCCTGCTCTGCTCTCTTCGGGTCATATGACGAGTGAAGGTGGATCTCGGCGGCCCCATACCGCCGACACGCGCGCGGTTCAGCCGTCTGCGCCGAGGAGAAGCCCGGATGTCGGTACCCCGGTGCCCGCGGTGACCAGGGCGCGGGCGGCCCCCGGCACCTGATTGACGGAGCTGCCGCGGATCTGGCGGACGGCCTCGGCGATCCCGTTCATCCCGTGCAGATACGCCTCACCGAGCTGACCGCCGTGGGTATTGAGCGGCAGCGCGTCCTCGGCGACGAATCCGGCCGCCTCACCGCGTCCGCAGAAGCCGAACTCCTCCAGCTGCATCAGCACGAACGGCGTGAAGTGGTCGTAGAGGATGGCCACGTCCATATCGGCCGGGGTCAGCCCGCTGCCGCGCCACAGCTGGCGGGCCACCACCCCCATCTCGGGGAGGCCCGTCAGGTCGTCGCGGTAGAAGCTCGTCATCTGCTCCTGGCCGCGGCCCGCGCCCTGCGCCGCGGCCGTGATCACGGCGGGCGGACGCGGCAGGTCGCGCGCCCGCTCCACGCTGGTGACCACGAGCGCCTGGCCGCCGTCCGTCTCCTGACAGCAGTCGAGCAGCCGCAGCGGCTCGACGATCCAGCGGGAGGCGGCGTGATCGGCGAGGGTGATCGGCTTGCCGTGGAAGTACGCGGCCGGGTTGGTGGCCGCGTAGCGGCGGTCGGTGACGGCCACATGGCCGAAAACCTCGGGCGTCAGCCCATAGGCGTACAGATAGCGCTGGGCGGCCATGGCGACCCACGAGGCCGGGGTCAGCAGCCCGAAGGGCAGCGACCAGCCGAGCGCGGCGCCCTCGGCGGACGGCTCGCGGTGCTGTACGCCCGAGCCGAAGCGGCGCCCGGAGCGCTCGTTGAACGCGCGGTAGCAGACGACGACCTCGGCGACGCCGGTGGCGACGGCGAGCGCGGCCTGCTGCACGGTGGCGCAGGCCGCGCCCCCGCCGTAGTGGACGCGCGAGAAGAAGGTGAGATCGCCGATGCCGCACGCCTGCGCCACGGTGATCTCGGGGCTGGTGTCCATGGTGAAGGTGACCAGCCCGTCCACATCGGCCGGGGTGAGGCCCGCGTCGTCCAGGGCCGCCTGGACGGCCTCGACCGCCAGCTTCAGCTCGCTGCGGCCCGAGTCCTTGGAGAACTCGGTGGCGCCGATACCGACCACGGCGGCCCGGCCGCCCAGGGTGTCTGCCTTACGGGCGCTCATCGGGGCGTGTCCGGGGCGGTAATGAGGGCGTCGGTGGTCGCTGGGCTGTCGGTGGCCCCCTTACGGGCGTCACCGGTTCCCGGGCCGTCGGTGGGGAGCTCCACGGTGACCTTGCCGGTCACGTGGTGGCCGATACCGTTCCTGCCGGTGACGGCGACCTCCACCGTGCCCTCCGCGACCGCGGTGACCTGGCCGGTCAACACCATCTCATCGCCCGGGTAGTTGGGCGCCCCGAGCCGGATGGCGACCTTACGGAGGCGGGCCCGCGGCCCGAAGTGATCGGTGATGTATCGGCCGACCAGCCCATTGGTGGTGAGGATGTTCATGAAGATGTCCGGGGAGCCCTTCTCCTTGGCCGCCTCGGCGTCGTGGTGCACATCCTGGTAGTCCCGGGAGGCGAGGGCGCCGGCGACGATCAGGGTCCGGGTGATCGGGATACGCAGCGGCGGCAGCTCATCGCCCGTACGCACCGTCATGGGGCCGCCTCCTCGTCCGTACCGTCCGTACCGTCCGTCAGGTTCACCCGGTCCACCCGGTCCACCCGGTCCACCGGAGGGTTGTTCGCCTCGTCCGTCCCTCATCCCTCGGCGCCCCGGAACACAGGCAGCTCCAGTTCCTCGTCCACGCGCAGGAACTCCAGCTCGACGGGCATCCCGATGCGCACCTTGTCGTACGGCACTCCGGTGATGCCGCTGACCATCCGCACCCCTTCCGCGAGCTGGATCAGGCCGACCGCGTAGGGCGGGTCGAAGGCAGGGAAGGGCGGATGGTGCATGACCACATAGCTGAACACCGTGCCCGCGCCGGACGCCTCGACCGCCTCCCACCGCTGGGAACCGCACGCCCCACACCCCGGCAGCCAGGGGAAGCGCGGAGCGGCGCACTCCAGGCAGCGCTGGATGAGCAGCTGATGCCGGGCGACGCCCTCCCAGAAGCCCGCGTTGTCGCGGTTGATGACGGGGCGAGGGCGACGGGGGCGGCCGGCCGCCCGCTCCGACTCCCGCTCCCGGGTGGGCTCCGGCTCCCGTTCCAGCTTCGCCTTCGACCGCGCGGGTGCGTACTTGAGGATGCGGAAGCGGTGGGTACCGGCCAGCTCCCCCTCCCCCGTACGGACGTTCATCCGGGTGGTGACGAAGTATCCGGTGCCCAGTTTGGTGGTCTTGCGCGGCGACACCGACTCGATGACCGCGTCGAAGGTGATCTCGTCGCCGGGGCGCAGCGGCCGCACGTACTCCTGCTCGCAGTCGGTGGCGACCACCGAGCTGCAGCCCGCGTCGTCGAGCAACGCCAGCAGCTCGTCGTACGCGTCGGAGCGGGCCGAACCGCCGGGGTGCCCGGCCAGCCCGCCCATCGTCCACGCCTGCAGCATGGTCGGCGGGGCGATACCCGGATAGGCGGGGTTGGTGTCGCCCATCGCCTCGCACCAGTGCCTGATCATGGGCTCGTTGACGGGATCCCTGCCCGCGCCGCCGCTCGCGGACGTGCGCCCCTCGTACGCTCTCAGCCGTCCGTACAGCTCATCCAGCGCATTCAGTTCATCCAGGTCGTGCAGCTCATCGCGCGTCATCGCTGCCCCTGCCGCATGTCTGCCGTAGAAAGCAATCTGACTATCCGTCAGATACATCGACCCCGTCAAGAACACCGGACCAGGCCGCCACACAGCAAGGCCACCACGCACGATCGCGCGATGGCGTCGATACGCCACCGCGCGACCGCAGACCTCACCCGTCCCGTTCGCTCAATGAATCACCACAACTCACTCGGATCGATCGGACATTGCCCCACCCCTGCGCTCCCTTGCGGGCGCCCGCGATGGCGGCGACCTGCCCCCGTGCGATCGGGCCAGATCCCAGGAGCCGCGCCCCGCCCTGGACGCGGAGAACGGCGGTGCGGTGAAGGTGCGGCCGGAGCCCGCCCTTGTGTCCGCCATCTCGATTCCTCCGATCCTCCGACGCTCGGGAAGTGTCGCGGAAGCAGAGTTGCCCACCGATTCCCGGACGATGCGCACGGGCCAGGGGAATTACCACGCAAGCATGATGAACCTGTTTTAAACGCTCAACACACCCGCGCTCCTCGCATCACGCCGATGCGCCGGGCGCGGCAGGTGCGACTCCACGCCGACAGGGGGCAGCCCCGCCCCGCCCAGCCCCGCCCCGCCCCGCCCCGCCGCAGAATGGGCCTTACGTGGGAACCGGTTCCGCATAGTTTCGGCCATCCTCGGCGACTTGTCGGGCCCCCTTCCCATTACCGAACACTTGTCCGAAAATGGGTCACATGGCGAATCCCGCACTCGCCCAAGTTCTTGCCCACGCCCTGACCGCCGCGGCCCACGGCTTCCGCGTGATCCCGCTGACCCGCGCGAAGCTGCCCGCCGTGCGCTCCCCTCACCACCACGACCCCGGGCCGCCGCCGTGCCGCGGCGAATGCGGCCGGCTGGGCCATGGAGTCCATGACGCGTCGGCGGACCCCGAGGCGATCCGTGCCCTGTTCGCCGCCGCCCCCTGGGCCACCGGCTACGGCATCGCCTGCGGACGCGCCCCGTACCACCTCATCGGCCTCGACCTCGACCTCAAGAGCGGAAGCCCGGGAAGCCCCCGGGGAACCGGGGGAACGGGCGCCACGGACGGTCGGGCCGGGACCAGGAAGCCCGGTGCAAGCGGTAAGGACGGCACGGGCGGCATGGACAGCACGGACGGCCTGGCCGCGGACGGTCTCGCCGCCCTCGCCCGGCTGGCCCGCGACCACGCCTTCGCCATCCCCCCTACGGTCACCGTGCTCACCCCGAGCGGCGGCCGTCATCTCTGGTTGTGCGGCCCGTCCGGCCTCGCCGTCCCCAATTCCGCAGGACGCCTGGCCCCCGGCATCGACATCCGCGGGCTGGGCGGCTATCTGGTCGGCCCCGGCTCATACGGCTCGCACGGCAGCTATCGCCTCGCGCCGGGCTCCCCCGCCTGGGCCCCGGCGCCCGCTCCGGCCGCCCTACTGCGCCTGCTCACGCCCCCGCGCCCGGCACCGCACCGCTCGTACCGCCCCGGCCCGCCGTCCCCCGGGCCGCGTCCCGCGGCCCTGGAGGGGCTCGTACGGTTCGTCCGCGCCTCACGGGAGGGCCAGCGCAACGTCCGCCTGTTCTGGGCCGCCTGCCGCGCCTACGAGAGCGGCGCCGGGCCGGAGTTGGCCCCCGCGCTGATCAAGGCCGCTCTCGACACCGGTCTGGCCCCGCGCGAGGCCCGCGCCACCGTCGCCTCCGCGGCCCGCAGCGCCGCCCGCCACCTCCAGCCCCCGGACGCGTGGGCCTGACGCAAACGCCGAGCTGGATGAACGGAGCAGTGGCGGCAGCCGTACGGCAGGTCGCCAGAGGCGGCGCGATCCAGCGGTATACGGACGGTGAGCCGTGCGTTACGTGAACGAGGAGCACTATCGTGACCACGCGACGAGGCGCTCCGTACAGGAACCGAAAGGCGCAGGGACCGCACGGCGCGGTGACCAGGCGGCGCAGGAACCACGCCCGTTCGCCGGTGCTTCCGCCCCGAGGCGGACCGTGAAGGGATTCCCGCTCTCCCCGTGACCGGTGATCGGTGATCGGTGACTGGTGGCCGACCGACCGGTGACCGTCCGACCGCCTCCGGCGCACCGTACCAAGGCGCGAGCAGGGGGAGCATTGCACGAGCTCTACGCACAGGGGTGGTTCGCGGACGTCGCGTTACCCATCGGCGTCTGCGCACTGGTCACCTGGATCTCGCTGGTCCACCGCTTCTCCGACAAGGGCCGCCTGCTGGGAACCGTAAGGTCCGCGGCGCTGTGCTGCGGCATCATCGCCTGCAGCTGCGCGGCGGCGCTGCTCACCATCGCCCTGCTGCTGCCGCACGCCGCCGATGTGCCCCCTGCCGTAGCCGCTGCCGCCGCGGGCGGGGCCCTGGCACCTCGCGTCCGTCAGCAGCAGAACCAGCAGTCCACGCCCCCCTTCGTCGCCGTGATCACGCTGGGCATCGCGGTGCTGCTGAGCGAGCTGGAGCGACGGCTGGTCCACGACATGTACGTCCACTGCCACCGGCTGGTCCGCGACTTCGAGAACGTGGCCCAGCTGCGCATGTTCGCCTTCGAGGCCCGCCGCCACCTGCGCGGCTGCGCCGCCGCGACCAAGGACAGGACGACGATCAACACCTTGTACGAGGAGGTGGACCAACTCCTGGACGACGCGGCCAAGGTCGAGGCCGATATCGAGGCGAGGTGCCGGCAGCGGGAGGTCCAGGAGTTCCCGCCGGAGCTGCACACCCCGACCCGGGAGGAGGCGGAGGACCGCCGTCAGGCCCTGGCGATGGCCATGGACGCCTGCGCGCGCATGCTGGAGTTCGGCTACCGCACCGGCAAGCGGAGCGGCGACCGCGAGCTCACGCGACTCAGGGACGAGGCCCTGGCGGCGCGCCCCCTGGCCACGACGGGTACCCCGCACCCCTGAGCAACGCGACCCTGACACGACGCCGCACACCACACCGCCCGTCAGCGACGCTCAGGGAGCGTAGACAAAGGCATCGGACCCATCGCCCAGCCCACGCTTCCGACGAGCCCCGTCCTCCTTGGGCTCCACAAAACTGATCTTGATGTCCAGATCCAGGGCCTCGGCCACGGCAGCGAGACTCCGCAGCGTCAGATTCTCGTCCCCGGAAAGTATTTGGCTCACCCGTCCCGGACTGACATCCATGAGCCGGGCGAGGTCAGCACGGCTCATGTCGCGCTTCCCCAGCAACCCCGCGACCTCCACGGTGGCCTGACGCGCCAGCCGCGCCCCCGCACAGTCCGCGGCCTCCCCCTTCGAACCCTTGCCTTTCCACGGCACACTCATCACTCTCCCAGCGCATGGTGCCGACCGTTGGGCTTCACACCCCTCAGCGACAGGATCCCACCTTTAGCTACAACTAAAAGCGCACATCCCCCGCCCCCGCCACCCAGCCCACCCCCACCCGCCCCTTCCTCCTGCCCTGACCTGCACCAACACCCCACCCATAGCTTTTCGGCCAGATCCAAACGCCGCCCACCCCTTCCCCGCCCAGGACCGCCGACGCCTCCTCTGGCTCGACCGGCCAACGATGTAGTCCGGTCGAGAACCCCTGATCAGGACTCCGGTGCCGATGGCCGCTGAGCAGGGCGGGAGACAGGAGCGGGCGGCGGCCACGGGCCGCCGGCGCGCGCGGGCCGCACGAGCGGGCCGCCTTGAGTCGGGCATCGCCCCGGCCGAGGTCGCCCGGCGCGCGGGCCACAGCATCGCGGTGCTGTTCCGGTTCTATGCCAAGGCCATTCACCGCAACCAGCAGCGATCGAACGAGCAGATCGAACGATCGCTGGACGCGGCGGAGAAGGACGAGGCTGCGAATGATGCGGACTCTTGAGTCATCAGGGGTCATCGCCGGATTCGAGGTCGGCCGCTCTCCTGCCCGTCGCGTGCTGCCTCCATGAAGGCGTAGCGACGTTCGCGCTTGCTGGTCGACTGCCCAGTCACGACGGTGTTGCGCATACACACATGGAGCGCATCGGTGTAGTCATGAGCAGCCTGGGCCGCCTCGTGTGAGCAGACCAGCTCGACAGCCTTCTTCGCGAGCCACAGGTCATGCAGCTTCTCATCTTCAGGGTCTTCGGGAGCTGCCAGGCCAAGCTTCCTGCGGTCCAGTATCAATTCGACCCGTTGCGCAGCGCCCAGGAACCCCAAGATGGCCTCTTTGCGCTCACTGCGCTCCGCTTCCGCGCGTTGTCGCTGGTCGCGTTGTACCTCGACGCGTGTCGCCAGGTGCTGTCCCACAAGCGTTCCCACGGTCCCGAGAAGGACACCAATCAAGGCGAGGACTGTGCCTCCAGAAACTCCATTCACGACGTACAGCCTGGTAGATGGCTGCCGTCTCGGGACGGCGACTCGTGAAAACGGCTTTGGCCCGTAGGCCGCCAAATCTGGTCCACAGCTGGCCCACACGCGCTGGTCAACGGTGGGATTCCGGCGGCACAGCGTGAGACAGCGGACGCGCAGAAGGGGTGCCCCCGAACCAGGGGCACCCCTTCTGACCAGCTACTTCGCTCACCTCGGCGGAGGCTGAGGGATTTGCACCCTCGGTGACATCGCTGCCACGACGGTTTTCAAGACCTTTCGGCGATCACGCCGCCCGATCGCTCTGATGCCCCAGGGGTGGGGTCGTGCCCGCTGAGCCAGGAATCCACCGCTTGCCGAGGTGCCCTAGTGCTGTCAGTACCCGTTGATAACGTGCTTCGTCCAGTCGTGGAGTTCATGAAGGGACGGGGGACGTGCGGAATGTGGCATGCCATCAGGTCGGTGAGCAGCGGTTGGCCGATGCGCTCGACGACATCGACGGGCGGGCCTACACGCGGTGGCACTCGCTGCGGTACGGCAGCATCTCGCCGACGCTGATCCGGGCCATGGCGGACGAACTGCTCGACCAT
This sequence comes from Streptomyces sp. AgN23, assembly GCF_001598115.1. Classification (NCBI taxonomy): domain Bacteria; kingdom Bacillati; phylum Actinomycetota; class Actinomycetes; order Kitasatosporales; family Streptomycetaceae; genus Streptomyces; species Streptomyces sp. AgN23. The sequence continues at coordinate 5,359,982 of NZ_CP007153.1, forward strand.
GTCGCCGCGCGAACGGTGACGGAGCCGGGGCTCGATGCTGCGGCCGGCACGGTCGCCGTCACCGCCGCGGAGTGTGTACACGGAGTGCTGAGCATCATGTGCTTTCCGAGCGGGGACCAGGAACTCCGGTTCCCCCTCGTCGGGGAGCGGATCAGCACGGACCCGGACGACGACGAGTTCGGGGACGGGCCCATCACCTTCCGGGACGTCGTCAAGGAGGCGCCCACCGCGCGGACCTGGCTCGACATGTTCGAGATGTGTGTCGTCAGCGGGCATGTGTGGGACTGGGAGCGGGTCACCGGGCTGCTGCTGCGCGGCGACTACGCGCCCGCCATCCGTGATGGCGTGCCCTACAACCGGTACACGTCCGTCTCCGACCCCGCCGACCTCGCCGCCATGGACGCGCTGTGCCCCTATCTCACCGAGGCGGCCGGGCATCTGCCCCGCGACTGGCCTACGGTTCCGCTGCGCAAGCCGGACGCCGGGGAGCGCACGGAGGCCGCCCGGCGGCTCGACGAGGTCGGCGACGCGCTGAGCGCGGACCAGCGGCTGCTCCGCGTACTCCTCGACGACGACCAGCACGCCTTCGAGGACGCCCTCGTCGCCCGGCTGGTCGCGTACCGGGAGAGCGTCGAGGCCGATGCCGGTGATCCCGCGCCCCGGTCCCTCCTCCCCCTCGGCACCCTCGCCCTGGCCTGCCTCGCCGTCCAGGTCCATGGGTGGGAACTCGGCGTCCGGTCCGGGTATCTGCCGTACGGTCTGCTGGGATCGCCGGACGCGCCGTGCCGGGCGGCGGAGGGGAACCGGAACAACTTGGGCTACTGGGCCGCCAAGTAGGCTACCCGGAGGGCGGAAGTGGGTCTGGCCCGACATCCAGGACATCGTCGTGGAGACGGACTCGTCCCCACCGAGGCAGCGCGTACGTCTGTGCGACAGCCAAGGACGGAAGACCACCCTGCCCCACGTCGGCGAACGCCATATCGGAACCGGTGATCCCCCGCACTGCGGCGGCCCTGCCAGCGGCAGGAGCGGACAGCAAGATCACCGGTCCATGTCCCCAAATTGGTCAGCACCCGGGGCAGCAGCAGCCTAGCCCGATGCCACCAGCCCGACAGCCGGTTTTCCGCAGCCTCACGTCTCGTCCAACCACTCGTCTGCGGCAGCGGCCACCTGGTCATCACGACCAGCGACCGGCCGGGCGTAGTGCCGGGTGGTGACGCTCGCGTTCGAGTGGCCGAGCCGGTGCGCGGCGGTCATGACGCCGTACCGGTCGGCGACCCACGTGCCGTGCGAGGCTCGCAGATCGTGCGGCGTCACGTCGGTCAGCCCGGCCGCCGACACGGCGGGGTCGAAGTACGCCTTGCGCCACTAGTTGTAGTGCAGCGGCTTACCGCCAGGTGTCGTGAACAGGAGCGCGTCATCTCCACCAGGCAGGGTCTCCAGATGTCGCCGGAGCCGCTTCGCGAGCGAGGGGCTGACCCGCAGGAGCCGCTTCTGGTGGGACTTCGGTGTGTCGAAGACCAAGGCGCCATTGGCCTCCGCCAGGTTCTCATCGACCAGGACGAAGCCGCCGGACACGTCAATGTCCACGCGGCGGAGCGCGAACGCCTCGCCGACGCGCAGTCCCGCGTACGCGAGGAGCGCGATCAACAAGTCATGCGGCTTGTCGGCACTCCGCACGATCCGGGAGGCTTCGAGCGGGGTGAGGATGTGCGGCTCGGTCTGCGGCATCCGAGGCAGCTTCACGCCCCGGCACGGCGTCTGCGGGATCATGTCGTTGTCGACAGCCGCTCGCATGATCTGCGACAGGACCCGGTACGCCTGCCGGATACGCGAAGCGCTGAGCCCCTTGGTCTTCATCGCGCCTACCCACTCAGCGATCGCGATCGGCCGGAGGGTCGACAGCTCACGGTCCCCGAGCGCCGGATTGATCAGCGAGTTGATCAGCGACCGGTACGAGGCTTGCGTCTTGTGCTTGAGCTGCGGCGAGACGGCAGCGAGCCAGCGGGCAGCCCAGTCGCGTACGGTCGTCTGCCCCTCGACCGGATCGAGCCAGCGCCCCTCTTCGACCTCGATGCGCTTCCGCATCAGCCAGCGATCAGCGTCCGTCGACGTCGCGAAGGTCCGATCCGCCGGACGCAGGACACCGTCAGGTCCCGGATACCGAGCCTGGAACCGGCCGGAAGGCAGCTTACGGACGCGCCCAAATCCCGGCGGGACTTTCGCTTGCCAGCCATCAGGCAGCCCTCCTGAGCCCCATAGGACGCAGGGCGATCGGTTCCACGGTGTTGGCGCCCACGAACGCCTCGACAGCGCTCTCAGGTATCCGGACGTGCCGACCGACCTTGACGAAGGTAATGCGGCGTTCCTCGATGAGTCGGCGAGGGAAGCGGACGCCCGTACCGAGCCGCTCCGCGACCTCGTACACGGTGAGGAGCCGGTCCATGGTCACCACTCCCCCTCGTTCGCCAGGGCGTCACGAGCTCTCTCGCGGTTGAGTTGTAGGCCGCGGTGGAAGTGCTGGTCACAGCCATTCGTTGATGGCCGCGACCAGCACGGTCGCCTCATAGCGGACGGCGAGCTTGTCGTACCTCGTCGCCACCGCGCGGTGGCGCTTGAGGCGATTGATTCCGCACTCCACCGCGTGGCGCTCTTTGTAGTCGGCAGCGTCGAACTGCGGTGGCCGGCCACCGCAGGAACCGCGCTTCTTGCGGTTGGCGGTCTGGTCGCGCTTCTCCGGGATCGTGCAGCGGATGCCGCGCTTGCGCAGATAGGCGCGGTTCGCGCGGGAGCCGTACGCCTTGTCGGCGCGAACCTTGTCCGGCCGGGTACGCGGACGGCCCGGCCCGAGCCGAGGCACCCGGATACGGCCCAGGACCACCTGGAACTGCGGGGAGTCACCGCGCTGTCCGGCCGTGATCACCAGCGACATCGGCTTCTGGGCCTGCTCGACCGCCAGGTGCAACTTGATGGTCAGCCCACCCCGGGAGCGTCCGAGACCGTGGTCGTCCGGCTCGGTGAACAGACCACCGGGCGGCTCGATCTGCAGATCCCCTTTTTGCGGCCACCGGCCGCATGCTGGTGGGCGCGGGCGATGGTGGAGTCCACCGAGACGTCCCAGGTGATCAGTCCCTCGGCATCGGCCCGGGCCTGCGGTTGCTCGAAGATGCGGTGCCAGGTGCCGTCCCGCTGCCAACGGCGGAACAGTCCGTACACCGTCCCCCATGGGCCGTACCGCTCGGGCACGTCCCGCCACGGAGCACCGGCGCGGGCGCGCCAGCGTATGCCGTCTATCAGCTGCCGCTTGGTGTGTACCTGCGGTCGTCCGGACTTCTTCCCAGCAGGGAGCAGGGGCTCCAGCTTCGCCCACTGCGCATTCGTCAGATCGTGCCTCCCCATGAAGTGGATCTTGACACATCAAGATCCACTTCTGAAAACGCCCTAAGCCGCACAACCAGCCGCGTCCGCGGCTTGACAATTGCATAGGGAGGTTCCTCAAACACGAGATCCACCAGAGCTAAAGGGCTCTATGTCTTCTGAGGAGTCGGTTGTCGCACCTCAGTGATGAGTCAATGACCGTCGCGGTCTCTCCTCTTCCGGCGGGCAGATGGGTGCCTTCGAAGCTGTAGTTGGCCTCATGCAGGGGTCAGCACCACTACCAAGCGGGGGTTACCCCCATTACCTGCCGTGCCTCCACTGCGTAGCGTGATCGTCGTTCCCAGTTCTGTTCGATTCGATGGAGGAATAGCGACAGTGAGGTACAGGCTTCGTTGGCGGGGTGGTCAGCAAGGGAAGCGCCTCGTGGCCCTGGCGACGGTCACCGCGGCGATTGTTTCGGGGATGATGGTGTCGGGATGTGGGCCGGACGTCGCGAATGCGGAGGTGGAGCCATCCGTTCGCAGTGCCACCGCGTCACTGCGAAGTGACCTCGAGAAATATCTGGACGCTCAGGGTACTAGGGATCATTTCTCAGCGGTCTCCCTTCGGGTGACCTATGCAGATCAGCGACCTGATATCTCGGTCGATGCGGGGACGTCCCGCTACGGCGGTGGTCGACCGGTGAACAGCAAGGCGCTGTGGCAGATAGGCAGCAACACCAAGGCGTTCACGTCCGTGCTGCTGCTTCAACTGGAGGCCGAAGGAAAGCTGTCCATACGGGACAAGCTGGGAAAGTGGCTTCCCCAGTATCCGGCGTGGCGCGATGTCACCATCAAGCAACTGCTGTCGATGACCAGCGGCATCCCCAGCTACACCGAGCAGAATGCGTTCCTGAAGGATTTCGACGCCAATCCCTCCACGCGCTTCACGCTGGAGCGCCTGATGTCCTATGTGGAGGGCCTGCCACTGGGTCCCGCGAAGTACGAGTACTCGAATACGAACTACCTCCTCGCGCAGATGATTGTCGAACGAGCGTCGCACGATACTTACCATGAGCGGCTCGCCGAGCGCATCATCGAACCTCTCGGAATGAACGACACCTGCCTCCCCCCGGACTGCCCTCCGGACACGGCCTCGCGCATGCCGACGCCGTACTCCACCCATTCCGTCCTGCCGAAGCATCTCAACAAGTCACTTCCTCGGCTCCGCCTGTCCTGGGCGCAGGGGGCGGGTGGCCTGGTGAGTTCACTGAGAGACATGACGGCTTGGGACAGGGCGCTGTACAGCGGTCGACTGCTGCCCTCAGCGCAGCAGCGCGAGCTGGAGTCCCTGGTCTCGGCGAAGACGAGTAAGCCCATCAAGAGCGTCACGGCCGACGATCCCATGGGTTTCGGGCTCGGTGTCGTGAAGTTGGTCCATCCTGTGGCCGGGACGGTCTGGGCCTATGAGGGGGCCACTTATGGAAACCGGGTGCTGCACATGTACTTCCCGAAGACTGGCCTGATCATCGCCATTGCTGTCAACAGCGCCGTTGGCGAAGGGGACACGCTGCCCGACCTCGCCGGTACCGTCTACAAGACTCTTTCGGCGCAGAAGGCACAGGCTCTCCCACGGCACCAGTAGCCCCGGAGCCAGCTGCGTGACTTCCAGGTAGCTGCACTGCGAGGTCTGAGCTCCCTTCTTCCCGAGCTTGGCCTTTAACGTCGCAAGTCACTCGGCCTACTGAGGCCCCGGGAATCGGCAGGCCGTGATGCGGCCATTCTCACCGCGGCGAGCAAGTGGTGCTGGTCTGGGACGGCCTGTCGGCCCACTGGAGCCGGGCGATGCGCGCCTGGGTCGCCGAGCAGGACTGGCTCACTCTGGAGCGATTACCCGCCTACGCTCCCGAGCTGAACCCGGTGGAACTGCTGTGGTCCTCGCTCAAGAAGCGTGAACTCGCCAACCTCGCCGGCGACCACCTCGCTGACGTCGCCGACGCCACCGAACAAGGCATCCACCGCATCAACCACAACCCACAACTGCCATGGTCCTTTCCCGCCCACACCGGCCTGACCATCCACCCAGCACACCCACCGAACTTACGAAAAGATCAGTAGGGCCAATGCCGTTGCATTACGGGCCTGCGGGTTGGGGTCTTGTGATGAGGATGGCTTGCGTTCCGGTGCGGGTCGGTTGCGGCCAGAGACGGTGTTCAGCTCGTTTGAGCTGGTAATTGGACATCTTGCGTTTCACGGCTCGGGGCTGGCTGCGCAGGCGTCTGGCGGGCAGGAGTCGTTCCAAAAGGTCCTGCTCGAGCATCACCAAGGCCCTGACCAGCAGCTCAGGGGGAAAAACTGCCCGGCGTAACGGTCACGCCGCGCCGGGCAGAGCGCAGGGTCTCGGTGAAGGAGACCCGATCGGGGTCCAGACCACGAGTGGCGGCCGTTCTCAGCATGAGTTCACGCAGGGCGTGGTGGACCAGCAGATGCGCCCAGATCTGCTGACGGATCCCATCGGGGGTTTTGCTGCTGAGTACGACGCGGGCGCCGCGCTGATGGGTCTTGATCTCAGTAAAGACGGACTCGACCTCCCAGCGTTCGCAGTAGAGCGCGGCCAGTTGCCGGGCCGGATACCGTCGGGCGTCCAACAGGGTGGTGACCAGGCGATAACCATCGGCCGCACCTTCCCCCGAACTGCCCCTTGAGCTGGTAGGCCAGAACCCGGACGGTGACTGGCTCATGCCGGGCAGGGCCACTGCTCGCCCGGACCTGTGACAGCCATGATCCGTCCCGGAACTGTTTGATGACCGGCAGGACACGGTTGGCGGGCACCCGCCACAGCAGATCGGCGCCAGTGACGGTGAAGGCCCGCCACAACGGAACACCGAGGAACTCACGGTCGGCCAGGACGAACCGGCCCCGGCCGAGTGACCGGGGCAGGCGGCCGGCCAGGGTGACTTCCCAGGAGCGGCAGCCGGCGAGTTCCGCGTCCAGCACCGCATGGCTGCCCACCTCCACCAAAGCAGCCATCCGCACCTGCGGGAACGCGCTCCTGCCCGGCCCGCGGCCGTTGCCCGGACGTCCGAAGGCGGCCTCGTTGGCTTCGCTGTCCGCCACGTCCCAGCAGGTCCCGTCCACAGCCAGCAGCCGCAACCCCCGCCAGAACGCGCCGGGTGTCGTCTCGGTGGCCATCGGCTTGGCGGTCGTGGCGAACAGCACCCGCAACGGCTCACAGCCCAGCCGCTGCCGGGCCCGAAACAGCGAGGACTTCGCCGGCACATGCCAGCCGCCCAGCAGCCCCTGGCCCCGCAGCCCCTCCACCAGGTGCCGCATCACTTCCAAATACGGAGCCGGAGGAGCGGCCCGCGGAGACGGCGGACATCGTCGTACCCGCCGCTCACTGCGAGATCGTGTACGAGATTCCGATCAATCGGTAGTCGGTGAGGGTCCTCTCGGTCGGTGTGCGGCCGTGCCCCTTCCGTGCCCGATCGGTCGGGGGATCACAGGGAACGGCGGTGCCCGGCGGGTAGCGCGCATGGCGACGGCCCCCGACCGTCTTGCCTGGTCAGGGGCCGTAACACCGCGGAGGCTGAGGGATTTGAACCTTCCGCCCCCCAAAGGGTCTGCCCGCATGGGCCAGAGGTAGCGCTCCCCGCCGCGTCCAAGACGACATGCTGTTGCTCTCCGGCGGGAAGACATACACATCTGTTGAGACGGCGTACAAGCTCTTGCTGCTGCGCGAAGAACAAGCCATGCGGCCGGCCGCGCCAGATCTCGTGCTGATCGATGAGGCCCACCGTCTGGTGATCCGAGACGGAAACACCAGATCAGCAGCGATTTCCCAGGCATTGGCGCAGTCAGCGTCGGTCCCGCAGCCAATGGCTCCGCCCAAGTTAGTAGCCCTGCCGTTCCAGCCGCGCCGACTTCGCGTTCTAAGCGATGCCGAGCTGTACGCGAAGTGGATGAGGCAGGCCGAGGAATGGGAGCGCACGGGACGTGATCAGAGGCATGCCGAAACCACTGCCATCCATAGAGTCCGCAATCCACTCGTGCGCAAGGCTGTGCTCAGGCGGTCCAAGGGGCGCTGCGAGAACCCGCGATGCAGGGACCCTGAACCCGTCGGCTACACCGACAACGGTGATCCCATCCTGGAGGTGGATCACGTTGTCGAGCACGCGAAGGGGGGCCGGGATCACGGCAGCAACACAATCGCCCTGTGCCCCAACTGCCATGCGCTCAAGACTCGAGGCAGAGACCGAGACGAACTCGGAGCCTTCTTCCGAGGAGTCGCCCAACGACTCCACGAAGCTGCTTCTCCGCGCAGCCAATAGGCGGGCGTCCCACACATGGCCCAAACCGCCTGGTGAGAGACCTGGTGCGGGCAGCAATCTGGTCCACGCCTGGTCCACAAGCACTGATCAACGGTGGGATTCGGGCGGCACAGGGTGAGACGGCGGACATGCGGAAGGGGTGCCCCGAACCGGGGGCACCCCTTCTGACCAGCTAGTTCGCTGACCTGCGCGGAGGCTGAGGGATTTGAACCCTCGGTGACATCGCTGCCACGACGGTTTTCAAGATCTCTCGGCGATCATGCGGCCCGATCGCTCTGCCGCAGGTCAGAGGGGTGCGAGCGCCCCAGCGGAGCCGTCGTCATCGTCATCGTGCCCGCTACGTGCCCCAGGAGCGTGGTCGTGCCCGCTGAGCCAGGAGTCCGCCGCTTCGGCAACCTGGTCATCACGACCGGCGACCGGTCGGGCGTAGTGCCGGGTGGTGACGCTCGCGTTCGAGTGGCCAAGCCGGTGCGCGGCGGTCATGACGCCGTACCGGTCGGCGACCCACGTGCCGTGCGAGGCTCGCAGATCGTGTGGGGTCACGTCTGTCAGCCCGGCCGCCGACACGGCGGGGTCGAAGTACGCCTTGCGCCACTGGTTGTAGCGAAGCGGCTTGCCGCCGGGAGTCGTGAACAGGAGCGCGTCATCTCCACCGGGCAGAGTCTCCAGATGTCGCCCGAGCCGCTTCGCGAGCGACGGGCCGACTCGCAGGAGCCGCTTCTGGTGGGACTTCGGTGTGTCGAAGACCAAGGCGCCGTTGGCCTCCGCCAGGTTCTCATCGACCAGGACGAAGCCGCCGGGCACATCGATGTCCACGCGACGGAGAGCGAACGCCTCGCCGACGCGCAGTCCCGCGTACGCGAGGAGCGCGATCAACAAGTCATGCGGCTTGGCTGCACTCCGTACGATCCGCGAGGCTTCAAGCGGCGTGAGGATGTGCGGCTCGGTCTGCGGCATCCGAGGCAGCTTCACGCCCCGGCACGGCGTCTGCGGGATCATGTCGTTGTCGACAGCCGCCCTCATGATCTGCGACAGGACCCGGTACGCCTGCCGGATACGTGAAGCACTGAGCCCCTTGGTCTTCATCGCGCCGACCCACTCAGCGATCGTGATCGGCCGGAGGGTCGACAGTTCGCGGTCCCCGAGCGCCGGATTGATCAACGAGTTGATCAGCGAGCGGTACGAAGCCTGAGTCTTGTGCTTGAGCTGCGGCGAGACGGCAGCGAGCCAGCGGGCCGACCAGTCACACACGGTCGTCTGTCCCTCAGCCGGATCGAGCCAGCGATCCTCTTCGATCTCGATGCGCTTCCGTATCAGCCAGCGATCCGCGTCCGTCGACGTCGCGAAGGTTCGATCCGCCGGACGCAGGACACCGTCAGGCCCCGGATACCGAACCTGGAACCGGCCGGAAGGCAGCTTGCGGACGCGTCCAAAGTTCCGGCGGGACTTTCGCTTGCCAGCCATTAAGCAGCCCTCCTGAGCCCCGTAGGCCGCAGGGCGATCGGTTCCACGGTGTTGTCACCCACGAACGCCTCTACGGCGCTCTCAGGAATGCGGACGTGCCGACCGACCTTGACGAAGGTGATGCGGCGTTCCTCGATGAGTCGGCGGGGGAAACGGACGCCCGTACCAAGCCGCTCCGCGACCTCGTACACGGTGAGGAGTCGGTCCATGGTCACCACTCCCCCTCGTTCGCCAGTGCCTCACGAGCTGTCTCGCGGTTGAGTTGCAAACCGCGGTGGATGGTGGCGGCAAGGGCTGATTCGCCGGGAGTGTGGCCGTGCCCGGCGTACTGCCAGTCGGCCAGGACGAAGACGGTGTCCGGCTCGGCATCGTCCAGGCCGAGGGCCGCGGCCTCTTGGGCAGCCCGGTAGTCAGCGCGTGCCTGGCGCAGGGTGCCCAGGGTGGTGGAGTAGCGGCGGGACTTGGAGGAGAAGTGGCCCCGGAAGCCGAGCATGTGTGCCCAGGCCCACAGGCGCCGGTCGGGATAGAGCGGGTCGAGCCGCTTGCAGGCTTCGATCAGGCGACGGGTGTGGTCGGGGACGTGGTGGCGGTCGAGTTCGGAGAGTTCGCCGATGCGGCGGTCCAAGGTGCCGGTGGTCTCGGCGGCTTTGGTGGCGTACTTGGCGACGTAGGAGGCGACGGCCTGTTCAGTGATGTCGGAGTCGTCGCCGAACGCCTTGACGGGCCGTACGTCGAGCTGGGCGCCCCAGCGGAAGGTGCGGGCGGGCTGCTCCTCGACGGCCGGGACCGAGACGGAGGTGTAGGCGTGCGTGGTGGCGGCGTGAATGGCATCGGTGAGGAGCTGCACGGTGGCCCAGGACGGTGGCGGGGTGTTGGGTCCGTCGGGGCCGTCGAGGCGGACGACGGCATGGAAGTGGATGGCACCGCGCTTCTGGAACTCGGCGACCTTGCCGTACGAGAGGCGGGCGCGCTCCTTCAGCTCTCGCTGGGTGATGCCGGCACGGGCGGCGATCTCGCGGCGTAGGCGGTTGGTGAAGCGCTGCCAGAGCTGCCCGGCGTGGTTGTTGAACAGCACGGCGCCCGCGTAGTCGTAGGTGGCCGGATCGAGGGCGGTGCCCAGCTCCGGTGCGTCTGGAGCGTGGTGGGTGCCGCAGCGGCAGGCGCCACGGTCCGGGCGGTTGTGGACCGGGCCGAAGGAGGGGGCGGTGAGGGTGGCGAAGACGCGGGGGTGGTCGCGGACGGTGTCGCGGATGTCTCGGCGGTCGTCCCCGGCCAGGCCAGCGCGGATGAGGTGGTAGGTGTCGCCCGCGTAGGTCCAAGCGCAGGCCGGGCAACGGGAGGCTCGGCGGTTGCCGCACGCGACACGGAGCCGTCCACCCGGCTCGCGCTCGGTCGAGTAGCGGTGCAGGTTGGTACCGGTCGTCTTGTCCTTGTGGATCACCCAGCCACGCAGGTGGATGGGGTCGGCGCAGCCGCCGGTACGGCGGATCTGGTCTTCCCAGCGAGTGTAGTCGGGGGCCGAAGCCACCCTCAGCAGGTCGCCGAGGGTGGCCGGGTCGAGCACGTCAGACACGAGCGCCCTCCTGGTCACGACGGACGATGCCGGTGCCGTGGCATGCCGGGCAGTCGGCGGTGGTGGTGTGAAGGTGGCCACGCTGGTTGCGTCCGCCGGTGGTGATGGCGGCGGAGGCGAAGCCGTCGCAGCTCGGGCAGCTGCGAGGCGTCGGGCTGGTGCGCTGCGGCATGCTGGGACTTCCTTCCGGTTCAGTGGATCGGACAGGGACGGCGCCCGGGCGGCGGATGCTTGGCGGTATCGGAGCCGCCCGGGAGCCGGTCAGCGACGCTTGGCGTCGGAGGCGAGCAGGGAGCGCAGGACAACGGCGCAGACGGCGACCGAAACGCCGGTCACGGCGACGGCCAGGAGCATGGAGACCAGCACGGCGCCGACGACCAGGACCACGGCCGTGCCACCACCGACAAGGGCTATCGCGGTGCCGGGCGTGAGCTGCACGACCGGCCGGGTGGAGGCCGGGGCGTTGGGCATGGGCGGCGGGGCTGGAGTGCCGGGGGTGATGGTGGTCGGCTGACTGACGGTCGGCGCCTGCGGGGTGACCAGGCCGGTGGGCTGGGGCATGGTCGGGTGCTTGGGCCGGAGCATGGGCTGTTCCCCTTCCTGGGGTTACTTGACGGCGGTGTCGATGACGGGGGCCAAGAGGCTGTCGGCGAGGAGGTAGCCGCCGAGGAGGAGTACGGCGATGAGCCACCAGGGCGGACGGATGAGCTTGACGCCGAGCCAGCCGACGACGATCAGGGCGAGCCAGAGCGGGACGTCCATGGCAGAACCTCCGGTCAGTTGATGCGGCAGCGGTGGGTGCGAGCGGCGAGCTGAGCGGCGGACCGGCTGGAGTAGTCGGCGGACCAGCCGCAGCGGTCGTTGGTGCACACGGCGGCGTGCACGGTGCGGCCGTGCCGGTCGCGGTGGGTGCCGATCTGCACCGGGCCGATGCGCATCACCGAGTGGAAGTGGTCGCGAGCGGGCATCTCAGTCGGTCTCCGTTCGTGTGGTCGTCGGGTCGGGGAAGCTGGCACGGATACCGGCGGCGGTGGCCAGGTCGGTGGTGCGCTGGGCGGCTTCCTCGGCGAGCAGGTGGGCGAGGAAAGGCCGATCTGCGGCGGCCATCTCGCGAGCGCCGTCGAGGTAGTCGGCAGCGGACAAGTCAGCCGGGTCACGGGTCATGGGGCGTCGCTTCCTTTCTGAGGTCAGGCGAGCTGGGCGGCGATGGCGTCGGCGAGATGGGGCGGGACGCCGAGACGGGCGCGGAGGGTGTCGGTGTCGATCGGGGCCCCGGTGCGGGCGTGGTGGTCGTCAGCGACTTTGCGGGCGTGGTCGACCAGCGCGGCCGGGACCGGCGCGACGGGAGCAGCGGGCGGGTCCGGGATGGGCTGAGGCTCGGAGGCGGGAGGCGCGGCGGGTTCCTCGACGTCGGCCACCGGCGCGAGTGCGGGTTCGGCCTTTTGGTCGTCCTCGACGGCCGGGGGCTGGGGTGCCGAGTCGGGGTCCGCCGATGCTTCCGGCTCGGTGTGAGCGGTGGTGTGGGCAAGGAGAGTCCCGCCCATGAAGGCGAGGGCGGGCCAGGCGGCGACGAGGATGCGCAGCCAAGCAGGGACGTGGTGCATGTCGAGGAGTCCGGCGGTGGCGACGTTGGCGCCGAGGGAGGCGGCCAGGGCGATGAGGAACCAGCACCAGGCCAGCCGGGTGGGTCCGCCGGTGCGCAGTCGTCGCCAGGCGGCGACCAGGAGCAAGTCGACGCTGATCGGGTAGGCCCAGGCTTTCCAGCCGTCCTGTCCGGCAGCGGCAGCCAGATCGTGCAGGTGGGCGAAGGACAGCGCCCCGGCGATGACGGCCTGGACCAAGACGGCGTCGACACGCAGCCGGGTCATCACGGTTCCTTCCTGTCGTCAGGCATGGGAGGGGTAGGGACCTGGCGCGAAGGCGGTCACGCCGACCGGAGGGGAGGGCGAGGGTCAGGCGGAAGCGGGGGCTGTCTTGGACAGCCGGACCCGGGCCGAGGGCACCGCTGCGGTGGCGGGGCGGAATGCCGCCAAGGCGGGCACGTCAGGGGTGCGGTGGGCGTGCTTGTTGCAGATGTTCACGGCCTCGCGCAGTGAGGTGTGTGGGGCCCGGACGCGGTGCCAGCCGCCAGTCGAATCGGCCGCGATGGCCAGGCCGCGGGTCTCGGCTGGGATCTGGATCGCGGCCAGCACGGCATCGGGGGCGATGTCGCCGAAGGCCATGTTGGCGGACGTTTCGTCGTTGACGCGGTGGGCGGTACGGCCGGTGAGCTGGGCGCGGAGCATGGTGATGCCCTTGCCGAGTTCGGAGCCGAAGCGTTGCCCGCAGATCTCCAGGTAGATGCCGGACGCGCGGCCGAGCTGGGCGAGGCGGACGAGCGCGGTGATGATCCGGTCCCGTCGCTTCTCCTCGTCCTTGGTGGCGTACAGGGCGAGTTCGGCGACCTCGTCGACCAGGACCACGACCGGTACAGGCCGGATGTCCTCGGGCAGGTCCCAGATGTCGGCGGCGATCTCCGCGTCCGGCACGGCGACGCTGATCCGTTGCTCGGCCCGGATGAGCTGGTACACCTCCTCCATGTGCGTCACCAGCGCCTCCAACAGCTCCAGCGCGGTATCGGGGTTGTCTGCGAGCGCGGAGAACCGGCGGGCCAGCGGGAACAGCTCCACGCCCTGCTTGCAGTCGATGCCGACCAGGGCGACATGGTGCGGGGCGAGCCCGGCAACCAGGTTGCGCTGATAGACGGACTTGCCGGACTCCGTAGCTCCGAGGGTCAGCCCGTGTGGGACGGCGCGGTAGTCGCGGTAGTGCACCGAGCCGTCCTCTCGCAGGGCGACCGGGATGCGCATCGGCCGGGTATCGAGCCGGGCGGGCATCTGCACCCGCTTGAGCACGTCATAGCCGGTCATCCGCACCTCCACCACACCCGAGCGGATCTCACGGGAGGTGACCCCGTACAGGCCGAAGGAGTGGCGGAGCCGGTCGGTGGCGGCGGCGACATCGAAGGCGTCCTGTCCAGGCTTGAGCTTGAGCCGCAGCACCAGGCCGGTGCGGGTCGGGCGCAGACGCAGGATGCGCGGCGGGCGGAACTCCGGCGCCTCCCGACCAGTCATCCGGGCCAGGGCCAGGCGCCAGCGGGCGGGCGGGACGGTCAGCCCGCAGGCGTCCATGACCGAGGCGTAGCGGACCAGGACCCGCACGGTGGCGAAGGTGACGCCGAGGGAAAGCCAGTACCAGGCGGGGCGCCGCCACCGCAGGAGACCCGCAGCAGCGACGACCACCACCACAGCGACCATAAACCTGGTCATGATCAGGCCGCCTTCGCACCCGAGGCGGCGAGCGAGGTGACCGCGACGGCGCGGAAAGCGATCCCGTGCCGCTTCTGACCGTTGAACTCGTTCTCCCACGGCCGGGCGATCAGGCCCGTGAGCGCGACCGGGGTGCCCATGGCCAGGTCACCGGAGATACCGGTCTCCGGGACGGTGATGGACAGGATCTCGACGTCGTCGTTGGCCGCGAACATCACGTCCACGGTCATCAGCTTCACACCGTCCGCGTCCAAGGCGATCTCACCGGTACGGCGGTCACGGATCTTCGGCTGGGCGGGCTTGGCGACCATCACGGTCGCGGCGGACGTGTCGACGGGAATCTGACGCATGATGGAGGTCCCTTCAGGGGCGGGAGCGGCGTACTTGCTTGGCGGTGGGTCGCCGCTCCTGAACGTTGATTGAATGCCGCAGCAAACCTGCGGAGTGTTCGCGCTTCCAACTGGTGCGCACCAGAAGGTTGCATCTGGTGCGCACCAGATGTCAAGCATCGCCGTTGGTCCGAGGTCTCAACTCGCCTGACTGCGACAGTTCCAGGGAAGCGCCCCGAGCAACGATCCGGTAGCCAACAGGGGTTAACAGCAGACCCGTTAACCACTGCCGACCTGGGCCGATGTAAGGCATGCTGCTGTTACGGCTCAACACCCGAACGCGGAGCGGCAGTACGCGATGAGTGGACTCAAAGCAGCGAGGACGGCACGGGCATGGTCGCAAGAGCGTCTTGTGCGGGAGATCGAACGCCATGCGCGCCAGCACATGATCACCGTCGCCTCAACCGCGAGTTTGCGAGTGTACGTCTCGGAGTGGGAGAACGGCCGACGGACGATCTCCAGCCACTACGCCAAGATCCTCCGCGCGCTGCTCGGGATCACCGACGATGAGCTGGCGGGCGGATCACAGTCGCCGCTGACACTCGCCACGGCCGACGGGTACGACGAGCTGATAGGCCGGATCGACGAGGCCAAGAACGTCAGCCTGACGATGGTCAAGACGTTCATGGACCAGACCGAACTGCTCCGGACCGTTGACCGGCAGATGGGCGCCGCCACTCTGGTCGACCAGATGACTGCACACCTGACACGGCTGGAAGACGCCCTCACCTTCGCGGTGCTCCCGGAGACCCGACGCCCGGTCGCCCTGGCTCTGGCCGGAGCAGCCACCTTGGCGGCCTGGCAGGCCCTCGACGTCGGAGCCGTGGAACGGGCCTGGCGTCACTACGAGCTGGGCAAGCGCGCCGCCCAGGAGGCCGAGGAACCCATGTACCTCGCGCACGCCACCGCCGAACAGGCATACGTGCTGTGTGACGCCGGACGTCCTGAGATGGCGGTGCATCTGGTTCGAGAGGCACAGCGTCTCGGCGGGAAGGGCATGTCTCCACGCCTCAGGGCTTGGCTGTACGCAGCCGAGGCGGAAATCTGCGCCCGAGCTGGGCTTCAGGCCGAGTGTCAGCAGGCTCTTGAGCTCGCGATGCGACACCTGCCCGCAGGAGAAGACGCCCGCGACCCGGACATGCTGAGCATCTTCCTGAACGAAGGCCACCTCACCAGGTGGCGCGGGAGTGCTCTCGCCCTGATCGGCGACGCGGAAGCAGTGGGCAGCCTGTACACCGCACTGGAGACGACCGACCCCACGTTCATCCGGGCATCGGCGGGACTCCACTGCGACTTGGCCCAGGCCCACCTGGCCCGCGGCGAGCACGACCAGGCGCAGAAGCACCTGCGGCAAGCCCAGCTGGTGGCGAGTCGGACCAGGTCAGTACGTCACAGGCGCCGGATCGAACAGCTCACCCAGCGGTTGTAGGCGACGCCCCGGCGCCCCGTGAGGCGAGCACATGAAGGAGGGCGACCAAGGTGCCGGACCCCATCAGCTCACCACGAGCCATCAGCCCGGGAATGTCGGACAGAGGCACCCAGGCGATGTGCCCGGCTTCTTCCAGATCGGTCGGCTCACCGACGAGCTTCGCCCCTTGACCGACGAAGATCTCGTGCGGCGAGTCGACCATGCCGACCATGGGCTGGTACGTGACCACATGCTGCAAGGCGTCCGGCCGCCAGCCGGTCTCTTCCTCGACTTCACGCAAGGCGGTCTGAAGGGGTTCCTCCCCCGGGTCGACGATGCCGCCCGGCAGCTCCCAACCGAAAGCGTCAGGGACGAAGCGGTACCGCCACATCATGAGCACCCGGTCCCGGTCATCGATCACGGCGGCGATGGCCACATGGTGGAGCTTGACCACATGGTGCTCGAAGCGCTTCACGCCGGGCGGTTCCACGTCGACGAGGCTCAGCTTCACCCAGCGGTTGTCATACAGCGTCCGCTCACCATGGATCTGCCAGGGCTCGACGTCCGCCGGCGCTTCGGTGGTCACTGACCGATCCGGCACCCGGTAGGAGCTACGGCCGTGCACCTCGACGACGCCCTCAGCAAGGAGCCTGGCCAGCACCTGGCGCAGGGCCGTACGGCCGATCTCCAGACCCTCCGACAGGGTCCGCTCGGACGGGAGCTTGGAACCTGGCGAGTACTTGCCCGTAGCGATCCACTCGCGAATCGTGCGGTAGACCCGCTCCGACTTCGGTCCCATCCCGTGAGCACTCTCCTGCCGTCGCTGGTGTTCGTCGGGTGTAGCTACACCAGGCTATCCGCGTGCCGACTCATTTGAGTAGGCATCGACCGACCAAGACGATCAACCAGAGCGCGGTAGAACTTTCCCTACTCGATCAAGGCGGCTCGCTCCGCTCCCCGCGCGCGGCCCGGCCCCCGGCCGGGCCTGCGCTCCTGTCTCCGCCCCACTCCAGCCCGGCCGCCGTCCGTGCCGCGCGCACAGCGATCAGCCGCCTGACGTCAGAGAAGGGGTACATCGTGGCTGGGGCGGTCGGCTCCACGGCTTTAGGCAGCCACTTTGGGGCGAGCCTCTAAGATCATGGCCCCAACGTCGTGCTTTAGCGGGCAGGTCCACAGACTGCCCGACGCGCCGGAAGCTTACGGGGCCATGATCTCTCGCCCCAAAGCAGCTCCAGCCCAAAGCCGCTCCGCCGACCTTGCTCACCGTGCGAAACCACGTTGGAGATCACGTAGCGCTCACTTGAGAGCGTCCGGCAGCTCGAATGTATCCGCCCTTGCCTCGCCGAATCGACGGCCCACAATTCGAGTAAATTTCATCTCTCCAGTCTCATCCCTTCTCATTTCAATGTGATAGATATCCTCTTCCCCAACGGAGCGAAAAAGGTCGACGAGCATATCAATGGACAGGAAGTAGAGGCACTTTTTTCTTTTTTTGTCCGAAGACACAAAAATACCGTCTAACCCGGATCCATCTTCCCCGGCGGCAAATCCCCAGATCCAGCTATGAATCACTTGGTTGCAAACATTGGTTAGCGAAAGCTCTGCATCCCTACCTTTCTCCAAGTCATACAAATCCCAAAACTTGTGATTGTTTTGCACATCAGGCGCCGGGCCGCTTGGTTCATGAATTCGGACCGGCCATGCGCGATTCACTAGATTGTCCGAAACTTTGAAAGATTCTTTCAATCGCCTCACGGAGTAGGCGCCTACCATTACATCCCGCTCGACGAGGAATCCGGTGCGATCAGTCCATCTCTGCTGGGCCTTACGCTTCTCCAAGCGTTCGGCGGTGGCCAAAAGTTCAACTCTCCATGGGATCGAGTCCTGAATCATTTCCGACCTCTCGCTAGGACTACCTCGTACCCACGGCAGACTACGACGCTTCCACCTTGCGGCGTGGCGCTTTACATCAAGGGCGACGATGCCGCCCGCGACATGGAACCCAGGGCAGTCAGCCATGGGCCTTGAGTCTCGTTCAGGTGTTCGGCCTCCGACGAGTCTCCCCTGGCGCCGCGCCCCGGTCAGATGGGCGAGGCCACCATTCTGACGCTTCTAGAGACAGGTCGACCTCTGACCAGTAAGATCACCCCGTGCCTTTCACTTACGGTCCCTTTGTTGCCCCGTGCCCCAATTGCCAAAAACCTAGCCTCGCTACGGTTCGCGGTTCCTTTACTGAGCCAGAGGACGAAAAAGGTCCTGCACAAATGCTTCATCTGGCTTCATGTCAAGATTGCGGGCGCGGACTCCTCATTGCTCAGGGAATTATGGACGGGCCAGACGGCGATGAATTCACGTCACCCGTAGTGGCGTGGCCGAGCCCCGCTGGCGGTGTCGGGGCACGCGTGCCGGCCGCGCTCCGACGCGAATACGAACAGGCGCGTGTTTGTTACCAAGCTCAGGCTTACACAGCAGTGGCCGTGATGGTGCGCCGGACGTTGGAGGGTGTGTGCGCGGAAGAAAGCGTGAAGCGTCGAACGTTGAGTCAATCTCTATCTGCTCTTCAAGAAGAAGGAAAGATCGACCAAAGGCTTGTCGACTGGGCTGCTGAATTGAGAGTTCTAGGTAACGAAGGGGCACACTACACAGGGAGCCAAGTAAGTCCCGAGGATGCGCGCGATGCGCTACATCTAGCGCAAGCCTTCTTAGACTACATGTACACTTTCTCCACACAGTTCGAAGAGTTCAAGAAAAGGCGTGCACAGCGACACCAGCGGAACACGTGACGCCATCGGGGGGAGTTGCACTTTCAATGGGTATCGTGCATTTTCTAGCCTACCGGAACTACGAAGAGTCGCGAGTTGAAGCCAATAACGCAATGATGGCCATGCTCGCGGGATCAAGGCTCGCCGAGCACATGTTAGGGCTGGCCAGTGGTAGTGAACGCATGTTGCCGGAAATCTTCCCTGCCGTAGAGCATGTTGGACGCATGAACCTACGGGTGGACGCAGCCCAGAGGTTGCTAGCTGATGCCGAGTCGCACCTTAGCGCAATGGCCGTTCCGTATGCATTGGCCTTGCATGAGGACTACGTAACGACCTGCCTTAAGCTTCTCCAGCGAGCGAAACTGATAAATAGTAAGGGGGTTCAGTCCGCCTCTCCGAAAACCATGCACCAAAAATTTGAGACAGCGGCAGGCTGCTCACTTTCTACAGTCTCGGTAGAGCAGTTCGATCTTTTGCGTCTTCTACGCAACGCCATCATTCACGCCGGTGGACTGCCCAGCGCCGAACTTCTGACCGTCTCTAGAAACCTCAGTGCAGCATCGGCTAAGAATTGGGAAGATCTGACTGGCGTTGCTCCGTCAGTACTCGTTGCACCTGGAATCCCTATCGCCCTTAATCAAGGAGAATTGGTTGCCGCCTTGGCCATTACCAAGAGCCTTGCAGAGCAGTTGAATGAGGGACTACAAAAGGCGCTCCCCCGGGAAGTGTGGGCAGATCTACTCTGCGAAGACTTCCGCACCGAGCTAAGTAAATACACGCACGAACACCAGCGCGCTCGGAAGCTTCCCGGCTATGCGCGTAAAAACTTCAGCGTGATCGGGCTTAGCGGCGACGAAATCAAAAAAGCCGCCCAAAGGGCGGCTTGGTGAAAATAGAAAGAGGGGGCTCTACCAATTGAGCTACTAGCCAGGATTCGAACCTGGATCTCCCCTTTTCCGTGGATGCGTGCGATCATGAATCGCCGAGGTCTTTAGCCTTCGCTCCGAACGCAAGAGACAGTAGCACACTCGCGGCTCGCGTTGCTAGCAAGGTACGACTGGAACTCGGTTACTTGGCCCGCTTGTTGCTCTTAGTCGTGGCAGCTCGCCTCGGGGGAGGTAATCCATCGAGCGATCATGTCTGGGTCGACGCCATCGAGTCGACGTCCGCTCTGCGCGGCTGACGACCGTCGCACCACAAGCACACCAGATCGAGCGAGGAACAACAGGGAACCACAGTGAAGGTGGCCATGCCCGGAAAGGCCCCATCTTGACCGTTCGCACAGGTCAGCGTGCGAGCTGGGCCCACGCGTCGCCAAGAGAAAGCAGGGAGATCTCGGAACGTATCCGAGGCTCCCTGCTGTACTGCACATGGCTGCTAGCCAGAGCCCGGGGTGGCAAGTCGGCTGGGCGTTCCCCCGGATGGTGCTACTCAGGCGTTACCAGACGGTGCCCTCGACTGGTCGCCACGCGCAGCACGTCCCGCAGTGCGCCAGCCAACTGCCCGGCGATGAGCCTCAGTTTCTCCAGATCTTCGGTCTCGTCGTCGAGTACCTGAAGCGCCTGCCCCAGCAGTTCGGAGGCCATCCCGAGTTGCACCGACTCGATATGGTCCGCCAAGCGGGACACGTAGCCCTCCCGGTCGTCGGTGTCCAGGTAGCAGGGCTTGCCCTCAGGCCCCGTCCACGGGAGAAGCCTCAGTTCGTGCTGTGCCGTCATCCCTGCGTCTGCCTCTCGGTGGATCTCGCTGATGGATGTCGGCGCGCTGCCTGGTGCCCAGTCGTTCATTGCTTCACCTCTGCCTGCCCGGCCTGGCCGGATGCCGAGTGACACGGGCAGCCACACGCCTCGTAGATCAATGGCACGTCGATCGGCGCCGAAGCCGGAGAGGACTCCGTGCAGGTGTCGTGCGTGCCGATCCGGCAGGCGGGCGAGCGGTAAGGGGCGGCCGGGCTGTGGGTCTGCCGTCGAGAGGGCATCAGCAGGCCCCCAGAAGGGCCGTTCGGGCCTCCGTCGGCAGATGGGGAGCAACGACAACCGTCGGGTGCTGTCGTGCGCGCCTTTCCCAGGCCAGCACGTACGGGCGGACGAGCGCGGTTTCCTCGGCCGTGAGCGAGTAGCAGTGGCTGGCCCAGTCGGAGATCCGGCCCAGGCTGAGCGTCGGTTCGTCAGCGATCGGCGGTTGGGAGGGCGTTAAGGGGCGGCGGTGCCTGCCCTTGGAGAAGTGCCGCGCCCTGGTGAGGGAGACGGCGCGGCGGATACGGTTGAGCACGCTGAATCAGCTCCTATCGCTGATGGCTCGGTCCCCCGACATCGCCCGTCGTGGGGACCGCTTTGTGTACGACCGCCCGGAGAGTGCGGCCGTTCTGGCTGGTGGCGAGGAGCCCGAACCGATCGGCCTCGGCCAGCGCCGCCAGGACCTCCTTCCATGACTCGGTGGAGAGCGATTCCGGCACGTCCGCTTCGACCGATGTGAATCGGGCGTGCTCCTCCACGCGCGTGGGGAGCCCGACGACGGACAGCCGGGCGGCGATGGTCGCCGCGCTAACTCGCGAAGCGGGCACAGGGCAGCCTCCGTCACCGGCGATCACTTTCAGTGAATCTAGTTAACTAGATTAGAGCTAGTGGACTAGATTTTCCATATGCCTGAGCAGCCGCCCTATCTCCGCGTCGCCGACGAACTCCGGCGGCGGATCGCGGAGCACGTATGGGAGCCAGGGGACCGCCTGCCGTCCCGCGCCCAGATCGGCCAGGAGTGCGGGGTGGGTGAGAACGTGGTCCGCCGGGCGCAGGAGTTGCTGATCTCCCAGGGCGTGCTGGAGGGTCGAGCCGGTTCGGGTACCTACGTCGCCGAGCCCCGGCAACGGGTGCGGGTCGTCCGGTCGTCGGCGCGCGAGCAGCCTGAAGGGTCGCCGTTTCGCGCGGACATGAGGGCAGTCGGCAAGCACGGCGACTGGGAAAGCCGGACCGACGCCAAGGTTCCGGCCCCGGCGGAGATCGCAGCGCGGCTCGGTATCGCCGAGGGCGAGTTGTGCGTCCGGACGTCGTACGAGTTCCTGGCCGACAGCAGGCCGGTGCAGCTGTCGACGAGTTGGGAGCCGTACGACCTCACCGCAGGCACGCTCGTCGTCCTCCCCGAGGGAGGGCCGCACGCCGGGGCGGGCGTTGTGAATCGCATGGCCGCTATCGGATTTACCGTCAGCCATGCCGTGGAACAGCCGGAGCCCCGACAGGCAACCGCTGAGGAGGCATCACTTCTCGGCATCCAGAAGGCCGCGCTCGTCACGCACATCCGGCGGACGTACTACAGCGACCAGGGGCGGCCCGTGGAGACTGCGGACATCGTCGTACCCGCCGCTCACTGCGAGATCGTGTACGAGATTCC
The DNA here is from genome assembly GCF_001598115.1 of Streptomyces sp. AgN23. Taxonomy (NCBI): domain Bacteria; kingdom Bacillati; phylum Actinomycetota; class Actinomycetes; order Kitasatosporales; family Streptomycetaceae; genus Streptomyces; species Streptomyces sp. AgN23. The sequence continues at coordinate 5,381,957 of NZ_CP007153.1, forward strand.
GATCAATCGGTAATTGGCGTGTCGGAACGCACGGAAGATTTCAGTACGTCCTTCAGTGCCGCAGCGAAGATTTCAGTGCTGGCTGTCTCGGCGGCGAGCTCGGCAACCATCGAGCGTGCTCGATCGTCCTTCGGGTATGCCACACCCGAGCCCTGAACCGTCCCCGACTCCGCCTGACTGGCCGCACTGTGGCCACGGCGCTGCCCCGGAGGACCCCGTCGGCTGCCGAGGCATTCACGCCCCTGGCCACACCGCATGCCTAGCCCATCTGGCCGACGCTGACCGCGACGCCTACCTGGACGGCCTGACCCCCGGCGCCGACATCGATCATCGCGGCACCTCCTTCACCGAGCCTCTTCTTGATGCCCTCCTCGGCGTCCTCCTCGACCCCGCCACCGGACACCCCTGCCTCGGCGAAGCCCGGTTCGACTCGGCGACCTTCCAAGGCGATGCCCGGTTCGTAAGGGCAACCTTCCAGGGCCACGCGTGGTTCGACTCGGCAACCTTCCAGGGCCTCGCTCGGTTCGACTCAGCGACCTTCCAGGGCCTCGCTCGGTTCGAGTCGGTGACCTTCCAGGGCTACGCCCATTTCGACTCGGCTAACTTCCAGGGCTACGCAGTGTTCAGGTCAGCGACCTTCCAGGACCTCGCGTGGTTCGACTCGGCAACCTTCGAGCGCACCGCCAAGTTCGCCTCGGCGACCTTTGAGCACCTCGCCCAGTTCGCCTCGGCGACCTTTCAGGGTGCCGCCCACTTCGTTCGGGCGACCTTCCAGGGCACCGGCCAGTTCGGGTCAGCGACCTTCGAGGGGTACGCCTCATTCGCGTGGGTGACCTTCCATGGCGCCGCTCCGTTCCGGGCAGCAGTCTTCGAGGGCGACGCTCAGTTTGAGGGGGCGGCCTTCGAGCGGTTGGTCACCCTCGGGCCTTTGGTGTGTGCCGGACGGTTTGTGCTGTCCGAAGCCACGTTCAGCGGCCCGGCGAACCTCTCGTTCGCAACGCGCCGCCTGGAGTGCTTGCGAACCCGCTGGTCGTCAACGGCCGAGTTGCGTCTGCGCTACGCCACAGTGGACTTTGCCCACGCCGTCTTCGAATACCCCCTCACGATCGCCGCTGCGGCCGACTCCTTTGCGCTCCCCGACGGACGGCCGGTGGACGAACAGGTTCTTGCCAACGCGCCCGACGCCGTGGTGCGGATGGCCTCGTTGCGTGGGGTGGACGCGGCCCATCTGGTCCTCGCCGACGTCGACCTGTCGGGGTGCCTATTCGCCGGGACCGTGCACTTGGACCAAGTGCGTCTGGAAGGCACGTGCGTCTTCGACGCGGTGCCTCCCCGCTCACACTGGCGGCGCTGGCGCCCAATACGGTTCACCCACCGCCGCACCCTCGCCGAAGAACACCACTGGCGTGCGAGCCAGCCGACAGCGGTTCGGGGCTGGAACGTGGCAGTGTTCGGCGCCGGACACGTCGGGCCTGCACGGCTGGCGCCGGTGTACCGGGCGTTGCGCAAGGCATTCGAGGACGACAAGAACGAGCCGGGGGCGGCGGATTTCTACTACGGCGAGATGGAGATGCGCCGCCACGACCGCACCGGCACCACCCGCGCTGAACGCGGACTGCTGCACGGCTACTGGGTGCTGTCCGGCTACGGCTTGCGCGCCTCCAGAGCCCTGGGCTGGCTCGCTGCCGCCATGCTCATCACCATCGTGCTGCTGACAGGCTTCGGACTCCCGAAAGACAACCCGAAGCAGGAAGCGACCGGCACCGTACCGCCCGGCGGCGGCAAGGTCACCTTCGAGATCGACAAGGCCGATCCCCAGAACCCCACCGGGAACAGGTTCACCGGCAAGCGCTTCGAGAAGGCCCTGAATGTCACGCTCAACTCAGTGGTGTTCCGCTCATCCGGACAGGACCTGACTACCGCCGGCACCTACATCGAGATGGCGTCCCGCGTCACCGAGCCCGTCCTTCTTGGCCTGGCGGCCCTGGCCGTCCGTAACCGCGTCAAACGCTGACCCAGGGCCTCCACTGTGAGGGATCGCCAGGAGACACCTCAACAACCGGACACTGAAGCAACCGGTGCGCCCGAACGACCATGAACCGCCGACAGGCGGGGCCCGCTCAGCAGGTGTCCGGCCGTGCCCCTGCCGTGCCCGATCGGTCGGGGAATCATGGGGAACGGCGGTGTCCGGCGGGTAGCGCACATGGCGACGGCCCCCGACTGTCTTGCCTGGTCAGGGGCCGTTCACTTGCGGAGGCTGAGGGATTTGAACCCTCGGTGACATCGCTGCCACGACGGTTTTCAAGACCGTTCCCTTAGGCCGCTCGGGCAAGCCTCCCCGCGCCACTCGCGGTGGCGCGGGGATCAGCCTAGCGTGTCAGCTGTCGCCCTTGCGCTTCCCCAAGGTGACGTCCGCCTTGGACACCTTGCCGCCGCGCTTGTAGGTGAGAGTGACCTTGTCGCCCGGCTGGTGGGTCCAGATCTCGCTGATGAGGGTCGGGCCGCTGTCGATGGCCGTGTCGTCCAGCTTGGTGATCACGTCGCCGGATTTGAGGCCCGCCTTGTCGGCCGGGCCGCCGGGGACGACGGCGGGGCTGCCGCCGGTGCCGTTGGAGGCGATGGTGGCGCCGTTGGTGGAGTCCTTCGTGCTGACCGTGGCCTCGATCACCGGGTAGATGGGCTGGCCGGTCTTGATCAGCTGCTCGGCGACGTTCTTGGCCTGGTTGATCGGGATCGCGAAGCCGAGGCCGATGCTGCCGGACTGCTGGGACTCGCCGAGGCCGCTGCCGTTGCCGGCGGACTGGATGGCGGAGTTGATGCCGATGACGCCGCCGTCCGCGTTGAGCAGCGGGCCGCCGGAGTTGCCCGGGTTGATGGAGGCATCGGTCTGCAGGGCGCTCATGTACGAGGCGTTGCCGCCGCCTCCGTCGCTGGAGGCGACCGGGCGCTTCTTGGCGCTCACGATGCCGGTGGTGACGGTGCCGGAGAGGCCGAAGGGGGCGCCGATGGCGACGGTGGCGTCGCCCACGGCGACCCGGTCGGAGTTGCCGAGCGGCAGCGGGTTGAGCTTGGCGCCCGCGGCGTTCTTGAGCTTGACCACGGCGACGTCGTAGCCCTGGGCGCGGCCGACGACCTGGGCCGTGTACCGCTTGCCGTTGGAGAAGGTGGCGGTCAGCTTGCCGTTGTCGGCGGCCGAGGCGACGACGTGGTTGTTGGTGAGGATGTGGCCCTGCTTGTCGTAGACGAAGCCGGTGCCGGTGCCGCTCTCGCCGTTGTTGCCCTGGGCCTCGATGGTGACGACGCTGGGCAGGGTCTTGTTGGCGATGCTCGACACCGAGCCGGGCGCGCGGCTCTCCGTCTTGGGGTTGCCGTAGGCGGAGACGGTGGTGGTGTCGCTGCCGTCGCCCTCCCGGTCGGCGGCCCAGAAGCCGATGCCGCCGCCGATGGCGCCCGCGACCAGTACGGCGGCCAGCAGGGCGGCGACCAGCCCGCGGGGCTTGCGCTCGGACGGGCCGGGGGGCGGCACGGGAGCGGTCCCCCACGGTCCGCCCGGGCCGCCCTGCCCGCCTTGTCCTTCGCCCGGGCCGCCGGGCTGCTGTCCGCCGTCGGCCGACCACCACGTGCCGGCCTGTCCGGCGTCCGCTCCGGGTCCCGAGGCGCCGGACGCGGGGTTGGGGGCTCCCGGCTGCCCTGCCGCGTCGGGCGAGCCTATTGGCGCGTCGGATGCGGTCGGCTGCCTGCCCGCGGAGGGCTCATAGTCCGGCGCGGGTGGCACGGCCGGGTTCGGGTGCGGCGCCGGAGGGGCCGGATGCGGCCCGGGCGCGGGCGGAACGGCAGAGCCCTCGTTCTCGGTGCTCACAGCAATCTCCTCAGGTGCACGACAGATTTCCTCGACGGCCCACGTGTACGTCTTACCGTCGTCAGCTTTTCCCACAGCGCGTCAGACGGCCGTAAGGAGCGGCGGTCCTGCGGACTACCACCCTTTATCCCGGACAATTCGACCCACCGCCATTCCGTGCGAACGTACGGAGGGGCCGAGTCCACCGGCTGTCACCGGGCGGTGGCACCATAACGCGGTGACCTATGAGCGCCCTGCCCGGGACAGCCACCCCGGGCCGCCCACCGTCTCCGTCGTCGCCCATCGCGGGGCCTCCGAGGATGCCCCGGAGCACACCCTGGCCGCCTACCGTAAGGCAATCGAGGAGGGCGCCGACGCCCTGGAGTGCGATGTCCGGCTGACCGCCGACGGCCACCTCGTCTGTGTCCATGACCGCCGCGTCGACCGCACCTCCAACGGCCGGGGCGCGGTCTCGGCACTGGAGCTGTCCGATCTGGCGGCCCTGGACTTCGGCTCCTGGAAGGGCCGGGCCACCGACAAGGAGGAGCCGGACCGCGACAGCCGGGACAGCATCTCCGTCCTCACCCTGGAACGGCTTCTGGCGCTCATCGCCGACGCGGGACGCCGTATCGAACTGGCGATCGAAACCAAGCATCCCACCCGGTGGGCGGGCCAGGTGGAGGAGCGGCTGCTCGCACTGCTGCGCCGCTACGACCTGGACGCCCCGCCGCCCGGCGAACGTTCACCCGTCCGTGTGATGAGCTTCTCAGCGCGCTCCCTGCACCGGATCCGCAGCGGGGCCCCCGCCATCCCGACCGTCTACCTGATGCAGTTCATACTGCCGCGCCACCGGGACGGGCAGCTGCCGGCCGGGGTGCGGATCGCGGGGCCGAGCATCCGGATCGTGCGGAACCATCCCGGCTATGTGGCGCGACTGCAGCGCGAGGGGCACCGAGTGCACGTGTGGACCGTCGACGAACCGGAGGACGTCGACCTGTGCGTCCGCCTCGGGGTCGACGCACTGATCACCAATCGCCCCAAACAGGTACTGTCCCAACTCGGACGCTCATAATGGGCATTACAAGGCGTGCACCGGCGCGTTCGGTACGTATTCGATCGTGACGAGTGCGTCACGCGATGCCACTTGGCCGGTTTCCGCTCCAGCACCGCGGGGCATTCATCCCGTGGCGTGGGGCGAAGGAGGTCTCGGGGGTGGCGTTGGTGGTGGCACGGCAGGTGCCGACGTCGTCGACCATGGCCGTACCCCATGGTCCTGCGGGTGTCCGCGCGGCAAGACAGCGGATGCGTGTCGATTTGGGCAGGACTGGGGTATCGGATTCGGTCATAGACGACGCTGTATTGATCCTTTCAGAACTACTCAGTAATGCATGGCGACATGGTCGCCCTTGGCGTTCCGGCCATGGCGGCGGCACGGTCCGGGCTGCATGGAGCGTCGGCGAGGACGACCGACTGACGGTCGAAGTGACGGATGGCGGAGGCCCCACAAGGCCACTTCCGGCCAATCCCTCGGTCACCGCACGCGGCGGTCGCGGGCTGAACATCATCATGTCGCTGGCCGAGGAATGGGGCGTGCGGGACGGAGTCGGCGAGGTCACCGTATGGGCCCTTCTTCCACCTGACGGCGATTTCACCCGTCGCGTCATGCTTCCTCCGGATCTCTCCCCCGACCTGAGTGCGGAGCTGACCTCCGGGCTGCACCCGAGCCTCGAGACGAATCTCGACGCCAGTCTCGACGCGAACCTGGGGCCGAATCTCGGGCCGAACCTCGAGGCTGATCTCGACGCGAACTTGGGCTCGAACCTCGAGGCGAACATCGACCCCGATTTCGATCGCGAGCTGGACTTCGCCGATCTGGACGAGCTCGCCTAGCCGACGCGGCTCATGGAGCCGACGCGGTTCGGCCAAAGGGCTAGGCTCGCGCCCGTACCAGTCGTACGCGCCGTAAGAGAGCACTGCCACGGCCGTACGCAGACCGTCACGGGCGTACGAGCAAGCCCTGAGCCGCAGATCGGGAGACAGTCTCACCATGGCCAAGAAGCGCCGCCCCCAGACGAAGGCCGCAGGCCCACAGGCCGCCAACGGCGAGATCCCTGTGGTGGGCGCGCGGGAGCCTTGCCCGTGCGGTTCGGGCCGTCGCTACAAGGCCTGTCACGGCAGGGAAGCCGCACACGCCGCCACCGAGTTGGTGCAGCGCCCCTTCGAGGGGCTCCCCAACGAATGCGACTGGGTGGCCCTGCGCGAGCTGGTGCCCGCCGCGACCGTCGAGCTGGCTCTCGCCGAGGGGCTGCCCGAGGGGGTTCCGTCGGTCACCCTGGCGACCGTGCTGCCCATGGCGTGGCCCGCGCTGCGCCGCGACAGCGGCGCCGTGCTGCTCGGTCTGCAGAACGACACGCCCTCCGGTGACATCAGCCGCGACCTGGCCGACACCCTGCGCCGGGCGCTGACCGCCGATCCGGGCACTCCGGTGGCCGCCGAGCGGGCTCCCAGCGACGGTCCGCGGCTGCAGGATCTGCTCGACCCGAAGGGCACTTTCTCGCCGACCCTGCACGAGGGGTTCGAGTTCTGGCTGGACGACGCCGCGAACGCGACCGGAGAGGTCGCCGCGTCCCTGGAACGGGCCAACGCGGCCGCGATCCCCACCGCCCGGCTCACCGGCGTGGAGGCGGCCTACTGGTGCGAGACGCCGGAGAAGAACCACCTGCGCTGGGTGATGTCCCACCCCGAGGAGAAGCTGCTCGACGCGCTCGCCCGGCTGCACGCCGCGGGTGCCTCCTCCCTCGGCGAGAACACCCGGCTGGTGGGCTCCTTCCGGGCCCATGGGCTCACGGTGCCGGTGTGGGATCTGCCACGCGGGATGAGCGCCGAGGACACCGAGAAGCCGGCCGTGGACCTCGCCGAGCGGCTCGCGGAGGCGCTCGCCTCCGACGCCCCGCTGACGCCCGAGCAGCGGCGCGCCCGGGGCGGTCTCACCAACCGTCAGGTGACGCTGAGCTGACGGTCGCCGAACGGCCGGAGGGCGCCAACGGGTGACGTGACGCTGCTCACAACTCACCGTTACGCCCTGCAAATAGACGTCCGGAAATCCGCGATCGAATTTGCTATCGGCCGATCTCTTGTTACGGTTCTAAAAGCCCGGTCGCTGGTGCATCCCCCGTCGCCAGCGACCGGGCGCTTCCATGTCCGCGTCCGGACGCCGACGCGAGAGGCGGGCGGGGCGGCACGAGGCGGCCGGGAGAAGGTACGGACCAATTGCCCTCGGCGGCACGGGAGTTGATCCCGGACCCCGAAGCGAGCCCGGAACGTGAGTTCGGATCCCGAGCCCGGAGCCTGAGCCCGAAAACCGCAGCGCGAAGCCTGGCCACGCAGCCCGGAACCACGTACCTCGGAACCCGGAACCCCAGCGCCCTGAATTTCGGCATGCTGCCCTGAGAGCGCCCCTGAGAGCGCCGTACCGCCGGGAAAGAGCGGGCTCCGGAGCCCACGCCGGAAAAGAGCGGGCCCGGAGCCCGGGGAAACGCCTCCCCGGCCTCCGAGCCCCACACATCCCTGCCCCTGAGCCTCGCGCTCAGCGGCCCCCGAACCCCCGCACCCGGGGCCCGCCCTCAATAGGCGAGCCGGCTGCCTCCGTCGGGCGCGCTGGTGCTCGCCTCGACCAAAGCGTTCACCACGGTGTCCACCTGAGGCAGCCAGGGCCGCCCGGAGCGGCGCAGCGGCGGCCGCTCCCAGCGCACCCGCCCGAGGCCCGTCTGCGACGGCGGCAGCACCACATAGCCGCCCTCGCCGTGGAACCGCAGTGAGCTGGGCACCCAGTCCTGCTGGTTCAGCAGCTCGCCGAGGTCTTCGAGGGAGTACGGCTCCACCAGCAGCGACCAGCGGGTGGGTGTGGCGACCACCGGGCCGAGCCGCACCCCCGCCCGGTCGAAGGCCGCCAGCGCCCGCGCTCCGGCGACCGCGGGCAGGCTCACCGCGCAGGGCGCGAGGCCGCCGGTGGCCAGCAGCAGGGGCGCGCTGGGCCGGTTGGCCCACCACCAGCGCACCATCCGCTCGTCGGTGGTGGCGGCAAGGAGAACAGGGTCGAACGGATGACCACCCGGAACCACACATTCCGGGTCAGGGCAGCCGCATACCCGGGGCCGTCCGCCGCCGGACCGGAGTCCGACGCCCGGGACCACGGGCCACTGCCACTCGGTGGCGCAGGTGAGCGCCGCACGCAGCAGCGGCGATCGCGCGCCGCGCCGCAGCGAGAACTTGCGTCGCCTTCCGAGGATCTCGCGCATGAGCGCTCGTTCCTTTCCGTTAACGCCGAGGGCTGTCCGTCGCACTACATCGCACTTCAGATGGCACTTCACTTGGCACTACGTGGCGCTGTGCGGCATCGTTCGACCCGTCACAGCAGGTGGATCACAAGTCACTGCGCGTACAAGGCAGCGCATCATGCCGCAGGCCGAGCGTGGAACGTGGCGAGGGGTGGCGCGCGCATGGCGCTTGCCGTCCGGTTGGTGCGTTCCTCGCCACTCGGGGATGGGCGCGGCCGTTGTGGTCTATGACGCCTGGACCGGCCGCGGGGTTCCGGGGCGATCCGAACTGCCCCTGCCCCTTCTCCGAATGTGTACCCGCCGCGATGGAGACGACGCGCTGTCGAATGACGTCAGTCGACCTCGAAGGGACAGCCTAACGACTTTTTTTCAGCCAAGTTCAATTCCCCCCAGACACCAACAAGACCACCGGGACGATGCTGGACATCGCATCTCCGCTCCGTGTACATCTGGAGACAGTAGCGGCACAGTAGCGGCGCAGCACGACAGGGGGTTTGCGATGCTATTGAGCGAGCCGGACCCGGCGGGTGAAGGCAGCGGGCCATGAACTCGCCCCACGCGCCGAAAGTGGCTGGAATCGATCCTTCCCTCCCCTCGCCCACGCAAACTGCGGACCCCGTCCCGGATCCCGTTCCCCCGCCCCTGATTGATGCCAACTCCGGTGTCCAGGACCGGCTCGCGAGCTGGGTCTCGGATCTCACCACCCTTCATGAGCTCACCGAGCGACTGGTCAGGACCGGCACGCTCGACGAGGCGCTGCGTGAACTGCTGCGCGCGGGCGCGGCCCTGGTCGGCGCCCGGCGCGGGCTGGTGGCGCTCGAACCGGCCGACGGACTCGGCCCGGTGACCACCGTGGGGCTCGGCCTCGGCCACGCCGATCTCGGCCAGATCGAGACCATTCCCCGCGGCTCCGCCTCCGCCGGTCATCTCCTCGACGGGCTGCCGGAGCCCGGTGGTGAGCGGCGTGCCGATGTGACCCACCCCGATATCGCCGGCGAGGCCGACCTCGACCCGCGCCACCGCGAGGTGGCCGCACGGCTCGGCTTCGCCGCGAGCTATGCGGTGCCGCTGGACCCGTTCCGGACCACCCCCTGTACCGCGCCCGGCCTCACCGCCATCCCCGCGCCCGCCCCCGACGCGGACGGGTCCGGCACCGGCTCCCCGGCGGGCGCGGGCGACCGTCCGGCCCTCGGCACGCCCGGCACGGCGAGCGCCCCCGGCACCGGCCACGGGCGCGATGCCGCACCGGCCGCCGCGGCCCCGCCCGGGATCGGCGCCGCCATGGGCGCCGGCGGGCCCTCCGGGCGGCTCGGCGGAGCCGCCTGGCTCTACGACGAGCCCGCCGAGCCCGGGGAGCGCCAGCGCCATCTCGTGGGCCTGTACTGCCAGTACGCCGCCGCGCACATCGCCCGGCTGCTCGAGCTGTCCCGCGCCCGCGCCGCCGTCGCGACCGTCCAGGAGGAGCTGCTGCCCACCCGGCTGCCCCGCGTCCCCGGGGTGCGTCTGGCCGTTCGCCACCACCCCGGTCCGCACGGCGGCGGGGACTGGTACGACGCGCTGCCGCTGCCGGACGGGGCGCTCGGGCTCTCGGTGGGCGGGGTCACCGGTTCCGGGCCGAGCGCCGTGGTCGCGATGGGGCGGCTGCGGGCCTCGCTGCGGGCGTACGCGGTGATGGAGGGCGAGGACCCGGTCGCCGTCCTGTCCGATCTGGAGCTGCTGCTGCGGCTCACCGAGCCCGCTCGCTCCGCGACCGCCCTCTTCGCCTACTGCGAGCCCGGCACGCGCAAGGTGGTGCTGGCCGGGGCCGGGCACTGCCCGCCGCTGCTCACCGGGGAGCGGCGCACCGAGTTCGTGGAGACCACCCTGTCCGCGCCGCTGGGGATGCTCTCGTGCTGGGAGGCGCCCAGCGTCGAGATCGAACCGTCGTCCGGGGAGACGCTCCTCTTCTACAGCGACGGGCTGCTCCACCGCACCGGTGAGCCGATGGACCGGGCCTTCACCCGGCTGCACACGGCCGCGGCGAGCGCGCCCAAGGGTGTCCGGGGCGATCCGGACGCCTTCGCCGACCATGTGCTCCGTACGGTCCTCCCCGACGGCCCGGCGGCCCCCGTGGGGCGGCCCTCGGAGGACGGCACCGAGGACCTCGTCCTGCTCGTGGCCCACTTCGACTGAGGCGCGAGTTCGGCTGGGGCGCGAGTTCGGCTGGGGCGCGAGTTCGGCTGAGGCGCGAGTTCGGCTGAGGCGCGAGTTCGGCTGAGGCTCGAGGGGGACCACTGCGCCCGCTGGAGCCGTGGTCGCCCCGCGCTGCGGGCCCTCCCTGCCGTCGCGCCCCCGCACATACGATGGGTGGGGTCCAGTTCGAGGAGGAAGACGTGACCGAGGAGCCCACTCCCGAAGCCCCGGAGAACCCGGAAGGCGAGGAGCCCATCAAGCAGCGGAAGAACGGCCTCTACCCAGGCGTTTCCGATGAGCTTGCGGCGAACATGCAGTCCGGTTGGGCGGACACCGAGCTGCACGACCTGGAGCCCGTCGAACAGGCTCCGCACACCGCCCGCCGCCGCGCCGCGCTCTCCGCGCGCTTCCCGGGCGACCGCCTGGTCATCCCCGCGGGCAATCTCCGCACCCGCTCCAACGACACGGACTACGGCTTCCGCGCCTCGACCGAGTACGCGTACCTCACCGGCGACCAGACCGAGGACGGTGTGCTGGTACTGGAGCCCGAGGCGGGCGGCGGCCACACCGCGACGCTGTACCTGCTGCCGCGCTCCAACCGGGAGAACGGCGAGTTCTGGCTGGACGGCCACGGCGAGCTGTGGGTCGGCCGCCGGCTCAGCCTCACGGAGGCCGAGAAGCGGCTGGGCCTGGCCGCCAAGGACGTCCGCGAGCTGGCCGACGAGCTCAGGGCCGCGACCGGCCCGGTCCGTATCGTGCGCGGTCACGACGCCGCTCTGGAGGCCGCGCTGACCGACAAGGTCACCGCTGAGCGCGACGAGGAGCTGCGGGTCTTCCTCAGCGAGCAGCGCCTGGTCAAGGACGACTTCGAGATCGGACAGCTGCAGGCGGCCGTCGACTCGACGGCGCGCGGCTTCGAGGACGTCGTCAAGGTGCTGGACAAGGCGCAGGCGACTTCCGAGCGCTATATCGAAGGAACGTTCTTCCTTCGGGCCCGGGTCGAGGGCAACGACGTCGGCTACGGCAGCATCTGCGCCGCGGGCCCCCACGCCACCACGCTGCACTGGGTGCGCAACGACGGCCCGGTCCGCTCCGGCGATCTGCTCCTCCTGGACGCGGGCGTGGAGACCACCACCCTCTACACCGCCGACGTGACCCGCACGCTGCCGGTGAACGGCACCTACAGCCCGCTGCAGCGCAAGATCTACGAGGCGGTGTACGAGGCGCAGGAGGCGGGCATCGCCGCGGTCCGGCCGGGTGCGAAGTACCGCGACTTCCACGACGCCGCCCAGCACGTCCTGGCCACCAGACTCGTCGAGTGGGGCCTTGTCGAGGGCCCGGTGGAGCGGGTGCTGGAGCTGGGGCTGCAGCGGCGCTGGACGCTGCACGGCACCGGCCACATGCTCGGCATGGACGTCCACGACTGCGCCGTGGCCCGTACCGAGACCTATGTGGACGGCACCCTGGAGCCCGGGATGTGCCTGACGGTCGAGCCGGGGCTGTACTTCCAGCCCGACGACCTGACCGTGCCCGAGGAGTACCGGGGCATCGGCGTGCGGATCGAGGACGACATCCTGGTGACGGAGGACGGCAACCGCGTGCTGTCGGCCGCGCTGCCGCGGACCGCCGACGACGTCGAGGCGTGGATGGCCCGCCTCACCGCGTGAGGCGGCGGCTCATCGTGTGATCACGTGGTCCGGTGGGGAGCGGCGACGCCGCTCCCCACGGTGCGTTCTCAGCCCTGCCCCGGCACCTTGCGGGTGGTCACCGCGATCCGGTTCCAGGAGTTGATCGTGAAGATGAGGGCGATGAGCTGGGCCAGCTCCCGCTCCTCGAAGTGCCGGGCGGCCCGCTCGTAGACCTCGTCCGGGACACCGCCCGGCAGCAGCGTGACCGCCTCGGTGAGCGCCAGGGCGGCCTGCTCCTTCTCGGTGTAGAACCCGCCCTTACCGGCCTCCTCCCAGACCCCCACCAGGGCGATGCGCTCATCGCTCTCGCCCGCCTCATGGGCGTCGGTGGTGTGCATATGGAGGCAGTAGGCGCAGTTGTTGAGCTGGGAGGAGCGGATCTGCACCAGCTCCACCAGGGCCGGGTCCAGGCCCTCGCGGGCGGCCGCGTCCAAGCTGATCAGCGCCTTGAACGCCTTGGGGGCGGCCTTCGCGAAGTCGACCCGCCCGGTCTGCCGCGTCGCCGTCGCCGCTGTGGTCGTCGTCTGTGCCGTCGTCGCTGTCGCTGTCGTTGTCGTCATGGGAATGAGATTAGGCCGCTAAGCGACCCTCTGTAGGGTGCATTTCCATGGCGGATTCATGGGTCAATTCGGCGGAGATCCTCGGCAGTGATCTCCATCTGGAGCTCGCCCGCGCGGGCAGCCGCAGGACCGCCCTGATGGCCGCGCTGCGCGAGGCCATCCGCGACGGCCGGCTCGCCCCGGACACCCGGCTGCCGCCTTACCGCTCCCTCGCCGCCGACCTGGGCATCGCCCGGAACACGGTCGCCGACGCCTATGCCGAGCTGGTCGCCGAGGGCTGGCTCACCGCCCGCCAAGGCTCCGGAACCCGGGTGGCGCCGCGCCCCGCACCGCCCCCGCCCCGGCGGCGCACGCCCGGCCGGGGGCCCGGCGGGCGGTCGGCCGGGGCGAGCGGCGGCCCTCGCGCGCGCCGGCCAGCCCCGCGACCGGTGCACAACCTGCTGCAGGGCCAGCCGGACGCCGCCGCCTTCCCCCGCGCCGCCTGGCTCGCCTCGACCCGCCGCGCGCTGACCGCCGCGCCGCATGAGGCGTTCGGTCCCGGTGATCCGCGCGGCCGCCCGGAGCTGCGCCGCGCCCTGGCCGACTACCTCGCCCGCGCCCGCGGCGTCCGTACCGACCCCGGACGGATCGTCGTCTGCTCGGGCTTCGCGCACGCCCTGCAGCTGCTGAGCGGCACCCGGCTGCTGCGTCCCCGGATGGCCGTCGAGTCCTACGGCCTGGCCTTCCACCGCTCGCTGCTCAGCTCCGCCGGGATCCACACGATCCCGCTTCCGCTGGACGCCGATGGCGCCCTTACGGATGGACTGACCTCCCTCGACGGCCTACGGGCGGCCCTGCTCACCCCCGCCCACCAGTTCCCCACCGGCGGTCCGCTGCACCCCGAGCGGCGGGCCGCGGCCGTCGCCTGGGCGCGGGAGAGCGGCGGTCTGGTCCTGGAGGACGACTACGACGGGGAGTTCCGCTATGACCGCCGTCCGGTGGGCGCCGTCCAGGGCCTCGGCCCCGACCGGGTGCTCTACCTCGGCTCGGTCAGCAAGAGCCTCTCCCCGGCCCTGCGGCTGGGCTGGATGGTCCTGCCGGACCAGCTGGTCGACCGCGTGCTGGCCGCCAAGGGGGAGCGCGAGGGCTGGACCGGCGTCGTCGACCAGCTGACCCTCGCGGACTTCATCGAATCGGGCGGATACGACGGCCATGTGCGCCGTATGCGCCAGCGCTACCGCCGTCGGCGCGATCAGCTCGTCACCACCCTCGCCGAACGCGCGCCCCATGTCCGCGTCTCGGGGATCGCGGCCGGTCTGCACGCGGTGCTGGAGCTACCGCCCGGCACCGAGCGGTCCGCCCTGCGCGCCGCCGCCTGGCAGGGGCTGGCGCTCGACGGCCTCGGCGACTACCGCCACCCGGACGCCACCACACCCCACCCCGACGGGCTCGTGGTGGGCTACGCGACCCCGCCCGAGCACTCCTTCGCGGGAGCGCTGGACGCGCTGTGCCGTGCCCTGCCGCCCGAGGAGACCGACCAGACCGAGGAGACCGAGGAGACCGGCCAGACCGGCCGGACGGCCACCTGACGTCCTGAGTTCCTTGAAGGGCTACGACACGGTTACGACGCCCTCAGCAGCGCCCCTTCACGCCACTTGAGGATCTTGTCGAAGCTCACCACCACCCCGCCACGCCCCGGACGGTCCCGGTAGCGGACATGGTCGGTGAGAGCCTCGATGAGAAAAAGCCCCCGCCCGTGCTCCGCCTGTGGCGGAGCCGGGCTGCGCGGCTGCTGTGGTCTCGGCGCGCCCGCCGGACGCCGCTCGTTCCGAGTGCGGCCCTCGCGGCGGACGGCGCCGCGTCCGGCGAAGCCGGGGCCGGAGTCGGTGACCTCGATACGGCAGGTGTCGCCGTCGATATAGGCCGTGACTCGGTAATCCCCGCCCGTGCCGTCGCGACCCCCGTGCTCCACCGCGTTCGCACACGCCTCGGAGAGGGCGACCGACAGATCGTAGGAGATCTCCGGATCGACTCCGGCCGTCTCCATGGTGCCGAGGAGCAGTCGTCGTGCGAGCGGAACGCTCGCCGCCTCGCGGGGCAAATGGAGTGACCACCAGATGCTCATGCTCCAGCCTCCCGGCCGCGGCTCGACATACCGTTACGTATTGCCTGGGTCCATGGTCCGTAAGCGTCTTATCAACGTGACTCCGCTCATTCGGCGGACGCGCTCGATGCGCGAACCGGTGTATGGGCCTGTCCTGGTGTGCGCCGGTACGCCCCACCCGCCGTAGGGAACGCGCCCTCCCAGTGGGATGATGTCGCCGCCATGGCTTCCCCTGTCGCCCGTGCCGGCGCCGATCTGCGAATGCTGCGGGCCGCGGTCTTCACCGCGGTCTGCGTCGTGCTGTCCGCGGCGGGGCACGTGCTGGCCTCCTGCGCGACCGTGCCGCTGTGGACGGTGGGCGTGGGCTGCGCGGCGGTGTTCACGGTGGCGCTGACGCTGGCCGGGCGGGAGCGGTCGCTGCCCGGGATAGCGGCCCTGCTGGCCATCGGGCAGCTCGCGCTGCACACCCTCTTCGCGCTCGGGCAGCACCGGGCGTCGGCGGCCGAGGAGGCAGCCCAGCGGGCGGACGCCGCCCAGGGTCACATCATCGGCCTGGCCGCCAGGCTGCTGTGCACGTCGGGCCCCGGACGGCTCGACGCCGCCACGGCCCATCGGATCGTCGCGCACGCGGGCCTCGGCCCGTCCGCCGCGCACAGCCCGCACACCATGCCGTCGTCCGCCGCCCCGGCGGAGCGGGCGGCCGGGATGGCGGGCCTGCTGCCGTCGCTGCCCATGACCCTGGGCCATCTGCTCGCCGCGCTCGCCATCGGCTGGCTGCTGCGCCGGGGCGAGATGGCCGTATGGCGGGCGGTGCGCCTGTCGGTGGACGGGGCGCGCGGGGTCGCGGAGGCCGCGCTCGTACGGGCGCTGCGCGCCGCCCTGACGTTTGTACGGGTGCTCCTGGCCCCTTCGGGGGCGCCTTACGGCGGGCCGTGCCGTCCCCGCACGGCCGACCGGGACGAGGGCGGGACGACGGCCCTCGCCCTCCAGCACAGCGTGATCAGGCGAGGACCGCCGGCCTGCGACCTCGCGGCCTGACCGACGCGACACTCCTCCAGCGGGACCGGAGGGTGGCCGCGACGTCGCCGCACGCGCGCCCACCCATCTGATCATTCCTGTCCCTGGAGTGTTGACATGAACGCCATGCGTCTCCGCCGTCTGCCGGTCATCGGAGCCCTCACCGCGGGCGGCCTGGTGCTGCTCACCGCGGGCCCCGCCTTCGCGCACGTCAGCGTGCAGCCCGGCGAGGCCGAGCAGGGCGGCTACAGCACCATCAACTTCAAGGTGCCGAACGAGCGCGACGACGCTTCCACCGTCAAGCTCGAGGTGACCCTGCCCGCCGACCATCCGCTCGCCTCGGTGATGCCCCAGCCGGTGCCCGGCTGGGACGTCAAGGTCACCAAGTCCAAGCTCCCCAAGCCCATGGAGATGCACGGCGAGAAGATCAGCGAGGCGGTCACCAAGGTCACCTGGTCCGGCGGCAAGGTCGAGCCGGGGATGTTCCAGCAGTTCCCGCTGTCGGTCGGCCAGCTGCCCGACGACGCCGACCAGCTCGCCTTCAAGGCGCTCCAGACGTACGACGACAAGGAGGTCGTGCGCTGGATCGAGGAGCCCAAGGAGGGCGCCGCCGAACCGGAGAACCCGGCGCCGGTGCTCAAGCTGGTCGCCCCGGCCGAGGGCTCGGACGGCCATGACGCCGCCGCGTCCTCCGGACAGGGCAAGGACGGCGGCTCCGAGAAGGCCGGCGCCGAGAACTCCGCCTCGGCCGACTCCTCCGACGACAAGGACAGCAGCGACACCACGGCCCGGGTGCTGGGCATCGTCGGCATCGTCATCGGCGCCGCCGGTGTCGCCTACGGCGTGGTCGTCAGCCGCCGCCGCTCCGCCTGACCGCCGACCACCCGACCGTACGCCGGTACCGCCGGTGACCGCCGGTCGTGAACCGACCGTGTGATCCCGGCGCGGGCGGCGGACCCCGTGTCCGCCGCCCCCCGCGCGCCACCGAACCACTTCTCTCTTTGGAGAACAGCTCCATGCGCACCAAAATCCTGGCCACCGCCATCGTCGCCACCGCCGCTCTCACCCTCAGCGCCTGCGGCGGCTCGGACAGCGGCGGCAAGGGCGACAACGCGGCCGCCGCCGAGGTCAAGGGCGGCCAGAAGTCGGGGCAGGCCATCGTCCTCGATCAGGCGAAGGCCAAGCCGGACCTCGCCCTCACCGACACCGACGGCAAGAAGTACGACCTGCTCAAGGAGACCAAGGGCCGGCCCACCCTGCTCTTCTTCGGCTACACCCACTGCCCGGACGTCTGCCCGCTGACCATGAGCAACGTCGGCCTCGCCGTGAAGAAGCTCCCCAAGGCCGAGCGGGAGAAGCTGCGGGTCGTCTTCGTCAGCACCGACCCGGCTCGGGACACCCCCAAGCGGATGCGTTCCTGGCTGGACGCCCAGGGCGGCACCGACTTCGTCGGCCTGACCGGAGACTTCAACACCATCCAGGCCGCCGCGCGGCCGCTGGGCATCTTCATCGAGAAGCCGAAGAAGGAGAAGGACGGCAGCATCACCGTCAGCCACGGCGCCGAGGTGGTCGGCTTCTCGCCCAAGGACGACAAGGGTCACTGGATCTACACGACGAACGCCACGGCGGATCGTTACGCCAAGGATCTGCCGAAGATCATCGAGGGGCGGAACCCGTGACGGCGGCAGTTCCTGGCATTCCCGGCCTCCGTAAGGCGGCCGCCGCCGTCCTCGCCCTCGGTCTGTCCGCCGCGCTCGCCGCCTGCTCGGGCGACGGCGGGAAGGGCGGGAGCGACCCCAAGCTGTCCGTGACGGGCGCCTATGTCTCCCAGCCGCCCATGACCGACATGGCAGCGGGCTATCTGACCGTACGGAACGCCGGTGGCGGCGCCGACGAGCTGACGTCCGTCACCACCCCGCTCGCCTCCGAGGTCACCCTGCACACCACCAAGGGCACCCGGATGAAACAGGTGAGCTCGCTCGAGGTCCCGGCGAACGACCGGGTCGAGCTGTCCACCGGCGGAGATCATCTGATGCTGACAAACCTCTCCCACCGGCCGAAGGTCGGTGAGAAGGTCAGCTTCACCCTGCACTTCGCCACATCCGCCCCCATCGAGATCAAAGTCCCGGTCGAGCCGACGACGTACCGCCCCAAGGACTGACACCCGATGCCCTCGCTGACCTCCCTGGCCCCCGCCGGGCCCACCGCGACCCCCTCCCGGACCACCGCGACCGCCCGGCGGCTGATGGCGATCTGCGGCACCCTGCTCGCCGCGCTGCTGTGCGCGCTGAGTGTGGGCGCGAGCTCCGCGTCCGCGCATGCCGCGCTCACCTCGACCGACCCCGCCGACGGCTCGGTGGTGAAGACCGCGCCCAGGGAGGTCACGCTGAACTTCTCGGAGGGCGTGCTGCTCTCCGGCGACTCGGTGCGCGTGCTCGACCCCAAGGGCAAGCGCGTGGACACCGGGAAGACCGCCCATGTCGGCGGCAAGTCGTCGACCGCCGCCGCCGGGCTGCACTCCGGGCTTCCGGACGGCACCTACACGGTGGCGTGGAAGGCGGTCTCGGAGGACAGCCACCCGGTGAGCGGCGCGTTCACCTTCTCCATCGGCGCCCCGTCCAAGACCACGGCGAAGGTACCCACGGGCGAGGCGTCCGACAGCACCGTGAGCACGCTCTACGGAATCGGCCGGTACGCCGCCTACGGCGGTTTCGCGGCCCTGGTCGGCGGCAGTGTGTTCGCCGGGTTCTGCCGGTCCTCCCGCCCGGTGCGGAAGATCGCCGTGGGCGGCTGGGTGACGGTCTTCACGGCCAGCCTGCTGCTGTTGCTGCTGCGCGGGCCGTACACCGACGGCGAGGGGATCGGCGGGATCCTCGACCTCGGCAGGCTGGGCGAGGTGCTCTCCACCAAGCCGGGCGCGGCGCTGCTGTCCCGGCTGCTGCTGCTCGGCGCGGCGGCGGTCTTCCTGGCCGTCCTCTTCGGCTCGTACACCCGTCGCACCGGGGAGCGGGAGGCGGACGCACGGCGCCGCCAGGACCTCGCTTTCGGCCTGGGCTTCGGCGGCACGGTGATGGCGGTGGGCCTCTCCGCGACCTGGGCGATGGCCGAGCACGCCTCGGTCGGCCTCCAGCGGCAGCTCGCCATGCCGGTGGACATGATCCATCTGATCGCGGTCGGAGTGTGGCTGGGCGGTCTGGCCTCGCTCGCGGTGACGCTCCGGGCGGGTGAGCCGATCGGGCGGGCGGCCGTGCGCCGCTTCTCGCGGCTCGCCTTCGGCTCGGTCGTCGCCCTGGTGGTCACCGGGCTGTACCAGTCGTGGCGGCAGGTGGGCTCCTGGGGCGCGCTGACCGACACCGAATACGGGCGATGGCTGCTGGTCAAGGTGGGTCTGGTGGCGGTGCTCCTGGCCATCGCGGCCATCTCGCGACGCTGGACCGGCCGCCTTACGGATGCCACGGCGGAGGAGACGGAGGCCGAGGCGGAGAGCGGGTCAAAGGCGGCTTCGGCGGCTTCGGACGCGGAGGCGGAGGCCGGGACCCAGGCTGAGGCCAAGGCAGCGGTGAAGGCCGCGCGGCCGGTCCGTACCGGCGCGGCCGACGCGGCTCTCGACACCCCTGCCGACGCCGAGACCGAGTCCGGAGACGGGCCCGGTGACAGCGCCGACACCGACGCCGCCGACGACGATCCCGAACGCGCCGCCCAGCTCGCCCGTCAGCGGGCCGCCAAGGACAAGACCACCACGCTGCGGGAGCGCGACGCCGACCTCGAGCGCAGCGGTCTGCGCCGGTCGGTGATCGCCGAGACCATCGTCGCCATCGTGCTGCTGGCGGTGGCCACCGTGCTGAGCGGCACCCAGCCCGGCCGGGCCGAGACCGAGCAGGCGAGCGCCTCGGCCACGAAGCCCGGCGGCCAGCTGAACGTCGACCCGGTGAGCGTGCTCGTCCCCTATGACACGGGCCCCAAGAGCGGCCGCGGCAAGGCCGTTGTCATGATCGAACCCGCTCTGCCGGGTGACAACGCGCTGCATGTCTTCACCACCGACCTGGCGGACCGTCCCGTGGACGTCCCCGAGGTCAAGCTGTCGCTGACGCTCAAGTCGAAGGGGATCGGGCCGCTGCGCATCCCGCTCGAGCGCCTCTCGACCGGGCACTGGAGCGCCAAGACCGTCCAGCTCCCCATGGCCGGCACCTGGCAGCTCTCCCTGACCGTACGAACCTCCGACATCGACCAGGTGACGGAGACCAGGAACGTGAAAGTCGCTCAATGACGACAGAGCAAGCACCCTCGTCCGGCATCTCCCGGCGGCGTCTACTGGGCTCGGCGGGTGCCGCCGGCGCGGCCGGACTGGTCGCCGGCGGAGCCGCCGGAGCCTACGCGTCCGAGGCGACGCGGGAGGCACCCGAACCCCTCAGCTCCCTGGGCGCGACCGCCGTGCCCTTCCACGGCAGGCGCCAGGCGGGCATCACCACCCCTCTCCAGGCCCATGGCCATCTGCTCGCCTTCGACCTGGCGCCCGGTGCGAACCGTAAGGCGGCCGCCGCACTGCTGCGCCGCTGGTCGCGAACGGCCCAGGAGCTGATGGCGGGCGAGACCCCACCGGACGACACGGGGATCGCGCTCGACGCCGGTCCCTCGTCCCTTACGGTCACCTTCGGCTTCGGGCGGACCTTCTTCGGCAAGGCGGGACTCGACGACCAGCTGCCGGAGGCGCTCGCTCCGCTTCCCGACTTCGTCTCGGACGAGCTCGACCCCAAGCGCAGCAACGGCGATCTGTGGATCCAGATCGGCGCCGATGACGCGCTGGTCGGCTTCCACGCGCTGCGCGCGCTGCAGCGCGAGGCCGCGGGCACGGCCCGGCTGCGCTGGCAGATGAACGGCTTCAACCGCACCCCCGGCGCCACCGACCGCCCCATGACCACCCGCAACCTCATGGGACAGATCGACGGCACCAACAACCCCAAGCCGGCCGACGACGACTTCGAACGGCGGATCTTCGTACCGGAGAAGGGCGAGCCCGCGTGGATGGCGGGCGGTTCCTACGCGGTCGTCCGGCGCATCCGGATGCTGCTGGACACCTGGGACCATCTCTCCCTGGAGCGGCAGGAGAAGGTGGTCGGCCGCCGCAAGTCCGACGGCGCCCCGCTGTCCGGCGGCACGGAGACCACCCCGGTCCGGCTCGACCAGGTCAACGCGGACGGTGCACTGGCCATCGCGGGCGCCGCCCATGTGCGGGTCGCGGCGCCCGCGTCCAACCAGGGCGCCGCCATGCTGCGCAGGCCCTTCTCGTACCACGACGGCTTCCGCGACGACGGGGCGCCGGACGC
This sequence comes from Streptomyces sp. AgN23, assembly GCF_001598115.1. Classification (NCBI taxonomy): domain Bacteria; kingdom Bacillati; phylum Actinomycetota; class Actinomycetes; order Kitasatosporales; family Streptomycetaceae; genus Streptomyces; species Streptomyces sp. AgN23. The sequence continues at coordinate 5,402,976 of NZ_CP007153.1, forward strand.
CGGGCTGCTCTTCATCGCCTGGCAGGCGGATCCGATGAAGGGGTTCGTCCCGGTGCAGCGGAAGCTGGACCTGGGCGACGATCTGTCGCGGTTCCTGCGGCACGAGGCCAGCGCGCTGTTCGCGGTGCCCCCGGGCTGCGCCCCGGGAGAGTACGTGGGTCAGGCACTCTTGGAGGGATAGGAGACGGGGACGAGCCGCCCCCGGTCGCCCGCGTCCAAGAGATGACCGGCGAGTCGCCGGGTTCGGGGACGCGAGTATCGTGGCGGTCTCGTCTGATCACAGGGAGCGACCGTGATGTCGGCCAGCCGCTATGCCTACCTCGGCCCCGAGGGCACCTTCACCGAGGCCGCCCTGCGGTCCATGCCGGAGGCCGCCACCCGGGAGCTGGTGCCGATGGTCTCGGTGCCGGTGGCGCTCGACGCGGTGCGCTCCGGTGCCGCGGCGGCCGCGCTGGTCCCCATCGAGAACTCGGTCGAGGGCGGCGTCACCGCGACCCTCGACGAGCTGGCCACCGGCGAACCGCTGATGATCTACCGCGAGGTGCTGCTGTCGATCAGCTTCGCCCTGCTGGTGCGGCCGGGCACCGCGCTCGCGGACATCAAGACGGTGACCGGGCATCCGGTCGCCCAGCCCCAGGTCCGCAACTGGCTGGCGGCGAACCTCCCGGACGCCCTGTGGGAATCGGCCGCCTCGAACGCGGACGGCGCGCGGCTGGTGCAGGAGGGGCGGTACGACGCGGCGTTCGCGGGCGAGTTCGCGGCGTCCAGGTACGGTCTGGAGCCGCTGGTCACCGACATCCACGACGCGCAGAACGCGATGACCCGCTTCGTCCTGGCCGGCCGCCCCGCCCGGCCCGCCGCCCGGACGGGCGCGGACAAGACGTCCGTGGTGATCTGGCTCGGGGACGACCACCCGGGCGCGCTGCTGGAGCTGCTGCAGGAGTTCTCCGCGCGCGGGGTCAACCTGATGCGGATCGAATCGCGCCCGACCGGCGAGGGCATCGGCCGCTACTGCTTCTCGGTGGACTGTGAGGGGCACATCACCGACCGGCGGGTGGGCTCGGCCCTGATGGGGCTGAAGCGGATCTGCCCGAAGGTGCGGTTCCTGGGCTCGTATCCCCGGGCGGGTGTGACGGCGGAGGACCTGGCGGAGCTGCGGCACGGCACCTCGGACGAGGCGTTCACGGAGGCGGCGGAGTGGCTGGCCCGCTGCCAGGACGGCCGGGCCTGAGCCGAGCCCACGCGTAGCGGCCCGACCGTGGCGAGCGTGCGCCGGGGCACTCCGCCGGCAGGTGGCCGGGCGGCTGGAGACGGGTCCGGGGCTGAGCGTCGCCCGGCTGCTGGGGATCGTCGGAATCGCTGCGGAAAAGTTATCCACAGGCTGATGCGGCACGCTGGGGATAAGTCGACATCATCAATCCGGCGAGACGGCCATACCGTCACATTCACCGCATCCACTCCCATCGTCAAACATTACTCACTTGTCACCCCAATTCCCTCGACCAACTCTTTGGAGTGAGGGATTCCTCTCTTGTGGAGTGTGTGAACGCGGTTTGATAGGGGAATCCATCGCCGAGCACTTCGGGGGGCCTGGCGATCACCGCGACATCCACAGATCTCACACACAGCCTGTGGATAACTCTGGGGATCCCCCTCACCCCTGTGGACAACCGGGCCTCAACTCACCCTGTACACAAGGGAAGAAGGTCGACTCGACGCCGCCTCTTTGCCCCTTTTCGGGGAATGCGCAGACATTCCTTGACGACGGCTGTCACAGGAATTCCCCGGTTTACCCACAGCCCCAAAAGAGGGCAAAACGGGACGCAAAGGAATATCGCGTCGAGCAGCCGAGGTCACACCGGTAACCTGGTGGGGTGATTGACCTTCGCCTGCTCCGTGAGGACCCCGATCGTGTGCGCGCCTCCCAGCGCGCCCGTGGAGAGGACGTCGGCATCGTCGACGCCCTCCTGACCGCCGACGAGCGGCGCAGGTCCTCCAGTGTCCGCTTCGACGAGCTGCGCGCCGAACAGAAGGCGCTCGGCAAGCTCATCCCCAAGGCCTCCGGTGACGAGAAAGCCGAGCTGCTGAAGAAGGCGGGCGAGCTGTCCGCCGCCGTCAAGGCGGCCGACGCCGAGCAGGACGCGGCCGCGGAGGAGACCCAGCAGCTCCTGCTCCAGCTGGGCAATCTCGTCCACCCCGCGGTCCCGGTCGGCGGCGAGGACGACTTCACCGTCCTGGAGACGGTCGGCACCCCGCGCGACTTCGATGCCGAGGGCTTCGCGCCCAAGGACCATCTGGAGCTCGGCGAGCTGCTCGGCGCGATCGACACCGAGCGCGGCGCCAAGGTCTCCGGCTCCCGCTTCTACTACCTGACGGGCATCGGCGCCCTGCTGGAGTTCGCACTGGTGAACGCGGCGATGGCACAGGCCACCGCGGCGGGCTTCACCCCGGTGCTCACCCCGGCGCTGGTCAAGCCGAAGGCCATGGAGGGCACCGGCTTCCTCGGCCAGGCCGCCGAGGACGTCTACCACCTCGACAAGGACGACCTCTACCTGGTCGGCACCTCCGAGGTCCCGCTGGCCGCGTACCACATGGACGAGATCCTGGACGCGGACCAACTGCCGCGGCGCTACGCCGGGTTCTCCTCCTGCTTCCGCCGTGAGGCCGGGTCGTACGGCAAGGACACCCGGGGGATCTTCCGGGTGCACCAGTTCGACAAGGTCGAGATGTACGTCTACACGACCCCGGAGGACGCCGAGGCCGAGCACCAGCGGCTGCTGGACTGGGAGAAGCAGTGGCTGGCCTCCCTCGAGCTGCCGTTCCGGGTGGTCGACCTGGCCTCGGGTGACCTGGGCTCGTCGGCGACGCGGAAGTTCGACTGCGAGGCGTGGATCCCGACGCAGGGCAAGTACCGCGAGCTGACCTCGACCTCCAACACCACCGAGTTCCAGTCGCGGCGGCTTTCGATCCGGATGCGCGAGGGCAAGAAGGTCCGTCCGCTGGCCACGCTCAACGGCACGCTGTGCGCGGTCACCCGGACCATCGTCGCGATCCTGGAGAACCACCAGCAGGCCGACGGCTCGGTGCGGGTGCCCGAGGCGCTGCGGCCGTTCCTGGGCGGGCGCGAGGTCCTGGAACCGGTCGCACGGTGACGAACGCCGGACCGACGGACACACAGCTCGCCGGACCGACGGACGAGCTCCCCTATCGACTGGTCGCGACCGATCTCGACGGCACGCTGCTCCGCCCCGACCACACCGTCTCGGCGCGGACCCGTGACGCGCTCTCCGCGGCCACCGCGGCGGGCGCCGCGCACATCGTGGTCACCGGGCGGACCGTCCCGGTGACCCGGCACATACTCGACGACCTCGGCTACCAGGGGCTCGCGGTGTGCGGTCAGGGCGCCCAGCTCTACCACGCGGGCGAGCACCGGCTGCTGACCTCCGTCACGCTGGACCGCCAGGTGGCCCTGCTGGCGCTGGAGAAGATCGAGGCGGAGATCGGCCCGCTGTCGCTGGCCGCGGCCCGCGACGGGCTGGACGGCGAGGTGCTGTTCGGCGAGGGGTACCGGATGGACCACGAGGGGATGCCCCTGGTGCCGTTCACGGACCCGGCCGAGCTGTGGTCGCAGCCCATCAGCAAGCTCTACCTCCAGCACCCCGAGCTGGACGACGACGCGCTGGCGGACGCCGCCCGGACGGCCGCCGGGGGCCTGGTCGGGGTGACGATGGCCGGTACCGGGCTGGTGGAGCTGCTACCGCTGGGACTGACGAAGGCCACGGGCCTTTCGATGGCCGCGCGCCGGCTGGGGATGGCCGCAGGCGACGCGATCGCGTTCGGCGATATGCCCAATGACATCCCAATGCTCGGCTGGGCGAAGCACGGGGTCGCGATGGCGAACGCGCACCGGGATCTGAAGGCCGTCGCCGACGAGATCACCGCGTCCAACACGGAGGACGGGATCGCCGTGGTGCTGGAGCGGCTCTTTCCCGCGGCACGCCGATGACGGCAGCACGCCGATGACGGCAGCACGCCGGTGACGGCAGCACGCCGATGGGCCGGGCCCCCTAGGCGGCGGCCGAGGGAGGCCCGGTCCAGGACGGGTCAGCCGAAGACCTTGACCGCCTGGTAGTAGGTCCACGCCGTGCCGTCGCACGACGTCTTGGTGGCGCCGCTGTAGGCGCTGCACACCCGCTTGAGGTCCTCGTAGAAGGCGCTGTCGATGCGCGCCTTGTTGGCGTCGAAGATGCCCATCGCCTTGTGGTTGCGGTAGCCGAAGTCATGCCGGGCGCAGGCGGTCTGGAAGGGGAAGCCGAAGGGGTTGTCGGGGGAGCTGCTGCAGTAGTCGGTGGACCAGTCGAACCCGTAGGCGGCCCAGGCACCCTGGTTGTTCCGCGCCGCGACCCAGGTGTTGTAGCTGCTGGCGCTGGTCTGCGTCCAGCTGGCGAGGACCTGCGGCTTGTCCGCGGGGGCGGCCTGGGCGGGTGCGGCCAGGGCGATGGCGGTGGCGGCGGTGACAGCGGTGGCCGCGAGACTGGTGACGAGGCGACGCATTCGGTTTCCTCCCGTTTTCTCACTTCTGACGCCCCCTCAAAGGCTTGTGGCGCAGGGGGCGGCGCGGTGTGATCCAGCGCACGCCAAGAGTTGGACAGGTCCCTGACAACCGTCAAGATCTACACCGACGTAGAGATGAACAGAGTTCGACCGGCAGAGTTTCGGACTTTTCTCCAACTACCGCCGCTGCGCGGGTCGTTCAGGAGGCGCGCCGGGGCACCCGGGAGGGAGGGGTGAGCAGCGGCCCCGGACCCTTGACCCGTCGGAGGATCGGGGAGGTCTCCATGTCCAGGACGGAGGGCAGTTCGGCGATGCGGGTCGTCAGATAGCTGTAGAGGGCCGGGACATCGGCGCAGACCACGGTCGCCATCAGATTCTTCGTCCCGGTGGTCGCACATGCGAACGCCACCTCGGGGTGGTCCGCGAGCGTCTGCCCGGTGGCGGCGAGATCCGACGGCCTGACCGACAGCCACATCGTGGTGGTGACACCCTGCTGGAACATCCGGTGGGTGTAGTCGACATCGAAGTACAGGGTGCCGTCGGCGCGCAGATCGGCCAGCCGGCGGCGCACCGTCGACGGTGACCAGCCGGTGGCGGCGACCAGTTCGGCCAGCGGCGCCCGCCCGTCCCGCGCGAGGACGTCCAGCAGCCTGCGGTCCTCGGCGCCCACCGGTCCGCGCGGCCGCTTCGACCGGTCGGCGGCGGGCGGGCGCAGCCGCCCGACCTGCTCGGCCGTCAGTGCGTCGGTCTTGTTGACCAGGCTCTGCTCGCCGCCGTAGAACTCATGCAGCACGCAGTGTGCGCTCACCCCCACCACCCGTGGCGTCTGCGGGAGTTTGCGCAGCAGCAGGGCATCGCTGTCCAGGCCGGACGCCGCCCGTGTCGACGCGGCGACCTCGGTGCCGTCGGAGAGCACATTCACCCAGGAGGTGTCCGTCCGCCGGGCCATCGCCTCGGCCACCGGCAGCGCGGCGTCCGGCAGGCACCGCACCCGCACCAGCCACACCACATCGCCGACCGCCGCCGGGTCGGTGAGCCCCAGCACCCGGATCGCTCCCGTCGTCCGCAACCGGGTGTAGCGGCGGGCCACGGTCTGGTCGGAGACGCCCAGCACCTCGGCGAGCCGGCTGAAGGGGGCCCGGCCGTCGAGCTGAAGGGCGTGCACCAGCGCCCGGTCCAGGTCGTCGTAGGCATCGGATTCCACCGCACAAAGCTAGCGGACGTCGGATATCGCCACCGGAGCGGCGCCGGCTGGAGGAGCGGACCGGTCAGGACGACCGTAAGAGCCGCGGGGACCGCCGGACCGTCATCGGGATCGGCCCTCGCGTCCCCTTGTCGGCACGTTCCGAATACCGGAGTCAGTCATGCGCAGATCATGGTGGCCGCTCGCCGCCATCACGCTCGGCAATTTCATGCTGTTGATAGACGTCACGATTGTGAACACCGCGCTGCCCCAGGTGGCGCGGGGACTGGACGCGTCCTTCACCTCCCTCCAGTGGGTGATGGACATCTACGCGCTGGCGCTGGCCGCGCTGCTAATGGTGGCCGGTTCGGCGGCGGACCTCTTCGGGCGGCGACGGCTGTATGTCGTCGGCCTCGCGGTGTTCGCGGTCTCCTCCCTGGTCTGCGGTCTGGCACCGGACGCCGGGGTGCTGATCGCGGCCCGCGCCGTCCAGGGCGTGGGAGCGGCGGCCATGTTCGCCACCAACACCCCGCTGCTGATGGCGACATACTCCGGACGCGACCGCGGTATCGCCTTCGGGGTGTGGGGCGGTACGAGCGGGGCGGCCGCGGCGATCGGCCCGGTGCTGGGCGGGGTGCTCACCGAGTACCTCGACTGGCGGGCGATCTTCCTGGTCAATCTGCCGCTGACGGCGATCGCGGTGTGGATCACGATCCGTTCCATCGAGGAGTCGCGCGGCGCATCCGGCGTACGGATCGACTGGCCGGGCGCTGCCTCGTTCACGGTGTGCGCCGGGGCGCTGACGTATGGGCTGATGCGCGGCGGTGAGGAGGGCTGGGCCGACACCGGCACGGTCGCCGCGCTGGTGACGGCCGTGATCGCGCTGCTCGCCTTCGCCGCGGTGGAGCGCGGAAAGCGGCAGCCACTGCTGGACCTGGGGCTGCTGCGCCGCCCGACGTTCGCGGTGCTGATGGCCGCGGCCCTGCTGCTGCAGGCGGGGGCCTTCCCGTACCTCACCTACGCCGGGCTGTGGCTGCAGTCGGTGCTGGGGATGAGCCCGGTGCAGGCGGGGCTCGCGGTGACGCCGATGGCGGGCGTCTCACTGGTCGTCGGCGCGGCGGGCGGACGGCTCCTGGACCGGGTCGCCCCCGGGCGGTCGCTCGGCGGCGGACTGCTGCTGGTGGGCGCGGGCGCGCTGGTCAACGCGGCGATGGTGACCCCGGACGCGGACTGGACGGCCTTCGTCCCGGGCCTGGCGCTGGCCGGTCTGGGGATCGGCCTGGCCATGCCGGTGCTGGTCTCGGCGGCCCTCGGCTCGGCCCCGCCGGAGCGGGCGGGCATGGCCAGCGGCGCGGTCAACACCTTCCGACAGCTGGGCTACGCCCTGGGGATCGCCGTCCTGGGCACGGTGTTCGCGACGCGGGTGCGGGACATGGTCGACGACAGCGGGACCGTCCCGGCCCGGGCGGCCGGACAGACCGCCGAGGCCATCAGCGGCGGCCACGCCGACGCCGTGATCGCCACCGCGCCCCCGGCCCACGCGGACGCGGCGCGCACACTCGTCCACGAGTCGTTCGCGGCCGGACTCGACCGCATCTGCCTGATCTCCGGCATCGCGGCCCTGGTGGCGGGCCTACTGGTCCTCGCCGTCGTCCGCGGCGGCCCCGGCGGAGCGCCCCCGAAGCCGACCCCGGAACAATCCCCGGCGGAGCCGATCCACGCCTGAGCCGTGGAGGACGGCGAGCCACAAGGGGCGGGCGCCCGACGGCGCCCGCCCCTTCGCTGCGTGAGGCCGGGTGTCCGTCAGCAACGGGATGCACGGCCCGCGAGGCTCTGACCTGCACGCTTTTGCTAGGTCCAACGTGGACCTAGCAGCTTCGAGTTATCCACAGGGCCGGGCCCACCCTCACCCGTACTCCTACCCAGTTGTAGGATGACTGGGCAACCGGGTGAATCGAAGTGAGGGAGCCGAAAGGGATGGCGTTGCGGGCGGCTGGGCGGCAGTCGTTGGTCGACTCCGTGGTGGAGCAGTTGCGGGCGCAGCTTGCCGAGGGTGAGTGGAAGGTCGGCGACCGCGTGCCCACCGAGCATGCCCTCGCCGAACAGCTCCAGGTCGGCCGGAACACGGTCCGTGAGGCGGTCCGCGTCCTCGTGCACGCGGGAATGCTGCAGTCCCGGCAGGGCGAGGGCACCTTCGTGGTCTCCACGGCCGACCCCGCCGAGGTCATGCGGGGCGTACGGCGCGCCGGGATCCGGGATGTGCTGGAGCTGCGGATCGCGCTGGAGGCGGAGGGTGCGCGGCTGGCCGCGCTTCGGCACAGCCCCGACGATCTGCGGCGGATGCGGGCGGCGCTGGAGTCGCTCGAGGCGTTCGGGGACGCCGGGGAGCCGCCTGCGGAGGGTCATCATGAGCTGCACGCCGCCCATGACCTGGAGTTCCACACCGCCGTGGTGGAGGCCGCGCACAACGCCGCGCTGAGCGCGACCTACGGCTGGTTCAGCAGCTCGGTGCGCGACTCGCTGGTGGCCTCGCTCGGCGACCGCGAGGTGCCGAGCATCGTCCCCGCCGACCACCGCGCCCTGGTCGACGCCATCGCCTCCGGCGACCCGGCGGCCGCCGAGGCGGCGGCGCGGGCGCTACTGGAGGCGCCGAAACGCGCCATCGAAGCCCTGCTCGCCACCGGCTGAGCCCTCTCTCGGCGGGCCTCACCGCGCCCCGGACCACCCCACCCCACCACGACCGGAACGGAGCTCTTCTTGCCACGCCCGCACACCCCCGGCCCCGAGGCCGAACCCCTGCTCGTGGACGCCGAGACGGATCTGCGGCCGACCCCCGAGGTGGCCGCCGCGCGGCGCACCCTGCGGGCTCACCCCGCCCTCCTCCTGATCGGCATCGTGCTGGCGTCGCTCAACATGCGGGCCGCGCTCGCCGGGGTCTCCCCGCTGCTCGGCGAGATCAGCGGCCACTTCGGGCTGTCCGCGACCATGAGCAGCCTGGTCACGACCATTCCGTTGATCTTCATGGGCCTGGCCTCGCCCTTCGCGCCCCGGCTCGCCCGGCGCTGGGGCACCGAGGCGGTGCTGCTGAGCGCGCTGGCGCTGCTGATCGGCGGCATCCTGCTGCGCGTGGCGCCGTCCGTGATGGCGCTCTTCGCCGGGGGCGCCCTCGTCGGCAGCGGGATCGCGTTCCTCAATGTGCTGATGCCGGGCCTGGTCAAGCGGGACTTCCCGCACCGGGCCGCCGGGATGACCGCGCTCTACACCACCTCGATGATCGGCGGGGCGACGGTCTCCGCCGCCTCCGCCGTGCCCCTGGAGAACGCGCTCGGCGGCTGGCGGGGGTCGCTCGCCTCCTGGTCGCTGCTGGCGGCGTTCGCGGCGCTGGTCTGGATACCCCAGACGGTGCTCGCGCGGCGCGGAACGCACCACGGTGAGCCCGCGGCAACGCCCGTGAGGACGACACCGGAGGCGGGGCCGAGGCTGAGCCGCTCCCCGCTGGCCTGGCAGGTCACGCTGTTCATGGGGCTGCAGTCGTCGATCGCGTACGTCTGCATCGCATGGCTGCCGACGATCTTCACCGACCACGGCATGAGCAAGAACACGGCCGGGCTGGTGTTCGCCTTCAGCACCATGCTGCAGATGGTCGGTTCGTTCGTGGTGCCCACCCTCGCCGGGCGGATGCGCTCCCAGCGGACGCTGGCCGTGGCGGTCGCGGCGCTGATGGGCGCCGGGATCGCGGGCCTGCTGGTGGCCCCCGTCGCCGGGGCGTGGGTCTGGGCAACGCTGATCGGCGTCGGACAGGGCGGGGCCGTGGGGCTCGCGCTGACCATGATGGTGCTGCGGACCGGGGACGCCCACACCTCGGCGCGGCTGTCCGGAATGGCACAGACCTGGGGCTATCTGCTGGCCGCGGTGGGCCCTCTGGCGCTCGGCGTGGTGCACCAGACCATCGGCGGCTGGGGGCTGCCGCTCACGCTGATGCTGGCGGTGTGCGGGGTGCTGGCGGCGCTGGGCCTCGGCGCGGGACGCGACCGCAAGATCCGGTCCTGAGCGGCCCGGAAGGCCGAACGGCGCCTGAGCGACCGGGAGGGCCGAACAGCTTGAGCCTGAGCGGCCCGGAGGGCCGAACGGCTTGAACCTGAGCGACCTCACGCCTTCACAGCCGGTCCTCAGGCCACGGAGGGCCGGCCGACAACTCCCGCCGCCGCTCTCGGTGTCATCGCCACCGACGAGGACCGGAGGACGGCATGAGCTGGATGAGCGGTACGAGCGGCATGGCCGGGGCGGAGACCACCCACGGGACGCGGGTCACGGCGGGAGGCGGCACCCGGCGGCCATGGCGGCGGCCGCGAGCCCCCTGGGCCGTGGCCTGGCCTGTGTGGCCGCGACCGTCCTGCTCGGTTCGTCCGCGGCCGTGGCCTCCGCCCTGGGCCAGGCCAACGCAGCCCCCGGACACGCCGCGGCGGCGGCCGTCACGACGACCGCCGCCACCGCGGAGACAACCGGCGGCCGCTCCGCCGTCCCTGCGCGGTGGCGGCCGTAAGGCGGGCACGAACTCCTGGGCGCCGTAAGGCGCGTACGAGGCCCTGGCGCCCGTAACGCGTACCCGAACCCCCGGGCGCCGGGCGTCACCTCACGCGGATCGCGCGGGTCTCGCGGGTCACGCGGGTCACGCGGGCCACGCCGGTGGTCACTCCTCCCCCGCGAGGGTCAGCGTGCGCAGCTTGCGGCCCGCGAACCAGGTCGCGGCCACGGTCACGACCAGCAGCAGGATGACGCCGGTCGCCAGGCCGACGTCCGACGTGATGACATCGCCGTCCGCGACCTTCTGCCCGAGTGCCAGCGCCCACTGCTGAACGCTGAGCTTGCGGGCCCCGGCCACCAGGCTGCCGAAGAACGTCTCCCACACCAGGGCGTAGACAAGACCCGCGATCACCGCATGCCGGGTCACGGTGCCCAGCAGCAGGAAGACCGCGCTGTAGGCGACCGAGGCCACGGCGGCGGCGACGGCGTAGCCGACGGCCAGCTGATTGGCGTTGCCGTTCAGCAGGAAGCCCGCGAGCAGGGTGGGGATGGCGGAGAAGGCGACCGTGACGCCGATCGCCACGATCAGCTTGGTGAAGATGATCGTCGGCCGCTTCACCGGCTTGGCCAGCAGATAGATGACCGAGCCGTCGTCGATCTCCGGGCCGATCGCGCCCGTACCGGCGATCACGCCGATCAGCGGGACCATGGTGGCCATCGCGAAGCCGCCGAGGATCGCGTCGGCCGTCTCGTCGTCGGCTCCGGTGAGCAGCCGTACGGCGATCGAGATCAACAGCAGCAGACCCGGGAGCGAGAAGAGGATCAGCGCCCGGCGGCGGCCGAGCAGGGCCCGGTAGGTGAGCCGTGCGACGGTGGGGTGGTAGAGCGAGGACATCGCTATGGGCTCCTTTCAGGCCGCGACGAGGTAGGAGAAGACGCTTTCCAGGGACTCGTCGGAGGGCGAGACCGTGAGGAGCCGGATGTGCTGGTCACGGGCGACCCGGGGCAGCAGTTCGGTGAAGCGGGCGAAGTCGACCGCCTGGATGTGGAGTCCACCGTCGGCTCCGGTGCTCGCGTCGACCTGGATACCGGTGGTCGACGGGTCGGCGATCAGGGCGGCCGCGAGCGCGCGGTCGTCGCTGGACCGTACGAGATAGCGGTGCGGACGGTCCGTCATCAGCCGGCGGATCTTGCGGAAGTCGCCGGAGGCGGCGTGTCGGCCCGCGACGATCACCTCGATATGCGCCGCCAACTGCTCGACCTCCTCGAGGATGTGCGAGGAGAACAGCACCGTGCGGCCCTCCGCGCCCATCCGCCGCAGCAGATCCATGAGCTGCATCCGCTGCCGGGGGTCCATGCCGTTGAACGGCTCGTCCAGGAGGAGCACCGAGGGCTCGTGCACCAGCGCGGAGGCCATCTTCACGCGCTGGCGCATGCCCTTGCTGTACGTGGCGATCTTCCGGGAGCCGGCGTAGTCCATCTCGACGGTGTCGAGCGCCTTACGGGCGGCACCACGCGGATCGGGCAGCCCGTGCAGCTCGGCGTTGGCGATCACGAACTCGCGACCGGTGAGGAAGTCGTACATCGCCTCGCGCTCGGGGACGATGCCGATGTGGCGGTAGGCCTGCTCATTGCGCCAGATCTGGGCGCCGTCCAGGGTCACGGACCCGGTGGAGGGGGCCAGGAAGCCGCCCATCATGTTGATGAGGGTGGACTTGCCGGCGCCGTTGGGGCCGAGGAGTCCGGTGACACCGGGGCCGATGTTCATGGTCACGTCGTTGACGGCCACGACGTTCCCGAACCAGCGGGAGACGTTGTCGATGGCGATCGTGGTCACAGGCCGACCTTTCGGTAGCGGCGCATCAGCAGCCCGTACGAGCCGGCGATCAGGCCGAGGAGAACGAGGACGTAGACGAGCCCGGTTCCGGTGCCGGGGCCGACCCCGCCGGGGAAGGAGGAGGTGGCACCGAGGAAGGCCGTCTGCACCCCGTCGATGATGGTGATCGGCGAGAACAGCCCGATCCAGCTCACCGGGCCGGTGCTGCCCTGGTCCCACGCGATGGCCTGGACGGCGGACACCGCGCCGTAGGAGATGGTCAGCAGGGCGATGACGGCGGCGACGCCGAAGCCGCGGCGCGGGGTGAGCGCGGCGACGACCAGGCTGATGCCGGCGAAGAGAAGCGAGAGCAGAGCCACGGAGATCAGTCCTTGTGCGAAGCCCTTCGTCTGATCGGCGAAGTCCAGCTTGGCGAGCAGTGCCCCGACGTAGAGGATCAGCAGGGGCGCGCCGGTGAGGATGAACAGCGACGAGGCCATGGCGGCGAACTTGGCCACCACATAGTCCATCGATTCGATGGGACGCGAGAAGTAGAGCGGGATCGTCTTGAAGCGGAGGTCCCGGGAGACGGACTGCGGCGCCTGGGAGGCGGTGTACAGGCCGATCACGGCCTGCAGCATGATCGCGTAGCGGGTGTACTCGACGGGGAGCTCGTCCACCTTGGTAGCGATGGCCACCGCGACGATGATCGCGGCGGGCATGCACATCACGGCGAACAGCAGCATCGGCGCCACCTTGGACTTCGCCGAGCGGCCGAGGCCGTAGGCGCCACGCAGGCTCTGGGAGAAGAGCGAGCGGCGGGCGTAGGCGCGGCCGAGGCGCGGGCCGTCGTAGTGGCGATAGCCGATGTTGTGAATGACGTCGGCACGCTGCTGGGTCACGGTCTCAGGCGGCATCGACGGCACCTCCGTTCCCGTGTGCGCTTGCGCCGGCCGGTCCTGCGGGCTTCTTCGTGCCGTCCGGGGTGTCCTGGGCGTCCCGGGCGTCCGCATCGTCGTCGGACCGGAAGATCTCCGCGATGCGGTGGCGGCGCTGCTCCATGCGGACCAGGCCGAGGCCGAGGTCGGCGATGGTGTCGCGGACCGTGTCGTACGTCTCCTCGCTCGCGACGTCGACCAGCAGCACATGGTCGGAGCCGGGCGTCCCGTCGGCCTCGCGACCGACGGGCTGGACGGTGAGCCCGGCCCGGTCGAGGGCGGTGCGCAGCGCCTTGGTGCCGTCGGGGTGGTCGGTGGTGTCGGTCACCTCGACCGCGAGCGAGGCCGTCGCCTGGGTGAAGTCACTGGTGGAGCTGGAGCGGAGCAGCTTGCCGCCGTCGATGACCACGACGTGGTCGCAGGTGCGCTCCAGCTCGCCGAGCAGATGCGAGGTGACCAGGACCGAGATGCCGAAGTCGGTGTGGACGCGGCGGATCAGGCCGAGCATCTCATCGCGGCCGACCGGGTCCAGGCCGTTGGTCGGCTCGTCCAGCAGGACCAGGCGGGGGTCGTGCACCAGCGCCTGGGCCAGCTTGACCCGCTGCTTCATGCCCGTGGAGTAGCCGCCCATGGGACGATATCGCTCCTCGTACAGGCCGACATGGCGCAGCGTGTCGGCCGTGCGCTCACGGGCGGCGGAGGGCGGCAGCCCGGACATGCGCGCCATGTGGACGACGAACTCGGTCGCCGAGACATCGGGCGGCAGGCAGTCGTGCTCGGGCATATAGCCGACGCTTTCGCGGATGGCGCTGCCGTCCTTGGCCACATCGAGACCGAGCACGGAAGCGCGGCCCTCGCTGGCGGGGGACAACCCGAGCAGGATCTTGATCAGCGTGGACTTACCGGCGCCGTTCGCACCCACCAGGCCAGTTACTCCTGGTGCGATGTCGACGGAGAGCCGGTCGAGCGCGGTGACGCGGGGGAACCGCTTGCTCAGACTTTCGGTGGCGATCACAGTCACGTGTTCGACCGTAGTGGTGTGAGCCACAAGCGGCGTCACTCCTGACGGTGGGATTCCCCTCGTCCTCGGGTCTGACGCGCCCGTAGGGGAAGGACCCCGACGGGCGGGGGTTACCCCGGGTATCCACAGGTGTTCCGGGGACTTATGCCCGGTGTGCGGCCGGGGTGAGACGCGACCGTGCCCATCCTGGGTACCACGCGGTGAACAGGGCCGGAAGGACGAACCCAGCGAACTGGACCGCGAGCGCCGCCACCATGCCCAGACCGGCGGAGATCACCACGACCATCGCCGCGGCGGAGAGGGTGAAGGCGGTCGACCAGGCGCGGGTGATCACCACATTGATCCGCTTGAACACGTAGGTGTCCCACACCTCGGGCGGTGCCTGGCGGCGGGCGACACCGGTGGTGAAGGGCCGCCCCACCGCGAGCGTCGTCCAGGCGGTGACGGCCAGCCAGCTCAGCGCCAGCGCTCCGATGTAGTCCTTGAGTCCACTGTCCGGCCGGGCGAAGGCCCAGATCGTCAGCGCGGTGAAGAAGGCCACCGTGCTGCACTCCAGGATGAGGGCGTCAGCCGCCATGCCCGCCTTACGGGCCCGCACCAGCATCGCACCACCCAGCACCAGCCCGGCCAGGGCGCCCCACTGCCAGCCGAGCGTCGACACGACCGCGAGGGCGATCCATGGGATGAAGCCGCGCAAGTAGTTCATTCGGCCCTCCCCCGGGCGTCAGGTCACCTTCCGGCATGCGATGTCGAAGGTAGAAGGTGCCCCGCGAGCCCATTCCTATGCCTGAGGGCCTGTCCGGTCCGTGGATTCGCCTTCGCACTGGGAGGGGGGAGTTGGGCCGCTGCATCGGGGGCGAGTCGGGCCGGTTCACCCGGCGCGAGTGGGACCCGGCTCACCCGGAGCGAGTTGGGCCGCTTCGTCCGGAGCGAGTCGGGCCGCTTCATCCGGGCGGAGCCGGGCCGTCAGAGACCCGGTGCGCCCCAGACCGGGAACCAGCGGCTCAGGTCCTCCTCGATCCGCAGATCGTCCCCGAGCAACGCCCGCATCTGGAACTCCAGTGCGTTGTCCCGCTTCTCCGCGGCGCCCGGCAGCGGCGCGAAGGGGTAGAAGGTGCCGCGCTTGTAGAGATAGACCAGCGCGAGCGAACGCCCCGCCGGATCCTGGAAGCCGATCAGCGAGCACAGCAGCTGAGGGCCGAACCCGCCGTCCTGGAGCAGCGAATTCACCGCGTGCAGATCGTTCACCAGGGCGGGCACATCGTCCGGCGGCTGCCGGGCCAGCAGCCAGGTGTAGCCGTACGCGTCCTGGCTGAACTCCACGGGCACCCCGCCCCGGTCCGTGTCCGCGTCCAGCAGCTCCCGCACATCCCGCTGGAGCTGGGAGAAGGCGCCGCCCTCCACGCTCGCGAAGCAGACCGAGCCGCGCCCGGTCGGGGTGAACCCCGCCCCCGCCTCCAGGCTGACCGCGGCCCCCGGGAGCCCGAAGAGCCGGTCGAGGTCGGGGCGCACCGGCTTGCTGCGGCCCAGGATGGCGTCCAAGATCCTCACGCTCAGCCCCTTCCCGCCTGGCCGAGCTGGGTGGAGATGCGGGCGAGCTGATCGAGCCGCCGCTCCAGCGTCGGATGCGAGGAGAACAGCCGGCTGACGCTCTCCCCGGAGAGCGCGGGCGCGAAGAAGAAGGCGTTGAACGGCTCGACCTTGCGCAGATCCCGGGTCGGGATCCGGGCCATCTGCCCCGTCACCTTGGTCAGCGCGGCGGCGAGCGCCGAGGGCCGCCCGGTCAGCAGCGCGCCGGCGCGGTCGGCGGACAGCTCGCGATAGCGGGAGAGCAGCCGGGTCAGCAGAAAGCTGATCGCATAGACCACAGCGCTGATCAGGGGGATGAGCAGCACCGCGATGCCCACGTTGTTGTTGCGGCTGCTCCGGCTGAGCCCGCCCCACAGCGCCGCGCGGGTCATGATGCCCGCCAGCACGCCGAGGAAGGACGCGATGGTCATGACCACCACATCGCGGTGCGCCACATGCGACAGCTCATGGGCGAGGACGCCCTCCAGCTCCTCCGGCTCCAGCCGCCGCAGCAGCCCCGTGGTGGCGCACACCAGCGCGTTGCGCTGATTGCGGCCGGTGGCGAAGGCGTTCGGCACATCGGTGTCGGCGATGGCCACCCGGGGCTTGGGCATGTCCGCGAGCGCGCACAGCCGGTCCACCGCACCGTGCAGCTCGGGGGCCTGCTGCGGGGTGACCTCCCGGGCGCCCATGCTGAACGCCGCGATCCGGTCGCTGAACCAGAACTGCGCCACGAACAGCCCTCCCGCGATGATCACGATCAGCAGCCAGGCGCCCTTGAACAGGGCGAGCAGCACACCGATGAAGACCACATAGAGCAGCCCGATGAAGAACATTGTCGTGACCATGCGGGTGGTCAGACCCCGGTCCGGGGCATAGCGGGTATGCGGCATGGGATGCCTCCCCAGTGACGCGACGCCAAAGGCTCTATACCCGATTCTGCCGCTTATAGGGCGATCTGCGCCCGGCCTTTATCGGTTATCCGGTGGTCCGTGCCACGCCGGCTATCCGGCGACCGTGCCGCCCGTCATCCCGCGAGCTGTGCCGCCCGCTACCCGGCGAGCTGTGCCGCGCCCTCCGTGGCGATCTTCTCGAAGGTCGCGAGGTCGGCCGCGAAGATCGAATCGGGGATCGGCCAGTGCAGCACGATCTCGTCGATGCCCAGCTCGGCATGGCGTCCCGCGAAGTCCACGAAGGCGTCCACCGAGCTCAGCGGCTCTGTGGCCGCCGGGGTGAAACCGGTGAGCATGATCTTGCCGAGCTCGCCGGTGTCCCGTCCGGCCTCCGCGCACGCCTGGCCCAGCCGCTCGATCTGACCGGCGATGGCGGCCAGCGAATCGGCCGGGGTGCCGGTCTCGGAGATCTTCGGGTCGCCCGTGGTCACCCACGCCTGGCCGTATCGCGCCGCGAGCCGCAGCCCGCGCGGACCGGTGGCGGCCACCGCGAACGGCAGCCGCGGCCGCTGCACACAGCCGGGGATGTTGCGCACCTCGTGGGCGCTGTAGTGGGTGCCCTCGCGCGTCACCACATCGTGCGTCAGCAGCTGGTCGAGCAGCTCGACGAACTCACCGAAGCGGTCTGCCCGCTCGCGGGGCGACCACGGCTCCTCGGCGCCCCGCAGCAGCGCCGTCGCGTCGAAGCCGGAACCGCCCGCGCCGATGCCGAGGGTGATCCGCCCGCCGGACACGTCGTCCAGCGTGATCAGCTCCTTGGCCAGCGTCACCGGATGCCGGAAGTTCGGGGAGGTGACCAGGGTGCCCAGCCGCAGCCGGGAGGTCGCCGCCGCGGCCGCCGTCAGCGTGGGGACCGCCCCGAACCAGGGCCCGTCGCGAAAGCTGCGCCAGGACAGGTGGTCATAGGTGTACGCCGCGTGGAAACCCAGCTCCTCGGCGCGCTGCCATATCTCCCGGCCGCGCTCGGACCAGCGGTAGACGGGCAGGATCACGGTGCTCACTCGCATGGGGCGAGCCTAAGCGGTGGGTGTGACAACGCCACACCGAGATCAACGCCGTACCGGGATCAACGCCGTACCGAGATCAACGCCGTACGGGCGGGACACCTGGGACAGCGCCTCGGGACGTCCCGTGACGGCGCCCAAGGACCCACACGAGCACAGCCCCGGCACCAATGAGCGGCATATGCGGGAGGATGGTTGCCGTGACCCCTGCGACCGAGCGGCCGAACACCCCGGCCCCAGAGCCTTCCCACCCGGCCCCGGCCCGACCCCGGCTGATCGCCACCGACCTCGACGGCACCCTGCTGCAGAACGACAAGACGGTCTCCGACCGCACCGTGGCGGCGCTCGCGGCGGCCGAGCGGGCGGGCATCGAGGTGTTCTTCGTCACCGGCCGCCCCGCCCGTTGGATGGGCGTCGTCAGCGCCCATGTGCACGGCCACGGCCTGGCGATCTGCGCCAACGGCGCCGCCGTGGTCGATCTGCACCGAGGCGGGCTGCCGATCGAGGTCCGCCCGCTCGCCGCCGACCAGGCCCTCGCCGTCGTCGAGGCGCTGCGCGAGGCGGCCTCCGGCACGTCCTTCGCGGTCGAGCGCAGCGGCGGGATCTTCTACGAAGCGGAGTACCCGCCGTTCCACCTCGACCCGGGCGCGATCGTCGCCCCCGCCGAGAAGCTGCTGCACGACGGATTCGCGCACGCCGACATGCCGGTCCTCAAGCTGCTCGCCCACCACCCCGAGCTGGCGCCCGACGCCTTCCTGCGGCTGGCCCGCTCGGTGGCAGGAGACTACGGCGACTTCACCCGCTCCAGCCCGTCCGCCCTGCTGGAGGTCAGCGGGCTCGGGGTCAGCAAGGCCAGCACGCTGGCCCGGTGCTGTGCCGAGCGCGGGATCTCCGCCGCGGAGGTCGTTGCGTTCGGCGACATGCCCAATGACCTGGAGATGCTGATGTGGGCGGGCACCTCCTACGCGATGGCCAACGCCCATCCGGAGGTGCTCGCCGCGACCACCCACCGCACGGGCGCCAACACCGAGGACGGCGTCGCCGCCGTCATCGAGCGGATCCTGGCGGGCTGAAGCGCACGTGACCGCCCCCCGGCCG
Organism: Streptomyces sp. AgN23; assembly: GCF_001598115.1. Lineage (NCBI taxonomy): Bacteria > Bacillati > Actinomycetota > Actinomycetes > Kitasatosporales > Streptomycetaceae > Streptomyces > Streptomyces sp. AgN23. The sequence continues at coordinate 5,421,636 of NZ_CP007153.1, forward strand.
TGGGGCCGGGGGGCGGCGGTTCGCACGACCGCGTTTACCGACCGCGTTTACCAGAAGAAGACCAGGTAGCCGTTGCCGCCGGGGGTACCGGGGGAGCCCGCGCTGCCCGGGGTGTTGCCACCGGGGCCGCCGACGCCGCCGCCGCCGCCCGCGCTGGTGTTCGTCGGGGGCAGCTCGACGATGCCGTCGACCGCGTCGCCGCCCTCGCCGCCGTCGGCACCGGACGCCCCGTTCTCACCGGTGCGGTTCACCACGGAAAGGCTGTTGCAGGCGCCGGTGCCGCCAGTACCGCCGGTGCCCGGAGTGCCCGGAGCGGCCGTACCACCGCCACCGCCCGTGCCGCCCGTGCCGCCACCGGCGATGAGCTGGACGCCGCTGCTGGAGGTCAGCGTCGTCGCAGTGCCCGGCCCGCCGGCGCCGCCGTTCCCACCCGGGTTGCCGCCCACGGGGCCACCGCCACCGGCACCACCGGCGCCGCCGGCGGTACCCAGGTCCACCGAGTAGGTGGCGAACGGCGTGACCGGGATGACACACCACGTGAAGCCGCCGGATCCGCCGCCTCCGCCGGTGCCGCCGAGGCCGGTCAGCGTGGCGCTGGCGCCGCCACCACCGCCGCCGCCACCGCCGCCCGCTCCCCACGCCTGGATGTGCACCGAGGTGACGCCCGCGGGAGGCGTGAAGGTGCCGTCCGCGGTGAACTCCTGGACCCCGTGGATGATGGACGGCGGCCGGGGCGGCTTGGGACGGCCGCCGCCCAGGGTGTCGTCCGCCTGAGCGGCGGGGGACATGGTCAACACCTGGCCGGTGAGGCTCGCCGCAGCAAGGGTGGCGAAGAGGACCCGGCGGCGCGCCCGGGATCGCTTGGGAGTGGGACTCTGGCTGTTCACGTCATGACTTCCTTCCCCGCGGTCGGGCCACATCTGTCGCGGAGGGCGATGGGATACGAAGGTCCGAACGGCCCGCGAGCCTCATCCCACCGTCGGCCACCACGCACCGCACTCCGACGGCGCGCTAGTTGGCCCGCGTAGGTGAGGCGTTGGGCCGGGCGGGCGACAACCAGCGCCCCACAGCGGCGTGTCGGGCACACAGTGGCCCGCCGGGCATCACCCTCGCCCTGCGGCGACGCGCCACGCGTGCGGCAGCCGCAGGCACACGACGGCGCCAGGCGCTCGACGGCATACGCAGGCACGCAGCCCGCCGTCAGGCGCTGGGCGGCGTCACGCGCACGGCAGCCGCAGGCATACCGCGCAGCCACGCGCACGGCAGCCGCAGGCGCACGGCGGCGTCACGCGCATGGCAGTGGCAGACGTACCGAGGCGTCAGACGCACGGCAGACGCAGGCGTACCGCGGCGCCAGACGCAGGCACGCAGCCCGCCGTCAGGCACATAGCGACATCGGGCTGCGGCGACGCCAGACGCACGGCGGCGTCAGGCGCCCTCGCTCGGCAATGGCGCCTCCCACACCACCGCCGTACCGCGCCCGCCCTCCCCGAGCCCGGGCCCGACGCCGCTCGAGCCGCCCAGCGCCTCGGCCCGCCGCACCAGGTTCGTCAGACCGCTGCGCCGCCCGCCCGCGGGCACGCCCACCCCGTCGTCCGCGACGGTCAGCCGCACCGACGGTCGCCCGTCCGCAAGCCGCCCGGTGGCGTCCACGACCACCTCGATCCGCTCCGCCCGCGCGTGCCGGAAGGCGTTGGACAGCGCCTCGCGCAGCGCCGCGACGAGATGGGCGCCGGTCGCCGTGCCGACCCGGGAGTCCACCGGTCCCACCAAGGTCAGGGACGGCTGGAAGCCCAACGGCACGGCGGCCGCCCTGACCTCCCGCAGCACCCGGCCGCGCAGCCCGGGCGGCGTCTCCGGCGGGGTCTGCTGCAGCGCGTAGATCGCCGTCCGCACCTCCTGGATGGTGGCGCCCAGTTCTTCGACGGCCCGCTCGATCCGCTCCCGCACCTCCGGCGCGTCCAACTGGCGCTCCGCGCTCTCCAGCAGCATCCCGGTCGCGAAGAGCCGCTGGACGACAAGGTCGTGGAGATCGCGGGCGATCCGGTCGCGCTCCTCGAGGACCGCGAGCCGCTCCCGGTCGCGCTGCGCCTCGGCGAGCACCAGCGCGACCGCCGCCTGCGCCGCGAACTGGGCGGCCAGCGTGCGCTCGGTGACGGTGAACGGGCGGGCGCCGCGCTCGCGCGCGGTGGCCAGCACGCCGACCACCCGGTCCCCACTGCTCAGCGGGACCATCAGGCTCGGCCCGTAACGCCCGGGGACGCCGGTGCCGAGCAGCGGGTCGGCGGCCGGGTCCTCGATGACGACCGGCTGTCCGGCCAGCAGCCTCGGCACGGCCGGGGAGCGAGCCGGAAGTACGGCGCCGAGCAGCCCCGACCGCTCATCGGCGGCCACCGCCGCGACCTTCAGTCCGCCCTCGCCCTCCTCCGGCAGCAGCACGATCCCCACCACCGCGTCCGCGAGTTCCCGGATCTTCTCGGCGACCACGGCGGGCCCTTCCCCGGCGTCGCCGGACAGCAGCGCCTGGGTGACGGCCACCGACCCCTCGATCCAGCGCTCGCGCTGCCGGGTTGCCCCCTGGACGCGGGTGTGGCCGATGGCGATCCCCGCCTCGGTCGCCAGCACCTCGACCAGCTGCCGGTCGGACTCGGTGAACGGACCGCCGTCCCGCTTCCCCGCGAGGCAGAGGGTGCCGAAGACCTCCTCCCCGACCCGCAGTGGAACGCTGAGATACGAGCCCTGCGGCCGGGTGGCCGACGGCGTTCCGGTGCGCTGTGCGTCGGCCAGCAGCTCCGCGCACCGCTCCCGGTCGGTCTCAGTGCCGGTGCCGGTCTCGGTCTCGGTCTCGGTCTCGGTCTCGCCGTAGGTGACCACATCGGCCAGGCCCTGCCCCCCGGCGGCATCGCCGTCGGCGTGGTGCACCCCGATCGCGGCGCGGCGGGCACCCACCAGCTCGGCCGCGGTGCGCACGATCCGGTCGAGGACGGTATGCGCGTCCGGCCCGTCGCCGAGCGAACGCATCGCCTCCAGCAGCCGCGGCAGCCTCGCCGTGAGCTCGGTGGACAGCCCACGCAGACCCCGGGTCGCCTCCGCGGCCACGTCCAGGGGGTCGGGGGAGGGCGCAGCGGCCGCCATGCCGTCGAGCCTAACGACTGGCGCAGATGAACGCCGCTCTGTTCGCGCTGAGCCCGGTCCGGTGGATCTTCGTCGCCTGCGCAACGGTCGACTGGCCCCTGCGGCATCGGTCGGCAGGCACCGCTAGGCCCAAGGCCCGCTGCGGGCTGGCACCGAGGCCCGCGGCGTCCGGTGCCTGGCCCCGGGCCCGTCCGACGCCGTGGCCCGCGGCATCTGATGCCGTGGCCCGCTCCGGCCATTGCCGTGGCCCGTGCCGTCTGGTGTCGACCCCGCGACAGCTGGCGCCGTGGCTGCTGCGAACTGGCGCCGTGGCCCGCTGCGACCGTTGCCGAGGCTCCCGCCGTCTCCTAACGGACCCGAGCCGGTCTGGCACCGTACCCCCGCGACAGCAGGCGCCGTAGCCCACGACAGCTCGTGCCTGCCCCGCTGCAGGCTGGCACCGAGGCCCCGCGGCGGCTCGTGCCGTGGTCCGCGCCCGTCTGGCACCGTACCCCCGCGGCAGCAGGGCCGTAGCCCGCACCGCCTGCTGCCGAACCCCGAGCCCGTCTGGCGCCGTAGCCCGCGGCGGCTCGTGCCGTGGTCCGCGCCGTCTGCTGCCGTGGCCTGCGGCATCTGCTGCCGTGCCCCGCTGCGACCGTTACCGGGGCCCGCGCCGCCTGGCACCAGACCCCATGCCCCCATCTGATGCCGTAACCCACGGCAGCAGGCACCGTAGCCCGCGGCGGCTCGTGCCGTGGTCCGCGCCGTCTGCTGCCGTGGCCTGCGGCATCTGCTGCCGTGCCCCGCTGCGACCGTTACCGGGGCCCGCGCCGCCTGGCACCAGACCCCATGCCCCCACCTGGTGCCGTAACCCACGGCAGCAGGCGCCGTGGCCTGCTGCGGCCGTTGCCGAGACCCGCTCCATCTGCTGCCGTACCCCCCGCGACAGCAGGCGCCGTAGCCCACGACAGCTCGTGCCGTGCCCCACTGCAGGCTGGCACCGAGGCCCGCGCCACCTGCTGCCAGGGCGCCTCGCAGCGGTGCCGGGGAGGCGACTCCCGGCCCTAGCCGGGGCCGCCGGGCAGGCGTCGCGGGTCCGCGACGATCCGCCGGACAGGGGCGCCTAGCCAGCGCCCAAGTGCCCGGCGCCCTGGTGCCCGGCGGCCACCAGGACTCCGCTTTCCAGGGCTCCGTCCTCCGCGGTCTCGCGCTCCAGCATCCGGCGGAACGGCCCGTCGGCCGAGGCCAGTTCCTCGTACGTCCCGCGCTGGACGGCCCGGCCCCCGTCGAGCACGATCACCTCGTCCACCGCGTCCAGGCCCGCCAGCCGGTGCGTGATCAGGACGGTGGTGCGCCCCTGGGTCGCCGACAGCAGGTCGGCCGTCAGCGCGTCGGCCGTGGGCAGGTCCAGGTGCTCGGCCGGTTCGTCCAGCACCAGCACCGGGAAGTCCGCCAGCAGCGCGCGGGCCAGCGCCAGCCGCTGCCGCTGGCCGCCGGAGAGGCGTGCGCCCTGCTCGCCGACGAGCGTGTCCAGGCCGTCCGGCAGCCCGTCCACCCAGTCCAGCAGCCGGGCCCCGGCCAGCGCCGCGCGAAGCTCGTCATCGCTCGCGTCGGGGCGCGCCAGCCGCAGGTTCTCGCGCAGCGAGCTGTCGAAGACATGGGCGTCCTGGGCGCAGAGACCGACGAGTCGCCGCACCGCGTCCCCGTCCAGACCGGCGGCGTCCCGGCCCGCCAGGCTGTAGGTGCCGCCCTCGATGTCCAGGAAGCGGAGCAGCACCTGGGCGAGCGTGCTCTTGCCCGCCCCCGACGGGCCGACGACCGCGACCCGGCGGCCCGGCCGCAACTCCAGGCCGAACCCGTCCAGCGCGGGGGCACACTGCCCGGGGTGACGGGCGGTGATCCCGCGCAGCACCAGCGGATACGGCGCACCGGGCGCCTCCTCGCGCCGCGCCTCGTCGGGCTCGCGCACCGGAAGCGGCTCGTCCAGCACCTCGTACACCCGCTCCGCGGCCCGCCGCACCCGCTGCCGGTGCTGCACCGCGAGCGGCAGCCCCGCGACGGCCTCGAAGGCGGCGAGCGGGGTCAGCATCACGACCGCCAGCCACACTCCGTGGATCCGGCCGTCCGCCACGGCCGGCACCCCCACCCATGCCGCCGCCGTCACGGTCAGTCCGCAGACCAGTGCGGACAGCCCGGCGCCGGTACCGGCGGCGGCCGCGGCCCGCCGGGCGATCCGGGTGAGCACCCCATCGGCCCGGCGCACCGCGTCCAGCCGACGCGGCAGCGCGCCCGCGACGGTCAACTCGGCGGCCCCCGCGAGCAGATCGACGACCTGCGCCGACAGGGCACCGCGCGCCGGTGCCAGTCGGCGCTCCGCCCGCCGTGCGAGCGCCCCGGACACGAGGGGCACCGCGACCCCCGCCACCAGCAGCCCCGCCGCCAGCACGGCCCCCGCCTCGGGCAGCACCCAGGTGAGGAAGCCCACCGAGGCCACACCGACGGTCAGCGCGGTGCCGACGGGCAGCAGCCAGCGCAGGAAGTAGTCCTGGACTGCGTCCACATCGGCCACCAGCCGGGAGAGCAGATCGCCGCGGCGCGTCCGGCCGAGCCCCGCGGGCGCCAGCCGTTCGAGCCGCCGGTAGACGGCGACCCTCAGCTCGGCCAGCACCAGCAGCACGGCGTCATGCGAGACCAGGCGCTCGGCGTAGCGGAAGACGGCCCGGCCGATCCCGAACGCCCGGGTCGCGGTGACCGCCACCATCAGATAGAGGACGGGCGGCTGCTGCGCCGCGCGGGAGATCAGCCAACCGGAGACGGCCATCAGCCCGACCGCACTCAGCAGGGCCAGACTCCCGAGCAGCAGCGCCAGCCCGAACCGGCCCCGCCCGCCACGTGCGGCGCCCCGCACCCGAGCCAGCGCGCCCCGGCGCGGACGTGCGGCCGAGCGATGCGACGGGACCGGTCCGCCCGGCGCGGTCACGGGCCGGAGAGAGACGGTCGGCCCCGGGCGCACGCCGCCCACCGCCAACTCGCGCCCAGCGGCGGGCAGGAGGACCGGTCCACCGGAAACGTCGGGCAGCAGTCCCGGACCACCAGAAGCGGCCGGCAAGAGGACCGGTCCACCAGAAGCATCGGACAGGTGGCCCAGCCCACCAGAAGCGGCCGGCCCCGGCAGCCGCAGCACGCGGTCAGCCAGTGGAAGCAGCGCCGGGCGGTGGACCACCAGCAGCACCGTGCGGCCCTCGGCCAGCCGCCGCACCGCCTCCACTACCGACGCCTCCGTCTCACCGTCCAGATTCGCCGTCGGCTCGTCCAGAAGCAGCACCGGCCGGTCGGCCAGGAAGGCGCGCGCCAGGGCGATCCGTTGCCGCTGGCCCGCGGAGAGCCCCGCGCCCATCTCGCCGAGCCGGGCTTCGATCCCGTCCGGCAGCGCGGAGACGAAGCGCAGCGCGTCCGCGTCCCGCAGGGCGGCCCGTACCGCCGCGTCATCGGCGTCCGGCCGGGCCAGCCGGACGTTCTCCGCGATCGTCCCGGCGAAGAGATACGGGCGCTGGGGCACCCAGGCGATCTGGCGCCGCCAGCTCTCCGGGTCCAGCACGGCCAGGTCGCGGCCTCCGATCAGCACCCGGCCCTCGTCCGGTGTCGCGAAGCCCAGCACGGCGTTCAGCAGCGTCGACTTCCCGGCACCGCTGGGACCCACGACGGCGACCGTCTCCCCCGGGCGAATCTCGAGCGAGGTCCGGGCGAGGGATGGTTCACTGCGCCCGGGGTGGCGGACCACCAGCCCGTCCAGCGTGAGCGCGGCGCTCCGGGGATCGAGGGCCGCCCGGGCATCGGGGACCGCCCGGGCATCGGGGGCCGGCGAACCGCCCGTGTTCGAGGGCTCGCGCTCCAGCACCGCGAACACCTCGTCCGCCGCCGCCAGCCCCTCCGCCGCCGCGTGGTACTGCGCGCCCACCTGCCGCAGTGGCAGATACGCCTCGGGGGCGAGCACCAGCACCACCAGCCCGGTGTAGAGGTCCATCTCGCCGTGCACCAGCCGCATGCCGATGTCGACCGCGACCAGGGCGACGGACACGGTGGAGAGCAGTTCCAGGGCCAGGGAGGACAGAAAGGCCAGCCGCAGCGTCTTGAGCGTGGCTCGCCGGTAGTCGGCCGTGATCGCGCGGATCGAGGCGGCCTGGGCCTTCGCCCGGCCGAAGACCTTGAGGGTCGGCAGTCCGGCGACGACATCGAGGAAGTGCCCGGACAGCCGGGACAGCAACCGCCACTGGCGGTTCATCCGGGACTGGGTGGCCCAGCCGATGAGCATCATGAACAGCGGGATCAGCGGCAGGGTGGCGACGATGATCAGCGCGGAGATCCAGTCCGCGGTGACGATCCGGGCGAGCACCGCCACCGGCACCACCACGGCCAGCCCCAACTGGGGCAGATAGCGCGCGAAGTAGTCGTCCAGCGCGTCGATGCCCCGGGTGGCGAGGGTGGTCAGTTCACCGGTCCGCTGGGAGTCCAGCCAGCTCGGCCCGAGCCGCACGGCCCGTTCCACCAGCCGCAGCCGCAGCTCCGACTTGACCGCCGCACCGGCCCGATGGGCGGCCAGCTCGGTCAGCCAGGAGACGG